>NZ_JAZHRT010000001.1:0-9037500 GCF_036924535.1 Bradyrhizobium sp. AZCC 2262 | reverse complement strand
CTTCTGAAGAACCATCCTTAGAAAGGAGGTGATCCAGCCGCAGGTTCCCCTACGGCTACCTTGTTACGACTTCACCCCAGTCGCTGACCCTACCGTGGCCGGCTGCCCCCTTTCGGTTAGCGCACCGTCTTCAGGTAAAACCAACTCCCATGGTGTGACGGGCGGTGTGTACAAGGCCCGGGAACGTATTCACCGTGGCGTGCTGATCCACGATTACTAGCGATTCCAACTTCATGGGCTCGAGTTGCAGAGCCCAATCCGAACTGAGACGGCTTTTTGAGATTTGCGAAGGGTCGCCCCTTAGCATCCCATTGTCACCGCCATTGTAGCACGTGTGTAGCCCAGCCCGTAAGGGCCATGAGGACTTGACGTCATCCCCACCTTCCTCGCGGCTTATCACCGGCAGTCTCCTTAGAGTGCTCAACTAAATGGTAGCAACTAAGGACGGGGGTTGCGCTCGTTGCGGGACTTAACCCAACATCTCACGACACGAGCTGACGACAGCCATGCAGCACCTGTCTCCGGTCCAGCCGAACTGAAGGACTCCATCTCTGGAGTCCGCGACCGGGATGTCAAGGGCTGGTAAGGTTCTGCGCGTTGCGTCGAATTAAACCACATGCTCCACCGCTTGTGCGGGCCCCCGTCAATTCCTTTGAGTTTTAATCTTGCGACCGTACTCCCCAGGCGGAATGCTTAAAGCGTTAGCTGCGCCACTAGTGAGTAAACCCACTAACGGCTGGCATTCATCGTTTACGGCGTGGACTACCAGGGTATCTAATCCTGTTTGCTCCCCACGCTTTCGTGCCTCAGCGTCAGTATCGGGCCAGTGAGCCGCCTTCGCCACTGGTGTTCTTGCGAATATCTACGAATTTCACCTCTACACTCGCAGTTCCACTCACCTCTCCCGAACTCAAGATCTTCAGTATCAAAGGCAGTTCTGGAGTTGAGCTCCAGGATTTCACCCCTGACTTAAAGACCCGCCTACGCACCCTTTACGCCCAGTGATTCCGAGCAACGCTAGCCCCCTTCGTATTACCGCGGCTGCTGGCACGAAGTTAGCCGGGGCTTATTCTTGCGGTACCGTCATTATCTTCCCGCACAAAAGAGCTTTACAACCCTAGGGCCTTCATCACTCACGCGGCATGGCTGGATCAGGCTTGCGCCCATTGTCCAATATTCCCCACTGCTGCCTCCCGTAGGAGTTTGGGCCGTGTCTCAGTCCCAATGTGGCTGATCATCCTCTCAGACCAGCTACTGATCGTCGCCTTGGTGAGCCATTACCTCACCAACTAGCTAATCAGACGCGGGCCGATCTTTCGGCGATAAATCTTTCCCCGTAAGGGCTTATCCGGTATTAGCACAAGTTTCCCTGTGTTGTTCCGAACCAAAAGGTACGTTCCCACGCGTTACTCACCCGTCTGCCGCTGACGTATTGCTACGCCCGCTCGACTTGCATGTGTTAAGCCTGCCGCC
Organism: Bradyrhizobium sp. AZCC 2262; assembly: GCF_036924535.1. Lineage (NCBI taxonomy): Bacteria > Pseudomonadati > Pseudomonadota > Alphaproteobacteria > Hyphomicrobiales > Nitrobacteraceae > Bradyrhizobium > Bradyrhizobium sp. AZCC 2262. Next base: position 9,036,027 of record NZ_JAZHRT010000001.1, on the reverse strand, counting down.
AGCGTTCGCTCTGAGCCAGGATCAAACTCTCAAGTTGGACTTGAAACTTTAAACCGGCTGATCACAACGTTTGACGAGGTCCCACCATATTTATCGCCCGCGATTCACATCGCTGACGACGATGGTGTAACCTATGTAAACGTGTACCGCCGAAGTCTTTCGTCCAGCCTCGAAAGATGAAAACCGAAGTTTTCAAGTATTCGAGACTACGCAAGGACTCCGCCGTCCACGTTTCTCTTTCTTCATCTTCACTTGTCAAACAGCCCGGGATCGCTGGGACCCCACCCTTCCACTTCTGGAAGGTTTCCGCACACCTCATCCGACGACGAATGACAACCGACTGTTATCGGCTGTTGAGTCACTCATCGTAATGAGGAGCTTACGGGGCGCGAATAGATGCCTTGGCCTCGGGGCCAATGCATCGCCGCGCTCAGTGGCCGGGTTATAGGCCCGCCCGATCGGGGTTGTCAACGGCCATCGTCAACAAATTGTCGCATCACGTCGAAGAATTTTGCGACGCCAAGAAGTCCCTATGTTTCGGGCCTTTGGCCGCACTTGAGCCACATTCCTGCGACGTTCTGACTATAAGGTATGCATTGAATCGCCGGGTGCCAGTGGGGGCTGCCGGTGTTCATTTTACCCGGGACAGGCGATCTCGATAACCCGTCGCCTTTCCCACGCGGCCAGGAAACTTCGAGAGATCTGCTCACCATTGACGTTCGAGACTGTGGCCGATCTTCTTCTGGCCTCTGATTCCCGAATTTCCATGCGTGCGGCAACGCCATGCTCCGGAATCGTTCCCTAAAAGGAACGAAAACGTGGGGTCTGGATCGGGCGAGGGTCTTGTCGGATGTCGATGGAATTTGGGGGGATGCAGGGTTGAGCCAGAAGGCGCCACGCGGGAGCGGCTATGCACGTGAGACCGGGATCATCGATCTCGGTCACGAGCCGCCACTTTCCGTCGATGGCTCCGAGGCCGCGGTGATCGATCGCCGTCGCGTCTCCGTACAATGGTTTAGCGGCACTATCCTGACCGGCCTCTGCGGCGCGGCCCTCATCGGCGGCGCCGTTTTTGCGTCGCTCGACGGCGAAATGACCTTTGCCAAGGTGCCGGAGCGCGTCGAAGGCGCATTACGCGGGGCGTTCGGCGCCAACGATCGCACCACCACCCTGCACAAGAGCGACCGCCTGCCGCCGCCCGGCGAATCCAGCGCCTCGCGCAATGTGATGCGGGTATCGACCGTCACCCGCGTCGGCAACCGCGACGTGATGCGGGTACGGCCGTTCGTCCGCATCTCCGGCAATCTGTCGATGACGACGAGCGACCTCAGCTCAAAAATCCCGCCGTTCAACGCCCAGCGCATGCTGACCGATGTCGGCAGCACGACGCAGGCCGCTTCCGAGGATCCGAACAATCCCGAGGCCGTCGAACCCGACGCCGAGGTTTCCTTCGTGACGAAGGATCTCGCGACCGTGCTGCCCAAGGCGAAACTCGCCGCGGTGGTCGCACTCGACGAAGTCCTGATGCGGGTGCGCGATGCCGCGAACTGGCGTGGCTCAGGCGGCGTCCGCTACACCTCGCTTGCCAATGCCGCGGCGGATGCCAGCGGCGTGCAGTCCGATCTCAAGCTCGCCTACGCCACCGAAGGCAACGTTTCCGATCCCTATGCCGGCTTTGAAACGCGCGTGGTGCCGGAAAACGTCACCCTGCTGCCGAAGACCAAAGACCAGATCACCGGCGGCAACCCGTCCGGCGAACGCGTTCACACCGTGAAGAAGGGCGACAGCATCGCCTCGATCCTGCGCGACCAGGGCGCCACGCCCGATGAGGCCAGGGCGGTGGCGCTGACCCTTGGCCCCCGCGGCCGCGACGGCGGCCTCAAGGAAGGCCAGAAGGTCCGCATTCTGATGGCGCCCTCGGGGCTCGGCCCCGCCGCCCGCCTGCAGCCCTATCGCGTGATCGTCGCCAACGACACCACCGTCGAAGCCGTGGCCGCATTGTCGGACGTCGGCAAATACGTCGCCGTCGACGTACAGAGCATGAATACCGTCGCCGAGGCCACCACCGGCAAAGACGACGACGATGATGAGGATGACGGCAGCGGCGTCCGCCTCTACCAGAGCATCTACGAGACCGCGCTGCGCAACAAGGTGCCGGCCGCCGTTATCGAGGACATGGTCCGGATCTATTCCTACGACGTCGACTTCCAGCGCAAGGTACAGCCCGGCGACTCCTTCGACGTGTTCTTCGCCGGCGACGACGAAGGCACCGCCAGCACCGAAAAGACCGAGGTGCAGTTCGCTTCGCTCACCGTCGGCGGCGAGACCAAGAAATACTATCGCTTCCAGACCCCCGACGATTCCGTCGTCGACTTTTACGACGAGACCGGCAAGAGCGCGAAGAAGTTCCTGGTGCGCAAGCCCGTCAACAACGCGATCATGCGTTCGGGCTTCGGCGGCCGCCGCCACCCGATCCTGGGCTACACCAAGATGCACACCGGTGTGGACTGGGCGACCCCCTACGGCACGCCGATTTTCGCCTCCGGCAACGGCGTAGTCGAGAAGGTCGGCTGGGAAGGCGGCTACGGCAAATATGTCCGCCTGAAACACAACAACGGCTACGAGACCGCCTATGGCCATATGTCCGCCTTCGCCAAGGGCATGGAGCCCGGCAAGCGCGTGCGCCAGGGCCAGGTGATCGGCTTCGTCGGATCGACGGGCATGTCGACCGGCGCCCATGTTCACTACGAAATCCTGGTCAACGGCCGCTTCGTCGACCCGATGCGTGTCAAGCTGCCGCGCGGCCGCTCGCTCGAAGGCGCGATGATGGCGAACTTCGAAAAAGAGCGCGATCGCATCGATACCCAGATGAACAACCGCGGCAGCGCGGCCCGCGTATCCGAAGCCACCGGCACCACGCCGCAGACCCGCCAGATCAGCCGCTGAGCTTTCGATAGGACCTTGAGGATCGGACCGGCGTCTCACGCCGCATGTCGGATTATGGCAGCGGCCGCACTGGCGCCCCAACAGTTTCGTTTGCCAAACCGCCCGCCGCGACAAATACTGCCTCCCATAAAAATCCGTGGGAGGAGGCATCATGACGCGCAGGCTTGCACTCGCAACGACGGTTGCGGCGATCGTTCTTGGAAACACGGCCGGCGCATCGGCGCAGACCTACGAGGTTACCAAGCTGGTTCCGGGATCGGCGTTTCATGGCGTGCACGGGCTCGGGATCGACAAGTCCGGGCGCCTGTTCGCCGGCAGCGTCGCGGGCGCCGCGCTCTACGAGGTAGATCGCAATAACGGCACGGCGAAGATTGCGGTCCCCTCGCCCGAAGGCATGGCCGACGACATCGCGTTTGCGCCCGACGGCACCATGGCGTGGACGGGCTTCCTCACCGGCGATCTCTATTCGCGCAAAGGCGACGGCCCGGTGAAGAAGCTCGCCTCCGGCCTGCCCGGCATCAACTCGCTCGCCTTCCGCAAGGATGGGCGGCTGTACGCAACGCAGGTGTTTTTGGGCGACGCGCTTTATGAGATCGATGTCGAGGGCGTAAAACCGCCGCGCAAGATCATGGAGAAGATGGGCGGCCTCAACGGCTTCGAATTCGGACCGGACGACATGCTGTACGGCCCGCTGTGGTTCAAGGGCCAGGTCGCCAAGGTCGACGTCGACAAGGCCGAACTCTCCGTGGTCGCCGACGGCTTCAAGATTCCGGCTGCGGTTAATTTCGATTCCAAGGGCAATCTCTTTGTGGTCGATACCGCGCTCGGCCAGTTGGTGCGGGTCGATCCGAAGAGCGGCGCCAAGAAGATGGTCGCGCAGCTCAAGCCCTCGCTCGACAATCTCGCGATCGACGACAAGGATCGCATCTTCGTCTCCAACATGGCCGACAACGGCATTCAGGAGGTCGATCCGGAAACCGGCACTGCCAAGCAGGTCATCATCGGCAAGCTGGCGCTGCCCGGCGGCATCGGCGTTGTCTCTGACGGCGGAAAGGACACCATCTATGTCGCCGACGTGTTCGCCTACCGCACCGTGGATGGCGCGACCGGCGAGGTCTCCGAACCGGCACGCATGCATGCCGACGGCGTGACGCTGGAATATCCGATGAGCGCCACCGCCAAGGGCGACGATGTGCTGCTGTCGAGCTGGTTCACCGGCACGGTGCAACTGATCGACCGCAAGACCGGCAAGACCAAGGAGATGCTGCACGACTTCAAGGCGCCGCACGACGCGGTCAAGCTCGGCGACGGCAGCATTCTCGTCAACGAACTCGGCAGCAAATCGCTGGTCCGCGCCTCAGGCGAGCACGGCAAGGACCGCACGGTGGTGATCGGCAACCTCGAAGGGCCGGTCGGCCTTGCCGCGGGATCAGGCGGCGCGGTCTATCTGACCGAAGCCTTCGCCGGCCAGGTCTCGAAGGTGGAAGCCAACGGCGAGAAAACCGTCATCGCCAAGGATCTCAAGGGACCCGAGGGCATCGCGCTGGCACCGGACGGCAAATTGATCGTGGCCGAAGTCGGCGCCAAGCAGATCATCCAGATCGATCCGGCGAACAGAACGGTGACCGAGATCGCCGGCAATCTGCCGATTGGCCTGCCCGCCACGCCCGGCGGCCTGCCGAGCAACATTCCGACCGGCGTCGGCGTCGGCGCGACCGGGGTAATCTACTTCTCGTCGGATTTGGAAAACGCGATTTACAAGGTCACGAAAAAATAGACGCCGACACCGGTAGCTCCCGGAACTCCGGCCGCGGTCTCCGGTTGATGATGCAGGGCAAAGCCGCCCGCTGCGGCGGGCGGCGTATGCCTGAGTGATGGAGGTCATCATGCAGATTACGCGTGAGGACGTTGCCAGGGTCGCCAGCGGGGCTGACGACGTCACCATCGCCCAGATCATTGGAACCGGCGCGACCGTGGACGAACTCGCGGAGGCGCAGGCCTGGTTGGCTAATGACGAGCCGCTGATGAGCGCCGGCAGGCCGCTCGCAACCGGCCGCGTTCGCGCACTCGTCGACATCCTCTCGGAGCTTGACCCGAGCGACGACGAGGATGACAGGAGCGGCAGCCCGGCCGTCGAGCAGATCTGACGAACACCCCGGCGTTGGATGCACCCGCCTCTGACGGGATGCATCCAATCGCGCTCGTGTCTCGCCTCAGTTCAACTTACGCTTCGGCACCGGCGTTTCGAACTGCGCGATCTCGGCGGTCTGCGGCGACTTGCCGTTGAAGGTCAGCACGTTGCCCTTGCTCGAGATCACGACGCGGTCGCCATCGGCGACTTCGCCGGCGAGGATCATCTCGGCCAGCGGGTCCTGCAGGTTGCGCTGGATCACCCGCTTCAGGGGCCTCGCGCCATAGGCGGGATCCCAGCCCTTGGCGGCCAGCCAATCGCGCGCCGCGGCATCGAGCGTCAGCGTGATCTTGCGATCCTCCAGAAGCCTCTGGAGACGAGCGAACTGGATCTCGACGATCCGCCCCATCTCGCTCTTCTGCAGGCGGTGGAACAGGATGATCTCGTCGACGCGGTTGAGGAATTCGGGCCGGAAATGCGCCCGCACCATCCCCATCACCTGCTCGCGCACTTCGGACGTATCCTCGCCTTCCGGCTGGTTCACCAAAAATTCCGAACCGAGATTCGAGGTCATGATGATCAGCGTGTTGCGGAAGTCGACGGTGCGGCCCTGGCCATCGGTCAGGCGGCCGTCGTCGAGCACCTGCAGCAGCACGTTGAAGACATCAGGGTGCGCCTTCTCGATCTCGTCGAACAGCACGACCTGATAGGGCCTGCGCCGCACCGCCTCGGTGAGCGCCCCGCCCTCGTCATAGCCGACATAGCCGGGAGGCGCGCCGATCAGCCGTGACACCGAGTGCTTTTCCATGAACTCGGACATGTCGAGGCGGACCATCGCGGTCTCGTCGTTGAACAGATATTCCGCCAGCGCTTTGGTCAGCTCGGTCTTGCCGACGCCGGTCGGGCCCAAAAACATGAACGAGCCCATCGGGCGGTTCGGGTCCTGCAGGCCCGCACGCGAACGGCGCACGGCGGTTGCCACGGCACGCACGGCTTCGGCCTGGCCGACCACGCGCCTGCCGAGCTGGTCCTCCATCTTCAGCAGCTTGTCCTTTTCGCCTTCCAGCATCTTGTCGACGGGAACGCCGGTCCAGCGCGACACCACCTGCGCGATGTGGTTGGCGGTCACCGCCTCCTCCATCATCTCGCCGGGGTTTTCGTTGGCCTCGATGGATTCGAGCTTCTTCTCCAGTTCCGGAATCTTGCCATAGGCGAGCTCGCCCGCGCGCTGGAATTCACCGCGGCGTTGCGCGTTCGCCAGTTCGATGCGCAAGGCGTCGAGCTCGCTTTTCAGCTTCTGCGCGTCGGAGAGCTTGTTCTTCTCCGCGCTCCAGCGCGCCGTCAGCGCCGCCGATTTGTCCTCGAGATCGGCCAATTCCTTTTCCAGCGCCTGCAGGCGGCTCTTGGAGCCGATGTCGGTTTCCTTCTTCAGCGCCTCCTGCTCGATCTTCAGCCGGATGATTTCCCGGTCCATCAAATCAAGCTCTTCGGGCTTGGAATCGACCTGCATCTTCAGCCGCGCCGAAGCCTCGTCCATCAGGTCGATCGCCTTGTCGGGCAGGAAACGGTCGGTGATGTAGCGGTTCGACAGCGTGGTCGCGGCGACCAGCGCGGAATCGGTGATACGAACGCCGTGATGCTGCTCGTATTTGTCCTTCAGGCCGCGCAGGATCGAGATGGTATCCTCGACCGTCGGCTCGGAGACGAATACCGGCTGGAACCGGCGCGCCAGCGCGGCGTCCTTTTCGACATGCTTGCGGTATTCGTCGAGCGTGGTGGCGCCGATGCAGTGCAGCTCGCCACGCGCCAATGCGGGCTTCAGCAGGTTGGACGCGTCCATCGCGCCGTCAGCCTTGCCGGCGCCGACCAGCGTATGCATCTCGTCGATGAACAGGATGATCGAGCCCTCGGCGCTGGTGACTTCCTGCAGCACGGCCTTCAGCCGCTCCTCGAACTCGCCGCGATATTTGGCGCCCGCGATCAGAGCGCCCATATCGAGCGACAGCAGCTTCTTGTCCTTCAGGCTCTCCGGCACGTCGCCGTTGAGGATGCGCAGCGCCAGACCCTCGACGATGGCGGTCTTGCCGACGCCGGGCTCGCCGATCAGCACGGGATTGTTCTTGGTGCGGCGGGACAGCACCTGGATGGTGCGGCGGATTTCCTCGTCGCGACCGATCACGGGATCGAGCTTGCCGTCGCGCGCGGCCTGCGTGAGGTCGCGGGAATATTTCTTCAGGGCGTCATAGGCATTTTCGGCCGTCGCGCTATCGGCGGTCCGGCCCTTGCGCAGCGCTTCGATCGCCGAATTGAGATTTTGAGACGTGATGCCGCCCTTGCCGAGAATGGCACCGGCCTCGCTGCCCTTCTCGAGCGTCAGGCCCAGCAGCAGCCGCTCGACCGTGACAAAGCCGTCGCCGGCCTTCTCGGCCGCCTTTTCCGCCGCATCGAAGGCGCGCGCCATGTCGGGCGCAAGATAGATCTGCCCGGCGCCGCTTCCCGACACTTTCGGCAGCTTCTTCAGCGCATCCTCGGTCGCCTTGAGGATCGCGCGGGAGTTACCGCCGGCGCGGTCGATCAGGCCGCCGGCCAGCCCCTCGCTGTCATCAAGCAGGACTTTGAGCATATGCAGCGACGAGAACTGCTGGTGTCCGTCGCGCATGGCGAGCGATTGCGCAGACTGGACGAAGCCGCGCGCCCGCTCGGTGTATTTTTCAATATTCATCTTTGTTGATTCCCTCGGCCTGCCGTCCCCACCCCTGAGGCATGATTACGGCATCTTCATTGGGTTCCGCGGAGCCGCATTGATTTTCCTCAACCGGCCGCAGTCGTCGCCCTCATTTCAGGCTTGACGCAAATGTGGGCATCGGGCGGCAAAACGGAAGAGGCCCGGTCACAAATTCGAGAGCGGTGGCGCACGACAGGGGAATCCCTTAATAAGCCGCATGCCTGCCACCGCCCCGCCTGCCCGGATCACCGGAATCTACCGCTACCCCGTCAAGGGCCTGACCCCCGAGCAGCTTGCCCACGCCGAACTTAGCCCCGGCCAGACGCTTTTGGCCGACCGCCGCTACGCGATCGAAAACGGCCCCTCCGGGTTTAACCCGGTCGAGCCGAAATGGCTGCCGAAACCACACTTCCTGATGTTGATGCGCGACGAATGGCTGGCCGGCCTGCGCACCCATTTCGACGATTCGAGCAACGTGCTCGCGATCAACCACAACGGCCGGATCGTGGCCCAGGGCAATCTCGCAACGCCCGAGGGCCGGGCGACGATCGAAAACTTCTTCGCCTCGACTTTTCCCGACCTGATCAAGGGGCCGCCGAAGGTGTTGGAAAGCCCGGGCCACAGTTTTTCGGATGTCGCCCGCAAGGTCGTCTCCATCATCAATCTCGCCAGCGTCCGCGCCATCGAGAACATGGTGGACGCGCCGGTCCATCCGCTTCGCTTCCGCGCCAACCTCTATGTCGAGGGCTGGCCGGCCTGGCACGAATTCGACCTCGTCGACCGCACGCTGGCGATCGGCGACGTGAGACTCAAGGTCGTGAAGCGCATCGTCCGCTGCGCAGCCATCAATGTCGATCCGGATACGGCCCAGCGCGACCTCGCCATTCCGCAAGCGCTGCAGCGCATGCTCGGCCACGGCGACTGCGGGATCTATGCCGAAGTGATCGAGGGCGGCACCATCAGTGCCGAGGATATTATTGCGGCGGAAGAGCCGGAGTTGTTGTGATTTAGTTCGAGGCGGCTCTACGATTTCCGCCGTCATTGCGAGCGAAGCGAAGCAATCCATCCTTCCGTACGCTGGGTGACCATGGATTGCTTCGCTTCGCTCGCAATGACGGTGAAATGCCGAAGCAACACAACAACCGTCATACCCGCGAAGGCGGGTATCCAGTACGCTGCGGCCTATCGGTTCTATCACTGCTGCCTCTGGAATACTGGGTCACCCGCCTTCGCGGGTGACGACAACTGAGTGTGCGTTAGCGTTCTCGCGACGCACTGCGCCCGAGGTTTGCCTAAAACCTTGTCCCTCCTTAAGAGGGAGCAGGGAATGCCGGGTGCTTGCTGCACCCGCGGTCTCGTGTGCAATGTGCACGAGGAAGTGCGCACACGAGCATACAGGTACAGCCGGAGCACTCCGGCATTCCCTGCGCAATGGCTTTACGGCTTATGCCGCGCTCTCCCTGGAGACGAATTCCTTTTGCCTCCATCACTACCGGCTTGATGGCTCAACCGATCCGGTTGGATCGAATTCGCCACCGGCAGCTTGGCACCAGCCACGGGTGTCGGGACCACACGGTTTTGCCGTACGCGTCAGCGCCGTACGTCCTGCGCGCCGGATTTCACTCACAGGATAGACCTGCCCTGCGACTCCATTTGCGTGCCGGCGCTCTCGCGTCCACCGCATCCCATCCCGCGTTCGTGACGATCGCGATACGCCCCTCTTGCCGGAACGAGACGGACGAATTGATAGAACTGATTTGCCCGACACGTTAAGCGGAATATTTTTGAAAGCGCGGCTGGACGACCCAAATCACGTTGAAATGGCTGGGCAAATCGCCGTTTGCGCGCAGCGGGTTTTTGGCATTGTCCGACCGCGAAAAGATGCTGCCGGACGCTCTCAAAAGATCACGCTGCGGAAACTGTAGCCCGCATGAGCGCGTGCGGTATGCGGGGTCTTCTCTCAAACATAGTCCCGGGGTCGCTGCGCTCGCCCGGGCTATGGGCCTCGCATCAGGGACCAAATGAAGCCGATTTAGATTTGATTCATCGTAATCGTTAGAATTCGATTCAAATTTTCCGTTCATGGTTGCCGCGCGAAATTTTCATGTGATCAGCAAAGCGCGCTTGATCGGAAATCATTGGCATGGCGACCGTTGGCGCAGCGCTACGTTTTCGGGATTCTTGCGAAGAAGCAGGCGAGCAGCAGCATTTTGCCGGCGCGATATCGTTCGCTCCAAAACTTCTCACCGTCTGCGTCATTTTTTGCGCGATGTCATTTGCCGGCTGCGCGCGCAATCCGGCACAACGTGAAGTAGCCCTGCACGAAGGCAAAGCACCTGCGATCCGTGCCCCAGTACGCATCCGTCGATACGCCGAACCATATCGACATGCCGAACCAAAAATCCGGCGGCCAGACCCGGCGTTGCTGTCAGCGCAGCCGGCCCCCGATTGCGAGTTCAAGCGATCCGACCTCAAGACCGTGGATCCGGACGAATGGACCCGCTTGAAGGTCGAGTACGAACGACAGTGCTACCTGGATGCGGAGAAAGCCGCGCGCGAGCGCCTCACCCTGCTGCAGACGTCCAGCACATGCGAAATCGAACCGGTCCGGCAACGAAAACCGGCTCGATAACAATCCGCGCAACCGCGCGACGGGCCGAGCATCGGCGCCGGCTACCGCGTCAGCACAACCAATAGCCGACGCCACTACACTCTACAATCTAAGCAAGAACCGATCGATCTGGGTCCACCCTGGCCAGCGTTTACCTTATGCTGCGGTGCACAAGCAGTTCTCCGTTTTGTCTTGGTTTTGCCATTCCTGCCCGTCACGCTTTTCGCAGCGGGGTTTTTCCGCTGGTTGCGCGCTAATTGAGGCGTCGACCCCTATGGTTGAATTTGTCGATTAGTATCTGCATTTCAGTGAACGGTAATGACCACTCTTTACGAGTTGCTGGGCGCGCTTCCGGACGACGATGCGGACGGTCTCAGAGACGCGTTCCGCAGGGCCGCGAGGGCAAGTCATCCCGACGTCAATCCCGGCGACCCGGAAGCTGCAGCGAGATTCCGGCGGATTGTCCGCGCCAACGCCATACTGAGCGACACGCGGCAGCGAGAGGCCTATGACCGGCTGCTCGAACTCGCACGCCGGCAGCAAAGCGGGGTGCCAAAGCGCAGCAACGTCTCCGGCACGATCCGCAAGCTGGGCGCTGACGCCATCGTGAGTGCTGCCGTCTCCGCAGTGCTCGTCGGGGGTTACCTTCTGCTCAGGCCCGTCGACGGGCGGTCCGTCGCTTCGGCGCAGGTGACCGATATGTCCGGCATGTCCAAGCGCGAAGTCGCGCCGGCGCCCACCGCAAACAAAATATCCGACGCATACGGCCGAACCGGACGGCGCGACCAGCTTGCAGTCGCCGGAGCCGGCATGAAGCTCGACTTGAATCTGCGGGACGTCGAAGCGCCGATCAAGCCTGACGGCATTGCACCTGCTGCGACGACAGGTATCGCTCCTGCAAGCGAGCATGGTTCGCCGGCTGGCGACGTCGGGACCAAGGATGCCAAATATTATCGAGAACGGGGCATGTCAGCGTATCGTGCCGGAGATCTGGTTATTGCGCTCGCCAACTTCGACCTGGCGATAGATATGGATCCCGGCTTGTCGGATTCCTACATCAATCGCGGCATTGTCTTCCGTCGCATGGGCGACCTCAAGCGCGCATTGGCTGATGTCGCCGAGGCCAAGCGCATCGAAAATTCGAATCGGAACAGGTCCCCTTCGACGGCGCACGCGCCCTAGGCCCTTTCGCCGCCCGGAGCATTTTGAGTTGACAACGCGCAGTCGCGCGCCAACATTGCGACCGGGTCGATACACCCGCCGCCTGCGCCCTTCGGGGATGGCGAACGTATCAATCTATCTCCGCGCCCTCGCCATTGGCGAACGGGTCGGCAAGGCGGGCACCGATCTCCTCCGTTCGTCGATAGAGAGGTGCTCTCATGCGCGATTTCCGCGATGCGAAAGCCATGGCGCATTCCCTGCGCGATGCCTTGAAGGCCAAGGCTATGGAAATCACCCATAGCGAATCCCTGGAGCTGATCGCAAAGACGTTCGGCTACGAGAACTGGAACATCCTGTCCGCCAAGATCGATACGGCGCAGCCACGTTCGGGCGCGACGGCCGCCCACCAGGGTCCGGCGCCGCAAGCGGTGCTCTATTGTTCCTTCTGTGGCAAGAACCAGCATGAAGTGAACAAGCTGGTTGCCGGTCCGCACGTGTTTATCTGCGACGAATGCATCAATTTGTGCAGCGACGTTATCGACGAGCAATTGTTTCGGCTTATCGAGGGCGGCGAGGCGAGCGCCCGGGCCATGCCCACCGAAAGGCTGTCGCATTATGTCGAGCACGCGAGCAAGGTAGAACAACGCAATCGTCTCGTCCTGCAGCGTATCGAGCGAATGCTTGCCCTTCTACGCAATGCGGCGCCGGTAGACGATGATGTTTTGACGTCGTCCGCCACCATCCATTTGAAGAACAAGACGATCGACGAACTTCTCGTCATGCGGAAATTTTCGCAGGAGCAACTGAAGCGGTACGAACAGGCCCTGCGAACGGCAACGCCCGTGCTCAATGAACGGAAGCAATGATCCGTCCAGCTCCGGCAAGTGCCGCTAGCGCGACCCGGATAGCCATTTGGTCAGCGCTGCGGCCGAAAGTTCCGGGCTCAGGCACGCGGCCTGACCGCACCACAACGGCATGAAGTCTGTGCACCCATTCGATTCGGTCGCGGCGCGCAGCGGCGCAAGCGGAGCTGCCGCGAGAGGAAAGGCGGGCACATTCTTCGCAATCGGGCCAAGCTCTCGAACGATCCGGGTTTCGCGCACGCGGGCCGGTCGCCCGGTAAAGATGTTCGTGACCAGCGTTTGCTCCGGTCGCGCAGCCCTCACTGCCTGCCGGTACAGGGGAGAAATATTTGCCTCCTCACAGAAGAGAAATGCCGTGCCGACCTGCACTGCCGACGCTCCCAGTGCGAATGCAGCGGCAACTCCCCTTTGATCGCCGATGCCTCCGGCTGCTATGACCGGGACTTTCACTGCATCGACAATCTGCGGCACCAGGGCCATCGTGCCGACCTGGGCGTCGACTTTGCCGTGAAGGAACGTTCCGCGGTGTCCGCCTGCTTCAAGCCCTTGAGCAATGATGGCATCGCAACCAGCTTTCTCCAGCCACACCGCCTCTTCGACGGTCGTCGCCGACGATACGATCTTCGCGCCGGTCTTGCGCACACGCTCGAGAAGGAGCTTGGGTGGAAGGCCAAAGTGAAAGCTGACGACGTCAGGTGCAATTTCGTCCAGGAGATCGCAATGGGTCGTCCCAAACGTCGGAACAAGATTGCCGAGGGGACTTCGGTCGGAGGCAAGGCCGAGCTCGGCATAGTATGGCTTCAAGGACCCAATCCAGGCATCCTCCGAAGCGGGATTGCTCTCAGGCGATTCATGGCAAAGGAAGTTTACGTTGACAGGCTTCGATGTCCGCTGCCGTATCCCGGAGAACATCGTCCGAGCCGCTTGCGGGCTCAGATTGGTAAGGGGTAGCGAGCCCAGCCCGCCCGCTTCTGCAACGCCGACAACCATCGAAGCCGTAACAACGCCCAGCATGGGCGCCTGAATGATCGGCAGTTCGATCCCGAACAGCTCGGTGATGGATCGAGGATGGGCGTGCATTTTTTCCTCGTGCTGGTTCGACTTCACTAGAGGCTTTGACCGGATTACCAGCGCCCTGCGTTGGCACCGCCATCGACGTGCAAAATCTCTCCGGTGACAAAGGCTGCATCTTCGAGATAGAGAACCGCGTCGACGATCTCCCGAATTTCCCCGATGCGACCCATCGGATGCAGCGTTGCAAGGAAAGCATGCGTATCGTTCGCATGCATGGGAGTGCGAATCGCTCCGGGAGCTACCGCATTCACCCGGATACCTTTGTCCGCATACTCAATGGCAAGGGACCGCGTCACGGCGTTGATCCCGCCCTTGGTAATCGCCGTCAGGGCCGCCGGCAGCACCTTCAATGGCTGCTCGGCCACGAGACTGGAGGTAATGTTGACGATATGCCCGCTCCCTCGATGAAGCATTTCAGCGATCGCCCTTTGCGAAACGTGAAAGAAGCCTCCAAGATTTACCTGCAAGAGCATCGTAAATTCGCTCTCGGTGTACTCCGTAAAGGACCTGGGCAGGAAGGCACCCGCGTTGTTGATCAGGGTGTCCACGCGCCCAAAACGCTCTTTCGCTGTTTGGATGACCAACGAGGCTGTTTCCGGCTGTGAGATATCGCCGGCAACTTCGACCAGATTCGATTGACCGGTGGTCGCGATGTTTCGCGAACAGGCGACGACACGATAGCCCCTAGCGAGGAATTGCCGGACTATTCCTTCGCCGATGCCCTGAGACGCACCCGTGACTATGGCAACTTTCTCTGCCGGATTCATCGCGCCGCCTTCGCTGAAATCGACCAAATACCGGGATCAATTTGGCAATCTCTGCGAAATGCGTCTTGGCGTTTTCGGACGCCTGCGTCAGCTTTCCGTGACCGGGCGATCGGTGGGATGGGCCTGCTGGATGATAAGATTGGCTTCGCCCATCTCGTCTGCACCGAGCGAAAGCTCGTGCGTAAAGAATGCTGTCGGCGACTCGCCCACGATATCCTGGAACTCCCTGACGAGATGCGACTGATCGGTCAGGCCGCAAGCCTGCACGACCTGGGCCCACGACTGGCCGCTCCGTCGTTCCGCGATGATTTTCTGAAACCGCGCCAGGCGCGCAAATCGCTTCGGACTGACGCCAAAGGCAGCATTGAAGGTACGCGAAAGATGCCGTGGGCTGGAGTCGAGTTTTGCGGCGAGGGAATGCATCTGCATTGTCGGGTCTTTGCCGAGATGAAACGCGGCGCGGCTGGCGAGGCTATCGGCGTACGGCCGGAGATGTCGAAGCAAAAAGGAATGGATACCGGAAATCCGCTCCCTGCTCGTCTGCGCGTTCGCGAGCATATCGTCGCACATGGCCACTTCACCTGCGCTGAACAGGTCCTCAAGCTTTATGTTGGCATTGGCGAATTCCCTGAGCGGAGCTTCGACGATGCGGCTTGCCGCGTCGGATCTGAGGCACACCAGGACAACACCGAAGGCCCCGGTGGGCCGCAGAGTCAGGGCGTGCGACTGAATCTGGGTCGCACATTTCGTCGGTAGAAGCTTCGTGCGCTGGCGCATTTCCGCCGGCTTTCGATATTGACCCGTCAGCCAGAGCGAGGTGCCGGGGGCGCATTTGATCGTGAGCGTCCGCGCAAAATCGGCATCTGGAACGTCGCAATCCCAGATCGCCTCGACGACATCGGAAAGCGAGGGTGAACGGAAACATCGCAGGGTCCCAACACCCTCACCAGCCGCCGCATCTGCATGAGCAATTGGACGTTCGACAAAATACATGACAGCGCGATACCCCGGGGCTCACAGCGGTTTAGATAATCATCACTGTGCTTCCTGCCAGCCCACGAATCAGCGAGAGGTCACCGGAAAAGCCTGTGCGGCTACGACGCGGCTGGCGGTCCGAACCAGGTGGTCAGCGCGCCGGCGAGCCCCGGCTGCGTCAGGTCACCTGCCCACGCCACATATCCGTCGGGACGAATTAATACGGCGACGGGAGCCGTGACCGCGCCGAGCACCGGAAGCTCCCACGTATCCACACATCTGGCGTCGATCAGCCGGACCCGATCCGCCCATGGCGTGATGTCGAAGCCGCCGGGTTCACCGAGATTGAGCAGGATCGGCACGGCATCGTGCAGCAGGGTGAAGACCCGCACCGAACCGTTGGCGGTGACCAAATCGAGATCGGGCATGCGGCGCCCGAGCAGCGCGTGTCCCTCACCGAGGTCGTAATGAATGCCGAGACCCGACATCTCCGCGGCCAACCGCCGGCGAGGCTCGTCCATGCCGAGGAGCTCGGAAACGCGGTCGCCCAAAGCCGCGCTGCGGTCATCTGTGCGACGAAGCGCGACCTGCGCCATCGTGTTGCGCAATACGCGGGCGCCCACGGGAAAGCGCTCGGCGTGATAGGTATCGAGCAGGCTTTCCGGTGATCTCAGCTTGACCACCTGCGCCAGCTTCCATCCAAGGTTCACCGCATCCTGCACACCGGTGTTGAGGCCCTGTCCACCCACCGGCGGATGCACATGCGCGGCGTCTCCGGCCAGCAGGACCCGTCTGTCCCGGTAAGCGGCTGCCTGACGCGTCATGTCGGTGAACCGGGAGATCCAGGTGGGATTGCAGACCCCGTAATCGGTCCCGTAGATGGCGACGAGCGCCTCGCTGACATCGCGCAGGGTGGGTTCGCTGTCGAGCCGCAACTGCGGTTCGGTCAGCACGATCCGGGCCGATCCGTCATCCGCCTTGCCGATTCCATGGATGCCGCGCGCATCCTGGTGAAGGCCCCACTTCGGCTCCTCGACCATCTTGGCTTCGGCGATCAACCAGCTCGTCGTCGGATCCCATCCGGCGAATTCGATGCCGGCTATTTTACGGATCAGACTGCGGCCGCCGTCGCACCCGACGAGATATTCCGCCCGCAGCGTCTGGCCGTCGGAGAGCGCGACGTCGACGCCGGTGTCGTCCTGCGCGAAACCGGTCACGTCACGTCCGCGATAGATCGTCACCGCCAGTTCGCCGACCCACTCGGCCAGGATGCGCTCGATATGGTTCTGCCACAGGCCGAGCACGTAATTGTGCCGGGTGGGAAGGTCGCTGATGTCCAACGGGATGTGGAAGTGCACGGCCGGATGGGTCTGTCCCTGCGAGAGGAACCGGTCGGCGATTCCGCGCTGATCAAGGACCTCGATGGAGCGTGCGTGCAGCCCGCCTGCGCGCGAGCCGGTGAGGTCCTGGCTGGCGCGCCGCTCGACAATGGCAACGTCGACGCCCGCCAGCGCCAACTCGCCCGCCAACATCAGTCCTGTCGGACCGCCGCCGGCGATCACCACCGCATGCGACCGGCACGTCGATAACAGTGCACTCATTTCGTGACCCCGCAGGTTCTGGCTTCGGTCGGCGTTTCTACGGGATGACGGGGGCCTTGAAGCAAGCCCCTTGCGCGCTACATATTAGAGTGGGGGGAGATCGGTAGTCCGGCTTCCGGTTATTTCCGCGGTAAAGCGGAGAGTTGCGGAAATGGCTTTGAAGAAGCGCGGAGGTCACAACTGGACCTTCCGAAGCCCGCTAATGACCCAAAGCGACAACCCCGAAGTTTTTGTGTATGGTTCGGCATTCGGATGAGCGGGATGCCTGCCTTGAGGATTGAGGCCATGCACAAGAAATTTGGATCGTTACTCCTGGCTATCGCTGCTGTTCTTTCCAGCCCGCAGGTGCAGGCGCAACCGGTTGCGGCCGAAACGCCGCAGACCGTGCTGGCGGCCCAGATTCGCATCCAGGGGTTTACCTGTGACAAGGCTCTCGGCGCCACCAGGGACAAAAAGCGCTCGCGGCCGGACCGCGCCGTCTGGGTCCTCAAATGCAGCAACGCGACATACCGCGTCACGCGCGCGCCCGACATGGCGGCGACGGTCAAAGCGCTCCAGTAAGCGAAAGACTTTTATCGACGCGTCGGATATCCGCGGCCGCTTGCGGCGCTTTGGTTCGCAGCCAACCCGTCGGCTGATCGCCGCGCCCCGCCGCCGGGTGCATCCTGCTTCGTGGTCGAGCCGGATTCAATGGTGATGCGCATTGGCCTGCGCTGGATTTCAGATTCCAAGTGCGAATAAACCAGTACAAACGATAATCAAGCTCACCACGATAACGGCAAGAAAGCTGGAAGAAGCAAAATCTTCGCGCATGACGACACCTATGCCCCAATCAGGCAAAGCTCCTTTAGGTTGCAATTAAATCATCGGTTCGTTTCAGGATGTCTTCGTCGAACTGAGAAAACGACTTCGTCGCGACCGCTCGACCGTTACATCCCAGGCTGCCCCACGAAGCCTCTTCACGAAACCGAGAGCCTGGCGGGCATGGAGGTTAAGCCTCCATCATTCCGCTCGGCGAGACGAATTTCCGAGATGTGGTGTGCTTCACACGCGGCTTGCCGCGCCCGGGATTACCCTAGCGCGCTCCCAGTTGGACATTGGCCTATCCCCAGCAGAAATCTGCGAACGGAGGAGCGTTAGCCATGGACGACGCCATACGGCTCTACCGAACGCTGTTGGGCAATCGCGCCTATGTGCGCTCGCTATCCGAGGGCGCCGCCTTCCTCGCCGCCAGCGCCATCGCGATCTTCGCGTCGGTCAGCTACGCCACGGTCCACGCCAGCAACTATGTCACCGATTTCGTGCTCAGCCGCGTTGGCCCCTACAATTTGCGCTTTCTGTTCGTTTACGGGACGTTCACAGCTTTTGTCATTACGGCGGGTCTGCTGGCCTGGCGGCCGAACCGGTTGCCATTCGCGCTGAAGGCCACGGCGCTGTTCCTGCTCGTCCGCGCCGTGTTCGTGGCGCTCACCCACATGGCGCCATCACCGATCGATCCGCAGAAGGCGGCGCCATTCTTCAACTCGATTTTTTACGGCAGCGACCTGTTCTTCTCCGGCCATACCGGGCTGCCGTTTCTCGCCGCGCTTGCCTTCTGGCACATCCCGCAGTGGCGGGCGTTCTATCTCGCGATGACTGGCTTCTTCGGCTCAGTCGTGCTGCTCGGCCACTATCACTATTCGATCGATGTGCTCGCCGCATTGTTCATCACCCACGGCGTCTTTCAGATTTCGTGCTGGCTATTCGGCCGCGACTACGCGCTATTTCGTTCTTCCGAGAACCAGGCGGCGCCAAGACCAAAGCGGGCAAGCCGAAAGATACTGGTCCCGGGTGGGCGCGCCCCCAAGCCGTTCATGCTGCACGTCGTTGGCGATAAATCGATGCCGGGTGATCAATCCAAAGCCGACACGCCTCATCAAGGCGGTTAGGTGCTACGGCATATTCCATATCCGTCCGCGCCCTGCTTTCATGCTTCGGATGAAAGCGTGTCCCCTCCCCGTCAGGAACGGAGAGAGGACGAAGCGCGATCCGCCTCAGTTCGTCGGCATGACGTAGGCGTAGATCCGGCCGCGCGAGATCGAGGCTTCGCGGACGCGGTTGCCGTTGTTGCCGGAGATCATGATCGGATTCCCCTTGGCGTCGATGCCGGTGATGATGCCGACATGACCGCCGCGGCGGCCGCGCGACATCACCGCAATCGCGCCGACCTGCGGGCCGGAAACGCGCTGGCCGTATTTCGCGAACGAGCTCGCCATGTCCGAGCCGGTGCCGCGATAACCGGAGTGCTGCAGCACCAGGTTCATGAACCGCGCGCACCACAGGCTGCCGCGTCCCGTCGGATTGCCGCCGAGATAGCGGCGCGCTTCGGCGACGACGTTCGATGAGCCGAAGCTGGATGCCATCGCGCCGCCGGCCGGCGTCACGGTTGCATTCGGCCCGACGCTTGCGCTTGTTGCGACGCTTGCATTGGCGTCGGCAAGACCGCGCGCCTGCATTTGCGCAACGCCACGCTCCCAGCGTGATGTGCGCTCGACCTGCCGGAGCCGGGCACGATGGCCGCGACCAGCGCTCGCCTCCGCGACGGCGTTAGGTGAGCCGAAGCCGCCGGGCGCCACCATCTGGGGGCTGCTCACCGCGTAGCTCGGATTGGTGTCGGCAAAACCACCCATCTGCATTTGCGGCGTGTTGCGCTCCCAGCGCGACATCCGGGCTGCATGGCGATAGTGGCGATAGGCGTAATGATGCTTGGCATGATGGCCGGCGTGATAGGCCCGGGCGTGCCGCCCTGCGCCGTGGTGAGGCCGTGCCGAAGCCGGCGAGACGAATACGACGATGGACGCCGAACACAGTGCCAGTGCCATGAACCGAAGCGACCGGCGAAACCCAAACAACTGACGCATACTAAATCCTCTGTATCACCCCCGCTTCCCCTTTGCGTTCGTCTACGAACGACCGCGGGGCGGCGTTTTGCGTCGCGGTGTGACGGGAACAAGACTTCATGTGGCGACGAGGAAACGATTTCGGGGTAATTCCGCGATCATTCGATGGCGAAAATGAAACGATTCCGCCGCATTGCGGCCCCGGAAATTAATTGCGATGTTCGGCGCGCTCGACGTAATGATGTTGCGTAAAAACAAGAAAATGGAGAGGAATCGAAAATGCCCCATGCCGTCGCCAAGGATAGCGTTCGACTGCACTATGAAGAGGCTGGAAGCGGGACGCCGATCATCTTCCTGCACGAGTTCGCGGCCGACCACACCAACTGGGAGCCGCAGATGCGCTACTTCTCGCGCGGCCACCGCTGCATCGCCTATTCGGCGCGCGGCTATACGCCCTCCGACGTGCCGCCCGCCGCTGCCGTCTACAGCTACAAGCACTTCTATACCGACGCGCTCGCCGTGCTCGATCACCTTGGCATTGCCAAAGCGCATTTCGTCGGCCTGTCGATGGGCTCCTACTCGTCGCTGCAGGTCGGCCTCAACGCCCCGGAGCGCGCGCTGTCGATGACGCTGGCTGCCGTCGGCTCAGGATCGGGTTTGGAAAACCTCGACGCCTTCCGCGCGCAATGCCGGGCCAATGCCGAACAGTATGAGGCGATCGGCTCAGTGGAAGTTGCAAAAGTGACGCGCGAGGCGCCGAGCCGGATTCCATTCCTGCTGAAGGACCCGCGCGGCCACGCCGATTTTTACGCCGCCCTGGCGCGTCACGATGCCAGGGGCTCGGCCAACACCATGCGCAGCTTTCAGGGCGGGCGTCCCTCGATCTACACCATGACGGATGCGATCCGGAAGGTGCCGACGCCGGCGCTGATCCTGTGTGGCGACGAGGACGACAATTGCGTCGGGCCGAGCCTGTTCCTGAAGCAGCATCTGCCGGCGGCGGGGCTCTCATTCTTTCCCAAATCGGGCCACGTGCTCAATCTGGAAGAGCCGGCGCTGTTCAACGAGATGGTGGAACGCTTCATCGCGCTGGTCGAGGCCGGGAGATGGCCGGTGCGGGATCCGAGGTCGCTGTTGAAGGCGTCGGTATAGGTATCCAGGCCGTAGACTCATAAACGCGCAGCCACAGCCGCATTCCGCGAATGCCGATGCTCGCCTGCAAGCGGTCGTGGGGTTCCGGTTGATCCGCCCCAAAACCGCAAGATCGGTCGAGCACGTTACGGCTATCGGCGACTAACTGGTGCCGCCACGGAGGAAGGGACGATGAAGGCGGCGCTTCAAAACTACCATACCCGGATGCAGCGGGTGTTGGACTACATAGACCAGCATCTGGACGGTGATCTGGATTTGGAAACGGTGAGCCGCGTTGCGGCATTCTCCAAATTTCATTTCCACCGGCAGTTTACGGCGACCTTCGAGTTGTCCGTGCATCGCTATGTCCAGCTTGCCCGTATGAAGCGCGCTTCGCACCGGCTGGCCTACAGGGACGCCCAAAGCGTCACGGACATAGCGATGGATGCCGGTTACGATGCACCCGATGCCTTCGCCCGCGCCTTTCGGCAACGGTTCGGGCAATCGCCTTCGTCGTTCCGGAAGTCTCCCGACTGGGAGCCGCGGCTTGCGGCCTTCGGGCCTCTCGACAACGCGAGGAGCAAGCTCATGCAGAAGACTTTTACCAACGACGACGTGATGATCCGCGATGTGCCCCCAACGCCGGTGGCGATCATAGAGCATCGGGGCGATCCGGCGACGCTCGGCGCCACCATCCAGCGGTTCATCGCGTGGCGCACGGCCGCTGGCCTGCACCCCAAGACAAGTCCGACCTTCAATGTCTGGCGTTCCGAGCGGCGTCCTGCGTCGCCTGCCGACTATAGCGTGGACCTTTGTGTCGGGACCGACCAACCGATCGAGGCGAACGGCGAGCGGATCAAAGCCGGCGAGATCCCTGGCGGACGCTGCGCGGTGCTGCGCGTCGTCGGCAACACCGACAATCTGGAGCCCGCCGCGCTATACCTTTATCGCGACTGGCTTCCGGCCAGCGGCGAAGAAGCACGCGACTTCCCGATCTATTGCCAGCGGGTGAGCTTCTTCCCGGAGGTGCCGGAGCATGAGGCGGTCGCGGAAGTTTTTCTGCCGCTGAAATAGCGCCCTCTGACGGCGGCCTGTCCCTTCCGATCGCAAGAAACGGTCAGGCTGCTGTCCCCCCTCGGTCGCTCCCGATTCACGGCCTAGTTGGCCGGCGCGCGGAAGGCAGCCCGGTAGTGCGCCGGGCTGGTGCCAAGCCGCAGCCTGAAATGATGCCGCATGGCGTCGGCGGAGCCAAAACCGGTCTCGGTCGCGACGCCTTCGATCGGGATCCGCGTTGCTTCCAGCAACTCGCGCGCCTTCGCGACGCGCGTCTGCACCACCCATTCACCGGGCGACATCCCGGTTGCATCCTCAAAACGGCGGATGAAGGTGCGCCGGCTCATTCGCGCCTTGGCGGCAAGGCTCGAGATCGTCAGATCGCGATCGAGATGGCGCTGCGCCCAGGTGAATATGGCGGCGAGAGCATCGCCTTGGATCGGGGGGACCGGTTGCCGGATGTATTGCGCCTGACCACCTTCGCGATGTGGCGCGATGACCAGGCGCCGCGCCACATGATTTGCGATCTCCGTGCCGTGATCGCTCCGCACGATATGCAGGCAGAGGTCGAGCCCCGCCGCGCGGCCGGCCGAAGTCATGATATCGCCGTCGTCGACATAGAGCACATTGGCATCGACCTGCACGCGCGGATACCGCCGTGAAAGCTCTTCGGTATGCGCCCAGTGCGTGGTGGCGCGCCGGCCGTCGAGCAGGCCGGCGGCGGCAAGGATGAAGGCTCCCGCGCAGATCGAGGCCACGCGCGCGCCGCGCCGGTGCGCACGCCGCAGCGCGTCGAGCATCGCGGCTGACGGCGACTCCACGATGTCGCGCGATCCCGGCACGATGATCGTATCCGCGCGGGCCAATGCCCCCAATCCGGCGTCGGCTATGACCTTGAGGCCGTTGTTGGCCGCCAGCGGCTGTCCTGGCCGCTCGGAGCACACGACGACGCGATACCAGTCCGGGCCCATCGTCGAGAGACCGAACACCTCCAACGTCAGGCCGAGCTCGAAGGCGCTGACGCCGTCATAGGCCAGCACCGCGACGACGCGTTGCGCGCCTTCCCTGCGGGATTTCCCCGGCAGACCTGGCATGATCCTGCTTGGCATGATCTTCACGATATACGGCATTCGTGCCACTGGCAAGATGGCGTCGCGCGGTTCACGTTCGCCCCCAAGGAGGCGAGCATGACTTTTCTGATTGCGACCTGCGAATTCCCCGACCGGGCCGACCTGGCCGCCGGGATGTGGCAGCGGCTTGCCGGCGAGTTCGAGAAGTCTCCGGTCGATCTGCTCGTCCTCCCCGAGCTCGCCGGCGTCGACAGCTTCTGGACCAGCCCCACTTTCGATGAAGCGGTCTGGCGCCAGGCCGCCGCGACGCATGCGACGCTCGAGGAGCACCTGCGGCCCATCGCTGCGAAGCGCATCGTGGGGACGCGCGCCATCGCTGAAGGTGCAAAGCGATGGAACGAGACGTTTCTATGGACGCCGGAGCGCGGCCTGGTTCGCGGCCGGGCCAAGGCGCTGCTGCCGCAGCAAGAAGGCGGCTGGGAAGAAACCTGGTTCGACCGCGGTTCGCAGTACGCCGAACCGGTGCGCGATGGCGCACTCTGCTATAGCGAACTGGTATGCACCGAACTCATGGTGAGCACGGCCGCGCGCGGTCTGGGGCAGTCGGGGGTTCAGGTGATTGCCGCGCCGCGTGCGACCGGCGGCCATCCGCGCTGGGAAGTAGCTTCGCGAATGACGGCCATCGCCGCGGGTGCGTTCGTGGCGACGGCCAACCGCCGTGGCGCGAGGCTTGCGGGCGGCAGCTGGATCGTGGCGCCCGATGGCGACATCCTCGCGCGCACCAACGTGAGTACGCCGATCGTCAGTCTCGAGATCGATCTCGCTTTGGTTGAGAGCGCGCGACTGACCTATCCGCGCAACGTCAGGGATTGAGCGGCCTCAGATTTCGAGGCTGCCGCGCGGGAATATTTTTTATTGCGGATGATCATTATTGAGAGGGCAGGACGATGAAACTGCGGCTATTGCGCAACGCCACGCTGAAGCTGGAGATACGCGGCCGGATCGTCCTGATCGATCCATTCTTTGCCCCAAAGGGATCGCGCCCGTCCTTTACTGGGCGCGCGCCCAACCCGCTGGTCGAACTGCCGGCAAGCCCGGAAGAAATCCTCGATGGCGTCGAACTCGTCGTCGTCTCGCATCTGCATGCCGACCATTTCGATCCGGTGGCGCAATCCCTGGTGCCAAAACATCTTCCGATGATCTGCCAGCCGGGAGACGAGGACAAGATCCGGTCGTACGGATTCAGCGACGTCATGCCTCTTGCCAAAATCATCGATTGGAACGGCATTCGCCTGCAGCGCCGCGAGGGCAGTCATGGCCTGGGACCGGTGGTGAAGAAAATGGGACCGGTGATGGGTTTCAGCATCACGGCAAAGAACGAACCGGCGGTCTACTGGGCCGGCGACACCGTGCTCTATCCGGCCGTCGAAGCCATCATCACGGGCACTAAGCCCGAGATCATCATCATCCATCCCTGCGGGGCACGATGGGACGGCGATCTCATCACGATGGATGCCGCAGAGGCCGTCGCGACCTGCCGGCTGGCGCCTGACGCCGTGGTGATCGCCACCCACATGGAATCGCTCGACCACGCCACCGTCTCGCGCGACGAACTGAGGCGGTATTCGATCGAGCAGGGCGTATCGCCGCAGCAACTGCTGATACCGCTGGATGGAGAGACCCTGCAGTTGGCATCGAGACAGGCTTGAACGTGTGGCCGGGGAAAGCGTTACTTCCCTGCCCCACCCCGGCTCAGCAAAAACACGCCCTGCTCGCCGAACATGTTCCAGACCCACCAGGGCAGGTTCAGCGGCACCGGGCGGCCGTAGAGATCGAGCGCGACGGCGCGCTCCATCTTGACGTTGATCTCGTCGCAGAGCTGCACGAAATCCTTGATGGTGCAGAAGTGGATGTTCGGCGTGTCGTACCAGGTGGCGGGCAGGTTTTCGGTGCGCGGCATGTGCCCGCCGACCAATAGCTGCAGCCGCATCTTCCAGAAGCCGAAATTCGGGAATGAGACGACCGCGCGCCGGCCGATGCGCAGCAGATTTTCCAGCACGACCTTCGGCTGCCGCGTCGCCTGCAGCGTCTGCGACAGGATCACGTAATCAAACGCATCATCAGGATAATTGACGAGGTCGGTGTCGGCGTCGCCCTGCACCACCGCGAGCCCCTTGGCGACGCAGCGGTTGACGCCCTCGCGCGACAGCTCGATGCCGCGGCCGTCGATGCCACGGGTTTCCAGCAGTTGCAGCAACTCGCCATCGCCGCAGCCGACGTCGAGCACTTTTGAGGCGTGCGGAATCATTTCCGCGACGAGAAGATGATCGGTGCGATAGTTACCCGTGCGATCGGGCGCTACGCCGCCGAGCGGCAAGGCCTGTTCCTGAAGCGCCATGTCAGCCACCTAACCCAATCCGCGCGCCTTGCCTGCCGATTGCAGGAAGGCGCGGGAAATGTCGAAGAACTCGGGAACGTCGAGCAGGAAGGCATCATGACCACGATCGGTCTCGATCTCGGCGAACGACACCCGCGCGCTGGACGCGTTCAGCGCATGCACCAGCGCCCGCGATTCAGAGGTCGGAAACAGCCAGTCCGAAGTGAACGACACCACGCAGAAGCGGGTCTTGATGCCGCGAAACGCCTGCGCCAGCACGCCATCGTGGTCGGCGGCGATATCGAAATAATCCATCGCTCGCGTCAGATAGAGATAGCTGTTGGCGTCGAAGCGTTCGACAAAGGACGAGCCTTGATAGCGCAGATAGCTTTCGACCTGGAAATCCGCGTCGAACGAGAAGGTCGGCAGATCGCGGTCCTGCATCCGGCGACCGAACTTGCGATGCAGCGCGGCGTCGGAGAGATAGGTGATGTGTCCGGCCATCCGCGCCACGGCCAGCCCGCGATGCGGATGGGTGCTGCGTTCGAAATAGCGCCCATGATGCCAGTCCGGATCGGCCATCACGGCCTGCCGGCCGAGTTCATGAAACGCGATGTTCTGCGCCGAATGGCGTGTCGAGCAGGCGACCGGCAGCGCCGAGAACACGCGCTGCGGATAGGCGGCGGTCCATTGCAGCACCTGCATGCCGCCCATCGATCCGCCGATCACGCAGAACAATGTTTCGATCCCGAGCCGATCGAGCAACATGGCCTGCGCGCGGACCATGTCGGGGATGGTGATGAGCGGAAAATCCAGCCCCCAGGCCTTGCCGGTGGCCGGATTGGTCGAGGCCGGACCGGTCGATCCCATGCAGCCGCCGATCACATTCGCACAAATGATGAAGTATCTGTCGGTATCGAGCGGACGGCCGGGACCGACCATGATTTCCCACCAGCCGGCCTTGCCGGTCAGGGGATGCACATTGGCGACATGCTGATCGAGGGTCAGCGCGTGGCAGATCAGTATGGCGTTGGAGCGATCGGCGTTCAGTTCGCCATAGGTCTGATAGGCGATCTGGAACGGCGCGAGATCGATGCCGCAATCGAGCTTCAGCGGCTGGTCCATGCCGAACTTCGCCACAGGCGAGGTCGGATGATCGGCCTCATGGGCGCGATCCTCGCTGTGAATCGACGGACTGGGTATCGAATGCACGTTTGTCATTTCGGCACCGACCTCCTTGCGGAGGCTCTACAGACAGAATCAGGCCATAAAAAACCCGGCCTGAACAAAGGTTCGGCCGGGATCAACTCTGTCCCCGGCCTGTTTAGCGAGTTGTTTAACGTGGCTGCAAGCCGGCCGGCTCAAATGACCACGGAATGGAACAAAGCTAGTCCCGCCCAGGCATTTCGTCAAGGCAGGCGGGGGGCCGGACAGATGGTTAATCGGATCGTGCAGGGCTCCCCCGTGACGTTTCTCTTTGCTTTCAGCGCCCGTCTTTCCTAATCAATGCGACTGTCTGCCGGCCGCATCGGGCTGTTCCGGCACCAAGGTTTTTTCCGATGTCCAAGGCACCGTTCAAGGCACCCCCGGCCCCGCCCTCGCTGCAGGAACTGCGCAAGGAAATCGATGCGATCGACGAACAGGTCCATCGCCTCCTGATGGCGCGCGGCGACATCATCGACCGGCTGATCCAGGTGAAGCAGACGCAAGAAGTCGGCTCCGCGTTCCGCCCGGCGCGCGAGGCCAGCATGATGCGCGAACTCGTCCGGCGTCATCGCGGCATCCTGCCGCTCGACACCATCGAGAGCATCTGGCGCGTCATCATCTCGACCTTCACATACGTCCAGGCGCCATTCTCGGTGCATGCGGACGTCTCGGTCGGCGAGCCTGCGATGCGGGATTCGGCGCGATTTCATTTCGGCTTCGTCGTGCCTTATGTGGGCCATTTCAGCGCGCAGGCGGCGGTCGAGGCGGTGGCGAAATCGAAGGGCGATCTGGCGCTGGTGTCGGCGACCTCGAGCCGCACGCCATGGTGGCTCGCGCTGGAGGCCAGCGGTGCACCGAAGATCACTGCCCGGCTGCCGTTCCTCGAACGCGCCGATCATCCGGCGGCACTGCCGGTGTTCGTGATCTCCCGGGTCGCCGACGACGCCATGGTGACGGAGGTCCAGTTGTGGAGCGTGCGCGTCGCCGGCTGGAACGCCGATATCGCCCGCGCGCTGGCGCCGCTCGCCGAAATCGTCGCCGTGCCCGACACCGCCTTCGACGGCGCGGCGCTCTTGGTGTCGGATGCCGGCACCGGTTTCGAGAAGATCAAATCCGCCCTGATCCAGGCCGGTGCCTCGGTGCGCTCGTCGGCCCTCGTCGGCAGCCACGCAACGCGCTATACGGTGCCCCCGAACGGGTCGACCAAGGTTTAAACGGCCCGCCCGAAATTCCGGAGTTGAAGATGAACCGCCCCGTGCCGAATCCCGGCATTCTCGATATTGCGCCCTACACGCCCGGCAAGACGCCGGTGCCGGAGCCGGGCCGCAAGGTGTTCAAGCTGTCCGCCAACGAGACCCCGTTCGGGCCGTCGCCGAAGGCGATCGAAGTCTACAAGGCCGCGGCGGCGCATCTGGAGGACTATCCGGAAGGCACTTCGCGGGTGCTGCGCGAGGCGATCGGCCGCGCCTACGGGCTCGATCCCAACCGCATCATCTGCGGCGCCGGCTCGGACGAAATCCTCAATCTCTTGGCGCACACCTATCTCAGCCACGGCGACGAGGCGATCTCCACCGCCCACGGTTTTCTGGTCTACCCGATCGCCACGATGGCGAACGGCGCCAAAAACGTCGTCGCGCCCGAGACCGACTTCACCGCCGACGTCGATGCCATTCTCGCGCGCGTGACGCCGAAGACCAAGTTGGTGTGGCTGGCCAATCCAAACAACCCGACCGGGACTTATGTCCCGTTCGACGAGGTCAAGCGGCTGCGCGCGGGATTACCGCTGCGTGTACTGCTGGTGCTGGACGCCGCCTATGCCGACTATGTGTCGCGCAACGATTACGAACTCGGGCTCGAACTGGTGGCGACCACCGAAAACACCGTCATGACGCATACCTTCTCCAAGATTCACGGGCTGGCGGCTTTGCGGATCGGCTGGATGTTCGGTCCTGCCAGCATCATCGACGCGGTCAACCGGATTCGTGGGCCTTTCAACGTCTCGACGCCGGCGATGCTGGCGGCGGTGGCCGCGATCGAGGACACCGCGCATGTCCAGATGTCGAAGGCGTTCACCGAGCAGTGGCGCAACTGGATCACCGAAGAGGTGACAAAACTCGGGCTGAAGGTGACGCCGAGTGTCGCGAATTTTGTGCTGATCCATTTCCCGCTCGACAAGGGCAAGACCTCGATTGAGGCGGACGCGTTCCTCACCAGACGTGGCCTGGTGCTGCGGGCGCTGAACAATTACGGACTCCCCCACGCCCTGCGCATGACCATCGGCACCGAGGAGGCCAATCGCCTCGTCGTCGACGGCCTGCGCGACTTCATGGCGGCGAAATGAACGGGACGCCGATTTTCCGGCGCGTCGCGCTGATCGGCTTCGGCCTGATCGGCGGCTCGATCGCGCGCGCGGCGCGGGCCCAGGGGCTCGCCAGCGAAATCGTCACCACCGCGCGCTCCGAAAAGACGCGCGCGAGGGTGTTGGAGTTGGGTATCGTCGACCGCGTGCTGGAAACCAACGCGGAAGCCGTCCAGGACGCCGACCTCGTGATCCTCTGCATCCCGGTCGGCGCCTGCGGGCCGGTGGCGCAGGAGATCGCGCCCTTCCTCAAGGCGGGCGCGATCGTCTCCGACGTCGGCTCGGTCAAGGGCGCCATCGTCCGTGAGATGGCGCCGCATCTGCCGGCGAGCGTCCATTTCGTTCCGGCCCATCCGGTGGCGGGCACCGAACACTCCGGACCCGACTCGGGTTTCGCCGAACTCTTCATCAACCGCTGGTGCATCCTCACGCCACCCGACGGCGCCGATCCCATGGCGGTCGAAACGTTGCGCGCGTTCTGGGCCGGCATGGGAGCCAAGGTCGAGATCATGACGCCCGACCATCATGATCTGGTGCTGGCGATCACAAGCCACCTGCCGCATCTGATCGCCTACACCATCGTCGGCACGGCGGACGAGCTGGCGCAGGTGACGTCGTCGGAAGTGATAAAATTCTCCGCCGGCGGCTTTCGCGATTTCACCCGCATCGCGGCTTCCGACCCGACGATGTGGCGTGACGTGTTCCTCAACAACAAGGAAGCCGTGCTGGAAATGCTTGGCACCTTCAATGAGGATCTCTCAAAACTCACCCGCGCGATCCGCCGCAATGACGGCGAAGCGCTGTTCGAGCATTTTACCCGCACCCGTGCCATCCGCCGCGGCATCGTCGAGATCGGCCAGGATTCGGCCGCGCCGGATTTCGGCCGGCCGCATCCGCCGTTGGGGAAGAAGGCGGAGTGATTCTATCGTCGTCCCTGCGAAAGCAGGGACCCATAACCACCGTCGGCGATTTTTTGAAAGAAAGCCGGCCACCATCTCGAAACACAACACCCGCCGCAGCGTATGGGTCCCGGCTCGCGCTTCGCTTGGCCGGGACGACGGCGAGATTCAAAACATCCTTGTAGCCCGGATGAGCGAAGCGATATCCGGGGCGGTGTTGGAGAAGTCCCGGATATCGCTACGCTCATCCGGGCTACGAAACTATTTCCGCGATTTCATGAGCCGCGCGATCGGAT
Source organism: Bradyrhizobium sp. AZCC 2262 (assembly GCF_036924535.1). Taxonomy (NCBI): domain Bacteria; kingdom Pseudomonadati; phylum Pseudomonadota; class Alphaproteobacteria; order Hyphomicrobiales; family Nitrobacteraceae; genus Bradyrhizobium; species Bradyrhizobium sp. AZCC 2262. The sequence goes on along the minus strand of NZ_JAZHRT010000001.1, from coordinate 9,005,903 downwards.
GTCGCATCACGAGTCGCGGCGCCATCGCCTGAGCGTCGATCGGCGATCGCGCCGATCCGATGCCGAGGTCGCCATTGGGATGGTAGAATGCATACATCCCAGGCTCGTCTATCATGTGCTGCGCCGACGCGGGCGACCCGACCAGTGCGGAAAACGCCACGACGGCGCCAAAAAACGGGATTCTGATCATCTTGCTTCTCCTCAATATCGACCCTTCAAGGGTCGTCAGAGAGCAAGAGCGGCGTAGCTGCGACTACATTCCCGGCAAAGCTGGATCGGCCGATCACGCTTCGGCGATCCGGATTTGAACGCACGCACACCGAGTTTGATCGCATGAGCACGTAGGATGGGTGGAGCGAAGCGATACCCATCGCTGCCCGGGAAACGAAGCGTTGGACTTCGCTCTAGACTAGAGAGGCTGCACGTAGGGTACAGCATCCATCAACAGCACACCAAAAAGCAGGGCCAGATAGAGCATGGAAAACACGAACAGGCGACGCGCAGGCTGCCTTTCCTTGTCATTGCTCCGACGTACCTGCCATGAGAGAAAAATCATGATCGCTCCAAGCATCGCCGCAGCCGCGCCATAGATCGCCCCCGCGAACCCCGCTGCCCAGGGCAGCAGGGAGACAGCAGCCAGAAGAACGCTATAGAGAAGAATCTGGCGCTTTGTTTCGGCCCGGCCGGCTACGACCGGCAACATCGGCACCCCGGCGCGAGCATATTCTCCGGCAAGATTGAGCGACAGCGCCCAGAAATGGGGTGGTGTCCAAAGGAAGATGATCAGGAACAGGATGAGCGGTTCGAGCCCGACATTCCCTGCGGCCGCGACCCAGCCGATGACAGGAGGGAGTGCACCAGCCGCACCGCCAATGACGATATTTTGCGGTGTTCGGCGCTTGAGCCACATCGTGTAGACGACGACATAGAAGAAAATTGTGAAAGCAAGCAGCGCAGCCGCGGCCATGTTCAGGAAAGCGCCGAGGCTTAGAACGGCGCACGTGCCAAGCATCAGTCCGAAAACCAGTGCTTCCGAGCGCGATACACGGCCGCCGGGAATTGGACGCGTGGCAGTGCGCGCCATCAACGCGTCGATGTCGGCGTCGTACCACATGTTGAGCGCACCTGCGGCGCCAGCTCCGGCGGCTATGCAAAAAAGAGCAACGACACCGGCGAAGGGATCGATGTCGCCCGGTGCGACCATGAGACCGACCAGTGCGGTAAAGACGACCAGCGACATAACGCGCGGTTTCGTCAGCGCGACATAGTCCCCAATGCTGGCATAGCTCGCGCGAACGAGAATTGAACGATTGATTTGCATGAGATCAATGCCTCCTCTTGCCCGCGACAGGCGGCATCTAATGGACCTTGCGAGCTTGCTTCCGGGGACTACCCCCACCTTCTGCCGACTAGCCCAGCGAGCTAATGACTTCCCGATAGGCGGCTTCAGGAAACGCTTTCAGCGTGCGTGTCCGGATGTTCCCCAGCATGCCCAGCTGCAGATTAAAACGCGCCGCGACGGCATCATCAGGAGCTTCATAGATCGCGACCATGTCGTAGTCGCCCATGGTGAGGAAAAAGAGTTTGAACTCGCCGCCCATCTCCTTGAGCGCTTTCTTTGCCGTATCCAGACGACCGGGCGAGTCCTTTACCTTCTGGATGCCCTGGTCGGTCCAATTTGCGAGCATGACGTATGTGGTCATGACCTCCTCCTTCTGATGCGAGGCGGCAGTATCTAGGTCGGCGACGCGAAGAACAGGGCCCGGATGAGGTGCGTGTACTCGGATTCGAACACCATGATGGCCACGAAGATCAGCACCGCCACTGGCGGCAGCAGGATGGCATAGGCCAGCGCCAACCGCTCCCAGGCCATGTGCATGAAGACGGCGACGATCAGGCCGGCCTTCAACACCATGAACAGCAAGATCAGCGACCATCTGAGATAGCCATGGAGGCCAAAGTAGTCGACGAGATAGGAGCAGGTGCTGAGGACGAACAACCATCCCCAGACCACGAGATAGAGCTTGATCGGGTGCTGCTGCCCCTTTACGTGCGTGGTTCCTGCCGCGACTGTGTCATGCGCGTGAGTGCGTAGCGAAGGTTGTTGTCCGTCTATTACTGCTGTGCTTGTCATGCGCCGACCTCACCAAAGATAAAAGAAGGCAAAGATGAAAACCCACACGAGATCGACGAAGTGCCAGTACAGGCCCATGATTTCGACGTTCTCGTAATGGCCTTTCCTGCTCGTGAAGAAACCGCGCCTTTCGACGTCGAAGTCGCCCCGCCAGACCTTTCGCGCGATCGCGATCAGGAAAATCACGCCGATCGTCACGTGGGTGCCGTGGAATCCGGTGATCATGAAGAAGCTTGAACCAAACTGTTCCGCGCCCCAGGGGTTGGCCCAGGGCCGGACGCCCTCCATGATCAGCTTGGTCCATTCGAAGGCCTGCATTCCGACGAAGGTTGCGCCAAATGCCGCTGTGACCAGCATCAACACTGCCGTCTTGGCGCGATCACGGCGGTAGCCGAAATTGACGGCCATCGCCATCGTCCCGCTGCTGCTGATCAGGATGAAGGTCATGATGGCGATCAGGATGAGCGGGATGTGCTTGCCCCCGATATTGAGGGCGAAGACTTCGCTCGGGTTGGGCCACGGCACCGTCGTGGACATTCGCGCGGTCATGTAGGAGAGCAGGAAACAACTGAAGATGAAGGTGTCGCTGAGGAGGAAGATCCACATCATGGCCTTCCCCCAGGAGACATTCTTGAATGCGCGCTGATCCGAGGACCAGTCGTCAGCAATGCCCTGCCAGCCGGCAGCTCGCGCAGGCGATTCTCCAAGGTGAGTCAGCGCAGTCTCTGCCATCTGGTCTCTCCCAGAGCGTTTTCCAGCGAAGTGGACACCGGTTCGCATCAAGAAAACGCGTCAAATCAAAAATCCAGAGCCCCGTTCCGATTTCATCGGAACGGAAAAGGCTCTAGGTGAGCAACCGCCGACAGATGTCGACGAAATCGTCCGTCCAGCCCGTCAGCAGACCAAGCAAGACGAGCCAGACCAACAGCAGGAAGTGCCAGTAGATCGTGCAGAGCTCCACGCTCAGGCGCACCTGGGCCATCTCGGCGCCACGCCACACTTTGGCAGTCGTCCTCTCGAGGGCCACCAGGCCGCCCATCAGGTGCAGCCCGTGCGCCGCGGTGATCATGTAGAAGAAGGAATTGGCCGGATTGGACGTCACGAAATAGCCCGCGGCCCTCAGCTGTTGCCACGCCAGCAATTGCCCCACCAGGAATGTAACGGCGGATGCTGCCCCTGCGCACAGGCCGATGATTACACCGTCCATGTCGTCCCGGCGCGCGGCCACGTATGCCCATTGCAGCGCGACACTGCTCAGGACCAGGACGCCGGTGTTGAACCACAGCAGCGCCGGCACGGGCATTGCCCGCCAGTCCGCCATGTTCATGCGCATGGAGTAGGCGCTGATGAAGAGTGCGAACAACGAGGTGGCGACGGCGAGGAACACTCCCAGTCCGATCTTCGCTGCCGGCAAGGTCATTGCTCCCGTGCCCGGGAAGTCGTCGATCGAACCTTCTTCCAGCCAGGGTTTGGCTGTCAGCCGTTGATGCGAGAGCCACCATCCGACGATGACCGCTATCACAGCCATGAACAGGACGATGGCGCTCACGGAGCAGCTCCCTGAGCAGCTCGTGTCGCCGGTGGCTGGTTCTGCGGAATGAAGTCCTGCGCGGCACCTGGCACGCTGTAGTCATACGCCCAGCGATAGACCACAGGGAGCTCCTTGCCCCAGTTGCCGTGCCCCGGCGGGGTCTCCGGCGTCTGCCACTCCAGTGTCGTCGCCCGCCATGGATTGCCGCCTGAAGGTCTGCCCCTGAACAGGCTCCAGACAAGATTGAACAGGAACACCATCTGGGCGAAGCCCACGATCAAGGCCATGACGGTGATGAAGGCATTGAGCGTATGGACGTTCGGCGTGATGAACGCCGCTTCGCCAAGGTCATGATATCGCCGCGGAACTCCCTGCAGCCCGAGATAATGCATGGGGAAGAAGATCAGATAGGCACCGAGGAACGTGACCCAGAAGTGAAACTTGCCCATCCAGTCATCCAGCATCCGCCCGGTGACCTTGGGGTACCAATGATAGATCGCCCCCAGCACAACCATGATGGGCGCCACGCCCATCACCATGTGGAAATGCGCGACGACGAACATGGTATCCGAAAGCGGCACGTCCACGACGACGTTGCCGAGGAAGAGGCCGGTGAGCCCGCCGTTCACGAATGTGATGATAAAGCCGAGGGCGAACAGCATCGGAACGGTGAGATGAATGTCGCCGCGCCACAGGGTCAGCACCCAGTTGTAGACCTTGATGGCGGTCGGGATCGCGATGATCAGCGTCGTCGTGGCGAAGAAGAACCCGAAATGCGGGTGCATGCCGCTCACATACATGTGGTGCGCCCATACGACGAAACTGAGCGCGCCGATTCCCACGATAGCCCAGACCATCATGCGATAGCCGAAGATGTTCTTTCGCGCATGCGTGCTGATCAGATCGGAAACGATGCCGAAAGCCGGAAGTGCGACGATGTAGACCTCAGGATGGCCGAAGAACCAGAACAGGTGCTGGAACAGGATCGGGCTGCCGCCGCCATACTTCATCTGCTGGCCCATCTCGACGAGTGCGGGCATGAAGAAGCTGGTTCCCAGCAAGCGGTCGAACAGCATCATGACAGAGGCGACGAACAGCGCCGGGAAAGCCAGCAGCGCCATCACGGTAGCCGTGAAAATGCCCCACACCGTCAGGGGCAAACGCATCAACGTCATGCCGCGCGTGCGCGCCTGCAGCACGGTCACCACGTAGTTCAGCCCGCCCATGGTGAAGCCGATGATGAACAGGATCAGCGACGCCAGCATCAGAACGATGCCCCAATCCTGCCCGGGGGTGCCGGAGAGAATCGCCTGCGGCGGGTACAGCGTCCAGCCGGCGCCGGTGGGCCCGCCGGGCACGAAGAAGGTCGACGCCAGCACGACAACTGCGAGCAGGTAGACCCAGTAGCTCAGCATGTTCACATAAGGGAAGACCATGTCCCGGGCGCCGACCATCAGCGGGATAAGGTAGTTGCCGAAGCCTCCCAGAAACAACGCCGTGAGCAGGTAGATCACCATGATCATGCCGTGCATGGTGATGAACTGGAGATATTGATTTGCATCGATAAAGGAGAATGTGCCGGGAAATCCCAGTTGCAGGCGCATCAGCCACGACAGCACCAGCGCGACCAGCCCGATTGCCGACGCCGTCAGCGAGTACTGGATCGCAATGACTTTGGCGTCCTGCGAAAAGACGTAGTGCGTCCACCAGCTTTTGGGGTGATAGAGCTCAACCTCCGGCACTTCTGCAGGCGGAGCGTCCGCGATTGCGTCATACGGGACATCGACCATAGAAATACCTCCTCGGTCGTTTCCATCGGGGGTGAGTTGGTTTCACTTGCCCGATCTATCTGCGCAACGGCACTTTCTACTTGTCGCCGGATTTGTACGTCGCCTTCATAACGGCGTTCCGGCGTGACAGTTCTGCAAACGTCTGCTGCTTCTCCAGCCAGGCGTGATACGCACCCTCTTCGTCGACGATAACCTTGGCTCGCATCTGCGCGTGCGCTGCGCCGCACAGCTCGGCGCACAGCACATCAAACGTTCCGGTTCGGATCGGCGTCATCCAGAAATAGGTGACCATGCCGGGGACCATATCCATCTTGGCCCGGAACTCTGGCACGTAGAAATCGTGCAGGACGTCGACGGAGCGCAGCAAAACCTTGACCGGCTTCCCGACCGGGAGGTGCAAGTCGCCATTTTCGATGACGACGTCGTCTTGCCCGTGCGGGTCGTCGCGATTCAAGCCCATGGGGTTGTCGGGGCCGATGTTGCGGACATTGGTCGTACCCATCCGGCCGTCCTTGCCCGGAAGGCGGAAGCTCCATTGCCACTGCTGGCCCATGACCTCGATCTCGGTGGCGTCGGCCGGAACCGTGACGAACTGGTGCCAGACAAACAGGCCGGGCGCCAACATCGCTGCGACGCCGATTGCGGTCCCAACGGTGAGCCACGATTCGAGCTTCTTGTTCTCAGGATTGTAGTGTGCCTGCCTTCCCTCCTTGTGATGGAAGCGGAAGACGCAATAGGCCATGAACGCGATCACCGCGAAGAACACCACGCCGGTGATCCAGAAGGTGATGCTGATCGTGTGGTCGATGTAGCTCCAGTTGGTGGCGATCGGCGTCCACCACCACGGGCTGTAGATGTGAAACAGCACCGAGCCGACCGCAACCAGAAGCAGTACGATAGCGACAGCCATCCCTCGCTCCTTCTTGCCACTAAAGGCAACGGAGAGGAATCAGAGGGCGGAGCTCGCATCTGTCTCGATGGCTGACTTCACATGCGCCATCGCAGTGCGTCTTGCCTCACCCATTTGACCGGTCGCGACATCAAAACGTGGCACGGAGCACACGTTACGACCGCTAATCATCGGATCCGGGCGTCTGACAATCAAGATGATACGCGTCGCGCCGCGCGTCAATAGATCAATAAAGAACGTTGCGATGCAGCACACTGGTGCCAGCACAATCGCTCGATGATGACGCGATGCACCAAATGACCTCCAGCGTGCACAACTCACCCAGCCGTGAGCGCTATTTTCGTGAGTGCTATTTGACGCCAATCGCGCTAAACTTGCTGGGCAGGTCGCGACAAGTTTCGTCCGGCTAAGCTCCTTCGATGAACTTGAGTTTGCCGTACTCGGCTCGACCGCGACTCTCGCACATCAATGCGGAGACACGCGGGTTGCGGCGTTTTGACCGCCGCTACTGCGAGCACGGGAGGTTGCGCCTATGGCCACCACGTATTCTGACAGCATCGCAAAGTTTGGACGGCATGTATTCGGCGAGGCCGCCACATATCCCATTCGCAGAATCGAACTGTCCGACCTGGGCGAGGCGTTGCGTCTCGGCTGGGAAGACTTCAAGGCCATGCCAAGTCACGCGGTAGTCGTGTGCGTGATTTATCCCGTTCTTGGTATTGCGCTGTTCAGGATGGTCCTTGGCTATTCGGTACTGCCATTGCTGTTCCCGCTGGCCGCCGGGTTTGCCTTGCTTGGACCCTTTGCCGCGATTGGGCTCTACGAGCTCAGCCGCCGCCGCGAGCGCGGCGAGGAAGTCGACGTATCGAAAGCGCTTCAGGTGCTGCGCGCCCCGGCTCTCGGCGCCATGGTCGAGCTCGGCGTGCTCCTGCTCGTTCTGTTCGGAGCCTGGATCGGCGTAGCGAACGCTATCTACGTCTCAATCTTTGGCCACGCACCGGCTGCGAGCATCCCCGATTTTGCAACGCGCGTGCTGACGACGCCGGAAGGCTGGTCGCTCATCCTCGTCGGTTGCGGCGTTGGTTTTCTGTTCGCGGTGGTGGCGCTGTGCGTCAGCGTCGTGTCGTTTCCGTTGATGCTCGACCGGCATGCCACTGCGATCGACGCCATCCGGACGTCGCTGCGGGCGGTGATGAAGAATCCGGTTGCCATGGCCGGGTGGGGGCTGATCGTCGCGGCGCTGCTGGTGATCGGTTCGATACCGCTCTTCGTCGGTCTTGCCGTCGTTCTGCCGGTGCTCGGTCATGCCACCTGGCACCTGTACCGGAAAGTGGTGGAGCCGGATCCCAACCCGCCACAGGAAGAACCTCGCCTGCGGAAAGGACACCGCTACGCGGCGGATTTCCCGGCCAATCTCTTCCCGTGGAGCCGCGAGCGCTAGCTCGTAATGATTGAAGGGATCTACCCGGCAATCGCCGGATTCAGTTACGTGCGCGCCGTCCCAGCAACTGGGACGGCGCAGCGCTGTTGACATGTGCGAGGCGTCTATCACTGATCCGTCAGCGTCCGCCGATGGCTGATCGAGCCTAAAGACCGGCCCCCGATAGCAACAGAACCGCACCGAGTGCCATAAGGAAAAGGCCCGGCCAATTCGTTCCGAGCCCCAGGAATCGCAAGCTGCGCCGTGGCGGCTCCAACGTATCGCGAGCGGGCCGAGAGGAATCGCGGCCACTAAGCGGTCCGCGCCAAATAGCGGTGCGTGCCATGTACAGGAGTCCGCCGATAACGAGGAGCGCGCCAAGTCCCATCAGGAACATCCTCGCCTCCTATTTGTCGCTGCCCCGCACAATACAATTGGACTCAAGCATCCAAGCTCGAAAACGTTCCGGCCAGGCGCTGCAATTCGGCTGGTCGCTGGTCGACGTGAGTCCGGAATGCAAACCAAAGCGAGCATCCATCGGACACTCTGAATTGGGCTGACGTTCTAGAATAGCGGCGGCACCTGCCCTACTTTCAGGGGTCCGAGAAACACCGCGCCGTCGACGAAGCGCAGCGGGAAGGCGCGGGCCTTCTTGCCTTCCAGCTCCGCCTCCTTGCCGAGCGCATTGATGCCCGCGGCGACGCCGGTATTGGCGTTCTGCTTAACGACCTTGCCCAGCCCCGGGATCGCCCGGTCGAGCGCGCCGAACAGATTGTTGAGGTCCTGCGTCTTGACGCCTGGGGCTACGCGATCGAGCGTTGCCTGCGGCACGCCCTCCTCCAGCATCTTTTCGATTCCGAGCGCCGGAATTACTTTCTCGATCCCCGCCACCGTCATCTGCAATTCGCCGTCGATCCGCCCCTGGGCGTTGAGGGTCAACGTGCCCGCGGCCACCGAGACCAGGTCGCCCTGTTGAATCCGCGACCGCACGATCTCGACATGGCCGCCGGCCGCCTGCAACTCCCTGAACCGTTCGGGCCACGGTTTTGGCGAAAAATCCTCCAGGCCGGTCAGCTTGGTATCGATGTCGGCGTCGAACGGCTGAGCGAGCAGCGGGTGCACCTCCTGCACGTTGCCGCCGGATATCCGCAACACGGTTTCGATCACGGGATGATCCTTCGCCGAGCCTTCGGCGAGGCGGCCGTGCAGTTCGACACGGCCGGCGCGCGCGAGCGGCGTCTGCACCGGTCCGTTGATACGGTCGATCGAGGGATTGTCGAACACGATGGAAGCGCGTTGGGGAATATCGGGCAGGCCGCTTACGCTGCTCTGGCCGATGGTCCAGTTCACCTTCAGCGACGGCGGCTGGCCGCGATCGGCCAGCGTGGCCGGCGCCTTGAATTCGGCGATCAGCAATTTCGGCTGGTAGATCTGCGCGATCACCATGATTTCGCCGAGCCGCGCGGTGAACAGCGCCTTCGCGTCCGCCGTCTGCGAGACCAGCGCAACGCTGGCGTCCTCGCAGCTGACTTCGAAGCGGAATGGGAAACCGGCCACCGAACGCTTGCCGCACACATAGACCCGGCCGGATTTGGCCTCCTGCGCCGCCCACGCGTCGGCACGGACGCCGACTTCGGACGCGGCATAGAACCAGAACGCGCTCCACGCCGCGGCGGCGACGACGAGCAGTGCGGGCATGATGAAAAGGCGCCACAGCGGGCGCCGGCGCGGCGCGGGGGTCATGTCAGGCATGCGGCGTCCTTTGGCTAGCGATTTTGTCAAATGTAAGCATCCGCCGATCACAACAAAAGGCATTGATTTCACTTCGCTTTGTCGTTCCGTTCTGGTAGCGGTGCGAGGGCATGTCTGCGATTACGCTGAACGATACGGAATTCTCGACAGGCGACCTCTGGGTGTTCGGCTACGGCTCCCTGATGTGGCGCCCGGGCTTCGAATTCATCGAACGGGTCCCGGCGCGGCTGATCGGCGAACATCGCGCGCTCTGCGTCTATTCCTTCGTCCATCGCGGCACGCCGGAAAAACCCGGCCTCGTGCTCGGGCTCGACCGCGGCGGCGCCTGCCGTGGCGTCGCGTTCCGGGTCGCGGAGAAGAACAGCGCCGCCACCATTGCCTATTTGCGCGAGCGCGAGCAGGTCACCTCGGTTTACCGCGAGGTGAAACGATCGGTGTGGCTGGAGAACGAGGCGCGGCAACGCGTCAGCGCACTCGTCTATGTGGTCGATCGCGGCCACGTGCAGTATGCCGGACGGCTGTCGCCGGCGGAGCAGTTGCGCCACGTGCTGCAAGGGCACGGCCAGTCCGGCGTCAACCGCGACTATGTTCTGGCCACCGTGAAAGCGATCGAGGCGGAAGGTTTCCGCGATTCCCAATTGCACCGGTTGGCGGCGATGCTGCACGACCAGCACCATCCGCCGCTTCCCGCAGAGAACAGCGACCGTTGAGCCGGGGTAATCGGCGGCGTCTCCGTGCATGCGACGGCGTGCGTGGTGGCGTAATCGGGTCGGGACGAGCTGCTGGTGTCACGCGTCGTCACCGATCTGGTCGCTGAGCGCATTAAAATTCTTCCCCGCGCAATACGGGCTCGGCGCCTCCATTCGACCCGTCGGTTTTGCGGGAAAAATTGCCTTAATCTATCGCAACGGTGCCGGCGTTTGACGGGGATTTGGCAACCCGCCTATGTATGGTCATCTGGCGTCTGGCAGCGGCGCCGTTGAAAGGGCCGGCGATGCAATGCGTTCGATGCGGTAGCCTGAACAGGACTGACAACGACTATTGCGAGAACTGTGGTGCGCCTTTTGGGATTAAATGCGACGCGTGCAACCATATTAATGGCTCCGCCAGCCGGTTTTGCGGCCAATGTGGTACGGCGCTGACGCAAAGGGCGGTGGGCGGGGGTCCCTCACAACGTCTGCTTCGGTCCCTCAGTAGCAAGGGCGGCGAGCGCAAGCGCCTGACGGTGCTGTTCGCCGACATTCGGAATTCGACCCGGCTGATAGACAGCCTCGGTGATCCCGAACTCGCGATGCGCCGGCTGGAGCCGGTACTCAACCTCATGAAGGAGGCCGTTCATCGCTACGACGGCATCGTCAACAAGATCCAGGGCGACGGTGTCATGGCGCTGTTCGGCGCACCGCGGCCGCATGAGGACCATGCCGTTCGCGGCTGTCTGGCTGCCTTGGCGATGCAGGATTCGATCGGGCGCCTTGCCGACCCGAGCCTGCAGATCAGGGTCGGCCTGCATACCGGTGAGGTCGTCGTCCAGACCATCGAAAACAGCATCTACCAGACGTATGACGCGGCCGGAGCAAACGTCCATATCGCCAATCGACTGGAGCAGATGTCCGAGGAGGGCTGCACCCTCATCAGCCGCGATACCTATGTCAGTGCCAAGCAGTTCGTGGAGGTCGCGCCGCTTGGCATGCAGGCCGTTCGCGGGATCGCCGCCCCGATCGAGGTTTTCAAGCTGACGGGGCTGCTCAACGCACCGGCGAGCGATGTCTTCCGCAGCGGCAAGCGGCTGACTTCGCTGATCGGGCGCAGCGAACAGGTGGCAGCGCTCGAGAGCGAGCTCGCCCACGCAATCAAGGGCGACGGGCGTGTGGTCGGCGTGGTCGGCGACGCCGGCATCGGCAAGAGCAGGCTCTGCTTCGAATTCGCCGAGAATTGCAGGCGGCAAGGCATCCGCGTGTATGAGGCTCGCGTGCTGGCCCATGGCCGGGCGACGCCGTTTCAGCCGGTGCTCGAACTGTTGCGCGACATTTTCGGTATCCGGCCCAGGGATTCCGTCGAAAAATCGCGCCGCCGGGTGATCGAGCGCTTCGCCCCAATCGCCTCTTCCGAGCAGCAGCTTTTGCTCTTGCTGGAATTTCTCGGTCTTTCGGACCCGCAGCGTCCGCCGCCGAAGCTCGACCCGCGTGCGCTGAAGCTGCAGTTGCTCGATCTGGTCCGAACGCTCGTGCACGTGCGGTCCGATGAAACGCCGGCCGTGGTCCTAATAGAGGATCTCCACTGGATTGACGCGGCGAGCGAGGAGTTCATCGAGACACTGGCGGATGCCGTCGTCCGCACTGCCACATTGCTCATCGTCAATTTCAGGCCGGGCTTCGCGGCTGCCTTCATGAAGCACGCGCACTTTCGTCAGATCGTGATGCCGCCGCTCGAATGGGCGGATGCGGATCGGTTGTTGCGGGAGCATTTCGGCGAGGATCCGTCGCTCGCCCCGCTTACCCGCAATGTCATCGAGCGTGCGCAAGGCAACCCGTTCTTTATCGAAGAACTCGCCACCGCAATCGCGGAGCGCGGCGATTTCGACGGCGAAAGGGGCGCATACCGGCTGAAGCACGGCGTCGACACCATACCGCTGCCGGCGACCGTCCAGGCCGTCGTCGCCGCGCGCATCGACCACCTCGAGGAAATGGCCAAGCAGGTGCTGGAGACCGCCGCCGTGATCGGGCGGCTGGTTGCGATGTCGATCTTGAGGCCGGTCGCAGCCTTGCCCAACCACGAGCTGTTGGAAGCGATCTCGCAGCTCAGGCAGGCGGAACTGCTGTACGATTTGCCGCCCTACGAGCAGGAATTGCTGGCGTTTCGCCATCCGCTGATCCAGGAGGTGGCCTATGCGACGCAACTGCGATCGCGCCTGATCGCGCTGCACGCTTCGGTCGCCAAAACCATCGAAGCCTTTGATTGGGGAAAGCTCGACGAATTTGCCGGCCTTCTTTCCTATCACTACGAGTCAGCCGGCCAGACGCTGGAGGCCGCCACCCATTTGCGGCGGGCGGCGCAGTGGATCGGCCGGACCAACTCTGCGGAAGCATTGCAGAGCTGGAAGAAAGTACGTGGGCTGCTGCAGGATTTGCCGCGATCAGAGCATGTCGACAGTCTCCGCGCCCTTGCCAGCGGCCAAATTCTGAGCTTCGCCTGGCGCGAGGGCATGTCGGCCGACGAAGTGAAGCCGTACGCGGAAGAGGCCATCAGCTTCGCACGGGCTTCCGACAAGATGCACGAACCGATCCTGATCGGTGCATATGGTCGGGTTCTGGCGTCGACCGCGGCGACCGACGACTACGTCAAGCTGGCGCAGGACGCCGTCGAGTTGACCTCTCAGGAAGGGGATGTCGCCCGCTTCGCAACCGTGAACGCCATGCTCAGCCAGGCTTTCTTCATGTCCGGCCGCCTGCTGGAAGCCCATAATGCCGCGGACGTCACGCTTGCCGCCATCGCCGAACAGGGCGGCTTCGACAAGAACGTAACGCTGGGCCTCAATCCCAATCAGATCCTGGGGTTCGATGTCGAGCACTGGGTCAAATGCCTCAAGGCCAGGATCCTGGTCCGGCTCGGTCGATTTCGTGAAGCCGAGCAACGGCTCAAGCAGCTGATGCAGGCGACCCCCGAGCGCGTGGCCGCGGTCGTGCAGTTCATTCCCCATTTTGCCTCGGTCGAGATGGCTTGGGGATTGGGCAAGCCCGAAATGGCGCGGGCGCATGCGGCCAAGGTCGCGGAATTGGCGGAGCTTTCCGGCATGCCGTATTTGCGAGTTGCGGCAATGGTCTGTGATGCACTTGCACATGCAACCGCGGGCGAACTTAACGAGGCCGCCAGCGAGCTCAGAGAGGCGATCGCATTCGCTCGCCATGCCCGCGCGGGTCTCGAATTCGAAGGCCGCATGCTTGCCGATTTTGCTGACGTGCTCTATCGCGCCGGCGATCTCGATGTCGGGTTGGAAGCTTGCGATGAGGCTATTGCAGTCTCGCGGCGGCGAACTGACCGGCTTGCCGAACTGCATGCGACCGTGGTGCGCGGATTGATCCTGGCGGCCGCCGGCGATGTCCGGAACGCTGACGAGATCGATCAGATCATTCTCCGCGCCGATGAGCTGTTGAACGCGTCGGGGGCAGCTTTCTTCGCGCCGCAGTTGGAAAAACTTCGCTTGCAGCTTGAACCACGCTAATGATGTGACACAATGGCCTCGGGTTTAATGACCTTGGGTTTAATGACGTTTTTCTTATTTGGGAGGAAGTATTGTGGGAGCAATGATCAAAGACAGCACGACCCTGGAGATTCTCGTTCAGTTGAACAAGCGATTTGATGCAGATTCATTGCCGGAGATGATTGAACTGCAAAACGAGTTCGAGGTCTTTTCCAGCAAGCGCTCCCTTCAGCAGGCCTTCGCTCTCCTGGGCATCGTGCCGACAGACTGGTCGGAGCGGAGACGCTGGTACAAATTCCTCGATCATCTCAAGAAGTATCCCTCCGATTTGCCCAAAATCAACGGACACGACCGCGTGATAAAGGCCTTCAAGGACGGTCTTGCGGCTGAAAAGCCCATTCCGATCTCGATCAAGTGCCACTCGGCGGCCGAAGATCCCAGGGTGACCGTGGCAAAAGGCCGGCCTGTCGTCTTTACCATCGAGACGCATCTGATCGTGTCCATTCCGACCACGCCCGGACGGGAGGTCCGCAAGCAGGTTGCGGAGATCGCCAGGAAGCGGCGCGCCGCGAAGAAGAAATGACGAGCGGCCTTGAGCGTGTCGATATGGGTGCTCGGCCTGGCGGTGCTGAGGTTCAGCGGGTCTATTCCGACGTCGAGGCCTATTACGGCGCGCGGGTTGCCAAATATGGTGCAACGCCGCGGGGGGTGGATTGGTCGTGCCAGGCCACCCAGAGCCTGCGTTTTGTCCAGCTCCTGAGGATTTGTGATTTCGCAGCACCGTTTGCTTTGAACGACGTCGGTTGCGGGTACGGTGCGCTATGCGCGTTCCTGGACCTGCGCTATCCCGATTCCAGGGTCGACTATCTCGGCGTCGACCTCTCGCGCGCCATGGTCAGCCGGGCGCGCCGGCGCTTCCGAAGGACGGACCGCCGCTTTGCCGTCGGAAAGGCAAGCCCGCGGCCTGCGGACTATTCCGTTGCCAGCGGCGTCATGAACGTCAATGTTGGTTATTCCCGTGCGGTCTGGGAAGATTTCATCGCTGCTGTGCTCCAGGACATGCGACGGACCAGCCGGCGCGGGTTCAGTGTCAACTTCATGAGCGACATGGTCGCTGCATCCGAGGCGCCTGACAATTCACCCGAGACCCGACTCTATCGCACCAGTCCCGAGCGATGGATTCCTTACTGCGAAAACGCGCTCGGCTGTTCGGTCGAGACGCTCGAAAATTACGGAATGCGGGAATTTACGCTGCTAGTCCGCTGCCGGCAGAATTTGGCGAAGGATTTGCCTCTCCGACATTGATTTTCGCGAACCTTGAGGATGAATGCGTGCCTTCCCGGAGTTCGAGGCGTCCGAGCCGACGCGAGACGCCCAAATTCGAAACTGAAGTCGCCACTCTGCTTTCGCCGAGCGCGTATGCCGATGACGCGGCGCTAAACAAGGCCTTCGCCCGCTTGCGTCAACTATCTCCGGTGCACTGGGTGGACGTTCGCGGGATCAAACCTTTTTGGGCGCTGACGCGACATGCCGACGTTTTGTCCGTCGAACTCCGCAGCCAGCAGTTCGGGGCGGAACCACGAACCTATCTGTCCAGCGAAGCCATGGACTTCGCCCTGCGACAGGTCAGCGGCAAGCCACAGGTCGTGCGTGGCCTGACCGAAATGGATGACCCGGACCATGGACGGTATCGCGCCATCCTCCAGCGATCGTTCACCTCGGCTGCGCTCCTGCCCTTGGAAGAATGGCTGCGTGACCGGGCGAAGGTCGCGGTGGACGCCATCGCCGACCGCTCCGGCGTCTGCGATTTTGCGACCAATATTGCGATGCCGTACACGATGCGAGCGATTGCGCACATGCTCGGCTTTCCCGAAGCCGATGATGCGGAGCTGATACGCTTCGTGCACGGATTTGTCGGCGCCGAGGATCCGCGGCGCCGGCTGGCCGAGGAGCCGGCCGAGGCGATGCGTCTCGCCATGCTCGGTCTGCGCGATTACGTTGAAGCTGCGGTTGCCGAGCGGCGGTCATGCCCGCGTCATGATCTGGCAAGCCTGATTGGAAATGCGAAAATCGACGGACAGGAAATCCCGCATTACGAAATGATTTCCTATTTTTACCTGATGCTGACCGGAGGGCACGACACCGTCGCGCTTGCCCTTGCGGGCGGGCTGCACGCGCTTCTCACTTATCCCGACCAGTTCGTGCGGTTGCGTGAGCGGCCAGAACTGTTGGACTGCGCGATCGACGAGATGTTCCGCTGGACCACGCCGCTTCGCCATTTCATGCGCACCGCGCGGCAGGACACCGAGGTTGGCGGCCAGCAAATTCGGGCCGGCGAAGCGCTGGCGCTTTTCTTCGCTTCGGCCAATCGCGATGAATCCGTCTTTGCCGACGCCGGCACGTTCCGTGTCGATCGTTCGCCCAATCCTCACATCGCCTTTGGCCACGGGCCGCATTTCTGCATGGGCTATCAGTTGGCGCGCATGGAAATTCGGGCGCTGTTCTTGGAGCTGTTGCAGAGGGTCGAACACGTCGAACTTGCCGGCGAAGTGCGCCGCGCCCAGTCGACGTTTATCACCGGCATTATCTCGCTGCCTGTGCGTTTTAAGTTCCGATAAGGAAGGTGGGCATCGGCACGGCGTCAACCGCGACTATGTTCTGGCGACGGTTAAAGCGATCGAGGCGGAAGGTTTCCGCGATTCCCAATTGCACCGGCTGGCGGCGATGCTGCACGATGCGCATCATCCGGTTCTTCCCGCAGAGAACAGCGACCGTTGAACCAGGGATGGCGCGGGCAAGGTATCAAAGGGTGGAGTGGCGGCGATGAGACCGCGCATTCGCACTAAAGGAGAGAGACGATGGACCTGAAGGGCGCGGTTGCACTCGTGACGGGCGGCAATGGCGGGTTGGGGCAGCGCATCTGCCACACGCTCGCGCAGGAGGGCGCAGATGTGGCTGTGATGTACGCTCGCAGCCGCGACCAGGCGGAAAGCGTCGCTGGCGAACTAGCGTCGCGTTATCAAATCAATGCTCAAGCCTTCGCGTGTGATATAACCGACGACGCGGCCGTGGATCGGCTGGTAGCGGACGTAACCCGGGCCTTCGGCCGCCTTGATGTTCTGATCAATGACGCCGCTTACAACGTCTCGATCCCGTTCGGCGATCTCGACAATCTGACGCTGGAGGTATGGGACAAGATCATGGCCGTCAACCTGACGGGGCCGATGCGCCTGACCAAGGCGGTGGCCCCAATCATGAAGGCACAGGGGCGTGGCCGCATCGTCAACATCGCTTCGGTGGCGGGGCTCAGCCCAACCGGCTCCTCTATCGCCTATGCCGTGTCGAAGGCGGGGCTCATTCATCTGACGCGTTGCATGGCGGTGGCGCTGGCGCCTGAGACGCTCGTCAACTGCGTGGCACCGGGTCTGCTGGAGGGCACGCGCGCGACCGCCAATCTCCGGTCCGAACAGATCGAGCGTTCCGCATCGAGCTCGCTCCTGAAGAAGGCCGCCGACAAGGACGACTGCGCCGATATGGTGGTCGCCATGTGCCGCACCGAGACGATGACCGGCCAGACCGTCGTCATCGACGCCGGACGCATTTTCCACTAGAACGACTGGCCTTGACCAGACGGTCTCAAGCAGCACTCACCGGTTGCTTGCATGCGCGTCCGGAGGCGCTTTATCTGTCTGCAGCGAACGGGTATCCATTCGGTGCCGCCCGGCTCGAGGAATATCCGAGGTTTGATCGATGGTCGTCTGGTCTCCTTTCAGGTTCAACAGTGGGCGCGAGATGGCCAATCGGTTTGCGATTGCGCCGCTGACAACGGATTCTTCCCATGAAGACGGGACGGCTCCCGACAACGAACTCGAATTTGTCCGGCGGCGTGCTGCCAGCGGATTCGGAGCCACCATTTCTTCCGCCGCTTACGTCGAACAGGATGGGCGCTCCTGGCAGGGAATAGGTGCTGCCCATGATGGGCACTTGCCCAGTCTCAATCGGCTCGCCGAAGCCATGCGTGCGGCGGGAGGTCTCGCGATTCTCCAGATCTATGACGGCGGCCGCATCGCAAAGCCCGAGTTGATCGGCGAGCAATCTCTGCGTGCGCCTTCCGCCGTCGCATCGTTGCGTCCTGGAGCAAAGACACCAAGGGTGATGACGTCCGATGAGATTGAAAGCCTGATTGCAAGCTTTCGCGAGGCTGCTTCGCTCGCGCGAAAGGCCGGCTTCGACGGCGTCGAGGTTCATGGCGCCAACCACTACGCGGTTCATCAGTTCTTTTCACCTCGGGCCAATCATCGCGTCGATAAGTGGGGAGGCACGCTTTCAAAACGCATGAACTTCCCACTCGCCGTCGCGCAGGCCGTTCGCGACGCGCTTGGTCCAAAGCTGATCGCAGGGTTTCGCGTTACGCCGTTCGAGGCCGAGTCGGATGGTTATACGCTTGAAGACAGCAAACTACTCTGCAATGAACTTGCGAAGCTCAATCTCGATTACATCTCCGTTTCGCTCGATGATTATCGCAACAGCCGGCCGGTGGGAGAGACCCGTGTTTACAATGGTCCCGTCGCGAAGATCGATACCCCGGCAGAGAGCCCCATCACGGCATTCGCCCGCGTCATAGCCGGCCGCAGCGCGGTCATGGCCAGCGGCGGGATCAAGACCTGCATGGATGCTGAGGGCGCGACCAGGTTGGGAGCCGATCTGGTTGCGGTAGGACGCGCCGTGGTAGTCGATCCGGAGTGGCTTTCCAAAGTCCGAAGCAAGTGTGAAGCATCGATCCTTGCGGGACTGCCGAAGGATGAACTCGAGATAGCCAGAGCTTTAAGCATTCCTCCGCGAATGGTCGAATACCTGTTGAGCCGTCCAGGCTGGATCCCTCGGCTTTAGACCTGACCTTCTCGGACGGCATGGAGCCGGACGCACCATTCGCGGATTTGTACGCGCCTAGTTGGCCTGCGCCGTCGCCGGCCGGCGCGGCGCCGGCGCGGGCTGATCGGAAAATTCGGGCGCCAGGTCGATGCCGGCGCCGGCCAGCCACACGCGCACCTCGGCGGCAACATATTTCGCGTATTCCGACAGCAACAGACGCAGCGTCGCACCGCTGGTCCACCACGGCTCGTCGCGCCATCGGTCGCCGACCACCACGAACGGAATCAGCGTGACATCAGGCATCGCATGCGACAATTCAACGATGGCGCGCGGCATGTGGTAGTTCGACGTCACCACGATCAGCGATTTGAAGCCGCGCTCGCGGGCCCAGCGCCGCGTCTCCGCGGCATTGCTGCGCGTGTTGACGGCGGAGCGGTCGAGATCGACGCAGCAGCGCAACAGCAGCGACTGGTTGTCGGGCAGCGAGCGCGAAATATCGCTCACCGCGTTGGTCGGATGCACGCCCGAAATCAACAGCCGCTTGCCGTAGCCGCCGGCCAGCAATTCCATCGCATCCGACACCCGCGACGAGCCGCCGGTGAGCACCACGATCCCGTCGGCGTTGCGCGCCGGCTTGATTTCGACGCCGCGCAATTGCGAGAGAAAGGCGATGAAGCCAACGGCCGCGCCGACGAACAGGATCGCCATGGCCCCGACGATGGCCGCGCGCAGCCATCCGCGCGGCCGCGCGGCCCGTGCCCTCGGCGTGCTGTCGTCGTGCTGCAAACCCATGTGGTCCTTCCCACGCGCAATTCTAGAAGGTTTTCAGACGAAGTGGAGTCCCGGTCCCAGGTCAAGGACGTGACTTGCTTCACTGCAAAACGCCATTGGCCGGCTCAATCGATGTCGTCCAGCGTGGCGAACAGTGTTCGCCGCGACGCCCAGGCGGTAATGGCGGCGATCGCCACGGCCTGTACCGCGAGCGCCAGATAACCCGAGGGCGGCAGCGAAAACGTCCCCAGCAGGGCGGCGAACTGATCGCCGACGGGGGTGCCGGAGAACCAGGCGGCGATCGATTCGGAGAAGCCGAAACCCAGCATCGCGGCGCCGCCGCCGATCACCCCGCCCTCCAGCCCGAGCCTGAGAAAATGCCGCAGGAAATGGTTGGCGATATAGCGGTCGCCGGCGCCGACGAAGTGCAGCACCTCGACGATCGGGCGGTTCGCCGCCATCGCGCCGCGGGTCGCGAACGACACCGAGATGATCGTCGCCGCGATCACCAGCACGAGGATGCCGATGCCGGCAAATACCGTCGCCCCGGTCATCGAGCGCATGCGCTCGATCCAGGCGCGGTGATCGTCGACGCTCGCCGACGGCGCCACCTGCGTCACCCTGGCGCGCAATGCCGCGAGGTCCAGCGTGGTGCCGGGCTGCACGCGCGCGACGATGACGCGGGGCACCGGCAACTGCTCGATCGACAGCCCGCTGCCGAGCCATGGCTCCAGCAACCTGGCCGATTCGTCCTTGGTGAACGGCTTGACCTGGACGATGCCGGGCTGCGTCCGCATCGCTTCCGCCGCCGCCGTCACGTCACGTTCGAGATCGCGCCCGGCCTGCGGGCGCACCTGCATGGTGATTTCGCTGGCGACTTCCGACTGCCATTCCGCGGCCGATGCGCTGACCAGCAGCACGGTGCCTGTCGTGATCGACGCGAGGAACGTCATGATGGCGACGACGGCGACCAGCGCGCGGCCGGAGATCGACGCCCGCGGGACGATCGGCGACATGTTGCGCGCGCGCGCCGGGACCTGCGGGCGCTCGGTCCCGAGGTCCACTAGTGGCCCGTGTTCGTCACTCATCCTACTCATAGATGTGCAGCCGTCCCTGATGCAGCACCATCCGCCGCGCCTCGTACTGGTCCATCAGCGTGATGTCGTGGGTCGCGATGATGACGGCGGTGCCCAGCCGGTTCAGTTCGATGAACAGCCGCAGCAGGCGCCGGCCGAGCGTCGGGTCGACGCTGCCGGTCGGCTCGTCCGCCAGCAGCAGTTGCGGCCGCGAGATCACCGCGCGCGCAATCGCGGCGCGCTGCTTCTCACCGCCCGACAGGATCGGCGGCAGCGCATCCATGCGCTCGCCGAGGCCGACCCATTTCAGGAGGTCGATCACCTCGCGGCGGTAGCTGGATTCGTCGCGGCCCATCACGCGGAACGGCAGCGCCACGTTCTCATAGGTCGTCATGTGGTCGAGCAGGCGAAAATCCTGCAGCACGATGCCGATCTTCTGGCGCATGTTCGCCACCTGATCCTTGCCGAGCAGCGAGACGTCCTGGCCGAACAGGTTGACGAGGCCACGGGTCGGTCGAATTGACAGAAACAACAGCCGCAGCAGCGAGGTCTTGCCCGCGCCCGAGGGGCCGGTGAGAAACTGGAAGGAATGCGCCGGAATCAGGAAAGTAAGGTCGCGCAGAATCTCCGGGCCGAGCCCGTACCGCAAACCGACATTTTCGAACCGAACCAAGCTCAGCTCCGCTCGACATGAGCCGTGGCCGAGCTGCGCTCGGCATGGGCAGTAGCCGAGCTCCGCTCGGCGTGGGCAGTAGCCGAGCTCCGCTCGGCATAGGCAGTGGCCGAGCCGCGCTCGGCGTGGATCGTGACCGAGCTGCGCTCGGCATCGACAGTGGCCGAGCTCCGCTCGGCGTGGGCCGCGGCCATAAACCCCGGACTTGAACCTGAACCTGGACCCGAACCCGAACTTTGGGCTTGCGGCCCGCCGGTTCGGGAACCAACCGGACAAAACGGTTTTGCGACCGTTATGGTTTCCGATTCGTTAACAGTCGCTATGTAGCATCCGGACAAAGACACGGTAGAGATGGGCTCCATGCATATCGTTTGCCCTCATTGTACAACATCTTACGCCATCAATCCGGCCACCCTGGGACCCGGCGGGCGGACCGTCCGCTGCTCGCGCTGCAAGGAAACCTGGCAGGCGCGGCCCGAAGACGCGATCGAAATGGCGGCCGCCATGCCCGCGGCCATGCCAGGTTCGGGGCAATCGGCCCCGCCGGCGCCGAACGATGCCGCGGCCGAATGGGAAGCGCTGGCGCGCGAGGAAGAAGGACAGGACGCCCCTGTTGTCGAGAGCCCCTCGATTTCGGCCGGCTGGCCGGCCGAGGGCGAAGGTTCGCAACCAGGCGGCGACAGCGACTGGCCGTCGGCCGCCCGGCAGGATGTGGAGGACCATGAGGAGATCACCACGCACCGCCAGCGGCTGGCCCGCCTTTTTCGGCTGCCGTCCCTGCCCCGCATCCCCTTCATACCCTCCGTCGGTCTGCCGACCGCCTGCGCCGCGATGGGCGCGCTGATCCTGGCGCTGATGATCTGGCGCGCCGACGTCGTGCGGCTGTTGCCGCAAACTGCGACGTTCTACACGATGGTCGGGCTGGAAGTGAACCTGCGCGGGCTGGCGTTCAAGGACATCAAGGTCGGCAACGAAACCGTGGACGGCAAGCCGGTGCTGGTCATCGAAGGCATGATCGTCGCCCAGACCAAAAACCCGGTCGAATTGCCGCGGCTGCGCTTTTCCGTCCGCGACGCGCAAGGCACGGAAATCTACGCCTGGAACGCGGTGCTCGAGCAGCCGGTGCTCAAACCCGGCGAGCGCGCCTACTTCAAGTCGCGGCTGGCCTCGCCGCCGCCCGAAGGCCGCAATATTGACGTACGCTTTTTCAACAAGCGGGATTTGGCCGGCCACGCCTGAAGGAAGGCCGCCTGCCCCGCTGGGGCGAGAGAGACGATTTCATGCCACGCGTGCTGATTGCCGATGACGAGGATTCCATGCGCTCGCTGGTGGCGCGCGCCATCGCCATGGACGGCCACGAGACCGTCACCGCCGAGGACGGCGCCGAAGCGCTCGATATCCTGACCCGCGAACACTGCGCGTTCGACCTGCTGTTGACCGACATCCAGATGCCCGTAATGGACGGCATCGCACTGGCGCTGACGGCGGCGCGCGATTTTCCCAAGCTGAAGATCCTGTTGATGACGGGCTTCGCCGCCCAGCGCGAACGCGCCTCCGGCCTCAACGCCATCGTGCATGACGTGGTGACGAAACCGTTTTCCGTGCACGATATCCGTACCGCCGTGGCGGACGCGCTGGCGGCGAGGAAAGCGGGGTAATTTCAGGCGGCCCTGTGAATCCGTAGGGTGGGCAAAGCGAAGCGTGCCCACCATTCTCGACAGCGCAAGAAATGGTGGGCACGGCGCAAATGCGCCTTTGCCCACCCTACGCATCGAGTGAAATCAATAATCCTTCAACAGCCGCTCGATGTAATCGAGTTCGATCTGCGGACGGGACGGATCGGCGAGACGGCGGCGCAGTTCTTCGAGGATCCGGCGCACCCGCTGGACGTCGATCTCGCCGGGGATCTTCACTGTATAGTCGTCGGTGAATTCGTTGTTGCGCATCGGCCGTCCCAGTGGATCGGTCGAGTTGGCCGCGCCCTGCTGGCGGCCTCTGGGATTGCCGGGACCGTCGCCCGGCTGGTCGCCGTCACCCTGCTGCATGGCTTCGGCCAGGCTCTGGGCGCCCTTGCGCAGCGCTTCCAGTGCGCGGCCTTGCGAGTCCACCGCGCCGTCGGCATTGCCCTCGCCGAGCCGGCCGGTGGCGTCGCCCATCGCCGAATCGGCCTGATCGAGCCCGTCCTCGCCGTCGCCCTGGTCGCCGCCTTGACCCTGCTGGCCTTGCCCCTGTTCGCCGCGCTGACCTTGCTGGCCCTGCTGGCCGCGCTGGCCCGGCCCCATGCCGCGCTTGGCGAGTTCTTCCTGCAATTTCTTGAGCCGGTCGCGCAGGCCCTGCTGGTCCTGCTGCAGGTCGCCCATGCTCTGGTCGCCCTGTTTGCCGCGCGAGCGGTCGCGCCTGGAATCCTGGCCCTGCTTGTAGGTCTTGTCGCGCAATTGCTGCTGCTTGCGGATCATGTCGCCGAGCTCGTTCAGCGCCTGCTCCATGTCGTCGCCGCCCTGGCCGGGCTGCGCCATCTGCAGGTTCTCCAGCATCTGCTGCAGCTGCTCGAGCAACTGCTTGGCGGCTTCCTTGTCGCCGGACCGCGACATCCGCTCCAGCCGGTCGAGCATGCTCTTGAGATCCTGCTGGCTCAGCATCTTGGTGTTGGGATCGAGCGGACGGGCCAGTTGCTGCGGATTGTTGCGGAATTGCTCGGCGAGCTGGCGCAGGAAATTGTCCAGCGCGGCGCGCAGATTGTCCGTGAGCTTCTTGATCTCCTCGTCGGTGGCGCCGCGTTCCAGCGCCTGCTTGAGCGCCTCCTGCGCCGCGCGCAGCGCCTTGTCGACATCGGAAATGTTGCCGTCCTCGATGGTGACGGCGAGCGCCCACAGGCTCGCAACCACCTCGCGTAGCGCATCGTCGGTGCGCGCCGCCTCCAACTGCCGCGACACGCTGTAGAGGCCGAGATAATGGCCGGCCTCCGGCGTGAACAATTCCGGCGCAATCATCAGCGCATCGAGCGCGGTAAAGACCTGCGCATTCTGGCTGGCGTCCAGCGCCAGGATACGGCGCTGCTCGATCAGCGCGCGGGCCAGCGGCTTCGTGAACAGCCGCTCCGGCAGCCGCATGTTGAAGGGCTCGCTCTTGCCCTCATTGCCGGCCTCGTCCTTGGCGGTGAGCGTCAGCGTGACATCGGCGCCGGCATAGGGGTCTTCGCTGAGGTCCTTCACCGTCTGGCCGACGCCGTTGCGGGTACGCGCATTCGGCAGCACCAGCGCAAACTGCGGCGGCTCGAACAGCGGCCGCGGCTCGGTCTTGTCGGCCTCCTTGCTCTTGCCGTCCTTGCTGGCTTCCTTGTTAGTTTCCTTGGCCGCATCGGGGTTGCGGGCGGCGAATTGCGCGCGCGCTTCGGTGACGCCGTAATCGTCCTCGAGCTTGTAGGACATCTGCAGCGAGCCGCGGGCCTGGCGTTCCGGATCCTTGGCCAGTGAAATAGTCGGCGCACGGTCGGGCGTGGCCACGAAGCGCCACAGCGGCTGGCCGGACGGCGCGCGCACATGCGCGGTGCCGTCGCCGGCGATCTTGAAATGGCGTTCGTTGGTGCCCTTCGGCGCCTGCTCGCTCGGCGCGACCTCGGTCACGCCACCACCGACGACGACATCGATGGTGCCGCCGCTGGAGCGCACCAGCAGCGTGCTGCCTGAAGGTACCGGCAACGGTGCTGCGCTATCGGGCGAAGCCGCATCCCTGGCGGCAGACAGAATCACCGGCGGCTTGCCGGTATAGACCGGCGGGGTCACCCAGGCATCGACCCGCACATTGGCCGGCGCCAGCACGCCGTTCCAGTCGAACGCCGCGGCTACCCGCAGCGTGCGCTCGTCGCCGGCGGCGACATAGGCGGCCGCCAGCATCACGATGACCAGCGCGCGCAGCGCCCAGGGATCGTGGATCGGAAGCCGCGGCGACGGCAGCCCGGCGCGAATCCGCTTGATCGAGGCCAGCGTGCGCTCGCGCTGCTCCCGCCACAGCGCCTGCGCGAACGGGTCCTGGCTCTGGAGCGTATCGGTCAGCGCGGTCGCCGGGCGATGGCGAATGCCGGTGCCGCGGTCGAGCCGGCTCAAGGCCTCTTCGCGGGTCGGCCAGCGAAACCGCGCAAGCGGGAACAACGCCGCCAGCGTTAGCAGGATGAACAGGCCGATGCCGATCGCGCGTGCCAGGAACGGCAGCGCCAGCCACAATCCGGCCCAGGACACCACCAGAAACAACCCGACGACGCTCAAAATCCGGGCGAAGCCCGGCCAGGCACGCTCCCATGCGATCGCATACTGAGCCCGTTGCAGGGCCTGCGTCAGCTGAAGCCGCGCGACGGCATCCGGCTCGCGCGCAGATTTCGTGGGGTCAGAGGGAGCGCCGCTCAACAATCTCTCCGGGTTGTCGACAAATCACCCTAGCACAGCGGCGGCAATGAGGCACCTGTTCCCGGGGGTAACCCACACCCGGAAATACGCATAACACGAAGGCGTGACTGCCGCCCTTTAGCCCCGTAACGTCGATTTCGGACCGTAAAAATACGTAAGGGAACGTCATGGACCAGAAGACACACGACAAGGGACTGGAAATTCGCAAAGCGGTGCTCGGTGAGGCCTATGTCAACAACGCGCTCAAGAACTCCGACAGCTTCAACAAGCCGTTCCAGGAACTCGTCACCGAATATTGCTGGGGCGCGGTGTGGGGGCGCGAGGAATTGCCGCACAAGACCCGCAGCATGCTCAACCTCGCCATGATCTCGATCCTGAACCGGCCGCATGAATTGAAGGCGCACATCAAGGGCGCGCTGACCAACGGCGTCAGCCGCGACGAGATCCGCGAGATCTTCATGCAGGTCGCGATCTATGCCGGCGTGCCCGCCGGCGTCGATAGTTTTCGCATCGCGCGCGAAGTGTTCGCGGAATTGGACAAGAGTTGAAGTCGCGACTGCGACACCGCCGGATTTCAGCCGCCATTGCGAGCGAAGCGAAGCAATCCACCTCGCCGCACAAAGAAAGAATGGATTGCTTCGTCGCTTCGCTCCTCGCAATGACGACTTCAAGGAGACACCATGGAAATCGGATTCATCGGCCTCGGGAAAATGGGCTTCCCGATGGCGCGGCGCCTGATCGAGGCAAAGCACCAGCTCACCGTATTCGATACGCGGAAGGAAGCGACA
Source organism: Bradyrhizobium sp. AZCC 2262 (assembly GCF_036924535.1). Classification (NCBI taxonomy): domain Bacteria; kingdom Pseudomonadati; phylum Pseudomonadota; class Alphaproteobacteria; order Hyphomicrobiales; family Nitrobacteraceae; genus Bradyrhizobium; species Bradyrhizobium sp. AZCC 2262. Next base: position 8,979,588 of record NZ_JAZHRT010000001.1, on the reverse strand, counting down.
GACAAGCTCGTCGCGATGGGCGCGCAAGCAGCCTCATCGCCTAAAGACATCGCCGACCGCTGCGAAACCGTGCTGGCGAGCCTGCCGTCGCTGCAGGCCTCACTCGATGTTGCGACCGGCTCGGGCGGCGTGATCGAGGGCAAGCGGGTAAAACGCTTCGTCGATCTTTCCACCGTCGGCTCGCAGATGGCGGTCAGAATTCACGGCCTGCTGGCGAAGAGCAACATTGTCCAGATCGACAGCCCCGTCAGCGGCGGCGTCGGCGGCGCCGAGAAGGGAACGCTGGCCGTGATGGTCTCCGGCCCGCGTGCCGACTGCGAGACGGTAAAACCCGCGCTCGACGTGATCGGAAAAGTGTTCTTCATCGGCGAAAAACCCGGCTCGGCGCAGACAATGAAACTCGCGAACAATTTCCTCTCCGCAACCGCCATGGTGGCGACGTCGGAAGCCGTGGTGATGGGCGTCAAGGCGGGGCTGGATCCGGCCGTGATGATCGACGTCATCAACGCGGGCTCCGGGCTCAATACGGCCAGCCGCGACAAGTTTCCGCGCTCGGTGCTGCCGCGCAGCTTCGATTTCGGCTTCGCGACCGGCTTGATGGTGAAGGACGTGCGGCTCGCGCTGGAGGAGATGAAATCGCTGGGGCTGTCGATGGAGGTCGCCGAAGCGGTCGGGCGCTTATGGGAAGTCATCATCCGCGACGAGGGCGCGGAGTCGGATTTCACCGCCGCCATCAAGCCGATCGAAAAGGCGGCGGGCGTCGTGGTCGGCGGCGCGAAGGGCGGCCACGCGGCGAAATAGCGCTGACGATCGGTTCATGCGCCGGCGCGTGACGGACAGCGGTGCGGTGCGCGACGCGGGTCCATGAACGTTAGTTCCAGGTTGGCAAGGCCGATCGAATGGCGCTACGTTCTCAATGGACGTGAGTGCAGGCTGGCGTTGACCCGATCAACTGGGACGCGCATGAGGTCTCGTGGCGTAAATCCGGAGTGCAGGCAGAAGCGGCTGCGGACCGCATGTCTTGCCGTTGCGGGTCTGGCCGTGCTGATCGCGGCGGGGAACGATGCGAGCGCCAGAAGCGGCCGGAGCGAACGCCCGATCGAGTCCATTCAGTCGCGCAGCGCCGGCGAGCCGACCATGGCCATCGTTTCGCTCCGCAGCCAGCGGATCACCATCTACGATTCCAAGGGATGGATCCTGCGGGCGCCGGTATCGAGCGGTACCAAGGGACGCGAGACCCCCGCCGGCATCTTCAGCGTCATCCAGAAGGTCGAGGAGCATTACTCGAACCTCTATGACGACGCCTTCATGCCGCACATGCAACGCATCACCTGGTCGGGCATCGCGCTCCATGGCGGCGTCCTGCCCGGGCGTCCGGCGTCCCATGGCTGTATCCGCCTGCCCTTCGACTTCGCCGAACGCCTGTTCGACGAGACCACGATGGGCATGCGGGTGATCGTGGCGCCGGGCGACGTGGCGCCCGTTGAGATCGCTCATCCGCTTCTGTTCCAACCGAAGCCCGGCGCCGCCGCCCTGGCCGCCTCCCGTACCGCGGAAGCGCAAGAGGCGGCGAGGAAAGCGACCGAGGCGCGAATAGCCGCCGGGACGGCCTTGCGGGACGCCACGCAGGCCAAGGTGCCGGTTCGCGCGGCGGAAAATCTGAAGCGCAGAGCCGAGGCGCAATTGGCGGCCGCCGAGACCAAGCTTGGCTCCGGCATCTCGGCGGAAGCAAAAGAGCAGGCTGAGGACGCCAAGGCGCAGGCGGTCGCCAAAATCGCCGAGCTGCAGCTGCAATGGGACGTCGCCAACGTGGATATGCAACTGAGGCTCGATGCCGCCACGTCCGCGCGTGAAGCCGCCGCCGCGGCGGAGACCGCGCGGGTCAAGGCAGCCGAGGCGGCCCGCCAGATCGCGCGCGAACTCCAGCCGATATCGGTGTTGATCAGCCGCAAGACCCAGCGGCTTTATGTCCGGCAAGCCCTTGCGTCCGTCTTTGAAGGTCCGGTCACGATCGCAGATCCCGATCGTCCCATCGGCACGCATGTCTTCACCGCCATCGAGCGCACGACCGACGACGCCAACTTGCGATGGAGCGTCGTCTCATTGCGCGGTGGACGTCCGCCAAATGGCGCGGTTGAGCCGCCAGACCGGGCGCGCGGGAGTAGCGGCCGCGACCTTGAGCCGGCGCCTGCGGACCCGGACAGCGCAAAGGCCGCGCTCGACCGCATCACCATTCCGCAGGACGTACTGGATCGCATCGGTAACATTACGCCGCGATCTTCCCTGATCGTCACGGACGAGGCGTTGAGTTCGGAAACCGGCAAGGGAACGGAATTCGTGGTGCTGTTGAGCGGCGAGCCGCAAGGCGGCATCAAGCGGCGGCGACGCAGTCCGGGGAGCTACGCGCACTCGCGCACGTTCTGGCGCTCGCCTTTCGGAAGTCCGTTCACCTGGTAAGCCGGTTCTTCGCGCGGCAAGCGCCACGAATCGTTCAGTCCGACGCATCATGATCGCTGCCATGGGTGTCGACGGCTTCCCGCGACGCCCAGGCTCACAACCATTTCGGACGGTGTGGACGTTCGTTCGCGTCGCAGCTCACGCGCGCGGATTTTGAGCGCCGCTTACGAAGCGTCCGCTTTGTATGGCGCAACACCGCTCAAGAAAGGGGTTCCGATCGGGCGAGCTGCCATCGGCAAGTTTCGTCGCAGAATCGGACAAGGCATGGTCGCTTCGGGAAAGACGCTCGGCTTGCCTTGCGCCAAAAGCAGGGCTCCAACGTTCGAGCCCAAGGTTCCGTCCTGCCCAGGTTTCCCAGCGGTGTTGCCACACCGGCATCCATTATCGACGCGCTGAAGGCTGCAGCCGGTCTGCGGCCAGGGACTCGCGCGAGCTTCGCCTGGGGCCGATGCGTTCGGGGTACCTACGTCCCCTCCGATCAGGCCCGGGAGATCACGAAATCCCGCAGCTTCACCAAGCCATCGCGCGTGCTGGCGCGCTTCTCATTGGACGACGGCAATCCGGCGGCGGCCAACACGGAACTCCTGCTGCGCGGCTTCAGCTTCCGGCTCGGCAGCGACGGTCAGCGCTCGGACATTTTCACGCAAAGCGCCCCGGTTCATTTTGCCAGGACGCTCGATCAGATGCTGGCTTTCCTTGCGGCACGCATTCTAGGACCGGACGGCGAGCCGGATTGGGAGAAGGTCGAGGCATTCTCCGCCAGCAATCCTGAAACGCTGCATCAGGCGGACTACATCGCTGCGCATCCGTTGCCCGCAAGTCTTGCCGGCACGACCTATTGGGGGGTGCACGCATTTCCCGCCACGAATTCAAAAGGCGAGACACGGTTCATCAAGTTCAAGGTCATGCCGGTCGGCGAAGAAGGCCGGCAGACCGCGAACGAGACGACCGCGAAGCCTCCCGACCTCCTGCACGGTGACATCGACTCCCGGATCGTCGCCCGCGACATCAGGTTCAGCGTGATGGCGCTGCTCGACCGTCCCGGCGACCCCGTCATGGATGTCACCATCCGGTGGCCTGACGAGAACGCGCGCGAAGCTTTGCGGCTGGGAACGATCGTGGTCACCGGCGTCGAAACAAACGATGTGTGCGACGACGCCGTTTTCAATCCGGCCAACCTTGCCGAAGGCATCGGGCGTCCGCCGGACGAGATGTTTGCGGCGCGCTGCGCCGCCTACGCGATCTCGCAGACCAGACGTCGCTGATCCGGCAAAGCGTTTTCAAGCGAAGCGAATACCGGTTCGCGTGAAGAAAACGCGCCAAAACCAGAACGTCAGGTTTCGCTTTCCGGTGCGCCCTGCGTTTCGCGGCGCCATGCCGCCGGGCTGACGCCGACCACCGAAGAAAACACCCGCGTGAAATGGCTTTGATTGGCGAACCCGGCCGATATCGCAATCTCCGACAGGGGCAGGTCGCGCACGCCCATCAACTGCTTGGCCGTATTCACGCGCTGGCGCAGCAGCCATTGGTGGGGCGGCAGGCCGGTAGAGACGCGGAATGCACGCGAGAAATGGCTGACCGAAAGATCGAAATCCGCCGCGATCTGCTCCAGCGAGATTTTTCCGCCGAGATCGGATTCGAGCTTTTCGCAAGCGCGCTTGACCTGCCAGGACGCAAGACCGCCGCGGGCCAGTTCGGCGGGGCGCTGCAATCCCCCATAAGCCTGGGCAACGTGCGCGGTGAGCGCGAGCAGCATGTGATCGATGAAGAGCTGATTGGTCTCGGCCGGCCGGCGCAGCCCTTCCAGGAACGAAGCGCCGACCTGGCGAATGATCGCATCGTCATGACCGACGCCGAGTTCGCAGGCGATCTCACCAATGCGCCGCGCGCCTGACTGCTCGGATATGCCGTCGAGCGCCGAGCGAGGAAGATAGAAGAACAGGGAATGGAACGGCTTGTCGATCACATAGCGCGGATCGCGCTTGAGGTCGTACAGATACGTCGCGCCGGCCCGGACATCCCTCTTCATGACGCATTTCCCGTGCTCCCAGAGCTCGCAGTCCGGGTAGTCATGAAGTTTCAGGCTGACCAGAAAGGCGTCCTCAAGAGCAAGTGAGCCGGAGAGGCCGGGCACGGGATTATCATCACGGGTCTCGGTCACGGCGAGTTCGATGCTGCGCAAGGAACGCGTCATCAGCGAAGGCGGCGCATCCTTCAAGTGCAAGAACTGCCCTAGCCTCCGCCCGAAGGCGCCCGCCTGTGCCATCTAGATGATCTCATCAATGAGGATAAGCCGAAACTCGCTCGCGTGCGAGGTGAGTACCATTATCCGACATCACTGCGCGGCCGTCCAGTTGTTCATCCGAAGCGGCAGCGTGGCGGTTTTATGACGCAAAGCCCAACCACTTACACAAGAATGTGAGCGCGGTTGTCCATTCGTAGCAATGCCACCCGGCGCCCGGTTTTCCGACGGCACGCCGCGGCGGTTCGCCGTGCGACTTTGGTCGCACACGCGTGATCGCCGCTTGCAGCAGGTTCGGACAAAGCATGGCGGCTTTGGGAAAGACGATGGACCTTCACAGCGCCTAGAACGCGCGCCGAACACGCTCAATTCGAAGTGCTTCTCAACGGCGAGGACATTGACCATGAGCTGCACGCCAATCCCGCGCGACGTTCTGCAGCAGATCCAGTCCGGCACTTCCGGGACGACCCGGCATTTCCCGCTGAACGGCGAGGCGCGCCCCGCCGATGTGGAGATGGCGCGCGTGCTCAAGACCGCACCGGTCAGCATGGCTTCGGACCCGGCCAGCGGCTCCATCGCCCACTGGAAGCACGGCGCGTTGCATGACGTCGTCGCGCCGATGGCCGATCACGTCATCATGACATATCCCAGCGGCGTGCAGCGACTGGAGCGGCGCAACGGAAAATCCGCTGCGATTGGAACGGCGCGCACCGGAGTCGTGACGATCATTCCGGCCGGCTCAAGCGCCCGCTGGGACATTCCGGGGCCCGTCAACGTCGTGCAGCTCTACTTTCCTCACAGGACGCTCGAGCGCGTTGCTGGTGAAGCCGACACGTCGGCTCCGGCCGAGTTGCTCGAGCGAACGGGGCATTCCGATCCCATCACATCCCGCCTGCTCATAAGCGCATCGGATGCGATTGAAGGCAGCGCGGCGCTGGATGCGCTGTTCCGGCATCAGCTCAATGATCTTCTCGCCACCCGCCTCCTTGCTGCACATGCCGGTGCGCCTGCCGTCTTTCAGCCAGCGCTGGGTGGCCTTGCGCCAATCGCGTTGCGCCGCACGATCGAGCGCTTGCGCTCGGGCGACGATACGGACGTCTCCCTTGCGGCGCTGGCTTCGGATGCCGGCCTGTCGCGCTTTCACTTCTGCCGCGCCTTCAAGGAGAGCACGGGGCTCTCGCCGCATGCCTGGCTGCGCCAGCACCGGCTCGAGCAGGCCATGAAGATGCTGCGCGACACCGACGATTCGGTCGTCTCGATCGCAGCGGCGCTTGGCTACTCCTCGCAGACTGCCTTCGCTGCGGCATTCAGAAAGCTGACCGGCGAAACCCCGAGCGATTGGCGGAGGCGCATGCGTTAGCAGCAATCGCTCTACAGCGACGGCAATCGCTCTGGGGCAGCGGCAGACCTGATCAGTTAGACCACCACCATGTCCAAAACACGCACGGAGACAAATGATGATCGGGAAAAACTTCGTCAGCCGGCTGGCAATCACGTCATCACGAAGGGGCCTCGTGACCGCGGTCGTGTACGGACTTTCGCTGGCCATCCGCTTCACTTCAGCGGCGGGAGAGGAGGTGGAAATCCCGCCGCAATCCGCGCAACGCGCGCAGCCGCTGATTTCAATCATGACCAGGGATAGCTCACGTCTTCCCTATGAAGACTGGGGCCGCAAGTCCATGCAGCCGGTCGTCTTCCGCCAGGGCTGGCCGCCAGGTTCGCCGTCGCCCAGCTGCATCGCCCCCTAAGAGCCTGCGATTTCATTTCACGCATTGGCGTCGTTGCGGACCGCAACAAGTCTTGCCGCACCTCGGAGGCGGCGGCCGCAACGCGCCTGTACTGAGAAGACCCAACCAGAGGAGAACGTCATATGCGATTAGTTATCATCGGCGCCGGCTTCGCCGGCATGTATGCTGCCCTTTCTGCTGCCCGCCTGCGCGAGATCCAGGGCGTCTCGCCTGACGAATTCGAGATCGCGCTGGTCGCACCCGAGCCGACGCTGGTGGTTCGCCCGCGTCTCTATGAGCCGAAGCCCGAGACGCTCACCGCGCCGCTGCTCGATGTGCTCAAGGCCATCGACGTCGTCTATGTGCAAGGCAGCGTTGAAGCGATCGACACCAAGTCCCGCTCGCTTCAGATCGCCGCCGCCAAGGGCAAGCGGAAGTCGCTCTCCTACGACCGCCTGGTCGTGGCCACCGGCAGCCGGCTGTTCCGTCCGAACATTCCCGGCCTTGCCGAGCACGGCTTCGCCGTCGACTCGCTCGATGATGCGGTTGCCCTCGACAAGCACCTGCATGGGCTCGCGAAGCGGCCGGCCATGAACGGACGCGACACGGTCGTCGTGGCCGGCGGCGGCTTCACCGGCATCGAGGCGGCTACAGAAATGCCGGCGCGGCTTCGCGAGATCCTCGGCAAGGATGCCGGGACCCGCGTCATCATCGTCGAACGCAACGGCGCGATCGCACCCGACATGGGCGCAGGTCCTCGCCCTGTTATCGAGGACGCCCTGCGCAAGCTTGGTGTGGAAACTCGCCTCGGCGCCGGCGTCGCCTCGCTCGATGCATCCGGCGTCACGCTGTCGAGCGGCGAACACATCGAAGCCGAGACCGTGATCTGGGCAGCGGGCATTCGCGCCGCTCCCCTGACCGCGCAGATCCCCGCCGAGCGCGACAATTCCGGCCGGCTGCTGGTCGACCGCGATCTGCGCGTGCCGGGCGTCCAGGGCGTCTTCGCCACCGGCGACGCCGCCCGTGCCGCCTGCGACTACGATGGCAACTACGCCTTGATGTCGTGCCAGCACGCGACACGGATGGGCGCCTTTGCCGGCAACAATGCCGCAGCCGAACTGCTGGGCGTTCCTACCAGGCCCTACCACCAGAAGGCCTACGTGACCTGTCTCGATCTCGGCGACGCCGGCGCGCTGTTCACGCGCGGCTGGGAGCGCAAGGTGGAGATGGTCGGCGACGTCGCCAAGAAGACCAAGCAGGAGATCAACACCGTCTGGATCTACCCGCCGAAGGCCGAGCGTGCCGCCGCGCTCGCGTCGGCCGATCCGGAACGCGTGACTGACCTCTAGACGCGATGCAGGCCGCGCCCGCTGGCTGCGCGGCCTGCTTCAACCGAGCCAGCCACGAGCCTTTTTACCATGAAGCAGGAGAGAACCATGACCATGATGCAAGCGACAAACATCAACCCAAACATCACCTCACACCCCGGCAGACCAGGGCCCGAAGAGTTGGTTCCGTCGCGCTACGCGGTGCGGGTCGGCGAGATCGACGTAATGGTGGTCAGCGATGGAGTGCTAACGCTTCCAGGCGCGATGTTGGCCCACAACGCCGAACCGGCTGTCCGGGCGGCTTGGCTAAAAGACAATTTCCTGCCGCCGGACGCTTTCGATTGGGCGCTGAACGTGGTCGTGGTGCGTAGCGGCGGCCGGACCATACTCATCGACGCTGGAATGGGGGCGGAGTTCCCCTTGCCGCGGGCCGGGCAGTTGATCCATCGACTGGAGGCCGCCGGCATCGACCTCGCATCCGTGACCGATGTGGTGCTTACCCACATGCACATGGATCACGTTGGCGGGCTGCTCGTCGACGGGGTGAAGGAGCGGCTCCGTCCGGACCTGCGGATCCACGTGGCGGCCGCCGAGGTCAAATTCTGGGAGGCGCCTGATTTCTCCCGCGTCTCCATGCCGCCGGGCTTCCCGGATGCACTTCGGGCGACCGCCAAGCGGTTCGTGAAAGAGTACCGCAGCCAGCTGCGGCTCTTCGAGGAGGAGTACGAGGTGGCGCCGGGGGTGGTCGTCCATCGTACCGGCGGTCACACCCCCGGGCACAGCGTGGTCCGCCTGGCGTCCGGCGGCGAGCGCCTGACGTTCGCCGGAGACCTCGTGTTCCAGGTCGGGTTCGAACACCCCGGGTGGTACAACGGCTTCGAACACGACCCCGAGGAAGCGGCCCGCGTTCGTATCGGTCTTTTGCGGGAGCTGGCTGAGACCGGCGCGCTGCTGGTGGCCACTCATATGCCGTTCCCATCCGTCGGCCATGTCGCGATCGCCGGCGACGCCTTTCGTTGGGTACCGGCCATCTGGGATTACTGACCGTTTGTTGGATTAGGGCCGAACCAGGGCGCGTACTCATAGTGTTAATGAGTTCACGCCCTGGCTCAACCATTCGAAATGCGAGAGACCTCAAGTGGACGCTGCTGAGAATGTCGGCTTTGGGGACCTGAAACCGACGTCACCGCCCCCTTCCCGTATCGCGATTTGACCTGCTATGATCGCATTCCGGAGGGGGCGGGCATGAAGCGTCGCGAGCTCATTTTTGTTCTCGGCAGAATCGCTTCGGGATTTTGGCCCCGCCGCCGCATCGTCATCGCCACGATAGCCGCAATGGTGCTTCTGCCGATCGAGGTCAGCGATGCCGGCTGGCTGTCGGATGTCTTCAAAGGCTCGTCAAAGCAAGCCAAGTCGTCAAAGCAAGCCAAGTCCTCAAAACAAGTCAAATCGCTGAAGCACGTCACGTCGCGCAAGCCAGCCGCTTTGGCAAAGTCTGCCGCCACGCCAAAGCGCCGCACCGTAAAGCTTGCCGCCCTGGGGCCGGTCGGCTTGAACCCTGCCGCCTTGAAGCCGGTCGCAACCCGGTGCGATCCCGCGAAGTTCCGGATCGTTCTGGACGTGGGGCATACCGCCGAATCGGAAGGCGCGATCAGCGCCCGCAACATCTCCGAGTTTGTCTTCAATCTGCGCCTTGCGAAGCGGATCGAGGAGAAGTTGAAGGCCGAAGGCTTTGCTCAGACCAAATTGCTCCTGACCGAGGGCAAGGCCAGGCGCAGCCTGGTCAAACGCGTCGCCGTCGCCAACGATCTACCGGCGGATCTCTTCCTGTCGATCCACCATGACTCCGTGCCCAACAAGTTCCTCGAGGACTGGGAATTCGAGGGAAGGAAAAGCCATTTCAGCGACCGCTTCAGCGGCTATTCCGTCTTCGTCTCCCGCAGCAATCCGGACTTCAAGACAAGTCTTTCGTTTGCCGAGCTGATCGCCAAGGAGATGAAGGCCCAGGGCCTCGAGTATGCCCAACAGTATTCGCAAGCGATCATGGGCCGGCACCAGCGTCCGCTGCTGAACAAGGAAACCGGCGTCTATCGCTACGATGAGCTCATCGTGCTGAGAAAGACCCGGATGGCCGCCGCCCTGCTCGAGGCGGGCTCGATCATCAACCGGGACGAAGAGCTCAAGATGAGTTCGCCCGAACGCCGGGACATCATCAGCAGCGGTGTCGCAGCGGCAGTAAAGGAGTTCTGTGAGCCCCGATGGGGCATTCTCGGTCCGCTCTGACGGCGGCGCGGCGGCGCGACCTCGAATCCGATTCCGAATTGCTGCCTTCAGCCTTTTGACTGCTTCCTGATCTCGTCGAGCTTGGCAAGCGCGCGTTCAAACTTGTCGTTGAAGAGCCACATCGCATCGAGAATTTCGCGGAAGGTTGCAGATGTTTTGGCCCTGTCAGCCTGTCCAAACGTGAAAACGCTGTTGTTTCGCAGATATCCCATGATCTTCGGGTCCGAAATTCTGTAGTCGACCAGGTTGCGTGATGCGAGTGCGGACCTGGTCGGGCTGGGAATAATCTGGATCAGTTCAAACAGCTTCATCTGATCGATCGGATCCGGCAGTGTTTTCACGATCGCCGGTACTTGCAGGAAAATATCCGCGTGTGCGTTCATGAGGGCATCGCGCACGGCGGTCCAGTGGTTGTACCGATGATCCAGATTGCCGGCCCGTGCCTCCTCCTTGTCGTCGCGGGCGTTAAGCGCGGGATCAAAGGCCGCTATCGAGTTTTTTATCGCGGCCCATTTCCTCCGCCCGTTTTGATCCTCGGATACGCCTGCTTGCAAACTGCCCTTGTATTTGTTCGAGCGCGCGTTCCCAATGTTTTGATTGCCATTGGTCTCGGCAAAGAACAGCCCCAGGCTGATGCGGCCCGCCGCTTCGGCATTGGTCGCATCAAGGCCCCTGGCGCGCGCAATGGCCGTGCCCAGATCGGCAACGTCCTTGAATGGCGTATCTGATTTTTGCGCGTTGGCGGGCGGCGCCTGCATGAGGTCGAAAAGTCTCCTGTACTCATCAAGCAGCGGCTCATTGTCGGCGCTAAAATACGCTGGAGGGATTCCGTATTTGTTGGAGCCGCCTATTTTGGACGGAAGCGCGTCGGTGAGGTCTTTGTAGGCGCTCATCATGGCGTTGCGTGCAAGGTAGAGCGCTTGTCCCGGCAGGTTCGGTAACCCCTGTTTCGAATCGATCTGCGTCCGTCGCTGGCGCAGGACCTGCTCGAAGTGGGTTCGTGAATTGTTGTAGGTCTCGAGCGCGTCCGATTGCTTTTTCGTCAATGGCTCAGCCATTGCAAGCGATATGAAACCGAGATTGCCGACGGCGGCCGCGACGATGCTGATGGTAACATCGATCGCAATGGAAGCCGGGGGTGTGAAGAAGAGTCCAAGGACAAGAGCTGACGTGGGCGCAGCCGTACGCTTTTTTATCCCCATGGCGATTCCCTGCCCAAGTTTCATCGGATACGACTCATTGGATCGTAAACAACGAACGCGCAAGCTTGGCGAGGCGAAAGCTCCCGGTTCACCTCGGCGAATGTCAAACGGCCTCGGTGCCGAGCACACCAAGGCCGCCAACCCTGCAGGAGGGTTTCTCCGATTTGGGGCTTCCGGTGTGCGGAAAGCTGCCAGCCGCGATGCCACCTAACGCACAGTGCGCCCGTGCACGGACGTGGTTGTCACGCGCCTGGCACAGGCATTGCTCTTGATAGGCTGGCTAGGCATTTCAGTGGCCCAGTTTGGATCAAGCGCCGCCGGGACGTGTATTGCGATACCGGCGGCGTGTTTTTCCGGGACAAAACCGTTTCCCAGAGCTGACGAAAACGTCCTGAAACAAACGGTCAGGTATCCCTGTTGTCGGATGTTGGATGGCCGAAATGCAATTCATCCTTGATCTGATTTGGATGCATTCGTGTGGCAATTAACTCGCCGAAATAGGCCAGCAGGACGCGCTGCCATAATCGCCGCCTCTGCAGCGGTTCTCGCACTATTCAACCTGGCAATCTTCGCAGCCTAGTTATTGACTCCGCTTCCGCGTGCGGCTTCCGAAGAGGTCGGAGCCCCAGAATGAGACGAGGACCAGCGCGCAAGTCGCGAGGCCCAACAATGCCAGAATTGTTTCGAGCATCATTGAATAAACTCCCTTGCGTTGGGATTTTGCCATACGAACGCGCCGCAGTTGAGCGCGTTCAATCCGTGTGCCCGACGCCGACGTACGGCGCGTTAGACGGACGGTCCCAGCTTCGGGCCAGGCATCAACCGTTGGGGCCGTCCTTGTCCTATGCCGGGCGCGCCCATCCACACGGTGTCCAGCATGGACCGAAATAAAAATCTAATTCGAATCAATGTCTGTAGGGAACCCGACAGTGCGACATGGTTCCAGGCTCGATGGGACCTCAGCAATCCATGGAAGGGAAGTCCGGCGATCGCCGTCTCGGGCGTACGGCTGAAGCTCGCTATTCCGGCGATCTCGAGCCGGATGACTTCAGCAACGCGTTGACCTGGATTGCGGTGTTCAGTTGCCCGATCTTTCGTAGCACCACGTCCTTCACCGATCCTGGCGGCAATAGCGCAGCCTGTTCTTCGAGCTGCTTTTTCTCGGCGGCCAGACGCTCATCAAACGAATGCGGAATTGAACGCTTACGCTGCATGACACCACGCGGGGTATGTTACCGACGGTCTCACTCAGTACATACCTGAGCTTGTTCCGCGTCTGTCCTGTAGCCGACTCGGGGCCGCTGTAATGCGCCCCATGACCACCAGGTCGCGCGAGGTTGTCTGGGGCGGCGACGAGATCGGCTACCTGACGGAGCGCCACAAGCGTACGAATGGATGTCCGCTGGCAGCGGGAGGCAAAGCGGACCTCGGCGCCGCCGATCCGGACGTCCGAAACTGCTGCACCTTGCGTGGATCCATTCAGCGCGCAACCAGCAGCGTTCATCGCGCGCGATCCTTCGCCTCGCAGCCCCGCAGAAACAGCGTTACGCATTTCCGCACGCGCGCTCTGACCTGCGCGCGGGAAGGCAGCGGCACGCCGCCAAAGATCGCCGCGCGTTGCGGTGCGCCTGCGACCATCCCGATCAGGATGCCGGCGGCTTCCTCGGGATTGTCGAGGTCGATGAGCCCGCGCTTGACCTGAAGGCGCAGCCAGTTCGACAGCGCCGTGGCGGTGCGGGCAATGCCGTTCCTGTAGAACGCCGCCGCCAGATCGGGGAATTGGCCAGCCTCCTGCAGGATGATGCGCTGAAGCGCGACGACGTCAGGATCGAGCGTTAGGTCGGCGCACGCCATCAGCGCGGCGTTCATCCCGGTTTCGATGTCTGCATCCTCCGCGACGTGCAGGCTGAAATCGGACAGGAATCGATCGAGCCGGTCGGACACCATGCCCTCGAACAGCGCCGCCTTGTTCGGTACCAGGCGATACAGCGTCTTGGTGGAAACGCCGGCGCGGCGGGCCACGGTTTCGGTGCTGGTCGCAGCGTATCCGGCGGCGGCAAATTCGTGCCGCGCGGCCTCGTAGATGATTTGACGCGTCTCGTCGTCGGGGCGGAGTTGCGGACGCCCGCGATCGCGGCGATCGGCGGAAGATTCTGCTCTAGCCATGCTCTTACATGATGCCTGTCATTCCATTGACAGTCCAGATATCGGCTCTATTTTGGAAATTGTCAAGTTTCCTAATTCTTCCAGAGCGGAGAACCGCCATGACCGTCCACTCGACCTCCTTCCCGACCGATCAGCCGGTCCTCCCGGCCGCGCCCGCCGAGGCGTTTCTGCCCGCGGCCGCCGCGGCGGCACCGCAAGCGGTCGCTGCAAAAAAGCTCAATCTTCGCAAGCTATTGCTCACCGGAGCCGCGATCGCCGCACTGGCGGGCGCGGCCTGGTATGGCTGGGACTACTGGACCGTCGGCCAGTATCTGGTGTCGACCGACGACGCCTATGTGAAGGCCGACAGCACCACCATCGCGCCGAAGGTCACGGGCTACCTGCAACAGGTGCTGGTGAAGGATAACGAGCGCGTCACGACCGGCCAGGTGCTGGCGCGCATCGACGACCGGGATTTCAAGGTCGCGCTCGATCAGGCCAAAGCCGATGTCGCCGCGGCGCGTGCCACGATCACCAGCAAGCAGGCCCAGATCGAAGTCCAGCAGGCGGTCATCAACGCGGCCAAGGCGACCATCGACGTCGACCAGGCGGCGTTGACCTTCGCGGTCCAGGAAAGCAAACGCTACACCGATCTAGCCACCACCGGGTATGGCAGCGTGCAGAATGCGCAGCAGGCGCAATCGCGTAACGGCGGCGCACAAGCGGCCCTGGCGCGCGATACGGCCAATCTGACGTCGGCACAAAAACAGGTCGATCTGCTCAACGCCGAGATCGTTCAAGCCACTGCTGCGCTGGCGCGCGCCAACGCGATCCAGAACCAGGCCGAACTCAATCTCGGCTACACCACGATTACGGCCCCGATCGACGGCGTCGTCGGCAATCGCACGCTGCGCGTCGGTCAGTATGTGCAGGTCGGGACGCAATTGATGTCGGTGGTGCCGGTTGATGGCGCCTACGTGGTGGCGAACTACAAGGAAACGCAGCTCACCGACGTGCATGAAGGTCAGGCCGTCGATATCGAGGTGGACATGTTCCCGGGCCAGGTCGTGCACGGCCATGTCGACAGCATCGCCCCCGCCAGCGGCCAGGAATTTGCGCTGCTGCCGCCGGACAACGCCACCGGCAATTTCACCAAGGTCGTGCAGCGCATCCCGGTGCGGATCGCGCTCGATACCGGCAAGAACCCGCGCATCGAACTGCGGCCGGGCATGTCGGTGATTCCCACCATCGAGACGCGTTCGTCGAACACGAGCCGCGCGGCGGCTGCGGCCGCCAACATCCACAAGACGGTTTCTGGAGCATCGTGCCATGTCAAATCAGAGCCCTTCCGCCTCGATATCCACGCTGCCGATCTCGCGCACAGCATCTAGCCCGAACCGCGCCAGCGTCACGACCTGGATTGCCGTCCTCGCCGCCATGATCGGCTCGTTCATGGCGATCCTGAACATCCAGATCACTAATGCTTCGCTGCTCAACATCGAGGGCGGCATCGGGACCGGTGTCGACAACGGCTCCTGGATCTCGACCTCCTATTTGATCGGCGAGATCGTGGTGATCCCGTTAACCGACTATCTCAGCCGCGTGTTCTCGTTCCGCCGCTATATGATCGCGAGCGCCGCGCTGTTCGCCGTGTTCTCGGTCGCCTGTGCCTTCACCAACGACCTGCCCTCGATGATCGCGATGCGCGGATTGCAGGGTTTTGCCGGCGGCGTGCTGATCCCGATGGCGTTTACGCTGGTTCTGACCAGGCTGCCCAAGTCGCAACAGCCCGTAGGGCTTGCCATCTTCGCGCTGTCCGTCACCTTTGCGCCGGCGATCGGGCCGACCATCGGCGGCTATCTCACCGAAAATTACGGCTGGCGCACCATCTTCTTCGTCAACGTGATCCCGACGGCTGTGATGGTGAGCGCGCTCTATCTGACGCTGGAGCGGCAGCCGATGCAGCTCAGGCTTTTGAAGGAAGGCGACTGGGCCGGCATATTGACCATGGCAATCGGCCTGTCGGCGCTGCAGACCGTGCTCGAGGAAGGCAACAAGGACGACTGGTTCGCCTCCCCCTTCATCCAGCGCATGGCGGTGATCGCGCTCGTCAGCCTGGTGCTGTTCGTCTGGATCGAACTCACGGCTGAAAAGCCGCTGATCCGGTTGCGGCTCCTGACGGGTCGCAATTTCGGCTTCGGCACGATTGCCCTGACGATGGTCGGCTTCGCTCTGTTCGGCTCCGTCTACATCCTGCCTGCCTATCTTGGCCAGGCCCAGGGCTACAATGCCGAGCAGATCGGCAAGGTGCTGGCGTGGACGGGCTTGCCGCAACTCCTCTTGATTCCGCTGCTGCCAAAGTTGATGCAGCGTTTCGATACGCGCTACATCGCCTTCACCGGCCTGGTGATCTTCGCCTATAGCTGCTTCATGAACACGGCGATGTCTCCGGATTATGCCGGCGACCAGCTCTTCATTCCCAACATCGTGCGCGCCATCGGCCAGGCGATGGTGCTGACGCCGCTGACCTCGGTGACCACAGGCGACATCGCGCCGCAGGATGCCGCCGCGGCGTCAGGCATCAGCAACATGTTCCGCAACCTCGGTGGCGCGATCGGCACCGCGGTGCTCGCAACCGTGATCACCAAGCGGGAGCAGTTTCACTCCAACATCATCGGCCAATCGGTCACGCTCGGCCGCGAGGAAGTGCGCAACCGGATCGCCCAGACGTCGGACTATTTTCTGGCCCACGGCGGCTCGGACCCCGCCGCCGCGCATCAGCAGGCGATCGTGGCCCTCGGCAAGGCCGTGAAGCATCAAGCCCTGGTGATGGGATTCAGCGATACCTTTGCGGTGATCGGCATCGTGCTGGTGCTGGCCGCGCTCGCGGTTGCGCTGACGCGCAAGGTGAAGGGCGCGGCTGGTGGCGCGCATTGAGTTATGAAGCGGCGATCAGCCGGCCTCGCGGTTCCAGCAATTGACCACTGGCGTAGCTGGCTTCTGAGTACCCGATGAACCGACACTCGAAGAACCGACAAAGTGGACGGATTCTGACCTGCCGACTCAATCCGTAGCAGGCACGGAATGATGCTCGTGTGCGATGCGCCACTCGCCATCGACCTTGCGCAGGCCAACCGTCAGCCGGAACAAAAAGCCGTCCTTGTCTACAGGATTGCTGGACGAGTCAGGTCCGCACCACATGATGGCGACCGCGAAGGCGACGTCAGCGCCCGCGGTAACGGTGAGTTCTCGAAAATCGAAGGCCGTACCCGGCTTGTGATAACGGAAAAACAGATCCCAGGTCTGTTGGTAGGCTTCGATGCCCCTGCATTGGAGTGGCGGCGGCAAGTCGAACATCACCATGTTCCGCTCGTGGTGCGCAAGGATGGCGGGAAGATCGTGCCGGCGGACAGCGTCCGCCCAGCCCTCAAGAAGGGCTTTGATCCGGGCCTCTTCGGCCTTGGATTGTTCAGCCATGGTTTGGTCTCCCTGTTGAGACCCCAGGACGAACGAAGGCTGGCAAATCCGACAACGTCTGTGAAGTCTTCTAAGGCGCTGAGGCCCACAGCGCTTTGAGGCCGAACGATGCAAAAGCGCAGATATCAACGAACCTTCGGCGCACTGTCAGCGCAGGAAGGCAGACCGCCCGTCGATCACAGCCACGGCGCCGGCTTGTCCATCGCGATCAAATCCTCGACCTCGATGCGCGGGCGCACCACGGCGTACTGATTGTCCTTGACCAGGACTTCCGGCACCAGCGCGCGCGTGTTGTAGAAGCCGGACTGCACCGCGCCGTAGGCGCCGGCCGTCATGATCGCCAGCAGATCGCCGGCCGCAGGTTCGGGCAGGTTGCGATCGAGTGCGAGATAGTCGCCGGTCTCGCAGACCGGACCGACGACGTCGGCGGTGATGGTTCGCGCGCCCTTGGCCGCCTCGCGCACGGGGAGGATGTCATGGTGGGCTTCGTACAGCGTGGGGCGGATCAAATCGTTCATCGCGGCGTCGATGATGACGAAGTTCTTGGCCTCGCCCGGCTTCACATAGATGACGCGGGAAACCAAAATGCCGGCATTGCCGACGATCATCCGCCCGGGCTCGAACATCAGCGTGCAGCCGAGATTATGCGTCACCCGCTTGACCATCGCCGCATAGGCGGACGGCAAGGGCGGCGCTTCCTGGTCGGCGTGATAGGGAATGCCGAGCCCGCCGCCGAAATCGATATGCTCGATGCTGTGGCCGTCGGCGCGCAGCGTCTGCACGAAATCGGAAAGAATCCGGAACGCGGTTTCCATCTTGGAGAGATCGGTGATCTGGCTGCCGATATGCATGTCGGTGCCGGTCACCTCGATGCCCGGCAGCCTGGCCGCGAGGGCATAGACTTCGCGCGCCCGCAGAATCGGAATGCCGAACTTGTTTTCGGATTTTCCCGTGGCGATCTTGGCGTGGGTGCCGGCGTCGACGTCAGGATTGACGCGCAACGAAATCCGCGCGGTCTTGCCGGCCTCGACCGCGAGCTTCGACAGCAATTCCAGTTCGGGCTCGGATTCGACGTTGATGCAGAGAATGTCCGCCGCCAGCGCCGCGCGCAGTTCCATCTCGGTCTTGCCGACGCCGGAGAACAGAATCTTGTTGGGCGGAATCCCCGCGGCCAGCGCGCGCTTGAGTTCGCCGCCGGACACCACGTCGGCCCCGGCGCCAAGTTTCGCCAGCGTGCGCAGCACCGACTGGTTGGAATTGGCCTTCATGGCGTAGCAGACCAGCGTCTTCTCGCCGGAAAAGGCCTCGGTGAAGACGCGGTAGTGGCGCTCCAGCGTCGCCGTCGAATAGCAATAGAACGGCGTGCCGACGGCATCCGCGAGTTCGGACAGGTTGACGGCCTCGGCGTGCAGCACGCCGTTGCGATAGTCGAAATGATTCATGGCGCGCCTATAGCGTTTTCAAGCGAAGTGGGCACCGGTTCGCGTCAGGAAAACGCGTCAAAGCAAGCCTCAGTCCAGCAGCGGATCGAGAACGATTCTCTTCTTGCCGCCCTTGGGGGCGCTGGGGCCTGCCTCGGATCCGTAGGTCGAATTGAAGACGCCGGGCTGCGCCGCGCGCTCCGCCTCGGTATCCGACGACGTGGCCTGCGGCGCCGCCGCGGTCGGAGGCAGATCGAGCCCGGCCTTGCGTCCGCAGCCCCCGAGCGCGAGCGCGGTCACGCTCAACAGGATGATGGCCCATCCCGACGATGACGGGCGGTAGCTATTGATCACGACGAAATCCCCAATGCGCGCCGCACCATACAAAGATTGCCGTAGTCTGGCGAGTGCCGATGGGCAACGGAAACCCAAGAAATTGCAGCGAAATCTTTTCCCTCAGCCCAATTTTTGCTCTTTTTCCAACCGTTTCAGCCAGGCTTTGGCCTGCGAAACCACGTTCTTCGGCGCGGTGCCGCCATAACTGGTCCGGCTCTTGACGGAGGCTTCCACCGATAGGACGCGCAGGGCGTCGGCGGTGATCTTCGGCTCGACCTCCTGCATCGCCTTGAGCGGCAGTTCGTGCAGCGCCACGCCCTGTTTTGACGCCAAGCCGACGATTCGCCCGGTGACGTGGTGGGCATCGCGGAACGGCATTTTCAGCGTCCGCACCAGCCAGTCGGCCAGATCGGTGGCGGTGGCATAGCCCTCGCCGGCAGCGGCCTTCATCCGCGCCTCGTCGGGCACCAGATCGATCACCATGCCGGTCATGGCCCGGATCGCCAGCGACAGCGCGGCAAACGCCTCCATGGCGCCCTGTTTGTCCTCCTGCATGTCCTTTTGATAGGCGAGCGGCAGCCCCTTCATCACAATCAGGAGACCGTTGAGCGCGCCGATCACCCGGCCGGTCTTGGCGCGCACCAGTTCGGCCGCGTCCGGATTGCGCTTCTGCGGCATGATCGAGGAACCGGTGGTGAACTTGTCACTGAGTCGCACGAGGCCCACCAGCGGCGAGGTCCAGATCACGATTTCCTCGGCAAAGCGCGACATGTGCACGGCCGCGATCGACGCCGCCGACAGCGTCTCCAGCACGAAGTCGCGGTCCGAGACCGCGTCGAGCGAATTGGCCATCGGGCGGTCGAAGCCGAGCGCCTTGGCGGTCGTCGTCCGGTCGATCGGAAACGAGGTTCCGGCCAGCGCGGCGGCCCCAAGCGGCGATTCGTTCAGCCGCTTGCGCGCATCGGCGAAGCGGCCGCGGTCGCGCGCGGCCATCTCGACATAGGCGAGCAGATGGTGCCCGAACGTCACCGGCTGGGCGGTCTGCAGATGGGTAAATCCCGGCATCACGGTCGCGGCATGTTCCAGTGCGCGGCTGGCCAAGGCATGCTGGAAGGCCGCCAGCGCCGCATCCGTCTCGTCGATCGTGTCGCGGACATAGAGCCGGAAATCGGTCGCGACCTGATCGTTGCGGGAGCGTGCGGTGTGCAGCCGTCCCGCGGCCGGCCCGATCAGTTCGGAAAGCCGGCTCTCGACATTCATATGGATGTCTTCGAGCGCGCGCTTGAAGTTGAACGCGCCCTTGCCGATTTCTGACAAAATCGTGTCTAGACCCTTGCCAATATTTTTCGCATCAGTCGCGGTGATAATGCCTTGTGCGGCCAGCATCGCCGCGTGGGCCTTGGACGCGGCGATGTCCTGGGCATAGAGGTGACGGTCAACGTCGATGGAGACGTTGATTTCCTCCATGATCGCATCGGGGCGCTCGGTGAACCGGCCGCCCCACATCTTGTTGCTCATGACTTCTCTGGCCCTGCCATGTCCTGCCATTTATCGTCGAACGAGGCGAAACACCGCGCCGGTTTCGACCGTAACTCGACCATAGTCTTGAGCCCTGCATAGCCGTATCTGATACAGGATGACAAACGATATGCCCGAAATATCCCCGCCCCGCCCGGCCGCAATGCGCCGGATCCCGATCGCCATCGGTGCGGTGGTGGCCGTCGGCGTGATCGGATTGGGCGCGTTTTACGGGCTCGGCGGCTTCAAGCGCGGCACGGGCGGCGATCCCTCCTGCACGGGCGCGGTCGAACTGGCCCGCAGAATCGCGCCGCTGGCGCATGGCGAGGTGGCCGCGCTGACCATGGCGACGAGCCCACTGCGGCTCCCCGACCTCGCCTTCGAGGATGCCGGCGGCAAGCCCCGAAAGCTGTCGGAATGGCGCGGCAAGACCGTGCTGGTGAACCTGTGGGCCACCTGGTGCGTGCCTTGTCGTAAAGAGATGCCGGCGCTCGACAATTTGCAGGCTAAGCTCGGGGGCAAGGATTTCGAGGTGGTTGCCGTCAATATCGACACCCGCGATCCGGATAAGCCCCGAAACTTCCTCAAAGAGGCCAATCTGACCCAGCTCGGCTATTTCACCGACTCAAAAGCCAAGGTTTTTCAGGATCTTAAGACCATAGGCAAGGCCTTGGGCATGCCGACCTCGATACTCGTGGATGGCAAGGGCTGCGAAATCGCCAACCTTGCCGGTCCCGCCGAATGGGCCAGCGAGGATGCGATCAAGCTGATCAAGGCCGCGATGGAGCCGGTAAAGGCGGGGCTTTAGGCCGCAATATTGAGATTGCCGCCGACACCGGGGGCGAGATTGGCTGTACCCAGCAGCGTCTGGACCGCGGCTTTCTCCGCGTCCATGTTCTGCTTGATGATCGAGGTCTGGATCTGCTGCTGCGTGCCCGCCGCCTGCATCGCCAGCATGCTCGAAACTACAGCCATCATATCCATACGCAGCGCTCCTCAAACGTGAGGGCACCGTAACCAGCGAAGGTTAACAAATGCTGGAGATTGCGGCTCAGTGTTGGGGCAACCGTTCGATACCCGTGGAGGGCAACGGCTAGCGCGTCGGAACCGGCTTGTCGCCGCGATAGTCGTAGAAACCGCGCTGCGTCTTGCGGCCGAGCCATCCGGCCTCGACATATTTCACCAGCAGCGGGCACGGCCGGTATTTCGAATCCGCCAGCCCCTCATGCAGTACCTGCATGATCGACAGGCACGTGTCGAGACCGATGAAATCGGCAAGTTCCAACGGCCCCATCGGGTGATGCGCGCCGAGCTTCATGGCGGCGTCGATCGCCTCGACGTTTCCGACACCCTCATAGAGCGTGTAGATCGCCTCGTTGATCATCGGCTGCAGGATGCGGTTGACGATGAAGGCCGGAAAATCTTCCGATACCGCGATCTGCTTGTTGAGCTTGCCGACAAATTCCTTTGCCGTTTCGAAGGTGGAATCGTCGGTGGCGATGCCGCGGATCAGCTCGACCAGTTCCATGGCCGGCACCGGATTCATGAAATGAATGCCGATGAAGCGCTCGGGACGATCGGTCGAGGCGGCAAGCCGGGTGATCGAGATCGAGGAGGAGTTGGTCGCGACGATCGCTTCCGGCTTCAGCACCGCGCAGAGCTCGTGAAAGATCTTGCGCTTGACCTCCTCCTTTTCGACCGCGGTCTCGATCACGAGGTCGCAGTCCGCCAAGCCATCCAGCGTCTCGGTAGAGGTAATCCGGGTAAGCGCCTTTTTGCGCGCGTCCTCGGTGACGGTCTGCTTGGCAACCTGGCGCGACAAATGGCCGTTGATGGTCGCCATCGCCGACTTCAGCCGTTCGTCGGAGACGTCGTTGAGCACCACGTCGAAACCGGCGAGCGCCGCCACATGCGCGACGCCGCTGCCCATCTGGCCCGAGCCGATCACGCCGACCTTCTTGATTGTCACCGCCATCTTGTCATCCACCGGAACGGCGCGCACACCGCGCCTGTTCATCTTTCGAACCTCAGATACGATATAATCAGAATCGAGGTTTCAGTCCCCATCTTTGGCACGTTTTCTTCACGCGAAGCCGGAAATCCTCGCTTGAAAACGCTTTTAAAGTAAACACCGGCCGGACGTTGTGCGTCCGGCCCGCGTATAATTATTACTTTCCGAGCTTGCCGAGCGCTTCGGTCAGTTCAGGAACCGCCTGATAGAGGTCCGCCACCAGGCCATAATCGGCAACCTGGAAGATCGGCGCGTCTTCATCCTTGTTGATCGCAACGATCACCTTGGAATCCTTCATCCCGGCGAGATGCTGGATCGCGCCGGAGATACCGATGGCCACATATAGTTCCGGGGCCACCACCTTGCCGGTCTGGCCGACCTGCCAGTCGTTCGGCGCATAGCCGGCATCGACCGCGGCGCGCGAGGCGCCGACGCCGGCGCCGAGCTTGTCGGCGAGCGGCTCGATATATTTGGCAAAGTTCTCGCGGCTCTGCATGGCGCGGCCACCGGAAACGATAATCTTTGCCGACGTCAGTTCCGGACGGTCGCTCTTCGCAACCTCCTCCCCGACGAAGCTGGATAGGCCCGGATCGGCCGCAGCCGTGGCGTTCTCCACCGTCGCACTGCCGCCGTCGCCGGCCGCGGCGAAGGTCGAGGTCCGCACCGTGATGACCTTCTTGGCATCCTTCGACTTCACCGTCTGAATGGCGTTGCCGGCATAGATCGGCCGCTCGAAGGTGTCAGGGGAAACCACCTTGATGATTTCCGAAACCTGCATCACGTCGAGCAACGCTGCGACGCGCGGCATCACGTTCTTGAAGCGCGAGGTCGCAGGCGCGACGAAGGCGTCATAGGAAGGCGCCAGCGACACGATCAGCGCGGCCAGCGGCTCGGCGAGGTCGTGAGCATACGCGGCGTTATCGGCGAGCAGCACCTTCGTGACGCCGGCAAGCTTGGCTGCGGCATCGGCTGCCGCCTTGGCGTTTTCACCGGCGACCAGCACATGTACCTCGGCGCCGAGCGCGGCTGCCGCCGTCAGCGCCTTGTTGGTCGCGTCCTTGATCGACGCGTTGTCGTGCTCGGCAATCAATAGCGTCGTCATCAGAGAACCCCGGCTTCGGTCTTGAGTTTCGAAATCAGCTCGGCCACGTCCTTGACCTTGACGCCTCCCTTGCGGCCGGGCGGTTCTGACGTCTTGAGCACTTCGAGATGCGGCGTGAGATCGACGCCGTAATCGGACGCGCTCTTGTCGTCGATCGGCTTCTTCTTCGCCTTCATGATGTTGGGCAGCGACGCATAGCGCGGCTCGTTCAGACGCAAATCGGTGGTGACGATCGCCGGTCCCTTCAGCTTCACGGTCTGGAGGCCGCCGTCGACTTCGCGGGTGACCTTGAAGTCGCTTCCGTCGACTTCCAGCTTGGAGGCGAAGGTGGCCTGCGACCATCCGAGCAGGGCGGCCAGCATCTGGCCGGTCTGGTTCGAATCGTCGTCGATCGCCTGCTTGCCGAGAATGATCAGGCCGGGCTTTTCAGCGTCCGCGACAGCCTTGAGAATCTTGGCGACCGCCAAGGGCTCCACATTGCCTTCGGCCTTGACGAGGATGCCGCGGTCGGCGCCCATCGCAAGACCGGTCCGGATCGTCTCCGAGGCCTGCGCCGGGCCGATTGACACCACCACCACTTCGGTCGCCTTGCCGGCTTCCTTCAGGCGCAGTGCTTCCTCGACGGCGATTTCGTCGAACGGATTCATCGACATCTTGACGTTGGCCAGTTCGACGCCCGTTCCGTCGCTCTTGACGCGGACCTTGACGTTGTAATCGACCACCCGCTTTACCGGCACAAGAACCTTCATCGATCCTCTTTCGCTTGAATTCTGGGTTAAATTGGCTTGGTATTAGCTCGTTATGGCTTGGGCGCGGAACCTAAAGGTCCCGCTATCGGCGGTCAACGCGCGAAAGCCAAAAATCAGTCCCGGAATAGGGCCTACCTTAGCGGTTTTGACCGGGTACCCACAACACGTCTCCGGCCCCATTATCGTTCATGGCGCGGCTGGCGACGAACAGAAAATCGGACAGGCGGTTCATATACTGAATGGCCGCTCCGCTGACCGGCTCCTCAGGGTTCGCGGCGAGTTCCACCATCATCCGTTCCGCCCTGCGACATATGGTGCGGGCGAGATGCAGGTATGCGGCGGCGGGGGTGCCGCCCGGCAGCACAAACGAGGTCAGCGGCGCGAGATGCTCGTTCAGGCCGTCGATGTCGTGCTCGAGCCGTTCGACCTGGCTTGAGAGCATCCGCAACCGCTCGGCCTTGCCGTCGCGCTGGGGCACCGCGAGATCGGCCCCGAGATCGAACAGATCGTTCTGTATCCGGCCCAGCATCGCATCGAGTTCGCGCGCCTCGGCAAGGTGCAGCCGCACCAGGCCGATGGCGGCGTTGGTCTCGTCCACGGTGCCGTAGGCTGCGATGCGCAGATCGTATTTCGGGCGGCGTTCGCCGCTGCCGAGCGCCGTGGTGCCGTCATCGCCGGTCTTGGTATAGATGCGGTTGAGTACGACCATTGGCGCGCCCCTTTTCGCTCTTATTTGCCCATCGCCCAGACCACGACCATGGTGATGACGATGGCGATGAACTGCAGCAACACCCGGAGCCGCATCAGGTTCTGCGAGCGGCTCGGCGAGCCGCCCCGCATCATGTTGACGAGGCCGAGCAGTAGCACGATAGCCACGGCCGCAACCGCGACCGGGAGAACGATCGAACTCAAGAAGGATGCCATCGGCGCTACATAACACCGCGAAGCGCCGACTTCCACACGTTCACGGTCCTCGCACATCTCCTCGCGCAACCAATCGACGATCTGGCCTTTAATCCAATAATATCAGATGTTAGTCCAAGCTTTGGGACCGGATCGCTGCCCCCTGATCGAGGTGAGATGTGAGGCTCATTCGCTACGTCTACCTCGTCGTGATGGAGGCGTTCTATACGTTCCTTGCCGATGACGGCTGGGCGATCGCGAGCCATATCGCGCTGTCGACGCTGATGGCGCTGTTCCCGTTCCTGATCGTGCTGACGTCACTGGCCGGCTTTTTCGGCTCCAAGGAACTCGCCGACGGGGCCGTGGGGCTGTTGCTGCAGACCTGGCCGCAACAGGTCGCGGACGCGCTGTCAGGCGAAATCCACGATGTGCTGACCACGACGCGCGGCGACATCCTGACCGTCGGCGCGGTGCTGGCGGTCTATTTCGCCTCCAACGGCGTCGAGGCGGTGCGGGTCGCGCTGAATCGCGCCTATTCGGTGGTTGAGCCGCGGGCATGGTACTGGCTGCGGCTGGAATCGATCGGCTATACGCTGGTCGCCGCCTTCACCTCGCTCGCCATGGCGTTCCTGATCGTGCTCGGCCCCCTGATCCTGGAAACGGCACGCCGCCACATTCCGTTCTTTGTCGAGAGCAACGAAAACTTCCTGTTTTTCGCCCGCTACGGCATTACCATCACGGCGATGATTGTGGCGCTGTTCGTCCTGCATGCCTGGCTGCCCTGCGGCCGGCGAAGTTTTCTGCAGATCCTTCCGGGCATCGTCTTCACGATGGTGGCGTCCCTGATCTCGGGCATCGTTTTCGGCCAGTATCTGGCGCGCTTCGCCAGCAACTACGTGACGATGTATGCGGGGCTTGCCTCGGTCATCATCGCGCTGGTGTTTCTGTATTTCATTGCCGCGATTTTCGTCTACGGCGGCGAACTGAATGCGGCGATCATGAAGTCGCAGCTGCCGAAGGGGATGTCGCTTCATGCAGCGCAGTCGCCAGGGCGCGCGGAGACACAGGCTTGACCAGAAAGATATCGGCGCCGGCGGCGCGTGATGCCGCCTCGTCCTCGCCGCGGCCGGATATGCCGATGATCGGAATGCGCCCGAGCGGCGGCTGAAGCGCGCGAATGCGCGTGATCGCTTCGATGCCGTTGATCCCCGGCAAGACCATGTCCATCAGCACCGCATCGAATGCGCCGTGCGCAAGCCGCGCAGGCGCCGCCTCGCCCTGGCCGATGAACTCGGCCTGGTGACCGAGTTCGGTCAGGATCGCGTTGAGCACGACGCGGCCGAACGGATTGTCCTCGACGCTGAGCAGGCGCAACGGCCGCGGCGAACCGATCGATACTTCGCCAGCGGCGCCGGACGCCGCAGTCTCCACGTCCTTTGCGGCTGACATCACGACATTGAGGGTAAAGGTGGCGCCGCCGCCACGGCGTTGCGCCACGGTGATGTCGCCGCCCATGGCGCGCGCCAGTTGCTTGACCGACGACAGTCCGAGCCCGGCGCCGCCGTAGCGCGATGAAATGGAGACATTGGCCTGCGAGAACGGACGAAACAGGCGTTTGATTTCGCCGAGCGTGAGGCCGATCCCGCTGTCGGAGACCTCGAATGTGACGCCGACCTTGCCTTTCGGGCCGCGCAGCGGCGTAACCTGGAGTGCAACGCTGCCCTGGTCGGTGAATTTCACGGCATTGTCGATCAGGTTCTCCACTGCGGCGCGCAGGCGGACGGGATCGCCGATCGCAAATGCCGGAAGCTTTTCGGAAATAACGACCGACGATTGCAGACCCTTGGCCGCCGCGCGGCCGGTCAGCGAATCGCCGGCATTGCGGGCGAGCGTGCGCAGGTCGAAGAAGTCCTGCCGCACGTCGAGCCCGGGACCGCCACTGCGCGCCGCATCGACGAACAGAGTCGCCAGGCTCGCCAGATGTTCCGCGCCCGCCTTGATGGTGTCGACCCAGCGCCGTTCGCGCTCGTCGAGGTCCGACGTCGCAAGCAGATTGCTGATCGCCAGGATGCCGGTCAGCGGCGTCCGCACCTCATGCGCAAAGGCCGCCAGCGCGGTTTCCACCATGCCGGGCACGGCAATGGCGGATTTGCGCCCGCCGCGTTTTTTGGCCGCGGCGCCGGATACGCGCTTCTTCGCTCGCCGCTTTTTGACAGGCTGCGTGATACGCCGTGAACGCTGCTTCGCCGCCATGATCCCCCTTTCCCCGCGCGGCGCTAGAATGGCATGTCACGGCGGGCGGTGTCACGGAGACGTTTGCAACAACCCCCAGTAGAGCTTCCCAGTAGAATTACGGAAGCCGTTCCGGCAAATCGACGAGGCGGCGGATATCGGCCGGCGTGGCGCCTTGCCGTCGCAATTCGCGCAAGCCGGTGGCATCGGTCGATTTCGACAGCTTTTGCCCCGACGAATCGGCAACGAGCCGATGATGCCGATAGGCCGGTTGCGGAATACCGAGCAGGTGCTGCAACAAGAGATGCACACTGGTGGACCAGAACAGGTCCTGCCCGCGCACCACGTCGGTGACGCCCTGCAAGGCGTCGTCGATCACCACGGAAAGGTGATAGCTGGTCGGCGTCTCCTTGCGCGCCAGGATGACGTCGCCCCACGCCTCGGGGCGGCCAGTGACGCTGCCGGTTTCCCCGTCGGGGCCCTCGCCATGCTCCTTCCAACCCAACTCCCCCGCCCGCGCCAGCGCCGCGGCCATGTCGAGCCGCAGCGCGTAAGGCGCGCCCTGCCCGATCAATTCCTCGCGCTGATCCGGCGACAACAACTTCGCCGCGCCCGGATAGAGCGCCGCCCCGTCGGGATCGCGCGGCCACGGCGCTTCGGTTTCCCGCTGCGCGACCAGACGGGCGATTTCCGCGCGGCTCTCGAAGCTCGGATAGATCAAGCCCAAGCCTGCCAGCTTTTCGAGCGCGTCGCGATAATTTGCGAAATATTCCGATTGACGCCGCACCGGCGTTTCCCAGGATATCCCCAGCCAGGCGAGATCTTGATAGATCGCCGCCTCGAATTCCGGTCGGCATCTTGTGGCGTCGATATCCTCGATCCGCAGCAGGAATCTTCCCCCCTTGCGGCGCGCGAGGTCGAAGTTCAACAACGCCGAATAGGCGTGACCGAGATGGAGGTAGCCGTTCGGGCTTGGAGCAAATCGGAAAACAGGTGGCATGGTCCTCCAGACAACCGTCATCGCCGGGCTTGACCCGGCCATCCGTCGTACAACAACCTTTTACGATATAAGATGGATGCGCGGGTCCCGGCTACGCCAAAGGCTTCGCCGCGGCAATCCCGTGCGGCGCGCCGAAGCTTTAGCGGAGGCGGCAAGCCCGCGCATGACGATCCAGTGAGTTGATAACATTCCGTAATGACCATTCACCTCAGCAGCCAGTCAGACCTCGAAGACGCCGTCCACACGCTGGTCAAGCAGGACGTGCGGTTGAAGCCGATTTTCGAGCTGACGGGCATGCCGGCGCTGCGGCAGCGCGAGCCTGGATTCGCCGGGCTGGCGGCGATCGTCTGCGGCCAGCAGCTCTCCACCGCGAGTGCCGCGGCGATCTGGGGACGCCTCACAGCCGCGTTCGATCCGTTTGATCCCGAGCCCATCCGCAAAGTGCGCGCCGAGCGCCTCGGACGGCTCGGCCTTTCAGCCGCCAAGATCAAGACGCTGAAAAACATCGCGCGCGAACTGGCCGCTGAGCGATTGAACCTCGACGTGCTGGCGGAAGAGGATGCGGATGCCGCGCACCACACGCTGACGGCGCTGCACGGCATCGGTCCGTGGACCGCCGACGTCTATCTGCTGTTCTGTCTCGGCCATGGTGACGCCTGGCCGGCCGGCGATATCGCGATACAGGAAGCGGTCAAGATCGGCCTCGGCCTGAAGACCCGCCCGACCGCCAAGCAGATGGCGCCGCTGGCGGAGCCGTGGCGTCCGCTGCGCGGCGCGGCGGCACATCTGTGGTGGAGCTATTATCGCGTGCTGAAGAAGCGCGAGGGCGTGCTCGCCGACAAACTCACCCCCGCAGCCGCACCCGGTGCTCGCGCGCGGAAGCCGTGACGAAATCGATCACCGCGCGCACCGCGGGGAGTTCGACGAGGTCCGGGTGCGCGAGCAGCCAGAGATCGGCCACGCTGACCAGTTTCTGCGGGGCGACGCGAACGAGATCCGGATAGGCGGCCGCGACAAAACAGGACAGCGTCGAAATCCCGAGGCCCGCGCGCGCCGCGGCGAGCATGTCGCCTTGCGACGAGCATCGCATCACCATCGAGCCCTGCCGCGTGATCGCGTCGCTCCAGCGCGCCAGATGCTCGTTCGACAAACGGTCGGCAAAGCCGATAACGCTGTGCCCTTTCCATTCATCGCGCCGTTCGGGGAGCCGCCGCAGCGCGGCGTAATCCCGCGAGGCGTAGAAGCCGGTGCCGAGGCGGCCGACCTTGCGGCCGATCAGATTCTCTTCGCCGCTGTCCACCGGCCGCAACACGACATCGGCCTCGCGGCGGCGCACGCTGGCCGGATAGGGATGGGTGATGATCTCGAGCTGGATATGGTCATGCGCGCGCAGGAACGGACCGAGCTTCGGCATCAGCCAGTGCGAGGCAAGCGTCGAACCAATCGACAGCTTGACGACGCCACGCGCCTGCGCCCCCGTCGCCGACACCGCAGCTTCCGCGCGCAGCGCCGCCGCCGCCATCGCCTCGACATGCTCGCGAAACTTGCGGCCCTGTGACGTGAGCGAAAGCCCGTCGTTGGAGCGCGCGAACAGGGGAATGCCGAGCTGGCCTTCCAGTTCGGCGATCTTGCGGCCGACCGTCGGATGGCTCGAGCGCAACCGCCGCGCCGCGGCGGCGAAGCTGCGGGTCTCGGCCACCGCGACGAAGGTCTTGCACAGGTCCCAGTCCATCGGCTCCTCCGCGACGCCGTCGTCGCGCTGTTCATTTTTGATTGATCATCTGTTCAATATTGAACGGCCGGAGCGTGCCGTCCAGCCCTATAATGGACGGTAACAAGCGCAGGCCAGCGGCTCCGCCCGGCCTGACGCGCTCAAATCAACATCAATGGATGCGCTCGGGGACGTAACCGGCCTGGCGCGACAAAGGAGGAACCGAATGCCGCTACCCGCTTCGCTTGCCAATTCGCTCGAATTGCCCGTGGTCGGTTCGCCGCTGTTCATCGTATCCGGACCGGAACTCGTCATCGCCCAATGCAAGGCCGGCATCGTCGGCTCGTTCCCCGCGCTGAACGCCCGTCCCGTCGAAAAACTCGGCGAGTGGCTGAGCCGAATCGAGAACGAGCTTGGCGAGTACAAAGCACTGCATCCGGAGAAGAAGGTCGCGCCTTACGCCGTCAACCAGATCTGCCACGCTTCCAATGACCGGCTGATGAAGGACATGGAAACCTGCGTGAAGCACAAGGTGCCGATCATCATCACCTCGCTGCGGCCGCCGATCGAAATCGTCGAGGCCGCGCATTCCTATGGCGGCGTGGTTTTTCATGACGTGATCAACGTCAAGCATGCGCGCAAAGCCGCCGAACATGGCGTCGACGGTCTCATTCTGGTCTGTGCCGGCGCCGGCGGCCATGCCGGCACGCTGTCACCGTTCGCGTTGCTGCGCGAGGTCAAGCAGTGGTTCAAGGGCACGGTCCTGCTGTCGGGCGCGATCTCCGACGGCTGGGGCATCGCGTCCGCGCTCGCGCTCGGCGCCGACATGGCCTACATGGGGACCCGCTTTATCGCGACCGCGGAAGCCAACGCCGATCCGGCCTACAAGGCCGCGCTGACAAAGCATGCTGCCGAGGACATCGTCTATTCCAACCTGTTCACCGGCGTGCACGGCAATTATCTCGGCCCCTCGATCGTGGCCGCAGGCCTCGATCCGGCCAATCTGCCGCTCAGCGACAAGACGAAAATGAATTTCGGCTCCGGCGGCAACACGAAAGCCAAGGCGTGGCGCGACATTTGGGGCTCCGGCCAGGGCATCGGCCAGATCGCCGACGCACCGCCGGTCGCTGAGCTGGTGGAGCGGCTCAAGTGCGAATTCGCCGACGCCAGCAGCGATTTCCTCAACCGGGCGCGCGCCTAAGACGCGCCTTCCAACAGCCAATCAAATAAACAAAACAGAGGGACGGAAACAATGAGAGTGTTGCGACCTGTCTTGACGATCGCATTCGCATTGCTGGGAAGCGCCGCGGCTGTCGGCGACGACGCCAAGGACGAAATCCGCATCGGGCAGACCCTGCCCTATAGCGGACCGGCATCCGGCTTCGGCATCATCGGCCGGGCGCAGGAGGCTTACTTCGAGAAGATCAACGCCGAAGGCGGCATCAACGGCCGCAAGGTCAAGTTCATCAGCCTCGACGATGCCTATTCCCCGCCCAAGACGGTGGAGCAAACCCGCAAGCTGGTCGAACAGGAAGAAGTGCTGCTGATGTTCGGCTCGCTCGGGACCGCCACCAACAACGCGGTGCATCGCTACCTCAATGGCAAGAAGGTGCCGCAGCTCTTCGTGCTGAGCGGGGCGACCAAATGGGCCGACCCCAAAAATTTCCGTTGGACCATGCCGGGGATGGCGGCCTACCAGTCCGAAGGCATCGTCTATGCCAAGCATATCCTGCGGACCAAGCCTGACGCCAAAATCGCCATCCTCTCCCAGAACGACGATTTCGGCCGCGATTACGTCGCCGGCTTCAAGCGCGGTCTGGGAGACAGGGCCGCGACCATGATCGTCTCGGAAGCAACCTACGAGACCAGCGCGCCGACCATCAGTTCGCAAATTGCGACGCTGAAGGCCTCCGGCGCCAACGTGATGTTCGGCGTCGTGCTCGGCAAATTCACCTCGCAGATGATCAAGGGCGTCGCCGAGATCAACTGGAAGCCGGACCTGTTCTTCGTGCCGACCTCGGCATCATCGATTTCGTTCCTGGAACCGGCCGGCCTGGAGAACGCCGTCGGCCTGATCTCGTCCAGCAACGTGAAGGACACGATCGACCCGCAATGGGCCAATGACCCCGGCGTGAAGGAATATTTCGCCTTCATGAAGCAGTATCTGCCGAATGCGGATTTGACCAATTCGAACTACGCTGCCGGCTATCATTATGCCAACCTCATGGTGAAGGTGCTGATGGCCTGCAAGGACGATCTCAGCCGCGAGAACATCATGAAACAGGCGGCGTCGCTGCGCGAGGTGCCGTTGCCGCTGTTGTTGCCGGGCATCACGGTATCGACCGGTGCCGACGACTATCTGCCGTTCCAGCAATTGAGGCTGCGGCGCTTCGATGGCAAAAGCTGGATCGGCTTCGACGACATTCTGGATGATGGCTAGAAGCATGATCCGGAAAAGTGGGTACCGGTTTTCCGAAGAGATCATGCTCAAAATTGAGCAATGGGTTTCGGCCGGCCAAGGAGGATAATTTGACATCGATCATCAGCGGCGAACGCCAAATCAGCTATCCCGAAATCCACGCCCGCATCGTGCGGGCGGCTACGGGTTTTATGGCGCTCGGCGTCGGTGGCGGAACGCCGGTCGGCATGATGCTGCGCAACGATTTTGCGTTCTTCGAGGTCTCGGCCGCGGCGGCAGCGCTGGGTAGCCCGGTGGTGCCGATCAACTGGCATCTGAAGGCCGAGGAAGTGGCCTACATCCTGGCCGACAGCGGCGCCAAAATCCTGGTCTGCCATGCCGACCTGCTGCCGCAGATCAGGGACGGCCTGCCCGCCGAAGTGCGGCTGCTGGTGGTGACGACGCCGCCGGAAATCGCCGCGGCATTCAACGTCGCGCCTTCGCTGACGCAGGTCCCCGACGGCATGACCGACTGGGACCGCTGGCGCGACACGCATGCGCCGTTGCAGCAAGCCCCGATCGGCAGCGCGCCGATGTTCTATACGTCGGGCACCACAGGCCTGCCCAAGGGCGTGCGCCGCAAGCCGATGACGCCGGAGCAGGCCGCGGCCTCGGCGCGGGTCGGCGGCATCGCCTATGGTGTCAAGCCGAACGAGGATCAGGTCATCCTGATGAACGGGCCGATGTACCATTCGGCGCCAAACTCCTACGGCATGCTGGCCTTCCGCAGCGGCTGCCAGATCGTGCTCGAACCGCGCTTCGATCCCGAGGACATGCTGCAACTGATCGAGCGTCATCGTGTCACCCACATGCACATGGTGCCGACGATGTTCGTGCGCCTGCTGCGACTGCCGGATGAGGTCAAGCGCCGTTACGACCTGTCATCGCTTCGCTTCATCGTGCACGGGGCGGCGCCCTGCCCGCCGCAGGTCAAGCGCGCCATGATCGAGTGGTGGGGACCGGTCATCAACGAATATTTCGGCTCGACCGAAACCGGCATTCCGGTGTGGCACTCGGCCGAGGAGGCGCTGGCAAAACCCGGCACCGTCGGCCGCGCCATCGAAGGCGGTATCGTCAAGATTTTCCGCCCCAACGGCGAATTGTGTGCCGTCGACGAACCCGGCGAGATCTTCATGCGGCAGATGTCGGTGCCGGATTTCGACTACCACGGCAAGGCCGAGGCCCGGGCCGAAGCCGGCCGCGAAGGCCTCGTCAGCGTCGGCGATGTCGGCTACCTCGACGCCGACGGCTATCTCTTCCTGTGCGACCGCAAGCGCGACATGGTGATCTCGGGCGGCGTCAACATCTATCCCGCGGAGATCGAGAACGCGCTGATCGGCATGGACGGCGTGCGCGACTGCGCGGTGTTCGGCGTCCCCGACGACGAATTCGGCGAGCGGCTGTTCGCCTGCATCGAGCCGGAGGCGAATGCCGGGCTGTCACCGGCCGCGGTGCAGGAATTTTTGCGCGGACGCCTCGCCAATTTCAAGGTGCCGAAGGACATCCAGTTCATGGACGCGATGCCGCGCGAAGCCACCGGCAAGATTTTCAAGCGCAAGCTGCGCGATCTGTATACCGAGGGCAAACTGCGCGCGGTGGCGTGATGGTACGTTCTGAGTTCGTCATTCCGGGGCGCGTCGCAGACGCGAACCCGGAATCTCGAGGTTCCGGGTTCGATGCTTTGCATCGCCCCGGAACGACAGCAAGGGCCTCGCATCCCGGGCCGATCCGAACACCGTTTTAAACATCATTGCTGTTGCAAAAGGGTCATCGGACGGCCCAAGGATTGCTGCATGTGAGAAGCAGGGATCGAAACAATGCCATCCACCGATTTCGTCGTCGCCCGCAACGATCTGCAGCAATGCAAGGTGATCGAGACGCAACTACCCGACGTGGCCGCACTGCCTGACGAGGCGCTGCTGGTGAAGGTCACGCGCTTCGCCTTCACCGCCAACAACATTACTTACGCCGTGCTCGGCGATCATCTGAAGTATTGCAACTGTTTCCGGCGCCCGAAGGTTTCGGCAACGTTCCGGTATGGGGATTTGGCGAGGTGATCGCCTCGAAGCATCCTGCCATTGCCGCAGGCGAAACGCTGTTCGGCTATTTCCCGATGGCGACGCATCTCGTCATCGAAGCCGCCGACGTGAACAAACGCGCCCTGCGCGATGCCGCCGCGCATCGGCAAGGCGTGGCGCCGGTCTACAACGCCTATGCGCGCGTCGGCGGCGATCCGGCCTTCGAAGGCAAGCAGGGCAACTATCAGGCGCTGCTGCGCCCCTTGTTCATGCTGTCGTTCCTGGTCGACGACTTTTTCGCCGAGAACGAATTTTATGGCGCAAAAAGCGTGATGCTCTCCTCCGCCTCCAGCAAGACCGCTTACGGGCTCGCGCATCTGCTGCATGCGAGGGGTAACGGCATCGAGGTGGTCGGCCTGACCTCGGCCGGCAACACGTCCTTTGTCAAATCGCTCGGCTGCTACGACGAGGTCGTGACTTACGACAATGTAAGCGCGTTGCCGACGAATGCCGCGGTCGCGTATGTCGATATGGCCGGCAACAGCCCGTTACGCGCGACGCTGCACCGGCACTTCGGCGAGCAAATGAAATATAGCGGAATCATTGGGCTCACGCATCGCAAGTCATCGCCCGATGAACCAGAGCAGCTCCTGCCGGGCGCCAAGCCGAAGTTTTTCTTTGCACCGGACCAGATCCGCAAGCGCGCCAAGG
The DNA here is from genome assembly GCF_036924535.1 of Bradyrhizobium sp. AZCC 2262. NCBI lineage: Bacteria > Pseudomonadati > Pseudomonadota > Alphaproteobacteria > Hyphomicrobiales > Nitrobacteraceae > Bradyrhizobium > Bradyrhizobium sp. AZCC 2262. The sequence goes on along the minus strand of NZ_JAZHRT010000001.1, from coordinate 8,944,557 downwards.
AATGGGGACCCGGCGGCATCGACATGCGGTTTGGCGCGGCGTGGTCCACCTTCGTCCCGAATCTGGACCGATGGATGGACGTGCGCGAGGGCCACGGGCCTGCGGCAGTTCAGCGCGCCTATCTCGACACCCTCAACGGCCGCGTACCGCCGGATCAGGGGCTTATCCTGTCGCTCTAACGGCATGACCGATATCTCCTCACGCCCTTTCTGTGCCGTCCTGAATAGGTATAGGCTCGCGCAACAGGGAAACGCCGCGAAGACGGCAGGTGATGGGAAGGGCCCATGCTCGACAGGACGGACGACAGTTCGGTAGCCGCCGACAACTGGCTGGCGCAGTTCGAGGAAGCGCTCGGAAAACCCGATGAAGCCCTCCTGAAGACGCTGTTCCATCCCGACAGCTATTGGCGCGACGTGCTGGCGCTGAGCTGGAATATCCAGACGCTGAACGGCAGAGACGCCATCCTGAAGGCGCTGCCGCCGCTGGCCCGCAGCGCTGAGCCGAGCGGCTTCGCCATCGCCCCTGGTCGTGCCGTCCCGCGCAAGGTGATGCGCGCGGGCACGCAGGCGATTGAAGCCATCTTCAAGTTCGAAACCAAAGTCGGGCGCGGCAGCGGCATTATTCGCCTGATCCCGGATGCGGACGATGGCAACCGCCTCAAGGCCTGGACGCTGTTAACCGAGCTTGGCGAGCTGAAAGGTTTTGAGGAACAACTCGGCGTCGCGCGCCCGCGCGGCAACGCCTATTCCCGCGATTTTCGCGGGCCGAACTGGCTCGACCTGCGCAAGGCCTCTGCCGAATATGCCGACCACGATCCGACCGTCCTCGTCATCGGCGGCGGACAATCCGGGCTCTCCATCGCCGCGCGGCTGAAGCAGTTGAACGTCGACACCCTGATCGTCGATCGCGAGCAGCGTATCGGCGACAACTGGCGCAAGCGCTACCACGCGCTGACGCTGCATAATCAAGTGCAGGTCAACCACCTGCCCTATCTGCATTTCCCGCCGAACTGGCCGACCTATATTCCAAAGGACAAGCTCGCCAACTGGTTCGAGGCCTATGTCGAGGCCATGGAGCTTAATTTCTGGACCGGGACCGAATTCGAGGGCGGCAGTTACGACGAGAAGGAAGGCCGCTGGACTGTGACGCTGCGCCGTACCGACGGCGGCAAGCGCACCATGCACCCGCGCCATGTCGTGCTGGCGACCGGCGTCAGCGGCATTCCGAGCATTCCGGAGATTGCCGGCCTGAAGGATTTCGCCGGCAAGGTGATGCACTCCAGCCAGTATGACGACGGCGAAACCTGGAAGGGCAAGCGCGCCATCGTGGTCGGCACCGGCAACAGCGGCCACGACATCGCACAGGACCTGCATTCCAGCGGCGCGCACGTCACGCTGTTCCAGCGCTCGTCCACGCTGGTTGTCAGCATCGAGCCGTCGGCGCAACTGGTCTACGCGCCCTACAATGAGGGCACGCTGGAGGATAACGATTTGATCGCAACCTCGATGCCGCTGCAGCTGGCTCGCAAGAGCCACAGGCTGACCGGTGAGAAATCGAAGGCGCTGGACAAGGAACTGCTCGGCGGCCTCGAGCGTGCCGGATTCAAGCTCGACTACGGCGAAGACAATACCGGCTGGCAGTTCAAATATCTCACCCGTGGCGGCGGCTATTACTTCAACGTCGGCTGTTCCGACCTGATCGTGAAGGGCGATATTGCGCTCAAACAATTCGCCGATTTCGACACGTTCACGGCCGAGGGCGCTGACATGAAGGATGGCAAAACCGTTGCCGCCGACCTTGTCGTGCTGGCGACCGGCTACAAGCGCCAGGAAGAGCTGGTGCGAAAACTGTTCGGCGAGGCGGTGGAGAAACGCGTCGGCACGATCTGGGGTTTTGGCGAGGAACAGGAACTGCGCAACATGTACACCCGCACCGGCCAGCCGGGCCTCTGGCTGATCGCCGGCGGCCTCGCGCAATGCCGCATCGGCTCAAAACACCTCGCGCTGCAGATCAAGGCGATCGAGGAAGGGCTGCTGCCGCGCTGACGCTCACCATTCGCCGTGATCGAGGATTTGCCGGGCAAGGAAGGTTTCCGCCCGGCGCCAGGCCGCGTCGTTGTCGCCGCGGAAGCTGATATAGCGATCGAACACGACTTTCCGCGCTTTCACGTCGATGACGTCGAATTTCGCCTGCTGTATCAGCGTGCTCATCTTGTGAAAGCGGCCAATCAATAGATGGCTGGCGCCGGCCTCCTTCGCCTTGCCCAGCAGTTGACTGTCATTGATGTCGCCCACCGAGCAGGCGTTTGGCGGACATTCAAGCGCTGCATTCGCTATCTTTCCGCTCGCTGCCAGATCGCTGCGCAACGCGGCTTCGAATTCACGCAGCCGCCGGCGATGGTCGGCGCTTTGATCGATCATCTCACCGGAGGTGTCGACATAGTGGATTTCGGCGACGGCGAGCACGAGTGTCGTGGCCTGCGCCCGGCCTTGCCGGACAGAACAGGCGCACACGACAGCGGCGGCGGTCAAAGCGAGGCCCAACATCCGTAGTTTCATCCGCTTTTCCATCACAAATGGTTCCTTTGGCGTTTCGTAACGTGCGGTTCGTTCCGGCAACTATTTCGCCTGTTCCAGCAGGCGATTCTCGATCAGCCACCGCGCGCCGCGGCTCCAGGCCACATTGGCGCCCATGCGCAGGTCGGTCTGTTTGACGTCCACAAGCGCCCCGGACCGGGCGTCGCGGATCTTGTAGGTGACCGCATATTCCATTCGGGTGATGCGCGTGACAATTCCGATCATCGATTGATCTGCGTCGAGGCCGGCGGCGATCCTGGCGTCGCAGCCGTCACAATCCCGCAACTTGCCTGCTTTCGTCGCCTGGTCGTTCACGGCGCTGACGTCGACCAGTTGATAGCGCCCGGATGCCGCGATCAGCCGGCGGGCTTCCTCGGTCGAAAGCCGCAACTGCTCGCGGTCGATGTCATCGAGGGGGACATAGGCGGCCCCGGCGCTGAAATCCTCCAGTTCGAACGGAAAGACCGCAATTTTGGTCGGAGACGGCGCGGCCGTCTCGGCGGCCCCAGCCACAGCAAGCGCTGCAAGCCCAATTGCGGGGGCGAGGATAAGGGCGATGTAGCGCATGGATCACCTCGGAACTGCCAACCCGGAGCTGCCTTACTCGTCGCGAGTTCGCCCGATCTGCCGGCTTTCCGAAACGGCAGCTTTCCCTGGATCGGCCGGGTGAAATACCCGATCTGGTCTCGCTCCTCTTGTCCCGCTTTCTTCCCGGCGAAATTTGCCTCTATAGTCGAAGCCAATGGCAGGAAGCTTGGGGAGGAAGCTTGCGACAGGCGTCCAACTCCGTGGCGAGCCGCCCGCCCGCCATCGATCTGAAGCTGCGGCTGACGTTGCGCGTCGCGGCGCTCGCGGCCATTTGCTTCATCGCCGTCGCGGCCTACGCCTTGTTTGATAGCGACCGTGTCGCGAAGGCCAAAGCGAGCCGTATCGCCGAGATCGTGGCCAGGGATCTTTCGTTGCAGCAATCGCAGGCGCAATGGCTCTCCGTGTCCATCAACTCAACGCCGGATCTGCAGGGAATCGCGGCGCTGATGGAGCCGGGCCTCTGCATTGCCTACCGCGACAACGCCGGCGCGTTTCGCCAAGGCGTCTGCAGCGGGGCGCCCGCCGACGAAATGGCCGCGCCCGAAATCTACGCGTCGCTCTACCGCGCCATCTTTCGTCCGGGCGAACCGGTCTCGATGCCGGTCCTCGTGGCCGGCAGTGCCCGGGGCATGGCCGTCGCGACCTTCGACCCCGCCACGCAGATCGGCCAGAGCTGGCGCGAGGCGAGCCGGCTGCTCTCCATCATGGCTTTCGCGCTTTTAGGGCTTTGTGTTGCGGTCTATGGCGCGCTGGCGCGTGCGCTGCGACCAACGCGGACCGTTGGCGCCGGGTTGCGACAACTGGCGGCGAACGATCTTTCCGCACGCCTGCCCCGTTTCGATCTCGCGGAATTGTCTGTCATCTCCGGCGTCTTCAATACCCTTGCCGAGCGGCTGCAGACTACGCTTGCCGAACGCAACGCCTTGACGCGAAAGCTGATCGAAGTGCAGGACGAGGAACGGCGCCATCTTGCACGCGAGTTGCACGACGAATTCGGCCAGTCGCTTTCCGCCATCGCGGCGCAGGCCGCCGCCGCGGCCCACACCGCGGAGCGCGAATGCCCGCCGCTCTACGAGGAATGCCGGGGCATCTCGCGCACGACAGCGCATATGATGGAAACCCTGCGCGGCGCGCTGGTACGCCTGCGTCCGCCCGATGTCGAGGAACTCGGCCTCACCGTCAGCCTCGAGTCCCTGGTGGCGAGCTGGAACGGTTTTGAGAAGGGCCGCACCCGATTTGAGATTGCCATCATTGGCGAGGCCGACGATTTGCCGCCCGGTGTCAGCGCCAGCCTTTATCGGATCGCGCAGGAGGCGATCACCAATGCGGCAAAGCACGCACGCGCCCGGCACGTGCAATTGCGTCTCGAGGCCGGAGACGCCGACATCATCCTGAGCGTCGAGGACGACGGCGAGGCATCCGGCGCCAGCCTCACGCCGAAAGCCGGCATGGGACTGCTCGGCATGCAGGAGCGCGTGGTTTCGCTCGGAGGGACCTTGCAATTCGAGCGGCGCGAGGCGGGCGGCGCCCGCCTTGTCGCGCGCATTCCCGCCATGCGGGTGGAGCCTTAGCGATGGTGGACGCTGCAGGCCGTACGCGCGTGATGCTGGCGGACGACCATGCCATCGTGCGCGAGGGCTATCGTTCGCTGCTGCAGAAGCAGGATCGCCTTGAGGTCGTCGCCGAAGCCGACAACGGCGCTGACGCCTATCGCGTTTACAAGGAAGCCAGGCCCGACCTCGTCATCATGGACCTGTCGATGCCCGGCATTGGCGGGGTCGAGGCCATCAGGCGCATCCGGCAATGGGACAAGTCCGCGCGCATCCTCGTCTTCACGATGCACCAGAGCGCCGCCTATGCGGTCCAAGCGATCAAGGCCGGCGCACGCGGCTTCGTCACCAAAAGCAACCCGCCCGAGACGCTGCTGCGCGCGATCACCGAGGTCATGGCCGGACGCATCGCGCTCAGCCCCGACATCGACCACGAACTCGCGATCAACCGGCTCGCCGACGAGCCTTCGGCGATCGACGCACTGAGCCCACGGGAATTCGAAATCCTGCGCATGCTGCTGGCGGAAAAATCCGTGGATGAGATCGCAAACACGCTGCATATCAGCGTCAAGACCGCGGCCAACACCCGCTATCAGATCCGCGCCAAGCTCGGCGTCGCCTCCGACATCGAACTGGTGCGCCTGGCGCTTCGCCAGCGGATCATCGCGGCGGAGGATGTGGGGGGCTAAGGCATGTATCGTAAACGGCCGGACGAGACGTCCGCTTCCGGGAGCGCAGCAGACCAATTGTGCTCAAGGTGAGTTCTTCGGATTTTGACCAATTCCGGACTCATGCACATCGGAGTCAACGAATCCCGAGATCATCCGCGTCAAAGTCGTCGTGTTGTCAACTCGAAAATTCGAGGCGCGCTTCCAATCCGCCGCCGTCGCGATTGGCGAGCGTGAGCGTCCCGCGAAGCGCGCTAACGAGTTGCTGGGCGATGGCAAGGCCAAGCCCGGTGCCACCGGTTTCGCGATTGCGCGAAGCCTCGATACGGTAAAACGGCAGGAAGACCGACTTCAGATGCTCGTCGGGAATACCGGGGCCGCGGTCCGATACGGTGATCGAGACGCCGCTCGACCGTTGCGCATCGAAGGCGACTTCGACATCCTCGCCGAATTTCAGCCCGTTATCGATCAAGTTGATCATGATGCGGCGCAAGGCCTGCGGGTGCGTGAGAATCGTCACCCCGCGTTCTCCGGAAAAGCGAAGCAATTTTCCAGCGTCGGAATAGTCGCAGACGAGACTGTCGATAAGGGCATGCAGGTCGGTCTGGCACCGCTGCTTGCCGATCTCGTCGCGTCCGCGGGCCAGGGCAAGACCCTGCTTGACCAGCGTCTGCATTTCCTGCAGGTCGCCCTGCAGCTTTTCCCTGGCGTCGCTGTCACCCAGGAAATCAGCGCGCAGCCGCATGCGCGTGATCGGAGTCTGAAGACGGCGCGAGATCCCCGCCAGAATCTGGATCCGCTCCACAGCCTGCTCGGCAATGCGCCGCTGCATGGCGTTGAATGCGGTAGCGGCGCGCGCCACTTCCTTCGGACCATCCTCCGGGAGCGGCGCGGCGCGCAAATCCGAACCCAGGCTGTTGGCCGCGCGCTCGAGGCGCGCCAACGGTCGCGTCGCGAGTTTCACGGCAATCCAGGTGAAGAATGCGAGAAGACAGAGTTGAACCGCGAGCGCCGCCGGCAACCAGGGCGAAACGAGCGTCGGCAACAAGGGCGAAATGACCCTCTTCGGTGCGGCGAATTCGAGCATCAGCGGCGTGCCGTCCTTCAGGTGAAGGAACCAGCCCAGTCGCCGTCGACCCAGCGAATCGAGATAGAAGACTGATTTCGCGTCGTGTCCGTCCCCCATCATGGCGCGCAAACGCACCAGGTTCTCTTGCCGTCGTCTGGGTGGCGCCGATTCGATCTCCCCCCCGTCTCTAAGAGCATCTCTGAGAACGTATCGATAGGTAGGTCGGGCGAGGCGGTCGAGCCATGCAGGTCTTTCTTCGGGCTTGACCCGATCGAGGATGGCGACCGCCATCGCTATCCACCTCATGAAATAGTCATCCGACACCTCGTTGTTGGGGCCGAAGACATTGAGAGCGACCAGGCCAAAGGACAGCACATGTGCAGCCAGCAGACCGGCGAACAAAATGACCGCTAGTCGGCGGAACAGGGAGTCCGGCCAAAGACGCGCCGCCATCTTGCGGAAACGGGCGCTCATCACGGCTCCCGCGATGCTTCGACCGCGACATGCGCGGCGGACGGCGGAGCGATGTCGTCGTACTCCCGCGCCAGGGCAAGCCCCTGCTTGACCAGCGTCTGCATCTCCTGCAGGTCGCCCTGCAACTTCTCCTTGGCGTCGCTGTCACCCAGGAAATCAGCACGCAGCCGCATGCGCGTGATCGGAGTCTGGAGATCGTGCGAGATCGCCGCCAGAATCTGAATTCGTTCCGCGACCTGCTCGGCGATGCGTCGCTGCATGGCGTTGAACGCGGTAGCGGCGCGCGCCACTTCCTGCGGACCATCCTCCGGAAGCGGCTCACCGCGCAAATCCGAGCCCAGGCCGTTGGCCGCGCGCTCAAGGCGCGCCAACGGTTGCGTCGCTAGTCTTACGGCAACCCAGACGAAGAATGCGATAATGCAGAGTTGAACCGCGAGCGCCGCCGGCAACCAGAGCGAAACGATTTCCCGCGGCGGAAAGATCTCGAGCGTCAACGGGCTGCCGTCCTTGAGGTGAATGCGTATGCCCCGTCGCAACTGCGCCGGTGGATCGAAATAGACGAAGTTCGCATCGTGGTCGGGCCCCAGCGCTGCCCGCAAACGCGTGATGTTCCGTTGTAGCCGTCTGGATGATGGCTGCGGTTCTATCTCTCCCTCATCTCCGAGAGCGTACCGCCAATTGAGGCGAGAGATGCGGTCGAGCCACGCGGGTCTTTCTTCAGGCGCGACGTAGTCGAGGATAGCGACCGCGTCCGCGACGTCGACGGCCGCAAATTTATTGCCCAATTCGTCCTCAATGGCGAGGCGGTCGAGGGCAATCAAAACAAAGGCCAGCACATGGGCCGCCACAAGGCCGGAAAACAGGATGATCGCCAGCCGGCCGAACAGGGAGGCCGGCCAAAGACGCGCCGCCATGCGCCGAAAACGCGCGCTCATGACGGCCCCGGCAATGCCTCGACGACGGTTGCAAAGACGTAGCCTTCGCTGCGCACCGTCTTGATGTAGGAAGGCTCCCGGGCGTCTTCGCGCAATCGCTGGCGAAGGCGGCTGACAAGAAGATCTATCGACCGATCGAAGACTTCGGCCTCACGGCCTTGCGTCAGGTTGAGCAGTTGATCGCGATTGAGGACATGTTGGGGGTGATCGAGAAACACGCGCAACAGTCGATATTCGGCGCCGCTCAACGAGACCACGGTCTCGTCGGCGTCGACCAGGAAACGCCCGACCGTATCGAGTTTCCATTCGCCGAACCGAAACAGACGGGCTTTCTCCGATGCAGCAAGGTTGCGGGGCAGCATCTCGGCCCTGCGCAAGACGGAGCGGATTCGTGCAAGCAACTCGCGCGGGGCAAACGGCTTCGTGAGGTAGTCGTCTGCCCCCATCTCGAGGCCGACGATGCGGTCTGCTTCATCGCCCCGCGCCGTCAGCATCAGGATCGGAATGTCATAGGGTTGATTCGCGCGCAAGTTGCGGCAGAGCGTGAGGCCGTCGTCCCCCGGCAGCATGAGGTCGAGCACGATCAGATCGACCCGGTGGTTTGCAAGAACCTCGCGCATCTGCCGGCCGTTGGCCACCGTAGTGACCCGATAGCCGTGGCCGGCAAAGTATCGGTCCAGCAGTTCGCGCAGACCCAGGTCATCGTCGACGACGAGAATGTGGTCCGAATTTCCCATACACGCCACAGTACCCAACCGGCGAGGCAAGCGACATCCTATTTTGTAACATAATGTATCGTCCTGCCGGCCCGACATGGAAAATTTCAAAACGGTCACACGGGGAAATTCGCGAGATACATCGGACACTTCCAGTGGTGCTTCTCTTCCTTTCGGCAGAAAGCGATGTCGATGGACCCGGACAAGGACATGCTCGCCCTGCCAGCCGAGGCCGAATTGGGCGAGCCAAAAATGCCGCCCGCGCCGCCGTGCTACAGCGACGCGGGATGGCTGCAATGGCCCGACGACGTGGCCTACTCGTTTCAGTTCATGCGGATGCTCGGTGCAGCACAGGAGGGCGCCAGCACCATCTCGGAATGCTTTTTCGCCGCAAGGCTGATTACGCCCGGGGACGACGAAAGCTGGTATGAAGCCTGGAAAAGCGCAGCCGACATCAACCGTGCCCGCGGCGATGAAGCGCATGCCCGGGGCGGCTTCAATGCGGCGACCGGCAACTGGCTGCGGGCATCGAGCTATTACCGCTGTGCCGAGCTATTCATGGATGCGAAGGATCCGAGGCGCGAGTTTCTGTTGCGAAGCATGAGACGGTGCTCGCGCCTCTATCTCGAACATATCCGCCCGAGGGGCGAGGTCGTCAGAATTCCATATCAGGGCGACAGCTCCCTGGAAGGATATTTCATCAGCGCTCCGGGCGCTCGCCCGTTGATGCCGGTCGTGGTCTGTCTCGGCGGGGGCGACCTCTGCAAGGATGAACTACTTTACACGATGCGAAGGAGCGCGGCTGGAAACGGCCTGTCGCTTCTGCTGATCGATCTGCCGGGCTGCGAAGCCACGGACGAAAACAGATTCTCGTCTCGTATCGAGGCTTCGGCCGGTCGCTGGGTGGACTATCTGCTGGCGCGCGGCGACATCGATCCCTCGAGGATCGCGCTTTACGGTGACGGCTTGGGCGGCTCTCTCGCGACCAGGATCGCAAGCCGCGATCGTCGATTTGCCGCTGCGGTTTGTGACGGGGGACTTTGGGAACGCCACGAACGCATTTTTGCGATACGTCAGGTCGGTCGCGATCTAGCAGCGACCGGCGGGCGGGTCTGGATGGCGGGAGTCACGTATTCCGGGGCGATGCTAAAATGCCCTTCGCTGATGACGATCGGACAACACGATTATATCGCCGTCGAGAATGCAATCGATGTCCACGAATCCTGCAAACAGTCGGGCGCGCAGCTTGCCTTGAAGGTCTTTTCGACGGAAGAAACCGCGGCATCTCCCGGCCATATCGACAATCCGACCCTTGCAAAGGAATTCGTATTCGATTGGCTACGGCGAAAACTCGGCTCGACCGAACGCATTGCCGCGAGCTTGGAAGAAGCGTGTGACCGCGCCGGGGCATGATGCCGACCCGAACGGAACGGCTAGCTAGTTGGGTACCTGGTACGGTGTTCGCACCGGGACGGCATTTATGTCCGGATTTGGGAGAACGAGTTATGAGAATGTCATCAAGCCTTGTCGCGCCCTCAGCTGTCGCTTTCCTGTCAACTGCGTTGCTGTGTAGCCTCACCGGCGCGGCAATGTCGCAAACCACACCAAGCTCCGCGCTTCCCACCGTCACGATCGAAGCGCCGAGGCAAGTGGCAAGGCCGCAACGGGAGGAAAGGTCACAAGGGTCCGGTCGGGTGGTACACCGAGGCCGGACATCGCGATCCACTCAAACGGCGACTGGCACGCCGTCGGCTGCGCAGGGTCCTGTCATGGCGAAGCTTGCCCGGCTCGAGAGACAGGCCAGCAGTTGCAACGATGGCTGCGAATCCAGCTTCCCACGCGGCAAGGACCCCTGGGTTGGATGCAGCGAATCGGTGGGATACTATTCAGTTTTCTCGGCAACCTGCAAAGATACGCTCACTCACAGGGACTACGCGCAATGCGTGGAAACCAAAATGTTCCTGGGCTGGGACCGAAACCGATCGTGGTGGTACTGCACCGGCATGCTGAATGGGGGGAAATTTCGGGTCACCGCAGAGAATCGGAACAGGTAGCGCACGCGTATCGGGGCGCAAGAGCGGACAGCCGAACCCCCGCCTGTCATTTCTTCGGAAATGCTGGTTGGATACGTGACACGGTGCGCGCACCGGGGACGGCATTCATTTCCGGATTTGGGAGAACGAGTTATGAGAATATCATCGAGCCTCGTTGCGCCCTCGGCTCTCGCTGTCCTGTCGACCGTGTTGCTGAGCGGCACGGCAGCCTCGCAAACCGCAACAGGCTCCTCCACCAGCCAGCTTCCCGGCATCACGGTCGTGGCGCCGAAGCCGGCGGCAAGGCCGGTGGCAAGACCGCAGAGGCAGGCGCCGCCGGTGGCAAACACGGTTGCAGCCCGCCCGACATCGCCAGCCCCTCAAACGCCACCGACATCAGCTCAAAAGCCGGCGTCCGGTTCAGTGATGGCGAGGATTGCCGCGCTTGAGAAGACTTCCAGCAATTGCACCGACGGCTGCCAGACGAGCTTCAAATACGGCAATCAACCGTGGAACGGATGCTCCGTGTCGTCCGGGGATTTTACTTTATCGACAACGTGCAGAAACGTACGCAACTACAAAACCTACCAGGAGTGCAGGGAAACCGGAATGTTTTTGGCCTGGAGACAATATGAAGTCTGGTGGTATTGCAGCAGCCTGCACGCCGGAGGCAAGCTTTCCGGGGAGAAGCTTCAGGTCGCCGAACTCAAGCGATCAGGACGTCGCTAGTCCGTACCGGTGGCGATACCGAACCTCGAAAACTCACATCCGATAGCCAGCCAAGTCGATCTGGGAGAGCAGTCGTGTGGGGATGAATCGGGGGTAACGGGACTTGCGAAATGTGGTTGGCTCGTCGAGCTACGCTTGGCGGAACGGGAACATGATCCCAGATTCTTTGCGGTTGGAACGCTTGAGGTAGGTGACGCGGAAAAGGCTATCCTGCGCTATCCGGGTATCTTTCGGGAAGACAAGAGGACCGCCTTGCGCCCCCTTTCCGACAAGGAGATCGCGTGCCTCAGACTGAGAATGGATAGCGTGAGGCCGTATATTCTGCACCCTTCTCGCGTATGATGCCGCAAGCTCCTTCTCGATCGACATTGCCAGTCCGGCCGATAAATCCCAAAGCGGAAATCAGCGTCAATCTGACGGCCCCATTGACCTGATGAAACCGCGTGCGGCCGGAATTCACGGCCACGCCGCATACGACGGCCCGCTGCGCGCGTGCTCCAGCCGAACCTGCCGACGATAGTTGCCCGGCGACGCGCCGCGGTATTTTCGGAAGAAGCGGTTGAAATAGGGAAATTTCGGGTCACCGCAGAGAATCGAAACAGGTAGCGCATGCGTATCGAGGCTCGATAGCGGACAGCTGAACCGCGGCTGTCATTTGTCTTCGGAAATGCAGTCGCCGCAAAAAACAATGTCGATCAATGGCCCGACGACGATGCGACAGCTGCTTCGCTGGCATCCAAACCGGCGATAGGTTCGTATGCGACGACGTTCGACCCGGTGTTACATGACATTGATTTTGCGAGTGATGCCTACGAAGATATGCAGAGTTGGTGGCTATCCACCCTATTCGGAGGATATGGCTTTGGGGCTTTCGTCACGCTTCTTTTCGAGTCTGGCTGTCGCCATCTCATCATTTGCACTGCTGACGTTCGGCCTAAGCGGCACGGCAACGTCGCGAACCGATCCCCCCTCCGACGCCACTGTTCTTCCGAGCATCACAGTCCTGGCGCCGAAGCCAGTTGCCAGGCCACAAAGGCCGCAACAGCGCGCGGTTACTCGCAACGCCGTAACCCGCACTGTGTCCCGTGGAACATCGCGAACCGATCGACCGACAACGGCAGGGGAAGAGTCGGTATTGGAAAAGCTTCGCAGGATTGAGAGGGGTGTTAGCAGTTGCGACGGTGGTTGCGCATCAAGCCTCCCGTCAAGGGGCCGCCCCTGGGTCGGATGCTCCGCGTCTGCCTGGCCCATGGGGTCCGGAACGTGCAAAAACGGGCGCAAATACAAAACCTACGTCGAGTGTACGGAAGCCAGTTATTTTCTCGCCTGGAAACCCATGGAAATCTGGTGGTATTGCTCCAGCCTGGCCTTCAACAAGTAAACAATATCTCGTCTCCTCAATCGGCGGCCTCTTTCGTCCAGGGGTATGAGCAGTCTATTTCGCCTTTGGCACCAAACGGACCAACGAGGCGAGCCAGTTGATGTCCGTTGTTCGGGGGTAGACCGGAAGTAGCGCTTTGGAGCTGCCGGGGCAGCTTTTGGCCCTTCGCGGACGTCCCGGCTTGTCTGCATTTGCGCCGCTTCTGGGGGACAAGCGGACATCAACGGTGTTTGAGCCGACTGTCCCGATTTTATGAGTACACGCCCTGTCTGAAAGAAACGTGCCATGCGCAAATCCCCCTCGTGCTTCGGGCAGGTCTCTGCAACACTCCCGGCCAACAAATATCAGATGGGGAGAAACGCATGTCGGCCATTCTCGGCTCGGGCGAACACCGTTACCGCGTGGTTGAAAACTGGGCCAAGCTGCCGGACGGCTGGAGTCTGACTGACGCCGCTTCCGTCGCGGTCGACGGCAAGGACCGCATCTACGTCTTCAACCGTGGCGACCATCCGATGGTGGTGCTGGACCGCGAGGGGAATTTCCTCCGGAGCTGGGGCGAAGGCCTGTTCAACCGTGCCCACGGTTTGCACATCGACGCCGACGACAATCTCTATTGCACCGATGACGGCGACCATACCGTGCGCAAATGCACCACCGACGGCAAGGTGCTGCTGACCATCGGCATTCCGAACAAGCCGGCGCCATTCATGAGCGGCGAGCCGTTTCACCGCTGCACCCACACCGCGCTGTCGCCGAAGGGCGAGATTTATGTTTCCGACGGCTACGGCAATGCCTGCGTCCACAAATATTCGCCGGATGGAAAGCTGCTGAAAACCTGGGGCGAGCCCGGCACCGATCCCGGCCAGTTCAACATCGTCCACAATATCGCAACCGATTCCGACGGCTGGGTCTATGTCGCCGACCGCGAGAACCACCGCGTGCAGGTGTTCGACGGCAACGGCAAATATGAGACGCAGTGGAACAATCTGCACCGGCCCTGCGCGCTGTGCCGCTGCGGCGGCAAGCAGGCGAATTTCATTATCGGCGAGCTCGGCCCCGGCCTGGCGGTCAATCGCAAGGTGCCCAATCTCGGCCCAAGGCTCTCGATCGTCGATTCAAAAGGCAAACGGATCGCGCGGCTCGGCGGCGAGAACGGCCCGGGGCTGGAGGCCGGCAAATTCCTCGCGCCGCACGGCATCGCGATGGATTCCAGGGGCGACATCTATGTCGGCGAAGTCGGCGTCACCGACTGGAAGACCAGCTTTCCGGATACACCGATGCCGCCGGAGGTTCGGGTGAGCCGCTGCCTGCAGAAGCTGGAGAAGATCTAGGCGGCAGGACGGGGTAATCCTCGCCCGTCGAACAGATTGTGCTCACGGGCAAGGCCCTCTCCAACGATATCGAAGAAGGCGCGGACCCGCGCGGTCCTCCTCAGGTCGGCGTGGGTCACGATCCATAGTTCGCCAACCAAATCCGGCACCGGACCAGGCAGCGCGCGGACGAGATCGGCATCTTCGTCGCCGAGATAGCAGGGAAGCAGCGCGAGACCGATGCCGGCTTTCGCGGCGCTGAACTGATTGACGAGGCTGTTGGTCCGGTAGACGAAGGCGTCGCCTGGCGCCGTGCGATTGAGCCAATCGGCAGCCATGATACCAACAGCCGTTTCTTCCCATCCGATCAGGGCGTGACGGCCGAGATCTTGCGGAGATGACGCGGCTTCGCCGCTCTCTTCGAGATAGCCAACGGCGCCGTAGAAGTTCCATGCGACATCGGCGAGCTTGCGACCCCAGAGATCGCCCTCCTTCGGCCGCATCGGGCGAAGCGCGATATCGGCCTCGCGGCGCGATAGGTTGAGCACGCGGTTGTCGACCACGAGTTCGACGACGATGCCGGGATGGGTCCGCCGGAACCTGGCGAGATGGCCGGTCAGCTTTCGATAGGCCAGCGTCTCCGAGGAGGTGACGCGCAGGCGGCCGGAGAGACGGTGGTCGCGGCCGGCAATGTCGCGGTCGATGGCGAGCGCCTCATCTTCCATGCGCTCGGCCGCGGCGGCCATCCATCCGCTCGCCCGCCGGCGTCGCCTGGTATGCGCCGCCGGGAAGGCGCTCGAACAGGCGAACGCCGAGCCGCGCTTCCAGCGCATTCAGGCGGCGGAACGCGGTCGAGTGGTCGATATCTAGCGCTTTGGCGGCGCCGGTGAGGCTGCTTGCCCGATGCACCGCCAACACGAGTTGGGGCTCGTTCCAGTCCTCCATGACGCACAGCTAGAAGTCCCTTGCAGTTTCGCAAGTGACGCTGGCGCAATTCCAACGTGCTTTCCGCTCCGCCAAACGTTACCCGTTGGAGAAACACGGAAAGCGAGATGATGGAACTCAGCACAACGCCAGTGCAGGTTTGCTGCCCAAGCATGAGTCTGCTGCGTCCATCTCGATAATCGATCAACCTGAACATGGGAGTTGAGAAATGGGTGCTCCGTCCCCGGAACTTTGCAATCTCTGGCTGGCACGCGCGTTCAATGCGCAGGACGTTGACGCCGCGGCCGCGATGTACCACGCCGACGCCTCGATTGTTCAGGTCGACGAAGTCCATGGCGGCAGCAGCGTCGCGCGCGGCGCGGACGGCATTCGCAAGACGATGGCCGCCTATGTCGGATTGAAGCCGCACATGGATGTCGTGACCCATCACACGACGATCTCCGGCGACTTCGCGATGACGCGGTCGCAATGGCTCATCAAAGGCACCGGCGAAGACGGCAAGCCGACCGAGGTGCATCACCACGGCATGGAGGTTCACCGCCGGTTGCCCGACGGCAGCTGGGTGTTTTTCATGGATCATCCGTTCGGCGCCGATCCGAACTGGGCGGTTGAAGCCCCGCCACACACCGAATAGTCGTGCCGTTATACTCAAGCCCGTGCAGGCCACCCAGGAGGATTAGACCATGCAAGAACTAGCAACGCTCGCCAGCATCGTCGCCGCACTCGGCGTTGGGGTAATCAGCCCCGGGCCGAGCTTCGTGATGGTGGCCCGCGTGGCTGTCGCTTCGAGCAGGATCCGCGCGCTTGCCACCGCGCTGGGTATGGGCGCAGGAGGCGCCATCTTCGGCGCAGCGGCGCTGCTCGGGCTGCAGAGCGTTCTGCTGGCGGTGCCGGCGCTCTATGCAGCCCTCAAGGTCCTCGGCGGTCTGTACCTTTGCTACCTGAGCTTTCTCATATTCAGGTCTGCTCAACAGCCTCTCGCGCCCGTCGCCGACAGCGGCAAAGGCCGCGGCCGGCCCCTTCATGCGTTCTGGCTGGGCCTCACAACACAGTTAAGCAACCCGAAGACAGCCATCGTCTATGCAAGCGTGTTCGCGGCTTTTCTCCCCGCGTCCTTTTCGCTGGGGTTCGCTGCCGCTCTGCTTGCAGCCGTGTTTCTCGTCGAGTCGGTCTGGTATGCATTGGTCGCCGTTCTCTTCTCGTCGTCAGGCCCGCAACGGGCTTATCTGTCGTACAAATCCTGGGTTGATCGAGCGGCCGGCGCCGTCATGTTCGGTCTCGGCCTGAAGCTCGTGACGAGCGCTGCCAAATCGTAGACGGCTGCCTGCAGAAGCTGGAGAAGATCTAGGCTGCGGCGCCGGCCAATTGCCGGCTCGCCAGCCGCGCCGCCGCCTGCGGATCATGGGTTGGCAGATAGACGATCGGACGGGACTGGACGAAATTACGGATCGCGTCGAGTGTGGCGGTGGTAACCCGCTCGTCGGCGCTGACACCGTCGAGCTTGCCCGCAAGCATCAATCTCTCGTCATAGGAAGCGTCGCCAGCGAGAAAATAGGTGGTATCGCCATCGTCGGCCACGATCGAGAGATGATCGGCGGTGTGACCGGGCGTGGCGACCGCGACGACGTCTCCCGCTTCCGTCAATCGCCGGCTCTGCGCGAAGGGCCCGAACGACCTGGCTTCAAGCTGCAACGGCGCCGGATCGAACCAGGACGGCCAGCGGTGCGGAAGATAACCGCGCATCCGGCCCGCAAAGCCGCTGGCGATTTTCAATTCACCCGGCGCCACCAAAATTTCGCTGTTCGGGAAATGCACCAGCCCGCCGTCGTGATCCATGTGGAGATGGGTGAGAACGACCCGTTTGACATCGCGCGGGCCCACGCCAAGTGCACGAAGCTGCGGACCGATCTCCTGCTCCGGCTCGATCCGGAACGCCACTTCCCAACGGAGATAGGGATGTAACGACTTGCCGGATTCGAGCAGATGCGCACCCTGCCCGCTATCGACCACGATCACGCCTTCGCTGCAGTCGATGGCCCATGCATAGGTCGGGAGCCAATCGGTCCAGCTGGAGTCGGCAAAAATAGCGAGCCGCCGCGACAATCCATGTCCGCGTCCTTCGACCTGCGCGGTTTTGATCCGGACAAAGCCGGTCTGTATCGCATGAACTTTCATGGCAGCCTCTGCGGTGGTCAGAACCCGAGGTTATGCGCCCGGATGATCGGCGGCTAGCGCGCCGGGGCACGAAGAACCCGCGCGATCACGATGGATTGACCAGCGGGCGCCTCAACTTTGCCATCCAGGAACCGCGCGCTCTCGTCGTCAGGCCGGCAACGGCTCAAACCTCGCCGATCGCCTCTCGCCTGCGTTTGTCGGATTCTTCCGCGTAGCGCCGCATGGCATGGGCCTCGGTGAGAATCCCGAGCGGCCGGCGTTCGCCATCGGTTTCGACGACCGCGAGCGATTCAGCTTCGGCGGCGTCAAAGACGGCAATGGCTTCCTGAATGTTCATGACCGGATGCAGCACGACGTCCCGATGATGCAGGATGCCGATGAGGCCGCGCGCCGCATCGATATCCGGCGCATGCGCTTCGGCGACCACCGCTAGTCCGACATAGCGCCCCGTGGAATCGACCGCGACGACCTGCGTCTTCGATCCCAGCGGAAATTTCACCCGGAACTGCTCGAGCCCGATACCGGCGTCGACCGTGGCGACATCCGGCCGCATCAGGCGCTGGACGGTGAGATCCCGAATCCAGCCGACATCCGCGGCGCTGCGGATAGTCTCGCCGCGCAGGTGAAATCGCCAAGTGGCGAAGGAGTAGCCGAACAGTTCCCGGGTGATCATGGTCGAGATGATGACCGCGACCAGCACCGCCGTGGTCAGCCAGAGATTGCCGGTCGATTCCAGCGCGATGAACGACATCGTCAAGGGACCGCCGATCACGGAGGCCGACAGCGCGCTCATGCCAATCACCGCATAGACATTCGGATCGAGGCCGAGACCCGGCCAGACCAGATCGACGCCATCGGCGAACAGGCGGCCGCCAAGTGCGCCCATGAACAGCGTGGCGAAGAACAGTCCGCCGCGGAAGCCGGAGCCGAGCGAGGCAATCGAGGCCAGCGCTTTCAGGACGAAGACGCCGGCGATGATCTGCAACGGCATCGATACGAGGCCCGAAAAATGCAGCGCGCCATGACCGGAAGACATCACCTGCGGCGTCACCAGCGCAAGCAGGCCGACCGCGAGGCCGCCGAGTGCCGGGCGCAGCGGCGGCCAAAGACCGGTCATCGCAAGCCCCATCTCACACAAGGCCACGCCACGCATGATGAGGATGCCAAACAACGCTGCCAGACCGCCGAGCAGCGCGGCAAGGGCAAGATCGCGCCCGACCACGTCGCCAACCGGGCCTATGCTGATGCCGAGCGACAGCGCCTCAAATCCATGGGTGACGAAGTAACCCGCCACGGCGGCGACGCCGACCGGCGTGAGGCTCGCCGGCGTATAGCCTCCGATCACAAGTTCGAACGCATAGAAGGCACCGGCGAGCGGGGCGCCGAACGCGCCCGAGATCGCAGCGGCCGCTCCGCAGCCGACCATGATTCGCTGGTCGGCGCGGCGCAGGGCAAATCCGCGGCCGAGCGAAGCGGCAAGGCCGCTTGCAAGCTGGGTATATCCGGCTTCAAGGCCGACCGACGCGCCCACTCCGCTGGACCAGGTGGTCTGCAGCGCCACGATGACGCTGCCGCGAAACGACATCCGCCCGCCATACAGGGCATTGGCCTCGATCGGATCGATCTCGCGCGCGGGCCGCCAGCGCAGCAACAGCAGCAGCGCCACCCCGAGCAGCAAGCCGCCGATGCTTGGAACCAGCACGGCCCGCAGCGTCTCGATGCTCGGCTGGCTGGAAAGCCGCTCCGTGATGCTGATGTTGAACAGCAGCGCGTGCAGGGCCGCCACCGCCACACTCATCGCCAGCACCACCAGCCCGCCAATGGTCCCGGTCATCGCCGCCAGGACCACCAGGCTGGTTTCATGGGCGCGAACGAACGCCCGTAATCGGCGTGGAGCCTCAAGATAACGTGAAGGGGTAGCCATTTTTGAGGTCCGCCAGCGGCTGCACGACGACTGTCTGTCCGATTTAGCGGCCTTCACGGCCCTGACGCAAATCGGGGCGGAACGGTGACGGCGTCGGATAAGCCCCGGAACGCTCTTCACAATCCCGTCACGCTGCCTGTAGTATGCAGGGCGCATGCTGCTTCGCAGCTAACATGGGGGTCAGGAGCGTTACTTGAACGCACATGTCTCGCAAGGCGGTTGGCCGGTACTGGTGCTGAACGCGGATTTCCGGCCGCTGAGTTATTACCCGCTGTCTCTCTGGTCGTGGCAGGACGCGATCAAGGCGGTGTTTCTCGATCGCGTCAACATTGTCGAGCACTACGACCGCGCGGTGCACAGCCCGAGTTTCGAGATCCAGCTTCCAAGCGTGGTGTCGCTGAAGTCGTTCGTCAAGCCGACCACGCATCCCGCCTTCACCCGGTTCAACGTTTTCCTGCGCGACCGCTTCGTCTGCCAGTACTGCCACGCGCATGACGACCTCACCTTCGATCACATCATCCCGCGCAGCAAGGGCGGCCAGACCACCTGGGAAAATGTCGTCGCGGCCTGCTCGCCGTGCAATCTGCGCAAGGGCAATCTGACGCCGCAGCAGGCGCGGATGTTTCCGCGGCAACACCCGTTCGCTCCGACGGTGCATCAGCTGCATCGGAACGGGCGACTATTTCCGCCGAACTATCTGCATGATAGCTGGCTGGATTATCTTTATTGGGATACCGAACTCGATCCGTAAGGCGCGTCGAGGCCGAACCACAGTTCGGTTGCCATTCCAAGCCATTCAACCTTAAGATAATGATGTAACATGTATCGCGCATCCGGCGATCCATGTCACGCGCTTGGCTATTTTGCAGCCAAGGGCACATTTGCCATCACCAAGACGCGGCTATTGCCGCGAAGATGCAGCGCTTCATTGAATTCGTCGGCGAGCGCCTGGGCCGGCCATGACGGCCCCAATCTCGGGAGGCAAGCTGCGCCCTTCACCCGACCATCTAATTCTGTCACCATACCGCTGAGACGCCCGCCTCGTCCGAAACACAAGAGCGGCATCAACGCCCCAACGGAAACGCCCCATGCTCATTCCCATCGCCGACGTGCCGCGCTGGTATGCCGAACGGAAACCAAAGGACACGATCGCGGTCAGTCACGGCGCCGATGCCATCACCTGGGGGCAACTTGAGCGCAACGCCAACCGACGCGCGCGCGCCTTCGCCGCCAAGGGCGTGAAGCCTGGCGACTTCGTCGCCATCGGGCTACCCAACAGCAACGTGTTTTTCGAAACCACCTTTGCGGTGTGGAAATGCGGCGCGACGCCGACGTCGCTGACCTGGCGGCTGCCGCGTGGGGAAGCCGCAGCCGTACTCGACATCCTCAAGCCGTCTCTGGTGGTCGGCGGCCAGCCCGACTGGAACGCGCCCAATTCACTGCCGGCCGATTTCGTGCCGGACGGCTTTTCCGACGAACCGATCGACAATCCGGTGGCGCGCTACTGGAAGGCGATGACCAGCGGAGGATCGACCGGTCGGCCGAAAGTGATCCTCGATCACCGGCCCGCCGTGGTCGAAACGACGGCCCCATCGGGGCTCGGCATTCCGCAGAACGGCTCGCTGCTAAATCCCGGCCCGCTCTATCACAACGCACCCTTCATCGTGTCGCATAGCGCGCTGTTCAACGGCGGACGCGTCACCGGCCTCGTCAAATTCGACGCTGAGGAATGCCTGCGCCTGATCGAGGCCAGCCGGATACAGTGGGTCAATTTCGTGCCCACCATGATGCACCGGATCTGGGCGCTGCCCGACGAGGTGCGCGACCGCTACGACTTGTCGAGCCTGCAGATCGTGTTTCACATGGCCGCGCCGATGCCGCCATGGCTGAAGGAAAAATGGATCGAGTGGCTGGGGCCCGAGCGCATCTACGAACTCTATGGCGGCACCGAAGCACAGGGCGCCACGATCATATCGGGCGTTGAATGGCTCGAACACCGCGGCTCGGTCGGCAAGATCGGCGAGACCGCGCGCCTGCGCATCATCGGCGAGGACGGCAACGAGGTCGCCACCGGCGAGACCGGCGAGATCTATTTCCTGCCCAATGACGGGGCCGGCACCACCTATCACTATCTCGGCGCCGAGCCGAAGCGCCGCGCGGACGGCTGGGAATCGCTCGGCGACATCGGCCGGCTCGATGCGGACGGCTATCTCTATCTCGGCGACCGCCTCGCCGACATGATCTTGCGCGGCGGCGCCAACATCTATCCGGCGGAAGTCGAGGCCGCGGTGACGGAACATCCCGAGGTGCGCTCCTGCGTCGTCGTCGGCCTCCCCGATCCGGAATTCGGGCAGCGCGTGCACGCCATCCTCGAACTCGACCCAAGCATCGATGCGCAAGCGGTTGCCGACGGCATGGCCGCATTCCTGGCCGATCGGCTCAGCCGCTACAAGCATCCGGAAAGTTTCGAGACGGTGAGCGTCGGCCTGCGCGACGATTCCGGCAAGGTTCGCCGAACGCTGCTGCGTGACGAACGCGCCAGCTGGCTGAAGGAAAATCGCGATTTCCGGATCATGCCCTCGCGCGAACGGGCCAAGGCGGGCTAACCCTCAATGGCCGTGGAACATTCATAAATATGGCCTCTTATGAGTCGCATCGCGGCCCATTTTGGGGGACACTTTAAAGACGGCCGTTTGCGGCATAGATTGTCATGAATTCCCGGCGCTTTCGCCCTGCCGAAAGCGCGCCGGTTCGCCAGGAGACCATCCATGCCCTCTTTGACCGAGTGGAGAGTGCCGCCCGCAAACCAGCCGCGCGCGAGCGACTACGCTTTCGACCTCGACAAAGCCTTGTCGTCGGTGGTCGGGCTGCACTCGATCATTCCGCCCGATGCCCACAGCGCCGAGACGCTCGGCACCGAACGCGCCGGCAATGGTGTCGTGATCGATGACGGGCTGGTGCTGACCATCGGCTATCTCATCACCGAGGCCGAAGCGGTGTGGCTGCATCGCGGCGACGGCCGTGTGGTGGAAGGCCACGCGCTCGGCTTCGATTTCGAATCCGGCTTTGGCCTGGTGCAAGCGCTCGGCGACCTCGATCTCGATCCGCTGCAGCTCGGCTCGTCCGCCGCCACCCAAATCGGCGACCGCGTGGTGGTCGGCGGCGCCGGCGGACGCACGCGCTCGGTCGCAAGCCAGATCGCGGCCAAGCAGGAATTCGCCGGCTATTGGGAATACCTGCTGGATGAGGCGATCTTCACCCATCCCGCGCATCCCAATTGGGGCGGCACCGGATTGATCTCCAACCGCGGCGAACTGATCGGTATCGGTTCGCTGCAGCTCGAACGCGAGCGCGAGGGCAAGGCCGAGCACGTCAACATGATCGTGCCGATCGATCTGTTGAAGCCGGTGCTCGACGACATCAGGAAATTCGGCCGCGTCAACAAGCCGTCGCGGCCGTGGCTCGGCATGTACACCACCGAAATCGACAGCCGCGTCGTGGTGGTCGGCATCGCCAGCAAGGGACCGGCAGCGCGCGCCGAACTGAAGACGGGCGACGTCATCCTTGCGGTCAACGGCGACAAGGTCACCAGCCAGATCGGCTTTTACCGAAAACTCTGGTCGCTCGGCGCCGCCGGCGTCGACGTGCCGCTCACGGTCTACCATGAGGGCGTCACCTTCGACGTAGTGCTGAGCTCGACCGATCGCGCCAAGCTGTTGAAGGCGCCAAGGTTGCATTAAGCTGAGGCTGCATTAAGCCAGGGCTGAACCAAGGCTCACTGAACCAAGGCTTCACTGAACCAAGCCCTCCATTGAAAGCAGAGTACGCCCGATGAGTGAGGCTGTGGTGGATGACATCGTGGCGGTGCTGCCGCCGCTGCTGCAGTCGCTCGAAACGCTGGGCTTCGTGGCGCGCTACCTCAATCCGCCGGATTTCGACCGTGTGATGCAAGCGGCAGGCGAGCCGGACGCAGCCTTGCGCGACGTTCGGCCGCGGCTCGCGCAATGGCCTTCGGAATTTGCAGACATCAAATCCCCGCTGGAAACGGCCAGCGATGCGGCGCTGGCCGCGTTCGCGGGATTGCGCGTCGTGCAAAATGGCCAGGGCGATTTCGTCAGCCTGTTTCGTGCGCTGCGTTACGTCCCGCGCGCGCAGGAGGCGCTGTATGCGCTGTCGGCAAGATTGCCGCCGGTGAACCAGTTCTTTGTCGATCCTGCGCTGCATGGAGACGCCGATCTCGCAGCGCGGCTGGCGGTGCCGGCCAACGCCAACACCGGAATCTTCCACAATCAGAACGAGCCCGGCAGCCGCGGCGGCTTCTCGCTCTACGTGCCGGAATATTACGCGCCCGACCGCGCATGGCCGCTGGTGATGGCGCTGCATGGCGGCAGCGGCAATCGCCGCGGCTTCCTCTGGAGCTGGCTGCGTGACGCCCGCAGCCGCGGCGCGATCCTGGTTGCACCAACCGCCACCGGCAACACCTGGGCATTGATGGGCGAGGATACCGATACGCCGAACCTGATGCGCATCCTGGATTCCGTGCGGGCGCGCTGGAATGTCGATGCAGAGCGGATGCTGCTGACCGGAATGAGCGACGGCGGCACATTCTGTTACGTGACGGGTTTTGACGGCGCTTCGCCCTTCACCCACCTCGCGCCGGTGTCGGCGACGTTTCATCCGCTAATGACGGAAATGGCCGATGCCGACAGGCTGCGCGGCCTGCCCATTCACATCGTGCATGGCCGGCTCGACTGGATGTTTCCAGTGCAGGTGGCGCGGCAGACCAGCCAGGCGCTGTCGGCGGCGGGCGCCAAGGTCACCTATCGCGAGATCGACGACCTCAGCCATACCTATCCGCGCGAGATGAACGCGGAAATCCTGCAATGGCTGAACGGGCCGTAGAGGCGGAACCATCCTTCGGGCTCGGCGTTATCAGCCGCAACGGAGGGATTGCCATGCAGACGTTTGTCGGAATGATTTTGGGTGCGCTGCTGCTGGTTTGCGGCGTTTATGTCTACGATTCCATGCAGACGTCGAGCGTCGCGAACGGCCAGGTCGCCCAGGCCAACCGCACCATCGTCAACTGGGACGTGGCGGCCGCTGACTGGAATAGGCTGAAGACGCGCGCCCATGAAGACTGGGTCAGGATTTCGTCGAAGTAATTCAGGCGCCAGGAGCGACAGGATTCACGCCGTCGTGCTTCACGACGGCGTTTTTTCTGATCGCTAATTGCTCTTCTTAGCCTTGCGCGCGTCGGCGATCACCATCTCGAATTCCGCCATGGTCAGGATTCCCGGCACGCGGAACTTGCCGACGATGAAGGACGGCGTTCCCTTGAATCCGAAGGCCACCGCCTGGTCGTAGTTACGGGCGAGGATGGCGTCGATCGCCTTGGCGTTCGTCGCCGCGTCGCGATTCAGGCGATCCATGTCGATGCCGGCGCCGGCCAGCAATTCGCGGATGCGCGGTTCGGTCAATTTCGAGCTGACGCCGATCATCGCCTCATGCGCCGCCATGTACTTGCCCTGATACTTGGCTGCCAGCGCCATCCGCGCCCCGATTTTCGAGACGTCGCCGAGGATCGGCCAGTCCTTCAGCACCAGGCGGACCTTGCCGTCGTCCTGCACCACCTGCTGGATCTCGGGCGCGATCTTGCGGCAATAAGGGCAATTGTAGTCGAACCATTCGACGATGTTGATGTCGCCGTCGGGATTACCAGCCGCGGGCACATCAGGATCGCGCAGCACCAGCGCCTCGGTCAGCACGTCGTCGTCGCCTTGCGCGAACGCCGATCGCTGCGCCGCGCCGGCGCCGAGCAGCGCGGCACCGCCGCCAAGCAGGCCCAGCGCCTCGCGCCGCGTGCGTCCCGGGTTGGTCCCGGCCGGATTGTTCGATCGCTTCATGTGGGTCTCGCGAAGGGCTGCATCCCCTGTCTACGCCGGAGATAGGGATATGTTACGCGCCAGCATATAGAGCGCTACCGCAATAATGACCACGGCGAACACGATATTGAGCGCGCCGCGGCGCTCGGCGAGGTGCCGCGCCGAACGCGTGCCGGCCAGTCCGCCGGCGATGCCGCCCGCCACGAACAGTCCCGCCAACGCCCATGACACCAGCCCGGACCAGGCATAGCTGGCGGCTGTGGTCAGGCCGAACGCAGTGACTGCGACCAGCGAGGAGGAGACCGCGTTCATGATCGGCATGCCGGTCGCCAGCATCAGGGCCGGCACGATCAGGAAGCCGCCGCCGATGCCGAAGAATCCCGATACCGTCCCGGTCGCAAGGCCCAGGCCGGCGATGGCTGATATGTTCGACATCGAGACCTTGACGTCAGGCAGGCCGATGCGCGAACGCGTCTTCAGCATCAGGAGCGCGATCACGATCATCACCAGCGCAAACAGCGCCAGCAGTTTTTGGCCGTCGACCATCTTGCCGAGGATCGAGCCGCTGAAGGCGCCGGCCATGCCGGCGGCGGCGAAGATCAGCGCGCAGGACCAGATCACGGTGCCGCCGCGCGCATGGTTGGACAGGTTGATCGCTGCATTGGCGGCCACCGCGATCGCGCTGGTGCCGATCGCGACATGCGGCTCCGCCACGCCGACCACATAGACCATCAGCGGCACCGCGAGGATCGAGCCGCCGCCGCCGACCAGGCCGAGCGAGAAACCGACCAGCATCCCCGACGCCAGTCCCAGTACGCCCTGCCCGGCCGTGATGATCAAGTTGGAAGACTCAGTTGCACGGCGCGACCATAGAAGGATTTTTCACGTCCTGCTATGCAGATAGCATGAGTATGCACTGCAGCAGGGTCAGGCCGGTGCGTACGCCCTGTCCTTCGCGGCACCCTCACGGGCTGCCAACGCCATCAGCGTGCCGCTCATGGTCGCGATCAAGGTCTCGCCCCCGTCATGCGTTGCATAGGCGCGGGCCTCGCACACCGTCAACGTGCGGCCGGGTTTTACCACCGTGGCGCGGAAGGCGAATCGCTCGCCACGCGCCGGCGCCAGCAGGTTGGTCTTGAATTCCACGGTGAGAATCCCGGTTGCCGCCGGCATCAGTATGAACGCGGCGATGCCGCAGGCACTGTCGAGACCTGCGGTGATGATCCCTGCATGGATGAAGCCATGCTGCTGGGTGAGGTCGAGCGAATAGTCCATCGCGAGATCGACCTCACCCGGCTCCAGCCGCGCAATCGAAATGCCGAGCGTCTTCATCGCCCGCTGCTGCTCGAACGTGTGAATCGCGACTGCGCGATAATCCGGGTTCTTCGGCTGGAAGCGCGACATGCGGTTCACGCCATCGCGGGTTCGAGATGCTTTTCAGCCGCGTTACGGATTGCGGGCGCGAACGGCGTCGACTTCCGCGCCTGCCGGTCCATGTGGACGCCGACGAATTCGCAAGCTGCGGCGATCTCGCCGGTTTCGGCGTTGCGCATCTCGTGCAGGAAGCGGATCGACCTGTCGCGGATTTCCAGGAGCCGGCTCCTGATCTCGACGATGTCGCCGGCCAGCAGCTCGCGCTTGTAGGTGACGTTCTGCTGCACCGCGGCCATGCCGCGGCCGGATTCGCGCAAATAGGACGGTGTCAGGCCGAGCCGGGCGAACAGATTCCAGTTCGCCTCGTCGAACTTACCGACATACCACATGATGTTCATGTGCCCGACATGATCGCATTGCCAGGGATAGACCGTGCCGCGATAGGTCGCGTCCGTCTCCATCGTTCCGCTCCTGCTTTTTAATTCTTGATACGGTGGCGTATCACACCCCGACCGGGTTAGCAATACGGTACCGTATCGACATTCGGTGAGGCCGGACCATGAGCGATCCCAAGAGCGACGCCAAAGCAGACGCGCGGACCGGCGAGGTGCGCAGCGAGAGCTGGATCGAGGCCGGCCTTGAGGAAATCGCCCGCACCGGCGTCGAGGGGGTGCGGGTCGAGGTGCTGGCCAAGAGCCTCGGGGTCACCAAGGGCGGCTTCTACCGCCGCTTCCGCGACCGTGCGGCCCTGCTCGAGGCCATGCTGCAGCACTGGAGCGAGGGCCGCATCGCCGCGATCGAAAAGCATACCAGCCTCGACGGCACCACCGCGCGCGAGCGGCTGAAGGCGCTGGTTCCGCAGTATTCCGAGCGCGTGAATACCGAAGGCATGGCGGTTGAACTGGCGATCCGACAATGGGCCCGATCCGATGAGCTTGCTGCCGGCGCGGCAGCCCACGTCGATGCGGCGCGGTTGAGGAATGTCGGGAATCTCTTTCGCGCGACCGGCCTGCCGGCGGAGGAAGCCGACGCGCGGGCGTTCCTGTTCTACTGCTTCGTGTTCGGCCAGGGCCTGCTGTTTCTCGAACGGGGCCCGCGCAAGCGCGCGCAACTGGTGGCGAAATCAGCCGAGACGTTGCTCCGCGACTTGTAGGCGCGGCCGAAACATCCGGCCGCGCCCAATTCGGTGTCAGGCCGCGCCCTTCAGCTTCTTGGAGCATTCGCTGTAGTAGCCGCCGCCCTTCTGGATCCACTTCAGCCCGCCATTGGCGTTGGCGGCCTTGTTGGCGTTGTACTGATCCACGCAGGTGTGCATGCGGGCCTTGCCGGCGGTCTCCTTGGAATATTTGGGATCGACGGCGTTCGGATAGACCGCGGGGCCTGAAGGAGCAGCCGGCGCCGCAGCCTCCTTGGCTTCCTTCTTGGCGGCTTCCTTCGGGGCGGCGGCCGGAGCCGCAGCGGCGGGAGCGGCGGCCGCTGGCGCGGCCGTTGCGTCGGCGCCGCACTGGGCTTTCCGGAAGTCGTTCCACTTCTGGTCGCCGAGCGTGCCGGCGGCTTTGGCGGCCTTGTATTTGGCGCTGCATTCCTGCGCGGTGAGGGCATTCGCCTGCGATGTCATCGCAAACGCAACCAAACCTGACATCGCAATCGCGCCCAGTATTTTTGCTCGAATAGTCATCCCTGGTCTCCTTGGGGCAGTCGTCTGCACCTGCCATCCTATCGCAACTACAGCTTGCGACAACGCGCGGGGCGGTCGTCCGATCAAAATATTGTGGCGGCCCGTTCAGCTTCATTCACCTGTGGTTCAGCATCGCAGCGCAACGGTTGCACCCTTGTTTTCAATCCGAGGTGTCCCATGACCAAAATCTCCTCCCTCGCCACCGCGACCGCCGTGGCTTCCCTTCTGCTGATGGGCGCCGCGTCTGCGCAGACCACGGCCCCGGCCAAGACCGAGGCGACCAAGACCGAAACCAAGGCACCGGCGGAAAAGAAGGCCGAGAAACCGCGCACCGCCGCCTCGCTCGAATGTTCGAAGGAAGCCGATGCCAAGGGGCTTCACGGCAAGGAGCGCAAGAAATTCCGCTCCGAATGCAGGAAGGCCGCCACCGCAAAGGCGAATTAACCGCCCCGCCTCCGGCTCGAGGGCCGTGTCGGGGCCATGCGAATTTTTGATGACGCCGGCGGCCCATCGCCGGCGCCGCCGCGCAATGCTGCAATCGCGTGACGCATTTGTCTCTCGGGTGCGGATTTGCCATAAGGCGCCGTGAGCCTGATCCCCGCCTCGATGTCCTCCGCCATTGCCGACCGTGCCAAAATTCTCGGCACGATCGAGACGCTCGTCATCGGCGCCGCCGGCGGCCTGCTGTTTTTGTGGCTCAACCTGCCGGGCGGGCTGATCTCCGGCGCGATGGCCGCCGTCGGCATCGCCGCCCTGACTGGACGGCCAATGACCATGCCGCCGGTCCTGACCCAGACAGTGCTGGTGCTGCTCGGCATCACGCTGGGCTCGCTGGTGTCGCGGCAACTGATCCAGCATGTCAGCGCCTATCCATTGACCATCGGGCTGCTGGCGCTGGCGACATTCTGCTCGACCTTCGGCTCCAGCTTCTATCTGCAGCGCGCCCACGGCTGGGACCAGACATCGGCGCTGCTGGCCGGAAGCCCCGGCGCGTTGTCGCAAATCGTCATCCTTGCCGCCGAGAAGGGCGCAGACGTCGCCGGCATTGCCGTGGTGCAAACCGTCCGCGTGATCATTCTCACGGCCGCACTGCCGCTGCTGCTGGCGTTGACCGGCATAAGGCCTTCGGCGTCGCCGACCTTCACGACGGCGGTCGCCTCGCCGGCCGGACTGGCCGGGCTGGTTGCGGCGTCGGTCGCCGTCGCGCTGGCGTTGCGGCTGATGAGTTTTCCAGCGAGCTGGATGTTCGGCGCGATGATCGCTTCCAGCGTGCTGCACGGCACCGGAATGATCGAGGGTGGCCTGCCGCCGTGGATGCGCGGCGTGGCGCTGGTCGGCATCGGCGCCCTGATCGGCACGCGGTTCGCGCGGGTGAAGAAGTCGACGCTGCTCAGCCACGTCAACGCGGCGCTGGGCTCCTTTGCGGTCGCCATCGTCATTTCCGCGATCTTTGTCGCGGTGATCGTGCTGACCACCCATGTGCGCTTCGCCGACGTCGTGGTGGCGTTCGCGCCGGGCGCGATGGACGCCATGCTGGCACTGGCGCTCACGCTGCATATCGATCCGATTTTCGTCGGTGCCCATCATCTGTCGCGCTTCGTGTTCGTCTCGATCACGACGCCCGGCATCGTGCATCTGTTCGGCCGTCCGCAGGAGGATGTGGACGATTAGGGTGGGTCGGCCACGATCTCTTCATCGCATCTTGTAGCCCGGATGAGCGAAGCGATATCCGGGGCGGTGTGAGGGTGGTCCCGGATCTCGCTTCGCTCATCCGGGCTACGAACTGGATACGACTTCACGATCTCGCGGCGCATTGCGTCCGAGGTTTGCTTGTGAACTTCCCGCCCTCTGAAATCAGAGGGCGCAGGGAAGACCGGGTGCTTGCTGCACCCGCGGTCTCGCGTGCGATTTGCGCAAACAAAACTGCACACGAGCATACAGGGCAGCGGGAGCATTCCGGCCTTCCCTGCGCAATGGCTTTACGGCTTACTTCGTGCTCTCCCCGGTGAACGGCTTTCTTGCCACCGTCGCTGCACAAAAATAAATCTGCGCAACTTGGCGCCAGCACCGCGGCGTCAGGACCACACGACTTCGCCGTACGCTTCAGGCGCGTACGTCTCGCGCCCTTCACGTCCATCGCATCTCACCGCACGTTCGTGACGATCGCGAGCGTCCCTCATCTGCCGTGAGACAGGCGGAGTTATGCGGTTGATTTGGCCCTCGCGTGAAGCGGAATATTTTTGATTCCTGGACTTGACACGATTTCTGAAAATCAGAAGTGATTTGCCCGTCGTGTTGATTTGCCGCAGCGATGCACCGAGATTGCGCTTGCGCGCCAGGCAAATCAGCGCGCCGTCGGTAGGGTGGGCAAAGCCATCGGGTCGCGCGAATGCGCGCCCGATAACAGGCTCGGCCTGCCCACCATCACTTGCACCGGAAGTTGGAATGGTGGGCACGGCGCAAGCGCGCCTTTGCCCCCTACGAGACTGTCCGCTTTGCCGATACGATGCCCCACATGGCGATCAGCGCCATCAACAGCGAGATCAGTACGTTGTAGCCGGCGAGCGAGAGCCCAAGGAAACGCCACTGCACCTCGTCGCAGCGGATCACTTTGACCGTGTCGAGCCGCTGCAGCAGCGTGCCGGCGCTGCCGAGATCGGCCACGGGACCGGAGCAATCGGTCGGGCCCTGCCAGAACTGCCACTCGACGCCGGCGTGATAGCCGCCGAGCCAGGCATTGGCGAGCGCTGCGAGCAGAAGCACCGCAAACCCGGCCAGCACCACCTGCCGCGGCGCCCCGCGCGCGGCGGCAAACGCCACCACGAGGGCGAGCGGCAAGGCCAGATAATAGGCGTAGCGCTGTTCGAGGCAGAGCGGACAGGGCCGGATATCCAGCACGAGCTGGAAGAACCAGGCGCCCGCCAGCGTCGCCGCCGCCACGGCCGCAATCGCCAGCGCCGCGACGGCCGCCGGATCGGCGGCACGGCGCGCGGGCGGGGAATGGGCGGCAGCTGATGTCACGGGCATTCTCCGGAGCACAATTCATGCTCAAACAGGCACCAGCGTCCTATCCCGCCGCCGCGGAAGTGTCGAGACACGCCACAATCACATCCGCGCGGGTTGACCCGCGCAGGCCGCCCGCTATATTCCGCGCGCTTCGCCGCACCGGGCCTCTCGCCCCGCGACCGAAGGCCCCTGTGGCGGAACTGGTAGACGCGCTCGACTCAAAATCGAGTTCCGCAAGGAGTGCTGGTTCGATTCCGGCCAGGGGCACCACGGACTTTGCTCCCGGGCTATTTTTTGGAAAGTGGATTCGCGGATCGCGGCTGACTGCGGAGCCAGCTGAATGGGAGAATCTACCCCATCAGGGCTTCCAGTTCCGCAGATGCTTCCGAAGCGACCGGAGGGCTCGCGACGGTGCGCGCGTTACGGCGCGCATCGTAGAACTCAAGCACGCGTTTGGCCGTTCGGATTTCGAGCCGCTCGAAGTTTTCGTGCGCACGATCCAGATCCTTGCCGGACATTCTGCGGCCCGCGGCCTCCATCAGCAGAAGCGCCTTGACCGTTGCCCAGGAGCAGCCGGCCGCTTTTGCAAGAATTTGCACGACGCCGGGATTCTCATGGAGAACCGCCCGTTCGGCGACCTCGATGGGGCAGCCTGCGAGAACCGACAAAGCCATCACCGTGTGCTCGAAGTTTTGTACGCGAGCGAACGCATGAACATTGGCTTCCCTGAGCTCCCGCCAGTATTTGAACCGCTTGACCTTTCTCCTTGCCTTGGCGTGACCCGGCGACCGGGCGCGAACCTCCAGATTGATATCATCGACCACCTCCGTCACCGCACCCTGTACGGCTTCGGCAAATTGCGGATTTGCCGCGACAATCTTGCTGCACACCGCAACGGAGGCAGTTTCGAGCAGTTTCAGGAAGTGATGTCGAGGAATATCACGCCGCGTTCCGACACGGAGCGCAAGCTGGACGTCGGCGGCGGATCGCGCGACGAGTTCGCAAAAACCGCCATCCGAAATGCGGGCGCCGGCGTTGCCGGCAACGGCATGGACGACTCTGGGTTCACCGCGGTGGATAAGTATTTCGGTGATGGCTTCGCTAATCGTTTGACGTTGCGCGATAGCGTAAAGATGACCCTGGCTCCGGGTGCTGGCGCTGGCGGCAAGATCGGCCTCGCTAAGGGCCATCGACTGACTCAGAACCGGAGCCGCCACAGTGATCGCGTCGTCGAAGGCAAATGCCCGAAGTAGCGTCGCCGGCGCATCCGGGCTGGTTGCGAGATGGCGGGCGAGCTTGACCCGGGTTTTCAACTCAATTGCGGCAACGAGGGTTTTGAATACTTCGTCGAACAGCTCGATCTGTTGCGCCGAATAACGACTGGATCCGGCGGCGAACAAATCGGTAATGCGCGTGAGCGCCCTCACCTGCTTTTTCGTCGACCCGGATGCCGTCGTGTCCTGAATTTCATTGATCAGCGAATGGAACGTAGTCATGGCCGTCGTTTCATCAGGCATTTTTTCGTTCAGCATTGAAGGTTAAGAGAGTGATAATCGCATGCTACCAGCCACGCGTGAAAATACCGGACTGCAGTTGCATCACAGATAAATCAAACTTGCTGTATTTTCCTAAGCACTTCCCGTGCCCCAGGCGCCGCCCGCCTTATCCCGGCGCGGCCGTGATCCCTTACGAATTCGGATCACGTCGAATTAGATTCCGGTCAGCGGGGCAGCCGACGCATCGAAAATCAAATCCGGGACTGTGTCTCACTCCTCCCGGTACCAGCTCGCGAGCTGCCACAGATCGTTGTCCCAGCCCGAGATATGCGCGGTCAGCTTGCCGCCGAGCGCTGCGACGCGGGTCCGGGAGATGATGGGCTGGATGTAATTGTCTGTCACGACGAGGTCGTTGAGCTGGATGAACAGCGCGGCGCGCTTCACTGCGTCGAGCTCCTGTTCGACCTGCTTGTAGATCTCGTCATACTCCTTGCTTTGCCAGCGCGAGACGTTGCGTCCCTGCCACTTGTTGTCCTTGTTCGCCATCTGCCACGACACATACTGGTTCATGAAGAACTGCGGATCGGCCTGCGGCATGGTGGTGTTGTACATCTGCGCGTCGCAATAGAAATGCGGATAGGTGTCGGGATTGGCGGCGTCGGAGGAGAAGAACACCGATCCCACCACCGACTTCAGTTCGACGTCGATGCCCGCCTTCTGGCACGCCTGCTTGACGATGGACTGGGTCTTCTGCCGTGGCGCATTGATCGAAGTCTGGAACACGAACTTCAGCGGCTTGCCGTCCCTGGCACGAATGCCGTCGCCGCCCTTTTTCCACCCCGCAGCCTCGAGGATCTGGTTGGCCTTCTCGATGTTGAATTCGAATTTGGTGTTTTTCGACCGGAAGCGCGGCGGGTTGTTGAGGAAGTTCGCGGTGGCCAGCGCCGTGCGGCCATAGATGAATTTTTCGATCGACGCGCGATCGATCAGGAGATTGATGGCCTGGCGCACGGCCGGATCGCTGAACAGCGGATGCCTGGTCTTGATGCTGGCGCGCTCGCCGTCGACCTCGACTGAGGGATCGGTCGAGTTGAGCTGCATGAATTCGACATTGCCTGACGGCGTGATGTTCACCCTGCCCTTGCCGACGGCTTCCATCTTCAGCAGGATCTCGTCTTCGACCTGCATGTTCCAGGCATAGTCATACTCGCCGGTCTGCAGCACCGCGCGCGCCGCCGACACCGCGTCGCCGCCGCCCTTGACCTCCACCTCATCGAAATGCGGCCGGTTGGCGACGTGGTAGTTGGGATTGATTTTTGCGCGGAGCATGTCGCCGGGCTTGAAATCGACGAACATGTAGGGGCCGGTGCCGACCGGCTTCAGATTGTTCGGCGCCTCGCGCGACTTGGCGCCGACGTAATCCTTGAACAGGTGTTTTGGGATGATCATGCCGTAGGCGCTAACAAAGGCATCGGCCCAGAATGGCGTCGGCTTGGCAAAAACGAGGCGGACGGTGAAGTCGTCGATCTTCTCGACCGTGATGTCCTTGTAGCTGCCGATCGAGACCGACGCGGTCTCCGGCGTTCTGGCATATTCCCAGTTGAAGACGACATCGTCGGCCGTGAACGGCATGCCGTCATGCCATTTGACGCCGCGCTTCAGCTTCCAGATCACCGAGCGGCCGTCCTCGGCCAGCCCGTCATTTTCCTTGCTTGGAATTTCGGCCGCAAGGATCGGCACCAGATTGCCGTCGTTATCCCATCCCGCCAGCGGCTCGTAAAAGATCCGGGAGCCTTCCTGGTCCTTGGTGCCGACGGCGAAATGCGGATTGAGCAGGGTCACGGCCTGCCAATACATCAGCTTCAGCACGCCGCCGCCGCCGGCCTTGGTTGGCTTGTAGGGAAGCGCGGTCGCAGCCATCGCAACCCCGGACTGGCTCAGCATCATCCCGGCGATCGACGCCGAAAGGCCTGCGGCGATCACTCGCTGGACAAAGGCCCGCCGCGACAACCGGCCGGTCTTGACGTCTGCAATCAGGTCTCGAAGTTCCCGTTCTTTCATGGGGCTGGCTCCTTAACTGGTGCTGAATGCGTCGCCGCGCTCGATGCCGGAAATGGATCAGGTCGGCGCGAACCTGTCAAAGCAGGATACAGGCCATCCCGTCATGCCAGCTCTACCCGAGACAAGGTGACGCGGCCGCGGCCGGCAATGGGGAGCGCGCCACAAAAAAGCCCACGCAAATCGTGGGCTTTTTGTCGGTACCAGCCGCGACAACCGCCGGTGCGTCGCTTCTGCCTTGAGCTCAGCCTGCCGGCGAGCCGACGGCCTCCCCGCTTATCGCGCGGTCCAGCGAGTCGATCAGCGCCTGAATCTCGATGAATTTGTTGCGGGCCCGTTCGGCCTTGTCGCGATCAAAGGGAGCGGCCAGCACCTTCGCATGCATGTCGCGGTCCTCGATCATGCGCTCACGGGCTTTCTTCAGCGTTTCAAGTCGCTCGCTCATTTTGGTTTCTTTCAACGGGAGGGGATCGGCGCCACGATGTCGGCGCGAATCTCATGCGTACACCGATCCAGCCGCCGGCGCCATCGATCAATGACGCGTCGGCATCAACCGGTCACACGAAAAAGCCCGCATTGCTGCGGGCTTTTTGTTTCATCAGCCTGATTTACCAGCCGCGATATCCGCCGCTGCCGAAGCTGAACGTTACGCCGGGGCCGCCGCCGTGGTAGCGGGGACCGTAGTAGCCGTACGGGCGCGAGTAGCCGTACGCACGCGGGGCATAGTAGTTATAGCTCCCGTAGTACGGCCGGTAGTGACGGTGGCGCCAGTGGTGATGGCCATGCCAATGCCGATGGCGCTGTTGCGCGCTGATGTCGGTCGAGGATCGCGTGGCGATCGGGGATCGCGTGGCGATCCGGGATTGCGCAGCATCCGTCGAAAGTTTCGACTTCACCGCGTTGTCGGCGGCGTAGGCTGCGGAACCTCCCATCAGAGCGGCGGCACCAACGGCAAACGCGATAGCTAGCTTCTTCATCATCGAACTCCAGTGAAACGTGTGAAGGCTAACCGGCCGACGCGCGTGGCGTTCCGGCGTGCGACATAAAGACCGCAATCGCCGCTTGAATGTTCATGAAACTGAACGGATTCGATCCAGAACGTACCTTGTTGAATGAAAAACTATTGGACGCAGACCTTCTGAACAATTGACCGTCGCGAAGTTCGCGTTCGTTTCGGCGGCATATCGGCCCACGAAACTTCCAGCTTCCAGCTTGCAATCACACCTGTTCTGGATCAAACTTGTACACCATTTTAGAAGCAACCATTGATTGCAAGCGACTCCAGCGGTGCGGTGTACCAGCCGGCCGGAGGATATTATGGGTAACTGTTTCGTCATTATGGGCTTTGGCGAGAAGACCGACTTCCAGTCGAACCCGCAGCGTGTTTTGAACCTCAACAGAACCTACGAAGACATTATCAAACCGGTCGTGGAAGAGGCAGGCCAGACCTGCGTTCGCGCGGACGAGATCATCCATTCCACCGTCATCGACAAGCCGATGTACGACAATCTGCTGTCGGCGGATCTGGTCATTGCGGACCTGTCCACCGCCAACGTCAACGCGGTCTATGAGCTCGGCATTCGTCACGCGCTACGGCCACAACGGACAATCGTGCTGGCGGAGAACAATTTCAGCTTCCCGTTCGATCTCAATCATCTCAGCATTCTGAAGTACGAACACCTCGGTAAGGAGATCGGGTTCAAGGAGGTGATGCGCGTCAGGAGAGAACTGACAAAAAAGATCACGACGCTGATGGACAGTCCCGAGCCCGACAGCCCGGTCTTTCTGTTCATCCCCTCGCTTCAGCCTGCCAGCCTTCCCAAGGCGCAAGCGATCGTAGCCGCGGGGCCGCCCGCGCCCTCCTCTGCGCCGACCGACCAGAAAAGCTTCGCCGAACTGCTCGCAAGCTTTCGCGCCGAGAAGGACGGCGTCAAGGCGCCTGAAGACTGGGCGATCCCGTTGGCCCTTCTGAAGCGCCTGAAGACGATGCAGCCTGACGATCCCTACATCCTGCAGCAACTGGCGCTCGCAACCTACAAGTTCCAACAACCGGACAAGAAGACGTCGCTGATCAATGCAAAGAACATTCTGAACGCGCTTGCGCCACAAGCGTCGAGCGATGCCGAGACGGTGGGACTGTGGGGCGCCATCCATAAACGGCTGTGGGAAGAGATCGCAAATCCTGAGGATCTCGATGAGGCGGTGCGGGCTCATGCCCGCCTGATTGAGGTCGGCCGCGACGGCAACGCCGTGAAATGGATGGAGGATACTCAGCGACCAGTTGAAGAAGCTGGGCGCCCTGTTGACGCCCTGACGGGATCGAAACACGACAGCAAATCGAGGCGACAATGACTCATCTCGACAACTGGCAAACAAAATTTGCGACGACAAGACCGCGCAGGCTGCTGGCGCTCGATGGCGGCGGCATCCGCGGCGTGATGTCTCTCGAAATCCTGCGCAAGATTGAACGGGATCTGGCGGCGGCAACCGGCAAGGGCGCGTCGTTCCGTCTCGGAGATTTCTTCGACTATATCGGCGGCACCAGCACCGGCGCCATCATTGCGGCCGGCCTCGCGATGGGAAAGTCAGTTCAGGAACTGGTCGACTTCTACATCGAGGCGGGACCGCTGATGTTCGAAAAAACGTCCCTGATCGGCCGGTTGCGCAGCTTCTATCAGGCCGACCCGCTGCGCCAGAAACTGAACGGCGTGTTCGGAGAGCGCAAGCTTGGAGCCGAAGACCTGCGTTCGCTGCTGCTGATCGTCACGCGGAATGCAACGACGGATTCGCCGTGGCCCGTCTCCAACAATCCCTTTGCCCGGTACAACGATCGCACCCGCAAAGACTGCAATCTGCAGATTCCGCTGTGGCAGCTGGTGCGGGCGAGCACGGCTGCACCCGTCTATTTCCCGCCCGAAATACTCGCATGGGATGAAAGCGACCCGGCAAAAACCTTCTTCTTCGTCGATGGCGGTGTCACTCCCTACAATAGTCCGGCATTCCAGTTGTTCCGGATGGCGACACTTCCGCAGTACCGCCTCAACTGGCCCGTCGGAGAGACGAAGATGATGCTGATCTCGGTCGGCACGGGATCGGCGGCAGCGGTCAGCCGCGACCTCAACGTGCGCGGACAATTGGCGCCGGTGAACGCCGCGCACCTTCCCGGCGTGCTGATGGGTGGCGCCGCGATCGACCAGGATATCAATTGCCGCGCAATCGGCCGCTGCGTGTTCGGCCAGGCGATCGACCGGGAGGTCGGTGACATGATTCCGCGGCAAGGCGATCCGCTCAAGGGGGATGTCATTCCGCCCGAAGAAGATTGCGGCCGCCAATTCCTTTATGCCCGCTACAACCCCGATGTGAGTCGAGACGGCCTCGACGCCTTGGGGCTGAACGAGATCAATCCGGATCACGTCCAGGCGCTGGATCAGATCGAGTACATCGGTGAGATGCAATCCGTAGGACGTAACTATGCCGCGAAGTTCGTGGATATGACGCCATTCCGGAGATTCGTGCTGAAGGACTGAGCAAGCACAACGTCCGCCTCACGACCACAGCTGCCGCGTGTCCAGCCAATGGGTCTGGCCACCCTTTTTTTGCGCCTCCTGCATCAGGTGCTGGGTGCCGCCCGGGCCGTCGCCGCCGGCCCCGTTCCACAAGCAGATGAAATCGACCTTTTCGGCGCCGCACCCGGTGGCCACCTGCAGCATCCACATATTGTTGCGCTCGAAAGGATTTTCGTCGGCCTTGAGCGGGCCAAGCTCCTCGGTCGCGATGTGAAATGCGGCCTGTGACTTCGCTGCAAAATAGCGCGAACGCCAGTCCGCATCGGCAAAGTCGACGGACTCCGCAAGAAACTTGTCCTCCTCGAACGGAAGATAGATAGCGACGCTCAATCCTCGCGCCAGCGCGGCCTCGGCGAACAGCAAATCCCCGCCACACGCGCCGCCACAGATTGCCAGATCACCGGGCTCCACCGCGATCTGATCGAGCAGATCTCCGATCGCTTTGGCGGCGATCGGCTCCTTGTCTGCCGGGAACCGGGGCTCTTTCCGGGTCGGGCTATCGATCATGTGCCCGCTGAAAAGCAGCACGCTGCGCGGTTTCATCTCGCCCGAAGTTTGAGACGCCATCACTGAGCCTCATCTTGCGCTGATAATCTGTTTAACAGAGAAGCCGATCCTCGACAGCGCAATAAGTGCGGGCGGGATGCTAAGACCGCGCAATCTGCTGGAGTCGTGGAACCTATTCCACCACGCCGATCGCAATGGTGATCGCATCCGGCGATACGCCGCTGACCTGCAGCACGACCGGGCTGGCATCGAGATCGAGCCGCACGCTCTTGCGCACGCCCGGACAATCGCTGCGGCCGGTGCTGCCCACAGAGCGGGCATAGCGGCCGTTCTGGATGACGTCGATCCAGGCGTCGTCGGACAGCGTGATCTGATAGATGCCGGACTTTGCCAGCGCGGGCAATCGCACCATGCCGCCATGCCACTGCTCCGTTCGCGGCTTTCGCTCCGGCGGCATTTCGAAGGAAGCCTGGGCGCCCTGCTGCAGGCGAATGACCAGCGCGCCCGCCGGCAGCGCTGCCAGCGTCTCGCCGGCCGCAATCACAGTCTTGCCGGTTGCGGCGAATGCTGCGCGATCACGCGCCAGCGACCAGGCGAATTTTTCGCAGCCGTCGTCGGCGGCGCTGGCCGGTCCGAGCAAGGCGAGCAGCACGAGGGCGATGAGCGGTGAACGAAACATCGACATCTCCTATTGCGGCAGACCCGGCGCGGCAAAACCGTGCCTTGCAAGCGTGCGCTGGCCTTCCGCCGAGAGAATGAACATTGCGAATTTATACGCGGATGCCGAGGCGCCGTTGATCACGGTCAGGCCGTAATCGGCGCCGACCGCGAGCGCGTCGGGCAGTTGCACGATCTGTTGCGCGGGGTTTTCCCGCTGCGCGGCGAGCGCATTGGAGCAATAGGTCAGGAAAATATCGGCTGTGCCTTGCACGATGAGGTCGCCATAGATCGAGCGGCCC
Organism: Bradyrhizobium sp. AZCC 2262; assembly: GCF_036924535.1. Lineage (NCBI taxonomy): Bacteria > Pseudomonadati > Pseudomonadota > Alphaproteobacteria > Hyphomicrobiales > Nitrobacteraceae > Bradyrhizobium > Bradyrhizobium sp. AZCC 2262. The sequence goes on along the minus strand of NZ_JAZHRT010000001.1, from coordinate 8,904,958 downwards.
TGCGGCGCCGGCGGGCTGGAGGCCCCGCCGGTGAGCTGCAGCGCTTTCTTCCCGAGCGTCGCAGAGGCGCCCGGGCTGAGCTTCTCCGCTTTACGAAAAACCTCCCAGGCGTAATCGCCTGAAGGATCGGCCTTCGGCGTCGAGGTGCCGAGCTTCACTTGCGGGTCGAGCATACGGTCCAGCAGCGTGGCCGGCGTGACCTCGAGGCCGGGCCGCGCCAGCGCGCACAGCCGGTTGCGCGCGAACAGCGCTACAGGGCCGCTGCGCTTCTCTGCAGCCAGGGCTTGCGGGTGCTCCATGTTGGCGGAGGCGAGCACTTCTGCGTTTGCCCCAGCGGCGATCTCGTCTTTCAACAGACCGGACGCGCCGAACTTCGCCTGCACCTTGCCGAGGCCTGCGGCTTCGAAATCCTTTGCCACCTCGGTCAGCGCGGTGCGCAGGCTGCCGGCGGCGTGGAGCAATACCGTTTCTTCTGCCATCGCAGGCACCATCATGATCGCGAGAGATGCGAGCGCTACAGAAAGCCGCGCGGCCATCACGCGCCGGAATCGCTGGCGTTGGGATAGAACAGCTGCTCGCCGTTGATCTTGTAGTCGGCGATGGCCTTCTGGCCCTCCGCCGACACCAGCCAGTCGATCAACTGCTTGCCAAGATCCTTCTTGACGCTCGGATGTTTTTCCGGGTTCACCAGCATGACGCCATACTGGTTGAACAGCCGCTTGTCGCCTTCGACCGCGATGACGAGGTCGCCACGGTTCTTGAACGACAGCCAGGTGCCGCGATCGGCGAGCACATAGGCGTTGGAGGCGGATGCGGTGTTGAGCGCCGCGCCCATGCCCTGCCCGATCTCCTTGTACCAGGGGCCTTTATCCTTCGCGATGTCGATGCCGGCAACCTTCCAGAGGTTGAGCTCGGCCTGGTGGGTGCCGGACTTGTCGCCGCGCGAAATAAAGTCGGCGCCCTTGGCCTTGATCGCACCGAGCGCCGCAACGATGTCCTTCGATCCCTTGATGCCGGCCGGATCGCCCTTCGGGCCGATCAGGATGAAGTCATTGTACATCACAGGGTAGCGCTTGACGCCAAAGCCTTCAGCCAGAAATTTTTCCTCCGCAGGTTTTGCGTGGACGAACACCACGTCGGCATCACCGCGACGCGCGGTATCGAGCGCCTGCCCCGTGCCCTGCGCCACCACCTTCACGTCGATGCCGGTCTTGGCCTTGAACATCGGCAGGATGTGACCGAACAGGCCGGAATCCTGCGTCGAGGTGGTCGAGGCCACCACGATCGATTTCTCCTGTGCGACGGCGTAGCCTGCGAATACGAGGCTGGCGGTCACCGCTATCAGCAAACGGCGCGTGAGCATGTTCATTTTGTTTTCTCCCATCAATTTCTTGAGCATGATCCTTTCGGAAAACCGGTACCCACTTTTCCGGATCATGCTCTAAACCAGCAATTCGCCCGCGAGGAATGTCTTGGCCTCGGCAGTTTGCGGCCGATCGAAGAACGACGCGGCGGCGCCGGTCTCCACGATACGGCCGCGGTGAAGCATGACGATGTCGCCTCCGAGCCTGCGCGCCTCGCCGAGATCATGGGTCGCCATCACGACCTTGATGTTGCGTTCGCTCACAGTGCGGATGATGTCTTCCACCGCCTTGGTGGCGGTGGGATCGAGGCTCGCGGTCGGCTCGTCGAGAAACAGCGCGACCGGATCGCGCGCCAGCGCGCGCGCCAACGCCAGCCGCTGCTGCTCGCCGCCGGACAGCCGGCGCGCGGCACGGTCGGCGAGATGATCGAGACCGACCAGTTCGAGCAACTCGCTGGTGCGGCGTGCGTGTTCGGCGCGCGGCACGTCCGCGGCGCGCAGCGCGAAACGGATGTTGGCGGCGGCGCTGCGCCGGAGCATCGCCGGCCGCTGAAACACGATCGCGCGCCTGAGCGGCGGGACATTTTCCAGGCCGCCCCAGGTGATACGTCCGCGTGAGGGCGCGAGCAGCCCCATCGCCACGCGCAGCAGCGTGGATTTGCCCGAGCCGTTCGGGCCGATCAGCACCGTCGGTGGGCCCGGCGCCAGCGTGAGCGCGATATCGTCGAGGATTGTGACGGCGCCTGCCGTCACCGTAACGCCATCGAATACAATGGGCAGTTCGCTCGAAGGCGCGCGCATGGTCATCCCGCCAGTCGTTCGCCGGCGCGGCGGGCGGTCCAGGCCAGCGCATTGACGGCGATCACGATCGCGATCAGCACGAGGCCGAGGCCGACCGCCAGAGGCAGGTCGCCCTTGGAAGTTTCCAGCGCAATCGCCGTCGTCATCGTGCGGGTAAAGCCATCGATATTGCCACCGACGATGATGATGGCGCCGACCTCCGCCGCCGCGCGGCCGAAGCCGGCGAGCAGCGCGGTGACGAGGCTGAAGCGCGCATCCCAGATCAGCGCAGCGACGCGGCTGACAGGACCGAGATTCATCGCGGTGAGTTCGTCGCGATATTCGAGCCAGAGATCCTCGATGGTCTGTCGCGCAAGTGCTGCGATGATCGGCGCGACCAGCACGGTCTGCGCGATGATCATGGCCCGCGGCGTGAACAGCAGGCCGAACGAGCCGAGCGGCCCGGAACGCGACAGCGCCAGATAGACCGCAAGGCCAACGACCACCGGCGGCAGGCCCATCAGGGCATTCAGCAGGACGATAACGCCCTGCCGGCCGGGAAATCTTGTCAACGCGATCCAGGCCCCTAGCGGAATGCCGATCAGCGCGGCCAGCACCACCGCGGACAGGCTCACATAGAGCGACAGCCGCACGATGGCGAACAGCGTGGCATCGCCGCTGAGCACAAGTTGAAGGGCGGACACGTCGGCTGGCATGGCGATTTCCGGTTGAGCACATCTTGCGCAGACCGTACCATTATGGTCAATTTCTGTAGCATCTGCACTCCTATTCATATTGGTGCCTATGCCGGAACTCCTGACGACAGACGAAGCGGCCGAGTATCTCAGGCTCTCTGAACGCAAGCTCTACGAGCTGGTGGCGACCCGCGAAGTGCCCTGCAGCAAGGTGACCGGGCGCTGGTTGTTTCCGCGCGCCGCCCTCGACCGCTGGGTGTCCGCCGGACTGATCGCGCACGCCGCGCTGGCGCAGGTGACGGCGCCGCCGATCATGGGCGGCAGTCATGATCCGCTGCTGGAATGGGCGCTGCGCGAAAGCAATTCCGGCCTCGCCAGCCTGCCCGAAGGCAGCGAGGAGGGCGTGCGGCGGCTGACCCAAGGCGAGGTGATCGTCGCGGCCATCCATATGCACCGCCTCGATGGCGATGACGAAACGGCCAATCTCGACGTGGTTGCCGATGCAGCGGGATTGCACGATGCCGTTGTCATTGCGTTTGCGCGGCGCGAGCAGGGCATTCTGGTCGCGCCCGGCAATCCGCTGGGCTTGAGCGACATGGCCTCGATCGCGACGTCGCGCGCGCGCATCGCGCAACGTCCCGCCGGTGCCGGCGCGCAATTGCTGCTGCTCGCGCTGTTGGCGCGCGCGCGCCTCGCGCTCGACGATCTGAAACTGGCAAAACCGGCCTTTCCGACCGGCCCTGATATCGCGCAGGCCATCCGCGCAGGCCGCATCGATTGCGGCATCGCCACGCGAAGCGTGGCGAAATCGGCAGCCCTCGATTTCCTGCCGCTTACCTGGGAGCGTTTTGATCTCGTGATGCGGCGGCGCGATTATTTCATGAAGGGACCGCAGGCGCTGTTCGAGTTCATGCGCCAGGCGGGTTTTCGTGATCGCGCAAGCGAGCTTGGCGGGTATGATGTCGGCGACACCGGCGCGGTGAGGCTGGTGAATTAGGGCGCGGAGTTGTCAGCGCGCCTATGCGGCGACGGTCGGAGTTCCACGGCAGCAAATACAGAGACTGGCCCCGGATCGCCACCGCCATGCCACCAAATCGCCTAACGACTCAACGACGACTGTTGCAGCGGGCTGCGGACATCAAGGGAGGATCTGATGGATACCCCAACGTCTGCCGCATCCGACGAGAAAACACCTCCGCCGGAGGAGACGCTGGCGACACAACCCAGCAAAGAGAAATCGAATCCTGCTGGTCCGCTGGAGATCACCACCGAACGATTCAACTCTTCCGTGGCCCGGTTGACCACAAACTCGATAGACGAACTTCACAAGTTGGCTTCCGAACTGCAAAAAATGCAGGAATTCCTGAAGTCCGAGGTCGAAAGCGTGCAGCGCCAAATCGAAAGCGCGGTGGCCGGAATTAATATCATTGTCGAAACTATTGGTCCGTGGAAAAGCATGGCGGGCTCACAAACATTTCCATCAGGCACTCGCAACGTCCGCGCGGGGGGACCGGCGGCCAACATCGAGCAACGCATTCGCGTCGGGTCGTAACGGCCGACGCGCCACTCGGCGATATTTGCCGGCTGCGATGGCCTCTGGATGCATCGCGCTTTCCAACGATGCCATTCACAATGCAGGCGTTGATGGAGCCACTCGCGAAAGCATCGGCAGGTTCATCGAAACTCGTCGTTGATAGTTTGCTCAAAGTCTGCACCTGCGTCGCGGTGACGTGAAGCATCCGGAATCCGTCGTCCGCTATGGCCGCCAACCCGGTCCTTGCATCAATCGCGCAACAGCACGGCCTCCCGAAGGGTCGGGCTCGAGCCTAAGACGGAGACGAGCCCCAGCGCCATCAGCAGCATGCCAAGCAAGGTTGCCATCCAGCCCTGCCCGTCATCGGCGGCCTCGGCGACAGGAAAGGCGACCGGCGCCGGAAGCACGGAGGCGGCAACCGCGTCGCTGGGGGCCGGTGCGGCCGCCAGAAGCGTCTCCACGTCGACCTGGCTCGGCATGGGATCGTCGGGCGTAAGCTTTTCGACGACGGCCGGTGGCGCGGAGGCAGCGGTCCCCGTAGCCAGGACGGAAGCGGCATCAACCACCTTGAACTCGGGTGCGAGCGGCATCGGCTGAGACGTTTCCGCCGTTGCGGAACGCAGCAGCTCCGCACGCGCATCCACGTCCGCCTTCCGCTTGCGCGGCGCGGCCTCGTTCTCCTCAGGAACGGCGACACGAGGCTTCGCGGCGCTATGACGAACCTGCTTCTTCACGGTCGCGATCCCCTCAGCGGCCTGGAACCAGCATTTGCGGTGGCCTTCCAAACGATAGACCCAGCGCTGGCCGGCCGTCGTCGACTTGCCGGGCCGCGGCAAGCACTCCTCTTCCGCGGCAGCGGGCGCAGTGGCTTTCGGGGGAGCGGCGTTGAAGAAGTCAGCAAAAGGATTCGAAGACGCAGGCGAAGTCGGGAGAGCCGCGAGAAGGACAATAGCGCCGAAGCAAAATCGCAAATGACCGGACATGAAAACCCCGGTGTTGCGCCCCCGCCCGCACGACCTTTGGCCGCGAACTGGGTCACAATGCGGCTCAAATCCGGCAAAGCGGTGGATTCATTCTGACCCGGGAAACGAGATCGGGGCCAGCGCTGCACGACGAGGGAATCCAATACCGCGCTCCGTTCATCATCGAGTCGGTGCCGAACAAATCTCCGAACGTCGAGTAGCGAAAGGTATTCTGAGTATGCCGATCGATACCAAAGGAGCAGCTCAGCAGCAGGCGTTCACCGGTCGCCGTGATTTGCACGGGTTTGCGCCCAGCACGTCGCCTTGACGCCAAGTTTCCGTTACGCGAACCGGTATCTGCATCGCTTGAAAACGCTACGTTATCGCCGCCCCGGCAGCCACGCGACCAAGCCGGCTTCGCCGAGCCGTTTCATCACGTCCTCCAGATGCGCGCGGTCTCTCGTTTCGATGACGACTTCGAGCAAGGTGCCCTTGGCAGGCAGGTCGGAGAAGGTGCGCTGGTGCGAGACTTCGATGATGTTGGCGCCGACTTCGGCCAATAGCGCCGAGACCGCCGCCAGTTGCCCCGGCCGGTCGACGATGTCGATGGCGATCTGCGTCAGCCGCCCCTCGCGCGCGAGTTCGCGCGTCAGCACCGAGGCGATCAGCCGCGTATCGATGTTGCCGCCGGTCAGCACGAGGCCGACATTGCGCGCGGCAAAACGTTCCGGCGCTGCCAGCACCGCGGCAAGGCCCGCCGCGCCGGCGCCCTCGACCACGGTCTTTTCGATCGCGATCAGCATCGCCACCGCGCGCTCGATCTGATCCTCCGTGACGAGAACGATGTCGTCGACGAGGTGATGGATGATTTCGGTGGTGATCCGGCCCGGCGCCTTGACGGCGATGCCTTCGGCCAGCGTATCGCCGCGCATCGGCAGGTGCTCGCCCTTGATGGCGTTGTACATCGAGGGATAGAGCTGCGCCTGCACGCCGACGATCCGCAACTCCGGCTTCAGCGATTTGGCCGCGACCGCGATGCCGGAAATCAGCCCGCCGCCGCCGATCGGAACCACCAGCGTATCGAGCTGCGGCACGGAAGCGAGCATTTCGAGCGCGATGGTGCCCTGCCCTGCGATGATCAAGGGATCGTCGTAGGGGTGGATCATGGTGAGGTTCTTCACCTTCCCATGCGCGATCGCGAACTCGCCGCACTCCTCCAGCGTACCGGAAATGATGATCTCGGCGCCGTGGCGTCTGGTGTTCTCGATCTTCACCATCGGCGTGCCGACCGGCATCACGATCGTGGCGGGAATACCAAGCCGGTTGGCGTGATAGGCCACGCCCTGCGCGTGATTGCCGGCCGACATCGCGATCACGCCGCGCTGTCGTTCGTCAGGCGATAGCGCCAGCAGCCGATTGAGTGCGCCGCGCTCTTTGAAAGTCGAGGTGAATTGCAGATTCTCGAATTTGAGCCAGAGATTGCAGCCGCAGATCTCGCTCAGCGTCCGGCTCTGGCCGCATTCGGTGACGATGACGGAACCGCGGATCGCAGCCGCCGCGGCTGTGACGTCGCTGGGCGTGACGGCAAGACCAGCTTCGGAAGCGTGCGGGTTCGGCGGAGCGTTTTTGGGGGCTTTCGGCATCTGAAGGGGCCTCGTTGAGAGGCAATCGTATAAGCCCTTTTCGCCAGACGCGTCTCCTCCGAATCTCGTAAAAACCCCGCCCCATGAACATGGGTGTCGCAAAAAGCCGCCGCGGCGTTACACTTGGCCAAAGGCCGCAGGGACAGCGGCCGGAGTTTTTCAAATGAATTCATTGAACGATGAGCCGAAGGCGGAGGCCATCACGGTCGTGCTGGTCGAGGACGACGCGCCGACGCTTTGGCGGCTGCAGGACGCGCTGACCAAGGCCGGATATCAGGTCAGGGCCGCCGGCACGCTCGCTGAAGCCCGCGCCTGTCTCGCGCAGGGCGCGCCAAAAGTGCTGCTGACCGACCTTCAACTGCCCGACGGCCATGGCGTCGACCTGATCCGCGAAACACGTCGGTGCTTTCCCGACACCGAGATCATGGTGATCTCGATCCTCGGCGACGAGGAAAGCGTGATCTCGGCGATTACCGTCGGCGCCACGGGCTATCTGCTCAAGGACGCCTTCCCGATCGATATCGCCGCCACCGTGCGCGACCTCGTCGCCGGGCACTCGCCGATCTCGGCCTCGATCGCGCGCTTCATCGTGCGGCGGACCCAGAACACGCCCGAGCCGCCGCCCGGCCCTGCGCTCAACACCGCAAAACTGACGCCGCGCGAGATCGACATCCTCTGGGGCATCGCCAAGGGTTTCAGCTACGCCGAGATCGCCAGCCATCTCGGCCTGTCGCGCCAGACCGTGCCCGGGCATATCAAGAACATCTATCGCAAGCTCGAGGTTCATACCCGCGGTGAGGCGGTGTTCGAGGCGGTCCAGCAAGGCTTGATAAAGTTGTGAACGACCACGACGAGGACGCGACGGCGGAACAACTGCCTGGCCGCGAGCGCCGGCGGCTGCAGACGTCGCGCCTCTTCCAGTATCTCCTGCTGCAGGCGGTGATCGCCGGCGCCTGCGTGCTGGCGCTTTTGCAGTCGCTTCCCGGACCTCCCGCCGAATATCAGGTCACGGCGTTCAATCTCACCGAGACCGGGGTCGAGCGCGCGGTGACACTGCCGTATTTCTCGCCGTTGCGGAATGCGATGAACGATCCGCCCCGCTTCACGGGACAATTCGTTCGCCCGGCCGGCGAAGCCGTGCGGGCCTGGTCGGTGTTCCTGCCGCGCTTCACCAACGGCGTCGAGGTCACCGTCAACGATGTCGTGATCCTCGACAGCCGGCGCGATCCCGCCGCCAACCGCCCCGACCGCAACACGCCGGCGATCGCGGTGATCCCGGCGTCGGTGCTGCGCGACGGCGACAACGCGATTGCAATCCGGTTGTTCATCTGGGGCCCGATCACCGGCTTCCTCGATCGCGTCTGGGTCGGTCCGGACGAATTGCTGCGCCCAACCTATGATCTGAGAACGTTGGTCTTCGTCACCCTGCCGGTGGTGTTCTCGTCGTGGCAGGCAATCCTCGCGGTCATTCTCGGCATCATGTGGGTGATGCGCCGCCACGAGCCGGCCTACGGGGTTCTGGCGGCGGCGATGGCGGTCGGCGTCGCGCAGGCCTTTCTGCAAACGCCGATGGGCGAGACGCCGTTCTCACGGCTCAACGTGGTTCTGATTTCCTCCGCACCGCTGGAAAGCGCGCTGGTGCTGACATTCGCGCTACTGTTCTCGGGGTGGAAATGGCAGCGCTATGGCTGGATCTTTTTCATACCAGGCATCGCGCTGGCGCTCGGCGGCCTGTTCGGCAACCAGGCGCTGTCCCGCACGCTGTTCCTCGTTCTTGCGGTGCCAATGGTTGGCATCTCGCTGGTCATTATGGCCGTTGTCACCGCCCGTTCGGCGCTGAAACGGCCGAACGTTGCCAGCTTATTGCTCGGCTGCGCGGTCACGATCATGCTGACCTGCTGGATCGCCGACCTGCTTTCGGTGTTCCAGATGACGCCGAACCGCATCTTCACCGCGCGGCTGTCCTATTCGGTAATGCTGGTGGCGATCGGCGCCGGGTTGACCTGGCGATTCGCCCGCGCGCTGAACCAGGTCGACGGCTTTGCCGGCCGCAATTGCATGCCTCCGGCCGGAGTTTCGACCGCGAGTCGGTTGCCGGTCTCGGTGGCAAGGGCCTGCAGCATGCGATCACGTCGGCCCCTGTAGAGACGCGTCATCCTTCTGATGTGACCGAGATAGGCGCCCGCACCGATGAATTCGGCGAGCGCATCCTGAATCGTGATCGAGGTCAGTATTCCCATCTGCCGTTGCGCGAGTTCAAAGATGTCGATCAGAGCCTCCGGCACGACGACATAGCCAATGCGAATGTCCGCGTAGGTCGCTTTCGAGAAGGTGCCGAGATAGAATACGCGCGGTGACGGTGCGAGCCCCTGCAGCGCGGCCACCGGGCGTGCCTCATAATGGAATTCGCCGTCATAGTCGTCCTCGATGATGCAGGCGCCTGCGGTCTCGGCAAAACGAAGAAGTTCGAGACGGCGGCCGATCGGCATCAGCCGCCCGGTCGGATACTGGTGCGACGGGGTGACGAAGATCAGCCGGGGCGTTTCCTTGTGCGAAGAAATGGCCATGCCTTGCGAGTCGAGCGGGATGCCGGAGACGATGGCGCCGGCGGCCTGAAATGCGACGTTGGCGCCGCCGTAGCCCGGGCTTTCGACCCAGGCGTGATCACCCGGTTCGAGCAGCGCATTGGCGACCAAAGTCAAGCCGGCTTGCGCCGTGGGCACGAACAGGATCTGGTTGGCCACGGCCTTGATTCCGCGATGAACCACGAGATGCCTGAGCAAGGCTTCCTGCAGCGGCGGATGGTTGATGGGGCGATCGCGGCGTAGCGGAGCGTTCCGCGCGGCGCGCCGCAGGCAACGGCTCCACTCATCGTGCGGAAACTCGCGCTCATCCGCTAGCCCCGGCTGAAACGGCCGGGGCCGCTCCTTATGAATCGGCGGCCAGATCGACCGTTGAAGGCTGCTCGCCCAGGCCGACACGCGTATTTGCGCGCCTCCGCCGCGACTGCTTCGCGGTGAGCTCTTGCGGCTATCGAGCGACAGGCCTTCGGCCACGACCGGACGGCGGCCGGCGGAAAGGGTGACATAGCCTTCCGCGGCCAATTGCTCGATCGCAAACGAGGCGGTGTTCCGCGACAGGCCGAGCGATTGCGCAAGCTCACGGCTCGACGGCAGGCGTTGGCCGGGTGCGAGGCGGCCCTTGGTGATCAGGCCTCGCAACTGATCAGTGAGCTGGCGCGTCAGCGTCTCTCCGCCGTCGCGCACCAGATGCAGCATGCCGGGCAGCAGGTCATCCATAACTGGATCCAATAAATCACCGAGACTGGTCCTTTCATTAGGGCCAGTTCAGGGGCTAGGCAATGTGGAAACGCATCAGGATGGGACGCATTCGGCATGGCCAGTGGACTTTCAACCCGCAGCGCGGCGGTGCTGCTCGCCGGCGTCGTGCTCGCATGGGGGACCAACTGGCCGGTGACAAAGATGATCGTGCAGGATGTGCCGCCATTATGGGCCACGGCGCTGCGCTGCATGATCGCCGCCGCGACGCTGGCGCCGATGTTGTGGGCGCAGGGGCAATTCATCGTCCCGAAGCGCGGCGACCTGCCGGTCGTGTTCTGCACCTCGATCCTGCATCTGGTGGCGTTTTCGGCGCTGGTCGCCGCCGGCTTGCAGTTCGTGCCAGCGGGCAGGGCGATCGTGCTCGGCTATACGACGCCGCTGTGGGTCGCGATCGGCGCCGCCATGTTCCTGTCGGAGCACATCACGCGCCGGCGCGCGATCGGGATTGGCTGCGGCCTTGCGGGCCTCGCGGTCATTTTCAATCCGCAGACGCTGAACTGGGGTGACCGTGACGCGCTGTTCGGCAGCGGCCTGATTCTGCTCGCAGCATTCTGCTGGGCCGCCAACATCGTCTATGTCCGGGCGCACAAATGGATTTCGACGCCCTTCCAACTCGTATTCTGGCAGGTATTGCTAGCAGCCACGCTGCTCTCGGCCATCGCCTGGATCACGGAAGGTGCGCTGCACATCGTGTGGACCGCGCGCCTCGCCGCCCTGATGCTCTATAGCGGAATTGTCTGCACGGCGTTCGCCAACTGGGCGATGACGATGGTGAACCGGAGCCTGCCCGCCGTCACTACCTCGCTGTGCCTGCTGGCGACGCCGCTGCTCGGGATCATCAGCGCCACCGTGATGCTGAACGAACCGCTCGAACCGTCGCTGTTTCTGGCGATGACGTTGATCATCGGCGGCATCGCGCTCGGCACCGTCGCAGGTGGATGGCCGCAGCGCGTGGCCCAGGCGAAGCGATAAGTGGGGCAGATTCCTCTTGCCGAAACGTACCATAATTGGTACAAGCTTGTGGCCGATGAAACAGCTGCCCGCTTTCTTCTACGCCCTTTCCTCCGGTCGTGAGCCGGTTCGGGAATGGCTGAAGGCGTTGTCGGCCGATGATCGCAAGATCGTCGGCGAGGACATCAAGGATGTCGAGTTCGCATGGCCGATTGGTATGCCGCTCTGCCGACCCCTGGGTCGTGGCTTGTGGGAGGTTCGCAGCACATTGACGCAAGGGCGTATCGCCCGCGTGCTGTTCTGTGAACATGAAGGCAGAATGATATTGCTGCACGCCTTTATCAAGAAGACGCAGAAGACACCTGCAGGTGATCTGGAATTGGCGATCAAGCGAAAGAAGGAGATCGCATGAAAAAGGCGCATGGCAAGAAGGGCAGAATTGGATCCTCTTTCGATGATTTTCTGAAGGAGGATGGAACCTACGAGGGCGTAACTGCACGGGCGATCAAGCGTGTGCTGGTGCGGCAGCTCGACGAACTGATGCGGCGTGAGGAAATTTCCAAGACCCAGCTCGCCATCCGCATGAAGACAAGCCGCGCTCAGCTCAATCGTTTGCTCGATCCCGAAAACGAGTCGGTAACGCTTGGGACGCTGGCGCGCGCCGCGCAGGCAGTTGGGCGCCATCTGCGCATGGAGCTGGTTTGAGAGGGCCATAGCGTTTTTCGAGCGAAGCATGCTCTCGGACTTGATCCGAGGGTGGATGCCGGTTCGCGTAAAGAAAACGCGTCAAGCCATCAGCCTAATTCGCAACGAAATACCAGTCCTTGTCGTAGCGGACGAGTTGGCTCGGTGGCTTGTCCTCGAACTCGAAGAATTTTTTGGGATCGCCGCCCGGCGGCACGCGCAGGAAGCCGGTGAAATAGTGCTTCAGGCCGCGTGAGGTGAGAAACAGCACGTAGGTGCCTTCATCGGTTTCATCGACGACGATGTCGTTGCCGCCTGCGGAAACGTTGGGCTCGCGGTCGCCGAGCGCGATCAGGTTCCTGTTGTAGGACACGTTCGGCTTCAGTTCGCCGGCTTCGACCCGCGCCACGATCCGTTCGCGGTCTTCCCGGTGCCAGCGGAAATTCTGCTGGAGAGCGATCTGGTGCAGCGGTGCGTAGGCGAGAACTGCGAGCGTCAGCGCGCAGATCAGGAAAGGAAGGGCGAATTTCGCGCCGCCCGAACGGATCTTCAGGAGTAGCGTCGCCGACCAAACGATGCAGCCGAAGAACAGGAGCGCCACCAGCGGCACGACCCCGAGCAAGACGAAGCCGGACGGCCAGTCCGCCATCGACAGTTCGAATGTCGCGATCGACAGCGTGAAAGCTGAAATCGCAACGGCCGCCGCCAGCGCGGCGCGAACCGACGGCCCGGTCGCGGCCGTTTCCGACTGGGGTATCGCTTCAGCCATGCCGGGCTGTTCCGCTCCGCCGTTAGTTCAATATTCCGGCCCGTGCCATTGCGAGTCTTAACGCGCCGTTAACCATATCAGCCGCAACAATAGCCCCAGGGGAAGGTCCGCCGCCACGGCCGGACGGACGGCAAATCGAGGGGGCGCAAAAATGGATATGGACCGGTATTTTGGCAAAACCCAAGCGACCCTCGAGGAGATCAGGCGGCGGGTGATGTTTGCGCTCGACCGCCATCCGCTGTGCCGCGGCATCGAATTTGACGTCGTCAGCATGCCCCGCAACCGCAAGAACAACTGGACCGTCACGCTGCAGGCGATCGAGCCCGATGCCCTGTGGGAGGCGTCCGATATCGTTGCCGACATTCAGGAGGCCTACGAATTGGCCGCGCTGGCCTGATTCCGGGTTGTTTCGGGACGATTTCCCCAGCTTTTTGATCGCGTTACGGCTCCGATCGGGCATCGTAACGCCTCAATTGTCGTACAAGTTTTCGGCAAAAGGGCCAAACGTCGGCGGCAATGGAGACCTTTTTGACCAAAACCATGACGATCGTCGCGCTGATCTGCTTTCTCGTGGTCGGCGCCGCCGCCACCGCCATTCTCGGTCGCGACAGCATACCCGCGGCGCTGCCTCAGCTGGCCTCTGCTTCTGTTGCGTCTGTCCAGACGCCCGCTGCCGTCCAGGCGCCGGTTTCGAACAAGGCAAACAAGAAGGACCGGCTGGCCGTCGTGAGCTACGCGCTGGCCGCCTATGAGCCGCCGCAGACCACCGTGGCGCTGAGCGAGCCGTTGCGCCAGGCCTATGCCTCGACCGCCCCCGCCGACATCGGGCTGCCGAGGGAAGTTGCGCCTGATGCGTCGACTGCCCCCGCCGTATCGTCGCCCGTCGCGCCACCGAAACCCAAGGCCGCTGCCAAGCCGCAGCCGCAGAAGAACTACGCGCTCCTGAGCGACGGCCAGATCGCCGGAATCAAGGACCGCTTGAAACTGTCCGCCTCCCAAGAATCCTATTGGCCGCCGGTGGAGACCGCGCTGCGCGCCGTCGCTCGCAAGATTCATGCGGGACGGCAGGCCAACCCGAATGCTCCGGGCGTGCCGATCGATCCCGAATCCGCAGAAGTCCAGCAGTTGAAGTCGGCGGCGATGCCGCTTCTGTTCCAGCTGCGTGAAGACCAGAAGAGCGAAGTCCGCTCGCTCGCCCGCATCATCGGCCTGGAAAAAGTCGCCGCGATGATCTGAGCGGCGAGCGCTGCAATTGCAGCGCCGCCGGTTCCAATTTCCTCACAGTGTCGTGCCGGAACATCGGCCCATGCCACGCGTTGCCCGCGTGGATGATGGAGCCGAATTATGCGGATATCGACGGCTTATTTTGCAGGCGTGGGAACCGTGATCGTGGCGGTCGGCGCTGGTCTTGGCGGTGGCTATCTCGCCGCGAACGTTACCAACCCGCCTACGCAGGCGGTCTCCAAGCTGGAACGCAGGATGTCGGCGGAACCGATAACCGTCGCGACGGCACCAGCGGAGCCGGTGCCACATGTGGCTGCGACGAATCCCGCTGCGGCGCCGGCACAGGAGCAAACGCAGCCACAGCAGCAGACACCGCAGCCGCAGCAGCAAACAGAGGCGGCAGCGCCATCGGCCAATAACGCCCGCGCCGAAGAGAAGACCGCCAATAATGTAGCGGTAGCGCAGCCCATACAGCCGCTGCCGCAACCTGCAAAATTCACCGAACAGGCCGATGAAAAGACCGCCGCGCCGCGCGACGTCTTCGCCAGGGCCCGCGATGCCGACATCAAACGCGCGGACGCTGAAAAGCGGCGCGCCGAGCGACGCCAGCGTTGGGCCGACAAGCGCCGCTTCCAGCAGACGCGCGAGCAGGAGCTGGAGGCGGTTGAAGGCAGCGTGCGCGAAGTGACCGAACCGCGGCGGATCAGAATCCGGGAAGAAGCCGAGCCGAGAGACCTGTTCGCCGAGCGGGCGAGACCCGAAATGCCGCGGATCAGGCTGTTCGATCAGGATAATTGATCGACCCTTTGACGATCCGCTCCTGAAGCGTGATGACCTTCTCTGATTGGTCATCCCGCTCCAGCGTTCGTTTGAACGTGATCGCGGACAAGAAGCGGTACCCGTTGTTCCTGTCCTCAGTTACCCGCCGCGCGATTCCACCACCTTGCGGCAGCCATCCGACAGCTTCGCCTTGTTCGCGCGCAGGCAGGCATTCATCTGCGGCGGCTTGCCGACATGTTCGGCGCAGAATTTTCCGGCATCCGAACGGCAGGCCATCTGCTCCTGGGGCGTGGGGCCGGACTGCGCGTAAGCCAGCGAGCCGGCGGCGAGCGACAGCATCAGCCCAGCAGCCGCAGCGGCAGGCACGTGGATTGATTTTTTCACTGAGTTTTTCATGGATCACCTTTCGACGGGTATAGGAGGGTTGAAAGCGCGCGGAAGCTCGTCGAGGTTGCGCTTTTGGTCCATGCCATGTTCATGGCGTCGGAAAATTGCCTGCAACCGTCGCGCGGCGCCGTCACGCCATCTTCATGGGATGTTGTCGCGCGCGCCTCTGCACCATGTACGTCTCACGTCGGCTGCGGTGACCGATCGGTACATCGCAAGGCTGCACGCCAAATCGGAGAGATGACATGTTGAAGAAAACAGGATGGCTGAGCGCGGGTCTGACCTTGGCGGCGTTTTCCGCTGTGGCGGCGTTTGCGCTGGGCAGCGCGGGTTCGGCGCAGGCCGCGGTGGTTTACTGCAAGACGGCCGGCGTACCGCAGGGTTGCGTGGTGCGGCCTACGCCGGTGGCGGCAGCGGTGGTCGCTACACCGGCCGTCGGTGTTGCCCGTGTCGGCGTCGTTCGCGTCGGCGTCGGTGCCCGCGGCGTCGGTGTTCGTCCCGGCACGCCGCTGAACCGTGGTGGCCCGGTCAATCGCGTTGGCCGTCGCTGAGCCAAGGCGTTTTCGAGCGGATTCCGGTTCGCGTCAGGAAAACGCGTCAAAACGAACAGACAGGGTAAAAGCTAGCCGGCAGCGCCGTCGCTGTCGGGAAAGCGATGAGGCAATGTCAGTCTCACGCGCGTGCCTTGATGGCTCTCTTGATCAGTCCCTTGGGCGCAGGAGCTCAATTCCAGCTCCGCGCCACAACGCGCAGCGCGGCTTCGCATGTTGCGCAAGCCGCGCGCCGCTTTTATCGCGCCTGCCGCGGCGCCATCCGACGTGATCGCAAAACCCTTGCCGTCGTCCTCGACGGTGATGCAGCCGCGGTCGAGACCATCGGCGCCGGCGAGCGTCTCGATCCTCACCGTGATACGCTTCGCATTGGCATGCTTGACCGCATTGGTCACGGCCTCATCCAGCAGCCGCACGATCTGAATCACGTGCCACGGCCGCAGTTCGGGATGCACCGGCAGGCCCTGCGCCGTGACCGCGCGCCAGTCCAGCGCGATGTCATGCGGACGCAGCTGCGCCATGGCGCGTTCGCGCCATGATCCCAGCGCCAGCATCAGATCGCCGCCGATGTCGTCCATCGAATCGATGACGAGGCGCAGATCCTTCAGTGCCGCGCGCGCCGCATCGCCGATTCCCGCGCTGCCATTGCCGCGCTCGCTCAAGGCCACGATGCTGACGAGCTGGCCGCCGAGCCCGTCATGCAGGTCGCGCATCAGCCGCGTGCGCTCCCGCGCCAGCGCCGCGGCGCGGGCGCGCTCCTCCTCGCGGGCAAAACTGGCCTTCAGCTTCTCTTCGGCTTCGCGCACCTGGGTGACGAGGCAAGATGCCGTCCCCAAACCAACGACCAGCAACTATCGGCGCGGCTGCTCGAGGCGGGTGTCGTCAGCCGGGCGCTAACGAGAATGCTGTACCATAAGACCGAAGAGCGAGGCCTGTTTCTCGGCTTCGCCGCCTGGAACGACAAGGAGATCGACCAGGCGGCGCGCATCCTGGGACGGATCGTGCGCTAAGAAATACCAATGGCGTTTCGTCGCGAACTAGCCGGCCGCGCGCCTCGGCGTTGAATTCGCGGCCACCTCGGCAGGCGCGGGCGCCGGAACCTGCATGAGAATGGTTTGAGCCGTGGGCGCGATTTCGACACCGCACTCCTGGAATCGCCGCTTCATGCGGCGGTTGAATTCCCGCTGCACCGGCCAGCGGCCGGCGTCGCTGCAGCGAATCTGGCCGACGATCGAGGCCATCGAGCCGTCGACCTTGTCGACGCCCCACAATTCGAGATCGCCGCGGATCAGGTGCTGGAATTCCACCTCGCGCCGCATCTCGGCGACGATGTCCTTGAGTATCTGGCCGGCGCGGTCGGTGTCTTCCTTGTAGGACACGTTGACACTGACGGCCGCGTTGCCGGCTCCGCGGCTTGAATTGGTGATCGTCGTTACCGCGCTGAACGGCACGATGTGCACCGAGCCGTCGGCGGAGCGAAGGCGAAGGGTGCGGATCGATACGTTTTCCACCGTCCCCGACAGGCCTGACAGCGTGACGTTGTCGCCGACTTGGACGGTGTTCTCCAGCAGCAGGAACAGTCCGGTGATGAGGTCCTGCACCAGCTTCTGCGAGCCGAAGCCGATGGCGATACCGACAATGCCGGCGCCGGCAAGCAGTGGCGCGACGTTGACGCCGATCTCGCTCAGCGCGGTGAGGCCAACGACAGTGACGATCACGCCCAACAACGCCGTTCGCAGCATCGGCTGAAACGTGCGCAGCCGCGCCGCGCGCGCGTAGTGGCCCTCGCGCGACAGCGCATTGATCTTGCGATCCAGCAGCGCATTGCTGATTTCCCAGATCGCCGCCGCCGTCAGCGCGGCAATCCCGACGGTCACCACCGCCGACAGCAAACGGCTGCCGATCTGGCCGCCATAGAACCAGACGACGGCGTCGACGCCCCAGACCTCCAGCAGCGCAACAAGGCCGATGAAGGCAATCACCGTCGAGACGATGTTGCGCAACAGCGGCAGATAGCGGTTGGCGCGGGTCTCCAGCCCCGGGAAGCGGCGCAGCAGATCGGGGCTGATGCGAAAGCCGCGGTCGATCAGGCTCAACACCAGGATGGTGGCAAGACGCATGATCAGCACCACCGCGACGGTGCCGACGAAATACTGCAGCAGCAGCGAATAGCCGTTGCGGATGTTCAGCGCCCACACCGCCCACAATGCGAGGTCGAGCGCGATCGCCAGATAATGCCAGAGGCCGGCGACGCGGTTGCGTATCCTGGCCGCGGCGCCATCGCGGCCGGCCGGCGCGCGAATGGCGTCGGCGACGGGCCTGCGGCACTGCAGGATGACGACGACAACAAAGAGATGCACCACCAGCATGACCAGACGCAGCAGCGCGGCGTAGCCCGCGCGATGCAGGCCCAGCAGCAGCGCCACATTGGCGAAGGCGATCCCCGCGACGGCGACGGTGACGATGCGCCGCGCCCATATCTCGATATAGGCTGCCGTTTCGGCGCGAACGCGAAACAGCCCGAACGGCCCGGCCAGCGCCCGGACGACGCAGATCAGCGCGCGCGACAGCGCATAGGCGTTGACGACGGCGAGGATCACGAGCCGGGTGGTTGAGAGATCGCCGATCCCGGTGCCCAGCAGCATGGTGGCGATCCCGATGAAGACAAGCACCGGGAGCAATTCAAGCGCGAGACGTCCGAGCACAAAGGGCAGCCGCACCAGCGACTGCCAGGTGCGCGCCAGGCTGAGACGCCGCCGCTGCAGCGCGGGCGCGGCAGTGACCTCCGCCGCGGAGGATGGCGGGTCGGCCGTGGCCAGCGTCTGCACCGGGGCACGCGCGATTTGCGGAAGCCGCGCTTCGAGGAGCGCGACTGGTCGCTTGATCAGGCGGAAAACCAGCCACTCGGCAGCAAGCGCACAGATGAACACCAGCGCCAGCTTCCAGGCGATATCGAGCAATTGTTGATAGGCGGACGGATCATTGGCGGTCCGCAGGAACCAGTAATAGAACGCCCGGTAGTGCGTCAGCGTCCGCGCCATGTCGGCGACCTCGCGCGAAATCTCGCCGACCTGCTCGGACACCGAAAGCAGGAGCTGCGCGCCAAGACTGTCCGCCGTGAGCGGTATCGCGGATTTCGGCTCAGGCGCTACGGCTTGCGGTTGCGGCGAAGCATTGGCGATCGCGCGCAACGTCTCGATGACCTGCGCGCGCTTCTTGTCATCGGAGAGCGTCTCGAGCGCCCGCTTCGCCTGATCGGGCGAAAGGACCTCGGCGTTGCCGGCGGCAGGCGCAGGCGGCGGAGCGCCGGGCTGCGCGAAAGCCGGGAAGGCATACAGGACAAAGGCGAGCAGGATCGAGGGGAGCAACTTGAGCGACACGAAGGCCTCGCTGAATAAAATGCGCCCGACGGCGAAACCGGGAATGGTCTCGCCTTCGCGCGTGCGTCATGTCGGATTGCCCGTTTTCGCCGTCACCTTGTGTCGGAAGTTTGCCGCAGCGGCGGTTTTCTCTTGGCATTTACCGCATCGCTGCCATGCCAGAGCGCTTACTCGCGGGGAACTTCGCAAACCGCGGCAAGATGAAAGGCGCGAACGTAACGATCTAGCCGAGTCTTACACGCGCGGCGGCCGCTTGATATTCCGCGAGCGTGCGCGCGACCATCTCATCGACGGTCAACACCTCCGTCACGCCCGAGACGGAATGGCCCGCGCTCCAGACGTCCTTCCAGCGCTTTGGTCGGCTCTCGCGGGCGCCGATGTCGATATCCTTGCCGATATCGATCGCACCACGCTGCGGCAGATTATCCGGGTCAAGGCCGGCCGCCTCGATCGAGCGCCGCAGCATGTTGGTCTGCAGGCCCGTAAACGCCGTGGTCAGCAGGACATCGTCGGCCGTGCTGGCAACCAGCAACTCCTTGTATCTGACATCCGCCATGCTCTCGCGCGTGGCGATGAATTTTGTGCCCATATAGGCGAGATCGCAGCCGAGCGCCTCGGCCGCGCGAAGGGCGTGGCCGTCGGTGATGCCGCCCGCCAGCACCAGCGGCCCGTCGAAGAAGGCGCGCACCGCGCGCACGAACACGAACGGGTTGAGCCAGCCGGTCTGCCCGCCCGCGCCGGCCGTCAGCAGCACCAGCCCGTCGGCGCCCGCGGCAACCGCACGCTCGGCATGGCGGATCGAGGCGACATCGGCAAACACCAGCGCACCGGCATCATGCAGCGGCCCGATCACCGGCGCCGGCGATCCGACGGAGGTAATCACCATCTCGGGCCGGTGCCGCAGCAGCACCTGCAGATCCTCCTCCAGCCGCGCGTTGGAGCGATGCACGATCAGGTTGGCGCACACCGGCGCTGATGGTTTGCCGCTCGCATCTGCGTGCGCCTTCAACCTGACATCGATATCCGTCAGCCACTCGTCCAGTTGTTCGGGACTGCGGCAGTTCACCGTCGGGAACGAGCCGATCACGCCGTTACAGCACGCGGCTACCACCAGGTCTGTGCCGGAGACGAGAAACATCGGTGCTGCGATCAGCGGCAGGCTGAGACGGTCGCGAAAGCGCGCGAGGGGGTCGATTGTTGGCAAAGTATTTCTTCCCGGCTTGAGCGGACTTCTTGTTGTGCTAGCGACTCTGTTTGACGCGTTTTCTTCACGCGAACCGGTATCCACTCCGCTCGAAAACGCTATAGTGCAGGCAACATTGGCACGAGCGAAGGCCAATTACAAAACAACGGGAGAAAACAATGAGCAATCCGCTCTATGCGTTTCCGGCGGCATGCGAACAGACGTTGCGGGCGCTGGCGCGCTACCCCGAGCGGACGGCATTTCGTTGGCCGGGCGGATCGATCACCTATCGCGGCGCGACCGACATGATCGGGCGCATGCAAAGCGTGTTCATGCAACTGGGTTTTGCGCCCGGCACCCGCGTCGCCTTTGTCACCGCCAACCGCGCCGACACCTGGTCCGCTGGCGTCGCCGCGCAATTGGCGCAGCTGGCGATCACCTGGCTGCATCCATTGGGATCGCTGGACGATCAACTGTTCCAGTTGGAGGATTCCGAAGCGCAGATGCTGGTCGTCGACGGCGTCACATTCCGCGATCGCGGCGGCGAGCTCGCCGCCAGGGCCACGGGCCTGAAAACCGTCTTCACGCTCGGGCCGACCGATTACGGCGCTGATCTCTTGCAGGCGATCGAGGTCGCCGGCAGCGCCACGGCCCGCAATTTCGCCGGGCCAGGCGACATCGCAACGCTGAACTACACCGGTGGCACGACGGGCAAATCCAAGGGCGCGCTGCGCCATCACCGTGAGTATAGCGGCTTTGCCAATGCGATCCTGGCTGATTTCGAAATTCCGGATACCCCGCGTTATCTGACGGTCGCGCCGATCAGCCATGTCGCGGGGACGAAAGTGCTGCCGACATTGATGCGCGGCGGCACAGTGCACATGCTGAAGGGTTTCGATCCCGAGGCCGTGTTCAAGACCATCGAACGCGAGAAGATCAATTTCACGCTTTTCGTGCCAACGATGATCTACGTGATGCTCGATCATCCGTCGCTCGACAAGACCGACCTCTCCTCGCTCGAACTCCTGCTGTATGGCGCGTCCGCGATGTCGCCGAGCCGGCTGGTCGAGGGCATCGAACGGATCGGAGCGGTGTTCTCGCAACTCTACGGCCAGACCGAATGCTATCCGGTGTCGGTGCTGCGGAAGGCCGACCACGACCCCAGGACGCCGGAGCTGTTTTTGTCCTGCGGATTCCCGATCGCCGCCTGTCAGGTCAAGATTCTCGACAATGACGACCAAGAAGTCGCGACCGGCGAGGCCGGCGAGATCTGCGTTCGCGCCGGCCACGTGATGGCCGAATACTGGAAGCGGCCGGACACCACGGCGGAGACGCTCAAAAACGGCTGGCTGCATACCGGCGACATCGCGCGGGTCGACGAACGCGGCTACATGTTCATCCTCGACCGCAAGAAGGATATGATCGTCTCCGGCGGCTTCAACATTTTTCCGCGCGAGGTCGAAGATGTGTTGTCGCAGCATGCCGACGTCGCGATGGTCGCCGTGGTCGGCGTGCCCGACGACAAATGGGGCGAGGCCGTCACCGCCGTAATCGTCGCCCGCGAAGGCGCACGGCCGAATGCGGATGAACTGATCAACCTCGTCAAGACGAAGAAGGGTTCGGCGCACGCGCCCAAGCACATCAAGTTCGTCACCGAGTTGCCGATGACCGGCGTCGGCAAGGTCGACAAGAAGGTGCTCAAGGCGGGCTTCTGGACCGGCCGGGACCGGATGGTGGGATAACGCCGGCGCCTTACGACAGCAATTGATCGAGCTGGTCGCGCAACTGGTCCTGATGATAGGGCTTTGCCAGACGCGGCAGGTCGAGCTGTGTGCCCTCGGGCAATTCCGCATAGCCGGTCGCCAGCAGGACCGGCAGCGACGGGCGCACCTCGCGCGACGCCGCGGCCAGTTCCAGTCCGGTCATCCCCGGCATCATGTGATCCGTCACCATCAGGTCGATCGGCTGTTCGCTTTTGAGAATGTCGAGCGCATGCTTGCCGGAATTGGCGCCGATCACCCGGTGACCCAGATCTTCCAGCATTTCTATGGTCGACATTGCGATCAGCGGGTCGTCGTCGACGAACAGGATGACCGCCGAGCGCTTGGTCTTTTCCGCGGCAGGTGCCGGACTTTCCGTTTCCGGCGCGACGGTCGCGACCGGCAGAACCAGCGTCGCGCAGGTTCCTTTCCCGACGGTGCTCGTCAGTTGCAGTGTACCGCCAAGCTGGACCGCAAGCCCATGCACCATGGACAATCCCAGTCCGGTACCTTTCCCGACCTGCTTTGTCGAAAAGAAAGGTTCGATCGCCCGCTTCAGTATTTCCGATGACATCCCGCTGCCGGTATCCGCCGCCGACAGCCTGAGATATCGGCCCGGAGCCAACGTCGCATCGCGCTTCACCTGATATTCCGCCACCCTGATGTCGATCCTGCCACCATCAGGCATCGCATCGCGCGCGTTGATGGCGAGATTGAGGATCGCAAGCTCAAGCTGGTTGGCGTCGATCCGCGCCGGTGGCAGGCCCTGGGGAATATCGAGCCGCAGTTCCACACGAGGCCCGAGCGAGCGTTCGAGCAGATCGACCATGCCTTCCATCAGCGCGCGCAGATCGACCGATACCGCCCGCAAATCCTGCTGGCGGGCAAAGGCCAGCAAGCGCTGGGTCAGCGAGGCGCCGCGTTCGGCACCCTGAATGGCGCCTTCGACCAGCCGCTGCAGGCGGGGATCGTCCGGCAGGCGCTTGCGCAGCAGATCGAGATTGCCCATCACGGCCATCAGCAGATTGTTGAAATCGTGCGCGACACCGCCGGTAAGCTGGCCGATAATCTCCATCTTCTGGGCCTGGCGCAGTTGCTCCTGTGCCTTCTCGCGGGCGATTACCGCTTTCATCAGATCGGCCGAACGCTCCTCCACGCGCTGCTCGAGGGTTGCAGTCAACTCCGCCAGCGCCGTGCGCTCGGCCGCCAGTTGGGCAAGCAAATTTTCTCGGTCGATCTCGGCCGTCTTGCGGGCGGTGATGTCGGAGCAAACGCCGACCAGCGAGCGGATGCTGCCATCCGGCCGGCGCACCGCGCGGGCGCGCACGTCTACCCAGTGCTGCGAGCCGTCGGGCCAGACATTACGGTATTCGATGCTGTAATCCCCGCCTGTCGCAATGGCCTGATCGAGCACCTCAAAGCGTCGTGCCCTGTCGTCGGGATGAACCGCCTCCAGTAAATCCTTGTAGGTAAACGATTCGCCCGGCTTCCGTCCGAAGAAGCCGATGCAGATGTCGGAAGCTTCCAGCTCGCAGTCCGGCAGATGCAGCTCCAGCGCGCCGAGACGGCCGGCGTTGAGCGCCGTCTGCAGCAGATTTTCGCCTGCCGTCAAATCGGCCAGGATGGCCCTGGTCTCATACTGACGGCGCCTGCCGCGAATCGCGGAGCCGACGATGCTCACCAGCGTGGTCGGATGGAAGGGCCGCTCCAGGAATGTGACGTTGCCAAGCGCCTCCCCGATCCGCGCAGCATCCGGATTGCGCTCGGGACCTCCACCCTGATGTGTCAGCAGCACGATCGGAAAATCCGACCATGGCGGTTGATCGTTGAGCCAGTTCACAAGTCCACGCAGATCCGCGGTCTTGATCGCTTCGTCGGCGATCACGGCGAGACCGGCGCCGCCCTCGATTTCACTCAGCAGCGCGGCGAGATCGCCGCAGGCTTGCGCGTGGTAGCCCGCCTCGCGGATCAAGGCGGCGGCGACCGATGCGTCGCGGCCCTTCGGCGCGAGTATGATGGCCCGCTCGGATGACGGACCGGCGATCACGGCAGTTCGTCCTCCAGCAGGGGCTTACCCTCGCCGACATAGGTCGGAACGCCTCGCAGCACCCCCTGGAATCCAACGAGTGGCCCACCCACGGTAAGGCCGCGGTTGTCGATGCGATATTCGCGGATCGTTGCTTCGTGCGGGCCTGTACGTTTCTTGATGATCGACATCGCGCGGTGCACGCTACCGATCGCCTCGAAATAGCGCAGCAGGATCACGGTATCCGCAAGATACGTCACGTCGACCGGCGCCTTCATGTCGCCGATCAATCCGTGCTGCGCGACCGTCATGAAAGTCGCGGCTCCCTGACGATTGAGATACTGCAGCAATTCGTGCATGTGCAGAATCAACGAATTCTCCTCAGGCATCGCGGCCTGATAGCCATTGAGGCTGTCGATCAACACGGTCTTGACGTTGTTCTCGTCAACCCGCTTGCGGACGCGGTGGGCGAATTCGCCGGGCGACAGCTCGGCGGCATCGACCTGCTCGATAAAGAGATTGCCGCTGCGCTGCATGGCTTCGAGGTCGATGCCAAGAGCTTTCATGCGGTCATACAGGAGGCCCAATTCTTCATCGAAAACGAAGAAGGCCGCCTTCTCGCCCCGCGCGACCGCGGCAACGAGAAAAACGATGGCGAGGAGAGATTTGCCGGTACCCGCCGGCCCCAGGATCAGTGTGCTCGATCCAGTCTCGACGCCACCGCCAAGGAGCTGGTCCAGTTCGGCGATGCCGCTCGAGAGCGTGTGTCTGGCGTAACTCGTCCGGTGCTCCGAGGCCACCAGCCGCGGAAACACGTTCAGCCCGCCGGTGGCGATGGTGACGTCATGGTAACCGCCGCGAAATTTTATGCCACGATATTTGACGACACGCACACGGCGCCGCTCTGCGCCATATGCCGGCGCAAGCTCCTCCAGCTGCAGCACGCCGTGCGCCACGCTGTGGATGGTTTTGTCGGCGAGGTCAGACGACATGTCGTCGAGCAGCAGCACCGTGGCGCCGAGATTCGAGAAATAGTGCTTGATCGCCAAAATCTGCCGCCGGTACCGCAACGAGCTCTGCGCCAGCAGCCTGATCTCGGAAAGGCTGTCCAGCACTACCCGGCTCGGCTGCGCGCGATCGACGGCCGCGAAAATCTGCTTGGTGGTCTCGCCCAGTTCGAGGTCGGAGGAATAGAGCAGGCTCTGCTGTTGCTCGGTATCGAGCAGGCTCTCCGGCGGCAATAACTCAAACACTTCGATCCGCTCGTCGAGCTTCCAGCCGTGAGAAGCGGCGCCATGCCGCAATTCGCGCTCGGTTTCGGACAGCGTGATGTAGAGGCATTTTTCGCCGGCCCGCGCTCCCTCCATCAGGAACTGGAGCGCGATCGTGGTTTTCCCGGTACCCGGCGCCCCCTCGATCAGAAACATGTGCTCCCGGGTGAATCCGCCAGCCAGGATGTCGTCCAGGCCCCAAATTCCGCTCTTCGCTTTTTCCGCAATCAACTCGACCAAAACAGCCTCCCAAACCAACTGTAATTCCCCACAGCTTCAGGCGGTTCCTCCGGGCTGGAACTATTTTCTCAAAGGAAGAAACTTCAGCCGCATCGGGCGCCATCCGGCTGGAAACGGAAGGTAGGTCAAAGCGTCGCGCGGCCGTTCAATCTGGCGGATCATCCGGCGGGCACGCCATCCGGGCAGCAGGCTTCCCCAACCGTTCGGCTGAGCCTCGAAACACTGCGCACCCGTCGCCTTCTGTACCCACGGCTGCGCGCGCGAACGCGCTGCCGGTCTGGCGCTGACAATCCGTGCAATTGCAGGTGTAGAGCAACAGCGGAAACGACGTGATCTCGTGGCGGATCGCGCCGCACTGGCAGCCGCCGGTCATCGGGAGCGAAGGTCGCCGCGATTTCATGGTCGGACTCGGACGGGATTGTCGTCGCATCCGACCCGCGGCTAATCGATTGTCTATCGATGCGCCGCGTCAGCCGGCCATGCGCCTCTCGCCGAGAGCCTTGTTGTCGAAATTATTGGGTACTTCGATGTCGACCTCGAGCGTCGACACGGACTTGCCGCGCTCCAGCTTGACCATCACCTTGTCGGGATCGAGCTGTATGTGTTTCGACACCACCGCGAGGATTTCCTCCCGCAGCGTGACGAGCAGGTCGGACTGACCGAGCAGTCCGCGCTCATGCGACAGCAGAATCTGCAGCCGCTCCCGCGCAACGGGGGCGGTCGCGGTGCGGCCGCCGAACAGCCGCAGCAGCCTCATGCTCATGCAGCCCTCCGTCCCAATAGCCGGTTCATGAAGCCCTTGCGCTCGGCCGGGACGGTCATGGCGACTTCCTCGCCCATCAGGCGGCGCGAGGCATCGACATAGGCGCGGGCAGGCGCGCTCTCGGCATTGTTGAGCGTCACCGGCGTGCCGACATTGGACGCCTTCAGGACATCCTGGCTCTCGGGGATGATGCCAAGCAAGGGTGTCGCCAGGATTTCCAGGATGTCGTCGATATTGAGCATCTCGCCGCGCGCCGCGCGCCCTGGATCGTAGCGGGTGATCAGAATGTGTTTCTCGACCCGCTCGCCGCGCTCCGCCCTCACGGTCTTTGAATCGAGCATGCCGATAATGCGGTCGGAATCGCGCACCGAGGAGACCTCGGGATTGGTGACGATGATGGCTTCGTCGGCATAGCGCATGGCGAGCGTCGCGCCGCGCTCGATGCCGGCCGGGCTGTCGCACAGGATCCAGTCGAACCGGCTCCTGAGTTCGTCGATGACGCGGCCGACGCCCTCGTCGGTGAGCGCGTCCTTGTCCCTCGTTTGCGAGGCCGGTAGCAGCCAGAGACTTTCCAGCCGCTTGTCGCGGATCAAGGCCTGCGGCAGCTTGGCTACGCCCTGCACCACGTTGATGAGGTCGAACACCACGCGGCGTTCGGCACCCATCACCAGATCGAGGTTGCGCAGGCCGACGTCGAAATCCACCACCACGACGCTTTGCCCGCTTTGCGCAAGCGCCGCGCCGAGCGCAGCCGTCGTGGTGGTCTTTCCAACGCCTCCCTTGCCCGAGGTAACGACCAGCACCTTGGCCATACGTGATCTCCTTAGCCGGTTAATTCAGCGGGGTAATTTTCATTGTGTCGCCCTCCAGCCAGGCTTGTGCCGGACGGTTGCGGAGCGCGATGTCGATTTCTTCTGCCGTCTGGTAGTAGCCGTCGATGGCGAGCAGCTCCGCCTCGATCCTCTGGCAGTAGATACGCGCGTTGGAGTTGCCGTTGACGCCCGCCATCGCGCGGCCGCGCAGCGTCCCGTAGATATGGATCGATCCGCCGGCGACGATCTCCGCACCCGACCCGACAGAACCCAGCACCGTGACATCGCCCTCCATGAAGACGATCGACTGCCCCGAACGCACCGGGCATTCGAGCAACAGCGAGGTCGGCTTCGGCTTGGCTTCGGGCTCGGGCTTTTGCACCGGCTCGTTTCGCGTGATCACGCAGGCGCGGCCGCCGGTCAGCAGCGGCGGCATGTTCGCTCCAAGGCGCTCTTCGTCCACACCCTCGATGCCGAGGACGCGAATGCTGCGCTCGGTGAGGCTGCCGAGGAGATGAGCGATGGCGGAGCTCGAGAGATCGACGGATGCGAGATCGAGCACGATCGGCTTGCCGACGAAATAGCCGGGCGAGCGCGCCAGCGTGGCGTCGATCTCGGCGAGCCATTCCACGATCGGCACGACGGGGCTGAATACGAACGCGACATAGGAACGGCCGCGCAGCCGGACCAATTGACGCGTGGGATCAGCTCGGACGTCCATGATGTTTCGACTCGTCTTTCTTATTGAATGGTTAACAATCGACCAACTTGGTTAACGAGTAATTAATGCGACAACGCTGGCTGCCCGCGGAAAACGGTGTAACCTGCGGCAATTCCGGCGCTTTTGTGGCTGATTCTTGCCCTCACCGCGGCGATTGCATTAAACGCTTTTACGGACAGGGGCTCGCGAGTTGTAGTTAACAAGACCTCAACTTACTTTCGTCACGTTTCCGACCTAAATTAGTCCTCGCGCGGTTCCAACAAACTTGTGTGTGCTGGCGGGCTTCAGGGGTCTGGCAGCTCATTCCGTCGGGCAGACGGGACATTTGCCGGACAGGGGACTAGGGCAGTGGAAGCCGTGGGGATGGTGTGGTTGCGGGACATGATCCCGCAGACAGGTGGCGTCGGACGCAGGGACGGCGCCCTGCACTTTGATTCAAATCTTCCAGCCAAATTTAGCGGCGCCTGGGGAGCGGACGTGGCTTGTTCCGCGCGCCTGTTCCATCGCCTTCACCCCTTGTCCGATAGGTCCGCAGCCGTTATCGCAACCAACAAATCCGCTGGGTAATCCGCGAAGTGTCACGAGGAGTAAGCGTATGAGTAGTGTAAGTGAGCAGGATCATCTCAACCCCCGTGATCCCCTGTACTACGCGCCGCGCTCGCTACGTGAACGGTCGGCGATGCGCGGTGCGAGCTCCGAGATGACGTTTGCTCCGACGTCGTTCGACTCCCAGCTCGAAAGCGCGGTATCCGATGCGCTGCGCCATCCCCTCGACCCCGAGATCATGCACGAACCCGGCCTGGAATCGAGGAAGGCATTGTGGACCATCGCGGCGCGCTTCGCCGCCGCCGTCGGCGTCGCGGCTCTGGTGGCGCTGTTCTTCGTCGTTGCCGTGCCCGGCTCGCGGCAGAGCGACGGTGAGCCGTCGACGTCCGCGCTCTCCAACTTCGCACAGTCGATCAAGAACGCGCTGTCTCCATCCGGAGAGGCTGCGCAAAAGCCTGCGATCAACGAATTCCAGTCCCTTCTCGCCTCCACCCCGCCAAGCGCTCCGGCGTCGTCCGAGCAGTCGGGACAGTTGCTCCAGCAGTTCATGCAGTGGCAAGAGAAGCCGGATCCGGCCACGCCACAACGCACCAACCCATAGTTCAAATTCAGACGGAGGGCTGAGAATGCCCGAGAACCGACCTGCTGCGGACTTGTTCTCAAGGAGTTTGCCATGACCTCGCACCGGATCACCTTGCTGGTCGGAGCCCTGCTCCTCGGCCTCGCAGGCAGCGCGCAAGCCGCCGGCGACATTACGATCGTGCGCGACCTTGCCAGCCGTGTCGGCCCCGTGATCGGCTCGGCACAGGCTTGCCGCGACATCCCGCGTCCCCGCATCCAGTCCATTGTCGACAAATTTTCACAGGTGATCCGGGAGGCTTCGTCGAACGAGGCGGAGCGTTCCGATCTCGCCCAGACGTTCGATCGCAGCGTGACCGAAGGGCGCACCGCCGTGACCTCGGGCCGGGTCGATTGCATCCGGGCCGACCGTCAGCTTGCCGATCTCGAACGGTCGATTTCCGGACCGAGCCTGTCCAGCGTCATCGGCCCGTCGTCTGCCGCCGCGGCGACCGCCGCGAATGCCGCGACCGCGCCGACGGCCAACGTTCCGGCCGGACCGCTGCCGCGCGGCATCGGCGAAAAGGAAATCCGCTTCGGCATCGCAGCCCCCTTCTCCGGTTCGGCCCGCGAGCTGGGACGCCAGATGAAACTGGGAATCGAAACCGCCTTCAACCGGATCAACGATGCCGGCGGCGTCGACGGCCGGATGCTGAAACTGTTCGCCGCCGATGACGGTTACGAACCCTCGCGCACCGGCGAGGCGATGAAGCAGCTGTATGAAAAGGACCAGGTGTTCGGCATCGTCGGCAATGTCGGCACGCCGACCGCGGCGGTGGCGATCCCTTATGCACTCGAACGCCGGATGCTGTTCTTCGGGGCCTTCACCGGCTCCAACATCCTGCGCAACGATCCGCCGGACCGCTACGTCTTCAACTATCGCGCCAGCTATGTTCAGGAAACCGACGCGGTCGTTCGTTACCTCGTCAAGATACGCCGGCTGCAGCCCCGGCAGATCGCGGTCTTTGCGCAGCAGGACTCCTACGGCGATTCCGGATTTGCGGGCGTCGCAAAAGCGTTCCGCTCGATGGGCGTGAACGATGGCTCCATTCTTCGCCTCAACTATGCGCGAAACACCGTCGACGTGGACGATGCCATCAACCAGTTGAAGCTTGCGAAGCCGCCGGTCAAGGCCGTCGTCATGGTTGCGACCTACCGGGCCGCGGCGCGGTTCATCGAGAAGACCCGCGATCTTTATCCCGGCATGATCTATTCCAACGTCTCGTTCGTCGGCTCTACCGCGCTGGCCGAAGAACTGAAGCTGTTGGGACCGCGTTACACCAATGGCATCATCGTGACACAGGTGGTGCCGGCGGTGTCGGGCTATTCATCCGCCGTGCTCGAATACAAGAACGCGCTCGCCAAATATTTCCCGGGCGAAGCGGCCGACTACGTGTCGTTTGAGGGCTATGTCGCCGCCAACGTCCTGATCGCGGGCATCAAGCGGGCCGGACCGCAGGTCGACACCGAGCGGCTGATCGACACGCTGGAAAACTTGCGTAATCTCGACCTCGGCCTCGGGACCCAGCTGAGCTTCGGCCGCTCCGAGCACCAGGCCTCGAACAAGGTGTGGGGCACGGCGCTCGATGAGAGCGGACGCTATCAGCCGCTCGAGCTCGAATGATCAAAACGCTACCCGTGCAGCCGCGTCGTCAGGGCAATCATTGCGCCCTCGACGCGGCTTGCCGGCATTCCAGAAAGATTCGATCAAAAAAATTTCAACCCAGGAAATTTCAAGAGTTGCGTAGTGCGTATTTCGGTGGATCTGCGTTGGACTTCGTTTTTACTTAGTGCCTTTTTCATAACAGCCGCGGAGGCGGCCCCCGGCGACAGGATCGAGCTCGTACGCGACCTTGCAGGCCGCGTCGGGCCGGTGATCGGTTCGGGATTGGCTTGCCCCGATATTGCACGGCCTCGCATCCAATCGGTGATCGAGAAGTTTGCCGCGGTGATCCGGGATGCCGCGTCCAACGAAGCCCAGCGCTCCGATCTCGCGCAGCTGTTCGATCGCAGCGTTGCGGATGGCCGCGGCATGGTGATGTCGGGCAGGATGGATTGCGGGCAGGCCGATCGCCGGCTCGCCGACCTCGAACAGTCGCTCGCCCCATCCGCGCCGGGTCCGGCCGCCGCCGCAGTCCCCGCCGCACCGGCTTTTGCCGCGGCGCCGGCGCCTGCGGTCAGCTTCGGAAATCCGGTCAGTGCGGTCCGCGGCATATCCGACAACGAAATCCGGTTCGGCATCACGGCGGCCTTCACCGGCCCGGTGAGAGAGCGTGGCCGCCAGATGAAGCTCGGCATCGAAACCGCCTTCAACCAGGCCAACGACGCCGGAGGCGTCGCGGGACGGAAGCTGCGGATCATCGCCGCCGATGACGGCAACGAGCCGGCGCGCACGCTCCAGGCCGTGAGACAGCTCTACGAGAAGGACCAGATCTTCGGCCTCGTCGGCAGCATCGGCACCGCGACCGCGGCGGTCGCGGTGGCTTACGCGCTCGAGCGGCGGATGCTGTTCTTCGGGGCTTACACCGGCGGCAACGTCGTGCGCCGCGATCCTCCGGATCGCTATGTCTTCAACTACCGTCCGAGCTATGCCGAGGAAGCCGACGCCGCGGTGCGCTATCTGGTGAAGATACGCCGCATCCCGGTCCGGCAGATCGCCGTGTTCGCCCAGCAGGACGATCTCGGCGATGCAGGCTTTGCCGGCGTCGCCAAGGTGTATCGCGCGCTCGGTATCAGCGACAGCGCCCTCCTGCGGCTCAACTATCCGCGCAACACCATCGAGGTCGACGAGGCCATCAACCTGTTGCGACTGCAAAAGGTGCCGGTCAGGGCGATCATCATGTCCGCCTCCCACCGGGCCGCCGCCAAATTCATCGAGAAGACGCGCAACCTGTATCCCGAGATGATCTTCACCAGCATTTCGGGCGTCGGCGGCTCGTCGCTCGCCGAAGAGCTGAAGCTGCTGGGGCCACGCTACACGACGGGTATCCTCGTGACGCAGGTCGTGCCGGCGGTCTCCGGCCATTCGAGTGCGGTGCTCGAATACAGGAACGCGCTCGCCAGGTATTTCCCCGGCGAGGCGCCGGACTACGCGTCGCTGGAAGGTTTTGTCGCGGCGAACATCTTGATCGACGCGCTCAAGCGCACCGGGGCGCAGCTCGACACTGAAAAGCTCGTCGATGCGCTGGAGAGCACGCGCAACCTCGACCTCGGTCTCGGGGTGTCGCTGTCCTTTGCCCGCTCCGACCATCAGGCATCGCACAAGATCTGGGGCACGGCGCTCGATGAAGCCGGGCGCTTCCAGCCGGTCGATCTCGAATGACCGGGAAGCCGCGATGTCAGTGTCGCGGCCTCATCACGCCTGATGTCTGCGCTCAGCGCTTCTCGATGACGAGACTCTGGATGGCGCGGCCGAAATAGCCGCGCTCATCGCCAAGCCGCGCCATTGCGAGGCCCGCGCCATCGGGGCCGATCCAGGACTCGGCATCGAGCAATATCCAGTCGCCGACCGGCTCGCGCGAAAAATTCACGGTGAGATCAGCGTTGAGAAAGGTCCATTCGCGAAAATCCAGCACCGCCGAGGTGCCGTTGCAGAAATCCGCCGCCGCCATCGCCCGCATCGCTTGTGAAACCGGCGAGCCATCGACGATCGGCCTATCGACGCGATACCAGATCGCGCCGGGCCCGGGCGAGCCGAACCGGCCGCGGGCGGCGCGCAGCGACATGCCGGTGACGAAGGGACTTGAGGAAAAATCCGCAGGCTCGACCCGCGATTGATCGGGGCCCGGGAGTTCGACCGGCAGGATGGCGGCCTCCGGCGGCAATTCGTGGTCCTGCACCTTGATCTTCAGCACGGTCGCGCCGACCACGACAATGCCGCCGGCCAGTAGCCTGACAGCGCAAAGCTGGATCTTGCGCCCCTCGCGCAAGACTTCGCTCTCGATCGTCAGCGGCGCCACCGGCACGGGACGCATCAGATCGACCGTCACCCGCGCGACCCGCATCGCGACCGGCACAGGAATCCGCTCCGCCGCCCACACCGCCAGCGCCGCCGGCGGCGAGCCATGCTGCATGCTCGGGTCCCACGGTCCCGCGGCAAAGGGGCTGGTGACGACATGCTTGCCGTCAACACGAAAGATGGCATCCATGAATGAGAGGTCCTGTCGGATGGAGGGAACCGCTTCTTGCCCTCTCCCCGCACGGGAGTCGAGGGCACGGCAGGATTCCCCGCTGCGGTCAGCCGTTCGTAGCGGCAAGCTCCGCCGCTATGATTGCGCCAAGCGTCATGTCGCTTTGCTGCCCGAAACCATGATGCACGATGTTGCCGGCGCGTCCGATCAGAATGCTGGTCGGCGTTCCCTGCATTCCATATCGCCCCATGGTGACCGGTATCGGCGTGCCGTCCGCAGCTTCATCGACGCCAATCGGAAAGGTCAGCCGATACTCATGAATGAACGCCTGCAGCGACACCGGCGTCATGGCGGCGTGATGTTCAAACACCGTGTGCAGCCCGATGACCTCAAGGTCCGAATTTTTGAACAGGTCGAAGGCGCGCTGCGTTTGCGGCGTTCCGTGCGCGACGCATCCGGGACACAGCATTTGAAACGCATGCAGAAGTACCGGCCGGCCCCGCAGTCCGGACAAACTCAGCGGCTCGCTGGTGTTGAACCATCGCGACACCGCGATTTCGGGAGCGAGACCCACGGGCTTATCTCCTGCATTTGCCGTCGGGCACACGGCCGGCTGGCAAGATCCGGCCGGGCCTGACAATTGAGCCCGAACGCGCTTGTCAGATGAACGCCATGCCGCCGTTGAGGACGATGGTCTGTCCGGTCATGTAGCTGTTGCCGAGCACCATGGCGACGGCTTGCGCCACTTCCTCGGCCTGTCCCATGCGGCCGAGCGGGATGTTGCGCGCGAGATCGGTCCGGCCGCCCATCATGTCAGTTGCGATCAGTGACGGCGCCACCGCGTTGACGGTGATGCCTTCCTTGACCAGCCGCGCCGCATAGCCCCGCGTGAGCCCCTCCATGCCGGCCTTGGACGCATTGTAGTGCACGCCGATGGCGCCGGCGCCGCGCGCCGCGCCCGACGAGATATTGACGATCCGGCCCCATTTGCGCGCCCGCATGCCAGGCAGAACGGCCTGCGTGCACAGGAACGCCGATTTCAGGTTCACCGCGATGGTGCGGTCGAAATCATCCTCGGTGAGATCGTCGACGCCGCGCACGATCGCCATGCCGGCATTGTTGACGAGGATATCGACCGGGCCGAGCGCGGCGCTGATCTGCTCGACCATTTTGGCAACGGCCGCGGCCTGCGAGACATCCGCCGCCACCGCGATGGCGTGACCGCCGTTGGCCTTGATTTTTGCAACGACAGCCTCCGCATCCCCTGCCCGTTCGCGAAAATTGACCGCGACCGCGGCGCCGGCCTCGGCCAGCACCCATGCGATCGCAGCACCAATGCCGCGAGATGCGCCCGTCACCAGCGCGACATGCGCGCTCAGATCCTGTCCGTTTGTCATCGAAACCTCACCTGACGCCAAGAGCGGATGCAATCGTACCACCGCGGAAGCGCCGGAGTCGAAACGCTGACGATGTGAACGGCGGCCCGGCAGAACATCAGGTGGCGTTCGACCCCACACTCTCCAGAAACGCCTTTACGGTATTGACCGTTCCGGTGCTGGTTGCGACGTAACCGGGCAGGCTTGCCACCCCCTCCTGGAACTCGCGGCCCTTCATGATGTCGAGAACGCGCCGCATCGGCTCGGTCTCCAGAAACGCACGCTTGCAGACGAAGAAATAGTCTTCCGTCAGCAACCGGATGAAATCGAGCCCGAACTGCCGGGCAGCGGCCTCGACGCCGAAGCTGACATCCGCCATGCCGCTGGCGACGTAAGCGGCGACCGCAGCGTGGGTGAATTCCATCTGCTGCGCGCCGTTGATCCTGGCCTCGTCGATCCGGTGCAGCGCCAGCAGTTGGTCGAACAGCAGGCGGGTGCCGGAATCATGGTCGCGGTTGACGAAGCGCGCCTTGCGATCGACGACATCCTTGAGAGAGCTGATCTCCAGCGGGTTGCCGCGCTTGACCATCAGCCCCATCTCACGCGTCACGAAACTGATCACGCGGTCCTCGCGCGGATCGAGCCATTCCTTGCAAGCCTTGACGCCCTGCGCGCGTAATTCGCCGCGCGGCAGATGCACGCCAGAGAGATCGCAGGCACCCTGCGCCAGCGACACCAGCGAATTCTGATTGCTGACATAGCGCAGATCGACGCCGATGCCGGGCTCGCGGTCGAGCAACTCGCGCAGCTTGGAAACCGCGAAACCGTGGCTGGCGTGGACCCGGATGACCGACGGACGCTGATGCAGGAAGGGCTTGATCTCGGTGGCGAGTTCCTGCGCGAGATTTTCAAGCTGCGGACCGAGACGGGCCTGCATGCGCTCGCCGGCCCAGACCAGTTTTTCGCCGAAGGCGGTCAACACCGTGCCCTTGCCGCGATGGGTCTCGACCAGCGGCACGCCGAAGAATTCGGACCACTGCTCGACCAGATTCCAGACGTGCCGATAGGAGAGCTGGGCGTGCTTCGCCGCACTGGTGAGTTTTCCGGTCTTCCGGATCTCGTTGAGAACGCCGAGCATCACCACCGCGGTCTGCGGACTGCCTTCCTTGTGAAAGCGCCATACGGTTTCGATCTCAATGTGGTGCATTGGCGGCAACCTATGAAATTGGATGCATATCTTTGCGAGCCATAGGCAGACGATATCATATTTACCGCTGGAAATAACCTCCTAAATTTGAGGACAACAAACGGAGGAAATATGATGTCGATTGCATATGACTATGCCCGTGTACCGCTCCCCGCCGTTCCCTCGGCCAAGCCGCGCCTCCTGCTGATCGACGGCCAGCACGTCCCATCCGTCTCCGGGCGCACGTTCAAAACCCTCAATCCGGCCACCGAACAAGTCATCGCGACCGTCGCGGAGGGCAACGAGATCGACGTCGATCGCGCGGTTACCGCAGCCCGTCGTGCCTTTGAGGGGCCGTGGCGCAGTATGCGCGCCTCCGAGCGCGGCCAGATCCTGTTCCGGCTCGTCGACCTGATGAAGGAGCACGCGGACGAAATCGCAGCGCTGGAAAGTCTCGACGCCGGCAAGCCGATCGCCGGCGTGCTGCGGCAGGACCTCCCCGCCGCCATCGATACGCTGACCTATTATGCGGGTTGGGCCGACAAGATCAGCGGCGAGGTGGTCTCGACCCGGGATGACGCGCTGACCTACACCGTGCGCGAGCCGGTCGGCGTGGTCGCGGCCATCGTTCCCTGGAATTTCCCGCTGATGATCGGGATGTGGAAACTGGCGCCTGCACTGGCCTGCGGCTGCACCATCGTGATGAAGCCCGCCGAACTGACATCGCTCTCGGCGTTGCGGATCGGTGAGCTGGCGCTCGAAGCAGGCCTGCCGCCCGGCGTGCTCAACATCGTCACCGGCCCGGGCCGGGTCGTCGGCGACGCGCTGGTCAATCATCCCGATGTCGACAAGGTGACGTTCACGGGATCGCCGGGCGTCGGCCGCGGCATCCTGCGCGCCGCCGCCGGCAACTTCAAGCGCGTGTCGCTCGAGCTCGGCGGCAAGTCCGCCAACGTCATCTTCGACGACGCGGATATCGAGGCGGCCAGCAAGGCGGCGGCATCGGGAATCTTCTTCAATGCCGGACAGGTCTGCTCCGCCGGCTCGCGCGTGCTCGCCCATGAGAAGGTCTACGACGAAGTGGTCGAGCGGCTGACGCAGCGCGCCCAGTCAATCCGCATCGGCGATCCCGCCGACCGCGCCACGGCGATGGGTCCGGTCATCTCCGAGAAGCAGATGAAGAGCATTCTCGATTATGTCGATATCGGGCAGAAGGAAGGCGCCTTGCTGACGACGGGCGGCGAGCGCGTCGGCGACCGCGGCTACTTCATCAGCCCCGCCGTGTTTGCCAACGTCAAACACGAGATGCGGATCTCGCAGGAAGAAATCTTCGGCCCTGTGGTCAGCGTGATCAAGTTCAAGGATGAAGCGGACGCGCTGCGGATCGCCAACGGCACGGCCTACAGCCTTGCGGCCGGCGTCTGGAGCCGCGACATCGGACGCGTGCAGCGCTTCGCCAGGAAGGCGAACGCCGGCACGGTCTGGATCAACACCTATGGCTACACCGACGTGCGGCTGCCGTGGGGCGGCGTGCGCGATTCCGGCTTCGGCCGCGAACATGGCACGGCTGCGCTGGAGAACTTCACCGAGCCGAAAGCGGTCTGGATGAATCTGAACGTGTGAGCGCCACACGCGAGTGCCAAGGCCTGCAATTACCAAAGCCTTGCAATTACCGAGGCTCGCCTTGGCCGCCCTCTCCTCGTAAGGGAGAGGGCGCTGGCGCCCGTTAGAGTGCTGGATCGACCGCCTCGTCATATTCCTTTTTAAATCGCCCAATCAGTTCAGCGGCCGGCATGACCTTGGCGACGCTGCCGACGCCCTGGCCGGAACCCCAGATTTCCTTCCAGGCTTTTGGCTTGGCACGCTCGCCGGACGCGTCGGTACCGAAGCTCATTTTCGAGGGATCCGAGGTCGGGAGATTGTCGGGATCCATGCCGGCCGCGACGATCGACGGTTTCAGGTAATTGCCGTGCACGCCGGTGAACAGGTTGGAATAGACGATGTCTTCGGCGCTCGAGGCCGTAATCATCTGCTTGTAGCCCTCGACGGCATTGGCTTCCTGGGTGGCGATGAAGGCGGAGCCGATATAGGCAAAGTCGGCGCCCAATATGCGTGCGGCGCGGATAGCGCGGCCGTTTGCAATCGCCCCCGACAGCGCGATCGGACCGTCGAACCAGGCCCGCGTCTCCGCCACGAAAGCCAGCGGCGAAATTTCGCCGGCATGGCCGCCGGCGCCGGCCGACACCAGGATCAATCCGTCGGCGCCCTTTTCGACCGCCTTGTGCGCGAACTTCTGGTTGATCACGTCGTGGAAAACGATGCAGCCCCAGCCATGCGCGGCCTGATTGAGTTCCTCGCGCGCGCCGAGAGAGGTGATCATCATCGGCACCTTGTGCTTTTCACAAAGCGCCAGATCCTGATCGAGCCGGTTGTTCGACTTGTGCACGATCTGGTTCACCGCAAACGGCGCCGACGGCCGCTCAGGGTTGGCCTTGTCGTAAGCCGCGAGCTCTTCCTTGATCCGCGCCAGCCATTCGTCGAGCAGCGCCGGCGGGCGCGCATTCAGCGCCGGAAACGAGCCGACGACACCCGCCTTGCATTGCGCGATCACCAGATCCGGCACGGAAATGATGAAGAGCGGCGCACCGATCACGGGTAGCGACAAACGGCCCTTGAACAAGGCAGGCATGGACATTCGAGACGATCCTTCGGTTTAGTCAGGAGGGCGATGCTTGGCCTTAGAGATGCCAGACATCATACCAACAAGGCAATCTTTCCAGTGTCAAGTATTGCGTTTTGGCGCTGGCGTGGAATGACTTTTCTGCGAAACGACATTCCACGCCAGCCTTTTGTTTGCGCATGATCTCCGGGCAAACGCTTCGCGTTTGTTCCGAGGGAAAGCGGTGCCCACTTTTCCGGATCATGCGCTACTCGCACAGCGCCCTGGTCACGTAATTTTCGGTCTTGCAGTCGCCCGACTGGCGCTTGTAGCCCGGCAGGTACACTTTCGGCGAGCATTTCTCGGCCGCGTCGGTATCGAGGCTCTTGCCTTCCTTGTACCCCTTGCTCAGGCACAGCCGGTCGGCGCCGGCCTTGCAGTCCGGCGCGCCGTTGGCCGACACGAGACACGCCGCCCGCCCGCTCACCATGGTCGAGGGCTTTGCCATGTTCGACAGGCTCTGGCCGGCGTCCCTGGTGCGCGCGTTGAAATCGTCGATGGTCTCGCTCGGGCTCTTCAGCGGCGGCAGCAGCGATTTCGATTTCTCGAACAGCTTGCCGATCTCGTTGATCAGGCCAGGATTCTCGTCGCGCGCCGGCGGCTGTGGCTCAATCTGCTGCGGCTCGGGCTGAGCCGGCAGGGGTTGCTGGGCCGGCGACTGCAGGCCGAGCGTGGGCTGGGGCGCTGCCTGCGACCAGCCGGCTTCGGGAGCGGTCGCCAGCATGGAT
This sequence comes from Bradyrhizobium sp. AZCC 2262, assembly GCF_036924535.1. Classification (NCBI taxonomy): domain Bacteria; kingdom Pseudomonadati; phylum Pseudomonadota; class Alphaproteobacteria; order Hyphomicrobiales; family Nitrobacteraceae; genus Bradyrhizobium; species Bradyrhizobium sp. AZCC 2262. Next base: position 8,865,835 of record NZ_JAZHRT010000001.1, on the reverse strand, counting down.
GCAACGAGGCCCGCGGTCGCAAGTTGCATTCCGAACAATGTGAAAAAGCGGCCGCTTCGATCGAACATGACACGAAACGTAGCCTGAAGCCGGGATGCCGGCAAAGCGCTAGATCAGCTTGAACGCGTCCTAGACCAGCTTGAACGCGATGACGAAACCGAGCACCAGTACAACCGCCCCGATGGCAACCCACAGGCCGAGCCGCTTTTCCAGTTCGCTCCGGATCAGGTCGCCGTAGCGGTTGAGCAGGACGGCGACCACGAAGAAGCGCCCGCCGCGCGCCACGATGGAGCACAGGATAAACAGCCAGATATTGTAGCCCGCGAAGCCCGAGGTGATGGTGACGAGCTTGTAGGGGATCGGCGTCAGCCCCTTCAGCAGGATGATCACCGCGCCCCATTCGGCATAGGAGGCGCGGAAGGTCTCGACCTTGTCACTGAGACCGTAAAGGGTGATGAGCCAGTGCCCGATCGAATCGTAGAGCAGCGCGCCGATCGCGTATCCGAGCATGCCGCCGGCGACGGAAGCGATCGTGCACACGGTCGCGAACCACCATGCCTTCTTCGGTCGCGCCAGCGACATCGGCAGCAGCATGATATCGGGGGGAATCGGGAAGAACGAGCTTTCCGCGAAGGCGACCGCCGCCAGAATCCAGAGTGCGTAGGGCTTGTCAGCGGCGTCGATGCACCAGTCGTAGGTCCGTTTCAGCATGGCCGCATGAACCATCATGCGGCGGATTTGTCCATGCCGGAATAGGGCGGAATTCGAGAGGAATCAGTGCCGTTTACGCGAGGAGCGGCCTTCCAGCGCGACAATTCGCCGCCGGACCGCGGGCGACGCCGCCGCCTTGGACAACTCCTTGGGCAAAGCCGTGCGCAGCGCCTTGGCAGGTAGCGCCTTCGCAAGGACTTTGGGCATTTTCGGCAGCTTCTCGGCGATGCCAAGCAGATCCTCGCGGCGCTCCATTTCACGCCACACGTCCTCCGGCTTCACGCCGGCCGAAGCCCACAGGACGGTCAGGTTGTAGAGCAGATCGGCGCTCTCGCGGACCACCGCATCGGTCTTGCCGTTGACGGCGTCGATGACGACTTCGATGGCTTCCTCGGCGAGTTTCTTGGCCATCTTGGAGGGGCCGCGCTGAAACAGCCGGGCCGTTCGCGACGTGGCCGGATCGAGATCCCTGGCCACGATGACAGCCTGATAAAGCCGTTCGAGCGAATCACTCATTCTTCGAACCTAATCCAAAACCATGGTCAGCGTGTTAACGACTTGCCCAGCAACCAGAAAAAATCCACCGGCCGGGACGGCCGGTGGATTCATCTTTAACGGTTGCGATTTTAACGGTCGCGTTTACCAGCCGGCGAGGGGATGCCCGCGATAGTAGGGCACGCCCGATCGGTAACCGCCGCCATAGTAACCCGGGCTGCCGTAGTAGGCCGGTCCACCGTAATAGGCCGGCCCGCCATCGTAGTAGCCATAGCCGTCATAATAGTCGCGGCGGTTCTGGGTGGCCGCGATCGCAAGCCCCGTGCCGACGATGCCGGCAAAGGCCGCCGCTGCCGCGGCACCACCGCCGCCGCGATAATACCGGCGGCGCGCGCTGATATCGGTCGCATCGCTGGTCCCGGTGGACGCCGTGACGCCCTTGCCTGAAGTCGCGGAGCCGGCGAAGACCATCGACGGCTGGACGGCCGTCAGCGCCACCGCCACGATCGTCGCCACCGCGCCGGCGCGGCCGATCGATGAGAACAAACCCTTTCGCGCAAACATCTAGACATCCTCCGTGGTAGCTGGCCCGACAGGCCTGCGATAGCTAACCACTGAACGGATACTAGGTTCCCCAATCCGAACGGCAGCTGAACGATCCCTGGCAAAATCATGGCAGTCATCAGCCGTTCAGGTTAGATGCTGCAAAATGGCCCGCCCAAGGGCGATTCATGCCGTTGGCGATGTCACGAAACAGCATCGCCGCCGCGGCAACTTGTCCCACCTCGTGCTGATGTAACCTCGATGCGTGCTGTCAGGACCAAAGCCATCCGCTCCCGCCTGAGCGCTCTCTCGAGGGTTCTCTCAACGGTTCTCTCAACGGTTCTCCTGGCCTCCCTTGCCGGGCTGTGTGCAATTGCGGGCTTCATGGCGAGCAATGTCCTGGCCGCAGACGAGCCCCGGGCCCCGCTCCAGATCCAGTTTTCGCTCGACCGTCCGATCGATGCCGCGGCTGCGCCGTTCGTGATGGCCACAGCCAGCGGCCTGTTCGGCGCGGAAGCGCTGGCGGTCACAACCAACATCGCCAGCGGATCGCAGGACGCGATTGCGCGCGTCGCGGCGGGCACCAGCGATTTTGCCCTCGTCGACATCAACGCGTTGATGCGGTTTCGCGACAAGGACAAACAGGGCGGCCCGAAGATCAAGGCGGTGTTCGTGCTGTTCAACAAGGCGCCCTATTCCATTATCGCCCGCAGGAGCCGCGGCGTCCGCGCGCTGACCGACATCGAGGGCAAGACTCTCGGCGTCGCCGAAGGTGACCTGTCGATCCGGCTGTGGCCGGCGGTGGCAAACCTGAACGGCATCAAGCTCAAGAGCGTGAAGCAGAGCAGCATCAGCGCCGCGGTGCGCGAGCCGATGCTGTCGGCAGGCCAGATCGATGCCGTGACCGGATTCTCCTATCTGTCGGCGATCAATCTCAGGGATCGCGGCGTGCCTGCCGACGATCTGGCGGTGCTGAAATTCGCCGACTATGGCTGCGAGGCCTATGGTTTCGCTGTTATCGCCAACCCGGCGCTGGCAGCCGCCAAGCCCGAGGCGGTGAAGGGATTCGTGCGGGCCGTGATCGGCGGCCTCAATCTGACAATCAAGGATCCCGCAGGCGCGGCGACTGAAGTCGCCAAGCGCATGGACGGCGGCTCAAAGGACCTCGAACTCGAACGCCTGCAAAGCATCCTGCGCGACAACATTCTGACCAGCGAAGTGAAGCGCAACGGCATCGGCACGATCGATCCGGCGCGCTTCGAACGCTCGATCGACCAGGTCGGGGAGGACTTCAAGTTTCAGAAGCGGCCGCAGGCCTCCGACATTTTCGACGACCAGTTCCTGCCCCCGCTCAACGGCCGTTTGAGCAATTGAGTAATAGCGGTTCCTCGTGACGAGGAGGCGCGAAGCGCCGTCTCCGGAATTGATTTATTTTCCGTCATGGCCGGGCATAGTAGTCTGCCCTGCGCAGACTACGTAAACTTGTCTGCGCTCCCGGCCATGACGAGCTGGACGCAAAATGCGATCGGAAGAAAATTCATCCCGCTCTGGTCCTCTACAGCGATCCCTGATTAGAATGCGTCTCTGATCGCTTCCCCATTGCTGCCGAGTCGCCAAACCTGATGTCCATGCTGCGCCTTTACACCCGCGTCCTCGAACTGCTCGGCAAGGAGGCGCGGCTGGGCTGGATTTTGGCCTTCGCCAACCTGCTGCTGGCCGGCGCGCAATTCGCCGAGCCGGTGCTGTTCGGCAAGATCGTCGACGTGCTCTCCGGCAAGCCGCAGACCGGGCCGCTAGCCTCGAACTCGGCCTGGCCGCTGCTGGGGGCCTGGGTGGCGTTCGGCCTGTTCACCATCGCCTGCAGCGCGGCGGTCGCGCTCAACGCCGACAAGCTGGCGCACCGGCAACGCCAGGCCGTGCTGACCGATTATTTCGAGCACATCATGCAGCTGCCGCTGACCTTCCACACCGGCACCCATTCCGGCCGGCTGATGAAGGTGATGCTGAACGGCACCGACTCGCTGTGGCGGCTCTGGCTCGGTTTCTTCCGCGAACATTTTGCGGCGATCCTGTCGCTGGTGGTGCTGCTGCCGCTCGCGTTCTACATCAACTGGCGGCTGGCAATCCTGCTGTTCGCGCTGTGCGTGATATTCACGGTGCTGACCACGCTGGTGGTGCGCAAGACCTACGGCATGCAGAGCGAGGTCGAGTCGCATTACAGCGACCTTTCCGCGCGCGCCTCCGACGCGCTCGGCAACGTCGCGCTGGTGCAGAGTTTTGTGCGGATTGACGCCGAAGTTCAGGGCCTGCGCTTCGTCGCCGACAAGCTGCTCGCCGTGCAGATGCCGGTATTGGGCTGGTGGGCGCTGGTCACCGTCATCACCCGCGCCTCCACCACCATCACCGTGCTCGCAATCTTCACCGTCGGCATCTACCTGCACGGCCAGGGGCAGACCACGGTCGGCGAGATCGTGATGTTCGTGAGTTTCGCGACCATGCTGATCCAGAAGCTTGAACAGGTGGTGAGCTTCATCAACAGCGTGTTCATGGAGGCGCCGCGCCTGCAGGAATTCTTCGACGTGCTGGACGCGGTGCCCGCGGTGCGCGACCGGCCCAACGCCATGGACACCGGACGGCTCTCCGGCCTCGTCGAATTCAACGACGTCTCGTTTTCCTATGACGGCAAGCGGCCGGCGGTCGAGGACGTTTCGTTTACCGCCCTGCCCGGCCAGACCATCGCCCTGGTCGGCCCGACCGGCGCCGGCAAATCGACCGCGATCGCGCTGCTGCACCGCGCCTTCGATCCGCAATCCGGCATCATCAAGATCGACGGCATGGACATCCGCGGCCTGAAGCTGACCGCGCTGCGGCGAAACATCGGCGTGGTGTTCCAGGAGGCGCTGCTGTTCAACCGCTCGCTCGCCGACAATCTGCGCGTCGGCAAGCCGGACGCCACCGACGAGGAAATGCGCATCGCCGCCAGCCGCGCGCAGGCGCTGGAATTCATCGAGCGCAGCGAAAAGAAATTCGAGACCCATGCCGGCGAGCGCGGCCGCATGCTGTCCGGCGGCGAACGGCAACGCCTGTCGATCGCACGCGCGCTGCTGAAGGACCCGCCGATCCTGATCCTCGACGAGGCGACCAGCGCGCTCGACGCCGTCACCGAGGCCAAGGTCAACGCCGCCCTCGACGAGGTGATGAAGGGCCGCACCACTTTCGTGATCGCGCATCGGCTTTCGACCATTCGCAACGCCACCCGTATCCTGGTGTTCGACAATGGGCGCGTGATCGAAAGCGGAACTTTCGATGAACTGGTGGCCAAGGGCGGACGCTTTGCGGAACTCGCGAAGGCCCAGTTCATGGTGCAGGAGAATGCGCGCGCCGGAATCGAGGCCAAATAGGCCCGCGTGAGCGCGATCACGGTTTAGACATCGCCGAATTTGCGACGATTTCGTCCACCATTTAATCGCCCGGGCTCTGTTCTGGCCCGCCAAGCCGGTATAGGTTTGCAGCTTGCCGCAAAGCGACGGCGCCGGACACGCTTGAAACCCGAACGTTAGATCTCAAGGACCTCCTTTTCGAAGGCGGGTCTCAAAGGACCGGAACGGAAAAGTGCACCTTCTTCGCCTGCTGCCTCGCCCTTCGTCGTTGAACTGGATTTTCCCCTCGGCAGTACTTGTCCTGGCGGCGCTTGCCGTCGTGACGCCGCGCGCCGTGCACGCCGAAGCGCTGCTGGTCGTCGAAGCCGATACCGGCAAGGTGCTGCAGGCCGACAACGCCACCATGCCCTGGTATCCCGCCTCGGTGACCAAGATCATGACGGCCTACGTCACGCTGAAGGCCGTAAAGGACGGCCGTTTGACGCTCGACACGCTGCTGACGGTGTCGCCGGTCGCAGCCTCGCAGTCGCCGTCCAAGATGGGTTTCCGTCCGGGCATTCAGGTCACCGTCGACAACGCGCTGAAGATGATGCTGGTGAAGTCGGCCAACGACATGGCCGTGGTGCTCGCCGAAGGCGTCGGCGGATCGGTCGACGGGTTCTCGGCGATGATGAACCAGACCGCGCAAAAGCTCGGCATGACGCAGACGAGCTACGTCAATCCCAACGGCCTGCCGGCGGAAGGACAGATCACTTCCGCGCGCGATCTCGCGATCCTGGCGCGCGCCGTCATTCGCGACCTGCCGGAATACGAATACTTCATGCACATCCCCTCGATCCGCTACGGCCGCAGGGTGACGCAGAATTTCAACAAGCTGATCGGCCGCTATCCCGGCGCCGACGGTTTCAAGACCGGTTTCATCTGCGCTTCCGGCTACAATCTGGTCGCCTCCGCAACGCGTAACGGCAAGCGGCTGATCGCCGTCGTGCTCGGCGCCTCCTCGGGGAATGCGCGCGCGGTGCGTGCGGCGCAATTGCTGGAGCGCGGCTTCGGCGGCAACGGGCTGGGCTGGCTGAAGCCCGCGCTCGGCACCGTCGACAATCTGGTTCCGATCGATGCGACGCCGCCGAACCTGCGCGACGAGATGTGCGGCGGCAAGCGCAAGCGGCCAGCCACCGACGAGGACGCCGACGTCGTCGCCGCCAACGGCAGCGCGTCGACCGGCGAGAGCGCGGTCACGTTCTTCACCGCCGGGCTGCAGCCGCCGATGGGCAAGCCCTCGGACTTGCTGGCTGCGGAGGCGGCGGCGTCAGAGCCGATCCCGGTCTATACCGGCCCGACCAAGACCGGCACTGCACTGATCGCGGCGGTTGCGGCGGAAGCCGAAAAGCAGACGCCGGCAAAGCGCGGCAAGAAATCGAAGATTGCAGCGAAGAAGCCCGACGCCGCGGCGCCAAAGGCTGCAGCCGACGCGAAGCCAGCAGCTGTCAGGCATGCGAACGCCAGACCGGAGGCTGCCGCCAAGCCCGCCGCCTCAGCCGACAGAAAGCCAGCCGCCAGGCCCGCCGCCGCAGACAAGCCCGCGCCGAAGCCGGCCAAGCCAAAGGCTGCCGCTAAACCCAAGGGCGAAAACAAGCCGGCTGGTTAACGGGCCGCCAAGCCACCTAATCAGGCAGTTTTCCTGCCATCCGGCCGAATTATTCCAGACCGCTGAAATGCGTCGATAGCACGCAGCCGCTTGCCATCGGCGGCGGCATTCACAATACTGCCCAAAACAAGGCGTGCCCGGCCAAGAAACAGGGAGCCATAGCGTTTTCGAGCGAAGTGGGTCCCGGTTCGCAAAGCAATCAAGCTTGCGCAGATTGCGTAGATTTATCTGCGGAAGAAAACGCGTCAAAATAAAAATTAGAGCACGGATCTGATGCAATCAGAGCCGGGCTCGGAACCAGAGGGGAAATATCATGGAGCGGATCTGGCTCAAGCAATATCCGGCCGGCGTGCCAGCCGATATCGACGTCACCCAGTATTCGTCGCTGGTTGAGCTGTTGGAAGAAAGCTTTGCGAAGTTCGCCGACCGCAAGGCGTTCATCTGCATGGACAAGTCGATCAGCTACCGCGACCTCGACGATATGTCGGCAGCACTTGGCGCCTATCTGCAGAGCAAGGGCCTGCAAAAGGGCGCCCGCGTCGCGCTGATGATGCCGAACGTGCTGCAATATCCGATCTCGACCGCCGCCGTGCTGCGTGCGGGCTTTTCGGTGGTGAATGTCAACCCGCTCTACACCCCGCGCGAGCTCGAGCATCAGCTCAAGGATTCCGGTGCGGAAGCGATCGTCGTTCTGGAGAATTTCGCCACCACGGTACAGCAGGTAATCGCGAGGACCGCGGTCAAGCATGTGATCGTCGGCAGCATGGGCGACCTGCTCGGCTTCAAGGGCGTGATCGTCAACCTGGTGATCCGCAAGGTGAAGAAGATGGTGCCGGCCTGGTCGATCCCGGGCGCGGTCTCGTTCAACGATGCACTCGCCGCCGGCCGCAGCCTGAAGCTCGCCAAGCCGAAGCTCACGCGCGATGACGTCGCCTTCCTGCAATATACCGGCGGCACCACCGGCGTCTCCAAGGGCGCGACGCTGCTGCACAAGAACATTCTCGCCAACGTGCTGCAGAACGACGCCTGGCTGCAGCCGGCACTGAAGAAGCCGCCGATTGTCGACAATATGATCATCGTCTGTGCGCTGCCGCTCTATCACATCTTCGCGCTGACCGCGTGTTACCTGCTGGGCGTGCGCGCCGGCGGCACCAATCTGTTGATCCCCAACCCGCGCGACATGGTCGGCTTCGTTAAGGAGCTGACGAAATACCAAGTCAGCTTTTTCCCGGCCGTCAACACGCTCTACAACGGCTTGTTGAATACGCCGGGCTTCGACAAGCTCGATTTCTCCAAGCTAAAAATCTCCAACGGCGGCGGCATGGCAACGCAAAAACCGGTTGCCGAGAAATGGCTGAAGGTGACCGGCTGCGCGTTGGCGGAAGGTTACGGGCTGTCCGAGACATCGCCGGCGCTGACCTGCAACCGGGCCGACATCGAGGAGTTCTCGGGCACGATCGGTCTCCCGGTGCCGTCGACCTACCTCTCGATTCGCGACGATGACGGCAACGAAGTGCCGCTCGGCGAAGCCGGCGAGATCTGCGCCAAGGGCCCGCAGGTGATGGCCGGCTACTGGAACCGGCCGGAAGAGACCGCGAATGTGATGACCGCGGACGGCTTCTTCCGCACCGGCGACATCGGCGTGATGGATGAGCGCGGCTACACCAAGATCGTCGACCGCAAGAAGGACATGATCCTGGTCTCGGGTTTCAACGTCTATCCGAACGAGATCGAGGAAGTGATCGCGAGCCATCCGGGCGTGCTGGAATGCGCGGTGATCGGCGTGCAGGACGCGAAATCGGGCGAGGCGGTGAAGGCGTTCGTTGTCAAGAAGGACCAAAACCTTTCGGCCGACGACGTCATCAAGTATTGCGGCACGCAACTCACCGCCTACAAGGTCCCCAAGCAGATCGAGTTCAGGACCGATTTGCCCAAGACCAATGTCGGCAAGATCCTGCGCCGCGAACTGCGCGACGAAAAGAAGGCCGCGGCGTAAAGCGCGTACGGCTTTCGGCCGATGGTTGAAGCTTCCGTCACGCCGGCCGCAATTCTGGCGTTCTGGCGTGACGCCGGCCCTGACCGCTGGTACAGCCGCGACGACGCCTTCGACGCGGAGGTGCGACGGCGCTTTTTCGGCCTGTGGCGGCGCGCGGTGGCCGGCGAACTATCGTCATGGGAAACGAGCGATGACGGCGCGCTGGCGCTCGTCATCGTGCTCGACCAGTTTCCCCGCAACCTATTCCGCGACGACGCGCGGACCTATGCCAGCGATGTGTTGGCGCGCGAGGTAGCGCACCGCGCGGTCGAAAACGGCGTGGACGCGCGGGTCGATCCGGTTTTACGTGAATTCCTCTATCTGCCGTTCATGCACTCCGAGCATCTGGCCGACCAGTTGCGCTGTATCGAGCTGTCACGGGAGGCGGGGCTTGTCGAAAGTGCGAAGTGGGCCGAGCACCACGCCGATATCATCCGCCGGTTCGGCCGCTTCCCCCATCGCAACCGCCTTTTGGGCCGTTCGAGCACGCCGGAGGAGCAGGCCTTCCTGGACGAAGGGGGCTTTTCGCCCTGATGACGCAACAGTGAATGACCGTCACGGTTGCCGTTTCCACGCCTACGAATATTGTGCCGGCGAGCCGCAGGGGCTACAAAACAGCGCTCATTGAGGGAGAATTGACGATGACGATCCAAGTTGGCGACAAGCTGCCGGAAGCCAAGTTTCGCGTGATGACGGCGGAAGGTCCGCAGGTCAAAACCACCGACGATATTTTCAAGGGCAAGAAGGTGGCGCTGTTCGCGGTGCCCGGCGCCTATACCGGCACCTGCCACAAGATGCACCTGCCCAGCATCTTCCTCAACGCCTATGCCATCAAGGACAAGGGCGTGAACACCATCGCCATCGTCTCGGTCAACGACGCCTTTGTCATGAACGCCTGGAAGCGCGACACCGACCAGCGCGACGAGGCGGTGTTCCTCGCCGACGGCAATGCCGACTTCACCAAGGCGATCGGCATGGAGCTCGACGCCTCCGGCAACGGGCTCGGCATCCGCTCCAAGCGCTACTCGATGCTGGTGGACGACGGCGTCATCAAGAAGCTCAACCTCGAGCCGGCGCCCGGCAAGGTCGAAGTCTCGGGCGGCGATACGCTGCTCGGGCAGCTATGAGCTGAGGCGCGTCGTCGCATGCGTTCTTCCTTCTCCCCTTGTGGGAGAAGGTGGCGGACGCAGTCCGCCGGATGAGGGGTTGTCTCCGCATCAACGGTCTGTGTTTGCTGAGAGAACCCCTCACCCGTCGCCTCACTTCGTGAGGCGCCACCCTCTCCCACAAGGGGAGAGGGGAAGAGGGAGCTACCGTACCAACTACTTCAACCTCGCCATCGCGACGCCTTCGCGCGCCAATTGATCGGCGCGCTCGTTTTCGGCGTGGCCGGCGTGGCCCTTGATCCAGTGCCAGCGCACCTGATGCGGTTTCAGCGCGGCATCGAGCCGCTGCCACAGTTCGACATTCTTGACCGGCTTCTTGTCGGCGGTGCGCCAGCCGTTTTTCTTCCAGCCGTGGATCCAGCCGGTGATGCCTTGGCGCACATACTGGCTGTCGGTGGTGAGGTCGACCACGCACGGCTTCTTCAGTGCCTCCAGCGCCGAGATCGCCGCCATCAGCTCCATGCGGTTGTTGGTGGTGTGTGCCTCGCCGCCCTTCAGCTCCTTCTCCTTGTCGCCGAATCTGAGGATGGCGCCCCAGCCGCCGGGGCCGGGATTGCCCGAGCAGGCGCCGTCGGTGAAGACCGTTACGTGAGGGGGCTCGCTCAAGCGACGCATCCCGGCTGGGTCAGGCCGTAATCGCGCACGCTCGCGACGTTCTGGTGGAAGCGCAGCTTGCGGACATATTCGAGCGGGTCCTTGGGCTTCACCAGTGCGCCCGGCGGCACGTTGAGGAAATCGACCAGCCGTGTCAGCAGGAAACGCAGCGCCGCGCCGCGCGCCAAAAGCGGCAGCGCCTCCTGCTCGGTATCAGACAATTGCCGCTCGCGGCCATAGGCGTTGAGCAACGCACGGGCCTTGGTGACGTTGAAGGAATGATCCGGCTCAAAACACCACGCGTTCAGGCAGATCGCGACGTCGTAGGCCAAAATGTCGTTGCAGGAAAACGGGAAGTCGATCAGCCCCGACAGCTTGTCGCCGAGGAAGAACACGTTGTCGGGAAACAGATCGGCATGGATGACACCGGGCGGCAGATCTTTCGGCCAGCACGCTTCGAGGTGATCGAGCTCGCGCGCGATGAAGTCCTGCAAGCCGGGCGCGACGCTATCGGCGCGTGGCGCGGCGAGATCGAACAACGGCCGCCAGCCCTCGACCGAAAGCGGGTTCTTGCGGACAAGCGGAAAATCCCGCCCCGCCAGATGCATCTTCGCGAGCGCCTCGCCCACGCCGGTGCAATGCGCGGCGTTGGGCCGCCGCGGCCACACGCCTTCGAGAAAGTTGATGATCGCCGCGGGACGCCCGGCCAGCTCGCTGTAGACCTCGCCCTTGCGATTCCTCGCCGGCTGCGGGCAACGCACGCCGCGCTCGGCCAGATGCGCCATCAGCGACAGAAAGTACGGCAGGTCGTCCACCGCCACGCGCTTTTCATAGAGCGTGAGGATGAACGCGCCCTTGCTGGTGTGCAGCAGGAAATTGGAATTCTCGACGCCCTCGGCGATGCCCTTGTAGGAGAGCAACTCGCCGATGTCGTAGCCTTTCAGGAACTCCGCGAGGTCTTCGGCGGCGACGTCGGTGTAAACCGCCATCGCGACTACTCGGCGGCAGCTTCGGGCCGCAGCGAACGCGGCAACGGGAAGAACTCGTTCTCCTCCGCAGCCGACACCGTCTCCACATGCAGTTCGAACCGCTCGGCGAAGGCGCCCATGATTTCCTCGACGATCACTTCCGGCGCGGACGCGCCAGCAGTGATGCCGAGGCTCTTGATGCCTTCGAAGCGCGCCCAGTCGAGGTCAGAGGCGCGCTGCGCCAGCACTGAGACCGGGCAGCCCTCGCGCTCGGCGACTTCGCGCAGGCGCTGCGAGTTCGACGAGTTCGGCGCGCCGACCACGATCAGGGCATCGACCACCGGCGCCACCTTCTTCACCGCGAGCTGGCGGTTGGTGGTGGCGTAGCAGATGTCTTCCTTGTGCGGCCCGTTGATGTTCGGGAAGCGCTCCTTGAGCAGCGCGACGATCTCGGCGGTGTCGTCGATCGACAGCGTCGTCTGGGTGACGAAGGCGAGGTTGTTGGGATCCTTCGGCGCGAACGTCTTGGCGTCCTCAGCGGTTTCGATCAGCGTCACCGCGCCGGTCGGCAACTGGCCGAGCGTGCCGACCACCTCGGGGTGATGCGAATGCCCGATCAGCAGGATTTCGCGGCCGCGCTTGAAATGGATCGCCGCCTCGCGGTGCACCTTGGTGACCAGCGGGCAGGTCGCATCCAGCGAAAAGAAATTGCGGGCGCGGGCGTCGGCCGGAACCGATTTGGGAACCCCATGGGCCGAAAATACCACCGGAGCATTGGTATTATCGGGGATTTCGGCGAGTTCCTCGACGAAGATCGCGCCTTTGGTCTTCAGGCTGTCGACCACGTAGCGGTTATGCACGATCTCGTGGCGGACATAGACCGGGGCGCCATAGATGGCGAGCGCCCGTTCGACGGTATCGATGGCCCGCACCACCCCGGCGCAGAAGCCACGGGGAGAACAAAGCACGATTCTGAGGTCTGGTTTGGCTGACGTTGACACAGAAGGCATTGGGGCTATCTCGAGGACCGAATCACCCCTAGCCGGCGGGCTGGGAACGGCCAGTTCGGATAAGGACTTGGGACTGCTTTCGGGCTCTGTCAAGGCACTTTAGCAGACCATTGCGCCAATACCCCGGGAAGGCGTATATAGCGCCCTAATTCCCGTCATCACCGATGACCATAGGCTTCGCCTCCAAAAAAGAGGTGGGCGAGGCACAAAGGAGATTTGCCATGAGCAATGCACCGCTGATGCCAAAAGCGACTGCCGTGTGGCTGGTTGACAATACCGCGCTGACCTTCGACCAGGTGGCCGATTTCACCAAAATGCACCCCCTCGAGGTCCGCGCCATCGCCGATGGCGACGCTGCCCAGGGCATCAAGGGCATGGACCCGATTTCAACGGGACAATTGAGCCGCGACGAGATCGAAAAGGGCGAAAAGGACCCGAATTACCGCCTCAAGCTTGGCGAGAGCAAGGTTGTGCTGCCGCCGGCCGCCAAGAAGAAGGGCCCACGCTACACTCCGGTGTCGCGCCGCCACGAGCGGCCGAGCGCGATCCTGTGGCTGGTTCGCAACCACCCCGAGCTGAAGGACGCGCAGATCATGCGCCTGGTCGGCACCACCAAGACGACCATTGCGAGCGTCCGCGACCGCACCCACTGGAATGCCTCGACGCTGACCCCGATGGACCCGGTGACGCTCGGCCTGTGCTCGCAGATCGAGCTCGATTTCGAGGTACAGCGCGCCGCCAAGGAAAAGCCGGTGCCCGCGGCTTACGGCGGCGCGACGCTGCTGCCGGCCTCCGAGACCACCAAGAAGGAGCCGGAATTCGAGACGAGCGAGAAGACCGAAGACGATCTCAACGTCGACGCCGTGTTCGCCAAGCTGAAGACGATCGGCGGCAAGAAGCAGGACGACGAGGAATAGGAATTCTGGCGACGGCGGGTCGACCAAACGCGGCGGGGCAACCTGCCGCGTTTTTGTTTTGCGGGCGCGATCAAGATCGGGCCGCGCCGGCTGGATTGCCGGAAATCGATCCCTGACAAAGCCATGTAACGTGCTGCAGCAACTCGTCCGCAGAGAACGGCTTGGTCAGCACAGAAATGCCCTGTCCAGCAATCGAGTCCACGATCTCCGAGCGGACGTCCCCGGTCATGACAATGGCCGGGATGTTCCGGTCAAGAGCCGCCCGCAAGTCACTGACTGTCGTAACCCCGTTTGTCGACCCGCGAAGATTGTAGTCGCATAACAGCATGTCAGGCCGGATTTCCTGCCGGCGGACGCGCGTCAGCGCGTCGTCTGCCGTTGCGACCACGATCGCCTCTATGCCTTTCGCTTTGAGCAGACGGCTGATCGACGCGCGCACGCTCGCCTCGTCCTCCACGACAAGTATGGTGCCACGGAAGTCGCCCCTCTGATATCGCGGCGTCTGCGCTCGCTCAGGCGCATCACCGTTGGCATCTCCACGAGGGACCTCAATCGAAATCACGGTGCCTTTGCCCGGAGTGGAACGCGCACCGATCGCATGGTCCAGCATCTCTCCGAAACGTCTGACGATCGCCAGGCCCAATCCCAAGCCCCCGCGCGCGGCTTCGGGCGAGCCCTGATAGTACTCCTCAAATATATGAGGAAGCTGATCTTGCGTGATGCCGATGCCGCTGTCCCAGACCTCGATCCGAACCTTGTCACCCACCCGCCGGCATCCCAGCAAAATCCTTCCCCGATCGGTGTATCGCAGCGCGTTCGAAAGCAAATTGCGTATCATCGTTTCGAGCATTCGCTTGTCGCTGCGGACCACGAGTCCGGAACGCACCGCGCGCCACCGTAGCCCCTTGTCTGTAATGGAATCGGAGAAATCGGCCGCCAGAGATTCAAATATCTCGGAGATCGCGAAGTCGCCCCTCGACGGACGCAGATTTCCCGCCTCGAGACGATTCACGTCAAGCAGGCTCGACAGAATACCGGACATGGTGTCGAGGGATCGCGCCATTCCGCCGACGAGGTCGCGCCCCTCGCCATCCGTGAGGTGCAGCCCGAGTGCCCCTTGCAGGAACCTCAGCGTTTGCAATGGCTGTCGCAAGTCATGGCTGGCGGCCGACAGGAAACTGGATTTTGCCCGATCTGCCAATGCTGCCGATTTCCAGGCGCGGGAAATCTCCTCCTCAAACCGCCTGCGCTCCGTGATGTCGGTCGTCAGGCCATTGATGCGTACCGGCTTCCCGGCAGAGTCCACATGAGTAATGGCAACCTGCTCCAGCCACACTTCGCCGCGCCCGTCCGGCCGCAAGAAGCGGAACGTCATCGAATGTGAGAGGTCATCGAAACGAGCCGTACTCAGGCGAGCTGCGACGGACGGACGATCATTGCGATGAATGCATCTCATCCATTCCGCGCTGCTGAGAGATTGCCGCGGACCAAGGCCGAGGATTTTCGCCGCATTCGGGCTCAGCTCGATCGAACCGGTCTGGAGATTCCAATCGAAGGTGATCACGCCGCCGGCGCGAAGCGCTTCTTCCAGCCGCAGCTCTTTTTCGAGGATCGCGCGTTCATGCAACCGCCGCTCGCTGAACAGAGCCGCCAGAACCAGCGCGCCGAACGACGTGGCCAGAATGGTCGCCTGAGCAGACAGGATGCGTTCTTCGAGTGGCAAGCGCGTGTCGCCGAAAAGACCAACGCCAAATATCGTCGTCCAGACAATCGTGATGGCGCACATGAACGTTGCGGCTGCCGTAAAGGCCGGGCGAACACGGGCGGCCGTCCACACGAACAGCGGACAGAGCGAGGCAATCGCAAGTTCGAGTGTCCACGACTCATTGGGCAGAAAGACCAGGAGCAAACAAACCGTGGCCACGACCGAGAGTGCGAAAGCCCCCTCTGCAATTTCGCGCCGTGGCGAAGGGTTGCGCAGGAACGAGGCGAGCCCGATCACAAGCGGCGCGACCGTAATGGTACCCAGCGTCTCGGTAGTGACCCAGTGGCGCCAAATCGTGATGGCGGATGAGGTTGAGGAATGAAAGAGCACAAATCCCAGCGTGCCCACGATGCCGCCGACCAAGGCTGCAACTATCGTGGCGCCGAACAATTCAACAACACGACGCAGCTCATTGAGCTCGAATGGCGCGCCGCTGGATCGCTGGATCAGCCCCCCGACAATAAGGGGGCCGCACGAATTGGCCACGGCAAAAAATGTCGAGCTGGCAAGATTGCGATCGCCCATCAAATTGGCTGCGAGAGTGGCGGCGACCACGCCGGTGACGACCGGCAACCGTACGGCCGGACCGAACGCCACCAGGAATCCCGTGGCGACGCCCGCAGCCGGCCAGAACAGCGCGATGCCATCCGACTTGTCGAGCAGCGCCAGGCTAAGACGCGCGGCGAAGAAGAAAACGATCGCGACGGAGACTGAAATGGCCCATGGCGGCCCTGCCAAAAGCGGCCGCTCCAGCGGTCGACTATTTGCGGCGATCTCCGAGCTCATAGCCTGCCCGCTGAGCAAGAGAAAATTCGATTATGTTCAAATTCGAATTCTTCGTCAGTCAATCCGTGGCGACCACGTCTCCTGCAGAGATATCATTCTCCCACTCAGTATTTAATCTCCAAGGTCGCGTGACAAGCGGAATCCGTGCGCTCTGGCCCCGGTCGGCGTGCGCTCCGCGCGCCCGACAAACCCACGGGCGCCATCTGATCCAGTTGTCAAGGAATGTGGTAGCCGTGTTCTCGGGCAAGCGCCGGCTATTCGGGGTTCTCCCCCGGACCTAACCCAACTCAATCTCGTCGGCGATTTCGTGCGAGAGCGTGACGCCGCCGATGGTCAGCACCATCTTCGCCGGCAGCTTTTCATTGCCCTTGAGCTTGCCAGACTCGATCGCTTCGCGCACGGCTTTCTCGATCTCGCGCTGCGAGGTGATGCCGACCTTCTTGAGGAATCTGCGCAGGCTGGCATTGAAGACGTCTTCGTTCATCAGAGCCTCCTGATCACGGCCTGACCGGATTGTTCAGCATCTGCTCGGCGAGATTGCGTTGGGCCCGGTCGGTGCGGGCGTTGGCATTGCCGCGCTGGACGTCGCGGTTCTTGCGGCAGTTGACATAATCGTTCGAACCGACGGCGACATTGTTGGCGCGGCAGAATGCGTCGTCGTCGGCGCTGGTGTCGACCATGGTCGGCTGGCCGCGTTCGAGGCAGCCGGTGAGCAACGGGGCTGCCAGCAGCAGCGCGATGAAGTGCTTTGCGGGTCCAAGTTTCATTGGCGGCCTTCCGTTTTCCATCCCGTCATTGCCGGGCGCCTGTCCCCAACCTGATCGGGATGACCCTGCAATCCATCGAAAAGATGGCAGCCTGCTTTGAAGCCGATGGATGCCCGGGTCAAGCCCGCGGCTGCCCGGTCTAATTGGGGCGTTTTTGTTCCCGGTTCAATCGATATAAGTGACGGTATCGGCCACGCTCGCCCGCGAGGTGCGGTAGCTGTTCACCTTGTGCGAATGGTCGGCATAGCCGAACGAGATACCGCAAACCACACGGCGGTCGTCGGCCAGCTTGAAGTGGCGGCGGATCAGCCCGGAATGCCGCGCCAGCGCGGCCTGCGGAATGGTGCCGAGGTCGAGCGCCTGGGCGGCCAGCATGAAGTTGGAGACATAGGCGCCGCAATCGACCGCGCCGTAGATGCCGAGCGGCTCATCGGTGTGAATGATCGCGACATGCGGCGCGCCGAAGAAATTGTAGTTCTCCAGCGCCTGTTTCGCATACGCCATCTTGTCGCCTCTGACGATGCCGAGCGTGTTGTAGAGCTGAAAACCGCTCTCGCGGCGGCGATCGAGATAGACGCCGAGATATTCGCGCGGCGGCGTGAAATCGTGATCATCCCTGGCGCCGGACGCGGCCTCGGCATAGATCGCCTTGCGGAACCCCTCCTTGGCCTCGCCGCTCGCGATCAACACCTGCCAGGGCTGGCTGTTGCACCAGGACGCCGTGCGCTGCGCCACCGTGAGGATGTGCTCGATGGTCTCGCGCGGCACCTCCTGCGGCAAGAACGCGCGCACGGAGTAGCGCTCGTTCAAGAGCTCTTCGAGCACGCCGACGCGATCATCGGTCGCATAGTGTGCCTTCGGCGCCTTTGCGTCCATGATCAGCGTCCCTTGGTCGGGATCTTGTTGAACGGCACGTCCTTGTCGACGCGGATGTCACCCGGCAAACCAAGGACACGCTCGGCGATGATGTTGCGCAGGATTTCATCCGTACCGCCGGCAATACGCATCGAGGGTGACGACAACAGCATCTGCTGGAACTGGCCGCGTGCCGCTTCCTCATCCGCGCCTGTCAGCACGCCAGCCGCTCCTTCCAGATCCATCGCGTAGGTCGCGATATCCTGCAGCATCGTGCCCGAGACCAGCTTGCCGATCGAATTCTCCGGGCCCGGACGCTCGCCCTTGGAGAGCGAGGAGATCGCGCGGTAGCTGGTGTATTTCAGCCCGCTCGCCTTCACCGCCCAGCTCGCAAGTTTTGAGCGCGTCGCGGGATCGTCGATCGCGAGCCCGTCATCGGTCATCAGGTTCGAGCAGAACTCGAACATTTCCGGAAAGCCCGTCGCGAGCCGCGAGCCGATCGACATCCGCTCGTTCATCAGCGTGGTCAGCGAGACGTTCCAGCCGTCGCCGACCGCGCCGAGACGCTGGTGATCGGGGATCACCACATCGGTGAAATAGACCTCGTTGAACTCCTGCATGCCGTTGGCTTGCTTGATCGGCCGCACCTCGACGCCCTTGCTCTTCATGTCGAGGAAGAACATCGTCAGGCCCTTGTGCTTGGGCACATTGGGATCGGTTCGCGTGATCAGAAGGCCGTAATCAGAGTAGTGCGCGCCCGAGGTCCAGATCTTCTGGCCGTTGACGATCCAGTTGTCGCCCTGCTTTTCCGCGCGCGTGCGCAAGCCCGCAACGTCGGAGCCGCCAGCCGGCTCGGAAAACAACTGGCACCAGATATGCTCGCCGGAAGCAAGCTTCGGCAGATAGTGCCGCTTGTGCTCCTCGCTGCCGAACGCCATCACGGTTGGGCCGCACATGCCCTCGCCGATCTGGAACGGCTGCGTCAGCTTGCCGTAGACGCCCTCTTCCTGCTGCCAGATCACCTTCTCGATCGGGGTCGCGCCGCGGCCACCATATTCCTTCGGCCAGTGCAGGCAGGCCCAGCCGCCTTCGGCCTTCTTCTTCTGCCAGGCCTTGCCGACATCGACGATTTCTTCCTTCTCCAGCCGGATGCGGCCGAGCGAAGACTTTGACAGCTCCGCCTCATATTGCTTCGGCGCGTTGGCCGCGACCCATTTGCGGGCGGTGGCGCGAAATTCGGCTTCCTGCGGGGTATCGTCGAAGTTCATGGCGGCTTCCTTTTTCCTTGTCATTCCGGGGCGTGCGCGGAACGCGCACGAACCCGGAATCTCGTTCCACAACTGCTGGATTCCGGGTTCGCGCTGACGCGCGCCCCGGAATGACGAAAACTACGCCCGACCCTTGGTCGGGATCTTGTTGAACGGCACGTCCTTGTCGACCCTGATGTCGCCGGGCAGGCCAAGCACGCGTTCGGCGATGATGTTGCGCATGATCTCGTCGGTGCCGCCTTCGACACGGGTGCCCGGGGCACGCAACAGCATCGCCTGGAATTTTCCGGCGACCTCGGCATCCTCAGGCCCGCTCAGCACGCCGGCGGCGCCCTGCAGGTCCAGCGCGTACATCGCGACTTCCTGGACCATCGAACCCGCGACCAGTTTGCCGATCGAATTTTCCGGACCGGGACGCTCGCCTTTCGACAGCGCCGAGATCGCACGCATGCTGGTGTATCGGAGGCCACTGGCCTTCACCGCATAGTTCGCAAGCCTTGAGCGAACGCTGCGATCCTCGATCGCAGGTCCGTCTTCCAGCATCAGGCTGTTGCAGAAGTCGAACAATTCCGGGAAGCCGGTCGAAACGCCGGCGCCGATCGACATGCGCTCGTTCATCAGCGTGGTCAGCGACACGTTCCAGCCATCGTTGACGGCGCCCAGCCGCTGCGAATCCGGAATCTTCACATCGGTAAAGTAGACCTCGTTGAAGTCGGATTGTCCGCTGGCCTGCTTGATCGGCTGCACCTCGACGCCCGGGCTCTTCATGTCCAGGAAGAACATGGTGAGACCCTTGTGCTTGGCGACGTTAGGATCAGTACGCGTGAGCAGAATGCCGTAATCCGAATAATGCGCGCCCGAGGTCCAGATCTTCTGGCCGTTGATGATCCAGTCGTCACCCTTCTTCTCGGCGCGGGTGCGCAAGCCCGCGACATCGGAGCCGCCGGCGGGTTCGGAGAACAATTGACACCAGACCTTCTCGCCCGACGCCAGCGGCGGCAGATACTTACGCTTCTGCTCCTCGCCGGCGAACGCCATCATGGTCGGCCCGCACATGCCGTGGCCGATGATGAACATGCCGGAGAGCTTGCCGAACGGGCCCTCCTCCTGCTGCCAGATCACGCGCTCGATCGGCGACGAGCCGCGGCCACCATACTCCTTGGGCCAATGCAGGCAGGCCCAGCCGGCATCGGCCTTCTTCTTCTGCCAGGCTTTTGCGACCTCGAGAATGTTGGCGCCCTTGAGCACGGTGCGGCCGAGCGAGGACTTTCGAAGTTCTTCCTCATATTGCTTCGGCGCGTTGGCGGAGATCCACGCCTTGGCCTCAGCGCGGAACGCGGCTTCCTGCGGGGTGTCGTCGAAGTTCATCGGACTTCTCTTTCTGTCATTCCGGGGCGCGCGAAGCGCGAACCCGGAATCTAGAGGTTACTGACTCATCTCGAGATTCCGGGTTCGATGCTTCGCATCGCCCCGGAATGACGTTCATAAACTTACGCCGCGTTCTTCTTGCGCATGCGGTCGATCAGCTGATCTTCCCAATACGACAGGCTGCCGAGCGTCAGCGCGGTGGTGTTGGCGCGGCGGTAGTACATGTGGCAGTCGAACTCCCACGTAAAACCCATGCCGCCGTGGACCTGGATGTTGTTCTTCGAGCAGTGCTGGAACGCCTGCGTCGCGCTGATGCGTGCGGCCGCTGCGGCTTCCGGCAGTTCCGATGCGTTGGTCGAGAGCGCCCAGGCTCCGTAATAGCAATTCGAGCGCGCCAGCGTCGCCGAGACATACATGTCGGCGAGGATGTGCTTGACCGCCTGGAACGAGCCGATCGGCCGGCCGAAGGCGATACGGTCGAGTGCATAGTCGCGGCCCATTTCGAGCGCGCGGTCGGAGCCGCCGACCTGTTCGAAAGCGAGCAAGACGGCCGCGCGGTCGAGCACTTGAGTGAGGATGCTCCAGCCGTCACCGGCGGCGCCGAGCGGCTCGGCCTTGGCGTTCTTGAAAGTGAGTTCGGCCTGGCCACGGGTCGGATCGACATTGGTCAGCGACTTGGCTTCGACGCCGCCGGCCTTCAGATCGACTAGGAACAGCGAGATGTCGGAATCGCGTCCCGTGGAACCGGTACGCGCGGCGACCACGGCGAAATCGGCAATCGCGCCATCTGGCACCGGCTTCTTCACGCCGTTAAGTGTACCGCCAGAGGCCTGCAGCTTGATCGCCCTTGGCGACGGATTGCCCTTGCCTTCGAACAGCGCCAGCGTGCCGATCGCCTCGCCGCTCGCGATCTTCGGCAGCCATTTCTGCTTCTGTGCGTCCGAGCCGGCCAGCAGCAGCGCCTCGGCGGCGAGGTAGACGGTGGAGGAGAATGGCACCGGCGCATTCGCGCGACCCATTTCCTCCGCAATCACGCAGAGTTCGAGATGGCCCGCGCCCGCGCCGCCGAACGCTTCGGGGATCGCGACGCCGAGAAAACCCATCCCGGCAAGCCCCTGCCACAACGCCTTGTCATACGGCGCCTTGCCGTCGAGCACCTCGCGCACGGCCTTCGGCGGGCATTTTTCGGCGAGAAACTTCCTCGCCTCGTCGCGCATCTGCTTTTGTTCGTCGGAGAAATCGAAATTCATGGCGGTCTACCTCAGTTGCGTTCGTCGTGTTTGTTCGCCGTCATTCCGGGGCGATGCGCAGCATCGAACCCGGAATCTCGAGATTCCCCCGGGGGTGCAATTGCACCCCTGAGGTCTGGTCCTTCGGACCATCCCGGAATGACGGGTGGAGGGAGCGTTGTTTTCATTGCAGCACAATCACGTCTTCGCCGGGCTTATCGGCGTAAAGCTTCTCCACCAGCGCGGCGCGGCGCTCGAGGCCGGCGCGCTGGTTGATGTAGCCCTTGTCGGTGAGTTCGTTGCCGTCGATCGAGGGCGGCTCGGCCATCAGCATGGCCCGCGCGATCCGCATGCTGCTGCCGGTGGTGGACGCGTTGTGCGCTTCCAGCCCGCGCTTCAGGCAGGCGATCACCTCGGGATGCTTGACCACGTCTTCAAACGTTGCATCGGGATTGCCTGTTATCTGCCGGCAGGCGTGCAGATTGGGCCAGGCGAGCAGCCCAATGAATTTCCGATCTTGCCCGGCGACCAGCGCGTCGTGCACCGCGGGCGTGGCGGCGGCGATCGCATCCGTGCGCAGCGAGCCGACCTGGACGAAAGTGCCGGTCGTGAGCTTGAAATCCTCGACCACGCGGCCGGCGAAGATGATGCCCTGCAAGGGATCCTTGTCATCGACAAACACGCCGGCATCGCCGATGCAATAAAAACCTTCCTCGTCAAACATCTTGCTGGTCAGGTCGGGCTGGCCGAAATAGCCCGGCGTGACGTTGATGCCGCGCAGCCGCAGCTCGTATTTCGATCCGCACGGCACCAGTTTCAGTTCGACGCCGGGGAACGGCAGGCCGATCAGGCCGACGCGCTCGGTGTCCCAATAGGTGCCGGTCGAGGTCGGCGCGGTCTCGGTCGAGCCCCAGCCCGTGTAGAACACGATACGCTCGCCGGTGGTCTTCACCGCCAGCGCCTGCATGCGGTCATAGAGATCGTCCGGCAGCCGCGCGCCGCCATAGGCCATGATACTCAGGTTTTTGAAGAAGCTGCGGCACAGCGCATCGTCCTTCTCCATGGCGGCGGCCAGCGCCGCATAACCGGCGGGCACGTTGGCGTAATAGGTTGGAGACACCTCACGGAGATTCTTGATGGTCTCTTCGAGCTGGCCGGGCATCGGCCTGCCGTCGTCGATATAGAGCGTGCCGCCATCGACCAGGATCGGATTGAACGCGGCGTTGCCGCCCATGGTGTGATTCCACGGCATCCAATCGAGCACGGTCGAAATCGGCCCGTTCGGTTCGCGCGGGCGCACCTGCATCATCATCGTCGCATTGGCGCACATCATCTCCTGCGTGTTGATGACGGCCTTGGGCATGCCGGTCGAGCCCGACGTGAACAGCAGCTTGCCGACGGTATCGGGCGTGATCTTCGCAATCGAGTCCTCGACCGCTTTTGTCACCGGCGTGGCCGCAAGATCGGCAAAGGACACGTTCTTGATGCCGTCGCAGGGCCGCAAAACATGGACGACGGTGACGCCGGTCAAATCAAGTGCCTTCAACGCCTTCTCGAAGGTCGGCCCGTCCTGCACCATCACGACGGCAGGCTTGATCAGGTCAAAGAGGTATTTGAGCTTGAGGTGATCCTGGCTCATCAGCGAATAGGCCGGCGACACCGGTGCGGCCGGCAAGCGCGCCTGCATCGCGGCCTGCGTCATCAGCGCATGCTCGATCGAATTGCCGGACAGGATCGCGACGGGGCGGCCTTCCGCGAGGCCGAGATTGAATAGGCCCTGTGTCAGCCCGTCGACAATGCGCTTGGCTTCGCCGTAGGAGACTTTGCGCCATTGCCGATCGGCGCCGCCGCGTTGCGCCAGCCAGATGCGCTCGGGCGCCTGCTTCGCCCATTTCGCGAGCGACGCCGGAATATGCTTCTCGTAAGGCTGCAGCGGAATGCGCGACTTCAGGATGATGACGCCATCCGGACGACGCTCGACCGCGATGTCGCGCGCCAGCCATTCGATCTTGCGAAAGGCCGGCTTGGTCAACACGGCGGCAGCACTCCCACTCATATTGCGTCTCCCGGAATACGATCCTTTGCGGATCTTGTCGTCATCGCTTGATATAGACAGGCTTTCGCTTTTCGAGAAAGGCCCTGATGCCTTCGTTGAATTCTTCCGATCGGCTGCACAGCACCTGATTGCGGTCTTCCATCGCGATCACGGCTTCGATAGACCCCGCATCGACGCTCATGTTGAGGCATTCCTTGGACAGCCTTAAGCCCACCGGCGAAGCCGTCATCATCGCATCGACGTAAGGCTCGACCGCAGCGTCCAGCCCACCTTCCTCGACCACTTCAGAAACGAGCCCGACGGCCAGCGCACGCTCGGCGCCGATGAAGCGACCAGTCAGGATCAATTCAGAGGCGACCGACACGCCGACCAGCCGCGGCAGAAAATAGGACGTGCCGATGTCGCAGCCGCCGAGGCCAAGCTTGATGAAGGCGCAGTTCATCCGCGCGGATTTTGTGGCGATGCGGATATCGGCGGCGAGTGCCAGCGCAAAGCCGCCGCCCGCCGCCGCGCCCTGAACCAGCGCGATGATCGGCTGCGGACAGCGCCGCATCAGCATCACGATGTCGGCAATGCGGCGCTGCGAGTCCAGCGACTCCGTCACGCCGGGTGGTTCCTGCTGCCCGGCCCGGCGCTTCATCGCGTGTTTGAGATCGAGGCCAGCGCAGAACGCGCTGCCGGCGCCCTTAAGCACCACGACGCGAGTCGAACGGTTGCGCTGCAGGCCCTCGAAATAGGCGTTGAGCGCATCGATCAGGCTGGGATCGAGCGCGTTGAGACTGTCCGGGCGATTGAGCGTGACCCAATCGACGCCTTCATGATGTTCGATCAGTAGCGATTGGGACATGCGGATCTCCCATCCATCGTCGTCCCGGCCTCGAGCCGGGACCCATACGCCGTGTCGTATCGATGGGGCATGATGGCAGAGACCTTCTGCAACAAGAACCGCCGCGGAGTATGGGTCCCCGCTTTCGCGGGGACGACGATGGCTATTGCTGTGCCCTACCGCGGCGCCATGCGGATGGCGCCGTCGAGACGGATGGTCTCGCCGTTGAGCATCGGGTTCTCGACGATGTGAACCGCGAGGTTGCCGTACTCGGAGGCATCGCCGAGGCGGGCCGGATGCGGTACCTGCGCACCGAGGCTCTTGCGGGCCTCTTCGTTGAGGCCCATCAGCAGCGGCGTCAGGAACAGGCCCGGCGCGATGGTGTTGACGCGGATCTTGAGGCTGGCGAGGTCGCGCGCGGCCGGCAGCGTGAGGCCGACGACGCCGCCCTTCGATGCCGAATAGGCGATCTGGCCGATCTGGCCTTCATAGGCCGCGACCGAGGCGGTGTTGATGGCAACGCCGCGCTCCTCGCCGATCGGCGGCGCGGTGGCGAGCCTTTCTGCGAACAGACGCAGCACGTTGAAAGTGCCGATCAGATTGACATTGATGATGCGGACAAACTTCGCCAGCGGATAGACACCGTCCTTGCCGACGGTGCGCTGCGAGCCGCCGATGCCGGCGCAGTTCATCAGCACGCGCGCGATGCCGTGGGCGGCTTCGGCTTTCGCAATCGCCGCCTTGATCGCTTCTTCGTCGGTCACGTCGGCGTGAAGGGCGACGCCCTTTACTTCCGCGGCGACCTTTTCGGCGTTTTCCTTGTTCTGGTCGATGACGCCGATTTTCGCGCCCTTGGCGGCCATGGCGCGGGCGGTCGCGGCGCCGAGGCCGGAGCCACCGCCGGTAATGAGAACGGCTACGTCTTGCAACTGCATGGTAACAACCTTTCCTTCCTTGTGCGTTTCTTCTCTAAGATGGCGAATGGCGAATAGGGAGTAGCGAATGGATTAGCTGCGATCCATTCGCTACTCCCTATTCGCTATTCGCCCATTCAACATTCCGCCGCAGATCAGCGCTTCCATGTGCTTGATGTACTGACGGCAGACTTCATCGGTGACGGGACCGACCCCTGTCGCGCGCGACATTGCGTGGCGGCCAAAGAACAGGTGATCGCAGGCGCCGACCAGGCTGGTGTAGAACATCACGGGATCGATGTTGCGGAACTCGCCCGCCTTGATGCCCTCCGCGAGCAACCGCCGCTGGAACTCCAAAAGCGGCGCCACGAAAAACTTCGACACCTCGTCGGCCGCTTCCGTGCTGCTTTCATGCAGCAAGTAATGGATCAGCCGGTTCATATAGGGGAACTGGTAATAGGCGCGGATGATGCCGCCGATATGCAGCTTGAGTTTCGCGGTCGGCGAGATCGGCTGGCTGATCAGATATTCTAGCTGCGACATCTCGGTCGCGGCGTCGCGCGCCAGCAACGCCAGCAACAGCCCGTCCTTGTTGCCGAAATGGTATTTCACCAGCGCAGCGTTGACGCCCGACTTTTGCGCGATGTCGGACAGCGACACTTCGATCGAGGCGCGCTCGATCATCAGTTCGCTCGCCGCGACAAGCAGCTTCTCGGCGGTGCTGTTTTTACCGCCCGGAGGCCTGGTCGGTACGCTGGTATTCAACTGCGATGCCATCACTGCCTGGTCCGGAAATCCGGGCCGCACATAAGCGCATGCCGCGCCTGCACTCAAGAGTTAATTGATTGATTGACTAAATCCTACAGCGCCCCTTAAATCCGGCCCAACTTTCCAACACCCACCAACAACAATCCTAAGGGAGAACAGACATGGCCGAGGCCTATATCGTTGCCGCCGCACGTACCGCAGGCGGCCGCAAGGGGGGACGTCTCGCAAGCTGGCATCCGGCCGATCTCGCCGCTTCCGTGCTGAATTCGCTGGTCGATCGCACCAAGGTCGATCCCGCGCAGATCGAGGACGTGATCATGGGCTGCGTGATGCAGGCCGGCGAGCAGTCCAACAACATCGCCCGCAACGCGGTGATGGCCTCCAAGCTGCCCGAGAGCGTACCCGCGACCTCGGTCGACCGGCAGTGCGGCTCGTCGCAGCAGGCGCTGCATTTCGCCGCGCAGGCCGTGATGGCCGGCTCGATGGACATCGTGATCGCCGCCGGCGTGGAATCGATGACGCGCGTGCCGATGGGCCTTGCTTCGCAGCTCCCCGCCAAGAACGGGTTCGGCCATTACAAGAGCCCGGGCCTCGAGCAGAAATATCCGAACATCGTGTTCAGCCAGTTCACCGGCGCGGAAATGATGGCGGAGAAGTACGGGCTGTCCAAGGACCAGCTCGACGAATATTCCTACAACAGCCACCAACGCGCGATCGCGGCGACCCAGGCCGGCAAGTTCAAGGACGAGATCGTTTCGCTGCAGATCACCCGCGCCGACAATTCGACCGACACCCACCATATCGACGAGGGCATCCGCTTCGACGCCAGCCTCGACGGCATCAAGGGCGTCAAGCTGATCGCGGAGAACGGCAAGCACACCGCCGCCAGCGCCAGCCAGATCTGCGACGGAGCTTCCGGCGTGATGGTGGTCAATGAACGCGGCCTCAAGTCGCTCGGCGTCAAGCCGCTGGCGCGCATCCATCACATGACCATGATGGGCGGCGATCCCGTGATCATGCTGGATGCGCCCCTCCACGCCACCAAACGGGCGCTGGAGAAGGCCGGCATGTCGATCAACGACATCGACCTCTTCGAGGTCAACGAGGCCTTCGCGGCCGTGCCTGTCGCGTGGCTGCAGACCACCGGCGCCGATCCGGCACGGCTGAACGTCAACGGCGGCGCGATTGCGCTCGGCCATCCGCTCGGCGGCTCCGGCACCAAGCTGATGACCACGCTGGTCAATGCGCTCAAGCAGAACAACAAGCGTTACGGCCTGCAGACCATGTGCGAAGGCGGCGGCATGGCGAATGTGACGATCGTCGAGCGGCTGTAGGAATAGCGAATGGCGAATAGCGAATGGTGAGTAGGTGAAGGGCGACCGCCTGCCCTTCTTCCCTATTCGCCATTCGCTACTCGCCATTCGCGTTCTGAGGAACACCCATGACCCACCCCTCCATCCACGCGCGCACCTACCCGAACAAGATCGCCTATCAGATGGCGGCGACCGGCAAGGCAATCACCTATCGCGAACTCGACGAGCTCTCGAACCAGGGCGCGCATCTGTTTCGTTCGCTCGGGCTGAAGGCCGGCGACCACATCGCGCTGTTGATGGAAAACCGCCTCGCCTTCATGGAAATCTGCTGGGCGGCGCAGCGCGCGGGCCTCTATTACACCGCGATCAGCCGCTATCTGACGCAGGACGAGATCGCCTACATCGTGAAAGACTGCGGCGCAAAAGTCTTCATCACCACGCCGAAATGCGCCGAACAGGTCAGGGGCCTTGTCGGCCAGATCGGCGGACCGCTGCTCTACATGATGGACGAGCCCGAGCCGGGCTTCCGCTCCTTCGACAAGGAGGCCGCCGAGCAGCCGGCCATGCCGATATCGGATGAAGTAGCGGGCTACGACATGCTCTATTCCTCCGGCACCACCGGGCGTCCGAAAGGCATCAAGAAGGAATTCGAGGGCAAGGCGATCGACGTGCCGAACCCGCTGCTGAAAATTCTCTGCGCCGACATGTGCGGCATGTCGTCCGACAGCATCTATCTGTCGCCGGCGCCGCTCTATCACGCGGCTCCCTTGCGCTTCAACATGATGGCGATCACGCTCGGCGGCACCTCCATCATCATGGAGCATTTCGACGCCGAGGAATTTTTAAAACTCGTCGAGAAATACAAGGCCACGCAGTCGCAACTGGTGCCGACCATGTTCGTGCGCATGCTGAAGCTGCCGGACGAGGTGCGGACGCGCTACAACGTCTCAACGCTGAAAGGCGCGATCCACGCCGCCGCGCCCTGCCCGGTCGACGTGAAGGCAAAAATGATCGATTGGTGGGGACCGATCCTGATCGAATATTACGCCGGCTCCGAAGGCAACGGCGTCACGGTTTCGACCTCGCAGCAATGGCTCACCCACCGTGGCACCGTCGGCCGCGCCGTGGTCGGCAAGGTGAAGATATTGGACGAGAACGACGAGGAGCGTCCCGTGGGCGAGATCGGCACGGTCTATTTCGCCGATGCACCTGTTTTCACCTATCACAACGATCCCGAGAAGACGAAGAAGGCCTACAATGAAAAAGGCTGGTCGACGCTCGGCGACGTCGGCTATCTCGACGCGGAAGGCTTTCTCTATCTCACCGACCGCAAGAGCTACATGATCATCTCCGGCGGCGTGAACATCTACCCGCAGGAGACCGAGGACGTCCTGATCACCCATCCTGCCGTCTCCGACGTTGCCGTGTTCGGCGTGCCGAACGAGGAGATGGGCGAGGAGGTCAAGGCCGTGGTGCAGCCGCACGACATGTCCAAGGCCGGAAAGGAGCTCGAGGCCGAACTGATCGTGTTCTGCCGCAAACATCTGTCGCCGATCAAATGCCCGAAGAGCATCGACTTCGAAGCCGAATTGCCGCGCACGCCGACCGGCAAACTGGTGAAGCGGCATCTGCGGGACAAGTACTGGCCGAAAGCGGTGAAGGCGTAGGGAATTGCAGGGTGGGCAAAGGCGCGAAGCGCCGTGCCCACCATCAGCACCCTGCTCGTGTTGGTGGGCACGCTTCCGCCTTCGCTCTTCGAGCTACGGCGGACAAGCCGCTTTGCCAACCCTACGAAATGCCGCAAATGTTTCGTCATGCCCGGGCTTGTCCCGGGCATCCACGTCTTTACAGTCTCGTTTCACAAAAAGACGTGGATGGCCGGGACAAGCCCGGCCATGACGAGGCAAATATCATGACCACCCTTCCCGACATCCCGCTCCCCTCCACCATCCGGTCCCGCTACGTGGAAGATATCAACGGCCTGCGCATGCACGTGCTCGAAGCCGGCTTCGAGACCAAAGGCCGGCCCTGCGTGCTGCTGTTGCACGGCTTTCCCGAACTCGCTTACTCTTGGCGCAAGGTGATGCCGGTTCTGGCAGCGGCCGGCTATCACGTGATCGCGCCGGACCAGCGCGGCTACGGCCGCACCACCGGATGGGATCCGAGTTACGACGGCGGTCTCGGCGCGTTCCGGCTCCCCAATCTGGTGCGCGACGCGCTCGGACTGGTGTCGGCGTTTGGCCACCGCTCTGTCGATGCCGTGATCGGGCATGATTTCGGCTCGTCCGTTGCCGCCTGGTGCGCGCTGATCCGGCCGGACGTGTTTCGATCGGTCGTATTGATGAGCGCCCCGTTCGGCGGACCGCCATCGCTGCCGTTCGACACCGTGGACGAGCCGGTCAAACCGGCTGCCAATGACCCCATCCATCGCGAGTTGGCGGCGCTGCCGCGGCCGCGCAAGCATTACCAATGGTACTATTCGACGCGCGAGGCGAATGACGACATGCACCACGCGCCGCAAGGCGTGCATGATTTCCTGCGCGCCTACTATCATCACAAGAGCGCGGACTGGAAAGACAACGACCCCTACCCGCTCAAATCATGGTCCGCGGACGAAATCGCCAAACTGCCGACCTATTACGTCATGGACCTCGCCAAGGACATGGCCACGACTGTCGCGGAGGAAATGCCATCGGCCGCCGAGATCGCCGCCAACAAATGGTTGCCCGACAGCGAGCTTGCCTTCTACAGCGCCGAATATGCCCGCACCGGCTTCCAGGGCGGCCTGCAATGGTATCGCTGCGGCACCTCGGGCGCGTTCGTGCCGGAACTGCAGACGTGGTCGGGCCGCACCATCGACGTGCCCTCCGCCTTCATCTCGGGCAAGCAGGACTGGGGCACCTATCAACGCCCCGGCGTGTACGAGGCCATGCAGAAGGCCTGCACCAACATGATCGGAAGCCATCTCGTCGATGGCGCGGGCCACTGGGTGCAGCAGGAGCAGGCTAACGAGGTGAGTTGGTCGCTGGTGCAATTCCTTCGAGGAGCAAAGGCAAGCGCGTAGACGGGGGCGAAGGCGAACCAGGCCACGCCCGGCAATTGACGGCGGCGACAGCCAATATTAGAATAATTCTAAACTACAAAAAGGCGCTGTCCCGTGAAGAATTTCGCCGATCTGACCGAGCGCGAGGTGCTGGCTGTTGCGATCTCTTCCGAGGAGGAAGACAGCCGCATCTACATGACGTTCGCGGAAGACCTCGCGGAACGCTATCCGGACTCGGCCAAGGTGTTCGAGGAGATGGCCGAGGAAGAACGCGGCCACCGCCATCGGCTGCTGGAAATGTACGAGCAGCGGTTCGGCGCACATCTGCCGCCGATCCGTCGCGAGGACGTCAAGGGATTTTTGCGAAGGCGCCCGATCTGGCTGACCAAGAACCTGTCGCTCGACACCATCCGCAAGGAGGTCGAGACGATGGAGCTCCAGGCCGAGCAATTCTACATCAAGGCCGCAGAGCAGGCCGAGGATGTCGGCGTACGCCGCTTGCTCGGCGACCTCGCCGAGGAAGAAAAGGGCCACGAAAAACTCGCGGTGAAGCTGACCGACGAAATCCTCAGCCCCGACGTGCGCGCCGAGGAAGACAAGACGCGCCGGCGCATGTTCGTGCTGCAATATGTGCAGCCGGGACTCGCCGGACTGATGGACGGCTCCGTCTCGACGCTGGCGCCATTGTTCGCCGCCGCCTTTGCCACGCATCAGAACTGGCAGACGTTTCTGGTGGGGCTTGCCGCCTCGATCGGCGCCGGCATCAGCATGGGCTTTGCCGAAGCACTGTCCGACGACGGCTCGCTGACCGGGCGCGGCTCGCCCTGGCTGCGCGGCATCACCTGCGGATTGATGACGACGCTCGGCGGCCTCGGCCACACCTTTCCCTATCTGGTGCCGGATAGCTGGCCGAACGCGTTCTGGATCGCCACCGCCATCGCCTGCGTCGTGGTGTTCTTCGAACTATGGGCGATCGCCTTCATCCGCGCGCGCTACATGGACACGCCATTCCTGCAGGCGGTGTTCCAGATCGTGCTCGGCGGCGCCATCGTGCTTGCGGTTGGGATATTGATCGGAGCCGCGTAGAAGTAAGGTGCGGCTGGATCGAAGCCGCTGGTCTAGCCCTATCCCCGTCATCCTGAGGTGCGAGCGGAGCGAGCCTCGAAGGATGGACGGCCACCAGCCGGGCCGTGCATCCTTCGAGACGCGCGAAGACGCGCTCCTCAGGATGACGGATTGAGATGATGCACCATTGCACAGCTCAGCTTCCGTTCAGGCCGCCGATCTCCGGGAAGAACATGTCCTTCCATGATGCCGGCTCGTGCTTGATGGTGCCGACTCGGCGCATGAATTTGGCGAATTTCATCGTGGCGGCGGGCGTCATGGTCCATTCGACTCCAGGGCCGGTCACAACCTTCGTCACCATCTCCAGCGGCAGCTTTGAGCCGGAATCGTTGATCCAGCTTTGCGCGGTCCCCTTCGGATCGGCGGCGATGATCGCGGTCGCCTCCTTCACCGCATCGAGGAATGCGCCGTAGAGTTCGGGATTGTCCTTGCGGAATCGCGCCGAGGTCCACGCCACCGTAAAGGTGTGCGGCCCGAGCACGTCGAATGACGACAGCACGGTGCGGATGTTGTTCTGTTCCAGTTGCTGGAACTGGAACGGCGGCACGCTGAAGGCTGAACTGACGCCACCCGCGCCGCTCAGTAAGGCAATGGTCGCATCCGG
Source organism: Bradyrhizobium sp. AZCC 2262 (assembly GCF_036924535.1). Lineage (NCBI taxonomy): Bacteria > Pseudomonadati > Pseudomonadota > Alphaproteobacteria > Hyphomicrobiales > Nitrobacteraceae > Bradyrhizobium > Bradyrhizobium sp. AZCC 2262. Next base: position 8,833,681 of record NZ_JAZHRT010000001.1, on the reverse strand, counting down.
CGGCGACATCGACACCGTAAGCGGATCGAGCTTGCCGTAATTTTCCTCGCCATAGGCGGCGGCTGCCGCCATCTGCAGCAGCACCGCCTGCACCGACACCTTGATCGAGGGCACCGCGATGCGATCGCGCTCGCTGAAATCCTTGATGGACTTGATGTCGGGATTGGCAGTGTTGAGCAGGAACGGCTGCGAGCTCAACGCGCAAATGCCTTTGACCTCGAACGAGGTGCCCTGCGTCTTGTCCCACAGTGTGATCAGGCCGGGCACGCCACCGCTGACGATGTCGGTCGAATTCGACAGCAGCGCTTCGTTCATCGCCACCGGACCGTTGAAGCGTTGCCACGAAACCTTGAAGTCCTTCAGGCCGCGTTGCGTCGCAAACTTCTCGATCAGTTTGTCGCGTTTCATGACGTTGAACTGCAGGTAGCCCATCGAGAACTGCTCGGCCAACCTGATTTCTGCGGCACGGGCCGTCACCGTCGTGCCGCCCATTGTGACGGCTATTACCGCGCCTGCAATCCACGCCGATCTCATCGGAGCCTCCCACATGTTTTCATTTTTTGTTGATCGGGAGAATAGCGCGCAAACGCCGCCTTCGCCAAGGGCTGGCAACGTGGCGGGCACGCCGCTGTACAGCCATTGCTCTTGCCGCGTCCGCCCAAACTGCGCATCATCGGCGCCGCATCCAATAACAGAACGGGAGTACGCCTTGGCCAAGTCGCAATGGAGCTTCAAGACCGCCGTCGAATTGTCGGCCGCGCTGGCGGCAAAGCAGGTCTCGGCGATCGAACTGGCAGAGGACGCGATCGGCCGCATCGAACGGCACGACGCGAAGATCAATGCGATTTGCGTGCGCGATTTCGAGCGCGCCCTTTTAGCCGCCCGCGCCGCCGACGCCGAACTGGCGCGCGGGGTGAAGAAGCCGCTGCTCGGCCTGCCCGTGACGGTGAAAGAGTCCTACAACATCGCAGGCCTGCCGACGACCTGGGGCATTCCTGCGCAGAAGGATTTCACGCCGACGGAGGATGCGCTGTCGATCTCGCGCGTCAAAGACGCCGGCGGCGTCATCCTCGGCAAGACCAACGTCCCGCTCGGGCTCGGCGACTGGCAGAGTTACAACGAGATTTACGGCACCACCAACAATCCCTACGACCTCGGCCGCACGCCGGGTGGCTCGTCCGGCGGATCCTCTGCCGCGCTCGCAGCCGGTTACGGGCCGCTGTCGCTCGGCTCCGACATCGGCGGCTCGCTGCGGGTGCCGGCGTTTCATTGCGGCGTCTATGCGCACAAGCCGACCTTTGCCCTGGTGCCCGGGCGCGGCCACACGCCGCCGCCGTTCCAACCGCTGCCGCTCGACCGCGACCTTGCCGTGATCGGTCCGATGGCGCGCAGCGCCGCCGATCTCTCGCTGCTGCTCGATACCATCGCAGGCCCCGATCCGCTGGAGGCCGGCAAGGGTTACAAGCTCGCGCTGCCGCCGGCGCGCCACGGCACGCTGAAGGATTTTCGCGTGCTGGTGGTCGACACCGATCCTGTCATGCCGACCGACAAGGTGGTGCGCGGCACGATCGATCAGCTCACCTCCAGTCTCGAAAAGACCGGCGTCAAGGTCGATCGCAACAGCGCGTTGCTGCCGAACTTTGCGGAAACGTCCCGGCTCTACATGCGGATGCTGTTGTCGTTCCTCGCCGCCTCCTTCCCGCCGGAAGTCATTGCCGGCGCGCAGGCCGCCCTCGCCGCGCTGCCGGAGAGCGACGTGAGCCTCGGTACTGAGCGCCTGCGCGGCATGGTGCAAAGCCACCGCAACTGGTTGATGGATGACGGTGCGCGCGGGCGCCTGCGCGCGCAATGGCGCGAACTCTTCAAGGTCTACGACGCCGTGATCTGCCCGATCATGCCGACGCCGGCCTATCCGCACGATCATTCAGATGAGCAGGAGAAGCGCCGCATCAGGATCGACAGCAAGGACTACGTCTATCCCGATCAGCTCTCCTGGCCCGGCATCGCCACCTTGCCCGGCCTGCCCTCGACCGCGATCCCGACCGGCTTTTCGCCGGATGGCCTGCCGGTCGGCGTGCAGATCGTCGGCCCATGGCTGGAGGATCGCACGACGCTGAAACTGGCGGAGTTGATCGAGCGCGAATTCGGCGGCTTCAAGCCGCCGCCGATGTTTGATGATTGAGGCGAAAACTTACCTGCAACGTTATTGCGTACGAAGCGAAGCAATCCATAATCTCATCAGGAATAAAGCGGATTGCTTCGCCATCTCGCGCCACACAATGCGGGAAAGCGAGGACGGAAGGGAAAACCATGAGCAGGGATATCGAAGAGCTGACCGCGCTGAACCGCGATTATGTCGCCTCCGTGCAGAACTCCGATGTCAAGCGTTTTGACGAGATTCTTGCCGCCGATTTCTATTGCTCGAATCCCGACAAGTCGCTGGTTGACCGCACGGCATTTCTGAAACAGACCGCTATACCCGCAACCATCAAGAATCTAACCGCACACGATGTGAAAATCCGCGTGCTGGGCGACTTCGCCATCATCCACGCCGCCACCAGCTATACGACCGCCGACGGCCAGCAAGCGCATGGACGCTATACCGACTGCTGGGCGAAGCAGAACGGCAAGTGGTTCGCGGTGTCGGCGCACGTTTCGCGGTAGGCAACAACCCGTCATTGCCGGGCTTGACCCGGCAATCCATCCCCCTATGTGAAAAGGCTTCTTGCGAAAACCCATGGATGCCCGGGGTCAAGCCCGGGCATGACGAATAATATGCGCCTCAGCTATCAAACATGATGACGCTGCGCAGCGTCTTGCCGGCCTTCATGTTGGCAAAGCCCTCGTTGATCTCGGAGAGTTTCAGTTTGGCCGAGATCCAGTCCTCCAGATGCAGCTTGCCGCGCATGTAGAATTCGACGAGGCGGGGCATATCGACGCGGAAATGGTTGGAGCCCATTGACGAACCCTGGATCCGGCGTTCCCTGAGGAAATCGAAGCCGTGCAGCTCGATCTTCTGGCCGAACGGGATCATCCCGACGATGGTTGCGGTGCCACCCGCCGCTAGCATCGCAAAGGACTGCTCCGCGGTTTCTTTCCGTCCCAGCACTTCGAAGGAGTGTTGCACGCCCCCACCCGTGAGCTCGCGCACCTGCTGCACCACGTCGCCCCTGGAGGGATCGACAATGTCGGTGGCGCCAAGCTTGGTGGCGAGTTGCAATTTGACCGGATTGGTATCGATCGCGATGATCCGGCCGGCACCGGCGATCGCCGCGCCGTTGATCGCCGCCATGCCGACGCCGCCGCAGCCGATCACAGCGACGGTTTCGCCGGCCCGAACTTTTGCGGTGTTTACGACAGCGCCATAGCCGGTGATGACGCCGCAGCCGATCAGCGCCGCCAGCTCCAGCGGCATGTCCTTGCGAATTTTGACGATGGCGTTTTCGTGCACCAGCATCTGCTCGGCGAAGGACGAGAGGTTGAGGAACTGATTGAGCTTCTCCGAGCGCGCCCAGGACAGCCGATTGGAGGCACCCGGCAGCATCTTCACGGTGGTATCCGTGCACAGCACTGTGCGGCCGGTGGTGCAATTGTCGCAGGTACCGCAGAACACCGACAGACACGTCACGACGTGATCGCCCGGCTTCACATAGTTGACGTCGGAGCCGACCTTTTCGACCACGCCCGCAGATTCATGCCCAAGCACGGCCGGCAGCGGATGCGGATACAGTCCTTCCATGAAGTGCAGATCGGAATGACAGAGACCGGCGACGCGCGTGCGGATCAGAACTTCCCGCGGGCCGGGATTCGGCACGCTGACATCCTCGATCACCAGCGGCTGGTTGACTTCATGCAGAACGGCGGCCTTCATCGGTATTCCCCCTTTGATTTCTGTTCTTTTTTTGACTTGAACTAACGGCAGCCTACGCCGCGACGAGCAATTCGCCAACCTCGGCCATGCCAACGTTGCGCTCGCCGAGCAAATGATCGGTGATGGCGCGCCGGGTCGCATTTTCCGCGAGCCGGAACGGATCACCCGCCGCGACGCGATGATCGATCACCATGCGCGACAGCAGGAGCCGTCTGGCGTCGCCGCGCATCTCGTGGATGCGCCCGCCCTCCCAGGCCAGCGCAACGGCGCTGGCGACATGATAGAGCAGGCTGGTGGCGCGCCGCGCATCGCCCTCATTGTCGCTCCGGCTGGCCACTTCGCGGGCGAAGCCGATCGCGCGATCAGTCAGTTCGCGCAGGCGATCGCGCCAGGCCTGCGGCACATTGGCGCTGTCGCCGAGGCGAGCGTGCAGGTCCGCCGCCAACGCCGCATCGGCGCCGTGACGACCGACCGCGCGCGTCAGCGCATCGATCGCGACGATATTACCGGTGCCCTCCCAGATCGAGCCGAGATGGGCATCGCGCAGCAACCGAGCTGTGGCGAATTCCTCGATGTAGCCGATGCCGCCGCGCATCTCCAAAGCGTCGCCGCAGACCTTGCGCGCATCGCGCGTCGCGCGGAATTTCAGCGTCGGCGTCAAGATCCGCAGCAACGCCGCGGCGTCCTGGCTGCCGGCTTCCGCACGATCAAGCGCGTCCGCGGTGAGAAAACTCATCGACAGCGCCTGCTCGGTCGGCAGCATGATCTTCATCAATTGCCGCCGCGCCAGCGGCAGGTCGACGATGCGGCTGCCGAACACCACGCGGTTTCGCGCCACCGTCATCGCATCATGGTGCGCGCGCCGCATCAGCGCGGTGGATTTGACGCCGTTGGAAAGCCGCGAAGAATTGACCATCTCGGCCATCTGCACAAAACCGCGGTCGAGCTTGCCGACGGCATAGGCGATAGCGCCTTCGAACTTGATTTCGCCTGAGGCCATCGAGCGGGTGCCGAGCTTGTCCTTCAGGCGAACGATCCGGTAGTGGTTCTGCGAACCGTCCTCGAGATACCGCGGCATCAGGAACAGCCCGACGCCGCGCGTGCCGGGGCCCGCTCCCTCGGGCCGCGCCAGCAGCATCACCACTTTGGCGTCGGCATTGGAGCAGAACCATTTTTCGCCATGGAGCCGCCAGTGATCGCCTTCCTGCATGGCCGTCGTCGTCAGCGTGCCGACGTCGGAGCCGCCTTCTTTCTCGGTCATGAACTGGCCGCCCTGGGTCAGCTTGCTCATGTCGGTCTGGGTCAGCCCGTCGAGATATTTCGCCTTCAGCGCCTCGCTGCCGAAATTGTTGAGCAGTTTTGCGCAGCCGTCGGTGACGTTGATCGGGCAGCCCATGCCGAACTCGGTCTGATTGAACAGGAACGTGAAGGCATGCTTGGCGACGACGGGATATTTGTCCGGCCAGCCCATGATGCCCTTGCGGATCGACAGCGCGTGAATGCCGAATTCGCCGAACGCGGCTTTTTCCAGTTCGCGATAGGCCGGGTGATATTCGATGTACTGCGTATCGCGGCCGAACTTGTCGCGCTGGTGCAGCACCGGCGTGTGGCGGTCGGCAAGCCGCGCACATTCGTCGAGATAGCCGCCGGCCAGCTCGCCGAGGCGCTCGAGATGCGGCTCGATATGGCGGAACAGCGCGTCGGGGAGATGGAGCCGCAGCAGATCAGTCAGCGCCGGATCGGCCCGGTAGAAATTCATCCCCGTCGTATCAGGCGCGAGCAATCCCGGCTGATTGGCCGAAGCTGTCGCGCGATCATGCATGCGTGGCTGCATATTTAGCCCTTGTTCGTTCCACCTGATATTGATCATCTACCGATAACGCAGGCGGTCGCGCCGTCAACAAGCATAATTGGAGGAACACCCCATGGCGGACGGATATCGCATCATCGGCGCCGAGATGTCGCCCTACTCCGTCAAGGTCCGCTCCTATTTCCGTTACAAGGACATCCCGCACCAATGGATCTTGCGTAATGCCGCTAGCCAGGCGGAATTTGAGAAATACGCCAAAATGCCGATCATCCCGCTGGTGGTGACGCCTGACGGTACTGGCATCCAGGATTCCACCCCGATCATCGACCAAATCGAGAAGCTTTACCCTGAAACGTCGATCCATCCCGCCGAGCCCGTGACGCAATTCATCTCCGCGCTGATCGAGGAGTTCGGCGACGAGTGGGGCAACAAGTGGATGTTCCACTATCGCTGGGCCCGCGATGTCGACCAGATCTCCTCGGCCGGACGTATCGCGCGGATGCGTGCGCCGAAGGCCAGCGAGCAGGAGCATGATGCGTTCGCCCTTCAGGTGCGGGCGCGCATGGTGGACCGGGTCTGGTTTGTCGGCTCCAACGCCGTGACCGCGCCGCAGATCGAGGCAGGCTTTCAGGAGATGCTCGGCCTGCTCGACACACATCTCGCCACGCGCCCTTATCTGTTCGGCGCACGGCCGGCCTACGGCGATTTCGGTCTTTGGGGTCAGTTCTATGAAATGTGGACCGATCCGACCGTCGGCGCCCTGATCGGCGGCGGTGCGCCGCATGTGCTCGGCTGGATTCACCGCATGTTGTGGCCACGGGCCGAGGGTGAATTCGAAGCATGGACCGCGCTGGCGCCGACGCTGATGCCGATCCTGACCAAACAGGTCGGCCGGCAGTTCTGGCCGTGGACGCTCGCCAACGAGCGTGCGCTGGCCGAGGGCAAGGACGAATTCAGTGTCGCGCTCGGCGACAAGGTCTGGACCCAGAAGCCGCAGAAATATCACGCCCGGTCGCTCGGCATGCTGCGCGCGAAATATGCAGCCATCGCCGACAAGCGGGATCTCGACATGATCCTGGCCGCCGCGGGTTGCCTTGCGGGATTGCGCGCCTAGATACCAGTTCCCGGTCTTCTCTGGAGAGCGCTCATGGAAATTCCAAAATACAAGATTGCCCTCATCGTCGGTGCCGGCGAAGGATTGAGCGCCTCGCTGGCGCGGCTGTTCGCGCGCGAAGGCATCAAGGTTGCCCTCGCCGCGCGCAAGATCGAGAAGCTCGGCGCGCTCTGCACCGAGACCGGCGCCCGCGCCTTTGCCTGCAATGCGACCGAAGCCGAAGAGGTCGAGCGTCTGTTCGGCATGGTCGAGCGCGAGATCGGCACGCCCGATATCGTCGTCTACAACGCCAGCGGACGGGCGCGCGGCGCCTTTACCGATCTGGTGCCGGCGGATGTCGCGCAAGCAATTGCCGTTTCGGCGTTCGGCGGTTTTCTGGTGGCCCAACAGGCGGCAACACGCATGTTGCCCAACAAGCACGGCGCGATCCTGTTCACCGGCGCTTCCGCCAGCGTCAAGGGCTATGCCCAATCCGCGCCGTTCGCGATGGGCAAGTTCGCGCTGCGCGGGCTGGCCCAGAGCATGGCGCGCGAATTGTCACCGCAAGGCATCCATGTCGCGCATTTCGTCATCGATGGCGGAATTCGTAGCGCGGCGCGAGCCGAGCCTGCCGACCGGCCGGACTCGATGCTCGATCCCGACGCGATTGCATTGAGCTACTGGAACGTGCTGCAACAGCCGCGCAGCGCCTGGAGCTGGGAGGTCGAATTGCGGCCATGGGTGGAGAAGTTTTAGACGGAACGCCGTAGGGTGGGTAAGCTTCGCTTTGCCCACCCTACGAACTCCTCGCAACGACGGAAATAACAACAACAGGGGGACCCCATGACCACCGAAACCAAAATCGAGACCGGCACCGACGAACTGCTCTGCGTGATCCGCGACCGCGTCGCCATCATCACGCTGAACCGCCCCGAGGCCCGCAACGCGATGTCGGACAATCTGACCCCGGCCTTGCGCAACATGATCAAGGCCTGCGGCGAGAACCCCGATGTCGGTGTGCTGTTGCTGACCGGCGCGGGCACGGCGTTCTGCGCCGGCGGCAACGTCAAGGGCATGGGCGCGAATCGCGACAAGATGAAGCTCGAAATGTCCCATGACGAGCGGGTCGCCGATCTGCAGGAGCGGCAGCGTCTGCTGACCGGCGCGCTGGTCTCGGTGCGCAAGCCGACCATTGCCGCCCTGCCCGGCCCCGCGGTCGGCGCCGGCCTCGCTTTGGCATTGGCCTGCGACATGCGGATATCAGCGCAATCGGCATTCCTTTCCACCGGCTACCTTAAGGTCGGCCTGAGCGGCGATTACGGCATCGCCTGGCTCCTGACACGCTTGGTCGGCACATCGCGGGCGCGGGAATTGATGTTCACTTGCGACAGGGTCGATGCGGCGCGCTGCGAGGCGATCGGCCTGGTCAACCGCGTCGTGCCGGACGACAAACTGCAGGCCGAAGCCTTCGCGCTCGCTAAATCCATGGCCGACGGGCCGACGATCGCGATCCGCTATATGAAGGACAATCTCGACGAAGCCTTGATGTTCGATTTCGCCACGGCGCGCGATCACGAGGCCGAGCGCATGATCCGAACCCAGGTGACAGCCGATCACAAGGAGGCCGTGCAGGCCTTCATTGAGAAGCGCAAGGCGGTGTTCAGGGGCGCGTAGGAGGGGGTATCTTGTAGCCCGGATGGAGCGCAGCGAAATCCGGGGCGACTCTCTCATGCGGGTAGACCGGCCCCGGATTGCGCTTCGCTCCATCCGGGCTACGAGAACGCGAATCTAGATCGGATTCTCCTCAAACAGCTGCGCCACCATCACCGAATCCAGATAGGCGCGCACGCGCACGATGGTGTCGCTCCTGAAGTAGCAGACCCAGCAATAATGATTGTCGAAGCGAAAGCCGTTCCTGGCGGTCGCTTCGGAATGCAATTCAACAATCGCCACATCATCAGTCACGATCAAGCCGTCGACATGCAATTGAGCGCCGTTCGGCAGCACCTGACCCAGCTTTGCAAATGTGCCGGCGATGAAATCGGCCTTCGATTTGTAATGACCGGCGAGCGGATGCGTGCCCATCACGGTCCAATCGACGTTGTCGGCAACGTGGGTGAAAAAGCCCGCGCCATCGCCATGCTCGAGGCTGGCGAAAATCTGCCGCACGAAACCAGCATCGACTGTCATGACCAGCCCCTTTCGTCAGTGACGCGGAGGCTAGACCGGGACACGGGGATTATCAACGCTGTGGCGCTGTCGCGAGAAAATAGCCCGGTTCTGGATGGCCAGAACCGGGCTCAGTGTGTCAAACCGCAAGCGAGGACATTGCGCTGGGAGAGACGGCGGCAAGCCGCCAACTGGCGCATGGGATTTCCTGCGGCTCGACAGGGATCTCTTTCTGGAAGCGCGTCAGCTTCCAGTCGTTGGGCGTATTGGTGAAAGCGTAGCCGGCCTTGCGGGCGAGCGCGATCATCGCGTCGTTGGAGCGCAGCGTGTCGCCGAACAGGCGCGTCGCGCCGAATGAAGCCGCGCGGCATTCAAGATTTTTCATCAGCGCCTTGCCGATGCCGTGGCCCTGCCAGCGATCGTCGATCGACAGGCCGAATTCGATTGCAGTGGTTTCGCTGTCAAAGGCATAGCGCGCTTCGCCGACGATGGTCTCGTGGCCGTCGACCAGCATGGTCGCGACCACGCTAAATCGATCCGCCTCGCCGACATGGATGAAATCCTCAAGCAGCGACGGTGGCAATTCGCGGGTCGCGCCGAGGAAACGGTTGTAGCGGGAGCGCGTGGTCAGCGATCGGAAATAGTTCTGCAAGGCCTCCGCATCGCGCGGCTCGACGAAGCGCACCGTTACCATCTGCCCGTTCCGCGAACGCAGCACGTCTGAATATTGCCTGAGATCGTCGAGACGCATCGTGGTCATTGCTGGCTCCCGCGGAGCACGAGAAGATGGCCGGCGTCCCCCTGATGAGGCGACGCCGGCTTGGCTGCCATCTAAGCCCGCCAGAACGGTTTTTCGGCCTCGTAGGCGACATCGCTCCAGGAGATGCCGACGTCATGGAGTTCCCGGTCGGACCACTGGGCCAGTTCGCGGCGTGAGCGGTAGCGCTGCCGCCAGACATGGAGGGTTTCGGCCAGCTGGGTCAAAAAGCCCGTACCATGATGATTTATCATCGATTCATGCGTATAAGTGGACATTTTCGGCTCCTGTTACTAATCTCTTGCCGCTAATATCTGCCGTCCCGCGACCGTCCACAAACGACACTTTGTACCGCTTCGGATGATATAAACTCATGTATTTGGGAATCCCCGAATGACCGCCAGGCTGCCGTCGCTGAATGGATTGCGCGCCTTCGAGGCCGCGGCCCGGCATCTGAGCTTCACCCAGGCCGCCTCCGAGTTGAACGTCACGCAGACCGCGATCAGCCACCAGATCAAGCGGCTGGAGGAAGAGCTCGGCGTTCGCCTTTTCATCCGCCAGAACCGTTCGCTGGCGTTGACGCAGCAGGCGGAGGAATATCTCCCCGGCATCCGCGCCGCCTTCAATGACCTCAGGCTCGCGACCGACCGCCTGCTGCGCAAGGACGACGACCACGTGCTGACGGTGTCGACGCTGGCCTCGCTCGCCGCCAAATGGCTGTTGCCGCGGTTGACGGCGTTTCAGGAAGAGCATCACGGCATCGACGTCCGCATCACCACCTCGACCAATCTGGTCGATTTCCAGCGCGACAATGTCGATGCCGCAATCCGCTACGGCCGTGGCCAGTGGCCGGGCGTCCGCGCCGACTGGCTGATGGCGGACGAGTTGTTCCCGGTCTGCAGCCCGGCGCTGCTTAGGGGCAACAAGCCGCTGAAATGCCCCGAGGACCTCCGGGATCACGTGCTGCTGCACACCAGCAACGCCAACAGCGACGACTGGCGGCTGTGGCTGACGGTGGCCGGTCTGCCGGCCGATTTTTCGAAACAGCCCGGCGTCACCTTCGACATGATCTTCATGACGGTGCAGGCCGCGATCGACGGCCTCGGCGTTGCGATGGGCCGCACCGCCTATGTGCAGGAGGACATCGCCAGGGGCCGGCTGGTCGTTCCCTTCAACATCGCATTTCCGGTCGACGCCGGTTTTTATCTGGTCTCGCCCTCGGGGCGGAACGACCCGCCCAAGCTCGCGGCCTTCCGGCAATGGCTGCTCGCCTCCGTGCAGAGCGAGCCCTGACGCGACAGATATTCCGCAGTGCGAGTTGCATGCGACATCGTCGCATGAGGCACCACTTCGGAGCGCACGAGACGCGTGACGTGGCCTCTGCATCAGGCTAGAAAATCGCCGGGGCGGATGGATTTTCCTGGCCGAGCGCCGGTTTGATTTCCATGCCAACAACGATAACAAGAGCGCATGGTCGATCTCACTAAAAAATTCGATGTGCTGGTGATCGGCGGCGGTAACGCCGCGTTGTGCGCCGCGATCAGCGCACGGCGCGCCGGTGCCTCCGTACTGGTGCTGGAAGGCGCGCCAAAATTCTATCGCGGCGGCAACACCCGCCACACCCGCAACATGCGTTGCGCCCATGATGCGGCGACCGAGATTCTCACCGGCCCCTACAGCGAGGAAGAATTCTGGGACGATCTGCTGCGCCTGACCGGCGGGCAGACCGACGAGGAACTCGCAAAATTCATGATCCGGGAGTCCAAGGACATCCTGAACTGGGTCGTCGAACAGGGCGTGCGCTGGCAGCCCTCGCTCGGCGGCACGCTGAGTCTGGGCCGCACCAACTCGTTTTTCCTGGGCGGCGGACGAGCGATGCTGAACGCACTTTATCTCACTGCCGAAAAACTTGGCGTCGAGATCGTCTACGACGCCGAAGTTACCGACCTCCAGATCGAGGACGGCATGTTCCTGTTCGCCAAGCTGAAGCAGCCGATCGACGGCGCAGCCGAAATCCGCGCTTCGGCGCTGGTGGCAGCCGCCGGCGGATTTGAAGCGAACATCGAATGGCTGAAGGAGTATTGGGGCGAGGCCGCCGACAATTTCCTGATCCGCGGCACGCCTTATAACCGCGGCTCCATTCTCAAGCTCCTGCTCGACAAGGGCGTGCAGGACATCGGCGATCCCACGCAATGCCATGCGGTGGCCATCGATGCCCGCGCGCCGAAATTCGACGGCGGCATCATCACCCGCCACGACTCTGTCGTGTTCGGCATCGTCGTCAACAAGCACGCCCAGCGCTTCTATGACGAGGGCGAGGACATCTGGCCGAAGCGCTACGCGATCTGGGGCCGGCTGGTCGCGGCGCAGCCCGACCAGATCGCCTACATCATTTTTGATTCCACCGTTGTGACCAGCTTCATGCCGACGCTGTTTCCGCCGATCGCAGGCGCCACCATCGCCGAGCTCGCCGGCAAGCTCGAACTCGGTCCGGCGGCGCTGGAGAAAACCGTCACCGATTTCAACGCCGCGGTGCAGCCCGGCACCTTCGATCACACCATCCTCGACGACTGCCGCACCGAAGGCATCACGCCGCCCAAGACGCATTGGGCACGCAGGATCGAGACGCCGCCTTACCTTGCCTATCCGGTGCGGCCCGGTATCACCTTCACCTATCTTGGCACCCGCGTGAACAAGCAGTCGCGCATGGTGATGAAGGACGGCAAGCCTTCCGCCAACATGTTCGCGGCCGGCGAGATCATGGCCGGCAACGTGCTCGGCAAGGGTTACGCGGCCGGCATCGGCATGACCATCGGCAGCGTGTTCGGACGGGTGGCGGGACGGGAAGCGGCGAAGAATGCGAGGAATTAGGTTGGGGTTCGCTCTCCGCAGGCTCGGTACGTGGAGAGCGCCCCTCACCTCTACCCTCTCCCCGCGAAGGGCGGGGAGAGGGCGATAACAACGATGGGAGGAAACATGTCGCGCATTGTACTTGCTTGCACCGCAGCCATTCTGATCGGCACAACGCTGGCCAACGCCGCCGAGCCGATCGCATTGCGCGATATGGGCTCGTTCCATGTCGGCGGGCGGCTGGTGGAGATTTCCGGCAAGCCGGTGAAGGAGGTCACCTTCACGCCCGGCGGCGTGCCGGCGAAGGTTGATCCGAACGGCACCTATCAGGTCGAGCAGATGTATGTGCAGTATTTTCTGCCCGCCAACGAGAAGGGCGCCTATCCGCTCCTGATGTGGCACGGCGGCGGGTTGACCGGCGTGACGTATGAAACGACGCCGGACGGACGCGAGGGCTGGCTGAACTATTTCCTGCGCAAGGGCTGGGCCGTCTACAATTCGGATGCGGTCGAGCGCGGTCGCGCCGGCTGGGCGCAATACCCCGACATCTTCAAGGGCGAGCCGGTGTTCCTCACCACCGCCAACCCGTTCGAGCGCTTTCGCATCGGCGACGGCGCGGGCTCCTACGATCCCGATCCGGCCAAGCGGAAGCTGATGCCGGGCAGCCAGTTTCCCAACGAAGGCTATGAGAACTTCGTCAAGCAGAACGTGCCGCGCTGGACCACCACCGATGACGCGACCATCGCCGCCTACATCGCCGAGATCGATCGCGTCGGCCCCTCCATCATCCTGTTCCACAGCCAGGCCGGCAGTTTTGGTTTCAAGGTGGCGCAGGCGCGGCCCGACAAGATCAAGGCGCTGATCGCGATCGAGCCGGCCGGCCTCGGCGATCCCGCCAAGGTCGATGTCCTGAAAACCATTCCGACGCTGATCGTCTATGGCGACTACATCGAGAAGGATTCGCGCTGGCCGAAAATCCGCGCCAACGGCATTGCCTTTGCGGACGCCATCAAGGCCGCCGGCGGCAGCGTCGACGTCGTGGACCTGCCGCAAGCCGGCATCAAGGGCAATTCGCACATGGTGATGATGGACAAGAACAACGCCGAGGTCGCCGCCCTGATCCAGAAATGGCTCGAGGGCAAGGGCCTGACGAAGTAAGCGGCTTGGCGCGAGGGCAGGAAGCAACGGATGCACGGAACGCGAATCCTGGAAGAGGCCGACCGGCTGATGACGGTCTGCAATTCCTGCCGCTATTGCGAAGGCCTTTGCGCGGTATTTCCGGCGATGGAAATGCGCCGCGCGTTTTCCGACGGCGACCTCAACTACCTCGCCAATCTCTGCCATGCCTGCGGCGCGTGCTACACCGATTGCCAGTTCTCGCCGCCGCATGAATTCAACGTCAATGTGCCGAAGACGCTGGCGGTAGCGCGGGCCGAATCCTACGCGGCTTATGCGTGGCCCCGTGCATTCGCCGGCGCGTTTGCGCGCAACGGGCTCGTCATCAGCCTCGTTGCCGCGCTCAGCGTCGCTGCGTTCATCTTCGGCTTCGCGGCGTTGAATGACCGGCAGGTGCTGTTTGGCACGCACACTGGCCCGGGCGCGTTCTACAAATTGATGCCGCATAATGCGATGGCGGCGTTGTTCGGCGCGGCGTTCCTGTATGCGATCGTGGCTTTGGTGATGGGCGTGCGCGCGTTCTGGCGTGATATCGGCGAACCCGTCGGCATGAAGACCGATATCGGCGCGCTGCTGCAGGCGATCCGCGATGCCGGCGAGTTGCGCTATCTCGACGGCGGCGGGGTCGGATGCTTCAACGAGGACGACCGCCCGACCGACCGCCGCAGGCTCTATCATCATCTGACGTTCTACGGCTTTGCGCTGTGTTTCGCCTCGACCTCTGTCGCGACGCTCTATCACTATCTGCTGGCGCGCGAGGCGCCGTATGCGTGGTGGGATCTGCCTGTCGTGCTCGGCGCGCTCGGCGGCATCGGGCTGCTGATCGGGCCAGTCGGCTTGTTCGCCGAGCGGTGGAAGCGCGATCCCGTGCTGGTCGATGAAGCCCGCTACGGCATGGATGTCGCATTCATCGTTATGCTGTTCCTGACCAGTCTCACAGGCATGGCGCTGTTGATCCTGCGCGAGACCGCGGCGATGGGGCCGCTGCTGGCGCTGCATCTCGGCGTGGTGTTCTCGCTGTTCGTCACCATGCCCTATGGCAAGTTCGTGCACGGCATCTACCGTTTCGTCGCGCTGGTGCGCTATGCGATGGAGCGGAAGGCGATGGGGCATATCTGACGTCGTCATTGCGAGCGAAGCGAAGCAATCCATCTTCTCGCTTGTAGCCCGGATGAGCGAAGCGATATCCGGGGCGGTGTTAGAGTGGTCCCCGGATGTCGCTTCGCTCATCCGGGCTACGGCTCCTGACACGATTTCGCCTTCTCGCGGCGCTGATCGCCCGAGGTTTGCATCTTCATTTGCCCTCTTCGAAATCAGAGGGCGCAGGGAAGACCGGGTGCTTGCTGCACCCGCGGTCTCGCGTGCGATTTGCGCAAACAAAAGTGCACACGAGCATACAGGGCAGCGGGAGCATTCCGGCCTTCCCTGCGCAATGGCTTTACGGCTTACTTCGTACTCTTCCCGGAGAACGGCTCTTTTGCCTCCGTCGCCGGCGAGACAGATCCCGCCAACTTAACGCCAGCACCGCGGCGCCCGAACCACACGACCTCACCGTACGCTTCCGGCGCGAACGTCTCGCGCACCTTCTGCGTCCATCGCATCTCACCGCGCGTTCGTGACGATGGCCAACGCCCCTCATCTGCCGTGAGACGGGCGGAGATATGCGACTGATTTGCCCGACAAGTTAAGCGGAATATTTTTGCTTCTCGGGCTTGACACGACTTCGGAAAATCAGAAGTGATTTGCTCGGGCTATTTTGACGCAGTTCGCCGCTGTCATTCCGGGGCTCGCGAAGCGAGAGCCTACGATGTGCGATCGCTGATTTGCCCGACAAGTTTAAGCGAGTGTTTTCGACCGCTGATTTGATTCACAGGGATGTGATTGCTTCGCGCACTTACATCACCAGATACAAATTAATGCACCAATGCGCGCTATTTGATCTGGCATCGGCGCTCACCAGTACCTACCTCTGAGCGAGGTAGGAAATTCGGCCCAAGGATAACTCCATAAAGGAGCCATCTAATGGCGAATGTTCTAACCACTGGAGCCTGGCTTTCTGCTCCGACCAAAAAACCCTCATTTTTCGCACGATTATTGCGCGCTTACGCCGAGTCAAATCAGCGACGCGCTGACCGCATTGTTGCGGAGTATGTTGCCGCCCACGGACTGCAAAAACTGTCGGATGACGCAGAGCGTCAAATCGGTCGCTTGCTGGTCAAGGCGGGGCAATAGCCATGGTCACACTCATCATCATCCACATAGCAAGCAGGCTCGCTCGTTTTTGGAACGAGGTTCGTGAAACGTGGCGCGAAACGCAGCGACTTCGTCGTACCCTTGGCGGCCCAATGGACGAGTAGCCGCGCACACGGCAGGAGCGCGTTTGACCGCGCTCCTGCCGCGGCAAGCCTGGAATCGAGGCGGCCGCGCGTTTCAGAGCGCGTGGAGTTGAGGACGGAGACTAAGATTGGAGCCTGCTGCTTCCTTGCGCGAGTGATAGGCTTTCAGCACCTCTTTGGAGGTCTCGACATCCAGCCTGGTGAATTCCGCTTTCATCCCGTCCAGATCCTTCGCCGCGATCCGATGATCGGGGGCCCCGAGAAACAGCAACGCGATGGTCGTCGCCCAGGACAGATCGAGGGCTTTCGCCAAAATCAGCAACGCCTCCCTATCCTGGGCAAGCATCGCTCGTTCCACAACATCGACTGGCAGCGTGCACAACAGCGACAGCGCGACGATAGCTTCGTTGAGCTTGCGCGCCTGGGCGTACTCGAGAATCTGGACTTCTCCCAGTTCACCGAGTTGGTGTTGCAGGCCTACGGTTCTTTTGGCGGCAAAATAATCCTTTGACGCAGGGCCAAATATGGCATGCAACGATCCGGCGACGCTGGCGACCGCGTTCCGAGCCTCAGGCCGTTCGATTTCAAGTTTCTTTCGTACTTCGTCAGACGCCTTCGCGATCATCTGCTGGAACAGGTGTCTTGGAATGTCTCGACGCCGGCCAAGATGCTCGGCCAATATGGAGTCATTCTCGGAACGTTTGATCAAATGCAGAAAACCTGCATCTGAAAAACGCGCGCCGATGTTGATGGCGACGGAGCTTGCGACCTCCTGGTCGCCTCTCGTTACGAGCACGTCGGTGACCGGCTCGTCGATTGATTTTCGCCGCGAGATCGCCAAGAGATGCTGCTGGCTTTTCGAGCGGGCGTTCGCAACCAGGGCTTCGTTGCCAAGCCGCTCGGAATAGCGAAGGATGGCACCGGCAACCTCTATCGAATCGTCGAATGCCAGCTTGTTGATCATGTAGACCGGCGCCTTGTCGCTTCGCGCCAGCCGTCTTGCGAGCTGGGAGCGGGCAGCCAGTTCAATCTCCTCCGAGAGACGTCCGATTACTTCCCCAAAGATCCAGATCTCGCTTTCAGTGTAGTGGCCCATGATCAGCATGTCGGTTGCATGCCACAAAGCCTTCAAACGACTTTCGGGCGTTCCTTTGGAGATGGCGTCGTTCAACTCTTGAAGAACCGACATCGGAAATTCGAGCCGCCTTTCGCTGCTTGCCTCGCTTGGGACAATCCGCAACTACGATAGAGTGCGCGTCGATACGCGTTCGGCCAGTCCATGCGGAACTCCGAACCCGTACCTCCGGCAGGAATGCGAAATCGCAGAGTGGGAGGTTGATGCGTCCACCGTCAGCCGCAGCATTCGAGCGCCATCTTCGAGCGCTGCGATGCGTCGCATCGAGCCAAATTCGGCCGCGAGGTTGGTGGACGCGCTATCGGCCATAGCTGGCGTCTATCCCACTTTGAAACTTCCGTGTTTCCCGCAGAAATTCTGCGCTCCGATTAATTAACGGAGCCTATGCATCCGGGGGAGATCGGTGCTATCGCACCTGCGCCCGTCGGCAAAATGGCTATCAGAAATCGGCAAAAAACAGCAGGTCAGGAATTTGCGAGGCCGTCAATCCAGTCCAGGGTCCGAACAACGTCGGGATAGCTCCTGAAATCATCATCGCCCGATAGAATACCGAAAATGTGGCGGCTGCTCTCGTCTCTGATAGCGCGCTTGAGGCGTTTCGCGAAAAGAGCAAGCTGATCTTTCGAAGGCTGTTCGCTCGCCCTGCCGGTCCGCCTGTCAATTTGCGACCGGCGTTCACCACTCACCCGCTTTTCCTCTTCTGATCGCGTGTCCACTCCGGACCGTCTTTCAACTCTGATTCTTCTCTCGCTGGATTTCACTTCACTATCGCTCACGACATATCCCGCCAGCGCTTGAGTATGAATTGGATCGAACGTATTGCGCCTCGGACGCCTGGTCGGTACCGAGGCGACGAAATCAGGCTACTTCGCACAATCTGCGCGTAGTTTCCGGGCTGGCGCAAAGCAGGCGTCTGCGAATGGCGTCCTCAACCAACGCCAGCGCCTGTTTTGCCTCGCGCGCTTCTGCCTCAGCCACCTGCGCACGAACTTCCGCGGCCGTCGCCTCGTCCTGCGCCGCCGCGATGCGCAACTCAACTTCCGTCAAGGCCCTGGAGGCTTCGGAGAGCTTGCGATCTGCATCAGCGACAACTTCTCGCAACGAATGCTCTGCAGATTCGGTTCGCTGCTCAGCCAGCCTCAGACGTTCTGCCGCGCTCTTGCACATGGCTTGAGCGCGAGCTTCGATCTCTCGCGCATTATTCTCGATGCTGCTAAAAATTTCGGCGGCCTGATACACCAGGTCGAGAGCGTCAGCGCCGGCGGCCCGCATCGGGGCGCGACCAAAGCTCAATACATTTTCACTACTGCGAACGGCAGGCCTTCCTTCTCGGTAAGCCATCGAAAGGACCTTTGCTTGAATATCGCGCTATTATGAACACTTATGGTAAAAGGAAGATTAAGCCGGTGATACGCGCTCATGCAGGGCCTGCGGAGCCAGGCAGGTCTTGGCGCCGCCTTGTCCGACGGCGATCCGTAACCGCTCTCTCTTGCTCCAGTATCGCTCGCTTCAGTATCGCTCCATGATCTGATCGAGTTTCCTGCTGAGCACCCAGGACAGGCCGAGGAACGCGACCAGCATCACGATGCCGAGGCCCGAAGAGGCATTGTTGATGGACGTCTCCGAGAATTGATCAAAGGCATAGCCGGCCGAGACAATTGCGCCGGACCAAAGACCCGCCGCGGCAAAGTTGAGTGCAAGGAAGGTGGACCAGGGCAGCCGCGATATTCCGTAGGCAAATCCCGCAAGCCCGCGGATGCCATGCGGGAAACGATGAAACAGGATCATCCAGACATAGTGACGGTCCGTCAGGCGAACGACGGTCTGCCCGGGGCGCTCGAACCGCGGAAAACGAAGGAGCAGGCGGGCGCCATAGCGCCGCCCGATCCAGAAGCGAATGACGTCGCCGGCGAAA
The DNA here is from genome assembly GCF_036924535.1 of Bradyrhizobium sp. AZCC 2262. Lineage (NCBI taxonomy): Bacteria > Pseudomonadati > Pseudomonadota > Alphaproteobacteria > Hyphomicrobiales > Nitrobacteraceae > Bradyrhizobium > Bradyrhizobium sp. AZCC 2262. The sequence goes on along the minus strand of NZ_JAZHRT010000001.1, from coordinate 8,814,569 downwards.
CTGCCGAACCAGCAAACCGCGATGAGCATGCCGAAACTCAAGCTACCGGAATGCGCCGCATAGCCCGCGAACAGCGCAAGCAGCAGGCTATGCGAGGCCGCATAGGCAAACATGAGGCTGTAGGCCGCATCGCCGTGCTGGCGTATGAGGTCGAGGAACGAGGTCAGATCCGTCGGAAACAGCAATGCAGGCCCACCCAAACTCGCTCATGGAGTGTCCCCCAGATGAGTGGGTTCGGCCTGAACGCTAGCACTCCGCGGATGGCCACGAAAGCCAACAGGCAGGCCCACAGCCGCCAGCTTTGCAGGCCGAGCGCGTTTGAAAGTGAGGCGAACCGTACAGCGCGTCAGGACGCGTACACTCATTCGAGCTTGGGCGTGCGGCGGACGCATAAGGGCATTGCAACTACCGCCGATCACATTTGGATCGCGCGAAATCGCGGGAAGTTCATCCTAATTACCCGCGTCGATTCGACGCAGCCGGTGTTGTTTGTGTGGTCCGGCAATGACGCCGGATTGCAAAACAAAAAAGGGACGAACAATGCTCAAGAAGTTGCTAGGTGCAGCCGCAATGGCTGCAAGTGCCTATGCTTTTGCGCCCGCACAGGCCGCGCACGTCCATCACACGCGCGTCCATCACGCCGTGCATGTCGGCGTCGGATGTAGCGGCGACAACTTCGCTAAAGCTGAAGGCGGGGTCGAGACCATGGCCGACAGCCCCGCCAAGTTCACGGCGGAGAGGGAGATTGCTCAGGCGCAGGACGCAATGCTCAGCGGGAAGACGAGTGGATGCGCAATGCATCTCGGCCAGGCGTTGCGCGCTGAAAGCGTGGCCCAAACTCCTTATCCGGAGACGATGGCCCCCGCTCCGTTCGCAAGTACAACCGCACAAGCCCCGGCCGAAACCATGCAAGGAGCGCCGCCGCAGCCGCAGTTTAATTGGACCCCGATGAAAGGCGCGTATTGAGCTTCAACAGCAGGGCCTGACCGCGCGGCGATCGGCCCGGCTGAACAGAATCTCAGAGCGGCGCGCCTCGTTGCTGGCTTGCAGGCCCATCGCCCCAAGCCAAGCGTCGCGCGCCGCTCCTTCCAGGCCGTAGAGTAGGCAAAGCGGCAGCGTGCCCACCATCAGGAAGCGCGATCGGTAGATGGTGGGCACGGCGCTGACGCGCCTTTGCCCATCCTACGAATCTCGCAATGACGCCCGCCTACAGATCCACCACCACGTAGTCGCTTTCGACCGACACGGCGAGCGTCTCCGCCACGTACGGCCCCTTCACCACGCTCGATCCCGGCTCGACATTGACCGGATAGGCCCGTGCGCGAAAGCGCTTCGGGTCGCAATAGGATTGCCCGGTGCGGATGTCGAATTCCCAGCCGTGCCAGGGGCAGCGGATGATCTCGCCCAGCTTGGTGTATTCGATCTCGCCGGGATCTGTGGATTGCGCGAGCCCGATCAGCGGACCTTCGCACAAGGCCGCGCCCTGGTGCGGGCAGCGGTTCAAAAGGCCGAAGAACTCGCCCTTGATGTTGAAGATCGCGATCGGCCGCTCGTCGATGGTGAGGAATTTTCGCGTGCCCGGCGGCAACTCGTCCACCGGGGCAATGACGTGTCGGGTCATCTACGAAATACCGTACAGCTTCTTCGCGTTGCCGAGATAGAACGCTTCGCGGTTGGCGTCGCTGACGCCGGCCGGCAGCACGCGCGACGGCTCGTCGAAATCCCAGTGCGGATAGTCTGTCGCGAACAACAGCTTGTCCCAGCCGATCCATTCGATCACCTGGAACAGATGGTCGCGGCGCTCCGGGTCTTCCATCGGCTGCGTGGTCCACCAGATGTGGTCGCGGATATATTCCGACGGCTTGCGCTTGAGATATGGCACCTCGCTGTGCAGCCGCTCGAAATTCTTGTCCAGCCGCCAGCCAAGCGACGGCGCCCAGCCGAAACCGGCCTCGATCATGACCATCTTGAGTTTTGGATAACGCTCGAACACGCCTTCGAGCACCAGGCTCGCCAGCACGGTTTGCTGGCACTGCGCATGGCCGACCATTTCCTCGATGTAGAAGCTCGGCCAGCCGGACGGGGTCAGCGGATTGCCGCCGAAGCCAAAGGCATGAATGCCGACCGGCAAGCCGATCTCGGCCGCCGCCTCGTAGATCGGCCAGTAGCGGCGCTGGCCGAGCGGCTCGACATTGCGCGAGAGCAGCAGCACCTGGACAAAATTCTTGTCGCCGGCGCGCTTGCGGATTTCGGCAGCGGCGGAAACACCGTCTTCATTGGCGACGACGATCGAGCCCTTCAGACGGGAATCCTTGCTGGTCCATTTCTCGACCTGCCAGTCGTTGATCGCGGAGCAGATCGCGCCGGCCAGATCCTGGTTGCGCAGCCCCTGCCCGCTGTTCAGCGGATTAAGCACGCCGAGCGCGACATTATAGGGATCGAGCAGCTGCTTCTGCATGAAGGACAGCGACGAGCCCTGCGGTCCGCCTTCCGGCGGCCAGGCATCGCGGCGCGAGGCGTTCGGCTGCGCCTTCGGATAGGGCGGGCCTTCCATCATGCCGTGATAGGCCTGCTTGCCGTAGGCCACGAGGTGTTCGTGCCAGCGCTTGGCCATAAATGGATAAAGTTCGTCGTTGGTGGCGCGCGCCGGATGGATGTCGCAATCGGCGATCGCGGTCTTGACGCTGACAGACGCTGACGACTCGGGACGGAACTGCACATTCATGGCGTCGTCTCCTTCGCGAATTCCAACCGGCTATAGGTCGCGAGCGGATTGTCGATCATGATCTTGCGAACAAGATCGGGCGACAATCCCGGCGGCAGCACCTCGTCGCCGTCGAATTGCCAGTGCGGATAGTCGGTCGAGAATAGGAGCAATTCGTCCGACTGCATATGGTCAAACAGGCGGTTCAGGGTTGCGGGATCCGGCGGCGCATCGACCGGTTGCAGCGAGAAACGGATGTTGCTGCGCACAATCTCCAGCGGCGCGCGGTCGACCCACGGCGTTTCCATCCGTATGCCGCGCCAGAACTTGTGCAGCCGCCACAGATAGGCCGGCAGCCAGGTGAAGCCGCTTTCCAGCATCACCATCTTCAGATTCGGATGGCGGGCGAACACGCCTTCGACGATCAGGCTGGTGAGCTGGGCCTGGAACGCGGTCGCCTGGGCTACGTAGTCCTCGATGTGGTAGGAGCCCCAGCCGACCGAGGTCGGCGGGTTGTGATAGGCGCTGCCGGCATGGATTCCGATCGTCAGCCCCAGGCGTTCGGCCGCCGCATAGATCGGCCAATAGGCGCGCTTGCCCAAGGGCATGTCGCCCATGACAAGCATCAGCACCTGGACGAAGCGCTTGTCCCTGGCGCAGCGCTCGATCTCGGCGACGGATTTTTCGACGCTTTGCGCAGGAATCACGATCGAGCCGCGCAGCCGCGCGTCCTTGTCGAGCCATTCTTTGGCCAGCCAGTCGTTCAGCGCGCGGCAGAACGCGTCCTGCATGTCCTCGGAGAATACCATCTGCACGCCGTACAAGGGATTGCAGATGCCGTAACGGACGCCGAACCGGTCGAGCGCCTGCTTCTGCATGTCGGCAAGGTCCGAACCCGGCTTGCCCTGCCCCGGCCGCCAGTCCGGCCGCGACGAGATCGGCGAATTGGTCGGATAGGATTGCGAGACCAGATCGGTCATGCCGCGCGTCGTCACCTGGTCGCGCCAGTAGTCGTTCATATAGGGCAACAGGCTGGTCAGATGAGGAACGGCGGGATGCAGATCGCAATCCACGCCGCCGGGAAGCGGCGACGTCATGGTGTTTCCTCGTTCGCGAGCGCGGCCTCACGGCATCTTGTAGGCTTCGCCACTTGGTTCGCTAACCGCATTCAAGCAGGCTGGTCTGCAGCCCGCAACTCGGCAAACGCTGGTCCCCTGTGCTAGGAAAACATGGGTAAGGGCTTTGGGGAGATTTTCGATGATTGGGATCGGACGTACGGCGGTTGGCATAACCCTCCTGCTGGCCGGCAGCGCGTTCGCACAGCAACAACCCCCTGCCCCGTCCGCAGCACCCCCGCCGGTCGATTTCTCCAAGGTCGAGATCAAGACCACCGACCTCGGCGACAACGTCTACATGCTCGAGGGCCAGGGCGGGAACATCACGGTGGCGGTGGGGAAAACCGGCATTATCATGGTCGACGGCCAGTTCGCGCCGCTGCACGACAAGATCAAGGCCGCGATATCAACCATCTCCAACCTGCCGATCAAATATCTGATCAACACGCATTATCACGGCGACCACACCGGCGGGAATGAAGCCCTTGCCAAGGACGGCGCCATCATCGTTTCCGACGTCAACGTCAGGAATCGCCTGGCGGAGGGAACCACCAATGGCCTGACCGGCGTCAAGACGCCGCCGGCGACAGCGGGCGCACTGCCGACGAAGACCTATGCCGGCAAGATGATCAAGGTCAGACTTCCCGGCCGCGTCGCCGATCTCCGGCATATCGCCAACGCGCATACCGACGGCGACACTTACGTCTGGTTCAAAACCGCCAACGTGCTGGCGACCGGCGACACCTTCACCAACGGCCGCTATCCCAACATCGACTTCGCCAATGGCGGCAACATCAGGGGAATGATCGCGGCGACCGACGCCTACATCAAGCTGACCAACGCCAACAGCCGCATCGTGCCGGGCCACGGCCCGATCGCCGACAAGGCTGCGCTGACCGAATATCGCACCATGCTCGTCACCGCGCGCGACCGCATGGCGGCGCTGGTGAAGGAAGGCAAGAGCGAAGACGATGTGGTGGCGGCAAAACCCTTCGCCGATCTCGACAAGAAATGGGCGCCGACGGAGTTGGCCTCCAAGAATTTTATTCGGGTCGTCTATCATTCACTCGCGGACAAGACGGACAAGAAGGCGTTGCTGAAACGAATGCTGCGGCGGGGTTGAGAGAACATGAAAGAGCTCGTGACAATAGCCGAAAAGATTGCCGCTCAACTGATCGCGCGGAAACAGACGATTGCAGTTGCGGAATCCTCAACCGGCGGCCTGATCTCGGCGGCGCTGCTGTCGGTGCCGGGCGCATCCGCCTATTTCCTCGGCGGCGCCGTGGTCTATACCCGCGACGCGCGGCGGCTGCTGATGGATATTCCGGATGAGGCGATGAAGGGCATCCGCTCGGCGTCCGAGCCTTATGCAAAACTGCTGGCAAGCCAGGTCCGCGGGCGTTTTTCAACCGATTGGGGTCTGTCGGAAACCGGCGCGACGGGACCGACCGGCAACCGCTATGGCGACGCCGCCGGGCATAGCTGCATGGCGGTGGCGGGGCCGCAAAACGAAGTGTTCACGCTGGAGACCGGAAGCAATGATCGGCAGGCCAACATGCACGCGTTTGCGAAGACGGCGCTAACTCTGCTGCTGGAGAATTTGTCGAGGTAAGCTGTCGTCCCTGCGAACGCAGGGACCCATACGCCGTGTCGTTTGTTGTGAGAGAACGCTGTTCGACGGCTTTTATCCGACAACCAAGTACGGTGGTTATGGGTCCCTGCGTTCGCAGGGACGACGGGAAGATTTTTCAGGTATTGACCCGAGGACTAGTCATGCAACAGCCATTCGACCGCGACGCAGAGGATCTCGGCAACTCGATCCATTTCGAGCATGTCAACGTCACCATCCCCGATCAGCGGCTGGCGACGCTGTTCTATATCGCGGGCCTCGGGCTGACCCGCGATCCCTATCTGATGGTGTCGGACACCAACATGTGGGTCAATGTCGGCAGGAGCCAGTTTCATTTGCCTGATGGCAGCGCACAGGTGCTGCGCGGCCATACCGGCCTCGTCATCGCCGGCCGCGAGGCGCTGCTGGAGCGGCTGGCGTCAGTCGCCAAAAAACTGGAAGGCACGGCGTTCGCATTCAGCGAGCATAACGACCATGTCGAGGCGATCTGCCCCTGGGGCAACCGCGTGCGCTGCTACGAGCCGGACGCCGCGCGCTTCGGACGCATCACGCTCGGCATTCCCTATGTTGAGTTCGACGTGCCGGCCGGCACCGCGAAAGCGATTTGTGCGTTCTATCCCGAGATCATGGGGATGCAGGCTGAACTTTTGAATGGCGACGGCACTGTCGCGCGCGTCAAGGTTGGAAAAGACCAATTTCTACAATTCCGCGAGACCGACCGGCGCCAGCCGGAGTTCGACGGGCATCACGTGCAGATCTACATCACGGATTTTTCGGGCCCCTACCGCCGCTTGCGGGAGCGCGGCCTGATCTCGCAGGAGGATAACCAGTATCAATACCGCTTTCGCGACATCATCGACCTCGATGGCGGCAGGCATCTGTTCACCGTCGAGCACGAGGTCCGCAGCGCTACGCACCCGATGTTCATGCGGCCGCTGGTCAACCGAAACCCGGCCGAGACCAACCGCACCTACGCGCCCGGCCACGAGCAGTGGCCTTACGCGATGGGGCCGGATGAATACGACAGAAGGTAGGGGCGATTTGTTCCGGGGGTCGCGGTGAAGCGTGTTCGGCAGCGGCCCCACATCCGTCGAGACGCCGCTTTGCGGCTCCTCAGCGATGACGGAGACGGACTACCGTGCCAGCCGACATTTCCGAGATTATCCCCTAACCGGACATGCCAAAATCGACGCGAATGACCCGGAACGGACCGGCTGATCATCATCGTTTGCCTGATGAGGGGCTCAGCGGCTCTCTCGGTCCCGAAGTGCTTTTAGGCTTAGGTCCCTGCCACAAGCATCAGCCCCGCGCCGATCAGGCTGACGCCGATCCAGCCGCGCAGCGGCACCTTCAGGGGCGAAGCGGACCTCGGGCTCGTGCGGGTTGGCGTAACCGACTGCTGCACGAGCCCACCGTGGGCTACGAAACCCTAGGCTTTATGATAGACGGATTGCAGGTCATAGACCGGCGTCGGGATGCCCTCGTAGCGCGCTTTCAGCTGCAGGGACAGGAACTGCGAGTAATGGCGTGACTGGTGCAGATTGCCGCCGTGGAACCAGAGGCCTTCCTGCTGCGTCGGCTTCCACATGTTGCGCTGTTCGCCTTCCCATGGGCCGGGGTCCTTGGTCGTATTGGAGCCGAGCCCCCAGACCTTGCCGACCTTGTCGGCCATTTCCCGGCTGATGAGGTCGGCGATAAAGCCGTTCATCGAGCTATAGCCGGTGGCGTAGACGATCACATCGGCGGGCAGCTCCTTGCCGTTGTCAAGCTTGACGCCATTAGGCGTGATTTCCTCGACCTGGCCGGCCACCAGCTTGACCTTACCTTCGATGATGAGTTGCGAGGCGCCGACGTCGATGTAATAGCCGGAGCCACGACGCAGGTACTTCATGAATAGTCCGGAATCGTCGTCGCCGAAGTCGAGCCGGAAACCAGCTTTCGTTAACCCCGCATAAAAATCGGCGTCGTCCTTGCGGATCTTGTCGTAGACCGGCTTCTGCAACTGATTCAGTATTTTGTAGGGTAACGAGGCGAAGATCAAATCAGCTTTCGCCGTCGTCATGCCGCCGCGGACGGCACGCTCAGAATAGAGGTCGGCTATGGATTCCATCAGCGAATCCGAGCGAACGATATGGGTGGTCGAGCGCTGCACCATGGTCACGTCGACGCCGGCCTCATATAGCGCAGCGCAGATGTCATGCGCGGAATTGTTAGAGCCAATCACGACGACTTTTTTGCCCTTGTAGCGGTCGGGACCCGGATGGCGCGAGGAATGGTGCTGCTCACCTTTGAAGGTGTCCATGCCCTTGAATTGCGGCATGTTCGGCTTGGCGGACATGCCGGTCGCAAACACCAGCTGTTTCGCCTTGAGCGTAATCTCATTGCCGTTGCGCTCGACGACGACGCTCCATTCCTTTTTGGCATCGTCCCAGCTCGCGCGTTTGGCCGCGGTGCCGGTCCAGTAATTCAGTTCCATGACCTTGGTGTACATCTCCAGCCAGTCGCCGATCTTGTCCTTGGGCGAGAACACCGGCCAGTTTTTCGGGAAGTCGATGTAGGGCAAATGGTCGTACCAGACCGGGTCATGCAGGCAGAGCGATTTATAGCGGTTGCGCCAGGAATCGCCGGCTCGTCCGTTTTTCTCGACGATGATTGTGGGCACGCCGAGCTGGCGCAACCGCGCGCCGAGTGCGATGCCGCCCTGGCCGCCGCCGATGATGAGCGCATAGGGCTGGGTCTTAAGGCCGAGCTGCTCGGTTTCCTCGTCTCGCAATTCCTTCCAAGTTTTGGCGCCGGGATTGACGCCGTGCCGGGCTCCGAGCGGCCGGGTGTAGCCCGCCTTTTCCTCGTGATCCTTCAGTTCGACCATCGTTGTCAAAAGCGTCCAAATCTGGCCGTTCTGCAGGCGGATCAGGCCGTACCCGCGTGCGGCCCCGGTCTCGAACGAGATCCAGCATTCGGTAACGCCATTAGCTTCGGTCGCGCTTTCCCCCTCGGCGATTTTCCAGTTGCGCGGCTTTACGCGAGCAAGACAAGAGCTGAGCATCTCGCGCACCTGATCGCGGCCTTCCATGGTCTTCATGTTCCATGTGAAGGTAACGAGGTCGCGCCAGTAGGACTCCAGCGCGAACATCCCTACCGCGTCGTCGATATCTCCTGCCGCAAGCGCCGCATCAAATTTGTCAAGAAAGGCTTGAATGCGCGCATTAAGCGTGGTGTCGAGCATCATTTCCTCCCTGTGTCGTTTCTCAGTTTTTCTGCGGATACAGCAACCTTATCCCAACTATCGGATGAATCCAGACTTGCGCAGTCCGATTTTCCCGTAGGCTTTTGCGCAGCTCAGCGTTCCCCCGCCAAGATATTGATTGGCGCACCGACGAGGCGGCAGTCGGTTCCGACCTGACGGGCCGGACTGAACAGGTCAGTTGATGGGAGCAAAGCGGACCTTGCGATTGCTCATGTCCACTTCCGAAGATGGCCCAAACCGGAAATGGAACGGAGCCGGACACTGCGGCTCCTGGAGTGGGATGTCCCGGTGGCGGGCTGTTGAGCAAATTGGCGATGGCAAGACCCGTCGACCTCGCGCGGAGTTGTAACAACGTGAGGAAATGTTCCCTTGAGCGGTCTAATCGCTCCACCATTTTCATGGACGAGCCAAACGCTGTTTGGCTCCTCATATCAGGATGGAAAATTTGAAATGACGGAGCTCAAATTTCTTTCGGTTGCAGTGATCGCCGCAGCCATGCTGGCAACTCCCGCCTTGGCTCGTAAGAGCCATGTACGCTTGCAGCACCTTGCTGGAGATGCCAATGCGAGTACCAAGTCGGGCACGCGTTATGTTGGCGCAGATGATGGTTTTCGTGGCAATCACCTTGGCGGCGTCTTCGGCGGTACTCGCGGCGACAGGTACGGGGACCGCGATGTGTGGGGCCACTGGGGCGCCTACTATGGGCCCATGATTCCCTCAGGCGCCGGCGGTAGGTGAAAACGCGAATGCGGGCGAGACCGTGGCCGCCGAGCACCTACAGCACCAAGCACGGCACGACCGCGAAAGAAACGTCCCTGGCTACCGCCGACGAGGTGATCGAATCAGGTTCACTTCCGCCAGTGGCTCTTTCGGACCTCGCGCGATGTCCGACTGAGTCCAGAATGCGCGCCCGATGACAGGCTCCGCTGCGTCTCGAAGGATGTGGCCGCGGTCTCGCGTTCCCACCACCTCACCTCTCCCTGAACGAGCGCATCAGCTGGTCGCTGAATGGCTTCATCAGATAGGAAAGCATGGTGCGGTCGCCGGTCTGGACGAAGGCTTCCACCGGCATGCCCGGGATGATCTTGACGTCGTGGCCGAGGCGGGCGACTTCGGCCGGCGGCAGCGAGACGCGGATGGTGTAGTAGCTCTGGCCGGTGCGCTGGTCGGTGTTGACGTCGGCGGAGACGCGCGTCACCACGCCATTGAGTTCCGGCGTGGTGCGCTGGTTGAAGGCGGATAGTCGCAAAAGCGTCTTCTGGCCGATCTGCAGCTTGTCGATGTCCTGCGGATTGACCTTGGCCTCGACCGAGAGATCGTCCGCCCTTGGCACCACCATCATGATGGCGTCGCCCGCGGTGATCACGCCGCCCACGGTGTGCACCGTCGACTGCAGCACGACGCCGTCCTGCGGCGCGCGGATGTCGATCCGGCGCAATTGATCCTCGGCGGTGACCTTGCGCTCGACGAACTCGCCGATCTTGTCATTGGTCTCGCGCAAATCCTTGGACACCTCGCTGACCACGTCCTTGTCGACCTGGATGATCTGCAGCTCGGTCTCGGTGATCTTGCCCCTCGCCTGCGCACGCGCGGCGATGTATTGCGCACGCTCGCCCGACAGCCGGGCGAGGTCGCGCTCCAGCACCGTGAGGCGCGAGATCTGGATCAGGCGCTGCTCGTAGAGTTGACGGACGCCGACCAGTTCCTTCTCGACCAGCGCGATTTCCTTGTCCTTGGCCTGCTCCTGCGCGGTGAGGCCGGCGATCTCTTCGTTGAGCTGCGCGACGCGCTCGCGCAACTGCGATTTTTGTCCGGCGCGCCCAAACACGCGCACTTCGAACAGTTTTGTTTCGCTCGCCATGACGTCGCGGACATCGGGATCGCCGGCCTGATCGGTGAGCTGTGGGGGAAACTTGATCTGGTCGAGGCCGCGCTGCTCGGCCTCCAGCCGCGCGGCGCGCGCCCACAATCCGTTCAGCGTCTTGACGACGATGGCCAGACTCGCCTTGACCACGGTCTCGTCGAGACGCACCACGATGTCGCCGGCCTTGACGATATCGCCGTCGCGCACGCGCACCTCGCCGACCACGCCGCCGGTCGGATGCTGCACCTTCTTGACGTTGGAATCGACCACCACCGAACCCGGCGCGATCAGCGCGCCCGAAAGCTGCACGGTGGAGGCCCAGCCGCCGAACCCGCCGGCGAGCACCAGCATCAGCGCCAGCCCGACGATCAGGTGCGCTCGGATCGAGCGGCGCGCACCTTTCAGCTCGGCGGTCATGATTTCTTCGCTCCCGCTTCGGACACGATCTTGATCGGCGGCGGCGACGGGACCCGCTGCAGCACCTGGCCGAGCACGGTCTCCTTCGGACCGAACGCCTGCATGCGGCCGTCCTTCAGCACCAGCAATTGATCGACCGCCTCGATGCCGATCGGCCGGTGCGCCACCACGACCACGATGGCGCCGCGCTCGCGCGCGCCGCGCACCGCACGCGTCAGTGCCTCGTCGCCCTCGCTATCGAGATTGGAATTCGGCTCGTCGAGCACGATCAGGAACGGATTGCCGTAAAGCGCCCGCGCCAGCGCCACGCGCTGGGCCTGACCGGCCGAAAGTGCCGTGCCCTGCTCGCCGATCTGGGTATCGTAGCCCTCGCGCATCTTGATGATCATGTCATGCACGCCGGCTTCCTTGGCGGCGGCGATGATCGCGTCCGACTTCGCTTCCGCGTCGAAGCGGCTGATGTTCTGCGCCACGGTGCCGGCGAACAATTCGACGTCCTGCGGCAGATAGCCGACGTGGCGACCGAGCACGTCCGACGACCACTGGTCGAGCGCAGCACCATCGAGCCGTACCTTGCCGCGGACCGGCATCCAGACACCGACCAGCGCGCGCACCAGCGACGACTTGCCGGAACCGCTCGGACCGATCACGCCAATGCCGGTGCCGGCCTCGGCGGCGAAGTTGACATCCTGGACGATGACGCGCTGATCGCCCGGGGGTGCGATGCTGACGGCCTCGACCGACAGCCGCTTCGACGGCGCCTGCAACAGCGTCTGTTCATTCGCCGCCGGCATTTGCTGCAACAGCTTGGACAGACGATGCCAGCTCTGGCGCGCGGCGACGAAACCTTTCCAGTGGGCGATCGCGAGATCGACCGGCGCCAGCGCGCGTGCGCTCAGGATCGAGCCCGCGATGATGATGCCGGCGGTGGCTTCCTGGTGGATCACGAGATAGGCGCCGACCGCGAGCACCGCCGATTGCAGCATCATGCGCAAGACTTTTGCGACGGCACCAAGACCACCGGCGACGTCACTGGCGCGCTGATTACCCGCCAGATAGATCTCATTGGCCTCGCTCCAGCGCCTGGTCAGGCGTCCGGACATGCCCATCGCGACCAACACCTCGGCGTTGCGCCGGCTGGTGGCGGCGAGGTCATTGCGCCGCGCGGCCAGCGTCATCGCCTCCTTTGCCGGCGTGCGCGACAGGAACTCGGTGATCAAGGTCAGCGTCACCAGAACGATAGCGCCCGCCAAGGCCGTGACGCCGAGCAGCCAGTGAAACGCAAAGCAGATCGCGAGATAGAAAGGCAACCACGGCAGATCGAAGAACGCGCCCGGCCCCATGCTGCCGAGAAACGACCTGACATTGTCGAGGTCGCGCAGCGGCTGCAGGCCCTCGTTGCGGCTGCCTACCAATAGCGGCAGCCGTACCACGGTTTCGAACACGCGCGTGTTGAGGGCTTCGTCGAGCGCGGTTCCAATGCGGCCGAGAATGCGACCGCGGAGCAGATCGAGGCCGCCTTGGGCGATGTAGAGGCCGCCGGCGAGAATCACCAGGCCGACCAGGGTCGGCACGCTGCGGCTCGGCAGCACGCGGTCGTAGACCTCCAGCATGAAAATCGAGCCGGTAAGGTACAGCAGATTGATCATGCAACTCATGACGCCGACGCCGATAAAGGCGCTGCGACAGGCGCGCAACGCTTCACCGAGTTCGGAACGCCGGACGCCGGGAGCGGCTGCCATTAATGCGTATCTCTTCAAACGGATAAGGTACGTGCCGGTTTTACCGATGTTTTCGGACACCGTCCATTTTAAGTCACGTTAACCTTCATCCAGTTCACCGCCATGAAGCGGGTAGAGACGGAAGTCGCGCCTTTGGGCAGCTAATTTGACGCCGGCGCCGGCCCCGCGGCGGATTCGGGCTTCGGGCTGCCCGGAAACGGCACCAGAATCACCGACATCGAGACCCGGCCGATCTCGCCGTTGATATCGAGCAGGACGCCGCTTCCCGCACCCAGGCCGCCTGCCGGCCGCCATTTGGCTTGCGCGCGAATGCCGATCCATCGGCCTTCCGGCCGGCGAAACAATTGAACCGTCAGATTCGGGTTCGGATCCGCCACCACATCCCTAAATGGCCGGGCGATGCCATGGGTCCAGTCCGCCGGGCCGAGCACCGAGGACAGCGGCAGGCTCGACATGGGTCCGGCGCCGTCGATGATCGCCTGGTTCATGCGAAACCAGGCGACGCCGCCACCCTCGCGGGCCTCCATGGCATCCATGAACCAGGGCCGGCCATGCGCCGCCTGCCGGGTGCGCACCGGAAACCGGGTGGGATCGGCGGCATCGCTCGCGGGCTCGGCAAAGCCGGATACTTCGACCGCGCGTTCCCGCGACAACGTCACCCGCACGGTGGCGCTGGGCTGGTCCTCGCCGTCGGGCCAGAGCGTGTTGTCGACCACACTGACGCGGCCGCCCTCGGCCACGACCGACAGCCCAGTACGCAAAACTGTCATCGGGGTCGGCCGCAGGAACCAGGCCGACGAGGTGATCGCCGTGCCCCATTTCCGCTGCTCCGCCAGCGCCTCGATTTCGGCTGTCAGCAGGCTTGCGACCGCCCCGCCCTGCAGGCCCGCAAAGGGGCCGGCGGCAAGTGCGGTGGGTTGCCAGCGATGGGGGCCGACGGGCTCGAAGATGGCCACGGGTGCGATATCCAAGATGAAGAATGTTGAACGTTAGGCCAGTCTGGCGGAAGCTAATGCCCATCACAAAAGGGATTTCCTCACCTCAGATGAGTACCGCTCAACTCTCGGAAGCGCCGCTTTCGCCACTGCGCGCGATCCCGCCCCTGACCGCCTTGCTGGCGTTCGAGCGCGCCGCTTCGCAGCTGAGCTTTCGCCGCGCAGCGCGTGACCTCTCGCTCAGCCCGTCCGCGATCAGCCATCAGATCCGCGGGCTGGAAGAGCAGTTCGGCACCAAACTGTTCGTGCGCGGCGCGCGTTCGGTGCGGCTGACGGCCGATGGCGAGCGTTATTTCGCAAAAGTCTCGGCCGCGCTGGCGGCGCTGCAGGACGCAGGCCGCGACATGCTGCGACATCGCCGCGATGCGCACGCCGAACTCTGGATCAGTTCGCTGCCGTTCTTCACCTCCGCCGTGCTGATCCCGGCGCTGCCGGAATTCAAGCGGCGCAACCCGGGACTGACGCTGCGCATCGAGGCCACGCATCAATATGCCGACTTCAATGCTTCCCGCGTCGATGTTGCGATCCGCTATGGCCGAGAGCATTCGACGGGACTGAAGTTCGAACCGCTGGTCGCGGTGAAGGGTCTGCCCGTCTGCGCGCCCGCGCTGGTCAAAGGTGGACTGAAACAGCCGGAAGATTTGTCACACCAGGTTCTGATTCATCTGACGACGCAACCGCGCGCCTGGCCGGCATGGCTCAAGGAGGCCTGCCTTCAACATCTCACCCCGCGCGGCCATCTCTGGCTCGACAGCGTGCCGGCGATGCTTGAGGCTGCCGAACAGGGGCTCGGCGTCACCTTGGGAATGTCGCCGCTGATCGAGGCGCGGCCGGGCTTCGGGAAAAAACTGGTCGCGCCCTTTGCGTTCGAGGCCCGCCATAGCGAGACGATCTACCTCGTCTCCCGCACCGAGCAGGCACGCGACCGCCGGATCGCTGCCGTCCGGCGCTGGATCGTGGAGGCGGTTGGCCGCGCGAAATAGCGCTCGCTACATTCGCCCGCCAGTACGGATCAGCCGCACGATCAGCAGCAATATGACGGCGCCGATGGTAGAGTAGACGATCTCCGACACCAGTCCGCTGCCGATACGAATGCCGAGCTTGGGAAACAGCAGGCTGGCGAGCAGCGCGCCGGCGATGCCGACCAGGATGTCGCCAATAATGCCGAAGCCGGTGCCGCGGACGATCTTGCCGGCCAGCCAGCCGGCCACCAGTCCGACAAACAGAACAACGAGAATGCCTTCGTTGGAAATATACATCTGACGTCCCCCAGGGTTTGCCACGCTGGCCGGGTGACAGCCTATCGCATTATTGTCCGATGTGACGAGCCGCAATCCGCGCGCCGTCCAACTTCGCCTGCGAAGTGAAACTTTTTTACGTCACCCGCGTTATGTCACCATGAAACACGGCGACATTTGGTATGTGACTTTTGGTCCGGACAAGACGGACGATACCGCGGAGAGCATGGCCCGCTCGACCCGCACCTTCAAATCGGAAATCGACGCCAAGCTTTTTGCGATGCAGATCCTGGCCAAGGGCTGGTCCGCCAGCGCGGGCACGCTCAATCCCCATCAGCCGAAACAGATCGTGGGACCGGCGCAGATCGAGAGCTGGGCCGATCCGGGGATTGGTGGGTAGAGCGAAATCGCTTAGGTTGAGCCGACATTCAAATCCGTCATCCTGAGGCGCGAGCGTAGCGAGCCTCGAAGGATGAACGGCCCGGCTTGGGGCCGTCGTCCTTCGAGACGCCGCTTCGCGGCTCCTCAGGATGACGGGGATAGCGCGCGTGCGCGGCTCCGATCATCACAGTCAAAGTTCCTGTCTCGAAAGTCAGGTCGCCGCAGAAACTTCAGCCCGCACCGCCAGCACACATCGCGCGGTTCGATCCGGCGATACCTGCACATTGGGCGGCAATCCCTCGCTGCAGCGCGGCTCTGCCACCGCGCAGCGCGGCGCGAAGGAGCAGCTTGCAGGCGCCTTGTCGAGCGAGGGCGGCGTGCCCGGGATGGTCTCCAGCCGCTGGCCGCGTTTGGCGCCGTGGACGGTCGAGGCGAGCAAACCCTTGGCATAGGGGTGAACCGGCGTACGCACGATGTCACGCAAGCGGCCCTGCTCCACGATCTGGCCGGCATACATGACGGCGACACGGTCGCAGATTTCGATGGCGACGCCGATGTCGTGGGTCACGAAAATCACGGACATGCCGAACTCGCGCTGCAGTTCGCGCAGCAGCAACAGGATCTGGATCTGCACGGTGGCGTCCAGCGCCGTGGTGGGTTCGTCGGCCAAGAGGATCTTTGGCTTGCAGGCCAGCGCAAGCGCGATCATCGCGCGCTGCCGCATGCCGCCGCTCATTTCATGCGGATAGGCGTCCAGCCGGCGCTTGGCGGAGGGAATGCGCACCACTTCAAGCATTTCCAATGCGCGCGCGGTCGCCTCCTTCTGGCTCTTGCCTTCATGGCGCATCACGCTTTCCGCGATCTGGTGGCCGATTGTGTAGACGGGATCGAGCGCCAGCGCGGGTTCCTGAAAAATCATCGAGACGGTCTGGCCGCGGAACGCCGAAAGCTCTTCTTCGTTCATCGCCAGCACGTCGCGGCCCAATACGTTTACCGTACCCGCAATCTGCGTCCGCTTCCGGGGCAACAGCCGCATCAGCGCGCGCAGGGTCACGCTCTTGCCCGAGCCGGATTCGCCGAGCAGGCCGAGCACCTCGCCCTCGCCGAGCGAGAGCGAGATATCGTTGACGGCGTGAACCGTACGCTCGCCGGTAAAGCGGATGTTGAGGTCGCGGATTTCGACGAGGTTGCTCATGCCAACTTGGGTACTCTTTGGTGATAATCCGTGGCGCGCTGGAACGCCGCGCCGATCCGCACCAGCCCGGCCTCATCGAAGGCGCGGCCGATCAACTGCATGCCAACCGGCAGGCCACTCCTGGTGAAGCCCGTGGGAATCGAGAGCGACGGCAGGCCAAGGTAGTTGATCGGGCGCGTGAACTTCGTGATCCGCTGGATCACGGCCTCCGCATCGAGGCTGTTGCCGACATCGCTCTCGGCAATCGTCACCGCCGGCATTGGCGCCACCGGTGCGATCACGGCATCGGTGCCTTCCACCGCCGCGAGGTAGGCGGCAAGCGCCGGCCCGCGCCAGCGCATCGCTTCGAGATAGGTCACGCCTGGAATCGCTAGCCCGTTCTGTAAGCGCATCAAAACCTGCGCGCCGTAATCCTGCGGCCGCTCGATCATCCAGCGCTTGTGGAAGGCGGCGGCTTCGGTGGCGAGCACGATCTGGCAGGCGGCGGTGAGCTGGCGCTGGTCCGGCAGTTCGACCTTGACGATCTCGGCGCCCTCGCGTCTCAGCGTGGCGATGGTCTCGTCGAGCACCCGCGCCACTTCGGAATCGAGATCATCGACATAGAAGGTGGTCGGCACGCCGATCTTGAGGCCCTTGAGCGAGCCCGTGGTCGCGGCCATGTAGTTCGGCACCGGCAGTGACGACGTGGTCGGATCCTCAGGATCGGCACCCGCCATCAGGCCCACGAGCAGCGCGCAATCTTCAACCGTTTGCGCGAGCGGTCCGACCGTATCGAGCGACTGCGACAAGGGCATCGCACCGGCGCGGCTGATCAGGCCGACCGTGGTCTTGAAGCCGGTGACGCCGCAGAAATGCGCGGGCATCCGGATCGAGCCTCCGGTATCGGAGCCCAGCGCCGCAAAGGTCAGCCGGGCCGCGACCGCCGATCCCGAACCGGACGACGAACCGCCGGTGATGTGATCGACGTTCCAGGGGTTGCGCACCGCGCCGTAGTGCGGATTATGGCCGGTCGGCCCATAGGCGAATTCTACCATCTGCAGCGAGCCGAGCCTGACGGTGCCGGCGTCCTTCAGCCGCTGCAATGCCGTGGAGGTCGTCGTCGCCACGAAATCGCGGCGAATCTTGGAGCCGCAGGTCACGACCTTGCCGGCGTCGTAATACATGTCCTTGTGCGCCAGCGGCACGCCGTGCAGCGGGCCGGAAAGCTTGCCCTTGGCAAGCGCGGCGTCGGCCGCGTCCGCGGCCGCGAGCGCCTCATCCGCCTCGATCGACATAAAGGCGTTGACGCGCGGCTGCCATTGCGCGATCCGGTCGAGACAGGACTGCGTGACCTCGCGCGAAGAAAATTTCTTGCCGGCGATCGCCTTGGCGACCGCGACCAGCGACATCAAGGCCGGTTCGCCGCTCATTTCGACACCCTCGCGCGCTGCACCAGGAGAAAGCTCGCTGGCTCGAGATCCATCGGCAGCGTGCCGCTAACGGGCGCGAAGCCGTCAAAGGCCGGGCCGATGGAATTGGCGATCCGCGCGGCGACTTCAGAATCCTGCGGCACGCCGGCGACATCGGTCATTGCCTTGACCTGCTTGGGATCGGGTCTTGTCATGCGGCACTTGCTCCCTTGTCGTCTTGTTTGGCCGGCGCGCGGCTGTGCCCGGAGCCAGCAATGGCCATGTAGCACGCCGCCTGATGGCCCATTGTATCGAGATCGCTGAGCTTTGGCGTCGCATTTGCGCAGAGCGGCTCCGCAAACGGACAGCGGGTGTGAAACCGGCAACCGGACGGCGGGTCGATCGGATTCGGTGGATCGCCCGAAATCGGCGGCGTCTCGGTGCGATTGTCTGGATCGGACGACGGCATCGCCGCCAACAGCGCCCGCGTATAGGGGTGCGCCGGCGCGTCCCAGACCTGGTCCACGGGGCCGAGTTCGACGACTTCGCCGAGATACATCACCAGCACGCGGTCCGAGATGTAACGCACCACGTTGAGGTCGTGGCTGATGAACAAGTATGTAAGGCCGAATTCGCGCTTGAGATCGGCCAGCAGATTCAGCACCTGCGCTTCGACCGATTTGTCCAGCGCCGAGACGGCTTCATCGAGGATCACGAGCCGCGGCGACAGCGCCAAGGCACGCGCGATGTTGACGCGCTGACGCTGGCCACCGGAAATCTCATGCGGATAGCGGTTGGCAAACGTTTCGGGCCGCAAGCCGACCTTGCCGAGCAGTTCGCGCGCCAGCGTGCGCGCGGTACCATCAGCCATGCCGTGAACTTTTGGGCCGAACGCGATCGACTCTTCGATGGTCAGGCGCGGGTTGAGCGAGGCGTAGCTGTCCTGAAACACCATCTGCATGCCGCGGCGCAGTTCACGCAGCGAGAGCGCGCGGCCGACCTGCATACCATCATAGACGATGTCGCCGGCGTCGCGCTTCATCAGGTGCATCAACAGCCGCGCCGTGGTCGACTTGCCGCAGCCGGATTCGCCGACGATGCCCACGGTTTCGCCCTTGGCGATGGAGAAGGACACATCATCGACCGCGCGCACGGTTTTGCGGGGGCTGAACAGATCGCCCCGCACCGGGAAATGTTTGGTGAGGCCGGTGACCTGCAGCAGCGGCTGCGCGGCGCCGCCGACGTCCGCGACCGGCTCCAGTAGTTCGACTGACGGGCTTGTCTCACTCATCGCGTCAGTTCCTGATGTCCATGGCGCTGCGCATGCCGTCGCTGAGCAAATTGAAGCAGATCGATACCGCGAAGATCATGACGCCCGGCAGCGCCGCCACCCATGGATTGACATAGATCGCGGTGCGCAGCGTGTTCAGCATCAACCCCCATTCCGGCTCCGGCGGCTTCGTCCCGAGGCCGAGGAATGAAAGTCCGGCGGCGAGGATCATCGACACCGAGATCAGACCCGTGGCGTAGACGAAGATCGGCCCCAGCACGTTGCCCAGCATGTGGACGCGCATGATGGTGAACGGCCCGGCGCCGGAAGCACGCGCGGCCTCGACGAAATCCATGTTGCGCACGCCTGTGGTGACGCTTTCGGCGACGCGGGTGATCTG
The DNA here is from genome assembly GCF_036924535.1 of Bradyrhizobium sp. AZCC 2262. Classification (NCBI taxonomy): domain Bacteria; kingdom Pseudomonadati; phylum Pseudomonadota; class Alphaproteobacteria; order Hyphomicrobiales; family Nitrobacteraceae; genus Bradyrhizobium; species Bradyrhizobium sp. AZCC 2262. The sequence goes on along the minus strand of NZ_JAZHRT010000001.1, from coordinate 8,794,983 downwards.
CGGCACGAACACGATCGTCAGCGAAACGATGGAGTTGACGATGCCCGCCCCCAGCGCGCCCGAGATCGCAATCGCCAGCAGCACCGACGGAAAGGCGTAGAACACGTCGATCGTGCGCATGATCGCGGTGTTGAGCCTGCCGCCGACATAGCCGGCGATCAGCCCGAGCGAGGTGCCGATCATGAAGGCGAGGATCACAGGCAAAATGCCGATGATCAGCGACAGCCGGCCGCCATAGATCAGCCGCGCCAGCATGTCTCGGCCGAGTTCGTCGGTACCGAGCGGATAATTCGGCGTGCCGATGTGGCGAAGCCTGCGGATCATCGAGCCCTGGTAGGGATCGGCAAGGCCGAGCCACGGCGCGAGCAGCGCGGAGAGAAAGATCAGCACCAGCACGAACGCGCAGACCATGCTGACCTTGTCGCGTGAAATGCGGCGGCCGACGGTGGCCCAATAGCCGCGCGCCTTGGTGGCGGGCGCGGCTTGCAGGGCGGTATCCGACATCACGGTCATGAATCAGCCCCGCTTGATGCGCGGATCGATCGCGGCCTGCGCGATATCGACCAGCAGATTGAGGGCCACGAAGAACAGCGCGAGCACCAAAATCGTGCCCTGCAGCAGCGGCAGGTCGCGCTGGAAGATCGCGGAATTGAGCAACAATCCCGAGCCGGGCCAGGAGAACACGGTCTCGATCAGGATCGAGCCGCCGAGCATGTAGCCCAGTTGCAGGCCCATTACGGCGAGCGCCGTCGGCGCGGCGTTCTTGATGACATGCTTGAACACGTCGAGTTCGCGCAAGCCCTTGGCACGCAGCGCTTCAACAAAGTCCTGCGAGAGGATGTCGCCGGTGAGCGCGCGCACCGTGCGGGTGACAATGCCCATCGGAATCACCGAGGTCGTGATCGCCGGCAGGATGAGATATTTCATGTGCTCCCAATCCCAGCCCCACGAGCCGGAACCGCTGGGACCGGCGCCGACCGCGGGCAGCCAGTTGAGCTGCACCGAGAAGATGATGACCATCACCATGCCGAGCCAGTAATGCGGCACCGAGACGCCGGCAATCGCGATCGAGGTCGCGACCTTGTCGATCCAGGTGTCGCGGAAATAGCCGGCGATCAGGCCGAACAGCAGCCCGAGCGTGAAGCCGATCAGCGCCGCGGCGATGGCGAGCGTGACGGTGTTGCTGACGGCACGCAGCACTTCCGACAGCACCGGGCGGCCGGTCGCGATCGAATTGCCGAGATCGCCATGGAGCGCGCGCCACAGCCAGAGCCCGAACTGGACCGGCAGCGGACGGTCAAAGCCGTAGGCGGTGCGCAGTTGCGCGGCGAGCTCCTGCGACGCATCCGCCGGCAGCACCGCGACCAGCGGATCGCCGGGCGTGATGTGCACGAGCAGGAAGCATACCAGTGCGACGCTGATCACGATCGGGATGACGTAGACGATGCGTCGGGCGATGTAAGCAAACACGGGTCACTTTTTCTTCTTCCCTTCTCCCCTTGTGGGAGAAGGTGGCGCGCATTCATGCGCGCCGGATGAGGGGTCTCTGTCCGCGGACGCAAGCATTTCGAATGAGGGGCGCGTATCCGCGGAGAGAACCCCTCACCCGTCTCGAATGAGCTTCGCTCATTCGATCCACCCTCTTCCACAAGGGGAGAGGGGAAGCGAGCGCGAAGCCGATATTACGGCGCCATCGACACCGGCGAGAAGTCGACGAACCAGCTCTTCGGCTGCACGAAGCCCTTGACCTTCGGGCTCATCGCGCGCGGCGCGACGTCGTGGGCGACGTAGAGGAACGCCGCATCGTCCACCGAGGCCGCGTGCAGTTCGGCGAGCGCGGCGTCACGCGCGGCGGGGTCGAAGGTCTGGCGCGCCTTGGTCACCAGCTCGTCGAATTTGGGGTTGTTGATGTAACCCCAATTATTCGACGTTGGCGGCGCCATCGACGATTGCAGGAAGCGCACCAGAGCAAAGAACGGATCCATCGCCGCATAGGTCACGTTGGTGGCGTTGGCGCCGTTGGCGGTGGGATCCTTAGCGCCGCGCCGCCAGTTGGTGAACAGCGTGTTCCACTCGATGACGTCGAGCTGGACGTCGAAGTAGCATTCCGCCAGCGCCTGCTGCAGATATTCGTTCATCGGCAGCGGCAGCATCTGGCCCGATCCGGAGGCCGAGGTCTGGGTCTTCACCGTCAGCTTCTTGCTCGGACCGTATCCTGCTTCCTGCATCAGCTTCTGCGCGGCCTTCAGGTCATACTTGATCTCAAACGTTGGCTTGCCGCGCCAGGGATGGCCGGGCTCGAAGGTGCCGGTCGCCGGCACCATCAGGCCGGCCAGCAAGCCGTCGCGCAGGCCCTCGCGATCGACGCAGAGATTGGCGGCCTTGCGGACGCGGATGTCGTTCCAGGGCGAGCCTTCGATCCGCGAAAACTGCCACGGCCAGACATGCGGCTCCTCATTGGACGTAATCGTGAAGCCGCGCTGCTTGATTTCCTTGACCGCATCCGGCGCCGGTGCCTCGACCCAGTCGACCTGGCCTGAGAGCAGAGCGGCGGTGCGGGCGTTGGCCTCCGGCATCGGCAGCAGCACCATCTTGTCGACCTTGGGCACGCGCGCCTTGTCCCAATAGCCCTCGTTCTTGACCAGCTCGAGCCGCTCGCGCGGCGTGAACTGCGACATTTTCCAAGGGCCGGTGCCCGAGGCGTCCTTGGCGAACGCCGCCCAGGCGGCCTGCGATTTTGCCTTGGCGTCGGCGCCTTCAGCCTTGTCGTAAAACGCCTGCCACTTCGAAGGGCTGGCGATGAACAGGTTGGTCAGGTTGATCGGCAGAAAGCTGTCCGGCTCCTTGGTGGTCAATTCCACCGTCATGTCGTCGATCTTGCGCGCCGAGGCCAATGTCGGCATGCGCGAGGCGGTGACGCCAACCTGGCTGGCGTCGAAATGCGGCGCGTCCTGCTTCAGCACTTTTTCGACATTCCAGACCACGGCGTCGGCATTGAACGGCGAACCGTCGTGGAAGGTGACGCCGGGACGCAGCTTGAACGTCCACTTCTTCTTGTCGGCCTCGTCGACCTTCCATTCGGTCGCGAGCCCGGGGATCATGATGCTCGCCTTGTCGGCCGACGTCAGGTCCCACATCGTCAGCGCGTCGTACATGGTCAGGCCGGTGAAGCGGTTGCCCTCAAAGCCCTGATCGGGCTGGCCGAGGGTGCGCGGTATATCGGCCGCGGTCATGCCGATCCGCAGCACCGTTTCGGCGCTCGCAACCTGCGGCAGTCCTACTACCAGCGCGGTCGCCAGCAGCCATGCGGTGGCCGCCTTCTTCGGTTTGTCGTTACGCATCTGCAGCAATTCCTTCTCAACTTGGGTGACTAATTCTTATGCAAAGGTATGCAACGCCTGTGCCAAGGAAGGCACTTCGCTAGGGGCCAATAGCCGCACAACTTCCGGTGATTGCGCATACAACCGCGCCTTCTATGCTACATCTGGCATCAAGCTTGCATTTTTCAGCTCCAAACCCCGCCGAAGGAGCTTAATTCATGCGCACCCGAAATTCGATGCTTCTTGCTGCCGCGGCAATGGCCCTCGGATTGTCTCTTGGCTTGCCCACGATTTCGGCGCAGGCCGAGACCGTTGTGCGCTACGGCATTTCGATGGCGGACATTCCGCTGACCACTGGCCAGCCCGACCGCGGCGCCGGCGCCTACCAGTTCTCGGCCTACACGATCTACGACCCGCTGGTCGCCTGGGAGATGGACGTGTCCGACCGGCCCGGCAAACTGGTGCCGGGGCTCGCCACCGAATGGAAAGTCGACGACACCGACAAGAAGAAATGGCGCTTTGCCTTGCGCAAGGGCGTCAAGTTTCACGACGGCAGCGAATTCAACGCCGACGCCGTGATCTGGAATCTGGACAAGGTGCTCAACGATAAGGCACCGCAGTTCGACAAGCGGCAGAGCGCGCAGGTGAAAACCCGCCTCCCCTCGGTCGCGAGCTACGCCAAGATCGACGATGACACGGTCGAGATCACCACCAAGACCGTGGATTCCTTCTTCCCGTATCAGATGCTCTGGTTTCTGGTGTCCAGCCCCGCGCAATATGAAAAGCTTGGCAAGGACTGGGACAAGTTCGCCAGCCAGCCCTCCGGCACCGGGCCGTTCAAACTCACAAAACTCGTTCCGCGCGAACTCGCCGAGTTGACCAGGAACGCCGACTATTGGGACAGCAAGCGAATTCCGAAGGCCGACAAGATCGTGCTGATCCCGATGCCGGAGGCGCTGACGCGCACCAATGCGCTGCTGGCGGGCCAGGTCGATCTGATCGAGACGCCGGCGCCGGATGCCGTGCCGCAGCTCAAATCCGCCGGCATGAAGATCGTCGACAACGTCACGCCGCATGTCTGGAATTATCATTTGAGCGTTTTGCCGGGTTCGCCCTGGACCGACATCCGCCTGCGCAAGGCGCTCAATCTCGCGATCGACCGCGACGGTGTGGTCGGGCTGATGAACGGCCTCGCAAAACCCGCCAAGGGCCAGGTCGACCCGTCGAGCCCTTGGTTCGGCAAGCCGTCCTTTGAGCTCAAATACGATGTCGCGGCGGCGAAGAAGCTGGTGCAGGAGGCCGGCTATTCGAAGGAGAAGCCGTTGAAGACGACCTTCGTCATCGCGCAAGGCGGCACCGGGCAGATGCTGTCGCTGCCGATGAACGAATTCCTGCAGCAGAGTTTCAAGGAAATCGGCATCGAGATCGACTTCAAGGTGGTCGAACTCGAGACTCTCTATACCGCGTGGCGCAAGGGCGCGGCCGACGAGATGAACGCGGGCATCACCTCCAACAACATCGCCTATGTCACGTCAGATCCGCTCTATGCCATCGTGCGATTCTTCCACTCCGGTCAGATCGCGCCGGTCGGCGTCAACTGGGGCGGCTATAAGAACCCGAAGGTCGACGCGCTGATCGACGAGGCCAAGCAGACCTTTGATACGGCGAAGCAGGATGAGCTATTGGCGCAGGCGCATGCGCTGATCGTCGACGATGCCACGCTGGTCTGGGTGGTGCACGACACCAACCCGCATGCGCTGTCGCCGAAGGTGAAGAAGTTCGTGCAGGCGCAGCACTGGTTCCAGGATCTGACGCAGATCGGGCTGGAGTGAAAGGGGCACGAATAAGGCTCGAGAATTTTGCCCGTCTCACAATTGCCGCACAGCAGTCATGTTCGCCGAACGTGTCCGCCGTACTGTCGTCGTATTCCGACGATCATGTGCACGGCATGCCTGCCGGGCAGCGCTCTGCAGGCATGCCTTGTTTCGTCCAACGTCATGGGGAACTGCCTTGATCAAGATTGCGATTGTAGTAGGTGCAACGCTTGCCGTGGTGACTGCCGCCAGCGCTGCCGACATTCCACGCCGACAGCCCGTCTATCAGCAAGCGCCCGTAGGCAAGATGCCGATCGGCAAGACCCCGATCGGGAAAAGCCCAATCGGCAAGGCGCCAGGGCCCGTCGTGTCGCGCTACTAGCGCACGGCATTGACCGAGGGGTCGTTAAACCTGCCTTTGTCGTCGACGGTTGAGGGGGCGAAGCGTGGCAAGCCGACCTAACAGACTGGGACCATGGTTGCTTGCGGGACTCACACTCGCAGCTTCGCTCCCAGGCACAATCCCATCAGCTTCTGCACACGAGGCACGCAGGCGCTTAGCTGACGCGAATGCGCTTGTGTCTGGTGACGCGCCCACCCAGCCAAGACCGACGGTACAGGCGGCTCGAAAGCTGGGTACAGCCAAGGGGCCGTACTACGTCGATTTCAGAGCCAGGACGGCGGCGAGCTGGGGACATGCTTTCGTCTGGTACGGGAAGACGAGCGAGCGAGCCGTTGAGGTCGCGGGTCTAACGCCTGCGGGAGAGACCTTTACCTACGTGCTGGGGCATTTGACGTGGGTCCCGTCCGAGACCGGAGCAAGCTATGGCGATCTTGATCCGGAGTACCTGACCGCGAGCTACCGGGTTTACCTGAGTGAGCCGGACGCAAAAAGGGTGTTCGCCTACATCAAGGAGTTGCAGGCGAGTTCACCGGTCTGGAACGCGGAAACATCCAATTGCACGGCGTTTATCGGTAGCATCGCAAGTTTTATGGGACTGAAAGTGCCTCTCCGCTGGCAGCGTCCCGAGAACTACGTCAACAGCCTCAAGGAAATGAATGGCGGACGCCAGATGGTCCGCCTGTCGTCGGAGTAGTCGGCGGTTGGTGGTCTCGCAATATCCGCTGTCGTCCCGGGCAAGCGAAGCGTGACCGGCGGCTTATAACAACGGGGAGCCGGCAGGATGGGACGAGCGGAGCGAAACCCATCGCGCTTCGGCGCAGGGATTGGATGGGTATCGCTTTCGCTCCACCCATCCTGCGTTCTTCTTACTTCGTCAGCAGCGCGAAGGCGCCGTTCCAGTCTTGCGGCGGCGGGTTTTCGAGGTAGCCGCGGATGCGGGCTTCGTAGAGATTGTAAAGCAGCTCCAGCGAATTCGCCTCGTCGGTGTTGCGGCCGCGTTCGATCGCCGCGAGTGCGCCTTCCCAGTCGCGGTTGCGATAGCAGGAGAGCATCTCGATCGTCAGGTTGCGCAGGCGCTGGAAGCGGCCGGATTGCGCGGTGTCCTCGCGGCCGGCGATGGCGTAGATCACCTCGGGCTCCTTCTTGCCCTTCACCATGATGAAGTCGAGTTCGAGGATCGCGAAGCGGTCCTTGACCGTCAGCGCGGTCTTGGAGCCGACAATGATGGGAAATCCGTATTCCTTGGACTGGCCTTCGAGGCGCGAGGCCAGATTGACGCTGTCGCCGAACACCGAATAGTCGAAGCGCTGATCGGAGCCCATGTTGCCGACCACGCAGATGCCGGTATTGAGGCCGACGCCGACATTGAGCGGAATGAACGGACGCCCTTCTTCCCTTGCCTCCTGCTCGCGCGCCTGGTTGAGCTCGTCGACGCGCTCCAGCATGTCGAGCGCCGCCTCGCAGGCATTGAGCTCATGATCCTTGTCGTCGAGCGGCGCGTTCCAGAACGCCATGATGGCGTCGCCCATATATTTGTCGATGGTGCCCTTGCGGCTGAGGATGGCGTTGGTCAGCGGGGTGAGGAAACGGTTCATCAGCGCGGTCAGGCCCTGCGGGTCGTTCTTGTAGGTTTCCGAGATCGAGGTGAAGCCGCGCATGTCGGAGAACATGATGGTCATCTCGCGCTCCTCGCCGCCGAGCACCAGCTTTTCCGGCGACTGCGCGAGCTGCTCGACCAGCGCCGGCGACAGATACTGGCCGAAGGCCGAGCGAATCTGACGGCGCTGCGCCTGCTCGCGCACGAAGCTGGAAAAGATCAGCGCAAGGTAGATCGCCGTGGTCGACATCAGGGGATAGGTGAAATCGATCAGCAAACGGTTGTGCGTGTAGAAATACACTGACATGCCAACCAGCATGCTTGCGAACGCCGCGCCAAGGGCGACCAGCGTGACCGGCCCGAACAGGGGCGCAAACGCGATCACCAGCAGCCCGAACAGCAGCGCGCTCACCAATTCGACGGCAAGGCCGTAGATCGGCTGCGAGATCACGTCGCCGGTCAATGCGCTTTCCAGAATCTGGGCGTGGATTTCCACGCCCGGCATGTTCTGCGAAACCGGCGTGGTCTTGATGTCGTTGAGACCGACGGCCGAGGTGCCGATCAGGACCAGCTTGCCCGCGATCATTTCGGGCGCAACGGTCTTTTCCAGCACGTTCATCACCGGAACGTAGAGAGAAGAGTCTTGACGGGCGTAGCGAACCCAAAGCTGGCCATTGCGGTCGGTCGGAAGCTCAAAGCCCTGGATGCGGAGGCTCTTGATGCCAGTTTTTTCGGATTTGATCAGGATCGTACCCGAACCGGTGGCGACCCGAAGCATCTCGAAACTCAGCGAGGGCATGGCCTGGCCCTGCGCCAACATGATCATCGGCACGCGCCGCACGATGCCGTCACGCTCGGGCTTGATTGTGAACAGGCCGCGCCCGGCCGCGGCATGTTCCAGCACCCTGGTGTTGCGCAGCAGGCCCGGGAATTCAAACATGAAGCGTTGCGGTTCCTCGCCCAGCATCGCCAGTCCGGTCACCGGTAGCGTCTTGTCGAGCGCGGCCAGCTCTTCCGCGGCCCCCGATTCACCAAGCACTACGCGCGACTTCCGAATGGCTTCGGCAAAAATCTCGTCGTTGCTCGGCAGCGCGCGTAATTTGGCGCGGGTGTCCTCATCGAGATTCCGGAACGTATCGGCTGCATCAGCGGGATTGAGCCGGTCCGGCTCCGAAAACACCGCGTCGAATGCAATCACGACGGCGCCCAACCTGGTCAGCTCGGTAATGAGATCGGCGATCCGCGTCCGCGGCCACGGCCACTGGCCGAACTTTTCCAGGCTCTTGTCGTCGATATCGACGATCGTCACCGGCCTTGCGGTCTTCTGGCGGGGATCGATGCGCTGGAAAAAATCGAAGGTCCTGACCCGAATTTCCTCGACGGGAGCCGGATCGGCGGCACGAAGGGCGGCGAACCCGATCAGCAGCGCAAGGCACAGCATCCGGGCATAGCCGATGCGCCGCTTGAACCACCTCGGTAAGGCCCGTAGTCGCTTCATGGCTTCCGATTGTTCGCCTAACCGGCAGCTCCAGACAAGCCAGAAGATGGTATCGATATCACGGCGCCGGTGCGAATTCGCAAGCCGCTACGCTAGGCAACGTGATGCGGCGACACGATAAAGTCGCCGGCATGCAGACTGGTGACGGTGACGTTCTTCAGCGTGAGAGTGTCGTTGCCGAGCGTGATCAGGACGTCCGCCGGGTTTGTCGAACTTTGCACCGCATGGGCGGACAGCCAACCATTGATATTGTCCGAATCCACGACTTCGGCAAACGGCCGCAGATCGATGCGGTCCTCGCCCGGCGTGAAATCCGTGATCGTGTCGGCGCTCGGGGTCTGTCCCGGCGCAAAAACGAACTGATCGGCGCTCGCACCGCCGGTCAACGTGTCGTCGGAGCCGGTCGTGAAAAAGATGTCCTTGCCGGGCGTGCCGGTCAATGTCACGGGACCCTGTCCGGCCTCGTTGAAGACGAAATGTACCGTATCGGAATGGCCGAGGCCGTCGGAGACGGTCAGCGTCACCATGTCGGTTTGCGATGGATCGTTACCCGGATCGTAGGTGATGCCCTTATCCAGCGCGGCGTTGACCGCCGCGAGCGAGCCGTCAGTCGCCGGCGGGCTCAAACTACTGCTGGCACCACTGGCTGCCGCGCTGACCGTGAACGTGTGGTTCGGCGCGGAGGCGTCGGTGTCGGAGACATACAAGCCCGTTACCGTCGTCGTGCCGTCGCCATTGTGGGTGACGCCGAACGCATCGGTGCCGATGACCGGCCCGGCGGCGAGGATGCTCGATCCGTTCGTCGAATTTTCGGCGCCGACGAGGGTGATGGTCAGCGGCTGGCTTCCGGTATGGCCATGACCGTCACTGACCTCGGCGACGAATTTGATCTTCAGTATGTCGCCCGCATTCAGGAAGTCGAAATTGGCATTGGTCGGCTGATAGGTCCAGTTCAGGACCGCCGTTCCGCCGTTACTTGGCACGCTGTTGAAGGTCACGTCCGCGGCATTCACCAAGGCCGATATGTCGATGTTGCCCGGCACGGACGCCGATCCATTGTACTCGATCGTGGCATTGCCGGTTACGAACGCCGTCAAGGTGTCGCCGACGTCGCCGTCGTGGACGCTGAGTGTGCCCTTGATCGGCCCCGAAAGCCCGGTAACGGGCGCCGGGACGTTGCCGGCGGAAATGTTGTCAATCTCGAACGCGTTTGCACTGCTGCTGAGCACGACCTTGTCGAAGGGGTGCAGGCCGGAAAATTCGACATACCCGTTCGAGGAGAATGAACCCTGGTTGCCGGTCGGAAACAGCGGGGAAATTTCGTCGCCGGTATAGGAGGCGACAAGCGTCGTTCCGTCGTAAAATTTGATGGTGTTGTAGGAATCGAGCGAACCCCAGTAAAGGCCGAACGCGTTCTTCTCCGACGCAAAGGTGATCGTCTCGGTGCCGTTTGCGCCGATGGTCAAATAGTTTGTCGTATCCTTCCCTCCAGGCAGCGGCCCGACAAACGGGGCTGCCGTGACCGAGGACGAGCCGTTGACGATTCCAGCATTGCCTGACGCCGAAAAGGTCGCTCCGAGCGTCGCGCTTTGGAAGGTGTGCGATGACGTGCCGGTCGTTACACCGTCGAACGTCTCCGTATTCAAACCGAGTGAGTTTACGTTTACGCCCGGGTCAAGCACGATCGGCGCGGTCGGAGCCGCCACAATGACGGTTTGTGCGGCGGGATCGACTTCACCCACGATCGACGGCGCGTCGTTGGTGCCGGTAACGGTGACCACGAAGGTCTTCGGCGTCACGCCGCCGTCGCCATCGTCGATCGCAACGGTGTAGGTCAGCGTTAGGACCTTGTCCTTCGGCAGATAATCGAACGCGGTCGAGGCCGCCGAGAACGACAGATCGACCGAACCGGACGACGAACCGGAATTCTTGGTCACCGCGCCGGGCGTCACGAGCGCAATCAGCGCGCCCTGGTCGAGCCCAAGGCCCGTGGTGGTGCCGGTCGCCACCGCGCCGGTGATGGTTGCGGTGTGGCCGACATCGGACAAATCGAGATCGGTGAAAGTGACAGGGATCGTCGTCGCCAGCGGCGCGGTATTGGCCTGCTCGACGAGGCCCTGCTGCGCGATGTCGGCGATCTCAGGCGCGTCGTTGCTGCCGTTGACGGTGACGACAATGTTCTGCGAGGTGACGCCACCATGATGGTCGTCGACCTCCACCGTGTAGGTCAGCTTGACCGCCTCGCCATCGGCGAGATAGTCGAAATAACTATCCGGCGCCGAGAACGACCAACTCTGCGAGCCCGGCTTGCCGTCGGTGGAATCGTTCAGCGGGCCGAGCGACAGCCACTCGGACGGGACCGCGCCGTTAACAAGGCCAGTCGTCACGCCGGTAGCGTGGACGCTGGTGATCTTGACCGCGTGCGTGTCGGTCAGATCGGCATCGGTGAACGTGATTGCACCGCTTGCGGTATCCGGCGTCGCCGAATGGTGGGTGCCGACATGTTCGGTGATGGCCGCGGTCTGCGGGTCGCTGGTAATTTTAACCGTATCGTTGCTGCCGGTGACGGTGACGGCGATCGGCTTGGTCACCACGCCGCCATGGCCGTCATCGACGGTTGCGGTGTAGGTCAGCGTCAGGGTCTCGCCGTCGGCAAGGAAATCGAAGGCACCGTCGGCGACGCTGTAGCTCCAGCTCGCCGAACCATCATTGGCATTGCCGGGAGTCTGCACCACCGTCAGCGGCTCATCCACGGCCGCGATCGCCGCGAGCTGCTTGGCCGTGAGCTGTGAGGTGATGTCGACGCTGTGGGCGTTCAGGTAGCTGAACGAGGTGAAGGCGGCGCTCGCCACCGGCCGGTCGGTCAGGTCGACGTCGGTGAAGCTGATGGTGCCGGACGCCGTATGCAGCTCGGTGGACCCGGTCGGGTTCGGCTGCTCCGCGTTCGAAAGCTCGGCAAACCCACCGCTCGTCGTGGCGATGGTCGGCACGTCGTTGGTACCGGCGACGACGACGTCGGCGCCCTGGATCGAGACCGTGATCGGCGTGGAGACGACGCCGCCGTGGCCGTCATCGACCTGGGCGACGTAGTTGAGCGTCAGCGTCTCGCCCTTGGCGATGAAGTCGAACTTGCTGTCCTCAATGCTGTAGGTCCAGCTCGCCGAGCCCTTGTGGGTGTTGCCGGCCGCCTGCACCACGCTCAGCGGCACCTCGACGGCCAGGATCGCCGCCAGTTGCGCCGGCGTCAGCGTCGCGGTGATGTCGTTGCCCTCCGCATCGTAGTAGCGGAACGGATCGGTCGTGGAGATCGCGGCGCTGACGACGGGCCGGTCGGTCAGGTCAACGTCGGCGAAGGTGACGGAGCCGGTCACGGTATCGACCGCCGTGTTGCCGGTGCCGATCCGCTCCGTGATCGTACCGCCCGTCGCGGAGAGCGTCGGCTTGTCGTTGGTGCCGGTGATGACGATCGTAAACGGCACGAACGTCGTCTCGTTGTTCGGCGCGTAGTTGTTGTCGACCCGCGCCAGATAGGTCAGCGTCAGCGTCTCGCCGGCACCGAGGAAGTCGAACGCGCCATCGGCGATGTTGTAGGTCCAGGTTGCCGTGCCGATGTTCTTGCCGTTGGGGTCCTGCACCATCGAGAGCGGCACTTGGACCGCCTTGACCGCAGCCAGTTGCTCCGCCGTCAGGGAGGCGGTGACGTTGGCGCCCTGCGCACTCTGGTAGGTGAAAGAAGAAAACTGCGCACTGACGCTCGGCCTGTCGCCGACGTTGACGTCGACATAGTTGACCGCGCCGGACACACTGTCGACGGCGGCACTGGCGGTAAGAGTGACGCGTTCAGTAAGCGCGCTGCCGAACGCCGCCGCCTGCGGCGGCCCTGGAATATGCACGAGCTGGGGTGCGGGGCCCGGCGCCGGGGCGACCGACGGCCTGTCCGGGATGTTGAGGAACTGAAGCGTAACCGGGACGAACTCATTGCCGGCCACCTTGACGAACATCGTTTCCGGAATGACCGTGTCGGTAAAGTTGGTCGTGAGCTTGGTGTTCGGGTTTTTCACGTCGGTGAACTTCAGCGAAAACACATCGCTGATGATCTTCTGCGCGTCGGGCGAGAGTTGCACGGACGACTGGAAACTGACCGCGCCCTGGCCGTTGATGATCGTCTGCGTGCCCGCCCGGTTGACGGTTGCGATCTGCGTCAGCGTGGTCTTGTCGTACAGGATGTAGGAGCCGGTGGTGCCATCGGGCTCGACCAGCACCTGGAATTTCGCCGGCGGCGCACCACCCTGCACCGGCACATCGAAATCGATCTCGACCAGCACCGCGGTGCCGCGGATGCCCATGGTCGCGACCGGCGTGTCGATCTTCATGTCGCCTTTCTTGGCGGTGGCGCCGGCGACAAAGGAGATCGTGCCCTGCACCAGGCTGAGCAGCGTTTTGTTGTCCGACCCATTGGGGTCGTAGACCATTTCGTTCAGCACCATCTTCGCGTTCGACGCGAGGCCGAACACGGTGCCGTCGATGAAGGTGATGCCAAGCGTCGAATCGGAACCGGACTGAACAACGTCGCCTTTGAGGACGTTGTCACCCTGGTTCAGGATCATCGACACGCCGTTGCGGATCGCGGTCGCGTTGCCGGCCAGCTTGGTGACATGGCCGATGAGCTGCGGCGCGACGCTGGCGCTGCCGTCGGCCTGCGCGAACTGGGTGTACCCGGCCAGCGCGTTGACGATGTCGCCGGTGAGGTGGGCGCCATCAGGCGAGGCCAGTGCGGCGCGTTTCTCGCCCTTGAAGTAATCGGGCAACACGACCTCGTGGTCGCCGCTGGTGAGGACCAGGTCGACGCCCGACCGCTTGAAGTCGCCGGTGAAGAGCAGATGAGCATCAGAAATAATTATGGCGTCGGACGGCGCATGTGTCGAAACCGTGTCGACATGGACCTTGCCGTGGGACGAAAGATGGCCGTGCTGTGACAGCGGCCCAACGTCAATATCCACGCCGGAAGCAGTGTCGAGACCGCCCGATCCGAATTTCCCGGCGTAGTTCAATGGGGCACCACACTAAATGGTTAAGAAGTATAAAATTTCCCTGCGGGGTTTTCATACCACGCAGGTAAGGAACACAACAGTACGCGGCCGCGGAACACCCTCAATATGGGTAAGTCTGCAACAGGACCGAAAAGGTCCGGAAAAACTCTCGGGCGAAAGTGTGGCGAGGAAAAGGCGGGGTTTAACCAAGGCGATTGAGAAATGGGCACGGCTCGCCCGAGACATAAAGGTAAGGAAATACAATAGCTTATATTTTCTGCAACGCAATATTTCTGCTTCCTGAGCGAAGCGACAGCCGCCTGAAGACTGATCAGTTTCCCCGGATCCCATTGATGCCGCCCTCCCTTCGAGGCATCCGGACAGGTCATAATTGCTTACCCAGCGATCTGCGGACAGGGTTAATTCGGTGACGCTGTGACCCTTTCGCAACCGTAACTTTGAGCCTTATCCCGCAGCCCTACCCGGGTAACCGGGCGGCTTTGACGAGCCCCAATCCGAGTGGATCGATAAAATTAGCTGTAGCTGGCAAGGCCACGTTCAGACTGTTTCGAAAACTCCCGGCTCGCCCCCTATCGTTTTAGACGGATCAAAAGATCCATTGCCCATCCTGCCCATTCGGAAATGATCCGGTCACGCGCAGGCAGAGCAAGCCAGCCGATGCCCGGACGAGGGGCGTCAGATGGGGTTATCAGTCTATGCGCGCGCATGGCGTGCGGGCATCATTGCGTGCGGTCTGGCCTGGTTCGGGCCGGGTGACCTGCGGGCTGAAACGCCGGAGCCGTCGGCACCGGCGGAGTTGATCCAGCGATCGGCCGAGCCGTTCGGGCTTGCCGCATCTCCCCTCCCGAGCGGCGGACTGCGCGACAAATGGCTCGGCGTGCAACGCCGGCTCGACGACGAAATGGTGCAGCTTGCGCTCTGCGAAGGCGACCGTGACGGCTGCGTGTCGCCGGCCGCGTTGAAATTCCTCGACATCGTCGACGCCGCCCGGCTGCGCGAAGGCCGCGCCCGGCTCGGCGAAATCAACCGCGCCATCAATCTCGCTATCCGGCCGATCAGCGACCTCGCCCAGCACGGCCAGATCGACGTCTGGACGTCGCCGCTCGCAACGCTCGCGCGCGGCGGCGGCGACTGCGAGGATTATGCGATTGCGAAATTCGTCGCCTTGCGCCGCGCCGGCCTCGCAGCCGACGATCTCAGGATCGTGGTGCTGCACGACACCATTCATGGCGAGGACCATGCGGTGGCCGCCGCGCGGCTGGATGGCCGCTGGCTGACGCTCGACAACCGCCGCATGGCCATGGTTTGGGATGCCGACGTCAGAAATTTCCGGCCGACATTCGTGATCGGCCAGCACGGCGTGATGCGATACGCCGATGCTCCTCTGCTCGCCGACGCCTCGGGCGATAATTCTGTGGCTTCGCTCGTCGTGAGTTCTCTGGCCGGCTCCGTGGCCCGGCCATTCGAACGTGCCTACTGACAGCACGCAAATGTTGCGCGGCGATAGCCGACAACAATCTGCTTTCCTTGCCTGATCTTCCTTGCCTCATGACCGATGGTGCGCTGCAGCCGTAATGCGCACCGCACTCCCGAAAACATGACGAGACAAGCTTCTCGCTTTTCTCTTCGCGGGATCTCACGCGTCATCTTCGACTTTCGTATTGACGCTTTTTCCCGTTTCAGGAAGATTGCTGATCCGCAGCGCCAGCAATAGGCGCGCAGGAGTTCATTGGGAGGGACGACATGAAGAGCATTGCGTTTGCTGCAGGCCTTGTCATTCTTGCGCCGCTCGGCGCAAGCGCTCAGACGACCGATCAATTGGTCAAGGGAGCGGCCGATACTACGAGCGTTCTCAATTACGGTATGGGCTATAATCTGCAGCGGTTCAGTCCGCTGACGCAGATCAACAAGGATAACGTAAAGAACCTGGTGCCGGTGTGGAACTACAGCTTCGCAGATGATCGAAGCGCGCAGTCGCAGCCACTGGTATACCAAGGTGTCATTTACGTCACCAACCACAACGCCACGATGGCGGTTGACGCAAAGACCGGCAAACAGATCTGGAAGACCAAGGTCGAGTACCCGGCCGAGACGCCGCGCATCGTTTGTTGCGGCATCATCAACCGCGGTGGGGCGATTCACAACGGGAAGCTTTTCCGCACCACGCTCGACGCCCACGTCATTGCACTCGACATGAAGACCGGCAAGGAGCTGTGGCGTCAGAAAGCGGCCGACATCAAGGAAGGCTATTCGATGACCGTGGCGCCGCTCGTCGCGGACGGCGTTGTCATCACGGGCATTTCCGGCGCGGAGTTCGGGACCCGCGGGTTCATCGATGGTTGGGATCCAGAGACGGGCAAGCGCCTGTGGCGGACCAACACGGTACCCAGCCCCGAGGAGCCCGGCGGCGACACCTGGAAAGGCGATACCTGGAAGCTCGGTGGCGGATCGACATGGATCACCGGCTCCTATGACCCGGAGCTGAACACGGTGTATTGGGGCGTCGGCAACCCGGGGCCGTTCAACGCGGCGGTGCGTCCCGGTGACAATCTGTACACCTGCGCGGTCCTGGCGCTCGAGCCGAAGACCGGCAAGATCAAGTGGCACTATCAGTTCTCGCCAAACAATCCGTTCGACTATGACGCGGTCGCCGAGATGGTGCTTGCCGATATGACCATCGAAGGCAAGCCCACCAAGGTTCTGATGGATGCCAATCGCAACGGCTTCTTCTACGTGCTTGACCGGACGAACGGGAAACTGCTCGCGGCCAATCCCTATGTGAAGGTGAACTGGGCCACCGGCATCGACATGAAGACCGGCCGTCCGATTGAGACCGACGTGTCCAAGGACGCCCGCGAAGGCAAGAAGGTTACGGTTCAGCCGTCGATCCTCGGCGGCAAGAATTGGGAACCGATGTCGTACAATCCGCAGACCGGCCTTGCCTACGCCAATACGCTCAATATCGGCGGCAACTACAAGGCCGAACCGGCCGTCTTCAAGCAAGGCGAATGGTATCTCGGCATGGACCTGACCGACATCTGGGCATGGCCTGACGGACCGCGCGGCCATCTCAAGGCCATCGATCCCATGACCGGAAAGGCAAAGTGGGAAGTGCCGAGCGATATACCGCGCTTCTCGGGCGTGCTGTCGACGGCCGGCGGCATCGTGTTCTCCGGCCAGTTGACCGGCGAGTTTGACGCCTTTGACGCCAACGACGGCAAGAAGCTGTGGAGCTTCCAGACCGGCTCCGGCATCGAAGGGCAACCAGTGACCTGGCAGCAGGACGGCGTCCAGTATATCGCCGTCACCAGCGGCTATGGCGGCGTCTACTCGATCTTCTCCGGCGATGAACGGCTTGCCAACGTGCCGACAGGCGGGTCGCTCTGGGTGTTCGCGGTAAAGAACTGATCGCGGAACGCCGATGACTGACAAGGTGTCGAAGCTGACGGCGGCGTCTCTCGCCGCCGTCGCGGTGGCGGCAATGGCGTGGATGGCGATGCCGGCTACCGCGCAGCAACAAGCCGCCGTCAGCGATCAGACGCTGATCGGCCCTGGCAAGACCACTTATGCGCAGAAATGCTCGCACTGCCATGGCCCGAACATGGTCACTGCTGGCACGGTTGCGCCCGACTTGCGTGCGTTCCCGGACGACAACACGCGATTCATCGCCACGGTGAAGCAGGGCAAGAACAACATGCCGCCGTGGAAGGACATTCTGAGCGACCAGGAGATCACCGAGATTTGGGCCTTCGTATCGAGCCGGAGGAAGCAATGAAGCGCTGGCTCGCGGTTGCGGCCGTGCTGCTTGCGACGGCGACGGCAGCGCATGCGGATGGAGATCCGCTGAAAGTCTGTCTCGATGAGAACCTGCCTCCTCTTTCACTGCATCAGCGCGGAAAGCCCGACAGCGGGTTTGACGTCGCGCTTGCGCAGGCTGTTGCCGATCGCCTCGGCCGGCCGTTCAAGATCCAGTGGTTTGAAAGCAAGCTCGACGAAAGCTCGAGCCCGGCCCTCGAAGCCAATGCCCTGCTCTCCGACGGCCGCTGCGCGCTGGTCGGCAGCTATGCCTTGACCAATGACTCGCTGAAGGTACCTGGCGTCAAGACGGCGAAGCTGCCGGATTTCGAGGGCGCCACCCGCGACGACCGCCGCCGCCGCGTGCCGGTCGGCGTGCTTGCACCGAGCCAGCCCTATGCTTACTCGCCACTGACCGTCGTGCTCGGCGAGAAGGCGCGCGACCGCAAGATCTCCGGCATCGGCGATCTCGCCGGGCTGCGCATCGCGATCGAAAGCGGCACGCTTGGCGACGCTATCCTGATGACGTTCGAAAAAGGACGCTTGATCGACGACATCACGCATCTGGTTCCAGGGCGGCAGGACTTGCTCGGCGCGCTCAACCGCGGCGAATTCGATGCGACGCTGCTCGACCTGAGCCGCTTCGATGCCTACCGCGGCGCCCATCCCGACAGTAAGCTCGCCGCATCCGGATATTATTATCCCATCGGCGTTAATCGGGGCTATGTCGGCCTCGCCAGCGATCCGGCCCTCATCGTCGCGGTCAATAAGACGCTCTCCGATTTGCAGGCAGCAGGAACCATCGCCGACCTCGCGAAGGCGGCCGGCCTCACCTATCTGCCGCCGGTAGAACCCGCGATCCTCGGCGACGAGTTGCTGAAGATACTTCAGAAATAGCGACGGGAGTGTGCGGATCGTGCTGGTTCTCCGTCATTGCGAGCGAAGCGAAGCAATCCATGGCGCCACAAGCGGAGGGATGGATTGCTTCGTCGCTTTGCTCCCTTGCGCAAACGCTTCGCGTTTGTCGCAGGCAACGACAGCGCTTGCCGTCCGAGCTAAAGGCACAGACAAAAAGGGCTGCGCGATCGTCTCGCGCAGCCCCTATGTCGTTAGCCCTTGCCGTTGGAGCGAGAATGCTCCCTCAGAACATCAGGCCTTCCTTGACCAGCACCCAGCGGCCATTCTTGACCTGCTGGACCTGGGTGATGGTGTTGGCGAGATGATCGGTCTTGGAGAACTTGGTCGGCGGCGAGTTGAAGATGTCCATGAACTTGTCGCCGGATTCCAGCGCGTCCATCATCTTCTGGCCGGTCAAATCCTTGCCCGCCTTGTTGGCGTAGAACGCAAACGTCATCGTGGCGTTGTAGCCGATGATCGCCTGCGTGTTGGCGTCGGTGCCGAACATCTTCTTGTAGTTGGCAAGCCAATCCTTGACCTTGCCCTTTGCGGTGTCTTCGTACGGGATTTCGAAACCCGAAGCCGCGTAGAGGCCTTCGACTGCGTCCTTGCCGAGCGCCGGCACCTCGAGCACGTTGGTCGGCGTGGCGCCGAGGAAGGTGACGTCCCAGCCGAGCTTCTTGGCCTCGCCCATGGCGCCGATGGTTTCGCGAATGACCGTGCCGAGCACAACCATGTCGCAGCCGTCGGCCTTCATCTTGGCGATCTGCGCGCTGAAGTCGGAAGCGCCGCGCTTGTAGCTCGTGACCGACGCGGGCGTCAGCTTCATCGCGGAAACCTGCTGCGTGAAGCCGTCAAGCACGTTCTTTCCGTACTCGTCGTCCTGGTGCATAATGCAGGGCTTCTTGAAGTTCTTCCCCTCGATCATGTATTTGACGGCCGCACGCGTGCTCTCGACGTAAGGCAGCAAATTGTTGAACTTCAGTCGCTCCTGCGGCTTGGCCGGATCGAACTTGAAGGTGAATTCGGCCGCCGTCAGCGGGAACAGCTGCAGGACGCCGGCATCGAACAGGATGTCCTGCGCGGCGAGCACGGTGGGCGAGCCCATCGGACCGACCATAGCGAACACCTTGTCGCGCTCGACCATCTTCTGCGACGCCAGCACGGCGCGCTTCGGATCGTAGCCGCTGTCCTCCAGGATCAGCTTGATCTTGCGGCCATGGATGCCGCCGGCCGCGTTGATTTCCTCCGTGGCCATCTTCATGCCGTTGGAAACCGGCACGCCCCAGACCTTGATCGGGCCAGAGAGGTCCTGGTGGGTACCGATAACGATCTCGGATGCGGAGATGCCTTCATTGGTAACCTTGGTCTGGGCGGCGGCCGGCAGTTGGGTCAGCGCAAGGGCGCTGACCGCAAGGCCGAGCGCCTTGAACGATTTCGACATTGCAGTCTCCTCTTCGATGGCCCGTGTTGAGCGAAGGGTGGGGCCTTCTCAATCCTTCGCCGTTTCCGAAAAAATTCCGCTTCAAGTTTCGTTGGCTACGCCACCGCCCGCTCGCCATACATGGCGTTGATTTCGGCGGCATAACGCTTGTTCACGAAACTGCGCTTCAGCTTCATGGTCGGCGTCAGCTCCTCGTCCTCTGGCGTGAGCTGGCGTTCGATCAGGTAGAACTTCTTGATGGTTTCGACGCGCGCAAAGTTGACGTTGACCGCCTCGATCTCGCGCTGGATCAGATCCTGGACTTCCTGCGCACGGCACAGGCTGGCGTAGTTGGTGAAGGGAATGTCCTGGTCCTGCGCGAACTTCTCGACATTCTCCTGGTCGATCATGACCAGACACGTCAGATACGGCCGCTTGTCGCCGATGACAACGGCGTCGGAGACGTAAGGCGAGAACTTGAGCTGGTTCTCGATCTCCGACGGCGTGATGTTCTTGCCGCCCGAGGTGATGATGATGTCTTTCATCCGGTCGGTGATCTTGACGAAGCCTTCGTTGTCGATCGAGCCGACGTCACCGGTATGCAGCCATCCCTTGGCGTCGATGGTCTCCGAGGTCTTTTCCGGCTGGTTCAGATAGCCCATGAACAGGAAATCGCCGCGGATCAGGATTTCACCTTGCGGAGAGATCGCAACTTCGCCCCAGGGCGCGGCCTTGCCGACCGAACCGAGCTTGATGCGCTCGGGCGGCATCACGGTGGCGACACCGCAGTTTTCGGTCTGGCCATAGACCTCCCGCATGTCGATGCCGAGCGAGAGATACCAGCGGATCAGATCGGGTGCGATTGGCGCTGCGCCGGTAAAGGCCAGCCGGCAACGGTCGAGGCCGAGCATGCGGCGGATGTTGCGGAACACCAGATAGTAGGCGGCGCTGTTGGCGAGCCGCAGCGCCAATGGCGGCGTATCGCCCTGCAGTCTGTACTCAGTCACGCGATTGCCGATCGCGAGCGCGTTGCGGTACATCCAGTTCTGGAAACCGGTTGCGTCCTTCAACGCGATCGTGATGCCGGAATAGAATTTTTCCCAGATCCTGGGCACCGCCAGAAACGCAGTCGGCTGCACCTCGCGCAGATTGTCCGGGACGGTTTCCGGGCTCTCGGCGAAATTCATCACCGATCCCAGCGCCAGCGAAACGTAATAGCCGCCGATCCGCTCGGCGACATGGCAGAGCGGCAGGAACACCAGCCGCTCCTCGGAATCGGTCGACGGAAACAGATCGTTGGCGTGGCGCATCTGATGCGTCACGCTGCGATTGGAATGCATCGCGCCCTTGGGCGGGCCGGTCGTGCCTGACGTGTAGACCAGGATGGCGAGATCGGACGCTGAGCGGCTTCCGATCATCTCGTCCCACAGCGCGTCTTTGCCCTGGGCGTGGTTGCGCCCGAGCGCCATGAACTCGGCCAGCGACAGCACCATCGGGTCGGTAAAGCCGCTCAGCCCCTCCATATCGAACACGACGATCTTCTGCAGTGTCGGGCACCGCGAACGGCACGACAGGATCTTGTCGAGCTGCTCCTCGTCCTCGGCGAAGATCACCTTGGTCGAGGAATCGTTGATCAGATATTCGACCTGCGAAGAGGAGTCGGTCGGATAGATTCCGGAAGAGACGCCGCCGGCGCACAGGATGCCCATGTCGGCATAGACCCATTCCGGTACCGCGTTGGCGATGATCGAGGCGGCGTCGCCGGGCCGGAAGCCGGAGGCATGCAGGCCGAACGCGATATCCTTGGAGATCTGCAGCCACGCGCGCCAACTGGTCGGCTGCCAGATGCCGAATTTCTTTTCGCGGATCGCCGGCCGGTCGCCGCGGGTTTCCACGGACTTCAGAAAGCTCCTCGCGATCGTGTCGGCGACCGTCAGCACTGCCGGTCTGGCCATGCGTCTTCCTCCCTCTGTGGCCTGCTTCTGGTGCCGGCCTTGGCGACCGGTCTGTTTTCTCGAAGCGTGGCCTGAATTTAGCTCCAACCAGTCCTGAACGCCATGCTCTTGGCTGCGACCTTTACCGCCAGGTTTTCTTCTTTTTCCAGCGCCGCTCGCCACGGGCGCCTTCTTCCTTGGCGCCGAGATAGAATTCCTGGATGTCCTTTGAACTCATCAGCCGTTCGCAGGTGTCGTTCATCACGACCCGGCCGATTTCCAGCACATAGCCGTAATGCGCCGTCTCCAGCGCGACCTTGGCGTTCTGCTCGACCAGCAGGATCGACATGCCCTGCTCCTCGTTGACGCGCTTGATAATGGTAAAGATCTCCTTCACCAGGATCGGCGACAGGCCGAGCGACGGCTCATCCAAAAGTAGCAGGGTCGGACGGTTCATCAGGGCCCGCCCGATCGCCAGCATCTGCTGCTCGCCGCCGGAAAGCTGTCCGGCCGGCTGGTTGATGCGCTCCTTCAGCCGCGGGAAATAGCCGTAGACGCGTTCGAGATCCTCGGCGACGCCGTCGCGATCCTTGCGCGGATAGGCGCCCATCATCAGGTTTTCGCGCACCGAGAGGAATGGAAACACCTCGCGCCCTTCCGGCACGTGGCTTAAGCCCAGCCGCACGATCTTGTCGGCTTCCATGCGCTGGATCGGCTTGCCCAGAAATTCGATCGAGCCCTTCTGGGGATCGAGAATGCCGGAGATGGTCTTCAGCACCGTGGTCTTGCCGGCGCCGTTGGCGCCGAGCAACGTGACGATCCGGCCGCGCGGCACTTCGAGGCTGATGCCTCTAATCGCCATGATCGGCCCGTAATAGCTCTCGATATTGCTGAGCTTGAGGATGATGTCGGGAGCGCTCATGGCATCATCCTCATGCGCCGAGATAGGCGGCGACGACGTCGGGATGGCGCTGTACTTCTGCCGGCGAGCCCATCGCCAGCACGCGGCCGTAATTGAGCGCGATCACGCGGTCGGAAACGCGATTGACCAGCGTCATATCGTGCTCGACCATCAGGACGGTAATGCCGAGTTCGGTCTTCATGTCGCGGATCCAGAACGACATGTCGTCGGTTTCCTCGACGTTCAGGCCGGACGACGGCTCGTCGAGCAGGATCAGCTTCGGCTCGGAGCACAGCGCCCGCGCCAGCTCGATCACCTTGCGGACGCCGTAAGGCAACCCGGAGATCAGCTTGTCGCGATAGGCTTCGAGATCGAGGAATTCGATCACCTGCTCGACGCGGCGGCGATGAACCTTTTCGCCGGCGCGCACGCTCGGCAAGAACAGCAATTCCTGCCAGAGCTGCGTGGCGGAGTGCCGGTGACGGCCGACCAGGAGGTTGCTCAGCATGGTCGCATTCTCGAACAATTCGATGTTCTGGAAGGTGCGGGCGATGCCGAGCCCGGCAATCTCGTAGGCCGGCCGCTCGGTGATATCCTGGTCTTCGAAGAAGATCCTGCCCGAGGTCGGCGGATAGATCCGCGAGATCAGGTTGAAGATCGAACTCTTGCCAGCGCCATTGGGGCCGATGATCGAGAGGATCTCGCCCTTCTCCACCGCGAAACTTACGGCATCGACCGCCTTGAGGCCGCCGAAGTGCAAGGACAGGTTTTCCGCACGGAAATAACTCATCGGTTCCGCTCCGATTTCACGTAGATCTTCTGGCGCTTGAAAGTGGCGCGCTTGTAGAGCGGGAATAGCTGGAAGAAGAGTTTTATCTTCAGCCAGCGCCCGTAGAGACCGAGCGGCTCGAACAGCACGAACAGCACGATGATCACGCCGTAGATCGCGCCCTTGAGGCCGTTAGCGGATGCTACGGCGGCGACGTTGCTATAAATCTTCCCCGCGGTCACGCTGTCCGCGCCGAACGTTGCGGCAATGCCGGCGATGATGCCAGGCATGTCGTCCTTCAGGTAGGTCAGGAACGGATCGATCATGACCAGGAAGATCGCGCCGAGCACCGCGCCGTGCAGGCTGAAGGTGCCGCCGATCAGGATCACGATGATGAACTCGATCGAGAGCTGCAGCGTGAACATTTCCGGAGAGATGAAGGAGAGCTTGTGCGCGAACAGCACACCGGCCAATCCGGTGATCGCGGCGCTGATCGCAAACGACTTCACCTTGTAGAGCGAGACGTTGACGCCCATGCTGCGCGCCGCCGTTTCGCTGTCGCGGATCGCGACGAAGGCGCGCCCGGTGGGCGAGCGCAGCAGATTGAGCGTGCCGACGATGGTGAGGATCAATACGGCAAGACAGAGGAAATAGAAGGTCGGGCCGTTTTGCGGCACCGCCTGCCCGAACAACCACAGCGTCTTGACCCGCATGCCCTCGTTGCCGTGGGTCACGCTTTCCCAGCGCGCCAGCACTTCCTCGACGATGAAGGCAAAGGAAATCGTCGCGATGACGAGGTAGATGCCCGTCAGCCTCAGCGCCGGGAATCCGACCAGCGCGCCGACCACGCCGGTCAACAGGCCGGCGGCCAGGAAGTAGACCGGAAACGGGACGTTGTACTGCTGCAGAAAGGCCGCCGTGTAGGCGCCGATCGCCAGAAACGCGGCGTGCCCGAGCGAGGCCTGCCCGGTGAAGCCGGTAAGGATCATCAGCCCGACGCCGACGGTGGCATAGATGCAGACGAACACCAGCTGGCTGACCAGATAACTGGAAAGCACGAACGGTGCGACCGCCAGAAACGCCAGCAGAATACCGTAGGAAACGATGTAGCCGCTGTGCGGAAACAGCCTGATGTCGTCTTCGTAATCGGTCTTGAAGAGGAACCGCATTAGACCTTCTTCCGCTTATGAAGTCCGAACAGGCCTTCGGGCTTGAGCAGCAGCACCACGAGAAGCACGATGTAGGGCGCGACGTCCTTCCAGCCTTGCGGCAGATAGAAGCCTGCCATGCTCTCGATCACGCCGATCAGCACGCCGCCCACCACGGCGCCGGGTATCGAGCCGAAGCCGCCGAGCACGGCGGCAGGAAACGCCTTCAGGCCCAGCACGAGACCGACATTGGAGTGAATGAAGGTGATCGGCGCCAGCAGCACGCCGGCGGCGGTCGCGACCGCCGCGCTGATCGCCCACACGATCGACACCACGCGCTTGACCGGAATGCCCATGTAGTAGGCGGCCAGCATGTTCTCGGAGCTGGCGCGCATCGCGGTGCCGAGCGTGGTGCGGTTGAAGAACAGATACAGCAGCGCGCAGAGGATGACGGTTGCGGCGATCACCGACAGCTTGTCGTAGGCCAGCACCAGCGAGCCGATCCGCAACACGCCGTCGCTGAACGGCGTCTCGATCTTGAAATCGTCGGTGCCCCAGATCATGCCAACCACGGAGCGCAGGAAATATCCGAGCCCGATCGTCGCCATGATGATGGAAAACTGCGGATAGCCGAGGATCGGACGCACCACGACGCGTTCGGCCAGCATGCCGAACGCCGCCATGGCGATGACCGCGCCGGCGAATCCAAGCCAGTAGTTGAGACCAAGCATCCCGATAAAGGTGAAGGCGAAGAACCCGCCCAGCATCATCAAATCGCCCTGGGCGAAATTGACGACCTCGGTTGCCTTGTAAACGAGCACAAAGCCGAGCGCGATCAAGCCGTAAACGCAGCCGAGCGCGATGCCACTCACCAGCTGCTGAACGAAGTCCAGCATCGTTTCCCTCCCCGATGCCAGGCGATTCTGTCGACCGCCTTTTCCGCATCTTGTGTCTACACGCTATCGACCATCCGCGATGCCTGTAGCCGCATATGTCCCGCTGCATTGAGCCCAAAGCGCCGACCGCTGTCAACAAAACGCTGGCCGCCCCGCCGTTAACAATTGCGGAGAAATGCCGCAGCCCGGGAAGTTGCGGGGTTCGGTGCGATTTGGGCCGCTCGATTCACCGTGCCGAAAGTTCTTCGGTCCATGTTCCGAACGACAAAACGAAACCGGACCGTCCCGTCATCATGCAGTCAGATCTATCGGCGCTCGAAGTGCGAGGGTTAACGAAGCGTTTTGACCGCCCGGCGGTCGACGCGCTCGACCTCACCATTCGCACCGGCGAATTTTACGCCCTGCTCGGCCCCAACGGCGCCGGCAAGACCACGACCTTGCGGATGGTCGCCGGTCTGCTCAAGCCCGACGCCGGCTCTGTCTCCATTTTGGGCATCGACGCACTCGCCGATCCCGTCGCCGCCAAGCAGATCATGGCATGGGTCTCCGACGAGCCGATGATTTACGACAAGCTGACGCCGCTGGAATATCTCGAATTCGTCGCCGGCCTCTGGGGCATCGCTTCAGCGGTTTCAGGCCCCTCCGCACAGCAGCTTCTGGTGTCGCTTGGCCTCGAGCCGCATCTGCACGAACGCTGCGAGGGATTCTCCAAGGGCATGCGCCAGAAGGTCGCCCTGGCCGGCGCGCTGGTACACGATCCCCGGCTGATCATCCTGGACGAGCCGTTGACCGGCCTCGATGCGCTGTCGGCGCGTCACGTCAAGGGATTGCTGCAGGACCGCGTCCGTGCCGGCTGCACCGTGATCATGACGACGCATATTCTTGAAGTCGCCGAACGGATGGCCGACCGCATCGGCGTCATCGCCAAAGGCCAGCTGGTGGCCGAGGGCACGCTCACCGAGCTGCGCCAGCAGAATGGCCGCAACGACACCAGCCTCGAAGACATGTTCATCGCGCTGGTCGACACCGAGGCAGCCGCCGCATGAGTTCGGCCGCGGCACTCACCTGGTTTGCCCGGCACGAGATCCGTCTGGCGTGGCGCGAATGGCTGGCGATGATCGCCGGCAGACGCGGAAAACGAAAGCGCGCGATCATCGCCCTGACCGTGTTCGTCGCCATCATTCACCTGCCGGCCTATGCCGTGATCGGCCGCTTCGCAGATCTGCAAGCCCCGCTCGGCAAGTCGGAATTGATCGTCATCACGGCGTCCATCTTCCTCGCCTGGGCCCTGATGCTGTCGCAGGCCATCGAATCGGTGACGCGGGTGTTCTACGCCCGCGCCGACCTCGATCTCATCATGTCGTCGCCGGCCAACCTCGCCAACGTATTCTCGGTGCGGATCGCGGCGATCGGGCTGTCCGTGATCGCGATGGCGCTGTTGCTGTCGACGCCCTTTGTCGACGTTCTCGTGATCGGCGGCGGCATCCGATGGCTTTCGGCATTCGGCGTCGTCATTGCCATTGGTCTTTCGGCCGCGGCCGTTGCGATCGCGATCACGGTCGCGCTGTTCAGGCTGATCGGCCCGAGCCGGACTCGCCTCGTCGCGCAGATCGTGGCCGCCATCATCGGCGCCGGCTTCGTCATTGCGCTCCAGGTCGCAGCCATCCTTTCCTACGGTACGTTATCGCGCTTTGCAGTGCTGACCTCCGACGCCGCTGCAGCCTATGCGCCCGCGCTCGACAGCCCGCTGTGGTGGCCGGCGCGCGCGGCGATCGGCGATGGCATGGTGCTGTCGTGGCTGATGGCCGGCGGGCTCTTGCTGCTCGGCGTGGTGATGGCGGTGTTCTCGCCGAGATTTGCCGATACCGTCGTCAGTGCCGCCGCAACCGCCCGGTCCGTCCGTCACGGACCGCGCACGACCGCATTTCGCGGCGGTTCGCGGCAACAGGCGCTGCGCACCAAGGAATTCCTGCTGCTGCGGCGCGACCCGTGGCTGTTGTCGCAAAGCCTGATGCAACTGCTTTATCTGGTGCCGCCGGCCCTGATGCTGTGGCGAAGTTTTTCCGAAACCTCGACCGCGATCGTCTTGATCACGCCCGTGATCGTGATGGCGGCTGGCCAGCTTGCCGGCGGCCTCGCCTGGCTGACGATCTCGGGCGAAGACGCCGCCGACCTGGTCGCGACCGCGCCGCTGCCACCGTCGCGCGTAATCCGCGCCAAGATCGAGGTGGTGCTGATCTCAATCGGGGTGATCTTCGCGCCGCTGATCACGGCACTTGCCTTTGCCTCCCTGACGCAGGCGATCATCACCGCGCTCGGCGTCATCGTCGCCACCGTCTCGGCGGGCGCGATCCAGCTCTGGTTTCGCGTACAGGCCAAACGCAGCCAGTTCCGCCGCCGCCAGACCTCTTCGCGGCTGGCGACATTCGCGGAAGCCTTCTGCTCGATCGGATGGGCCGCGACCGCGGCGCTCGCCGTCACGATCCCGATCGCCGCAATCATCAGCGGCGCAATGACCGCGGCGATCCTGGCTGCGACGTGGAAGATCAGCCCACGACAGGGGTGAGCAGTCCCAGTTCTCACAGACAGTCATACCTCTTGAATGTAAGGCGTTTTTGCCTTACATTCAAGCGGTAAGAGCTTGAGGTCTGCCATGAGCACACTCACCGTCACCGCTAAGGGTCAGGTCACACTGCGCAAGGATGTGCTTGAACATCTGGGCGTGCATCCTGGCGAGAAAATTACCGTGAACAAACTCCCCGACGGCAAGATAGAAGTGAAGGCTGCCCGGCCGACCGGCAAGATTTCCGATGTGTTCGGCCTCCTGAAGCGAAAAGGTGGGCCGTCGCTGACGATCGAGGAGATGAACAAGATCGCCGCGCGAGGGTGGGCCGGCAAGCGATGAAGATCACCGCCGACACCAACGTGTTGGTTCGGGCCATCACCGAAGACCATGAATCGCAGAGCAAAGCAGCGCAATCGACCTTGAAGCGAGCTGAACTGGTTGCGATTTCCCTCTCAGCACTTTGCGAGCTGGTTTGGGTTCTTTCACAGGGCTATAAAGTTCCATCAAAGGACATTGCGACTGCAATCCGGCAGCTGATAAATGGCGAAAATGTCGAAGTGAACCGTCCGGCAGCAGAAGCCGGGCTGACTTTTCTGGACGCCGGCGGCGATTTCGCCGATGGTGTTATCGCCTACGAAGGAAGCTGGCTCGGCGCAGACACTTTCGTTTCCTTCGATAAGCGAGCTGTCAAGTTGATGGATGCACAAGGTCTGTCTGCTCGACTGTTGCCATAGTGCAACCTGCAAGCCGCTACTGCTTCTCCAGCCCTGCCCGCTCGATCACATCGCCCCAGCGCTTGATCTCCTTCTCGATGAACGGGATCATCTCGGCCTTCTGCAGCATCATCGGGCGGGTGCCGACTTTTTCGAAATGCGTGCGCACGCGTTCCGATGACAGTGCGGCATGCGCCGCCGCCGCCAGTCGGTCGACGACCGGCGCGGGCGTGCCCGCCGGCACCATGATCGACGACCAGCTCTGGGTGGTCATGTCCTTCATGCCGAGTTCGGCCATGGTCGGCACATCAGGGAATGCGCGCAGGCGTTCCGGCGCGGTCGTGGCCAGCACCTTCAGCTTGCCGGCCTCGACATGGGGGCCGACCGAGACCGGGTAATCGAACATGACATCGACGCGGCCGGCGATCATGTCGTTCAGTGCCGGCGCGCTGCCCCGGTAGGGCACGTGCTGCATCTCGATGCCGGCAACCGTCTTGAACAGCTCGGCGACCAGATGTGTCGCGGTGCCGACTCCCGAGGAGGAGAACGTCACCTTGCCCGGATTCTGCTTGGCGTAGGCCATCAACCCGGACACCGAACTATAGGGTGCGTCGTGATAAGCGACGAACAGGTTCGGGCTTTCGCCGACCAGATGCACCGGCAGGAAACTCGTCAGCGGATCGTAGGACAGGTTTTTGCGCAGCGTGACGTTGGCCGCCATCGTGCCCTGCGTACCGTAGATCAACGTGTAGCCATCGGGTTTCGATCGCGCCACCTGTTCGGTGCCGACCGTGCCGCCCCCGCCGCCGCGATTGTCGATCAGGACCGATTGACCGAGCGTCCTCGACATTTCCTCAGCGACGATGCGTGACGTCGTGTCGGTGATACCGCCCGGCGCGAAGGGCACGACCCAGGTGATCGGACGGCTGGGGAATTCTTCGGCCGAAGCCGGTGCGACAACGGCAAGGGACGCAAGCCAGACCGCAAGCAGGACGTGACGCTTTGCCATGGAATTCCGCCCCGTAAAATTCGTCCTTCTCGGAGGACTTGCGTTGGGGACAATGATGGTTTCCGCAGCAGCTTGCCATGCGGCAAAGTCGACCTAGGTGCGAATCAACTCCATCACCGCCGCCGCAAAGGCCTCCGGCGCTTCCTGCGGCACGTTATGTCCCGCGCCCGGCACCACGCGATGAATGCGGCGGCCGGTGAATTTGGACGCGCTGGCGCTTCCGTCGCCCGCGGGCAGCACGCCATCCTTGTCGCCATCCAGCGTCACTGACGGCACGGAGATCGGCGGCAGTGACGCCAGCCGCCGCTGCAGCTCGGCATAGCGCGGATCGCCCGCCGCAAGGCCGAAGCGGTGGCGGTAGCTGTGGATCACGACGTCGACATAATCGGGATTGTCGTGCGCCGCCGCGGAGCGCTCGAAGGTGGCATCGTCAAAATCCCAGTCAGGCGACCACTGCTCCCATAATAGCCTGGCGATCTCACGCCGGTTGGCGGCCAATCCGGCGCGGCCGCGCTCGAGCTGAAAATAATATTCGTACCAGAGTGCGACTTCATACTTGGGGCTGAGCGGCACCATCGCGCGGGAAATATCCTGGATCAGGTAACTGTTCACGGTCACCATGCCGCGGCAACGTTCCGGCCACAGCGCGGCGGCGACGCAGGCCGCGCGGCCACCCCAATTGTGCCCGGCCAGCACGGCGCGCCGGATACCCAATGCATCCATCAGCGCGATGACATCGGCGCCGATCGCCGCCTGCTCGCCGGACCGAAGCGTCGCCGGAGCGCGAAAGCGTGTCGCGCCGAAACCACGCAGATAAGGGACGATGACGCGGCAGCCCTGCGCCGCCAATTGCCTGACGACATCTACATAAGAGTGAATGTCATAGGGAAAGCCGTGCAGGAGGATCGCGACCGGACCATCCGCGGAGCCTTCCTCATAATAGGCGATGTTGAGGACACCGGCATCGACACGCTTCAGGGCTTCCATCCGCCGCGACGACGGCGCCGGACGCGCGGGCGCATCAGCCTGGGCAAAGGTCCTGCCGGCTATCCCCGACAAGGCCGCGCCAAGCAGCAGACGACGCCCGCGATCGATGGAATCAGACATCGCCTATGCCTTGATCAGCTCCATCACCGCCGCGGCAAAGGCCTCCGGCGCTTCCTGCGGCAGATTGTGCCCCGCGCCTGGTACGACGCGATGAACACGGCGGCCGGTGAATTTCGTCGCGCTGGCGGTGCCATCGGTCGCCGGCGCTACGCCATCATCTGCGCCGTCCAGTGTAATCGTTGGTACGGTGATGGGAGGCAGCGTCGCCAACCTGCGCTGGATGTCAGCATAGTGCGGATCGCCGTCGGCCAGACCAAAACGGTGGCGGTAGCTGTGGATCACCACATCGACGTAATCAGGATTGTCGTGGGCCATTGCAGTTCGCTCGAAACAGGCATCGTCGAACGGCCAGTTCGGCGACCATTCCGTCCACAATATCCTGGCGATCTCGCGCCGGTTCGCGGCCAATCCTGCGCGGCCGCGCTCGAGCTGGAAGTAATACTGATACCACAGCGGCACCTCACGCTTCGGCCGCAGCGGCGCCATGGCGTTGGCGATATCCTGGATCAGATAGGAATTGACGCAGACGAGCCCGATGCAGCGCTCCGGCCATAGCGCGGCGCCGACGCAGACCGCGCGGCCACCCCAGTCGTAGCCCGCGAACACCGCGCGGCGAATGCCAAGCGCATCCATCAGCGCCATCATGTCGGCGCCGATCGCGGCCTGCTCGCCCGAGCGCGGCGTCGCGGAATCGCGAAACCGGGTCGGGCCGTAGCCGCGCAAAATAGGGAACGATGACGCGGCAGCCTTGCGCCGCCAGTTGCGGCGCGACGTCGACATAGCTGTGAATGTCGTAGGGAAAGCCGTGCATCAGCATCACGGCCGGTCCATCGGCGGGACCCGCCTCGTAATAGGCGATGCTGAGAACGCCGGCGTCGACCTGGCGCAACGGCTCCAGCCGTTTCGATGACGGGGCATGCGGGGCTGCGGCGGCGGTCTTTTCAGTCACGGCAAACTCCCTGGTTGAATTCTACAATACGGCATTTCGTCCTTCCCCGATGAAGCAATTCCGGCGCGCTGCCGTGCGCGAATGTCATCATGACGTCCACGGAATTCGGCGATACAGTGTCGGCTGCGGCCTTTGCCGCGGATGGGTTATGCCATGTTGCGATCGCTTAACGTATCCCTTGCCACAGCCCTTGCCTTCCTCGGTTCGCTGATCGAGCCTGCGGCCGCCCAGCAGCAGCCCTTGCGCAGCGAGTGCCTGGCGATGGCGAGCGCCCCGCCGTTCGTCGTGCCGGTCAGCCTTCGCCGCACCGCCGCCAAGGCCGAAGACGTCGCGATCACCTATGTCGGACATTCCACCTATTACATCGACACGCCCGGCGGCGTGCGGATCGCGACTGACTTCAACGGCGCCTACCGGACCGGGCGGCTGCCCGATGTCATCACCATGAACCGCGCGCACTCGACCCACTATACTTTATTCCCCGATCCAAAAATTCCGCACGTCCTGCATGGCTGGGGCGAGAACGGACAGGCGGCGCAGGTCTCAACGCGCGTCGGCGACGTCTACATCCGCAACGTCCCCACCGACATCCGTCGCTACTATGGCGAGGGCACCAGTGGCGAGATGATCAAGGACGGCAACTCGATCTTCATCTTCGAGGTCGCCGGCCTTTGCATCGGCCATCTCGGCCACCTGCATCACAAGCTCGACGACACGCATTTCGCGGCAATCGGCCGGCTCGACATCGTCATGGTGCCGATCGACGGCACCTATACGATGTCGCTCGACGGCGTTTCGGAGATCACCAAGCGGCTGCGCGCCTCCGTCGTGCTGCCGATGCACCGCTTCGCCACCCCGCTCGATGAATTCATGCGCCTGATCGGCCAGCAGTTCGTCATCGACCAGCGGACGGAGCGAACGTTGAAGATTTCACGGGACACGCTGCCGGGCACGCCGACGGTGATCATTCTGGATGGGGTGTGAGTGTGGGGCGCAACTGCCAACCACCGTCATTGCGAGCGCAGCGAAGCAATCCATAGTGCCACACGCTGATAGATGGATTGCTTCGCTGCGCTCGCAATGACGAAAATAAAAACTAGCAACTCAAGGGGAGGGAAACGTGAGCGGACCTGTGCAGCGAATCGTCGAGAGCAATGGTATCCGCCTCAATATCGCCGAGCAGGGCAAGGGGCCGCCGGTGATCCTGTGTCACGGATTCCCGGAGTCCTGGTATTCCTGGCGTCATCAGCTCACCGCGCTGGCCGAAGCCGGCTTCCACGCCGTCGCTCCTGATATGCGCGGTTACGGCAAGAGCGACCGGCCGGAGGCGATCGATCAATACACGATCTTCCATCTGATCGGCGATCTGCTGGGGCTGCTCGATGCCCTCGAAGCGCCAACCGCTGTGATCGTCGGCCATGACTGGGGCGCGCAGATCGCCTGGCAGGCGGCGCGCCTGCGCCCCGACCGCTTCCGCGCCGTTGCCAGCCTCAGCGTGCCGCTTCGACCGCGTGGCCCGGCGCGCCCGACCAGCGTGATGCCGCAGACTGCGGACGCGCAATTCTACCAGCTGTATTTTCAGGAGCCGGGCGTAGCGGAGGCGGAGCTGGAGCGGGATCCGCGCATCACCGTGCATCGCATGCTCTACGGCGCGTCGGGCGAAGGCGCTACTGCATTCCGCGCCGCTGCGGCACGCGGTGACATCACGCGCACCCCGGGCATGGTGCCGCGCGACGGCGGCATGTTGCAGGGAACGGGGACGCCACTACCGCTGCCCGCGTGGCTCAGCGAAGCCGATATCGAGTTCTACGCCGGCGAATTCAGGCGCAGCGGCTTCCGCGGTTCGCTCAATTATTATCGCAACATTGACCGTAATTGGGAACTGATGGCGGCGTTCGCAGACGTCAGGGTGAAGGTCCCGGCACTCTTTATCGCCGGCGACCATGACATGGTCATGGCTGCTCCCCCCGGCATGGACCAGCATCTCGCCAACCTCAGGCAGTTCGTTACGACGCTGCGTGACGTGCGAATTCTGCCCGGCTGCGGACACTGGACCCAGCAGGAGCGACCAAGCGAGGTCAGCGCCGCGATCATCGATTTCATCCGTGGCCTGCCGGACTGAAACGTTCACGGCAGCGAGCCACCAACAAACAAAAATCAAGGGAGCGAAACTCATGGCCGCCAGCACTGCACCCGCCTCGAAGAGCGGGCTCTATGCCGATCCGCGCGAGGACTGGCTCGCGCAACACACCGAGGAGATCATCGATCCCACCCGTCCGATCGTCGACCCGCATCACCATCTCTGGGACCGCGGCGGCCTGCGCTACATGATCGAGGAGATGGCGGCCGACATCGCCTCCGGCCACAGCATCATCGCCACCGTCTATGTCGATTGCCGTTCGATGTACCGCGCGCACGGCCCTGAGGCGTTCCGCCCGGTCGGCGAGGTCGAGTTCGCCAATGGCGTAGCGGCCATGGCCGCGAGCGGCGGCTATGGCAAGGCCGCGATCTGCGCCGGCATCGTCAGCCACGTCAATCTGCTGCTCGGCGACGGCGCCAAGGCCGTGCTGGAGGCGGAAATCGTTGCCGGCAACGGCCGCTTCCGCGGCATCCGGCACTCGTCGGCGTGGGATGCCGATCCCAACGTCGCCGGCATGTATGCGACACGGCCGAAGGGGCTGTTGCTCGACAGCACCTTCCGCAAGGGCTTTGCCTGCCTAGCGCCCCTGGGCTTGAGCTTCGATGCCTGGCTGTTTCACCCGCAGATCGGCGAACTCACCGACCTCGCGCACGCCTTTCCCGACACCAAGATCGTGCTCGATCATTGCGGCGGCCCGATCGGCATCGGCAGCTATGCCGGACGGCGCGAGGAAATCTTTCCGGTGTGGAAAGCCTCGATCCAGGAAATCGCCAAATGTGAAAACGTTGTCGTCAAGCTCGGCGGGCTCGCGATGTGCCTGCTCGGCTACGATTTTCATCTGCGGCCCAAACCGCCGTCTTCAGAGGAAGCCGCGGCCGCGTGGCGTCCCTACATCGAAACCTGCATCGAGGCCTTTGGGCCCAACCGATGCATGTTCGAAAGCAATTTTCCGCCGGATAAAGGCCAGTGCAGCTATCAGGTGATCTTCAACGCCTTCAAGCGGCTGGCCGCGCCATATAGCGAGGCGGAGAAGACGGCGCTGTTCTCGAAGACGGCGACCGACTTCTACAAGCTCAAGTTCGATTGACGACGGCCGGCGTGAGAGATCGTCTCACGCCCACTCGCCCTTGCGGAACACCGGCACGCGGCTTCCGTCGGCGTGCATGCCGTCGATATCGGTCTCGTTTGAACCGATCATCCAGTCGATGTGAATCAGGCTCTTGTTGCCGCCTTGCGCCGCGATCTGCTGCGGGGTCAGCTTGTCGCCCCCGACGAAGCATTTCGAGTAGCACTGGCCGAGCGCGATGTGGGAGGCGGCGTTCTCATCGAACAGCGTGTTGAAGAACAACAGTCCGCTCTTCGAGATCGGGGAGGAATGCGGCACCAGCGCCACTTCGCCGAGACGCGCTGCGCCCTCATCGGTATCGAGCACTTTCTTCAGCACCTCTTCGCCGCGCGAAGCCTTTGCCTCGACGATGCGGCCTTCCTCGAACCGCACGGCGATGTTGTCGATCAGGGAACCCTGATAGGACAGCGGTTTTGAGCTGACGACGTGGCCGCTGACGCGCCGGCAATGCGGCGTGGTGAAGACTTCCTCGGTCGGGATGTTGGCGTTGCAGGTGATGCCGTTCCTGGCGGTCGAGGCGCCGCCTGCCCATTCGTGGCCGTCGGCAAGACCGATCGTCAGATCCATGCCGGGTCCGGAATATTTCAGTGCGTGGAAGCGCTGGCCGTTCAGCCATTCGGTCCGCTCGCGCAGCACGGCGTTGTGCTTTTCCCACGCAGCGACGGCGCCGTCCTGATCGACGCGGGATGCCGCAAAGATCGCATCCGCCAGCTTCGCCACCGCTACATCCTCCGGGACGTCCGGGAAAACCTGCTTCGCCCAGGACGGGCTCGGATAGGCGATGATGTTCCAGTTGGTATCGAAATTGACGATCTTCTCCAGCGCCGGCTGATAGGCGATCGAATTGGCCTTGCTCGCGCGCGCTACCTTCGCCGGATCCTCGCCCGACAGCAGCATCGGATTGTCGCCGACGATGGCCAGCCGCGCGGTGTTGGCGCTGAACGCCTTCGCCATGCCCTCATAGAGCCAGCCGGCGGCGCGATCGAAGCTGTCATTGTGACCGTAGCGATAGCGCGACAGCGTGATCTCCTCATCCGACAGGAACGGGGTCACGATACCCGCGCCGGCCTTGTAGGCATGTTCGGCAATCCGGCGTACCAGCGGCAGCGCGACCGAGGGCGCGGTCAGCAGCAGGTCCTGTCCCGGCTGCAGCCGCAAGCCGACCTTGACCGCGACTTCGGCGAGGCGGTCGAGTTTCACGGGATCGATCGAGACGGAAACGTTACGCTGATGTGCGGTCATGATTCTTTCGGCCAGTGCTGTTGGGCTTTTAAAGCCTCGCAGCCTCCGGCCGTGATCACACCATCACGCCAAAGCGAGCGAAGCGCCTGAGACCAGCAATAGCACAAGAATAGCCCGGCGAAACCCGACCTCATTGATGTTCCGGAATGCAACAATGCCGAGCACGGAACCCGCGAACAGCGCCGGCACGCTGATGACGAAGTCGATCACGAGTTTGGAAGACAGGCTTTGGCGCCCGAGCAATAACGCCAGCGCCAGCACCTGCATGATGGCGATGAACGGCTGCACCAGCCCGCGCTGGTCGCTCTTCGGCAGTCCGCGCATGTCGCACCAGATGGTCGGAATGGCGCCGGGCATCGCGGTCAAGCCGCCGACCAGGCCGCCGCCGAATCCGATCAGCGCCGTGAGATGCCGGCTGGGCTGTTGCGCCGCCGCGCGCCAGCGTCGGCCGGAACAGTATATAGCCGGCATAGATGGCGACGATGATCCCGAAGGCTACCCGGAGAATGTGCGTGTCCGCATTCTGCAGCAGGTAGATCGCAATCGGGATGCCGAGCGCGCCACCGACGATCAAGAGCAGGCTGCCTTCCCACTGGATGTTTGCGGCGGAGCGCCCATAAATTGGCGGCCTGCACGCCGATACTGCAGGCCATCATCAGGGGCATCGCCTCCATCGGCTGGAAAATGCGCAGCAGGATCGCGCCCGCCACGGCGGAGAACGCAAAGCTGGCAAGGCTGGAGACAAAGGCGCCGGCGAACACGGCGACGCACAACAGCAGATTGGTCGCCAGATCCGGCATGCGTTTCGCCCCTCGCGAATAGGCTAGTTAAACGGCAGTGATGGCGCCGACGGCGCTGCATCCGCCGGGCACATCGCTTCATCGCCCGGCGCAGCAATCGACGCATGCGCCTGCGAATGAACGAGCAAGTCGCCGCCAGCGACATGCAGGACCAGTATGAGGATGGCGATGATGGCGAGCGCAGTGATGCTAAGTGGCGTTACGTCACGCGAATTCATTCCTGGCATTCCGGCGCGCCCGGCGGATGGCGTTGGCGAGCGTGCTATTTCCGTGGGCATTTCGGCTGCTCTTCTCGGTTTGTCGGGATCCAGGCGCATACGTCGCGGGACGAACCTGTGCCTGTCCGGCGATCAAATGACGGTAACGACGCAACACCCGTATCGCCTCGCGGCGCCGCGAGCGGTGAAGCGCTTCGA
This sequence comes from Bradyrhizobium sp. AZCC 2262, assembly GCF_036924535.1. NCBI lineage: Bacteria > Pseudomonadati > Pseudomonadota > Alphaproteobacteria > Hyphomicrobiales > Nitrobacteraceae > Bradyrhizobium > Bradyrhizobium sp. AZCC 2262. The sequence goes on along the minus strand of NZ_JAZHRT010000001.1, from coordinate 8,757,469 downwards.
GCAGGCGTGCAAAGAAGCCCTTGCGCTTCGTACGCTGCCTGAATTCGCCTTCGGAGAAAATACGCATCGCTGATGCCCCGCGTGCTGGTGTTTCGCGCGGGCAAAATGTCAGCCCGCGCGAAGAAGGCCTGTGAGATAGTTCACAGGTTCTTCGTCGCACGGGACAAATGGACGTGAGGAAGCTTGATAAACCCTTGAGACGCCCTTGAGGCGAGAGACGCCAATCTCGTACGTACACAGGTCACGGCTTTTGCCGTGACTCCAACGCGTATCAACTTAGCGCTTGAAACGGCGAGCACGCTGGTCCGCCATCTCAGGCGCTGAACCGCTGCCGAAATATCCGCCGGGATTCACCAATTCTCGTGCGAGGTTCGCACGTCGAGTTCGAAGGACCAGGCCCGGCGCGGCTGCTTGTGAAGAAAAACGAAGCTGTCAACGATGCCGTCGATGCTGATCAGTCGATCCTCGCGGCTAGCCGCGTCAGGGAAACGCTTTCTTATCTTTTCACCGCCGATCGCACCATCGACCACCACGTGGCCGACATGGATACCGTCGCTTGCGTATTCCTTTGCCATCGCCTGCGCCAACGTGCGAAGCCCGGCCTTGGCCGAATTGAAAGCACCGAAGCCCGAACGTCCCCTGAGAGACGCGCTCGCACCCGTAAACAGCAGCGTTCCCACGCCTTTCGGAACCATGCGGCGGACGGCTTCACGCCCGAACAAGAAGCCGCCAAAGCATACGACGCGCCAGCTCTGCTCGAAATAGCCGGCCTCCATATCGATGATCTTGCCTGGCGTATTGTTGCCCGCGTTGTAGATCGCCAGCTCGAGGTCGCCGCCTGCCTGATCGAACAACGCGACAATATCGGCTTCGCTGGTCGCGTCCGCGACCACGGAAACTGCACGCCCACCCGCGGCGACGATATCGGCCACGACGGCATCGAGTGCCGACCAGAATATTGAGGCCCTCAGCCGCAAAGCGTTTGCAGAGCTGCGCGCCAAGGCCTTGATCCGGCCCAACACCGATGACGATTGCCGTTCCCATGGAAGCCGCTCCTGCAACGATTGAACACAGCGAGAGCCTTTTATATGACCCTCATCATTACTGCAATGCTCCTGGCCAAACCCGGGCAGCTTCACCCGCAGTTTCACGGGGATATGAAGTCGTGCTCGCCCGGCCCGTTCAGGACAGGCCTCTCACCGTGAGCACGATCGCGTCGACGCCCGCTTTTCGATCCACCGATATCTCCTGATATTCGGGAGAATTCTGGAATTCCTGCGCGGCAGCGTCATCCGGGAATTCCATGATCACGACCTTGTCGCGCGGCCACTCGCCTTCCAGCACCACCGGATGCGCGTCCGCCACCAGCAGCTTGCCCTTGAATTTGCTGAATACGCCCATGAAGCGCGATTGATAGCGGTCATAGAGTTCGCGACGGGTGAACTTCAGCTGCGCGATGATGTAGACGCTCATGATCGTCCTCTGTTCAATGCATCACTCGGGCTGAATACCGGCAACGCGAGTATATTCAGTCCAGCGCTCGCGCTCCGCCCGCACTTCAGCTTCACAGGCGGCAAGGTCCGTAGTATCCCAGGACAAGCCGAACTCGTCCATTCGCCTTCGTACCGCCGGCGCGGCCAAGGCCTCGTTGATCAACCCGTTCAATTGCTCGACGATATCGCGAGGCGTGGCCGACGGGACGGCCATGCCGAGGAAGCCGGTGAGTTCGAAGCCCGGAAAGGTCTCGGCGACGGCCGGCACATCCGGCGTTGTCGGCGCGCGCTTCAACCGCGTAATCGCCAGCGGACGCAGCTGACCGTTCTGCAAATATTGATTCGAGGCCGTCGTATCCATGAACAGGCAATTAATTTCACCGCCGATCAAATCCGCCACCGCATTTGCGATCGCGCGATAAGGCACACCCTGCAGCTCGACCCCGGCGAGCTTGCCGAGATACTCGGGCGGCGTGCGCGAGGAGGCATTGAAATAACCAAAGGTGAACTTGCCGGGCGCGGCCTTGGCGGCCGCGATCAAGCCGGCAAGGTCGCGCCACGGCGCCTGCGGCCGCACCATCAGGTAGCTGCCGCTGGAACGAAACACGCCGACCACGGTGAAGTCCTTGGCAGGATCGTAAGACAGATTGCGCACGAGGCTGACATTGGCGGCATGGGTGCTGGTGGTGATCAGCAGCACCGTATAGCCGTCAGGCTCCGCGATCTTCACCGCCATGGTGCCGATGATGCCGTTGGCACCGGGGCGATTGTCGATGACGACCGCCTGCCTGGTTTTCTCCTCGATCTGCTTGCCAATCAGGCGCGCCGTGATGTCGCCCGACCCTCCCGGTCCAAACGGCACGATGATCCTGATCGGCCGGGACGGATATTGGGCGGCGCTGACAAGAGAAGGCATCAGCGCCGCGCTGATAAGCGTGAGAACAGAACGGCGGTCGATCACACTGTCGCCACGTGAACCCGTGTTTCGCTTGAAGCTGGCATCCATGACGCGCCTCCGTCAGATCGGCGGCAGCGGCCTGAGATGGAGATCCCGCCGGTCAACCGCGAAACTTCTTCTTTTTCTTCTTGCCGAATGCGGGCTTTGCAGACGCTCCATGTTCATGCCGCGGCTTTCCCGCGTGCGCCGGCTCGGCTCGATCCCGCCTTTTGGTATCGTAATGCGCCTTCTTGTCAAACGCCGGCTTGTCAGGGGTCTTTGCGTTTTTGCCGTGCGACTTTGGTGTCCATTCCTTCTCGCGAACCTCCTCGCGTCGCGGCGCATCTTTCATCGCCTCGATGCGGATGCTGTCTTCCTTGTCGGGACGACGGATTCGTGCGGCGAAGCGGTCGGCGACGCGCGCGGAAATCTCGAACTCGGTGGTAGTATCGAGAATGCGGATGGCGCCGATGTCCTCCTTCTTGATACTGCCGCGGCGGCACAGCATCGGCAGCAGCCAGCGCGCTTCGGCGTTCTTCCTGCGGCCGATCGCGGCGCTGAACCAGACGCCGTCCTCCATGCGGTGACGCGGCGAGGATTTTGCAGGCTTCGATCCCTGACCGGTCTCGCGATCGGTCTTCTCCCGGGCGCGTTCCGCACGAGATTTGACACGATTCTCGCCGGGATCGACGATGTCCTCGGGCGACGGGAGCCGTGCGCGATAGAGCCGCGCCAGCGCCGCGGCAACGTCCTCCGCCGACCGTTCGGCGAGCAGGGCCTGCGCCAGCGCCAGATCCTCAGGCGTCGTCTCCTCTGAAAACAGCGCATCTTTCAGCATGCGCTCCTGATCGAGCTTGCGAATTTCATCCGGCTGGGGCGCCGTGCCCCACACCGTATCGATGCCGGCGAGATTCAGCAGCACCTCGGCGCGCCGCCTGCGTGCCGGCGGCACCAAAATGATGCTGACGCCCTTGCGGCCCGCGCGGCCGGTACGGCCGGAGCGATGCTGCATGACTTCCGGATCATTCGGAATATCGGCGTGAATGACGAGATCGAGGTTCGGCAGGTCGATGCCGCGCGCCGCCACGTCGGTCGCCACGCAGACGCGGGCGCGGCCATCCCGCAACGCCTGCAGTGCCTGGGTTCGCTCGTTCTGGGTCAGTTCGCCTGACAGCGCGACCACGGAGAAGCCGCGCTCCAGCAGTGTCGCCTGCAGATGTCGAACAGCTTCCCGCGTGTTGCAAAACACCAGTGCGCTCGGTGATTCGTAGAATCGCAGAATATTGACGACGGCGTGCTCGACATCGCCGGCGGCAATCCGGATCGCGCGGTACTCGATGTCGGCATGGCCGCCCTCGTCGCCCGCGACTTCGACGCGAAAGGCCTGTTGCTGATATTCCTTCGCCAGCGCCACGATGCCACGCGGCAACGTCGCCGAAAACAGCAGCGTGCGGCGTTCGTCCGGCGTGGCCTCAAGGATGAATTCCATGTCCTCGCGAAAACCGAGATCGAGCATCTCGTCGGCCTCGTCGAGCACGATCGCCTTCAGTTCCGAGACGTCGAGCCGGCCGCGCCGCAGATGGTCGCAGAGCCGCCCGGGCGTGCCGACCACGATGTGAGCGCCCGCGGCGAGCTCACGCTGCTCGCGGCGCGGATCCATGCCGCCGACACAGGAAACCACGCGCGCATCGGCATGCTGATAGAGCCAGGCGAGTTCGCGATGCACCTGAAGCGCCAATTCGCGCGTCGGTGCGACGATCAGCGCCAGCGGGGCGGCGGCGCGCTCGAACCGCTCGGCGCCATTAAGCAGGTTGTTTGCAAGCGCCAGGCCGTAGGCGACCGTTTTGCCCGAACCGGTTTGCGCCGAAACCAGCAGGTCGCGGCCGGCCGCGTCGTCGGCCAGCACCGCGGTCTGTACCTGCGTAAGCCGATCGAAGTTGCGTTCCGCCAAAGCTCGGGCGAGCGGCGGATGGGTGGGCAATAATGTCACGTGATGTCAGACCCTGGTTGGCTCTATCAGCCGGAAATGTTGAATACTGCCCCGAACCGAAATGGCTCGAGGCTTGCGCGTTTCACAAAGCGCAGCCGTACGGCCTGACCGATTTCATTGAGGTTGCGGGTGCTTTAGGCGAAAACCAGCCAATACGCCATCCATTCTTTGCAGGTCAGCCGATCACTTCTGCGACGGTTAACCTCTCAGGCTGCATGCAGCGACGCTAATGATCGGCTACACTGCGGTTTTGAGGCGTTTTACGCATATTTTTCACATCAGCCGTCGTTCAGGGGGGGGCCGAACACCGTGACCGCGTTCAAGACCATTCGCGCCAGGGCCGAGAAGCGCAAAGGCGGCCCCAAGGCGCTCGCCAAGCTGCTGCCGGCCAATCCCGACCCGAAGACGCTCGCCAGGCTCGGTGACGACCGGATTCTCGCCGAAATGACCAAGCGGGCATTCTCGGCGGGGTTTGCCTGGAGCGTGATCGAGAGCAAATGGCCTGGCTTCGAGAAAGCATTTCTCGGCTTCAAGCCGGGCCCGCTGTCGCTGAAGCCGGACGAGTTCTGGGACGACCTGATGAAGGACACGCGCATCGTGCGCAACGGCGCCAAGATCATGTCGGTGCGCGCCAATGCCAGCTTCGTCCGGGACATCGCCCGGGAGCACGGCAGCTTCGGCAAGTTCCTCGCGAACTGGCCCTCGTCCGACGAGGTCGGGCTGCTCGAACTCCTGTCCAAGCGCGGCAGCCGGCTCGGCGGCAATACCGGACAGATGATGCTGCGCTTCCTCGGCTGGGACGGGTTCGTCACCTCCAGGGACGTCGTGCTGTGCCTGCGCGACGCCGGGCTCGACATCGCGGAAACGGTGACTTCGAAGCGCGATCTCGCCAAGGTGCAGGCGCAGTTCAACGCATGGGCCGAGGAGACCGGGCTTTCCTACGTGCAGCTCTCGCGGATTTGTGCGTTGTCGATCGGCGAGAATTATGCGGCGGAAAAACTTGAGAGCATGATGGGCGGCGACGAATGATGGGCATCGCTTCCGCCTTCGCTCTTTGAGCTACGGCGCGACAAGTCGCTCCACCCATGCTGCGCGGCTCAGATGACGAAAAATCCGTGGCTTGCGTCGCGGCGGAGCTGTTCGACGAGGCCGTACTCCCAGTCAAGATAGGCCTGCATCGCGCTTTCCTTGATATCGGTGCCCTCATAGGGACGACGATAGCGATGTGACGGATCGGGCTTTGGAATCACAAGCGGCGGGCCGATCTCGAGCGTGCCGTCATAGCCGCCTTCGAGCACATAGGTTTCCCATCCCATCTGCGCGAGCCAGGACGCGGTCATGTCGGCGCGGACACGCAAATTGTCGGTCAGCACGATGCGCGCGCCGCGCACCGGGGCTGCCATGTCGATCTCCTGCACCAGCTGCCCGCCAGCATAATGGCGAAAGCCTGTGAGATGGCCCGCGGAGTATTCCTCTTCCGAGCGCACGTCGAAACGATACAGCGTTCGATCGGCCTGCGCCTGCAGCGCCGCCATCTCCGCAAGGCCCACGTGCCGGACGCCGGCGCGATAGGCGACATCACGCGCATTGGCGTCACCGCCCGCGATGGCGCCGATCTCGCCGCGTCTCTTCGAGCCATGTTCGAGATTCTGTTTGGCCAGCGTCCAGCCGATCGTTCCGTTGCGCAGCGCCCGCACCTTGTTGGTGACGCCGGCATTGATCAGCGATTGCGTGCCGATGATCGAGCGGGTGCGGCCGGCGCAATTGACGATAATGGTGGTTTCGGAATCCGGCGCAGCGCGGCCCGCACGCAGCACCAGCTCCGCACCGGGTACGCTGATCGAGCCCGGGATATTCATGGTCGCGTATTCGTCGAACCGGCGGACATCGAGGATTTGAATGTTGGCGCCATCAGCAATCAGGGCGCTGACTTCCTCGGCGGCCAGCGAAGGCGTGTGGCGGCGATGCTCCACCAGCTCGCCAAAGGCCTTGGCATAGGAATTGACGTCCTGGAACACTTCATAGCCCGCCGATTTCCAGCCCCGCAGCCCAACGTCAAGCTGGCGGACATTGGTGTAGTCCAAGGCGTTCAGACGATCCGCAGCCTGCGGCACGAGGCCTTCACCGTCATCGTAGAGGACGATCGGCGCGTCCTTGCGCGGCAGCCGCGCTTCGGCCTCCAACGTGATCCGGTCAGCGGCCATGTTGGCGGCAAACAGCGGATGGCCGGTGGCAAAGACGGCCTCATGCCTGACATCGAGCAGTGCGATTTCATCGCGCAACAGCAGCGCGGTGCGGATTTCGGGTGGGGTGACGGACGGCAAGGTCATGAATCGGGAATTCCAGGTGTGGATCGTACTTGCATGACTAGCAGCATCGCGCGCGGCCCGTCACGCCCGGCAGGCCATTAACTCTCATGTCATGGGAGCATTGATCTAATTGCACGGGCCTGCTCGAAACCGCATATGATGCCGCTGAATGAGCATCTAGGCATCCAATGGACCTCAAACAATTGCGCACCTTCCGCGCCGTGGCCGAGCTGGGCAGCCTCAGCAAGGCGGCGGACCGGCTGCGCGCCGCCCAGCCTGCGCTGAGCCGGCACATCAAGCTGCTCGAGCACGAGCTTCGCGTCGAGCTGTTCGTCCGCAACGGCCGCGGCATGCTGCTGACCAGCGCCGGCCGGATGCTGCTCGACCGCACCACGGGGCTCATTCGCCAGATCGAGCAGGTCAGCGACGACCTCAAATCGGCGAACGGTAATCCGTCGGGCCGCGTCATCCTCGGCCTGGTGCCGACGGTGAGCGCGGTGCTGTCCGGACGGTTCGCCCGCCGCGTCATCAACGAGTTTCCCGACGTCTCGCTGCGCATCGTGGAAAGCTATGGCGGCCATCTGGTCGAGTGGCTGCACCGCGGCGAAATGGATCTCGCGATCATCTATGGGCCGGCGGTCGATCTGCATCTTCAGGTCCAGTCGATCGGCCGCGAGGATATCGTCGCCGTCGGGCCGCCCGGCTCTGGCCTGAGCAAGCGGAAGCAGGTCGAGCTCAAATGGCTGGCGAAGCAGAAGCTGATCCTGCCGAGCATCTCGCACGGCTTGCGGGCGCTGCTGGCGAAGGCGCTGGCGCGCGAGAAATTGAAGCTCGACGCCATGATCGAGGTGGATTCCTATCGCGCCCAGATCAGCCTGATGGAGGAAGGGCTCGGCTATACGCTGTTGCCGCCGTCGGCGATCCGCACCGAGGTGGCGGCGAAACGGCTGGAGATGGCCGCCGTCAGTCCCTCGGTGTCGCGCGAACTGATCCTGGCCTCGCCGATCGCCCATCCGCCGTCGATCGCGACGACGACGATTGCGACGCTGATCGTGTCCGAGATTCAGCAGCTCTCGAAGGAAGGTCTGTGGAAGATCAACATGACGGCGTAGCGCCATCTTGCTCACTGTTCGTCATGGCCGGGCTTGACCCGGCCATCCACGTCTTTCTCGCATAATGGCGGCCAAGGACGTGGATGCCCGGGACGACCCCGGGCATGACGGCATTGGTCGCAGCGCCATCCCTCAATTAAACAGCGCCTCGTCGCCTAGCACCGATTGCCGGAAGCGCGTCGTCAGGATGACGCCGTCGGCCGGCGGCATTACGAAGACCAGCGCCTCGGGATTGATCTTGATCTGGGCGAATGCCGTTCCCCGTCCCTCGTGTGCGAGGTCGCGCAGCTCGGTGACTTCCGCCATCGTGCGGACGATGCGCGAAGTGCGGATGCCGCAGGCGGTGGCGATGGCGGCGAGATCGACGCCGGAGGCGGTCGGGGTTTTCTGCATGCCGGTCTCGCCAAAACGCTCATTGTCGAGGACGGCGATCGTCAGATTCTTCGGCGCTTCCACCGCGATTGACGCGAGCGAGCCGATATTCATCAGCATCTCGCCGTCGCCGGTGACGACGAGCACTTTTCGCTTCGGCTGCGCCAGCGCCAGTCCGAGCCCGATCATCGAGGCGCCGCCCATGGCGCCCCAGAGCGGGAAATTGTTGGGATGATCGCCGGCGGCGGAGACGTCCCAGTTCGGCGCGCCGAGGCCGGCGATGACGAGGAGGTCGGCGCGGTCACGCAGGAGCTCGTTGACGACGTCCCGGCGATGTAGAAGGGCGTTGGGATTGGTCATTTGCGGGCAAGCTCCTTGAAATTCTTGGCGCCGAGCACGCGCTGTCCGAGCAGGACCGCTACCGGCTTCCAGGTGTTGAAGGCAAGATTCGCCGCGCCCTGCACGGCGGAAGCGACCAGATCGGGCTCGTCCACCTTGTTCACGATCACGCCCATGGCCTCCAGCGAGGGCCGCGTGCCCTGCCCCATCGGGATCTGCCACGGATTGAACTCGCCCCAATCGCCGCGCATGGTGACGATCATCAACAGCGGCATGTGGCAGATGACGGGCAGCGACAACATGTTGATGCAGTTGCCGACACCGCTCGACTGCAGCAGCAGAACGCCGCGCTCGCCGCCGAGCCATGCGCCCGCCAGCATCGCCACGCCCTCTTCTTCCGTCGTCAGCGTCACGACGCGGGTTTCGGGATCGGCCTCGAAGGATCGGATCAGGCGGCTGTGGCCGGCATCCGGCACCATCGCGACCTGGCGAATGCCGGCGTCCTTGAGGACGTGGTAGATTTCGTCCGGCCACGTCGGCAACGCGGCCGGCGCCTCGCCACGTGATTTTGCTGCTTCCGCCATCGGACTCAATTTCCTCTGCCACTTCAGGGTTGATTTGTACGGAGAATAGATCGTGGCGGGGGTTCGAGGAATTTGAATGTGGACATGGCTTCTATCGCAAAATTGAAAGGCTGATGTGGGGTTGCAAGTTCTGGGCAGCATCTCAGTCGTAGGCGGGGCAAAGGCGCACTGGCGCCGTGCCCACCATCTCTCGCGTAGCGTCTTCCTGAATGGCGGGCACGGCACGAGCGGACTATTTCCGCGAGAGAAACTGACACCGCGACGCGCGAAGCGAGTGATTTGCCGACTGGCAATCACATCCGGAATCCTGCTGCATCCGTGCGGCATCAGGCTCGGTTAATCCCCACCTTACAGGATTTACTCTTGACAACCTCTGCGGGTTATTGAAGATTGTTCCCGATTTGTTCTTGTGCATCACACAAGCTGTTTCAGTTCACTTCCGGAGTTTTTCAATGGATCGCCTTCAGCCTGGTTACGTTCAGCTCGTTCTTCATAATGACGAGAACACCCCGCAGGATTTTGTGATCGGTCTGCTACGCTCGGTATTCAGCCAACCGTCCAGCGACGCCATTGAAGTGATGATCGCCATCGAAAGGAGGGGGACGGCGGTTTGCGGCACGTATCCGCGCACTGTCGCGGAGGCGCTGTTGCAGGCTGCACAGGAGCGGATCCGGGCATCGGGCCATCAACTGGCGATCACGGCCCGCGCCGGCGATGACATGGGGAGTGATCGCTGCAAGCTGTGCGGCAATTTTTCCGAAGACCCGCTCCGTTGGGTCGGCAAGGCGGCACTGGTCTGCGAGGACTGCCTTCTGGCGGCCGCAGAAAACCTCGGTGCCATCACGGAAACAAAGCGGTTCGACTTTGCCTGCACGGCCATTGGATGGCATTTCGCCGGCGTCCCTCTCGATCGACTGGTCGCGACGTCGCGGCAGTTTCCCGGGCATATGCGCGCCGACGTTCAGGTGGCGGTGGACAAGTTGTTCTCCATCCAGCGCATCAGGTTCTTCGGCATTCAGGAGCGCCACCGCTACGAGACCCTCACCTTCGCCTCGCTGACGAGTGCTGGACAGGCCGCTCATGCCATCGCGCCAGCGCAATACCATGATGTGGAGATTGGCGAAGCCGAGCCGGTCAAATGCCTCGACAATGGACTATGGCTGTGTGGCGCCGAAGACCTGCGATATGCGGTCTTGCTCTCTGCTCATCGCGAACATGGTGAAGAAACGGGTGTTCGCATTGAAATCGCGGCGTCTGCCGGAGCGGCGGGAGCGGAGTTCGTGAGGCGCTGCTTCATCGCTATCGAGGACGCGGTCAACGCCGCGAATAGCTACCGGGGTAAGATCCTGTCGTTCGACGGGGGCGCGAATTATCGCGGAAGGTCGCGAGGCCTTATGGTCCACAAGCTGCCGCCCGTTGAACGCGCCAACGTGATCTTGCCCGACGCAACACTGAAGCTGCTCGACCGCAACATCCTGAACTTTGTGCAGCATCGCACAAAACTGCGCCAGCTCGGTCAATCGACCCGCAAGGGAATCCTGCTGTACGGACCGCCCGGCACCGGGAAGACCCATACCATTCGCTACCTCGCCAGCAACCTGCCCGGCCACACGACGTTGATCATCATGGCCGCGCAGGTTGAGTTGCTCGGAGCCTACATGAACCTCGCTCGCCTGTTGCAGCCGGCCATGGTGATCATCGAGGATGTCGATCTCATCGCAACCGATCGCGAGATGATGGGGCCATGCGAAGAATCGATGCTCAACAATCTTCTCAACGAGATGGACGGTTTGAAAGAGGATGCGGACATTCTGTTTGTCCTAACTACCAACCGGCCCGAACAGCTCGAGGGCGCGCTGGCCAACCGACCTGGCCGGGTCGATCAGGCGATTGAAATTCCGCTGCCGGATGACACCGGCCGAAGGAAGCTGGTTCAGCTCTACGGCAAGGGGCTGCGGCTCGACGAAACCCTGATCGACGAAGCCGTCCGGCGGACCAGAGGCGTCAGCGCCGCCTTCATCAAGGAGTTGATGCGGCGAACCGCGCAAGCCGGCATTGGCCGGGATGGCGGTACGGCAATCAAGTCAGCCGATCTCGGCGAAGCGCTCGATGACATGCTGTTCGCGAGCGGCAAGCTCAATATCAAGCTGCTCGGAGGTGCGCGCGAAACGGCGCAGGCGACAGCCGAGGTGTGACAGTTACCACCCGCGAGATTGGCGGATCGAAGGAACATTTACTTCGGCTTGGAATCCGGCGGGCAGTTCGGGTCGACCTTCAATGGCTTGCCGCCGCTCTGCACTGTGGGCGCAGCCGAGTTGGATCCGCCGGCATCTGGCAACACGGCGCTCTTCTCAGCGGCCATTGAGTTTGCGGTCTTTTCCTCGCCGCTTCCGGTCGTTGCCGCCGGCGAGGTGGTGCAGGCCGTTTCCGGCTTCGCAGCCGATGTCCCGGTAGACTGGGCGGTAGCGGCGCTCACGCTCAATAGTCCAACGACAATCACTGCCGCGACGCGCGTCATTGTGATCTCCAATCGTTGAAATGGCTTGCCTGGAGCAAACGTCCCGTCGCAACGATGGTTCCGGGACTGATATCGCGACATTTGCGACAACCGGCGGACAGGCCGTATGTTGGGCGATGGCAGCGATCAGATCGGCGCAGGATTTGCTTCGCTCAACCGGTCGTCAAAGGGAGCCTTCATGACCATCGACCTGACGCGGCGTACGCTGCTTCACCTCGCCGGCGCCTCGTCGCTGACCGCGGCCGCCATGGCGGCAGCGCAAGCCGAGGGGACCGCGGGCGGCGGCGGGCCGACCTTCGCCAGCCGGACGCCGATGCGGATCGGCATGGTGAACTTGCGGGTGCGCGACCTCGACAAGGTCGCCGATTACTATCGCGACGCGATTGGCCTGACCGTCATGACGCGCTCGATAATGGGCGCGCTCCTCGGCACGGGTGGCGTGGCGCTGCTCCATCTGCAGCGGCGCGAGAGCGCACCGCGCGAGGCGCGGAACGCGGCGGGACTTTATCACACGGCGTTCCTGATGCCGACGCGCAAGGACCTCGCGCGCTGGCTGGTGCACGCGGCGAAAAACAGGATCCCGCTGTCCGGCTTCGCCGACCACCTCGTCAGCGAGTCCGTCTATCTCGACGACCCCGAAGGCAACGGCATCGAGGTCTATGCCGATCGCGCGCCCGAGCTCTGGAAATGGGAAGCCGGCTCGGTCGCAATGGCAACCGACCAGCTCGACATCGACGGCCTGCTGGCGCTGGCGGACACGCACACGACCAACTATGCCAAGGCCCCCGATGACCTGCGCATCGGCCACATGCACCTGCGCGTCGGCGACCTCGAACAGGCCGACCGCTTCTACAGCGGCACCATTGGTCTCGACCCGACCCGCAAGCGCAGCGGCGCCGCGTTCCTTTCCTCCGGGCGTTATCACCATCACCTCGCGATCAACGTCTGGCAGAGCGCCGGCGCCGGCCCGCGCGATGCCACAGCCACCGGGCTCGCGTGGTTTTCGCTGGAGGTCGCGGCGCAGCAAATTCTCGAGGCCCAAACGCTGCGTCTACGGCAGGCGGGCGCGCCGGCTGCGGCGATCGAGAACGGCATCGAGACTGTCGATCCCTGGGGCACGAAGCTGCGGCTGATCAAGATCTGATGCCGGCAGGCATGGTCTGGTCACCCACGCCGCTCACCACGATCCGAATCCACGCCGAGAGGATGGGTTCCATGGCCGATGCGCGGGGACGGCAGCCGGCCAACACGCCGCCATCGGCTGAGTATGCGGCCGAAGGTTCGGAAATGAGGACCCGCCCCAACCAAGGGGTATCCGTCATTACTTCTTTTTGCCGGAACTCAAGGTCGGCTGCCAGCCCGCACCCTTCTGGCTTGGTGCCGCGGCAATCACCTTGATCTTCTCTTTCTTGGGTTTCTTGGTTTCCCGATTGCCTCTTTGCTCGCCTTTGGCCATGTCGATCTCCCTGGGTTGATGGTGACGCCGGAACTTAATGCTGCTGGCTGATATCGTCGTCGACTAGGGCCTTTTCCGTTTAGATGGAATCGAAACGGGGCTCTAGATTCTTATTTGACGCGTTTTCTTGACGCGAACCGGTGTCCACTTCGCTCGAAAACGCTCTAGAAGCGAGGCGCGTCCAGATCATATCTGACCTTCAACCTCCTGATCAGATCGAGCGTCTTGGTGCGATAGAAATTTTCGGCCTCCGACATGGGCCGACTGATGCTCGCGCTCCATCCGTAAGCATCGTCGAAAACGAACATCGTCATCCCCGAAGGCCAGGGACCATGGAGGATCCTTGCCTGCTCGACAATCATATCCTGGAGCTCATCGGCGGTCTTGAAGGCCCTGACGCTCATGGCTCGCCTCCCGGACCTCTTGTGGACGCTCCGCTATCCTTCAAGCTGATCAAACTCATCAGACAAGAGGATCCGGCCCCGGGGCGTGGATATCCTCACGTCCAAATAGCCTTCCTGCAAAAGCTCCTTTGCCTTCTTGACGGCCGCTCCCGCCGCCATGCGGCTAAGGTTGACCCGGCCAAATTGATTGTTGCCGCTAATCAGGTAATGCAGTTCGATCGTCCTATCCATGTAGGAATGCCACGGCCGACACCAACAATGGATGGAACTGCAGGACGGTCCGGTCGGCAGCCAAGCAAACCTGGGACAACAAGAACTCCGTTCGTCCGGGCGTGAGCATCCTCAGCCCTCAGTCACCGATAGACGCCGTGGGAAACGCGGTGCTGATCGACCCTAGGCTCGCGTCTCGGGAATAGCGAGCGCTAAAACGCCTCGGAGACGATCGCGACGCCCTTTCCTCAATCGCGGCTGTGGAAGGATAGCTGACGCAATCGTGTCGCTTCCAGCTCGAAGCAGATCGACGTGGTCCGAAAGCAGGCCGACCCCGCGGAAGTTGCAGGGCCCGTCTCAATCGAAGGCCGATGGCAGCTCTCCCTTGCGGAAGATGACCGTTGGCTCGTCGTCATAGTCGCCCATCTCGGGATCGCCGGTGGATGAGAAGGCAACAACCCCCACCTTGCTCAAGGCCAGCCGCTCTGCCGTGCGAAGCGCGCCCGTTGCCGTTTTGCAGGCGATCGGCGCGCCCGCTTTCAGGTTTCCTCCACGGCCGGCATCGAAGGCCTGAACGAAGTAGCTTGTTTCGCGAGCCATGGAGCTCTCCTTGCGGGATGCGGGTCACACCGCGCGATTTCCAATTCAGGACATCGATCGCATCAACGCGGAAATCTGGATCGTTGCAAAGTTGGAGTAAGTATCCGATACGGCATAGGGCAAAATGAGCTGATCATTGTGCGTCATTGCCCCGCAGGTATAGACCACATTGGGAACATAGCCTTCGCGTTCGGATGGTTCGGGTCGCAATAACGGTTCGCTCGAACGCGCCAGCACCCTGGAGGGATCGCGTTTGTCGAGCAGCGCTGCGCCGATCGAATATTTTCGAACCGGGCCGACACCGTGCGTCAACATCAGCCAGCCTTCCTCCAGTTCGACCGGTGATCCGCAGTTGCCGATCTGCACGAACTCCCAGGGGAATTGCGGCTTCAGGATCGCCTGACCGCCTTCCCATCTGTAGAGATCGTCCGAATAGACCAAATAGAGATTCTCGTTGTCCTGCCGCGCAATCATGGCGTACCTGCCGTCGATTTTGCGGGGGAACAGCGCCATACCCTTGTTGCGCGCGGCTGCGCCTTGCAGCGGCGCCATCCGAAATGAGAGGAAGTCGGTGGTCTCGATCAGCTCTGATCGGATCGCAGTGCCCTTGTAGGCGGTATAGGTTGCGTAATAGGTCGTCCGGTCGCCATCGCTGAATTGGACGAAGCGCGCATCTTCGATGCCGTTCGATTGCGACTCCGTCACCGGAAAGATCACGCGTTCGCTGATGTCCGGCGCCGGCTCGAAAACGATTTCGACTTCGTCGCCGATCGGTCCGGCCCCCCGATGCGCGATCCGGGGACTCGTAGCGAGCCGGGCCGTCGGATCGACTGTAATGGTGCTATCCGCCGCGATGACGCCGGCGCGAAACGTCAGCGACGATACGTGCCCCTCACCGACGGCTCGCAGGCTCAGAATGAAGCGCAGGTTGCCATTCGGAATTCCCGACTGATCAGGGTGCGGCACGATACTTGGATTGAACAGTGCCGACGCTTCGAAGGAATATTCGTGCAGGAAGTAGGCGCCGATCAGCTGGCGCTGTATTTCGGAAAACGTGCAGTGCGCGAGCAGCGCCTCCTCCATTTCGTCGGCCCGGCGCTCAAACGTCTCCAGCAGGTTGCGGTGCCGGCCCTGGAAATTCTCCAGCACATCGGCCAGCTGGCCGGCCGCGGCCTGCGGATCGAGATTGAGCACGCGCTCGACAATATGGTTGGCACGGGTCTTGTCGGTCGGGTTGAGATCGCGCGGTTCGGTCGCCGGCTTGAACGGACGCACGATCACGCGCGCGGGATCAGGCCGCAGATGGAGCGCGCGCCGATTGACAAAAGTGGCTTGCAACGAGGTGCCCTCTGTTCGCGTTTGCATGGGTGGACGCTTAACTCAAGAAACGATGGCGCGAAGCGCCACGGGATTCGCCGGATTGATATTGGCGCGCGCAAGCTGGCGCATCTCGGCCAGCGCCAGCAGATAGGATACAACCGACTCGCCGCCGCGATTTTCATTGGCACGATCGGGATGCAGTCCATCGCGGCAACTGCCGGTCTCGGGATCGACGAGTGGAACCGACAGGTCGTTGCCGCCGAAGAACCAGAAGAAAACCCCGGCCGCGATGGTCTTCCATTCGGCATCGCCGTCCGCGCGCCACGCGGTCAGGCACGCCGCAATCGTGGCGGTGGCTTCCACCGGCTGCTGATCGAAGGTCCCGGGAGGCTTTCGAACTTCGCCGAAGCTCGTCGTACCCACCGGGCGGAAATGCCCGGTCGACGTCGTTTGCAGCGTCATCAACCAACGCAGGCTTCTCAAGCCGGCATCGACATAGGCGGACGTTTGCGTTGCGAGGCCTGCCGCAATCAGGGCCTGCGGCAGGCGCGCATTGTCATACGCCAGGCCTTCCTCGAACCACACCCAGTCCGGCGTCTCGACCAAGGCAAGCGCGGCCACCAGCGTGTCGGCAAGAGAATGCCTGATCTCACGGGCGCGCTGATCATCCGGAGCTGCGGCGCAATAGGCGTCCAGACCGAGAAGCGTGAAGGCCATTGCGCGAGGCGAGCGAAAGGCCGCGGCGGTCGACAGGGCTTCGGCAAACAAGGCCGTCGCCCATTGACGCCGTGACCGGCTGGCATCCTTCCGCGCGCATTCACCCAGGGCCCACAGGGTTCGCCCGTGACTGTCCTCGGAGCCTTCATCTTCGAGCCAGGTCCGGTTGAAACCCATGAAGTTGCGAAAGCGCCTGGTATCGGGATTCCACGCATGCTGCACAAAGGCGGCAAAGTGGCCCGTCTGGCTTTCCGAAAGCGGGTGCTCGCCCGGTTCATTGAGCGCACAAGCCAACAGCAACGCGCGGGCGTTATCGTCCACGCAGTAACCGTGCGCGCGATCCGGCACCGAATGCACGGCATGCTGGAACAGGCCGGTATCGTCGCACATCGACAGGAAATGGCCCAATTGCATGTCGGGCACCGCGGGGCCATGCGGCGCGATCGCGTCCGGCGCGGCACGCGCGATCACCTTCAGCCGGTGGCCGTGCCGTGCATTTTCGAAGGCGGTCATGTAACGCTCGGCCGTGCGCTCCCATGTCATCGACCGGCTGGCCGCGTAGGCGCGCTCGCGCATCGCCTGCCGGCGAGGACTGTCGGTAAGCAATCCTGCTATTTCGTTGCCGGTCTCCATCGCGTCGCCAAAGGAAACGAGAACGCCGCGGCCGTCGGCCAGCAGCTCGCGCGCGTGCCAGTAAGGCGTTGAGACCACCGGCTTGCCGAGGCCGAAGCTGTAGGCCAGCGTGCCCGACGTCATCTGCGCTTCGTTGAGGTAGGGCGTAACATAGACGTCGCACATTGAAATGAATTCGAGCAGCGTGGCGTGATCCACGAACTGGTCGAGGAATACGACGTGATCCTCGACGCCAAGTTTGCGCACGCGTGCCATCAGGCTGCCGCGATAGGCTTCGCCCTGGTCACGAACCAGATTGGGATGCGTCGCACCGAGCACCACATAGACCGCGTCCGGCCGCCTTTGCAGGATCGAGGGCATGGCGTCGATCATGACCTCGATGCCCTTGCTGGGGGACAGCAGGCCGAACGTCAGAATGACCGACCGGCTGCTGAATCCGAGTTTGGCCTTTGCCGCGTCCGGCGCTACAAACGGAAAGTCGGGGATGCCATGGGCTATGACCTCGATCTTGTCGTCCGGCACGCGATAGACGTTGCGCAGCAGTTCACGGCCCTTGCTGGCCATCACAACGACCTTCGAGGACATCTCGACGATGCGCTCCATCACCGCGCGCTGAGCCGCTGACGGCGCGGCCAGCACCGTGTGCAGCGTGGTGACGACCGGCATGGTCAGGCGCGACAGCAGCTCAAGGATGTGAGCTCCGGCTTCGCCGCCGAAAATTCCGAATTCATGCTGCAGACAGACGATGTCGAACCGGCCGGCGTTGAGAAACGCCGCGGCGCTGACATATTCCTCGATGCTGCCGTCCTTGATCTGCAATGCGACCGAAACGGGATAGTCATAAGTCTGATCGTGGTCGGTCATCGCCACGATGCAGCTTTGCAGGTTTGGCCGTGAATTCGAGATCGCGCGTTGCAGGTCGGTCGAAAATGTTGCGATACCGCAGCGGCGAGGCAACGAATTGCCGATCACCGCGATCTTGCGGAGCGGCGTCATGTACGCGCCTCGGCCAGGCCGGCGAGTTCCGCCAGGTCGGCAGCAACGGCCTGAACAGGTCTGGTCGATCGCCCGGAAAGCCTGTGCAACAGAGAGTCGATCGGAGCGCTTGCGGGATACGCGACCAGGGCGGTCAATCCGTTGGCACCGACTTCGATGCTGGCACGACCGCCGCTGACGAAGATCGCCTGCCCGATGGATAGCGCGGCCAATCCGACCGCCGCATGGCCGTCGAGCGCGAGAACCCAGGTTTCCGAATCGGCGAGCAGCGCCCAGCTTGAACCCTCAGGCAGTTCGAGCCGCTCGAGCACGAAATGCGGGCTCACAACCAGAACCGTCCGCTCAAGAGTGAGGCTGACGGGATTACGTGGCGGCCGAAGCGGCCAAGTGTGGGCAACTGCTACGCCATTGTCGATGTGCAGTTCACGGTCTCGGCCGTAGTCGAACAGGCGGAATGTGGTGTCGCTGCGCTGCTGAATCTCGGCGAGCACGATACCGGCGCCGAGCGCGTGGATGGTGCCGGCCGGAATGAAGACGACATCGCCTTTCGCAACCGGACGCCATTGAACCAGATCAACGATCGAGCCATTCGCGATCGCCGCGTGCAATTCCTGTGGTGTGATCCGTCGGCTCAGGCCGACGCCGATCTGCGCGCCCGGCTCCGCCGAAATGATGTACCATGCTTCGCTCTTGCCGTTCGGCATCCCCATCGCGCGCGCAAACGTATCGTCCGGATGAACCTGGATCGACAACGGCGCGCTGGTAAACAACAGCTTAAGGAGCAGCGCGGGAATCGGAGCATTCTTGTCGGCGCGCTCGAACCAGAGCTCTCCCACCGCGTCCCCGGTACCGTCGATGCAGCTCCATGGCTGGAGATCGCTGACGCCCCAGGGCTTGTGCATGGCCCGCACGGACGCGTGTTCGATGGACATAGCGTCTCCTGACCCGTAACGCGCACGCCAAAGCGACATGCCGTTGGTCGATATCGTCTGCAGGATTGTGTGGCTAAGCGTTGCGTCTGCCGGACTCGCCTTGTTGCGAGACCGGGTACGCTGATCGTCATATGGATACTGCCGTACCCAATAGCAACCATCACATCACTATCGCGATCGGGTAAGGTGCGGCACAAACGCTGACCCTTGCCTTCGCTTTTGGGGATTTCCCTCGACATCATGACGAAAAGAGCGTCTGCTGCACGGATCACCGCCCCTCAATCTGCGAGAGTGGCTGGTACCTCCAATACTGGTGCCGGGCGTTCTCGGTCTCCTGGTCGCTGTAACAGTCATTTTCCAGCGGCAACTCCGCAGTGACGGAGATGCGGATCACGACGCGCCAGCCGTGGTTTTGTACCCAGCTTCCACGCAGATCCAATAATCGCGGTGAACGCGAAAGGAATCACGATGAAAAAACCCCTGCTTTCAATCGAAGAGCCGGAGCCGAAGAAGGCGGTGCGGGCCGACAGGCCTCCCACCGAAGGGTTCGCGACGATTGTCGACGGCCATTTCAAGTCGGAGTTTGACACGGCCGAGGCTGCTGAAGTCTCCGGCCGAAAGCTGAAGACCGCTTATCCGATGCTTCAGGTCCAGATCTACGATGCCGTCTTGAAGGTGCGCACCTTGGTGAGCTAGCAAGACTGGCTGTCGCGCCGTTGCCGTACGAGCGAAGAACAGCGCTTGCCAGCCGGGTGTCCCATGTCAGCAACCGCGGCAGATATTCTTCAGCTTGGCGCTGGTCCTGGCTTCTTCCGCGCTGAACGGATCTTTGTAGGCGGCTCGCGACGGGTCTCTTTCGGAGACTGCCGACTTTTCCATTTTCGGAGGGTACACGGCGTCGTAGCACGACAGCCGCGCATTGGCGTTTTCGATCACGCGACACTCAGGCGCTGCGGCAAGAGCGCCCGTCGCAGACGCGCACAGTGCCAGCACGGCGAGAGTCGTTTTCATCCGAGTTCCTTCCCGATTGATGCAGTTCCAAGTTAAGCAGGCGGACGCGGGACGATTCCTGTCACGCGACCTCGTCGGTCCAGACCTTGAAGCTGACCAGCGTGTTCGGTCCGAACGTCTGGGTGATCGGGACATCGGAGGCATCGCGCCCCTGCGCGATCAGGATGCGGCCGATCCTCGGCACGTTGTTGCGCGGATCGAAGGTGCGCCAGTGCCCGCCGATATAGGCTTCGAACCAGCCGGCGAAATCGCCCACGGCCCAGGGTTTTGGCGTGCCGATGTCGCTGAGATAGCCCGTGCAATAGCGCGCGGGAATGTTCATGCAGCGGCAGAACGCGATGGCCAGATGGGCATAGTCGCGGCAGACGCCCTTGCCTTCTTCATAAGCCTCCCACGCCGTCTTGCTGGCGCGCGCATGCTCATATCCGAACGCGATGTGACGATGCACGAAATCGCAGATCGCCTGGACCCGCGACCAGCCCGGCGCCGTCTTCTCGAACAATTGCCAAGCGATTTCCGAAAGCCGGTCAGTCTCGCAATAGCGGCTGCCGAGCAGATAGACCAGGGTATCCGCGGGCAGATCCTCGACCGCATGCTGAACCGCCGAAGCAAACACCGGATCCGGCAGGCCGCTGTCGCGGACGACGCCATCGCCGTGCAGACGCATGCGGCCGGCGGGCGCAACCATGCGGCTGCACCAATTGCCGAACATGTCGCGATAGGGCGTGATTTCGACGACCGGGTCGGTGGTGAGGAAGTCCGGAATGATGACATCGGATGCGCGGGTGAAGTGTGTGCCCAGCACCATGATCATGGGTGTCGGCTGCGAGAAATCGTAGAGCATTTCGAATCCGACACGAAGCTTCACTCGAAATGCCTTTCAGGCTGCTGACTACTCGAAATGGCTACGAAACCACCCAATACAAGGCTGCGGCCGGGTTATTCGGTCAAATGCGGCCCGCGGCGGAGAAAACGATAGCTAATTGCCGCAAAAGCGCGCACGCTGTGACGATGTCCGAACAACTTCATGACTTCGTGCGCAGCTTCGCCGGGCTGCCGGCATGACCACGCGCACGCGACGGGAAACGGTTCACTTCAGGCATCCGTTCCGCATCAAGGGTATCGATCGGCAGCTCGCGCCGGGGGCTTACGAAATCGTCACCGACGAGGAGATGATCGAGGGCCTTTCGTTTCCCTGCTTCCGGCGGGTCGCCACCATGATCATGGTGCCCGGCGCGCCGCCGCAACGTTCCGCGATGGAAATGATCTCGATCAGTTCGATCGATCTGTCCGACGCGCAACGCATCGACGCGAGCGCGCCGCGTGACTGATACCCCGATCGATCTCGACAAGCATCGCGGCATGGCGGCGCAGAAGGCCACCGATATCCGTCGCGTGATCGCCGACGTCGAGGCCAACGCGAAGCTGCTGCGTGACAAGCAGGGCGTTGTCGAAATCGAGATCCTCGGCGCGCCAGCCACCTCGTGGCCCGAGGCGGTGGCCAAGGCGCGCTACGTGCTCAACCTGTATTCAGCCGGCCTGCCGGCGATGGACACTCATCACCGTGACCTCGTGGCCGCGGTACTTGCGGATCTCACCCGGCTTTCCGCAGAGGAGAGCTGAACAAGACGCTCGGCCCAATAGAACGATGCACTTCATCCAGCCGTCCCGACCAGGATCGAACGGCGTAAACCGAAAGCACCTGATGCAAAATCTCTCGCCACGTCACGTCCTGATGGAAGAATCGCTTCGTCTCGGCGTCGAGTCCGGCTGGTACTCGACCAAGGTCAGCGGAACCTTCGTCTCGGGGCCGCATTCTTCTGAAGCGGACTGCCTGCGCAGGATCGCGGAAATCAATCCGCCGCCGACGAAAAGGAAGGCCTAGCCGGAAGATCGTTCCGTTTCGGGAGGAGAAGCCTGATGACATTCGCGCGCGGCAACATCCGGGGCTATGACGACGACCGAATGGTCCTGTTGTTTTCCATGATGGACGACGGCAGGGAAGTGCCCTGCGCCGTCAGTGCTTCGGCGATGGATGAACTGGAACACGTGCCACGCACGCCGGCAGCCCGGCGCGAGGAACAGTTCGCGCGGTTGCGGGACCGGATCGAGGCCTGTGCGTCCCGCAAATTCCAGGCGCGGGAGTTCGAGGGCACTCCTCCCGGCATCATCGTGCGTGGCATCGATTTCCGTTCCTAAAAGACGCTGCCGCTCGACGGCCGTCGCTGATGTCACGATGAACCGGTGTGCGGGCCGGTGAAAAGCAGTTCCGCCTGTTCCTCGATCATGTTTTAAGGTCCGAGCTATTTTCGAAGGGGCCGATTGCATGAACTTGCCGATGAGCTGGGACGAATGGGCTGACCACGACGGCGTCGCGCTTGCCGCGCGCGTCGCCAAGGGTGAACTGACGGCCGCGGAGCTGGCCACGCAGGCGGCCGCCGGCATCGCCAAGGTCGATCCCGCGCTTTCAGCCGTCGTCGAAATCTTCGAGGATGCGATCACAGACCCCGGCACCGACGGCACCAATCTCGACGGACCGTTTGCCGGCCTGCCGTTCCTGATGAAGGACCTCGGCCCGACGATGCAGGGCCGCCTGCAGGAAATGGGCTCGCTGATGATGCGCGGCAATCGCGCCGCGGCCGATACGTTCATGACGTCGAAGATGCGCGGGGCCGGGCTCAATCTGATCGGCCGCACCACCACGCCGGAATTCGGCGTCTGTAGTTCGGCCGAAAATCCCGCCGTCTATGTCACGCGCAACCCCTGGAATACCGATTACACCACCTGCGGCTCATCCGCCGGCAGCGCCGCGATGGTCGCCGCCGGCACGGTCCCGATCGCGCATGCAACGGATGGCGGCGGCTCGATCCGGATTCCTGCAGGGGTCAACGGCAATATCGGGCTGAAAGTCTCGCGCGGCGTGTTCTCGCTGTCGCCGCTTCTGTCCGACCTCAGCGGGCTGGTCTCGATTCAAGGCTGCCAGTCGCGCACGGTGCGCGACACCGCGGCCTTCGTCGACGCCTGCCGCGGTCCGGCGCCCGGCGAATTCATGCCGTTCTGGAGTCCGCCGGAGCCCTATACGCGGATGATCATGCGCGATCCGGGGCGGCTGAAAATCGCGCTGTCGTACCAGTGGGGCGATTACCAGGCGACGCCGCATATTGCGGCCGAGCTGCAGAAGGTGGGACGCTTCCTCGAAGGCCTCGGCCATCACGTCGACCACGCCTTGCCGGAGCTGGACTATCGCGAAGCGTTTGCGGCGCAGACCACCTGCTACATCAGCAATTTCGCGATCGTCATCGGCAACATGCTCACCGCGCGCGGGCTGACGCAGCCGCCGGCCGATCTCATCGAACCGGTCAATGTGCGGATCTGGGAAGCGGGCCGGCACATGAGCTTTGCCGACCGGGCGCGGATGCAGGCGGTGTTCAACACGACCTCGCGCGGCTTCGGCGCCTTCTTCGAGGACTGGGACATCATCCTGACGCCGATCACGGCATTGCCGACGCCGAAGGTCGGCACCACGGAGTATCTGACCATCAGCGACAATCCGTCGGTTCTGGACTGGTTCGGCAACCTCTGGCGCAATTTTGCCTTTACGCCGCTCGCCAATCTCTGCGGCATCCCCGCGATCTCGCTGCCGCTCGCCACCCATGAGCACGGCCTGCCGCTCGGCATCCAGGCAATCGCCAGGCAGGCCAATGACGGGTTGCTGCTGCAACTGGCCGCGCAGATCGAGCGAGCGATCGGCGGCAAGTGGAATGCGGGCGAGAGGCCCGGTGTGCATGTGACGAGCGGATGAATGGCTGATAATCTCAATCGTCATTGCGAGCGATGACAGCGGAGGGTCTGCCAACCGCGGCAAGTGGGAGAACACCGATGCCGGTATCTGTTGATTGGAATGAGCTGCTACATGCGTTCGAATTCGCCAGCTTCGGACAGCCGGGCGAGCATGAGGCCCTCCTCTGCCGGAAGACCGGCAAATTTCTTTGGCAGACCGACGTGGAGGAGGACATCGAAGCGTGGCCGGACGATGCCGACGACGAGGAAAAATATCTCTCGATCCCTCACAAGAAGGAACTCGACCTCGGCAAGCCGCTGGTGTTCGAGTTCGCCAGGCAAATTCTTCCGGACGAATACGATGAAATCCGGCGAATGTTCGACAAGAGGGGCGCCTATGCGCGGTTCAAGGATCTGCTGCAACGAAAAAACGCGCTCGATCGATGGTACGATTTCGAGAACAAGGCGACCGAGACGGCGTTGAGGGATTGGAGCGAAGTCAACGGCATAACGATCGAGCCTGCGGCCGGCCCGGCGTCGGAGCCGGACCGGCGTTGACTGGCCCCTGTTGATTTCGCTGCGAGTGATTGCAGACCATCATTGGAACGATAGAGTAACGCCACGGACCGCGGTCGACGGTCCCATGGTGGAGCCGGAATATGGCGCGCAAGCATTTGCTCGAGGGGCTGATGAAATGGACGACGCGCGAGCCATGGCGCGACCGGTTTGAAGCGGTCCTCGAAGATCACGTGTTTCCGACCTGCGACGAGACCGGCCTCGAGGCCGGCGCGATCGTCTCGGCCCTCGGCGAGGATCTGTTCATGCGAACGGTCTGGGCCAGCGCCTTCGAGGACCTGCTGACGCGGGAGTTCGACGACGGCAGCAACATCGTCGACGAGTATCTGAAGCGCCCTGGATCGACGGAAACCTCATCCGTTCGCGCCTATATGGCCGCTTTGCGAAATTCGGTGGTTAGTATCTACGAAGTGAGCGACGTCGTGCCCGATAAATCGTTTCGCGCGCGCGATCTCGTGCGCGGAGGCGAGCCGGTGCTGATCAGCGAGCGGTCGGCAACCCGCACCCTCAAGCAATGGGACCGCTTCGCCGGGCGCGTCGTTCAGGTGGGGCAGCAGACGCAGATCAGCGGCGCCGTGTTGTCGTACGAATACGAGACATCGGAAGATCTCATCAAAGGCTTTCGCAGCATCGGCAAGCTCACCCGAAAGGAAAAGAAGGAGTTAGCCAAAGCGATCGGAGAAGACTTCGACGCAGCCGTCATCACCAACCTTTCGGAAACCGAAAGGCTGCGTGCGGTAAGCTCGACGTTCACGACCTGCTGGCTCCTTGACGCGATCGATCGGGCCGAACAGCCGGAAATGCCCGATTTGCGCAACGCCGACGGCGATGAGCTCCTTCAATGCACGATTAGCTATCCGCTCGCCGACGGCACGGCGGACGACGACGTCCGCGCGGCGCTGGATTTATGCGCCGATCTCCGGCCGGCAACCGCGACGCAATGGAACTGGGTCCGTTTGAAGAAACGCGCCGCAGTATCGGCCGCCCGAGCCCGACCGTCGAAATCCCTGACCATCGAAACGACGCGCGACAACGGCGCGCTCGTGCTCGGCAGCGTTGAACTGGACGGCAGAACCCTGGTGCTATCGGTCAATTCGCTGGAGCGTTCGGAACGGGGGATTGAACTGTTGTCCACGATACTTGGAGAGCGCATCGGGCAGCCTTCGGTCGTGACGGAAACCGTCGAGCAGATGTTGGCGTCATACGATGCGGATGCGCCGCAGCAGTACGATGTTTCAGAGCAGGAGCGGAGCGCGATGATCCACGAAACCATGGACCGGCATTATCGCGACACGCTCGATCAACCCGTCCCGGCGCTCGGAAACAAATCGCCACGCGCGGCGGTCAAGACCGCAAGCGGGCGCGCGAAAGTCGCCGACTGGCTCAAGATGATGGAAAACCGGACGGCCAAGGCCGGCGAGTCCAATAGTGCGATGGCGACTTACAGCTTCGACTGGATGTGGACGGAATTGGGCATTGCCGAGTTGAGACGATAGATCACCAACCATGCTCCGTCATTGCGAGCCGCCGGGTCGACGCAAGGCACCGGCCGAGGCCCCGCGAAGCAATCGGCGGCTCTAGAATCTTCGTGAGGTTGAGGTCCCCGCGACTTCACTTCCCTTGCCGAGCAGAGCGTCACGGGCTTCCTTCAGGCGCTTCAAATTCTCCACGTTGGTCTCGCGCCTTTCCTCCAGACGATTGAGATAGGACAGTTCGGCCTTGACCTGGGCGAGGTTCAGAGCTTCGGCCATGCTGTTCAATCCTTGCTTTGCGGGCTGATCGGCTTCTTCAGGGGCTTTGTCGTGGGCGGGGCGAATTGATTTTAGCATGAAGATGCCGGTCCGGTTGTGAAGCTCACCACACATGGCGAACGCCCCCTTAGCCTGCGCCGCTGCGGGTGACATTGGAGAACTCGCCCTTGAAGGTGGCGCCGACCGCAAAGCCGTTACGCCATTTCACTTCGGCGGACGCCGTGGCCAGCGCGGCGTCGCGCCGCTCAACGTAGCAATAACGTGTATCGACCATTGTCCGCCCGGCCTGCCGAGACCCGCGCCTGTCCGGCATCGCAGTCCCCATTCGGCACGACTCCCAAATCAATTTGGCCCATACCTGTCATTTTGCGCTCCGAACGTCCTGAGATTGCACCCGGGACATTCTGAAATTTTTCTGATATTCGGCGCACCTGTGGGTCTGGGCACATTTTTGAGGTCGATCCGGGGACTAAATGGGGACAGTTGCCGGCGGGAGGGGGACGGTGCTGCGCTTTTCTGGTTTCGAGCTCGATTCCGAGCGCGCCGAGCTGCGCGCGCCCGATGGCGGGACGATCAGGCTCCGGCCCAAGACCCTGGAGATACTGCGGCTGCTCGCCAAGAATGCCGGCCGCGTCCTGAGCAAGCAGCAGTTGATGGAAGCCGCCTGGCCGAACGTCCATGTCGGCGAGGACAGCCTTTTTCAATGCATCCGCGAAATCCGCACCGCGCTCGGCGACGACAAGCGCAAGGTGGTCCGGGTGATCTCCGGCCGCGGCTACCTGTTCCAGGCCGAAGTGACTGAGGTCCCCGTCCCTACGGTGCCGGAAATTGCGCCCGTCAGCCAGCCCGAACCGGCCGTACCGGACACGATGGCGACGGTTGAAACGAACAGCGAACCCGCGAAACGCTTTTTCGACTTCAGCCGGCGTCGCATCGCGTTCGCTTCTGTCGCGGGGCTCGCCATCCTGTGCGCGGCGATTGGCGTGTGGATGTTGCGCCCCGGCCTGATCTTTGCGCGCGGGCCCGCGACCATCGCCGTGATGCCGATCGCGGATGCGAGCAACGATCCCCTCGTCGCCCAGATGGCGGCCGAGGTGAGCGACCGCCTCACCGACGGGCTGGCGAAGATCGAAAACATCCGCGTGCTGGCCCCGGAAACGGATGCACCGAAGGCCGACTTCGTGGTGAAGGGCGAACTACAGAAGAGCGAGCAGGCCTGGACGATACGAACGCGCATGACCAACACGGCAACCGGCGAGGTCAAGTGGACCGCGTCGTACTCGGTCAACCCTGCGGATACCGACCTGCAGATGCAGCAGTCCCGGCTCGCGGCGGGCGTCGGTCACGCCCTGGCGCTGCGCATCAACGAACTGCTGAATGCCGACACGCCACCCGCCTCGAAGAGCAAGGTCGTGATCGAACAGGCCACCGCCCATATCAACCAGACCTCGCCGGAACGTTTTCAGGCGGCGCAGGCCATGCTGGAGAAAGCGCTCGCCGAGGATCCCGACAATGTCGACGTACAGGTGGCGCTGGCCGCGCTCTTGATGCGCGGCGTGCAGATGGTGTGGCTGAGCGGACCCGAGCGCGAAGCGGCGGAGGCCAAGACCGACGCGATGCTGCAGCAGGCGCTGCGCGCAAAGCCCAATCATATCCCGACGCTCGAGGCCTATTGCCGCTTCCTCAACGCGACCAACCAGTTTCGCGCCAGCCTTGTCGCGTGCGCGAGAGCCTTGAGCTTCGATCCGTGGAACGGGATCGCGCTGTATCATGTCGGCCTTGCGCAGATCCAAACGGGACGATTCGAGGACGCGCTGGCGACGTTCAAGCAGGCGGACCGGTTCGACACGCCGCAGGTGTCGCGCTGGACATGGATGATCGGCGCGGGCTGGGCCAACATGCTGATGGGCCGTGCCGAAGACGCGGTGCCCTGGCTACTCAAGTCGATCGCGATCACCGCAGCCAGTGGTCGCACGCATATGCTGCTGGCGGCGGCCTATCAACAATTGGGAAAAACTGACGAAGCCAGAGCGGCGATGGAAAAGGGCCGTGAATTGCGGCCCGGCTCGACCGTGCAAAACGTCCCGACGCCCAGAAAGAATTGCAGCCCGGTCTATCTCGAGGCGGCCGAACGGATCATGCAATTGATGGCGGCGGCGGGCTTGCCGGAGGGCTGATGTACCTCGCGTTGTGATTATTCCGTCACCCGGACCGGTAACGTGCCCTGACTGCGGCCAGCTTCAGTCGCATCCCACCAGCTACCGAGCGCGTCAAGTAACGGCACGAGCTTGAGGCCGGCCGGCGTCAGATCATATTCCACGCGCAACGGATATCCCTCGAATTCACTGCGCGCGACAATGCCGGCATCCTCCAGCTTGCGAAGCTCCCGAGTGAGCATCCTGTGCGAGATGGCGGGGTTGTCCCTGCGCAAATCACTGAAGCGTTTCGTGCCCTGCTTCAGATAGTAGATCAGCAGGCCGGGCCAGCGGCCGCTGATGACCTGCATCACTTCTTCGATGGGACAGCGGGAGACGAGATCTTTCATCCGATCACTCGTGGTTACAAAAAGGTGCGTAATTTACTTGGGCAGCGCGATCCGTAGATTCCAGCCACGCTGCGCAGCGCGATCAGCGGAAATCACGGAGAACAAACCAATGGAACCGGTTCTTGTTTATGGCTTCCCGGCCGGAAGCTCGATGGGACTTGTCGCCGCCCTCGAATGGCTTGGCAAACCCTATTCGCTCTGCCGGGTCGATATGCTCAGCGAGATGCGCGACCCTTCCTATGCCCGCATCAATGCCCGGCATGAAACGCCGGCCCTGATCACGGACGCAGGGCGGGTGCTGACCGAGACGATGGCGATCGCAAGATGGCTGGAGGCAAGAGACAGCGAGCAGCGCATCAGTTTTGCGCCTCTGTCGCCGGAAGCCGACCGGATGCACCAGCTGATGGCCTTTGTTAACACCGGCTTCACCGGCGCCTTCTCGCCGCTATGGGTGGCGATGGAGATGGCGAAACCGAACCCGCAAATGCAGGCATCGCTGCGTGAGTTCGGCGCCGCGCGGGTGATCGAGCGGCACGACAAGATCGAGGCCATGATCGGGGATCAACCTTTTCTCATGGGTGAGCGCCCGACGCTGGCCGATGGCCTTCTGGTCGGCGTCGCGCGATGGCTCGACTTCCATCAGGTCGCCAATCCTTCACGCTGGCCCAAGCTCGCCGCCCTGCGCCGGCGCATCGAGGCCGACCCGGCCGTCATCCATGCAACGGCGTTGGAGAACGGCGACATCGGTCCGAGAACAGGCGCTTGTGTCGGCCATATCCCGCTCGCGGATGTTATCGAGCGGTTCGGCAGTTGAGGTCACAGACGCGGCTTGGCAGTGCCGCCCTCATTGCGAGCCAGCGGGTCGCGCCGTGCCCACCATACGGGACGTCGCCGGTAATGGTGGGCGCGCTGCGTTTTGCCCACCCCACGAAGTTCTTACGCCGCTAGTCGAATGCTACGCCGACCCTGTACGCGCTGCGCCAAACGACATGGCAGGGCAGCTTCAATCCGTCCTCGGGGAGGATCAACGTGAATTCATCGGGAATACGGATCAGGTCCGGAAAATCCAGCGCCGCGCCCGTGGCGGAAATATCGCGAACGGTACAGGCATACTTGTCGCCGCCATACTCGATTTTGGCGGCCTTCATGATACGGACACGTGGTGCAATCCGGGTTTCGACCATCGCGAAAAAACTCGGGCGGACATTAAGGGAGACTGTATCCAAAGAAGGTACTATGCAGCCGAAAGATTAAATATTCGGGAATTCCGGGCTGCCGGGAGAGGTGAGCTCCACGGCATTCGGTCGCGGGGCCGAAGCCCCGCGCAGTGCACGTGACGAACGACCGCAGTGAGGTCCGGCTTTATTTCCACTTCGCCAGATAAAACCGCGGCAGTTCGTCCTGATACGGCGTGAAATCGAGCTGCCTGGAGTAACCGTAGGTCGTCACATAGGTGTGCAGCGGCGCCCAGTAGGCCTGCTCGGTGATCTTCTTGATCACCGCCGAATAGGCCTCCTTGCGCACCTCCGGGTTAATGGTCGATCCGCCCTGGAGCAGTCCTTTCTGCACGTCGGGATCGCGCGCATAGTCGTCGGCGCCGCCGTCGAAGAAGTTCGGCAGAAACGCCGAGACGTCGTTGATCGAAAAGCTGCCCCAGCTTCCGAGATACATGCGCAGCTCACCCGCCTTGGCGCGCTGGATCAGGGCCGCCGTCTGGAGCTGGTTGAGCTTGGCGCGGATGCCGACCGCATGCAGGTAGTTCTGAACCGCCGAGCCCCATTGCGGCAGCACGTAGCTGGCAAGCTCGACATCGAAGCCATCGGGATAGCCGGCTTCAGTGAGGAGCTGCTTCGCTTTCGCCGGATCGTAGTCGTAAGGCACGGCGATTTCGGCGTCGCATCCGAACTGCGACGGGAAGCATGGTGCTGCCGGAACGCGGCTGCCACCGGTGACAAGCTTGTCGGCGATCGCCTTGCGATCGATCGCATGCCAGATCGCCTGACGCACCTTCTGCTTGGTCAAGGGATTGTCGGCGCCGGTGCGGCCGGCCGCATCGAGCGAGAGATAGCCGACCCGCATCGATTCTTTCCGCACCGCCTGCAGATGCGGCATCCGGTTCACGGGCTCGAGTTGGTCCGGATTCATGTTCCAGATCCAGTCGGCGCGGCCGGCGAGCAATTCTGTCATCTCGGTCGTGGCGTCAGGCACGAAGCGCACGCTCATCTTCTTGATTGCAGGCTTTCCCTTCGGGCTGCCGGCCCAGTAATCCTCGAACCGCTCGAAGTCGATGGAGACGCCGGGTTCGACCTTGGTCATCTTGTAGGGACCCGCGCCGACCGGCGCCTTGGCGTAGCCTTCGGCCCCGACCTTCTCGCGATAGGCCTTGGGATAGATCGGAATCACGAGCGCGAAATATTCCAGCGCCGCGGGGTTCGGCCGCTTCAGCGTGACGCGCACCGAGAGGTCGCCGGTCTTCTCGGCCTTGTCGAGCCAGTTGTAGTTCGCCGGCGTCGACAGCCGGCTCGCCGGATCGGCGATCAGGTTGATGGTGTAGACGACGTCGTCCGCAGTGAACGGGCTGCCGTCGTGGAATTTTACGCCCGGGCGCAGCGTGAACTCGATGGTGGTCGGATCCGGCAGCTTCCACTCGGTGGCGAGCAACGGCTCGAGCTTGAACGTATCCGGATTGCGGTAGACCAGCGCGTCCCAGCCCTGATGGTGCATCACCACGCCGGTGCGCAAATTGTTGTAATAGGGATCGATGTTGGGCAGCGCATCGCGCATCACGATCCGCAACGTGTCGGCGGATTTCTGGGCTGTCGCGGGTACCGCACCGGCGCCGAGCAGCACCACCGCCAGAATTGCCGCGCCGAGCCTGTTTTGCATACGCATATCGCCCTCCATTATCCGTGTTTTGTGACGTGGCGTGACGCACGCCCTATGCCAGATGACATTCTACCATCCCCTGCGGCGGCCGGACCATGCGCGTTGGTGCCTCATGGCGGCAGCGTTCGACCGCGATGCGGCAGCGCGGGTTGAACCGGCAGCCCGGCGGAATATTGGCCGGATCCGGCATGACATCGCCGAGGCCGATATCAGGCACGCCCTTGCCCGGCTCCGGCGTCAGCACGCTCTCCAGTAGCGCCTTCGTGTAGGGATGCCGGGGGCTGCGAAACAGCGCGTCGGTTTCGTTGCGCTCGACAAAACGGCCGAGATACATCACCGCAACTTCGCTCGCGACATGTTCCACGACCGCGAGATTGTGGCTGATGAAGAGGTAGGTGAGCCCGAGGTCGCGGCGCAGATCGGCGAGCAGATTGAGAATTTGCGCCTGCACCGAGACGTCGAGCGCGCTGGTCGGCTCGTCGCAGATCACGATCCTGGGCTCCAGCACCAACGCGCGCGCAATCGCCGCGCGCTGGCGCTGCCCGCCAGAAAGCTGCGCCGGCATGCGCTCGCCCATGGCGGCCGACAGCCCGACGCGCTCGAGAATGCCTGCGACCCGGCGCTCGATCTCGGTCCGCGAGAAGGTCCCTTGCGCGGCCAGCGGCAAAGCGACGATGTCCTTGATGCGCCGGCGCGGATTGAGCGAGGCGAACGGATCCTGGAACACGGGCTGGATCAGCCGGGCGCGCGCCTTGCGGTCGAGGTCGAACAGGCGCTTGCCATCGACCAGCACGGCGCCCGCCGTCGGCTTGAGCAATCCGAGGATCAGGCGCGCGAGCGTGGATTTGCCGCAGCCGGATTCGCCGACGACGCCGAGCACGCTGCCGGCCGGCACGCTGAAGCTGACATCGTCGACCGCGACCACGCGCTTTTCCGCCGACATCAAGCCGGTATGGACGCGGAATTCACACCGCAGATTCTCGACCTCGATCGCGGCGGTCATGCGGGTTGCAGCTCCGCACTATCAGGCGCGAGCCGGCAAAGATAGTCGTGCGCATCGCCTGCCTGCCGCCGCGGAATCGTGCGCGTGCATGTCTCGTCGGCATGGGCACAGCGCGAGCGGAAGGCGCAGCCGGCAAAGCCGGGGCCGATCGCCGGCACAACACCGGGGATCGAGCCGAGCGGCCGGTCGCGCTGTACGCGGCCCGGCACCGGCACGCAGGATAAGAGACCGCGCGTATAGGGATGCTGCGGCGCGCGGAACAATTCCGCGGTCGTCGCACGCTCGACCACCTCGCCGGCATACATGACAGACACATGGTCGGCGACGCGCGCGACGATGCCGAGATCGTGGGTGATCAGCAGGATCGAGAGGCCGAGTTCGCGCTTGAGGTTGGCGAGCAGCCGCAGGATCTGCGCCTGTACGGTGACGTCGAGCGCAGTGGTCGGCTCGTCGGCGATCAGCAATTCGGGATCGCACATTAGCGCCATCGCAATCATCACGCGCTGGCGCAAGCCGCCCGAGAGCTGGTGCGGGAACTGGCCGAGCCGCATCCCCGGCGCGGTGATTCCGACGCGGCCCATCAGTTCGGCGGCGCGGTCCAGCGCCGCGGCGCGCGAGCCGCCCTTGTGGCGCGTCAGCACTTCCGCCATCTGCGAGCCGATCGTAAACGCCGGATTGAGGCTGGTCATCGGCTCCTGAAAGATCATCGCCATGCGATTGCCGCGCAGGCGCGCCATCTCGCGGTCCGACAGCGACGTGAGGTCAGTGCCGGCAAAGCTCATCCGTTTCGCCGAACGCTGGCCGCCGCGCGCGAGCAGGCTCATGACCGCCAGCGCGGTGACCGACTTGCCGCAGCCGGATTCGCCGACCAGGCAATGGGTCTTGCCCTTCTCGACCCGGAACGAGGCACCGCGCACCGCCGCGGTACGGCCGCCGAAACTCACCTGAAGTTCCTCGACCTCCAACAGCGCGCTCATCGCAGCCGCTCCGCGCCGAGCAGATTACGCAATCCGTCGCCAACCAGATTGATGCCGAGCACCAGAACAGCGAGCGCAACGCCCGGGATCATGATCACCCAGGGTGAAAAGAACATGTAATCCTTGCCCTCGGCGATCATCAGCCCCCAGGACGGCAGCGGCGGCGGCACGCCGAGGCCAAGGAACGACAGCGCGGCTTCGAGCAGGATTGCGAGCGCCATCTCCAGCGTTGCCACCACGGCGAGATGGCTCGCGATGTTCGGCAGGATCTCCTTGATCAGGATATGCGGCATCGAAGCGCCGGCGCACCAGGCCGCGCTGACATAGTCATGGTTGCGGACCTGCATGGTGGTGGCGCGCGCCACCACCGCGAAGCGGTCCCATAACAACAGTCCAAGGGTCGCGACGACGAGCCCGAGGCCCGATCCCATCAGGCCGACCACCGCGAGCGCGACCAGCACGACCGGGATCGACAAACGCGTCGTGATGGCGAACAGCACGACATCGTCGACACGGCCGCCGAAGAAACCGCCGAGCACGCCGAGCGTGATGCCGATCAGGCCCGACGTGATGACCGTCATGATGCCGATCAGTAATGAAATGCGCGCACCATAGACCAGCCGCGCCAGATAATCCCGCCCGAGCTGATCGGTGCCGAGCAGGTGCCCGGCCTGGCTGCCCTCCATCCAGAACGGTGGCTTCAATCGATTGCCGAGATCCTGAATGAACGGGTCCTGCGGCACCAGCGCATTGCCGACGACGGCGGCTGCGACGACGAGCGCGACGATGGCGATCCCGATCGCAAAGCCGGCGGTGCCGATGCGCGAGCTACCTGTGCTCGAAGGCTGCGGCGCCAGAATGGCAATCGGCTCGCTCATCCCGTGCGCAGCCTCGGATCAAGCAGTGCATTGAGGATGTCGGCCAGTAGCGTGAGGCCGATATAGAACACGGCGAGCACCAGCACCACCGCCTGCACGACGGGAAAATCATTCTTGGCGATGCTCTCCCAGCCGAGGTAGCCGACGCCATGCAGCGCGAACACCGTCTCGATGACGATCGAGCCGCCCAGCATGAAGCCGAGCTGAACCGCCGCGATCGACACGACGGGAATGGCGGCGTTGCGCAGCGCATGCTTGAAGATGATGCGCGCCCGCGACAGGCCTTTGGCGCGCGCGGTGCGGATATAGTCGGACGCCATCGCCTCGATCATCCCCGAGCGCGTCAGCCGCGTCAGCGCCGGGATCGCCGTGAAGGCGAGCACGATCCCCGGCATCACGAAATGCTGCCAGGTGCCGGTGCCCGAGATCGGCAGGATGCCGAGCTGCAGGCCGAGCACGATCATCAGGATCAGCGCCAGCCAGAAGCTTGGCACCGCCTGCCCCACCATCGTGAACAGGGTGACGCCGCGGTCGACCCAGGTATTTTCGCGCAGCGCCGCCAGGATGCCGAGTGGAATCGAGATGACCAACGCAAGGCTCAGGCCGACCAGGCCGAGCGTGACCGTGATCGGCAGGCGCTTCTGGATCAAGTTGGCCACGCTGTCCTTGAAGAAATAGCTCTGGCCGAAATCGCCGACCATGGCGCGGCCGGTCCAGGCGAAGAACTGGATATAGAGCGGGCGATCGAGGCCGTAGGCCTTGCGCACGATTTCGACGTCGGCCTGCGTTGCCGACGGGCCGGCGATCGAAACCGCAAGATCGCCCGACAGCCGCGTCAGCAGGAATGCGAGCGTCATCACGGTGAATGCGACCAGCACACCGATGGCAAGACGCCGGGCAATCAAACGCAACATCACCAAAACCCCAGGACCGGCGAGCGCGCCCCCACGTTCTCAGGCCGGCCAAGCGAACGCAACGGTGTCACCAAACCGTCGTCCCACGCAAGAGCGAGTTAGCGATTGCCAAGATTGCCCACGGCGACGACGGCCCGTCGCGATGGTTGCAATGTGTGTGCCAACGCAGAATGTAATCTCCCGATCCTACCTGATTGAAGAATTTGGGCCGTTCCCGAACCAAATCGAGCACGAGGGTCCGCCGCTCAAGACGCCGCGGGGCTTCGGCGCCCTGCTGCCTGACCTTTGTAAAGCTCAACGCCCATTTTTCGAGCGATCGCAGTCGGCCAGCTCAGGCCCACCGCAACGTTCCTGTTGCGGTGCGCAGATCATGAAATGTAGCGCCCCGGCGCAAACGGCCTAACGTCGAAAGAAGGCGGCGCGCCACCGATCATGGCGGCAATGGCCGCGCCGGTCGCGGGACCCGTCGTGAAGCCGATGTGCTGGTTGCCGAAAGCAAGCCACAGCCCGG
Organism: Bradyrhizobium sp. AZCC 2262; assembly: GCF_036924535.1. Classification (NCBI taxonomy): domain Bacteria; kingdom Pseudomonadati; phylum Pseudomonadota; class Alphaproteobacteria; order Hyphomicrobiales; family Nitrobacteraceae; genus Bradyrhizobium; species Bradyrhizobium sp. AZCC 2262. Next base: position 8,721,715 of record NZ_JAZHRT010000001.1, on the reverse strand, counting down.
CATGCCGGGGCGCCGCACCGATCATCGGCAGGCCGTCGGGCAATGTCGGCCGCGATCCTCGCCACGGATCGCCGACAGCGTCGCCGAATTCAGCCACGCCACGCGCGAGAGGAACGACCTGATCGAGCTGGGCGAACGAGGAAGGCGCATCGCGACCGGTCAGTTCGACGCCCGAGGTGACGCGGATGCCCTGCTCCATCGGGGTCATGATGAAACCGCCGTCGATATCATAGACCGGACGCTGCAGCGGGCGTGCGGGGTTCGGCTTGAATTCGCGGTGGTAGCCACGCTCAAAGGCGAGCGGAACGCGATAGCCGAGCGGCCGCAAAATATCCGCGGACCACGGTCCCATTGCGACCACGACATGGCGCGCCAATATCCCACTATCGGCCAGCGCCACACGCCAGCGATCACCGTCGGGCACGATCGCCTTGATGTCTGCCTGCCTGACATCGCCGCCGGCACGAGCGAACATCCGTGCATAGGCCTTGACCACCGCGCCCGGCGAGTCGACCGAGGCGGTCTCTGTGTGCAGCAGGCCCACTTTATAGACCGGCACGATATCAGGCTCGAGCGCGGAGATAGCCTGCCGGTCGAGCAATTCGCTGGCGATGCCGTATTCGGCCAGGAACGCCTGCTCCTGCTTCGCTGACTGTTCCGCATCGCTCCGCCACGCCCTGAGCCAGCCGGTCTCGCGAATGCGATGCCCCGCTTCCGCCTTCACGATCCATTCCCGGTGCAGTTTCGCCGATGCGCCGATCAACCCATGCAGCGCGGCTGCGCGCGGCCGAAGACGCGAGGCGGCCGAATCCGCCAGAAAACGCGCGACCCATCCCATATTCTGAAGCGCCCAGATCGGATTCCAGCGCAAGGCCGCGTGGCGGTTGGTCAGGTATTTCGGCAGCGCCTTCCACAGCGACGGATTGTTGAGCGGCGTTATCGAGCCGCTGCTGATGATGCCCGCATTGCCATAGGAGGTCTCGCTGCCGGGCTCGCGCCGGTCGACGAGAACGACCGACATCCCGCACTGCCGCGCCGCATAGGCTGTTGATACGCCGACGATGCCCGCACCGAGCACCACGACTTCAGCTTTTTCCGCCATCGACTTTCCAAACACCTTCCCGGATTTCACATCATGGTCGGCCCGCCTTCGACCGGCAACACCGGAAGTTCCGCTCCCAACAAATGATCACCTGCGCGTTTCGCGTGGCGCCGAGTCGGACAGCGCTGCGGCCGCGACTTCCTCGTCGGTCATGACATCAAGGCGCGCCCAATCGGGATCGCCTCGCGACAGGGGTTACACGACCTGGTGGCGCAGGGCCCCCCACGTGGCTGGTGTCTTTTCGAGGAATACGCGAAACGCCCGCGCGCAAACCCGCCTTGTTCCGGTCAAAGAAGCGGAGAACTATCCCAATGAGAAAGACCACATAACAACCGCGGAGGATCGTCCATGAACCGCCTGCGCTTCGGTATCTTTCTTGCGCCCTTTCACAAACCCGGCATCAACCCGACGCTCGCGCTGCGAGGCGATCTCGAGCTGATCCAGTGGCTCGACCGCTGCGGCTATGATGAGGCCTGGCTCGGCGAGCACCATTCGGCTGGAACCGAGCTGTCGGCCTCACCCGAAATCATGATCGCCGCGGCCGCCGAGCGAACCCGTCACATCAAGCTCGGCACCGGCGTCATCAGCGTGTCCTATCACAATCCGCTGTGGGTGGCTGAACGCATCGTGCTGCTCGACCATCTGACTCAAGGGCGTGCCATGCTCGGTCTCGGTCCGGGCTCGCTGCCGACCGACGGCATTATGATCGGCTTGCAGCAGAGCCAGACCCGCGGCCTGCTGGAAGACGGGATGGGCATCGTCACGAAGCTTCTCACCAGCGACGAGCCGGTCACGTTCAAGAACGATCGCTGGGATTTGCGCGACGCGCGGCTGCATCTGCGTCCCTACTCCAATCCGCTGTTCGACGTGGCGGTCGCGGCGGTCGCCTCTCCGACCGGCGCGAAGCTCGCCGGCCGGCATGGTGCCGGCATGCTCTCGGTCGGGGCCACCACCGCCGCCGGCTTCGACGCGCTGGCGCTGCACTGGGACGTGCTGACGACAGAAGCGAAGGCGCACGGCAAGACCGCGGACCGCAGCAAGTGGCGGCTCGTCGGATTGTGCCATATCGCAGAAACCAAGGAGCAGGCGTATCGCGATGTCGAGTACGGCATCGAGCACTGGTTCCGCTACTTCCAGCAGGTCGCAGCGTTTCCGCAAATGGCTGTGGCCGGCAACTCGGTCAGCGAGATGATCGAGTTCATCAACGGCTCCGGTCTCGGCGCCATCGGCACGGCGGACGCCTGCGCCGCGCAGATCGAGCGGCTGTGGCAGCAGTCGAATGGCGGGTTCGGCGCGTATCTCCTGCTAGCGCACAACTGGGCCAATCCGGCGGCGACACGGCGCTCGTACGAGCTGATCGCGCGCGAGGTGATGCCGCAATTCCAGGGCCACGCCCAAGCAACCCTCGATGCCGCGCGCCGTGCCAAGGATGTGCGCGAGAATCTCGCGGCGGCACAGGCCCAGGCCGTGGAGGACGCGAGAGCGCGCTACGGCGCGGAGGTCGCCAAGCGAGGCGGCTGAGGTTTGCGCATCTTCACGTCGACTAAAGAGCCAGCGCCGCCGCGGTCGCGCAGCAGAAGATCGGCGGCATAGCTGCGGCGACGAAGTGCGGCATTCGACCGACGCCGGCAGGCTTCGGCGGCGAAATTACACAAAATCGCGGAGTGGCGCGCCACGGTCGATGAAGATGGGCACTATTGTTTCGCTGTAGCGCTATGATGGAGCACCCCATCATCCGCCCCAAACCGCGGCGCTCCGACTTCGTCCGATCTTGCGCTACGCCCTGCGTCGCGAACGTGTCGCCCAAGCGCTCAAGCGACTCTGCGGCGCTTCGACGTCTGGCACGCTCCGTTGACAGAACAAACCAAGAACGATATGTTATGTGCTGATCACGGACCATCGCAATGCCCGGCAGCCCGGAACCAAATCAGCAGCCTGAACCAGACGCGCTGGAGATCGCGACCGACCAAGCGATCACGGCATGCGACGGCGACCTGCGCGCCACGGTGCAGGCGCTCATTGTGGCCAACAGCCTGCTGGAAGCGGAACTCCGTGGCGTGTACGCCACCGCGTCTAGAGGATTTGCGCGCGGCAAGGTTAAGAGGCGACGCGAAGTGTCAGGGGAGACTTGAAATTATGGGCATTGACGATTTAACAACGGAGGCCACATAGGCTATAGAACCTATGTGCGTTCGTTGCGGATGGCGCGCTCGGCAGGACTCGAACCTGCGACCTCGGGCTTACTAGGCACCTGCTCTATCCAGCTGAGCTACGAGCGCATTGGGTTGTTGGCCTTGGCCTTCGGCGTTCGGATCGGTGTGCAACCACCGATCCGGACGCCCCCACCCCCTTCAGGTCCGGGTGGTACAGGCGACCTCAATCATTCACTTCGGCGCTCATGCAGTCCTCCTAGAACATCGCCATCTGGTCGGTCGGCTGAGGGAATTTTCCCTCCGCCTCGTACTTGCTCCACATGACCTCGGCCGCGTAGCCGGTCATCTTGCAGGCTTCCGCCGCCTCCGCCGCGTTCGAGAACAACGGCAGGTGGCGCGGCGACATCATCAGCGATCCGGCAAACGTGTCTGCCTGCCACTCGGCGTCGCAGAAAATCTTGTCGCTGTCCTGACGGGCGCGGGCCATGGTGATCGTCCGATGCATCAAGAAATGACCGAGCTCGTGGCAGGCCGTAAACCGATCCCTGCGATTGCCTGACCAAGCACCTTCGTAGACATCTTCACGCAACAGGATGCAGTTGCTGCCTGCAGTCACTCTTCCCTCGTCATCGCCCATGAACTCTGCGTCTCTGGGATCGATGTAGAAGCCCTCGAAAATTCTTGCCATCCGAAATTCCAAGACGTCCATGATGGGGAATTCGATGGTGTTTCTTTCAACGAAGGCATCACGGACCTGCTCGGAGAAGCCGCGAATAGTTTTTGTGGAAAGCGGCGGGACGATCATTCCCCTCCGCGACCGGCGAAACGGCACTTCTCCCGCGATCGACTTCAGCACGGCCTTCTTGAGCTCGGCCATCACATGCTTGGGCACGTGATCGAGTCTGCGGGCGAACGCAGCCACCAATTCGCGCTGCTCTTCCGGCAACGTCTCGACCAACACTTCCTTACGGGTCCGGTCGCATGCCCCACGCAACTCTCGTATTTCTGCCGGCGAGAGGTCCATCGCTCTGGCGACCGATAGCATGTAGGCGTCTGGAATGGGCTTCCGCCCGGTCTCGATAGCGGAAATGAAAGCCGAACTACAATTGAGCTTGCGAGCTACGTCCATCAGCCGCAGCCCCTTATCCAGCCGGAGCTTCCGGCAGGTGATTCCAAACGGGGTAAGGTTGCTCATGGCTCTGTTCCTAATGCCGCGATTCGAACACGCGGAACATTAGCCGAAAACGCAAAAAATTCAACCTAATCGGTTAACTGGTAGACCGCGCTGGGGATAGCGGCGGCGCATCCCTGATCGGGGGCAATCCAGATCGCGAATGGGACTCACCGGCGCGTCTGCGCGCAAAGGCGCATGACAAGCAACGCTCCCGGTGCACCGCGGTGTGCGGGCTCTATACGCGAGCCGGCGTCCACAAAAGACCGTTCGCACCCCGCGATTTTGCTTATTTGGCCCTCGCGCCAAATAACCATGGAAAGACAAGCTACTGTTCTGGAAGCGTATTCTGGCGCGCCCGAAGAGATTCGAACTCCTGACCCCCAGATTCGTAGTCTGGTGCTCTATCCAGCTGAGCTACGGGCGCGTTTTCGCTTGTGCATTTGGGCCGCTTGGCCCTGATGCGTCCGAATAAGGTCCGGACGGTCGCGAAAGAGCGCTTTAGCTACCCGCTCCGGCCCCGCTTTGCAAGGTCTCGGAAAGCAGGTTCTGACCGGCCAATCAGGGGCGGTTAATCCGATGCCGTTACGGAACGTATGGCAGCGTGGAGGTCGATTCTCCCTGTAATCACATCGAGATTCCGGGTTCATCGCTTCGCGATGCCCCGGAATGACGGATCGGGCGCCTCAAGCCCGCGCCCGCTCGTTGCGGACGCTCTGCAGTTCCACAGGGCGGTCGGGGATCGAGACCCGGAAGGTGGCGCCGATGGTGCCTTCGACCAGATGGATGTCGCCGCCGTGGGCGCGCACCAGTTCGGCGGCAATCGCCAGCCCCAGCCCGCTGCCGCCGGGGCGGCCTGAGGTCTGGAACGCCTCGAACAAATGCTCGCGCGCCTTCGCCGGCACGCCAGGGCCGGTGTCGGACACCTCGAGGATTGCAACCGAGCCTTCGCGGCGGCCGGTGATGCGGATCTGCAAGGTCGCGGCATCGCCCTTGGCGCTTTCCAGCGCCTGGGCGGCGTTGCGCACCAGGTTGAGCAGCACGCGAAAGAGCTGGTCGGGATCCGCGTCGATCGAAAGCGAGCGCTCGATTGCGCTGATCCATGTGACCGAAGCATCAGCGGCGAGGCCGGCGGATTCGCGCACCTCGGCCACCACAGGCTCGACCAGGATCATGCGGCGGTCCGGTTCGGCTTCCTGCGCGCGGCCGTACGAGAGCGTCGACTGGCAGAAATCGATGGCGCGCTCCAACGAACGCATCAGTTTCGGCGCAAAGCGCTGCACGCGCGGATCCGGCACGCTGGCGAGCTGGTCCGATAGCAATTGCGAGGACGCCAGAAGATTGCGCAGATCGTGATTGATCTTCGACACCGCGAGGCCGAGCGCGGCGAGCCGGCTCTTCTGCGAGAGCATCGAGACGAGATCGCGCTGCATGTCGGACAATTCGCGTTCCGCGACCCCGATCTCGTCGCCGCGCTGGCTCGGCACGATGATACGCGCCGCACTTTCCGGGTTTTCGTGGAAGCCTACCAAATTGGCCGTCAGCCGCCGCATCGGACGGACGAACAGATAATGCAGCGCGAGGTAGACCAGCCCCGCGGTGAGCATCGCGATGCCCAGCGAAACCAGCAACAGATTGCGGGAAAACCGGAGCATCGCCTGCCGCAACGGCTTTTCATCGACCACGACCTCGATGAATTGCGCAGCTCCCGGCGCAGGCCCCACCACGCGAATGGTCTGGTTGCCGGTCTCCAGCATCGTCTCAAACGATTCGACGATCGCGGACCACACCGTCAGCGTCCGCATGTCGATGTCGCGGTCGATCGCCGCCGGCAGGTCGGCGCTGGCGAGCAGCCGACGCTGCTGCCCCATCTTGATGGCGACCGCGCGGGCGCCGACGCTGGTCAGGATCTGCCGCGCCAGCGAATCCGGCACCATGCCGAGCGGCGCGGCATCCAGCACCAGAGCGGCGGTGTTGGCCGCCGCGAGGCGGTCGTTCAGCCGGTTGGTCCAGAAATTCGCGATCGAAGGCACGTAGATCATCAGCAGCGCGATCATCACGAGCGGGATCGTCAGCAGCAAAAGCTTGCCGGACAGCCCAAGGCGCCGCTGGCCCGAGGACTGCGGCGCTTGAGGGGTCGGCTGGTCGTCGGTCGCTGACACGAATATCCGCCTTGATATCTTTGTGTTTGGAGCCCCATGTTTGGAGCTTCGCCGGGACACAAGACCGGCGCCGGTCCTGACGTACACTGATTCCGAGGATGCGTTCTGCGCCCCTGACCGGTCAAATTACCGATCGCTAATGTCCGCTGGTTCCGATCGGGGCACGCCGCCTTCTCGCCCACAAAAACCCCGCGAAAACAGATATATTCGCCCCAATTGCGACGTTTCAAAGAACGGCCGATGCGACAACCCCCGACATTGACGAAAACAGGTCGCTCCCGTATAAGCCGCGCCAACTGTCCGCGATGGCCCGGTTCCACCCGGGGGCGGCTCGTTTGGGCCGTAAATGGCCCTTTTTCGGGCCGGCCCGCATCACCGGACTTGATCTCAATCCAACAGGCAAATTGCCCGGTCAGCGGAGAAACTACCCGTGAAGCGGACTTATCAACCCAGCAAACTGGTGCGCAAGCGCCGTCACGGCTTCCGCGCCCGTCTCGCCACCGCCGGCGGCCGCAAGGTTCTCGCCGCCCGCCGTGCGCGTGGCCGCAAGCGTCTGAGCGCCTGAGCCGGATCTTCCGGAGATTTCATTCATGGATCGGCTGAGGCAGCGGGCGGACTTTCTCGCCGTTGCCAATGGCACGCGGGCGAACAGCGCTGCCTTCGTGGTGCAGGGCCGCCTCCGCAACGATGATGGCCCGATCCGGATCGGTTTCACCGTTACCAAAAAGAACGGTACTGCCACCGAGCGCAACCGCATCCGGCGCCGGCTTCGCGAACTCGTGAAGCGGCTGGACGTCATATCCATGCGACCACACCATGATTATGTGCTGGTCGGCCGCCGCGCCGCGCTCACCCGCGACTTCGCAACCATGCTCGACGATCTCCGCTCGGCGCTGCATCGCCTCGACCGGCAGCCGAAACCACAGCGCGGCAGCGAAGCCTTTTCGAGCGAAGTGGATACCGGTTCGCGTAAAGAACGCGCGTCCAGACCTAACGGGAGGGCCCCGGTTCAGACGTCAGTCGGAACCGAAAGGCCCCGCAATCCGAATTGAATGGCGAGACCCCAAAACGATGACCGATAATCGCAACACCATCCTCGCCGTCATTCTGTCCGGCCTGGTGCTGATCGCATGGCAATATTTCTACAACGCGCCGCAGATGGAGCGGCAGCGCGCGCAAAGCCAGACCCAGGCCGAACTCGCCAAGCCGCCGCAGCAGACGACCCCAGGCGCCACCCCGCAACCGGGCACGACGCCGTCGGCTACCACGCCGACCAATCAGCCGGGCGCGGCCCAGGCCATCGTCAGCCGCGACACCGCGATTGCGGGCACGCCCCGCATCAAGATCGAGACGCCGCGGCTTTCCGGCAGCATCTCGCTGAAGGGCGCGCGCATCGACGACCTGTCGCTGGAGAAATTCCGCGATACCGTCGATCCGAAGTCGCCAGCGATCGTGCTGTACTCGCCTTCGAATACCGCGCACCCCTATTACGCGGAATTCGGCTGGGTACCGGCGTCAGGTTCGACCGCGCGCATCCCCGACCAGAACACGATGTGGCAGCAGGAAGGCTCCGGCAATCTGTCGCCAAGCAATCCGGTGATACTCAAATACGACAATGGCGAGGGCCTCACCTTCCGCCGCACCATTGCGGTCGACGACCGCTATCTCTTCACCATCAGGGACGACGTCAGCAATGTCGGCGCAGCGCCAGTCACGCTCTATCCGTTCGCGCTGATCTCGCGCCACGGCACGCCGGAGGTCTCGGGCTACTACATCCTGCATGAAGGCCTTATCGGTTATCTCGGCGAGCAGGGCCTGCAGGAATACGGCTATAAGAAAATCGACGACGCCAAATCCGTCGCCTTCAACGTCACCAATGGCTGGCTCGGCATCACGGACAAATACTGGGCGTCGGCGCTGTTGCCCGACACCACCGCCAAGCTGGCGGCCCGCTTCGCCTCCAATCTGGTCGGCACCCAGCGCCACTACCAGACCGACTATCTGCTGGATCCGCAGACCATTGCGATCGGCGGCACCGGCAGCGCCAATGCGCGGCTGTTTGCGGGAGCCAAGGAAGCCGGCGTCGTCGGCATCAATTTCCCGCTGGCCGGCCATGGCGGCTACAACAAGCAGCTCGGGCTGAACCATTTCGATCTCTTGATCGACTGGGGCTGGTTCTACTTCATCACCAAGCCGATGTTCCTGGCGCTCGACTATTTCTATCACCTGGTCGGCAATTTCGGCCTCTCGATCCTGCTGGTGACCGTGCTGGTGAAGCTGTTGTTCTTCCCGCTCGCCAACAAGTCTTATGCCTCGATGGCGAAGATGAAGTCGGTGCAGCCGCAACTGGCGGCGCTGAAGGAACGCTATCCCGACGACCGCCAGAAGCAGCAGCAGGAAATGATGGAGATCTACCGCAAGGAGAAGATCAATCCGATTGCCGGTTGTCTTCCCGTGGCGCTGCAAATCCCGGTGTTCTTCTCGCTCTACAAGGTGCTGTTCGTCACCATCGAAATGCGCCACGCGCCGTTCTACGGCTGGATCAAGGACCTGTCGGCGCCGGACCCGACCAATCTATTCAACCTGTTCGGGTTGCTGGCTTTCGACCCGACGCATTTGCCGGTGTTCGGCCATTACCTCGCGCTCGGCGTCTGGCCGATCATCATGGGCATCACGATGTGGTTCCAGATGAAGCTGAATCCGACGCCGCCGGATCCGACCCAGAAGATGATCTTCGACTGGATGCCGCTGATCTTCACCTTCATGCTCGCGGGCTTCCCGGCCGGCCTCGTGATTTACTGGGCCTGGAACAACCTGCTCTCGGTGCTGCAGCAAAGCTACATCATGCGCAAGAACGGCGTGAAGGTGGAGCTGTTCGACAACATCAAGGCGACGTTTCAAAAAAAAAGCGTGAAGACAGAGACTAAGAACTCGACCGTTTAGTCGCACTTCCATCCAGACGTATGCCCGGGCAAAAGCGCGAAGCGCGTCTTCGCGCCAGATGTCCCGGGCATAGTCGTTTTCGGGACCGAGAAGACGCGCTTCGCTTTGACCCGCGTTCAGCTTCCCCGCATTTGCGTCGGCGAGGCGCCGAACCGCCGGCGGAAGCAGCGGTTGAAATAGGACACCTCGTTGAAGCCGCAGGCGTAGGCGACGTCGCTCACCCGTATTGCAGTGTGCGGCGGCGCTGGACGGTCGGCGGCGCCGAATGGGCATTTGCCGCCAACTGGAGCGCCAAGGCCGAGTATCTCTATTACGACCTTGGAAGCCTGTCGCACCTGATGACCGACCCCAACTTTCCGTCGATCTTCAACGCCAAAGCCGATTTCACCGGCCACATCGCGCGCCTCGGCGTGAATTACCGGTTTTGACGGCGAAACTGTCCGCCAGGCCCTGCCGGTATCGGCGGACATATTCGCCTTTCGTCCCCTGCCACGCTTTGCTAAGCGTCGGCGCATGAACGCTGACATCGATGCGAAGCTGATCGAAGAGGGCCGAAAACTCTTCGCTGGCGAATTTAAGTTCGTTTGGGCCTCGCCCTCGATCGAAACCCTGCCGCCGATGGCGGGCGTGGAAGTGGCGTTCGCCGGCCGCTCCAATGTCGGCAAATCGAGCCTGATCAATGCGCTCACCGGCCGCAACGCGCTGGCGCGCACCTCGCATACACCGGGCCGCACCCAGGAACTGATCTTCTTCGACGGCCCCGACGGCGCAGGGCTGCGGCTGGTCGACATGCCCGGCTACGGCTACGCCTCGGCGCCCAAGACCCAGGTCGCGTCCTGGACCAAGCTGATCCATCAGTTCCTGTTAGGACGCGCCACGCTGGCGCGGGTCTATGTGCTGATCGACGCGCGCCACGGCATCAAGGATGTCGACCAGGACGTGCTGAAGACGCTGGATAAGTCGGCGGTGAGCTATCAGGTGGTGCTGACCAAGGCGGACCAGGTGAAGGCGACTGAACTCGAAAAGAACATCGCCGAAACCACGGCGGCGCTCGCCAAACACCCGGCGGCGTTTCCGGAAGTATTGGTGACATCCTCGCGCTCCGGCGCCGGCATGCCGGAATTGCGCGCCGCGATGGTGCGCCTGTTGAAGGAGCGCGGCTGATGAACCGCGCGAGCCGCATCCTGATCGTGCTGGCGGCCATCATGGGCGCCGACGGCGTCATGCTGGCGGCCGCCTCCGCCCATGGCGCGGATGCGACACGGCTGGCTTCCGCCTCGTCGATGCTGCTGTTTCATGCCAGCGCCGTACTGGGCGCCGTCGCGCTGGCCGAGCGCGGGATTGTCCACACGAAAATCGGCATCGCAGCTGCTTTCGGATTCGTTGTCGCGGCCGGTCTGTTCGCCGGCGACCTGACGCTGCGGCACTATGCGGGGCACGGGCTGTTTCCTTTTGCCGCGCCGACTGGCGGGACGCTGATGATTGTGAGCTGGCTGGCGCTGGCCGTGGCGGCGGCCTGGCCGAGGCGGAGGTAAGAATTCCCCACTTTGCGCCCTGCCCGCCAATCGGATAGAACCCGGCCCACATCTGGAATGGCGAGACCCGCTTCATGACATCAGCGCCGAATATCAGCCCGCTCGATCAGGCCCGCATCCTGTCGGAAGCGCTGCCGCATATGCAGCAATATGACGAGGAAACCATCGTCATTAAATATGGCGGCCACGCCATGGGCGCGGAGGAAACCGCAAAAGCCTTTGCCCGCGACATCGTGCTGCTGGAGCAGACCGCGATCAATCCGGTGGTCGTGCATGGCGGCGGCCCGCAGATCGCGACCATGCTCAAGCGGCTCGGCATCCAATCCGAATTCGCCGCAGGACTTCGCATCACCGACGCCGCCACGATCGAGATCGTCGAGATGGTGCTGGCCGGCTCGGTCAACAAGCAGCTGGTCGGCTACATCAACGAAGCCGGCGGCAAGGCGGTGGGCCTAAGCGGCAAGGACGGCAACATGGTGAAGGCGTCGAAGACGACGCGCACCATGGTCGATCCGGATTCCAACATCGAAAAGGCCGTCGATCTCGGCTTCGTCGGTGACCCCGACAAGGTGGATCTGACGCTGCTGAACCAGTTGATCGGCTATGAGCTGATCCCGGTGCTGGCGCCGCTTGCGACCTCGCATGATGGCCAGACGCTGAACGTGAATGCCGACACCTTTGCCGGCGCGGTGGCGGGCGCGCTGAAGGCCAAGCGGCTGCTGCTCTTGACCGACGTTCCCGGCGTGCTCGACAAGTCGAAGAAGCTGATTCCGGAATTATCGGTGAAGGATGCGCGAAAACTGATCGCCGACGGCACGATTTCCGGCGGCATGATCCCCAAGGTCGAGACCTGCATCTACGCGCTGGAACAGGGCGTGCAGGGCGTCGTCATCATCGACGGCAAGATGCAGCACGCGGTCTTGTTGGAATTGTTCACCAACCAGGGCACCGGCACGCTGATCCACAAGTGACCCGCGCGATCTCCCCGACCCCTGCGCTCGCGCTCCGCGCAAGAATGCGGCGGTATGGGAGACGCACGATCCTCGCGCTGCCGGCGGCGGCGATCTCGCTGTTCGTTTCCGCCCCGCCCGCATTTGCTGATCTGAAACTCTGCAACCGCATGAGCTATGTGGTCGAGGCCGCGATCGGCATCGACGACAAGGCAGCGACCGCCACACGCGGCTGGTTCCGGATCGATCCCGCCGCCTGCCGCGTGGTGCTGCAGGGCGCGCTGACCGCCGACCGCATCCTCTTGAATGCCCGCGCGCTTGGCGTCTACGGCGCCTCGCCGATCCCGCAGAACGGCAGCGATACGCTGTGCATCGGCCCGGAGAATTTCGTGATCGCCGCCGCCCGCCAGTGCCGCGGCAACCAGACGCCTGCGCCCTTTACCCAGATCACGCCGACGCGGACCGATGACGGCAACCTCGTCGCCTACCTCGCGGAGGATTCCGAATATGACGACGAGCAGGCGCGGCTGGCCGGCATCCAGCGGCTGCTTATCATCGCGGGCTATGATGCCGCGCCGATCGACGGTGTCGACGGACCGAAGACGCAAAGCGCGCTCGCCGCGTTCCTGAAGAGCCGCGGGCTCGCCGCCGAAATCGTGCAGTCGCAGAATTTCTTCACCGCCATGATCGAGGCCGTGCAGAAGCCGTCCTCTTCGGGGCTGACCTGGTGCAACGACACGCCGCACAAGATCATGGCGGCGGTCGCCACCGACGACGGCAAGGCGGTGACCAGCCGCGGCTGGTACCGCATCGATCCCGGCAAGTGCCTGCATCCCGACGTGACCGGCCAACCCAAACAGGTCTACAGCTTTGCCGAAGCCATCGACGGCGAAAACCGCGCCATCAAATACCGGGACAGGCCGCTGAACTGGGGCGGGGCGAAAGAGCTCTGCACGCGCGAGAGCAAGTTCGAAATTAGCGAACAGGGCGATTGCGGCACCCGCGGGCTTGCGCCGATCGGCTTTGCGCCGGTCGATATGAGCAGCGGCGGCAAGACGCTGCGATTTGCGATGCCGTGATGGGACTGCACCACTCTATCGTCGTCCCCGCGTACGCGGGGACCCATAACCACCGAACTGAGTTTTGGTTACGACGCCACCCAAGACCAAAGGCGACAAGCACCGTGCACACCAATAACCGCCGCGGCGTATGGGTCCCTGCGTTCGCAGGGACGACGGATTGAGACGGCAAATGAAAACAAATTCGCCCCGCCCCTTCACGCATATCGAGACCTGGGTGTTCGATCTCGACAACACCCTCTACCCGCACCACGTCAATCTGTGGCAGCAGGTCGACGCACGGATCGGCGAGTTCATCAGTGCATTTCTGAAAATCTCCGCGGAAGAAGCCCGCGTGATCCAGAAGGATTATTATCGCCGCTACGGCACCAGCATGCGCGGCATGATGACCGAGCATGGCGTGCACGCCGACGATTATCTGGCCTATGTGCACAAGATCGATCACTCGCCGCTGGAGCCGAATCCGGCGATGGGGGCTGCGATCGCAAAGCTTCCCGGGCGCAAGCTGATCCTGACCAACGGCTCGACCGATCACGCCGGCGCGGTGCTGGAACGGCTCGGTCTGGCTGCGCATTTCGAGGCGGTGTTCGACATCATCGCCGCCGAACTGGAACCAAAGCCGGCGCCGCAGACCTACGACAAATTTTTGCGCGTCCATGGCGTGGATCCCTCGAAATCGGCGATGTTCGAGGATCTCGCCCGCAACCTCGTGGTGCCGCACCAGCTCGGCATGACCACGGTGCTGGTGGTGCCTGACGGCGCAAAGGAAGTGGTGCGCGAGGATTGGGAGTTGGAAGGCCGCGATGCGGCCTACGTCGATCATGTCACGGATGATTTGACGGGGTTTTTGCAGAGGTTGAGCGCCTCGTAGCCCGGATGGAGCGAAGCGCAATCCGGGGGCTCCCTCGCAAGTGGAGAGCCGTCCCGGATTGCGCTTCGCTCCATCCGGGCTACGAGGCTTTCGCAGGGACGACATCCCGCCTTGACTCTCCCCTCCCAAATCCCGAAAAAGCCCGTCAACTTCGCCCGAAAGCCTAAGGAAATCCCGATGTCCCTGTCCGCGCTCGAATCCACCGTCAACGCCGCCTTCGATGCCCGCGACGGCGTTTCGACGTCGACCAAGGGCGAGGTTCGCGAGGCTGTCGATCACGCGCTCGAACTGCTCGACAAGGGCGAGACGCGGGTTGCCGAGCGCGGGACTGACGGCAAGTGGAAGGTCAATCAGTGGCTGAAGAAGGCGGTGCTGCTGTCGTTCCGCCTCAACGACATGAGCGCCATTCCCGGCGGCCCCGGCAAGGCCGCGTGGTGGGACAAGGTACCGTCGAAGTTCGAGGGCTGGGGCGAGAACCGTTTTCGCGACGCAGGTTTTCGCGCCGTCCCCGGCGCGATCGTGCGCCGCTCGGCCTTCATCGCCCGCAACGTCGTGCTGATGCCGTCTTTCGTCAATCTCGGCGCCTATGTCGATGAAGCGACCATGATCGACACCTGGTCGACCGTCGGCTCCTGCGCGCAGATCGGCAAGCGCGTACATATTTCCGGCGGCGTCGGCATCGGCGGCGTGCTCGAGCCGCTGCAGGCCGAGCCCGTGATCATCGAGGACGACTGCTTCATCGGCGCGCGCTCGGAAGTGGCCGAAGGCGTGATCGTACGCAAGGGCGCGGTGCTGGCGATGGGCGTGTTCCTCGGCGCCTCCACCAAGATCGTCGACCGCGTAACCGGCGAGACTTTTATCGGCGAGGTACCGGAATATTCGGTGGTGGTTCCCGGGGCGCTGCCCGGCAAGCCGCTGCAGAATGGCCAGCCCGGCCCGTCGACCGCCTGCGCCGTGATCATGAAGCGCGTCGACGAGCGCACCCGCTCCAAGACCAGCATCAACGAGCTGCTGCGGGATTAAGGCACGACCGGCTCCGGGAAACAGAACCAGGCTTTCATTCGATCCGAACACGCCGCGCCCCGCCATTTGAGGCGGGACGCGCGAAAACTTTTGCAGCACAGGTTATCCCCCGCGACGACGCTGCCGTCCGCCGATCAATCCTCCGTGCGCAGTGCTCTTCGCGCTGGAGTAGCAGGCGCGAAGATGCAATTATAGATCGATTATTTTAGCAAAGTTTATTTTAGCGGGAGATTTCCCATGCACAGATGCATCTTGCTCGGTGCGACGTTCTTGGCTTTTGCCGTTCCAGCCACGGCTGTAGCCGGCACCTTTCCAGATTCGCATGATCCGGTGCCGGCGAACTGGCGCGGACCCGTTTTCCGGTTGAGTCAGCAATTCCCGACCATCGACCCATCGAAAGCAACACCTGCGCCGACCTATCCCTGGCAGCAGATCGATTTCCATACCAAGCCGGCAGAGTACATCAAGGCGGTCTTCGACTACGTGCAGGAAGGCAACCGCGAAGTCGACTGGGCTGTCCAGAACAATGCCGTCCGGCCCTGGTACCACGCACCGTGGATGCATTCTGGCGAGAAGGGCCGCGAGTTCGTCAGAGGTCTGACGCGTGAACGCTTCACGCCGGCGCCGCGGCCGGGGGAAACGGGCGAACTTGGACCGCAACAAACCGTATGCGCGCAGAATTGGGCGGTCGGCTTTCTCAATGCGCCGGGCGGCTATGTTCTCGGGCAAGTCTGGGCCAATCCCGACGCGCCCGATCCCCTCAAGGCGCTGTTTCCCGAGGGGACTGTCGCCGCCAAGTTGTTGTTTACCGCCGCATCCCTCGATCAGGTTCCCTACCTGAACGACACGCTGGAATGGGACGCCAATATCAACACGCTGACCGCGGGCGATACGCGATGTACGACCGGCACCGCGCGATCGATCCAGAAGGTCCGTTTGCTGCAAATGGACCTGGCGATCAGGGACAGGCGCGCCACTGAAACCGGATGGGTGTTCGCAACCTATTCCTACGATGGCAGCCGCGGCGGCGCTGGCTGGTGGGAGCGGATGGTGCCGGTCGGCGTGATGTGGGGCAATGATCCCGACCTCAATCAGGCGGCGTTCGACGCCGGAAAGCGGGTGACGCAGAGCTGGATCAATCCCGACCTGCGGACCCCGCAGCATCTCGGCTATCTCGGTAGGCTCAACGGCCCCGTCGATAACCCCATATCATCCTGTCTCTCGTGCCACATGACGGCGGAAGTACCGGCGCGAACCAGTATACTTCCCCCTACTCAACGACCACCGCCCGCTCCGGTCATTGATCCGATGCCTTGGTTTGGAAACATGCCGGCAGGAAATAGTCTCGATCAACGCTCGATCGGCACGGATTACAATCTGCAGATATCCAACGGCATCCAGAACTTCCAGATGTGGAAGCAGGCGAAGGACGGCTTCGTGGCACCACAGCCGCGGCCTACGGCCGGCCCTGGGCCGCTCGCTATGCCCGCGCCGAGCGCTGCGGCGCCGGCAGCGGATGACGGGCAAGTTCTCGTCATCGACGGCCAGCGGGTCTACCGGGTCGAGCGGTAGCGTTCGAACCGATCGGCCGCCCATGCGACCAATGTCCGGAGCCGCGGTTTGCCGCGGCTGCGGAGTTTCGCATGGACTGGACCTGGTACCTGTTCCGCTTTGACGGCCGTATCAACCGCGCCAAATTGTGGCTCGCGGGGCTGGTGCTCTTGGCGCTGATGATGGCGGTGGGGACGGCGATCGCTGCGATCCACAGCCTGTTCGGCGGCGGCACAGCCTTCCATTTCGGCGCCTCGGATCTCTTCAAGCTCGTCGATCCCGAAGCGTACCGGTCGCTGACATGGGCCGACCTGCCCCGGCTCGTCGTCAAGCTGTTCGTGACATCGCCGCTGATGTGGGTCTATTTCGCGATCTCCATCAAGAGGCTGCATGACCGCGACAAGAGCGGCTGGTGGATGGTGCCGTTCTTCGCGGTGCCCGGCCTCTACAACCAGTTTGCAGACCGGCTTCCGGATTCACCTGCCGACCTGCCGCTCGCGTTTGCCACGGGTGCGCTCTACCTGTGGGGCTTCATCGAGATGTACTGTCTGAAGGGCTCGCGTAAGACCAACCGGTTCGGCGCCGACCCGCTTGCACCGAAGCCGCGGCCCGATACGCGGCCGCCGTGGGACCAGCAGAGCGAGATCGAAATGGTGCCGCACAAGGCTGGCCCGCCGCCGGTTTGGCGTGTTAAGCCGGGGTATGAATGACGCCGTTACCATTACCCGCGACCTCGTCCGCTGCCCGTCCGTCACTCCTGCCGATGCCGGCGCGCTCGGCGTCCTCGAACGCCTGCTGAAGGACGCCGGCTTCGAGGTGCATCGCGTCACCTTCGGCGAGCCCGGCACATCGGACATCGACAACCTCTACGCCCGCATCGGCGACAGCGCGCCGCACATCACCTTTGCCGGACATACCGACGTGGTGCCGCCCGGCGACGAAACCGCGTGGACGCTCGGCGCGTTCTCGGGCGAGGTGAAGGACGGTTTCCTCTATGGCCGCGGCGCGGTCGATATGAAGGGCGGCATCGCCTGCAGCGTCGCGGCGGTGCTGCAATATCTCGCCGACGTCGGCGGCAAGCCGAAGGGCTCGATCTCGTTTCTGATCACCGGCGACGAGGAGGACATTTCCGTCAACGGGACCATCAAGCTGTTGAAATGGTGCGCCGAGCGCGGCGAGAAATTCGATCATTGCGTGCTGGGCGAACCTTCCAATGTTGAGGTCTTAGGCGACTGCATCAAGATCGGCCGCCGCGGCTCGCAATCCGGTACGCTCTATGTCGACGGCGTGCAGGGCCACGTCGCCTATCCGCACCGCGCGGCCAATCCAGTGCCGGATATTTCGCGGCTGATCGTGGCGCTCTCCGACGAGCCGCTCGATCACGGCAGCGCGCAGTTTCAGGCTTCCAACCTCGAATTCACGTCCGTCGACGTCGGCAACACCGCAAGCAATGTGATCCCCGGGCAGGCGCGCGCAAAGTTCAACATCCGCTTCAACGACAACCACACCCAGGAGACGCTGCGCGCGCTGGTCGAGGAACGCCTGGCCAAAGCCTGCGGCAACCGCATCCGCGCCCGTATCGTCTGGGAATATTCCAACTCAAACGTGTTCGTGACAAAACCCGGCGCCTTGACCGATCTCGCTGTCAGCGCGATCGAGGAAGTCACGGGGCGCAAGCCGGAGCTCTCCACCTCCGGCGGCACCTCGGATGCGCGCTTTATCTCGGGCTATTGCCCGGTGATCGAGTTCGGTCTGGTCGGCCAGACCATGCACCAGATCGACGAACGCACGCCGGTGTCGGATCTGGAGAAACTGACGAAGATCTATCGCGGAGTGCTGGACAGGTATTTTGAGTGAGCACGAGGCAGAGCAACCTCAACATGTGCCGTCGCCGGATTTTGTCGGCAGTTGGAGCACTGGTCGCAAGTTTTGGATGCTTTTCCGCCCACACTCAAGATATTCAGATTCTTGATGACTTTGTCTGGGCTCGCATCAAGGCGACCGGCGAGGTCGTGGCCCTTTCGCGAAGCGATCCCTCGTTTAACTACTTTGACATTGGAGATCTCGCTCTTGATAGGCGTCCCCTGGTTGAGAGGAGCCTCGATCGCTTAGCCGTGGCGGCAGGGCTGACGATAGAGCACACCCCAAAGAAGAGCTCTTCGATTGCGATCTTTCACGACACAAAGGTATTCACCCGCCTCAAGAACGACAAGCAAGCTTTCCGCAGCTTGGGCATCCCGGATGACATAATCGGCGATCTGGAGAATCGACTCGTTGACGACATAAAATGCCTCACGGCGACAAGATCGGACGACGCGCAAGACATTTTCCTGACGATTGTCTTGCTATCCGAAAAATCCGATGTGCACGGCTGTATGCTCTCTGGATTGATCAATTCCTTCGGGGTTCGCGCTCGTGAAATCGATGAAAAAACTCTCCTCAGCACCTGCATTCTGCATGAAGGTCGCCGGCTCGGATTCCGTAACCGCGATAGTCTCTCCGGTGAAATGGCGGGGCTTCGGGATCGTTGCCTGACGAAGTTGGGCGGGCTTGATCGGAAATGAGGGACGAGTCTCAGCAATGCAGAAGCGGTTGAGAGCCGCTTCTGCAGATCACTGAATCAATACTCCACCCGCACCAGATAGAGCCCCTCCGGCGGCGCCACGGGGCCGCAGGCGGCGCGGTTGCGCGCGGCGAGTGCGGCGGCGAGGTCGTCGGCGCTCCAGCGGCCTTCGCCGACCCAGACCAGCGAGCCAACCATCGAGCGCACCTGGCTGTGCAGGAACGACCGCGCGGAGGTGAGGATCGAAACCTCGTCGCCGTCCCTGATCACGTCGAGCTGGTCGAGTGTCTTCTCCGGCGATTTCGCCTGGCATTCGGTGTCGCGAAAGGTCGTGAAATCGTGCTTGCCGAGCAGGCGTTGGGCGGCGATGTGCATCGCGTCCGTATCGAGATGACGCGGTATCCGCCAGCTTCGCTTGATGTCGAGCGCGAGATTGGCGCGGTGGTTGGTGATGCGGTAGCGGTAGTGACGCCTTTTGGCGGAGAAACGCGCTTCGAAATCATCGGCAACGATTTCCGCCGAGAGCACGCCAATCGGATGCGGACGCAGATGCGCGTTCAGCCCATCGCGCAGCCGCCCTGGCGGAAACGGCTTTTCGATATCGCAATGCGCGACCTGCGCCAGCGCATGCACCCCGGCATCGGTGCGCCCCGAGCCATGGACGCGCACGTCCTCGCCGCAGATCGCCTTTACCGCCGTCTCCAGCGCGCTCTGCACGGTCGGCGCGTTGTCCTGGATCTGCCAGCCCGAGAACGGCGTGCCGTCATATTCGATGATGAGTTTGTAGCGGGGCATCAGTTTAGCCGCGCGGGAGGCTTCAGTGCCGTGCCACGCAGGAATTCCGCGGCCTTCATCGGCGCCTTGCCGGCGCGCTGCAGCTCGATGATACGAATGGCGCGGTCGCCGCAGGCGATGGCAAGATTGTCGTCAAGCACGTCGCCGGGCGCACCCGAGCCGTTGACGAGCTCACAGCGCAATATCTTGAGGCGTACCGGTTCCGCTTCCGCCGGCAGCTCGCACCAGGCGCCGGGAAACGGTGACAGCCCGTGAATGTGCCGCAGCACTTCGCGCGCGGGCCGCGTCCAGTCGATCCGCGCTTCGGCCTTCTCGATCTTGGCCGCGTAGGTGACGCCGTCTTCGCTCTGTTTCTGGAGTTGCAGCCCGCCGCGAGCGAGCCCACCCATCGCGCGCACCATCAAGTCGGCGCCGAGCGGCGCCAGCGCATCATGCAGATCGGCGGCGGTCATGGTGTCCGTGATCGCCAGCCGCTCGGCCATCGCGACATCGCCGGTGTCGAGGCCTATATCCATCTTCATCACCATCACGCCGCTCTCGGCATCACCTGCCATGATCGCGCGGTTGATCGGCGCGGCGCCACGCCAGCGCGGCAGCAGCGAGGCATGCAGGTTGAAGCAGCCGAGCGGTGGCGCATCGAGGATGGCCTGCGGCAGGATCATGCCGTAGGCGACGACGACGGCCGCATCGGCATGGTGCGCGCGAAATTCGTCGAGCGCTTCCGGGGTCTTCAGCGTCGTCGGCGTCAGCACGGGAATCCCGAGCCGCCGCGCTTCCTGTTCGACTGGCGTCGGCTGCAGCTTCATGCCGCGCCCCGCCGGCTTCGGCGCGCGGGTGTAGACGGCCACGACCTCGTGGCCGTGGGCGACGAGTTCCAGCAGCGTCGGCACCGCGAAATCGGGCGTGCCCATGAAGATCAGGCGGAGGGACATGGCGCGGACGAACCCGTTCTGAGCTAGGTCTATCCGTCATGCCCGGGCTTGTCCCGGGTATCCACGTTCTTCCTTCCTGGCGCGAAGGACGTGGATGGCCGGGACGAGCCCGGCCATGACGGCTGAGAGAATCGCGAATTACTCCGCCGCGCGCTTGGCGGCCTTGGTAAATTTCTTCATCACGCGGTCGCGCTTCAGCTTCGACAGATAGTCCACGAACAGCACGCCGTTGAGGTGGTCGATCTCGTGCTGGATGCAGGTGGCGAACAGGCCGTCGGCGTCCTCTTCGTGCACCTTGCCGTCGAGATCGGTGAAGCGGATGCGAACCTGCGCCGGGCGCTCGACCTCCTCGTAATATTCGGGGATCGAAAGGCAGCCTTCTTCGTAGACCGACAATTCCTCGGACGAGGAGATGATTTCCGGATTGATGAACACCCGCGGCCTCGGCTTGGTCTCGCCGTTCTCGTCCTTCTTGGCGAGGTCCATGGTGATCAGCCGCAAGGGCTGCGCGACCTGGATCGCCGCGAGCCCAATGCCGGGCGCGTCGTACATGGTCTCGAACATATCGTCGGCGAGCTTGCGGATCTCCGTCGTCACCTTCTCGACGGGCTTGGAGACAAGCCGCAATTGCTTGTCCGGCAGGATGATGATTTCTCTTAAGGCCATAGCGCGCGATTTAAGCTGCTGATTTGTCGCGGTCAATGCGCCGGGGCCTCCGTTAAGGCGGCCTTAACCATGATTTTTAAGGCGGCGTTAACCACGAAAATTAATCCCTCATTTACCATAAATGTTCCCTCTTCGTTCGCGAAAGCCGGCGAATCGGGCTACAAGTCGGGCATGAATGAAATTCTCTTCATCGTCGGCGATCTGCCGATTCACGTCGGCGAGGCGCTGGCAGGTTTTGGCGTGCTCGCTTTGCTGCTGCTGCTGACGATTGCCATCGTCATTGCCCGCTCCGGCCGCCGGGGTGCGGAACTGGCGATGGCGCAGGCGATCCGCGCCGACGAGTTGGAAGAGCGCTTGAGCGAGATGCTGCGGGCGCAGAGTGAGTCGACCGGCCGGGTGGACGCCATGGCCCAATCGCTGGCCGGCCGCCAGGCCGAGATGGCGCGCGCGGTCAACGAGCGGCTGGATTCGGTGACGCACCGCGTCGGCCAGTCGATGGAAGCGACCACGCGCCACACCATGGACAGCCTGCGTGTGCTGCACGAGCGGCTTGGCATCATCGACAACGCGCACAAGAACCTCACCGACCTGACGTCTCAAGTGACCACGTTGCGCGACGTGCTCGCCAACAAGCAGTCGCGCGGCGCGTTCGGCCAGGCGCGGATGGAAGCGATCGTGCAGGACGGCATGCCGCAGGGCTCCTACGAGTTCCAGTATACGCTCTCATCAGGCAAGCGGCCGGATTGCGTGGTGTTCCTGCCCGACCAGCGCCCGCTTTGCATCGACGCGAAATTTCCGCTGGAAGCGATGACCGCGCTGCACGACGCGCGCAGCGACGAGGAGCGCAAATTCGCCACCCAGCGCCTGCGCAACGACGTGATGAAACACGTCAACGATATCGCCGAGAAATATCTGATCACCGGCGAGACCCAGGATACCGCGCTGATGTTCGTGCCGTCGGAATCGGTCTATGCCGAAATCCACGACGGTTTTGACGACGTGATCCAGAAGGCCTACCGCGCCCGCGTCGTGCTGGTGTCGCCCTCGCTCTTGATGCTGGCGATCCAGGTGATGCAGCAGATTTTGAAAGACGCGCGCATGCGCGATGCCGCCGACCAGATCCGCACCGAGGTGCTCAACCTCGGCGACGATCTGGGGCGCCTGCGCGAGCGCGTGCTGAAGCTGCAGAAGCATTTTGGCGACGTCAACGAGGACGTTCGGCAGATATTGATTTCCGCCGACAAGATCGAGAAGCGCGCCGGGCGAATCGAGGAACTCGATTTCAGCAAGACCGATGCGCCGGTGGAAGTGCCGCGCTTCGTCAAGAGTGAGACGGCCGAACTGTTCCCCGCCCCGCGCAAGCTGCAGGCGGGGGAGTAGTATTTCTTGGGCTGCAGCGACAAAAATCGCCCGGCTTGACCGGGCGACCCAGTATTCCAGAGACGGCAGATGGGAGCACGCAGCTACTACGTCTACATTCTCGCCAGCCGCATCGGCGGCACACTTTACATCGGCGTGACGAATGACCTCATCCGACGGGTTGGTGAGCATCGTCTCGAACTCATGAAAGGCTTCACGAAGCGATATGGCGTTCACAAACTGGTCTATTTCGAACAGTTCGATGATATTGAGAATGCGATAGTTCGCGAGAAACGACTAAAGAAATGGAATCGAGCTTGGAAAATCCGACTGATCGAAGAGCTCAATCCGAATTGGGACGATCTTTATCCGGGCATAGCAGGCGGCTGACTTTCCCGGGCACATGCCAGTTTCCGCTGTCATACCCGCGAAGGCGGGTATCCAGTATTCCGAGGCGTCACTGCTAATCACGGACTTCGCGGAATACTGGATCGTCCGCCTTCGCGGACGATGACAGCCGTTGGGTGGAGATAACTGTCTTTCTGCGGCCCGAATCTCTGCTAACACCTCTTCATGACAGCACCTGACGCCGCCCCAGCATCAGCCACGCCGCCCCCCTCACCTTCCTGGCGTGACGGCCTGGCTGTCTATCTCCAGCCGCGCGTGCTGATCGTGCTGATGCTCGGGTTCTCCTCCGGACTGCCGCTGGCGCTATCGGGCTCGACACTTCTGGTGTGGATGCGCGAGTCCGGCGTCGATCTTGTCACCATCGGGCTGTTCGCAATGGTCGGCACACCCTACACGCTGAAATTCCTCTGGGCGCCGCTGGTCGATGCGCTGCATGTGCCATTTTTCACCCGCGCCTTCGGTCGCCGCCGCGGCTGGCTGGTGTTTTCGCAATTGCTGTTGATCGGAGCGATCCTGTTGCTGGCGCTGACGGACCCGGCGCGCTCGCCGCTATTCGTGGCGCTCGGTGCGCTGCTGGTCGCGACCATGTCATCCACCCAGGACATCGTGGTCGACGCGTTTCGCGTCGAGAGCCTGCCCGAGAGCGAGCAGGCCGCCGGCATGGCGTCCTATGTCGCGGCCTATCGGATCGGCATGCTGGTCTCTACTGCCGGTGCGCTGTTCATCGTCAGCGGATTCGAGGGCACCGGCATCACACGCAGCGCGGCGTGGATGTGGGGCTATGTGGTGATGGCCGCGATGGTGCTGATCGGCACGATCACGGCCCTTGTCGCGACCGAGCCCGAGCAGTCCGCGCGCGCCGAGGCTGCGACGCGCAGTGAAAGCGCGTTCACCCGCGTGCTGCATGCCGCGATCGGCGCGTTCTCCGAATTCCTGGCCCGCCGCGACGCCTTCGCGGTGCTCGCCTTCGTGGTGTTGTTCAAGTTCACCGACGCGTTTTCCGGCACCATGACCGCGCCGTTCGTGATCGACCTCGGCTTCACCCGCAACGACTATGCCGCGATCGTCAAGGGCGTCGGCCTCGCGGCGACCCTGATTGGCGGCTTCGCCGGCGGCTTCGTGGCGCGACGCTATTCGCTGACGACGAGCCTGTGGATCGGCGGTGTGCTGCAGGCGGTCGCCAACCTGTCGTTCTCGTGGCTTGCGTTTGTCGGCGTCAATCAGTGGGCGCTGGCGTTCGCGATCACGGCGGAAAATTTCACCAGCGCCATCGGCACCGTGATCTTCGTCGCCTATCTCTCGGCACTGTGCCGAAATCCGCTGCACACCGCGACCCAATATGCGTTGCTGACGGCGCTGGCGGCCGTAGGGCGGACGTATCTTTCATCGGGCGCAGGCTATGTGGCGAAGGCAACCGGCTGGCCGATGTTTTTTGTCATCTGCATGCTGGTCGCAATCCCGAGCCTGATCCTGCTCGCCTGGCTGCAGCGCCGCGGACACTTCGAGGCGCTGGGGCCGGTGAAGGTTTAGTCACTTGTAGCCCGGATGGAGCGAAGCGAAATCCGGGGCAGGTCCGACCGCGGCGAAGAAATCCCGGATTGCGCTTCGCTCCATCCGGGCTACGAGGTTCGTCCGACAACAATAATCCAGCGCCCGATCCGCGTGAAAGATCCTAGTGCTTGGTCACCACGCTCCATTTGGTGATGACGGCTTCGCTCATCTGCCCGGCGTCCTGCGCGCAGGCGACCTCGTCGACCTTGACGGATATTTCCTTGCCGATGAAGTTCTTCAGCTGCGCGGCCTGGGCGTCGCTTGAGGTGACGAGCTGGAACGTCTCGGGTCCGGTTTCGAGATTGCATAGCCCGTTCGGCGGTGGCAGCCGGCGCGGTTCGCTGGTGATCTGGTAGGTCGCGGCGCGCTTGCTCTTCTTGCCGCCCTTCATGGCGTTGAGTTCACCGGACAGGACATCGCCGGCATTGATCGGCTTGCCGGGCTTCGGATCGGCCTGCTGCGCCCCCGCGGACGGCGCGGCGAAGGCCACCGCCATCATGAAAACAAAACAGGAGCGCTTGCCGAATCGTCGTTTCGTCATGTCGATCAGTTCCGTTGTGTTGGCTAAAACAGCGTTCGCTGCCGCATGGCAGCCGATAGCGTACCTTCGTCGAGATAATCAAGCTCGCCGCCGACAGGCACGCCATGCGCGAGCCGGGTCACCTTGACGTTGGCGTCCTGCAGGAGATCGGTGATGTAATGGGCGGTGGTCTGGCCATCAACCGTTGCGTTCAGCGCCAGAACGATCTCGCCGACTTGTGATTCGTGCGCGCGCGCCACCAGCGCATCGATGGTCAGGTCCTGCGGACCGACGCCGTCGAGTGGTGACAATGTGGCGCCGAGCACGTGATAGCGGCCGTTGGTCGCGTTCGCCCGTTCCAGCGCCCAGAGATCGGCGACGTCGGCGACCACGACGATGGTCGAGGGATCGCGGCGCGGGTCGGTGCACACCGTGCAGGGATTTTGCGTGTCGATATTGCCGCAGGTCTTGCAGACCTGAATCTTGTCGATCGCGACCTGCAGGGCGCCCGCGAGCGGCATCATCAGCGCTTCGCGCTTCTTGATCAGGTGCAGCGCCGCGCGCCGCGCCGAGCGCGGACCGAGCCCCGGCAGGCGCGCCAGGAGCTGGATCAGACGTTCGATCTCGGGGCCGGCAACGCTGGCGGCCATTTCAGGTGAGGCCAAGTCCGGGGGGCAGGCCGAGCCCGCCGGTCAGCGCCTGCATCTTTTCCTGCATCGCCAGTTCCGCCTTGCGCCGCGCGTCGTTGTGCGCGGTCACCAGCAGGTCTTCGAGCACCTCGCGCTCTTCCGCCTTCATCAGTGACGGGTCGATCTTGACGCCCCTCACTTCCATCTTGGCGGTCATGCGCACGGCCACCAGTCCGCCGCCGGAAATGCCCTCGACCTCGACGTTGCCGAGCTCTTCCTGCATCGCCTGCATCTTGGATTGCAGCTGCGCTGCCTGCTTCATCATGCCGAGGAAATCAGCCATTCGTTCGTCCTCTTGAGAGTTCGATCAGTCGTCGTCGCCGTCGGAACTCTCGTTCAGGTCGTCAGCGTTAATATTGGATTCCGGCGGCTCGGCGGCAAGCCGGCGCACCTCGACCACTTTGGTGCCGGGAAATCGCGCCAGCACCTCCTGCACCCGCGGATCGGCCTCCGCGGCACGCGCGTGCTCGTTCCTCGCCTGCTCATTCTGCGAGCGCAGCGTCGGCTGGCCCGCCTCGTTGGAGACGACCACGGTCCAGCGCCGCCCGGTCCATAATTCCAGCTTGCGGGAGAGGTCGTTGACCAGCCCCCGCGCCGCATTGCGCTCCAGCGCCACTTCCAGCCGCCCGTCCTCGAAGCGAACGAGGCGCATATCGGATTCCAGCGCCTGCTTGGTCAGGATATCGCGCTTCTCGCCGGCAAAGGGCTACGAGCTGCGGAAAAGTGGCGAGCCGCAGCACGGGTGCGGACTCGGCTTGCGCCGAGGGCGACATTTGCGGCCGCGCGAACGCTTCCGCGCCGGAGCGGGGCGAAGCAGGCGCGCGCATCGGCGAAGCGGCAGACATTGAAGATGCCGGTGCAGTCGGCGCAGCCCGTGACGGTGCAGCGCTGCCGGAGGTAACCTGCGATCCGCCGCCGTTCTGGTCGAGCATTTTCATCGCCTCGTCGGGCGTCGGCAAATCGGCGACATAGGCGATGCGGACCAGCACCATTTCGGCGGCGGCGGCCGGCCGGGTTGCGGTCTGCACCTCGGTGATGCCCTTGAGGAGCATCTGCCACATCCGCGACAGCACCCGCATCGAGAGCTTTGCGGCAAATTCGCGGGCGCGGACGCGCTCGGTCTCGCCGAACGCGACGTTATCGGCGGTGGCGGGGACGATCTTCACGCGGGTGACGAAATTGACGAATTCGGCGAGGTCGGACAGCACCACGACCGGATCGGCGCCGACGTCATATTGGGCACGGAATTCGCCAAAGGCGCTGGCGATATCACCGCGCGCCAGATGCTCGAACAGATCGATCACCCGGGTGCGGTCGGCGAGACCGAGCATCTGCCGCACGGCGTCGGCACGGACCAGGCCCGCCGCATGCGCGATCGCCTGATCGAACAAAGAGAGCGAATCGCGCACCGAGCCTTCCGCGGCGCGGGCGATGATGCCGAGCGCCTCGGGCTCGACCTCGACGCCTTCCTTTTTTGCGATGTTGGAGAGATGCCCCATCAGCACATCCGCCTCGACCCGGCGGAGATCAAAACGCTGGCAGCGCGACAGCACCGTGACCGGGACTTTGCGGATTTCCGTAGTGGCAAAGACGAATTTGGCGTGCTCGGGCGGCTCCTCCAGCGTCTTCAGGAACGCATTGAAGGCCGCCGTCGACAGCATGTGGACTTCGTCGATGATGTAGATCTTGTAGCGGGCGCTGGCCGGCGCATAGCGCACGCTGTCATTGATCTGGCGGACGTCGTCGACGCCGGTATGGGAGGCGGCGTCCATTTCCAGCACGTCCATGTGCCGGCTTTCCATGATCGCCTGGCAGTGCACGCCGAGGTCGGGCATGTGGATGGTCGGCCCCTTCACCGAGCCATCAGGCTTCTCGTAATTGAGCGCGCGGGCGAGAATCCGCGCCGTGGTGGTCTTGCCGACGCCGCGGACGCCGGTCAGGATCCAGGCCTGCGGAATCCGGCCCGTTTCGAACGCATTCGAAACGGTTCGGACCATGGCCTCCTGGCCGATCAGGTCGTCAAAACTGGAGGGGCGGTATTTTCGTGCCAGCACCCGGTAGGGCTTGGCGGTCTCGCCCTGGCCAAGAGCAAAACCGCCTTGGCCGGCGCCGTCGGACTTGTCGGGGGGAGCGCCAGCATCACTCATCGGTCGATCCGCAATTGATTGTCACTCGGGGCCGGCTTGCGGAAAGGAACGAAATCAGGCGCACGGCGCGGACCTCTCCGCCCCTGGCGCGATTCGCTCGAAAAACAGGTAGGAGACTGACGAGCGACCCGATCCGGACCTCGTTAGGGCTGCTTCCTTCCGGACCTGACCCGGTTGGCGAGTGGCTCGTCCACCGCCAATCTCCCGGTCCTTATTTGGGGCCAAAAGGGCCGGAAAGCAAGCGGGGTTGGTGGGTACCACGCGCCGGAACACCCCCCATTTCGTCATGGCCGGGCTTGACCCGGCCATCCACGTCTTGCCTTTTTAGTCGCGCACAAAAAAAGACGTGAATGCCCGGGACACCTAGCGCGAAAACGCGCTTCTGCCCGGGCATGACGGGGAGTTGTTTGCGGCGCTACTCTCTGCAAGGCTACTTTAGGAATAGAGAACACGTATGCCCTCTGACGCCTCCGACTGGTCACTGCACTCCCAGCTCAAAAAGGACACGATCGACATCGGCGACCTGCCGCTGTGCAAGGTCCTGGTCATCAAGGATGCGCATTACCCGTGGCTGCTGCTGGTGCCGCGCCGGGAGGGTGCGGTGGAAATCATCGACCTCGACGAGGTCGCACAGGCCCAGTTGATGACCGAAATCTCACGCGTTTCGCGCGCGCTGAAAGAGGTCACCAAATGCGACAAGCTCAATGTCGCGGCGCTGGGTAATCTGGTGCCGCAGTTGCATGTCCATGTCATCGCGCGGCGCACCAGCGACGCGGCCTGGCCGCGCCCGGTCTGGGGCGTGATGTCGCCGCTCGCGCATGACGCCGAGGAAGTACAGAATTTCATCAACGCGCTTCGCCGCAAGATCTGGTTGGGTTGAACAGATGTCCGCATTTGAAAAATATCCGCTGGGGAAACCCGCTTTCGTTACCCATATTCTGGACCGCGCCGCGCATCTGCGCAGCAATGACGAAAAGCTGTTCGCGCTGGAGGGCCAGCGCAACGCCGGCGCCTATGTGATCTACCGCGACTCGCTTCTGGTGAAGCAGGAGGCCGATGGGCCGCGCGTGCTGCTCGGCATCGAAGAGGCCGTGAAGCTCGGCGCCAATCCCGGCACGATCTTTTTGGGGCTACGTGACGGCGCGCCAGTTTTCGGCATGGGCATTTCGGCCACGGCGGTGGAGAAGCTGATCACGCGCGACGACGTCGCCGTGACCGAGCTGCGCGGCATGGCGATGCAGGGCGCGGTGCCGCCGGAGCAGCTCTCGGCCATCGCGATGGCCAAATCGATGGTGACCTGGCACCAGCGCCACGGCTTCTGCGCCAATTGCGGCACCCGCACCGCGATGAAGGAAGGCGGCTGGAAGCGCGAGTGCCCGAGCTGCAAGGCCGAACATTTTCCGCGCACCGATCCGGTCGTGATCATGCTGGTCACGTCAGGCGAGAAATGCCTGCTCGGCCGGCAGAAGCAGTTCATGCCGGGGATGTGGTCGTGTCTGGCCGGCTTTGTCGAAGCGGCGGAGACCATCGAAGACGCGGTCCGCCGCGAGATTTTCGAGGAATCCGGCATCCGCTGCACGGACGTCAGCTATTACATGACGCAGCCATGGCCCTATCCGTCATCGCTGATGATCGGATGCGCCGCGCGCGCGCTCAACGAGGATATCGTGGTGGATCGCACGGAGCTCGAGGACGCGCGCTGGTTCAGCCGCGATGAGGTCGCGCTGATGCACCGGCGCGAACATCCTGACGGCTTATTTGCGGCGCATCCGTTTGCGATTGCGCACCATCTGATCGGCCGCTGGGTGCATGGGGGAAACGACACCGACGCATAGCGGGAACCGTCCAGGGACGAGTCGATTAACTCCGGACATTGGTTCCGGTTAGAGGCGGAACCGACATGACGGATTCCCGGATGAACTTTCAGGACAAAGCACCCAAAATCCCGCCACGCATTCTCTGCATCGGCATGCCGGTGCGCGACCTGACGTTCAATACACCCGGTGTTCCGGGGCGTGGCTCCAAGGAGAATGCGACAGGTTTCGACGAAATCTGCGGCGGCAACGCGCTCAATGGCGCGATCGGCATCGTTCGGCTCGGTGGCCGCGCCTCGATCTGCGGGCCGATGGGCGATGCCAAGGAAACATCGAGCCGCTTCATCTTCGATCAGATGGCGCATGAGGGCATCGAGACGAAACATCTCATCCACATGCCGGGGCTGGTGACTCCGATCTCGGCGGTGATGATCGATCCTTCCGGCGAGCGCACCATCGTGACCTTCCGCGATCCGGAACTGTGGCACGTGAAATTGCCCGATTTCGACACGCTGCTGGACGACTGCGCCGCCATTCTCACCGAGAGCCGCTGCGCGGAATTCTGCACCGAGCTGTGTGCCGAGGCGATCAGGCGCGGCATTCCGGTAATCGTCGACGTCGATCGCGCGATGTCGCTGCGCGAGGGGCTGCTGAACGCCTCCTCGCATTTGGTCTTCTCCAGCGAGCCGCTGCAGGAAACCGCTGACGTCACCGACGACGCCCAGGCGCTGAAGAAGATTGCAAAACTGACCCCGTCGTTCCTGGCGGGAACACGGGGCCCGAGGGGCACGATCTGGCTCGACGAGAAGGGCGAGATCCAGGAAACCCCGGCCTTCCCGGTGCATACGGTGGATACCCTCGGCGCCGGGGACGTATTCCATGGCGCGTTCGCGCTGGCCATCACCGAGAAGCAGGAGCTGCGGCAGGCCCTGCGATTCGCCTCAGCCGCTGCAGCGCTGAAATGCACCCGTTTCGGTGGCGCCTTCGCTGCCCCGCAACGTGCTGAAGTTGAAGAGCTTTTGAGTCACGGCCAAGTGGCCGACCGGGCATCGACTGAGCGATAGCAGGGCTTGCTATAGAAGAATTTTCTATATATGAGGGTATCAAACCTTTCGTATGGAACATTCTTCTCATGACCGACCTAGCCGTTCAGCTCCCTGAAGCCAACCGCCGCCTGGATGCCATCGATCGCAAGATCCTGACCGTGCTGCAGGAGGACGCCTCCCTGTCGGTCGCCGAGATCGGGGACCGGGTCGGGCTGTCGTCGACCCCGTGCTGGAAGCGTATCCAGCGGCTGGAAGCCGACGGCGTGATCCTGCGCCGGGTGGCGCTGGTCGACCAGAACAAGATCGGGCTCGGCATTTCGGTATTCGTCTCGGTCGAGAGCTCCGATCATTCGGAAGCCTGGCTGAAGACCTTCGCCAGTGCGGTCAGCGCCATGCCCGAGGTGATGGAGTTCTATCGCATGGCCGGCGACGTCGACTACATGCTGCGCGTCGTGGTCGCCGACATGGCGAGCTATGACGTGTTCTACAAGAAGCTGATCAGCGCCGTGCCGCTGAAGAACGTCACCTCGCGCTTTGCGATGGAGAAGATCAAGTCGGTGACGGCGCTGCCGGTGCCGGCCGCGTAAGTAACCTCCGTAATTCTACGGAGCGGGTCCGTTCACCGAACATTAGCCCTGTGTCCATAGACAGGGGGGATGGGTCGGAATGTCACACTCAGCCACAGGTGGCCCGCATGGCTCAACGCCGTGCTGTTGCTGATCGCCAGCTTCATCGGCGTCGCAGCACTGTCTTTTCAGGCTCGCCCAGGCACCGAAGTCGTGGCCGTAGCATTTCCCGTTTGGTGGGATTCTCAGCAGGCCTTCTCGGCCGCCGCTTCAGCCAATGCTGCAATCGTCCGCGTGACCGCCGTTCCATCGCTGCTGGTGGTGCGGCCCGACGGCATTGAGGGATTGTCACGGCTGCACGAGGCCGGGGCCTGGTTCGTAATCGATCCGCAAGCGATTGCGGCCTGTTTCACAAACAAAGCAGCTATTTATTGAATGCATATTGGGAAATCGGAAATGACCATTGAAAGCGATGATCTTGCAGCTTTGCGCGAAACGACCAGCAAGGCCTTGCTGGGATTGCTCTGGCTTCATGTTCCCATTGCGCTCGCCATCGGCCTGATGCGCGATAGCGGCTGGCTGGCGCCAACCGCGCTGATGGCGGCGATGGCGCTGGCCGCGACCCTGTCGTGGCGCACCTCGGGTAACGGGCTTTCGACGCGGCTGATCTTTGCCGTCGCCCTGATGGGCAGCGTGTCGGTGTTTACCTTCCAGTTCGCTGGCCATGCCTGGCAGGTCGACACGCACATGTATTTCTTCGCCACGCTGGCGTGTCTCCTCGCCTATTGCGACTATCGCCCGATCCTCGCCGGCGCGGTCGCGGTCGCGCTGCATCATCTGGTGCTGAACTTCCTGCTTCCGGCGGCGGTTTATCCCGGCGGCGCCGATCTCGGCCGCGTCGTGCTTCACGCCGTCATTCTTCTGATCGAGGCCGGCGTGCTGAGCTGGCTGGCGGTGAAGCTGTCCGGCCTGTTCGAGACGACCGCGCAGAAGACCGCCGAGGCGGAAGCGGCAAATGCCGCCGAAGCCCGAGCCAATATCGACCGGATGACCGCCGAACGGCAGGCCAAGCAGGACAGCGACGCGGCGCGCCGCGAACTCGCCGCGGGCTTCGAGCGCAAGATCGGCAGCATCGTCGAGGCGGTCACGATTGCTGCAACGAAAATGCAGGGCCTGTCATCGACCGTGAGCGGCGGCAATGCGGAAACGACGCGCAAGACGGCTGCCGCAGCAGCGGCTTCGAGCCAGGCTTCAACCAATGTCGAAACTGTAGCATCCGCGACTGAAGAGCTCACCGCGTCGATCAACAGCATCGCCCAGCAGGTGACGCGTTCGGCGGAGATCGCCGCCAAGGCCGCCGGGGACGCACGCCGCACCAATACCGTCGTCGAGGGGCTTGCCGCCGGTACGCAGAAGATCGGTGAGGTGGTGACGCTGATCCAGAATATCGCCAGTCAGACCAATCTGCTCGCCCTGAACGCCACGATCGAGGCGGCCCGCGCGGGTGAGCATGGCAGGGGATTCGCCGTGGTGGCGAGTGAAGTAAAGGCGCTGGCCAATCAGACCGCCAAGGCGACGGAGGAAATCTCCGCGCAGGTGCAGGATATTCAAAACGCCACGGGCGAAGCCGTCAACGCCATCCAGGTCATCGGCGGCACGATTGCCGAGATCGACGAAATATCGAGCCAGATCGCCGCAGCGGTCGAACAACAAGGCGCCGCGACGCAGGAGATAGCCGGCAACGTGTTGCAGGCAGCGAATGGCACCAAGGAAGTCAACGCCAACATCCTCAGCGTTACGCAAGCCACCGAACAATCCGGCAAGGCGGCGTCGAGCCTGCAGGAGGCCGCGAACGGATTGTCGTCGCAGTCCGCGCACCTGAAAGCCGAGGTGGGCAGCTTCCTCAATTCGCTACGCGTCGCGTAGGAATTAGAGAACACTGTCATCGCCCGCGAAAGCGGGCGATCCAGTATTCCAGAGACGTCAGCGATCTCACCGGGAAGCTGCGGCGTACTGGATCCCCGCCTGCGCGGGGATGACGAGCGCCCTGTACGAATGTCGCCTGCGATCAAATCTTCTGATTATACGCGCCGACTTCCGGATGCGCGCGCAGCACGGAATCCATCGCCTCGAACATGTCGCGCATCCGCGCTTCGCTCACCGGGCTCTCGACCACCACCACCAGTTCCGGCTTGTTCGATGAGGCCCGCACCAGGCCCCAGCTGCCGTCCTCGACGGTAACACGCACGCCGTTGACGGTGACGAGATCGCGGATCTTCTGGCCCGCAACCATGTCGCCCTTTTCCTGCAGCGCCTCGAAATGCTTCACCACGGCGTCGGCAACGCCGTATTTGGTTTCGTCGGCGCAATGCGGCGACATCGTCGGCGACGACCAGGTTTTCGGAATTGCGTTCTTCAGGTCGGCCATCGACTTGCCGGATGCGCGGTCGAGCATTTCGCAGATCGCAATCGCCGAGACGAGGCCATCGTCATAGCCGCGGCCGAACGGCTTGTTGAAGAAGAAGTGGCCGGACTTCTCGAACCCCGCCAGCGCGCCCATCTCGTTGGTGCGGCGCTTCATGTAGGAATGGCCGGTCTTCCAGTAGGCCACCTTCGCGCCCTGCTTCTGCAATATCGGGTCGGTTACGAACAGCCCGGTGGACTTCACGTCGACCACGAACTGCGCGTCCTTGTGGATCGCCGACATATCGCGCGCCAGCATCACGCCGACCTTGTCGGCGAAGATCTCCTCGCCGGTATTGTCGACCACGCCGCAGCGGTCGCCGTCACCGTCGAAGCCCAGGCCGACATCGGCCTTGTGCTTGAGCACCGCATCGCGGATCGCGTGCAGCATCTCCATGTCTTCGGGGTTCGGATTGTATTTCGGAAAGGTGTGGTCGAGTTCGGTGTCGAGCGGGATCACCTCGCAACCGATGGCTTCCATCACCTGCGGCGCGAACGCGCCCGCGGTGCCGTTGCCGCAGGCGACCACGACCTTCAGCTTGCGCGTGAGTTTTGGCCGCTTGGTGAGATCGGCGATATAGCGCGCCGGGAAGTTCTCGTGGAACTGATAGGAGCCGCCGGCCTTGTTGTTGAACTCGGCGTTGAGCACGATTTCCTTCAGCCGCGTCATCTCGTCGGGACCGAAGGTGAGCGGACGGTTGGCGCCCATCTTGACGCCGGTCCAGCCATTGTCGTTATGCGACGCGGTCACCATCGCCACACAGGGCACGTCGAGATCGAACTGCGCGAAATAGGCCATCGGCGTCACCGCCAGCCCGATGTCGTGCACCTTGCAGCCCGCCGCCATCAGGCCGGAAATCAGTGCATATTTGATCGAGGCCGAATAGCCGCGAAAATCATGGCCGGTAACGATTTCCTTGGCGACGCCGAGTTCCGCAATCAGCGCGCCGAGCCCCATGCCCAGCGCCTGAACGCCCATCAGGTTGATTTCCTTCTCGAACAGCCAGCGCGCGTCGTATTCGCGAAAGCCGGTTGCCTTCACCATGGGTCCGGATTCGAACTCATAGGTATTCGGAACCAGCACGGATTTGGGCTTGGGGAACATGGGCTGCCTTGTCGTGAAAATGCGTAAGGGAACACCGCAGCCATAGCGAATACGCAGGCCGGGCGATAGGCGGGACTGGCGCCTTGTGGCAGCTAATTAAGGCAGATTGGTAACCGGTAAACCTTACTGTTCCAGCACCAGCCTGCCGTTGGCGTATTCGAAGCGCTTTAGCTTCGACAGGAACGACAGGCCCAGCAGGTTCTCCGACAGCGCCTCATCAGGCAGCACCACGGCGTCGACGTCGCGCACCACGAGGCCGCCGAGATCGATCATGGCAAGCCGCGTGCGCGCGGCCTTGATGGTGCC
This sequence comes from Bradyrhizobium sp. AZCC 2262, assembly GCF_036924535.1. Lineage (NCBI taxonomy): Bacteria > Pseudomonadati > Pseudomonadota > Alphaproteobacteria > Hyphomicrobiales > Nitrobacteraceae > Bradyrhizobium > Bradyrhizobium sp. AZCC 2262. The sequence goes on along the minus strand of NZ_JAZHRT010000001.1, from coordinate 8,686,245 downwards.
GTTGGCGGTGGTCACGGTCGCGTTGTAGTCGTTGCGCGAAGGACGCAGGCCAAACCGGGCCGCGGACTTTTCGTTCAGCGCCACCAGCGAGGCGCCGGTGTCGACCATGAAATTGATGCGCTGACCGTCGATGTCACCGTCGGTCTGGAAATGGCCGCGCGCGTCGCTAGGAATGTCGAGGCTGCGGCCCGAAGCCTGCGCGACCGTTTGCGCGGGCACTTTTTTCGGCGACGGGCTGGCGGAGGCCGGCGCGAGCGACATCTTGTCCGCCATCTGCGCCATGTAGGTACCGAGACCAGCGAGAACGGCGGCAAGAATCATCAGGTTACGCATTACGCCACACTCGATTGCCAGACCGCCGATAACACCACGCCTGGGGCCAAGCCGCGACTAAACAGCAACGGCCGAGGCTGCCATTTTGACGAAAAGGATGAGTGAAGCGTTAACGGCAGCGCGTCTACGTCCCGCGCGGCTTGACCCGCCGGGTCGGCAGTGCGGTAGCCGGGTCTTCCGGCCAGGGGTGGCGGGGATAGCGGCCGCGCAGGTCGGAGCGCACGCCCGCATAGCTGCCGCGCCAGAAGCCCGGTAGGTCGCGCGTCACCTGCACCGGGCGTTGCGCCGGCGACAACAATTCCAGCACCAGCGGCACCGCGCCCTTGGCGATGGAGGGATGGGTGTTGAGCCCGAACAATTCCTGCAGGCGTACGGCAATCGTCGGGCCCTGCTCGGCTTCGTAGTCGATGGCCAGCATGGTGCCGGTCGGCGCTTCGAAATGCGTCGGCGCCTCGCCCTCCAGCCGTGCGCGCAATTCCCACGGCAACAGCGTCATCAGCGCATCGGAGAGATCGCCGGGGGAAAGCTCCTTCAGCGAGGTCTTGTCGTAGAGAGCAGGCACCAGCCAGTTCTCGCCGTCGGCGGCGAGCGCCGCGTCCGACAGATCGGGCCAGCTATCGCCTTCCGCCCTGCGCAGGAACATCACGCGGTCGCGCCATTGCTTGAGGGCTTTCGACCACGGCAGCTTGTCTAGCCCGGCGGCGACCAGCCCTGCGGCAAAGATGCGCGCGGCCTCCGCCGAGGGCGACAGCCCCATCGGCGCTTCCGATAGCGTAATCGCGTGCAGCGTGCGCTTGCGGCGCGCCCGCAATGCCATTGCGTTTCGATCGAATGAAATCTCTTCCGTGTTTTCGATCTGGTCGGCGAAGCGTGCCTCGATATCTTCCTGCGCGATCGGCGCCGCCAGCAGAATGCGCCCCTGGGCCGCGGTGCCGGTGAGTTCGGCAACGGCGATATAGGGCGCGCGCGCCAGCGACGAGGTTTGCTCGACGGCAGCCCCTCGCCCATTGGCAAGCACAAAACTGCCATTACCGCGGTTGCGCGCGACCCGGTCCGGGAAGGCGAGTGCGAGCATAATCCCGGTGGACGGCGAGGCGTCCGCGCCCGGCCGCCCTTCCGTCGCCGCTACCTGCTGTGCCCAGCGCTGCGCGAGGCTGCGGGCGCTGCTGGCGCGCGGCGAGCGGTCGCGGCGGAACTGGTCGAGCCTGGCATCGAGATCGACGCTGTCGCCGCCGAGGCCGCGTTCGGTCAGGATGGCGGCGATGTCGGCAGCCTCTTCGCCAGCGCCCAGCCGATGCGAGTCCACGATCATGCGCGCCAGCCGTGGCGGCAGCGCCAGCGCGCGGAGACTCTGGCCTTCGGCCGTGATGCGACCGTCGACATCGAGCGCGCCGAGTTCGTGCAGCAGGCTGTTGGCTTCCTTCAGCGCGGGCGCCGGCGGGAAATCGAGAAACGCCAGCGTCGCCGGGTCGCGGACGCCCCATTGCGCGAGATCGAGCACCAGCGAGGAAAGGTCAGCCGAGAGGATTTCGGGCTGGGTATAGGCGGCAAGCGATGCCGTCTGCGGCTCATCCCACAGCCGGTAGCACACGCCGGGCTCGGTGCGGCCGGCACGGCCGCGGCGCTGGTCGACCGCGGCGCGCGAGGCGCGCACGGTTTCCAGACGGGTCAGTCCGATATCAGGCTCGTAGCGCGGCACCCGCGCCAGGCCGGAATCGACGACGATGCGGACGCCCTCGATGGTCAACGAAGTTTCCGCAATCGAGGTCGCCAGCACGACCTTGCGTTGGCCCTTTGGCGCCGGCGCGATGGCGCGGTCCTGCACGGCGGGGTCGAGCGCGCCAAACAGCGGCACGATCTCGACGCTCGCATCATGAACCCGTTCAGAGAGAAAATTCTGCGTGCGGCGTATTTCGGCGGCGCCCGGCAGGAATGCCAGCACCGAGCCGGGATCGGCGCGCAGCGCGACGGCGATCGCATCCGCCATCTGCCGCTCGATCGGCGCACCGGCCTTGCGGCCGAGATAGCGCGTCTCCACAGGATAGGCGCGGCCCTCACTGGCAACGACAGGCGCGTCGCCCAGCAGTTTGCCGACCCGCGCGCCGTCGAGCGTCGCCGACATCACCAGGATGCGCAAATCCTCGCGCAAGCCGGTCTGCGCATCGCGCGCCAGCGCCAGCCCGAGATCGGCATCGAGCGAGCGCTCGTGAAACTCGTCGAACAGCACGGCGGCGACGCCTGACAGTTCGGGATCGTCGAGAATCTGCCGCGAGAAAATGCCTTCCGTGACGACCTCGATCCGCGTCGCGCGCGAAATCTTGGAGCCGAAACGGACGCGATAGCCGACGGTCTCGCCGGCACGCTCGCCCAGCGTCCGCGCCATCCGCTCGGCACTGGCCCGCGCCGCGATCCGCCGCGGCTCCAGCATGATGATTTTCTTGTTCTTCAGCCAGGGCGCGTCGAGCAGCGCCAGCGGCACCCGCGTGGTCTTGCCAGCACCGGGAGGCGCCACCAGCACCGCGGCGTTATGATCCGTCAGCGTGGCCGCGAGTTCATCGAGCACCACGTCGATCGGGAGAGGTGTGTCGAAGCTGCGGGGCAAAGTGTCTCATCCGTCATCGCCCGCGAAAGCGCGGGCGATCCAGTAAACGCAGATGTCACCGATTACGAAGATCGGGAGTACTGGATACCCCGCATGCGCGGGGTATGACAACCATAGTTACGTCTGCGGCTCGGACGTCCGCCCCACGCTCTCATACGTAAACCCGTGCGCCGCCATGTCTTCGCGACGATAGATGTTGCGCAAATCCACTACCACGGGCTGCGCCATCTCGCTCTTGATCCGGTCCAGATCAAGCGCACGGAATTGCACCCATTCGGTGACAATCACCATGGCGTCCGCCCCCTTCACGCACTCATAGGGGTCGTCGCAATATTCGATGTCGGGCAATTCCTTCTTCGCCTGCTCCATGCCGACCGGATCGTGCGCGCGCACCTTGGCGCCCAAGTCAAGCAGGCCGGTGACCAGCGGGATCGACGGCGCCTCGCGCATGTCGTCGGTATCCGGCTTGAAGGTGAGGCCGAGCACGGCGACGGTCTTGCCGCGCAGGCTGCCGCCCGCCGCGTTGGAAACTTTTCGCGCCATCGCGCGTTTGCGGTTGTCGTTGACGCCGAGCACCGCCTCGACGATCCGAAGCTGCACATCGTGATCAAGCGCGACCTTGACCAGCGCGCGGATGTCCTTGGGAAAACAGGAGCCGCCAAAGCCCGGTCCGGCATGCAGGAATTTCGTGCCGATGCGGTTGTCGAGGCCGATGCCGCGCGCGACTTCCTGGACGTCGGCGCCGACTTTTTCGGAAAGATCCGCCATCTCGTTGATGAAGGTGATCTTGGTGGCGAGAAACGCGTTCGCGGCGTATTTGATCAGCTCGGCGGTGCGCCGCGCGGTGAACATCAGCGGCGCCTGGTTGAGCGAAAGCGGCCGATAGATGTCGCCGAGCACCTTGCGGCCGCGCTCGTCCGAAGTGCCGACCACGACGCGATCGGGGAATTTGAAGTCGCGGATCGCGGCGCCCTCGCGCAGAAATTCCGGATTGGAGGCGACCACCACGTCGGCCGACGGATTGGCTTCGCGGATCAGCCGCTCGACCTCGTCGCCGGTGCCGACCGGCACGGTCGATTTGGTGATGACCACCGTGAAACCCGACAGCGCAGCCGCGATCTCGCGGGCGGCGCTGTACACGTAGGTCAGATCGGCATGGCCATCGCCGCGCCGCGACGGCGTGCCGACCGCAATGAAGACGGCGTCGGCTTCCGCGACCGGCACGGTCAGGTCGGTGGTGAAATCCAGCCGCTTGGCCTTGACGTTGGAGGCGACAAGCGCGTCGAGCCCGGGTTCGAAGATCGGGATCTCACCTCTCCGCAGGGATTCGATCTTGCCGGCATCCTTGTCGACGCAAGTGACCTGGTGACCGAAATCGGCAAAGCAGGCGCCGGATACCAGCCCCACATAGCCCGTGCCAATCATGGCGATTCGCATGAAAACAACCCGTATCTGATGGTTAACGCCAACCCCGATTTGCGGGCGTCTTAGAGCATTTTTCGACCAAGGGGAAACCGGAAAAGCGCTCAATCCCGGCATGTCATTTGTATGAATAAAGGAGAAAGCAACGGATCGGGCCGAAGATGCGGCCACGTCGCGCCGAAAAGGGACATCGATGACTTTAAACGGTACAACCGGACCTCAGCGTTCCCCCCGCATCGACTGGGTGGACTACGCCAAGGGCATCTGCATCGTCATGGTGGTGATGATGCATTCGGTGCTGGGCGTGGAAAAGGCGGCCGGCGACACCGGTTTCATGCATGCGTTCGTCATGTTCGCGCAGCCGTTCCGTATGCCGGATTTCTTCCTGATTTCAGGCCTTTTTCTCGCCGTCGTGATCGACCGCGACTGGCGCACCTATCTCGACCGCAAAGTCCTGCACTTCGCTTATTTCTACGTGCTGTGGATGACGATCCAGTTCGGCTTCAAGGCGCCGGGCTTCGCCGCCGAGAGCGGCTGGCAACATGTCGGATTTATGTATCTGGAATCCTTCGTCGAGCCGTTCGGCACCTTGTGGTTCATTTATCTGTTGCCGATCTTCTTCGTCGTCACAAAACTGTCACGCGGCGTCCCCGCGATAGCGATCTGGCTTGTCGCCGCCGCGCTCGAGACGATGCATGTCGTGACCGGCTGGACGGTCATCGACGAATTCTGCGCACGCTTCGTCTATTTCTATTCCGGCTATCTGTTCGCTTCTTACGTGTTCGCGCTGTCGGATCGGTCACGGGAGAAACCCGCACCGGCACTGGCCGGACTGGTGCTATGGACGCTCGTCAATGGTGGCTTCGTGATCGCGGACTTCAGCCATTGGCCGCTGGTCTCGCTGGCGCTCGGGTTTGCGGGAGCGTGCGCCATCATCGTGATGGGCACGCTGCTGGCGCGGATGCAGTGGATGAACTTCCTGCGCTATTGCGGCGAGCATTCCATCGTCATCTACCTCGCCTTCTTCCTGCCGATGGCGGTGACCCGAACGGTGCTGCTGAAGACCGGCCTGATCACCGATATCGGGACGATTTCCCTGATCGTCACCGTCGCCGGCGTAGCTGGCGCAGTGGTGATCTGGCGGCTGGCGCTGGCGCTGCGCGCCGACTTCCTGTTCGAGCGCCCGGCCGCCTTCTGGATCGCGCCGAAAAAGGCCGCGCCGGCGTTGCAGCCGGCGGAGTAGATCGCTGAACACATCCCGGCTGTCATCGCCCGGCCTTGTGCGCAATTGCGCACTGGGACCGGGCGACCCAGTGCGCCGGGCTCCCTCAGTTGAACACGACCGCCTCGGCGTACTGGATCACCCGCTTTCGCGGGTGATGACGGGTGTGTGTGCAGGTGACGACGGGGGTGTGTATTGGGCTCAAAATCCACCTTCCAAGGCTGTCAATCCGCGCAAAAATCCTTAAATTTCGGCCATGCCGAAATCAGCCCCCAAAGCCACCGCGAAGCCCGTTCCCGCCAAAACCCCTGCCAAGGCGCCCGCCAAGCAATCAGGCAAGGGCGACCATGTGTTCCTGGTCGACGGTTCCTCCTACATTTTCCGCGCCTATCACGCGCTGCCGCCGCTGAACCGCAAATCCGACGGGCTGCAGGTCAACGCCGTACTCGGTTTCTGCAACATGCTGTGGAAGCTGCTGCGCGACATGCCGGAGGATGACCGGCCGACGCATCTGGCGATCATCTTCGACAAATCCGAGATCACCTTCCGCAACAAGCTGTACCCGGATTACAAGGCGCACCGGCCGCCGGCGCCTGATGACCTGATCCCGCAATTCGCGCTGATCCGCGAGGCGGTGCGCGCGTTCGACCTGCCCTGCCTGGAACAGATCGGCTTCGAGGCCGATGATCTGATCGCGACCTATGCGCGGCTGGCCGGCGAGCGCGGCGCGACCACCACCATCGTCTCCTCCGACAAGGATTTGATGCAGCTCGTGACCGACAAGGTAATGATGTACGACACCATGAAGGATCGCCGTATCGGCATTCCCGAAGTGATCGAGAAATTCGGCGTGCCGCCGGAGAAGGTGGTCGAGGTGCAGGCGCTGGCGGGCGACTCCACCGACAATGTGCCGGGCGTGCCCGGCATCGGCGTCAAGACCGCCGCGCAATTGATCATCGAATATGGCGATTTGGAACAGTTGCTGTTCCGCGCCGGCGAGATCAAGCAGCCGAAGCGGCGCGAGGCCCTGATCGAGAACGCCGAGAAAGCGCGGATATCGCGGCAGCTCGTCTTACTCGATGACAAGGTCGATCTCGAAGTGCCGCTCGACGACCTCGCGGTGCACGAGCCCGATGCGCGCAAGCTGATCGCCTTCCTCAAGGCGATGGAGTTCTCCACCCTCACCCGCCGCGTCGCCGAATATTCGCAACTAGACCCGGCCGACGTGGAGGCCGATGCCGGCAACAAGAGCGGCGCCAGTGTTTTCGCGGTGCCGCCGTCCGGCAAGAAGCCGGAAGGCTATGCCGAGGGGGCGACGTTGTTCGATGCCCCCGGCTCCTCTTCCACCGCGCCCTCGAGCAAGGGTGGAGCGGCGCAGGGCAAAGGCGCCGACAAGCAGGACAAGGCCGCGAGTCCCAAGGGAACGCCGATCTCGCTTGCTGCGGCACGCGAGGAAGCCACGCGAAAACTGCCGGTCGACCGCAGCAAGTATCAGACCATCCGCAACGTCGCCGAACTCAAGGCCTGGATCGCGCGCGCCTACGACGCCGGCACTTTCGCGATCGATGCCATGGCGAACTCCGACGATCCGATGCAGGCCGACATCTGCGGCATTGCGCTGGCGCTGGCGCCGAACGACGCCTGCTACGTTCCCCTCGCCCACCGGCAGTCCGGCGACGGCGCAGGCCTGTTCGACGCCGGGCTCGCGCCCGACCAGATCAAGGCCGGTGACGCGCTGGCGGCATTGAAGCCGCTCCTGGAATCGTCAGGCATTCTCAAGATCGGCTTCAACATCAAGTTCAACGCCGTGATGCTGGCGCAGCACGGCGTCACCGTGCGCAATCTCGACGACGCCCAGTTGATGTCGTATGCGCTCGACGCCGGGCGCAACTCGCATGCGCTGGAATCGCTCGCCGAACGCTGGTTCGCCCACGCTGTGGTCAACTATGGCGAGCTGATCGGCAGCGGCAAGAACAAGCTCACCTTCGATCAGGTCCCGATTGACAAGGCGACCGCCTATTCGGCCGAAAGCGCCGACGTGATCTTGAGGCTGCACCGCGTGCTGAAGCCGCGGCTCGCTAGCGAACACATGACAACGGTTTACGAGACCCTGGAGCGGCCGCTGGTCAGCGTGCTGGCGCGGATGGAACGGCGCGGCATCTCGATCGACCGGCAAGTGCTGTCGCGGCTGTCGGGCGATTTCGCTCAGACCGCGGCGCGCGTCGAGGCCGAGCTTCAGGAGATCGCGGGTGAGCCGATCAATGTCGGCAGCCCCAAGCAGATCGGCGACATCATCTTCGGCAAGATGGGCATATCCGGCGGCACCAAGACCAAGACGGGGGCATGGTCGACCTCGGCGCAGATCCTCGACGAACTCGCCGAACAGGGCCATGAATTCCCGAAGAAGATTCTGGAATGGCGGCAGGTGTCGAAACTGAAATCGACCTATACCGACGCGCTGCCGAATTACGTGCATCCGCAGACCCACCGCGTGCACACCACCTACGCGCTGGCGGCGACCACCACGGGACGGCTGTCGTCCAACGAGCCGAACCTGCAGAACATTCCGGTGCGCACCGAAGACGGCCGAAAAATCCGCCGCGCCTTTATCGCGACGCCCGGCCACAAGCTGGTGTCGGCGGACTATTCACAGATCGAGTTACGGCTGCTGGCCGAGATCGCCGACATCCCCGTGCTGAAGCAGGCGTTCCGCGACGGGCTCGACATTCACGCCATGACGGCATCCGAAATGTTCGGCGTGCCGATCAAGGACATGCCGGGCGAGGTGCGCCGCCGGGCGAAGGCGATCAACTTCGGCATCATCTACGGCATCTCGGCGTTCGGCCTCGCCAACCAGCTCGGCATCGCCCGCGAAGAAGCCTCCGCCTACATCAAGAAATACTTCGAACGCTTTCCGGGTATCCGCGCCTATATGGACGAGACGCGGGACTCATGCCGCAGGAACGGCTATGTCACCACGCTGTTCGGCCGCAAGATGTACTATCCCGACATCAAGGCCTCCAACGCCTCGGTTCGCGCTTTCAACGAGCGCGCATCGATCAACGCGCGCCTGCAAGGCACCGCCGCCGACATCATCCGCCGCGCCATGATCCGCATGGAAGACGCGCTGGCCGAAAAGAAGCTCTCGGCGCAGATGCTGTTGCAGGTGCACGACGAACTGATTTTCGAGGTGCCCGACAACGAAGTGGCGGCGACGCTGCCGGTGGTGCAGCACGTGATGCAGGACGCGCCGTTCCCGGCGGTCGTGCTGTCGCTGCCGTTGCAGGTCGACGCGCGGGCGGCGAATAATTGGGACGAGGCGCATTAAAGATACTGTCACCGCCAGCAGAAATGTCCTCGGAGCAATATACGAAATGACATCGCGGGCTGGTGCGCGTTAGAAAATGCGCATCTCTCCCCGCGAGTCTCCCATGCCTCACATTGCAACGCTGCTCGGTTTCGCCCTGGTCTCGCTCGGCGTGGTGCTAACGCCGGGGCCGAACATGATTTACTTGATTTCGCGCTCGCTGACGCAAGGGCCCACGGCCGGGATCGTGTCGCTCGGCGGTGTCGCGCTGGGCTTCGTGTTCTACATGCTGTGCGCGGCGTTCGGCATCACGGCGCTGCTGTTCGCCGTGCCCTATGCTTACGACGCGCTGCGGTTCGCGGGCGCGGCCTACCTGCTCTGGCTGGCGTGGCAGGCGCTCAAGCCGAACGGACGCTCGCCGTTTCAGGTAAAGAAGCTGCAAGTCGACGGCCCGCGCAAATTGTTCGCGATGGGGTTCGTCACCAATCTGCTCAATCCGAAGATCGCGATGCTGTATCTGGCGTTGCTGCCGCAGTTCATCGATCCCGCTGTCGGCAGTGTGCTGACGCAATCGCTGGTGCTGGGTGCGATCCAGACCGTGATCAGCGTCAGCGTCAACGCAGGAATCGCGCTCGCCGCCGGATCGATCGCGCGCTTTCTCGGCACACGGCCGAGCTGGCTATTGGTCCAGCGCTGGCTGATGGGCACCGTGCTGGCGGGGCTTGCGGTGAAGATGGCATTCGAGGCGAAGCGGGGGTGATGCCCTTCCCCTCTCCCCTTGTGGGAGAGGGTGGATCAATCGCGCGAAGTGCGATTGAGACGGGTGAGGGGTTTGTCTCCGCGGAGAGAACCCCTCATCCGGCGTGGACTGCGTCCACGCCACCTTCTCCCACAAGGGGAGAAGGAAGAGAGCAAGGCGCGTCCGTTAATCCAGCTTGGCTTCCATGCCGCGCTTTGTCGCCGGGCGGGCCATCAGCGCGTTGTACCAGCGCTCGACGTTCGGAAAATCCTTCAGCTCCACCTTGTGGCGCGGGTGGCGCCAGGCCCAGCCGAGCATGGCGAAGTCCGCAACCGATAACGCGTCGGCGACGAATTCGCGGTCCGCAAGCCGCCTGTCCAGCACGCCATACAGCCGGCGCGTCTCGGCCATGTAGCGCTTCAGGCCGTAGACGCGCTCGGTTTCGTTCTCCAGCGCGATGAAGTGGTGCACCTGGCCCGGCATCGGCCCAAAACCGCCCATCTGCCACATCAGCCATTCATAGACCGGAATACGCTCGGCAAGCGGTTTTGGCAGGAACTTGCCGGTCTTCTCCCCGAGATAGAGCAGGATCGCGCCGGATTCGAAGATGCCGACCGGCTTGCCGCCGGGGCCGTCGGGATCGACGATCGCGGGAATCTTGTTGTTCGGGCTGATCTTGAGGAAGGCGGGCGCCATCTGCTCGCCCTTGGTGATGTTTACCGGGATCGCCTTGTAGGGCAGCCCCATTTCCTCCAGCGCGACCGAGATCTTGCGGCCGTTCGGCGTGTTCCAGGTGTGCAGTTCGATCGTCATTCGGTTTCCCCCACAAAGGCTTGGGTCTCCGTACCCCGGAACCTCCGGGCCTTACAACCCGCGCTTTCCACGGGGCGCCCCCGCGAAAGCAGGGCGCATGCGCCACTGTTGACGGCACGAGATCGGCGCTGGAATGTCGGGGAAAGCGTCGATAGATTGCGCCCCGCCTGAAACCCCGGGGAAATCGCCTTGTCCAAATCCGCCTCCCGTGCCCGCCTCGCCGAGATCATCCGCAAGCGTTCGTTCGGCCGCGGCGAGATCACGCTGGCCTCGGGCCGCAAGAGCGACTTCTATTTCAACCTCAAGCCGACCATGCTCGACCCCGAAGGCGCAGCGCTGCTGGCCGAGTTGACCTACGAGGCGCTGAAGGACGACAACCTCGATTTCGTCGGCGGGCTGGAGATGGGCGCAGTCCCACTGGCGGGCGCAATCGCGCAGCTCTCCTGGATCAAGGGTCACCCGATCGCCGCCTTCTTCGTGCGCAAGAAGCCGAAGGAGCACGGCGCCCGCCTCGCCGTGGAGGGGCTCGCCAAGGGCGAGACCTTGCAGGGCAAGCGCATCGTCATCGTCGAGGACGTCACCACGACCGGCGGCTCGGCGCTGAAAGCCGTTGAAACCGTGCGCGACGCCGGCGGCGAGATCGTGCTCGTGCTCACCATGGTCGACCGCGAGGAAGGCGCGACCGAAACCTTCGCCGAGGCAGGACTGGAGTTTCGTTCGCTCTACAAGGCCGCTGAATTTTTGAAGGGGTGATTCTTGAGCTCTTTCGCATATGTCACGGTCAGGCCCGGCTATGACGGAGAGAGCATTTCTTTTCGGCCTTCTCGCCCCCGGTAAAAGCTCATTTACCATCCCCCGTTAGGGTTACCCGAACTGAAGCCTATCGGGCTTCAGCGCGTTGGTTGCGTGGGGTGGAGTTAGCGTTGCGTACAGAGTTGGCTTTTTCGCGCAGGCGGCGCCGCGCGGCATTTGTGACCGCCGCCACCCTTGCGGGCTCGCTTGTGCTGGTACCCGGCCGTGTTTCGGCCGAGGGCCTGTTCGATTTCCTGTTCGGCGGCCTTCAGAAGCAGGTGCGGGAAGCCCCCGCGCAGGGGAATTTCTTCACCGATCCGTTCGGCACCAATCAGCCGGCCCATCCCGCGCCGGCGCCGCGCGTCGCGGGCTCCGGACCTGCCTTCTGCGTGCGAAGCTGCGACGGTAAATATTTTCCGCTGACCATGCGTGGCAACGCCTCGCCGGTTCAGACCTGCCAGGCGTTCTGCCCGGCAAGCGTCACCAAGGTGTTCTACGGCAGCAATATCGATAGCGCTGCCGCGGGCAATGGCGAGCGCTATGCCGACAGCGAAAACGCCTACGCCTACCGCAAGGCGCTGCGCGCCGACTGCACCTGCAACGGCCGAAGCCCGTCCGGGCTGGCGCCGGTCGATCTCACGCTCGACACCTCGCTGCGCTCCGGCGACGTCGTCGCCACCACCGACGGCCTGGTGGCCTATACCGGCGTTCGCTTAGGCGCAGACCAGACCGCGGAGTTCACGCCCGTCGCCTCCTATCCCGGCCTCACGGCAGATGTCCGCGCCCGGCTCGGCGAGATGAAGGTGGCGCCGGTCAGCGCCGAGACGGTCGCGGCCAACGCGCCGCTTCCCGAGACCAGACGCGACGTCGAGTTGCCGACCGCCTCGATCCCGAAGGCGGCTACGCCAAAGCCGGCGAAACGCGCGGAAGTGAACTAGAGCGAACCGAACACAAAATTGCGAAAACAACCCCATGCAAAGTAGAAATGGGGCCAGGCTCGCAGCACTCACGCGGCTGACGCCAGCGCTTAACGCCCGACGATGACACCAATCACGTTTGGCGCCGACAGATATTTTTCCTCGATCGCCGCACGCGCCGCGGCGCGGTTTTCCGGCGTCAGCAAACCGCGCTTTTCGGCCAGGATCATCCAGCAATAACCCCACCAGTCGGTCAGCATGCCCTGATCGTCGACGAGGTCGTAGCCCGCCTGGGCTGCAAAGATTCGCGCCTGCGCTTCATCCAGCGCGTCGAGAAAGGCGTGGTCCTCGACCGAAAACAGCTCGTCGCTGAAATCGTCGGTGGTGTAGCCCCACACCGACATGCAGACCGCGTTGAATTCGCGGTCGATCGCGTCGTCGTCGACGAGCCGGCGGCGCGAGGCCTGGTGCAGACGCGACAGCGAGCGCGCGAAATCGGCGACACGGGTGAGAGCAAACTGATCGAAGGCGATAGTGGACATGTAGTCCTCACAAACTCGGATAGACCATAGATGTTGTGTCGGCGGCGTGCCGAATCACAATGATATATCAAACACTTGCTAAAGTGTTCTTAATTTGTTCTGATGGTACGATGAAATACCTCCTATCACAGGTTGTCTTCCGGCAATTGGAGGCAAAGACTTGAAGACGATGGACGGAACACAGGCCACCCAGATCCGATCGCTGTTGCTGGAAGCGGCCGACGCGATCGATCGCGCCAATGCGATCGTGTCCACGCTCGACAGCGACGACCGCGCCTTTCTTTCCACGCCGCTCGACGAAGTATCCTCCGCCCTGCATTTCGAGCTGCTGCAAAAGCTCTATCTCCGCTACCCCGGGCTTGCTGAGGAAGGCGAAGGCTGGGACGGCACCGTGACATGAACCCGTCTGGAGCTCAGTCCCTCACATCGCCGACAACAGCTTGTCGCCGCAGTAATTGGCGTAGAATTTTCCGCCACACTGCCGCTTGATCGCCGCGCAGCGCGCCGCGGGCGAAGCGCCTTGCGGGACGCTGAAGGAACAGCTCACGCCATCGGCGCTCTTGCCGGCGGCAAAGGCTGCGCTGGTCGCACTGATGCAGACGACCAGCAACGCAGCGGCGACGATCTCGATCGTCAATCTCATGGCAAGCCTCCCGTTCTGGCGGCACGCGCTTCCATGGCGCGCAACTCGCACCCGGTTACTAATCCCACGGGCTTTCCTCTGATTATAGCACCAAAGCCGGACACCGGTGCCGCGAAATCGGCCCGGTCCTTGCATAAAAACACGCCAGCGCAGTGCACAAGATAGTCAGGCGTTTCGATTACAGGGCAACGCGCGTATCTTCGTGGTGAGTCTCAATCGCAGGGATCGACGTGTTGCAGGAACAAGTCCCAGGAAATGATCCGACAAACTATCCGGCGCTGGGCCAGCCGATCGACGAACTGGCGCTGGCCGAGATCAAGGGTGCAATCCTCGCCAAGCTCCGGCTTGCGATCGGCAAGGACGCCGGCATGGCGACAAGGCGCGACTGGTACAAGGCCGCCGCGCTGGCGCTGCGCGACCGCATCGTGCACCGCTGGCTGACGGCCGAAAAGCAGAGCTACGATGCCGGCAGCAAGCGGGTCTATTATCTCTCGCTCGAATTCCTGATCGGCCGCCTGTTCACCGACGCGCTGAACAATATGGGCCTGCTGCCGTTGTTCGAGGCCGCACTAGGCGATCTCGGCGTCGGGCTTGACGACCTGCGCAAATGCGAACCGGACGCGGCGCTCGGCAATGGCGGCCTCGGGCGGCTCGCGGCCTGCTTCATGGAGAGCATGGCGACGCTGGCCATTCCCGCGATCGGCTACGGCATTCGCTACGACTTCGGCCTGTTCCGCCAGATCATCGCGCAGGGCTGGCAGCACGAATACCCGGACGAATGGCTGAGTTTCGGCAATCCCTGGGAATTCCAGCGGGCCGAGGTGGTCTACCACATCCATTTCGGCGGCCACGTCGACCATGTCGATGACCGCGGCCGCGACCGCGCGACATGGCGTCCGGCGGAAACCGTGCAGGCTGTCGCCTACGACACGCCGATCGTGGGCTGGCGCGGCCAGCACGTCAACGCGCTGCGGCTGTGGTCGGCGCGCTCGCCCGACCCGCTGCGGCTCGACGTCTTCAACAGCGGCGATTACCTCGGCGCTGTCGCCGAGGAGGCGCGCGCGGAATCGATCTGCAAATTCCTATACCCGAACGACGAGAGCCCTGCGGGGCGCGAGCTGCGGCTGCGGCAGGAATATTTCTTCGTCTCCGCCTCGCTGCAGGACCTGGTCAAGCGGCACCTTGCTTCCGACGGGCAGTTGCGCAACCTCCCTTCCAAGGTCGCGGTGCAGCTCAACGACACCCATCCGAGCCTCGCCGTCACCGAACTGATGCGCATCCTGGTCGACCTCCACAATTTCCGCTGGGACGAAGCGTGGAAGCTCACGGTGGCGACGCTGTCCTACACCAATCACACGCTGCTGCCGGAAGCGCTGGAAACATGGCCGGTCGAACTGTTCGAGCGGCTGCTGCCGCGGCATCTCGAAATCATCTACCGCATCAATGCCGCGCATCTGGCGATGGCCGATCAGCGTTGTCCCGGCGACGTCGATTTCCGCGCCTCGGTGTCGCTGATCGACGAGAAGAGTGGCCGAAGGGTGCGGATGGGGCAACTCGCTTTCGTCGGCTCGCACCGCATCAACGGCGTCTCGGCGATGCACTCCGACCTGATGAAGGAGACCGTGTTCCACGATCTCAACCATCTCTATCCCGGCCGCATCACCAACAAGACAAACGGCATCACCTTCCGCCGCTGGCTGATGCTCGCCAACCGGAAGCTGACCGACCTGATGCGCGAGGTTTGCGGCGAGGCCGTGCTTGACGATTTCTCCCTGTTCGAGCGCCTCGAGGCTCGCGCCAGCGACAACGCGTTCCAGCAGCGTTTTCGCGAGGTCAAGCATCACAACAAGCTGGCGCTGGCGCGGCTGGTCGGCGAACGCACCGGCATCCAGGTCGATCCGTCGGCGCTGTTCGACATCCAGATCAAGCGGATCCACGAATACAAGCGGCAATTGCTCAACATCGTCGAGACCGCCGCGCTATACCAGGCAATCAAGGACGAGCCGCAGCGCGACTGGGTGCCGCGGGTGAAAATCTTCGCCGGCAAGGCGGCGGCGAGCTATCGCTACGCCAAGCTGATCATCAAGCTGATCAACGATGTCGCCGAAGTCGTCAACGACGACCCCGATATCGCAGGAAGGCTGAAGGTCGTCTTCCTCGCCGACTATAATGTCAGCCTCGCCGAGGTGATCATTCCGGCCGCCGATCTCTCCGAGCAGATCTCCACTGCCGGCATGGAGGCCTCCGGCACCGGCAACATGAAGCTGGCGCTCAACGGCGCGCTGACCATCGGCACGCTCGACGGCGCCAATATCGAGATCCGCGACCAGGTCGGCGCGGAGAATATCGCGATCTTCGGCCTGGAGGCCGGCGACGTCATGATCCGCCGCAAGCAGGGGCTGGATGCGACCGACGTGATCAGCCGCTCGCCCCGGCTGGCGCGCGCCATCACCGCGATCGAGAGCGGCGCGTTCTCGCCCGACGATCCCGCCCGCTTTGCCTCGATCGGCCACGCGCTGCGCTATCTCGACCACTACATGGTGTCGGCCGATTTCGATTCTTACTATGAGGCGCAGCGCGGCATCGACGCGCGCTGGCAGGTGGTACCGGCCTGGACCCGCGCCTCGATCCTCAACGTGGCGCGGATGCCGTGGTTCTCCTCCGACCGCACCATCCGGGAATATGCCGAGGATATCTGGCATGTGCCGGTGCGCGCGGCCGCGCCGGTACCGGAAGCCGGTGCCCAGCGCGGGGCGACGCGGTAAATCCCGGTCAGCGGGAATCCATTACCTCTGGCGTCATTGAATTCGGCGAAGTGGCCGTGATACTGCATCCGCGTTCACCACGTCATTGCGAGCGAAGCGAAGCAATCCATCTCGCCACGCAAAACAGGGATGGATTGCTTCGTCGCTACGCTCCTCGCAATGACGGGAAAATCTGCAGATGCTGACCAAAGCCCCGCACCTGTTCGACGACGCCACGCGGGTCACCGCCGGCGATAGCTGCTGGCAGGGCAGGACCAGCCCGGATTACTGGGCCTTTGTCGGGCCGTTCGGCGGCTGCACGGCCGCCACCATCCTGCGCGCGCTGATCGAGCATCCGCAGCGGGCGGGCGATCCGCTGTCGCTTACGGTGAATTTCTGCGCGCCGGTGGCCGAAGGCGCCTTCGATCTCGACGTCCGCCTGGTCAAGGCCAACCGCTCGAGCCAGCACTGGTCTGTGGAGATGACGCAGGGCGGCGGCGACGTCGCAACGCTGGCGACCGCCGTGTTCGCCGAGCGCCGCCCATCCTGGTCGCACCAGCAGGCCAAATTTCCCGGTGCTGCGCCGTTCGAGCAGGCGCGCAGATTTCCGAACACGCCGATGACGTGGACGCACCAGTATGATTTCCGCTTTGTCGAGGGTGAGCCGAGTTTCTACGGCTCGCCGGCGCCCTCGCCGCTCGACGCGTACTCAAAGCAGTGGATCGGCGATCACGTGCCGCGAAAGATCGACATGCTGTCGCTGATGTCGATGTCGGATGCGTTTTTCGGCCGGGTGTTTCTGGCGCGCCGCGAGCTGATCCCGTTCGGCACGGTTTCGATCACGACTTACTTCCACACCTCCTCGGACGAACTCGCCGCCGAGGACATCACGCGGGTGTTGGCGGTGGCGGATGCCAAAATCTTCCACAGGAGCTACGGCGACCAGAACGGCGAATTGTGGTCGCCGTCGGGACGCCTGCTCGCGACAACGACGCAGATCGCCTATTTCAAGGCGTAGCGGCGCAGGGTGGGCAAAGGCGCATTTGCGCCGTGCCCACCATCCATCCAAAGCGTTGCCTTGGATGGTGGGCACGCTTACGCTTTGCCCACCCTACGATTCTCGAAAAGGCCCGCATGTCCGACGCCAATGCACCTCGCATCGCCCTGCTCGGCGTCCCCATCGAGATCGGGGCTTCGCAACTCGGAACCTTGATGGGGCCGGACGCGCTGCGCACCGCGGGCATCGGCCGCATTCTCGATCAGCTCGGCTTTGCCGTCGAGGACCACGGCAACATGGCGAGACCCGGCGTTGCTGCCGCCGAAGGCCCGCCGCCGGCGAATGCGAAATATTACGACACGATCAAGGGTTGGATCCGCGAGCTCAGCGAGCGTTCCTATTCGCTGGCAAGCTCCGGCGCCGTTCCGATCTTCATGGGCGGCGATCATTCGCTCTCGATGGGATCGGTGAACGGCGTTGCGCGCTACTGGCAGGAGCAAGGCCGGCCGCTGTTCGTGCTGTGGCTCGACGCCCATGCCGACTACAACACGCCGCAGACGACGGAGACCGGCAATATGCACGGCATGTCGGCTGCCTTTCTATGCGGCGAAGGCGGCCTAGACGGGCTGCTCGGCAACCATCCCCGCGCCTCGATCGGTCCCGACCAGCTCGACCTGTTCGGCATTCGCTCGATCGATCCGCTGGAGAAGCAACTGGTGTTCGAGCGACGCGTCGCGATCGCCGACATGCGCGTCATCGACGAATTCGGCGTCGGCGTATTGATACGAAAGATCATCGAGCGTGTGCGGGCGCGGAACGGCGTGCTGCATGTCAGCTTCGATGTCGATTTTCTCGATCCCGCCGTCGCGCCCGGCGTCGGCACCACGGTGCCGGGCGGCGCGACCTATCGCGAGGCGCATCTGATCATGGAGCTGCTGCACGATTCGGATCTGGTGCGCTCGGTCGATATCGTCGAGCTCAACCCGTTCCTCGACGAACGCGGCCGCACCGCGCGCACCGCGGTCGAGCTGGTCGGCAGCCTGTTCGGCCTGCAGATCACCGACCGCCGCACGCCGAGCAACGCGGTGTTGCCGGGCAACCCCTGGAGCCGAGACTAGAGTGGGATGCTCTAATGCTGGTCGAGGCTCATGATGACGTGCACGAGGCAGCCGTTCACGGTGCGCCCCGGCGGATGCGAGGATGACGGCGTCGCGACGTGGAAGTCGCCGGCCTTCAGGTTGAGATCGCCGAACGAGAGATCGCCCTCGAGCACCAGCGACTGCTGCTGGAGCTGCGCGCAGAACGAAAAAGGGCGGCCTTGCGGCCGCCCTCGTCGTTTAGAATGGCGCGTAGCTTGACCGTGGCGATTATTCCGCCGCGAGCTTCAGGTCCGGTGCGGCGGCGCGGACTTCGGCATCGACCTGGGCTTCGAACTTGGCAAAGTTCTTCTGGAACATGCCGATCAGGCTACGCGCGGTCTTGTCGAACTCGGCCTTGTCCTTCCAGGTGTTGACGGGATTGAGGATCTCGCTCGGCACGCCCGGCAGCGCCGTCGGCACGGAGAAGCCGAAGTACCTGTCGGTGCGGAATTCGACGTTGCGCAGGCTGCCGTCGAGCGCCGCGGTGAGCAGTGCACGCGTCACCTTGATCGGCATCCGGCTGCCGGTGCCGAACTTGCCGCCGGTCCAGCCGGTGTTGACCAGCCAGCAATCGACATTGTGCTTGGCGATCAGCTCGCGCAGCATGTTGCCGTAGACGGAGGGGTCGAGCGGCAGGAACGGCGAACCGAAGCAGGTGGAGAATTCCGGCTGCGGCTCGTTGCCGAGACCGCGCTCGGTGCCGGCGACCTTGGCGGTGTAGCCGGACAGGAAATGATACATCGCCTGCGCCGGCGAGAGCTTTGCAATCGGCGGCAACACGCCGAAGGCGTCGGCCGCCAGCATCACGACATTCTTCGGCTGACCGGCGCGACCGGTGCGCGAGGCGTTCGGGATGAAGTCGAGCGGATAGGCCGAACGGGTGTTTTCGGTTTTCGAGCCGTCGTCAAAATCCGGCACGCGGGTGCGCTCGTCGAGCACCACGTTCTCGAGCACGGCGCCGAAGCGGCTGCTGGCGGCGAAGATCTGCGGCTCGGCTTCGGGCGAGAGCTTGATGCACTTGGCGTAGCAGCCGCCCTCGAAATTGAAGACGCCGTCGCTGCCCCAGCCATGCTCGTCGTCACCGATCAGCGTGCGGTTGGGATCGGCCGACAGCGTGGTCTTGCCGGTGCCGGACAGGCCGAAGAAGACCGCGGTGTCGCCCTTAGGTCCCACATTGGCCGAGCAGTGCATCGGCAGCACGCCCTTCGCGGGCAGATAATAGTTCAGCGTCGTGAACACCGACTTCTTCATCTCGCCGGCATAATAAGACCCGCCGATCAGGACAATCTTGCGGGCGAAATCGATCGCGACGACGTTCTCCGAGCGCACGCCGTGGCGTTTCGGATCGGCGCGGAAGCTCGGCAGGTCGATGATGGTGAGCTCAGGCACGAAATCGCGCAGCACCGAGGCCTCGGGGCGGATCAAGAGCGTGCGGATGAACAGCGAGTGCCAGGCGAGCTCGGTGAAGACGCGGGTCTTGATCTGGAAGCTCGGATCGGCGCCGCCATAGAGATCCTGCGCGAACAGCGTCATGCCTTCGGCATGCTTGAGGAAGTCGGCATAGAGCGCGGAAAACTGATCCGCTGTGATCGACTGGTTGCCGGCCCACCACATGTTCTTGTCGGTGGTCGCATCGCGCACCGTGAACTTGTCCTTGGGGCTGCGGCCGGTGAACTCACCGGTGTCCGCGCACAGCGCGCCGTCGGCCGACAGCACCGCCTCGCCCGCCGCGAGGGAGTATTGATAGAGCTGCGGCGCGCCGAGATTCCAGTGCACCGTCTTGAGATTCTTTAAGCCGAATTTGTCGGCGCCGAAGGCACCGTTGCGTAGACCCGTCTCTTGCACGAAGACTCCTCCTCGAACCCGCGTTACTCGAATCGCGCGCCTGTCGCTTGACGCGTTCTGTCGCGGTGACCCCTGAATATAGCCTTCCGGCCCCGGTCCGGCGACCTAATACTGATGAACGCCCTGCTTGCCAAGCCGATCCACGCGATTTGGTTTATTCAGCCAAGCACGGTTGATCTGCATCAATCGCTTGCTGCGGCGCTTTTCGCTGGTTTGCCGTCGTGGTTGCGCGACCATCCGTCGCTGCCTGGCTTGAGCCAAATTGCTGCGACGCACAATCAGAATAATTCAACGCGCGGCGCCCTCTCCGACCTTGAGCGCGGCGGCATCGCCCTTTTGCGCCAGCGACGCCATGGAGAGGCACGTGCCCGCCAACAGCGCGAGACACACTGAAAATAGCAATCGATGGCGGGATTTCATGCAGGCTTTCGCTGGTCACTTGCGCGGGCTTGCAATAGGTCGCGCAAACGTCCGCGCCCGTTCAAATCCGCGCTCGGTAACGGCAGCGTTAACCCTACCCTTGTCAGCCTTTGGCCCGCGCCTCGCCCGCCAGCCGCACCAGCATCTTGCGCAACGCCATGGCGCTGGTGACCCGTTCCGGGAAATCGAGCCGCAGCGTCGCGGTCCCGGCCTGCATGTCCATGCCGTCGGGGTCGCAGCCGGTGCAGCGCCAATCGGCGGATTCGGCATCCAGCAGTTTGGTCGCATAGAGGTTCATCGCCTCGCGGTGATCATCGTTCATATGCTCGACCGCGCCCTGTTCGGCTTCCAGCAAATCGGCAGCATCGCCGACATCGGTCAGAAACTGCTCGGGCTTGAGGTCGATGATACGGCCAAAACCGGCGACCAGATGCAGGCCTGACGGGACGATCCGAAAGAACGAAAAGTCCTTGAAGTCCACAAAGGCTTCCGCGGATGGATGGGCGTGGAGGTAGCGCCGGCGCAGGATTTTCGCAGCCTCCCCTGTGGCCTCCTCGGCCCGGCCCGCCAGCATGATTCGCGCACCCTCCAGGGGATCGCCGGCGGCGCGCTCGTCCAGCATCAGCGATACGCGGCTGTCGCCGAGAATATTTTTCGTATGCATCGCGAGCCGCGAAATCAGCAGAACCGGGGATGCGTCGACATGGCTGGCGACGTTAACCAGGGAGCAATACGGATCGCCGCTTTCGGGCCTGAGGGTGGCGAGCGCGCCCTGCCGGCTGCGCCGCAGCAGCGAACGGGCTAGTTTGGAAGCATCAAAATCTGCGGTGGGCTGCATGGTTCTTTTCCGGCCATCTTATTGCAAAAAAGGGCCTTTTCTCGGCCCGAGAGGGTGCTATATGGGGGGCAGCGCATCACCGCAGGAGCGTTTTGCGGAACTCGGTCACACTTCAGCCCAGCTTGCATTGCTCGTTGACCGTGTACGAAGCCCATTTATGCGGCGTCTGGCTGGATTGCCCGCCGTTTAAGCCACTCTCTTATTCGAAAGCAGGCTCATGCCCACAATCGCCCTGGTCGATGATGACCGCAACATTCTCACTTCCGTGTCGATCGCGCTCGAAGCCGAAGGCTATCGCATCATGACCTACACGGATGGTGCCTCGGCGCTGGACGGCTTCCGCACCTCGCCACCGGATCTAGCCATACTCGACATCAAGATGCCGCGCATGGACGGCATGGAAACGTTACGCCGGCTGCGGCAGAAGTCCGATCTGCCGGTGATCTTCCTGACCTCCAAGGATGAAGAGATCGACGAATTGTTCGGCCTCAAGATGGGCGCCGACGATTTCATCCGCAAGCCGTTCTCGCAGCGGCTTTTGGTCGAGCGCGTCAAGGCGGTGCTCCGCCGCGGCCAGCCCAAGGATCCGACCGCCGTGCCGAAGGAGCCGGATGCGCGCGCCCTCGACCGCGGCCTCCTGCGGATGGATCCGGAACGTCACACCTGCACCTGGAAGAACGAGCCGGTGACGCTGACGGTAACGGAATTCTTGATCCTGCAGGCGCTGGCGACGCGGCCCGGCGTGGTGAAAAGCCGCAACGCGCTGATGGACGCGGCCTATGACGACCAGGTCTATGTCGACGACCGTACCATCGACAGCCACATCAAGCGGCTGCGCAAGAAGTTCAAGGTGGTCGACGACGATTTCGAGATGATCGAGACGCTGTACGGCGTCGGCTATCGCTTCAAGGAAGCCTGATCTGCGTTGTGCGGGCGGAAGTGCCGACTGACACGTCCGCCCGTTCGGCGTAGAAAGCGTAGAACTACAAAAGCGACGCATCACAACCGGCAGCTCGGCCATTGCTAGATCGAACGCAGCTCGACTCCAGCCTGAACCACGAGGATGCTTCGGAGCTCCCCGAACGGGATCGCGTCGCCGACGATAATGCGGGCGAGACGGGCTGGCGGCGGCCGCTCGGCTGGTTGCGCCGGGCCGGGCAATTCTTCTTCGCGCTGTCCTTCTCCAGCCTCACGCGCCGGATCGTCTCGCTCAATCTGGCCGGCCTCGTAGCCCTGGTCGCGAGCATTCTCTATCTCTCGCAGTTCCGAGCCGGCCTGATCGACGCGCGCGCGCAGAGCCTTCTGGTGCAGGCGGAAATCATCGCCGGCGCGATTGCCGCCTCCGCCACCGTCGAAACCAACACCATCACCATCGATCCGGACCGCCTGCTCGATCTGAAGCCTGGCGAAAGCTACGGCGCGCCGGACGAATCCTCAGGCCTGGATTTTCCGATCAATCCGGAGCGCGTCGCGCCGGTGCTGCGGCGGCTGATCTCACCGACCAAGACCCGCGCGCGCATCTATGGCGGCGACGGCGGCATGATCCTCGACAGCCGCAGTCTTTACGGCCGCGGCGACGTGCTGCGTTTCGAACTGCCGCCGCCTTCGACGGAGAAGCCGGGCTTCGTCGAGCGCGCCACGATCTCGATCCGCACCTGGCTCAACCGCGGCGACCTGCCGCTGTATCGCGAGCTGGGTCCGGAAAACGGCAAGGGCTACCAGGAAATCGTGCAGGCGCTCGACGGCGTCAAGAGCAGCGTGGTGCGCGTCAACGACCGCGGCGAGGTGATCGTCTCGGTCGCAGTCCCCGTGCAGCGTTTCCGCGCCGTGCATGGCGCGCTGATGCTCTCGACGCAGGGCGACGACATCGACCAGATGGTGACCGCCGAACGGCTGGCGATTCTCAAGGTCGGCGGCGTCGCCTCCGCGGTCATGATCGTGCTGTCGCTCCTGCTGGCGAGCACGATCGCTGGTCCGGTGCGGCGGCTGGCCGACGGCGCCGAGCGCGTCCGCCGGCGCATCCAGACCCGTGTCGAGATTCCCGATTTCACCCGCCGCCGCGACGAGATCGGCCATCTGTCCGGCGCGCTGCGCGACATGACGAATGCGCTGTATAGCCGCATCGAGGCGATCGAGATGTTCGCCGCCGACGTCGCCCATGAATTGAAGAACCCGCTGACCTCGCTGCGGTCGGCGGTGGAAACGCTGCCGCTGGCGCGCAACGACACCAGCCGCGCGCGCCTGCTCGAGGTGATCGAGCACGACGTCAGGCGGCTCGACCGGCTGATCTCGGATATTTCCGACGCCAGCCGCCTCGATGCCGAATTGCAGCGCCAGGACATGGCGCCGGTCGATGTGCGGCGGCTGCTGACGACACTGACCTCGGTCGCCAACGAGACCCGGCTGGGTCATGACGTCGCAGTCGAGGCGCGCTTCGAAGGCCGCGGCGCGACCGACACGTTCTCGGTGCCGGGCCATGATTCCCGGCTCGGGCAGGTGGTCTCCAACCTGCTGTCCAACGCGCAATCCTTCTCCACCCCCGGCGGCAAGGTGCGCGTCACCTGCCGCCGCGCACGCTCGGAAATCGAAATCGTCGTCGATGACGACGGACCGGGCATTGGCGAGGATGCGCTGGAGCGCATCTTCGAGCGCTTCTACACCGACCGGCCGCATCAGGGCTTTGGCCAGAACTCGGGTCTCGGACTGTCGATCTCCAAGCAGATCATCGAAGCGCATAACGGGCGGATCTGGGCGGAAAATCGCCACGGCTCGGCCGATGCCGACGGCAGGCCGACGGTGCTCGGCGCGCGCTTCGTGGTCCGGCTGCCAGCGCCATGATGACGCAGGGCGCGAGCGTGCACGCCTCCGCCGTGCTGGTGGGCGATCGCGCCGTGCTGATCCGGGGGCCGTCAGGCGCCGGCAAGTCGCGGCTGGCCTTCGATCTGATTCTCGCCGGACGCGCCGGACAGCTTCCGCCGGCCATTCTGGTCGGCGATGACCGTGTCCATCTAGACACAGTCGCCGAACAATTGTGGGTCCGCCCGGCGCGGGAACTGGCCGGCCTGATCGAGGTCCGGGGCCTCGGCATTCGCAATTGCGACTTCGCCAGCGAGGCGATGGTCGGCCTGATCGTCGATCTCGCGGCCAGCGATGCGGAGCGGCTGCCACCGCCAGAAGCGCTCTCCATCCGCCTAAACGGTGTTTTGCTACCGCGAATCCCCATTGGAATCGGTTATGAGCCACTGCCGCTGATTGCAGCTGCCCTGATGACAACCGCCGGTTCAGTTTCTGTTCAACCTTCGCATGATTGCCTGAAGGGAATTGGTAACCATATAAGCCCCAATATCGCCACTGATTAAACCGGCACAGGCCTCACTGTTTACCGCCAAGTACTGGAACAATAGCCAAGATGCCCTCTTGCGCGGGGCCTCTGGATGGTCAAAGTGGCGCGTTCGTGCGGTGCACCAAAAAGCACCCGCGAGGAGTTTCCGATGATTGGTCTAGTGCTTGTGACCCATGGGCGCCTTGCCGACGAGTTCAAGGCGGCGCTCGAACATGTCATGGGTCCGCAAAAACAAATTGAAGCCATCACGATTGGAGCCGAGGACGACTCCGATCTGTGTCGAAGCGATATCATCGAAGCGGTGAATCGCGTCGACAGTGGCGATGGTGTCGCGATCCTCACCGACATGTTCGGCGGCACGCCTTCCAACCTCGCGATTTCGTGTATGAGCCGTCCCAAGGTGGAAGTCCTCGCAGGCATCAATCTTCCCATGCTGGTCAAGCTTGCCAAGGTGCGCGAAGAGCGCTCGCTTCCCGACGCCATCGCCATGGCCCAGGAAGCCGGTCGCAAATACGTGACCATCGCCAGCCGTGTACTCGCCGGCAAATGAGCGACGAGGCCGCGCCCGAAAAGGAACTCGGGCCGAGCGTGCCCCTCAGGCGCCATTTCGCGGGAACTTCAGATCATCAACAAGCGCGGCCTGCACGCGCGGGCCTCGGCGAAGTTCGTCCAGATGGTCGAGAAGTTCAACGCCGAGGTCTGGGTGACTCGCGGCAGTGAGACCGTCGGCGGCACCTCGATCATGGGATTGATGATGCTGGCGGCGGGACCGGGAACCTCGGTTACGGTCTCCGCGATCGGCCCCGAGGCACAGGCCGCAGTCGATGCGATCGCCGCGCTGGTCGCCGACAAGTTCAACGAAGAAGGCGTGTGAGGCGCTAGCCTTCACAGGCTCGTACCCTCAAACCCTCATGGTGAGGAGCCGCGTAGCGGCGTCTCGAACCATGTGGCCCCCGCCGGTGCCATTCATCCTTCGAGACGGCGCTTCGCGCCTCCTCAGGATGAAGTCTGACATCTCAAAACGGGTTCGTGACAATCCCGCCGTCGACGCGGAGCGCGGCGCCGTTGGTGGCGCTGGAGGCTTTGGAGCAGACGTAGCAGATCAGATTGGCGATCTCTTCCGGCTTGGCGTAACGCTGCAGCAGCGACGCCGGGCGGCGTTCGGTGAAGGTACGCTGGACGAGATCGTCGACGGTGGTTCCGGCCGCCTCGGCGCGCGCGGCCAGACGGACCGGCGCCATCTCGACCCAGGTAGGACCAGGCATCACCGAATTGACGGTCACGTTGGTGCCCTTGGTCGTCTCCGCCGCGCCGCGCGCGATGACGAGTTGCGCCGACTTCGAGAAGCCGTAGTGCACCATCTCCTTCGGGATGAAGACGCCGGATTCGCTGGAGACGAACACGACGCGGCCCCAGTTCTTGTTATCAA
Source organism: Bradyrhizobium sp. AZCC 2262 (assembly GCF_036924535.1). Taxonomy (NCBI): domain Bacteria; kingdom Pseudomonadati; phylum Pseudomonadota; class Alphaproteobacteria; order Hyphomicrobiales; family Nitrobacteraceae; genus Bradyrhizobium; species Bradyrhizobium sp. AZCC 2262. The sequence continues at coordinate 8,660,158 of NZ_JAZHRT010000001.1, read as the reverse complement.
GCATCCGCTTCAGATAATGCCGGGTCAGCCGCACCCCGCTCATCACATTGACTTCGAACATTTTGGTCCAATCGGCATCCTCGATCTCGAAGAAGCCCTTGGGCTCGTAGATGCCGAGATTGTTGACGAGGATGTCGACATCGGGAAATTGCTTCACCAGCGCGGTACAGCCCGCCGCATGGCCGAGATCGAACACCGCGGCATGCACCTTGGCCGATGGCGCAGCCCGTCGGACTTTTGCCACGGCCTCGTCAACTGCAGCCTTGTCGCGCCCGTTGACGATCACTTCCGCACCCATTTGCGCAAGCCCGATGGCGGTAGCGAGCCCGATGCCGCGCGTCGAACCGGTGACGAGCGCCGTCTTGTCCGTCAGGTCGAGATCCATGCGTTACCCCCTTTTGATTTTCTTGGTTGGCTGCTTCTATTTGGCCGGCGGCACGATGAAGATATCCCAGGCCGTCGCCGGGCCGGGCATCCCCAGAAAAAATCGCCTCGTGGTCATCACCATGCGCTCGGCATTGGCGGCATGGGCCTTCATCCACGCCTCGCATTTTTCCAGCTTCCAGTCGCCTGTCTCGCAGATGCCGATGAAGCCCGATCGCTTCGCTTCGTCGAGCGAGGTCAGGCCCGACGACCACGGCTCGTCCGGGGTCAGCGGCGCCGGATGATCGGGGCTGTAGAAGGTGACGGGCTGGCCGGTATCGGTATAGGCCGCGACCACCGGCCAGCGGGAATAAAACCGCGTGTGCCAGGCTTCCGTCAGTCCGCGGGCGAGTTCGGAACGCGCCCGGTAGGTCGCGCCCGCAGTGCGCTTTTCGCCCAGTTCATAGGCGACGATCCTTGGCGAGACCGCCAGCACGACGAGCGAAATCACCAGCCAGGTCGCCGTCAGGTTCAACAGCGCGACTTTCCGGACCCGCACCGCGGATATCGCGATCAGCGCGAGCGGCACCAGGAAGAACAGCGGGATGCCCCAGTCGGTCTTGATGTAGACGTGGAACAGCAAGGCGCCGAGCGGCGGCCCGATGGCGACGATCGCCTGGACGATCCAGACATTGAGCGCCTGGGACATGTTCACGCCGGAATTGGTGCCGCGCGCCAAGGCTGGAAACGGCGTCAGGCGGAACGGCCGCCAGAGAAGTGCGATCGCGCCGAGCACCAGCGGCGCCGCCAGCAGCGCGAGATTGTGCAAGACATAGCCGAGCGCGAGATCGTCGATCTGCGCGCGGTCGGTGAGCGAGTAGGTGTCGCCGGCATAGGTGAGCGGGACGAAGTTCACCTGCTTCAGCCACATCAAGTGCGGCAGCATCGCCACCACGAGCGTGGCAATCCCGACCCACGGCGCCGGCGAGCGCAGGAATTGCAATCGGTCGGGATGGATCAGCGCGGCGAGGCCGACGGCGCCGATCATGGTCAGCACCCAGTATTTGGTCATCAGCGCCAGCGCACCGGCGAGCCCGAGCCACACGCCGGACTTGATGCTGCGCTTCTCGAACGCGTCGAGATAGGCCAGCACGACAAGCGGCAGCGTGACGAGCTGCAACAGGTCCGGATTGTACTTGAAGCCCTTGAAGTTGAAGATCGGATAGAGCGCCAGCATCACTACGACAAAGAACGCGCGGCGGCGATCGACCACGCGCAACGCCAACAGCCAGCAGATCACGAGCCCGCAAGCCAGCGTCGCCATCGCCAGCGCATAGGTCGCCCAATCGGTGACCGGAAAGAGCATGAACCAGACGCCGGCGACCCATCCCGACAGCGGCGGGTGCTTGCCATAGCCGAGCAGGAACTTCTGCCCCCAGGCGTAGGCTTCGGCGACGTCCATATGGACGTCCTGCCCGGTCTTCAGATTGACCAGAATCAGCGTCCACAGCACCGCGTGAACCGCCGCAAAGCCGGTGACCAGCCACAGCCCGGTCTTGGGATCGCTGGCAAGCGACGCCAGCCGCGCCGCCAGCCGGCGGACGGAGGGAATGCGTTTTATGCGCGCAGCTGCGGGCGAAATGGAGGTACTCGACATGGCCCCGTGCGTAGCGCGTTTTCGGTTCAAGTGAAATCAGCTTGGCGTGAAGAAACCCCCTTAGAATACAGCAATATGGTTGCCGCACAGGGATGTGAATGCTATCCCGCGCCCCATGACAACTGCCCCCATTTCCAACATCCGCAACTTCTCCATCGTCGCCCATATCGACCATGGCAAATCGACGCTGGCCGACCGCCTGATCCAGATGACCGGGGGCCTGACCGATCGCGAAATGGCGGGCAAGGAACAGGTGCTCGATTCCATGGATATCGAGCGCGAGCGCGGCATCACCATCAAGGCGCAGACGGTGCGGCTGAACTACCGCGCCAAGGACGGCAAGGATTACATCTTCAACCTGATGGACACGCCCGGCCATGTCGACTTCGCCTACGAAGTCTCGCGGTCACTGGCGGCCTGCGAAGGGTCGCTGCTGGTGGTCGACGCCAGCCAGGGCGTGGAAGCGCAGACGCTCGCCAATGTCTACCACGCGCTCGACGCCGGGCACGAGATCGTGCCTGTTCTCAACAAGGTCGACCTGCCCGCCGCCGAGCCCGAAAAGATCAGGCAGCAAATCGAGGACGTGATCGGCATCGACGCCTCGGATGCCGTGATGATCTCGGCCAAGACGGGCCTGGGCGTTCCCGACGTGCTGGAAGCCATCGTCACCCGGCTGCCGCCGCCGAAGGGCGACCGCACCGCGACGCTGAAGGCGCTGCTGGTGGATAGCTGGTACGACGTCTATCTCGGCGTCGTCGTGCTCATTCGCGTGGTCGACGGCGTGATGAAGAAGGGTGGCCGTATCCGCATGATCGGCACCAGTGCGGCCTATGATGTCGAGCGCGTCGGCTTCTTCACGCCGAAGATGACGCAGGTCGACGAACTCGGCCCCGGCGAGATCGGCTTCATCACCGCGGCGATCAAGGAAGTCGCCGACACCCGTGTCGGCGACACCATCACCGACGACCGCAAGCCGGTCACGGAGATGCTGCCGGGCTTCAAGCCGGCCATTCCCGTCGTGTTCTGCGGCCTGTTCCCGGTGGATGCCGACGATTTTGAAACGCTGCGCGCGGCGATGGGCAAATTGCGCCTCAACGACGCCAGCTTCTCGTTCGAGATGGAAACCTCCGCCGCCTTGGGCTTTGGCTTCCGCTGCGGCTTCCTCGGGCTGTTGCATCTGGAAATCATCCAGGAGCGGCTGTCGCGCGAGTTCGACCTCAATCTGATCGCGACCGCACCGAGCGTGATCTACAAGATGCATCTGACCGATGGGCAGGAGATCGAGATCCACAATCCGGTCGACATGCCCGACGTGGTCAAGATCGCCGACATCGAGGAGCCGTGGATCGAGGCGACGATCCTCACGCCGGATGAATATCTCGGCAGCGTGCTGAAACTATGCCAGGACCGCCGCGGCTCACAGAAGGAGCTGACCTATATCGGCTCCCGCGCGATGGTAAAATACGATCTGCCGCTCAACGAAGTGGTGTTCGATTTCTACGATCGCCTCAAGTCAGTCTCGAAAGGCTACGCCTCGTTCGATTATCATTTGACCGACTACAAGCCGGCGGATCTGGTGAAAATGCAGATCCTCGTCAACAACGAGCCGGTCGATGCGCTTTCGATGCTGGTGCACCGGACCCGCGCCGAGGGCCGCGGCCGCGCCATGGTCGAGAAGATGAAGGAACTGATCCCGCCGCACATGTTCCAGATCCCGATTCAGGCCGCGATCGGCGGCAAGATCATCGCCCGAGAAACCGTCCGCGCGCTGCGCAAGGACGTCACCGCAAAATGCTACGGCGGCGACATCACGCGCAAACGAAAACTTCTGGAGAAGCAGAAGGAAGGCAAGAAGAAGATGCGGCAGTTCGGCAAGGTCGACATCCCGCAGGAAGCGTTTATCGCGGCGCTGAAGGTGGATAGCTGAGTCGGATTGAACGGGCGGGCGCTAGCTAGGTGAACGCCGCGGTCTCCTCAACTACCAACCGCTCCAGCGCGACCTTCGAGGCACGTTGATCGCTGACCAGCTTCTTGGCCATGGCGAGCCGGGTGATCGTTCGCACCAGCACCGTCGCCACGGGATTGGGGCCTTCAGGCTTCGCGCAGCGCAACGACAGATGCGTGCCTCCGTTTTCCAGCGGCGTGAGTTCCGCCATTTGCCTCACGATGGCGCCCATCGGGAGCCGGATATGCCAGGTGACGTAGTCGAACGGCCGCCAGTCGACGATATCGTGTACCGTCGAATCCTTGCCATGGGCGCAATGCTGCGTCGCTCCCAGCCCGATTCGCCCCTGGGCAAGTCCGGTCATTCTCATGCCGTCGATGCCGTGCTGCCAGCGGATCTTCTTCTCGATGTCGGTGACATAGGCCCAGGCAATCGCCGGCGGCACCGGCAGATCACACTCCATCGATTCGAAAGCCAGGGGCTCGTCGTGCTGCACCACAACGCGGCGCGTCGCGCGCCATAGCGCAAAGATTGGGGCCAGATCGTAAACGTAACAAACCGTCTCGCCGAACTCGCCAAGGTTCTCGACGTGACGGATCGAGCCTGCGAAGAAATCCGGCAGGCCGATTGCGTCTGCCGCCTGCTCCGTCACCAGCGCGTAGGCCTTGATACCGGTCGCCGCCGTCACTGAATTCTTCATCAGCCGGTGCAGGCGGATCACCTCCGCTCCCTGCAATTCGGTGCGTCCCGCCATCTCCTGCGTGGCATAAGTGCCATGATGCAGGAAGAACTTCAGGTCGAGCAGGTTCATGTTGCGGCACGCGTTGCAGGTGCACGTCGTATTCAGACGCATGGCGCCGAGCGTATTGGCAAAACCGCAGTAGATGCGCTCGATCGCGTCGAGCGGAAATTGGCGCTGCGGCAGATTGGCGTCGGGCAGATAGGTCAGTGCTGCGTCGCCCTGCAGGTTGGACAGCATGATCGGCGGCTTGATCTCGGCGAAAATGCTCTTGAACAGCGCATCGAGAATTCCCTGCGCGTGCTCGAGCTCCGAGCGCGTGAGAAACATGGTGTAACCGGTAATATCGGCGATGAGCAGAAAGCCCTGTTGCGCCATAGCGTGTACTCGCGGAGGATTACGACGCGAAATACGGCCAGCTTAGCAGAAAGTTGCGGTCCCCGCGCCGGAGAATGAGAGGTATTACCGTCCCCACCTTGCTCCGCGAGGGTGGATAAGCCACCATCTGCCTCGCTCAGATCATAACTACAAAAAGAGCAGGAAACGCATGGGCAAGTCCTCCGAATTTTCCTACGGCTGGGTCGTGGTCGGCGTCGGCGCGCTGATGACCTGTGTCGCCTTCGGATCGATGCTTTCGCTGGCGGTGTTCCTGCAGCCGATTTCGCAAGACATGGGCTGGTCGCGCAGCGGCGTGTCGGCGGCGGCCACGATCGACTTTCTCGCGATGGGGCTGGCGGCGTTCTTCTGGGGCGCGCTGTCCGACCGGTTTGGTACCCGGATCGTCGTATTGTCGGGCACGCTGCTGCTCGGCGCCGGGCTGATCGGGGCGAGCCAGGCCACCAGCCTGTGGCAGTTCCAGTTGACGTTCGGCATCCTGATCGGCGTTGCGGCCGGCAGTTTCTATGCGCCGATGGTCGCCGCGGCGAGCGCCTGGATCGAACACCACCGCAGCCTGGCGGTCGCGCTGGTATCGGCCGGCATGGGCGTTTCGCCGCTGACGGTCGCCCCGTTCGCAAGCTGGCTGATCACGACCTACGACTGGCGCACCGCGATGCTGGTGATCGGCATCGTTGCATTGGCGCTTTTGGTACCGGCCTCGTTTCTGGTGCGGCAGCCACCACAGCCCTCAACACCTGCCGCCGCAAATGGAATCGGTGCGCCTGACGGGCATTGGACCGTCGCGCAGGCGCTCAAAACCCCGCAATTCATCACGCTGGCGCTGGCCCATTTCGCCTGTTGCGCGGCGCATTCCGGGCCAATCTTCCACATGGTGAGCTACGCCATGATCTGCGGCATCGCGCCCTTGACCGCCGTCACCGTCTATAGCCTCGCCGGTTTCTCCGGCCTTGGCGGCCGGCTGCTGCTCGGCGTATTGGCCGATCGCTTCGGCGCCAAGCACGTTCTGGTCGGCGGCCTGTTCGTGCAGGCGATGTCGGTCGCGACCTATCTCGCGGTCGGCCACCTCGGCGAATTCTACGCCCTGTCGGTGGTCTTCGGCCTCGCCTATGGCGGCGTGATGCCGCTCTACGCCGTGCTGGTGCGCGAATATTTCGGCGTGCGCATCATGGGCAGCATGTTCGGCGCCGTCTCCGCCTTCGCCAGCCTCGGCATGGCGCTCGGGCCATTGGCCGGCGGGTGGGTGTTCGACACCTTCCACGCCTACAACTGGCTCTATGTCGGCTCCTTCGCCATCGGCATCGCCGCCGTCGCCGTGGCGCTGAGCTTCCCGTCGGCCAGGCGGCCATCGCAACCGTCGCTCGATCTGAAGCGGGCGACGGCATAAGAGCAATCCCGCCGCCTTGATCGGCAGCGGCGGATGGGTCACCATCTCGCTCGCGCCCAAGAACAAGAGAATGCGAGGAAACGCATGAACAGACATCCCGGCCTCGACCTCGTCGAGCGTGCACGCGCGCTGGCCCCCCTGATCGTTCGCGAAGCCGACGAAATCGAGCGGACGCGGCGGCTGACATCAGCGGTGACACAGGCGCTGATCGAGAACGGGCTTTATCGCGCGCTGCTGCCGAAGAGTTTTGGCGGCATCGAGGCTTCGCTGGAAGCGTTCATGCTGATGCAGGAGGAGATCGCCAAGGCAGACGCCTCGACCGCGTGGTGCCTTGGCCAGTGCAGCGTCTGCGCCATGACCGCGGCCTATCTCGATCCGGACGCCGCCAACGAGATCTTCAACGTTGCGCCCGGCATTCTGGCGTGGGGCGCGATCAACCATGAAGTGCAGGCGGTTCCGGGCGGCTACAAGGCCAGCGCGCGCTGGGATTTCGCCTCCGGTTCGCGGCAGGCGAGCTGGTTGGGCGCCCATGTCCGCGTCGTCGAGGCCGACGGCACGCCGCGGCGCAAGCCGGATGGCTCGCCGGAGATCCGCACCATCCTGTTTCCAGTGACCAGCGCCACGATGTACGACGTCTGGGACGTGATCGGCTTGAGGGGCACCGGCACCGATTCCTATTCGGTCGACAACCTCTTCATATCAGAGAAATTCGCAGCGCTTCGCGACGAACCGCAGGCCCGGCGCGAGAACGGGCCGCTGTACAAGCTCTCGACCAACATGGTGTTCGGCATGGGCTTTGCGGCCACCTCGCTCGGCGTCGCCCGCGCGACGCTTGATGCAGCGAGCGACCTTGCCCGCGCCAAGACCCCCCAGGCGCAAAAGGCGATGCGCGACAACAATGCCGTGCAGGGCGTGATCGGCCGCACCGAAGCGAGCCTGCGTGCCGCGCGCGCCTATCTCTACGCGACCGCGGCCGAAGTCTGGCACGATCTGGCCCGCGGCGAGGCCATCACGGAGGCCCATCGCATCGCGCTTCGTATCGCCACCACCTGGACCATCCATCAATCGGCCGCCGTGGTCGACACCGCCTACCACATGGCCGGCGCCACCGCCGTGTTCAATGCCAACAAGTTCGAGCGACGGTTTCGCGACATGCACGCCATCGCCCAACAGATCCAGGGCCGCGACGCCCATTATGAGGATGCCGGCAAGGCGATCCTGTCAGGCCATCTCGATACGCCGCCGACGATGCGGTAATGAATTCGTAACCAGTAGTTCTACGGACCGGCCGGCGACCTCCCTTTGTTAAACAATTCATGAAATCCCTTACGGAGCCTCGTCCCCTGGAGTTCCGTACGTCCCATGTTCAAAATTCGCTCGATCGCCGTTCGGCTGATCCTCGCCATTTCGCTGACGGTGGCCGTCGCCTGCGGCATTCTCGGGACCTTCTCGATCATCCAGCAGCGCTCGCTCACGCAGCTCGCGCTCGATCAGCAGCTCAAGCTGCAATATGACAGCGTGATCGCCGCCATCGACTATGAAGGCCGCGCGGCGCTTGCGGTCTCATCCGTGATCGCGGCCCTGCCGCCGGTCGCCGATGCCCTCGCAAAGAGCGACCGCGATGGATTGGGCAAGCTGCTCGGCGAGGTCCTGGAGCCGATGAAGGCGCAGGGCATCCCGTTGATCTCATTCTGGCGGGCGCCTGCGATTTCCGTTTACCGCGTCCATGCGCCAAAAGTGTTCGACGACGACGCTTCCGCGCGGCGTTCCACGGTGGTCGAAGCGATCAAGACCGGCAAACCCATCGTCGGCGTCGAGCCCGGTCGCGAGGCGCTCGCGATCTTCGGCATGACGCCGATCGTGCGCGACGGCAAGACGCTGGCCAACGTCGACGTCGGCGCCGCCTTCGGCAAGGAATTCGTCGATCGCGCCAAGAAGCGCTTCGGCATCGACCTTGCGGTCTATTCGTACGACGGCAAGGACTTCAAGAAGCTGTCCTCGACCTTCGGCGACGAGGTGGTCGCGACATCAGGCGAGTTGAAGGGCGTGTTCGACGGCCAGCCGTTGCGCCGCGATGCCACGATCGGCGGTCGGCCGTCCGCGCTCTATCTCGGGCAGATCAAGAATTACGCCGGCCAGCCGGTCGGCATCCTCGAAGTCATCAAGGATACGACCGAGTACGAGGCAGCCGCGGCGAGCTCGCAGCGCAACCTGATCCTCGGCACAATCGCCATCCTGGCCGGTGCGATCGTGCTGGCGTTCCTGCTCGGTCGCGGCCTGTCGCGCCCATTGGCCGCGATCACCGCGGTCATGAACCGCCTTTCCGGCGGCGAAATCGACGTCACGATCCCCGGCAGCGAGCGCCGCGATGAACTCGGCACCATGGCCGGCGCCGTCGACGTGTTCCGCCGGAGCATGATCGAGGCGCGCGGCATGCGCGAGGCGCAGGAAGCCACCAAGCAGCAGACCGAACTCGAGAAGAAGGCCTTGCAACGCCAGATGGCTGACCGCTTCGAGGCCGACGTCAAGAGTGTCGTCGCCGCGGTCGCGCAGGCAACGACCGACATGCAGCGTGCGGCCGCCGAAATCACGACCAGCGTGGGCGGTACCTCGCAGCGCGCTTCCGCCGCGGCAGCCGCCTCCGACGAGGCATCCGCCAGCGTCAACGCGGTTGCCGCCGCGACCGAAGAGCTGGCGTCCTCGGTGGCCGAGATCGGCCGTCAGGTTACCCATTCCAGCCAGGTCGCCGACAACGCCGTGGTCAAGGCCGGACAGACCACCGAAATGGTGAGCAGCCTGGCCACGGCGGCCGAAAAGATCGGCGACGTGCTTCGCCTGATCGGAGCGATTGCAAGCCAGACCAACCTGCTGGCGCTGAACGCGACCATCGAGGCCGCGCGCGCCGGCGAGGCGGGCCGCGGATTTGCCGTCGTCGCCTCCGAGGTCAAGGAGCTCGCCAATCAGACCGCGAAGGCAACGGAGGAAATCGCCGGACAGGTGGCGGCGATCCAGTCCGCGACCGGCGACTGCGTGACGGCGATCGGCGGCATCAGCAACACCATCCGCGAAATCAGCGGTATCGCCACCACGATTGCCGCGGCCGTGGAAGAACAGGATTCGGCGACGCGGGAAATCGCCCGCAGCGTCCAGCAGGCGGCCACCGGCACCAGCGAAGTCTCGCTCAACGTGACCGGCGCCAGCCAGTCCGCCGACCAGTCGCGCACGTTGGCCAACAACGTGGCGGCGGTATCCAGCCAGCTCAGCCAACAGGCCGATGCACTGTACCAGAGCGTCGACACGTTCCTGGCGGGCCTGCGCGACGCCGCGTAGGCATGGATTGACGGTGCAAGGCCCGGCTTCCGCCGGGCGGGCGCCTGCTCTACTCTATCCGCCGCAACGGGTATCGATGGGAATGCGGACAGCGATGGGGAAGCCAGTCAAGAAAAGCGCCGCGAAGAAACGCACGGGCAACTCAGACTCCGCAGTGAATGCGGTTTTTGGCGCCTATCCAAATCCCGTGAAGGCAAAATTGCTGGCACTGCGCCGGCTGATCTTCGACACCGCAAAGGCGACCAAGGGCGTCGGCACTCTGCAGGAAGCCCTGAAATGGGGACAGCCGAGCTATCTCACGACCGAAAGCAAGAGCGGCAGCACGATCCGGATCGACCAGGTGAAGACGGAAGCCGGCCGCTATGCGGTCTATTTCCACTGCCAGACCGATCTGGTCGAAACGTTTCGCGAGCTCTATCCGGAACTAAGCTATGGCGGCAACCGCGCGATCCTGCTCGACGCCGGCGACAAGCTGCCCGAGGCGGCGCTACGCCACTGCGTCGCGCTGGCGCTGACGTATCATTTGAGGAAGCGGAAGGCGGCGAAATAGCTATCCGTCATTGCTTCGCTGCGCTCGCAATGACGACCTGGTGCGTGCCACGCCCTCACGCCACCAGCGCCGCGCCTGCCGGCGAGCTCCAGTTGCCCTGCGTCTTCAACAGGCCGACGATCTCCGCATTGGGCCGCGCCCGACTGAACAGAAAGCCCTGCCCCTCGTGGCAGCCCTCATTGCGCAGGCAGTTGACTTCGGCTTCGGTCTCGACGCCTTCCGCCGTGATGGTGACCCCGAGGCCCTTGCCGAGGCTGATGATCGAACGCACGATCGCCTGCGCGTCAGGGTAGGCGCCAAGGTCGCGCACAAAGGACTGGTCGATCTTGATCTTGTCGAACGGAAAGCTGCGCAGATAGCTCAGGCTGGAATAGCCGGTGCCGAAATCGTCCATCGAGATGCGCACGCCGAGTGCGCGCAGCGCATGCAGCGTCGCCAGCACCTCGCTGCTCTTTTCCAGAAGCAGCGTCTCGGTGATCTCGAGTTCCAGCCGCCTCGCCGGCAGGCCGGACTGCTTCAGCGTATCCACGACCAGCGACAGCAGATTGCCGACGCGGAACTGCAGCGGCGACAGATTGACCGCGACATGGACGTCGTCGGGCCATTGCGCCGCATCCATGCAGGCGCGGCGCAGCATCAAACCGCCGACGGCGTTGATCAGTCCGGTTTCCTCCGCAACGGGGATGAATTCGGCCGGCGAGATCATGCCGCGCTCGGGATGCGGCCAACGCACCAGGGCTTCGAAGCCGGTGATGCGCCCGCTCGAAAGATCGACCAGCGGCTGGTAATAGGGCCGCAGCGTATCGCCCTGCACGGCCTCGCGCAGCTCGGTTTCGATCTTGCGGCGGCTCTGGGCGCGCGCGTCCATGCCGGCCTCGAAGAACGAGAAGGTGCCGCGCGAATCGTTCTTGGCGCGCGACAATGCAAGGTCGGCGTTCTTCAATAGCTTCTCGGATTCATCGCCGTCGCCGGGCGACATCGCAATACCGATGCTGGCGCCGATCACGACGGAATGCCCGTCCAGAAGATAGGGATCGCCGATGGCGTCCAGGAGGCGCCGCGCCAGGAACGCCACATCCTCCGGCCGCGTCACCCCGCTCTGGACGACTGCGAATTCGTCGGAATTGAGCCGGGCCAGCGCATCGTCGTCGCGCAGCATCGATCGCAATCGCTTGCCGACACCGCGCAGCAGCTTGTCGCCGATGCCATGGCCAAGCGTATCGTTGACCGCCTTGAAATGGTCGAGGCCGAGCACCAGCACCGCGACCTGCTCGGCGTTGCGGCGGGTGCGCAGCAGGATCTCGTCCATCTGCTGACGAAGCAAATTGCGGTTCGGCAGCCCGGTCAGGCCGTCATGCTGGGCCATGAAAGTCAGCCGTGCCTCGGCGCGCCTGCGTTCGGTGGTGTCCATCAGCGCCAGCAGGATCGCAGGCCGATCGCCGTAGATGAGCTGCCGCGAATAGATCGCCAGATCGATCAGCGTGCCGTCGGCGCGGACATGTTTCCAGGCGGTCGCAACGCGTTCGTCGCCGGTCCATGGCAGTCCGGCGTCGAAGGCCTGCAGGCTGCGGATCGTCAGCTTCTCGAATTCGCTGCGGCTGTAACCGTAGTGCTGAATCGCAGCGTCGTTGACGGCGAGAATACGTTCGTCACCCAGCGCGCAGACGATCATCGGAACCGGATTGCTGTCGAACAGCAGCCGGAACGAGGCCTCCCGCTGTTTCAACTCGGTGATATCGACGCGCAGGCCGATGATGCCGCCATCCTCGGTCAGGCGTTCATCGATCAGGATGACGCGGCCGTCGGCCAGCGTCTGCTCATGGCGCTCGCCGGGCTGGTACAGCTTCTTGAGCCGCGCGGCGATCCATTCTTCCTCGCGCCCGATGGCCTCCGGATAATCGCCGCGCGCAACGCCGACGCGGATGGTATCCTCCAGCCGCGCGCCCGGCCTGAACAGGTCCGAACTGCGGCCGTACATCTCCGCATACTTCTTGTTCCAGAGAATATAGCGGCCGTCGGCATCGAGAAACACGACGCCCTGCGGCAGGATATCGATCGCCTCCCGCAGGCGCTCGTGCGATTTGCGCGCCTCGGCAAGCACGGCGTCGACCTCGGCGCGCTTGCGCGCGATCTCGCCGGTCGCGGCGGGCGGGCGGCGCTCGCGTTTGGCGAGAGGCTTGGCTACGGGTTTTACCGGCCGGCCGCGAAAGCGGACGATCGCCGCCTGCTTGGACTTTCCCAATGTTCTTCGCTTCTTCGTCGACATCGCTAGGCCTACCCCGCGCATTACCGCGGGCGATGTTTGCAGACAAGTGTCTGAAAAAAAGGTATCTCTTGCCGCAGAAAGGGCCCATGCGCGGCCACATTCATTGCCTGTCGAAAAGACGGACGCACGCTCTGCGTGTATCGCTTTTGACGTAAATCGCAAATTAACGCGACAAAATCGTCGCGCTCGCCCGGCAGGCGTGCGGCGCGCGTCCCGGATGCACAAGGAATGCGCGAAACGTCGCGCGTGCGCTTGAAGATCCGTCAACGATCGACAGGGTTATCGCGCGGTTAAGAGCGGTGGCAACACAACGCCCATTCAACTCAAGGCAGCCGCCGCGGCCTGCGCTTCCGGCACGACGTCGTGATCGTAAAGCCGTCTGCGGAACGCCGCATGCGCTGATATCTCGGCATCGCGAACGCCAAGGTCGGCATAGGAGGAGTCGTAGCGCATGCCATTCTCGCGCGCGCCGCGCTGGACCGTCGCCACCCGCTCGCGTCGTAGCCGCTCATACGCAAGCAGCGCGGCCGGGACGCTGGCACGTGACGCCTGTGCCAGAATGGTCGCCAGCGCCATGCCGTCCTCGATCGACTGGTTGGCGCCCTGGCCGAGATGCGGCAGCATCGGGTGCGCGGCATCGCCAAGCAGCGTCAAGCGGCCGTGCGTCCAGGTCGGCAGCGGCTCGCGGTCGTAAAGCGCCCATCGGAATGTCTTTTCAACCTGGTTCAACAAGGTCCCGATGCGCGGGTCCCAGCCTTCGAACTCGCGACGCAGCACGTCGGGATCTCCCGGCGCCGACCAGGATTCCTTCATTTCCGCATCGGCCGGCACGAAGCCGACATAGTTGATGAGTTCGCCCGATCGCACCGGAAAGCTGAGGAAATGTTTTCCCTTGCCGAGCCACATCTGCCAGCAATCGGTCGGCCAGTGCGGAATGCGATGATGTGGCAGCACGCCACGATAGGCGACGGAGCCGTGGAAGATTGGCCGGGACGGCGGCGCGGCATAATGCCGGAGTTCGGAGTGGATGCCATCGGCCGCAATGACGACGTCGCCTTCAGCCACCGCGCCGTTGGCGAATGATACGCGCGCGACCTCGCCCGTCTGCTCAAAGACTGTGCCGCGATGTCCGGTGTGCACCACGCCTGACGGCAATGCGCTCGCCAGCATCTCGACGAGGTCGGCGCGATGCATGCCGAAGGTGGCGTTCCAGCCTGCGGAGTCCGTTACCTGGACCGGGGCGATCGGCGCACCATCGTGGCGAAAATAGTGCGAACCATGGCCGACCCTGGCGCCCCATCGTTCCACTTGATGTCCAAGGCCGACGCGCTGCAATTGCCGCACGCTGTTCGGCGTCAGGAATACCCCTGCCCCGACCTCGCCGAGCGCAGGCGCCTGCTCATGGACGGATACATCGAAGCCACGGGTGATCAGCGCATTCGCGGCAAACAGCCCGCCAATTCCGCCTCCAATGATCACGACAGTGAGTTGCGGCTGCGTCATCGTCCCACGCAAAAAATGCTTCGGAAGCTTGCCCCTTCAAGCTATCCTCCCTTGCCGCAAACACCAAGCGCCGACGGCTCAGGCTGGACGGAGTAAAACGGCAGCGGGAGGAGTTTGAATGCACGGCTCTGCGCCAGCTCTGCTTCCCGTCCGCCATACATTAGCGGTGCTGACGCTGCTTCTGGTTTTCTCCACGCACGGTCACACGCCGGCGCTGGCCGGTGATTACCCCGACCGTCCCGTCAAAATCGTCGTTCCATTTCCTGCCGGAGGAACGGCCGACGCGGTTCCGCGGATCGTCGCCGACTGGCTGTCACGCAAATGGAGCCAGCCGGTGGTCATCGAGAACCGCACCGGCGCCGCCGGAAACATCGGCGCCGAGCAGGTCTACCATTCGGCGCCCGATGGCTACACGCTGCTCTCGTCAGCGCCACCGCCGCTTGTGATCAATCACAATCTGTATCCCAGATTGGGCTTCGATCCGACGAGGTTCGAGCCTATCATCGTCATGGCTCATGTGCCGAACGCGCTGATCGTCAATCCGAACAACATCAAGGCATCGAGCGTGCCCGAGTTGATCGAATACCTGAAGGGCAATTCCGACAAAACCATCTGCGCCACGCAAGGCAACGGCACGACCTCGCACCTGACCTCGGAACTGTTTCAACTGATGGCAAAGGTGAAGCTGCGCCACATTCCGTATCGCGGCTCGGCGCCGGCGCTGCAGGGTCTCGTCGCCGGCGACGTCGACGTCATGTTCGACAATCTCGGCGTTTCGCTGGCGCTGGTCCAGGCCGGCAAGCTGAAACTGCTCGCGGTGGCCTCATCGGACCGTCTGCCGACGCTGCCGAACGTGCCGACGATGGCCGAAACGCTTCCGGGTTTTGAAGCGGCCGCCTGGTACGGCATCGTGGCGCCGCCGAAAACTCCGAAAAACATCGTCGACAAGATCAATGCCGACGTGAACGAGGCACTACGTCAGCCCCAGGTGCAGGATCAGCTCAAGAAATTATCCGCCGGAATTTTCGGCGGTTCGGTCGACAAGGCATCCGCCTACATGCGCCAGGAAGTCGACCGGTGGGCCGCAGTGATCAGGTCGGCCAAGATCGAACTGCAGTAGGCCTCAATGCAGTAAGCCTCAATTGATTTTGCTCTGCGTGTTGCGTGGACCGGTGCAGGCGAGAGCATCGGCTGCGGCGAGATCAAGCAATTGCGAGGGCTTCGCCTGTCGCCGCTTTCCCGGTTTCATGCTACACTCGTTGGATTAGAGTAATCCGATGAACCCTCGCCTGATTCTGATTCCACTCATAACCTTAATGGCCGTCGTCAATGCCGCAAGCGCATGGGCGCAGGACAAGGGCGCGGTCAATCCAAAACCGCTGCCGCCGCTGGCCAATCCCAACGACCCCAAGATCGGCGCCAAGGAGCTGTTCGGCCGCAAGGTGCTGCCGGCGGCGATGCCGACGCGGGTGTATGGGTTCTACGCGCATGGCTGCATCGCGGGCGCGGAAGGGCTGCCAATCAACGGCGACAATTGGCAGGTGATGCGGCTGTCGCGCAATCGTTACTGGGGCCATCCCGATCTGGTCGCGCTGGTCAAGCGGCTCGCTGCCAAAGCGCGCAAGGATGCGGGCTGGCACGGCATACTGGTCGGCGACATGTCGCAGCCGCGCGGCGGGCCGATGTTTACCGGGCACGCCAGCCATCAGGTGGGGCTCGACGCCGACATCTGGCTGACGCCGATGCCGGGTCGTCAATTGTCGCGCAACGAGCGCGAAGAAATGTCGGCCGTCATGATGGTGCGCACCGACCGGCTCGACATCGATCCGCACGCCTGGACGCCAACTCATCTTGCGGTGATCCGCGCCGCTGCGCTCGAGCCCAGCGTGCAGCGCATCTTCGTCAATGCCGCGATCAAGAAGGCGCTGTGTCGTGAGGCCAAAGGTGATCGCTACTGGCTCCACAAGGTGCGGCCGATGTACGGCCACGACTATCACTTCCACATCCGCATCAAATGCCCGCCCGGCGCCGGCGAATGCGACAGCCAGCCCGATCCGAACGAGGGCGAAGGCTGCAGCACCGGCGATCTCGCCTACTGGTTCAGCGATGCGGTGCTGCATCCGAAACCGCCGAAAGTGCCGCCAAAACCGAAGCCGCCGATGACGATGGCGTCGCTCCCTGCCGCCTGCAAGGCGGTGCTGGCGGCGCCGGATACGAAGCAATAGCGTCCTACCGGTGGGGCTTTCCTCGCTGCGACGAAATGCGCTAACATGCGGTACCCCAGCGCCGTAAGCGCGCGGCACGACACGGACGATGGTTCAAAATTCCTATTGAATACAGAAGCCAGCAGCGCACGGCAGGCCCGTGTGCGCCTGACATTGTGAGGATCGCCATGCGCATCAGTGCACGCAACCAGATCAAGGGTACTGTCGTCGAAGTGAAGAAGGGCGCAACCACGTCTCATGTCCGCGTCGATATCGGAGGCGGCCAAATCATCACCTCCTCCATCACCAACGAGGCGGTCGACGACCTCGGCATCAAGGCCGGCGGCAAGGCGACTGTCGTGGTGAAAGCTTCCGACGTCATGATTGCGGTCGACTGACATGCGCATTTCACTTCTCGTTGCGCTGGCGCTGCTCGGCGCCGCGCCCGCCTGGGCGGCAGAAGAACTGAGCGGCTGCGACAAGTTCAAATGGGGAATCGAGCGCGAGCGCGCGGCGCTGACGGCACCGGATCGCCTCAAGCTGGTGTCAGGCGCAGAGCTCGCCGCCCTGCCCGCGCAGGCCGTGACCCTCGCCCTGCGCAGCCCGGCGGAAGCTAAACTGCCGACGCCGCCCGAACGCGCACCCAAGGACGGCACTTTTGCCGGCTTCGCCAGCATCAAGACTGCGCCCAAGACCGGTCTCTACTCGATCAGCCTATCGTCGGGCGGCTGGGTCGATGTCGTGCAGGACGGGCATTTCCTCAAACCGAAGGCCCACAGCGGCGCCACCGACTGCGACGGAATCCGCAAGACCATGAAGTACGAGCTCTCGGCGGGCCCGCTCGTGCTGCAGGTCAGCGGAACGAAAGAGGATTCAGTCTCGATTGCCATCCTGCCGACGGAATAGCTGTCAGCATCTGGGACGAACGGCCACTTTGACCCCGGCCGCCAGCCTGCTATTGTCAGCCATTGGCGATATTCTGATCGGCCGTAAGCCATCGGAATTGCCGGAACAGCGCTTCCGCCGATCGCTTCCATTAATTCAAACCACGCCTGATTGCGGCGCGCGAATAGCGCGCCCGCAAACACGCACGGAGCGCTATCATGTCTCGCCTTACCGGAATTTTCGCCGCCTTCGTCGTTCTGCTGGGAGCCATCCATTCGCCTGCTGCCGCTCAAGACAAGTCCCTGACGGTCTTCGCCGCGGCCTCGATGAAGAACGCACTCGACGAGATCGACGCAGCCTATACCGCCAAGACCGGCGTCAAGGTCACCGCGAGCTATGCCGCCAGTTCGGCATTGGCAAAACAGATCGAACAGGGCGCGCCGGCTGACGTGTTCATCTCCGCCGACACCGACTGGATGGATTACGCGATCGGAAAAAAGAACATCAATGAGCCGACCCGGGTCAACCTGCTCGGCAACAGCATCGTGCTGATCGCGCCAAAGGATTCCAAGATCGACAACGTCAACATCGGCGCCGGGTTCGACCTGGCCAAGCTCGCCGGCGACGGCAAGATCGCGACCGGCGACGTCAAGGCGGTGCCGGTCGGCAAGTATGCGAAGGCCGCGCTGGAGAAGCTCGGTTCATGGCAGGCCGCCGAACCGAAATTCGCGATGGCCGAGAGCGTGCGCGCCGCGCTGACGCTGGTAGCGCGTGGTGAAGCGGCACTCGGTATCGTTTACTCCACCGACGCCAGGGTTGAACCGGGCGTCAAGGTGGTCGGCACCTTCCCGGCCGATTCCCACCCGGCGATCATCTATCCCGTCGCGGCGACCACTACCGCAAAACCGGAGACGACGGACTATCTCGCCTTCCTGCGCTCGACGGCGGCGAAGAACATCCTCGAGAAATACGGCTTCAAGTTTCTCGTCAGCCCATCGACCTGATGTTCGATATATCACCGGCCGAATGGACGGCCATCCTGCTGTCGCTGCGGGTGGCCGTCATTGCAACGCTGGTGGCAACGCCCTTCGGTATCGCGCTGGCATGGCTGCTGGCGCGGTATGAATTCTGGGGCAAATCCATCCTCGATGCCCTGGTCCATCTGCCGTTGGTGCTGCCGCCAGTCGTCACCGGCTATCTGCTGCTGCTGACCTTCGGCCGCCGCGGCCTGGTCGGTGCATGGCTCGCCGATAACCTCGGCATCGTGTTCGCGTTTCGCTGGACCGGAGCGGCGCTTGCCTGCGGCGTGATGTCGTTTCCATTGCTGGTGAGGCCGATCCGGCTCTCGATTGAAGCGATCGACCGCCGGCTGGAACAGGCCTCGAGCACGCTTGGTGCCGCGCCGTGGCAAGTGTTCGCGACCGTAACCTTGCCACTGGCGCTGCCGGGCATACTGGCCGGCATGGTGCTCGGCTTTGCCAAGGCGATCGGCGAGTTCGGCGCCACCATCACCTTCGTCTCCAACATTCCCGGCGAAACCCAGACCATTTCGTCCGCGATCTATTCGCTGATCCAGACCCCCGATGGCGACACCGCGGCGGCGCGGCTGGTGCTGATCTCCATCGTGATCGCGATGGGCGCCCTGATCGCCTCCGAATGGTTCGCGCGGCGCGCCACCAAACGCCTGCACGGGAACTGACCATGTTGCGGGTCGACGTCACCAAGCAGCTCGGCGAATTCTCACTCGAAGCGTCCTTCGAAAGCCAGGGCCGCGTTACCGGCCTGTTCGGCGCATCCGGCGCCGGCAAGAGCTCGCTGATCAACATGATCGCAGGACTGCTGCGGCCCGACCGCGGCGTCATCGCGCTCGATGGCGAAACGCTGGACGACACCGCCGCAGGCGTCCACGTGCCACCGCACCGACGCCGGATCGGCTATGTGTTTCAGGACGCACGGCTGTTTCCGCATCTCGACGTGCGGCAAAACCTCGATTACGGCCGGCGCATGAACCGCCTCGCTGTAGATTCTTCCCAGCACAAGCGCATCACCGACCTGCTCGACATCGGCCAACTGCTCGACCGCCGTCCCGGCCAACTCTCCGGCGGCGAACGCCAGCGCGTCGCGCTCGGCCGTGCACTGCTGTCAAAGCCACGCCTGCTGCTGATGGACGAGCCGCTGGGCTCGCTCGACGAGGGCCGCAAGGTCGAGATCCTGCCCTACCTGGTGCGGCTGCGCGACGAAGGTATTCCGATGGTCTATGTGAGCCACGACGCGGCCGAACTGCGCCAGCTCGCGACGCAGATCGTGATGCTCAAGAACGGACGCGTAACCGCGCTCGGCGGCGTCAAGGTGCTGACGTAGCCGCTGCCTTCAACCGCAACGCACCATACAGCTTTTGGCAGCGGCATCGGGAACAGCCACCCAGGCTTTGCGTTTAGACAGGCCACAGTTGCGCTGTAAACCCGTGCAAACTTTCCGGGAAAATACCAAACGGCACAAGACGAGCGGAGGCCGCCATGGAAGACGTCGAACGGCGTGCAATCGGCAAGGTGATGCGGCGGCTGATACCGTTTCTGATCTTGTGCTATTTCGTTGCGTATCTGGATCGCGTCAATGTCAGCTTTGCCAAGCTGCATATGAACCAGGCGCTTGGCTTCAGCGAGGCCGCCTTCGGACTGGGCGCCGGACTTTTCTTCATTGCCTATTTTTTGTTTGAGGTGCCTTCGAACCTCTTTCTGGAGCGGGTTGGCGCGCGGGTTTGGATTGCCCGCATCATGATCTCCTGGGGGATCGTCTCGGCCGCGTTCGCCTTTATCCCGTCGATTTCGGGGGCAATCGGAGTTTCGAACGAAACGGTTTTCTATACCCTTCGGCTGTTGCTCGGCGCATGCGAGGCGGGCTTCTTTCCCGGCATCATCTTTTATCTGACCCTGTGGTTTCCGGCGCTATATCGCGCGCGGGTCGTCAGCTACTTCATGCTGGCAATCCCGATTTCGTCCATTGTCGGGTCGCCGATCTCCGGAATGTTGCTGAACCTGACTGGCTGGGGGTTGGAAGGCTGGCAATGGCTGTTCGTTCTTGAAGCACTGCCATCGATTTTGGTGGGACTCGTCGTGTTTTTCTATCTCACCGATTTTCCGCGCCAGGCCAACTGGCTGCAAAAAGATGAGATTGCGTGGCTGGAGAACGTGCAGGCAACCGAGAAGAGCAACAAGGAGAGAGTCGAACATCTTTCATTGTTTCAGGCGCTCACCGATATCCGCATCCTGCTGTGCGCCCTGGTCTACTTCTGTTTGAATGCGGCGAGCTACGGAGTTGCCTTCTTCCTGCCGACCATCATCAAGGGCTTTGGGGTGAGCGATACCCAGACCGGATTGCTGGCTGCGCTGCCCTTTATTTTCGGCGGCATTGGCATGGTATTGCTCGGTCAGCATTCAGACCGCACGATGGAACGAAAAGGTCACGTCGCCGTGGCGCTGTTGATGGCGGCGATCGGGATCGGGATATCCGGGCTGGTTTCGAATCCCATCCTCATCATGGCGCTGCTCTGCTTCGCGCAGATCGGGGTTTCTGCAGTGCCAGCGATGTTCTGGCCGTTGCCGGCAAGCTTCCTGACCGGAGCGTCGGCTGCTGCGGGGATCGCGGCCATCAACTCGCTCGGCAACCTCTCGGGCTTCGCCGGTCCCTTTGCGATGGGCTATCTAAAGGATCTGACAGGCAACTTCACGGTCGGCCTGCTCCTGCTCGCCGGATGCGCCGTCGTTGGCGCCGCCGTCGTGATGAGCCTGCGCATTGACGTGCGGCGCGAGCAGTCATCCGGGGAAGTCGCATTGGCGCATTAGCGCTATTCCGGCACGACCCGCACCGCGCCGCGGGCCGCGCTTGTCGTCAGCGCCGCATAGGCCTTGAGCGCCATCGTCACCTTGCGGCTGCGCTTCTTGGCGGGCTTCCATGCGTCCACGCCACGGGCCAGCATGGCTTCACGCCGCTTCGCCAGCGTGGCGTCATCGACCGCGAGGCTGATCGAACGCGAGGGGATGTCGATCTTGATAAGGTCGCCCTCTTCCACCAGCCCGATCAACCCGCCTTCGGCGGCTTCCGGCGAAAGATGTCCGATCGACAGGCCTGACGAGCCGCCGGAGAAGCGGCCATCGGTGACCAGTGCACAAACTTTTCCGAGGCCCTTCGATTTGAGGTAGCTGGTCGGATAGAGCATCTCCTGCATGCCGGGACCACCGCGCGGACCTTCATAGCGGACCACGACGACATCGCCGGGCTTGATCTTGTTGCCCAAAATGCCTTCGACGGCGGCGTCCTGGCTTTCGAACACCCGGGCCGGCCCCTCGAACTTCAAAATGCTCTCATCGACGCCGGCGGTCTTCACGATGCAGCCATCGAGCGCGATGTTGCCTGACAGCACGGCAAGGCCGCCGTCCTTCGAATAGGCATGCTCGGCGTCGCGAACGCAGCCTGTCGCGCGATCGGTGTCCAGTTCCTCGAACCGGCGCTCCTGGCTGAACGCCACCTGCGTCGGCACGTTGCCGGGGGCGGCCATGAAGAATTTGCGGACGCTCTCGCTCTTGGTCTGCTTGATGTCCCAGCGACTGAGCGCATCTTCCAACGACTTGCTGTGAACCATCGGCAGGCCGCGGTTGAGAAGGCCGGCGCGGTCGAGTTCGCCGAGAATGGCCATCACGCCGCCGGCGCGATGAACGTCTTCCAGATGCACGTCCGCCACCGACGGCGCCACCTTGCAGAGCACCGGCACCCGGCGCGACAGGCGGTCGATATCCTGCATCGTGAACGGCACCTGGCCTTCATAGGCCGCTGCCAAGAGATGCAGCACGGTGTTGGTCGAGCCACCCATGGCGATATCGAGCGTCATCGCATTCTCGAACGCCTTGAAGTTTGCGATGTTGCGCGGCAACGCGGTCTCGTCGTCCTGCTCGTAATAACGCCGCGCCAGATCGACGATCAGATGCCCGGCCTCGACGAACAACCCCTTGCGGTCGGCATGCGTCGCCAGCACCGAGCCGTTACCGGGCAGCGCGAGGCCCAGCGCTTCGGTGAGGCAATTCATCGAATTGGCCGTGAACATGCCGGAGCATGAGCCGCAGGTCGGACAAGCCGAGCGCTCGATCACTTCCACCTCGGCGTCGCTGACATTGCTGTCGGCGGCGGCCACCATGGCGTCGATCAGGTCGACCGCGCGAACCTTGCCCTTGATGCTGACCTTGCCGGATTCCATCGGCCCGCCCGAGACGAACACAGTCGGGATGTTGATCCGCAATGCGGCCATCAGCATGCCGGGGGTGATCTTGTCGCAATTGGAAATGCACACCATGGCGTCGGCACAATGCGCATTGACCATGTACTCGACGCTGTCGGCGATGATCTCGCGCGACGGCAGGCTGTAGAGCATGCCGTCATGGCCCATGGCGATGCCGTCATCGACCGCGATGGTGTTGAACTCCTTGGCGACGCCGCCGGCCTTCTCGATTTCGCGCGCGACGAGCTGGCCGAGATCCTTCAGGTGCACGTGGCCGGGTACGAACTGGGTGAACGAATTGACCACGGCAATGATCGGCTTGCCAAAGTCCTCGTTCTTCATGCCGGTGGCGCGCCAGAGGCCGCGGGCGCCCGCCATGTTGCGGCCGTGGGTCGTGGTTCGGGAGCGATAGGCGGGCATGATCAGTCCTTTTGGGAAGCGGGAAAGGCGTCTTTTAGACGGTGAGCTCTGTCGATTAAAGCGCGTTGGCGCAGGGTCGCCATGCGCGGGCCCACCCAAAACGGGAAAGGATGCACCCGCCCCGGCTACCGCTAGACGACCTCGCGCGCGCGCAGTTCCGCGATCGCTTTTGCGTCATAGCCGAGCGAGGCCAGCACCTCCTCGGTGTGGGCACTGAGCGCGGGCGCCATGCGGTCAAGCCGGCCGCCGCCGTGGGCGAGTTGGAACCCGCTGCCGGCGAAACGCAGGCGTCCATAGGGCGTATCGATCTCCTGAATGGCGCCGCGCGCCGCGATCTGCGGGTGATCGATCACCTCTTCGACCTTCCAGATGCTCGCACAGGGCGCGCCGGCGGCGTCCAGGACCTTTTCCCACTCACGCGGGTCCTTTTTCGACAGTGCTTCCTCGATGATGGCCCGCAGCGCCGGTTCGTTCTCCTGCCGGGCGAACCAGTCGGCGAAGCGGGGGTCCTCCAGCGCGTCTGACCGGCCCAGCGCGGTCATCAGCGCGATGTATTGCTTCTCGCTGTTCACCGCGAGCAGCAGATAGCCGTCACCGGCCTTGAAGAGGTTGGCGGTGGGCCGGCGGCTCACGGCCTGATTGCCGGAGAGCTGCTGGCGATGGCCGGCGACCGAATAGTCCGCGACCTGCCCGGACAGGAACGCCAGCGTCGCTTCCAGCATGGAGACATCGACCAACTGGCCTTTTCCGGTATGGGTGCGCTGGAACAGCGCGCTCGACACGCCGAAGGCGGCCGTCGCGCCCGACAGGACGTCGCAGACCGCAAAGCCGGCGCGCGTCGGCCCGGTCTCGGCATGGCCGGTGATCGACATGATGCCTGAAAGGGCCTGGATCTTGCCGTCATAGCCGGCGCCCGATCGTTCCGGGCCAGTCTGGCCAAAGCCTGAAATGGCGCAATAGATCAGCCGTGGGTTGATTGCCGACAGCGCCGTATAGCCGATGCCGAGCTTGTCCATCACGCCGGGCCGAAAATTCTCCATCACCACGTCGGCCTGGGCGGCGAGCTGCTTGACGATCTTGATCGCCTCCGGCTTCGAGAGGTCGAGGGTGAGGCTGCGCTTGTTGCCGTTGATGGCCTGCCAGCCGGGCGCGAGGCCGCGCTCGGCCCATTCGCGGCTCAGCGGCGTGCGGCGCATGTCCTCGCCTTCGCGACGCTCCACCTTGATCACATCTGCGCCGAGCAGCGCGAGCTGGTAGCTCGCATAGGGGCCAGCCAGCACCTGCGTGAAGTCGAGAATCTTCACGCCTTCGAACGGTCGGGTCAATTCAGTTTCCTCCGGACAGCACTATTGAAGGGCGGTCTTCCGACAGGAAGCCGTCATTGCGAGGAGCGAAGCGACGAAGCAATCCAATCCGTTATGCCGCGCTATGGATTGCTTCGCTTCGCTCGCAATGACGGTTCTGACGGCCGCGCCCCATTCACGCCGCGCGGTTACCGCGCGCGATCTCTTTCTGCTTGTCGAACTCGGCGCGCCGGCGGGCCAGTTCTTCCGGGCTCATCTGCGCGACGTTGTTGTAGTCGAGCTTCCAGGAAGCATCCTCGCTCCAGCGCAGCGGCGACTGCATCGTGGTGCGCGCCCCCGGCGCGGACTCCAGCAGCCGCAGCGCCAGTTCGAGCGTCTGCGCCTGCGAGTTAACATCCTGCGGCTTGCCGGCGGAGTTGCCGAGCGGGAAATCCGAGAACAGAAACCGCGGCACCGCGGCGTGCTCGACGATATCCTTGGCGCATCCCATCACCACGGTGGGAATCCCGTTGGCTTCGAGATGACGCGCCACCAGCGCCGACGTCTGGTGACAGACCGGGCAGTTCGGGACGATCACGGCGACGTCGACCTTGTCGGCCTGGCAGCGGGCAAGGATATCCGGCGCGTCGACATCGATGGTGACGCGGTGGCTGCGATTGGTCGGCGCGCCAAAGAAGCGCGGCGCGACCTCGCCGATCCGCCCCGCGGCGGCGGCCTTCAGCAGCTGCGGCAGCGGAAACCAGGTGCCGCTGTCGGTAGCTGTCGTGTGCTTGCGGTCGTAGCCGATATGCGAGATCCGCAAATCGTGCTGCTTGGCGGTGTCGCTGTCATAGACCTGATAGAACTTGGCGCTGCCGTTATAGGCGGCTCCGGGACCCTGATCGCCCTTGGTCGGATCATACTGCGCGGCGGTGGTGACGATAGTTACGCGCGACTGCGCGAGCGGCTTTTTCAACGGCTGGAACGGCGCGTCGACATAATGCGCCCAGCGATAGGGCGTGGTGTAGCCGATCGCGGCGTAATAGTCGCGGGTCCGCTGCATATAGGGGACCGGGGAATCGTAGTCGGGCGCAAAGCCGAGCTGATCGTCGAGGGGGCCGGACATTGTTGTGTCTCCTGCGTTTCCACCGCCAGGCCGTTGCTCGGCCTGCGGCCAGACTAGAGATAGTCTGCTGATTGCTCAACCATCGAAATAGCCGATCAAACCCGCGATTGGCGACCAACGGTCGACCTCAAATAGCCCCAACAAGCCCGGACGCAACGCTGCGCTCGCAGGCGACGGGCGCCCCGATCCGATGCGACGGCTCGCCCTCGAATTAACGAGGGCGCAGGGAAGACCGGGTGCGCGCTGCACCCGCGGTCTCGTGTGCAATGTGCACAAAGAAGTGCGCACACGAGCATGCAGGTCCAGCGGAGAGCATCCGGCCTTCCCTGCGCAATGGTTTGACGGCTTATGGCGCGCTCTTCCCGGAGACGAGTTCCTTTTGCCTCCGTCGCTGCCGGATTGGCGGCCGATCAACCCCGGTTGGGTTCGATCAACCTCCGCCAGCTTGACACCAGCCACGGGTGCCAGAACCACACGCTTTTGCCGTACGCAATAACGCCGCTCGTCCTGCGCGGATCAATCGCTCACAATCTCAAGCACGAAGCCTGAGACCGCCCTGCAATGCCTCGCGCGCGCAACGCCATCGCGTCCACCGCAACCCGCACTCCACGTATCGTGACGACGCGTACGCCCCTCTTCGATGAGGCGGGATGGCGCGAAGATGGAGCTGATTTGGGGGAAATGAGAAGCGATATGTTTTTGCTGCACAATCTGGACGACCCAAATCACGTTGAATCGGCTGCTAAAATTCGCTCTTTGACGCAGCGGGTTTTGCGGTGTTTCCGACGCATCCCGCGCTCGCCCACGGGGCGATCGGGTGAGAGGGCTACTTCCGTTGTTGGCGGCACTTATCGGACGTGCTGCGCCAAGGTCCACGATCGTGCTATATAGCGATTGAATTTCCCCGAGCATGGGGGCCACCTTGAGCAGCGAGCACGTAGAGCGGCGACTGGCGGCTATTCTGGCGGCGGATGTCGCGGGCTCTTGCCGCTTAATAGGGATCGACGAAGAAGGCACGCTGGCGCAACTGAAAGCTCTCAGAAAGACGCTTTTCGATCCCAAAATCGCTCAGCATCACGGACGTGTTGTCAAGAATACCGGGGACGGCGCTATTGCCGAGTTCGCCAGCGTGGTCGACGCCGTCCGATGTGCCGACGAAATTCAACGCGGCATGGCCGAACAAAATATCGACGTGCCGCAGGACAGGCGTATCGAACTCCGCATCGGCATTCACGTTGGTGATATTATTATCGAAGAAAACGATATCTTTGGTGACGGGGTCAATATTGCAGTGCGTCTCGAAGGGATTGCAGAGCCGGGCGGCATCAGTATCTCGGACGACGCTCGTCGGCAAATTCGTGGCAAGGTAGATGTAACGTTTGAGGATTTGGGTTCGCAATCCTTGAAGAATATCGCCGAACCGATGCGGGTCTGGCGCGTCCCATACGGTCGCGCCGTGCCAGCCGTGCCGAACCGCTGGCCTGTTGATGAGACCCTTGCTCTGCCCGATAAACCCTCGATCGCCGTTCTCCCCTTCACCAACCTGAGCTCCGATCCGGAACAGGAATATTTCGCGGACGGAATGGTCGATGACATCATCACGGCGCTGTCTCATTTCAGGGCGCTGTTCGTCATCGCCCGCAACTCGAGCTTCGCCTACAAGGGGCGCGCCGTCGACGTGAAGCAGGTCGGGCGCGAGCTCGGGGTGCGTTACGTGTTGGAAGGGAGCGTTCGCAAGGCGGCAAATCGAGTGCGCATCACGGGACAGCTCGTCGATACCGCCACTGGGGCACATCTTTGGGCGGAAAGGTTTGATGGCGGGCTCAGCGACGTCTTCGATCTGCAGGACCAGGTGACCGAGAGCGTTGTCGGGGCGATCGCGCCGGCGCTGGAAAAAGCCGAGATCGAGCGTGCCAGGCGCAAGCCGACCGAGAGTCTCGACGCCTATACCCTCTATTTACGCGGGTTGGCCAGGTTTTATCAGGTTGCAAGCAGGCAAGCGAACGAAGAGGCATTACGCCTGTTCAACAGCGCGATCGAGCTCGACCCAGATTTTGCATCTGCCTACGGTCGTGCCGCCCATTGCTACGCCATAGGCAGGGCCAATGGCTGGATTTCAGTCACATCGAACGAGATTGCTGAGGTGACAAGGCTCGCCCAGCGGGCGGTTGAGTTGGGCAAGGATGACCCGATCGCGCTCGCCGCCGGCGGGTGGGCGCTAGCGGTTGTCGTTCGCGATCTCGAGGCGGGCGCTGGCTTGATCGATCGCGCGCTTGTGCTCAATTCCAATTTCGCCGAGGCATGGAGTTTCGACGGCTGGGTAAAAAACTGGCTCGGCGAGCCGGAAGCGGCGATCGAGCGCTTCGCGCGTGCCATGCGCCTGAGCCCACTTGATCCGTCGCTGTTAAGAATGCCAAGCGGGACGGCGCATGCCCATTTCTTCCTGGGCCACTATGACGAGGCGGCATCGTGGGCGGCAATGGCATTGCAGCACAATGCGGACTATCAACCTGGATTACGGATCGCCGCCGCAAGCAATGCAATGGCCGGGCGGCCGGAGAAAGCACATAAGGCCCTGGCTCGGCTGCGGCTGCTGAACCCCACGCTACGTGTTTCCACTCTCAAAGACGTGTTGGGCCCTTTCAGGCGGGCCGAAGACCTTTTGCGATACGAAGAAGGAATGCGGCAAGCCGGGCTGCCCGAATGACCATCGCAGCTAGGCTCGACCGTTTGCGACGAAGTGATCGAATAAGCGCGACTTCCGTTGTTGGGCACAAAGCCGACATTAGAAAGCAACGGCGAAATGTCCGCTTTCAGCGGCGAAGCTGACCGAACTTCGCCCGTGAGAACTCAAACCCCCGCCACCGACGACCAGATATCGGCCAGCTTGCGCCTGAACGCCTGCCACCGCGTCAGTGGCGCGGCCTGCTCCTCATCCTCGGGCAGCCGCAGGCCGACCACGTTGACCCGCCCGCCACTGATGCTGCGCGCGACCAGAACGATGGGATCCAGCACAAGCTCGGCGCCTTCCTTGGGCGCATGGTCGAGATGTATGTCGAAATAATCCGCCAGCGTCAGCTTTGCCTGTTCTTCCTCGACGGAAACGCCGTAGATCTCGGCCAGTTCACCGAGCGTGTGTTCGCCCGATACCATGAAATCGCCGAGCAGATGCGGGTCGGGCGCCGAGCTCGGCGCCATGTCGACGAAGAAGCGATCCAGCGCTTCGGCCTTTTCCGGCGGCGCCAGCAGATAAAGGTAGTCGCCGGCCGCGACCGGATCGGCCTCGACGGGCGAGAGGATCCGCTCATCGCGGATCACCAGCGTCGGCTTCGACCAGGATGGAAGCAGGCCGCGCCGGAAGTAGAGGCTCTTCGACCGCACCGGATAGCCGACCAGCTGCTGCTCGAGCTGGCCCGGCAGATCGAGCTCGACGCGCCGCGGGCCGCGGTCGGCGCGCGGCAGCGCCACGTGCAGCCACCGCGCCGCCGGGCCCAGCGTCCAGCCCTGCAGCAGCAGCGAGATGACGACCACGACAAAGGCGACGTCGAAATAGAGATAGGCTTTCGACAGCCCGACCAGCATCGGGATCGAGGCGAGAAAGATCGCGACCGCCCCGCGCAGGCCGGTCCAGGCGATGAAAACCTTTTCCCGCCAGTTGAACCGGAATGGCACGAGGCACAGGAACACCGCGATCGGCCGTGCCAGGAGCATCAGCACCAGCGCCACGATCACGGAGGGACCCACGCTGTCCAGCAGGCGCTGCGGCGACGCCAGCAGGCCGAGCAAAACGAACATCACGATTTGCGCCAGCCAGGTCGCGGCGTCGAGAAACGTCACCACTGAATTATGCGCGCGCGTCGGCCGGTTGCCGATGATGATGCCGGCGAGATAGACCGCGAGAAATCCCGAGGCGTGCGAGATCTGCGTCACGCCGAAGATCACGAGCGCAGCGGTTGCGACAAAGGGCGCGTGCAGGCCTTGCGGCAGCGCCATGCGATTGAGCGCCACCACCACCAGACGGCCACCGATCACGCCGATGACGGCGCCGAGCACGCCTTCGCGTGCGAGCTCCAATACAACATGCGCGGGCGAGCTTTCACCGCGCGAAATGAATTCGACCAGCATCAGGGTGAGAAAGATCGCGAACGGGTCGTTGGTGCCGGATTCGGCTTCCAGGGTTGCGCCGACACGGGGGCGCAGGCGCAGGCCCTGCGTGTGAACGAGCAGGAACACCGCCGCGGCATCGGTCGACGCCACCACGGCGCCGACCAGCAGCGATTCGGTCCAGTTCAGATCGAGCGCATATTTGGCGGCCGGTGCAGCAATCAGGGCGGTGAGCAGCACACCGATGGTCGCCAGCACCATCGACGGCGCCAGCACGGTACGGATGCTTTGAAACTTGGTTCGCAGGCCGCCGTCGAACAGGATCAGCGCCAGCGCCACCGATCCCACCAGATAGGTGGTGCGGACGTCATCGAAGCTGAGCTGGCCCGGCCCGGCATCGCCCGCCAGCATGCCGATCAGGAGGAACACCAGCAGCAGCGGCGCCCCGAAGCGCAGCGCAAGCAGGCTCGACAGGATGCCCGCCATCACCAGAACGGCGCCCAGAAAGATGGCGATGCTGACCGAGTCGAGAGAAGCCATGAACCTCCGCAATAACCTCTACAATTCTGGCAAATACTTGCAATTGCATCCTTATCGTTGCCACAGTTGAACGCCAACCCATTTCTGCGTTAGCGGCAATGTACCCGATTTTACGGGCCTAACCTGCCCCCGCGCCTGCTGTGCCGATGGCATCCGCCCGGCGCTTGTGAGAATCTGCCTGCTACGCGCGAATCAACTTTGTCCGGCGGGGCCGGATCGCCCCAAAACGAGATTTGGCCGATGGATTTGAAAGAGATCATCGAGTTCTTGCACGGCACCGCGCGCGCGCTCGGCGCGGAGGTGACCTCGCCCTGGTTCTATCTGCAATTCGGCCTGATCCTCACCGCCGCTGGCATTGCCTGGGCCAGCGAGGCATCCATTCGCGCGCGCGTCGACATGACCTCGCTTGCGATGCGGTGGCCGGTGGCCTTGCGGCGCTTCGCCCACGTCCTGGTCGGCAGCGCCTCCACCGTTGTGTTCGCGATCCTGGTGATGGTGGAGCGCTTCGTGATGGTCCACTCGACCTGGCCGAGCCGCAGCTACCTGCTCGCGGTTTCCGCCAAGCTTGCGGTGGCCTGGCTCGTCATCCGGCTGGTGACGTCGGTCATTCGCAACGAGTTCATTGTCAGGCTGGTGTCGCTGTCGGCCTGGCTGGTCGCGGCTCTCAGTGTCATCGGCCAGCTCGAGCCGACACTGCAATTGCTGGATTCGGATTCCGTCTCGATCGTTCTCGGCGGCTTGCGGCTGACGCCGCTGGTCCTGATCAAGCTCGGCGCGCTCCTGATCCTGGCCTTGTGGCTGACCAATATTGCCAGCAATTTCGTTGAAAGCCGGATCAACCGTTCCACCGACCTCACCCCGTCCATCCAGGTGCTGCTGGTCAAGATGATCCGCATGGGGCTGCTGACGATCGCCGTCATCGTCGCGCTCAGCGCGGTCGGCATCAACCTTTCGGCACTGGCGGTGTTCTCCGGCGCGGTTGGCGTCGGTATCGGTATCGGCCTGCAGAAGATCGTCGCCAATTTCATCTCAGGCATCATCCTGCTGGCGGACAAGTCGGTAAAACCCGGCGACCTCGTTACCATCGGCGACAGCTCGGGCCGGATCAGCGCGATGAAGACGCGCTACATCTCGGTCGCCGCCGGCGACGGCCGTGAGTTCCTGATCCCGAACGAGGATCTGGTGACGCAGAAGGTCGTGAACTGGACCTATACCGACAAGAACACGCTGGTGAAGGTGCTGTTCAGCACCAATTACGACGCCGATCCCCGCCTCGTCTGCAAGCTGGCGATCGAGATCGCGGCGGCCGCCCCGCGCGCCATCAAGAACAAGCCGCCGAACTGCATCCTGACCGAATTCGCCGAGGCCGGCATGAAGTTTTCGCTGACCTTCTGGATCGCCGATCCCGATGGCATGGACAATGTGAAGAGCGATGTGATGCTGGCGCTGTGGGACGCCTTCAAGCGCGAGGGGATCCGTGTTCCCTATCCGGTCCGCGAAATCCGTGTCCGCGGCGGTGCGCTGCCGGTCGAGCCCGTGGTGGAAGTTTCCGGCTAGATGCAAGTCTTTTTTGATGCAAGTCTTTTTAGAGTCTCCAGCACCCCAACCTCGGCTTGCCGCAGACCGCTCCGATCACTAAATTAGATCATTAAATCAACCATTCCCGTTCCTCCGAAGCATGACCGCCCCATGAGCTATATTGAAGCGTCTGACACCTCGTTGCGAAAGACCGGCCAGATCAAACTGCATGGCGCGAGCGGATTCGCCGGCATGCGCAAGGCGGGCGCGCTGGTCGCAAAATGCCTCGACGAACTCACCGACATCGTCAAGGCGGGCGTCCCGACCTCACGGATCGACGAATTCGTCCGCGACTTCGCCTTCGGCCATGGCGTCTATCCGGCGACGCTGATGTATCGCGGTTACCGCTACTCGACCTGCACGTCGATCAATCACGTGGTCTGCCACGGCATGCCCGGCGACCGCGCGCTGAAGGAAGGCGACATCGTCAATATCGACGTCACCTTCATCGTCGATGGCTGGTACGGCGATTCCAGCCGCATGTACGTGATCGGCCCGATCGCCCGCAAGGCCGAGCGGCTGATCGAGGTCACCTATGAGGCGATGATGCGCGGCATCGCCGCGGTGAAGCCGGGCGCCACCACCGGCGACATCGGCCACGCCATCCAGAGTTTTGTCGAGCCGCAGGGCATGAGCGTGGTGCGCGATTTCTGCGGCCATGGCCTCGGGCGCATGTTCCACGACGAGCCCAACATCATCCATATCGGCCGGCCCGGCGAGGGCGTGATGCTGAAGCCCGGCATGTTCTTCACCATCGAGCCGATGATCAATCTCGGCAAGCCGCATGTGAAAATCCTGTCCGACGGCTGGACCGCGGTGACCCGCGATCGCTCGTTGTCGGCGCAGTTCGAGCATTCGGTCGGCGTGACCGCGACCGGCGTCGAAATCTTCACGCTGTCAGAGCGCAACGGCGAGAAGCCTTTGGTTACGACCTAGTTGGGCCGGCGCCTAACCCTCCCGCGCAGGGAGTTGACGATGGCGATGGCAGAACGTGGCCGTCTGGCGAAATGCGTTGCGGCCTGTCTCGTCGCATGTGCCGTTTTCCTGGCAGGCCGGAGCAACGCGGCCGAGGACTCCCTTTTCACAAGCAAGAGGATCACGCCGCAGGGCGAGTACACGCCCGGCATCGAAGGTCCCGCGGTCGACGCATCGGGCAACCTTTACGTTGTCAATTTTCAACAGAGCGGCACGATCGGCAAACTGGCGGCCGGCGCCTCGCAGTCCCAGCTCTTCGCATCGCTCCCTGCAGGCAGCATCGGTAACGGCATTCGTTTCGATCGGCAGGGGCGGATGTTCATCGCTGATTTCAAGAAGCACAATGTCTGGGTCATCGAACGCGGCGAAACCACGCCGCGCGTCTACTTTCATTCCGATCGGTTCAATCAGCCGAACGACCTGGCAATCGCGGCGGACGGCACGCTCTATGCCAGCGATCCGCGATTTGCATCGCCCGCGGGCGGCCAGATCTGGCGTATTACGCGCGGCGCGGACGGCAAGGGCCGGGGTGAGGTGATGTCCACGACAAGGCGTCTCGGCGTGACCAACGGGATCGACCTGAGCCCGGACGGCACGACGCTTTACGTCAGCGAGTCGAATTCGAAGCAGGTCTGGGCCTATCGCCTCGACGGCAGCAAATTGCTCGACCCGCGACTGGTGAAGGGTTTTTCGGATTTCGAGGTCGACGGCCTGCGCACCGACCTCGACGGCCGGATTTATCTCGCGCGGCTTTCGGCCGGCAAGATCGCCATTATCGCGGCCAATGGATCGCTCGAACGTGAGGTACCCCTGAGCGGAAAGCAGCCGACCAACCTCACCTTTGGCGGTCCCGACGGCAGAACCGTGTTCGTGACCCAGAAGGAGGGCCGCTTCATCGAGGCCTTCCGTGTTGATCGTCCCGGCCGCGAGCCTTGCCTGCAGGTGCCCCGCATGTGCTGAAACGCCGATAACCGCCGCAAGCGTAGCCCGGGTGGAGCGCAGCGTAACCCGGGGATCTAACAGGTGGACGGAGCGCCCCCGGATTTCGCTTCGCTCCATCCGGGCTACGAAACTTGCGCGAAGTTCGGCGCGCCCGCCGCTTGGGCCCGTCATGCATCGCACCGGAATATCCCGGGTTGTGCGGGGTAGCATGTAGCGTGAGCCCCTCGAAACAGAAGGGCCTGGCGGGCTAGGGATCAACCAAGGGAGAAGGGCATGTTCGAGATTTCACGTCGCGATCTGGTCCTCGGGAGCACCGGGGCAGCGCTCGTTTTCGGCCTCAAGGGACCGGTTTCGTTCATCGGCGCGGCGCATGCGCAGCGCGCCGCGGACAGCCTCAAATACAAGGTCGGCGACATCGAGGTGTTCAGCCTGCATGAGGGCAGTATCGAGCGCACGGTCGCCGAAGGCATGGTGAAGAACGCCTCGCTCGACGACGTCAAGAAGGCGCTGACAGCCAGCGGGATTGGCCCGGACAAATTCGACAATCCCTTCACCGTCACCGCGATCCGGACCGGCGGCAAGGTCGTGCTGTTCGATACCGGCTTCGGCGGCAACGGGCCGGCGACGGTCGGCAAGCTCGCCGAGAACATGAAGGCCGCCGGCCTCGATCCGGCAACGGTCTCCACTGTCGTGATCTCGCATTTCCATCCCGATCACATCTCCGGCCTCTGGGTGAAGGAGACCAATGCGCAGGTCTTCCCGAACGCGGAAATCCTGATGCCCGAGGTCGAGTACAAGTTCTGGACCGATCCGGCGCTGGTGGAGAAGATGCCGGAAGCTGTCCGCCCACATGTCAAGCGAATCCAGGCGACCTTCCCGACCTGGAAGAACATCAAGCAGTATAGCGACGGCGCCGACGTTGCGCCCGGCGTAAAGGCCATCGCCACCCCCGGCCACACCGTCGGCCACATGTCGTACCTCGTCGCCTCGGGCGGACAGCAATTGTTCATCCAGAGCGACGTCACCGGCATCCACCAGCTGTTCGTCAAGAATCCCGGCTGGTTCTCGATGTTCGATACGGACGGGCCGAAGGCGGAGGCCACACGGCGCGCGTTCTTCGATCGCGTCATTGCCGAAAAGGGCATGATCGCCGGCTATCATTTCGGTTTCCCGAATGTCGGCACATTGTCAAAGGACGGCAACGGCTATGCGTTTGCGGCCGTGAAGGCCTGATCGCAGGCAAGAGTTGAAACGGCTCGAAGGCGCCGCGCTGTGTGCGGCGCCTTTTCCGCAGAGGCTCCCGCACTTTAGAGTTGCAAAAGCTCACCGGCGCGGCATGGTTACGGCGATGCCAGCCAAGACCAGCCCTCCCCCGGATCAATCCACCGAGACGCCGCATTATCACGGCCACCGCAAGCGGCTGCGCGAGCGATTTTACGGCGCCGGGCCGGAGGCGCTGAGCGATTACGAATTGCTGGAGATGGCGCTGTTTCCCGCCCTGCCCCGGCGCGACACAAAACCGCTGGCGAAAGCGCTGTTGAAAAAATTCGGCTCGTTCGCCGAAGTCATCCATGCGCCGGTCTCGCGCCTGCGCGAGGTCGATGGCATCGGCGAGGCCTCGATCAACCAGATCAAACTGCTCGCCGCAGCCGCGAGCCGGGTGGCGAAGGGCGAGATCGAGCGCAAGATTGCACTGTCGTCCTGGAACGACGTGATCGAGTATTGCCGGAGCGGGATGGCGTTCGCCGACAAGGAACAGTTTCGCCTGCTCTTTCTGGACAAGCGCAACCAGTTGATCGCGGATGAAATCCAGCAGACCGGCACCATCGACCACACCCCGGTCTATCCGCGCGAGGTGATCAAGCGCGCGCTCGAACTATCGGCGACCGCACTGATCCTGGTGCACAACCATCCTACTCGCATGTTTATGTGCACGTTCGCTCACGCTTAATCACTTACAATCACTGCGCTTTTTCTTGATTATGGATTCCCGGCCGAGGTACATTCGGTGTAGGCAACGGGAACGTAACCGTCCCCACTTGCAGTCCCTCAAAGCGTCCCCAGTCGGACTCGGGATATCACGATGGCGAACCTCACCGACCGTGCGATCCAAAACGCGATCAAGCAGGTTGCGAAATCACGCAAGCAACGTTTGCTTGCCGATGGCGAAGGCCGCGGCACCGGAAGACTTGTTCTCATACTGAAGCCGATGCCGAGCCGGGTCGCTGCCGAGTGGATGGCTCAGCAATGGCGCGACGGCCGTCGCGTAAAGTCGAAGATTGGCTCGTATCCCGCAATGCCACTCTCGGATGCCCGAGATATTTTCAAACGCGATTTTGCGGGTGTCATTTTGCAAGGCCGCAGCATCAAGACCGCCACCGACGCGCGGCCAGGCACCCTTGGTGATTTGTTTGATGCGTACGTGAAGCATCTCAAAAACAACGAGCAGAACTCGTGGCTCGCGGTAAAGAAGAGCCTGAAGAGCGTCGAGAAAATCCTCGGCGGAAACCGGCTTGCACGCGATATCATGGCCGATGATGTTTTGGGTGTGCTGCGGCCAATTTATGCGCGCGGTACGCGAGCGATGGCCGATCATGTCCGCAGCTACATTCGATCGGCGTATTCGTGGGCGATCAAATCAGAGCACGACTATCGCACCTCCTCCCCTCGCCGCTTCAAAGTCGTTTCTAATCCCGCCGCAGGCATTCCGACTGAGCCCAAAGTTGTCGGCACGCGCTGGTTAGACGAGGAAGATTTCCTACGCCTGTATCGATGGCTCGAATGCCCGGATGCACCGGTACATCCACCGTACACGCGCGCTGTTCGCATTCTTATGCTCACCGGCCAGCGCGTCGAAGAGATCGCGCGCTTGCATGTGGATCAGTGGGACGCGAAGGAGTGCATCATCGACTGGTCGAAGACGAAGAACGGAAAGCCGCATGCGATCCCGGTGCCGGCGCTAGCGGCCGAACTCATCGAGAGCATCAAGCCGAACGAATACGGCTGGTTCTTCCCTTCTGCGATGGACCCGACGAAGCCAGTCAGCCATGGAACGCTTTACGCCTTTATGTGGCGTCAACGGCAGCGCGACGTGATCCCGTTCGTCACCAACCGTGACTTGCGCCGCACGTGGAAGACGCTCGCCGGCAAGGCCGGCGTGTCGAAAGAAATTCGGGATCGCATCCAAAATCACGCATTCCAGGATGTCAGTTCAAAGAGCTACGACCGCTGGACCTACATGCCCGAAAAGCGCGCCGGCATGGATAAGTGGAATATGTTTGTTGAGACACTACTATCGAAAGTAGAATCGATCGCAGCGTAATTCCGTGCCAATGCGACGCGCCCCGTCCAGCCGCGACAGGTCTCGAACAACCTAGACCGATCACGACTGGGGGCGACCGGGCGCGACCGGTCGTTGACACGTCGAAACGCTGCTCACGCCTGCGCGCAATGCGCAGGGTAGGCCTTTTGCGAGGCTATAAATTTCGCTCGACATTCCTGGCACGCTCCCACTGCGAGTATTCAACGCAGCCACATACGCCCTCACCGGCCGTATCGTTGATCGTCCCGAAGCAACACCAATGCTTCACCGGATCATCGACGAGACTTGTGAGCAGATGCAGTGATGCGGCGCGTCGACGACTTGCCTGATCGAGAACTCATCATCGCACAGGCCAAACGAAATAAGGAAATTGTGTGTGGGGTCGGGGCTTTTGTGCGGCACGGCCACACGTACTACCACTTCTATCGTGATGGCGTTCTCGTTATTATCTCCCCGTACTAAACGGGGAGTTCTTTTATGCAGCACAAAGACAGCGGCGTGGTTTTCAAGCTCCCCATAAATTGCTGGGAGTTCAGGCAGTACGTCTTCTGCGAGACGGACGCGAATAAGCATTTCTTTAACACCGAACGACCCACTAATCAGAAGATGTACTACGAGTCCTTCGATCTCATCCTCATCATCTTCATTGGTGTGCTTGCTATAATACGCCTCGGTATCAACAGGAGGCATCAATGGAGACAGAGTGGAAGGAAGTGGTTGAGGAGAGATACGACGACCAGCTTGGCGTAGTCCCGCCTGCCATCTACCTGAATCACGGGTTTCTCGTGGGAGAGCCTACATCGTCTCGACTATGCACCAGGTCAAAGAAGTATTGCCCTACCTTTCGTGCTTTTATGAATATCAATGGCCGCTTCTACGAAGGGCCAGCACTCACCGTGCCGGAGTTCAGAGCGCTGGTATGTGCCGACGTTGAACGTGAGGCCACGCCGCTCGATTAAGCGGCGTTTTCTTTTTCCCAAAACCGACGTATGCCGCGACCATCAGCGACCCGTCCAACAAACCGCATAACGCCGAACTCATCAGGTACAGCCAGGCACTGGGGATGCAATGTCCACGGATTTCCTCCCCGTTGCGCTTCACAAAAGTAGCTATTTTGTCCATTGTGTGCGCAGTCAACGGACTGGGGCACTCCGATGAAAATCATGTCCGCGAAGGATGCGAAAAACGGCTTTGGCCGTTTAATCGATACAGCGCTGGCCGAACCAGTCACGATCGAGAAGCATGGCAGGGGTGTCGTCGTGGTCATGTCGATCGAGGAATACGAGCGATTGAAAGCGCCCGATCCGCCCGCAGCGGCTCCGGTGCATAAAGCAGAAAAACGAATCTGAGGGGTTAGGGGCATTGGAATGAAAAGTCTGCTGGAACAGCTGCCCGCCATCGTCGCGGACGGCAAGAAGGAAGCCGAGCGTGTCATGGAGAGGGCCGAGAGCAATTACCGCCTCGGACTCCAAACGCGGGAACTGGTCATCCCGTCCAAGGACACCAACTGGCAAGACCTCTTCAAAGCGAGCGCCAAGCCTGCTGCCAACGCCACCAATGTCGCGTCGAACAGGCTCATCTACGGCGACAATCTGCTAACGATGGCTGCGTTGTTGGCAGGTGACGGCCACACTCCGTCCATACGGGGCAAGATCGACCTCGTTTATATCGACCCTCCATTTGATAGTAAGGCCGATTATAGCTCCAAGATTCAACTTCCCTCTGCTGAGATACAGCAAGGGCCGGCTGCAATGGAACAATTCGCTTATTCCGACACATGGAGCGACGGGACGGCGTCTTATCTGCGCATGATGTCGCCCCGCCTTTTCCTGCTTAAAGAACTGCTAGCCGATACCGGAAGCATATTTGTTCACATTGATTGGCATGTCGGTCATTACGTCAAGATTCTTCTCGATGAGGTTTTTTCAAAGGATCAATTCCGAAACGAGATAATTTGGAAGCGCCGAGTGGGCATGAGCAGCGCCGTGCATGATTCAAATCAATTTGGTGTATGCACAGATACGATCCTCTTTTATGCAAAAACCGACGATGCGAAATTTAACGTGCAATACAACAAGGACTCGAATGAATACCAAGAATACATTAGATCGCGCTTCACAAACACTGACGAGAACGGGCGACGATATCAGCCGACCAGCTTGGTCAATCCTGCTTATCGCCCAAATCTAATTTACGATTATAAGGGGTATAAATCTCCGCCAAATGGTTGGATGATTACGAAAGAAAAAATGGAGCAATGGGACGCGGAAGGAAAGCTGCACTTTCCTGACAATCCCACTGGTCGGCTTCGTCGCAAGAGTTTCGCCGACGAATTGAAAGGAATGCCCGTCCAAAATCTCTGGACGGATATTTCTGAAATCAATTCGCAAGCAGAAGAACGCCTAAAGTTTCCGACCCAGAAACCAGGTGCCTTGCTGGAACGAATAATAAATTCAGTTACAGACGAGGGAGATATAGTAGCTGATTTTTTCTGCGGCTCCGGAACGACGGCCGCTGTCGCCGAGCGATTGAATCGGCGTTGGCTCGTTGGAGACCTTGGTAAGCCCGCTTGCATGGTGACGCGCAAGCGGCTGATAGACCAAGACGCAAAACCTTTTCTGTATCAGCACATCGGCGACTATCAGGTTGAGCAATTGCGTTCGACCATGGGCAGCAAGTTTCGTATTGGCGACCTGGCCGAGATAGTTCTTGGACTCTACGGTGCGCTGCCGTTGCCCATCGAAGAAAACCCGAACAAGAACATGGGTCGCGTTCAGGGAAGCAAGACGCTTGTCCTGGCCGACAGCCCGAACAAGATGACCGGTCTTGCCACGCTACGCCGAGCCATCGAAATCCGTGACAATCTCATGGGCGGATGGGACAAGGTGGTGGTACTTGGCTGGAATTTCTCGCCAACCATCGGCCACGACATCGAGGCGCTTGGTCAAGGCGAGCGGCTTGAGGTTCTGGTGATCCCGCCCGACCTTCTCGACCGCCTGAAAAAGAAAGGCCACAAACTCAAGGCCGAGGAGGTGCGGTTTTCATCGCTGCAATATCTCCAACTTGGTGCAGTCAAGCGCGAAAAGCAGGAAGTCGGCGAGTCCCTTTCGATTTCCATCGCCAACTATGTGCTGCTGACGCCCGAGGCGCTGAACCTCGACGAATCCAGCCGCGAAAAATTGCAGAGGGTCATCAACAAAGATCCCTTGGCCCTGATCGAGTATTGGAGCGTCGATCCAGATTACGATGGAGAGGTGTTCCGGTCCGCTTGGCAGGACTATCGCGGCAATGTCGAAAGTGACGGCGACCCACACCGCATCGTCACTACGGCGCGGCTTGTCGGGCTGCCCCAGAAGGAAGGGGCGCGCCGCGTGTGCGTGCGTGTCGTTGACGTGTTCGGCTTTGAGGCCGAAGCAACCATCGAGGTGGCGTAATGGCGAGCATCAATGATCTTTCGCTCGCCAAGGGCCTTACCGTCAAGGTGGAGGAAGCTTGCGTCGGTCTTGAATTGGGGCGAGCGCCGATTCTTGAGCAGGTTTCGGAAACGACCGCCGAGCTTCTGAAATGGTGGTTCCAGTCCGAGTTTCAGGACACGCGCAGCTTCAATTTCCATCCCGGCCAGCGTCAGGCGATCCTGAATGTCATCTATGCCCACGAGGTACTGGGCATATCGACGCTGCAAGACCTCTATCAGATCGCTGCGCCCGACGTGATGCTCACCAGCACACGGGATTCCGAGATCATCCGCGCACCGAAAAACGCCTATCCAAAATACTGCCTCAAGATGGCGACCGGCACGGGTAAGACATGGGTGCTGCAAGCACTCATGGTCTGGCAGATTCTCAATGCTGCCCGTGCGCTGAACAATCCACGCTATACGAAGAATTTTCTGGTCGTCGCTCCTGGCCTCATCGTCTATGACCGCTTGCTCGATGCCTTTATGGGCAAGGAGCGCGAAGGTAAGCGCGACTTCGCCAATTCCGACCTTGCGATTTTCCAGGAACTTTTCATCCCGGAGGCATACCGGGATGAAGTCTTTCGTTTTGTGCAGGGGGCAGTGTGCGCGAAGGAAGATATTGGCCGCAAGGTCACGGCGGGCGGGATCATCGCCATTTCCAACTGGCATGTTCTATCCGAAGAAGGCGAGCCGGAAGATGAAGAAGAAGTGCTCGCCCCCGGCGAGGCCGCCAACCCTGCCGCCGTGGTGCAGGCCATTCTGCCCCTCACTCCTGGCACGAGTCAGGGTAACGATCTTAACCTCCTCAATCGTCGCTACGAGCGCGGCGGCATTCTTGAATATCTCAAGGACTTACCGGGACTGATGGTGTTCAACGACGAGGCCCATCACATTCACGAGTTCAAGCGAGAAGGCGAAGTCACGGAAGTTGAGTGGCAAAAGAGCTTGAACCTAATCGCCGAACCCAAGGGCAGCCGCTTTGTGCAAGTGGATTTTTCGGCAACGCCGTACAATGAGGTCGGCACGGGCAAGAACAGCCGCAAATCGTACTTCTCGCACATCGTGGTCGATTTCGACCTCAAGACCGCTATGAAAACCGGTCTGGTCAAATCCCTTGTCCTGGATAAGCGATCCGAAATCGGCGCGCTCAGTCACGAAGAATTGGACTTCAAGGCGGATCGCGACGAGAACGGCAATCCCATCCTTTCCGAGGGCCAGCGCATCATGCTGCGCGCGGGCCTGACCAAGCTTCGCAAGCTGGAAACCGATTTTGCCGGACTCGACCCCGACAAGTATCCGAAGATGCTCGTGGTATGCGAGGACACGACAGTCACCCCTTTGGTCGCCGAATTTATGAAGGGCGAGGGATTGGCCGATGATGAAGTGCTGCGCGTCGATTCAAACCGCAAGGGTGAATTGAAAGCCGAAGATTGGAAGAAATTGCGCGAGCGCCTGTTCGACGTTGATCGGCACAGGTCGCCGCGTGTCATCGTGAGTGTGTTGATGCTGCGCGAAGGCTTTGACGTAAACAATATCTGCGTCATCGTCCCACTGCGCGCATCCAGCGCCGGCATCCTGCTGGAGCAGACCATCGGGCGCGGCCTGCGCCTTATGTGGCGCGGCAACGAATACGATGACATCAAGCGCGAGAACCGGCAGTTGATCCGGGCGGGCAAGACCCCGGCAAACATGATCGACATTCTTTCCATTGTCGAGCATCCGGCCTTCCAGCACTTCTATGCTGAATTGATTCAAGAGGGTGTTGCGGCCGAAGCCGACGACGAGGACGATCAGAACAACACATCAACAGGCGACTTGATTTCCGTAGGGTTGCGTCCTGGATTCGAGCAATACGACTTCGCCATCCCCTTCATCCTGCGTGAGCAGGTCGAAGAGTTGGAAGACACGCACCTCGACCCGACCAGTCTTCCTCCGTTTGGATCGTTCACGCTCGACCAGCTCAAAAAGCAGATCGGACAGGGTGAGAAATTCCATTCCGAAGACGTGCAGGCGCGGACACGCTTCGGCGATTACCGCGTCCATGGCGGGGTCATGACCGCCACCGGGTACAACGACTATCTTGCCCGCGTGACCCGGCGCATCTCGGAAGCCGTGACGCTCACCGACACGACCAGCAGCTCCAAGGCGTTCGCCAACGCCAGCAAGTTTCCCTACATTCAAATCAATCGCGCGGAGTTGGCGGAAGGCATCGACACCTATATCTGCCAGCACCTTTTCGCCCAGCCCATGAATCCGCTTGAGGATGAGAATTGGCGCGTTCTTCTGATCGACCCCGTAACCGAACACATCATCAAGGTATGGGCGCGCGCCATCCTTGAGGCCGAAGACAGCACCATCGTTGCCGATGCCGAGGTCGCGCACCGCCGCCTGTCAGAAGTGCAAAAGCTTGCCATGCGCGAAAGTTCGTCGCTGGCCGTGGACAAGGCAATTTATTTGCGCCTGTCATATCCGTCCCGGAACGGCGGGCTGGAACAGGCTTTCATGGAAACCTGCGAACGCGATGCCAGTGTCGATGCTTTCTGCAAGATCAACGAGCAAAAGCACACGTTCGCGCGGCTCCGCTACATTAAGGAGGACGGCCTACCGGCCTTCTACTCGCCAGATTTCTTCGTGCTGACTGCCGAACACATATACCTTGTCGAGACCAAGGCCCAAAGCCAACTCACCAGCCCGAACGTCGTCCGCAAGCGCAAAGCCGCGGTCGCTTGGTGCGACCGCATCAACGGCCTGACGCCCGAACAGCGCAGAGGCAAGACTTGGCACTACGTCTTGCTCGGCGAGGATACATTCTATGGTTGGCGCGACAAGGGCGGCTCCGTCGCCGACTTGCTTGCCTTCTCCAAACTGCGCCCCGTTAATGATCGAGGACAGACGAAATTCGCGTTCTGATCTCCGCACCGGTCATGCTGGCTGCGATTGCGGACTTTTGCGCCTGGTACATCGCGCGTAGCGCGGGCGCATCGTCATCTGACGCCCACCCCTGGGGATAACCGCCGAGAGCTGGGTAGGAGGCGGTATCATCAACCCATGACCGATGACCTGTCGCGACCTGTCGCGACCACCGACGACAGCGAATTCACCCTTTCAGTCGAGGAGGCTGCAGAGCGCTACGCACACGCCGGCTTCCCCCGTACCATCCGCGCGATTCAGCGCTACTGCGCCAAGGGTGACCTGGATTGCCGCCGCATGGAGACGCAGTTCGGCGAACGATACATGATCACACCGACATCAGTGGCGCGACACATCGCGTACATCGAAGAGGTGCGACCGGTCGCGACTAGTCGCGACTTGTCGCGACCGGTCGCGACAACAGCGACGACAGAAGATGTTGCTACGAAGACAGCGACCACCGACGACCGGTCGCGACAAGGGACGACAGGCGGCGACGAAGCGCAGCGACTGGCTACGACAGCGGCCGAAACGAAGTACGTCGAACAACTAGAGAAGCGACTAGAAGAGAAGGACAACGAAATCACGTTTCTTCGCAGCGAGGTTGGAGTGAAAAACGACCAGATCAAAGACCTGACCGAACGCGCGCGCGAGACCAATCATCTGATCGCAGGCTTGCAGAAAATGCTCGGACCATTGCTCGGCTCCGGACCCAGCTCAGATCAAGCGCGCGTCGATCGAGCGACCGAAGGAATGCAGTAGGGGATAAGCAGCGATCTCACATTTCTGGCGCGTATAATGTGCGCATGGAGTCCGGCTCAAACCGCCACATAGGCGATCTCCTCAAAGAGCGAAACATCGAGCTCGTTGGAGCCGATCCTGTTACGCGTCAGGGCTTTACGCAGGTTCCGAATTTCATTTTGACCAAGGCCGACATTTCTGTCGGCGCAAAGCTCGCCTATGCGATGCTGCTCAAATACGCGTGGGGTGATGATGCGTGCTTTCCCGGTCAGGCGACACTCGCAACCGACATGGGATCGGGAGAGCGCAGTGTTCGCCGGTACCTCGACGAACTTGAAAAGGTCAAATTGCTCGAAGTGGTTCAGCGCGGCCTTGGAAAGACGAACCTATATCGACTATTCCTGACTGTGCAGAAGCCCGGCTCACGTGGCCGACGCTGACCGGCCAAATTGGCCGGTCTAGATCGGCCATAGTTGCCGGACTGGAGCGGCCAAAGCGGCCAGTCTCTCTATATAAGAATACTCATATACAAATACGCATAACAAAAATACGCAGTACGAAATGCGAAATACATTTTTCAAATTGGGGACGGGAATGCAGACACATCGATCGCGTATCAACAGCAAGCACAAAATGGCTCAACAAAGCCCTAGAATGGGCGACACCGATT
Source organism: Bradyrhizobium sp. AZCC 2262 (assembly GCF_036924535.1). NCBI lineage: Bacteria > Pseudomonadati > Pseudomonadota > Alphaproteobacteria > Hyphomicrobiales > Nitrobacteraceae > Bradyrhizobium > Bradyrhizobium sp. AZCC 2262. The sequence continues at coordinate 8,615,596 of NZ_JAZHRT010000001.1, read as the reverse complement.
TAATGGCTTAACAGAGCCATATTTTCAACGTCGGACAATATCTATTGTACTAAACCGCGCGAGCGGTAGGGTGCGTGTGGCGCGCGCCGTACCCATCGTTCAGTACACACCTATCAGCTTTAGCCCCGCGATGATTAGGACGGCGCCTAGAGCTTTGAGTATCATCGGGACGGCGAAGCGAATGCCGAACGTGGTGCCGACGATTGCTCCCAGCACAACCGCGATCGCGTAGATCGGCAATTCTGCCGGCAGCGCCTTCACGATCGCAACGTTACCGAGCAAGCCTGCGACTGAGTTGCACAGGATGAACAGTGCGGCGACTCCTGAGGCCTTGCGTGTTTCCGACCAACCAAGGAACAGCACGAGAGGGGACAAGAATATGCCCCCACCTGTACCTGTTAGACCGGATAGAAGTCCGATACCCGCGCCGCAGAGAACGCCGATCCAAACAGGTGGATCATGTAGCTCGCGGTTTGTCTTTAGTTCCTTCGGCCACAAGAACCGCGCCCCGCCGAGGAGGAGAACAACACCGACGATTGGTTTGTAGTAGGCGCCCGGTAGCTGGATTGCGCCGCCGACGAACGCCAACGGCACGGCGCCCAGCAAGAACGGCCACAGTGTGCGCCAGCGGAACAAGTCCGCCCGCAGGTAGCGGAACGACGTGAAGCCTGCGACCAGAATATTCAGCGCGAGGGCTGTCGGTCGCATGACGGCGGGCGCAACACCGAACAAGGCCATAAGAGCGATATAGGCGGATGCTCCTGCATGTCCCACGGACGTGTAAAGTGCCGCGCCCATGAACATGCACGCGGAAAGAAGCAACTCGGAACCAAGGGATTCAAACATCTGATCGCACGATGAAGACGCGCGGAGCGCGTTCAGTTTGGGGTGCCCGTGATCCGTCGTGCCGGTGAGCTGCACGATCTGCTTACGGCAAACCGTGGGGCGACAACACCGTACCACAAAGTTTTGGTACGTCTAGGCCATCAGCAGGGAATGGCTCAACCAAGCCATTTCGGATACGTCGGACAATATCTGATTTACGACGTGAACACACAGTCGATCGGCATTTACAGATTCGGAATCCGTGATTCAATTCCGCCAGACCAGACCAACCCTCCGTTGCTTCATGCGCTGGCCGAATGATCGGCCCTCGCTAGAGCAACAGGAGCGGTTCGATGAACCCTGACACCAACACCGTCACCGACCTCGTCACTACCATCGACTTCGGGCAAACGCTCGAAACGATGATCGCGGCCGGCAAGTACGACTGGAAGAACGACCGCATCACCGCGGCATACTTCCCCATCGAAGGCACCGGCATCAAGAAGGTCCGGAATAGGCTCTTCCACTTCGGCCGCGACATTTCGTCGAAAGACGCAGTGGCGGCGATCAAAGCCGACGACCCGCACACCCCCTGGGAGCCGGCGAGGATCGAACACCTGCTTGCGTTCGGAGCCGCTTACCCCGACGAGCAGCGTCAGTACCCGATCATCGGCCTTGGTTCGGTCGCGAAGGTCTTCGGCATTCGCCACGTGCCGGACCTCAACTGGCTCGACGCCAAGCGCTTTCTCGTCCTCAGTTGGTGGGGCGTCGATTGGATCGGTTACTGCCGCTTCTTGGCGGTTCGCGAACTGTCCTCGGCCGCTTGAGGCTCAGCACTTTGCCCTTGGACCCTATGTCCCTTGCCCGTCACGGTCTTCGTGACGGGCCTTATCTTTGCGTGCCGAATCTTATTTGAGCCATTCGGCAGGGAATGGCTCTGTTGAGCCAAATTGTTAGCGCCGCACAATGATTTACGACATTCGCATCTGCGCGATCCGCTGTTGTATCTCAGAGGACAACTTTCAACTCACACACAATGGCATCGGTTCACGGCATGTATACTGAAGCCCATGGATATTGAAGTTCAAGAAACGACAATCGGCGTGATCGTTTTTAAGATTGAGGATGGCATCCTTTTCTTTTCTTTCACGCCCAACGCCATCTACGAGGAAGACAACTCAAAACGTGTCATTGCAAACTTGCGTGAATTGATTGGCGATGTCAAAATTCCAGTTTTTGTCGATGGTACAAACCTCCTTTCAATGTCGGCTGGAGCTCGTACCTACCACACCTCCTCAGAAGGCACCCATAATATCAAGGCGACCGCAATTCTTGCGAATAGTTTGATGGCGAAGGTTACTGCCACTCTCTACATGGGGCTGAACAAGCCGCCACAGCCCACTCGCGTTTTCACAGACAAGCAAGAGGCGTTTGCCTGGCTGCAGCAATATAAATAATCCTCTGGATTCCTGGGTCGCGAACTTAGGCGCTTCTCAGGCCGCCCTGATACAATTGAATTCGGCTGAAACCTTCCTCCGCATCCTCCGGCACCTGATGGTCGGGTGTCGTTTGTGCGGAGGAGGCGGCAATGGACAAGACGACGCGTATTCGAGAGTTGAACGATGCCTTTCGCAAATCGTTTGTTGGCGGCAAGGTTGTGGTGACGGAAGGTGTCGATGGGCTGAGCGACAGCGACAAGATGGCGTTGCTCACCAAGGTGCGGACGTTCGACGACTTTCATCGCGACAACGATCCGCACCACGAGCATGACTTCGTCAGAACCGAGCATGACGGCATCACATATTATGGCAAGATCGATTACTACGCGAAGGATATGGAGGGCGGCTCGGAAGATCCCGCCGATCCCCTTCAGACAGTCCGCGTTCTCACCATCATGCGCGCTGATGAATACTGACCCTCCTTGCGAGGGTCTTTCCTTTTCCAATCTTGGCGGCTCCCGCCAAGCGGCTGACCACGCTCTATCGCGCCAGGCGCGACCGAGCCCTTACTCCCCTGTGGGTCGGTCTCGTCCATTCGGTGACGATCGTTGCCGCATGGCACGTGTCGAACTGGTGACGATTCTATTGTGCCCCTCGCCGGGGGCACTCGATTCCGCGTCCCGCCGGTGGCGGCGCTATGCTGACGCTCCTGCGGGTGCCCTTTTAACCGGCTCGGCGCTGCAGTCTCGTCGCGTCCCGGCTTCGCCGTCGCTATCACTGCCGCTTCCTAGGCTGCCTCTCTTGCTTTCCAGGAGCCGACGAATTTGAAGGCAGCGAATATAGCATGCACGTCTGCGCATCCCTCAAGGCCAGGCCCTCCGGGTGCGTTCCGCAGCCTTGACCGATGCCCACAGTGCACGCGGCGCGGATCGCGTCGGCTCCGGGGGGAATGTCGCTCTTGTCTCACCAAGGGGAAATGAGCTGTCCCGTCCCCACGTGTCCTATTCGTGGTACCGCACCCGTGCGGTACCATTCCTACATATATGGTCCTGCGTACGATCGTTTCGATTGCACTGGTTGTTGCCATCGCCGCGCCACTATCGGCTTCGGCGGCTAGTTCATCTCCCACAACTCCGCAACAGTCCGTCGCCCTGCAGGTGCAGATTATGGATAGGTTCGCAGATCTCTTGCGAGCCTTCCAGAATTTCCTTTCTCATCAAAGCGCCACGACAACTCCGCAGCAGGTTGCTGCTGGCGGTTCTTCCAGCTTCGCCGGTGCTGGTCGGATCGACACTCTGTCGAATACGACAATTCAAAATCCGACCATCACTGGTGGCTCGATTTCCGGGACTTCGATCGTTGGAGTTATTTCCAACACAATCAATTCGGCAATCGCGACAATCGACAACCTGACATCAAATACGATTACAGCCACCAATGCGTCTTTTACAACAGCAAGTACAACCAACCTCTTTGTTACTGGTTCGGCGACTTCGACTTTTGCGGGTGGTGCGTCTCTGCTTCGGATCGACACCGTCGCTACATCGACCCTAGCTGGGCTTGTGGTCGGTTCGGGGGGCCTTCGCCTCACGACAACCGTGTGCAGCTCTTTCGGAAACGGCGGAAAGATCACGACAGACGCAAGCGGCAACCTTTTATGCGCCGCGGATCAAGGTGGTGCGGGATCCACCGTTGGGGGTTCTGATACTCAGGTTCAATTTAATGACAACGGCTCTTTCGCTGGCAACGGATCGTTTGCTTTTTCGAGTTCGAGTGCGCGGCTAACAGTCTCAAACGCATCAACCACAAACATCAGCGTCTCCAATTCATTTACCATTGGTGCGCTATCCGGTTTGCTCAGAGCAACAAACGGCTCGGTTGCGACATCTCTCGTCAACCTATCCGCCGATGTGTCGGGGATTCTATCCCCTTCCAGCGGTGGAATCGGCTGGGCCAATGTCGCGGCAAATACCGTACTGCTGGGTAACGGTGCTGGCGCGCTCGCGACATCCACACGCGGCAACCTTACCGAGACCGGCTCATCCGTCCTCACGATTACCGGCGGATCGAACGCCCTGGTTGGTTCGGGGGCAAGCATTCAGGTGGCACAAGCATCGGCATCACAGGCTGGCTTTCTATCACAAGCCGATTGGGTCGGATTCAATAGTCGCCTCTCGACCTCGACCCTTGGGCTCTTGGATCGAGGCGTATTTTTCTCCACCACATCAGTCGCGTACTGGGACTCAACACAATTCCGCTGGGCGACGACCAGCAGCGACGCGTGGTTGGCTACAAAGTCCACGAGCAATCTCGCGGAAGGAGCCAATTTGTATTACACGCCAACTCGTGTCGCCGGGGCTATTGCAGCAACGACCACCGACGCGCTCGCTGAGGGAACGAGCAACAAGTATTACACCGACCCTCGTGTCCAAACATATCTCAACGGCATCGGTAAGGGCTTCTTCTTTGCAACATCATCATCCGATTACTGGAAAACTCAGGGTAACTTCTTCTCAACAACCTCCGCGGCCTTCAATCTCAGTACCTACGACAAGGGATACTTCTTTTCAACAACCTCGGTGGCATACTGGGACTCCTTCCAATTTCGCTGGGCGACAACTTCGACCGATGCGTGGCTTGCAACAAAGACGACGGACAATCTTGCCGAGGGGTCGAATCAATACTTCACGCCAGCGCGTGTCGCGGGCGTGATTGCCGGCACCACCACCGACGCGCTCGCTGAGGGAAGCAATAACAAGTACTACACAGACACACGCGCCAACAATTTCATCGCAGGCTCGACGACCGTTCCGAAGACGTACACCAACAACACCTACACCGCCACGAACGGATTCCAAAACATCACCGCAACCGGCGCGACCACGACCTCACTCTCAACTGGTATTGCCTCAACTTCAAATCTTACGATTTCCAGTATTCAGAACTCGATGCTCTACACGGGCCCCGGCGGCATTGTGACCGCAGCGACAATCAACGGGCCTCTCTCGTTCGGCGCAGGTGCACTCTCGATCACATCAGCAAACAGCACAACGAACGGCTACCTTGCCTCTACCGATTGGACAAGCTTCAACTCCCGTCTCTCAACTTCATCGCTCGGCCTAATCGACAAGGGTTACTTCTACAGCACGACATCTGCCGACTACTACAAATCCGTCAACAACTTCTTCTCCACCAGCTCTGCCGCGTTCTTCAGCTCCGTCGGCCTCTCGTTCTCCACCACCTCCACCGACTTCTACAAATCGCAGAACAACTTCCACTCGACCAGCTCCTTTGCCTACGATCTCTCAACCTACGACAAGGGTTTCTTTTTCAGCACCACGTCCGTCGCGTATTGGGATTCAACCCAGTTCCGTTGGGCGACCACGAGCACGGACGCGTGGTTCGCGACAAAGACAACAAGCAATCTTGCTGAAGGATCGAATCTCTACTACCAAGATATGCGCGTGAACTCATACATCGCCGCATCAACGTCAGTTCCAAAGACCTTTGCAAGCAACACGTTCAGCGGTTTAAATGCGTTTGCAAACGTCACCGCAACGGCGGGCACCTCGACGGCGTTTTTTGCAACGACAGCATCGAGCACAAATTTCTTTTCAAATAGCGCGATAGTTGGCACAGCCACGCTCGGATCTCTGTCACTTGGAAACGCTCTTACGGTTGCCAACGGCGGCACGGGAGCAACTTCGCTCACCGGTCTCTTGCAGGGCAATGGCTCATCGGCACTGACAGCCGTTGGCGGCAGCGCGGGGCAATTCCCCTACTTCAACGGCGCAAACACTCTCGGCGCAACGTCGTCCATCTTCCTTGCAACAAGCGGCAACGTCGGCATTGGCACGGGCGGCCCGAGTGCGAAGCTGGAAGTAAACGCAACCGCGGCAGGTTCCACCGCCGGAAACTCATCGGAGATTGCTCGCTTCAGCACAGTGGACGCCAACGGGGAATACCTCCGTATATTGGACTACAGGACGGCGAATGGCTCCTCGCACAACAGCCTAGAAAACCGTCTCCAACGCCGCGTCGATGCGTCCGACATGGGTTATGTCGGTTTTGGATCAAACTACCTTTCGTTTGCGGGAAACGGAACAGAGAATATGCGCATTGACTCCTCGGGCAACGTCGGCATCGGCACCACGACGCCCCAACAGCCGCTTTCCGTCATTGGTGACGCAAGCTTTGGAACAAACGGTTCAGACAGAATATCACTTGGTCTTGGTTTGGGAATCGGCATCAATCGTAATGTCTCGACCGGCCAGATATTCAATTCGGGCGCCTACGCATATCAACTCACTCACACTGACAGCGCGACTGCTGCCAACGATAGCCTTGCATGGCAGGTGTACGCACCGGGTGGCGGAGGAGTTAGTTCCAATGCGCTAGTAATAAATGGCAGCGGCAACGTGGGCATTGGCACGACGACGCCAGACAATCTTTTCAGTATCGAAGGATCAACAAATGGCGCCGTCTTTTCGTCACTGACGAATTCAAATTCAGGAGTGTCAGCCGCTGCGGAATTTGATATCCGCAACGGCTACACTGCGGGGACTGGTCTTAAGTTGCGAGTACTGGGTACAGGGTTTACGACAAGCGGCACAAATATACAAAACTCGGCAGTGGTATTAGCGGGCACGAGTCTGACCGGCGGCCTCTCCGTGGGGACCATCGCGAGTTCGCCTCTTATGTTCTGGACCACAAACAGCGAACGCATGCGCATCGACTCCGCCGGCAACGTCGGCATCGGGAACACGAGTCCGGATGGAAAGCTGACAGTTGGCGACGGCACCGCGGCCACAAAATTCGACCTGTACGGCAACGCAAGCGGCTCAAAGCAGAGCTGGGTAAGGTTGTGGGATTCGAGCGGTCAGCAAATTGGAATGTTCGTCGGTCTAGGAAATACAAACGTCGTATCAATTAATGGCGGCGGCTCCAGTTACTTCAATGGCGGCAATGTGGGCATCGGCACCACGACGCCGGGTACCCTTCTCCATATCAACGGCAGCGACGCAACTTCGTATACGGCTGCGCAAAACATAAACACAACGCTGTCCATCCAAAACGAAAGTACTACAAACAACTCTTTTGCACAGCTGATCTTTAAGACGACTGATACAGTAGGAGCAAGCAAGACCGGCGCTGCCATTGACGGCATATTTACTAGCCATACAAGCGGAGCTGTCTCTGCAGAATTGGCATTTATTACTTCGAACAGCAATACCCGCAGCGAAGCGCTGCGCATTACCGCGGCAGGCAACGTCGGCATCGGGACCACCACACCTGACGCGAAGCTGACAGTAAGCACTAACACTACGGGTGGCAGCACAGTTCCTTCAGGAACGAACTTGCATGTGCTCGGCACGGACGCGACTGCAAACAGGATCACTCTGGATTCCTACGGGAACCTGAACAGCTTCGGCATGCAGCGCGCGAACGGTACCGCCGCATCTAAAACTGCCTCTGCCGCCGATGACCTACTCGGTATTTTGTATGGCACCGGATACGACGGCACCTCTGCCTATGGTGCAGGCGGCGCGCAGATACGCTTTAGTGCAAGTCAAGCATTTACGACTTCCAATCAGGGAACGTATATGACCTTCCATACTGTTGCAAACAACACAACCACCAATGTGGAGAGACTAAGGATTGATAATGCGGGCAATGTCGGCATCGGCACCACGACGCCAAATTCGCTCTTGACGCTTAGCGGTAGTGAATCATCCGCAGGAGTTAACCGCGCTGCCATTAGGTTTGGCGACACAACTGCGTCCCAACAGTGGACAGTCAATATTTTCGGCTCAGGTTCAAACGAAGGAACAGGCAAGTTTGGCATTAACCAAGTCGGTAGTGGCAGTCGCTTTTTGATCGATACCTCTGGCAACGTCGGCATCGGGACCACGACGCCGCAGAACAATCTTGTCGTCGATAGTTCGGGCGCGACCACCCAGCAGATCAACGGTACGGGAGCAAACGCAACACTCAAACTCACCAAAAGCGGAGCGCTCACGTGGGAGATGCTTTCTAATAGCGCAAGCTCTGACAGAATTCAGATAGACAACGGCACCAACGGCGTATTGATGAACTCCGGCGATACTCTCTGGTCGAGCCTCTCTGACGCGCGTCTCAAGAGCAACGTGCAGACCCTCTCGGTACTCGACAGGTTGAGCAACTTCCGCGCAGTGTCTTTCAACTGGAAGACAGCGGGGATGGCGACCTCAACTCAGCTTGGTGTCATCGCGCAGGAACTCTATCCGATCTTCCCGGAGGCCGTGAATAAGGGAAGCGACGATCCGAATGTAACGCCTTCGATAATGGGCAACGATGCATGGTCGGTGAAATACGATCTCCTCGGCGTGCTTGCACTCGAAGGGGTGAAGGAGATCGCGAATCTTTCGGATGCATTCAAGGCGACGCTCGTCGCGTGGCTCGGCAGTGCAACAAACGGCATCACCACCCTCTTTGCAGGCTCAGGCCACTTCTCGAACGAGCTGTGCGTCGGCTCGACCTGCGTTAATGAGGATCAGCTTCGAACATTGCTAGAAAACGCAAATGTTTCGGGGTCATCTGCTCCGCAGCAAAACAACCCGCCTCAATCCGACGCCAGCTCATCGAACGGTGGTGGAACCAGCACACCGCCCGTTTCCGATTCCCCTCCATTAGTGCCAGAGGAAACGCCGGCACCGTCAGACCAATCATCGATAACGACGGACACGGATACTCCTTAAAGAACGCTCAAATCATCCGGCGCGTCGCCGAATTTCTTGAGCACCTGGGCGTCCTCAAACGTCCCGGAGGATAGGTCGCCGCTGCGACTAAATGCGATCGATCCGACGATACCCTCCCGGCGCGACAGATACTCCGCGTGCAAGATCGCAGCGCTCGCGCTCAGGCATTCGACCGGTTCACCGGGCGCAACACCGTCATCGGCCGCCACGAATGGCAGCGCGACGAAATAGGTGATGTCGGCCATGACTGCCACTCACCATCTTGACCAGGCCGCGATATTGTTCTCTTTCTGTTCTCATGTCAATCGAGACCCTCGGCGAGGCATATCGGCTCAGCTGGCGCGTCCGCGCCCGCTGCCTCCGTGGCACCGTGGAGACGCCGACGCGGCTCCAGCGGTGCGACTTCCAGGCCGAACTCGACATGCAGACACTGGTTTGGGCCAAAGGCCTTCGCTTCCCTCTCGGCAGGCTGGGAAGCCGCCTCATGTGCCCACGCTGCGGCAGCACGGACGTAAACGTGATCTTCGAGCCGCCACCGACTGCGGTACGTGTCGCGGCTCGCTGAGTTAGAACGCGCGAAAACGACTGCGGGCTATTGAACACCTGGCGTCCAATAGTCCGCGACACCATCCCTATATTCAATCGTCAACGGTACGAGAGGGGTACGACTGACTTGTACCTGTGCGACGAGTGAAAATCGCGTGAATACAAGCTCATATGCCCCCGCGTTGTCGGGCTTGCCGCCCGACCCCGGGCCGCCACCTCGATAAGACATGCTAGAACGCATGTCCCATTAATCGAGGCTGGCGGCGGCCGGCATCGCGCTGTGGGGCGCGTAAGCCGGCGGGCTGGCGGCCCGGGGTCGGCCGGCTTCGCCGTACGACAAAACGCCCTCCGGGTCTCCCTTGGCCGTTTTCGAACATGTCACGATAGTCCTCGCTTCGCTCCGGGCTATCGAACACGTCCGATACGGCCTTCGGCGTTTTGCCTCCGACAACGCGGGGGCGGGCTACAAAAGCTCGGACCTGGTCCTCGCCCGTTCTGACGGGCGCGTGAGCGCCAATGCACACACGGCTGTCGCACGCCGACGAGGTACAATGGACCTATCCACGCGCATTCAGGGCGTGGCGACAGCCCCGGGTAGTTCACCGACTACACCCCACCACAGGTCGCTCGGCGAGCCGCACCAGTCCAACACCCAGACTGACCGGTGCACAGACGGCAAACGCGTGCTGCCACGCAGCACAGGTTTTCACCGGGGGCTGGCGCGGCGCTATGGAACACGAGACTTTTTCGGTTGGGACAACAGCCGCCGGTCACGGCGTCGGATTCTCGCCAGATGAGCGCGAGCGCCACCTCTACATCATCGGCAAGTCCGGCAGCGGCAAGTCGACCCTCATGTTCAATCTCGCCATGGGCGACATCCTCTCCGGACAGGGCGTCGCCGTGATCGATCCGCACGGCGACCTCGCGCTCGATATTCTTGATGCCATTCCCCCGTCGCGGATCAATGACGTGTGCTATCTCGACGCGACGGATATTGATCGGCCGGTGGGCTTCAATCCGGCGACTAGGATCGCGCCGGAGCGGCGCGCGCTCGCGACCGCCGGCATCGTATCGGCTTTCCGGCATCTGTGGGCCGACTCGTGGGGCCCGCGCCTGGAGCACTTCCTTTATCATGGCGTCGCGGCGCTCATCTCCCGGCCGCACGCGACCTTGATCGATCTTCCCCGCCTGTACACGGATGATCTCTTTCGCTCCCGCGTCATTGATCGCGTCCGCGATCCGGAGACGCGACGGTTCTGGTTCGAGGAATACCCGAACTATCCGGTTGCGTTCCGCAACGAGGCGGCTGCACCGATCCTCAACAAGGCCGGCCAGTTTGCGGCGTCGCCGCAACTGCGCGTGATCCTCGGCCAGCTCGATCCCCGGCTTGATCTGTCATTCGCAATGAACAGACGGCGCATCCTCATCGCGAACCTCGCGAAGGGTACGATCGGCGAGCAGGCATCGAACTTGCTCGGGTCGCTTCTGGTATCGCACCTGCAGCTGATCGCGATGGAGCGCGGATCGTTGCCGCCGGAGGATCGTGTTCCCTTTCACATCCACGTCGATGAATTTCAGACGTTCAGCTCAGATACCTTCGCGACGTTGCTCAGCGAAAGCAGAAAGTTCAAACTCCGCTTCACTCTCGTGAACCAGTTTCTTGACCAGGTCGCGGCGATCGTGCGAGCGGCCGTGCTCGGCAACGCGGGCTCGCTCGTCGTCTTCCGCGTCGGCAGCACCGACGCGAAAATACTCGCACCGGAACTGCATCCGATGGAGCCGGGCGGACTGACTGATCAGATGCCGTTCACGGCGTGGGTGCGCCGGTCAGATGGCGGCCGGAACCGAATCAGTGTCGAACCGAAACTGTTTCCTGCGCGCGGTAGTGCCGCGGCGATCCGGCGGCAAAGCCGAGAGCGATTCGGACGGCCCCGGCAAACGATTGAAGGCAGACTGTATGGCGGGACATGAGTGCTGCGCGCTATACTCCCGCCATGAGCGAATCGGCTGAGCCGCTTTCCGTAAATGGCCTCGTTATGCCACGCGACTTTCCCGTCGCGTCGTTTGAGGCTGTCCAGCGCAGGATCCAACCGTTCGCCCAAACCCAAAACGACCTCTACATTCATTTTGCTGGCGCGTGGAACGCGATTTCCTATCGTTATCTGAGCTTGGTGGACGACGGGGAGACGTTCACGGGCTCCCTCAAGAAACATGGTTCATCCCCGCCCGCGGTCGAACGCTACAATCAGGAGCGAGCGCTATTTGGCTTCTTTAGCAATGGATTTTCAGTTTTTGAGGCATTTTTCTATGGGATGTTTGCAATCGGCGCATTGGTAAAGCCGACGCTCTTTCCCCTTACGACCGCTGCCGATCAGCAACGCGTAACTCCAGCCCGAACCATAGATGCATACTCCAGGGCATTTCCAGGAGACGCAATCGTTGCATCCATGTCAGGCATTTATGGCGACAATGCCTTTAAGGAATACCGAGAGATACGGAATGTACTGACGCACAGGAGTGCGCCCGGCCGTACCTTCTTTTTGTCGATTGGTTCGGCAGAGGCCCCGGCGAGTCAGTGGAAGATACGCAACATCCCTTTAGACGAGAGCATGGCCAGCACGCGCAGAGCCCACGTGTCGATGCTCTTGCTACGTGCTCTGGACGCCACGCGTGATTTTACAGACAGAACATTTTCATAGGACGATATGAAGAAAAATATTCGCAAGGTACCGCAGGATACTCTTAACCGGATACATTCGTTTGAATTGGATGACATTGTGGTGGCTTGCGTTAAACGCCTAAAACACGATGAACTCCCTCGATATGCTTCCTTGGGAGTGAAGCTCGTGGATGGGTCGCTCACTTTACCGAAACCATTCGTGCCTAAACCTAGCGCCGGCAGCTACTCGAAAGCCAACATTGAAGGCAAAGATATTCTCCTGAAACATTTGCCAAAGGTAACGCGCACAGACACTTGGGAAACGCCGAACTGGGGTGACTGGTCAAAAGGTTCGCACACTCACTCGACTACTCGCTTGGTCTACCAGCGAGATTTTCTGCCGCCCAAAGAAGTCGAGCTTTCGATCGAACTGCTAGAGACGCTTCCCAATGACGAATACGTTTTGAAATTTGCCGTCGATCAGGTTTTGAGCAAGCGATCGAGCTCGTTTGATGCGGACCTTCTCTACAACTTGAATATTCTTCAAGAGAACGTCGGCGCGGCGGATGTCTTCCCGAGCGCCGCCACTCTTGCCGAATACATGGCGACTGTACGAGTCGATTGGGAAATTCTGCCGCCAGGCACCATCGATGAAGTTGTCAAACGCATATTGTTGGGCAAACGCCGCATAACCGAGGACCAGAAAAAGACCATGGAAGAACGGCTGAAAGTGATGGCACGGTACAAACCTGCAGCGTACATTGCTGGCACAAGCGGATTTCTTCGGTACTTCGGTGCAAAATTTGAAGACGATTTCGTCGCTTTCGAAAATCTTGCGTACGGAAATGCGCTCTACGTGATGTTCGAGGGTTGGGAGACGTTGAGTCGCCGAAGTCGCGTCGACCTTCTGAGAGGCCCTCGCGATGGTTTCGAGCGAATTGAGCATCGAGATGGTTGGGCGCAACAATTGAGTGCTCTTTTGAAGCGGCACCGAAAGAATAAATCGTCTCAGAAATAGGACGAAAATAACTACGACGAGACTTCGTACAGGTAGACGGAGTTTGTCCCACACCACGAATAGCCGTCGTTATCACTGCCGCTTCCTAGGCCGCGTCTTTGCTTTCCACGGCCGCCACCTCTTCCCCATCGATCTAACCTGCATTAGATCGACCAACTCCATTGCGAGCGACTGTTTGGCTATTTTTTGACATCAATAGCAGTTCAATCAACAGTGCATGCTACAATTTTTCCATCATCTATGGAGCCAATGCCAAACTTGTATCGAGACATCTTCGACGGCTTGCATGTAGGCATCACCGTATGGCGACTTGAAAATCCCGAAGACCCAACCAGCTTCACCACGCTCGCTATGAATCGCGCGGCCCTGGAAGCAACGAGAATGACGCTCACCATAGAGCAAATGATAGGTAAGCGTTTAGTCGACATGATACCCGGATTGCGCGCGACGGGTTTCCTTGAGCAATACGCGGATATCTTGAAGCGAGGTGAAAACAAGGATTTGGGCGAAGTGCACTATCCCGGAGATGCCGTACTTCCCGAAGCGACTTTCTATTCGCAAATACACGTGCTGTCGAAGGACTCTATTTTTCTAGAGTTTACGAACATTGCCGAGAAGAAAACAATGGAAGAAAAATTGAAGACCTCGGTCGATGAGCTGACCCGTATGAATGTCCTCATGATGGATCGAGAATTGAAGATGGTGGAGCTCAAAAAGGAAAACCAACTGCTCAAGGGAGAGAATGACATACCGGCATTGCAGGGCTGACCATTTTCTTGAGCACTTGGGCATCCGCGAACGTCCCGGAAGCTAGATCGCCGCTGCGGCGATCCGTAGGCAAAGCCGGGAGCGATTTGGCCGTCCGCGAGGAATCGTCGAAAGTCGTTTGTATGGGAGCGGCGGTTGACGTAGGTTGCCTTCGCACCGATTTGCTATTTGCGTTTGGTAATCTACTGTTGGGGGCTATGTCTGTGGTCGAACGTATTCAGCTGCTGCGTAATGTCGGCAAATTCGATTCGGTAAATGCGGGAGGACAGCTTCCCTTCTCAAAACTGACGCTCGTATTTGCCGAAAACGGTCGTGGAAAAACAACCATTGCCGCAATCCTCCGATCACTGAGTGACGGAAATGCGCAGCATATCCTTGAGCGCAAACGCCTTACCGCGACCAGCGCTCCGCACGTTGTCGTAAACGTCGCCGGGGTTAATCCGTGCATCTTCCAGAACGGTGCATGGTCGGCGACGCTTCCGGACGTTGTCATCTTCGATGACGCGTTCGTGGCACAGAACGTCTGCTCCGGAATCGATATCGAGGCCGGACATCGGCAGAACTTGCACGAGCTCATCCTGGGTGCGCAGGGCGTGACGCTGAATGCAGCCGTCCAGGCCCATGCCGCCAAAGTCGAGGACCACAACAAGGAGCTCCGCGCGCGAGAAAATGCGATCCCGGCCGCCGCGCGCGGGTCGCTTACCGTTGACGCGTTCTGCGCTTTGAAAGTGGTTCCGAATATAGCCGAAGCAATCACCGCAGCCGCCCGCAGTCTCTCCGCTGCGCAAGCATCGGATAAGGTGCACCGGGAACAGGATTTTGCGGCTATCGCGTTGCCGGCGTTTGATACCACCGCATTGAACCAACTGCTAAAGCGTGATCTTCCAGGCCTTGAGGCAAAAGCGGCCGAACTTGTGAAAAAGCACTTCGCTGCCATCGGCGAAGGAGGAGAGCGTTGGGTCGGCGACGGTATGCACCGCATCCCGGCCGCCAGCGATCATGCGGCGTGTCCGTTCTGCGCACAGGATTTGGGCGGCTCCCCACTCATCAAGCACTACCAAGCATATTTCAGCGAGAGCTACACGGCGCTCATTCAATCGATTGAACGCGTGATCCGGGAAGCCCGCATGGCCCACGACGGCGACGTACCCGCCGCATTCGAGCGAGACGTTCGCGTGTGGGAGCAACGCAAGCAGTTCTGGAAAGACTTTACGGTCGTTCCGGATTTCTCCGTCGATACTGCCGCTGTTGCGCGCGCGTGGAAAGTTGCCCGCGAAGCGGTTTACGGCGACCTGCAAAAGAAGAAATCGGCGCCGCTGGAGCCGTACGAACTCTCTGCCGATACGCTGAAGGTAATTGCTGACTACGACACCCTTCGCGCCACCGTTGCAGCGACGTCGTCGACGCTTACCGCGCTCAATGAGCAAATCAAGATCGTGAAAGAAAAGGCCGCGACGGCGAATGTTGCGACACTCACCGGCGATCTTGAAAAGCTCAAAGCTGCCGAGGCCCGGCACAGTCCGACGGTTGCTCCCCTGTGCGCGGACTACCTGGCTGAGAAGGCGGCAAAGAAGGCTACGGAAGGTCTGCGGGACAAAGCTCGTGAGGCGTTGGAAACGTACCGTGCGACTGTATTCCCTGCATATGAGGCAGCTATCAACGATTACCTGAGGAAGTTTGGGGCAGGGTTTCGGCTCGGTGCAGTCGAGTCTGTGAACAATCGCGGCGGCTCTTCCTGCACCTACAACGTCATTATCGACAACGTGGCGGTACCGCTCACGGGCGATCCGGGCGCTCCCGCATTCAAGAACACGCTCAGCGCGGGAGATCGCAATACGCTCGCCCTCGCGTTTTTCTTTGCCTCAATTGACCGCGATCCGCAGCTCGCCCAAAAGATTGTTGTTATCGACGATCCCATGACAAGTTTGGATGAGAACCGGTCGCTTACAACCATCCAGGAAATGTACCGGCTCATTGGCAAGGTGGCCCAAGTGGTTGTTCTCTCTCACTCCCGGCCATTTCTATGCGCCATGTGGGAGAAGTCAGACAGAATCGGCCGGGCAGCCATCAAAGTCATCCGCGACCGCGACGGGTCGAACTTGGTTGTGTGGGATGTAAAACAGGATTCCATCACTGAGCATGACAAGCGGCATGCGAAGGTCGTTGATTATATTGGCTCTAACAATGCCGCAGATGAACGCGAGGTTGCGGAGTCGCTGCGGCCTATCCTGGAATCATTCATGCGCGTCGCTTATCCCGAGGACTTCCCTCCAGACTCACTGTTGGGGCCGTTCCTCAATAAATGCATGCAGCGCATCGGGCAACAAAATCAAATTCTCACCCAGGCTGACGCGAACGAACTCCAAGACCTCCTCGAATATACGAACAAGTTTCATCACGACTCCAATCCCGCGTGGCAGACCGAAATAATCAACGATCAGGAGCTTCATCGTTTTTGCGAACGCACGCTGGCATTCGCGAAGCGGTCATAAGGTGTATGATTCGGTTCCAACGTCGTACCAAACACCCTATCCCACATTGACGTCATTAACTCCCGCCCGATACCGCCGTTAGCCTGGCTTCTGAAGGCTCAACGGTGTGAAGCTTCAGAGGGGTTATGCTATACTTACGCTGTATGACCGCATTGCTTGATGAAGCAATCGAACAGCTCCGGGAGCTGCCGGAAGACGAACAGGATGCCGCTGCGGACGCGCTTTTTGCGTACATCGCAAGCGATGAGCGCCAGTATCGCCTAGAGCCGCGTCACGCAGATGAAGTGCGACAGATTCGGCGCAATCTCGCCTCTGGCTCAACACGCCTCGCAACCGAGAAAGAAGTCACGGCCGCCCGAGCACACCGCCGTTGACACCATGGAGGTCCGCTTCACTATCGACGCACTTGCGCACATCGCAAGTATTCACCGCTATATCGAAGCGCGCAGCGTCCATGCTGCGGACCGCATCACGTCACGCATTTTCTCGGAGACCGATCGTATCGGCCGCTTTTCGCATATCGGCCATCCTGGCACGGTCATGGGGACGTTCGAATGGACAGTGAGCGGACTTCCCTACGTCATCGTATTCGAGCGCGATCCCGACCAGGTCATCATCCTCGGCGTCTTTCACGGAAAACAGTCCCGGTAATTTAGTCAGTAATACCTCCAATACTAAACACTTCGAGTGGGTGTTTGGTACGACGTTGGAACCGTCTTGTAATGTTTTAAGCCTCTTTTTTGGTAGCTGCTATCTGGGCTCTCAATTCCACAATAGTTCGCTTAAGCTCAACCATTCTCAGCTCTCTTCTTTCCACCGACTGTAAGAGGGTTTCGAGACGCTTTTCGGAAACCCGTTTTTCTTCCGCAACCGCTGCGAGATTGCTTGCCGTGACCTCGAGCCGAATTCTGATACTTTCTTTATCTTCGGCAGTCACGGCAAGCCGCGCAGCTTCGACTTTCAACTCTTCGGCCGTGATCTCAAGCGTCCTCCGAATCTCTTCTTTTTCCGTATTCATCATACTGTTCGTATTAGATATATGGGCGCGCCAGCACACCTGGCCTTTCGCCGGCTATTAATTTCAGTCAGTACTATTCCGTCCGACTTGAAAAAATGGAGTTTTGCTCGTTGCTCTTAAACGAGTGTGGTTGGGCAATTCCTCACGTGTGAGTGTAGCACGGGTGACTGTTCCTTGTGTTCTGAACTTCATCACAAGGATGAGCACGAGCTACCGAGGGAGGGAAGTATTTCTAATCTGCTGGTGCTGGGAGATTCGAACTTTAAGAAGGCCTTGTATTGCCGGATGATGTAGTACGCCTCAATCTACAATCCTGATCCGTTCGCCTTTTCCGCTAGTCCAAGCAGCGTTCAGCGGGTCCGATTCAGCGAGTGTCGCTTCATCGATGAACAGGAAGATGTTCGACCCGCGGCCGCCGGTCAGTTCCTCCAATGCCTTGATCATCTGATCAACACGCTCGGGCGTGGTTGTTTCGACAAGCACCCGGAAGTTTGGAATACCGAGTTCATCGACGTGCTTCCGCTGCCGGCTCGCCTCGAGATATATGTGCAATTTCTTCGCGACGTATGTGCCGTATTGATTTCGGAACCGCGTCACCGGCATTTCGCCGCGATCCTTTTCATACATAAAATATGATTCCTCGCCTTCTGCTTCGAATCGCAGGCCGAAAATCCCATCCGGAATGACCGTGCATCTTCGGGGCGAACCGTTGATCGGAATTCGCGCGTCTAATCGGACGCGGCGCACCGGCTTTGGCGCGTCGGCGAATATCTCAGCTCGTTCGAGGATCCCCAGATCCTGTCGGCCGCGGATCGCGAGTTCGAGCTGAACGAAAAACGCGGAGATCCCAACCGAGTGCTCGATGAAGCGCCACCCGGCTGCCTTGTGCTTGTCGATACCGTCCAACAGCGGCCGTGTTACCTCGAAGCCGTGACGCCGAAGGTACGACGCACCCTTTCTGGATAATCCGTAGATCAAAGGCCGTGAACCTTTTTCCTTCCGTCTGCTTGTCACCTGCGATTCGGGCCGTTCGATGTAGCCGTTCTCCCACAAACCGAGGAGTGCACGTTCGACCTTCTGGCTACTTCCCCCGTCAAGCGCTGCGAGCTGCGCAGTCGAGCAGAGCCGCAACCGCGAAAGGTTTTTAAGGTGTGCCACATTGCGATCAGTGATGCTGATTTCGCGCGGCTTCTCCGGACGCGTGAACAATTTGCCCCGCGATCGCTTCGCTTCCATGTCATTGATTGTACCGTTCGTCATACGATCCCGTTATGCGCATGGTTAGCCCAGTACCGCCGGGCCGTTGCCTGTCAAGGGCGGCCTACGGCCGTCGCCTCCGGCGATCGGGACCCTTGACAGGCGGTGGCTCCGGCGGAGATTTCTCACCATGCGCATCGACGGACATTTCTGGTTCTTTGCGTTTCCGTTTCGTCCGGAACTGCTGGGGCGCTTCCGGTTCGGCATTACGGAGCTGACCGGCGCGCTGCAGGAGTTTCGATTGCCGCGCAGCGAGCGACGCGAGCGCAGTTTCGATCGGAACAGCAGACGGGCTGCGCTGCAGGAATTCGTGCCGTAGCATGTCGAATTGCTCAGGCGTCAATTTGCAGTCAGCGACGCGTGCCGCCTTCAGAACGGCTGTCTTGAGGCCGTCGCCGTCGACGAGGCTGATCGCTGCAAAACCTGCAGCGAAATTGCGCAGCACCGCGCCCGCCATGTAGCGCACGTTATCGAGACTGTGCACCGACGTCGGTCGATCGGCGAGGATCGGTTCGAATGCCTCGCTCCAGCCTTGCGACCCACCGCGGCCATGATTGTGCGAAAGGCCATGTGTGGTCGATTCCGACGTCGTGTATGCGACCCCCGTGGTCCAGGCGCTTCCCTTCGTGCGGGCGGTACCGCGCTGCGATGACGTGGTGACGCCATTCGAGCGATTCGTTCCTGATTGTGAGCCATGTGAGTCGCTGGAACTTCGCTGTCGGTTCTCGCCAATTCCGACGCCGGCAACGACTGCGGCTTCCATCCTCGCAGCACCGATCACATGCCGGCTGGGTGATGTCCATCCCATGTTTGAATACGTGCCGGCGCTCTCCCCGATCGTGTTGCCGGAGGCTGCGGCCGGCAACGAGCCGCCGTCACTTGGCACTAGGTTGATCGCGGTGGAGGTCCCATACGCATCGGTTTCCGATTGTGATGAGGATACCGAGTCCGACGTCCCCCAACTCTCACTCTCCGACGTTCCCCAGCTCTCGCTCACGGTGTCGCTCTCGCTTTCCGTGAACGATTCGCTTTCCGTTACGGAGTGGCCGATCGTTCGGCCTTCCGATTCCGTCATTCCCTCCTGCCACGAGTCGCTTCCCGACTGGCGACGCACGAGTTCATGGCCAATGAGCGTTGGCTTGGTGAGCACACTCACCGGCATTTCGAGGTTATGCCGCACCACCATGTCGGCGAGTTCAGCCGCTTCCGTGGGGTCCTTGATTCGCATGACAACCTTGATGTTGGTAGTGCTCTTTACGGCGTCGAGCACGTCTTCGCCGGCAGCACGCAGCTGCGAGAGCGTTTGATGCCCAAGGACGACGCCGGTTCCGTACTTTCTCGCCTCGGCGAGCATTCGCGAGACGTCGCCGGACAGGTAGAGCTGACATTCATCGAGGTACAGGAAGAACGGGCGATCTGGCCGCCGACGTCGTACGGTGTGAAAGAAAATTGAACGCGTGAGGAGTCGGCCGAGCATTTCCACTGTCTTGTCCCCGGCGAGCGGGCCAGGCGACAGGTTCGCAAGGATGATGTGTCCCTCATCCAATGCCGCCCGAAAATCGATGCCGTTCACATCCTGGCTGACGATTAATTTCACCGCTTGGCTTCGCGTGAGCTTGGAGAGTCGATTCCGGGGGCCGGTCACTTCCTGCCGGAAATCTTGATGCCCGCGTGCCTCTGAGCCGATCGCGTGCAGCCACTCAAGCTCGGCCCGCGCTTCCTCGTTGGCGAGCTCGTGGATCGCCCAGGCGCGCACGCCGGTTTGGTCGCTCGGATCGAACAGCAGACTTGCTTCTGCAAGGGTCAAATTCAGTTCGGTCAGTGTCGTGAGGATTGTCGAGAGTACGCGCTGCATCGTCGGCTTCGTGTTCATATCTTCTTCGCCCCACACGCGCTCCAACGCCTGCTGCATCGCCTCGGCGATCACGGTCGGGTCGTACTCTGCCGATGGCAGGGCCAATGGATTGAAGCCGGTGACGTGGGATCCAACGTTGGGATCAATCAGGTGGATCGTGCGGTTTTTACGGAACGGGCTCCGGGCGAGATGTTCTATCATGTACCTATACATGCTGCCCGGATGGTTTCCGTGCGGATCGATGAGACAAAACCCGTGACCAAGGGCGATATCCTGACAGGCGCAGTGCTGCATGAGCCGGGTCTTGCCGCCACCGGTGGTCCCCACACAGTGCATGTGCTCCTGTCTCGCCCGCACCGAGAGTGAGATGGGAACGCCGGCGAGGTCCCGGCCGAGGATAACCGCCGTATGATCAACTGCTGGAACGCACTTCGGGCGCAGTGCGGGATGCATTCGGAAAACGCGCTCGCGCAATTCAGTGCGAAGGGCGAGCGCTCCGGTTCTGATCGTTTTCATCGCTGCCTCTTTTGCTGCTGGACCATCGCGCGCTCAATGGCGCGATCAATCGGCGTCGTGTCCGCGCCGTCGGCATTCAATTGATCGCGCGCTGCATATAAATCGTCGAGACTCAGTTCGTCGCGACCATGGCGACGGCGGTGTTCCCCGAGGACAACGCGCTGCTCCTCAACCTGCAGTTCCCACTCGTTAATCCGGTGCTCCCACTGCAGAGCGTGGTATCGCGGCCCATAATGCCGTTGCGCTTCCAGCTTTTGATCTGCTTCGAGAAACGCCTCTTTGGTCGTATACATTTCCAGTTCGACCCGTGCACGTTCTTGCATCCGACGTGCTTCTGCTATCTCAATCGTGTGACAGAGCTCGCGAATTTCTTCGCCACGCTTTAGAACTCTTACCGCTCTGTCCGTCGCGAGTATCTGAGGCAGCTCGGAATATTCTTGACGCATTCGCCGATTATCCACGAGGGCGCGGCCAAGCTCCGTATCGGCTTCTACAAGCTTTCGCTCCGCCACCGCGCGGCGCGTATAGGCGTCGTACGTTTTGGCCTGGCTGTCCGCCTGCCAGCGCAGCGGAACACCCGAGATGATGCCGCCGGGATTTTCCCGGTACGGTGTAGGCGGAGCCGGCGCCATCGATGATGCGGTGACGTTCGCCACCGGCCGCGACGGCGGGATGATCTCTAACTCTTTACCGCTGTAGTGTTTGGTCATGGTCGTCTCCATTAACGAAGCTTGCTGCGCAGCTCGCGTAGGCGTTGCTCATGTTCAGCGATCTCCGGACGCTCGCGGTACTCGCCGTATGTCCGGGCGTGATCGATCTCGCTGCGCATCAGCGCGGAGTGAGCCTCCTGATGCTTTGTTATTTCACGCATCAGAGAAGCTTCGCGCTCCGCGACGCATTCTGCGCAGTCGCAGGGCGAGTCTGATGATCCTGAAGAAAGCCACCCTGCCAACCACGCAACCAGGAGCAGCGCAGCGAGGCAGAGCGCGAGGATGAACAGTAAGTCGAGAACGGCATCAGGATCCCGGGTGTAGTAGACCTGATATTGGTACGGGCCTTGGCAAAGGGCATCTGTGGTGAAGCTGATCATTCCCAATGCGCCGGCCAAAGTCATTGTGCGAAGTGACATCACGTCCTCCTATTTGTGACGGCGCGGCGCTTGAATGACTGTTATCTGGTCATGGTAAGGTTCCAGGAGTTTGTGTTGCGCGCGCGCCACCTCCTTCAGCTCTAGTGCCTGTCGTATCAGCTCCGCTTCGGGGCGCTCGATCGGCTTACAGGTCGTTGTTCTTACGAAGCAGCCGTCTTTCCATCCTTCCTCTTCTTCAATGAACCAGTGAGATTTCGCCATGTCGTGCTCCTCGTTCTGCAGGGTCGCGGACGAATCTTTTGATTGCCCGCAGTCGCGAGTCAGCAACCGTTGTCGGGATTCTGCAAACAAGGTTGCGGCCGTGCCGATTGGTGAGATTGATCGCGAAGAGCACAACCTTGCTGGGTCGCGGCAGAGAGGTATGATTCGAGCAGCTATCTGTCTCGTCGCCCAGCATCGCAATTCCGCGATGTTGAGCACGCGAGACGGAGTAGACGCATGAACGAAGCTGGTATGGGCGGGTCTATGGCCGCCACCCACATCGGTGCCGCTACAATTGAGTTCTTTGGCATCGAATTGTGCCCCACGGCCGATGGCCGTCTGTACGTCGGGATCGCTGCCACGGTGTGCGAGCAAGAGGGTGAACTGTCGCACGTCGATCTTGGTGATCACCGGGCGGTTTCGCTTGATGATGCGTTCGCTTTCATCCGCAACGCGATCAACTTGTCTCATTGAAAGGAAAAGACATGTCGAAGCAGAGTCACGAGCCGGCGTATCGGGCCTTTAGCGTCATCGAACGAGAAGGGCGGGACGCGTTCTGGCAGCCGCTGGGAGCTGCCTTTGAGAATTCAGACGGTAGCTACAACGTCATTTTGCAGGCGTTGCCGCTGCCTGGACCGGATGGCATTTGCAAGATTGTCCTTCGGAAGCCGAGAGACGATCAGCCAGAGGATCAGTCGCGTGATCGCGAGCGCACTGGAAACACCAGCCGGCGTCGGTAAATAAGTTCTAAGAAATAGGTTGCCGCCGTCACAAGCGACGGCGGCCTTCTTTTTTGCTCCTTACCCTATGGACGTCCCGCGGCATTTTGAATAAGTTTTGAGTACGCACGTATGTTTGCATAGCGATCGACGCGGTGGACGGGGCCGGGCAAGAGACCGGTTTAGCAGTCCCTACGAAAGAGGCTTAAGCCTCAACCACGTGACCAGAGGTGTCTGGTACGCTCGTTTTTCCAACGAGCTACGAGCCGGCAGCAACGGCGGGTTTTTGAGCGGCAACGCTCGGACCTGTCTTTTGTTGTTGGCTCGCCCTTCATCGAAAACGACAGGTCTCCACCGTAACAGGCCAATAGGCCGGGCGGCGGCTGCCAAAGAGTGAGCCCCCAGCAAAGCCGGGGGCTCGGAAGCGATTGCCGTCGCTTCCCTGGCGCCGCACGCTCCATGCTGATGGAGAATGTCATGGCGCGCCACGCACGCCTTCAAAATCCTATCATATCGACGCATGCTGATCGAAACTCGCCCAGCCCTTCAGTTCACGGTCAACGAGTTCGCGTGCGATTTTCGGACGCGGCTCAAGCCTACATCGCGAGCGGTGGAGAAGGCCGTTATTTGATAAGGTCTCCTCTCCTGGCGAGCCTTGCCGATGTCTTCGTGTGCGACATCGATCAACACATGATCGATGCCATCGCGCAGTCGCTCTGGCAGGACAGTTCGCCGGCGACGCGTTCGCGACAATGTTACGGGCCCATTAGCGCCGTTCTAAAATTTTCGGCTCGGCAGCACTGGTGTGCTCACTGGCGTCTCAAACGGCCGAAACTCCGGAAAGAAATGTCTCCTCTACCGAGCAAGGCAGATCTCTGGAAATTCGTGCACAGCTGTCAGCCACACCTCAAGCATGTGGTGATCTTCCTGCTTCGCACAGGAGCCGACGTATCCGAGACATTGCGCCTAGGCTGGGTCGATGTCGATCTGATCCGAAAAGCGGCGCGCTTGAGAAGTTCGACAGGTCGGATCCGCGTGGTCAACCTGGACGAGATGATCATCAAAAGGTTGGAGCAGACGCCGTGCGCGCTGAGGACCGGTAATGTTTTCCTAACCCACCGTGGAAAGCCGTACAGTCCTAAGCGAAGCGGTGGTGGCCAGCTCAAATCCGCGTTGGCTAAATCGTGGGAGAAGGCCGGTATCAAGATCACGCCTGCGACGCTCAAGCGTATTTGGCGAGCCCGTCAGCGCGGCGAGTGGCTAGAGGTTGAGGTTGTTACGGAGGAAGCGAAAAACATTGTTTCCGAGCTCCTAAATCCCGCTCTGACGAAATATCGGGAGTATTCCTGATGGCTGACAAATACCTCACGGCCGAAGAAGTCGCCGAGCGCTACCGCGGCGAAATCAGCGTCGGCACGCTGCGCAACTGGCGTATGGCGAGGATCGGCCCGCCTTTCATCAAAATAGGAAAAGCGGTGCTCTACCCGATCGACGAGCTGGACGCCTGGGATCGTAAGAACCTCGTGCTCTGCCGCGGAGGTAGCGCAGCGGAATGAGGTTTAGAGCGGCTGAAGGCATTCCCAGGATACCCGTCGGCCCAAAGCTCGATCGACGCACGCCATAGCGTAATGTCAATCAAGCGCACTCACTTACAACGCGCTACGCGGGTCGCACCACTTGCTGGACCAATAAAGCTTGCAGTCTTTCCACCACTGCTACGACATGCTTCACGGCAGATTGGTCCGGCCTTCGCGCATACGTCGGCCGGATAGTAATTTTTGCAGTCAACAGTAATTTGCGCGCAGGTGCACGTCCCCGGAGTCGCGCACGGTGATTGAGCATAGGCATCTGCGGTCATGCTCAAGCTGAGAAACGCGGTGGCAGCGACCACGATGATGAACATTCCAAGAATGATTGATTTCACATATCCCAGTCCCGAACGTGTCAAGGCGATTGCGACATGAAGCATCTGAGCATTTCCCCTATTGAATCGCGAGATGCTACAATATCGCCAATACTGTTTCAGTCGAGCGATATGTCGTGGTTTTCAGGCCCCTCTTTTGATCATCGGTTTCGGGTCAGCCGCACCCCTTCCAAAAATACAAGCAAAAACCTGGGCAAATCTCTTGCAACAAAATTGGCGATTCTGTTTCAGCGTGGGGCTAGAGACAGGATGCATTCTTCTACGACCGGCACTGAACTCAGCCTGTTCGACCGCAACGGCGGCCGGAAATACTTGACCGCGGCGGAGCGCAGGCGCTTTCTGTGCGCTGTCGAAGCTCTCGATCCGCTCAAGCGGCTCTTCTGCTTGGTACTGATGCGAAGCGGAGGACGCGTGTCTGAAGTATTAGCGATCACGCCCGTAGCAATCGATCTCGACAACGGCGATGTTGCTCTCCTGACGGTTGAAGCGGCGGCGGCGCGGGATCGTTCGGCAGATCCCGCTGCCTCGATCCGTGCTGCTCGATTTGGAACGGCGATTCCAACTTCGCGCGAGACAAAGTGATCCAGCGTTGAGACTTCGCCGCCTCTGGCCCTGGAGCCGCGTCACGGCGTGGCGGCTCGTTAAGCAGGTGATGACTGATGCCTCTGTCAGCACGCCCGCATCGTCGCCGAAGGGATTGCGGCATACCTTCGGCGTGTCCGCCTTTCAAGCCAGAGTTCCCCCGCATCTCGTACAGCGCTGGCTGGGACACGCCACGCTCCGGACCACGAGCATCTACGGTGACGTCTTGGGTGACGAGGAACGCCAATTCGCTCGGCAGATGTGGCGGCACAAGTGATTGCGAAGTCTTTCCCGCATGTCAGGAAAAAATCTTCGAATCCAAACCCAGTGAGAAGGCCAAAACTACGGCTCTGACTTTTGCGATGATCGAGTATGGTCAAGCGACATCGAACAGGACACAGCATGATCATGCGGCATCATCACGCACCATCACGAGATACCGTCCCCAGTGGGCGTCCCCTCCCCTGCTTTTTCCGCCGAAAACCGCAATTGATACAGCACGCTACGTCGATGAGCAGTCTGGTCCACAACCATCCCAGTGGCGATCCGACGCCGTCGCAGGCGGATATCCAGATGACCAAAGCGATTGTCGAGATCGCCACCCCGCTCGGTATTTCCGTGCACGACCACATCATCGTCGGCAAGAACGGGCATGCGAGCTTGAAGGGGATGAAGCTGATCTAGTTATCGCCTGCATTTACCATCTATTAACTATCCGCTTCGCGCTTTGGCGAACGCGTGAGAGAGTGGTTCATCGGATGAGAGGGGGTAGCTCATCCTCGAATGAGAGGGGATCGATGATTAATCAGCTAGCAGAGCGGATGAGGGTCACGGCTCTTTCGATGAGCCCGGAGCACCTGATCGACAAATTTCTGGACTGGCTCGAGGAACTGAGGGGTGCGATGGGGCTTGCTGAAATCGACGGATTGGCCCGCAACGAGGCGCGAACCAAGGTGCTGTTCGATTGATTCGACGACTAAAGCACGATGGCAGGGTCGAACCGACATCGTGCTTTAGCTTATTGTTGTTATTGGCCGGGTGCGATGTTGCAGGACAAACGCAAGACCAGCATTTCGTATCGCCCCCATTACCGCCCCCAATCCTGGTCGCTCCATTCCAAAATCAAACAGGATCAATGCGATACGTCGCGCAGGGATTGATGAACAACCATCCCTCCGGTGATCCGACGCCATCACAGCCCGATATCCATACGACCAAAACGATCGTCCAGATCGCCACCCCGCTCGGTATTTCCGTCCACGACCACATCACCGTCGGCAAGAACGGTCACGCGAGCTTGAAGGAGATGAAGCTGATCTAGCAATGTCGGCCGTCCATCGAAGATTGAGAACGGCGCGCGACTGCCTATTTGATCCAGTGCCTTGATCGGCAATTTCGAATCACGAAGCTGGCGGTGGCCCACCGCGATGATGGAGCACCGGATGCGGACGACACGCCGAACGTTCGTGCAGGCTGCCCTGGCGGCCACGGCCGCAGCAACACTCCTGCCAAGCTCTCTGCGCGCCCAGCCGGGCTCGCCCACCCGCCGCCCCATACCCTCGACCGGCGAGGCGATACCGATCGTCGGACTAGGGACCTGGATCACCTTCAACGTCGGCGACGATCCCGTGCTCAGGGACGAATGCACTGATGTCATGGCCGCCTTCTTCGAGGCGGGCGGCCGCATGATCGACTCCTCCCCCATGTATGGCTCGTCGCAGCCGGTGATCGGCTACGGCCTTCAAAAGCTCGGGCGACCTTCTGCGCTATTCTCGGCCGAAAAGATCTGGACGTCATCGGCAGCGGGAGGTCCGCCCCAGATCGAGCAATCGCGTCGCTTCTGGGGTGTGCCGAAGTTCGACCTCGTTCAGGTTCATAATCTCCTCACCTGGAAGGCGCATCTGCAGACGCTCTTTCAGATGAAGGCGGCCGGTACGGTGCGTTACGTTGGAATCACCACATCCGAAGGCCGCCGTCATGATCTCATCGAACAGATCATGCGGAACGAGCCGATCGATTTCGTGCAGTTCTCCTACAACGTCGTCGACCGCGAGGCGGAGGCGCGGCTGCTGCCACTGGCGGCGGAGCGCGGCATCGCCGTGATTGCGAACCGTCCATTCCGGCAGGGGGCGCTCACCAACCGGCTCAAGAATGCGCCGCTGCCCGAATGGGCGATTGAACTCGGGGTGTCGAGCTGGGCGCAGCTCATGCTGAAGTTCATCCTCTCTCACCCGGCCGTCACCGTCGCAATTCCGGCAACCACCCGCGTCGACCACGTGCGTGAAAACCTCGCGGCCGCCGCCGGCCCAATGCCTGATCCGGCCATGCGGGAGCGCATCTCGGCCCACGTGAAGGCGCTTTGATGTCGGAGTGGTGGACCTACCGGGCGGTGAACTTCCTGCTGTTTTCGCCGCGCGTCTACTGGCGCATGTTCGAATTGCACAATGCGGCGCTCTGGCCTCTGCACGTGCTGACGCTCGCCGCCGGCCTCATCATCATCCTGCTCATCGCGTGGCGGCCGGGAACCGGGGCACGCTGGATCGCGTTCATCCTCGCGATCTCCTGGATCTTCGTCGGGTGGTCGTTCCTGTGGAATCGCTACGCGACCATCAACTGGGCCGTCGCCTATGTCGCGCCGGCTTTCGTCGTTGAAGGCGTCTTGCTCCTCATCCTGTCCTTGCTCGATGGCCTCGCCTTCGACCGGCGCGGGCCTGCCGGTTGGATAGGATATCTCATCCTTGCCTTCGCACTCGCGGGACAGCCGTTGCTGGCGCCACTCCAGGGACGCGGCTGGGCCTCGTCCGAGGTCTTTGGCATCGCGCCGGATCCGACGGCGATCGCGACGCTCGGCCTTTTGCTTCTCGCCCGCGGCAGGCTTTTGCCAGTGCTGCTGCCGATCCCCGTTCTCTGGTGCCTCCTGAGCGGCATGACGCTCCGGACGATGGGAGAGCCGCAGGCCTGGGCCCCTCTTGCCGCCCTGGCGCTCGCCGCTGCCGCCTGGATCTGGACGATCATCCGTCAGCGCGGATCGTGGCCAGCCGCATCATGAAGGAGAACCGAACTTGAGCGTCGAAGTAACGATCCGACCGTTCCGGGAGGAAGATGCACCTCAAGTGCGCGAGCTATTCATCATCGTCAACCGACTGCTGTCGCCGCCGCATATGCGCGATGCCTTTGAGGCTTACATTGTTCGTTCATTGACCGACGAAATGGAACGCGTCGCAGCATACTATGGCGAGCGAGGCGGCGGCTTTTGGGTCGCGCTGAGGGAGAAGAAAGTCGTCGGCATGTTCGGCCTTGAACCCGCAGCGACTGACGCCATGGAGCTGCGTCGCATGTATGTCGACCCATCCGCCCGACGTAGCGGGATCGCCCGGCTGATGCTGCAATTTGCGGAAGCTGAATGCCGTCGGCTTGACATGCAAAGACTTGAATTAAGCACATCTGAATTGCAGCCGGCTGCGCTCGAACTGTATGGGCACGCGGGATACCGGTTGCTGAACGAAGCCGTCGCCGAGCAGGCGAGCAACAAGACGCTGGGCGGTGGCATTCGTCGGTATTACTTC
Organism: Bradyrhizobium sp. AZCC 2262; assembly: GCF_036924535.1. Classification (NCBI taxonomy): domain Bacteria; kingdom Pseudomonadati; phylum Pseudomonadota; class Alphaproteobacteria; order Hyphomicrobiales; family Nitrobacteraceae; genus Bradyrhizobium; species Bradyrhizobium sp. AZCC 2262. The sequence continues at coordinate 8,586,324 of NZ_JAZHRT010000001.1, read as the reverse complement.
GAAAAGATCCTATAGGAATCCGTGCCGCGCGCCTTGGCTGCCATGCCGCGCGGTAGCGATAGCAGGATCGCGCCATCCGCAAGACGCACCTTCAGACGATCTGGCAGACGTTATACGCGATGCCGCCCTCGACCAGATATCCCGACCCGACGCAGACGATATCGTTCATCCAGGCGTATGGCTCCGCGCCGGTTTCGAACAGCGGGTTGGTTCGAAAATAGTAATGCGACGGATCGACCTGATATCGCTTCGCAGGATCAGCCATCTCGGCCCGCAATTCGGGCGGCGTGATCCAGCGGCCGCCATAGGTCATGTGCACCAGCGCGCCGTCATGCGTGCGAAGCGTCAGGCGGACGTCGAGCGACATGGCGCCATCGGCGCGAAACAGTGCCCAGTCGCCGCCGCCCGGCACCACCTCGCCGCGCAGCCTTGGGCCTTCGAAGGTGCCGCCGGCCGCACCGAACAGGATGCGGCGGCCGAGCGGGCCGTCACCGATGTTCAGTTTTGGATTGAGATCGACGACGATGTCGAACAGTGGCGCCGTCGCGATCGCGGCTACCGGTTTGATGCGTGGATCTGCTGACATGCTTGAAGCCCTGATTTACTGGAAAGGTGTCATTCCGCGGCCTGCTGCCGGGCGGCAGCGTCACCAAATATCTTGCGCCGGACCGCATCGGCCGAGACGCCGGATTGGGCACAGAGCTCCGACAGGTCGAAGAAAAACCGCTCATGCGCGATCCGGTCGTCCTTGAAGGCGAACTGGATGAACACGGGCAGATCGGCACGCCTGCCGTTCGGCGTCACGCCAAAGCGGTCGCCGGTCATGGTCATCTGCACGCGACCCCAGCAGACGAGCGTATCGCCGTTGGCGGCATGGCCTTCGAGCACGACGTTATAGTCCGGGAACGCGGTGAAGAACCGGGTCAGCACCTTCTCGTTCTCGGCCAGGCCGCGGGCGCTGGTGCCGAAAGCCGGGGTTTCCAGCAGCATGTCGTCATGAAGAACGGTTAGCGCCGCTGGCACATCCTGCCGGCTCTTCGCGACCGCGAGCGCCTGGGCCAGTTCGAACATGCGATTGCTGTTCATGTGATCCCTCCTTCCAGCCCCTCCGCCGGATGGGGGCGGCTTTTTTTAAATGCATACGTTCTGTTTTTAACATACTGAATGTATGTTATATGTTGATAGGCTCTCAGGCGTCAAGTGGTATGTCGAGGGCATGCAGGAAGCCGGACGCGAACGAACCCGCCGCGAGGAGTACACCGAGGCCACGAGGCAGGCGTTGCTGGCGGCCGGCCGGGACGCTTTTGCGGGTGAGGGCTATCAGGCGGCGGGAATCGAGGCGATCTCGCGCGCCGCGCGGGTGACGCGGGGCGCCTTCTATCACCACTTCGAGGACAAGAAGGCGCTGTTCGACGCCGTGGTCGTCGCCTTGCAGATCGAAGCCGCCGCAAAAATCGAAGCGAGAGCGAAGACGCAGCGCAAGGTATGGGATCGCCTGACCGAGGGTATCGACGCCTATCTCGACGTCTGCCTCGAACCGGCCTACGCGCGCATCGTGATCCAGGAAGCCCCGGCCGTGCTCGGCAATGCGCGCTACCGGGAGATCGAGGAAGCCCATCCGATGGCGCTGCTCACCGCGACGCTGGCGGCGCTGAAGCGCCAGGGCGAGCTCGATTTCGAGGACATAGAGCTGCTGAGCCGAATGGTCGATGCGATGATATGCGAGTTGGCGCTGCTGCTGCCGGGAGCGGAGAATCCGAAAAGGCTCCGGGCGCGCGGGCAAAAGATCATCGGCAGCCTGCTCGGCTCGTTTCGTACGGCCTGAGCGCTCGCCTCATCAAGGCTCGACCCATCGCTGCACGGCTTCCGCCGTATCCGCCGGCGTGGTGTTGAAGCAGATCCTGGCTTCAGGCGCGAACACGTGAACGAGATTGATGATCTTTTCGAACAGGTGCAAACGCTCCGGCGGCTCGCGCAGCCCGGCCCCGATCACCACGCAGTCGAACTTTCTTGAGCGGAGCGCCGTCGCAGCCACCGCTTCGGCGGTATCGCCGAGGTCGATCAGGCAGCTTTGCGCCTCGAAACCCAGCGCACGAAGCCGCTCGATCTGCGTTTCGATATAGCTGCCGACAAGCTCCGCCGTGAGCCCGGGAAAGGCGCCGTAGTCGACAAACGAAGGATCGATGCCGATCGCAAGCACGGTCTTCTTCGCCATTCAGCTGTTCCTTGTAAGGGTGAAAAGCCAGCGTCGGCCAACGCTTCGGCCGTCGACGAGTTCCGGACATCACGAATATGATAATTCGTCACCCATCGAAGCATTCATGTCATCGAAGCGGGCATGATGCGCTCCAGTCGCCGACCGGAATCGAACCGGCGCTGGCTTCACAGGAGAGCAGCATGGCAACCACCGACAATGCAAACCAGCACCTGATCGTCACCGCATTCTGGGAGGTCAATTCCGGAGAGGAAGGCGCCGTCGCGGCGCTTCTGAAAGACTTTCTTCCTCAGGCGCAGCGGGAGCCGGGCGTGAAGGAGTTCCAGATCCACCAGAACGTCACCAAGCCGCGGGAATTCTTCTTCTACGAGGTGTTCGCAGGTGAAGCGGCGTTTGCCGATCATCAGCAGACCGACCACTTCAGGCGATCCCAAAACTCGCCAAACGCGAGCGCCAGCAATTCCGCTTCATCTGATAACGGGCGGACGCCGGAACGACGATGCAAGGGAGCCTGGCTCAACTCGTGTCCCGGACGCGGGCGCAGCGCCTTTTGGCGGTGCACCGCAGAGCCGGGACCCATGCAACTTCCTGGGTCCCGGCTCTGCGTCGCGTCATTTCATGCCGCGCCGCGTCCGGGACACGAGTGGCGTCACGCCGCCACGTTCGAGAGGAAACGATCGACGGACGCGCGCAGATCGGCGGCCTGATCCGACAGGTCGCGCGCGGTCGTCAGCACGAGGTCGGCGGAACGGTTAGTGTTCTCGGTCGCGGTGGCCGTTCCCGCAATGCTCCGGGCAACGATTTCCGTTCCGGCGGCGGCGTGTCCGATACTCCGCGATATTTCATTTGCCGCGGCGTTCTGCTGGCTGACGGCGTCGGCAATCGCTGCGGTGAAGCGGTCGATCTCGTCCATGATCGACGCAATGGCGCCGACATTGTCAACCGCCTGCTTCGTCGCCGATTGCACCTCGGCGATCTGGGAGGAAATGTCCTCGGTCGCCTTGGCGGTCTGGGTGGCGAGCGCCTTGACTTCCGACGCGACCACGGCAAATCCGCGGCCAGCCTCGCCGGCGCGCGCGGCTTCGATGGTGGCGTTGAGCGCCAGCAGATTGGTCTGGCCGGCAATGTTGCGGATAAAGCCCACGACCTCGTCGATCTGCTGCGTGGAGCTGGCGAGGGCCCGAATCGTCTCATTGGCCGTCCCGGCCATGCCGGAGGCGCGCTGCACGATCGTCGTGGCGTCATTGACCTGCGTCTTGATCGCCTGCACGGAATCGCCGAGCTGGCTTGCGGCGGTTGCCACGGTTTGAACGTTGGCCGAGGTTTGGCCAGCGGTCGAAGCCGTCTCGACGGATTGCTTGCCGGCGGCGTGCGCGATTGAGGAAAGGGTTTGCGCGGTATTGGTCAATTCGCCCGTCATCCGGTCGGTGTTGGCGAGCGCTGTGGTGAAGGTGGAACGGAAGGCTTCGATCTCGGCCTCGATGCGCTGCCGCCGGGTGACCTGTTGCGCATGGGTCTGGTCCTTGGAGGACATCAGCGCGAGATCCTGATCGGCGCGGGCCTTCAGGCTCGTCTGCATGACGGCAAGCGACTTCAGCAGCCGGCCGAGTTCGTCACGCCGCCGGACCGCGATGTCATCGGCGAAATTACCCGCCGCCACGCGCTCTGCAACATGCATCGCGGCAGAGATCGGCTTGCTGAGCGAATAGGCAAAGGCCATGGCGATGATGAATCCGACGAGCGCGGTACCGATGGCAATCCCGAGCATGGCAGTGCGCGCCGCCGCCACCGACGCCTCCGCCTCGGTCCGGTAGTCGAAGCCATAGGCCGCCACCAGTTCCACGAGATCGTCGAGCGCTGCGACAGTCTCGTCGCCCTGCTGCGTCAGCGAGAAGATCGTGGGAATCTCGGTCAGGCCGCCCGGCACCGGCTTGAGGATTTTCAGTCCGGCGCCCGACCAGCCGCGGAGGCTGGCTTCGGCCTTCTCCCGGGCAGCCTTGACGCTTGCGCTCTGGACCCGGTCCCGGACCACGCTGAGATCTTCGGAAATGCTGCGAACCAGTTTTTCAAACCGGGTGACACTTTCACTCGTCGCCCCCTCTGTCAGGCTGCGCTGCATGACGACGCGCGCCTCGTTCAACCCCGCATGCGCCGAACGCGCGTGGTTGATTCCCATCAGGGGACCGTCATAAAGGCGCACCACCTGATCGCCCGCAGTGGAGATACCTTGAATGCCGTAGAATGCGAGCCCGCAGGCGAGCAGGATGACAACGCTGAAGGCGCCGAAAATCTTGTAGCGGATCGACATCACAAATCTCCGGCGCGGTCGTTGGCGCGATTAGTCCGTAACCTTCACCATCATCTTCATCCGCGGATGGATGGCGCAGATCACCTGCACGTCGCCCGCTTCCTTGAAGGTCACATCCGTGGACATGCCCGGCGCCTGCGAGCCGAGGTTGAATTCGCTGCCCTGGGTGGTCGACATGATGTTGTGAGGAATGCTGTCGTCGTTCACAAAGGTCAGCGCGTCACCCTTCTTGACGGTGACGCTCTCGGAGGAGAACACCCGGCCCTGCTGATGGATCACCTGGTTGGCGGCGAGCGCGCCGGCCGACAGGCCGGAGAGAATGACGAGAGCGAACAGGACGGTCTTGTGCATGGGATATCCTTGGATAGGGCTGGGATCAGCGAGGGAGGACCGGCACGGCGGTCGGACTGAGGTTGCTGGTCAGGGTTTTCATGAAGGCGACCAGATCGGATTTTTCCTGGGCCGTGAGGCCAAGCGGCTTCATCAGGTCGGAACGGCTCGGCCGGTCGACGCCGCCGCGATCGTAATGTTCAACCACCGCTTCCAGCGTGGCGAGCGAACCATCGTGCATAAAGGGGCTTCGGCGCGCAATTTCGCGCAAGCCAGGCGTCTTGAAGGCGTGCTGCATCTTGATCACGCCCGGCATGAACTCGCCGCGGCCGACATCCTTGCTCGGCAGCCCGATGTCCTGAAAGCCGTCATTGGTGAAATTCCAGCCCTCATGACAGGCGGAACAAAGCGCCTTGCCGTTGAAGACTGCAAAACCGCGCTTGGCTTCCTCTGAGATAGCTTTCTCGTTACCTTCGATCCAGGCATCGAACGGCGCGCGCTCGGAGACCACGGTACGTTCATAGGTCGCGATCGCCTTGGCGAGCGTCGCGGAAGTCATCCCTTCATTGGGAAATGCCACGGCGAACAGCGGCTTGTATTCGCCGATGGAGGTAAGCCGTTCCATCAACTTCTCGAGCGGCATGTTCATCTCGCCCGCGGCCTGGATCGGACCGAGCGCCTGCTCTTCAAGGGTCGCGAGCCGGCCGTCCCACATGAAGATCGCGCCCCACGCGGCATTGACGATGGTCGGCGAATGCCGGCCGAGCTTCGCCATGCCGTGGCCGACGCCGACCGCCAGACCGTCGCCCCAGCCGAAGCCCGGGCTGTGACAACTTGCGCAGGATTGCGCTGACGTGACCGAGAGCCGCGTGTCGAAATAGAGCTTCTTTCCGAGCGCAGCCTTTTCGGGCGTATAGGGATTTTCCTTCGGGAACGGGATCGTTGCCGGCCGCTTGTACTGCGCCTTCATCGCATCGATCCCGGGCGCCGCCTTCTGACCGAGATCGATGCGGCGGGTTTCGCCGACGATGACCGCGCCGAGGCCGATGCTGGCAAAGCCGATCGCGCCAAAGCCGGCCGCAGCAACGACTGTCGCGAGCAGGGTTGATCGACGAGGGAAGAATCCCGACATGCCGCGTCCTCGAATGATGGTGCCAATGGCCGCTTGAAAAGCGCGGCACGAGGGCGAACAGGAAAATTCCGCAAGTGTTGGCGTTACGATAATTGCCAATGGTTAATCACTGTGTTCGGAATGAACACTCGAGATTCCGTAGTTCTACGAATCGCAAAAACACGGGCTTCCTGCACCGGATTCAGCAATCATGGCGTGCGCAAAATGCGCTGCTCATTCAGAAATCAACGCGCAATTTCGCTGCGTCGGGCCGCTTCAACGACGCGTCGTTGCAGCAGATCATACTCGCGCCGGTTGCCCGCTAATCCTGCCGCGATCTCGAATGCGGCGCGCGCTTCCGCAAAGCGGCCGAGCTTGCAAAGCAGATCGCCGCGGACGCTTTCCAGGAGATGATAGTTCTTCAGCGCAGGCTCGCACGCCAGTCCATCCACCATCGCGAGCGCGGCCGCCGGCCCCTCCGCCATGCCGACCGCTACCGCGCGGTTGAGCTCGATGATCGGCGAGCGCACCAGGCCTGAGAGTTCGCCATAGAGCTTTGCAATACGCGGCCACTCCGTTTCATCAGGCGTGGAGGCTCTGGCGTGACAGGCGACGATCGCCGCCTGCAGCACGTAGAATCCCTGCCCATCGCCAAGCTCCTGCGCGCGCGCCAGCGCCGACAATCCGCGGCGGATCTGAAGCCGGTCCCACAGCATCCGGTTCTGGTCCATCAGCAGAATTGGATCGCCGGCTGCATCCGTGCGCGCCGCGGTGCGCGAAGCGTTCAGCTCCATCAGCGCGAGCAGGCCGTGGGCTTCCGCTTCCTGCGGCGCGACCAGTGTCAGCACGCGGCCCATGCGCAATGCATCGCTGCAAAGCTGCGGCCGCAGCCATTCGTCGCCGCGGGCGGCCGTGTAGCCTTCGTTGAAGATGAGGTACACGACCTCCAGCACCGAAGCGAGCCGCTCTGAAAGCTCCTCGCCGCGCGGGGTTTCGTAAGCGAGCCCGGAGTCCGACAGCGTTCGCTTCGCGCGCACGATGCGCTGGGCAATGGTCGCCTCCGGCTGCAGGAAGGCGCGCGCGATCTCTTCGGTGGTCAGGCCGCAGATCATCCTGAGTGCGAGAGCTGCGCGCGCCTCGCGCGACAGTTTTGGATGGCAGGCGGTGAAGATCAGCCGCAACAGTTCGTCGCCGATATCATCGTCCAGCCCGGCGTCCGGATCGGGCATCGCCTGCTGCTCCTGCTCCAGGTCGCGTATCAGCATCTCGTGCTTGCGCGCGAGCATGCTGCGGCGACGCAGATCATCTAGCGCGCGGCGTTTGGCGGTTGCCATCAGCCATGCGCCCGGCTTTTCCGGCACGCCGGTGATGGGCCAATGCTCGAGCGCCGCCACCAGGGCTTCCTGCGTCAGGTCTTCGGCCAGCGTCACATCCCGCAACATCCGGGACAGGCCGGTGATCAGGCGCGGTTGCTCGATGCGCCAGACCGCCAGGATGGTGCGATGGACGTCGGCGGCCGTCATCGCCGCCGACTGGATTTACCGAACGCTAGCATCAGGCGTGCGCGCGCACATTGACCTCGCACGCACCGTCCACGCCCGGCGTCGCAAAGGAACGAACCTCGCAGGTCCCTTCCCAGCCCGGCATGTGCTGGAGGTGCAGTTGCATGAATTCCCTCGCTGCAGCGACCGCCTCTTCCTTGTCGCGGAGCTCGAAGATTGCGTAGCCGCCGATCATTTCCTTGGTCTCGACGAACGGCCCGTCGACCACGCTGAGCTTGCCGTCGGTAATGCGCACCTGCGCGCCCGTGGCAACCGGCATCAGCCCGCCGCTGTCGATCATGCGGCCGGCCTTGATCTCCCGGTCGGCAAGCTTGGCCATCGCCTCCATCAAAGCCGGCGTCGGGCCGCGCATGGGCTGGGACGAGGTAACGATATACATGAAGCGCATTGCGGAACTCCCGTTAAGGCGAGTTGCGGCGGTAATCGCCCGCAAAACTGGCTCGCTATGGGAGACGACGAATGGGAGAACGCCGGATCGACAGGCCCCTGAATTAATTTTGTCCGAATCGGCCGGCCGGCATAGTTGCGCCAGGGGATGCTAGCCCCGTAGGCTTCCTCAACCGATGCGAAGGGGAGCAAATATGAAATTGCGGGCTTTTCGGCTTGGCACCCTCGGGGCTTTGGCGATCCTGATGGGCATATCCACTTTCGTATCCGCGTCGGCCCATGCGGCAACGATCGTGGCGCTTGGCGCCAGCAACACTTACGGCAAAGGGGTAGCCCGCAATCAGGCCTATCCCGCGCAACTGGAGGCGATCTTGCGGGCAAAGGGAGCCAATGTCCGTGTCGTCAACGCCGGCATCAACGGCGACACCACCGAAGGCATGTTGCAGCGCCTTGACCGAACGGTGCCGAACGGCACCAGCGCCGTCATCCTGCAGCCCGGCGGCAACGACCGCCGCAAAGGCTCGCCGGATCGAACGGCGGAAATTCAGAGCCGGCTGAAGGCGCGGGGCATCCCGGTGATCATGATCGCCAATGGCACTTTCAGGGGATTGCCGCATCAGCCCGACGGCCAGCATCTGACGCCGGAAGGCTACCACATGCTTGCCGAGCATGTGGCGTCTCAGGTCGCGGGCATACTTGGCCGCTAAAATGCGGCTCGCCGAACGCTACTGTCCCCGCATCATGATCAGGGGATCGGCCGCGTCGGGCACCCGCCGCCACTGCGCATTGTCGTCGGCCTCGAACTGCCAGGTTTCGCCTTTGGCAGACAGCAGCAGCATCCGGCCGTGATCGAGCCGCCACTGGTTCGGCGCGAAAGCCGCGACCGCAGGGTCGCATTTCGGCTTCAGGAATACCTGGAAATTGTCGCCCGTCGCCTCGGTGTTGGTCAGCGTCAGGCCGCAGATCGTCTGGCCGTTGCCCCGGACCATCGACCAGTCGCCGATCATCTGGTCCATCGACTTGGCGAGCGAGCGGGCGGCGGCGAGGTTTTGCAGGATGTAGACGCCCTCGCCGGTCCGCAAGCCCTCGAAGATGCCGCTCTCGACTTCGGTGAAGTCGATCACCGGCTGGCCGGCCGCATCCTGCAGCCGCACGATATCCAGCCCCTTGATATTCCAGGCCGTGATTTCCTTGGTGAACGGCAGCGCCGCGGCACAGCTCGGCTCAAGTTCGAGCTTGAGTCCTTGCGGCGTCGTATCGCCCTTCAGCGTGACGACGCAGGTCTTGCTGCGCTCGGTGGTGGCAAGCTCCCACTGCCCGATCATGTCTTTCTTCAGCGTCGAGGAATCCTGCGCCGCAGCCTGCGACGCAAACGCCAGCAGCGCCGTCAGCGCTGCCACCATGATGCCTGAACGCCCGGACGACATCAGCGTCCCTTCACCGGGGTTTCCGGCACGGGCGTCAACGGCGCCTTGCCGGCAAACCAGTTTTTCAGATTGTCGACGACAAGCTGATCCATGGCGTTCCGCGTTACCACCGAAGCTGAGCCGATATGTGGCAACAGCACGACATTTTGCATGGCCTTCAGCTCGTCCGGCACGTTCGGCTCGTTGGCGAACACGTCGAGCCCGGCCGCGAGGATGGTGCCGGATTTCAGCGCCGCCACCAGCGCCGGCTCGTCGACCACGGAGCCGCGCGCGACGTTGATCAAAACGCCGCGCGGACCGAGCGCCTTCAGCACGTCGGCATTGATCATCTTGGCGGTAGAAGCGCCGCCGGGCACGATCACGATCAGCGTATCCACGGCCTTCGCCATCTCCATCAGGTCGGGATAGTGCGTGTACGACACGGCTGACGACGGATTGCGCGAGTGATAGGACACCGGCACGCGCGAGGCCTCCAACCGGCGTCCGATCGCCTGTCCGATGCGGCCCATGCCGACGATCCCGATCTTGCGGTCGCGCAGCGAGCCGACGCTCAAGGGATAGTTCTGCGTCTGCCACAGGCCGGAGCGCAGATAGCGGTCGGCCTTGACGAATTCGCGCAGGGTCGAAATCAACAGGCCCATTGCGACATCGGCGACCTCCTCGGTCAGCACGTCGGGCGTGTTGGTGACGACGATATTGTGCTCACGCGCATAGGCGGAATCGACATGGTCGTAGCCGACGCCGAAGCTCGCGACGATCTCGAGCTTGGGGAAATGCGACAGCGATTTCTTGTCGGCCGGCACCGTGTGATAGGTGACCGCGATACCGCGGGTCTTCGCCAGCACATCGGGCGTCAATCGCTCGAGATCGGCACGGCTCTCCGCCATATGCAGGACGAACTGGTCCGGGAAGCCGTTTTCGAGGATCGGCCTGATCGGTCCGTAGACCAACAGATCGATCTTTTCGGACGAAATATTCGCGGCAGCCATCAGTTTTCCTTTCCAAGCGCGCTCTCATGCCAGCGCCGTAATACCAGATGCGAAACTAGCGCCAGCAGCCCATAAATGACAATCCCGGCGACGGACAGCAACAGCAACGCCGCGAACATTCGGGGAATGTTGAGGCGATAGCCGGATTCTGCGATCCGGAAGGCAAGCCCGGAGCCGGCGCCCGCGGTACCCGCCGCGATTTCGGCGACCACGGCGCCGATCAGCGACAGGCCGCCCGCGATCCGCAGACCGCCGAGAATATACGGCAGCGCCGCCGGCAATTTCAGGTACCGCAGCGTCTGCAGCCGTGACGCGCCATAGAGCTGAAACAGCCCGGCCAGATTACGGTCCACCGAATTCAGCCCGAGCGTGGTGTTGGACAGGACCGGAAAGAAACCGACGATCCAGGCGCAGACGATGACCGCGGTCTGCTGCGGCAGATAGATCAGCAGTAGCGGCGCAATTGCGATCACCGGTGTGACCTGCAGGATTACCGCATAGGGAAACAGCGAATATTCCAGCCATTTCGACTGATTGAACAGCAGCGCCAGCGCAATACCGCCGACGGCAGCGGCGATAAAGCCTTCCAGCGTGGTGAGAAGAGTGACGCCAAGCGATTCCGACAGCACCGGCCAGTCGCCGACCAGCGTCTGAAACACGACGTGAGGGCTCGGCAGCACGTAAGGCTGGATGTCGTTGACGCGGACCACAAGCTCCCACAGCGCCAGGCCCGCGGCGAGCACGGCGATGGGCAGCAGCAAACGGCCGATATTCTGGACGGAGCTCATGCGCTGCGCTGCCCGGAATAGGACGGCGCCAGCGCGCTGGAGACCTCGCGGCAATAGCCGGCATATTCGGCCGAGGTGCGAAACTCCTCCCCGCGCGGCTCCACGGTGTCGATGCGAAATTCGCTTGCCAAGCGGCCCGGTCGCGCCGTCATCACGGTCACCCGCTGCGACAGATAGACCGACTCGAATACCGAATGGGTGACGAAGATGACGGTCTTGTGCAGCTTGCGCCACAGATCAAGCAGATCGTTGTTGAGCCGAAATCGCGTGATCTCGTCGAGCGCCGCGAACGGCTCATCCAGCAGCAGAATATCCGGATCGGTGACGAGCGCGCGCGCCAGCGAGACCCGCATCTTCATACCGCCGGACAATTCACGGGGGAATGCATCGGCAAACTCGGCAAGGCCTACCTGCGTCAGCGCGTCCTCGATGCGGCCATCGGCCTCAGTCGCCGGCGCGTGCGAAAGCTTCAGCGGCAGGCGAACGTTTTCGCGCACGCTTGCCCACGGCATCAGCGTCGGCTCCTGAAACACAAAACCGATGGGATGCCGCCCATCCGCCCTCGTTGCGTGATGGGAAACGCTCACCGTGCCTGCGCTCGGCGCGCCGAGCCCCGCGATCAGCCGCAGCGCGGTCGACTTTCCGCAGCCGGACGGCCCGAGCAGTGATACGAATTCGCCTTTGGCGACATCGAGATCGAGCGGCCCCAGCGCAATCACGCCGTTCTCATAGACCTTGGTGACGGCGCGCAACCGCACGGCAAGGCCCGCCGTATCGATATCCGTCTCGGACACGGCGGGCGAGGCCATCTCGCGTCAGTTCTTCGGCCGCAGATCGACGCCGACGCCCTTGTTGACGAAGCGCAACGTGTAGGCCTGGCGGTAATCGATATCGCGGCGAACCACGCCAGCCCGCACCATCTTGTCAAAGAAGCTCGCCACGCGCGCGTCGGTCATGGCGCCGATGCCGTCGCGCAAGGTGTCGCCGGAGTCGACGATGCCGTATTCCTTCATCTTGGTGACGGAATAGCCGAGCAATTCGTCGGTCATTTCCGGGTTCATCTTCTTGATCATCGCGTTGCCGGCCGAATTGTCGCCGTAGATATAATTGTACCAGCCGATCGCGGAAGCATCGACGAAGCGCTGCACGAGGTCGGGCTTCTTGTCGATGATCTCGCGGCGGGTCTCGATCAGCGTCGAATAGGCGTTGAAGCCGTGATCGGCGAGCAGGATCACGCCCGGCTTGAAGCCCGCCGCCTTCTCGACGGCATAGGGCTCGGAGGTGACATAGCCCTGCATCGCGCTCTGCTTGTTCACGATAAAGGGCTGCGAATTGAAGGTGTAGGGTTTCACCTTGCTCTCGCTGAACCCGTATTCGGACTTCAGCCACTGGAAATAGCTCGCGACGCCTTCCTTGGACACGAATAGCGTGAGCGGCTTGAGATCTTCGAGCTTGGTGAATTTGGTTTCCGGATGGGTCAGGAAAACCTGCGGATCCTTCTGGAAGATGGCGGCGACCGCGACCACCGGCACGTTGTTGGCGACAGCGTCGAACGATTGCAGCGTGTTCGCGGTCATGAAGAAGTCGATTTTGCCGGCGGTCAGCAGGATGCGGTTGTTGGCGTTGGGGCCTCCCGGCACGATGGTGACGTCGAGACCGTATTTCTTGTAGGTGCCGTCGGCAACCGCCTGGAAGAAGCCGCCATGCTCGGCCTCCGCCACCCAGTTGGTTCCAAACGACACCTTGTCGAGGGTTTCCGCGCGCGCAGGCATCAGCGCCGCAGCCAGCACGACAAGACCTGCGGTTAACGCTCGCGTCAAAAAGGCCGGGTTCATGGTTGGACTCCGTCGATCGTTCTGGCCCATGATAGGAGGCCATGGACGTATAGACGTCCCCGAGGGTTTGATTCAGGGGTTGGATCACGCCCCGGAATATCTAACAAACTACCCTGCAAATTCGTCCAAAGAAACGCTTCGCTCGATGGCTTTAACCGTTCCGCCCCGTGACTGGACCGAGATCCACTGGCCCGACATCGCCAGAATGGACGCCGCGCGCTGGATCGCGGTGCTGCCGCTGGCGGCCACCGAGCAGCACGGCCCGCATCTGCCGCTGGAAACCGACGTCCTGATCGGCGAGGCCTATCTGGCGCGCGTGCGCGAGCTGCTGCCGGCCGCGCTCCCGGTCACCTTTCTGCCCGTACAGCCGATCGGCATCTCCACCGAGCATATCGATTATCCCGGCACAAAGACGCTGCCGACCGACGTCGCATTGAAGGAATGGATGGCGATCGGCGAAAGCGCCGCGCGATCCGGGATCCGGAAGCTGGTGATGGTGACGAGCCACGGCGGCAACAGCGCGGCGATGTCGCTGGTGGCGCAGGATCTGCGCGCGCATCGTCAGATGCTCGTCGTCACCACGAGCTGGTTTCGCTTCGGCATACCGGATGGATTGTTTTCCGAAGAAGAGACGCGGCATGGCATTCATGGCGGCGCGACCGAGACGTCGATCATGCTGGCGCGCTATCCACAAAGTGTGCGGAAGGAAGCAATCGCCGATTTTCGTCCCGCCAGCATCGCGATGGAGCAGAAATTTCGCTGGCTGTCGGCGCATCGGCCGGTGCCATTCGCATGGCAGACGCAGGACCTGCATGAAAGCGGCGCGGTGGGCGACGCCACCAAAGCCTCCGCGGAGAAGGGCGAGCAACTGCTCGACCACGGCGCGCGCGCGTTCTGCGAATTGCTCGACGACGTCGACAAATTCGATCCGGAATTGTTTCTTCGTAACCATGAAGTCCGGGACTTATCCCCGCAACTATCTGAAATACCAAAGAAATAAACGACGAAACCATATTTCCGACCCTCGCCTCGAACCGCTTTCGAGGTGCCTCCGTCCAACTGGCATGCGGACCCCAATGACCGCTCAACACAGGATGGAGACTTCCATGTCGATCAAGACCAAGTTCGCCGCCTTCGCTCTCGCTACCCTTGCCGTTACCGGCACGATTGCATCCACCACCCAGGCGCAAGCCAAGCCGCTGCACTAGGGCCTTGGAGCCGGCCTCGTCGGCGCCGCGATTGTCGGCACCGCGATCGCCGCCAGCAGTGACGGTTATTACTACGACGGCTATCGCCGCTGCGGCTGGGTTCGCCAGTTCGACGCTTTCGGCAATTACATCGGCCGGGTCCGTACCTGCGGTTACTGATTTCTTCGGCTGACTTGGTTGCTGTTTGAGAAGCGTCTTCTCAAACCACCTAAAGACCCAAAAAACGCTTCTTCTTTCTTGACGCGTTTTCTTCACGCGAACCGGAATACCACTTCGCTCGAAAACGCTCCTGTCGTGGATTTGCGTCCGGCACGGGCGCCTCATCCACCCCCGTGCCGAACCTGACCCGCCCGGTTGTCCCCCCGGGCGGGTCAACTTTTTTGAGGCAACGGCAGGCCCGCCAACCCCCAAAGCCCGGCGCATCCGTCGATGGCACGCCTGTTCGATGTTGCAGCCACGTCACTCAGCGATGCCATCTAGCTGTAGACGCAACCGCCTTTCTTGCTATTGCGAATTATTTGCAATAAGGATCGCGAGTAAATAGCGGGAACCCCGAGCTGATCGGGGACGGAACCGCAGGAATCCGATCGGGGCGACGGGGTTGATGACTTCATTTGTTGGGTGGCGGCAGGCATTCGAATCTGCCGTGATGGCAGGCAGCGACAGTATGCGTCGTACCGGGAATGTTCATGCTATGAACCGCAACCGCCGATCCCTGGCACTGGCCGGCGCCGCGTTCGGCGCGCTGGCGCTCGGCAGCCCGGCAATTGCGGGGGACATCCCCCTCAAGGCGCCCTACCTTCGTCCGGCGTTCGACTGGAGCGGCTTCTACATCGGCGGACATACCGGCTACGGCCGCGGTTCTTCGAGCGCGGTGCTGTCAGATCCGCTGCCAGTTTCGACCACCGGCAGCGTCTTCAGCGGCGTAATCGGTGGCGTACAGGGTGGCTACAATGTTCAGATGCCGTCAGGCCTGGTGCTCGGCGTCGAAGCCGACCTGACGTTTCCGAACTACATCATCTCGAACTCGATCATCTCCACGCTAACCGGCGCCCGCTCCGAGGTCGTCCACCAACTGGATTATGTAGGCACCGCGCGCGGCCGCATCGGCTACGCCAGCGGACACTGGCTCGTTTACGCCACCGGCGGTTTCGCCTTCGCCGGCGAGCGCTTCATCAATACCCCCGACGTCGGCCCCGACCAGAAGCACATCAACGTCCGCCCCGGCTGGGCGGCGGGCGCCGGCGTGGAATACGCCTTCGCGCCGCACTGGAGCGTCAGGGCCGAATATCTCTACACCCAGTTCGATCGCGCCAACGTTCGCTTTCCTTCGGGCGCGGAACACAGTTCGACGCTCGATTTCCAGCAGGTTCGCATCGGCCTCAACCGCAAGATCGACTGGCCGGGATCGAACAGCCGCACGCCGAAGACCGACCTGACCGATCCCGAATCCGACCGCTGGGAAATTCACGGCCAGACGACCTACCTGCCGCAAGGCTATCCGGGATTCCGTGCCCCCTATACCGGCACCAACAGTTTTACGCCGGCGCGGCAGGCGCAGGCGACCTGGAGCAACAGCCTCTATCTCAATGCAAGGCTCTGGGAAGGCGGCGAGGTCTATTACAATCCCGAACTGCTGCAGGGCTTTGGCCTGAACGACACGGTAGGCGCCGCCGGCTTTCCCAGCGGCGAGGCGCAGAAGTCCAACTTCCCCTACCCGCATTACAACACGTCGCGCTTGTTTCTGCGCCAGACCTTCGGCTTTGGCGGCGAGCAGGAAGAGCTGGCCAGCGGCCCGACCCAGCTGGGCGGCAAGGTCGACGTCAACCGGCTGACGATTCAGGCCGGCAAGTTCGCCGTGACCGACGTGTTCGACGGCAATTCTTACGCCAAGGACACCCGCAAGGACTTTATGAACTGGTCGATGTGGGCGCCCGGCGCGTTCGATTATTCAGCCGACAAGGTCGGGCTGTCCTATGGCGTCACCGCCGAGCTCAACCAGAAGCAATGGGCGGCGCGCGGCGGTTATTTCCTGATGCAGGCCGTTTCGAACTCCAACGCCTTCGACACCAATGTAGGCCAGCGCGGCAGCTACGTAGGCGAACTGGAGCTGCGGTATTCGCTGTTCTCGCTGCCGGGAAAACTGCGCACCATCGGCTGGGTCAACAGTGCCTATGCCGGAAGCTACCGCGAGACGCTGGACAATCCAGCGCTCAATCTGGACATCGCGCAGACCCGCACCGGCCGCATCAAATACGGCTACGTCGTCAGCGTCGAGCAGACCCTGACCGACGACATTGGATTGTTCGGCCGCTGGAGCTGGAACAACGGCAAGACCGAGATCATGGCCTTCACCGACATCGACGCTTCGCTCTCGATGGGCACCTCGATCAAGGGCACCCGATGGGGCAGGCCCGACGACGTGATCGGCATCGGCGGCGCGATCAACGCGCTGTCACGCGACCATCGCGACTTCATCGCGGCCGGCGGGCTCGGCGTTCTGATCGGCGACGGCCAGCTCAACTATCGCAAGGAGCGCATCCTGGAGACATACTATGCGTACGCGCTCACCAAACAACTGACGCTGACCGCGGACTACCAGTTGATCACCAACCCCGCCTATAACGCCGACCGCGGCCCGGTCCACGTCTTCTCCGGCCGCTTCCACGGCGAGTTTTAGAGGTTCTTCGTCGTCCCTGCGAAAGCAGGGACCCATAACCACCGGCCAAAATTGTATTGCAATGGCGTCTGCCACTCTGCCTTATAGATAAATCACGCGGTATGGGTCCCTGCGTTCGCAGGGACGACGTCGGGCGATGCGCGCTCGTCCGGGCTACACAACCGCTCAAGTGTTTGCCTGAACCGACGTCTCACTGATTCTCGTGGCCAGCAGCTTGTCGATGCGCCGGCCATCGAGATCGACGATCTCGAAGCACCAACCCTCTACCTCGATGCGATCGCCGACATCGGGTATCCGGCCGAACTGGCTGAGCAGAAAGCCTGCCACCGTCTGGTAGTGGCGGGACGCCGGCAATTCGAACCGGAGCAGCGAAGCAAACTCGACGGCGGACATCCACCCCGAGATCAAATACGACCCGTCGTCGCGCCGGACGGCCGCCGCTTCCGGCGGCCCCTCTTCCGTGTGAAAGCCACCGACGATCGATTCCAGGATATCCGCACTGGTCACCACGCCCTGGAACGCGCCATATTCATCATGGACCAGCCCCATATGGACGGTGGAATCGCGCAGGATGGCGACGACGTCCCGCGCATCGAGAAATTCCGGAATGACCGGCGCCGGCCGCACCAGCTTGGCGATGTCAGGCGTCTGCTCCGACAGATAGCAGTCCAACATGTCCTTGGCCTTGACGATCCCGACCGCGGCATCGGCAGCAAGGTCGAAAACCACAAAATGGGAATGGTTGCTGGCAGCCAGCGTGGATCGGATCGTTTGCAGGCTGTCGGCCAGATTGATCATGCTCACTTCGCGACGCGGTGTCATGACGGCACCGACCGGAAGATCGCCAAGGCGCATGACGCCCGCGATCATTTCCTTTTCACCCGGTTCGAGCACGCCGGCATTCTCGGCTTCGACGACAAGGGTGCGAATTTCATCCTCGCTGACTTTCTCGCTCGTCCCGCCGCGGTGACCGAGCAGCCACAACAATGCCTTGCCCGATCGATCGAGAAGCCAGACGGCTGGTGACGAGACCTTTGCAAGCATCATCATGTAGGGAGCCACCCGCACCGCCACCGATTCAGGATCGCGCAAGGCAATCTGCTTGGGGACGAGTTCGCCGATGATGAGCGACGCATAAGTGATCGCGGTCACGACGGCCCCGACGCCGATGGCGTCGGCCACGCCTTGCGACCATCCGACCGCGGTCAGCAGGTTGGTCAGCCGCAGGCCAAGCGTGGCACCCGAAAACGCACCCGACAGCACGCCGATGAGCGTGATGCCGATCTGTACCGTGGAGAGAAATTTTCCGGGATCGGATGCCAGCGACAGCGCGCGGCGGGAGCCTTTGATGTTTCTTTCGGCCATCGCCGCAAGCCGTGCCGGTCGCGACGACACAATGGCCAGTTCCGACATGGAAAGCAGGCCGTTGGTGACAATCAGGATCGTCACGATCCCGAGTTCGAAGTAGAGCATTATCGCTTTCTTGCGGGTTCCATTCCAGCGCGCCAGAGAAGCTGCGCCAGAAGAACCTTACCAGAAAGCGATGCCGCCGAATTCAAGAGAGCGTGGGGAAAACCGCTAGGATTTTACCCTACCGGCTGGAACGAATCCGCGCGTGCCATCGCCCAGGCGTCGCGGAAGCGCGGATCCTGGGTGCCTTCGATCAACTCGCCCGGCCGCAGCGACGGATAGAGTTTTGCAAATGACATCACCTCGGTGCTCGACGTTCGCTTCGAGAAGTGGATCGGCCGCAGTTGTTGCGGGTGTTCGAGGCCGGCGGCGGCGAGAAGCTCGGACAGCGCGTGCAGGGTGGCGTGATGGTACATGTAGACCCGCTCGGTCTTGAGTGGCACCACCAGCGCTCGCGCCCGGGAGGGATCCTGCGTGGTCACGCCGGTCGGACAGCGATCGGTGTGGCAGCTCAAGGACTGGATGCAGCCGAGAGCGAACATGAAGCCGCGCGCGGAATTGCACCAGTCGGCGCCGATCGCCATGGCGCGGGCCATGTCGAAGGCGGTCGCGATCTTGCCGGCGGCGCCGATCTTGATGCGGTCACGCGCATTGATGCCGATCAGCGCGTTGTGGACGAAACTGACGCCCTCGCGCATCGGCATGCCCAGATGATCCATGAACTCCAACGGCGCCGCGCCGGTGCCACCCTCATTGCCGTCGACGACGATGAAGTCAGGATAAATGCCGGTCTCCAGCATCGCCTTGCAGATCGCCAGGAATTCCCAGGGGTGGCCGATGCACATCTTGAACCCCGCCGGCTTGCCGCCCGACAGCCTGCGCATCTCGGCGATGAATGCCATCATCTGCAGCGGCGTTGAAAACGCGCGGTGGGTGGCCGGCGAAATGCAATCCTCGCCCATCGGCACGCCCCTGATCTTGGAAATCTCCTCGGACACCTTGGCCGCCGGCAGCACGCCGCCATGGCCGGGCTTGGCGCCCTGGCTGATCTTGAGTTCGACCATCTTGATCTGGTCGTCGGTCGCGATGCGCGCGAACTCCTCGGGGTTGAACGTGCCGTCCCGGTTGCGGCAGCCGAAATAGCCGGAGCCGATCTCCCAGATGATGTCGCCGCCGTTTTCGCGATGATAGGGGCTGACACCGCCCTCACCGGTGTCATGCGCGAAGCCGCCCTTCCTGGCGCCGGTGTTCAGCGCGCGCACGGCGTTGGGGCTGAGCGCGCCAAAACTCATCGCCGAGATGTTGAAGACCGACGCCGAATACGGCTTGGCGCAATCCGGGCCGCCGATGGTGACGCGGAATTCCGCGCCGCTAAGAGCCTTCGGCGCCACCGAATGATGCAGCCATTCGTAACCCTCACGATAGACGTCTTCCTGGGTACCGAACGGCCGCTTGTCGAGCTGCATCTTGGCGCGCTGATAGACCAGGGCGCGGGTATCGCGGGAGAACGGCATGCCGTCCTTCTCGCTCTCGAAGAAGTATTGCCGCATCTCCGGCCGGATCTCTTCGAGCAGGAAACGGATATGCGCCGAGATCGGATAGTTGCGCAGAACGGCATGATTCTTCTGCACGAGATCGCGAATGCCTAACAATGTAAGGGCGCCGAAGATCACAACCGGGATCAGCAACACCTCCCACACCTTGTGGTTATGGTCGAAAATCCCGATACCGATCAGCAGGGCGGTTACGACGGCGCAAATCGTCAGCACGATGTAGCGTGGCGAGAACGGCAGCAGCAGCGTTTCCATAGAACCCTCAGCCAAATTATTCTTCAAATTATTCTTGCCGGCCCGCAGCTTAGTCCAACCGATGCGGCAAGCCCATACGATATACGGGCCGGCGATCGCGGATGTGACAACGGGCGGCAAAATATTTGCGGGTTCGGTCGCGCGCTTTTGCAGTGCAGCGTAATGGCCGGCGCCCGCCATTCAGTGGCTGTGCAACCGCATCTCGTGGGGAATCTTGCCTTGCTGCAGGCCGTGCTGGGCCAGCCAGGCGTTGGTGGAGAGAATGGCGCGGTCGATATGATCGGCGGTTCGCGAGAAATCGTAGGGTGAGCCCACCAGTGGGCATAGCGGCGGCACCACGAAATACTCGATATCGGGCGCAAGCGTTTCGAGCTCGCTGACCAGTTGCCGCGCGATCAGGAGGGTGAGCGCGTGCAGCGCGTTGGCGAGCGCTCCAACCGGCGGCGTCTGGTTCGCGCAGGCGTGCCCGGTCGGCAGGATGATCAGGCGCCTAGCGCCCATCTTCACGGCGACGTGTATCGGCGTGTTGCTGGAGATCGCGCCGTCGGCGAGATAATGGTCCCGGTAACGGATCGGCGAAAACGCGCCCGGGATCGCGGTGGACGCAACGACCGCCTCCGCCGTGGAGCCTTCCGACAACACCACGCTGTCGCCGGAGACGATGTCGGTGGTGACGATATGCACCGGCAGCTTCGCCTCCTCCAGATTGCGATAGGGGATGTGATCCTCGATCAGCTTGCGGATGCCGTCATGGGGGATCAGGAAATCGCGGCGCCACAGAAAACTCAGCACGGTCCGCCAGCTCATCGGAAAGACGTCTTGCCGCTGCAGTCCGCGCCAGACAGCAGCGAGCCGCTGCACGCCATCGAGCGTGGGATCGCCGGCATAGAACGCGCCGTTCAGGGCGCCAACGCTGCAGCCGACCACCATGTCCGCGGCGACGCCGTGGGCGGCGAGCGAATGCAGCATGCCTACCTGAATGGCCCCAAAACTGCCGCCGCCCGCAAACACAAAGGCGGTCTTTGCCGGACCGATCTCGTCGCGTACCGACACGCACACACTCCCTTATCGCCCGCCTCGGCAACAGGCCGCGCGACGTGTGGGCGGGTTATAACAGTGAGGGAACGGGGTGGGCTACTGGGACTGCGAACGACCATCTATCGACCCGTCGTCCCTGCGAACGCAGGGACCCATAACCACCGATCTCCGTTGTTGCGCAGGGGGTAGCTCCAACCTGCCCAAAACATCTGCCTGTGGCCATGGGTCCCGGCTCAAGGCCGGGACGACAAAGGATAAAGCTGCGATCGCCTCAGCGCTCCACGAACGCCTTTTCGATCACGAAATGGCCGGGCGTGTTGTGGCTGCCTTCGAGGAAGCCGCCGGACTCGAACATCTGCTTCAACTCATCCAGCATGCCCGGGCTGCCGCACATCATGATGCGGTCGGTCTCGATATTGAGCGGCGCCTGGTGAATGTCGTTGAACAACTGCTCGGACGAGATCAGGTCGGTGATCCGGCCGCGGTTGCGGAACGGCTCGCGGGTCACCGTCGGGTAATACAAAAGCTTCTCGGACAGCAGTGGTCCGAACAGGTCGTCCTCGCGCAGCTTGGCAACGAGTTCCTCGCCATAGGCAAGTTCGGAAACCTGACGGCAGCCGTGAACGAGCACGATGCTCTCGAACCGTTCATAGACGTCGGGGTCCTTGATCAGGCTGGCGAACGGCGCCAAACCCGTGCCGGTCGACAGCAGCAGCAGACGCTTGCCCGGAATCAAATTGTCGGTGATCAGCGTGCCGGTCGCCTTGCGGCCGACTAGGATCTCGTCGCCCTCGCGGATCTTCTGCAGCTTCGAGGTCAGCGGCCCGTCCGCAACCTTGATGGAGAAAAACTCGAGTTCTTCCTCGTGATTGGCGCTCGCCATGCTGTAGGCACGCAGCAGCGGCCGGCCCTCGACCTCGAGGCCGATCATCGCAAACTGCCCGTTCTGGAAGCGGAAACCGGAATCCCGCGTGGCCCGGAAGCTGAAAAGCGTATCGGTCCAGTGGCGAACAGAAAGAACCTTCTCTCTATAGAATGCGCTCATGGGTTTTCGTTTTTCCTGACGTCTCGATGTAGAACGTTTCGGTTTTCGGGCCTAGAAGTGCCAAAAATCAGCAAAATCACCGGCGATTTCGCGCTTCATTTGCGCACGGCACACACATAGTCAATATGACCTGCAGCACAATTGAGAACTCGGAATGGCTGTCGGTCTAATTTGCAAAAAGGTTCGATCGGCTTCGTTAACGCTTTATCGCGCAATTAACTTGCTGAATTCGGCATCGATCTGGCAATAAATGACCACGCCGAATTAAGAACGTTTCAAAAGAGATCGCATGCGAAGCCTGGGTGAGTTTCGAAAGGGAAAACCGGGCTTTTATCCGGACCAATCGGTCTATGCGGAATTTGCCTGCGCCGAATTCGGACTGGAATTTCGCGACCTCGACGGCGGGTCGGGACTGCTGTTCAGCGTCGCCTCGCGCGACAGGCTGCTGCATTTCGGCGCCGGCCGATGCTCCTGGTATCCGCAGAACAGCGCCACCGCTTCGACGCTGGCGTCCGACAAGCACTTTGCCAGCAGGATTCTGCGAGAAGCCGGCGTGCCGGCGCTCGGCGGCGAATACTTCTTCCTGCACGACCGCCACCGCGCGCATCGTCCGGCGGGACATGAGCGCGGCGACGCGATTTCCTGTTTCAAGACATTGGGCGGAGCAGCCTTCGTCAAACCGCTCACGGGGTCGCGCGGCGACTTCGCGCAAGCCGTTCACGGCGAAGCCGCGCTGGTTCGGTATTTCGATGACGTCGTAAAGTATTATGACGCCATCCTGATCCAGCCGATCGTCGAAGGGACAGAGTATCGCGTTTTCCTGCTCGACGATGACGTGCTCTATAGCGCACGAAAATATCGGCCGTCCGTCGCAGGCGATGGCGTGCACACTGTCCGCGAACTGCTCGCCGCCCATAACGACACCTTGCGCGCCCGCGGCCTGTCCCCTGCTTCGCTGCCGAACAATGATCCATCGCTCGATGCCGTCCCGGCAAAGGGCGAACGCCGCGAAATTCCCGGACGGATGAATCTGAGCGCGGGAGGCACGATGGTGCTGGCGGAAGCACCGTCGGAAGAAGCCATCGCGCTGGCGCGGCGGGCCGCCCGTGCAACCGGACTTCGCGTCGCAGCCATCGACATGTTCGTCGATATCGGCGGCAAGCCGGACACCGTCGAGATCATCGAGGTCAACTCCAACCCGTCGATCCGGCTGCTGGAGGATTCCAGTCGCGGCGATCTCATTCTGAAGATCTGGCATCACACCTTCTCCGCGATGGGAATGCTGTGATGTTCGACCTGCCGAAATACGGCGATGGGATCTGCCTCGCGCGCATGGCCGGATTGCTCGAAGCACTCGGAATCGACCGCGCGCGGCTGCAGCGCATCTCGGTGGTGGTGACCGGCTCGAACGGCAAGGGCAGCACGGCGGCGATGTGCGCCGGTATCGGCCGGGCCTATGGCCTGCGCACCGGCCTGTTCACGTCGCCGCATCTCCTGCGTTTCAACGAACGGATTCAGCTCGATGGCGTCGAGATCGACGACGACGCGCTCGCTCGCCTGAAACGGCGGGTCGAAGCCGCCATCGCCACCGTATCGAACAGCATGGGCGAGCAGTTCGGCGCGTTCGAAGCGCTGTTCGCGCTCGCCTGCCTGCACTTCCAGGAGAGCGGCTGCGACTTCGCGGTGTTCGAGGCCGGCATCGGCGGACGCTACGATCCGGTCCGCCTCGTCGGCGCGCACGAGACTTGCGTCACGTCGGTCGATTACGAGCATGTCGAACTGCTCGGCAATTCGCTTGAACTGATCGTATCGGACAAGAGCGACGCCTGCGCCGCCGGCGGCACGATCGTCTATGGCGAAAACTGCCGGGACCTGCGGCCGCATCTCGCCGAGTATAATCGCGGGCGCGGCTGCACGCCGCTGTTCATCCGCGATGATATCCGTATCGATAACGGAGTGACGGCGGCGTCAGGCCAGCATTTCGATTTCCAGTTCGGATACCACGATTTTCGCTGCCTCGAAGTGAACCTGCCCGGCGCGTTCCAGTTCAACAACGCGGCCATCGCCGCCACGCTCTTTCTATTGTGGCTGCAACGCGAGCGGTCGCGCAAGGCTCCCGACCGGATCGAAGCCGCTGTCCGGGCGGGTCTGCGCGACACGCGATGGCCCGGCCGGCTCGAAGTCATCAAGCAGGACCCGCTTACCGTGATTGATGTCGGCCACACTCCGGACAGCATCCGTCAATCGCTCGCAAGCCTCACGGCGCTTCATGGCGCCGATGATTGGATCCTCGTCACCGGCGCATCGCGCGACAAGAAGGCGGAAGAAATCATCGGCGCGCTGGCGCCGTCGTTCGATACGATCATCTGCACGGCGGCACATCACAAAGGAGCGGACGCGCAACGCATCGCCGCCGCAGCCGCGCGCGCCAACCCCAAGGCGGTTATTCGTCCCGCCGCGGCGATCGAGGATGCGGTGCGGCTCTCGCAGGAATTGGCCAAGGCCGAGCGGCGAAGAATTTACGTGGCCGGCGGCCTGTTCCTGGCTATTGAGTATGCGACGATCGCGAAAGGCGGCAGCGCGGAAGATTTGAAATTCTTCTGATCATTCCTCCGTCATGCCCGGGGTTGTCCCACGGCTGTTCCGGTTCATGGGAAGTATAGTCCGAGTTTCAGCTGATTTGAGTTTATCGGGATTGGCTGCAGGGGTTCGAGCAAACCGTTGATCGGGCGTCTGTGCATGAGATTGGCGCGGACGAGCCGGGCAAATTCGAGGGGGCTGTGTACCGTTTTTTGAGCGAGCTGCGCCATGCGCAAGATGAGAAAGGCGATCAGGGCGATGGCGATCTGAATGCGGACTGCATTCTCGGAGATCCCAATGAAGTGCCTGATTCGAAGCGTCTGCTTGACCCAGCGGAAGAACAATTCGATCTGCCAGCGCTGTTTATAAAGGTCTGCGATTTCTTCTGCCCGTGCGTCGAGATCATTGGTCACGATGCGCAACAGCTTTCCGGTGTCGATGATTACGGTGATCTCCCTGACCGGAACTTGCAGTGGATTCTTGCGGCTGTTGGCGAGCCGGGCCGGCAGATGACCGATGCGGTCGTTCACAATATTGCCGTTCTTGGGCGTGCGGTTCTCCTTTATCACGCTGAACGGAGTATTCTTCTTCAGCCGTGTCACGAAGCGGCAGCCGACCTCATCAAGCCCCGCCCACCAGCTATAATCGTAATAACCGAGGTCGTAGACGTAGGTTGCGCCCGGCTCGATCGGCATAGCTTTGGCGGCTGTGATGTCATTGACGTTGGCCGGCGTCACCGCAAAGTAAACCGGCCGGTCCGCATTAGGATCGTAGACGATATGCGCCTTGGCCCCGAACACATCGGCCGAAAATGTCGCCCAGTCCTCGCTCAGACTGGAGAGCCGAACACTGGTGGAATCAATGAGCCGGACCGCGTCTGCCGTGGCCCGCCGCAGCCCGCGATGCGCTTGCGGCAGCATCTGCGCGAACAACTCGCTGAACACTTGCCAAGCACGCTTCGAATTGGCATCCGACATCGTCGAACGCTTCACCGGCGCCGCCCCGACGTGATAAAGTCGCGTCTCGTGGCTCGCCATCCCGGTCACGACCTCCCGCAGGCTGGTCGAGCCGCTGAATTGCCCGTACAGCAGAGCTATGAACTGACGCTTCGTCGTCAACTTGCGCACCAACTGATCGGCTCCGTACTTCTCCACGATATGTTCGAACTTAGACCAAGGAACGTGCTTCGTTAGACTGTGAAATACGCTATTCTGATGCCGCATGGCGCGGACCTCCTTCGGTGTCTCGAACGTGTGCGAAGCGCTCAAAACACAGAAGAATCCACGTCATGCACCCTGTCCATAAAAATCGAACCGGACACCCGTGGGCTTGTCCCGGCCATGACAGCATCATATTCCTTGGAGGCTGCTAGTTAGGGTTTATCTCGTTCCCTAATATGATCTGCATCTGGCGCAAATAATATGCCCGCCTGCCTTGCCTGCGGTCACTTGGGCTCCTCCCACTACACGGACGCGCAGCGGGAAGAAAAGAGAAAATGCAGCGTTCGCCACAACAAGCGGCGGTGCATGTGCTCTGGCTACATTCGCAAACGGACGAGCAGCCTCCAGTCAACCAATTAATCGGACGCCTCCGCAAAAGGACATGCCGACGGCCGGAAACGGAGCTCGCTCCCCTCGCTCAATGCGCCCGCCTCACGAACACCAGCGTCGATATTGGAACGGCAGAGTCGTCGAATATGCCGCCGGCGTCACGTGAGCCGCTAATATCCTTCGTCTGGTAGTGCGGGCAGGGTCAGGATGTGGCGCTTCATTTCGCTGATCTGGTACTGCATGTCCATGAACTGCTGAAATTGCGAGTATAGCGCCTCCTTGCCGGAGCTGACCTGTGGTGCTGCTACCGGCGCGGTGCGAAACCAATTGAGCATCGCTGACCATTCGATGCTGTTCAGCCAATGGAAGAAACCCGCATTCGAGAGAGCATCTATCAGGTGTCCGAGACCATGGCAGAAGATGCCGAGCGCGACCAAGAACGGGATGATTAGGGGCATCGCGTGATCCCTCTTCAGTGATTCTAGGACGCACGAAGGGTACCCGATGCGCGGGTGATTCGTTCTGTGAATACCGGGGATTGCGTATTGGGGTTGGCTGTCCGAGGGAATCGGCCTATATTCCGGTCGCGTGCCTAGCGCTGCAGAGCCCATTGCAGCGAGGGTACGAAGACCACTACGGGTGCAGCTACGCCCGATGAACTAACAAGCTGCCGGGATGCCCCCGGTTCATGATCTTCCTGGTGCTCGCACGATGGCACCACGTGCAGTAGGGCCTCGGCTGCACAAGGGATGATCCCAACGTAATTGCCATGCTTTTGCGTGGCACGTAGGGACGTTCCTTATGAAGACCATCGGCTGGGCAGCAATCGTTTACTCCGTACATGACGCCTACACATTCGGCGCACTCGTCCTGCTGATCACGGGCGAGATCGCCGTGTCGTACGTCTCACACCGCCGGACATCACCCCGGCGCCGTTTACTTTCGTGAATTTATTGAGCGCGCGTTTACCCGAATTTTAACTATGTGAGCCTATGCTGATCATGCCGTAATCGATTTCTCCAGCAGTTTCAGAGGCATCCATGAGCGAATCAAACCGAAATGTCCAAAAATTTGACGTACAAACTTTGGACATCGTGAAAGGAGCACTGGCGAAAGGCCTGCACCGCCTAGTCGTGCGCACTCGCAAAGTCCGGATGAATTGGTGGACCGGCAACGTCGCCGCCGAGGAAACCGTCACCACGGTGGAGCCGACCGATGCTCGGCACTGATCTCCCGGCGTGGCGCAAGCGCCAGGGCTTCACGCAAGAGACGCTGATGATCGCGCTCGGTGTGAAATCCCGCCAGACCATCATCACTTGGGAGAAATCGACCGAGGAGTTGTCGAAGATGGTGCAACTCGCACTCCTCGCGATCGAGCACATCCCCGAGGCGCGGTTCTCTTACGGGCAGCGATTTGAAGACGCTCAGGCCGTCCGAAAATTCGTCTGGGCGGAGCGGGAGTATCCGGGCAAGGCTAATTCATCGCCTGCTGAATGAAGATGGCGTACTTGTTAGTGTCCGCACCGAGCCGGCGTATCAGGCCAGCATTTCGATTTCCAGTTCGGATACCACGATTTTCGCTGCCTCGAAGTGAACCTGCCCGGCGCGTTCCAGTTCAACAACGCGGCCATCGCCGCCACGCTCTTTCTATTGTGGCTGCAACGCGAGCGGTCGCGCAAGGCTCCCGACCGGATCGAAGCCGCTGTCCGGGCGGGTCTGCGCGACACGCGATGGCCCGGCCGGCTCGAAGTCATCAAGCAGGACCCGCTTACCGTGATTGATGTCGGCCACACTCCCGACAGCATCCGTCAATCGCTCGCAAGCCTCACGGCGATCCACGGCGCAGATGATTGGATCCTCGTCACCAGCGCCTCGCGCGACAAGAAGGCGGAAGAAATCATCGGCGCGCTGGCGCCGTCGTTCGATACGATCATCTGCACGGCGGCACATCACAAGGGAGCGGACGCGCAACGCATCGCCGCCGCAGCCGCGCGCGCCAACCCCGCCGCAAGCCTCCATGTCGCCGCCTCGATCGAGGAGGCGGTGCGCTTGGCCACGAAACTGGCCGCCGCGCATTCGCGAAGAATTTATGTCGCCGGCGGCCTGTTCCTGGCGATCGAATACGCAACGGCCACCCGCGGCGGCCGCCCGCAAGACCTGCATTTCTTCTGACTAGTTGCTTCCGTGCTTGTCGTCGAGCACCTTAAAGGCTTCCTCGAGTTGCGGCGAGATCGCGACGCCGAGCTTCTCGCCGGTCGGCAGCCGCGCGACGAACCACTTGTTGTAGAGCGGGATCAGGTCACGGCCCGAACCGAGCTTCTGGAAGGTGCGCTCGACCACGTCCTTCATCTGCGGCTCGCCCTTGCGGTACATGATGCCGTAGGGATCGTAGGACAGATATTCCCCGGTGACCTTGAATTTGTCCTGGGTCTTGTGCCGCGCGATCAGGCCGTAGAGCAGGATGTCGTCGGTCGCGAACGCGTCGGCCTTGCCGTCCGCCAGCATCTGATAGGATTGCTCATGGTCGGGCGATGTCACGATGTTCAGGCCGAGCGAGAATTTCTTGTCGATCGTGTGCATCGCCTGCTCGTTGGTGGTGCCTTTCGTCACCACCACGGTCTTGCCTTTCAGGTCCGTGGGCGCCGAGATGGTGGACGCCTTTGGCACCATCAACTTGGTGCCGGCCACGAACATTAAAGGCGAAAACGCCACCAGCTTGGCGCGTTCGGCATTCGCCGTGGTCGACCCGCATTCGAGGTCGATCTTGTTCTCGGTCACCGCCGGAATGCGGTCGTCCGAGGTCACCTTGACGTACTCGACCTTGAGGTTGGCGTCGTCGACCTCGACGCCGATCTCCTCGACGATCGCCTCGCAGAGTTCGAGGCTGTAGCCGATCGGCCGGTTGGAGTGGTCCAGGAACGAGAACGGCGGCGAGCTCTCGCGATAGCCGAGACGCACGACATGCGTCCGCTTGATGTTGGCGAGCGTGGGGCTCAGCCCTTCGCTCGCGGTCTGCGCCGACGCCGGGATCGCCAGCAGACATGCCGCCAGCAACATTACGCCAACCTCAGTCAGCCTCCTTGGGGACCGATGCATGCGGCTCTCCCCTCAATGCGCCGGCGCGACGGCGCCCGGAACGGCATCGGTGGGAACCACGTCATCCGGTCCGAGCTCATGCTCGGGCTTCAGCTCGCCCTCCCATTTCGCCACCACGGCGGTCGCCAGCGAATTGCCGATCACGTTGGTGGCGCTGCGCCCCATATCAAGGAACGTGTCTATACCCATGATCATCAGCAGGCCGGCTTCGGGAATGCCGAACTGGCTGAGCGTCGAGGCGATTACCACCAGGGACGCCCGCGGCACGCCGGCAACGCCCTTCGAGGTGATCATCAGCGTCGCCAGCATCGCCAGCTGCGTGCCGAGCGACATGTCGATATGGTAGGTCTGCGCGATGAAGATGCTCGCAAAGGTGCAATACATCATCGTGCCGTCGAGATTGAACGAGTAACCGAGCGGCAGCACGAAGGCCGAAATCCGCGACGAGGCGCCGAAGCGGTTGAGGCCCTCCAGCGTCTTCGGATAGGCCGCCTCCGACGACGCCGTCGAGAACGCGATCATCAGCGGTTCGCGGATCAATCGCAGCAAATGGCTGTATCGCGGACCGATCACGATGAAGCCGACCACGACCAGGATGCCCCACAGGATCATCAGCGACAGGTAGAAGCCGCCCATGAACACGATCAGTTTCCACAGCACGCCGAGACCGTTCTTCGACACGGTCGCCATGATCGCCGCCCACACCGCGATCGGCGCGAACAGCATCACATAGCCGGTCACCTTCAGCATGATATGAGCGAGATCGTCGATCAGCGACATGATCGGCTTGGCGCGCTCAGGCATCGCGCCGAGTGCCACCGCGAAGAACACGGCGAATACCACGATCTGCAGGATTTCGTTCTGCGCCATCGCATCCGCGATCGAGGTCGGGATCAGATGCGTCAGGAACTTCTCGATCGAGAACGCCGAGACCGGCAGGCCGGTCGATTGCGCCTTGTCGGGCAGCGTGCCGGGGAAGTTGGCGCCGGGCTGCAGCAGATTGACCATGACGAGGCCGAGCAGCAGCGAGACAAAGGAAGCGCTGACGAACCAGCCCATCGTCTTGGCGAACACGCGGCCGAGCTTCGAGCCCGAGCCCATATGGGCGATGCCGCCGACGAGCGTGGCGAACACCAAAGGCGCGATGATCATCTTGATCAGGCGCAGGAACAGCATGGCGATCAGGTTTACGTCGGCCGCGATTTCCACCCGGCTGTCGGGCATATAATTGAAGACAATAGTCCCCATCACGATGCCAAGCGCCATCGCGATCAGAATGTATTGCGTAAACCTGCTGGACATTTCTCGCACCCCCGTATTTCCGGCAACGACAAGTTTGGCAGATTTGAATGGGGACGCAACAAGCTTGCGGCATTTTGCACGCTTGCCAGAATGTTCCCGTTGTGGAAAGCGCGCGCGGCGATTAGCGTCCCCGCAGCGCACAATCTGTGCAGTTGATCGCTTCAAGCGCAGCCAACTGCATCAAGAACAATCACGGCCCAAGGGGAGACACGCCATGAACGACACCGTCAATCGCCAGATCCTGCTTGTGGAAAAGCCGAGCGGCAAACTCGGACCCGAGCACTTCAAGCTGACCAAGGGCACGGTGCCCGAGCCGAAGGACGGCGAGGTGCTGCTGCGGACGCGCTATATCTCGCTCGATGCCGCCAACCGGGCGTGGATGCACGGCGCTACCTACCGCGCCGCCGTCGAGGCCAACACCGTGATGGCCGGCGGCAGCATCGCTGAAGTCGTGTCGTCCAAGGCGCCGGGATTTGCGCCGGGCGATATCGCGTTCGGCGACACCGGCTGGCAGGATTATGCTGCGGTGCCAGCCAAGCATCTCACGAAGATGCCGCGGATGGAACCGATGACGCATCTGCTCAGCGTCTACGGCATCGCCGGCCTCACCGCCTATTTCGGTCTCCTGCATGTCGGCAAGCCCAGGGAAGGCGAGACCGTGGTGGTCTCGGCTGCTGCCGGCTCGGTCGGGTCGATCGTCGGGCAGATCGCGAAGATCAAGGGCTGCAACGTCATCGGCATCGCCGGCGGCAAGGACAAATGCCAGTGGCTGACGTCCGAACTCGGCTTCGACGCCGCGGTCGATTACAAGGACGGCGCCACCTTCAAGGCGCTGCGCGCGGCCGCCCCCAAGGGCATCGACGTCTATTTCGACAATGTCGGCGGCGACATCCTTGAAGCGTGCCTTTCGCTGATGAACAATCGCGGCCGCATCGCCTGCTGCGGCGCGATCTCGCAATACGACGGCGTGCCGTCGGCCCATGGCCCCCGCGGCGTACCCGGCCTGATCGTGGTGAAACGCCTCATCATGCAGGGCTTCATCGTGATGGACTATATGAATGAGAGCGCCGCCGCGCTGGCCGACCTGCAGTCCTGGGTCGCCTCGGGGAAATTGAAGGTGCAGGAGGACGTGATCGACGGGATCGAGAACACGCCGAAAGCCCTGATCGGCCTGCTCGCCGGCGAGAACCGCGGCAAGCGGATGGTGAGGGTGTGAGTTTTCCTCGTTCTCTTCCCGCTCCGAGGGGCAGGCCTTCAGTCGAGGTCGCTATCGAGGAACCGGCGCCAGCGACGACTTGCAGCTTCGCCGCTGGCGCTTTGGTCATTCCTTCCCCTTCCGGGAAGGAAGGATCATTGCTTCATCGTGCCTGTCCCGATCGTCTGGGCCTTCAGATCGAACAGTCTTTCCGCGGTGCGGCCGAGGATGTCTGCCTTTTCGTCGTCGCTCAGCGACGCCGACTCGAAAATATGGTCCACCGGCGCGAGCTGCCACGGATAGGGATAGTCGCTGCCCAGCACGATCTGGCTGGCGCCGACCTGGGCCACCAGATGACGGATCGCTTCCGGTGAGAAAATCAGGGAATCGAAATAAATCTGCTTGAGGTACTCGGTCGGCTTTTTCTTGAGCTGCACTGCCGGATTGCAGCCTTTGGGACCAACCAGGCAGGCATGGTCCGAACGATCGGCGTAGGAGGGCAGGAAGCCGCCGCCATGGGCCGCGATCACTTTCAGCCCGGGAAAGCGATCGAAGGTACCCTCGAAGATCAGATGAGAGAGCGCGATCGTCGTTGCCAACGGATTGCCTATTGTGTTGCCAAGCCAGCCGTCGCCGGAGAGTCGCTTGTTGAGTTCGGGTATGCCCTGCGGGTGAATGAACAGGGGCACGCCGAGTTCTTCCGCCTTAGCCCATACCGGATGGAATTTCGGATCGGAGAATTCGACGCCGTTGACGGAATCACCGATCGCGGCTCCCTTCAAACCCTGCTTCCTCACCGCGATGTCGAGTTCCTGCACCGCAAGATCGGGCGCCTGCAACGTCAGCGAAGCGAAACCGGCAAACCGGTCTGGCTTTGAGGCACAGAGCTCAGCCAGCTTTTCGTTCTGTATCTTCACTATCTGGCCGGCCAGGTCGCGCTCGCGGTCGTACCAGAACGGATTGATCGACAGCACCTCCATGTCGACGGCCTGCGCATCCATGGCGGCAAGCCGCTTGTCAATTTCGATGAAAGCCTCTTCGGCGCCGTTGACCGGTGGAAGCTGGACGGAGGCCGCTTGGGGACCGAGCAACGCGCCGGCTTCACGGAAGTGGCAGTGGGCGTGCACGTCGATCGTTCTGACCCGTTGTCCGCCAACCCTGACCGGCAGGGTCTGGCGGGCCTGCACGCTGCGTAGCAGACCGTAGCTACAGAAGACGACGCCGCCCGCGACAGCAGCGCCACCGGTCTTCAGAAAATTACGGCGGGTGGTCATGAAATTTCCTCCACTTTTTTCTCGTTTGTTTTTTCATTCTTCAAACAGCAGCCGGTGGACGGGCCGCGGTTTGGAACCAGACGCAGAAGTTGCAGCCTATACTGGTCCGTGCAGCCTGTCAGGATCTTATCTGTGAGACCGGTTTTGCATTGGGGTCCCGGGTCACGTCAGGCGACCTCAAATTGCAGAGGGACGCTGATCGATGGGCTGGAGAACACGCCGGCTCGCGCTTCGATTGGCCCGGACGGCGGACAAATCGTTGCCTAGTGCGCTGCGGGCGCCTGCGGCGCCGCCTGCCCCGCCTTCTTCACCTTGCGCTCCTTGAGCCAGTTCTCGAACCGCTGGATCACGACAAAGAACGTCGGCACAAACAGCACGGCCAGGCAGGTGGAGGCCAGCATGCCGGAGAATGCCGTGATGCCGATCGATTTCCGCGCATTGGCGCCGGCGCCGGTCGCGAGCACCAGCGGGAGCATGCCGAAGATGAAAGCAAACGACGTCATCAGGATCGGCCGGAACCGGGCTCGCGCCGCCTCGACGGCGGATTCCAGCAACGGCTTGCGATCGCGCACGTGCAGCTCCAGCGCCACCTCGACGATCAGGATGGCGTTCTTGGCCGACAGCGCGATCAACAGGATGATGCCGATCTGGGTATAGAGGTTGTTGTCGATCCGCAACCCAGTCAGCACGATCATCGGGCCGAGCAAGGACAGCGGCACCGCGAGAATCACCGATATCGGCGCGTACCAGCTTTCATATTGTCCGGCCAGCACGAGGTAGACCAGCAGCAGGGCCAGGCCGAACGCCCAGTAGATCTGGCCGCCGACGACCTTCTCCTGGTACGACATCGCGGTCCACTCGAAGCCCGTGCCGGGCGGCAGGGTTTTGGCGGCAATCTGCTCCATCAGATTCATCGACTGACCCGAGCTGTAACCCGTCGCCGGCAGGCCGATGATGGTTGAGGAAGGATAGAGATTGTACAGGCTGATCAGCGACGGGCCGACCGAGGGCGTGATCGTCGCCACCGTGCCGAGCGGAATCATGTCGCCATTGCTGTTGCGCACCATCATGTTTTGCATGTCGCGCGGCGTCAGGCGGAATTGCGCATCTGCCTGCGCATAGACCTGGAAGGTACGGCCGAACTTGTTGAACTGGTTGACGAAGGTCGAACCCATGTAGGACGACAGCGTCGAGAAGATCTGGTCGGTCGTGACATGCAGGGTCTGGGTCTTGATCCGGTCCACCTCGATGTCGAACTGCGGCACCGTCGCGCGGAACGGCGAACTCACCCGCTGCAGCGCGCTCTGTGTCGACGCATTGGCGACGACCGCGCCGGTGATCGCCTGCAACTTACTGAAATCGGAATTGCCGTCGCGGAGCTGGACCTGCATCGCAAAGCCGGCGGCATTGCCGATGCCCTGGATCGGCGGCGGCGGCACCACCAGGATCCGCGCCTCCTCGATGACGGATAGTTTTTCGTTCAATCCGACGAACAGCGAGCGCAGGTCCTCGCCCGGTCCCCGCGCACTCCACTCCTTCAGGATCAGATAGGCCACGCCGGCATTGGCGAGGCTCGAGGAATTGTCGAGCGCGGAAATGCCGGCAATGGTGATCACCTGATCGACGCCTGCCGTCTTGCTGGTGATCTCACTGACCCGGGTGAGCACATGCTGGGTCCGATCCAGCGCGGCGCCATCGGGCAATTGCACCGCCACCAGCAGATAGCCCTGGTCCTCGATCGGAATGAAGCCGGTCGGCACCCGCGACAGCCCATAACCGCTGATCGCGATCAGGATCAGCGCTGCGATCACCGACACATTGCTGTGCGCGACCAGCCGGCCGATCAGCCGGCTGTAGGCCGCCTCGACGCGGTTATAGACCGCATTGAAGCCGCGGTAGAAGAAGTTGCGCTGTTCCGGGGGCGCGGGCCGGCGCAGCCACAGCGCACACTGCGTCGGCTTCAGCGTCGCCGCATTGATGGCGCTGAGCAGCGCGGTCGCGGCAATCACCAGCGCGAATTGCGCGTACATCCGCCCGGTCAACCCCGGCAGGAAGGCCGAAGGCAAAAACACCGAGATCAACACCAGCGTGATGCCGATGATCGGCGCGAATAGCGCGTCCATCGCGCTGATCGCCGCGTCATGGCCGGACATGCCCTTCTCGATATTGTGGGCCGCGCCCTCGACCACGACGATGGCGTCGTCGACCACGATGCCGATCGCCAGCACGATCGCAAACAGCGTCGAGATATTGACGGTGAAGCCAAGCGCTGCCATGGCCGCGAAAGCGCCGATGATGGTCACCGGCACGGTCGTCGCCGGCACCAGCATTGCGCGCCAGTCCTGCAGGAAGATCAGGATCACGACCAGCACGAGAAGGCCCGCCTCGATCAAGGTCTTGTAGACCTCGTTGATCGACTCCGAGACGAACTTGGTGGTGTCGAACGGCGCGTCGTAAACCACATCCTGCGGAAACGCCTTCGCCAGCACCTCCATCTTCTTCTTGACGGCCTGCTCGACCTCGAGCGCATTGGCGCCGGGCGACTGGAACACGCCGATGCCGGTGGCCGGCTTGTTGTTGAGCGAAAAGATCTGGCTGTAGGTCTGGGCGCCGAGTTCGACCCAGCCGACGTCGTGCACACGCGTGACGTCACCGCTGGTGCCGGTCTTGACGATCACGTTTTCGAACTCGCTGGTGTCGTCGAGCCGTCCGCTGACATTCAGGGTATATTGAAACGCCTGTCCTGCAGGAGCCGGCGGCGCGCCGACCTGGCCCGCGGTGACCTGCTGGCTCTGTTGCTGGATCGCCGAAATAACGTCTTGCGGCATCAGGTTGCGCGCATACAGCTTGTTCGGATCGAGCCAGACCCGCATCGAATACTGGCCGGCGCCGAACACCGTGACGTTGCCGACACCGGGCAGACGCGACAGCTCGTCACGGATATTGATGGTGGCGTAGTTGCTCAGGAACAGACTGTCATAGGTCGATTTCGGCGACGTCAGCGTCACGAACAGCAGGATCGCCGTCGACTTCTTCTGCACGGTGACGCCCTGGCTCTGCACCGACTGCGGCAGCTGCGACAGCGCGCTCGACACCCGGTTCTGCACCAGCACCTGCGCGAAGTTGAGGTCGGTGCCGATCTTGAACGTCACCGTCAGCGAATAGGAACCGTCGGCGCCGCTGTAGGACTGCATGTACAGCATGTCCTCGACGCCGTTGACCTGCTGCTCGATCGGCAGCGCCACCGTGTCGATCACGGTTTTCGCGCTGGCGCCGGGATAGCGGGTGGTAACCTGAACCGTGGGCGGCACGACGTCGGGATATTGGGCAACCGCCAGCCGGAACAGGCAGACGCCGCCGATCAAGATCATCAGGATCGCGATGACGTTCGAGAGAACGGGCCGCTCGATAAAGAACTTCGAAATCATGGGCGGCTCCTACTGGGCCGCAGCCGGCTGCGCTTCGATTGTCTTCAGTTGCGGATCGACTTTCTGGCCGGGAATCGCGCGCAGCAGCCCGGCGGTGATAACGCGGTCGTCGGCCTTCAGGCCCTCCTCGATGACGCGCAGCCCGTCCTCCAGCGGCCCGGTTCGCACCTTGCGCTGCTCGACGATATTTTCACCGTTCACGACCAGCAGGTATCGTCCGGCCTGATCGCTGCCGAGGGCAACGTCGGGCACGAACAGCGCATTCTGCACCTGATCCACGGGGACGCGGACCCGGACGAAGAATCCCGGCAACAAGGTACGGTCCGAATTCGGCAGCACACCGCGCACCGGAAGCGTACCGGTCGACTGGTTAAGCGTTGCGGCCGCATAGTCGAGCCTGCCCTTGTGCGGAAAGCCGGTTTCGGTCTGCAGCCCGACCTCGACCGGCAACTGCCTGAGATCATCAGCCGTCAGCCCGCGCCGGCGGGCTTCCGCCCGGATCCGCAGCACGTCCTGTTCGTTGACGTTGAAATTCACCCAGATCGGATCGAGCGCCACGATGGTGGCGAGTTGCGTCGGCGACGAAGCACCGACGAGTTCGCCGACGGAAACGAGATGCGCGCTGACGACGCCGTCAAACGGCGCGGTCACATTGGTATAACCGTAATTGACCGCCGCAATCTTGGTATTGACCTGGGCCTGAAGCAGGCTCGCCTGCGCATTGTCGCGCGTCGAGGTGGAAGTATCCAGCGTTGCCTGGGAAACGGCTTGCCGCTGCACCAACTCCTGCTGGCGCTTGAAGTCCGCCTCGGCCTGCCTCACCGTTGCCTGAGCGCCTGTTTCCGCCGCCTGCGCCTGTTCGAGCTTCAGCTTGTAGGTATCCGGCTCGATCGTGAACAGCGACGTGCCTTCCTTCACAAAGGCGCCATCCTTGTAGTTGATCGATTGCAGAAAGCCCTGCACGCGCGCAACCAGATCGACATTCTTGATCGCGGCCGTATTGCCGGTCGCCTCCAGATAGCGCGTGAAAGACCGTTGTAGCGGCACCGCCACATCCACTTTCGCCGGCGGCGGCGGAACAAAAGTATTTTGTTCGCAGGCACTTAACATACCCATCGCGGCGATTGCGAATGCCGCGCGCCGGACCGAAGCGGCTCCCTGTCCGATGGTGCGGTGTGGACTCAGGCGTGCAGGCGAACGCATCGGCTTCATTTTTCGTGCCTCAATTGGGTTGTTCAGAAAAATGTCTATTCAGAAATCGGCGTTCGGCGCCACCCCATGAAAATAGCAACAATCCGCTTGCAGTGAAACCCGAAAGCGAAAATGATGCGGGCCGTTAGAATTTTTACTGTGAAATTTCACTGCGGTTGAAGCGGCAGGCTTCCTGCGACGACAAAAGGATTTATTCAAATGATCAACACGTTGAAACGTGCGAGCAGGCTTGCGCCGTGGCTTTCGGTTGCCGCGATACTGGCAACAGCAGCACCCGCGTTTGCGCAAGCGCCGAGCCAGGCGCAGCGCGACGCCATCAAATCCCAGTGCCGCTCCGATTACATAGCGCATTGCTCCAGCGTACCTCCGGGCGGCGAGGCCTCGCTGCAATGCCTGCAGAAGAATATGTCGAGCCTTTCATCGAGCTGCCAGAGCGCGGTGCGCGCCGTGGAAGCGCCAGCGACAGCCAAGCCGGCCGACACCGCTGCACCGAAAGCAGCGGCGACGACAACCGCGCCGAAGGCGGCCGAGCCAACGGCTGCAGCCGCTGCGCCCGCGGGACAGCCGACCAGCGCCCAGATTTCCGCCATCCGCAGCGCGTGCCGTTCCGATTATCCGAAGGTCTGCGCGGGCGTGCCGACCGGCGGAGCTCCGGCGCTGCAATGCCTCGAAAAGAACAAGGCTAAGCTTTCAGCCGGTTGCGAGAAAGCCGTCTCCGCCGCCAGCGGCGGTGGAGCTCCCGCGGCAGGCGCGGCGCCGGCAGCGGCGGCTGCCGCAGCACCGGCGGCGCCGACTGTGATCGTGCTGCGGCCGATGCGGCCGCGTGAAGAACTGTTGGTGCTGCGGTCGGCTTGCGGCGCCGACGTCCGCTCGATTTGCGGCGGCGTGCCGCCTGGCGGCGGCCGGATCGTGCAGTGTCTGGCGACCAACGCCGCCCAGCTCTCGCCGGCCTGCAAGGACGTGCTGTCCCAGTTCGCGGCGCGATAATCACACGCCTGCGGGCGGTCCTTCACTGATCCGGGGACCGCCGGTCACTCGCCGCGAAAGGCGAGGATGAGCTGAATGAGCCGCACCGAAAGCGCGAAATACAGGATCGTCATCAGGATTTGGTACGCAATATGCCAATTGAGCTTGGCGAGCTTGTACAGACCGTCGACGAAATTCAGCACCAGCAGAATAACGCCGAACAGCATGACGCCGCGGCCGATGAGACCATGGCGCAGATAGCCAAACAGAACGATCAACGGCTCTGCGCTCGATACATGGGCGCCGGCCGATACGATCAACGTTCCGATGATCATCTTTTCGACGTGAGAGAATATTTCCTTGGAAACCGGCTCGACATGTTCGGCATAGAACGCCAGCCATTTCGCCCTGACCTGCGCCATGGGTTTTCCTTGCAGCGGTGAACGGGAGCTTCACTACAGCGGGTCCGCGATCAAGAAGCAAGAAGGCCGGCATCTCGATCCGCGGATACTCACCTCAACGATCGGCCTCCATAACGAAGGGAGAAAATCGATGCTACGCGCCATCCTGATCGCCACCGCCGTGCTCTGCATGTCGCAGGCCGCATCGGCGCAGGAGTTGACCGCCGAACAGCGCAGCGCCTGCATGGGCGACTACGAGAAATATTGCAAAGGCGTCACCCCGGGCGGTGGACGCATTATCGCCTGCCTCGCCAAGGAGAGCGACAAGATCACGCCGGCCTGCAAGAAGGTGCTTGCCGCGGCAGAGAAGAAATGAAGAGGCGGCTGGCGTTCGTGCCGGCCGACGACCGAAACGAGATCGGTGTGCGCGCACGCCGCGACAGGCATCCGCAGAACCTTGCCAAATAACTTTCGAGAAAAAACTTTCAAAACCTGAATATCAACCAGTCCGGGAGATTTTATATGCGTTCCTTTTTGCTGATCGCAGCCGCCTTGCTGTCCTTTTCTGCCACCATGACGTTCGAAACCACCGAGGCCAACGCGGTCGTCTGCGCCCGCGGCGTCGTTCGGGCCGGCTGCGCCGGAGCCGGCGGCGCAGCCGTCGTCCGCAAGCCTGCCGTGGTCTGCAGGACCGTGGTGGTGGACGGCGTCAAGGTTCGCCGCTGCACCTGAGCTGACGAGATCCGGCCTTGACCGGATGCGCCTGCGTTCCGATCGCTGTGATCCGCCCTCGTGGCCCAGCGGTCGGCTCGCTGCCGGTCCCGACCATGGCGCGGGCTTTGCGGATCGCGAACGATATGCCAGCATCGACCGCTTGCAAACCAGGCGCGCAATGGTCCGAGACGCATGAAGAATTTTTCCGCACCGCTGCCGCTCTGGGCTCGCGTCGTGCTTTTGACGGGCCTCGTTGGCATCGCCCTTGGCGCTGGCCTTGTCGCGTATCGGTATTATTCGAAGCCGGTAACGCTGAGCCTTGCGGTGGGGTCGTTCGACGGCGAGGCAAGCAAGGTCGCCTCGATCATCGCCGGCCGGCTTGATGCAGCGAAGTCTCCCGTACGAGTCACCGTCGTGCCGACGGACAGCGTGCTGGATTCCGCAAAGATGTTTGCCGCCGGAAAAGCGGACTTGGCCATCGTTCGAGCCGATGTCGGCGATCTCTCCCAGGCGCGAAGCGTCGTGCTGGTCAACAAATCGGTATTGATGATCCTCGCGCCCGGCACGGCGCTGACAAGCATTGAGAAATTGAGAGGTCACACCGTTGGCGTGGTCGGCGGCGAGATCAACCAAAGGATCGTCGATGCCCTGAAAAAGGAATATGATCTCGCCGACAAGGTCATTTTCAAGAATATCGCGCCGGCGGATACGCCGCGCGCGATCCAGTCGAAGGAAGCCAGCGCATTCCTGGTGGTCGTTCCCCTCAACGAAAAATATCTGTCGCTCGTGCGGCGCTTCTTCCGTGGCAGCCACGACTCCTTTCCAACCTTGATCCCGGTCGAGTCCGCCGGCGCCATTGCAGATGTGGACGGCGCCTATGAGAGTTTTGATATTCCGCTCGGGACGCTAAGGGGCAATCCGCCGGTCCCGGACGCCGACCTGACCACGCTGCGCGTCGGCTCCTATCTCGTCGCCAACAAGAAGCTCGACCCCGACGTGATCACGGCCCTGACACAGGCACTCATCAACGCACGCAACGACCTCGTGCGGGATCAGCCGTTGCTGGCCGCACTGACAGCCCCCGATACCGATCCTGACGCCTATATTCCGGTCCACCCGGGGGCTGCAGCATTCTACAACGGCACTCAGCAAAGCTTCATGGATAGATGGAGCAACTGGATCTATCTGACGCCGATGGTGTTGGGGGCGTTGGCTTCGATCCTTGCAGCCGCCTGGCGGTTTCTCGGGATTGAGCGGCCGACGCCGGAGGAAGCTGTCATGAAGACCTTGTTCGCCTTGCCGCGGCGAATAAGGGAGGTGACGACAGACGCCGAACTGGCCGAAATCGAAAGTCAGGTCGACGCGGCGCTGGATGCCGAGATGGCGAACGCGATCAGAAGCGAAAACGCGCAGGATATCTCGACGCTGGTCTCGATGGCCAATCGGCTGGAAGGTTCGATCCATCGCCGCAGGCTCATGCTCGCGGCGAGGCCCCCGGCGGCAGAAGGCTGATTTCGGCCGTCCGGAGCCCGGGTTCCGGTCGATTTTTTTGTGGCGGAAATTTCCGGCGCGGATTAGTCTCCGATCCAAATTAAACAGTATACTGTCGATTGGGAGGAAGACGTGCGTATCGCCGTCATCGGCGGAGGCCCTGGCGGTCTCTACTTCGCCTATCTCTGGAAACGGCGTCACCCGGACGCGCATATCGACCTGTTCGAACAGAACCCCGAAGGCGCGACCTGGGGGTTTGGCGTGGTGTTTTCCGAACAGGCGCTGGAATTTCTGCGTGCCGACGATCCCGAGACGGTGGACGCCATCACGCCGCGGATGGAGAGCTGGAAGAACATCACGCTCAATTTGCGCGGCGAGAGCGTCGAGATCGACGGCATCGGCTTCTCCTCGATCGGCCGGCTTGAACTCCTGACCATCCTGCAGCAGCGCGTGCGCGCGGCGGGAATTGCGGCGCGATACAACACCACGATCCAGTCATTGGACGAGCTTGGGGGATACGACCTGATCGTCGCCGCCGACGGGCTGAACTCGCTGGTGCGCCGCGGCTTTGAGAAGGAATTCGGCGCCTCGGTTTCGCATTCGACCAACAAGTTCGCCTGGTATGGCTCCACCAAGCGTTTTGCCACGCTGTCGCAGACTTTTGTCAAAACCGATTTGGGGTTCTTCAACGCCCACCACTATCGCTATTCACCCTCCATGAGCACGTTCCTGGTCGAATGCGACGCGGCGACCTGGCAGGCCTACGGCTTCGAGCACAAGACGATCGAGCAGTCACAGGCGATATGCGAGGAGATATTCGCAAGCACGCTGGACGGCCATTCGCTGGTCTCGAACAAATCGGTGTGGCGGAATTTCCCCTGGATCTGGAACGAGAATTGGTCGCACGGCAACATGGTGTTGATCGGCGACGCCCTGCATACCGCGCATTTCTCGATCGGCTCGGGCACCCGGCTCGCGATCGAAGACGCGATCGCGCTGACCAAGGCGCTGGAGGCGGAAAACGATATTCCCGCAAGCCTCGCCCGCTACCAGGCCGAACGCAAACCGATCGTGCAAAAGCTGGTGACGGCGGCGCGCACCAGCGCCGACTGGTACGAACATTTTCCCGAACACATGAAGCTCGACCTGATGGATTTTGCCTACAGCTACATCACCCGCTCCGGGCGGATCGCGGATGCGAGGCTGCGCGCGATGTCGCCGGAATTCATGGCCCGTTACGAGGCGGAAAAGAAGATCGGGAGCCAGGCATGACGTCACACATTTCCGATTTGGTGCCCCGCGACAATCCGGGCGCGCGCGAGATCGGCTTTGCGATTCCGGAAAGCTATAACGCCAGCCACATCCTGTTCGACAATCTCGCGGCCGGCCGCGGCGAGCGGCTGGCGCTGACCGGCCCCGGCGGCACGCGCACTTACGCACAGCTCTGCGCCGAGGCGTCACAATGGGGGCATGGCTTTCAGTCGCTGGGCCTGAAGCGCGGCGACCGCATCCTGATGTTCCTCGACGACACGCCGGTCTATCCTGCGGCGTTTTTCGGCGCGGTACGGTCGGGTTTTGTGCCGCTGTTGATCAACACGCTGACGCCGCCGGACCTGCTGCAGTTCTACCTTTCGGACGCCGGTGCAGCCGTAGCCGTCGCGGAGGCCGAGTTCACGTCGCGATTCAATGCGGAGGCCTGCAAGGACACGCCGCTGCAAACCCTGGTCGTGGTCAATGGCGCGGCGGGCGAACACGCCGTGCCGAAAACCTTCATCGCGCAGCAATGGCTGCAGGGATTCTCCACCGATCTGCCCGAAGCTGACACGAGGCGCGACGACATGGCGTTCTGGATGTATTCATCCGGCTCGACCGGCCGTCCCAAGGGCATCGTCCACCTGCAGCACGACATGGCCTATAGCGAGCAGGCGTTTGCGCGCAACGTGCTCAAGCTGACGCCCGACGACATCTGCTTCTCGGTCCCGAAGATTTTCTTCGCCTACGGCTTCGGCAACGCCATCACCTTCCCGTTCTCGGTCGGTGCGGCGACTCTGCTGCTGCCCGGGCAACCGAAGCCGGCAACGATCTTCGAGGCGATCGAGAAATATCGACCGTCCGTGTTCTACGGATTGCCAACGCTCTACACCGCGCTGACCAAGGCCGAGGGTGCGGCTGCGGCGGACTTCTCGCCGCTGCGGATGGCTCTGTCGGCCGCCGAGGTGCTGTCGGCGGAAGTCTTCAACGGCTGGAAGGCGCTGACGGGACTCGAGATCATCGAGGGGCTCGGCT
Source organism: Bradyrhizobium sp. AZCC 2262 (assembly GCF_036924535.1). Taxonomy (NCBI): domain Bacteria; kingdom Pseudomonadati; phylum Pseudomonadota; class Alphaproteobacteria; order Hyphomicrobiales; family Nitrobacteraceae; genus Bradyrhizobium; species Bradyrhizobium sp. AZCC 2262. The sequence continues at coordinate 8,542,688 of NZ_JAZHRT010000001.1, read as the reverse complement.
CGACGGAAGTGCTGCACATCTATCTCTCCAACCGCCCCGAAAAGAAAAAACTCGGCGCGGCGGGCTTGCGTGTTCCCGGCTACGAAATCCTGTTGAAGGACAAGGACGGCCGCGAGGTCGGCAACAACGAGGAAGGCATTTTGTGGGTCCGCGGCGATTCCAGCACCCCGATCTATTGGAACCGGCCCGACAAATCGGCGGAGACCATTCGCGAAGGCGGTTGGATCTACACCGGCGACCGCTTCCTGCGCGATGCCGACGGTTTTCATTTCTTCCGCGGCCGCGCCGACGACCTGATCAAGATATCCGGCCAATGGGTTTACCCGCTCGAGGTCGAGTTGTGCCTTGCCGAGCACCCCGACATCAGAGAATGCGCCGTATTCGCCGCCGAGCTGCCTGATCGGCGCATGACGCTGAAAGCTGTGGTGGTGATGAACAAGGGCGGCTTCAAGGAGAGCGAAGCCGCAAGGAGGCTGCAGGATTACGTCAAGGAAAAATTGCTGCCCTACAAATATCCGCGCGAGATCAGGTTCATCGGGGAATTGCCGAAGACCGGCACGGGCAAGATCGACCGCCAGGCCTTGATGAAGATGTAGCGCGGTAGCCACAAACTCGGTGTCGTCCCTGCGAACGCAGGGACCCATAGCCACCAATGTTGGCTGTTCCGATCGCTGTAGCCCCAGCGTGCCCAGCACGACTTCCTGTGGTTATGGGTCCCGGCTCAAGGCCGGGACGACAGCGGAGTACGCGGCCCCTACCCCGCCAACCCCGTCCCGCCATACAGCCACGCCAGATCGCCGTACCACTCTTCCGACGTCTTCGCGCCCATGATCGCATTGCGCAGCCGGGCATGTCCGCCGGCGGGGTGATAGATGTGCTCGCCGATGGCGCGGGACATCAACTGCACCTTTGCAGTGCGCAGGAAACGTTGTGCACGATAGGCTTCCAGCGCCGTGGCGTAATCATCATGCTGCGCCAGCATGTGCGACAGGCACACCGCGTCTTCCATCGCCTGACACGCGCCTTGCGCGAAATATTGCAGCATCGGATGCGCGGCGTCGCCGAGCAGCGCGACGCGGCCGTCGACCCAGCGCTCGACCGGATCGCGGTCGCACAGCACCCACAGCCGCCAGTTCTTTCCGTGGCGGATAATCTCCTGCGCGCGCTCATGCACGTGGCCAAAGCCCTGCATGACTTCCTCGTCGCTGACAGGCTTGCCCGCCACCGGCTCCGGCGCGTCGTTGTGATAGGTGACGACGAGGTTGAACACCTTCCAGCCCGACAGCGGATAATGCACGATATGGCATTTCGGCCCGGCCCACAGCGTCGCCGCGTTCCAGCGCAAATCTTCCGGCATTTGCTCGGTCGGGATCACCGAGCGGTACGTCGTATGCCCGGACACAAGCGGCGACCCGTCCGCGACCACCTGCTTGCGGACGTTCGACCACAGCCCGTCGGCGCCGATCAACAGCCGCCCCGTGACGCGTTCGCCATTGGCAAGCCGCGCCGTCACCGACGAGCCATCCTGATCGTAGCCGACCACCTCGCTGCTGACGCGTAGTTCGATCAGCTCATGGCTCTGGCAGGCGCGCAGGAACACGCCGTGCAGATCGCCGCGATGCACCACCGCATAGGGATTGCGGAAACGCGCGCGAAACGCATCGCCAAGATCGACATGGGTGATCTCCTCGGCCGTTAACGCATCCATCAGCCGGAGCTGATCGATATAGACGGCCATGCTTCGTGCGGCCTCGCCGACGCCGAGATAGTCGAAGGCGTGGAATGCGTTGGGCCCGAGCTGGATGCCGGCGCCGATTTCGCCGAGCAGCGAGGCCCTTTCCAGCAGGATCGAGCGGATGCCTTTTTGCGCCAACCCAAGCGCTGCGGCGAGCCCGCCGATTCCGCCACCTGCGATCAAAACCGGCCGTGCGTCCATCAATTCGATTTCCCCAGATGTTCGAGCGCATCCTCGGCGCGCAGCGGCACGCGCGAGGCCTCGTTGTTGAGATCGACGAGCTGCGTCAGCAGCGCCAGCAGGGTCTTGCGGTCGGCCGGCTTCAAGGGCTGCAGCATCCGCACCTGCGCGCGCTCCACCGAGGGCATGATGTCGCGCAGCACGGCTGCACCCGATTTGGTCAGATGGAGCAGCTTGACGCGCTTGTCCTCGCGCGAGGGCTTGCGCTCGATCAGCGCCTTGCTCTCAAGCCGCTCGATCACGTTGCCGAGTGTGGAGCGGTCGAAGGCGATCACCGCCGACAGCCGGGTGGCGTCGATGCCGGGATGGGTGTGGATCGTCACCAGCGCCGCATATTGCACCGGCGTCAGGTCGAACGCCCTGCATTCCTCGACGAAGATCGAGACCGCGATCTGCTGCATCCGGCGGAACAGGTAGCCGGGCGCGGCGTAGACCGCGTCCATCGTGATGGGTGAGGGCCTACTCGGCATCGGCTTGCTTGTCCGGTGCGGCATCAGTGAACGCCTTCATTTCCCTGGCCGCTGTCTCAGCCTTCAGCAGCCGCGGATAGGCCGAAACATCGACGCCGAAGCGCCGCGCATTGCCAAGCTGCGGGACCAGACAGAGGTCGGCCAGGGTGGGCTTGTCGCCGAAGCAGAATGGGCCGGCCTCGCCCGCGACCAGCGTTTCGCAGGCGGACAATCCCTCCCGGTTGGCCCAGGCCGCCCATTCCGTCACCTTCTCTTCGCCCAGACCGAGCTGGCGCAAACGTGCCAGAACCTTGAGATTTTGCACCGGGTGCGTATCGCAGGCGAGCGCCATGGCGAATGCGCGCACCTTGGCACGGCGCAGCGGCTCCTTTGGCAACAACGGTGGATTGGGATGGGTCTCGTCCAGCCATTCAATGATGGCGAGTGATTGGGTCAGCACGGCCCCAGTGCCGTCTTCCAGCGTCGGCACCAGCCCCTGCGGGTTGATGGCGAGATAGGCGGGCGCGCACTGTTCGCCCTTGCGAAGGTGATGCGACAGGTGATCGGCCGGCAACCCCTTGAGGTTCAGCGCGATCCTGACGCGGTATGCCGCGCTGCTGCGGAAATAGCCATGCAGCTTCATCGGAACCTCCCTCGGATTTTATCGTTTGCCTTTTATCGTTTGCCTTGGCGGGCTGTCATTGACGCTATCCATATTGTAAGTATACTGTCAATCATGAAACGATAGAAAAAATGACGGGAGGCTGATCATGGAAGCCGTGCAGAAGACCCCGGAACGCGAGGCGTTCTACAGGAAGATCGACGGCGAGAATCTCTCCGCGCTGTGGAACGTGCTGGGCGATCTCGTCACCCCAGAACCGCGAAGCGCCTGCCGGCCGTACCTGTGGAAGTTCGATTCCATCCGCGACTACATGACCGAAGCGGGCAAGCTGATCACCGCCAAGGAAGCCGAGCGGCGGGTGCTGGTGCTGGAGAATCCCGGCCTGCGCGGCCAGTCGAAGGTCACGACGTCGCTGTTTGCCGGCGTGCAGATGGTGGTCCCCGGCGACGTCGCGCCCGCCCATCGGCACAGCCAGTCGGCGCTGCGCTTCGTGCTCGAAGGCAAGGGCGCCCATACCACCGTCGACGGCGAGCGCACCGCGATGGAGCCCGGCGATTTCGTCATCACGCCCTCGATGACCTGGCACGACCATTCCAACGAAACATCCGAGCCGATGTTCTGGCTCGACGGGCTCGACATCCCGATGGTGCAGTTCTTCGATGCGTCTTTTGCCGAAGGATCGAACGAGGACCAGCAGAAGATCAGTAAGCCCGCCGGCGACAGCTTTGCGCGCTACGGCCACAATCTGCTGCCGGTCGATGAGAAGCGCAAATCCAAGACCTCGCCGATCTTCAACTATCCCTACAACTATACGCGCGAGGCGCTGGAGCTGGCCAAGACGCGCGACGAATGGGACGCCTGCCACGGGCTGAAGCTGAAATTCTCCAACCCCGAGACCGGCGATTTCGCGATGCCGACGATCGGCACCTTCATCCAGCTATTGCCGAAGGGCTTCAAGACCGCGCGCTACCGCGCGACCGACGCCACCGTGTTCGCCGCGATCGAAGGCAAGGGCCGGACCCGGATCGGCGACCAGATTTTCGAATGGGGCCCGCGCGACCTGTTCGTGGTGCCGAGCTGGCACTGGGTCACGCATGAGGCCGACACCGACTCGGTGCTGTTCTCATTCTCCGACCGCCCGGTGCAGCAGAAGCTCGATTTGTTCCGCGAGGACCGCGGCAACGCGTGAGGCCGTTGTCGTGAATGGTCCATCGTCGTCCCTGCGAAAGCAGGGACCCATAGCCACCGGCCTTCGTTTTGCGGAAGGTCGTCGGCCACATTGCCTTATCGACAAATCACGCGGTATGGGTCCCTGCGTTCGCAGGGACGACGGGAGACTCGTAGGGTGGGCAAAGGAGCGTTAGCGACGTGCCCACCATCGTTGCGGAGATCGAAGTGGTGGGCACGCTTCGCTTTGCCCACCCTACTCCCCCACGTTACCGCCAGTGCAGCAGCCTTGCTTCCAGCATATTGATCAGCTTCCCCACCGCCAGCCCGAACAGCGACAGAATTACCACCCCGGCCAATAGCTGATCGGTCTGCATCAGATTGCCGGCCTGCAGCACGAACGCGCCGATGCCGAACTGGGCGCCGATCATTTCAGCGCTGACGACGAGCAGCAGCGCCACTGACGCCGTGATGCGGAACCCCGCGAGGATCGATGGCAGCGCGCCCGGCCAGATCACGCGGCGCACGATGGCGTGGAACGGCACATTAAAGCTCTGCGCCATCCGGATCAGGTTGCGCGGCACTGCATCGACGCCGCTATAGACCGAGATCGCGGTGGAGAAGAACACCCCTAACGCAATGGTCGCGATCTTCGGCTCCTCGCCGATTCCAAGCCAGAGGATCAGAAGCGGCAGCAGCGCGATTTTCGGAATCGGAAACAGCGCGGAGATGAAGGTGATGCCGACGCCGCGCGCCAGCGTCGACAGCCCGATTGCAAAGCCTATGATCACGCCGGCCGCGGTGCCGAGCAGCCAGCCTAAGCCGATGCGAACGACTGAAGCCGAAACGTGCTGCCAGAGCGCACCTGACATCGCGAGCTTGTAGATCGCGACCGCAATCGCTGAAGGCGCCGGCAGGAACAGCGGATTGATCCAGCCGGCGCCGCCGGCCAATTGCCAAACCGCGATCACCAGCGCGAGCGCGATCCAGCCGGAGGCGCGCCCCGCCTTTGGCACAAAACCCGCGCCGCGGAAGGCGACCGGCCGGGCTTCGGTTGCGCGATCGTCCTGCGGTGCGCGCTCAAGCATGCTGGACCTCGCGCTCGGCATCGATCGCCTCCTCGCGGATCAGCGACCACAGATCGTTCTGCAGCGCCAGCAACTTGCCGCGCGCATCGATCGCACCGCGCTCGGCGCGCGTCATCGGGATTTCGACGATCTCCCTGACGCGGCCGGGCCGGCGCGACAGCACCACGATGCGATCGGCGAGCCGCACCGCTTCTTCCAGATTGTGCGTGACATAGACTGCGCCCATCGTGCCGTCGGCGAGCAGGCCGATGAAATCCTCCATCAGCAATTCGCGGGTCTGCGAATCCAGCGCCGACAATGGCTCGTCCATCAAAAGGATCGCCGGCCGCACCGCCAGCGCGCGGGCAATGCCGACGCGCTGGCGCATGCCGCCCGACAATTGTTTTGGATAGGCGCCGCGGAAATCGGACAGGCCCGTGCGGCGCAACGCGTCGTCAACGACGGCCCGGCGCGCGGCGGTGTCGAGCGCGGTATGCGCAAGTGGAAATTCGACGTTCGCTTCCACGGTGCACCAGGGCAGCAGCGCAAAATCCTGGAACACAAAGGTCAGCGGATTGAGGCTGTCGGCCGGCGGCGCGCCGCGCAGTTCCGCGCCTCCCTCGCTCGGGCGCAGCAGCCCGCCCAGGATCGACAGCAGCGTGCTCTTGCCGCAACCGGACGGACCGACAATCGCGACCACCTCGCCGGAGGCAACGGTGAACGACACCTTGTCGAGCACGTCCAGCGTGCCGAAGCGATGGCAGATATGGTCGGCGATCAGGTCCATTTGGTTGATCTCGTGATCCGTCATCCTGAGGTGCGAGCGAAGCGAGCCTCGAAGGATGCGCGGCCCGGCTGGTGGCCGTCGTCCTTCGAGACGGCCGCTCCGCGGCCTCCTCAGGATGACGGGTTTGGCATGAGCATCAATCCGCCTTCACATATTCCTTCGCGATGATCGCGTCTGCCGCAAATCCCTTGTCGACAAAGCCTTGCTCCTGCAGCCATGCGATCTGGTTGTCGACGTTCCTGACGTCGAGCTTGCCGTCGGGATCGATATAGGCGCAATTGCCGACCACCTGCTCCACCGGCAGGTTCGTGTACTTTGCGATGATCTCGAGCAGCGGCTTGGTCTTGTCGTTGATGTCGGCCTTGCCGTCCTTCACGGAGGCCAGGATCACGTCGTGATACTCGCGATCGGCGCGCACCAGTGCGGCAAGAAGCTTGGTCACCATCGCATGATTGGTAAGCGTCTTCGGCGAGGCGAATACCGCCCCTAACTGCCACGGCGTCTCGTCGCCGACCCAGCCGAGGAATTTGGCGCCACCGGAATCCACCAGCGAGCGCGCGGTTGAGATCGGCAGCAACGCGGCATCGACGGTTTCGCCCTTCAGCGCCGCCGCCGCATTCGACAGCGACTGCAGCGGCAGCACTTTCACGTCCGCGAGCTTGAAGCCGTATTTGTCGGCGAGCAGGCCGAGCGAATAATGAAAGCTGGAGCCGACCTGCGTCACCGCGATGCGCTTGCCGGCAAGATCCTTCGGCGTTTTCAGGCCGGCCGCATAGGCGTTGTTGCTGGCGAAATAGCCGATCAGCGGATAGCCCGCCTTTTCGCGGCTCATGCCGCCGATCACCTTCAGCGTGCCCTTGCCGGCGAGATTGTAGAGCCCGGCGGTGAACGCCGTGATGCCGAAATCGACATCGCCCGAGGTCGTCGCCACAGCAATCGGCTGCGCCGCGTCGAAGAATTTCAATTCGATATCGAGGCCGGCCTCGCGGAAATAGCCCTTGTCCTGCGCGATGAACACCGGCGCGGAGGACGACAGCCGGAGCACGCCGATTTTGGCCTTTTGCGCGTCATCGGCCCGCGCGGTCCCGCCCGCCGCCATCGCCAACAAGCCCGCCAGCGCGAACCGTGCAAACTTCGTCATCCCGTTCCCTCTGCCTTTTTCCTATAACCCCTCGGGCACGCTCTGGTCCCGACCGATGAATGCGCCCTGTTGTTTCAGGCTTTGTTGCAACTTTTCTACCGCAATGTCGCGCGGAATCGTATTGCCCGACAGCGCCAGCGCCGCCGCGGCGCCCACCGCCTCCCCCATCGCAAAGCAGGCGCCTGAGACCCGCGCCGCCGACTGGCCCTCATGGGTCATCGAGGCGCAGCGGCCGGCCATCAAGAGATTGTCTACGCCTTCGGGCACCAGCATGCGATACGGCAATTCGTTGAAGCCGCGCGATTCCGGAATCGGCGGAAACGTGAAGGTCACATCTCCCGCGACGTGCTGTTCCATCGGCCAACCATTGACACCGATGGAGTCGTCGAACGAGGCGCAGCCGAGCACGTCCTCGCCCGACAGCATGTAGCCGCCGATCACGCGCCGCGTCTCGCGGATGCCGAGCTGCGGCGGCAGGTCGACGATGTAGGATTTTTCAAAACCTGGCACCGTGCGCAGGAATTCGAACGCTTGCACCGCCTGCTGCCGGCCTTCGATTTCACCGCGCGTCATCTGGTCGGGGTCAATCCCGCTGATGGCCGTGCCGTCCTCGCGCGCCAACTGGGTGAAATTCACCCGCCATTCGATCGCCGATCGCTGCGGCCGCACGATCGCGGTCTTCCGCGGAAACCGATGCGTGCCCGTGGCTTCCGCCTTTTCCATCAACGCCGGAATGGTGCGCCAGGCTTCGCCTGCCTTTTCGGGATCGATGCCGTTGAGGCGGAACATCATTGAGGGATAGAGCATGCCGCCGGCATTGTCGCCGACTTCGAATGGCGCGCCCGCCCACGCCGCGAGATCGCCGTCCCCCGAGCAGTCGATGAAGATATCCGCACGCACCGCCTGGCGCCCGGCCTTGGTCTCCACCATCAGGACGTTGATGCGTTTCTCATCCTGCATCACCACGCCCGCGCCCAGCGCATGAAAGAGAATATCGACCTTGTGCGTCGCCAGCAGATCGTCCGCCGCGACCTTGTAAGCCGCCGTGTCGTAAGCCTGCGCGAAAATCTTGCCAAGGATCAGATGCGGCGCGTTGAGTCCATCGAGCCGGTCGATCCGCGCGAGCAGGTCGGAGGCGATGCCCTGCACCACCCGATGCATCTCGCCATGGACGTTGGCGTGCAGCCCGCAGAAATTCGTCACGCCCGCGGCCGTGCCCATGCCGCCGAGAAAGCCGTAGCGCTCGATCAGCAGCGTACGGCGCCCGGCCCGCGCCGCGGCAACGGCAGCGGCGATGCCGGCGGGTCCGCCACCGAGGACGGCGACTTCATATTCGCCGTACAGCGGAATCTGGCGAGCGGGTTCTTCAATGGTTTTGGCCGACACGGCAGCGATCCCATCCCTGATGATTTTTGTTTCGCTGGACTATGAATTAACGCGAAGCGGACTACAATCCGGCAAATAGTGCGATCAGCTTTCTCGAATCGAGAAAAGTGGATGGATACGCTCGTCAATCTCCAGGCCTTTCTGGCGACCGCAGACGCCGCGGGCTTCTCGGCGGCCGCCCGCAAATTGAAAGTCTCGACCTCGGTCGTGGCCAAGCGCGTCACCCAGCTCGAAGATCAGATCGGCATCGCGCTGTTTCATCGGTCGACCCGTCAATTGCGGTTGACCGAAGCTGGACAGCAATATGTGCATCGCGCCCGCAGCGTGGTGGCTGACGTCGGCGACCTTCTGTCACGCATGGGCGAAAAGGACCATGATCTGATCGATCACCTCCGCATCAAGGCGCCGACATCGCTGACCATCGCCCGGCTGGCCGATGTGTTCAGCGCCTTCCAGACGGAAAATCCGCGGCTGAAACTGGAAGTCGTGCTGATCGACCGGCCGGTTGATCCAGTCACGGAAGGCTTTGACGTTGCCATCGGCGCGTTCCCGCATTCATTCGGCGGTGTCGTCGATGAACCCTTGTGCGCGCTCAAGCGCCTGCTGTGCGCGGCGCCCGCCTATCTCAAATCGCACGGCATGCCGCGGCACCCGCGCGATCTGGTCGAACACCGCTGCCTGAGTTTTCTTCCCACCGGGCCCGAGTGGATATTCGACGGCCCGCGCGGCCGCATCACCATTCAGGTACGCCCGCTGCTGAATTCGAACGAGGGCCATGTGCTGGTGAAAAGCGCGATCGCCGGAAATGGCATTGCGTTCATTTCGCATTATCTCGCGGCCGACGCGCTGCGCGACGGGTCGCTGCAGGTGGTACTTCCGGAATTCCCGATTCCGGATTTGTGGGTCAAGGCGACGATCCCGGAGCGGCGGGTCAACGCGGCTGCGGTGCAGGCGCTGCTTCAGCAATTGAAACGCGCGCTCGCGCCGGCGCTGTAGACCGCACAGGCGCTCAGGTTCCGACCTGCAGCGGCGAGGTCAGCTTGCGCAACGCCGCGATCACCGAGAGCGCGGTGATACGGCCGGTCTTGGGATTTTCCGATGGGATGTTCTCGATTCCCATCGTGAACGAAGCCGAGTCGGCTTCGACCCTGATCTGGTGACAGTTCCGCGTCACGTCAGGATCGGCCCAGATTTCGATCGTCGTGCGATCCGGGCCGATGCCCGCGAGCGACAACGCCGCCACCACATTGACGTTGGCGGGGAAAGCTGCCGCCGCGTCGCGCGCCGAGCCCTTGAAGACGCAGAGGGCCGACTTTACTCCCTCCATGGAAATCCCGTTCTCGACGAGATAGGGCGCGCCGGCGAGACCTCCGGGCGGCTTGCGCGTGACCATCTGCACCGAGTTGATGGTGCCTTCGGCGGCGGCCGAAACCGCATCGAACCCGATCAAGGCGCCGGTTGGCACGATAATCTGACCGCCATGCGCGCGGGCCAGATCGACGAGATCGGGACGGGGCAGCAGCGCACTGGCGCTGAGCACCATCACCTGCTTGCCGGCGGTCAGCATCGGCCGGCAGATCTGATCGAGGATCGCTGCCGGGGCACATTCGACAACGAGGTCGGCGTGGCCGGGCAGTTCATCGAGCGAGACCAGCGGGCACGAGATACCTTCGCGATCAAGCCAGGCTTGCGCCTTCCCGCGATCCCTCGTCGTGACCGCCGCAAGCGCGAGGCCCGGCAGACCCTGCGCCAGCTTGCGCGCCACGGTTTTGCCGATCTCCCCCAGCCCGGCAATGGCGATACGTTTGGGCGACATTTACGCTGTTCCCCAATTCGCCGGCCGTTTCTCCGCAAACGACGCCAGCCCCTCCGACGCCTCGCTGGTCTGCCGACGCGCCGAATGCATCTTCACCAGCCGCGCATAGGCCTCGTCATTCACGCCCATGCCGCCGAATGAGCTTTCCATCGCAAGCGCCTTGGTCTCCGCCATTGCCTGCGGACCATTGGCCAGCAACTGCTCCACGACCTTTGCGCCGGCGGCTTCCAGCTCCGCCAGCGGCACCACCTCATGTACGAGACCGATGCGACGGGCATCAACCGCGCCAAAACGTTCGCCGGTCAGCGCGTAGCGGCGAACCTGCCTCACACCGATGGCGTCGCAGAGTTGTGGGATGATGATCGCGGCGGTCAGCCCCCAGCGCACCTCGGTGATCGAGAACAGCGCATTGTCGGCGGCGATCACCACATCACACGCCGAGATCACGCCGGTGCCGCCGCCGAAGCAGCCGCCCTGCACCAGCGCGACCGTCGGGATCGGCAGCGTATTCAACCGCTGCACGGCCTCGAATGTCGCGCGCGACACCGCCTCATTTTCTGCCGGCGATTTCGGCCGCACGCCGTTGATCCACTTCAGGTCGGCGCCGGCCTGGAAATGCTTGCCGTTGCCCTTGAGCACCACGACGCGGAGGTTCGGCTTGCTGCCGAGTTCATCCATCGCCGCGAGCACGCCGTTGATGAGCCCGGCATCATAGGCGTTGTTCACCTCGGGACGGTTCAACGTCACCGTGGCGACACCGCGCGCGTCGAGATCCCACAAAACCGGATTGGCAGTCATTCAGCGGCCCCTTTGTTCGGCATCTTGTTATGCCGGACAATAAGCCGGGATCGCAGGCATTGTCACCGCCGCCGACCTACCTCCGGCCGCGCCGCTGCATCATATCTGCCCTGTCGGCCAGGGACGTCCGCCTTGGACCGATCGCCTCGAACTGCGCCTTCTGCTCGTCGCTCAGCATCGCATAGAAATCATCGAGCGCGGTGCGCACGAGCTTGACCGACTGCAGCATGACATCGAGGCGCTTGCCAACGGCGGCAAGCCGCGCCGATGGCGTGGCCGATTCGTCGATCCGGCACGATGTGGCCAGCATGTCGGCCGCCTTTGCGCTGGCGTTCTGCAGGGAGGTCAAGCCGGTGCGTTGCGCCTCGGTCGGATGCAGCCGCGCCTCGATCTCCTCGGCCGGCCATTGCAAGGCCGACGATTGCGTGACGTCACAGGGCCGCGCCAACGACCGGTTACGGCGCCGCTCGGTCTTCCTTTCCTGATCCTCGGCGACCGCATTCATCCGCGCTTTCTGCTCGTCGGTCAGCAGGCCGTACAGCTTGTCCAGCGCCGGCTGCACGGTCGCGACGCCTGATATCATCGCCTCGATGCGTTGCTGCATCGAGGCAAGCCGGCCGGACGCCGTCAGCACAACCGTGGTCGGGCACGCCGCCTTGATCTTCTGCGCTGACGTCACCGATGCATTGGCGAGATCGTCGAGGGCCGCGCGCTGCGCCTCGGTCGGCTCGATCGCCTGCGCGATCAGGTCGATCGGCAGGCCGGCGATTTCGCGGCTGTCCTCGCCGCATAATAGCGCGAGCCGGTCCGGCCCGGCGTTGGGCGAACCACGCGGCGGCAGGTAGCGCGTAAGCCCCTCATAGTCATAGGGGCCGAACAGGCCGGCATAAATGTCGTCATAGCCGTAGTACCAGAACGGGGCGCCGACACGCGGTCCCCATAGTGCGTAGTCGTAGATGTCAAAATAGGCGAACGGCCAGAACAGCGGCCCGACCCAGCCGTAGCCGCCATTGCCGTGGCGCCACCAGCCGCCGCCTCTGGACCGTCCGTATTGCCAGCCGGCGAGCGCCGCGCCCGCGGTCACGCTGGCCCGTACCGCGGGACGATGCAGCGCTGCGGCATGGCGATAGCTGCGGGCGAGTGCGCGCGAGTTCAGCGCCCGGCCGCCACTGCCCGCGAAATTCATGCGTTGGGTAGAGAACGAACGGCGTGCGGAGAATGAGCGATGTCCGGAAAACGAACGGAAATGCGCCGCCCTGCCGTGAAAATGACCGCCGCCATGCCGGCCGCCGAAATGGTGTCCACCCCCGCCATGATGACCGCCGCCGCGCCCCCCGCCGTGGCCGCCACCGTGACCGCCGCCGTGGCCACCTCCATGACCACCGCCGCCTCTTGCAATTGCAAAGTCCGCCACGGACAGCACCGTTGCAAAAACAATCGCGGCAATTCCCAGCGTGATCTTTGACATGGTACGTCCCATCATGGTCGCACGTCCCATTGTCGCTATGCCGCGAGCTTGACGGCACACGGATGAACGTTGACTGAACGGCAAGGTTCCCCGCGCTGCCGAGGCCGCGCCTTCCGCAACCCGCCCTGTGCGGCGGACCAGTTGCGCCCGATCACGGCTTGTGAAAACTAGCAACGCCCTTCCCTCCCAGCAGGATTTCCACCCATGCGGATTTGCGTTTTCGGTGCGGGCGCCGTCGGCAGCCATTTTGCCGTGCGGCTCGCACTGGCAGGCCATGACGTTTCCTGCGTGATGCGGGGCGCACATCTGGATGCCGTGAAAGCCGGCGAGCTGACGCTGCGTGTTGGAAATGGCGAGTTCAAGGCGAAGGTGCGCGCATCGAGCGACCCCGCCACGCTGGGCCGGCAGGACGCTGTCATCTGCACGCTGAAGGCAACGGGCCTCCCCAGCCTCGCGGAAGGGCTGCAGCCGCTGCTCGGCGAGGACACCGCCGTGGTGTTCGCACAGAACGGCGTTCCCTGGTGGTACGATATCGGGCTCTCGCCAAGGCATCCGCCGGTGCCGGACCTGGCCTTCCTCGATCCCGGCGGCCGCCTGCGCGCCGCCATCCCGAAACAGCTTATCGTCGGCGGCGTAGTGTTCTCGTCGAATGAAGTCGTCGCGCCGGGCGTGGTCGCGAACCTTTCGCCCGAGCGCAACCGGCTCCTGATCGGCGAATGCGACGACCGCGCCAGCGAGAGGGTCGCACGGCTGCGTGCGGCGCTCAACGAAGCCTCGATCGATTCGCCCGAGGTCACGCAGATCCGGGAAACGATCTGGTCAAAACTCCTGACCAACATGTCGATGTCGGTGCTATGCCTGTTGACCGGACAGACCGCACGCGCCGTGCGCGACGATCCGGCGCTTGCCGAAATCGTGCCGCGCCTGCTCGACGAGGCCAACAGCATTGCGCAGAGCTGTTTCCCCGAGGTCAAGCGCGTCACGCGCTCCGGCCCCGCACCGGACCACAAGCCTTCAATCCTGCAGGATTACGAACTCGGCCGCGCCATGGAGATCGACGTGCTGGTCCGCGCCCCTGCCGCGTTCGCGCGCGCCGCCGGACTGTCGACACCGATGCTCGACATGATGGCGGCGCTCGCCATCCGCCAGGCACGCGACAAGGGGCTCTATCAGGGCTGAAGGCCGGCTGTGCCCACCCCGGTCAGATCGCCTGCAGTCCCAGCCGATTGAACAGCTTCCGGTCGGCCTCGTCCTCCGGATTACCGGCCGTCAGCAAGGTGTCGCCGACGAAAATCGAATTCGCCCCCGCGAAGAAGCAGAGCGCCTGCATCTCATCCGTCATTGCCGAGCGGCCCGCCGACAGGCGGACATATGATTTCGGCATCATGATGCGCGCGAGCGCGACGATCCGGACAAACTCGATTGGCGCGATCGGCGCCGCCTTGGCGAGCGGCGTGCCGGCGATCGGAATCAGCATGTTGATCGGAACGCTTTCCGGCGGCTCGGCCAGGTTCGCAAGGGTGACCAGCATTTCGACGCGGTCGGTTTCTTCCTCGCCCATGCCGAGGATGCCTCCGCAACACACTTTCATGCCGGATTGCCGGACATTCTCCAGCGTGTCGAGACGATCGGAAAAATTGCGCGTCGAGGTCACCTGCGGGTAATAGCGCGCCGACGTATCGATATTGTGGTTGTAGTAGTCGAGCCCCGCGGCGCTGAGGCGGTCCGACTGATCGCGGTCCAGCATTCCCAGTGTCATGCAGGTCTCGAGCCCGAGCGCTTTCACGGCGCCGACCATTTCGACGATGGCATCCATGTCTCTCGGCTTCGGATTGCGCCATGCCGCGCCCATGCAGTAGCGCGTCGCGCCGCCGGCCTTGGCTTTGCGTGCCTCGGCGACGACCTTTTCGACCTCCATCAGCTTCGAGGCGGCAAGCCCCGTCGAATGATGCGAGGACTGGCTGCAATAGCCGCAATCCTCCGGGCAGCCGCCGGTCTTGATATTGAGCAGCTTGCTGAGCTGCACGCGGTTGGGATCGAAATGCCGGCGGTGAATGGTTTGCGCCTGGAACAGCAGATCGTTGAAGGGGAGCCGGTAGAGCGACCAGGCCGCCTCGCTCGTCCACTCCGGAGCGTCCGCAAGCGGCGCCGTCGCATTCGACTCATCCCGCACTTCGAGCATTCTTCAATTCTCCCGATCCTGATTGCCCCGCGCGACGTCATCGCACGCTGGCGAAGCCGACACCAGCGGCGCGCACCGTGCCTGCAAAAAATTGATCGCCGGCGCAAACCGGCATTGACCGCGCCGCGGAGGTCGTATCACTCTCGACGCCATTCAAGAAAAAGAAAACAAGGGAAGCCGAACATGCACGTCAAAGGCAAGGTCTGCATCGTTACGGGAGCTGCGAGCGGCATCGGCGAGGCGGTGGCGCGCGCCTATGCGGAGGCCGGTGCGCGCGGCGTCGTTGTCGCCGACCTGAAGACATCGCGCGACAAGCTGGCGAAGGTCGCCGGCGACATCGACGGCTTGCCGATCACGGCCGATGTCGGGCTGGAAGAAGACATCAAGGCGCTGATCGCCGCGGCCGAAGACAAATATGGCCCGGTCGACGTGTTCTTTTCCAACGCCGGCCTGTCGCGCAAGGGACAGGAGACCGCCTCCGACGCCGACTGGGACGTAAGCTGGCGCGTCCATGTCATGAGCCACGTGTTCGCAGCGCGCGCCCTGGTACCTGGCATGCTTGCGCGGGGCTCCGGCTATCTCCTCAACACCGCTTCCGCGGCGGGCCTGCTGGCCTCGCTGAACTCGATGCCTTATGGCGTGACGAAAAATGCGGCGGTGGCGCTAGCCGAGCATCTCGCCATTCAATATGGCGACCGCGGCATCCGCGTGTCCGTGCTGTGCCCGCAATCGGTGCAAACAGGCATGACGACGCCGGGCCCGAGCGCCGCGCGGGTCGACGGCGTGCTGCAATCGCCGGAAGTGGCGCGCATGGTGATCGAGGCGATGGAGCAAGAGCGCTTTCTCATCCTGTCGCACCCGCAGGTCGCCGAATACATGCAGCGCAAGGCGTCCAGCCGCGACCGCTGGCTCACCGGCATGCGGCGGCTGCGCGACAAGATCTATGGAGCGCCAACGGCGGCGTAACAGATGCGTAGCCCGGATGGAGCGCAGCGAAATCCGGGACTGCTCGCAAGGCTGGCCGGCTGCGCGATTCCCCCGGATTGCGCTTCGCCCCATCCGGGCTACACGCGACCTGATGTTTTTGGCGCAAACGGCTTGAGTAACCCATCATAGTCCTTCACGCCCGGCGACGCGTACGAGCCACGCCGGGACGTCTTGAGCTTCAGGCCGGCCAGCGCCTCGGCCTGCTTCACCGCGGCTGCCACGCCATCGACGACGGGCACGTCAAATTTCCGCGACAGTTTTTGCGCGAGATCGGCCATGCCCGCGCAGCCCAGCACGATCGCTTCCGCGCCTTTATCCAGCGCGTGGGCAATCTCAGCCTCAAGCTTCGCTTCAGCGCCCGAGCCGGGCTTGTCGAGATCGAGCACCGCGACGTCGCAGGCGGTGACCCGCACCCTCTCCGCAAAACCATAGCGGCGCACCAGTTCCTCCAGCGGCACGATCGAGCGCGGCAGCGTGGTGACGACGGCGATGCGTTTTGCGATCTGGCCCGCCGTCACCAGCGCCGCCTCGCAGATGCCGACCACCGGGAAATGCGCGGCGGTCCGCGCGGCGTCGAGGCCGGTGTCGTCGAAACAAGCGACGATCGCCGCATCGGCATCAGGCGCATTCATCAGTGCCTGGATCAGGCCCGGCACGGCGAACGCCTCGTCGTAATAGCCCTCGATCGAGACCGGCCCCATCGCTGACGTTACTGCGGATATTTCGGTGCCGGGCGCCGCGACGGCGCGCGCAGCGGCGCCGATCGTTTCGGTCATCGAGGCAGTCGTATTCGGATTGACGATCAGGATTTTTATCATGGGCGTATCGTAGTGGGTATGGCGCACGGCGCAACTCTATCATCCGTCGTCCCTGCGAACGCAGGGACCCATACGCCGCGGCCCGCGGAAAGGGCACGATAGGAGACGGCATTTTTCAACAATACACGGTTGTGGTTATGGGTCCCTGCGTTCGCAGGGACGACATCTGAGCTAGCCGATAATCCCATCTACCCACGCGGCGAACGCGTCCAACGCCTCATCCATCACCTCGCGATCATTCCGCCCCGAACTCTTCAGCACATGAAAGGAATGATCGGCGCCTTCAAGCAACTGCAGCGTCGCGCGCGATCCGAGGCCCTTGACGACCGGCTTGAGCAGACTCAATTCCGCGAGCGCATCGCGCGTGCCCTGGAGGAACAGCATCGGGATTTTGACCTCGGCGAGATGCTTGGCCCGATCGCTGGAAGGCTTTCCGGCCGGATGCAGCGGAAAACCGAGAAACGCCAGCCCCCGCACGCCGGGCAACGCGGACAACGCCTGCGCCTGCGATGTCATGCGCCCGCCGAACGATCGGCCGCCCGCGATCAGCGGCAGCGCGGGACAGCGTCGCGCGGCTTCCGCCACCGCCGCTCGCACCGCGGCGTGCGCGACCGCGGGCGCATCGGGCCGCTTGCCGCCTTTTTCCATGTAGGGGAATTGATAGCGCAGCGTCGCAATGCTGCGTGCGCCGAGGTCAGCGGCGACGGTCTCCATCGACGCATGGGTCATGCCCGCGCCTGCTCCGTGCGCAAACACATAACATGCGCGTGCCTGCGGCGGCTGGATCAGCAACCCGGAGACCGCCTCATTGGGCCCGATCTCAATTCGGACCGATTCCGCCTCGGCTGCCTTCATGTGATCTATCCGACACTCTGCTGCATGATCGGAACTCTATACTGGAAAAAGCCGGGCGAGAGATAAGCCAGCCGACCGCACCCCGGCCAGAGGAATCGGATTCATGGACAGACGTGTAGCGCCACTATAAGATGGCATCATACTCAACCGCACGCCGAAGGTGATTCGCCTTCCGGCGTTTTTTGATAACAGACCGATATTGCGCGCCACTGGCGCGGTTTTTGGGCAGGGGGCAGGCCATGGGTGGCAAGAGGATTGCGACAATTGTGATCGTGCTGGCGATCGTCGGCGGTTATGTCGCCTTCAAGGACGATATCGCCAAGCTCTGGCAGGATCTGCATGTGAAGATCGTGGAGCATCCCACGCCGAAGAAGACCGTCTGGCTCGACCAGGGAGTCAGCAAGAAAGATCTGAGCTGGTTCTATCACGCCGACCAGGGAACGCGGACATTCGGCTTCCCCTATGACTGGTTCATGGCGCTGGAGCAGCCGACGATTTCGTGGGTGCCGTTCAGCAAGGTCGGCCTGTTCAGCGACACCGCCTATCTCGACCGCTATGGCTTCATTCCGGATACCATCATCCCCGGCAAGGAGGCGCTTCCGATCGGATTCGCGAAAGGCACACCGATGCTCGATTCGACGGGCGCGGTATGGCGCAACCCGCGCACCAAGAAGGAGATGAACGGTGTCGGCCTGACCTGCGCGGCCTGCCACACCGGCAGCTTCACCTACAAGGACACCGCCGTCGTCATTGACGGTGGACCGGCGCTCACCAATCTCCTCGCGATGAAGCAAGGCATGGGCATCTCGCTCTTGCTGACGCGCTACTGGCCCGGCCGGTTCGACCGTTTCGCCGAGCGCATCCTGGGGCCGGACGCCACACTCGACGACCGCGAAACGCTGAGGAACCAGCTCGAACAGGTTCTCAATCAGTACAAGCACGTCAAGAACCTGGAAGAGCGGGTGGCCTCCCAAAGCATCCTGGAAGGTTACGGACGGCTCGATGCGCTCAACCGGATCGGCAACCAGGTGTTTTCAATCGACCTGAGGAAGCCGGAAAACTACGCCGGCTCCTCCGCGCCGGTGCATTACCCACGGATCTGGAACACGCCGTGGTTCGACTGGGTGCAGTATAACGGCTCCATCATGCAGCCTATGGTGCGCAACGCCGGCGAGTCGCTCGGCGTGTCGGCGGAGCTCAATCTGACCGAGCCGTCGAAGGGACTGTATAAGTCCAGCGTGGACGTGGATCGGCTGTTCAAGATGGAGCAGATGATCAAGGGTGACTCGCTGCCGAACGCCAAGACTGGTTTTCCGGGCCTGAAATCTCCGAAATGGCCGGCCGACATTCTGCCGCCGTTCGATCAGAAACTGGCCGACAAGGGCGCCGAACTCTACAAGACCCATTGCGAGGGCTGTCACCGCCCGCCGGTGACAAGCGAGGCGTTCTACGATTTCAACAACAAGGACTGGTGGACCAGGAATGAGGCCGGCGAGCCGATCCTCAAGGTCGAGAATATCCCGATCTCGCATATCGGAACCGATCCCGCACAGGCGGCAGACATGGGGGCCCGCACGGTCGCGGTCCCCGAAAATCTCGGGATCAAGAGCAGCAGTTTCGCATTCGCACTGGGCGATCTGGTCGAGAAGACCGTCAACTACGTCTTCGACCAGAAGAAACCACCCACGAGCCCGGCGGAGCGGAAGCGGATCGAAGGATATATGCCGAACGAACTCCGGGGTGAGCTTGCCTACAAGGTGCGTCCGCTCAACGGCGTCTGGGCGACGCCGCCGTACCTGCACAACGGTTCGGTGCCGACCATCGAAGATCTGCTCGGGGATCCCGAGAAAAGGCCGCCGACATTCTATCTCGGCAGCCGCGAATACGACCCCGTGAAGCTCGGCTACAACACCGACCCGATCACCAACGGCTTCAAATTCGATACCTCCATTCGCGGAAACTCGAACAGAGGTCACGAATTCAGGAAGGACTACAACAAGGACAAGGAAATCAAAGGCCTGATCGGACCGGAGCTGCTGGAGGGCGATCGAAAGGCACTGATCGAATACCTCAAGACGCTTTGAGGTCTGCACGTTGCGACGGACGGGCAAAAGCGCGAAGCGCGTCTTTGCGCCAGGCGGCCCGGCCGCCCGCCTTTTCCGAAGCGGCTTGCGTCACAGAGGGGATCAGGCGGCGTACTTTACCGGCTGGCGACCAGCCGCAATTTCGGCTTGACCGTCTCTTCCAGTTCGATCTTGAGCTCGTGCACGCGCGGATCGTCCGAGCGCGCCGCACACACCGAATATTGATTGACCGAGCACGCCAGCGCGTGCCGCTCTTCGGGCGTTCGCGTCACCTGCGGGCTGGACAGCCTCAGCACCATCCCGCCGAGTTGCACCAGCATTTCGTCGAGCGCCCGGTCCACCCCGGCAAATTGATTCATCGCACCACTCCTCTGGTAAGGAGTAATGAGCGGCGCGGCCGGCCGTTCCCCGCACGCACCGGTTTATGGATAACGAAAAGTAAACGGCGCACGATTCCATCTGCGCGCCCCCGCGTATCTGCTTGCGGGACTTAACTATCGATTGAAGGAAATCGACTGGTCTGCCTGGGCCAAACGCCGCGACTGCGGCGGCCGCTACCGATGCTGCCGCATGTTCCACACAAGCCTGCACGGCTGCGCGCTTCATTCGCCCGGAACCAGGCTCCCGATCATCCGCCGCGACATGCGCCGATGCTTTCGGCGCGAAAGATACAGCACAAAGCCGGTGACCATGAACAGCGGCATCAGGGCCGCGGCCATCATGAACAGCAGCTGGCCCGGCCAGCCAAATATGCTGCCGCGGTGAATGTCCAGCACGCTGGCAAGGATCCGCTCGCCGATTGATTTGTCCGCGTAGACCTCCGACGAAACCAGCCGGCCGGTGACGGCATCAATCCGGAATTCGTCCCGCGCGCCGTCGTGCGACGCATCCCGCCGAGCCGGAAGCCACCCTGCAGGTAGGATGTGCCGTAACTGACGTTGCTGAGCGAACCCCGGTTGCCGTCATTGCCGCGGGTCACGATACCGGTGACGGGGTTGACCGCGGTGATGCGCAGCTGGTTGGCGCTGAAGCTCTCGGTGTTGTCGTTGCAGGCCGCGTAGAGTTTCCAGTCGTTGTTGAGTCTGTGTTCGACCGATGCCTGCATCAGGTCGGATGTTCCCCACATGTTGTTATAGGGCTCGTCGAGCCGGCGTGTCGCCGGTATGGCAAGCGGCTTGTTGGTGCGGGAGTCGAGCGCCGTGCCGCGGTCGAACGGAGAAAGAAAATCGCGATGCTCGTAGTTGAGCTGGATCGTGGTGTTCTCGCCATACCACGCCAGCGATGGCGCAATCAGCGTTTCGCGGTGGCGCCCGAAATTGCGCCAGTATTCCTCGTTGACGCCATAGGCGATGAAGCGATAGGCCAGACCGTCCTTGCCGATCGGGCCGGTGATATCGAAGGTCCCGTCCGCGCCGCTCTTGCCGCCGCCATAGGTCGAGCCAAGCAGGGTAACCGACCCGTGCTGATAGAGTTCCGGACGCTTGCTGATCGTGTTGACGATGCCGCCGGGATCCATGATGCCATAGAGCAGCGAAGCAGGACCTTTCAGCACCTCGACGCTTTCGACCGCGGGATTGAGGCTGCGGCCTTGAACCAGCGACATGCCGTTGCGCATGATCGAGCCGTCGCGATTATCGCCGAAGCCACGCCGGATGACGGCGTCCTGCGTGCCGGCGAGCGTGTTGGTCTGGGTGATGCCGCTGATATTGACGAGCGCGTCGTCGATGTTTGCGCGGTAGCTGATCCTTGATGACCTGCTCGGGTACGATATTGACGGATTGCGAGGTATCGAGCGGGGACGCGCCAGTGCGCAGCGTGGTCGAATTCGGCATCGCGCGATAGCCGAGCTTGGCTTCATTCAGGGCGGCCGCTGCAGCGGCGGCGCGTTCTGACGGTGTCGGTTGTGCGGGCGTCGCATTTTGATTGCGCTGACGCGCGGCAGCGGCCTGGGTCCGTTGCGCAGAAGGGCTTGCCGGGCGGGCGAGCTTCCGCCTTTGCGTCGGCGATTCGACCGTCACCGCCGGCAGCGCTACGCTCGATTGCGCTTTTGCCATCGTGGTCGAGAACGATAGATCAACCAGCAGGAATGCCGCACCGATAAGTAATTGCGCGTGGCGCTTGTCGATTCGGTTTCGATGGTCCTCTACGAGCCGGCAATCAGCACTGGTCGTCACTTCGCTTCACTTCCACTTCACAAAACGCGATTCACGCGGCCCGCCGTCTACCAGTCTCTGCGAACGAATAGAACACTGAAGGAATTGAATCTCTCTAAGAACTGCGTGCTTCACGTGAGCATCTGCAAGTCTGTCATCGCGATGCATCGGTAAGCGGCAACTGCAGCAAAATCTGACAATGCGGCTGCTGTTCATCTGCTTGCAGGACTCATTACCAATTGAAGGAAATCGGCTCGTCTGCTCACAAAATGGTGCGATTGCGGCGGGCACGCCCGTTATCTATGCTGTCGGCTCATTCCGAAGTGAGGCACACCCCGCATGATTACGCCGCTCGATCCCGTCGTCGCCCAGATCATTCCGCTGCTGCCGCTGCGCGATGCCACGACGCTGACGCCGCAGAGCGCGCGCGATGCGCTTCGTGCGCTGGCCGCCTCGCGCGCGGACGTCCCGCCGCCACCGGTGATGAGCGCGGAGGACATCAAGGTGAAAGGCGCCGCCAGTTTCCTCGGCGCGCGGGCCTACCGGAATTCGAACGAGAAATCGCCGACAGTCGTGTTCTTCCACGGCGGCGGCTGGGTCGCCGGCGATCTCGACACCCATGACCGGCAAGCGCGCTGGCTTGCGATCGAGACTGGCGCGGTCGTCGTCTCGGTCGATTATCGCCGCCCGCCGGAGGTGCGCTTTCCCGCCGCCTTCGAGGATGCCTTCGCCGCCACCAAGGACGTCATCGCCCGCATCGCCGAATTCGGCGGCGACGAGAAGCGCGTCGGCGTGGCCGGTGACAGCGCCGGCGGCAATCTGGCGGCCGCCACCGCGATCGCCTGCCGCGACGCCGGCATCAAACTGGCGGCGCAGCTGCTGGTCTATCCCGTCACCGACGTCGCCGGAAATTTCGCGGATGCGACGGAAAACGCCCGCTTCCCCTCACGCAGCGAGAACGCAGAAGGCTATTTCCTCACCCGCGCCACCATGGAATGGTTTTGCGGCCATTATCTCGCCGACAAAAGCCACGGCACCGACTGGCGCGTCTCGCCGCTGCGCGCCAAAAACCTTGCAGGTCTTG
Organism: Bradyrhizobium sp. AZCC 2262; assembly: GCF_036924535.1. Lineage (NCBI taxonomy): Bacteria > Pseudomonadati > Pseudomonadota > Alphaproteobacteria > Hyphomicrobiales > Nitrobacteraceae > Bradyrhizobium > Bradyrhizobium sp. AZCC 2262. The sequence continues at coordinate 8,519,849 of NZ_JAZHRT010000001.1, read as the reverse complement.
CGCCCGCGATCGTCTGCACCGCCTGGTTCGATCCGCTCCGCGACGAGGGCAAGGCCTACGCCGACGCGCTAAAGGCAGCCAGCGTTCCGACCAGCTATCACGACGGCCTCGGCCTGATCCACGGCTATTTCGGTCTTGGCGAAGCCTCCGAGACCGCCAGGCGAGAAGCGCAACGCGCCCGCGCGGATTTCAAGGCGCTGCTGGCGAAGGGCGCATAGACGTCGCCTACGGTAGTGCCGTCATCCGCGGCTCGGCTGGGCTCGAATGAATTCGACGAGCGCGGCACTGACTTCGTTCGGCCGCTCCTGCTGGGTCCAGTGACCGCAACCGGGAAGCATCTGGATCTTGCGTAAGCCGGGAACGAAGGTCTTCATGTTTGCAAGCAACTGGTCCGTGCCGGGGAATGCGACCACGAAGTCGCGATCGCCCGCGACGTAGAGCGCCGGCACGGACACCTGCAGGCCGGCCATCGCGCCGGTGATTTCCCAGTTGCGGTCGATGTTGCGGTAATAGTTGAGCGCGCCGCGGAAGCCGCTGCGCCGAAACTCCTCGCCGTAAAAGTCGATATCGCTTTCTTCGATCCAGGATGGCAGGGTTTTGGGTGCGCCTGGTCCTTGCAGAAAACCACCGCCCTTCGGCACCATGCCAAGGTTTGGTGCGGGCCCGCCAGCAGCGACCGCCGCGCGGGCCGCGGCTACGCCATCGCCGGACGCCCCGAACAGCATGTTGCGAATGGTCGCGCGCGGATCGCGTCCCAGCTCCGCTTCCGCCGCGCCCTCCTCCTGGAAATAGAGCTGATAGAATTGCGCATTCTCCGTGCGCGGCATCAGGCTTGTCGGCAATGCCTTGCCGCGCGGCCGGAACGGCACGCTGAGTGCTGCGACCGCCTTGAAGCGGTCGGGCCGCATGAGCGCGGCCTGCCAGGCGACGCTGGCGCCCCAATCATGCCCGACGATGACGGCGGTCGCAGCACCCAAGGCATCCAGAATGCCGACCATGTCGCCGACCAGATGCAGGATCGTGTACTGATCGATCGCCTGCGGCGCGTCACTCTTGCCGTAGCCGCGCATATCGGGGGCGACGACACGGAAGCCGGCGGCAGCGAGCGCGTCGATCTGATGCCGCCACGAGAACCAGGATTCAGGAAAACCGTGCACCAGCAGCACCAGCGGCCCGTCGCCCTGCTCGGCGATGTTGAGGTGGATGCCATTGCATTCGATGATGCGTTGCGTTGTCTTGCTCATTGTTCCATCTCGCTCCGAAGTTGCCGCGAATGCCTTTGATGAGAGTGCGTCAGGCGCAACGCGCCATGCGAGCGGCGCCAATGCCGCGGCCAATAGCTGGCGTCTGTTCATGATCCCGCCTCCCGGCTAGGCCTGCGCACGCGCAGCGGCCGGCTGCACCGCCGGTTCCGACTGCCGCTCGCAAACGAACTGTTCGAACGTCTTCGGCTTGGCCCCGCCGATTTTTTCGATCGTGTCCGTCACGGCGAAGCGCGCGGCCTCGGCCGAAAGGCTGGCGGCGCGGAGCGACTTCCAGAGCGAGGACAGATGTTCGACCGCGTGCGCATTCCAGCCGCGCGCGAGAACCTCGCTCCGCCACTGCTCGTCGGCAATCTCCTCGTAGTGGATGTCCCTGTTGAGAACGCGCGCAAAAGTCCCCACGATCTCCTTGATGGAAATGGCGCTGCCGATGACGGGATAGGCGGTTCCTGCGGCCCGCTCGGGACCCGTGAGCAGACCCACCGCAATCCGCGCGACGTCTTCGGCCGAGATCAACGGCAAAATGGTGCTTTCATTGCCGAGCGGCAGGCGGATGGCGCCGCGCGCGGGCATGCCCGCGCCGACAAGACGCGCCACATTCTCGTAAAACACCGTGGCCCGAACATGGACCGGACCGACGCCCGCCCACTCGAACACCTGTTCCGACAGATAGTTCTGCCGCATGCGTGGCGTCGGCGCGTCGATCGACGACTGATACATCACGAGATTGACCAGCCGGGAAACGCCATGCTCGCGCGCCGCAAACGCCATCGCGGCGGTCGCGTCTGCCAGACCATCCTGGACCGGATAGGCAAAATAGATCGCCGAGACATCCTTCGCGGCCTGCTCGACAGACCTGACATCGAGGAAATCGCCGACAAAGATTTCAGCGCCGCGTGATTTCAAGCGATCGGAGCGTTCGTCGATCTGGCGCACGAAAGCGCGCACGCGAGCGCCACGCTGAAGCAGCATCTCGGAAACATGCCGGCCGGTTCTGCCCTGGGTACCGCCCGCCGCCGAGGTCACGAGGATTGGCTTCGTCATGACAAGTATCCTTTACATCGGAGTTCGCAATGGTACTATTCGGTACCGCATAAATCGAAATATGGTACCATCCGGTACCAAGTCAAGTGGAAAAATCAGGCGATGAGTCCAAGGATGAAGGCGCGCGAGGAGGAAACCGGCGGGACCGAGGCCCGGAAGCGGATCCTCGGCGCGGCCCTTTCGGCGTTCATGGAGGCCGGCTATGCGCAGACCAGCACGCTGGAGATTGCGACGCGCGCGCGGGTTTCGAAGCGGGAGCTTTACGCGCTGTTCGGCAACAAGGAAGCGATGCTGATCGCCTGCATCACCGAGCGCGCCCAGCGATTGAAAGCCCCGACCGATCTCCCCGAACTGCGCGACAGGAAAATCCTGACCGAAGTGCTTACCGCTTTTGCAACCAGGCTGCTGACGGAAACGACCGACCCGGTCGTCGTCGCGGTGTTCCGGCTGGCAATATCTGAAACCGTGCACGCCCCAAAGGTCGCGCAAGCGCTGGACTCGATCGCCCGCAAGCCCACGCGCGATGCATTGCGCGTGATCATGGCAAACGCGAAGCCAGCCGGGCTCCTCGCTGGCGATCCCGACGCGATGACCGAAAAATTTATGGGCCTGCTCTGGGGCGACCTGATGACCGGCCTGCTGCTTCAGGTGGCCGATCGCCCAAGTGCTGCCGAGATCGCGCGACGGGCGCGGGACACGACGATGGCGTTCCTGCAAATCTATCCGGAGCCCGGTTAGGACTGGCCGAAATTGGACTTATGACCCCGTAGAGTTGGCGATCCCGGCATGACTCGAACATGCGACCTACGGTTTAGGAAACCGTCGCTCTATCCGGCTGAGCTACGGGACCGCGGACCCGCTGCGTCGGCGGGTACTTGACCGCTTCATACCAAAGCGCGCGCGGCATCGCCAGCCCTCCGACGCGGCCGATAGGCTGCATCGGAAGGAAGCCGGTTCCAGGCCGGACGATGTCAGATGATCGACAGCCGTCCGCTGCTACGCCTTGATGTTGTTCTCGCGCACCACCTGGCCCCAGATGCTGACCTGCTTGGCGAAGAACGTCGAGAACTCCTTGCCGTCGGCCAGCAGCAGCGTCATCTGCTGCGTCTCCTGCAGCTGCGCCGCTACCGCCGGCTCGCTCAGGATCTCCTTCACTGATTTGGCCATGCTGGCGATGACATCGGGCGGCGTGTCCTTGGGCGCGAAAACGCCCCACCAGGCCAGCGTCTCGAAATCGGGGAAACCTGCCTCGATCGCGGTCTGCGTGTCCTTGAGCACGGGCATCCGCTCGCGCCCCAGTTGCAGGATCGGACGCAGCATGTTGGTGCCGAGTTGCGCCGTGATCAGCGCCGCCGATCCGATGATCATGTCGACATGGCCGCCGAGCACGTCGTTCATCGCCGGGCCGCCGCCGCGGTAGGGCACATGCGTGATCTCGACGCCGGCCTTCTTGCCGAGCACCGTCATCGCAAGATGGCCGAGCGTGCCGATGCCGACGGAGGCGTATTTCACCGCCCCGGGATTTGCCTTGCAGGCGGCGATCACGTCGGCAATGGTCTTGTACGGCCGCTCGGCATTCGCGGCGAGGACGTAGGGCGCGGTGCCGACCAGGAACACCGGCAGCAGATCTTTCTCGACATCCAGCCCCGGCTTTTCGAGGATCGAGGGGATGACCGCATGCGAATCGAAAGTCACCAGGAACGTCGCGCCATCAGGTGCGCTCTTGGCGACCTGTATGGCGCCGAGCGAGCCGGCAGCACCCGATTTGTTCTCCACCAGCACGGTCCGGCCGAGCCTGGTCTGCAGATGAGACTGCAATAGCCGCGCCAGCGCGTCGGTGGAGCCTCCCGGCGGGAACGGCACCACCAGCGTCATGTTCTTTGCCGCCTGCCCCAGCGCCGGCGTCACCGCGAACGCGGCCGACGCCGCCAGCAGATTGCGTCTGGTAATCTTCACCAAGTGTCTCCTCCCGATTGTGGCTGCGCTTTTTTGTTTTGTTCGCAGACTTTTCTAGAACGTGATGACTTTTCTTCGAATCGTCATCCCGCTCTGTCTCTTTGATTTGAGCATGATCTCTTCGGAAAACCGGTACCCACTTTTCCGGATCATGCTCTAGCCGAAGCCGGACCCGGCTTTTTTGTACTCGGGCCGCGGCGGGCTGAAGATGTCAAGCACGCGCGCCCCTTCCGGTCCAGCCCGCATCGTGTGCGGCACATTTCCCGGCGTGCGCCAGAAATCGCCCTTCCTGACCGGAATTTCCTCACCGCCCTGAACCCGGATGGCCGAGCCGTCGAGCAGCACGCCCCATTGCTCCTCAGGATGATGATGCAGGGTGCCTTGCGCGTGCGGCGCCAGCGCCACCACCGACAGCATCGCGTGCTCGCCGGAGAAGATTCGCGTCGTGACCCCGGACGCGAGTTCGCGAAACAAGCCGTCGGCCGGGTTATCCAGATTGTGAAATTCGTCCTTCTGACTCATCGTTTCTCCCTCAAGCGCCGGTCGCGCATCGATCAAGACCTATCCGTCAAGACTTGCCGTAGCTGCCCTGGTAGCGGCCTTCGCGGATCGAGATGATGGTTTGCTCCTCGCGCGCGATCTGGGCGCGAACAGCTTCCAGCAAGGTGGCTGCGGTCGCAGCGGGAAACGACACCACGCCGTCCTCGTCGCCGACCACGATATCGCCGGGCGCGATCACCGAGCCGCCGATCGAAACCGGCACGTTGATTTCGCCGGGCCCGCTCTTGTAGGGCCCGCGGTGGATCGCGGTGCGCGCAAAGCATGGGAAGTCGGACGCGGCGAAAGCCGCGACGTCGCGGATGGCGCCGTCGATCACATAGCCGGCGGCGCCGCGATATTCGGCGATGGTCTTCATGATCTCGCCGACCAGCGCCCGCGTCTCGTCGCCGCCGCCATCGACCACGATCACGTCGCCCGGCCCGACCAGTTCGAGCGCCCGATGGATCGCAAGATTGTCGCCCGGCCGCGTGCGCACCGTGAAGGCGGTTCCGACCAGCCGGCCGCCGCGGTGAAACGGCCGCAGGCCCACGGCGCCCGGCAGGCGGGCAAGGTTGTCGCTGATGACCGAGGTCGGCGCCTGCCTGAAAGCCTCGATCAGGTCGGTCGCGGGCTTCGGCACGCTCGTCATGGCCGTGGTGATGCTCATAAGGACAGTTTCTCCCTGCGGCAGCGGCATGTCCGGCACGCCGGTCCGGATTCGCCGCCACATGATGGCTTCGTATGTCGCAGAACAATTAGCATTCCGCATGAGCAGCTATGATGGATTTGCAACACGAGCGACGTGAAATCGCACCTCCGGCCACACCTGTTAACACCAAGTTAACCAGACCATTCGACGGTAAAGACCGGATTCGACAATTCTGACGCTGGTCATTTCGATATGCTGTTTCAGAACCTTTCGCCGTCAGAGGCGCTTTCGATCGTGCAGTTTTCCGACATCGACGCCTTCCGGCCGGTCGAATTCGTCGCCGATGCGCGCAGCATCCCGTTGAATCTGGCGAATTTCCATACTGCGCGCGCGATGGTGCAGTTGCCAGGCTGCCAGATCACCGTGCTCACCTCGTTTCCCCGCATTGTCGATGTCAGCTACCGCGCGCCGCATGGCGTCGTCATCTTCCAGCTCGAGGACGATTACGAGGTGTCCGCTAACGGCATGTCCGTGAATCGTCCGGCCTTTATCGGCATGCGTGGCAATCTGGATTTGCAGTTCGTCGAACCCCGTGGATCGCTGCACGCGATCGTCACTCTTGGAACCGGCCTGCAGGATCGGGAATGGTTCGATACGCCGGACGAGCTGTGCCCGTTCACGCCAGACCCCGACGCGCTGGCGACCGTCAGGTCCATCACGACAGGTATTTTGCAGACGGCTTCCGCAAGGCCGGACCTGTTGCAGGAGCCGCGCTCGGCCCTTGCAATACAGGAGGGCCTGCTGCTCGCCATCGACGAGATGTTCCGCGGCGGCCGAACGCCGGAATTGGCGGGCCGGCTTGCAAGCAGGAGCTACTGCCGCCTCGTTCGCAGGGTCGACGAATACGTCGCGTTTCATGCCGCCTCGGCGATCTACAGCGCCGCCCTCGCCGAACAATGCGGCGTATCGGTCAGGACGCTGGGCACGGCGGTGGCGAGCGTTCGCGGCATGAGCCTGCATCGCTATCTGCGTCTCAAGCAGCTCTGGTCGGCCCGCGCACAACTCGTGAAAGGGTCCGACGCCATCACCGTGACCTCGTGCGCCCGCGCCAACGGCTTCCATCACATGGGCGAGTTTGCAAGACTCTATCGCGCAACGTTCCATGAAACGGCGTCGCGCACCTTGGCCCGCGCGCGCGGAGCCGACTGATTATTGCCACAATGTGGCGCGCTTATCCGCTCGCCCAAATATGGTGCACTTCTGATTCGCTGCAGTCGTCGCGCAGCGTGCTTCGGCGTTGAATTTCCTCAAGATTTTTAACGTCGCAACATCGTGTTCCATCGGTCACATCCACCGGATAAGGTCACAACGACAGCTGGAAAACCGTGCAATTTCGGGGTGACAGCGCTGCCAAAATGATGACAATCGAGTCCATCAAAGTTCCCTAGAGAGTTCGACTGGAGATTTTCGTCCGTGATCGCCTCACGTGCATCTTCGTTTGTTGTTGCCACGATCGGGGGCCTCGTCGTGCTGGCCCCGGTGCGCTGCGATGCGCAGTGGTGGCGCAGCGCCCCTGTCGATTTCGAATCCTGCGCCGATGTAGCCGAGAAGGCGAAGACCAAGGAAGAAAAGACGGCGAAGCTCGCCGAATGCAACGCGAAGTTCGCCGGCCGCCGCAAGGTAGGCGGCGGCTATACCTATTACGACTTCATGCAGGACCGGACTTTCGACATCGCGGGCCCCAACCCGACGCCGGAAGAGCAGAAGAAAATCGACGAGCAATATACCGCCTATCTCGAGCGCGAGCGGCGCAACCACATCGCCGCGGCGCTGGCGGCCAAGCAGCAAGAGCCGCCGCCAGCGCAGGAGTGGCAGCAGGTCTCGCTGCGCAGCGAACAGGCCTCTCCCCCGCCGGGCGAAAACGAAAAGGTGCCGGTGCCGGTGGCAAGTCCGGTCAAGCAGGCGGCACGCATCAAGGCAGCCCAATGCGCCAAGAACCAATTCTCGTGTGAATGGCCGCGGCTTTCAGAGAAAGTCAACGAACTGAAAAAGCTGTTCAACCCTCAGCAGCAGGCGGCGGCCAAGCAGAAGAAGAGCTGACGCTCTACGTTGTTCCGGATCGTGTCGGCATCAATGCGCGGGCGCTTTCTTGCCGCGGCGCTTTGGGACAGGTTTGAGCGCGGGCTCGACATGCCTGCGCTGTGCCGCCCGCTGCTCCTGCAACCGCGCGTCATAGCCCGGTGACGGCGTCGCCGTCGGCGGCACGGCATGCGCAGGAATCGGCGAACCCCAGAGCGCCAGGGCGGCCACCGCCGTTAGCGCCAGACCTGTTCGTTTCATCCGTTTCTCCCTCGATCCACCCTGAAATCGCTCGACCAGCCCATTTCAAGCAAGTCGGGCGGGCTCTGCCAAATCAATTCGCAGCGCGAATCTGCTCCGGCGTCAGGCCGGGCGAGCCCCTGGCCTCGCGCTCGGCTTGCCGGATCAATTCCACGATCCGGCGCGACAGCGGCGCCTCCAAACCACGACGCTCGGCAATCTCGGTGATGACGCCCTGCAGATAATCGATCTCGGTGCGCCGGCCGTGTTTGAGATCTTCCCACATCGACGAGCGCGCCTCGGGATCGATCTTCATGGTCCGTCCCAGCATCGGTTCGAAGATGACATTGGGCAGACGCAGCAGCGGCGGCATCCAGCCCACGGGAATCGGCGTCGGCGAGACCGGCTTGATGCCCTCGGCGCGGATCGCAGCCAAACCTTCCGCCATCTGATCGGCGAACAAGCGCCGCCATGGCCGCTGGGCCAGTTGCCGGCGCAGCGGCAGGTCGGCCAGCGCATTGAGCGCGTTGTTGAGATTGAGCACGAGCTTGCCCCACTGCACGCCATCGATGTTGTCGGTCGGCCGTATCGTGAGGCCGGCCACCGACAGCTTTTCCGCAAGACGCCCCTCGTCCTGCGCGATGACGATGTCGCCCGAAGTGGCGCGATGAAACCGCCCGTTGCCGAGCGCGATCACGTTGAACGGCACCATGCCGCCGAGCACGCGCCGCCCCGGCAGCCGGTCGCGCAGAACGGCAGCATTGCCGACGCCGTTCTGCAGGCTGACGACGACGACATCCGATGGCGCGTGCCTGGCGATGATATCGGCCATGGCCGCGGTATCCGCGCTCTTGACCGTGACCAGCACGACCCCGGCGTCCTCAAAAACGGCAGGATTTTCCGACAATGCGAACCGATCGCGCGGGATGGTCTGGTCAAAACCTTCGAAACTCGTCGGCCGCAGGCCGCCTGCTTCGATTTCGGCGATCACGCGTGGACGCCCCAGCAGCGCAACGCGGCGGCCGCCGGCCGCCAGCATTCCGCCGACGAAGCAGCCGATGCTGCCCGCCCCGGCAATACCGATCGTTTGGGCCGAAACCATTTCGCCACCCACCGCGTTGCACAGGGCTTCAAAATAGCAGAGCGCGCGGACCGTGCCTATCGCAGGCGCTCCCCTCCCGCTCCTTGTAACCGTCATGTGCCACCGTTATGTTTCACGCGGGGCTACGGAGGAGACGACCATGGGTTTACTCGACGTACTCAACGGCATGCAGAACGGCCCGCGCGGCCCGAGCACCCCCAGCGCACAATCCGATAGCGGCGGCGGCATGTCGCCGATGACGATGGCGATCCTGGCGCTATTGGCCTGGAAAGGTATCAAGCATTTCACCGGCAATCAGGCCGGCTCCGCACCGCGCCCCACATCCGCTCCCACACCCGGCAATGTGACTGCCGGCATGCCCGGCGGCGGCGCTGGTGGACTGAGCGACATGCTCAAGGGCGGCTTGGGCGGGCTGCTCGCAGGTGGCGCGGCCGGCAGCATCTTGAGCGGCGGCCTTGGCGACCTCCTGAACCAGTTCCAGCAGAAGGGACTTGGCGACCAGGCCGACTCCTGGGTGAGCAACGGCCCCAACAAGCAGATCGCGCCCGGCGACCTCGCCAACGCGCTCGGCGCCGACCAGATCAGCCAGCTAGCGTCGCAAAGTGGATTGTCGCGCGAGGAATTGCTGCAAGGTCTCAGCAAGTATCTCCCCGACGTCGTCAATCATCTGACGCCGGACGGACGGCTGCCGGACGAGAACGAATTGTCGGGCCGGATTTGACGCCGCGTCAGCGCGGCGGCCATCGCCGCGCTGCTTCACCATCGACGCATTGGAGAGGGACAGCCATGAGCGGCATTATCTGGATCATCGTCGTCGGCTTCATCGCCGGCATCATCGCGCGAATGCTCTCGCCCGGACCGAACAATCCGAGCGGTTTCATCCTGACCACGGTGCTCGGCATCGCCGGGGCGTTTCTGGCGACATGGATCGGCCAGGCGATCGGCCATTACAGCCCCGATCAGGGCGCCGGCTTCATCACCGCCACCATCGGCGCGCTGGTGGTGCTGTTCATCTGGAACAGGCTGGTGGCGCGGGGAATGATTTCCGATCCGGGAAATAAATAAGAGGCGGTTCGCCATTGCAGTGCGTAGATTCCATGGGGCGGTGAGCGTGCCCTTTCCGGTAGGTTTGGGTTTCCACACTCGAACCATCGGAGAGCCAGATGCAAGCATCGACCGTAGACACGCCCACCGCCGGGCATTGTGGCACGATTTTCGTTGCGATTGAACTGAGCCAGAAGAGCTGGCTGGTAACGCTGCACAGTCCGGACAAAGGCAAGATGTCGCGTCACAAGCTGGAGGGCGGCGATCATGCTGCGCTGCTGGCGCTGATCGGTCAGGTTCGGGAGCGGGCGGCCCGGGCGCTGGGAGCCGTTCCGGCGGTGGTGAGCTGCTACGAAGCGGGCTACGACGGGTTCTGGCTGCATCGGCTTCTGCTGGCTGCCGGGATCACGAACTACGTGTTTGACCCTGCGAGCATAGCGGTGGATCAGCGGGCACGGCGGGTGAAGACCGACCGGATCGATGGCGAGAAGATGCTACGGACGCTGATGGCGTATCTGCGCGGTGAGCCGCAGGTGGTGCGGATCGTGCGGGCACCTGCGCCGGAGCAAGAGGACGCCCGCCGCACCAGCCGTGAACGCGGCCGGCTGATCAAGGAGCAAACCGCGCACACCACCCGGATCAAGGCGCTGCTGCGATTGTTGGGCATGGCGGTGGGGAACCCGCGCCGGCGTGACTGGCTGAGCTGGCTTTCGGCGCAGCGGGATTGGCAGGGCCAGGCGGTGCCGCCACGGATGCTGGCGGAGATCAGGCACGAGCACGCACGGCTGATGCTGGTGCGCGAACGGCTCGAGGAACTCGCACAGGCGTCGGCTCAAGCGGATCCGGCACCTGCGGCGGCGCAGATGACCGAGCGCAGCGAACTGTTGCTCCGGCTCAAATGCCTCGGTCCGGCGTTCGCGACGACGCTGACCAGCGAGGTGTTCTACAAGGACTTTCGTAATCGGCGTGAGGTCGCGAGCTATTTCGGGCTGACGCCCAGTCCATGGCAGAGCGGCGGGACCGACCGCGACCAGGGCATCAGCAAGGCGGGCAATCCACGCGCCCGCTGCGCCGCGATCGAACTGGCCTGGCTGTGGCTGCGGCATCAGCCGGAGAGTGCGCTCACCCGATGGTTCCGCAGCCGCACCCACAACAATGCCAGCAAGCGCAACAAGCGCATCGCCATCGTGGCCTTGGCGCGCAAGCTGATGGTGGCGCTCTGGCGCTACCTCACAACCGGCATGGTTCCCGAAGGAGCCGTGCTCAAGGCCGCGAAGGCGTAAACGTTTCAAGCAACGCGTCAGCGTCGCGGCGTCGGCCGCGGTCAGCGCGGAATGGATGATGACCGTGCCACCCTTGGGCCAAATCAACAGGCCGCTTCGTAGATGGGTCTCATCCTCATGGCTTCCTCGCCGCATGCATGCGGAATGTGGGTACCGGGCTGCAAAACGCCCGACCGGATATGAGGTGATGCAGTGAGATGCTGCATAAATCGCCGGAAGCCAGTTCCTGAGCGCACCGACCGCGGCGGCACGCTGCGCTACGCATGGCTCCGCGCGCCGCCGCTCCACCGAATGCAAAAAATCACATCCAAGCCCCGGTCGGGATGCTTGACTCAAAAGCCCTCATATGAGGGTGGGCAAAGGCGCTCTTCGCGCCGTGCCCACCACATTTTTGCACGGGCCGACTTGGTGGGCACGCTTCGCTTTGCCCACCCTACAATTCGCAATGATGGCCCGTCGTCCTCACAACACCAGATGCATTCCCGCATCCATGCGGACGAACTCGCCGGTCATGTTGCTCGATGCCGGCGAGGCCAGGAAGCACACCAGTTGCGCAATGTCGTCAGCCGTCGACGCGACCTTCAGCGGCACCTTCGCCACGACGGCGTCGCGCACCGCTTTTGCGCCGGCTTCGCCGCGGCCCTTGGTGAACCAGGGCGTATCGATATAGCCGGGGCACACCGTGTTGACGCGGATCAGCGGCGCCAGCGCGCGCGCCAGCGATTGCGTCATGGTGTTGAGTGCGCCCTTGCTGGCGGCATAGGCGACCGAGGAGCCGCCGCCGGAAATGCCGGCGACCGACGAGATGTTGACCACGGCCGACGGCCGGCCTGAGGCTTTCGCACCGGCCTCAAGCTGCGCGCGCGCCGCGCGGATCATCTGGAACGGGCCGATCGTGTTGACGGCGTAGATGCGCTGAAAATCCTCAGCCGTCAGCCCGTCGAGATCGTGATGCGGCACGTGCTTGGTGGTGCCGGCATTGTTGACCAGCACGTCGAGACGGCCCCAGGGCGCTGCCGCGGCCGCAATCTTCTTGCAGTCTTCGTCGCGCGAGACGTCGCCTTGCACCACCACGACTTCGGCGCCGGCGCTGCGGCAGAGATCGGCGGTCGCTTCAGCTTCCGCCTTGCTGTTGGAGTAATTGACGACGATGCGCGCGCCGCCCTTTGCCAGAATGGCGGCGGTGGCGGCCCCAAGGCCCGAGGCAGAACCGGTGACAATCGCGCACAAACCATCCTTCGACATCCGCATTTCCTCTTGTTGCTCTTGGCTGGGTTTCGAACCGCCCGTTCACAGGCCGAGGCTTACCATATCGCGCGACCAACGGCGTGCAAATCCGCGATCGTTCCACTATGCGGAATTTATTCTTTGCCTGACGATCTTCATGCCGCCCTCGCAGGCCGCCCTGCGAGCAGCGCTTGTCAGGGCTATGGCTTTTGCCCATCATTAAGCGCAAGAAAAGACCGCAGCCTGAGACCTTGGCGTTACGCGCCAGGCCGGGCCGGTGCCAATCAATATCGGGGAACGCTGTGGCGGAGAGTGAGAACATCGTTGCCGAGACCGCGGAGAAAATCTTCGCCGATCTCGCCGACGCCCAAACCATCAATCGCGACAACAAAGGCGCGTGGAAAGCGCCGCTCTGGCAGGCGCTGACCGAGGCCGGCCTGCCGCTAGCCTGGGTACCGGAAGATTGCGGCGGTTCGGGCGCAAGCCTCGCCGAAGGTTTCAGCGTGCTGAGCGCGGCCGGACGCTTTGCGGTCGCGGTGCCGCTTGCAGAGACGATGCTGGCAGGCTGGCTGCTGGCGCAGGCCAGGATCGCTTCGCCCGACGGCGAGATGACGGTGGTGCCCGCGAGCCCGAAGGACCGGATTACCGTCAATGCCGATGGCAGCCTTTCGGGCAAGGCCCGCAGCGTGCCGTTTGCCAAGGCCGCAAAGCATTTCGCGGTGCTCGCAAGCGATGCGAAGGGCAGCGTCTCCATCGCGCTGATCGATGCCGGCAAGTGCCGGATCGAGACCGGGCTCGGTCTCGGCGGCGACAATTCGGACACCGTCACACTGGACAGGGTGCAGCCCGTCGAAATCAAGCCCGCGCCGCAAGGCTTTGATCAGACCCGGTTGATGCTGATGGGCAGCGTCGCGCGCTCCCTGCAGATCGCGGGCGCGCTGGAATCGATGCTGGAAATTTCCGTGCGCTATTCCAACGAACGCGTTGCCTTCGAGAAGAAGATTTCGAAATTCCAGGCGGTGCAGCACAATCTGGCGCGGCTCGCCGGCGAGTCAGCGGCAGCACTCGCGGCGGCGACCTCGGCCGCGGACGCCATTGCCAATGCCACCTCGTTCAACGACGAAGTGTTCCTCGAAGCGGTGGCGGCAAAAATCCGCTGCGCGGAGGCGGCGGAGAAAGGCGGCGGCATCGCCCATCAGGTGCACGGCGCGATCGGTTTCACCATCGAGCACATCCTGCATCGCTATTCGCTGCGCGCGCTGGCCTGGCGCGACGATTTCGGTTCCGAAAGCTACTGGGCGGTCGAGCTCGGCAAGCTCGTATGCAACCGCGGCGCCGATGAATTGTGGCCGCTGGTGGCCTCGCGCTGACCGCACCGATTTGTCCAGATAGAAGTCGAGACCAACAATGACCGCAGCCCTCCGTTTCGATCCGATCCGTCTTCCGCCGAAATGCGAAGAATTGCGCAAGGAAGTGCGCGCCTTCCTTGCGGAAGAAATCGCCGCCGGCACCTTCGATCCGCACAAGCCGAACCGCGAAGACACCGACGTGCCGGAATTTTCCAAAAAAGTCGGCGCCCGCGGCTGGCTCGGCATGACCTGGCCGAAGAAATATGGCGGCCACGAGCGTTCGTTCCTCGAGCGCTATGTTGTGACCGAGGAAATGCGCGTTGCCAATGCGCCGACGCGGCGCTTCTTTGTCGCCGACCGCCAGAGCGGCCCGGTGCTTTTGAAATACGCGCCCGAGAACATCAAGATGGATATCCTGCCGCGCATCTGCCGCGGCGAGGTCTGCTTTGCGATCGGCATGAGCGAGCCGAATTCCGGCTCCGATCTGTTCGCGGCAAAAACCCGCGCGACAAAGACCGACGGCGGCTATCTGATCAACGGCACCAAGATCTGGACCTCTTCGGCCCATATCGCCGACTACATGATCGCGATCTTCCGGACATCACCGCCCACCAAGGAGAACCGCCGCCACGGCCTGACGCAGTTTTTGGTCAAGATGAAGCAGCCGGGCATCCAGGTGAACCCGATCGGGCAGATCACCGGGCAGTACGAATTCAACGAGGTGGTTTTTACCGACTTCTTCGTTCCAGACGATCACGTGCTCGGCGAAATCGACGGTGCCTGGAAACAGGCCACTTCAGAGCTCGCCTATGAGCGAAGCGGCCCCGAGCGTTTCCTCGAAACCTATTACGTGCTGACCGAACTGGTCCGCGCCGTCGGCAACAACCCGGACACCCGCAGCGCCGAAGGCATCGGCCGGCTGGTGGCGCAGGTCCACACCATGCGCCGCATGTCGGTATCGGTGGCGGGCATGCTGCAGGCCGGCAAGGAGCCGGTGGTCGAAGCTTCCATCGTCAAGGATATCGGCACGGTGTGGGAGCAACAACTGCCGCACCGCGTCCGCGATCTCGCCGCCTTCGTCGAGGAAACCGCCACCAACCGCGAGACGCTGGAAAAGCAGCTCGACTTCGCCATCAAGACCGCGCCCAAGCTGACGATCCAGGGCGGCACCACCGAAGTGCTGCGCGGCATCATCGCCCGCGGGCTAGGTCTGCGCTAATTCAAAGAGGAAACCCAATGACCAAGTACACAGATATCGGCGTCGAGAAGCACGGCCATGTCGGCCTGATCGAAATCAGAAAGCCGCCTTTGAACTTCTTCGACGTCTCGCTGATCAACCAGATCGCGGATGCGCTGGAAGAGTTCGACAACGACATCGAAATCCGCGCCTCGGTGCTGGCAGCGCAAGGCAAGGCGTTCTGCGCCGGCGCCGATTTCTCCGATCCGAAGCGGCAGGAGCAGGAAGCGAGCGCGCAAAAGGACCCGGCGGCCAATTTGCCGATCAACCATCTCTACGTTCAGGCCGTGCGCATCTTCCGCAACAAGAAGCCGATCGTTGCCGCCATCCATGGCGCGGCCATCGGCGGCGGACTGGGACTAGCCGTATCCGCCGACTTCCGCGTCACCTGCCCCGAAGCGCGCTTCGCCGCCAATTTTACAAAACTCGGTTTTCATCCGGGCTTCGGCCTGACCGCGACGCTTCCCGAACTGGTCGGCAAGAACAATGCGGAATTGATCTTCTACACCAGCCGCCGCGTCACCGGCGAGGAAGCGACAAGGATGGGCCTCGCCAATCTCTGCGTGCCGCAGGACCAGGTGCGGGCTGAAGCGATGAAGCTCGCAGCCGAAATCGCCGAATGCTCGCCACTCGGCCTGATCTCGACCCGCGCCACCATGCGCGCCGGCCTCGCCGACCGCGTCATGGCCGCCACCAACCACGAGTTGGTCGAGCAGACCAAACTCCGCGCGACGGAGGATTTCAAGGAAGGCGTGAAAGCAACGGCCGAACGCCGCGTGGCGAACTTCAAGGGACGGTAGTTCGCGCGGCTCTCTCAGCACGTCGTCCCTGCGATCGCAGGGACCCATACGCCGCGGCACGCGAAAGAGGCACGCGCGTGGACGTCTCGCCACACCACAAGCTTCGGTGGTTATGGGTCCCTGCGTTCGCAGGGACGACCCGTTGACGGATCTCGCTAACCCACCAGCTTGAACGTCACCCCGCAAAGATCGAACGTATCGCCCGACACCTTGCAGCCCTTCGCCTTGGCCGCGTCCCGCACCTTGGCGATGTCGGCGACCCTGAACGTCAGCCCGCTCATCAGATCGCTCGCGCCCTTGACGAAACGGAAGCCGGCGTTGGGCAGTTTCAGCGCCGGCTCGCCGCTGCTGACAGCCACGCCAAGAATCTTCCCCCAATGCTCCGCCAACCCCAGCGGATCCGGGCTCTGCATCTCGACATCAGTCAGCGCCAGCGTCACATCCTTCCGGATCGCCTTCTGCCAATCCGGCCCCGCCGGCGGATAGGGTCCCAGCACATCGTCGCTGCCATCGGTGTGGTTGAACTCGATGAACGCCGCGCGGCAGTCGCGCGGGTGCAGTTGCACGCCATGGTATGGCGCGTGCGTGATCACATTCGCGGTGCGCACACCCATTCCGTTGGCGTGTTTGCCGCGCGCGTCGGGATCGTCGCAGCAGAAGATCGCCATATAGCCGCCGCGGCCGCCGGTCTTGTCGAGAAAACGTCCCGCCGCGGTGCCCGGCTGGAACGGCGCCACCACTTCCAGCAGAATCGTGTCGACCGGCAGCAGCGCGTTCTCCAGGCCGTATTTGGCGACGTTGCCGTCGCGGTAGCAGACCTTGAGACCCATGATGTCGGAAATATCCGAGATCACCGGCGCCAGATGCGGCGCCACCAGGCAGATCTGCCGCAGCCTGAGATATTCGGCCATCTCAATACCCTCGGCCATTTTCAATGGCCCTGAAAGACGGGCTTGCGCTTTTCGACAAAGGCCTTCGCTGCTTCCTTGTGATCGGCGGTGTCGCCCGAGCGCGAATGGTGGATCGCTTCGGCGTCGAAGCAGGCTTTCCAGCGACATCGTCTCGGCGTTGTTGATGTTGCGCTTGATGTAACCCAGTGTCACCGACGGTCCCTGCGCCAGTGACATCGCGAGATCATGCGCCTCGGCGTCAATGTCGGCATCAGGCACCACTTTTGTCACCATGCCGAGATTGTAGGCTTCCGTCGCGCTCAGCACCGGCGAGGTCAGATAAAGCTCACGCGCCTTGGCGCTGCCGAGCATCTGGGTCAGGAAGTATGTTCCGCCGTAATCGCCCGACAATCCGACCTTGGCAAAAGCCGTCGTGATCTTGCAGGAGGCGCTGGCGACGCGCAGGTCGCAGGACAGCGCGATCGAGAGCCCAGCACCCGCAGCCGCGCCGTCGAGCTGCGCCACCACCGGCTTCGGCGTCTGGTGCAGGATGCGCGACACTTCCATGCCGCGGCGCAGATTGGCCATCTTGGCCTCGAAGCCGAGCGGCGCCCTTCCCTCCGCCATCGATTTCACGTCGCCGCCGACGCAGAACGTGCCGCCTGCGCCTTTCAGCAGCACCGCGCGAACCTCATGATCCTCCGCCGCCCGCCGCGCCGCCTCCACCAGCCCCCGCGTCATGTCCGGGTTGAGCGCGTTGCGCCGGTCGGGACGGTTCATGGTGATGGTGAGCAGGCCGGAGTCGAGTTTCTGAAGGACCATTTCGTTTGCGCTCATGTGTCGTGCTTTCTTTGTTATTGGTTGGCTCCGTCATTCCGGGGCGATGCGAAGCATCGAACCCGGAATCTCGAGATTCCGGGTCTGGTGCTAACGCGCCAGCCCGGAATGACGACCTTCGGCCGTCACTTCTTCACCAGCGGACAGCGCGAAGCCTCCAGCGACTGGAACGCCTCGTTGCCGGGGATCGTCGTCAGCAATTTGTAGTAATCCCAGCGCGTCTTCGACTCCGACGGCTTCTTCACCTCGAACAAATACATGTCGTGCACCATGCGGCCGTCGTCACGGATCTTGCCGTTTTTGGCAAACATGTCGTTGATGGGGGTTTCCTTCATGATCTTCATGACGGCGGCGGAATCAGTCGAGCCTGCAGCCTTCACGGCTTTCAAGTAGTGCGTGACGGAAGAATAAACGCCGGCCTGCGCCGAAGTCGGGACCCGCTTGACGCGCTCCATGAAGCGCTTGGAAAACGCGCGGGTGTCGTCGTTGAGGTCCCAGTAGAAGGCTTCCGAAAGCAGCAGCCCCTGCGCTGTTTCCAGACCGATGCTGTCGATATCGGTAACGAAGGCGAGCAGCGGCGCAACTTTCTGGCCGCCCTTCATCAACCCGAACTCGGCCGCCTGCTTGATGGCGTTGACGGTGTCGCCGCCGGCATTGGCCAACCCGATCACCTTGGCCTTGGATGCCTGCGCCTGCAGGAGGAAGGAAGAGAAATCCGAGGTGTTGAGCGGATGCCGTACGGCGCCGAGCACCTTGCCACCGGACTTCAGCACCACATTGGTGGTGTCCTTTTCGAGATCCTGGCCGAAGGCGTAGTCGGCGGTCAGGAAGTACCAGCTATCGAGGCCCTGCTTGACGGCGGCGAGACCGGTCACATTGGCCTGGCCGAAGGTGTCGAACACATAATGGACGGTGTACGGACCGCAGGCCTCGTTGGTGAGCCGGATCGAGCCGGGGCCGTTGAATATCACGATCTTGTTGCGCGCCTTCGCAATCTCGCCGGCGGCGAGCGCGGTGGCAGACGCCGCAACGTCAAAAAGCATCTCGACGCCCTGATTGTCCAGCATGTCGCGGGCGATGTTGGCGGAAAGGTCGGCCTTGTTCTGATGATCGGCCGCGATGATTTCGATCTTGCGGCCGAGCACTTCGCCACCAAAATCCTCGGCCGCCATTTTCGCGGCGGTCTCCGAGCCCGGCCCGGTGATATCGGCGTAGAGGCTCGACATGTCGAGAATGCCGCCGAGTTTGAGCGGCGGCTTGCTTTGCGCAAGGGCCGCGGTCGCCGACATCGCCAGCGTGGCGGCGAAAATGCCTGTGATTGCTCTCTTCATGGAAGGCCTCCCTCGTCGGCTGCCGCATTGCCTGCGGCTTCGAATTTTGCTCTGCCCGCGATCATGCCGCATGCCATCCACAGCGGCAAGGCGCTGACGACACGGCCGCGTTTTCCGTTGAACGGAATGACTGCCGCGACCGCGCTGCGCAGGATTGGGTTTCGCTTTCGCCTTCGCTCGTTGAGCTACGGCGGACAAAGTCGCTCAACCCATCCTGCGCACTGGCTCGACGGGCCCTCGCCAAAGGCCTGCTCCTGCCTGAGCAAGGTTTCTGCTTCCTCGATTTCGGGCAGGTCTTGCTCCATGTCGAAATCAACAAGAACTGGTGCGAGCACCTCGGGAACTGCCGCGGCTCGCCCATTTGCACGGTAGAGGCGCGCAAGTCCAACTGCACTGCGCAGCTCGAAAGTCTTCGTCTGCTGGGCGCGGGTGACTTCCAGGGCCGTGCGGAAGGCGTCTTCCGCCGTGGAAACGTCCGGCGGGTCAAGACGCAACAAGAGCTCAGCCTGGCTGCGATGAAGTTCGGCATCGAGCCAATGCTGGCCGGATTGTTTCGTCCAGGCGATCAACCCGCGCAAGATTTCCAACCCGGTCTCAGCGTGCCCGGCCTCCGCATTCGCCACCGCAATCTGCATCCCCCAAAATGGTTCGCAGAGGTAGCAGTCATTCTCGTGAAGCAATGTCCAGCCCCGCTGCATTTCCGAAAGCCCACCCATCCGATCGCCGGCGCGCCACCTTGCCAGGCCGTTCAAATAGCTGCCGGCGGCGACATACAGCGGCATCGTATGTTCGCGCGCGAGGGCGAGAGCCAGAATAGTCTCTGTTTCCTGCAACATGCCCCCGCATAATCCATCGAAGACCGCCTTGTGAACGAGCGCATTGGCTTGGGAAAGCGCCGGCTTTTCTCCGATCGCGCACACCGCTTCGGCGGCGAGCCGGCGCGATCGATCAATGCTGCCGAGCGGCCAAAGCACCAGAGCAAGAAACCTCTTGATGACGAAAGGCAGGTCCAGCGCCGATGCCTTGAAGGTCGCCGGATCAGGCTCAGCCTCATAGATCGCGAGCGCGCGATCGAGATGCCGTCGCGCATTGAGGTAATCACCGCCGAACCAGCAGGTTACCCCGGCTGTCCAGTGTGCGACGACGGCGGCCACCGGCGATTCCGGACGCTGCAGGGCGACGCCCATGATCGCCTCCGTCAACTCCCGCATCGGCGCGATCTCGCCATGGGTCAGGCTGGCATTGAACAGGCCCGAATGGATCGGCGCCAGTTCGACCGGATCATTGATGTCGGCCGCGAATTGTCGGGCGCGCGTCCATGCGGCAACCGTTTCGGGCGCGCTGTGACCAAGGCTGCCTCGCAGCGCGCGGCCATAGGCGATTTGAAGATGGAGCCGGTTCACGGTCCGGCCCGGTTCATCGGGCAAGCCATCGGCGATCGCAACCGCCTTGCCGAGATGTGCGATCGCTTCTGTATATGCCGAGCGCTTCAGTGCCTGCTGACCCGCCCTGCGCCACCACTCAAGCGCAATTCCGCTCAGCCCCGCTTCCGTGAAGTGATATGCCAGCAGTTCCGGCTCGGTCTCAGCGATGGTCGGAAACTTCTCACGCAGGACATCGCCGATTTGCCGATGCAGCAGTTGCCGGCGGCTCTTGAGCAGGCTCTCATAAGCGGCTTCCTGAACCAGCGCATGCTTGAAGCTGTAGCTCGCTTCCGGCGGCGTCCCGCGGCGCGATAGCAGTTCCGCCCCTTCAAGCTGTGTCAGCGCGGCGCACAGCGTTAGATCATCGCGCCCCGCTACACTTCGCAGCAACGTGTATGAGAAGTCGCGGCCAATCGCAGCGCCGATCTGTGCCACCTCCTTGACCGGCGCCATCCGGTCGAGCCTCGCCATCAGGGAATCCTGCAGTGTCGCTGGAATCGCGAGCGGCGGCAGTGGACTATCGAGGCGGTAGCGCCCGGCATTTTCCACGAGCAATCCGGACTCCAGTACCATCTTGGTCAATTCCTCGACAAACAGCGGGATACCATCCGTCCTGTCGATGATCTGCGTCATCATTTCGCGAGGCAGATGCCGGCCGACGGTCACCTGCTCGACCAGAGCGCGCGTGTCCTGCCGGTCAAGCCGATCGAGCCGCAGCAGGCTGACATTGGGAAGACCCGCCCAGGGCGGTTCGAACTCGGGCCGGAAGGTCATGAGCACGAGTATCGGCAGCCCCCTGATCCGGTCGACGGTAAGATCAAACAGCTCGAGCGTCGTGGCATCGGCCCAATGCATGTCCTCGCAGACAATCAATACAGGTTGCTGCCGCGCCAAACCCTCAAGCTGGTCGAGAAGGGCAGCGAATGTCTGCCGCCGTTGCTGCGCAGGATTCAAGCCGAGCGGCGGATAGCGCTCGCCGGTGGGAATCGAAAGCAGCGCGGCGATGAGCGGTGTCGCGTTGGCGACCTGGTCCGTTCCAAGCGCAAGCATCGCCTCAAGCTTGTCGAGCTTTTGCTCGGATGTATCTTGTGACCCGATGCCGGCGGCCCGTTCGAGCTGGGCGACAAAGGGATGGAGCGCGCTGTGGGTGTGGTAGGGCGAGCACTGGTACCGTATCCGGCGGTGCGTCCCCAACGCGAGGCTTTCGGAGAGCGTTGCCACAATGCGCGATTTGCCGATCCCGGCCTCGCCGGAAATCAGCACCATTTGGCCGTGGCCCTGCCACGCCAGTTGCTGGCGCGAGAGCGCGAATTCGATCTCTGCCTTGCGGCCGACAAAGCCCATCGAGCGCGCGGTACGCACCGCCTCGAAGCGGCTCTCCGATGCAACTCCACCTTCGACCGCCCAGACCGCGATGGGTTCGGAGATGCCCTTGACCTCGCGGAGGCCGAGGTTGCGGAAAATAAATAGATCGCCAAGCAGCTCGCGCGTCGAGGCAGCAACGACGACCGCCCCCGGCTCTGCCAGGCCCTGGAGCCGGGCCGCGATGTTCGGTGTATCGCCGACCATTGCCTGTTGCTCTGACGCGCCGCCGCTGATGAGATCGCCCACCACCACCAGGCCGGTGGCAATCGCGATCCGCACGCCAACCCGTTCGGCGCGCGTTTCAAGCGGAGCTACTGCGGCGATTATGTCGAGCCCCGCCCGCACTGCGCGCTCCGCGTCATCCTCGTGCGCGCGGGGGTAGCCGAAATAGGCGAGTATCCCGTCGCCCACAAACCTGGCGAGACTGCCGTCGTAAGTGGCAATCACCCTCGCGCAGGCGGCACGGTAGGCGCGGATCACTTCCCACATGTCCTCGGGATCGAGGCGAGCCGAGAGCGCCGTCGAGCCGACCAGATCGCAGAACATGACGGTGAGGTGGCGTCGTTCGGCGTCATGCCGAGACGCCGGCTCGGTGACCAATTCGCCTTGATTGAGTTCGGCGATCGCGCGCAGCATTTTGCGTCGATGGCCGAGCAGAACCCCGAGCCTGTCGAAGTCCTGGTCCGTCAGCTCGGGAAGGACATCAAGATCGATCCCGTTCTCGGCAAAACGCAGCGCGTATTGTTCGAGCGCAAGCTTCCCGAGCCAGTCTGAAATCTGCTGCATTGGCTCCACCGGATACGTGGCTGACACCAGGCGGCATGTTGGACCAAGGCGACAAAAACTTTATCCCAATGTCCCTCAGAAGGCACGCCTTGATGCAGCAATTCGACTGCGATCAGCTCTCTATTTCTTGCGAAGCGGTGCTAGGCTACAGATGCTCACTACCAAGCAGCGCATGACGTGATGCCAACAACTGGATTTTGATGCGCGCGTGATTTGCAGAAAGCAGCGTTGCACAACCGGTGCGTAGGATGGGTGGAGCGAAGCGATACCCATCGAATTTTCCCGCGCACAGACATGATGGGTATCGCTGCGCTCCACCCATCCTACGATCGACGTTCCGCCCTTACCCCAGCAGCCCCTTCCCCGGCACATGGTTGAGTTCGAGCCGGATGCCATCGGGATCCTCGAACAGGATCGAATAATATCCCGGAGCCCATTGATCCTCGCGCGGCGCGCGGATGATCTTGGCGCCCAGCGTGACAAGGAAGCCATGCAGTTCGTCGACGTCGGCCCGCTCGCGGGCGCGGAAGCAGAGATGATGCAGGCCAATGCGCTTCTGCTCGAACGCGGCGCCTTCATGCTCGGCTGACGGCGCGCTGATGCCGACCGCGGTCCGGCCGCCGACGCAGTAGTAGGTCGTCTCGGTGTCGATTACCGGCTTCAGCCCGAGAAACGGCAGCAGCTCACGATAAAATTCGCGGGAGCGTGCGTAATTCGAGGCGGTGAGAAAAACATGCGCGATGCCGTTGACTTCCATTGTCTTTCCCTTCATTGCAATCTCAGGTAGCAATTCCGTTGATAGTTGAGCATACAGAAACAGGCGGGGCAGAGAGCAGCGGCATGATCCGTCCGGCATTGCGTTGCAGCGCTGCGCGCCCGGCATTCGCCGTGCCGTTTCTCATGCTGGCGTGCGTCGGGCCGGCCGGCGCCGACGATTGCCTGCTTGAGCCGCAGGGCGAAGGCCGTGTTGCCGCCGTGGTCGATGGGCGCAGCCTTCGCCTCGAAGACGGTCGCGAAATCCGCCTCGCCGGCATCGAGCGTGGTGGAACCGACAGGGCCAGCGGCAGGACCGCCTTGTCCGCCATCGCCGGCGGCCGCGACGTGACCCTGCATGGCGAGGACGACATGCCGGATCGCTACGGCCGCCAGGGCGCCTTTGTGTTCGTGACCGGCTCGGAACACTCGGTGCAAAGCGAGCTGCTGCGCCGCGGCGAGGCGCTGGTTTCGAGCGATGTATCCGACAAGAATTGCGCAGCAGCACTGACCGCCGCCGAGGGCGTGGCGCGGGATGCCAAATTGGGCATTTGGGCTGAAACCTCGGCCATAAAAAACGCGGAAAGTCCGGGCGATATTCTGTCCGCGATTGGGCACTTTACGGTGGTCGAGGGCAGAGTACTGTCCGTTCGGCAGGCAGGGGCAATCACCTACCTAAATTTCGGGCGAAACTGGACACGGGACTTTGCTGCGACTATTTCAAGGCGCATCATACCGGCGTTCGAGAGCGCCAACCTTGGGCCTAAGTCGCTCGAAAATCGACGGATTCGTGTCCGCGGCGTTGTCTCGTCGCGGGGAGGGCCACGGATCGAACTGCTTCGGGTGGGGCAGCTTGAGGTGCTGGGCGGGAAATAGCGCTTGATTCGAAGACTGGGCACCGGTTTTCGGTTGGATCAGGCGCAAAACAGGGATGAGATCGACGATTCCGGTCGGATCGTGGGTCCAGTGGCTGATTTGACGTATCGTGCAGAACGGCGCGAAGGAAACACGGGCTGCCGCCTTTTGGCTGTGCCGGCGTTGTTGTGCGCCGCGCTCACGCTCTCTTCCTGTGGAAATCTCGGAAAACTCGAGACAGCCGCGCCGACAGTGCCGACGCCGAAGCCGAGCCGAGCCGTCGCGCAGACGCCTGCGAGCGAGCGCGAACATGAGCGCATTCTCGCTTCCTACGGCGGCGCCTATGACGATCCGAAACTCGCGACTCTGATCGGCAAGACGGTCGACCGGCTGGTCGCGGCCTCCGACCGCCCTGAGCAGCCCTACCGGGTGACCATCCTCAATTCCGGGGCCGTGAACGCCTTCGCGCTGCCGACCGGCCAGCTCTATGTGACGCGCGGCCTGGTTGCGCTCGCCAGCGACACCTCCGAATTGTCCTCGGTGCTGAGCCACGAGATGGCGCATGTCATCGCAAAACACGCCTCGATCCGGGAAGACCAGGCGCGGCAGGCTGCGGTGGTGACCCGTGTCGTCACCGACATGAGCAACGACCCCGATCTGACGGCGCTGGCGTTGGCGAAAACCAAACTGACGATGGCGAGCTTCTCGCGCGCCCAGGAATTCGAGGCCGACGGCATCGGCGTCAGCATTGCGGCCCGTGCCCATTTCGACCCCTATGGCGCGGCGCGCTTCCTGGCTTCGATGGAGCGCAATGCGGCAATGAAGGCCGGCAAGACCTCGCTCGATCCCCGCGCGCAGGATTTCCTGTCCTCACATCCGGCGACCCCCGAGCGCGTGCAGAACGCGCAGGCCAGCGCCCGGCAATACACCTCGCCGCAGAGCGCCGAGCGTGACCGCGAGACCTATCTCGCCGCGATCGACAACATCGTCTATGGCGAGGATCCCAGCGAAGGCTTTGTGCGCGGCCGGCGCTTCCTGCATCCAAAACTCGGCTTCACCTTCCAGGCACCCGATACCTTCACGCTCGACAACACCGCGCAGGCCGTGATCGGCGTGCGCGAGGGCGGCACGCAGGCGATGCGTTTCGACGTGGTGCGCGTGCCGGCCGAACAGTCGCTCGCCGATTATCTCAATTCCGGCTGGATGGAAGGCGTCGACAAGGGCTCGACCGAAGACCTTATGATCAACGGCTTCCCGGTGGCTGCGGCCTCCGCGAACGGCGACCAGTGGCAGTTCAAGGTCTTTGCGCTGCGCTATGGCAGCGACGTCTACCGTTTCATCTTCGCCGCCAAGCAGCGCAACACCGAGAGCGAGCGCAACGCGCGCGAGACCGTGAATTCATTCCGCCGCCTGACGCTGGAAGAAATCCAGGCCGCGCGTCCCTTGCGCATCAAGGTCATCACCGCGCAGCCCGGCGACACCGTGGAATCCCTCGCCCACCGCATGACCGGCGTCGACCGCCCCGCCGAGCGCTTCCGCATCCTCAACGGCCTCGACCAGCACGCGCAGGTCAAGCCAAGGGACCGCGTGAAGATCGTGGTGGATTGAGGCGGGAAGCGCATCGCCACACGTCGTCCCCGCGAACGCGGGGACCCATACGCCGCGGCGGCTATTGTAAGGCAATCGGGCAGACGCCTTCGCAAGACAGCAGCGCCCTGTGGTTATGGGTCCCCGCGTTCGCGGGGACGACGTGTGGCGAGAGCTTCGCCACTCACCTCACCTACTCGGTACTCACACGCGCACGCCAACGCGCCTCGAAACTATCGTCGTCGAGCATCCGCGCTTGTGCATTCATCGGGTCGCTACGTTTCTCCGTGACGGCGCTGACGGGCGGCGCCACCTTGACCGCGGCTTGCGCGGGCGCCGCTGCAGGCCACCGCAACAATGATTTCGAGATCACGGTCTTGCCGGCGTACCAGCATTTTCGCCCGTCAATCAGGCGCCAGGACCAATGCCCTTGCGTCTTTGACGGCGAAGCAATGCATTCCTTCATCTGCGCTTTGGCCTGCGCAGTCAGCATGCCAATCGGTACGAGCACAGCAATGCAAACGGCGAAAAAGACAAGCCGAATTTGCATCTTCATCGGTCACTCCCCCTACGGTTAGTCGAGTGCGGGAGTAACTTCGCCTTCTATTCTGGTTATATGAGGTCGAAAATCTGGCCGGAGTCCACGGCAAGGCCTTCAAAACGCCATCTGGGACG
Organism: Bradyrhizobium sp. AZCC 2262; assembly: GCF_036924535.1. Classification (NCBI taxonomy): domain Bacteria; kingdom Pseudomonadati; phylum Pseudomonadota; class Alphaproteobacteria; order Hyphomicrobiales; family Nitrobacteraceae; genus Bradyrhizobium; species Bradyrhizobium sp. AZCC 2262. The sequence goes on along the minus strand of NZ_JAZHRT010000001.1, from coordinate 8,493,534 downwards.
GTCTCCGGTGGCGCCATAAAACGGCGCGGACACTGCTGCCGTACGCACGCATTCGCCGACTTACTTTCCTGCGGCTTCGTGACCAACTCTAGTCGGTGATCGCCCGCGCGCGCCACCGCGCTTCGAAACTGTTGGCGTAGTCAAGCATCCGCGCTTGCGCGTCGAGTGGATCACTGCGCTTTTCCGTGACGACGGTTACCGGGACGATGGTTACCGGCACGGGCTTTGGATCGGCTTTCGCTTGCACCGACGCCTTCGCGGGCCACTGCAACAGTGATTTCGAGATCATGGTCTTGCCGGCGTACCAGCATTTTCGTCCATCGATCAGGCGCCAGGACCAATACCCTTGCGGATTCGATGGCCGAGCGACACTGCATTCGACGGCCTTCGCATTTGCTCCGCCGATCGGGGCGAGAGCAGCGATACAAGCGGCCAAAAAGACCAGCAGAATTTGCGTCTTCATTGAACACCCCTGCGGTTCAATTAGATGTGGACGGAAGCCTTACTTTTAAATTTGGTCACAAATGGCCGAAAATTTGGCCACATTCCGAGCGACCGGCAGCGCTGCGGGTTGATTCGAGGTGCGAATTTACCACCAGCGCGAGCATGCTTTTTGTCAGCGAACCCGCGTGAAAGCGGAAGTTATCCAGGACGGATCGGGGTGGACTGCTTCGTCGGGGAGCCTGTCATCGGACGCGCATTCGCGCGACCGAGCGGCAAAAACCGACACAGCGATCAGGAACAGATCCAGATGATCGCGGCCGCAATCGGCACGCCCAAGCCAAGGGCGCCGACAATTGCCAGGACGAATTCGGAAAGCAGATTTGGTTGGGGTCGTACATCAGGTAACGACATGGCGTTACTCCCTGGAGCCCCCACAAGCCCCGGATGAACGATGAAGACCGCCTTCGGGCAACAGCCGTTGGCGACTCTTTATGATCTGGGATGCTGAGACGTTATGGTTAACAAAGGTTTAACACGTCGAGCGAACGGCCCGCGGCCTCTTTTGCAAGCGCGGTTCGAAGGAAAATGACGCGACGGGTCTGCAAGGATTCAAACGGCAGCCGCGCCAGGTTCCGCGGGAGAAACCGGAGGCCAGATTTGCGGCAAGCCTGCTCCGCAAGCGTGAGATGGCTGGAACGGATTGCCGGCTCAAACGTCGCCTCTGCAGGAAAAGGATCGCGGCATGGAAAACTTTCTTCTTTTCGTCCTGTCGAGCAGCTTCTGCACGCTGGTAGCGGGCGTCGCGCTGCTGCTGCGGCCATTGGTGGGCCTGCCCTGATGCTGCGGCGGGAACCGGCTCGTTCCCACAAGGGGCAACAGATATCGCGCGCCGTTCCGTGAAGCTCCGCAGCTTCTTCCACAGCGAAACAAAAAGCCCGGTCTCGCGACCGAGCTTTTGATTTCAATCCGTCGAACCCTTTCAGGCGGCTTCGTCCGCCACGGCGGCGTCGTCACCATCGGCTTCGACATCGGCCTCGTCGGCTTCGCCGTCAGCCTCGGTCGCCTCAGCCTTGGCGCCGCGGCGCGGGCTCTTGGCGAGCTGGCTCTCGATTTCCTTGACCGCTTCGGTCTCCGTCGAGTGCTGGACGACGGCGATTTCGCGCGACAGGCGATCGAGCGCGGCTTCATAAAGCTGGCGTTCGCTGTAGGACTGCTCGGGCTGCGATTCCGAACGGTACAAGTCGCGGACCACCTCGGCGATCGCGACGATGTCGCCCGAATTGATCTTGGCTTCGTATTCCTGCGCCCGGCGCGACCACATGGTCCGCTTGACGCGCGCGCGGCCCTTCAGCGTCTCCAGCGCCTTCTTGACCAGCGCCGGCTCGGACAGCTTGCGCATGCCGACATTGGCGACCTTGGCGGTCGGCACGCGGAGCGTCATCTTGTCCTTCATGAAATTGATCACGAACAGCTCGAGCTTGGCGCCCGCGATCTCCTGCTCCTCGATGGCCAGAATCTGGCCGACGCCGTGGGCGGGATAGACCACGAATTCATTGGCCTTGAAGCCCTGACGCTGGGTCACGACCTTCTTCGGCTCCTCGACGCGCGGCGCGGCAGCGACCGGCTTCACGGGAGCCTTCGGCGCAACAACGGCGGCTTTCGGGGGCGCAGCCTTCACGGGAGCCTTGTTCACAGGAGCCTTGTTCACAGGAGCCTTGGCAGCAACTTTCGACGCAGAGGTCTTCGAACCCGTCGCTTTCGCGGCGGTCTTGGCAGTCTTTTCTGGCATTGCGCTTCTTTTGTTCTTTGAGGACTTTGTGGCCGCAACCTTCCTGGCGACCTTTACGGTCGCCTTGGCACGGCCTTTGGTTGCGCTGCGGCTGGCCGAAGCGGCTTTTTTCGTGGTCTTGGAAGCACTCTTTTTACGCGTTTTCTGTGACACAGCCTGCGCGCGGAACTGCCACGCCCCTGTTCGATGTTTTACGGGAACCCACCGGGGCCACAGGATACGCGTGGCCAGGATCGGCTTATAATGTGCCCAATATAGCACATTTTCCGCAAAAATCAATGATTTACGCCCGGTTCCGGATCTCTACGGGGTCTTTTCGGCCACAAGTCCGTCAACAGGGTAAATCAGCAGGCATTGTTTGGTTCAGATCAGGTCCGAAACGGGCTCAGTTAACCCGAACTATCCCCGGAGTTATCCCCAGCGAATCAGTCGCCGCTGCCGGGTTCCTTGGAAAAATATTTCTCGAACTTGCCTTCTACACCCTCGAATTCTTTCGCGTCCGGCGGCGAGTCCTTCTTCTGGGTGATGTTGGGCCAGCTCTTGGCGTACTCGGTGTTGACCTCGAGCCACTTCTCCAGCCCCGGCTCGGTGTCCGGCTTGATGGCGTCGGCGGGACATTCGGGTTCGCAGACGCCACAGTCGATGCATTCGTCCGGATGGATGACCAGCATGTTCTCGCCCTCGTAGAAGCAGTCGACGGGGCAGACTTCAACGCAGTCGGTATATTTGCATTTGATGCAGGCTTCAGTGACGACGTAAGTCATCCAGGGCTCCGAACAAGGCTCCGAAACGGATCAGTTTTCCGGGGTTTGCGTAGCGCATGCGGTCCGCTGCCGCAAGGGAAGCGGCGGGCCGCAAACGCCTGTTTTCAGGCTTCGCCGCCAGCTCTGTGCACTTAATCACTCTTTGTCATTCTGCAAATTATCGTAGAGCACGTGCGCCGCCGCAGCGTCGCCGCGCCGCTCGCAAAATCCCACCACCTTGAGGATGCGCACGCTGCGATCGAGCGCGATGGTGAGGACGTCGCCGACCTTCACCGCATGTCCCGGCGATTTTTCGCGCACGCCGTTGATGCGGACGTGACCGGCCTCGACCAGCGCGGCAGCGGAGGTGCGGGCCTTCACCACCCGCGCATGCCACAGCCATTTGTCGAGACGCTGCCGCTCCAACTGTGCTCTCGGAATCTATTTTTACGCGTTTTCTTGACGCGAACCGGTACCCACTTCGCTTGAAAACGCTTTGGCTATTCCTTGCGGCCGGCGAGCTGTTCCTTCAGCGCCGCCAGTTTTGCAAATGGCGAATTGGGATCGACCGGACGGTCGCGCTCGCGCGGGGCGGCGCTGGTCGCCCATTGACGGTGCGAGGGGCCGCTGTCGCGCTTGTCACGGCCGCCCTTGTCGCGTCCGCCGAAATCACGGCCGCCGCGCTCGCCCTTGTCGCGACCACCACCCTTGTTGCGGTCGCCCTTGTTGCGATCGAACTTGTCGCGGCGATCACCGTCGCGGCCCTTGCCTTCAAAACGCTCGCGGGGCGGACGGTCCTGACGCGTCTGCTCGCGCGCTTCAGCCGCCGGCGCGCCCTCAGCCGCCGCCGGGGTCGCCGTGGCATCCGCCGGCGCACCCTCGCGCGGTTTACGAAACTCGTTGTTGCGGCGGCCACGGCGATGGCGCTGCTCGCGCGGCGCGCCCTCAGCGCCTTCGCCGCTGGCGGCTGGCGCGCCCTGCGCCGGGCGGGCGTGATGGCGCTGGCGGTTGCGGTCGTGATGCGGGCGGCGCTCGTCGGAACGGCCACCGGGCCGCCAGACTTCGATGAGCGCAGGTTCGGCCGGCGTCTCGGATTTCGTTTCAGGCTTGGCTTCGGCAGATTCCGGGGCAGCCGCTTCAACGGGAACGGCTTCGGACGGCGCGGCCTCGCTCGCGGCAGGCTCTGCGGCGGCTTCAGGTGCGCTTGCCACTTCAGCCGCCGGCTGTTCCGCAGCCGCTTCGGCGACCGGGGCTTCTGTGGCAGCAGGCTCTGCTGGAGCTTCGACGGATGCGGCCTCGACTGGAGCCGCGGGTTCTTCCACGGCAATCGGCGTGACGCTGGGCAGCAGCGATGCCGACGGCGCGGGATCGCCTGACATGGGCAGGTCGGCGGCGGCTTCTTCCGCCGGCGTCTGCACCGTTGTCTCTGCCGCTGTCTCCATCGTCGTCTCGGCGCTCGCCTCGACCGGCGGCGTCTCGGTGGAGACCGTCTCGACAACGACCTCGGGCGCGGGCTTCGGCGGCAGCGGCGGGCGCTTGTCCATGCGATAGCCGAGCGCACGCAGGATCGAGGCGAAATCTTCGCCGGCAGATCCGGTGAGCGAGGTCATCGCCTGCGTCACCACAAAACCGCGGCCGTCGAACGCGCCGGTCGGCTTTTCGCCGGGCGAAGACTCGCGCCAGGCCAGCGCGGGCCGAATGAGATCGGCGAGCCGCTCCAGAATATCGACGCGCACCGCGCGCTCGCCGCACTGGCGATAGCCGAGCACGCGATAGGCATCACGATGCAACGCCTTGTCGACCGGGAACGAGGTGCGCCCCGAACTCGCCAGATGCTGCGCGCCAGAGAGCGCGGACATGTCGACATTGTCCTGCTTCTCGGCCCACAGCAGCGACGCCAGCGCGCGCGCCGCGGGCTTCAAGAGCCCAGGGAAATAGATGTGATAGGCGCCGAAGCGCACGCCATACTTACGCAGCGTCGCGCGCGAGGCCTGGTCGAGATCCTTCATCTCGGCGGAAATTTTTGCGCGCTCCAGCACGCCGAGCGCTTCCACCAGTTGGAACGCAATGCCGCGCCCGATGCCGGTGATGTCCTCGGCCTTCGACAAGCCGAACAGCGGCCCCAGCAGTTTTTCGATATGCGTCTTCAGCCACAGATCGAGCCGCGTCTGCACGGCCTCGCGCGGCGCGCCGGAGAGGCGATCGTCGGCAATGATGCGCAATCGCGGATGCAGCGCGTCTTCGGCGGCGACGAGCTTTGCGACCGCGTCGCCGGTCCAGCGGATAGTGCCATCGGAGGTCAGCACGAACTGATCGTCGGGCGCTGCGCTCAGCTTCGTGGCGCGCGCATCGATCTCGCTCGCCAGCACCTGCTGGGCGGCGGCCTGCAATGCTTTCGCATCCGAGCCGGCTTCCGCCGCATCGGGTGCAAAGGTAAATCCATCGAGCCGGCCGATCGCGTGGCCTTCCACAATCACTTCGCCGGTCTTGCCAATTTCCGTATTCAAAACACTGTTCTCCCGCAGGCGGCGCATCAATACACTGGTACGGCGGTCAACGAAACGCTCCGTAAGCCGTTCATGCAGCGCATCGGATAATTTATTTTCGATCTCCCGCGTCATCCCCTGCCAGTGGTCGGGGTCGGACAGCCAGTCCGGGCGGTTGGCGACGAAGGTCCAGGTGCGGATTTGCGCGATCCGGCCCGACAGCGTGTCGATATCGCCGGTGACGCGGTCGGCCTGGTCGACCTGGGCGGCGAACCATGCGTCAGGTATGCGGCCCCTTTTCATCAGGAATGCATAAAGCGTGGTCACGAGCTCAGCGTGGGCCGCGGGCGCCAGCCGGCGGTAATCCGGGATCTGGCAGGCGTCCCACAGCCGTTCCACGGCTGACGCACCGTGGGCCATGTCCCTCACCTCGCCGTCGCGCGCGGCGTGATCGAGCACGCGCTGGTCTTCCGCGATCGGCGCACGGGTCAAGGCCTCGTGGCCGGGCGGCAGCGCCAGCGACACCTGCAGCGCGCCGAGCGAAGAAAAGTCCAGTTTTGCGTTGCGCCACTGCAGCATTTTGACGCTGTCAAAGGTGTGGTTCTGCAGCGCGTTCACCAGCTCCGGCTCGAACGGCGCGCAGCGCCCCGTGGTGCCGAAAGTACCGTTGCGCGTGGCGCGCCCCGCGCGGCCCGCGATCTGCGCGAACTCCGATGGGTTGAGCCGTCGGAACTGATAGCCGTCGTATTTGCGGTCCGAGGCAAACGCGACATGATCGACGTCGAGGTTCAGCCCCATGCCCACCGCGTCGGTGGCGACGAGATAATCGACGTCGCCGTTCTGGAACATCGCCACCTGCGCATTGCGTGTGCGGGGTGAGAGCGAGCCCAATACGACTGCCGCGCCGCCGTGCTGCCGGCGGATCAATTCGGCGATGGCGTAGACTTCATCGGCCGAGAACGCGACGATCGCGGTACGTCTGGGTTGGCGCGTGATCTTGCGGTCGCCGGCGAATTCGAGCTGCGACAGCCGCGGCCGGGTGATGATGGACGCGCCGGGCAGCAGCCGCTCGATGATCGGGCGCATGGTGGCAGCGCCCAGCAGCAGCGTCTCGTCGCGGCCGCGGCGATGCAGGATGCGATCGGTGAACACATGCCCGCGCTCGAGATCGGCCGCGATCTGGATTTCATCGACGGCGAGAAAACTCACATCGAGATCGCGCGGCATCGCCTCGACGGTCGACACCCAGTAGCGCGGATTCTTCGGCTTGATCTTCTCCTCGCCGGTGACGAGCGCGACGCTGTCGGCGCCCGCCCGATCCGCGATCTTGTTGTAGACCTCGCGCGCGAGCAGCCGCAGCGGCAGGCCGATCACGCCCGACGAATGCCCCAGCATCCGCTCGATGGCGAGATGCGTCTTGCCGGTGTTGGTCGGCCCGAGCACGGCGGTGACGCCGGCGCCGGGCGCGCGATCATTCGCGAACGTGGAAGGAGAGAAAGCCATTATGTGCAGGTGTTTCTATTATGTGCCGATCGTCATTGCGAGCCAACGGGCTAGCGTAAACGCTTCGCGTTTGTCGCAGGCAATGACGGGGAAACTCAGAACTTCGTCCTTTGGCACCATCTGCGCCGATTCTGTTTCACTTTGCGACGGTGATGCGGTCGCGGCTTAAGGTCTGGAACGAGTCTGGAACGAAACGCGCCCGAATCGCTGACTCCTCCCGAGACCCGATACGTTCACCGCAACATCTCGCGCTGAGGCGTTCGGGGCGGCACTAGATCAAGTTTGGACGGGCTCCACAAGCGGCGGTTTGGCGGTGAAATCCTTAAAGGCCGGAGTCGAATCAGAAGTGGTCAAGAGTCAACAGGATTCCGCAAACTCTCGCCGTCGTCCCTGCGAACGCAGGGACCCACAACCACAGGCGCTCATTGGTTGGCGCCGGCAGCAACTCCGAGTCCCTCGATCAGCACGGCCGCGGCGTATGGGTCCCTGCTTTCGCAGGGACGACGGCAGATCGCAGGCGCCAGCCGTCCCCTACTGCGTCTTCGCCACCCTCGGCGGCGCTGCCGTCGTCACAAACGACGTCGCTTCCAGCATCGCCGGTCCGAACGGTGTCGGGATGGTCATGCGGAAGGGAACCAGGACGCGGGTTCCCGCGATCGGCACGAAGGCGATCTCGATCCGGCGTTCGGTGGCGAGGTATTTGATCACCGGGCGATCGGGGATGTAGCCCGCGACCGGCATGAAGTAGATGGCGCAGACCAGCGCCGGCCCGTGATAGCCCCGCTCGGCCCTCACCGTCTCCATGCGCTTGTAATCGAGCTTGAGGTCGTAGCGCATCCGCCCGTCGAAAATCCCGGTGCCGGTGCGGCAGGAGTCCGGGCTCAGCACCTCGCCATTCCCCGGCACGCGCAGCATCGAGCCGGTCATGGGATCGAGCACGCCCTTGCGGTGCGCGTCGGTGACGACGATGCGGTCGGGATCGACCGGCGGCAGCGGATCGATCGAAAAATCCTTCACATTGCCGTTAGCCAGCACCAGGCGGATGGTTTCGGACTTCTTCTGCGTCGTGGTGGTGGCGGTATAGGCATTCGGCACCAGTGCGCCGTTGACGATGCGGCCCTGGCTGGCGCCGGAACCCGTGCCGCCGGAAAACGCCTTCAACAGGCCCGCGGTGCCGCCTTGCGCGGAGGCCGCAAACGCGTCGTCGCCGATTTCGATGGTCCAGGCCCCCTTGCCGACCGGGATGCCGGCCAGCGTCGCCTCATACTGCGCATCCAGCCGCCCCTGTGCGGAAGCCGCCTGCGGCGCCAGCGCGAGGCACGCGGCGGCGCACAGGCTGAAAACGAGCCCGTTTCCTGCGAACAAGGTTTGGGGCCGAATGGCGTACGGGGTAGTCAATTCCTGCAGGTCCCGGGATCGGCGCGAGCTGATGTTCATTTAGGCAGAAATATCCGGCAAACAACGCATGTTTTCGCGAGAACACGCGTCAATCGGACCCAGCTTGCGGTCGCATCCTGCGGCCCGGGCCCACAATCGCGAAAGCCATGGTGTCGGCGGGGATTGCGCCCTTTGTAAGGAGGGTTTTTCATAGCGTTTTGCGAAGCTTGCCCCCGGACTCGATCCCGGGATGGCCTTCCGGTTCGCATCAGGAAACCGCGTCGGAACAAGCCAGTTTGAGGCCCGGAATCGGGCTTTTGGCGGCGTGGGCCGGGCCCAAAAACCTTGACGGTTTGCCCCACTCCCCCTATACGACCGCAGTTCCTGGAAATGGACGCGATTTTGGACCCCCGCGCGCACCGCGTGACGCGCTTGCCTATGGCGGGGATGGAAGAGGATTTTGTAATGTCCCGGCGCTGCGAACTGACGGCCAAGGGCCCCCAGGTGGGCCACAAGGTGAGCCACTCGAACATCAAGACCAAGCGGCGCTTCCTGCCGAACCTGGTCAACGTCACCTTCATCTCGGACGCGCTCGCCCGCAACGTGCGCCTGCGCGTCTCGACCAATGCGCTCAAGAGCGTCGACCACAATGGCGGCCTCGATTCGTATCTGCTGAAGGCCAAGGCCGACCTGCTCTCCCCCCGCGCGCTGGATCTCAAGCGCGCGATCGAGAAGAAGGTCGGCAAGCCGGTGTTCGTGAAGAAGGCGAGCTGAGTTTTTAGCTACATCGGCGGATCAGAGTTTGAAGCGGCCGGGTCGGATGACCCGGCCGTTTTTGTTTGTGGGCGGCGCGCGCCATTTAGGACCTGTGGAATATTGCTTCGCGTTAGGGCTTCAAGCACCTTTTTTGGACACAATGGATAGTTGCATCTATAGAATCGGGTATCCGCGGCCTTGGACCACTCTGTATCATGACAACCGCCCGCCACATCGTCGCACTCCTACAAAGCTACATTGCCGACGATGAGGAACGTTTTCTGTCGATCGCCACTCAGCTCGCGGCGCATGAAGCGAGACAAGGGCATGGTAAGCTTGCGCAGGAATTGCGCGAACTTGTTGATAGCGCCAAGGGAAAAACCGCCAAGGTCGCGCGCCGAGGCGTGGGACCCGTCCCGCTTGCCCAGCCAAAGGGGGAACTGAGCGCATTCCTTTCTGCCCGTTATTCCGATATCCGGCTTTCGAGTATGGTGCTTGCTCCCGAACTCCATGATCGTCTCGCTCGCGTTCTCCGGGAACAACGCCAGCAGGCGCGACTACGCGCACGTGGGCTGGCCCCACGCCGAAAGTTGCTGCTGGTCGGCCCACCTGGGTCCGGCAAAACAATGACAGCAGAGGCAATCGCTGGCGAACTCAAACTTCCGCTCTTCACCGTTCTATACGACGGCCTAATTGGGAAGCTTTTGGGAGAAACGGCCGGACGACTGAGGTTGGTGTTTGATGCCGTCGCGCTGCAACGCGGGGTGTATTTCTTCGATGAGTTCGACGCCATTGGAACACAACGGTCGGGTCCGCACGATGTGGGGGAAATTCGCCGTGTCCTCAATTCTTTTTTGCAGTTCCTCGAAAATGACGACGGGCCTAGCGTAATCATTGCTGCGACCAACCATCCCGAATTGCTCGATCGGGCATTGTTCCGTCGGTTTGATGATGTGATTACGTATAGTCTGCCGACTGCTGAGGTAGTGCGCGGCATATTGGAAGCTCGGCTAACAGGTTATCTGCTTGACCGCATATCGTGGGATGGCGTGATCGATTGCGCTATGGGCCTTTCACAAGGAGAGATTTCCCGAGCGGCTGACGAAGCGGCCAAGATCGCCGTTCTTGCTGAACATAATACTGTAACAACAGCAGAACTTGTGAGTGCGTTGAACGAACGAAAAAAAGCTGCTCTCTAAGCTCCGCTGAGGCATGCCATGGCGATCCCCCGCGATCGTCCGCATCTTCATCTTGAAGGTGGCGGTCGGAACGAGCCGTACACGTCGCCCCGAATTGTTATCACGGGGCTTCCTCCGGCTCGAGCGCGCGCAGCACACGCTGCGAAGTTAAAGCGCGCCATCGATCATGCGATCGTCCAAGCTCGTGCTCAGATCGCCGGCCGCCAAGAAGGCGTGGCCGAGGGAACGCCGGGCTTCTATCTACAATTTGAAATCCCCACGGGTCACGAAACGGCGCTCGACAGTTTAGAGAACAAGCCAAAGGAAATTGAGCTTGTCGCTGTAAAGCCACCCGCGGAGGGGAGCGAGACGATATCGGCTACGGTTTTCGTTCCGGAATCGTCCGCTGATTTCTACGACAAGCGAATTGAGGCCTACAGGACCGAGAAAAATAAATCTGGAAGGCCGAAGAACGAGAACCTCATCGCCCGAATTGACACCGTCCAGTTGGGCGGAGCACGTGCCCTGTTCACAGACGACATGGCACTTTTCCCCACCACTGGCACGCCGGCTTGGTGGGAAGTTTGGCTACGTGACGGTCGACTGCACGAATTTCGGGTCGTCTCTGAACGTCTTAATGTAGCGACGAAAGCTCACACGATCAGTTTCCCGGAGCGCGACGTCATCTTGGCTCTCGGTGACGAAGCAACGATGGAACGACTGATCCAACACAGTGACGCTGTCGCCGAATTAAGATTGGCCAAAGACACCCCTTCACTTTTTCTCGAAATGCGAGCTGTCGAGCAGGCGGAATGGGCCGCAAATCTTGCGGGCCGGATTACGCCGCCATCGGCTATAGCTCCAGCAGTTTGTCTTCTCGACAGTGGAGCTGCGCAAGCACATCCATTGATTGCGCCCGGCCTAGATCCAAGTGACCAACATTCATATGACAGTGCGTGGGATGTCGGCGACAGCGCTTATTGGAACGGCCACGGTACGTTGATGTCTGGAGTTGCTCTCTATGGCGACCTTGAAGCAGCACTCAGTCATGGCGGTCCAGTAACTCTGCGGCATAGGCTTGAGACTGTGAAAATTTTGCCGCCAACCGGTCAGAACGATCCAGACCTCTATGGCGCAATCACCGCATCCGGCATTGAGTTGGCCGAACGAAAAGCACCGCGACGTAGGCGTGTCATCTGCATGGCAGTGACGAGCGATGTTGGCCTAGGGCGGGGTCGTCCTTCATCATGGTCTGCGGCCGTGGATCAGCTATGCTACGGTGGCGGAGACCGCCGTCGTCTCATGGTACTCTCTGCAGGTAATTTGCGCGGAGATATCAGTGCTGCAGAGTATCTTGACCGCAACGATCTAGAAGAGGTTGAAAGCCCTGCCCAGGCTTGGAATCCACTCGTATTCGGAGCGTGTACGGACAAGATCACCATCACCGACCCCGACTATGATGGCTGGCTTCCAATTGCGCCGGCGGGCGACCTTTCGCCAACTAGCCGCACGTCCACAATATGGGATCGACAATGGCCAATTCGACCTGATGTCGTCTTCGAAGGCGGTAACTTAGCGCACGATGGCGTTAACCCCGCCTCGGCAATCGACGACCTGCAGTTGATCAGCACTCACTACCGGCCGAATGTGCGTCTCTTTGATGCTTTTGGGGATACTAGCGGCGCCACCGCATTAGGTGGAAACCTCAGCGCAGGCATTATGAGCGCTCGTCCGGAGCTCTGGCCCGAGACAGTTCGCGGCCTTATCGTTCACTCCGCCGAATGGACGCCGGCGATGCGAGCACGCTTTGATGCTGCGGCCTCGCAAGCGCAAAAGCTTTCTCTCTTGAGACGCTATGGTTGGGGCGTACCCGACCTAACGCGTTCACTTCTAAGTGCTGCGGATGATGCAACGCTCATGGTCGAGGACGCGCTTTTGCCGTTTCGTAAGGACGGCTCGCAGATAAAAACTCGGGACATGAACCTGCATCTACTGCCATGGCCACGAGCAGAGCTGGCAGATCTTGGCGAGGCCGACGTAGAATTGCGCATTACGCTTTCATATTTTATCGAGCCCAATCCTGGGGAGCGAGGCTGGACGCGCCGACATCGCTATGCTTCGCATAGCTTACGGTTCGCAGTGAAGCGGTCACTCGAACCGATTGATGCGTTTCGCCAGCGAATCAACAAAGCCGCTCAGGATGAAGAAGCCGGAGGCCCAATCAGCGCCAGCGGAGGCGACAGTTGGGTGCTGGGACAAATACGTGATCGTGGATCGATCCATTCCGACATTTGGCGTGGCAGCGCAGCAGCCCTCGCGGAGCGTGACGCGGTTGGTGTTTTTCCGATCTCTGGTTGGTGGAAAGAGAAACCCGCCCTACAGCGATGGGATCGGGCGGCACGATATTCTCTTTTGATCTCCGTTCGTGCGCCGGGCTCGGAAGTCGACATTTACAATAGCATCGCGACCCAACTCGCGGTGGCTGTCCCAGCTACTTAACACCTTTCATATTCTGGCGCGGTCCAATGTAGATCAAACATCGCCCAACTCCTCCCAATCCTGCTATACTCGCCAAGGTAGCATCACCTCCGCGAGCCCCCATGCGCAGCATCATCATCTGCTGCGACGACACCGGCAACGAGACCTCCGAGAACATTTCCAATGTTCTCAAGCTCTATCGCTGCCTGCGCAAGACGGAGAAGACACAGCCGCGGCAGATGGCGTGCGGGCCGGAGATGCCCGCACGGCAGTTCATCGAGTTTTATCGTGTCCGCCAGGTCGTGTAGCTTAGCACCAGCGGCACCGGCCCCAGCGTGCGCAGCAGCCGCCGACCCCGCAGCCACCGCAGCCACGCACGGCGCACCCACGGCAGGCCCGGCATCCACGGCAGCCACCGCAACCCCGGCGAACAACAACGACGGCCAGTTTCACTTCGTCGCCCGCGGCTTCCTTGTCGAAGAGATGGAACGTGGCGAGACTGACGTCGGCCATTTCCTCTTCGCCAAGAACGAAGCGCTGATTGGACGAGATGTTGTCGGATTGCGGGAGATAAGCAGTGGGCATCGTGGATGCGGATGCGCCCCCCGTCAGCGAGAGACCCAGTCCGGCCGCACCGAGTGCCGTTACGGCGGCGGTCTGGGTCGTGCGCGCGTGCTTCGCAGCTTGCTTCAACCGGGGCATGTCGCATCCTTTCGTAAGTTTGTTGGTTGTTGTGAAAGGGTCAACTTGACGTAGCAAGTGGGCCTGTACCTCTAGAAATGCGATCTAGCGCATCCGGTTCCCCTTCGCGCAAGGCCTTTTTTGACCCACTTCTGCCTGGACAGCGGCAACCCGTCCCACGTCGGCAGCGCCCGGCTGCTTGTCGGTGGTAGCAAGTGGGAGCACTAGCCAGGAAGTCGATCTGGTTTGTATTTGTTTTATCAGAGTTTTCTTTATCAGAGTTTTTCTGGCAGCCCTTCGTCTCCCCCCGGGGAGCGCCAGCGCAGGAGGGCCCTGAGTAGTTCCGTTACCCGAGGCGGCGCTTGAGGCCGAAATTCAGCTGGCGATGACGGCCCCGAACCAAACGGTGTTGAATCAAGTCACCGGCATCGCGCGGCCGCAAACTGTCCACGCACGACAGGCCACTCCTCCTGGAATCCGCTATACTCGCCAAGGTAGCATCACCTGATTCCCCGCGAGTCCCCCATGCGCAACATCATCATCTGCTGCGACGGCACCGGCAACGAGATTTCCGAGAACATTTCCAACGTTCTCAAGCTCTATCGCTGCCTGCGCAAGACCGAGAAGACCTCCCCGCGGCAACTGGTGTTTTACGATCCGGGCGTCGGCACGCTGGAGCGGCCGGACCCGTGGCACAAGCTGAGGCAGGATTTCAACGCGATCCTGGGCCTCACCACCGGCTATGGGCTCGATGACAATGTGCTCGCGGCCTATTCCTTCCTGGTCCACACCTGGCAGGCCGGCGACCAGATCTATCTGTTCGGCTTTTCCCGCGGCGCCTATACCGTCCGCGTGCTGGCGGGTCTGATCCACAAGATCGGCCTGATCACGCCGGAGCAGGTCAATCTCGCCGGAAGCGGCCTGATCGCCTACAAGCAGTTCTCCTCCGACGAGGCGCCGAAGCTGCGGGCGAGCCTGAAATCGTTCACCGATGTCGCCGCCGCGGAAGACGCGATGCCGCAGTCGGCCTTCGACAACGCCGCGCAGTTCGCGCGCATCACCTCGACGCGCTGGCCCACCATCCGCTTCGTCGGCGTCTGGGATACGGTGGCGAGCGTGATCGTGCCGCGGGCCGATCGCTTCTATTGGCCGAGCCTGGAAGAGCTGGCGTTCACGCTTCTGAACCCGAGCGTACAGACGTTCCGGCAGGCGATCTCGATGGACGAGCGGCGCTGCATGTTCCGCCTGAAGAAGTGGGACGACCCGCAGACCTTCAAGCACAACCGCTTCAACGACGCGCATGCCGAGCCGCAGGATATCTTGCAGGTGTGGTTCGCCGGCGTGCATGCCGATATAGGCGGCGGCTATCCGGAAAAGCAAAGCGGGCTTTCAAAGTATCCGCTGCTGTGGATGATCGACGAGGCGACCAAGTGCGGGCTGCAGGTCAACCAGGCCACCGTCAACCAGCTCGCCTGGGGCATTCAGCGGAAGGGCTCACCGTTCTCCTATGTCGTGCCCGACGTGCGCGGCGAGCTGCACGACTCGCTGCGCGGCGCGTGGTGGCTTCTCGAATATCTGCCGAAGCGAGCGACCTACAAGGAATGGCCGGCGCGGCAGGCATATTTCGGCTGGTACATCCCCGACGCCGAACCGCGCCTGATTCCCGACGGCGCCATCATCCACGAATCCGCGCTGCTGCGCATGGACGCGATGCCGAGCTACCGGCCGGTGAATCTGCCGAAGCAGTACGAGAAGTCTCCGATGCCGGTAGCGCCGGCGCATGCATCGGCCGAAGCGGAGGAGGATGCGTGAGGCGTGGGCAACTTTGTCTCGCCGTAGCTCGAAGAGCGAAGGCGGAAGCGCACCGTGCCCACCACTCAGAACGCGCTGCCAGCCGCTCGTGATTGCGAGCGAAGCGAAGCAATCCATACCACCCGGGAGGAGGTATGGATTGCTTCGTCGCTTCGCTCCTCGCAATGACGGCGAGAGAGATGAGCCCACTCCTTCCCTTCTCCCCTTGTGGGAGAAGGTGGCGCGAAGCGCCGGATGAGGGGTTCTCTCCACAAATGCAGAGCCCTCACGCGGAGACACACCCCTCATCCGTCTCGTCGCCGCTGCGCGGCGTCGATCCACCTTCTCCCACAAGGGGAGAAGGGAAGAACCGCGATCGCATACGTGAACATCATGTGTGACGTCGTGTGTGACTGCCCGACGGGCAAATCACTCAAAACCTGTCCAGCCCTCGCGTGAAAAATATTCCGCTTCGCGTTGACCCCAAATCAACCCTACAACTCCAGCCATCCCGCGCCCACAAGAGGGGCGTATCGCGATCGTCACGGACGTAGGGTGCGGGGAGCGGTGGCCGCGGCAGCGCCGGGCGCGCAACAAGTCTTTGCAGGGTGAGCTTGCTCATGAGCGAAGGCCGCGCGCGGCGAACGGCGCTGAAGCGGACGGCAAAGCCGTGTGGTCCTGGCGCCCGTTGCTGGCGTCAAGCCGGCGGAGATGTTGCGAACCCAACCGGGTTTGCCAAGATCTTCAATCCGCCGGCGACGGAGGCAAAAGGAATTCGTCTCCGGGGAGAGCGCGGTATAAGCCGTAAACCCACTGCGCAGGGAATGCCGGGCTGCTCCGGCTGTACCTGTATGCTCGTGTGCGCACTTCCTCGTGCACATTGCACACGAGACCGCGGGTGCCAGCCGGCACCCGGCATTCCCTGCGCCCTCTTGATTTGAGGGCGAAAGATTTTTGGAAAAGCTCGGGCAGATGATGCCGCGAGAAGGCGAACGCATATTCAGTCGTCATCACCCGCGAAAGCGGGTGATCCAGTATTCCAGAGACGTCAATGATTAAACCGAAAGGCCGCGGCGTACTGGATACCCCGCCTTCGCGGGGTATGACAGCGAGGCGTGTGGCTACCAACCGTCGTCCCGGACACGCGAAGCGTGCGTTCGCAGGGACGACGTGGAGATGGTCGGCTGCGAAACGCAAACACTCGGCCACTGGCCTAGCACCCCGCAATCTTACGGCCACATTCCAGCCCGGCCGCGACCCCAATGGTTTACGGAACGTTCAACTCTGCTGCCTATTCTTACGCATCTGCTGCCAGAACCGGCTTGAAACGCTCAGGACGAGCGATGTTGGAACGATCGATCGCCGATGAAGTCGAGGCCGCCATCAAGGCCGGCTCGACCGAAAAACATCTGGATACGCTGAAGCAGGTCACCGACCTGTTTCTCGTGTCCGCCGACGGCTATTCCGGCGAACAGATCGAGCTGTTCGGCGACGTGCTGGAACGGCTGATCAGGACCATCGAGCTGCGCGCGCTGGCCGATGTCGCCGCGCGCATCGCGCTCGCCGAAATGAGCACGCAGTTCGCCTCCATCAAGCAGGCGCCCGCGGCCGTGGTCCGCCGCCTGGCGCATAATGACGAGATTTCGATCGCCCGCCCGGTGCTGACCGAATCGTCGCGGCTTACGGCCGAGGATCTCGTCGAGCTCGCGCAAACCAAGGGCGAGCAGCATCTGCTGGCGATCTCCGGGCGCTGGTGGCTGACCGAAATCGTCACCGACGCGCTGCTGAAGCGGCATTATCCTTCCGTCAGCCGGCGGCTTGTCACCAACCCCGGCGCGCGGATGTCGGCGAGCGGCTATGCCGTCGTGCTGAAGCAGGCGGAGAGCGATCCGGAGCTTGCCATCGAGACCGGCATTCGCGTCGACCTGCCGGCCGACCAGCGCCAGCAATTGTTGCGCAGCGCCACCGAGGTCGTGCGCACGCGGCTGTTGTCGCGCGCGCCGCCGCATCTGTTCGAGGAAATCAGGAACGCGATCGCCGTCGCCGCCGCCGGCGCCAACCGCGAAATGTCGCGCACGCGCGATTTCACCGCGGCCCGCCGCTTCGTCGCAGCCCTTGCCAAGCACGGCAAGCTCAGCGAGCCGGCGCTACTGGTTTTCGCGAAAGAGCGGAAATACGCCGAGACGGTCGCTGCACTTGCCGAACTGTCCGGCTCGACCATCGAGGTGATCCGCCCCGTCATGCAGAGCCTGCGCGACGACGGCGTGCTGATCCCCTGCCGCGTCGCCGGCTTGAATTGGGAAACGGTCGCCGCCGTGCTCGACAGCCGCTTCGCCTCCGGCAGCCTGGGCCGCCATGAACTCGAAAAGGCCAGAGAGCAATACGCCAAGCTGACGGTCGAAAACGCCCGCCGCCTGCTGAAATTCTGGCAAGTCCGCGCCGCCGACGCGCCGCCGAAGCCGAATTGATTGCCGTCATTGCGAAACCGTAGCCCGGATGAGCGAAGCGACATCCGGGACCGGTGCCCGAGCCCCCGCATGTCGCTCCGCTCATGCGGGCTACGAACCGCGTATCGCGACGTCACGCCGCGCGGGTGAGGCCCGCGTCGAGATGCTTCAGCCGCGGCATCACTTCCTGCTTCAACAGGCGCAGCGAATTGTGCCATGCCTCGGGCTTGTGCTTGTAGTCGAAACCGAACACCAGCAGCGTGCCGAAGCCGCCGACCTCGTGATAGATTTTTTCGATCTTCTCGGTGACGGTCGCGGGCGAACCGACGATCCAGTTGTTGCGGGCGCAATATTCGACCGTGACGTCGGAGTCGGCGACGTCGGGCGTGGCCTTGAGATAATCCTTGAAGCCGAAATGGCCGAGCAGCGGCAGGAAATATTCACCCATCATCCGGCCCATCATGTCGCCGACCGACAGCCGCCACGCCTCCTCGTCGGTGTCGGCGATAAAGACCTCGCGCACCAGCCGCCAGTCGCTGCGCTTCGGCTTGCGTCCGGTTTTCGCCGCACCAATCTCGACCGATTCCCAGTGGCTGCCTACGTAAGCGGGATTGAGGTTGAGGCTCATCGGAATGTAGCCGCGCTCGCCCGCGAGCTTGAGCGTGTCCGAGCCCTTGGAGAGACCGGCGACGCCGATCGGCGGATGCGGCGCCTGCAACGGCTTGATGTGGGGCTTGAGAAAATCGAACATGGTGTCGGGCTTGTTCACCGTCCAGAACTTGCCCTTGTAGTTCCACGGCGCGTCCTCGGTCCACATCTTCAAAATGATCTCCAGCGCCTCCCGCGTCATGTCGCGGTTCTGGCCGGACATGCCGTCGACGTTGAACATCGCCCAGTCGCTCGGCAGGCCGCTTGCGGCGACGCCGAAATTCAGCCGTCCCTCGGAGAGGTGATCGAGAACAGCGACGCGGTTGGCGAGTTCGGCCGGGTGGTGATAGGGCAGCAGGAAGCCGCCGGGGCCGAGACGGATATTCTTGGTCTGCAAAAACGCCTGCGCAAGAATGAGATCGGGCGAAGGATGCGGTTCCCAGGGCGCGGTGTGGTGCTCGCCGATCCAGGCTTCCTGATAGCCGAGCTCATCGAGCCAGCGCAGCGTCTGCAGGTCCCAGTCGTGACCCTCCTTCAACCCGCACTCCGGCGGATGAGACGGCATCGTGAAATATCCGATCTCCATGGGGTGTCCTCTCGCTGTTCATTTTTTCAAAACGCGTCTGTCGCGCGCAAGCGAGAGCATAGCACGCGACGCGTGTGGCTGAGATATGACGAAACAGATGGGCAGAGGTTCGCGCGGCGGAGTGACGCGCGCACCAAGGAAGAAGCGCGGCGTATGCCGCTACCTTGTCCCGAACGTGGTGGCGCCGAACAGCGCCTTCTGCGTCGACGGCTGCGAGCGCCAATATTGCGGCGGGGCGGAAACTTCGCCGCCGAGTTCGGCCGCTGCGTGCCAGCCCCAGCGCGGGTCGTAGAGCATGGCGCGCGCCAGCGCGACCATGTCGGCCTTGCCGGAGGCTATGATCTCCTCAGCCTGCCTGGCTTCCGTGATCAGGCCGACGGCGATGGTAGGAAGGCCAGTCGCCTCGCGGATCGCCTGCGCGAACGGCACCTGGTAGCCGGGGCCAAGCGGAATCTTCTGCAAGGGCGAGACGCCGCCCGAGGACGCGTCGATCCAGTCGACGCCGCGGCCTTTCAAGGCCTGTGCGAATTCAATCGTCTGCGCCAGATCCCAGCCGCCCTCGACCCAGTCGGTGCAGGACACGCGCAATCCCACCGGCTTCTCGTGCGGGAACGCCGCGCGCACCGCGTCGAACACTTCGAGCGGAAAGCGCATGCGATTCTGCAAGCTACCGCCATATTGATCGGTGCGCCGGTTGGCGACCGGCGACAGGAACTGATGCAGGAGATAGCCGTGCGCCGAGTGTACTTCGATAGCGTCGATGCCGAGCCGCTCGGCGCGCTTCGCACCCGCCACGAAAGCGTCGCGCACCCGCTTAAGGCCCGCGGCGTCGAACGCCAGCGGCGGCGTCTCGCCTTCCTTGTGCGGGATCGCCGAAGGCCCCTCCGGCCGCCAGCCACCTTCGGCGACGGGGATCAGTTGCCCGCCGTCCCAGGGCGTATGGCTCGACGCCTTGCGGCCGGCATGCGCGAGCTGGATCATCACGGCGGCCTTCGAGCGCTTGCGCACCGAGGCAAGAATGGGCTTCAGCGCGGCTTCGGTCGCATCGTTGTAGAGACCGAGGCAGCCCGGCGTGATGCGGCCGATCGCCTCCACTGCGGTCGCCTCGATGCAGAAGATCGCGGCCCCCGACAGCGCCAGCGAATTGATGTGGGTGAAGTGCCAGTCATTGGCCTCGCCATTGACGGACGAGTACTGGCACATCGGCGCCACCATGATGCGGTTGGCAAGCGTGAGGCCGCGCAGCTTGATCGGGGTAAACAAAGCGCTCATGGGAGGGGATCCGGACCGGAGGGAAAGCGACCTGCAACATCTAGCGAGCCGCTCGGCGCGCCTCAACCCGCCGGGATTGCAACCCTCCCCCTACGGCTTGATGTGCTAGGGCTTGATTCCGGCGGCCTTGATCAGCTCGAAATTGGCCGCCGTCTCGCGCTTGACGAGGTCGTCCATCTCGGCCGGCTTCATCGGCATCGGCTCGATGCCGAGCTTTTTCAGGCTCGCCTGCATCGCCGGATCGGTCAGCACCTTGTCGCCGGCCGCATGCAGCTTTTCGACAATGTCGCGCGGCGTCTTTGCCGGCACGAACACGCCGAACCAGATCACGCTGTCGGCATCTTTCAATCCGATCTCGAGCGGCGTCGGCACGTCGGGCAGATCGGGTACGCGTTTTGCCGTCGAGACCACCAGCGCGCGCACCTGGCCGTCGCGGATCAGGGGCAGCGCGGTCGCGAGCGGGCAGAAATACAGGTCGATCCGCCCGCCGATGATGTCGGCGATCACTTCCGGGCCTGCGCGGTACGGCACATGCGTGGCCTCGATACCGGCGGCAAAGCGGAATTTTTCGGTGCTGATATGCACGGCGCTGCCAATGCCGACCGAGCCGAAAGAGATCGAGCCGGGTTTGGCTTTGGCGTCCGCGATGAAATCCTGGATGGTCTTCCAGGGCCGCGCATTCGGCACGATCATCACGTTGGCGCTGGATCCGATCATCAGCACCGAGGCGAGATCCCGGGTGGCGTCGAAGGTCGCGCTTGGGAAAATAGCCGGCGCAATCGCCAGCGCCGACGACTGGGCGAGAATGCTGTAGCCATCGGGCTCGGCTTTCGCGACCAGCGCCGAACCGAGCGCCCCGCCGGCGCCGGCGCGATTTTCGACCACGATCGACTGGCCGAGTTCGGCCCCCAGACGTTCGAACACCAGCCGCGGCACGACATCAGCCGCGCTGCCCGCGCCGAACGGAATGGTCGCCTTGATCAGGCGGGCCGGCCAGTTTTCGGCATGCGCGGTGGATGCCGCGAAAAGGCTGGAAAGGGCGCAGAAAACGCGCAGGGACTTGTACATCGAAAACTCCGGTTTGGTTACCCGGAGCGCTGCAAGAACCGTTCCGCTATTCGCCCGTCACTCCACCAGCGTGAATTGCAGCAGCAGATTGCGCTGGATCAGCGAAAAATTGTCGTCGGAGACCAGCGTCAGCACCGTATCGCCCTCCGGTGTGACGTGGGCGTCGATGCCTTCCATGTTGTCGATCTCGTTGCCGAGATCGGCCTCGAAGATCGAAGGCCCGTCGATCACAGCGCCGGGGGCCAGGGAGGCGAGCGCGACGCGGCGGATGCGGATACCGACCCCGCCGAGCCAGGAGAATTTGCGTTCCAGCAGCAACAGGCTGCCGGACGGCAGCAGCACCGCATCGCTGATATCGAAATTGTCGGTGCGGCGGATCGAAAACTGCCCGGGCGATCTGCCGCCGATCAGGAAGCCAATGATGTTGCCCTGCGCATCGAGGCCGCGTTCGGAGATCGCGATCAGCGTTCCCGCCAAAGGCAGGCTCTTCGGCACCACCACCAGCGCCTCGATGCCCTTGTTGTAGGGCAGCTTGCGCGCCGCCGGCGGCAGCGGCACGACTTCGCCGAGCGCGCGGGTAAACCCCTTGGCGAAATCGAAGCGCAGCACGTGGTTGACGCGTTCGAGGCCGACATAGGCCAGCGAGCCGTCGAGCGCGAGCGCCTCGGTGTCGAACCAGCCGCGCGAGGTAATCGGCTTGCCGTCGGGACCGAGTATCGGCGAGGCCTCGACATCGTCGAGCCCGGTCATCTCGCGGCCCTTGTAGACGATGCGCCCGGTGAACCAGCCGCCCTTGTCGCTGATCGCGATGAAGCGCTCGCCCTTTGCATCAAGGCGGAGGCCCGACAAGCCGCCGAAGCCGCGAAACCGCGAGGTCAGGATGAGCCCGCTGCGATATTCGAGCTCGCCAAACCGCACACGCGACCGGTCGCGGGTATCGAACGAGGGCAGCGGCCGGGCATTGACCTCAATCGAGACCGGCGTCGTGACCGAGAATTCGTCGGGAACGGCCGGCTTCGGCGGCCGCTGAACCGCCGTCTGCGCAGCCGCGATGACGGGCATACCCGTCATCGAAAGCCCCGCCGCTGCATATTTCAAAAGCCGGCGGCGGCCTATGCGCGGGCGCATGCTCTCACGAATGCAAACGGCGCGGGCGGTGGTGGCCCGAAGTGGGCGCGGCGCCTTGGGTCTCGCTGAACAGTTCGGCGAGTTTTTCGGTGATGGCGCCGCCGAGTTCCTCGGCATCGACGATGGTGACCGCGCGGCGATAGTAGCGCGTGACGTCATGACCGATGCCGATCGCGATCAGTTCGACCGGCGAGCGGGTCTCAATCTCCTCGATGATGTGGCGCAGATGCCGCTCGAGGTAATTGCCGGGATTGACCGACAGCGTGGAATCGTCCACCGGCGCGCCGTCCGAAATCATCATCAGGATCTTGCGCTGTTCGGCCCGGCCAAGCAGCCGCTTGTGCGCCCAGTCCAGCGCCTCGCCGTCGATGTTTTCCTTCAACAGCCCCTCGCGCATCATCAGCCCGAGATTTTTCCGCGCACGACGCCACGGGGCGTCGGCGGATTTGTAGATGATGTGGCGGAGGTCGTTGAGCCGGCCGGGATTGGCCGGCTTGCCGGCAGCGAGCCACGCCTCGCGCGACTGCCCGCCCTTCCAGGCGCGCGTCGTGAAGCCCAGAATCTCGACCTTGACGCCGCAGCGCTCCAGCGTGCGCGCAAGAATGTCAGCACAGGTCGCCGCCACCGTAATCGGGCGTCCGCGCATCGAGCCGGAATTGTCCAAGAGCAGCGTCACCACGGTGTCGCGGAAGGTCGCTTCCTTCTCATGCATGAAGGACAGCGGGTGATAGGGATCGGTGACCACGCGCGACAGCCGCGCCGGATCGAGAATGCCTTCCTCGAGGTCGAACTCCCAGGCGCGGTTCTGCTGCGCCATCAGGCGGCGCTGCAACCGATTGGCGAGCCGCGCGACGATGCCCTGCAGATGCGCGAGTTGCTTGTCGAGATAGGAGCGCAGCCGTTCCAACTCGTCATGGTCGCAGAGATCCTCCGCCGCGATCACCTCGTCGAACTTCGGCGCGAACGCATGATATTCCGGCCCGCGCGGCTCGTTGGCGCCGCGCGTGTTCGGCCGCGTCGCCTCGCCCGGCGTCTCGTCGTCGCCGAGTTCGCCGTCGTCGAACGTGTCTGATGTGGAGGCCTGCGCGCTCTCCATCGCGCTCTCCGACATTTCGTCGGTGGAGGCCTGCGCCTGATCGGCGCTCATTTCCTGCGCGGCGTCGGAATCGGGCGAGCCCTCGGCGCCGGACTGATCGTTCTCGCCGTCCTGATTCTCGTCGTTCTCATCGTCGTCGGCGTCCGCATCGCGCTCGTCGCCGAGATCGAGCGCCGACAGCAGGTCATGCACGAGATCGCCGAACTTCGCCTGATCCTCGGTGACGCGGCTGAGCTTGTCGAGCCGGGTCCCGATCTTGTCTTCGAGCACCGGCCGCCAGAGATCGACCATCTTCTTCGCGGCCGCAGGCGGCGCCATACCAGTCAACCGCTCGCGCACCAGCATCGCCAGCGCATCCGACAGCGGCGC
This sequence comes from Bradyrhizobium sp. AZCC 2262, assembly GCF_036924535.1. Classification (NCBI taxonomy): domain Bacteria; kingdom Pseudomonadati; phylum Pseudomonadota; class Alphaproteobacteria; order Hyphomicrobiales; family Nitrobacteraceae; genus Bradyrhizobium; species Bradyrhizobium sp. AZCC 2262. The sequence continues at coordinate 8,469,694 of NZ_JAZHRT010000001.1, read as the reverse complement.
GTCGGCACGGTCGGTGATCTCGTCATACTTGCCGCGATGAAAATGATCGTCGAGCATCGCGGTGAGATTCTTCGCGACACCCGCCATCCGCCGCGAGCCGATGGCCTCGACCCGGGCCTGCTCGACCGCTTCGAACACGCCGCGCGCCTGTGGATTGCCCGGCATCAGCTTGCGGTGCACCTTGGGATCGTGACAGGCGAGCTTGAGCGCGATCGAATCGGCGTGGCCGCGCACGATCGCGGCATCCCGCTTGGTCATCTTGCGGGCGGGCTCCGGCAGCCGCGCCTTGCCCGGCGCGAGGCCGGGACGTTCGGCCGCGAACGTCACTTCCAGTTCCGGGGCCTTGGCGATCGCGCGCAGGCACGAGGTCACCGCGCGCTTGAACGGCTCGGTCGGGGCTTCCTTGGATCCGGTGCGGAATTTGGAGTTGGATGTGCTCATAGCGCTTTCGTAAACCAGTGCCGCGTGACGCCGCCGGGATAGCCTTCGATCGAACCGAATTCCTCATAACCGCAACCGCGGTAGAAACCCGGCGCCTGAAAACTCATCGTGTCGAGATAGGACCGCGTGGCTCCAAACCGTCTCGCTTCGTCCTCAATCGCCTTTATCAGTCTCGTTCCGTAGTCCTTGCCGCGAAGCTTCTGCTCCATCCAGAAAAGCTGGATAAACAGAACCGTGGTCCAGACTTCGCCGACAATTCCGCCGACGATCTTGTCGCCCTCGCGCAGTGAGATGGCGAAGCGCTTGTATTTCTGCTTCCCCATCTTTTCGGTGTTGTAACCGATCAATCCGCCGAGCACCGCCTTCTTGGTCTTTCCAATGGTGCGCTCGACGGAAATTTTCGGCATTGGCTAGCTGAGCGCCACGTTCACCGAACTCTCGGGCAGTTCCTGGTTGAAGCAGCGCTGATAGAATTCGGCCACCAGCGGCCGCTCCAGTTCGTCGCACTTGTTGAGGAAGGTGACGCGGAACGCGAAGCCGATGTCGGAGAAGATATCGGCGTTCTCGGCCCAGGTGATCACGGTGCGCGGGCTCATCACCGTCGACAAATCGCCGTTGGCGAACGCGTTGCGGGTGAGATCGGCAAGGCGCACCATCTTGTTGACGATGTCGCGGCCCTCGGTCGTGCGATAGTGATGCGCCTTCGCCAGCACGATCTCGACTTCCTCATCATGCGCCAGATAGTTCAGCGTGGTGACGATCGACCAGCGGTCCATCTGGCCCTGGTTGATCTGCTGGGTGCCGTGATAGAGGCCCGAGGTATCGCCGAGGCCAACCGTGTTGGCGGTCGAGAACAGGCGGAACGCCGGGTGCGGCTTGATCACCTTGTTCTGGTCGAGCAGCGTCAGCCGGCCAGAGACTTCCAGCACGCGCTGGATCACGAACATCACGTCGGGACGGCCGGCGTCATACTCGTCGAACACCAGCGCGATGTTGTGCTGCAGCGCCCAGGGCAGGATGCCGTCGCGGAATTCCGTGACCTGCTTGCCTTCCTTGACCACGATCGAGTCCTTGCCGACCAGATCGATACGGCTGATGTGGCTGTCGAGGTTGACGCGCACGCACGGCCAGTTCAGCCGTGCCGCGACCTGCTCGATATGGGTCGATTTGCCGGTGCCGTGATAGCCGGTGACCATGACGCGGCGGTTATGGGCGAAGCCGGCGAGCACGGCGAGCGTGGTGGCGCGATCGAAGCGGTAATCGGAATCGACTTCCGGGACATGTGGGTCGACTTCGGAATAGGCCGGCACTTCGAGATCTGTGTCGATACCGAAAACCTGCCGGACCGACACCTTCATATCGGGCAAACCGACGGGCTCCTGGACTTTGGTCATGGCGGCGGTCGTCATCAATCCTCCGAGGTCCCGGGCGTTACCGAAACCAGATTTGTTGAATGGCTGCGGATGGGTGCTAGGACGAACCTAGCAGAGAGCAACGGCCGGCAGAAGCCCGCGGCACAATCAAAGTTCCGTTGCCTTATCATTGAGATAGGGCGTGTATCAGGTTTTTGGAGGGCTGCCCTGCGAATCACGACGCACTTTTGCCTTCCAGCCGGCCTTCCGACCCGATCTCGGGACCAGGGCGGACCCTTTCAAGACCGATCCGGAGCTGTTAGCTGGAATTCGAGCCAGCCGCACACCGAAGCAGGAACTCTGTGACCTCATTCCTCGATTCCCTGATCGCGTTCGTCTCAGAGCATGTCTGGCTGGCCTACCTGACGCTATTTCTTGCGGCCCTGCTGGAGGCGATCCCGGTGGTGGGAGCGCTGGTGCCGGGCTCGACCATCATCCTTGCCCTGAGTGCGCTGGTGCCGGGTGGCGAACTGAAGCTGTGGGGCGTGCTGGCGGCAGCGATCACCGGCGCCATGCTCGGCGACGGCTCGGCGTTCTGGGCTGGCCATCGCTCGCAACGCGAAATTCTGGGCGCCTGGCCGATGTCGAGATATCCGGGCGTCATGGCGCAGAGCGAGGCGTTCTTCCACCGCTGGGGAACGCTGGCGGTATTTTTCGCACGCTTTGTGCCGCCGATCCGCGCCTTCGTGCCGGTGACGGCGGGCGCGCTCGGAATGCCGCCGGTCCGGTTCTACGGCGTCAACGTTGCGGCGGTGATTGCGTGGGCTTTGGCCCATGTGCTGCCGGGCGTGTTCGCGGTCTCGGCACTGCACCACTATGCCGGCTTTCCGCATCACCAGGGCACCGGCAAACATCTGTGGATGCTGGCCGTGTTCGCGACGGCGATCATTGCGCTCGGTGTCTGGACGCTGCGCCGCCGCCGGACAGGAAAGCCCTCGTCAGATCAGGCCCTGCCGGGCCCCCGCCCCGGTGCAGGACCGACATAGCGCGCGCGGGGCCGGATCAGTCGGCCATGCTGCAATTGCTCGCAGGCATGCGCGATCCACCCCACGGTGCGCGCCATGGAAAACAGCACCAGTTCATGGCCTGGCGGCAGGCCGAGCGTGTGCACCAGCACCGCAAGGGCATAATCGATATTGACGAACTCGCCGGTCGCCTCCGCGATACGGTCCGGGATTTCATGGGTCAGTTTGCGGTCAGCCCCGGAGCGCGCCAGCGCTTCCAGCAGCGCCCGTGCGCGGGGATCGCCGTGCTTGTAGACCCCATGGCCAAAGCCCGCGAAGCGCTCGCCGAGCGCGACGCGCTCGCGGATGATAGGGGCAACCTCGCCGTGGGCGAGTGTCTTCAGAAGCTGCGCCGCCAATACGCCGGCACCGCCGTGCTTCGGACCCTTCAATGCGACGAGACCGGCGATGATGGCGTCGTAGAGATTTAATCCGGTCGAGGCCGCGCAGCGCACGGTGAAGGTTGAGGCGTTCAGCTCGTGATCCGCCAGCAGCACCAGCGCGCGGCGAATCAAATCGGCGGCGTGCTTGTTTTCAGGCGCCCACACCCGCGCGATCTGCAAATGAAGTGGTTTTGCCGAGGATTTGGCGTTCAGCATGGTCGCGACCACCAGCCGCACGATGCGGCCGCCGAGCATGGCGCGGCCTTCGGGCGCCCGTGTATATGCCCGCGGGTCGGCGCTGGCCGCCAGCGCCAGCACGGCGATGGCGCGATCGATCGCATTGGCGCCGCGCGCAGCGTCGGCCACGGCGCGCATTTCGTCCGACACGACGGGGCAATTGTCCTGTTCGAACGGATCGGCGCCGGTGACATCCCACAACAAGGTCGCGGCATGTTCGAGCGTGTCGCGCTCGGCAAGATCGATGCAGTTGACGCCGCGATAGATCGCGCCGTCCTCGGTAATCGTTCCGACCGCCGAATCCATCACGGGAAGATCGGCGTCGAAACTGCGCATGCCGCGTGGTTCGGGCGCCGGCGTGCGCCGCTCCTTCAGCGTGCGGACGTCCTCCGCCCGGTAGCGGTGGCTGCGCGAATCCTGCGACGGCTCCGAGCGGATCAGCCCGCGGCTGACATAGGCGTAGAGCGTCGCCTGCGAGATCGCGAGTTCGGCGGAGGCCTCGCGGGCCGAGAGGTAAAGGCCGGCGGATTTTTTCATATTGATTTACATAATCAAGATTGATCAATCTGTCGAGAGGCCCGACCTTTGGCAGCAGGCAAAGGAGAGCCATCATGAATATGCAGCTTTCGAAGACCCCGATCGGCCTGGACGGTATTCCGGCCGCCGAAACCGTGCTCAGCCATGTCGACGGCGAGCGCGGCGAACTGATCATCGCCGGCGAACGGGTCGGCGACCTCGCCCGCAAGACCGGTTTTGAGGGCGTGACCGCCCGGCTCTGGAGCGGCGGAACCGGCCAGCCGGTCGGCGAAGCCGCGGTGCGGGCCGCGCTCGGGGCGGGACGCGAACGGGCGTTTGCCCGGCTGCCGGACCTGCTTGGCATCACGCGCGGCCTATCGATCGTCGACGGATTTCGCGCGGCAGTCGCGGGGCTCCGCGCGGAGGCCGGCCTTGCACACGAGGCCACCATCGTTGGCGCATTTCCGGTCATTGCCGGCGCGCTGGTGCAGCGCGCCAAGGGGAACGATCCGATCGCACCCGATGCAACCCTCAGCCATGCCGCCGACACGCTATCAATGATGCTCGGCCGCAAGCCCAACGCGCGCGAGGTAGCGGCGCTGGACGCCTATTTTGTCACCGTGTGCGACCACGGCATGAACGCTTCGACGTTCACGACACGGGTGGTGGCCTCGACGCAGGCGGACTTGTTCGCTGCCGTCACTGCCGGCTATTGCGCGCTGACCGGCCCGCTACATGGCGGGGCACCTGAACCCGTACTGGAAATGCTCGACGCGATCGGCTCCAGCGAGCGCATCCAGCCGTGGGTCGACAGTGCGCTGGCCCGCGGCGAGCGGCTGATGGGATTCGGCCACCGCGTCTATCGCGTCCGCGATCCGCGTGCCGATGTGCTGAAGGGTGCGATCGAGCGGCTTGCCGGCGAAGGCGCCGACCTGCCCTTCGCCGGCGAGGTCGAGGCCTACATCCGCGCCGCGCTGCGGCGGAAGAATCCGGAGCGCCCGCTCGACACCAATGTGGAATTCTTCACCGCGATCCTGCTCGACGCGCTGAAAATCCCGCGGCAGGCGTTTACGCCGATCTTTGCCGTGGCACGCGCCGCCGGCTGGACCGCGCACGCCCGCGAGCAGCAGCGCGGTGGCAGGTTGATCCGGCCGAGTTCGGCGTATATCGGGCCAATGCCGGGGTGAGCGAGCGGAAAAGTGTGTGGAAGGCAACAGCGGAGCCATCATCTCCGCTGTCGTCCCTGCGAACGCAGGGACCCAGAACCACAGGCGTTTGTTATTGCGCGAAAGCCGTCGACCAGCCGTTACAAATCCGAGAGGGCGCGGCGGATGGGTCCCTGCGTTCGCAGGGACGACGCGAGATTAATGCCAGGCGCTACGCGCCGCGCACCACGGTCTTGAGATAATTATACGCCTTGATGATCTCGATCAAGCGATCCTCGGTGGAGCGGTCGCCGCCGTTGGCGTCGGGATGGTGCTGCTTGACCAGCGCCTTGTACTTCGCCTTGACCTCCTCGAGGGTGGCTTCGGCGGTGAGGCCCATCACCTGCAGCGCCTTGCGTTCGGCGTTCATCACCTTGCGCGTTTCGGCCTTGGCCTCGGCGCCCGGTCCGGGCCGCCAGCGGCCGCGGCCGTTGAGCTCGGAGAACATGCTGAAGGGATCTGAGGCGCCGTCGAAATCCTCGGCGGCCTGCTTGCCCTTCTTGCCGGCGGTGTTGGCGCCCATCTTCCAGGTCGGGCGATGGCCGGTCAGCGCATCCTTCTGGTAGCGCGCGACGGCGTCGGCATTCATGCCCTGGAAGAAATTGTAGTTCTGGTTGTACTCGCGGACGTGATTGAGACAGAAGTGAAAATACTCGCGCGAATTCTCGCGGCCCTTGGGCGCGCGGTGCGGGCCCTTGTTCTGGCAGCCCGCCCACTCGCACATGGCGGCTTCCTCGCGCGCCTGCGCCTGCTGCTTCGCGCTCAGCTTGTTGGGCTTGATGCGAATGGAGTCGAAGAATTTGGATGAATCAATTGCCATGGCTAACTTTGACTACGCAATCCCTCAGGCTTCAAGTCTTGACATTGCGAATACCTCGCTTCGGATACGCCATTGACGAAAAGCGGACACGGAATTATCTGCCGTCATCATGAGCACCAGGGACATTATCATAAACAAGTTGCGTGAAGCTTTCTTGCCGGAAAGCCTCGACGTCGCGGACGAATCGCATCTGCATGAAGGCCATGCGGGTCACCGGCCGGGCGGCGAGACGCATTTCAGGGTCTATATCGTGTCTCCGGCCTTCGAAGGGAAGAGCCGGGTTGAACGCCATCGCATGGTAAATGCGGCGCTTGCAGCGGAACTCAAGGGCTCCGTCCATGCGCTCGCCATCAAGGCGCAGGCGCCGGGAGAAACCGCCGGGCGGTAGTAGAGGCTGTCCGCCAGCTTCCTGTGAAGATCGGCAGAGACGGTAGAACCGGTTTCGCAACTGTGAGACAATCACCGAAGCCGTGGATCAGGTTCCGTTCGGACGCGGGGTCGGGCTGACCCCGAGGCCGTCGCAGGTCGATGGGGTCGTCCGATGCGATATTGGGCACGCTTCCGATGGGCCGCCGCCGTGGCGCTGCTGGTTGCGGTCCCCCCAATCAGGGGGCACGCGCTTGATATGCCGAGCCCCTTTGTCCAGGAAGTGCTGATCAAGAGCATTTTGGTGACGCTCAACGACGCGGTGGCATCGGATAATTTCACGGTGCTCCACGCCAAGATTTCAAAGCCGTTCCGCGATCAGTTTCCGCCCGACAAGCTGCGGGCCGTCTTCAAGGACCTGGTCGAGAAGCACGCCGTGTTCGATGCGATCGTCGCAAACCCGGTCATTGCGGATGAAGATGCGAAGGTCGACGACAAAGGCGTGCTGCGCCTCAAAGGCCATTTCGACACGACGCCCAAAAAGGTGAAGTACCAGCTCGGGTTCATTCCCTCCGACGGCCAGTGGAAGCTCAGCGGCATCAGCATCGACATCGAATAGTCCAAGACCCCGTCATCCTGAGGTGCGAGCGGAGCGAGCCTCGAAGGATGGAAGGGCCACGGGCCGTCGTCCTTCGAGACGCGCTTCGCGCTCCTCAGAGAGTGTGATTTTTTTGACGTCGGGCAAGCCAGTCTAGCCGATAGCTAATGCAGTGTGATTCTCTGGCGATATGGATTCGCGGGAGGCGATGATGGCTGCCGATGAATTGTTTGGAGACCTGCCGGAGCAGGCGAAGCCGCAAGCCGAAGCGGCGCCGCTCGGCGCGCCGCGGCTGCGTGAACCGCAACGCGACCAGATCGCGTTGCGCGCGGTGGATATCGAGAGCCTGATCGGGGAAGACCATCCGGTGCGCCTGATCTGGTCTTATGTCGAAGAGCTTGATCTGAGTGAACTGGAGAACCGGATCAAAGCCAGGGGCGACCGCCCCGGTCACCCCGCGACATCGCCGCGGCTTTTGCTGGCGCTGTGGCTCTATGCCACCAGCGAGGGCGTTGGCAGCGCACGCGCCTTGGAACGGCTGTGCGAGAGCCACGATGCCTATCGTTGGCTGTGCGGTGGCGTGTCGGTGAACTATCACATGCTGGCGGACTTCCGGGTCGGTTGCGCCGATCTGCTGGACCGGCTGCTCAGCGAGCATCTGGCGGCGCTGGCGAAGGCTGGCCTCGTCAATCTGGAGACGCTGGCGCAGGATGGGGTGCGGGTCCGGGCCAGCGCGGGAGCCGCCTCGTTCCGGCGCGAGGCGACACTCGACCGGCACCTGGCACAGGCTGAGGCAGCGGTGGAAGATCTCAAGCGCGAGGTCGATACACGCTCGGACGCCAGCAATCAGCGCACCCGGGCGGCCAAGGAGCGAGCCGCGCGGGAGCGCCGCGCGCGCGTGAAAGCGGCGCAGACGGCGCTGGCCGAGATCAAGCAGCAGCGCAAGGAGCGCGAAGAAAAGCGCGGCAATGGCAAGAAGCCGAAGGAGCCGCGCGCATCCACGACGGACGCCGATGCACGGGTCATGAAGATGGCCGACGGCGGCTTCCGCCCAGCTTACAACGTGCAGGTAACGAGTGCGGCCGGCCAGCAGATCGTCGTTGACACCAGGATTTGCAACACCGGGTCCGACCGCGGCCTGATGCGTCCCATGCTGGAGCGGCAGCGCACGCGCCCTGGCGGTCTGCCCAAAGACCATCTCGTCGATGGCGGCTTTGGCAGCGCGGAGGACATCGAATGGGCGCATGCCGAGGGCGTCGAGGTCTTTTGTCCGCCCACTCAATCCAAGCACGGCACCGATCCGTACCTGCCGCGGCGCGGCGACGGCCCGGGGGTACTGGCCTGGCGCGCGCGAATGGCGAGCGAAGCGGGCAAGGCCCGGTACAAGCCCCGTTCGATTTGCGAGTGCATCCATGCCCGCTGGCGCAACTGGGACCTGCGGCAATTAACCGTGCGCGGCATCGAAAAGGTCCGCGCCGTCGTGCTCTGGTACGCCCTCACCAACAACATCCTGCAAGGCAACCGCCTCTGCAGTGCATAAACGAGAGCTCATCGACAAACTCAAACCCCAAAACCGCCATTTGCCGCGACGAGCAGCCGCCACCTCGCTCCAAAGCTCCGCAGCGGCCAAAAGCGTCACAAGCTCTCAGGATGACGGAGTGAGTGCAGCAGTCCTTCGTGTTGGAGATACGCTCAGAACGCCGTCCCCGCCCGCTTCGGCTTCGGATCCTCGCCCTCAGCTTCGCGCGGCACCGGCGCGATCTTGAGCGCCGTGATGCGGTTGCGCTCACGCCGCAGCACGCGGAAGCGGAAGCCGTGGAAAGTAAAACTCTGGCCGCGCTCGGGGATCGAGCGCGCTTCGTGGATCACGAGGCCTGCGACCGTCGTCGCCTCCTCGTCCGGCAGATGCCAGTTCATCGCGCGGTTGAGATCGCGGATCGGCACCGAACCGTCCACCACCACGGAGCCGTCGCTCTGGGCGCGGACGCCGGCCACGACGACGTCGTGCTCATCGGAAATGTCGCCGACGATTTCTTCCAGAATGTCTTCCAGCGTCACCATGCCCTCGACTTCGCCGTATTCATCAACGACGAGCGCAAAATGGGTCTTGCGGCGGCGGAACGCCTTCAACTGTTCGGACAGAGGCCGCATCTCCGGCACGAACCACGGCGGCAGCATGATCGCCGAGACGTTGATCCGCGAGGTATCGCCGTCGGAGGCCCGGATCGCGCGCAGCAAATCCTTGGCGTGCAGCACGCCGATGATGTTTTCCGGCTTGTCGCGCCACAGCGGGATGCGGGTGTATTCGGTCGCCAGCACCTCGCGCACCAGTTCGTCCGGCGGCAGATCGGCGTTGATCAGCACCATCGCGGTGCGGTGGACCATGACGTCGGAGACGGCGAGGTCGCCGAAACGGAAGACGTTGTGGATATACTCTGCCTCGCCGCTCTCGATGCCGCCATGCACGGCCGATTCTTCCACCAGCCCTTCGATCTCGGAGTCAGTGAGAATTTCGTGCTGTGAGGATTCCTTGACGCCGAGCATGCGCAATATCCCGCGGGATGCGGTGTTGAGCAGCCAGTTCAGCGGATAGAACACCAGATAGGACAAATGGAGCGGATAGGCGATCCATTGCGAGACCGGCATCGGCTGGCGGATCGCGAGTGTCTTCGGCACCTGCTCGCCGATGACAATGTGCAGCGAGGAGAACACCAGAAAGCCCGCCATGAACGACACAAAGTGCAGGGTGCGTTGCGACATGCCGAGCGGGATCAGCAACGGTTCGAGCAGCGCCGAAACCGTGGGTTCGCCGACCCAGCCGAGGCCGAGCGAGGCCATGGTGATGCCGAGTTGGCAGCAGGCGAGATAGGCCTCGATATTGCCCATCATGCCGTGCAGCAGGCGCGCGCCGAACCGGTCCTGCTCGACCATCGCCCTGATGCGAAAGCCGCGGCTCTTCACCAGCGCGAACTCGGCGGCCACGTAGAACGCGTTGGCGGCGAGCAGCAGGAGCGCGAGCAGCAGATTGGACGCGGTCGAACTCATCTATGCCTCGTGACGGCCCCGGCCCCGCGCGACGCTTGGCCCACACGGCGTCCCGACAATCCCGTTCTCATCCCGACAACTTCTGTTGCAGGAAATCGCGCACCAGCGCCGGCTCGACGTCGTTTGCGACCACCGCGCGGCCAATCGCCTGCAGCAGGATGAATGTGAGCTTGCCGCGCTTGACCTTCTTGTCCTGCGCCATCAGCGCCATCAGGGCGTCGGCATCCGCCAACCCCTCCTGGGCGAAGCCCGCGATGTCCTGCAAATGGGTCGGCAGGCCGACGGAAGCAAGATGGCGTTCGACACGGGCGGCATCGCTTTGCGGGATCATGCCGAGCTTGGCGGAAAATTCCGCGGCCAGCACCATGCCGACGGAGACGCCTTCGCCATGGAACAGGCGATCGGAAAAGCCGGTCGCGGCCTCCAGCGCATGGCCGAACGTGTGGCCGAGATTGAGCAGCGCGCGCTCGCCGTTCTCACGCTCGTCGCGGGAGACGATCGCGGCCTTGGCGCGGCAGGAGGTGGCAATCGCGTGCTCGCGTGCCGCGCCGCCGGAGAAGATGTCGGCGTGGTTGGCTTCCAGCCAGGTGAAAAAGGCTTCATCGCCGAGCACGCCATATTTGGCGACTTCGGCATAGCCGGCGCGGAACTGGCGCGGCGACAGGGTGTCGAGCACGGAAGTATCGGCGATCACCAGCACCGGCTGATGAAACGCGCCGATCAGGTTCTTGCCCTGCGGCGAGTTGATGCCGGTCTTGCCGCCGACCGAGGAATCGACTTGCGCCAGAAGCGAGGTCGGCACCTGCACGAAATCGACGCCACGGCGCAGGATCGCCGCCGCAAAGCCGGCAAGATCGCCGACCACGCCGCCGCCGAGCGCAATCACCAGATCGTTGCGTTCGATCCTGGCCGCGATCAGCGCCTCGGAGACCTTTTCGAGACCGGCATAGGTCTTCGATACTTCGCCTTCCTCGACGATGACGCGGGACGTCTGGATGCCGGCCTCGGTAAGCGAACGCTCTGTTTGCTCCAGCCAGTGCTTGGCCACAGTGCGGTCGGTGACGATGGCGGTGCGCACGCCCGGCCGCAACGCGGCGACGCGCGCGCCGAGCGAGGCCAGCACGCCACGGCCGATGACGATGTCGTAGGCGCGCTCGCCAAGCGCGACGTCGACGGTGATTTCGGCGGAATGCTTCAGTGGCGCAGTCATGGCGTAACGCTGATCCCGTCGGTTGTCGGCTGGGCAGAAGGCGCGACGGCGCCTAGCCGGGCGCGCAGGGCATCGATACATTCGTCGACGACGCGGTCGTGCGGCACATCGCGCGAACCGATCGTCAGGTCGGCGGTCTGGTAGACCGGTTCGCGCGCTTCGAGCAGGCGGCTGACGGTCGCAACCGGATCCTCGGTCTGCAGCAGCGGACGGTCGGCGCGGCGCTTGACCCGCTTCATGATCACGTCGACATCCGCCTTGAGCCAGATCGAGACCGCCTTGTCGCGGATGCGGTTGCGGGTCTCCTCACGCATGAAGGCGCCGCCGCCGGTGGCGATTACGGCCGGGCCGCTGTCGAGCAGCCGCGCGATCACCCGCGCCTCGCCGTCCCGGAAATGCGGCTCGCCATGGGTTTCGAAAATGTCCGGGATCGACATCCCTGCCGCCGCCTCGATCTCGATATCGGCGTCGAGGAACGGCAGGCGCAGCCGCGCCGCAAGCCGCCGGCCGATGGTGGACTTGCCGGCGCCCATCATGCCGACCAGCACGACCGAACGCCTTCCCAGAGCCGACGTGATATCGGCCTCCTGGGGGCTATTGGCTTGTGCCGGTACGGCGGTCTCGGACATCAAAAACTCTGCGGTTTTGCGGGATTTGCCCGCGGCTGCGACACCTATACTACCCCCATCGATGCCCCCGCCAGAGACTCTTGCCACGGGGATGGGAACATGATGGATGATTTCATTGGTTAATTCGCCGCCCTGAGCCCCCTATGCCCAGTTTGTTCCGCTTTCTGACGGTCGTCGGCATCATTGCCGGGATGATCTATGGCGTGATTTTTTCGCTGGCGAACTTCGTCACCCCAAAGCCCCGGGAAATGACGGTCACCATCCCCGCAGACAAGTTCCTCAAGAAATAGCCGCTATCGTCTGATTTGTGTGAGAGACGAACTCGGGGAGCGGCATCTCGCCTACGGGATGTCGGGGGCAATGCGTTCCAGCAAGACGGCCAAAGACGAGAAGCTGATCAACCTGTTCCTCGACATGCTCGCGGCGGAACAGGGGGCTGGCGACAACACGCTCGACGCCTATCGCCGCGACCTCACGGATTTTTCCGAATTTCTCGGCCGCCAGGGCCAAAACTTTGCCGGCGCCGGAACGGATGCACTGCGGGACTACCTCGCCGACCTCGATGTCAGAGGCTTCAAATCCTCCAGCGTGGCGCGCCGGCTGTCGGCGATGCGGCATCTGTTCCGCTTTCTCCTGAACGAGCGCATCCGCAGCGACGATCCGGCGGCGATCCTGTCCGGCCCGAAGCGTGGCCGGGGCTTGCCGAAGGTGCTGTCGATAGCGGACGTCGACCGCATGCTGACGCGGGCCAAGGAATTGACCGAGGCCGAGAACGCTTCGCCACAGCAGCGGCTGCGCGCGATGCGGCTGTATTGCCTGCTGGAGGTGCTTTACGCCACCGGCCTGCGCGTCTCGGAGCTGGTGACGCTGCCGCTGTCGGCCTCGCGGCGCGACGCCCGCATGATCGTGGTGCGCGGCAAGGGCAACAAGGAACGGCTGGTGCCGCTCAACGAAGCGTCACGGCAGGCGATGGCCGGCTATCTCGCCGCGATGGAAGCGCTCAAGCCCGAGAACAAGAAAGGCGCACCCAGCTCGAAATGGCTGTTTCCCTCCTTCGGTGAGAGCGGCCATCTGACGCGGCAGCATTTTGCGCGCGACCTGAAGGAACTGGCGGCGGCATCGGGCCTCGCGCCGCGGCTGGTCTCCCCACATGTGCTGCGCCACGCCTTCGCCAGCCACCTGCTGCATAACGGCGCCGACCTGCGCATCGTGCAGACGCTGCTCGGCCATACCGACATCTCCACCACGCAGATCTATACCCATGTGGTCGAGGAGCGGCTCAAAAGCCTGGTGCGCGACCTGCATCCGCTGGCGGAAAAGATCTAAATGCAGGGGCAAGTGTCAGAGCGGCCGTCCATATAAGATATATCTTTTCAAATCTATGACCTATCTTTCTACTTGCTCGCCAATCATTATGATATATCTTAGACAGATCATAACTAACCAAAAGGAAGAAAACATGTTTGGATTCAGACACGCGATGCGCGAGGGCCGCCACGGCCGCGGCTTGGGCGGCCATCACGCATCACCGCGCGGCGGCAGGTTCGGCCGCGGTGAAGGAGGGAGAGGCTGGAGCGAAGACGACCAGGGCTTCGGACGCGGCGGCGGACGGCGGCGAATGTTCGACGGGGGCGAACTGCGCCTCGTGCTGCTCAAACTGATCGCCGACAAGCCCCGCCACGGCTACGACCTGATTCGCGCCATCGAGGAACGAACCGGCGGCGCCTATGCGCCGAGCCCAGGCATCGTCTATCCGACGCTGACGATGTTGAGCGAAATGGGGCTGATCGACGAGCAACTGGCCGAGGGTGCGCGAAAGCTGTTTGCGGTCACGCCGGAAGGCACCGCCCACCTCGCGGAGCACGCCGCGGAGGTCGCCGCGATGCTGGCGCGGCTGGATGCGCTTGCTGCGATGCGCCAGCGCACCGACGCCGTTCCGATCCGCCGCGCGATGCATAATCTGCGCAGCGTGCTGTTGAGCCGGCTCGGCGAAGGCCTCGACAAGGAGCGGATGCATGAAGCGGTGGAGCTGATCGATGAGGCGGCGCGAAAGATCGAGCGTCTGTAACATGGGTCTGCAGCGTCACACGACCGCCCGCGTCCGCCACGAACTTCGTCGACGGGTGTTGACCGTATCCTCCACCGAGCTGTTGACGCCGCGCATGCTGCGCTTCGGCTTCACCTCACCCGACCTGCACGATTTCGCCAGCGCCTCGCATGACGATCACGTCAAGCTGTTCTTTCCTGCCGTCGGCGGAGATGCCGACGGACGGGAAAGCTGCATGCGCGATTTTACGCCGCGCCGGTTCGATAGAAGCCAGGGAACACTGATCATCGACTTCGCACTCCACGAGAGCGGTCCTGCGACGCACTGGGCGACATCGGCACAGATTGGCGACACGCTGGAAATCGGCGGTCCAAGGGGCTCCACTGTCGTGCCCGATGATTTCGACTGGTATCTGTTGATCGGCGACGAAACTGCGCTTCCGGCGATCGGACGTCGCGTGGAAGAGCTTCGCGCCGACGTGCCGGTGACCACCTTCGTCTTGATGGAAGCTGATGAAATCCTGGACTTCCGGACCAAGGCGACCTGGACGCCGCGCTGGATTGCGCGAAACGGGTCGCCGGACGATGCGTCGCTGCTGCGCACGGTGCTTGCCGATTACGCACTGCCAAACGGCGAAGGCTTCGTTTGGATCGCCGCTGAAGTGTCCGTCGCGCGCAGCGTGCGAAACTATATCATCGAGGACCTCGGGCACCCGCGGCAATGGACCAAAGCAGCGGGCTATTGGAAGCGCGGGCACGCTGACGCCCACGAAAAGATCGAGGATTGACCGGCTTGTCCCGGCCTGCGACGAACGCATCCTTCCGTCCATCCCTCCCCGAAGATGCGCCTGCAGCCTTGACTTCCGCGGCGTCTCCCCCGAAACAGCCGTCTCCCGCCTGTGGCCTTGTTTGGCGCGCCTTCGGCAAACCGGGTCATCCGGGCCGAGATGCACGCTAAATCATTGAAGATGCGTGCTTTCCTTAAGCGAATCGAAACCGCTTCGCCTCAAAGCACGTTGTTACCTATATTGTTTCGATGCCGGATCAGATGCGCAGCTATCTCGACTTTGAAAAACCCGTCGCCGAGCTCGAGGCCAAGGTCGATGAACTGCGCGCGCTGGCAGCGTCCGGCAGCGACATCGGCGACGAGATCGCGCGCATAGAGGACAAGGCGCAGCAGGCGCTGGACGACCTCTACGCCAATTTGACGCCGTGGCAGAAGACCCTGGTGGCGCGCCATCCGCAGCGCCCGCATTTCACCGATTTCGTCGGCGCGCTGATGACGGAATTCACGCCGATGGCCGGCGACCGCAAATTCGCCGAGGACGAGGCGCTGGTGGGCGGCTTCGGCCGATTCCGCGGCGAGAGCATCTGCGTGGTCGGCCAGGAAAAGGGCGCCACCACCGACGGCCGTATCAAGCATAATTTCGGCATGGCGCGCCCCGAGGGCTATCGCAAGGCGGTGCGGCTGATGGAGATGGCAGACCGCTTTGGCATTCCGGTGCTGTCGCTCGTCGATTCCGCCGGCGCCTATCCCGGCATCGGCGCCGAGGAGCGCGGCGTGGCGGAAGCGATCGCACGCTCGACCGATACTTGCCTCTCGCTCGGCGTCCCCAATGTCGCGATCATCACCGGCGAGGGCATGTCGGGCGGCGCCATCGCCATCACCACCGCCAACAAGGTGCTGATGTTCGAGCACGCGATCTACAGCGTGATCTCGCCGGAGGCGGCCTCCTCGATCCTGTGGCGCGACGGCACCAAGGCCCAGGAAGTCGCCAACGGCATGAAGATCACCGCCCAGGACATGCTGCGATTCGGCGTGATCGACGAGATCCTGAAAGAGCCCTCCGGCGGCGCCCACCGCGATTCCGCCGCCATGATCTCGGCCACCGGTGACGCGATCGCCGAGGCCTTCAACGACCTCCGCAATCTGGACGCGGCCGGCATCCGCCGGCAGCGGCGGCAGAAATTCCTCGATATCGGCCGCAAGCTCGGCTGATTGGCCCGCTTGTCCTGCCCTAAACGGGGACCGGCCCGGCCGCCTTAAAGGCGCTTTATTTCATCGGATCACTTGATTCGGCCCTAATTAGGCCCCGACCCGGTCTTTAAACTTTATTGACCATGCCCTCCTCGGAAACGGCTGGCGCATCGCGTTCGGGTTGCGGCGCGGAAGGTCAAAGGATACTATTTTATGCAATGGCTTCAGGGCATATTCGCTGTGATTTGGGGTGCGAAAATGCCCGGTGGGTGTGGAGCTTAGCCTTTGATTAACCGTTCGCTGGTTCGCGCGCTCGTCACGTCGGCTGCCCTCGCGGGCGCAGGCGCGCTGCTGGGCAGTTGCAACGGCGACGACATCTCGCTGGCCAATAACGCCAAGGCCAACCAGCCCGTCCCGCCAAAACTGATCGCCGACATGACGGCGAAAGACATGGACCTGCAATCGCCGATCCTGGTTCGCCTGTACAAGCAGGAAGCTGAACTTGAGATCTGGAAGCAGGACCGCTCCGGCCGTTTCGCACTCCTGAAGACCTATCCGATCTGCCGCTGGTCGGGCGATCTCGGACCCAAGGTCCGCGAGGGCGACCGCCAGGCGCCGGAAGGCTTCTATGCAATTTCGCCGGCGCAGATGAATCCGCAGTCGGCCTATTATCTTTCCTTCAACACCGGCTATCCGAACGCGTTCGACAAGGCGCTGGGGCGTTCCGGCTCGCAGCTGATGGTGCATGGCGATTGTTCCTCGCGCGGCTGCTACGCGATGACCGACGAACAGATCGCGGAAATCTATTCGCTGGGCCGCGAGTCCTTCTTCGGCGGCCAGAAGTCGTTCCAGTTGCAGGCCTATCCGTTCAAGATGACGCCGGCCAACATGGCCAAGCATCGCAACAATCCGAACATGCCGTTCTGGAAGATGATCAAGGAAGGCAATGATCATTTCGAGGTGACGAAGCAGGAGCCGAAGGTCGATTTCTGCGAAAAGAAATACGTCTTCGACGCGATCAAGAAGCCGGGCGCCACGCGTGATCTTGTGTTCGACGCTTCGGCCAAATGTCCGGACTACGGGATTTCCGACGAGATCGCCGACGCCGTGCGCGAGAAGCAGGCATCCGACATCGCGGAGACTGCAAGGCTGATTGCCAAGGGAACGCCGGTCGCACGGATCAACACCGGCATCGACGGCGGCATGCACAGGGTATTCGCCGCGCGCGTACCCGACGGCAACACGGGTCTTTCGGAACCCGGCGACGGCTCGTTGTCGCTGATGGCGCGGGCCCCCGGCACCATTCCTTCTCACGTCAATCCGCCCAAGGCGCCCTCCGATAATCTGCTGATGGGTGCGCCGGAACCGCCGAAGCTTGCCGCAGCCCCGGCCCCCACCCCTGCCGCAGCGCCGACGCGCGTCGCCAATGCGGCGCCGACGGCCGAGAATAATGAAGGGTTCTTCTCCAGCCTCGCCCGCAAGGTCGGTATCGGCGGCAGCGGTGACGCTACCGCAAGCACGCCACCTTCGAAGCCGAAGGTGATCGAGGCCAAGCGAAGCGAGCCGCCGCGGCCGGAAGCGCCGAAGGCCGCGGCGCCGAAGCACGACGCCAAACAGGCCGCCGTCCGTCCGCCGCTGAAACCTTCCATGTCGGATACCCCGGCGCCCGCCACGAAGGACAATCAGGTCTCAGGCTCCGCGCCGATTGTGTCGTCGAACTCGTTCGACAGCCGCTTCGGGGCGACGAAGTAGAAGCGCGGCTCTTTCAGTAAAACTGGAATCGTGGGGTGGGCAAAGCGTAAGCGTGCCCACCACCGAACGTGCCATGTGCGGCTTGCTAGTGGGCACGGCGCAGAAACGCCTTTGCTCACCTAAAAGGCCGCCCAGCTTCGGGGCTCATACAAGCCGCCCGGTGGCTAAGCGATGGATGACAGTTCCGGCGACTGTGCCGGCGGCTGTCGAACACGGTCATAAAAACATCGGTGGCAGGCGATGACCTGCCACCGATGTTTCCGTGAGGAAGACGAAAACGTTATTGAGAAAACGTTATTGAAACTAGTGCCTAAGCGTACCTGCCGTGGCAGTGCTTGTACTTCTTGCCGCTGCCGCAAGGGCAATCCTCGTTGCGGCCGACCTTGCCCCAGCTTCCGGGGTTTTTCGGATCGCGATCGGCGGCCATGGCCTCGGGCACCAGCGAGGCGTTGGCGAACGCCATCTCGTCTTCGCCGGTGTTGGGGTCGAACTTGTGCGCTTCCATCGCCGGCAGCGGTTGCTGTTCTTCCGGCGGCACGATCTCGACGCGCATCAATTGCGCCGTCACCGCCTCGCGCAGATGCGCGGTCATCGCCTCATACAGGCCGAAGGCTTCCGACTTGTACTCCTGCAACGGATCGCGCTGGCCGTAGCCGCGCAGGCCGATCACCTGGCGCAGATGATCGAGCATGATCAGGTGCTCGCGCCAGAGGTGATCCAGCGTCTGCAGCAGAATGGTCTTCTCGACGTAACGCATCACGTCGGGACCCCATTGCGCCACCTTGGCCGCCATGTGCTCGTCGACCCGCTGCTCGATCCGCGTCAGCAGCTCCTCGTCGGCAATCCCCTCTTCCTTGGCCCATTCGTCGACCGGCAGGTCGACGTCGAGCACGCGCTTCAATTCTTCCTTGAGGCCCGCGACATCCCACTGCTCGGCATAGGCGTGTTCGGGCACATGCTTGACGACGATGTCGTCGATGAAGTCATGACGCATGTCCGCGACCATTTCGGCCACGCTGTCGCTCTTCATCAACTCGACGCGCTGGTCGAAGATCACCTTGCGCTGGTCGTTCTGGACGTTGTCGAACTTGAGCAGGTTCTTGCGGATGTCGAAGTTGCGGGCTTCGACCTTCTGCTGCGCCTTTTCCAGCGCCTTGTTGATCCAGGGATGGATGATGGCCTCGCCCTCTTGCAGGCCGAGCCGCTGCAGCATGCTGTCGAGCCGGTCGGATCCGAAGATCCGCATCAGATCGTCTTCCAGCGACAGGAAGAATTTTGAGCGGCCGGGGTCGCCCTGACGGCCGGAACGGCCGCGCAACTGGTTGTCGATGCGGCGGGATTCATGCCGCTCCGAGCCCATGATGTAGAGCCCACCGGGTTTGGTGACGGTCTTGGCCGGCTTGTTGCCCTTGGCAGGCTCGACCTCGACGACGTCCTCGGCCTTCAGCACGATCTCGCGGAAGCGTTCGATATCAGCCTTGATCTGTTCGATCTTTTTGGCCTTCTCGGCCTCGTCGGTAATGTCAGCGGTCTCCTGCTGGATCCGCATATCGAGCGAGCCGCCGAGCTTGATGTCGGTACCGCGGCCGGCCATGTTGGTGGCGATCGTGATCGCGCCGGGGACGCCGGCTTCGGCGACGATATAGGCTTCCTGTTCGTGGAAGCGCGCGTTCAAGACCGCAAACAGCTTTGCAGGCTTGCCCGCACGCGCCGCGGCGTAGAGCTTCTCCATCCCGGATTCCGAACCGAAATCGATCTGCTTGTAGCCGTGCTTCTTCAAATAATCGGCCAAGACCTCCGACTTCTCGATCGAGGCGGTACCGACCAGCACGGGCTGCAGCCGCTTGTTGGCACGTTCGATCTCAGCCAGGATCGCGGCATATTTCTCGTTCTGGGTGCGGTAGACTTCATCGTCCTCGTCGAGACGCGCGACTGCCACGTTGGTCGGAATTTCCACGACCTCGAGCTTGTAGATGTCGAACAATTCGTCGGCTTCGGTCAGCGCCGTACCGGTCATGCCGGCGAGCTTTTCGTACATCCGGAAATAGTTCTGGAACGTGATCGAAGCCAGCGTCTGGTTTTCCGGCTGGACCTGGACGTGCTCCTTGGCTTCCAGCGCCTGGTGCAGGCCTTCGGAATAGCGGCGGCCCTGCATCATGCGGCCGGTGAACTCGTCGATGATGATGACTTCGCCGTCGCGGACGATGTAGTCCTTGTCGCGGGTGAACAGCGAGTGCGCCCGCAGCGCCTGGTTGATGTGGTGAACGACCGAGACGTTCTCGACGTCGTATAGCGAATCACCCTTGAGCTGGCCGGCGTCGCGCAACAGCGTCTCGATCTTCTCCATGCCGGCTTCGGTCAGCGTCACCGTGCGCTGCTTCTCGTCGACGTCGTAATCGGTCTTGTCGAGCTTGGGCAGGAAGGTGTCGATGGTGTTGTAGAATTCCGAGCGGTCGTCGAGCGGACCGGAGATGATCAGCGGCGTGCGCGCCTCGTCGATCAGGATCGAGTCGACTTCGTCGACGATGGCGTAGAAGTGGCCGCGCTGGACCATGTCCTCCAGCCGGTACTTCATGTTGTCGCGCAGATAGTCGAAACCGTATTCGTTGTTGGTGCCGTAGGTGATGTCGCGGAAATAGGCTTCCTTGCGCTCGGCATCGTCGAGGCCGTGGACGATCACGCCGACGGTCAGGCCGAGGAATTGGTAGATCTGGCCCATCCATTCCGAGTCGCGGCGGGCGAGGTAGTCGTTGACGGTGACGACATGGACGCCCTTGCCGGCCAGCGCGTTGAGATAGACCGCGAGCGTCGCCACCAGCGTCTTGCCTTCGCCGGTCTTCATCTCGGCGATATCGCCCTCATGCAGCACCATGCCGCCGATCAGCTGGACGTCGAAATGGCGCTGGCCGAGGGTGCGCTTGGCGGCCTCGCGCACGGTGGCGAAGGCCGGAACCAGGAGGTCGTCGAGCGTCTTGCCGTCGGCGAGTTGCTGGCGGAATTCGGCGGTGCGGGCCTTCAGCGCCTCATCGGAAAGCGCGGCGAGCTCGGGCTCAAGCGCGTTGATGTCGTTGACGCGGGACTGATATCCCTTCACCCGCCGGTCGTTGGCGGAGCCGAAAAACTTGCGGGCGAGCGCGCCGATCATGCCAATTCCTGCCTTTAGCCGTTACTTGCGTTGCATGCCGTGACGTGGTCCACCAAGTTGCCTATCAACTCACCGTGACGCATCGCGGCAAACACCCCGTTCCGGAGCGTTATCCGCCTAATGAGTGGGAATTAAGCAATCCTAGGTTCAGCGGCAAAACGCAGCAAAATAAGCGCTATCGCCGCTATACGATCCGGCACAGATATGGCTGGGTCGGGGCCTTGTCAACTTGCGTCCATCTGTCAAGGAATTCATCATTTTGACAGACTTTTCGCGTTGCCAAGGCCGCATGATTGGGCGAGTGTCCCGCCGCCTTTGCCGCCCCCATCTTCAAGACAAGGATTTTCCATGACCACCTCGTTCCCGGAAACGAAAACCGGCCGGCGCTTCGGCCTCGCCTCCCTGGCCGCGACGGCCTGTCTGGCCGCGATTCTGGCCGCCAGCCTGCCGGTTCGTGCCCAGGACAACCCCGTTCTCGCCAAGGTCAACGGCATCGAGATCCGCCAGAGCGACGTCGCGCTCGCGGAAGAGGAACTCGGCCCCAGCCTCGCGCAAATGGACCCGGCGTCCAAGAAGGACAACGTGCTGGCCTTCCTGATCGACCTGAAAATCGTCGCCAAGGCCGCCGAGGACAAGAAGGTCGAGAATTCCGAGGACTTCAAGAAGCGCCTGGCCTTCACCCGCAGCCGCCTTCTGATGGACAGCCTCCTCGCCACCGAGGGCAAGGCTGCGACCACCGACGAGGCCATGAAGAAGGTCTATGAGGAGGCCTCCAAGCAGATCACCGGCGAAATGGAAGTCCATGCCCGGCATATCCTGGTCGAGACCGAGGACGAGGCCAAGGCGATCGCGGAAGAGCTGAAGAAGGGCGGCGACTTTGCCGAACTGGCGAAGAAGAAGTCCAAGGATCCCGGCGCCTCCGATGGCGGCGATCTCGGCTTCTTCACCAAGGAACAGATGGTGCCGGAATTCTCCGCCGTCGCCTTCACGCTCGAACCCGGCAAGATCTCGGACCCCGTCAAGTCGCAATTCGGCTGGCACATCATCAAGGTCGAGGAAAAGCGCGCCCGCAAGGCCCCCGACTTCGAGCAGGTCAAGGCCCAGATCGAGACCTATGTGACGCGCAAGGCCCAGGCCGAATACGTCGCCAAGCTGCGCGAAGCCGCCAAGGTCGAGCGTATGGACAAGCCGGCTGAAGCCGCCAAGGCCGACGCTCCAAAACCCGCGGATTCCAAGATGGCGCCGCCGGCCAAGAAGTAAAAAATCGCTGTTACTTCTTTCAGACCGATAGTATTGACCATCGTCATGGCCGGGCCGAAGCGCCCGGCCGTTCCATGTCTGGGGTTCGTTGACAGGCCCTCAAGACGTCGATGGCCGGGGCTGGTCCGGCTATAGTTTGATCTGGCCGAACAGGTGCTCGCATGTCTACTGCCGTCTCCCCCCTCGCTCCGACCAATGTCCCCGAGATGCCCGCGATTGCCGGCGTAAAGCTCGCGACCGCCGCGGCCGGCATTCGCTACAAGGGCCGCACCGACGTGCTGCTGGCGGTCATGGACAAGGGCACCACAGTCGCGGGCGTCTTCACCAAGTCGAAATGCCCGTCCGCTCCCGTTGAATGGTGCCGCGCCAAGCTCGGCCGGGGACAAGCCCGCGCGCTGGTGGTGAATTCCGGCAACGCCAATGCCTTCACCGGCAAGACCGGCAAGCAGTCAACCGCGCTGACCGCGCAAACCGCAGCGAAGGCCGTCGGCTGCGCGACCTCCGACGTCTTCCTCGCCTCGACCGGCGTGATCGGCGAGCCGCTCGACGCCACCAAGTTCGACGGCGTGCTGGCGACGCTGGCCGAGGCGGCCACCCCCGACCACTGGATGGACGCGGCCAGGGCGATCATGACCACCGATACCTTCCCGAAGGTCGCAACCGCCACGGTGAAACTCGGCAAGGCCAAGGTGACCATCAACGGCATGGCCAAGGGCGCCGGCATGATCATGCCCGACATGGCGACCATGCTGTCCTTTGTGTTCACCGACGCGCCGCTGTCGTCGGCCGTGCTGCAGGCGCTGCTCAAGAGCGGTGTCGACGATACGTTCAACGCCGTCACCATCGACAGCGACACCTCGACGTCGGACACCCTGCTCGCCTTCGCCACCGGCGCGGCTGCCGCAAATGGCGCGCCGAAGATCAGCCGCGCCAGCGATCCCAGGCTGAAAGCGTTCGCCAAGGCGTTCCAAGACGTGCTGGCCGATCTTGCCGAACAGGTGGCCCGCGATGGCGAAGGCGCGCGCAAGCTGGTCGAGGTGGTCGTCGAAGGCGCGACCACCAAGACCTCAGCGCGCAAGATCGCGATGTCGATCGCGAATTCGCCGCTGGTGAAGACGGCGATCGCCGGCGAGGACGCCAATTGGGGCCGCGTGGTGATGGCGGTCGGCAAGGCCGGCGAGCCTGCCAACCGCGACAAGCTTTCGATCTCGTTCAACGGCATCCGCGTCGCCAAAAGTGGCGCGCGCGATCCATCCTACAACGAGACCGAGGTTTCCGAGGTGATGAAAAATCCAAAAATCCAGATCAAGGTCACCCTTGGCCTCGGCAAGGGCCGCGACCGCGTGCTGACCTGCGATCTCACCAAGGAATATGTCGCGATCAACGGCGATTATCGCTCTTGATCGCCACTTGATGTCATTCCGGGGCGATGCGTCAGCATCGAACCCGGAATCTCGAGATTCCGGGTTCGCGCTTCGCGCGCCCCGGAATGACAGTTAGAAAACTGGCAGGGACGCATGGCTGACATCAAGCTCACTCTCGTGGTCGCCTGCGCCCTGGTCGACGCCGACAAGCGCGTGCTGATCGCACAGCGGCCGGAAGGCAAGGCGCTCGCCGGCCTGTGGGAATTTCCCGGCGGCAAGGTCGAGCCCGGCGAACGGCCGGAGCAGACCCTGATCCGCGAACTGCATGAAGAGATCGGGATCGACGTCAGCGAGCCGTGCCTGGCGCCGTTGACGTTCGCGAGCTACGCCTATGACAGTTTTCATTTGCTGATGCCGCTCTACATCTGCCGGCGCTGGGAGGGCATGGTGACGGCGCGCGAGGGCCAGCAACTGGCCTGGGTCCGCGCCAACAAGCTGCGCGACTACCCGATGCCGCCCGCAGACATTCCGCTGATCCCGCATCTGATCGATTTGTTGATGTAGCGGCGCGTTTCTCCGGCCGCTGCGCAGCGCGCCGGCCTCTCGTCATTGCGAGCGCAGCGAAGCAATCCATGCAAGCGCCCGGGGATAGAATGGATTGCTTCGTCGCTTTGCTCCCTTGCGCAAACGCTTCGCGTTTGTCGCAGGCAATGACGAACTGCGATCACTCTCGCGTAGCCTTCTTCACCGCCGCCTCCAGGCTCGCTTTCGCCGAGCCTGGCTTCAGCGGCTTCGGCTGGCTTTCATGCGGCGCCCAGCCGGACAGCCAGATCACATCGAAGGTCGCGCGGACACGGCCGTCAGCGTCGGCGAAACGCTCTCCGTAAATCTGCGCCATCCGCAGCATGGTGGCGCGGCGGGTCGGCGCGCGCCGCCGCTCGATCAAAATATTGGTCGCGCCCATCCGCCTGAGATCGGTCATCAGCGCGAACGCGCTGTCATAGCGCACCACGACGCGGTCGACATCGGTAACCGGCAGCGCCAGCCCCGCGCGCTGCAGCAGCGCACCGACATCACGCAGATCCGCAAACGGCGCGACCCGCGGCGACACTCCGCCCTCGCATTCGGCTTCCGCCGCGGCAAAGGATTGCCTGAGCTCCGTCAACGTATCGCCGCCGATCATCGCCGCCAGCAACAGCCCGTCCGGCTTCAACGCGCGACGGATCTGCGCCAGCACACCCGGCAGATCGTTGACGAACTGAAAGGCGAGTGCGGAGATAACGAGGTCGAGCGATTGCGGCGGCAAGCGCAGCGTTTCCGATTGATCGGGATCGATGCGGGTGATCGACTGGAAGCGATCCGCCACCGGCTTTCGCAGCAGTTCGTCCGGGGTCCAGATATCGGCGACACCGGCAAAATTCCGCATCACCGTCTGCAGCCGCTCTTCAAAATCCTCCCGGACGCGATCGAGCAGAAACGTCGCCGGGCCGCCACGCCGCGCACGTTCCATCCGCGCGCGCAGCAATGCGCGGTCGAACAGGATCGGTGCGGCGGTCGGGGTCGAAGCCATGCCGGTTGGTACGCTGGCTCCCTATCTCTGGCAATCCTGCGCTTGAGCACGCTGCCCACCGGCGCTAGCCTCGCCCCATGGACGCCGAAGCATCACCACCACGCTCCATCGCCAACCATTTGCGCGGCGCGTTGAGTGCCTGCCGCGACGCAGTCGCGCATCTGCCGCGGCTCGCACTCGACATCGCGCTGCCGACGCTGTGCGTTTCCTGCCGCGAGCCGGTCGATGGCGAGGGTGTTTGCGCGGCGTGCTGGGCGAAATTGTCGTTCATCGCACCGCCGTTCTGTCCGCGGCTCGGCATCCCCTTCGTCTATGACCCGGGCCCGGAATTGCTGTCGATGGAGGCGATTGCCAATCCACCGGCATACCAGCGCGCCCGCGCTGCGGTGCGCTATGACGACGTCGCGCGCACGCTGGTGCATTCGCTGAAATACCAGGACCGCACCGATCTGGCGCCCGCCATGGGCCGCTGGATGGCGCGCGCGGGTCAGGAATTGCTCGACGAGGCCGACGTGCTGGTGCCGGTACCCCTGCACTGGCGGCGTGGCTGGAGCCGCCGCTACAACCAGTCCGGCGCGTTGGCGCGGGTGATTTCACAGCAAACCGGCGTCAAACTGGCCTCTGAGGCGCTTCGCCGCATTCGCGCGACCGAACAACAGATTGGCCTGTCCCGGCCGCAGCGCGCCAGCAATGTGCAGGGCGCCTTCAAGGTCGCCGCCGATCGCATGGCTGATATCCAGGGCCGTCGCATCGTCCTGATCGACGATGTCTTGACGTCAGGCGCCACCACCGACGCCTGCGCCCGGGCGCTGCTGCGCGCCAAGGCCGCGCAGGTTGACGTGCTGGTATTCGCGCGGGTTGTGGACAGCCACCGCGCTCCCATATAATTCAATTACTTGCCAACCAGAGCGCGCCATGACCGCCATTGAAATCTACACCCGCCCGGGCTGCGGCTACTGCACCGCCGCCAAATCGTTGCTGACGCGCAAGAACGCCGCGTTCACCGAATTGAACGTGGCGAGCGACCCGGCCTATCGCGAGCAGATGTACGACCGCGCAGGCCACGGCACGACCTTTCCTCAGATATTCATCGGCACAACCCATGTCGGCGGCTGTGACGAGCTCTACGCGCTGGATCGCGCGGGCAAGCTCGATGGCCTGTTGGCGGGAGAAAAGGCCTCCTCATGAGCGCTGGCTCCATTTTTACCGCCGCCATGGTGCAGATGCGCACCGGGTTGTTGCCCGAGCCGAGCCTCGAACAGGGCACCAGGCTGATCCGCGAGGCGGCAGCGCAAGGCGCCGACTACGTGCTCACCCCCGAGGTGAGCAACATGATGCAGCTGAATCGCAAGGCGCTGTTCGAGCATCTCGCCGCCGAGGAAGACGATCTCTCACTGAAAGCCTATCGCGCGCTGGCCGCGGAATTGAAGATCCATCTTCATATCGGCTCGCTGGCGCTTCGCTTTTCGCCGGAGCGCGCCGTCAATCGCTCGTTCCTGATCGGGCCCGACGGCAATGTGCTCGCCTGCTACGACAAGATCCATATGTTCGATATCGATCTGCCCGGCGGCGAGAGCTATCGCGAGTCCGCCAATTACCAGCCGGGCGAGACGGCGGTGATCTCGGATCTGCCGTGGGGCCGTATTGGTCTTACGATCTGTTACGACGTGCGCTTTCCAGCGCTCTATCGCGCATTGGCTGAAGCCGGTGCGTCGTTCCTCACGGTGCCGTCGGCCTTCACGCGAAAGACCGGCGAGGCGCATTGGCACACGCTGCTGCGCGCCCGCGCCATCGAGAACGGCTGTTTCGTGTTCGCGGCGGCGCAGGCCGGCATGCATGAGAACAAGCGTGAAACCTACGGCCATTCGCTGATCATCGCACCCTGGGGCGAAATTCTCGCCGAGGGCGGCGTCGAGCCCGGCGTATTCCTTGCCGAGATCGATACCTCAAAGGTCGAGACCGCGCGCAAAACCGTGCCGTCGCTGCAGCATGGACGCCGTTTCGGCATCGCCGATCCCAAGGCAGGCCCTGAGCATCTGCATCTCGTCCGAGGCTCGGCATGATCCGCTACAACCTTCGCTGCGAGAAGGGCCATGCGTTCGAAAGCTGGTTTCAAAGCTCCGCGGCCTATGAAAGCCAGGAGAAACGCAGGCTGGTGAGCTGCCCCGCCTGCGGCTCGGTCAAGGTCGAGCGCGCCATCATGGCTCCGCAGATCGTGAGCAAGAAGGGCCGCGAGGTAGCCGCGCCCGCGCCGGCAGCGCCTGCGGAAGTGACGACGTCATCGGAATCGACGCCGCTGCTGATGGCGCAGGAGCGCGAATTGCGCGCCAAGCTGAAGGAATTGCGCGATCACATCGTCAAGAATGCCGACAATGTCGGCGAGCGCTTCCCCAATGAGGCGCGCAAGATGCATTACGGCGATATCGAGCATCGCCCGATCTACGGCGAAGCCTCGCCCGAGGAAGCGCGTTCCCTGATCGACGAAGGTGTCGAGGTCTCTCCGCTCCCAGTATTGCCGGACGACCGGAACTGATCGAGGGCGCATGAGCCCGGACACGTATCCGTCCTGGTTGGTCTGGGCCCTGCTCTCGGCCGGATTCGCGGCGCTGACCGCAATTTTCGCCAAGATCGGCGTCGAGGACATCAATTCCGATCTCGCCACCTTGATCCGCACCGTCGTCGTGCTGATCAGCCTGTCGCTGATTTTGTTCGCGACCGGTCAGTTCAGCCAATCGGGACCCATCTCGACCAGAAGCTGGGTATTCCTGCTGCTGTCCGGACTCGGCACCGGCGCATCCTGGATCTGCTATTTCCGTGCGCTCAAGCTCGGCCCCGCAACGCTGGTCGCACCGATCGATAAATTGAGCGTCGTGCTGGTGGCACTGTTCGGCGTGGTCTTTCTCGGCGAACGGCCTTCATTCAACGGCTGGGTCGGCATAGCCTTGATCGCCACAGGCGCCGTCCTGATCGCCGTCAAGCGCTAGCTACACCGCCACCAACAACGCCACGCCGATCACGATCAAGGCGATACCCGAGAGTTCACGCGCCGACAGCGGCTGCTTGAATGAATAATACGCCACTCCTTGCGCGAACAGCACCTCGACCAACGCCAGCGTGCGCACGTTCGCAGCCGCCGTCAGCGCAAATGCCAGGAACCAGAATTGCGAGGCGAACGCGCCCATGAAGCCCGCGAGCATCGAGGGCTTCCACAATCCAAAAATCTTCCTGAGCACGTCGGGCGCGCGAAACAGCAGATAAATCGTCAGCACCAGCGTCTGGACGAACAGCCCGAGCACCAGCGTGAACGACGCCACCGTCACAAAGGAAACTCCGGGCACGCTGATGATGGCGCCGCGAAAGCCGATGGCCGAAAGCGCGAAGCAACCGGCGGCGACCAGGCCAATGATGGTCGGCTTCAGCTCGGCAAAACCCTTTTCGCCGCCCGGCCGCAGCGCCGTGATGACCACGCCGATGGTCGCGATCATGATCGCGACCACTTTCAGCACGGTCAAATGATCGCCGAGGAAGATGAAGCCAAAGATCGCGGTCTGGATCGCTTCGGTCTTCAGATACGCCGTCGTCACCACGAACGAGCGGTCGTTCATCGCCAGCAGCATCAGACCCGTCGCGACGATCTGGCTCAGCGAGCCGAGCAATAGCCACGGCCAGAAGGCTATCGTCGGCCACGGCACGCTGTCACCGGTCACCGCGACCACGACGACAAAGAAGATGATCGAGAACGGAAAGCCAAACAGGAAGCGGATGTTGGTCGCACCCCAGGTCCCGAGCGGCCCCGTCAACGATCGCTGCATCGCATTGCGGGCGACCTGGCCCAGCGCAGCGATGATGGTGAAGGGAATCCAGAGCGAGGCGACGGTGAACATGGGAAATTCCGGCGGGAAACTGACGCACCGTGCCGGTCGGCATCGGCGCGGTCAACCGGAACGGCGTCATGACAGGATTGCGTGCCGAAATTCTCTCGTCGTCCCTGCGAACGCAGGGACCCATACCGCGTGATCTCTCATGTGAGCACAATTGGCAGACGTCTCGTAACCCAACCAGCGCCGCGGCGTATGGGTCCCTGCGTTCGCAGGGACGACACCGGTTGCGTTGCTAGGATGTGGGACGACTACACCCCCTCCGCCACCACCATGTAGTTCACGTCCATGTCGGACGAGATGCTCCATCGATCGGCGAGCGGGTTATAGACGACGCCGGCCTGCTCGGTGATAGTGAGCTTGTTGTTGGCGAGATGCTGGGCGAGTTCGTCGGGGGTAACGAACTTGTCCCACTGGTGGGTCCCGCGCGGCAGCCAGCGCAGCACATATTCCGCGCCGACGATCGCAAGCGCAAAGCTCTTCCAGTTGCGGTTCAGCGTCGAGACCACCATCAACCCGCCCGGCTTGACCATGGCCGCACAGCGGGAAAGAAACGCGCCGACATCGGTGACATGCTCGATCACTTCCATCGCCAGCACGATGTCGAAGCGCTCGCGCACGTCCATCGCCTCGACCGTGGTGCAGCGATAGTCGATCGACAGATGTCCCTTGTCGGCGTGCAGCTTGGCAGCGGCAATATTGGTCGCCGACGGATCGATCCCGATCACCTGTGCGCCCAGCCGCGTGAACGGCTCGCACAACAACCCGGCCCCACAGCCGATATCGAGAATGCGCAGGCCCGACAGGCAACTCAGGCTCCTGGCGTTGCGATCGAACTTGCGGCATGCGGCGTCGCGGATATAGGCGAGCCGCAGCGGATTGATCTTGTGCAGCGGGGCCATCTTGCCCTTGGGGTCCCACCACTCGTCGGACAGTTTTGAGAATTTTGCGACTTCGGCCGGATCGACCGTCGAGCCGGTGGCGGCGGAGGAGTTTTGCTGCATAGCCATGCTTTACGTACCGGCCGGTCGTGCGGTGATGGCATTGCGAAACGACAGTGGCGAAGCGATCATATCGAGGGTCTTTCCACCCTCGCCGACTCCCAGGACCGTTACGTCGCCGTAGTTGAGGATGCGACCGAGGATGCTCTGGTTGACGTCAACGCTCTCAACCTTGTCCACACTCATCTCGAACGTTTGCCGTTTAACAAAGCCGGTCTTGTGGACGACTCGGAAATTGGTGACGTCGGTCTCGGTGGTCCAGCGATGGAACCAGGCGGTTGCCGTCTTGTACAACGCAGCGATGGCTGAAATCGCCGCCAGCGACAGACAGATCAGTACGGGTGCGCCCGCCGGCACCATGCCCGAGAGTACCAGGAGCACGCCCGCTACAATCCAGCCGACGATCGCCGGCAGGAAAAATATCCAGTGCGCGTTGGTCGAATACAGCACCTTCTCGCCGGGTTGCAGGATTTCGTCGATATACCGGCCCATACGCCTGTCCTGAATTAACCCGCTACTACAGCCATTTGCGTCAAAAATGGACCGAAAACCAAGCTGGTTGCTTGCTCCGGACCGCGCCGCTATGTATACGCCGCTTTCGGCCCGGGCGCTCCAATTTCCGTGCGGGTCACCATACTTATCCTCACAGGGAATGCACGCGTCGTCATGGGCCGCCTCGTGATGAAATTCGGCGGCACGTCCGTCGCAAATATCGACCGAATCCGCAACGTCGCGCGTCACGTCAAGCGCGAAGTCGACGCCGGACACGATGTCGCCGTCGTCGTGTCGGCCATGGCCGGCAAGACCAACGAGCTGGTGGACTGGTGTCGCGACGCCTCGCCGCTGCATGATGCGCGCGAATATGACGCCGTGGTGGCATCCGGCGAACAGGTGACCTCGGGCCTGCTCGCGATCGTGCTGCAGGGCATCGGCATCCAGGCCCGCTCCTGGCAGGGCTGGCAGATCCCGATCAAGACCTCCGACGCCCACGCCTCGGCGCGGATTCTCGAGATCGACGGCACCGAGATCATCAACCGTTTCGCCGATCGCAAGGAAGTCGCCGTCATTGCCGGCTTTCAGGGTATCAATCCGCAGACTAACCGAATCACCACGCTCGGGCGCGGCGGCTCGGACACCTCGGCGGTGGCCATTGCGGCCGCGATTCGCGCCGACCGGTGCGACATCTATACCGACGTCGACGGCGTCTACACCACCGATCCGCGGGTGGTTCCCAAGGCGCGGCGGCTGGACAAGATCGCCTTCGAGGAGATGCTGGAACTGGCCTCGCTGGGCGCCAAGGTCCTGCAGGTGCGCTCGGTGGAACTCGGCATGGTGCACAACATGCCCGTATTCGTCCGTTCCAGCTTCGACAAGCCCGAGGATATCGACCCGCACGGCACGCCGCCGGGCACGCTGATCTGCAGCGAGGAGGAAATCATGGAAAGCCACGTCGTCACCGGCATCGCCTTCACCAAGGACGAAGCCCAGATTTCGCTGCGCCAGATCGAGGACAAGCCCGGCGTTGCCGCCGCGATCTTCGGCCCGCTGGCGGACGTCAACATCAATGTCGACATGATCGTCCAGAACGTCTCCGAGGACGGCAAGACCACCGATCTCACCTTCACCGTTCCGGCCTCCGACTATAACCGCGCCCGCGACACCATCGCCGCTTCGAAGGGCAAGATCGGCTATGCACGGCTCGACAGCGCCACCGACGTGTCGAAGGTCTCCGTGATCGGCAGCGGCATGCGCAGCCATGCCGGCGTCGCGGCAAAGGCGTTCAAGGCGTTGTCGGAGCGCAATATCAACATCCGCGCCATTACCACCTCCGAGATCAAGTTTTCGGTGCTGATCGACGCCGCCTACACCGAACTTGCGGTGCGCACGCTGCACACGCTCTACGGGCTCGACCAGACTTAGAACGATTTTCTCTCAAATTTGGCGCATGGTCTGAATCGCCAACCGGCGGCGTTTTGACAGACCATGCGCTTCGCTGGCGCAGCATCCGCCCTGACGCACACGTTATTGGTTCTGGCAGGCGTTTTGCTTGGCAAAACAAGCCTCGATTGGCTATACGGCCTGTGAGGTGGGTTGCCGCAAAACTGCGCCACGGTTTTGGCGATCCCGATTCGGCCGGGATCAGGTGCCTGCGGCCGCGCCGAATGAATAAAATTGTAGTTTTTCGTGCGTTTCACGCCAGCTGCCGGCCACCCGGTGGGCTGGACTCGCGGGGGAGGATACCAGCAGATGCGGAGCACGTCGGGAGGTCCCCGCGTCTTGTTGAGACGGCTCCGCGAAACCATGGCGGAGAAGGTCTCGGCCCAGGAGCGCCTGGACAAGATCGTGGTGCTGATCGCGGCCAACATGGTGGCCGAGGTCTGCTCCTGTTATGTGCTGCGCATCGATAACACGCTCGAACTTTATGCCACCGAAGGTCTGAACCGCGACGCGGTGCACCGAACGGTGCTGAACGCGCATGAGGGCCTCGTCGGCCTGGTCGCCAGCGAAGCGAGCCCGCTCAACCTCTCGGACGCGCAAAGCCACCCGGCGTTCTCGTTCCGGCCCGAAACCGGCGAAGAAATCTACCATTCGTTCCTCGGCGTGCCGATCCTGCGGGCCGGCAATACGCTCGGCGTGCTGGTCGTCCAGAACCGCGCCAAGCGCACCTATGTCGAGGAAGAGGTCGAGGCGCTGCAGACCACCGCCATGGTGCTGGCGGAAATGATCGCCTCCGGCGAACTGGCGGCGCTGGCGCAACCCGGCGCGGAACCGGCGGCGCGGCATTCCCTGCACAAAACGGGTGCGATCCTCTCCGACGGCATCGCGCTCGGCCATGTCGTGCTGCACGAGCCGCGCGTCGTCATCACCAACTACATCGCCGAAGACCTCCCGAAGGAAATCAAGAAGCTGGATGCTGCGCTGACCAAGCTGCGCGCCGATCTCGACCGCATGCTGGAGCGCGGCGACGTCGCCGAGGGCGGCGAGCACCGCGAGGTGCTGGAAGCCTATCGGATGTTCGCCAACGACCACGGCTGGTCGCACAAATTGCACGAGGCGGTCGCCACCGGCCTCACCGCCGAAGCCGCCGTCGAACGCGTGCAGTCCGACACCCGCGCGCGCATGCTGCGTTCGACCGATCCTTATCTGCGCGACCGCCTGCATGATCTGGAAGACCTCGGCCATCGCCTGATGCGGCAATTGGTGGGACAGGATCACGCGCCGTCGCGCGAGCAATTGCCTGAGAACGCCATCCTGATCGCGCGCGCGATGGGACCGGCGGCCCTGCTCGACTACGACCGCAAGCGGCTGCGCGGCCTGGTGCTGGAGGAAGGCACCGCCAACTCCCATGTCTCGATCGTGGCGCGCGCGCTCGGCATTCCCGCGGTCGGCGAGGTGCCGAACGCGCCCGGCATCGCCGATCCCGGCGACGCCATCATCGTCGACGGCACTTCGGGCTCGATCTATATCCGCCCGTCGGCCGAGATCGAATCGGCCTATGCCGAGCGGGTGCGGTTTCGGGCGCGGCGGCAGGCGCAGTATGCCGCGCTGCGTGACATGCCTTGCGTCACCAGGGACGGCCAGCCGGTCGAACTGATGATCAATGCGGGCCTCGTGATCGACCTGCCGCATATCGACGATACCGGTAGCGCCGGCATCGGGCTGTTCCGTACCGAACTGCAGTTCATGGTCGGCCAGAGCCTGCCGCGTAGCTCGGACCAGCTCGCGCTCTATCGCACCGTGCTGGACGCCGCCGGTGTCAAGCCCGTGACGTTCCGCACCCTCGATATCGGCGGCGACAAGGCGCTGCCCTATATGGAGACCGTGATCGAGGAAAATCCCGCGCTCGGCTGGCGGGCGATCCGGCTCGGGCTGGACCGGCCAGGACTATTGCGCGGCCAGATCCGCGCGCTGCTGCGGGCCGGCGGCGGCCGCGCACTGAGGATCATGTTCCCGATGATTTCGGATGTCGCCGAGTTCGACCAGGCCAAGGCGATCGTCGAGCGCGAGCTGACATACTTGCGCCAGCACGGCCACGCGCTGCCGGAACGGATCGATGTCGGCACCATGGTGGAAGTGCCGGCGCTGCTCTATCAGCTCGACGAACTTCTGAAGAAGGTCGATTTCGTTTCGGTCGGATCGAACGACCTGTTCCAGTTCATGTTCGCGGTCGACCGCGGCAACGCCAAGGTTTCCGAGCGGTTCGACACCATGTCCGCGCCGATCATGCGTGCGCTGCGCGACATCGTGCGCAAGGCGCAGGCGGCGAAGAAGACGGCATCGCTGTGCGGCGAGATGGCCTCAAAGCCGCTCGGCGCGCTGGCCCTGATTGCGCTGGGCTACCGCTCGCTGTCGCTGTCGGCCACCGCCCACGGTCCGGTGAAGGCGATGATCCTGGACCTCGACGCCAAGAAGGCCGAGGCTGCGATCATGCCGTTGCTCGACGCGCCGGCCGGCAGCGTCTCCATCCGGAAGAAACTGACGGAATTCGCGGAGGCCGAGGGGCTGTCGTTGTAGCGAGGCTCGGTCCCAACAACTCAACCGTCCGCACCCGCCTCCCGAGAACCACGCCATGCTACCCGAAGCCAAACTCGATATCCTGCTCGCCCACCACGCCTCGTTGGAGGCCGAACTGCTGGGCCAGTTGAATTCCGAAAAATACGTCCAGATCACGCGCGAACTCGCCGAGCTCAACCCGCTGATCGATGCGGTGAAGGACTATCGCGCGGCGCGGGCCGAGATTTCGGGCGCCGAACAGCTGCTGGCGGATTCCGCCACCGACCCCGAAATGCGCAGCATGGCCGAAGCCGAGCTCGAAACGCTGCAGGCACGGGTGGCCGAACTGGGGCAGAAGATTCGCGTGGCGCTGCTGCCCAAGGACGCCATGGACGACCGCAACGTGATGCTGGAAATCCGCGCCGGCACCGGCGGTGACGAAGCCTCATTGTTCGCCGGCGACCTGTTCCGGATGTATGAGCGGTTTGCTGCCTTGCAGGGCTGGAAGGTCGAGGTGATCTCGGCCTCCGAAGGCACCATGGGCGGCTACAAGGAAATCGTCGCCGAGGTGCAGGGCCGCGGCGCGTTCGCCAAGCTGA
Organism: Bradyrhizobium sp. AZCC 2262; assembly: GCF_036924535.1. Lineage (NCBI taxonomy): Bacteria > Pseudomonadati > Pseudomonadota > Alphaproteobacteria > Hyphomicrobiales > Nitrobacteraceae > Bradyrhizobium > Bradyrhizobium sp. AZCC 2262. Next base: position 8,434,741 of record NZ_JAZHRT010000001.1, on the reverse strand, counting down.
AGTTTGAATCCGGCGTACACCGGGTGCAGCGTGTGCCCGACACCGAAACGCAGGGGCGCATTCACACTTCAGCGGCTACGGTCGCCGTGCTGCCCGAGGTCGAGGATGTCGACGTCGACATCAAGACCGACGATTTGCGGATCGAGACCATGCGCGCGCAGGGCGCCGGCGGTCAGCACGTCAACAAGACCGAATCAGCGATCCGCATCACCCACATCCCGACCGGCATCGTGGTCATGATGCAGGACAGTCGCTCGCAGCATAAAAACCGTGCCTCCGCGATGAACATCCTGCGCTCGCGCATCTATGACGCCGAGCGGCAGCGCGTCGATGCCGCGCGGTCCGCGGACCGCAAGGAGAAGGTCGGCTCCGGCGATCGAAGCGAGCGCATCCGCACCTATAATTTCCCGCAAGGCCGCGTCACCGACCACCGCATCAACCTGACGCTCTACAAATTGCCGCAGGTGATTTCGGGCGAAGCGCTGGGCGAATTGATCGACGCGCTGACCACCGAGCACCAGGCCGCGCAGCTTGCAGCGCAAGGCGCTGCGGCGTGAGCGGCAACCTCACCGTCGTCCCTGCGAAAGCAGGGACCCATAACCACCAGCGTTCTTTGTTACTCAAGATATCGACCCACACCGCCCAAATCGAAAGGCTGCGGCGTATGGGTCCCTGCTTTCGCAGGGACGACGTGTGGGGGGATTTGCGCGAGAACACCGCATGACGGATTTCGCCGACCAAACTGTCGAGGCCGCGCGGCGCGCACTTACCGCACAATTCAAAACCGCCGCCATCGATTCGGCCGAACTCGACGCGCGGATTCTGACAGGCCATGCACTCGGCCTCGACCTGACCGGCTTGATATCGGCCGCACGGCGCCAACTCACCTCGGACGAGTCGGCACGCCTCGACGAATTCGCCCGCCGTCGCCTCGCGGGCGAACCGGTCGCCCGTATTCTCGGGCAAAAGGAATTCTGGGGACTGCCGCTGCAACTTTCGCCCGCGACGCTGGTGCCGCGGCCGGACACCGAGACGGTAGTCGAACTGGCGCTGCAGATGCTGCGCGCAGGCGGCGAACTCGATCGTTCGTTGCGTATCGCCGATCTCGGCACCGGTTCAGGTGCAATTCTGTTGGCGCTGTTGTCCGAGTTGCCTGCAGCGAAGGGATTCGGAACCGACATTTCGGAGGAAGCCTTGCAAACCGCCAAGTCCAACGCCGCGCGCGCAGGCCTGTCGGATCGCGCGACATTCATCGCCTGCGATTATGCGAGCGGATTGGCTGGCCTGTTCGATCTGATCGTTTCGAATCCGCCCTATATCCGCTCGTCGGACATTGCCGGTCTGGCGGCGGAGGTGGCGAATCACGATCCGCTGGCCGCGCTCGACGGCGGCGCCGACGGGCTGGACGCCTACCGCACGCTGATTCCCCAGGCAGCCCGTCTTTTGGCGCCGGGCGCCCTCCTGGTCGTCGAAGCCGGACAAGACCAAAGCGGCCTGATTGAAGCCCTGATGACAGCGGCAGGGTTAACGCCCGCAACAGCCCCCAAAGCGGACCTGGCGGGCATTCCGAGGGCGGTGGCGGGCCACAAAATGGCCCGATAAAGTCCTTTTGGAACGCAAAAAAACCCCTTGGAATATTCCCCGGGAGCGACTACGTTCCGGCCACAACATCGGTCCAGGGTTACTGGCCCCGTAAGACGATGCGGGTGAGGCCAGAGTTCTCGAAACGAGAGCCCGCCGGGTGAAAGGTTCCAAAAGCAGGTCGAATTGAGCGCAATAGCTGGAGCTGTGCTGCTCTCGACCGTAAAGCGAACGAAAGCCTGATATTGCGCTTGAAGACTTACGCAACAGCTGGTCACGCGAAGCCGTCACGCAAGACGATTAGGCTGGTTTTGGCAGGCTGAACGATTTTGGTCCGGCGGGCGAATGTACGCCGCCGGTTGGGGAACGCGTCTTTGCTGAACGCGATGGTTGGCGAAATCGACGACATGAATCTGAACGGCATCGTGATTCGGTGCACCTCGGCGCGCGCCGGGTCGGATCAGGCTACGACGGCAACTGCATAACTTCAGGGCTGGAATAAAGGCGAGACATGAGAAACGGTCAGAACAACAAGCGGATGCGTAACCGGAATAATAACAACAACAACAACAGCAACAACAATAACCGGCGCGGTCAAAACCCGATGACCCGGGTGTTCGAATCGAACGGGCCCGATATCAAGATCCGCGGCACCGCCTCGCACGTCGCCGAAAAATACGTTCAGCTGGCGCGTGACGCGCGCTCTTCCGGCGACCCGGTCGCGGCCGAGAACTACTACCAGCACGCCGAACATTATTTCCGCCTGATCGCAGCCGCGCAGGAGCAGTTCCGGCAGAACCAGCCGCAGCCGCGCGTCGACACCGAAATGCAGCCTACGACGGAAGACGGCGACGACGATGGCGAGAGCTTCTCGCATTTCGGCCAGGAACCGGGCTTCGCCCCGCAGCAGCCGCAGCCCTACGTCCGCGACAACAATCCGCGTGATCAGCGCGGCGACGGCCAGCCTTACCGCGACCAGCAGCCGCGCGAGCATCATCGCGAACGCGAGCACCGTCCGCAGCCGCAATATCAGCCGCAACCCCAGTCCCAGCCGCAGCCGGTGATTGCCGACACCGGCGGTGGCGTCGATCGCCTGCCCTCCTTCATCACCGGCCCGCAGCCGCAGGTGAACGGCGCACCGGGCGGGTATGAAGAGGGCCGCGGCGGTGAGCGTTTCCCGCGCCGGCGCCGCCGGCCGCATGGCCCGCGCCCCGACAGCATGGCCGCGCCTGCCGCCCCCGGCGAAGATTTCAACCCGGGGAATGAGTAGCTAGCGGCAACGCCCGCTATCTCGTCGTCCCCGCGAACGCGGGGACCCATACGCCGCGGCCCTCGTTTGAGGCACGCGGATCGACGACCTTTCAAACAAATATCGCCTGTGGTTATGGGTCCCCGCGTTCGCGGGGACGACCCGTTGAGAGACTACGCGTTATCCCTTGTCGCCGTCGACGACGGCACCAGCACCGGCTCCAGCGACGGAATCAACCGCGTGCGTTCGCGCCCCGCGGGGATCGCGCGATAGACCTGTTTGGTCGCCTCCACGATATGCACACCGGCGAACGGCAACGATAGCGCGGCGCCAACGCGCTCCCACGCCATCGCCGACCGCAAAAACCAGCTATTGCCGACCGGCGGCAGGAACAGCGCCTCGCCCCATGCCGCCGGCGTGAACCAGGTCTGCCGCAGCAATTGCGTGATCTGCGCGCGCGAATAGGGCCGGCCGTGGCCGAACGGCGTGTTGTCGGTGCGCGTCCACACGCCGCGCCGGTTCGGGATGACAGCGATCAGCCTCCCCGACGGCGCCAGCACCCGCCACACCTCGCGCAGTAGCCGCTCCGGATCGTCGGACATTTCCAGCGCATGAACCAGCAGGATGCGGTCCACCGCGGCGTCCGGCAGCGGCATCGAAAACTCATCGATCAGGGTCGCCAGCGCCGGTCGCGCCGTCGGCCATTTCAACACCCCCTGCGCCGCCGGCATGAAGGCGATGCAGCGCTCGGAATCCTCGCGAAACAGGCCGAGATAGGGCGTCGGGTAGCCCAGCCCGAGCACGCGCTGCCCGGCCGCATCGGGCCAGCGCGCCCGGATGCCACGATTGATCAACTGCCGCGCCACAATGCCGAGGCGCTGCGAATAGAAATCGCGGAGATCGATGACGTCGATGGTCATGGGCGCAATCTACCACACCGTGTTTCGTTGCGGCGCGCCGAAAATGGCATTGCCGCGCAAGCGTTAACGCCATATTTCTTTTAGAATTGGAGCATGATCCGGAAAAGTGGAAACCGGTTTTCCGAAAAGATCATGCTCAAACAATGAGATGAGATCATGATGCGGTTCTATCAAATCGCATCATGATCTCATGGGGCTGAAAGCCTTAACCACGGAGCTATCATGGCCGCGGAAATTCGCACCTTCACCTGCCTCAGCGACAATTTCGGTTATTTGATCCACGATCCCGCGACCAAGGCCACCGCATCGATCGACGCGCCGGAAGCCGGCCCGATCATCAAGGCGCTGGAGCGCGAGGGCTGGACGCTGACGGATATTCTCGTCACGCATCACCATCACGACCATGTCGGCGGTGTCGCCGAATTGAAGCAGAAATATAATTGCCGGGTCGTCGCTCCCAACGACAAATCCACCAAGATCGCCAATGTCGACCTGCGCGCCATCAATGGCGATGTGATCAAGGTCGGCAGCCTGCTGGCGCGAGTGCTGGAAACACCTGGCCACACGCTCGATCATATCTCCTACGTGTTCGACACCGAAAAGGCGGTGTTCGCTGCCGACACGCTGTTCTCGATCGGCTGCGGCCGGGTGTTCGAGGGCAATTATCCCATGATGTGGGATTCGCTGTTGAAGCTGCGCGCGCTGCCGGACGATTTCAAACTCTATTGCGGCCATGAGTATACGGCGTCGAACGTCAAGTTCGCGCTCACGGTCGACGGCGATAACCCCGCGTTGAAGGCGCGCGCCGAGGAAGTGACGCGACTGCGTGCCGAGAACAAGCCGACGATCCCGGTGCTGCTGGGCGAGGAAAAGAAAGCCAACGTGTTCCTGCGCGCCGACGAACCGTCGGTGGCGGCGAAGCTGCACATGAAGGGCGCGAGCGCCGAAAAAGTGTTCGGTGAATTGCGCGAACGCAAGAACAAGTCCTGATGGCGCTGCCGAAAGCCGCCGCCGACATCATCGCGCAGCTTGACCTGAAGCCGCATCCCGAAGGCGGCCATTATCGCGAGACCTTTCGCGACCAGAGCATGGATGCCGATGGACGCTCGCGATCAACCGCGATCTATTTTCTGCTGGCGCGCGGCGAGCGCTCGCACTGGCATCGCATCGATGCGGTCGAGGTTTGGCACTACTACGCGGGCGCGTCGCTAAGCCTGCAAATTTCTGATGACGAGGGACAGCGCAGCATCAAGCTCGGCCCCAATCTCGCTGCCGACGAAGTGCCGCAGGCGATCGTTCCGCCGCATGCCTGGCAGGCGGCCGAAAGCAATGGCGACTGGACGCTGGTCGGCTGCACCGTCGCGCCAGGATTCGAATTTGCGAAATTCGAGCTGGCGCCGAAAGGTTGGGAGCCAACGTAAAGTCTGCAGGGTGGGCAAAGCGCAGCGTGCCCACCCTCTATCTACACATGTATCCTTGAATGGTGGGCACGCTTCGCTTTGCCCACCCTACGGATTCGTCTTCCACACCATGTCCTTCGCCGCGATCAGGCCGCCGCCGGCGATAAGGATCGCGGCGATGGCGATGGTGGCGGTCGGCTGCGCATAACCGGCCAAGATCAGAAACGCCGTCGACAATAGCGGCGTCGCGTAGGACGCGGCGCCGAGCACGCGGATATCGCCGCGTTTCATGCCGATGTCCCAGACGAAGAACGCAGCCCCCACGGGGCCAACGCCAAGCGCAATGATCGCCAGCCACTGCCCGACCGTCTCAGGCCACACCGTAGTCTCGACCATGCCATGCACGAGCGCGGCGAGCAGCGCTGTGGCGAGACAGAAGCCCGCCACCGCATCGGTCGGCACCGCCTTGAGCTTGCGCGACATCACCGAATAGGCCGCCCATACAAAAGCGGCAACGAAGGCTGCGGCAAGCCCCGGTATCTGGCCGGGCGCAAAGCTCGCGCCATTGCCGGCAAACAGCAGCACCGTGCCCGCAAGCCCGAGCAGCGCGCCGACGATGTGATGCGGCGCCAGACGTTCGCCGGGCAGCAGCGACGAGAACAGCACGATCAACAGCGGCCAGAGATAGTTCAACAACCCCGCTTCGGCCGGCGGCGCGAAGCGCAGCGCGAGGAAATACAGCGCGTGATAGCCGAACAGGCCGCCGACGCCGACGACCCAGGCCACCAGCGGCTGCTTGAGCGCATTGAAGGCGGCGGGCCGGAACAGGAAGCTGGCGAATGCGACCAGCGCGCCGATCGCGAACGTCATGGCGGCGAGCTGGAACGCCGGAATCTTTCCGGTCGCAACCGTCAGCACCGACAGCAGCGACCACATCAGGATCGCGGTCAGTCCGATCAGCGTAGCGGCACGGGGAGTCATTGGCACGTCATTGCGAGTGAACCGAAGCAATCCAACATTCTTGCATACCGAAAATGGATTGCTTCGTCGCTATCCGCCTTCACTCTTTGAGCTACGGCGGATGAGCCGCTCCTCGCAATGACGACAAGCCAATATCACGCGTGATACTGGCCGCCATTCACGGTCAGCGTCGAGCCCGTGATGAAGCCAGCCTCGTCGGCAGCGAGGAACACGACTGCGCGTGCAATCTCCTCGGGTTCGCCGAGGCGATTGACGGGAATCTGCGGAATGACGTTCTTTTCCAGAACTTCCTTCGGCACCGCCTGCACCATTTCGGTGTTGATGTAGCCGGGGCAGATCACATTCACGGTGATGCCGCCCTTGGCGTTTTCGAGCGCCAGCGCCTTGGTGAAGCCGATATCGCCGGCCTTGGCCGCCGAGTAATTGACCTGGCCGAACTGGCCCTTCTGCCCGTTGATCGAGGAGATCGAGATGACGCGGCCGAACTTGCGGGCGCGCATGCCTTCGATCACCGGACGCGTCATGTTGAAGAGCGAACCGAGATTGGTATTGATGACCGCGGTCCACTGCTCAAGTGTCATTTTGTGGAAGGCGGTATCCTTGGTGATGCCGGCATTGTTGACCAGCACGTCGACCGGTCCGAGATCGGCCTCGACCTGCTTGACGCCGGCGGCGCAGGCGTCAAACGAGCTGACGTCCCATTTGTAGACGGGAATGCCGGTCTCGGACTTGAACTTCTCGGCCGCGGCGTCATTGCCGGCGTAGCTCGCCGCCACCTTGTAGCCGGCTGCTTTCAGCGCCTTGCTGATCGCAGCTCCAATGCCCCTCGTACCCCCCGTAACCAATGCAACACGTGCCATGTCGTAGTCCTCCTTGATGGTCTTTTTAATACGCCGGAATTGTCCCGGTCTTTTGACGAATCTTCAGGCTTTGCAGCGTTTCTTGAAAACGCTTGCGGAGATGAAAATGCCCGGCGCGAGACCGGGCATTTCATCTTTACCAATTCGAGATCGGGCTGCGAGATGATCTTTTCATCATTCAACCAGTCACTCTGCCTTTAGTTCAGTCGCGTGCGATGCACATCGCGATACCCATGCCGCCGCCGATGCACAGCGTGGCGAGACCCTTCTTGGCATCGCGCTTCTGCATCTCGTGCAGCAGCGTCACCAGCACGCGCGCGCCCGACGCACCGACCGGGTGGCCGATCGCGATCGCGCCGCCATTGACGTTGACCTTGCCGGTATCCCAGCCGAGGTCCTTGTTGACCGCACAGGCCTGCGCCGCGAACGCCTCGTTGGCCTCGATCAGGTCGAGGTCGCCGATGTTCCAGCCCGCCTTCTTCAGCGCGGCGCGGGAAGCCGGGATCGGCCCGGTGCCCATGATCTTGGGATCGACGCCGGCCTGGCCCCACGACACGATGCGGCCGAGCACTTTCTTGCCTTCCTTGGCGGCCTGCTTGGCGGTCATCAGCACGACTGCCGCGGCGCCGTCATTGATGCCGGACGCACTGCCGGCGGTGACGGTGCCGTCCTTCTCGAAAGCCGGCTTCAGCTTCGCCATCGCGTCGATGGTCGCGCCATGGCGCGGATATTCGTCGTCGCTGACGATGATGTCGCCCTTGCGGGTCTTGATGGTGACGGGTGTGATCTCGTCCTTGAACCTGCCGGCCTTCTGCGCCGCCTCGGCCTTGTTCTGCGAGTGAACCGCAAACTCGTCCTGCTGCGCGCGGGTGATCTGGTACTGGCGGGCGACGTTCTCGGCGGTGTTGCCCATGTGGTAGCCGTTGAAGGCGTCCCACAGGCCGTCCTTGATCATGGTGTCGACCAGTTCGAGGCCGCCCATCTTGACGCCGCCGCGCAGATATTGCGCGTGCGGGGCCATGCTCATGGATTCCTGGCCGCCGGCGACCACGATTTCGGAATCGCCGTTGAGCAGCGCCTGATAGCCGAGCGCCACCGTGCGCAGGCCGCTGCCGCAGAGCTGGTTGACGCCCCAGGCCGGGCTTTCCACCGGAATACCGGCAGCGATCGAGGCCTGGCGGGCCGGGTTCTGGCCCTGCGCTGCGGTCAGGATCTGGCCCATGATGACTTCGGAAACGCGGCCCGGCTCGATGCCCGCGCGCTCCAGTGCGGCCTTGATGGCGATGGCGCCGAGGTCATGGGCCGGGGTGGTGGCGAACGCGCCGTTGAAACTGCCGACCGGGGTGCGGGCGGCGCTGACGATGACGACATCGTCTGACATGGACATCTCCTGTGGTTGAGGTTTCTTTTGACGGCGGGCGGCCGGACGGCGTGCCTGTCTCTCACCTTATCCTGTTAACCCCGTTGACCCATGTCAATCGGCCAGAGCCCAAAATCCTGCCGCGGCGCATTCAAATTGATCCCCATGAGGGTTTCCATAGCAGCGTCCATGCCTTGGAATTAACCGTGCCGCACAAAACGGTAGCCGAACGGCATTGAAAATGCTTACTTTGCTGCGTTGCGTTGCTCGTCTGCCCTTCGGCGATGCCGTCGGGTTCCCCGCTCTCGGTGTATTGTGTGAGCTTATGGCAAAGTCAGACCAACCCACGACCATCAAGAAATACGCCAACCGGCGGCTCTATAATACCGGCACCAGCACCTATGTGACGCTCGAGGATCTCGCGGCGATGGTGAAGGATGGCGAGGATTTTCTCGTCTACGACGCCAAGACCGGCGATGACATCACCCGCTCGGTGCTGGCGCAAATCATCTTCGAGCAGGAAAACAAGGCCGGACAGAATTTGTTGCCGACCACTTTCCTGCGGCAGTTGATCCGCTTCTACGGCGACAGCATGCAGATGGTGGTGCCGAAATATCTGGAGCAGTCGATCGACACGTTGACGCGCGAACAGGAAAAATTCCGCAAGCAGCTCACCAACACGTTCAGTGGAACGCCGTTTGCGCCGCTCGAGGAACATGTCCGCCGCAACATGGAATTGTTTCAGCAGACGTTCTCGATGTTCAAGCCGTTCGTGCCGCCGCGCCCCGGATCGACGTCGCCCGAGCCGGAGAAGATGCCGGAGCCGGCGCCAGACGAAGACAATATCGACGATCTTCGCCGCCAGATGAAGGACATGCAGGAGCGCCTGGAGCGCATGTCGAAAGAGCCGAAGAAGGAAGAGTGATCTTCTCTGCTGAAACTGGTTGGAATTCTCGTCATGGCCGGGCTCGTCCCGGCCATCCACGTTTTTGGCCGTAGCCCAGGTGGAGCGCAGCGAAATCCGGGGCAGTCTATCAACCGGCCTGAGTTTTCCCGGATTGCGCTTCGCTTCATCCGGGCTACGCGTGACTACCCCGCCGCCGGCAACACTGTTTCAGCCGCCGGCGCAGCCCACGGCCGTTCCGGCGAGGCCAGTCCGATCAGGCGGCCCTGGATGTAATCGCAGCCCCATTCACGCAGCATCACGGCGGCTTCCTCGTCCTGCACCCATTCCGCCACCGTCTTGATCTGCAGGCGGTTCGCCAGATCGATCAGCGTATGCACGAAGGCGCGATCGTCCGCGGAGCGTGCAATGTTCTGTACGAAGGCACCGTCGATCTTCACGATATCGACGCCGAGCTTGCGCAAGTTTCGGAATGAAGTGTAACCGGCGCCGAAATCGTCGATCGCGATCTGGCTGCCGAAATTCTTCAAGCGGGTCACAAAGCCACGAACATCGTCGATATCCTGGATCGCGACCGTTTCAGTGATCTCGACGATCAGCCGCTCGCCGGCGCCGGGATAGGCCTGCATCAGCGATTCGATCGAAGTCCACCAGTCCGGGTCCATCGTGGTGTCGGGCGAGATGTTGAGGCTGAGCCGCACGTTCGGCGACGCCGCAAGTTCGGCAACCGCGAGTTCGAGCACGCGGTGGTCGACCAGCCGGATCAGCCCCAGTCGCTCGGCGACCGGGACGATATCGGGCGCCAGCAGCGCCTGCCCGTTCTCCTGCTCCATCCGCACCAGGCACTCGTAGAATGCCGGCTGCCGCGAGCGCGCTTCGACCACCGGTTCGAACGCGGTGACGATACGGCGCTCGTTCAGCGCGGTGACGATCTCGTCGGTGACGCGGATGTTGACGCGGCGCTGGGCGTCGCGTTCGACATTCGGACGCCACAGCGAGAACGATCCGGCGCGGCGGCGCTTGGCGCCATCGAGTGTTTCCTGGACGCGGTTGATGGCCTCATCGGCATTGCGGGCGTAGCGCGGGATGGTGATCGCGCCGATCGAGGCGGTCACCGAGACCGGGCCGGACTTGGTCGGGATCACGTCGTCGCGGATCCCTGCCAGGAAGCGCTCGGCCGCGGTATTGGTGTCGTCGACCGTACAGTTCCTCAGGATCAGCCCGAACTTGTTGCCGGAGAACCGGCCGAGCATGTCGCCGCCGCGCAGCTTGGCGCGGATGCGTTTTCCGACTTCGGCGATGACGGCGTCGGCCACGTCGAAGCCAAAGGCATCGTTGACGCGCGCCAGATGATCGATGCCGATCAACATGAAGGCGCAAGCCGACCGGAAACGCATGGTTTCTTCGATCGTTTCCGCCAGCGCGGCGACGAGATGCGTGCGATTAAGTTCACCGGTCAGCGGGTCATTTCTCGAAAGCCGCATGAGCTGTTCGTCGCGGGCGTGACGCTCGTTGTTGACACGGACGATGCCTTGCGCGCGCACCGGCTTGCCGTCGGGCCCCGCAAACCAGCAACCGGTCTCCTCGATCCAGATCAGGGGCGCCGAGGCCGCGGCCCGTACGCCATATTCGATCCGGTAGGCGACGCCTTCGTTGCCCCGCGCCGGCGCCGATTGAGCGAGCGCCTCGTTGCGGATCGAACGGGAGGGCTCGATCAGCCTGGCGAACCCAGCGCCGCTGACCAGCGCCTCCGCCGGAATATCGGTGAAGACCACGCCGGCATTGTCGCTCCAGGCGATAGTGTCCGCTGTCAGGTCCCAGAGGAAGGCCGCCTGGCCTAGCGAGGCAAGGATGCTGGAGGCTTGCGGGACAGGGGGCATCGGGACGCCTCGATTCGGGACACCGCCGGTGATTCCCGCCGTTTGAGGATAGTGGCTCTTTCCAACGCCAAGCTAGTTCAAGTTCATAAATAATCCGGAAACCATGTTTCACAGACTTTCCGGGCCCGGCCGGAACGAAACGGGGGGAAGCGGCATAGGCCTTGCGAGGTCAGATCGCAGTGGGGGCGTAACGTCCCAAAACGTGACAGTTTAGGTTACGGTGTGCGATGCTGGATATCGATCGATCAGACGAAATCTTGGACGGCGAGTTCGTCAACCTCGACGAGCCGGCCCGTGAGCTGGTGCCGGTGACCCACGTGCACTGGTCGTCGAGACCGGCGCCACGGCCCGATCCAACCTTCGTCGCGCAGCTGATCGCGACTGCCGACCGGGCCCCGCAAACCCGCAGCCTCCGGCGGGCTTCGCTGGCAGATGCACAGACGGCCTATGGCGCCAGCCAGATCCGGCGGTCTGGCACCGGCTTCCGGACGCGGCAAACCATCTAGATCAGCGCTGAGGTGTGTCCGGCTTATCCGGAGATGGCGGAAAGCTCGGACCCGGCTGCAGTCCCGGCGACGGGACCTCCGGTGACCGGACTTCCGGCGACGAGACTTCCGGTGAATGGACTTCCGGAGAATGGACTTCCGGAGACGGCGTTTTCGGCGGGGCCGCTTCGGGTGCGATGGCGGGCGGCACCGGTTTCGGCTCGGGGTGATCCTTCAACACGGATTCGGCAACAGAGGCTGCCGGCGGCACCGATGGCGCAACAGGCGCAGGTGCGGCGGCCGGCGCGGGGTCGAATTGAGGCTCGGCCGGTGGCTCGACTTTTTCGGCTGCCTTTGGCGGAGGTTCGGCGGCTTTTGGCGGAGGTGCAGGTACAGGCGCCGCCGCAACTGCACGGCGGCGCGTTCGCAACGCAAGGCCAGAGAGGAAATCCACCAGCGACAGTGCCGTCATCAGGAAATAGGTCGAGGTACCGAACTTCGGCCACAGCACGAACTCGGCCGCCGCGGCGCCGAACACGATCAGCGACAGCAGATGGTCGGTGAGGTATTTCGCACCGGGGCGCGCGCCCTTGATGACTTCGGCGAGCAGCAGCAGGATGCCGAGCGTGAGCAGCACGTCGCTCAGCGTCACCGTCCATTCCGCGCCCGACATCAACGTCAGCTTCACCAGCGGATCGGTGAACGATACGCTGGGCATCAGGAAGACGATGATGTTGTAGATCGCGAGCGGAATCAGAAGCAGCGGAAAACCGACCATGGGTATCGCGCCTTCCTAGGATAACCGGAACGTCCCCCGGGCGAAGCATCGCTTCGCCCCAATGGAACCGTTGGCCCCACTCGTTGGCCAAATTCGGGCAGACGCCGCCGGAAGCCGCGCCTTATCCCCGAACCCGATCAGGATTCCTTCTTTTTCAGCACCTGCCGGCCCTTGTACATGCCGGTCTTCAGGTCGAGGTGGTGCGGACGGCGCAGTTCGCCGGAATCCTTGTCCTCGGCATAGGTCGGCTTCTTCAGTGCGTCCGCCGAGCGGCGCATGCCACGCCGCGAGGGCGATGTTTTTCTTCTGGGAACGGCCATAACGATCCTCTAGGGGTGTTGTCGGAGGCATCGTCCGAAACCGGACGGCCCAGCGCTGCGCGCAGGGGCTGCGATGCCGATAAGGCCGCGCTTATAGAGGATGGGATGGCGTAAAGCTAGGCCAGCTTGCGGTTAAAGGGGCCGAAAATTGGCTCAAAAAGCACGATTTTCGCTCCAGCAGCGCTGCAAGGCCGCCGCATTGGCCCGCGCCATATACATCCCGGCCAGACGGCGCACCGCGGGACCTGGATTGCGGGCGCTGCGCTTGCCAGGGTTGGGCAGGATCGCCGCCAGCAAGGCGGCCTCGCGCGCCGAAAGCGTCGCGGCCGAGCGGCCGAACGCGTAGAGGGATCCCGCTTCCGCTCCGAATTGCCCGGACGGGCCGAGTTCGGCGATGTTGAGGTAGATTTCCAGGATCCGCTGCTTGGGCAACACAAAATCGATCCACATCGCAAGCGGCAGTTCCAGTGCCTTGCGGACCACGCTGCGGCCCGGCCACAGGAACAGGTTCTTGGCCACCTGCTGGGTGATGGTCGAGCCGCCGCGGGCAGGTTCGCCGTCCTCGGCGTCGTCGATCGCGTCCTGCAGCGCGCCCCAATCGACCCCGCGATGGCTGCAGAATTTGGCGTCTTCGGAGCCCACCACCGAGCGCGGCAGGTAAGGCGAAATCGCATGGAAATCGATCCATTGCCGGGACACCGGCGCGCCCTTAAGCCAGCGCCAGGCCATCAGCGCCGACACCGGATGGCCGGTTCGGTAGAACGGCGTCACCAGATAAGGCAGCAACAGCACCGCAAGCAGGATCAGCACTAAAATTCGGAGAATGCGCAAAATTGGATGCTTCCGGTTCAGCCCAAGCCGGCCCCGGGGCGATCAATAGGCCCCACCCACGTGACATCTCCATGATATCTAGTGCGTTTTCCAGCGCTTTTGTGACCTCCGTCATGGAATTGACGAAGCCGTTGCCATCAACGATTGTCCGGCCAAATTGATCTGGAGCTATTCTTAATGACCACCGCCACAGCCGATTTCACCAAACGCCTGGACCAGACCGCGGAGGACACCGAAGCCCTGCTGGCAAAGCTGCTGTCCGACACGCTGTTGCCGGACGAGATCGCGCGGCCGAAACGGCTGATGGACGCGATGCGCTATTCCAGCCTCAACGGCGGAAAGCGACTGCGCCCTTTTCTGGTGGTCGAAAGTTCGGCCGTGTTCGGGGTTCCGCGGGACGCTGCCTTGCTTGGCGGCGCCGCGCTGGAATGCATCCATTGCTATTCCCTGATCCATGACGACCTGCCGGCGATGGACAACAGCGACCTGCGCCGCGGCCGGCCCACCCTGCACAAGAAGACCGATGACGCCACAGCGATCCTCGCCGGTGACGGTCTGCTGACGCTGGCGTTCGACATCGTCACCCGCGACGAGATCCACAAGGACGCCACGGTGCGCCTGCTCTTGACGCGGGCGCTGGCGCGCGCCTCCGGCATAGGCGGCATGGTCGGCGGCCAGATCCTCGACCTCGCCGGCGAAGGCCGGTTCGGCGACCGCGAGCCGGTCGACGTAGCACGGGTGCAGCAGATGAAGACCGGCGCGCTGTTGCGCTATGGCTGCATCGCAGGCGCGATCCTCGGCCAGTCCTCACAGAAGGAATACCAGGCGCTCGACGATTACGGCCGCGCGCTCGGCGAGGCATTTCAGATCGCCGACGATCTGCTCGACGTCGAGGGCGACGCCGCAGCCCTCGGCAAGCCGGCCGGCGCCGATGCGGCGCTCGGCAAGACCACCTTCGTCACCCAGCTCGGCATCGACGGCGCCAAGCAGCGCGTGCGCGATCTCTTGGCGCGCGCTGATTCCGCGCTGTCGATCTTCGGGGCGAAGGGGGACATGTTGCGGGCAGCCGCGCACTTCGTCGCGGATCGCAAGAACTAGCGCATAGGAAGGCAGCGGATGAGCAAGGAATTCGACGAGGGCCTTGTTCGCTTCCGGAACCTGCCAATGCCGGTCCGCGTCGTTTACGGACGGCCGCGGACCTTCATCGCGATCGCGCTCGGCGCCGCCGTCTTCTTCCTGCTGCCTGATTCACGGCGGCTGGTGACACGTCTCATCGTCGGCTGGGATGTCTTCGCCGCATTCTATCTCGTACTTGCCTACATCATGATGCTGCGCTGTGAGGTCGCCCATATCCGCCGCAGCGCACTGTTGCAGGATGACGGGCGCTTCCTGATCCTGTTGTTGACCGTGTTCGGTGCCCTCGCGAGCCTTGGCGCGATCGTGTTCGAGCTCGGCGTCTCGAAAGGCAATAAGGCCGGGCTAATCCTGGCGGTGGCGACGATCGCGTTGTCATGGGTACTTGTTCACATCGCCTTTGCGCTGCACTACGCGCATGATTTCTATCGCGGCAAAAAGCCGGGCGGCCTGCTGTTTCCAAGCGGTGACGCACATGCCGAGGCAGACTATTGGGATTTCGTCTACTTCTCGTTCGTAATCGGCATGACCGCACAGGTTTCCGATGTCGGCATCACCGACAAGATCATCCGCCGCACTGCGACCGTGCACGGCATCATTTCTTTCGTGTTCAACACGGCCTTGCTGGCGCTGATGGTGAACATCGCGGCGAGCGCGATTTGAAAGCAATTGGCCCCGCTGTCACGGCGCCAATGTGGACTTGATCTGATGCCGGCCGCCGTTACGGGCACACGCCCGACATAATGGCCTGGTAGCCAGTGCAACCCTGCTGGCGTTCGAGGCCGGTAAGCGGACGACCGCTGGATGACATCCCCGGTGCATTCGGGTTCTGAGAACGCGTCACAATAACCTGCCTCGGTTTCCGACCTTCCCGTGCCTCCGGAACCCGCCGCGGTTCCGGCCTGTCGCGCGTTGCCACCGGCTTTTTGGCGCGACGCTTCTCGCATTCATTATCGTCGTTGAGGAACGAGCCCTCGGCACAGGTGATCTTGACGCAGCGGTCGCCATCGGCCTGGAAGCCATGCTCGCAGACCAGCGGACACACCCGTGACGACTTCAGCTTGAGCGTATCGAGCGTATCGACGCTGGCGACCTTGGTGTCGAGCCTGGTTCCGGCGTAGCGGTTGAACTGCGTCAGCGATCGCTGCGAGGCGCTGTTCCAGTTGCCATCGGCGCTGCCGGTCAGGCAGCCGACGCGTCGCAATTCGGCCTGCACCGACTTGGTGACGTCGGCTTGCGGCGGCCCCGCGGCGAGCGCGGCAACGTTCACCGCCTTGTCCTTGTCAGCGTCAGCGGGCGCTGGAGCAGCAACCTTGTCGGCGGCGGCGCTTTCGGTGGCGACGCGCTTCTGTTCGGCCGCGGCCGCCTGGTCCTGCGCCCACTGCTTGGCCTTTTCAGCCGCGATGCGCGCCTGCTCGGCGGCCTTGGCTTCGGCCTCGGCCTTTGCCTGTTGCGACTTCTGGGCCCCCTCGGCGGCGAGCCGCGCCCTCTCCTGTTCGGCCTGCCGCGCTTTTTCGGTCGCCGCGACACGCGTTTCCTCGGCGACGATCTTGTCGAGTTGAAGCTTGGCAAGGCTCGCGTAGAAACCATCGGGATATTGCACGAGGAAGGCGTTGAGCGCGCTCTTGTTGCCGATCTGCAGCGCGAGTTCATAGTCGCGACGGGCTTCGGCCTGCGCACTGGGGGCCGGCGCAGGAGCCGCCGCTGCGGGCGCCGGACGAGGCGCCGGCACCAGCGGCACGTCTTCACCGCCAAGCGAACCATACACAAAGGGCTCCTGCCGATTGTTGGTGGTCTTGAGCACCTCGTCGCGCACGAAACCGAACGCGCGGCGCACGTCGAGCCCGGGCTTCGTCAAATGGTGCGACAGTGCCGTCGTAAACGGGCTGTTCTTGCCGTCACCATCGGCCGCGGTAGAGCCAGCCTTGGCCGAATAGGCGATCAGGACGTTGGGGCTGGTCGGCTCGACCTTCGCCAGGCCCTGCCCGATCGCGCGCGAAGCAACCGTGCGCTTCATGGTCCGGGCGAACGGATTGTCGCGGCAGGCATCGAGAATCACCAGGCGCAGTTTTTTGGCCGGCTCGATCGCGATCAGGATGCGGTCAAGCGAGAGGCCTTCGTCATAGATGTCGGTGTCGCGTTCCAGCCGCGCATCGACGGGGATCAGGTAGTTTCCGCCGTCCACCTCGATGCCGTGGCCGGCGTAATAGACCACCGCGATGTCGGCATCGCGCGCGCGATCGGCGAAGTCGCGCAGCGCGCGACGGGTCTCGGCCGCCGGCAGGTCGCGGCGGGAGTCGACGACGTCGAAACCGGCGTCCTTTAGCGTCGCCGCAATTTTCGAACTATCGTTAACCGGATTGGGCAGCGGTGCGACGTTCTGGTAATTGGAATTGCCGAGCACCAGCGCCACGCGTTTTTCGGCAAAAGCCGGCCCGCTCGCCAACAGGAAGGCGGCGGCTGCAAGTGCCCATCGGCACAACTTTTGCGATCCAGACATCATCATGACTCCTCGGAGCCTCGTACTTTTTTACCACACCGGACTGCCTATCAGAAGCCACAGCCCGGCTTTGTGAGTTAGGTCACGATCCACGCGGACGTGAATTGTGCCTCGCTATATCCTTAGTCGGGCCAGCGCCCCGTCGGTTCGGCCATGGCCGATCACCTTTTCCGCCAGGTTTCCCGTCCAGATATGAACCTCCGGCGACGGGCATGTATTCCCGGAGCAGCGTGAGCCGCTCAACGCGGCACGACATGCTCCCGGTATTGCGGGAGGTCGTCCGTGATCGCGAACCACGGTGCCTTGGAGCCGACAAAAATGTGAGCGGTCGGGCGGATCGAGGGATCGTCGACCAGCGTGCCCATAGCGACATGGACGAAAGCGCCTTCACGCACCACCGAATAGAGCAACGAGCCGCATTTTCGGCAATGCGCGTCGTGGGCGGCCTCGTCGCCATAGATCATGAGATCGTCCTCGCCCCTGGTGACGCTGAATTTGTCGCGCGCGATGCCGGCGAACGGCTTGAATGCCGCACCGGTGGTGCGCCGGCAATTCGAGCAATGGCAGTTCAAGGCGTAACCGAACTCGTCAGCCACGGCGTAGCTGACCGCGCGGCAAAAGCATTCTCCGGCAAGAATGCGAGTATTCGATTTTGCTGAACCCGTCACCTGCAACTCCTCGCAACCGTGATGAGGTCAGCCTAGCGCAATGAAGCGGTTCGTGGCTTAATTCAGCTCGACAAATTTCTTTTCGCCGGGAGGAACTGCCGTGAGTCACGACCGATCGACCGTGGAAGCCGTGGTCAAGAACTATTTCGATGGCCTGTATGAGGGCGATGCCGACAAGCTCGGCGCGATCTTCGACGCCACCGCCGATTTGCGCTGGCTGGAGAAGGGCGAGTTGCAGGTGCTGACCGTGCCGGACTGGCTCGATCGCGTGCGCAAGCGCCCCTCCGCCAGGGCTGAAGGCAAGCCGCGCGAGGATTTCATCGTCACGATCGACCGCTCCGATGATCAGACCGCCTTCATCAAGGTGCGCTGCCAGTTGCCGCCGCGCTATTTCACCGATTATCTGGTGGCGATGAAACTGCGTGACGGCTGGAAGATCGTCTCGAAATCCTACCGTTACGATCTGCGCGAGTAGGGCTTTGCGAACCGGGTAGAATCCTGCGGGAGGACAAACCGTGAGTCTTGATCGTTCTACCGTCGAGGCGGTCGTCCAACACTATTTTGATGGCGTCCACGAGGGGGATGCCGACAAGCTGGCCGCGATCTTCCATCCCTCCGCCGACCTGCGTTCGCTGGAAAAAGGCGAACTGCAGGTTCTTCACTTGCCTGCCTGGCTGAACTGGATGAGGAAGCGGCCGTCCGCCAAGGCGGAGGGCAAGCCGCGCGAGGATTTCATCGTCATGATCGACCGCTCCGATGATCAGACCGCCTTCATCAAGGTGCGCTGCCAATTGCCGCCGCGTTATTTCACCGATTATCTGGTGGCGATGAAATTGAACGACGGCTGGAAGATCGTGTCCAAATCCTATCGCTACGATCTGCGCGCGTAAGATCCACTCAGACCTGCACACCGGCCGATGCAGCCACCGTGCCGCCGCTGCGGCGGCCAAGGTTGCCCCGGATCACGCGCATCACCACGGCCGGCTGCAGCAACCGTGTCGGCGACGCCTCCAGATTGGCGACCTCGAGAAAGGCGGTCGCCAGCTTTGCGTCGTAACGCGCGGCCATGTGCAGCTTGCCGATATACCAGTTGATGAAGCGTACTTTCGCCGGGCGCGCCCCCTGGACCTTCGGGTGCCGGAGGTCGTTGCCCACGGCAATGTTCCAGGGCGTATCGATCACATCAGCGGCGCGGGCGAGGAAGCGCCGCGCCAGATCGGCCACGCCGGCATCGAGGCATTCGCGCAGCAGCATCGCTTCCTGCGCCGCCACCGTCATGCCCTGGCCGTAGACCGGATTGAAGCTGCACAAGGCGTCGCCGAACACCAGATAGCCATTCGGGAAACGCGCCAGCCGCTCATAGCGTCGCCTCAAGTTCGCCGGATAGCGATAGCGGACGAAATCGCCGAGCGGCTCGGCATGGGCGACGATGTCGTAGATGTCAGACGTCGGCAATGAGCCGGCATAGGCGGCGAACAACTGGTCGTCGTCGGGGGCATGATCGCCGAAATAGCCGCCGATCGAGACGATCCAGCGGTCCTCGGCCTGGTACAGCACGACGCCGTTGCGCCAGTTCGGCCCGCTGCCGGCGACCACGACCGCAAGCTTGCCGTCAAGATCGGTTGGGCGGCGGCGATAGTGTCGCGTGGTGTAGCCTACCCCGATCTCGATCCGCTCTTCTTCCGGCTTGGCGAAACCAAAACTCTCGAGCCAGGCCGGGCTCGACGAGCCGCGGCCGGACGCATCGACCACGAGATCGGCCGTGATGCGGTGCTCGGCGCCGTTACCGATCTTGACGCGGACGCCCTTGATTGTCGCGTTGCTGTCGTCGGCGATCAGCTCCTGCACGGCGCAATTCTCGATCACGCGCACATTCGACAAGGCCATCAGGCGGCGGCGCACATGGCCTTCCAGCACCGGCCTGGCAGCCAGCAATCCGACCAGATCGCTTGGGGCCGATTTGAGCGTGACGCCATGGCCAATCCAGTTCACGTCGCCTGCGATATCGCCGCGGACGCCGCCGCTGGCGACGACCTGGTCGGTCCAGCCCGGGAAGAAATGCTCGATCACGTTGCGGCCGCGCGCCAACAGGCCATGCGCATGGCGGCCTTGCGGCACGCCCTTGCGCGGAATATCGGACTGCGGAAACGCATCGCGCTCCAGCACGGTAACGACGGCATAAAAATCCGACAGCGCACGCGCGGCCAAAAGGCCGCCCATGCTGGCGCCGATTACAATCGCATGCTGACCAATATGTTTCATCGCAATGCTCCCGCCCTCTTTCGCCTGCCAACGCAGGGTCTTTGCTGGTACGGGGGATTGATCGGGCGGGTTCTGATGCTGACGTCACAAATTTGTCAGGGACGGCCTGAAACCACGTCGACCTTCGTCCGTGAGCACCCCCACGGCATTGACCTTGCAGAGCTTCCTTGCGAAGGGGAGCCATCATGGAAGCCAAATTTCAGATCTATGTCATCCTGCTGGCGGTGCTGGCCGGTGTCGCGCTGCTGGCGCGGCGAATCAGTGTGGCGCCGGCAATCCTGCTGCTGCTCGCCGGCATTGGCCTTGCCTTCGTTCCGGGTATGCCGACGGTGGAACTGCCGCCCCAATTGGTGCTGCTCGTATTCCTGCCGCCGCTGATTTACTCGGCGAGCGTCGCGATGAGCTGGCGCGAGTTCAAGGCCAATCTCCGGCCGATCATTCTCCTCTCGGTCGGCTGCGTGATCTTCACCGCCTCCGCCGTCGCGAGCGTCACACATTACCTGATCGGCCTGCCCTGGAGCATCGGCTTCCTGCTCGGGGCCATCGTCGCGCCGCCTGATGTCGTGGCGCCGCTGGCGATAGCCCGCAAGCTCGGCATGCCGCGCCGCATTCTCGTGGTGCTGGAGGGCGAGGGGCTGGCCAACGACGCCACCGCCTTGATCCTCTACCGATTCGCGGTGGCGGCCATTTCGACCGGGATGTTCTCACTGCCGAAGGCAAACGGCACTTTCGTGGCCATCGTCATCGGCGAGATCCTGTTTGGACTGGCGGTTGGCTGGCTTTCGCTGCGCGCACGGCACCGCGCGCGCGATCCGCAGGTCGAAATCACGCTGTCCCTGATCACGCCCTACCTCGCTTACTGGATTCCCGAACATTTCGGTGGATCCGGTGTGATCGCCACGGTCGCCTGTGGCCTCTACATCAGCTGGAACGGCCCGCTCCTGATCTCGTCCGCCACACGCCTGCAGGGCATCTTCTTCTGGGACCTCGTGATCTATCTTGTCGAGGGCCTGCTGTTCCTGCTGACGGGATTCCAGATGCGGTTGCTGTACGAGAAGTCGAAGGCGTTTCCGCTTCAGGAAATCCTGTTCACCAGCGCACTGGTAGCGGTGGTCATCATCGTCGCGCGGTTTGCCTGGGTCTATCCCGCAACCTATTTGCCACGCCTGCTCAGCAAGCGCACCCGCGAGCGGGATCCGGCGCCATCCTGGCAAGCGTCGTTCGTGGTCGCTTTTACCGGCGTGCGTGGCGCGGTTTCGCTGGCCGCGGCGCTGGCGTTACCGTTCGCGCTGCCGAACGGAGAGGCCTTTCCCTATCGCGACATGATCCTGTTCGTCGCCTTCGGCGTCATTTTCATCACACTGGTGGGCCTGGGGACAAGCCTGCCCCTGGTGGTGCGATGGCTCGGCATCACCAAGGACGGTCGCGCCGAACATATCGCCGAACATGAATCTGAAATCGCGGCGCGGCGCGAGGCGCTTGATGCGGCGCTCAGGTCGCTCGACGCCATCACTGACGACCGCGAACTATCCGACGAGGTCGTCAAACTGTTGCGCTCGCGGCATGAAATCCGCAGCAACCAGCTTCCGGACTCGCTCGATCCCAACGGCCACGATGTCTCGGCGGCCGGCACCGCCCTGACGCGGGAATTGATCGCAGCGGAGCGGAAATTCATCCATCTCTCGCTGCGCGACGGCAAGATCACCGACGAAACCAGGCGGCGGATCGAGCGCGACCTCGATCTGGAAGAAGCAAGCCTGAGCAATCGGGAATATCGGAAGATTCCGCTATAGCGATTCCCTCCATCGTCGTCCCGGCGAACGCCGGGACCCATACGCCGCGGCGGTGGTTGTTTAACACGATGGTTGACGGCTTTCGCTCAACAATTATCGCTGGTGGTTATGGGTCCCGGCGTTCGCCGGGACGACGAGAGAGTATGCCCTACTCCGCCGCATCCCTTCCCGAACGGCCAACGAAACCCGCCGCGTCGCCGAACCGCTCGATCATGACAGCCGTCAGGTCCTTGGCCTTGCTGGTGACGCAGGCGCCGGAGCGCACCGCATAACGATCCTGATGCTTCAGATGCGGCGGTGCGTCGCCCTTCTGCAGTGCGCGCGCGGCATCCATCACCAGCTTGCGGAAATGCATGATGCCGAGATCGGTCGGGCCGAGATGCTCGCGGGTGCGATCGGCGATCGGCCCCTGGCTGTCCTGCACGGCGGCGTCCTGCTCGGACACGCCCTTGATGCCGGTGTAGCTATGGGTCTTCTGCAGCTTGCGATCGATCAAATAGTCATTCGCCTTGTTTCGCAGCGGAATGTAATTCTCGTCGACCTCTGACATCACGCCGTTGCCGCGGTCGTAGCCATCGCACTCGGCCTGCGTCAGCGGGCGCTCCGGATTCCAGGCATAGGTGAAGATCCAGCAGCTGGTATCGGTCACCGGAATGAAACTCTGGCCGAAAATATTCTCGCCGGGCATCGAGCTCGGCGCATAGGCATGCACCGGCATCAGGAACTGGGCGATACGCCAGTAGATATTGTCGGAGCCGGTCAACCGCCCGCCCGCGACCGTAAGGCCGGCCTCGTGCGGATTGATCTTGATCACGGGGCGCGGGTCCTCGGCGATCCACCTCATGTGGTCGGTGGCCACGCGTGTCAGCGGATTCACAAAATGCTTCTTGATGTCGAGGATCTCGTTCTCTTCCTTTTCAAAGGAGAGATGCGCGAAGGTGAAATGCGCGGTGTCGATCGAGCCTTCGAGCGCCTGCACCCAGTTGCAGTCCTGCCATTTCTTCGAGACGTAACGATGCGAGGCCGGCACCAGCGCCATTTCCAGATCGGGCAATTCGGGCATCTGGTCCGCCGGGCCCATATAGGCCCAGACCATGTCGCCCCATTCCCGCACCGGATAGGACTTGATGCGGATCAGGTCCTTGGCATTGAGGTCGGGATAGGAGGTCGGCATGTCGACGCAGCGGCCGTCGGTATCGAACTTCCAGCCGTGATAGACGCAGCGAATGCCGCATTCCTCGTTGCGCCCAAGCCAGAGATTGGCGCCACGGTGCGGGCAATATTGATCGATGACGCCGACCACGCCGCGACTGTCGCGGAAGGCGAGCAGTTCCTCGCCCATGACAACAATCTTCTTCGGCGTGCCGTCGGCTTCCGGCAATTCCTCCGACAACAGCACCGGGATCCAGAAGCGGCGGAGCAATTCGCCCATGCCGGTGCCTGCACCGCTCTCGGTGAGGAATTTGTTGTCTTCTGCGCGGAGCATAGGGCACCCTCCGGGTTCTTTGTTTTGCTTTTGCCGAAGATTGGCGCAGACGCTGCGAGGCGTCAACGCGAATGCATCATGGCCGCAATGCAATCGTAGGGCGGGTTAGCGTTGCGTAACCCGCCGGCTTTTGCGCGATGGTTGGCGGATTACGCTTCGCTAATCCACCCTGCGAAATTACACCGGCCTCTCGCCCTTCACCGTCACCCGCGTGCCCGACCTTGTGTGCGGCCAGTAGTCCCACATCGCGCGGTGCTGCGCGCAGCGGTTGTCCCAGAATGCGATGGCGTTTTCCGTCCAGCGGAAGCGGCACTGGAACAGCGGGTTTTCCGCGTGCTGGTAGAGATAGGCGAGCATGGCGTCGCTCTCGTCGCGGGGGACACCGATGATGAAGCGGGTGAAGCCGCGGTTGACGTAGAGCGCCTTCCTGCCCGTCACCGGATGGGTGCGCACCACCGGATGCTCGGCGCGTGGATATTCGACCCGATCGGCCACGCCGTAATTGGCGTAGAGCCCGCGATAGGTCTGCTCGCCGTCGTGCAGCGCGGTGAGCCCGTCGAGATAGGCCTTCATGCGGTCCGACAGCGCCTCATAGGCGGCATACATGTTGGCGAACAGCGTGTCGCCGCCGCGCGGCGGGCATTGCTTGATGTAAAGGATCGACCCCATCGGCGGCTCGACGTCGCAGGACACGTCGGTGTGCCAGCCCTCGCCGTTGGCGCGCGGGGAATCCTTGTCGGCATAGATTTTCATCAGCGCCGGATCGCCCTCGTTGGGCGCGGCCGGATGCACATGCAATTCGCCGAACTTGCGGCCGAAGGCGAGGTGCTGGTCGGGGCTGATGTGCTGGTCGCGGAAGAAGATCACGAGATTTTCGGCGAGCGCGCGATGGATCTCGTCCATCTGCCGATTGGAGCGCGCATCGTCCGAGACGAGCTTGCCGATATCGACACCGGAAATTTCCGCACCGATGATCGGCGTCAGTTTCTCGACGGCGATGGTCTCGTAGGGATCAGATTCTCCGGCGATATGCCGATAGCGCGGACCCTGCTTGCCGGACAACGAAGACATGGGCGTTCTCCCAATCGTTCTTGATTGGGATCATCGTAGCCCGGATGGAGCGAAGCGCAATCTCTCCGCTTGGTCGTCCCGGCCAAGCGAAGCGCGAGCCGGGACCCATAACCACAGGGGCACGTTGTTGCGGAGGCTGGAGCGCAGCCTGGCATAACCACGAAGCCCTGTGGTTATGGGTCCCCGCGTTCGCGGGGACGACGGAGAGAGGTTACTCCGCCGCCGTCGTCTCCGGCGCCTTGGCGCCGGCGCCATAACGCTGGTCGATATAATCGATCACCAGCGCCTTGAAGTCGGCGGCAATGCTCGGCCCGCGCAGGGTGCGGAACTTCTTGCCGTCGACAAACACGGGCGCGGCCGGGGCTTCGCCGGTGCCGGGAAGCGAGATGCCGATATTGGCGTGCTTGGATTCGCCGGGGCCGTTGACGATACAGCCCATGACCGCGACGTTGAGGGTTTCGACGCCGGGATATTGCGTCTTCCAGCCCGGCATTTCCTCGCGGATGAAATCCTGGATCGAGCGCGCCAGTTCCTGGAACGTGGTCGAGGTGGTGCGGCCGCAGCCCGGGCATGCCGCAACCAGCGGCACGAAGGTGCGGAAGCCCATCGTCTGCAGCAGTTCCTGCGCGACCTGAACTTCCAGCGTGCGGTCGCCGCCGGGCTCGGGGGTGAGCGAAATCCGGATGGTATCGCCGATGCCGTCCTGCAGCAGGATGCCGAGCGCCGCCGACGACGCCACGATGCCCTTCGAGCCCATGCCGGCTTCGGTCAGGCCGAGGTGGATCGCGTAGTCCGAACGCGAGGCGAGCGTCTGGTAGACCGCGATCAGGTCCTGCACGGCGGAAACCTTTGCCGAAAGAATCATCTTGTTCTTGGGCATGCCGAGCTCTTGCGCCCGCGCCGCCGACAGCAGGGCCGACTGCACCATGGCTTCGCGGGTCACCGCGCGTGCATCGCGCGGGTTGGCTGAAGCCGTGTTCTCGTCCATCAGCCTGGTCAGCAGTTCCTGGTCGAGCGAACCCCAGTTGGCGCCGATACGGACCGCCTTGTTGTTCTTGTTGGCGATCTCGATGATGTCGGCGAACTGCGTGTCGCGCTTGTTCTTGAAGCCGACATTGCCGGGATTGATGCGGTATTTGTCGAGCGCCTCGGCGCAGGCCGGATATTCGGCGAGCAGCTTGTGGCCGATATAGTGGAAGTCGCCGATCAGGGGCGTGGTGATGCCGCGCTTGCGCAGGCCGTCGCGGATATGCGGAACAGCAGCAGCCGCCTCGTCTCGATCGACGGTGATGCGCACCATTTCCGAGCCGGCGCGCGACAGCGCCGCGACCTGCGCGATCGTGCCGTCCACATCGGCGGTGTCGGTGTTGGTCATCGACTGCACGACGATCGGCGCACCCCCGCCGACGGCAACATTGCCGACCATGACCTGGGTGGTTTTATGCCGGGCGCGGGGGCCTGCGACGTCGTCTTGCGGAATTATTTCGGGCTTGTTCATGGGGCCTCGAATATCAGGTTTTGATGACATTCACCAAGAGGGAGGCGAAGGCGCAGTGCGCCTCGTCACACAGGGATTTTTACGTTGTGTATTCAATAGCTTAGGCCAGCGACGGCGGCCGAAAGCAAGGCAAAAGACCTTGGTCTTCCGTTAACCGCTATATTGGACAGGAATCGTTGAATTGAAAGGGCGAGCGCACATCCCGGCCGCCTTTTCATAGCCCGATGCGGGCCCTAGCATCGGCCAAAATAACCGGAGGCCAACAATGCAGGGGCGCAACGGGCTCATTTCTGCGGCGGAACTCGCTGATATTCTGGACCAGGCCGACCTGCGCCTGTTCGACTGCACCACTTATCTCGAACCCGCGCCCGAAGGCAGCAGCCAGCCCTATCTCGCCGTGCCCGGGCGGCACACGTTCGAGGCCGGGCATATTCCGGGCGCGGATTTTCTCGACCTGCAGGGCGAGTTCTCCGATCCCAATACCGAGCTTCGCTTCATGATGCCTGACGTCGCGCATCACGAGCGGGCGTTCGGCCGACACGGCGTGTCCAACGAAAGCCGGGTCGTGCTCTACAGTATCGGCACCCCGATGTGGGCGACGCGGTTCTGGTGGATGCTCCAGTCGCTCGGCTTCGAGAACGCCGCGGTGCTCGACGGCGGGCTCGACAAATGGAAGCTCGAAGGCCGCGCGCTCGAAGCCGGACCGGCGAAGGGATATCCGCCGGCCGCATTCACGGCAAAGCCGAGGGGTGGATTTTTCGTCGACAAGCATGAGACGCTCGCCGCTACCTCCGAGCGGGGCACCGTTGTCGTCAACGCGCTCGGCCCGCAGTTTCACCGGGGACTCGAGCCCAGCCGCTACGGCCGGGCCGGCCGCGTGCCTGGTAGTTGCAACGTGTCGGCCGCGACGCTGCTCGATCCCAGGACCAAGGCCTTTGTCCCGCTTGGCGAGGCGGAAGCCAAATTCAAGGCGCAGGGCATTACGAAAGACAAGCGTGTGGTCGCCTATTGCGGTGGCGGCATCTCGGCGACCGTCGATCTCTTCCTGCTGCACCAGCTCGGCTACGACAACCTCACCCTTTATGATGGCTCGATGGGCGAGTGGGCCAAGGATGCATCGCTGCCGATCGAGACGGGGTAGGCTCTTGCCCCCGCCGTCATTCCGGGGCGATGCGAAGCATCGAACCCGGAATCTCGAGATTCCGGGTCTGGTCCTTCGGACCATCCCGGAATGACGGAAAAAGCTACGCCGGCAGGTTCGGATCCGGCGTGACCTTCGGGTCCGGCTTGTTCACGAGATAAAGCCCCGCAATGACCAGCAGCGCCGCGACGCCGAAGGCGATGGTCAAGGTATCGTGCATGATGAAGTAGGCGGCGACGACGCCGAACAGCGGCGTCATGAAAGTGAACGACGATAATTTGCTCGGCGAATAGGTCTTCACCAGCGCGAACCACAGCACGAAGGTGCAACCCACCACCCAGATCGCCTGATAGGCCAACAGCGCGATCGACAGCGCGCCCGGCATGTGCGTGATCTTTTCGCCAAACAGCCACGATGCAAAGCCCAGGATCGGGATCGATACCGCGACCTGGTAGCCGAGTGCTTTTTCCGGCGCCGCGTTGCGCAGCCGCGTGCCCTTGGCGATCAGCGTGGTCGCGCCCCACAGCGCGCCGCCGCCCACCACCAGCAGGTCGCCCAGCAACACCTTGGCATCGACGTTCGCCTGCGGCACGCCGATCGCGAGCGCGACGCCAGCGAAACTGAGCCCCAGTCCACCCCATTGCAGCATACTCAGACGTTCGCCGAGAAACTGGTAGGAGCCGAGCGCGACGAAGAACGGCGCGGTGTAGAGAAACACCGCCGCGCGCGACGCCGAGGTGAACACCAGCCCGGTGAAGATCAGCACGAACTCGATACCGAACAACGTGCCGGCCAGCAGGCCAGGAGCCAGCGAACCGTCGCGCTCGAAGAATTTCACACCGCGCAGCCAGCCGGCGAACAGCATCACCGGCAGTGCGCCGGCGGAACGGATCAGTGCCTGCAGCATCGGCGGCACGTCGGGCAACGCGAGCTTGACCGCGATCTGGTTGAACCCCCAGCTCAGGCACAGCATCAGCATCAAGGCGATGGCGCCCGGGGTGAGCGCACGCCCGGCGGAAGAGATCACTTTGTTCGACGACATCTATCCTCGTGGCCGGCTTGGCGCCGTGTTCATTATTTTTGGCAATGCGCGCAGGTGCCGGCGATTTCGACGACGGAAAGCTTTGGTGCAAATCCGGACGCCCGCGCCGCTGCGTTGAGACTTTGCGCGACCGGAGCTGCCGGGATCTCGCCGACCGAGCCGCAATGATCGCAAATCAGGAACGCCACCATCGAGGTTTCGTCATGATCATGCGCGCAGGCGAGGAAGGCGTTGCGGCTCTCGATCCTGTGAACGAGGCCGTTCTCCATCAAAAAATCGAGAGCGCGGTAGACCGTGATCGGCGCCGGCCGCGGCATCGACTTGGCGAGTTCGTCGATCACCTCATAGGCGCCGAGCGGGCGGTGGCTCGACAGCAGAGCCTGCAGCACCTGGCGCCGGATCGGGGTGAATTTCTGCGTCCGCCGCGCGCAGACCGCCTCCGCATGCGCCATCGCTTCCGCGGTGCAGCGGCCGTGATCGTGGTCGGGCGCGGGAAATGTCGGCTTTGTCAGGGTCATCTCGGGCTTTTGTAGCATTTTGACCGCCAATCCCAAAGCCCGGCCGCCTCCTGGTTCCCAGCCATGTGCTGGAAGCGGATCAGGCCACTGTTAACGCGTCATGCAGAATTCATAAGCAAGCTTATAATATCGCAAGCTTATGGAGGCGAGGCCCATGCGCGGTTCCGTGGATATGAACTTCCTGTTTACGCTCGGCGAGGTGCAGCGGATGATGCGCGCCTATGCCGATCGGCAGGCGGCGCGCTACGGCATCACGCGCGCGCAATGGGCGGTTCTGGCCAAGGTCGAGCGGACCGAGGGTCTGAAGCAGTCGGAACTCGCCGAACAGATGGAGATGCAGCCGATCACGCTGACGCGGCTGATCGACAAGCTCTGCGACAATGGCTGGATCGAACGCCGCGGCGACGAGAACGACCGCCGCGTCAACCGCCTTTATCTGCGCAAGGCCGCGCGTCCCCTGCTCGGCAAGCTCGCCGGGCTTCGCTCCGAACTGACGGCGACCGCGCTCGACGGCATCAACCCCACTGATGCCCACCGCCTTCTCGACCAACTCGACCTGATCAAGGAGAACGTTCGCAACGCGATCCAGCATCCGGCGAACCAACCTCCTCGAAAGGAACAGCGCTATGGCTGATCCCGTGCTCAAATTTCCGCCCGAACAGAAGGGCAATCCCGCATCTCCGGAGTCGCGGCCGAAACTCGCGGCCGAGCCGCGCCGCCGCCTGATGGCCGGCATGCGCCGCTACCGCCGATTCCTGCTGCTGGTGGTGTTGCCGCTGGTCGCGCTGGTGGCCGGCGTCACGTTCTATCTCAATGGCGGCCGCTACGTGACCACCGACGACGCCTATGTCGGCGCGCAGAAAGTCCTGATCACGCCCGACATCTCCGGCAAGATCGAGAAGGTCGTGGTGAAGGAAGGTCAGCAGGTTGCTCCCGGCGACGTGCTGTTCGAGATCGATCCGGTCCCGTTCCGCCTCGCCGTGGCGCAGGCCAAGGCCAGCCTCGCGCAGGCCAACGTCACCTATGACAATCTGATCGCCGACCTTCGGATCTACGGCCAGATGAGCGATCTTTCGCAGCAGGGCATGGACCTGAAGAAGCGCGACGTCGACCGCAAGTCGGCGCTGGTGAAGAACAATTTCGGCTCGCAGCTCGACCTCGACAATGCTTCCACCGCGCTCGTCACCGCGAGTGCGCAATACCAGTTGCTGCAACAGAAGATCGCCACCGCCAAGGCGCAACTGCTCGGCAATCCCGATCTGCCGCTCGCCGAATTCCCGCCCTATGCCCAGGCCAAGGCGGCGCTCGACCAGGCCCAGCGCAACCTCGACCACACCGTGATGCGCGCGCCGATGGCCGGCATCGCCACGCAGGTCGAACAGATCCAGCTCGGCCGTTTCGTGATGGCGGGTGCACCGGTGTTCAGCATCATCGACACCTCGAACCCGTGGGTCGACGCCAACCCGAAAGAGTCTGATTTCACCTATGTCACGGTCGGGCAGACCGTTACGATCGAGGTCGATGCCTTCCCCAATCATGTGTTCAAGGGCACGGTCGGGTCGCTCTCGCCCGGCACCGGCGCGCAATTCGCGATCCTGCCGCCGCAGAATGCGTCGGGCAATTTCGTCAAGGTAGTGCAGCGCGTCCCGGTGCGAATCTATTTCGACCAGAACGACAAGTTTGTTCGCAAGCTGAAGGCCGGCATGAGCGTCTACGCCACGATCGACACCAACCATCGCCGCTCGCTGCCGGCCTTGCTCGGCATGTCGCCGGCGGTAGCGAACCAGGACCACGAATAACGCGATGACGACGGGCGCACCATCGGCTGCTGTTCCCGGCCTGCGCCGGAACATGGTGACGATCTGCGCCATGACGGCGACGATCATGCAGGCGCTCGACACGACGATCGCCAACGTCGCACTGCCCTACATGCAGGGCACGCTGTCGGCGTCGCAGGACCAGATCAACTGGGTGCTGACCTCCTATATCGTCGCCGCCGCGATCATGACGGCGCCGGTCGGGTGGATCGCCAACCGCTTTGGCCGCAAGCGCATCTTCATCATCTGCTCGGCCGGCTTCACCATCGCCTCGGTGATGTGCGGGCTGGCGCAGGACATCGGCCAGATGGTGCTGTTTCGTTTGCTGCAGGGCGTGTTCGGCGCGGCGCTGGTGCCGCTGTCGCAAGCGGTCATGCTCGACTCCTATGCGCTGCATGAGCGCGCGAAAGCGATGGCGATCTGGGGCATGGGCGTGATGATGGGGCCGATCATGGGCCCGTCGCTCGGCGCCTGGCTGACCGAGACCTATTCCTGGCACTGGGTGTTCTTCGTCAATTTGCCGTTCGGCATCATCACCGTGCTCGGCCTCGTGATCTTCATGGACGAGACCAGGAAGGACGTCGCGCTGCGCTTCGACTGGTTCGGCTTCACCGCGCTGGCGATCGCGATCGGCGCGCTGCAGCTTGCTCTCGACCGCGGCGAGCAACTCGGCTGGCTGGAATCCAACGAGATCATCGCCGAGTTCATCATCGCCGGTATCGGTTTCTACTATTTCCTCGCGCACTCTTTGACGACCGACCGGCCCTTCATCCAGTTCGCCTTGTTCAAGGACAGGAATTTCGTCAGCGGCTGTGTATTCATGGCCGTGATGGGGCTGGTGCTGTTCTCGACGATGGCGCTGTCCTCGCCGTTCCTGCAGAACGTGATCGGCTATCCCATCATCACCGCCGGGCTTCTGCTGGCGAGCCGCGGCTGCGGCACGTTTGTGGCGATGATGCTCGTCGGTCGCATCATGCGCTACATCGAGGCGCGGACGCTGATCATCTCCGGCCTCAGCCTGACCGCAGCTTCGCTGTTCTACATGACCGGCTGGACCGACCAGACCGGCGCGACCGAAATCGTGGTCATTAGCGTTGTCCAGGGCTTTGGCTTCGGACTGGTGTTCGTGCCGCTCTCCACCGTGGCGTTTTTGACCTTGCCCAATCATCTGCGCACCGATGGCACCTCGATGCTGACCTTGATGCGCAATGTCGCCAGCTCCATCGGGATCTCGCTCGTCATCGCGCAACTGACGCAAGGTTCGCGCTACACCTACGCAGTGCTGTCGGAGCATATCAACCCGTTCAATCACGCGCTTCAAATGCCAAACGTGCGCGGCATGATCGATCTCACCACCGACACGGGCCGCGCCATGGCGGACGTGATGGTCAAGGTACAGGCCCAGATCATTGCATTCTCGCACGACTACCAGATGGTGATGATCTTCACGGCTTGCGCGATCCCGCTTGCCATCATGATCGGCTCGACCAAGGTCGCCCTGCGCGCCCAGTCGGCCGCGCCTGACCATGCGGTGATCGAGTAGGATTTTCTCGCCGCGAATTTTCTCCGCCTCGAGACTGGCTAATCCTAACCCTCCACCAGTTCCTTGCTGAGCACCGTCCGCCAGGCGTGTGGATCAGCGCTCTGCTCCGGGCCGACCGCATAGGATTCATAGAGGCCGTCCACGGTTCTGTGTCCCGCGGCCTTGATCATGCCGATGAATTCGCCCCACGCACCGCCGAGCCCTTCGTAGCCGCCGTGATAGGTGGTCTGGACGATATTCATCGCGGACCACTGCCCCGGTTTCACGCGATTTACCGGCGCAACGGGCGTGGCGACCGGCAGGCATATCTCGAAATCGAAGACCTCGCCGGGATTGCGAACATGGTGGGTGAACCACGGGCCGGTGACCGCAACGTTCTGCGCGGCGATGGCCGCCTTCAATTCGGCCAGGCCGGGCCCCATGACCTTGCGAATGTCTTCGCGCGGAACCGTGATCGGAATCAATGCCGTGAGCTGTGGTTTGGTTTGAACGATACGAAACGGTTCGATCACGGCTACTCTCCAGATTTAGATATGTTCGCAGAAGTGAGCTTCTTCGCTCATTTCATCCAGCCGACGTGGCGCGGCACATGCTTCAGTGGTTGAGCGCCGGGGATGATTTGAGTGTCGTCTCGAGCCGGACGTAGCTTGCTTCCATTCCGTGCTCCATGCCGGTCGACAGCATGGCGGCCCGCGTCGCGGCATCGGGCAAGGTCATCCGCATGGTCATCAATGTACCGGTCCCATCAGGCGCGAAGGTCGTTTCGACGTGGTTGTCCGGCGTCGCATCGGGCATGTGCATCCGCTCGACATGAACGAGCCGGCTGAAGGGCACCAGTTCGAGATACTCGCCCGTCACATAAAATCCGGCGCCTTCGCTGTTCGTCCACTCGTAGCGGATCTTGCCGCCTGGTCGCGCCTCGTTGATGCAAACCGGCATCGTCCAACCGTCCGGACCGAGCAGCCACTTCTGGATCAGCGCCGGCTCGGTGTGTGCGCGATACACTGCTTCCGGCGCGGCGGCGAAGTGCCTGGTAATAACGACATGGCGGTCGCCTTCGGTCTTCAGCGTCATCTTGCTCATGGGGTTTGCCTTTCACTCTTCGGTTTTCATGGCGGCCAGAACGTCGTCGAGCCGGTTGTAATTCGCGGACAGGGCTTGCCGCAGCATCGCAAGCCATTGGTCGATCTCGTTGACGGCTGTCGGCGCCAGCCGGCACGGCCGCTTGGTGCCTTCGACGCGGCGGATAATCAGCCCTGCGCCCTCGAGCACCTTGAGATGGCGGGAAATGGCGGGCTGCGTCATTTCGAACGGCTCGACCAGCTCCATGACGGTGGCTTCGCCAAGCGCGAGACGCGCCAGGATCGCCCGGCGTGTCGGGTCGGCCAGCGCGGAGAAGGAAGCATCGAGGTTCGACATCGTACATCTCAGATCAGTTATATAACTAATTCATTATATAACTGATTTATTATTGTCAAGTCGATGCGACGGCCCCGGTCACACGCCGGGCGACGCGGAACGGCCCGAAAGAAGAGCGACGCCTCAGGTGAAGTTGGCGATGCGCGCATCGAGCGCGAAGACGCCTTGGTAGATTTCCGGATAAGGCAGCCGATGTCGCGTTATGGGGGCGACTTGCCCTGCTTGGCCTGCAGGCTCAACCACATGCCGCCGAGCGACAGCGCGCCGCCGATCAGATGGATCACGGTCGGCGCCTCGTGAAGAAACAGGATCGAGAGCACGGCGCTGACGATCGGCCCAAGATAGAGGCTGAGCGAAGTCGACACCGCGCCGAACTTCGCGCCGAGATAGGCATAGGCCGAATAGGCGAAAAGGCCGGGGACCAATCCCGCGAACAGATAGACCAGCGCCGCACGCCCGCTGAAGGCGGCTGATGGTGCGGACCACATTTCGTGGATGGCGAAGGGCAGCGAGAACATTGCACCTGCCGCCGCGAAAAGGCCGATCCGCGCCAGAAAGCTCACGCCGCTGCCCACACGATTCTGCAGCAAGGTGTAGCCAGCCCAACCCACCATCGCGAACAGTGCGAGCAGGTCTCCGATCGCCACGCCTGACCCGACGGCGGCTTGTCCCTTACTTATGATCAACGCGGCGCCCGCCAGCGAGAGCAGCATGCCGATGATCTGGTTTCGATGGATGGCTTCCTGGCCCGAGATGAAAGAAAACAGCAGCACCGCGAGCGGCGCGAGCGCCATGATCAGCGCCAGATTGATCGCCGAGGTCGTAACACCGGCGACATAGACGGGGCCGCCGCAGACGAACATGCCGAGGAAACCGGCCGCCACTATGCCAAAGCCCTGCCCGCGTAACGCGCCGGGCTTTTCGCGCAACGCCATCACGACAGCCGGCAGCAGGCCGAGCGCCACGATGCTCCAGCGAAAGAACGCGATCGAGAACGGCGGTACGCTTCCCGCAACGCCACGCGCCAAGATCATGTTGGAAACCTGAGCGGTTGCCACCAGCAGAAAGCCGAGCAGGCCCAGCACTTCGCGTGCCCTGGTGGCGGCTTCCTTGGGCTCGATCATGTTCAATCCGGTACTGACGCTCCCGCCGACGACACGATCCTATCCCGCGGGCCTACCGGCAGCTATAGCTCGAAGTCTGCTTCGCATCGCCATTACCGTTCCACGTCGTCCGCAGCGGATAGACGCAGACGGGGTAGCTGACACTGTTGTCGCGCGACGTCAGCATGATTTCACCAGGCGCTGTGCCCTTCTCGACCCAATCCACCAGTGTGGTGAAGAACTGATCCTGCTCGCGCGTCGGTGTCTGGTTGGCGTTACCAGGTAGTTTTGGTAACGGCACAGTGTCGTTGTTGCCGCCAACCGTATAGGCCCGGCCCTGCGAAGAGTGCGCCGAACCCGGCAGCAAATACATCCGCATGAACTTCTGCACCTCGGCATGGCCGCCCATCGCCGCCGCCACGCGCTCGTGATAATTGATGTTGCCGGCAGGCGGGATCGCGTCGTCGACAAGTCCACTGTAGACGATGACCTTGCGGCCGAGATCGCGCAGCTTCCCAAGGTCAGCCTTGTCCGTAATGAGGTCGCTGAACAGCGTCGGCTGCAATGCGACGCCCTTGTTCACGGCGTCGGCGAGCCCGGCGTAATCCAGTTCGCGCCATTTGTTGCGCACGTCAGTCGAGACGTTCGTGATCGGATCGCCCGATGCCGTGCTGGCGTCGGGAGCGTAGCTGACGTCGTGCAGCGCCAGCGCGACGCCGAGGGATGAGGCATTCGTGATCTGGCCGCCGATGGCGGTGCTCCTGGTGAACGTCCACCAGAGCTGGTTCTTGCCGAGCGATTTACCGGAACGCGCTTCCGCGCTCTGCGCGGCATCGAAACTTCCGTCGCTGGTGGCGCCGTACCAGATCCTGTTCAGCGCGTTGGCCTCCTTCGGGCTCATGCAGGTCGCAGCATCGGCATTATTTCCTGTAACACCCTCGCCGCCCACTCCCGCGCACAGCATGTCGGCGTCGCGCGCGGGATCGTAGTCGCAGGTGAAGGGATCGAGCAGGAAACCGAGACCCGCCTTGTCGCAGGCGGCAACGGCGCGCTTGTTGGCGGCAGCGACCTTGGCGGCAAAGACTGCGGCCTCCGGCTTGTTGGCCGCGGTGAAGCCGAGTTCGGTCTTCATCACGATCTGCGGATAGAGCCCCGCCGTGCCGAATTTCGCGATGCTCAACGCCGGCTGGGCGATCATGTAACCGTCGTAGAGCTCCGGATATTCCTGGGCGATCTTCATGCCCTGCCGGCCGCCCTGCGAATGGCCGTCATAGTAGGCATATTTCGGCGCCTTGCCGTAATAGAGGTTGACCAGCGCCTTGGTCTTGACGGCCTGCTCCACCATGGCGCGCACGGAGAAATCACGAAGCGATTCCACGTTGACCTTGCCGTCGGACAGAAACGCGAATGAGCCATCCTGATACCAGGGTTGGCCCGCGTCCGTCGTGCCCGACGCATAGCCGATATTGGCATTGACGATGGCCGGCACCTTGCTGCCGATCTTGTCGGCATAGCGATGACCGCCGCCGACCCATCCGCCGCCGCCATAGTTGCGGATGCGCTCGTTCCAGTTGGCATGCGTCGGCAGCCAGACCTCGATGCCGATGCCTTCGGACCAGGAGCGCGCGGTCTTATCCTTCTCCGCCGTCGCGCCGGGGCCGACCAGCAGCTTCACCAGGCAAAGGTCGGCTGCCGCTGTCACCGGCTGCGATGCGTCGGGCGCCTTCAGCTCCTCGCCCTTCTTCACCAGCCGGACTGCGACGACCGACGTATCGGCGTCGGGACGAAAGGCCGTCTTGATGCCGTCATCGCAGGAAAGCGGATCGGCCAACGCCGGTGTCAGATACCCGCAGGCGGCGAGGAGCAATGCCGCACCAATACAGTTCCCTTTCATGATCGACATCGTCCCGCTTCCCTTTCAGTCTTTTTGTTTTCGATCCCCGATTGTCACGCCTTCGGCATCGTCAGTGGCCGCGATTCCCGCGTCTGGGCGGCGAGCCTGATCGCGGCGTTGGCGGCGCCGAAACCGTGATAGTTACGACGCTCGACGATCTCGAAGAAGAACCGCTCGTCGAAGGCATGGGTATAGACCTGGAAGAACTCGCCCTCGCCTTCGCGGTCGTAGAGGATCTGGTTGTCGCGAAGGGCTGTCATGGTCGCGGCGTCGAGGCCGTATTTGGCTTCGATATCGTCGTAGTAATTGTCGGGAATCTTCAGGAAGTCAGCACCGCGCGAACGCATGTCGGCGACCGCGGCGAAGATGTCGCGACAGGAGAACGCGACGTGCTGCACGCCGGAGCCGAAGAATTCGTGGATGAATCGCGCCGACAGCGTGCGTGTCGCCGACGAGCCGTTGAGCACCACGCGCAGGCTTTGATTGCCATTGATCAGCGCCTGGCTCTGCACGAGGCCAACCGGATCCGCGATTTCCATCTGCGGCAGGCGTTCGAGATCGAGAATGCCGGTGTAAAACAACAGCCATGACAGCATCTCGTCATAGGGCATCGACTGCGAGATGTGGTCGACGGCATCGAGCCGATCGGTAGCCGCATCGCTGCGCAGCGCCTCGAAATCGAGGTCCCAGTTCTTGCCGGCCTCCTCCAGGAAATACAGCAGGCTGCCGCCGACGCCGCGGATCGCGGGAATTTCGAGTTCGCCCGGCCCGACGGGTTGATAGAAGGTTCGCGCCTTCAACGCCTCCGCCCGCGCCATGGTGCTGCCGGCGTCATCCACATCGACGGCGATGGCGCAGACACCGGGGCCATGCGCGACGAAATGCGAATGCGCAAAGCCGTCCGGCTCGCAGTTGATCACGAGGTCGATATGACCCTGCGACCAGCGTTCGACATCCTTGCTGCGATGCGCGCCGGTCTTGCGAAAACCAAGCTGGCCGAACAGCGCCGCGAGATCGTTAGCCTTCTCCTCGCTGACGGCAAATTCAATGAAGCCGACCCCGCGGCTGTGCGCCTTCGGCCGTAACGGCGATGCCGCAGCGCCCGACGCCGCGCCACGGACGTCATCCTCAAGCAGAATGAGGGAGCGCAGTCCGTCGGTCGCGGTGCGGACGGCGGAGCCGGCGCGAAACTGGTCGTTGAATATCTCCAGCGATATCGGGCCTGCATAGCCGGTGGCGAGCACGGCTTCCATAAACGCGGCAACCGGCAAATCGCCCTGCCCCGGGAAGCAGCGGAAATGCCGGCTCCAGGACAGCACATCGAGGCCGAGTTTTGGCGCATCAGCCAGTTGCACCAGAAAGATCTTGTCGGCCGGGATCGATTGTATAGGCAACGTCGGAAACGACGGCGCCAGCGCATGAAAGCTGTCGAGAATGATTCCGATCGATTGGTGATCGGCGCGCCGCACGATTTCCCAGGCATCCCGATAGTCGTTGACGTGACGCCCCCAGGCGAGCGCCTCATAGCCAACGCGCAAGCCACGTGAGGCGGCGCGGTCACCCAGTTCGCGGAAATCGGCGGCCGCGCGGTCGATGCCACCGAGTGACGCAGGCGAAATATTGCTGCAGATCAGCATCAGATCGGTCTGCAACTCCTGCATCAGATCGAACTTGCGCTCGGCGCGTGCGAAATTACGTGCGCGCTGTGGCTCCGGCATGCCTTCGAAATCGCGGAATGGCTGGAAGGCGCAGATCGAAAGCCCGAGATCC
Source organism: Bradyrhizobium sp. AZCC 2262 (assembly GCF_036924535.1). Classification (NCBI taxonomy): domain Bacteria; kingdom Pseudomonadati; phylum Pseudomonadota; class Alphaproteobacteria; order Hyphomicrobiales; family Nitrobacteraceae; genus Bradyrhizobium; species Bradyrhizobium sp. AZCC 2262. The sequence continues at coordinate 8,396,533 of NZ_JAZHRT010000001.1, read as the reverse complement.
CGGCACATCTGGCCGACGTCGCGCGGGCTGCCGCTGAACGAAAGCAGGTCGTTCTCAAAAATCTCGACGGCATCGAAGCCGGCCGCGGCGATCGCCCGCAGCTTTTCATCGAGCGCGCCGCTCAGCGAAACTGTTGCAATCGAGTGTTTGCTCATGCGGCCTGCTCCATGATCCGATCAGGGAAAACGCGTGTGCCTGACAGCGCCGCCTCGCGCACTGCCTCGACCACGGCCAGCGTCCCCATGGCGTCCTCGACGGAAATCAGCGGGACTTCGCGTTTGGCGATTACCGCACGGAAATGCCGGAGCTGCTCGATCAGCGGATCGTCCAAGGGCACATCGACCAGCGAATGCTTTTGCCTCAGACGACGGATCTGCGATCCCGGCCAACGCGCAATCAGGCGACGCCGCGATCAGCTCGATATGCCTGCGGCCGATCAACCCCGCACCCGCTACGCCGATCCGCATCACGCCGGTCATGCCGCCGTCTCCGTCATGGCGCCACCCAGGAATAGTTGTCCGATGCGGGGATCGTTCAGAACGCGCTCGGCCGTGTCGACAAGCCGGGTCTGGCCGAGCTCGAGCACGATGCCGTAATCGGAAATCCCGAGCGCGGAGCGGGCGTTCTGCTCGATCATCAGGATCGACACGCCGCGGCCGCGGAGGTCTTTCAGAATGTTGAAGGTCTGCTGCACCATCAGCGGCGAAAGCCCGATCGACGGCTCGTCGATCAGCACCAGTTGCGGATTGAGCAGAAGGCCGCGCGCGACTTCGAGCTGCTTCTGCTCGCCACCCGACAGCGTGGACGCCTGCTGCGCTGCCTTCTTGCGCAGCACCGGGAATTTATCGAGCGCCGCCTCGATCCTCGCGGGCAGATCGGTGATATCGCGGCCGGCGACGACGGCGCCGAGCTGGATGTTGTCGCGCACAGATAGCTCGGGGAAGATATTGCGGCCCTGCGGCACGTAGCAGATGCCTGATGTCAGCAATTCGCGCTGGCTCAGCCCGGTGAGGTCACGTCCTTTGAATACGACCCTGCCTTCGCGCAGCTTCAACAGGCCGAAGATCGCCTTGAACACGGTGGATTTGCCGGCGCCGTTCGGGCCGATCACGGTGGTGATGGAGCCCGCCGGCACCGAAAAACTGGTGCCGTTGAGGATCGTCATCTTGCCGTAGCCGCCGACGAGGCCTTGAACATCCAGAATGGCGTCGTTCATGGATCGATTCCTCAGTGGCCGAGATAGGCTTCGATGACGGCGGGGTTGACGCGGACTTCGGCCGGCGTGCCCATCGCCAGCAGCTTGCCTTCCGCCATCACCATGACGCGCGTGCACAGCGACATCACGAATTCCATGTTGTGCTCGATGACGACGAAGGTGGCGCGCTTCTCGCGGTTGATCGCCGCCAGCCGCTCCTTGAGATCGCCGAGCATGGTGAGGTTGACGCCGCCGGCGGGCTCGTCGAGCAGCACCAGCCGCGGCCCGCCCATGAACGCCATCGCGGCATCGAGCAGTTTTTGCTGGCCGTAGGACAGGCCGCCGGCGGCTTCGGTAGCAAGATGATCGAGCTTGAAGAAGCCGATCATCTGATCGGCCGCCGCCGATAATCCTGCGTCGGAGGGGCCGAACAGCCGCGACACCATGTTGCCCTGATGCTCCTGCCCCGCGAGGATCAGGTTCTCCCGCACCGACAGTTTTGGGAACACTTGCAGAAGCTGGAAGGTGCGGCTGACGCCTAAACGATTGAGCTCCGACGGCCGCAATCCGGTAACGACCTTGCCGTCAACCTTCACCTCGCCACCGGTCGGCGTGAGCTGGCCCAGGATGCAGTTGAAGAGCGTGGACTTGCCGCAACCGTTCGGGCCGATCAGCCCGAGGATTTCGCCTTCCTGCACGTCGAAGCTGACGCCATCGACGGCCTTGATGCCACCAAAACTCTTTTTGATATCGTTGACTTCGAGCACCGCGCTCATGATGCGGCCTCCAGCTTCGATTTCGCGACCGCGCGCAGCGCCGACGCCGCCTTGGTGCGGCGCTCGGCCAGATAGCGATCGAGGATGCCGAGGATACCGGTCGGCGAATAGATCAGGAGCAGCATCACGGCGACCGCGTAGAGCATCAAATAATAGCCCTGCGTGAAGCGCAGCCATTCCGGCAGCAGCACCGCAATCATGGCGCCGAGGAACGGTCCGAAAAAGAATCCGGAACCGCCGACGATGACCATCATCAACAGATCGAGCGAGAGCGAGAGGTTGAAGGGAACCGGATCGATATATTGCGTCAGCGGCGCATAGAGCGTGCCGGCGACGCCGCCGAGCGCCGATCCGATCGCGAACGCCATCAGGGTGTAGCGCCGCGTGTCGATGCCGAGCGACAGCGCCCGCACCGGATTTTCGCGCAACGCCACGAAGGCGCGGCCCCAGGGCGAGCGGATCAGCCACCACATCGCCAGCGAGACGAGCGCAAGCGAGCCGAGGCAGAAATAGTAGAACGGCAGCGGCCGATTGGTGGCGAAGCCCAGGACATTGGGCCGTGGAATGTTGGAGATGCCGTAGATGCCCTTGGTGAGCCAGTCCTCGTTGCGGAACACCAGGAAGGCGAGCGTCGAGAACGCCAGCGTCACGAACGCGAGATAGTGATGCTGCACGCGCAGCGCCGGATAGCCCAGAATCCAGCCGATGGCGAAGCACAGTATGATCGCAACGCCGAGCGCCGCAATCAGCGGCATGCCCTGCGTGGTCATGATCGCCGCCGCATAAGCGCCAATGCCGACGAATGCGCCCTGCGCCAGCGAAACCTGGCCGGCATAGCCGAGTGTCAGATTGAGCCCCATCGCGGCGATCGTCATCACCGCCCACTGGCTCAGGATGAACAGGCCGTAGCGGTTGAAGTTCATGGGCACAATGATCAGGGCCGCGATCACGGCGACGCCGAGTGCGATGCGTAGATATTTGCCCGTGGCGGTCATACCGTGCGTTCCTCGGGCCGGCCGAGCAGGCCTTGCGGACGGAACAGGATGATGACGATCAGGAGGATCAGCGGCACCGCGGCGCGGTACTGCGTCGACACATAGGCCGCGGACAGATTGTCGACGACGCCGATCAACAGCCCGCCGGCGATGGCACCGCGCACCTGATTGAAGCCGCCGACGATCGCCGCGATGAAGGCCGCCTGCCCGAGCACTTCGCCGGAGGAGAATTTCGCCAGATAGATCGGCGTGATCAGCAGCGAGGCCAACGCCACCAGAAACGCGTTGATCAGGAAGGTCAGCAGGATCATGCGCTCGACCGGCACGCCGATGATGCGGGCGACCGTCGGATTCTGCGCCGTCGCCTGCATCTGGTGGCCGATCGAGGTGCGGTTCAACAGCGCGGTCAGGCCGATCACCACCGCGATCGCGAGCGCGAGCACGCCGAGGCTCTGCAGCGAAACCACCCGGCCGAGGATCGAGACGTCACCGGCCGGCACGATGGACGGGAATGGCGACGCCTCCGCGCTGAAGAACTGCTTCACTGCTTCCTTCATGCCGATCGCCAGCGCCATGGTCGCAATCGCCAGCGGCAGCACGCCGTGCCGCAGCATCGGATCGACCAGCAGCAGCTTGAAGCCGAGCCCAAGCAGCAGCAGCGACAACAGGATACCGAGGATGATGGCGAGCCAGAACGGCGCGCCGGCATGCATCACCGCCAGCATCAGGAACGCGGGCAGCATGACGAATTCGCCCTGCGCGAAATTGATGGTTTGCGACGTCTGCCACAGCAGCGTGAAACCGACTGCGACAAGCGCATAGATCGCCCCGGTCGCAAGGCCCGCCACGAGAAGATCGAGCAGATTGGACATGTCCCTCACCGTCACATGCGGCCGATATCAGTGCCGTTTCGCGATGCCTGATCGCGACGGGGGCGCGTTCTTTCGCGCGCCGCCCGCGGCCGTAGCTCAGTTCAGTTTCGGCAGCACCTGCTTGACGACCTGCTTGCCGTCGACGATCTCGACCAGGAACCCCTGGCGGTCGATGTCGCCCTTCTCGTCGAAGGTCACATCCATCAGGATGCCGGGCTCGCTGGCGGCCTTGATGGTGAGGCCGTGCAGATTGTCGGCGAACGCCTTGGCGTCGACCTTGCCCATCTTCTCGGTGGTGGCCTTGATCATGTAGATCGCGAGATAGCCCTTCAGCCCGTTATGATCCGGCACGTAGTTGTACTTCTTGGCGAACTTCTCGCGGAACGCCTTGACCAGATCGATCGGCGCATCGGTGGTCAGGCCGACATGGCCGCGCGCGCCGTTCGCCGCGTCGCCTGCGAGTTCGACGACCTTCTGACCGACCAGCGTGGTCTCGCCCATCAGCGGCACTGATATCGCCTGGCGCTTCAGCTCTTTGAGCATCCGCGCGCTCTCTTCCTCGTTGACATAGACGAACACGGCGTCCGGTGCGGCCGCCTTGATCTTGCTGACGTCGGCAGCGAAATCGGCCTGTCCGGCTTCCGTGGAAATATCGGCGGCGACCTTGATGTTGTACTTGGCGAATTCCCTGGTGATGACGTCGCGACCGCCTTTGCCGAAATCGTTGTTGACCCAGACGATCGCGACCGATTTCGCCTTCAGCTCGTCGTTGATGTATTTGGCGACCTTCGGCATCGAGGATTGCTGGCCGAACGAGGTGCGGAACAGAACCTTGTTGCCGCCCTGCGTCAGTTCGGCGGCTTCGCCACCCATGATCTGCGTAATTCCAGCTTCGGCGGCGAGCGGCGAAGTGACCTTGACCGATCCGGAATAGCCGGGTCCGAGCAGGACATAGGGTTCGTTGTCGAGCGCCTTCTGCAGCTGCGCGCGTGCGACGCCTGGATTCGACTGCGAATCCGCATGCGTGACTTCCAGCTTGCGGCCGAGGATGCCGCCTTTGGCGTTGATTTCCTCGATCGCAAGATCGATGCCGTTTTTCCAGTTGTTGCCGACGGTAGCGCCGCCACCGGACAATTCGGCGACATCGGCGAGCTTGATCGGCGCTCCCTGCGCGAATGCGGCCACGGCCGACACGGTGGCAAGCAGGAGTCCTGCGAAAATCCCAGATCTCATTTCCATCCCCTCTTCTCGTTACAACAAGCGGCCTTGTAACCGGCCGCGTTCTTGATTTGAGCATGATCTTTTCGGAAAACCGGTACCCACTTTTCCGGATCATGCTTCTCAAGCTGCGTTCGCTTTAGCGTAGCGTTTGGCCATTACCGCGTCGAATGCATTTCCCATCTCGACGGCCGACGGCTTCAGTCCCGTAAACAGTTCGAATGCATCCGCTGCCTGATAGATCGCAAGCTCGCGCCCGGTCATGACCTCGGCGCCTTTTGCCTTGGCGGCATTCAGCAGCGGCGTCCATAGCGGCGTGTAGACCGCGTCCGCCACCCACATGCCCTTGTGCAGCAAGGCATCCGGGACAGGCGTGCCGCGGTTCGGCAGCATGCCGACCGGCGAGCCGTTGACGACCCCGGTGGCGCCGCGCATCGCGTCCTCGACGCTACCGGCAGCCCTCACTTCACCATGGCTCTTGAGCTGCGCGGCGAGCTGTTGGGCCTTGGCGCGATCGGTGTCGAAAATCCTGATCTCGCTCACGCCGGTCTCCGCCAGTGCGAAGGCGATTGCCCTGCCGACGCCGCCCGCGCCGATCACGGCGACGCGGCTCTGCGCGGGATCACGGACCAGTTCGGTAACCGCCCGACCAAACCCCGTGGTGTCCGTGTTGTATCCGATCAGCCTGCCACCCCTGACCACGACCGTGTTGACCGCGCCGATCGCGCGCGCCCCCGGCGACAATTCATCGAGCAGGGAAACCACCGCTTCCTTGTACGGAAAGGTGACGTTGACGCCCGCAAAGCCCAGACGGCGTACACCGTCGAGCAGCAACCGCAACTCTTCGCGGCCAGCGCCGGCGACTTCGATCAGCTGGTAGTGGCAATGCGCGCCGAGCGCTTCGGCGGCCCGCTCATGCATCGCCGGCGACGCCGAATGCGCGATCGGCGCGCCGATCAGGCCGGTGAGAAAACGGCGGTCGGCCGGAGCAGGAGGTCGGGCGGCAGGGCTCATGATCTCGTCAGCGAATAGCGGTTCGGGACAAGCCCCGATGCCGCCCGACGATAGCGTTTTGCCGACCTAACACAATTACCCATTTATGCCAGCTAGATAACATCATGTTATTTCCTGCGGCACGTTATTTCAGGCGGGGCTTGGCATCGGGATTTCGCCGCGCCGCCTTGTCCGGTCCCACCGCCCGCATTTCCGAGCGCAGGCATTCGATGAAATGCTCGATGTGCAGCGACAGCGGCGCGCCGCGTTTCACGGCAATGTACGTGTCGAAGCGGGTTGGCTCGACGATCCTGAGCAATTCGATGCCGGGATAACCGCCATGGGCGACGGTAAACTGGTCGATCACGGCAATGCCGAGACCAGCCTTGACCAGCGCGCACACGGTGGTGCCGAAGCGCGCGCGGATGGTGATGTCGTAGTCGAGTTTGTTGCGCGCGAAGATCCCCGACATGATCCGCCCGTAGGGATCGTTGGGATCGATGCCGATCAGGGGATAGCGGATGATCTCGGCGGCCGAGACCTGCTTGCATCCGGCAAGCTCATGCCCCGCCGGCACGATGCAGAACAATTCGCCCGACGCCAGCGGCAGGAAATCGAGGCCGGGATGCTCGAGCCGGTAGCTCATGGCGACGCAATCGCCACGGCCCAGCAGCAGATAATCGACGGCCTCCTCGATCTTGAGGATGTTGATGTCGATCCGCAATTCCGGATAGCGGCGCCGAACCCGCTCGATCGCGCGCGGCACCATCACCTGCGAGATGCTGGGCACCGAACCGATGCGCAGTTCGGACAGATCGCCGCGCCCAATCTTGGAGATGATCTCGGTGAGATCGTCCATCTTCTCGTAGACGCCGTTGATCTGCTCAAAAATGTTGCGGGCTTCCGGGGTCGGGAAATAGCGCCCGTTCTGGCGCTGGAAGAAGCGGACACCCAGGGATTTCTCGGTGTACTTCACCAGCCGGCTGATGCCGGGCGCTGACACATTGAGAAGCCTCGCCGCGCCGCCGATCGTGCCGGTCACCATCACGGCGCGAATCACCTCGACCTGGCGAAGCGTCATCATGTGCGAAGGCTCCGGAGATGAACTTGCGGGATACTATCATCTTCCATCGGCGCGCCGGGCTGCCGGCGCAAAATTCTCTGGCGGCCCGGAGATTGACGATCAGGCACGATCGCGCGATCCGGCAATCACATTCCTGGCGGCAGTGAGCGCGCGCTGCGCCCGCGCCTTCGCATCCATCGTCTTCGCAAGCTCGGTGGTCGGGACTTCGATACTGACCGTGATATCCGCCGGCAAAGCGCGCGTCAGCGAGACGAGATCGATGCCGCCCTCGCCCGGAAACATCCGCTCGTAGCGAGCGGCATGTATCATGACTTCCGTCGTGGTGGGCCGCTCGGCCGGGGCATCGCATATTTGCCAATAATGCAGCCGGTGCGCGGGAACGCGCGCGAGTTCGTCGATCGAACTCCTCGACCGGTCGAAATGCAGCGCATCCACCAGCACGCCGGCATTCGGCTGCCCTGCCTGCGCGACAATGCTGCTCGCGGTCGAAAGATCGGGAACGTAGGTCCATGGCATGAATTCGAGATCGGCGGTCAACCCATAAGCGGCCGCGGCCTCACAGAATGCCGCATAGCGTTCGCTGAACCGGCCGAGGTCGGGATCGTAGGCGGCGACCAGAACGTGCCTGGCGCCGAGCCGCGCGCCGGTCTCGAAAAAAGCGGAGAATGCGGCCATCTCGGTTTCCGGCCGGAGCGCAACCACTTCGAGGTCAGCTACGGTGATGCCCGTCGCATCCAGCCGGGCGAGCGTTTCCTTCAGGCCGGCATCGTCTTCCATCAGCGGATAGGCAATGCCGCCCTGCATGGCGGGCAGCAAGCGGAGCCCGACCTGCTGATAGCCGCAGACCGCGGCGACGTCGATCAACGCAGGGGGTGCGAGTTCGAGGACGGTCAGCGCGGCGAGGGAGAACGATGTCATGATGGTCTCGTCAAGCGCTGGTGGCGGGCGGCGCTGGACACCCTACTTGATCGGCGGGCGCGGCAATACGGCCTCGCCCGCTTCCATCCTGTAGACATGGTCGAGCGAATACCAGGGCGGGCGGACATCTGCCACGGCCGGACGCGGCTCGTCATGACGCATGAAATCGCCGATCAGCGCCTTGGTGACGCCAAATTGCACATCGCTGTCGATGTGCGGATCGGCAGGATCGTAGACCTGCGAGATCAAGACCTTGAATCCCGGCTTGAAGATCAGCGCATGCAGATGTGCCGGCCGGTAGGGATGCCGGTCCTGCACCTTCAACAGCCGTCCGACCACGCCATCGGTCGGGATCGGATAGCCGACCATCATCACGGAGCGAAAGGCGAAGCGACCATCGGCATCGGTCGTGAACTTACCCCGCAGGTTCATCTCCGCCTGTTCGGGGTCCTGGTTCTCGTAAAGGCCGACCGGCGAGGCGTGCCATACATCCACCTCCGCCCCGGCAACCGGATTGCCGGCATGGTCCTCGACACGTGCGGTGACAAAGAGGGTTGCCCCCGGCGTTTCGGACCGAACGATCGAGCCGCCGTTTTCGACACGCGGAGAGTTCAATCGCCAGAACGGCCCGAGCAGCGACTGCGCCGTTTCGGTGTTGCCCTGATCGCCATTGTTCAGAAGGCAGACCAGCGGGGAAACGCCGAGCGAGCCCGCCATCAGTACGACTTCGTTGTGCGTATCGGTCGATTGCCGGCCCATCTCGGCGAGAATCGCGGTGGCTTCGCGGAACTCCGCTTCGGTCAGCCCGACGTCACGGACGAAACCGTGCAGGTGCCTGACCAGCGATACCATGATCTCGCGCAACCGCGGATCGGACGTCCGCTCCATCACGGACGTCGCCGCAACCGTGACGTCCTGCTGACGCCCGATGATCATTCCACACTCCCGGCCGGCCGCGCCTACACGTCGAAGAACACGGTCTCTTTGTCGCCCTGCAGATGGATATCGAAACGATAGACCGCGTTGCCGCCCGGCTGGCGCGTCGCGATCAGCGTCGCGCGGCGATCGGCCGGCACCAGCGCCAGCACAGGATCGGCGGCATTGGCGGCCTCGCCGTCGAAATAGATCCGCGAATAATTGTGCAGCAGCATGCCGCGCGCGAACACGGCGAGCACGATATGCGGGGCCTGCGGCTTGCCATCGGGATCGGCGACCTGCCCCGGCTTGATGGTATCGAAGGCATAACCGCCCTTCGCATCGGTGCCGATGCGGCCGAACCCCTTGAACGTTGAATTCGGCAGCGCCCGCTTGTCCTGCGGGTCGGAGAAGCGCCCCTGCGCGTCCGCCTGCCAGATCTCCAGCATGCAATCCGGCACGACCGCGCCGTCACCGTCGAACACCTGGCCCTCGACGCGAATGCGTTCGCCTGACGTATCCGCTGTCACGAGATTATTGCTGAACGTGTCGTTCCAGTCGTATTTGCCGTTCGGCGTCAGGCCATAAGCGAAATACGGACCGACGGTTTGCGACGGGGTAACACCGTCCGGTTTGGCCTGTTGCACTTATTTGTTCTCCATCGGCGTGGCGTTGCGCCCGCGCAGCACAATGTTGAAGCGGTAGCAAAGCGCCCAATCCGGCTTGGTGTTTTCCAGATCGAACGACGAGATCATCCGGCTGCGCGCCTTATCGGTCACCGAATTGAAGATCGGATCGAACGGAAACAACGGATCGCCGGGGAAATACATCTGCGTCACCAGCCGCGAGACGAAGGAGTGACCAAACACCGAGAAGTGGATGTGGGCCGGCCGCCAGGCGTTGTGGTGATTGCCCCAGGGGTAAGCACCGGGCTTGATGGTGACGAAGCGGTAATAGCCTTGGGCGTCGGATTGGGCGCGGCCGGCGCCGGTGAAATTCGGATCGAGTGGTGCGGGATGCTGATCGACGACATGGACGTAACGGCCGCAGGCATTGGCCTGCCACAACTCAACCAGTGTGTTCGGCACGCCGCGGCCGTCTTCATCGAGCACATGCCCGTGCACGATGATGCGCTCGCCGATCGGCTCGCCCTTGCCTTGAACGGTGAGGTCGTGATCATTCTCGCGCACCGTCTCGTGGCCGTAGACCGGCCCGGTCAGTTCCGAGAGCGTATGCCGCATCGGAATCAGCGGCTTGGAGGGCGAGCGCTTGACCGTGCTCTTGTAGGCGGGGGACAGCCGCGGCGGATGCGCCGCGAGACTTTGCACCGGATAGACCAATGTCATGACGTATCCCTCCCTCGCACCGCGCTATCAGCGCAAAACCGCTTTGCGATTTTGTCGCTAAGCGTCGCCGCCAGATCATTATATGACATAACTAATTTGGGAAAGCGCTGTTTTCGCCCTCCCAATTAGTTGTTTTAATTAATCTTTTCGATCGCGACCGCAACGCCCTGGCCGACGCCGACGCACATGGTTGCCAAGGCAAGCTTCCCGCCCCGCTTCTCCATGCCGTGCACCGCCGTCAACGCCAGCCGCGCGCCGCTCATGCCGAGCGGATGGCCGAGCGCGATCGCGCCGCCATGCGGATTGACGAAGTCGGCGTCGTCCTTGACGCCCAGCTGCCGCAGACAGGCTATGCCCTGCGAGGCGAAGGCTTCATTGAGTTCGATCAAATCGAAGTCAGAGATCTTGATGCCGAGCCGCTCCATCAGCTTCTTGGTCGCCGGCACCGGGCCGATGCCCATGATGCGCGGCGGCACCGCGGCCGAGGCGAGACCAAGGATGCGCGCCCGCGGCGTCAGTCCATGCTTCTTCACGGCGGCTTCGGAGGCGAGGATCATCGCGGCTGCGCCGTCATTGACGCCCGACGCATTGCCTGCGGTCACCGTGCCGGGATTGCGCACGATCGGCTTCAATTTCGTCAGTCCCTCCAGCGTAGTCTCGGGACGCGGATGCTCGTCCTTGTCGACGATGACAGGCCCGGCCTTGCCGCCCGGCACCGACACCGGCGTGATTTCCTCGGCAAAATAACCGGAAGCGATCGCAGCGCCCGCGCGCTGCTGCGAGCGGATCGCCATCGCATCCTGGTCGGCGCGCGACACCTGGAATTCCTCGGCGACGTTCTCGCCGGTTTCGGGCATTGCATCGACGCCATACTGCGCCTTCATCAACGGATTGATGAAGCGCCAGCCTATGGTGGTGTCGTAGATCTCCGCCGAGCGCGCGAACGCCTCCGGCGCCTTGCCCATCACGAACGGCGCGCGCGTCATCGACTCGACGCCGCCGGCAATCGCGAAATCGATTTCGCCTGATCGAATCGCCCGTCCCGCGGCACCCACCGCATCGAGGCCGGAGGCGCAGAGGCGATTGAGCGTCTGGCCGGGAACCGATTCCGGGATGCCCGCGAGCAACAGCGCCATCCGCGCCACGTTGCGGTTGTCCTCGCCGGCCTGGTTGGCGCAGCCGAAAAACACCTCATCCACCTGAGACCAGTCGAGATTGGGATGTTTCGCCATCAGCGCCTTGATTGGGGTGGCGGCCAGATCGTCGGCGCGCACCTTGGCGAGCGAGCCGCCGAAACGGCCGATCGGGGTCCGGACGGCATCGCAAATGAATACATCACGCATAGAATCTCTCCCTGAATGCCGTGCTTTAGGCGTTGAGCCGCTGGAACTGTTGGCGAGTTTTAGGAGCGTGCCCGCGGCAGGTCAATTGAGGCTTGCCACTCCTGTTGTGCTCCGGCGGGATGCCCGTCATGCGGGCGTGATCAATTATGCGGCGTGGGGCGTGGAAAACTCTGACAATGGGGGTAAGGGAATAGGACCGGGCGGCGAAATTTTGTAGTTTGCGCCCCCTGGAGCCGTGGCCGGCTCCAGCTTCTCCCTTTGACGCGTTTTCTTCACGCGAACCGGTACCCACTTCACTTGAAAACGCTCTGATGACGATCCAGCAATCCATCCCCGCCCCCGCGCCCCCTGAGGCCACGCCGGCCGCCGACGCGAGTTCGCGCGTCACGCCGATGATGGAACAGTACCTCGAGATCAAGGCCGCCCATCCCGGCCTCTTGCTGTTCTACCGGATGGGAGACTTCTACGAGCTGTTCTTCGAGGACGCGGAGATCGCCTCCAGAACGCTCGGCATCGTGCTGACCAAGCGCGGCAAGCATCAGGGCATGGATATCCCGATGTGCGGCGTGCCGGTGGAGCGCTCCGAGGACTATCTCCATCGCCTGATCAATGCCGGCCATCGCGTTGCCGTCTGCGAGCAGACCGAAAATCCGGCCGCGGCGCGCGCGCGCGGCAACAAGAGCGTGGTGGCCCGCGGCGTGGTGCGGCTGGTGACGCCGGGCACGTTGACCGAAGACACGTTGCTCGATGCCCGCACCAACAATTACCTGCTGGCGATCGCGCGCGCCCGCGCCTCCGCCGGCGGCGACCGCATTGGCCTCGCCTGGATCGACATCTCGACCTCGGAGTTCATGGTCACGGAATGCTCGACCGCGGAACTCGCGGCGACGCTGGCGCGGATCAATCCGAACGAGGCCATCGTCACCGACGCGCTCTATGGCGATGCCGATCTCGGCCCGCTGCTGCGCGAATTGCCGTCAGTGACGCCTCTGACCCGCGACGTCTTCGATGGCGCCACCGCGGAACGGCGGCTGTGCGATTATTTCGCGGTCGCGACCATGGATGGCCTGTCCGCGATGTCGCGACTGGAGGCGACCGCCGCGGCTGCCGCCGTCACCTATATCGACCGCACGCAGGTCGGCAAACGGCCGCCGCTGTCGCCGCCGTCGCGCGAGGCCGCCGGCACCACGATGGCAATCGACCCCGCCACCCGCGCCAATCTCGAATTGACCCGGACGCTATCAGGCGAACGGCGCGGATCGCTGCTCGATGCGATCGATTGCACGGTCACCGCCGCCGGTTCGCGGCTATTGGCGCAGCGTCTTGCCGCACCGCTAACCGACAGCGCGGGAATCGCGCGGCGGCTGGACGCGATTGCAGCTTTTGTCGCCGACAGCGCCGCGCGTGACGACGTCAGAACCACGCTGCGCGCCGCGCCCGACATGTCACGCGCCTTGGCACGATTGTCGGTCGGGCGCGGCGGGCCGCGCGATCTTGCGGGCTTGCGCGACGGCATCCTTGCCGCCGACCAGGCGCTGGCGCGGCTCGCGCAACTGGAAGTCCCGCCGCCGGAAATCATCGCGGTGATGGAGGCGCTGCGCAGCCCCTCGCGCGACCTCGCCCGCGAATTCGAACGCGCGCTCGCCGAGCAACTGCCGCTGATCAAGCGCGACGGCGGTTTTGTGCGCGAAGGCTATGAGGCGGCACTCGACGAGACCCGCAGCCTCCGCGACGCATCGCGCCTCGTCGTCGCCGCCATGCAGGCGCGCTACGCCGAAGACACCGGCATCAAGGCACTCAAGATCCGCCACAACAACGTGCTCGGCTATTTTGTCGAGGTCACCGCGCAGCACGGCGACAAACTTATGGCGCCGCCCTTGAACGCGACCTTCATTCACCGCCAGACGCTGGCCGGACAGGTTCGCTTCACCACCTCCGAACTCGGCGAGATCGAAGCCAAGATCGCCAATGCCGGCGACCGCGCGCTGAATCTGGAACTGGAAATTTTTGAGCGGCTCTGCGCCATGGCGCTCGCCGCCAGCGACGACCTGCGCGCCGCGGCGCATGCATTTGCATTGCTCGATGTCGCGACCGCGCTGGCGAAGCTCGCCGTCGACGACAATTATGTGCGGCCCGAAGTCGATGGCTCGCTCGGCTTCGCCGTCGAGGGCGGCCGGCATCCCGTGGTCGAACAGGCGCTGAAGCGCGACGGCCAGCCGTTCATTGCCAACGCCTGCGACCTCTCACCGGGGCCCGCGCAGAAGTCCGGCCAGATCTGGTTGATCACCGGCCCCAACATGGCCGGCAAATCGACCTTCCTGCGCCAGAATGCGCTGATCGCGCTGATGGCGCAGATCGGTTCCTACGTGCCGGCGTCACGCGCGCGGATCGGCGTGGTCGACCGGCTGTTCTCACGCGTCGGCGCGGCGGATGATCTCGCGCGGGGACGATCGACCTTCATGGTCGAGATGGTCGAGACCGCCGTCATCCTCAACCAGGCCAGCGAGCGCTCGCTCGTCATCCTCGATGAAATCGGCCGAGGCACCGCGACCTTCGACGGCCTGTCGATCGCATGGGCCGCGATCGAGCATCTACACGAAGCCAACCGCTGCCGCGCGCTGTTCGCCACGCACTATCATGAGCTGACCGCGCTTTCCGCCAAACTGCCGCGGATGTTCAACGCCACCGTACGCGTCAAGGAGTGGCAGGGCGACGTCGTGTTCCTGCACGAGGTGCTACCCGGTTCGGCCGACCGCTCCTACGGCATCCAGGTCGCGAAACTCGCTGGTCTCCCGCCCGCCGTGATCGCGCGCGCCAAATCGGTGCTGGCGAAGCTCGAGGCGCAGGACCGCGGCCAGACCGCGCGTGCGCTCGCCGACGATCTGCCGCTGTTCGCCGTGCCCTCCCGCGCCGCCGCCGAGCCCGTGCCGCCGAGCGAGGCGGAGCAAGTGATGGCAGCCGTGAAGGCGCTGCATCCCGACGAGATGTCGCCGCGCGAGGCGCTGGAGGCGTTGTATGCGCTGAAGGCGAAGTTGCCGAAGGGGTGAGGAGACTGTAGCCCGGATGAGCGCAAGCGATATCCGGGGCCGGTGCCAGCGCCGCCCCGTATGTCGCTGCGCTCATGCGGGCTACGAAGCGGGCTCTCACCCGGCGAAGGGCTGGATCAATTTCAGCGTCGCCGCCAAGCGGATGCTGCGCTTGCCTGCCAGCGCAGTCGCCTCGATCTCTGCACCCTCGGCGCTACAGCGGCCAGAGAAGCCGATGCCTACCTCATGACCGCCGAACAGCGGATGCTCGTCCTTTGCCGGGGTGTGCTCCTGATTGACGAACTCGCCCTTCCAGCGGCCGTTCGAGGAGGTGTAGGCGCCGAGATAATAGAAGAACGCGTCGCCGCCCAGGATGCGTCCGTCTTTCAGCAGCATCACGCCGGTTTGCCCGCCGGCGATGCCGTCCAGCATCCGGATGTCGATCGAGTAAAGCCCGCTGACGATGCCACCTTCGCCGACCAGCCCCGGCGGCGGAACATCGTCATTGCCGAGCGGCGTCATGACCGCGCGGAATACCGAGCCGGCATCTTCGAAGACGGAGCCTGCGAAGTGCCAGATGTCGCCCTGCGGCTTGCCGCGTATGTTGATCGTGACTGCGTCGGCACTGACCAGGTTTCTCCGGTGCGGCGATGGGCTGTGGCGCCGGGTCCTCAGCCTGGCAATGATCTCGCCGTCCACATTGTCGTAGGTGCCGAAATGGGCGAAGGCCGTATTGCCGCCGAGCATTGTTCCGGCATGGGCGTACAGCACGCTGCGGCCGGTGCCGCCGCTGATGTCGTATTCGACCTTGTACAATCCCTCCACCGCGCGCCCCATTCTGTGCACTGCCAGCTTAGCGGGTCTCATCGCGGTCGGTAACCATCAAACTTGCGGCTCGGCGCCTGCGACCTTCCTGCGCCCGAGCCACCACAGGCCCAGGTTCCAGCCGATGCAGGTCGCCAGCGCGAGGCTGAGCCCGATCGCCGAACCGAACTGCAACGCCGCCACATGCAGCACCGCGATCGCGATGCCGAGGCCGATCAGGCCCCAGGCGCTGTTGGCGAGCACGGCGGCGGTCGGCCGGCCACCGATGCGCGGATGCAGGATCAGCATCATGGAGGTGAACACGATCGGGAACAGCGCGATGATGCCGCTGACCTTCGGGCCGACCCAGCTCGACGTCGTGACCACCGTTGCCACCAGCATCGCAACCAGCGATGCCCGCAGCGGGATGTCGTACCAGCGGCGACGGATCGGCGGCATTTTGGCGTGGCGATAGCGGGCGAGCAGCGGGACGCAGATGGCGTAAGCGACGACATTGGCGATCAGCCCGCCGGCCAGCGACCACTGCACCGAGCGGATGACCGTGGCGAGCACCAGCCATACGGCAACCGCCGTGAGGCAACTGAGCAGCGCGCCATGGCGCTGCGCCAGCACGACATAGGTCAGCCCGAGAAAGATCGTCGCGGCGTTGATCGGCAGGCTCGCCAGCGCGCCTTCGGCGATGAAGGCGGCGTCATGATCGAGCGCGAGGAACACATAGGACGGCCCCGCCGAGATCGGCAACGTCGCGATCAGCGCGCCGATCACGGGCCCCGAGCGTTCAGTGACAACGGAAGCCGTCACCACGAACGCCGCGGCGAACGCCATGCGCAGGGCGAGCGTGAGGACGAAGGCGAGTTCGGGGGACATTATTCGTCGTCCCTGCGAACGCAGGGACCCATACGCCGCGGCTTCTCGATTTTGGGGGGTGTGGGCTGATACTTCCCGCACCCATGGACTTCGGTGGCTATGGGCCCCTGCGCCCGTGCGCAATTGCGCACCAGGCAGGGACGACACCGAATTTGGGCGCTCACACCCGCTTCATCGACACCGAAACTTTCGGGCCGTTCTTGATGGTCTGGTAGACCACACAATAGCGTTCGGTGAGTTTCAGCAGCAGGTCCAGCTTGTCCTGTGGCGCGTCGGTTCCGACCTCGAAACGCAGGCGGATTTCCTCAAAACCGACCGGGGCTTCCTTGTCGACGCCGAGCGTGCCGCGAAAATCGAGGTCGCCTTCGGCGATGACATTGCCGGTCTTCAGGGGAATTTCGACGGCGGTGGCCACCGACTTCAACGTCACGCCGGCGCAGGCGACGAGGGCTTCCAGCAGCATGTCGCCGGAGCAGAGCTCGAGACCGGAGCCGCCGGTGGCGGGGTGGAGGCCAGCTATCGCCAGCGCGCGGCCGGTCTCGACCTTGCAGGCAATGCCTTCATTGTCGATCGAGCCTTTGGCTTTGAGGGTAATGACCGCGGCGGAGGGATCGGACTTGTAGCGTTCCTTGATCGGAGCCTGCATCGCGTGAAGTTCGGCGGCGTCCATCTTCGTCTCCCGGTTGTTCTTTTTGCCAAGCCGGATTTAGTGCGAAATCGCGCCGCTGTCACCACCACATCGCCTCGCCGGCCACGGTTTTTGGGTCGGCATCGGGCACATTGCGGTCGAGCGAGCGATCGAGTGAGGTCAGCACATGACGTTTAAAATTTTCGAACAATGGTGAGGCACGGTCGCGCGGCCGTGTCAGGTTGATCCTGATCGCCTCGAACAGCCGGCCCGGCCGCGGCCTCATCACCAGCACGCGGTCCGCCAGCACCACGGCCTCGTCGACGTCGTGCGTCACCAGAACGAGGGTCGGCCGCGTGTCGTTCCAGAGATCGAGCAGATGATCCTGCAGGTCGCGCCGCGTGAAGGCGTCGAGCGCGGAGAACGGCTCGTCGAGCAGCAGCACTTCCGGCTGCGGCACCAGGGCGCGGGCAATCGCCACCCGCTGCGCCTGCCCGCCGGAGAGTTCGCGCGGCCAGGCTTTGGCCTTGTCGGCAAGGCCGACCCGCGCTAACGCGCGCGCCACCTTCGCGCGCTGGGCATCGGCCGGCAGCTCCGTCAGGCCGAAGCCGATATTGTCGGCGACGCTGAGCCAGGGCAGCAATCGCGGCTCCTGGAAGATGATGCCGATCTTGGCGTGCGGCGCCGTGATCGTAACGTCGTCCAGCGTCACCATACCTGACGTGGCGCGGTCGAGGCCGGCGATGGCGCGCAGCAGCGTCGACTTTCCGCAGCCGGACCCGCCGATGATGGCGACGATTTCGCCGGGCTTGATCTCGGCGGAAAAGCGCTCCAGCGCGTGAACGCCGTTGGGATAGGTTTTGCCGACGCGATCGAGCGCGAGCATCAGGCGGCTCCGCTCTGGCGGCCGAACGCATCCTGCCAGCGCAGCAAGGGCGCGGTGGCGATTTCGATCAGCCAGTCGGTGGTCTTGCCGAGGATCGCAAAGATCACGATCGCCGCCACGATCTGCGCTGGCTTGCCGAGCTGCTGGCCGTCGATCAGGAGATAGCCGAGCCCTTCGGAGGCCCCCATGAATTCGGCGGCGACGACGAACATCCAGCCCAGGCCAAGCCCCACACGCAACGCGACGACATAGGCCGGCAGCACCGCGGGCAGCAGGATGCGGCGGATCATCGCCGGACCGGAGAGGCGGAAAATGCGGCCGACCTCGACGATCTTGCGATCGACGGAAAGGATCGCGCCCATCACCCCGAGATAGACCGGGAAGAACACGCCGACCGCGATCAGCGCGATCTTGGACGTTTCGAAAATGCCGAGCCACAGGATGAACAGCGGCACCCAGGCGATCGAGGGAATCGCGCGCAGCGCCTGCACGGTCGGGTCGAGCAACTGCCGCGCCAGGCCCCAATAGCCGGAGATTGCGCCAAAAATGGTTCCGGCGGCGACGCCAAGGCCGAAGCCGGCGGCAACGCGCGTCACCGTCGCGGTGACATGGCGCGTGAGCTCGCCGCTTCGCGCCAGTTCCATCACAGTGGCAAAAATCTTCGTCGGCGGCGGCACCAGCCGGCCGTTGGAATAGCCGAGCCCGACCACGACTTCCCAGAGGATCGTGAGCCCGACCGGCAGCAACAGCCCGAGCGCCGGCCGTGCGTAGCGGCGTAGCCTCGCAGGAGATTGCTGCGAGGCAATCGCATCGGTCCGTTCCAGCGCGGGGAGTTCGACGGTCATGGCCATAGCAAGAACGCTTCTCGCGCGGGATTGCAAGGTGGAGGGTCGATCACGTCTCTATCCATCGTCGTCCCTGCGAACGCAGGGACCCATAGCCACCGGCCTTGGTAACGAAGGAAGGTGATTGTCGTCGAGAACTACAATGACGGCCGCGGCGTATGGGTCCCTGCGAACGCAGGGACGACACCGATACTTGCCTCAATTCGTCGGCAGCGGGACCTGATCGTCGATCAGTGCGTCCAGCGTCGCCTTCACGTCGACCTTGGCGTCGACGACGCCGGCCTGCTGCAAAGCGAGGCCCGCGGCGAGGATGGATTCGCGCTGCGGGGCGCCAAGCCGGCTGTGGGTCAGCTCGGTGCGCTCCTTGAGCTGCTTGTCGACGACCGCTTCCGGCAGCTTCGTCACGCCGATGAAGGTCTTCTTCAGGTCGTCGTAATTGGCCAGCGAATATTTGCGCGCTTCCTCGTACACCGCGAGCACGCGGCGGACGGCGTCCGGATAATCCTTCAGAAACTGCTCGCGCACATTGAGGATGCCCCAGGTGTTGGCGTCGGCCTTGCGGAAGAACAGCTTTGCGCCCTCCTCGACTTCGGCCTGCGCCATCATCGGATCGAGACCGGCCCAGGCATCGACATCGCCGCGGATCAGCGCGGTCTTGCCGTCGGCATGCTGCAGCAGCACCGGGGTGATGTCCTTTTCCGTCAGACCGGCGCCGAGCAGCGCGCGCACCAGGAAGATGTGCGGATCGGTGCCGCGCGTCACTGCAACGCGCTTGCCCTTGAGATCGGCAACGGACGCGATCTTGGAATCCTTGGCTGCCACCAGCGCGGTCCATTCGGGGCGCGAATAGACGTAGACCGACTTGATCGGGTTGCCGTTGATCCTGGCGACCAGCGCCGCCGAGCCCGCGGTCGATCCGAAATCGATCGAGCCGGCGTTGAGGAATTCGAGCGCCTTGTTGGAACCGGCCGACTGCACCCAGACCACGCTGATGCCGTCCTTGGCGAATTCCTTCTCCAGCAATCCCTTCTGCTTGAGGACCATCGACACGGGATTGTAGGTCGCCCAGTCGATGCGAATCTCCTTGAGCGCGTCGGCGGCAAAAGCCGCGCCGGGCAGCAAGGTCGAGACCGCGATGATTGCAGCCAGTGCGCGCCGTGAAATCCTGGGCATGGTCCCTCCCTTGATGCCGTAAGAAACATAATTATTTTCAATAAGTTATTCGGCAACGCAACAAGAAAATACGTGCCGGCAGCGGGCCGTGGTGAGCACGGCTTTACCCAAACGGATCGAAATCCAGCATAGAACTGCTGTTGCCCCACAATCATCAGTGACAGCCCCCGCGCCGTCCGATATCGGGATAGATCATGGATAGCGTCGTGACCGAGGACCGCTCCGGAGCGGATGAACGTTTCGATACCGCGCGGATCACCGCGGCAGTCGATGCGCTGGCCGAAAAACATGCCGGCCGCGAGGACGTGTTTCGCTCGGCGCTGGCCCAACTCCTGAAGGCCGAGATGATCGCGGCGCGCGCGACCGCGCAGGACGTGCTGCTGAAGGATCGCCACGGCCGCCGCTGCGCGGAGCGGCTGTGCTTCATGCAGGACGAAATCATCCGCATTCTCTACTCCGCGGCCACACGCCATCTCTATCGCTCGCACGTACCCTCCGGCGCCGAGCGCATGGCGGTGGTGGCCACCGGCGGTTACGGCCGCGGCCTGATGGCGCCGGAATCCGATATCGATCTGCTGTTTATTCTGCCCTACAAGCAGACCGCCTGGGGCGAGCAGGTCGCGGAAGCCATTCTCTATTGCCTGTGGGACATGGGGTTGAAGGTCGGCCACGCCACGCGCTCGGTCGACGAATGTATCCGCCAGGCGCGCGGCGACATGACGATCCGCACCGCGATCCTGGAGACGCGGTTTCTGACCGGCGACCAGCCGCTCTATGACGAACTGGTCGCGCGCTTCGACAAGGACGTCGTGCAGGGCACCGCTTCCGAATTCGTCACCGCCAAGCTTGCCGAGCGCGAGGAACGCCACCGTCGCGCCGGGCAATCGCGCTATCTGGTCGAGCCCAACGTCAAGGACGGCAAGGGGGGCTTGCGCGACCTGCACACCCTGTTCTGGATCGCCAAATACGTCTACCGCGTGCGCGAGACCGACGAGCTGGTCGAGCGCGGCGTGTTCGACGCGCAGGAATACCGCACCTTTCGCCGCTGCGCCGACTTCCTGTGGTCGGTCCGTTGCAATTTGCATTTCGTCTCCGGGCGCGCCGAAGAGCGGCTGTCGTTCGACATGCAGCGCGAGATCGCGGTGAGGCTCGGCTACACCTCGCATCCCGGCATGCAGGATGTCGAACGCTTCATGAAGCACTACTTCCTGGTCGCCAAGGACGTCGGCGATCTGACCGCGATCCTGTGCGCCAAGCTGGAAGACGAGCAGGCCAAGCCTGCACCGGTGCTGAGCCGCATGGTGGCGCGGCTGCGGCCGGGCATCAAGCGGCGACGGGTGCCCGACAGCGACGACTTCATCATCGACAACAACCGCATCAATCTCGCCGCGCCCGACGTCTTCAAGCACGACCCGGTCAATTTGATCCGGATCTTCCAGCTCGCGCAGAAGCACAACCTCGCCTTCCAGCCCGACGCGATGCGCACGGTGACGCGCTCGCTGAAACTGGTGAACTCCCAGCTTCGTGAAAATCCGGAAGCCAACCGGCTGTTCATGGAGATCCTGACGTCCGATAACGCGGAGACCGTGCTGCGGCGCATGAACGAGACCGGCGTGCTCGGTCACTTCATCCGCGCCTTCGGCAAGATCGTGTCGATGATGCAGTTCAACATGTACCACCATTATACGGTGGACGAGCATCTGATCCGCTGCATCGGCCACCTGCAGGAGATCGAGCGCGGCGGCAATGACGAGTTCACGGTCGCGAGCGACCTGTTCCGCAAGATCCGCCCCGAGCATCGCGCGGTGATCTACATCACCACGCTGCTGCACGACGTCGCCAAGGGCCGGCCGGAGGATCACTCGATCGCGGGCGCCAGGGTGGCGCGGCGGCTGTGCCCGCGGCTCGGCTTCAACGCCGCCGATACCGAGCTGGTGGCGTGGCTGATCGAAGAGCACCTCACAATGTCGACGGTGGCGCAGTCGCGCGACCTCTCCGACCGCAAGACGATCGAGAATTTTGCCGCCGTCGTGCAATCCGTCGAGCAGATGAAGCTGTTGACCATCCTGACCACCGCCGACATCCGGGGCGTCGGGCCCGGCGTGTGGAACGGCTGGAAGGCGCAGTTGCTGCGCACGCTGTATTACGAGACCGAGCCGGTCCTGACCGGCGGCTTCTCGGAAGTGAACCGCGCGCAGCGCATCGCCGTGGCGCAATCCGAATTCCGCGCCGCCTTCACCGAATGGCCGGACGCTGAACTCAACGCCTATATCGGGCGGCACTATCCCGCCTACTGGCTCAAGGTCGACCTGCAACGCAAGATTCGCCAGGCGCGTTTCATCCGCGCCAGCGAACAGGCCGGGCATCAGCTCGCGATCAATGTCGGCTTCGACGAGGCACGCGCCGTCACCGAACTGACGATACTGGCGACCGACCATCCGTGGCTGCTGTCGATCATTGCGGGCGCCTGCGCCTCCGCCGGCGCCAACATCGTCGACGCGCAGATCTACACGACCACCGACGGCCGCGCGCTCGATACCATCGCCATCTCCAGGGAGTACGATCGCGACGAGGACGAGGGACGCCGCGCCACCCGCATCGGCGAGATGATCGAGCAGGTGCTCGAAGGCAAGCTGCGGCTGCCCGAAGTGGTGGCCCGCAAGGCCGCCAACCGCGGCAAGGTGCGCGCTTTCGTGGTCGAGCCGGAGGTCACCATCAACAACCAGTGGTCGGACCGCTACACCGTGATCGAGGTCTCCGGCCTCGACCGTCCGGGCCTTTTGTATCAACTGACGACCGCGATCTCGAAGCTCAACCTCAACATTGCCTCCGCCCATGTCGCGACCTTCGGCGAACGCGCCCGCGACGTGTTCTACGTGACAGATTTGCTCGGCGCCCAGATCAACGCGCCAACCCGGCAGGCTGCGATCAAGAGCGCACTGATTCATCTGCTTGCCAGCGAAGACGACGTCGCGCAGCCGGCGGCGTGATACGCCAATCCTGTGGGATGGGTGGAGCAAAGCGATAGCTGCCTCGTCGCGGGGATGGATGGATTGCTTCGCTGCGCTCGCAGCGACGAAAAAATAGCGACACATATACAACTGTCATCCCCGCGCAGGCGGGGATCCAGTACGCCGCGGCCTATCAGTTCAATCAGTGACGTCTCTGGAATACTGGATCACCCGCCTGCGCGGGTGACGACGACTGAACTTGCGTTGGCGGCGATGGGTTTCGCCTCGCTCTACCCATCCTACATCGACCAGCGCGATCCTCACGACGGCCTTACGAATCCTTGCCCGCGTCCGGCTTGGCGGGGATGGCGATGGTCGGCCGTGCCACCGGATGATGCCTGCGATAGCGCAGCGCATCGATCAGCAGCGAGAGAATGGACGACCGCTGATGGCGCGTCGGGTAAGGCAGGTGGTCGTCCGACAACGGTCCGCGTGTTACGTCGTCGTCGTCGCAGAACTTCGGTGCGAAGGCGAGGAAGGCGCCGCCGAGATCCGAATGATGGAATGGGTTTCGTGGTGGGCGTCGCATCGGTCGTCAACCTTATGCAGGAGACGCGCGAGCTCGTTGCGATAGAGCCTCGCCCAGCTGCCATTCAAGCTGGTGAGGAATTCGAGCTCGCGGCCTGTGAGTATCGACATAGGAAACGCCGGGATGCGGAAGCAGGAGACATCGGGCCAATTTGCGCGAGGCCGTTACATCTTCTGCATTCCGGCGAAGTGCCTGCCGCTGTAGGGGCCGACATAAAGCCCGGTCTGCAGGCATTGCGATTTTGCGTCGCCGCACATTTGCGAGCGGTCCGGCCGTGTGCTGGAATTGTGAATGCAGGAGGCGGCATAGGCGCTGCAGGTATGCGGGATCGCGGCCCGCCGCATCGCCATCCGGTAGCGATAGGAGCGGCCGCCGTCGGATGACTGGCAACATTTGCCGTTCATCTTGCTGGCTGACGCCGTCGTAAATCCAGACGGCAGCACGATGGCGGAAATGGCGAGCGACAGGACGATGGCTAGCGACTTCATGGCAGACTTCCTCTTCACGGCTTTATCTCCTCGATTGACTAACCAAACAGACCCGCAATCGGCGCGACGCCGATGCTGTCGGGAAACACGGTGCTTGCGAGCGCAGGCTCGTCGACTCTCAGATGATCGCGGAGCAGGCCCTTGAGCACGGCGCGCAGATCGGTCGTGGGTTTGAGGTCGCGTTCCTCATAGAGCTGGGCTTGCTTCAGTCCCGGCCAGTCGGCGACCACGCGCCCGCCCCGCAAGGCGCCGCCGGCGAGAAACGCCACCGTGCCGGTGCCGTGGTCGGTTCCGTTGGTGCCGTTGATGCGCGCGGTGCGTCCGAACTCGGTGATGACGGCGACCACTGTCTCGCGCCAGGCGTCACCCATGTTGGTCTCGATGGCCGCCAGCGCGCCGTCGAGCGCCCCCAAGAGATTGGCGAGCTGACCGGACGCCGCACCCTCGTTGATGTGGGTGTCCCAGCCGATGAAGCCGACCGCACCGACCCGCGGGCCGTCGGGCTTGGCGAGAAAGCGGGCCGCGGTACCGGCGGCTTCCGCAAAATAGGCCCGCACCCCGGCGATGCCGGGAGCCGCAAGCGCAGCACCGTCGACCATGGCGGCATCCGATGGTCCGGTGGCGCCAAGCGCCGCCAGACGCACCCTTGCCTCGAGCGCGACGGCCAGTTTCGGGTCGGTATGCTTGTAGAGATCAAGCAGCCGGGCCTGGGTGTCCTCGTTGGCCGGCAACAATTTTTGCGGCACCCATGACAGCACCGGCGCGCGGCCGCGGACCACCAGCGGCGTCACGGAGCCCACGCCAAGGACGCGGCTGCCGCGCGGATCGACCCGGCCATCCGACGCCAACTCGGCCAGCGCGCGGTTGAGCCAGCCGGTGTCGACGGCGCCGGGCCGCGCGATGCCGCTTTCGAGAACGTCCTGGCCGTCGAAATGCGAGCGCTCGCGATAGGGCGTTGCGATCGCATGCACGATGGTCGCTTGCTGCGCCTTGTAGAGCCGGTGCAGGTTCGGCATCGCGGGATTGAGCGCGAAGAAGCCGTCGAGCGGCAGCGCCGGCGGCTTGCCGTCGAGCACGAGCGCGCGGTCGCCGCGCAGGGCGATCCAGTCGGGATCGCCGACGGGGGCGACCGCACCGAGACCATCGAGCGCGCCCCGGAGCACAATGACGAGCATGCGCGGATCACGACCCTCGGCGCGTGCAAGCCTCGGCATCTGGCTCCACGCGAACAGGCTGCCGGCGCCGATCAGCGCCTCGCGGCGAGTTGGCAGATGGTGGCGAAAATTCATGCTCACCTCCTCTGGAATTCGGTCGACATGAACAACAGCACGAGTGCCTGCTGACGGCTCTCGGCGCGGCCGACCGCCTGCTTCACCTCCGGCGACACCTGTGACCCGAGCACGGTCTCGATGACCTCCCGGGGATCGGTCCTGCCTGCGATGCGCTCGGCGAAATTATTGGCGACGTCGAGCCGCCGTCCCATGCCGTCGATCCAGGACGCTTCATCGTCCGGGAAACCCTTGGGCGACGGCGGACGCCACAGCGGTTCGCCGAGCAGGACCTGTCCATCCGTGTACCGCGTGGGGTCGGCCTGCGTGAGCCCGGTCGCGCGCACCATGCCGGCCACCCACTCGCCGGGCCGCTTGAGTTTGGCCGGCGGTTGCGTCCACGCTTCGTCGGACGAGACCATCACCTTGGTGACCTGCTTGAGATCGCCGCCGGTATCGAGAAAGGCCTTCGCCATCCGCTCCACCAGCGCAGGCGGCGGCGTATCGGCCACGAAATGGCGGGCCAGCTTGGTTGCCACATGCGAAGCCGTCGCAGGATTGGCGGCGAGATCGCGCAGCACGGCGCGTCCCTGCTCCACCGTTTCGTCCTCGTAGGACTTTCCCAATACCTTCTGCGCGCCGGGCTCGTGCAGGCGGGGATTGAAGGTGAATTCGCCGCCATGCTCGGGATTGTCGCCGGGCGGCACCAGCGTCCATCCGGTGAGAATGTTGGCGAAGCCGATGACGTCATCCTGGGTATAGCCGGTCCGCACGCCCAGCGTATGCAGCTCCAGAATCTCGCGCGCGAGATTTTCGTTCAGCCCGCGGGTGCGGTTGATTCCGGCTGTCGAGTTCGCGCCCATCGAGACCGTCTGGTCGAGATAGAACAGCATCGCCGGATGGCCCTCGGTGGCCAGCAACAGGTCGGTGAAGCGGCCGAGCACGTGAGGACGGATCGCCTCGCGCTCATAGGCGCCGGACATGCTGCGGATCTTGTCGGCCGAGACGCAGAAATGATTGGACCAGAACCAGACCAGACGCTCGACAAAACCGATCTCGGCGCCGAGCGCGGCCGCGACGCGAATCCGCGCCTCTTCGAGATAGATCGGCCGCCCCGGATCGGGGACGGCTTCGGCGGCCATCTTTGCCGCTATCTCGCCCGTACCCTGACCCTGCGCGGCGCCTTCCGTCATCGCGGACGCCTCCTCCATCTGCTGGCGTTTCGCGTCCTGTTCTTTCTTGGCGACGATCGCCTTGGCTTGCCGCTTCGCAAACGCGTCGGTCACCGCGCGAAAGGCCTTGGCGCTCGAAGGCAGATTGGCGGCAGCGAGTTCGCTGATCGCGGGACGATCGAGTTCGGCGATCAACGCGCCGCGCGGGTCGGCCTCGATCGCCGCGATCGATCCCGGACGCGGCCCCATCCCGAACCGATGGAGGGCCAGCGCCGCTTCAGCCTTTGCAGAACGGCTCATGGCGATACCCGAGGATGCGACATCCTGTAGTGCTACGAGTCGTAACATTTAGGCGACTGCGGTGCAAGCACCGATTGAGAGCCGTAAGGCCGCCGGATTGACCTTCCGCATGGTCAATGTTACGCATTGTAGCATATCGCCACTGATGACGCTTCCGAAGGTCCAACGACCCCTCCTTTGCGTCCGCCGCCTATCGCTCTCGCCAGGCCGGAAAGGGATACCCGAATGAAGCGTCTGCATCGGCTACTCGCGGCATTGTCGATTCTCTATCTCGTGACTCTCGGCCTCGCCACCGCCGCCCTCGCGTACGCCGTCGCGCCGGTGGGCGACCCGGAAGCACTCGGCTTCTCGTCATCGCGGCTGGCGCGGATCGCTGCCTGGCAGCAGTCGCAGGTCGATGCCGGCGCCTTCTCGGGCGCGGTTGCGGCGATCGCGCGCAACGGCAAGGTCGCGTATCTGCGGGCAGTCGGCTTTCGCGACCGCGCAAAGACGATCCCGCTTCAGAGCGATGCGATCTTCTGGATCGCCTCGATGACCAAGCCGGTCACCAGTGTCGCCGCGATGATGCTGGTCGAGGAGGGCAAGCTCGATCTTGCTGCTCCGGTCTCCCAGTATCTTCCCGAGTTCAAGGGCACGACAGTTGCTGTCGAGACCAGGGACGCGGCGACCGGCAAGACCGACATCACATACGAGCCTGAGAAGCGTCCGATGATCGTCGAGGATCTGCTGCGCCATACCGCCGGGATGATCCATGGCGTCGGTAACGCGAAGGTGGACCAACTGTACCACAAGCACCTCTACGACAAGGCCGGCGTCTTTCACCGCGACAGGACTCTTGCCGACGTCGTTTCCGAACTGGCCAAGCTCCCACTTGCTCATCAACCGGGCGAGGTCTGGGACTACGGTCACTCGGTCGATGTGCTCGGGCGTGTCATGGAAGTTGTTTCCGGTCAACCGCTCGATCAATTTCTCGAGGCACGCCTGTTCAAGCCGCTGGGCATGATCGATACCGGCTTTTACGTGCCTGAAGCCAAGCTGTCCCGCCTGGTCGATCCGCCCGCAGATAACTGGATCGGTCCGCCCGACAGCGTGTTGGCGGATGTCACCAAGCCCACCAAACTGTTCTCGGGTGGGGGTGGACTGGTGTCGACGGCCGCCGATTATCTGCGGTTCTGCCAGATGCTGCTCAACGGCGGCGAACTCGACGGCGTCCGCATCCTCTCGCCCGCAACTATCAGGCGAATGACGACGAACGCGCTGCCATCCGGCATCCGCTTCGCCGGCTATGCCAGCGGTGGCGTCGGCCCGCTCGCGGGCTCGACCTGGGGCCTCGGCTTTGCCGTGCGCAGCGATGCCGCGTGGAGTTTGGTGCCCGGATCAGTTGGCAGCTTTAGCTGGATGGGCGCATCCGGTACCTATTTCTGGGTGGACCCGACAGAGCAGCTTGTTGTCGTGCAGATGATCCATGCGTCCGGCGGGAGCGGTCCTTTCCAGCGCCCGCTTCGCAACCTCACCTACGGAGCCTTCCGCGTTCCTGACCATGGCGTCCCGGACGCTGCCGCAGCCCCGGTGAGGATCGACTCGGACACGCTCGCGGCTTACGCGGGAATCTATCGGCTCGGATCGTCCAGCTCACGCGACATGCAGGTACCCCGCGAGTTCGGCGGCCTTGGCGTCGACATCGCCATCGAACGTGGCCTCGTCAAGGTGGTGTCGCCGATCCGGGGCATGCCCGCCGCCAAGGCCGGCATCATGGCAGGTGACATCATCACACATCTCGACGACGTGGCGATCCAAGGCATTTCCCTCAATCAGGCGATCGAGAAGATGCGCGGGCCGGTCAACACCAGGGTTCGCGTGAGGGTCGTACGCAAGGGGCAGGACGCACCGATCGAGGTGTCGCTCGTCCGCGTCCAGATCCGACTACAAGGAGCTGCCGATCTTCAAGTCG
Organism: Bradyrhizobium sp. AZCC 2262; assembly: GCF_036924535.1. Classification (NCBI taxonomy): domain Bacteria; kingdom Pseudomonadati; phylum Pseudomonadota; class Alphaproteobacteria; order Hyphomicrobiales; family Nitrobacteraceae; genus Bradyrhizobium; species Bradyrhizobium sp. AZCC 2262. Next base: position 8,367,909 of record NZ_JAZHRT010000001.1, on the reverse strand, counting down.
TCAACAAGGATGGCAAGCTCCTGATCGAGGCAAGCGGAGACCTGCCGGTCCTCGATTTTGAGAAAGGTGCAGCGACCCCGGTCGTCCCGATGTCGAGCAACGAATTCTTCGTGGATGGCGGCGACCACACCCGCCTTGCCTTTCTGCGCGACGGGGCAGGACCGATGCGGCTGGTGCTCAATCCAGGGCCCTGGCAGATCACGGGTCAGCGGATCAACTGACGGGACACGAAGAGGAGGCGCGAAGGTCCACCAACGACCTCGCCTCATCAGGTCGCATCCATTCGAATTTGGCTGCGCGCGAATGAAGTCCGCGCCCTGCACTAATACTGCGGACCCAGCGCAATTCGTCCGATCGTGCCGTCCTTGACCAGGCCGATCCGCCACTCCGCCGAACCATTGGCGAACTGGACGATATAGATGTCGCTGCCGAGCCCTGAGACGCCCCGGAACGACATCGCGCGCAAGGCACCGAGCCTCGAGATAATGGCCTGGTTGAAGGGAAGCTGCTGGCGCGTCTGCGCCGCGACTTCGGACGTCATGCGATCGTAGTCCGGCTCGCCGCGGCCAACGGCCTCGATATATCCGCGCAGCTTCGCTTCACTGCCGGTCAGCGGAACGGTGCGTGGCAGCACTGCGCCGCCCGGCCGGCCGTTCGCCTCGACCGTGTGAAAGCGCGTTTGCTGTCCCGGCAGCACGATCTCCAGACACCTCCCCGCTGCATCGGCGATCACCCATGGACTGTCGACATAGGTCGTGACCGGAAACGTCATTTCCTCGCCGATCGTACCGGAGGCCGCACGTTTGCCCTCCGCGTCCAGCTTGAAGAGCTGAAGATCGCTCCCGCTGCCATTGTAGATCAGCACCTTGATCGGCGCGGTTTCGGCCGTGGCTCTGAGGCCCGCTTCCTCCGAACAGGCGAGGACGCCACCAGGCTTGTTGTTGCCATCCGGCCGGAAGATGACATCGTCGGCCTTGCCATCCTCCGACAGCAGGATGCGGAATTCAGCGACGCCATTGGCGAACTTCACGCCATAGATGTCGTAGCCACCCGGGCCGACGCCGCGGAAGAAGATCGATTCCACCGCGCCGAACGCCTTGAACATGGCCTGCAGCTCGGACGCCTGGCGACGGATCTTGGTCGTCAACGACGCGCTCATGCGCTCGTAATTGGGCGCTCCGCGCTGCATATCATCGATCCCACGCAGGATTGCCTCCTTGCTGCCCGGCAGCGGGGTTTGATCCCTGAATCGATCCGGCGCTGCGGCGATCCGACGCGAAAAGTCTTCCTCGATCACCTTTGCCCTGGCCGCGGCGACCCGCGGCGCCAATCGGGCACCGTACACCGGCTCGTGCAGCAGAACCTGGGTCACCTTGGCCTGACCATCACGCAGGAAAACAACCAGATCATCGTGGCTGCTGGCAAAGGCATCGATGCCGCGCGCCACGATCTCGAATTTCGGCCGACCGGTCTCCTGCGCAGAGAGCCGTTCACCCTCGCGAGTAATGGTGAGCACGCGGCCAAGCCCCAGATGGTAGGAGCCGCAATATGAATCCAGCGGGCCCGCATCGGCCTCGACGTTCTGCGGCGACAATTCGGCGACCCTGATGGCGCTGATGTCATGGCCATTCTGGCTCAGCACCGGACCAGCCTGTCGACGCTCACCGCCGACCGCCACGAGAATCGGGCCGGCCGGCGCCGGATAGGAATAGGTGCCATCGCCCGCCGCAGCCAGGCGGAGCTTTCGCTGTCCGCTGACCTGGCCGAACAACTCGTCGCCCTCCCGGGAGACGGTAAAGATCGACGCGCGGCCCAATGAATAGAAGGAGACCGACTGTGGCTTGTGCACGGCCGTCGCAGGTGCTGCCGAATGCTCTTGCGACGGCGGAGATATCGGCGCGGTGCGATAGGCGATCGAACCGGCAGAAACGATGACGACCGGCAGGATGACGGCCGCGGTCCCGATGCGTTTTCCCCAGCCCAGCTTCGCGGGGGCCGCGGTTGCAGCGAGAATGCGCTCTACCCGGCTGCGCACCGTGCAGGCCCTCGCCATTTCGATTCCCGCCGGCGCCCGCCGAACGTGCTGCACGAGGTCGAGCAGGATCTCGGCGTAGGACAGCCTGTCCTCGACCACTTCGAGCGCTCTTGCATCACTGATGATTTCGGCCAGTTCGGCCAGCCTGGTGTGGTGCCACCACGCGAACGGGCTGAACCAGAACACCGAACGATTGAGCGCGGCGAGCAGCAGCAGATAGAAATCACGGTTGGCGACGTGAGCCCCCTCATGGGCGAGCACGGCTTGGCGCTTGCGCACATCCCAATCGAAGCATTGCGGCGGAAGCAGAATGGTCGAGCCGAAGGTGACGGGCCCGGCGATCACGCTGCTCACGCGCACGCTCCAGTCGGCGGTCCAGGGCGCGCGCATCGGCTTGGCGGCACGGGTCAGCCGCCAGGTCAGATAAAGGCCGACCGCCAGCCTCGACAACAAAAGGCCGGCAACGAGCGCATAAACGAGGGTGGCCAGCGCCAGCCAATTCAGCGCCTGCACGGGCGCTGGGCGAGCGGCGGCGGTCATGCCCTGCTCGGCCGGAAGCATGTCGCGCAGCGGCTCCGCTGACGGACCACTCGATGGACCAGCAGACCACAGATGTTCGGCTGCCGGCACCGGCAAGGCATCCACAGGGACGGTCACCGTGGTCCAATGCATCAACAGCGGCATCGACAGCGACGCCAGCAGCACCATGGCCCAGGAGGTCATGTGCATGTGCGGATTTCGCACCCGAAAGAGATTCAAGCCGATCCACACGACGCCTCCGAGCAACAGGGAGCGCAGCGCCGACTCCGCCAGAATCGCCAGCATTATCTCCTCCTTCCCTTCGCCTCTGTCTTGGTCTCGGTCTTGATCTCAGTTTTTGTCTTGGCCTTCGCAACCTGATCGGCCAGCGTGCGCAGCTGGCGCTGGTCGAGCATCGCCGTGTCCACCATGCCGACCAGGACCTCTTCGACGGAGCCGTTGCAGAACCAGTCGACGATGCGCTGGACGGCTTTCGCCGCGACCCGCGCGCGCGGCTCGGCGGCCTGATAGACATAGGTTCGCCCATCCACGGTGTGCGTGGTGTAGCCCTTGTCTTCCAGTCGTCGCAGCACGGTGCGGACGGTGGATTCTTTCAACGGGCGTGAAAGCCGCTCGCGGACGGCCTCGGCCGTGACAGGACCATTGGCCCAAACCAGTTGCATGACCTCGCGTTCGAGGTCGCCCAGTTCGGGCAGGCTGTCATCCATGGTGCTACCTTGCGATCTCGGGCCTCAATGCTACAGAACGTCGCACACGTGGGCGGAATCCGCAACTTCTATTCACCGGGGAATGGCCGCGCCTCGCGGGGCCGGCGGGCGGAGACTCACGCCCTCATGCGACAGCAGCCGGCGTTTTCGCGCGACCTCGCCGCCATATTTGACCGGCGAACCGTCGGCGCCGATCCAAACGACCACAGCAAACGCGCTATCGCGAGTCTGATTGCTCTGTTTGAAGATCAGCCCAACCGTGATGCTCGAGAGCCGCCAGACCCGCCACCACGAAGGCAAGATAATTTGCCCGCGAAACCAGAAGGCCGAGATCGAATAGTTCGAGCAGAGCTTGCCATGGGTCCCCTGCCGGCACAGCGATTGCTCGCTTGCCGCCATCGATCACGGAAGGTTGGAAGCTGCGGTCGGATCTCCGGCGCTTGGCTTCGGATCCGATGTCATCAGAGCAAAGGATCAAGTGCAGGCGGTCTTTCGGCATATCAATCCCCAAATTTGCGGGCGACGAGCGCTGGGTTACGGGCTTGACAACTGCAACGAGATGTTTGCGTCCGACGAGACGTCCGGTTGAAGGTTGCGCAAAAACCTTTCCCGCGGGCAATTCCGGAAAGCTTTAGCGCCATCGGGTTACCCAACAGAGTTCATCATTGAAACCAGACGGACTATTGAACGAAGGTTGATCCACGCATTACGTTCGGCTGGCACGATCATACCTAGGTTTGGGATCGCGGCAGGTGATCGGCATGTCGCACTCCCGGACGCATCACCGGAATATCCTCGGGCGTCCAAAAGCTGCTAGTATGCGGCCTGTTGGGAGGGCGACGTTGTCGCCGCTGATGACAGAGATCACCTAGCGACGCAGCGGGGCCTGGAGTGGCCGAGCGATGCTGCCGATGATGCGTAACCAGACCATGAAATCCTGGCGCTCGGCCGAGCAATGGCTGCTGGGCAGCATGGTGCTGGCATTGGCCGCGGCAGCTTTCATCTGGCTTGTTCTCGGTCCCGCGCCGGCGGCCCCCGCTCACTTGACTGCCGTCGTATTGCTCATCGCCTCGCTTCTAGCCTCCCTGATCATGATGCGCCGGGTGGGCACGACCCGCAGGCAGATGGAAGCCGTGCTGCACGGGCGGGCACGAGCCGAACAACACGCGATAGAGGCGCAGCGTCACAGCGAAGCGCAATGGAAGGAGGTATTCGAACACAACCCGGTGATGTATTTCATGGTCGACGCCGCCGGCACCGTGCTGTCCGTCAACACATTCGGTGCCGCGCAACTCGGCTACTCCGTCAGCGAATTGCTCGGGCAATCCGTGCTGAAAGTCTTTCCTGCCGAAGAGCAACATGCGGCCCAGAGCAACGTTGCCATATGCCTGGAAAACATCGGCCAAACCCACAGTTGGGAGATCTGCAAGGTTCGCAAGGACGGTTCGTCGCTTTGGGTTCGCGAAAACGCCAAGGCCGTGCGGCGGGTCGACAATCAATTGATCGTGCTGATCGCATGCGAGGACGTCACCGAGCGCAAGCAGGCTGAAAATGCCCTGCGACAGAGTGAAATGTATCTGGCCGAAGCTCAGCGATTGAGCCGCACCGGCAGCTTCGGCTGGCGCGTCGCCAGCGGCGAACTCATCTGGTCGGAAGAAACATTCAGAATGTTTGGTTACGACAAGGCCCCCTCCATCAGGCACGCCACAGTCTTTCAGCGCGTTCATCCAGACGATCGTGCGCGCGTGGAACAGACCATCGACCGCGCGTCCCGCGACGGAAAGGACTTCGCGCACGGATATCGATTGCTGATGCCCGACGGCTCGGTCAAACACGTCCATGCCACCGCGCATGCGGTAACGGATGCGTCGGGCGAGATCGAATTTGTCGGGGCGGTGACCGACGTCACCTCGCGCAGGCGCGCCGAAGCGGAACTGCATGAGGCGCAGGCGAACCTCGCGCACGTCACCCGCGTGACTGCGCTGGGCGAGCTCGCCGCGTCGATCGCCCATGAAGTGAACCAGCCGCTCGCCGCCGTCGTCACCAACGCCGCCGCATGCCTGCGCTGGCTCGACCGCGAGCCTGCCAACCTGAAAGAAGCGCGCAGCGTCGCGCAATCGATCGTCAAGGACGGCAATCGGGCGGGTGAAGTGATCCAGCGCGTCCGTGCGCTCGCCAACAAGACGGCCGATCAGAAAGCGCCGCTTGACATCAACGAGGTCGTCAACGAGGTCATCGGCCTCGCGCAGCATGAGCTGTCCAGCCACCGGGTGGCGCTGCGGCTGGAGCTGGCCCCCACCCTCCCCCTGGTCCTCGCCGACCGGATCCAGCTGCAGCAGGTCATCCTCAACCTCGTCATCAACGCGATTGAAGCGATGCAGCCGGTCAAGGACCGGCCGCGCGAACTGGTGATCCGGACGCGACAGGACGAGGCAAGCCAGGTTCTGGTCACGGTGAGCGACTGCGGTGTCGGCGTCGCCGCCGAGAATGCCGATCGGCTGTTCGACGCCTTCTTCACCACCAAATCCAGCGGCATGGGCATGGGCCTGTCGATTTGCCGCTCGATCGTCAACGCCCACGGCGGACGGCTGTCGGCCTCCGGCAATGCCGGCCCCGGTGCGACGTTTCAGTTCACCTTGCCATTGCATCGGGAGGACAGCACGTGACCGGCCGCCCAGCATCACGTGACACCCTCACAAGCGCCGAGGAACCGGTCGTCTTCGTTGTCGACGACGACGCATCGATGCGTGAAGCACTGAGCAATCTTTTCCGGTCGGTGGGCTTGCGGGTCGAAGTGTTCGGTTCGGCCCACGAATTTCTGCAGAGCACGCTTCCGAACGTTGCCAGCTGCCTGATCCTCGACATCAGGCTGCCGCGCCTGAGCGGCCTCGACTTTCAGGCCGAACTGGCGAAGGCCGATATTCGCATTCCGATCATCTTCATGACGGGCCACGGCGATATCCCGATGACGGTCAGGGCGATGAAGGCCGGCGCCGTCGACTTCCTGACCAAGCCATTCCGCGACCAGGACATGCTGGATGCCGTCACCACGGCAATCGAACGCGACCGGATCAGCCGCGATGAAGCCAGGGTCCTCTCGGGCCTCCATGCGCGGTTCGCGACCCTGACCCCGCGGGAACGGGAGGTGATGGCTCTGGTCACCGCCGGGCGCATGAACAAGCAGATTGCCGCCGAAATCGGCATTGCCGAGATCACCGTGAAGATACACCGCGGGCACATCATGCGAAAAATGGCCGCGAAATCGCTGCCCGATCTGGTGAGGATGGCCGAGATGCTCGGGATCGGGCCCGCGTCCGGCGGGCCGCAAACCTAAGTATGATTCTCCGACTCTGATTTCGGACGCACTCTGCAGCCGCGGCTGTGCAGCAAGGGACACCCTGTGGTCGTCTCCAGGAAGGACCGCTGTGTCCAACCCACCGGTAATTTCAGTCATCGACGATGATGGTTCCGTTCGCGCCGCGACCCACAACCTCGTGAGATCGTTTGGCTACACCGTCCATACATTCGCGTCGGCCGAGGAGTTTTTGCGATCGTCCCATCTGGGTGACACATCGTGCGTGATCGCGGATGTCAGAATGCCGACCATGAGCGGGCTCGAGTTGCAGGCCCACTTGCTTGCCCGGGGACACCGCCTGCCGTTCATTTTCGTCACCGCCTTCTCGGTCGAGAGCGATCGCGCGCGAGCGCTGAAGGCCGGGGCGACCTGCTACCTGACCAAGCCCTTCGACGGCGAAGCCTTGATCGCGTGCCTCGATGCCGCCCTGAAGGGAAAGGGCGTGGCAACGGGCAAATGACCCCAATGGGTCGGCCCCCATGTGTTGCGGACCGGCCATACGTAAGGATGATCCCGCCAACCATCTAGACAGGTTGATAGCGGCCGGGGACGGGCGCAAGACTCCGGGCATCGTCGCGCCCCTCGAGTTAGCGAGGGCCGAGAAAATGCAGCACACAATTTGATCGGTACCGGCAATCCCTCAGAAGGAGGTCGCCATGCGTACAGAACCACGGTGTTCCCAGTGCGACAGTGAAGATCCCAAAATTATTTCGCTGAATCCTGCGCGTGAATACTACTGCGGACGGCTTTGCCTCTATCGAGGCCAGGAGAACTTCATTCGCTGGATGCGGCGAGCGAACGCGGAGGCTGCGTCGTCATGACGAATTGCTGCGGAAATCCTGAATGCAAGCGGCCCTTCGGGCTGGTCCGGCGCAGTTGGTACTTCGAGCAGTTTTGCTCGGCGAAGTGCCGCGAGATCTACAGGCGGCAGCAGGAGCGCAACCGGGCCTATTGGAGATGGCTCTACAAATGTCCTGAACCGTCGGTCGCGGAAAGAAACTGATCCAGCCAAGGGGGTGGAACGGATACCCAAGGAGCGACCATGACGACAGTACATGCGATGATGGTGGGCGCGATACTGGCCTGGGCACCCACGATTCTTGTGTTCATCTATATCGTGCGGGACATGCGAAACACACGAGGCCTCGACTAGCGCATTACCGATTAAACTTGTGACGGGTCCTCAAGCACACCTCCCCGCTGCTTGATTGACCCGTCCCCTTTTTGAATCGGAGCGCCCTCGTGCTGCAACAGCCAGCGCTTGCGCTCCAGTCCGCCGCCATACTTCACCAGCGAACCGTTGGCGCCGATCAGGCGGTGACAGGGCACGACCACGCTGATCGGGTTGGAGCCGTTGGCGTGGCCGACGGCGCGGACGGCTTTGGGCATCCGAAGCTTCGCGGCGAGCGCGCCGTAGCTCAGCGTCGTGCCGGCCGGGATCTTCGGCAGCGCGTTCCAGACCTTTTGCTGGAATGGCGTACCGGCGACGCGCCATTCGATCGCGGCGAGGCGGTCGAGATCGCCCTTGAAATAGCCGGTCAGTGCGCCGCGCAGCTCGCGCGGCGCCCGCGCATTCTTGAGCTCCACCGCGTCATAATGCAGGCGCAGCAACTGCTTCATGCGCGGCTCGTAATCCTCCCAGTCCAGCGCGCGGAGCAGGCCGTCCGCATCGGTGACCAATAGCGCCGTCCCGATTGGCGTCGGCAGGCGGTCGAGGTTGAAGCTCTCCGGCATCGTCAGTCCCTTAAAAATATCCGCAAGCGTCCCGCACTTTTCACCTGCCGCGTGCTAGCGTCCACCCGAATTCCGCAGCCGGTTGGGCGACCGCAACATGATCTTCATTGCCAATTTTCTGGTCGCGGTGGTGGCTGCGCTGCATATCTATTTTCTCATTCTCGAAATGTTTCTCTGGACCAAGCCGCTGGGTCTGAAGACTTTCCGCAACTCCATCGAGAAAGCGACGGAATCGGCGGTGCTGGCCGCCAACCAGGGCTTGTATAACGGCTTCCTGGCCGCGGGACTCGTCTGGGGCCTGCTCCATCCCAATGCGGCCTTCGCGTTCCAGATCAAGGTTTTCTTTTTGCTGTGCGTGATCGTGGCCGGCGTTTACGGCGCGGCGACTGTGAGCCGACGGATACTTTATGTGCAGGCGGTGCCTGCGACACTCGCACTGATCCTGCTCTGGCTGGCGTAGGAAATTCGTCTACCCGGCGCTGCCTTGCATTGCAGAATCCGTTCCGCCAAACTCCCGGGCAACGATGACGACTGGCCATCCGAACCGATGGTCTGACACGATCGTCGAGCGATATATGGGAGGTCTCTTTATGAGAAGCGGCATGTTCCACTGGCTCGCAGGCGCAGCCGTTGCGATCGCGGTGTCGGCCTTGCCCGCCAACGCGCTGAAGAAATACGATCCCGGTGCGAGCGATACCGAAATCAAGATCGGTCAGACGGTTCCTTTCTCCGGACCGGCCTCGGCCTATGCCGGCATCGGCAAGACGCAGGCCGCCTATTTCAAGATGATCAACGAGCAGGGCGGCATCAACGGCCGCAAACTAAACCTGATTCAGTATGACGACGCCTACTCACCGCCGAAGGCCGTCGAGCAGGTGCGCAAGCTGGTCGAGGGTGACGAGGTTCTGTTCACGTTCCAGATCATCGGCACGCCGTCGAACGCCGCCGTTCAGAAATATCTCAATGCCAAGAAGGTGCCGCAGCTATTGGCCGCGACCGGCGCATCGAAATTCACCGATCCCAAGAACTTTCCCTGGACGATGGGCTTCAATCCCAACTACCAGTCCGAAGGGCGCATCTATGGGCAGTACATTCTGAAGAACCACCCTACCGCCAAGATCGGCATCCTCTATCAGAACGACGATCTCGGCCGCGATTATATCACTGGCCTGAAGGAAGCCCTCGGCGGCAAGGCCGCGACAATGATCGTCGCCGAAGCCTCCTACGAACTAACCGATCCGACCATCGACTCGCAGATCGTCCGGCTGAAGGCCGCAGGCGCCGATCTGCTCTACGACGCCTCGACGCCTAAATTTGCCGCGCAGGCGATCAAGAAGGCTGCCGACCTCGGCTGGAAGCCGGTCCACATCCTGGACATCAATGCGAGCCCGATCTCCGCCACGCTCAAGCCCGCTGGCCTCGAGAATTCCAAGGACATCATTTCTACCGCCTACGGCAAGGATCCGGGCGATCCGCAGTGGAAGGACGATGCCGGCATGAAGGCCTATTTCGCCTTCATGGACAAATATTATCCTGAAGGCGACAAGCAAAACACGGTCAACATTTACGGATATTCCACTGCGGAACTGCTGGTGCATATCCTGCGACAATGCGGCGACGATCTCACCCGCGAAAACATCATGAAGCAGGCGACCAGCCTGAAGAACGCCACCGGCAGCCTGTCGCTGCCCGGCATGGTCACCAACACCTCGCCGACCGACTACCGCATCAACAAGCAGATGCAGATGATGAAGTTCAACGGCGAACGCTGGGAGCTGTTCGGCCCGATCATCGAGGATGCCGGACCGGCCGGTTAAACAGAGCTATCGATCGGCAGAACCGGCGTCGTGCTCCCGGATGACGCCGGTTTTTCGTTTTGATGCCGGCTTGGCTCCTATTTCCCGACCTGCATCATTGCGAGGCGGATTCTCGTGCTGGATTCTTTTTGTGCATAGGGAACCTGCTACCTTCGCAGCGATCTGCCCTGGAAACCATCCGACTTAGCTACGTCTTGCATTGCAATATGGCTTCCGCCACTATTGTGGCAGCAATGACGTCTGTTGGCCCAACGAAGCCGCGGCAAGGTCATCAGCTCAATCATAAACACATGAGGAACGCAGCATAATGAAGACAAGTATTTTCCATCTGGTCACCGGCACGGCGCTCGCGCTTGCGCTGTCGGTCTCGACGGCTTCCGCGCAGAAAAAATACGATACCGGCGCGAGCGACACCGAGATCAAGATCGGCCAGACCAATCCATTCTCCGGACCGGCTTCCGCCTATGCCACCATCGGCAAGACGCAAGCCGCCTATATGAAGATGATCAACGATAAGGGCGGCGTGAACGGCCGCAAGATCAACCTGATCCAGTATGACGATGCCTATTCGCCGCCGAAAGCGGTCGAACAGGTTCGCAAGCTGGTCGAGAGCGACGAAGTGCTGCTCACCTTCCAGCTCCTCGGCACGCCTTCGAACGCCGCGGTACAGAAGTATCTCAATTCCAAGAAGGTGCCGCAGCTGTTCGCCGCGACCGGCGCGTCGAAGTTCACCGATCCGAAGAACTTCCCCTGGACGATGGGCTTCAACCCCAACTACTTCGTCGAGGGCCGCATCTACGGCCAGTACATCATCAAGGAACATCCGAACGCCAAGATCGGCGTGCTCTATCAGAACGACGACCTCGGCAAGGACTATTTGAATGGCATCAAGGCGGGCCTCGGCGACAAGGCCGCGAAGATGATCGTGGCGGAAGCCTCCTACGAAGTATCCGATCCGACCATCGATTCACAGATCCTCAAGATCAAGGACGCCGGCGCGGACCTGTTCTTCTCGGCGACGACGCCCAAGCAGGCGGCGCAGGCGATCAAGAAGATCTACGAACTGAACTGGAAGCCGGTGCACATCCTCGACATCAACGCCACCTCGGTCGGCGCCGTGATGAAGCCGGCGGGGCTTGAAGCCTCCAAGGGCGTGATCAGCGTCAACTACGGCAAGGATCCGCTCGATCCGACCTGGAAGGACGATGCCGGCATGAAGAAGTATTTCGAATTCATGGCGAAGTACTATCCCGACGGCGACAAGGATTCGAGCTTCAACTCCTACGGCTACTCGACGTCTGAGCTGATGGTCTACGTCCTCGAAAAATGCGGCGATAACCTCACCCGCGAGAACGTCATGAAGGTAGCCACCAGCCTGAAGAACGTTCAACTAGACTTGGCGCTGCCGGGCATCCTCGCCAACACCGCGCCGGACGACTATCGCGTCAACAAGCAGTTGCAGATGATGAGGTTCAACGGCGAGCGTTGGGAAATGTTCGGCCCGATCCTCGAGGACGCCGGCCCGGCGGGCTAGTCGCGTCGACCCAATCGAAACGATCGGCGGACGAAGCGATCGGCGGCCCCTCGGGGCCGCCGATTTTTTTCGGGCGTCGTAGATTCCATGGGGCGGTGAGCGTGCCCTTTCCGGTAGGTTTGGGTTTCCACACTCGAACCATCGGAGAGCCAGATGCAAGCATCGACCGTAGACACGCCCACCGCCGGGCATTGTGGCACGATTTTCGTTGCGATTGAACTGAGCCAGAAGAGCTGGCTGGTAACGCTGCACAGTCCGGACAAAGGCAAGATGTCGCGTCACAAGCTGGAGGGCGGCGATCATGCTGCGCTGCTGGCGCTGATCGGTCAGGTTCGGGAGCGGGCGGCCCGGGCGCTGGGAGCCGTTCCGGCGGTGGTGAGCTGCTACGAAGCGGGCTACGACGGGTTCTGGCTGCATCGGCTTCTGCTGGCTGCCGGGATCACGAACTACGTGTTTGACCCTGCGAGCATAGCGGTGGATCAGCGGGCACGGCGGGTGAAGACCGACCGGATCGATGGCGAGAAGATGCTACGGACGCTGATGGCGTATCTGCGCGGTGAGCCGCAGGTGGTGCGGATCGTGCGGGCACCTGCGCCGGAGCAAGAGGACGCCCGCCGCACCAGCCGTGAACGCGGCCGGCTGATCAAGGAGCAAACCGCGCACACCACCCGGATCAAGGCGCTGCTGCGATTGTTGGGCATGGCGGTGGGGAACCCGCGCCGGCGTGACTGGCTGAGCTGGCTTTCGGCGCAGCGGGATTGGCAGGGCCAGGCGGTGCCGCCACGGATGCTGGCGGAGATCAGGCACGAGCACGCACGGCTGATGCTGGTGCGCGAACGGCTCGAGGAACTCGCACAGGCGTCGGCTCAAGCGGATCCGGCACCTGCGGCGGCGCAGATGACCGAGCGCAGCGAACTGTTGCTCCGGCTCAAATGCCTCGGTCCGGCGTTCGCGACGACGCTGACCAGCGAGGTGTTCTACAAGGACTTTCGTAATCGGCGTGAGGTCGCGAGCTATTTCGGGCTGACGCCCAGTCCATGGCAGAGCGGCGGGACCGACCGCGACCAGGGCATCAGCAAGGCGGGCAATCCACGCGCCCGCTGCGCCGCGATCGAACTGGCCTGGCTGTGGCTGCGGCATCAGCCGGAGAGTGCGCTCACCCGATGGTTCCGCAGCCGCACCCACAACAATGCCAGCAAGCGCAACAAGCGCATCGCCATCGTGGCCTTGGCGCGCAAGCTGATGGTGGCGCTCTGGCGCTACCTCACAACCGGCATGGTTCCCGAAGGAGCCGTGCTCAAGGCCGCGAAGGCGTAAACGTTTCAAGCAACGCGTCAGCGTCGCGGCGTCGGCCGCGGTCAGCGCGGAATGGATGATGACCGTGCCACCCTTGGGCCAAATCAACAGGCCGCTTCGTAGATGGGTCTCATCCTCATGGCTTCCTCGCCGCATGCATGCGGAATGTGGGTACCGGGCTGCAAAACGCCCGACCGGATATGAGGTGATGCAGTGAGATGCTGCATAAATCGCCGGAAGCCAGTTCCTGAGCGCACCGACCGCGGCGGCACGCTGCGCTACGCATGGCTCCGCGCGCCGCCGCTCCACCGAATGCAAAAAATCACATCCAAGCCCCGGTCGGGATGCTTGACTCAAAAGCCCTCATATGAGGGTGGGCAAGGTGTGTTTCGCGCCTGCCAGACCTCATCCTGAGGAGCCGCGCAGCGGCGTCTCGAAGGATGAATGGCACCAGCGGGGCCACATGGTTCGAGACGGCGCTAGAGCGCCTCCTCACCATGAGGGTCTAACCACTAGCGCGCGTCTGCTGTCACTTCGGTATCTCGCCAAACGTCTTGCCGACCGGAAGCACCGCGTGCCGGATCAGGCGGGAATCCTCGACGGCGGCCTGGCGGTGCTTGACCGCTTCGCGGTAGACGGGATCGCGGATCATCTCGGCGAACGCGGCCACGCTTGGATATTCGGCGATGAAGCAGTGATCCCAGCGCTCGTCTTGCGGCCCGATCAGCATCAGCTCGAACCTGCCCTGCCAGACGATGCGGCCGCCGAGCCGTTCGAACACCGGGCCGCTTTCGCGCCCATAGGCCGCGTAGGCTTCCGCGCCGGTCGCCTTGCGGCCGTCGGGATAGGCGGCCTGTGCGCGCAGCCGGACCAGATTGAGCATGTGGATGGGACCCGGCCGGTCATTGGCCTTGAATTGCGCGAACACTTCCTTGGTGGGATCGATGTGGCCCATGCAGATTTCCCCTGAGAATGCTGTGGTTTGCATCCATCCTAATATGGGCCCGCCGCACCTCCTAATCCCGCATTAACCTTTCCGTAACCGTCCCTTAAACAGCCCCCGCTAGCCTGCACCGGGACGGGTGTGAACGGCGTTTGTCATGGCGTGGGGACGGAAAAAGAGCGGCGGACGCAAGGAACCGCTGTTTGGGCTTCCTGCAGCGCTCGCCGACCTGCGCCTCTCTCCCGACGATCGCATTCCGGCCGCCATTGACGACGACAAACCGAAGAAACCAGTGCCCAGGCGCAAGGACGAAGACGACGACGTTGACGATCCGCCGCCGCGCGAGCGCAAGCCGCGCGCGGCCAAGGGCGGCGCCAAGCGGCGCGCGAAATCGCGCGGCCGGATCAAGATCGGCCGGCTGGTCTATTGGGGCGCAGTGCTCGGCCTGTGGGCGGCGATCGCCATCATCGGCGTCGTGGTCTGGGTCGGCGCGCATCTGCCAGCGATCCAGTCGCTGGAAATTCCAAAGCGGCCGCCAACCATCCAGATCGTCGGCGTCGACGGCAGCCTGCTGGCCTCGCGCGGCGAAATGGCCGGCACCAATGTCGCGCTGAAGGACCTGCCGCCCTATCTGCCGAAGGCGTTCATCGCCATCGAGGACCGCCGCTTCTATTCGCATTACGGCGTCGATCCCGTCGGCATCGCGCGCGCGGCGGTCACCAACCTCCTGCATCGGGGCGTCTCGCAGGGCGGCTCGACGCTGACGCAGCAGCTCGCCAAAAACCTGTTCCTGACCCAGGAACGCACCATGGCGCGCAAGCTGCAGGAAGTGGAACTTGCGCTGTGGCTGGAACGCAAGCACTCCAAGAACGAAATTCTCGAGCTCTACCTCAACCGCGTCTATTTCGGCTCCGGCGCCTATGGCGTCGAGGCGGCTGCGCAGCGCTATTTCGGCAAATCCGCCAAGCACGTCACGGTCGCGGAGGCCGCGATGCTGGCCGGCCTCGTCAAGTCGCCGTCGCGGCTGGCGCCGAACCGCAACCCGGAAGGCGCGGAAGCGCGCGCCCAGATCGTGCTTGCCGCGATGGCGGACGCCAAATTCATCAGCGCCGCCCAGGCCAAGGCCTCGATCGGACATCCCTCCTACAATGTGAAGCCGGCCGGCGCCGGCACGGTCAATTACGTCGCCGACTGGATCGGCGAGGTGCTCGACGATCTCGTCGGCCAGATCGACCAGAGCATCGTGGTCGAGACCACGATCGATCCGAAACTGCAGAGCACAGCCGAAGCTGCCATTATCGACGAGCTGGCGGCGAAGAGCGTAAAATTCAACGTCACGCAGGGCGCACTGGTGGCGATGACGCCCGAGGGCGCGGTGCGCGCCATGGTGGGCGGGCGTAACTATGCCGACAGCCAGTATAACCGCGCGGTAACGGCCAAGCGCCAGCCCGGCTCGGCGTTCAAACCGTTCATCTTTCTGACCGCGATCGAAGGCGGCCTGACGCCGGAAACGATCCGCCAGGATGCGCCGCTCGATCTCAAGGGCTGGAAACCTGAGAACTACACCCATGAATATTTCGGCGCGGTGACGCTGACACAGGCACTGGCGATGTCGCTCAACACGGTCGCGGTGCGGCTCGGGCTCGAGGTCGGACCGAAGAACGTGGTGCGGACCGCGCACCGGCTCGGGATTTCATCGAAACTCGATGCCAATCCCTCGATCGCGCTCGGCACCTCGGAAGTATCCGTGATCGAACTGGTCGGCGCCTATGCGCCGTTTGCCAATGGCGGGCTCGGCATCTCCCCGCATGTCGTGACCAAGATCCGCACCAATGAAGGCAAGGTGCTGTATGCGCGGCAGCCCGACCAGCTCAGCCCAGTGATCGAGCCGCAGCACGTCGCGATGATGAACAGGATGATGCAGGAGACGCTGCTCTCGGGCACCGCGCGCAAGGCGGAGATTCCGGGCTGGATGGCCGCCGGCAAGACCGGCACCAGCCAGGATTTCCGCGACGCCTGGTTCATCGGCTACACGGCGAACCTCGTCACCGGCGTCTGGCTCGGCAATGACGACAATTCGCCGACCAAGAAGGCAACCGGCGGCGGTCTGCCGGTGGAAGTGTGGACCCGCTTCATGCGCACGGCGCATCAGGGCGTTCCGGTGGCGAGCCTGCCGAACTCGCAACGCGGCGGCTTCATGTCGAACCTGTTCCAGACCGCGTCGCAGGCCAGCGCCGCGCCGAGCCAGCCGGCGCCAGTCCCGCAGGGCGGCGGATATCGGCCGCCGCCGGCACGAACGTCGGCGCCGCCACCGAATCCGTCGGCGCGACCGGAAGCAGCCGCGGGACTGGATGGCTGGCTGGTGGACCGGCTGATCGGGCGATAAAGCGCTGTTGCCCCGTGGCTTTTAGATGGGCAGCGAATGGCTAGCTGGCAAAGACGACCCGCGTTTCCACTGAAACGCGCCGGTACAAATCCTCGACGTCGTCGTTCACGAGCCGGATGCATCCGGACGCGACCAGATGGCCGATGGTCTTGGGCGAATTGGTGCCGTGAATGAGCAGCCCGGGCTTGTCCAGCAACAGCGCGCGTGCGCCGAGGAGACTGCCGGGACGGCCGGCCGCCGCGAGCAACGCGTCAGCGTCCTTTGTGTTCGCACCCGAAGCCCGCCAGTCAGGCCATTCAAGCTTGTTCATGACGCGAGCGAGGCTGCCGCCCTTCAGGCACTCTTGTGCAACTCCGATCCCGTAACGGCGTGCGGAATTGTTGGCATCGATCAGATAGAGAAAGCGGTTTTCCCGATCGACCACGATCGAACCGGGAACGACGGTGGTGCGGTAGAACACCACCTGCCGCTGCAGCGCAAACGGCAGGACCTCGCCCGAAGAGCCGCCATCGACGCCCGGCTTCAGGTCCGCCATCACGGCATCTTCGCGCTCGCGTTGCGCCTTGGGCGACGGCGCCTTCACGCTGGCTGCGACGATGCCGGGCCCTTTGGTTGCGACGAAGCCGTAGACCACGGCCGACAGCGCGACGACGGCAGCGACTGCGCAGGCGCCGATGGCGTAGGGCTTCCAGTTCCTGCCTGTCGACAAGGTTTCGCTGATGGCCGCCGCGGTGCTGGCCTCCTCGGCCGCGATTTCATCCTCGATCCGCTGCACGGCGTCCTCAAGCGCGGCGGTATGCGATGCGGCGGCCTCCCGTGTGATGTGGGATCGGGCGATCAGGCTGAAGGCGTCCTTGTAAATCTGGTCGCGCGCGACCGCGTCCTTGCCTGCAACCGCTTTCATCAGCAGCGAATAATAATCCACGGTCATGATCTGACCCCTGAATATCTACCTCACGGGAGGCGCGTATTGAATTCCGCCCTGGGTCCAGAGCGCATTCAATCCGCGCGGGATGCTGAGCCTGGACTGCGTTCCCACGTTCCTTTCATAGATCTCTCCGTAATTGCCGACCGCGCGGACGGCACGCGCGGCCCAATCCTTTGCAAGGCCCAACTGCTCGCCAAACTCACCTTCGGTCCCAACCAGCCGCCTTATGTTGGGGTTGGGAGATTTCACCGCATCGTCGATCGTCGCCGTCTTGACGCCCAGTTCCTCGGCATTGATCAATGAATAGAGCGTCCACTTGATCAGGTTGAACCACTGGTCGTCGCCTTGCCGCACCGCCGGCCCGAGCGGCTCCTTCGAAATGACTTCCGGCAGGATAAGATGGCTGTCGGGCGCCGTCAGCTTGAGACGCTCGGCGTAGAGCTGCGAAACATCGCTTGTCAGCACGTCGCATTTGCGATCGTCATAGGCCTTCAGGCTTTCCTCCGCAGTGCCGAGGGACAGAACCTTCAGTGCCATGTCGTTGGCCCGGAAATAGTCCGTCAAATTCAGTTCACTGGTGGTGCCGGTCTGGGTGCAAACCGTCTTGCCGGCAAGCTGCAGGGCGGTATCGATCCCGGCCTCCCGGCGCAACAGAAAGCCTTGGCCATCATAATAGGCGACGCCGGCGAATATCAGGCCGAGCGAACTTTCCCGTGACATCGTCCACGTCGAGTTGCGCGACAATAGATCGATCTGGCTCGACTGCAGCGCCGCGAAGCGGGTGACCGCATCGAGCGGCAAGAACGTCACCTTGGCGGGATCGCCGAAAATCGCTGCCGCCACGGCGCGGCAGAAATCGACGTCGAAGCCGGTCCACGCGTTCTTGTCGTCCATGCTGGAAAAGCCCAGTAGCCCCTGGCTGACGCCGCAATTGAGCGTGCCGCGTTCCTTGACCGCCTTCAGCGTCTGCGCGCCGGCTGGAAGGCCCCCAGCGAGAACGAAGGCCAGTAATGCGAAGAGCGGGAGAATCACAGGCCGTTTCTTGAAATCAGGCATTTGGATCTCGCGATCGGCGGCGGCTTCGGCGCCCTTCAGCCGAAGGGACGTCCGCAGGCTAACATAACTGGAAGGGTTACCAATGCCTGGCCGGCTGGTGGGTGGGCTGCGGGTGCCGAACCCCGCAAACCAGCCTGTCGTCCCTGCTCTGTGGTCCCCCTGCGAAATGCCGGACCCATACGGGCGCGGCCCAAGACGACGGGATTGGTTGTCTTCGCGAAACGAGCAGCGTTGGTTATGCGTCCCCGCGTTCGCAGGGACGACAAAATGACCTATTCCTCGACCCCGTAACGATGCAGGTCGTTGCCGTGGGTGTCGAGCCAGCGCTTGGCGCGTTCGACATGGTCGCAGATGCGGCCAACGACGCGCCAGAACCGCGGCGAATGGTTCATCTCGACGAGATGGGCCACTTCATGGGCGGCGAGATAGTCCAGCACATAGGGCGGCGCGAGGATCAATCGCCAGGAATACGACAGCGATCCGGCCGAGGTGCATGATCCCCAGCGGCTCGACTGGTCGCGGATCGACACCCGCCTGACCCGCACGCCGAGATCCGCCGCATAGGCGAGCGATGCCTTGTGCAGATCTTTCCGCGCTTCGCGCTTGAGAAAATCGTGGACGCGCCGGTCCATATGCTCGAAACCGCCGGCCACGCACAGAATCTTCTCGCCGCTGTCGCGGGTTTCGGTCCACACCGTGCCGCGCGCCCCCGCGCGATGCACGATCCGGTGCGGCACACCGCGCAGCGGTATGACAGTGCCGGCCTGAAACGGCGCGGCCTTCGGCAAACGGCCGAGACGCGCCGCGATCCAGCCGCCGTGAAGCTGTGCAAAGTCCTTGGCTTCCATCAGAGTGCCGCGCGGCGGCATCGTCAGGATGGCTTCGCGATCGGTTGGGTGAATGCGCAAGGTGTAGCGCCGCGCGCGGCGGTGCCGGCGCAGCCTGATCGCAAAGACTTGCGAGCCGTGCTTGACCAAAAGAGTCGCGGGTTCGGCGGGCCGCCGATAAAGGAGGGCGCGAGTAGCCATGTCTTGGAGTCCGGGGAGCAGGAGTTCGCCCGGATTCTGCCATATCCGCCGCCAAGGGAATCTCATCTAAATCGCCCGGCGCAAAAACAAATCATTTGCCCAATATACAGGGGCTGAAGGCCATTTGGCCTCTACCGGCAGGGGTTGGAACCCAAAATTTTGGCTGGAACCAGGGGTCAAAAACAGCCCCAAGGAGTGAGTCTGAACTCACCCCTTGATTCGGCCGAAAACTGGAATGTTTGAATCTATTCAGCAACTTATGGCGGCATCAAAATCGATGCCGCCTGGGCACTATTCGGCTGCACGGACCAATGTTGGCTTGGTTTTGGCCGCTGACATCTTGGTATTGGCCGACGTCATCATGAAATCGGAGATGCGCGGCACGATTTCGGAACGGAATCGCGATCCGTTGAACACGCCGTAGTGCCCAACGCCCTTTTGCACGTAATGCACGCGGCGATGATCGGGAATATTCGGGCACAATGCATGCGTTGCTTCGGTTTGACCAAGCCCGGAGATGTCGTCCTTCTCACCTTCCACCGTCATCAGCGCCACGCGCCGGATTTGCGACGGATCGACCGGCTTGCCGCGATGGGTCATCTCACCCTTGGGCAGCGCGTGCTTGACGAAGACGAGGTCGACGGTCTGCAGGTAATACTCGGCCGTCAGATCCATCACCGCGAGATACTCGTCATAGAATTCGCGGTGCTTGTCGACCATGTCGCCGTCGCCCTTCACCAGATTGTTGAACAGGGCCTTGTGCGCGTCGGTATGGCGATCGAGGTTCATGGTGATGAAGCCCGAGAGCTGCAAAAAGCCCGGATAGACGTCGCGCATCACGCCCGGATGCGGGAATGGCACCTTGGTGATGACGTGGTTGCGGAACCACTCGATGCCGCGCTCGGCTGCGAGGTTGTTCACGGAAGTGGGATTGCGGCGGGTATCGATCGGGCCGCCCATCAGGGTCATCGACAGCGGTACGAAGGGATCGCGCGCCGCTTCCATCACGGACACCGCCGCCACCACGGGCACCGAAGGCTGGCACACCGCGATCACATGCATGTTGCCGCCGAGCACGTGCAGCATCTCGATGACGTAATCGACATAGTCATCGAGATCGAATCGGCCCTCGGTGAGAGGGACCATGCGCGCGTCCGACCAGTCGGTGATGTAGACTTCATGCGTCGGCAGGAACGCCTCGACCGTACCGCGCAAAAGCGTCGCGTAGTGGCCGGACATCGGCGCCACGATCAGGACGCGCGGATGGGGGCTGCGCAGCGGCCGGGTCAGCTTGCGATCGAAATGCAGCAGGCGGCAGAACGGCTTTTCCCAGATCGAGCGGACTTCGACCGGTGTGCGGACGCCGTTGACTTCGGTGGTGTCGAGGCCCCATTCGGGCTTGCCGTAACGGCGGGTGGTGCGTTCGAACAATTCGCAAGCTGCGGCGATCGATTTGCCGAATTGCGTGTGCGACCAGGGATTCAGCGGATTTTGAAACAGGATCTTGGTCGCGTCAGTCACGGCGCGCGCCGGGTTGAGCGACGCGTGGCCCAGTTCGTACATCCAGTACATCGGCGTCGTAAGCGCCGGACTGCCTTCTGCCACCAGTGGCGGTGCGCCACCAAACTCACCAATCGGCATTTTACTTCTGACCTCTGTTTGCGCCGCAGCATAGTGCAGAATGCGTAATAATGCGTCAATGCACCAAGGGGTTATGTCCACCTGTCAAAAGGCCAAAAACCCCGGGAAACCACGGGAAACTGTGACTTATTCGCCACCCCCGAGCAAAGAACCGTGGTGTTTGGCGCTGCGCAAAAGGGCAAGGAAGATCGCAAAGGAGGCAGCGAACAGCACCGCGTTGATGCCCAGCGACCAGACCATCAGGTCGGCCCTGAACACGTGATTGATGAGAAGCGCGCGCATGCCCTCGAACACATAGGTCGGCGGCAGCGTCCAGGCGATGGCTTGCAGCCAGGCAGGCAGCACCGCGACCGGATAATAGATGCAGGCCAGCGGCATCAGGCCGAACATAAGCGTCCAGACAATGCTTTCGGCCCCTAACCCGTTGCGCAGCACCAGACCCGAAACAAAGATTCCGACCGACCAGCTGGTGAAGATCAGGTTGCAGAAGAACGCGATCAGCGGCAGCCCGATCGCGAAGAAATTGAAATCGAAGAAGAACAGCGCCAGCAGCGTCATCGGGATCACGCCGATCGCAAGCCGGATCAGGCTCATGATCATCAGCGAGATCAGAAACTCGATCGGCTTCAACGGGCTCATCATCAGGTTGCCGAGGTTGCGCGCCCACATTTCTTCGAGGAACGAGATCGAGAAGCCGAGCTGGCCGCGGAACAGGATGTCCCACAGGATCACCGCGCCGATCAGCGTGCCGCCGGCGCGCGCAAAGAAGCCGTCGTTCTGAGAGATGTAACTCTGCAGAAAGCCCCAGGTGATGATCTGCAACGCCGGCCAATAGATCAGCTCCAATAGGCGCGGCCACGACGACATCAGGAGATACCAGTAGCGCAGCACCATCGCCTGGATACGGTGCCAGGAAATGGCGCGATGGGCTGTGATCTCGCTCACGACGATGTCCCCTCCGCTACCCGTCCGCGCGCGACATCGAGGAACACTTCTTCCAGCGTATTCCGGTTGTAGCGCGCCATGATCTGGTCGGGACTGTCGTCATCCTCGATGCGGCCGCGCTTCATGATGATGACGCGGTCGCACAGCCGCTCCACTTCCAGCATGTTGTGCGACGCCAGCAGGATGGTGGCGTCATGGGTTTTGCGGTAGTCCTGCAAATGCTGCCGCACCCAGTCGGCGGTGTCGGGGTCGAGGGAAGCCGTCGGCTCGTCGAGCAGCAACAATTCAGGCTGGTTGATCAGCGCCTTCGCCAGCGCGACGCGGGTCTTCTGTCCGGCCGAGAGTTTGCCGTTGGCGCGATCGAGGAAATCCCTGAGATCGAGGTCGGAGGCGAGCTGTTCGATGCGCGCGGCGAGATCCTTCACCGCATAGAGCCGGCCGAAGATGGTGAGGTTCTGCCGCACCGTGAGCCGCATCGGCATGTCGACATAGGGGCTCTCGAAATTCATCCGGCCGAGCACCTCGGCGCTTTGCTCCGGCATCGCATGGCCAAGCACCTGGACGCGCCCCGAGGTCGGCAGCACCAGCCCCATGATCATCGCGATCGTCGTGGTCTTGCCGGCGCCATTGCCGCCGAGCAGGCCGGTGATGCTGCCGCGCGCGATCCGGAACGACACGCCATCCACCGCGCGGGTGGTCTTGTAGAGTTTTATGAGATGCGCGACGTCGATCGCGGCGGAGCTTTCCGGCCCGGCCGCGGCAGACTGTGCCGGCGCTGTCTCACTATGGTCCATGACTGCCCGTTCATTGAGCCATCAGAGCGTCGAGTGCAAGGGAAGCCGTCATGTCCGGGCATAGGCGAGCGGCAGCGACGCCGTCCTTCCGGACGGCTATGCCCAGGCATCACGGAGGGAGCGAAATTGACCGCGCGAATTTGTGATCGCAGGCCCGCGCGGCTAAACTCCAGGCATGACCGACGTCGACGCCTCCGATTTCCGCCTTCCGCAACGCTATGTTCGTCTCGATACGATCCTCCGGCTGCGCTGGCTAGCTGCGCTCGGCCAGCTCACCGCGATCTTCATCGTGGCGCATGGGCTGGAATTCGAGTTTCCCGTCATTGCCTGCGTCGCCATCGTCGGCATTTCGGCGCTGCTCAATCTCGCGCTGCAGATTGCCTTCGACCCGATGCAGCGGCTGGAGCCGGTCTATGCGGCGGCGCTGCTCGCGCTCAACATCGTCGAATTGGCCGCGCTGCTGTTCCTGACCGGGGGATTGCAGAACCCGTTCTCGTTCCTGTTCCTGGCCCCGGTCCTGATCTCGGCGACGGTGCTGCCGATCCGGATGACGGTCGGGCTCGGCCTGCTTGCGGTCGCCTGCGCCTCGGCGCTGGTGTTCTTCCACCTGCCGCTCCCGTGGGACAGCGAAGACCCGCTGGTGCTGCCGCCGATCTATCTGTTCGGGGTCTGGCTCTCGATCGTGCTCGCGATCGGCGTCACCAGCCTCTATGCGTTCCAGGCGACCGAGGAGGCGCGAAAACTTTCCGATGCGCTGGCTGCGACCGAGCTGGTGCTGACGCGCGAGCAGCATTTGACCCAGCTCGATGGCCTCGCCGCCGCCGCCGCGCATGAACTCGGCACGCCGCTGTCGACGATCTTCCTGATTTCGCGGGAGCTGGAAAAGACGGTCGACGGCGACGACCCATTGGCGTCCGATCTGAAAACCCTGCGCGAGCAGGCGCAGCGCTGCCGCGACATCCTCGCCAAGATCACCCAGCTTTCCTCCTCCGGCGCGCCGTTCGACCTCATGCCGCTGTCGACGCTGATCGAGGAGGCGGTGGCGCCGCATCGCGATTTCGACGTCGCAATCAAGGTGCGGCTAGCTGTCGCAGCCACGCGGGAACCGGTCGGTGCGCGGAACCCGGCCATCCTGTACGGCGTCGGCAACATCCTGGAAAATGCCGTCGACTTCGCGCGGACGACGGTGGAGGTGAACGCCTGGTGGAACGCCGATACGGTCGAAATCATCATTTCGGACGACGGCCCGGGCATTGCGCCCGACATGCTGAAACGGATCGGGGAACCCTATTTATCAAGGCGTCGCAGCGCCGATGAGGCCCACCGCGAACGCGCCGGCCTCGGCCTTGGCGTGTTCATCGCCCGCACGCTGCTGGAACGGACCGGCGCCAAGGTCTCGTTCTCCAACCGGACCTTTCCCGATCACGGCGCCGTGGTGCAGATCGCCTGGCCGCGCGCTCGTTTCGAGGCTGAGGAAAGCGCTGCCGGCCCAGCGGATTAACCGAAAGCGAGCCGATCGACTTTGTGGGGCCTTGGCAGTGCAAAATTGCCGCGCCATATGCTTTATATGATGCTCTGCACCCGCAACCCGGGGGAACCCGATCTTGAACGCCATCGCCGAACTGAACGATCTCGCCGACCGCTCGCTGCTGATCGTCGAGGACGACAAGCCGTTTCTCGAGCGCCTGTCGCGCGCGATGGAAACCCGCGGCTTCGCGGTGACATCCTGCGACACCGTGACCGACGGGCTGGCCCAGATCAACAAGGCCGCGCCGGCCTTCGCCGTGGTGGACCTGCGGCTTGGCGACGGCAACGGGCTCGACGTGGTGTCGGCGCTGAAGCGCAAGCGCCCCGACGCGCGCACCATCGTGCTGACCGGCTACGGCAACATCGCAACCGCGGTTACGGCGGTGAAGATGGGCGCGGTGGATTATCTCTCGAAGCCTGCCGATGCCGACGACGTGGTCGCGGCGCTGCTCGCCAGCGGCACCGAGAAATCCGAATTACCATCGAATCCGATGTCGGCGGATCGCGTGCGCTGGGAACACATCCAGCGCATCTACGAGATGTGCAACCGCAACGTCTCCGAAACCGCGCGACGGCTGAACATGCACCGCCGCACATTGCAGCGGATTCTCGCCAAGCGCGCGCCGCGGTAATTATTAATTTGTGACGATCTCTGTCCTCGTCATGCCCGGGCATGACGAGGAACTAAAACTCCCCGTGGCCCTGCGGATCGATCAGCCGGTTGATCCGCTGCGCGGCGGCCATCGCAAAACGCACCGTCATGGATTTGCGCGTTGCCGCCGGCAGACGATGCTCGGGGGCCTCGCAATGCAAATGGGCGCCGTAGGCGTCGGCGATGATCAGGCCGGTATCTTGCGGGAATATCTCGCAGGGCAGATCCTGCGTGAAGGCGAAGAACAGCCGGTCGCAATGCATCCGGTAGTCCTGCCACTTCTGGTCGGCGCGCAGATCTTCCACCGATGACTTGATCTCGACGATCCAGATCTCGCCCTTCTCGTTCAGCGCCACCAGATCGGCGCGCCGGCCTGAGGGCAGCGGCAGTTCGCTGATGCAGGAAAACCCCAGCGCGCGAAGCAGCCGCGCGGTGCCGCGCGCGATCGCGAGCGCCGTCTCCGACTGGCGGCGGTCCAATGGAGGCACGAGGCTGATCTGGCGGGCGGGCGATTCCATGATCGTGAACCCTATCCGATTTCACGGCGACCACCCAGCAGCGATGCCAAGTCCGGCATAAAGCCGGCCACAAATTTGTCCGCAACCCGCCCTTTTTGGACCTCAGCGCACCGTGAAGCCGGGGAAACCCTGGCTTGAGGGACAAAATACTGGAGGAGATCCAACGATGCCACGCATCGCTAGCCCCGTTTTTGCCCTTGCCCTCACTGCCCTGTCGCTGTCCGCCGGACTGTCATCGGCCGTTGCAAAGCCCGCCGTCGAAGTCGCGTTCGTGCTCGACACCACGGGCTCGATGGGGGGCCTGCTCGAAGGCGCCAAGCGCAAGATCTGGTCGATCGCGACCGCGATCGTCGATTCCAACCCCGACGCCGACATCCGCATGGGCCTCGTCGCCTATCGCGACATCGGCGACGACTACGTCACCAAGAAGGTCGAACTCACCACCGACATCCAGGATCTCTATGCCAACCTTCTGGAATTGAAGGCGCGCGGCGGCGGCGACTGGCCGGAGAGCGTCAACGAGGCGCTCGACGTTGGCGTCAACAAGCTGCAATGGACCCGCGGCGGCGATACCAGGCGGATCGTGTTCCTGGTCGGCGATGCGCCGCCGCACATGGATTACGCGCAGGACACCAAATATCCGATCACGCTGTCGGTGGCGAGGCAGAAGGACATCATCGTCAACGCCGTGCTGGCCGGCGATGCCCGCGATACCGAGCGGGTGTGGCGCGACATCGCCCAGAACGGCAACGGCCGCTTCATTCCGATCCCGCAGGACGGCGGCCAGGTCGTCATCATCGAAACGCCTTATGACGAGGACATCATCATCCTGCAGCGCGAGATCAACGGCACCGTAATCCCCTACGGGCCGCGCGCGATGCAGAAGCGCACCGAGGGCAAGACCAAGCAATTGTCCGAGGTCGCCGCCGCCGCGCCGGCGCAGGCCTCGGAGATGGCGAGCTATCTCAACAAGCGTTCGAAGGCGACGTCCGAAGCCGTCACCGGCGCTGGCGACCTCGTCGCCGACGTCGCAGCCGGCCGCAGCAGCTTTTCCACCATCAAGGACGAAGACCTGCCGGATAATCTGCGCGCGATGAAGCCCGAGCAGCGCGCCGATGAGGTCAACAAGCAGATGAACCAGCGCAAGGCGCTCAACGAAAAACTGTCAGCGCTGGTGGCGAAGCGCGACAAATACGTCGCCGACCAGCGCGCCAAGGCGCCGCCGAAAGCATCGTCGTTCGACCGTGTGGTCGAGGATACGCTGAAGGCGCAGATCAAGCGGTAGGTAGGCGCGCTTTCTCCGCGAGTCGTCCCCGCGAAAGCGGGGACCCATAACCACTGGTGTTTGTTGTTGCGTCCGGCTGGAGCTACAGCCTTCGCCTAACACACGCCCGGGGTTATGGGTCCCGGCTCGCGCTTCGCTTGGCCGGGACGACGAGAGTTTGTTGCCGGAACGCCCGATCCGCTCAGGCGTGCCGGCCGATGGCGAGCTGGTAGATCGTCATGATCACTTCGAACAGGATCAGGAGCACGATAATCACTTCGAGCCGCAATGAGCGCCGCGTATCGATGATATCGGTCAACACCTGCGCGCTCTCGGCGATCACGGCGAGCTTGCGGTTCAGCGATTCCGCGCGCTCCTTGAGCTCGTATTCGTCCTCCAGCCGGGCGTACAGCCGCTCCAGATGCGGCTTGTCCCAAAGCACGTCGGGTTTTTCTTCCACTTCGACCGGCCCCGACACCCGGTGCCGTACCAGAAGCGCGTTGCCGATATTTTTCAGGATGGATTGGCGGCTGCCGTGCATGCGTCCGTTCCGCGCCAGTTCCCGCGCGAACGGCTCGGTCGTATCGAAGACGCTGGCAACCTCGCGTTCGTGCCGCGCCAGGACGACGCTCTTCGCCAACGCCTCGCCGATCAGGATCAGCCGCTCGGGCGAAAGGCTTTGCAGGCAGATCGGGCCGCCGGGTGGAATCTGGTCCTCCCGTTCCGGGGCAAGCTCGATGATTGCAATTTCCTCGTCGCGCCGCGCGAGCTTCCCCGTCATGCGGTGCTCCAGGCCGCGAAGGAATTCCTCCTCCTCCAGCGCATTCAGCCCGATCAGGATCACCACGCCATAGCGGAACAGTATGGCGATGCCGCTTTCATTGACGCGAAACGCCAGCGGCGTCGTTGCCAGCACATCGCCGCGCTCGAGGCCCGACGTATTGAGGCGATCGCTGACAAAAAACGCCCGCGCCGTCGTTCGGGTCCCGCCGAGCGGCGATTTGGAGGCTTGGTCCATGAACTGCGCATCCCATCGGAAATCGCGATCTGGCCGATGCGATTTCGAGCTTTCGTCGCCAAATATCCACCTGTGCAACCCTATCACGGACGGAAACCGACCACATATCGGTTCCGGCCGTGTTGACCCCATTTCACGGTAGAATATGGTGCCTGCCATGGATGACAAAACCGAGACCCAAGCGAAAGCCGGCGCGATGATCGTGCCGGTGACGCTGTTCGAGCAGAACTGCACCATCATCTGGCACGAGCCTTCCAAGAAGGCCGTGGTGATCGATCCCGGCGGGGACGTTCCCAAGATCATGGAAGCGATCAAGCAGACCGGCGTCACGGTCGAGAAGATCTGGCTGACGCACGGCCATATCGACCATGTCGGCGGCGCCGCCGAACTGCGCGATGCGCTGCAGGTGAAGATCGAAGGTCCGCACATCGCCGACAAATACCTGCTCGACAATGTCGTGAGCAGCGGCGAGCGCTTCGGCATGACTGACGTGCGCAATTTCGGCCCTGACCGCTGGCTCGACGAGGGCGAGCAGGTGTCGATCAGCGATCTCACCTTCGACATCCTGCATTGCCCGGGCCATTCGCCGGGCAGCGTGGTGTTCTTCAACAAGGAATTGCGCTTCGCCCATGTCGGCGACGTGCTGTTCAACGGCTCGGTCGGGCGCACGGATTTGCCCGGCGGCAGCCACGCCACGCTGATCAACTCGATCAAGGAAAAGCTGCTGCCGCTCGGCGACGATGTCGGCTTCATCTGCGGCCATGGCGCGGGCTCCAGCATCGGCCAGGAGCGGATGACCAATCCGTTCCTTACCGGCGAGATGTAACGCGTCGCCTATTCAGCCGCGACCATTTCGTCCGCTTCCGCAAGATGCCGCGTGCCCCAGTCCTTAATGGCGGCAATGACAGGCACGAAACTCCTGCCCTTGCGGGTCAGGCGGTATTCGACCTTGGGCGGGACCACGCCAAAATCCTTGCGGTCGATAAGCCCGCTCTCGGCGAGCGCCTTCAATTCACGGCTCAGGACCCGCGGCGTGATCTCGGCGCTGCCGCTCGCGCCGCGCAGCAGGCCGGTTCGAATTTCGCCGTAGCGCCGCGGACCATCTTTCAGGTCCCAGACGATGCGCAGCTTGTATTTGCCGCTGATCATTTTCTGGAATGCCGCGACCGGGCAGCCGCAGGTCTGCGTCTTTGCCTTGGCCATAACCCCGTCTCCATCACCTAGCGTGGTCACATCAGGATAGGAGCAGGCGCGAGAAAGTCTATACTATCATTTTTGTCCATACTTGCGCGTATGCACCCAAGCGCACCAGATTGTTCGATGCAGCCACAAGGAGGCGTCGATGAAGCATTTCATGATCAAGTATCAGTTCGCCAACGGCACCACCGAAGAGTGGCATCGGGAAATCGGCCGCTTCATTGCGGCGCTCGACAATGATCCGGAACTCAAGGGGCGGATCATCTATCGCTGCCTCAGGAACCGCGACGATGCCAGCTATTGGCACCTCGCCTCGGCCGCCGACGATGACGCAGTCAAGACGCTGCAGCAGCGCGATTTCTTCAAGCATTACACAGAGAAGACCCGGCAGGTTGCCGCCGGCGGCGACGTCGCGGTGACGCCGATCGAATGGATCGCCGAAACCGCCTCAGCCTGAACGCCGCAAGACGCGGCTATTTCATCAGTCCCGCCGCCGTCAGGGCGCGGGTGATGACGGCGCCGACATCGATGCCGCGACGCTTCGGTTCGCGCGGCGCCGGCTTGGGTTGGTGAACCGGCTTGTGGGCTCGCGACCAGAGCGTGGCGGCGTGATCGGACGATTGCAGGGATGCCGTGGCGGCCGACGGAACGGTCTTCGGCGCTGGCGCCGGCTTGGCCGCTTCGACGGTCGGGCTGATGCGCTCGGTCAGGCCGAAGAAATTTGCGATGTGGTAGGACGAGGAAATCCCCGCTTCGATCAGGAACGCGCCCTCCGCGCCATAGCGCTCGTCATTGCCGGAAAGCCCCAGCGGCGTGCCGTGGGCCATATCCGTGATGGTGTAGGATTCGACGACGGTCTCGCCATCGGCATTCCACCAGACTTCACGCGGGTAGCCGTCGACATCCGTTGCCGACATCGGCGCCGCCGGCAGGCCGTGGACATCGAGCCATTGCTTGACGATCTCGTTGGCGTTGGCAGGATTGACGGTGCGATCGGCGCTGCCGTGCCACACCGACACTTTCGGCCACGGGCCCTTATACTTGGAGGCCTTCCGGACGAGATCGCCCAATTTGCCGGCAGGGCGCGACGTCGACTGCATCATGCCGCCGAGCGCTTCCCGGACATTGCTGGCGATGCCGAACGGGAGACCGGCGATGATGGCGCCGCCCGCGAACACTTCCGGATAGGTCGCCAGCATCACCGACGTCATCGCGCCGCCGGCGGAGAGGCCGGTGATATAGATGCGGCGCGGATCGATTTTGTGATCGGCGACCATCCGCGCGACCATCTGCCGGATCGAGGCGGCCTCGCCGCGGCCGCGCGCGATGTCGCCCGGATTGAACCAGTTGAAGCAGGTGTTGGCGTTGTTGGCGCCCTGCTGTTCGGGCATCAGCAACGCAAAGCCGTAGCGCTTGGCGAGCGTCGACCAGCCGGTGCCGAAATCATATCCCGCTGCGGCCTGGCCGCAGCCGTGCAGGACCACGACGAGCGCGGACGCGCGCGGCAACTGCACCGGCACATAGGCGAACATTTTTAGCGCGCCGGGATTGGTGCCAAATCCTGCGATTTCAACGAGCGGACTCCCCGCCCCCGCCGATGCACCTCGGCCATAGATTCCCAAGCCATTGAACCCGTTCAGCTTCGGGAGATGGCGCAAGAATTCGACGTTCTTCGCGAGCGACAAGATGGCTCCTGGGGCGATTGTGTCCGGGCGATTGTTCTTAATGACGTTACCTAGAACAGATAGTTGCTGCACCGCGAAATAAAAAGGCCGTGCACTGTCATTCCCCACAATCAAATTTTGGCAGATGACGTTATTTTGTCATCCCGTGACCTGACGCATCCATGTCAGGAATGCGGCGCAGGCGATAATCGACAGCGCAAACAGCGCCAATGCGGCAAACAGCGCCAGCCGGCTCGGCTGGCTTGATTCGATCGCGAAGTATACCGCGCCAATCGCCGCGACGCCTGCGGCATTCGCGATCTGCGCCGTCGTGCCGTAGACGCCGGAGGCTGCGCCGGCACTCACGGGCTTCACGCTCGAGAGCACGGCGCTCGACAATGGCGCCATGACGAGCCCCTGGCCGTAACCGAAGATCGTCAGCACGAGGGCGAGAAGCATCGCGGACGGCGCATCGATCCATTCAATCGCCATCACCAATGCCGCAAGGCCGGCAATCTGCACCACGCAGCCCTCGATCAGCACCAGCGTGCCGCGATGTTTGGCGCGCATTCCACTATGCCGCGAGGCGACCACGAAGGTCAGTGCCAAGGGCAGGAAGACCAGCCCGGCCTGCAGCGGCGGAATCTGCAGCCCCTTCTGCATGTAGATCGTCATCACCAGGTAGAACGACAAATTGGCGAAGAAGAAAAAGAACACGGCGGCAAGCCCGCGCATGAATGCCACATCCGACAGCAGCGCGAGATCGATCAACGGCATGCCGCCGCGGCGGGCGACCGCGTGTTCGAGCCGCAGGAACGCGGTAACAATGCCGACGCCTGCGGCCATCGCCAGCCACACCAGAGGTGACCAGTGCAGATCGTGACCGAACAGCAGCGGACCGATCAGGCACAGCAGGCCGAGAAACAGCACGATCGCCCCCGGAATATCCAGCCGCGTGCCGGCCCGGCGCTGAAAGCTCGGCATGATTTTCCAGGCCGCGGCGATGATGACGGCGCCGAAGGGCACATTGACGAAGAACACCGCACGCCAGCCGAGCCCCGCCAGATCGAGCGTGACCAGAAGGCCGCCGAGCAGGAAGCCGGCGGCGCCGGCGAGGCCGAGCACGATGCCGTAGATGCCGAAGGCGTGGGCCCGCGAGGCATCCGCAAACAGCAAATGAAGGGTGGCCAGCACCTGCGGCACCATCAGCGCCGCCGTTGCGCCCTGCGCCAGCCGTGCCGCGATCAGTTCCGGACCGGATTGCGCCAGGGCACACCACAGCGAGGTGACGGTGAAGCCGGCCACGCCTGAGATGAACACGTTTCGCGCACCGTAGATATCGCCAAGCCGCCCGCCGGTGACGACCAGCGTGGCATAGGCGATCAGGTAGATCGCGATCACGGCCTCGATCTGCGCGGCGCTCGCGTGCAGCTCGGCCGCGATCGTCGGGATCGCGACGTTGACGATGAAGGCGTCGACCCCGAACATGAATTGCGCCGCGACGACGGTCGCGAGCACCCACCAGCGGCGGGAGGTATCGACGGGATTTGAGACGATCTGATGCATGGGAACGAGCCTCGTTCGGGATCTCTTGCATCGGATGATCTCAGGCTTCGGTCATGTCTGCGATTACCCCGGAGGTAAGCGATCTCCCGTGGCCGTGAATGCAGCGCAGTGGCGTGCGACCAGATCGGCCTCTCGCCGAGGAGATCACGCGGTCGAAGGTTTCAGCGATCCCGTCAGCGAGGCGCGCTGCGACAGCTCGATCCAGTTGCCGTCGGGATCGCGCACCATCGAAATCCGTGCGGTGCTGCCGAGCGTCACCGGCGCACGCGCCTCGCGGCCACCATGCGCCAGCACGTAAGCGTGCTCGCGATCGACCTCAAACACCTGAAACGTGATGTAGCGCCAGCCCTTGCCGTCGAAGGCGGCATCGTCGGGCGCATCCGCGGCTTGCTCGACGATCAGCACCGTGTCGCCCGCAAGGAAGGTCATTGCGCCATCGGCCGGTTCGCCCTGCGGCAATCCCAGCGCCTCGCTGTAGAAGCGGCGATGCGCCTCGACGTCGCGAACGCCAAGACGGATGCCGATGCGTTCGATTCCGAACATGCCCTTCGGCACCAGCACGACGCGGTTGCCATCCGGATCGGTCATCGGCTGCGGTGCCGCGATGCCGTCGCGCGCGATCAACAGCTCGCGATAGCCGGATGGCGGATTGTCGGGCAGCGGCTCATAGAGCTGGTTGATCTTCAGGATCGAGCCGCAGAGATCGTGGCGGTGCTGCTTGTAGCCGCGCCGGATCGGCTGGGTGTAGTCGAACGGCAGGCCGATCTCGTTCTGCCAGAACGCCAGCGCCGCCGGCGCGTTGTTGGTGGCAAAGCCGATGTCGATGCGGGGCTTGGCGAGTTTCATCTCGGCCTTCAACAGCAAGACGGGGCAACTAATTCCGGCCGACGGTAAGACAGCCGCCTCCGCGCGACAACCATGCGCTGGCGGCGGGGTTCTCAGGATTGCCTTGCCCCTGCCCACCCCGTAGGTTTGATGCCGAGCAATTCCCAGAGAATAATAAATCCGGAGAGAAAACCCCATGGCGCGTCTCAAGTTCGGAGCCTTTCTTGCCCCGCATCATCCGATCGGCGAGAATCCGCTGCTGCAGTTCCGCCGCGACCTCGATTTCGTCGAGCAGATCGACACGCTGGGCTTCGACGAGTTCTGGTGCGGCGAGCACCATTCCTCTGGCTGGGAGATGATCGCCTCGCCGGAAATGTTTCTGGCCGCCGCCGGCGAACGGACCAAGCGCATCAAACTCGGCACCGGCGTGGTTTCGCTGCCCTATCACCATCCCTACAACGTCGCCCAGCGCATGGTGCAGCTCGACTGGATGACCGGCGGCCGCGCCATTTTCGGCTCCGGTCCGGGCGCGCTGGCGTCTGATGCACACACGCTCGGCATCGATCCGATGACGCAGCGCGACCGCCAGGACGAGGCGATCGCGATCATCCGCCGCCTGTTCAAGGGCGAGCGCGTCACCGCCAGGAGCGACTGGTTCACGATGAACGACGCCGCGCTGCAATTGCTGCCGCTGCAGGAAGACATGCCGTTCGTGGTGGCTTCCCAGATCTCGCCATCGGGCATGACGCTCGCCGGCAAATACGGGATCGGCATCATCTCGCTCGGCTCGATGTCGACGCAAGGCCTGATGGCGCTGCCGACACAATGGGACTTTGCCGAGGATGCCGCCAAGAAGGCCGGCACCACCGTGAGCCGCTCCGACTGGCGTGTGCTCTTGAGCTGGCACATCGCCGAGACTCGCGAACAGGCCCAGCGCGAGGCCGGCCCCGGCCTGATGCGCTGGCACAATGAATATAATGTCCGCACGCTGCAGCGGCCGGGCCTGGAGCCGTTCACCTCGCCGGAGGATGCGCTCGAGAAGACCGCCGGCGGCGAAAACGCCGCCTCCACCATCGGCACGCCGGATGACCTGGTCAAGACCATCAAGAATTTGATGCAGGTCTCGGGCGGCGTCGGCACCATCATCGGCTTCGTGCACGACTGGGCCAACCCGGAAAATACCCGCCGAAGCTGGGACATGGTCGCGCGCTACGTGATCCCGGAGATCAACGGCTACGTCAAAGGCCTGCGCGAATCGCAAAAATTCCTGATCGAGAACCGCGCGGTGTTCGAGCGGGCGGGTCAAGCCGTGATGGCGAAGATCATGGAGAACGAAAAGGCCGCCGCCGCGCTGGCCCATACCGGCCCAGGCCGGGTGGCGATCCCGACCATCAACGCGCCGGACCTGCAGAAGGAAGCGGCCAAGCGCAAGGCGTGATGGGCTGCGTCAGGGGCGGCGGGATCTCTCACCGTCATTGCGAGCGCAGAAGCGAAGCAATCCATCTCTCCGCGTGCGCGGAGGCATGGATTGCTTCGTCGCTTCGCTCCTCGCAATGACGGGGCTAGTAGTCCTGCCCGACGGCTACGCCCGCAACGCGTCCTACTTCCCGTAATATTCTTGAACGGTTTCCCACGCGACGTTCTGCAAGAATGCCGCCGTTTGCGCATCGATGTTGGCGAGATAGGAGTTACCGACGGGCGAGCGCCCGGTCAGCGCCGCAAACACCACGCAGGTCGCCAGATAGGTTCCGGCGAGCGACGGATGGCGCTTGTCGGGCGCGTAGAGATTTAGTTCGGGCTGCTTGCCGATGGCGCGCGCGAAAGCAAGGCCCGCCGGGATAACCAGCGCGTTGTTGGCATTGCCCGCGACCGTATAGGCCTCGGCCAATGGCGCCGTCATTTCGGGCTTGTCGGCATAGGCCCATGACATGAAGAACACCGGCTTTGCGCCCTTGGCGCGCACGATATCGCTGTTCTTTTTGGCGTAGTCGGTGAATACGGACTTGAGTTTGGGATGGATCGGGCACTGGCTGCAATCCATCATGACGGCAACGTCGAACAATTTGTCGAGCTTGTTGAAGACGACGTTGTTGTTGTCGTCGAAGGAATAATTGCCGATGGCGTTGGGCCGGAAATAGCTTTCGACATCATGCCAATCGAAGCCGGAGCCGCCGATCGTCGCCATTGTGTTGCGGTAATCCTGCTTGTGGTCGGGGTCGGCGGCCTTTTCCATCAGCGACAGATGCCCCGGCAGGCCGTTGTTGTAATAGAAGAAGCTGTTGCCGATGAAGATTCCAGTCTTGGGAAAATCCGGCCCCAGCGTGGTCACAGCGGGCTTGGTCTGTGCCAGCGCCGAGGTTTGCGCTGCTGCGATACCGACCAACGTAACCAGCGCGACCACGATAAGTCGAAACAAGCTTATCATATATGCTCCCCTGACTTTGCCAGACCTGGCTTGATTTTCTGGTACCCTAGCACGCACCGATGGCTTTGTGACGCCAATTGGGTCAGCCGCGCGTAGTTCTGGCAGGTGCGCGCTTTGCTGCGGCAAAACAAAGAGTTATTTACCTAAGCCGGCTAGACCCGAGCTGCTCGCGGCCAACGTTTCAGGGCGCGACAAAGTCACCGATACGGTGGATAATATTTGCGATTCCGAGGCTCAACCGGAGCAAGTGCCATGTCGATGCAGAGCGTCGTTTCCCCCGCCTACAGCTTTACCCCGCCTCGGCGCAATTCGCTGACGCATATCCCGGGTGACGAGGGCTGGCCCCTGATCGGCAAAACTCTGGAAGTGCTCGCCGACCCCAAGGGGCAGGTCGAGCGGCAATCCAGAAAATACGGCCTGGTCTATCGCAGCCATCTGTTCGGCGAGACCAGCCTCGTGCTGCTCGGGCCCGAGGCCAACGAGTTGGTGCTGTTCGACCAGGCCAAGCAGTTCTCCTCGACGCTCGGATGGGGACGGATTCTTGGGCTGTTGTTTCCGCGCGGGCTGATGCTTTTGGACTTCGAGGAGCATCGCCTGCACCGCCGCGCGCTGTCGGTGGCGTTCAAATCCGGGCCGATGAAATCCTACCTTGCAGATCTCGATACCGGGATTGCCGCGCGAGTGGCGCAATGGAAGGCACGGCCCGGACCGATGCTGTTCTATCCCGCGATGAAGCAGCTTACGCTCGACCTCGCGGCGACTTCCTTTCTCGGCGCCGGCATCGGGCCCGAAGTGGATGAGATCACCAATGCCTTTGTCGATATGGTCGCGGCTTCCGTCGCCGTAATCCGCAAGCCCCTGCCCGGCACCGCGATGGCGCGTGGCGTCAGGGGCCGCAAGCGCATCGTCGCCTATTTTTCGGAACAGATCCCCCTCCGCCGCGCCAAAGGCGGCGGCGACGATTTGTTCTCGCAGCTTTGCCATGCGACCCACGAGGACGGCGCGCTGCTCTCGACGCAGGACATCGTCGATCACATGAGCTTCCTGATGATGGCGGCGCACGACACGCTGACCTCTTCGCTGACGTCCTTCGTGGGCGAACTGGCCGCTCATCCGGAGTGGCAACAGAGGCTGCGCGACGAAGTCACAGGCCTCGGCCTCGCCGCGGACGCCCCCATGACATTCGACAATCTAGAAGCCATGCGGCTCTCCGAAATTGCCTTCAAGGAAGCGCTGCGGCTGAAGCCGCCGGTGCCGTCGATGCCGCGCCGCTCCATCAAGGACTTCACCTTCAAGGGTTATGCGATCCCTGCCGGCACCATGATCGGCGTCAATCCGCTGTTCACGCATCACATGCCCGACATCTGGCCCGAGCCTGAAAAATTCGACCCCATGCGCTTCACCGACGAGGCGCAGCGCAACCGCCACCGTTTCGCCTGGGTGCCGTATGGCGGCGGCGCGCATATGTGCCTCGGCCTGCACTTCGCCTACATGCAGGCGAAATGCTTTGCGCGGCACTTCCTGCAGAATCTCGAAGTGTCGCTGGAGCCTGGTTACAAACCGGACTGGCAGATGTGGCCGATCCCGAAACCGCGGGACGGGTTACGGGTGGTGCTGAAGGCGGTCTAGATGTCATTGCCGGGCTTGACCCGGCAATCCGTCACCTTGAAAAATATCGCTAGCGATGGATGCGCGGGTCAAGCCCACGCATGACGAGTTGAGATCGTGGCCGTAGCCTCGCATACAACCTACTTCACGAGTGTCGTGAGTTGCGCGCCCTCGTCAGCCACGAACACCGCGATCAATTCGGCGGGCTCGGTCATGCTGGCATTGGCCGAGACCAGGTGCACGGCGCCCGGAGGCTCGAAGAAGGATTGCCCGACCCCAAACGTCTCGACCGGACCGCCCGCCAGTTGCGAGCGAATTTCGCCCTTTGTGACATAGGCGGTGACCGAACCGGCATGCCGGTGCGCCGGCGTGAACCCGCCGGGGCCATAGAATACGCGCACGATCGTCACGCGCTTGCCCGCCACGTTCGGCAACGCATGCGAGGAGATCGGCTCGACGACGTCCTGCGTCGAACCGGCTGCGCTGTTGGCGCATAGCGGTTCGATCACCGCCGAGATCGCATCCATGGTCGATGGCAGCGCCTTGCCGATCACGAAGGCGCAGGCGAGGCCGGCGATGATGGCGAGGTAGAACGGACGAAAATCGCCCTGCTGCGATGATCTGAATGCCACAGACATTTGCGTCTCCCTTGGTGTCGCCCAAAACAGCCTACGCGCCCTGATCGAACGCCTTCTTCAGCGTAACATAACCCTGTTGCTGCTGGCTCCAGTTGCGGCCACCGGTCATGGCGCCGTCGACCACCAGGTCGTGGCCGTTGATAAAGGAGGATTCGTCGCTCGCCAGAAACACCGCGGCATGCGCGATATCCTCGGGCAGACCGGCGCGCGGTATAGGCTGGGCCGATTTGTAGACCTCACGCATGACGGCCGGCGTCTTTTCGGCAGCCTCCACCGACAAGCCCAGCGCCTTGCCGAAAATACCCGTCGCGATCGCGCCGGGCGAAATCGAATTGACGCGGATGTTGGCTTCGCCGAGTTCCATCGCCACGCATTTGGTGAGATGGATGACGGCGGCCTTCGCCGCGCTATAGACCATCGACGACGAAAAGCCGGCGAGGCGGCCGGCGATGCTGCCATTGTTGATGATGCTGCCGGAACCTTGCTTCCGCATATGCGGGGCCGCATGTTTCATGCCGAGCATTACGCTGCGAATCAATGTCGCCATCGCGGCGTCGAAACGCTCGACCTCGAGGCCTTCGATGCCGCCGGTCTGCGCCGGGCCGCCGGCATTATTGAACAGGCAATCGATGCGGCCGAATTTCTCCACCGAAAGGGCGATCAGCGCCTTCACCTGCTCTTCCACCGTGACGTCGGTCTGGCGAAAGACGCAGGTAGCGCCGAGTTTTTTCGCCAGCGCCTCGCCCTCCGCCGCGCGGCGCCCGGCGATCACGACTTTTGCGCCTTCGGCGACGAATAGTTCCGCGGTGTGCAATCCGATGCCGCTCGTCGCGCCGGTGATGACCGCAACCTTGCCGTCCAGCCGTCCCATATCGTCGCCCCCCGTCGCCATCGGTTCCACCAATATTCCCGCCCCTCGCCGACAAGGCAAGCGCGCTTGTTCCACTGTGATCGCCAGCACTGAGTCGCTTTGCTGCCATCAGCGGCCCCGAAATCCCCTATTTTCGATATGCTCGGCCATATTTTGGATTCGCTGATCACGTGAAGTGACAACTCCGATGAAGAAATTGATCGACGAGTTCCGGCGCGGCTGGCAGGGAATTTCCCAGCCCTCGCTGCTTTTCAGTACGGGCTTCGCGGCCGGCTGTCTCGCTTTGTCGACGATTGCCCGCTGGGGAATAGCCCAGATCCGTCCCGACGTATTCTTCACGCCCTATTTCCCGGCCGTGTTCCTGGCCGCCGCCGTCGGCGGCGCGCGGATCGGGATCGCGACGGCGATCGCGGGCGGCGCGCTCGGCTTCGCCATCAATTTCAGCAACGCGGTTGTCGATTCCGCGCGGTTTGCGCTGCTGCTGATGTTCTGGGCGGTTTGCGGGTTCGCCATCTGGGGCGTCGAGCATTACCGAACGATCGTCGCGCAACAGCGGGAAAATTCGAAACGCCTGATCAAGGAAGAGGAATACCGCAAGCTGCTGGTCGAGGAATTGCAGCACCGGCTCAAGAACAAGACGTCGACGATCCACGCCGTGCTGCATCAGGTCCTGCAGGATCAGCCGCAAATCTGGGGCAGCATCGATCGCCGCCTCCGCGCGCTATCGGCGACCGACGATATGATCGCGCGGCTGGACGGCAGCGGTTGCGACATCAAGGACATGCTGCATTCCGAACTCGGGCCATATGGCCATGTCCGGTTCAACTTGAACGGCGATTCCCTGTTCCTGCCGGCCAAGCTGGCGGTCAGCCTGGCGCTGATCTTTCACGAACTGGCCACCAATGCGGGCAAGTATGGCGCGTTTTCTTCGGCCCGCGGGCTGTTGCAGGTCTCATGGTCGGTGTCGGAGAGTCGCCTCAGCGTCACCTGGGATGAAACGGAAGGCCCCGTGGTCGAAAACGTCGGACCGGCGGGCTTCGGCACCAAACTGTTGCAATCGGCGCTTCGCGCGTTCGACGGCAAGACCGAGATCCGCTTCCTGAAGACCGGCGTGCATTGCACGATGCAATGCCGGATTCCCGCGAATTAGAAGCGTTTTTCCCGCGAAGTCCCAGCGCAAAATCCATCGTGCTGGTCAAACGCGTGAACCGATATTCACCTCGCACGCGGCCTTCTTCATCGGCGTTGACATTCTGTTAATGACGATCAAGTTCGGCACCGCTGGAAACCGCCGACTTCTACGGTTGTCCCGGTTTTTCGCGGTTCCACTTAACCAATACTACAAGGGACTTTGCCAAGCTCCGTGGCATGCATAGTCCCAACAAGCACGACTTTCCGGCGGCCGCGACGCAGGCCAGCGATGAAAGCATATCTGAATCCGAGTTGAGCATCCTGCGGGATGTCTTCAGGTTACTTCCGGCCGGCGTGACAGTTCAGGATGAGCACGGCGAGTTCGTGCTGATGAACGATGCCGCGACCGCCATCCTGGAGGCCGCCGCCGCAGCGCCGTCGGCCTCGCAACTGAACGATCGCCGCGAAACCTGTCTCGAATTGCTGCGTACCGGCCGACCGGCCGTAGTCGAAGAAGCCATTGCCGGCGGTTCGGCCAAACAGGTGTTTCTCACCTCGCATCGGCCGATCCAGGTCGCCGGGCGCAATCTGCTGATCTCGAGCTCGACCGACATCTCCGAACAGAAGGCGTTCGAGGATCACCTGTTCCGCTCCGCCTATTACGACGAGCTGACCGGCCTGCCGACGCGGCGCGTGATCGAGCATCGCGTCAACAGCCTCCTGAAATACGACAACGGACAGGGCCGTTTCGCGCTGGCGTTTCTCGACATCGACAATTTCAAGCACATCAACGACTATTACGGACACGCGGTCGGCGATGCGCTGCTGGTGGAGATGGCCAAGCGGCTGGGGCTGGACCTGCGCGAATCCGACATCCTGTCGCGGATCAGCGGCGACGAGTTCGTGCTGCTGCTCAACCCGATCCAGAGCGACGCCGAGGTCGAAGAATTCATCCACTTCATCCTGCAGCGGCTGAAGGCGCCGTTCTTCATCGACCAGTCCGAGATATTCGCCTCAACCTCGATCGGCGTCAGCCTCTATCCCGAACACGGGCGCAGCTATGAAGTGCTGCGCCAGAACGCCGACATCGCGATGTACCGTGTCAAGAACGGCAGCAAAGGCGACGCGGCGTTCTTCGATGCCAGCATGGAGCGCGAGGCGCTGGCGCGGATGAAGATCGAGCAATCGCTGCGGCTGGCCATCCTGGAAAAGCGCTTTTGCTGCGCCTTCCAGCCCAAAGTCGATATCCGGACCCAGGAGATCATCGGCGTCGAGGCGCTGGTACGCCTGCGCGACGACGACGGGGTGATTCAGGCCCCCAGCACCTTCATCAACCTTGCCACCGAACTGGGCCTGATCGACGAGCTGACCCATCTGGTGCTGGCGGAAATCGTCAAGTCGATCGACCTGATCAACGAGACCTTCGGCCCCGACACCACGATCAGCATGAACGTCGCGGCCAAGCAGGCCGGCAATCCCGAATTCATGCAGCCGTTCGCCGAGGCCCTCGAGGCCACCGGATTTCCAGCGCGCTTCATGATCGAGGTGACGGAAGACGCCTTCGTCACCAAGACGCATTTTCAGGACGAGATCCTGCCGATCTTCCGCAAGCTCGGCGTCAAGATCTCGATCGACGATTTCGGCATCGGCTATTCGTCGCTGTCGGCGCTGGCCGACATTACCGCCGACGAGATCAAGATCGACCGCTCGTTCATCACCGATATCCATAAGCGTCCGCGCAGCCAAGGCATCTTGCGGGCGATCGAGTCCCTGAGCGAAGCGCTCGGCATGACCGTGATCGCCGAAGGGCTCGAAAGCTTCGAGGAACTGGCCTATCTGCAGGCTGCGACCAAGATCCGTTACGCCCAGGGCTATTACTTCTCGCGCCCGACCTTCCTGGAAGACCTCAAGCTGGCGACCCCGCGCGCCAGCGAGGCGCGCGCCAGCCTCGCCAGCCGGCCGGCGCAGGAAAACCGTCCCACCTATTCGCGCGCCGGTGGCTATCGCCGCTGAAGCCGACACGGCTGCGCGAATATTGCGTAGGGTGGGCAAAGGCGCTTTGCGCCGTGCCCACCATCTCCAGGTCGCAATATCGAATGGTGGGCACGCTTATGCTTTGCCGACCCTACGCACTAACGACAGGCGCTACTTCCCCAGCACCGGCAGCGGCTTCACGCTGTCATTAGGCGGTTCGGCCTGCATGGTGATCAGCGTCATCGAAACCAGGTCGTAGTAGCCAATGATGCCGATGATATCCATGATGCCGCGCTCACCGAATTTTTCCAGCGCCGCCTTGTAGACGGGATCGGAGACCTTCCTGTCGCGGTAGAGCGCGGTCGCCAGATCATACAGCGCGGCCTCGTCGTCCTTCATCGCGTCGGGGCGTTTGCCGGCCGCGATCGCGTCTGCCACCTTGGGATCGAGCCCGCCCTTGAGCGCGAGCGGATAATGCGCGAACCACTCATATTGCGCGGTCCACTCCCGCGCCGTGATCAGGATTGCCAGTTCGGAGAGCCGCGGCGGCAGCGAGGTATTCCAGCGCAGATAGTCCGACAGCGCCGACAGCCGCGGCGCAAGATCCGGGTTACGGATATAGGCGCGATAG
The DNA here is from genome assembly GCF_036924535.1 of Bradyrhizobium sp. AZCC 2262. NCBI lineage: Bacteria > Pseudomonadati > Pseudomonadota > Alphaproteobacteria > Hyphomicrobiales > Nitrobacteraceae > Bradyrhizobium > Bradyrhizobium sp. AZCC 2262. The sequence goes on along the minus strand of NZ_JAZHRT010000001.1, from coordinate 8,325,661 downwards.
GGCGGGTTGCCGAACTTCGCATTTCGCGGCGGCACCGCGATCTCATCGGCCCAGGCCTTTTGCGGCGGCGTCAGTTGCTCGGCCTTCAGCGGCGCGAAGCGCGTGATGTCTTCGGCGCGGCTCGCGGCGGGGACTGCGATCAAGGCCATCAGAGCGCCAGCGGCAAGCAGGTTCTTCATTGGTTCTTCTCCCTGTAAATTGCGGACTTCTCGCCGCGTTGTTTTTTTCGGGCACACCCAAGCTTAGCCTTCGAAACGGCAGAAGCAACGGGATACCGCTTCGGCGCTGTGCCCGAAACGGCGGCCGCGATTAAGCCTTAGGTAACCGGATTTCCTAACCGCTTATGACATCCGCCCATCGTATGCATGTTCCCGGGAGAAGGGAGAAATGCGCGGTCTATTCAATCACCTGCACGGCATGAGAGCCCGAACCGCAGCCACCGGGCGGCACCTTGCCGCAAACATACGGGGACCGGTGCTGTGGCTGACGCTTTGCGGCGGCTTGCTGGTCACGGCGATTTTCGTCGGCACCATCATGATGGCCGGTGAATTCCGCGAGCGCGCGCTTGTCAACAGCGAGCGCGAGCTGGAAAACACCATCCTCCTGCTTACCCGTCACTTCGACCAGCAGTTCGAGGATTCCGACACGCTCGCCGATGACGTGATCTCCCGCGCTGCAAATCTCCGGTATCGTCTCGGATCGGGAATTCCGGAAACATGCCGGGAGCTCCGAGGCACATGAGATCCTGAGGTCCAAGGCCGGCGTCCTGTCCTATCTCGGCGACATCTCGATCTTCGATTCCAACGGCGACATGATCAACTGGTCGCGGCCGCTGCCGGCCCCGCCCCTCAACATTTCAGAGCGGGCCTACTTCAAGAGCTTCAAATTCGATTCGCGATCGCCGTCCATTCTGACCGAGTCGGTTCGCAGCTATCTCAACGGCAATCTGAATTCCATCATCGCCCATCGACTGCGCGGCGAGGACGGCGCCTTCCTCGGCGTGATGACGCGGCGCATCAACCCGGTCAACTACGAGAAATTCTTCGCTTCCGTGGCGCTCGGAACCGGCGCCGCGATCTCGATATTTCATGCCGACGGCACCCTGCTCGCGCGCTATCCACGGGTCGACGAACTGATCGGCCAGAATTTTGCGAATGCGCCGCTGCTGCAGCGGGTACGGGAGCGTGGCACCCTGCAGACGCTGCGCGTCCGAAGCCCGATCGACCAGACGGACAGGCTGGGATCTGCGGCCCCGCTCAGTCATTACTCGGGCGTGGTGGTCGCGACCAACACGGTTGCCGCCGCGCTGTCCGACTGGCGCGAGCAAACCCGATTCCTCGTTATTGCGGCAACGCTGGCAGCGGCGGTGATCGCCCTGATCCTGTTCCTGATCATCAGGCAGATCACCCGGCAGAACCGCGAGGCGCAGCAGCGGCTGGAGGCGGAACGGGGCCGGCTCGATACCGCGCTGAACAACATGATCCAGGGCCTGGTGACGTTCGACGCTTCGGCGCGCCTCGTCACCTTCAACCGGCGCTATATCGACATGTACAATCTGTCGACCGACGTGGTGAAGCCGGGCTGTCATTTCCGCGACCTGATGCAGCATCGCAAGGATCGCGGATCGTTCGCCGGCAACGTCGACAAATTCTGTGCCACCGTCGTCCGAAACATCGCGCGCGGCCGCATCGATCACAGCATCATGCAATGCCCGGACGGGCGCTCCTTCATGGCGGTGAGCAAGCCGTTGGCGGATGGCGGCTGGGTCGCCACCATGGAAGACATCACCGAGCGGCAGAATCTCGAGCAGGAGCGCGACCGCAATTACGCCTTCCTGAGCCAGATCATCGATCACATCCCGTCACAGATCACCGTGAAGGACGTGCACGACAAGCGCTATTTGCTGGTCAACCGCGTGGCAGAAGCCCAGTTTGGCATTTCGCGCGACCTGATCATCGGCAAGACGGCCTCTGACCTCTTTCCAGCGGCCGCCGCCGCGCTCATCGCGGCCGACGAAGAGAAAACGCTGCAATCCCCCGACGGCCTGTTCAAGGACGAGCATGTCTGGGAAACCCAGGGGATGGGCCCGCGCTACATCACCTCCAAGCGGCTCGGCATCCGCAATTCGGCGGGTCAGGCGCGGTACATCATCAACGTCGTCGACGACGTTACCGAGCGCCGGCTTGCCAACGAGAAGATCGCGCATCTGGCGCATTACGACGCGCTGACCGATCTTCCCAACCGGGTGCTGTTCCGCGAGCAGATCGAGCGCGAGCTTCGCAAGGCCGCCGGCGGCCAGCAATTCGCGCTGCTCTATATCGACATCGACGAATTCAAGGGCATCAACGACTCGCTTGGACACCATGTCGGCGATGAACTTTTGCAGGCGGTCGCGACCAGCCTCAGGGATTGCATCAAGCCGGGCGATCTTATCGCCCGCCTCGGCGGCGACGAATTTGCCGTGATCCAGACCGCCATCGGCGGCCGCGCCGACGTCGAGGAATTCGTGACCCGCGTCTACGAGGCGATCCGCCGGCCGTATCAATGCCTCGGCCATCATCTTTCGACCGACGCCAGCATCGGCATCGCGCTCGCGCCGCAGGACGGCACCGAACTCGACCAGTTGATCAAGCACGCCGACCTCGCGATGTACGCCGCCAAGGCCGAGGGACGCCGCATCCATCGCTTCTTCGAGCCAGCCATGGATGCCCGCGTCAAGGCGCGGCTCACCATGGAGCAGTATCTGCGACAGGCGCTGGCCGACGGCGCCTTCGAAATCCACTATCAGCCGCTGCTCGATCTCGCCAGCGGCGAGGTGACGGGCTGCGAGGCGCTGTTGCGCTGGCGTCATCCCGAACGCGGCATGGTCTCGCCGGCGGAATTCATCCCAATCGCCGAGGACACCGGCCTGATCAACGAACTCGGCGACTGGGTCATGCAGACCGCCTGCGCAGAGGCGGCCTGCTGGCCGTCGCGGGTCAGGCTCGCGGTCAACGTTTCGCCCATTCAGTTGAAATCAGCGACGCTGGCGCTGCGGATCACGGGCGCGCTTGCCGCCTCCGGCCTGCCGCCCGACCGGCTGGAGATCGAAATCACCGAGGCGGTGCTGATCCATGACGACGAAAGCGCGCTGGCGATCCTGCATCAGCTCCGCGCCATCGGCGTGCGCATCGCGCTCGACGATTTCGGCACCGGCTTCTCCTCGTTGAGCTATCTGAAGCGATTCCCGTTCGACAAGATCAAGATCGACCGCTGCTTCGTCAGCGATATCGAGGTCGACGGCTCGGCCGCGATCGTGCAGGCGGTGGTGAACATCGCCGCAGCCCGCAACATGACGACGACCGCGGAAGGCGTCGAGACCGAGCAGCAGCGCGAGATGCTGCGCCAGCTCGGCTGCACCCAGATGCAGGGCTACCTGTTCAGCGCGCCGAAGCCGGCGGCCGAGGCGAGGCGATTGCTGGGCGCGCGATTGGAAGCTGTGACAGCCGTCGCCTGACGCCGTTCCAGCGCACCGGTGTCGAGCATGGCGGCGATGGCCGAACTGTCACCCGCCTCCAGCGCCGCGATGGCCTCCTTGGCCCAGTGGTAGGAAGCTTCAAAGATTTCGGTGTGACGATCGAAATCCGTCACGTCGATCCCGACCGGAGGCGGCGGCCGCATCACCGTATCGAACGGCCCGACCGGCAACGTATCGTAGCGCTGATGCGCCACGAGGCTTCGCCACAGCACGTTCACCGCGCTCGGCGCGGAGGGTAATAGCTTCTTTCGGAACGGCGTCAGCATGGCGGCGATCAGCTCGAACCGTCCCGGCAGCGCCGCATAGTCGACGTCGAACATCTCCGCCGCCGGCTCGCCGAAATGCACCACCAGATTGGGACCGCTCTTGAGCTGGTGCATCGACGTCAGCGGGACGTTGTCGATCAGACATCCATCGACCAGCATCGCGCCGTCGGCCGTGTAGAACGGCGGCAACAGCCCGGGAATCGCGCTCGATGCGCGGACCGCCTGCCAGAGCGGCCCCGAGCGGATCAGTTCGAGATTATGCGTCGAAAGATTGGTGGCGACGGCCGCGAAAGGCCGCCAGCAATCCTCGATCCGGCAGTCGGGGCCGTATTGATGGGCCAGCGCGCGATCGAACGCCTTGTGATCCAGCAGCGAATAGCGCGGCCAGGTCGGCCGCCGAAAGCTTCGGCTCCTGACGAAGATCTCGTGCGTGCCGCGTTCGAGATGCTCGGCTTCGAGATTTTTGGCAAAGCCGGCCACCATGGCGGAGCCGACGCTGGTGCCGACAAAGATATCGAACATCACGCCGCGTTCGCGAAACGCCTTGTAGATTCCGACATGCGCGGTCCCAAAACTGCCGCCGCCGGCGGCGACGAAGCCGATCGCCCGGCCGCACAGAAAGCGAACCAGGCTGTCGATATCGATCTGGTCTTCGAGAGCGACATGGTGATGCATGAAGGCGGGCAGCCGGGCCAGCCAGGCCGCGGTGCCAGAGACCTCGCCGCTTCGCCGGTCATGAACGCGGACGAGGCGTCTGGCCGAGACGGAATGAACCTCGCAGGCGAAGGCCTCGAGTTCAGTCAATGCTGCCCCAGGCGCCTGTCCGCGACACGCGAACACCACCATGTCGGCCTGACGGATCGCCTTGCGCGCCCATGGCGAGGCGTCGCGGCCACCGAGATAAACCACCAGCGGCGCGGTGTGTTCGAGCTTGTTGAGCCATTCGGTGACTTCGTGTGCATCGAGCGCGCGGCCGGGAAACATCGCCTGGAGGCGGGCGGCGTCGATAATTTCGGCCTGGGTCGCAGCGAGCCCCTCGCGCATCCGGCGATCGAATATGCCCGGCAGCGGCTCCAGGCCGCCGTCGATCAGCGCCACCGTTCGCGCCTTCGGCGAGGTGGGGAACGGCGCGATGCGCGCGGTCTCCTTGGCGAACCGCCGCGCCAGCGCCGCGAGCAGCGCCTCGACGATGGCGGGAGCCTCCTCGACCAGCTTCTGGTAGGCCGGACGCGTTAATGCCAGCACGCTGGTATCGCGGATGGCGATCACGTCAGCGGTGCGCGGGCCATTGGCGAAGAAGCCGATCTCGCCCACCAGTTCGCCGGCGCGAAGCTCCGCGATCGGCTCGAGATAGCCGGTCTTGCGAACCGCGAGCGCACCATGCAGCACCAGGAAAAGCGAGTCCGACGGCCCACCTTGCGTGACCAGCATCTCCCCGCGCACCAGATCCTGGCGGACCAAGGCGTTGAGAACCTTCAGCCGCTGTTCGGCACTGAGCGTTCGAAACAGCGCGAAGTCCTCCAGGGCGGAGCTCCACGCAAGTACCGAGCTCGATCCACTCATTTGGCGGTACCCAGTTGACACGGCCTAACTTAGCGCCGGGCCATCACTGCCGCGAGCGATATAAAGGCCGCGGCCGGGCGTATCGCAGCAATACCGCGTGAAAAGGGCCTTGCGGATGCACTGCAGCATGACCGCCGCCCCGCCGCGACTTACGCCGCCCACCGGCCGCGATTTTTCTCGGCCAGAATGGGCCGCATCAGCCGGCCGAAACGCTCGGCCTCCTCGTCATGCAGATAGCCGGACAGGCAGAACGAATGACAGCCGGCATCGATGAATTGCTGCAGCGTGTCGGCGCACTGGACGGGATTGCCGACGACGGCGATGCCGGCGCCGGGGCGGACCTTGGTGATGCCGGTCCACAGATGCGGCAGCAACAGATCGCCATGCTCGCGCGCAAGCTGCTGCACGCGCAGGTTCGCTTCCGACTTGTTATAAAGCGTCTTCATTTCCTGCTTCTGCCGCTCGGTGGCGTGGCGCACCAGTTGATCGGCGGCCTCCCAGGCGTCCGCTTCGTTTTCGCGGCAGATCACCTGCAGCCGCATGCCGAAGCCGATGTCGTCTTCGCGGCCATGCGCGCGCGCCATCTCCCTGATCTCGGCAATGTTCGAGGCGATCTTTTCCGGCAGGTCGCCCCAGAACAGATGCACGTCGGAATGCTTGGCCGACAATTCCCAGGCCTGGCGCGAGCCGCCGCCGAGATAGAATTTTGGAAACGGCTGCTGGTGCGGGCGCGGCCTGATGTGCGCGCCGGACAGTTTGTGAAATTTTCCTTCAAAGTTTACCGGCCCGCGCGTGGTCCACAGCGCCTTGAGGATCGAGACTTCCTCCTCCATCAGGTCGTAACGCGTTTCCTTGGGGTAGCGCACGCCCTCGCCTTCGACCTCGCTCTCGTTCTGGCCGGCGATCAGATTGATGCAGATGCGCCCGCCCGACATCTGGTCGAAAGTCGAGATCATTTTCGCCAGCAGCACCGGGTTGATGTAGCCGGGCCGCGCCGCAATCAGCGGCTTGATCGATGACGACCGCGCCGCCATGAAGGCGCCTGATATCCAGGCCTCCCAGCATGTCGAGCCGACCGGAATCAGGAGATATTCAAAACCGGCCGCTTCCGCCGCCTGCACCACGCGGTCGCACAGTTCGGGCGAGCCCGGAATCTGCGCATCCATCAGGCCATAGGCCGTGGTGTCGCCATGCGTGGGCAGATACCAGCCGAATTCGAGCGGACGCATCAACGTTTCTCCCTGTCGACACCTGTTGCCGGGTCGTTCAGCCCAGAGTTTAGCGCCTGACGAGCCCGGGGCAATCGGGTTCCCTTGCAGGTCGGTTTTCGATTTCAATCGCGCGCACGGCAAGATAGAATTTTGGCCATGTCACCGGTCTCGCTGCTGCTCAATATCATCTGGATCGTTCTCGGCGGCGCGTGGATGGCGTTCGGCTGGCTGGTTGCCGCCGTCATCATGGCGATCACGATCATAGGGATTCCCTGGGCGCGGGCCGCGTTCAACATCGCGGCCTATACCTTGTTCCCGTTCGGCTTCACGGCGGTCTCTCGCGACCTCTATACCGGGCAGGAAGATATCGGCACCGGGCCGCTCGGGGTAATCGGCAACATCATCTGGCTGGTGCTGGCGGGATGGTGGCTGGCGCTCGGGCACGTCATCACGGCCGTGGTGCTGGCCGTGACCATCATCGGGATTCCCTTTGCCTGGGCGCATCTGAAGCTTGCCGGAATCGCGCTATGGCCGATCGGCAAGATCATCGTTCCCACGGCTTAAGTTCAGGTCAGCCCAGAGCTCAGCCCAGGATTATCCCGAGGTTGCCTCAGCCGCCGGCTTCAGCCGCTCGAACTCGGCATCGCTGATCTCGGTCTGGCCCACCAGCACGCTGCAGCGCAGGCGCTTGACCAGATAGCTGCCGATCGAGCCGAACCACCGCGCCAGCTTCCCCTGCGGGTGGTGGCCGACGACGACGAGATGCGCGCCGATTTCCTCGGCAACCTCGGCAATTTTCTGCCCGGCATCGCCGACCTCGAGCCGCGCGGTCGGCGAAAATCCCAGCGCCTTCAGCCGCTCGGTGCCTTCGTTCAGGATGGCCTTGTAATCCTCGGTCTGCAGTTCGATCGGGATCGTGAGCCCGGCCTCGGGCGTCATGATCGAGGAAACCTCGACGACGGCGAGCAAAAAGACCTCGGAACGGCAGAGTTGTGCGAGCTTTGCGCCCTCCCGCAACGCGCGCCGCCCCTCGACCGAACCGTCATAGGCGAGAAGAACCTTCTTATACATCGGACGTCCCCATCCATGGTTCAACACGTCAAGACTAGCACCAATCGGCGGGAACGGATCGGAATTTTGCACCGGAAACGCTGATATCGCCCGCCACTTCGTCTCACCTACTCCGGCAAGGTCCGGTTGCCCCTGCCCGGCCAATCGGCTAAATGAAGCGGCGAAGCACCCGTAGCTCAGCTGGATAGAGCGTTGCCCTCCGAAGGCAAAGGTCACACGTTCGAATCGTGTCGGGTGCGCCATTTCTGGCCAGATTTGAGAAGCGTGGGCCTGGTTTCCCTCTTCGGGGCCGCCACATCGCCGGAAATGAACTCGTCCCGCCTGAAGCGCGCAGATCGGTCGGCCGCGCAGCCTTCAAGGCTACGCACTCGTTGAGAGAGGATGCCATCAATCGTCCCGGCCTTCCGTGAGCGGCGGAACGCTGTGATCACTCCTTCCGTCCAGCCTCGGGAAATAGATCGGCAAGAATTTCGCCGGCCATATTAAAGGCTGCCACGCCGCGGAACAAAGCTGCGATTCCGGCGCTCGCATGCAGTTCTTCCAGCGTTGCGCCCGCCTTGATCGCAGCCTTGGCGTGATTTGCCGCGGCTTCCGAGGTCTGCACCAGCAGAATGGCGAAAGCCATCAGTTGCACGGATTTCTGATCCAGCGCATCCGGCGTCAGCGCCGCGATCCGCCAATCCTCCAGCGTCGTAACCAGATCCGGATCGACGCGCATGCCAAGTTCGAGTCGCTTCGCGATTTTGGGTGGCGTGAAGCCGATCATGGATTCGTAGCGCGACTTCAGTTCGTCCAGTGAGGCTGCCTTCTTCGTCATGCGCTTCTATTCCTTGTTTCCGCGACGGCGCGAGGGTTTCACTCGACCTTGGCGCCGGAGGTTTTCACCACCTCGCCCCATTTGTCGACCTCGGTGCGCAGGAAAGCGCCGAATGCGTCGCCGGACAACGTGCCGGGCTCGGCGCCGACATCGGCCAGCCGCTTCGCCATATCAGGCTCGCTCATCACCTTGCTGACGGCTTCGATCAGCGCTTTCGCGACGTCGGGCGGCACCTTGGCGGGTGCAACAAGGCCGAACCACGACGACGCCTCGAAATTCGCAACACCTGCTTCGACCATGGTCGGAAGCTCGGGAAAAAGCGGCGAGCGCGCAGCGCCCGCGACGGCCAACGCGCGGATCTTGCCACCCTGCACCTGCGGACGAACGGCCGGCATGTTGTCGAACATCATCGGCATCTCGCCAGAGATCAGGTCGTTCATCGCCGGCGCCGCGCCGCGATACGGCACATGAACGATATCGATGCCGGCCCGCGCTTTCAGCAGTTCGCCGGCAAGATGATTGGTCGAGCCGAGACCCGACGATCCGAAATTGAGCTTGCCCGGCGACGCCTTGGCCAGCGCGATCAGTTCGGACACCGTCGCCGCTTTCACGCCTGGATTCACCGCCAGCACGATCGGGACCGATGCGATCAGGGCGATCGGGGTGAAATCCTCTGCCGGATTGAACGACAGTTTTGAATACAGCGATTGATTGACCACCAGCGGTCCCGGCGCCGTGAGCAGCAGCGTGTAGCCATCGGCCGGCGAACGCGCCACCGCCTCGGCTCCGACATTGCCGCCGCCGCCGCCGCGATTGTCGATGACTACGGTCTGCCCCCAAAGTTGAGACAGTCGGGTCCCCAGCAGGCGCGCCACCACGTCATTCGATCCACCCGCCGGAAACGGGACCACGATCTTGATGCCGCGCTCGGGGAATTCAGCGTGCGCGGCCTGCCCGATCAGCGATCCCATGACGAGGGCCGACAGCACGGAAATGAGATGCCGCATTCGTTACTCCAGATAATCGATTTTTATGGTTTTCTCGATTTTAGGTTGACAGCAATCCATACGCTCGTCAAATCGGCCGTCACCATGTCGTCCATCAAAGTTAGCGACAGGTCACCGAGGAGCCATGAACGCGCATCAATCCGGCACGCCGAAACCCTGCCCTGGCCCCGACCGCCACCCGAAACGTCCGGCCTTTGCGATGCCGCCGGGCGCGTGCGACACGCACGTTCATGTCTTTGGACCTCAGGCCGAGTTTCCCTTCAGCAAGCAGCGCAGCTACACACCCGAGGACTGCACGTACGAAGACCTGCTGCGGCTTCATGCGGCGCTGGGAATCGATCGCGCCGTCATCGTTCACGGCGGCGCACATGGCACCGACAATCGGGCCACACTCGCGGCCCTCGACCGAAATCCCGGGAAGCTTCGCGGCGTCGCCGTGATCCCGTCCGGCTTGCCACGGCCTGAACTGGAGGACATGAACCGGCGCGGCATGCGCGGCAGTCGCATGTCGACCGTAGTCAGCGGCGGCGCTTCGTTCGCGCATCTCCGTGGACTGGCCGAGGAAACCTTCGACCTGGGCTGGCACCTCGTGCTGCACTTCAATGCCGCAACCGAACTGGTGGATGTGGCGCCGCAGCTCCTGCAAATTCGAAGCTCGTTTGTGCTCGATCACCTTGCCCGGATCAGCGCGGCCGAGGGCGTCGAGTCCGAGCCGTTCCGAACGCTGCTGCGACTGATCGATACCGACCGTTGCTGGATCAAGCTTGCCAGCCTTTATCGCTTGTCGTCCGAACCCTATCCTCATCATGACATGCTGCCGATGATCCGAAAGGTCGTCGAATTGCGTCCGGACCGCGTCCTGTGGGGCAGTAACTGGCCGCATCCGATCTGTCCCGTGCCGATGCCGAATGACGGGGATCTGGTCGATCTGATTCCGCTGTGGCTGCCGGACAGCCGCACACAGCAACTTGCATTGGTCGAAAATCCCGCTTTGCTTTACGGTTTCGAGCCGACAGCCGGAGCACACCCATGAGCGACGCACGCATCACCGCCGTTCCGGCATCCGCCACTCTGTCCACGACGCTTGTTGCCCGCCTGCGGAACGCGATCATGCGCGGCGAATTGCTGCCGGGAAGCAAGCTCAATCTGGACCGGCTGCGTACCGCCTTCGGCGTCAGCCTCAGTCCGCTGCGCGAAGCACTCTGCCGTCTCGAAAATGATGGCTTGGTCGCCTTGATCGACCAGCGCGGTTACCGGGTCACCCCGGTCTCTGCAAGTAACCTCACCGAAATTATCCGGCTTCGCGTCGAACTCGAAGGCCTGGCCATCAAGGAGGCAATCGAACACGGCGACATCGCTTGGGAAGGTCGTATCCTTGCGGCACTGCATCAACTGAGCCGCTGCAAGCGTGGCGCGCGATCTGCGGCGGAGCAGGAAGCTTGGGAAACCGCGCATCGCGCGTTCCATGCCGAGCTGATTTCCGCGTGCCAGATGCCGCTACTCCGCCAGTTTTGTGCCACCCTGCACGATCAGAGCGATCGCTATCGCCGCATTTTTCTCAAGAAGCATGAGCCAGACCGCAACGTACCCGCTGAGCATACAGCGCTCGCGCATGCGATGATTGAGCGTCGTACGCGTGACGCCACACGGATCTTGCGTGAGCATATCGAACGCACCGGACGCAACGTCCAAGCTGCACTACTGCTCACCTCGAAATAGCATTGGGCGGAAAGTCGGTCGTCAGGCAGTTCCAAACAACACCTTTCGACCATCGGGATCGACCACGGTGACGACAATGTCGTCCTTGGCGTATGGCGCGAATCCCAGGCTTTCCAGATGCGCAAGGAAGCGGGGCTGATCCTCGATGCTGAAGTAGAGGTGGGTCAGGTTCGAGTTTGGCAACGCGGGATGAGCGTAGTCGGCAAACGCCTTCGCGTCGTGGATTGCCAGTTGCATGCCATCTCGATCCAGTCGCCAATAGACATAACCGCCTTCGGCCCCTACCTTTTCCATCGGTAGCTGGGCGACCTGCTCGTAAAAGCGAGCCGCTGCCTCAGGGTTTTCGGAGGTTAAGAAAACGCTGCGCAGCCTCGTCATGCCGGCCTCTCATATCTTCTTAACCACCGCAATTCTTAACGAACTCGCGGGCGCGTCCCTTTCCGGAGCGGCCCACCGTCGGCTCAAGCTGCGCAGCTCGCTGAGTGCACCGGGGCATTGCCGGAAGCCGTGTAACAGAAAGCCTCATAGTAGGCTTCCAGCTCGGCGACGGCGCGATGCTCCCATTCCCTGGCTTGCGCCAGCAGGGAACAGCTGCGAAGCGGCCGGAAGGCCGCGGTTTGGCGGTACAACGACGCGATGGTGCGGTATCGGCGAACGTTTTCCATGATGGCCAGGCTGTTCATGTTCGGAGCTCCCCATTCCTTTTCCCGAACACGAACTTGCGGCAGAACGATTTTCGATTCGTTAGCGCGAGAGGGAGAGAGAACGTGTGGTTTCCGAACTATTGACGGTGCATCCTCACGGGTGAACACGGCGCAGGCTTGAGACTTCGGAAGCCCGGCCGCTTCAATAGCCCGTACGCGCGGCCTGCGGCGAGGCCGGCGAATTTCCGCTCGAACAGACGACGCTTGGTAGGAACAATCCTCCGTCAAGCGACCATGCGGACAATATCGTGCGGGCGCAGAATGCCAGCCCGATCCCGAGAAGCGATGCGCACACCAGCGTGGCTGCGAACGGCCAGGCCGTCCGCTTTCGTTGCGGTGACGATGGCAGGCTGGCCGCGGTGGTCGCTGACGTTTGGTTCGAGCTTGACACAGGTCAGGATCCTGGCTGGAGAATGATGCGTTCGAGACCAGTCCCGCGCAGGGCCTTGCGAAGCTGCAGCCTAATGGTGCTTGTGCTGTGCACCGGCGACGCCACTGACCGCGGCGCCGGGATTTTCCTCGACGTTGTAGACGATCTCGACAGGTCCGGCCTTCTCGAACACCAGTGTGCCCTTGATCTTCTGGCCAATCTCGAATGGCTCCTTGAGGCCGAGCAGCACGATACGAAGCGCGCCGGGCTTGAGCTCGATGGTCTTGCCGGGCTTGATCTCGATGCCGTTGGCGAGCGGGCGCGTCTTGGTCACGCCGTCCACATCGACCATCTCGTGCACCTCGATCTGGCCGGCCGCGGGCGAGGCGCCTCCGATCAGGCGATCCGCGGTCTTTCCCTTGTTGGTGATGGTGAGATAGCCGCCCGCAACGTTGGCGTCTTTCGGGGTCGGGCGCGACCAGGGGTGACCGATGTCGAGGGCGCCGACCTTGAACTCGTGCGCGCCGGCCGCAGTCGCAATGAGCAAACTCGCTGCGACAAAAATGGCCGCGGTGACAAACACAAAGATATCTCTGACGACGGTCGTCATAATGTCCTACTCCGATACGCGCGCTGGACGGTTAAGGCATGTAGAGAAACAATCAGACGCGATTACGGCCGGTGCTCGCCGCGATTGCGGCTACTGCCGGACGTGATTGCGACCACGGCATCGCGGCGCGAGAAGAATTGAAAACACAACCGGACGTTCCAGTCGCGCCTCTTTCGCCATTCGCTCAACACGCGACAGCCACACCGAAGCCGCGCTCGCGATGACGCCTTCGCTTTTCCGCTTCCCTTCCGTCGAGAGCAGGCCGCGCTTCTCGCATGATCCAGTCAATCTCGCGCCCGATTGCGATGGCTAATCGCCAGACGGTAAGTACAGGGGGCGTATGTGTGTGCGTATCTTAGACGGTCTGCGGCCGGCGTCTTTTCATCCATGATGCTTTTTCTTTCGCTACCTGCAGAAGCGCATCATCCCGGCGGCGGCGGCAATACCGGTAGCGGCGGTCCCATCAACACCATCTCAGCCGACACCCTTTCCGAAGGACTGATCGCTGCATCCGTTCGCTACGAATTCATCCGGCTGGGCCAGCTCAGCGATGCCGACCTGCTCGCCGCGGCAGCCAAGGGCACGCACGCGCATTCGATCCGCTCGATCGAGGCCGTCTCGCTTTCGGTCGCCTACGGCATCACCAATGACTTCACCGTTGGCGTTCGTGCCGCCGGCGTCCGCCGCTCGGATATCCGCGAACCCGGGGAAGACATGCTGAGCGGCGGCCATATGGGCATCATGAATACGAACGACATGAGCAGCCTGATGAGCCCCGACGGCATCAACCGGCGCGGCAATTCCGCGGGCTTCGGCGACGTAACGATGCTCGGGCAATATCGCTTCCACAACAATTCGCAGACCGGAACGTCAGCTGCCGTGCTGTTTGGATTCAAGGCGCCGACCGGCAGCACGAGCCAGCGCGACAACTTCGGCAACCTTTTCGAGGCCGAATTCCAGCCGGGTTCAGGCTCGTGGGACGGCCTGTTCGGCGCTGCCTTCACCAAGCGCACAGGCCGCTGGTCGTTCGACGTGAGCGGCCTCTATTATCTGATCAGCACCGGCACGCAAAACACCAATCTCGGCGATCGCTTCCTGTTCGGCACCGCCGTATCGTATCGCCTGGTCGGCGCCACCGGCTCGTCGAAAGAGGTGGAGCTGCACGAATACTGCATGCAGCCCCGCAACCAGCTGCAGGAGCATTGTCTCTATCACGCCAATCACGACCACAGCGACATGATGAAGACGCCCTACACGCTCGACCTCGTTCTCGAGCTCAATGGCGAGTGGCACAACAAGCAGCGGATCGCAGGCATTCCGGATCCCAATTCGGGCGGCACCACCGTCTATGTCTCGCCCGGCGTGCGCGTGGGCTTCGATCGCTTCTCGGGCTTCGTCTCCGTCGGCGTGCCGATCGTCAACCAGCACAACGGCATCCAGTCCAAGCCCGATTACCGCGTGCTCACGGGGATCGGCGCGCGGCTGAATTGACGCCCGAGATCGGCGATCGCCGTTTGACGTCAGCAGCATTCTGGCTATAATCTGGCCAGAATGCCTTTCGCCATCATACTCGCTCCGGAAGCCGTCGAAGACCTCAGGAGGCTGACGGCGAATGTTCGGACAACGGTACGGACCGCGCTCGAGACGCATCTGCGAGACGAGCCTGAAAAGGTAAGCCGTAGTCGCATCAAACGATTACGAGGATTGCGCCGTCCGCAATATCGGCTGCGCGTGGACGAGGTCCGGGTGTTCTATGATGTTTCCGGCACGACCGTCGAAATTTTGGCGATCGTAGCCAAATCGGAGGCTGAGTCATGGCTCGCACAATTCGGAAATCCGGGATGAAGGAAGTCCCCCTGTCCGAAATCAAGGACGATCTGTCTCGATACCTGCGCGAGGCGGAGACCCAGGAGATCGTCATTACTCGCCATGGTAAACCGGCGGGCGTGCTGATCGGCTTTGAATCTGAAGACGACTGGTTCGAATACCGTCTCGAACATGACCCACGCTTCCTGCGCCGCATTGAACAGGCGCGCAGCAGCTTGAGCGCCGGACTTGGGGTCAGGCTCGAAGACATTGAACAGGAATAGTGCGCCTGCCACATCTCGAAAGTAACCGTTTGGCTCACGTGCCAGCGGTCCGGCGCACCCGATCCTCCCCGCCTCCATCAGAAGCTTTACGCCGGGACGTCACGCGGCGCGGATGTTGTCGAGGAATTTGCCGGTTTCGGTCTCGAGCTGCTCGGATTGCGAGGTGAGCTGGGCTGCTGCATTCAAGACGAGGGTCGCGGCAGCGTTGACCTTGCTCGACGCTTCGCGGACGCCCGTGATGTTTTGCATCACCTCCTGGGCGCCTTGTGCCGCCTGCTGCACGCTGCGGGCAATCTCGTTGGTCGCAGCGCCCTGTTCTTCGACAGCGGCCGCAATGGAGCCGGTGATTTCGTTCATCTGCCCGATCGTGGTGCCGATCTCGCGGATTGCGTTGACCGTCGAGCCGGTCGCATCGCGAATTTCCTGGATCTGGCTGGTGATTTCGTCGGTAGCCTTTGCGGTTTGCGACGACAGCGCCTTGACCTCGTTAGCCACGACGGCAAAACCCCTGCCGGCCTCGCCGGCCCGGGCGGCCTCGATGGTCGCGTTCAAGGCCAGCAGATTCGTCTGACCCGCGATGGTCTGGATCAGCGCCATGACCTCGCCGATTTTTTGGGAGGCCTCGACCAGGCGACCGACCATGGCCTCGGTCCGGTTGGCCTGTCCGACCGCGTTCTGGGCAATTGACGAAGACTGGGTGACCTGCCGCGAGATTTCCTGGATCGAGGACGACAGCTCTTCCGCGGAGGCCGCAACGGTTTGAACGTTCGATGCGGTCTGCTCGGCTGCGGCCGCGACCTTGGCGCTCTGATCCGTCGTCCCCACCGCGATCGTGGACATCGACGAAGCCGATCCCTGCAGCTCGTCGGCGGCGGTGGCGGTGCCGCGGATGACCCCACCGATGCTGCGCTCGAATTCGTCGGCGATACGGGACAGATCCGTCCGCCGGTCCTCGGCGGAGCGCGTCTTCATCGCTTCCTGCTCGGTGCGGAGCCGCGTCGTTTCTACCAGATGATCCTTGAAGACCTGCAGGCTTCGCGCAATCCGGCCGACCTCGTTGGTCCGATCGGCGAACGGAATTTCGACCGCAAGATTGCCCTTAATCAGCTCGTCCATGGCCGAGCAGGTTCTGTTGAGGGGGCCGACCAGGCCACGGCCAAGCCAGAACGCCGCGAATGCCGCGATGGCGAGCCCGGCCAGGCCGGCGATCCCGGCCCAGATCATCCGGCGAAAGACCACGGCGTCGATATCGTCGACATAGGCGCCCGCCTGAAGCGCGAGAGCCTTGTCGCCCGCGCCAAAGGCTCCGACATAGGAGACCTTGCGAAGTTCGTCGCCACCGGCCGACCGGGGTGCCAGATACTCGACAAAACCGCCGCCGGCGCGCGCCGTCCGCACGATGTCCTGGATCAACAGCTTGCCGCTCTTGTCCTTGAAGTCCCAGCGGTTGACGTTGATGTATTTGGGATTGGCATGCACATAGGTGACGCCCGCATCCGAGCTGCCCGTGCCGTAGACGCCGATATAGTCCGAATATTCGCCCCAGCGCATGGAGTTGATCGAGGCAAAGGCCATCTGGCGCGCTCTATCCGGCTCGATCCTGCCGGCCTTGGCCTCCCCCTCATAGTGGGCGAGAACCTTTGTCGCGGCCTCGACGAGATCGCGGACCGTGGTGCGCCGCTCGTCGAGCGTCGCATCGCGCAACACCAGGATCTGCAGGGCGGAGACGGCAAATAGCACGATCGTCAGCGCCGCAATGATCATCGCAAAACGCTGGTAGACGGTGAGGTTACGCATGCCGCTTGCCTTCCTGTTGGTTGCGGATTCGTACCAATACACCGTTAATCGATTGTTATCGGCGGGCGCTTCCGGCCTCAGGCGGCAGCTGCAAAACTGAGCAAGACACCACGCCACAGGGCTGCCAAATCGGCGCTTGAAATCGTCACGCCGGGGCGACACAATGATGTCTGTTCTTTCATCAACCGTAATGCGCCAGCGATATCAGCACCTAACGGGTGGCATGGTGCGGCAAGAGTGACTCATAATGGCTGAAGCCGATCTCGACGTCGTCATCCGGCAAATCGCAAAAGCGCAGAACAAGAGCCTGATGGCCGCCGTGAAGAAACGGCGCGGCCAGATCCTGGCCCGCGCAGCCAAGGCCAAGGACAAGGCGTCCCGGGACCAGTTCCGCCTGATCGCCAAGAGCACGATGGAGCTCGGCACGGCCGCGGCCAAGCGGCTGCAGAATTCTGCGGAAAACACCGCCGATAGTTACGCCCGGGCGATCAGGAACGCGGCCGAGGAAGCAGCGGCCGCGAAGGCGGCAAAAAAGCCTGCCAAGAAGAAAGACGTCTGAAGCGACCGCCGCGCTCAGGCTGCCCTATGGACACGGTAGATGCCGCGCTCGAATAGACGGTAGATGTTAAGCGCGCGCTGGTCGGCGAACGGCAATACCTGCATCATGATCACACCTGCGATATGCGACGCCGGGTCGATCCAATAGTAGGTGTTGTAAAGCCCGGCCCATGTCAGGCTGCCTGCGCTGCGTCCGTCAGGCACAGGATCGATATTGATCATATCGCCAAGCCCCCACCGCAGCCGGACACCCGGGAAAAAATCGACGTTGTCAGACAATGCCGGATTTGTCGTCTTGAGAATTCCCGCATCGAGGTTGCCGATCTGGTTCGTGGACATGAACGCAACCGTCTGCGGCCGCAGGATGCTTTTCCCGGCAAGCCCTCCGCCGTTCAGCAGCGCCTGAAGCAGAGTCAGATAATCCGGCGCTGTGGAATAGATGCCGCCGCCACCCGAAATCACTTTCGGCTCAGTTCGTCTCACCCGGGGCTGCGGCACAAGCGTTCCATCCGCCTTGCGCAAATGCAGACTTGCCTGGCGGGCGCGCTGCCTCTCGGTAAGCGAGAAGGCGGTGTCGTGCATCCCGAGCGGGCCAAGAATGTGATCCCGGAAATAGCGATCCAAACTCTGTCCACTGACGATCTCCACCAACCGGCCGACCCGGTCGAGACTGCCACCATAGGCCCACCTGGTGTCCGGATCGAACATCAGCGGCGTGCGCGGCATCGCTGTATCGTTGCGGGCTGTTTTGTTGTAGCGAACGACATTCGTGTCCCAAAGCTGATAGCTAAAGCCCGATGTGTGCGTCAGCAGATGGCGCAGCGTGATCGGCTTTCGCGCGTCGCGCAGTTGCGGGGCTCCTTGCACATCGAAACCATCGAGAACCTGGGGCGACCCGAGCGTCGGATCAATTCTTGCTGCCGGTTCGTCCAGTTTGAGTTTGTCCCGCTCGACGAGTTGCAGTGCTGCGACGG
Organism: Bradyrhizobium sp. AZCC 2262; assembly: GCF_036924535.1. Classification (NCBI taxonomy): domain Bacteria; kingdom Pseudomonadati; phylum Pseudomonadota; class Alphaproteobacteria; order Hyphomicrobiales; family Nitrobacteraceae; genus Bradyrhizobium; species Bradyrhizobium sp. AZCC 2262. The sequence goes on along the minus strand of NZ_JAZHRT010000001.1, from coordinate 8,307,387 downwards.
ATGTCAGCAATTTGGTCATTGATGCAATGCTGAACACCGTATCGGCCGACATCCTGGCAGCGGTGCCCAGGCTTCTCGCGCCGAATGCGCCCTGATAGATCACCGAATGCTCGGTTGCGGCCATGGCGACAACGCCTGGCACGTCTGCCGCATCGACCCGAGCCTGCAAAATGGCGTCGATTTCGCCGTTGCGGGACGACGTGCGGAGCGGAGCTGCAAGGCCGGGAATGGCTGCGCCGGAGATCAGGCCTGTCACCGCGGCGGCTGCCGTTCGCAATAACGCATCGCGCCGACTGAACCGTACTGTCATCGCGCTCCCCTCAACGCCTGGGACCTAGGTGCGGCCGGCGGCAAGCATTCCCTTCAATTTGAGCACCGCGCTGTCGGGTGTCGTCAGCACTGGCCGCCCGGTTACCTCGGCGACCTGTTCTGCCGCTGGCGCCATGCTGTACTGCGCGAGCGCGATGAGATCGCATTCCCGCAGGTCCTTTGAGGCTTCCACCACCAGGCGGTCATGGGTCGCGCGGTCCCCGCGGTCGAGCGCGGCCATGGCGCCTTCAGCCAGTTTCGGCACCAGTTCGATCGACGACGGAAATTCCGGCGGCATCGACGCCAGCGTCGGCGGGAACGTCGACAACAAACCGATCTTGCGGCCCTTTGCGACGGCCTGCTCGATCATCGCCTCATTGGGCTTGAGCACTGGCATGGGCGCGTGTGCACGGGCAACCGCTTCGATGCAGGGCCCGAAGGCGGAGCAGGTGAACAGAATCGCGTCCGATCCGGTGCCGGCCGCGTAGCGCCCGAGCCTAAGGAAGCGCTCGGTCATGGCGTCGGTGAGCCCGCCGTCGCGCGCCAGATCGGCCGACAGGCTGTCGTCGAGCAGGTTCATCAGGCGGGCGTCGGGCCAAAGTTTTGCGAACGAGGCCTCGATCGGCACAATCGAATGTTTCAGGGCGTGGACGAGCGTGATGCGCATGTTAGTCAGTGTGGCAACGGCGCAGTCTGTGTCAACCCACTGCGCCGCAGTAGTTTTTTTGTTTGACGCGTTTTCTTGACGCGAACCGGCATCCACTTCGCTCGAAAACGCTATGTACCTTCACTTGAACGGCAGGGCGTACATCAGGCCGCCCTTGCTCCAGGTCGCGTTCAGGCCGCGATCGAGCTTCAGCGGGCTCGACTTGCCGACATTGCGCTCAAAAATCTCGCCGTAATTGCCGCCTGTCTTGATCGCCTTCAGCATCCATTTGTTGTCGAGGCCGAGCCGCGACCCGAGTTCGCCTGACGTGCCGAGCAGCCGCTGGATGGCCGGGACGCTGCTGGACTTCGCCATCTCGTCGACATTGGCGGCGGTGACGCCGAGTTCTTCCGCCTCGATCAGGCCGTAATGCAGCCAGGCGATGATGTCGGTCCACACCTCGTCGCCGTTGCGGGTGAACGGTCCGAGCGGCTCCTTGCTGATGGTCTGCGGCAGGACGACATAGTCGGCGGGGTTCGAGGCCGCCGTGGTGACGGCGCCCGCCAGCGCGGAAGCATCCTGGGTCATGGCATCGCAGCGCCCGCCGAAGAAGGTCTGGTACATGGTGTCGGTGCGGTCGAACACCAGCGGCTTCCATTCGATCCCGTTGGCGCGGCCGTAATCGCCGAGCGTGACCTCGTGGGTCGTACCCTGCGCGACGCAGACGGTGGCGCCGTTCAGGCCCTTTAAATCCTTCACGCCGGCATCGGCACGCACGACAAACCCCTGGCCGTCATAGAAATTGACCGGCCCCTGCCGCAGTCCGAGCGTCGTGCCGCGCAGATAGGTCTGGGTCGAGTTGCGATAGAGCACGTCGATTTCGCCCGATTGCAGGGCGGTGAAGCGATTCTGCGCGGTGAGCGCGACATATCGCACTTTTGTGGCGTCACCGAGTACCCCGGCCGCCAAAGCACGGCAATAGTCGACGTCGAGCCCCTTGTAGTTGCCTTGCGAGTCCGGGGTCGAGAAGCCGGCAAAGCCGGCGCTGACGCCGCACACCAGCGTGCCGCGCTGCTTGACCGTATCCAGTGTAGCGGCCGCCTGCGCCGTCAGGCACGATGCGGCGAGCAAGCCTGTAGCGATGATGATCCTCTTCATACTGCTCCTCCTGCTAATGACCCACACTCTTCAACGCTAAGTCGACCGCGTGCCCTAAGCGGTCGACGATCATGTCGATATCGGCCGCCGTCGCAATATAGGGCGGCGCGAGCAGGACATGATCGCCGCTGCGACCGTCCATGCATCCGCCCGCGGGATAACAACCGAGCCCGCCTTCGAAGGCGATCGCCTTGATGCGCTGGTTCAATTTCAGCGCCGGATCGAACGGCGCTCGGGTGGCGCGATCGGCGACCAGTTCGATGGCCTGGAATAGCCCGCGGCCCCTGATGTCGCCGACATGCCGGTGATTACCAAAACGCTCGGTCAGGCGCCGCTCGAGGTGGCGGCCGAGATCCTTGACCCTGTCGAGCAATTGCTCGTCATCGATCACCCGCTGCACCTCAAGCGCCGCGGCGCAGGCCAGCGGATGGGCCAGATAGGTATGGCCGTGCTGGAATGCGCCCGAACCGTCACGGATGGCATCGACGATGCGCGTGCTCGCAAGCATGGCGCCGATCGGCTGATAGCCGCCGCCCAATCCCTTGGCGATCGCCTGGATGTCGGGGGCGATGCCCTCCTGCTCCCAGGCATGGCGCGTGCCGGTGCGACCCATGCCGCACATCACCTCGTCGAGGATGAGGAGCGCGCCATGCCGGTCGCACATCTCGCGAACGGCGCGGAAATATCCCTCCGGCGCCGGCACGCAGCCCGCGGTCGCGCCCACCACGGGCTCGGCGATGAACGCCGCCACGTTCTCCGGGCCAAGTCGCTGGAATTCCGCCTCCAGCTCGGCCGCCAGCCGGGCGACGAAATCTGCCTCGGATTCGCTGTCGCGTTTTTCGTGATAGGCGAAGGCCGGCGTCACATGGCTGAAGGCCGTTGACAGCAGGGGCGCATAGGGCTCACGACGCCAGGCATTGCCGCCGGCAGCCAGCGCACCCAGCGTATTGCCATGATAGCTCTGGCGACGTGCGATGAAGCGCTGGCGTTGCGGCTGGCCGGCTTCGATAAAATACTGCCGCGCCAGCTTGATGCTGGCCTCGATCGCTTCCGAGCCGCCGCTGACGAGATAGGCGTAACCCAGCCCGCCGGGCTCGTGGCCCACGAGCTTGTCGGCCAGCGCTTCGGCCGGCTCCGACGAGAAGAAACTGGTGTGGGCGTAGGCCAGCTTCGACACCTGCCGCGCCATCGCCGCGAGCACGCGCGGATGCTGGTGGCCGAGACAGGAGACGGCGGCCCCGCCGGACGCATCCAGAATCCGCCTGCCGTCCTCGCCAATCAGCCAGACGCCCTCGCCGCCGATCGCCCTGGGAGGGGTTTCACGCAGACTTCGATGCAGCACGCGGCTCTTGCTGACGCTCATGACGGTCAACCCTCCTCGGCAACATATTGCGACATCGCGGCCAGCCGGCCTTCGGTCTCTTCGAGGCGGCGCTTTGCCTTGGCGCCGCCGAGCACGAAGGTGACCGCGGCCAGCGACTGCGCAATCGCAATGGCGCCGGTCAGGCTCGGAAAGAATCCGGGCGATGCGGCGGCTTCATAGAGCAGCAGATGATCAGCGCCCTCCGCCATCGGCGCGGTGATCGCGTCGGCAATCGCGACCAGCGTGGCGCCGGAATCATGCGCGGCACGCGCGGACAGCACGCTGGCTCTGGAATAGGGAGCAAAGCCGATGACTACGACCGCATCGCCGCTCCGGAAGGCGCCGAGGTCGAGATCTTCCGGGCCGGAGCCGCCGACCAGATGTACCTCGTCGGGGCGGAACAGCCGAAGCTGATAGTTGAGCAACTCGGCCACGCTGCGGCAGCTACGAAAACCGGCGATCCAGATCCGTCGCGCCGCGTTCAAAGCCTTCGCCGCGTCGGCCACAGCGCCGGGCGCGATACGCGCAAGGCCTGCCGCCTCGGCTTCCAGCTTGTCGGCGACCAGCGAGATTTCGGCGTGGGGCCCGTTGCGGCCGGCGCGGGTGCGGGCCGAGAACGGCTGGGCTTGCGTTGGCCGGCGCGCCTCGGTCAGCGCGGCGCGCAACTCGTCCCATCCGGAATAACCCAGCGCTTTTGCAAGACGCGTGAAGGCGGCGGGATCGGCGCCGGCCTCGGCGGCCAGATCGCGCATCGAACGCGTCGTGGCGTCGTAATCATTGGCCGCGACGAAGCGCCCGACCTGCTGCAGCCGCGCTGGAAGCGACGGCAGCGCACTGCACAATTCGCTGAGCGGCGAGGATTTTGGCTGGGGCAGCGCCATGAAACATATGTTGCACAAATCTCGATTTGGTGCAACATTTGAAATGCGCCTCCTCGGGGACGCATGGCCGAAGATCGCTGTTGCCAGAAGGATCCTTGTGCTGTGACGACATCGACACCCGAACTCCGCCGCCGCAGGCAATTGCGCTTCTCGTTGAACCGCCAGCAGATCATCGGCCTGCTCTGGCAGGTCGTGGTGGTCGGGATCGCGGTCGCGATCGTCGCTTTCCTGTGGTCGAACGCCCTGCACAATCTGTCGGTACGCCGGATTTCGACCGGTTTTGCCTTTCTCGGCCGCGAAGCCGGGATGCCGATCGCGGACACCTGGCTCGCCTACAGCCCGAAGGACCCTTACGCCCGCGCCTTCATCGTCGGCATCATCAATACGCTCCGCGTCGCCGTCATCGGCATCGTGCTGGCGACCGTGATCGGCACGCTGATCGGCATCGCGCGGCTGTCGTCGAACTGGCTGCTGTCGCGGCTTGCCGCGGTCTATGTCGAGCTGCTGCGCGACATTCCCCTGCTGCTGCAGCTGCTGTTCTGGTACGTGCTGATGCAGGGATTGCCGGCGGCGCGGGCCGCATGGAAACCGATTGAAGGAGTGTTTCTTTCCAACCGGGGCCTGGTGCTTCCATCCGTCCCGATCGCGGAAGCAAACCTCTGGGTGATCGCAGCCGTCGTCGCCGGGCTGATCGCGCTATACGTTCTGCGGCGGCAATTGATGGCGCGGCAAATGGCCGACGGCAAGGTGCGGCATCTCTGGCCGTACGCTTTGGCCTTGCTCGTGGCATTGCCGGCGCTGGTGTCGTTTGGCTTGGGCGCATCCTGGACCGTCACGCTGCCGGAGCTGCGCGGGTTCAATTTCGTCGGCGGGCTGACGCTGGCGCCGGAATATTTCGCGCTGCTGATCGCGCTCGTCACCTACACGTCGGCCTTCATCGCCGAGATCGTCCGCAGCGGTATCCAGGCCGTTCCCCGAGGCCAGTGGGACGCCGCCAACGCGCTCGGCCTGCGCCGGAGTTTCGTACTCCAGCGCATCGTGCTGCCGCAGGCGCTGCGCGTCATCATTCCGCCGATGACCAGCCAGTACCTCAACCTCACCAAGAATTCCTCGCTGGCCGTCGCGGTCGGCTACCAGGACGTGGTGTCGATCGCCAACACGACGCTGAACCAGACCGGCCAGGCGATCGAAGCCATCGCGCTCATCATGATGGTGTTCCTGACCATCAGCCTCGGCATCAGCCTGTTCATGAACTGGTACAATGCGCGCATCGCGCTGGTGGAGCGCTGATCCCATGACGTCGATATCGGATGTGCCGAAAAATCCACTGCCGTTCAACAGCGCGCGATCGCGCAAGGTCCCGGGCGGGCGCGTCATCCGCTGGCTGCGCGCCAACCTGTTCGCCTCGGTCACCTCAGGCGTCATTTCCGTGCTTCTGATCGCGCTGCTCGGCAAGGCGCTGGTGAGCCTCGTGCAATGGGGCTACTGGAATGCGATCTGGTCGGTGCCCGGCGACCAGACCGCCGCCTGCCGCTCGATCCGCGGGCTCGGCGCCTGCTGGGCCGTCATCCCCGAAAAATACCGCTTCATCCTGTTCGGCACCTATCCGTTCGATGAACAATGGCGGCCGGCGCTGGTGTGCCTGACCTTCATTGCGCTGTTCTACGTGTCGAGCCGGCGGAGCTGGTTGCGCAAGGAGTTGGTGGCGGTGTGGGCGGCCGCACTGATCCTGATCGGCGTGCTGATGTGGGGCGGCATCGCCGGGCTGACCTACGTATCGCAGGACCGCTGGGGCGGGCTGCCGGTGACGCTCATCCTGGCAACCTTCGGGCTCGCCTTCGGCTTTCCGCTCGGCATCGTCGTGGCGCTCGGCCGCCGCTCGAAACTTCCCGCGATCCGCTCGCTCTGCGTGCTCTATGTCGAGCTGATCCGCGGCGTTCCCCTGATCAGCCTCCTGTTCATGGCCAGCGTGATGTTTCCGCTGTTCATGCCCGACGGCGTCAATATCGACAAGCTGCTGCGCGCGCAGATCGCGTTCGTGCTGTACGCGGGCGCGTATCTGGCCGAAGTGATCCGTGGCGGCCTGCAGGCCGTTCCGCGCGGGCAGCACGACGCCGCCGACGCGCTCGGGCTATCCTATTGGAAGAAGAACGGTCTGATCATCCTGCCGCAGGCGATCCGCCACGTGATCCCACCGCTGGTGAACACGTTCATCGCCTTCTTCAAGGATACCAGCCTGGTGCTGATTATCGGTATCTTCGACCTGCTGACGACGGCGAAGACGTCGATCATCGATCCCGCCTGGCAGCCGTTCAGCATCGAAGTCTACGTGTTCGTGGGAGTGATCTACTTCCTGTTCTGCTTCGCCATGTCGCGCTACAGCCGCAGCCTGGAGGCGCAGGCACGGCCGGGGTGACGGCGGATAGGTCCCGGAACGGCACAACCAGCCGAAGCGCCGGGAACGCGCTGCACCGTCGAAGACGGCTTACGCGGCCTTGATGCGCGCCAGGAAGCGGCCGACCTCGTTGCTGAGCGCTTCCGACTCCGCCGCCAGACCGTCGGAGGATTGCAGAACGTCGGATGCGGTTTGGCCGGTCTCATTGGCTGCGCTGGAGACGCCGACGATATTGTTGGAAACGTTCTGCGTTCCGGATGCCGCCTGCTGGATGTTGCGTGCGATCTCCGCCGTCGCGGCGCCCTGCTCCTCGACCGCGGAAGCGACTGTCGTCGCGATCTCCGACATCTTGTCGATGATCTGGCCGATGCCCTTGATGGTATCGACCGCCTCCTGGGTTGAGCCCTGAATGGCCGAGACCTGCGCGGTGATGCCCTCGGTGGCGCGCGCCGTTTGCGTGGCAAGGCTCTTGACCTCGGAGGCGACGACGGCAAAGCCCTTGCCGGCCTCGCCCGCTCGCGCGGCTTCGATGGTCGCGTTCAGCGCCAGCAGGTTGGTCTGCGCCGCGATCGTGTTGATCAGGCCGACCACCTCGCCGATGCGGTTGGCCGCGTTGGCAAGCTCGGTGACCGTGACTTCGCTCTTCGCCACCTGCTCCACCGCCTGGGCGGCGATACGGGCGGATTCGCCGACCTGACGGGAAATCTCGGTGATCGAGCCCGAAAGCTCTTCAGTCGCAGCCGCAACCGTCTGAACGTTCGCGGCAGCCTGTTCGGAAGCCGATGCGACGACACCGGTTTGTTCCTTGGCCTGCGCGGCGACCCTCGACATCTTCTCCGCCGAACCCTTCATGCGCGACGCAGCGGTAGACACCGCGGCCAGCGCATTGGTCGCGCCGTCGTTGAACTCGCGCGTCAATTGGTCGATGACAGCGGCTTGTCGCTGTTTCGCCTCCTGCTCGGCCGCCTTTTGGGCCGCCGCCGCGTTCGCTTGCACAATGCCTTCGCGGAACACCGACAGCGCTTGCGCCATCTGGCCGATTTCGTCACCGCCACGTCGTGTCTCGACCTCGGCAGACAGGTCACCGCCGGCGAGCCGCGTCATGGTCTGCTCCAGACCGACCAGCCGCGCCACCAGATTGCGGCCGATATAGAACCAGACGAACAAGGCGGCGCCTGCGACGCTGATCGCGGCGATCATCAGCATCACGAACGTGCCGAAACCAATGGCCTCGTCGGAACGGTCGGTGGCTTCCTTGGTTTTGTTGGTGACGGCCTTGACCTGGCCTGCGACTTCCTTTGCGAGTTCACCGGTCAAGCCGCGCGTCTCGTCGAGCAGTTTCTGCCCGAGCTGGCTGGCGGCGAGCTCCTTGCGGCGCGTGTCGAAGATCGTCTCGCCCGAGCCGAGCTTCAGCCAGGCTTCCCCCGCCTTGGGCAGACCCTCGGTCGGTTGCAGGGTGTTGACGATATCGAGCTTCTCCTCGACCTTTGCCGACATCGCCTTGAAATTCTTCTCGAGCGCCGTGACACTTTCGACATCCGGCGCGACTGCGGCGCGATCCAGCAGGCTCGACGCCAGATTGACGAAGCCGACGAGATCGGCAAAGCCCTGCGACACAGGCACCTGGGTCGAGACCAGCTTGAGCAGCGTCATCATCGACTGGTTGGCGTCGCCGCCCAGCGTCATGGAAACCATGTTGATGTCGGCCTGGGCCTTTTCGCCCGCCGGGAGCAGCACGTCGTTGAACTTGGTCTGGGTAATCTGGGCCGCCTTCACGATCTCTTCGCCACGGGCGCTGAGCTTGAGACGATCGTCGACCGCGACGTCGAGCGCAACCAGCTTGGTGTTCATCGCGGCAATCAGCTTGTTCAGCCGATCGATCGCTTCCCGATCGGATTGCGTGCGGGCGACCTCGTCGAGCCGCTTCGCGATGCCCTCCTGACGCGCCTTCAGCGCGGTCATTTCCTGCTGCCGCTGTGCCTGCGATTTTACCGCCAGCAAGGTCGGGGCGGAACCGGCCAGCGCCTGGGTGTCCGTCTGCAATCCCAGCGTTTCGACGATCTCTGGAATGTTGCGACCGGCGACGCCGTGGAAGAGGTCGCGAACCTGCGAGAACATCAGCCAGGCGGCGGCGCCGGCGATGACGGTGGTTCCCGATACCGCGGCGAAAGCGAAGAAAAGCTTGGCCCGGATGCCGAGTTTGCGAGCTGATGTCACGGTCTGTTTCCTCAATTCTTGAGCGCAGCTTTGTTATTACTTGGTGGCAACCTTGTATTGCTGAATCAATTCCCTGGCGCGCGTGTAGAGCCGCTCGCCGTCGATGCCGAGCTTCGCCATGTTGGCCTTCCATTCGACCACGGCCGGCGCGGTGACCCGCTGCAGTTCGGCGCGCTGCTCGTCATTGAAGGCCAGCGCGGTAAAGCGCGGATCGCTCTGCAGCTTCTTCTTGGTGATGGCCTCCTGCGCCTCGCGGATGCGCGCGCTGCCCATGGCGAGGTCGGAAGAGTGCTTTTCGATGATCTTCTTCAGATCGGCGGGCATCGATTCCCAAGTGGCGCGGTTCATGACGATCATCAGCGCGGGCGCGGCCAGCCGCGCGTCGATCACGACCTTGAGCTGGTCGGCGAGAAACTTGCCGCCCGCACCCTTGGTTGTCGTTGTCGAGTCCCAGCCATACGCGATCGCATCGACATAACCGCTGGCGATGGTATCGCCGATCATGTTGAGGGGGATGCCGAGTGGCACCGTACCGAGCTTGGCCAGCGCGACGCCGACGGTGGTGCTCGGCGTGCGCATGCGCAGGCCGCGGAAATCCTTCACCGACTGGATCTTCTTGCCGGTCGTGAAGATCGGATAGGGCGGCAGGACATAGAGACCAAGCACCTTCACCGAGGCGTAGTCCTTGTCGAGCAGGCCTTCCTTGTAGAGCGACATCATAGCCGAGGTGCCCGAGATCGAGTTCTCGAACATGAAGGGCAGTTCCATCACCGACGACTGCGGGAAGCGGCCGGGATGGTAGCCCTGCACGGTCGCCGCCATCTCGATGGCGCCCTTCTCGACCATGGTGAACAGTTCGGCCGGCTTGCCGTAACCGCCGAGCGGCTTCAGCGCCACTTCGATCCGCCCTTCGGATTCTTCCTCAACCGCCTTTGCGAACGGCACCAGGACCTGGTCATAGGGCGCCGTATTTTCGGTGTTGATCGAACCGAAGCGCAAAACCACTTCTGCGGCGGACGCGGGCGTGGCGAAAAGAGCGACGAGGCCAAGCAGGGCTGTGGCCGCGGATTGCATCCTGGTGCGGGGGAACATTCTGTTTCCTTCATCACCGCTGGTTGTCGACGCTCTCGCGCGATCCAACCATCGGTCGCATGGCGGGTCCTTGACGACGTCAACCATAACTTTGGCTAATTAATCGCAAGTAAACCCTGCTGTCCGCGCAACGCTGTTGCTGTCTCCGTAGAAAAACGGAGGCGCGGATTCGCGCTCGAGCTGCAGCGATCGCGTGCAGCAGAACACGGCGATTCATGCGACGACAATTCCGCCGCGCGGCATTCTGCGAAACGCAAAACCTGTGGCGAGCTACACCTTCACCAGGCTTTCGAAGCCGCCATAGATCAGCCGCTTGCCGTCGAACGGCGGCGGCCCTTCTGTCATCTCTTTGAGCCGCGGGTCCGCCATCACCTTGGCGTTGATCTTGTCGCGCTGGGCGCGGGACTTGTAGGTGATCCAGGCGAACACGACCGTTTCGCCCGGCTTCAGCTTGACGCTGCGCGGGAACGAGGTGAGCTTGCCGACCTTGACGTCATCGGCGATCCATTCGCGGTAATCCAGCGCGCCGTATTCGCGCCAGACCTTGCCGCACTTCTTTGAAAGGCGGACGTAAGCTTCGAGCTTTTTCTTCGGAACGGCGACGATGAAGCCATCGACATAAGGCATCGTAGTGCTCTCCGTTACTTTCAGTCATTGCGAACGGATTCCGTCATTCCGGGGCGATGCGAAGCATCGAACTATGGTGCGCAATTGCGCACCAGAGAATCTCGAGATTCCGGGTCTGGTCCTTCGGACCATCCCGGAATGACGGCTGAGAATGCAGCGCGCTAATGACAACTAGCCATGACAACAGGACGCCTGAACCGGCGCCGGGCTGGTATTGGTCACGTAGCCGCACCCAGTCCATCGGATAGGGCAGGCCTTCCTCATGACGCCCGAGCGGGGTCAGGTCGAGATAGTGGTAGGCGGCATTCATCATGTCGAGACCGCGCGCGAAACAGGAATAGGTGTGGAAGATGTTCCCGGCCTCATCGCGATAGAACACGCTGATTCCGGGCGCTTCCTCGCTGCCAAAGCGCGTGGTTCCGAAATTGTAGTTATCGCCTCGCTTGATCTGCTCCGGTGTGAACGAAACGCCGTAGTCGTAATTGAACGCGTTGCTGCCGGACGACAGCCAATCAAACGTCCAACCCATCCGCTGCTTGAACGCGGCGAGCTTTTGCAGCGGCGCGCGCGAGATCGCGACCATCGTGGTGTCGCGGGCGGCCAGATGCGAGACCATGCGCTCGAATCCGTCGGCCCAGAACGAGCAGCTCTTGCAGGCCTCGTTCCAGTCGGGCGCAAACATGACGTGCTGAACCACGAGCTGGCTGCGTCCCTTGAAAAGGTCGGCCAGCGACGCCTTTCCATCAGGCCCGTCGAACACGTAATCCTTGTCGACCTTGACCCATGGCAGCGCACGGCGTTCCTCGGCCAGGCGCTCGCGCGCCTTGGTGTATTCCTTCTCATGCGCAAGGTGGGCCTTGCGGGCGGCGATCCATTCCTCGCGGGAGACGATGGCGTGCGGTTGCATGAGCGGCTCCTTGGTTCAGGCCAGGTAGCTTTCGAGTTTGGCGAACAGTTCCATCCATCCGCGCTCATGATTGTCGCGCGCTGTCGCATCGGCGAACTGTTCGTGAAGGAAGGTGAGCAGTGTGCCGCTGCCTTCCGGCTTCATCGAAATCGTCACCAGCGATTCCCGCTCCGGCGTGGAATGCCACGCCCAGCTGAACACCAGTCGCTGGTTCGGAACGACCTCGCGATAGACGCCGCCGACCTCGTTATAGGTGCCCTTGGCGTTAAAACTGATGCGGTAGCGGCCGCCAACGCGCAGATCGATATCGGCCTTGACCGAGCCCTCCTCGATCGATCCGGGCCCGAACCATTGCACTAGCTTTTGCGGGTCGGCCCACGCGGCGTAGACTTTTTCGGGCGCCGCGTTGAATCGGCGCTTGAGCGTGAGACTGGGGCGCTCGGCGGGCTCGGCATCGCGGGCGCTTGACTTGATAGGGCTTGACTGGGCGGCCATGGGTCTTCCTCCACAAAAGCGGCAAGGCGGTCGAGAGCGTCGGACCAGAAGCGCTGGTAGCGATTGAGCCACTCCATCGCCTGCTCCATCGGCTGAGCGGTCAACCGGCACGCGACCGTGCGGCCGGTCTTTTCGCGTGCGATCAGGCCGGCGTCCGACAGCACGTCGAGATGCTTCATGATCGCGGGCAGCGACATCGAGAACGGTTGCGCCAGTTCGCTGACTGACAGGCTTTCGCGGTCGCCGAGCCGCGCCAGCAGCGCGCGGCGCGTCGGATCGGACAGCGCGGCAAAGGTGCGGTCCAGGATCTCTTCTTGAAGCTTAACCATATGGTTTAGTATAGAGGCAAACGAAATGCCGTCAAGCCCGCGCCTGCATCACGTATTTGAGAGTTGTGACGACGGAAGTTCGGATGGCCGGATCATCAAGCGCAAATTCGCGCCTCAGTCCGGCCATCCCGGGAAGGATTCGCGGGCCCCGATCAGTAATCCCGGTAAACCCGCATCCGCCGCTGCTGTCCGAAGGCAACGCGCGGATTGACATTGCAGTAGAGCGCCCGTCCGGACGCCGACGCCATGCACTGGTTGTAGCTGGTGTACGAGCAGTCGCCGGGGATGCCGATGCCCCGGCCCTGGAGGCAGTAGGGATAATCGTACGCTGCCGCCGGCGAACTGCCCGCCATCGTGCCGACTGTCGCCGCCGACAGCGCCAATATCGCTAACATTGCATTGCGCATCTTCGATCTCCTTCACGTGACGCAAAAGCCGCCTTTTCGATAAAACACCGCGACGGGGCCAATGTTCCGTGAGGTAGATCACTGCACCTTTTCGACCTTGGCTTCCTCGATGACCTTCTTCCATTTGTCGGTTTCGGCCACAATCATCGCGCCGAACGCTTCCGGCGTGCCGATCAGCGGTTCGCCGCCGAGATCGACCAGTTTGGCCTTGATCCCGGGCTCGGCGAGTACCTCGTTGATCTCCTTGTTCAGCTTGGCGATGATTTCCTTTGGGGTGTTCTTTGGCGCCCCCATGCCGAACAGCGCGCTCGCCTCGTAGCCCGGGATGGTGTCGGCGAGCACCGGCACGTCAGGCAACAGCGACGATTTCGCCGTGGTGGTGACGGCCAGCGCCCGCAACGAGCCGGCGCGGACGTGCTGGAGGATGGAGGGCATGTTGTCGAAGATCACCTGGACCTGGCCACCGAGCAGATCGGTGATCGCGGGTGCTGCGCCACGATAGGGCACGTGCTGCATCTTGGCGCCCGACATCGCCATGAACATTTCGCCGGAGAGATGCACGGAGGTGCCGTTGCCCGACGACGCCAGGTTCACCTTGCCGGGATTGGCCTTCACATAGGCGATGAACTCGGCGACCGTCTTCGCCGGCACATCCTTGTTGACCGTCATCACGTTCGGCACGCGGTTGAACGCCGCGATCGGCGCGATGTCGCGGACGAGGTTGAACTTCAGATTGGCGTAGAGCGTGGCGTTGATGTAGTTCGCCGGATTGACCAGCAGCACCGTGTAACCATCGGGCTCGGCGTTGATGACGGATTCCGTGGCGATATTGTTGCCGGCGCCGGGCTTGTTCTCTATCACGAATTGCTGGCCGAGCCGCTCGGAGAGCCGCTGGCCGATCAGTCGCGCGATGATGTCGGTCGCGCCGCCCGGCGGATATCCGACGACCCATTTCACCGGTCGGGTCGGATAATCCGCCGCCGAAACGCTGCCGATAGAAGCGGCCGTGGAAAGGCCGATCATGGCCAGACAAATCGCGGTGCGACGTGAAATCATAAAACTTCTCCTTGGAGGCCGGGATTCAGAGCCCAGTCCGTTTCTATTGAGGCGCGGCACTATTGAACCGAACGCGGCCCGCGTTGTAACAAACAAAGTCAGGTGCGGCCAGTGCGACACAGGCGCCAGCGCCCGCGACGAAAGGATAAGGCATGTCCGTCAGGGTTAACGCGCTCGACCATCTCGTGATCAATGTGTCCGACGTGGCGCGTTCCACCGAGTGGTACCGGAAGATTCTCGGCATGGAGGTCAAGGTGTTCGACCCGGGCCCGGGTAAAACGCCACGGACCTCGCTGGTGTTTGGCAACCAGAAGATCAACGTGCGGCCGCGCGGTGCCGACAAGGTCGAGTGGTTCACCGCCGACCACGAAACCGCAGGGAGCGACGATCTGTGCTTTCTGACGTCAAGCACGCCGGACGAGGTGGTGGCGCACCTGAAGGCCAACGGCGTCAGAATCGAGGAAGGCCCCGTGGCCAAGCAAGGCGCCCGCGGCTCGCTGCGATCGGTCTATTGCCGGGATCCCGATGGCAGCTTGATCGAGATTTCGTCGTATGAGGATGGCAGGGGTTAAGCGCTACTCCCTCGTTGCGAGCGAAGCGACGATTTGTCGTTCGTCATTCCGGGATGGTGCGCTAGCACCAGACCCGGAATCTCGAGATTCCGGGTTCGATGCTTCGCATCCCCCCGGAATGACGCACTAGCAACTGTGCATTTGCCCATTGCGCCATCCGATGGCAGAACTACTCCCAAGTAAAACCAAGGCAGCCAATCGAAGCTGCACGGGAGGAATTTCATGCCACTTTCGCAAGCAGCGCCAGGCATTGTCGGGCCATTCGCAGGGCTCGACGTGCCGTGGCTGCTGCGGATGCGCGCCGAGAGCCGCCGCAATCATCCGTTCCTGATCTGGGCGCCGTTCGAGGCTCCTGCGCACAGCTGGTCCTACGGCGAATTTCACGAGCGCGTCGGCGCGCTTTCCGCCGGCCTCATCAAACGCGGCATCAAGCCGGGCGAATATGTGCTGATCCATCTCGATAATTGCATCGAGGCTGTCCTGGCCTGGTTTGCCTGTGTCGAACTCGGCGCGATCGCGGTCACCACCAACACCCGCTCGGCGGCAGCCGAGATGGAATATTTCGCCGGCCATTGCGGCGCGGTCGCCGCCATCACCCAGCCGGCATACGCCGAGCTGATCTCGGCCAATTGCAGCGGTCTGCGCTGGATCGCCGTGATCTCGCATGATGCTGGAGCTAAGCCTGCGCAAGACGCGCCGCGCGGTGACAGTTTTGAGTCACTTTTCGCCGACAGCGCCGACCGGCCGCGCCGCGCCACCGACCCGCTCGCGCCGTGCAGCGTTCAATACACTTCGGGCACCACGTCGCGGCCGAAGGCGGTGCTGTGGACGCATGCCAACGCGCTGTGGGGCGCCAAGATCAACGCCGCGCATGAGGACTTGCACGCTGATGACGTGCACCAGACTTATCTGCCGCTGTTTCATACCAACGCGCTGGCCTATTCGATGCTGGCGACGCTGTGGGTCGGCGGCTCCTGCGTGATCCAGCCGCGATTTTCCGCGAGCCGCTTCTGGAACGTCGCGCTGGAGCACAACTGCACCTGGACCTCGACGATCCCCTTCTGCATGAAGGCGCTGCTGGAACACGAGATTCCGAAGAGTCACAAATTCCGGCTCTGGGGCACCGCGGTATCCGAGCCGCCGCCCTTTGCCGCCTTCGGCGTCAAGACGATCGGCTGGTGGGGCATGACCGAAACCATCACCCACGGCATCGTCGGCGAGGTCGACCAGCCCAACACGCCGATGTCGATCGGGCGCGCCGCGCCGGAATATCAGATCCGCATCGTCGAAGACGACGGCCGGCCTACGCCCGTCGGCGGCACCGGCAATCTCCTGATCAAGGGCATCCCCGGCCTCTCGTTGTTTTCAGAATATCTGCACAACGAAAAGGCCACCCGCGAAAGCTTTGACGAGCACGGCTATTTCATCACCGGCGACCGCGTCACGCTGCTGGAGAACGGCTTCATTAAATTCGGCGACCGCACCAAGGACATGCTCAAGGTCGGCGGCGAGAATGTCGCGGCCTCCGAAATCGAGCAGGTGATCGCGGCCGTGCCCGGCGTGCGAGAGGCCGCCGTGGTGGCAAAGAAGCATCCGATGCTGGATGAAGTGCCCGTCGTGTTCATCATTCCGCAGGCCGGCGTCGCCGGCGCACCGGCCGACCTGCATGACACCGTGATGGCCGCCTGCCGCAAAGGGCTGGCGGACTTCAAGGTACCGCGCGAAATTCACTTGGTCGACGACATGCCGCGCTCGACGTTGGAGAAGGTGGCAAAGGCGGAGTTGAGAAAGATGCTGGGGTGAATTGGTCCGTCATTGCGAGCGAAGCGAAGCAATCCATCGCTCCGCAAGTGGAAGTATGGATTGCTTCGTCGCTTCGCTCCCTTGCGCAAGCGCTTCGCGCTTGTTCGCAGGCAATGACGGGGAGAGCAGAAGAGCAACATAAGAGAATCACAGGGGAGCGCGTCATGCCGGGGCTAAGGTCGAATTCTGCAAGGCTTTCTTGCTATTTTGCCGCTGTTATCATCGCGACATCGCCGATCAGCACCGCGTTTGCCCAAACCGCGGACACAATCCTCTTTAACGGCAAAATCCTCACCGTCGACAAGGATTTCTCCACGCAGCAGGCGGCGGCGATTACCGACGGCAAGATCCTCGCCACCGGCACCTCCGCAGCGATGAAGAAGCTCGCCGGCAAGGCCGCAAAACTGATCGATCTCGGTGGCCGCACCGTGATCCCCGGGCTCACCGACGGGCACATCCACGGCATTCGCGCCGCGCTGACCTTCGGCACCGAGGTGAACTGGATCGGCGTACCCGCGCTGAAAGACGCGCTGGAGAAGATAAGCCAGGCTGCAAAGGCGCAGAAGCCCGGATCCTGGATCGTCATCGCCGGCGGCTGGACCGAGGAACAGTTTGCCGAGAAGCGCCGGCCGACACCGGCGGAGATCGCAGCGGCTGCGCCCGACAATCCCGTCTACATTCAGCATCTCTATGACTGGCTGCTGCTGTCGCCGAAGGCGATGGAGGCGCTCAACATCCGCGACGACAGCGATGTGGCGCCCGGCGGCAAGCTCGCGCGCGATAGCGACAACAAGCCGACCGGCATCATCGACGCCGGCGGCGCCGCGCTCGGCAAAATATTCGACAAGCTGCCAAAACCGACCATGGAGCAGCAGATCGATGGTTCCAAAAAATTCTTCAGCGAGATGAACAGTCTTGGCATTACCGGCATCGTCGACGGCGGTGGCGTCAGCATGTATCCCGCGAGCTACCAGGCAGTATTCCGGCTGTGGCAGGACAAGCAGCTGACCGTGCGCATCGCCTATCACCTCTGCGCGCCAAAGCCCGGCAGCGAGCTCGCCGACCTGCAAAACCTGACGCAACTCTCGCCACCGGGATTCGGCGACGCGATGCTGCACTTCAACGGCCCCGGCGAAATCCTGATCTGGGCCGACTGGACCGACGGTGACATCACGCCCGACGGCAAGGCGAAGCTTGCCGAGCTGCTGCGCTGGGCGGCGTCAAAGCGCTACACCATCCAGCTGCACTGGAACCCGGACCGCACCGTCCACGACCTGCTCGACGTGGTCGAGGACATCAACAAGGATTTTCCGGTGCGCGACCTGCGTTGGGCTGTGCTGCATCTCTACAACGCCTCCGAAGACAGCTTGAAGCGGATGAAGTCGCTCGGCCTGGTCTGGGGCGTGCAGGATGGGCTCTATTTCGGCGGCGAGCGGCTGCAGAAGGAAGTCGGCGTCGAACAGGCCAAGGCGATGCCGCGGATCGCCACCGCGATGAAGCTCGGGCTCGTGGTCGGCGGCGGCACAGACGCGCATCGCGTATCGTCCTACAATCCCTTCGTGTCGCTGCAATGGTATCTCGACGGCACCACGATCGGCGGCACCAAGACCCGCGGCGACGACGAAACGCCGAGCCGCCGCCAGGCGCTGGAGATGTACACCCGCAACACCGCTTTCATGGCAAACGACGACGACAAGCGCGGCACGCTGGAGGCCGGAAAATTCGCCGACCTCGCGGTGCTGTCGGCGGACTACATGACGGCGCCCGTGAAAGAGATCGGCAAGATCAAATCGGTGCTGACGATGGTCGGCGGCAAGGTGGTGTATGCGGCACCACCATTTGCCGGGGCGCGCTAGCGTATGCGGCGCAGGGTGCGGTGGTGACTTGTCGTTCCGGGGCAACGCGCAGCGTTGAACCCGGAACCTCGAGATTCCGGGTTCGATGCTTCGCATCGCCCCGGAATGACGCGAAAGGGTCAATTCACCTCGAACCTTATCGGCAGCTTTTTAGGGCCATTTACAAAATAGGCCTGCGTCATCTTGACCTCGCCGTCGAGGGCGATCGACTTCAGCCGCGGCAGCAGTTCCTCGAACAGGATCCGCATCTCCAGTTTCGCCAGATACTGCCCGAGGCAGAGATGCGCGCCATAGCCGAAAGCGACGTGGCGGTTCGGCTTGCGGTCGCAGCGAAACTTGTATGGCTCCTCGAACACGTCCTCGTCGCGATTGCCGGACGCGTAGCACAGCATCAGCCAGTCGCCTTTTGCAATTTTTCGGCCTCCGAGTTCGGTATCCGACGTGGCCGAACGCATGAAATGCTTGACCGGGGTCATCCAGCGGATCGCCTCGTCGACCAGCCCCGGGATCAACTCGGGATTGGCCTTCACCTTTTCAAATTGTGCGGGATCTTCCGCCAGCGCCCAGATCGCGCCCGCGGTCGAGGAGGACGTGGTGTCGTGGCCGGCGGTGGCGACGATCATGTAGTAGCTGGTCGCGTCGTGATCCGGCATGTAGTCGCCGCCGATTTTGGCATTGGCGATGACGGTGGCGAGATCGTCGCGCGGGTTGCGGCGCCGGTCCTCGGTGATGCCCCGGAAATAGGCACCGAAATCAGCGACCACCGACTGCATCATCCCGGAGAACTGCTCCGCCGTGAGCTGTTCCCTGATCCGCGCCGTATCGGGATCCTGCGGTCCGAACAGTTCCTGCGTCAGCTTGAGCATTCGCGGCTCGTCCTTTTCGGGCACGCCGAGAATTTCCATGATGACGTGCAGGGGATAGCCGAGGGCGACGTCTTCGACGAAATCGCACGCGCCACCCTTGTCAAGCATGCGCTGCACCGTGGCCCGCGCGATCTCGCGCACGCGCGCCTCGAACTTTCCGAGATTGGCCGGCATGAACCAGCCCTGCGTCAGCGCGCGGTATTTTGGATGATCGGGCGCATCCATCTGCACCAGTGAGCGAACCAGATTTGGACCGCCCGTGATCTTGCGGACGCGCTCTTCCACCGCCTGGTTCGTCAGCGTGGTCGGGCGATCGGCGTTGTGGAACAGCTCGTTCTGGCGGCTGACGGCCTGGATATGCGCGTGTTTTGTCACGACCCAGAACGGGTCGAACTTCTCGGGCCGCGCGATCCCGAGCGGGTTGTTGGCGCGCAGCCAGCGGTAACTGTCATGGATACGGTGGTCGGCATAGGCAGCCGGATTGACGAGCGTGGCCGCAATGTCGGCGGGGATGTCTGTACCCGCAGTTGGATCGACGATGGTATCCATGGGTGCTGCCTGCCTATGTCACCTGCGCAAGGTGCGCTGATGATCAACGATAGTTAGGCAGTTGCAAGGCGGGCAGCTTGCGTTGAGAGGCTAACGCCGGCCCTGTCATTCCGGGGCGATGCGAAGCATCGAACCCGGAATCTCGAGATTCCGGGTTCAACGCTGCGCGTTGCCCCGGAATGACAAAACGAAAATCAATAATACCCGAACGCCACCGGGCGGAAGGCGTGCAGCAAATGCTGGTCGAGCTTATCGCCCATTTCTTCCATCATGCCAAAGGCACGGGCGTGGGTGAACTGCAGCCGGTAGGCACGCTTCTCGACCAGGGCCGCGTAGATATCCACGATCGTGGTCAGCCTGACGATGTCGCTGATCTGCTTGCCGTTCAGGCCGTCGGGATAGCCGGTGCCGTCGAGGAACTCGTGGTGGTGAAGCACCACGTCGAGCATTTCGGGCGGGAAACCGCCTTGCGCGGCCAGCGCGTCATAGCCGCGGCGCGGATGCTGGCGCATCTCTTCCATCTCTTCGAGCATCAACGGGCCCGGCTTGTCCAGGATCGCCACCGGAATGAACGCCTTGCCGACGTCGTGCAACAGCGCGGCACGGGCCAGGCGGCGCTGGTCGTCCTCGCGCATGCCGAGATGCTGCGCGTAGGCGACCGCAAAGCCGGTGACGAAGAGACAATGGCGGTAGCTGCCGGCGTGATGGCAACCGACCGTCGTCAGCCATTCGCGCAGGGACGAATGCCTGATCGCCTTGAGAATCTTGTTCTCTGCCTCGACGATGTCGCTGAATTTCAGGGGAACGCCGGCTGGAAGCTTTTCGAAGATCTTGACCATGACGGTATGCGCCGCCTCGACACCCCGGTTCAGGACCTTGCCGCGATCGGTCTCGTCAAATCCATCGGTGTCCGGGAACGCGGCGCGAATCCGCTGCAGGATACCTTGCGCATCGAACGGCCGCGCGATGGTGTCGGTGGCGCCGAGCGCCCAGGCCTGCATCGATCCGTGATGCAACGCGTCCGCCAGCACGAACAGCCGCGGCATTTCGCGATAGGCCTCGGCGCGCAGCTTGTTGCGCACCAGCTGAACGCTCTCGGCGGAGCGCAGGTTGATGTCGACCACGATGCCCGCCAGGTCGCGCTCCGGCGCGTCGGGAATATCAGATGTCGCGATGGTGTCGACCTGACCGACGGATCGCAGAATGCTGGCGAGTTCGCTGCTTTGATCGCTCCGATCCGAAGCCAGCAGCAGCCGGCGCTTGGTCGAAGTCTTGTTGGCTACCGATGTCATGAAACCCCAGACCCCTGGTATTGACCACTTGCAACCGAAACTAGCGGATAATCAGTTCCCCAGGGCTTAAGAGGGATCGTGAACGTTGACTTCCTTGAACGCTAAAATTTTAGCGATCTGGTTCGCCATGACCGTACCCACCATCGTCATCATCCGCGAAGGCGGATGATCCAGTACGCCGTGACGATTGTGAAAATGGCACAGCCGCGGCGTACTGGATGCCCCGCCTGCGCGGGGCATGACGATGTTGGCTCACAAAATAAGTCCGCCGGAAGCGTTGCCTCCGGCGGATCGCTCTTAATCGGTGCTTCCGGCGATTTACGCCTTCATATTTGCCTTCACCGCTTCTGCCGTGATCGGCAACGAGCGGATGCGCGCGCCGCAGGCGTTGAAGATGGCGTTGCCGAGTGCAGGCGCAATCACCGTTACCGCCGGCTCGCCGACGCCGGTCGGCTTGTCGCCGTTGGCGATGACGTTGACGGCCACTTCCGGCGTCTGGCTCATCCGCAGCGGGGTGTAGGTATCGAAATTAGTCTGCTCGATACCGCCATCCTTCAGCGTCGCCTTTTCATACATGGCGAGCGAAAGGCCCCACAGTGCCGCGCCCTCGACCTGGGCGCGGATGTTGTCGGGATGCACCTGCATGCCGACATCGGTGGCCACGGTCAATTTCTTGACCTTGACCTCGCCGGACGGGGACACCGCAACATGGGCCACGCATGCGGTCCAGCTTGCCGTTGCCCGCTCCTGCGACGAAACACAGGCGACGCCCATGCCCTCGCCTTTCGGCAATTTGCCGGTGCCGTAGCCGGCCAGGCCCATCGCCGCGAGCAGCGTGTTGCGCAGGCGTTGGGCGCCGCCGTCGTTCTTGCCTTTGCCGTCCAGCAACGCGATGCGGTACTGCGCTGGATCCTGGCCTGCGGCATGAGCGAGTTCGTCGATCATGCTTTCGACCGCCCAGAAGGTCCAGCCTGGCGCCACCGATCGTAACTGGCCAGACGGGGTGGCGTTGTGCGCCATCTCGTTCTTGATCGCGCGGACATTGTGATTGGGTACGGAATAGAAGAAGTCCGCACCGTTCACGGTGAAGGCGTCCAGCGGACCCTTCTTGTCGACCGAGGGCGACAGGAAATCGGGGATTCCCCATCGCTGGGTCGGCCACGCACTGACCACGTCGTGATTGAGCGCGATCAGCTTGCCGTCGGCGTCCAGACCGGCCTTGACCTTCTGGAACGTCAGCGGGCGCGAATAGTCCATGGTCATGTCGTTTTCGCGGCTGTAGATGACCTTGACCGGCTTGCCTACGGCTTTCGCCGCCTGCACCGCGGGGACCATCATGTCGGCGTCCAGCCGCCGGCCGAAGCCGCCGCCCAGCCACATCTGATGCATCACGACGAATTTGGGATCGACCCCGGCCGCCCCCGCCGCGATCGCGCCGGAGCGCGTGGCGAACTGGTTGCCGGAATAGATGTGCCAGATATCGCCCTGGAGCTGCGCCGTGGCGTTCATCGGCTCGAGCGGCGCATGGATGTTGATGCTGGTGGTGTATTCCGCCTCCAGCACCTTCGCCGCCGTGCCCAATGCCGCCGCGGTGTCACCGTCCTTGACGAAGAACTGCCCGGAATCGTCCAGCGCTTGCAGCCGCCTCGCCTCGTCAATCAACGACTGGCTCGACAGTTTTGCATTCGGACCGCCATCATAGGTGATCTTGAGCGCGTCCGCCGCCTTGCGCGCGTTGGCATAGGTGTTGGCCACCGCCACTACCCAGCCCGTGGTGCTTCCGGTTTTGTCGTCAAGCGTGACGGCCTTGATGAAGCCCGGCACCTTTTTCGCGTCAGCATCGTCGACTGACTTCACCGTGGCGCCATAGCGCACCGGCGGCGTCACGACCTTGCCGTAGACCATGCCCGGCAGCATGACGTCGATGCCGTATTTGGCCGTGCCGTTGGTCTTCGGAGGGATATCGAGCTGCGGAACCGAGACGCCGATCATGGTGTACTGATCGGGCGTCTTCAGCTTGATTGCCTTGAGCTCGTCCGGCGTGAAGGTCTTGGTGATCTTGCCGCTCTTGACGACATCGGCAAAGCTCATCGACTTCTTCGACTTCGGATGCGAAACCGTGGAGTTGCGCACCACCAGTTCGCTGGCCGGCACACCCATCGCGCTAGCAGCTGCTTCCGTCAAGGCGATACGTCCGGCGGCACCCGCACGGCTCATCGCATCGAAGTTCATCATCGTGCTCCAGCTGCCGCCGGTAATCTGCGCACCGAGCACGGGGTCGTTGAACTTCGGATCGTTGGAGGCAAGCTGGACCCGCATGTCTTTCCAACTCGAGCCGAGTTCTTCGGAGACGATCTGCGCCATGGTCGAGGCGATGTGCTGGCCCATGTCGGCCTTGCCGCAAGTCACCGTGACGAGGCCATCAGGCGCAATCGAGAACCAGACGCTGGGCTCGAAAGCGGAGGGCGCGGCCAACGCCTGATCGATGCCGGGGACGGCGGCATAACCGAGCACAAGACCGGTGGCGGCTGAACCCACCAGGAACGAGCGGCGGCTGAGATCGGCGGACGGGCTATCGGTGATTTTCACGTGCGTATTCATGTTGCCCTCCGCTCGGTGCCGGCGTTGGAGGCGGTACGCATTTCGGATGCGGCGCGCATGATCGCCTTCTGAATGCGTGAATAGGTCATGCAGCGGCACAGATTGCCGTCCATATGCGCGACCACTTCCTCCTTGGTCGGATTGGAGTTCTTGGAGAGGAGCGATGCCGCCTGCATGATCTGGCCGGACTGGCAGTAGCCACATTGCGGGACCTGCTCGAGGACCCAGGCCTTCTGCAAGGGATGATCACCCTTGGCGGACAGGCCTTCGATGGTGGTGATTTTCTTGCCGGCGGCCTCGCTGACCAGGGTCTGGCAGGAGCGAACGGCTTCGCCGTTGAGGTGAACCGTGCAGGCGCCGCAGAGACCTGCGCCGCACCCGAATTTCGTACCGGTCATCTGCAATTGCTCGCGGATGACCCAGAGCAGCGGCGTATCGTTGGACGCCTCGACGGACATATTCCGCCCATTGATATTGAGATTAGGCATTGGCGCTCCCCTTCCGGTGTTGGAAGCCGCTTACGGCGGCAACTCACTTTTGGGTATTGGCCGGCACCCACCGGGTCGATGCCAGTTGGCGCGCAGAATGATACCGAACTTTCCCGGAGGCAATCCAATTTGGAATCGTTCGAAGGGATTAAAATTTTGAAGTTGCTTGCTTGTGCGCTGCGGCAAGGCTTCAATCGTGTGCCTGTCGATCACGCGCGCGGGCAGCAGGCGCACCTTCCGTTTCCGCATTTCCTATTCCCGAATGGATCGCGCTAGGATGCGGCAGGCGGTGACGGCCCGGCCGGAATTTCGCATCATTTGCTTTGGGAAATCGAGAATGCCGACAATCGATCGCGACGGGGTCAATATCTACTACGAGGTGCATGGCTCCGGCCCACCACTATTGCTCACCCACGGCTATTCATCGACCAGTGGGATGTGGCAGGGGCAAATCGCCGCCTTGTCGAAACATCACAAACTCGTGTTGTGGGACATGCGGGGTCATGGCCAGTCCGGTTACCCCGAGGATACCGCGGCCTATAGCGAAGCGGTGACGGTCGCCGACATGGCGGCGCTGCTCGACGCCGTCGGCGCCGAGAAAGCGATCGTCGGCGGGCTCTCGCTTGGCGGCTACATGTCGTTGGCGTTCTACCGCGCCCATCCGGACCGCGTCCGCGCGCTTCTGATTATCGACACCGGCCCCGGCTTCAAGAAGGACGAGGCCCGCGAGGTCTGGAACAAGCGCGCGCATGACAC
Source organism: Bradyrhizobium sp. AZCC 2262 (assembly GCF_036924535.1). Classification (NCBI taxonomy): domain Bacteria; kingdom Pseudomonadati; phylum Pseudomonadota; class Alphaproteobacteria; order Hyphomicrobiales; family Nitrobacteraceae; genus Bradyrhizobium; species Bradyrhizobium sp. AZCC 2262. Next base: position 8,282,722 of record NZ_JAZHRT010000001.1, on the reverse strand, counting down.
CGGCGACCGCTTCGAGCGCGAGGGACTGGAGGTTCTGAAATCGGCCAGCCGGGAGCGCTCCAGCGTCACCCATAGAGACGCGTCGGGACTGGCGCGCGCCGCGCGCGGCATGCTGACCCAGCGCGATGCCCGCGTGATCGAATCGCTGCCCGAGGTCAAGGTGCCGTCGCTGATCGTGGTCGGCGCCGACGACACGCCGTTTCTTGCCGCCTCCGATTACATGGCCGCCAAGATTCCCGGCGCGCAGAAGGTGGTGATCCCGGCCGCCGGCCACGCCGTCAACATCGACCAGCCGCAGGCCTTCATCGACGCCGTGCTGCCGTTCCTTGACGGCCTCGATACCGGAACAGCTCGGAAGGCCGCGTCATGAGAGCATTTGCCACTGTGGCCTTGGCCTTGATCGCAGGCAGCTTGACGCCTGCCGGCGCACAGCAACTGCCGCCGATCGGCGGCCCGTACCCGCCGCCATTCACCGCGACGCTCTCGAACAACACGCCGTTGGCGTTCGGCATGGACGCGGAAGAGGCCGCACGCGCACTCGGCACTCCGCTCAATTACGTCCGCGGCCGGCCGGGCGAGGAAATCTTCCTCGCGTTCCGCAACATCGGCGGCAGCGAATTGTTCTACAAGAAAGACCGGCTCTTTCTGCAATTCCGCAAAGGCAGGCTGGCCGGCTGGAAGGGCGACTGGGGTCACAACTGGATGTGGCAGTAGTCGCGGCTTTCGCACATTCACACAACCGACTTCGCGCAACCCAAAACAAGAAGGGATGACCCGTGGGACAGGATATCAAACTGACGGCTTCGGATGGCTTCAAACTCGGCGGGTATCGCGCCGACCCCGCGGGAAAGCCGAAGGCGGCTATCGTCGTGATCCAGGAGATCTTCGGCGTCAATCACCATATCCGCTCGGTCTGCGACCGGCTGGCGGCCGAAGGCTATGTGGCGATCGCGCCGTCGATCTTCGACCGCATCGAACCTGACTTCACCAGCGGCTATTCGCCTGACGAAGTGGCGAACGCGCGCAAATTCGTCGCCAATCCGGATTGGGCGGCGATGCTGCGGGATACCCAGGCCGCGATCGATGCCGTGAAGGATGTCGGAGCGATCGGCATTATCGGCTTCTGCCTCGGCGGCAGCATCGCCTATGCCGCGGCGACCAAGCTCTCCGGCCTGTCGGCCGCCGTCGGCTATTACGGCGGCGCCGTCGTTCGTTTCGCCGACGACAAGCCGCAAGTGCCGACGCAACTGCATTTCGGCGAAAAGGATGCCGGCATTCCGCTGACCGATGTCGAAACCATCAAGGCCAAGCGGCCTGATGTCGAAGTCCACATCTATCCTGGCGCACAGCACGGCTTTCACTGCGACGAGCGCGCAAGCTACGACAAGGCCAGCGCCGACATCGCCTGGCCGCGAAGCCTGGCGTTTTTCGCGAAGCATTTGAAGTGACGACTTGTCGTCATTCCGGGATGGTCCGAAGGACCAGACCCGGAATCTCGAGATTCCGGGTTCGTGCTATCGCACGCCCCGGAATGACTGAAGCAAATACCCCCCACCTCACTCGCCCTTGACGCCGGTTGCCTTCACGACATCGGCCCACCGTTCGTAATCGCGGCGCAGGACTTTCTCGAATGTTTCCGCCGATCCGCCCACCGGCACGAGGCTGAGCGTCTCGATCCCGGCGACGCCTTCGGGCGAGGCGATGATGCGGGCGAGTTCTTCGGAAAGCTTCGCCACGATCTCCTTGGGCGTCGCGGCGGGCACGAACACGCCGAGCCAGCCTTCGATCTCAAAACCGGGATAGCCGAGTTCGGCCATCGTCGGCACGTCGGGCAACGCCTTCCTGCGCTTCTCGCCGCCCACCGCCAACGGCCTGAGCTTGCCCGCCTTGATTTGCGCGCTGGCCGTGGTCAGATCGACGAAAGAAGCGGTAATCGTATTGGCGAGCAGGTCGTTCGTCAGCGGGGCCGAGCCGCGATAGGGGACATGGGTCATGTCGACATCGGCGACCTTCTTGAGGAGTTCGCCGTAGAGATGCGACGTCGTGGCGTTGCCGAAGGTGCCGTAAGGCTTGCCGGGATTCGCCTTGGCATAATCGACCAGTTCCTTGACCGACTTCATCGGCTGCTGCTCGGGGACCACCAGAACGATCGTCGATAACCCGGCCTGGGTGACCGGCGCGAGATCCTTGAAGACGTCGTAGGGCAGTTTCGCAACGAGGCTCGGCGCCTGAATGATCTGGGTAATAGCGATCAGCACGGTGTAGCCGTCGGGCTGCGCCTTGGCCACGTAGTCGTTGCCGACCACGCCGCCGCCGCCCGACTTATTCTCGACGAGGACGGTCTGCTTCCACGACTCCTGCAATTTGTTGGCAAGCAAACGAGCAAGGACGTCGGTGGCGCCGCCCGCCGGATAGGGCACCACGAAGGTGATGCGCCGGCTCGGATAGGGATCCGCCGCCGATGCCTGATGCGACGAGGCACACAAAGCGGTCGCGGCGATGGAAGCGAGCAACGCCACCGCGGTCGCCGCGCGCACCATGCGGACCGGCAAATGATAGTTCATGGTGATACTCCGGATTGCAGGCACCTAACCGACAAACCGGCGCGCCTAGATCTGACGACGTTCTTCTACCTCGCTGCAGTGCAACTTGGAACAAGGTTTCGGACGTGGTCCGCGCAGCGCGCCAATTTATCGCAACCAAGATGGTTCGATACCGAGCACGGCCGTCAACAAGGACTTCCAGACACGTGCGAAGCCGCATCTCCGCCACTGCAAGTTAGATGCAGCGCGCAGACTCCGCCGGCGCAAAAACGGATGATGAATTTTCTCGGTCAAATGCGAGGCATTTGCCTGACACAACCGCACAGGAAAAAAGCCGGCTCAAATCACGGTTCGATGAAGAGGCGTCACGCTAGAACCAGCGCTCGCTGACGAGCACAGTGTCGCCGGGGCTGATCGGGCTGCCGGGCGGAACCACGAAGCGCGCCGTTCCCGACGCATCGGTGTGGGTGACCGTAACGCTATCGCGGCGGGCCCGCGGCGAAAAGCCGCCGGCGATCGCCACCGCGCTCTCGACCGTCATGTTGGGTACGTACGGATATTGTCCGGGTGCTGCGACCTCGCCGAGAATGAAGAACGGCCGATACGCTTCGATCTCCACCGCGACCGACGGCTCCCTGATGAAGCCGGCGCGCAGCTTCGCTGATATCCCCGCCGCCAGTCCGGCCGTGGTCCGGCCGCGCGCCGGCACCGAACCGATCAGCGGCATCGTGATCGAGCCGCCGGCGTCGATCGCGTAGGTGTTGGTCAGGCCTTCCTGGCCATAGACAACGACACGCAGTCTGTCGCCGGCATCGAGATGATAGGCAGCGTCGTATCGCACCGGCACGGGTTCGACATAGGCCACGGGTGCGGCAACGACGACGGGTTCTGGTACGGCGCTTGGTGCCGCGGCGAAGGCAGCGCGAAGCGCGCCGATGGCGCCGCCGCCGGAATCGGTCGCGACCGCCTGCGGCGGTGGACCACCAGGTTGGCCATAGGCCATTGAATCGAGATCGCCTTGCGGCCCGACCGCAACCGGCCCGGTCGTGCGCATGCAGCCCGACAGAGCGAGCGCCGTGATGATCGCAGTGATCGGTATTCGAAACGCGCGCACAACCCGCACCGAAGCCATCCCTTGAAGCGAGACAGCTCTAGTCTTGCACCGGGTATGGTTAACAAAGGGTTTTTTGCGAGGCGATGTGGGACGGTGGGACGCGGAGCTCCCTCTCCCCGTCCTTTACGGGCGAGGTTGAGAAGGAAGCAATCAGGCGGTTGCGCCGACGCCGATCGGGCATGACACGCCCGTGCCGCCCAATCCGCAATAGCCTGCCGGGTTCTTGGCGAGATATTGCTGATGATAGTCCTCGGCAAAATAGAATTCGTCCGATGGCGCGATCTCGGTGGTGATGGCACCGAGACCCTTTGCCGCCAGCGCCTTCTGATATGTCGCTTTCGATGCGTCGGCGGCTTTGCGCTGCGCATCGCCAAAGGTGTAGATCGCCGAGCGATACTGGGTGCCGACATCGTTGCCCTGGCGCATGCCCTGCGTCGGGTTGTGACTTTCCCAGAACCTCTTCAGGAGCTGCTCGTAAGAGATCTTCTTCGGATCGAACACGACCAGCACCACTTCGGTATGACCGGTGCGGCCCGAACAGACCTCTTCATAGGTCGGATTGGCCGTATGCCCGCCGGCATAGCCGACGGCGGTCGCATAGATGCCGTCACCGAGTTCCCAGAACTTGCGCTCCGCGCCCCAGAAGCAGCCGAGGCCAAACACCGCCTGCTCGAGGCCGGCTGAATAGGGCGGCTGCAGCTTGCGGCCGTTGACGAAATGCGTGGTCGCGGTCGGTATCGGGTTGGCCCGGCCCGGCAGCGCTTCGGCTGCACTCGGCAACACGGTGGTCTTGCGCATGAACAACATGGAGTACCTCCAGGCAGAACATCTGCGGCCGCGGCAACAACGGCGACGGCCGGCTGGACCCGTATATATGTCTTTACGCCGGATACCGCAGCCCTGTTACGCCGCGCGCCCTAAGGGTGGACGGCGGCCGCGTCAGTCCCGCGAATAGCCGATCAATGGCTTGCTGGGCCGGAACAGGATCATGAGCAGAATGCCAACCACGCCGAGCACGGCGAAAACCGGCTGATCCAGCAGGACCTTGATCACGCTGTTCCAGAGCCAGGGCGCGGCACCCTCGGCCCAGGTCCGGAACGCCAGCTGGCTGGACTGATGGACGTCGTTCCAGAACTGGCCAAACCGGGTGAACCGCAGGGTCTGGTCGGCGACGAAACGGGCGCCGTCATAGACCATAAAGATGAATCCGCCGGCCAGGAGCAGCAGGCCGATTAGCCGGAAAAAACCGCGGATCATGCGTCACCTTATTACGTATCGGCCCCAAAGGCCGTCAGCCAATACCGGGGGCTCCCCGGAAATTCAACCTCATCAGCACCTTACGCGCCCATTTCCGCCCCGTTCCCGGCCATTCGGGGTGGGGCGGAAAGCGTTGACGGTGCAGGACTCGCCCTCTATAAGACCCCCAATGGCGGCGGGCGCAATCCCGCCGCCGCTGTTCTTTGAGCAGCGCCGCTTTCGGGAGCATTTTGGCTTCCGTACATGGCATCCTCAAGAACGGCTTAGGTAAAGAACACCCTGGAAAATACCACCAGCGTTGATCACGCAATTTGAACGGCCGGCGCGCTCAAGCCCGACCACCCGAGCGATGACAGCCGAAGGATAGTTGAGAACATGGCCAATACCACTTCCGCCAAGAAGGCGACCCGCAAGATTGCCCGCCGCACCATCGTCAACAAGTCGCGTCGCACCCAGATGCGTGGCGCGGTCCGCACCGTCGAGGAAGCGATCAAGAGCGGCGATCGCAATGCCGCGCTGGAAGCGATGAAGCGCGCGGAACCGGAACTGATGCAAGCCGCGCAGCGCAACATCATTCACAAGAACAATGCGAGCCGGAAGGTGTCGCGCCTGACGCACGCGATCGCCAAGCTCGCGAAGTGAACTGACAGAAATAGATATTCGTCAAAAGCCCGGCTTCGCCGGGCTTTTGTTTTTTCTGTCATGCCTAAACGTGTGGGCACGACCCCAAAAATCCATTTCACCACCACGTGCATCCTGTTGCATTTCAGGCGCACGCTGAAAGCATGTCATGGATCGACTGTGACAATTCAATTGTCCCGTTGCTGAACGCCGACTTACGTGTCACATTTCTAGCGCCCGTAGTTTTACGAAGTGCAATTTTATTGCACCCGCGTTGCTGTGCGCAATTTGCGCGAAGCGCGATCGCAACGGCAGACCAATCCAATGCCGGCTTCTTCCGCGCGCTTCCCTGCCCCGCGGGGTTACCCTGAAAAACAATTCCGAAAAACTTCGCTTCGCTAATCACTTATCCACATAGCGAGCCCAAGCGTTTTGAAAAACGGCCCCGGTAACCACGATTGTAACGGTTTGTTAAAAAATTTTGCGAGTGCGGCGAAAATTGTCACGCTCGTTCGCGCTCCGCGATTCTGCGCGCTGATTCAAAAACTTGGTGTGGAGTGTCACAATTGCAGCGTTGCAACACCGCCGAAGAGTCGGGCCGCGTCGTCGAATCACGGATTGTCAGAAATTGCGCTTGGTGTATTTGTTACTCGTTCGCGACGCTCAAGGCTCTCCTGACCAGCGCGGTATGAGACCCAAGAGCGGACGTGCAAATCGGCGGCGGTGTGCGCGTTAGCGACGCTTTCCAAGCGAAGCTGAGTTGGTAACTCATAGCAATATGAGGTCGGTTGTTCTGTGTCTAAATTTCTCGGCGTGGTGCTCGCGTTCAGCGCGCTCCGGACAAGGGGAATAAGGCAGGGGAAATGAGACGCCGGCCGACGATGCAACGATTGGGAACGCGGAGTTCGTGAACGTGTTGAAGACGACAGACTGAAATACGCGGCGGCGCGGCGGTCGGACAAGCGGATGTTCGGTAGCGGCAGACTGGCTTTGAAAACACTGGTGATGTGATTGCTCGCCGCGCGTTCTCGCGGCGAGAGGGGGAGGTACTATGCTTTACGGAATCAACGCGACATTCGGCACGCTCATTTCAATCGAGACCGCTTCTGAATCCCTTAACGACGTTCTCAGTCGTCCTCCTGCGCGAACTCCGGCTAGACCGTCGAGTACGCGCTGACCTCGCGGTAGCCTCTCACTCCATCCAGCCTTTGATCTGAGCAACGGCGATTCCGCCGAACACCCGATCCTTGTCTGATGGCTGAAGCTCCGCGTCGAGGTCACGTCTGGCAGGAAACCTGCGGGGCAGCCCGCCAGGCGATTTCGTAAAATTCCATTACTCATTCAGAAAAGTTCTCAGGCAATGACAAATACGGAACAGGATCGCTGGTCGCGCGTGAAGGGGCGGTTGCGGACGAGTGTGGGCGAGGACGTCTATACGAGCTGGTTTGCGCGCATGGACCTGGAGGCCGTGCAGGACGAAAGCGTGCATCTGTCGGTGCCGACCCGGTTCCTCAAGAGCTGGATCCAGGCGCATTACGCCGACCGCGTCCTGACCTGCTGGCAGGCCGAGATGCCGGAAGTACACCGGATCGATCTCACCGTGCGCACCGCGATGCGCTGCGCCGCGCCCGCCAAGGAAGCCACGGCACCAGCCGATCAACGCCGCATCGAGCAGGCCAATGGCCGGCCCGCGCCCGAATTGCGCGCGACCGCGACGGCGCCGGTGTCCGCCAGCCATGATGCGCTCGGCGGCTCGCCGCTCGATCCGCGACTGACTTTTGCAAGCTTCGTGATCGGCCGCTCCAACACGCTGGCTCATGCAGCAGCACGTCAGGTCGCCGAAGGACGCCGCGGCGATGCCGTGATGTTCAACCCGCTCTACATTCACGCCGGCGTTGGCCTCGGCAAAACCCATCTGCTGCAGGCGGTGACGTGGGCCGGCAATTCCGGCAGCGAACGCAAGGTGCTGTATCTCACCGCCGAGAAGTTCATGTACGGCTTCGTCGCCGCGCTGAAGACGCAGACGGCGCTGGCGTTCAAGGAGGCGCTGCGCGGAATCGACGTGCTCGTGATCGACGACCTGCAATTCCTGCAGGGTAAATCGACCCAGGCCGAGTTCTGTCACACGCTGAACGCGCTGATCGATGCCGGCCGCCAGGTGGTGATCGCCGCCGACCGACCGCCGTCCGATCTCGAGAGCCTCGACGATCGCGTGCGCTCGCGGCTGGCCGGCGGTCTCGTCGTGGAGATGGGTTCGCTCGGCGAAGAACTGCGGCTCGGAATCCTGAAGTCGCGCGTGGCGGCAGCGCGTGCGCATCACGCAAGCTTCGACGTGCCGGAAGCGGTGCTGGACTATCTGGCGCGCACCATCACCCATAATGGCCGCGACCTCGAAGGCGCCATCAACCGGCTGCTTGCACATTCCAAGCTGAACAACCAGCCGGTGACGCTGGAAATGGCCGAGCGCGAGGTCCGCGACCTGATCCGCCCGCAGGAACCGAAGCGGATCAAGATCGAGGACATCCAGCGGGTGGTCGCCCGGCAGTACAATGTCAGCCGTTCGGACCTGCTCTCGTCGCGGCGGACCGCGAACGTGGTTCGGCCGCGTCAGGTCGCGATGTATCTGGCGAAGACGCTGACGCTGCGCTCGCTGCCCGAGATCGGCCGCCGCTTCGGCGGGCGCGACCACACCACGGTGCTGCACGCCGTGCGCAAGATCGAGGCACTGGTGGCCCGGGATACCGCGCTGTCCGAAGAGGTCGAGTCGCTGAAGCGGCAGTTGCAGGAATAGCGGGAACAGCACCTGCAGGAATAGGACTTGGCTCCTCCCAACCTCTCCCTCCCCTGAACCCAGGGGCGGGAGAATTTTTTTCTGCCGCCATTTTCTGCCGCAAAAGTGGGGAACGGGGCCCGCTCTCCCTTGCACCGGCGGGCCATCCGCGCCACCTTGCGGTCCCCCCGGGGGTTTGATCAACTCCGATCCTGATCCGGCTTTTCGGGTTTCCAATGCCGCGGCGCTGCCTTTAGGGGCCGCCCGGCTTTTCCATCTCTGGCGGATATTGCAATGAAGGTCACCGTCGAACGCGCGCAACTGCTGAAATCGCTGGGCCACGTCCATCGCGTGGTCGAGCGCCGCAACACCATCCCGATCCTCGGCAACGTGCTGGTCCGCGCCGAAAACGCCAGGTTGTCGCTGAAGGCGACCGACCTCGACCTGGAGGTGACCGAAACGCTGGCGGCGGAAACCGCGACCGGCGGCTCCACCACCGTGCCGGCGCACATGTTCTACGACATCGTCCGCAAACTGCCCGACGGCGCGCAGATCGTGCTGGAAGCCGACGGCGACCGTGCGGTGCTGGCGATCCGCGCCGGGCGCTCGCGCTTTACGCTGCAGACGCTGCCCGAAAGCGACTTCCCGGATCTCGCCGCCGGCGACATGACGCATTCGTTTTCGCTTGCCGCTGCCGACGTCAAGCGCCTGATCGACCGCACGCAGTTTGCGATCTCGACCGAAGAGACCCGCTACTACCTCAACGGCATCTATCTGCACACAGCCGGCAGCGCCAAGGCTGCGACGCTGCGCGGGGTGGCGACCGACGGGCATCGGCTGGCGCAGATCGATCTGGCGCTGCCCTCCGGCGCGACCGGCATGCCGGGCGTGATCGTGCCGCGCAAGACGGTCGGCGAGGTGCAGCGGCTGATCGAGGACAATGAGGCCGAAGTCAAAATCGAACTGTCGCAGGGCAAGATCCGCTTTACCCTCGGCAATGTCGTGCTGACCTCGAAACTGATCGACGGCACCTTCCCGGATTATGGCCGCGTCATTCCGCAGAACAACGACAAGGAGCTAATCGTCGACAAGAAGGATTTCGAGGCCGCGGTAGACCGCGTCTCGACCATTTCCAGCGAGCGCGGCCGTGCCGTGAAACTCGCATTGTCTCCGGGCAAGCTGGTGCTGTCGGTGACCAACCCGGATTCCGGCAGCGCCACCGAAGAACTCGAAGTCGAATACGCCTCCGACGCACTCGATATCGGCTTCAACTCGCGCTATCTGCTCGACATTGCCGCCCAGATCGAAGGCGAAGTCGCCGTGCTGCGCCTGGCCGATCCCGGCTCGCCGACGCTGGTTCAGGACAAGGACAACAAGGGCGCGCTCTACGTGCTGATGCCGATGCGGGTGTGAACTCTTCCGGCAGCAAGGACGTCGATCTTCCCTCTCCCCTTGTGGGAGAGGGTGGCGCCGAACGAAGTTCGGCGACGGGTGAGGGGTTCGCGCCGCAAACGCCACACCATCGTCCGACTGCTAAACGCATCCGCAACTTCGCCAAGAAGATGCGCGGTGAACCAACCGATGCGGAACTGGCGATTTGGCGATTGCTTCGCGACCGACGGCTCGGGCAATTCAAGTTTCGCCGCCAAGTTCCTTTTCAAAGCTTTATTCTCGACTTTGTGTGTTTCGAGAAGCGATTGATCATTGAAATCGATGGAAGCCAGCACGCATCATCGACACGTGACGAAGCGAGGGACGCGCTGTTGATCTCCGAGGGATTTCGAATTGTGCGCTACTGGAACAACGACGTGTTGCAACAACCTTCCGCCGTTCTGGAGGACATTTTCGTAAAGCTTGCCGAGCGGTAAGATACCCCTCACCCGTCGCCTCACTTCGTGAGGCGCCACCCTCTCCCACAAGGGGAGAGGGGAAGAAAAGACCGACGCTCCTCATGACCCCCTTGCGCATCCACCGCCTTTCCCTCACGCACTTCCGCAACTACCGCGCGGGAATCGTACAGGCGCGCGGCGACGTCGTGGTGCTGGTGGGGCCGAACGGCGCCGGCAAGACCAATTGCCTGGAGGCGATCTCGTTTCTCTCACCGGGGCGCGGCCTGCGGCGCGCGACGCTGGAGGATGTCGCCGACAACCAGGGCGACGGCTCCTGGGCGGTGTCGGCCGAGGTGGAGGGCGCGCTGGGGCTTGCCACGCTCGGCACCGGTATCGATGCGCCCGCAGCGGAAGCCGCCTCCACCAGCCGTCGCTGCCGGATCGACCGCGAGCCCGTGAGCTCGGCCACAGCGTTCGGCGATCATTTGCGCATGGTGTGGCTGACGCCCACCATGGACGGGCTGTTTCTCGGCGCCGCTTCCGAGCGGCGGCGCTTCTTCGACCGGCTGGTGCTGGCGATCGACAGCGAACATTCCAGCCGCGTCTCGGCGCTGGAGCGCTCGTTGCGCTCGCGCAACCGCCTGCTCGAAGTGCGCAACTATGACGACCATTGGTGCGACGCGATCGAACGCGAAACCGCCGAGCTTGCGGTAGCGGTCGCTGCCACCCGTGGGCAGACGGTGACGCGGCTGGCGGCGATGCTGCGCGAACGTGGGCAAGCTTCGGCCTTTCCGTCGGCACAGATCATGCTCGACGGCTGGATGGAAAACGCGTTGGTCAACGAGTCCGCGACATCAGTCGAAGACCGCTACCGCGAGATCCTGCGCGCCAGCCGCGCCCGCGACGCCGCGGCCGGCCGCACGCTGGACGGCCCCCACCTCACCGATCTGCAGGTGGTCTATGCGCCGAAAAACATGCCGGCGCGCGACGCCTCGACCGGCGAGCAAAAGGCGCTCCTGATCGGGCTGGTGCTGGCCCATGCCACGCTGGTTGCCGAAATGACCGGCATCGTGCCGCTGCTGCTGCTCGACGAGGTGGTCGCGCATCTCGATCCCGTCAGGCGCAAGGCGCTGTTCGATGAGCTCGCAAAGCTCGGCGCGCAGGTCTGGATGACCGGGGCCGATCCGGCCGCCTTTGTCGATATCGGCCCAGGCGGCGAGATTTTCGATGTGGAGTCGGGCCAAGTGAACCGTCGCGGCTGAGTCCTTAGCGCCCCTTGCCCGCGGGCGCTTCGCCGCCGAGCAAGCGGTCGATGATGGATGCGATCAGAAAGACCGATCCCTTTTCAGTGATATGCACCTGATCGCTGACGGTGATATCCGCCGCCGCATCCCCAATGCGCGTCAGGCACCCCTGCGCATTGCAAAAGACGTCCGACGCGGAGATGAATTCCGCGCCCAGCGGCTCGAGCCTGGCGCGCATCACAGCATCATAGGCGGTGGGTGGCGCGGCACTGGGCGAACGTTGCGGGATCAGCGCGCGATGGAGGATGAAATACCGGAGCACCTCGCCCGGAAGCCCGCGCCGCCATACCGGCACCGGACCGAGGACAACGACGCGCGCGTGCGTCTGCTGCTTTAGCGCGGCCACGGTCTCAGCCACGTTGTCGAGATGCTGTTCCCAGGTTCCGTGCAGCAACACGACATCGGGCTTGATCTGCTGGACCAGCGAAAAAACCTTGTCGTTTATCGCGCGGCAGCCGGGCGTGATGTCGGCGTTCAATGCCGGAATGCAGGAGTTGGAGGTGAGCTGCGCAATGCCGAAGTTTCGTGTCTCCTGAGCTTTGCGCAGGCCGGGCAGCAGGGCTCCAGCGGTCGAATCGCCCCAGACCAGGACCAGCGGACGCCGATCACGCTCGACGCACGCGTCGGCGAACGTCGTTTCGTGGCTGAGATCGAGCAGGCATTCATGAAACCGCCACTTGAAGCTCTCGGTCCGCACGCTGGCCATGGCGCGGATTTCCGCCGGCAGCCTGAAGTCGAAGCCGCGCCCCCACATGACGGCAAACCCTGCGACCGCGATCATCGCCATGCCGGCTCCGAGGCTGAACATCTTGCGCCGGGTCGGGAGGCCGAAACGGAACGGGATCTCGACAAACCGGTAGGTAGCCCAGGCCAGCAGCATGCTCGCGAGCAATATCAATTGGCGCTCCAGCAGCGTCAGCGGACCGAATTTGATAATCCCTGCGAATACCAGTAGCGGCCAGTGCCAGAGATAGAGCGGGTAGCTGATCAGCCCGATCCACACCAGCGCTGGGCTTGCCAGCGGGACCCGGTTCACCCACGCAGCCGGCGCGGATAGCAGAAGCGCGCTGCCCGCGACCGGCAGCACCGCCCACCAGCCTGGAAAGGCGCGGTGGCTGTCGAGAATGTAGGCTGACACACCAATCAGCGCCACGCCGATCCAGGCGCGCCAGCTGCTCGCCGCGCTGGACTGATTGACGTTGATCCAGCCGCAGGCCAGCACCGCGCCGGTCAGCAATTCAAACGCGCGCGTGAACGGCAGGTAGAAGGTCGCGATCGGATTTGGGCCGATCAATGCCACGTTGAACAGGAAAGAGGCGATGCCGAGCACCGCAGCCATTGCGATAATGCTCATTCGAAAGCGCGCTGCGAGCATCAGGAGCAGCGGCCAGAACAGATAGAACTGTTCCTCGATGCCGAGCGACCACAGATGCAGCAACGGTTTCTTGGCGGATTCGATGTCGAAATAGCCGGATTGCAGCAACAGCGCGATATTGGCCAAAAACGCCGCGCTGGCGAAACTGTCGCTGCCGAGCTGCGCAAAGGCCTGTGGCAGCATCCAGAACCAACCCAGCGCCAATGTCGCGCAGAGCACCACGATCAGCGCCGGGAAGATGCGCCGTATCCGCCGGTTGTAGAACTCGACCAGGCTGAAGCGGCCGAGTTCCAGCTCGCGCGTAATGAGGCCCGTGATCAGGAAGCCCGAAATCACGAAGAATACATCGACCCCGATGAAGCCGCCCGGCATGGCGTCCGGAAACGCGTGGTAATTCAGGACCAGCATCACGGCGATGGCCCGGAGGCCGTCGACATCTGGCCGATATTTTGGTGAAGGCAGAGACAATGGAGCGCTAACCCGGGATCGCTGTGGACGGCGGACAACGACTACAGGCTGCCGCGCCGCCTTTCTCTAGCAGGTCCGCGGCGGACTGCCATTTCCCGCCGCGACGGATACCAAAAATCCGCACGCCGAGGGCGCGGAATCAGCCGTCGAATCGCGCTTTTCGAGACCGCCGGAATCGCCCCTCGGAGACCTTGAAAAAGGGTAAAAAATTGCCATCTATTCAACGACTTGTAGACAGAGAGATTGCGCTAGGCGCGATGCCTCTTTCATGGCACAAATAGATCAATCAGCGCCTCATATTGCGCAGCTGATTCGGGACACTCTCGAAGGCCTCACATGACAGAACCTGCCCGGCAGACACCTGCCGATACTGAGCATCCCATTCCGGTCGAATATGGCGCGGAATCGATCCGGGTGCTGAAGGGGCTCGATGCCGTGCGCAAGCGGCCGGGCATGTATATCGGCGACACCGATGACGGTTCCGGCCTGCACCACATGGTCTACGAGGTCGTCGACAACGCCATCGACGAAGCGCTCGCGGGTCACGCCACCGCGGTGGAAGTCGTCCTCAACGCCGACGGCTCGGTGACGGTGCGCGACGACGGCCGCGGCATCCCGGTCGACATCCACAAGGGCGAAGGCATCTCCGCAGCCGAGGTCATCATGACCCAGTTGCACGCCGGCGGAAAATTCGACCAGAACTCCTACAAGGTTTCCGGCGGCCTGCACGGCGTCGGCGTTTCCGTCGTCAACGCGCTCTCGAGCAAACTCGAGCTTCGGGTCTGGCGCGACGGCAAGGAACATTACATCGAATTCGCCCACGGCGATGCGGTCGCCCCGCTCAAGGTCGTCGGCGATGCCAACGGCAAGCGCGGCACCGAAGTGACGTTCCTTGCCTCCACCGAGACTTTCACCAACGTCGAATATGATTTCCCGACGCTGGAGCATCGCCTGCGCGAGCTCGCGTTCCTGAATTCCGGCGTCAATATCGTGCTGTCAGACATGCGCCACGCGGTCGAGAAGCGCGAGGCGATGCATTACGACGGCGGCGTCGAGGAATTCGTCAAATATCTCGACCGCAACAAGAAGGCGATGGTGCCCGCCCCGATCATGGTTCGGGCTGAAATGAACGACATCGGCGTCGAGGCCGCCCTGTGGTGGAACGACAGCTACCATGAGAACGTGCTGTGCTTCACCAACAACATCCCGCAGCGCGACGGCGGCACCCATCTGGCCGGCTTCCGCGGCGCGCTGACGCGCCAGGTCAACGGCTATGCCGAGGCCAATGCGAAAAAGGAAAAGATCGCGCTGACCGGCGACGATTGCCGCGAGGGCCTCACCGCCGTGCTGTCGGTGAAAGTGCCGGACCCGAAGTTTTCGTCGCAAACCAAAGACAAGCTGGTGTCCTCGGAAGTGCGTCCGGTGGTCGAGAACGTCCTCAACGAGGCACTTGCAGCGTGGTTCGAGGAGCATCCGACCGAAGCCAGAGTCATCGTCGGCAAGGTGATCCAGGCCGCCGCCGCGCGCGAAGCCGCCCGCAAGGCGCGCGAACTGACTCGCAAGAGCCCGCTCAGCATTTCCTCGCTGCCCGGCAAGCTCGCCGACTGCCAGGAGAAAGATCCCGCCAAGTCCGAACTGTTCATCGTCGAGGGGGACTCGGCAGGTGGCAGCGCCAAGCAGGGCCGTAACCGCGAATTCCAGGCGGTGCTGCCGCTGCGCGGCAAGATCCTCAACGTCGAGCGCGTCCGCACCGACAAGATGCTGTCCTCTGAGCAGATCGGCACCCTGATCACCGCGCTCGGCACCGGCATCAGCGACGATTTCTCGGCCGACAAGCTGCGCTACCACAAGATCATCGTGATGACGGACGCCGACGTCGACGGCGCCCATATCCGCACGCTGCTGTTGACCTTCTTCTACCGGCAGATGCGCGAATTGATCGACCGCGGGCCACCTCTATATCGCGCAGCCGCCGCTCTACAAGGTAACGCGCGGCAAGTCCGAGCAGTATCTGAAGGACGAGCGCGCGCTGGAAGATTATCTGATCGCGACCGGCCTCGACGACTGCGTCTTCACGCCGGCGACGGGGTCGGAGCGCGCCGGCCGTGACCTGCTGTCGCTGGTGGAGGATGCGCGCATCATCCGCGGCATCCTGAACAATCTGCACAGCCGCTATAACCGCAAGGTGGTCGAGCAGGCGGCGATTGCCGGCGTCCTGAGCCCGAAGATCACCAGCGATATCGCCACCGCCAATGCCGCCGCCGACTACATCGCCAGGCGCCTCGATGCGCTGGCCGACGAGGTCGAACGCGGCTGGACCGGCCGTTTCACCGAAGGCGAAGGCTTCTTCTTCGAGCGCACTATCCGCGGCGTCAAGGACGTCGCTGTCATCGATGACGCCCTCCTGGGTTCGGCCGATGCCCGCAAGCTCGACGATTATGCGCTTAGACTGCAGGAGTCCTACCCAAGGATGGGCGGCGTGTTGCGGCGAAAGGATACGGAGACCGCGATTCACGGGCCGGTCAGCCTGTTCGAGGCGGTGACCGACGCCGGCCGCAAGGGCGTGGCGTTGCAGCGCTACAAAGGTCTCGGCGAAATGAACCCGGGCCAGCTCTGGGAAACCACGCTGGACACCAACGAGCGTTCGCTGCTGCAGGTGAAGATCAAGGAGGTCGACGAGGCCGACGACATCTTCACCAAGCTGATGGGTGACGTGGTCGAGCCGCGCCGCGAATTCATCCAGGATAACTCGCTCAGTGCCAATGTCGACGTGTGAGGCAGGACACGCCCGTGCCGCCCATTCAATACATCGTTGAAGGCGGCCACCGGCTCGCGGGAACGATCGAGCCGTCCGGCAACAAGAATTCCGCGCTGCCGATCATCGCCGCCGCGTTACTCACCGAGCACCCGGTCACGCTGGAAAACGTGCCGCGCATCCGCGACACCGAAACGCTGGTCGAACTGATCCGCTCGGTCGGGGCTTCCGCCGAATGGACAGCACGCAACACGCTGGCGATCCACGCCAAGGATATCAGCGCCGCCGATCTCGATCCCGAACTCTGCGCGCGGATCCGCGCCTCGATCCTGCTGGCCGGGCCGCTGCTGGCCCGCTGCGGCGAGGTGGCGCTGCCGCCGCCCGGCGGCGACGTCATCGGCCGTCGTCGCCTCGACACGCATTTCCTCGCCTTTGAACAATTGGGCGCGACCGTCACGGCGACGCATCGGCTGGAGTTCCGCGCGACCAAGTTGAGGGGAGCCGACGTATTCCTCGACGAGCCCAGCGTCACCGCCACCGAAAACGCGCTGGTCGCGGCCGTCGCCGCCCACGGCACCACATATTTGCGCAACGCCGCCTCCGAGCCGCATGTGCAGGACCTTGCGCATTTCCTGGTCGCGCTCGGCGCGAAGATCGAGGGCATCGGCACCAACACCATCATCGTGCACGGCCCGGCGACGCTCGGCGGCACCAGCTATTCGATCCAGCCCGACCATATCGAGGTCGGCTCCCTGATCGGGCTCGCCGCGGTGACGCGCTCGCCGCTGCGCATCGCCAAGGCCGGCGTCGAGCATCTGCGCTCGATCCGGATGGGCTTTGAACGGCTCGGCATCGTCTGCGGCGTCGAGGGCGACGACCTCGTGGTGCCGTCCGGCCAGACCATGAAGATCCACGACGATTTCGGCGGTCATGTGCCGAAGCTGGAGGATCAGCCCTGGCCCGCCTTCCCGGCCGACCTGATGTCGATTGCGATCGTCACCGCCACGCAATGCGACGGCGTCATCCTGATGTTCGAAAAAATGTTCGAGTCGCGGATGTTCTTCGTCGACAAGCTGATCTCGATGGGCGCCCGCATCGTGCTGTGCGATCCGCATCGCGCGATCGTGGCCGGCCCGAGCCGGCTGCGCGGCGCGCCGATGACCTCTCCCGACATCCGCGCCGGCATGGCTATGCTGCTGGCGGCCGTCGCCGCCGAAGGCACCTCGACCATCAACAACGCCGACCAGATCGAGCGCGGCTATGAGCGCATCGAGGAGCGGCTCAATGCGCTGGGCGCCCGGATTACGCGCGTGCCGGCGCGAGAGGGCCGCTAGGCCGCAGCACGCGCCGTCACTTTTTCGACCCTCGGCGGTGCTAAAGCGTTTTCAAGCGAAGTGGACACTGGTTCGCGTAAAGAAAACGCGTCAAAAGGAGAATCTAGAGCTTCGGTTCTGATTCAATCAGAACCGATCATGCTCTAGTCTGTTGCAATGACCTCGCTCGAAAAAATCGAACGCGCGCCGATCGCGCCACAAACCTCTGCGGTCGTTCCCGGCCGTCATCTCGCGATCGAACTCGCCGAAACGCTGAAGCTCGCGGTGCCGATCGCGCTGACGCAGCTCGGGCAGATCGCGATGATGACGACCGACATCGCCATGATCGGCCGCCTCGGCAGCGAGGCCGTGGCGGCGGCCGCGCTGGCGCACACCGTCTTCTTCGTCAGCTTTACCTTCGGCATGGGGCTGGTATCTGCGGTAGCACCGTTGGCGGCGCAGGCATTTGGCGCACGCGATCCACATGTGATCCGGCGCTCTCTCCGCGTCGGCATGTGGGCTGCGCTCCTGATCTCGCTGCCGATGATGGCGCTTTCGTTTCGCGGCGAACAGATCCTCCTGATGCTGGGCCAGGCGCCGGCGGCTGCTCATCTCGCCCAGCAATATCTGTTGGGCCTGACGTGGAGCATCCTGCCTGCGCTGTGGTTTATGGCCATCCGCGGCTTCATGAGCGCGGTCAACCACCCCGAGCCGATCCTGTGGATCACGCTCGCCGCGATCCCGGCCAATGCGCTGCTGGTCTATTTGCTGCTGTATGGCGCGTTTGGCTTTCCGGAACTCGGCCTGTTCGGGGTGGGCCTTGCGACCTCGATCGTCAATCTCGGCTTATTCCTGGCGGGCCTGTGGTTTGCCACGCGCCGCCGACCGTTCCGGAAGTACCACGTGCTCGGTCATTTCTGGCGCGTCGACTGGAAGCTGATGCGGCAGCTCGTCATCATCGGCGCGCCGATCTCGATCTCCTTCCTGCTTGAATACGGCCTGTTCGGCGCCGCCGGTCTCTTGATGGGCCTGATCAGCACGACTGCGCTCGCGGCCCACCAGATCGCGCTGCAGGTCGCGGCCATCCTGTTCATGGTGCCGTTCGGCATCGGCATGGCCGCCACCGTGCGGGTCGGCCACGCCATCGGCCGCGGCGACGCCGGCGCGGTCCGGCGCGCGGGTTATGTTGCGACCTGGCTGGGCATCGTGCTCGCCGCTGTCCTGACGATCGCCGTGATGATCGGCCGCTTCGGCATCGCGGAAGTTTTTCTGGGCGAAAGCACCGATGCGGCGGCGGAACTCTCTGCGACCCTTCTCCTGGTCGGATCAACCTTCTTCATCGCCGATGCCATCCAGACCATTGCCGCCGGCTCGCTGCGCGGCATGAACGACACCCGCGTGCCGCTGTTGTTCGCGGTCCTCAGCTACTGGCTGATCGGTTTCGCCTGCGCCTGCTGGCTCGGCTTCCGGACACCGTCAGGCGCCGTCGGCGTCTGGATCGGGCTGTCGATCGGAACCGCCGTCTATGCCGTGCTTCTGCTCTTGCGCTTCCGCCTGCTGGCGAGCAAGCTTGGCTTCCAATGAAAGTCCGCGAGATCACCCCCTCCGTCGATACCGATGCGCTGCTCGCCGGCGCACACTTCGCCGACGCCTTCCAAATCGAAATCGAGGATCGTGATCTCGACGCGCGGCGCGCCGCTGAACGCATGATGGCGCGTCAGCCGCGATGGGCCGAGGCGCTGGTATCATTGCGCAATCTGCTGGTGGCGCCGCTGGGGCTGAGGACGTCGGGCGCGGGTCTGGTTCCGCCCAGAGACATGATCGGAATATTTCCGGTTGTGAGTGAAACGCCAGGTCGCCTTATCGCCGG
Source organism: Bradyrhizobium sp. AZCC 2262 (assembly GCF_036924535.1). NCBI lineage: Bacteria > Pseudomonadati > Pseudomonadota > Alphaproteobacteria > Hyphomicrobiales > Nitrobacteraceae > Bradyrhizobium > Bradyrhizobium sp. AZCC 2262. The sequence continues at coordinate 8,263,503 of NZ_JAZHRT010000001.1, read as the reverse complement.
CTTCAACGACCGCCACCTGAATTTTCGTGTCGTGATTGACGTAACGGCGCCCGGCGGCGTCAGGCAGGTCACCGCGACGACGCTGGTCAAGACGCACAATTGGTTCGGCCGGACCTATCTCGCGACCATCATGCCGTTTCACCGGCGGATCGTGCCGGCCCTGCTGCGTCAGGTGGCGACCTGAGGCGCTGGCAGGAAGCTCCGTTAGCGCAATCCGGACGCGCAGCGCGATACAGCGATCCTGTGCTTGCTCGCTACCTGGATCGGCTAGCCCTTCGCGCTGGTCGCTGTTGTGGCAGGCTTCTCGCACCACTCCGCATGGCAACGGTCGAGATCGTTCAGGTTCTGCCGCATCTGCTCCAGTGAAAATCCAAGCGCGAAAAATCGCTCCGCGACATCGACCGGCACGCCGCGGATCAGGCCCTCGCTCCGCAACGCGGCGACTTCGGCGGCATAGGCCTGCAGCGCTGCATCGACGGGCTGAATGCCCCCGACGCCGCTGCCGTTCCGCAGGGACACAGCCGCCGCGCGCATATAGTCGACGATCGCATTGCTGACATCGGACAGTGGCCGCGCCAGCCTTGCCTGCGCATTGGCCGGCAGCGGCACCACGCTGGCGCGTCCGATCATCACGACATCATGGCGCAAGCGCTGGATGGTGCGCAGCAATGGGCCGCTATCGGGTCCTGACGACAGGTGCGTCGCGCGCTCGCGCTCGGCTTCGAGGCCGGTGGCATGGAGGCTCGCCATCGCCGTGCCGATACCATCCTGGATGCGGTGCAGGGCATCGTTGTCGAGCCCGCGCGTCAGCCCCGCGAGCAGTTCGGCGAAGGCGGCAGCCAGCAGTTCCAGAAGCTGCGCCGCACTGACGCGGATCTGGCTGACCGCCCGGGACGGCAACACCAGAAATGAGATCACGAGCCCGGTGAGCGCACCGACGGAGACCTCCAAGAGCCGATCGATCGCAGAATCCAGCGGGTTGGCGTGGTTCATGGCCGGGACCAGCAACACGATCACGGCCGTCACCGTGGCGGTGCTCAGGCTGGGATTGATGGCCCCGATGAAAGCCATCGGCGCAACCGCCAGCACCAATAGCGCCAGCAAGCTGCCTTCGCCAGAATGCGGGATCAGCACCGCGATGGCCCCGCCATACACCGCGCCGCCGACCGTACCGAGCATGTAATCGCGGGTTGCCTTCAACGATCGGCCGACGCTCATCTGGGTGACGATGAGCGAGGTCAGCACCGCCCATAGCGGCAGCATCAGATGCAGCGCTCTGGCGATCGCATAGGCCGCGACCGCGGCGGCGGCGAGCCTGACCGCGAGCGCCAGTTGCGTCTTTCGGCCGCTGAGCGATCCAAGCATGCGTTTTGCGAAGGCCATCATGCGCCGCATTCCGGAATCTGTAGACCACGCCTGTGCTAGACGACGCCGAGCATAGCTGATGCCCGCGGCCGGAAGGCGGCTTGAAAGCCAAAATCAGCCCGCCTACCCTGCCCGGCAAATACGAGGAAACACGATGGCCAACGAAACCGCAACGCTCGCAGCCTATGTCGCCGACCTGAAATTTGCAGACATCCCGCCGGAGGTCCTGGAGCGCGCCAAGGTGCTGACGCTGGATTTTCTCGGCAGCACGATCCGAGCAAGGCGCGATGCGGAGTCCACGGCGTCGCTGCTTGGGATGTTGGAGGCGCTGGCGCTGGACGGCAAGGGCGAGTCCACCGTGTTCGGCGACAGCAAAACCTGGACGCCCGCGGTCGCGGCGCTGCTCAACGGCGCGCTCGGCCATTCCCTGGATTTCGACGACACGCACGCCGATTCCTCGCTGCATCCGAGCGCGCCCGTGGTGCCGGCGGCATTTGCGGTCGGCGAAATGGTCGGTGCATCGGGGCGCGACGTGCTGACCGCGATCGTGGCCGGCTATGAAGTGTGCTGCCGGCTCGGCAACGCGCTCGATCCGACCTCGCATTATGCACGCGGCTTTCATCCGACCGCGACGGCGGGAACCTATGGCGCCGCGGCGGCGGCGGGTAAATTGTTCGGGCTGTCGAAGGACCAGATCATATCCGCCTTCGGCGTGTCCGGCAGCCAGGCCGCGGGCTCGCTGCAGTTTCTGGTCAACGGCGCCTGGAACAAGCGCTACCAGGTCGGCGCCGCCGCGATGAATGGCGTCATCGCCGCCACGCTGGCGCGCAACAACTTTGTCGGTTCGAGCGAATCCGTCGAGGGCAAGCATGGCCTCCTCGTCGGCTACAGCGACGACGCGCACCCCGACAAGGCTGTCGCCGGCCTCGGCAGGACCTATGAGACGCTGAAGATCGGCGTGAAGCCGTATCCGAGCTGCCGCTATACCCATGCGGCGCTGGATGCGCTGATCGCGATGCGGCGGGAGCACAATCTGACGCCGGACCAGATCAAGCGCGTCGAGATCGGCCTCCATCGCAACGGCATCACGCTGACCGGCGACGCCGCCACCAAACGTCACCCGACCTCGATCGTCGGCGGGCAGTTCTCGATGTTCTTCACCGGCGCGCTGGCGCTTGATCAGGGCAGTTTTGGCTGGGACGATTACGACCGGCTCGGCGACGCCGCCGTCAATGCGCTGGCCGACAAGTTCGACGTGGTGCAGGACGACCGTCTCGAGATCGGCCGCACCCACCCCTTTGGCGCGCGCGTTTCAATTACGACGGATGACGGCGTGCATGAGCGGCTCTATGCCGATCCCTCCGGCGAGCCGAATTCGTTCCCGGACGCGCAGGCGATGCAGCAGAAATTTCTCACGCTCGCCCGCCCGGTGCTGAACGGCCGCGCCGATCAGCTCGCCGACGCGATCTTGTCACTCGAGAGATTCGATCGTGTCGAGAAGGCCACGCAGTTGGGGCGGCAGTAGGCGGTGCTTGCACTGACCAACCTCGCCCCGCTTGCGGGGAGAGGTCGGCGCGTAGCGCCGGGTGAGGGGATATAGGTCTATCAACTACATCTCGCTCGCGGATGGAGCCCCTCACCCCGCCCTCTCCCCGCAAGAGCGGGGCGAGGGAGAAGCGACACCGCGTCATCACGCGTTCAATTCGCACCCGCCAGCTTCCCCTTGCTCCCCGTGGCCCCAACCACGTCGCGCACGAGGTCGAACACGCCGTCGGCTTCCGGCGGCCAGTTCGGCGAACGGCCGAGCCGGACGATCACCAGCCGTTCGGACGGCACGATAATCACATACTGCCCGATCGTGCCCTTGGCGAAATAGGCATCGCGCGGCCAGCCGCGTTCGGCGCGGTAGCTCGCGCCAAAGCTGTCGCCGAGATTGGTCCAGAATCCCGCGCCCTGCCCGACCCAGGCGTTCGGCGTCGGCGACGCAGAGTATCTTGCCCAGCCTTCGGGGAGGATGCGCTTCCCACCAACAACGCCGTCATCGAGATAGAGCTGGCCGAAACGCGCCCAGTCGCGCGCGCTCGCCAGCATCTGGCTCGACCCTTCCGCATTGCCCGACGCATCGAATTCAAGCGCGACGTTGCGCATGCCGAGCGGGTCGAACAATTCCTGCCGCGCGAAGCGCATCATTTTAGACGCGCTGCCGCCGGAAGCCTGACGGATCACGTGACTGAGGATCACGGTGTTGCCGTCGTGATAATTCCATGCCGCGCCCGGCGCGGACTCCAGCGGCATGCTCTCCGCATAGGCGGCCATATCCGATTCCATGAATTTCATCCGGTTGACCGGCTCCAGCGCGGAGGCCAGCGACGCCTGCAGCGAGCTACCGAGCTTGAGCCCCGCGGTGTGACGGATCAGATGATCGAGCGTGATGGCGCGCCTTGGATCATCGGCGCCTTGCCACGCTGCAATCGGCACCGGCTCGTGCAGCTTCAGCGCGCCCTTGCGCACGAGGATGCCGGCGAGCGCAGAGATCACCGATTTGGTGGCGGAGAATCCGAGTAGCGGCGTATCGATCCCGATGCCGTCGGCATAACGCTCGGCAACAACGCGGGCCTCCTTCATGACCACGATCGCCCGCGTATGGCGCGGCGTCGACTTATCCGGCTCGGCAAAGGCGCGATCGAGCGCGGCCGCCAGTTGCGGCGTTTGCGGCGCGACGATGGATGGCCCGGCGATATCAGGCAGCAGCGCCGCCTTTGCATCTGATACCGGCACCGAAATGTCGGCGACAGCGCCACCGTGATCGAGATAGCAGCCGAGGCCTTCGCCGCGATAAACCGCGTGGCTCCGGCCCAGGCTGAACAGCGTTACCGTGACGTCCTTGCGTACGCGATCGACGCGATAGTCGAGCGCCCAGGAGATCAGCCCGGTGCCCGGCATGGCCGACATGGTCTCGGCGAACACGCGCGCCGGGTCGAGGCCGGAGGCGAAGGTCTCGGTGCAGACGACGTTGGCGACGAAGCCGGTCGCGACCTTTGGCACGTCGCGGGCGCTGGCGGCCAGAGCAAGCGCGCTGAGGGCAGTGGTACTGGCGAGGATGAGGATGATGAGATTTCGTCGTTTCACGGGGAGCCTCCGGCATGACGCATCAGCGCGTGCCGGGCATCATGGCGAGTTCGCATGGAGCGGCTCGCCGGATTTGGAAATCGCCTTGGCCGAAACCTCCGAACGGCTCGTCGATTCTGAAATTCGACAGTGATACCAATATGATGCAGGCTAAGCCGCGCTGGCCTTGAGCCGACGGTATTCGGTCGGCGTGACGCCGGTAGTGGCCTTGAAGGCGCGGTTGAAGGGACCCAGCGACTGGAAGCCGGCATCCATCGCAATCGTAATCACCGGGACTTCGGCCTGGCTTGGATCGGCGAGCGCCGCCTTGGCTTCGGCGATCCGGTGCTCGTTGAGGAACACATTGAAATTGCGATAGCCGAGCCGCTGGTTGATCAGCCGCCGCAGCCGGTATTCGGGAATGCCGAGCTTGGTCGCCAGCGTGCCGATGGTGACGTTGTCGTGGCGATAGATGCGCTCGTCGCCCATCAGCCGCATCAGCGCACCGACCAGCTTCTGATCGGCGGCGCTGGATTCGATAACCGCCGCATCGCTTGTATCGCCCTGGGCTTCAGGCGCTGCCGGGAACAGCTCCGCGCCGTCGACGCGCATCATCGCGTAGCAGATTGCGGCCACCACACCGGCCAGGACAGCCAAATTCACCGTGTTGGCGATTGCAGCGCTGCCGCTGCCGGACATCGCGATCTGGAGAGCCGCATTCAACCCGCCATAGAGTGCCGCGGCGCTGACGATAAAAACGCGAACGCTGCGGCGGCGTTCGACCAGATCGGACGACCAGGAGGCGACGGTCTGCGTAACGGCCAACGCGATGAAGCCGAGCGCAATCAGATTGATCGCGATGATGGATAGCCGAGCGCCGGATGCCGGCGCTATCCACATGCAATTGACGAAACTGAAAGCTGCGACCGCCGCCCAAAGCAACGCATGCCACCAACGCAACCGGAATGTTTCATCGAACAGCGCACGCGTGAACAGCCAGAACACCACGACATTGCCCGTCGACAGCGCGATCACGGGCGCATGCGCGATCGACACTGGCGGTGTCGCGCCGATCGAATAGGTTACGGCATGTGCCGCCGACCCCAAGGCGAAGGTGGCTGCGAGCCGTCCGGCAAGCACCGTTCCGAAACCGCGAAACAGCGCCGCCGCGAGCACCAGCAGCAGCGCGACGGTAGCGCCACGCAATGCGATATCGAGGGTGGGTAGCAGCATCAGGTCGGTCCGTTCGCGCGATCATCCGCTTCATGAAATCTAGTGCCTGTCGCCATGCGATTCAATTTGCGAAGACTAGCCCTTCTATCTATCGCGGCGCGTCACCCATAATTCAACGGTATGGCCGAGTAACATCGTCTCGCCCTCCGGATGCGCGCCAAGCCGCCGCGCTACGGCTTGAGAGGCCGTGTTCTCGCGATCGATGCAGTGGATGATCCTCTCCAATTCGAACGTCGCAAACGACCAGTCGATCGCGGCCCGCGCCGCTTCGACGGCATAGCCCTTGCCCCGGAATTCCGTTGCCACACACCCCAGCCGACCTCAAACCCCGGCCAGACCGGCGGATAGAAAGGGCCGACCCGTCCGACGAACGTGCCGCTTGCCTTCTCTTCGACCACGAACATGCCGAAGCCATGCAGCACCCAATGTCCGGCCATGATCGCAGCGTTGCGCCAGCCGACCATCGGCTCCGTCACAGGCTTGCGGTCCGCGGTAATGAAGCGCGCGCTGAGGGGATCGCCGAGCATCATTGTGTTCGCAGTAACGTCCGAGGCCCGCCATTGCCGGAGGATGAGACGCTCGGTCTCGATCCCCGGCCAGTCCGGCTGCGGCAGCGTGGCACCCTTCTTCAGCGGCGGTATCACTTTTTGTCATACTCCGAGGAGCGTCGCAGGACGCATCTTATAATGCATGCTAAGCTCGCAGCAAAACTTGGAGTGCAGGAAAATGAGCTGGCAACCCTCCAACGATCCCGTGCTTGGCGATCCCAAGACCTGCGACGCGCTCGATCTCGTCATCGTGCCGCGCACCCGCGATCTCGGCGATGGATTTGAGGTGCGGCGCGCACTGCCGCATGGCAAGCGGCAGATGGTCGGGCCGTTCATCTTCTTCGATCATTTCGGACCGATGCAGTTCATCGCCGGCAAGGGCATGGACGTGCGTCCGCATCCGCATATCGGCCTTGCCACCGTCACCTATCTGTTCGACGGCTCGATCATGCACCGCGACAGCGAGGGCAACATCCAGGAGATCCAGCCCGGCGCCATGAACCTGATGACGGCGGGGCGCGGCATCGCGCATTCCGAGCGCACGCCCGACGTGCAGCGGCGCGATGGCCAGAAGATGCTGGGCCTGCAAAGCTGGATCGCGCTGCCAGCGGGGTCGGAAGAGATCACGCCGTCGTTCCAGCACTATGCCGCCGAAGCGCTGCCGACGGTCAAGGAGAGCGGCTTCACCGCGCGCATCATCGCAGGCAGTTCGTTCGGCGTGAAATCGCCGGTCGGCATGGTGTCGCCGTGGTTCTATACCGAAGTGACAGCGCAGGCCGGGACCAGCGTCCCGCTCGATCCTGATCATGAGGAGCGCGCGATCTATCTGGTCGACGGCGAGGTCGAGATCGCGAACGAGCGCTATGAGGGGCCGCGCCTGCTGATCTTCCGGCCGGGCGACCGCATCACCGTGAAGGCCGTGAGGCCTGTGCGGATGATGTTTCTGGGCGGCGACGCGCTGGAGGGCCCGCGCCATATCTGGTGGAATTTCGTCTCCTCCAGCAAGGAGCGGATCGAACAGGCCAAACAGGACTGGAAAACCGGGCGTTTTGCCGCCGTTCCGCAGGAACACGAGTTCATTCCGCTGCCGGAGTGAGCTATTGCTCCGTTTTCCAATTCGCGCCCTCGCGCCAACGCGAGGACGCCGGCCCGAAAGCATGACCTGATGAACGCGATGCTCGCCAGCGATTTGCCCCTGCCGCGGATCGGCCGTGGCAAGGTGCGCGATATCTATGCCGTCGGCGACGACCGCGTGCTGCTACTCACCACCGACCGCATCAGCGCGTTCGACGTCGTGATGGCCGAGACCATTCCGATGAAGGGAGCGGTGCTAACCCAGATCAGCGCGTGGTGGTTCCGCCAGCTCGAAGGCGTGGTCCCGCATCACATGATCAGCGCCGATGCCGGCGAAATCATCCGCGAAGTGCCGGCGCTGAAAGATCACCGCGACGATATCCTCGGCCGCGCGATGCTGTGCCGGCGCACCACTGTCTTCCCGGTCGAATGCGTGATCCGCGGCTATATCTCGGGCTCAGCCTGGAAAGAGTATGCCGCATCGGGCACGCTCGCCGGGGAAGAACTCAAGCCCGACCTGGTCGAAAGCGAGAAGCTCGACGCGCCGATCTTCAGCCCGGCCACCAAGGCCGAGACCGGCCACGATGAAAACATCGCGGTCGCGCGGGTGCGTGAGATTTTGGGCAACGACGTCGCCGAAAAGCTCGAGAGCATGGCGCGCACGGTCTATAATTTCGGCGAACGGATCGCCCGCCATCAAGGCATCATCATCGCCGACACCAAGTTCGAGTTTGGAAGGGCTGCCGACGGCCGCATCATCCTGATCGACGAGGTAATGACCCCTGACAGTTCGCGGTTCTGGGCCGCCGACGTCTACAAGCCCGGCCGGCCGCAGCCCTCCTTCGACAAGCAGCCGCTGCGCGACTATCTCGACGCCGAGCGCCGCGCCGGCCGCTGGAACGGCGACGCCCCGCCCCCGCCGCTGCCCGACAGCGTGGTGGACGCGACGAGCAAGCGGTATCTCGAAGCGTATCGACGGGTGACGGGGGATGAGTTGAAGGTCTGAGCCGTCATTGCGAGCGAAGCGACGCAATCCATTCCGCCGCTCGCGTTGACAATGGATTGCTTCGTCGCTGCCGCTCCTCGCAACGACGAGCGGATACAAGATTGCCCTGCAGGCTTGTCTGGTGCCAAGCTACCTCCCAGAAAAAACAGAGGGAGCGCCTGACATGTCCGAAGAAAATTCCGTGCTCGTCGAACGCGATGGCCCCATCACCATCGTTTCCATCAACCGCCCGCATTGCCGCAACGCTGTTGACGGCGCGACCGCGCGTAAGCTGTATGACGCCTTCCTTGCGTTCGATGCCGATGAGGCTGCATCGGTCGCCGTGTTCACCGGCACCGGCGGCTACTTCTGCGCGGGCGCTGACCTCAAGGCGGTGGCGGCGGGCGATCCGAACAAGAAGCGTGAGCTCGGCGGCCACGACTCGATTGCGCCGATGGGGCCGAGTCGTTTGCGGCTGTCAAAACCCGTGATCGCGGCGGTCGAGGGCTTTGCGGTGGCCGGCGGGATGGAGCTGGCGCTGTGGGCGGATATGCGCGTGGTCGCTGACGATGCGACCTTCGGCATCTTCTGCCGCCGCTTTGGCGTGCCACTGATCGATCTCGGCACCATCCGCCTGCCGCGGCTGATCGGGCACTCGCAGGCAATCGATTTGATTCTCACCGGCCGCCCGGTCGGCGCGCAGGAGGCGCTGCGCATGGGGCTCGCCAACCGCGTCGTCGGCCGCGGCGAGGCGACTGCGCATGCGATCACGCTGGCGCGGGAGATTGCGCGTTTTCCGCAGAAATGCATGCGCGCCGATCGGCTGGCGGCCCTGCGGCAGTGGGACCTTTCCGAGGAGGAAGCGATCAAGAACGAGATGCGCGGCGGGCTGGAAGTGATCGGCTCGGGTGAGACGCTGTCGGGCGCGACACGCTTCGCCTCTGGCATCGGCCGCCACGGCGCGTTTGCGGATGACGTCAGCGATTGATCGCCGCTTCCGTAGCCCGGATGGAGCGCAGCGAAATCCGGGGCTATCGCGCAGTAGATGGAGCTCTCCCGGATTACGCTTCGCTCCATCCGGGCTACAGGACCAATTAAACCCCGGCCATCATCACGTATTTGATCTCGACATATTCTTCCATGCCGTGATGCGAGCCTTCGCGGCCCAAGCCGCTCTCCTTGACGCCGCCGAAGGGCGCGACTTCCGTCGTGATCAGCCCGGTGTTGACGCCAACCATGCCGGATTCCAGCGCTTCGGCGACGCGCCAGACGCGGCCGAGATCGCGGGAATAGAAGTACGAAGCAAGACCGAACGGCGAGTTGTTGCACATCGCGATCACGTCGGCCTCGTCCTTGAAGCGGAACACCGGCGCCAAGGGTCCGAAGGTTTCCTCGTGCGCGACGAGCGCGTCCGGCTTCACGTTCGATAGCACCGTCGGCTCGAAGAAGCTGCCGCCGAGCGCATGGCGTTTGCCGCCGGTGACGATCTTGGCGCCGCCCTTCACCGCATCCGCAATGTGCTTCTCGACCTTGTCGACCGCTTCCATGTTGATCAGCGGACCCTGCACCACGCCCTGTTCGGTGCCGTCACCTATCTTCATTGCGGCGACCTTCTTCGAGAGCTTTTCGACGAACTGGTCGTAGATCTTGTCCTGGGCGTAGAGGCGGTTGGCGCAGACGCAGGTCTGGCCCATGTTGCGATACTTGGAGACGATGGCGCCCTCGACCGCGGCGTCGATATCTGCGTCGTCGAACACCACGAACGGCGCGTTGCCGCCGAGTTCGAGCCCGAGCTTCTTCACGCCGACAGCCGCCTGCTGATAGAGGATTTTTCCAACTTCGGTCGAGCCGGTGAAGCCGACGAAGCGCACGGCCGGGTGCTCGCACAGCACCTTGCCGATCGCGGACGAATTGCCGGTGAGGATGTTGAACACGCCCTTCGGCACGCCGGCCTTTTCGGCGAGCGCGACCAGCGCCAGCGCGGTCAGCGGGGTTTCATTGGCGGGCTTGAGCACGACGGTGCAGCCCGCGGCGAGCGCCGGCGAGACTTTGCGGGTGATCATCGAGCACGGGAAATTCCACGGCGTGATCGCGCCGCAGACGCCGATCGGCTGCTTGATTGCGAGCAGGCGCGCATCAGGCCGCTGGGTCGGAATGGTTTCGCCATAAACGCGGCGGGCTTCTTCGGCGAAGAACTCGACATAGGCGCCGCCGATATCGACCTCGCCGAGCGCTTCCGCCAGCGGCTTGCCCTGCTCTGAGGTGAGGATCAGCGCCAGGTCTTCGCGGTTGGCGATGATCAGGTCGAACCACTTCCGCAAAATGTTGGAACGCTGTTTGGCGGTGAGCTTGGCCCAGGCCGGGAACGCGCGTTCGGCGGCCTCGACGGCCTGCATCGCTTCCGCGGTACTCATGGCCGGCACCTTTGCCAGTTCCACGCCATTGACCGGATTGGTAACCGGGCGCGACGGCGTGCCGACCCAGGCGCCGTCGATGTAGCAACGGTCGCGCAGCAGCGAGGGATCTTTCAGGCGGTCGTGCAGCGAGGGGGTGGAGGCTGAAGCGCGTGCGGCAACGGGCGGGTTCATGGCGTACTCCTCGGATTTTCTTGGGGTATTGATCCGAGTATAGGCCCTAACCAGCCGCAATGCATCGGCCGCAGACGCGACCCTGCTTCAAGGAATTTTGAGGGGGACGCCAGTGAGGATCGCTGTCATTCCGGGATGGTGCGTAAGCACCAGACCCGGAATCTCGAGATTCTCAGGGGCGCGAGGGCGCCCCATAGTTCGCTTCGCGCCCCGGAATGACGGGTCACTTACGCCGCGCCGCTCATATAGGTTTCTCGGCGGCCGATCATGCGCTGCGCGGCGGCCTTGGCGTCGGCTTTCGAGGAAGTCGCGCAGGTGCGGTATTCGAGGTCCGGCAATTTGGCCGTCTCCCGACGCCCGAACCAGGATTTGGAACCGACCGAAAGCTGCGCCAGGGCCTGGGCAACGTTATCGACAGCCTCGAAGGAATGCAGCGCACCGGTGCCGGCATAGCGGACTTCGAAGATTCCGGGGGTAATCGGCGCCTCGATGTTTTCGCCACGTCCAGGGCGGGGATATCGCTTCCATTCACTCCAGGTCGAAATCATCGCGTAAAGCCTCGCAGCGTTGGAAATACGGCTATTTCTGGTTAATTCGTCCAGCCTACGAGCAACGTTTCTGCTGGAATCAGAATGCATTACTGAAAAAATACGGCTTCGGGAATCGTGGCGAAATCACGATATCGTGGATGGTTAAGCCGGTCACCGGCATAGCGCTTCGTCCACCGCGGATTGCGGCGAGGTGTTGCCGTTTGGTGTCGCCCATACCGCGCCACCGCTGCCCACACCGCTTACCCATCACGAGATCGCGACATCGGCGGCGGCCATCCGCGGCCGCTTGCGGGATCGCACGACCGGGAGGAAGATCGCGCCACTCCATAAAAAATCAAAGCGAGAGGTGACCCATGCAAAGTAAAGCCCAGATCGATCAGGTTCTGCGTCAGAAATGCGAGGCCAAGGAGATTCCCGGCGTGGTCGCGATGGCGGCGACCGGCAATGAGGTGATTTATCAAGGCGCGTTCGGCAAACGCGACCTGTCCAAGGACGATCCGATGACCGCCGACAGCGTGTTCTGGATCGCCTCCATGACCAAGGCGATCACGAGCGCGGCGGGCATGCAGCTCGTCGAACAAGGCAGGCTTTCGCTCGACGAGCCGATCGGCAAGCTTTTGCCCGATCTCGCCAACCCGCAGGTGCTGGAAGGCTTTGACGCCAGCGGCGAGCCAAAACTGCGGCCCGCCAGGAAACCGATCACGCTGCGCCATCTCATGACCCACACCGCCGGCTTCTGCTACGACGTGTGGAACGGCGACATGGGGAAATACCAGGAGAAGACCGGAACCCCGAACATCTTCAGCTGCCAGAACGCGGCGCTGAAGGGGCCGATCATGTCCGATCCCGGCACGCGCTGGGAATATGGCATCAACATCGATTTCGTCGGCAAGGCGGTGGAAGCCGCGAGCGGCAAGCAGCTCGACGCTTACCTGCGCGACCATATATTCGCGCCGCTTGGCATGAACGACACCGGCTTCAAGATCACGGACTCCCAGCGCCAGCGGCTGGTCGGTATGCATGCGCGCGGCGAAGACGGATCGCTGGCGCCGATCCCGTTCGAGCTCGAGCAGAATCCGGAATTTCATATGGGCGGCGGCGGCCTCTACGGCACGGCAGCCGACTACATCACGTTTACCCAGATGATCCTCAACAAGGGCCGCGGCAACGGCAACCAGCTCTTGAAGCCCGAGACGGTGGCGCTGATGGGCCAGAACCACATCGGCGATCTCAGCATCGGCAAGATGCCGACGATGGCGCCCATGTACACCAACGATGTCGATCTCTATCCGGATATCGTCAAGAAGTGGGGGCTCTCCTTCCTGATCACCACCGCCAAGACCCCGGAAGGCCGCAGCGCCGGCAGCCTTGCCTGGGCCGGCCTCGCCAACACCTATTTCTGGATCGATCCGGCCCGCAACGTCGCCGGCGTGATCCTGATGCAGCTGTTGCCCTTCGTCGATGCCAAGGCCCTGGAAGCTTTTGCGGGCTTCGAACGCGGGGTTTATGCCGGGCTGGATGCCGGGCAGAAGGCGGCCTGAAAAAGAAGAGAGAGGGCGGGGCGACGTTGCGTGGCACGCCCTCACCCCGCCTACACTCGTCATCCTCCGCGAAGGCGGGGGATCCAGTACGCCGCAGCCTATCGGTTCTATCACTGCTGTCTCTGGAATACTGGATCGTCCGCCTGCGCGGACGATGACAGTTGGGGGTGCGGCGCGCTCGCGCTCATCAAACGCACCTTCACGATCTCGCGACATGAACTGCCCGAGGTTTGCATCTTCTTTCGCCCTCCTCGAGAAAGAGGGCGCAGGGAAGACCGGGTGCGCGCTGCACCCGCGGTCTCGTGTGCAATTGCGCACAAAGAACGCGCACACGAGCATACAGGTCCAGCGGAGAGCATCCGGCCTTCCCTGCGCAATGGTTTTACGGCGTACTTCGTGCTCTCCCCGGTGTGCGAATTCCTTTAGCCACCGTCATCCGCGGATTGATGGATGGGGCCGGCCCGGTCGGGCCGGCACATCCTCCGCGGACTTGACACCAGCCACGGGTGCCAGGACCACACGACTTGGCCGTACACGGCACGCCTTACGCCAAGGGTCTCGACGGGCTTGGTACCCACCCGCCGAAGTCTGGCGCAAAGCGCGTTAGCATCGGTCGTCTGCGTGCCGTCCTTCGCTCACGGGCGAGCCCGCCCTGCGACGACGTTTGCGCGCCCGACGCTGCCGCGTCCACCGCACCCCGCCCCGCGTTTAGTGACGATCGCGAAACGCCCCTCTTGGGGGACGGGATGGCGGAAGTTGTAAGGGTGATTTGGGGCAATCGTGAAGCGAATTATTTTTGCGGACGAGGCTGGACCAGGCAAATCACGTTGAATTCCTTCTCGAATTTCAGATTTGCGCGCAATTGTCCCTCAAGCCACGGCGCTATCGTTAATGGCCCGGATTCTCGTGACCAGCCTTGCGACCTTCTCTTCATCAAACAGCTTTTCCGGACCGGTCGGGGCCAGATCGGTGAAAGGCGGCTCGTAGAGCAAGGCGGGGTCCATCGTGCCTTGATCGGTGAGATGCTCGATCACCATGTTGATGAATTCGATCTGCTGTGCCGTCGCAGATCCCTTGGCAAGAAATTCACTGAAGGCCTCGCTCACGGCGGCACGATCCAGGCCAACAATTGAACGGACAAAACGACCGAAACCGTGGCTGGTCTCGCGGGCACGCTCGATGTCTCCCGCTTCGCCGATACCAGCATCCAGCAGCATCTTTTCGAGTTCGGTCAGATCCGTGGGCGTGAGCGGCTTACCCTGCCGCAGCTTGTGGAGGACGATGTGGTCCTCATGCGCTTTCAGGAAATGCCGGGCCTTGAGCTTGAACCGCGCAAAGTCGGCCTCGCCAAATTGCGGCAGCTCATGCTCGACGCCCTCCCCGATCTCGTCGGCGAAATTGGAGTAGACGATCGCCTTCTTCGACTTATCGATATGCTGCACCAGATCACGCAACCGCAGCCGTACCAATTCGAGCAGGGGAACGGTAACGCCCTCCCACCATTGCTGGGTCTGAATTTCTTCGATCAGCACCGCCTGATGCGCTATCGCCGGAATGCCGGTCTGATCTTCCAGTGCCGATGCAATTTCGAGCAGTTGCTTCTTGAGAGTGTCGAACCGCTTCGAGCCCTTCAACAAGGCCAGCTCCAGCGAGAACATCAGGAGATCGAACCGCCTTGCTTCCTCGATCCCCAGGCTCTTCGCTGACGGCAGCGGCGCAATCTCCTCGACCAATTCCTTGCGAACCTCATCGCTGAGCAGCAACCATGATTCCGGCTTGTTGTACTTCTCCACGGCACGGCGATGCCGTCGCACGATGAAATTGTCGAGGTTCAACCCACCGACCGTATCCTGCAATGTCTGCAGTGCGTCAGATCGGATGGCCTCTTCGCTGGGGGGCGCCTGCGGCGCGGCTTGATACGAAGCGACCCCCATCTCCGCGAAGCCGCCCACCTTCTCCTGCTTCTCATCCAGTGCGCGCACGAGATCAAGGCGGGCTGCGAACAGCCGTTCGGACAGTGATTTTGCCGCACTTGCCTCCTTGAGCGCCGGATTGGCGCCGAAGAATTCGAGATTCTGGCAATAGTCGAAGACGCGAAAGAACTCCTTGTCCTGACCGGGACCGAACAGATCAGGACAAAGCCGCGTGCCGCGGCCCATCATCTGCCAGAACTTCGTCTTCGAGCGCACCTGCTTGAAGAACACGAGATTGACGACTTCGGGCACGTCGATCCCGGTATCGAGCATATCGACCGAGATCGCGATATGCGGGACCGAGTTCTTCCTGGAAAAATCGTCGATCAATGTCTGGGCATACGGCCCGGTCTCATAGGTGATGACGCGCGAGAAATGCCCGGCAAGCGCAGGATAGGCCGCGTTGAACCGTTGCTCGATGAACTTCGCATGACTCTGGTTCTTGGCGAAGATGATGGTTTTGCCGATCCGGTCGCCGCCCTCGACCTTGATCCCGTTCTGCATCAAGTGCTCCAAGACCAGGTCGACCGTATCCTCATTGAAGAGGCGCTTGTTGATCTCCGCAGCATCGACGCTGTCGGGGACTTCGTCCTCGCCCCATTCCAGCATGTCCCAATGGTCTTTTTCTTCCTCGGACAGTTCATCGTAGCGCAAGCCTGAACGCACGATCTTGAGCGGCACCGAGATCGGCCGCGCCGGAACGAGATAGCCATCGGCCACGGCTTCGTCGAGCGAATAGGCATCGGTTGGAACGCCATCCTCCAGGTCGAACAGCGAATAGGTATTCTTGTCGATTTCGTCCTTGGGTGTCGCAGTCAAGCCGACCAGGAAGGAATCGAAATACTCGAAGATCGCCTTAAAGCGCTGGTAGACCGAGCGATGCGCCTCATCGATGATGATGAGATCGAAATGGCCGGGGCCGAACTTCGCCTGCCCCTCCTGCCTTCCATCGATCAGGTTCATCATCGTTGGATAGGTCGACAAGAAGACGCGCCCCTCGCTGGTGCGTTCGGTCACAAGATTGACCGGCGCCGAATCCGGCAAATGCGCCTTGAAGGCACCTGCGGCCTGGTTCACCAGCGCGATACGGTCGGCCAGAAACAAGACGCGCTTGACCCAGCCGGCCCGCATCAGAAGATCGACCAAGGCGATCACGGTGCGGGTCTTGCCGGAGCCCGTCGCCATAACCAGCAGCGCCTTGCGTTCTCCGTCAGCTTCAAAATGCTTGGCGATGGCGCGGATCGCGCGCTGCTGATAGGGGCGTTCGATGATCTTGCGATTCAACGCCTCCGAACCGAGCTTCTTGCGGGCGGTGCGGCGTTGAACCAGCAACTCCAGTTCGTCGCGCTTGTAGAAGCCGCCGATCTGGCGCGGCGGATAGCGCGTGTCGTCCCAAATCCAGTGTTCGTAACCATTCGAGTAGAAGATCACGGGCCGCTGGCCGTACCGCGCTTCGAGCCGATCGGCGTAGAGCTTGGCCTGCTGCTGCCCCACGCGAGCATCCTTGCGGGTGCGCTTGGCTTCCACCAGCCCCAGCGGCTTGCCGTCAGCGCCCCACAACACGTAATCGACAAAGCCGATGCCTTCGTTGTTGGGCATCCCCTCGATGCGGAATTCCAAGTCTTCGGGCTTGTCGAGCGGCCAACCGGCCTCGCGCAGCAACAGATCGATGTAGCGGTCGCGGGTCTCGGCCTCGTTGTAGTCGTGCCGGTCCGGTTGGGCCTCGGCGGCCTTGCGTGCGGCGGCGACCTGGGCACGCAGCTCTTTCAGTTCATCGTCGAGGTTTTGCTTATCGGCGAGCAGCTTCGTCAGTTCGCCGTCCTTGGCATCAAGCTCGGCCTGCTGCGCCTTCACATAAGCAAAGGCCTTCTTCAGTGCTTCGTCGCGGCGGGACAGCACCGAAGCGTCGAAGACTAGCCCGTCGGCTGGCTTGCCCTTTCGCGCATAGGTGCGGGCCAGCCAGAAGCAAACGTGAAACAGCTCCCTGACCGCGCCCGTAGCGTCGCCCGGCTTGATGGTGCGTTCTTCATGCACCGCGCGGTTGCGAAGCGAATTGATGTATTTGGCTTTGGCAAACACCGCCTCGCCCGCCGCCCGCCGAAAGCTCGGCTCGTGCAGCAATGCTGCGATATTGTCCTGATAGGGGAGCTTCAACCCGGGGTCATTGCGGAACGCCCATTTGACCCCGACCTCGACCGCCTTGCCGGCAAAGAATGCCGCGGCCGTCGGCGATACCGCCGCCTGGCGCTCCGCCTCCACCGCCGCCTCGTGCACGGCGGGGAACTCGGCAGCGAGGAAGGCGAAATTGGACATCGGCGCTGCTATTTGCCCGCGTCGATCAGTTCGATGTCCTTCTTGAGCAACGTGTTCACCAGCGAGCTCAGCGAGACCCCCCGCGCCGAGGCTCGCTCGGAAAGATAGTCCAGCACCTCCGGCTCCAGGTGGACCGGCGGCACAAGCCGGGTCCCCTCCCGAAAGAACTTGCCGCGCTTGGCGGTCGAGAAGTCATATTCGTCCTTCATCAGATCACCCTTCTTCGTATTGACGGGTTTCGCGGCGCGTCGGCCGGCGCGCCGAAATGATACGTATGGCTGCCCGCTCCTCCGACAGCTCGATATAAGTATGCACGACCAGCAGTAAATTGCTGGCGGGATTTCGACCTATGGTAACCCATCGCTCCTCCCCTTGGCCAGACTCCTCGTCAAGCCGCGACAGGGCTAGGGGATCGGCAAAAACGCCCATGGCATCCTCGAAGGCAACGCCGTGCTTGCGCCGATTGCTCTCGGCCTTTGCTAGGTCCCAGTCGAACTCGAAACGCATGGCTAGAGCTGCCCGGAGAAGGCGCGGGATTGGAGGGAGGAGAAGATGTTGGATACTTGCGAATTCTGTTCGATAGCGAGAGATTTGGCGGCCTCCAGGCGGCTTATCCGTTCAGAAAATCGCTCCTGGAGCATTATGGGAGGCAACCGTACCTCGAAGGCGCGACAGGCTGGGAGCGGTAGGTGCTTAACTGTCGAACCGGACCCCATGCGGTCGAATTGATCGCGCAGATACTTGTCGGCAAATGACCAAACCAAAAAATCGGAAGTCATGACCCGCTGCTTAGGGCGGTATAACATCAATCTTTGACCAAGAAAGACTTGGTCGTCCGTTACAAGCTTGCCAACAGCTCCCACCGGAGCCTCACGTGTCAATAGAACATCTCCCTTCCGAGGAGTTGCTCTGCGATTCCATATTTTAAATGTATCCTTAGTTACGTATCGAACGTTATCAACGTCTACTCTACCATTCCTAACGTTTGTGGTTCTAAGCATCTTGTAAGATGTTTTATAATCCACAATCGGAGCTGTTCTGTTCACGCAGTCAACGATCAATCCACAGGCGTCGGCGATACTGGCGCTGAGCCATCGATGAGAATTCGAACTAAGCGATCCAAACATTTCAAGAAAGATCGACTGAGCGAGACTGTCGAACAGTTCAAGGGCGCTTTTACGGCTTGCGCCGTAGCGCATCCGCCTTGTCCAGAATCGCTGAAATCCGTCGCTGCTCAGCGAGGGGAGGGAGCGGGATTTCTATCCTTTCAACGACCCCTTTAGAGATTTCCTTAAACGTCGCACCGTTCCCGAGGCTCTGCAAAAAGGTGGTTTTCGATCTGAGCCAGTGGAACAGGAATTTACTATCGACTCTGCGACGATCCGGCACCAGGCTCTTGAACCCTTGGTTTGTTGCCATCGGCACGGCGTTGATAGCAACCAGTCCAATCGGAGCACGCGAGCTTAGGAGAACAGAATTCTCAGGCAGGAGAGATGCAGCACAGCTCTTAAGACCTTCCTCAGTAATCGTCCGAGGCGGCCTCTCAAGATAGGCCCCGTCAAGTTCGCTCAAATCCTTCGGCGTTGTCCAGAGAACATTGCCGCCCCAGAATTTCTCCTCTGACGTTCGAGGCGTTGCACCGGAGACGATGTCGCATACATCGCCAAGCGTGGCGATTGCCCAGGTCACAACATCGACTCCAATTCGTCCAACTCCTTGGCAATATCCTGCTCCAGCGCCTTCAACTCCATAATGATCTCCTTCGGTGACCGATGTTCGGCCGCTTCGTGAATTACTTCCTTGTAGCGATTGATCGACAGATCATAGCCCGCCGCCGCAATCTCAACCTTAGGCACGCAAAAGCTCGGCGCCGTCCGCGGACGTTTACGTTCGGCGGCGCTACGTTGCTGCCAACGGGCAGTGATATCTGGCAGATTATTCCTCTCGCGCTCGTCATCGCCAAGCTTTGCCCTTGGCCCTATCTTCTCTGTCGGTAGCAGTGCGTTACGCTTATCGTCCAGGGAGAACCCGTCGGCCTGACAATCGTAGAACCAGACGTGATCGGTTCCGCCGGAGTTCGTCTTGGTGAACAGCACGATCGCCGTGGACACGCCGGCGTAGGGCCGGAACACGCCCGAGGGCAGCTTCACGATGCCATCCAGCTTGTGATCCTCCACCAGCATTTTGCGGATCGCTTTGTGCGCCGTCGAAGAGCCGAACAGCACGCCATCCGGCACGATCACCGCCGCACGTCCGCCGGGCTTCAAGAGCTTCAGGAACAGCGCCATGAACAGAAGCTCGGTCTTCTTGGTCTTGACGATCGCGCGCAAATCCTTCGCCGTCGTCTCGTAGTCGAGCGAGCCTGCGAACGGCGGATTGGCCAGCACAAGGCTATAGCGATCTGCATCGCTGGCGTGTTCCTGCGCCAGCGAATCCTTATAGCGGATATCCGGATCCTCGACGCCATGCAGCGTCATGTTCATCGAGCCGATGCGCAGCATCGTGCCGTCGAAATCGAAGCCGTGGAACATCTCCTCGTTGAAATGATCGCGGCTTGCCTTTTCGTGGAACAGCTTCGGATGGTTCTCGCGCAGATATTCGCCGGCTGCGACCAGGAAGCCGCAGGTGCCGCAGGCAGGATCGACGATGATGTCCTTCGGCCCTGGCGCCATCATTTCGACCATCAGCGCGATGATGTGGCGCGGCGTGCGGAACTGGCCGTTCTGCCCGGCGGTCGCGATCTTCGACAGCATGTATTCGTAGAGATCGCCCTTGGTGTCGCGATCTTCCATCGGGATTTCGGCGAGAAGGTCGACCACCTTGGCGAGCAGCGCCGGCGTCGGGATGGTGAAGCGCGCACCCTTCATGTGGGTGGCGTGCGCGGTGCCGGCCTCGGCCATGTTGCGCAGGAACGGAAAGACGTGTTCGGAGACGATTTCGAACATCGTCGCCGGGTCCTTGTTCTTCAGCTTGGACCAGCGCATCTCCTCATAGGCAACGCCACCGTTCTTGCCGATCTTGTCCTTGCCGGTCGGGAAAATGCGCCGTTCCATCGGCTTGCCGAGGCGATTGGCCTTGCGCTCCTCGAGCGTATGGGCGTCGTCCAGCCCGCGCATGAAAAGCAGGTAGGTAATCTGTTCGATCACCTCGAGCGGATTGGCGATGCCGCCCGCCCAGAACGCGTTCCATACCCCGTCGATCCTGGAGCGAAGTTCACCTGTCAGCATGCAGCCCCCGCGAGAAACGTCTCACGGGTTGCATAGCAAATGTCCGATGGAAAACGAAGCGGCTGGCTATCGGACGTTAGTTCAGCAACCCAGAAAAAGACGTGGATGGCCGGGTCAAGCCTGGTCAAGCCCGGCCATGACGGTGGGGAGGCTGGGGCTCACACCGGCAGCCCGTTCTGCCCCGCCAGTTCCTTCAGCGACACCTGCGGCCTTGCCCCGATGTGCTGGATCACCTCCGCCGCGGCCAGCGCGCCAAGTCGGCCGGCGTTTTCATGTCCTGCGTTGCGGACGAGGCCGAACAGGAAGCCTGCGGCGAACAGGTCGCCGGCGCCGGTGGTGTCCACGAGCTTTTGAATCGGGAACGCCGGCACCGCGACAACGCCGTCCTTCGCCGCCACCACGCAGCCCTTTTCGCTGCGGGTGACGATGCCGAGTTTGGCATCGGCACGGAACTGCTTCAGCGCGATGTCGAAATCCGAGGTCTGGTACAGCGAGTGCAGCTCGGCCTCGTTGGCGAACACGAGATCGACCGTGTCCTTGCGCATCAGGTCGAGAAACTCGTCGCGATAACGATCCACGCAGAACGAATCCGACAGCGTCAGCGCCACCTGGCGGCCGGCGCCATGTGCGATCGTCGCGGCCTTGACGAAGGCTTCCTTGGCGTTCTTCGGATCCCAGAGATAGCCTTCGAGATAGACGATGCTGGAAGCCGCGATCTGCGCGTCGTCGATGTCGGATGGGTTGAGATCCTGCGCGGCGCCGAGATAGGTGTTCATGGTGCGCTCGCCGTCCGGCGTTACCAGGATGTAGGAGCAGCCGGTGGCGGGGCCGGCGGTGGCGGCTTTCGTCTCGAAGGCGACGCCGGCGGCGCGGATATCGTGGGCGTAGAGGGCGCCGATCTGGTCGGCCTTGACCTTGCCGATGAAAGCCGCGCGGGCGCCGAAACCGGCGACGCCGACGATGGTGTTGGCGCCGGAGCCGCCGCTCATTTCGGTCGCAGGGCCCATGTCCTTGTAGATGGCGGCGGCGCGGGCCTCGTCGATCAGCGCCATGCCGCCCTTGGTCATGCCGTGGCGCGCCAGAAATCCCTCATCGGTCTGCACCAGTACGTCGAAAATCGCATTGCCGATCCCGAGAACGTCGTATTTTGCGTCAGTCATTCATCCGTCCTGTTTACGGCTGTTTGCGCGAAGAAGCCGAGCGCGGCCAAGAAGGCTGCGGCCTACCAGATCGGCCCCGCGCCAGCAAGGCTACCTACCCCGTCATCCTGAGGTGCGAGCGGAGCGAGCCTCGAAGGATGTACGGCCACCGTCCGGGCCGCGCATCCTTCGAGACGCGCTTCGCGCTCCTCAGGATGACGGGACTACTGCCAGCAAGCAGGGCTACTGCTATACAGCCCGGCAATGATCCGCTCCTTTCTCACGGTATCGACGGGAACGCTGGCCTCGCGGCTGCTTGGGTTCGTGCGCGATTCGGCGCTCGCCGCGCTGCTCGGCGCTGGGCCGGTCGCGGATGCGTTCCTGGCCGCGTTTCAGCTGGTCAACGTGGTGCGGCGGCTGTTGACCGAGGGCGGGCTGAATGCGGCGCTGGTGCCGGCATGGCTGCGCGTGCGTGAGGCCGATGGGGTGACGGCAGCGGCGGCGTTTGCCGGCCGCGTGCTCGGCACCATCACCGTGGCGTTGATCACAGCCACGGCGTTGCTCGCGTTGCTGATGCCGTTTGTGATCGCGGCGCTGGCGCCGGGATTTGCCGGGCGCGAGACGCTGCAGCTCGCCACAGACAATGCACGCCTGATGCTGCCGTACCTGGCCTTTGCCGGGCCAGTAACCGTGATGATGGCGCTGTTGAACGCGCAAGGCCGCTTCGCGCTGACGGCGTTTTCGCCGCTGCTGTTCAACATCGCGCTGATCGCGGCGATGGTCGTATTGCTCGCCCTGCGGCCGGATGCGGTGCAAGCCGCGCAGATCGTCGCCGCGACCGTGGGCATTGCCGGCTTGCTTCAGCTATCGGTGCTGGTGCTGCGCCGTGGCGAGAGCATCGCAACGCCCCTTCGGGTTTCGTTCGACAAGGAAATACGCGGTTTTCTCGGTAAGGCGGTGCCCGGCATGATGGCCTCGAGCGCACCGCAATTGCTGATGGTGGCCGGCGCGATCATCGCCTCGTCCTCGCCGTCGGCGGTGTCATGGCTCTATTTCGCCAACCGGCTGGTCGAATTGCCGCTCGGCATTGTCGGCGTCGCCATGGGCACGGTGCTGATCCCGGAACTGACGCGCGCCTTGCGCGGCGATGACCGCACCGGCGTTGCGCATGCGGAATCGCGCGGTCTCGAACTCGCCGTCGGACTGGCGCTGCCGGCCACACTCGGCCTGTTGGTGCTCAGCGAGCCGATCGTGCGGCTGTTGTTCGAGCACGGCGCCTTCACCGCCGCAGATACCGCGGCGACGGCGCGTGCGCTGATGTGGCTGACACTGGCGCTGCCTGCGCATGTGCTGGTGAAGGCGCTGTCGCCGGCGTTCTTCGCGCGCGAGGATACGATGACGCCGCTGGTGTCAGCGCTGAAAGGCGTGGTGCTGGCGATTGCGGCGGCCTTCCTGCTCAGCCACTGGTATGGCGCCGACGGCATCGCAGCCGCCATTGCGCTTGGCGCGTGGAGCATGGCGTTCAGCCTGATCCGCCGCGGCGCAGAGACTTTTGGGTTCTCGATCGATACGGAAGCACGGCGGCGGCTGCCGCGCATCGTGCTATCCGCGCTCGCCATGGGCGCGCTGCTGTGGCTGGCAACGCGGTCGATGGCGGCGCTCAGCGCGGGCGCACACGGTCTCGTGCAGGCCGTCCTGCTGCTGGCGGTGATATCGGCGGGGATCGCGATCTACGGCCTGCTTCTGCGGCTTTTCGGCGTCGCCGGGTGGCGCGACGCGGTTAACGCCATCAGGCAATCCGGGCGATAGAGCATGATGACTTTTAGCTAAATCCGTCATCCTGAGGTGCGCGCTCTTGCGCGCCTCGAAGGATGTACAGCCCGCGGCCCATCCTTCGAGGCTCGCTGCGCTCGCACCTCAGGATGACGGCTGCGCGGATGCATCTAGCGGCTTGCGCGAATAGCCCCTGCGTGGCAAACGACAGCGCGAAACAGGCATCCGATACAGGATCCTTGGGGAAGCTGACTATGGCTTTTGTTGAAAAGGTTTTTTCCGGCGTCCAGCCGACCGGTAATCTGCATCTCGGCAATTACCTCGGCGCGATCGTCAATTTCGTGAAGATGCAGGAAACCCATGACTGCATCTATTGCGTCGTCGACATGCACGCGATCACGCAAGGGGTCGACGTCTGGGGTGGCCCGGCCGAGCTCGCGCGCAATACCCGCGAGGTGACGGCTGCCTTCATCGCCGCCGGCATCGACCCGAAGAAGCATATCGTGTTCAACCAGAGCCAGGTTTCCGGCCACGCCGAGCTTGCCTGGATCTTCAACTGCGTCGCGCGCGTCGGCTGGCTCAGCCGCATGACGCAGTTCAAGGAGAAGGCCGGCAAGGACCGCGAGAACGCGTCGGTGGGTCTCTATGACTATCCGGTGCTGATGGCGGCCGACATCCTGCTCTATCGCGCCACGCATGTGCCTGTTGGCGAGGACCAGAAGCAGCATCTGGAACTGTCGCGCGACATCGCGCAAAAATTCAACAACGACTTTGCCGATTCGATCCGCGGCCACGGCGCCAATGACGGCATGTTCTTCCCACTGCCGGAACCGCTGATCACGGGGCCGGCAACTCGGGTGATGTCCTTACGCGACGGCACCAAGAAGATGTCGAAGTCGGACGCCTCGGACAATTCGCGTATCAACCTGACCGACGACGCCGACACCATCGCGCAGAAAATCCGCAAGGCGAAGACCGATCCGGAACCGTTGCCGTCGGAAGAAAAGGGCTTGGAGAACCGGCCCGAGGCCGACAACCTCGTCGGCATCTATGCGGCGCTTTCCGAGCGCAGCAAGGCCGACGTTTTGAAGGAATTCGGCGGCGGACAGTTCTCCAGCTTCAAGAACGCGCTGGTGGAACTTTGCGTCGCAAAACTCGCGCCGATCGCTTCCGAGATGAAGCGGCTGGTCGCCGATCCCGGTCACGTCGATGGTATCCTGATCGACGGCGCCGAGCGTGCGCAGGCGATCGCCGCAGAAACCATGAACAAGGCCAAGGACATCGTCGGCTTCATCCGAAAGAACTAAGCGAGCGAAGTGGGCCCCGGTTCGCGTAAGGAAAACGCGTCAAAACAAAAACTACCGCTCGCTAGCTGCGTCGCAACAGCGACGCCGCTTGTCGAAGATAGCTGCGCCGTGGCAGCATGCGTCGGTTTGGCGCAGCACCGGGACATGCATGACCACCCAGCGACGAAGCTACGAGACGGGTCATAAGCCAAAATGCCTTGTCATTGTTGACGACACCGCGGAGTGGGACCGCGCGGTGTACTACGCCAGCCGCTGGGCGATTCGCGTCGGCGGCGGGGTGGTGATGCTGCGCATCATCGAAATCGAGGACCAGAACCAGCAATGGCTGGGGGTCGCCGACATCATGCGCGCCGAGGCCGAGGATGCCGCCAACGAGGCGCTCGACCGCGCCTCCGGCCGCGCCAACGGCATTGCCGCGATCACGCCGGAGCGGGTGATTCGCGAGGGCGATCCGACCACCCAGATCCTCGACGTGATCGACAAGGACGTCGATATTTCGATGCTGGTGCTGGCGGCCAATCCCGGCCCCGAAGGCCCCGGCCCGCTGATCAGCATGATGGCCCAGGCCGCGGGTTCCTTCCCGATTCCGATCACCATCGTTTCCGGCGATCTCACCGATTCCGACATCGACGGGCTGTCTTAGGGCTTGATCTGCCTGCGGAATTGCTGCCTTGCGCCCCTTGACCGTGCGTTGGCGGTCGCCATCTGCTAAGGGAAGCCCACGCGCCGGCCTTGAACCGGCGACGCCGGAGAAAAACCATGTTCATTCAGACCGAAGCCACGCCCAATCCCGCCACCCTGAAATTCATTCCGGGCCGCACCGTGCTCGACACCGGCACGATGGAATTCGCCAACCGCGAAGCCGCCGCCCGCTCCCCGCTCGCCGAGCGCCTGTTCGGCGTGCCCGGCATCTCGAGCGTGTTCTACGGCTACGATTTCGTCACCGTGACCAAGGTGGACGGCGACTGGCAGCACCTCAAGCCCGCGATCCTCGGCGCGATCATGGAGCACTACATGTCGGGCGCGCCGCTGCTCGCGGACGGCACCGCCGGCAATGACGAGGCGACCGACGAGGAAGGCGAGTTCTTCAACGAGCAAGATGCCGAGACGGTGGCGACCATCAAGGATCTGATCGAGACGCGGGTGCGGCCTGCTGTCGCCAATGACGGCGGCGACATCACCTTCCGCGGCTTCAAGGACGGTGTCGTCTATCTCAACATGAAAGGTTCCTGCGCCGGCTGCCCGTCATCCACGGCGACGTTGCAGCACGGCATCCAGAATCTGCTGAAGCATTTCGTGCCCGACGTGGTCGAAGTCCGGCCGATGTAATTGTGCGTCCGTCATTCCGGGATGGTCCGAAGGACCAGACCCGGAATCTCGAGATTCCGGGCTCGATGCGTTGCATCGCCCCGGAATGACAGCAGCGAACGCTACGCCGCAAGACATGACGGGATGATTGCGCGTCTGCTATATCTCCCCCCATGTTAATCCTCGCCATCGATACCGCGCTTGATGCCTGCGCCGCGGCCGTGCTCGACACCAGCGCAGGCGGCGTCATCGCGCAGGAATCGCAGGCGATGAAGCGCGGTCATGCCGAAGCCCTGATGCCGCTGATCGCGCGCACGATGAAGGCGTCAGGCGTTGCCTTTGCCGCGCTCGACCGCATCGCTGCGACCACCGGTCCCGGCAGCTTTACCGGATTGCGCGTCGGCCTTTCCGCCGCGCGCGGCATCGCGCTCGCCGCCGGCAAGCCGGTCGTCGGCGTAACGACACTGACCGCGTTTGGCGCCCCCATCGTCAGCGAGAATCGCGAACCTCATCCTGTCCTCGCCGCGATCGATGCGCGGCATGATCATATCTATTTCCAGGTGCTCGGCGGCGACGGCAGTTCATTGATCAAGCCGAAGGTCGCGCCGATCACCGAAGCGCTCGACGCGGCGCGCTTCGGTGCGCCATATCTGGTCGGCAATGCGGCAAGGATTCTGGCCGACCGCTGGCCGGCCGATGCCGCGCCACCCTTCAAGATCGATCAGCAGGCAGCGCCCGATATCGCCTGGGTGGCGTGGCTGGGCGCCGCCGTCAATCCCGAGAGCGCACCGGCGCGGCCCTATTATCTGCGCGCGCCCGATGCCAAGCCGCCGAAGGATCCGCTGTCCGGCGCTTCGCAGCCACCAGCATCATCATGATGAATTGGTTCTCCGAATGGTGGAACGGCGGCACGGCCGTGATCGAATCGGCCAGCCTGCGCGACGCGGCGCGTCTGGCGCAACTGCATGGCGCATCGTTTCACCGCGGCTGGGGCGAAGGCGAATTCGAGGTCATGCTGACCGAGCGCAATACGCTCGTTCACCGACTGAGACAGGCGCGCAGGATCATCGGCTTTGCGGTGTCGCGCATGGCGGCTGACGAGGCGGAGTTATTGTCGATCGCCATCGATGCGACCCAACGGGGCCGTGGCTTGTCGCGCGACCTGTTGCTGACACATCTTGGTCATCTCGCGGGCCGCGGCGTACGCAAGGTGTTCCTCGAGGTCGAAGAAAATAATCAGCCGGCGCGGCGTCTTTATGAATGGGCCGGATTTGAGGTCGTTGGCCGCCGGGAGCGCTATTATCAGCAACCCGGCGGGGAGCAATTGAATGCACTTCTGATGCGGCGTGACTTGTCGTAATATGCGCTGGGTGGCAAAAGACCCCCGACCTGCGTCCGAAGGCCCTGAGACCATGCCCGCACTGAAATCCCCGTCTGCGCACAAGAATACCGGCATCGAGGCACGCTGCGCCGCTACCGGCATGCGCATGACCGAACAGCGCCGCGTGATCGCGCGCGTGCTGGCAGATTCGGTCGATCATCCAGACGTCGAGGAACTCTACCGGCGCTGTGTCGCGGTCGACGACAAGATTTCGATCTCGACGGTGTACCGCACCGTAAAGCTGTTCGAGGATGCCGGAATCATCGAGCGGCACGATTTCCGCGAGGGGCGGGCGCGCTATGAACAGATGCCCGACAGCCACCACGACCACCTGATCAATCTGCGCGACGGCAAGGTGATCGAGTTCACCTCCGAGGAGATCGAGAAACTGCAGGCCGAGATCGCCCGCAAGCTCGGCTACAAGCTGGTCGATCACCGGCTGGAACTGTACTGCGTCCCGCTCGACGAAGACAAAACCTGATCGATCGCGTTTTCGAGCGAAGTGGGGACCGGTTCGCGTGAAGAAAACGCATCAAGGCAAGAATCCAAATTTCGATCTGGTCATCTTCGACTGCGACGGCGTTCTGGTCGACAGCGAAGTCATTTCATGCCGCGCCCATGCGGAGACGTTGACGCGTCACGGCTATCCGATCACGGCCGAACAGGTGCTGGTGCGCTTTCTCGGCGTGTCTGACCGCGAGGCACGCCGATCGATCGAACGCGAGATCGACCGGAAACTGCCTGATGACTTCGAACAACAGGTGAAGGCGGCGACGCTGAAATTTTACGAGGGCGATTTGCAGGCGATCGCGCATGTCAGCGACGCAATTGGCGCAATACGCCTGCCCAAATGCGTGGCTTCCAGCGGAACGCCCGAAAAGATTCGCCACGGCCTCACCTGCGCCGGCCTCTACGACCAGCTCGCGCCGCATATTTTCTCCGCGACCCAGGTCGACCGCGGCAAGCCGGCGCCCGATCTGTTTCTGTTCGCCGCCGAACAGATGAAGGTGCAACCGGCCCAGTGCCTGGTGATCGAGGACAGCGTTCCCGGTGTCACCGGCGGGCGCGCCGCCGGGATGACTGTGCTCGGTTTCCACGGCGGCAGCCATTGTCAGCCGGGCCATGCCGAGTTGCTGCGTGCCGCCGGCGCCGCGGTGACCTTCGGCGATATGCGAACGCTGCCCGAGCTGATTGCGCGGGCTGGTCGAAAGGCCGACTAGATTCGCACCGCATCGTTGAAGTCCGACGTCGCTTCCGGCATCAGATCAAACAATCTTGCCGCGAGTTAACTGGCCGCGAAGCCCGCAGCTGATAGTTTTGCGGTAAACGTGCGCGAGGGAGCGGCGCATTCTGAAATCGCCTGACAGCCAGATGTCGAAAGCAGCCTTGATGTTGAAGGCGGGCTTGCCGCTCACGCTCGTTGCGGCGGTGGCGGTGCTGGCGCGAACCTGGCAGCTTTCGCAGAACGATCTTGGAAGGCAGTACTACGCCGCGGGCGTGCGCAGCATGCTGGAGAGCTGGCACAATTTCCTGTTCAACGCGTTCGATCCCGCCGGCTTTGTTTCCATCGACAAGCCGCCCGTGGCGATCTGGCTGCAGGTCGCCAGCGCAAAGCTGTTGGGTTTTTCAGCGCTTTCGATCCTGCTCGCCCAGGTGATGGCGGGATTGGCCGCAGTGCTGATCGTTTACGCGCTGGTGCGGAAATATTGGGGCGGGACGGCGGCCGCTATCGGCGCGCTGGCGCTCGCGCTCAGCCCGGTCAATGTTGCCGTCGACCGTTCCAACAATACCGATAGCTGTCTCATCCTGGCGCTGCTGACCGCTGCGTGGCTGGGGATGCGGGCAGCCGAAACCGGCCGGCTCGCGATGCTTTGCGCCGCGATGGCCGCGATCGGCGTCGGCTTCAACATCAAGATGGGCGCTGCGCTGGTATTGGCTCCGGTGCTGGCGCTCACGTTCAGCCTCGCCCGGCTGGATGCTCCCGTCGCCTGGCATCTCGGGCGACAAGCCATCGCGGGCATCGTCCTCGTTGCCGTCTCGCTGTCATGGGCGATCTTCTTCGATCTCACGCCGGCCCGGGACCGACCCTATGCGGGCAGCACCAAACACAATTCCATGCTGGAGCTTGCTTTGGTGCATAATGGCGCGGCCCGCTTCGTTGCGATGGCCGCGCCCACAGCCAATCCGGCCATCTCCTCGCCCGTCGCCTCCGGCGAAACCGCGCCGGCACACACGGAGGTCCGGCAGCCCGTTATGACCGACAACTCGCCGACGGGCCCGCTCCGCCTGTTTCGGCCGCGGGCGGCGGCACAGTTCGCCTGGCTGCTTCCGCTCGCACTCGCGGGCCTTGTTCTCGCCTGGTCGGACGCAGGAAGTCCGGGCGCACCCGTGTCGCGCCGCATCGGCGCCGGCGTGTGGACCGGCTGGCTCGTGATGTACTGGATCGTGCTCAGCTTTGCGGGCGGATCGATCCACACCTACTACGTCGCCGTGCTTGGTCCGCCGCTCGCCGTTTTTTCCGGCATCGCAATCGCCGGGCTATGGTCGAGGTGGAAAGCGGGCAAGCCAGGCCGGATATATCTGCCGCTGATGATCGTGGCGACGGCCTGCTGGCAGTTCTATCTCTGCATGGCGCAGTCAACGGCGATCGGATCCGATTGGCTCAGCCTGACATGGCTGACGTCGATCGGGATCGCCACGATTTGCGCCGGCGCCCTCCATGTATTGCCCGAGCAGGACAGCAGATTCGCGAAACTGTTCGCAGTCGCTTCCATCGGCGCGCTGCTCGTTCCGCCGATCCTGACCACCGCGAGCGTCGTTCTGAGGCGCCCGAATGTCGCGGCGCCGGTCGCCAACATGGCCGCTTTGCTCGCGCCATCGGATACAGACCGTCAGGCATTGCGGACATCGCGGCTGGACGCCGCCCGCCAAAAACTCACCGACTACCTGATCGGCAATCGCGAGGCCGCAAGGTTTCTTGTCGCGGTTCCCAACGCCAACGTCGCCGCGCCGCTCATTATCTCGACCGGCCTGCCCGTCATGGCAATCGGCGGCTATCTCGGTGACGATCCGATTCTGACGCCTTCGGACATCGAAAAACTGGCCTCGGACAGGCAACTGCGCTTCGTCATGCTTGGCGGATTTACCCTGGCCCCGGCCAAGCAGGCCGCGGCGCTCGATCCGATCGCGCGATGGGTGCGCGCCAATGGCCGCCCGGTCGATCCGAAACTGTGGCGGCTGTCGGGGGCTTCGAGCAGCACACCCTACCGCATCAACCTCGGCAATGACTGGGTGGAGGTTCCGCCGCCCGAACTGTTCGATTTGTGGGACAAGGCGAACTGAGCCTGTCATTCCAGGGCGATGCGCCAGCATCGAACCCGGAATCTCGAGATTCCGGGTTCGCTTCGCGCCCTGGAATGACGGGCTCAAACGCTGGCTTTTTGGCCATTTAGGCTATATTTGAGCGCGAGCCGCCGTTAGGGCGCCATTTCCACCAGCACTCAAGGTTCCATGAAGCCGCCGCGCAAGCTGCATATCAAGTCCTATGGCTGCCAGATGAACGTCTACGATGCGCAACGCATGGTGGACACGCTGGCTCCGGAGGGCTTTGTCGAAACAGCCAGCGCTGAGGATGCGGACCTGGTGATCCTCAACACCTGCCACATCCGCGAAAAGGCTTCCGAAAAGGTCTACTCCGAACTTGGGCGGCTGCGCGTCGCCAAGGATGAAGCTGCACGCAACGGGCGCGATATGCGCATCGCGGTGGCGGGCTGCGTTGCGCAGGCCGAGGGTGCGGAGATCATCCGTCGCGCGCCTGTTGTCGACGTCGTGGTCGGGCCGCAGAGCTACCATCATCTGCCGCTTCTATTGGCGCGCGCAAAGAACGAAGGCCGTGCGCTGGAGACCGAATTCCCGGTCGAGGACAAGTTCGGCTTCCTGCCACAACCAAAACCGGAGGCGATCCGCGCGCGCGGCATTTCAGCGTTCGTCACCGTGCAGGAAGGCTGCGATAAATTCTGCACCTTCTGCGTGGTGCCCTATACGCGCGGCGCGGAAGTGTCGCGCCCGGTGGCGAAGATCGTCGACGACGTGAAGCGGCTCGCCGACAACGGCGTGCGCGAGATCACGCTCATTGGCCAGAACGTCAACGCCTATCACGGCGAAGGTCCCGACGGACGGACCTGGCCGCTCGGCAGGCTGCTGCACCATCTCGCCGAAATCGAGGGTATCGTTCGGCTGCGCTACTCCACCAGCCATCCCCGCGATGTCGATGATTCGCTAATCACAGCCCATCGCGATCTCGCCGCGCTGATGCCGTTCGTGCATCTTCCGGTGCAGTCCGGCTCCGACCGGATCCTGGCGGCCATGAACCGCAAGCATACCGCCGATGATTATCGCCGCGTCATCGACCGTTTTCGCGTCGCCCGCCAAGATATTGCTTTTTCATCGGATTTTATCGTCGGCTTCCCCGGCGAAACCGAGGGAGAATTTGCCGCGACCCTCGCGCTTGTCATGCAAATCGGATACGCTGGCGCTTATTCGTTCAAATATTCGCCGCGGCCCGGCACGCCGGCGGCGGACATGCAGGAGACGGTGTCAGCGGCTGAAATGGACGAGCGATTGGTGCGGCTTCAGGAATTGATCGACAGCCAGCAATCGGCCTTCAACAAGGCCATGATTGGCAACACCGTCGATGTGCTGTTCGAACGCGCCGCGCGCAATCCCGGCCAGATCGTCGGCCGCACCGCGTACCTTCAGCCCGCGCACGTCTTTGCCTCGCCTGACATCATCGGACAGGTGCTGCCGGTCAAAATCGAGAGCCTCGAGCGTTACAGCCTGCTCGGCGAACTTGCCGCTGCGCCCACGCATGCCGCACCATCCACACTTTCATCCATGACCAATCCTTCTCAAGAAACCCAGGGAGCCTGAACCCTTGCCAAAAAGCGCATCGGATTCGCCTTCGCTCGCTCCCAGCCGCAAATTTGACCGCGACATGCAAATTCCGCCCGAGACCCAGGTCGTCATCGACTTCGACGACAACCGCGCCGCTTCCGCGCTGGTCGGCCCCTACGGACAAAACCTGGCGCTGGTCGAACGGCGGCTCGGCATCGTCGTCGATTCCCGCGGCAACCACATCACCATCGCCGGCTCCCGCGACGGCTGCGACGCCGGCCGGCGCGTGCTTGAGACGCTCTATGCACAGGCCTTGCAGGGACATGACCTCTCGCAGGGCGAAGTCGAAGGCGCGATCCGCGCCGTGCTCGCGCAGGGGTCACTGTTCGAATTCGATCCCAAGGCCGCCAAGACCTCGTTCGAGACCATCAATCTGCGCAAGCGGCCGGTGCGCGCTCGCACGGCGGCGCAGGATTCCTACATCCGCGCGCTGAAGCGCCACGAGATGGTGTTCGGCGTCGGCCCGGCCGGCACCGGCAAGACGTGGCTTGCGGTGGCGCATGCAGCGCAATTGTTCGAACGCAAGGAAGTCGATCGCATCATCCTGTCGCGGCCCGCGGTCGAGGCCGGCGAGCGGCTCGGCTTCCTGCCCGGCGACTTGCGGGAAAAGGTCGATCCTTACTTGAGGCCGATCTACGACGCGCTGTACGATTTGATGGATTCGCGCATTGTCGAGCGCGCGCTGCAGGCGGGCGAGATCGAGATCGCACCGCTGGCGTTCATGCGCGGCCGCACGCTGACCAACGCCGTCATCATCCTGGACGAAGCGCAGAACACCACGTCGATGCAGATGAAGATGTTCCTGACCCGGCTCGGCGAGAACAGCCGCATGATCATCACCGGCGATCCGTCGCAGGTCGACCTGCCACACGGACAGGCCTCCGGGCTTGCCGAAGCGGTCAAGCTGCTGGACGGGGTCGAGGGCATTGCGCAGGTGAAATTCACCGCGGAAGACGTCATCCGCCATGAACTGGTGGCGCGGATCGTCGCCGCCTATGAGGGATTGCCGCAAAAACCGGCAACCAACAAATCTTGACCCAGAAATCGTCGGCGCTGGGCCTGCCGCAGGCAGGCCTAGGCCGTAACCCGAACATTGCAATGCAAAGCGCTGGAACGCTCGTGTCTTCCGCCCTTCCCTTCACCGAGGTTCTCGTCGTCGCCGATTGCTGGCAGACCGAGCCGGACGCCGAGGCAGTGATCCATCGCGCCATCAATGCCGCGGCCGAAATCGCCGATGCCGATGTCGGCGAAGCCGAAATCGCGGTCATGCTGACCGACGATGCCGGCATCCGCACGCTCAACAGCAACTGGCGCGGCGTCGACAAGCCGACCAACGTGCTGTCGTTTCCGGCGCTGCAGCCGACAGCGGGCGCGCCTGCCGACGCGCCGCGCATGCTCGGCGATATCGCCATCGCCTACGAGACCACGCGCAAAGAGGCCGATGACGAAGAGAAGCCGTTCGATCATCACCTTAGCCATCTGGCGATCCACGGATTCCTGCATCTGATCGGATACGACCACGAGAAGGACGACGACGCCGAAGCCATGGAAGGTCTCGAGCGGGAGATTCTCGCCCAGCTCGGCATTCCCGACCCCTATGCGGACCGGGAGCGGGTGGACTGAAATGCCGGACTCCGACCCAATACAGGACAATCCGCGCGACACGCCCAATCTGCCGGCGGTGGTGAAGGAAGGCGAGGTGCTGCGCCCGGCCGCCGAAAACTGGCTGCTGCGGGCGATCCGAACGCTGTTCGGCTGGAAGGCTGGCTCGGTCCGCGCCGATCTTCAGGTCGTGCTCGACACTTCCACGCCGGACGAGGTCGGCTTTTCCGCCATCGAGCGCACCATGCTGCGCAACATCCTCGACCTCAACGAGCGGCGGATCGCCGACGTGATGGTGCACCGGGCCGACATCGTTGCGGTCAAGCGGGATATCCCGCTCGGCGAACTGATGAGCCTGTTCGAAAGCGCGGCGCATTCGCGGCTCGTGGTCTACAACGAAACGCTGGACGACCCCGAAGGCATCGTTCACATCCGCGACCTCCTGGCGTTCATGACCGCCAAGGCGCGGGTCGGCGACACCACCAAGCCGAAGCGCAAGAAGCCGTTCCCGGCGGGCCTCGACCTCCGCGCGGTCGATCTCGCATTGCCACTGGCGGAGGCCAACATCATCCGCAAACTGCTGTTTGTGCCGCCGTCGATGCGGGCGATCGACCTGCTGGCGCAGATGCAGGCCTCGCGCATCCATCTGGCGCTGGTGGTCGACGAATATGGCGGCACCGACGGGCTGGTATCGATCGAGGACATCGTCGAACAGATCGTCGGCGAGATCGACGACGAGCATGACAGCGACGAGCCGCCGTCGATTATCCGGCAGGGCGACAATGCATTCATCGCTGACGCCCGCGCCAGCCTCGAGGATGCCCGCAAGATGATCGGCGAGGAATTCGTCACCGGCGAGGCCGGCGAGGAAGTCGAGACGCTGGGCGGCTACCTGGTGGCGCAGGTCGGCCGGCTGCCGGTGCGCGGCGAGGTCATTGCCGGCCCGGGCAATTTCGAGATCGAGGTGCTCGATGCCGATCCGCGGCGGGTCAAGCGGCTGCGGATCGGGATCCGGAAAGAACGCCCGGTGCCGCGTGCGCCGCGCGAGCGAAGCCGCCGCGAGGCCGCGCCCGATACCAACGTGCCGCCGACCAATGACAATACACCGCCGCCCCCCGGCGATGGAGCCGGCTCGCAGTGATCCCAACCAGCAAATTCCGCATGGCGGGACTTTCGATCATTCTGGCCTGGGGCTGGAAGCGCACGATCATCGCGCTGGTCGCGGGCGCCTTGTCGGCGCTTGCGATGGCGCCGTTCAGTGCCTGGCCGGTGCTGTTTGTGACCTTTCCGGTCGCGATCTGGCTGATTGACGGGGCCGCGGCCGGAAAATGGCGCGGTGTGCCGGCGGCGGCGATGTCGGGCTTCTGGTTCGGACTCGGCTATTTCGTGCCCGGGCTCTACTGGACCGGCAACGCCTTTCTGGTTGATGCGCCGACCTTTGCCTGGCTGATGCCGTTCGCGGTGCTCGGCCTGCCGGCCTACCTTGCCTTGTTCCCGGCACTCGGCTTTGCGCTGGCGCGCCTGATCTGGACGCGGGATGCGTCGCGGGTGCTGGCGCTCGCGGTCGGGCTCACGATCAGCGAATGGCTGCGCGGTTATGTGCTCTCGGGCTTCCCGTGGAACGCCTACGGCTACGCGCTGTCGGAGCCCTTGGCGCTGGCGCAGACGGCATCCCTGATCGGGCTGTGGGGCATGACCTTCCTCAGCGTTGCGATCTTTGCCAGCCTGGCGGCGCTGATCGACGGGTCTTCGCGCGGCCGAAAGCCCTGGATCGCGCCGGTGGCGGCGCTGTCGCTGCTGGTAGCGATGGGTGTCTATGGCGCCGTGCGGCTGTCGCTGCAGCCGACCGAGCTGACCAAGGTCAAGCTGCGCATCATGCAGCCGAACCTGCAGCAGGACGTCAAATTCAACTACGCCGCCAAGGCGGAAGTGATGCAGAAATACCTTGCGCTGTCCGACCGCGCTTCGGGACCGCAATCCACCGGCGTGCGCGACGTGCAGATCCTGATCTGGCCGGAATCGGCTTTCCCGTTCTTCCTGACCCGCGAAGCCGACGCGATGGCGCAGATCGCCGAGTTGCTGCCAAAGGGCACCGTGCTGATGGCCGGCTCGGTGCGCGCTCCGGACGGGCCGCCCGGCGCCCGTGTCACCCGCGCCTACAATTCGATATATCTGATCGACCATGACGGTGGCGTGCTGTCGGTCTACGACAAGCTGCATCTGGTCCCGTTCGGCGAATATTTGCCGTTTCAGGAGTGGATGGAAAAGCTCGGCTTCGTGCAGCTGACAAAGGTGCATGGCGGCTTCATTCCGGGTACCCAGCGCCGCACGATTGAGATCCCGAATGCACCGAGCGCGCTGCCGCTGATTTGTTACGAAGCGATTTTTCCCGGGAATGTTGCAGCGCGTGATGACCGCCCCGGCTGGATCGTCAACCTGACCAATGACGGCTGGTTCGGAAATTCGACAGGTCCCTACCAGCACCTGCAGCAGGCGCGGCTGCGCGCCATCGAAGAGGGACTGCCGATGGTGCGCGCCGCCAATACCGGCATCTCGGCGGTGATCGATCCCTTGGGGCGGATTGTCGCACGTCTCGGCCTCGGCATCGAAGGCGTACTGGACGCCAGCCTGCCATCGGCGCTGCCGCCGACGATTTATGCTCGCCTTGGAGATATCCCGGCCGGCATCATCGTGGCGGCCGCCCTGCTGTTCGTCATCAGACGCCGCGCCGCAAAGCACGCTGCCTGAGATTTGCACATCGTAAGTTGTCACTGGTTTACTAAAAAACGCTGACTGCGCGGTTCCACCAGTTGACAGACAGCCTGCGATTCGCTTTCTGCGGTTGCAAGAGAAAAACAACAACCAGTCACTTCGTTGCTCTGATCGTCCGCAATTCTACCCGATCCTCCGAGCAGGATTTGACGGTACCGGCGCCTGAGGCACAGGTCTTCCGCTGCCTCATTCCCGGCGCCCATCTCAGGAGCGATGCAGATGTCCACCAAAGCGCCCAATCCGGTTGACAAGTATGTCGGCAGCCGCGTCCGGATGCGCCGCATCATGCTGGGGATGAGCCAGGAAAAACTGGGCGAAGCGCTCGGCCTCACTTTCCAGCAGGTTCAGAAATACGAAAAAGGCACTAACCGGGTCGGCGCCAGCCGCCTGCAGCAGATCTCCGAGATATTGCAGGTCCCGGTGTCGTTTCTGTTCGACGGCGGGCCGAGCGGCGCGGTGAATGGCAACGGCTTCGCCGAAGGCGCCTCTCCGGCCTACGTGTCCGATTTCCTCGCTACATCAGAGGGTCTCGCACTGACACGGGCGTTCACGCGCATCAGCGATTCCAAGATGCGGCGCTCGATCGTCGAGCTGGTCGAGCAGATCGCGTCGCGCGACGGCCCCGACCAGCGCTGACATCTATCAACTACCTGTTTGATAATTTCGTATTCTGGAATATGCCATGATTTCCTGTGCTTCGGCGCCCGGCTTGGCGGGCTTACGGCGCACGCCCACAATGCCACAATTGCGCATCCGGGAATGACGGCGTATCGGGTACGGCAGACAGACAGATGACGACAATCAATCCTTTCGATCCCTCGCCGATGCTCGAGGGCATTCGCCGCTGGGTCGAGATCGAGACCCCGACCGAAGCTCCCGAGCAGGTCAACAAGCTCGCCGACCTCGTCGCCGAGGGCTATCGCGGCCTGCCTGCGATTGTCGAACGCATCGCCGGGCATTCCGGCTGCGGCGATCACCTGGTCGCGCGCTCGGCATGGGGGCAGGACGCACCGGGAATCCTGGTGCTGAGCCATCTCGATACGGTCCATCCGCTTGGCTTCATTGAGCGTCTGCCGTTCCGGATCGAAGGCGACAGCGCTTTCGGCCCGGGCATCTACGACATGAAGGGCGGCGCCTATCTCGCCTATCATGCGTTTCGCCGGACTTGCGCCGACGGCGCGCGGCCGCCGCTCGGCGTCACCCAGCTCTATGTCTCCGACGAAGAAATCGGCAGCCCGACGTCGCGTGCGCTGATTGAGAGCGAGGGACGGAAGGCGAAATACGTGCTGGTCACGGAGCCGGCGCGCGACGGTGGCAAGATCGTGACGGGGCGCAAGGGCGTCGGGCGCTTCGACGTTTTCATCAAGGGCGTGCCCTCGCATGCCGGCACCCGGCCCGAGGACGGCCGCAGCGCGATCCGCGAACTCGGCAATGTCATCCAAACGCTGGAGGCGATGAACGATCTGGCGCGCGGCATCACCGTCAATGTCGGCGTCGTCCGCGGCGGCACTCGGCCGAACGTGATCGCAGAGGAGGCCTATGCCGAGGTCGATCTGCGCGTGCCGACGATTGCCGCTTCCGACGAGCTGACGGCGAAAATCCTCAATCTGAAATCGCGCACCGAGGGCGTCACCGTCAAGGTGGTCGGCGAGCTGAACCGCCCGCCTTACGAAAAGAGCAATGCCGGCGCCGCGCTCTACGAGCATGCCAGGACGATTGCGGCGGAGATCGGTTTTGATCTGGTCGATACGGCGACCGGCGGCGGCTCCGACGGCAATTTTACCGCGCCGCATACCGCAACGCTGGACGGGCTCGGCGTTGACGGCCAGGGTGCGCATACCCATTACGAGCAGATGTACATCTCCTCGATCGAGCCGAGGGCGCGGCTGTTGTACCGGCTGTACCAGACGCTGCGATGATCGTCTCACCGCGCGATACCGGCGACCGCGACGCTGCGCCGGATGACGGCGCGTCGGCACATGCGCATGGCTCGTTCTTCGGCCGCCGCAAGGGCCACAAGCTGCGCATCCACCAGGCCGACCTGATCGACAATCTGCTGCCGCATCTGGCGCTCGACATCGCAACGCCCGCGCCGGCGCGGCTTGCCGAGCTTTTCGATGGCGACATCGAGAATGTCAGGCTCGAAATCGGATTCGGCGGCGGTGAGCATCTGATTGCGGAAGCGCAGGCGTTTCCGAATATCGGGTTCATCGGCTGCGAGCCCTATGTCAACGGCATGGCGAAAATCCTGACGCAGATCGAGGCGCACAACATCGGCAATATCAGGCTCTATGCCGGCGACGCCGCGCAATTGCTGGCCTGGGCCCCGCCGCAATCGCTGGCGCGGCTGGACCTGATCCATCCCGATCCCTGGCCGAAGCGGCGGCACTGGAAGCGACGCTTCGTGCAGGACGCAACGGTCAACGCGATGGCGCGCATCCTGAAAGACGGCGGCGAATTTCGCTTCGTCAGTGACATCGACGATTACTGCGCGTGGACACTGGCGCATCTGATGCGCTCGCCGGATTTTCTCTGGACCGCTGAGCGCGCCATTGACTGGCAAAAGCCGTGGGATGCCTACACCATGACGCGCTACGGCCGCAAAGCCGAACGCGAGGGGCGGGTGGCGGCGTATTTGAGGTTTCGGCGGGTTAGCTAGGCACGTCGTTCCGGGGCGATGCGAAGCATCGAACCCGGAATGACGGGGAGGCAGCGTTGGACTAGCTTACCGCGTCTTCCAGAACGCGACGACGCGCTGGGCGGTCGAAGGCATCAGCCGCGCGTAATTCATCCGCGCGTTTTCGATGTCGGCGGGCGCTGCCGTCCGGTTCGGGCCGAGCCGAAGCAGGATCAGCGCGCGCACGGTCGCCCATTCCAGATCGATGGTTTTCCCGGCGATCAGGAGCGGATCGTCGCGGTCGCCGCTGATCAGGCGGTCGAGGGTTACGATCTTGACGCCAGTCATCGCCGACAGCGCGGCGATCGACTCCTCGTATTTGAAGGCCCTCGCGAAGTTGAGCAACGCGCCTTCGCCGAGCATGCCTTCGCGGCGGAGTTTTACCACCGTGCGCTGCGCCGGCATGAAGTCGCGGCGCTCCTCGCGTTCGGACGGGCCGGTGATGGCGGTCATCGCCTGCCTGATGTCGGCCTGCCGTTCCGGCTTGACGACCTTGAACAGGCGGCGGCGGATGACGTCGATGGAGCCGGAGAGCAGATCCTTCAGTTGCGCAGGAGACAGATCGTCGCGCTGGCCGAGCCTGATCGTCAGCACGCCATCCTGACCGGCGCGCTTGATCAGCGTCGAATAGCTGTTCTCCGAGAAGGCGGCGCCCGCATTGCCGGCGGCGCGCCTGATGACGGCGCGGTCGCCGCGGGCAACGATGACGTCGGTAAGATCAGCCGAAAGCGTGGGTCGTTCCGCCATCGCCAGCAGATGACCCTGGCCCTTCATCGACGCAATTTCGACCAGCATCTTTTCGTCGATGACCGGCGAGCGGCGCAGCAGCGGGCCTGCGATGGCAATTTCGTCGTCGTGGGCGAGTTGGCCGACCAGACCACGCGGCGCGTTCGCCAGCACCGACAAGCGCTCGGCCAGTTCGGCGCGCTCGGCAAGCTCGGCATGCGGGACGAGACTGGTCAGGACACCATCGAACAGATCGACATGATCGGAGCGGAAGCTCGCCGCGCCCTGCAGGAAGAGCTCGCTGATGCGGCGCGCGGCATCGGCGCGGCGCTTGGGGTCGCCACGACTGATGATGTCGTCGAGTTCCGGGATCAGCGATGGTGAAATTATCATAAACCCGCCCAACCGGCCTGAATTGGCTGGTTTTTCTGAAAATCTAGGCAGCGTTCGTGAATGAAGGGTTAGACTTCGTCCCCCCTCTCGAAGCTTGGCAAAATCGGACTTAACGGGATCGCGGGCCTTGTCGGATTGCGGAAAAACCGCTATATCCGCGGCAACTTTTGGTTCTCATACGATCGCGTATTGAGAGTGGGCCCTCCGGGACCCGCTCTTTTTTATTACCTGAACGAGCCCGGCCCAGAAGGGGCTTAAAGGCGCGGTTCGGGGAACCGGCCTGACCGCTGGTTGAGGCCCGGCTTAAACCCATGCAAGTAAGACGCTTTTGACCCTGGACATGACCGATCCAACTGCTGGTTCCGTGGATGCCGAATTGCTGGCCGAGCCCCGTCTCGTCGTCGAGCCGGGCGCGGCCGCGCGGGTATCGGCGGTGGCCGGACCGGTTTTGCAGGGAATGGGCTATCGGCTGGTCCGGATCAAGATTTCAGGCGAGGCCGGCTGCACCGTCCAGATCATGGCCGAGCGGCCTGATGGTACGATGCAGATCGAGGATTGCGAGGCGATTTCGCGGGCGCTGTCGCCGGTGCTCGACGTCGCCGATCCGATCGACCGCGCCTACCGGCTGGAGATATCCTCGCCGGGCATCGATCGCCCGCTGGTGCGCCGTTCCGATTTCGAACGCTACGCCGGTCATCTCGTGAAGATTGAAATGGCGGTCGCCCATCAGGGCCGCAAGCGTTTTCGTGGTACGCTGGCCGGCGTTGAAGGCGATGCCGTCCGGCTACATCGGGATGACACGCGCGCGGGCGAAGATGCCGACGTACTCCTGGTGATGGAAGACATTTCCGACGCGCGGCTGGTTCTAACCGACGAATTGATTGCGGAATCGATGCGGCGCGGCAAGCAGGCCGAGCGCGAATTGAAGCAGAATCTCGGACTGGCGCCGCCGCCCCCGCCGCACGCCAAGAAGAGCGATCCGGCCAGGAGCAACAAACCGAAGCCGAAGCTCAACAAGAAGCCCGAGCCCAAGAAGCCCGAGCCGACCAATACCAAGAAGCACCGCCTCGCCGCAGAAAGACTGCGCAGAGGCGACCTCGATCCTACCGAAGGAGACTAGGCCATGGCCGTCAGTGCCAACAAACTCGAACTGCTGCAGATCGCAGACGCGGTCGCCCGCGAAAAGTCGATCGACCGCGGGATCGTGATCGCTGCGATGGAAGACGCCATCGCCAAGGCGGCGCGCGCCCGTTACGGCAGCGAGACCGACGTTCACGCCGAGATCGACGCCAAGAAGGGCGAACTCCGGCTGTCGCGCCACATGCTGGTCGTCGAGCAGGTCGAGAACTCCTCGAACCAGATTTCGCTGGCGGACGCACAGCGCGCCAACCCGGGCGCTCAGGTCGGCGACACCATCGCCGATACCCTGCCGCCGCTGGAATATGGCCGCATCGCCGCGCAATCCGCCAAGCAGGTGATCGTGCAGAAGGTGCGCGAGGCCGAGCGCGACCGGCAATACCAGGAATTCAAGGACCGCATCGGCGATATCGTCAACGGCGTCGTCAAGCGCGTCGAATATGGCAGCGTGATCGTCGATCTCGGCCGCGGTGAAGCCATCATCCGCCGCGACGAAATGCTGCCGCGCGAGGTGTTCCGCAACGGCGACCGCGTCCGCGCCTACATCTTCGATGTCCGCCGCGAAACCCGCGGACCGCAAATCTTCCTCTCCCGCACCCATCCGCAATTCATGGCAAAACTGTTCGCGCAGGAAGTGCCGGAAATCTATGACGGCATCGTCGAGATCAAGGCGGTGGCCCGCGACCCCGGCTCGCGTGCGAAAATCGGCGTGATTTCGCGGGATTCCTCAGTGGATCCGGTCGGCGCCTGCGTCGGCATGCGCGGCTCGCGCGTGCAGGCGGTGGTGAACGAACTGCAGGGCGAGAAGATCGACATCATTCCGTGGTCGCCCGACATCGCGACCTTTGTCGTCAATGCGCTGGCGCCAGCCGAAGTCGCCAAGGTCGTGATCGACGAAGACCGCGAGCGGATCGAGGTGGTCGTTCCCGACACCAACAACCAGCTCTCGCTGGCGATCGGCCGCCGCGGCCAGAACGTGCGGCTTGCCTCGCAATTGACCGGCTGGGACATCGACATTCTCACCGAGCAGGAAGAATCCGAGCGCCGCCAGGCCGATTTCGAGAATTCGACGCGCGTGTTCATGGAAGCGCTGAACGTCGACGAGGTCGTCGGCCAATTGCTGGCGTCGGAAGGCTTTACGTCGGTCGAGGAACTCGCGCTGGTCGACGCCAAGGAACTGGCCGGCATCGAAGGCTTCGACGAAGAAACCGCCAACGAGCTGCAGAGCCGGGCGAGAGAATACCTGGAACAGCTCGAAACGGAGCTGGAAAACAAACGCAAGGAACTCGGTGTGGATGATGCTTTGAAGACGGTGCCCGGCGTGACCTCGAAGATGCTGGTCAAGTTCGGCGAGAACGACATCAAGTCCGTCGAGGATCTGGCGGGCTGTGCGACCGACGATCTGGTCGGCTGGACTGAGCGCAAGGAAGGCGGCGAACCCACCAAGTACCCCGGCATTCTCGACGCCAACGAGATCTCGCGCGACGATGCCGAGCGCATGATCATGCAGGCCCGCGTCATTGCCGGCTGGATCACCGAGGCCGAGCTCGCCAAGCAATCCGAGGCGGCTGAAGCCACCGAAGACCAGACGGCGTAATGCGGGTGTTCCGCAAAACCGAAAATCTTTTCTGCGCGCAGACCGTGCGCAGATGACCGGAGCCACTAGACAGGCATGCTCGCTTTGGCTGATCCCGATCTCGACCATGGGCCGCGGACCGACAAGTCCGCGACCATGCGGATGTGCGCGGTCAGTCGTGAGGTGCGGCCGATCGACGAGCTGATCCGGTTCGTGGTCGCCCCGTCGGGCGACGTCATCCCCGATTTGAAGCGCAAGCTGCCGGGCCGCGGCCTCTGGGTCCAGGCCTCGCGCCGGACCGTTGCGGAAGCGGTGCGGCGTCACCAATTTAGCAGAGGGTTCAAGCGCGACGTTCGCGCCGCGGCGACCCTTCCCGCCGATACCGAGGCCCTGCTGGAACGAAGCTGCACCGAGGCGCTGGCCATGGCTGCCAAGGCCGGTCAGGTCATTTCCGGCTTTGCCAAGGTCGAGGGCCTGCTCGAACAGGGCAGGGCCCAAGCCCTGATTCACGCTTCCGACGGCGCGGCCGACGGAATCCGCAAATTGGACGCTATCGCCGGGCAAAGGACCGGAAATATCGGTGAATCGCACGGTTTACCGATCGTTACCGCTTTGACCTCGGCACAATTGGATTTGGCACTGGGCCGGTCAAATGTGATACATGCTGCGCTGCTCGCGGGCCCGGCGAGCAAAACGTTCCTGTCGCGCTGCCAGATCCTGGTTCGATACCGGCTGGACGACGACGACAAGACCGGGGATGGCGGCCAGAAATTCTGACTGACGAAGATTGGTTCCGAAGCCTTGCTTCAATGACTGTGCGAATGCGCACAACGTAACGAGATTAGGACTGCTGAATGGTTGATACCAAAACGCCTGGCGACAAGACTCTGAGTGTCCCGACCAAGACCTTGACGCTGAAGCCGCGGGTCGAGACGGGCACCGTGCGCCAGAGCTTCAGCCACGGCCGGACCAAG
Source organism: Bradyrhizobium sp. AZCC 2262 (assembly GCF_036924535.1). Lineage (NCBI taxonomy): Bacteria > Pseudomonadati > Pseudomonadota > Alphaproteobacteria > Hyphomicrobiales > Nitrobacteraceae > Bradyrhizobium > Bradyrhizobium sp. AZCC 2262. Next base: position 8,219,279 of record NZ_JAZHRT010000001.1, on the reverse strand, counting down.
CAGGTCGTGGTCGAAAAACGTGGCAAGCGCCGCGTTGGCGGTGATGCGCCCGCGACCGAAACGCATGCGCCCGAGCCGGTGGTCGCCAAGCCGGCGGCGCCTACAAGGGCTGCCCCCCTCGCCCGCCCTGCGGCAACGCCCGGCGCACCGCGCGGCGGTTCCGGCGTGGTGCTGCGGACACTGACGGAAGACGAGCGTTCGGCGCGCGCCAGCGCCCTGGCCGACGCCAAGGTACGCGAAGTCGAGGAACGACGGCTGGCCGAGGAAGAAGCCAAGCGCCGCGCCAGCCGTGAAGGCATCGAACAGGCCGAACGCGAGGCCGCCGAAGCCCGCCGCAAGGCTGAGGAAGAACGGCACCGGCAGGAAGAGGACGCCAAGCGCAAGGCCGAAGTCGAGGCCAAGAAGCGATTTGGCGAGGCCGAGGCCAAGCCCGCGACGGCGCCGACGACCGCAGCAGCGCGACCCGCCACGGCGGCGGCCCGCCCGGCCGCGGCCCGTCCAGCCGCGCCGCCCGCGCGCGCGCCGGGCGTTGCCGCCGACGGTTCCGATGAAGACGAAGGTCCGCGCCAGGTCCGGCGCGGCCCCGGCGGCGCCATGCGCCCCGTAACGCCCCCCAAGACCACCCACAAGCCGGGCCCGCAGAAGGAGCGCGGCCGCCTGACGCTGGTCACCGCGCTGAACGCCGACGATGTGCGCGAGCGTTCGATCGCCTCGTTCCGCCGCCGCACCCAGCGCCTGAAGGGCCACGCCTCCAACGAGCCGAAGGAAAAGCTGATCCGCGAGGTCACGATCCCGGAAGCGATCACGATCCAGGAACTCGCCAACCGCATGTCGGAGCGCGCGGTCGACGTCATCCGCCTGCTGATGAAGCAGGGCGCGATGCACAAGATCACCGACGTGATCGACGCCGACACCGCGCAGCTGATCGCCGAGGAAATGGGCCATTCCGTCAAGCGCGTCGCCGCGTCCGACGTTGAAGAGGGCCTGTTCGACGTCGTCGACGATTCCACCGATACCGAGCCGCGCTCACCGGTCGTCACCGTGATGGGCCATGTCGACCACGGCAAGACCTCGCTGCTCGACGCGCTGCGCCACGCCAACGTGGTGTCGGGCGAAGCCGGCGGCATCACCCAGCATATCGGTGCCTATCAGGTGACCTCGCCGGAAAGCGGCAAGAAGATCACCTTCATCGATACGCCCGGCCACGCCGCGTTCACCGCGATGCGCGCGCGCGGCGCCAAGGTCACCGATATCGTGATCCTGGTGGTGGCGGCCGATGACGGTGTCATGCCGCAGACGGTCGAAGCGATCAACCACGCCAAGGCGGCGAAGGTTCCGATGATCGTCGCGATCAACAAGATCGACAAGCCGGACGCCAAGCCGGAGCGCGTGCGCACCGAACTGCTGCAGCACGAGGTTCAGGTCGAATCGTTCGGCGGTGAAGTCGTCGACGTCGAGGTTTCCGCCAAGAACAAGACCAATCTCGACAAGCTGCTCGAGATGATCGCGCTGCAGGCCGAACTGCTCGACCTCAAGACCAATTCGGAACGCCCCGCAGAAGGCACCGTGATCGAAGCCAAGCTCGATCGCGGCCGCGGTCCGGTGGCCACCGTGCTGGTTCAGCGCGGCACGCTCAGGGTCGGCGACATCATCGTGGCTGGCGCCGAAATGGGCCGCGTCCGCGCGCTGATTTCGGACCAGGGCGAGAACCTCGACGAGGCCGGACCTTCGGTGCCGGTGGAAGTGCTGGGCTTCAACGGCCCGCCGGAAGCCGGCGATCGTCTTGCCGTCGTCGAGAACGAAGCCCGCGCCCGCCAGGTCACGAGCTACCGCGCCCATCAGAAGCGCGAGAACGCCGCTGCCTCGATTTCCGGCATGCGCGGCTCGCTCGAGCAGATGATGTCGCAGCTCAAGACCGCGGGCCGCAAGGAATTCCCGCTGATCGTGAAAGCCGACGTGCAGGGCTCGCTCGAAGCGATTCTGGGATCGCTGGAGAAGCTCGGCACCGAGGAAGTTGCAGCTCGCATCCTGCATGCGGGCGTCGGCGGCATCTCGGAATCCGACGTCACGCTGGCGGAGGGTTTCAACGCCGCGATCATCGGTTTCTCGGTGCGCGCCAACAAGGAGGCCGCGGCCGCCGCCAAGCGCAACGGCATCGAAATCCGCTACTACAACATCATCTACGATCTGGTCGACGACATCAAAAAGGCGATGTCCGGCCTGCTCGCGCCGACGCTGCGCGAAACCATGCTCGGCAATGCCCAGATCCTGGAAGTGTTCAACATTTCCAAGGTCGGCAAGGTCGCCGGCTGCCGCGTCACCGACGGAACCGTGGAACGCGGCGCCAATGTGCGCCTGATCCGCGACAACGTCGTCGTGCACGAAGGCAAGCTTTCGACGCTGAAGCGCTTCAAGGATGAAGTGAAGGAAGTGCAATCCGGCCAGGAATGCGGCATGGCGTTCGAAAATTACGGCGACATGCGTGTCGGCGACGTCATCGAGTGTTATCGCGTGGAGACAATCCAGCGCTCTCTGTAAGTCCAAATCTTACGAAGAGCCTCGGATTTTATTGACTGAGAATGCGGCGTCATGGCCGGACTTGTTCCGGCCATCCACGTCTTAACCTGATTCAACAAGCAAAAACGTCAAAGCCCGCGACCAGCGCGGGCATGACGGCTTTGAAAGACGAAAATGCCTCGCCATCACACCAAGGGTTCCGCCCCCGGCGGCTCGCAACGGCAATTGCGCGTCGGCGAGACCGTGCGCCATGCGGTCGCCGATATTCTGTCGCAGGGTACCGTGCACGACCCCGACCTCGGGGGCCACATCATCACCGTTCCCGAGGTGAGGATGTCGCCTGACCTGAAGCTTGCGACGATTTACGTGATGCCGCTCGGCGGCCGCGATACCGATGTCGTGCTCGCGGCGCTCGCGCGCAATAAAAAGTTCCTGCGCGGCGAGATTGCTCACCGCGTTAACCTGAAATTTGCCCCTGACCTTCGCTTTCGCGTCGACGAACGATTCGACGAAGCGGAACGGATCGAGAAATTACTGAGAACACCTGCGGTGCAGAGAGACCTCGCACCCGATTCGGACGACAAGTGATGATTATGCCCACCGCCAACGGCGGGATCGCGCAGCAAACTGCCGATTCGCACGACGCCGAAAAAAATATTTTTTCAGGTGAACAGCACGGCGACGACAACGGTCGCGACGGCGAGCGCCGCGCTGGCGACGGCCAGCGCCGCGGCAACAACGATCCGCGCCACAACAAGCAGTCGCGTCAGAACAATCAGCCGCGTCGCGACAAGCGCGACGTCCATGGCTGGGTGATTCTCGACAAGCCGATCGGCATGACCTCGACGCACGCGGTTGCCGTGCTCAAGCGGCTATTCCAGGCCAAGCGCGCCGGCCACGCCGGCACGCTCGATCCTTTGGCGTCAGGCGGCCTGCCGATCGCGCTCGGCGAAGCCACCAAGACGGTTCCCTTTGTGATGGACGGCCGCAAGCGCTACCGCTTCACAGTGGCCTGGGGCGAGGAGCGCGACACCGACGATACCGAGGGCCGGGTCACCCAGACGAGCGAACTGCGGCCGTCCGCGGAGGCGATCCGGGCGCTGCTGCCGCGATTTACCGGCCTGATCGAGCAGATCCCGCCGCAATATTCCGCGATCAAGGTCCAGGGCGAGCGCGCCTATGACCTGGCGCGCGACGGCGAAACCGTGGAATTGAGGCCCCGGCCGGTCGAGATTCACGAATTAACCCTTGTAGAACATGGAGATAACGGTCAGTCCGTGTTCGAGGCGGAGTGCGGCAAGGGCACCTATGTTCGTGCTTTGGCCCGCGATATCGGCCGGATTCTGGGCTGTTTCGGCCATATCTGCGCATTGCGGCGGACGTTGGTGGGCCCATTCCGCGAGACGGACATGATTCCGCTGGAAGAGTTGGAGGCTTTATGCAATAGAGCCGCGTCCGGCGAGGGAAGCCTCGCCGACGCGCTTTTGCCCGTTGAGACCGCGCTGGACGACATCCCGGCACTGGCCGTCACACGGGCTGATGCGGCAAGGCTCCACAGGGGCCAGGCCGTTTTGTTGCGCGGACGGGATGCGCCCAATAGTAGCGGCACAGTCTATGTCACGGTGGCAGGCCGGCTTCTGGCCCTCGCCGAAATTGGCAATGGCGAACTCATCCCCAAGCGCGTGTTCAACCTGACCGGGCTGACTGCCAGTCCCGGTCGCAGCAATGAGAGAGTTTGACGATGTCGATTACCGCCGAACGCAAAGCGGAAGTCATCAAGACGAATGCCAACAAGGCCGGCGACACCGGCTCGCCCGAGGTTCAGGTTGCGATCCTGTCGGAACGCATCAACAACCTCACCGGCCATTTCAAATCCCACGTGAAAGACAACCATTCACGCCGCGGTCTTTTGAAGATGGTCGCAACACGCCGTTCGCTCCTCGACTACATCAAGAGGAAGGACGAGGCACGTTACAAGGCATTGCTCGAAAAGCATAACATTCGTCGTTGATTTGGAGAGTACGCGCGCTGTTTGCGCGCGTTTTCGCATGATCTTCCGAACAACCGGACTCCGAATTTTTCGGAGACGGTCATGCGCAAGAGCATCATCCCGAAAGGATCATGCTCGACAACGTCCAGCAGCAATCCGGCCGCTGGACAGGGCAAGGTGCCCGTGACTGCCGAGAGGATGGACGCCATCCGAAATATGAAGACCATGGCAGGATCGCCGGATGCTGATCTCGTATTGCGATCAGCGTCCCGCAATCTTGCGCATGGTCTTTGTGTTTTTGGGCCCCGCTCTCTCGTGAACCCATGAAAGAAACCACTATGTTCAATAAACATTCCGTCGAGATCGACTGGGGTGGACGTCCCCTCAAGCTGGAAACCGGCAAGATCGCCCGTCAGGCCGACGGCGCCGTGATCGCCACCTATGGCGAGACCGTCGTGCTCGCCACCGTCGTCGCCGCGAAGTCGCCGCGCGAAGGCGTCGATTTCCTGCCGCTGACGGTCGACTATCAGGAAAAGACCTACGCCGCGGGCCGCATTCCCGGCGGCTACTTCAAGCGCGAGGGACGTCCGACCGAAAAGGAGACACTGGTCTCCCGTCTGATCGACCGCCCGATCCGGCCCTTGTTCGTCGACGGTTGGCGCAATGAAACCCAGGTGATCGTGACGACGCTGTCGCACGACATGGAAAACGATCCCGACATCCTGGCGCTGGTCGCCTCCTCGGCGGCGCTGACGATATCCGGCGCTCCGTTCAAGGGCCCGATCGGGGCTGCCCGTGTCGGCTTCATCAACGACGAGTATGTGCTCAACCCGACGCTCGACGAAATGGTCGAGACCCAGCTCGATCTGGTCGTCGCCGGCACCGTGGATGCCGTGCTGATGGTGGAATCGGAAGCCAAAGAGCTCAACGAAGACATCATGCTCGGCGCCGTGATGTTCGGCCACCGCCACTTCCAGCCGGTGATCAAGGCGATCATCGAACTGGCCGAGAAGGCCGCCAAGGAGCCGCGCGAAGTCAAGGTCGCCGACGAAAGCGCGCTTGAGAAGGAAATGCTCGGCCTGATCGAGCAGGAGCTGCGCTCCGCCTACGCGATTCCGGTCAAGCAGGACCGCTACGCCGCGGTCGGCAAGGCCAAGGAAAAGGTGATGGCGCACTACTTCCCGGAAGGGCAGGAGCCGAAATACGACAAGCTGCGCGTCGCCGCCGTATTCAAGGAGCTCGAAGCCAAGATCGTTCGCTGGAACATCCTCGACACCGGCAAGCGCATCGACGGCCGCGATTCCAAGACCGTGCGCAACATCATCGCCGAAGTAGGCGTCTTGCCGCGCGCCCACGGTTCGGCGCTGTTCACCCGCGGTGAAACCCAGGCGATGGTCGTGACCACGCTCGGCACCGGTGAGGACGAGCAGTACATCGACGCGCTGTCGGGAACGTACAAAGAGACGTTCCTGCTGCACTACAACTTCCCTCCCTACTCGGTCGGTGAAACCGGACGCCTCGGCGGCACCAAGCGCCGCGAGATCGGCCACGGCAAGCTCGCCTGGCGCGCGATCCACCCGGTCCTGCCGCCACACCACGAATTCCCCTACACGGTGCGCGTGGTCTCCGAGATCACCGAATCCAACGGCTCGTCGTCGATGGCCTCGGTGTGCGGCGCCTCGCTCGCGCTGATGGATGCGGGCGTTCCGTTGAAGCGGCCGACCGCGGGCATCGCGATGGGCCTCATCCTGGAAGGTTCGCGCTTTGCGGTTCTGTCCGACATTCTCGGCGACGAGGATCATCTCGGCGACATGGACTTCAAGGTGGCTGGCACCGACCAGGGCATCACCTCGCTGCAGATGGACATCAAGATCGAGGGCATCACCGAGGAGATCATGAAGGTCGCGCTCGGCCAGGCCAAGGACGGGCGTATCCACATCCTCGGCGAAATGGCCAAGGCGCTGACCAATGCCCGCGCCGAGCTCGGCGAATACGCACCGCGCATCGAAACCTTCAAGATCGCCACCGACAAGATCCGTGAAGTGATCGGCACCGGCGGCAAGGTGATCCGCGAGATCGTCGAGAAGACCGGCGCCAAGGTCAACATCGAGGACGACGGCACCGTCAAGGTCGCCTCCAACGACGGCGAGGCGATGAAGGCCGCGATCAAGTGGATCAAGTCGATCGCCTCCGATCCGGAGATCGGCCAGATCTACGAAGGCACCGTGGTCAAGGTGATGGAGTTCGGCGCGTTCGTGAACTTCTTCGGTGCCAAGGACGGCCTCGTCCACATCAGCCAGCTCGCTTCGGCGCGCGTGCAGAAGACCTCCGACGTCGTCAAGGAAGGCGACAAGGTCAAGGTCAAGCTGCTCGGCTTCGACGACCGCGGCAAGACCCGGCTGTCGATGAAGGTGGTCGATCAGGCCACCGGCGAGGACCTCGAGGCCAAGCAGAAGGCGGAAGCGCCGCAGCGCGAAGCCGCCGGCGAGTAGGACATCGCTAAAATGTGAACAAGAGGGCGGCCGAACGGCCGCCCTTTTTTATTGCCTGCCTGGGTTACACTGACAGGACCGCAATATCTTTGTGATTACGTCGCTGGCGTAAGAAGGCAAAAATAACGAAACCGGATCCCACCGTCGCCCGTAACTTGCCGCGCAGCGGCCTACGACGTCCGTCCACGCATTCGCTCAGTTCATCTACAGGTAAGGAGAAGTCGATGTCATTCATGTCCCGGCGCCATTTGATGTTTGCTGCAACCGGTATTGCAGCGGTTGCTGCAGCCCCGCGTCTTGTCTTTGCGCAGGCGGCTGCCCCGGCGCCCGCCGCCGCAACCGGCCCCTTCACGCTGCCGCCGCTTACCTATCCGACCAATGCGTTCGAACCGCATATCGACGCCAAGACGATGGAAATCCATCACGACCGGCATCACGCCGCCTATGTCGCCAACCTCAACAATGTCGCCAAGACCAATCCGCAGTTGGGAACGGCGAAGATCGAGGACGTCCTCGGCAACCTGAACGCGCTGGACGACAGCATCAAATTCACCGTCCGCAATAATCTCGGCGGCCACGCCAACCACACCATGTTCTGGGAGATCATGGGCCCGAACGGCGGCAAGCCGGAGGGCGAGGTGCTCGCCGCAATCGACCGCGATCTCGGCGGCATGGAAAAATTCCAGAACGAGTTCAACGCCGCCGGCGGACGCCAGTTCGGCTCAGGCTGGGTGTTCGTGACCGTAACCAAGGACGGCAAGCTCGCGATCGAGACCCGTCCGAACCAGGACAACCCGATCATGGACGGCAAGCGCGCCTTGATGGGCAACGATGTCTGGGAGCACGCCTATTACCTGAACTACCAGAACCGCCGCGCGGATTATCTCAAGGCGTGGTGGAATACGGTGAACTGGACCAAGATCGCCGAGCGCTATGCGGCGGCGAAAGCCGGCACGCTGGGCGTGTGATCAGGATTTAGCAACACGAAAAAGGGCGGCCTTCCGGCCGCCCTTTGTTTTATCATTGCGTTTCCGCAAAGCCCTCAGGCGAGGTCGAAGCGATCGAGGTTCATCACCTTGGTCCAAGCCGCCACAAAATCCCTGGCGAACTTCTCCTTCGAGTCCGTGCACCCATAGACCTCCGCGAAAGCGCGAAGCTGCGCGTGCGAACCGAAGATCAGGTCGGCGCGGGTGCCGGTCCACTTGACCGCATTCGTCTTGCGGTCGCAGCCCTCATACGCACCATCGGAGCCGGCAGGCTGCCATTGCGTGCTCATGTCGAGAAGGTTGACGAAGAAGTCGTTCGTCAGCGTCTCCGGCTTTTTGGTGAGCACGCCATGCTTCGATTTACCGGCATTGGCGCCGAGGACGCGCAGGCCGCCGACGAGAACCGCCATCTCGGGTCCCGTCAGCCGCAGCAATTGCGCCCGGTCCACCAGCGCCTCTTCAGGCGCCATGAACTGATGCTTCTTGCTGCTGACATAGTTGCGGAAGCCGTCGGCACGCGGCTCCAGCGGAGCAAAGGACTCGACGTCGGTTTGATCCTGCGACGCATCCATGCGCCCCGGCGTGAAGGGAACCTTGACGTCGAGCCCGGCATCCTTGGCGGCTTTTTCGACCGCCGCGCAGCCGCCGAGGACGATCAGATCGGCAAGCGAGACCTTCTTGCCAAAATCCTTCTGGATCGCTTCGAGCTTCTGCAGGACCGTCTTGAGCTCGGCCGGCTGGTTGACTTCCCAGTCCTTCTGCGGGCTGAGACGGATACGCGCGCCATTCGCGCCGCCGCGCTTGTCGGAGCCGCGGAACGTCGACGCCGACGCCCATGCGGTCGAGACAAGCTGGGACACCGACAGGCCGGAGCCGAGAATCTTCGCCTTCAGCGCGGCGATATCAGCCTCGCCGATCAGCGGATGATCCACGGCCGGGATCGGGTCTTGCCAGATCAGCGTTTCCTTTGGCACCAGCGGGCCGAGATAACGGGCGATCGGCCCCATGTCGCGGTGCGTGAGCTTGAACCAGGCACGCGCGAACGCGTCGGCGAACTGGTCCGGATGCTCGTAGAAGCGCCGCGAGATCTTCTCATAGGCCGGGTCGAAGCGCAGCGACAGGTCGGTGGTCAGCATGGTCGGCACATGCTTCTTCGACTTGTCGTAGGCATCCGGGATCGAGGCTTCCGCGCCTTTCGCCTTCCACTGCTTCGCGCCGGCCGGGCTCTTGGTCAGCTCCCATTCGTATTCGAACAGGTTCTTGAAGAACAGATTGCTCCACTTCGTCGGCGTCTGGGTCCAGGTGACTTCCGGGCCGCCGGTGATCGCATCAGCTCCGATGCCGGTGCCATACTTGCTCTTCCAGCCGAGGCCCTGGTCCTCCAGCGCGCCGCTTTCCGGGTCCGCTCCCACCAGCGACGGATCGCCGGCGCCGTGGGTCTTGCCGAAGGAGTGGCCGCCGGCAATCAAGGCGACGGTCTCTTCATCGTTCATCGCCATGCGGAAGAACGTCTCGCGGATGTCCTTGGCCGCCGCGAGCGGGTCAGGATTGCCGTTCGGCCCTTCCGGATTGACGTAGATGAGGCCCATCTGCACGGCGCCCAGCGGCTCGGCGAGCTGGCGTTCGCCACTGTAGCGCTCGTCGCCAAGCCAGGTGCCCTCAGGCCCCCAGAACAGCTCTTCGGGCTCCCAGACATCGACGCGGCCGCCGGCGAAGCCGAAGGTCTTGAAGCCCATTGATTCCAGCGCGACGTTGCCAGCGAGGATCATCAGATCGGCCCACGAGAGTTTCCGGCCGTATTTCTGCTTGATCGGCCACAACAGCCGGCGCGCCTTGTCGAGGTTGGCGTTGTCAGGCCAGCTGTTGAGCGGCGCGAAGCGCTGCTGACCCGCGCCGGCGCCACCACGGCCATCCGTGATGCGGTAGGTGCCCGCGCTGTGCCAGGCCATGCGGATCATCAGACCGCCATAGTGACCGAAATCGGCCGGCCACCAGTCCTGCGATTCCGTCATCAACGCGGTCAGGTCCTTGATCACGGCGTTGAGGTCGAGGGTCTTGAACTCCTTGGCGTAGTCGAACGCCTCGCCCATCGGATCGGACAGAGTGGAATTGCGGTGGAGAAGCGAAACGTCCAGCGCGTCCGGCCACCAGTCGCGGTTTGCATGTCCGCGCGAGCCCGTGAACGGGCATTTGGTTTTGTCATCCATGGTCGTCTCCTGGGGTGGTCCCTGTTCAGATTGGAGGCAATCTAAGCACCGCCTCCCATCAGGTAAAGTTGATTTTTGTGATCGAACCGATAAGATGTCCTGATGATCCAGATGACGCTCAGACAACTTCGCTACTTCGATGCGCTGGCACGTCACGGCCATTTCGGGCGCGCGGCGGAGTCATGTTCCATCTCGCAGCCCGCGCTGTCGATGCAGATCAAGGAAATGGAGGAAGTTCTCGGCGGCGTGCTGCTGGAGCGCAGCGCACGACAGGTGACGCTGACGAAATTCGGCGAGGAGATCGTCCAGCGCGTGCGCGAGATCCTGCGTTCGGTCGACGAACTCGGCGACTTCGCGCGCGCCGCGCGCGACCGGCTCGCGGGGCGCTTACGCATCGGCATGATCCCGACGATTGCGCCCTATCTGCTGCCGAAGGTGATCGAGAACCTCGCGCGCATGCATCCGGAACTCGACATTCACGTCCGCGAGACGCTGACGCCGAAGCTGATCAAGGAGGTCGTCGAAGGCCGGCTGGATACGGCGATCGTAGCACTGCCGGTATCCGAACCTTCGCTGACCGAGGTCGTGTGCTTTTCGGAAAACTTCCTGCTGGTGCGGCCGGGTGAGGACGAGGGAACGCCGGTGCCGAGCCATGAGACGCTGCGCGAGATGCGCCTTTTGCTACTCGAAGAAGGACACTGTTTTCGCGACCAGGCGCTGTCGTTCTGCAACATGCAGTCGCCGCCGCGGGAAGTGCTGGACGCAAGCTCGCTGTCGACACTCGTTCAAATGGTTGGCGCCGGCATCGGCGTCACCCTGATCCCGGAAATGGCGGTCGGAGTGGAAACGCGCTCGGCGTCGGTCTCCGTGGCGCGGTTCAAGAACCCGCAACCGTCGCGAACCATCGGCATGGTCTGGCGCAAGACAAGTCCGCTGGCCGCACAGCTTCAGCAGATCTCCGAAGTGGTTTGCCTCGCAGCCGACGCGTTGCGCGAAGCGCGCAAGGCAAAGTCGCCATCGCGGAAATCTCAGGCCTGATAAGGCAAGTGCCTCGGGAGAGACTGACCTTGTCACAAACAATCATCCGCCCCGCCCGACCAGACGAGTATGACCAGGTCGCCCGCGTCTGGATGGACAGTTGGGTTTCGACCGGGCTCGAAGACGCCAGCGATTCCCTGCTGGAAAAATTGCGCGCGCGTGTTCCGATGGAGGTCGAGAAGGGCTGGAGCCTTTACGTCGCCGACGACAATGGAAGATTGGCGGCGATGCTGGCGATGCATGTGTCCGACCGCTACCTCGACCAGCTGTTCGTCGCGCCGGACTATCAGGGCGACGGTCTCGGGCGGCGATTGCTCATCTTCACGCGCCAACATCTGCCGGATGAAATCTGGCTGCGCTGCGTGCGCGAGAATGAAAAGGCCTGGCGTTGGTACGAGCGCGAAAGCTTTGTGTTCGAGAAGGAGCAGGTAGACTCAACGAACGGCCGCGTGATGAAATATTATCGATGGCGGAAATCGGCGTGAAAGCCATCGCTCGGCTTGCGGACGGCGACTGCACGCTCTAGTTTGCGCGTTCAGTGCCATCAACTTGCGTTCATCAAGCCATGTTTCGTAGTTTCGCGACCGCCACCATCCTCGTGTCATGCCTCACGGCGCCCGGATGGACTCAATCTCCTGCGACATCCAGCGCACCGGCGGCAGCGGCGCCCGCCAAACCCGTCCCAAAGAAAGCGGCGCCCAAGGCGAAGGCCGCTGCCAAGCAGGAAACCGGCCCGTGCCGACTTGGCGTCATCTCCGCACTTGGAGATCGATTCTCCGTTCAGAAATTCGGCCTCACGATATTCGAGAACGAGGAAAACGAAGCCCCGATGAACGGATGGGGGCTGGACGATTTGCCGTTCGCACAGGTACGCGCAGCGACCGGCGCGGATCCTTCGGTTCGACGGATAGCTTACCCCAAGGAAGCGTTCGATCCCTACTACAATCCGAAATCGAGGTTCCTGCCTGATCCAAACGAGGGCTTGCCGGCAATCGTCAGGAACATCACTTCCAGCGCAAACTGCGAACGCTATCTGGTCATAACAAAATACAACGGGGTGGTGCCGGGCACCAAAATGGAGATCAAGGGCATCGGCGCGTACAGCCAGGGCATCGGATCTTTAGTCAGGCATTACCATCTGTTCGCCAATGTTGCGGTCAGCATGTACGACGGCTCGACGTATGAAAAAATCAACCGGTCGTTCGCCGCCTTTGGCGCTTCGTTTGCGGCGGGTCTCGGGCTGACGGAAGATCCACTCACCAAGCTCGACGAATCGGTCTTTCCCAATCCTCCTGAATCGGCATCCAGTAGCACTGCTCTAAAGGAAAGAACACGTGCCCTCGTTTCGGCGCGACTTGACCGTATGATTTCCGTCTATCTTCAGCAGTGAAGCAACGGCACGATCTGAATTGGGAGATACGCAATGATCAAACTCTATTGGTCGCCGCGCTCGCGTTCGTTCTCCGCGATCTGGCTCCTGGAAGAAACCGGCCTGCCCTACGAACGCGTGCTGACCGACATTTCGACCGGCGCGCAGAAGGCACCGGAATATCTCGCGATCAACCCGATGGGCAAGGTGCCCGGGCTGCAGGACGGCGGCGCCGCGCTCGGCGAGGCGGCCGCGATCTGCGCCTATATTGCGGACCGTTATCCGGAAACGAAACTGGCGCCCGCGGCCACCGATCCGCGGCGGGCAAAATATCTACAATGGCTGTTCTTCTCGCCGAGCTGCATCGAGCCGGCGCTGATGCAGCTCTACACCAAGTTCGAAGTGCCGGCGAGCACGGCGGCGTGGGGAAGCGCTGACCAGACTTTCGATGCGCTCGACGCCGCCCTGCAGAAGGGGCCATGGATTCTCGGCGAAAAATTCTCGGCCGCCGACATCATGCTCGGCTCCGGACTGAATTTTGCGGTGCGGATGTTCAAGATGGTGCCGCCGCGGCCGTCGTTCGATGCCTATATCGACCGCTGCGTCGCGCGCCCGGCGTTTCAGCGCGCTGAAAAGATCGCGGCGGGGTGATGGAATCGTAGCAAAGGGAGCGTGCCCACCATTCAGGACGCAGGCTGACGGTAGATGGTGGGCACGCTACGCTTTGCCCACCCTACAGATTCTGCAGGTTCACAAAATCGCGAAAACAACCCCATGCAAAGTAGAGCGGTTTCCCGAGTGGCTCACGTGACCACGCGGGGGTCCAAATCCTGTGAGTAGTCGACGCCGTCGATGCCAAACCCGAACAGGCGAAGGAATTGGCTCCTGTATTCTGGAAGGTCTGCCAGTTTGTCGAGTGTTTCCGTGGAGAGCAGGGGCCATCGTCGCAACACCTCCGCCTGAACTTCGGGCGAAAGCTCCCAGTCGTCGACTCGAATGCGCTGCGCCTCATCAACTTCGACACCCGGAGCAAGGCGCGTCCGGAACAGGCGATCGATTTGTTCGATGCAGCCTTCGTCGAGCCCGAGTTGCTTCATTACCTTGAATAGAACCGTCCCATAGAGCGGCACCACCGGAATGGCCGAACTCGCCTGGGTAACCACGGCCTTCAGCGCTACCACGCGGGCCGCGTCCGGGCCGAGCCGGCTCCGGATCGCTTCCGCCTTGCGGTCGAGATCGACCTTGGCGCGACCCAGAGTACCTTGCCAGTAGATCGGCCAGGTCAGTTCGCTGCCGATATAGGTATAGTTGAGCGTCCGGAAGCCCGGCGCCAGGACACCGGCGTCCGCGAGCTGGTCGATCCAGCGCTTCCAGTCATCGCCGCCCATCACCGCCACCGTGGCGGTCGCTTCATCCTCACTCGCCGGCGCAATGGTCGTCTCGAAGACCTCGCCAGTTTCAGTGTTGAGAGTCTTGATGTCGACGGGAGCGCCGAGCGGCTTGATCGCCGAGCGCCAGGTCTTGCCGGTGTCCGGATCCGTCCGGACCGGAGCGGCCATGCTGTAGACCAGCATGTCCAGTTGTCCGAACTTTTCCCGCACACGGTCGATGAAGGTTTTCTTCATCTCGTCGGAGAAGGCGTCGCCCTCCAGCGTGAGGGGCGATCGTCCGATCCTCTCGGCCTCGATCTCGAATGCGCGGTTGTTGTACCAGCCGGCGCTGCCCGTTCTATTTGCTGAAGGCTCGCGCTCCAGTGACACGCCGATGGTCTCTGCTCCTCCGGCGAAGGTCGCAACGATGCGGCTCGCGAGGCCGTACCCCGTTGAACAGCCCAGCACGGCGACGCGCTTGGGGCACTCCGGAATAGACCCCTGGCGGAGAACATAAGCGATTTGTTCGCGGACATTTTTGGCGCAGCCGACAGGATGTGCCGTCGTGCAGATGAAGCCTCGCACGCGCGGTTCGATAATCATGCCTACCCCGTTTCGGATCGTTGTAAAGTCACCATCCGCTGCCTGCCGGTCTCTCACCGCAAGCGAGAAGAGGCAGATGCGAAATCACGCATCCATGCGCTTGAACACCAGCGTGGCGTTGGTGCCGCCGAAGCCGAACGAGTTCGACAGCACGGTGCCGAGCTTGGCGTTGTCGATGCGCTTGCGCACGATCGGCATATCGGCAAAGACAGGATCGAGCTCGGTGATGTTGGCGCTTTCGCAGACGAAGCCGTTGTTCATCATGAGGAGCGAATAGATCGCTTCCTGCACGCCGGTGGCGCCCAGCGAGTGGCCGGTCAGCGCCTTGGTCGCCGAGATCGGCGGGCACTTGTCGCCGGTGCCGAACACTTTTCGAATTGCCTCGATTTCCGGCGGATCGCCCGCGGGGGTCGAGGTAGCATGCGGATTGATGTAGTCGATCGGGGTTTTCACGGTTTCGAGCGCCATGCGCATGCAGCGCTCGGCGCCCTCACCCGAGGGTGCAACCATGTCGTAACCGTCCGAGGTGGCGCCGTATCCGACCACTTCGGCATAGATGCGCGCGCCGCGCGCCTTGGCGTGTTCGAGCTCTTCCAGCACCACGACGCCGGCGCCGCCGGCGATGACAAAACCATCGCGGCTGATGTCGTAGGGGCGCGAGGCGGTGGCGGGGGTGTCGTTGTATTTGGAGGACATCGCGCCCATGGCGTCGAACAAGACCGACAGCGACCAGTCGAGCTCCTCGCAGCCGCCGGCGAAGATCACATCCTGCTTGCCGATCTGGATCGTTTCATAGGCGTTGCCGATGCAGTGGTTCGAGGTCGCGCAAGCCGACGAAATCGAATAGTTGACGCCCTTGATCTTGAACCAGGTCGCAAGCGTGGCAGACGCCGTCGACGACATCGCCTTCGGCACCGCAAACGGTCCGACCCGCTTGGGGCCCTTGCTTCGCGTGATGTCGGCCGCTTCCACAATGGTCCGCGCGGACGGCCCGCCGGAGCCCATGATGATGCCGGTGCGGACATCGGAAACTTCTTCCGGAGAAAGCCCGGAATCCTGGATCGCCTGTTCCATGGCGACGTGATTCCACGCCGCGCCCTCGCCGAGGAAGCGCATCGCGCGCCGGTCGACGATGTCGGCCGGATTGAGCGTCGGCGCGCCCTGCACCTGCGAACGGAAGCCCATCTCGGCGTATTTATCCGCGCGCTTGATCCCGGATTTCGCTTCGTGAAGGCTCGCAAGCACTTCCTGGGTGTTGTTTCCGATGGACGAGACAATTCCCATCCCCGTGATGACAACCCGCTTCATGATCGCCTCGCCCTACCGTTTCCGTTTGTCCGTGAAGATATTTTGCGCGAAGATATTTTCATACCGTGATCGCGCCGTTCAGGCGGGCGCGGTGCCTTGCTTGAACAGCCCGACCTTCAGGTCCTTGGCGCGATAGATAATCTCGCCATCCATGGAAAGCCAGCCGTCGGCAACGCCAAGCACCAGCTTTGAACGCATCACGCGTTTCATGTCGATGTTGTACACAACCTTGCGGGCGTTCGGCAGCACCTGGCCGGAGAACTTGAGTTCGCCCAACCCCAGCGCCCGGCCGTGTCCCTCGCCGCCGATCCAGCCGAGGTAGAATCCGACCATCTGCCACATCGCGTCCAGGCCGAGACAGCCCGGCATGACCGGATCGTTCTTGAAATGGCAGCCGAAGAACCACAGGTCCGGCTTCACATCGAGTTCGGCCCGAATTAAACCCTTGCCGAATACCCCGCCTTTTTCGGTAATTTCGGCGATGCGGTCGAACATCAGCATCGGCGGCAGCGGCAATTGCGCATTGCCCGGGCCGAACATCTCGCCGCGGCCGCAGGCCAGCAAATCCTCGTACTCATAACCGCTGCGCCGTTCCAGCATGGTATCCAGCCTCTCTTAGATGTCCCGATGGAGCGCTTTCTGAGCGAACCGGACCCGTTTCCCTACGGGAGAACACTTGTTTCCCGCAAATTGGCGCTACTGAGGGTGCTATCGGCATTAGCCTCTGCCGAAATCGCATATGTGGTCCGCGCGCTCTGTAACATAGGCACCGAGGCCCGGCAAAGCACTGGAACGGGCTAAAACGCCGTGTTTGTATGCTGGTTCCTCTTAACCTTGGGCCGGTTCTAGTTGCGAAAAACTTGCATCTACCTGATTTCCTTTTATATTGGGCAAGATTATTGCCCAAGTTAGCGCGCGTGGTGCCCGAAGTGGACATGAACGACCAAGCCTCAAACGTGAACGACGACGGTATCGATCCGGCCGCCCGGGCCGCCGGACATCAGCCGGCGTTGACCGGCTGTCCCTGGCACGACGTCAACGAAATGCTGCAGGCCGCCGGTCTCAGGCCAACCCGCCAGCGCATGGCACTGGGCTGGCTGCTGTTCGGCAAGGGCGCCCGCCATCTGACCGCGGAAATGCTGTACGAGGAAGCAACGCTGGCCAAGGTTCCGGTGTCGCTCGCAACCGTCTACAACACGCTCAATCAGCTCACCGATGCAGGTCTCTTGCGCCAGGTCTCGGTCGACGGCACCAAGACCTATTTCGACACCAACGTCACCGCGCACCACCACTTCTATCTCGAGAACAACCACGAGCTGGTCGACATTCCCGATCCGCACCTGGTGCTGTCGAAGATGCCCGACGTGCCGGAGGGCTACGAAATCGCCCGCGTCGACATGGTCGTGCGCCTGCGCAAGAAGCGCTGATCTTCTCCGAATGATGAATTGTCATTCCGGGGCACGCGAAGCGTGAACCCGGAATCTCGAGATTCCGGGTTCGATGCTGACGCATCGCCCCGGAATGACGCTGCGCGTCACTCCACCTTCTCATCCGCATACACGCCCCACAGGCGCTGCTGCTCGATCCAGCCGTCAAAACCGTTGCCGATCACGCGGCACCAGCCATTGGCGCATTTCTTGACCTGAGTGACGACGCCAACCTGCAGGCGAGCCGCAATCGCGCTGGCCGGATCGGGACGATCGTACAGCGACGCAAGCTCGTCCTTGGTCTTCATGGTGACGACCGCAGTGCGGCGGCCGGACAGCAGGGAATGATAGACCCAGCCCTCGGAGCCCTCGGAATCGCGCACGCGGCGCCAATTCTCGAACTCGGCGGTGATTTCGACCGGCAGGCCCGAGCGCGTATAGATCCAGGCGACATCATTATCCTTGGTCGGACCGGCCCGGACATTCACATGGTCGGATTTGAGGCTGACATATCGCGGCACCGGCAGGCCGCTGGTCGTGGTGGCCGAATCCTTGGCCGAAAAACCTGTGCTGACCGATGCCAAAAGCCAGCACCCCGCCAGCACCGCCACCGAACAGAAACGCCCCAACGCCATCAACTCGTCTCCCGCCGAGCTACTCTCAACTCGAATTCTTCGAGTTGAAACCGCTCGCTAACGCCCGAAAACCCCAAACCCCTGTGCCCCGCTTTGGTCGCCCCCGGATTGTGACTTCCGGGGGTTCTTGTCTTGGCCCGGCCTTCTGATAGAGAGGACGGAACGTTGAGAACAAGAACGCTCGAATTTTCTGCTGAAAATCCTCGGCAAGTATTTGGGAACCCAAGGACTTACCTGAGGAAACAGCGGGACACCGGGACCGCGTGGCGTCAGCAGTGTCGAACAACCGGGTTAATGAGGTCTGAACGGCGAACTCTGGCGAGCCATTGCCTCATGAGAGCAGGACATGTCGGTTAAGAAAAAACCTCTCGTCGTCGTCACCCGCAAGCTGCCGGACTCGATCGAGACCCGGATGCGCGAGCTGTTCGACGCGAGATTGAACCTCGACGACACGCCGATGACGCCGGAACAGGTCGCGGACGCGGTCCGCACCGCCGACGTGCTGGTGCCGACCGTCACCGACTTGATCAACGAGGAGATGCTCAAGCATCCCGACTGCAAGCTGCGCATGATCGCCAATTTCGGCAACGGCGTCGACAATATCGACGTCACGGCGGCGCATGCGCGCGGCATCACGGTGACCAACACGCCGAAGGTTTTGACCGAAGACACCGCCGACATGACCATGGCGCTGATTCTCGCGGTGCCGCGGCGGCTGATCGAGGGCGCATCGATCCTCACCGAGGGAAAGAACTGGCCGGGCTGGTCGCCGACCTGGATGCTCGGCCATCGCATCGGCGGCAAACGTCTCGGCATCGTCGGCATGGGCCGCATCGGACAGGCCGTGGCACGCCGGGCGCGCGCCTTCGGCCTGCAGATCCACTATCACAACCGCCGTCCCGTAGCGCCTGTTATCGCCGAGGAACTCGGCGCGACCTATTGGGAGAGCCTCGACCAGATGCTGGCGCGGATGGACATCATCTCGGTGAACTGTCCGCATACGCCGGCAACGTTTCATCTGCTCTCGGCGCGGCGCTTGAAGCTGATCCGGAAAGAGGCCTATATCGTCAACACCGCGCGCGGCGAGGTGATCGACGAGGACACGCTGATCAAGCTGATCGAGGCCGGGGACATTGGCGGCGCGGCACTCGACGTGTACGAGCACGAACCCGCGGTCAATCCAAAACTGGTACGGCTTGCCAGGGCCGGCAAGGTGACGCTGTTGCCGCATATGGGCTCGGCCACGATCGAAGGCCGCGTCGAGATGGGCGAGAAGGTGATCATCAACATCCGAACCTTCCTCGACAACCACAAGCCGCCGGACCGCGTGCTGCCCAGCATGCTGTGAGCGGGAAGGCGTGAGCGCAGCGCACGCATCCTTGCTCGCCCGCCTCGCCGATACTGTAATCGGCTTTTCTCCTGATCGAAGAATTCACGTGGCCATCGACGGCGTCGATGGCGCCGGCAAGACGACATTGGCGGATACGCTGGCGCCGCTGGTTGCCGCACGGGGCCGGCCGGTGATCCGCGCCTCGGTGGACGATTTTCACAATCCGAAAAACCTTCGCTACGCGCGCGGCAGATATTCGCCTGATGGCTTCTATCTCGACTCCTACGATTACGCTTCGTTTCGTCGGCTGTTGCTCGAGCCCTTGAGCCCCGGTGGTTCCGGCCAATACGTCGCGAAGCAGTTTGGCCTCGACAATGACAGGCCGTTCGATCCGTATCCGCAACAGGCCGGGCCGACGGCTGCGCTCATCGTCGACGGCATCTTCCTGCATCGTCCCGAATTGCGATCCTGCTGGGATCTTTCGATATTCTTGAAAGTCGATTTCGACGTATCGCTGCCGCGTGGCGCGGCGCGCGGCCAAAGCTTCGACGCCATCGACCCCAACGCGCCGCCGCATCAGCGCTATGTCGGCGGCCAGACGCGATACCTCGCCGAATGCGCCCCCGAGCGGCAGGCCGATATCGTGATCGACTACAATGATCTGGAAGTGCCAAGAATTTTGAAATCGGTGAAGCCGTAGCCCGGATGAGCGCAGCGATATCCGGGAAAACTGTATCCGCTGGAGAGACCGCCCCGGATGTCGCTGCGCTCATCCGAGCTACAGGATACTACTTGCTCCTTCGCCGCTCCCGCCTGCGCCATTCCGCAACGAAAGCCACGAACGCCGCCAGCGCCGGCGGCGGTTGTCGGCGGCTCGGGTAGTACAAGAACGGCCCCGGAAACGGGGCGCACCAATCGTCAAGCACGCTGACCAGCGCGCCGGACTTGATGCCGTAGCGAACGTAGCCCTCGAACGTCAGCCAGAAGCCTGTGCCGTCATGCACGGCGCGCAACGCGAGGCCGAGATAGGTCGCAATTAATTTGGGCGGCGGCGAGACTTTTACGACGCGGCCCGCCTTTTCGAATTCCCAGTCCAGCATCGCGCCGCTGCTAAAGCGGGTGCGGATACAAGAATGTTGCAGCAGATCCTTCGGATGCTTGGGGCTTCCATGCTGCGCGACGTATTCGCGCGAGGCCACTACCGCGTAGCGCTGTGGCGCCCCGAGCGAGACCGCAATCATGTCTTGCGCCAGATGCTCGCCATAGCGCACGCCGGCGTCAAAACCTTCGGCCACGATATCGACGAACGCACTCTCGCCGACGATCTCCAGATCGATCCTGGGATGCGCTGCAAGAAACGGCGCGACCATCGGCGCCAGCACCAGATCGATCGCCGGCGGCGGCGCATTGATACGTAGACGCCCCGACGGCACGGCCCGCAAGCCGCGCACCTGATCGAGTGCCGCGCCGACATCCGACATGGCGGGCCCGACACGGGCCAGCAACAATTCGCCGGCTTCGGTGAGGGCTACGCTGCGCGTGGTTCGGTTCATCAGCCGGACGCCGAGCCGCTCCTCCATGTCGCGCAGCCGTTGGCTGAGGCTCGAGACGGAGACGCCCTGCTCGACCGCGGCGCGGCGGAAATTCCGCGTGCGCGCCACGGCGACGAACGCATCGAGGTCGCGGAGATCGAAATCCTTCATTGTTCGATATATTGAACAAGCTATTTATAATTGTCCAGCTTATCGCTTTAATCGAGAAGGTCCATACCAGCCTCGTCATCACGGCGCGAATACCAGCCACCGATCACGAGGAGAACCACCATGGAAAAGCGCAAACTCGGCACAACAGGTCCGTCCGTCTCGGCCATCGGCCTCGGCTGCATGGGCATGTCGGACTTCTACGGCCCGGCCGACCGCAGCGAGAGCATCGCCACCATCCACGCCGCGCTCGATGCCGGCATCACCCTGCTCGACACCGGCGACTTCTACGGCATGGGCCACAATGAGATGCTGATCCGCGAAGCGCTCACCGGCCGCAATCGCGACAATCTCCAGATCAGCGTCAAGTTCGGCGGGCTGCGCGATCCCGCGATGGGGTTCGGCGGCATCGATTGCCGACCTGTCGCGGTGAAAAACTTTCTCGTCTACTCGCTGCAACGGCTCGGCGTTGACGTCATCGATATCTATCGTCCCGCGCGGCTCGACCCGTCGGTGCCGATTGAGGAGACAGTCGGCGTCATCGCCGACATGGTGAAAGCCGGATACGTCAAACACATCGGACTGTCGGAGGTCGGGTCGGACACCATTCGGCGGGCACATCGCGTGCACCCGATCGCCGATCTGCAGATCGAGTATTCGCTGATCGCGCGCGGCATCGAAAGCGACATTCTCAAGACCTGCCGCGAGCTCGGCATCGCGATCACCGCCTATGGCGTGCTGTCGCGTGGCCTGATCAGCGGGCATTGGTCAAAGGACCGTTCGGGGACAAGGGATTTCCGCCTCGCGACCCCACGGTTCCAGGGCAGCAATCTCGATGCAAATCTGGCCTTGGTCGAACTCTTGCGCGCCATCGCCGAGCAAATCGGCGCAACCCCGGCACAGGTCGCGATCGCCTGGGTCGCCGCGCAGGGTAACGACATCGTGCCGCTGGTCGGGGCGCGGCGACGCGATCGGCTGACAGAGGCACTCGGCGCACTCGATGTGAAATTAGCGGACGCGCATCTCATCGCGCTCGCCAGCGCGTTTCCGCCAAACGCCGCCGCCGGCACGCGCTACGCCGCCGAGCAGATGGCGCACCTCGACAGCGAGAAGCCGGCCAAGGCATCCTGACCCCGGCGAGGCCCGCTCAGATCGACGACGTCCGGCGGTGTCACGGTTGAGCGGGCGGGCTGCGGCCGATCGTCGTCACCGCGGTCAGCAAATCGCCGTCGCGCGAGCAGGTAACGCGGACCTGTCTCGCCACGGCCCAATCCGGCTGCGTTGGGGAAAGGGTGATGACGGCCGTCCCGGCCTGCTGCTTCGACTCTGCCGATCCCGAGACGATCGTCTCGCCGTCCATCGCGAGGCTGAAGCGCCCCGCTTCATCGAATGCGAGATCGAGTCCGCCCTGAGGCCTCCCGTCCGCGAGACAGCTTATCCGGGTGATCCGCAACCCCTCGCCGACTGCGAAGGCTTCGATTGATTCGCCGGGCGCATCTTTTCCCGCGATGCGCAGCTTTCCATCCGAGCTGCTGTTCTCGATTCGATAGATCATGACCCGGCCATCGCCCTCGAAAATCCATTCCTCTCCAACCGCCATTCGGGCGGGCCTTGTCTTCAGGCGATAGCTGATCGTTCCGGCGCGTATGGCCCCGAAAATGTGCCCTTCCGTAAAATAACCTTCATGCGCGATGAAGGGCCCGGAGCTGATCTTGACGGGAACCTCGAAACGCTTGCCGCCGACGAACACCTCGGTCTGTGGTCCTGCAAGCGCGCTTGCGCGCCGCCGCATCAGCGGCAGGCTGGTGCTGGGCGAGTGGCTGCCGGGATCGGAGATGCCGCCGCGTTTGGGATCCGGCTCGCCGACGGTCGTGATGTCGAGCACGACAGGCTCGCCCGCATGCGAGTCGAACTGCAGCCGCGCGTGCCGCCTGCCCGGCAAGGCTTCGACGGCAAGCGCGATGTCGCGACGGCAGGTCTCGCGGACAACACCATGTCCCTCGGCGGACAGACCGGCGTCATTGACGTGGTCGATCTGGCTCTGGTCGTGACGGGTGAGAATCGCACGGATCGAAGGCGTGCCATCCCCGCGATAGCTGATCATGGCTTCCACGGCCTCGTAGTCGGGATGGCCGCTGAAGAACGCCATGATGTGCATGTCCTCGCGCCGAAACCGCAGCAGGAAGGGCTGCAGCAGGTCGGGAGGCAGAACGATGCCAGGCCCGCTGTCGCTCAGCACCTCGCGCCTCGAAATCCGTCCCTGACCCTGCATGATCGCGCGCATCGTTTTGAGTACCCAAGGGTACTTGCTATACAGTACCCATGGGTACTCAGTCAAGGCGGGCAAGGATGAAGCGTTCGGATCCGGCGGCGAAGCTGTCGCAGGAGGACTCCGCGCGCGAGGAGGAGATCCTGCAGGCCGCCTTCGACGTCTTCACCGAAAAGGGCTTTCATGGCGCGCGGATGCTCGACGTCGCGAGCCGGGCGCGCGCGTCCAAGACAACGTTATATGCGCGTTACCCCAGCAAGGAGGCGCTGTTCGAAGCGCTGATGGCATGGTCGACCCGGCAGGGCACCGACGCGCTGGATGCCATTGCCGCGGACGAGACGCTCGATCCACTGACCGCGTTACAGCGTTTTGCCGCGCAATTGCTCGCGCTGATGTTGCAGCCAAAGAAGCTGGCGCTATTCCGAATCGCGGTCGCGGAAGGTGACCGGCTGTCCGCGGTCGGCCGCACCTACAGCGCCTTCACCAGGGATCACGGCATGGAGTGCGTTCGCGCGATCGTGGCGCGGCTGTTGAAGCAGAAACTGATCGAGATCGACGATCGCGCCGAATTCGGACACAGCTTTATCGGACTGTTGCAGGGCGAACTCTTCACGCGCGCACTGCTGGGCACGATCCCCTCTCCGCATCGCGAGGAGATCGATCGGCACGCCCGGCGCGCCGTGACGCGCCTGATGCGCGCCTATGCGGCGTCAGACCCGCACAGGGCCTGACGATGAGGTTCAGGCCGCGTAGCCGCTCAAATCGGTGATCGTGGGCTTATCGCCGTTGAGCGGATTGGCCGGATCGCGCCCGTAGCGCAACGTCTCGAACCGCATTGCGCGCGCGTCCACCATCACCAGCCGGCCGACCAGGCCTTCGCCGAAACCAACGATCTCGCGGATCGCCTCCAGCGCCATCATCGAGCCCAGCACGCCCGCCAACGCGCCCATGACGCCGGCTTCGGCGCAGGCCGGCACGGTGCCAGGCGGCGGCGGCTCGGGAAACAGGCAGCGATAGGTCGGATTGAACTCGCCGTCGGCGCCATGTTCATGCGCGCGGATCGTGGTCAGCGATCCGTCGAACTGGCCCAGCGCTGCCGTGATCAGCGGCTTGCCGGCGAAGAAACAGGCGTCGGACACCAGATAGCGGGTTTCGAAATTGTCGGAGCCGTCGAGCACGAGATCGTAGCCGCCGATCAGCGACATCGCGTTCCTTGCATCGAGACGCACCGCATGCGCCTCGAAATGAACATGCGGATTGAGCGCGTGAACCACTTCGGCGGCGCTGTCGACCTTGCGCCGTCCGATGTCGGGCGTGGTGTGGATGATCTGGCGCTGCAGGTTAGAGAGCGAGACGATGTCGTCATCGACCGCGCCGAGCGTGCCGACACCGGCGGCCGCCAGATACATCAGGACCGGCGCACCGAGGCCGCCGGCGCCGATCACCAGCACGGACGCCTCTTTCAGTGCGGTTTGCCCCGGGCCACCCACTTCGCGCAGCACGATATGGCGGGCGTAACGTTCGAGTTCGTCGGCCGTCAGCATGGTCGGTCTGTTTCCTGGCTCCTGAACCGAGGTGCGGTTGGTGCCGACTCAGCAGATGTGCTTAATTGGCCGAACGTCAATGCGCACTCCCTTATTCCACCCCGGTATTCTCCTGGATTTGTCATGAGATCGGTGCTTTCGGCAACATTGATGATCGCGGCCTTGGGTTTGGCGACCTCGGAGGCGCGGGCGCAGATGACGCCACCCGCCACGGCCGGCGCCAAGCCAAAACCGGTCACCGCGATACCGATCCGTCCCGCGCTGCAGAAGCCGGAGGAGACGGCCAACGCGATGGGGCTGGCCGAGCGGCTGGCGCTGCAGTCGGACCTCGCCTGGGTCGGCCAATATAACGGTGCCATCACAGGCGATATCAGCGAGCGCATGGTCAACGCCATCAAGGAATTCCAGAAGGGACGCGGCGGCAAGCCGACCGGCGTGCTCAATCCGCAGGAGCGCGGCACACTCGCCGACACCGCCAAGAAAAAGCAGGAAAGCGTCGGCTGGAAGATCGTCACCGATCCCGGCACCGGCGTGCGGCTGGGGATTCCCACCAAACTGGTGCCGCAGCAGGCCAGCGACGCCAACGGCACCAAATGGACCTCGCCGACCGGCACGATCCAGATCCAACTGGCGCGGCGCAAGGAAGCCGGCCCCGTGACGTCAAAGCTCGCCGAGCGCGAGAAAAAGGAACCGGCGCGCAATATCGACTACACCGTGGTCAAGCCGGACTTCTTCGTGCTGTCCGGCCTGCAGGGCCTTAAAAAGTTTTATCTGCGCGGCACCTTCAAGGGCGACGAGGTTCGCATCCTCACCATCCTCTACGATCAGGCGACCGAGAATACCGTGGAACCGGTCGTGATCGCGATGTCGAGCGCATTCAATGCGTTTCCGGCCGCCGTGCAAGCGGCTGGGCCTCCCCCGCGCAAGACGGTGGAATACGGCACCGGCGTCGTCGTCAGTGACGACGGCGCGATCATTGCCGATCGCCAGATCACCGACGGCTGCCTCACGGTCGCGATCGCGGGCTTTGGCAATGCCGATCGCGTCGCCGAGGACAAGGAGCACGATCTCGCGCTGCTGCGCATCTATGGCGCACGCGGGCTCAAAGCACTCAACCTCGCCAACGCCGCCACGAAGACGGCGCTCGACCTCACGGGCATTGCCGATCCGCAGAGCCAGGGCGGCGGTGCCGCGGTGAGCAGCGTCAAGGCTTCGGTGGCGCAGCTTGGCGGCGGCAGCGACATGGCGTTGACGCCCGCGCCTCCGCCGGGTTTTTCCGGCGCGGCCGCACTGGACAGCGACGGCCGATTTGCCGGCGTTGCGCTGTTGAAGCCGGTTCAGGTCGCCGGCCCCGCCAATGGCCTGCCGTCGGCGCAAGCGGTGCTGGTGACGTCAGATACGGTGCGCGACTTCCTCAAGGCCAATGGCGTGCACGCGGCCGGTGCATCGGCGGACGCCAAGGCGTCCGTGGTGCGAGTCATCTGCGTGAGGAAGTAGGCACGACTGTCGTCACCCGCCCTGTGCGCAATTGCGCACTGGGGCGGGTGACCCAGTATTCCAGAGACGTTTGTAATAGAGCCGACAGGCCGCGGCGTACTGGATCCCCGCCTGCGCGGGGATGACGACCTTTGGCTTGGCTGCGTTACGGCCCTTACGCCAGTCCAAACCTCACGCCGGCACGCGCCAGCCCGCCGGCGATGCCGATCGGCGTGCCATCCGCGCGCCAGCAGGCCGCACCTGTCATCGTGCCATCCTCGTGAAACTGGATGGCATTCATGCCGCCGGCAACCGTCGGCATCGCCAGCACCTTGTGGCCCATCGACGTGAGTTTGGCGCGGACGCTGTCAGGCACCGCCAGTTCGACTTCGAGCGCGTTGCCTTCGGTCCACACCCGCGGCGCTTCGACCGCCTCCTGCAGGCTCATGCCATGGTCGATCAGGTTGATCAGCGCCTGCATCGCACTCGGGAAGATTCGCTTTCCCCCGGGCAGGCCGAGCGCGTAGACGAGCTTGCCGTCGCGAAGCGCCATCATCGGCGACATCGAGGTGGTGACGCGCTTGCCCGGCGCCAGCGACAGCGCATGGCCGGGACGGGGATCGTAGAGATTCATGTAGTTGTTCGGGATGGCGCCGAGCCCGGGAATGAGAATCTTCGCCCCGAACAGGTTGTTGATGGTCTGCGTGGTCGCGACCACGTTGCCGAACGCATCCGCCGCCGTCATGTGCGTGGTATCAGCGCTTTCGAGCTGCGCCACGCCGGCGGCCCAGCTTTGCGCGCGGTCTGCATCGATCGCGCGGCGGCGTTCCTCGGCATAGGCCTTCGAGGTCAGGCGCTCGACCGGTACATTGATGAAATCGGGATCGCCGCTCGCGGCGGCGCGGTCGGCGAAGGCGATCTTGAGCACCTCGGCAAGGTAATGGATCGTGGCGGCGGAGCCGAAGCCGAGCTTTGCGATATCATAGCCTTCGAGAATGTTGAGCATTTGCGCGATATGCACGCCGGAGGCCGCGGGCGGCGGCGGCCCCATAATTTGCCAGCCGCGATAATCGGCGCGGATCGGCTGGCGTTCGACGGTCTTGTAATTCGTGAGATCCTTGCGGGCGATGAAGCCGCCATTCTTCTTCATGTAGTCGACGAGGATGTCGCCGAGCGGACCCTGATACAGCGCCGCCTCGCCACGTTGGGAGATGTAGGTCAGCGTTTCCGCGTATTCCGACTGCACCACGCGCTCGCCGGCCTTCAGCGGCACTCCGTTCGGCAAATAAATCGCCGAAATCTCTTTGTCCTTCAACATCTCCTCGGCGCTGTCGGTGATGCATTCGTGCAAATAAGGCGTCGCCGCATAGCCGCGCGCGGCGTGCTTGATCGCGGGCTGCATGACGTCGGCAAGGCTCATTGTGCCGAATTTGCCGAGCGTCTCGCACCAGGCTTTCAGCGAGCCCGGCACGGCCACCGCTTTCGGGCCGGTCAGGTTTTCATCGCCGACGGTATCGAACACGTCATGCGCGGAGCCAGGCTTGGACTGGTAGGTGTCGGGCTTGACTGCCGATGGCACCGTGCTCTGGCCGTCGACGAAGCGGTGGCTGCCGTCGGCCAGCCGGATATGGGCCATGCCGCCGCCGATGATGCCGACCATCATCGGCTCGACCACCGTCAGCGTGAACAATGTCGCAATCGCCGCATCGATGGCGTTGCCGCCCGCCGCCAGCATTTCCGCGCCCGCGCTCGAGGCCAGTGGATGATTGCTAACCACCATGCCGCGGCTTCCGGCCGCCGGCTGCTTCTGACATTGAAAACTGGTGGCTGCGCGATCCCGCCAATGACCCGTCATGTTGTTTTCCCGCTTCTTGTTGTGGTTTCATCGGGCGCAAATGCACCGCCCGGCAGTATTTGCCCGGATGACCACATTTCCATAATCGGGCATCATTGCAAGCT
The DNA here is from genome assembly GCF_036924535.1 of Bradyrhizobium sp. AZCC 2262. NCBI lineage: Bacteria > Pseudomonadati > Pseudomonadota > Alphaproteobacteria > Hyphomicrobiales > Nitrobacteraceae > Bradyrhizobium > Bradyrhizobium sp. AZCC 2262. Next base: position 8,191,059 of record NZ_JAZHRT010000001.1, on the reverse strand, counting down.
GAGTGATTCGGACTACCGCGATCCCCTGACCTTTGGATCGGGCTGGGCACGTCTGAGCGAGCGCGTAACTTGCCGTCGCAGAATGCGGCGCAGCCCGTTTGCCGTAACCCAAATACCTGAAAGCCATCCAAAGGGACTTGAAATGCAGACGATCGTATTGACCACCCAGAAGGGCGGTTCGGGAAAAAGCACGCTTTCCATCAGCCTTGCACTTGCCGCCATCCGGGCCGGCCACAATGTCCGACTGATCGAAACCGACCCCCAAGGCACCGTTTCGAACTGGAAGCGCCGCCGTCCCTATGCCTCGCCGATCGTCGAACCGATCTACGCCGCCCGGGAGGTCGAACAGCGCCTGCAATCGCTCGCGCACGACGGCGTCACGGTGACGATCGTGGATACCGCCGGCGGCGAAACCGCCGCGACCAATTCGGCCATTCGCTATTCCGACCTCTGCCTGATTCCGACGCGGCCGAGCATCGCCGACATCGAGGCGACCGCCGCGACGCTGCGCGTGATCCGGGCCTGGCACAAGCCGTTCGCCTACGTCCTGAACCAGACGCCGATCCGGGCCGCGGCGCGCCTTGCCGGCGCCGAACACGCGCTGGGCACCGAGGCGGCACTCGATGCCGCCGAGATCGTGGCCCAGCCCTTTGTCGTGATGCGCAACGACTACCAGGACGCGCTGAGCGCCGGCCTTGCGGTCTGCGAACATGCGCCGGGCGGTAAGTCCGCGGAGGAAATACGCGCCCTCTGGCAGTGGGTCGAAACGCGGCTGGGCAATGCGGTGACGGCTACCGACGAACCGGTCCTCGAGGAATTCGTGGAAATACCCGCAATTATTCCTAAATGGGCTGCGCTCCCGTCTTTCGACACTGACAGCGCACTCTTCCTGAGAACCCGGGCTCGCGTCTGATATCACGCTTCGCGCACGGCAAATGCGCGAGGCGAACGCAGAAGCAATCCGGCCACCAGCCCTGCTGGATTGCTTCGCTATGGATTTAGACGCAACCAGTTTTCCCGCGTCACGCGCCATTTTTCCGCGCGCGTCTGACCGCTGTGATGGGCAAGCTCGACATAGCCGAGGAATTCGGCGCCGGTCTTTTGCTTGACGCGGCGTGACGCCTCATTGGTAACCGCGTTACAGGCGTAGAAGACATCGACATCCAGCACGCGGAAAGCAAAATCGTTCACCGCCGAGACGGCTTCGCTCATCAAGCCCTGTTTCCAGTAGCGCTCCGCGAGCCAAAATCCCCGGTCGCCCTTCGCATTGCCGGACCAGGGACGAAAGCGGATATTCCCGATGGCTTCGCCGTCCCCGCCGCGCAGCACCAGCATCCAATTATAGATCACTTCCCCCGCGGCGGCTCTTTCCAGTTCCTGCGCGATGAAAGTCTCCGCGCCGTCGTCCGGATATGGCCAGGGGACAACCGATGCGAGATGCTGGATGATGTTCCAGTTGTTGAAATGGCGCTGGATCGCCGGCGCATCCGACAGCGCGAGCGGCCGCAAAATCAGTCGCGGCGTATGCAGCGTCGGCGTGATGGTCATTTTTGGCATTTCGGGCACCAAAACGTTGAGCGGCCATTCTGAACGAAGCGTCGTACGATGCCGCTGCAGTCTTTAGTTTGGCATTTCTCGCCCTCGCGGTCATAGACCTGGAACGAGTGCTGGAAATAGCCGAGCTCGCCGGACGTCAGGCGATGATCGCTAATCGAGGAACCCCCGGCCTTGATCGCCTGATTGAGCACGGAATGAATTGCACCGACCAGCCGCACGGCATGGTCGGTCGGCTCCGCCTTCTTCGTCGCCAGCGTCGCCGCCAGCCTCCGTGGCGATAGTTGCGAACGGTACAGCGCCTCGCAGACATAGATATTGCCGAGCCCCGCGACCACCCGCTGGTCGAGCAGCGCGGCCTTCAGGCTGGTCTTCTTGTTGAAGCACGAGCGCGCCAGCATCGCGGCGTCGAATTCGTTGCCGAGCGGCTCCGGGCCGAGACCCTTCAACAGCGGTTCGTCCTCCAGCGCGTTGCGGGCGATGATCTTCATGTAACCGAAGCGGCGCGGATCGTTGAACACGATGGAAGCCCCCGATGACATGTGAAACACGACATGGTCATGCGCGCGGTCCTCGCTGCGCGGATGGTGGAATTGGCCCGGTGTGTCGTTATGGCCGCCTTCCAGCACCCGGAACGAGCCGGACATGCCCAGATGCATCAAAAGCACGTCGCCGGAGCCGAGATCCGCCATCAGGTATTTGGCGCGGCGGCCGAGGCCGGTCACCGTCTGGCCCTGCAGCCGGGCGATAAAATCTTTTTGAAAGGGAAACCGCAGATCCTTGCGGCGGGCCTCGGCTTTCACGATTTTCGACCCCTCCATGGCGGGCTGCAGGCCGCGGCGGACGGTCTCAACTTCAGGCAATTCAGGCATGCAGGCATTCACCTTATGGAGGTGACGTGATAGCGCCATTGCGGCGGGCGCGCTATGGTCTGCCGATGGAGTAAAGTTGATGGATCGGCCGGACCAAACCACCCATTTTGGCTTCAGGGACGTGCCCCTGGGGGACAAGCAGACGCTGGTGAACGACGTATTTCATAGCGTGGCGTCCCGTTACGACCTGATGAACGATCTGATGTCGGGAGGCCTGCACCGGGTCTGGAAAGACATCATGATCAATGCGCTCAACCCGCCGAAAGTCGATGCGCCCTTTGCCCTGCTCGACGTCGCGGGCGGCACCGGCGACATCGCCTTCCGCGCGGCCGAGGCGGCAGGCGCCGGCTTCCACGCCACCGTCTGTGACATCAATATTGATATGCTCGAGGTCGGCCGCAACCGGGCGCTGGCGCGTCATCTCGACCAGCAGGTTTCATTCGTCGAGGGCAATGCCGAGGCGCTGGCGCTCCGCGATCGCAGCTTCGACGCCTACACCATCGCGTTCGGCATTCGCAACGTACCGCGGATCGATGCTGCGCTCCGCGAGGCCTATCGCGTGCTGCGGCCCGGCAGCAGATTCTTGTGCCTGGAATTCTCCACCGTCGACGTTCCCGGGCTTGACCGGCTTTACGACTTCTTCTCGTTCAAGGTGATCCCGCCGCTCGGCCGCGCCGTGACGGGCGACGCGGAATCCTATCAGTACCTTGTCGAATCGATCCGGAAATTCCCCCGGCCCAATCAATTTGCCGAGATGATCCGCGACGCCGGCTTTGCGCGGGTGAAGTGGGAAAGCCTGTCCGGCGGCATCGTGGCGTTGCATTCAGGCTGGCGTTTGTGATTTCTGCGGCGACCCACATCGCGCGGCTCGTCCGCGCCGCTTACGTGTTTGCACGCGAAGGCGTGTTCGGCGTCGTCGACCCAAGTCTCGTGCCGCCGCCCGGACAGCTCGCGCTGCGGCTGGCGCGGCTGATCGAACGCCCCGGCGCCAAATCCGGCCCGCGGCTGTCGCGCGCACTGACGCGGCTCGGACCGGCCTATCTCAAGCTCGGGCAATTTCTGGCGACCCGGCCCGACGTGGTCGGCGTCGCGATGGCACGCGACCTGGAAAGCCTGCAGGACCGGCTGCCGCCGTTTTCGCAAGCCGAAGCCGAGGCCGTGATCGCCGCGTCGCTGGAACGCCCTCTGGCTAAAGCGTTTGTCAGCCTCGGCCCGCCGGTCGCCGCCGCCTCGATCGCCCAGGTGCATCGCGGCGAGACCGAACGGGACGGCCTACGCAAATCGGTCGCGGTGAAAGTGCTCCGGCCCAATGTCGCCTCGCGTTTCCGCCGTGACCTCGGCGATTTTTTCTTTGTCGCGCACAATGCGGAAGCGCATTCGGCCGAAGCGCGGCGGCTGCGGCTGATCGAGGTCATCAACACGATGTCGCGCTCGGTCGCGATGGAGATGGACCTGCGGCTCGAGGCGGCCGCCCTGTCGGAGATGGCGGAGAACACGCGCGACGATCCGGATTTCCGCGTGCCGACCGTCGACTGGGATCGCACCACCCACAACGTGCTGACGATGGAGTGGATCGACGGCATCGCGCTGAACGACCATGCGCGGCTCGAACAATCGCATGTCGACCTGCCCGATCTCGGTCGCAAGGTGATCCAGAGCTTTCTGCGCCATGCGCTACGCGACGGCTTCTTCCATGCCGACATGCATCCCGGCAATCTGTTTCTCGACGATGCCGGCCGGCTGGTGGCGGTCGATTTCGGCATCATGGGCCGGCTCGGGCTGAAGGAGCGGCGCTTCCTCGCTGAAATTCTGCTGGGCTTCATCACGCGCGACTACCGCCGCGTTGCGGAAGTGCATTTCGAGGCGGGCTACGTGCCGGGCCATCACTCGGTGGAGAATTTCGCGCAAGCCATCCGCGCCATCGGCGAGCCGATCCACAACCGCACAGCCGAAGAAATCTCGATGGCGAAGCTGCTGACGCTTCTCCTCGAAGTCACCGGCCTGTTCGACATGCAGACCCGGCCCGAACTGATCTTGCTGCAAAAGACCATGGTGGTGGTCGAGGGGGTCGCGCGGGGTTTCGACCCCAAGCTCGACATCTGGAAGGTCGCCGATCCCGTGGTGCGCGAATGGATCGAGCGCAACCTCGGTCCACTCGGGCGAATTCAGGGCGCGATGTCAGGCGCGGGCGAACTCGGCCGGGTGATGGGGAGCCTGCCGGCGATCGCCTCGCGGGCGGTTGCCGTGCTCGAAAACATGGAGAAGATGACCCGGGAGGGCCTGACGCTGTCGCCGGAGACGATCGCAGCCATGGGCCGGGCCGAGGGCCGCAAGAGCCGCTGGCGGACGGTGGCGCTCTGGATCATCGCGGTCACCTTTATCGGAATTCTGGTCGCCATCCGCCAATTGTGATTGCAGTGATAGCACATTGTGCTAGCATTGACTGCACTTGTCGCGGGAGGCGCCCATGGCCAGCCTGACCATCCGAAAACTCGACGAGACCGTCAAAGCCTATCTGCGTGTCCGCTCGGCTGGAAACGGTCGCTCCGTCGAAGAGGAAGTCCGGGTCATCCTCGGAGAGCTCATACAGCGCGCCGAATTTCCTGGCGCAGCGGTGTCGCCGCCGTCCTCGGAGGGCCCCGCACAAGCCCCGCAGCGCATCAGCACCGCCAGCGAACGGAGCGTCACCCTGATCATCGGCGGCGGCATCGCCGCCTTCAAGTCGCTGGAACTGATCCGGCGGCTGAAAGAGCGTCACGTTCACGTCCGCTGCGTGCTGACCAGGGCCGCACAGCAATTCGTGACGCCGCTTTCCGCCAGCGCGCTGTCGCATGAGCGCGTCTATACGGATCTGTTCGACCCCGGCAGCGAATTCGACGCCGGCCATATTCGCCTCGCCCGCGAATGCGATCTGATCGTGGTGGCGCCGGCAACCGCCGACCTGATGGCGAAGATGGCGCAAGGCCATGCCGACGATCTCGCCAGCGCGATCCTGCTGGCCGCCGACCGGCCGATCCTGCTGGCGCCCGCCATGAATCCCTTGATGTGGAACAACGCCGCCACCCGCCGCAATGTGCTGCAGCTTCGGCGCGACGGCGTCCACATGATCGGCCCCAACGCCGGCGAGATGGCTGAGTCAGGCGAAGCCGGCGTCGGGCGGATGTCGGAGGCGATTGAAATCGCAGCCGCCGCCGTCGACATCCTTCGTCCGCCGCGACCGCGTCCGCTCGCAGGCAAGCGCGTGCTGATCACGGCGGGACCGACGCATGAGGCGATCGATCCCGTGCGCTATATCGCCAACCGCTCCTCCGGCAAGCAGGGCTTTGCCATCGCCGCCGCCGCACAAGCCGCAGGCGCCGACGTCACGCTGGTCTCCGGCCCGGTCGAATTGCGCGATCCGGCGGGCGTCACGGTGATCCGGGTGGAATCGGCGCGCGACATGCTGCATCGGGTGGAGGCCGCCTTGCCGGCCGATATCGCGATCTTCGCAGCCGCCGTAGCCGACTGGCGCGTCGCCAACGAAGGCGAGCAGAAACTGAAAAAGACCGCAGCCGGCATGCCGCCGCTGCAACTGGTGGAAAACCCCGACATTCTCGCGAAGATCTCGAAATTGACAGACAGGCGTCCGCCGCTGGTGATCGGATTTGCCGCCGAGACCGAGCATCTGATCGACAACGCCAAGGCCAAGATCGCGCGCAAGGGCTGCGACTGGATCGTCGCCAATGACGTTTCGCCCGCAACCGGCGTGATGGGCGGCGACCGCAACACCGTTCACCTGCTGACGCGCGACGGCAAGGAGACCAACGCCAACAGCATCGAGGTGGAGTCCTGGCCGGTGATGACCAAGGAGCAGGTCGCAGCCGAACTGGTGGCGAAGATTGCGAAAACCGTGGAGAAGAATTCGTGAGCGCGACAGTGAAGGTCGATATCCACCAATTGCCGCACGGCGAAGGTCTCGCGCTGCCAGCCTATCAGAGCGCGGATGCCGCCGGGCTCGACCTGCTGGCCGCAGTTCCCGCGGACACGCCGCTGATCCTGCCACCGGGCAGATACGCGATGGTGCCGACCGCGCTCACAATAGCCCTGCCTTCCGGCTTTGAAGCGCAGGTGCGGCCGCGTTCCGGGCTTGCCGCCAAGCATGGTGTTACCGTCTTGAATTCGCCGGGCACGGTGGACGCGGATTATCGCGGCGAGATCAACGTCCTCCTGATCAATCACGGCGATACGCCGTTCCCGATCCGGCGCGGCGAGCGCATCGCGCAGATGGTGATTGCGCCGGTTGTGCAGGCGCAACTGGTTCCGGTGGTGTCGCTTTCAGCAACCGATCGCGGCAGTGGCGGTTTCGGCTCGACTGGACGCTGAATCGTCTAGTAAAGACGACTCTCAACGGTAACTAGCTGAATTTTTCACAGCCAAATTTGAGTTCACGGTCTGGACTCTTACCGCTCGACTCGTGAAGGGGATACTCTCAGCCCGATTCGTGTTCGGCGGGGGTAGCGCCGGGCCTGCAGTCGTGCGTTTTTGGGGCAAATAATGTCGGGCGTAGTCGCGGGAATGCGTCGAACCCTGCTGTCGTGCACCTCACTGGCGCGCAACGGCGTGATTGCGCTCGCCACCGCCCTCTCCGTCTCGCCGGAACCCGCGCTGGCCGCGGACTTGACCATCCCACAGGCGATTTCCGCCCTGCTCGACCTCAATCACCAGGAATTTGCGGCACTGACGACAGCGCTGTCGCTGCTCGGCTTTACCGTGGTGGCTGCGATCCTGCTGATGCGCACGCGCATTCGGGCCAGCCGGGTGGAACTCAACCTGCGCTCCGACATCGCCGACCTGCAGGTGCAGGCCGACCGGCTGCGCGCGCTCCTGTTCGCCGAACCCCAGATCCTGATCGCCTGGGCGGCGGGCGACAACCGGCCCCAGATCAGCGGCGACACCTCGCTTCTGATCTCGCAGGACGCGCTGTCCAATTCACCGCAACGCATCCTCGCCTTTGGAACCTGGCTGCCACCGGAACCGGCGCTGCAGATGGATCATGCGGTCGACGCGCTGCGCGAGGCTGGCGAAGGCTTTCTGCTCAATCTCTCCACCTCGAACGGCCGCGCCATCGAAGCGATGGGCCGTGCCATCGGGGGGCAAGCCGTTGTGCGGATTCGCGAACTCGGGGGATTGCGCCGGGAACTCGCCGAATCCAATCTCCGTTACAGGACGTTTGTCGAAGAGACCGAGCTGCTGCGCGACTTCGCCGCCGCGGCACCCTGGCCGATCTGGGCCAAGAGCGGCGAGGGCAATCTGCGCTACGCCAACACAGCCTATGTGCGGGCCACCGAGGGCGCCAGCGTCGCGGATGCCATCTACCGCAACCTCGAGCTCCTGGAGAACGACCAGCGCGCCGAAATGGGCCGGATGCTGAACGACAATGCCACTTTCAGTGCGCGGCTGCCGATCGTGGTCGGCGGCGAGCGGCGCATCTATGACGTGCAGGCACTCAGACTTAGCGGCGGCAGCGCCGGCATCGCCATCGACGCCAGCGAGGCGACCGCGTTGCGCGACGCCATGGAGCGGATGGCGGAAGCCCATCGCCGCACCCTCGATCAATTGTCATCGGGCGTCGCCGTGTTCGACAGCCAGCGGCGGCTTGCGTTCTACAATGAATCCTACCGGCGGCTGTGGGGCCTCGACCAGGCCTTCCTCGATTCCAATCCGGACGATTCGAGCGTGCTCGACCGGCTGCGCGCGGCGCGCAAGCTACCCGAACAGCCCGACTTCCGGGCCTGGAAGGCCAAGCTGCACGAAGCCTATCGCGCCTTGGAGCCCGAGAACTACACCTGGTTCCTGCCCGATGGGCGCGCCGTCAGCGTCGTCACTACGCCGAACCTCGAAGGCGGCGTCACCTATCTATTCGACAATGTCACCGAGAGCCTCGATCTTGCACGCCGCTACGACCGGCTGACCCGGGTCCAGCATGAGACGCTCGACAATCTGGCTGAAGCGGTCGCGGTGTTCGGCAGCAATGGTCGGGTCGAATTGTTCAATCCCGCTTTCGAGAAAATGTGGAAGCTGTCGGCGGAATCGCTGAAGGAGCAACCCCACATCGAGACCGTCGAAGCGTGGTGCAAGCCGCTGTTCGACGACGCGCTCACCTGGCGGGCGCTGCGCGAAGCGATCACGGGAATCGAGAACCGGGCGCAGGTGGCGCTGAAACTCGAGCGCAAGGACGGCAGCGTGCTGGACTGCATGACCATGCCGCTGCCGGACGGCGCGACCATGCTGACCTTCCAGGACATCACCGACACCGAGAATGTCGAGCGGGCGCTGCGCGAACGCAACGAGGCGCTGGAAGCCGCCGACCAGATGAAGGTCGATTTCGTCCACCACGTGTCCTACGAACTGCGCGCGCCCCTCACCACCATCATCGGCTTTGCGCATTTCCTCAGCGATCCCTCCACTGGCCCGCTGACGACGAAGCAGGCCGAATATCTCGATTACGTCACCAAATCGACCAACGCGCTGCTCGCGCTCACCAACAACATCCTCGATCTCGCCACCATCGATGCCGGCGCCATGAAGCTCGAGCTCGGCCCGGTCAATATCGAGAAAGCGATCCGGGCTGCCGCCGAAGGCATTCAGGATCGGCTGGCGACCGACCGCATCGAACTCAAGGTCGACATCGATTCCAATATCGGCAACTTCACCGGCGACGAGCGGCGCGTGGTGCAGGTGCTTTATAATTTGCTCGCCAACGCCGTCGGATTCTCGCCGCACGATGCCGCAGTCACGATCAGCGCGCGGCGTACCGAGCATCGCGTGATCTTCACCGTCAGCGATTCCGGCCCTGGCATTCCGGCTGAGGTGAAGGACAAGGTGTTCGACTGGTTCGAGAGCCACTCCCACGGCTCGCGTCATCGCGGCGCCGGCCTCGGCCTGTCGCTGGTGCGCTCCTTTGTCGAACTGCACGGCGGCAAGGTGCGCGTCGATTCGGTGGTCGGCAAGGGCACCACGGTCACCTGCGACTTTCCGATCGATCAGAACGCACATCGCAACGCCGCCGAATGACAGTATCAGCGACATTCACGGTCGCGCTGGCGAACGAGACGGCGACGGCGCATCTGATGACCGACCTCGCGCTGCTGGTCGGTCCGGGTGACGTCATCACGCTTTCCGGCGATCTCGGCGCCGGCAAGACGGCCGCAGCCCGGGCGATGATCCGCTATCTCGCCAACGATGCCGCACTCGAAGTGCCAAGCCCGACATTCACGCTGGCGCAGAGCTACGATTTGCCGTTTCCGCTTCTTCACGCCGATCTCTATCGCATCACTGATTCGAGCGAGCTGGAGGAAATCGGATTGTCGCCGCTGCCGGAGGGCACGCTGGCGCTGATCGAATGGCCGGAACGCGCACCCGATGCGATGCCCGAAGATCGCATCGACATCGCCTTCAGCCATCGCCCGGCGCTCGGGTCCACCGCGCGCGCCGCCGAAATCACCGGCTATGGAAAAGCGGCCGCCCAGGTGACGCGATTGACGAGCTTGCGAAAGTTTCTCAGCGATTCCGGCTTCCTGGATGCGGAGCGCCAGCGCATGCCGGGCGACGCCTCGACGCGCTCCTATGCGCGGCTGGTCCGCGACGACAGCACGTCGATCCTGATGAATTCGCCGCGCCGGCCGGATGGTCCTGCGATCTATGAGGGAAAATCCTACAGCGCGGCCGTTCATCTGGCCGAAGATGTCAAGCCGTTCGTCGCCATCGACAATGGCCTGCGCGCGCACGGTTTTTCTGCGCCCGCGATCCGGCATTCCGATCTGAATTCCGGTTTCCTGATCACCGAGGATTTTGGCAGCGCCGGCGTCATCGAAGGCGACCCGCCGCGACCGATCGTCGAGCGCTACGAGGTGGCGACCGACATGCTGGCGGAGCTGCATCGCAAAGCCCTGCCCGAAACCGCGCCGCTGGAGCCGCAGGGCCCATACAGAATTCCGGTCTACGATATCGACACATGGCTGGTCGAAATCAGCCTGATGCTGGAATGGTATCTGCCGGATCGCGGCGCCGAAGTCAGCCAGCAACAGCGCGACGAATTCGTCACGATGTGGCGAACGTTGCTGGAAAAGCCGGCGGCTGCGCCGCGAACCTGGGTGATGCGGGATTTTCATTCGCCCAACATCATCTGGCTCGGCGACCGTACGGGGATCTTGCGTGTCGGGATCATCGACTTCCAGGATGCCGTGCTTGGCCCCGCCGCCTACGATCTGGTGTCGCTGCTGCAGGACGCGCGGATCGACGTTGCCGAGCAACTCGAATTGACGCTTCTGACCCGCTACATCAAGGCGCGCCGCGCCGCCGATGCTCAGTTCGACCCGGCCAGTTTCGCCGAACTTTACGCCATCATGTCGGCGCAGCGGAATACCCGCCTGCTCGGCACCTTCGCCCGGCTCAACCGGCGCGACGGCAAGCCGCAATATCTGCGCCACCAGCCCCGGATCTGGACCTACCTGAACCGCTCGCTGGCGCACCCGGCGCTGGCGGCGTTTCGCGAATGGTATGCCGCCAACGTACCGCCGCCGCTTCCCTGATTTACCTCCTGTTAGCCACCTCGCACTTATTCTGGAACAGGCCATGCCGCGGAGGCACGGCGCATTCAGTTTGACACGGGAAGACGGCCATGGCGGGGGCGGAACGTCGCAAGGGAGATCGGATCGTATTCGAGCGCGGCTTTGCGGCGCACATGATGGGCATCGACGGCACCTGGCGGCGTGACTGCGTGATGGAAGACGTCTCCGAGACCGGCGCCAAGCTGACGGTCGAAGGGTCGGTCGAGGGCCTGCACTTAAAGGAATTCTTCCTGCTGCTGTCGTCCACCGGGCTTGCCTATCGGCGCTGCGAGCTGGCCTGGGTCAACGGCGATCAGATCGGCGTCAACTTCCTGAAGCAGGGCGACAAGAAGAAGAAGGCAGCCAGGCGCGGGGCCGAGGACGCTGAGGTCTGAGGTTTGGCCCCCCGGCGGCCGTCGTACGGCCGTCATGTGCGGCAACTAAGGCCTCATGGTTGCTGGTTCAAGCTCCTCGCCGTGGTATGATCCGCGGCGCGATTTGATGGTTCGAGAAATTCCAAAAATGTCCGTTACGCCCACCAAAGCCATGGTTCTTGCCGCCGGTCTCGGTTTGCGCATGCGCCCGTTGACCGACCACATGCCGAAGCCACTGGTGAGCGTGGCCGGCCAGCCGCTGCTCGATCACGTGCTGGACAAGCTCGCCAACGCCGGTGTCAGCGAGGCCGTGGTCAACGTGCATTACCTGCCCGACCAGATCATCCGGCACACCGCGAGCCGCGTCCGGCCCCGCATCATCATTTCCGACGAACGCGACGTCGTGCTTGGCACCGGCGGCGCTGTCGTGAGGGCGCTGCCCCTGCTCGGCAAGGAGCCGTTCTTCCACCTCAACGCCGACACGATGTGGATCGACGGCGTGCGGCCCAATCTGGCGCGGCTCGCCGAAACCTTCGATCCCGACCGGATGGACATCCTGCTCCTGATGGCGCCGACCACAAGCAGCATCGGCTATGCCGGACGCGGCGACTACGCCATGCTGCCGGACGGCGCGTTGCGCAAGCGGCGTGAACACCAGGTGGTGCCGTTCGTCTATGCGGGCGCGGCAATCATGTCGCCCTCGCTGTTTGCCGACGCGCCCGCCGGCGAGTTTTCGCTGACAAAAATGTTCGACCGCGCCAACGAGCAAGAACGGCTATTCGGCTTGCGGCTCGACGGCGTCTGGATGCACGTCGGAACCCCCGACGCGGTGCAGGCCGCGGAAGAGGCGTTTCTGGAAAGCGTGGCTTGAGTCGCCCAACTATCGTCGTCCCTGCGAAGGCAGGGACCCATAACCACCGGCCCTCATTTGTTGCGACGAACGTCCGCCATCTCGCCTTGAGCCGAGGGCACAACGCGGTATGGGTCCCGGCTCGCGCTTCGCTTGGCCGGGACGACAGAGAGGTGGGCATCCTCACCCTCACCCATGACCTCCTCCCAATACCTCCCTATATTGGCGCCTGACCTCGAATCAGGAAGCCCATGCGCGTTTTCAGCGTTCCCGTATCCGTCCCTTTCCTGCGCACCGTCATCGCGGCGCTGGTCGACGGTCGGCTGGTCGAGGGATTCGAGGCGCGCAGGGATCCGCTCAATCTCGCAACGGCGACGCTCTATTTGCCGACCCGGCGCGCCGGCCGGCTGGCGCGGGAAATCTTTCTCGATGAGCTGAAGACCGACGCTGCGATCCTGCCGCGCATCGTGGCGCTCGGCGACATCGACGAGGACGAGCTGGCGTTTGCGGAAGGCTCCGAACAATTCGGCGGCGTGGCACCGCTCGACGTTCCGCCGAGACTCGGCGAGCTGGAGCGCCGCCTGACGCTGGCGCATCTGGTCGCGGCATGGGCGAAAAGTCCGGTGTCGGCGCCGCTCGTGGTTGGCGGCCCGGCCTCGACATTGGCGCTGGCCGGCGACCTGGCGCGGCTGATGGACGACATGGTGACGCGCGGCGTCGCCTGGGAAGCGCTCGACAAACTTGTCCCCGACCAGTTCGACAAATACTGGCAGCACTCGCTCGAATTCCTGCGCATCGCGCGCAAGGCGTGGCCGGAGCATCTGAAGGAAATCGGCCGGATCGAACCCGCCGAACGGCGCGACCGCCTGATAGAGGCCGAAGCCGCCCGCCTGACCGCACATCATGAGGGGCCGGTGGTTGCAGCCGGCTCGACCGGTTCGATGCCGGCGACCGCAAAATTCCTGACCGCCGTGGCCGGCTTGAAGTTGGGCGCGGTGGTGCTGCCGGGGCTCGACACCGATCTCGACGAGGAAGCCTGGCAGACGATCGGCGGCGTCAGAGACGCGCAGGGTAAATTCACCACGCAGCCCTCCTCGAACCATCCGCAATTCGCGATGCACGGTCTGCTGGATCGCTTCGGCATCAAGCGAAGCGACGTCGAAATTCTCGGCACGCCAGGTCCGCAGGGACGCGAGATACTGGTCTCCGAGACGATGCGCCCCTCGAGCGCGACCGAACAATGGCACGATCGTCTGGTCCAACCGGAAGTCGCGCGAAGGATCGAAGGCGGCATCGCGAAGCTAGCCGTCGTCGAAGCGCCCAATTCGGAAATGGAGGCGCTGGCAATTGCGGTGGCGATGCGCGAGGCGCGGCACCTGAACAAATCGGCGGCGCTGGTGACGCCCGATCGCGCGCTGGCGCGGCGGGTGATGGCGGCGCTGACCCGCTGGAATCTCGAATTCGACGATTCCGGCGGCGATGCGCTGATGGATACACCAGGCGGCATTTTTGCCCGCCTTGCCGCGGAAGCTACCAGCAAGGGGCTGGAGCCGCCGACTTTGCTCGCACTGCTGAAACATCCGCTGTTTCGGCTAGGCCACGCGTCCGGCACGTTCAAGCACGCCATCGAAATCCTCGAACTGGCGCTGCTGCGCGGCACCCGGCCGCAGGCGGGAACGGCCGGATTGGCGCGCGACTTCGATCGTTTCCGCGTCGAGCTCAGGAAGCTCAGGAGCCACGAGATCTCCTCGCTTCACGCCTCCGAGCCGCGCGCGAAATTGAGGGATGACGAACTCGACCAGGCGCAGACGCTGATCGCGGCGCTGCAAAAAGCGCTGGCGCCGCTGGAAGTCATGGGCTCGTCAAAACCATTCGATTTCGCCGAACTGGCGCAACGCCACCGCGAAACGCTGATCGCGCTATCCTCGGATCAAAACGGCGTTGCAATCGCCTTCGAGGAAGCGCAAGGCGCTGCGCTGTCAGCGGCGTTCGACGACCTGCTCGCCGAACAGAAGCCGAGTGGCCTGATGGTCCAGCTCGGCGATTACCCTGATGTTTTCCAGACCGCCTATGCCGATCGCATGGTGCGGCGGCCGGAATCGGCGAGCGCGCATCTGCACATCTACGGCCAGCTCGAAGCGCGGCTGACCGAATCCGACCGCGCCATCCTCGGCGGGCTGGTCGAAGGCGTGTGGCCGCCGGCGCCGCGGGTCGATCCCTGGCTGAGCCGGCCGATGCGCCATGAACTCGGCCTCGATTTGCCGGAGCGGCGCATCGGCCTTTCCGCGCATGACTTCGCGCAATTGCTGGGAACGGACGATGTGATCCTGACCCATTCTGCCAAGGTCGGCGGCGCGCCGGCTGTCGCCTCGCGCTTTCTGCACCGGTTGGAGGCCGTCGCCGGCGAAGCGCGCTGGGACGAGGCCAAGAGCGCCGGTGAAAATTATGTCCGCTTCGCCGGCGAGTTGGACCAGCCCGACGCGGTTGAACCGATTGCGCAGCCTGCGCCAAAACCGCCGGTCGCGACGCGTCCGCTAAAACTGTCGGTCACGGCGATCGAGGACTGGCTACGCGATCCCTATACGATCTACGCGAAATATATTTTGCGGCTCGATCCGCTCGACCCCGTCGACATGCCGCTGTCGGCGGCCGACCGCGGCTCGGCGATCCATGACGCGCTCGGCGAATTCACGCAAAAGTTCGCGGACGCCCTCCCCGCCCAGCCCGCGCTGGTGCTGCGAGGTATCGGCGAGAAATTTTTCGCGCCGCTGATGGAACGGCCGGAGGCGCGCGCGCTGTGGTGGCCGCGATTCCAGCGCATCGCCGCGTGGTTTGCGGATTGGGAAGAGGCGCGGCGCGACGATATTGAGAAAATTGCCGCCGAGATCAGAGGCGAGATCAAAATTCCGCTCGACAACGAACGCATCTTCACGCTGTCCGCGCGCGCCGACCGGATCGAGCAGCGCCATGACGGCAGCTTTGCGATCCTCGATTACAAGACCGGCCAGCCGCCGACGGGAAAACAGGTTCGCATGGGCCTGTCACCGCAATTGACGCTGGAGGCTGCGATCCTGCGCGAGGGCGGCTTTGAGAATACTCACGCCGGTTCATCCGTCGGCGAACTCGTCTATGTCAGGCTCAGCGGCAACAATCCGCCAGGCGAACAGCGCTCGCTGGAACTGAAGATCAGGAACAACGATACGCCGCAGCGGCCGGACGAGGCGGCCGACTACGCGCTCGAACAGCTAGAAGCGCTGATCCGCAAATTCGAGAACGAGGAGACCGCCTACACGTCGCTTAACCTGTCGATGTGGTCGAACCGCTACGGCGCCTATGACGATCTCGCCCGGATCAAGGAATGGTCAGCGGCCGGCGGACTGGGGATCGAGGAATGGTGAAGACTGCGCGCGTCATTCCCGATGCCGTTCGCGCCACCCAGGCGCGTGCATCCGATCCGGCGGCTTCCGCCTTCGTCTCGGCCAACGCCGGCTCGGGGAAGACCCATGTGCTGGTGCAGCGGGTGATCCGGCTGCTGCTCGACGATGTCGCGCCGGAAAAAATCCTCTGCATCACTTTTACAAAAGCCGCCGCGGCCAACATGGCGGAGCGCGTCTTCACCACCCTCGGCCATTGGGTGACGCTTGACGACGACGCGCTGGATGCGGCGATCCGCGATGCCGGCATTCCCCATCCCAGTGCGCGCCTAAGGAAGTCAGCGCGCAAACTGTTCGCCTGCGCGCTGGAGACGCCGGGCGGGCTGAAGGTGCAGACGATTCACGCACTATGCACGCGGCTGCTGCAGCAATTCCCGTTCGAGGCGAATGTGCCGGCGCGGTTTGCCGTGCTCGACGATCGTGACCAGAACGAGATGATGGAGCGCGCCAATCTCGGCGTTTTCCTCGAAGCGTCGCGCAACCCCGACAGCGCGACGGGCCGCGCGCTGATGACGGCGATGGCGAGCGCGGCCGACGCCACCTTCAAGGACGTGGTGCGCGAGGCCTGTCTCAGCCGCGATCATTTCATGGCCTGGACAGACGCCGCCGGCAGCGCGCAGGCGGCCGCCGCGCAAACTTCCGCCGCGCTCGGCGTCGAGCCCGATGATCGCATTGAAGACGTCGAGCGCGAGATATTGGATGGACCGAACCTGCCGCGGTCGCACTGGCAGGAAATCGCCCAGGTCCTCGATACCGGGAGCAAGACCGATCAGGGCCAGGCCGCGCAGCTTCGCGCCGCGTTGGCGTTTTCCGGTGCAGCCCAGGTGGACGAGTATCTCTGCGTGTTTCTCACCGACGCCGATCGCACGCCGCGTAAATCTGTCGTTACAAAGAACTTTGCGCGGGACAATCCTGCGGTTGGACGCCTGTTCGAATCCGAGATTGATCGCCTCGCGCCCCTGATCGCGAAGCGCCGCGCCGTAATCGCGCGCGACCGCACTGAGGCGCTTCTTCATATCGCGACCGCAGCGGCGGCCAATTACCGGCGTGAGAAGCAGGAACGCGGGCTGCTCGACTATGACGATCTGATCGACAAGACGCTGGAGATGCTTGACCGCGTCTCCTCCGGCTGGGTGCACTACAAGCTCGACCGCGGCGTCGACCATGTGCTGATCGACGAGGCGCAGGACACCAGCCCGCGGCAATGGGACATCGTCGCGCACATCATCTCCGAATTCACTTCGGGCGCGGGCGCGCGTGATGGCGTGGTGCGAACGGTGTTCGCGGTTGGCGACGAGAAGCAGTCGATTTTTTCGTTCCAGGGCGCAGCCCCACGCGAGTTCGACCTGCGCCGCCGCGCCTTGCAGCGGAAGTTCGAGGGCGCCGGACTGAAGTTCGATCCGGTGTCGTTTACCTATTCGTTCCGGTCGGGACCGGAGATCCTGCATGCGGTCGATCAGGTGTTTCGCGAGCAGGATATCTTTCGCAGCATTCATGCGGTCGATATCGGAAATCCGATCCATCATGCGCTGGCCGACGCAGGGCCCGGCCAGATCGACCTTTGGGAATTGGCGGAAGCCGACGACCGGCAGGACATCGAAGGCTGGCGGGCGCCGTTCGACGGCGTTGCCGCGACCAGCCCCGAAGTGAAGCTTGCCCGGCGCATCCAGGCCGAGATCAAGACGTTGGTCGGCAGCGGCGTGATGACCGGCAGCAGGAATGCCCGACGGCCGCTGCGCTTTGGCGACATGCTGGTGCTGGTGCGGCGGCGCGGCAACGCGTTCGACGCCGTGATCCAGGCGCTGAAGCACGCCGGCATCCCGGTGGCTGGCGCCGACCGCCTCAAGCTGACCGAGCATATCGCGATCATCGACCTGATGAACCTCGCCGACGCGCTGCTGCTGCCGCAGGATGATCTGGCGCTGGCGGTAGCGCTGAAGAGCCCGCTGTTCGGGTTATCCGACGACGACCTGTTCAAGATCGCCTGGCAGCGCAAGGGATCGTTGCGCGCGACACTGGCCGAGCGCGCTTCGGCTGATGGCCGGTTGAGGGATGCGCTGTGGCGGCTCGAACAATGCGAACGCCGCTTTGCCCGCGAGACGCCTTTTGCGTTCTATGCCTGGCTGCTGGGCGGTGACGGCGGACGCGCGCGAATCCTGCGGCGGCTCGGACACGAAGCGAACGACGCGCTGGATGAGTTTCTGGAGCTGGCGCTGAATTACGAACGCAAGGCGCCGGCCTCGTTGCAGGGCTTTATGGCGTGGCTGCGCACCGCCGATCTCGAGGTGAAGCGCGACATGGAAATCTCGCGCGACGAGGTTCGCGTCATGACCGTGCACGGCGCCAAGGGACTGGAGGCTTCCGTCGTTTTCCTGGTGGACACCACGACGTCGCCCTCGGATACGCAGCGGCTAAAACTCATCAACCTGCCGCAAGGCAATGCCGATCCGCATGCGCCGGGCGTGGTGGTCTGGGCCGGCCGCAAGGCCGAGGATCCACCGGCCGTCGTCGCGGCCCGCGCGGCGATGATCGACGATACCGAAGATGAGTACCGCCGCCTGCTCTATGTCGCGATGACGCGCGCCGCGGACAGGTTGATCGTCGGCGGCTGCCTGCCCGGCAACATGAAGAGCGTGCGGCCGCTGTCCTGGTACGATCTGATCACCAAGGGTCTCGCCGGTTCCACCTTGCAGCTTCAGGAGCTCGAAACCGCGGTAGGCCGGGTGAAGCGCTATACCCGAGCGGGGGAGACCGCGCCGTCGGCCGCTCCCGCTGCTGCGGCGTCCCCGCCGGCGTCGACGGTGCTGCCCAACTGGCTGCTGACCCCGGCGCAGCCGGAAATTTCAGCAGAAAGTTTTGTGCGGCCATCCGACCCCGCAGATGACGATAGCCACAAGGTACGGACGGCCGAATCGCTCACGCAACGCGCCCGCGCCCTGCAGCGCGGGACGCTGGTGCACCGGCTCCTGCAATCGCTGCCCGATATCGCGGCCCCGCGCCGCCGCGAGGCCGCGCTGGCCTATCTCGTCCGCAATGCCGATGGCTGGATCGAGGAGGAACGGCAGGCGCTGGCCGAAAGCACGCTGGCGTTGATTGCGGATGCGCGCTTCGCGGCCGTGTTTGCCCCCGGCAGCCGCGCCGAAGTCTCGATCGTCGGGCGGCTGGAGCGGCCAGGCGGCCGGCCGGCGCTGGTATCCGGGCAGATCGACCGTTTGGTCGTCACCGACAGCGAGGTCCTGATCGTCGATTTCAAGACCAACCACGCCCCGCCGAGCCGGCCTGACGAGGCGCCGAGGGGCTATGTCCGCCAGCTCGCGCTGTACCGGGCGGTGCTTGGCAAGCTTTATCCCCAGCGGATGGTCCGAGCGGCGCTGCTTTGGACCGAAACCGCTGAATTAATGGAGATTTCAGCCCCCGCGCTGGAGGCCGAGCTGGCATCCATCATCTCGGCGTGACCCGTGCTTGACCCGGCAGGATCGCGTTCATAGGTTTGACGCTATCATCCCGGGCGCGATTCTCATCCTGCGCCGCTTAATTCCTAACTGAACGAGGTAATTCCCATGGCCGTTGGCAAGGTTTCTGACGCCGATTTCGAAGCCGAAGTGCTCAAGGCGACCGGGCCGGTGGTCGTCGATTTCTGGGCCGAGTGGTGCGGCCCCTGCCGCATGATCGCCCCCGCCCTCGACGAGATTTCCGGCGCGATGGGCGACAAGGTCAAGATCGTGAAGCTGAACGTCGACGAGAGCCCGAAGACGGCCTCGAAATACGGCGTGATGTCGATCCCGACCCTGATGATCTTCAAGGGCGGCGAGATGGCCTCCCGCCAGGTCGGCGCCGCGCCGAAGGCGAAGCTGCAGCAGTGGATCACTGCTGCGGTCTGATCGGCTTTCTATTTGCTGATTGTGAAACGGCCGGCGAATAGCCGGCCGTTTTGTTTTTGCGGCGAATGATCTCGTAGCCCGGGTGGAGCGAAGCAAAACCCGGGGCGCTACCTTCGCGGCGCGATCCTCCCGGATTGCGCTTCGCTCCATCCGGGCTACGAATCTTTAGCCCATCCAACCCGTCTCCAGCGCTGACGCCAGTTCGGCCTGGCCGTTCTGTCGCGCGAGCGTCGCCATCGCCTCGTGATCATACGGCACATGCCGGAACGCGATGCGCCAGCTGCCGTCGACGAGTTCGAGGATCGCGTAACGCGCATCCGGCGTGCCGGCCTCGATGACATGCGGAAACGGATGAGTATCGCGATAGCCGGGTGAACCGACGCTGCCGGGATTGACGATCAATCGGCCATCGCGAAGCCTGACCGCACGGGCGAGATGGGTATGCGCGCAGAGGATCAAGGACTGCGTGATGCCTTGTGCGTGTTTCTCGATTGCATCCAGCGCTGACATCCGCACCGTGCCGTCGGGCAAGACCGTCTCCAGCCAGTAGATCTCGTCATGGTCAGGCGTCGCGTGACAGAGAAACACCTGATCGCGAAACACGGCCGTCTTTGGCACCGCGCGCAGCCAATCGAGATGGCGCACTTCGAGCTGCGCATGGGCGGGGCGATCCCATGATCCCATCTTTTCCGGCGGCCGATCGATCAGATAGCGATCATGATTGCCGAGCACGTGAACGGCATCGAGCGCCATCAGCGCGTCCATGGTTCGCCGCGCATCAAGCGGGTCGCTCGCCATGTCGCCGAGATTGACGATCTCGCCAATGCCTTGGGCGCGGATGTCGGCCAGCACGGCTTCCAGCGCGAGATAGTTTCCGTGCACGTCGGCAATCGCGGCAAAGCGCATGGGAATTTCAACTTTCGGCAGCTGTGGTTGTACGACCGTGCAAAAACGTTGTTAGGGCATTTAACTCATTTGGGTGAGACCAGCCTGCAACATCATCCTTTGTTATAAAGGCGGAACCCGCGTTCCGACTCGCAGTTCGCGGACGTTTTGGCTAGTCTTTACAAAGACCGGGGCTGGCTAGTTCATAAATAATCAATATTTCTACCCGGGCGGCCGCTGAAAGCAATTTCAGCGGCCATTTGATTTTTCGGATTAATTTTCTTCGGACGTTACCCCGGCGGCGTGCCGTTGATCGCAAGCACATGACCGGCGAGATAGAGCGAGCCGGTGATCAGGATGCGTGGCGGCACTTCGTAAGCGAGGCGCGACAGCGCATGTAGCGCAGCTTCGACGCTCGCAGCATTTTCCACGCGCATGCCGAGCGCGCGCGCCGCATCGGCCAACCGATCCGGCGGCATCGCATTGTCGCGGCCGGGAATCGGCACGGTGACGATGTGCCGTGTCAGGCCGGCGAAATTGGCGAGGAATGCGCCCGCATCCTTGTTCGCCATCATGCCGGCGATTACCACCAGCGGGCGCGACACGCGCTCCTCGAGATCGCCGAGCGCCGCCGCCGTGACGCGTCCGCCTTCCGCATTGTGCGCGCCATCGAGCCAGATCTCGCACCCCTTCGGCCCCTGATCAACCAGCGCGCCTGCGACCAGCCGCTGCATCCGCGCCGGCCACTCGGCGCCAACGATGCCGGCCTCGAATGCCGGCATCCCGATCTTGAACGCCTCGATCGCTCGCAACGTTGCGATCGCAAGACCGGCATTGTCGAATTGATGCCGCCCGAACAGCTTTGGCGCTGCGAGGTCCATCAGGCCGCGCTCGTCCTGATAGACCAGTCGGCCGCGCTCGACGCCGACATGCCATTGCTGTCCCGCCGCATGCAGCGGCGCGCGCATGCGCTTTGCCTGCGCCTCGATCACCGACATCGCCTCCGGCGCCTGCTCGGCGCAGATCACCGGCGCGCTGCGCTTGATGATGGCGGCCTTCTCACCCGCGATGGCGGTGAGCGTGCTGCCGAGGAATTCGGTGTGGTCCATGCTGACGCGCGTGATGACGGTCGCGATCGGCCTGTCGATCACGTTGGTGGCATCGAGCCGGCCGCCGAGGCCAGTCTCCAGCAGCACGACATCGGCCTCGTGCTCCGCAAACAGGCAGAACGCGGCCGCGGTCTCCATCTCGAAAATCGTGATCGGCTCGCCCGCATTGACCTGTTCGCAGTGCTCCAGCACCCGGCGCAACTCGGCATCGCTTGCCAACTGGCCGCCGCCCTTCTCGCCGATGCGGAAGCATTCGTTGATCCGCACCAGGTAGGGCGAGGTGTAGACGTGCACGCGCAGGCCTGCGGCCTCGAGGATCGCGCGCAGATAGGCGATGGTGGAGCCCTTGCCGTTGGTGCCCGCGATATGGATCACCGGGGGCAGCGTGGCTTCCGGATGATCGAGCCGCGCCAGCAGGCGGTGCATGCGATCGAGGCTGAGATCGATGCGCTTCGGATGCAAGGCAGACAGCCGCGCGATCAATTCACCGAGCGGCTGGGGTTTGGCGGCAGGTAGATTCACGCGTGGGGCGCAGCCGGCACGACTTCCGGCGCCGATACGATCTGCGCCGGATCGGTAACCTGCTGCGCAGGTTTTGAGGCGGCTTCGAGCGCCGGGGATTTCGTCAGCAGCCGGCACAGCCGCGCCAGCGTCGGACGCATCTGGTGGCGATGCACCACCATGTCGACCATGCCGTGGTCGAGCAGATATTCGGCGCGCTGGAATCCTTCCGGCAGTTTTTCGCGGATGGTCTGTTCGATCACGCGCGCACCGGCGAAGCCGATCAGCGCGCCGGGCTCGGCGATCTGCACGTCGCCCAGCATGGCGTAGGAGGCGGTGACGCCGCCGGTGGTCGGATTGGTCAGCACCACGATGTAGGGCAGCTTCGCTTCCCGCAGCATCTGCACGCCGACGGTGGTACGCGGCATCTGCATCAGCGACAGGATGCCTTCCTGCATCCGCGCGCCGCCGGAGGCCGCGAACACGATGAATGGCGACTTCTTCTCCACCGCGAGTTCGAGCCCGCGCACGATCGCCTCGCCCGCGGCCATGCCGAGCGAGCCGCCCATGAAATCAAAATCCTGCACCGCGATGACGACGCCGGCGCCCTCCAGCTTGCCGTAGCCGACCTTGATGGCGTCGTTCAGTCCCGTTTTGGCGCGCGCGTCCTTGATGCGGTCGACATATTTGCGCTCGTCGCGAAATTTCAGCGGATCGGCCGTCACTTCCGGCAACGCGATGTCGTACCAGGTCTCGTTGTCGAAGATCGACTTCAGCCGCGCCACCGCGCCCATGCGCATGTGGTAGTTCGAGCCGGGAATGACGAACTGGTTGGCCTCCACGTCCTTGTAGAACACGAGCTGCCCGGAATCCGGACACTTGATCCACAAATTCTCCGGCGTCTCGCGGCGCAGGATGTTGCGGATTTTTGGCCGGACGACATTGGTGAGCCAATTCATGTTTCGCTCCGAAATGCGGTTAAGCGCATTGACTGGAATATGGCGACCCAGGCTCAGCCCAACAAGCCGCGACTCACGCCTATTCCACGCAATTATGGCTTATTCTGCGGCCTGTTTCGCGCCTCTTACGCCCTGTGCCAGCGCGGACACCAGATCGGCGACGGCACCGACGGTTTTAGGGGTCGCGCGGCCCTCGGAATCCAGGCTGGCGCGGAGCGCATCGACCAGCGCGGTGCCAACCACGGCGCCGTTGGCATTCTCCGCAATCGCGCGCGCCGCGTCCGGCGTGCGGATGCCGAAGCCGACGCAAACCGGCAGTTTGGTATGACGCTTGATGCGGGCGACGGCCTCGCCGACCACCGTGGAATCGGCGCTGGCGCTGCCGGTGATCCCGGTGATGGCGACGTAATAGACAAAGCCCGACGTATTCGCGAGCACCGCCGGCAGGCGCTTGTCGTCGGTGGTCGGCGTCGCCAGACGGATGAAATTGAGCCCCGCCTTCATCGCCGGAATGCAAAGCTCGGTGTCTTCCTCCGGCGGCAGGTCGACGATGATCAGGCCGTCGACGCCGGCGGTCCTGGCATCGGCGAGGAATTTATCGACGCCGTAAATATAGATCGGATTGTAGTAGCCCATCAGCACCAGCGGCGTGGCGTCGTCGTCCTTGCGGAAGCCGCGGACCAACTCCAGCGTCTTCCTCAGGGTCATGCCGGCTTTGAGCGCGCGCAGGCCCGCCGCCTGGATCGACGGCCCATCCGCCATCGGATCGGTAAAGGGCATGCCGATCTCGATGATGTCGGCGCCGGCCTTCGGCAGCGCCTTGATGATGTCGAGCGACGTTTTTGGATCGGGATCGCCGGCCATCAGGAAGGTGACGAACGCCGAGCGACCCTGCCTGGCGAGGTCGGCGAAACGAGCATCGATGCGGGTGGTCACTTCTTCTTGCCCTTCAAGATGTCGCCGACCTGCGGCACGTCCTTGTCGCCGCGGCCGGAGAGGTTGACCACCATCAGATGATCTTTTGGCCGCTTCGGCGCGAGCTCCATCACCTTGGCGATCGCATGTGCCGGCTCGAGTGCGGGGATGATGCCTTCCAGCCGCGACAGCAGCTGAAACGCTTCAAGCGCCTCGTCGTCGGTCGCCGACAGATAGGTGACGCGGCCGGTCTCGTGCAGCCAGGAATGCTCCGGCCCGATGCCAGGATAATCCAGCCCCGCCGAGATCGAATGCGCGTCCTGGATCTGGCCGTCGTCATCCATCAAGAGATAGGTGCGGTTGCCGTGCAGCACGCCGGCACGGCCGCCCGCGATCGAGGCGGCATGCAGTTGCGTCAGTCCATGCCCCGCCGCTTCGACGCCAAAAATTTCGACGGAGGGATCGTCCAGGAACGGATGAAACAGACCCATCGCGTTGGAGCCGCCGCCGATGCAGGCGATAAGCGAATCCGGCAGCCGGCCTTCGGCCTCCTGCATCTGCACGCGCGTCTCGTCGCCGATCACGGACTGGAAGTCGCGCACCATCATCGGATAGGGATGCGGACCCGCCACCGTGCCGATGCAGTAGAATGTGTTGTGCACGTTGGTGACCCAATCACGCAGCGCGTCGTTCATCGCGTCCTTCAGCGTGCGCGATCCCGATTGCACCGGGATCACCTTGGCGCCGAGCATTTCCATCCGGATCACGTTGGGCTGCTGCCGTTCGACGTCGACGGCGCCCATATAGACCACGCAGTCGAGCCCGAACCGCGCGCACAACGTCGCGGTGGCGACGCCGTGCTGGCCGGCGCCGGTCTCGGCGATGATGCGCTTCTTGCCCATGCGGCGCGCGACCATGATCTGGCCGAGCACGTTGTTGACCTTGTGCGAACCGGTGTGGTTGAGCTCCTCGCGCTTGAAATAGATTTTCGCGCCGCCAAGATGATCGGTCAGGCGCTCGGCGAGATAGAGCGGCGACGGACGGCCGACATAGTGCTTGAGGTAGCCGTTCATCTCGGCCTGGAACGCCGGATCGGCCTTGGCGTCAGCGTAAGCCTTTTCCAGGTCGAGGATCAGCGGCATCAGCGTCTCGGCGACGAAACGTCCGCCAAAAATGCCGAAATGCCCGCGCTCGTCGGGACCGCTACGGAATGAATTGAGCAGGTTTGGATTCATCGGGCCATCAGTTCTTCGGTGGCGCGCGCGGCGCGAATGAAATTACGGATCATCTCGGGATCCTTGACACCGGGCGCGCTTTCCACGCCGGAGGATACATCGACGCCGCCGGCGCGGGTGACGCGGACCGCCTCCGCGACGTTGTCGGCGGAAAGCCCGCCCGAGACCATGAAGGGCAGCTGGAGATCGAGCTTTTCCAAAACGTGCCAGTCGAACACGGCCCCCAGCCCGCCGGGGCGGGTGGCGCCCTTGGGCGCGCGGGCGTCGAACAGGATGCGGTCGGCGACGCTGGCATAGCCCGGCAGCGCCGCGAGATCGGTCGACGTCTCGACCGCTATCACCTTCATGACCGGCAGTGCGAACTTCGCCTTGATGTCGCGTACGCGCGCGGTGGTTTCCTTGCCGTGCAGCTGCAGCAGGTCCGGACGCAGCGTCTCGACGATATTTTCGAGCGTCGCGTCGTCCGCATCGACGGTCAGCGCCACCTTGGTCGCGCGGCCCGTGGCCTGCCTGCCGAGTTCCCGCGCGGTCTCGAGACTGAGATGGCGCGGCGACGGTGGAAAAAACACGAAGCCAACCATGTCGGCGCCAGCCGCAAGCGCTGTGTCGAGCGTCTCGCGGGTGGACAGGCCGCAAATTTTGACGAGCAGGGACATGGTTTCTCGGGTACGGATTTCGAGCCCCGTAACCGGCTGGAACAGGGCTGACGGGGCGGGTTCTACAACGTCGCGCCCTGCTTGTCTCGCCCTGTAGCCCCGTAGATGCCGTACTGGGAGGGCGCCGGAAGCCGCTGCTGATCGGCCCGGGAAACCGCCGCTGCGGCCCTTAAATCGGCGGTCTCAGCCCTCGCCCGGCGGGCATCCGCCTCATGCTGGCGTGCCGCGCGGCGCCAGTGGCGCTGGCGGAACCAGGTCGCCATGCCGCCCGCCGCCACCCCCAGAATAGCCACCGCAATGATTACGGCGAATAGCGGCATCGACACCGCAATCGCCGGATCGGTCGAATTGAAGGGATCGAACGATACCGTCACGAAATGGCGGTTGGCGACCGCGAAGACGATAAAGATGAGCCCTAGGGGAATGACGACCAGCGCCGTGAAGAACTTTCGCATGACCATCCGCTCGTAGTGATCGGAGAAAGGCGGGGATGAAACCCTGCAACACGGCTACATCTAGTTAAACTCGAAAAGCGCCTACGCGCCGGCCTCGGGCGAGCCATCCTCGCGATTCAGCCGCTCGCGCATTTCCTTGCCGGTCTTGAAGAACGGCACGCTCTTCTGGTCGACCGGCACATGCGCGCCGGTGCGTGGATTGCGCCCCGCGCGCGCCGGGCGATGCTTGACCGAGAAAGCGCCGAAACCGCGCAGCTCGACACGGTCGCCGCGCGCTAGCGCAGCGACGATCTCATCGAGGATCGCATTCACAATGTTCTCCACATCCCGCTGGTAGAGGTGCGGGTTGTGCTCGGCGATGCGCTGAACAAGTTCGGATTTGATCATCGAAGTTGGGATCCGGGACCGTGCGGATAACCATTTCCGTGAAAATGCCTTGCACTGTCAAGTCGCTAAATCACTTTTGGGCAGCGCGAAAGCACGTGACAAACGACCCGGAGGGGGTTTGTGACGACACCCGCAGTGCGGGAGAATGTGACGAACCGCAGCCGGTGCGGCTCAGTTGGTGGCTGCGGGGCGCCACAACGCCAACATGCCGCCAAGCGAGAGCTGATCGACCGCCTGGGCAACGCCGGCCTGCTCGATCTGGCGCGCGATGGAACTCAGGCCGAGCGCATCGAACGTGACAGAAGCCGCCGCGCGCAGGAACGTCAGGTCGCCGAACTGCGGGGTCAGCTTGTAATCGCGCACTGGCAGATCGCTCTTGATCTTCTTTTCGGCAACCAGCCAGGCAATGGCTGCTTTTTCATCACCAAGCTGATCGATAAGCTTCAATTCGACCGCCTGACGACCAGTGAAGACCCGTCCGTCCGCAACCTTTTCGAGTAGCGCGTCGTCCATGCCGCGCCGCTCCTTCACCAGGCCGCGGAACCAGGCATAGGAATCCTTCACCAGCGCGTCGAGCGCGGCGCGCGCCTCCGGGCTGGTCGGCTCGAAACCGTTGGGCGCAGCCTTCAACGGCGAGGATTTCACCTCCTCGACCTTGACGCCCACGGTCTTCATCAGGTCAGTGAAATTCGGAAACTGGAACAGCACGCCGATCGAGCCGACCAGCGAGCTCTGGCGGGCGACGATATGATCGGCTGCGATCGCCGTGATGTAACCGCCCGACGCGGCCAGCCCCTCGACCACCACCACCAGCGGCTTCTTGGCCTTCACGCGCACCAGCGAATCATAGAGCTGCTCGGAGCCGGCCGTGGTGCCGCCCGGCGAGTTGATGTGGACGATGACGGCGACGTGGCTCGATTTCTCCAGCCGCTCCAGCGCCTCGACCCGTTGCTGGTCGCTGCGGATCAGGCCTTCGATGTTGACCCGCGCGATCGATCCCGATGCCGAGAGCGCAGCCGGCCCGATCTTTGTCGCGATCGCGCCGACGGTGACGATCGCCGCGATGGCAACCAGGCCAGCCGCGACACGCCAGAAGGTCAGCTTGCGGCGGATCCTGCGGCGATCGACGATCACGTCCGAATCGAGCGACATCGAATTTCTCCTGAAATAATCAGCGCGTTTTGCGCTCGCAGCGTGAGCTAAGCGTTACCTGATTATATCAATTGCGGTGCAATATGAAGAAAACAAGACCCCTGCAATTGTAGCCCGGATGGAGCGAAGCGAAATCCGGGCTACGGGCGCCGCCGGGATGACGGCTCAAACGAAAAAAGGCCCCGGTCGAAACCGGGGCCTGATGTCACAGACAGATAAGCTAAGCGCTTACTTGTCTCGGTTCTTGAGCGCGGTGCCGAGAATGTCGCCCAGCGTCGCTCCCGAATCAGAGGAGCCGTATTGCGCGATGGCTTCCTTCTCTTCGGCAACTTCCAGCGCCTTGATCGAGACCTGCACCTTGCGGGCCTTCTTGTCGAACTGGATCACGCGGGCATCGACCTTCTCGCCGACGGCGAAACGTTCGGCGCGCTGATCGTTGCGGTCACGGGCGAGTTCGGAGCGCTTGATGAAGGTGGTGAAGTCGGTGCCCGAGATCTTCACCTCGATGCCGGCTTCCTTCACTTCGAGCACTTCGCAGGTCACGACCGCGCCCTTCTTGACGTCGCCAGGTTCTGCGAAGGGGTCGCCTTCGAGCTGCTTGACGCCGAGCGAGATGCGCTCCTTTTCGACATCGACGTCGAGCACCACGGCCTTGACCATGTCGCCCTTCTTGAAGTTGTCGATGACCTGCTCGCCCGGAAGCTTCCAGTCGAGGTCGGACAGATGGACCATGCCGTCGACGTCGCCGTCGAGACCGAGGAACAGACCGAACTCGGTCTTGTTCTTGACTTCGCCTTCGACGGTCGAACCGACCGGGAACTTCTCGACGAAGACTTCCCAGGGGTTGCGCATGGTCTGCTTGAGGCCGAGCGAGATGCGGCGCTTGACCGAATCGACTTCCAGGACCTGCACTTCGACTTCCTGCGAGGTCGAAACGATCTTGCCGGGGTGCATGTTCTTCTTGGTCCACGACATTTCCGAGACGTGGATCAGGCCTTCGATACCCGGCTCCAGTTCGACGAACGCGCCGTAGTCGGTGATGTTGGTGACGCGGCCGGTGAAGCGCGCGTTCAGCGGATACTTCGCCTCGATGCCCTGCCACGGATCGTCCAGCAACTGCTTCATGCCGAGCGAAATGCGGTGGGTCTCGTGGTTGATCTTGATGATCTTGACCTTCACGGTCTGGCCGATGGTGAGCACCTCGGTCGGGTGGTTGACCCGGCGCCAGGCGATATCGGTGACGTGAAGCAGGCCGTCGATGCCGCCGAGATCAACGAACGCACCGTAATCGGTGATGTTCTTGACCACGCCGTCGATCACCTGACCTTCTTCGAGGTTCTGCACCAGTTCCTGGCGCTGCTCGGCGCGGGTCTCTTCAAGAACCGTGCGGCGCGACACCACGATGTTGCCGCGGCGGCGATCCATCTTGAGGATCTGGAACGGCTGCGAGTTGTTCATCAGCGGCGCAACGTCGCGGATCGGGCGGATGTCGACCTGCGAGCGCGGCAGGAAGGCGACAGCGCCGTCGAGGTCGACGGTGAAGCCGCCCTTGACCTGGTTGAAGATGACGCCGTGAACCTTCTCGTTGTTGTTGAAGGCCTTCTCGAGCTTGCCCCAGCTTTCCTCGCGGCGCGCCTTGTCGCGCGACAGCACGGCTTCGCCGAGCGCATTTTCGATCCGATCGAGGAACACCTCGACCTCGTCGCCAACCTTGAGATCGCTTTCGCGGCCGGGGCCGGCGAATTCGCGCAGCGCCACGCGGCCTTCGGTCTTCAGGCCGACGTCGATGACGGCCATGTCCTTTTCAATTGCAACTACCTTGCCCTTGATGACGGAGCTTTCCTGCAGATTGCCGCCGGCGAAGGACTCGTCCAGCATTGCAGCGAAATCGTCACGGGTAGGATTATAAGAAGCAGCAGTCGAAGCCATATGTTCTCCAGATGCGGTATTGCCGGCCATTCGGGTTAAGGGGCGTATCGCGCGTGAAGTGTCGGGGTCCGCAAATCCCAACGACCGCTGTTTGCGGGAGGCGCAAAAGCGGGCCGGCAGCATGCCTGCACGTTCGGTACGTTTGATTTATCCGGAGCCTGAAACGAGCGTATCGACTTCAAGAACCTGGAGCGGGCTTTCCTCCAATGACAGCAGGGGTTCAAACCTCCCGCCGGCCCGCTCGGACAGCCCTGATCTTATCGATGGCGGCCCGGATGGGCGTGGATATAGCCCCAAGGGCCATTTTCGGCAAGCCGGAAATGCCCGATTTACGGGCCCTTAAGGCTGACGGACGCTAACCATGGTCCCGCGCTTTCAACGCCTTATTGACCGCATGACGCGAAAGGTCCGCGGGCCTTGGGTGGGCTGGAACCCGACCTTAATCGCGGCCTCATACGATGGCGCCGTCCAAAAACAGGGGTGCCCCCATGAAGAGCCTGATTGCTCTGACCGCCATCGCCGCCTTTACCGTCGCCACGGCCGTTGCCGGCAAGCCGGGTGCCTTTGCGACCGACAAGGCGATTGCCGCTGCCAAATCGAAGCCCGTCATGATGGCCGAACAGCAATTGCCCTTCGATCGCGCACGCTCCAAGAACTGACACGCGTTTCGGACCCAACTAGCGAGAGCTTCCCCGCCCGGCGCGGACCGCCTCGACGATCGCAATGGCGGCGCGAACGCCGCCTTCGATGTCGAGATTGGAATTATCCAGGATATGGGCGTCCTCGGCGGCCTTCAGGGGGGCGGCTGCGCGGTTCTTGTCCCGTTCATCGCGCTTGAGAATATCGGCCAGAACCAGCGCCTCGTCGGCGGCTTCGCCGCGCGCCAGCGCCTCCAGCGTGCGGCGGCGGGCACGCACATGCGGGTCGGCGACCACGAAAATCTTCACATCGGCATTCGGGCAGATCACGGTTCCGATGTCGCGCCCGTCGAGCACGGCGCCCGGCGGATCGGCCGCGAACTGGCGCTGAAAATTGACCAGCGCCTCGCGCACGCTGGGTATTGCCGACACGACAGAGGCGGCATCGCCGATGCGCTGCGTCTTCAACTCGGGATGGCCGAACCTTTCGGGATCGAGCTCCATGGCAACCGCCACCGCCCGCGCCTCGTCGGTGAGGTCAAACCCCTCATCCAGCAGCGCTTTCGCGACCGCGCGATAGATCACGCCGGTGTCGAGATGGCGATAGCCGTAATGGTGGGCGAGGCGTTTGCCGAGCGTGCCCTTGCCGGATGCCGCCGGTCCGTCGATGGCGATGATCATCAGAGCCATGTGCGACAGAGCGGCCATGTGGTCAAGGCCGTGGAGACGCAGGTGCGTCCAAATGTTCCTCGCCCAGGCCGTCGACCGTCCCTATTCTGAGACCTGCCCGGAATTCCATCCAAGGATCTGCAGAAATAGCACCGGCCGGAGGGATACGATGAGCGCCATTTCACGACGTCGTTTTATCGGCAGCGCCGCGGCCACCTCGGCGATCCCCCTGATCGGGTCCTCGGCCCACGCGCAGACCGACTGGCCTATGGCGCCGGCTCATACGCGCACATGGCGGTCGCCGAAATGAACAAGCAGTATGGTCTCAGGATGGAAGCCGTGCACTATGCGGCGAAGCCCCGATGTGGACCGATCTCGCCGGCGGATTTATCGACGGCGCCCACGGCAGCTATTCCGCGGCGTTGTCCGTGTTACAAAGCGGCCGCGGCCGTCCGGTCGCTGTCTCGCGCAAGCGCATGTCGACCTTGCCCGACGTTCCTTCTTTTGCCGAGCAGGGCACGACATCGCCCATTTTCAAGCTGACCGGCTTCCAGTGCTGCGCGGTGCCGATGGGCACGCCGGCAGCCGTCATTCAAAAGCTGTCAAAACTCCTGGTCGCCGGCGGCAAGAACGAGAAGGTGCTGCAGCTCATGAAATCATTCGGCGTCGACGATACCGCGATGACGTTCGAGCAGACGCAGAAACTCTACAAGGAAGAATCGCCGATCTGGCTCGAGGCGGTGACCAGCCTCGGGCTCGCGCCCTCCTGAGCCGCGCGGGCGCGTGCTCTATTGCTCTGACGGATGCGGGCCGCGTGCACGCCGTAACG
Source organism: Bradyrhizobium sp. AZCC 2262 (assembly GCF_036924535.1). NCBI lineage: Bacteria > Pseudomonadati > Pseudomonadota > Alphaproteobacteria > Hyphomicrobiales > Nitrobacteraceae > Bradyrhizobium > Bradyrhizobium sp. AZCC 2262. Next base: position 8,159,187 of record NZ_JAZHRT010000001.1, on the reverse strand, counting down.
GTCGCTCTTCGGTAAAAATGTTGCGCGACGCAAATTCGGCAGGACTGCTGAAGGTCAGATATTCGCGCATGGAATCGGACGGACTCGTCACCGTAAACCAGGGCTTTTCCAGACGGCGCGCAGGATCGCAGACCCAATGCGGAACTCGCCCCAATCTGCGCTGCTTGGCCAGATATTCGGCGATAGCACCCACGAGGGCGTCGAGCTGGTCGTCACCAGTCAGTTCCGGCTCTTCCTCGATCGACGCGTAGCGATCCTGATCGGTTTGCGCTGAGTCGAAACTATCCACGAATTCGGCCAATACCGTTTCGCGCGCCGAACCGGCCTGAATGGTTTGGACGGCTTCAGCGAGGGTATTCGGGCGCATCGGCCACTCCCTCGCGATTCATGTGCCTCAGCAAGAACTGTTGCTTCTCCGAAGAGGCGGCGCTGAGGGGGAAATATCGACCCAGCAGGGCGATGGCTTCGTCCACCGTCGATATCCCGACAACGCGCATCAAATTCAGTATGTCCAACCGCTCGGTTTCGCCGCGAATCGGATCCATGATCCTGAACGCCTTCAATTTAAGCGCTAGCAAATACTCTGCCGACGGAACCGAAACCACGAGCCCTGCCGGCGTACCATCGCGAGGAAAAGTCCCGAACTCAAGATGGTCGGCGGCACTGCCTGCGAGCGGGCTGAGGTGAAACGCCACTCCGTCGTTGAACCAGTCCTTCTGCCAATGGTTCTGGTCGGCGAGTTCTTGCACAACGGTTGCCAACCAGTCTGGCAGCGGATGGTCGAGTTTGGATACGTCGACGTCTTCCGTTGCAAACCGAAAATTGCTCGCCAGCATCAGCGCGGACCCACCATACACGGCGATTTGCAGCTTCGTTCCGGCGTCGACCGCCGCGCGTCCAATCCTGTCAAAGGCGTCGAGGAGCGCGTCGCGGTCGAAGGTTGCACTCATCGCGCCCGCCTCATGAGAACTCAGCCCCCAGCGAGCGCATCATCGGGAGGAAATCCGGAAAGCTGGTGGCGATGAAGGCGGTGTCGTCGACCTTGACCGGCTTGTCGGCAGCGAGCCCCATCACCAGCGCGGACATCGCGATGCGGTGATCCATGTGGGTGGCGACAAGGCCGCCGCCGGGCACATGGCCGCGGCCCTCGACGATCAGATCGTCGCCCGCGATCTCGACCTTGACGCCGTTGACGCGCATGGTGGAGCGCAGCATGGCGGCAGTCGCCTCCAGCCGGTCGGATTCCTTGACGCGCAGCTCCTGCAGGCCGCGCATGATGGTGGTGCCTTCGGCGAAGGAGGCTGCCACCGCCAGCACCAGATATTCGTCGATCATCGAGGGCGCGCGCTCCGGCGGCACCTCGACGCCGCGCAGTTTGGAGGCGCGCACGCGCAAGCGGGCCATCGGTTCGCCGGCATCGCCGCGGACTTCGCTTTCTTCGATGGACGCGCCCATTTCGCGCAGCGTCGTGAACAGGCCGGTGCGCAGCGGATTGGTCATGACGTCGGAAAAAGTCACGTCGGAGCCATCTACAATCAGCGCCGCCACGATCGGGAATGCGGCCGAGGACGGATCGGCGGGCACCACGACATCAGCGCCATGCAGCTCGGGCTGGCCCGTGAGCGCGATCTTGCGGCCGTGGATGCCTTCATTGACGGAGACGATCTCGGCGCCGAAATGTTTCAGCATCAGCTCGGTGTGGTCGCGGCTGGCTTCCTGTTCGATGACCGTGGTAACGCCCGGCGCGGCAAGTCCCGCCAGCAGCACCGCCGACTTGATCTGGGCCGAGGCCACGGGAGTCCGGTAGAGGATCGGCACGGGATCGCGGGCGCCGTGCAGCGTCAGCGGCAGGCGGCCACCTTCCTTGCACTCACCGGCTTTGGCCCCCATCAGTTCCAGCGGATCGAGGATCCGGCGCATCGGGCGGGACCGCAGCGAGGCGTCGCCGTCGAACACGGCCGTGATCGGGCACCCCGCGACCGCCCCCATCACCAACCGGCAGCCGGTACCGGAATTGCCGAAATCGAGCGGGGAACCTGGCTCCGCAAAACCCGCTACCCCCACGCCGGCGACCTTCCAGGCAAACGGCCCCGTCCGCTCGACCCTAGCGCCTAGCGCCTGCATCGATTTTGCGGTGTTGAGGACGTCTTCGCCCTCGAGCAGGCCGGAAATCCTGGTTTCACCGACCGAAAGCGCCCCCAGGATGAGGGCACGGTGCGAAATCGACTTGTCGCCGGGAACGCGAACTTTGCCGCTCAAAGGGCCGCTTGTGCGTGATTCCAGCGGGGTTTGGGTGGTTGAATGGGTCAAGATTGGGGTCCTCTGCGAGGGCGGCAGTACCACATGGCCCCCACGGCGTCACGCGGCCGTCAAATGCGATAAACCGCTATTGACACCGGCCTCTCAACTAGCCAAGTGAAGCACCGTTTTTCAGAATTTCCCAGGATCCACACGTGGCCAAATCCGATCTCGGAACCAAACGCATTTGCCCGACGACGGGTAAGAAATTCTACGATCTGAACAAGAACCCGGTGATCTCGCCCTACACCGGCGAGGTCGTGCCGATTGCGCCGATTGCGCCACCGCGGGCCGCCCGTGGCGATGCCGCACGCGCCGCGGCTGCCGCTTCGGCCACCGCCGCTGCCGATATGCCGGAAGCCGCCGAGGCCGAAGAGTTGGTCTCGCTCGAGGAAGCCGACGCCGAGGAGAACACCGGCAAGGTCAAGGCTGTTGTTCCCGAATCGGAAGACGACATCGAGATCGACGAGACCATCGAAGGCGATGACGACGACGATTCCACCTTCATTCCCGACGAGGAAGAGGGCGATGAGGACGTCACCGACATCATCGGTGATGTCGGAGGCGACGAAGAGACTTGAGATCGGCCCAGAACTGTGTTCTGGGTCTCCCCCGCAAGTCGCCCAAGGCTTGCGGGAGCATGGTCGGAAGAGACCGTGCCCTGACTGTGACGGGGCCATAGCTCAGCTGGGAGAGCGCTTGCATGGCATGCAAGAGGTCGGCGGTTCGATCCCGCCTGGCTCCACCAGCCTTCGCTCGCTTCGCGAGCTTCGGCTGGGCAGGCCCGGGAAGTCCTTCGTAGCGAAGTGAGCGAAGGCTGCCACGCCATAGCCCGAAGGGCGACGGCGGGCTCTATCTGCAGTACTCAATTCGCGATCTATAGCTGGGCGGGCTCTCTCAGACCAGAAACGCGATATCCTGCGGTTTTTCCCCAACGCAGGTAGTCACATGAAATACGTCTACATCTTGGAGAGTCTCGATTCCGAGCACTTCTATGTCGGCATCACGGAAGATCTACGCGCCCGCTTAACGAAGCATAATGCGGGGGAAGTTCCTCATACTTCGAAATATGGACCTTGGCGGTTAAGGACCTACATCGCATTCAGCGACGAGAAATGCGCCCGTGCATTCGAGAAATACCTAAAGTCAGGCTCCGGCAGGGCATTTGCGAAGAAGCATTTCTGAGCCTCCGCACGGGGCATCAGCCCCCCTACTCCCCCAACACCGCATTCAACCGATCGCGAAGTGCGACGATCTCGTTCTTCATCGCCACGAGTTCGCCGACCGAGCAGGCTGACGCCGCGAGAATCGATTGCGGCACCGCTCTCGCTTTCTCCCGCAGCGTCTCGCCCTTGGACGTCAGCGCAATCAGCACCTGCCGTTCGTCCTCGGTGCTGCGGGTGCGCTTGATGAGTTCGGCTGTCTCCAGCCGCTTGAGCAGCGGCGTCAGCGTGCCGGAATCCAGGAACAGGCGCTCACCGATGTCCTTCACCGGTACGCCGTCGCGCTCCCACAGTACCAGCATGACGAGATATTGCGGATAGGTCAGACCGAGTTTGTCGAGCAGCGGCTTGTAGACGCGGTTGAACGCGTGCGCGGTCGAATACACCGCGAAGCAAATTTGATTGTCGAGCCGGAGCGGAAAGTCCGCTGAAGATTTCCTGGCCATCACGTCCTCGTCAACGAGCCGCGCCCAGACACTGATATGGTGGCTAAGCGCTTGATTTCAATTGCATACAATTAAATCGCGCAGCCTGCAATAATTTATATTGCGCACAATCTAATTGCGTGCAGTATATCTTTCATCGAAACGGCAAACCCAAGGGAGACCGATATGTCTGTGAACGTGCTCTACAAGACCAGCGCCAAGGCCACCGGTGGCCGTGACGGCACCGCCGCGACCCTCGACGGCGCACTCGACGTCAAGCTCGCGACCCCGAAAGAACTCGGCGGCGGCGGTGGCGCCGGCAACAATCCCGAACAGCTGTTTGCGGCCGGGTATGCCGCCTGCTTCATCGGCGCGATGAAATTTGTCGCTTCGCAGGGCGGTCCGAAGGTGCCCGCGGACGCCACCGTCACCTCCACCGTCGGCATCGGCCCGCGTTCGGAGGGCGGCTTTGGCCTCGATATCGACCTCGCCGTCTCACTGCCCGGTGTTCCCAAGGCGGAAGCGGAAGCCCTTGTCGCGAAAGCGCACCAGGTGTGCCCGTACTCCAACGCCACTCGCGGCAATGTGGATGTGCGCCTGACGGTCGTGTAACGACCGGCGGTTGTATGAGATGACGCCCGAGTGGCCCGCCGCTGATGTCGGCGGGCCATTCGCACGCCTCACGGAATTTTCCGAGAGTTTGCTATGGCCGCCACGTCATGCGCCTGTGCGCGAGACGCCATTGCCGCCGCGCCTGAAGACCGCTAGCTCAAGACTTCGATTTTCTCCTTGAGCGAAGGTTCTTATCCCATGAGTTCTGTAGCCGCTCCCGGTGCAATGACCGGCCTGCGCGTCGTCGATCTCACGCGCGTGCTCGGCGGCCCTTACTGCACGCAAATCCTCGCCGACCACGGCGCCGACGTCATCAAGGTCGAACCGCCTGCCGGCGACGAAGTGCGCGACTGGGGCCCTCCGTTCCACGAGGAAGACGCGGCCTATTTCGTCGGCATCAACCGCAACAAGCGCTCGATCGGACTCGACCTCGCCTCCGAAGGCGGGCGCGCCGTGCTCTTGAAGATGCTGGAGACGGCCGACGTCCTGATCGAGAATTTCAAGCCGGGCACGCTCGACAAATGGGGCATCGGCAACGACGCGTTGCGCGAAAAATTCCCAAAGCTCGTGCATTGCCGGATTTCCGGCTTCGGCGCGGACGGCCCGCGCGGCGGCAATCCCGGCTATGACGCCATCATCCAGGCCATGACCGGCATGATCGCGGCGACCGGCTCGCCGGAAAGCGGTCCGATGCGGATCGGCGTACCCCTGGTCGACATCACCACCGGGCTGTATGCGGCGATCGGCATTTTGATGGCGCTGTCGGAGCGGCAGCGTTCTGGTTTGGGGCAGTTTCTCGAAACGACGCTGTATGAAACCGGCCTTGCGATCATGCATCCGCACACCGCGAATTATTTCATGCATGGCAAGCCGCCGGGCCTGACCGGCAATGAGCATCCCAATCTCGTGCCCTACGCGATCTTTCCGACCAAGACTGACAACATCTTCATCGGCGTCGGCAATGACGGCACCTTCCGCAAGCTCGCCAAGGAGATCGGCAAGTCCGAACTCGGCACCGATCCGCGCTTTGCCCGCAACAAGGACCGCATCGCCAACCGCGACGCGCTGCGCGCCGAGCTTGCCGCCGTGTTCAGCCAGCATGAGGCTGAGCCGCTCTGTAATCGCCTGCTGGCGGCAGGACTGCCCGCAGGCCCGGTACAGAAGATCGACCAGGCGCTGACCAATCCGCATACGTTGCATCGCGGCGATATCATTGAGAAGGATTGGTACAAGGGCGTCGCCTCCCCGATCCGGCTCGAGCGGACCAAGCCGAGCCTGCGCCGGACGCCGCCGAAATTCAGCCAGCACACATCGGAGGTGCTGGGCGAGTTCGGCTATTCCAAGAGCGAGATCGAGGCGCTGGTCGCCAAGGGCGCGGTCTGCGGCGCCGAACGCAAGCGGTAACCTTTGGTCGCCCCTGCGACAGCAGGGGCCCATACGCCGCGGCTCTGTTTTTCTGCGCTGTAGCAGTCGCCTTGCTGCTATCACAGCCCCCTGTGGTTATGGGTCCCTGCTCCCGTGCGCAATTGCGCACTAGGCAGGGACGACAACGCGGCCTTCGCCTATTTTCCGGCTTCCCTCCAAGCCCGCTTCCCCGATACCATCCTTTCGCTTATACGGTCATTTGCACGTCATCCGGCGCTGTTATCGCGCGAAACGAAGGTGACGACCCCAACCCGGAGGAATTCCATGGCACTTCGACAATTCGGCGCAGCGGCGGCAGTGACTGTTGCGCTGGCGCTCGCCACGCCTGCCCATGCTGTGACCGAGATCCAGTGGTGGCACGCCATGACCGGCGGCAACAACGACATCGTCAACAAGCTCGCCGAGGAATTCAACGCCAGCCAGTCCGACTACAAGGTTGTTCCGACCTTCAAGGGCAGCTATCCCGACACCATGAATGCCGGCATCGCCGCGTTCCGCGCCGGCACCGCGCCGCACATCATTCAGGTGTTCGAAGTCGGCACCGCCACCATGATGAGCGCCACCGGCGCCATCAAGCCGGTCTACCAGTTGATGAAGGATGCCAACGAACCATTCGACCCCAAGGCCTATCTGCCGACCATCACCGGCTACTACTCGACCGCCAAGGGCGACATGCTGTCGTTCCCCTTCAATTCCTCGTCGATGGTGATGTGGATCAACAAGGACGAATTGAAGAAGGCAGGTGTGGCCGAAATTCCAAAAACCTGGCCGGAAGTGTTTGCTGCCGCGAAGAAGCTTAAGGCCGCCGGACACGAGACCTGCGGCTTCTCCAATGCCTGGGCAACGTGGGCGCACATCGAACAATTTTCGGCATGGCACAACGTGCCGATCGGAACCAAGGCCAACGGCCTCGATGGTTTCGACACGGTTCTGACCTTCAACTCGCCGCTACATGTGAAGCATTTGCAGAACCTGATCGACCTGCAGAAGGACAAGACCTACGATTATTCCGGCCGAGAAAATAAGAGCGAAGCCCGCTTCGCTTCGGGCGAATGCGCAATCTTCCTGACCTCGTCGGGCTACTACGCCACCGCCAAGAGCACCGCCAAGTTCGACTTCACCTCGGCACCGATGCCCTATTATCCGGATGTCGCGGGCGCACCGCAGAACTCGATTATCGGCGGTGCATCGCTGTGGGTGATGGGTGGCAAGAAGCCCGATGAATACAAGGGCGTGGCGAAATTCTTCACCTTCCTGTCCGACACCAACCGTCAGGCCAGGCTGCACCAGGAATCCGGCTATCTGCCGATCACCAAGGCTGCCTATGAGAAGACCAAGGCCGACGGTTTCTACCAGAAAAACCCGGTACCGGAGACTCCGCTAAAGGAGCTCACCAACAAGGAGCCGACCGAGAATTCGCGCGGCCTGCGCTTCGGCAACATGGTGCAGATGCGCGACGTCTGGGCCGAGCAGATCGAAGCGGCCCTCGCCGGACAAAAAACCGCGCAGCAGGCGCTTGATGATGCCGTCGCCAAAGGCAATGCGATGTTGCGAACGTTCGAAAAGACGGCAAAGTAGACAATCGGCATTGGCTCCCCCTCCGCGCCGGAAGGGGAGCCGGTCTGCCACCTAAGCGCGGAAGGCTGTAAAGCGCCCTAGATGGAAAAGTCGGTCGTCTTCAACAACAGGCTGCTGCCCTATTTGCTGCTCGTGCCGCAGCTCATCATCACATTCGTTTTCTTCTATTGGCCGGCGAGCCAGGCGGTCTGGCAATCCTTTCTGCGCGAGGACGCGTTCGGACTTAATTCCGAATTTGTCGGGCTGGAAAATTACCAGGGCCTGTTCGCCGATCCCGGCTATTACAAAGCGATGCTGACGACGGTGATCTTCTCCTCGCTGGTCGCCGCATTGTCGCTTTCGATTGCCTTGCTGTTTGCGACCCAGGCCGACAAGAACCTGAAAGCCGCCGGTGCCTACAAGACGCTGATGATCTGGCCCTATGCGGTGGCGCCCGCGGTCGCCGGCGTGTTGTGGATCTTCATGTTCCATCCGACCCTCGGGACCCTGGCGCGGCCGCTGCGCTGGATGAATTTCGACTGGAATCCAATGTTGAACGGCAACCACGCCATGACCCTGGTGGTGATGGCGGCGGTGTGGAAACAGATTTCCTACAATTTCCTGTTCTTCCTGGCGGGCCTGCAATCGATCCCCAAGAGCGTGCTGGAAGCCGGCGCGATCGACGGCGCGGGCCCGATGCGGCGGTTCTGGACCATCACCTTTCCGCTGCTGTCGCCGACCACGTTCTTCCTTTTGGTTGTCAATATCGTCTACGTCTTCTTCGACACATTCGGCATCATCGATGCCGTGACCGGCGGCGGCCCGGCCGGCGCCACCACCACGATGGTCTACAAGGTGTTTGCAGACGGGCGCCTGGGAGGCGATCTCGGCGGCTCGGCCGCGCAATCGGTGGTGCTGATGGTGATCGTGATCGCGCTGACCGCGGTCCAGTTCAAATATGTCGAGCGCAAGGTGCAGTACTGATGGTCGAGCACCGCCCGCTCAGCGACATTATCGCCTACACGATCCTGACGCTCGGCATCTTCGTCGTCGCCTTTCCGGTCTATCTGGCGCTTATCGCTTCCACCCATGACGCCGCCACCGTGGTCGGCGGCAACATGCCGCTGACGCCGGGCGGCCATATGCTGGACAACTACTACCGCGCCATCATCGTCGGCGGTTCGCGCGCCATCCGCGAGCCGGTCGGGCAGATGCTGATGAACTCGTTCATCTCGGCGATCGGCATCGCGATCGGCAAGATCTTCATCTCGATCCTGTCGGCCTACGCCGTGGTGTATTTCCGCTTTCCCTTCCGCAAGACCGCGTTCTGGATCATCTTCGTCACGCTGATGCTGCCGGTCGAGGTCCGCATCTATCCGACTTACAAGGTGATCGCCGACCTGAAGATGCTCGACACCTATGCCGGGCTGATCATGCCGCTGATCGCATCCGCCACGGGGACATTGCTGTTCCGGCAGTTCTTCATGACCATCCCCGAAGAACTCCTGGAAGCGTCGCGGATCGACGGCGCCGGCCCGTTCCGTTTCTTCTGGGATACGCTGCTGCCGCTGTCGATCACGACCATCGCCGCGCTGTTCGTGATCCAGTTCATCTATGGCTGGAATCAGTATCTGTGGCCTCTTTTGATCACCACGCAGGATTCGATGCAGACCATCGTCACCGGCATCAAGAAGATGCTGTACACGACCGACGAGCTGGCCGAATGGCAGCTCGCGATGGCCACCGCCATTCTCGCGATGCTGCCGCCGGTCGCGGTGGTGGTGTTCATGCAGCGGCTGTTCGTACGCGGCCTGGTCGAGACGGAGAAATAAGGTATTCATGGCCAACGTCACGCTCCGTAACGTCCGCAAGACCTATGCCGGTGGCTTCGAAGCCATCAAGGGCATCGATTTCGACGTCGGCGACGGCCAGTTCTGCGTGCTGGTCGGCCCCTCCGGCTGCGGCAAGTCCACGCTGCTGCGCATGGTCGCAGGCCTGGAGACCATCACCGGCGGCGAGATCGACATCGGCGGACGCGTCGTCAACCAGATCGAGCCGGCCGATCGCGATATCGCGATGGTGTTCCAGAACTATGCGCTCTACCCGCATATGACCGTCTTCAACAACATGGCCTACGGCCTGCGCAACCGCGGCATGGCCGAACCCGAGATCAAGACGCGCGTGCAGGAAGCCGCGCGCATTCTCGAACTAGGCGCCATGCTGGAGCGCAAGCCGCGGCAGTTGTCCGGCGGCCAGCGCCAGCGCGTGGCGATGGGCCGCGCCATCGTGCGGCAGCCAAAGGTGTTTCTGTTCGACGAACCGCTATCGAACCTCGATGCCAAGCTGCGCATCGCGATGCGGGTCGAGATCCGGAAATTGCAGCGCCGCCTCTCCACGACATCGATCTACGTCACCCATGATCAGCTCGAGGCGATGACGCTGGCCGATATTCTGGTGGTCATGAACGGCGGCCAGGTCGAGCAGATCGGCAATCCGCTCGATATCTACCAGAAGCCGGCGACCACCTTCGTCGCCTCCTTCATCGGCGCGCCGCCGATGAATCTGATGCCGTTGCGCTCCGATGAACTGAAATCGCAATTGGCCGGCGATAGCAGAATCAGCGAGGCCGGCATCCTCGGCATTCGCCCGGAGGATTTCGTCATCACGAACGAAACGGTTTCCGGCGGCGTGGCGCTCGGCCTCACGGTCGAGGCGATCGAGCGCGTCGGTGCCGAAACTTTTATCTACGGCACCAGGCAGCAGGAGATGCAGGGCGTCGCCGCCACCCCAGGTGAACTGCCGCCCGGCGAGGTGATCGTGCGGATTCCCGGCGCCGTTGGCCCGGCGATCGGTGAGCGAATCAGAGCCGTTGCCGCCAGCGACAGGCTGCATCTTTTTACCGCCGATGGCCGTAAGCGGGTCGGTGGATGATTCGGTCATTCCGGGATGGTCCGAAGGACCAGACCCGGAATCTCGAGATTCCGGGTTCGACGCTTCGCGCCGCCCCGGAATGACGGTTTTGTAACCCGCCGCGGCCGATTTACGCAGCTTTCAGAGGCGCTTGAACCCACCCCGAATCACCCCATATTGTTCCTTGACCGGACGGCAAGTCGGCCGGCCGGTTGAATGGGGCGCCGCAAGGGCCCCTCAAAGTCGCTTCGAGAGGACTTTGTAATGTCTCGTGTTCCTTCGTTATCCAGTCCGTTCCTGCTTGGGTTCGACGAAATCGAGCGTGCGCTCGATCGCGTCGTCAAAGGCGCCGACGGTTATCCTCCCTACAACATCGAGCGGTGTGACCGTGCCAACGGCCAACCCGAACGCCTGCGCATCACGTTGGCGGTGGCGGGTTTTACCCGCGACCAACTCGATGTGACCATTGAGGAAAACCAGCTCGTGATCCGGGGCCGCCAGCAGGACGACAAGGCCCGGCAATACATCCATCGCGGCATCGCCGCGCGCCACTTCCAGCGCACCTTCGTGCTGGCGGAGGGGATGCACGTGCTGGGCGCGGATCTGAAAAACGGGCTGTTGTCGATAGACCTTGCCAGGCCGGAGCCTGAAAGGGTCGTTAAGACAATTGCTATCAATGAGCACGAATAATGGAACAAGGAGCGGACTCGACCGCTTAATCTTACAGAGGAGTCGAGACCATGAGTGACGTGAGTGTGACCTTCGAACCCGAAAAAGTTTCCGTCGAGGCATTGGCCCATCTTGGTGAAGGCCACATCGCCTACGTGAAGCAGGTCCGTTCCGAGGATGTGCCGGGGCTGTTTCCGCAGGCGCCGAAAATCGCGCCAGGGCTGAAACTGTTCGCGCTGCATGCCGCCGACGGCACCCCGATCATGCTGACCGACAGCCGTGAAGCGGCGGTCGCCAACGCATGGAGCAATGAGCTTCAGGCCGTCAGCGTGCACTGACGCAGCACTTGCTGCTGTCACTGACGCAGCACTTGCTGCTGTCACTGACGCGGCGTTTGCTGCTTCATCAGCGCTGCAGTTGCTGATTTGACGGTCGATTGAGGCCGCAACGAGAGTTCATCATACGCGGGCACGATCCTCGGGATCGGCTCGCGTATTTTTTTGCGCTTCAGGACGCACCCTGCTTTGGATACGGAGATGCAGAGAGCATGATCCGGAAAAGTGGGCACCGGTTTTCCGAAAAGATCATGCTCAAATCAAAGAGATAGAGCGGGATGACGATTCGAAGAAGAGTCATCCCGCTCTAGTCTCCAATCGGGCACGGAGATCGATGAATGATTCAGAGCCGAGATCGGTTGATGCGGCCGACATGTTGCGGGACGAGGCGCTCGGAAAGGCCCTTCTGGCGCTCAACAACGCACATGCGCAGGAGCTGTCTTGGCTGGAGGCGGAACGGCTCGAATACCTGATCGGCGAAGCGTTCCTGGCAAGACGGATTGGCCGGCTAGACGCCTTCCTGCTCGCGTTCGATCAGGACGCCCGATACGACAGCCCGAATTTCATCTGGTTCCGCGCCCGCTATCCGCGCTTTGTGTATGTCGACCGCATCGTGGTCGCGCCATCGGCGCGCGGACGCGGTTGCGCGCGACGGCTCTATGACGACCTGTTCGAACACGCCGTTCGCGCCGGACACGACCGCATTGTCTGCGAGGTCAACAAGACACCTCCAAACCCGGCATCCGATGCGTTTCATGCGGCGCTGGGTTTTGTCGAGGTCGGCACCGCCAGCGTCCATGGCGGCAGCCGAACGGTTCGTTACCTGTCGCGCACGCCGCCCGAGCGCTAGGTCGAAGCAACGTGCTCGCACTGTCTCCATCATCCCCGCGCAACGGCTTCGCCGTTGTCGCTGGAGGTGCGAGCGAAGTGAGCCTCGAAGGATGAGCGGCCCGTGGCCGTCGCCCTTCGAGGTCCGTGCTGCGCACGGCCACCTCAGGGTGACGGATCACATTGATTCAAGCTTGCTTCATGAGGCGCCAGCCTCGTCTCACGCCGCGCGCACGGTCGAGAGGAATTTCTCCACCTCACCCTTGAGATGATTGCTCTGTCCGAGCAGCGACCGGGCCAGCCCATGCACATGCGTCGATGCCGCGCCGGTATCGGTCGCGCCGCGGTTGACGTTGGTGATGCTGCCCGCGACCTGGGTAGCTCCCTGCGCGGCCTGCTGCACGTTGCGCGAGATTTCCTGGGTCGTGGCGCCCTGCTCTTCCACGGCTGCCGCGATCGCCTGAGAGATTTCCGCAATGCGGCCGATCGTGCCGCCGATTTCCTGGATCGCCGACACCGACTGATTGGTCGCCGATTGCATCTGGCCGATCTGCTCTGAGATTTCCTCGGTCGCTTTCGCCGTCTGCGCGGCAAGCGCCTTGACCTCGGATGCGACGACGGCAAATCCCCGTCCCGCCTCGCCGGCGCGCGCCGCCTCGATCGTAGCGTTCAGCGCCAGCAAATTGGTCTGCTCGGCGACCGCGCTGATCATCTTGACCACTTCACCGATCCGGCTGGCGGACTGGGCGAGATCGGCGATGCGTGCATTGGTCTGCTCGACCTGGCTCACCGCTTCGCGCGAAATCTTGTGCGAATCCTGGACCTGGCGGCTGATCTCCGACACCGATGAGGCCATCTCTTCCGCGGCCGCGGCAGCGGATTGCGCGTTGGCCGAGGACTGCTCCGATGCGGAGGCGACCGTTGCCGAGAGCACCTGGGTCACTTCGGCGGTCTTGGTCAGCTGTCCGGCCGATGATTCGAGTTCGGAGGAAGCGGTTGATACGGTCTGGATGATCTTTCCGATCGCGGAATCGAAGCCGTCGGCCATCTGCAGCATCGCGGCTTTGCGGTCGCCTTCCGCCTTCAGCTTCAGGCCGGCCTGCTCCTGTTCCATCGACTGAACGCGGAGCGCGTTGTCCTTGAAGACCTGGACCGCACGCGCCATGGCGCCGACTTCATCGCCGCGGCTGAGCGCCGGGACCGAGACATTGAGGTCGCCGCCGGCAAGCCCCTTCATCACGTCGGTCATTGCAGCGATCGGGCGAATGACGCCGAATGCCACGCCGAAGATGCCCGCACCGATGATAAGAAACACCACCGCAGAAACACCCCACAGGACCCACGTGAAGGTGCTGACGCGTCCCGTCGCCGCGACTTCCGTCGCTGCGTTCTGGTCGTTGGTCTGCTTGACGATGTCGTCGATGATGGCGCGGTGCGCAGTATAGCGCGCGGTGATTTCAGCATAGGATTTCGTCGCCGCGGCGCTGTCGCCCTTGGCGAGTGCGGGCAGCAGACCGTCCTGGATCGCGGTCCAGAAGCGGCGCACCTCGCTGTCGGATTTCTCCACCAGCTTGGCCTTGAGCACCGGATCGAGATCGGACTTGACCCAGAAATCCCACCGCTCGTCATATTCCTTCTTGAGCTGTGCAAGCCTGTCGCGATGCGCCGAAAGCTGCGCCGGATCGTGCAGCACGAGGGTCGACTCGAGATAGGCTTCGATGACGTATTCCGGCGGAGGCAGAATGTCGGCGATGAGGTCGTTGCCGAGCTTGAGCTGGTTGTAGAGGGGGCCACCGACCTTGAGCTGCGACAGCCCGTAAACGCTGGTGGCAATCACGGCACCGAGACCCAATGCGGTGACCAATCCAAAAATCAATATCGCGCGCGAAATCGTCAGCCGCAGCGTCATGGCAATGTTCTCCGGGCGCGGAAAAAATCGCGCGCACGAAATAACTGCTATTTAGCTTAAAATTGCGTTTAACCAGCTTGGGTTCAGCGCGTGGAGCCTCCCCAGGGAACTCGGGGAGCGGCTCTAGGCCGCGCTTGCCGGCGGCAGGGCGAGCACCGAATAGATCGCCTGGGCGTCGCGGGAGGCGCGCAGCTTCTTGGCGACGTCCTGGTCGCGCAACAGGCGCGCGATTCGCGCCAGCGCCTTCAGGTGATCGGCGCCGGCGCCTTCCGGCGCGAGCAGCAGGAAGATCAGGTCGACCGGCTGGCCGTCCATCGCCTCGAAATCGATCGGGCGTTCCAGCCGGGCAAAAAACCCGAACAGCTTTTCCAGTTTCGGCAGTTTGCCGTGCGGAATGGCGACGCCGTAGCCGACGGCAGTGGTGCCCAGTTTCTCCCGCTGCAACAGCACCTCGAACACCGAGCGTTCGTTCTGGCCGGTCAAGGCGGAGGCGCGCGCCGCCAGTTCCTGCAGCGCCTGCTTCTTGCTGATGACCTTCAAAGCGGGGAGAATCGCCTCGGGTGCGACCAGATCGGTAATCGTCATTGGGCGTTCCGAGGTGAATTAAACCGTCAGGTTGCGAGATAGGTTGTAGAACCGGGGCATCAAGAAGATGAGACGGGAGGCGGGCTTAGCCCGGGTCCCGATTTGCTGGGCTTCTACTCCAACGCTTGGCCGGTGCCAACTCCCGGATGCGGGTTCCTGCACTACCATCGCTGGGGGCCGCGGACCATAGGGAGGGCGGTCGGGGGCGTCAATGCGGTTAGCCATATATCTCATGGGGTAACCGAGGGGGGATCGACCCAGCCGACATTGCCGTCCGTCCGGCGGTAAATGATGTTCACCCGGCCGCTGGACCCATGCTGGAACACGATGCAGGCGGCCCCCGTCAGGTCCAGTTCCATGACCGCCTCGCTGACCGAGAGCCGCTTCAGCGACGTGGTCGCTTCGGCAATGATGACCGGGCTATAGGACGTAACCTCCTCGTCGCCCTCGGCCGGCGCCTCGATCACATAGCTCGGCGCATCGAGCACCGGGGTGTCGATCTCCGCCAGCGCCGCATTGGCAGCATAGGTCTTGCGGGCCGAACGGTCCTTCAGCCGGCTCTTGTAGCGGCGCAGGCGCTTCTCGATCATCAGCAGCGCCTGATCGGCGCTGGCATAGGCATCGGTGGCGTTGGAATCGGCCTCGAGCGTGATCCCGGAATCCAGGTGCAGCGCGCAATCGGTGCGGAAGCCGAAGCCGTCCTTGCTCAGCGTGATGTGACCGGAATAGTTGCCGTCGAAATATTTTCTCAGGACCTCATCGGTGCGCTCGCTGACGCGCGAACGAAGCGCCTCGCCGACACTGATGCTTTTCCCGGAGATTCGAAGGGTCATTTGGTGCCTCACTTGATGCCTCGACCATTCTGGTATTTCGATGCTGGAGGGTGAGTCCTTTCGATGAACCGGCGTCCCTTTCCTGCTGAGGCGGGGAACCGACACTATCGCGATTTGACGCGAACGCAATCAGGCCGGGGCCGTATCGCGGGACCGGTCGGAGGAGGTGGGAGGGGCGGAGAGTGCGTTACCGAGCATGCTCTGTTTGTCGCGGCGCCGTTGCACCGAGGAAGGAATGCGCATCGCTTCGCGGTATTTCGCGACCGTGCGGCGGGCAATATCAATGCCGGATTCGCGCAATCGTTCCACGATGGTATCGTCGGAGAGGATCGCGCTTGGTGCTTCCGCATCGATCAGCTGCTTGATGTGGTGGCGGACCGCCTCGGCCGAATGCGCCTCGCCGCCGTCGGCCGACGCGATCGAGGCGGTAAAGAAATATTTTAGTTCGAAGCTGCCGCGATTGGTCGCCATATATTTGTTGGCGGTAACCCGTGACACCGTCGATTCGTGCATCTGGATCGCATCCGCCACAGCCTTCAGATTCAGCGGCCGCAAATGCGCAACGCCGTGGGTGAAGAAGCCGTCCTGCTGGCGCACGATTTCGGTCGCGACCTTCAGGATGGTGCGGGCGCGCTGATCGAGCGCGCGAACCAGCCAGGTCGCATTCTGCAGGCAATCGGTGAAATAGGATTTGTCGCCGTCCTTGCGGATCGTCTTCGACAGCTCGGTATAATAGATCTGGTTGACCAGCACGCGCGGCAACGTGTCGCTGTTGAGTTCGACATGCCAGCCACCGTCCGGGCCGGGCCGCACATAGACATCAGGCACCATGGTCTGCGTGCGCGCCGAGCCGAACTTCAGGCCGGGCTTGGGATCGAGACGGCGGATTTCACCGATCATGTCGGTAATGTCTTCGTCGTCGACGCCGCACAATTTGCGCAACGCGGCAATGTCGCGCTTGGCCAGGAGATCGAGATTTTCCACCAGCGCCTGCATGGCGGGATCGTAGCGGTTGAGTTCGCGGAGCTGGATCGCGAGGCACTCGCTCAAGTTCCGGGCACAGACACCGGGCGGATCGAACTTCTGCAGCACCGTCAGCACCGCATCGACATCCCCTTGCGAGGCGCCAAGCCGTTCGGCGGCCTGCCCCAGATCCGGCGGCAGATAGCCGGCATCGTCGACCAGATCGATCAGATACTGCCCGATCATGCGCTGCGCCGGTCCGCTGAACGCCACCGCGAGCTGTTCGGCGAGGTGGCTGCCGAGCGTCACCTCGGCAGCGACGAAGGCTTCCAGATTGTAGTCGTCGTCGTTGGAGGCGCCGCCACCCCATTCGGTGTAGGCGGTCGGTGCCGCATCCTGCGCCACGCGGGCGGCGGCTTCGGCCGGCTCTTCGGAAAAGACGTTGTCGAGCGGGGTGTCCAGCGTCTGCTCGATCTCGGTGCGGCTGCCGAGGTCGCGGTTCAGCCAGTCCTCCTGGCCGGGTTCGAAGGCCTCGCCAGCGGGGCCCGACGCCATATCGGAGGCATCGCCGCCCTCCTCGCCATAGCTGCCGGAATCGCCCGAATCGGAGAACTCGGCACGCTCAGTGGCCGGCTCGCCCGCCACCGGGGCTTCGGGACCGTCGCTGGCGCGTTCCAGCAGCGGATTCCGCTCCAGTTCCTCCTCGACGAAGGCCGACAAGTCGAGATTCGACAATTGCAGCAGCTTGATCGCCTGCATCAATTGCGGCGTCATCACCAGCGACTGCGACTGGCGGAACTCTAATCTTTGCGTCAGCGCCATGAGGCCAAGAACCGATCCACTGAAAGTTGGTCCGATTCTTGCTTATATTAGTCCCAGGCCCTTGTACACGGCTTGACGGATGCAAAAATTGGACTATAGCGCGGTCCCGCAAAAATGGGAGCCGGTATTGGGCCCCGGCGCGCCAGAAATTCCCAAGTGAGTGCAATACCTTATCGCCAAACCGCACGCCCCTATGGCGCCGGGTGCGCTAAAGCCGGAATTCCTCGCCAAGGTAAAGACGGCGTACATCTGGATCGTTGACAATTTCTTCCGGACTGCCCTCGGTCAAGATCTGCCCGGCATAGACGATATAGGCGCGGTCGGTCAGGCCGAGCGTTTCGCGCACGTTGTGATCGGTGATCAGGACGCCGATGCCGCGGTTGGTGAGGTGGCGGACCAGGTCCTGAATGTCGCCGACCGCGATCGGATCGATGCCGGCAAAGGGTTCGTCGAGCAGCATGTAGTTCGGACGCGTCGCCAGCGCGCGCGCGATTTCGACGCGGCGGCGTTCGCCGCCGGACAGCGCGATCGAAGGCGATTTGCGCAACCGCGTGATGTTGAATTCATCGAGCAGCGAATTGAGTTCGGCCTCGCGCTTCTTGCGACTGGGCTCGACCACCTCGAGCACGGCGCGAATATTCTGCTCCACCGTGAGGCCGCGAAAGATCGAGGCTTCCTGCGGCAGATAGCCGATGCCGAGTCGCGCGCGCTGATACATCGGCAGCTTGGTGACGTCGTGGCCGTCCAGTTCGATGGCGCCACGATCCGCCTTGATCAGGCCAGTGATCATGTAGAACACGGTGGTCTTGCCGGCGGCCGTTCGGACCGAGCAGGCCGACCGCCTCGCCACGGCGGACATAGATGCTGACGCCGCGCACCACTTGCCGCGTGCCGAAACTTTTTTCCACGCTGTGCACGGCGAGGAAGCCGGGCCGCTTGGTCGGGCGCGGCGCTTCGCCGCCATTGGCCTTGGGACGGGGTTGTTGCGCACGGGGACGCGGTCGGTCATCGCGCGGCGGCTCTGCGGCGGGCTGCGGCTGCGGCAGGTCCAGCCCGGGCAGCGAAGCCGAACGAGCCCTTGGCGGCGCATCGCGCACCGGGCTTGTCAGCATGTCGCCGAAGGAATCGCCGAGCGCGGTGATGTCGTCGCGCGAACGCGCAAACCCGGGGGCGCCGCGCTTCGCGGGGCGTCGACGGAACATGCCGAGTAAATCCACCATCCCGCTTCGCTTACGCCTTTCACGGTGATTCCGCGACGCATCCGCCGGCGAATCGCTTCGCTGGCGAACCATGATGAGTGGATGTCCCCTGCCCAGCGAAACACCCCGCCGTGCGCCCTGCCCAGTAAATACAGGCTCGCGCCACCGGCTTCAACCGTAGCCGCCCTAAATAATCTTCAAGGCATTGATCTACAATTATTTTTTACCGGGTATCAGCGACGGTATGGCGACGGGAGCCGGCTTCGAGCCGCCCGAACCGGACCCGCAATTCTCTCCCTGTATGAACATGCCCTGCACCTTGCCGCTGTCGGATTCGACGCGGGACACGCCGGTCGTCATGTCGACCTTGAGGCGGTCGCCCTTGAGCACGTTCTTGCACTGGGTGAGCACGACCCCGCCCACCATGGTGATGAGGTTGGCCCGCGTGTCGAAGATCGCGGTCTCGCCTGTCACCACCTGATCCTTCTGCGTGACCACGACCGAGCCCTTGGCTTCCAGCCGGCGGATCGACGAACTGCCGCCAGGCCCGGGGGTCGCCGACTGCATCGACCCGGATTTCGATCCCTTCGGCGCGGCGGGCGGCGGCGAAGCGGGCTGTGGCGAGGCGGGCGCCGGGCCGGAATCGTAGAACACCACCAGCGTTTTCGAGGTCATGGTGGTGTCGCCCTGCACGACCTTCACATTTCCGGAGAAAGTCGCTTCCTTTTTCTTGTCGCGCATTTCGAGCGACGCCGCCTCGATCTGAATCGGCTGGTCGCGGTTTTGCGAAAAGCCCTGCATCGCATTCGGCACGCCCGACATGGCGCCCTGCGCCAAGGCGTCACTGGAGACGATCAACGCGAGCGCAAGCGCTGCGGCCGCAAAACTGCGCGAGGAGAACTGCGTCATGAATTTCATTTCGTGTTGGCGGACTTGCCGGAGACGGACCGCGTCCTTGGTGGCGGCGGCGGTTCAGGCTCTGGCTCGGGCGCCGGCGGACTTTCCATGATCAGGTTCATCACGACGTTGCCTTCGAAGCGCACGATCTCGCCGCTGTTGATGATCCTGAGCCGGTCTGCGGTGAGCGTGCCATTCAGCAATTTGACGTCGACATGCTCGTCCGACGTCACCGTTCCCTTGTTGATGTCGACATAGGCCTGCGAAAGCGTGGCCTCGTAGCCGGTAGAGGATTGCAGGAAGATGTCCTTTCGCAGGTCCAGCAGCTGCTGCTTGCTGTCGAAAAATCCCGTGCGCGCATCCATCGTCACGGTGCTCTTGTCCTCCATCATGACCTTGGCCCGCAGCGTCTTGAGCTCGACGTGATCGGGGTCGGTCAGATCCTGGACCGCGGCCTTGGCCCACAATTCGTAAGGACGCTGATCGGTCGAGAAACCCGCGAGATGCGGCGTTTCCATGGTGATCTTGGTACCGGAGACCACGAGATTGCTCATGTCGACGGGCAGCTTCGCCAGCGCAGTCTGAAACGGGTTCAAGAAGACCTGGATCAGGACGATACTGGCCAGCGCCAGCAGCACGGCCCCCGGGACCGCGATCCGCAGCACCCGCACCATCCGGCTGTGGCGGGCGGCCGCGGCAAAGCGGGCCTCCATTCCGGTGGCATAGGCAGGGTTCTGTATCGAGTTCACCGCGGCTCCAGGAACGCCAAAGACAGCGCCATTCTACCCGCAATCGCGGGATTATGCAGCCTGGACACGCGCTATGAGTGTGACCGAAACGGGGCGGAGGCAGGCACCCCGGCGCTTCAAATGGTCCCGGTCACGAATGCGCGAAGATGTCCTCGGCCTCCCAGCCGCCGAGATCGAGCTTGGCCCGGGCCGGCAGGAAGTCGAAACAGGCCTGCGCCAGCTCGTTGCGGCCTTCGCGCGCGAGCATGGCGTCGAGCCGCTCGCGCAAGGCATGCAGATGCAGCACGTCGGACGCGGCATAGGCAAGCTGCGCCTCGCTGAGGCTCGACGACCCCCAGTCGCTCGACTGCTGCTGCTTCGACAGGTCGATGTTGAGGACCTCGCGCACCAGGTCCTTCAGGCCGTGCCGGTCGGTATAGGTGCGGGTCAGCCGTGAGGCGATCTTGGTGCAATAAACCGGCTGCGGCATCACGCCAAAGGTGTTGTAGAGCGCGGCGAGATCGAAGCGCGCGAAGTGAAAGATCTTCGTGATGGCAGGATTGGCCAGCAGCGCCTTCAGGTTCGGCGCATCGGTGTGGCCCTTGGGAATCTGGATGACATCGGCGCTGCCGTCGCCGTTCGACATTTGCACCACGCAGAGCCGGTCGCGATGCGGGTTGAGCCCCATGGTCTCGGTATCGATCGCCACCGAATCCTTATAGCGGGACAAATCGGGCAGATCGCCACGATGCAGGCGGATGGTCATGAAGGAAAGCCTCGTGTCTCAGGTCGATTCGACGGAAACACTAGCGCCCAAACCCGCGCGAGGCGAGCGGCTGGCTGCCGCCAAAGCCGCGAAGAAGGGCTTTTCGCAGCGGTTTTTTGGCCTCAGGCGGATGGCTGTTTTGCGCGAAGCGCTTTCGGATCGCGCATGAACTAGCTCCTGCCCGCGGCCACCCGTCGCCACGCCAGCGCGGCGGTGACGGCGATCAGCACCAGCGCAAGCGGGTGAAAGACCGGCGGGGTTACGCCACTCGAAGACAGCACCGTCATATCGAACACCGGCAGGGCCGCCGTCACGGTCAGGAGGATGGCGAGCGGGGTCCATTGCCGCGTGAGCAGGAATATCGCGCCGGTGATGACGATGACGAGATTGCGCGACAGGTAGACACGATAGAACAGGCTGCCGGCGGCATCGACAACCGGCGCGCCGAAGCGGGCTGACGCCTGTTCCGGCGCGATCAAGCCACGCAATGACAGGGCCGCGAAGGCCAGTAACAGCAGTGCGGTCGCAACAATTGCCGCAACGTCCAGCGACCTCTTCATCGAGACCCCTCCCACTCGGCGCTCGGAAAATCGCTGAAGCCACGGATGGATCAACGGTTTTCGAAATATATATGTTAACCTACATATTATGAAGGTCGACATACTTATTTGCAATTGATATTTTTACGCATGACAAAAGCTACTGATTCCAAAGCGAAAACACTGACCGCTGCGGTCAAGCTGTTTCGCCAGCAGGGCTATCACGGCACCGCGCTGCACGACATCCTGGCGGCCGGAGGGGCGCCGCGCGGGTCGCTGTATTTTCATTTCCCGAAGGGCAAGGAGGAGATTGGCGCAGCCGCACTGTCGCTCATCGGTGAAGCCGTGCGTCAGGCCATCGTCCAGGCCGTCGAAAAATCCGACAACGCCGAAAGCTTTCTGGTCCGCATCGTCCGCGGCATGGCGTCGGATCTTGAACGTTCCGACTATAGGGAAGGTTGCCCAATCGCGACCACGGCACTCGAAACCGCGGCGCAATCCGAAGTGCTGGGCGCTGCAACCCGCACCGCATTCCAGAAATGGGAACTGGAGATCAAACGCGGGCTATTCCGCTTCGGCCTGACTTCGGGCGACGCCGATCTGGTCGCCACGATGGTCCTCAGCCAGCTCGAAGGCGCGCTGTTACTGGCGCGAACCTATCGCAGCCTGGCGCCGATCCAGCGCGCAGAGGAAGCGGTGAAGCTGCTGGCGCGCGCAACACAAAGCGCGAACTGAATCCCGCGATTGTTTGGCATCGAACCAATGAAATTTCATTGGGCGCTTGAAGTAATGGCCCGCGACGCTCAGGCCGTCTTCTCTTCGGATGATTTCGGCGGCTGAAGCCCCGGGCTATTCGCCCAGCGGTCGAGGTTTTCGATGACGTTGGCGTGGCTCGGCCGCCGGGGAGGCGGCGGTTTCTGCTCTTCGGACAGCTTGCGTGGCAGCTTGATGTTCTCGGTCATGGCCGTGCTCCATGCTGGAGATTATGCGCCCGCGCAGACCGTAAATCAACCATTAACACATTGTTTTTACTACGGTATTTAGCTAAATTGGTGCTGGAATCGCGTCTGGAGGAACCAGCGCCAAGGGCAAGCGTTGAGTAAACTACTCAATCATCTCATTTTGGGTCGTTCTGACAATCTGGATCATTCCGATGTCTGATATGCGCGGTGAACGGTTACAGGTGATGCTGTCGCCCGAGGAGCTGACAGCAGTCGACGATTTCCGCTTCAAGCACCGGATGCCGACGCGGGCGGCCGCCGTGCGTGAGCTGTTGAAGCTGGGACTAACGGTCCTTGCGACCGACGGCGGCGGCCGGATGAAATCCAGCAACTACGGCGTGTTCAGCCGCAGTCCGGATGGACATACGTCCGGCTCCGATCCGGAGACGGCGGCTTAGGGTCGGCGATCATTTTCGCAGCGTCGCGGTCGCGGCCCGTTCGCACTTTAAAAGAAGAAAGCTTCCGCGCCGCGCGCCCGGCATCGCCGCCAGGCGGCATCTCACTGGTTTGGGCATGGGCATGGTGCCCAGGAAAGGACTCGAACCTTCACGGCCGTTAAGCCACTGGCACCTGAAGCCAGCGCGTCTACCAATTCCGCCACCTGGGCCCGGGCGGGTTAGTAAGGATCGGTCACGCGCTTGTCAAATCGCTTCAATGCCACCCAAATACGCTGTACAGCGAAGCCGTGTTGGCGTATCGCGAATCCGCTAAATCCAACCGATATCTCTCGAATTCGACCCGCGCAGGAATTGACCATGGCATCGAACCTGGAAACGCTCGTCACGGTTTTTGGCGGATCGGGTTTTCTGGGACGAAACGTGGTGCGGGCGCTGGCCAAGCGCGAGTACCGGATCAGGGTGGCGGTGCGGCGGCCGGAACTGGCCGGGCACCTGCAGCCGCTCGGCCGGGTTGGCCAGATCCACGCCGTGCAGGCCAATTTGCGCTATCCGGCTTCCGTCGAGGCGGCGATGCGCGATTCCCACGTCGCGATCAACCTGGTCGGCACCCTGACCGAAAGCGGCGCGCAGACGTTTGACGCCGTACAGGCCAAAGGGGCCGAGACGATCGCCAGGACTGCCGCCGCTACCGGCGCGCGGATGGTGCATGTATCCGCCATCGGCGCCGACGAGAACTCGCCCTCGGCCTATAGCCGCGCCAAGGCGGCCGGTGAGCAGGCCGTGCTGGTGGCCGTGCCATCGGCCACCATCCTGCGGCCGTCGCTATTGTTCGGCCCCGAGGATCAATTCACCAACCGCTTCGCATCACTCGCCCGGATATCGCCCTTCCTGCCGCTGATCGGCGGCGGGGTCACCCGGATGCAGCCGGCCTACGTCGCCGACGTCGCCGCCGCGGTTGCCGATGCCGTCGACGGCAAGACGAAACCCGGCGCAACTTACGAGCTCGGCGGCCCGGAAGTGCTGACCATGCGCGAGATCATGGAAATCATTCTCAAGATCACCGAGCGCAAGCGGATGCTGATTTCGTTGCCGTGGGGACTGGCAAGGCTGCAGGCAGTGTTTTTGCAGTTCGCGCCGGGACCGTTGAAGCTGACGCCGGACCAGGTGGCGCTGCTGCAGGCGGACAATGTGGTGTCTGACGCCGCCAAGGCCGCGGGCCTGACGCTGGAGGGGCTCGGCATCACGCCGGAATCGATGCAGGCGATCGCCCCGCAATATCTCTGGCGCTTCCGCGCCGCCGGGCAGTTTCAAAGGAAGAGCGCTTAGCTTTCGTCGTCCCGGCTAAGCGGCGCGCAACAGACAGGGACGACGAAAGCGAAACTTTATCGCCCCAGCGCCAGCGCGATCAGGCCGAGCGTGCCGATGATGACGCGCCACCACGCAAAGAACGTGAACCCGTGGCGTGTGACGTAGTTCAGGAACGTCCTCACCACGATGATTGCCGTGATGAACGACACCACGAATCCGATCGCGATGACGCCGATGTGGTCGATCGTCATCTCGCCGCGGTTCTTGTAGAAATCATAGGCGAATGCGCCAATCATCGTGGGGATCGCGAGAAAGAACGAGAACTCCGCCGCCGATCGCTTGTCGGCGCCGAGCAGCATCGCCGCCACGATGCTGGCGCCGGAGCGCGACACGCCGGGGATCATCGCGACGCATTGCGCGATGCCGATCCACAGATACATCAGCAGCGGATAGCGCGTGGCGTCGTCCTCGTGCGGCTTGAGATCGAGCTGATCGACCCACAGCAGGATCGCACCGCCGACGATCAGCGTGAAACACACCACCCACGGATTGAACAGCAGCTCCTTGATGTATTTGCCGACAGCCAGGCCAACGACGACCGCCGGCAGGAACGCCACCAGAACGCCGATCACGAACCGGCGGTCGTCGGGGTTGGTGAACATGCCGAGCGCCACGCGCCACAGCTTGCCGAAATACAGCACGACGATGGCAAGGATCGCGCCGAGCTGAATCAGGATCACAAAGCTCTGCCAGAAGGCGCCCTCGCCAAGGCCGAAGAAGCGCTGCGCCAGCAGCATGTGGCCGGTGGAGGAAACGGGTAGAAATTCCGTGATACCCTCGATGATGCCGAGAATCACCGCTTTCACTGCATCCGACATCATGGTGTTGGTCCATTTTGACTGGAAAAGCCGCGCTCTTCTCGCCTATTCGCCCCCATGCCGCAATCGCAAAAAAACGTCAGAACACCATTGTCTCGCGCGTTTGCTTGGCTAGTGTCCCGATTCGCTTGACGCGGTTTGAGGGTTCCTTTGGTCGCCGCGATTTTACCCTGGGATTTCATGTACACGCTCTATCATCATCCGTTCTGCCCGCATTCGCGCTTCATTCGCCTCGCGCTGGGCGAACACGGCCTCGACCTGCGCCTGGTGGAAGAGCGGTCCTGGGAGCGGCGTGAAGGGTTTCTCGTGCTCAATCCCGCGGCCGCCACGCCGGTCTTGATGGCCGAGGGCTTTCCGCCGATCCCGGGCGCCGGGATCATCGCCGAATATCTCGACGAGACGCACGGCCTGGAGGCGGGCGAGCGGCGGCTGTTGCCGGCCTCGATGGCTGAACGTGTCGAGGTGCGCCGGCTGATGGCGTGGTTCAACGAGAAATTCTTCGAAGAGGTGTCGAACCCGCTGGTGACCGAGCGCATCTACAAGCGCTTCATGAGCGAGGAGAATGGCGGCGGGGCGCCGTCGACCGACGTTATCCGCGCGGCCAAGGTCAATGTGCGCTATCATCTGGCTTATATCGGCTGGCTGGCGCAGACCCGGAATTTCCTCGCCGGCGACCGGCTGACCTACGCGGATCTCGCCGCCGCGGCGCATCTTTCGGCGATCGACTATCTGGGCGATGTGCCATGGCACGAGGACGAGGCGGCAAAGGCGTGGTACGCGCGGGTGAAATCCCGCCCGTCGTTCCGCCCGCTGCTCAGCGAATGGCTGGCGGGCGTGCCGGCCTCGCGCACCTATGTGGACCTCGACTTCTGAACGAGGCGGTCAAACTCTCCGGCACCGATCTGAAGGCCGCGCTCGCACGCGAAGCGGAGACGCTCGGGTTCGATTGCCTCGGGGTGACCGATCCCGACGCGGTCGGCAACGCCGGAAAATATTTTCGCGAATTCCTCGAGGCCGGCGCGCATGGCGACATGGACTGGCTCGCGGCGCAGCCGGAACGGCGGATGGATCCGCGCGTGCTGTGGCCCGGCGTGCGCTCGATCATCATGCTCGGCGTCAACTACGGCCCGGCCGAAAATCCGCTCGCGCTTCTTGCGAAGCGAACGCGCGGCGCGATCTCCGCCTACGCGCAGGGCGACGACTACCACGACGTCATCAAGAAGCGTTTGAAGGCGCTGGCGCGGTGGCTGGTGGCGGCGTCAGGCGAAGAAGTAAAAGTGTTCATCGATACCGCAGCCGTGATGGAAAAGCCGCTGGCACAGGCGGCGGGCCTCGGCTGGCAAGGCAAGCACACTAATCTGGTCTCGCGCGAATTCGGCTCGTGGCTGTTTCTCGGCGCGATCTTTTCCGCATCCGACCTGCCGCGCGACGCGGCTGACGCTGACCACTGCGGCTCCTGCAATGCCTGCCAGGAGATCTGCCCGACCGCGGCGTTCCCCGCGCCCTACAAGCTCGATGCGCGGCGCTGCATCTCGTACCTGACCATCGAGAACAAGGGACCTATTCCGCACGAATTCCGCAAGGGTATCGGCAACCGCATCTATGGCTGCGACGATTGTCTCGCCGTATGCCCGTGGAACAAATTTGCGCAGGAAGGCCGCGAAGCAAAGCTGGCCGCACGTGCGGAATTGCAGGCGCCTTCGCTTTCCGAGCTGGCGCGGCTCGACGACGCCGCGTTCCGCGCGCTGTTTTCGAAATCGCCGGTCAAGCGCATCGGCCGCGACCGCTTTGTCCGCAACGTGCTGATCGCGATTGGCAACGCCGACGATGCATCGCTGGCGCCGGCGGCCGAACGATTGCTGGACGATGCAAGCCCGCTGGTGCGCGGCGCGGCCGTATGGGCGCTGTCGCAGTTGGTCGAGCGGGAGCAATTTGACGCGCTGGCTGCAAAGGCGACGGGCAGCGAGACGGATGACGACGTGCGCGCGGAGTGGCACGTTGCTAGACCCTCATCCTGAGGAGCCTGCGCAGCAGGCTTCTCGAAGGACGAGGCCACTAGCCGCGCCGCATGGTTCGAGACGGCGCTTTGCGCCTCCTCACCATGAGGAATCCACACATCTCCTGCCCTTGATTTCACGCATCCAAATCCGTCATGGTCGCCCGCCATGACAAAAAACCAGCCGTTCTTCACCCACGACCGCGACAGAGATACTTTCATGCCCACGCCCGTCTCCAACGGCCCGTGGGACCTGAATTCGCTGCACGGCCGCGTCGTCATCGGCCTGCTCGCCCACGTGATCGAGCAGCGCCACGGCTCCGACGATTTCGTGCCGGCGCGGCTCACCGTCGACATGTTCCGCCTGCCCAACACCACGATGCTGATCGAGGTTACGACAAAACTCGTGCGCGACGGCAAGCGCATCAAGGTGGTGGAGGCCGAGTTCATCAGTGGCGGCACCAGCATGGCGCGCGCTTCCTGCCAGTTATTGCGCAAGACGGAAAACGCGCCGGGCAATGTCTGGTCGCCGCCGAACTGGGACGTGCCGAAACCGTCGGACATTCCAAAGCCGACCGATCCCCGGCTTGGCATGAACGGCAAATGGACCACGCGGCCGATCACAGGCCACATGGGCGCGCTCGGGCCCCGCCGGCTGTGGATGAGCGAGGTGCGCGCACTGGTCGAGGGCATCCCGATGTCGCCCTTCGTGCATGTCGCCACCGGCGCGGATTTCGCCAGCCCCTTCGCCAATGCCGGCGATCAGGGGCTCGGCTACATCAACAGCGACGTCACGCTCTATCTGCACCGGCTTCCGGTGACGCCATGGGTCGGCTTCGACGTGGTCAACCACCACGCCACCGACGGCATCGCCATCGGCGAATGCTGGCTCTATGATGAACAAGGCCCGATCGGGACCTCCACGGTGGCGGCGCTCGCGCAGCGCAAGCCGATGACCAACGTGCCGCCGCCGTAATTTCTTCGCGTCGTTCCGGGGCATCGCGCAGCGATGAACCCGGAACCTCGAGATTCCGGGTTCGATGCTTTGCATCGCCCCGGAATGACGGCTGCGCCGTCACTCCGCCAGATGCCGCTTCATCTCCGGCCGCGCCTTCAGCGCCGCGCCCTGCTTGGCAACGATCTTGGCAATACGCGCCGGCGCAAACTTGATGTCGACGAAGGCCGGCGCAGTGTTGGCGACCTCGTGGTACTCCGTGATCTTGCCGTCGCGCAGCCGCATGATCGCAACACCTTCGAACATCGCGCGCGCCCCTTCCGCCTCCGGCAGCGTCGAACGGTAGCTGAAGGTGTAGCGCGCATAGAGCGTCTCGCCGTCGCTGACGGGACCGTGCATGTCCCAGCGAAAATCGGTGGCCGTGCGATAGAACCAGTCCTCGATCATCCCGGCGATTTTCGCGCGGCCCTCGAACGCGCCGTAGAACACGTCGTGATAGACGCCGTCCTCGGTGAACAGTTCCGAGAAAGCCTTGCCGTTGCGCTGTTCGACGGCGTCGCAGAAGGCGCGGAGCATGGTGGATGGGTTCATGGCGTTGTCTCCCCGGTCGCATTTTCTTTCCCTCTCCCCTTGTGGGAGAGGGTGGATCGAATGAGCGTCAGCTCATTCGAGACGGGTGAGGGGTCTGTCTCCGCGGATAGAGACCCCTCATCTGCCCTCGCTCTTGCGAGGGCACCTTCTCCCACAAGGGGAGAAGGAAGAAAGATCACCCCATCTCCGCCACCGCCGCCATAATCCTCGCGATATCCTGCGGGCGCGACAGGCGGTGGTCGCCGTCCTGGATCATGGTCAGCACCACGTCCTCGGCCGGCAGGCGGTGCGCCAGCGCGAAAGCGTGCTGCCAGGGCACGTCGGGGTCCTGCGCGCCCTGCAGGATGCGCACCGGGCATCCGACTTCGATGGCGCTGCCGAGCAGGAGATGGTTGCGACCCTCCTCGATCAGCGCGCGCGTGATCGGATAGGGCGCGCCGTCGCCATACTCCGACGGCCGCATCCACACGCCCTGGGTCCTGATCTCCTCGCGGACCTCGTCGGAGAATGCGTTCCACATCAAGAGCTCGGTGAAGTCGGGCGCCGGCGCGATCAGGACCAGGCCGGCGAGCGCAGCCGCCGCCTCGCGGTTGGCGATCGCGCGCGCCAGCAGCAGCGCCATCCAGCCGCCCATCGACGAGCCGATCACGACCTGCGGCCCCCGGCAGAACTGCTCAAACACGGCGATACCCTCTTCCAGCCAGCGTCCGATGGTGCCGTCGATGAACGCGCCGCCTGATTCGCCATGGCCGGAATAATCGAACCTGGTGCAGGCCCGGCCATGTTCCGCAGCCCAGGCGTCCAGCGCCAAGGCCTTGGTGCCCCGCATATCGGAATTGAAGCCACCGAGCCAGAACAGCCCGGGCCCGCAGCCGGCACGGGCCCGCACGGCAATCCTGCGGCGGGCATCGCCCTCCCCCACCTCGATAAAGGTCGGTTCCTGGTCGATTGTTGCTGAATTGGTCATGGATCTGTCACCCTCGCCGGCTGCTTTGTCCGTGGTCGCACTTCATCGGTCAAGCACGGCCGGACTTTGCTTGCGCATCGGGCCGCCGAGCTATATTTGCCTGAAGTGACCGAAATGCCTCGCATTTGACGGTTTTCAGGCGCAGTGAGCGAGTTCGCTTGCTGTATTCAGCATATTGCTTCAAACTACGGCCCTTCCTTTCACAACTTTGGAGAACTACCCATTCGCCGTCCCAACAGAGCCCCGCCCGCTGCAACCAAAGACGGGCCGCGCACCAATGATGATATCCGCAACGCACAGATCCAGCTGATCGATCAGACCGGCCTCAACCACGGAACAGTCGAAACCGTGGTGGCCATCAAGATGGCGCTTGAGGCGGGCATGGATCTCGTCGAGATTTCGCCGAACAACAATCCTCCCGTTTGCAAGATTATGGACTACGGGAAGTTCAAGTATTCGGCACAGAAGAAAGCCGCCGAGGCGCGCAAGAAGCAGAAGATCGTCGAGATCAAGGAGATCAAGCTGCGGCCGATGATCGACGATCACGATTACGACGTGAAGATGCGCGCGATGCAGCGGTTCTTCGAGGAAGGCGACAAGGTCAAGATCACCTTGCGCTACCGTGGCCGCGAAATGGCGCACCAGGAAATCGGCACCAAGCTTCTGGACAAGGTCAAGGCCGACGTCGCCGAGTTCGCCAAGGTCGAGCAGGACGCACGTTTCGAAGGCCGCCAGGTCGTGATGGTGCTGGCGCCGCGCTAATACGAGTTACTGGAATTGAGAGCGGCCCGTCGGATGATCTGGCGGGCCGTTTTCGTTTTCCCGTAGCCCGGATGGAGCCAACGGGTCGCGCGAATGCGCCCGATGGCTACATCCGGGCTACAACGCCTCGCCCTTCAACAGCCGCGGCACTTCGCCGGACAAACCCGCGGCCTGGCGGATGAACAGGCTCTTGAGCGGCGGCGCGCGATCGACGAGGCCGAGCCCGATATCGCGCACGGTGCGCAACAAGGTCGATTCGTTCGAGAACAGGAAGTTCAGCGAATTGGTCGCAAGCCCCATCGCCATGGTGTCGAAGCGCCGCCAACGCTGGTAGCGATCGAGCACATCGGCCTGCCCGGGATCGATGCCGAGCCGCGCCGCATCGACCACCACTTCGGCCAGCGCCGCGACGTCCTTCAGGCCCATGTTGAGGCCCTGCCCAGCGATCGGATGAATGACGTGCGCGGCGTCGCCGACCAGCGCCAGCCGCTCGGCGATGAATGAACGCGCGACGAAATAGCCGAGCGGAAACGCGCGCGGCTTGTCGAGCGCCTTGATCTCGCCGAGGTGCAGGCCGAAGCGCTTCTCGAGTTCATCGTGGAACTCGGCTTCGCCGAGCGCGGTGATGCGCGCGGCCTCGCCGCGGCTCTCGGTCCACACCAGCGACGAGCGTTTTCCGGTCAGCGGCAGGATCGCGAACGGACCCGCCGGGAGAAAATGCTCTTCAGCGCGGCCATGATGGTCCCGCTCATGACCCACGGTGACGACGATGCCGGATTGATCGTAGTCCCAGCCGTGGGTGGCGATGCCGGCCCGCTCGCGCAGTTTTGAGCGCGCGCCGTCAGCGGCGACCAGCAGGCTCGCCTCGATGACATTGCCGTCCGCGAGCGTCACGGTGACGCCATCGGAACGTGAATCGTAGGTGGAAACCGCCGTAGCCCGGAGATCGATGCCTTCAGCCTCGGCACGCGCAACCAGCACATCGATCAGACGGCGGTTTTCGACCATGTGGGCGAAGGGTTCGCCAGGTTCGACATCGCCGGCAAAGGTCAGGAACACCGGACGGGTGGCATCCTCCAGTTTGGAATCGGTGACGACCATGTCGAGGATGGCTTGGGAGTCGGCGGCCACCTGGTCCCAGACGCCGAGCGCCCCGAACAACCGCCGGCACGCGGCCACAATGGCGGTCGCCCGCGGATCGCGGCTCGGCCGCACCGCCAGGGCCGGATCGGCCACAATGACAGGAATATCCGCGCCGAGGCCCTGGCGGAACGCCAGCGCCAGCGCCAGCCCGGCAAAGGCGCCGCCGCAGATGACAATGCTTCGCTGTGCCGCCATGCGATCCTTGCCCGGTTACGTCATCAGACTACGCTTGCTACCTGATAATAGCTGGGCGAAACAGAGCCGAGAAACAAGGCTTATATCACCCCGTCATTCCGGGGCACGCGCCAGCGTGAACCCGGAATCTTGAGATTCCGGGTTTGATGCTTCGCATCGCCCCGGAATGACGCAAAATGTTCGACCGAAAGCACTCCCATGTCCAAGGGTTTGATTGACCTGATTTCCATTCTCGATCTCGAACAGCTCGAGGTGAACCTGTTCCGAGGCAACAGCCCGAAGACGAGCTGGCAGCGGGTGTTCGGCGGCCAGGTGATCGGGCAAGCCATGGTGGCGGCATGCCGCACCGTCGAGGGCCGCCTGCCGCATTCAATCCATTGCTATTTCATCCTGCCCGGCGATCCGCAGATCCCGATCATCTACCAGGTCGAACGCCTGCGCGACGGCAAGAGCTATTCGACCCGTCGCGTCACCGCGATCCAACATGGCAACGCCATCTTCTCGATCATGGTGTCGTTCCATGCGGAAGAGGAAGGCGCGTTCAACCATCAGGAAAAGATGCCGGATGTCCCGCCGCCGGAAAAACTCACGGCGGAGGAAGTATCGAAGCAGCCGATGTTCAAGGAGATGCCGGAGTTCATCCGCCGCTATTATGAATCCGATCGCCCGATCGAACTGCGCCCGGTCGAGCTCGGACGTTACTTCGGCCAGACGATCGACGACGGGCGCATCCATGTCTGGATTCGCACCGCCGCCAAGCTGCCCGACGATCCGGCGCTGCATTTGTGCGCGCTGGCCTATGCGTCGGATTTCTCGCTGCTCGATGCGGTGATGGCGCGCTATGGCCGCACGCTGTTCGACAAGCGCATGATGCCGGCCAGCCTCGATCACGCGATGTGGTTTCACCGGCCGTTCCGCGCCGACGAATGGCTGCTCTACGCGCAGGACTCGCCGAGCGCGCAAGACGGCCGCGGATTGACCCGCGGCCTGATCTTCAAGCCCGACGGCACGCTGGTGGCGTCCGTCGCCCAGGAAGGCTCTGTGCGCCAGCGCAAGTAACGCTTAGGCGTTCGCGTGCGCGCCTCGCTCGGCCAAAACAGTCTGCGACGCCAGCCACTGTGACATCCAGCGATACATCCACGGTATCGGGATGATGAAGAAGCTGACGAGAGCCGCCACGATTGCACGCCACAGAAACTCCAGGCCGCTGCCGATGAAGAGGACTTCGCGCCGCGTGCCCTGGATATTGCGGCAAAACCATCGCAGCCAGGCTACGTAAACCCAGGCCCAGCCGATGATGGTGATGACCGAGATGGCCGCAAGAATGGCCCAACCGAGGTAAGCCCAGACCGAGCCGGAGAAACTGAGCTCGAGCGGCTGCCCGTTGGACGCAAGATTCGCGATGAACCATTTGAGAAACAACCAGTACAGGGCCATCTGAACGAGGATCATCAGATTGCTGAGCAACTGGCTACCGATAAAGCCAACGCCAATCATGAGGACGACGAAGCCAAAAAACCAGGGAACGAGCGTCATCGCCTGGCCCTCGAAGCTGAGGTTCGGCCGTCCAGGCACGCGCACGCACGGGACGATCCACTTGATGTACCAGACCAGGACCCACGGTGCGGGGATGATGAAGATAAGACCGAGCAGCAGCACGATACTGCGCCACGTGAACTCCAGGATCCCGAAGTCGATCGACAGCGGACCGCCGCTATAGCTCCCGGCCATTGGCGGCGCGCCGGGATGCGGGACGGACGGCGGGCTTGATCCGCCGGGAACCAGGCCGGGAATTTCTCCGGCTCGCTGCCAGCCCGACATCCCCTCAGTCCAGACCAACGTGTCCGCAGTGACCATGCCCCGGGTAATGAGGTCGCGCAGCTGGGCCTCCGGATAAGGGCCCTGTTGTTGGCCACTGGATGCATAAAACCACGATCGGTTCGACATTTTTGCCCCTTGAGCCGTGGGGAGGGAGAAAGCCGGCGGGATGGCTGGCGGTGAACCCGTATTTTGGCGGACGATCCCACCGCCTGTACAGTGATTGACGTCACCAGCTCCAAATGTTTTCCCCTTCTACTGCAACATTTTTGTGCCATTTGCCCAGAAAGATGCCAGATTTGGGTCGGCAGTGATCCGCCCGGCGGTCTGCCTGCCGAGTGCTCAAAAAATAATCCAGGGAAATGAAGGCCTGACCATGAAACTCGTCGTCGCGATCATCAAACCCTTCAAGCTTGACGAGGTGCGTCAGGCGCTGACGGCCATCGGCGTCCACGGCATGACGGTGACCGAGGTCAAGGGCTACGGCCGCCAGAAGGGCCACACCGAAATCTATCGCGGCGCCGAATATGTCGTGAACTTCCTGCCCAAGCTCCGAATCGAAATCGCGGTCGCCTCCGACGTCGCCGACAAGGCGGTCGAGGTCATTACCGCGAACGCGCGTACCGGGCAGATCGGCGACGGCAAGATCTTCGTGACGCCGATCGACCACGCTCTGCGAATCCGCACCGGCGAGACCGACAGCGACGCGCTCTGAGACATCGCGAAAATTCAAGGCGCGGCGGCAACGACGCCGAACGCGAGAAGTCAAGAAACAACAACAGGCCGGGGGAATTCCATGGGGGCACCATCGTATCGTGCAGCGGGGAAGGCTGCGCTCGTCACGCTTGCGGCGAGCTCGCTCGCAACGCCGGCCCTGGCCGCCGAGACGTCGACCATCAATGCCGCCGACACCGCGTGGATGATCGCCGCCACCGCGCTGGTCTTGATGATGACGATACCGGGCCTGGCGCTGTTCTATTCCGGCATGGTGCGCAAGAAGAACGTACTGGCGACGATGGCGCAGAGCCTTGCGGCCGTTGCGATCATCTCGATCCTGTGGGTGATGTTCGGCTATTCGCTGGCCTTCGTCGGCGATGGTCCGTGGATCGGCACGCTCGATCGCTGGTTCCTGATCGGCATGACGATGGAGAGCGTCAACCCGGCGGCGAAGACGATTCCGGAAGCGCTTTTCATGCTGTACCAGATGACGTTTGCGATCATCACGGTGGCGCTGGTGGCGGGCGCGGTGGCGGACCGGATGCGGTTTTCAGCCTATCTCCTGTTCTCCGTCGGCTGGTTCATGTTCGTCTATGTGCCGCTCGCACACTGGGTATGGGGCGGCGGCTTCCTCGCAACCGCGGGCGTTCTGGATTTCGCCGGCGGTCTGGTCGTGCATCTTTCCG
This sequence comes from Bradyrhizobium sp. AZCC 2262, assembly GCF_036924535.1. Taxonomy (NCBI): domain Bacteria; kingdom Pseudomonadati; phylum Pseudomonadota; class Alphaproteobacteria; order Hyphomicrobiales; family Nitrobacteraceae; genus Bradyrhizobium; species Bradyrhizobium sp. AZCC 2262. The sequence goes on along the minus strand of NZ_JAZHRT010000001.1, from coordinate 8,124,249 downwards.
CCGGCGTCGGCGGCCTGGTTGCCGCGACGGTGATCGGCCGGCGTCACGGCTACGGCAGCGAGAACCTCGCGCCGTTCGACCTGTCGCTCGCCGTGATCGGCACCGGATTGTTGTGGGTCGGCTGGTTCGGCTTCAATGGCGGATCGGCGCTGGCCGCGAACTCGCGCGCGGTGATGGCGATCACCGCGACACATCTGGCCGCTTGCGCCGGCGCACTGACCTGGGCCGCGATCGAATGGGCGACCCGGCGCAAGCCGTCGGTGCTCGGCATGATATCAGGCGCGGTCGCGGGCCTCGGAACGATTACACCCGCCTCCGGATTCGTCGCGCCGTGGCACGGCGTCATCATCGGCGTCGTAGCGGGAACGCTTTGTTTCTGGGCCTGCACCTGGCTCAAGCAGCGCTTCAAATATGACGACTCGCTCGACGTGTTCGGCGTCCACGGCATTGGCGGATTGACCGGCACGCTGCTCGCCGGCGTCTTTGCGGTGAACGCGATCGGCGGTACGGCCGGCCTGATCGAGGGCAATCCACAGCAGGTGCTGACCCAGCTCTACGGCATCGCGGCTACTTTCGTGTGGTCCGGCGGCGTCACCTTTGCGCTGCTCAAGCTGGTCGGCGTGTTCGCACCGCTGCGGGTGTCGATGCAGCAGGAGCTGGAAGGCCTCGATATCTCCCAGCACGGCGAAGCGCTGCAATAGGCGCCCACCCCGTCACCACTTTCTTGCACTGCCTCTGGGCAGCGATTTGTGCCGCTGCCCAAGCCTGCTCACGATTTGTGCAAATCTGACTACGCTTTGGGCGCGACCGAATGGCGCAGGAACGTGCAATTCCCGCAAAGGGCGAAAAGGGCCGGATTCATAATCTCTTAGGGAACGGTCCCGATCTGGCACGGCATTTGATTCTAAGGGTACTGGCTGTGCCCGCGTAGTGAACATCTCCGCGTGGTGAATCTCAGTCGAGAACGCCCGGTCCTCGTCTGAACCGGGCCCAAGCGGGGATAGGACCCATGAAAATTGTTATGGCGATCATCAAGCCATTCAAGCTCGAAGAAGTCCGTGATGCCCTGACCGCCATTGGCGTTCATGGTCTCACGGTGACAGAAGTCAAAGGTTATGGCCGCCAGAAGGGCCATACGGAAATCTATCGTGGCGCCGAATACGCCGTGAGCTTCCTGCCCAAGATCAAGATCGAGGTCGCTGTCGCCTCGGATCAGGTCGACAAGACCATCGACGCCATCACCACGGCTGCCAAAACCGGCCAGATCGGCGACGGCAAGATCTTCGTCATCAACCTCGACCATGCGGTACGCATCCGCACGGGTGAGGCGGATGCCGCGGCCCTCTGATTTCGCGCTCAAACCTTACCACTCAGGAGTAAAACCAAATGACGTTTAAACGTCCCTATAGCGCGGGACTGGCGGCCCTCGCAGTCGGCATGTTCGCCGCGACCGCAGCCTACGCCGAACCAACCGTCAACAAGGGCGACAACGCCTGGATGCTGACGTCGACAGTGCTGGTGCTGTTGATGACCATCCCCGGCCTTGCGCTGTTCTATGGCGGTCTCGTCCGCTCCAAGAACATGCTCTCGGTGCTGATGCAGGTTTTCTACACCGTCTGCATCGTCACCCTGCTCTGGGCGCTCTACGGTTACAGCCTCGCCTTCACCGGCGGTTCCGACTTCATCGGCGGCTTCTCCAAAGCCTTCATGATGGGCATCACTACCGATTCGAAGGCAGCGACCTTCTCGGTCGACGCCAACATCTCGGAACTGGTCTATGTCTGCTTCCAGATGACCTTCGCGGCGATCACGCCCGCGCTGATCGTCGGCGCCTTTGCCGAGCGCATGAAGTTCGCGGCAATCGCGCTGTTCATCCCGCTCTGGGTGACGCTGATCTACTTCCCGATCGCGCACATGGTCTGGTACTGGCCCGGTCCGGATGCGATCCAGGATGCCGCCAAGGCGCTCGCCGCGGCGGCTGACGGGGCCGCCAAGACCGCGGCGCAGGCCAAGCTCGACGAGATCAACGCCGACGCCGGCTGGATCTTCAAGAAGGGCGCGATCGACTTCGCCGGCGGCACCGTGGTGCACATCAACGCCGGTATCGCCGGTCTCGTCGGTGCGCTGCTGATCGGCAAGCGCGTCGGCTACGGCAAGGAGCTGATGGCTCCGCACTCGCTGACCATGACCATGATCGGCGCTTCGCTGCTCTGGGTCGGCTGGTTCGGCTTCAACGCCGGATCGAACCTCGAAGCCTCCGGCGGCGCTGCGCTCGCCATGACCAACTCCTTCGTTGCAACCGCAGCGGCGGCGCTGGCCTGGATGTTCGCGGAATGGATCGTCAAGGGCCATCCTTCCGTGCTCGGCGCATTGTCGGGTGCGGTGGCGGGCCTGGTGGCGGTCACGCCCGCGGCCGGCTATTCCGGTCCGATGGGCGCGATCGTGCTCGGTCTCGTGGTCGGCGTCGTCTGCCTGTTCTTCTGCACCGTGGTGAAGAATGCGCTGGGCTATGACGACTCGCTCGACGTGTTCGGCGTCCACTGCATCGGCGGCATCGTCGGCGCCCTCGGCACCGGCATCCTGGTGAATCCGGCCCTCGGTGGCGCGGGTATCATCGACTACACCGCCATTCCGCCGAAGGTCGCCGACTACGACTTCGTTGCGCAGATGACCTCGCAAGTGTGGGGCGTCTGCACCACGCTGGTGTGGTCGGGCATCGGTTCGGCGATCCTCTACAAGGTGGTCGACGTGATCGTCGGCCTGCGCGTCAACGTCGAGACCGAACGTGAAGGCCTCGACGTCACCGAGCACACCGAGCGCGCCTACAACATGTAAGTTCTCCCGGGGGATGATCCCCAAAGGTCATCCCCACAACTCCGGTTCGGGCACATACCCGGCAATGCCCTGACCGTTGAGGGGCTCCAGCGCAAGTTGGAGCCCCTTTCTTTTTGTTGTTTCGCGATCCGAGAAATGATTTGCCAAAACTCCTGCAGGCCGTCGAAAATGGCGGCAACAACAAAGGGAGGACGTCATGAAGCTCGAAGGCGGATGCTATTGCGGCAAGGTGCGCTATGAGGCTGAAGGCGAGCCGATGATGGCGGCGCAGTGCCATTGCCGCGAATGCCAGTACATCTCCGGCGGCGCGCCGAACATGTTCGTGGCGATGCCGGTCAGCGGGTTCAAATACACCGCAAGCCAGCCAAAACAGTTCAGCCGCAGCGACCTCGAGCGCGCCGTGACGCGCGAATTTTGCGCCGAATGCGGCACCCATTTGGTGACCAAGGTGCCTGGATTGCCTGCGGTGGTGCTGAAGGCCGGAACCTTGGACGACCCTGCCCTCTTCAATCCGCAGATGGCGATCTACACGATCGACAAGCAGGCGTTCCACCATGTGCCCGAGGGGATGCCGGCCTTCGAGCGGCTGCCACAGCGGTAGCGCTGCAAGGCGCTACCCTCCGCTCTCCGACGGCGTGATCAGCTCAACTGTCGGGAAATAGGTGCGGTAGCGCCGCGCATCCCGCGTCAAGAGCGGCCGCTGCTCGACCGCGGCGTGAGCGCCGATAAAAAAATCGGACAGTACGCCGGTGCGAACGCCACCCGTCGCGCGGTATCGCAGATTGGCCTTGCCCGCCAGAAAGAGCGCAGTGCGCGGAATCGTCGCCACGCCAATATCCAGATTGCGGAGCATCGCGTCTACATCTTCGACCGTGGAGTAGCGTGTCGAGATCTCAGCGTAGATGACGTTGTTGATAATAAGCGGCCCAGCCGAAGCCGCTTGCTCAAGCTGCTCTTGCGACCAGTCCGCCCATGTCTCACCGTCGGTGACGACGTCCAGAATGACGTTCGAATCGACGAGCGTCATTCCGGCTCGCCGCGCAGGAGAGCCATCAGTTGATCGGTCGTCAGGCCCGGCCCGGCCGATCCGCGCGCTTTGGCAAACTTGCTTGGCGGTCGAGGCCCATCAGCTTTCTCTATCACCACGCCGCCGTCCGCGCTGCGGCGGAAATCCACCCGACTGCCGGGCTGAATTCCCAAATAGTCGCGGACTGGCTTCGGGATTGTCACCTGGCCCTTGCGGGTGACTGTTGTTGCCATCGCTCTCCTCCTGGTAATACCTCGTCCAGATATGGTAATACCGAGCAAATTGTCCAGTCTGACCGATGGTTAATCGCGTCTTAACCTCGCCGTATCTATGGTGGTTTGATGTGTTTCCGGTCGTCGGATAGGTCCCTCGGCCACTCGTGAAAGTGCTGGCGTTTCTAACATGGCAATGACCGCCTCTTCCGGCGTGGCGCAGGGCGCCGGCAGCGTACCTGCCGGTCAGGCCGAGCGCTCGCCGTTTATCCGGACCACCGAGCTGCTGGCACCGTACCAACCAGCCAAGCCATTGATTACACTGTCATTGGGCGAGCCGCAGCACCCGGTCCCGGATTTTGTCGGGCCGGTCCTGGCGAAGCACATCGCTGATTTCGGCCGCTATCCCCTCGCCAAGGGTATCGAGCCGTTCCGGCGGGCCGCCGCGAACTGGCTGTCGACCCGGTTCCAGCTCCCCCGACCGGTCGATCCCGAAAGCGAAATCCTGGTGCTGAGCGGCAGCCGCGAGGGTCTGTTTTTCGCAGCGATCACTGCCGCCCGTTATGTTGGCCCGCGCAAGGGCAAGCCCGCGATCCTGATGCCCAACCCGTTCTATCCGGCCTATGGCGCGGGCGCCCGCGCTGCCGGTTGCGAACTGATCTACCTGCCGACCACGCTCGCCAACGGATTCTTGCCGGATCTCGATGCGCTCGACGAAGCGACGCTGGCCCGAACCGTGGCGATGTTCATCGCCTCACCCGCCAATCCGCAAGGCGCCGTCGCCTCGCGCGACTACTTCATCCGCTTGAAGAAACTCGCCGACCGTCATGGCTTCATGATCCTGAGCGACGAGTGCTATTCGGAAATCTACACCAGGCAGGCGCCGGGCAGCGCGCTGGAAAGCGCCGGGCCCGATTTTACCAACGTCGTTGCGTTCCAGTCGCTGTCGAAGCGCTCGAACCTGCCCGGCATGCGCGTCGGCTTTGCCGCCGGGGACCGAAAGTTTCTCTCAGCCTTTCACGAATTGCGCAATGTGGCCGCACCGCAGGTGCCGGTTCCGCTGCAGCACGTCGCGGTTGCCGCTTATAGCGACGAAGCGCACGTCGAAGAGAACCGCAGGCTTTACCGCATCAAGTTCGACCTCGCCGACCAGATTCTCGGCAGCCGCTACGGCTATATGCGGCCCGCCGGCGGCTTCTGCGTCTGGCTCGACGTATCCGAGCTCGGCGGCGATGAGGCTGTGGCGGTGAAACTCTATCGGGATGCCGGGGTCCGCGTGATCCCCGGAAGTTATCTGTCGCGGCTGCAAAACGACGGCTTCAATCCCGGCGCGGGCTACATCCGTCTCGCGCTGGTCTCAGACAGTGAATCAACGGCCGAGGCACTGCACCGGCTAGTCGAAATTCTGGATTAATCGCAGGGCCCCATGAGCATGCCAGCGATCGAACGTGTCATTCCCCTGGTCGGCCATCTGCCGGTCTCGATCCGCGACGCCCTCGCGCGGCGCCTGCGCGAGCTCGCGGGCCTTTGCCTGATCGCGCTGTCCGGCGTGGCGGCCGCGGCGTTGATGACGTGGTCGGTACAGGACCCGAGCCTGAGTCACGCGACGTCGCGTCCGATCCGCAACGTCCTCGGATATCCCGGCGCGATCGGCGCCGATCTCCTGATGCAGATTCTCGGCCTCGGCGCGATCATGCTGATCCTGCCCATAGCGGTGTGGGGCTGGCGCATGCTGACCCATCGCACCTTCGACCGCGAAGCACTCCGTCTTGGATGCTGGATTCTCTGCACGGTGATCGCGGCCGGCTTTGCAAGCTGCTGGCCGCACGGCGGAGCGTGGGCGTTGCCGACCGGCCTTGGCGGCGTCGTCGGCGATGCGCTGGTGCGGGCGCCGGCTGTGGTATTCGGTCCCGCCGGCTTCACCTATCGTCTAGTGATCGGCATCATCCTGTTCGTGGCGATGTGCGCGGCGTTCCTGTTTGCCAGCGGCTGGGGCTCGCGCCCGAGAGAGGAAGAGCTGACGCCGATCGAGGACGATGACACGCCCTTCGTGGAAGAAGAGGATCGCAGCTCGGTTTCGCTCGGATGGGTGTATCACGCGCTGATGAGCGCAAAGGCGCGGCTCGCTTGGCTGATGAGCGTGGCCTACCGATCACTGGTGTCGAGTTCGCCGCCGCCTCGCAGGGCCTCGTTCGAACGTCAGGAACCAAGCCTCAAGGGCGGCCGCGCCGCGCCGGCACTGGCTCCGCAGGACGAGGAATTCGAGGACGAGGAAGAGGAGGAAGAAGAGGAGGCCCCCCGCGCTTCGCGCAAGAAGGCCGCGCCGCGTGCGGCGGCACGCAAATCCGAAAAATTTGAACTGCCTTCGGTCTCGGTGCTCACGGCGCCCAAGGCGTCGGACCGGCAGCCGCTCAGCAAGGCCGAGCTGGAGGCCAATTCGCGCGCGCTGGAGGGCGTGCTCGGCGACTTCGGCGTCCGCGGCGAGATCGTCAAGGCCAATCCCGGCCCGGTCGTGACGCTGTACGAACTCGAACCGGCACCCGGCATCAAATCCTCGCGCGTCATCGGCCTTGCCGACGATATCGCCCGCTCGATGAGCGCGCTTTCGGCCCGCGTCGCCGTGGTCGCCGGCCGCAACGCCATCGGCATCGAGCTGCCGAATGTGCATCGCGAAAAGGTTTATCTGCGCGAATTGCTGACGGCGAAGGACGAGTCGCACGCAAAACTTCCGCTCTGTCTCGGCAAGAACATCGGCGGCGAATCCATCATCATCGATCTCGCGCGCACGCCGCATATGCTGATCGCCGGTACCACCGGTTCCGGCAAATCGGTAGCGATCAACACCATGATCCTGAGCCTGGTCTACCGCCTGCGGCCGGATCAGTGCCGCCTGATCATGGTCGATCCAAAAATGCTCGAACTCTCCGTCTATGACGGCATCCCGCACCTTCTGACGCCGGTTGTGACCGATCCGAAGAAGGCGGTGGTGGCGTTGAAATGGGCCGTGCGCGAGATGGAAGAGCGTTACAAGAAAATGGCCAAGCTCGGTGTTCGCAACATCGACGGCTACAACCAGCGCCTCGTCGAGGCCAAGGGCAAGGGCGAAGATCTGACGCGCACGGTGCATACCGGCTTCGACAAGGAAAGCGGCAAGGCGATCTACGAGGAAGAAAAACTCGACCTCGAGCCGCTGCCCTATATCGTCATCATCGTCGACGAAATGGCCGACCTGATGATGGTGGCCGGCAAGGACATCGAAGGCGCAGTGCAACGCCTCGCGCAGATGGCGCGCGCCGCCGGCCTGCACGTCATTCTCGCCACCCAGCGTCCATCGGTCGACGTCATCACCGGCACCATCAAGGCGAACTTCCCGACCCGTATCTCGTTTCAGGTCACTTCGAAAATCGACAGCCGCACCATCCTCGGTGAAATGGGCGCCGAGCAACTGCTCGGACAGGGCGACATGCTCTATATGGCCGGCGGCGGACGCATCAGCCGTGTGCACGGGCCGTTCGTTTCCGACGAGGAAGTCGAAAAGGTCGTGCGTCATCTCAAGACGCAGGGTCAGCCGGAATATCTGGAAGCGGTCACGGCGGAAGAGCCGACCGACGAGGACGGCGCGGTGTTCGATTCCACCGGCATGGGCGGCGACGGCGGCGGCGACTTGTTCTCGCAGGCGGTTGCGATCGTCAAGCGCGACCGCAAGGCCTCCACATCATACATTCAGCGCCGGCTGCAAATCGGCTATAACCGCGCAGCGTCGTTGATGGAGCGGATGGAACAGGAAGGCATCGTCGGGCAGGCGAATCACGCCGGCAAGCGCGAAATTCTGGTCGAGGAGGAAGAGGGCGGATTCTAGGGTGCCGGCGCTGAATGTGGATTCGGTGCAACGATTTTCACGGAAAAACGATATCTCCTTTGCCTGAAAGCGCGATAAAATGGCTGCAAGCGGGACGCCTCGTTGAATAGAGATCCGAAATATCTGATGACACAACAATCCACCCATCGCGGGCTGCGCGCCGGACTGGCCCTTTTGATCGCCACGTCCATGGCAGGCTTCGCGACGCCGGCTTTCTCGCAGACCGTGCCGGTTCCGAAACCCTCGCCGGTTCCGAAGCCTGCGCCGAAGGCCCGCGACGGCAGCGTGCAGATGAGCGCGCAGGACAAGGCGCCGACCACCACCGGCGCTACCCAGACGCCGCCAAACCCGGTGATCCCCGATCCGAACCGCAATGTCCCGGCTAATATTTTTGCAACCTTCGACACCAACCAGAAGGCGCAGGCGGCCCGGGTCAGCTCCTACCTGTCTTCGCTGCAGACGCTGGTCGGAAATTTCGTCCAGGTCGGCCCCGACGGCAGCAAGACGAAGGGCGACTTCTACATCCAGAAGCCGGGCAAGGTGCGTTTCGAATACGATGCGCCCAGCCAGATCGCGATCATCGCCGACGGTTCGTCGCTGGCGGTGCGGGATACCAAGCTCGCGACCCAGGACATCTACCCGCTGTCGCAGACGCCGCTGCGCTTCCTGCTGTCGGACCGGATCGATCTGTTGAAGGACACCAATGTCGTCAACGTCACGGCCGATGACATCTACATCAGCGTCACCATCGAGGAGAAGCAGGCCCTGATCGGCACCAGCCGGCTGATGCTGATGGTCGGCGTCAAGGACGGCCAGCTCAAGCAATGGACGGTGACCGATCCGCAGGGCTACGACACCACGATTGCGGTCTACAATCTGGATTCGTCCAAGAAGGTCGATCCCGGCCTCTTCAAGATCGACTTCACCAACTACATCACCCCCGCAAACTGAACGGCGGGCTTTCCTCCTCTGGAGACCGTAGGGTGGGCAAAGCCAACGGGTCGCGCGAATGCGCGCCCGATGACAGGCTCCGCGTGCCCACCAACAGTGGCGCGTTTCGATAGATGGTGGGCACGGCGCAGAGCGCCTTTGCCCACCCAACGAAATTCCACCTGTGGACAAGCAGGGCGACGCCATCACGAACCGTGGTAAGACACGGCCCTCATGCGGTTTTCCCTGACAACGTGGAATATCAATTCGGTGCGCCTGCGCATCGACATCGTCGCCAAATTCCTCAAATCGGCGCGGCCGGACGTGCTGTGCCTGCAGGAAACCAAATGCATCGACGACGCTTTCCCGCTGAAGCGCTTCAAGCGTCTTGGCTATGAGCATGTCGCGCTGAACGGACAGAAGGGCTATCATGGCGTCGCCATCGTCTCGAAACTGCCGTTCGAGACCACCGATATCAGAACCTTCTGCGACAACGTCGATTCGCGCCACATCTCGGTAGCGTTCGGCGAGAAGGCGCAGCTCGCAAAGCCGCTGGTGCTGCATAATTTCTACGTGCCGGCCGGCGGCGACATTCCCGATCCCGCGCTCAATCCGAAGTTCGATCACAAGCTGAAATTTCTCGACGAGATGAGAGCCTGCGAACCGCTGCACCCGCGCGGCGACGACCGGCATATCCTGGTCGGCGACCTCAACGTCGCCCCCCATGAGAACGACGTGTGGTCGCACAAGCAGCTCTTGAAGGTCGTCTCGCACACGCCGATCGAATGTGAGAAGCTGCTGGCGGCGCAAGCCCACGGCGAGTGGTTCGACGTCGCGCGCGAGCGGATCCCGCTTTCGGAAAAGGTCTATACGTGGTGGAGCTACCGCGCCGCCGACTGGACGGTGGGCGACCGTGGCCGGCGGCTCGACCACATCTGGGTCTCGCGCGCGCTGAAGGATGGAATCAGCGATTTCAAGATCACCCGCGACGCCCGCAGTTGGGAGCGCCCGTCCGACCACGTGCCGGTAACGGTAACGCTGGAAGTGTAGCTGCGATCAAATACTCAGCTTGGCGCCGGCCATCAAAATATCGCTGGCGAGCTGGCTGGTGCGGGTGGCAAGTTCGTCGCGCAGGCGGCGCGCCGCGGCGGGATCGCTTTCGAGCACGCGTTGAAACAGGCTGCGCGCCACCCGGATGACCGAGGCATGATCGAGCGCGACCGCGCTCGACGGCCGCTTCATCGCAACGATCAGCGCCAGTTCGCCGATCAGAGAACCGGGCCCCGCAACGACTTCAGCGCCGCCGTCCTCGACGCGGAACGCGCCGCGTTGAACGATATAGCCCGCATCCGCCTCGTCGCCGGCGTTGAACAGATAATCGCCAGCCGAAAAATCGCGTTGCTCCGAGCCGATCGCCAGCATGCGCAGAGCCGCCGTTCCCAACAGGCTCAACGTCGGGACCCGCTCGAACAGGGCAACATCATCTTCGATCGACATGGATTTGTGACCGGGATGCGCGAAAATCACGAAGCGCGGCTGCTAGTCGTATCACGGCACCAGCTTGTAGCCGCCTGCTTCCGTCACCAGGATTTCCGGATTGGCCGCATCCTTCTCGATCTTCTGCCTGAGACGGTAGATATGGGTTTCCAGCGTGTGCGTGGTGACGCCTGAATTGTAGCCCCAGACTTCCTGCAGCAGCGTCTCGCGCGATACCGGCAACTGGCCGGCGCGATACAGGAAGCGCAGGATCGCGGTTTCCTTCTCGGTCAGCCGCACTTTTCTGGCATTGGCGGCGGTCAGCATCTTGGAGCCGGGCCGGAAGCTGTAGGGACCGACGGAAAACACCGCGTCCTCGCTGGCCTCGTGCTGGCGGAGTTGCGCCCTGATCCGGGCGAGCAGCACGGCGAAGCGGAACGGTTTTGCGACATAATCATTGGCGCCGGATTCGAGCCCCAAGATGGTGTCCGAATCGGTGTCGTGGCCGGTCAGCATGATGATCGGCGCCTTGAAGCCGCCCTTGCGGAGGCTGCGCACGACTTCCCTTCCATCGGTATCCGGCAAGCCGACATCCATCAGCACCAGATCGGGGGAATTGGCCTTGGCGGCGCTGGCGCCCTTGGCGCCGGTATCGACTGCGGAGGCTTCGAACTCCTCGTGCAGCGATAGTTGTTCGACCAGCGTGTCGCGCAGATCGTTGTCGTCCTCCACGATCAGGATCTTGCGGGCATTAGGCATAGGATACAATCCTCTTTAGGCAGGCGGCGGACGCAGGGGAAGCGTCAAGCCGGGTCTTGGTCGATGACAACCTGATTCGCTGGCAAAGCTCGCGAGCAAGTCGGGGTCCGTCAGGTACTGATTCGCATCAGGTAAGAAATTGTTACAGTTTCACAAGGCGAACCGGAGTCTATTCCAAATTTGAGGCGCGTTTGGGTGAATGTCCTGTAATGGCGTCAATAGAACAATTGCGGCCGGGCAAGCAATCCCAGGATTCGGGCATTGGCATGGAAAGTAACGCTACTTCAATCACTTATCAGACATCCGCGCGTGATCGGCCGCTGACTTCCATTCGGGTCCACCGGGCTGCCGGCGAGCCTTGCCGGGGCTGGCTGACGGCGGACGGCTGGACCGTGCCGGTGGCACTTGGTCGCGGCGGCATCCTCGCCAATAAACGGGAGGGCGACGGCGGCACTCCCAGAGGCATCTATCGCCCGCTGCAATTGTGGTGGCGCGCCGACCGCCATCCGCGACCGCGGACCTATCTGCCGGTCCGGCCGATCCGGCCCGAAGACGCCTGGTGCGAGGACCCGCGGGACCGCCGTTACAATCAGCCCATCCGCCTGGTCCGCGACCAGCCCGGCGATCGGCTGACGCGCGAGGACCATCTCTACGATTTCATCGTCGAAATCGATCACAACGCCGGCCCACGGGTAGCCGGTCGCGGCAGCGCCGTGTTCCTGCATCTGGCGCGGACCAACTTCTCGCCGACCGCGGGATGCGTTTCGATGACGAAATCGGCCATGCTGCGGCTGTTGCGGCGAATGGGCCCGCAGACGAAAATCAGGATCGGCTGATGGGGAATCAAGACAATGCTGGACAAGAACGCGATCGCAGCCGCATCAAAGACGCTGCACGACCACTGGCGCGCCGGCACCAAGTTTGCCGGCCTCGACGATCGACTGCGACCGCGCGATCGCGTCGAGGCCTATGCGATCCAGGCGGGAATCGAAAAATATTCGTCCGATAGTCTGTTCGGCTGGAAGATCGCGGCCACCAGCGAGGCCGGACAAAAGCACATCAACGTCGACGGCCCGATGGCCGGACGCATCCTGGCCGAGACCGTGATAGTAAATGGGGGAACGGCTTCGATGGCGGGCAATGAAATGCGCGTCACTGAGCCGGAATTCGCCTTTCGCATGCGCGTGGATCTGCCGGCGCGTACCGCGCCCTACACGATGCAGCAGGTCCTCGACGCGGTCGACACGCTGCATCCGGCCATCGAGATTCCGGATTCGAGGTTTGCCGACTTCGTCAGCGCTGGCGCGGCGCAGATCATTGCCGACAACGCCTGCGCGCATCTGTTCGTCCTCGGCCCGGCGACAAGCGCGGACTGGCGCGCGCGCGATCTCGTCGAGGAGCGGCCTGTCATCACGATGCGCGGCCGGCAATTTATAGGTCACGGCAAGAATGTGCTGGGCGATCCCCGGATCGCGCTGACCTGGCTCGCCAATGAACTGCGCCAGCTTGGCGTGACGCTAAAGGCTGGCCATGTCGTCACGACCGGCACCTGTCACCCGCCGCTGCCGATCCAGTCCGGTGATTTTTGCGCCGTCGATTTCGGCTCGCTCGGAAAGGTATCGGTGGGGTTCAGGTAAACACCGCTGTCGTCCCTGCGAACGCAGGGACCCATACGCCGCGGCTTCTCGATTTATAACGGCTGGTCAACAGCCTTTGCGCAACAACACACGCCTATGTTTATGGGTCCCTGCGTTCGCAGGGACGACAGCATGGACCTCTACCGCGCCCCGAAAATCGCCGAGCCCACACGCACGTGCGTGGCGCCGAGCTGGATTGCTACCGCGAAATCAGCGCTCATGCCCATCGACAGGTTTTTCAGCCCGTTGCGCGCGGCGATCTTGGCCGTCAACGCGAAATGCGGCGCCGGCGCTTCGTCGACCGGCGGAATGCACATCAAGCCGGAAACGACGAGACCGTATTTTTCGCGGCAGCTCGCGATGAAGGCATCGGCCTCGCCGGGTGCGACGCCGGCCTTCTGCGGCTCTTCGCCAGTGTTCACTTGAATGAACAATTCCGGCCGTCTGTTCTGGGAATTAATTTCCTTGGCTAACGCTTCGCAAATGCTGGGGCGGTCGACCGAATGGATGGCGTCGAACAGCGCCACGGCCTCCTTCGCCTTGTTGGATTGCAGCGGTCCGATCAAGTGCAACGCAATTCCGGGACAGGCCGACACCAGCGCCGGCCATTTCGCCTTGGCTTCCTGCACACGATTTTCGCCGAACACGCGTTGCCCGGCATCGATGACAGGCGAAATGGCCGCGGCGTCGAACGTTTTCGACACCGCGATCAACGTCACCGACGCGCGCTCGCGGCGCGCTTCCTTGCACGCGCGCGCGATGGCCTGCTCCACCTGAGCCAGACCGTTTGGTAAAGACTTGGTTAGCGGTGTCGCCATTTCTCTCGCGTCATGTCCTGATCTCAGTTGGAAATTTTGCGGCATTTCCTCGAATTTTACCAAGTTCGGGAAAGGCTTTTTGAAACCTTCGCTCTACCCTCCGGTATTGGGGGGCAGGATGTCTGGCGTTACTTTCAACCGCAATCGGGTCAAACTCAAGAAGCTTCTGGGAATCCGGGCGCGACTTGCGATGCTGGCCTTGATGCTGGTGGCGCCCTTGATGCTGGAGCGCGTCCGCTCGCTCGAAGACACCCGCACCAGGCAGATCGCGATCGCTTCCGAAGAATACGCCAATATCACCCACCACAGCGCCGAGACCCAGCGCGAGGTGATCTCCTCCGTCGAGACGATGCTGAAATCGGCCGCCTATATCCGCGCTTCCAGCGGCATCGGGCGAAGTTGCGAAATCCTGCGCGCCAGCCTGCCCGCCAATTTGCCCTGGATCCGCAGCATCATGCTCGTGAGCAAGGAAGGCGTGGTGCAGTGTTCCACCCTGAACATTCAGGTCGGCCTCAACATCGGCGATCGCGACTATTTCAGGAAGGCGCAGGAAACCCGGAATTTCGTCTTCAGCGACTATCTGTTCGGCAAGACCAACAACCGGCCCATCATGATGGCGGCCTATCCGGTCGTCGCGATCAATCCGGAGGAAGAATCGGTAGCCGTCGCCGGCATCAATCTCGACTGGCTGTCGAAGATCATGGCCAACCTCGGCGGACGGCCGGGCATTTCATCGCTGCTGATCGACAGCACCGGCGTGGTGCTGGCGGCGCCACCCGACCAGGCCAGCATGATCGGCCGGCCGCTCGACAACGTGCCGCTGCTGTCGGCCATCACCTACAAGGCGCTCAGCTCCAACTCCGATACCGGCTCGATTGGCTTTACCGCCACCGACGGCTCCAAGCGTACCATCAGTTTCGCGCGCATTCCCGGAACGCAATCGCGCCTGATCGTCAGCGTCGACGAGGCCAAGGTGACGGCCGCGATCAATCGCGACATCCGCACCGCCTATCTTCAATTGGGATTCGTCTGCTTGTTCGTGCTGCTCGGCGCGCTGATCGGGGCGGAGAAGCTCATCATCAATCCGATCGAGGTCATGACCGGCATGGCCAGGCGGTTCGGCGAAGGCGACTGGTCGGCCCGCGTCGCGCGCAGCAAGCTGCCGTTGGAATTCATGCCGCTGGCGCGCGCCTTCAACGCGATGGCCGCCCAGCTCAGCCAGCGCGAGCGCGAACTGGTCGCCACCAACGACCGCCTGACCGTGATGGCTTCGATGGACATGCTGTCGGGTCTCGCCAACCGCCGCGGCTTCCAGAGCCGGCTCGATTTCGAATGGATAAAGGCGCAGCAGCATCGTTGCGAGCTGTCGCTGTTGATGATCGATGTCGATCACTTCAAGCTCTACAACGACACTTACGGCCATCCCGAAGGCGACGCCTGCCTGACCCGGATCGGCGAGACGCTGGCCGGCATCGCCGGCCACACGATGGGCTTTGCCGGCCGCTACGGCGGTGAGGAGTTCTGCCTGCTACTGCCGAACACGAGCCCCCAGAGAGCGCTCGAGATCGGCGAAACGGTGCGCGCGACCGTGCAAGACCTCGGCCTGCCGCATATCACGTCCAGCTACTGCACCGTCACCGTCAGCGTCGGCGTGGCGGCAACGCTGCCGAGCGACACCCAAACCCCCGGCGACCTGATCGAGGCCGCGGATGCCGCCCTCTACGCCGCCAAACACCGCGGCCGCAACACCGTGGTCGAGCACGGCTTTGCCAAACTGGTCGACGAGGCCGGGATGGCGATGGCGGGGTGAGCGGACGCTTCGCGCCTCCGATCAAATAGCCACCTCCCCAACCCGTTGACCCCGCAGCCGCTTTTGTGGCCTAGTCCGCCGTCCTCTGGACCGGACCCGAATCCACAAAAAGCGCTTACGATTCCATGACCTCCGAACGTTACAACGCCCGTGATTCCGAGCCGCGCTGGCAACGCCAGTGGGACGAAAAGGCGATCTTCGCCTCGAAAAACGACGATTCCCGGCCGAAATACTACGTGCTCGAGATGTTCCCCTACCCGTCCGGGCGCATCCATATCGGGCATGTCCGCAATTACACGCTGGGCGACGTGCTGGCCCGCTTCATGCGCGCTAAGGGTTTCAACGTCCTGCACCCGATGGGCTGGGACGCCTTCGGGCTGCCGGCCGAGAACGCCGCGATCGAGCGCAAGGTCGCGCCAAAGGCCTGGACCTACGACAACATCGCCGCGATGAAGAAGCAGTTGCGGTCGATCGGGCTGTCGCTGGACTGGTCGCGCGAATTCGCGACCTGCGATCCCAGCTATTACAAGCATCAGCAGAAGATGTTTCTGGATTTTCTGCGCGCGGGCCTGGCCGAACGCGAGAAGCGCAAGATCAACTGGGATCCGGTCGACATGACCGTGCTCGCCAACGAGCAGGTGATCGACGGCCGCGGCTGGCGCTCCGGCGCCGTCGTCGAGCAGCGCGAGATGAACCAGTGGGTCTTCAAGATCACAAAATATTCGCAGGAACTGCTGGACGCGCTGGATGGGCTGGACCGCTGGCCGGACAAGGTCCGGCTGATGCAGCGCAACTGGATCGGCCGTTCCGAGGGCTTGCTGTTGCGGTTCGCGCTCGACCCTGCGACGACGCCCGCGGGCGAAACCGAGCTGAAGATTTTCACGACGCGGCCCGACACGCTGTTCGGCGTAAAATTCATGGCGATCGCGGCCGACCATCCGCTGGCGCAGGCTGCGGCTGCGAAGAATCCTGATCTGGCCGAGTTCATCGCGGACGTGAAAAAGATCGGCACCGCCCAGGAGATCATCGACACCGCCGAGAAGCAGGGTTTTGATACCGGCATCAAGGCCGTTCACCCGTTCGATCCGAACTGGAAGCTGCCGGTTTACGTGGCGAATTTCGTCCTGATGGAATACGGCACCGGCGCCATCTTCGGCTGCCCGGCGCACGACCAGCGCGACCTCGACTTCGTCAACAAGTACAACCTCGGCAACATTCCGGTGGTCTGCCCCGAAGGCCAGGATCCCAAGACGTTCGTCATCACGGACACCGCTTATGACGGCGATGGCCGCATGATCAATTCCCGCTTCCTCGATGGCATGACCATCGAACAAGCGAAGGAAGACGTCGCAAAGCGGCTTGAAAATGAGATGCGCGGCAACGCGCCCGTCGGCGAGCGGCAGGTGAACTTCCGCCTGCGCGACTGGGGCATTTCACGGCAGCGCTATTGGGGCTGTCCGATCCCGGTGATCCACTGCCCGAAATGCGATGTCGTGCCGGTGCCCGACGATCAGTTGCCCGTGGTGCTGCCGGAGGATGCCACCTTCGACAAGCCCGGCAATGCGCTCGATCATCATCCGACCTGGAAGCACGTCACCTGTCCCAAATGCGGCAGCAAGGCCCAGCGTGAAACCGACACCATGGACACCTTCGTGGACTCGTCCTGGTATTTTGCGCGCTTCACCGACCCCTGGAACGAGAACGCGCCGACCACGCGGGCGGTCGTCGATCGGCTGATGCCGGTCGACCAGTATATCGGCGGCGTCGAGCATGCGATCCTGCACCTGCTGTACGCGCGCTTCTTCACCCGCGCGATGAAGGCCACGGGTCATATCGCTTTCGACGAGCCCTTCGCCGGCCAATACACCCAGGGCATGGTCGTCCATGAGACCTACCGCAAGGCCGACGGCAACTATGTGACGCCGGCCGAGGTGAAGGTCGAAGTCATCGGCGGCGAACGCCGCGCCACCATGATCTATGGCGACGAGGAAGTCTCGATCGGCCCTATCGAGAAGATGTCGAAGTCCAAGAAGAACACCGTCGACCCCGACGACATCATCGCGACCTATGGCGCCGATGTCGCGCGCTGGTTCATGCTGTCGGACTCGCCGCCCGACCGCGACGTGATCTGGAGCGACGAGCGCGTGCAGGGCGCATCGCGCTTCGTGCAGCGGCTGTGGCGGCTGGTCAACGAATCAGCTGAGATCGCCAAAATCGCTCCGGCCGACCGGCCGGCCTCGTTCGGCGCCGACGCGCTCGGCTTGCGCAAGGCCGCCCATGGCGCGCTGGACAAGGTGTCATCCGGGATCGAGCGGCTGCATTTCAACGTCTGTCTCGCCCATATCCGGGAATTCACCAATGCGCTGGCCGAGGTGCTGGGCCGCGACGGTAAGCCGGCGCCGGACCTGGGCCTGGTCGGCCCGGGAGGCCGCCCTCATCCTGGTTCAATTGTTCGCGCCGATGATGCCGCATCTGGCCGAGGAGTGCTGGCAGGTTCTGGGGCAGTCCGGGCTGATTTCGGAGGCCGATTGGCCCCAAATCGAACGCGATTTGCTGGTTGAAGACACCGTGACGCTGGTGGTCCAGGTCAACGGCAAGAAGCGGGGTGATGTTACCGTGCCACGGGTCGCCCAAAATCCGGAAATTGAGGCTGCCGTTTTGGCGCTCGATGCGGTAAAAGTCGCTCTCGGCGGCAAGGCCGTCCGCAAGGTAATCGTTGTTCCCATGAGGATCGTGAATGTCGTTGGCTAGAACCCGGATCGCCGTTCGGCTCATCGCCGTCGCCGCTCTGGCGGCGCTCACGGCCGGCTGTTTCCAGCCGATGTACACCGAACGTAATGACGGCAAGCCCGGCCTGCGGGAAAAGCTGATGGGCGTGGAAATCCCGCCGGTCGACAAGCCCAACGCGTCGCGGGAAGCCCGAATCCAGGTGGAGATCCGCAACGCGCTGGCGTTCAAGCTCTACGGCAACGCCACCGGCATGCCGCCGACGCATCGGCTGGTGTTGCGCTTTGGGACCTCGCGTTCGTCGCTGATGCTCGATCCCGCCACGGCGCTGCCGTCGAGCGAAAACTACGGCATCGACGCGCAGTACAATCTGATCGACCTCGCCACCAACAAGTCGGTCATGACGGGCACGACCTTCTCGCGCGTGTCCTATGACATTCCCGGCCAGTTGCAGCGCTTCGCCCGTGCCCGCGCCTTCCGCGACGCCGAGGATCGCGCCGCCAACGAGATTGCGGAAAACATCCAGACCCGGCTGGCGTCGTTCTTCTACGCCGGCACCTGATCCCGTTGGTCGCGCTCCGCGGAAAAGACATCGACGCTTTTCTCGCCCGGCCCGATGCCGGCCGCCCTATCATCCTGCTTTATGGCCCGGATGCCGGACTGGTCCGCGAGCGCGCTGACGCGCTGATCGCCTCCGCCGTCGACGACCCCAACGATCCCTTCTCGCTGGTGCGACTGGACGGCGACGAACTGTCGGCCGAACCATCGCGGCTGGTCGATGAAGCCATGACGATCCCGATGTTCGGCGGCCGTCGCGCCATTCGCGTGCGCGCCGGCTCGCGCAGTTTCGCCAGCGGCGTCGATACGCTGGCCGATATGCCCTTGAAGGATTGCCGTATCGTGATCGAGGCGGGTGAGCTGCGGCCGGAATCGCCGCTGCGCAAGGCCTGCGAGCGTGCCAAGACCGCGGTCGCCATCGCCTGCTATCCCGATACTGAGCGCGACCTTGCCAGACTGATCGACGAGGAATTGCGGACTTCCAATTTACGGATCGCCGCGGACGCGCGCGCCGTACTGATGTCGTTGCTCGGCGGCGACCGCCAGGCCTCGCGCAATGAACTTCGCAAGCTGGCGCTCTATGCCCACGGCAAGGGCGAGATCGCGCTCGACGATGTCATGACCGTCGTCTCCGATGCGTCCGAGCTGAAGCTGGATCCGATCGTGGATGGCGCCTTTGCCGGCAAGCCGGACCTGGTCGAAAGCGAGTTTGCAAAGGCGATGGTCGCCGGCACCTATCCCGGCGTGATCATCTCCGCCGCGCAGCGCCAGGCGGCATGGCTGCACAAATCGGCACTCGCGGTGGCCGAAGGCACTCCCGTCTCGACCTTGCTCGAAAGCGGCTATCCGCGCCTGCATTTCTCGCGCAAGGGCGCCGTCGAAATCGCGCTGCGTAATTTCAACGCAACACGGCTGGCCGCCATCATCGATCAGCTCGGAACGGCCGCGCTCGACATGCGCAAACAGGCCTCGCTGGCGTCGGCCATCGGGCTTCGGACGCTGCTCTCGATCGCGGCGAACGCGAAGCGGCGGGGGTGAAGCTCGCGACCGCTACTAGCCGTCATTGCGAGGGAGCGCTAGCGAGTCGCCCGTGAAGAATCCTGGATTTTCAGGCTGGATTGACCCCGGGGAAGGTGGCGATGATTTGCCACAACAAGAGCCTGAGCCAGCAGATCAGGCGGCGGAAGTTATAGCCGACGGCGGCGAGGACGGCGTTGATGGCGTCGCCTTCACGATGCCAGAGGTAGTTGCGGCCCATGCGGTGCTCGGATTTGAGGTGGCCGATGACCGGCTCGACGGCGGAACGCCGTCGCAGCTGGCGCTTGATCTGTGGCGTCACCCGCCGTTTCTGTCCTGAGATGAACACCCTGAACTTGTAATCGGGCGGGGCGTTGTGGCCGCGATAGCCCTTGTCGAGGAGCGCGCGCTCGATGGTGTTGCCGATCAGCGCCTCCATCTCGGGGATGACGGTTGCAAGTGTGTGGCCGTCATAGGGGTTGCCGGGCAGCGCCTTCACATGGCTCACGAACTGCCCGCCCTTGGCGTGCGCCAGCGTAGTGGCGACCGAGACCTTGACGCCGAACTCGTAAGGCCGGTGCGCCTTGCCCTTGCCGATGCATTCCACCTCCGGCGCGTGCAGCGAGTAGAGCTTCGGGCCACGCTGGCGCTGCTTCTGCTCGAGCACTTGTCGCGCCCGCGCCAGCATGCGCTCCAACACGACCCCCCCGAGCAAGTCGGCGTTGCCGCCGAGTTTGCGGCCTATGTCGCGGATGATGCGGCCGAGATAGATTTTGAGCTTCTTCAAGGCTCTGTTGGCGCGCTTGAACTGCTTGGCGTGGGCATAACGCTGGTGCTTGATCAGCGCGAACTTGCCCACCCTGGCATAGGACTGGCGCAGCTTGACACCATATCGCTTCGCCAGCCGGACCAGGATCTCGCGGGCGCGGTTCAGCAGCCTGGCATCGGTCGGGAACATCACGTTCTTGGGCTGCACCGTCGTATCAATGATGACCCGATTAAGGTCGGCCGGTTTGATCGCCTCGGTCTTGCTGGCCACCGCAAGGCTCTCCTGCAGCAAGGCCTGCAACTTCTCCTCGCCCATCCGCTGTCGCCAGCGCGTCAGCGAAGAGCGATCGAACACCAACCGGTGCTGGAAGAACTCCTCGCCGCAGAAGAACTGGTAATAGGGGTTCTCCACCCAGCGCTCGCACAACACCTCATCAGAGAGGTCGTAGGTGTGCTTGAGGATCGCGAGTCCCGCCATCAGGCGGGTCGGTAATGGCGGCCGGCCCGGCTTGTCCTCATAGACCGCCCCGAACCGCTGCTCCAGGAACGACCAGTCGATCGTCTGTGCCAGCTTCACCAGCGGGTGGCCCATGTCGATGATCGCGTCCAGCCGCGAGCGCAGAAGATCGGCTTGTCCCGTCTCTCGTCGTTCCCTTGGTCGCATCGCTCCCTCCGATGCGATGACGGAATCACGGCTCGCGATTCGACGGAATCCTCAAAAATGAAATTGCAAGCTTTTGGGCAGTCAAAGCCCCAAAGCTTGCAATCTCAAAGCCAATCTCGCCCGGAAAATCGATTCTTGATCAACCGCTTGGATGGTTCTTCACGGACGACTAGCGACGAAGCAATCCATCCATCCGTTATGCCGCGCGATGGATCGCTGCGCTCCGCTCGCAATGACGCCGAGAGACTTGTGACTTCACTTCCCTTCCAGCCGCCGCATCACTTCGTCGAGCTGTTCGAGGTTGCGATAGCTGATCTGGACGGAGCCGCCGGGGTCGCGGTGGTTGACGGTCACGGCAAGCCCGAGTGCGTCGCTGACGCGCTTTTCCAGCGCGATCGTGTCGGGAGCTTTTGTCTTACCGCCGCCGCTGCTCCGAGCCTTTTGCGGCTTGCGCTCCGGGACGCCCTCTTCATGCGCCAGCGCCTCGGCCTGCCGTACGTTCAGACCTTCCTCGACGATGCGCTTCGCCGCGGCCAGCGGATCGGGCACGCCGATCAGGGCGCGGGCGTGGCCTGCCGACAATTGACCGTTGGAGATAAAGGCCTGTACCTCCGCCGGCAGTTTCGTCAGCCGCATCATGTTGGCGACATGGCTGCGGCTCTTGCCGACTTCCTTGGCGATGTCTTCCTGGCTGCGTTTGAATTCGTCGGCGAGCGCGTGATAGCCCTGTGCCTCT
This sequence comes from Bradyrhizobium sp. AZCC 2262, assembly GCF_036924535.1. Taxonomy (NCBI): domain Bacteria; kingdom Pseudomonadati; phylum Pseudomonadota; class Alphaproteobacteria; order Hyphomicrobiales; family Nitrobacteraceae; genus Bradyrhizobium; species Bradyrhizobium sp. AZCC 2262. The sequence goes on along the minus strand of NZ_JAZHRT010000001.1, from coordinate 8,102,416 downwards.
TCCATCGCATTGAGGTCTTCGCGCTGCACGTTCTCGATGATCATGATCTCGAGCGCGTCGCTGTCGCTGACGTCGATCGGAACGATCGGGACTTCGTGCAGGCTGGCGAGTTGCGCGGCGCGCCAGCGGCGTTCGCCGGCGATGATCTCAAAGCGATCCTGCGACCCCTTTACCGGCCGAACCACGATCGGCTGGATCACGCCATGCTGCTTGACGGAAGCCGCGAGTTCGCCGAGCTCGGCATCGGAAAAGGTCCGGCGCGGGTTGCGCGGATTGGGTTTGAGGAATTCGATCGGCACCTTGCGCTGGTTGCGCGGCCGGTCGACATGCGCGGCCTCACCGCCGACATCCCCGATCAGACTTGCGAGACCACGACCCAGTCGCGAACGCGTTTCGTCGGCCATCGCCGCCAACTCCCTAGGATTCACTTACGCCACTCCGGAAACAGAATTCGGTTGATGATTTTGCCGTCATTCCGGGGCGCGTCGTCAGACGCGAACCCGGAATCTCGATGTGACGAAGCAGCTCTGACTTCGAGATTCCGGATCAATCCGCTCGCGCGGATTGTCCGGAATGACGTCGCGTACACTAATGCGTCCTCAGCTCGCGCTCGCGCTGGATCACTTCCGTCGCCAGCTTCAGATAGGCTTCGCTGCCGACGCATTTGAGATCGTAGACCAGCACCGGCTTGCCGTAGGACGGCGCCTCGGAGATGCGCACATTGCGCGGGATCATCGTGTCGTAGACCTTGCCGCCCATGAACTGTCGCACGTCGGCGACGACCTGGTTCGACAGGTTATTGCGCGAGTCGAACATGGTCAGCACGATGCCGTGGATCGACAGGTTCGGATTGAGCGTCGACCGCACCTGCTCCACCGTCTGCAGCAATTGCGACAGACCTTCGAGCGCGAAGAATTCGCATTGCAGCGGCACAAGGATCGCATCCGACGCCGCCATCGCGTTGACGGTGAGGAGGTTGAGCGACGGCGGGCAATCGATCAGCACATAGGTGTATTCGGTATCGGGCGCTGCATTCTTGTTCAGCGCCGCGATCGCATCGCGCAGGCGGAACGCGCGGCCGGGCGTCGCGCCGAGTTCGAGCTCAAGGCCCGACAGATCCATGGTCGAGGAGGCGATGTGCAGCCGCGGCACCGCGGTGGGAACCACCGCTTCGCGCAACGGCGCTTCACCTATCAGCACGTCGTAGGTCGAGCAGTTGCGGTTGCGGCGATCGATGCCGAGACCGGTCGAGGCATTGCCCTGCGGATCGAGATCGACGATCAGCACGCGCTCGCCAATTGCCGCGAGCGCGGTGCCAAGATTGATCGCTGTGGTGGTCTTGCCGACGCCACCCTTTTGGTTGGCCAGCGACAGGATGCGTGGATGGGGCGGTGGAGTTGGTTCCCTATCTTCTTGATATAACTCGTCTAATTCGCTCATGCCCGATCGCCATATGTGATCGCGGAGGGGTTGCGCCGCTCGATCCGATCGAGTTCGACGATCCAGCCGTGCCCGCCCGTGCGGCTGGAATGGAGTCGCGGTTCAATATTCCAATATTTAGTGGCCTCGGTCAATTCAGCCTCTACATCTTGGCCTTTGAGAAACAGAGCTTTCGCGCCATTGCTCACAAATGGTTCCGCGAAACCAACAAGCTGATGTAATGGAGCCAGCGCCCGCGCAGTGACGCAATCGACGCCACTGCCAATTCTATCCACACTATCCCCGATTCCCGCCAAATGCACGGTCGCAGCCGCAGAAGTTATGCGCACCGCCTCGCGCAGAAAGGCCGCCTTTTTGGCGTTGCGCTCGACCAAATGGACATTGGCGCCCGGCGTCTCTGCCAGCGCGCAGGCCAGAGCCACGCCAGGGAAACCGCCGCCACTGCCAAGGTCGACCCAGATCTTCGCCGATGGGACCAGATCCAGGAGCTGCAGCGAATCAGAGACGTGACGGGTCCAGAGATGCGGAAGCGTCGAAGGCGCGACGAGATTGGTTTTTGCCTGCCACTCCACGAGGAGGCTGACGTAGCGATTGAGCCGCGCCTCCGTTTCACGTGAAACGGGGGTGAGGGCGAGCGCTGCCGCTTTGTCACTTGCGGAAGGAAAATGATCTGCCGATTGGACTTTGCCCATGCTGTCTCTTGAGCCGTCATTGCGAGCGGAGCGAAGCAATCCATTTCGCGGTTTGTGGAAGTATGGATTGCTTCGTCGCTATCGCTTCTCGCAATGACGATAGAGAAGCCCCGGCATCTGTTGAAGCAGAGACTTGTCGGCCCCGCCCCCGTTTCACGTGAAACAGATTCTTAAGCCGTCGCCTTCGCTGTCTTCCGCCGCGCTTCCCTTCGAAGATAGGCCGCCAGAATACCCAACGCCGCCGGCGTCAAACCGTCGAGCCGACCCGCCTGCCCCACTGTTCGTGGCCGCGCCGCCTCGAGCTTGGAGCGTGCTTCGTTCGAAAGTCCGGGCACATCCGCGTAGTCGATATCGGCGAGGACCAACCCCTCGTCGCGCCGGAAGGCATCGACGTCGGCGGTCTGGCGCTTGAGATAGACATCGTACTTGGCATCGATCTCGAGATGCACCGCGATCGACGGATCGACGGCCGACAGCTCCGGCCAGATACCGCGCAACACGTCCCACTCGATCTCGGGATAGGCCAGCAACTCAAACGCCGAACGACGATGGCCATCCCGGTTGAGGGCCAGGCCATGCTTGGCCGCTTCGTTGGGAGTCATCGTCAGTGACCTGGCCAATGTCTTGGCCGCCGCCAGCGCAGCCATCTTGTCGCGATGCCGCTCCGAGCGCGCCTGTCCGACGCAGCCCAAGGCGATCCCCTTGTCGGTCAGGCGCTGGTCGGCATTGTCCGCCCGCAAGGTCAGGCGATACTCGGCGCGCGAGGTGAACATCCGGTACGGCTCTGATATTCCGCGGGTCACGAGGTCATCGATCATCACACCGAGATAGCCGTCCGCCCGATCGAACACGATGGGATCGGCACCGCTGGCCATCAAAGCCGCGTTCAGGCCCGCGACGATCCCTTGCGCCGCCGCCTCCTCATATCCCGTCGTGCCGTTGATCTGTCCGGCCAGGAAGAGACCCGGCAGGCGTTTGGTCTGCAGTGTCGGCTCGAGTTCGCGGGGATCGACATGGTCGTATTCGATGGCATAGCCCGGCCGGACCATCTTCACCCGCTCAAGTCCGGGAATGGTCGCGAGGATCGCGAGCTGAACTTCTTCCGGCAGCGAGGTCGAGATGCCGTTGGGATAGACCGTGGAGTCGTCGAGCCCTTCCGGCTCCAGGAAGATCTGGTGGCCATCACGATCGCCGAAGCGGACGATCTTGTCCTCGATCGAGGGACAGTAGCGCGGACCGCTGCTCTTGATCTGACCGGAATACATCGGCGAACGATGCACATTGGCCCGGATGACTTCATGGGTCTGCTGGGTCGTTCGGGTAATCCCACACTGGATCTGAGGGGTCGTAATCCGGTCAGTCATGACGGAGAACGGTTCAGGCGGATTGTCGCCGGGCTGCATTTCGACCGCGGACCAGTCGATGGTCGTGCCATCAAGCCGTGGTGGTGTGCCGGTCTTCAACCGTCCGAGCGTAAAGCCGACCCTTTCGAAGGAGGCCGAAAGCCCCATTGCCGGCGCCTCCCCGACCCGCCCAGCCGGCCAGTTCTTTTCGCCGAGATGGATCAGACCGCGCAGAAACGTCCCGGTAGTGATGACCACGGCACCACCGGAGAGCTCACGGCCCTCGCCCAACCGGATGCCGGTGACCCGGCCATTCGAGACGATCAGTTCGTCCGCCTCGCCTTCGATCACGCTGAGATTGGCAGTCTCCCGGATGGCAGACTGCATGGCGGCGGCGTAGAGCTTGCGGTCCGCCTGGGCCCGTGGTCCGCGGACTGCCGGACCCTTGCGGCGGTTGAGCATTCGAAACTGGATCCCACCGGCATCGGCCACCCGACCCATGAGACCGTCCAGGGCGTCGACCTCGCGGACCAAGTGGCCCTTGCCGAGACCACCGATGGCGGGGTTGCAGGACATCGCTCCCACGGTCGCGAAACGATGGGTCACCAAAGCGGTCTTCGCACCCATCCGCGCAGCCGCGCTGGCGGCCTCGCAGCCGGCGTGGCCACCACCGATAACGATGACGTCGAAGGAGTCCGCTTGGGAATTCATGCCGCGACTTCTATCGCGGAGTTGGAGAGCGCGGAAGCGGGAAATCCGCAAAGACTGCGGTAGGGGTCTCAAATCAAAAATATCGAAAACAACCCCATGCAAAGTAGAATGGCGTTGGCACATTGTTTCACGTGAAACACTGGACCGCTAAAGAACCTTGGAACTGTTTCACGTGAAACACGCCGGTAAGGTTAAGGTTAGGGAAGGGCTACTTACCTACACAGAACTCCCGGAAGATGACGTCCAGGATGTCCTCAACATCCACGCGCCCCAAAAGCCGCCCCAGTGAATGCGCCGCCATCCGCAATTCTTCCGCCGCCAGCTCCTCGCCCTGCCCGACCACCTGAACGCAGCGCCGTAGCGAGGCCGCCGTCTCTTGCAAGTGTTGGCGCTGGCGGGTTCGGCCGATCAGACCGCCCTCGCCGCCGCCAAAGTAATTTTGCGCGAACCCGACCAGGGCCGCGATCAGCTCAGGCAGGCCATCGCCCCGGCTCGCCGAGATCTGAAAAACGCCCTGCCCTGACGTCTCGGCCAATGGCCGACTGTCGGCTTCGAGATCGATCTTGTTTCGCACCATCCAAACCGGGGCCGTGCCGTCATGCTGGATGGCCATCGGCACATCGGTCAGCCACAGGACGAGGTCCGCATCCGCCGCGCGCGAGCGGGCACGACGGACGCCCTCCTGCTCCACCGGGTCGTCCGTCTCTCGAATGCCCGCGGTATCGATCACCGTCACCGGATAGCCGTCGAGATCGAGATGCACCTCGATGACGTCGCGCGTGGTGCCGGCGTGTGGCGAGACGATCGCGACCTCGCGGCGCGCGAGCTGATTCATCAGCGTCGACTTGCCGACATTCGGCGGCCCGGCGATCGCGACCACGAGGCCGTCGCGAAGCCGCTCGCTCCGCCCCTGCCCCGCCAGGACTTCCTCGATCTCGGTTAGCAGCGCTTTGGCCTTCGCCAAGGCCGGTGCGATCAACTCCGCCGGCACGTCGCCCTCATCCGAGAAGTCGATCCCGGCCTCGATCAAGGCGGATGCTTCGATGATCCGCGCGCGCCAGTCGCGCGCTCTGTCGCCAAGCAGTCCCTTCAAATGACGGAGTGCCTGTCGCCGCTGCCGATCGGTGTCGGCATGGATGAGATCGTCGAGACCTTCGGCTTCGGTCAGGTCGAGCTTGCCGTTCTCGAACGCACGCCGGGTAAATTCGCCGGGCTCGGCCGGACGAACATTTTCAAATGCGGACAGCGCCGCGAACAAAGCCACCAACACCGCGCGTCCGCCGTGGATGTGAAATTCCGCGACGTCTTCTCCGGTCGCGCTGGTGGGACTCGGAAACCACAGCACCACCGCATCATCGATCGGCCGTTGGCCGATATCCCGAAGCAACGCGCGGGTAGCCATTCTCGGCGACGGCAATTTGCCGGCCAGCGCCGTCACGATCTTTCCGGCCTGCGCACCTGAGACGCGCACCAGGGCGATCGCGCTCGGCGGCCGGCCCGACGACAGTGCAAAAATGGTCTGATCCCGCGGATGCATGGCCTATTTGTGCGGGAGGGTTTGAAAAGGCAACGCGATTCGAATTCGGAGACTGAATGCAAGGGCAACGCCCCCTGCCCCGACACCCAGATCCAGAGAAATATAATAAAATTCAATATGTTATATAGTTAACCAATCGCTAAGGCCGATTTTCCGTTGCTGCATTCGTTTCACAGCGAGGCCCGCAACATGAAAAAGGCGCCCCGCTTCCACGAGGCGCCCTCTTCAATCCTGGCCTATTGGCTCAGGTGTTCATGGAATCGAAGAATTCCGAGTTGTTCTTGGTGTTGCGGAGCTTGTCGAGCAGGAAGTCGATCGCGTCCATCGTGCCCATCGGATTGAGGATCCGGCGCAGCACGTACATTTTCTTCAGGAGCTGCGGATCGGTGATCAGCTCTTCCTTGCGGGTGCCGGAGCGCGAGATGTCGATCGCCGGGAAAGTCCGCTTGTCCGAGACCTTGCGGTCGAGGATCAGTTCGGAGTTACCGGTGCCCTTGAATTCTTCGAAGATGACTTCGTCCATGCGGCTGCCGGTATCGACCAGTGCGGTCGCGATGATCGTGAGCGAACCGCCCTCCTCGATGTTGCGCGCGGCGCCGAAGAATCGCTTCGGCCGCTGCAGCGCGTTGGCGTCGACACCGCCGGTCAGCACCTTGCCGGATGACGGCACCACGGTGTTGTAGGCGCGGCCGAGGCGCGTGATCGAGTCGAGCAGGATCACGACGTCGCGGCCATGCTCGACCAGGCGCTTGGCTTTCTCGATCACCATCTCCGCGACCTGGACGTGGCGCACGGCGGGTTCGTCAAACGTGGACGACACCACCTCGCCCTTCACCGAGCGCTGCATGTCCGTGACTTCTTCCGGACGCTCGTCGATCAGAAGCACGATCAGATAGCATTCCGGATGATTGGCTGTGATGGAGTGCGCGATGTTCTGCATCAGCACCGTCTTGCCGGTGCGCGGCGGCGCCACGATCAGAGCGCGCTGGCCTTTGCCGATTGGAGCTACGATGTCGATCACCCTTGCAGAAAGGTCTTTTCGCGTGGGGTCTTCGAGTTCGAGGCGGAAGCGCTGATCGGGAAACAGCGGGGTCAGGTTGTCGAAATTGACCTTGTGCTTGGATTTTTCCGGATCTTCGAAATTGAGCGTGTTGACTTTCAACAGCGCGAAATAGCGTTCGCCTTCTTTCGGGCTCCGGATATGGCCTTCGATGGTGTCGCCGGTGCGAAGGCCGAAGCGGCGGATCTGCGACGGCGAGACATAGATGTCGTCAGGGCCGGGCAGGTAGTTGGCGTCAGGCGAACGCAGAAAGCCGAAGCCGTCAGAGAGAACCTCGACGACGCCTTCGCCGATGATGTCGATTTCCTGGATCGCGAGCTGCTTGAGAATCGCGAACATCAGCTCCTGCTTGCGCATGGTGCTGGCATTTTCGACCCCATTCTCTTCCGCGAGCGAGACGAGCTCGGCCGGCGTTTTCGATTTGAGGTCCTGGAGTTTCATTTCCCGCATTGGGGTGGTCCTGTGGAGTGTTCTTTAGGGAAGGGGTGCGAGGTGGCTTAAGGAAAAAGCGGACACGAAAAATGGAAGGTCCGCAGGTCTAAGCAAGGAAAGCGCCGGTGAGGCTTCAAACCTGATGCGGCGGCCGGGTCCAATGAAGAAACCGGAACGCAGCCACATCCGCCTGCGTGGGGTGGGATTTCGCTAATATAGAAAATCGGTCGCTGCTTCGCAAGCAGGGGAAAAATTACCGGGTCGACGAAAGCTGAGGCTAAAACGGCTTCACGATCACCAGAATGACAATGAAGATCATCAGGACGGTCGGCACCTCATTGATAATACGATAGAATTTCTGGCTTCTGGTATTCCGGTCGGCGGCGAAATCCTTCACCAGCCGCGAAAAAAAGCCGTGGACACCCGACAGGATCAGCACCAGCGTCAGCTTGGCGTGAAACCAGCCCGACGTGTACCAGTGCCCGCTCCAGGCCAGATAGAGCCCGGCCAGCCAGGTGACGATCATTGCCGGGTTGATGATCGCCTTCAGCAGTCGCCATTCCATCACCTTGAAGGTCTCGGACTGCTTCGATCCGACCTCGGCCTCGCAATGATAGACGAACAGCCGCGGCAGATAGAGCATGCCGGCCATCCACGAGATGACGGCAATCACGTGCAGCGCCTTGATCCACGGATACGCCGTGATCGTGATCCACTCGTACATTGCAGTCACCAGACCTTGCTCGTCCCTGGAACGTTCCGACCATCTCAGCGTTGCGAAGAAGCTCTGCCAGCCAGGGGACGCAAGACATATCCGCAAAGCACCGCTTCTCTAAACTAATAATTTTAGAATCTTAGGTTTGAGTCTAAGTGACCGTGATTATGACTCATACAAAACGATCCCGCATGTTTGCGAGGCTTGTTCACAGTCCTCCCCAATTCCGGCCGGACATCGCATCATCCTGATAACGCCCCGCGCATCAATTGCTTGCGCCGTTTCGTGGTCAGCTTATGAAGAGACAAATCCACACCTTCCCACTATCATGGCGATGAGCCGGCGGACTTGTCCTCTCGTGTGGCCCTGTGAAGAAAGGTAAGGGTTATCCCTGAGGCGGCGACCCGAGGCCTGATAACACGGTAAAGCTCCACAGGATTCACAGGATTACACAGGGGTTCTGGTGCCCACGACAGGCAATTATTTTCATCTTCATCTGGTCTCCGACTCGACTGGCGAGACGCTGATCACGGTGGCGCGCGCCGTGGCCGCGCAATACGCCAATGTGACCGCGGTCGAACATGTCTATCCGCTGGTGCGCAGCCAGAAGCAGCTCGACCGCGTGCTCGACGAGATCGAGGAGGCACCGGGCATCGTGCTCTTCACGCTGCTGGAAAAGGATCTGGTTGGCCGGCTGGAATCCAAGTGCAGGGGCATCAACATCCCGAGCCTCTCCATCATTGGGCCGGTGATGCAATTGTTCGAGGCCTATCTCGGCGCGGCAACGACGGGGAGGGTAGGCGCCCAGCACGTTCTGAACGCGGAATATTTCAAGCGCATCGATGCCTTGAACTACACCATGATCCATGACGACGGCCAGCACGTCGAAGGCCTCGAAGATGCCGACGTGGTTCTGGTCGGCGTGTCCCGCACATCGAAGACACCGACCTCGATCTATCTCGCCAACCGCGGCGTTCGCACCGCGAACGTGCCACTGGTGCCGGGCATTCCGCTGCCGCACCAGCTGGAGACGTTGAAAAAGCCATTGGTCGTCAGCCTCCATGCGACGCCGGAGCGGTTGATCCAGGTCCGGCAAAACCGGTTGCTGAGCATGGGAGCTGATACGCCCAATGATGATTACATCGATCGTCAGGCGGTCGCCGATGAAGTCGCCTACGCCCGGAAACTGAGCGCCAAATTCAGTTGGGCGCAGCTCGACGTGACGCGTCGCTCGATCGAGGAAACCGCAGCGGCCGTGCTGAAGCTGTTCACCGATCGCCAGCGGCAGCGGCTTCCGGAATGACGCGGATACGATGACCATCTGGCGTGAACAATTTGCGCTGATACTCGCCTCGCAAAGCCGCGCGCGGCAGATGCTGCTTGCCAATGCCGGCATTTCCTTCGATGCCATTCCCGCCGATATAGACGAGCGCGCGTTGCAAAAGAATTCCGGCCTTTCCGCACCCGGCGAAATCGCTGGCCTACTGGCGCGCGAGAAGGCGTGCTTCGTATCGTCAAAAAATCCCGGCCGTTATGTGGTCGGCGCCGATCAGACGCTGGCGTTGGGAAACCGCCTGTTCAGCAAGCCGGCCGGCCGTACGCAGGCGGCAGATCAATTGCGCCTGCTTGCCGGCCATACGCACGAGCTGCACTCCGCCGTCGCGGTCGCCCGCGACGGCAAGATAGTGTTTTCCGATGTCATCGTTGCCAGAATGACCATGCGGCGCCTGGGCGAGAGCGAGATCGAAGCTTATCTGGACCAGGCCGGGCAGGCGGTTACGACCAGCGTCGGCGCCTATCAGCTCGAAGGGCTCGGCGTGCACTTGTTCGAACGCATCGAGTGCGACCATTTTACGATCCTCGGTCTGCCGCTGCTACCGTTGCTGGCGTTCCTGCGCAGCGAGGGGCTGCTCAGTGTGTAAAATCATCTCTTTGGAAACGGCGATCTGATGCGGATACTCGGACTGACCGGCTCGATCGGGATGGGGAAATCCACGACCGCAAAGCTGTTCATTGAGGCGGGCGTGCCGGTTTATGACGCCGATGCGGCCGTCCACAAAGTCTATGAAGGGGAGGCGGCGCCCGCGATCGAGGCGGCATTTCCCGGCACGACCGTCGACGGCAAGGTCGATCGCGCAAGGCTGTCCGCCAGGGTGGTGCATGATCAGGCCGCGATCAAACAGCTCGAGCAGATCGTTCACCCGATGCTCGGCGCGTCCCGCCAGAAATTTCTCGAAGAGGCCGAACGCTCCGGCGCGCCCGTCGTCGTGATGGATATCCCGCTACTGTTCGAAACCGGCGGCGAGAAACGCGTTGATGCCGTCGTCGTGGTCTCGACCGATGCGGCGACCCAGCGCGAGCGCATTCTGGCGCGCGGCACCATGACATCAGAGGCGCTCGACGGCATTCTGGCGCGGCAATTGCCCGATGCCGAAAAGCGCAAGCGTGCGGATTTCGTGGTGGATACGTCGCACGGACTGGACCCGGTGCGCACAGCGATCCGCGACATCCTGGCCGAGCTTGTTAAGATGCCGCAGCGGCGAACGTGATTCGCCTTAAGCTCGGTTCCTGAAATCCATGCGCGAAATCGTTCTCGATACCGAAACCACCGGCCTCGATCCGCTGCGCGGCGACCGGCTGGTCGAAATCGGCTGCATCGAAATCTACAACCGCATGCCGACCGGGCAGACATTTCACCGCTACATCAATCCCGAGCGCGACATGCCGGCAGAAGCATTTAACGTGCATGGGCTGTCCAGCGAGTTCCTTTCCAGCAAGCCGCTGTTCACGGAAGTGGTCGAGGAGTTCCTGGAATTCATTGGCGACGCGCCGCTCGTCATCCACAACGCCTCGTTCGACATCAGCTTCATCAATGCCGAGCTTGATCGCGTCAAGCGGCAGCCGGTTTCACGCGATCGGCTGGTCGATACGCTGCTGTTGGCCCGCCGCAAGCATCCCGGCGTGTCGAACCGGCTGGACGATCTCTGCTCGCGCTATGCGATCGACAATTCCCGCCGCACCAAGCACGGCGCGCTGCTCGACGCCGAGCTATTGGCCGAAGTCTATATCGACCTGATCGGGGCGCGGCAGTCGCAACTGATCCTGGCGTCGGAAACCAGCGTCACGATCAGCAACGGATTTGGCGACACGCCGCGGCGGCAGCGTGAGGTGCCGCTGGCGGCGCGAATCACCGATGCCGACCGCGAGGCCCATCGCGCGTTCATCGCCACTTTGGGCGACAAGCCGATCTGGAACGACTTTCTGCCGGCGACGGCCTAGCGGCTTTTGGCCGCTGGGCTGCTCGAATGCGGCTTTAGCTCGGCTTCGCGCCGGTAGCGGCCTGTGCCGCAGCCTGCCGCTCCATGTTCTGGCGGTACAGACCGACGAAATCGACGGGATCGAGCATCAGCGGCGGGAAACCACCGTCGCGGACTGCGGTCGCGATGATCTCGCGCGCGAACGGGAACAACAGCCGAGGACACTCGATCATGACCAGCGGATGCAGGTTTTCCTTGGGTACGTTGACGATGCGGAACACGCCGGCATAGGCGAGTTCGAAGCTGAACATCACCTTGCCAGCGTTTTCAGCCTTGCCTTCGATCGAAAGCGTCACCTCGAACTCGTTTTCCGCGAGATTGTTCGCGGAAACGTTGATCTGGATGTTGATCGCCGGCTGTTGCTGTTGCGGCGCCAGCGAGGAGGGGGCGTTCGGATTCTCGAACGACAGGTCCTTGGTGTATTGCGCCAGCACGTTGAGCTGGGGAGGGGACTGCTCGGGAGGTGCGCCGTTGCCGTTGGTCATGAAACTCTCTCCTGAAGCTGGCGAGCGGAGCCCGTTTTCGTCTGAATTCGCTCGATGGGCGGGATGCCTTTTCCGGGCGAGTGGCTATCATAGCCCCGCCTCGTTCCACAAGGACGACGGGTGGGCTCATTCCACCCTCGGTGAAATGTGGCAGATATGCCTACCGGTCCCGCAGGCCGCCCAATATGTACCCTAAATAATTGAATATGCGTGATTTCCGGACACGATCGGGTTTCCCCTCGCCGCCAAAACGCGCTACAATTCACCCGCGCCAAAACGCGCCATTGGCCGGGCGTAGTTTCATGCCTACATGCTGCAGTCTCATCGACGATGTAATCTCTACCGTTCTCAGGGAAAACTCGTAAGAGAGCTTCTTATCAGGGAACGCTCGACCGCCGGGCCCGTTGCCGGCGTTAGAACCAGAAAGCGAATACGACGTGGATATTTACACCATCATCTTCCTGGCGCTGGCGGTCTTTATCTTCCTGCGCCTGCGTAGCGTCCTCGGACAGCGCACCGGAAGCGAACGGCCGCCCTACGATCGCGCCGCGCCCAACGTCGTGCAGCGTACGCAGGATAACAACAACGCCGTTCCGATGCCGGGTGCGGTGATCGATCAGGCGCCGCTGGCGCCGAGCGCCGATGTCGCGCCGGCCGACCGCTGGAAGGACGTTGCCGAGCCGGGCACGCCGCTGAGTGCCGGCCTCGATGCCATTGTCGCCCAGGACTCCTCGTTCGATCCCCGGCATTTCCTCTCCGGCGCCCGCAGCGCCTACGAGATGATCGTGCTGGCTTTCGCCAATGGCGACCGCCGCGCGCTGAAGGATCTCTTGTCCAGCGAGGTCTATGACAGCTTCGACGCCGTGATCAAGGATCGCGAGAAGCACGAGCAGAAAACCGAAACGCGGTTTGTTTCGATCGACAAGGCCGAGCTGGTGAGCGCGGAAGCCCGCGACCGCGCGGTGCAACTGACCGTTCGCTTCGTGTCGCAGATGATCTCGGTCACCCGCGACAAGACCGGCGCCATTGTCGATGGCAATCCCGACAAGGTCGCCGATATCACCGATGTCTGGACATTCGCCCGCGACACGAGCTCTCGCGATCCGAACTGGAAGCTGGTTGGCACTGGAAGCGCGGCCTGAGACGCGACGCCTTGCGGGGTTCGCGTTTGGCGTGATCGCTTTGGCGTGTTCGCTGGCTCCGCTGGATGCCCTTGCGGCACGTCATGCGCGTTCGCAAAAGCCTTCGCATCCGCCGTTCGTCCGTCACCTGCCATACCCACAGCTTGAACTCCCGTTTCAGATCAACGGCGGCCAGTATGCGCCGGTCGCCTGGTCCGCGATCGCGGGCTGGAGCGAGGACGATCATCTCGCCGCCTACAATGCGTTTCGGGTGAGCTGCAGGCCGATATCGGCACAACGAACCCCGCCGGCCGATCCGAAGGCGCTCGGCGCCTCGCTGCGCGATCCCTGCCTTGTTGCGAGAGGCCTGGAACTGTCCGACGAAGTGAAGGCAAAAGCTTTCTTCGAGGAGCATTTTCTTCCCTTGCGCATTTCGCGGCTTGGCGAAGGCGAGGGCTTTGTCACCGGCTACTACGAGCCCATCGTCGACGGCTCGCGGACGGAGAACGAGGTCTACAAGGTGCCGGTCTATCGCCGGCCGTCCAATCTGTTCGTCCGCGGCACCACGCAGAATTCGGCCGGCTTGCCCAACAAGGGCCAGGTGTTCCGGAAGATCGGCCGCCGCAAGCTGGTGCCCTATTACGATCGGGCCGAGATCGAGGACGGCGCGATTGAAGGCCGCGGCCTCGAAATCTGCTTTCTGAAGGAACAGACCGACCTGCTGTTCTCGCAGATCCAGGGTTCGGCGCGGGTCAGCCTCGACGACGGCTCGACCGTTCGGATCAATTATGACGCCCATAATGGCTATCCCTACACAGCGGTCGGCCGCATCCTGATCGAGCGCAACATCATCCCCAAGGATCAGATGTCGATGCAGAAGATCCGGGAGTGGATGGAGGAGAATCCGAATGAGGCCGACGAGCTGCGGCGGCAGAACAAGTCCTACGTCTTCTTCCGCGAGGTACAGCTTTCCGACAAGGATGAGGCGGTCGGCGCCCAGGGCGTGCCGCTGACGCCGGGCCGCTCGATCGCGGTCGACAAATCGCTGCATGTCTATGGCACGCCGTTCTTCATCGAGGGCGAGCTGCCGATCGAATCGGTGCTATCAAAGACGCCGTTCCGCCGTCTGATGATCGCGCAGGACACCGGCTCCGCCATCGTCGGTCCCGCGCGCGCCGATCTCTATTTCGGCGCGGGTCTCGAAGCCGGCAAGGTCGCCGGCCGCATGCGCCACAATGCGCGCTTTGTCATCCTGGTGCCGAAGAGCCTCGATCCGGTGGCGCGCGGCCGCAAGCTGCCGGTGCCGGACGATCGGCCGTCGGAGAAGATCGCAAAACTGTTCCCGCAAACCGATCCGAAGAACGCTGCGAAGCCATCCGAAGTTACTTCGGCGACCAACACCAGGCCCACGGCGCAGACGTCGGCACCGCCTTCGCCAGCCGCGGTGCCTTCGCCAGCTCCGACGGTCCAGGCTGCCGTGGCGAAACCGATACCGCTTCCCGAGCCGCGGCCGAAGGTTGAAGCGGTCTCCGTAAAACCGCATCAGCGCCACCTACGCCGATATCGCTATCGTCGATGAAACGCCGGCGATCTAATTTGATTCCCGAATTGCCGGAGCCGCCGCGACGCAAGCGCGGCCTGAGCGAAGAGGAGCGCGCGCTGTGGGAAAGCGTCGCCAAGCAGGTCAAGCCGTTGCGCAAGCGGCGCGCCTCAAAACCATCGGTCGTCTCGACCGAAGCCGATAGCAAAGTCGCGCCGAAACCCGCCGCTTCACCGAGACACGTCGCGCCGGCGCGAATCGTTGCTCCTTCAAAGCCGGAGCCGCCGCCGCTGGCGCCAATCGGCCGCCGCGAGCGGTCGCATCTGTCGCGCGGGCGGAAAGAGATCGACGCCCGGCTCGACCTGCACGGTATGACGCAGACGAGGGCGCATCGCGCGCTGTTCGGGTTTCTGCAGCGCGCCCATCATGACGGGCTGACCTTCGTGCTCATCATCACCGGCAAGGGCAAGTTAGGCGCTGAGTCCGAGCGCGGCGTGTTGCGTCGACAGGTGCCGCAATGGCTGGGCCTGCCGGAATTCCGCTCGCTGGTGGTCGGTTTCGAGGAAGCCCATATCGGCCATGGCGGTGAGGGCGCGCTGTATGTCCGGGTGCGGCGGGCGCGAATCTAAAATGGCCGCACGATGCCGACACGCGGGATCAGGGTCACGATCCATCCGAACGCCATCGTCTTCCGATCATCCATCGATATCGGTGGCGCGTCTTTGGAGGTCGGCAGCATTTTCACAGCGTGCAGGATCAGGAACAGGCACACCACCCAGTTCGAAATCCACCTGGAATAATCGAACACTATCGCGAACATTATGAGGTAGCCGAGAGTAATCACGACAATTGCGGCCGCGACGATGCGGCGATGTGCGTCAACGGAAAGTGCATCGTCGACCAGGCGACGAAAATATCCCCAGAGCGGCGTGTGCAGCCAGATCAGAAACGCAAATACGGGAATGCCGAGCAGGTTGTGCGGCAGGCGCTGCCAGGTATCCAGAATCTCCTTCGACAGCGGTTGATACCAGATATAGCCAAAGCTCAGCAGGTTCGTTTGCGATGGATCAGCCATCCTGCCCTGCAGGTACGCGACGAATTCCGCTTCCGGCACCGACATCGTGCCGTAGAATTGCGCTGCAATGAAGAGCACTCCGACCGCGACGAGCGACGCGATGCCAGCAGCGACGTTCTGCCGGCTCATTCCGTAAGCAAGGTAATAGCGCAGCACCACGATGGCGGCGATGGTCGGCACATACATCAGGAGATGGATGTGGTGAATCAGCACAAGCAGGGCCGAGAGCACTGCCGCGAGCAGCACATAGGCCAGCGAGCGCGCCGGGATCAGCAACAGGCCGATTGCGAACAGGCATCCGTAGATGTCGAAATGCCCGAGCGTATGCATGAAATTCTTCAGGAAGAACGGTGAGCCGGCCATGAAGACGAACAGTGGCAGGTGCTTTTCGTCAAACCCGAATGTCCGCCGGAACAATTGGACGAACAGGCCGGCCGTGATCAGCCACACCGCGCCGCCGAGGGCGAACGCCGCCCACACCGGCAGCTTGGCGTCGAACAGCGAGATGATCGCGCCGATCAACGCGCGCTTGGTGAAGCCAAAATGATAATCGACCAGCAGATGGATATAGGGGACGTAGGGCGGCAGCGAGATCTTGTGCAGGAATACCCCGACCAAAACGGCGGCATTGACCGCAAGCATCAAGCGCCAGGGGTTCTCCCAGACACGCAATTCATCGGCCCCCATCCGTCGTCCCCGCGAATGCAGGGACCCCCCAACGGCCTCAACCGCAAACGGGATAGCGGCCCCAGCCGATGCACACAATAGATACTTGTGGTTATGAGAGCCGTAGTAGCCCGGAGCGTGCCCGGATGGAGCGTGTAGCCCGGATGAAGCGCAGCGTAATCCGGGGCAGGTCGATTTGCTCGCGGCTCAGTCCCCGGATTGCGCTGCGCTCCATCCGGGCTACGAAATGCCTACAGAATAAACCGGCTCAAATCCGCGTTCTTGGCGAGGTCGCCGACGTGCTTCTGCACGTAATCGGCATCGACCTTGATGGTCTCGCCATGCCGGTCCGGCGCGGCGAACGAAATTTCGTCGAGCACCCGTTCCATCACCGTCTGCAGCCGCCGCGCGCCGATGTTCTCGACTGTCGAATTGACGGCGACCGCGACATCCGCCAACGCGTCGATGGCGTCGTCGGTGATGTCGAGCGTTACGCCTTCGGTCTGCATCAGTGCGACATATTGCTTGATCAGCGACGCCTCCGGCTCGGTCAGGATACGGCGCATATCGTCGCGCGTCAGCGCCGACAGCTCGACGCGGATCGGCAGGCGGCCCTGCAATTCCGGCAACAGGTCCGACGGCTTTGCGATATGGAACGCGCCGGACGCGATGAACAGGATGTGGTCGGTCTTGACCGAACCGTGCTTGGTCGTGACGGTTGTGCCTTCGATCAGCGGCAGCAGGTCGCGCTGCACGCCCTCGCGCGAGACGTCGCCGCCGCTACGGCCGTCGCGCACGCAGATCTTGTCGATCTCGTCGAGGAACACGATGCCGTTGTTCTCGACCGCGTTGATGGCTTCCAGCACCAGTTGATCGCTGTCCAGCAGCTTGTCGGATTCCTCGTTGACGAGGATCTCGTGCGAGCTTTCGACCGTCAGGCGGCGCGTCTTGGTTCGCCCGCCCATTTTTCCAAAGATATCGCCGATCGAAATCGCGCCCATCTGTGCGCCGGGCATGCCCGGGATTTCGAACATCGGCATGCCGCCGGACGATTGCGTCTCGATCTCGATTTCCTTGTCGTTGAGCTCGCCGGCGCGCAGCTTCCTGCGGAAAGAATCGCGGGTCGCCGGGCTCGACGCCGGTCCGACCAGCGCATCCAGCACGCGCTCTTCGGCAGCCTGCTGTGCACGGGCCTGCACGTCCTTGCGCTTCCGCTCGCGGACCTGCACGATCGCGACCTCGACGAGGTCGCGGACGATCTGCTCGACATCGCGGCCGACATAGCCGACCTCGGTGAACTTGGTGGCCTCGACCTTGAGGAAGGGCGCGTTTGCCAATTTAGCCAGCCGCCGCGCGATCTCGGTCTTGCCGACGCCGGTCGGCCCGATCATCAGGATGTTTTTCGGCAGCACCTCTTCGCGAAGCGAGCCGGTGAGCTGCAGCCGCCGCCAGCGGTTACGCAGCGCGATCGATACCGCGCGCTTGGCGTCGGCCTGGCCGATAATGAAGCGGTCGAGTTCGGAGACGATTTCACGGGGAGAAAAGTCGGTCATGCGTCCATCTTATACGGAGAGGGTTGGTTGCGGGAGGCGACGCGCGAGCGTCGGGGGTGTCAATTTCAATATCCCGGCACGAAGTGGCTTCCATCCGGCACTGAGCAACAACACGAAGGCGCCGAGGGTCAGGATTGTGAGTGGGGTCGTTATGTCAGAAAGGCCGACTTGGCGGATCAGAGTCCAGAATGCAGCTCCGGCGTAGGCAAGGCCTGACACGAGCAGAGCGCGGCGGTCGATCAAGACCGCGACAAGGCTGAGCGCCAGAAACACCGCCACTACCGCAATAGCCGGTTCGGGTTCGAGTTTCGAGCCCACGTCGAACACGCCGCCAATTAGCGAGTGGACGATAAGAGGCGCTGCAAGCAGATGTAGCCAGAAGGCGATATCGGTTCGGCGGGTCAGCCGTTCCGGATCGGTCATATCAAACCGCATGGCCAAGCCAAAAATCGCGAGGCCGCAAACAAGAGTTACGACGTTGTACGCGCTGTGCGGAAGCTGGGGGGCCAGTCCATATGTCAGTCCGATGATTGCACCCGTCAAGACGCAGCAACCCGCCGCAACGGTTATGGGCACCCGAAAACGCCAGTAATGCAGCGCTGTCAGCGGAACGGTAACAAGGGCCGCGATCGCCAGCACGGTCGGTCGCTCAGGATCGAGATCGAATATGTTGCGCACGACGTCTGCAGGATAATAGTAAAGGGCGCCTCCTCCCAGAAGATGGCTGGCGCCCATGAATACCGCGAACGCAAACACGATCAGCAGGACAATGCTGGGAAGCGCCATCCGTCGCTGGCGGGTAAAAAATTCGGCGAGCAGCCATGCTGTAACGACGATCGCAGTCCACCTGACAGCTGTGCCACCGAACAGCAGGGCGAAATACCCTATCGCCCCAATGAACATGGCAAGTCCGATCGTGACGAACACGTCGCTGAAGCCGCTGATGAAACGAAGCTGTTCATCGTCGGGCGAGGCGGGCAGCTCGCCAACATTTTCCAGGGCACGCAGGCGCTGAGCCTGTTCGGCAGTTATGATGCCTTGCTCAACGCCCCGCGCCAGAATTTCGGTTGCAACCATCGACATCAGACCTCTGAAGTAAAGTAAGCCGTATCAACGCAGTCGCAAGCGGGCGAGCGGACCGATGCTAGATAATCGGCGGCCCACTCTGCCATAGCTTGATCGCCTCGAAGGGGTGAATCAGCATGATGATGTTGAGCGTCAGATTGTCGCGAATGTGCAGCGCCATTACGAGCTCGAACAGAAGTGCAAGGGCTACGGTGATGGCGACCGGGAGCTTTTTCGCCAGCAGGAAGCCGCCGATCATCGCAAGCGTGTCGGAGATCGAGTTGACGATGGTATCGCCGAAATAATCCAGCGAGATGGTGCCGGCGCGATAGCGTTCGATGATCCAGTTGGAATTCTCGACCAGTTCCCAACCGCCCTCGACCAGCATCGCGAGGATCAGGCGGCCCTGCCAGGCGAGGCGCGGGAAGGCGAGGAAGGCCGCGCCATAAAACAGAAAGCCGTGCAGGATGTGCGACAGCGTGTACCAGTCGGCGATGTGCTGCGAGTTTTCAGAACTCTGCACCACGCCGTGCCAGAGTTTTACGTAACCGCAGGCGCAGATCGGCAGGCGTCCCATCGCATACAGGATGGCGGCCTGCGCTGCGAGGATACCGGCCGCGATCAGCGTCCAGTGCCAGGTCGAAAGCGTGCCGAACGTCGGAGCCTTGTCGATACTGCTGGTCGAGGTCATGCGTTGCGGACCATTAATAAAGCGGGGCCATCAGGTGTATCGACCATACCAGCTTTTTCAAAGCCTGCTTTCTCGTAGGCACGAACGGCCCGGGTGTTGGCCGGATCGGGATCGGTGACGATGCGCGGTGCACCGTTTCTTAAGCGCGCGTCGACGAAGGCGCGAATGAACGCCGAACCATGGCCGCGTTCGATCATGGCGCGCTCGCCGATGAACTGATCTATGCCGCGGGTGCCGCGCGGCTGTTCACCAAAGCCGGAATTCCACGCGGTCAGGTCGTAGCACTGCAGATAGGCGAAATCGCTGTTTCCAGCCGAGACGATGAACTGGTCCATCGCAGGTTCATCGAGGTCGCCGCTGACGAGATCATATTGCTCGGACGGATCGCCCCACCATTGCACGACATGCGGCTCCGCCAGCCAGCGCCGAACCAGCGGTAGATCTGCTGATGTCATCGGGCGGAAGACATAGTCCGGCGCCATGATCGGCAGCTTTCTTCAGAGCGTTTCGATCGTGACGTTGCGGTTGGTGTAGACGCAGATGTCGGCGGCGATATCGAGTGCGCGGCGAACAATCGTCTCGGCGTCCTTGTCGGTGTCGACCAGCGCGCGGGCGGCGGCGAGCGCATAATTGCCGCCAGAGCCGATCGCCATCACGCCCGCTTCCGGCTCCAGCACGTCGCCGGTCCCGGTCAGAACCAGCGAGACGTCCTTGTCGGCGACGATCATCATCGCTTCCAGCCGGCGCAGATAGCGGTCGGTCCGCCAGTCCTTGGCGAGCTCGACGGCTGCCCGGGTCAATTGCCCCGGATACTGCTCGAGCTTGCTTTCCAGCCGCTCGAACAGGGTGAAGGCGTCGGCGGTAGCCCCGGCAAAGCCGCCGATCACGTCGCCCTTGCCCAGTTTGCGGACCTTTTTGGCGTTTGACTTGATGACGGTCTGGCCGATCGAGACCTGGCCATCGCCGCCGATCACCACCTTGCCGCCCTTGCGGACCGTTAAAATCGTGGTGCCGTGCCAGACCGGCAGGTTGTTTTCAGATGCTTGCATGGATTGTCCTCGTTCCCGTCAGATTTAGGGGCTGGCGGGGAGGGTTACAATCGCGGCATCCGTAGCGTTTTCGAGCGAAGTGGGGACCGGTTCGCGTAAAGAAAACGCGTCAGAACGGAACGAGCCGGGATTCCGGTCACCATAGATCGAAGTTCAGCCTCCAAAAGCGTCATCCCGCAGTAGCGAAGGTGACATCGGCCTGTTAAAAGGGCCGCGTTTTCGGCCCCCAAGCGGCCAACGGGAAGCAGTTTTCATGCGCACAGCGTCCATCAAGCGCAAGACCAAGGAGACCGACATCGAGGTTGCGGTGAACCTCGATGGATCAGGCGTATCCAAGGTTTCGACCGGTATCGGCTTTTTCGATCATATGCTCGACCTTTTGGCCCGGCATTCCCGCATCGACATCACCGTGAAGGCCGATGGCGACCTCCATGTCGACCACCACCACACCACCGAAGACGTCGGCATCGCGCTGGGACAAGCCGTAAAGCAGGCGCTCGGCACCATGGCCGGCATCACCCGCTACGCCTCGATCCACATGCCGATGGACGAGACGCTGTCGCGCGTCGTGATCGACATTTCGGGCCGGCCGGTTCTGGTGTTCAAGGTCGAATTTCCGCGCGACAAGGTCGGCCAGTTCGACACCGAGCTGGTGCGTGAATGGTTCAACGCCTTCACCATCAACGCCGGCGTGACTTTGCACGTCGAGACCCTATATGGCGAGAACAGCCATCATATCGCCGAATCCTGCTTCAAGGGTCTGGCGAGGGCGCTTCGTGCCGCGGTCGCGATCGATCCGCGTGCGGCAGGCGAGGTGCCTTCCACCAAGGGTCAGCTCGGCGGCTGATTTCTTGTTCGCGTTTTTCGTTCGCGGCGGAGAGGTTCGATGCCGGTCTACACAGTGCATGCTCCCGTAGCCAACGGCGCCGATCTCGCGGCGACCGACAGATTCGTCTTTGTCCGTGACGGCTTCCATTTCTGGGCTGCGGTCGCGAGCGTGATCTGGCTGTTGTGGCATCGGCTGTGGCTGGCGCTGATCGGCTGGATCGTTCTGATGATCGCCATCCAGTTCGGGATGGCGGCGCTGGGTGCCAGCCGCGGCACGATCTTCGTCGTTGATGTTCTGATTGCGATCCTGATGGGCTTCGAAGCGGCCACCTTAAGGCGCTGGACCCTGTCGCGGCGCAAATGGCGCCAGCTCGATATCGTGGTCGCTGACGACGAGGAATCGGCCGAGCGCCGTTTCTTCGATCGCTGGACCGGCCGGCAGCGCGGGCTTACCAACGATCAACATGCGATCGATCGCGGCGGACCGCCGCCGACCCGCAACATTCCGGGCCAGCCGTTCTCCAAACCGCCGCCGCCATTGCCGCAAGGCGGGATCATCGGCCTGTTTCCGGAGCCGGGAGGGCCGCGATGACCGTTGCGATCATCGATTACGGCTCGGGCAATCTACACTCGGCGGCAAAGGCCTTCGAGCGGGCCGCGCGGAGCATGGAAGATCCTCAGAAAGTCGTGGTGACGCGCGATCCCGAGGCAGTGTACCGCGCCGATCGCATTGTGCTGCCGGGCGTCGGCGCTTTCGCCGATTGCCGCCGCGGCCTCGACGCCGTGGACGGCATGCTGGAAGCGATGACGGAAGCGGTACGCGTCAAGGCGCGGCCGTTCTTCGGCATCTGCGTCGGCATGCAGCTGATGGCCACGCGCGGCAAGGAACACGTCGTCACCGAGGGCTTCAACTGGATCGCCGGCGATGTCGAGAAGATCTCGCCGCGCGAGGAAAATCTGAAGATTCCGCACATGGGCTGGAACACGCTCGACATGATCCGCGAGCACCCGGTGCTGGAGAGGTTGCCGCTCGGGCCAAAGGGACGCCACGCCTATTTCGTTCACTCCTATCACCTCAATGCCTCCAACGAGGCGGACGTGCTGGCGCGCGCCGACTACGGCGGGCCGGTGACGGCGATCGTCGGTAAGGACACCGCGATCGGCACGCAGTTTCACCCCGAGAAGAGCCAGCGTTTCGGCCTGGCCCTGATCTCGAATTTCCTGAAGTGGAAGCCGTGATTCTTTTTCCCGCCGTCGACCTGAAAAACGGCCAGTGCGTGCGCCTCGAACAGGGCGACATGGCGCGCGCAACCGTGTTCAACCTCGATCCTGCCGCGCAGGCGCGGTCCTTCGCCGAGCAAGGATTCGAATACCTGCACGTCGTCGATCTCGACGGCGCCTTTGCCGGCAAGCCGATGAACGCGCTTGCCGTCGAGGCGATGCTCAAGGCCGTCACCATGCCGGTGCAACTCGGCGGCGGCATTCGCGATCTCAAGACTGTGGAAGCCTGGCTCGACAAGGGCATCGCGCGCGTCATCATCGGCACCGCCGCGGTGCGCGATCCTCAACTCGTGAAGGGCGCCGCGAAAAAATTTCCCGGCCGCGTCGCGGTTGGCCTCGACGCCCGCGACGGCAAGGTTGCCGTCGAAGGCTGGGCCGAGACCTCGCAGGTGACCGCGCTGGAAATCGCAGAGCGATTCGAGGATGCCGGCGTCGCCGTGATCATCTTCACGGACATCGCCCGCGACGGCCTTTTGAAGGGCCTCAACCTCGATGCGACGATTGCGCTGGCCGAGCGCATCTCGATCCCCGTGATCGCCTCCGGCGGCTTTGCCTCCATCGAGGACGTCAAGGCGCTGTTGCAGCCGCGCGCCAAAAAGCTCGCCGGCGCCATTGCCGGCCGCGCACTCTATGACGGTCGGCTCGATCCGGCGGCGGCGCTGACGCTGATCCGCAACGCACGCGCCGCGGCCTAGAGCCATGGTTAGAACCATGGCTCTACTTTTTTGTTTTGACGCGTTTTCTTCACGCGAACCGGTGCCCGCTTCGCTTGAAAACGCTTTGGGAGTTTTCGCATGTTCAAGGTCCGCGTGATCCCCTGTCTCGACGTGAAAGATGGCCGGGTGGTCAAGGGCGTCAATTTCGTCGATCTGCGTGATGCCGGCGATCCCGTCGAGGCAGCGATCGCATATGACGCGGCCGGCGCCGACGAATTGTGCTTCCTCGACATTACCGCGACCCATGAGAACCGCGGCACCATGCTCGATGTCGTCCGCCGCACGGCGGAAGCCTGCTTCATGCCGCTGACGGTCGGCGGCGGGGTGCGCACCATCGACGATATCAAGACGCTGCTGCGGTACGGGGCCGACAAGGTTTCGATCAATTCCGCCGCGGTCAGCAACCGCGAATTCGTCAAGCAGGCGGCCGAAAAATTCGGCGAGCAGTGCATCGTGGTCGCGATCGACGCCAAGCGGGTCAAGCGCGCCGGCGGCGGTGAGCGTTGGGAAATCTTCACCCATGGCGGACGTAACTCCACCGGGATCGACGCCATCGAATACGCGCAGGAAGTGGTATCGCTCGGCGCCGGTGAAATCCTGCTGACCTCGATGGACCGCGACGGCACAAGGCAGGGGTTCGACCTGCCGCTGACGCAGGCCATCGCCGACAGTGTTCCCGTACCGGTCATCGCCTCCGGCGGCGTCGGCAATCTCGACCACCTCGTCGACGGCATCCGCCAGGGCCATGCCACCGCGGTGCTCGCCGCCTCGATATTCCACTTCGGCGAATTTACCATACGCCAAGCCAAGGAGCACATGGTGCGCGCCGGGCTGCCGATGCGGCTTGATCCCTGACGACTCCCCGTCACAAAAGTGCTAAGTCCCTCTCTGGGACGGCGTCGCGGCCTTCGGCCGGGTGCGAGTGTTGAGTTCGGTTGATGTCGCGTTTCACGATCCATGATCTGGCCGCCACCATCGATGCACGGGCCGCATCGGGAGGAGAGGCGTCCTACACCCGCAAATTGCTCGACAAGGGCGCGGAGCACTGCGCCAAGAAGCTGGGCGAGGAAGCGGTCGAGACCGTGATCGCGGCGGTCGAGAACGATCGGGACCATCTGATCGCCGAGAGCGCCGACCTGCTGTTTCACCTGCTGGTGCTTTTGAAGGCGCGCGGCGTCAAGCTCGACGAGGTCGAGGCCGCGCTGGCGCAGCGGACGTCGATGTCCGGGCTTGAGGAGAAGGCGTCGCGCAAGCGCGACTGACCGAGAGGGCTGCTCATGGATATCCGCACTCCCGACCAGCAATATAACCCCTACCGCATCTTCACCCGAGAGCAGTGGGCCGGCCTGCGCGACGACACGCCGATGACGCTGGAGCCGGGCGAATTCGAGCGGCTGCGCTCGATGCATGACCGCCTCGATATGCGCGAGGTCGAGGACATCTATCTGCCGCTGTCGCGACTGCTGTCGATCTATGTCGATGCGACCGATCGGCTCTACCGGGCGCAGCGCCAGTTTCTCGGTATCCGCGACCGCAAGGTGCCGTACATCATCGGCGTCGCCGGCTCGGTGGCGGTCGGCAAGTCGACCACCGCGCGCGTGCTGCAGGCGCTCCTGGCGCGCTGGTCGCCGCGGCCCAAGGTCGACCTGGTGACGACCGACGGTTTTCTGTTTCCCAATGCCGTGCTCGAGCGGCAGGGGCTGATGCAGAAAAAGGGTTTTCCCGAGAGCTACGATTTGCAGATGCTGCTGTCGTTTCTCTCCGACATCAAGGCCGGGCGCCGGCCGGTGCGCGCGCCGGTCTATTCGCATCTGGTCTACGACATCGTTCCGAACGAATGGATCGAGGTCGATCGTCCCGACATCCTGATCGTCGAGGGCGTCAACGTGCTGCAGACCGGCCGCCTGCCGCGCGACGGCAAGGCGGTGCCCGTGGTGTCCGACTTCTTCGACTTCTCCGTCTATATCGATGCCGAGGAGTCGGTGCTGCGCGAATGGTATGTGCGGCGCTTCCTCGCGCTCCGGGACACCGCGTTCACCGATCCCAAATCGTACTTCAATCGCTACGCCGTCTTGTCGGATGAGGAAGCCACGGCGACCGCGATCGCGATCTGGGAGCGCACCAACCTCGCCAATCTCGAGGACAATATTTTGCCGACCCGGCCGCGCGCGACGCTGATCCTGAAAAAGCGCGCCGATCATCTGGTCGAGACGGTGGCGCTGCGGCGGCTGTGACTTCCGTCGTCCCTGCGAACGCAGGGACCCATACGCCGCGGCGTTTCTTTGGGCAGGTAGGCAAACGACTTTCTTCTTATCACTAGACGCTGTGGTTATGGGTCCCTGCGTTCGCAGGGACGACATCGAGATTGTTTTGGCACAAGGCCAAACGCCGCCTCACGCCGCGATGTGCCGTGACGCGATAAGGCCGGCGAGCGCGTCGGCGAGTTTTTCGCGGTCGAGCGGCTTGATCAAGAATCCGTCCATGCCGGACTCGAAGCAGGCGTAACGATCTTCCACAAGTGTGTTGGCGGTGAGGGCGAGGATCGGCGTCCGGCTGCCCG
This sequence comes from Bradyrhizobium sp. AZCC 2262, assembly GCF_036924535.1. NCBI lineage: Bacteria > Pseudomonadati > Pseudomonadota > Alphaproteobacteria > Hyphomicrobiales > Nitrobacteraceae > Bradyrhizobium > Bradyrhizobium sp. AZCC 2262. The sequence continues at coordinate 8,076,539 of NZ_JAZHRT010000001.1, read as the reverse complement.
GCTCGCCGGCCTCAAGGGCGCGAATCCGCTTGGTGGTTTCGATGCCGTTGAGCTGCGGCATCTGGATGTCCATCAGAACGAGATCATAGGGGGTGTCGGCGGATTTCGCCGACAGCCAGGATTCCAGCGCCTCGGCGCCGTTGGTGGTGATGACGGCGTGATGGCCGAGCCGGCCGAGCAGCGAGCGGATCAGCAGCGCATTGATCTGATTGTCCTCGGCAACCAGGATCGACAGGCCCTTCACCGACGGCGCGGCTGATGTCTCGATCGTGTCGATGGCCGGCTCCAGGCTCGGCGCCGCGACTTCCGGCGCGGTCGTCAGGCGCGCCGCGAGCGACGCCGCGCGCAGCGGCTTGACCAGATAGCCGGTGAGGGCGGAGGTGGCGGACGGCTGCAATTCCTGCCGTGTCGCCGGCGTGAACATCACGATACGCTGGGTGGCATGCAGGCGCGCGGCTTCGCCGAGCCGTTCGATGTCGGATAGCCCCAGCGCATGATCGATCAGCACGGCGTGCCAGGGCCGCTCGGGAAGCAGAGCTTCCGCGACATCGGCGTCGGACACCATGCAGGTGTGCCCACCCCAGCGCTGCAGCCGTCGTATGGTCAGCGAAGCCTCGATGCTCTGTGGCGAGACCAGCATGATCGACTGGCCGGAGAGATCGGGCGTCGTAAGGGACGCCTGTTCGCCATCGGCGGCGGCGAGCGGGATCGACACTTCGAATGTCGAGCCGGCGCCCGGCTGGCTCTCCAGCGTGATGCGGCCGCCCATGCGCTTGACGATGCGGTCGGAGATGGAAAGGCCAAGGCCAGTGCCGCCATAGCTGCGCGCGATCTTGTCGTCAGCCTGTTCGAACTCGCGGAAAATGCGCTCGCGTGCCTCGGGCGCGATGCCGATTCCGGTGTCGTGCACCAGGAAACTGATTTCGTTGGGCCAGATGCCGGGCTCGACGATCAGCGCGACGCCGCCGGTCGAGGTGAACTTGATGGCGTTGCCAGCGAGATTGAGCAGCACCTGCCGCAGCCGCGCCGCGTCGCCGATTACGTGCGCCGGCAGCCGATCGTCGACATAGGCGGCGATTTCGATCTTCTTGGCCTCGGCGCGCGGCGCCAGCAATTCGGTGATGTCCTCGATCATGCCCGACAGCGCGAACGGACGATGTTCGAGGTCGATCTTGCCGGCCTCGATCTTGGAATAATCCAGCAGTTCCTCGATCAGCGAGAGCAGCGCGTCGCCGGAAGTCTTCACCGCCTTGACATAGGTGGTCTGTTCCGGCGTCAGCGGCGTATCCATCAACAGCCCGCTCATGCCGATGATGCCGTTGAGCGGCGTGCGGATTTCATGGCTCGCCATCGCGAGGAAGCGCGACTTGGCGCGGCTTGCCGCATCGGCCTGATCGCGGGCTTCGGCCAGCGCGCGCTCGCTTTCGGTGCGATCGGTGACGTCGCGGCCGACGCTTTGCATTTCCGCCGGTCCCCCGGCGTCGTTGCGGACGAGGCCCTCGCGCCACGCGATCCAGCGCGGGCCGAGCGGGCCTGAGACCTGCTGGTCATGAACGCGGGTGCCGGTCGGTTCGAGCGCGGTATCGCCCTGTTCGAGAACTTCAAGCGCAAAGCGGCTGCCGATCAGCGCATCGCTCGGCCTTTCCGCGAGTTCGCAATAGGCGTCGTTGGCATAGGTGATACGGCCCTCGGCATCGCGCAGCACGATCAGATCGCCCTGCGATTCGAACAGGCGGCGGGCGCGCTGCTCGGCTTCCTGCAATTCCCAGTTCCGATCGGCCAGCGCTTCATTGTGCAGGGCGACCTTGCGCATTTTTTTGCGCATCAGGCGAAGCCGGACGCTGAGGGTGGCGAGCGCGACGCAGGCGAGCGCAAACAGGAAGGCGACGCCGATCGCGAAGGCGTGCGGGTCATAGCCGGAATTTTCCGTCTTGCTTCCGGCAATGAATCCGTAGGCGCCGCCGAACACGATCGAGAAGATCATGAAGGAGCGCAGCGTGAAGGTCAGCCAGGGATGCCGGCGGCCGAAACGGCGAAAGCGAAGTTTGATCCGGAAGGTCCGTCCCATCGCCAATGACCCTGAGATTGTTGTTTGAACCAGGTCGGCGGTCGCCGCCTGTCTTGGACAGACGATGCGTCGCTGACATTGCAAAGTGCTTGAGGTTAACCGCGGTTGTCGGCCGCGATGAAAACATGGTGAATGGAGTGTTAACCGAGCATGGTCCGGAAAAGTGGGAACCGGTTTTCCGGAAAGACCATGCTCAAACCTTAAAGTAACGCTGCTTCGACGCGGTGACGCTCGCCGCGGGCGCCGACGATCAGGGCTGCGGCATCGAGCAGCGAGAAGCTCTTCGAGGACACGAAGATCCGGTAGTCGGCCGGCCCATCCCGGGAAAGATAGATCACGGGATCGGAGGGCGCGGGATTGCGGGAGATCGCGACCAGCCGCGGTGGTGCGCTGCTCTCGCAGGCGCCGGCTTCGACGGTGTCGATGTCGTCGATCACGGTGAGGTCGGCGGCTTCCGCGTTGTCGGAAATCTGGACCCGCACCGTCGCGTGGGAGGGATCGTTGGTGAAACCGACGCGCCGGTGCGCCTGCCATGAGAGGGCGGCGATCTGGACGGGCGTGCCTGCTATTTCGATGCAGGCCCGAGGCCCTGCCAAAAACTCGCCGCGCGCGAACAAAGCGACAATTGCCAGCGGAACAACCGAGGCCAGGATCTTCAAACGCAACATGATACGCGACCCACTCAGCACAAGCCCGAGACGTGGGGCTTATGGTTGGCAGAGGGTAAAGGAAATTAGTTACCGAGGTGTTGACGCCGGTTGTTTTGTGTTGGGCCGGCATCCTCGTGGCGAGTCCAGCGAAGCGATCCGGCGTGGCGGAGCGGATGAAATTGTAGCCCGCATGAGCGCAAGCGATATGCGGGTCTTTGTCTGCACGGTCCCCGGGTGTCGCTGCGCTCACCCGGGCTACGGCGGCGTCGCTCCGACGATGCCTGAACCCGTATTACCGCTCCGATCCGGTCGCTGCGAGATATCGCACCAGCTCATCGCGCGGATTGACGCGAAAGCTCTGGCGGTCCCTCAGTTCGGGTGGCGTCCGCCAGCCCGGCTCGATGCCGGTCATGTCGGGCAGTTCATGTGCGATGCCCTTGTGGCAATCGATACAGGTTTTTTCCCCGGTGACGAGAAACTTGCCGTGGATCTCCGCGGCTCGTCGGGTTTGCTTGGTGAAATCCATGGCGACGGCGGAATGGCAGTTGCGGCACTCCAGGGAATCATTGGCCTTCAGCCGCGCCCATTCATGCTTGGCGAGCTCGAGCCGATGATCCTGAAACTTCTGCCTTGTGTCGATCGTGCCGAAGATCTTGCCCCAGACTTCCTTTGAAGCCTGCATCTTGCGGGCGATCTTGTCGGTCCAGTCGTGCGGAACATGGCAGTCCGGACAACTGGCGCGGACCCCCGAACGGTTCGTGAAGTGCGGGGTGTGCTGCAGCTCCTGGAACACGTTGTTGCGCATTTCGTGGCACGAGGTGCAGAACTTTTCGGTGTTGGTGACTTCGAGCGCGGTATTGAAGGCGCCCCAGAACAGGACGCCGCAGACGAAGCCGCCCAATGCGAGGAAACCGAGGCTCAGATGCGCGCTGGGGCGGCTGGCGATGTGCCAGAACCAGATCAGGAGTGACTTGAGCCGCTGCATTGCAGGTTCTCACTTCTTCTCGGGGCCGACGAGAAGCATATCCTTGAACGTGCTGGGAACGAGCGGCTGCGCATCCGTCTGCTGGACGTGGCAGGCGGTGCAGAAGTAGCGCCGGGGCGTCACGTCGGCGAGAACCTGACCGTTGCGGTCCATGAAGTGGGTGATGCTGATCATCGGCGCGCCGGAGCCTTCGGTGAATTGACGTCGATGACAGTCGAGGCAGCGATTGGTCTTGAGCGTAAGCTGGTAGTTATCGATGGAGTGCGGGATGATGGGGGGCTGCTCCGGATAATTGCGCATGAGCCGCTTGTCATCGACGACCGGCCGCGCCAAAGGCGACGCCGGCACGTCCCCCATCGGCGCCGCCGCTCCGGTGACGGGCGGTACGATCTCTGGCGCGTTCTGGGCGTAGATCGCGCCGCAGACGAACACCAGCATGCCGCCGAGCAGGGCGCCTGCGATGGACGAGCGAAACCGCTTCAGGCCGGAATGATCTTGACCGCGCATTTCTTGAAGTCCGTCTGCTTGGAAATGGGATCGGTTGCGTCCAGCGTCACCTTGTTGATGAGTTGGCTGGCATCGAACCACGGAACGAAGACAACGCCGCGCGGCATCCGGTTGCGCCCCTTGGTGTCTATCCGGCTTCGGATTTCGCCGCGGCGGGAAACCACGCGGACCTCCGCGCCCTCATTGATGCCTCGGGCGCGCGCGTCTTCCGGATGCATGAAGACCCTGGCGCCGGGAAACGCCTTGTAGAGCTCGGGCACGCGCATGGTCATGGAGCCGGAGTGCCAATGTTCGAGCACGCGTCCGGTGACCAGCCAGATGTCGAATTCCTTGTCGGGGGATTCGGCTGGAGGTTCGTAGGGCACGGCAATGATCCGCGCCTTGCCGTCCGTGTTGCCGTAGAACTCGACGCCCTTGCCCGGCTTGACGTAGGGATCGAGACCTTCGCGATAGCGCCACTTCGTCTCCTTGCCGTTGACGACAGGCCACCGCAGTCCCCGCACCTCGTGGAGCGTGTCGAAGTCCGCAACATCGTGGCCATGGCCGCGACCGAACTGGGCGTATTCCTCGAACAGTCCCTTCTGCACGTAGAAGCCGAAGGCTTTTGCTTCGCGGTTTTCGTACTCGGCGGGAATTTCGGTCGCCGGGAATTTGTCCACATTGCCGTTGCGGAAGAGAACGTCGAACAGCGTCTTGCCGCGATAGTTGGGATTGGCATCCAGGATCTGCGCCGGCCACACCTCGTCGGTGGTGAAGCGCTTGGAAAATTCCATCATTTGCCAGAGGTCGGAGCGCGCCTCGCCGGGAGCGTCGACGAGTTGCCGCCACACATGCGTGCGCCGCTCGGCGTTGCCATAGGCGCCTTCCTTTTCGACCCACATCGCGGCGGGGAGGACGAGATCGGCGGCCATCGCCGTGACGGTCGGGTAGGCGTCGGAGACGACGATGAAGTTGTCCGGGTTTCGATAGCCGGGATAGGTCTCGCGTGAACTGTTCGGGGCGGCTTGCAGGTTATTGTTCACCTGGATCCAATAGAAGTTCAGCTTGCCGTCGCGCAGCATCCGGTCCTGTTCGACGGCGTGGTAACCGGGCTTTTCCGGGATGATGTCGTGCGGGATACGCCAGATTTCCTCGGCGTGTTTGCGGTGTTCCGGGTTGGTGACGACCATGTCGGCCGGCAGACGATGCGCGAAGGTGCCGACCTCACGCGCCGTGCCGCAGGCGGACGGCTGCCCCGTCAGCGAGAACGGCGAATTGCCGGGCTCGGAGATCTTCCCGGTCAAGAGGTGAAGATTGTAGAGCAGCTGATTGGCCCATACGCCGCGCACATGCTGGTTGAAGCCCATTGTCCAGAGCGACATCACCTTGCGCTTCGGATCGGCATAGAGCTCGGCGAGTTCCTGCAGGAATCCGCGCTCGACGCCCGTAAGGTCCGATACCTTGGCGAGCGTGTAGTCCTTCACAAAGGCGGCATAGGCGTCGAAGTCGATCGGCTGGGTCGCGCCGGCCGTTGCCGCGCCTTTGGCTTTGACCTCAAGCGGATGATCCGGGCGCAATCCGTAACCGATGTCGACCGTGCCCTTCACAAAGGTCGTGTGGTTCTTGACGAAATCCTGATTGACCCGTCCGGTCGTGATGATGTGGTTCGCGATATAGTTCAGGATCGCCAGGTCCGTGCCCGGCTTGAACACGATCGGGATGTCGGCGAGATCAGAGCTTCGGTGCGTGAAGGTCGAGAGCACCGCGACCTTCACGTGCGGATGGCTCAAACGCCGGTCGGTGAGCCTCGTCCACAGGATCGGATGCATCTCCGCCATGTTCGAGCCCCACAGCACGAACGCGTCAGCCGCTTCGAAATCGTCATAGCAGCCCATCGGCTCGTCCATGCCGAAGGTGCGCATGAAAGCGACCGCCGCCGACGCCATGCAGTGGCGGGCATTGGGATCGAGATTGTTGGAGCGGAAGCCGGCTCGCATCAGCTTGGTGGCGGCGTAGCCCTCGAACACCGTCCATTGTCCCGAGCCGAACATGCCCAGCGCCGTCGGCCCCTTCTCCTTCAGCACCGCCTTGGCGCGGGCGGCCATCACGTCGAAGGCTTCGTCCCACGTCACCGGCGTCAACTCGCCGTCCTTCGCAAACACGCCACCCCTCTTGCGCAGCAGCGGCGTCGTCAGGCGGTCGCCGCCATACATGATCTTGGAGAGGAAATATCCCTTGATGCAGTTCAGTCCGCGATTGACCTCAGCGAGCGTATCGCCGTGGGTCGCAACGACCTTGCCGGCCTTGACGCCGACCATCACCCCGCATCCGGTGCCGCAGAAGCGGCACGGCGCCTTCGACCATTTGATCTCCAGCGATCCGACGCCGCCCGCCACCGGCTGCGCGGCCGCGGGAACGACGATGCCGGCGGCCGCGGCGGCGACGGCGGCGGCCTGCGCCTTCAACAATTCGCGTCGCGACAGTGACATGTTCTAATCTCCGATATCGGCTGATCTCTCGACCTGCTCGAACACCATGTTGGCCGAAAGGACGCCTTGCCAGGATGCTATTTCGGCGAGACGGCCGCCCAGGATTCCGCTCTCGGCCGCCTCCATGACGATGACAATTTTCGACGCGTCACGTTGATGGATCTCGACGCCGGGCAGCGCAGCGAGCGCACGCAACACCGCGTCACGATGCTCTGGCAGCACAGAGACGACCGCGCTCGAAATGTGAATGGTGTCTTCCGCGGTCATGACGCGTCTCCGCGGCGCGCAGCGCCCAGCGTGATGGCGTCGCCCGGGCACGCACCGACGCAGTGGCCGCATCCGGTGCAGGCGGCTTCGCTGACGACGGCCTCGGGCGGCAATCCGATGCGGGGACGGAAACGAATCGCCGCATCCGGACATGCGTCGCCGCAGGAGCGGCAGACGATGCCAGCTTCGGCGAGGCAATCCTCGTTGATGACAGCGATCGGCCTGGCGAGAAGTTGACCACGAAGGAGCGCGCGCCGTGAGGGTCCCGGGCTTTCCATGGCGACCTCAGCCTCCCGGAGGGCCGGGAGGGCCCAGGATCAACTGCGACATCCAGATGAGAAAGCCAAATCCGCCGACCACGCCAACGGCGACCACCGGCCAGATGAAGGCGGCGATGATGGCGAATACGAACAGCTCCGCGCGCCGACCGGTCCCAAGCGCCGGCTGCGCATCATGTCTATTTGACGTGTCGCTCATATAACGACCTGCCACTTTCGGAATCGAACATTGCTGAGCCGGCCGCACGCTCCCGTGCGGTGCCAGCTATCTTGCCGTCTGCCATCGTATTTGGATGGTACGGGCGACGTCGTGCCTGCTCCATTGCAGGAAACGCCATTGCGCGCGCGAGCAGGATAACTGCCGCCGATGAAATCCTTCATTGATCTGGATCAAACAAAGAAGGACAAAGGCTTGGACTATTTGATGATCTTTCGGCATCCCTACGCGCCAGACAGGGATCGTGCGATGCTCTATGCCGCACGCCGTAAATCTTCAGCCAGTGCGCGATAGGACTGCGCTCCTGCCAGGTGCAGGCGGCCGATTTTTTCCGTGCCATCGAGATCGGCGAGCGTGCGCGCGACGCGAAGCCCGCGGTGATAGCCGCGGGCGCGGAACAGCCGCCGCGCCGCCAGTGCGCCGTCGCGGATTCGCCGGCGACGGAGGCGATCATCGAGACTTCCAGCAATTCCGACGGCGACGGCAGGTGATTTCGTCAATGGTAACGCGCCTTAGGGGGATTTACGGGGTCGCGTGTCGGGCCCCTTTTTTGCCGACCCCGAGCCCGGCCTCAAACTGCCTGAGCTTAAGGGGCGGCCGTCTTCAAAGTTCGCCAAGCGGTGTTATGTTCCTCCAGGTAGACAATAGAGCATATCAGATATGTAATTAATGCATTCCACATAGGTCAAATCGCCGGATATCGCTTAGATCACGTGGTGCACGCGAGGCCGAGGAGCCCGGAAGGCGAGGCAAAATGACCGAACTGCCAAAATTGGTACGTTCTCCGGAGGCCCTGAAAGCGGCACGACACGCGTTGGATTTGAGCGCTGATGGCTTGGCGCGGATGCTGCGCGTTGACGACGGCCGTAGTGTCCGCAGGTGGGAGGCCGGAGACAGTGCGATACCGGGTCCTGTCACGGTGGTGATGGAAACCGCAATGAGCTATCTCTCCAAGCGAGCAATGATCGTGAACTTCCTCGATATGCTGCGCTCCGGGAGGGATGCTGAAGACGAGGCTGCGTTGAACATTCTGCGGTCAGTTGATGATGCTCTCGAAACTCTAACGAGACAGCCGCAAGCTGATGAAGCAGCGCGTGAGGTCCACTGGTATCATCTGTGGCGTCAACCACCCAGGCACACTCCTCCCGAGAAGGATGATTGGTACATCCCCGGCGAAGTCAGCCCCGAGGCCGCGCTTGTTTACTTCGAGATGCACGAGGGTTTCAGTGGTGGCTTGTCGTTTTGCGACGACTTTGATCTTGCTGCCGAGTTCATTCTTGAAAAGCGAGAGCTGCTGCGAACTCCCCGTGGCAATTCTTCAGGCCTTCGCGCAGGCAGATCGTTGAAGAAGTTTCACGTCAAACGTCGTTCATAGCGTCCATACGCGCCGTGACGTTACGTGCCGTGTCCTCCCTACGGAGTGCCTCCCCAGTCGTTCTCTGTCGTTTCGGGCGGATTTCCGCCTGACGCTCGTTTGCAATCGATTTCAGAAATTCAGTCGGTATTTCCGCGCCCGGCAGGAACAGCGCGATGCGCTTATGCCGCCCGGCGCAGATCTTCCGCGAGTGCGCGATAGGACAGCGCCTCCGCCAGATGCAGGCGGCCGATTTTTTCCGCGCCATCGAGATCGGCGAGCGTGCGGGCGACGCGCAGCACGCGGTGATAGCCGCGGGCGGTGAGCTTCATGGTCTCGGCGGCGTCACGCAAAAGCTTTTGCCCCTGCGCATCCGGCTGCGCAATCTTTTCCAATAGCGAGGCGGGCGCTTCGGCGTTGGTGCGGATATGCGGCAGGCCGGCGGCGGCATAGCGCATGAGCTGGAGATCGCGCGCCGCGGCGACACGCGCGGCGACTTCGGCTGAGCCTTCGGAAGGCGGCGGCAGGATCAGGTCGGCGGCGGTCACCGCCGGCACCTCGATACGCAAATCGATGCGGTCCATCAGCGGGCCGGAGATGCGCATCTGATAGTCCGCGGTGCAGCGGTCGAGCTGCGCGCGCTTGCAGGAATAGCCGGGCTCATAGGCATGGCCACAGCGGCAGGGATTCATCGCCGCGACCAGCATGAAGCGGGCTGGATAGGTGACGCGGTGGTTGGCGCGGGACACCGAGACTTCGCCGTTTTCCAATGGCTGGCGCAGCGAATCGAGCACGCGCGCATCGAACTCCGGCAATTCGTCGAGGAATAATACGCCCTGGTGTGCGAGCGAGATTTCGCCGGGTTTGGCGCGCATGCCGCCGCCGGTCAGCGCAGCCATGCTGGCCGAATGATGCGGGCTGCGGAACGGCCGCCGCGCCGTCAAGGCGCCGTCGCGGATCTCGCCGGCGACGGAGGCGATCATCGAGACTTCCAGCAATTCCGACGGCGACAGCGGCGGCAGGATCGACGGCAGCCGCGCCGCCAGCATCGACTTGCCCGCGCCGGGCGAGCCGATCATCAGCAAATGATGCCCGCCGGCCGCGGCGATCTCCAGCGCGCGTTTGGCGCTCTCCTGGCCCTTGATGTCGCGCAGGTCGAGATGCGTCGCCTCCGGCTCGTGCACTTTCGGCTGCGGGCGCGACAGCACCTGCGTGCCTTTGAAATGGTTGGCGATCTGGATCAGCGATTTTGCCGCGATGATCTGGATATCGGGGCTGGCCCAGGCGGCTTCCGTTCCGCACGCCGCCGGACAGATCAGGCCTTCCTCGCGCGCATTCGCGCCGATCGCGGCCGGCAATACGCCGGCCACCGGCGCGATCGAGCCATCGAGGCCGAGCTCGCCGAGCACCGTAAAACCATTCAGCGCATCCGGCGGGATCGCGCCGATCGCCGCCATCAGGCCGAGCGCGATCGGCAGATCGTAATGGCTGCCTTCCTTCGGCAGGTCGGCCGGCGCGAGATTGACGGTGATCCGCCGCGCCGGCAGCGCCAGCCCCGAGGCGATCAGCGCCGAACGCACCCGCTCGCGCGCTTCCGACACCGCCTTGTCCGGCAGGCCGACAATGGCAAAGGCCGGCAGCCCGGGCGCGACCTGCACCTGCACGTCGACCGCGCGGGCCTCGATCCCCTCAAAGGCGACGGTAGAAACCCGCGCGACCATGCTTTTGCCCCTCGTGGTGCAATCGAAGGTAGCGGGGAACCTTGGGGCAAGTCAAGAACATTAAGGGAACAGAAAGGCGCAAGCCGGGCCGGCGTCCCGCGCAAGCAAACCTGATCGGGCGGCACCGGGGCGGGCCGCAAGACACGATCCTCGGGGAGATATCGTCGCCCCGCTCCGGTTGCGGGATGTGTGATCTGCCTCATTGCAATCTGCGCGAGCGGCATCCTACGCTGTGAGCCTGAGGAGAGCCTGGACTTCCGTGCGAATTCGAAAGCCTCGTCTTCAGCTGCACTGCCTTTGCACGATCTTCGCCCCGTCTTCGGCCTCCGATTCGAGAAATGAGATAATGGACGACGCCTGCGTCGATCCAAAAATATTTCGCTGTTGAGACATTGCCTGGAGAGGATGCAGCCATGGCCCAGACCTGAGTCTTCATTTCATACAATCACAAGGACAAGAGAATCGCCGAAGCGGTGGTGGAATCGCTCACCGCGTTGTCGCCGAATCTCGAAGTTTTCATCGATCATGCCGGCATTGAAGGCGGCGATGATTACGAAACCAAGATTTCGGAATCGATCCAGAAATCCCAGTGGTTCGTCTTCATTTGCAGCGGCGGAGATAAATCCGAAAAGAACATGAGTTGGTGCTTCTACGAGGCAGGCCAGTTCCGGGCCAAGCTGGAAGCTTCGGATCAAAAAAAAGCGATACGTGACCGGATGTGTTTCCTGTACGACAGCGATCGCCCAAGCCAGCTCGCTCGCTACCAGGGTTCGCTGGTATCGACATCGGATCGCAACGACACACCGTTGCCGATCGGAGCCGAAAGCGACGACTCGCTTTCTTACGAAAACACTGAACTGTTCGATTTCCTCGAACTGGTATTGACACGATCCGCAGTCGTCCCTCTTCGCGACATCAGCGACCCGCCCGTCCGTAAGCTGATGAGGAACGGCGTGCGGAAGATCACCTTGGCCTTCGTTCGAAACTGGGTCGACGAACGCATTGACGAGGACGTGTTTCAGCCCCGCATCAGTTTTATTGTTCCGCGCCCCGTCGCAAAATGCCGAGGGCCTGGCGTTGACCACCGTGGTCACGGGAGAATTCAACGCACTGCCCAACATCTTCACCATCGCGGGTACGAGCACGACGTGGGCCGATATCAAGGCCGTAGCAGCCGCGCGAAACGGCAACGAAATGACGCCGCTATGGATCAACGACATGGAGGCGGCGGCAAAGGATGTCCTGCTTGGCAAGGTGCCGAGACAAACCGATTTTCTTTGTCTCGGGAACGACGGCAAGTTTTACCGGCCCATTATCGCCAGAAACGAGAATTTCAGAAGCAAGGCCAAGCGATGCTACGTCGCGTTCATCCCGTCACGGGACCGGCGCTTCAACCTGACGTTCAAGACATCGCTGCTTCTGAGCGCGCTCATTCTGTCGATACGCTTTCGCCAGCGCGTGTTGCCTCTGGTCGACGACCTCGGCAAGGACCTGAAATATTCCGAAAAGAAGAAGGCCGAGTTTTTGCAGAAGCTTCAGCAGGAGATTGTCCTGGTCGAAGCCGAAGCGGAAGAATTCGGCCTCACGCCACCGAAAGACGAGCACGATGACCCGCCGCTCCTCAACGGTTTTCGGGATGGACCGGAAAAGGACTTCCTGCGCGAGGAGATCATCAAGTGGTCAACCGCACGAACGTTGATCTTCGACAAGATAAAGGAGGCGCAAACTCCGACCAAGGAAACAACCTGGTCCGATGCCGCGAACATCGTGACCAGCGTTTTCGTAGGCCTGAAGGCGATCAACAGCACCTTCATCGACAAGCTCTGCAACGAGCTTCTGTACGCGGAAAAAATCGAGGGAGCCAAAGTCTCCGCCGCCGTCGTAACCGCGCTGGCGGCGTCAAGGTGAAAATCTGAAGCATTCGATTGGTTCCGCCGCGGGAGGCTGGCGCCGCGGCGTAACCGGCAGCTTCCGGGGCGGGCCAGACCGGCCGCCCCGGAGCAGTCGCGCTGCCTCAGAGCTCCATTTTCATCGGCTCGGCATAATAATGGAATCCGTCGCCGGTCTTGGCGACGTGACCATAGCCCGGCCAGGCGAAGTGATAGGACATCACCGGGGTCTTGTTGGCCGCGATTGTGTCGAGCAACTTTACCCGGCTTGCGGCCGCCTGTTTCGGATCGGTGTCGTAGGAAAACTCCATCCGCGGCTTTTCGAGCAACAGCACGGCGTGGTGCGTGAGGTCGCCGAGGAAGGCGAAGGATTTGCCGGCAGAGCTTACCATGAAGATGGTGTGACCCACGGTGTGGCCGGGCGCCGCGATCGCCTGCACGCCAGGCAGGAATTCCTGGCCGTCCTTGATGAACACGATGCGATCGCGCACCGGTAACAAATTCCTGCGGGCATGAACCACGAAATCCTTCAAGGGACTGCCGAGCTTGCCTTCATCGGTCCAGAACTCGAAGTCGCTCTGGGTGATGTAATATTGCGCGTTGGGGAATAACGGCTTGTCGTCGGCGCCGACGATGCCGCCGATATGATCGATATGGGCGTGCGACAGCACCACGGCGTCGATATCGCCCGGCTTGATCCCGGCTTCCGCCATGCTCTTCTGCTGGCGGCCCGTGGTCGGCCCGAAAGCTTTCGACGTGCCCATGCCGGTGTCGAACAGGATCAGCTTGTCGCCGTTGTTCACGATCGGCGAGTTCTGCTCGAGCACGACATTGTCGGGATTGAGGAAGTTGTCGGAGAGCATCTTCCTCACTTCTTCATCGGGCACGCCAACGAAGGTGCCCTTGGGAGGGCCGAGCGGCAGCGTGCCGTCGGAAACGATCGTCACTTCGGCGTCGCCGAGGACGAAGCGATGCCAGTAGGGCGTCTGCGTGCCGAGCTTCGGCGCCTTGGCCAGCGCGCTGCCGCCGAGCATCGTTGAAGCGCCAAGACCCGCACCGAGTCCTGCGCCAAGCGCAAGCAAAGACCGTCGCGAAAGATTCGTCGTCATCCGTCTTCCTCCCATTAATTTTATGAATTGCAGTTCGTCGCCCGGACAGATTCATCCGCAGCTACAGGCTGCGCCCGCTTGCCGAAATTGGCAAGTGGGATGAGAGAGCGCGACTGGGATGTAAAAATGCGATGGCGCAGCGCAGCGTTATTGCGCTGCCGCGCCTCCTCGCGATGGTATCCCAGCTTCTTGCTGCGGCCGTTGAGCCGGGCGCTATCTCGAACGCTGCCCTACCAATCGTCGTACATCCACTCCCTTGGGTAGTATCGTGGCCGTGCTCTCGCTTGCGGAGGCTGATACGTCCGTTCGGGCCTGCGCAAGGCCGGAGCCGGCTGCACCGGAGGCGATGACGTCTTGGGCGGGGTCGGCTCGGAAACCTTCGCGAGCGTACGCTTCATCTCTTCCTGGCTGGCCTTGAGTTCGCCTATGGCTTTCGAATTGTCGTTGGCCATTTGCTGCTGGTTCGCCCTGAGTTGTTCGATGTTCCGTTCCAGCGTCGCGAGATCACGTGCGATCTGCTGCAGCAACTGAGCCTGATCCGCAGGCGCTGCGGCGGCTGCTGGCGCGGCATCTTGCGGCGCGGTCTGAGCCTGGGCGAGGGATGTTGCTTGCGATGGCGTTGGCTGCGGTGCGTCTTGTGGTGTTGCCAATGGTGGTGCTGTCTCCGCAGAGGCCCCTGGAACGATGGAGGGCGCGGACTGCGCGGCAAGCGTTGGACTTTCCGGCGGCGATGATGGCGGCGAAGCGAGTTGCGGCGCCCAACGCGCGACGACCCCGCCGTCATAAGCCGACAAGACCAAGGCAGTGACGACGAAACACGCCGCCAAGGCCAAAGCCATGGGGTTCCGGAGCACCGACCTTGCCGGCGATACTTGCGGAGGGGGTGCTTGCGCAGGTGATAATTGCATGGGCGGCTCCGCAGGTGGCGATTGCGGGGCAGGTGCGGCTGCAGGAGGGCGCGGGGCATCGCCCTCAATTTTCGCAAGCCGTTCACTCATTTGCGTGAGCTGTTCATCGGCGCGCTTGATCTCTTCGTAGGCGTGCGCCAGCCGCTCATCGGCGCCTGCGATTGTGGCATCGCCGGGTTCAGGTTCTTTTGGAGCAGGTATGGAATTCATTGGCGTTTCCCTTTTCCGTCCAATGTCATCCGAAGATGGCGGTCCACTATCTATCAGGTCGGCCATCGGCCAGCGCCCCCTCCAGTCTTGTCCAAAGAATGGCCGTATGATGGTGGAACTTGGGATCGGATATGGCGATAGTGTCCTGGAGTTCGACCGGCCACTGCCGGCCTTGCGCCGAGCGAGCCACTTCGACTCTTCGCTTCGGCTCCGCCCAGCCGGTAGGACGTCATTCGCCGACCCGCTCGACAAGATGCGCACGCGAGGGGGCAGGGTCAAACCGGTCGGCGAAATATTGCGTTTCGTTGGCCACCAGTCCTTCGCGGAACTCCATGATGCTCACCGCGTAAGAGGGTATGCCGTCATAGGTAAGCACGAATTCAGTGACCCAGAGATCGCCGCTGCCGGCAATTCGCCGGACCGCAAAGCGCTTCTTGTTCGGCTGGACGAACCGGCTCTCCTGAATGTTGCGCCGTCCACGGATCCGCTCGCCCGACTGCGGATAATCAAGCACGGCATCCTCGCGGTAGATTTCATGCTCGACCTCGAAATCGCTCGCGTCCGAGGCATCCCAATGGCGCTGCAGCGCCAGCCGCACGGTTCGATCATCCATCGCAACCTCCCACCTACGCTTCGGCTACCGTTTCGGGACCGCTGAATTCGTTGTGTGGTACGCCATTCCAAGTCGTGGGCACGCCGGGAAATTATTTCCCGGCGCGCTTCGCCTCGATGCTGTCCCAGATTTTTGCCGCGACATCCGGGCCGTTGAGGCGCTGGATCGCACGGATACCGGTCGGCGACGTCACGTTGATCTCGGTGAGGTTGCCGTCGATCACGTCGATGCCGACGAACAGCAACCCGCGTTCGCGCAGCGCGGGGCCGAGCGTGTCGCAGATCTCGCGTTCGCGCGGAGAGAGTTCGGTGGCCTGCGCGGCGCCGCCGCGAACCATGTTGGAGCGGAGGTCGTCGGGGGCGGGCACGCGGTTGACGGCGCCGGCAAATTCGCCGTCGACCAAAATGATGCGCTTGTCGCCGTGCTTGACCTCGGGAAGGAAGCGCTGGATCACCCAGGGCTCCCTGAAGGTGACCGAGAACATGTCGAACAGCGAGCCGAAATTCATGTCCTGCGGCATGACGCGGAATACCGCCGCGCCGCCATGGCCGTGCAGCGGCTTCATGACGACGGCGCCGTGTTCATCGCGGAACGAATTGATCTCGTCGAGGTCGCGCGAGATCAGCGTCGGCGGCATCAGATGCGGAAAGTTCATCACGAACAGCTTCTCCGGCGCGTTGCGCACCGAAGCCGGATTGTTCACCACCAGCGTCTCGGGGTGGATGCGCTCGAGGAAATGAGTCGAGCTGATGTAGGCGAGGTCGAAGGGCGGATCCTGTCGCAGCAGGATGACATCGAAATTGGTCAGCGCCTCGCGCTTCGCCTCGCCCAACGTAAAATGATCGCCGATCTCGTCGCGCACGGTGAGAAACTGCACCGGCGCCACCAGCTCTTCGCCGCGCAGCGAAAGCTTGTCCGGGGTGTAGTAGGAAAGGCTATGGCCGCGCTTCTGCGCTTCGAGCAGCAGCGCAAAGGTCGAATCGCCGCGGATGTTGATACGCGCGATGGGGTCCATCTGGACGGCGACATTCAATTTCATAGGGAGGGGTCCGGGTCTCTGGAGGGAAATCTCAGGTGCTGGCGTCGAATGCCGCTAACAGATGGCGTGGCAGACGCCGCGGCGCAATCAGGACGGCGTCAAATCTCAGCTCAAATTCGGCATGCTCGGGATGTGCCATCAGCCACCCTTGCGCGGCATCGATGATGCGCCCCTGCTGGCGCGGCGTGACGGCGTAGGCGGCATCGTCCAGGCTGGCGCGCGCCTTGACCTCGATGAAGGCGATCAGATTGCGCTTCTTCGCCACCAGATCGATCTCGCCATGGGGGGTGCGGAAGCGCTTTGCCAAAATGCGGTAGCCTTTGGCTATCAGAAAGGCGGCGGCGCGGGTTTCGGCGGAAAGTCCAGTGCGGAAGGCGGCGACCCGCTCGGGCGCGGCGAGCTTTGCTCCGGCGCGCGGCGGTGACGTGCCGTCAGTCTTCGCCATGGTCGCCTCTGGCTTGTTTCGCGAGCTCCAGCGCGCGGGCATAGACCTCGCGGCGCGGCCGCCCGGAAAGTTCGACGGCATGCGCCACGCTGTCCTTGACGCTGTCGCGCGCCAGCGACGAACGCAGCAAATCGTCGAGATCGTGCTGCGTCATGATCCCTTCATCGACGCGCGGCGGGCCGACCACGAGGACGAACTCGCCGCGGGTTTCCAGTTGATCTGCGGCCTTCGCCAGCTCCGCGATCGGCGCACGCTTGATGTCCTCGTGCAGTTTTGTCAGCTCGCGGCAGATCGCGGCGTCGCGCCCGCCCATGATGTCGGAAAGATCGGCCAGCGTATCCTGCACGCGGTTGCCGGATTCGAACATCACCAGCGTCGCGTCAATTCGGGCAAGCTCGGCGAGCCGCGTCCGCCGCGCGACTTCCTTGGCCGGCAAAAATCCCTCAAAGAAGAACCGGTCGGTCGGCAGTGCAGCGACCGACAGCGCCGTCAGCACCGAGGACGCGCCAGGCACCGCGATCACGGCGTGGCCGGCGGCACAGACCTCGCGCACCAGCTTGAAGCCGGGGTCCGATATCAGGGGCGTACCGGCGTCCGACACCAGCGCGATCGTGGCGCCCTGCGCCAGCTTTTCCAGGATTTTCGGTCGCGCCAGCGCTGCGTTGTGCTCGTGGTACGGCTTGAGCTCTGCCGAGATCGCATAGCGTTCGGTCAGGCGGCGGGTGATTCGGGTGTCCTCGCAGGCGATGATGTCGACACCGGCCAATGTCTCGAGCGCGCGCAAGGTAATGTCGCCGAGATTGCCGATCGGGGTCGCCACCAGATAAAGGCCGGGAACCGGCTTCGGGGCATTCAGGACGTGGCCGCCAATCAAAAATGTTCTGTTGGCCGAACCCGGTTCGGTGTCTGACCCGTAGTTGGAATTGGGTTTTGCGCGCATAATGGCAATCTAAAGAGGTCTTGGTGCAAGCGCTATATCTGCCGGATGGCGGCAATATTGAAGTTCCCCGCGACGCAGGGCGGGCGCGTAATCCTTTTGTTTTGGTTAACTAATTCTCGACAATATGCAGAATCCCCCATTCGGGTTCAGTAGCGGTTCAGGTGCCTCGGCCCAGAAAGCCGGAATCCTGGCCGACGGCGGTCGGTCAAGAGAAGAGACAAGATGGTAGGCCCGCTCAATCCCAAGCCCGGATCTCCGGATCTCCGGCTATCGGGACCGACCCGCCGGACGGCGGTTGGTCTTATTCTCGGCGCGCCGCTGCTCGGCGCCTGCTCGGGAGGCCAGGTTTCGAACCCGTTTGCTTCCCCGCAGAACGAGGGACCCGCAGGCCCGCAGCAACAGCCGCTTGCGGTCGGCACCGGGCAGGTCAAGGTCGGCCTGATCCTGCCGCTCTCGGCCGCCGGCAATGCCGGCGTCGCCGCGCAATCGATGAAGAACGCGGCCGAGATGGCGCTGGCGGAATTCCAGAATCCGAACATCCAGCTTCTGATCAAGGATGACGGCGGCAGCCCGCAAGGCGCCCAGCAGGTCACCCAGCAGGCGCTCGGCGAGGGCGTGGAAATCATTCTGGGTCCGCTGTTTGCGGCATCGGTGGCGGCGACCGCGCAACAGGCGCGCACGCGCGGCGTTCCGGTGATCGCATTCTCGACCGACTCGAGCGTGGCCGGACGCGGCGTCTATCTGCTCAGCTTCCTGCCCGAATCCGACGTCAACCGGATCGTCGATTATTCCGCCAGCATCGGAAAGAAATCTTTCGCGGCGCTGCTGCCGGACAATGCCTACGGCAATGTGGTGGAAGCAGCCTTCAAGCAGGCGGTCGGCCGCAAGGGGCGCATCGTCGCCTTCGAGAAATACGCCTCCGATCGTTCCGCGGCGGCACGGACGGTGGCGCAGTCGCTCGGCTCGGCGGATGTGTTGTTCATCGCCGACGACGGCGATTCGGTCGTGGCAACGGCGGATGCCTTGACCGCGGCGGGCGCGAATCTGCGCAACATCCAGTTGCTCGGCACCGGGCTGTGGGACAATCCGCGCGTCTATGCGAGCCCCGTGCTGCAGGGCGGGCTCTATGCCGCGCCGGACCCGTCGGGCTTCCGTGGCTTCTCCGGCCGCTACCGCGCCAAATTCGGCGCCGATCCGGTGCGCACCGCGCCGCTCGCCTATGACGCGGTCGCACTCGTCGCCGCGCTATCGAAGCAGGGCAGCCAACGTTTTGCGCCGGAAACGCTGACCAACCCGTCGGGCTTTGCCGGCATCGACGGGCTATTTCGGTTCCGCTCCGACGGCAGCAATGAGCGCGGGCTTGCGGTGATGAAGGTCGCCAGCGGCGGCAGCGTGCCGGTTGCGGGCTCGCCGAAGAGTTTTGGGGCTTAGTTATTGTAGCGAACCGTAGCCCGGATGGAGCGCAGCGCAATCCGGGATAAGTCTTTCCGGTGGAGAGGTCCCCGGATTGCGCTGCGCGCCATCCGGGCTACGAAGCTTACGCCGCGAGATCCGCCACCACCGCATCGAGCACGGGGAAACCGTCTTTCGTCACACGCAGCCTGCCGTCGGCGTCGACGATGATGGCGCCTTCCTCGCGCAGCACGGCGATCCGGCTCGGATCGAGCATGCGGCCGGACAGCGCGGCATAGCGTTTGGGATCGATGCCCTCGGCGAGCCGCAATCCCATCAGCAAAAACTCGTCGGCGCGCTCTTCACTGTTGAGGAAATCGTCGGTCACGACGCCGTGGCCATTGGCCTCGACACGCATCAGCCAGGCCTCGGGACGTTTTTCGGTCGCGATCGCGTGCCTCGTGCCGTCGATGTCGAGGCGGCCATGCGCGCCCGGGCCGATGCCGGCATATTCCTCGCCGCGCCAGTAGACCAGATTGTGCTGACATTCGGCGCCGGCGCGGGCGTGGTTGGAAATCTCGTAGGCCGGCAAGCCATGATGCGCGCAGACTTCCTGTGTCACATCGTAGAGCGCGCGGGCAACCGCCTCGTCCGGCGTTTTCAATTTGCCCGCCGCATGCAGGCCGAAGAACGGCGTGCCTTCCTCGATCGTGAGCTGGTAGAGCGAGAGATGTTCGGCGGCTTCCGAAATCGCGAGCTTCAATTCGTCCGCCCACATCTGCGGCGCCTGGTCGGGGCGGGCGTAGATCAGGTCGAACGAGTAGCGGTCGAACGCGGTGCGCGCGATCGCGACCGCATCGAGCGCCTCGCGCGCGCTGTGCAATCGTCCGAGCGCTTTCAGCGAGGCGTCATCGAGCGCCTGCACGCCGAGCGAGACGCGGTTGACGCCGGCTGCGCGATAGCCGCGAAACCTTGTTGCTTCCACACTGGTCGGATTGGCCTCCAGCGTCACCTCGACATTGTCGGCCACGCGCCAATGCTTGCCGATTGAATCCAGGATGGCGCCGACGGTTTGCGGCTGCATCAGCGACGGCGTACCGCCGCCGAGAAAGATCGACGTGACGGTGCGTCCCGGCGCGCGCGCCGCTGTTGTTTCGATCTCGCGCGCAAAGGCGCGGGCGAATCTCTCCTCGTCGATCGGCGCGTGGCGGACGTGGCTGTTGAAGTCGCAATACGGGCACTTCGACAGGCAGAACGGCCAGTGTACGTAGACGCCGAAGGCCTCTTTGAGGCGCGGTCGCTCGCGACTAGCCAAGGCAGATCTCCGCTAGTTTGACGAAGGCACGCGCCCGGTGCGACAGGCCAAGGCCGAGCGGCGGCAGGCCGTGCTTTTCGATCGAGGTCATCTCGCCAAAGGTCCTGACATGCCCGTCGGGCAGGAAAGCCGGATCATAGCCGAAACCGGCGGTGCCGCGCGGCGGCCAGACCAAAGTTCCATCGGCGCGGGCCTCGACCTCTTCGAGGTGGCCGTCGGGCCAGGCGACGCACAGGGCCGAGACGAAATGCGCCTTTCGCTTGTCCGGCGTAGCGGCGCCGCGTTCCTGCAGCAGGCGCTCGATCCGGCTCATCGCGGCCATGAAATCCTTGCCCTCGCCGGCCCAGCGCGCCGAATAGATGCCGGGCGCGCCATCCAGTGAATCGACCACGAGGCCGGAATCGTCGGCAAAGGCCGGCAGTTGCGCGGCTTTCGCGGCCGCGATCGCCTTGATCGCCGCATTGGCGCGAAACGTCTGGCCGGTTTCCTCGGGCTCAGCCAAGCCCAGCTCGCCCGCGGAAACGGCTTCGACGCCGTGCGGCGCCAGCAGTTCCCGCATCTCGGCGAGCTTGCCGGGATTGTGGGTCGCGATCACGAGCTGGCCTGTGATTCGACGGTGCATGCGCGATCAGACTACGCGACGGCCAGCTTCTGCAAGTCCACCAGCCGCGCGACACCCTTGCGCGCCCAGTTCCATCAACGCGAGGAACTCGTCCTGCGAGAACGGGGTCTTTTCGGCGGTGCCCTGCACCTCGATGATGCGACCGTCGCCGGTCATGACGAAATTGGCGTCGGTCTCGGCCTCGGAATCCTCGGCATAATCGAGGTCGAGCACCGGTGTGCCCTGATAGATGCCGCAGGAGATCGCGGCGACGTTGTCGCGCAGCACGTTGGCCTTGATCATGTTGCGGCTCTTCATCCACGCGATGCAGTCCGCCAGCGCCACCCAGGCGCCTGTGATCGAGGCGGTGCGGGTGCCGCCATCGGCCTGGATCACGTCGCAATCGACCGTGATCTGGCGCTCGCCCAGCGCTTCGAGGTCGACAGCTGCGCGTAAGCTGCGGCCGATCAGCCGCTGGATCTCGACCGTGCGGCCGCCCTGCTTGCCGGCGGCGGCCTCGCGGCGGGTGCGCTCCAGGGTGGCGCGCGGCAGCATGCCGTATTCGGCCGTGACCCAGCCGCGGCCCTGACCCTTCAGCCACGGCGGCAGCCGTTCTTCCAGCGTGGCTGTGACCAGCACATGGGTATCGCCGAATTTCACCATGCAGGAACCTTCGGCATATTTGACCACGCCGCGTTCCAGCGACACGGGGCGCAGCTGATCGGGCGCACGGCGGCTTGGCCGCATGGGAAATCCTTTCGAAATCGAGCGAAAATTCGTTCGCGGTGCTTGTAGGTGGGGGCGTGCGCAGCGGCAAGGGCCTTTGGCCCTGTTTGGAGGGAAAGGGAACGCTTGTCATTGGGCCGCCGGAGCGACAAATTAGGGGGTGTCAAGGAGTTAACAGTGGCCCACCACGATCCGATTGGCCTCATCGCGCCGCATGCTGGCCTTGCCCAGCTCAACGAGCGCTCGCGCGACATTTTTCGTCAAATCGTCGAAAGTTATCTCGCCACCGGTGAGCCGGTCGGCTCGCGCAATATTTCCCGCCTGATCGCGTTGCCGTTGTCGCCGGCTTCCGTCCGCAACGTGATGTCGGACCTCGAAGCGCTCGGCCTGATCTATGCGCCGCATACATCGGCCGGGCGATTGCCCACCGAACTCGGCCTGCGCTTCTTCGTCGACGCCCTGATGCAGGTCGGCGACCTCACCGAGCCGGAACGGGAATCGATCCAGAGCCAGCTTGCCTCCGTCGGCCGCGCGCAATCGGTCGAGGCGGCGCTCGGCGAAGCGCTGACGCGGCTCTCCGGCCTCACCCGGGCCGCCGCCGTGGTGCTGACCGCCAAATCGAATTCGCGGCTGAAGCATATCGAATTCGTGCGGCTGGAGCCGGAACGCGCGCTGGTGGTGCTGGTCGGCGAAGACGGCCAGGTCGAAAACCGCGTGCTTGCGCTGCCGCCCGGCGTTCCCTCGTCGGCGCTGACGGAAGCGACCAATTTCCTCAATGCGCGGATTCGCGGCCGCACGCTGGCCGAAGCGCGGTTGGAGCTCGAAACCGCGCTGACGCAGAGCCGCGTCGAACTCGATCTGTTGACGCAGAAGGTGATCGCGGCCGGTATCGCGAGCTGGTCCGGCGGCGACAACGACGACCGGCAATTGATCGTGCGCGGCCACGCCAATCTGCTCGAAGACCTGCATGCGCTGGAGGATCTCGAACGCGTCAAGTCGCTGTTCGACGATCTCGAGACCAAGCGCGGCGTGATCGACCTGTTGGGCCGGGCCGAGCGCGCCGAAGGGGTGCGGATTTTCATCGGATCGGAGAACAAGCTGTTTTCGCTGTCCGGCTCCTCCACCATCATCGCCCCCTATAGCGACGCCGCGGGTCGCATTGTCGGCGTTCTCGGCGTGATCGGGCCGACGCGGCTGAACTATGCAAGGGTGATTCCGACCGTGGATTACGCCGCCCGGATCGTCAGCCGGATGCTGGGCGGCTAATCAGCCCCAAATTGACCCCAATCCGGACTTTTCTGTTTTGACGCGTTTTCTACCGCAGATAAGTCTACGCAATCTGCGTAAACTTGATTGCTATGCGAACCGGTGCGCACCCCCGGATCGAGCCCGAGGGCATGCTTCGCTCGAAAACGCCATGGAACGCTTGATTTTCGGCCACTAAAGCACGATATCCCGCCCAGCAAATCCCCATCGAACCAGATACGTTTTTTGAGAAGGCAGCCTTATGACCGATCCCAACCGGCCGAGTGACGATACGGTGAAACCGGCCCAGACCGGCGAGCCCGTGGTCTCAAAACCCTACATCATGCCCGACGATCCCGAGGAAGGATCGGTGGAGCTGTTGGTCAAGGAAGCGACCGAGGCCCGCGACAAGATGCTGCGCACGCTGGCGGAGATGGAGAACCTGCGCAAGCGTACCGCCAAGGAAGTCGCCGATGCGCGTGCCTATGGCATCACTGGTTTTGCGCGTGACATTCTCGACATCGCCGACAATCTGCAGCGCGCGCTCGACGCGATTCCGGCCGAGGCCAAGGAGACCGCCGATCCCGGCATCAAGGCCTTCATCGAGGGCGTGGAGTTGACCGAGCGCTCGCTGCTCAACACGCTGGAGAAGAACGGCGTCAAGAAGTTCGATCCGTCCGGCGAGAAGTTCGATCCGAATTTCCAGCAGGCGATGTACGAAGTGCCCGACCCGTCCGTCCCGTCCGGGACCGTAGTTCAGGTCGTGCAGGCCGGCTTCATGATCGGCGAACGCATCCTGCGCCCGGCGCTGGTCGCCGTCTCCAAGGGCGGCGCGAAAACGGCGCCGGCCGAGCAAAGCTAGGTTCTGAATTCAACTCAGCTGAGTCAGAACCTGTCACATGTCTGACAGGGCCTTCCGTGCTGGGTGCGCGGAGGCCTTCGACGGGCGGCGAAGTGGCGGTGCGTTCGATCGCCTTCTCAACATTCGTATCCGAACGGCGATGACAGGCTCGAAGCGCGAGCACGTGGCGTCTTCCCACTGGTCGAAGTTTTGTCCGGAATTTGCTGATTGAGTTGCTTCGGGGTTTACGCGGTCTGGTTGGAGAACTAGGTTCCGCCAATCAGGGGCGGGGATGTTTACGTTAGCGAGCACCAGGAACGACACGTCGATCACGCTGGATGCTTGCCGCGCTCTGGCCGCGCAAATGGTCTGTTGCGGGCATGCCCTGGCATTTTTCGGGGTCGGCGCAGCGGCCAGGCCGCCGGATGTCCCGCACATGCAGGTCATCGGCGTTCTCTTGTTCTTCATCATGTCGGGATTCTTGATTGCCGCGACCCTGTTCCGGAAATCTGCCGCTCCCGAATACGGCTTTAAGCAATACTTCATCGACAGGTTCGCCCGAATCTATTCAGGGCTCTTGCCTGCACTCGCCTTCATCGTGGTGGTGGATGGCCTGGTCATCCTGCAAACCGGCGATCCGACGATTTCCCGCAACTACGATCTAAAGACCCTGATCGCAAACCTGCTGATGAACGAAGGGTACCGCGGGATATTTCCCCATTTCATGCCGCGAGAAGCGTTCGGATCGGCCAGCCCGCTTTGGACGCTTGCAATCGAATGGCACATCTACCTGTTCGTCGGCGCGGCGTTCTTCATTTTCGTCCGCCGTGGCAGCCTCTACCTCTTGATCCCGTTGCTGCTGTTTTTCGGTCAAACACCCTTTCGCTACATACTTGGATCGACGTACGGGAATGACGTGGGAACGGGACTGTTCGCGCTCTGGCTCGGCGGCGCTGCAATCTATTTCGTTCTATCGCGATGGATCCCGCCATTATGGGCCAGCGCCACGCTGTTGGCGGCGTCGACGGCGCTTTACGCGTTTGAGGTCGTGCCCGACCACGAATATGACCTCGCGACCTATCCGGCACTTGTTGTTGCCGTTGGCTCGCTCATCGCTATCACGCAACGTACGAAAATCATTGGCAGAGCAGCGGTCATCCGGACCGCGGCAGACTACTCCTTTACGCTGTATCTGATCCACCACACCATAATGATGGCTGTCATCGCGTTGGTGCCGGGGGCGCAGGGTTGGCTGTGGTTCTTTGCTGTCGTCGCCGCGTCGAATGCTGCCGCCTATGCGATCGCCTGCCTGTGCGAAATGAGGCACAAGAAGTTCGCGGCCTGGATCGCCAGTTTGTGGTCGCGGGAAAAGCCGGAAATGGCGATAGCGCCAAAGCAACCCCGATGAGGGTTTGAGAGAAGCGCGTGTCCCTGGCCCACGCTACGCTGCGATATCGTCCGACTTGATGCGCTTGACGCCGGTGCGGCCCAGAGCGCTCGATGGGGCGAGGGACGTTGCGGCGAGATCTGTCAGAACCAGCCTGCGTGTGAACATGGTGCGTCTCCCCGATCATGAACCCGATGGGAGAAAAGCTAAGTTCCATAGGTGTGCGAACGAAAGCCCGAAATTTTGGCGGGCTTTGCGAATTTTTAAGATCAGCCGCGCGGATGAATGCCGTCGCGCACCGCGCGGAAGCGCGGAAAGGCCTTGGTCCAGTCGTCGCGCGGCGAAGAGCCGATGATGCGCATCGAGGTCTGGGCGCCAAACCGCAACCACTGCACGATGGTGACAGGCGTATTGTCCTTGCCGCTGGTGGCGTCGATCCGCGTCTCGTAGCCGGGCTGGCCATCGATGCGGACCGGCTCCGACATCGTAATCCTGCCGTCGCGTACGCCGGGAATGGTGGTCGCAATCTGCTGGGCAAAGCGGCCGCGATCGTCGGGCGAAGCCGCCGTCGAGCCGATCAGGCCGATGATCATGAAGGGCGCGACTTCGAAGCCGGTCTTTTCGTCGCCGTCGGAGAGAATGAGGGCTGCGCCCGGCGCCAGCGTGCGGATGTTCTTGAAGCTCGAGAGCTCGCTGATCTTGAACGGCAGCAACCCGAGCTGCTCCTCGACCGGAACCTCGTTGCGGATCACGGCGGAAGCGAACATCTGGCGCACGGCGTCGTCGGTATAGATCCTGGCGGCGTTCTCCGGCACCTGCACGGCGACATAGCCGGAGAAGGTGGGGCCGGGCAGGATCATCGAATAGCGGCGCACATTGGCGGCGCCGTCCTTGGCGTTTTCGACGGTATAGTAGGCGAGACCCGCCGCGGTCTCGATGCTTTCCGGCTTGATGCCGCCGACGCCGCCCGGCGCGGCCTTGAAGGCATTGGCGACTTCGCCATAGGCCTCGGCGGGGAGGTCGGCGATCAGCACCTTGACGCCCTGGTCTTCGGTCTCGAAGCCGATGAACGTTCTGGCCTTGTTGAGGCCGACCAGGGGCGTCATTCCCACCCTGGCGCCCGGCGGAAAGACCGGGTCGGCGGCGAACGCGGAGGAGAATGCGCCGGAATTGGCGGCAACGATCAGGGCAACCGTAGCGCAGTATCGAAGTAGCTTCATGGAGGTCTACCGGGTTTGCATGGGGCCGTTCAGTGGTCCGACGATGCAGCTAGGAATTTCGCGTGTAATCTTTAAGCCTTGCGGGCATGACAACGGTCGTTCCAGTCGGCCCGCTTTTAGCGGTTTTGATGTCCCTGCAACAGGGCAGGGAGGGCGTCCGTTCCACCGCTACGGACCGATATGGCGGCCTTTTTGCAGGATTTTGCTCGGTATCCGAGCTCTTTTTGAGGCACTTCCAGCGGCCAAATACCGCTCCCCCTTTCACGGCGGCCGGGCCAGTCGATCGGGAGGATGCCGCATGGCTGCGCAGCGCGCCGGCGGCGCGAGCGAGGAGCGGCCTCGATGAGCGGCCTTGCCGATTTCTTAACGTCGCTCGAGGCACTGATGCGTCCGCGCCCCGGGTTGACACAATCTTTCAAACGTCAGCCTTTTCAGGCCCTAAGCTTGCGTTCGGTCCTTGCAGGGCGGACCCCCCCTCCTATATGAGGCTCACCGTCGCAATATCGCGAGTAATTGATCGTTGGGGGTTCGGTTAGGTGCGCCGTCCAGGGCCCAGCCAACCTGCCGCAAAAAGAAGGATATGAGGACCATGGGAAAGGTCATTGGGATCGATCTTGGCACCACGAATTCGTGTGTCGCCGTAATGGATGGCAAGACTGCAAAAGTCATCGAGAACGCGGAAGGCATGCGCACGACGCCTTCGATCGTTGCCGTCACCGATGATGGCGAGCGCCTCGTCGGCCAGCCCGCCAAGCGTCAGGCGGTGACCAATCCCGAGCGGACGTTCTTTGCGGTGAAGCGCCTGATCGGCCGCCGCTACGACGACCCGATGGTCGAGAAGGACAAGAAGCTCGTCCCCTACAAGATCGTCAAGGCATCGAACGGCGACGCCTGGGTCGAAGCCGACGGCAAAACCTATTCGCCCTCGCAGGTCTCCGCCTTCATCCTGCAGAAGATGAAGGAGACCGCGGAAGCCCATCTCGGCCAGAAGGTCGAGCAGGCCGTCATCACCGTCCCCGCCTATTTCAACGACGCCCAGCGCCAGGCCACCAAGGACGCCGGCAAGATCGCCGGCCTCGAAGTGCTGCGCATCATCAACGAGCCGACGGCGGCTGCTCTCGCCTACGGCCTCGACAAATCGAAATCCGGCACCATCGCGGTGTACGACCTCGGCGGCGGCACCTTCGACGTCTCCATTCTTGAAATCGGCGACGGCGTGTTCGAAGTGAAGTCCACCAACGGCGATACCTTCCTCGGCGGTGAAGATTTCGACATGCGTCTCGTCAGCTATCTGGCCGACGAGTTCCAGAAGGAGCAGGGCATCAACCTGCGCAACGACAAGCTGGCCCTGCAGCGCCTGAAGGAGGCCGCCGAAAAGGCCAAGATCGAGCTGTCCTCGACCACGCAGACCGAAATCAACCTGCCCTTCATCACGGCCGACCAGACCGGGCCGAAGCATCTGACGATGAAGCTGACGCGCGCCAAGTTCGAGGCCCTCGTCGACGATCTCGTCCAGAAGACCATCGAGCCGTGCCGCAAGGCGCTGAAGGACGCAGGGCTGACCGCCGCCGAAATCGGCGAAGTGGTGCTGGTCGGCGGCATGACGCGCATGCCGAAGGTTCAGGAAGTGGTGAAGCAGTTGTTCGGCAAGGAGCCGCACAAGGGCGTCAACCCGGACGAAGTCGTGGCCATCGGTGCGGCAATTCAGGCTGGCGTGCTGCAGGGCGACGTCAAGGACGTCCTGCTGCTCGACGTGACGCCGCTTTCGCTCGGCATCGAGACGCTGGGCGGCGTGTTCACCCGCATCATCGACCGCAACACCACGATCCCGACCAAGAAGAGCCAGGTGTTCTCGACCGCCGAGGATAATCAGAACGCGGTCACCATCCGCGTCTTCCAGGGCGAGCGCGAAATGGCGGCCGACAACAAGGTGCTCGGCCAGTTCGACCTGATGGGCATTCCGCCGTCGCCGCGCGGCATGCCGCAGATCGAGGTCACCTTCGACATCGACGCCAACGGCATCGTCAACGTCTCGGCCAAGGACAAGGCGACCGGCAAGGAGCAGCAGATCCGGATTCAGGCCTCCGGCGGTCTCTCGGAAGCCGACATCCAGAAGATGGTCAAGGACGCCGAGGCCAATGCGGCCGAGGACAAGAAGCGCCGCGAGGCGGTCGACGCCAAGAACCATGCCGACGCGCTGGTGCATTCCACCGAGAAGGCGCTGGCCGAGCACGGTTCGAAGGTCGAGGAAAGCGAACGCCGCGCCATCGAGGACGCCGTCAGCGACCTGAAGGAAGCGCTGAAGGGCGACGATGCCGAGGCCATCAAGGCCAAGACCAACACCGTGGCGCAGGCTTCGATGAAGCTCGGCGAGGCCATGTACAAGCAGCAGGCCGAGGCGGACGCCAAGCGCGACGCTGCCAAGGATGACGTCGTCGACGCGGAGTTTACCGAGGTCGACGACGACAAGAACAACAAGAAGTCGGCGTAAGCGGGCTTTCGATCATGACCCTCATCCAAAAGAGCGCGCAGGCAGCGTTCGAAGGGTGGGGGTCATTTTTCGTTAAGCCGATGGCTGCATCTTTTGAGAAGCACCCTTCGGCATGAAGACGAACTTCGGGCGGGTTTGACTGATGTCCACCAAGCGCTGCTATTACGAAACCCTGGAAGTCGAGCGGAACGCGGACGACGGCAAGCTCAAGGCGGCGTTCCGCAAGCTGGCGATGAAGTGGCATCCGGACAAGAATCCGGGCGATGCCACCAGCGAAGTCCGCTTCAAGGAAATCAACGAAGCCTACGAGGTCCTGAAGGACGGCGACAAGCGCGCCGCCTATGACCGCTACGGCCATGCCGCGTTCGAGCAGGGCATGGGCGGCGGCGGTCCCGGCTTCGGCGCCGGCTTCGCCTCGTCATTCTCCGATATTTTCGAGGACCTGTTCGGCATGGCCGGGCAGCGGCGCGGCGGTGGACGCGAGCGCGGCGCCGACCTGCGCTACAACATGGAAATCACGCTGGAGGAAGCCTTTCAGGGCAAGACCGCGCAGATCGAGATTCCGGTCTCGGTGACCTGCGAGCCCTGTTCGGGCACCGGTGCCAAGGCCGGCACCAAGCCGAAGACCTGTTCGACGTGTGGCGGCGCGGGCCGGGTGCGGCAAGCCCAGGGCTTCTTCACGCTGGAGCGGACCTGCCCCGGCTGTCAGGGCCGCGGCCAGATGATCGAGGATGCCTGCCCGAACTGTGCAGGGTCAGGACGGGTGACGCGCGACCGCACGCTGTCGGTGAACATCCCGCAAGGCGTTGAGGACGGCACGCGTATCCGCCTTGCCGGCGAAGGCGAGGCCGGCGTCCGCGGCGGGCCGCCCGGCGACCTCTATATTTTCCTGTCGCTGGCGACCCACGAATTCTTCCAGCGCGATGGCGCCGATCTGCATTGCCGGGTTCCGATCTCGATGGTCGCCGCAGCCCTCGGCGGCGAATTCGAGGTCCCAACCATCGACAAGGGCAAGACCAAGGTGAAAGTGACGGCCGGTACGCAGTCCGGCCGCCGTTTCCGCATTGCATCAAAAGGCATGCCGGTACTCCGCTCGCGCCAGACCGGTGATATGTATGTCCAGGTCATGGTCGAAACGCCGCAAAATCTGACCAGGAAGCAGCAGGAACTGCTGTCCGAGTTCGAAAAGCTGTCGTCCGGCGCCACTCAGCCGGAAGCTGCGGGCTTCTTCACCAAGGTCAAGGATTTCTTCGGCAACCGCGCGGGCTCCTGATCCGCGCAGCATGCGAGCTGCGCGAAGCGCAGTTCTCGCACCGCAGTCATGATTCATTCAGCCTGCACAGGGTCTTATCGCGGGATCGCGGGCACTTTGGCGCGGCCGACACGTTACCGTTTGGCTTGACCATATCGCCGTCGACCTATACGTGTTTATGACCGTTTTCTGACATCCCCTGCTTTGTTGCGGGGCCCCGCCTGGTAGCGACATGCCTTTGCAATCGTCCGTGCGTGCGTTGAAGAAGCCCCGTCTCGATGATGAGGTCCGCTTCCTTCGTTCATGGATCGAAAAGCCGCTGCACATGGGTGCGGTGATGCCGTCGAGCAAGCTGCTCGCCCGGACCATGGCGGAATATGTCGACGTCGATGCAGAAGGACCGGTCATCGAACTTGGGCCCGGGACCGGTGCGATTACCAACGCACTGATCGAACATGGCGTCGATCAAAAGCGGCTCGTACTGGTCGAATATAATCCGGGCTTCTGCGCCTTGCTGCGCGACCGCTATCCGCACGCCAAGGTGGTGCAGGGTGACGCCTATGCGCTGCGCACCTCGCTGCAGGATGTACTGGACGCGCCGGCCTCCGCCGTGGTCTCCGGCCTGCCGCTCGTAACCAAACCGATGTTGACGCGCCTGAAACTGATCCGCGACGCCTTCACGGCGCTCGCGCCCGGCGCCCCCTTCGTGCAGTTCACCTATTCGGTCGCGCCGCCGATCCCGAAATCGCTGCCGGGCGTGTCCACAGAAGCCTCTGAGCGGATCTGGATGAACCTTCCGCCCGCGCGGGTCTGGGTGTATCGCAAGGGCTGATACCTGCTACGTATTCGCGTTGGCAGGTTTGCCCCGAATACGAATTCAAAAGATGTCCGCGCTCAAAATCCTCGTGATCCCGGGATCGCTCCGCTCCGGCTCGCTCAATGCGAAGCTGGCCGCCGTTGCCGCGCATGCGCTGGCGATGGAAGGCGCCGAAATCACGCGGATCTCGCTGTCAGATTTTCCGCTGCCGATCTATGACGGCGACCTGCAGGCCAAATCCGGCGTGCCGAAGCACGCGGTCAATCTGAAGCGGATGATGGCGGCCCATCATGGCGTGCTGATCGTGACACCAGAGTACAATTCCTCGGTGCCGGCGCTGGTGAAAAACACCATCGACTGGGTGAGCCGGGTGCAGGACGTGCACGAGACCCGCGGCCAGGTTTTTCGCGAGCGGGTGTTTGCGATCGCATCCGCTTCCGGCGGGCGGCTCGGCGGCTCGCGCGCGCTGGCGGCGCTGCGGCTGATCCTGTCGGCCTGCCATGCGACGGTGATCCCGAACCAGCTCGCGCTGCCGTTCGCCGACGATGCCTATGACGAGATGGACCGGCTGAAGCATGCCGCCGACAAAGACGCGCTGAAAGCGCTGGCGCGGCAGTTGATCGACGTTTCCCAACGCATGATGTGAGGTGACATGCAGCCAGCCGATATCGCGCCGAAAGACCGCTTGATCGTGCCGCTCGATCTGCCCGGGGTGGCAGAAGCGGAAGCGATGATTGCGCGGCTCGGCGACAGCGTGAGCTTCTACAAGATTGGCTATCAGCTCGCCTATGCCGGCGGATTGCCGCTGGCGCAGCAATTGGCGAAGTCAGGCAAGAAGGTCTTTCTCGATCTCAAGCTGCACGACATCGGCAACACCGTCGCGCGCGGCGTCGAGAGCGTTGCCAAACTGGGCGCGACCTTCCTCACCGTGCACGCCTATCCCCAGACCATGAAGGCCGCGGTCGAAGCGCGCGCGGGCTCCAGCCTGAAAATTCTCGCCGTCACCGTGCTGACCTCCTATGACGACGGCGACCTCCATGCCGCCGGCTATCGCCTCAACGTCTCGGATATGGTCGAGGCGCGTGCGCAGCAGGCGCAGGTGCT
Organism: Bradyrhizobium sp. AZCC 2262; assembly: GCF_036924535.1. Taxonomy (NCBI): domain Bacteria; kingdom Pseudomonadati; phylum Pseudomonadota; class Alphaproteobacteria; order Hyphomicrobiales; family Nitrobacteraceae; genus Bradyrhizobium; species Bradyrhizobium sp. AZCC 2262. The sequence continues at coordinate 8,044,480 of NZ_JAZHRT010000001.1, read as the reverse complement.
CGGCGTCGACGGGCTGGTAAGCTCGCCGCTGGAAGCGGCGGCGCTGCGCAAGCTCGTCGGGCACCAGATGAACCTGGTGACTCCAGGCATCCGCCCGGCGGGGTCCGCGACCGGCGACCAGAAGCGCATCATGACGCCGGCACGTGCCATCGCCGCCGGCGCTGATTATCTGGTGGTCGGACGGCCGATTACCGAAGCCGCCGATCCGAAGGCGGCGGCGGATGCCGTCCAGGCGGAAATCGCGCAGGCGTTGGCAAAGTAGCGAAGCAAGAAACGGGAGAGTGAGATGGCGAAGGGATACTGGATCGCGCGCGTCGACGTGCACAATGATGACGGCTACAAGTCCTATGCGGCGGCCAACCCCGCCATCTTCAAGAAATTCGGCGGGCGCTTCGTCGTGCGTGCCGGCAAATTCACCGCCATCGAGGGCGAAAGCCGCTCACGCAATGTGGTGATCGAATTTCCCGACTATGAGACCGCGCTGGCCTGCTACCACTCGCCGGAATACCAGGAAAACATCAAGGTGCGGCAGCCGCATTCGGTCGCCGATCTCATCATCATCGAGGGCTATGACGGTCCGCAGCCCTGAGGGGCTATCCGGAGGCGCGGACCCCGCTACCTGACGGGAAGTTGCCGTAATCGCCTGCCCCGGCTATACCCCGTTGAGAGGTAAAGCCATGGCCGATATGCGATTGATCGTTGCGGGGGCCGGCGGCCGGATGGGCCGCGCGCTGGTGCGCGTCATTTCGGAAACGCCGGGCGCGGTGTTGACCGGCGCGCTGGAAGCGCCGGGCTCGGAACTGCTGGGCAAGGATGCCGGCGTGCTCGCTGGCCTGCCGGAGAATGGCGTCAAACTTTCGGCCGACCTGTGGACGCTGTCGGCCAATGCCGACGGCATTCTCGATTTCACCGTGCCGGCCGCGACCATCGCCAATGTCGCGATCGCCGCCGAGCGCGGCCTCGTGCACATCGTCGGAACCACCGGCCTGTCGGTGTCCGACATGGCCGTGATCAAGAGCGTCACTTCGCGCGCCGTGGTGGTGCAATCAGGCAATATGAGCCTCGGCGTCAACCTGCTGGCCGCGCTGGTCAAGCGCGTCGCGCAGTCGCTGGACGAAAGCTTCGACATCGAGATCGTCGAGATGCACCACAAGGCCAAGATCGACGCGCCGTCGGGTACCGCGTTCCTGCTCGGTGAGGCCGCCGCCGCCGGCCGCGGCGTCGACCTGCATGCGCGTTCCGCGCGTGGCCGCGACGGGCATACCGGCGCGCGCCGGCCGGGCGACATCGGCTTTGCCGCGCTGCGCGGCGGCACCGTCACCGGCGATCACAGCGTGATCTTCGCCGGTGCCATGGAGCGCATCGAACTGACCCACCGTGCGGAAGACCGGACCATGTTCGCGCAGGGCGCGGTCAAGGCCGCGCTATGGGCGCACGGCCGGAAGCCCGGCTTCTATACGATGACCGATGTGCTCGGGCTTGCCGACTTCTAATCCAATTCGAAACGAACAACGGAAATCCTTTCAATGAGCGACCGTCTTCTCGTGCTTGTGCGGCACGGCCAGAGCGAATGGAATTTGAAGAACCTGTTCACCGGCTGGAAAGATCCTGACCTCACCGAACAGGGTATCGCGGAAGCCAAGGAGGCCGGCCGCAAGCTGAAGGCGCAAGGGCTGACGTTCGACGTTGCCTTCACCTCGGACCTGACGCGCGCCCAGCATACGCTGAAGCTGATGCTCGCCGAGATCGGGCAGACCGGACTGCCGACGACGGAGGATCTCGCGCTCAACGAACGCGATTACGGCGATCTCTCCGGACTCAACAAGGATGACGCCCGCAAGAAGTGGGGCGAGGACCAGGTGCTGGTCTGGCGCCGCTCCTACGACGTACCGCCACCCGGCGGCGAGAGTCTGAAGGATACGCTGGCGCGCGCGCTGCCCTATTACGTGAAGGAGATTCTGCCCGGCGTGCTGCGCGGCCAGCGCACGCTGGTCGCCGCCCACGGCAATTCGCTGCGCGCGCTGATCATGGTGCTGGAGAAGCTGACGCCCGAGCAGATTTTGAAGCGCGAACTCGCAACCGGCGTGCCTGTCATCTATCGGCTCAACGCGGATTCGACTGTCGCGACGAAGGTCGATCTGGCGGCGTGAGTGCTGTTCTCAGCACTTGGACCCGTCATCCCGAGGTGCGAGCGCTAGCGAGCCTCGAAGGATAGACGGCCGGGCCGTCGCCCTTCGAGACGCGCTTCGCGCTCCTCAGGATGACGGAGATAAATTCAAGTCCGCCGCTTGGGAGTCAATGTAGCCCGACCTGTCCGGCTTCCCAGCCCAGCATCGCCTGCTTGCGCGTGATGCCCCAGTGATAGCCGGTCAGCGCGCCGCCTTTGCCGAGTGCGCGATGGCAGGGCACCACGAATGATACCGGATTGCGGCCGACCGCGGCGCCGACGGCGCGTGACGCCTTCGGGTTTTTGATCTTGTTGGCGATATCCGAATAGCAGACCGCGCGGCCCATCGGGATCTTCAGCAGCGTCTCCCACACCCGCACCTCGAAATCGGTGCCGATCAGGACCACGCGGAGCGGCTGGTCCGGCCGCCACAGCCGCGTATCGAAGACGCGTTGCGCGAGGCCAACGGTGCCGTCGTGGTCCTCGACATAGGTCGCGTTCGGCCAGCGCCGCTTCATGTCGGCAAACGCCGTCGGCTCCTCGCCGGGATCGGCGAAGGCAAGCCCGGCAAGGCCGCGTTCGCTGGCGATCACGATGGCGGTGCCGAACGGGCAAACATGGAAACCGTAGCGCAGCGTCATGCCGGCGCCGCCGTTCTTCCATTCGCCCGGCGACATCGCTTCATGGGTGACGAACAGATCATGCAGCCGGCCCGGGCCTGACAGCCCCGAGTCGAGTGCTGCGTCGAGCACGCTGGCGGAATCGCGCAACAGGCCCTTGGCGTGATCCAGTGTCAGCGCCTGCATGAAAGCCTTCGGCGTCAGACCGGCCCAGCGGCGGAACAGATGGTGCAATTCGTCCGGCGTCACGGCGGCGGCGTCCGCCATCGCCTCGATGGTCGGTTGCGCGCGCCAGTGCTCCGAGATGAAGGCGATGGCGCGGCGCACCGAGTCATAGTCGCGCAACGCGGCGGCGTGCTGAAGGCCCGGCTTGGCCAGGCGCTGGTCATGTATGGCTGATATCATCATGGGGTCTGATTTAGGGCTCATGCGCGGTCCAAACCACCCGATTTCTGACAACTACCTACGCGACCGGATTGTATGTGATGCCGCGCTTGGCGGTCTGCAACGCAGCCAGTAAGGCTTTGGCAAAGCTTGCTTTTTCGTCCGGCCCGAGGAAATGACCGACGGAAACCCGGCGGCCGCGGGAGACCAGATAAAGGTGCTCGATGCCGAATTCGGGGTCGCCGGTCTGTTCGAGCTGCACCCAGAGCGGATTGAACGACCATTCGACCAGACGGCCGCGATGGCTGACCCGCCGCACGCGCAATTCCGACGGCGTCACCACGATATCCTCGGTAGCGTCGGCGCTGCGGAAATTGATCCGGAACGCCCAATAGATGACAAGCACATCGAGGCCGAAAAAGCCGAGCACCGGCCAGGCGCCCATCAGCAGAAATGCGATGCCGGCGACAAAGCTCACCGCGCCGATGAAGGTCATCAGCACCAAAAAGCCGATGCGGTTGAGCGAGCGATGCGGCGTCACCCGCGCCGAAAACAGCGTCGGCTGGTCAAGCGCCGGATCAAAGTCGTTGCCTGCGGTCATCGCGTATCAGTATATCCCGATCATGGCCAAAATCACCCGCTCTATCAGCGCAAAAAAATCCGGCGTCCCATCCGTGCCGAAGAAAGTGGCAAAGAAGGGCGCCAAGGTGGCACCGAACGGCGTAGCGAAGAAATCAGCCAAGCCAAAATCGTTAAAGCCAAAACCCTGGACGTCGGCCGAGGTCTACGAGGCCTTCAGCCGGTTTCGCAAAGCCAATCCAGAGCCGAAGGGCGAGCTCGAACATCTCAATCCATATACGCTGCTGGTGGCGGTCGTGCTGTCGGCGCAGGCAACGGATGCCGGCGTCAACAAGGCGACGCGCGCGCTGTTTGCGGTCGCCGATACGCCGGAGAAGATGCTTGAGCTGGGCGAAGAGAAAGTGCGCGAGTACATCAAGACGATCGGGCTCTATCGCAACAAGGCCAAGAACGTCATCGCGCTGTCGGAAAAACTGATCGCCGAATTCGGCGGCGAGGTGCCGCGCACCCGGGCGGAGATCGAGACGCTGCCCGGCGCCGGGCGCAAGACTGCCAATGTCGTGCTCAACATGGCCTATGGCGAACACACCATGGCTGTCGATACCCATGTGTTCCGCGTTGGCAACCGCACGGGGCTGGCGCCGGGCAACACGCCGCTCGAGGTCGAACTGGGCCTGGAAAAGATAATCCCGCCCGAGTTCATGCTGCACGCCCATCACTGGCTGATCCTGCACGGGCGCTACACGTGTCTCGCCCGCAAGCCGCGCTGCGAGGTATGTCTGATCAACGATCTTTGCCGGTGGCCGGAAAAGACGGTCTGAGGCATCATCGTTGTCATCCTGAGGGTCTTATCCGGCTCTCGGGAAACGTGATCGAGGGGGTCTTTGTGAGTCAGCAGGATCAAGCGAGCCCGCCACCCGCAAGTCAGGCCCCGTCTCCGCCGGTCGCGCCGGCTCCAAAGCCGCCGCCGGCGACAGGCGGCTTCTGGGGCCGCTTCACGATTCCATTGTTCGCGGTACTGATGGCGTTTGCCTTTATCACGGTGGCGACGCTGCACTGGGATGCCTGGGTCGGCAGCGCCAAGATCCAGACCACCAACGACGCCTATGTCCGTGCCGAGCTCACGCGGTTGAGCAGCCGGGTCGCCGGCGAGGTGATTACGGTCGCTGTGAATGATTTCCAGCGCGTCAAGGCCGGCGATTTGCTGGTGCAGATCGACCCCGCCGACTACGCGGCTCAGGTCGCACAGGCCGAGGCCAGCGTCGCCGCCGCGCAGGCAGCCCTCGACAATCTGAGCAATCAGGTCGAACTGCAATATGCGACGATCGCACAGGCCGAAGCCCAGCTCGTATCCGCGACGGCCCAGGAGGTCGAAGCGCGTCAGGAACAGGAGCGTCAGCAGTCGTTGTCGCAAACCGAATCCGGTACGCGCCAAAGGCTCGAACAGGCGACCGCGGGGTTTGCCAAGGCGCAGGCCGACGTGCGTGCGAGCCGCGCCGTCATCGCCGCGCAACGTCATCAGCTCGAAGTGCTGTCGGGCACCAAGAAGCAGCGGGCGGCCGACCTCGAGGGCGCCAAGGCTACGCTGGCCGCGGCCAAGCTCAAGCTCGGCTACACCAAGATCGTGGCGCCGTTCGACGGCGTCACCGGCGAGCGGCAGGTGCAGCCGGGCGATTACGTCAATATCGGCACCAATCTGATCAACGTGGTACCGCTGCCGAACGTCTATGTGATCGCCAATTACAAGGAGACACAGTTGACGCGGGTCAAACCCGGTCAACCTGTCGAGATCACCATCGATAGTTTCCCCAACGAAAGACTACATGGCCGTGTCGAGCGGATTGCGCCGGCGAGCGGCTCGCAATTCGCGCTGCTGCCGCCGGACAATGCCACCGGCAATTTCACCAAAGTGGTTCAGCGGGTCCCGGTTCGCATCCAGTTCGACAAGAACCAGCCGCTGCTGGAACGCCTGCTGCCCGGAATGTCCGTCTTCACCCATATCAATACCGGCGAGGCGGGCACGGATGGCGGAAAATGACCGAGATCGCGGACCGGTTTCGCGCGGCGGGATCGCGCCGCAGCCGCTGTTTGCGGTAGGCGCGGTGCTGCTCGGCGCGTTTCTGGCGAACTTCGACAGCCGGCTGACGACGGTAGGCCTGCCTGATCTGCGCGGCGCATTTTCGCTCGGCTTCGACGAGGGCGCCTGGCTCTCCACCGCGGGCATCGGCTCGCAGATATTCGTCGCGCCGGCAGTGGCGTGGCTTGCGACCGTATTCGGGATGCGCCGCGTGCTCGGCATTCCGGCTCTGGTCTATTCCCTGATCTCGCTGCTGATCCCGTTCGTGCACAATTACCCCACGCTGATCACGCTCAGCATCGTGCATGGCATGCTGCTCGGCACCTTCGTGCCGGCGACACTGATGATCATCTTGCGTAATTTGCCGATCAAATGGTGGCTGCCGGCGATCTCGATCTATTCGATCAGGGTAGGATTCGCGCTCGACAGCTCCACCTCGCTGGTCGGCTTCTATGTCGATCATCTGGGATGGCAGTGGCTGTATTGGCAGGGCGTGGTGATAGCGCCGCTGATGGGCCTGATGGTCTATCTCGGTACGCCCAATGAGCCGATCAATCGCGACCTGCTGAGGCACGCCGACTGGGGCGGGATGCTGCTGCTCGGGGCCTCCGTCTCGATGATCTATGCCGGTCTCGATCAGGGCAATCGTCTGGACTGGCTGGAGTCGGGCACGGTGATGGCGCTGTTGCTCGCCGGCGGCGCGCTGTTCATCGCCTTTCTGATCAACGAGACGCTGGTTCACCAGCCCTGGGCCCACGTCAATGTGCTGTTCTCGCGCAATGTCGGGCTCTCGCTGGTCGCCATCCTGCTGTACACCCTGACCAGCCTCTCCAACTCGTCGCTGGTACCGAATTTCCTCAGCGTTGTTGGCCTGATGCGGCCCGAACAAAGCGGCGTGCTGCTCCTGACCTTTGGCGCCTTGCCCATGGTGGTGCTGGTGCCGTTCTCGATCTTCCTGCTTCGGCATTTCGATGCACGCGCCGTTGTGGTCCTCGGCTTTTCGGCGTTCGCTGCCGCCAATCTGTGGGGAACGCAACTGACCCATGACTGGGCGCGCGGCGATTTCGCCGGCATCGTGATGCTGCAGTCGATCGGGCAGGCGCTCACGCTGTTACCGATCATCATCCTCGCGCTGTCCAATGTGGATCCAACCCGCGCGACGTCATTCGCCGCCTATATCCAGATCATGCGGCTCGGCGGCGCCGAGATCGGCGTGGCGCTGATGGGCACATGGCTGCGCGTGCGCGAGCAGATCCATTCCAATTATCTCGGACTGCACATCGAAAATGGCGGCTTCGACGTGACGCGCATGCTCAAGCAGCTCGGGGATTATTTCGCCAGCCATGGCGCCGGCGCGGCCCCGGCGCGGGCGCTGGGGACGTTGGCAGCGCGGGTCCAGCGCGAAGCCAACGTGCTCGCCTATATCGACGGATTTTGGCTGTGCTTCTGGCTGGCGATAACTGGGCTGTTCTTCGTCGCCCTGATCACCCGCGCGCCGCCGGGCCCTTTCACGCCGGCACCGTTCGGTTTCGCGAAAAACGTGCTGCGGAAGTGCGGGGCGACCGTGTCGTAACGGGTGGCGCGGATCAGAACGCCGACAACGCCTGCCGCCGCGCTGGCTCGATTGCGACATCAAAGGGCTGCATTCAAATTATAGTGAATGCAGCAAGCCGTTCGACAACGGCAGTCGCCGAAATATTCGCATGATCGCGCGGTCTCATATGTTGGAGTACCGAAGGCGGGGACCGCGATATGAACCACACGGCCGCGCTGGTTTCGCTGGCGACCTCGATTCCGCCATATCAATTCCATCAGAAGCAGATCCTCCAGGCCGCGCACGATCTCCTCGCTGATCGCTATCCGCAGTTCGAGACGCTTTCGAGCCTGTTTGCCAATACCGGCATCCGGCATCGCTATGGGGTCAAACCCATCGAATGGTATCTCGAGCGGCGCGGCTGGCCGGAGCGGACACAGGCTTTTCTGGAAGGGGCGGAATCGCTGTTTGTCGACGTCGCGCGCAAGGCCATCGCGCGTGCCGATCTCTCGGCCGGCGATATCGACACTGTTGTCACGGTATGTTCGACCGGTATCGCGACGCCGACGCTGGAGGCGCGGGTCGCCGGCAAACTCGGCTTGCGTAGCGACGTGTCGCGCGTGCCCGTGTTCGGCCTGGGGTGCGCGGGCGGCGTGTCGGGTCTGTCGATCGCATCGCGCCTAGCGCAGGCGCGGCCCGGGACCAACGTGCTGCTGGTCGCGCTCGAACTCTGCACGCTTGCGGTGCGTCACGACGAATTGACCAAGGCCAATATCGTCGCTGCCAGCCTGTTCGGCGACGGTGCGGCGGCCATTATTCTGCGCGCCGGCGACGGAGGCGCGACCCGGATCGAGGCAACAGGCGAAAAACTGTGGCCCGACACGCTCGACATCATGGGATGGAGCGTCGATCCCGAGGGATTTGGCGTCATCTTCCAGCGCACGATTCCCGATTTCGTTGCCGAACATTTCGGTCCGGCGGTGATCGAAATGCTCTCGCGGATGAAACTTTCTGCCGGAGATATCGATCGCTTCATCTGTCATCCCGGCGGTACGAAAGTGATTGCCGCACTCGAGCGCGCGCTATCGCTGGATCAGGGCACGCTCGATCACGAGCGCGAAGTCATTGCCGATTACGGCAACATGTCGGCGCCGACGGTTCTGTTCGTGCTGGAACGCGCCATTGTGCGGGGGTTGCCGGCGCGGTCGCTGTTAACCGCGCTCGGGCCCGGTTTCACCGCAAGCTGCGTCGCATTGCGGCACGCCGCGTGAGTTTTGCGTCAACCATTCTCCTGCTGGTCACGCTGCAGCGTCTGGGTGAGCTCGCTCTCGCCCGCCGCAACACAAGCCGGCTGCTGGCGCGCGGGGCGATCGAGGTGAGCGCCAGTCACTATCCGCTGGTCGTGTCGGTTCATGCGGCGTGGCTGATCGCGTTGTGGATCTGGGGCCGCGATCAGGACGTCGGTCTCCCGGCACTTGCGGGCTTCATCGTGCTGCAAGGCTTGCGACTGTGGATCCTTGCCACACTGGGGCCGCGATGGACCACGCGCATCATCGTGCTGCCAGGCGAACCGCTGGTCGCGTCGGGGCCCTACAGATATCTTGCGCATCCCAACTATGCGGTGGTTGCCGCAGAGATCGCGCTGCTTCCACTCGCGCTGCATCTGCCCCTGTTGGCGCTGATCTTTACCGCGCTCAACGCCGCGGTGCTTGTGATCCGGATTCGTGCCGAAACATCCGCGCTCTCCGCGGCCGGCGGCCGGTTTGCGCGTCCAGCCGAATGAGCGACCGGCAAGAGCCCCCGTCCGGCGCTGCGATAGCCACGCCTTCCATCGGAACCTGGGCTGCCTTCCTGCTGATGTGCCTTGGCATGTTCATGGCCATCCTTGATATCCAGGTGGTGGCGACGTCGTTGCCGGCGATCCAGCGGGCGCTTGCGATTTCCCAGGATGCCATGAGCTGGGTCCAGACCGCCTACCTGATAGCGGAGGTGGTCGCGATTCCCCTGACCGGCCTGTTCACGCGCGTCCTGACCTTGCGATGGCTGGTCGCCGCAGCGGTGGCGCTCTTTACCCTTGCATCGATCGGCTGCGCCTACAGCGGCGGCTTTGCCGTGCTGCTAGTATTCCGCGTGGTGCAGGGATTTGCCGGCGGCGTGCTGATCCCTGCGGTCTTCACCGCGGTTTTCCTGCTGTTTCCGCACAGGCTTCACGCCGTCGCCACCACGATCGGCGGGGTCGTCGCCGTGCTGGCGCCGACGGTTGGCCCCGTCGTCGGCGGCTGGATCACGGAAACCTGGTCGTGGCCGTGGCTGTTCCTGATCAACGTCATCCCCGGGTTGATCGTGACCTCGGTGACGCCGTTCCTGCTACCGCGCCAGGAAACGGATTTCGCCGAGCTTGCGAAACTGGACAGCGGCTCTCTCGTGCTGTTGGCCGCAGCCCTGGCGGGCCTTGAGATCGGGTTGAAGGAAGCACCTCATCATGGCTGGCTGTCACCCACCTGCATCGTCTTGCTGGCGGGAAGCGCGGTCGGCCTGGGCATTTTTGTTCATCGTAGCCTGGGCGCCGGGCATCCGGTGGTGCGGCTTGTTACACTGCGTCGACGTTCGTTTGCGGTCGGCTGCGCCTTGAGCTTTTGCCTTGGCGTCGGTCTGTTCGGCTCGGTCTATCTGATGCCGGTGTTTCTCGCCTTCGTGCGTCGTCACGATGCCTTCGAGATTGGCACGATCATGCTGGTAACCGGGGTCGCGCAACTCATCGCCGCCCCCATCGCCGCGATCCTGGAAAGCCGGATCGGCGCGCGCGCGCTTACCGGCGGCGGTTTCGCCCTGTTCGCGCTGGGGCTCGGCTTGAGTGCCATTCAGCCGCGCACGGCCGATTTCGATGAGATGTTCTGGCCGCAAATCGTCCGCGGTGTCGCAATCATGTTTTGCCTGCTGCCGCCGACGCGCATCGCCCTGGGCGCACTGCCTGAAATTGAGGTCGCCGACGCCAGCGGGTTGTTCAACCTGATGCGGAATCTCGGTGGCGCCATCGGCATCGCGCTGATCGACACCATCCTGTATGGCCGCAGCGGAATCCATGCCGAGGATTTTCGCGTTCGCCTGCTGGCGGGAGATGTCAGCGCAGCGAAGGCGATCGGCCTCGATCCGACGCTGCTCGCCAACCGGCCGCCGGGTCCGCCCGACGAGGCCGCCGTCGCGTTCGTACGGCCGATGGTCGAGAAGGCGTCGTTGGCGCTCTGTGTCAACGAAGCCTGGGCGATGCTGGCCTGCGTAGCGATTGCCGGATTGCTCCTGGTGCCGTTTGCGCGCGATCGGACGGAGCCGGGAGGGAATTAGCCGGTGGGAACGCTGGTTCGTCGTCCTGGCTCGATCAATTCGGGCCGCGGCCCAGACAGGCGCTTGTGCATATGGACCATGAAGGCCATGCCGAACACGGGCGTTGCCAGATTGACGATCGGGATCGACACGAAGGCCGCGATGAACAGGCCGGCGGTGAACACGGTCGCCGCGTTGTCCTTGCGCATCGCCTTGGCTTCCGCCGGTGAGCGGAAGCGCATCGCCGCGAGTTCGAAATATTCGCGGCCGAGCAGCCAGGCGGTGGCAATGAAGAAGATCAGGAAGCCGGCGCCGGCGAACAGCACGAAGGGCAGCGCGATCAAATAGACCAAAATGGTCAGCAGCGCCGTCTTGATGCCCTCGGGAATCGCGACGCCGAGCGGCAGCGCGTCGCCCGGGCGTTCCGCCGGATAATGTTCGCGCTCGACATGCTCGGCGACGTCGTCGACGAACACGCTAGCCACCAGCGAGGTGACCGCCGGCATCAGGAAAATGCCGCCGAGCACGACACCTAGGCCAGCCGCGATCGAGATGATCCATGACAGGACGTGCAGCGTGGTGTGGAACCCAGGCCCGAGCATCGCCTCCGCCCAGCCCTCGCCGTAGTCGGCAAACCAGCTCAGCGCGCGCTGCAAGCCAATGGCCAGCACCGTGATCAGCACCAGCGCCAGCCCGATCGAGCGCCACAGGATGGTGCGCATCGGTGGCGACAGGATCTGCGAAAGCGCCTTGACGGCGGCGTCCAACATGGCGGTTCAACCTCTCGTGAAAACCCTCGCGAGAGGTAGATATAAGCGGGCGCTTCGGCAAGAGGGCGGGGCGAGGACCCGGGCGCCGGACGGCTTGTCGCGGACCGCAATACAGGCACTCGCCCATGGCGGTTGTATTCCAAAACGGCGAATGCACATTTCGGGTATTGGAATGTTCGGATGATGGCCGAATGCCTGACCAGGGCGGCGCACGGCCCATCAGCACGGAGGTGTCGCGATGACCGGAACGGGACTGCCGCTTGACGGCGTGAGGGTCGTCGAGATGACCCATATGGTGATGGGCCCCACCTGCGGCATGATCCTCGCGCAACTGGGCGCCGAGGTCATCAAGGTCGAGCCGCCCGTCGGCGACAAAACCCGCTCGCTCGGCGGCATGGGAACCTCGTTCTTCCCGCTGTTCAACCGGGGAAAACGCAGCGTCGTGCTCGATTTTGCCAAAGCAGAGGATCGCGAGACCATGCACCGGCTGCTCGAAAGCGCCGACGTGTTCGTTGAAAATTTCCGCGACGGCCTGCTCGAAAAACAGGGGCTTGGCTCCGAGGAGTTGCGCCGAAAGCATCCGCATCTGATCGTCGCCGGTCACAAGGGCTTTCTCTCCGGTCCTTACGCGCATCGCCCGGCGCTCGACGAAGTCGTGCAGATGATGTCGGGGCTCGCCGCCATGACCGGCACGCGCGAAAAGCCGCAACGCGTCGGCTCCTCCGCCAACGACATCATGGGCGGCATGTTCGGCGCGATTGCGATCCTCGCCGCGCTCTACGAGAAGCGCGGCGGCAAGCGGGACGGCGCAGACATCCGCATCGGACTTTTCGAGAACTGCCTGTTCCTGGTTGCCCAGCACATGGTCGAATATGAGATGACCGGCCGGAAGCCGCGCTCGATGCCGGAGCGCGAGCATGCCTGGCCGATCTACGACATCTTCGACACCGCGGACGGCGAGCGCATCTTTATCGGCGTTGTCACGGAGGGGCACTGGTGGAGTTTCTGCCGGGAGTTCGGACTGCAGGAATTTGCCGACGATCCGAGCTTGCGCAACACCACGGATCGGATCCTGGCGCGTGGGAGAATCATTCCGCGTGTCGCTGAAGTGGTCAAAGGCTGGAAGATCGCCGATCTCTCGAAAAAGCTCGATGCGCTGAACATTGCCTATGCACCGATCAACCGCCCCGAGGATCTGCTGCAGGACCCGCATGTGCTGCGCCCCGGCGGGCTGGTGCAGAATTTCAACGCCGACGGCGCGCCGTTCCACGTTCCGGCGTTGCCGGTGGAGTGGAACGGCGGCAATATCGGTGAAGGGCTGAAGGTGCCGGCGCTGGGCGCCGATACCGAGGCTATCAGCGCCGAACTCGACAAGCAAAACCCGTCTTGCAAGAACAACGCCGCATGAGGCTGCCATGACCCGCGTCCAGGAAGTCTATCCCGACAACAAGATCGTGCTGCGCGAGGTGGGCCTGCGCGACGGCCTGCAGCTCGTGAAGACATTTCCGTCGACGGAAGCGAAGCAGCGCTGGATGCGCGATGAATATGCCGCAGGCGTGCGGCACTTCGAGGTCGGCTCGTTCCTGCCGGCAAAAACCTTTCCGCAATTTGCCGACGTGCGCGACATCATTGGGACCGTGGCCTCGCTGCCCGGCGCCTACGGCATTGCGCTGACGCTGAACGAACGCGGGGTCAACGAGGCGCTGGCCTCAGGCGTTGCCGAAGTGGCGACGGTGGTCTCGGCGACGGAAGAGCACAACCGGGCCAATGCCAACCGCTCGCGCGAGTCGGCCGTTGCCAACGTCAAGCGGCTCTGCGAGTTGCGCGATGCCAGCGCGCACAAGCCGGTGGTGAATTCCGCGATCTCGATGGCGCTGGGCTGTTCGATCGTGGGAGCAGTCGATCCCAAGGAAGTGCTGCGGCTGACGGAAAAGCTGTTCGAGGCCGGCGTCGACATGGTCGCGATTGCCGATACGGTTGGTTACGCCGGGCCGAAGCAGGTCGGCGAATTGACCGCGGGTGCGGTGAAGATCGCAGGCAAGAAGCCGATCTGCATTCACTTGCACGATACGAGAGGCATGGGCATCGCCAACGCCTCGGCCGCGCTCGATGCCGGCGCACGCGTGCTGGATGGATCGCTGGGCGGCCTCGGCGGCTGCCCGTTCGCGCCGGGCGCGACCGGGAACGTCGTGTTCGAGGATCTGGTGTTCCTGTGCGAGAGCAAGGGATTTGCCACCGGGATTGATATCGAGAAGCTGGTGGCGGTGCGCTCGATATTGAAATCGGAGATGCCGGGCGAGGCGCTCTATGGCGGACTGGCGCGGGCAGGCTTGCCGGGCGGGACGGCGAGGGCAGCTTGACGGCGTTTACTGAGTCAACACGGGAGCTCACCGTCCGTGCGGTGAGAGTGTCGCCCTTTACCCTTCCGCCTCCGATGCCGGGCACTACAGCCGCGTCATCCGCAGCCGCAGCGCGTTGCCGACGACGCTCACTGAAGACAGCGCCATCGCAGCCGCCGCAATGATCGGCGACAGCAGCAATCCAAAAGCCGGATAAAGAATCCCTGCGGCGATCGGGATGCCGGCGGCGTTGTAGATGAAGGCGAAGAACAGGTTCTGGCGGATATTGTGCATGGTCGCCTGCGACAGGCGGCGGGCGCGGACGATGCCGCCGAGATCGCCCTTCAGCAGCGTGATCCCTGCGCTTTCCATCGCAACGTCGGTGCCGGTTCCCATGGCAATGCCGACTTCGGCGGCAGCGAGCGCCGGCGCGTCGTTGACGCCGTCGCCGGCCATCGCGACGATCCGCCCGCTCTGCTGCAGCTTTGCGACCACCGCACTCTTCTGGTCGGGCAGCACTTCCGCCTCGACATCAGCGATGCCAAGGCTGCGCGCGACGGCGTTCGCCGTGGTCCTGTTGTCGCCGGTCAGCATGATGACCTTGATGCCTTCGGCCGCCAGCGCCTTCAGCGCATCCGGCGTCGAGGCTTTCACCGGGTCTGCGATGGCGAACAATCCCGCGAGCTTGCCGTCAACCGCCATGTTGATCACGGTCGCGCCGTCGCCGCGCAGACGCTCGCCCTGATCGTTCAATGACTGAGCGTCGATGCCGAGCGATTGCAGGAAGTTTGCATTGCCGAGCACGATCGCCTTGCCGTCGACCTTACCAGTCGCGCCCTTGCCCGTCGGGGAGTTGAATTCTTCCACCTTGCCGAGATCGAGATTACGCTCTTTGGCCGCCCGCACGATGGCATCCGCCAGCGGATGCTCGCTGGCGCGCTCGACGCCCGCGGCCAGCCGCAGAATGTCGATTTCCTCAAATCCCTCTGCCGGCACGATGGCGACAACCTTCGGCTTGCCCTCGGTCAGCGTTCCCGTCTTGTCGACGACCAGCGTATCGATCTTCTCCATACGCTCCAGCGCTTCGGCGTTCTTGATCAGCACGCCGGCCTGCGCGCCGTGCCCGACGCCGACCATGATCGACATCGGCGTGGCCAGGCCGAGCGCGCAGGGGCAGGCGATGATGAGCACGCTGACCGCGGCGACAAGGCCGAACGCCATGCGTGGCTCCGGCCCAAACCAGGCCCAGGCGCCGAACGCGATCAGCGCCACGAGGATGACGATCGGCACGAACCAGCCGGAAACCTGATCGGCCAGCCGCTGGATCGGCGCGCGGGAACGCTGCGCGTCGGCCACCATCTTCACGATCTGGGAAAGCAGCGTGTCGCGTCCGACCTTGTCGGCGCGCATCACGAACCCACCAGACTGGTTGAGCGTGCCCGCGATGACCTTGCTGCCGGCTTCCCTGGTCACGGGCATGGATTCGCCGGTCACCAGCGATTCGTCGAGCGAGGAACGGCCTTCGAGGATGACGCCGTCTACCGGCACCTTTTCGCCCGGACGCACCCGCAATTTGTCGCCGACTGCCAGCGAATCGATTTCCACCTCATGGTCCACGCCATCGTCGCCGATCCGGCGCGCGGTTTTCGGCGCGAGCTGCAGCAGCGCCTTGATCGCGCTTGAAGTGGCTTCGCGTGCACGGAGTTCGAGCACCTGGCCGAGCAGCACCAGCACGGTGATGACAGCCGCGGATTCGAAATAAACGGCGACCGCGCCGCCATGGCCGCGGAAGGTCACCGGAAAAGTTCCGGGCGCTATGGTGCCGACGACGCTGTAGACATAGGCCACGCCGGTGCCGACAGCGATCAGCGTGAACATGTTGAGATTGCGTGTGACCAGCGATTGCCAGCCGCGCACGAAGAACGGCAAGCCGGCCCACAGCACGACGGGTGTGGCGAACGCGAACTGGATCCAGTTCGACAGCGTCTGATCAAGGAAGCCATGGCCGCCGACGAGATGCCCGCCCATTTCCAGCACGACCGCGGGCAGCGCAAGCACGAGGCCGATCCAGAACCGGCGCGTCATGTCAGCGAGTTCCGGATTGGGCGGCGCATCGAGGTTCGCGACCTCCGGCTCGAGCGCCATGCCGCAGATCGGGCAGCTTCCGGGGCCGACCTGGCGGATCTCGGGATGCATCGGGCAGGTGTAGATCGTGCCTTCCGGCACCGCGGCTTTCGGCCTGCTGTCCTTTTCCAAATAGGAGACGGGATCGGCGGCGAATTTGGTGCGGCAGCCGGCCGAGCAGAAATGGAAGGTCTCGCCCTTGTACTCGAAGCGATGCTTGCTGGTCGCGGGGTTCACAGTCATGCCGCAAACCGGATCGTGCACGGTCGCAACGGTGTGGGCGTGATGATCGTGGTGGCCGTGGTCAGCGTGACTGTGGCCGCCACAGCAGGCGCCCTTCTTGTCTTCGTTCACTGCCTTCTCCGGCGCTTGAAACATATACCCTCAGGGGGTATATAGGCCCCATGCGAAAAGACATCAAGGCATCCTGTCAAAAGCGCCTCAGCCGGATCGAGGGTCAGGTCCGCGGCCTCTCAAAGATGGTCGACGAGGATCGCTACTGCATCGACATCGTCACGCAGATATCGGCCGTGCGGGCCGCGCTGCGGCGCGTCGAGGAAGAGGTCTTGCGGGATCACGTGTCGCATTGCGTCGAACACGCGATTACCAGCGGCAGCAAGGCCGACCAGCGCGAAAAGATCGCCGAACTGATGGCCGTGATCGGCCGTTCCGACAGGTAAGGTAGCGAAGCGCCTCAGTCGTGGCGATGGTCGTGCTTGCGCGCCTTCGGCTTCTTGTCTGATACCGTCGGGATCATCACCACGCGGCCGTAGCGCACGCCGCGCTCGGCGATGATGTGGTCAGCCAGATGCCGGACCTCGCCGCTGGCGCCCTTCAGCGCCGTGACCTCCATGCAACTGTCGTCGTCGAGATGCACGTGGAGCGTCGCCAGCGACAGATCGTGGTGGCCATGAAAATTCTGCACCAGCCGTTTCGACAGGTCACGCGCGGCGTGATCGTAGACATAGACCAGGGCTGCGACGCATTGGCCTGACTGGGGTGCGTCCTCGGCGCTCTGCTGCAGGCCGGCGCGGGCGAGATCGCGAATGATCTCGGAGCGGTTCTGATAGCCGCGCGCTTCCGCCGCCGCGTCGATTTCGGAGAGCAGTTCGTCTTCGATGGTGATGGTGATCCGTTGCATCCCAAATTTCCGTCCTGGCGCGGTATGACATTTATATTGTATCGTCATACCGCGCTTGCTAGCATGAGGCGCCGGGTCAAGTCGAACTGATGCGGCCGCGCGCCGATTGTAACAGTTATCATGCGGGGCATGAGCGTTGCGTAGGACTGTTTGGGGGACATTTTCCGCCGCAGCTTCATTGTTGGTCACGGTCCCGGCGGCAGACGCGCAGAACGCCGTTGCGGGAGGGGCCGGCCAGCTTCCCGCCGTCACAGTAAATGCCCCCGAAGCGCGGCCACGCAACCGGCCCAAGCCGCCGCGCCGTCAGCAGACCGCGCGAAATCCATCCGCGGTTCAGCCCATCGCGCCTGTCCCACCGCAGGTCGGCGGCGGCGTCACTTCCGGGTCTGCGACCGCGGGGCCGGCCTACATGCAACCAACCGCGGCCAGCGCCATAACCATCAGCGGCGCCGAGGTGAACGCCCGGCCTTTCCTGCGCCCCGGCGAGGCGTTGGAGGCGGTGCCGGGGCTGATCGTCACCCAGCATTCCGGCGAGGGCAAAGCCAACCAGTATTTTCTGCGCGGCTTTAACCTGGACCACGGCACTGATCTCGCCATCAGCGTCGACGGCATGCCCGTCAACATGCCGACCCATGGTCATGGCCAAGGCTATGCCGATATCAATTTCATGATCCCGGAGCTGATCCAATCGGTGAATGTCCGAAAGGGGCCGTACTTTGCCGACGTCGGCGACTTCGGCTCCGCCGGATCGGTCGCGATCGATTACGTCAACAAGTTGCCGAAGAACATCGCCGAGCTGACGTTCGGCAGCTTTGGCTACCGTCGCGCGCTGGTGGCGGGTTCGACGGCCGTGGGCGCGGGCACATTGCTCGCCGCGTTGGAGGGCGTCGCGTCTGATGGTCCGTGGAACGTGCCTGATAATGTGCGCAAGCTCAACGGCGTGCTGCGCTACAGCCAGGGCACTGCCACCGACGGGTTCTCGTTGTCGGCGATGGCCTATTCCAATGGCTGGAATTCGACCGATCAGGTGGCGCAGCGTGCGATCGACCAGGGCCTGATCGGCCGGTTAGGTTCGCTCGACCCGACCGATGGCGGCACGTCGAGCCGGTTTTCGCTGTCGGGCAACTGGGCGCAATCGAGCGAATACGGGCAGAGCAAGATCAACGCCTATGTGATCAACTCGTCGCTGCGGCTCTACAACAATTTTACCTATTTTCTCGACGATCCCGTCAATGGCGATCAGTTCAGTCAGATGGACCGGCGCACGGTCTATGGCCTCAACGCCAGCCACGCTTTCGATGTGCGCGTCGGCGGCGTCGAAACCCAGACCCGCGTCGGGCTGCAGACACGCGGCGATGACATCGGTGTCGGCTTGTTCAAGACGTTGCAGCGCGAGTCGCTCTCGACCGTCCGTGAAGACAGCGTGCGGGAAGGCAATGTCGGCTTGTGGGCCGATACGACGGCGCGCTGGACCGACTGGTTGCGCACCACGATCGGCATTCGCGAGGACTATTTTGCGGGGAGGGTGCTGAGCGACACGCCGGAAAATTCCGGCAACGCACAGGCGTCGATGACGAGTCCCAAGGCCGGCATCGTGCTGGGGCCCTGGTACAAGACCGAGTTCTACGGCAATGCCGGCTACGGCCTGCACTCCAACGACATCAGAGGTGCGACGATCACCGTCGATCCGATCGACAAGGTGACGCCGCAGGATCGCGTGCCGCTACTCGTCCGGTCGAAGGGCGCCGAAATCGGCGTTCGCACCAAAGCGGTCGAAGGTCTCACCAGTTCGCTCGCGGTATTTGTGCTGGATTTCGATTCGGAGTTGCTGTTTGTCGGCGATGCCGGCACCACGGAGCCGAGCAGGCCGAGCCGGCGCGTCGGCGTCGAGTGGACCAACCAGTATCGAGTGCTGCCGTGGATGCGGCTCGATCTCGACGTCGCCTACACCCGCGCCCGCTTCACCGATTTCGATCCGGCAGGCGATTTTATTCCGGGTGCGCCGGCCTGGGTGGCGGCCGGTGGTGTGACATTCGGCGGCGAGAGCGGCTGGTTCGGCGCGTTGCGTGGGCGCTATTTCGGGCCACGTCCGCTGATCGAGGACGACAGTGTTCGTTCGCAGGCGTCGCTGATCTTCAATGCGCGGGCAGGCTACAAATTCGACAATGGTTTGCGGCTGCAGCTCGACGTGCTCAACCTCTTCAACGCGAAAACCAACCAGATCGAATATTACTATCTGTCGCGGCTGCCGGGCGAACCGATCGGCGGCGTCGCCGATCGCCATGTGCATCCGGCGGAGCCGCTTGCGGTACGGCTGACGCTGGCGGGGCGGTTTTGAAGTAGCTTGTAGGGTGGGTAAGGGCGCGCAGCGTCGTGCCCACCATGTATCCGGGTTGTTGGCTTGAAATGGTGGGCACGCCTCGCTTTGCCCACCCTGCGATCCGTGCTTACGCCACCATCTCCGGCGTCGTGCCTCGCGGGCGGGCGCGGCGCTCCGGGACGTATTCGACGGCGAGATAATGTTCCGACACGGTGACGCGTTCGATCATCGTCGTTTCAACGGTCATTTCTTCAAACGTCACTTCTTCAGCCGGAAGCGGCGCTTCTTGGTCAATCTCTTCAGGAACAAGCGGCGGCGACTTGAGCTCCGGAAACACACCGAATTCGCCCGCTACCTCCGGGAGCGGCTTCTGCTTGTCAGCCCAGTGCAGAGCCGTGTAGTCGAAGCCGTGCACGATGGTGGGTTTGACGATTTCGAAATAGGGCGAGATGTCGAAATCGCGCGGCATGTAGAGCGAGGAATCGCGGATATGCAGGATCTCGCGCCGGGCCTTTCGCGAGGCAGCGCGGGTGATCTTGGGCAGGATCGGATAGCGCACGGCGTCGAACGCCTGCGCGATCAGCGCCGAGCAAATGATCTTGGTGGGATCGCCGGAACCGAACGCGATCATGCGGCGCCGCCAGCGCTGCGGCACCGGCAGCGGGATCAGAAAGCGCATCAGGTCGACGATGTTCTTGGTGTCGTAGCCGAAGCCGATGCGGTTGATGGCGTAGCGGCACACCGTGGTGCGGTCCTCGTAGGACAGGCCGATCGGTCGGCAGACGCGGGTGTGATAGGGATAATATTTCGACAGCGGCGCCGAGGTCACGCCTTCGCCGATATTGGCCTCGATCAGCACATGCGGCTCGCCGTCGGGCTCGTACGCGCCGTCAACCGGGCCGACGTAAAGCGCGCCATGCGACCAGGTGGATTGCGTCAGGTATTTGATGATGCCGGAGATGCGGTTGTTGCCTTCGACCAGCAGCACGTCGCCGGGCTCGATGACGCCGCGCAGATGCTCGGGATCGCTGGGAGTAAACGGCTCATACCCCGGGACTTCCTTCTGCAGGTAGCCCGCGATCAACTGGCCGATGGTATCGAGCATTACGCCCATCAAACTCCCCTAGAGCGGCTTTTCTCCCGCCTTTTTTGTTCCCTTATCATGGTCGCAAGCCGTTTCAATTTAGTTCATGCCCAAGACGGATCAATCATGATTGATTTACCATGAGTGTTGCTGCGTCACGTGAGATACGGCACAGTTCGCGAGCTGTTCTCGCTTCCTTCAGGCCCCGGAAACCATGACATGACAATGACCCGCCGCACCTTCCTGTCGGCGTCCGCAGGTCTGGCAGCGGTTCCGGTTTTTCGCGGGGGGCGTGCGGGCGCAGCACCCTTGCCGCGCGAGGCTGACATCATCGTGATCGGCGCGGGTGCGGCCGGCATTGCTGCGGCGCGGCGGATCATGGCGGCGAACCGCAAGGTGATCGTGGTGGAGGCGGCAAGCCAGATCGGCGGCCGCTGCCAGACCGACATTTCGTCCTTTGATGTGCCGTTCGATCGCGGCGCGCGCTGGATGCACAATCCCGAGACCAATCCGATGATCAAGCTGGCGCGCGCCGCGGGCCTCGAGATCACGACCGCGCCCTCGGGCCAGAAAATCCGCATCGGCCGCCGTAACGCCCGCGCCGGCGAGACCGAGGAATTTCTCGCCGCACTCGTGCGCGCAAACCGCGCCATCGACGACGCCGCGCGGCGGTTCGATGTCTCCTGCGCGTCGGTGCTGCCGAAGGACCTCGGCGTTTGGACAGATACGTCGGAGTTTGTGCTCGGCGCCAGTTTCTCGGGCAAGGATCTGAAAGATGTCTCCGTCGGCGACAAGGCCCGCGCGCAGGATCGCAATATCGCGATCGGCTGTCGTCAGGGATTGGGCACACTGATCGCAAAGCTCGGTGAGCCGGTGCCGCTGTCGCTCTCGACACCGGCCAATCGCATTGTCTGGAGCAACCGCGATGTCAGCGTGGAAACGCCGGCGGGCAGGATCGCCGCGCGTGCCGCCGTGATCACCGTGTCGAGCAACGTGCTGGCCGCCGGCAACATCAAGTTCGCACCCGATATTCCGAAACGCGCGCTCGACGCCGCCTCAAAACTCAGCCTCGGCAGCTATGACCGGATCGCGCTGCAGATGCCGGGCAATCCGCTGGGGCTGGCGCGCGACGACGTCATCATCGAGCAGAGCAATTCGACGAAGACGGCGATGATATTCGCCAATATGGGCGGCTCGTCGCTCTGCACGATCGACGTTGGCGGCTCGTTCGGCCGCGATCTCTCGGCGCAAGGCGAGAAGGCTATGGTGGCGTTTGCGGTGGAATGGTTGACGAAACTGTACGGCAGCGAGGCGGCGGCCGCGGTGAAGAAATCGAGCGCGACGCGCTGGAACGCCGCGCCGTTCGCGCTCGGCGCGATGTCGGCGGCCGGTCCCGGCGGACAGTCATCGCGAAAGGCTTTGGCCGAGCCGTTCGGCTGCATCTATCTCGCCGGCGAGGCCACCCATGAAACGCTGTGGGGAACGATCGACGGCGCCTGGGAAAGCGGCGAGCGCGCCGCAGAGGGGGCGTTGCGGCGGATCGGTGCGCTGAAAGATCCGGAGCCGGAGGCACGGCCAGCGAAGCAGCGGCGGCGCCGGTAACCGATCAACTGATGGCACGCCCGAAAGCATTGATCTCCTGGTCGAGCGGCAAGGACTCGGCGTTCGCGCTGCATGAAGTGCAGCGCGCGGGGGAATTCGATGTCGTCGGGGCGCTGACCACGGTGACCGAGACGTTCGGCCGGGTCTCGATTCACGGCGTGCGGCGGGAAATATTGCAGGCGCAATGCGAGGCTGCCGGCCTGCCGCAACGGATCGTGGCTATACCCTATCCCTGCCCGAACGAGATCTACGAGGCACGGATGCGGGAGGCGGTCGCACAGGCTGTCGCTGACGGCGTTAGGCACATGATCTTCGGCGATCTTTTTCTCCAGGACATTCGCGCCTATCGCGAACAGAAGTTGACAGGTACCGGCATCACGCCGGTGTTCCGCTGTAGGAGCGACCGACATTGGGCCTGGCGCGGGCGATGATCGCGAGCGGGCTGGAAGCGCATATCGCCACCGTCGATCTGAAAAAGCTGCCGGCGGAGTTTGCAGGTCGAAAGTTCGATGCGGCGTTGTTGGCCGATTTGCCCGAAGGCGTCGATCCCTGCGGCGAGAACGGCGAGTTTCACAACTGCGTAGTGGCGGGGCCGATGTTTTCGCGGCGGCTGGCGGTGACGTCAGGCGAGCGCGTCGAACGAGATGGGTATGCGTATTGCGATCTGGTGATGGGTTAGCGCAGGAATCGTAGGGTGGGCAAAGCGAAGCGTGCCCACCATTCCACGAACGGTGTGCGTAAGATGGTGGGCACGCTTCGCTTTGCCCACCCTACGCAGCTCGCTCGTCATCGCAGCACGCCATCCAGCGCCGGCAGGCCGAAGATAACGGCCGCCGCGATCAGAGCGTAGCAGATCGATCGAAACACGGCTTCGCTGGCTTTGCCGAACAGCGAAGCGCCGAACCAGACGCCGATGCCGTAGATCGGGCCGACCACCACTGCGAACAGAATCGCGTCCATCGTGATCAGTCCGGTCACGGCGTAGCTCACGGCGGAGAAGAAATCCGATGCGCCGAAGAACAGCAGGATATTGGCGCGGGCGATCACGGACGGCAGTGGGCGGCCGAGCCAGTAGCCGACGATCGGGGGGCCGCCGGTCTGGGCGAGCCCGCTGCAAAAGCCAGATAGCCCGCCAATGCCGATCGAGACCGCCGTGTGATCCTTGCCGCGGTAGCGCCAGCCCGACAGCAGCAGCAACAGCAGCGCAAACACGAAGACCGAAATGATCCAGCGCGTCGTCACGGGCTCGAGACGGCTCAGGAAAAAGGTGCCGATCGGCACGCCGATCAGGGCGCCTGCGACCATGACCGCTGTCGCCTTGCGGTCGGCCTTCTGCCACGCATTCGGCAGCAGCGGCGCGGCGGCGATGAAATCGATGATGAGTAGCAGCGCGGCCACCAGCCGCGGGTCGGCAATCGAGCTTGCCAGCGGCATGAAGATCAGCGCCGAGCCAAACCCGGAAAAACCCCGCGCCGTTCCGGAGACGAAGGCAACCGCGCAGATCGCGATCGCCGCGTTGAGGCTGACGTCAGAAGGAATGAGCGCCGCAGGGTTCATGCGGCATCATGCTCGCAAGATGCCGCCGGTCTTCTTCGTCACCTCGGCCACGATCTTCGCCGCTACCGCGTCGATCTCCTGGTCCGTCAGGGTTTTTTCGCGTGGCTGGATCGTCACGGCAATCGCGACCGACTTCTTGTCCGGATCGATGCCCTTGCCTTCGTAGACGTCGAATACGGTCACATCCGTGATCAGCTTCTTGTCGACGCTCTGCGCCGATCGCACGATGTCGCCGGCCTTGACGCTGCGATCGACAATGAAGGCGAAGTCGCGCGACACCGGCTGGAACGCGGAGAGTTCGAGCAGCGGCTTGGCCCGGGTCGGCTTCTTCTTGGCGTCGGGAATGCGGTCGAGGATGACTTCGAACGCCATCAAGGGGCCGTCGGCGCCGAGCGCTTCCAGCGTGCGCGGATGCAGTTCGCCGAAATAGCCGAGCACGTTCTGCGGGCCGATCTGGATGGTGCCGGAGCGCCCGGGATGCAGCCAGCTGGCTCCGCCCGGCACGATCTGCAGCGCCTGCATCGGCGCCCCTGCCGCCGCCAGCACCGCGAACGCATCGGCCTTGGCATCGAGCGCGTCGGTCATGGCCGAGCCCGACCAGTGCCGGCCCATGCCCTTCGAGGAGGCAAAGCCATGGCGCACGCCCGAGGCCGCGACGAACTGATTCTCTGGTCGATCGCCCCTGAAGATCTGGCCGACTTCGAACAGCGCCACGTCGGAGTAACCGCGATTGGCGTTGGCCTGCGCGGCAGCCACGAGGCCCGGCAGCAGGCTCGGCCGCATGTCCGAGAGGTCGGAGGCGATCGGGTTGGCGAGCGCGAGTTCGGCCTGGCCGCCGCCGAACAATTCGGCGTGCGGTTTGGAAATGAATGACCATGTCACGGCTTCCACCATGCCGCGCGCGGCCAGCGCGCGCTTGGCCCGGCGGGTGCGGAGCTGGATCGTGGTCAGCACCGGCTTGCGGGCATCGTCGCCGCGCTCGAACGGCGTCATCGGCACCTTGTCGACACCGACGATGCGCACGACTTCTTCGACGATGTCGGCTTTGCCGTGCACATCAGTGCGCCACGAGGGGACCGCGACCTTCACCACCGGGCCCGAGCCGGCGACCATGAAGCCGAGATGGGTGAGGATGCGCCGCATCTCCGCCAGCGGCACTTCGATGCCAGCGAGGCGCTTCACCTCGCTCAGTGGGAAATCGACGATGCGGTCTTCGCCGAAGGCGTTGCCGACGACGACGTTCTCCGACGGCGTGCCGCCGCAGAGCTCCGTGACGAGTTTGGTCGCGAGTTCGAGCCCCGGCACCATGAAGGCCGGATCGACACCGCGCTCGAAACGATATCGCGCATCCGAATTGATTCCGAGCTTGCGGCCGGTCTGCGCGATGTTGATCTCGTTCCACAGCGCCGATTCGATCAGCACGTCCGTGGTGTTTTCGTCGCAGCCCGACGTCTCGCCGCCCATGATGCCGGCGAGCGATTCGACGCCGTGCTCATCCGCGATCACGCAGATCGAGGGATCGAGCGTGTAGGTGCGGCCGTCCAGCGCCAGCAGGCTCTCGCCGTCCGTGGCGCGGCGTACGGTGAGATTGCCGTTCACCTTCTTGGCGTCGAACACATGCAGCGGCCGGGCGCGGTCGTAGGTCATGAAGTTGGTGATGTCGACCAGCGCGTTGATCGGCCGCAATCCGATCGACGTCAGCAGCTTCTGCAGCCACTCAGGGGAGGGGCCGTTCTTGACGCCGCGCACCAGCCGCAGCGCAAAACCTGGGCACAGCGTGGCGTCTTCCACCGTCACCTTCACCGGGCAGGGGAATTCACCCTTGATCGGCTTGATGGCGGGATCTTTGAACTTGCCCATGTCGGCGGCGGAAAGGTCGCGCGCGATGCCGTGCACGCCGGTGCAGTCCTGGCGGTTCGGCGTCAGGTTGATTTCGAGCACGGGATCGCCGAGGCCTGCCCATTCGGCATAGCCCTTGCCGATGGGCGCATCGGCCGGCAGCTCCATGATGCCGTCATGGTCTTCGGAGATCTCGAGCTCCGCCGCAGAGCATAGCATGCCGCGGCTCTCGACGCCCCTGATGGTGCCGACGCCAAGCGTGATGTTCTTGCCCGGGATGAATGTGCCGGGCGGTGAGAACACGCTGACGAGGCCGGCGCGCGCATTCGGCGCGCCGCAGACCACCTGCACCGGCGCGCCGCCGTCACCGGTGTCGACCATGCACACGCGCAAGCGGTCGGCATTCGGATGCTGCTCGGCCGAGATCACCCGCGCGATCGAAAACGGCGCCAGCGCCTTCGCCTTGTCCTCGATGTTCTCGACCTCGAGCCCGATCATGGTGAGCTTGTCGGCGAGCTTTTCCAGCGGCTCGTCGGTGTCGAGATGGTCCTTCAACCAGGAGAGCGTGAATTTCATGCTGATGGCTTCTCTTGTCCCCTCTCCCGCTTGCGGGTCGCGACGAGCTTCGCTCGCGCTGAGAGGGTTAGGGTGGGGGGGCTCTCCGCGACGGCAGTCTCGACGAGGCTCACGTGCTCAATCCTCCCGCGAGCGTCGGGACGTCGAGCGGCTTGAAGCCGTAATGGTTGAGCCAGCGGACGTCGCTCTCGAACAACTGGCGCAGATCCGCGATGCCGTATTTCAGCATCGCGATGCGGTCGATGCCCATGCCCCAGGCAAAGCCCTGGTAGACGTCGGGATCGATGCCGCAGGCGCGCAGCACGTTCGGATGCACCATGCCGCAGCCCAAAATCTCCAGCCAGTCCTCGCCTTCGCCGAAATGGATCTCGCCCTTGTCGCGCCGGCACTGAATGTCGACCTCGAGCGAGGGCTCGGTGAACGGGAAGAACGACGGCCGGAACCGCATGTTGATGTGGTCGACCTCGAAGAACGCCTTGCAGAACTCGTGCAAAATCCATTTGAGGTGGCCGAGATGCGACCCCTTGTCGATGACGAGGCCTTCGACCTGGTGGAACTGCGGCGTATGCGTCGCATCCGAATCGATGCGATAGGTGCGGCCCGGACAGACCACGCGGATCGGCGGCTTCTGCGACAGCATCGTGCGCACCTGCACCGGCGAAGTATGCGTGCGCAGCAGCATGCGCGAGCCATCCTCCTTCGGGTTGAAGAAGAAAGTGTCGTGCATCTCCCGCGCCGGATGGCCCTCGGGGAAATTCAGTTTTGTGAAGTTGTAGTCGTCGGTCTCGATATCGGGACCTTCGGCGATCGCAAATCCCATGTCGGCGAAGATCGTATTGACCTCCTCGAACACCTGGCTCAGCGGATGGATGCGGCCGGCTTCCGCGGGCGCCTCGCGCAGCGGCAGCGTGACGTCGATGGTCTCGGAGGCAAGCCGGGCATCGAGCGCGGCCGACTTGAGAATGTCGCGACGGGCGGTGAGCGCCTGCGTGACCTTGTCCTTGGCGAGATTGATGGCGGCGCCTTGTGTCTTGCGCTCGTCCGGCGACATCTTGCCGAGCGTGGCGAGCAAGGCGGAGATTGAGCCTTTCTTGCCGAGTGCGGCGACGCGCACGGCTTCGAGCGCGGCTTCGTCGCCGGCGGCTGCGATCTGGCTGAGGATTTCGGATTCGAGTTGAGCGAGGTCGGTCATGGCGAGGGGTGCCTCTTGGGAAGCGCGCGCTCGCAGTCCAAACGGCACCGTTATCATCCGCGAAGGCGGATGATCCAGTAACCCCCGGGGTCAATTTGTCGATCGGTGGTTACTGGATGCCCCGCCTGCGCGGGGCATGACACCGGAATTGCAAGACGCCGCAGCGATTGCGAATCAGGCCGCCAGTGCGGCCTTGGCCTTCTCGGCAATCGCCTGGAACGCCGCCGGCTCGGTGATGGCGAGATCCGACAGCACCTTGCGGTCCACCGTGATGCCCGACTTCGACAGGCCGTTGATAAAGACGCTGTAGGTCATGCCGAACGGGCGTACCGCGGCATTGATGCGCTGGATCCAGAGCGCGCGGAAGGTGCGCTTTTTGCGCTTGCGGTCGCGGAAGGCATATTGGCCGGCCTTCTCGACCGCGGCTTTCGCAGCGCGGATGGTGTTCTTGCGGCGGCCGCGGAAACCCTTGGCGGCCTTGTAGACTTTCTTGTGCCTGGCGTGAGAGGTCACACCGCGTTTGACGCGAGACATGACTGCTATCCTTGAATTTTAAATCGGTGATGGATCGCCGCGCAGGGCGCGGCCGGCTTTTAGCGGAATGCGAGCGCAATCAGGCGTTCGGCAAGAAGTACTTCTTGACGTTGTCGCCGTCGGTCTTGAACAGCACGCGGGTGCCGCGGAGCTGACGAATTTGCTTCTTGGTCCGCTTGATCATGCCGTGGCGCTTGCCGCGCTGGGCGTGCATCACTTTACCGGTAGCAGTCACCTTGAAGCGCTTTTTAGCGCCTGACTTGGTCTTCAGCTTGGGCATTTGGCTCTCCTAATGGCCACAGAAAAATGCGCCCGAGGGGCGCTTTTGCGGCTTAAAATGCTCGTTAGAGCGTTGAAAGTGCTCAGATTTTCTCAGAATTCGAGATAACCCGCACGGACATCGACACGGCAGCCCTTGATCAGCCGGGCGATGAAGGTCGGGCTTATGGCAGATGAAGCGCCAGATAGCAACGATGAACCGCGGTAGGCGGTGCTGATACCTACCGGTGATGTCGCTAACACCTCGGTGCGGAGCAGGACGAAATGACCCGTTTTCGGCGATTGATTGCCCGTTTTGACGATTTTTCTGGCCTGCGCAGCCTGCGCTGGCTCCCGATCCTTGTCGTATTCGCCGCGATGGCGGTGCCGCCTTCCGCCGACGCCGCGACCCGCCGCAGGGCGGGGGTCTATGACGGCACATGGAACGTGGTCTTCGCCACCACGCGGGGCAATTGCAGTTCGGGCTACAGCGTCCCCTTCACCGTCATCGGCAGCCGCGTTTCATCGGCCGGCGGCGGCCGGGTTTCGGGATCGGTCAGTCGTGCCGGTGCGGTTGCGGTTAATGTGTCGGTCGGCGCATCCCGCGCGAGCGGCGGCGGCCGGCTCGTTGGCAGCTACGGCGCGGGCGCCTGGCGCGGCATCATCACCGGCGACCGCTGCAGCGGCACTTGGCAGGCCACACGGAGCTGATCGCATTGTAGAAGGCGAACGGCGAATAGGGAGTGGCGAATGGACCATTCGCTATTCGCCACTCCCTATTCGCCGTTTTTATCACTCGATCTTCCGCGCCTCTTCCGGCAGCATGATCGGGATGCCGTCGCGGATCGGGTAGGCGAGCTTGGCCGAGCGCGAAATCAGTTCCTGCCGGGTCGCATCGAATTCGAGCGGGCCCTTGGTCACCGGACAGACCAGGATCTCCAGCAGCTTTGGATCGACGGTGCCGTCGAGGCGTTCGGGCGAGGCGCTCATTTACTGTCTCCGGATAGCCGTGGTGCTTACCATATGGGATCGCGAGGTGTCATGACGCTGACATCCGCACCAGCTCGTCGACTACGGCCTGTTGTCGCGTCTTCGGCAACGGCTGATCCGATAGCGCAAAGCCGAGAAACGCCCAATAGAAAATTTGGGCGCGGGCGCGAGCCAGTTCCGCTGACAATCCCGACTGCACCAGCAGGCCATCCACATAGCTCAGCCGTCGTCGATCGATCGCCTGCACGGCGGCGCGGGCAGCGGGATCGACACTTGCCCAGGTGCGGACGGCCCGTTCCAGCGTCAAGCGTTCGCCGAAGACGCGGCGCAACAGCAACGCGAGCGGGTTCTGGTCTTTCGAAGCCGCCTCGACATTGGCGATGATCTGTTCGGCCGCCACCTCGTGCCAGCGCGCAAGGATCGCGGCGTGGAACGCGCCGATATCGGTGAAATGCCAGTAAAAGCTGCCGCGCGACACCCCCATCGCCTTGGCCAAAGGTTCCGCCTTCAGCGCGGTGAAGCCGCGGCTCGCCAATGCCTTCAGGCCCTGATCGAGCCAGTCCTTTGCCGATAGTTGATCGCTCATGATCGGTCCCGCGCTATCCCACCATACACTACTGTATTGACAGGCGCCAGAATAGGGCGCATAACCATACAGTGCTGTATGGAGGCGTTTCGATGCGCGATCTCATTCTGCAATGCGCTGGTGTCGCCGGGATAGCGGTAGCCCTGATTCACGGCGTGCTGGGCGAAACCAAGGTGTTTGCCAAGGCGACCATCCAGCCGGAGAGCCTGCGGACCCTGATTCGCCTGGTATGGCAGGCCGGCACCGTGGCGTGGATCGGCGGCGGCGTGCTGCTGATTGCCGCGCCCTCGTTTGGATCGGAGAGCGCCCGGCACTGGATCGTCGTGACCATCGTCGCGGTCTACGCCTTTGCCGCCGCCGCCAATGCCTGGTGGTCGCGCGGCCGCGGCTTTGGCTGGAAAGCGCTCGGCGCCGTCGTCGTGCTCGCCGTGGCAGGGTACTGAAGCGCTACTGCAGCCCGGTGTCGCCGCTGGTGCGCTTCTTGGCGAGGTCCATTTCGGTCACCGCGATCAGGATCTCGGCGCGGGTTTTCAGGTCGGGCGCCTCCAGCATCGCCTGCTTCTCCGCCGGGCCGTAGGGCGACATCATCGCAAGTGCGTTGACCAGCGCCTCGTTCGGCGCGCTCTCGATCCCTTCCCAATCGACTTTCAGATTGTTGGCTTCGAGAAAATCGGTCAGCACGTCGAGCAAGGCCGCGCGGTCGACGGCTTCTTCGCCGATGCGCGCAACGAAATCGTCGACATAGGGAAAGAAATTCACCTTGCATTGCCGGTACGCGGTCAGACCCGAGATTTCCTCGACCACCTTGAAGCGCGCGACGCCGGTCAGTTCCAGGATGTAGCGGCCGTCGCCGGATTCGGCGAGCTGCGTGATGCGGCCGACGCAGCCGACCCGGAATAGCTCCGGTTTCGCCTCGTCCCTGCTGTGGGAAAGATCCGGCTGGATCATCCCGATCAGCCGGTGACCGTCACGCAACGCGTCGTCCACCATCGCCAAATAGCGCGGCTCGAAAATATTGAGCGGCATCTGGCCGCGCGGCAGCAACAGCGCGCCCGGCAACGGAAACACCGGAATGATTTCGGGAAGCTCGCCGGGTCCGCGGTATTCGGCATTGATCGGCATTTGCAGTCCCGGTCAGTTCGTTGGTTCGTGGAATACGCGCCCTACGAGAACAGAATCGTCGACAGCCGCTTTCGTCCCTCGACGGTCGCTTCGTCGGCGCCGCCCCACGCCTCGAAGAACTGCACCAGCTGCTTGCGCGCGCCGTCATCGTTCCACTTGCGATCACGCCTGACGATCTCCAGCAACTGGTTGGTCGCCTCGGTACGCTTGCCGGTCGCGTTGAGCGCGGTCGCGAGGTCGAATCGCGCCTGATGGTCGAGCGGGTTTGCGGCGACCTTCTGTTCCAGCTCGGTCACCGGACCGACCGTTTGGGCCTGCTCGGCGAGGTCGATCGAGGCCTGCACCGCCTTGACGGCCGCGTCATTGCGTTTCGATTCCGGCACCATTGCAAGCGTCTGCTTGGCCTGTTCGACGGCGCCCGTCATCACATAGCATTTCGCCAGTCCCGCCAGGGCTGCGATATTGGTGGCATCGAAACCCAGTATCTCGGCATAGATCTGGGCGGCCGCGGCAGGATCGCCCTCGGCCAGCACGGCCTCAGCCTCTTGCAGGATCTCTGCGATATTCGGCTCGCCCGGCGCCGTCATGCCCTTGGTAAGCTTGTCGATGAAGGCGTTGATTTGGCTCTCCGGCACCGCGCCCATGAAGCCATCGGCGGGCTGGCCGCCCACGAACGCGATCACGGCCGGGATCGACTGAATGCCCATCTGGCCGGGGATGGCCGGATGCTCGTCGATGTTCATCTTGACCAGCTTGACCTTGCCCTTGGCGGCGCGGACCGCCTTTTCGAGAACGGGCGTGAGCTGGCGGCAAGGGCCGCACCACGGCGCCCAGAAGTCGATCAGCACCGGCTGACGCTTCGATTCCTCGATGACATCCTTCACGAAGGTCTGGGTGGTGGTCTCTTTGATCAGATCGGGTGCTGCCTGCGGCGCCGGGCCGCCGCCCTGCTCAACTATCGTCACGGTAATCCTCGCCTGATGTCTTTGAGAAGATGTCTCGGAATTTCGGGGCCCGTTCTAGCACGGCTAGGGGCGAAGTTCCTCATCCGCTAGATGGCGGCTTGGCCACAAAATTCAATCGGCAGGCGCCGGCCGCGTCCTCGGGGACCGGGTGGGCTGGAACCTCCCGGGAACATTGACGCCCTTCGAGGCAAGGACCTTCGATGGGACCTTCAATTGTGATTGCGGCGCGGGACGGACGTCGGGAGGTTGGTTCGGCAAGGAAAAATGGTTCGAATCGCCCTGTGGTCGCCCGGGCGGCCTGGACCTGGGTTCCCGACGTGGGGCTCAAGGGGCCGACAAACCTGCTTAGGCGTTGTTTCGGACCGATTCGTTCCCATTTGTTAATGAAATCGAACGACCCACGTAACACTGGACCACACGCTGACTGTTGCATTCACGGTCCGCATTTGGCATAGGTCTGCCGTTGACGGCGAGCGTTCGCCGCCATCTCGGATGCGGGTGTAGCTCAGTGGTAGAGCACGACCTTGCCAAGGTCGGGGTCGAGGGTTCGAGCCCCTTCGCCCGCTCCAACTTCTCTCAACATTGGTAATGACTTAGCTGACCCCTTCGGGGGTCGGCAGTCGTGCGTTTTTAGCGCCGGGGTAACCTAGGGGTATCTTCCGGGGCGTGTCGCTGTTGGGGTCGAAGTGCGAGCCATAATGAAGGCTGTACAGCGCAGCGTCATATCTAGCCAGCGCCGTGCGGGACGTACGCCCGGCCGCTGCGATCATCCCACAGATTCCTGTCAGACTCTCATCCGCCCCACTTGTTGAATGCCAAGAATCGGTTCACCCATCGGTTGCAAGCGCAAGAGCGCGATTCCCGAGGTGGATTTGCAAATGAAGCTAATTAAAGCTCACGTTAAGAATTTTCGTTCGGTAGAAGATTCCGGCCCATTCAAGGTAGATCAAGTCACATGTTTGGTCGGAAAAAACGAGGCCGGTAAAAGTGCCATCCTGCTGGCGCTGGCCGCACTGAACCCGCACCCCAGCACACCAGCCGTACTTGACAAAGAGCGGGACTATCCTCGCCGATATCTCACCGCGTATAGCGAGCGACACACGGACGGCGACGCCATCGCCATCGACACCGAATGGCAATTATCGACGCAGGAGCTAGAGAGAATTGTCGCTGAGCTTGGTAGCGGTGTTGTCACAAATCCAGTTGTTAAGGTAAAGCGCCGTTACGGCGCAAAGACCGCCGATATTGAAGTCGAGGTGAACCTTCAGGCCGCTATCGACAACGCTCTTGCAAATTGCGGCTTCAATGATGCGCAAATTGCCGCGCTCAGGACCTCGCAAACTACGGAAGAGCTAATCGCGAAGTTGTCGGGGCTTCCCGAGCCGACACCCGAACAGCAAAAACTTTTGGAACGCCTGAAAGGATACAAGACGCTCACAGGGCGAGTCGAGCAGTGGGTTCGTCACTACCTGCCCCAATTCATGTATTTTTCAAACTACGACCGCATGGATGGTGCCGTCCAGTTTGATCAACTCCAACAGTTGACGACAAATGGTCAGCTTCAGCTGGACCAGTACAGCGGCGCGCGCCTTTTTCTAGAGTTCATGGAGTATGCAGGCGTGCCGCTCGAAGAAATTCTGAGCGTTACGACATACGAGACGTTCAACGCCAAACTCCAAGGCGCGTCTAACAATATCACCGATCAAATCCTGGAGTATTGGACGCAGAACCCGGACCTTGAAGTTCGCGTCGATGTCAGTGCTGGCAAGCCCGGTGACGTCGCACCCTTCAACAGCGGAACCGTAGGACGTGCTCGCATCTACAACCACTTGCACCGCGTTGACACGCCGTTTTCAGAACGAAGCGCAGGTTTCGTTTGGTTCTTCTCTTTCCTTGTGAAATTTGCCCAAGTGAAGGCGAGCGGAAAACCTGTTCTCCTACTGCTGGACGAACCGGGGCTGACACTTCATGGGAAAGCGCAGGCTGATCTTCTAAAATATTTTGATGAGAAGCTCGCGCCGCACCATCAGATTATCTATTCAACCCACTCGCCGTTCATGGTTGCGCCTGACAAGTTGCTTTCAGCAAGGGTCGTTGAAGACCAAGTCGCGCTCTCGGGAACGCGACGCGTTTCACAGGGGACAAAGGTTCGCGAAGACGTCTTATCGAACGATCCTGATACCTTGTTCCCCCTTCAGGGAGCACTAGGATACGAGATCATGCAGTCGCTGTTTGTCGGCAAGCATACCTTGCTAGTGGAAGGTGCGTCCGACATTCTCTACCTACAAGCATTGTCCGACGCTCTGAAATCCAGAAAGCGTGTCGGACTTGACTCCCGTTGGATCATTTGTCCCACAGGAGGGATTGGTAAGCCATGACGATGTTCGCCTGCATCACCTCCAACGCGGTCGCAAAGGACTTCAGTTGCTCCGCACCGCCAACAACGCCTCCCCACGGATTGTGGATCATCATCATTGCATTGCTTGGCATCACGATTTCATCCCCGACCATCGCGATAACGGAGGCCATCGACGCAGCTAGACCGTCGATGCGCACCACCTTTCGGGCCGGGAAGCGTTGCAGCATGTTTGCGATGGCCATACCGGTGCTTACGTCTCCTCCGTCGCTGTTGATGCTGATAAGCAAGGTGGAAACACCGCGCATGCGGCTTAGGTCGGCATGGAAGGCTTCGGCAGTCACGCCGCTTCCGCCGATTTCAGAATAGATGGCAATTTCACCAACCGTACCCGCGTTGCGCGCGGTGAACCAAGATTTTGACATTATAGACCCCACCAAAAGGATTGATTCAGAAAATGTCGAAGCCGGAAGCGACGAAGGAGTAGCGCCGCTTCCGGCTGACGGGCCGCGCGTCATGGATACCGCGCGGGCCGATCCGGAGTTACGCTGGTGTGATACCTAGAACAGCGGAGATGGATGCCTGAGGCCGCCGCCAAATTGACTCACCTCGATCTTCGGCAACACGGATCAGTGCTTCCTCGCGCCGTTCAATTTCAAGGTATTCCGCGTCAAGACCGGCGATGACGCGAGCGCGCTCTTCAACCGAGAGGCCGGTGCCGGACTTTTTGTAAAGCGCGTCAAGCTCAGCCATGCCTTTTGCGATAATTGCGTCGGGCATGATCCAGCAGAGGAAGCGGAACGCTTCATCGAGTTCGCCAGTGCGCCCGCCTTCGAAGATTTCCCGACGCGTGGGAAATGCAACATGGCCTTGAATAGCGGGGAGTTCCCGCGTGGCCATAACGTGCTCGCGCGCTTGCTGCCGCAAACACATTACCGGGGTCACATCCAGTTTGAGCGCAATTCGGTTGACGTCATCCCTAAGTCGCGCTTCCGCTTCCACTTTTGGGAGCGGTCGCTTGTTGACTTCAATGATCTTGCGCTTGGTTTCGTCGAGCTTCGCGCGTTCGTTGCTGACCGCTTCGACAAAGCCTTGCGTCAGGTCCACCTTGACGGGCGGCGCATCCACAAACCTTGCGGTCTGCTCGGGCATCCATCCGATGGCCGTTTCAATGGGTAGGTTTGACGACTGCGGCGCGTTACGCAACCCTGCAATCGCATCACCAAACTCAGCGGCCTCGCTTGTCAACTCCGCGAGTTGATTCAACAACTCCGGAGTTTCACCATAATGGCGAATGTTCCGCTCAACGTCGCGCGCGTCATTCAGCCTATCCCGCCGCTTTTCGGAGAGATGCCGAATCTGCTGCGAGCGCGAGAGATACAAGCCGGAATGCTTCTCCCCTGCGGCCTTCAGACGGTGAAGCGCCGCGTGAGCGCTGGTTCCGGAGAGAGGACCGTTCAACGCCTTCTTGGCAATTGCGTTGAGGTGGTCGTCATCACAGAAAAGAAATGAGAGCTTGGACATGGTGAGCGCACTCCGGTTTGTGTTCGATCTCAAACCTAGAGTGCGCCATCGTCCTTTTCGCCCTGCTAAACAGGGGGAAAGTCCCCCTGAATAGGGGGAGGCATTAGTTCGGCTTTGGCGCGCGCTTTCACCATCTCGGCATGTATCGCCCTAGCTGTGTCGTAGCCACTGCCCCCGCCCCTGAGCAGGCTTCGTGTGTTAAGGCCAAACACGCGCGTGGTCACTTCGATGATTTCTTCCATTGGCATGCCGGAATCACGAAGTCGCTCTTTATGCGCGAGCGCTTCGACTTGCTGCAAAAGGTTGAAGTTCACCAATTCGAACTTGGCGACGATTCGCGGATCAGCAACGGCCTTCAAGTAAGCCAAGATCGCGGGGCGTGAACCGATGAGAGCATTCTGCAATAGTTGATCAATGTCGGGGTCTGCCATGACATCACCGCTGGTTGCGCGGTGACGGAACCGGCGTTGATTGGCGACCTCGCTGAATCATAAGCGCGTCCCATGCGTCCAAGTCCTCGACTTGCCAGAAGCGGTCACGGCCACCGAAAAAGACGGGCGCGGGAAAACCTTCCTCCCGCATCTTTCGCGTCAGCCACATGTCGCTGCAATCGCCGTAGCGGTTGCGGACCTGCGCGACGCGCGCATATTTTTTAGGTTTGGAAGTAGTATCTAAATCGGAAAGCGACATAGCGCGACTCCATCGCGACGCCGAAGGCGTCACAGTGAAGTGCAAACCACGGGTTTATTTGGCTAAGGTCGCCAACACCGTTCGGTCTCGTCCCGTAGCGAGCATTGGAAGGCGTCCCGTTGCACTATCCGCCTTCAGTCAAAGTCACTCGCAGTCGCGTCGTACACGGGCGACCACTAGGGAAGCCCCGACTTGGGCAACATATGCTCACGCGCGTGCTCTTATCCACTAACGTTTGGTTAGGCCGCT
The DNA here is from genome assembly GCF_036924535.1 of Bradyrhizobium sp. AZCC 2262. NCBI lineage: Bacteria > Pseudomonadati > Pseudomonadota > Alphaproteobacteria > Hyphomicrobiales > Nitrobacteraceae > Bradyrhizobium > Bradyrhizobium sp. AZCC 2262. Next base: position 8,007,980 of record NZ_JAZHRT010000001.1, on the reverse strand, counting down.
GGCTTAGTTAACGGGACCACGTTCGACAGTTCGCGGCAGGAAACTATGCGGTCTATCTCGGCGGCGAGCGCTTCGAACGCATGGCGCTTTTCGGCAGCATAGGCGTACCGGTTATAGGTCCCGGCCACGCCCTTGATTGTGTGATTGCAGCACGCTTCGCGCACCTCGAACGCGATCCCTAGACGCTGCATCAGGCTTGTGCCCGTCCGGCGGAGGTCGTGCAGCGTCCACGGTGCCACGCTCTTCCCGGTGATGGCATCAAGCTTGTCTTTCCAGTCGCTGAAGCCGCCAATGGGCCGATTGTAGTGGCGGCCTTCGAACACGAAGGTGCAGCCATCGGACCGTTTCACAGAAGCCAACACGGCGTTCAGCGCTGCCGTACGGTGAATGTCCATCGGACGGCCGTTCTTCGTGCGCTGGCCTTCCAATTCCCAAAGCGATTCCGTCAATTCGGCGTCAGTCATTTCCGCAACTTCGGTTCGGCGGGCGAGCGTTAGAATCATTTGTGCGCACCATCGCGCCGAAGTTCCCTACCTGATCGCAGGCAAGCCACACGGCGCGTAGCTCGTCGTCGGTCAAGGCGCGTTCGCGCGATGCTGACCCTTCCGCCGCAATGCCCACCGCTGGATTGACCGTAACCAACGCGTTGCGGTCCATCGTCCAGCCGAAGAAATGGGACAGGCGAGTCCTGCCTTTGCGCCGGGCGTCCTTGAAGGCTTTCAACGTGTCCAGTAATGCAACCGCGTCCTGCCGCGTGATCGAACCGGCCTGACGCACGCCCCAAACAGGCAGAACGCGACGCAGGAAGAACGACCGGGTCGCCGCCGCCGTATCCGCGCCGATGGCCGGTTCCACGGTGTTGCCGTCCTTGTCCTTCGCGGCCGGGATCACGTCGCCGGTTTCGTGGTCAATGTAGTCGCGGCCCCACGACAGATGACTCCGGTCATAATCTTTGAAGGCAGCCAAGACGCTGTTCGCCGGGGCGCGAGCGATGGCCTTGTCGGCGGCGGGGTCACGGCCCTGAAGGACTTCACCCCGCGCCGTGACGGCGGCCGTCCGGGCGGCGTCCAGCGACATAGCAGGATAGTCGCCGAGCGTCAGCTTCCGAGCCTTGCCGCCGAGCTTGTAGCGGAACGCCCAAGAACGATGCCCGGACGGCTGCACAACGAGCCGCAAGCCGGGCGCGAGCGCATCCCTGACCTCCCGCCGGGCGGTGGCGGGCTTCGTGGCTTCGACCCTGTCGCGGGTCAACTTGACGGCGGCTTGCATGGCGGAAACTCGTTCGGGGTACCTAGGGGTATCTTTTCCGGGCATTTTGGCCCGTTGCCGAACGTTAGACACGAAGGGCCACAAACGCGCAATTCGTCAATGATTTCAAGGTTAAGGCGGGTTAATGGAGTTAGGATATGTTGGCGTATGAGGGGCTATCCGACGACCTTGCCAAGGTCGGGGTCGAGGGTTCGAGCCCCTTCGCCCGCTCCAGATTTTCTTTCCATGGCAGACTACCGGATCGATGACAGGCCGCCTTTTGGCGGCCTTGTCGTTTTTGGTCCCGCGATGTGATCCAGCTCTCCCCTGATTCGAGCGGCGCGTGTAATTCTCCCGGGCCAGAGATTGTGGGGTCTCTTCATCACTCGGCGGGGGCAATTTCGTGGGCCGAAAAATCATTCTGCTATCCGACGGCACCGGTAACTCGTCGGCGAAAGTCTGGCGAACCAATGTCTGGCGCACCTTCGAGGCGCTGGATCTTTCCGGCAACGACCAGATCGCGTTTTACGACGACGGCGTCGGGACCTCGTCGTTCAAACCGATGGCGATCCTCGGTGGCGCGTTCGGTCTCGGCCTGCGGCGCAACGTCATCGCTCTCTACAAATTCGCCTGCCGCAACTATCGCGATGCCGACGACGAGCTGTTCGGTTTCGGATTCAGCCGCGGCGCCTTCACGATCCGGATCGTGATGGGGCTCATCGACAGCCAGGGGCTCGTCAAAGCCGACAATGAGGCCGAACTCCACAGCCTGGCGAGTGCGGCCTACCGCGCCTATCGCAGGGACCGCTACCATCATCTGAAGTTTGAAGCGCCCTATCAGTGGATCCGCAACAAGTTCGGGCCGCATTATCCTCCGAAAGAGGTTCGCAGGAACGTCAAGATCAGGTTCGTCGGCGTCTGGGACACGGTTGCCGCCTATGGCATGCCGGTCGACGAGATGACCCGCGGCATCCATCAGTACATCTGGCCGATTGAACTGCCGAACAATCGTCTCTCGCCTCGTGTCATGCGCGCCTGTCAGGCGCTGGCGCTCGACGAGGAGCGGACTACATTCCACCCGCAGCTTTGGGACGAAACCGCCGGCACCAACGGCAACACCGCTGCGCCCGATGCCGAAGGGCGGCGCTTCATCAAGGACGAACGTATCAGCCAGGTCTGGTTCGCCGGCGTCCACACCAATGTCGGCGGCGGCTATCCCGACGATGCCCTCGCCTACATCCCCTTCGTCTGGATGATTACCGAGGCCAAACGATGCGGGCTCAAGTTCAAATCGGATTATGCCAACGAGCCGCCCAATCCTGATCTGATGATTTCAGATCCCGACACGTTCAAGAACGCGATTTCCAGGCGGGACAAGGACGGACGGCTGTACGATCCGCGCAAGGGTCTCGGCGGCTATTACCGCTACGGGCCGCGCAAACTGGTCCCATTCCTGTATCCGGAGACCAGGAAACAGGAAGACGACGAGGTCGGCGTCGGAATTGCAAAAATTCACGAAAGCGCCTTCAGGCGCATCGAAAACCACGCGCATGCCTACGCGCCGGTTGGCCTTCCGCCATATTACCGCGTCGTCAAGGAAGACGGCGAGATCGTATCGCCCGACAAGTTCAGGATCGGGCCAGCCGCAGAACCGTTTGAAACCAGCACGGCTGCGGCGCAGCGGGCGCTGGCGCAGGAACATGTTTGGAACGAGGTCTGGAAGCGCCGCATCACCTATTTCGCCACCGTCGGCGCGACATTGTGGCTGGCGCTGTTTCCGCTGGTGAGCGGCGCGCAACGTTATGATGAATATACAAGTCCGATTCGCTGGGTATCCGACTTCGTGCGCTTTGCTGGCGGATTTCTTCCAGGCTTCGCATCGACGTGGATCGATGGTTATGCCCGCGCGCCCGGTTGGTTCCTCGTTCTGGCTGGTCTGGTTTCCGGTTTGCTGTACGTGTCCTCGCAAATAGCAGGTCGCACCGCAAACCTGATGGCCTCGATCTGGCGAAAGACGCCGGAAGGACCGTCAGGCCTGCCCGACAACTGGATCTATCGTCTCCGCAGCAGCCCGCTTTACATCGGCTTCCACGACCGTCTGAAACGCACGATCGCGCCGGCGTTCTTCGCGGTGGTGTTCTTCTATCTCGGATTTGCAGTGGTGAATCACCTCGCCTACGATGCCCTGGACGTGGCCGGATACACCTGCGTTCACGGCGATGCCGATCCAAAGCCCGCAGTGCTTGAAATCAACCAGAGCAAGCGTATCGAATTCAAAACGTCGGAGCTGTGCAAGGCAACAGGCATCCTGCTCGAACATCGCGCGCGCTACTATGTGACCATCCAGCCGGGTGAGCCATGGTTCAACGGCGTCACCCGCATCGGCACTCCGGTCGGAGGCTTCTCCGTCAAAGACCAGCCGGCCTGGTACGAGCGTATATATCTCTCCTTGTTTGTGCCTTTGCGGCGGGAGCTATCCAAGGATTGGTTCCGCGTCGTGCTGCGTTTTGGGCATGTCGGCGGCGAAGAGAGCTCCTACGAGCCTGATCCTTACGACGACATCATCCAGTTCAATATCGCGCCCACGATTGCGCCCGATCGCAAACAGGAACTGTTCGTCTTCGTCAACGACGCCGTGATCGGTGTGCCGGATTTCTATGACTGGCTTTACCGCAACAATCGCGGCACTGCATACCTCACCGTCAAGCGAACGAGGTAGCGCCGAGGGCTTCGGCAACTTGCGTCATCTCGTCTTCTGGATATCTCGGCGCCCAGCCGCTGATCGGTGCGTGACAGGCGCCGATCGGGCCTGTCCCATCGAATAGAACAGACTCGGACGGATCCACTTTCTGTGGAAGCTCGCCCACGCGGTGGGACGCCTCCCGTTCGCGACGCGCATTCGCTCTGCGCAAATATTGCGGTGCAGCGTCTCCGTCGCGAAAAAGTCTCAGACCAAATCGGGCGAAGAGTTTTCCCTTCAGTCTGTTTTTGTCTGAAGGAGCCGCGTATCCCCCGCAACGGATATGCTACCATTTCCAGGTCTGTTTCTCATCATCAGACCAAGTTCGCCTCTCGACGCTTTAAAATAATAACAGGCGCAGCCGCCATGCTGCATAGGGAGTGACGCGATGAAATCGGCTTTCAATCGATCTATTCTTGCGCTCGCAGCCGTCCTCGTTGTCGCGGGGGTCAGCCAGGCCAGCGCGCAACAAAAGCCTTTGAAAAAATACGAGTCCGGTACCAAGGACTTCTGGACCCATCCGCCCGACGACTGGTTCCTCGGCGACGAGACCGAGGGCCAGAAAGGCCAGGCCCCGCCATCCGGTCCGCCGACAGGCGCCTCGGACGCCGAACTGGCGGCGTTGACGAAGAAGATCAAGCTGCCGGCGGGCTTCAGTATCGAAGTCTATGCCTCCAACGTGCTGGCCGCGCGGCAGATGGCGTGGGGCGACAAGGGCACGCTGTTCGTCGGCTCCTTCGGCCTCGGCAATGTCTATGCGATCAAGGACAATGCCGGGAAGAAGGAGGTCAAGACCATCCTCAAGGGCCTCAATATGCCCACCGGTCTCGCCTTCCTCGACGGCTCGCTCTATGTGATCGCGACCGACAAGCTGATCAAATACGAAAACGCCGAAGCCAATCTCGACAATCTCGGCGCCGGCAAGGTGGTGTATGACGACATGCCGTCCTACGCCGCGCATGGCTGGAAATACATCGCCGTCGACAAGGATGGCTGGTTCTATATGCCGTTCGGACCGCCCTTCAACATCGGCATCCCCCCAACCAGCGTCTCGCAGATCCGCCGCGTCGATCCCAAGACCGGCAACGCCGAGATCTGGGCGCTCGGCGTCCGCAACAGCGTCGGCGGCGACGTCGATCCGCGCTCGGGGCGATACTGGTTCACGGAGAACGCGCGCGACTGGATCAGCGACGACATGCCGAGCGACAAGCTCAACATGATCTCCAAGATCGGCGAGCATTTCGGCTATCCCTACTGCCACCAGGGCGATATGCCGGACCCGAAATTCGCGATGGGTCACAAGTGCTCTGAATTCACGCCGCCCGTCGTCAATCTTGGGGCACATGTCGCGCCGCTCGGCATGAAGTTTTATACCGGCGATCAATTTCCGGCCGAGTACAAGAACAACATCCTGATCGCCGAACACGGCTCCTGGAACCGCTACAAGTACCAGGGCGCCCGGATCAAGCGCGTGATCGTCGATGCAGACGGCAAGAACGCCAAGTCGGAAATCTTTGCGTCCGGCTGGCTCGAGGGAGACACGGGCTATCAAGGCCGTCCGGCGGATATCGTACTGGCCAAGGACGGTTCGATCCTGGTGGCCGACGACTGGGCCGGTGCGATCTATCGCATCAGCTACAAGAAGTAGACCTTGAACCATCAAGGGCTGCGGTTGCTCGGGAACGGGTGGCCGCAGCCCTTGTTGTTTGAGGTGTGGTGCAGAGGAGTTCACATGCGAAATGCACTGGTTGGGATCGTGCTGGCGTCGACAATCGCCTGCGGCTCGCCTGTTCGTGCCGCCGATATCGCGGCCGGCAAGGAGAAGGCCGAGCTGTGCGTCGGTTGCCACGGCGAGGGCGGCATTTCGCGGATGGAAAACATCCCCTCGCTCGTGGCCCAGCCCGATCTCTTCATTCAATGGCAGCTCGTGTTCTTTCGCGCCGGCACCCGCAAGAACGAGCAGATGCAGCCGATCGTCGAGCAGCTCAACAATGAGGATATCCGCAACCTCGGCGCCTATTTTGCTTCGCTCGCGCCGCCGAAGGAATCAAAGCCCGACGACAACCCCGATTTGTCGAAGAAGGGCGCGCAGGCGGCCGTCGGCCGGCGTTGCGCCTCATGCCACACCGATACCTATGCCGGCACCAAGGGGGTCGCGCGCGTCGCCGGCCAGCGTGAGGAATATCTCGTCAAGGCGCTACGCGAGTACAAATCGGGGGTGCGATCCGGCGGCGCCATGGCCGCGATGGCCGATGTCGCCTATCCCCTCAGCGAGGAGGAGATCGAGGCGCTGGCACATTACCTCGCGCATCTCTAACGTCGTCGCTGCGAACGCAGGGACCCATACTCCGCGGCTTCTCGGTGGGGCGATGGAGTGGACGCCTTCTTAAATAATGGACATTTGTGGCTATGGGTCCCTGCTTTCGCAGGGACGACCGAGAGCCGGATGACTACAAGGAGCGCTGCTTCTCATACGCCTTGAGATGGGTGTAGGCGATCCGCAGCTTCGGTACCGGAATCTTCGCCGCATCGGCGCGCGCGACGAGATCGCCGATCACGTGGTCGGCCTCGACCGGCAACCCCGCTTTGATGTCGCGGAACATCGAGGCGGTCATCGGCGAGCCCTCGGTCGTCAACAGGCCGCTGGTGCGCTGGAAGAACGGGCCGGTGGGCGCGTGGCCCGACGCCTTGGCAATTGCGCTGCATTCATCGAGCATGCCGAGCAGAAAATCCTTGCCGCCGGCGGCCGCCAGGATGTTGCCGACCGAAGTGCGCATCAGGCAGGTCGACGCCGCGAGCGAAGCGAGGAAAACCCACTTCTCCCACATGTCCTGCATGATGTGTTCGCTGGCCACTGCGCCGAACTTGCCGCTCTCAAACACTTTCGCGATCGCGCGCACCCGCTCCGACAGGGCGCTATCGCGTTCGCCGAAATTGAGCGACTGCATCGGCGCGAGCTGGACCACCTCGCGGGTCTCGTTGAGCGTCACCGCGATCGCGCAGAGGCCGCCGAGCACGCGGGCGGCGCCGAATTTCTCGTCCAGCACGTTGAGGTGCAGCATGCCGTTGAGCAGCGGGATGATCGCCGTTTGCGGCCCGACGGCGGGGGCAAACGACTTGATCGCGTCTTCCAGGTCGAACGCCTTGCAGCTCAGCAGCACAACGTCGAATTTCTCGGCAAGCTTGTCGGCCTGCACCGTCGGCGGGCTCTTGAGCGTCACGTCGCCGGCGGGACTCTTGATGACGAGGCCTGCGCTTGCCAGTTCGGAAGCGCGCTTCGGCCGGACCAGGAATGTCACGTCGTTGCCGGCCTGAAGCAGCCTGCCGCCGAAATAGCCGCCGATGGCGCCGGCGCCGACCACGAGAATACGCATGGATGAACTTCCTTTATTGTTGGTTTTGTTGCTGGTCTTGGCGGGAGCCGGATAGCGGGTTGGCGGATTCCGAGCCGGAAAATTCCGGGCCACCATTACCACCGACCATCAGCTATTTGCCACTCACTATTCGCCTGCCTACCATGTCTGGCCGAACGGCTTGAGCCGGGCGGCTATTTCCCCGAGACCATCTCTTCGACTTCGCGAAGTTGCTCCTTGCCGAAAAACATTTCCTTGCCGACGAAAAAGGTCGGCGAGCCGAACGCGCCGCGCTCGACGGCGGATTGGGTGTTCTCGATCAGTCTGGCCTTGACATCGGCGTCCTGCGAGCGCGTCAGCAGCCTGACGGCATCGAGGCCGGACGACGCCAGCGCCTTGGCCGCCACCTCGGGGTCATCCATTTTCTTCGGCTCGACCCACATGTGATGGAAGGCGGCCTCGACATACTTCTCGAACACGCCTTCGAGCTGGGCCGCCACCGCCGCGCGCATCAGGTTCAGCGTGTTGACCGGGAAAAATGGATTCTAGACATAGGGCCTGACCCCGAAGCGCTTCAGGAAGCGCTCGGTTTCCAGCGCGTGGAATTCGCGCTTGTTCTTGATGCCGGCGAGCGTTTCGGCTGGCGACTTGTTGTTGGTGGCCTTGAAGATGCCGCCGAGCAGGATCGGCACATATTCAAACTTGGCGCCGGTGCGCTTTTCGATCGCCGGAATCGCTTCGTGGCTGAGGAAGGCGTTGGGACTGCCGAAATCGAACAGGAATTGCGGATTTGAGCTCACGGCGGCGGCCTCCCTCGGCTTTTGGTATTCCGCTCTGTTTGCTGCGCATTGTGGCGCAAGCCGGTGCGGTACAATATGATTGTCATCATGTGAGGCGCTGGACACGATGTCAAATCAAGCGTTCGACCGCGCGCTTGCGCCATACCAGTCCGTAATAGGCCATCTGCAGCACAAACATGGTTGCGAAGGTGACGGGATAGGCGATCCAGACGCCCTTGATGCCAATGGTGCGGCTGAGCACGATCGCCGCTGGTACCTCGACCAGGGTGATCGCCACGATCGAGATCAACAGCGGCATCCAAACCGTGCCGCCGGCGCGCATCGCCCCGGAAAACACCGTCGCCATGCCGAACAGGACCATGCTCCACAGCGTGATGTGGAGCAGCTCTTGCGCGAGCTCAAGCACTGCAGGGTCGACGATGAAGAGCCCCATCAGGGGGCGGGAGAACAGATAACCGAGCGCTACCAGTCCGCCGGTCAGGACGAGGTTCATCTCAAGACCGGTCCTGACGATCACGCCGACCTGGCCCGAGTTGCCGCGACCAATCGCCTGCGCGCCGAAGATCGAGACGGATATCGCAATCGATATCGCCGGAAACTGCACATAGCTGATGACTTGGTTGACCGCGCCATAGGCCGCGGTGGCGTGAGAGCCGAAGCCGTTGACGAGGCCGAGCAGCACCAGCTCGGCCAGCGATATCACGACCATGCCGATAGCCGTTGGAATGCCGAGCCGCAGCACGGTTCGCAACAGGGTGAGATCGAGCCGCATCGCGCGCAGAAAAGCAGCGTCGAAAGCCAGCGCATGTCGATGCCGTCGAAGATGGAAATAGAGCCACACCAATGTGAACAGGCTCGAGACCGTCGAGGCGACGGCCGCGCTGGCCACGCCGAGCGGGGGCAGGCCGAACCAGCCACGAATCAGGGCCGGGGTTACCGCGAGGCCAACGACCGTTGAAGCCGTCAATGCCAGCAGCGGCGTCACGGTATCGCCCACACCGCGCATCATCGCCGTGATCAGGATGAACACGAATGTCACCGGCATGGTGATCATCATGATCCGCGCATAGGAGTTGGCGGCGTCGAGGATGTTCGGCGGGGTGGCGAGCGCGGTCAGGAGTTGCCGACTGAACAAGCCACCGATCATCGCGATCGCTGTCGCCAGCAGCAGGGCGACCGTCAACGTCGTGCCGGCAACCGCCTTGACCTTGTCGGGCTGTCCGGCACCCCACGCCTGGCCGATCATGACGGAAGCGCCCGAGCTCAACCCGACGACAAACGCGACGAAGAAGAACATCGCAGGGAAGAACACCGAAGCGGCCGCGAGCGCATCGACCCCGATCATTTGTCCGATATAGATGCCGTTTATGGTGCCGAACATCGACTGCAGGATGTTGCTCAGCATCATCGGCGCAAGGAAGCGCAGAAATGTTTTCCGAAGAGATAGTGCTTTTGACACGTTCAGATTCCGGGGAGAGATGAGTTCGTGATGGCCATGGCGTTTTCGAGCGAAGTGGGTACCGGTTCGCGTCAGGAAAACGCGTCAAAACAACAAACCAGGGCCGGGTTCTAATACTATCAGAACCGATGGGGTCCTATTCCGCGCGATCGCTGAAGGCGAGTTTGACGACGTGGTCGCGGATATCGTCGGGCCAGCCGGCGACCAGACCGACGAATCGCCGCCGGTCACCGGCGAACAACGCCCGCGACGCTTCCTCGAAGCCGGCGAGATTGCCGGCCATCACGGACATGAAGCGATAGGCAGCGTCCCTTGCCGCGCGGGCGCGATCCGCATCGCCATTGGCGTGGCGCGCTTCTTCCACCAGCTTGCGGAGCGCCACCGATGCGCCGCCGGGCTGCGCCCCCAGCCACTCCCAATGGCGCGGCAACAGCGTCACCTCGCGCGCGACGACGCCGAGCTTGGGTCGTCCGCGCCCACGCGGCTCCGCTGCCGCCGTCTCATCGGTTTCGACATCCGGGGGCGAAGCGGGTTGCGGCAGGCGGGCAATGATTTCGCGTTCGGTGCCGCGAAGATCGAGATCCATCGGTTGGCCGGTCGCGTCGCTGAAGATGATGATCGGCGGCACGGCGGGCCGGCGGGAAGCCTGCATGACCGCGATTGCGACCTCCGCGAGCGGGCCCGCCGCCAGGCGTTGCGGGCCGATAAAGGCCGTGAAATGAGCGCGAGTCTTGCCAGCCATTGGAGAAACTCTGGATTTTCAGTGGCTTATATTTACCCGGATAAATTGGATTGTCAATATCATCCGGGTAAATATATTTCTACCCTTTAGGCCGTCTCGACTTTCCTTCGCCCCGCTGGCACCAACGGCGCGCCAATTGGAAGGGGACGGCCATGCTGACGGTGCATCATCTCAACAATTCCCGCTCGCAGCGCGTGCTGTGGCTGCTCGAAGAGCTCGGTGTGCCCTACGAGATCGTCCGCTATCAGCGCCAGCCGGACATGCGGGCGCCCAAGGAACTGCGCGCCATTCACCCGCTCGGCAAATCGCCTGTCATTACCGACAACGGCAACACCATCGCCGAGTCCGGCGCGATCTGCGAATACCTCATCGGCACCTATGGCAATGGCCGCCTGATCCCGCCGCCAAACACGCCGGAGCGTCTGCGCTACACCTATTGGCTGCACTATGCCGAGGGCTCGGCGATGTCGCCGCTGCTGCTGAAGCTGCTGTTCACGCTGATGCCGAAACGCGCGCCGGCCTTGCTGCGGCCGCTGGTGCGCAAGGTGTCCAACACGGCGCTGACCACGCTGGTCAATCCGCAGCTCAAGCAGCATATGGATTACTGGGAGGGCGAACTGGCAAAAAGCGAATGGTTCGCAGGCAGCGAGTTCACCGGCGCCGACATCCAGATGAGCTTTCCGCTGGAAGCCGCCGCGGCACGTGGCGGGCTGGAGATGGGTCATCCCAAAGCGATGGCGTTTCTCGAACGCATTCACGCCCGGCCGGCCTATGCGCGCGCGCTGGAAAAGGGCGGGCCATATGCTGTTGGAAGGTGAGGACATGGTCATTCCGGGGCGCGAAGCGAACCCGGAATCTCGAGATTCCGGGTCTGGTCCTTCGGACCATCCCGGAATGACGTCCCTTGGGTAGCCGCGATCACCTCTTTCACCAGCCGGGCAAGCCCTCTTATGTCGCCCGTTGGATCCACGCTGTCACCGAGCCGCACCACGACGAGGCGCTGTGACGGCATGATCACGATACGCTGGCCGAGGTCGCCCGAAGCAAAGAACGCGTCGCGGGGCATGCCGAGCCGCGACGCGGCCCCTGGCGTTGGGGTGCTCACTGCGATTGGTCCAGAATCCGGCGGCGTAATCGGTGTCGAGCGTCGCGGCGGCGCAGAAATCGACCCAGTCCTCATGCAGGATGCGCTTTCCTCCGACCGCGCCGTCATTGAGGTAGAGCAGGCCGAACTTCGCCCAGTCGCGCGCGCTTGCGAGCATGTAGGTCGAGCCCTGCAGCGTGCCTGAGGCGTCGAACTCCAGTGTGACGTTGCGCATGCCGAGCGGGTTGAACAACTCGCGCCACGCAAATGCCAATGTCTGCTCCGGGCCGCCGACGGCATCGCGGACGATGCGCGCGAGGATCTGCGTGGTCGCGCTCGAATAATGCCATCGCGTACCCAGCGGCGCGATCATCTTCGCATTCACGGCATAGGCAGCCGTATCGCCCTCGAGGAACATCCGGCTGGATGCATCGAAGCCGGAATTGGTTTCGTCCAGATCGAGGCCGCTGGTCATGCGCATGAGATGCTCGACCTCGATCTCGCGCCGCGGATCGGCGGCGCCGCGCCATTCCGGAATCGGCGCGGGCATCGAGGGCGTGACAAGGCCCTGCTGGGTGAGGATGCCGATCAGCGCGTTGACCACCGACTTGGTCATGGAGAAGCCGAGCAGCGGGGTGTCGATGCCGATGCTGGGTGCGTAGCGTTCGGCAATCACCTTGCCGTCGTGCACCACGACCACCGCCTTGGTCCGCCGGAACGGCGGCGTTGGCGGCTCCTCGAAGGCATGATCGAGCGCTGCCTTCAGCGCCGGATCGGATGGTTCGACCACGGCCGGGCCGGCAATCTCGGGGAGCAACGGCGGCGTCTTCGCCTTCAGCGCTTCGACGTCGCTCTTCAGGATATAAGGTTCTTTCCGTCCCTGCTGCTCGACGCAGCCGAGCCCGTCGTGAAAGGCCGCCCGGCTGCGAAATAGTCCGAGTGTCGAGACATCGACGGTGCGAGCCGTGCGGTCGAGGCTGAATCGGAGCATATGGCGCAGCCGTCGAATCCCGGCACGGTCGGAAACCTCCGCGAACACGGCCTGCGGATCTAATCCCGAGACGAAGGTCTTCGAGCAGATGTTATGGGCAGCGTAACCGGTAGCGATCCGGATAGCGCGATCGGGACGGAACAGGACGCTCGCTCCCGCCAGTACGGCGATGCAGGTCGCGATGGCGATGACGGCCCATTTTCGCAAGTTCACATGCTCCGTGACGGACCGAACACCGCTAAGTCTCTAGCGCGAAGCCTGCGCGGCGCCCACAGAGGGCAGCGCCCGCACGATGACGCCCGGTGGCGGCACGTCGTCCTCGGGGACGAAGAAGTCCGACATCAACGGCACGGTGCGATCGACACGGTAGTGCTCAAAGTCCCTGACGCCGGAGGCGTACAGCACCTTGTCGTCGATGCAGAACTGCCCGGTGAACTCGCGTGACGGTCGTGTCAAAATGGCGTGTGCGGCATCGCCCATGATCTCGGGCGTGCGGCTGGCGCGCATCATGGCCTCGCCGCCGAGCAGGTTGCCGACCGCGGCGGTCGCGATGGTGGTGCGCGGCCACAGCGCGTTGACCGCGACGCCCGCGGATTTCAATTCGCCTGACAGCCCTAGGACGCACATGCTCATGCCGAACTTCGCCATCGTGTAGGCGGTGGAATGCTCGAACCATTTTTGTTTCATGTCGAGCGGCGGCGACAGCATCAATATATGCGGGTTGGCTGCCTTCTTCAGATGCGGGATGCAATATTTCGACACCATGAAGGTGCCACGGGTGTTGATGCCCATCATCAGGTCGAACCGTTTCATGTCGGTCGCTTGCGAATTCGTCAGGCTGATGGCGCTGGCGTTGTTGATGCAGATGTCGATGCCGCCGAATTCGGCGACGGTCTGCTCGATCGCCGCGATCACCTGCGCCTCGTCGCGGATGTCGCACAGCACCGGCAGCGCCTTGCCGCCGGCGGCTCGGATATCATCGGCGGCGGTATAAATGGTGCCCTTCAGTTTCGGATGCGGCTCCGCGGTCTTGGCCGCAATCGCGACATTGGCGCCGTCACGCGCGGCCCGCAGTGCGATGGCCAGACCGATACCGCGGCTGGCGCCCGAGATGAACAGCGTTTTGCCTTTGAGGGATGTCATCTGAAACTCTCCTGTGAGAGGGACCGCATACTACGGTGCATCCCTCACGCGTGCACGTCCTTTACTCTCCCACCGCCGCCGCACCCCTTGTGCGTGGATCGGGTGCGCCGAGCAGGCCGTCCGGTATGATGGCGATCGAATTCGCCGAGGTCTGGCCGAGCGGCTCGATCACCTTGTGGCCTTTCGCCCTCAGCTCGGCCAACACCTCGTCGGAAAAGCCGCGTTCCACGCGCACTTCATCGGGCATCCATTGATGATGGACCCGCGGGGCCGCCACGGCGGCGGCGACATCCATCTTATAGTCGATCACGTCGACCACGACCTGCAGCACCGCCGAAATGATCCGGCTGCCGCCGGGTGTGCCCGTCACCAGCACGGGCTTGCCGTCCTTCAGCACGATGGTCGGCGACATCGACGATAATGGCCGCTTTCCCGGGCCGGGCAGGTTGGCTTCGAAACCGACCAGGCCAAAGGCGTTCGATGCGCCGGGTGCCGCGGTGAAATCGTCGAGCTCATTGTTGAGCAGCACGCCGGTACCTTCGGCGACCAGGCCGACGCCATACGGAAAATTCAGCGTGTAGGTGTTGCTGACCGCGTTGCCGCTGGAATCGACGACCGAATAATGCGTGGTGTTGCTGCCCTCGCGCGGGCTCACTGACAGCGCATCGGCCGCCGGCGTTGCGCGCGCAAGGTCGATGCTGGCGCGCTGCCTGGCCGCGTAATTCTTGGTGGTCAGGATATCCGTCGGTGCGTTGACGAAGGCGGGATCGCCGAGATAGCGCGCGCGATCGGCGTAGGCGCGCTTCATGGCTTCGATCATGACATGCAGCGAGGGCGCGGAGCCCTGCTTCATGTCCGGCATCGGAAACCCTTCGAGAATGTTCAGCGTCTCCAGCAACACCGTGCCGCCGGAGGAGGGCAGCGGCATCGACACGATGTCGTAGCCGCGGTAATTGCCGCGCACCGGGCTGCGGATGACAGCCTGATAGGAATTCAGATCGTCCGCCGTCATGATCCCGCCGGCGTTGCCGACGGCTTTTGCCAGCTTTTCGGCGACCGGGCCTCGATAGAATCCAACAGGTCCCTGTTCGGCAATCGCCGACAGTGTTGCCGCGAGCTCGGCCTGCACCAACCGGTCGCCCTCTTTCAGAGGCGTGCCGTCGTCGCGGGAGAACGCCTTCGCCGAATTCGGCCAGCGCGCCATCCGCCGATACATATCCGGCAGCGTGTCGGCCATGTCGTCGGCGACCACAAAACCGTCACGCGCCAGTTCGATGGAGGGTTTGACGATTTGCGCGAGCGTGAAACGGCCCGAGCCGTATTTCTCCAGCGCCAGCGCCAGCCCGGCGACCGTGCCGGGCACGCCGATGCCGAGTGCGGAATTGCGCGACTTGTCGGTATCGGGTTTGCCGTCCGGCCCCAGAAAAACATCGTGCGTCATCGCAGCCGGTGCGGTCTCGCGATAATCGATCGCGACATCTTCGTTGCGCCCGGCCGAATGGATCACCATGAAGCCGCCGCCGCCGATGTTTCCGGCGCGCGGATAGGTGACAGCAAGTGCAAAGCCGGTGGCGACCGCGGCGTCGACCGCATTGCCGCCCTGCCGGAGGATGTCGGCGCCGACTTGCGCGGCAAGCCTCTCCTGCGCCACCACCATGCCATGCTCGGCGGCAATGGCGCGAACCGTGGAAAGATCGGGGGGCGCGTAAGCGCGGCGTTCCTGCGCAAAGGAAGTCGTTCCGCAGGCAAACGCAAGTAGGAATGTGGCGGCTACCCGGCGCCACCGGATTGAAAAGACTGTCATCGAAAATCCGCCGCAGTTGAAGCCTGTGTGACGCGTGGCACCAGCGCATGCGCCGGTGACGCATGCTATATGGGTTCGGATTCAACGGGCAAAATGCCTCGCGAGACTTTTGAAGGAAATTCGTCACATGACGGTGATCGCTTCCGAGGCAGCCGGCGCCGGGCTATCGCGGGAATATCCGCCTCGCGCCGCCGTCATCAGCTGGATCTTCTTCGATTGGGCCGCGCAGCCTTATTTCACGCTGATCACCACCTTTGTATTCGCGCCTTATTTCGCGGGCTTCGTCGCGCCGGATCCGGCGCAAGGGCAGGCGCTGTGGGGATTTGCCACCGCGGCCGCCGGCCTGATGATCGCGCTGCTGTCGCCGGTGCTGGGCGCGATCGCGGATGCCAGCGGCCGCCGCAAGCCGTGGATCGCCGGCTTCGGCGCGCTGCTGGTGATCGGCGCCTCGCTGATGTGGCTCGGAAAGCCGGGCGATCCCAGCGTCATCCCGTCGTTGCTGCTCGCCTATGCGATCGCGAGCGTCGGCGTCGAATTCGCCACTGTCTTCAACAACGCGATGATGCCGACGCTGGTGCCGCCGGATCGAATCGGGCGGTTGTCCGGCACGGGATGGGCCACCGGCTATATTGGCGGCATCCTCAGCCTCATCCTGGTGCTTGGCTTTCTCGCCGCTAACCCCGACACCGGGCGCACGCTTTTCGGCGTGGCGCCGCTGTTCGGCCTCGACCCGGTCACGCATCAGGGCGACCGCATCACCGGTCCGTTGACCGGCATCTGGTTCATCATCTTCGTGACGCCGATGTTCCTGCTCACGCCGGATTACCCGGCAAAGCGTCCGATCCGCGCGGCCTTGCGCGAAGGATTGAGCGGGCTGAAGCGAACGCTCGCCGAATTGCCGAAGCAGAAATCGCTGGCGACATTCCTGCTCGCCAACATGATCTATACCGACGGGCTGGTGTCGCTGTTTGCCTTTGGCGGCATCTACGCCGCCGGCACCTTCGGCTGGCATACGATCCAGATCGGAAGTTTTGGAATTCTGCTGGCGATCGCCGGCACCTTCGGGGCGTGGCTCGGCGGCAGGCTCGACGACAAATTCGGACCCAAGCGCGTGATTGCGGGCAGCCTCGTGATCCTGCTGTTTGCGTTGGCTGCGATCTTGCTAGTCGACAAGGATTCGATCCTGTTCGTGAAGGTCGCGCCGCCGGTGCCGGGTGGTGCGTTGTTCTCCGGCGCCGCCGAGCGCGCCTATCTCGTGCTGGGTTGCCTGATCGGCGCGGCCGGCGGCCCGCTGCAAGCGGCGTCGCGCACGCTCCTGATACGCCTCGCGCCGAAAGATCGCATCGCGCAGTATTTTGGCCTTTTCGCGCTGACCGGGAAGGTGACGTCGTTCATCGGTCCGCTCTTGATCGGCGCGATTACCGCGGTCACCGCGAGCCAGAAGGCCGGCATGGCGCTGCTCGTGGTGTTTTTCCTTGCAGGCCTGGCGCTGCTGACGCGCGTGAGGGAGAATTCGTAGCCCGGATGGAGCGTAGCGAAATCCGGAAAAATTCTCCGCGGAAACGAAGCCCCCGGATTGCGCTCCGCTCCATCCGGGCTACGAGAGCTGTCTCCAGGACGTCATTGCGAGCGAAGCGAAGCAATCCATAGCGCAGCTTGTGGAGACATGGATTGCTTCGTCGCTTTGCTCCCTTGCGCAAACGCTTCGCGTTTGTCGCAGGCAATGACGTAGCGCCAAATTGTCTCGTCGCTCAATGCCTGAAATGCCGCACGCCCGTGAACACCATGGCGATGCCGTGGTCGTCGGCGGCCTTGATGACTTCTTCGTCGCGGATCGAGCCGCCGGGCTGGATCACGGCGGTGGCGCCGGCTTCGATGCAGACCAGCATGCCATCGGCGAACGGGAAGAACGCGTCGGAAGCGACGACCGAGCCCTTGGTCAGCGGCTCGGCGAGCTTCGCGTCGGCGGCGGCATCCAGCGCCTTGCGGGCGGCGATGCGCGCGGAATCGACCCGGCTCATCTGGCCGGCGCCGATGCCGACGGTGGCGAGATCCTTGGCATAGATGATGGTGTTCGACTTGACGTGCTTGGCGACGCGGAACGCGAATTTGAGGTCCCGCAGTTCGGCGTCGGTCGGCGCACGCTTGGTCACCGTCTTCAGCGTGATGTCATCGACTACCGCGTTGTCACGGCTCTGCACGAGGAGACCGCCCGCGACGGTCTTTGCCGTGAGGCCCGACGCGCGCGGATCGGGCAGGCTGCCGGCAAGGAGAAGCCGCAAGTTCCTCCGTTTCGCGATGATCGCGATGGCCTCTTCCGTCGCGTCGGGCGCGATGATCACCTCGGTCAGGATTTCCGTGATGACGCGGGCGGATTCGGCGTCGAGCGTCCGATTGACGGCGATGATGCCGCCATAGGGCGACTGCGTATCGCAGGCGAACGCCTTGCGATAGGCGCTGACCAGATCGGGACCCTCGGCGACGCCGCAAGGGTTGGCATGCTTGACGATGACGCAAGCCGCGGTGCGCGCCGGATCGAACTCGCCGATGCATTCGTAAGCTGCATCAGTATCGTTGATGTTGTTGTAAGACAGCTCCTTGCCCTGCAACTGCCGCGCGGTGGCGACACCGGGACGCTTGTCGGGCGTGCGATAGAACGCGGCCGTCTGGTGCGGGTTCTCGCCGTAGCGCAGCGACTGGATCAGCCGGCCGCCGAAGGCGCGGAAATCCGGCGCGTCGTTCTTGAGCTGAAGGGCGAACCAGTTCGAGATCGCAGCGTCATAGGCGGCGGTGCGTGCATAGGCTTTTGCGGCGAGGCGGCGGCGCAGCGCCAGCGTCGTGGCGCCCTTGTTGGCGGCAAGCTCGTCGAGCACGGCCTGATAGTCGTGCGCCTCGACGACCACGGCGACATCATCGTGGTTCTTCGCCGCCGCCCGGATCATTGCGGGACCGCCGATGTCGATGTTCTCGATGCAATCCTCGAAACCAGCGCCCTTGTCGACGGTTTCCTCGAACGGATAGAGGTTGACGACGAGCAGGTCGATCGGCGCGATGCCATGCGCGTTCATGGCATCGGCATGTTCCTTGTTGTCGCGGATCGCGAGCAGGCCGCCATGCACCTTGGGGTGCAGCGTCTTGACCCGGCCGTCCATCATTTCGGGAAAGCCCGTCAGCTCCGAGACGTCCTTGACCTGCAGCCCGGCTGCGGCGATCGCCTTCGCGGTGCCGCCGGTCGAGACCAGCTCGACGCCATGTCCTGCGAGCGCCTTGGCAAATTCAATCAGGCCGGTCTTGTCGGAAACGGACAACAGGGCGCGGGTTACACGGCGCGGATGGTCGGTCATGGGAAGGTTCCTAGGCTGGTAAGCCAGCCCGGTAGCACGGTTTTGCCGGTCATGAAACCGGCCAGAAAACCGCTAAATCCACGTGTGGAAATCTCGCGGCCGGCGACCCTACAATGGCAGTTCCGGCTCGCGCCGTGCATTGCGCGTGGCGGTGGTGCCGGCAGCCGTCGTCGCCGAGCGGACAAAACTCCAGCGGACTGAGGAGGCGTGGCGGGAATCCTGGCGGATCACGATCTGGGCGGTGCGGCGCGGGCCGTCATTGCCGGCCAGAAACACGCTGTCCTCGAGATCGACCTTGTCGTCGAGCGTCTCGAAAGTCCAGACGTCGCGGTTGGGCAATACCAGCATGACGCCGCGCGCATCGCTGAGGCGGCTTGCCTTCACTGCGGGATGCAGATGAAACCGCAGGGCAAAATCGGTATCGGCGCCCTTGATGCGCGCGCCCGGCGCCGGCGAGACGGTGTCCTCGCCGTCGAGCCTGCGGCCGTCTTGCGAGATCATCAGCACCCGGCGGTGCACAACGCCGAACCGCGCGAGATAGCCGTCATGCGACGTGGTCAGAAGATCGCCGTCCGCCACCGCCTCGCGGTAGCTTTCCACGTTGGCCGGGCCGTCGACGACGGGCGCGCCCTGCAGCAGGCGCTTCACCGCCGACAGTTCGATGAACCGGCACGAGGAGGTGTCGTGATAGGTCAGGGTCGAATGCGCCGCGGTGCTGCGCGCAAAGGTTCGCCAATTGTCGCGGCCGGTCGAAGGCATGCCGCAATTGATGACGATCCGGCTCGGCCCGGACGACAATTCAAACGAGAGGCAGCCGGCGTGCGCTTCCTGGCTGACATTCGGCGGCGGCGGCGGGCCGGTGTCCATGATGACGGTCGTCGCGCCTGCATCGAGGCGCTGGAAGCCGGTATGCGGCATGTTCGCCATCGGTACGCCGTGCGTGTCGTCATAGGCGAGCAGGGTGGCCACCAGATCCGAGGGCGCATTGCTCATGCCGTTGAACAGCGCAAAGCTGCCGTCGCCGTGACGGAAGAAGCGCAGCATCGGCATCATGCGGTCGATCGCATTCAGAAGTGCCGGCGGCGGCGCGATGTTGCGGGCGGCAAAGGTCTGCCGCAGCGGCAGCAGGTCACTGAGCAGTTCGACCAGCGCGCCGGGATTGCGCGAGATGTGCCCGCCGTCGGGCAGGATCTGCCGCTGCAATTCGTCGGAAAGCCGTCGCGTGGCGGAACGGATGTGACGCGCCTGATTGGCCAGGCACAGCGAGGCGTAGCAAAGCGCGATCAGGACCTGCAGCCGCGGCACGCCGTCGGCGATGTCGAGCATCGCGTAGCGCAAATAGCGAATCTCGCGGGTCAGGCCGCGGAGATATTTGCGGTAGAATTTACCGTCGGTGTCGCCGAGCACCAGCGGCGCCTGCGACAACAGCGAGATCACGCGGCGCGCCAGCACGTCGGGGCGGCGTTCGAGCGGGCGCTTGCGCCCGGGATTCGAGATCCAGTCGTCGACCAGCGAGCGGGCATTGGCGCGGGTCAGCGCGGTGTCGGCGGCGCGCAAATGGCGCAGCCAGCCGAAGCCGAGCAGGGCGACTTCCCAATCTTCCGACGGCGGCTCGAGATCGAAGATCGAGCGGCCATGGCAGGTCACGATCTTGCCGGCGAACACGAAGCGGCCGGCATAGATCTCGGCGGCGCGGGTGGCGTCGGCGGTGCGCAGGTCGTGCGGGGCGATGATCAGCCGGTCGGCGCGGCCGGGCCACAGCCGCGACACCGCCACCGTAGCGCCGGTCGCGCGCGCGATCACGGTCCGCGCCGAGCGGCTCATGATAAGCGTCGAGATGCGTCTGCGTTGAGCGACCGACACGCCGTGCCTTGTTTAGGGAGGGAGGGGTATTCTGGCGAATCCTTTTAATCCGGAAACGCCGCCGTGACACCATCTTGAAACCGGGCGAATCACCCCAGGGTCGGCGAATTCCACTTTAAAATCAGGATTTAACCAGCCGCGCGGCGTAAAATCCATCCAGCCCGCCGAGCCGGGGATCGGTATGGGGCAAATGGCAGGGCAGGGTCCGCAAATCGCCGTTTGCGGTCACGATGTCGATGAGGCCCGCGACCTCGCCCGCCTCGACCGGGGCACGGCGCATGCCGGATTCGGCGGCCAGCAGGGCCGCGATCGCCTGTTCACCTTCTTCCGGCTCCAGCGAACAGGTGCAATAGACCAGCGTTCCGCCCGGCTTGAGCAACGCGATCGCCCGTTGCAGCAATCGCTTCTGCAAAGCCGTCAATGCGGCAATGTCGGCTTCCTGACGCAACCAGGCCACGTCGGGGTGACGGCGGATGGTGCCGGTGGAGGTGCAGGGTGCATCCACCAGCACGCCGTCAAAGCCGCCATTGCCGTGACCGGGCCACTCGGCGGCATCGGTCACCACGTCATCGGCCTGCAGCGAAAGCCGCGCCAGATTGTCGCGCAGCCGCGCCATGCGAGCCGGCGAGCGGTCGACCGCAGTCACGCGCGCGCCGGCTTGCGCCAGCTGCGCGGTCTTGCCGCCGGGCGCGGCGCAGAGGTCGACGATGGTCTTGCCGGCGACGTCGCCGAACAACCGCGCCGGCAGCGCGGCGGCGGCGTCCTGCACCCACCACTGCCCCTCGGTGAAACCGGGCAGCATGGTCACGGAACCCTGCAGCAAGGTGCGCACGGTGCCGGTCGGCAGTGTTTCGCCATGCAGGCGGCTCGCCCATTGCGGCGCGTCTGCCTTCACCGTGATGTCGAGCGACGGCTCGTAGCCGATGGCGAGCGCCATCTGCCGCGCGGTGGTCTCGCCATACGCGCCGATCCAGCGCGCCAGCAGCCACGGCGGAATGTCCAGGTTCTGCGCTTTGACTTCGTCGATCAGCGGTTGCCCCTCGCGGGCGCAACGGCGCAGCACCGCGTTGACGAGTCCGGCATATTTGGCGGCGCGTCGGTCCGATTGCACCAGCCGCACCGAGAGATCGACGGCGGCATGATCGGGCACGTCCATCCAGAGAATCTGTGCAGCACCGATCAGCAGCGCGCTCTGCGCGCGCGGCGCGTCGGTCGGGATGCCGCGATCGAGCAGACGCGACAGCAAATGGCCGAGCGTGCCGAGCCGCCGCAGGATCGTCGCCACCAGCCGCCGCATCAATGCACGATCGCGATCGGCCAGCGTCTTCAGGCCGGGATGCGCGCCGGCGCCGTCGAGCTGGTCGTCGAGGGTGCGGTGCTTGTGTAGCACGCCATCGAGAATGTCAGCCGCGATCCGGCGCGCCGCGAGACCGGGCACTTCGGAAGGTACTGCGAATCTGGAAGGTGGCATGAAGCAGCAATGTCTCGGAAAGCGGAAAGGTTCTGGCTCATGCCATTGGAATCAATGCCTGTTTGGCATGCGAATATGCCAAATGTAAGAATCGCCACAGACAATTTCGCGAATGTGATGTCATCTGTCCGCCATTCCCTGTGCTAAGAGGAGAACTGCGATGACCGACAGTCCCTCATCTCCCGCGCCAACCGCGGAACGCAAGAAGCTGACACCCGCCGCCGAGCGCGCGCTCGCCGAGGCCGAAGCCCGCCGCAAGGCCGCTGAGGCCAGCGCCACGCCGCATCAGAAAGAGTTTCAAGGCCCGAAGGGTCTGGAACCGACCCGATATGGCGATTGGGAGCACAACGGGATCGCGTCGGATTTTTGAGGCTCAAGCGAGCGCATCCAAGGGAGCGCACCCAAGCGATTGCAATGGGCCCTTGCCGGATTCCCCGACTCAGCTCTTAGTCGGGCAAATGTCCCCATACGAGAGAATAAGTGCATATCGGACCCCGCGCCGGGGTTCCTGGCGCCGCTGGTTTTCGGCGGCGTTGCCCTGGGTATTCGTGTTTTGCGTGGCAGCGGCGACGATGCTGCCGGTGCGGGACTGGGTGCGGCGGTCGTTGCCGAGTTCAGCCGACAGCAAGGCGGCGCGCGATGCCGAGATGGTGTGGAAGCGGGCCGGAACTCCGGACACGCGTCACGCCGTCGATGTCATCCGCACGATCGATGGGGACACGTTCGAGGCGCGGGTTCATTTGGAGCCGGGTCTCGATCTCAATACTCGGGTGCGTCTGCGCGGCATCGACGCGCCCGAACTGAAGGCGTCCTGTGCGCAGGAGTTGCAGATGGCGGAGGCTGCGACCGGCGCCTTGCGCGCGCTGCTCGGCGAAGGCGACGTCAGGATCTTCAATATCGGGCCGGACAAATACAGCGGGCGGGTCGTGGCCGACGCCGCAACCCGTCGCACGGCAAATGTTTCGACGGCCATGCTCGCGGCAGGTCATGCGCGCAGCTATGGCGGCGGGCACCGCAACGGTTGGTGCGCGAACGCGAGTCAACCGTTTGCGAAATAAAAAAGCCGCGCGAACCGCGCGGCTCTTTGCATTCAGATCCGTCAATCAGCGCGTGACAGTCACGGTCGTTCCGACCGATACGCGTTGATAGAGATCCGAGATATCGTCGTTGAGCATGCGGATGCAGCCATAAGACACGAAGCCGCCGACCGAGCCCGGCACGTTGGTGCCGTGAATGGCGTATTCGCCGCCGGCCAGCGTCATCGCCGCGACACCCATCGGATTGCGCGGCGAGCCGCCGGGAATGACATCCGGCATGTTTGGCTTGTCGCGCTTGACTTCGCTCGGCGGCGACCACGCCGGGTGGAGGTACTTGCCGTCGATCGTGGTGGTGCCGGCCCACTGCTTGCCGGCCTTGCCGACGCCGACCGGGTAGCGCATGGCGCGGCCGGAATCGAGAATCAGATAAAGCCGCCGCTCATGGGTCTTCACCACGATCGTGCCCGGCGAGTAGTCGCCGCTAATGCCCACCATTTCAGGCCGTGCTTCGGCCTGCGACGACATCATAATTCCCATACCAATGGTGGCGGCCAGCGCCACCGCAATCTTTACCGACATTTTCAGCCCCAATTTGCCTGCCCCTTTCGGGGGCGGATCCGTTGCCCGCTGCCAACGCAGCCTTGCCGTCTCACCCACGCATCTTTAACCGCGCGGATTAACCGGGTGTTTTCCACCTCTGGCCCGACGCTGATTTGACGAGGGGAACAAAGAAAATGTTCAAATCAAAGTAAATGACCTGAAAACAACACACGGCAGCGAAAGGCCCGCCGAAGCGGGCTCACTACTGACAAGTGCGTGAGCGCGGCCGGAATTGCCGCCAAGTTCTGGATTTGAGATCTGGATTTCGAAGCCCCTCACCCCGGCGGTCGGGGCGAGAAGTCTGCTTCGGCGGCGGCCTACGCCGGCGCGCCCTTCTTGTTCTGCCGGTTCTGCACGAGATCGTCGACCACGGCGGGGTCGGCCAGTGTCGAGGTATCGCCGAGACTACTCGGTTCGTCCTCGGCGATCTTGCGCAGGATACGGCGCATGATCTTGCCGGAACGGGTCTTCGGCAGGCCCGGCGCGAACTGGATCTGGTCGGGCGACGCGATCGGACCGATGTCCTTGCGCACCCAGGCCACCAGCTCTTTCCGCAACTCCTCGGTGGGCTCGGTGCCCGCCATCAAGGTGACGTAAGCGTAGATGCCCTGACCCTTGATGTCATGGGGATAGCCGACCACGGCCGCTTCCGACACCGCTTCATGCGCCACCAGCGAGCTCTCGACCTCTGCGGTGCCCATACGATGGCCGGAGACGTTGATGACGTCGTCGACGCGGCCGGTGATCCAGTAATAGCCGTCGGCATCCCTGCGGCAGCCATCACCGGTAAAATACTTGCCCTTGTAGGTCGAGAAATAGGTCTGCTCAAAACGGGCGTGATCGCCATAGACCGTGCGCATCATCCCCGGCCAGGATTTCGCGATGCAGAGATTGCCGGATGTTTCGCCTTCCAGCACCTTGCCGTCGGCGTCGACGATTTCGGGCACCACGCCGAAGAACGGCCGCGTCGCCGAGCCCGGCTTGAGTTTTGTCGCGCCCGGCAGCGGCGTGATCAGAATGCCGCCGGTCTCGGTCTGCCACCACGTGTCGACGATTGGGCAGCGCTCCTCGCCGACCATGCGGTAGTACCATTCCCACGCTTCCGGATTGATGGGTTCGCCGACCGTGCCGAGCAGACGCAGGCTTTTGCGCGAGGTCTTCTGCACCGGGGCGTCGCCCGACTGCATCAGCGCGCGGATCGCGGTCGGCGCAGTGTAGAAGATGTTGACCTTGTGCTTGTCGATGACGTTCCAGAACCTGGAATTGTCAGGGTAGTTCGGCACGCCTTCGAACATCAGCGTGGTCGCGCCATTCGCCAGCGGTCCATAGAGAATGTAGCTGTGGCCGGTGACCCAGCCGACGTCGGCGGTGCACCAGTAGATATCGCCGTCGTGATAATCGAACACGTACTGATGCGTCATCGCCGCGAACACGAGATAGCCGCCCGTGGTGTGCAGCACGCCCTTGGGCTGGCCGGTCGAGCCTGACGTGTAGAGAATGAACAGCGGTTCTTCCGCATGCATATGCTCGCACGGGCATTCCGTGGTCACCATCTTGGCCGCGTCGTGATACCAAAGGTCGCGCGAAGGATTCATGTCGACGGCGCCACCGGTGCGCTTGACGACGACGACCCAGTCGACGCCGCCGGCTTTGGCAATCGCGGCATCGACATTGGCCTTCAGCGGCACCTTCTTGCCGCCGCGCAGTCCCTCGTCGGCGGTGATGATGACCTTGGACTGGCAGTCGGTGATGCGCTGGGCGAGGCTGTCGGGCGAGAAGCCGGCGAACACCACCGAATGAATGGCGCCGATCCGCGCGCAGGCCAGCATCGCATAGGCGGCCTCCGGAATCATCGGCAGATAGATCGTGACGCGGTCGCCCTTTTTGACGTTCCGGGTCCGCAGGATGTTGGCCATCTTGCAGACTTCGTCGTGCAGCTGGCGGTAGGTGATGTGCTTCGATTGCGAGGGGTCGTCGCCTTCCCAGATAATCGCGGTCTGGTCGCCGCGCTTGTCGAGATGGCGGTCGATGCAGTTCCAGGCGGCGTTCAGGACGCCGTCCTCGAACCATTTGATCGAGATGTTGCCGGGCGCGAAGGAGACGTTCTCGACCTTGTGGAAGGGCTTCATCCAGTCGATGCGCTTGGCCTGCTCGGCCCAGAAGCCATTGGGATCATTGACCGAGCGGGCGTACATCTCGCGGTACTTGGCGTCGTCGATAAAGGCGCGCTTGGCCCAATCGGCGGATACGTCGTAGATTTTCTCGGACATTTTTACCCTCCCACTCGTTGCGGCGCCGCACGCGCTGGTGGCCGCAAGCCGTCCTGATTGTTGTAACGATTATGCGTCGCGGGATGATGCCCGGACAAGGCGCAAACGTCTGCGACCTTGGTCGCGCCGCCGGCTCGCGGCCTTGTCGCCGATCAAACCGGCGTCATTTTTCGGATCTTTTTAACGATCCGGCCGAGGCAAAAATCAACGCTATCGCCGAATGGCTCCCATGAAGGGTAATTTATTACCGGCAATGACGGAATCGGGACTCGCAAAGAACACGGTTACCCCCTAAATGGCGTCCCCGGGGCCGGACGGTCCTCCGGAACCAAGCCACAACGACAGGCATTGCCGGCAGACAGGTGGAGCAAGGCGATAACGGGCATGATGGATCAGCAGAGTTTCGAGGCTACGCGGCCCGTTTCCGCCGATCCCGCCGTTGCATTGGCCGAAGCGCTCGGGCAATTGCCCAAGGAAACCGTCAAGGCAAAGCCGCACATCGTCGGCAAGACCTCGGTTGAAGACCTGGCTGAGGAACTCGGCCTCAAGCTCGGCGACCAGAACGGGCTGACCATCCGCCGCGTCAAGCGCGGCAAGGGCTATTCATTCCATCGCGCCAACGGCACGCAGATCCGTCACGCCGGCACCATCCGCCGCCTGCATTCGATGGCGGTGCCGCCGGCCTATCGTGACGTGCGCTATTCGGCCGATCCGAGTTCGCATCTGCAGGCCGTCGGCATCGATGCGGCCGGGCGGCTGCAGTACCGCTATCATGCCGATTGGGAAAAGGTCCGCGAGCAGCGCAAGGCGCATCGCCTGGCGCGGCTGGTGGGCGCGCTGCCGAAGATCCGCCGCAAGGTCTCGGCGTTTCTGTCCGGCGACGAGCCGACGCGCGAATTCGCGCTCTCGGCGGTGATCGAGCTGATCGCTCGCACCGCCATCCGCCCGGGCAACGAATCCTACGCCCGCCTCAACGGCACCCGCGGCGCGACCACGATGTTGAAATCCAACGTTACGCTGGAAGACGACTGCTTCGTCCTGACCTTCAAGGCCAAGGGCGGCAAGGCCGTGCGCAAGGAATGCGACGCCGCCAAACTGGTGCGCGCCATCGGCATCCTGAAGACCGTGCCGGGCAAGCGCATGTTCCAGTATCGCGACAATTCCGGCACCGTCCGCACCGTCTCCACCACCACCGTGAACGGGTTCCTGCGCGAGATCGCCGGCATCAAGATTTCGCTGAAGGACTTCCGCACCCTGATGGCATCCGCCGTGGTGCTGGAATCGCTGTCGCGGATTACGCCGGCGGCAAGTGAGCGCGGCCGCAAGAAGCAGGTGCTGGAAGCCGTGCGCGCGGCCGCCGACGAGCTGTCGAACACGCCCGCGATCTGTCGCAAGAGCTACGTCCACGACACCATCGTCACCGCGTTCGAGGACGGTATCCTCGAACGTTTTGCCGCGACGATGAAGGGCTACCGCACACAAGCCAAGCGCGAGGCGCTGCTGGCGCAGGTGGTAACGGCGGCTGCGGCTTGATCCTTCTTCCTTCTCCCCTTGTGGGAGAAGGTGGCGTAAGCGGCCTATGGCCGTCGTCTCTTAGACCGCCGATGCTTTGCATCGGCTATGGCGCCGGATGAGGGGTTTGGCTCCGATAAGGGGCTTTGTCTCCGCGGAGAGAACCCCTCACCCGTCTCGAATGAGCTTCGCTCATTCGATCCACCCTCTCCCACAAGGGGAGAGGGAAGCTACATCCCGCCCATCTTGCAGACCATCTTCCACTCTTCCGCGGTCACCGGCTGCACCGACAGCCGCGAATATTTCACCAGCGCCATGTCGGCGAGCTTCTTGTCGGCCTTGATCGCGGCCATCGTCACCGGCGTTTTCAACGGCTTGTCCGCCTTGATGTCGACGCAGACGAACTTTCCGGTTTTGTCGGAGGGATCGGGATAGGCTTCCTTGATGATCTCGGCGATGCCGACGATCTCCTTGCCCTCGTTGGAATGATAGAAGAAGGCCTTGTCGCCCTTCTTCATGGCCACGAGGTTTTGGCGCGCGGTGAAATTGCGCACGCCGGTCCAGGCTTCGCCTTTTGCGCCCTTTGCAACCTGCTGGTCCCACGACCAGGCCGAGGGTTCGGATTTCACCAGCCAGTACGCCATCGTCATTCCTCCGCCTTGAACGGCCGCGTCAGCAGGCCTTCGATCGCCGCGTCGATCGTGACCTTGCCGCCCAGGATCGCCGCGACTGCATTTGATACCGGCATATCGACGTTCTGCGAAGCGGCCAGTTCGATCAAAACCGGCGCGGTGAACTCGCCTTCGGCGAGCTTGTCGCGGTTCGGCGCTTCGCCGCGGCCGAGCGCGATGCCGAACGCAAAGTTGCGCGATTGCAGGCTCGAGCAGCTCAGGATCAGGTCGCCGAGACCGGAAAGACCCGCCAGCGTTTCGCTGCGCGCGCCGCAGGCGCGGCCGAGCCGGGCGAGTTCGCTAAAGCCTCGCGTGGTGAGCGCCGCCAGCGCCGAGGCGCCGAGTTGCCGGCCGACGACGATCCCGGCGGCGATCGCCAGCACGTTCTTGGCCGCGCCGCCGATCTCGACGCCGCGAACGTCCGTGCTGTGATAGGGCCGGAAGGTGGCCGAGCCCAGCGCGTGCACCAGGTCGCTCGCCAGTATTTCGTCCCTGGTTGCCAGCGTCACAGCGGTGGGAAGGCCGCGCGCGACATCATCAGCGAAATTCGGTCCCGACAGGATCGCAGGGATGGCCTGCGGTATGGTCTCGGCGATGATCTCGGTCATGAAGCGATGGGTGCCGCGCTCGATGCCCTTGGCGCAGGCGACGACGGGCGTCGCAGGCCTCAGGTGCGGCGCCAGCGACGTCGCGGCTTCGCGCAGATTTTGTGCAGGCGTCGCCAGCAGGATGAACTCCGCGCGCCCCGCCATAGCCAAGTCGGAGGTAACATCGATACCCGCGTCGAGGCTCACGCCGGGCAGCTTTGGATTCTCTCGCGTCGTCTGCATCTGCGCGACGGCCTCAGTGCTTCGCGCATACAGTACAACATCGCGGCCGGCCCGTAGCGCAGCACAGGCGAGCGCGGTGCCGTAGGCGCCACCGCCGATCACCGCGACCGAATAATAGGGCGTCATGTCAGAATCCCGCGCGGGTGTTGGCGTAGCCGGCCGGCGCAGTCGCGTTGGTGTCGAGCAGCCAGCGCGCGCGCGGCGGCGCATCCATCGTATCGGTCAGCCCGAGCGCCATCCGCTCCGCGCCGGCCCAGGCGATCATCGCGCCGTTGTCGGTGCACAGCGCGGGCGGTGGAATGATCAGCGTGGTCTGCGCTTTGGCGGCGACGTCCTGCAACGCGCCGCGGATGGCGTGATTGGCGGCGACGCCGCCGGCGGCCACCAGCGCGCGCGGCGGGCCGAACCGTTCGTGAAATAATCTCAGGCCGACGCTCAGCCGGTCCGCCGTCGACTCCAGCACCGCGGCCTGAAAACTGGCGCAGAGATCGCTGACGTCCTGCGGTTCCAGCGGCATCATGCGGCTGGCCTCGTTGCGAACCGCCGTCTTCAGTCCCGACAGCGAGAAATTCGCATCCGGCCGCCCGAGCATCGGCCGTGGAAAGGCGAACCGCTTGGGGTCGCCGCTTGCCGCTGATCGCTCGACCTCCGGTCCGCCGGGGTAGGGCAGCGACAGCATTTTTGCGACCTTGTCAAAAGCTTCGCCCATCGCGTCGTCCACGGTGGTGCCGAGCCGGACATACCGGCCGACGCCGACCACGGCGACGATCTGGGTGTGCCCGCCGGACGCAAGGAACAGGCAATAGGGAAAAGCGAGCGCGCAGGTGAGCCGCGGCGTCAGCGCGTGGGCTTCGAGGTGATTGACCGCAATCAGCGGCGTATCGTGCACCATCGCAATCGCTTTTGCAGTCGTGAGGCCAACGATCACGCCGCCGATCAGGCCGGGCCCGGCGGCGGCGGCCACCGCCGACAATTGCGCAAAGCCCGTGTTCGCGTCCTTCATCGCCTGTGCGACAATGCCGTCGAGCAGGTCGACATGGGCGCGCGCCGCGATCTCCGGCACCACGCCGCCGAAACGGGCGTGCTCTGTGGTCTGTGAGCGCACGATATTGGACAGAATCCTGCCGCTGCCGTCGCTCTGGCGTTCCACCACGGCGGCCGCGGTTTCATCGCAGGTGGTCTCGATACCCAGCACCAGCATCGGCGTGTCGTTGTCCAATTTGAACCCTTATTTGAACCTTGCGCTATCGCCAAAAACAACGCTTCCGTAACCGGGTAGCATTACGAGGTGACGGCGCGCAATCGCGCAGGGGTGCCGAAATCGTGTTGGTGGAGATCTGAAATATGGCCGTTCTCGTCACGCGACCAAGCCCCGATGATGAGACGACGGCCAAGGCGCTGCGCGCGCGGGGGTTCGATGTCCTGCGTGCGCCGATGCTGCGGTTCGAGCCGGTGCCGTTCCAGGACGATGCGGATGCAAATTATGGCGCCGTCATCGTCACGAGTGCCAACGCCCTGCGTGCCATCGCGCCGCATCTGGCCGGCAGCCGGCTCCTGAAACTGTCCCTGTTTGCGGTCGGCGAAAATACGGCAGCCGCGGCGCGCGACGCCGGGTTCGGCGATGTGATCGTGTCAAAGGGCGACGCCGGCGCGTTGCGCGATCTGGTGCTGGCGCGTGCGAAGTCGAAGCAACTGAAGAAAGCCAGCCCGATCCTGTACCTTGCCGGCGCCGATCTCGCGCGCGACCTGGCGAGTGAACTTGGCGAGAACGGCTTTACGGTGGTGACGCAGACCACCTACCGGATGGTGCCCGCGCCCAGCCTGCCGCGGGAGGTATGTGACGCCTTTGTGGCGCATGAGATTGAGGCCGTGCTGCACTACTCCCGGCGCAGCGCGCGGGCATTTCTAGAGGCGGCACGCGCAGGCGGCGTCGAAATCTCGGCATTGGCGCTGCCGCAATGCTGCATTTCGCCGGCCGTCGCCGCAGTCCTGCGGGATGCTGGCGCGACCCAGGTGACGGCGGCGGTTTCGCCGGATGAAACTGCCCTGTTCGAGGCGCTGGGCCGGGCGCTGCAACCGCGGCCGAGCCCCTAATCTTTAAGTCTGAGCATGGTCTTATCGGAAAACCGGTGCCGCCACTGCCGGATCATGCTCTAAGACGTCCCGGTTCTGCTAAGTTCCGGCACCTAACCATTCAAGGGAACCGCTGCGATGGTCGATGACAGGCCCGAAAACACTGGATCGCTGCCCGATTCGGGCCGGCCGAAGCGCGAGCCGCCGACCATCGAGCTCGAGGCGACCGAAGTATCCAGCGAGACGAAGAGCGCTGCTGGCGCATCGTCCGAAGCGCCGGCCGAGCCCGTGGCTGAGCCCACGCCGGAGGTCGCCAAAGCTCCAGTTGAGGAATCTCCGGTTGCAGGGCCGCCGTCCCGGCCGGTCTCGCCCTGGATCGTCGCGCCGGTGTCCGGTGCGGCGGCGGCTGCGCTGGTGATCGGCGTCGGCTGGATGCTGGGCTGGCCCGCGATTCAACCCGCCTCCGCGCCGCCTGCCCCGCAGCTCAGCGCCGCCATCGATGGTCTCGCCGCCCGTGTCGCCGGTATCGAGCCAAAGGTCGGCAAGCCCGTAGCCGATCCCGCGGCTGCCGCACGCACCGAGGCGCTGGAAAAAACAGTCGCGGCGCTGCGCACTGAACTCACAGCTACGCGCGCGCAAGGTGAGAAGCTGGCGTCCGCCATCAATGATGTGAAATCAGCCCCGCGCGGCGATGGCACCGCGTCGCCCGATCTCTCCGGGATTGATGAGCGCATCGCGAAGATCGAGAGCCAGATGCGGACGCAGGGCGCCGAGATCGCGCAGCAAGGCAGCAAGCTTGCCGATACCAAGGCCGACGCAAAACCTGCCGACGACATGCCGCTGCGCCGCCTGGTGTCGGCTGCGCTGCTCGATGTTCAGGTCCGCATCGGCGAACCCTATCCGGCGACGCTTGCTACCACCAAGGCGCTGGCGCCCAATCCGGATGCCCTGAAGCCGCTCGACCAGTTCGCGGAGAAGGGCGTGCCGAATGCCAACAGGCTGAGCACGGAACTGCTGGCGCTGGTGCCGAAACTGCAGCCGGCCGCGCAACAGAACAATGCCACGACCGGCACCGGCATCGTCGAGCGCCTGCAGGCGGGCGCCGCCAAGTTGGTCAAGATCGAACGCACCGATACCGCCGGCAATGATCGCGGCGCCGTAGTGGCGCGGATCACGGCGGCTGCGCTGCGAAATGATTTCAGCGAGGCGCGGCGGGAATTGAAGACGCTGGAGCCGGCCGATCGCGCCGCGGCGCAGTCCTGGCTTGAACGGGCCGACGCGCGCGATGCCGCGCTGGCCGCCTCCCGTCAATTTGCGACCGACGCCATGGCTGCGCTCGCCAAACCGGCGCAATAAGGATTTCGATGATCCGGATCATTCTGTTTCTGTTGTTGATCGCGCTGGGTGCGGCCGGCGCGGCCTGGATTGCCGAGCAACCGGGCGATGTCATGCTGTCATGGGGCAGCGTGAAGCTCACGACCAAGCTGCCGGTTTTCGTGCTGGGGCTTGGCATCGTCGTCGTCGCGGCCATGATGCTGTGGTCGATCCTGCGTGGCCTGTGGCGCACGCCGGAACGTATGCGGGGCAGCCGGCGCGAACGGCGTCAGGCCCGCGGCCGGCATGCGATCACGCAAGGATTGCTGGCGATCGGCCACGGCGATTCCTCCGCCGCGCGCATGCACGCCGAGGCGGCGCGCAGGCACGCGGCGCACGATCCGCTGGCGCTGCTGCTGCACGCGCAATCGGCGCAGCTCGACGGCGACCGCGAAGGCGCGCAGCGCGCCTTCCGCGCCATGGCCGAACGCGAGGACACGCGGCTGCTGGGCCTGCGCGGCCTGTTCATCGAGGCGCAGCGCGCCGACGATCCGGTCGCCGCCGTGATGGTCGCTGAGGAAGCGCTAAAACTGTCGCCATCCTCGTCATGGGCGTCGCATGCGGTGCTCGGCTTCTGCTGCGCCAAGGGCGACTGGGCCGGTGCTTTGAAGATTCTCGACAACAATCAATCGGCCGGGCTGATCGACAAGGCGACCTATCGCCGGCAGCGCGGCGTGCTGCTGACGGCGCGCGCGTTGGAGTTCGAAAAGGTCGATCGCGATCTGGCGCGCGAGAGCGTGATGGAAGCGGTCAAGCTGGCGCCGACTTTGGTGCCGGCCGCGGTGCTGGCGAGCAAGTTCGAAAGCGAAGCGCATCAGATCCGGCGCTCGATGCGCCTGGTCGAGACGGCGTGGCTGGCGCAGCCGCATCCCGATCTTGCCGACGCCTACGCGCATGTGAAGCTCGGCGATTCCGCACGCCAGCGGCTGGTGCGGGTCGAGACGCTCGCAGCCAAGATGCCCGGCCACATCGAGGGCGCGCTGGCGATCGCCCGCGCCGCGATCGACGCATCCGAATTTACCAAAGCGCGCGAGGCGCTGGCGCCCTTCATCGCAGCGCCAACGCAGCGCGTCGCGCTGTTGATGGCGGAGATCGAGCGCACCGAACATGGCGATAGCGGCCGGGCGCGGGCCTGGACCCTGCGTGCCGTGCGCGCGCTGCACGATCCGGCCTGGACCGCGGACGGCTATGTCAGCGATCGCTGGCGGCCGGTCTCGCCGGTCACCGGCAGGCTCGACGCCTTCCAGTGGCAAACGCCGGTCGCGGCGCTGCCGTCCGACAAGGCCGGCGCGATCGAATCCTCAGCCTTCGAAGAAGCCATGCTGGCGACCCCGCGCCGCGCCGTAGTGCTCGAGCCGCCAAAGGATGTAACCGAACCGGCCGCCGAGCCGATCGTTCCCGTCGCGCCGGCGCCGCCCGCCGAGCAGGACAATGCGCCGCCGCCGGCCGCCACCGCGGAGGTGGTCCCCGCCGAGGCAAGCCAGCCCGAGGCTGCGGCCGCTCCAGCGCCAGCCCCGCCGAAGCCAGCCGAACCGGTACCAAGCCGGCCGGCTCCCCTGTTCCGCTCGCGGCAAGATATTCCGAAGGCCATTCCCACCCCGATTCCGGCCGTCATCCCCCTGGTTCGGGCACCTGATGACCCCGGGGTCGACGAGGATGGCACACCGGACGAATTTGCGGAACAAATCGGCCCGCCCAAGGCGCAGGCCGGCGGCTGGCGCGGATTTTTGTCACGCTGGGGCGGGAGCTAATCCCGTTTTTCTTGCCAATCGGGGCGCTGCCCGATATCAGGTGCGGGGCGTTTTGGGGTCAGCCTCGGCGCTTTGTTTGGTCCGCCGCAATAGCTCAGTTGGTAGAGCACGTCATTCGTAATGACGGGGTCACAGGTTCGAGTCCTGTTTGCGGCACCAGCCTTTTCAATCGCTTAAGCCACTTCGCAGCATCTCCGAAAAAACCTCGTGTCGGCGTTGTGTCTGCAAGCCGGTTGCGGCGGGGTGTCGCCATGGATGATTGGTCTGGGGATCATTGTCGTCCTCTACATCGCGGTGCGCCTGGCGTTGCGGTTCTATTTCCCGCCCGATAGCTGACACGCCATGACTCTGAGAAGCCCGCTGGTGAGTCTGGCCGCTGCGGGCTGTCATGTGCTGGCCGATCGTTCTGGTCGTCGCGAGAGGCGCTCGGCAAGGAACTGGAGGCCCCTTAAGCAAGTTGGTTTGGCGCCCGAACTGCAGGAGTCCGCCGGCTTGAAGGGCGAACGGAAATGGCGAACGCCTTCTCATCGATGGGATACCCGCATTGGCTGATTGTAGCCGGCGTCCTTCTGTTGGTGCTGGGCTTTGTCGGGCTTGCGCTGTTCCAACGAGGCGTTGAAGCCGAGCTCCGCGACACGGCGAGTGACCAAGGGCCGTCCGAGCCCGAGCTCGCTGAGACCCAGGGTGTTGATCGCAAGGCGAGGCTTGAGGAGCAAAAAAGGGATCGGTGGGCCGATAAAGACCGCGGCGCCGAGGAACCGTTAAACGATAGGCCGAAGGTTATTTACAAGGAAACGAAATGACGGTTCTTGTCTACGTCGACACCAGCAAGCAGGCTGGAGATCGCGATCACCTCAGAGGCGCGCCGCCTCGTCGATGGCGAGTATTTCAAGCTGGCTTGCCAGGGCGCTGAAGCTTCGCGCGATGTTCGTCAATATGCGCGAGCGCTTCGGCGAAATACCCGGTTCTCTGGCCTTAGCCTTATAGTCGTCAGCGAATCGACGGCACTGTTCAGCAGCGAGGTTGTTCTTCATGGGAACTGTTCCCCAAAAAGGCGATCATAGCGGGTCTAAGCACCTCTGTGATGTACGGATTGTGCCAAAATTACTTCGTCCCGTTCTTTCGCCCGGTAATCGTCAGCTCAACCTGGTTCGCGAGGAACGATCCCGAAGGCGTAGCCTTTGAGTGCGAGGTTACTTGGATGAGAGACCGCCAACAGAGGCGGCCTCTCGCGGCTTGCAAGAGGAGACACCCATCATGTCGAGACTAGCAATCGCGTTTGTGTTGGCACTGGCCTCGGTAGCGGCCAACGCGCAAGATACCAAGCCCGAGCAATCGCAAACGCCGGCCGCTCCCGGCGCGAATGGAGCACGGCCGTTCCTATTTGATGGACGAATGATAGGTGATGGCGCCCGGCAGGGAATGCGCCCGGGCGATCGCCACCCCAACGCTGGGGCGATCGTCATGTCACCGAAAGCGAGCCAGCCTGAGCGCGATCGATAATGCGCTCCTATAATTAGGACACTCCAGGATTTAACTTAGGACACGTGGGGTTAAATACGGACAGTACCCGGCTTAACCGTGAAAGCCAGAGGCCCGGCAGTCCAGCGAAGGTCAGCAGCTGAGCGCGCGCGAAATGGCAAGCGAAGCGATCGACGGTATGACCGATAGTTCCGCCCACCAAAGTGATCAGGATAGTCGTAAGCGCCGTCTCCTCAAAGGTCCCGAAGAATTTCGCGAAGTGAGGATGGACAGGCCTAAGGCGAAGCGAAAGTGAAAACCCGAATTGTTTTCTCGCTATTCGGGCCGGAAGGGCCTACAGAGACTAATCGCCGCCCGCCCCTAGGCTGTTATCGGTGACTGAGAGCGTTTGTGCTCCCGCCTCAACTAAAGGCGGTCAAATGTCGAAATCCTCTTTATTCAATTTTCGTGAGTGGCTGGTACCCCCTGTGTTGCTGCCGATCTTTCTTGTGCTGCTTATCGCTGCGGCGATGCTGTACAATACAAGCCCGGCGTAACGGGGCCGCGCGCGCCTTCCTCTAACTCAATGGTGCGGCTCCATGGACCAAGCTTCTCTCAATCAAGTATATCGCTTTGATCAGGCGCCATCCGCTCGCGTAGAACGTCTGCGCAAGGAAGCTCGCGGCACGCCGCCTGGAGTCCGGCGGGACGAATTGCTCCGCAGAGCGCAACAAATCGAAAGCGCCTCCTCTGTTCGGGAGCCGCCGGCATCTCGCAATCTTCAGCCACCTGGTTGAGCAGTTCTCGGCCCATATCTCGGGGAACCGGAATGGAAATCACCGTCGCGTATCTCATCTCTGTGGGAATAATTGCTTGCGGCATCTGGGTCGTCGCCGGAACGATCGCTGCAGGCTCGCCCTTGGCCTGGACGCTTGCTGGTCTCGTCACCGTTACGGTTGGATCTCTTAGCCTTTTTGAGCAAGTCAAACCTAAAAGTTAGGCCCGCATTCTGAGGGCTAAACAGATGCCCGGCTTTTCTTTTCTCCCGCTCTTTTAAAATAGACGCCGAGATTATCACCGTTCACCTAGGAAAGCTCACAGCGTCGAAATGCCAGACCGGTAGACGACAATACTAGAAAAAACTCCTTCAACGGCAGACCGTCGATCGAACTCTCTACGCTGAGTTTCGCCCCGGTATCCGAGATATCCTTGATCGTGCAAGCCCGGCGCCAGGTGCCGTCAATAGCCATCATATGAGCGTCGTACCCACGCTCGAATACTACCCGCCGTGATTTACGTAGCTCCATTTGGGTTACCCCGTCATCGAATTGAACGGCCCAGCGCCGAGGTCGGTCAGCACTGGGCCGCTCTGGACGCAAGCAGAACGGGGTCTGCTTATGGCGACCGTAATTTCTATTGTTGAAAGGTGGCCCAATCAGCCTATCGAAATTCAGCACTGCCCTGGGTTTGGTGGGCGGCGGACCGCTAATCAACGCCGTTGATTGCTTTGCCGCGCAGTTCCATTTGCGCAGGAACCTTGCGTCTTGCTCAAAACTTCGTCTTGTCGCGCGCTAGCCGGTCCGTTTCAATTTCGCCTGCAGGCCATTGCGAGCGACATCGGCCTTCGTCACGGGCTACCCTCGCTCCATACCCTGTTGATTTGCCCCCGCCGTATTCTCCAAGTTGCGGCGGGGGTTTCACTGCCGGCCGAAGCAAACCACCATGACGCTTTGCGGGTCGGCGCCGATGAAAGTCGAATTGAGCACCTGCACCGCGATGGTGATGTGCGATTTGTGCGGCACCGTATGATTCACCGGGAATGGAAGCACCGCGTAGCCCCGCGCGGGTAGGTGCGAGCGGCTCGCCCCGAATGATCGCGAACGATGGGCCGCCAAGCCGTCAGGCTATTGCAATCCGGTCGGATTGGTCACGCCGCCGATGGTCGTGATTGTCCCGCCTGCGCCGTTGTTGGTGAAGCGGTTGTTCGTATTGGAGCTGACGGTGCCGGATACGCCGGTAGTGTTGAACGAGAGATCGTTGTTGGACAGGTTGACCGATCCTCCCGTCCGGTTGATGCCGATCCCATTGAAGGTAACCGTGGTGGCGTCAACGTTGATTCCGCCGCCCGAGATCGCAATGCCCGCTGTGGAATTGCTTGACACGAGGGAATTGCTGAGATGAACGGCCGCGCCGGCGCCGACCGCGACACCGTTGTGGGCATTGATGACCATGAGATTGCTGAGCGTCGCCTTGATCGGGCCCGCGCCCGCGCTCGCTATCGTAATGCCGGCGCCTCCCATGTCCCGGAGAGTGGTGTTCACGACGTTCAGCACCCCGGTGGTGCGCCGATCGTCGATGCCGGTCGCTGTGGCGCTGAAATTGCCATTGACCAGACAGTCCTCGATATTGACGAAGCTCCCGGCGCCCCCGCCGAGAATCCGGATGCCGACGATGCCGGTGGCCTCTGCACCGAAACACCGGCTGTTTCCGTCGAGCGCAAAACTGCTTTCCACCTGGGCCCTATTCGCCTCCGATCAGCGGCATTGGCTCGACTGCGAACTGGCATCGCCGAATGGGGCGACAGTTAGTGGAGAAATTCATGACGCAAAGAAAATTGATCAAAGTCACAGCGGCGGTTTCGACCTTTGCTTGTGCGGCGCTGCTCTCCGTCGGCTGGTCCGAGCAACACGCTGTCTCGTTATCAGTCGAGAGCGCGCAGGCGCGGGTCGGTCGCCCGCTGACCCCCCGTGAGCGTTGCGGG
Organism: Bradyrhizobium sp. AZCC 2262; assembly: GCF_036924535.1. Classification (NCBI taxonomy): domain Bacteria; kingdom Pseudomonadati; phylum Pseudomonadota; class Alphaproteobacteria; order Hyphomicrobiales; family Nitrobacteraceae; genus Bradyrhizobium; species Bradyrhizobium sp. AZCC 2262. The sequence continues at coordinate 7,969,598 of NZ_JAZHRT010000001.1, read as the reverse complement.
TGTCGCGCGGCGACAGAACCGGCGGGCCGCGTACGGATACGGGTATGGCGCCGGCGCCGCGGCGACTGCACCTGCCTACTGGGGAGGACAAAGCACCACCTCGGGCAACACTTACGCAGCCCAGAATGATCCTCGCTTTGGTCAACCACACTACGCAGTGAGGGCTTATGCCGGAGGTAGCCCTTACTACGGCTATTCCGGATGGGAGGATTACTCGGGGCGCAACTTCATCAAGTGCCAGCCCGGGACCCTCACAAAACTCGACGACGGCCAGATGTATCGCTGCCAGTAGCAGCAAGCGCTCGATATGACCTGAAGAGGCGGCTCATTGAGCCGCCTCTTTCAAGTTGCGGCACCAGCCTTTCAAAAAACTCCTTGGAACAGTCGGCGCGCGCGTTCACGGATGCGTCTGCGTGACCTGTCTCACATCGAGAACCGTCAGCCCCGCATAGTCTCCGCCTCGACCTCAAGGGGAGACACAAACATGCGTAAATTCATTTTCATTGCAGGATTTGTTTTGGCCTCCGCCGCAGCTCAAGCTGGCGATCGAAGCTTGTCGCTCGGAGGCGGCGAGACCACAAAGGTAACCGCTCCGGCCAAGGCTACCGAGGGATCGAGAACTGCTGAAGTCCCGCAGGCTGCGGAAGCCCCGAAATATGTCGAGCGGCCGGCGGTCGTCGAGCCCAAGACTGAGACGATCAAGCCTGAGACAAGCAGGACTGAGACGAGCAGGGCCGCGGCGAGCCACACCGAGAGGGCCAGGCCCAGGGCGGCCGGCATGCAGCGGTACGCCAATCGCCCGGCGAGCGCCGGACCTGGAAGACCGTCGGCCCGGAGAGCTGCGATGATGTCGAGGGGCGCGGGATCGCACCGCATGCGCTACGGGATCCGGGCGCGCATCATCAGCGCGCTACACCGGCACGGCATCTACTGGTAGTTTCTCGGCGCGAACGAAATCAACAACGTCAAGGCCGGGCTTGACCCGGCCAGCCACGTCTTGCCGCATCCCAAAGACGTGGATGCCCGGAACAAGCCCGGGCATGACGACCAGGCTGGAGGTGCGGACACCGACAGGCGCCGCCAATCCTTACTGCGAAACCGTCTGCACCACGCTGCTGATCGGGCGGCTGGCAACCGCCGGCACCTTCTGGTCCTTCACCAGCATCGCATCGTATTCCGGCAGGGTTTCGAGCTGCTCCTTGGCCTTCATCTGCACGACCTTGTAGCCGCCGGCCTTCAGGCGACGCAGCAGCGTCGGCAAGGCGATCGCCGTATGCTTCTGCAGATCGTGCATCAGGATGACGCCCTTGCCCTGCTTGTCGAGCTTGGTCATGACGTTCTGAATCACCTGGTCCGGACCTGAGGACTTGAAATCGTTGGAATCGACGTCCACGGAGAACATCGAGATGTTTCGGGTGGCGAGATAGGCCAGCGCGGGTTGGGTGTGCGCGAGCGCAGGAAAGCGAAAGAACGGCGCGGGTGCGGCGCCGATCGCCATCTTCACGGCGCTAAAACCCTTCTCGATCTCCTCGCGGACCTGCGGCTCCGTCATCTTCTTGCCGTCGAGATGCGCGTGCGACCAGGTGTGCGAGCCGACGGTGTGGCCGGCATTGAAAACCTGACGGAGGATTTCCGGGTGATAGGTCGTGTGTTTGCCGACGGGGAAGAAGATCGCCTTGGTGCATTCGTCCGAAAGCGCCTTGAGCACCGCGGGCGTGGTCGGCCACGGACCGTCGTCAAACGTGAGCACGATTTCCTTGTCGGTGAGGAAATCGAACTGCTTGTATTGCAGGAAGCCGAAGCCGGGGCCGCCCGTGGTGTCGATCACGACGGTGCGGCTGACGCCAAGCGCATCGGGATTGGCGCAGGCCGATCGCGCCGGCTGGACTGCGGGAACGGGGGCAAGGGCTGGGGCCGGCTTCGTGAGAGAGGCCGTGATCTCGACGTCGTCCTTCAGCGCGGGCTTTGCCGCGGCGGGCGCCGGTAACGGCTCGGCCTTGCGGGCGGCGACGGTTTGGGGTGCCGCCGCGTCGGCGCGCGGTGCGGAGGTCCAGAACCAAACGCCGGTGATTAAGACCGCCGTCACTAAACTCGCCAGCATCAGGCCCAACGCATTACGCATCGCTACTCTTTCCACATACTCGGGGTACACATACGCAACAGAGTATTAGTGCCAACAAAGTCTTAACGTCTCCCGAACACGCGCCGGTTAGACGAAGAAGATGAGGGGTTTAAGGTTGAGTGACGTCAGTCACAGTCGCGCCCGCGGTTCCCTGCGCATGCTGCAACCATCAACAGCCGGTCCACGTAGCTGGGCCAACAGGAGCCGAAAATGACCGCAGCTTTCTCCAATACCGTTCGCAAGGTGAGTTTAGTGCTGGCCTTGACCGCCTCTTTCGCCGCGGTCTCCTCCACCGCGAGCTTCGCCTTCAGCGCCGAAGCGCAGCAGCAGTGCACCGGCGATGCGTTCCGCCTCTGCAGCTCGGAAATTCCGAACATTCCGAAGATCACGGCCTGCATGATCAAGCATCGCTCCGATCTGAGCGCGGGCTGCCGCACCGTGATGGACCGCGATCTCGCGGCGCAGAAGTCCGGCAAGCTCGCCGCGCAATAATCGGCTCTCTTTTCGGCTCCCGGGAACGCTTGCGGCGATGCGACGCAGGCGTTTCTAGCTTCAGGAGCGTTCCTGAATCGCACCGATTGGGCGATTTCCTCGTTCACAAATGCGTTGCCGCCCGGATTTCGGCGCCAGATTCCCGCTTTGACGCGTTTTCCCGACGCGAACCGGTATCCACCCCGCTCGAAAACGCTATAGAACGCGCTGATCGCGTCTTTCCGGTGTGAGGCATAGCAAATGACCAAATTACTTTTCGCCATTCCCCTGATTCTGATGGCCTCAAGCGCCTCGGCGCAGCAGAAGCAGGGGCACGATGCTTGCGCCCGCGACGTCTCTCGGTTTTGCCGGGCGCAGATGCAGGACGGCGATCAGATCGTGCTGGCCTGCCTGAAGCAGAACCGCGCCAGGATCAGCAAGCCCTGCCAGCAGATGCTGGCGAGCCACGGGCAGTAAAAGCCTCTCGAGGGGCTCAGCCGCCGTAGAGATAGTTCGGCAGCCACAGCGTCATGCCCGGCCAGAGATACATGATCACCATACAGAGGATGACAATCAGCATGTAGGGCATCATGCCCGCAAAAATCTGGTTGAGGGTGACGTGTTTTGGCGCGACGCCCTTGAGGTAGAACGCCGACATCGCGACCGGCGGCGACAGGAACGCCGCCTGCAAGTTCACGAATACCAGCGTGCCCCACAGGATCGGATCGATGCCGAAATGCTTGAGCATCGGCAGGAAGATCGGCACGAAGATGATGATGATCTCGGTCCATTCCAGCGGCCAGCCCAGCACGAAGATGATCGCCTGCGACAGGATCATGAACTGCACCGGCGTCATGTTGAGCGACAGCACCCAGCTCTCCAGCAGCGCCTGACCGCCGAGAATGGCGAACACGGCGGAGAACAGCGCCGAGCCGACGAACAGCCAGCACACCATGGCCGTGGTCTTCGCGGTTAGGAACACCGCTTCCTTGGTGCGCTTCCAGTCGAGCGTGCGGGCATGGAACGCCAGGATGAAGGCGCCGGCCGCGCCGACGGCCGCCGACTCCGTCGCGGTCGTGATGCCGAACAGGATCACCGCAAGCACGATGACGGTCAGGATGCCGAGCGGCATCACCGATGACGTCAGGAGTTTGAGCACCTCGAAGCGCTCGCCATTCATGCGCCAATAGGAGCGCGCGGTCCACAGCAACAACACGGCGGCGCTGATTCCGAACCAGAGATAGAACTGGAAGTCCGGACCTTTTTCGGCGGGCGTCGCCTCCGGCGTCGCCACCGCGCTGCCGAGTTGCTGCAGCCCCTCAACCGGTCCGGAGGCTGCGCCGGCCTGCTGATGGATCACGACGTACCACCACACGGTCCCCAGCGTGATGGCCGTAATCAGGAACGGCACCAGGGCGATGATGAAATTCTTCACCACCGCCCCATAGGTTATCGGCTTGCCGTCAGCTTCCAGGGTCTTCGCCTGCGCCGGCGAGACCAGCGCCTTGAGCAAGGCGACGAACATGTTGGGCGAATACAGCGTCTCGAACTTCGTGATCCAGGCCGGCACCTTGACGCGGGTCTGCTCCTCCGGCAGCGGCGGCGCGATCTTCGGATTGATCAGCGCCCAGCCGATGACATAGACCAGATAGAGGAACGCCAGGAAGAAGCCGGGGAACATCGCCGCTGCATATAGCTTGACGACGGATTGCCCCGCGACGGCCGCGTAGACGATGATCATCACCGATGGCGGGATCAGGATGCCGAGCGTGCCGCCGGCCGTGATGACGCCGGAGGCGAGCTTGACGTCATAGCCGGCGCGCAGCATCGGGTTGAAGGCGATGACGCCCATCAGCACCACGACGGCGCCGACCAGGCCGCTTGCGATTCCCCAGAACGTGCAGACGATCAGGGTCGCCACGGCAAGTGAAGCCGGCATGCGGCGGAATGCGAGCTGGATCGAATAGAACATCTTGTCGACCAGCGCGCCGCGTTCCATCACGTATCCCATCAGGACGAACAGCGGGATCGAGATCAGGACGTCGTTGGTCATCGCGCCATAAGTGCGCTGGACCATCAGGTCGAACACACGGTTCTGCGCCCAGGGTTGCGAGGGGTCGTAGAACGCGATGAAACCGAAGAACATGCCGAGGCCCATCAGTGTGAAGGCCGTGGCAAAACCCATCATGATAACGACGACGATGAGCGCCAGCATCAGCAGGCCAAGTGCGGGGTCGCTCATGTTTGCACGTCTCCGCCCATTCCGCGCTGACGCGCCATTTCGTCGATGCGCGCCGCGCCCTCGATCGCGACCTTGCGTGATTCGTCGTCGACATATTCGCTGTGCGCGAGCTGCTCCTCGATGACGTCTATCTCGGCGACGTCCTTCAGCCGGCTCGGCCACTCGCCGGTCTTCAGGCAAACCACGCAGCGCACGATCTCGGCAACGCCCTGCAGCATGATCAGCGCGCCGGCCAACGGTATCACCGACTTGAAATGGTAGACCGGCGGACCATCCGCCGTGACGTTGGAATGCTCGGCGATATGCCAGGAGTCCGCGGCATAGAAGTAGCCGGCATAGACCAGCGCGGCGATGCCGGGCAGAAAGAACACGATGTACAGCACGAGGTCGAGCGTCGCCTGGGTGCGCGGCCGCATCGAGGAATAAAGGAAGTCGCCCCTGACATGGGCGTTCTGCGCCAGCGTGTAGGCGCCGCACAGCATGAACAGCGTCCCGTACAGCATGTTATCCAGGTCGAAGATCCAGGACGTCGGCATATTCATGATGTAGCGCTTGAAGACTTCGATGCAGACGGCGCTCATCAGCACGATCATCAGCCACGCGGTGGCTTTGCCGACCCAGGTGCTGATGCCGTCGATAGTGTGCAGGAAGCTCTGGACGCTCATGGGGTGCGGCCGTTCATCGCGGAACTCCGATAGCACAGAGCACTATCCGGATCGCGCTGCCGGATGGTGCTCTGCTTGTTCAGGACATTTTCAGCGCGGCCTCAGAGCTTCTTGGCCGCTCCATTGGCGCCGAAGTAATGGTCGTATGCCATCTTGCGGCTCACCACCGTGTCCTGCTCCCATTGCGTCGTGCGCTTGGCGAACGCGAGCTGGGATTGCAGGATTTCCTTGAACAGCGGATTTTCTGCGGACTTCTTCTTGACGACTTCGTCATAGACCTCGAGCTGCTGCTTCAGGATGGCGTCGGGCGTCTTGTAGAACTTGACGTTGTCCTTGCTCTGCATCTCCGCGTAGTCCTTGGAGTAGCGGTCGATCGCCTTCCAGGACATGTCCGCCGAAGCTGCATCCACCGCGTTGGCGATGATCGCCTTCATCTTCTCCGGCAGCGCGTTGTATTTGTCCTTGTTGAAGGTGATCTCGAACTGCTCTGCGTTCTGGTGATAGCTCTGCAGCATGCAGACCTTGGAGACGTCGGGGAAACCGAGCACGCGGTCCGAGGTGGCATTGTTGAACTCGGCCGCGTCGAGCAGGCCGCGGTCCATGGCGGAGACGATTTCGCCGCCGGGCAGCGCGTTCACGGCCGCGCCCATCGCGGTGAACACGTCAATGGAGATGCCGACGGTGCGGTACTTCAGGCCCTTGATATCGTCGGCCTTGGCGATCGGTTTCTTGAACCAGCCGAACGGCTGCGTCGGCATCGGCCCGTAGGGGAACGACACGACGTTGGCGCCGATCGAATCATAGAGCTTGGCGAGCAGTTCCTTGCCGCCGCCATAGCGGTGCCAGGACAGCAGCATGTTGGCGTCCATGGCAAAACCGGGGCCCGAGCCCCACAGCGCCAGTGCGGTTTGCTTGCCATAATGATAAACGAGCACGCCGTGGCCGCCGTCCAGCACGCCCTTGGACACCGCATCGAGCAGCCCGAATGCGGGTACCACGGCGCCGGCCGGCAGCACCTCGATCTTGAGGTCGCCGCCGGTCATGTCGTTGACCTTCTTGGCGTAGTCGAGGGCGTATTCGTGGAAAATGTCCTTTGACGGCCAGGTGCTCTGCCAGCGCATGCTGATCGGCCCCTGCGCATTGACGACGGTCGGAGCGGCCACTGCCGTGGCGGCACTCGCGGCGGCCACTTTCAGGAAGCGGCGGCGCGTCGAAGTCTTGTCCTTGGTTGGTTTGGTCATGGGCGTCCTCCCGGTTGGACCGGTCCTTGGACGGCCGGCCTTGTTGATTGGGGCGAACTCTAGAGGCCGGGCCCGAGCTTTGGCAAGGATACGTTATACCAGTGCGGCGTTGCGGCGCGGGCGTGGGCGGCAACCCATGAGCACCGCCATGGCACTGGCGGGCTGCCCGACTGGTTAACGGCCAGCCGGGAGCACCACGCGACCGTACAGCGTCGGTAGAATCAGGTGCTGCTGCCGGCGGCTGTCGCCACCACCGGCAGGACCTCGTTGGCGGCGCGGTCGGGGGTATCTTCCTTCCATCGGACCGAACCGAACGGCCGCTCCAGCATGCGGCGGACGCGGATCGGTTCAGGCCCGAGATGAAAGTCGATCGCGAGCTGGTGCAGCGCACGCTCGGATTGCGTCGCACGGTTACGCTGGCGCAGATAATCCAGCCAGGTCGGGCAATGATAGCGTTCGGTCCATAATTCAGGGTCGCCGATGTCGCGCGCGATCGACCAGCCATAGGCGCCGTTGCGCTGGCGGCTGAGCTGCACCTCCTGCATCACATTGTGGAACGCGCGGGCGTTGTCCTGCGCGACGCGATATTCGATTTCGACCACCAGCGGCCCGCTGCGTCCCGTCAGCGACAGCCGCACTTCGGGATCTGCGAGCACTTCGCTGGCAGCCTCGTTGCGCGCACCGACCGGCGGCATTCGCAGCCAGATCCCGAGCAGTGGCGACAGCAGCATCAGACCGGCGGAAACCAGCAGCGCGATCTCCACGCCGGCGGCGTCGGTGAGATGTCCCCAGCCCCAGCTCCCCATTGCGATGCCGCCGGCGATCGAAGCCTGGAACGCCGCCAGCGAGCGGCCGGCGACCCAGCGCGGCGCCGAGAGCTGCACGCCGATGTTGAACAAGGCGACCGCCAGCATCCACACCGCACCGGCGAGCACCAGGGCAATCGCCGTCAGGATCGCGCTCGTGCTCAGGGCGACCGCAGCGATGGCGCCGGCCATCGATATCGCGCAGGCGCGTACCGCGGCCTCGCCGCTCAAGCGGCGGCGCACTTCGGCGATATTGAGCGCACCAAACACCGCACCCATGCCGAAGGCACCCAGCATGACGCCGTAGGTTTGCGCGCCGCCATGCAAGAGGTCGCGCGCGACCAGCGGCATCAGCGCCGAGACCGAGCCGCCGATCAGGCCGGTCACCAGTGTTCGTATCAGCACGATACGGATCGACGGCGAGTTGGCGATGTAGCGTACGCCCGAGACGATGGCGCGGTTGAGCCGTTCGCGCGGCAGGCGCGAAGGTTCGTGGGCTCGGTTCCACAGAAACAGCACCACCATCAGCGGCAGATAGAGCAGCGCATTTACGGCAAACGCCGCCACCGCGCCTGCGGTCGCCACCACGATGCCGCCGATCGCAGGGCCAAAACTTCGCGCGATATTGTAGCTGATGCCGTTGAGCGCGACCGCCGACGGCAGCGTTTCCGCCGGCACCTGCTCGCTGACCGAGGCCTGCCAGGCCGGTCCGAACAGCGCCATGCCGCTGCCGACCACGAAACACAGCGCCAGCAGGATATTCGGCGTGACAAGGTTGAACCACGCCAGCACCGTCAACACGGTCGCGCCGACAAGCGCGATTGCGAGCGAGACCAGCGCCACGATACGCCGGTCGTGCATGTCGGCGATCGCGCCGGCCGGCATCGCGATCAGCATGATCGGCAGCATCAGCGCGGTCTGCACCAGCGCGACCTTGTCGGCCGACGACGTCATCTGCGTCATTGCCCAGGCCGCGCCAACGCCCTGGATCAATATGCCGAGGTTAGAGACGAGGCTGGCGAGCCAGATGCGCCGGAATACCGCATGCCGCAACGGCGCCGCGATGCTGTCGGTAGCAAAACGCGAGCGTTTCGGCTGGTCGGTCATGGCCCGTTCCGTTGGCCGGCTGTCACCGGCTTGATTCCGTTCGAATTTAAAGTGATGCCTGCGAAAGCCCTGCTCTGTCCAGTAGTTCGGCCGCTATTGACGGTGCTACAGCACAGCTAAAGTATTGAAAAGTAACGGGAGGTAATGAAATGAGGCTATCGCGGCGGTTGGTCCTGAAAGGTGCCGGGGCGTTACCCTTGCTGGCCGGTCCATTCGGCCTTTCGGCCTTCAATTCTCAAGTCTTCAATTCTCAAGCCTTCAGTTCTCAAGCCTTCAGTTCTCAAGCCCTGGCGCAGACTGCGCCGGGCGTTGCGGAAATACCGCCGATTCTGTTCGTGCATGGCAATGGCGATCATGCGGCGCTCTGGGTCACGACGCTCTGGCGGATGGAATCGAACGGCATGCCGCGCGATCGGATGTTCGCGATCAATTTCACCGATCCCTTGGCGCGCAGCGACGACAAAGTGGAGCAGCCAAGCCGTTCCTCGACCGAAGACCAGCGCCGCGAACTCGGCGAGGCCGTCAAGGAATTGCGGCGCCGCACCGGCGCGGCACGCATCGCCCTCGTCGGTAGTTCGCGCGGCGGCTATTCGATTCGCAACTACATCAGGAACGGCGGCGGCGCCGATATCAGCCACGCGGTGCTGTGCGGTGTTCCCAACCATGGCATCTATGAATGGGACGAGGGTCTTGGCGGCGAGTTCAACGGCCGCGGCCCGTTCCTGCGCGGCCTGAACGAGGGCGAGACCGAAGTGACGCCGGGCACCGCGTTCCTCACCTTGCGCAGCGATGGCATCGACAAATATGCGCAAGCCGATGGCCGTTTCGTCGGCAAGCCCGGCACGCCGACCGGCGTGACATCGGACGGCCCTGCGCTGAAGGGCGCGACCAATCTTGTGCTCGGCGCACTCGATCATCGTGAGGTGGCATTTCATCCGCGCGCATTTCGCGAGATCTATAAATTCATCGCAGGGAGGGAGCCGTCACGCATCGAGATACTGCCGGAAGCGGAAGTCAAACTGAGTGGGCTTGTGACGGGCACGCCGGGCGGCGTTGTCACCAACCGTCCGGTCTCCGGCGCGACGGTTGAAATCTATCGCGTCTCTCCCGAGACCGGCGAACGCACCGGCGGGCCGATCCATTCGTCGCAGACCGGCGCCGATGGCCGTTGGGGGCCGGCGCTGGTCGAGCCGAGCTGGTATCTCGAAATCGTACTGGCATCGGCCGGCGCTCCCACCACGCATTTCTATCGCTCGCCGTTTCCGCGCTCATCCGAGATCGTGCATCTGCGCGCCGCGCGCCCGCTCGGGACGGCCGATGCTGGCGCGGGTGCCGTGGTCCTGATGTCGCGTCCACGCGGTTATTTCGGCTTGCCGCGGGATGTGGTGCTGATCGACGGCAAGGAGCCGAAGGACGTGAAATCCGGCGTGCCGACCGATTCGGTCACGACCTTGCGGCTTCCGGCGGAGGAGGTCGGCCGCCCCGTGGCAACAATATTCAATACAGAGCGAATCGTGGCGCGGGCCTGGCCGACCTCGGAAAACCGGATTGCGGTTGCCGAACTGACTTATTAGCTGTTCGGGGTGGCCGTTCCGGATGCGCCTTTATGGCGCCCGGATCGGCGACAAAGGTTGAGCAGCAGCCCGCAGGAGCGCAGCGATATGCGGGGCTTTGGCAGGATCCCGGATATCGCTGCGCTCTTCCGGGCTACGGAAGTGGCGCCCATGAGCATCGCCGAAGCCTACGACATGCCGGCTGCACGCGCGCCGCTGGTGCCGCCAAGCCCGCCACGGGCCGCCAGCGACATGAATATGTTCGGGCGGCTGAAGGCGATCCGCATCAGCCCGATCGGCATGTGGGGCCAGCGGGCCTATGAGGAAGATATCGTCCAGGGCCGCTTTTTCGGGCACAGCAGCTTCATTCTGAACGCGCCCGATGCGATCCGGCATGTGCTGGTCGACAATTACGAAAACTATACGCGCACGCCGGTCAGCTTGCGGGTGTTACGTCCGATATTGGGCCAAGGCCTGCTGATTGCCGAAGGACGCGCGTGGAAACACCAGCGCCGGACGCTCGCGCCGGCCTTCACGCCGCGCGCGGTGACGCCGCTCGTTCCACACATGCTGGCGGCGACCGACGAGACGGTCGCCAAGCTCAGGGCCGGCAGCAACGCGCCCGTCGACCTGCGCGAAGCCATGCAGCGGATGACGCTGGAGATCGCCGGCCGCACGATGTTTTCGTTCGGGATGGATCGCCATGGCGCTGCGTTGCGCGATTTCGTCATGGAATATGGCGAGCGGCTGGCGCATCCGCGTTTTCTCGATTTATTGCTGCCGCTGAGCTGGCCGAGCCCGCAGGATCTTTCCCGCGCCCGCTTTCGCAAGCGCTGGACGGCCTTCGTCGGCATGCTGATGGCCGAACGCCGCGCCGCCGGCAAGAACGAGGGCGCGCCGGCGCGCGACCTGTTCGACCTGATGGGTGACGCGCGCGATCCGGAAACCGGCGAGGCCTTCACCGATGCGCAGCTCGGCGATCAGATCGCGACCATGATTCTGGCCGGCCACGAGACCACGGCCACCGCGCTGTTCTGGGCGCTCTACCTGCTGGCGCTCGATCCTGCGATCCAGCAGGACGTCGCCAATGAGGTGCAGGGCGCAACCGCCAATGGGGCGCTCGATATCGAGCGGCTGAAATTCACCCGTGCGGTGATCGACGAAACCATGCGGCTCTATCCGCCGGCGTTCCTGATTGCGCGTGCAGCCAGCGTGCCGGATACGATCATGGGGCTTCCGGTCAAGAAGCAGGATGTCATCCTGATCGCGCCATGGCTGTTGCATCGGCACGAAAAACTCTGGCGCGATCCGAACGCCTTCATCCCGTCCCGCTTCATGATCGGCACGCCGCCCGATCGCTTCGCCTATCTGCCGTTCGGCGTCGGCGCACGCGTCTGCATCGGCGCGCATTTCGCGCTGGTCGAAGCCACGCTGGCGCTGGCGAAGATGATCGGCGCGTTTCGGGTCACGCTGGTCGACAAGCAGCCGGTGATGCCGATCGGTGTGGTGACGACGCAGCCGGACCGTTCGCCGATGTTTGCCATCACGCCCCGGTAGTCGTCGAGCCGAAAGCCCCGGATGATCCGGATGGATTGCCGGCGAAGAAAACGCGTCAAACAACAACCGGCACCTTGCGGAGCCGCTTTGTGAACGTCATCTAGGTTGTCAGCATGAGCAATACCGAGGCCCAGTTCTCAGTTCTGCGGCAGACCGCCGACCCCGCGGTCGTCGACGCCATTTCGCAGTTGATCGCGAAGGGCAACGATCGCGATCTCAACCGGATCAATCTGCTGGATTTTTCCGCACGGAACGGGTTGGACGAGGAAAAGGTTATTTCGGCCTTCCTGCATTCAGCGCGGCTCGGGCTGTTCGATCTCAGCTGGAATGTCTTGTGTCCCGGCTGTGGTGGCGTGCTCGGTGCGCACGACACCCTGAAATCCCTTCGGCACGACGACTACAATTGCGCGTTATGCGCTCAGGGTTATGAGGCATCCGTCGACGACCGCGTGGAGGTTTCTTTCACCGTCAGTCCCCGCGTCAAGCGCATCGCCGCTCACGATCCCAATACGCTGCCGATCTGGGAATATAACCGCCAGATATTCTGGAGCTCGGGGATGGACCTGAGCGAGGAATCGATCACGCGGCTGATCGACGAGGTCTCGCTCGAGGCCATGGAACTGCCGGCAGGCGAGAAGGCGGTGCTGTCGCTGCAACTGCCAAATCAGTTCGTGATCGTATTCGAGCCGGTGACGCATTCGGCGCATTTTCTGGATATCCAGGGCGAGCCGACCCGCGAGCGCCAGCAGTTTTCCATCGTCTTCAACAAGCTGCACGCGCCGACCGGCACGACCGTGATGCGTCCGGGGCCGCTGCGTTTGTCACTCGAAAACCAGACCGACCACCGGGTGCTACCCGCCGTCTGGATCGCCAACGATACGCTCCATGAGCTGCTCGGCAAGCGCAAGCCGATCCTGACCGCCAAGCGGATGCTGTCGAACCAGACTTTTCGCGACGTCTTCAAGGCTGACAACCTCAACGTCGATCAGCGCCTCAAGATCACCTCGCTGACGTTCCTGTTCACGGACCTCAAGGGCTCCACTGCGCTCTATGAGCGGGTCGGCGATCTCGCTGCCTTCGATCTGGTGCGGGCGCATTTCCATGCGCTGCTCGAAATCATCGCCTCCGAGAAGGGCGCGGTGGTGAAGACGATCGGTGACGCCGTGATGGCGACCTTCATCCGGCCGGAACATGCGATCGTGGCGGGGTTGCGCATGCGCGCGGCGATGGCCGCACTCAATGCCGAGCGCGGCCGGGAGGACCTGGTCGTCAAGATCGGCATCCACGAGGGCCCATGCCTGGCGGTGATGCTGAACGAGCGGCAGGACTATTTCGGCCAGACTGTCAACATCGCTTCAAGGGTGCAGAGCCTGTCGACTTCGCAGGAGATCCACATCACCAGCCCGGTGATCGAATCGCCCGCGGTCGCCACCATTCTGGAAAAAGAGTCGATCAGGCCGATCCAGAAGGAAGCCGCGCTGCGCGGCATCGCCGACAAGATGGTGGTGTACGAGATACCCTAGAGCTTCGGTTCTGATTGAATCAGAACCGAAGCTCTAGATTCTTTTTCTGACGCGTTTTCTTCACGCGAACCGGTATCCACTTCGCTCGAAAACGCTATGGAGCGCGCTATTCGATCACGATCTCGCCGGTCATGCCGAGCTCGGCGTGGGTCTTGCCGTCGCTGGTCTTGATGTCGCAGTGCAGGTCGCCGGCGCGGCCGGCCGCGATCGGCACCAGCCACCATTCGGCGGATTGTCCCGGATAGACCTCGATCTCGCGGATCGCGCCCTTGAATTCGGCGAGCGTCACGGTCTTGCCGTTCTGTTGCTGCGTCACCTGCGCCTTGCGTGTGAACACCATCTGCGAGAACGCGTGCGAGGTGAAGTAATGCGGATCGCTGCTCGTGTTGCGCAGGATCAGCTTGTAGAGCTTGCCGGTTTCAAACTTGAGCTGCTTCGGCGCGAATTCATGTTTGCCCGGTGAACCCAGATCGACCGTCACCTCGATCGGCGTCTGCCGCGACAGGTCGCCCGCCGCCAGCGCAGCTCCTGAGGCCACTCCCAGCACAACGGCAGCACCCAGTGCGAAGCGGAAGGAGAACATGTTCGTTTCCTTTTGAAAAATCGCTTGTTGAAACAACGAGTTCACCGTTAATGCAAATGCGAACGACTTGCAATTGGATATCGGCCCGCTGCCTGCGGCGAATCGCGCAGCCGGCCTCAGGGCCGGCAAGCCGCGTGTTCCGAAGGCGGCAGGTTTTGCGCGTTGAACCCACGCCCGCGGGCTTCGACTCAACAAGAAGCGAAGGCTCGGCAGATCGCTGCGGCCGCTGTGGGGGTTTCGCGCAGATGTTTTCCGTCCATTCAACGTGACGTCGATTTAATCTGCCTGCACCGTCAGGCATTCATCGCGCGGATTGCGGCGGTCAAATTTTCAACCATATTCACTGAACGGCTTTCACGACTTTGCAGGTAGATTGATGCTCGACGGACTGCGCCAATTCATTGCCGACATCGTTGCGCCCAGTGCGGATCCGGATCTCGCGTTCGACGATACCGGGTATCTGCTGGCGGCGACCGCGCTGCTGGTTCACGTCGTCTCGCTCGATGGCGAGCCGAGCGCGATCGAGAAACGCAAATTGCACGGTCTGATCGAAAACCGCTTCAAGCTCGATCCCGGTACGGCGGATCATCTGATCGCGTCGGCGACGCGGGCTGAAGGCGAGGCGGTCGATCTCTATCATTTCACCAGCGTCATCATGCGTTCGGTCAATGAGGAGGGCCGGCTCCGCATCATCGAGATGATGTGGGAGCTGGTATATGCGGACGGCCAGGTCAGCGAGTTCGAGGACAACGTTGTCTGGCGTGCGGCTGATCTGCTCGGCATTTCCTCGCGCGACCGGATCGATCTCAAGCACAAAGTGGCGGAGCAGCGGCAACCGGCCTCGTCCGGGGGCCTTTCGAAAGCGGCCGACGTGACGACGTAGCGGCGGCGCGATCACGCCGATGGATTGCGCGTCACGGCAGATGACGAAACTTTAATGTGCCGTGCCATCGGCCGCGAACAAACGCGATAGGCCTGAAAATATTGAACTTCGATTGCCGGGAAACGCAGCGATGCATGGGCATATGCCATGCACGTGGCTTGCGTCACACCACGCGCCTATGCTCTCGTTCCGGCGCTGGCGGCTATCTGCAATTGATTTAAGAGCATTCAATCGTGACCGATCGTGTGACGCTGATTACCGGTGCATCGGCGGGAATAGGCACCGAACTGGCGCGCGTTTTTGCATCCCGCGGTCATCGTTTGGCGCTGGTGGCGCGGCGCGCCGACCGCCTGGAAGCGCTGGCGGCTGAAATCACGGCTGCGGGCGGCGCCGCGCCGATCGTCATTCCCTGCGACCTTGCACAGCCCGACTCCGGCGACCGGATCGCCGAAGCCCTGGCGGCCTGCGGCGTTGAGGTCGAATACGTCGTCAACAATGCCGGGTTCGGCCTGTTCGGCAGAGCGGTCCAGCGTGACAGGGCGGTCCAGCTCGAGATGATCGCGGTCAACATCCGCGCGCTCACGGATCTGTCATTGCGGTTTTCCGATCACCTGATTCGCAATCGCGGCGGGCTGCTGAATGTTGGCTCGATCGCCGGCTTTCTGCCGGGCCCGGGAATGGCGGTCTATTACGCCACCAAGGCCTATGTGCTGTCCTTCACGGAGGCGATGCGGGCCGAACTGGCGCCGCATGGCGTGCGCGTGACCGTGCTCTGTCCCGGTCCGGTGCCGTCGGAATTCCAGGCGCGCGCCGGGTTCAGGCCTGGTTTCGATTCGGCCGTTCTCAAGGTTTTGCCCGCCGCCGTCGCGCAGCAGGCCTATCGCGGATTGATGGCGAACAAGCGGGCAGTGATGCCCGGCTTCGGCATCAAGATCGTGCCGTTCCTGCTCCGGCTGTTTCCGCGCTCCTTCATCCTGGGCGCCGTCGGCCGCCTCCAGCTCCGTCAGCGCTGAGAAAACCACGGGTTTTTACGGGGAAAGCGTGCGCGTGCCAAAAACGCGCGGCGGAGACGTCATCTGGCCCGCGACTTGCTTGGAATCTTTAGAGTGTGCGTGAACTCACGCGAAATTAAGACTCACTTAGTTATGGTCTCGGTTTGAGTGCCCCAGGGCAATTTCAATGTCGTTCCGGTCGAGCAAAATTGGCGACAACATCCTGCCCTTTCCGGGCCAAAGGACGCTGGTTGCGCCTCACTCGACGCCCCTCTCGCCCGTTCTGATCGTTCTCCATCAGGAGACCTCGACGCCCGGACGGGTCGGCAATGCGCTGCGGGCGCTCGGCTACTCCCTCGACATCAGGCGTCCGCGGTTCGGCGATCCCCTGCCGGACACGCTGGAGCAGCACGCCGGCGCGGTCATCTTCGGCGGCCCGATGAGCGCCAACGATTCCGACGATTATGTCCGCCGCGAGATCGACTGGATCGAAGTTGGCCTGCGTGAGCAGCGGCCGTTTCTCGGTATCTGCCTGGGCGCGCAGATGCTTGCCAAACAATTGGGCGCGCAGGTCGCGCCGCATCCCGAGGGCCGGGTCGAGGTCGGCTACTATCCGATCCGTCCGACGGAGGCCGGTCACGCGCTCTGCCTAGACTGGCCGGAGCGTGTCTACCACTGGCACGGCGAAGGATTTCAACTGCCGCGCGGCGCAAAACTGCTTGCCGAAGGCGACGACTTTCCGGTGCAGGCGTATCAGCACGGTCATGCGTTCGGCTTCCAGTTTCATCCCGATGTGACATACGCCATGATGCATCGCTGGACCACGCGCGGCTGCGTCCGCATGGATTCGCCGGGCGCCCAGCCGCGTCACCTTCACTTCGAAGGCCGCGCGGTGCACGACGTGATCGAACGGGCGTGGTTGAAGAATTTCATTGCGGGCTGGATCGCGTGCGCGCCGCGCGCGGTCATGCTGGATGCCGCCGAATAGCCGTCACGCGGAATTTGCCCGCGCGTCCGAGCGCCTTTCAAAATCCCCGGATGTGATAGTGTCGCTGCCTGAAGCCTGCGGATACCAGCAGGCGAATGGGAGACGACATGACCGGCGACGAATTCGCATCGCTGCTCGGTGATTTCACGCTATCGGCGGAGTCAGGCGACGGCGCGCGCTTCGCCAGCCATTTCACCGAAGACGCCGTCTATCACGACTACATCTACGGCCCGCATCGAGGCCGCGCCGACATCGCGCATATGATGCAGAACCTGTTTCACCGCGACGCGGCCGATTATCGCTGGGAAATGTTCGATCCCGTATTCGACGGGCGTCAGGGTTATGCGTGGTCGTTGTCGAGCTTCACGTCGACCATTCCGCAGTTCAAGGGCCGGCGCGTGGTGATCGACGGCATGAGCCGCTTCATCGTGCGCGATGGGCTGATCGCGGAGTATCGCGAGTCCGTCAATGGTGGCGTCGCCATGGCGCAGCTCGGCGTCGAACCGGCGCGGATGGAGAAAGTGTTCCGGCGCTGGACGGGATGGCTCAGCGAGCGCCCGGAAACGTTAGATTATCTGGCGCGGCCCAAGGGCTCGCGCGCGAAACGTCAATGACAAGAACAACAGGGAGATCGCCGTGACCTATCAACATATTCTCTACGAGGTGAGCGACAAGATCGCGACCATCACGCTCAACCGGCCTGACCGCATGAATGCGTGGACCGCGACCATGGAGCGCGATGTGCGCCACGCGATCGAGGCGGCGGCCGCCGATGACAACGTCCGCGTCATCGTGCTCACTGGTGCCGGCCGCGCGTTCTGCGCGGGCGCCGATATGGAAGCCCTGCAGGCCATCGATCCCGGCGAAATCAGGCGCGGCGAGAGCACGCCGCCGTTCGACATGAACCGCCGGGCGGATTGGCAGACGCGCTATGCCTATTATCCGGCGATCCCAAAACCCGTGATCGGCATGCTGAACGGCGCCACCGCCGGCATCGGCCTCGTCCATGCGCTCTATTGCGACCTGCGTTTTGCCGCCGACAATACCGTCTTCACCACCTCGTTCGCGCGCCGCGGGCTGATTGCCGAGCACGGCATCAGCTGGATGCTGCCGCGCATCGTCGGCCACGCCAACGCGCTCGATCTTCTGATGTCCGCGCGGCGGGTGAGCAGCGAGGAGGCGCTGCGGATCGGGCTGGTCAACCGCCTCTACCCGCCAGAGCAGTTGCGCGAGCAGACCTATGCCTATGCGCGCGATCTCGCCGATTTCGTCTCGCCCAGCGCGATTTCGGTGATCAAGCGCCAGCTCTACGATGTGCCGTTCCAGACGCTCGCCGAGGCCACCATCGACGCCAACCGGGAAATGCAGATCGCGCTGAAGGGGAGCGATTTCCGGGAGGGGGTGGCGAGTTTTGTGGAGAAGCGGCCGCCAAGATTTACGGGGAAGTGAGGGGGCCTGCCGGTCAGAGGCTTGCCCAGGCCCGTCTTCGCCCTTCGGGCTACGCCGAGGCAGCGTTCGCTACGATGGAGGCTTGCCTAGCCGAAGCAGGCGCAGCCTGCGAAGGCTGGTGGAGCCAGGCGGGATCGAACCGCCGACCTCGTCATTGCGAACGACGCGCTCTCCCAGCTGAGCTATGGCCCCGTCGCGACCGCCTCAAGATGACCCGAAGCGATCGACAATCGGCGCCATTTACAGTCCGGCCCAAGGCCAAGTCAAGAACGGTGCAAGAAATCTGAAACGGCTGATTTTGGCGTCATTTTGCCGGGAACTTCCCTTGTTTGCGGGGGGATGAACCGATATCTAGCTGGATATCCCTCCTCGCGAGCCCCCGCCACATGCGCGCTATCCTGGAAGTCATTCTGATCGTCTTGGACCTTTATGTCTGGTTGCTGATCGCCTCCGCGATTCTGTCCTGGCTAATCGCCTTCAATGTCGTCAACACCCGCAACCAGTTCGTGGCTGCGGTGGCGGAATTCCTGTACCGGATCACCGAACCGGCGCTGGCGCCGATCCGCAGGTTCATGCCCAATCTGGGCGGCCTCGACATCTCGCCGATCATCCTGATCCTGATCATTATCCTGATTCAAAAGCTCATCGCGTATAATGTGGCGCCCTATTTCACGTAAGCCGCGATGGATCCTTGGCGCTATTCCACCGAGGGCATCAGTGTCGCGCTGCGGGTGACGCCGCGCGGCGGTCGTGACGACATCGACGGTGTTGAAACGCTCGCCAACGGCCGTTCCGTGCTCAAGGTGCGTGTTCGCGCCGTTGCCGATGGCGGCGAGGCCAACCGCGCGGTGACCGAATTGCTCGCGAAGGCGCTTGGCGTCCCGAAGGCGAAAGTGAAGATCCTGTCAGGCGTCACGTCGCGGCTGAAACAAGTTGCCGTCGACGGCGATCCCAAAAATTCTCGGCGAAACGCTGCGAAAGGCGGCCGCCGCCAAGCCGGACAAAGCATGATCCGGAAAAGTGGGAACCGGTTTTCCGAAATGATCATGCGTAAAACGGAAGACGAAGGATTGAGATGACGGCACGGATTATCGACGGAAAAGTCATTGCGGCGGAGCTTCGCGCCCGCGTCGCCGACGAGGTCGCCCGGGTCAAGCGCGAGCATCAGCTCACGCCGGGCCTTGCGGTCGTGCTGGTCGGCAACGACCCCGCCAGCGAGGTCTATGTCCGCAGCAAGCACACGCAGACGCAGGCCGCCGGCATGGCCTCGTTCGAGCACAAACTGCCCGCCGGCGTGGCGCAGGCCGATCTGCTGGCGCTGATCTCAAAGCTCAACGGCGATCCCGCCGTGCACGGCATTCTCGTGCAATTGCCGCTGCCGAAATCGATCCACACTGAAACCATCATCAACGCGATTGATCCCGCCAAGGATGTCGACGGCTTGCACCCCAATAATGCCGGCCGGCTCGCCGGCGGCTTTGCCGCGCTGTCGCCCTGCACGCCGCTCGGTTGCATCATCCTAACCAAGAGCGTGCATGCTTCGCTGGAGGGCATGAATGCGATCGTGATCGGCCGTTCCAACCTGGTCGGCCGTCCCCTGGTGCAATTGCTGCTCAACGAGAATGCCACGGTGACGATCGCGCATTCGCGCTCAAAGGATCTGCCGCAACTCTGCGCCCGCGCCGATCTGGTCTATGCCGCTGTAGGCAAGCCCGAAATGGTGCGCGCCGACTGGATCAAGCCGGGCGCCACCGTGATCGACGTCGGCATCAATCGCTTGCCCCTGGCCGATGGCAAGACCGGCCTGGTCGGCGACGTCGCCTTCAAGGAAGTGGTCGAGGTGGCTGGCGCGATCACCCCTGTGCCCGGCGGCGTCGGACAGATGACGGTGGCGTGTTTGCTGGTGAACACGCTGCGGGCGGCTTGTGCGATTCACGGGCTGCCGAAGCCGGGGGTTTGATTTCTTCTCCCTCGCCCCGTTCTTGCGGGGGGAGGGTCGGGGTGAGGGGCTCTCACCGCGCATTCATCTCGTCGACTGGAATCGCGGATGGACCCCTCACCCCAACCCTCTCCCCGCAAGAGCGGGGCGAGGGAGCGCTAACATCTCACCCAGCCGCATTCTCGATCAGTCGTCTATAAAACCGGATCATGTCGGCATAGCCCTCGACGGGTAGGCGCTCGTTGGTGCCATGGAAGCGCTTCAAATCTTCCGAATTGGCGCGCACCGGCGAGAAGCGGAAAATCTTGTCGGTGATCCCTGTGTAGTGGCGCGAGTCGGTGGCGGCGACCATCAGGCCGGGCGCGACAATCACATCCGGATAGATTTCCCGGATGGTCCGGTTGAGCATCTGGAACGACGGGCTTGTGGTCGCCGTCACCGGCGGCGGGTCGGTATTGCCGGGAAACGGTTTGATGGAAATGCGATCGTTGGCGATCGTGCTGCGCACATGATTGATCACGCTCCCCTGCGTATCGCCGGGGATCAGGCGGAAGTTGACGGTTGCCTCGGCATTGCCGGGCAGCACATTGTCCTTGTCGCCGGCATTGAAGATCGTCAGCGCCGTGGTGGTGCGCACCATGGCTTCCGTCGGTCCGCTCTTTTCGAACTCCCGCAGCAATAGCGGCTTGAACAGCCAGAGGTTCGACAGCACCACGCGGTTGAAGCCGGACATCTCGGGCGCCAGTGAGTCGAACATTTCCGAAACCGTGCTGCGGATCTGCATCGGCAGGCGATGATCTTCCAGCTGCGCCAGCGCGGCGCTCATCATGCCGATCGCGGTATCGCGCGGCGGCATCGACGAATGGCCGGGCGTTGCCTGCGCGTTCAAGACCAGCGTGGCATAGCCCTTTTCGGCGACGCCGATCAGCGCGGCCGGCTTGTCGAGGCCCTTCATGATGCCTTCGGTGATCAACAGGCCCTCGTCGATCACGAAGTCGAGGCGGATGCCGCGCGAGGCGAGCAGTGCCGCGATCGATTTGGCGCCGGCGGTACCCGCGGTCTCTTCGTCATGGCCGAACGCAAAATAGATCGTTCGCTTGGGGCGGAAGCCGGCCTTGGTCATCGCCTCGGCGGCCTCCAGCATGGAATAGAGGTTGCCCTTGTCATCCCAGGAGCCGCGGCCCCAGATGAAGCCATCTGATATCACGCCGTCAAAGGGCGGCTGTTGCCAATCCTTCTCGGTGCCGGGCGCCACCGGCACGACATCCTGATGCGCGAGGAATGCGATCGGCTGCGCCCTCGGGTCGGTGCCTGTCCATGTGTAGAGCAGGCTGTAGCGACCGACGATTTCGCGTTTGGCCGCGGCATGAAATGCCGGAAAGCTCTTTTCGAGATGCGCACGCATGCCGCGCAGCGCCTCGGCATGCTGGTCGGGCTTCTCGTAACTTGAAATGGTCCGGAAGCGGATCGCTTCGGCCAGGCGCGCAGCGGATGCCTGTGCGTCGACGTCGGCGCGCGGCACGGCCGCCACCTGAAGCTGTCGCGAACCGCGGGTGAAGGTGTTGAACGCCAAAACGCCGGCGAGGATGACGATAACGGCGATCGCAAGCAGCAGGATGTTGCGGATGATGCGAATCAGCCGGCGCATGGTGTTTTCCCCCGTCATTGCGAGCCAACGGGCCGGCGCAAAGCGCCGCCCGATGACAGGCTCCGCGAAGCAATCCATGGCGCAACAAGCGGTAAAATGGATTGCTTCGTCGCTTTATTCCCTTGCGAAAACGCTTCGCGTTTCTCGCAGGCAATGACGGTATCCGTGAGCGCCTGCTACTTCTTCGCCCGTTCGATGCCTTCCAGGATCAGCCGGTGGGCGTCCTCGGCGCCGCCCCAGCGCAGCACCTTCACCCATTTGCCCTTTTCGAGGTCCTTGTAGTGCTCGAAGAAGTGCTGGATCTGCTGCAGCGTGATGTCGGGAAGGTCGCTGTAAGTCCTGACCTTGTCGTAGCGCTGGGTCAGCTTCGAGGACGGTACCGCGATGATCTTCTCGTCGCCGCCGGCCTCGTCTTCCATCAGCAGCACGCCGACGGGGCGCACGCTGATCACGGCGCCCGGCACGATCGCGCGGGTGTTGGCGACCAGCACGTCGCAGGGGTCCCCGTCGCCGGACAGCGTGTGCGGGATGAAGCCGTAATTGCCGGGGTAGCGCATCGCCGTATAGAGGAAGCGGTCGACCACCAGCGTGCCGGCTTCCTTGTCCATCTCGTACTTGATCGGCTCGCCGCCAACGGGCACCTCGACGATGACGTTGACGTCGTTTGGCGGATTTACTCCGATCGGGATGGCGTCAATGCGCATAAGGGGCTCCGCTTGGCGTTAAGGGGGCGCCTGGAATCAGGCACGCGTCAGGGTCCGTTTAGACCCGCAGCGGAGCAGGGAAAAGGCTGAATTGAGCATGATCCGGAAAAGTGGGTACCGGTTTTCCGAAAAGATCATGCTCAAAACAAAGAGGTCAGCTTCAGTTGGTCCAGGCGAAAGCAACCTTATCGAGCGATTTGGGCCCGAACTTCTCCGAGGACCGGGCCACCATGCGGCCGCCGAGCGCACGGTAGAATTCCGTCGCGGGGTCGTTATCGGACAGCGCCCAGATCACCATGCTCTTCAGCCCGCTCTGCATCAGATCGCGCCGGGCGGCGGTGAACAGGCGGCGGCCGAAGCCGAGGCCCTGGAATTCCGGCCGCAGATAGAGCTCGTAGATCTCGCCTTCGAAATGCAGGCTGCGGGCGCGGTTGCGGCCGTAATTGGCGTAGCCTGCGACCTTGTCGCCGAACACCAGAACGCTGACGCGGCTACCCTTGCGGATAGCGCTGTCCCACCATTGCGGGCCGCGACGGTTAATCAGTTTTTCGAGCTCGGCCCCGGGAATGATGCCCTGATAGGCGGAGCGCCAGGCTTCATCATGGGTAGACGCCACCGCGGCTGCGTCTGCAGCCTTGGCCGGTCGGACCTCGATCAGGGTTGTGCTCATGTCCTGATCAAAGCAAGTCAGCGGCCCGGCTTCAAGGTCCATCGTTAATTATCGGTTAACCTGTGGATTTTCTGCATCAGTTTTTTGCTCTTGTGTATCGAAAGAGGACAACGGTGCTGTCCTTAACGGTATTTGCCGATCAATGCGGACGAAATGATTGTCAGAATTACCTGCGGAACGCCTCCGCGAATTCCGTTCACGGAAAAATGCGCTGGATTTGATTCGCCGGCGGTATTCTGTTGGTGACTTCGCAAATGCGCCCGCCCTCGGCTGTGTCAGGCCCGTTCATGCATCCGCCAAACCTGCTTTTTGCGCTGATTCTCGTGGCCGCGCTGGGCATGAAGGCCGCATCGGCGCAGCCCGCCCTAGGCGCGCAAGGTGCGGAGGGCGAGCCTTATCGTTTGCAGCAATGGCTGGTGCCGTCGCCCGATGTCGCAACCGCGGCGCATGCGGTGCTGTTTCGGCCGCCAGGCGAGGGACCGTTTCCACTTGCCGTGATCGCGCACGCTTCCACCCAGAACGTCATGCGACGGGCGCAAATGCCGCAGCCCGAATACCGCGCGCTCGCCACCTGGCTGGTGGCGCGCGGCTTTGCCGTGCTGGTCCCCGAGCGGCTGGGCCATGGCGCGACCGGCGGAAAATATCTCGAAGATCAGGGTGGCTGCGACGAGGCCGATTACGCCAAATCTGGTCGCGTCACGGCGAATGAGATTGCCGCCGCGGTCGGCCTTCTGCGCATGCAATCCTTCATCCGGCCCGAGGGCATGGTCGTGATCGGCCATTCGGCCGGGGCCTGGGGCGTACTGGCGCTGGCCAGCGAAGAGCCGAAGAACGTTGCCGCCATCATCGCGTTCGCTCCGGGGCGCGGCGGGCATGCCAATGATTTTCCCAATCGGGTCTGCGCGCCGCATACGCTGATGGCCGCGGTGGGCGAGTTCGGCAAGGCCGCGCGCGTAAAAGTGACCTGGCTGGTGGCGGCCAATGACAGCTATTTTTCGCCGGCTTTCTCGCGCCAACTGGTCGATGCGTTTCGTGCCGCCGGCGGCAGGGCCGATTTTCAGGTGCTGCCGGCCCACGGCAGCGAGGGGCATTGGCTGGTGGAGACCGAGGGCGGTGTAAAACTCGCTGGAGGCGAACTCGATCGCGCCTTGAAGGCGCGATTCCCAACCCAAGCGAAGAAGCGATGACGTTGTATTTCCTCGTCAAATATCTGCACGTGCTCGGTGCGATCGTCATTCTGGGCACCGGCGCCGGCATCGCGTTCTTCATGCTGATGGCCCATCGCAGCCGGGACGCAGCCTTCATCGCGCGTACGGCCGAGACCGTCGTGATCGCCGACATGCTGTTCACGTTGACGGCGGTGCTGCTGCAGCCGGTGAGTGGCGGCGTGCTGATGTGGCTGTCCTCTACCATGTGGAGCGAGCGTTGGCTGATGACCTCGCTCGGGCTCTATGCGGTCGCGGGGCTGTTCTGGGTGCCGGTCATCTTCATGCAGATCGAAATGCGCGATCTCGCGCGCAAGGCGGTTGAGCAAAACCAGGAGTTGCCACCACGCTATTTCGCACTTTTCCACCGCTGGGTTCTGTTCGGGATTCCCGGTTTCGGCGCGGTCATGGCTATTCTCTGGCTGATGATCGCCAAACCGATCTAGGCAAGTATGAACGCCGACATCCGAAAAATTCTCGTGCTCGGGGCCTCCGGCCTGATCGGCCGCTTCGTCACCGATGATCTGCGCGAGCGGGGATTTGCCGTGGTGGGTGTCGCCCGCAAACCGTCCGCGTCGCAGAAAGGCGGCGCGCTCGACCTCGAACTGCCTGTCATGTCGATGAAAGCGGAGAGGCTGGCGCGGCTGCTGCGCGATCACCACATCGATGTCGTCGTCAATTGCCTCGGTGTGCTGCAGGACGGCCCCGGCAGCGACACGGCCGCCGTGCATTGCGATTTCGTCGCGCGGCTGTTGCAGGCGATCCGCGACAGCGACCGCGCGATCCGGCTGGTGCATATCTCGATTCCCGGCACGACCGAGACCGACCGCACCGCTTTCAGCATCACCAAACGGGAGGCCGAGCGGCTGATCGCGGAATCCGGCGTCGCGTTCACGATCCTGCGGCCGGGCTTCGTGGTGGCGCTTGCGGCTTATGGTGGCAGCGCCATGGTGCGCTCGCTCGCGGCGTATCCGTTCGATCTTCCGGCCGCCGAGCGGGACGCGCCATTCCAGCCGGTCGCCATGGAGGACATTGCGGCGACCATCGCCTGGCTTGCGGCGCGCGATCCTTCTGAGGCGAACGCCGTGACATGGGACCTGATGCAGCAGCAGCCGGTCACGCTCGGTGGCGTGATCGATCAATTCCGCGAGGTGTTCGGCACCGGCAGATGGTGGCGCATCGTGATGCCGGCGTGCCTGCTCGATCTCGGCGCTGGATTCGGCGATCTCGCAAACCGGCTTGGCTGGATGCCGCCGATGCGAACCACCGCGATCGCGGAGCTGCGGCGCGGCGTCAGCGGCGACCCCGCCGGCTGGATGGCCGCCACCGGCATCGTGCCGAAGCGTATCGAACAGACGGCCGGAAAACGCCCGGCGACCATCCAGGACAAATGGTTTGCCCGGCTGTTCCTGATCAAGGCGCTCATGATCGCAAGCCTCGTGCTGTTCTGGGTCGTCTCGGGCTTCATTGCGCTGGTGATCTCCTATGACACGGCAGCGGAAATCCTACGGAGCCACGGCTTTCCGCCGTGGCTCGTCGCGCCTCTCACAATCGGAACAAGCTTGATGGATATGAGCATCGGCGTGCTGATCTCGTTCCGTCGTACCGCGGCAGTTGGCTTGGTCGCGGGTATCGTCGCGTCGCTGGGTTATATGGTTGGCGCGGCGATCCTGACGCCGGACCTCTGGATCGAGCCGCTCGGCGCGCTGGTGAAGACCGGTCCCGCCGTCGTGCTGATGCTGGTGGCGCTGCTGACCCTGGATAATAGATAGCGTTTTCAAGCGAAGTGGGAACCGGTTCGCGTGACGAGAACGCGTCAAAACAAAGAGTGCCCATGACCCATTGGCCCGACGATGACGTGATCCTCTATGACGGCGTCTGCATCTTCTGCTCGCGCTGGATCCGCTTCGTCGCGACGCGCGATGCGGCGGCGCGATTTCGTTTCACCGCGATCCAATCGCCTTACGGCACGCGGCTGGCGCAGGCTTTTGGCATCGATCCAAACGATCCCGATACCAATGCGGTCATTCATGGCGGCGTCGCTCACTTCAAATCCGACGGCGCTCTGACGGTACTGTCGCATCTGCCGCGATGGCGCTGGACGCGCGCGTTATTTCTGGTGCCAAAACCGCTGCGTGACGTGGTCTATAATCTCGTGGCGCGCAACCGCTACCGGATTTTCGGAAAGTACGACGAATGCTTCGTGCCGGATGCGGATGTGCGGGCGAGGGTGTTGGAGTAAATGGGCTATCCAAACCCACATGGGCTGTTCTACCCTAGGGGGTATCTAGGCGCTTGAGCGAGTTCACGGACCAATGGCCAACGCCGTTTTTACCACCAAGGTAACTCCGAGTTATAAGGATTTGCCTGAATTCCGTTACCATTTTCCTCGTCGATATCTTGATCGAGCTAAGCAAACAGTGGGTGACTACATAGTCTACTACGAGCCCCGTCGATCGACGTCAGAGTTGTCCAGCTCAGGTGGAAGACAAGCTTACTTTGGTTTCGCTCGTGTCAAGGAGATTGTGGAGGATAAGGACCTTCCCGATCACTATTTCGCTTTTGTAGCCGACTACCAAGATTTTGCGAGCACGGTCCCGTTCGCTGAAGGTTCTATGTACTACGAAAACGCACTTCAAAAGGAGGACGGTAGTACGAACAAAGGAGCTTTCGGTAGCGCGGTACGACTATTGTCCGAGAGCGAGTTCAATAAAATATTGAAGGCGGGATACTCGCCGATCATAGGACAAGAGCTCGAAACGGCACTTGGCGGACTTCAGAACGAAATTTCGGAGCCGGATATTCCCTTCGAGCGGCCAATGGTCGAGGTGACGGTTACTCGTCTGTTCCGCGAAAAGTCTTTCATGTACAATGTGCGCACCGCATACACGAACCGGTGCGCAATGACTGGGTTACGTCTGATCAATGGGGGTGGACGTCCCGAGGTTCAGGCGGCGCATATCCAGCCCGTAGCGGCGAAAGGTCCCGACTCTGTTCGCAACGGCCTAGCCCTTTCTGGAACAGTGCATTGGATGTTTGATAGAGGGCTTATTTCGGTAGGAGACGACTACAAGATACTCGTCGCAAAGAACCATGTTCCCGAAGACGCTGCACGTCTCTTGAACAAGAGTGGTGCTATCTACCTACCGAAGGACGAAACCCTTCATCCGAATGCGCACTTTCTCAGGTTTCATCGGGATAACGTCTTCAAGGGCTAAAGTCCGATGGCATACTTGGGATCAAGGTCGTACTTGATGGCATACCATTCGACAAACTCGTAGGGAGATTGCTTCATCTGCCAATGTGAGACCAACCTCTCATCATCGATGCCTGCATCGTCGATTGTGATGAGGTAGATAGTCGGCCGTGAAGAATCCTGGATTTTCAGGCTGGATTGACCCGGGGAAGGTGGCGATGATTTGCCACAACAAGAGCCTGAGCCAGCAGATCAGGCGGCGGAAGTTATAGCCGACGGCGGCGAGGACGGCGTTGATGGCGTCGCCTTCACGATGCCAGAGGTAGTTGCGGCCCATGCGGTGCTCGGATTTGAGGTGGCCGATGACCGGCTCGACGGCGGAACGCCGTCGCAGCTGGCGCTTGATCTGTGGCGTCACCCGCCGCTTCTGTCCTGAGATGAACACCCTGAACTTGTAATCGGGCGGAGCGTTGTGGCCGCGATAGCCCTTGTCGAGGAGCGCGCGCTCGATGGTGTTGCCGATCAGCGCCTCCATCTCGGGGATGACGGTTGCAAGTGTGTGGCCGTCATAGGGGTTGCCGGGCAGCGCCTTCACATGGCTCACGAACTGCCCGCCCTTGGCGTGCGCCAGCGTAGTGGCGACCGAGACCTTGACGCCGAACTCGTAAGGCCGGTGCGCCTTGCCCTTGCCGATGCATTCCACCTCCGGCGCGTGCAGCGAGTAGAGCTTCGGGCCACGCTGGCGCTGCTTCTGCTCGAGCACTTGTCGCGCCCGCGCCAGCATGCGCTCCAACACGACCCCCCCGAGCAAGTCGGCGTTGCCGCCGAGTTTGCGGCCTATGTCGCGGATGATGCGGCCGAGATAGATTTTGAGCTTCTTCAAGGCTCTGTTGGCGCGCTTGAACTGCTTGGCGTGGGCATAACGCTGGTGCTTGATCAGCGCGAACTTGCCCACCCTGGCATAGGACTGGCGCAGCTTGACACCATATCGCTTCGCCAGCCGGACCAGGATCTCGCGGGCGCGGTTCAGCAGCCTGGCATCGGTCGGGAACATCACGTTCTTGGGCTGCACCGTCGTATCAATGATGACCCGATTAAGATCGGCCGGTTTGATCGCCTCGGTCTTGCTGGCCACCGCAAGGCTCTCCTGCAGCAAGGCCTGCAACTTCTCCTCGCCCATCCGCTGTCGCCAGCGCGTCAGCGAAGAGCGATCGAACACCAACCGGTGCTGGAAGAACTCCTCGCCGCAGAAGAACTGGTAATAGGGGTTCTCCACCCAGCGCTCGCACAACACCTCATCAGAGAGGTCGTAGGTGTGCTTGAGGATCGCGAGTCCCGCCATCAGGCGGGTCGGCAATGGCGGCCGGCCCGGCTTGTCCTCATAGACCGCCCCGAACCGCTGCTCCAGGAACGACCAGTCGATCGTCTGTGCCAGCTTCACCAGCGGGTGGCCCATGTCGATGATCGCGTCCAGCCGCGAGCGCAGAAGATCGGCTTGTCCCGTCTCTCGTCGTTCCCTTGGTCGCATCGCTCCCTCCGATGCGATGACGGAATCACGGCTCGCGATTCGACGGAATCCTCAAAAATGAAATTGCAAGCTTTTGGGCAGTCAAAGCCCCAAAGCTTGCAATCTCAAAGCCAATCTCGCCCGGAAAATCGATTCTTGATCAACCGCTTGGATGGTTCTTCACGGACGACTAGATATCCTTAAGCCGCCGGTTCACGGTGCTACGCCACTTGGGAAAGCTGATCTCTTGCCACGTCCAATTGTCTGTAGTTTTCTTCATGGCGATTTCCGACAAGCGTCTATCCGCAGGATAGACCATGGTAGATGTCGCGCAAGTGGCCCTACTTGTTGATAGCGTGTAGTATTTCTTTCGCCGCCCTGTCTCCCGAATCCCTTGCCCCATGCGCGGTCGAGAAAAACCCCGGCGACGTCGCCTCTCCCGCAAAGAATAATCGCCCGTCGACCGGCGCGGCCAGCACTTCGCGGTCCCCCGCGTGGCCCGGCAGCGCGTGCGAATACGAACCGCGCGCAAACGGGTCGTGGGCCCAGCGCGATTCTGCAAGCGGTTTCAGCTTGCGGCGAAAATCGTTGCCGAGAAACGAGACGATCTCGTCGATGCTCGCGGCGGCAATTGCGCCTTCGCCGCCGTCTTCCAGCGATTGCGCAAAACGGCCGCCGAAAAAGCCTTCGATGCAGGGCTGGCCGAATGGGCGGATGTGATAGGTGCCCATTTCGGTGCGCATGGTGGCGGCGCGCAGATTGCCTTCTTTCGGCAGTGTCTCCGGCTGGTCCAAAGCGAGTGTCACCTTGTCGGCGAGGCCGAGCGGCAGGCCGCGCGCGGCGTCGACTTTTGCCGGCAAGGGCGGATGAAAGCGGATGGCTTCGTCGGCGATCAAATTGGTCGGCACGGTGACGATCACCTTGTCGGCCGTCAGCGTGCCCCGCGAAGTTTCGATGCGGACGCGCTTTGCTGAATGATCGATCAGAGTCACCTCGCACTTGAGCGCGAGCGGACATGTCGCGCCATAGGCGGCAATCAGCGTGCCGTAGCCGCGGCGGATGCGCCAGTTGAGGTCGGTATCCTCATAGGCGTCCATGTCTAGAATGGAGACCTGATCGAGCTCGCAGCCATTGATGTAGGTCGAGATCGCATCGATCATCGGGTTCCAGCGGTTGCCGGGCTCGAGAGACAGGCTGGCGGCAACGTCTCGGCCGCTCTGCTCGGCGTCGATCGCGGCCTTCTCGGCGCGATCGTAGAACGCATCCAGAGCGCGGATGAAGTCGTCGCGATCTTCTTGTGGAAATGCCTTGCCATAGGCGCGTTCGCGCCAGGGCGGCAGTGACTTGTTGATTTCGAAGCCGAGCCGTTCGGCGATTTTGACGAAGGAATTTTCGTCCGCCGAATGCAGCCAGCCGCAGCCGACGTCGAAGGTGACGTCAGGCGAGGCCATGATGGTGTGCGCCCGGCCGCCGACGCGATCGCGCGCTTCCAGCACGAGGACGGAGAGGCCGGAATTCTTCAGCGCGTTCGCGGCGCCGAGGCCGGCGGCGCCGGCGCCGATGATGGCGACATCGACAGAGGAGGGGAGGGAGGACATGCCCTTGCCTCTAGCATGTTCGCCGCCGCGCCTGAAGTCGCGGCATGCATAGCTGTCATCATCCGCGAAAGCGGATGATCCAGTACGCCGCGGCCCCCTCGGTTCTATCTCAGGCGCTAGTTATTACTGGATGCCCCGCCTTCGCGGGGCATGACGAGCCGGGGCAGTTACGCCACCGCTTCCTTGGCTTTTTCCGCGCGCTTGCGGTCGTTGGCGTCCAAAAACTTCTTGCGCAGGCGGATCGATTTCGGGGTCACTTCGACCAGCTCGTCCTCCTCGATATAGGCCAGCGCCTTTTCGAGCGTCATCCGGATCGGCGGCGTCAGGCGCACCGCTTCGTCCTTGGAGGTGGTGCGGATGTTGGTGAGCTGCTTGCCCTTGAGGATGTTGATCTCGAGGTCGTTGTCGCGGGTATGCTCGCCGACGATCATGCCCTTGTAGACCTTCCAGCCCGGCTCGATCATCATGGGGCCGCGGTCTTCCAGCTTGAACATCGCATAAGCCACCGCCTCGCCCTGATCGTTGGAGATCAAGACGCCGTTGCGGCGGCCCTGGATGTCGCCCTTGTAGGGTGCATAACCGTGGAACAGGCGGTTCATGATCGCGGTGCCGCGGGTATCGGTGAGCAGTTCGCCCTGATAGCCGATCAGGCCGCGGGTCGGCGCGTAGAACACGAGGCGCAGGCGGTTACCGCCGGAGGGGCGCATCTCGATCATCTCGGCCTTGCGTTCGCTCATCTTCTGCACGACGACGCCGGAATGCTCCTCGTCGACGTCGATCACGACTTCCTCGATCGGCTCCTGCCAATTGCCGGTGGCTTCGTCCTTCTGCAGCACGACGCGCGGGCGCGACACCGAGAGTTCAAAACCTTCGCGGCGCATGGTCTCGATCAGGATCGCGAGCTGCAATTCGCCGCGGCCGGAGACTTCCATCGAATCCTTGTCGGAAGCCTCGACCACGCGCAGCGCGACGTTGCCTTCGGCTTCGCGCAGCAGGCGGTCGCGGATCATGCGCGAGGTCACCTTGTCGCCTTCGGTGCCGGCGAGCGGCGAGTTGTTGACAATGAACGACATCGACACCGTCGGCGGATCGATCGGCTGCGCCACCAGCGGCGTTTCGACCGTGGGGTCGCAGAAGGTGTCGGCGACGGTGCCCTTGGTGAGGCCCGCAATCGCGACGATATCGCCGGCGTCGGCTTCATCGAGCGGGGTGCGCTCGATGCCGCGGAAGGCGAGGATTTTGGTGATGCGACCCTGCTCGATGGTCTTGCCGTCGGCGCCCAGCACCTTCACGGCCTGGTTCGGCTTGATCGAGCCGGAAGTGATGCGGCCGGTGATGATGCGGCCGAGATAAGGGTTGGCTTCGAGAATGGTGCCGATCATCCGGAACGGGCCTTCCTCGACGCTCGGCGGCGCGACGTGGCGCACGATCAGGTCGAACAGCGGCTGCATGCCGGCGTCGTGGGAGCCGTCCGGGCTGTCGGCCATCCAGCCCTGCTTGGCCGACCCGTAGAGGATCGGGAAATCGAGCTGCTCCTCGCTGGCGTCAAGCGCGGCGAACAGGTCGAACACTTCGTTGATGACTTCGGTCGGGCGCGCGTCGGGGCGGTCGACCTTGTTGATGACGACGATCGGCTTCAGCCCGACCTTGAGCGCCTTGGAGACCACGAATTTGGTCTGCGGCAGCGGGCCTTCGGCGGCGTCCACCAGCACCAGCGCGCCATCTACCATGTTGAGGATGCGCTCGACCTCGCCGCCGAAATCGGCGTGGCCGGGGGTGTCGACGATGTTGATGCGGGTGTCCTTCCACTGCACCGAGGCGGCCTTGGCCAGAATGGTAATGCCGCGCTCGCGCTCCAGGTCGTTGGAGTCCATCGCGCGCTCGGTCACCTTCTGGTTCTCGCGATAGGTGCCGGATTGCTGCAGCAGGCGGTCGACGAGGGTGGTCTTGCCGTGGTCGACGTGGGCGATGATGGCGACGTTACGAAGGTTCATGGCTCTTCTTCTGGTCGTGCATGGTGGATGCGCGATCTCACCGGAAAACCGGGACCCACTTTTCCGGATCGCGCTTCTAAAACCTGGAATACTGGCGCGTGATGACGCTTCTTCGAATCGTCATCCCGCGCTGTCTATTTTGTTTGAGCATGATCTCCGGGCAAACGCGTACCGCGTTTGTCCCGAGGGAAAACCGGTAGCCACTTTTCCGGATCATACTCCGGGGGCGCTTTCTCCCCCAAAAAGGAAGCCCGGCCAAAACGACCGGGCACACCTTACGCGTTGCGGCGCAATATATTCAGAAAACGCCAAAAAACAATGGTTTGTTTGGCATTTGGTTAGCCGATTTTGGGCGTGTCGCCGGCCCTAATTGCCCTTTTCGGGATCGGGATAGACCCCGCGCAAAACCTCGTCAAAATGGCCCTTCACGGCCTCGTTGCAGCCGCAGGAGCGGTTTCGCAGCGCATCCGGGTTGCGGACCAGGATCGAGCCGCGCCGGGTCTCCAGCGTCCCCTCCGCCTTGAAGGTCTGGATGACCCGGCTGGTATAGGAGCGGCCGACCCCGAGCAGGGTCGCCAATTGCTCATGAGTCAGCGGCACGACCTCCTCGCCGTCGGTGCGTTCCATCGCCGAAATGATCCATTTCGCCGTGCGCTGCTCGATCGAATGGATCGCGTTGCAGGCGGTGGACTGGAAGATCTGGGCCAACATGCAGTCGGCGTAACGTGCGAAAATGTTGTTCAGCGTGCGTGATTTCGACTTGGCCGCGTCGAGCTTTCCGACCGAAAGCCGCACGAACGGCCCGGCAAACTTGACCGCGATGCGGGTATAGGCCGGGAGATAGCCTTGGCTGACGATGCCCCCGACCGCGCCCTCCCGGCCGATCAGGATGGTCTCGACATCGCGACCATCCTCGTTGGTCACCATGAAGGACGCGAGGCTGGGGCCGCAGGGGAAGTACACGGTCTCGACGTTGTCGCCGGGACTGTAGAGCAAATCGTTCGGAGCCGCGTCGGCCGGGACGAGGTGCCGTTCGATCAACGCAAAATCGGCGTCGTTCAGGCGGCGCAGCAGATTGTTGAACGGCCGCTCGCCGGCCGCATCTTCCTGTCGCAAAATCATTGAAGGTTCCTGCTCCCCGCCGGAGCACAATAATCGATCCAATCCCGTTTATGTGTTCACTAGTGAACAGACGGTAGAACGTACATGTGGTGTTTCAGTTCCGGAACCGGCGATGCGCTTTACGGGCGTCGGCTTGGTGTTGTGCCTTCCGGGGCGTCGGCCCGGGCCTCTTAATCAAATACTGAACCTTGAACTGGCGAGAGACATGGAACCCGCCTCCTACGACGGCATGCCCAACGATGTGTTGATCGTTGAAGACGATCCAATCATCGCGCTCGATTTCGAAGACACGATTTTGGGGTTTGGCGTGAAGCTGGTGCGGACCGCCGCGAACGTGGCCAAAGCGCTCGATATGATCGCCGAACGGCCGCCGGAATTCGCGCTGCTCGATGTCAGCCTCATTCGCGAGAAGAGTTTTGCCGTTGCCGAGCGGCTCGAAGCGTTGAAAATTCCTTTCGCGTTCGTCACCGGTTATGGCGCCGACGCCAGGCTGCCGGCGGCGCTCGCGTGCAAGCCTCGGCTGCCCAAGCCCTATTCGACCGATGCGCTTGAGGCGCTGCTGAAGAGCCGCGGCAGCAGGCCTTGAGCGGTTGCGGCCTCGCGGCAGCTACACGGGCGCAACTACGCGGGCGCACCTATGCGGGCTTGGGATCGAGCGTCGTCGACCACAGCGCTACGTCGGCGCGGTCGCGCAAGGTCACCGTCATCTGCCCGCTGGCGCCCTCGATCCTGACATGGCCGAAGAACTGCATGCCGGCCGATGGCGGCAGGTTCTGCTTGTCCGCGCCGGGCGCCTTGATGAATTTCACCTCGGGGCCAAAAGTGTTGTCGAGCTCGTTCGGACCGAACGTGCCGGCGTGCAGCGGCCCGGAGACGAACTCCCAGAACGGGTCGAACTCCTGGAATTGCGCCTTGTCCGGGTTGTAGTAATGCGCAGCGGCATAGTGCACGTCGGCCGTCAGCCACACCGTGTTGACGATGCCTGATGTCTTGATGAAACGCAGGATGTCGGCGATCTCCAGCTCGCGGCCGCGCGGCGGGCCATCGCCCTGCGCAAACGCTTCCGAGCCTTTCTTGTTGGCCGCATCGTCATAGACGATGATGCTGAGCGGCATGTCGGACGCGATCACCTTCCAGGTGGCGCGCGAATTCAACAGCGCGCGTTTCAGCCAGGCGAGCTGGTCTGGACCGAGGAAGTAGCTTTCGGGCCCGTAAGCCGTCTGCTGGTTTGGACCATTCGGGCCGCGATAGCTCCGCTCGTCCAGCATGAACACGTCGAGATGCGGGCCATAATTAATAGTGCGATAGACCCGGCCGGGCTCAACAATGCTCTCGCGCATCGGATACATTTCGTGGAACGCGCGCGCCGCGCGGGCGGCGAGCAGGGTGATGTTGCGTTCCTTGTAAGCCGCAGGCAATTCCTTCGACAGCGACCAGTTGTTGGTGACTTCGTGGTCGTCCCACTGCACGAAGATTGGCACCTCGGCGTTGAACGCCCGCAGATGCTCGTCCATGAAATTGTACTTGTGCGCGGCGCGGAATTCGTCGAGCGTTTCGGCGACCTTTGCCTTCTCCGGGGTAGTCACATTCTTCCAGACCTTGCCGTCGGCAAGCGTCACCTCGCTCTTGATCGGTCCGTCGGCATAGACGGTGTCGCCGGAATGCAGCAGGAAATCCGGGCGATGCTTGCGCATGGTGGCAAAGGTGAACATGCCGCCGTCGTCCGGGTTGATACCCCAGCCCTGTCCGGCAACGTCGCCGCCCCAGACGAAACTGACATCGCGTCGATCGCCAGGCGCGGTGCGGAACCGCCCGACCACCGGCTCGCTTTCGATGCCGCTATGCGCGAGGTCGCGAAACCGGACACGGTAGAAGATCTGCTGCCCGGCAGGCAGGTTCTCCAGCAGCATTTTCGCGGTGAAGTCGCTTTCGGGCAGCGCCGCGATCGGAGGCAACGTTCTCGCATTGGCAAAGGACTCCCTCGTGGCGACCTCGACCAGCATTTGCGACGGACGGTCGGCGCGCGCCCATACTACGCCGCCGTCAGCGCCGACATCGCCGGATTGCACTCCGGATGTCACGACCGGCCGGTCGGCGGCGCGGCTGAGATACGGCACCGCAAGAGCGCCGATGGCCCCGGCCCCCGCAGTGGAGAGAAAGCGCCGTCGGGAAAGTCTGCGAGAAATCCTGAACGTCATGTGAGCTCCCTTCGGTCCGGTGCGGGCATGCAATGCCGGCACCGCCAGACCTAGAAAGAAATGATGACGGTTCGATTACGGGATTTGCAGATCACGCGTTGCTGGCGGCGCGAAATTGCGCGCTCGCCCGTTGCAGGTTTTGCGGCATGCTCATCAGGAGCGCCTTGCGGT
Source organism: Bradyrhizobium sp. AZCC 2262 (assembly GCF_036924535.1). Lineage (NCBI taxonomy): Bacteria > Pseudomonadati > Pseudomonadota > Alphaproteobacteria > Hyphomicrobiales > Nitrobacteraceae > Bradyrhizobium > Bradyrhizobium sp. AZCC 2262. The sequence continues at coordinate 7,933,464 of NZ_JAZHRT010000001.1, read as the reverse complement.
CGGCCACCGCGTTGTGGAACTGCTCGATCGCGATGTTGAACGCAGTCAACGTGCCTTCCTCGATCGTGCCGTGCTCGTAGCATTGCAGCGTGTCGCGCAGAATGGCATCCGCTTCCGACTGCATCTGGTCGAGTTCGTCCATCGAGTCGCATTGGCGGGCGGCGGTCAGCATGTCGAGAAGCCGGTCGCGCTGCGAGGTGTTGACGCTGCGATCATCCTTCTTGAGATATCCGGCGAACCAGGCGCCGGCGGAACCCATGGCCGACAGCGCCATCAAGGCCCACCAGATGTAATCGCTGTAGCGGTCGAGGAAGGTTTTCTCCTCGCCGTCGACAAAGGCGGCGGCGCCGGGATGAACGGGGATCGTGGCGTCCTTGTCGGTATCGGGCGTCTCGATCTTGGCGGCCAGCGGAAACTCGTTCTTCAGGTTCTGGCGGGCCGCAAACAACTGCCGCGTAAAGATCGCGATGGTCGATTCCGCAATACCCCTGCGCGCCACGATGTGGTGCGAGAAGCTGATCGTCTTGATCTCTTCCTCGGGCCGGCTCGGCGCGCTGCCAAACGTTCCGGCCGGGATCTCGGAGGCCTCATAGGCGGGATGGTTCTGCGCAATTGCCTCGGCCGAATCGATCGCGAGGAATTTCGGCGTGCCGCCGTCGCGCACGGAGGCTGTGATCGCGTCCGCCGTAATCTTGCTGTTGACCGGGCCGGCGGCGAGATAGGCGTCCGCCTTCTGGTTACGAATGGTCTCGGCGGCCTCGTTGGCGGGGAACTGGATGATCTCGACCTTCGCCGGATCGACGCCGTATTGCCGCAGGATCACCTTGAGCAGATTGACGTTGGCCTGGGTGCGGCCGACGACGCCGATGCGGCGCCCAGTGAGCTGGCCGATTTTCGTGATGGCGGGCGCGGCCTTCTTTCCCTTGGTCTTGGCCGCAGTCGGCACCCACAGCACTACGACGTTCTTGCGCAGCGTCGCCACGGCCTGCGCATTCTTCGGCACATCGAGGTCGCCCCTGATGATGGCAAGATCGGCTTTGCCTTCTCCGAGCAGGTTGGCGCTCGTCACCGCGCCATCGGTCTGCACCGGGCGCAACCGGACCACGCTGTTTCGCTGGTTGTTGAAGGCCTGCGTCAGGTTCTGAACGACTTTGAGGTCGTCGCTGTTGACCGGGCCGACCGCGATCCGCAGCGTCACCGGCCGCATGGCAAAGTAATAGCCGGCAACCAGCGCGCCGACGATGGCCAGCACGCCGGCCAGCGTGACGAATGTCAGCCGTTGTTTCGCTGATCGGGGCGAGGCTGGGGCCGGCTTTTCCGAAGGGAGGGGGCCGTCGCTCATCAATCCCTGGATAGTCGTTGGAGGTGCAATTTCATGCCGCCGGCATGCTTACCGACCTACTCTAGCAAATTTCCCGCTTAACCATTGTTACATCTGCGTCATGGTTACCGGCGCCCCCAAACCGCCATTGGACACCCGATGTGGCTCATTCCGGGCGAGGGATCCCCGATGCGGCCTTCGGTGTTAGGGTAGAGGGGCAGTCTGAAACGGGAGGCAATCATGGCGGAACGGCTGTCGGCAGAGGCGCGGAAATCGGCGCTGGCGGAACTTCCCGGCTGGTCCGAGACGCCGGGACGCGAGGCGATTGCGCGGACCTTCACCTTCAGGGACTTCAACGAAGCCTTCGGATTCATGTCCCGCGCCGCCCTGGTGGCGGAAAAGAACGACCATCATCCGGAATGGAAGAACATCTACAAGACGGTCGACGTGGTGCTGGCGACCCACGATGCCGGCGGGGTCACCCGGCTCGACATCGATCTGGCCAAGGCGATGAATGCGATTGCCAAGCAATTGGGCGTGGCCTGAGTTGGCGGCCCACGATCCTTGCAGGGTAGGGCGGACATCCCCAATTCTTGAATCATACAATCGGCCGCGGCGATCTGCCGCGCCCGGGTTCCGAGGAGCGCCGCGATGGCATCGTCCGATCACACCGTGGGTTTCGAACCGGCCGACCGGCTGGCGCAGGACCGTGACAGCGTGCGCCGGCGCTTCGGGATCAAGTTCAAGCAGGTGGTGGCGCAGCTTCCCTTCGCCGAAGACCTGCTGGCGGCCTACTACTGCGCGTTCGACAAGGAGACGCCGCGTCACGTGCAGGCGGCGCTGCTCGGCGCCGTCGCCTATTTCATCCTGCCGTTCGATTTCGTGCCGGACATGCTGCCGGTGCTCGGCTTTACCGACGATGCGGCCGTCCTGGCCACCGCCATCCGCATGGTCGCGGGCCACATCACGCAGGAGCATCGCGACGCCGCCCGCGCTGCGCTGAAGCGCGGGATCGACACCGCCGACGTGAAGGATTGAATATCAAGGAGCCCCGCTCCGATGCGAACCGGAACGGGGCTCTGGTTTGAAGCGTTTCGCTAACGCTGCGCCGGCTGGGGAGCCTGCGCCCTCGCGCTGCGCTCGGCCTCCCAGGCCTGGAACTGCCTGAACAGGGTTTCCTTGTCCGCATCCGTCTTGACGGCTGCCGCGGTCGCCGGGCTCTGCTTCAGGAATTCATCGAACCTGGCGCGTGACACGGCCTCGACGTTGTGGCTCTTGAGCCATTGTTCGGCGACCGGCAGACGCTGCCAGTCAGGCAACGGCGCCGACAGCGAGACCTCCTTCCACTTCGGGTGGAACGGCGGGTTCTGGAACGTCGGAAACTTCGTGAAAAACGCGTCCACGAACTGGGACAGTTTGCGATAGCGGTCGGTATTGGGCGCCCAGTTGTAGGCGGCGAGCACCGCGGGCACGGCGATGGTATCGACCTTCTCGCCCTCCGCAATCAGGTTGGGATAGTCCTTCGACGTCAGCGTCGCCGGCAGGTAGTCGGTCTGCAGCGGTCGCGAATAGTCGACAGGTACGAGGTGGAAGCGGTTGTCATTGAACGCGCTGACCGATTTGTATGGCTTGCCGCCGACGGCAATCACCGCGTCGATTTCGCCGGCCCGCATTTTTTCCATCGCGATACGCTGCTCGATATAAAGGAAGTTCGGCTTGATGCCGAGCCGCTCGAACACGATTGCCGCCGTCACGAAGGTGCCGCCGTTGGGAAGATCGACGCTGACCTTCTTGCCATTGAGCTGGTTGATGTTGGTGACCGACTTCGACGAGATGACATACATCTCTTCATTGTAGAGCTTGGTCACGTAGGTGAACTGCTTCTTGATGTCCTTGGCGAAGCCCTTTTTCTCGAGATAGTCGAGCGTGTCGGCTCGCACGATGCCGAGGTCGACGCCCTGCAGGAACAGGATGTCGGCGACGCTCTGCACAGAGCCGCGCCCGACGATCGGAAGTACGCGCAACTTGTTTCCGTCGTCGAGCACGGAAGCGAGGTCGGCACCGAACTGCACATAGGTGCCGCCGATCGTCCCCGAGATAAGCGTGACTGTGTTCTGGTTCAGCGCCTGCTTTGTGGCGACCGAACCGAACTGAAAAATAGCCTTCAGACTGTCGCTGACCTTGGCTGGATCGTATTCCGTCTCTGCAGCCCGGGTCGCCGTGTTGCTGCATGCCATCGTCATGGCAAGCAATGCCATTCCGAACAAATGTCGCATAGATTCTCCTGCGCTGGTCTTGAGTAATTAATTAATTCTGCAGCTGACCGAGCCGCCGCTTCGCGTCAGCCGAACCGAGTTGGGCGGCCTTCTGGTACCATACTTGCGCCGTCGCCGCATCGGGCGTGACGCTCCGCAAATCCTGGCTGCCCAGCACCTGCGGATCATACGTCCCCGCCAGCATCAGCGCCGCTTCCGCCTCCTGCGCGTCCGCGGCCCGTTCGAGCAGCAGTCGGGCGGAGGTGATGTCGCCGATCGCAAGCAGGCTCTTGGCCCGCTTCAGCAGCACCGCAAGCTCGTCCGGATCGATGCGTCGTACCGGAGCTGCCTCGCGTGTCACCGGAACGGGCTCACGAACGGCCGGAGCGACCGCGACCACTGGGGCCGTCGGAGTTACCGCCGCGACTTCGCGGGAGGCTTCGCGGGCCGCAGGCTCAGGTACCGCGACCTTGCCCTTGAGCGCGCTCTGATAGGCGGCGGCGATTTCGTCGCGCGACGGCGATGCCGATGCCAGCGCATTGGGCGGCGAGCGGCGAGCGGCCGCAACCTCTGCTCCGGACGGTTCGGCGGCGAGCGGCGGCGCGGCAATGCGCTGCGGCTGCGGAGCCTCCGGCTGCGCCACGGCGAGTTGGGCGGGCGGCGGCGCGCTGCCGCCACCGAGCGAGGCGTTGAAGATGACGGCACGCGTCGAGTCGATGGAGAACAGCGCGAGAACGGCCGCGATCGCCGACACCACCACGACGCCGGTCACGATGCGTCCCGCGCGCGCTTTCTTCAGCCCGCCGCTACCGAACCGCCGGTCGCCGTTCGCGAAAGTATATTCGGAAAGCTGCTGGTGAGACTCCTCCTCGTAGTTGGCGAGGAAAAGCGGTACCGGCTCGTTTGGCGGTAGCTCCTCCGGCAGCACATCCGTCCGCTCAAACGACAGCGCGAAGGGCTGCTCATATTGAGGCCGCTCGTATTGAGATTGCTCGTACTGAGGCTGCTCCTCGTATTGGGGCTGCGGCTCATATCGTAGCTGCTCTCGGAGCTGCTGGTATCGCGCCTGGTCGGCTTCATACAACCGAGGATCGCTGATGGCTTCGTCGAACCGGTCGAACGGATCTCTTGACTGAGCCGGCCTGTTATTCTCCGCCATGGTGATGTTCCCCACTACTGCAACGCAACTACGGGCGTCCCCTGCACCTACTTCTTGCTTTTGTTGACGTACAGGAGCCCCTTAACTGATGGTTAAAGTCGCACACGGAATGGGTTCAAAAAACGACCGTGGCCGGTGCGAATGGGGAGATATATTGGTATGATTGAGGCAAAGAAGCGGCATAAGGGGTTTTTGGAACACGCATTGTTACCGAAAATTATCTCGGTGACATGACATCAGAGGCCTGCGTCACCTGGCGACACGCCCCTCCGGCCTGCGTCCCTTCGAATGGATGACAATGCAACAGATGATCCGGCATCTCCACTCAGGGATGCAGGATCACCTTGCCCATCGCCTTGCGGCCAGCGAGCACCTTCAGCGCTTCGGCGGTTTGCGCCAGCGGAAAAGCGCGGTCGACATGCGAGGAGATCTTGCCTTCCGCGGTCCACTTCACGAGCTTCTCCAGGTTGGCGCGGTTCTTCTCGGGGTTGACCCGGGTCCACGCGCCCCAGAACACGCCGCGGATATCGCAACCCTTGAGCAGTGCGAGGTTGAGCGGCATCTTCGGGATGTCGCCCGCGGCGAAGCCGATCACCAGGAAGCGGCCTTCCCAGGCGATCGAGCGCAATGCGGCCTCGGCGTAAGTGCCGCCGACCGGATCGAAGATGATGTCGACGCCCTTGCCGCCGGTGAGCCGGCGCAAGCCCTCCTTCAGGTCTTCCTTGCTGTAATTCAGCGTCAGCTCGGCACCGTGCGCTTTGGCAAATTCGAGTTTCTCGTCCGACGAGGCGCAGGCGATCACCTTCAGGCCCATCAGCTTGCCGAGTTCGCAGGCCGCAAGTCCGGTGCCGCCGGCAGCGCCGAGCACCGCAAGCGTCTCGCCGGGCTTCGGGCTGGCGCGGTCTTCCAGCGCGTGCAGCGCCGTGCCGTAGATGATGATGATGCCGGCGGCGCGATCGAAATCCAGATTGTCGGGAATTTTCACAATAGAGCTTGCGGGCAGCGCGATCTTTTCGCGCGCGCCGTTATGGCCGCAGGACGCCACCACGCGGTCGCCGACCTTCAGGTCGGTGACGCCGGCGCCGATGCTTTCGATCACGCCGGCAACCTCGGCGGCCGGCGAAAACGGGAACGGCGGCTTGATCTGGTACTTGCCCTGGATCATCAGGATGTCGAAGAAATTCAACGCCGCGGCCTTGATAGCAATCACCGCCTGTCCCGGTTCGGCCACCGGATCGGGCACGTCGGCCAGCACGAGGTCGTCGGGTTGGCAATATTGCGAGCAGAGAATGGCTTTCATGGGCGCACCTGATTGTCGGACCGGGAAAGAAGAGGCCGGATGCTTCTTGCCGGATTTGAAGGCAGGCTACAATCCGATTCAGGCGTATGGCCTAGGGTGATCGAAGGGGATTCAAGCGATGTTTGAAAAGGGCTTGCTGGCGGGAAAGCGGATATTGGTCACCGGTGGCGGTTCGGGGCTCGGCGCGGCGATGGGACACCGCTTCGTCGAGCTCGGCGCGGAGCTGATCATTTGCGGACGCCGGCTCGAATTGCTGGAGACGACGGCCGCGCGAATGCGCAGCGAACTCGGCGGCAAGGTCGGCGTGATCGGCTGCGATATCCGCGACGGCGCAGCGGTCGATGCCATGATGGAAGAGATATGGCGCGAGGCGCCGATCGACGTGCTGGTCAACAATGCCGCGGCGACCTTCATCGCGCAGACCGAACACCTGTCGCCGCGGGCAGCCGATGCGATCCTGGCGCCGACGCTGCACGGCACGATGTACTGCACGCTCGCCGCGGGCAGGCGCTGGATCGACGGCAAGCACAAAGGCGTGGTGCTGAGCATTCTCTCGACCTCGACGATCACCGGCCGCGCCTTCACGGTGCCGTCGGCGATGGCGAAGTCCGCCGTGCTCGCGATGACCAGGAGTCTTGCGGTGGAATGGGGACCCAAGGGTGTGCGCACGGTCGCGATCGCGCCCGGCGCGTTTCCGACGCCCGGCGCTTCGGGCCAGCTCCGTCCCGAGGGCCGCGATGAAGGCTGGGCGCAACGCAATCCGCTCGGCCGCGCCGGCGAGCATGGCGAACTTGCTGACCTGGCGAGCTTTCTGATTTCGGATCAGGCCGGTTACATCAATGGCGAGATGGTGGTGCAGGATGGCGGCGCGCATTTGCGCAGTTCCGGCGCCGAGGATCTGCTGCAATGGACCGATGCGCAGTGGCAAAGCCAGCGCGAGCGCCGGCCGAAGGGCTGAAACCAAAACCTTCGGTTTTGATTCGCCTAAGGGACGTCATTTGATTCGCCTAAGGGACGTCACAAGGATCTTGGGACGAAGCGTCGCCACGGTGGTGACAACGCTGTAACTGCCTTCCCAAAAAAGCATTTCCCAGCTATCCATCCCCCGGCGGCGCGATGCGCCTTCGGGCCATCTTCCAGTCACAATGATGAGGGAACCAGTTGTCCGTGTTGCGAATACTGACATTTCTGGTTGCGATTGCGGCGTTGTTTGGGACGTCATCCCTCGCGCAAGCACAGGGCGCTGCTTCGAAAGGCGCCAAGGATGCGGCCAAGCCTGCGCCCGCACCTGCACCGGCGGCAAAGCCGACGACGGCCAAGCCTGCGAAGCCGGAACCGGCAGCGACCGCCGCGGCCGGTGGCGCGGAACCCACCTTGATCGGTCAGTTCGGAACCTGGGGCGCCTACTCGGCGACGCCGAACGGCAGGAAGGTTTGCTTCGCGCTGGCGAAACCATCGTCCTCCAAAACCAATCCGCCGAATCGTCCGCGCGATCCCGCCTACGCTTTCGTCTCGACGCGTCCGGCCGAAAGAGTCGTCAACGAAGTTTCGATCATGATCGGATACGCGCTGAAGCCGGGTTCGGAATCCTCTCTCGAGGTCGGCGGCTCGGCCTATGCGATGTATACCCAGGGCGACGGGCTCTGGATCAAGAACGCCGCGGAGGAAGAGCAGATGGTCAACGCCATGCGCAAATCCGCCGAAGTCACCGTCAAGGGTGTTTCGGCCAAGGGCACCGAGACCACAGACGTCTTTTCGCTGAAGGGATTGTCCCAGGCGCTCGACCGGCTGGCGCAGGACTGCAAGCGCTAGGCGGCTTTTAAGCTCAGAATGACGTTGTTTACGGGCCTTGGAAGGCCTATTTGAAGCTGCCTCCCCTCATGGTGAGGAGGCGCTTGCGCCGTCTCGAACCATGAGGCCCGGCTCTCACCCTTCGAGACGCGGCGAAGGTGCCGCTCTTCAGGGTGAGGGAGAAACCTCCCTAGAACAGAAATCCGATGACCGCAGTTTCGACCGAGACGAATTCCATGCCGACAGTGGCCGTGGCGCCGCTGGAGAAGGTTCCGCTCGAAACCTACGTGCCGCCGGCAAAACCCTCGCTGATCGGCCTGTCGCGTGCCGAAATCGCCGATCGGCTGGGCGAGATCGGCGTGCAGCCTGCGCAGCGCAAGATGCGGACGCAGCAGCTCTGGCACTGGATGTACGTCCGCGGCGCCAAGGCGTTCGACGAGATGACCAGCATTTCCAAGGAAATGCGTGCGCAACTAGAGCAGCATTTTACCGTCGACCGCCCCGAAGTGGTGGCCGAGCAGATTTCCAACGACGGCACCCGCAAATGGCTGTTGCGCCTGCCGAGCGGTGATGCATTCCAGAAGGCGCACGAGGTCGAGTGCGTCTACATTCCCGAAACCGATCGTGGCACGCTCTGCGTTTCCTCGCAGGTCGGCTGCACGCTGAACTGCTCGTTCTGCCACACCGGCACGCAGCGGCTGGTGCGCAATCTCACGGCCGGCGAAATCGTCGGCCAGATCATGGTGGCGCGCGACCGCCTCAATGACTGGGCCGATCGCGAGACCCCGACCGGCAGCCGGCTCGTCACCAATGTCGTCATGATGGGCATGGGCGAGCCGCTTTATAATTTCGACGCGGTGCGCGATGCGTTGCTGATCGTCGCGGACAATGAAGGCGTCGGCATTTCCCGCCGCCGCATCACGCTGTCGACCTCGGGCGTGGTGCCCAACATCATCCGCACCGGCGACGAGATCGGCGTCATGCTGGCGATCTCGCTGCACGCCGTGCGCGATGAGTTGCGTAACGAGCTGGTGCCGCTGAACCGCAAATATCCGATTGCCGAATTGCTGCAGGCCTGCCGCGATTATCCTGGCTCATCCAATGCGCGGCGCATCACCTTCGAATATGTGATGCTCAAGGGCGTCAACGACTCCATGGATGACGCCAAGCTGCTTGTTAAGCTGCTCAAGGGCATTCCGGCGAAAATCAATCTGATCCCGTTCAATCCGTGGCCGGGCGCCAAGTATGAGTGCTCGGACTGGGAGCAGATCGAAAAATTCTCCGAATATATTTTTAACGCCGGCTATTCCTCCCCGGTGCGCACGCCGCGCGGCCGCGACATTCTCGCCGCCTGCGGCCAGTTGAAGTCGGAGACCGAAAAACTGTCCGCGCGCGAGCGCCAGGCGCTGCGCGCCATGGCGATGACGGATTGAGAATAGTGTCCCCGTCATTGCCTGCGACAAACGCGAAGCGTTTGCGCAAGGGAGCGAAGCGACGAAGCAATCCATCTCCCAGCAAGCGGCAGGATGGATTGCTTCGCTTCGCTCGCAATGACGGAGTCCAGCCATGTCCCTGATCGGTCGCCTCTTCGTCATCCTGTTCGCTTTCCTCGCTGCCTGCTTCGTGGCGGGGATGATCGTGGTCGGCGCGGTGCTGTATCCTGAGTTCAGCGATCTCGGCGACGGCCAGATCGACCAGAGCGCGATCAACGTCGTGCTCGGCTTCGGCTTTATCTTTCTGTCCGGCTTTGCGCTGCTGCCGGCGCTGGTCGTGGTTTTGATCACGGAAGCCTTCTATATCCGCAGCGTGCTTGCCTACGCGATCGGCGGCGCCATCGTGGGCGCGGCCTGCTATCTCGGCCTTATTCCGTTCGATCCCGACACGCTGCGGTTCGACGGCATCGTGCGCCGCCATCTCGAAATCATGACCGGTGCCGGCATCGTGGCCGGCCTGATCTACTGGATGATCGCGGGCCGATCCGCCGGCGCCTGGCGCGAACCAAGGCCTCCCTTGCGTCCACCGCCGCCATTGCCGTCGCAGTCCCGGCCGCAGGCGTGAAGGGGACCACGGCTGCTTCGCTCGCGCTCTCTTGCGCAAACGCTTCGCGTTTGTCGCAGACAATGACGGGGGTTTTCATCACGGACCGCCTCGGCTAAACCCCGCGCCATGAACCGGACCGGACTTGTTATCGCGTTGGGCCTATCGCTCGTCATCGGACTGCTGTTCGGGATTTTCCCTGAACTCGACCTGAAGCTGGCGGCACTGTTCTACGATTCCACGAGCACATCATTTCCGCTGAAGCAGAACGGGCTTGCCGCCGTTGCGCGCGACGGCGCGATGTGGATCGCCTGGGCGCTGGCGCTGCCGGCGCTGTTCGCTATCGTGGCAAAACTGGTGCGGCCGGACCGGCCGATGCTGGTTCGGGGACGCGCAGCGGTGTTTCTCTTGGTCACCGTCCTGCTCTCCGCCGTCGTGCTGACGAACCTCACCTTCAAGAGCTATTGGGGGCGGCCGCGGCCGGTGGTGGTGACAGAATTCAACGGCCCCTGGCAGTTCGTGCCGTGGTGGGACCCGCGTGGGGAGTGCGGGCGTAACTGCTCGTTCTTCTCCGGCGAGGGCGCCACCGCGTTCTGGACCTATGCGCCCGCGGCGCTGACCCCGCCGGCGTGGCGGCCTCTGGCCTATGTGGCGGCGACCCTGTTCGGGGTTGTGACGTCTGGGCTGCGGATGGCGTTCGGCGGTCATTTCTTTACCGACGTTGCCGCCGCGGGGCTGGTGAGCTTCTTCGTGATTTGGCTGGCCTACGCCTGGATTTACCGCTGGCCGTCGACGAGGCTGACGGATGCGCAGATCGAATCCGCGCTGGGGCGCTGGGGTTGGCCTGGCTATCGCCTGTGGCAGCGCTGGCGCGGGCGCGAGGCGGGGTAATCCGATCCCAGCCGTTAAGGGCCACTAAAAAGAGCGATTAAACGCGTGCCCATCAGCGCGAAATTTGTTATTCGCGCCCTCGAAACCGGCATCCGCCATTTCGACCGATTGGAAGCTCCATGAGTACGATTCTGAAAAGCCTGCCCAAAGGGGAAAAAGTCGGCATCGCTTTCTCGGGCGGTCTCGACACCAGCGCGGCGCTGCTCTGGATGAAGCAAAAGGGCGCTCGCGTCTTTGCCTATACCGCCAATCTCGGCCAGCCTGACGAGACCGACTACGACGAGATTCCGCGCAAGGCGCTCGAGTTCGGCGGCGAAAAAGCCCGGCTGGTGGATTGCCGCACGCAACTGGTCCACGAGGGTATCGCCGCCATCCAGTCCGGCGCCTTCCACGTCTCGACCGGCGGCATCGCCTACTTCAACACCACGCCGCTCGGCCGCGCCGTGACCGGCACGATGCTGGTTGCGGCCATGAAGGAGGACGGCGTCAACATCTGGGGCGATGGCTCCACCTACAAAGGCAACGATATCGAGCGGTTCTACCGCTACGGCCTGCTGACCAATCCGAACTTGCGGATCTACAAGCCCTGGCTCGACCAGCTCTTCATCGATGAGCTGGGCGGCCGCGCGGAAATGTCGGCGTTCATGACCGCCAATGGATTCGCCTATAAGATGAGCGCCGAAAAGGCCTATTCGACCGACAGCAATCTGCTCGGCGCTACCCACGAGGCCAAGGATCTCGAGCAGCTCGATAGCGGCATCAAGATCGTCAATCCGATCATGGGCGTGCCGTTCTGGCGCGACGACTGCGTCGTCAAGGCCGAGAAGGTCACCGTGCGTTTCGAGGAGGGCCAGCCGGTCGCGCTAAACGGCCAGACGTTCAGTGATCCCGTCGCGCTGTTCCTCGAGGCCAACGCCATCGGCGGCCAGCATGGCCTTGGCATGAGCGACCAGATCGAGAACCGGATCATCGAGGCCAAGAGCCGCGGCATCTACGAGGCGCCCGGCATGGCGCTGCTGCACATCGCCTATGAACGTCTCGTCACCGGCATCCACAACGAAGACACCATAGAGCAATACCGGATCAGCGGCATGCGCCTTGGCCGGCTGCTTTATCAGGGACGGTGGTTCGATTCCCAGGCCCTGATGCTGCGCGAAACCGCCCAGCGCTGGGTGGCGCGCGCCGTCACCGGCGAGGTGACGCTCGAGCTGCGCCGCGGCAACGACTACTCGATCCTGAACACCGAGAGCCCGAACCTGACCTATCAGCCGGAGCGGCTGAGCATGGAGAAGGTGGAGGATGCGGCGTTCACGCCGGCCGACCGCATCGGCCAGCTCACCATGCGCAACCTCGACATCGCCGATACCCGCGCCAAACTGGATCTGTACGGCAAGACAGGCCTGTTAACGAGCCGGGAAGGCGCCGATATCTTCAAGCTTGAGAGCGACAAGAGCTGACCCAAAGCGCAGCGTGCCCACCAATTCTGGTCTGGGCACGGACGGTGGGCACGGCGCGATGCGCCTTTGCCCATCCTGCGAATCTCGCAATGACGAATAACAAAAATGGCCGGGATTGCTCCCGGCCATTTTCATTTGATGAACGATCGCCTCAGCGCGGCGGCGCGGTGCCGGGCGGGGGCGGCGGCAGCGAGGCCTGTCCGCCGTTGAGCAGCGGCGTGATGTTGCGGATGGTGACGCGCCGGTTGATCGCGCTCGGCCCGTCGGTCTGCTCCTTCAGGTACTGCTCGCCATAGCCCTGCGAGGTCAGGTTTTCCGCCGGCACGTTGAACTGCTGCGTCAGCAAGGTCGCGGCAGATTCGGCGCGGCGATCCGACAGCGACAGATTGTCGACATCGTTGCCGACCGCGTCGGTGTGGCCCTCGATCAGGAACACCGCACGCGGATTCTGCTGGATCGCCCGGTTGAGGCCGTCGGCGATCGCCTGCAGCTTCGACGCCTGATCGGGCGGGATTTCCCACGATCCGGTTTCGAAGTTGATGGTGTTGACGTCGATGCTCGGCATGCGCTGGCGCACGGTCGGGCTGTAGCGGATTTCGTCCAGCGAATAACGCCGTTCGATCCGCTCCACGGGCGGCGCCATCATGGTCTCGTAGAGTACCTCCGGCGACGCCTCCTCGGCATCGACGATGTAGCGGTTATAGGGAATGCGGACCACCGGCGGCGCCAGCGCGACATAGAATCCGCCGCCGAAACGCGGATCGCGGTAGCTGTTGTCGATGATGATGATCTCGCGACCGCGCTCGTCGCGGCGAATACGCCGCAGCAACTGGCCGTCGCGGCCGACCACGGTGATCACCTGCGTGCCATCGGGCCTGATCACGACGGTGCGGGTCTCGCCACCAACGGTCTGGGTCTGGATGTCACGCGCGCCGTAGCGGAAGCGGTCCACCTCGCTGTGACGGACATATTGCTGTCCGCCGGGATCGCGAATGATGATCCGCCCGGGCTCGGTGATGATGGTGCGGCCGCCCTGCTGGCTCTCGCGGCGCTGGCCGCGGAAGTCGTCAAGCCGTTGCGGTCCGGACGGCGGTGCACCCGGAGCAATGGCCCTGATCCCTGCGTCGGGCGGCGCCGCTGGCAGCGGTGCGGTGACTTGCGGTGCCTGGCGGAAGGCCGGTGCAACGGTCGGCGGGGCGTTTTGCGCCCGGCCGGGAGGCGGTGCGGCGTTGGGCGCGCCCGGCACGGCGGTCGGAGCCGTGGGAGCGGCAGTCGGCGGCGTTGTGCCCGGAGCGGTGGGGACGCCGCCGGCGCTTGGCGCGGCAGGCGGCGGCGCGCCGGGTCGTCCCGGCGGCGTGGTCGGCGTGGTTGTCGGGGCGCCCGCACTTGGAGGTGTCGCCGGTGCGCCGGGACGCGGCGGCGGCGCCGTCGTACTTCCGCCAGGCGGCGGGGCGGCGGTCGGAGGCGCTGTCGGGGCCGGCGTGGTGGCAGGCGCGGGCGGCTGCTTGGCGCCAGCCGGCGGGGGCGGCGGCGTAGTCGGTGCGGCCGGTTGCTTCGGAGCCACAGGCGCGGCTGCCGGCGGAGGAGGCGGCGGTGGCGTCGGGCGCGCAGGCGCAGCTGCAGGAGGCGGCGGAGGTGTTGCCGGTGCCTTCGGCGCAGCAGCCGGTGGCGGCGGAGGGGGCGGGGGTGGTGTCGGCCGCGGAGGCGCAGCCGCGGGAGGCGGCGGAGGCGGTGTCGGGCGCGGGGGCGCAGCGGCCGGAGGCGGCGGGGGGGCTGGCGTCGGGCGCGGTGGCGGAGCCGCAGCAGGCGGTGGCGGCGGAGGCGCTGCCGGACGCGGAGGTGCTGCGGCCGGAGGCGGTGGAGCGGCCGGCGCCTTCGGCGCGGCGGCCGGCGGCGGAGCGCCCTTCGGCGCTTCCTTCTTGGTGCCCGGGGGGCCCTCATCTTTGGCTTGCGCCACGACGATCGGTGCGGTCTGCGCCTGCGATTCGGAGGTCGCGAGCTGGCTCGCCGTCAAGGCAGTCGTGGCGAGCAGCAGGATGCGAAGGTTTTTCATGATGTCCTTGGTCCCCGGAATAGGCCTGACAGCAACGGAACGGCTTTCCATTGGCATGTCAGTTGGTCGATTGAACGGCTAATCATTAGGCCGGATTGTGGCGGCCTACAAATGGTCGGATGGTTTTTATTTCATCGGCGCAATGGGTTGCATGCATCGTTGTTCATTGCGCGTTCAGACGGTGCCTTCATATGGTCCTCGGATTGGTGGCGGGATTGGGAGTGCTGGGGCCGCTTGGCCCGCGTATCGGTAACTCGTCCGGCGTCTTGCCCGGCAACTCACGCGGTTGTGGTGGCTGACCGGGTTCACGGAGGGGTGGTGGCACCTCCGGGCGGGGATTACCCGGAGGATTCTCCGGCGGCGGCTCGGTCGGCTGTCCCGGTGTCGCCGGCGGTATCTCCGGCGGTTCAATCGGCATCGCGTCTCCTGAAGTTTCAACTCCGGATGAGACAACGGCGCTGGCGGCGCGAGGTTCCCGCGCGATACAAAAATGGAACCGCCGGGACGGTCAAGCCGGCGCGTGACAGACGGCTTCGATGTTGTGGCCGTCGGGATCGAGCACGAAGGCGCCGTAATAGTTCGGGTGGTAGTGCGCGCGAATTCCCGGTGCGCCGTTGTCGCGCCCGCCGGCCGCCATGGCTGCCTTGTAGAAGGCGTCCACCGTGGCACGGTCGTTGGCCAGGATCGCGACATGCAACGGCTTGTCCATCCCGCCTTCGCCGCCGATCCAGAAATCGGGCTTTCCATTGGCGCCAAAACCCGCGGCGGGCTCGCCGCCTGTTCGCTCCGGCGGGACTTCAAACACGAGGGTGTAATCGAGCGGCGCCAATGCCTTCAGATAGAAGGCCTTGGAGCGTTCATAATCCGAAACCTGAAATCCGATGTGGTCGATCATCAAGCTCTCCTGCGGTTCGAGGGATTATGGAGATTCAGCCGCGCGCCAGCAGCGTGTTGCTGCGGGTCTTGCCCGTCTCGATATAACCCCGCGCGCGCATGTCGGCGATGCAGTCGCCCAGCCACTCGTCCTTCGACAGATGCTCGATCACGATCGCGCGGGGCCACAAGGCCTGCGGCGCGTCGGCGAAAAACCCGGTCAGCACGCGGTCCTCAAAACCTTCGACATCGATCTTGAGCGCGTCGACATGCGAGACGCCGGCTTCCTCGAGGATGCGCTGCAGCCGCAGCGACGGCACCTTGATCGCCTTGCCGGAGGCCTCACCCGACACGATGTGGCTGGCGCCGAGATTGTCGCCGTCGGTCTCGATCAGCAATTCGCCATCGGCGGGGCCGGCCGCGGCCGCGACCAGCCGCACCTGGGTGTAGCCGGAGGACGTGTTGTTGAAGGCGAGCCGCGCATGGGTCACCGGATGCGGCTCGATCGCGATCACCTTGCCGCCGGCGCCGACATGGCGCGCCAACGCCAGCGCATAGGTGCCGACATTGGCGCCGACATCGACGAAGACCCCGCCCGCGGGAACATGCGCGCGCAAAAAATCCAGCTCCTCGATATTGTAGGCGGGATTGAACAGCGCGCCGCGCTCGGTGGCGCTGGCCTGGTGGTAGAAGCGGAACGAGGCGCCCTGATATTGCACGTCGACAGGACCCGCGCGCAGCAGATTCACCAGCCGCGACAGCATCGGCCGAAAGGCGCCGCGCTTCAGCCGCGAGCGATGGGCCAGCGAAATGATCGCGGCCTGTGCGGCATTCGGGGCGAATGCGCCGAACGGCGCGGGCGAAGGATCGTTGTTGGGCTTCAAGCAAAAGTCCTCGGTGAAGCGGCGGCATGCATAGCCGGTTTTGCGCGCGACTCCAACGACATCGTCGCCCCTGCGAAAGCAGGGGCCCATACGCCGCGGCTTCTCGATTTGAGGCGGTTGGAGTTGATACTCTCCGCAATAATCAAGGCCAGGGGTTATGGGTCCCTGCTTTCGCAGGGACGACGGGAAGTCTTTATCTTACGCCGCTTTCTTGGCAGCCTTGCGATTGCGCAGGAAACGTCCAAGCAGGCGTTGTCCACCCTTGCGCGGGATCAGGTCGACGTCGCTGACCAGTTTGGCGCCGCCCTTGCGCCGTTCCAGCACGATTTTACGGCTGTGAAACGCCTCCAGCTCGACGCGGTGGGCGACGCTGACGATGGTGGCCTTCGGGAGCTCCTTGATCACGATTTCCATCATCTTGTCCTGGCTCTTTTCGTCGAGCGCTGACGTCGCCTCGTCCAGCACCACGATGTCGGGGTTGTGGAGCAGGAGACGCGCGAATGCCAGCCGCTGCTTTTCGCCACCGGAAAGCGTCTGGTCCCACGGTCCTTCTTCCTCGATCTTCTCCTTGAGGTGATCGAGGCCGACCTTGTGCAGAGCCTCGCCGA
The DNA here is from genome assembly GCF_036924535.1 of Bradyrhizobium sp. AZCC 2262. Lineage (NCBI taxonomy): Bacteria > Pseudomonadati > Pseudomonadota > Alphaproteobacteria > Hyphomicrobiales > Nitrobacteraceae > Bradyrhizobium > Bradyrhizobium sp. AZCC 2262. The sequence goes on along the minus strand of NZ_JAZHRT010000001.1, from coordinate 7,916,835 downwards.
TCCCCTCGACCGTCCAGTCGTCAGCTGCGCCGGGGTAGGCGATCGCGCGGCGCAGCGTGCCGGATGGGATGTAAGGCTTCTGCGGCAGCATGAAGAGCCGGCGGTCGGGGTGGAAATTGACGCTGCCGCCGCCCCACGGCCATAACCCCGCCAGCGCACGGACCAATGTGCTCTTGCCGGTGCCGGATTCGCCGGCCACCAGCAGGCGCTCGCCGGGCCCAATTGCCACTTCGGTTTCGCCGACCACCGCGGTGCCGTCATCGAGCGTGACCGAGAGATCGTTGAGGCTCAGCATGGCGTCGCCCTCGGTCTCGCCGCGCTTGATGCGGCCGATGCCGTCGCCCTGCTCGGCGCGCTCGAGGCCATCGAGCGACATCATCAGCGAAGCGATGCGGCGCGCGCAGGCGTTCCAGTCGGCAAGCCGCGGATAATTGTCGACCAGCCAGCCGAACGCCGTCTGCACGATGGTGAAGGCGGACGCCGCCTGCATCACCTGCCCGAGCGTCATGCTGCCGTCGAGAAATTTTGGCGCGCACAGCAACAAGGGTACGACAGGTGCAATGAGGCTCGATCCCTGCGACACTAGCGTGGTGCGCATATGCTGGCCGGCGAGCCGTGCCCATTGTCGCAGAACTTTGGTAAAGGTCTTGTCGATGCCGTCGCGCTCTTCCTCCTCGCCGCCAAGTAGCGCAATGCTTTCGCCGTTCTCGCGCACGCGCGTCAACGTGTAGCGATACTCGGCCTCAGCCTGGTTCTTGTCCTCGGACACCTGCACAAAACTTCGTCCGATCGTCATGATCGAGCCTGACGCGATCGCTGCGTAAATGATCGCGGCAATCACCAGGAAGCCGGGGATGGTGATGGTGGAGCCGCCCAGCGTTACGGTCAGCGCGCCGCCGATGGTCCAGAGCACGACGATGAAGGTCGCGGCCGAGAGGAACGCCGACGTCACGCCGGCGACGAAGTCCACCGGAGAGTCGGTTGCAATCCTCAAATCCTCGGCGATGCGATACTCCGGATTCTGGTGATCGCCGCCGACGAGATTGAGCTGGTAGTAACGTCCATTGGCCAGCCAGCGCGATATCACCGCGTTCGTCAGCCAGGCGCGCCAGCGGCGCTGGATGCCCATGCGGGCGAATACCTGCGCCACGCCGAGCAGCACGCTGCCGATCGCGAGCGGAAAGAATACCGCGGCGAGATAGTACACGGTGGCGGAATCGCGCTTCTCGATGGCGTCGAAGATCGCGCGATTCCAGACATTTATGCCATACTGGAAGCCGACATTGGCAACGATCAGGAACAGCAGCCCGAACGTAAAAAGCCACGCCAGCCGGCCACCGTTCTTGCCCCAGTAGCCGCGCGCGCTGATCCAGAACCGCGTCAGCAGATAATCCTTGCGGGCTTGCTCGGCCTCTTCCGGGGACCATTCCGGGTCGGGTTCAACCGCTTGGGGCGGCGGGGGCTCGACATGGTCACCGTCTTCCGCGACGACTTCGACGAATTCCGATTTTTCTTCGGAGTCCGGCGCCTTGGCGCCGGAGTCGGGTTTCTTTCTTGCGATTGCGGGTTTCTTCGCTGGCGATTTGACGGTTGCTTTGCCCATGGCGGCACAACGGCAGCCAAATCAAAAGGTTCCAGTTGAGTTCCAGGCGCTATGCCGGCAGCACCAGAAACCCTGCGCGCGGAAAATGCACGACCACCTCGCCGGTGATGGGATCATTTCGCCGAATCGCGATGTGCTGGGACGAGAGCGCGACGATTTTGCCGCGCACGCCGATCTTGCCGTAGTCGTCCGGCATCACCGTGACCGCGTCGCCCGGCTTGCGGCCGTTGGGATCGTGGGGATCGGCGAGCTCGATGGTCGCTGGAGACGCGCGGGTCGCAATCTCCAGCGCTGCCGCGGTCGATATTTCGGTGGAGGTGGCGTGCCCGATCGCGCGCATCCGTGCTTCCCAATCCTTCGTGGCCGGAAATTCCGCGAGCAGTTGATCGAGGACGGGAAGATTGGTGCGAAGGTACCAGACGTTCATGTAGGCGTTGATGTCGCAGAGGCTGACCTGGTCTCCGCACATCCAGCTTCGACCATAGGCGAGCTGCGCGTCGATCCACTGCAGATGGGCGCGAAACTGGTCGCGCATTTGCGGAATCGCGGCCGTCATCGCGGCGATATCGAATTTGGCGCCGCGGAGTTTCTCGCGGTCGGCGATGAACTCCTGCGGGACCTTGTCGGCGAGCGAACCGAAGATCAGGTTCACGGTGCTCTGAAAGAACGCCTTGTCGGTCCACATCGCCGTGGCCGAGGCCAGACCCCGGCACGCTTCCGGAAACAGTGTCGGCGCCGGGAAACGCCGTTCCAGTTCGCGGATGATACACTGGGTGTCGCAATAGATGTCGGCGCCGATCTGCATCACCGGGGTGCGCCGATAGCCTCCGGTCATCGGCATCAGGTCCGGCCGCGGCATGATCCGCGTAATCAGCACCGAGGTCCATGCAATGTTCTTCAGGCCAAAGATCAGGCGGATCTTTTCCGAGAACGGCGATTGCGGAAAGTGGTGGAGGATAATGGGAGGTTCGGTGGTCATTTGCCTTCTTCCGGGTCAATGGCGCGGATAGCGTGAATTTTGCAAAAAATACCGCGGTTGGAAGTGCTCTGGCTATCGCGGGGTCAGGATGATGCGGCCGTCGGCGTCTGTTTGAATTTCCGCCGGCCGACCCGGTGCAGCACGCGCGAGAGCTGCTCGACGGAATAGGGCTTTTGCAGCAGCTCAAAACCGTGGCTGCCGTGTTCCGACAGCACGTGGCTGTAACCGCTGGTCAGCACGACCGGCAGGTCGGTGTACCGGCGGCGGATTTCCTGGGTGAGTTCGAGGCCGGTCATGCCCGGCATCACCACGTCGGTGAATACGACATCGAAGCAATCCGCGCCGACGGCCAGCACTTCGAGCGCATGCGCGCCGCTGCCGACCAGGCGGGTGGTGTAGCCGAGATCGGCCAGTGCGTCGGTGGCAAATTGCCCGACCTCGGCATTGTCTTCGACCACCAGCACCGACATCCCGCTCCCGGCGATCGCCGAGGCATCCGCCGCCGGCATCTGTCGCGATTTCCCGCTGCCGGCGGTGCGCGGCAAATACAGCGTGAAAACACTGCCCTTGCCGGCCTCGCTGGCGACGACCACTTCGCCGCCGGATTGCCTGGCGAAGCCGAACACCTGCGACAGGCCGAGCCCGGTGCCATGGCCGGCCTGCTTGGTTGTAAAGAAGGGTTCGAAGATGCGTTCGAACTGATCCGGCGGAATGCCGCTGCCGGTGTCGGCGACGGATACCGCAACATAGCCATAGGGATTTTGCGACAGCGGCGCGGCGTTGGGCAGACTGGCCGCCATGCCCACCGCAATCGTCAGCCGTCCGCGGCCCTCGATGGCATCCCGCGCGTTCACGGCCATGTTGATGATGGCGGTTTCGAACTGGCCGGCGTCGGCGTTGACGAAGCACGGTTCGTCCGGTCCAAGGATGACGATCTCGATGCGCGAACCGATCAGGGTGCCGATCATTTCGGCCAGCGTCTGCACGCTTCGTCCGACCTCGAACACCTCCGGCTTCAAGGTCTGCCGCCGCGCGAAGGCCAGCAATTGCCCGGTCAGCCTGGCGGCGCGGGTCACCGTATCCGAGATCGCATCGATATAGCGCAGCCGCCGCGGCTCCGGCAGGTCGGGCCGCCGCAACAGGTCCACCGAAGCGCGGATCACCGTGAGCAGATTGTTGAAGTCGTGCGCGACGCCGCCGGTAAGCTGGCCCAGCGCTTCCAGCCGCTGGCCATGCTTCAGCGCTTCTTCGGCCACCTGCCGTTTCTCGGCCTCGAAATGGAGATGGCGCGTCCGGCGCAGGGCCAGCCCCAGCAGGGCAAACAGCAGCGCGGTGGCGGGCGCCCCGAAGATCAGATGCTGGCCCATGGTGGACAGCCAGCGGGCGTGAATGGCCGAGGTCTCGAGGCCGGCGCCGACATAGATCGGGTATTCGGCGAGGCGACGATAGCCGAGACGGCGTTCGAGGCCGTCGGTCGGCGACGTCACGGTGATGAGACCGTCCGTTGGACTGGCGATCAGTTTCCCGATCGGACCTTTGGGGTCGAAATGGATGTCGCGGTCGACGGTGGGGAAACGCGCCAGCACGGTGCCGTCCGTCCGGCCGAGCGCGAAGTAACTGCCGGGCTCGCGGCCGATCCGGGCGTAGTAATTCTCGAAATATTCCGGGAACACCGAAGCCTGCAGCACGCCGGCGAAGCTGCCATCCTCGCTCGGGCGCCGCCTGCTGACGCCGAAGAACGTCGCGCCCTGATAGGGCGGCCGCGGCTTCAGCGCCTCACCGATATAGGTTCCGATATCGCTGGCCGTATGGGCCTTGAAATAGTCCCGGTCGGAAAAGTCTATTTCGGGTGCCGGCACGACCAGGCTGTTGACGAGGGCGTGGCCCTTGGCGTCGAAAATCCAGGCTGATTTCACCTGCGGCAGCGAAGCGACCAGTTGTTTCAGCCGCAGGTGCAGCAATTGCTCGCGCGCAACGATGTCGGCATCGGGAACGTCGCGGACGATCTCGGCCATCTCCGACAGGCTGCGGTCGATGGTCTCGAACACTTTCAGCGCATGCTCGTGCGCGACATCCAGCGCGCGTTCGATTTCGCGGTCGGCGGTTTCGCGGATCGAGACCCAGGAGACGGCGGATGCAAATACAAACAGGGCCAACGGAAGGGCCAGCGAAGCGACCATCATCCATTGCAGCAGTCTCAGCGAATTATGTTGTGCGGTCTGCACGGGCGCTCCGACTCCGCGCCGAGCTTAACGCAATCTTTCGTTGAGAACAAAGTTGGGCGGGGAAGGGAACTTTCGTCCGGACGGATCGGTCATAATCGATTCAAATATCGCCGTTCCCGGGCTACGGCGTCTCGCCTAGATCTGGCGCTCGACCATCTTCAGCTTGAGCTCGGCGATGGCTTCCGACGGGTTGAGGCCCTTCGGGCAGGCCTTGGCGCAGTTCATGATGGTGTGGCAGCGGTAGAGTCGGAACGGGTCTTCGAGGTTGTCGAGCCGTTCGCCGGTGGCCTCATCGCGGGAATCCGTCACCCAGCGATTCGCTTGCAGGAGCGCGGCGGGCCCCAGGAAGCGGTCGCTGTTCCACCAATAGCTCGGGCAGGAGGTCGAGCAGCAGGCGCAGAGAATGCACTCGTAGAGGCCGTCGAGCTTTTCGCGGTCCTCGTGGCTCTGCTTCCATTCCTTCTGCGGCGTCGGCGTAGTCGTCTTCAGCCAGGGCTCGATGGAGGCGTATTGCGCGTAGAAATTGGTCAGATCAGGCACCAGGTCCTTCACGACCGGCTGGTGCGGCAGCGGGTTGACCTTCACGGCGCCGCCCGAGGCCACGTCATGCATTGATTTGGTGCAGGCCAGCGTGTTCTGGCCGTCGATGTTCATGGCGCAGGAGCCGCAGACGCCTTCGCGGCAGGAGCGTCGGAAGGTCAGCGTCGGATCGATGTGATTCTTGATCCAGATCAGGCCGTCCAGCACCATCGGGCCGCAGTCGTTGATGTCGACGTGATAGGTGTCGACGCTCGGGTTCTTGCCGTCGTCCGGATTCCAGCGATACACCCTGAACTCGCGCGTCTCGGTCGCGCCCGCCGGTATCGGCCAGGTCTTGCCGCCGGTGATCCTCGAATTTTTCGGGAGCGTGAATTCAGCCATACTTGCAAGCCTTCGTTGTCGTCATCAGTAAACGCGCGCCTTCGGCGGGATGTACTGGACGTCGTTCGTCATCGTGTAATCGTGCACCGGGCGATAATCGATCGCGGTCTTACCGCCCTTGTCGATCCACGCCAGCGTGTGCTTCATCCAGTTCTTGTCGTCGCGCGCGGAAAAGTCCTCGCGGGCATGCGCGCCGCGGCTTTCGGTGCGGTTCGCCGCCGAATCCATCGTGACGACCGCCTGCACGATCAGATTGTCGAATTCGAGCGTTTCGATCAGGTCGGAATTCCAGACCAGCGAGCGGTCGGTGGTGGCGACGTCGCCGATGCCGCCATGCACCTTGTGGATCAGGTTCTGGCCTTCGTGCAGGATCTCGCCGGTGCGGAACACCGCGCAATTACTCTGCATGACGTGCTGCATGCTGTCGCGCAGTTTTGCGGTCGGCGTGCCGCCGGAGGCGTAGCGGTAGTGGTCGAGCCGGCCGAGCGCCAGATCGGAGGAATCCTTCGGCAATTCCGGCTGCTTGCCGTTCGGCGTCAGCTTTTCCGCAAGCCGCAGCGCAGCCGCGCGGCCGAACACGACGAGGTCGATCAGCGAGTTGGAGCCGAGGCGGTTGGCGCCGTGCACGGAAACACAGGCGGCTTCGCCGATCGCCATCAGGCCGGGCACCACCGCATTGTCGTCGCCGTCCTTCTTGGTCAGCACTTCGGCGTGATAATTGGTGGGAATGCCGCCCATGTTGTAGTGCACGGTCGGCACGATCGGGATCGGCTCGCGGGTGACGTCGACATTGGCGAAGATTTTTGCCGATTCGGAAATGCCCGGCAGCCGTTCGTGCAGCACCTTCGGATCGAGATGATCGAGGTGCAAGTAGATGTGGTCCTTCTTCTTGCCGACGCCGCGGCCCTCGCGGATTTCAATCGTCATCGAGCGCGAGACGACGTCGCGGGAGGCGAGGTCCTTGGCGGAGGGCGCATAGCGCTCCATGAAGCGCTCACCCTCGGAATTGACGAGATAGCCGCCTTCGCCGCGGGCGCCCTCGGTGACGAGGCAGCCCGAGCCGTAGATGCCGGTCGGGTGGAACTGGATGAATTCCATGTCCTGCAGCGGCAGGCCGGCGCGCAACACCATGCCGCCGCCGTCACCGGTGCAGGTATGCGCCGAGGTGCAGGAAGCGTAGGCGCGGCCGTAGCCGCCGGTGGCGAGGATCGTGGTCTGCGCCCGGAACCGATGCAGCGTGCCGTCGTCGAGCTTGAGCGCGATGACGCCGCGGCAGACGCCCTGGTCGTCCATGATCAGGTCGATGGCGAAGAACTCGATGTAGAATTCGGCCGAATGGCGCAGCGCCTGGCCGTACATCGTGTGCAGCATGGCGTGGCCAGTGCGGTCGGCGGCGGCGCAGGTACGCTGCGCCTGGCCCTTGCCGTAGTCCAAGGTCATGCCGCCGAACGGGCGCTGGTAGATCTTGCCGTCCTCGGTGCGCGAGAACGGCACGCCCCAGTGCTCGAGTTCGTAGACGGCCTCCGGCGCGTTGCGCACCATGTATTCGATCGCGTCCTGGTCGCCGAGCCAGTCCGACCCCTTGACGGTGTCGTACATGTGCCAGCGCCAGTCGTCCGGATGCATGTTGCCGAGCGAAGCGGAGATGCCGCCTTGCGCCGCCACCGTATGCGAGCGGGTCGGGAACACTTTTGTGATGCAGGCGGTGCGCAGGCCCGCTTCCGAGCAGCCGACCACGGCGCGCAAGCCGGCGCCGCCGGCGCCGACCACCACGACGTCGTAGGTGTGGTCCTCGATCGGATAGGATTTTCCGTTGGTGGCAGGACCACTTGCAGTTCCACTGCCGTTGGTGGCCTTGCCGTTACCTTGTGCAGCCGAATTCTTAGAAGCCATGGGTTAGACTCCCGATGACAATTTGAGGATCGCGTAGATCGACGACAGTGCCACCGCGATACAGAAGAAATTGTTCGCCATCACGCAGGCGAGCTTGAGCTTCTCGTTATGGATATAGTCCTCGATCACGATCTGCATACCGATCTTCATGTGCCAGGAACTGGCAATGATGAAGAGGGCCAGAATGATTGCGATCGGAATCGAGCCAAGAATTTGCGCGGCGCCGGCCTGGTTGCGGCCGATCAGCATCAGGACGATCACGATGACGGGCACGATCAGGAGCGCCATCGCCACCGCGGTGAGACGCTGGCGCCAGAAATCGGTGGTGCCGGAATGCGAGGAACCGAGATTGCGGACGCGGCCGAGCGGCGTGCGCATCGAGGAGGGGCCGCTCATCGTCCGCCTCCGACCGTATAGGCAATGATCCAGACCAGGACGGTCAGTGAAATGCCCGCGATCAGCGCACCCCAGGTGAGAGCCTCGCGCTCATTGGCCTTGAAACCGTAGCCGAGGTCCCAGAAGAAGTAGCGGATACCGCTGCACAGATGATGCAGCAGCGCCCACGTGTAGCCGAACACGATCAGCTTGCCGATGATGCTGCCGGTGAAGGCCTGGACGTTGGCGTAGGCTCCGGGGCCGGAGGCTGCGGCAATCAGCCACCAGGCCAGCAGCAGGGTACCGAAATACAGCGCCAGGCCGGTGCCGCGGTGGATGATGGACAGCGCCAACGTCAGCGTCCAGCGATAGGTCTGCAAATGTGGCGAAAGCGGTCGTTCGATCCTGGTGGTCATCGGCGGCTTTTGAAGTTGGCGGGGCCTCGGTGTGGCCCATCGCGGATCGCTGTAGATGAATTCTATTTACGAAGTCGAACCAGCGAGCGCAACGATCAAATCGCTTGGAATCGAACCACCGTTCACTACTAGGATGCTATGAAACGCGATCGATCAGCGGCTTGGTATACCACGGCCATTTGGCACAGTTAAAGAATTGAATATTGATTCCGTTTCTCTATCCGTCCGAGGCTGCGCGCCGAACGGATCGACGCCGCGCCAGCGTTCGACGAGGTAATCGACGAAGGCCCTGATCTTCGGCGAAGCCAGCCGCGATGGCTGAAACATCAGGTGCAGTGGCACTGGCGCCGGTTCGAAATCGGTGAGCACCCGCACCAGGTGGCCGGCGGCCAGGTCGGCCTCGGCCTGCCAGGATGGCACCCGCACGATGCCGGCGCCTTCCTTCGCAGCGGCGGCGAGCGCGTCGAGGCTATTCATCCAGAGCCGACCGGATATGCGGATTTTGCGGCCTGCTTTACCGTTGTCGGCGAAGCGCCATTCGGCGCTGCCGGGCGCATCCGAGAACACCAGGCAGTCATGATGCGCGAGATCGCCCGGCATCTCGGGCGTGCCCCGCCGCGCGAGATAGCCGGGCGAGGCGCAAACGATCATCCGTATGTCCGCAAGCTTGCGTGTGACCAGCTGCGAGTCGCGCAGGCGGCCGACGTGAATAGCGAGATGGATGTCTTCCTCGACCATGTCGACCGCGCGGTCGACCAGCAGGAGATCGACCGACAGCGCCGGATAGCGGCGCAGGAATTCGGCGAGCAAAGGCGCGATCACAAGCCGGCCCATCAGGCTGGGCGAACTGACCCGGATCCGCCCCGACGGCTGGTGGCGGCCGCGCGACAGCGCCGCCTCGATCTCCTTGACCTCACCAATGATCGCTTTGGCGCGCTCGTACAGAATCCGGCCCTCGTCGGTGAGCGCGAGCTGGCGCGTGGTGCGCAACAGGAGGCGGGTCCCGAAATGCTGCTCCAGCGCCGAGATCTGCCGGCTCACCGACGTCAATGAACTCGGCAGTGACCGCGCCGCCGCCGACAGGCTGCCGGCGTCGACCGCCCGAACAAAGGTCGCCATGGCCGACATCAGGTCCATCGAACCTTCCGAATTTCGCAAGGGTGCCTGTAAAAGATAATAGATACTCCCGCATTTCAGAAGCAGCTAAGTCTCGCGGGCGGCCATGCTGACGCGCGGGTCGCAAGCCCTGAACCTGGGATGCTCAAGGACATGATGGCTGGCCTCGATCCCAAAGAACTCATCGAACTCGCTCTGCTGCTGGTCGCGACCGGGGCGCTGTCGGGATTTCTGGCCGGCGTGTTCGGCATCGGCGGCGGGGCCATCCTGGTGCCGGTGTTCTACGAATGCTTCCGGCTGGCCGGCGTGCCGCTGGAGGTACGGATGCCGCTCTGCATCGGCACCTCGCTTGCGATCATCATCCCGACCTCGCTCGCCTCCTTTCGCGCCCATTACGCCCGTGGCGCGGTCGACATGGAGATCCTCAGGCGCTGGTGGCTGCCGGTCTTGATCGGCGTGGCCGTTGGCAGCGTCACGGCGCGCTTTGCGCCGGAGCGCCTGTTCAAGATCGTGTTCGTGATAGTGGCGTGGTCGGCGGCGGCGCGGCTGCTGCTGGCGCGGGAAACCTGGAAGCTCGGCGACGATGTCCCGAAAGGTTTTCTGATGCGCGTCTACGGCTTTTTTGTCGGGCTGTTGTCGACCTTGATGGGCGTTGGCGGCGGCCTGTTCGCGAACCTCTTGATGACTTTCTATGGCCGGCCGATCCATCAGGCGGTCGCGACCTCATCCGCGCTCGCGGTATTGATCTCGATCCCCGGCGCGATCGGCTATGTCTATGCCGGCTGGCCCGCCGCGGCGCGCTTTCCGGACGTCACCGCGCTGCAACTGCCGTTCTCGATTGGCTATGTGTCGCTGATCGGGGCGCTATTGGCGATGCCGACCACGCTGATCACGGCGCCGCTCGGGGTGAAGGTTGCGCACGCGCTGTCGAAGCGCGCGCTGGAGATGGCGTTCGGCGCGTATATGTTCATCGTAGGTGGCAGGTTTGTGATCAGCCTGTTGTAGACGCGTAGCCCGGATGGAGCGAAGCGAAATCCGGGATTCTCGCAGCCGGACAAACCGCTCCCGGATTGCGCTTCGCTCCATCCGGGCTACGGTTCTGTGAGGTAGGGGCGCGTGACAGCCAGCGTTGTCGTCCCTGCGAACGCAGGGACCCATAACCACAGGTATCAGTGGTTAGAAAAAAGCCGTCGACCAGCGCTTCCCACAATATCCGCCGCGGCGTATGGGTCCCTGCGTTCGCAGGGACGACACCGAACTACTTCGCGTAAATCTTCGCGTAGGTATCCCGCAAGATGTTCTTCTGCACCTTGCCCATGGCGTTGCGCGGCAATTCCTCGACGACGAACACGCGCTTCGGCATCTTGAACTTCGCCAGCCTGCCGTCGAGCGCGTGCAGCACGCCCGCTTCGGTGACTTCGGCGCCCTTGTTGCAGACCACGACCGCCGTGACGCCCTCGCCGAAATCGGCGTGCGGCACGCCGATCACGGCGGATTCGATCACGCCCGCCATGGCGTCGATCTCACTCTCGATTTCCTTCGGGTAGACGTTGAAGCCGCCGGAGATCACGAGGTCCTTGCCGCGGCCGAGGATGTGCACATAGCCCTTGGGATCGATCTTGCCGAGGTCGCCGGTGATGAAGAAGCCGTCGTCGCGGAATTCAGATTTTGTCTTCTCCGGCATCCGCCAATAGCCCTTGAACACGTTCGGGCCCTTGACCTCGATCATGCCGATCTCGTCGCGCGCGATCTCCTTGCCGGTCTCGGGATCGGTGACGCGGACGGAAACGCCGGGCAGGGGATGGCCGACGGCGCCCGGCACGCGCTCGCCATCATAGGGGTTGGAGGTGTTCATGTTGGTTTCGGTCATGCCGTAGCGTTCCAGCACGGCGTGGCCGGTGCGCGCGGACCATTCGCGGTGGGTATCGGCAAGCAATGGCGCGGAGCCCGAAATGAACAGCCGCATGTGGCTGGTCGATTCCTTCGTCAGCGCCGGGCTCTGCAGCAGCCGGGTGTAAAACGTCGGCACGCCCATCAGGACGGTGGCGCGCGCCATCAGCTTGATGATCATTTCAGGATCGAATTTCGGCAGGAAGATCATCGAGGCGCGGGCGAACAGGGTGACGTTGCTCGCCACGAACAGGCCGTGGGTGTGATAGATCGGCAGCGCGTGGATCAGCACATCCTTATCCGTGAAGCGCCAGTAATCGACCAGGCTGTAGGAGTTTGACGCCAGATTGTCGTGCGTCAGCATCGCGCCCTTGGAACGGCCTGTCGTGCCGGAGGTGTAGAGGATGGCCGCGAGGTCGGCATTGGCGCGCGCGACGGTCGCAAACGCCGAATCCGCCTTGGCGGCGGCGTCCGTCAGCGATCCCTTGCCGTCGGGTCCAAGCGTTTCGACTTTCGCCTTCACCTTCGCCGCGATCGCGCCGATGCCTTCCGCCTTCGAGGGGTCGCAGACCACCAGCGACGGCTCGGCGTCGGAGATGAAGTAGTCGAGCTCGTTGAGCGTATAGGCGGTGTTGAGCGGCAGGTAGACTGCGCCCGCGCGCACGGTCGCGAGATAGAGCACCAGCGCCGGCACCGATTTCTCGGTCTGGGCTGCGACGCGGTCGCCGGGCTTGACGCCGCGCACAACTAGCACATTCGCCATCTGGCCGGCGCGGGCGATCAGATCGCCATAGCTGATGCGCGTGCCATCGAGCATTTCGATCGCGAGCCGGTTCGGATCGTCGAGCGTGTCGAACAGGCGGGAAAACAGATTGGCGTTGGCGGTCGTGTTCATGCAACATTCCCTGAGGGGCGCGGGTAGCGCCCCTCAGGGAGGGGCGCTGGCCAGCGGAATTTCGCCGGCTGGAATAGCAAGAACGCCCTTCATAAAGCAACGGAGACAGTTTGCATGTCAAATAACGGGAAACGCGTGGCTTGGGTGACCGGTGGTGGCAGCGGAATCGGCGAGTCTGGGGCGGAATTTCTGGCGGCCGACGGCTGGACGGTGGTGATTTCGGGCCGCCGCAAGGAAGAACTCGAACGCGTTGTCGCCAACATCACCAAAAAGGCCGGCAAGGCCGAGGCGATCCAGCTCGATGTCAGCAATAAGGCCGATGTCAACAAGGCCGCCGATCAGATCCTGGCCAAACACGGCCGGATCGATTTGCTGGTCAACAGCGCGGGCATCAACGTGCCGAAGCGAAGCTGGGCCGAAATGGAACTGGAAGGCTGGGACAAGCTCGTCGAGGTCAATCTCAACGGCGTGCTCTACTGTATGCGCGCGGTGCTGCCGGCGATGCGGAAACAGAAGGACGGCTGCATCATCAACGTCGCGTCCTGGGCCGGCCGCCATGTCTCGAAGATGCCGGGCCCGGCCTACACGACCACAAAACACGCAGTGCTGGCGCTGACCCATTCCTTCAACATGGACGAATGCGTCAATGGCCTGCGCGCCTGCTGCCTGTCGCCCGGCGAGGTTGCGACCCCGATCCTGAAACTGCGCCCCGTGGTACCCTCGGAACAAGAGCAGGCGAAAATGCTGCAGCCGGAAGATTGCGGCCGCACCATCGCCTTCGTCGCCAGCATGCCGCCGCGGGTCTGCATGAATGAGATACTGATCAGCCCGACGCATAATCGCGGGTTCATCCAGACGCCGCATAACAGGGATTAGGGCACAAATCTCTCGGTGGTCGTCCCCGCGAACGCGGGGACCCATAACCACCGGCGGATGTTTTGCGAAGGGCGTCTGCCATTCTGCCCTATTGAGGCATCACGCGGTATGGGTCCCCGCGTTCGCGGGGACGACACCGAGCGCTTGGCGCGCGCCCGAACCCGCCCCCTCAAAAGCTTCGCTCATCACCACCATTACTCCGCTGCATCGGCCTCCAGGGGGCGGACCGGTGTCCGGTGCCAGCCCTCCTCGTGCTTACGCCAATAGGTATCCTTGAGCAGCATTGAGATCGGCCCGGGCCGATCGTTGCCGAGGATGCGTGCGCCGATGCGCGACGCGGGCATGACGCCGCCGGCCGTCGTCGCCAGGAAGACCTCGTCCGCGTGGTCGAGCGCCGATCGGGGAATCGGTTCAATCGCAGCCTCGATGCCGAGTTCGGCGCAGAGCTCCAGCACCGATCGGCGCGTGATGCCGTGCAGGCTGCCGCGATCTGATGTCGTCACCCTCCCGTCCTTCACGAGGAAGATGTTGAAGCCCGGCCCCTCAGTCAGGAAACCGTCCGTGTCGCACAGCACCGCCGTATCGAAATCGGCGTCGTGCGCCTCCAGCAGGCCGGAGGTCAGGTCGTTCCATTGGTAGTTCTTGACCGTGGGATCGACCGAGGCGTCGGGCACGCGCGGCGTTGAGGCGAGCCAGACATGGGCTCCGCGCGCCTGCACGTCCTTGGGAACGACATCGATCCAGGGCAGCGCGTAGGCGATCAGGTGGTTTTCGCAATCGGCCGGCCGGCGTGATCCCGCAACGCGTGGCCGTCCGCGCGAGGCCACCATCGCGACATAGGCGTCCGAAAGGCCGGTTAGTGCCACGCAGCGATGCAGGATCGCCTCGATCGCGGCGCTGTCTTCCGGTGGCCGGATCCGGCGCTTCGCCATCGAGCGCTCGAAACGATCGAGATGGTCGGCAAGCCGGAAGAAGCCGCCCTTGAACACATGCACGACGTCGTAGACGACATCGGACCGCGTAAAACCCCAATCGGTGACGGGCAGCGTCGCCTCGGCGATCGGGACGAAGCGCCCCCTGACATAGCCGGCGCCATCGGCGAAGATCGAGTTCTTCATGCGTCATCTCCCGGACATCGCAAGGGGCTCCAGCCATCCCAAGCCGTTGCGAATGGCTACGGTAATGCCAGTCGCTGGTACCGTACAATTCCACATTCATTGCACCGCTCCAAAGCCAGCTCGGAAATACCCGGCTCACCCTTGAGCCGCGTCGATTGTACCTCTATACAAGCCATCTCGCGCGACTGGCGATCGCAGATGGGGCACCATCGGGAAGCGCGAGGAATTGAGCCGCTCGCCTGGGCAATCGGATAATCCGATCCACCTTCTCATGAAGGAGCGGCCCAATGTTGACGACCATCCAGATCGCCGGATTGCAGACCTTCGGATATCATGGCTTGTTCGAGGAAGAACGCCGCCTCGGCCAGAAGTTCACCTTCGACATCGACGCGACGTTGAATCCGGCTCCGACACACCGGGACGACAGATTGGATGCATCGATCCGCTACGATGCCGTGGTGGACGCTGCGGTGAGCCTTGCCAGCGGGACGAAATATCAAACGCTGGAAGCGCTCGGGGAGGCCGTTGCGATCGGCCTGCTGCGACGTTTCGTATTGATCGACACCATCACCGTTGGCGTCTCCAAGTTCAGCCCCCCAATCCCGCATACGCTCAGCAAAGTCGGAATCGCGGTACGCCTGGCTCGATCCGATCTGGCGAATTGGCCGATCGCGGAGGCGCTGGAAGTACTTGTCTAGATTGTTGCGAAAGACATCGTAGCCCGGGTGGAGCGAAGCGTAACCCGGGACGGCATCCATCGTCGGAGATGCCCCGGATTGCGCTGCGCTCCATCCGGGCTACGGGCGCCCGTCGCCGCACGACTCGCCTCCGCAAAAGTTTCAGCCATCACGATAATTTATTCGCCGAAACCGGCCGAAAAACCTCCCGTAGCTCGGCCCAACGACGACGAAATCAACCCGGTCAATCGACCTGGCGTCGTTGTTTTGAGTACCGGCGGATGCCCCGCCGGCCATCGCAATCCTCGGGAGAAGATTCCATGTCCAAACGTATTGCACTTCTGTCCGCCGCCATGTTCAGCGCACTGGCTTTCACCGCCACCATCACCGCGCCCGCCAGCGCGGAGGAAAAGACCGTGATGGTCGGTGGCGCGGCGATGTTCCCTTCCAAGAACATCGTCCAGAACGCCGTCAACTCGAAGGACCACACCACGCTGGTTGCCGCGGTGAAGGCTGCCGGCCTGGTCGAAACGCTGGAAAGCAAGGGCCCGTTCACGGTGTTCGCGCCGACCAACACCGCCTTCGGCAAGCTGCCGGCCGGCACCGTCGAGACGCTGGTGAAGCCTGAGAACAAGGCGACCCTGACCAAGATCCTCACCTACCATGTCGTGCCCGGCAAGCTCGCCGCGTCCGACCTGAAGGACGGCATGAAGCTCAAGACCGCCGAGGGCGAACAGCTGTCGGTCAAGCTCCAGGACGGCAAGGTCTGGATCGTCGACGCCAAGGGTGGAACCTCGATGGTCACGATCTCGAACGTCAACCAGTCGAACGGCGTGATCCATGTGGTCGACACCGTGCTGATGCCGGCGTCCTGAACTTCCCACGCGCCTTGACTGGTCCCAACAGGGCGTGTGTGGCTGGGCGAGCCGGGGCAACCCGGCTCGCTTTTTCGTGAACCCGATACCCGCCGTGCATCGATCTGATAGCATCACGGCAGTAACGGAAAGCCGGTTCCCGGCGTATAAACGATATCGAATTCCATGCGGGAAGAGCCATGTCGACCCTCACAGTCAGCGAAGAACACGCCGCGTCAACCAAGGCCAAGGTCATCCAGCCGGCCTGGGTGCGGGCGCTGCACTGGACCAACGCCTTCGCGATGGTCCTGATGATCATGTCGGGATGGCAGATCTATAACGCCTCGCCGCTGTTCGGCTTCAGCTTCTCTTCGAGCATCACGCTGGGTGGCTGGCTGGGCGGCGCGCTGCTCTGGCATTTCGCCGCGATGTGGCTGTTGATGGTCAACGGCCTGATCTATCTGACTGTGGGTCTTGCCACCGGCCGCTTCCGCAAGAAGCTGCTGCCGATCACGCCGGAGGGCGTGATCTCGGATACCAAAGCGGCGCTGACCGGCAAGCTGTCGCACGCCGACCTCACCAAATACAATCAGGTGCAGAAGCTGCTTTATGCCGGAATCATTGTCGTCGGCATCCTCATCGTGCTGTCGGGCCTGGCGATCTGGAAGCCGGTGCAGTTGCAATACCTGACGGCGCCGTTCGGCGGCTACGACGCCGCCCGCTACGTCCACTTCTTCTGCATGGCGGCGATCGTCGCTTTCATGGTGGTTCATATCGCGCTCGCACTTCTGGTGCCGAAGAGCCTGCGCGCCATGATCATCGGCCGCTAACTTAACGGAGTACGGTCATGGGCCGCATGCGCAACCTTCTCATCCCCGGCGTCGACAAGATGCTTCTGGTCAGGGACGCGGTGAAGACGATGCCGGGTCTGACGCGCCGGCGCTTTATCACTGGCGGTGCCAGCCTCGGCGCGCTGACGTTGCTGACGGGCTGCGACGTGACGGACAGTTTCTCGGCCGAAGACATGTTGAAGCGGGTCTCGAAGTTCAATGACGGCGTGCAGGCGTTGATTTTCAATCCCAATGCCATGGCGCCGACTTTCCCGGAAAGCGCCATCACAAAACCGTTCCCGTTCAACGCCTATTACGACCTCGACGAGGCGCCAACAGTTGACGGCAAGACCTGGAAGCTGGAAGTACGCGGACTGGTCGAGAACAAGAAGTCCTGGACGCTGGAAGAACTTTATCAATTGCCGCAGGTCAAGCAGATCACGCGTCACATCTGCGTCGAGGGCTGGAGTGCGATCGGAAGCTGGACCGGGACACCGCTGCGTGATTTCCTGAAACTGGTCGGCGCCGATACGCGCGCCAAATATGTCTGGTTCCAGTGCGCCGACAAGGACGGTTACAACTCGCCGCTCGACATGGCGACCGCGCTGCATGCCCAGACCCAGATGACGTTCAAGTTCGGCGACGAGATCCTGCCGCGCGCCTACGGTTTTCCGATGAAAATTCGCGTGCCGACCAAACTCGGCTTCAAGAATCCGAAATACGTGATGTCGATGGAAGTCACCAACGACTACAAGGGCGGCTTCTGGGAAGACCAGGGGTATAATTCGTTCAGCGGGAGTTAGCCCGCGTCATTTCACTATGCGATGCTGCCCGAATCTCGGAGCGCACGACCGCTGTGCATGCGGGTTTCTTGCGTCTTTCAGCCGACGGATACGCCTGCCTTTGCGCGGCTCATTCCGAGGGCCAGGATGCGATGCAGCACGTCGGGGTAATCGAGTCCGTCATGCCGAGCCGCCAAAGCGAACTCTTGGCTCTTTGCGATTTCGGGATTGGGGTTCGCTTCAATGAAATACGGAGTGCCGTCGGCAGAGAGGCGAAAGTCGATGCGCGCGTATCCATCGAGGCCAAGCGTTCGGTAGATGCGTTTTGCTATTCGCTGAATACGGGCACGTACCTCCGGCGCAAGGTCCTTGGCCGGCCCGTCTTCAATTCCGACGCGCTCCTGATAACTGGGATCGTGTTTGACCCTCTCTGTCGCGATATGCCGCGCACTCTGGCCGCCCATGCTGCCGAATTTCAATTCCCAAACCGGCAGGACCCGCAACCGATTGTTGCCGAGCACGCCGACGTAGAGCTCACGTCCTTCGATATACTGCTCGGCGATGGCGGCAGTTCCGACCCGCTCGTGAATGAAGGCGACGCGCTCTGCGAGCTTCTCGTCCGTATCGACGATGGATGCCTGCGAGATACCCCGCGATCCATCCTCGCTCAGGCTCTTGACGATCAGTGGCAGCGCAAGACGCGCTGGCCGTTTGACCTTGCGCCGCATCGGAAACACCGCGAAGGCCGGCACCGCGATCCGGCGATGGTGCACCAACGTCTTGGACAGATCCTTGCCGCGCGCCAGGATCAGGCCACGCGGGTTGCAGCCCGTATATGGGACCTGCATCAGCTCCAGATAGCTCGGAATGTGCTGGTCATATACCGGCTCGTGATGAAATTGCTCGAGCAGGTTGAATACCACGTGCGGCTTGAAGCCTTCGATCTCTTCGCGCACCGGCTTGATTTCCTCCTGCACGCCGAGCGGGCGCACTTCATGGCCGGCCGCACGCAAGGTGCTCACGACGTCGTACTCGGTTTTCCATTCATTGATTTGCCGCGCGGTGTATCCGTCGGTGGAATCGGGGGGCACGAAGTCCGGATGCATGAGCGCCAGAACGCGAAGGTGTCTCATAGCGCGATCCATTTCCGCCGCGACGGGCCAAACAGCGCGTGCATGGTTTTGGCGGTCAATAGGATGGTGAAATTGACCACAAGCTTCTGTTTGGAGCCCACGGCGCGCAGATTGAGCTCGCGGCACCGGGAGATCATGTCGTCGAGCACGGCATCAAGCGTGAGCTGGTTCTCGCCCGTCCACCGCGCAACCAGCTGCCTGATTTGAGCGCGGTGCCGCCTGATGAAGAGAGAAGCCGCCTGCTCCCGGCGATGCCGCGGATCGGCGGAGAAGAGCCGGGAGAGGTCGCGGTCGTAAGTCTTCGGTGCTTTGAACGCGTAGAATGCCTGCTTCTTTTGATAGTGCTCGCCAATCGTCTCGCTGAGTTGATGCAGCGGATCGACGCGCTCCCGCGTCGTGACAAGCGGTCGTTTCCCGGCGATTTCTTGCATCAGTTCGTCGACATACTCGAGCTTCTTCAGTGCCGGCCACCCGGCATAGCGCGTCCGCCATTTCGAACGCGGCCGCAGCCATACCGCGAAGGTTTCCGCAAAATCCTCGTCTGGATGGCTCTGCGCGTACCAGAGCCGAAGATGCTGGACATAATTCCGGCTAGCCGGATTGGGACGGTAGTAACGCGGGTAGTGTTTCGAGGACGCGCCGAACAGTTGCTGCCAACGCCGGCGGCGTTGCAGCTGGTAGGCGTGCTGCATGGCATGGCCCGTCTCGTGACGGAGAATGGCCATACACTCGGACCAGGTGCCGCCCTCGACGTCGAGCATCATTTTCTTCTCGATCTTCATCAGGCGGGGATGGGTGAGATAGAATGGGATGGCAATACCGGGCACATTTGCCGGGCTGAACCATTCGCTCGACACCCATGTGTGTGGCCGCAGCCGGATGTTCCGAGCCTCGAGCTCTTCATAGAGAGCGTTGAGGCAATCTTCGAGCCAGGTGTCGTCGACGGCAACCCTCAGACTGCTGAGGCGTTGCTTGAGCAGCTGTTCATCCGACAACTTTTCCCAAGTATATTTCTTGCGTGGCATAGGCGCCTAAAAAGTCACAATAATCGGTATTGGATGGTGTCATAAGGTTCTGCTGGCAACAACCGCCCAGTCTTCGCGGCGTTCCCTCGTTCACGCGCCGATATCGCAAACAGATGGTTAATGCTGACACGCCGACGCGAGAGCGGACTTGATTGATTTTTGGCTGAAGCCGAATCCAACTGGCGCAGCGAACGGCTACGCGGCCGCCACGTCCATCCGACGGCAGAAGCAGGAGGCCTTTATCGGAATCTCCGCCCGCGCCTGCGCCAGGTCGAGCCTCTGTTTGATCAGAGCTGTCTCGGCCTTTTCTCCGCGACGGACCAGGCATTCGTGCAGCCCGTGCAGCGCCCAGAGATTGTCGGGATGCTGGCAGGCGCGGCTCAACTTGCCGTCGAGACCGAGATCGGAGCGGTACACCGCCTCGGCTTCCTCGATCCGTCCCTGTTCGAGGAGAAGTGCCCCCAACGCATGGCGGGTCGGCTGCATCCATCCCCATGGCTCGTCATAAGGCAGGTCGTCGCTGAGTTCGACCGACCGGCGCAGGTGCGCGAAGGCCGCGTCATGGTTGCCCTTTCGGTATTCCAGCTCGCCATTCAGCATCGCTTCGGCCACATCAAGCAGATCAACGATATGATTGTTGTGCACGCGGCGGCTCTCGGGCACGCGGGTCTTCGCCGCCATGAACGATGCCTTCTCCATCTCGGCCTCGGCGACATTGCCAAGCGCTGAATGCGCGACCGCCTTGGCGTAATGTATCATGGCAACATTCGAGCAGTAGAGTTCTCGATCCCCAGGCAGCTCCTGTTCGATGATTTCGCGCCATTTGCCGAAGCGCACGAGGACGTGCTGCTTCATCGTCAGGTAGCCCTCGAGGAAATCCGCCATCGGTGGCGATTCAATACGCAGTACCGTCTCGGGGATCGTCGCGATCAGTTCCTCGGCCGCCGCGATTGCGGGCGTGTACTGGCCAAGGAACATTGCGCCGTAGATCGCAAAGTGGAAGTTGTGGATGACGTAGACCAGGTAGACACCTGGATCGTCCGAATAGGCGAGGAACCTGCGGTCGGTCGCCAACGCCTTCTGGTTATGGACAAGGACATCCCTGTAGTGCCCGCACAGCACATCGAGATGCGTCGGCATGTGGATGAGGTGACCGGAGTCCGGGACGATCTCGCGCAACCGATCACCGGCCCGCAATGCGCGCTGCGGAAACGGCGACATCTCCATCAGGTGGACATAGAGATGCAAGAGGCCCGGGTGATCCCATGCTGCCGGGAATTTGTCGAAAGCGTATTCCAGCACCTTCCTGCATTCCTCGGTGCCCGCTCCCTCGGTGGGTTTGCCGGAGGGCAGGTCCCACATCTGCCACGGCGTCTCGTTCATGATCGACTCGGCAAAGACCGCCCGGACCTCCAGATCGTCGGGAAACGCGTCGAAGACCTTGCGCATTTCCCGGGTGTAGGCCTTGTCCCAAGGCGACATGTCCTCGATCGCCTCGCGCTGCGGATAGCGCGCGGTGAGGGCCTGAATCATCGCCCGCTCGACCGGACCAGCCTTCGCGGCATGCGCAAGTGCTGCCTGCATCGCATCGTAGGATGCCGACAGCGCCATTTGACGGCCATGCGGGTCGTAGCGAACCCAGGGCAGATTATAGTTGGGCCCCGAGGCGTAGCTGATGCCCCAATGCGCCATGGCGCATTCGCCGTCGTGCTTCAGCGCTTTCTGAAAGCACTTGATCGCTTCAGTATGGTTGAAGCCAAACAGCCAGTTGAGCCCGCGGTCGAACCAAAGCTGGCTGTCAGGCGACGACGTGGTGACTTTGCGGCTGTACGGCCCGAGATCAAAATAGGTCATGCCATTTGCCATCATCTCCATGATCGCTTCTCCCCATTCTGCATCGCCGATTGCTTCGGGATGTCAGCTGCCTGGCTTGGTGGCGCTAACGCGCAGTGCCGAGCAGACACCTTAGCATAAGACGGCGTCCCGCAAACTGCCGCAGGCGATTGTCACTTCAGGGCCAGCATCCGGGAGTTGATCGGGTTAAACTCTCTCGTCGTCCCTGCGAACGCAGGGACCCATACCGCGCGATCTGAATTTTGGAGAAAGCTGGAGCAACAGCTTCGCATAACCACGAAACCCTGTGGTTATGGGTCCCTGCGTTCTCAGGGACGACGCGCGGATGGAGAACGCATCACGGCTTCTGCACCAGCTTTTTCTGAAACGCCGACAGCACCGCGCCCAGCGCCAGCATCGCCGCCGAGACATTCAGCGCAAACGACAGGCTGCCCATCGCATCCGTGATCGCGCCGACCACGATCGGTCCCAGCGTCTGGCCGATGCCGAATGAAATCGTCAGCGCCGCAATCGCCGTCGGCCAGGTCTGCGGGCGATAGTTGAAGCGCACGAAGGCGGTGGTGGAGCCGACCACCGCGAAAAAGGCGACGCCGAACACCACCGCCGACAACCCCAGCAGCCATACCGAATGCCCGAAGATCGGCAGCGTCGCGCCGACGGCGTTGGCGCCGAGAATGATCGTGGTGGCAAGGCCGCCACGGTCGAGCGCGAGTACGCGACGCCACACCCACGGGGTCACGAATGCGCTGAGGCCGATCAGGCTCCAGAACGCGCTTTGTGCGGCCGCGCCGCCGCCGGCGTCGCGCACATAGGCGATCATGAAGGTCATGTAGGCGATGTAGCCGGCGCCGAACAGAAAATATCCGATCAGATAGACCAGCACCGGGCGGATGGAGAATTTGGCCGGCGCCGCGCTGTCGATCACAGCACCGCCGCCGAGCGGCGCCAGCAACAACGGCAGGATCAGGACGGCACAGAGCAGCGTCATGGCCCACCACACGATCCACCACGATCCGGGCCCAAAGCCCTGCAGCACGAACGGCGCGATCAACCCCGATGAGATAATGCCGAGCCCCGGCCCGGCATAAAACAGGCTGAGCAGGAAGTTGGCGCGTTCGGGGCGCGTTTGCGCGATCGTGGCGGCCAGCGCCGCACCGCCGACGAACCCGCCCGCCGCGCCGACGCCCGCCAGCAATCGCGCAAGGCTCAGCACGAAAAAATTGCCGGAGACAGCGCATAGCGCCAGCGAGGTGACGGCGGCGAGCGTTCCCCAGCGGACCGTTTGCGGCAGCCCGAAGCGCCTGATCATCCGAGAGGCAAGCAACGCGCCCGCCAGATAACCGACGGCGTTGATCGTGTTCATGAAGCCGGCCGCGGAATAGGACCAACCGAGCGCGTCGCGCATGTCGGGCAGCACCAGCGCATAGGCGAAGCGGCCGATTCCAAGACCGATCGTTGGCGCGAGCGACAGAATGAGGATCAGCCACGCGGGGTGCGCGTAGGTGTGTTGGTCGGGGGCTTTCACAAAATTCTCCGGCAGCGTTCATTCTGGCAGGCAAAGCGGACGTTGCACAGATGCGCCGGCCGCAACGGTGTCTTGCCGATCCCGCAACGCGATCAGCCGATCAGCACCAGCGCGACGCCAAGCACTGTCAGCGCGGTTCCGACGACGATCCGTGCGGTGATCTCGATGTGCTTGAGCAGCATCGCGCTCAGCGCCACCGTGACCAGCGGATAGATTGCGGCCAGCGGCGCCACCAGCGTGATCGGACCGTTGCGAATGGCGATGAACAGGCTGAGTGCGCTGAGCCCGTTGCTGATTCCGGTCATCGCGAACCAGAACCGGCCCGCGCGCGGCGCCTGCACCATGAAACTGCCCTTGCGGATACGTTGCACCGTCAGCACCACCAGCGAGGACATCACGTAGCCGATCAGGCAGGCCCAGAGCGGGCTCGGCCAGATCTCAAGCCCGAGTTTCATGATCGGCGGCGTTGCGCCGCGCACCAGCGCGCTGCAGAGCGGCAGCAGCAGCGCCCAGCTGCGCCAATGGCCGAGGTCGCGCGGGCGGGTCACGGTGATGATCGCCGCACCCGCGACCGCGATGACGAGGCCAAGCAGTTGCGGCGGATGCAGCGGCTCTTGCAGCAAGGCCACAGCCACCGTAACCGAAAAAAGCGGCGCGAGGTTGCCGATCGTCGAGGTGATGACGGGCCCCAGCGCCCGGTTCGATGCAAAGGTCAGCAGCGTCAGCGCGGCCGGGAAGAACAGGCCGATCGCCATGAAAACCGGCAAGGCGCGCCAGACCACGGGCTCGCCCTGCAGGACCAGCGGCGATAGCAGGAGGAACAGCAAAGTGAAGGTCGGGACGCTGATTGCGGCCCCCGATAGCGGCTCGACGGTCCGCAAGCCCAGCTGTGCCAGAACGACCCCGGCCCCGAGGAAGAAGGCCGAAGCAAAGGCGTAGATGATGGCTGCGGTCATGAGGTCCGTCTTGTTGCCTTCTTGAGGGGGCTAGCGGGTTACTCGTTCCCAGCCTTTTGACCTGTCAGCGGTGCCTTGCCAATCCGCCTCCGGCGTTTTAGCACTCGGCTCGCATTTCCTTCTCGTCATGTCCGGGCTCGACCCGGGCATCCATCTTTCTTGAAGAAAGCGGGATTGCCGGGTCAAGCCCGGCAATGACGACCAAACATCAGTATCGAGGTAACGACCATGGCGACCCATAAACTGCTGCTTCTCCCCGGCGACGGCATCGGCCCCGAAGTGATGGGGGAGGTGCAGCGCCTGATCGACTGGCTGAACAAGCAGGGCATCGCGTCATTCGAGACCGAGCAGGGTCTGGTCGGCGGTTCCGCCTATGACGCGCACAAGGTGTCGATCTCGGAAGGCGACATGGCCAAGGCCACGGCCGCGGACGCCATCATCTTCGGCGCGGTCGGCGGCCCGAAGTGGGACAGCGTGCCCTATGAGGTGCGGCCCGAGGCCGGTCTTTTGCGCCTGCGCAAGGATCTCGGCCTGTTCGCCAATTTGCGCCCCGCCGTCTGTTACCCGGCGCTGGCGGATGCTTCCAGCCTGAAGCGCGAGGCGGTCGAAGGCCTCGACATCATGATCGTGCGCGAACTGACCGGCGGCGTCTATTTCGGCGAGCCGAAGACGATCACCGATCTCGGCAACGGCCAGAAGCGCGCCATCGATACGCAAGTTTACGACACCTATGAAATCGAGCGCATCGGCCGCGTCGCGTTCGATCTGGCGCGCAAGCGCCGCAACAAGGTGACCTCGATGGAAAAGCGCAACGTCATGAAGTCGGGCGTGCTCTGGAACGAGGTCATGACGGCGGTGCATGGACGCGAATACAAGGACGTGACGCTGGAGCACCAGCTCGCCGATTCCGGCGGCATGATGCTGGTGAAGGCGCCGAAGCAGTTCGACGTCATCGTGACCGACAATCTGTTCGGCGACATGCTGTCCGATATCGCGGCGATGCTGACCGGCTCGCTCGGCATGCTGCCCTCGGCCTCGCTCGGCGAGGTCGACGCCAAGACCAAGAAGCGCCGCTCGCTGTTCGAGCCGGTGCATGGCTCGGCGCCCGACATCGCAGGCCAGGGCCTCGCCAATCCGATCGCGATGATCTCCTCGTTCGGGATGGCGCTGCGCTATTCGTTCGACATGGGCGCGCTGGCCGACAAGGTCGACGCGGCGATCGCGGCCGTGCTCGCCAGCGGTCTGCGCACCGCGGATATCAAGTCCGAGGGCACGACGGCCGCCTCAACCACGCAGATGGGCGAGGCGATCCTGAAGGAATTGCAGCAGCTGCACGCCTAGAGTCGTAGCCCGGATGAAGCGAAGCGAAATCCGGGAAAAGCCAACCGTTTGCAAGATCGGCCCCGGATTGCGCTTCGCTCCATCCGGGCTACATGCCGCTGACCACATCATCGGAGCCGGTTCATGGACGCCTCGCATCGACCCAAGATCGCCGAAACCATCGTCCATGAAACGGTGCGGCTGCGCGAGGCGCAGATCGGCCGGCGTTGCGAAGTCCTAAACAACACGCGCATCGAATATTCCTCGCTGGGCGACTACTCCTATCTCGGGGAGAATTGCGAGGTCGCCGACGCCGTGATCGGAAAATTCACGGCGATCGCGAATTCGGTGCGGATCGGCGCGCCGAACCATCCGATGGGCCGGCCGTCGCAGCATCGCTTCACCTATTGCCCGGAATATTACGAGCCGACGGCCGCCCGGGACCGCGATTTCTTTGCGGAGCGCCGCAGCGACCGGGTGATCGTCGGCAACGATTGCTGGATCGGCCATGCCGCCATCCTGCTGCCGGGCGTGACGGTTGGCGACGGTGCGGTGATTGCCGCGGGCGCGGTCGTCAGCCGCAGCGTGGCGCCCTATACGATCGTCGTCGGCGTCCCCGCGCGCCCGATCCGCAAGCGCTTTCCCGATTCTGTCGCCGAAAGCCTGCGCCGCATCGCCTGGTGGGACTGGCCGGATGAGATCATCTTCGAACGCCTGGGCGATTTTCGCTCCGAGGCGATCGAGCAGTTTTGCGAGCATTACGATCCCGCGTTCGCTCGCTGAAGGCCACAAAGAATGCCCGGTCTCGACCGGGCATTCTTTTCATCTGGCGAATGCCGATTAATACGGCGGCAGCGGGACGGTCAGCGGATAGCCACCCATATCCGACGGCGGGTTAAGCGGCTGGCGGTCGATCGGGCGGTTCAGGTTTTCGCGCGCGAACGTTGGGTACCCGAACGGCGACGGAAAGGCGTAGTCCTGGAACTTGCGGTCGCCCGGCAAGACTTCGGTGCCGGCATCGAGCCACGAGCGCGTGGTGACGTAAACGCGGGTGTGCGGGCCCTGCTGATAGGAGCGGTTGGGGCCGTTCGCGCCGTAATAGATACGGCCGTCCTTGTCGTATTTCGGCTTGGACTGGGCGCTGGCGGAAGCCGAGCCGAGCGCGACGAGGGCAGCCGCGGCAAGCAACATCGCGAGCTTGCTCGCAGCGGGGAATTTTCGGGTCATTGCATCCTCGTCATTGTCCGCCCGTGACGGGCTGGCGGATCGCCAAATCTGGTTGCGCGCATTGTAGCCGTGGCGGGACCATCGTCGCTAGGTCAATTGCGCCACACCGGGCCGGAATAATGCGGCGTGCAACGAAAAAGTTTCATGAAAACCAGTGTCTTGGCTGCTTGTTGCCACAATCGTGAGGGGCCGACGGAGCAGGCCCCGGCAACGGCGGATTACAAGGTGCCGCGCAAATGCGGGTTGTCGGCACCCATCACCCAATCCGCCGACAAGGCCGGCGCGCCCGATGTCGCGCAATCGCTACGCCTGACCTCGGCATGGGCGAACAATTCCGCCAGTTTTGTATCGTTTCCGGCCGTCAGCAGGATCAGCCGGTTCAGCACGCAGCCGATCGCGGTCCGGCGGGCCGGCAAATCCTCGCCCAGGCATGACCAGCCGGAGAGACGGAATTTCGGCTCATCGACATGCCTATAAAATCGGAGGCAGGAGCGGGCGGGCTCCGTGCCGCCGACCCGGCGAAACAGGGTGACGGCGCCGAACTTGCTGTCGATGATTCCTGCTGCTTCCAGTTCGCGCGGGCCAGCCGGGTCCATCCTGGCGGCAAGGTAGCCGGCGGCCGAGCCGACCTGATCGATTTCTTCACCTGGACGATAGATTTCGAGTTCGGCGACCGGCGTGCCACCGATGCCGCTCCAGCGGAACACATCCTTGCGGCCGCCCTCGGGGTGCCGAAAAACTTCGTAAACTTCTGTTTTACCTGGGAAAATGAGCTGGCTTACCGCGAATGCGGGCGCGATGCGTCCGGTCTGGCTCCAGACTTTGGGCGACGTCTCCGTCGCCGTAACGTCGGGCAAATGCTCCCATAGCGCGATACCGCAAATGGCCATGAGTGCCAGCGTCATCAGATAGGCGCAGAGCCGCGCCAGCGTGCCGCAGACCTCGTCCACGAAGCTTGCCAGCGCCGGCCGGATTGTCAGCGTATAGTAGGAGTTGGCCGTTCTGGCCGGAAATGAATGCATCAAGCGCCCAAACACAGCCGTCAAACGTTGGTCAGATTGTTGTTTTGACGCGTTTTCTTCACGCGAACCGGTATCCACTTCGCTCGAAAACGCTATAAGGGCGTTTCTCGCATAGAAGCGCTGCCTTCTCCCTTTCCGCTTGACGCGGCGGGGCGGCATTTTTCCTCGGAGAGTGAACGATGGGTTACAAAGTCGCTGTCGTCGGTGCGACCGGCAATGTCGGGCGCGAAATGCTCAACATTCTCGACGAGCGCAAATTCCCGGCCGACGAGGTCGTGGTGTTGGCCTCGCGCCGCAGCGTCGGCGTCGAAGTGTCCTATGGCGACCGCACCCTGAAGGTCAAAGCGCTCGAGCACTATGATTTTTCCGACGTCGACATCTGCCTGATGTCGGCCGGCGGCTCGGTATCGAAGGAATGGTCGCCGAAGATCGGCGCCGCCGGCGCTGTCGTAATCGACAATTCGTCGGCCTGGCGGATGGATCCGGACGTGCCGCTGATCGTGCCCGAGGTCAATGCGGATGCGGTCGCGGGTTTCACCAAGAAGAACATCATCGCCAACCCGAACTGCTCGACCGCGCAGCTCGTGGTCGCGCTGAAGCCGCTGCATGACAAGGCGAGCATCAAGCGCGTGGTGGTCGCGACCTATCAATCGGTGTCCGGCGCCGGCAAGGACGCGATGGACGAATTGTTTTCGCAGACCAAGGCCGTCTACACCAACAGCGAGCTGATCAACAAGAAATTCCCCAAGCGCATCGCCTTCAACGTCATCCCGCACATCGATGTGTTCATGGAGGACGGCTACACCAAGGAAGAGTGGAAGATGATGATGGAGACCAAGAAGATTCTCGATCCCAAAATCAGGCTGACCGCCACCTGCGTGCGCGTGCCGGTGTTCGTCGGCCATTCCGAAGCCGTCAATATCGAGTTCGAGAACCCGATCACGGCCGATGAGGCGCGCAACATCCTGCGCAATGCGCCGGGTTGCCTCGTGATCGACAAGCACGAGCCCGGCGGCTACGTCACGCCGTATGAGGCGGCAGGCGAAGACGCCACCTATATCAGCCGGATCCGCGAGGACAACACCGTCGAGAACGGCCTGCAGCTGTGGTGCGTGTCGGACAATCTGCGCAAGGGTGCTGCGCTCAACGCCATCCAGATCGCCGAATGCCTGATCAACCGCAAGCTGATCACCGCCAAGAAGCAGGCGGCGTGAGTTAAGGGCGTCGGGGAGCCGCAATCGCAATGACGGAACAACCGGCTTCCTATCGGCCCAATCCGACAGCGAAGCGCGTCGAGCGTGGCTTCGAGAGCCTGCTGTTCAACAGCCGGTGGCTGATGGCGCCGTTTTATTTCGGCCTCGTCGTCAGCCTCGCGGTGCTGCTGTTCAAATTCTGCGCGGTGCTCTGGGAATTCATCGTCCACGCACCGGGCTCCAAGGAATCCGACATCATCCTCGGCGTGCTGGCGCTGATCGACCTCTCGCTGACCGGCAATCTGATCCTGATCGTGGTGTTTTCCGGTTACGAGAATTTCGTCTCCAAGATCGATCCGGGCGGCCATCCGGACTGGCCGGAATGGATGACTAAAATCCATTTCGGCGGGCTCAAGCAAAAACTGATGGCCTCGATCGTCGCGATCTCGGCGATCCAGGTGCTGAAGGCCTTCATGAACATCGACACCGCCTTCGATCCGGCCAAGCTTGCCTGGCTGGTCGGCGTGCATCTGGTGTTCGTGGTCTCGGCCTTCATGCTGGCGATATCCGACCGCTGGAGCGGTGGCGACCACGGCGGGGAATAGCGGACACCGGGTCTGCTTGTTCGGCGTTCCGGCCTCTTTCCCCAACCGAACCATACCGCTTGTTTCCGGCTGCGTTCGCGCACGTCCCGGTCCGCCAGGGTGGTGATGAAAACAAATGTTGCAACCCTAGGAAGTGTGCGCCACAATTACAGGTATTTCAGCATTGCTGCCACACGGCAGCGCCGTTTCGGCGTCTGGCTGCAGCACACAATTTTTTTTGGAGGTCCCATGCCTACCAAAATCCTTTTCGGCGGCACGCGCAAATTCGATGCCCGGCCTGACCGTATCGACTTTCGAGACCTGCCTTACCGGGCGCGGCTTGTCAGCCTGCCGGACAAATATCCATCCGACCAACTGATCGCCGACTGGTTTCCGATTTACCGCGCGGGCCAGATGGTACTGAACCAGGGGCAAGAAGGCTCCTGCACCGGCTTCGGTCTGGCCGGGGTGGTGAATTATCTCCGTTGGGAGCTGGCAAACCAGCAGGCGATGGAAAGCGGCAAGAAGCCGACGCAGATCGAACGCATCAGCGCGCGAATGCTCTACCAGAACGCCCGTCTCTACGACGAATGGAAGGGAGACGATTACGAGGGCTCAAGCTGCCGCGGCGCCATGAAGGGCTTTCACAAGCATGGCGTCTGTTCCGAGAGCTTGTGGCCTAATTTCGGAAAGCGCGGCAAGCCTGGAACGGCACTCGACGGCTGGGACGTCAACGCGCCGCAAACACCGCTTGGCGCTTACTATCGTGTTGACGGAAAATCCATCGTCGACATGCAGTCTGCGATCTTCGAGACGCATGCGATTTACGTTTCCGCTGACGTGCATGACGGCTGGAATCGCGTCAAGAACAATCGCAAAGTGCTCGAGGACGCACTGATCGAGCCGCCAAAAGACCCTGACGACGTTGGTGGCCACGCCTTTGCGCTCGTCGGATATACTGAGTTCGGATTCATCGTCCAGAATTCCTGGGGTCCCGACTGGGGCTTTCATGGGTTCGGCCTGCTGCCATACCAGGATTGGACACGCTACGGCACGGATGCCTGGACGCTGGCGCTTGGGGCCCCGATGCGGGTGGCCTTCCCGGCGATCAAGGGCCGGACCAAGGCCAAGGAGCAAGACAAACAGACGTTTGGCAGCCCGCAGATGCGCACGGAAACGTCGCTTGATGAGCGGCTGCGCGCACGGTCAATGTTGCGTACCAAGGTTGCCCGCGATCTCAGCACGGTCTCGCCATGGATCAACGGCGAGGAAGCCGGGCACATCATTTTTATCGGTCACAACGGCGCCGCCGAGCGCGAGCACGTAGCGGCCAATTCCGGGG
This sequence comes from Bradyrhizobium sp. AZCC 2262, assembly GCF_036924535.1. Lineage (NCBI taxonomy): Bacteria > Pseudomonadati > Pseudomonadota > Alphaproteobacteria > Hyphomicrobiales > Nitrobacteraceae > Bradyrhizobium > Bradyrhizobium sp. AZCC 2262. The sequence goes on along the minus strand of NZ_JAZHRT010000001.1, from coordinate 7,886,204 downwards.
ATGATGCCGTTCGCCTGGTGGTGCGCGACTGCATCGCCTCGGCGGCACGCGACGGATTTTCGCAGGTGGCCATTTACGATCATGGCGGATTGAACAGCCGTGCGGATGGCATCGACCGCGCGCGCGTTCTCGGCCCGTGGTTCGAGGCGAACCGTATCAAGCCGATCTTTGTGGTTTGGCAGTCCGGCTTGCTTGAATCCGCCGCTGACATTCTCAAAACCGCACTGGAAAAGATCGGCGTTCCCGCCGCCGCAGAGCGGAGCTGGTTGAGGAGCAAGATCAACGAGGTCAAAGATCGCGCATTTGAAGTATTTGCCCGCGACGCCGGAATCAAGGCGATCTGGGAAAACATGAAGTTCCGGGCGGACGGCGCCAGCAAGCCGGGCGGCGGATTGATGACGGCTGCAAAAGAGCTGAAGGCGGCCATCGGCGACCTGACTCGCGACGAAAGGCCTGAAATCCACCTCATCGGGCATTCGGCCGGCGCGATCATGCATGGCAATTTCCTTTCGGCAATGAAGGCGCAGGACCTGAAGGCAAGCTCGATCCAGCTCTGGGCGCCTGCGTGCACGGTGGCTTTTGCGACGGCCAAATACGGAGCAGCCTTTGCCAACAAGGTAGCCGATCCGAAGACGACCTATATCGAAGTGCTTAGCGACGACAATGAAAAGAGCGACCCATGCGTGCCGGTTCTGTATTCCAAGTCGCTGCTCTACCTTGTCTCCCGGGCGCTCGAGCCGGAGCACAAGACACCGGTGCTGGGGCTTCAGAAGGTGTGGTCCAAAGAGCCCGATCAGGACGACACCTTTATGGAAGGCTATCAGAAGATCGTTGATGCGTGGCGAGAAACCGGCGTCTCACTCGATACCACGATCACCGAAACTGAAGTGCCGATCCGTCGCGAAAAGGACAAGGACGAAACGATCGACGCCAGTCACGGGTCATTCGATAACAATTTGGACGCCGTCAATCGCGCGATCCGGCGGATCAGGGGCCGCGTGCTGGAAGAGGTGACCGATCTGCACGGCTTCTGACCCGCTTCGACGCGGTCAGGAAAGGTCCTGCGCTTCCCTGACGCTGCGAAATTCCTTCGCTTCCGGGTCGAGCACGAACAGCGAGCCTTCGGCGACGCCGAAATAGGCGCCGTGCAATTCCATCTCGCCGCGCTCGACGCGGCTGCGCACGAACGGAAACGTCATCAGGTTTTCGAGCGAGCGAAACACCGCGGCTTTCTCGATCCGCGTGGTGAAATCCTGCCGGGTCTCGCGTTCGCGCTGGCTGACCTTTTCGCCCGGCTTGATGAACATCGCCATCCAGCGGCCGATGAAATCGCCCGGCGACAGCGGATCGATATCGTCGATGAAGGCGCGGATGCCGCCGCATTGCGCGTGGCCGAGCACCACGATGTGCTTTATGCGCAGCACCTGCACCGCGTATTCCAGCGCCGCGGAGACGCCATGGGCGCCGCCGTCCGGCTGGAAAACCGGCACCAGGTTGGCGACGTTGCGGACCACGAAGAGTTCACCCGGGCCGGCGTCGAAAATCACTTCCGGCGAGACGCGGGAATCGCAGCAGCCGATCACCATCGCGGCGGGCGACTGGCCGCGTTCGGAAAGTTCCCGGTAGCGCGACTGTTCGGTCGGCAGCCGCTGCGAAGTGAAGGCCCGGTAGCCGTCGAGCAGACGTTGCGGGAATGAAGCCATGGTATCCTGTCCGTATCGGGCCATGCCTAACCATAGACCGGTGACGGGAACAAGGCTTTCGGACCCCGGTTTGAAATGTTAGGGCGTGGGGTTCGAAGCCTCCAGAGGAACCAGCCCATGATCCGTCCGCGCCGCAGCCTGTTGTTCATGCCGGGGTCGAACGCGCGGGCGCTGGAAAAGGCACGCAGCCTGCCCGCTGACGGCATCATTCTCGACCTCGAGGATTCGGTGGCGCCGGACGCCAAGGCGATGGCGCGCGACCAGATCGCCAAGGCCATTGCGGCCGGCGGGTTCGGCAAACGCGAGGTGCTGATCCGCGTCAACAGCCTCGATACGCCCTGGTGGGTCGACGACGTCACCATGGCCGGCAGGGCGCGGCCCGACGGCATCCTGGTTCCCAAGATTTCGACCGTGGCCGATCTCAGCGCCATTGCGAACCGCCTGAGCGACATCAATGCCGACATGTCGATCCGGGTCTGGGCCATGATCGAAACCGCGCGCGCCGTGCTCGATGCGGACAAGCTGGCGGCGGCATCCAGGGATTCAGAAACCCGGCTCGCCGGCTTCGTGTTCGGGCCCAATGATATCTCGCGGGAGACGCGGATCCGCATGCAGCCGGGCCGCGCGGCGATGATCCCGATGATCACGCACTGCATCCTGGCGACGCGCGCGCACGGGCTGGAAATTCTCGACGGCCCCTACAGCGACATCAGCAATATCGACGGCTTTGCGACCGAATGCGCGCAGGGGCGCGATCTCGGCTTCGACGGCAAGACGCTGATCCATCCGAGCCATATCGAGGCCTGCAACGTCATCTTCACGCCGCCGGCGGAAGAGGTGGCTGAAGCGCGCAAGATCATCGCGGCGTTCGAGAAGCCGGAAAACGCCTCCCGCGGGGCGATTCAGCTCGACGGGCGGATGGTGGAGCGGCTGCATGCCGATATGGCCCGACGGACGATTGCGATCGCTGACGCGATCGCGGCGATGGCGCATTAGAGCAAAGTTGCATCGGATTGGGCCGCGACAACGGACCAACTCGCGCCCCGGACGCAACCGGCCTGAGCGCCGCGAGGCCGGCCCCATTCTACTTTGCATGGGGTTGTTTTCGATATTTTCAAATTGGGGTCCGTCCCTTCTCCCCTTGTGGGAGAAGGTGGATCGCTGACGCGAAGCGGCAGCGAGATGGATGAGGGGCCTGTCTCCGCGGAGAGAACCCCTCATCCGCCTCCGCTTCGCTACGGCACCTTCTCCCACAAGGGGAGAAGGGAAGGCGAGCTGCGGCTACGAGCCAAATTTCCCCGCCGCCCACGCATAAAGGCTCCCCGGAATCGGCTTTTCGCCGCCGCGGCCTTTCGGCGAGATGTGCAGCCCGACGATCTCGGGATCGGCGAGCAGGCCGGAAAAGTCCGCCGGCTCGAAGAACAGTTTCGGCTCGGCGTGAACCGCATAGAAGGATTGCTTCGGCAGTGCGTGCTGCAATCCACCCGTACGGCGCGCGAGCGCGGTGATCGCGGCCGGGCCGTAGATGGCTACGCGGATGTCCGAGAGGCGGCTCGATCGATGTCGCAGCTGGCGCAGCATGAAGGTGAGGCGGTGACGCAGCGCCAGCCAGTCCGGCGTCAGATCCTCCTGCTCCATCAGATCCTGGAACGCCCGCACGATCGGATCATTCGCAGGCAGGTACAAGACCGAGTTGCCGAGCTGGCGCCGGCGCTCCCACGCGAAGTAAGGTTTTGCCGGATCGATCTCGATCGGCTTCAGCAACAGCACGTCGGCGTCGAGCCACAGGCCGGCGCGTTCGGCCATCAGCCGCATCCGGAAGAAATCGCTGAACTGCAAAATGGTCCAGTCGCGCCAGCTTCCGTCCGGCTCGGGCGGGCGTAGCCGTTCGGAAAAGGAGTGCGGCAGGATCGCCTCGGCCTCGGCATTGCCGACACCATCGGGCAGGCCCGGCAATGGATCGAAACTGTAGACGGTGACCTTGTGGCCAGCGGCGACCTGCGACCGCAGGCAGGTCAGCCGTAGTCCATCGAGCCGGCCGTGCCAGAAAGTGACGACGTCAGGCCGCATCCGCGTCGCCTCCGCTTAACGAAAGAGCCCCGATGTGATCGGGGCTCTCGTAACACAATCAGGTAGCACGATCAGGCCCAGGCGCGCTCTTTCTTCAGCTTCGCCTCGTAATCGTCGATCGACGACTTCTTTTCCATGGTCAGGCCGATATCGTCGAGGCCATTCATCAGGCAGTGCTTGCGGAACGGGTCGATCTCGAACTTCACCTTGCCGCCGTCGGGACCGCGGATCTCCTGGTTGGCGAGATCGATGGTCAGCGTCGCGTTGGCGCCGCGCTCGGCGTCGTCGAACAGCTTGTCGAGGTCGTCCTGGGTGACGCGGATCGGCAAAATGCCGTTCTTGAAGCAGTTGTTGTAGAAGATGTCGCCGAACGAGGTCGAGATCACGCAGCGGATGCCGAAATCCAGCAGCGCCCAGGGCGCGTGCTCGCGGCTCGAACCGCAGCCGAAATTGTCGCCGGCGACCAGCACCTTGGCGGTGCGATAGGCCGGCTGGTTGAGGACGAAGTCCGGGTTCTCGCTGCCGTCATCCATGTAGCGCTGCTCGGAGAAGAGTCCCTTGCCAAGGCCGGTGCGCTTGATGGTCTTCAAATACTGCTTCGGGATGATCATGTCGGTGTCGACATTGATGATCTTCAGGGGGGCAGCTACGCCTTCCAGTGTGGTGAACTTTTCCATCGATCGCACTTCCCGGTTGAAATTATGGGACAGGGCCAGTGATTTACCGCGAATATGGCCCCGGCAAAAGGCCCAAATACGCAATCCTAGCCCGCATCAGCCTCGATCGCCTCCATATCGGCGTCCGATAGCCCAAAATGGTGCCCGATCTCGTGGATCAGGACATGGCGGACGATGTGGCCCAGCGATTCCTCATGCTCGGCCCAGTAATCGAGGATCGGCCGCCGGTAGAGCCAGACCATGTTGGGCAGGCGGGCGATGTCCTGATTGCTCTGCTGCGGCAGGCCCACGCCCTGGAATAGCCCGAGCAGGTCGAATTCGCTTTGAGCCTCCATCTCGTCCAGGACTTCGTCGGTCGGAAAATCGTCGACACGGATGATCACGCCCTCGCAAAGCGTTCGAAATCCCTTCGGCAGGCGCTCGAACACCTCATGCGCCATGGCTTCCATTTCGGCGAGCGAGGGGGCTTTTGCTTCGGTCCACATCAGGACGTATTTAGCGTGTGTTGTACCCGTGCGCATCCTGGTTTTGCGAGTTGACCTCGGCGCGCCAATCGGGGACCGTACGGGGGATATCAGGCGTGGGTGGACGTAAGATGAAGCAGATTGTGACGGTTGCAATTTGGGCTGCTTTTGCCGGAATGTTGCTGCCCGGTACGATGGCGCAGGCGCAGACGGTATCGCTGGAGCTGCGGGTCGCGGCAGCGCCGAAGCCGGCCGTCACGGATCTGTCCGCGCAGCGGCGGCGGCCGTTGCGGCGAGTGCCGATCTATCGCCAGGAGGAATGGGTGCCTGACGTCTACCCGCGCTACAACCCCGGTCCCAACGCCGTGCGCGACTGCACCGCGCATTACGTGCAGGAGTACCGGCCGAGCGGCACGGTGATCACCCCGCGCATGAACTGCTACTGGCGTCCGGGCTAGCTTGCGCGTTGGCGCCTGAGCACCGCGACGATCAATCCGGCGCCGACGATGATCGCCGACATGCCATAGACGAGAACGGCCATCACCGTCTGGGTGAGGGGGCTTGCGGTTCCAATGCCGCCGCCGGGTCCTTGCGACGCCAGCGCGGCACTGCTCCACGCTGCGGCAGCGATTGAGGTCACCGCCGGCGCTGCCCGCGATATTGCAGTGCGCGTGCGAAATGATGTCATGGAAATCTCCATACAGAAGGCGCTGTCGAAGATACGGCGGCAGTCTACGCCGGGTTCGGGGCGCGGGAAAATTTTAAAACCGCGTCGCGTGCTGTTTGCGTTCATCTTCGTGGCGCATTCATTCACGGCCCATTCAAGTCGCTGGCTTCAGCTTGCGTGCAGCGTTGCGGCGAGCGATTCGGCGCAGACGTGCCACCCGACCCAAGGAGAGCATTCATGCAGTTCACGAAAGTTCTTGTCACGAAGGTTTTTGGGCTCGCCGCCGTTGGCGCGTTGCTCGTGCTCGCAGCTCCAGCCGAGCGCGCCAATGCGCTGTCGCTCAGCAATCCCGGCGCCGCCGCGGCGGTTCAGGAGGATGCCCGGCTGGCGACAACGGAAGTGCATTGGCGACATCATCACCATCATCGGTGGCACCGCTGGCACCATCATCATCGCCACCACCATCACCGTCACTGGCGCCGCTGGTAAGTGCGGCAACTCGGTGCGGATATCGCACAGGCCCGTTCATTGCGGGCCTGTTTCGATTTGAAGGGGTGCCTTGAAACTGGCGAGATTGCCGCCCGTTATCTCTGTCATCTGGATCAACGAGAGGAGTCCGTCATGAGGAGCTTGATCGGGGCAGCGTTTGTCGCAGGCGCGCTCGCAGTCGGCGGGCAGGCCGCGATCAGCCCGGTCGCCGCGGCGCCACAGGCGAAGGCGCAGAGCGCCGGCGCATCCGATGCCACCGATTTCAGCGCGCATCGTTATGTCAGGCGCCATTATGGTCACTACGGCTATTCTCGTCCGTACTACGGTTCCTACTACTACAACCGGCCAGTCTACTATCGGCCGTATCCCTATTACGCGCCGGCGCCGTTCACCTTCGGCATCGGGTTTGGTCCGGCCTGGTGGTGAGCGTGCACAACTTCGCTCAGCCGCAAATCTCTTTTGCGCTTTCTCTTGTGTCTTCTCCTGCGCGTTCATCTTTGCGGTCGATGCATTCATGGCGCGTTCACGAGCCTGTCTCTAACGTCATGTCGGGAGCGACCGCAAAGAAACGCGACGGGGATCGGCCGCAGAGCGGTTGAGGGCGCGCCGTCGCCGGTTAGGGAGATTCATCCATGGCGATATCCGATCCCGGACGCGGCCTTGTCCGCCGTCTGGGCGTAACGGCTGCGGCCCTGCTTGCGTTCGCAGCCGCATCACAACAGCGCGCCGAAGCGCTCTCGCTTGCGAGTCCCGGCACAGCGCCTTCAGCAAAATTTGCAACCGACGATTTGACGACCGAAGTCCGGCATGGCGGTCATGGCGGCGGCGGTGGTGGTTTCCGCGGTGGTGGAGGCGGCGGTTTTCGCGGAGGCGGCGGTGGTGGTTTCCATGGCGGTGGCTTCCGCGGTGGCGGGTTTCATGGCGGTGGATTCAGAGGCGGCGGCATGGCAATCCACCGGGGCGGCTTCCGTGCCGCGCCCGTCTTCCGGGGCGGCGGCTATCGCTACGGGTATCGCCACGTCTATCACCGGCCGCACTTCTACCACCGTCATCACTTCCATCGGCGGTTCTACGCGTCGCGCTATTACAGCTACCCGTATTACTATGGCTACCGGCACCGCTACTGCCGCGTGATCTGGACCTATTACGGGCCGCGCAAGATCTGCCGCTATCGTCCGTGGTATCGTCACCACTGGCGCGTTCGCCACTACGGATATCGCTATTGGTGAGCGACGAAATGAAACAGGCGCCCGATCGGGCGCCTGTTTTCTTCAATGCAACGAACGCTGCCGGTTCAAACCCAATCCTTGCCGCGCCACGGCTTGATTCGCCACGGCGTCAGCGTCTCCATCCGCCACTGTTCCCAGTGATCCGGCGGCCAATGGCTGAGGCGCGAGGTTTCCTTGGTGGCGATGGGCAGAAGGTCAACGATACGCGGCGTCGTGCGGCGTCGCACCTGCTTCGTCGCCTCGCTGATCATATCGACAAATTCAGGCTTGTCCGCCACGGCAGGCTCCCTCGCGAAGGGTCTTCGCAAGGGTCCACTCTGCACCCGGTGCCTTAAGGAGACGTTTCAGGAACGCCTCGCTATCTAGGCAAAGGAGGGTTAACGCCACTCCCGGATATCGACAAAGTGCCCGGCGATGGCCGCGGCCGCCGCCATGGCCGGCGACACCAGGTGGGTGCGGCCCTTGAAGCCCTGACGGCCCTCGAAATTGCGGTTCGAGGTCGAGGCGCAGCGCTCTTCAGGGGACAGCTTGTCGGGGTTCATGGCCAGGCACATCGAGCAGCCCGGCTCGCGCCATTCGAAGCCGGCCTTGATGAAGATCTTGTCGAGGCCTTCGGCTTCCGCCTGTTCCTTCACGATGCCCGAGCCCGGCACCACCATCGCGTTGACGTGACCGTTGACGGTCTTGCCTTCGGCGACCTTGGCGGCCGCGCGCAGATCCTCGATACGGCCGTTGGTGCAGGAGCCGATGAAGACGCGGTCGAGCTTGATGTCCGTGATTTTGGTGCCTGCGGTCAGGCCCATATATTTCAGTGCGCGGTGTTTTGAGAGCCGCTTGGCCTCATCGGCGATCTTGTCGGGATCGGGCACGAAGCCCGAGATCGAGACGACGTCCTCGGGCGAGGTGCCCCAGGTCACGATCGGTGGCAGCTTGGCGGCGTCCAGCCGGATCTCGTGGTCGAAATGCGCGCCTTCGTCCGAGCGCAGCTTTTCCCAGTAGCGCATCGCGGCGTCCCAGTCGGCGCCCTTCGGCGACTTCGGGCGGCCCTTCAAAAACTCGAACGCCTTTTCGTCCGGCGCGATCAGGCCGGCGCGGGCGCCGCCTTCGATCGACATGTTGCAGACCGTCATGCGGCCTTCCATCGTCAGCGCGCGGATCGCGTCGCCGGCATATTCCAGCACATAGCCGGTGCCGCCGGCGGTGCCGATCTCGCCGATGATCGCCAGGATGATGTCCTTGCCGGTGACGCCGTCGGGCAATTTGCCGTCGACCACCGCGCGCATGTTTTTTGCTTTTTTCTGGATCAGCGTCTGCGTCGCCAGCACATGTTCGACTTCCGACGTGCCGATGCCGTGCGCCAGCGCGCCGAACGCGCCATGGGTCGAGGTGTGGCTGTCACCGCAGACGATGGTGGTGCCGGGCAGCGTAAAGCCCTGCTCGGGGCCGATCACGTGCACGATGCCCTGGCGCTTGTCGAACTCATTGTAGTATTCGATGCCGAACTCCTTGGCGTTCTCCGCCATCACGCGCATCTGCTCGATGCTCTCGGGATCAGGATTGGGCTTTGAGCGGTCGGTGGTCGGGATGTTGTGATCGACGACGGCCAGCGTCTTCTCCGGCGCGTGAACCTTGCGCCCTGTGGCGCGCAGGCCTTCGAACGCCTGCGGCGAGGTCACCTCGTGCACCAGATGGCGGTCGATATAGAGCAGGCAGGTGCCGTCATCGGCTTCGTGCACCAGATGGTCGTTCCAGATCTTGTCGTACAGCGTGGTCGGTTTGGACATGAGCGTCAGCTCCAAAAGAAAATTCTGTGTGGGCGGTCAGGCGCGGTTACGCGCGAGCAACGAACGTCGGCGCAGCATCAAGCTGCGCGCGTAAGCTCTGACGTCGCCGACGTCGCGAACCGTCCGAAGAACCGGCCGGGCAGCCGCGAGCGATCGTCGATCACGACGCGCTGGCAGGGCTGGCTTGCTTGATCCGGAACCATTCTAAATTTCTAACACAGGGCCCATACCTGCCACAATCAATCGATTGGGCAGGGGCATTGTCCAGATAGGTATGGCTCAACAAAAAAGCGCGGGGATGAGCCCGCGCTTTTGGTCACATCCGGAGAAGGATGGAATTTACTCGCCGACGGCGGTCGCGCGGTCCTGCTTCTCGACGATGCGGGCCGACTTGCCGCGCAACTGGCGCAGATAATACAGCTTGGCGCGACGCACCTTGCCGCGGCGCACCACCTTGATCGAGTCGATCATCGGCGACATCACGGGGAATACGCGCTCCACGCCTTCGCCGTAGGAAATCTTGCGGACGGTAAAGCTCTCGTTGAGCCCGCCGCCGGAACGGCCGATGCAGACGCCTTCATAGGCCTGCACGCGGGTGCGCTCGCCTTCGACCACCTTGACGTTGACGATCACGGTGTCACCGGGCCCGAATTCCGGGATCGACTTGGTCGCCGACAGTTTTTCGAATTGCTCTTTTTCGAGCTGTTGAATGAGGTTCATTGAAATCTCCATCGGCGGCGCGCCCGGCAGCGGGCTGCGCGACGTCCATCTATCCTGTAGCGCGTATTCCGCAAAAGTGGATACCGGTTTTGCGAATAGAATACGCGCACTTATAACTAGTTAGCGCATTTTCGGACGGCAAACCGGAATCCACTTTGCCTGAAAATGCGCGTGCGCGGATTTGGCGCTCGTATAAGGCATCGGGCCACGCTTGTCACCCGTCTGTCGTGCTTTTTGTGGCTTTTTGGCCGGACCTATTGGCCCACAAATCCGGCCGCCGCGCCCGGGTCAGGGCCTCGGCTTCGGCCTTTCGCCACGCCGCCACCTTGGCATGGTCGCCGGAGATCAGGATTTCCGGGATACCGCGGCCCTCGAACTCCTGCGGGCGAGTGAATTGGGGGTATTCCAGTAGTCCTTCGGAGAAGCTTTCGTCCTCGCCCGAGGCCTGTTTGCCCATCACGCCCGGCAAAAGCCGCACGCAGGCGTCGATCAGCGCCATCGCGGCGATCTCGCCACCCGACAGCACATAATCCCCGATCGAGACCTCCTCGAGGTGCCGTGCCTCGATCACCCGCTGATCGACCCCCTCGAACCGGCCGCAGACGACCAGGGGGCCGGGCCCGGCGGCGAGTTCCCTAATCTGCGACTGGGTCAATGGCCGACCCCGCGGGCTCATCAGGAGGCGCGGACGGCTTTGATCGATATCCGCGGCATCGATCGCCGCCGCCAGCACGTCGGCCCGCAGCACCATGCCCGGACCACCGCCGGCCGGAGTGTCATCGACGCTGCGATGGCGATCGGTGGCGGAATCCCTGATGTCGCGCGCTTCCAGTGACCACAGGCCTGATGTCAGCGCTTTACCCGCCAGGCTGACGCCGAGCGGCCCGGGAAACATCTCGGGAAAAAGCGTGAGAACCGTGGCGCGCCAGGTCATATCAAACCCATCACGTGAGCGTCGGGGCGTCGTCGCCTTCGATTTCCTGCGGCAGCTCGATCACCACGCGGCCGCCGGTGAGATCGACGGTCGGCACCACCGCATTGGTGAACGGCAGCAGCATGGTCGGCCCTTGCGGCGGCGCGATCTCGATGATGTCGCCGGCGCCGAAATTATGAATCGCGGTGACGCGGCCGAGCGGCTCGTTCAAGGCATTGACCGCCGCAAGTCCGATCAGGTCCGCATGATAATATTCGTCGTCGTCGGTCTCGGGCAGCTTTTCGCGCGCGATATAGAGCTCGATGCCGTTGAGCCGTTCGGCGTCCTCGCGGGTGGCGATACCCTTCAGCGTCGCCACCAGATGATCCCTGGCCTCGCGGACATGCGTCACCTCGAACTGGCGCGCGCCGTCCCTGGTCATCAGCGGACCGTAATGTTTTACGGCCAGCGGATCTTCGGTGAACGTCCACAGTTTCACCGCGCCGCGCACGCCATGCGCGGCGCCGATTCGGGCGACGCAAATCGGTGCTGCCACCGTCGTGCGCCGCTATGTCTTAGGCCTTCGCGGCGGCTTCGGCGCGCGCCTTGCGCTCCTTGCGCGGCACGGCCTTTTCCGGATTGCTGCGGGCAGGACGCTTGACGATGCCAGCGGCATCCAGGAAGCGCGTCACGCGGTCCGACGGCTGCGCGCCCTTGGCGAGCCAGGACTTCACCTTGTCCATGTCGAGCTTCAGACGCGACTCATTGTCCTTCGGCAGCAGCGGGTTGAAATGGCCGAGACGCTCGATGAAGCGGCCATCGCGGGGAAAACGCGAGTCGGCGACGACGACGTGATAGACCGGGCGCTTCTTGGTGCCTGCGCGAGCGAGGCGGATAACGACTGACATTTGGTTCTCCTGTTGAATGCGAAACTCAATGATGTGAACGATGTGAATTGGCGTCATTGCGAGAGGGCCCTGCCTCGCCCGTCATGCCCCGCGAAGGCGGGGCATCCAGTAATCGCAGGCATTAGCGATTGAACTGAGGGAGCGCGGCGTACTGGATCGTCCGCCTTCGCGGACGATGACGGCGCGTGTTGGCGAGAGGTCATTTCTTCTTCCCCGGGAAGCCGCCAAGGCCGGGCAAGGTCGGCTTGCCGCTGAGTCCCGTGAGGCCTGGTACATTCGGCAGTCCCTGACGAAGGCCAACGGGAAGATCCTTGGGCAACTGGGGCAGGCCGCCTCCGGCGCCGCCCTGCATCTTCTCCGCCATCGCCTTCATCTCTTCGGCCGAAGGCGGCTTCATGCCGCCGCCAAAGCCCATCGCCTGTGCGATGCCGGCCATCGGGCCGCGCTTGCCCGAGCCCATGGCCTTCATCATGTCGGCCATGTTCCGGTGCATCTTGAGCAGCTTGTTGACTTCCTGGACCTCCAGGCCGGCGCCGGCGGCGATGCGCTTCTTGCGGCTGGCCTTGAGGATGTCGGGATTCTTGCGCTCCTGCCGTGTCATCGAATCGATTACCGCGACCTGGCGCTTGATGATCTTGTCGTCGATCCCGGCCGCCGCGATCTGGTTCTTCATCTTGGCAACGCCGGGCATCATGCCCATCAGCCCGCTGATGCCGCCCATGTTCGCCATCTGCAGCAACTGCTCGCGCATATCCGTGAGGTCGAACTGACCCTTGCGCATCCGCTCGGCGGTGCGCGCGGCTTTTTCGGCGTCGATATTTGCGGCTGCCCGCTCGACCAGCGACACCACGTCGCCCATGCCGAGAATGCGGCCGGCGATGCGGCTCGGATGGAAATCTTCCAGCGCATCGGTCTTTTCGCCGGTACCGATCAGCTTGATCGGCTTGCCGGTCACCGCGCGCATCGACAGCGCGGCGCCGCCGCGGCCGTCGCCGTCCACCCGCGTCAGCACGATGCCGGTGAGGCCGACGCGCTGGTCGAAGGCGCGCGCGAGATTGACCGCGTCCTGGCCGGTCAAGGAATCCGCGACCAGCAGCACTTCATGCGGATTGGCCGTGGCTTTGATCTCGGCCGCCTCGCTCATCATTTCTTCGTCGAGCGTGGTGCGGCCGGCGGTGTCGAGTAGCACCACGTCGTAGCCGCCGAGCTTGCCGGCTTCCAGCGCGCGTTTTGCAATCTGCGCCGGCTTCTGTCCCGCCACGATCGGCAGCGTCGGGATATCTAGGTCGCGCCCCAGCACGGCCAATTGCTCCATCGCCGCCGGGCGGTAGATGTCGAGCGAGGCCATCAGCACCTTGCGCTTGTCGCGCTGGGTCATGCGGCGGGCGAGTTTTGCGGTGGTGGTGGTTTTGCCGGAGCCTTGCAGACCGACCATCATGATCGGCACCGGCGGCACCGCATTGATGTCGATGGTCTGGCCGTCGGAACCGAGCGTGGCGACCAACTCGTCATGGACGATCTTGACCACCATCTGACCGGGCGTGACCGACTTGACGACGGTGGCGCCGACCGCCTGCTCGCGAACGCGATCAGTGAAATCTCTGACGACCTCGAGCGCAACGTCGGCCTCGAGCAGCGCGCGGCGCACCTCGCGCATCGCGGCGTCGACATCCTTTTCGGTCAGCGCGCCGCGCCCCGTCAGACGATCGAGTATCCCGCCAAGCCGCTCCGACAGATTGTCGAACAATGCCGTTGTCCTCTGTCCTGCCCAATGCAGGCTCGCTGCTTCGATCCGTCCACTGCTGTCATCACCCGCGAAGGCGGGTGATCCAGTATTCCAGAGCAGCTCGTTTCAACCGAGAAGCTGCGGCGTACTGGATACCCCGCCTTCGCGGGGTATGACGGCCAGTTATATGCCCGGCGCAGAACGCCAGGACGATATTCCAAACACTTTCGCGCCCGAGGGCGCATCGCGCTGTCGGGCGTTGGCCTCCAGCCTCATGGGCCGGGCGGCGGGTCGAAAAGAACGTCTTTCCGAGAAAGTGCGCGGGTTAAACGCCCGGAAGGGGCGAAAGTCAAGGAAACTTGTCGGTGGCGGCACTTTCGTGAGCTTTGGCAGGCGGTTAACCGCTGCACGAAAATTCACCGTTAGGCCCAGGGCGGATTGGCGAATATGGTATAAGGACACCATGAGATTTATTCCGTGGTATCTGACGCGCGGGGATGTGCTGGGCGCCTTGTTCGTTCTGGCGGTGCTCGGCCTTCTGATCTTCACCCACATTCGATTCCCCGGCTTCGCGGCCGCACCAGGCTTTGGCCCGGATTGGGACTGCAAGAGCGCCCCGCAGGGCGACCCTGTCTGCGTGAAGAAGATCGCGCGATAATCGAAAGCGGAAATTCCAATTCAGGCTTCATGTTGCGGCTGCCGACGCCATATAGGCTGCATGCCTCCCGCCCTTTCAGTTCATTGACCCCGCCCCGTGCCCATTACCCGCCGCCGTGTTCTTGGAGTGCTCGCAGGCGCCGCTGCGGCCGTAGGCGTTCCCTCGATCTGGATCAGCAGTATGAAAACCTATGACGGCCCCGTCTCCGACCACTTTGATGGCACGCGCTTTTTCGATCCCGATGGGGTGCCGCCGAAATCATTGGCCGAGGTGCTGCGCTGGCAGTTCGGCACCGATCGCAAGCGTGCGAGCTGGCCGGATTGGGTGCCGAACGCCCATAGCGATACGCCGCCGCCGCGGGTTTCCGGCGACAAGGTGCGGCTGTCCTTTGTCGGCCACGTCACCTGGCTGATCCAGACCCGGGACCTTAACATTCTCGTCGATCCCGTGTGGTCGCTGCGGGCCTCGCCGGTTTCCTTTGCCGGGCCGCATCGGCACAACGATCCCGGCATCGCCTTCGACGCGCTGCCAAAGATCGACGTCGTGCTGGTCTCGCACGGCCATTACGATCACCTCGACATCGCGACGCTGTCAAAGCTGTCGGTAAAATTTTCGCCGCGCGTGATCACGCCGCTCGGCAATGACGCCACCATGCGCGATACCGACAGCGCGATCAAAGCCGAGGGGTTCGACTGGCAGGACCGCGTCGAGCTCGGCAACGGCATCGCGGTGACGCTGGTGCCGACGCGGCACTGGTCGGCGCGCGGATTGTTCGACCGCAACAAGGCGCTGTGGGCGAGCTTTGTATTGGAGACGCCGGTGGGGAAAATCTACATCGTCTGCGATTCCGGCTATGGCGAGGGCAAGCATTTCCGCCGTGTGGCCGAGAAGCACGGCCCGCTGCGGCTGGCGATCCTCCCCATTGGCGCCTACGAGCCGCGCTGGTTCATGAACGACCAGCACATGAATCCGTCGGATGCGGTGAAGGCGCTGGCCGATTGCGGCGCCGAGCAAGCGCTCGCGCATCATCACGGCACCTTCCAGCTCACGGATGAGGCGATCGACGCGCCGGTGATGGCGCTGGATGAGGCGCTCAAGGAAGCGAAGATCCCGCCGGAGCGGTTCGCGGCGCTGAAGCCGGGGCAGGTTTACGAGATCTAACCTCCGTCGTCCCTGCGAACGCAGGGACCCATAACCGCCGTTGCTGATTGTTGAAAAAGGCTGGAGCTCCAGCTCAGCATAACCACATCTCCCTGTGGTTATGGGTCCCTGCGTTCGCAGGGACGACAGCAACTATTGGCTCGCCTTGATCGCCCAGGTCACACTCACCGTCACCGATAGCATCTCCTCGCCTTGCGCCACCGGCGCACCCGCAGCCATGGGGGCCGCCATCTTGCCGCGAAATGCCGGCACGGGCGCGCCTTCCTCGGAAATGCTGATCGGCTCGCCGAGCGTCACGCCTGCGGCCTTGGCGTAGATCTCCGCCTTGCGGCGCGCATCCGCGATCGCCTTCGTGCGGGCTTCGTCGAGATGTTTTGAGGCCTGCGTTACCGTGAAATTAATGCCGCCTATTTCGTTGGCGCCGGCGCCCACCAGCACGTCGATCACGTTGGCGACCTTGGTCACATCGCGGACCTTGACCGTGACACGGTTGCTGGCGCGGAAGCTGACGATGCCCGTGCGCTCCGAGGGCTTGTAATTCGCCGCAAACTGCGGCTGCAGCGACAGCCGCGAGGTCTGGTAGTCCTTTTCCTCGATGCCGGCGCCCTTGAGCGCGGCCAGCACCTTGCCCATCGCGGCATTGTTGGCGTCCGACGCCTCGCGCGCGGTCTTGGCGTCCGACGTCACGCCGCCGTCGATCTGGGCCTGATCGGGCGCCACCGACACGTTCGCTTCGCCGGTCACGGAAATCGCAGGCGGCGGCATCGTCTGCGCCAGCGCGGGCGCGGCCGCCAGGGTGACGGCAACGACGGCGAACCCGAGCGAATGCTTCATGCGTCTCACTTCAGCGGCACATAGACGTTGATGACCAGCTTGTCCTCCGCCGTCTTCAGGGGATCGGTGATGTATTCCTCGATGAAAGTGTCCTTGGCCTCGAGCTTCTTGTCGTCGAGGTGATTGGTGATCGCCTCATAGGTGTTGTCCATGTTGTCGTAGGAGCCGCGATGGACGAACTTCAGCGCCTTGCCCTCGGGCGACTTGCCCATGCTCATGTCCTTGGTCAGGTTCTTGACGTCCTGATCGACCGGAATCTGGGCCAGGAACGTAAAACCGGTATCGTCGGTCGAGGTGTAGACGATCATTGAATTGCCCGTGGCCTTGATGCCCTGCTTGTCGAGCAGGACAGTCAGCGCCTTGAACGAATCGATCAGGGTGTCGAACGCCGCGTCCCAATTCGCGGTGCCCTTCATGACAACCACTTTCTTGGGCTCAAGCGTGAACTCCTCGCCGAAGGGGTCGGCGGCCTGGACGCTGGCGGCGGGAGGAGGGGGCGCGGGCGCCGGGGCTTTTTCCGCCGTGGGGGCATCCGCCGGCGACTTGGTTTCGGCCGGCGGCGGGACCGGCACCGCCGATGGTGCCGGGCTGGGCGCAGCCGACGGGCTGGCGGCTGGCGAGGCTGAGGGCGCCGGCGATTGCGCCAGTGCGGCCCCGCCAAACGCAACCATGGAGAGCGCGGCCAGGGCCGCACGGAAAGTGCTGATACGGTTCATTTCAGGTATTCTCCATCCACCCCACCTGGCGGCGGCATGTCCCCATCCGCACCCGCCAGGATGGTGCCATTTTCTAACACGCAACGTCCGCTTTCGTCCCATGACAGATGCGTCATATGCCCCTGCGTACTAGGCAATTGGCCATCATTCGCCATATAAGGCAGGCAGAAATTGGGAAATTTCATGAGCGCGCTCGCCAACCACGCATTTGCCAAGATGAACGGCATCGGCAACGAGATTGTCGTGGTGGATTTGCGCGACTCCAAGTCGGCGGTAACGCCGGAAGACGCGCGGGCGGTCGCCTCGCCCGCGGGCGTGCCCTATGACCAGTTGATGGTATTGCAGCCGCCGCGGCTGCAGGGCACCGAAGCCTTCATCCGCATCTACAACAATGACGGCTCGGAAGCCGGCGCTTGCGGCAACGGCATGCGCTGCGTGGTGCGCCGCCTGTTCGAGAAGACCGGCCAGACGGCGGTGACGTTCGAGACCCGCGCCGGCCTGTTGAACTGCTGGCAGGGCCCGGCGCCCGATCTCTACACCGTCGACATGGGCGCGCCGAAGTTCGGTTGGCAGGATATTCCGCTGGCTGAAGAATTTCGCGACACCCGCTATATCGAATTGCAGGTGGGGCCAATCGATGCGCCGGTGCTGCATTCGCCGTCGGTGGTCAATATGGGCAATCCGCACGCGATCTTCTGGGTCGACGATATCAACGCCTATGACCTCGAACGTTTCGGGCCGCTATTGGAAAATCACCCGATCTTCCCCGATCGCGCCAACATCACGCTCGCCCATATCGTCGATCGCGATCACATCGCCATGCGGACCTGGGAGCGCGGCGCCGGATTGACCCGGGCCTGCGGTTCGGCGGCCTGCGCGACCGCGGTCGCCGCGGCGCGGCTGAAGCGCACCAATCGCACGGTCGAGATGACGCTGCCCGGCGGCAAGCTTTCCATCGAATGGCGCGAGCGCGACGACCATGTGCTGATGACCGGCACCGCCGACTTCGAGTATGAAGGCCGCTTCGATCCGGCGCTGTTCGCCAGCGTCGCTTGAGAACAATGAGCGTCGACGTCCTAACCTTCGGCTGCCGTCTCAACGCGTTCGAATCCGAGGTGATCGCCCGCGAGGCGGAGCGCGCCGGACTTTCCGATACCCTCGTCATCAATAGCTGCGCGGTAACCAATGAAGCCGTGGCGCAGGCGCGGCAATCGATCCGGCGGCTGAAGCGCGAGCGGCCGCACTTGCGCATCGTCGTCACCGGCTGCGCGGCGCAGACCCAGCCAAAAATGTTTGCCGAAATGGCCGAGGTCGATCGCGTCGTCGGCAATGACGACAAGATGCGCGGTGATGCCTGGCGCGAGACGCGCGCGGCGTTCGATACAGGCTTCGGAATCGAAGCAAGCGAGAAGATCGCGGTCGCCGACATCATGGCGGTGCGCGAGATGGCGCCGCATCTGCTTGATGGCTTCAAGGCCGGCTTGCCGCGCGTGTTCGTGCAGGTGCAGAACGGCTGCGACCACCGCTGCACCTTCTGCATCATCCCTTATGGCCGCGGCAATTCGCGCTCGGTGCCGATGGGTGCGGTCGTGGATCAGGTCCGCGCGCTGGTTGAGCGCGGCCATGCCGAGATCGTGCTGACCGGTGTCGACCTCACAAGTTACGGCGCCGATCTGCCGGGCACGCCAAAACTCGGGCAGCTGACAAAGCAGATTTTGCGTCACGTGCCGGAACTGAAGCGCTTGCGGATTTCGTCGATCGATTCCATCGAAGCCGATCGCGATCTGCTTGAAATTATCGCGGAAGACGAGCGGCTGATGCCGCATCTGCATCTGTCGCTGCAGTCCGGCGACGACATGATTTTGAAGCGGATGAAGCGCCGGCATTCGCGAAAAGACGCGATCGAGTTCTGCGCACAGGTGCGGCGGCTTCGTCCGGACATCACGCTTGGCGCCGATATCATCGCGGGCTTTCCGACCGAGACCGACGAGATGTTCGCGCGCTCCGAGGACCTCGTGGATGAATGCGATCTCACCTTCCTGCACGTGTTCCCCTACTCGAAGCGACCCGGCACGCCGGCCGCGCGGATGCCGCAGGTGGTGGGCGGGGTGATCAAGGAGCGCGCACGACGCCTGCGGGCGGCAGGGGACGCAGCCCTGCAGAAGCGGCTCGCATCAGAAATCGGTCACACGCGTCAGGTCTTGATCGAGAGCGCGACGCAGGGGCGTACCGAGCATTTTTTGTCGGTGGCGATAGCGGGCGAGACGCCGGGCGCGGTGATGGCGCTCGCGATCAACGGCCACGACGGTGCGCGGTTGACGGTGTGATTCTTCCTTCTCCCCTTGTGGGAGAAGGTGGCGCGAAGCGCCGGATGAGGGGTTCTTTCCGCGGAGACAGACCCCTCATCCGTCTCGCCGCCGCTTCGCGTCCATAGCCGATGCAAAGCATCGGCGTCCTTTTCTAAGTACGGCGGCCGACGGCCGCCTATGCCACCTTCTCCACAAGGGGAGAAGGGAAGTGAGCAGGCGTGTGCCATCACTCCCCGTTCCAACCACACGCCCTGAGCCGCTCCCGCATATGCTCTGGCGCCGGCGCTGTCACGCGCACCGGTTCCTTGTTCTTCGAAATCGGAATCACGATCTCGCGGGAATGCAGATGCAGGATCGGCTCGCCAACACGAGGTCCGTTGCCATAGATGTTGTCGCCGACGATCGGCCAACCCATGGCGGACGTGTGCACGCGCAATTGATGGGTGCGGCCAGTCACTGGCTCGAGTGCGAGCCAACAAAGGCCATCGCCGCGGCCGCGCACTTTCCAGTTGGTGACGGCCTTCTGCCCGTCCGGATCCGGCTTCTGCCACCAGCCACGCTCGACGTTGAGCCGCCCCAGCGGCATGTCGATGACGCCTTCATCCTCGGCAGGTCCGCCCTCGATCACCGCCCAATAGGTTTTTCCAATCTTGCCGTGCTTGAACAACAGGCCGAGCGAGGCGGTAGCCTTGCGGTGGCGCGCCCCAGCACAAGACAGCCTGAGGTGTCCTTGTCGAGCCGGTGGGCCAGCACCGGCGGCCGCGGCAGGCCGAATCGCAGGCCGTCGAACGACGCCTCCAGATTGGCGCCGCCCTTGGGGCCGCGGTGCACCGGCAGGCCGGCCGGCTTGTCGATGACCAGCATCAGCCCGTCGCGATGGAGCACGCGGGCCTGGATTTCGTCTGCCGTTAGCCCCCGGACATCAAGCGATGTCCGGGGGATGTCAAAGGATGTCCCGGGCACATCAAGGGATGGCCCGGGAACATCAATGGATTGGTTGTGACTTCCGCTCATGGCGCGAAACCGCTAACACGTCCCCGACATGAGCGATACCACTCCCGGAACCCCCAAATTGAGCTGGTGGCGGCGGCTTTCGAGTGGCCTGAAGCGGACCTCGAGTTCGCTTGGGTCCGCCGTTGCCGACCTCGTCACCAAGCGCAAGCTCGACCGCGCCATGCTCGACGATATCGAGGATGTGCTGCTGCGGGCCGATCTCGGCACCGCCGTGGCGGTGCGGATCGCGGACGCCGTCGGCGCCGGCCGTTACGACAAGGCGATTTCGGCCGATGAGGTGAAGACGGTCGTTGCGACCGAAGTCGAGAAGGTGCTGGCGCCGGTGGCGAAGCCGCTGGAGATCGACGCGGCGCAAAAGCCGTTCGTCATCCTCGTGGTCGGCGTCAACGGTTCCGGCAAGACCACCACCATCGGCAAGCTCGCCGCAAAGCTCAGCGCCGAGGGCCGCAAGGTCATGCTGGCGGCCGGCGATACGTTTCGTGCCGCGGCGATCGAGCAGCTCAAGATCTGGGGCGAGCGCACCAGGTCGCCGGTCATTGCGGGCGCGCAGGGCTCGGATTCGGCAAGCCTCGCCTTCAATGCGCTGACCGCGGCGAAGGAACAGAATATCGACGTGCTGCTGGTCGATACGGCCGGGCGGCTGCAGAACAAGGCCGAACTGATGAACGAGCTCGAAAAGGTCGTTCGCGTCATCAAGAAGGTCGATGCGTCAGCCCCGCATGCGGTGCTGCTGGTGCTCGATGCCACGGTAGGACAAAATGCGCTGTCGCAGGTCGAGGCGTTTCATCGTACCGCTGGCGTCACCGGCCTCGTGATGACGAAGCTCGACGGCACCGCGCGCGGCGGCATTCTGGTGGCGCTGGCGGAGAAATTCAAACTGCCGGTGCACTTCATCGGCGTCGGCGAAGGCGTCGACGATCTCGCGCCGTTCACCGCGCGGGATTTTGCCAACGCGATTGCAGGAATCGAAAGCTAATATGGACAAGACCCAGCCGCATCCGGTGTTCAAGCTCGCGACCGAACTCGGTCCGCTCATCGTATTCTTCGTCGCCAACGCCAAATTCAACCTGTTCGTCGCGACCGGCGCCTTCATGGTGGCGATCGTGGCCGCGATGATCGCCTCCTATGTGGTGGTGCGGCATGTGCCCATGATGGCGATCGTCACCGCCGTCATCGTGCTCGTGTTCGGCACGCTGACGCTGGTGCTGCACGACGAGACTTTCATCAAGATCAAGCCGACCATCATTTACGGCCTGTTCGCCGCGATCCTCGGCGGCGGCCTGTTGTTCGGCCGCTCCTTCATCGCGATCCTGTTCAATCAGATGTTCAACCTGACGCCGAAGGGCTGGCGCATCCTGACCATGCGCTGGGCGTTGTTCTTTCTGGGGATGGCGGTCCTGAACGAAATCATCTGGCGCACGCAGTCGACCGACTTCTGGGTCACCTTCAAGGCATTCGGTGCGGTTCCACTGACGATGGTCTTTGCGGTTTCCCAGATGCCGGTGATCAAGCGTTATCATCTGGAGCCCGCCACGCTCGAGGCGAGCGAGGCGGAAGCGGGCGATGTGAGCAAGGGTTAATCAAAAGCAAAACGCACCGGCGCGGGTCGCGCCGATGCGTTCTCTGCAGCGAAGATCAGCTCTTCTGCTTGGCGATGATCTTGTCCTTGATCTTGTCGTAGGTCGCCTGCGGGACGATGCTCTTCTGCACCAGCTCATCCTTGCCCTTGTACGGCCGGCCCGCGATGATCTTGGCGGAATACGCCTTGCCGACACCTGGCAGCGCGTCGAGCTGATCGGCGGTCGCCGAGTTGATATCCAGCAGTTCTGCCTTCGGCGCAGGCGCCATCTTCGATTCCGAGGCCTTCGGCGCGGGGGCCATCTTGCTGTCGGATTTGGCCGCGGGTTGCGCGGTCTGGGCCATCGACGGGGTCGCCGTCATGAGGCCGAGAGTGAGCGCGGTGGCGAGAAGAGAAGCGAGCGTGAAATGACGCATAGGGTGTCCCTCCAAGGACGGTTCAAGTAACGCCGTAAAGCTAGCTGCGAATTCATGGCGGCGCCATGGCTGGGAAATGAACGGCAGATAAAAGCCAAAAATTATTTGCTCAACGCCTTCTCGATCGCGACTTTAAGCACGCTGTCGAGATTGTCCGGTGTCACCGGCCCGACCATCTTGTAGACGATGGTGCCGTCGCGACCGACCACGAACGTCTCGGGTACGCCGTAGACGCCCCACTCGATCGCGCCGCGCCCGTTGCCGTCGACGCCGACCATGCTGAACGGATTGCCGTAGCGGCCGAGGAAGCGGCGGGCGTTGTCGGAGGAATCCTTGTAGTTGATGCCGACGATCTGCAGCCGCGTGTCGCTGGCCAGAGCGGTCAGCAGCGGCGCCTCGTCGTGGCACGGCACGCACCAGGACGCCCAGACATTGACGACGGAGACCTTGCCCTTGAAGGCGGCGGGGTCGAGCCCGGGTACCGGCACGCCGTTACGGGCGAGGCCTTCCAGCGCCGGAAGCGTGGTCTGCGGCGCCGGGCGGCCGATCAGGGCGGAGGGGATTTTCGAGGGATCGCCGCCATACAGCCGCAGCAGGAACAGCGCGGCGACGGCGATGAAACCGATCAGCGGCAGTGCCACCAGCCAGCGCCGGCGGCGCGGCTGCTCGTCCGATGTTACGGGCGCGCTCATCGGATATCCGTCGCCTGGCGGCCGGAGCGCCGGGTGATGCCGCTGGCTTCGAGTTCGCGCAGCCGCTCCTTCTGATGGCGATAATCGATGGCGATCCAGATGATGAGAAGCACCACGACCGCCGCCACCAGCGTGTAGGACGTTACGATAAAGGAAGCGTAGGGACCGAGCGACGTCACGTCATGTCGCCTGCTGGCTGGCTTGCATTATCTGCAAGCTGCGCACGCGCCGGCGCAGGATCTCGTTGCGCATCGCCGCCAGATGCAGGGTGACGAAAAGCAGCGAAAATCCGATCGCCATCACGAGCAATGGAATCAGGAACGCGCGGTCGAGCGAAGTCCCACCCATCCGCAACACCGCGGCCGGCTGATGCAGCGTGTTCCACCAGTCGACCGAAAACTTGATGATCGGCAGGTTGAGTGCGCCGACCAGCGTCAGGACAGCGGCGGCCCGCGCCGCCCGCGAGGGATCGTCCACCGCGCGCCACAGCGCCATCAGGCCGAGATACATCAGGAACAGGATCAGGACCGAGGTCAGCCGTGCATCCCATTCCCAATAGGTGCCCCACATCGGCCGTCCCCACAGCGAACCGGTGACCAGCGCGAGAAACGTGAATGCCGCGCCGATCGGGGCGGCAGCCTTGGCCGCGACATCGGCCAGCGGATGCCGCCAGACCAGCGTGCCCAGCGCGGCAATGCTCATGACGCCCCACACGAACATCGCCAGCCACGCGTTCGGGACATGGATGAACATGATCTTCACCGTTGCGCCCTGCTGATAGTCGTCGGGCGCCATCGCCGCCTGGTAGAAGCCGATCAGCAGCAGGATTGCGGTCGCACCCGCCAGCCACGGCAGCACGCGCGCCGTCAGCGACAGGAATTTGGTGGGATTGGCGAGATCGATCAGCGTCATGGGACCCCTGATAGTCGTCAGTGGTGAAGCAGGCAATGCGGCTTGGTTTGTTTCATATGACCTCCGCGAGAGTTGATTGGCGTCAAAGTCATTGTCAGTCGAGGCCGTGCCGCAGGCTCGCCGCGGCGGCAAACGGTCCAATCACAAAACTGACCAGCGAGAGCGCGCACAGGATCGAAAACGGTGTTCCAAACGACAGCGGCCCTGTTATGGCGGCCTGCGATGCTGCGACGCCGAAAATCAGCACCGGGATCGACAGCGGCAGCACCAGCACCGCCAGCAACAGGCCGCCGCGGTGGAGTGTCACGGCGAGCGCCGCGCCGATCATGCCCGTGAACGTCAGCGCCGGCGTTCCCACCAGCAGCGTCAGCGCTACCGCCGAGGTTGCGGCGGCATCGAGATTGAGGAGCAGCCCCAGGACGGGCGTTGCCACGATCAGCGGCACGCCGGCGGCGAGCCAATGGGCCAGCGCTTTGGCAGCGCAGGCCAGTTCCAGCGGCGTCCGGCCCATCACGATCAGGTCGAGCGAGCCATCCTCGTGATCGGCGGTAAACAGGCGGTCGAGCGTGAGCAGGCTCGCCAGCAGCGCGCCAAGCCAGAGGATGGCGGGTCCGAGCCGCGCCAGCAGTGCCAGGTCGGGCCCGATCGCGAACGGCATCAGCACCGTGACCGTGAGGAAAAACAGCACGCCGATCAGCGCGCCGCCGCCGACGCGCAACGCGATTTTGACGTCCCGGCGAATCAGCGCGGCGAGGGCGGTCATGCCGCGCCTCCCATGCGCAGTTCCCTCGCGTCGATCCCCAGCGGGGTATGGGTCGCCGCAATGATGAGGCCGCCGCCCGCCAAATGCTCGCGCATGACACCAACGAACAGGTCCTGCCCGGCGGTATCGAGCGCCGAGGTCGGCTCGTCCAGGAGCCAGACCGGCCGCCGCACCATGAGCAGGCGCGCGATCGAAAGCCGCCGCCGCTGGCCGGCCGACAGGTATGCCGCGGGCAGATGGGTGGCATGGCCAAGGCCTACGGCCTTGAGGCATGGGCTGAGATCGCCGGCCCGGCCGCCGAGAAAATCCCGCCAGAACGAGAGGTTTTCAAACACGCTCAGCGCCGGCTTCAGCGCATCGCGATGGCCAAGATAGTGGGATTGTTCCGGCAGCGTCAGCTCGGCCTCGCCGCCTTCCAGGCCGACCGAGCCGCCCGCCGGCACCAGAAGACCCGCGATCAGGCGCAACAGCGAGGTCTTGCCGGAGCCGTTCGGGCCGACCACGGCGAGAACCTCGCCGGAAGAGGCTTCGAAATCGAGGCCGGAGAACACTTCGCGGCCGCCTCTGATACAGTCGATGTGGTGCCCCGAGAGCCGCATTTTGCCTTTTCACAGCCCTCTGAAATT
The DNA here is from genome assembly GCF_036924535.1 of Bradyrhizobium sp. AZCC 2262. Taxonomy (NCBI): domain Bacteria; kingdom Pseudomonadati; phylum Pseudomonadota; class Alphaproteobacteria; order Hyphomicrobiales; family Nitrobacteraceae; genus Bradyrhizobium; species Bradyrhizobium sp. AZCC 2262. The sequence continues at coordinate 7,861,174 of NZ_JAZHRT010000001.1, read as the reverse complement.
AATGGGTACCGCGTCAGAATTTGTGGGTACCGCATTGCTGCAGCACGCTTGTCGGTGTGGCGGCGCTTCTAGAAAGATTCTATAAGCCCGGAACTTGATGCAGCACACAATCGGCGGCTGCAAGCCAAGAGGCCAGCCTTACGCTGATGGTGTTTAAATACCCTTGCCGGGTATAACTAGAATTTGGGATTTCCTGACATGACCTCGCTCGACAGCTTCAAATGCCGCAAGACCCTCAAGGTCGGCAGCAAGACCTACGTTTATTACAGCCTGCCCGCCGCGGAGAAGAACGGTCTGAAGGGAATTTCCAAGCTGCCCTATTCGATGAAGGTGCTCCTGGAAAACCTGCTGCGCAATGAAGACGACCGCACGGTCAAGAAGGCCGACATCATTGCGGTGTCGAAATGGTTGAGGAAGCGTAAACTCGAGCATGAAGTGGCGTTCCGTCCGGCGCGCGTCCTGATGCAGGATTTCACCGGCGTGCCGGCGGTGGTCGATCTCGCCGCGATGCGCAACGCGATGCAGGCGCTCGGCGGCGATGCCGAAAAGATCAACCCGCTGGTGCCGGTCGATCTCGTCATCGACCACTCCGTCATCGTCAACTTCTTCGGTGACAACAAGGCGTTCGGCAAGAACGTGGTCGAGGAATACAAGCAGAACCAGGAACGCTACGAATTCCTGAAGTGGGGCCAGAAGGCGTTTTCGAATTTCTCCGTGGTGCCGCCCGGCACCGGCATCTGCCACCAGGTCAATCTCGAATATCTCGCGCAGACGGTGTGGACCAAGAAGGAGAAGATGACGGTCGGCAAGAAGACCGGCACATTTGAAGTCGCCTATCCGGATTCGCTCGTCGGCACCGACTCGCACACCACCATGGTCAACGGCCTCGCCGTGCTCGGCTGGGGCGTCGGCGGCATCGAGGCGGAAGCCTGCATGCTCGGCCAGCCGCTGTCGATGCTGTTGCCCGAAGTGGTCGGCTTCAAGTTGAAGGGCCAACTCAAGGAAGGCGTCACTGCGACCGACCTGGTGCTGACGGTCACGCAAATGCTGCGCAAGCAGGGCGTGGTCGGCAAGTTCGTCGAATTCTTCGGCCCCGGCCTCGATTTTCTCTCGGTCGCGGACAAGGCGACGATCGGCAACATGGCGCCGGAATATGGCGCGACCTGCGGCTTCTTCCCGGTCGACGCCGCGACCATTGATTATCTCAAGACCTCGGGCCGCAAGGCTGACCGCGTCGCTCTCGTCTCCGCCTATGCCAAGGCGCAGGGCCTGTTCCGCACGGCGAAATCGGCTGATCCGGTGTTCACGGAAACGCTGACGCTCGATCTCAAGGATGTCGTGCCGTCGATGGCCGGCCCGAAGCGTCCCGAAGGCCGCGTCGCGCTGCCGGTGGTTGCGGAAGGTTTCTCCACCGCGCTCGCGGGTGAGTACAAGAAGCCCGGCGAAGCCGATAAACGCTACGCAGTCGACAATCACAATTTCGATCTCGGCCATGGTGACGTCGTGATCGCGGCGATCACCTCCTGCACCAACACCTCCAATCCGAGTGTGCTGATCGGTGCGGGCCTGCTGGCGCGCAACGCCGCCGCCAAGGGCCTGAAGGCCAAGCCGTGGGTGAAGACTTCGCTGGCACCAGGCAGCCAGGTGGTCGCGGAATATCTCACCAATTCCGGGCTGCAGACCGAACTCGACAAGGTCGGCTTCAATCTGATCGGTTTCGGCTGCACCACCTGCATCGGCAACTCGGGTCCGCTGCAGGAAGACATCTCCAAATCCATCAATGAGAACGGCATCGTCGCTGCGGCCGTGCTGTCGGGTAACCGCAACTTCGAAGGCCGCGTCTCGCCGGACGTGCAGGCGAACTATCTGGCCTCACCGCCGCTGGTCGTGGCTTACGCGCTCGCAGGCACGGTGACCAAGGATCTCGCGGTCGAGCCGATCGGTACCGGCAAGGACGGCAAGCCGGTGTTCCTTAAGGACATCTGGCCGACCACCAAGGAGATCAACGCCTTCATGAAGAAGTTCGTCACCGCGACCATCTTCAAGAAGCGCTACGCCGACGTGTTCAAGGGCGACACCAACTGGCGCAAGATCAAGACCACCGACAGCGAGACCTATCGCTGGAACATGTCGTCGACCTATGTGCAGAACCCGCCCTACTTCGAGGGCATGAAGAAGCAACCCGATCCCGTCGTCGACGTGGTCGATGCGCGGATCCTGGCGATGTTCGGCGACAAGATCACCACCGACCACATCTCGCCGGCCGGCTCGATCAAGCTGACTTCGCCGGCCGGAAAATTCCTCAGTGAACACCAGGTGCGTCCCGCCGACTTCAACCAGTACGGTACGCGGCGCGGAAATCATGAAATCATGATGCGCGGCACCTTCGCCAACATCCGCATCAAGAACTTCATGCTGAAGGGCGCCGACGGCAATATTCCGGAAGGTGGTTTGACAAAACACTGGCCCGATGGCGAGCAGATGTCGATCTACGACGCGGCGATGCAGTACCAGCAGGAGGGCGTGCCGCTGGTGGTGTTCGCCGGCGCCGAATACGGCAACGGCTCATCGCGCGACTGGGCCGCGAAGGGCACGCGGCTGCTCGGCGTTCGCGCCGTGATCTGCCAGAGCTTCGAGCGCATCCATCGCTCCAACCTGGTCGGCATGGGCGTGTTGCCGCTGACCTTCGAGGACGGCACGTCGTGGACGTCGCTCGGCCTGAAGGGCGACGAAAAGGTGACGATCCGGGGCTTGCAGGGCGATCTGAAGCCCCGTCAGACCCTGACGGCGGAGATCGTCTCCGGCGATGGCGCGCTGCAGCGCGTGCCGCTGCTGTGCCGCATCGATACCCTCGACGAGCTCGAGTACTACCGAAACGGCGGCATTCTGCATTATGTGCTGCGCAAACTGGCGGCCTAGAGCTTTTCCGGTTCTGATTGAATCAGAACCGGGCTCCAGGTTTTGTTTTGAACGCGTTTTCTTTACTCGAACCGGGGTCTACTTCGCTTGAAAACGCCATAACGCGGATTTGTGATCAGTGCCTCACTTCGAAGTGAGTAGCGACCAGGAAGGAGGCGGCCTATGACAAGGCCGCTTTCGCGCGTCTGGGGCACGCTTTCAGGATATCAAATCATGCCCAGTAAAAATACGGAGGGAAAACCCCAGCATCGGTTCGGCCCATGGCTGCGATGATGGGCTACAACGGCATATCGCGGTGGTCCGGCGCGCTCAGCGTCTGCGCCATCATCGCCGTGATCCGCCCGGCCCATGCCGATCCGCGCGCCGTGGTCGAGCTGTTCACCTCGCAGGGCTGTTCGTCGTGTCCGCCGGCCGACAAGATTGTCGGCGAACTCGCCAAGGATCCGAACGTGATCGCGCTGAGCATGCCGATCGACTACTGGGACTATCTTGGCTGGAAGGACACGCTGGCGGATTCGCGTTTCAGCGCGCGTCAGAAAGCCTATTCGCACGCCCGCGGCGACCGCAACCTCTACACGCCGCAGATGATCGTCAACGGCTCGGCGCAAGTGATCGGCAGCGACCGTGCCGCTATCGAAGGTGCCATCAGGAACACCGGCAAGGCCGAGGGCGTGATGTCGGTGCCGGTGACGATGACGCTGTCGGGCAAACTGCTCAACGTTTCGGTAGAGGCGAGCAAAGTGCCGACGACGTCGCGCGGCGAGATCTGGATCTGTTCGGTCTCCAAGGCGGTACCGATTTCGATCGGACGCGGCGAAAATCGCGGCCAGCAGATCACGTATTACAACGTGGTGCGTAATCTCGTGAAGGTCGGCGACTGGAACGGCAGTTCGGGAAACTGGACCGTTCCGCTGGAAAATATTTCCCGCGACGGCGTCGATGCCGCGGTCGTCTATGTCCAGGACGGTAACCGCGACAATCCGGGCGCGATGCTGGGCGCAGCCATCACCGCGCTGCGATAATTGGCACTGGCGCTTGTGTAGCCCGGATTTCGCGTCGCTTCATCCGGGCTGCGCGACTGTCTTCCCCGCGCTGCGCTGATTAGCCAGTTATGTTTCTCTGAAGGGGCACGTCAGTGCTCGCTTTCACGCGGCCTGGAACGGCAGTTGATGTCGTTTGTCGTTGGAGCCGCCTCCCCAAAATGAAGCCGCCTCCCCAAACGAAAAAGGACCAACTTTCGTTGGCCCAGTATCGGGATTAACTCCCTCTGCGAACAGGCCCGATCCCGACGGCCCCGGGGGGCTGGGGGCTGAGGAATCCGGAACCGAAAGGACCGGGCCAACGCAGGATTACCTTGTCGCAACCCAGCGGGGCGGGCGGTTGGCGGAAGTGGGGCAGCAATAAGATTCCGCTAACGATCCCGTGAATCGATTTTCCCGTGAAACCGGGTCGTCCGGCGCGGTTCCCTTGCATTTGCACCCCCCTTGCGGCGTCCTGCAGTTAGCGCAATCATGTAAACCTCGGCGTGCTCCCGAAAAGTGGGGACCGGTTTTCGGAACGAGAGCATGCCTGAGATGACAGGAGGCGCTCCATGAGCACGATATCGGAGGACACCGATCCAAGCGAGAACCGTGCAGTGGCACGCGCTGCCACTGCAGTCCCGCCGCCAAATCGTGTCACGTTCAATCGTCTCGAACTCAACCGTATCCTCAATCTGTATGGGCGCATGGTCGCCGATGGCGAGTGGCGCGACTACGCCATCGACTTTCTGAAAGACCGCGCGGTGTTTTCGGTGTTTCGCCGCGCCTCCGAGGTTCCGATCTACCGTATCGAGAAAGATCCGCGCCTTGCGCGCAAGCAGGGCATGTACAGCGTGATCTCGGCGACCGGACTGATCCTGCGCCGCGGCCACGAACTCGAACGCGTGCTGCTGGTGATCGATCGCAAGCTGTCGCTGGTGTAGCGGGCTGCGTCTTCTCAATCCTTCGGCACGGTCGTGCCGCCTTCACCGAGCGCGAGCTGCATCATCACGGTGTCGAGCCAACGGCCGAACTTGAGGCCCACATTGGCGTGCGTCCCGATCATCTGGAAACCGCATTTGGTATGAAGGCCGATCGAGCCGGCATTCGCGGAATCGCCGATCACGGCGATCATCTGCCGGAAGCCGCGCGCCTCGCAGTCCGGGATCAGCCGCTGCATCAGCTGCAGGCCGATGCCGCGGCGGTGGGTCGAGGGCTTTAGATAGACCGAGTTCTCCACCGTGAAACGATAGGCAGGCCGCGGCCGATAAGGGCCAGCATAGGCATAGCCGATCACATCGCCTTCGACCGACGCCGCCAAATAAGGGAAGCCGCCGTCCATCAAAACTTTGAACCGCCGGGTCATCTCGGCCAGATCAGGCGGGACAAGCTCGAATGTCGCGGTGCCGTAGCGCACGGCATGTTCGTAGATTTCAGTGATGGCGGGAAGGTCGGCCGCGGTGGCGGGCCGGATTTCAGCGGCGGTCATGGCAAAAAAGATATCAGCAGATGCATCTGGATCAACGCTCTTTCCGTCATGGCCGGGTCAAGCTCGGGCATGGCGAGTAGTGAGCCAAAACAAAAGCCCCGGCCGTTGGGCCGGGGCTTCGACTTGTAACCTCCGCGGCAGCTCTTAATCGCGCTGGCCGAGCAGCTGCAACAGCAGCGTGAACAGGTTGATGAAGTTCAGGTAGAGCGACAGTGCGCCGGTAATCGCCGCTTTCTCCGCAATCTCGCCGCCCTGAGAGGCGTAGCCGTAGATGTAGTCGTTCTTCAGCCGCTGGGTATCCCAGGCGGTGAGGCCCGCGAACACCAGCACGCCGACCACCGAGACGATGAACTGCAGCATCGAGCTTGCCAGGAACAGGTTGACCAGGCTCGCGATGATGATGCCGATCAGGCCCATGAACAGGAACGACCCCATGCCGCTCATGTCACGCTTGGTGGTGTAGCCGTACAGGCTCAGTGCGCCGAAGGTGGCCGCGGTGATGAAGAACACCCGCACGATCGAGGTGTGCGTATACACCAGGAAGATCGATGACAGCGAAATGCCCATCAGCGCCGAGAACACCCAGAACAGCATCTGGGCGGTCGCAGGACGCAGCCGGTTGATGCCGGCCGAGATCGCAAACACCATGGCGAGCGGCGCCAGGATGAACAGCCACTTCAGGGGGCTGACATACATCGCGTAGCCGAACGGCGTCAGGAAGGCGTTGCCGAACCTGGCTGCGGCGCCGGCCTGATCCGTGGTCACGGCGGCCATGTAGACGCCAAGCGCCGCAAGACCGGTGATAGCCAGGCCGATGCTCATGTAGTTGTAGATGCGCAGCATGTAGGCGCGCAGACCGGCATCGACGGTCGCGGCGTCGACGCGCCCGGCGGCCCGGCCGAAAGGAGAGGTGTAGTTACGGTCTAGGTCCGACATGGTCGAATTCCCGTTGGTTGCCCGGCGGAGCGCAAGGGGTTTGCGGCGCCGGTTAGATTTCTATCTCAGATGTCCCGATCTGCCGACGTTAATTTTACGTCATCATCCCGGCCACTGACTTGGCTGGTATGTGGGAAACTAACACATTCGACGCAAGCTTCCACGCGCGGCTGAATGTCGCTTCCCGCGGTCATTTCCGGGTAAAGCAGCGTTAACCCCGCCGTTCCGCCGCTACAAATTGTCACAAATTCCGTAGCACGCTGGCCGGTTTCTGGTTCAGGGCCAGCAACGTCCCGGCGAGCCCCAGCCCCACGGTAACGACCAGGGCGGCGGCGACCACGCCGGCGGCGCTGCCGGCCTGCCAGATGAAACTGAGCGTCATCAGCCGGGTCACGATCAGCCAGGCCGCGATCGAGCCCGCGATCACGCCGAAAACCGCCGTGGCGAGGCCAATCATCAGGTATTCCAGCGCGTAGGCGCCGAGCAGCCGGGCCCGGGTTGCACCCAGCGTCTTCAGGATCACCGCGTCATAGACCCGGTGGCGGTGGCCAGCGGCGAGCGCGCCGCCCAGCACCAGGATCGCCGAGATCAGCGTCACCGCGCTGGCGCCGCGGATGGCAAGCACGAGGTTGGTGATGACGGTGCCGACGGTCTCCAGCGCCTCACGGACCCGGACGCTGGTGACCATCGGGAAGGCGTCCGCCACCTGCTTGATGATCCGGGCGTCTCCGGCCGGATCGGGGTGTGTCTCGGACAAGGTCGCGATATGGCTGTGCGGCGCGCCCTTGAACGCGTTGGGCGAGAACACCAGCACGAAATTGATGCCCAGCCCCTGCCAGTCGACGTTGCGCAGATTGCTGATTTTGGCCGGGATGTCGCGGCCGAGCACGTTGACGATGATCTCGTCGCCTATTCCGAGCTTGAGGCCGTCGGCGATCTTCTTTTCCAGCGAGACCAGCGGCGGCCCCTTATAGTCCGCGCTCCACCATTCGCCCTCGACCACCTTCGAGCCCTTCGGGACTTCGTTGGTATAGGTCAGGCCGCGGTCGCTCTGCAGCACCCATTCGGAATCCTGCGATGGATTGAGCTCGTCGGCCTTGACGCCGCGGGCGGCGACGATGCGTCCGCGCAGCATCGGCACATCGTCCACCGTTGATTGCGGCGCCACTTTCCTGAGGAAATCGCCAAACCGGTCGGCATCAGCGGTCGGAATGTCGATGAAGTAGAACGAGGGCGCGCGCTCCGGCAATGCGGCCAGGAACTGCCGGCGCAGATTGCCGTCGATCTGGGTGATCGTGACCAGGACCGCGAGCCCGAGGCCGAGCGACATCACGACCGAGGGCGTCAGCGCGCCGGGCCGGTAAATATTGGCGATCGCCAGCCGCAGCATGGTGATGCTGCTACGTGGCATGCGGCGCGCCAGCGCCATCAGCCCGGCCGCCACGCCGCGCAGCAGCGCAAACACCGCCACCGAGGAGACGACGAACACGGCCGCCACCCGCTTGTCGTAGGAAAGCCCGATGGCCACTGTGACCAGCAGCGCAATCACCGCGGCCATCAGCGCGAGATAGCTCCAGCGCGGCCGGTGCCATTCGCGCGACACCTCCTCGCGAAACAGCGCCGCGACCGGCACGTCGTGCACCCGTCCGAGCGGCCATAATCCGAAGGCGAGTGCGGTGAGCAGGCCGTAGACGAACGACAGCGCCAGTTCATCGGGATGCAGGGCGGGGATAACCGGCAGCGGCAGCAGCTTGCCGAACACGCCGACGATGATGAACGGTAAAGCCGCGCCGACCACCAGTCCGATCACCGAACCGACCCCGGCGAGCAGGATCACCTGCGTCAGATAGATCGTGAAGACGTCGCGGCCGGTGGCGCCCAGCGCCTTGAACGAGGCGATGACGTCGCGGCGGCGATCGATGTGGCTCTTGACCGCATTGGCGACGCCAACGCCGCCGACCAGAAGGGCAGCGAGGCCGACCAGCGTCAGGAACTGGCTGAAGCGATTGATGGTGCGTTCGAGTTGCGGCGACGCATTGCCGCTGCTGCGGATCCACCAGCCGGCCTCCGGCAGGGCGCTCCGCGCGCTGTCGATCAATTGGGTCGCGGCGCGGTCGTCGGCCGCGTTGTTCGGCAGCTTCACGCGGTAGATCCAGCGCACCAGGCTGCCGGGCTGCAGCAATCCGGTCGCGCGCAGGCTTGCTTCGCTAACCAGAACGCGCGGGCCCAATCCGACATTGCCGGCAAGCTTGTCGGGCTCGGCGACGACTACGCTGCGGATCTGGAAGCTGGCATTGCCGATTCCGATGCGGTCGCCGAGCCTGAGATCGAGCCGCGCCAGCAGCGTGGAATCCACCGCCGCGCCGAACGCACCGTCCCGCTCGGCCAGTAAATCCGCCATCGGCATTTTGGGCTCGAGCGTCACCTCTCCGAGCATCGGGTAGTTGTCGTCCACGGCCTTGAGTTCGACCAATGCCAGCTTGCCGTCATTGCTGCGCGCCATGACGCGGAGTGCGGCCGCAACCGAAACCTGGCCGCGGGCGCGGAGGAAAGCGATTTCCTCCGGCCTGGCTTCGCGCTGGATCAGGGAGAACGCCACGTCGCCGCCCAGCAGCGTCCGGCCCTCGCGCGTCAACCCTTCGCTGAGGCTGGCTGCGACCGAGCCGACCCCGGCAATCGCCATCACGCCGAGCGCGATGCAGGCGATGAAGACATAAAAGCCGCGCAAGCCGCCGCGCAATTCGCGCAGCGCGTAGCGCAGGGCAAGGGATGACGCGCGGCCACGGTAAGCGGGTTCGGAAACGATGGTCATGAATGTCCGTCGATCCGGCCCGAGCGCAGCCGCACCACGCGGTCGCAGCGCTGCGCCAGCGAATGATCGTGCGTCACCAGCACCAGCGTCATGCCGCGCTCGGCGTGCTTGGTGAAGAGCAAGTCGACGATCTGCTTGCCGGTGGTTTCATCGAGATTGCCGGTCGGCTCGTCCGCGACGAGAATGGCGGGGTCGGGCGCCAGCGCGCGGGCCAGCGCCACGCGCTGCTGCTCGCCGCCGGATAATTGCGTCGGATAGTGGTGCAGACGATCGCCTAGTCCGACGGATTTCAATTCCTGCGCCGCCCGCTCGGCCGCGTCCGGGTTACCGGCGAGCTCCAGCGGCACCGCGACGTTTTCCAGCGCCGTCATGGTCGGGATCAGATGAAACGACTGGAACACGATGCCGACCTGGCGGCCGCGGAAGCGGGCCAGCGCATCCTCGTCGAGGGCATTGAACGGCGTGCCGTTGACCACCACCTCTCCGCTGTCAGGACGTTCCAACCCCGCCATCACCATCAGCAAGGTCGATTTGCCCGAGCCTGACGGTCCGATCAGGCCGATCGCCTCGCCCGATGCCACACGAAGGCTAATATCTTTCAGGATATGAACGCGTGCGGCGCCTGAGCCGAGCGAGAGGTTGACGTTGGAGATGGAAATGGTGTCCGGCCCGACGCCGGTCAGTGAAGAGGGTTCGATGAGACTGTCCATGGCTCGGTCATATGGCACATCCACCGTTCGGGTCGAGGGCTTGAAACGGATGTTTGCGCACATACGCGTGTTGATTATGGCTTTGATGACGGCCGGGCCGGTTTTCGCCCAGGCGCCGGCCGTCGCACCCGCCAAACCGGTCAAAATGGTCGTTCTCGGCGATTCCTTGAGCGCCGGGCTTGGCTTGCAGGCCTCGGCGGCGTTTCCGGCGCGTTTACAAAAAGCTTTGGACGACAAGGGGATAAAGGTCGACATGATCAATGCCGGGGTGTCCGGCGACACCTCCTCCGGCGGCCGCGACCGGCTGGACTGGTCGGTCCCCGAGGGAACCGAGGCGGTGATTCTCGAACTCGGCGCCAACGACGCGCTCCGCGGGATCGATCCCGCCGTCACCCGAACTGCATTGACGGAAATCCTGACGCGGCTGAAGGCGCGCAAGATTGCCGTTCTGCTGTGCGGAATGCTCGCGCCGCCCAATTACGGCAGCGAATACGCCGCGCGCTTCAACGCGATCTATCCGGAGCTTTCCAAATCCTTCGGCGTCCCGCTCTACCCGTTTTTCCTGGAGGGGGTCGCCGCCGACGCCAAGCTCAACCAGGCGGACGGGATGCATCCGACCGCCGAGGGCGTCGATATCATCGTGAAAAATATTCTGCCTACGGTGGAGGCATTTCTCGGTACGATCTCCGGGCAGCGGAGTTGAAAAAAGATGCAAACGAATAACGTTACTAATGGGTTTTCCCCGTAGCTTTCCGGTCTGCACGGCCCGCGTGCTTCGCAGAGTCATATAAGTCGGGTAGGAATTAGTAATCGGTGATTCGTCACCGGGCGCTGTTACAGGACATGGTCCTTTTTGAGGTCATGCCCAAGCATCGGGAGTCATGCGATGCCACGTTTGTTTGCTGGACTGGAAATTCCGGCCGAGATCGGCCAGAGCCTTTCCAATTTGCGTGGCGGCCTTCCCGGCGCACGCTGGATCGATCCCGAAAATTACCACGTTACCCTGCGCTTCATCGGCGATATCGATGGCATGTCGGCGAATGAAATCGCCTCGATGCTGTTTCGGATCAACCGCAAGCCGTTTGAGGTCAAGGTGCAGGGCCTGCAGAGCTTTGGCGGCAAGAAACCGCGCGCGGTGGTTGCTTCCGTCGAGCCGAGCCGGCCGCTGATCGAGCTGCAGGCCGAACTCGAACGGCTGATGCAGCGGCTCGGGCTCGATCCCGAGGGCCGCAAATTCACGCCACACGTGACGCTGGCGCGGCTGCACGATGCGTCGAGCCAGGACGTTGCCGATTATCTCTCGGTGCGCGGCTACTTTCCGAGCCGGACATTCATGGCGTCGCGCTTCGTGCTGTTCTCGTCCCGCGCCTCCACCGGCGGCGGACCCTATGTGGTCGAGGATTCCTACGCGCTGAGTGCGTGAGCCGCCGATACGTAGCCCGGATGGAGCGAAGCGCAATCCGTGACGGTCTTGCCAGCCGGCGGATTTATCCCGGATTTCGCTTCGCTCCATCCGGGCTACGGGCTTGGGTATGACGAGTAGTGCTTGCATACCCCCAGCGCCAATTGACGGCTTGCATTTTCCGTACGCTTGAGGCCGTAAGGAGGGCCATGCTGTCCACCCCGCCTGCCTCGTTCCATGACCATTACAAGGCCCTCGTCGCCTCCGGCGCGATCGAGGCCGATCCCGCGCAGGCCGACGCCGCCGAGGCGTTCGCAGCCCTCGATGAGCGGCTGTCGAGCTACAAGCCGGTGCGCAAGCTAAGCCTGCTTGGCCGGCTGTTCGGCGACAAGGGCGAGCCGCCGCCGCGGGGGCTTTACGTTCATGGCGAGGTCGGCCGCGGCAAGACCATGCTGATGGACCTGTTCTTTCAGCACTCACCGGTCCAGCACAAGCGCCGCGCCCATTTCCACGAATTCATGGCCGAGGCGCATGAGAAGATCTACGCCTATCGCCAGAACATCGCGCGCGGTGAAATCGCGGACGGCGACGTCATCGAGCTGACAGCCAACGCGATCTTCGAAGAGGCATGGCTGCTGTGCTTCGACGAATTCCACGTCACCGACATTGCCGACGCCATGATCCTGGGCCGGCTGTTTTCAAAACTGTTCGAACTCGGCACCGTGGTGGTGGCGACCTCGAACGTGGCGCCGGAGGACCTCTACAAGGGCGGCCTCAACCGTGCGCTGTTCCTGCCTTTCATCACGCAGATCGAAGATCGCATGGACGTGCTGCGGCTCGATGCGCGCACGGATTTTCGCCTGGAAAAGCTTGCCGGCGTGAAGATGTGGCTGGTGCCGCCGGACGATGAAGCCGGCGCCGCGCTCGACCGCGCCTGGCGCAGGATGACCGGCAATGCGCCGTGCAAGCCGCGCGACATCACGATCAAGGGCCGCGTTCTGCGCGTGCCCTGTTCGGCGCATGGCGTCGCGCGATTTTCGTTTGCCGACATCTGCGAAAAGCCGCTGGCCGCGTCGGACTATTTGCGGCTGGCGCACGATTACCACACCATCCTGATCGACCGCATTCCAGTGATGGATTACGCTGAGCGCAATGCCGCCAAGCGTTTCATCTCGCTGATCGATACGCTCTATGACAATGCCGTGAAGCTGATGGCGTCAGCCGAGGCCGATCCGGTGTCGTTGTATCTGGCGACCGAGGGCAATGAGGCCAACGAGTTCAAACGGACCTCGTCGCGGCTGATCGAAATGGGCTCGGAATCCTATTTGGCGCTGCCGCATGGCCGGAAGGATTCCGCGGCCAGCGGGTCGAGTACGGGGTTGGTGGAAACGTGACGGCGTAGCCGTCATTCCGGGGCGATGCGCAGCATCGAATCCGGAATCTCGAGATTCCGGGTTCGCGCTTCGCGCGCCCCGGAATGACAGTGGCCGTTGGCATACCTGACCGAAATCGAGGCGCGGCCTTAGAATTGGGCATGCTCCGGCTTGAACCGGCCATTCGAAAGGGATAACCAGCCATCCGGCTGACTATCCACCCTCATCTTCGTCTTAGAAGGACAAATTTCCCATGGCGCGCGACAAGATTGCTTTGATTGGCTCCGGTCAGATCGGCGGAACGCTGGCTCACCTCATTGGCCTGAAGGAGCTCGGCGACGTCGTGATGTTCGATATCGCCGAGGGCGTTCCTCAGGGTAAAGCGCTCGACATCGCGCAGTCTTCGCCGGTCGACGGTTTCGACGCCCATCTCACCGGCGCCAATTCCTACGATGCGCTCGATGGCGCCAAGGTCTGCATCGTCACCGCCGGCGTGCCGCGCAAGCCCGGCATGAGCCGCGACGATCTCCTGAGCATCAATCTCAAGGTCATGGAGCAGGTCGGCGCCGGCATCAAGAAGTATGCCCCCGACGCCTTCGTCATCTGCATCACCAACCCGCTGGATGCGATGGTGTGGGCGCTGCAGAAGGCTTCCGGCATGCCGCACAAGAAGGTGGTCGGCATGGCCGGCGTGCTCGACTCCGCGCGCTTCCGTTACTTCCTCGCCGACGAATTCAACGTCTCGGTCGAAGACGTCACCGCCTTCGTGCTCGGCGGCCACGGCGACACCATGGTGCCGCTGACGCGCTACTCCACCGTCGCCGGCATTCCGCTGCCCGACCTCGTCAAGATGGGCTGGACCTCGCAGGCCCGCATCGACGAGATCGTCGACCGCACCCGGAACGGCGGCGCCGAGATCGTCAACCTCCTCAAGACCGGTTCGGCGTTCTACGCGCCCGCCGCCTCTGCGATCGCGATGGCCGAGAGCTACCTGAAGGACAAGAAGCGCGTGCTGCCCTGCGCCGCCTATCTCAACGGCGAATACGGCGTGAAGGACATGTATGTCGGCGTTCCCGTCGTCATCGGCTCGAAGGGCGTCGAACGTATCGTCGAGATCGATCTGGCCGGCAAGGACCGCGAAGCCTTCGACAAGTCGGTCGGCTCCGTTCAGGGGCTGGTCGACGCCTGCAAGAAGATCGCGCCCGACTTGCTCGGACGTTGATTTTTACTCGACTTTCGCCCCTTTGCCGGGGCGAAAGTGTTTTCAGGGTTGCAGTTCTGTTGGTATATGGTATGCCAACTACCAACACAGGTGATTGCAGAACTCACCGTACGAGGGTTTGGGGAGCGTCCAGATGAATATCCATGAATACCAGGCCAAGGCTCTGCTGCATGAATTCGGCGTGCCGATTTCGCGCGGCGTGCCGGTTCTGAAGGCCTCGGATTCCGACGCCGCCGCCAAGACGCTCCCCGGCCCGATCTGGGTGGTGAAGAGCCAGATCCATGCCGGCGGCCGCGGCAAGGGCAAGTTCAAGGAAGCCACCGCCGGCGACAAGGGCGGCGTCCGCATCGCCAAGTCGGTGGCCGAGGTCAACGAATTCGCCAAGCAGATGCTGGGCGCCACGCTCGTCACGATCCAGACCGGCGCGCACGGCAAGCAGGTCAATCGCCTTTACATCGAGGAAGGCTCCGACATCGACAAGGAGTTCTATCTCTCGATCCTGGTCGACCGCGAAACCTCCGAAGTGTCGTTCGTCGTTTCGACCGAAGGCGGCGTCAACATCGAGGAAGTCGCGCACAACAATCCGGAAAAGATCGTGACTTTCTCGGTCGATCCGGCGACCGGCATCATGGGCCACCACGGCCGCACGGTGGCGAAGGCGCTCAATCTCTCCGGCGATCTCGCCAAGCAGGCGGAGAAGCTGGTGGCACAGCTCTATAACGCCTTCGTCGCCAAGGACATGGCGATGCTGGAAATCAATCCGCTTGTTGTCACCAAGCAGGGCCTGTTGCGCGTGCTCGATGCGAAAGTGTCGTTCGACGACAACGCCATGTACCGCCATCCTGAAGTGGCCGCGCTGCGCGACGAGACCGAAGAGGACGCCAAGGAAATCGAGGCGTCGAAATACGATCTCAACTACGTCACGCTCGACGGCACCATCGGCTGCATGGTCAACGGCGCGGGCCTTGCCATGGCGACCATGGACATCATCAAGCTCTACGGCATGGAGCCCGCCAACTTCCTCGACGTCGGCGGCGGCGCCAGCGTGGAAAAGGTGGCCGCAGCGTTCAAGATCATCACCGCCGATCCCAATGTGAAGGGCATTTTGGTCAACATCTTCGGCGGCATCATGAAATGCGACATCATTGCCGAGGGCGTCGTCGCCGCAGTGAAGCAGGTCGGCCTGCAAGTGCCGCTGGTGGTGCGGCTCGAAGGCACCAATGTCGACGCCGGCAAGAAGATCATCCGCGATTCCGGGCTCAACGTGGTGCCGGCCGACAATCTCGACGACGCCGCGCAGAAAATCGTGAAAGCCGTCAAGGGAGGCTAGCGATGGCTGACCATCTCGCCGCACCGACACCGCTGGAAGAACACCGCAAGCTCGCGGTCTTTGCGGGCGAGTGGACCGGCGAGGAAATGGTCTATCCGTCGCGCTGGACCGCGGGCGGTCCGGCGACCTCGCATGTGGTCGCGCGCATCGACCTCAACGGCTTCTATCTGATCCAGGACACCCGCCAGATGCGCGACGGCAAGGAAACCTTCGCGACCCATGGCGTGTTCACCTATGATCGTGACGACCGGCACTACAAATTATTCTGGCACGATTCACTCGGCTACTATTCGCCGGCGCCGGCCTCCGGCGGCTGGACCGGCAAGACGCTGATTCTGGTGCGCGGCTCGCTGCGCGGCAACGCCCGCCACGTCTACGAAGTCGTCGATGACGACAACTACACCATGAAGATCCAGTTCTCGCCCGATGCCGAAGGATGGGCCGACGTGCTCACCGGCGTCTATCGGCGGATTCACTAAACCCATCGTTCCCGATCACCTACGAAAGCGTCCTCAATCATGTCCGTTCTGATCGACAAGAATACCAAAGTCATCTGCCAGGGTTTTACCGGCAAGAACGGCACGTTCCATTCGGAGGCCGCGATCGCTTACGGCACCAAGATGGTCGGCGGCACCTCGCCGGGTAAGGGCGGCTCCAAGCACCTGAACCTGCCTGTCTTCGACACCGTCGCCGAGGCGCGCGAAAAGACCGGGGCCGACGCCTCCGTGATCTACGTGCCGCCGCCGGGCGCGGCGGACGCGATCTGCGAGGCGATCGATGCGGAAATTCCCCTGATCGTCTGCATCACCGAGGGCATTCCGGTGCTCGACATGGTGCGTGTGAAGCGCTCGCTGTCCGGATCGAAGTCGCGCCTGATCGGGCCGAACTGCCCGGGCGTGATGACCGCGGGCGAGTGCAAGATCGGCATCATGCCGGCCAATATCTTCAAGCCCGGCAGCGTCGGGATCGTTTCCCGCTCCGGCACGTTGACCTATGAGGCCGTGTTCCAGACCACCCAGGAAGGCCTCGGCCAGACCACCGCGGTCGGCATCGGCGGCGACCCGGTCAAGGGCACCGAATTCATCGACGTGCTGGAGATGTTTTTGGCCGATCCCAAGACCACCTCGATCATCATGATCGGCGAAATCGGCGGCTCGGCGGAAGAAGACGCCGCCCAGTTCATCAAGGACCAGGCCAGGCGTGGCCGCAAGAAGCCGATGGTCGGCTTCATCGCCGGCGTCACTGCCCCTCCCGGCCGCCGCATGGGCCATGCCGGCGCGATCATCTCCGGCGGCAAGGGCGACGCCGGATCCAAGACGGCGGCCATGGAATCGGCCGGAATTACGGTCTCTCCGTCGCCGGCGCGGCTCGGACATACCCTTGCCGAAAAATTGAAATCTTAATTCAATTCTTGGTTCTTTTCGGGGCGAAGTTTCGCACTAAATAGGGTAAAGGGTACTTTATCCCGCTGATCCGGTTTCCGGATTGGCGATGCGCCGTCTTCTACGCGCAAACCGAAAATCACCAGGACGCCATCATGTCTCGCCAGGACGCGAACGCAGCATTTGCTCTCTCCTCATTTTTGCAAGGCACCAACGCCACCTACATCGACGACCTCTACGCCCGCTACGAGCAGGACCCCGAGTCGGTCGATGCCGAGTGGCAGGAGTTCTTCAAGAGCCTGAAAGACACCCCGGCCGACGTCCAGAAGAACGCCGAGGGTCCCTCCTGGGGCCGCGACAACTGGCCACTGACCCCGCGCGACGAACTGACCTCGGCGCTGGACGGCAACTGGATCACCGTCGAAAAGGCGGTCGGCGCCAAGCTCGCCGCTAAGGCGCAGGCCAAGGGCGCGGAACTATCGGCTGCCGACGTCAACCAGGCGACCCGCGATTCGGTCCGTGCCTTGATGCTGATCCGTGCCTACCGGATGCGCGGTCATTTCCACGCCAAGCTCGATCCGCTCGGCATCGAGGCGCAGCGCGATCGCGAAGAGCTCGATCCGCGCACCTATGGCTTCAGCGAGGCTGACTTCGACCGCAAGATCTTCCTCGACCACGTGCTTAGCCTCGAATACGGCACGCTTCGCGAGATCGTCGCGATCTGCGAGCGCACCTACTGCCAGACGCTCGGCGTCGAGTTCATGCACATCACCAACGCGGCGCAGAAGGCCTGGATCCAGGAGCGTATCGAGGGGCCGGACAAGGAAATCAGTTTCACCCGCGAGGGCCGTCGCGCGATCCTGAACAAGCTGATCGAGGCCGAAGGCTTTGAGAAATTCTGCGACCTCAAGTTCACCGGCACCAAGCGCTTTGGCCTCGACGGCGCTGAATCGCTGATCCCGGCGCTGGAGCAGATCATCAAGCGCGGCGGCAATCTCGGCGTGAAGGAGATCGTTTTGGGCATGCCGCATCGCGGCCGCCTCAACGTGCTGACCCAGGTGATGGGCAAGCCGCATCGCGCGCTGTTTCATGAATTCAAGGGCGGCTCCGCCAATCCGGACGCGGTCGAAGGTTCCGGCGACGTCAAATACCATCTCGGCGCATCGAGCGACCGCGAGTTCGACAACAACAAGATCCATCTGTCGCTGACCGCCAACCCCTCGCATCTCGAAATCGTCGATCCCGTCGTGCTCGGCAAGGTGCGCGCAAAGCAGGACCAGCACGGTGATCCGCCGGACATGCGTATTTCCGTGCTGCCGATGCTGATGCACGGCGACGCGGCGTTCGCCGGCCAGGGCGTGGTGGCGGAATGCTTCAGCCTGTCCGACCTGAAGGGCTACCGCACCGGCGGCTCGCTGCATTTCATCGTCAACAATCAGATCGGCTTCACCACCTATCCGCGGTACTCGCGCTCCTCGCCCTATCCGTCCGACGTGGCGAAGATGATCGACGCGCCGATCTTCCACGTGAACGGCGACGATCCGGAAGCCGTCGTGTTCGCAGCCAAGGTTGCGATCGAGTTCCGACAGAAGTTCCACAAGCCCGTCGTCATCGACATGTTCTGCTACCGCCGCCACGGTCACAATGAGGGTGACGAGCCCGCGTTCACCCAGCCGGTGATGTACAAGAAGATCGCGCTGCATCCCGGTACGGTCGAGATTTATTCCAAGCGGCTGATCGCCGACGGCGTGATGACCGAGGGCGAGGTCGAGAAGGCCAAGGCCGACTGGCGCGCGCGGCTCGATGCCGAGCTTGAGGCAGGTTCCGGCTACAAGCCCAACAAGGCCGACTGGCTCGACGGCAAGTGGGCGGGCTTCAAGTCCGCCGATCAGGAAGAGGAGGCCCGGCGCGGCGTTACCGGCGTCGACATCAGCGTCCTGAAGGATATCGGGCGCAAGATCACCAGGGTGCCGGACGGTTTTCGGGTTCACCGCACCATCCAGCGCTTCCTGGAAAATCGCGCCAAAGCCATCGACAATGGCGTCGGCATCGACTGGGCGACCGGCGAGGCGCTGGCGTTCTGCACGCTGCTGCAGGAAGGCCGCCACGTCCGGCTGTCGGGACAGGACAGCGAGCGCGGCACATTTTCGCAGCGCCATTCGGTGTTGATCGACCAGGAAGACGAGAGCCGCTACACGCCGTTCAACCATCTCGGCCACGACCAGGGCCATTACGAGGTCATCAACTCGCTTCTGTCGGAAGAGGCGGTGCTCGGCTTCGAGTACGGCTATTCGCTCGCCGAGCCGAAGGCGCTGGCGATGTGGGAAGCGCAGTTTGGCGACTTCGCCAACGGCGCCCAGGTGCTGTTCGACCAGTTCATCTCGTCGGGCGAGCGCAAATGGCTGCGCATGTCCGGCCTCGTCTGCCTGCTGCCGCATGGCTATGAAGGGCAGGGGCCGGAGCATTCCTCGGCGCGGCTCGAGCGCTTCCTGCAGATGTGCGCCGAAGACAACATGCAGGTGGTGTATCCCACCACGCCCGCGAATTACTTCCACGTGCTGCGGCGCCAGCTGCATCGCGAAATCCGCAAACCGCTGATCATGATGACGCCGAAGTCGCTGCTGCGGCACAAGCGCGCGGTTTCGCGGCTCGACGAACTGGGAGCGGACACCACCTTCCACCGCATCCTGTACGACGACGCCCAGATGCAGCCCGACGAGAAGACCAAGCTGGTGGCGGACGACAAGATCCGCCGCGTCGTGCTGTGCGCGGGCAAGGTCTATTACGACATCTACGACGAGCGCGAGAAGCGCGATATCGACGACATCTACATCATGCGCGTCGAGCAGCTCTATCCGGTGCCGCTCAAGGCGCTGGTGCAGGAGCTTTCGCGCTTCAAGAACGCCGAAGTGGTCTGGTGCCAGGAAGAGCCGCGCAACATGGGCGCATGGCACTTCATGGAGCCCTATCTCGAATGGGTGCTGAACCAGATCCATGCGCCGAACCGCCGTCCGCGTTACGCGGGCCGCGCGGCGTCGGCCGCAACCGCCACCGGTTTGATGTCGAAGCATCTGGCGCAGCTCAAGGCTCTGCTGGATGAGGCGCTGAACTAGGAGCCCGTCATGCCCCGCGAAGGCGGGGCATCCAGTACCCGGCGCCGTTAGAATTCAATCATGACCGCCTCGGCGTACTGGATCGCCCGCCTTCGCGGGCGATGACCGCTTTGGAACTGATGACTGCTTAAGGGTATTGAGGAAAAGACAATGACTGAAATTCGTGTTCCGACGCTCGGCGAGTCCGTGACGGAAGCCACCATCGGCCGCTGGTTCAAGAAGGCGGGCGACGCCGTGGCGGTGGACGAGCCGTTGGTGGAGCTTGAGACCGACAAGGTCACCATCGAAGTGCCGGCGCCATCCGCCGGTGTGCTCGGCGAGATCGCGGCCAAGGACGGCGAGACGGTCGCCGTCGGCGGGCTGCTCGGGCAGATCAATGAAGGCGCGGCCGGCGGCGCCAGGCCGGCCGCGGCCGCGCCTGCCAAGGCCGCCGCTCCCGCTGCTGCGCCCGCCGCCGCGCCTGCTGCGGCCTCGAAGGCTATGGCAGCTGATGCGCCGCTGGCCCCTTCGGTTCGAAAACTCTCCGCCGAAAGCGGCATCCATGCCGCGACCGTTCCCGGTTCCGGCAAGGATGGCCGCGTCACCAAGGGCGACATGCTGGCCGCGATCGAGAAGGCGGCGTCTGCGCCGACGCCGGTCAATCAGCCAGCGGCATCCGTGCAGGTGCGCGCGCCGACGCCGGCCGATGACGCCGCGCGCGAAGAACGCGTGAAGATGACGCGGCTGCGCCAGACCATCGCGCGGCGGCTGAAGGATGTGCAGAACACCGCCGCGATGCTCACGACCTTCAACGAGGTCGACATGACCCACATCATGGCGATGCGCGCGCAGTACAAGGACGTTTTCGAGAAGAAGCATGGCTCCAAGCTCGGCTTCATGGGCTTCTTCACCAAGGCCGTCGTGCAGGGGTTGAAGGACATTCCGGCGGTCAATGCCGAGATCGACGGCACCGATTTGATCTACAAGAATTATTACCACATCGGCGTCGCCGTCGGCACCGACAAGGGCCTTGTGGTCCCCGTGGTGCGCGACTGCGACCACAAGTCGATCTCCGACATCGAAAAGGGAATCGCCGATTTCGGCCGCCGCGCCCGCGATGGCCAGCTCAAGATCGACGAGATGCAGGGCGGCACCTTCACCATCACCAATGGCGGCATCTACGGTTCGCTGATGTCGACGCCGATCCTGAACGCGCCGCAGTCCGGCATTCTTGGCATGCACAAGATCCAGGAACGGCCGATGGTGGTCGGCGGTAAGATCGAGGTCCGCCCGATGATGTATCTGGCGCTGTCCTACGATCACCGCGTGATCGACGGCAAGGAAGCGGTGACGTTCCTGGTGCGCGTCAAGGAAAGTCTGGAAGACCCGGCGCGTCTGGTGCTGGATCTCTGACATATCACGCTGGCCGACGCCGGCGCCCAAGCCGGCGTCGCGAGCCGTGGATCGATGCGCGTTGATTTGTGGGGGCTGATGTGACGGACAAGGTTGTTGTGATCACCGGCGGCAGCCGCGGCATCGGCCGCGCTACCGCCATCGCTGCCGCAGCGCGCGGCTTTCGCGTGGTTGTCGGTTACGCCAGTAACGAGGCGGCCGCGAAGGAAGTCGTTGCCGAAATCGAGCGCAAGAACGGCAAGGCCGTCGCGGTGAAATGCGATGTCGCCGAGGAGAGCGATATCCTCAAGCTGTTCGAAGCCGCCGACCAGTTCGGCACGCTCGGGGCTCTCGTCAACAATGGCGGCATTGTCGGCAAGAGTGGTGTGCGGGTCGACGAGATGTCGGCCGAGCGCATTCAGCGCGTGATGGCGATCAACGTCACCGGCAGCATTTTATGCGCGCGCGAGGCCGTCAAGCGCATGTCGACCAAGCATGGCGGCGAGGGCGGCGTCATCGTCAACCTTTCCTCGGTTGCGGCGAAACTCGGCGCGCCCAATACCTATGTCGATTATGCGGCTTCCAAGGGCGCGATCGATTCCTTCACCATCGGACTCGGCTATGAGGTGGCGGGTGAGGGCATTCGCGTGGCCGCGATCCGTCCGGGATTGATCGACACCGACATTCACGCCTCTGGCGGCGAGCCCGATCGCGCGCACCGGCTCGCGCACATGGTGCCGATGAAGCGCGTCGGCACCGCGGATGAAATCGCCAATGCCATCGTCTGGCTGATCTCGGACGAGGCTTCCTACGTCACCAGCGCCATCCTTGATGTCTCGGGTGGGCGGTAATACCTGACACGTTTCTCAGCTACAGGACTTCATCATGGCTTCCTACGATCTCGTCGTCATCGGCACCGGCCCGGGCGGATATGTCTGCGCGGTGCGCGCGGCGCAACTCGGCATGAAGGTCGCCGTGGTCGAGAAGAATCCGACGCTGGGCGGCACCTGCCTCAATGTCGGCTGCATGCCGTCGAAGGCGCTGCTGCATGCCTCCGAGATGTTCGAGGAGGCGGCGCACTCCTTTGCCAAGATGGGCGTCAGCGTTTCCACGCCAAAGCTCGATCTGCCGTCGATGATGAACTTCAAGCAGCAGGGCATCGACGGCAACGTCAAGGGCGTCGAGTTCCTGATGAAGAAAAACAAGATTGATGTCATCAGCGGCAAGGGCAAGATCCTCGGCGCCGGCAAGGTCGAGGTCACGGGCAGCGACGGCAAGGCGCAGACGGTCGAGACCAAAAATATCGTCATCGCCACCGGCTCGGATATCGCGCGGCTGAAGGGCATCGAGATTGACGAGAAGCGCGTCGTGTCGTCGACCGGCGCGCTGTCGCTGGAGAAAGTGCCGGAGAAGCTGCTGATCATCGGTGCCGGCGTGATCGGGCTTGAACTCGGCTCGGTCTGGAAACGGCTCGGCGCTGAGGTCATGGTGGTCGAATTCCTCGACCGCATCCTGCCCGGCATGGACGGCGAAGTGGCGAAACAATTCCAGCGAATGCTCGAAAAGCAGGGTTTTGCGTTCAAGCTGGGTGCCAAGGTCACCGGCGTCGATACGTCGGGCAAGACGTTGCAGGCGACGGTTGAGCCGGCGGCGGGCGGAACGGCGGAAACGCTCGAAACCGATGTCGTCCTCGTCTGCATCGGCCGCGTCCCTTACACCGAAGGGCTAGGGCTGAAGGAAGCCGGCATCGCGCTCGACAATCGCGGGCGGGTGCAGATCGACGCGCATTTCGCAACCACCGTGAAGGGTGTCTATGCGATCGGTGACGTGGTGGCGGGACCGATGCTCGCGCACAAGGCCGAGGACGAAGGCGTCGCCTGCGCTGAAATCATCGCGGGGAAAGCCGGCCACGTGAACTACGACGTTATTCCAGGCGTCGTGTATACCACGCCGGAAGTGTCGTCGGTCGGCAAGACCGAGGAAGAGTTGAAGCAGGCGGGCGTCGCCTATACCTCCGGTAAATTTCCGTTCACCGCCAACGGCCGCTCCAAGGTCAACCAGACCACTGACGGTTTCGTGAAGATTCTCGCAGATGCGAAGACCGACCGCGTGCTCGGCGTGCACATCGTCGGCCGCGAAGCCGGCGAAATGATCCATGAAGCCTGCGTTCTGATGGAATTCGGCGGCTCCGC
This sequence comes from Bradyrhizobium sp. AZCC 2262, assembly GCF_036924535.1. NCBI lineage: Bacteria > Pseudomonadati > Pseudomonadota > Alphaproteobacteria > Hyphomicrobiales > Nitrobacteraceae > Bradyrhizobium > Bradyrhizobium sp. AZCC 2262. The sequence goes on along the minus strand of NZ_JAZHRT010000001.1, from coordinate 7,837,904 downwards.
CGAAGATCTGGCACGCACATGCCATGCTCACCCGACGCGCTCGGAAGCCATCAAGGAAGCCGCGCTTGCGGTCGGCAAACGCGCCATCCATATGTGATCTATATCCGGTACATACCGGGTAGAGCATGGTTGAATAAGCAGGTATTCGGTTCCTCGAAAAGATCACGCTTTCAACAAAGAGATAGAGCGGAATGACCCCGACGGGCGTCATTGCGCTCTAGAGATCAAATCGATGATGCGCCGCCTGTTACAGCCGTTCTGGGTCCTGCTTGCGGTCGTCTTCCTGATCGAAGCCTGGCTGTGGGATCATCTCGAACCGATCGTCGAGCGCATCGTTGCGCTGATCCCGCTGCGCGCATTCAAGCAATGGCTGGCCGAGCGCGTCGATACGTTGTCGCCGGCGATGACGCTGATCGTGTTTGCGGTGCCGGTGCTGCCGCTGTTTCCGCTCAAGCTGGTCGGCCTCTGGCTGCTGGCCAATGAATATTGGCTCAGCGCCTGCCTCGTTATCGTGTTCGGGAAGCTCGTTGGCGTCGGCGTCACCGCCTTCATTTTCGACGTAACGCGCACAAAACTCCTGCAGATGGCGTGGTTCAAGAAGGTCTATGAGTTCATCATGGCGATGCGCGCCAAGGCGGCGGCGCTGGTCGAGCCGATCAAGCAGCGCATAAAGGAAGTTCTGCGTGGTGGCGGCGACAGCTGGTCATCGCGTACGCTGCGGCTGATCCAGCGCTTTCGCAAGAGCGTGCACGAAGCGCGTTGACGCTTCTCACTTGTCGTCACCCGCCTTGTGCGCGCTTGCGCACTGGGGCGGGTGACCCAGTATTCCAGAGGCCGCAGTGATTGAGCCGAAAAGCCGCGGCGTACTGGATCACCCGCTTTCGCGGGTGATGACGAGCGGCGTCATTTACTCAATGCAGATGCAGCAGATGCGGCGCGTAGAGGCCAAGCGCGGTAATCGCAATGCCCGCCATCGCCAATATGCCTGACACCCAGGCCAGCACGATCATGCCGGTGATGATGGTGGCGGATGCCAGCACGATGCCGATCTGAAAGGCGGCCGAGGCGATTTCGTAATGGTGATACTTTGCGGTCGCCTCGTCGCGCTCATGCTCGGCGTGCTTGGCGCGTTTTGCCAACTCCTCCGAACCTTCCCCGGTTTCCGGCTCCGAACGGTAGCGCTGCGCGGTCTTGTTCCAGTCGTCGATCTGCTTCTGCAGCGCCGCCTTTGCGGCATCGTCACCGACCGTCCCCATGCTGAGCTTGGCGTGTTCCGAGGTGGCCTGCACCACGGTGCGGCGGATGCTCTTGGCCTGGAAGAACGCCCACAGGTTCGAAGCCTCGACGTTCTTGCTGATGGCCTCGGTCTGCGCGCCCTTGCCCAGCGTTTCCGACAGCGCCAGAAACAAGGCGATCACGGCGATCAGCAACGCGATCTTCTTGTTCGAGCCCGAAGCGTGCTCGGCATGTTCCGCATGCTCCATGCTTTCATGTGCGCTCATGTTGTCCCTCTCCAGTGAAATCCAGGTTCACGATTGCCGAACGGCCAGTTCAAAGCAAGCGTCAGCCGCTATTTGAACTGTTGCTTTAAGGGATTTTTTTGTCAGTCCTTTTAAGCTTTCAATATGACAACCGCTGATTTCCTTGCAGCCTGTTTTTGGCCCCTCGTCATTCTTTTTGCCGTGCTGCTGAACACCGTCCGTGACCCGGTGCTGTTGCGGTGGATCGGCGCCATCACTGGGCCTTTAATTGCGCTTTGCGTCATACTGTGGGTGGCTTATGGCCCTGGTTCGCTGGTCGGTGTCGTCAACTTTTATCTATTCCTGTTCATTCTCGGGCTTTGGCTGATCTGGTTCGGATTGCGGGAGTGGTACTTCTTTCGGTCGATTCCCAAAACGACATTGAGGGCCTGCGCAGCCGTACTTGGTGGTGCCGCCCTTGCGGTCCTGATGGGCACGATCCTGATCCAGGACTTCTTCCAGTCACCGATCGTGCTTGAAGGCCGCGTTCAGAACCTGCGAACGCGAGGGAGGCACAACAGCGAATACGTTGCCGACATCGCCGGCCGCACAGTTAAGGTGACGACACCCGTCTATGACCGATTGAAATTCCTGCCAGTCGTCCGCGTGGAGGTCGGCCGCGGATCGAATTACGTGTACACGATTGAATATCTCGCCAACTAGAACAGGATGCAGATTGGGCCGTGACGACCGGCCATGTCGTGCCCAGGACGCTAGCCGCGTGAGGGCTGCGAGCCGGGGTCCATTCTACTTTGCATGGGGTTGTTTTCGATATTTTGTGTCTAGCGGGCGTCAGCCGCGCGGATGCGCGCTCTTGTACACTTCCAGCAGCCGTTCGCTGTCGATGCCGGTATAGATCTGCGTGGTCGAGAGCGAGGCGTGGCCGAGCAGTTCCTGGATCGCGCGCAGATCGCCGCCGCGGCTGAGCAGATGCGTCGCGAAGGAATGCCGCAGCGCATGAGGTGTGGCGCTGTCGGGCAGGCCGAGCGCGCCGCGCAACCGCTCCATGGTGAGCTGGATGATCCGCGGCGATAATGGCCCGCCGCGCGCGCCGACAAAAATTGGTCCGGCAGGGGGCAGCGAATGCGGGCACATCGCAACGTAATCGGAAATCAGCGCCAGCACGTTTTGCAGCACCGGCACCATGCGGGTCTTGTTGCCCTTGCCGGTGACAATGAGAACGTCGCCCTCGCCTGGCTTGGGCACATCGCGGCGCTTCAGTCCCAGCGCCTCGGAGATGCGCAGGCCCGAACCGTAGAGTAGCGCCATCACGGCGGCGTCGCGCGCCAAAATCCAGGGATCGCGTTCCTCGCCGGCGCGCTCGTCGGCATCGGCAAGACGCTTGGCGGCGTCCATCTGGATCGGCTTCGGCAGGCTCTTTGCAACCTTGGGCGCGCGGATGGCGGACAGGGCGCCGACCCTGCCTTTGCCTTCGCGTTCGAGATAGCGCCCGAATGAACGCAAGCCCGCCAGCGCCCGCATCAGCGAACGCCCGGCAATGTCGTCGGCGCGGCGCATCGCCATGAAGGCCCTGACATCGGTGGCCTCCAACGCCGCAAATCCTTTCAGGGTGACCTTCCTGCCCCAATGCTGGCAGAGGAAAGTCAGGCATTGGCGGAGGTCGCGGGCGTAGGCTTCGAGCGTCTTGGGCGACAGCCGCCGCTCGGCGCGCAGATGCGTCAGCCAGCGCGCCATCTCCAGCGCGAGGCCCTCGTCGGCGCAATCGAGCTCGATCGGTTGAACGGCCGGAACTTCCTTGGCGATTTCCTTGGCCATGAGCCCTGCCTTGCGCTCGGTCTTGTGCATTCTCTTGGAGGCGGTGATTCCATCCATTATATCGCACCTCTTTCGTTTACCGTTCGCTAACTTGGCGGCGCGGCGCTAGCCTTGCTCTGGACACCTCAAGCCCGATTCCCTGATGGACCACGCCACCCGCCAAACCACCTCATCGGTCTCATCGACCCGCGTCGTCGACGTGCTGGTTCCGGTCGCGCTCAATCAGAACTATTCCTACCGCGTGCCGCGCGGCATGGAGCTGAAGCCCGGCGATGTCGTCTGCGTGCCGCTCGGTCCGCGCGAAGTGGTCGCGGTGGTGTGGGCGGAAAACGCCAATCCCGATCCGCGCCTGCACAACCGCCTCAAGGATGTCGGCGAAAAGCTCGATGTGCCGCCGCTGAAGGAGGAACTGCGCAGCCTCGTCGACTGGGTTTCCAACTACACCCTGTCGGCGCGCGGCATGGTGCTGCGCATGGCCTTGCGGATGGGCGAAAATCTTGGGCCTGAGCGGATGCGGCTTGGCGTGCGGCTGGTGGGCGAGCCGCCGCGGCGTCTGACGCCGGCACGGCGGCGGTTGATCGAGGTGCTGTCGGACGGCCTCTTGCATGGCAAGTCCGAAGCGGCGCGGGAAGCCGGCGTCAGCGGCGGCGTGGTCGATGGTTTGGTCGACGAGGGCACGCTCGCCGTCGAGGCGATGCCGCCGCCGCTGGCGCCGCCCGCGCCCGATCCGTCCTTTGCGCAGCCGGAATTTTCTCCCCAGCAGCGCACGGCGGTCGATGCGATGCGTGCACTCGCGGCCAATGGTTCCTTCCATGTCGCGCTGCTCGACGGCGTCACCGGTTCCGGCAAGACCGAAGTCTATTTCGAGGCGATTGCGGAAATCATCCGCCGCGGAAAACAGACGCTGATCCTGATGCCGGAGATCGCGCTGACTGGACAATTCCTCGACCGCTTCGCCCAGCGTTTCGGTGTGCGTCCCTTGGAATGGCACTCCGAATTGACGCCGCGCACGCGGCAGCGCAATTGGGCGGCGATATCGGCGGGCGAAGCGCCGGTCGTGGTCGGCGCGCGCTCGGCGCTGTTTCTGCCCTATGCGGATTTGGGCCTGATCATCGTCGATGAAGAACACGACCAGGCCTACAAGCAGGATGACGGCGCGCACTACCACGCCCGCGACATGGCGGTGGTGCGCGCGCATATCGCCAAAATCCCGATCGTGCTGGCATCCGCGACGCCCTCGGTCGAAACCGAGGTCAACGCGCGCAAGGGGCGCTATCAGCGCGTCGCGCTGCCGTCGCGCTTCGGCGGCCAGCACATGCCGCATATCGAGGCGATCGACCTGCGCCGCGCCCCGCCGCCGCGCGGCCGCTTCATCTCGCCGCCGCTCGCCGAACAGATTCAGTTCGCGATCGAGAAGCGCGAGCAGGCGCTGTTGTTTCTCAACCGCCGCGGCTACGCGCCGCTGACGCTCTGCCGTGCCTGCGGCCATCGTTTTGCGTGCACGATCTGCGACGCCTGGCTGGTGGACCATCGGTTTCGCCAGCGTCTGGTCTGTCACCATTGCGGCTTCTCGATGCCGCGCCCGAACATCTGCCCGCATTGCCAGGCGGAGGAATCCCTCGTCGCTGTCGGCCCCGGCGTCGAGCGTCTGCAGGAAGAGGCGGCCCTGCTGTTTCCGAATGCGCGCACCATGGTGCTGTCGAGCGATCTCATCACCTCGATCGAGACCATGCGCAGCGAGTTGAACGAAATCGCGGAAGGCCGCGTCGACATCATCGTCGGCACGCAACTGGTGGCCAAGGGGCACAATTTTCCACGGCTCAATCTGGTCGGCGTGGTCGATGCGGATCTGGGCCTCGGCAATGGCGATCCGCGCGCCGCCGAGCGGACGTTTCAGCTGCTCAACCAGGTGATTGGCCGCGCCGGGCGCGAGCAGGGCCGCGGCGTCGGCTACCTGCAAACCCATCAGCCCGAACATCCCGTGATGAAGGCCCTGATCGCGAGCGACCGCGAGGCGTTCTATGCCAGCGAGATCGAGGCGCGCGAGCGCGCCGGCTATCCGCCGTTCGGCCGGCTCGCCAGCCTGATCATTTCGGCAGGCGACCGGCCGACCGCCGAAGGTTTTGCGCGCAGGCTAGCTGCCATCGCGCCGATCGACGAGCGCATCCAGGTGCTCGGGCCTGCCGAAGCGCCGCTTGCCGTCATCAAGGGCCGCTATCGGTTTCGCCTGCTGGTTAAGTCGCTGCGCAATGTCGATCTGTCGGAATACCTGCGCGAATGGCTCGCCGCCGGCCCAAAGACCAAGGGCAATCTCAAGCTCGAAGTCGACGTCGATCCGCAGAGCTTTTTGTGAATTATGCTTCACACTCCCCTGAAGGGGAGGGTCAACAAAAAAGGCCTGCCGTCATTTGCGACGGCAGGCCTTTGATTACGCAACGCAACGCTTACTGAATCTGATGGGCCGGAAAACGGCGCGTCACCGCTCTTAGGAAACGACTTCGGCGGTGATGTGGCCGACGCCGGCGCCGGTCAGGCCGATGGCACGGGCCGCACCCGTGGAAAGGTCGAGGACGCGCCCCTTGATGAAGGGACCACGGTCGTTGATCGTGACGACGACGCTCTGGCCGCGATGGGTCACCCGGAGCTTGGTGCCGAACGGCAGCGAGCGGTGGGCTGCGGTCATGGCGTTCTGGTTGAAGCGCTGACCGGAGGCGGTCCGGCTGCCGGATTCACTGCCGTAAAACGAGGCCTTACCGGAGAAGCTGCGCCCGGTGCTCTGGGAGCCGATCGAGGCATTGGACTCCAGCCAGTTGCTGCCGGGCGTCTGGGCTTTGCTGGCGTGATGGTGATGGCGATGATGCCTGGATTTGGCGGAAGCCTCGGAGATGCTGCCGCCGGCCAGGAGAGTTGCGGCGATCAAGGCGAAGGCCGTACGCGACCGGGTTAGAGTTCCCGGCACCACATTGTTGTTATTCAACATTAAACTAGTCCCTCAGACAGTATTGCCACATGCGTGGCAAATGGAACCCCCGTCCCAGTTTGGTGGGTGCCGTTTGGTGATGCAATGAGGCATGAATTGGGCAGTAAAGCCAGATTGTCGTCGGCTGACATATCTTGTTACCGTGAGCAACTAATCAGACGATATTCCGTAATCTTTCGCTTTAACGGACTTTTAACGAATTCTATACCTTCTATTACTTGCGAATACAGTCATCTCACATTGAGTAAAGATTTGCGCAAGTAATGATCAAATGAAGGCGAGCTCGCCCGATTCGTTCCTGGGCTGGTCGCTCATGCCCGCTATGCAAATACAGGTGGAACGAACGCGCGCCGGGTTGACAGCGATGAGACGTGGGGTAGGTGCCGAGATCCGAGGTAGCCGATCGCCGTCAAAAACGATGTCCCGCCGGGCCTGAAATTTGACGTGCGACAAGGCATCGCCCGAACGCGTGGTCATGTTGCACCTGCGCGCTCGCTATGTTAGCAAAGCCGCGATTTTAACGATCCCGGCACCTCGCGTGCCGGTCGAAAATCGAAGTCCCGCTTGAATTCCAAGGGCTTGGATCGCTAGGCGCCGCTACCCGTGGCGACGGTTTTTCCCTTGCGAGTTTGACAGCTGAAAAGAGCGAGTTGTGGCTGCTGAAGATCCGTCCGTTTCGGGAGTGTCCGGCCGTTATGCTACGGCCTTGTTCGAACTGGCGCGCGACGAGAAATCCGTCGATGCCGTCAGGGCCGATCTCGATAAATTCGAGGCCATGCTGAACGAAAGCGCCGATCTGAAGCGCCTCGTTCGCAGCCCGGTTTTCTCGTCCGATGCGCAGGCAAGAGCGCTCAATGCCGTGCTCGACAAGGCCGGAATTTCCGGCACCTCCGCCAAATTCCTTAAAGTCCTGACCGCCAACCGCCGACTGTTTGCCGTCACCGACGTGATCCGCGCCTTCCGCGCGCTGGTGGCGAAGTTCAAGGGCGAGGCGACTGCAGACGTCACCGTCGCCGAACAGCTCAATGAAAAGAATCTCGACGCGCTGAAGACCGCACTGAAATCGGTGACGGGCAAGGACGTCGCGCTCAACGTGAAAGTCGATCCCTCCATCATTGGCGGCCTTGTGGTCAAGCTCGGCAGCCGCATGGTGGATAGTTCGCTTCGCACCAAACTCAATTCGATCAAGCACGCGATGAAAGAGGCAGGCTGATGGACATCCGCGCCGCGGAAATTTCCGCGATCCTCAAGGACCAGATCAAGAATTTCGGCCAGGAGGCTGAGGTTACCGAAGTCGGACAGGTGCTGTCCGTCGGTGACGGTATCGCTCGCGTCTATGGTCTGGACAACGTCCAGGCCGGTGAAATGGTCGAGTTCGAGAACGGCACGCGCGGCATGGCGCTGAACCTCGAAACCGACAACGTCGGTATCGTGATCTTCGGCGCCGACCGCGAGATCAAGGAAGGCCAGACCGTCAAGCGCACCCGCGCCATCGTGGACACGCCGGTCGGCAAGGGCCTGCTCGGCCGCGTGGTCGATGCGCTCGGCAATCCCATCGACGGCAAGGGCCCGATCCAGGCCGACAAGCGTATGCGCGTCGACGTCAAGGCGCCCGGCATCATTCCGCGCAAGTCGGTGAGCGAGCCGATGGCGACCGGTCTCAAGGCCATCGATGCGCTGATCCCGGTCGGCCGCGGCCAGCGCGAGCTGATCATCGGCGATCGCCAGACCGGCAAGACCGCGATCGCGCTCGACACCATCCTGAACCAGAAGCCGCTCAACGCGCAGCCGGACGAGAACATCAAGCTGTATTGCGTCTACGTCGCGATCGGCCAGAAGCGTTCGACGGTCGCCCAGTTCGTCAAGGTGCTGGAAGAGCAGGGCGCGCTGGAATATTCGATCGTGGTCGCCGCCACCGCGTCCGATCCGGCGCCGATGCAGTACATCGCGCCGTTCACCGGCTGCACCATGGGCGAATACTTCCGCGACAACGGCATGCACGCCGTCATCATCTATGACGATCTCTCCAAGCAGGCCGTCGCCTACCGCCAGATGTCGCTTCTGCTGCGCCGCCCGCCGGGCCGCGAAGCCTATCCCGGCGACGTGTTCTATCTGCATTCCCGCCTGCTCGAGCGCGCGGCGAAGCTCAGCAAGGACCACGGTTCGGGTTCGCTCACCGCGCTGCCGGTGATCGAAACCCAGGCCAACGACGTGTCGGCCTACATTCCGACCAACGTGATTTCGATTACCGACGGTCAGATCTTCCTGGAAACCGATCTGTTCTTCCAGGGCATCCGTCCGGCGGTGAACGTCGGTCTGTCGGTGTCGCGCGTGGGTTCCTCGGCGCAGACCAAGGCGATGAAGAAGGTCGCCGGCAAGATCAAGGGTGAGCTGGCGCAGTACCGCGAAATGGCGGCGTTTGCGCAGTTCGGCTCCGACCTCGACGCCTCGACGCAGCGGCTCCTGAACCGTGGCTCGCGCCTGACCGAACTCCTGAAGCAGCCGCAGTTCTCGCCGCTGAAGATGGAAGAGCAGGTTTGCGTGATCTGGGCCGGCACCAACGGCTACCTCGATGCGCTTCCGCTCGCCAAGGTTCGGGCGTTCGAGGACGGCCTGCTGTCGCTGCTGCGCGGCAAGAACGTCGAGATCCTCAACGGCATCCGTGACAGCCGCGATCTCTCCGACGATCTCGCCGGCAAGCTGAAAGGCGTGGTCGAAGGTTACGCCAAGACGTTTGCTTGATGATTTGCCGTCGAGGCCCGGCGCTTGCCGGGCCTGACGAAAGAGTGGCTTGCGGTCGAGGCCCTGGAGGCCGGATCGCCGGGGTGAACTGAGAATGGCTTCACTTAAAGACATGCGGGTCCGCATCGCCTCGACCAAGGCGACGCAGAAGATCACCAAGGCGATGCAGATGGTCGCGGCTTCCAAGCTGCGCCGCGCGCAGACCGCGGCTGAAGCGGCGCGGCCTTACGCCGAGAAGATGGATGCGGTGATCTCCAATATCGCGTCCGCCGCGGCCGGCTCGCCCGGTGCGCCGGCGCTGCTGGCCGGCACCGGCAACGATCAGGTGCATCTGCTGCTGGTCTGCACCGGCGAGCGTGGCCTGTCCGGGGCTTTCAATTCCTCGATCGTGCGTCTGGCGCGCGAGCGCGCGTACTCGCTGCTCAACCAGGGCAAAGAGGTCAAGATTTTCTGCGTCGGCCGCAAGGGCTACGAGCAGCTCCGCCGGACCTTCGAGAAGAACATCATCGAGCACGTCGACCTGCGCTCGGTTCGCCAGCTCGGCTTCGTCAATGCCGAGGACATCGCCAAGAAGGTTCTGGCGCGTTTCGAGGCCGGCGAGTTCGACGTCTGCACGCTGTTCTATTCGCGCTTCAAATCCGTGATCTCGCAGATTCCGACCGCCCAGCAGATCATCCCGCTGGTGGTGGAAGCGCCGGCCGCCAATGCCGGGCCGGCCACATCTTACGAATACGAGCCGGAAGAGGACGAGATCCTGACGCGGTTGCTTCCGCGCAATCTCGCGGTGCAGATCTTCCGTGCGCTCCTGGAAAACAACGCCTCGTTCTACGGCGCGCAGATGAGCGCGATGGACAACGCCACCCGTAACGCCGGCGACATGATCCGCAAGCAGACCCTGATTTACAACCGAACCCGTCAGGCCATGATCACCAAGGAGCTGATTGAAATCATCTCCGGCGCCGAGGCGATGTAGCGGCGACAGGCGCGATCAAACTGACGGTTTCCAGATACGAATTCGAAGGAGAGAGTTTATGGCCACACAAGCCAACCAGACCGGACGCATCACGCAGGTCATCGGCGCCGTCGTCGACGTGCAGTTCGAGGGACATCTGCCCGCCATTCTGAACGCGATCGAGACCAAGAACGGCGGCAACCGTCTGGTGCTCGAAGTCGCTCAGCATCTCGGCGAGTCCACGGTGCGCACCATCGCGATGGACACCACCGAGGGTCTGGTGCGCGGTCAGGCAGTCACCGACACCGGATCGCCGATCCGCGTCCCGGTCGGCGATGGCACGCTCGGCCGCATCATGAACGTGATCGGCGAGCCGATCGATGAAGCCGGTCCGGTCAAGGCCGACGACCTGCGCGCCATCCACCAGGAAGCGCCGACCTATACCGACCAGTCCACAGAAGCTGAAATTCTCGTCACCGGCATCAAGGTCGTCGATCTCCTGGCGCCTTACGCCAAGGGCGGCAAGATCGGCCTGTTCGGCGGCGCCGGCGTCGGCAAGACCGTGCTGATTCAGGAACTGATCAACAACGTCGCCAAGGCCCATGGCGGTTACTCGGTGTTCGCCGGCGTCGGCGAGCGTACCCGCGAAGGTAACGACCTCTATCACGAGTTCATCGAATCCAAGGTCAACGCCGATCCGAAGAATCCCGATCCGAGCGTGAAGTCGAAATGCGCGCTGGTGTTCGGCCAGATGAACGAACCCCCGGGCGCCCGCGCCCGCGTCGGCCTCACCGGCCTGACCGTCGCCGAGCACTTCCGCGACCAAGGCCAGGACGTGCTGTTCTTCGTCGACAACATCTTCCGCTTCACGCAGGCAGGTTCCGAAGTGTCGGCGCTGTTGGGCCGTATTCCTTCGGCCGTGGGCTATCAGCCGACGCTCGCTACCGATATGGGCGCGCTGCAGGAGCGCATCACCACGACGCACAAGGGGTCAATCACTTCGGTGCAGGCGATCTACGTGCCGGCCGACGACTTGACCGACCCGGCGCCTGCCACCTCGTTCGCCCATCTGGACGCCACCACGGTGCTCAACCGCGCGATCTCGGAAAAGGGCATCTACCCGGCGGTCGACCCGCTCGACTCGACCTCGCGCATGCTCTCCCCGCTCGTCGTCGGCGAAGATCACTACAACACCGCGCGCATGGTTCAGCAGGTGCTGCAAAAGTACAAGTCGCTGCAGGACATCATCGCCATTCTCGGCATGGACGAACTGTCCGAAGAGGACAAGATCGCGGTGGCCCGCGCCCGCAAGATCGAGCGCTTCCTGTCGCAGCCGTTCCACGTCGCCGAAGTCTTCACCGGCTCGCCCGGCAAGTTCGTCGATCTCGCCGACACCATCAAGGGCTTCCGCGCGATCTGCGAAGGCAAGTACGATCACCTGCCGGAAGCTGCCTTCTACATGGTCGGCACCATCGAAGAAGCCGTCGAGAAGGGCAAGAAGCTGGCGGCTGAAGCAGCCTAAGGGGCGAATAGCGAATAGGGAGTGGCGAATAGTTGAGAGCCATTCCCTTCCTTCACTACTCGCCATTCGCTACTCGCTATTCGCAGGGACACCATGGCCACCTTCCACTTCGATCTCGTCTCGCCCGAAAAGCTCGCCTTCTCCGGCGAGGTCGATCAGGTTGACGTTCCCGGCGTGGAAGGCGATTTCGGCGTGCTCGCCGGACATGCGCCGGTCGTCGCGGCGATCCGCCCGGGCATCCTGACCATCACCAGCGGCGGGACGCATCAGAAAGTCATCGTGCTCGGCGGTCTTGCCGAGATGTCGGAGAACGGTCTCACCGTGCTTGCTGACGTCGCCACTTCGATGGACGAAGTCGACCGCGCGCAGTTCGCCGAAACCATCGCCGAGATGGAAGCCAAGCTGGCTGAGAAGGAAGGCTCCGAATTCGATCGCGCCATCGAGCGGCTGGACCACTACAAGAGCATCCAGCAGGAGCTCACTTCAACGGCTATGCACTAAGCCCCGGGGCACCGCTCCGGGGCACCATGAAGGCCCAGGCAAAATCAGCGCTCGTCACACTGTGACGGGCGCTTTTTGTCTTCACCGCTTGCTGGCGCCGACCAGCCATCACCCCAGCCCAAGTCCAAGGGTGTGCTTCGATCGAAATGCTGAGGTTGCGCCGGGGAACTTCTGGCGGCATTGTTCCGGATGCGGGTGTTGATCCGGGGCTGCTTTTCATGAAACGCAAGATCGCGGCGATTTTTGCGGCCGATATTGCCGGCTATTCCAGACTGGTTGCCGAGGACGAAGAGGAGACGCTGCGTCGCCTGGCGTCCTACCGTCAGGTCACCGACGATTTCATCGCCAAAGGCGGCGGCCGCATTTTCAATACCGCAGGCGACGCCGTGCTCGCCGAATTCCCGAGCGCGGTCGAAGCCGTGCGCTGCGCGATCGATATCCAGGAGAGTCTCCGCACCCGCAACATGGCCTATCCGCCCAGCCGCCATATGTCCTTTCGCATCGGCATCACGATCGGCGACGTGGTCGAGCGGGACGGCGATCTCCTCGGTGATGGCGTCAACATCGCCGCGCGCCTGGAGGGCCTCGCCGAAGTCGGCGGCATCTGCATCTCGCGTGCCGTGCACGAGCAGGTCGCCAACAAGCTGTCGGTGCAGTTTGCCGATATCGGCGCGCAGGAGGTGAAGAACATCCCGACGCCGGTGCACGCCTACATGGTGGCGATGCGCCGCGAGGACGGCACCTACGCCACGCCACAAGTCAAGAAGCCGGCCAAGGTGCATGGCGCCGCGCAGCCGAACTGGATGTGGCCGGTGGCGGTCACCGTGGTCAGCCTGGCTGCGATCGGTGTCGGCGGCTTTCTCTATTTCACCAAGCTCGAGACGTCGGCGCCGTCAAAGGTCGCCGCCCCAATCAACGTTGCGAGCCCGGCGCCGTCGGCTATCGCTGCGGCTCCGTCATCGCCTGCTCCGCCGGCCATGGCTGCTGCAATGCCGGCCCCCGCCGCAACGGTGGCCCCGCCAGCGCCATCGCCGCCGATGGTTGTATCGTCAGAAAAATTTGCTGCCGCCAACATTCCCTTCATTGGCGACAAGGCTCGCACCACGCTCGCTTCCGACTACGCGCCAGCTGCCGAGTTCAAGGCGTTCGCGCTCAATATCGGCGGGTCCAATGCTTTCGTCACCGCCCAGCCGAGCGAGGAGACGGCGAAGTCGGTCGCGGTGGAGCAATGCCAGAAGCGTGCGGATGCCGCGCAGTCGCCGCGCAAATGCGAACTCTACGCGGTCGGCGACACCGTGGTTTACACGCATGGCCGGCCGCCAATGCCGCCATTGCCCTGGATCCGGCATGATGCCGCGATCGAGCAGCCCTTTGTCGCGAGGGCCGTCCCGCTCACCCGCGACGGTGGCAAGGCGCGGCTTGAAGCGGTCTATGCACCGGCGCGCAAGCACAAGGCGGTCGCGCTGGGGCCCGGCGGCGCGCTTTTCTTCCCCATTGCGCTGGACAGCGTCGAGGAGGCCGTGCGGCGTGCCTTGGAGTCATGCGGCGGGATCGCCGGCGTGCCCTGCATGATCGTCGCGCTTAACGACAATTTCGTCGTCCCGATTCCGGCCTCGCTCAAAATCACCGGTTTCTTCAAGCCGACCGGCAATACGATGATATCGGCCGATGCACGCGATGACGTTGCACGCCGGCTCGCGGATGCCTCGAGCGGCTGGAACGCCGTGGCGGTTGGTGCAGCCGGCCGTCCCGGGCTGGGCCTGAAGGCTGCGACCGAGCAGGACGCGGTCAACGGCGCGCTCGCCGAATGCGTCAAGCGCGACGGCAATTGTCAGGTCATCGCCATCGGCCCGTTTTCGGTCGAGCCTAACTAGACCACGACCTGCTGGCGCCTGAATTCGACTGATCAGTTCTTGAGAAAGTCTCGGAAGCCCTGCAGGCAGTGGACCGCCGGCCGATGGCCAACTGCATGAACAGGCTCCGGTACCCCTGGTAGCGGGCAGCCGGCCGGGTACGTTCGCGCCCGTGCATGATCAGCACGCCGTTCTGATCGTACACCCGCCACTCCCAACTCCGGCGGCGCTTGGCTACAGTCACTTCCATCATGGAGGCAAGACACCGACCGGGTGCGGGTTATTTCAAAGCTGCACCCGTTAGTCTGCGCTCGGTACAAAAAGGTTCGCTGACGCCAGACCACCGACGGCATTGGGCGGAACCTCCTGCCGCGAACGCGGCGAGACCATGCAATCTAGCGGGCGAATTCCGCAAATGCCTGCGCCACCATCCGGTACACGTCGCGCCGGAACGGCACCACGAGGTCGGCTACGCGGTCGAGCCGCTCCCAGCGCCACGAATCGAATTCGGCCGGCTGGCCGTTGCGCGGCGTCAGCGGGTCGATCTCGTCGTCGTGGCCGGTGAAGCGCAGCGCGAACCATTTTTGTCGCTGGCCGCGGAATTGGGCGAGGCGATGCGTGGCCGGTCCGTCATAGGGCGGAAATTCATATTTTATCCAATCGGTCTCGCCGAGATATTCGGCACTGACCGCCCCGGTCTCCTCCCAGAGTTCGCGCATGACGGCATCGCGCGGGTTCTCGTCGGCGTCGATGCCGCCCTGCGGCATCTGCCACTCCAGGCCGGGAAGAATGATCTCCGGCCCGTCATCGCGGAAGCGACGCCCGATCAGCACCTGGCCCGAGGTGTTGAACAGCGCAATACCCACATTGGGCCGGTAGGGTTTGTCGGACATCTTCGGTCACCGTCATTCCGGGGCGCGCGACGGCGCGAACTACGGGGCGCCTTTGCGCCCCTGAGAATCTCGAGATTCCGGGTTCATGCTTCGCATGCCCCGGAATGACGGGGTACGACGTGGAAGATGCGTCATGCTAACCGCCCGCGAGGCTGGAGAATTCCTTGACCACGCGCTCATAGACCGGCCGCTTGAACGGCACGATCAGGTTCGGGAGATTCTTCATCGGCTCCCAGCGCCAGTTCACGAATTCGGCCTTGTGTCCGCCGCCACCGGGGCTTGAGACGTTGATTTCGGCGTCCTTGCCGGTAAAGCGCACCGCGTACCATTTCTGCCGTTGGCCGCGATAGCGGCCCTTCCAGGCGCGACCGGCCACCGTTCGCGGAATGTCGTAGATCAGCCAATCCGGGACTTCGCCGACCTTCTCCACCGAGCGGACGCTGGTTTCCTCGTAAAGCTCGCGCTTGGCGGCCTCCCAGGTGTCCTCGCCGGGATCGACGCCGCCCTGCGGCATCTGCCAGACGTGGGTTTCATCGACATGTTCGATGCCGCCGGCACGGCGGCCAATGAAGACCAGCCCGGCCGCATTGATCAGCATCATGCCGACGCAGGTCCGGTAAGGCAGGTCCTCGTAGCGCGCCATGTCCCTCACGATTCCCTTGCTTGCATCAAGTCCACCCGCAATTGGTGTCCGCGCAGTCCGGGAAAGTCCGGATCGCCGCCATCAGCTTGATCTCTAGCCCGATTTTGATTTCAGCATCGCCGTTGTCAATGGCACAAGCATGATGCCGCGGCCGTCGAGCGTCTTGATCCAGGCGGCAAGCCGCTCAATCGAAATCGGCAGCGCTGAGGCTACGCCCACGGCCAGCCCGCGCTCCTTGGCGAGCGTCTCCAGCTTGACCAGCGTCCGGTCGATCTCGGCCGAGGTCGGCACGGCATCGATGGTGAAATCGGCCTTGGCAAAGGGCATCGATTGGGCTGCCGTCACGGCCGGTGCAGCGCTGCGCGGCGAGGAGCCGTCATCGAGATAGCCGAGGCCGCGCTTGGCCGCCTCGCGGATGATCGGCTGCATCACGGCGTCGGTGGCCGTGAAACGTGCCCCCATGAAATTGGCGATCCCCGCATAGCCCTGGAACCGGCTGAGGTGCCAGTACAGCCGGTCGATGTTCTGCTCAGGCGTCAGCGTCGTGAGCAGGGTCTGCGGGCCGGGGTCATTGTCGGGATAGTCGAACGGCTCCATCGGAACCTGAAGCAGGATCTCGTGGCGCTGCGCACGAGCCCGCTCGGCGAGCTTGGCGGGGTCTGCCCCGTAAGGGGTGAACGCCAGCGTCACGGCCGGCGGCAACTTCATGATGGCATCGGCCGTTTTGGCGGCGCCAACGCCGAGCCCGCCGACCACGATGGCGACGACAGGCATCTTGGCGGCCTTGGTGCGGTCGGCGTCGGCCGCATAGACCGTGAAGGGTTTCAGGCCGTCGGCAACCACCGGGATCAGGCCGTAACGGGACTTTTCCAGGAGCCGCTGATCAATGCCGGTCATTGCCATCGCCGGCGCAGGCTCCGCGTCGGTCTTGTCGCCGGCATCGCTGCCGATCACGACATCCTGGCGCTTGCCGCTGGAGCCGTCGATGATGGTGACGGTCTTGTTGTCGCCGGCAGGCGCTTGCTGGCCTGATTTCGCAGCCTTTTCGGTATGGCCGGAGGCCGCCCCAGGGAGCTTTTCGTCCGCCGCCTGGCGCAGCGCGATACGGGCGACCGGCTCGCCGCCAAACGGGTTATCGGTGAATAGCGCTATGGTGAGGAAGGCGACCAGGAACAGGCCGAGCAGCACAGCCAGCGCCTGCATCGCAGTGAAAGGCAGCCGGAACCGGCGCTTCTGGCGCTCCGTCTTCTGTCCGAGCGGCGTGCTCAGATCGTCGGTCGTTTCCGTCATGGACCTCCCCGAATCACCGGGGCCGACGATACCACGGCGGGGCAGGGCCACGGCAGTTTCGCCGCCCAGCAAAAAGGGCGACCCGAAGGCCGCCCTTTTTTCGAATGCTGGCTGGTAGAGCCGATCAGTTCGCGGCCTTGGTGGCCGGCTTTTCGACCGCCGCCTTGTCGCCGGTTGCGGGTGCTGCGGTCGCGGTCGACTTGATGCCGTGCAGCAGGTCGGCCGCGGTCTTCAGCGCCTTGTCGTCCTTGGCGTCCGGCGGCACGTAGGACTGCGATCCGGTCTTCTCGTCGCCGTCGTTCTTCAGATGGCCGCGCAGCGAGGCCTCGCCCTTGGTGTCGGTACGCGACTTCAATTCTTCGGGCACATCCTGCAGCACCTCGATGTCGGGCACGATGCCCTTGGCCTGGATCGACTTGCCCGACGGCGTGTAGTAGCGCGCGGTGGTGAGCCGCAGCGCGCCGTTGCCGCTGCCGAGCGGGATGATGGTCTGCACCGAGCCCTTACCGAACGAGCGCGTGCCGACCAGCGTGGCCCGCTTGTGGTCCTGCAGCGCGCCGGCGACGATTTCGGAGGCCGAGGCCGAGCCGCCATTGACCAGCACGATGATCGGCTTGCCCTTGGTTAGGTCGCCCGTGTGCGCCGCGCGGCGCTGGGTTTCCTCGGCATTGCGGCCGCGGGTCGAGACGATCTCGCCGCGCTCGAGGAAGGTGTCGGAAACGGTGACCGCTTCCTCCAGCAAGCCGCCGGGATTGTTGCGGAGATCGATGATGTAGCCCTTCAGCTTGTCGCCGATCTGGTTCGAGAGGGTGCCGATCTCGCGCTTCAGGCCTTCGGTGGTCTGCTCGTTGAAGGTGGTGACGCGGATATAGGCGATGTCGTCCTGTTCGACACGCGCGCGCACCGAGCGGACGCGGATGTTGTCGCGCACCAGCGTGACTTCGATCGGATTGTCCTGGCCCTTGCGGATGATCTTGAGGCGGATCTTGGTGTTGACCGGTCCGCGCATCTTCTCGACCGCCTGATTGAGGGTGAGACCCTGCACGGCTTCGTCGTCGAGATTGGTGATGATGTCGTTGGCCATGATGCCGGCCTTCGACGCCGGGGTGTCGTCGATCGGCGAGACCACCTTGATCAGGCCGTCTTCCATCGTGACCTCGATGCCGAGCCCGCCGAATTCACCGCGGGTCTGCACCTGCATGTCGCGAAAACTCTTCGCGTCCATGTAGCTCGAATGCGGATCGAGGCCGGCCAGCATGCCGGATATCGCCGATTCGACCAGCTTGCTGTCGTCCGGCTTCTCGACATAGTCGCTGCGCACGCGCTCGAACACGTCGCCGAACAGATTGAGCTGGCGGTAGGTGTCCGAGGTGGCCGCACGTGCACTCGATCCCATCAGCACGGAACGAGGCTGCGTGACGAAGAGCGTCAAAGCCGCACCGGTGGCGGCGCTGAGAAGAATTACAGAAGTCTTGCGCATCATCCGCGAACCTTTTCGCCTTCACTTGCGGCCCACCATGGGCCTGAGTCGATTGGAGTGCCGTCCTTACGGAACTCGACATAGAGCACCGGCTGGCTCGCGGTCGTCGCGAGAATGGATGCGACCTGGGACGTCGATCCCATCGTCGCGACCGGCTCCCCGGTAAGTACAAACTGGCCGATGTTTACCGAAATGCGCTCCATCCCGGCGATCAGGACATGATACCCGCCCCCGGCATTGAGGATCAAGAGTTGTCCATAGCTGCGGAAGGGCCCGGCGTAAACAACCCAGCCGTCACACGGTGTTGTGACCTGAGCCCCGACCTTGGTTGCCAAGGAAATGCCTTTTTCTACGCCACCAGCACCGTCGGAACCGCCAAACTCGCGAATCTTGCGACCATTGACCGGAAAAGCGAACAGGCCCCTCGCGGAGGCAAAAGCGATCGCCGGGCTTAGTCGGGCAGGGTCCTTCAGCGCCCCCAGGTTGGGTTTGCCGTTGGGTGCAGCCGGAGCGCCCTGCAGGCTGGCGGTTGCGGCCGCCTTGGCCGCACTCTTCAGGTCCTGCTCCATTTTCGTGATCAGGCCTTGCAGGCTCTCGACCTGCCTGGACAGGTTGATGGCGCGCGCGCCTTCGGCCTCCATGTCCTTCTCGACGGCGCTCTGCTTGCGCTGCCGCTCTTCGACGAGCGCAGCCAGCCTGACGGAATCGTCCTTCAGCCGGTCGCGGTCTCGCGCCAGCGCGTCGCGTTTGGTGGCGATGTCCCTGCGCAAATTCACCAGCTCGCCGAGATCGGCGGCAAGTTTCTCCGCGCGTCCGCGCAGTTCGGGGACGACCGATCCCAGCAGCATGGCGGTGCGCAGCGATTGCAGCGCGTCTTCAGGCCGGACCAGCAGCGCCGGCGGCGTGCGCCGGCCGGCGCGTTGCAACGCCGCCAGCACCTCGACGATTTCGGCGCGGCGTGAATCGAGCGAAGCCCTGACCGCCTGTTCACGGCTGTCGAGCGGGCGCAGCCCGGCCTCGGTCTCGCCGATGCGGGTCTCGACGCTGCGTACCTGGGTGGCGATGTCGATCAGTTGCTGGTTGAGCTTGGAGCGGTCCTGACCGATCGCCGCGATATCGGCCTTCAGTTTTTGCTGAAGTTCGGCCGCCTTGCGTTGCTGCTCGCGCGTGGCCTCCAGTTCCTCCTCGCGCTGCTTGATGGCATCGGGGGAAACGGCCGTCGCTTGCTGTGTAGGGGCTGCGGACTGCGCTACCGCCGGCGAAAGCGATGCCGCGGCAAGGCTTGCGGAAAGCAGCAGCAGGGAAAGCGAGACGGCCGAAATCAGCGGCGTGCCGCGGCCTCCGGTGTCGAATGGGTGAATGTCCCGCGTTGAATGCATCCGGTCTATTCGGTGTTATCTTTATTCACGTCACCGTGCCTTACGCGCGATGATAGGGGTGGCCGGCCAGAATGGTCGCGGCCCGGTAAATCTGTTCAAGAAGCATGACGCGGACCATTTGATGCGGCCAGGTCGCCGAGCCGAACGCAATGCGTAACTTAGCCTTGCGCTGCAAATCGGGCGAAAGTCCGTCCGCGCCTCCGATCGCGAAAATTGTGTTGGCGATCCCTTGATCCCGCCAATCTCCGATCTGCCGGGCAAAGGTCGCGCTATCGATGCTTTTGCCGTGCTCGTCCAGCGCCACCAGCACGGATTTCTCCGGTATTGCCGCCACAATCGCCGCCGCTTCCTCCGATATCCGGGTCGCGGTGTCGCGCGCGCGGCTTTCCGGAATTTCATGAATCGTGAGACCGCGAAAGCCGAGCTTGCGGCCGATGTCCTCGAAGCGCTCGCGATAGCGTTCGGCCAGTTCCTGCTCCGGCCCCTGCTTCAGCCGGCCGATTGAGACCACGACAAGGCGCATGAATACTGCTTCTGGCGATGCGGCTTCTGGCGTGCACTTTCCGGCACGCGCGCTTTTTCGCGCGCGTCGGGCAGACTACATGCGCCTCAGCCGATTCGCATCGGCCGGGCGTTCAGATCGCTGCCGCCGCCGGGTTTTGCGCCCACAACCTTTCCAGATTGTAGAATTCGCGCACCTCGGGTCTGAACACGTGCACGACCACATCGCCGGAATCGATCAGCACCCAGTCGCAATTGGGCAAGCCCTCGACATGGATGTTCTTGATGCCGTTTTCCTTCAGGGCTTTCGTGACGTTTTCCGCGATCGCGCCGACATGCCGGTTGGCCCGGCCTGTGGTGACGATCATGTAGTCGGAAAATGCAGATTTGCCGCGAAGGTCGATGGTGATCGTTTCTTCCGCCTTCATATCGTCGAGGCGGGAGAGGATCATATTCAGCGTCTTGTCGGCGTCGGGTTGCGCCTTCAAGGCCGCAGCTTGTGTCGATGTTTTACGCGGGGTCTTGGCAGACTTGCTGGAAACCTTGGGTAAAACAGACTTGGACTTGGACAATACAGATGTGGCCAGGGACCATTCCTTTCACTGTATCGCGAACGCCGAATCTGTGGCGTCGCGGACCATATTAGGCATGTGGGGTTAATGGTTTCAATATTCCAGTGTCCCCACCCGCCGGTTCAGACCGGGACTGTCACTTCTTTGCCTTCCAGCTACCGTCCGGGTTCCGCAGGCCGGTCGACGACATGTCCAGTTTCAGACCGGTGAGGAAAACCCAGGCAGGAGCGCGTTGATCTGCTAGCCGGGTCGCCTGATTTGCAGGCAACCGATAGCGTGCCAGGGCCTGTGCGGCCGGCGCGGCGAGCGCGCGGAAACTCTGTGGCGGACGGTCGATCACTGCAATCGGCACCTCTGCGGCAATGCGCCGCCAGTTTTGCCAACGATGGAATTGCGCAAGATTGTCGGCGCCCATGATCCAGACGAAGTGCACGCCGGAAACGCGGCGGCGCAAGTGGATGATCGTATCGACAGTGTATCGGGTGCCGATGACAGCTTCGAGACAACTGACGTCGATGCGCGGGTCGTCGGCGATTTTCAGCGCGGCATCGGCACGCTCGGCAAGGCCATGCAGCCGGCCGTTATCCTTGAGCGGATTGCCCGGCGTTAGCAGCCACCAGACGCGATCGAGCTTGAGGCGCTTCAGTGCAAAAAGGCTGATCGCGCGATGTGCCGCGTGTGGCGGATTGAACGAGCCGCCGAGCAGGCCGATGCGCATGCCGTTGGTATGGAAGGGGATGGCTTGCGCGGCCGATTGCGATTGCATCAGCCGGGTCACCGCGTGCACGGGGTTGAAGTCACGGCCGCGTCTGCCCGGTGCCGTGAACGCGATATTTGAAGCTCGTCAGCTGCTCGGCGCCGACCGGGCCGCGGGCGTGGAATTTGCCGGTGGCAATCCCGATTTCCGCGCCGAAGCCGAACTCGCCGCCATCCGCGAACTGCGTCGATGCGTTGTGCAGCACGATCGCGGAATCGACCTCGCTGAGGAATTTCTCGGCAGCGCGCGCGTCCTCCGTCACGATCGCGTCGGTATGATGCGAACCATGACTGTGGATATGCGCGAGCGCGTCATCGAGACCGTCGACGACCCTTGCCGAGATGATCGCGTCTTCATACTCGGTGTTCCAATCCTCGTCGGAGGCGGGCTTCACGCGCGTATCGATCTTCTGCACGGCGTCGTCGCCGCGCACCTCGCAGCCGGCGTCGATCAGCATCTCGACCAGCGGCTTCAGGCTCGTGGCGGCGGCCGCGCGATCGACCAGTAACGTCTCGACCGCACCGCAGACGCCGGGACGGCGCATCTTGGCATTGAGCACGATCTTCTTCGCCATTTCGAGATTGGCCGAACGATCGACATAGACGTGGTTGACGCCTTCGAGATGCGCGAAAACAGGCACGCGGGCTTCCGCCTCGACGCGTGCGACGAGGCTCTTGCCACCGCGGGGCACGATCACGTCGACGCCGCCGTTCAATCCGGTCAGCATCAGCCCAACCGCGGCGCGGTCGCGCGTCGGCACCAGGGTGATCGCGGCTTCAGGCAGGCCGGCCTCGCGCAGGCCCTGCACCAGGCAGTCATGGATCGCGCGACAGGAACGGAAACTGTCGGAGCCGCCGCGCAGGATGACGGCGTTGCCGGCCTTCAGGCACAGCACGCCGGCATCCGCGGCGACATTGGGACGGCTTTCGAAGATCACACCGATCACGCCGAGCGGCACGCGCACGCGCTCGATGGTCATGCCGTTCGGACGCTGCCAGCTTTCGGTGACGGTGCCGACGGGATCGGCGATCTGACGCACGGTGGCGACGCCGTCGGCCATCGCCTCGATGCGCGCCGGCGTCAGCGTCAGGCGATCGATGAAGGCTGATGTCGCACCGCCGGCGCGAACCTCGGCGACATCCTCGGCATTGGCCGCGAGAATGGCCGGCGCATGGCTGCGGATGGCGCGTGCGATGGCGTCAAGCGCGCGGTTCTTCTGCTCGGGCGAGGCAAGCGCCAGCACCCGCGCGGCGGCGCGGGCGCGGGCGGCGAGATCGGTCATCAAAGCGGGCAGATCGGCGGTGCCATCGATTGCCTTGAGCGGCGCGGTCATCAGAGGTCTCGGATCTTGAGTTAAGGCCATGTCCTAGCACGGAAATTGAAGGTTTGGCGAGGTGCCGAAGGGGCATGGCTGGCGGCCGGATAGGCCCGCGGGAGGCAGACCGGTCCTTCAGCGTGCCGGGCGAAACATCGGAAACAGCGGCGCCGACGACCCCACCTGGATGGTGCCCTGGAGCTCGAAGCCATGCCGTTGATACAGCGTGATATTGGCGGGATTGGTGGATTCGAGGTACGCCGCGACATGATCCTGATCGCACCGGCGAAGGGTGTCCTGCAGCAGAGCTGCGCCGTAACCGTTGCGATGACGGGCCGGATCGACGCCGATCAGCGGCAGGTACCAATGCGGCTCCTGTGGATGGTAGGAAGCCATCGCTTCGAACACGGCGGCAAACTCGCTTTCCCGTCCCGGTGGCAAACTTGCCCCAATTGCCGCCTCGTCGAGTTCGATACCCGGCGGGAGCCACAGCGCTGCTCCCGCATAGTCCGCGACGTGGCGCGCAGTTCCTTCGGTGAAAGCGCCGCCGCCAAACGCGCGCACCAATACCGGGAAGCGGGCCAGATACTGCGCAGGCTCTGGATAGGTCCACCGGGTCACCGGATCGGCACTGAATGCGAGCGTCAGGACGGCGACTGCCCGCTCGACGTCGGCGGGGGCCACCGCGGCTACGGTCGGAATGGCAAATGACTTCGAAGGGCTCATGAGGCGCCTCACGGTGCAGCTTTACGGAGATGGTGGTTGTTTGATTGCTCCGCCATGCCATGTCGAATTCTTTGTGGTCCGACGCGAGCTACGATTTGATTTCCAGCGAAACAACCAGGTTTGCTGACGTAACGATGCCGGCAATCGGTCGCTCGGCCAGTGGCCTACTTGGCCGGAATGGCCCCGGCCGGGCCCACCACCAGATCATCCCGGTGGATCATCTCCGCCCGGCCTGAGATGCCGAGGATCGCCATCACGTCCGGCGAGGAGCGGCCTTTGATCTTTTCGGCATCCTCGGCGTCGTAGGCGATGAGGCCGCGGCCGATCTCGTGGGTGTCGGGGCCGCGCACCACGACCGCATCGCCGCGGGCGAACTGGCCGTCGATCCGGATCACGCCGGCCGGCAGCAGGCTCTTGCCGGCGCGGAGCGCGGCGACGGCGCCGGCGTCGATGGTCAGCGTGCCCTTGGGCTCCAGCGAACCCGCGATCCAGCGTTTTCGCGCGGTGACGGGATTGGCTGGCGTCAGGAACCAGGTGCAGCGGCCGCCATCGGCAATCGCCTGCAACGGATGCTGGATCTTGCCCGATGCGATCAGCATGTGCGTGCCCGATGTGGTCGCGATCTTCGCCGCCTCGATCTTGGTGAACATGCCGCCGCGCGACAGTTCGGATTCCGCCGCGCCCGCCATGCCCTCGATCTCCGAGGTGACGGATTCGACGATCGGAATCAGCTTTGCGTTCGGATTGGCGCCGGGCGGCGCGTCGTAGAGGCCGTCGATATCGGACAGCAGGATCAGCAGGTCGGCGCTGGCCATGGTGGCGACGCGCGCGGCGAGGCGGTCATTGTCGCCGTAACGGATTTCGTTGGTCGCCACCGTGTCGTTCTCGTTGATCACGGGCACCGCGCGCCATTCCAGAAGTTTTGCAATCGTCGAGCGGGCGTTGAGATAGCGGCGGCGCTCCTCGGTGTCCTGCAGCGTCACAAGAATCTGTCCGGCGCCGATGCCGTGAGCGCCAAGCACCTCCGACCAGATCCGCGCCAGCGCGATCTGTCCCACCGCGGCGGCGCCCTGGCTTTCCTCGAGCTTCAGCGGGCCGCGCGGCAATTTCAGGCGGCTGCGTCCGAGCGCAATCGAACCCGACGATACGACCAGAACGTCACGGCCTTCGCCGTGCAGCTTGGCGATATCGGCGACCAGCGCCGACAGCCATTTGGCGCGGACCTCGCCGGCGTCGGAATCGACCAGCAGCGAGGAGCCGACCTTGACGAGGATGCGGCGAAAGTTTTTGAGCGCGGGGCGTTTCATGGATGCGGTCGGATAATACGGGTGTTCGGAAGCAATACGCGCCAGTTGCCTGATTTGGAAGTGGCGCGGCGGCGGGAAGGCTCAGGTTTGCATCAGCCCTGCGGCGGCGTTACCGGCGCCCACGGCTCCGCCTGGCCGCCCTTGGCCTTCAGCGAAACCGGAGCTTCGCCGATCACCTCGACCAGCGCCTGGAGCGCTTCCGGCACACCTTCGCCGGTCACGCCCGAGAGCAACAGCGGCGTCTTCTTCGCGGCGCGCTTCAGGCGATCGCGCTGCTTCTTCAATTCGTCCGGCGTGACCGCGTCGATCTTGTTCAGCGCCACGATCTCGATCTTGTCGGCGAGATGCCCCTCATAGGCCTCGAGCTCGGTTCGCACCGTCTTGTAGGCCTTGCCCGCGTGTTCGCAGGTCGCATCGATCAGATGCAGCAGCACGCGGCAGCGCTCGACGTGACCAAGAAACCGGTCGCCCAGCCCCGCGCCTTCATGCGCGCCCTCGATGAGGCCTGGAATGTCGGCGAGCACAAATTCGCGGCCCTGCGCGTTCACGACGCCGAGCTGCGGATGCAGCGTCGTGAACGGATAGTCGGCGATCTTCGGCTTGGCCGCGCTGACGACGGAGAGGAAGGTCGACTTGCCCGCATTGGGCAGGCCGACGAGGCCGGCATCCGCAATCAGTTTCAGCCTGAGCCAGATCCAGCGCTCCTCGCCTTCCTGGCCGGGATTGGCGTTGCGCGGCGTGCGGTTGGTGGAGGATTTGAAATGCGCGTTGCCGAAGCCGCCATTGCCGCCTTCGGCCAGCACGAATTTTTCACCGAGCTCAGTGAAGTCATGGATCAGCGTCTCGCGATCCTCGTCGAAAATCTGGGTGCCCACCGGCACCTTGAGTACGATCGATTTGCCGTTGGCGCCATGGCGGTCCTTGCCCATGCCATTGGTGCCCTTCGGCGCCTTGAAGTGCTGCTGGTAGCGATAGTCGATCAACGTGTTCAGCCCGTCGACGACCTCGACGATGACGTCGCCGCCACGGCCGCCATTGCCGCCGGAGGGGCCGCCGAACTCGATGAACTTCTCGCGGCGGAACGCCACGCAGCCGTTGCCGCCGTCGCCGGAGCGGATATAGACCTTTGCCTCGTCAAGGAATTTCATGATGGCCACTAGGTAAGGCAGGGGGGCCGTCGCGGCAACCCTCAAGCGGCCCAACATTGGCGAAAAGCCTTAATTTTCGGGCGTTTTTACGGTTCTGAACCGGAAGCGAGGGCTTCTTAGGAGGCCGGCCGCCGCCGCACCAGAAACTTCTGTATCCCCTCCAGCACCAGTTCTTTTCGCTGGTTGAACACGGTGGAGCGCAGCGTCACTACGCCGGTGGTGCGGCCGGGGACGAGTTCGATCACTTCGAGCGCGGGATAGATGGTGTCGCCGGCATAGACCGGCTTCAGGAACTTGCTCGATTGCTCGAGGAATCCGACCAGCGATTCCTCGACGATGTAGGGAAACAGTCCGGCGCCCGGAGCGGTGTGGACCAGCGTCTGGAACCCATGCGCGAGCAGGTCCGGCATGCCGCGGGCGCGGCAGTATTCGACGTCGTAGTGGATCGGATGGGTGTCGCCGCTTGCGGTCTGGAATGCGGCGAACACCGCAGAGGTCTGGGTCCGGCTCGGGATCACGAAGCGTTCGCCGAGCACGAAATCCTCGAACCACCGCTGTTCGCTCACCATACGATGCTGTGCGGGATCGAAGTCGGTCATGTTGGTTTCCTGCCGTTTCTTTTTTTCGAGGGAAAATACCGGTATCGCAGGGAAAAGGCTGCGACAATTGGCTCAATTCGTCATGCCCGGGCTTGTCCCGGGCATCCACGTCCTTAAAACAGCGACACAAAGAACGTGGATGGCCGGAACAAGTTCGGCCATGACGGAGAAACCGCAGGAAGCGCCGCGTCCCAATGAGCCTGTTCGCCAAAATCTCCACCTATGACGAGCGCTCCGCGCGGCTGGCCGGCATCGGCTTGATGCTGCTGTCGATCTTCATGTTCTCGTTCGGCGATGCGCTCGGTAAATTCATGGTCGCGACCTATTCGGTCGGGCAGTTGCTGTGGTTGCGCGCCTGCGCGGCGCTGCTCGTGCTGCTGCCGATCATCTGGAAGCAGCGCGCCGAATTCGGCCGCCTCGAACGGCCGTGGCTGCAATTGCTTCGCGTCACGCTTTCGACGCTGGAAGTTGCCGCCTTCTTTCTCGCCACGGTCTATCTGCCGCTCGCCGACGTCATCACCTATTATCTGGCCTCGCCGATCTTCGTCACCGCGCTGTCCGGCATCGTGCTCGGCGAACGCGTCGGGTGGCGGCGCTGGACCGCGATCCTGATCGGGTTCTGCGGCGTTCTGATTGCGCTGCGCCCGTCCACGCTGACCGTAAGCTGGCCCGCCATGATCGCGCTCGGCGGCAGTCTTTCGTTCGCGTTCCTGATGCTGATCACACGCTCGCTGCGGGCGACGCCGGATATCGTGCTGGCGACGTCGCAATTTGGCGGCACGTTCCTGCTCGGCGCACTGATGTCACCGATCGGCTGGGTGACGCCGACCCTCGGCAGCCTGGCTCTGTTTGCCATAGCGGGAGTTACGTCGGTCGTCGCGTTGCTATGCATCAACCGTTCGCTGAAACTGGCGCCGGCGAGCGTGGTGGTGCCCTATCAATATTCAATGATCGTGTGGGCGGTGATCTTCGGCTTCGTCGTGTGGGGTGACGTGCCCTCGATCTCGACTTTGATCGGCGCGGCCATCATTATCGGCGCGGGTTTCTATATTTTCCTGCGTGAGCAGAAGCTCGGGCGCGAGGAAGCGGTGGTCAATCCGCCGGCGTAGCGACGCACATAGCCGTCGTCCCTGCGGACGCAGGGACCCATAGCCACCGTCGCTCATCGTTACGAAGACAACTAACTCCATCGCCCAACCGACAGGCCGCGGCGTATGGGTCCCTGCGTTCGCAGGGACGACGGCTGTTATTGCGTGCTATTGCGGAGGCTGCGAGCTACCGCTCTCGCCTCGTCGAGCTTCCCCAGTTCTTCAGCGACGACCACACACCGCGCGTCAGGCGGAAGCGGTCGACCGGGGTCGAGGATCCCAGCGCCTCGAAGCGGTGCAGCTCGACGCCGCTCCACTGGAAGCCGCATTTCTCCAGGATGTTGCGCGACGCCGGATTGGCGACGCGGGCGCCCGAGATCAGGTGCTCGGCATCGAATTCCTCGAAGAAGAAATCGATCACCGCGCGCGCGGCCTCGGTGCCAAAGCCCTGGCCCCAATGCTCCACCCCGAGCCAGTAGCCGAGCTCCGGCGCATCCGGCGCGCTGCGGTCGATGCCGACCACGCCGACGGGCGAATAGTTCTGTTCGATCAGGAACACGGTCTCGTTGTTGCCGGTGGAAGTCGCGCGCACGAATTCGACCGCATGGTCCTGCAGATAAGGGTGCGGCAGGCGGCGGGTGTTTTCCGCAATGCGGCGATCGTTGGCGAGATGTGCAATCGCTTTTACGTCCGCGAGCGTCGGCCGGCGCAACGTCAGCCGTTCGGTCTCGAGGACGCAGCTACTCGCTTCGCGTAGCGCAGGCGTTGGGATCGGGATGTCCTGCAACATATCGGGCTCCTGATTGCGAAAATGCGCAAAATAAAAAAGGGAGGCCGGTTTCCCGCCTCCCCTTGGAGCCCTTTTCGACTCCGCCGGTTCAACAGGACCCGGCGGACTCGGATGTGTCCACCGTCTATTCGGCCGCCTCCGCCATCGGAACCACCGATACGAAAGTGCGACCATTGGCTTTTGCACGAAACTCGACATGACCCTCAACCTTGGCAAACAGAGTATGGTCGGTGCCCATGCCGACATTAAGGCCGGGATGCCAGGTGGTGCCGCGCTGACGCGCGATAATGTTGCCGGGAATCACGTGCTCGCCGCCATAGGCCTTGATGCCCAGGCGCTTGCCCGCTGAATCGCGTCCGTTTCGCGATGAACCGCCTGCTTTTTTGTGAGCCATGGCCCGTCTCCGACTTCGCTAATATTTAGATCAATTCCTTGACGGAATCATTTCACTTTTCATCACGCTTCAACTTTTCGTCGAAGCGTATCACTTCTTGTCGCTCTTGCCCTTCGCGGCGGCCTTCTTGGCCGGGGCCTTCTTTGCGGCGGACTTCGCCGCAGCCTTTTTCGCCGGCGCCTTCTTGGCGGCCTTCGGTGCCTCGTCGTCGCCCTCAGCGGCGGGCGCTACGACCTTTTCCCTCTTCGGCCGCGGGCCGATCGAAGGTTTGGCGCTATCGGTCAGGATCTCGGTGATGCGAAGCACCGTGATCTCGTCGCGATAGCCGCGCTTGCGGCGCGAATTCTTGCGGCGACGCTTCTTGAACGCGATCACCTTGGGGCCGCGCTTGTGATCCAGCACTTCGGCCGCAACGGTAGCGCCTGCCACCGTCGGCGTGCCCAGCACCGGCGTATCACCGCCGACCACCAGAACTTCACCAAGCTGCACGATCGTGCCGACATCGCCGGCGATCTTGCCTATCTCGAGCACATCATCCGGAACGACGCGGTATTGCCGGCCGCCGGTTTTGATGACTGCGAACATCGTTTTTTTCCTTCGTGTTCGATCCCGGCCTCGGACATATTCCCAACAGGGTTTGCCCGGGTCGGCTTTTTGGTCAGTCGTTATGGGTACGATTTTCGCGCGGCCGGGGAGCAAGCCCCTCAGAATTCGCGCAAAAACAAGCGGCGCGAGAAATCCCGCGCCGGATGCGGGGACTTATAGCCTGAGAAAGCCGTGAGTCAAGGCAAAATGGCCTGAAAACCCGCCAAAAATGAAGGATTTGGGGCCGAAAAGGCGAAGGGCGCGTGGCGAATAGCGAGCAGGGGGCCCTGTTTGCCACCCCCATTCGTGATTCGCGACTCGCCATTCGTCCCCATGAAACCAATGGGTTCCCCGGCCGTTGTCGCCAGCGAAATCCGGCAGGGGCTCAGGACTCATGGCTGAAGATACCATAACGACCACGGGCATCGCCCGCCACGGCGCTACCCGCCTGCCGTCGGTCGAGGTCGACAGTTTCAACGTCGAATTGAAGGACGACGAGGGCTTTCTCGGCGACCGCGCCAGCAAGGGGGCTTTCCGCAAGATCCTGGACGGCTTGCGCAAGCCGCTGAAGAAAAACGGCGATGACCCCCTCGGCAAAAAGAGCGCAGGCGAGATCCCCAAGAGCGAACTCGACGAGGCGCTGGTCGGCGAGGACGTCGGCGCCGCCGCCCTGGTGCACGGCGCGATCGAGGAATTCGCCCAGGAGCTGGCCTATGTAACGGGGCGGTTTCTCAAGACCAAGGCGTGGGCCGATACCGAGCGCATCGTGGTCGGCGGCGGCTTTCGGCAGAGCCGGGTCGGCGAGCTCGCGATCGCCCGCACCGACATCATCCTCAAGGCGGAAGATTTTGACGTCGATCTGGTGCCGATCCGCTTTCATCCCGATGACGCCGGCCTGCTCGGCACGCTGCATCTGGCGCCGTCATGGATATTCGAAGGCCATGACAGCATCCTCGCGGTCGATATCGGCGGCACCAACATCCGCTGCGGCGTCGTGGATACGCGCTGGAAGAAGGCGCCCGACCTTTCCAAGGCCACGGTGTGGAAGTCCGATCTGTGGCGACACGCCGACGATGAGCCGACGCGCGAAGGCGCGGTGAAGCGGCTGGTCAAGATGCTGAGGGAATTGATCGCCGCGGCCGAGACCGAAGGCCTCAAGCTCGCGCCCTTCATCGGCATCGCCTGTCCCGGCGTGATCAACGAGGACGGCTCGATCGAAAAGGGCGCACAGAACCTGCCGGGCAATTGGGAGAGCAGCAAGTTCAACCTGCCGGCAAGCCTGGTGGAGGCGATCCCGCAGATCGGCGATCACGATACAGCGGTGCTGATGCACAATGACGGCGTGGTGCAGGGCCTGTCCGAAGTTCCCTTCATGCAGGACGTCGAGCGCTGGGGCGTGCTGACCATCGGCACCGGCCTCGGCAATGCGCGCTTCACCAATCGGCGCAAGGAAAGCGGCAAGGACGAGAAGAAGGCGAAGAAGGGGCGGGATTAACGTTTTTCGCGGGTAGTAAGGTTGACTGGTTAGGTTAAAACCGGCTTCGCGTTGCCGTTTCCGTCGCGGTCGCTACCGTCATTTTCGTCGCTCCGCCTGGCCGCGAAGCCGCACTTCCCGGTCGGAATTTCAAAGCAGCGGCACGGGGCCGCCAGTATTTTTGTCGCGTCTGGCGGTCCCACCCATTTTCTTCAGCTCCAGCCGATGCGCGTAAAGAACGCCGCGATCTCCGACGCTGCGCGATCGGGATCCTCGCGATGGGGAAAGTGGCCGACATCGGGAAGCATCGCGAGATCGAGATTTGCAAAGGTCTCGCCGAGCCGGTCGGTCCATTGATAGGGAAACAGCGGATCATGCTCGGCCCAGCGAACACAGGTCGGCACGCCGATCGGCGGTAACGCCGGCGCTTCACCCTTCATCATCCTGACCCGGCCGGCGTGGGCTGCGCGGTAATGCGCGAAACCACCGGCAAGGTTTCCTTCCTTGAGGAAATGGTCGGTGAAGGCCTCGAGTTGATCGTCAAAGACGAGCTTGCGATGCGACCAGGCTTTAAGGAAATGCCCGATATAGAGCCGGCAGCTTTCGCGGCTCGCGCCGACGAGGGCAGGCGCCATCTCCATCTGGTGAAAGGATTGATACCAGATGTTGTTGAGGCGCTCCGGCTCTGCCATCCGGGATCCTATTCCAGGATAGACGAAATCGAAGAAGAACAGGCCGGCGATGCGCTCGGGCGCCAGCCGCGCCAGCGGCTGCATCAATGCGCCGCCGACGTCGTGACCGACGATACCGGCCTGCGCGAGGCCAAGCGCATCCATCAATGCCAGCATGTCGGCGGCCTGCTGATCGGGCCCGAATAGCCCCTCGGGCTTGTCGCTGTCGCCGAAGCCGCGCAGATCAGGTGCATACAGCGCGAAGCGATCGGCGAGCCGCGTCATGACAGGCTCCCAGGTCAGCCAGAATTCGGGCCAGCCATGCAGCAACAGCAGCGGTTGCCCGGCACCCAGGCGGGCCACGTGAAGTGCCGCGCCATTCGCCCGAACCGTCAAATGCTCCATTTTGGGCTCCTTTTTTGCTTCCCAAGGCCACAACGGATTTCTTGGCCCCGCGCCTTGCCCGGCCCGCCATCCTCGCCTAGAACTCGCCCCGACCGCGGGTCGAGGAATCACCCGTCATGGCGCCTGGAGAGGTGGCAGAGTGGTCGAATGCACCGCACTCGAAATGCGGCATAGGTGCAAGCCTATCGGGGGTTCGAATCCCTCCCTCTCCGCCAGTTTTTTTTGGATACTATCTGCGTCGGTGCGCAAGTTTATGCGGAACGTCAGCCTCGCTATGGGGCTTACTATGCAGATCCCGCTCCACGGATGATGTTCACCAGCCAGTCGGGATTTGCCGGGACGCCATTTCCGCGCCAAGCGACGTGCTGGTCTGGTCGGACCAAGATGAGGTTGCGCGCAAACAACTTCGCCGCTTCAAAGCTGGATATATCGAGTACTGTCAACGGAACGCATGCGGTCGCTGCGGCATTTGTCAGGCTCGATACGTCTATGTCCGGGTCCAGACGCAGCAGCGTATAAAATGGTCCCAGCGCGTTATAAAGCGAACGTCCATCTTCGAGCCAGATATGGGGTAGGCGGGCGCCCGGAACCGTCGATGGCGTGAACTCTCCCATCGTATAGGGAGGCGCAGCTTCGCCATCGTAAACGATGATCGGCGACCCCTGATAGAAATAGCCGAAGTTCAACCCCGCGCAGCAATACTGCTGCACATTGAGGTCATAAGTCGTCTTGCCGACCGCGGCGCGATAGGCGTCGGCCTCCGGTCCGTCGGCCTCAATTGCATCGCTCACGGATACTCGCGCTTTGGCCATGGCATGCGCATGGTCCATCGCGAAATGCGAAACCTGATCGGTGATCGGCAGCCGCTCGGCTGCATAGGCTGCCAAAATGCCTTCTCCGCCCCAGCCTTCGAGCCGCGCCGCCAATAGCCACGCCAGATTGGCGGCGTCGGCAATGCCGGCATTCATGCCGTAGCCGGCATAGGGCACCCAGAGATGACAGGCATCGCCGCAGATGAAGACCTTGTTGTCGCGCACCTTGTCGACGATCAGGCGGCGCCCAACCCAGTCTTCCTTGCTGAGCAGTTCGTACTCGAAATCCTGGTCAACGCCGAGCACGGTGCGGATCGCGGCGTCGCGGTCGACCGCCTCAAAGTCCGTGATCCCCGGCTTGAGATAGACATGAACCAACCAGTTCTGCTTGCCGTCGATGGCGTAGACATTGCCGGATTGCCGCGCGTTCAGTGAGAAGGATCCCCATGCCGGAGTGCCACCTTGTTCCAGCAGCATGCCGAGCAGTTTTAGCGCGCGAATGTAACTCGACTGCACATGCTGCAGGGCGACGTCGCCGCTCAGCGTCGCGCCGATTTTCTTGCGCACCAGCGAGCGGCCGCCGTCGCAGCCGACCAGGTACTTGCAGGAGATCTCGATCTCCCTGCCGTTCGCGGTGGCGAAGGCAGTGACTCCTTCCGTGCCTTGCGTAAAATCGACCAATGACGTGCCGTTGAAAATGCGTGCGCTCGGCATTGCCGACAGATGGGCGAACAACACCGGTTCGAGATAGATCTGGTTGATCCGGTGCGGCGGCTCCGGCGTCGGCCACCAGGTATCCGGGCCGTCCTTGGCGGTATAGCGCTCGGCGCGGCACGGAATTTTGATGCGTGTGATTTCGCGTCCGAGAAACGTGGTGCGATAGACCACGTCGTTGGGATAATCCGCCGGTAACCCGGCGTCGCGCACCTTTTGCGCGACGCCGAGCCGGCGAAAGATTTCCATCGAACGCGCCGAGACGTGGTTCGACTTGACGCTGGGCGGCTCGCCCGACGCGCGGGATTCCAGCACGATGACGTCGACGCCGCGCCAGGCGAGATCCGTTGCCAAAGTCAGCCCGACCGGGCCTGCGCCAACCACCACGACATCAGCATGCAGCCGCTCGGCCATTTCCTCGTCTCCGCGTACGACGGTTCTATTGGGCTATCTTGATGTTGCCGGCGCGGGCGACCGCTCGCCACCGTTCGAGATCCGCCGCGATAATGCGCGAAAACTCTTCCGATGAATTGCCGACAGAATCGATGTTGAGCAGCTTGAGGCGGGCGACAACGTCCGGCAACCGCGCAATGCGGACGAATTCAGCTTCCAGCTTCCTGACAATCTCGACCGGCGTCGCCGCGGGCACGAATATGCCGCTCCACAACACCGCTTCGACATCGGCGCCCGCTTCCTTCATGGTTGGCACATCGGGCAAACTGTCCATCCGCTTCGGCGCAGCAACTCCGAGCGCGCGGGCTTGACCGCCGTTAACCTGGCTGGTCACCGGTCCGGCATCGGCAATCGTCGCGGTCACCTCGCCCGAGATCACCGCGGTGACGGAATCGTTGGCCCCCTTGTAGGGAATCATCTGCATCGGCACGCCGGTCTTCTGCTTGAACAGTTCGGTTGCGAGTTGGAAGGCGGCGGAGGAACTCGAATAGTTCGCCTTGTCGGGATTCGCCTTTGCATAAGCGACGAGATCGGCCAACGACTTGAACGGCGAGGCGGCGTTGACGATCAGGATCAATGGAAACGATCCAAGCTCGGACACCGGCGTGAAATCCCGCATCGTGTCGTAACTCAGTTTCTCATAGACTGCCGGATTGATGACCATCGCGCCGCTGGCACCGACCAGCAGCGTGTAACCGTCGGGTGCAGACCGCGCGACGTATTCGGTGGCAAGGATCGCACCCGCGCCGGGCTTGTTTTCAATGATGACCGGCTGGCCGAGACTTTCCGACAGCTTTTGCCCGACGACGCGGGCGATGATGTCGTTGCCGCCGCCCGGCGTGAAGCCGACCACGATGTGAATCGGCCGGGTCGGATATTTGACCTCGTCGGCAGCATGCACGAGACCGGAACAGCTCAAACAGATGGCGGCCAGCGCCACGCGGCCAAAGGTTTTCATGATCTCGATCCCTCCCGGGACAAAATGCATCTTGATGCGCAATTTGGGGCACGGCGAACAAGTCTGGATTATCAGCTAGAGCGGCGTGATCTGGACATGCAGGACGGCGGCAATCCCGCTGTCGACGGCGGCGAGACAGCGATCGACGGTCGCGGCGAGTTCATCCGGATCGCCGACGAATTCAGCGTGCGCGCCGAACGCGCGGCCGATATCGGAAAAGCTTCGCTGCTCGCCCTGCCGGCCTGAGCGCAGTTGCGATTGAAAGGAATTGGTCGCCGCGGCGGCACCCTTCGGATAAACCCGCTGCACCGACGACTTGACCGCCTGCCAGCCGCCATTGTCGAGCACGACCGTCAGAATCGGGATTTGATATTGCTGGGCGACGGCAAATACCGAGTCCGGCGAGGAAAAATGAAAGCCGCCGTCGCCGATGATCTGCACGATGCGTCGCTCCGGCTGCGCCAGCTTCAGGCCCAGCGCCATGCCGCCGCTGAAGCCGAGCCCGCCGCCGGCGAGGCCGACATAGCTTCCCGGCCGCGTGCGGCGGATATGCTCCTGCACCAGCGGCGCATTGCGGATCGCTTCGTTGACGACGATATCGTCCTGCGATAGCGCGCGGTTCAAGGTCGCGAACAAATATGGCGCGCTGATCGCGCCGGGTGCGCCCTTGTTCGCGGCTGCGGATGCGCGCCGCCTGTCCGCGGCCTCGCGGGCGCTGCTCCAGCCGGCAATCCGGTCGACGATGCGTTTGCGATAGCCGTCATCGGCGCGCGCCGCGACCACCTCGAGCACCTGCCGCAGCACCGTCGCGCAATCGGCCTGCACCCTGATGTCGGTCGGGAATCCCCACATCGGGAAATCCGACTTCAATGGATCGATGTCGATCTGGATCCAGTCGATCGCTTCGACGCGCCTGGCGTATTGCGGCACAAAAGGTACGTCGGTATCGAGCAGCAGTCCGACGTCGGCCTGTTCCAGCAGAGGCATCGGATCGAAACCGGCAAAGCACGGCGAATTCTGCGAAACATTGAGGTCGATCGAGTTGAACTCGGCAATCCGGATGCCGCAGGCAAGCGCGAGGCGCTCCAGCGCCGCGACCGCGCCGGCATTGCGCCCGAGATAGGCCGTCAGCGCGATCGGATTTTCCGCCGCCATCAATCGCGTGGCGATGGCATCGACGCGAGCGGGATCGATGCCGCCGGCTGCGACGCCGCCATAGCGCGCGGGATTGTAGGCCGGCATCCGCGCTTCTTCCCACTCCTCGGCCAGCGTCTCGCGCGGAAGCATCATGTAGACCGGCCCGGGTGGGTCGCTGTGCATGAAGGCGCCGGCGCGGGCGAGCGCTTCCTTTACGACGACGCCGGAGGGCAGCGAATACTCCCATTTTACGTAGGGGCGCACGATGCTGGCGATGTCGAAGGGATCCTGCACGAAGTGCACATAGGTGTCGCGGGATCCGGTCAATTCACCATGCAGCGTGAAGGGCGCGCGTCCGGCGAACAGCATCACCGGCAGCCGATACCGAAACAGGTTCTGGATCGCCATGCAGGCATTGGCGGTCCCGGCGTCGACATGCACGAACACCGCCTGTCCCCTGCCGGTCGCCAGCGCATATCCGCCGGCCATGTGAACGGCCACGATCTCGTGCGGGCAAAGGATCACTTCCGGATGCTTGCGGCCTTCGCGGTCCCAGCGCGCGATCTCCTCGATCAGCGAGACATGATCGGTGCCGAGATTGGCGAAGATATACTCGACGCCGAGGTCGACGAGACCTTCGAGGAAATAATGCGCGGCACTGTATCGACTCATAGCCTGTTCCTTGTGTTTCCTTGCCTGCCTTCGACGCGTTCCTGTTCGACGACAGAACTGGGGCGATCTGTCAGGGATGGCCGCCGACCACGCGACGGATCATGACCTCCGCGTCTGTCACATCGCCGTCCGAAACCCAGGCGACAAATTGATCGGGCCGGACCAGCACCAGCGCCGCCTTGTAGAATTCCCTCGCTTCCGCGCAATTGTTCTCGACGGGCTTGAGCGTTACGCCGCTGGCGTCGGCGGCTCGCCTGACCGTGGCGGCGGCGTCCGGCGCGCCGAAATCGAACAGCGTAAACCCTTCGCCCAGTTCCTCGAAGACATTGCGGCCCGACAAAAGTTGTCGCGGCGCCAGATGATGCCCGGCGCGCGCCAAGAATTGATGGGACCCGATCGCGCTGCAGGCGGCGCCAGGCGGGCCTGCGACGATCGAGGAGCCCTCGTAATTCGGCTCGAACGAATTCACTTCCGAACGCGCGCCGGACGAGCGCGCCTGCCATTCGGCCTCGAACGCAGCCTTGTCGGCCGCGGGATCGAAGCTGGCCAAAAATTTCCGGTCGCCCTCGATCGCCTTCTCGATGAAATCCTGCGCGGTCGACGCGAACACCGGGCGGCGTTCCTCGCCATAGGTATCCAGCAGATGCGCGCCGGCCCAGCCCTGCAGCGCCGCCGCAAGCTTCCAGCCGAGATTGGCGGCGTCTTCGAGCCCGGTGTTGATGCCGTAACCGCCATAGGGCGGATGGCTGTGCGCGGCATCGCCGGCGATGAAGACGCGGCCAGCGCGGTATTGATCGGCGATCGCGACGCGCAGCTCCCAGAAGCCGATGTGTTCGAACGCGACGTCGAATTCTTCGCCGACCGCCCCATGCAGGAGCCTGCGGAAATCGAAATTGTCTTTGGTCGTACCGAGCGGCACCGGTGCGTGGAAGAACCAGGTGGTGCCAAGATCGACGCGGCCGAAGAATTTCCAGTAGCCCTGCAAGTCCGGATGCAGCACGTTGTAGAAGGACTTGTTGGGATAGCGCTCCAGCAACTTGTGCAGACCGGTCGAGCGGAACACCAGCAGCACCATCAGCCGGTCGTGGTCGGTTAGCGTCTGGGTGATGCCGGCCGCCTCGCGCACCAGCGAGCGACTGCCGTCGCAGCCGACCGCATAGTCTGCTCGCAGCACGCGCTGCCGAGCGCTGTTGCGCTCGGCGATCGTCACTTGCACGCCCTCGGCGTCCTGCGCGATGCCCGAGGCGCTCCAGCCATAAACTGTCTCGACGTTCTGCAACTGACTCAAGCGCTGCCGTAGCACGGCCTCGGTGGCGTATTGCGGCAGCCGTTCGTTGTCGGTGAAGTAGTAAGGCCGCACCAGCTCGCGCTGCAGCCAGTCATACCGATAGCCGCTCAGCAGCGTGCCGTAGGATGTCATGCCGCCGATGCCGTAATCGGGCGGGATCGTTCGTGCCGTCCGAAGCTCCGCCTCCGCGCCCCAGAAGTAAAAGTGCTCGAGGGTGCGCTGGGTCAGGTTTTGACCCTTCGGGATCGGCTGCGGGCTGACGTAGCGCTCGACCAGAATGCAGTTAGTGCCGCGCTGGCCGAGGTCGATCGCGAGACCAAGGCCAACCGGCCCACCCCCGACAATGACGACTTGTGTGGCTGATTCGGCGGGCATGTTCATTTTGGCTTCTTGCGATTGGCTGATTGGCGCGCGGGCGGCAAAAATGAGAACAGGTCCTGCCTTGAGTCAAGAAAAATCTCACAATATAAGATTTTGCTCAGCTTTCCCGTTCGCCTGATCGGCCGAAATCTGCGACGCCACGCGCCGGACCTCGGCGCCGATCTGATCGATCTGCGCGCCTGTCACCAGATTGCCGGCAATGGTGACGCAGACGCTGGCGATCGGGGAATCGCGATCGTCGACGACAGGCGCGGCGATGCCGACGGCGCCCGGGGTGACCTCGCCATAGGCGACGCAAAAGCCGGCCTTGCGGACCTTCCTCAGGCTTTTCAGGACATCATCGGCGGTGTCGCCGAGACCAACCGCGCGCAGGTCGGCGAGATTACGCTCGATCAGCGGCAGCAGGCGCGGCCGGGGCAGCAGCGCCAGGATCGAGCGCGCGATCGCGCCGCGCCCGAGCGGCATCGGCCGGCCACGCGGATAGGAACTGATCGGGTTCCTGGTGGAGGATTCGGAGGCCACGCAAAGAATCTTGTTGCCGTACCAGCGCAAGACCATGGCGGTGCAGGAATGGTCAGCCGTCAGCTGCTTCAGGTAAGGCACGCCGAGCAGCACCAGCGGGTCGGAGCGGCGCGTCAGATAATCCATCTCGACGACCTTCGGCCCCAGCGTGACGCCGGAGTTGCGCGTCGACATCAGGAAACCGGCGTCTTTGAGGATCTTCAGGTAGCGGTAGAGCGTCGGCCGGCTATAGCCGAGTTCGCGCATCAGATCCTCGGGCGTCCATTCCAGCCGCTCCTCGGAAAACACCTCGAGGACCGCAAGCACCCGTTCCAGGCTGTTCTTCGGCTTCATGCCTCACGCCGCATCGTCTGACTTTGCTCCAATTTGGCGCGTGGCCCCCTCGGGGCAGATACTTTTTCCCGATCCGGCAGAATCAATCTTGAACTGGAGCGAGATCGACGCATAATGCATCATAATCTCACATTAAGAGATTTTAACAAGAAAAGTCCTCAGGCCGGGTTGCTGGTGGGCAAGCATAGGAGGAAAGCGTGGCGATCGATTCCGCAAGCGGCATGCATTCGCGCCGCACGGTGCTGGGGATTCTCGCCGCAGCCTTTGCCCCCATGATGCCTGGACTCGCTCACGGGCAGTCGCAGCAACCAATCCGGCTCAACGTCCCCTTCTCACCGGGCACGGGGCCTGACCTGCTCGCGCGCATACTCAGCGAGGAACTGCGGCAGCGCTGGAATCACCCTGTCATCGTCGAGAACAAGCCCGGCGCCAGCGGCAACATCGGCACGCAGGCCGCAGCGCGTACTGCGCCTGATGGCCAGAACTTGCTGGTGACCGTCAATACGTTCGTGATGAATGCGAGCCTTTATCCGACGGTACCCTACGATCCGCAGAAGGATTTTGTACCGATCGCCGAGATCGCAACGGGTGCCTTGGCGCTCGTCGTTCATCCCTCGCTTGGCGTCAGCACGCTCGCGGAACTGATCGCGCTTGCCCGCAGCAAGCCGGGCGAGATCAACTACGCGTCTCCCGGCCGCGGCACGCCGCAACATCTTGCGATGGAACTGTTCAAGCTAACGGCGCAGATCAACCTGACACACATTCCTTATTCAGGGTCGGCCGGCGCGCTGAAGGATCTGGCGGGCGGACACGTCTCGGCCATGTTCCTGCCGGTCCATACCGCGCTTCCGCTCGCGGAAACCGGACAAATCCGCATCCTCGCTGTGGGTAGCCAAAAGCGGACGCCGCAAGCGGCAAATGTGCCGACGCTCGCAGAACTCGGCGTCACCGACTTCGATGTCGATTTGTGGTACGGCGTTCTCGCGCCGGCCAATACGCCGAAGGAGATCGTCGACCGCTACAACGCGGTGTTCAACGAGATACTTGCGGAGCCGAACGTTCGCGCGCTTCTCGGCAAGCAGGGCTTGATCGCGCAAGGCGGCCCGCCTCAACGCCTGGCAGACCTGATCGCCAAGGATCGTCCGCGCTGGGCCAAAGTCGTCAAGGACGCGCAGATCACTGCGGAGTAGCGCGAATCCGGGGCGAGCAAGGCGGCACAAATCCGAAGTGACGGGCTGGCAGGGCGTGAGCTCGGATCGTTGAGGCGTGGCTTCCCGTGGCCAAGACCGTTGCCATCTGGCCCTCGCGGCCGCCTTCCGAGCCGGCCATCACGATCGAGCTCTCCGATGAATCTCCACCTACGGCCGCGCTAACGCCGGGAGGATGTGATAGCGGGCGATCTCATGAGGAGATAATTCGCCACGGTTCGCCAGGAGAAGCAACCCGATCCTTCTCGCCGGCACCAGTCCCACATAGGCTGACGCATTGTTGAGGCCGCCCGGCTTGTCGACGATGACGGCTTCGCCAAGATCTACATTTTCCCAAGCCATCGCTTGTCCGAACTCCGTGTCGACATGGAATACCTCGCGCTGGGTCATTCGCAAGGCTTCGCGCAACTGCGGGTCGGCCACGTAGCCGTCGATGCAGGCCGCCATCAAGGTGCCGAGGTCCCGTGCGGAGGAGAACATCTGTCCGGTGCCCGGAAAATCGAAATAGCTCTGCTGGTTTCCGGGAGGACCAATCGGCAAGCCTTCGTCGGAGTAGCCCTGGACGGCTTTCTGCAATAGCTCCGGCGGCATGATCGCACGGTTATCACGCCCGCGTTCCGGGATCAGCGTCGAATGCATGCCGAGGGGCGTCAGAATACGGCTTTCGACAAGTTGTCCGATCGGAACTCCATAGCGACGCTCAAGTGCGAGCTGGAGCAGGACATAGCCCGCGTGCGTATAGGTGCGCTGCTTGCCGGGCTCTTCGCCGGCCCGCGGCGTCCAGGCGTTCAACATGTCGACGAATTCGGCCAGGGAGTACGAGGTGTTTGGCCACGGCGGATGATCCGTCGGCAGCAAGAGGCCGGATGTGTGGGTCACGAGCTGGCCAATGGTTACCCGGCTGATATAATCGCCGTGCAATTCGGTGACGTATTTGTTGACGGGGTCGTCCAACCTCAATTCGCCGCGGAGCACGCCGAGCGCGACCAGCGTAGCCTCGAACAACTTTCGCACCGAAGCGACATTGAACAGCGTGTCCGACGTGACGGGCCGCCTCTCGGCCTCATCAGCGAACCCGAAATTGAAGAACTGTATCCGGCCGGCGACGTAAACGGCGGCTGCGACGCCGCCTGGATGGTCGGCCGTCGTCAGCGGAGCAATGTTCTCCGTCACGATCGCTCGTACGTGCGCGTCCATCTCAGGATCCGCAAGAATGGCTCGCGTTCCGCCGAGCACAAACAAGAGCGAAAGGCACAGACCTGCGCTTGAGCGGCAAAGCCGCAATAGCGTTGAACCCGCCGCCATACGGACCTGCATGCGAGATCGCCGGACGCAGGCAAACGAGCCAGCGATCTGAACGTTGCGAATCAGATGCCTGCGCATGGCAAGCTAGAAAGCCGCAGCGCGGGCGCCCAATCACTTCAACCGGGGACCTGAGCACAATTGGTTGATGAAGCCGGGCTTCACACCCTTCCTCCGCCAAACGTGATCCGGTCGAGCTGATCGCGTCCGGTGCGACGTCCCAGATCTGTGGCATGGGTCGTTTCGCAACAACCGCTGCACTGTACGAGCAATTCCGTCCACCTTATTCGCCCGAATTCTTCCGGGCTGTCGTGGACAGGCTGAGGCTTGGTAAGCAGCATGCGCTAATCGATCTTGGCACGGGTCCGGGACTCCTCGCGCTCGGCTTTGCCCCGTATGTCGGGCGGATCGTTGGCGTAGATCCGGAGCCGGCCATGCTTGAGGTCGCAGGACAGGCCGCCGATCGCGCAGGACATGATCTTGCGCTGATA
Organism: Bradyrhizobium sp. AZCC 2262; assembly: GCF_036924535.1. Lineage (NCBI taxonomy): Bacteria > Pseudomonadati > Pseudomonadota > Alphaproteobacteria > Hyphomicrobiales > Nitrobacteraceae > Bradyrhizobium > Bradyrhizobium sp. AZCC 2262. The sequence continues at coordinate 7,795,770 of NZ_JAZHRT010000001.1, read as the reverse complement.
GAGAGTGCGGCCGAGGCGTTGCCGCGCGAGGTTGGCTCGTTTGACGTCGTCACCATCGGTCGTGCGTTGCACTGGATGGATCGCGACCGGATCGGTTCGCTGCTGGAGCGGCTGGTCGCTCCAGGCGGCGTGGTCCTCGTCTGCGCGGCGCGCTCCGCAACCGAAGGCCGCAACTATTGGCTCGAGGCATATAATGAGGCTCGGCGCTATTGGTCCGGAACGACCGAGCGCACGCGTTATCGCCCGGATCTCGCGGCCGTTCTTGCCGATACACGATTTCGCATCGGGGAGACGATCGCGGTTGAAGGCAGTCACGAATTGAGCGCAAGAGATTTGGCCTACCGCATCCTCACGCTCTCTGGTTCTTCACCCGCCGTACTCGGCGACAAGGTCGATGCAATGCTGCACGACGTCGAGCAGCGCCTGTTGCCGTTCAGCCGTGCCGGATCGCTCAGGGAGGTCGTCATTGCGAATGCGGACGTTGCGATCGCGCCTGTACTCTAACGCCAGTCGCCGAGCACGCTGGCGCTTCGATTCCAGACATGGGTGACAACCTCGTGCCGAACCGGTGGTCGAGGGGCTGCAAGGACTAACTTGCCGCCTCACAAACCAGCTCGCCGCCACTCCGTCCGGTGATCTCGGCGATCTTGCCGTCGACGATGTGGATGCGGCGGTCGGCGCGGGCGGCCAGTGCTGGATCGTGGGTCACCACGACCACGGTCTGGCCCTGGTCCGCGATGTCGCGGAGGATCGAAAACACCTGTTCGGTCGATGCCGTATCGAGGGCGCCGGTCGGCTCATCGGCCACGATGATCTCGGGACGGTTGGCAAGCGCACGGGCAATGGCAACGCGCTGGCGCTGGCCGCCGGAGAGCTGGTTGGGACGCTTGTTGGCGTGCTCGCTAAGCCCAAGTGAGTCGAGCAGAGCAAGGCCGCGCTCCCGCATCTCGCCTTCAGTCATCTTGCCCGCGGCACGCATCGGCAGCAGCACATTGTCGAGCGAGGTGAATTCCGGCAGCAGGAAGTGAAACTGGAACACGAAGCCGCATTTGGTCAGACGGACATCGGCCCGGTCCGATTCCGACAGTTTCGAGGTCGGCTGACCGCAGATGATGACCTCGCCTTCGCTGGGCGCATCGAGCAGGCCAAGCAAATAGAGCAGCGACGATTTGCCCGATCCCGACGGCCCGGTAATGGCGACGAACTCGCCCTTGTTCACCGCAAGATCAATCCCGTTGACGAGGGTGTGCGACACGGCGCCCTCGATGCGGCGAACCAGCTCCACCGCCTGCAATGCGACCTCGGTCATGATGCCCCCCTGATGATTTCAACCGGATGGACGCGCGTCGCCTTGCGCGCCGGGAAGTAAGCCGCACCTGCGCAGCACAGCAGGGATATGCCGCCGGCGACGATATAGTGCATCAGCGAGTAATAGATCTGCAGCGGAACGGTCGTGCCCGTCAGCGGATTGAAGATCGTGATCTTCGACCAGCCGTAGCAGAGCAGGTAACCGAGGATCCACCCGAACAGGATGCCGACCACGCCGATGATGATGGATTCGATGATGAAGATCCGTCGCACCGCATACTCGCGCATGCCGAGCGACTTCATGATCGCGATGTCCTGCCGCTTCTCGTGTGTGATCGTCGAGATGATGTTGTAGGTGGCAAAGGACGACGTCAGCAACATCGCGCCCATCACGGTGAGCACGATGAAATCGCGCACGCTGAAGGTCGACAGCAGGTCGGCGTTGGCTTCCTGCCAGGACACCGACTTGTAGCCGGTCTGCGCCTCGACCTGGGCTGCGACCTTTTGCGCCGACATCGGATCGCTGAGCCGCAGTCGCAACTGGTTGACGACCCCGCTTTGCCCCATCATGACCTGCGCCGGCCCCATCAGCGAATAGATCTGGCTCTCATCGACGCGCTTCAGGCCGGAGCGATACAGCCCGGCCACCGTCGAATTCAGCTGGACGCCCTGGCCGCCGATCAGGAGGACGGTGTTGCCGGTTTTCACGCCGAGTTTTTCAGCCAGCGCCTCGCCCATGATGATGCCGTTCGGCGCACGCGAAAGATCGTCGAGCTTTCCCTCACGCATCTGCGCGGCGAGTTTCGAGACATGAATCTCGCGGCGCGGGTCGATGCCGCTCAAGGTGATGCCGATACGCGCGCCGCCATGATTGATGATCGCGGTGGTCTTCACCGAGGGCGCCACGTCGCCAGGTATCCAGGAGCGCAGCGAGCTCATCACCGATTCCGGATATTTGATGCCGGGACGTCTGCCGACATTGGCGATGTCGGGCATCTGGACCGCCGCATATTCCTGCTCTGCGGGTTGCGTCGGCACCGAGCGCCGCTCATCCTCGACCGTGATATGCGGCATGGTGTCGACGAGCTGCCGCAGGAAGTCGATCTGCGAACCCTGCATCAGGCCCGCCATCATGATGGTGAAGCCGACGCCCATGGACACGCCAGCCATGCCCACGAGGGTCTGCCGCACCCGGGAGCTGACGTGGGTCCATGCGATGCTGAACAGAAGCTTCACGGCGGCTACCGGTTGTTGCTGATGAAGTTGCGACGGGCGTCACTGACGACGGAATCGATGTGGGCGGTCATGGCCGCCGAAATCACCGCGTCATCGGGATCCGAAGGCGCTGTGGTGACCGAGGCTACCACGGTCGCTTCGGGTGTTGTGGCGGGCTGATCGGCCGGTTCACTCGCGGCCGGCGGCTCCGCGGCTCTGGTCAGGCTGTTGTCGATGCGAATCCTGGCGCCGTCAGCGAGGTCCCTGCGGGCGGGCGAAAGCACGGTGGTGCCCTTGGGTATGTCGCCGATGATCTCGGTGTTGCGGCTGCCGCGGATGCCGACTGTTACGGGCACGCGTCTGATCCGGCCGTCATCGACCATCTGAACCGAATCGCCGGCGACGGCCTCTGCCGGCACGACGATGGCCGCCGGCTTCTCGCGGAAAATGATGTTGGTCTCGACCGACATGCCAATCCGCAGCGGCGTATCCTGTGGCAGCCGCAAATAGACGCGAAAGGTTTTTCGGGTCGGGTCGCCCTTGGGCGTGATCTGGGAGACCGTGGCGCGCAGCGCCCTTCCGGGGAAAGCCTCGCTTCGCAGAAAAGCCTTCTGGCCGGAAGCGATGCGGTTGATTTCTTCCTCATTGATTTCGGCAACGACCTGCATCGGCGCAGGCGGTCCGACCCAGAACAGGACATCGGTGGGACCGGCGATCTCGCCGACCTCGCTGTCGCGCCGCAATACCATGCCGTCGAGCGGAGCTCTCAGCAGCAGCGAGTCGAGCCGCACCTTCTGCGCAGCGATCCTCGATTTTGCTTCCTCGAGCTTGGTCCAGCGCTGCTCGTACTCGGTTCGCGTGGCGTCGTTCTTGTCGCGATCCTTCTCGGCGCGGGCCAGATCACGTTCGAGCTGGCCGCGATTGATTTCCATCTGCTCCAGCGCGCTGCGCTCCTCGGCGTCGTCCTGGCGGCCGAGGATCTGGCCGGACTTGACTACCTGTCCCTCGCATCGGCAGAGCTCGACCAGCCGGCGGCGCTGCAGCGGCACCACTTTGGCCCAGCGCTCGGGCTCGACGGTGCCCGTTCCGTAAACGGCTTCGGAAACCGCCGCGAGGCTCGCATAGCTGGTGGTCACCAACGGTGGATGAAGCAAATGGGAATAGGCGTAATAGCCGGCCCCAGCGGTGGCGATGGCCAGAATTCCGGTTGCGACGAGATGCTGCAATTTCATGGTACGTCCCCTTAAATCAGAAGCCAAATCGCTTGCGCAGGCCCGACGGAACCTGGTCGAGCAGATCACGGGCATCATCTCGCTTTGCATTCTTCACTGAAGGTGCTGCCGCGGCCTTGGGAGACGCCGGCAATACCGTGACGTTGGATGGCGCCTGCGAGACCGTAGACGACGACGGTGCCACGGGTGCCGGCTGCACGACCGCGGGTGCAGGCGGGGGCGCCGGCGGCGCGGCCTGGTCCTGCTCTACGGTCCTTTCGATATTCGAAGTCTTGGCCGCGCCAGCAGTCCGGACGGCGCGCCAGGTTCTCGCGGCCACCACGGCGCGGCCGATCTCATCGCTCGTCATCTTCTTCATGAGCAGCGACATCAGTTGCCGTGCACCGTTGCGGTCCTCGTCGAGTTTGCTCGCGGAAGCGACGATGTAGGCCCAGCTATAGGCCTTCACATTGTCCTTTATTACGCCGCGCCCGCTCGCGTAGAGGCCGGCAACGATCAACATGGAATGGGCGTGCCCCTGATCCGCCGCGCGCGCGAACCAGCGAAATGCCTCCGCGTCGCTACGCGTACGGCCGACGCCTGCAGAATGAAGTGCCCCGAGATAGAACTGGGCTTCGTCGTCGCCCGCTTGCGCCGCCTGCTCGTAGTGACTGGCCATTTTCTGATCGGATGCGGCGTCGGCAAGAGCCGTATGGGGAGTGATCAGCAGCGTGGAGCAGCAGGCCATGACGACAACTGCTCGGCTCATGGCCGCCGACATTGCGCAACGAAATCCTGGCCGCAATGATCGGCTTGAGATCGGGTCGATCGATCGGAAATTTGAGATGCGCCACATTGTTGTACGCTTTCGGCTTTGTGCTTGGTGAGAGAAAGGCGACTGACGCGGGCCAAGTACCCCCACAGCACCTCTCGCGAATTGAAGCCTAACCCACCTGGGCGCGGACAAATGTGCGGGGCATCACACATACAGCCTGCCGCAGCCAGAACCCGGCTTTCCCTGCCAGTTCCGTCCGACGCGCATCGGACGCGAAGCCATGGCGAATGTGTTCAAGGATGCGTGCGTTCAAGGATGTGGGCACAACGGAGCAGGCATTGCGGCTCAAGCTCGCAATCGGACCTGCGGCTTCGAGAGCCAGCCGATGCTGATCAGGTCAGGATTGGACAGTTGGCGCTAAACGGGCACCGTGCCCGGGCGGACGATCGTGCTTGTCGTCATGGAATCGGGAAACTCGCCCGAGCCCCTCGGCCCGGACGAGCTTCTTTTCTTCGTCTCACATCAATAATCGCCGTAGCAGACATTGACCGGGCCGTAGGGGCTCCATTTCCAGCAGCTGTTATAAGCGAAGAAATGGCGATGGCGGTAGCCGTGACCAAAAAGGCCATGGCCGAAATGACCGTGGCCAAAATGACCATGACCAAACCCGTGATGGCCGTGACCTCCGCCGTGCCCGCCGTGACCTCCAGCGAAAGCCTGACTCGGGATGGCCAGAGAGGCGGTGCTCAACGCCAGCGCAGCGATCGCGGCGGTAGTGATCATCTTGAACTTCGTCATGGACGTCTCCTCGGTTGGGCAGAGCGGGAATCGCTCTGCGATGATCCACCCCTAGAGGCGCCGGCTGCGATGCGATGTGATCAAAGTCACTCAATTGGTCTGACGCGACGAGTCAGGTATCTTCCTCGTGCGTGGCGCGAGGATTGGCTGAACCCGGCCTGACTGGGTTCAAAGCGCCATGCCCTTAAGGCGATCATATGCGCATCGGCGAACTCTTCATCCTCGGCTTCTTCGGCAAGACCGTCCCGGTGTGGCTGAAGCAATTCGCCGCCCGCTACGGCCTCGGCGGTGCGATCCTGTTCGACTATTCCTGCCGGACGCAGCGATACGACAACAACATCGAATCGCCGGAACAGGTGCGGTGCCTGTGTGCGGAGATTGCCGCGCTGCCGTCAGGCCCGATGGTGTTCATCGACCAGGAGGGCGGTCTGGTGCGGCGGCTGAAGGAAAGCCGCGGCTTTGCACCGCTACCGAGCGCAAAGGAATTCAACCATCTCGCGCCGGATCGCAAGCGCGCGACCCTCACCGCGAGCTTTGCCGAAATGCGGCAGCTCGGCATCCACTATGATTTCGCGCCAGTGGTCGACGTCGATTACAACCCGGAAAATCCCAATATCGGCAGGATCAAGCGTTCCTTTTCCGCCGATATCGCCGAGGTGGAAGCCAATGCGCTGCTGGCAAGCGAGGTGGCGCGGGCGCAGCGCATCGGGCTTTGCCTGAAACATTTTCCGGGCATCGGCGGCGCGGTGGTGGATTCGCATCAGGAATTCATGGATATCTCCGATGCACTTCGGGATGAACAGGAAGAGCTGTTCTATTCGCTCGCGCCAAAAATATTCGGCGATGCGGTGCTGGTCAGCCATGCCATCGTCAGCCAATGGGACAAGGATCGTCCGATGACGTTGTCCGCGGCGGGCATTGGCCGTTTGCGCAAGCGCCTTCCGGACACGCTGCTGATCACCGACGACATGCAGATGCAGGGATTGCAGAAGGCGCTCGGCACCATGGAGGCCAGCCTGCAATCGCTGAAAGCCGGCATGGACATGCTCTGCATCGGCAACAACCTGTTCGATCAGGAGCAGGAAATGGCCGCGATCGCCGAATGCGTCGAACAGAGCCTGCGCGACAAGACCTTGTCCGGTCCGGCAATAGAGAAATCGGTCGCGCGGGTGGCCAAGCGAAAGGCGCTTTTGACGGCCTGACGGGTGGAACCCGTGATCGTCCCGGGTCAAATCCGCCTAACGATTAGTTGCCTTGCAAGGCCGTTGAGTCTACAAGCCTTTTTTCCAAGGGAAAGACCGGCGATGGCCCACAATTTCGCGATCAATGACGACGTTCATCACCAGCAGCAGGGCCCGCAGGGCCGCGCCACGGCGAAAGAGCGCAGCATCTACACCATCGTTACCTGCCTGCCGATCGAGGCCGACGGCCGCCCGCGCTATCGTATCAAGAGCAAAACCGAGAACATCGAGCGCGTCGTGACCGAGGAACAGATCTCCAGGCTCGGCTGATCCCTCGCGGGCATTCCCTCATTCCCGTCGGAACCGTTCAGCGCTCCCCTACTGCGCCTGCGCCTTGTCATGCGTGGCGATGCCGATCGCCTTGTAATCATAGGTCGGATAAAACTCGGTGCGGTAGCTGCCCCAGGCGGTGTTCTCGAGGATGCGGTTGACTTCGCGCAACCGCGAGGCCGGCAGCCGCAGCGTCACCACCTGGCCTACTCCCATCATCACATACCAGCTCACGACCTCGACGCCTTCAGGCGGGAACGCCTTGTAATATCCCTGGCGCTGGAGCTGTGCGTTGAGCTCGCTTAAGGGGCGCGACTGGTCGTGCTTCAGGAACACGGTCAGCATCACGGCATTGTCGGCCGTCGGCGCCGCGTTCTCCGCCGGTGGCGATGCGGTTTGTGGCGGCGTGGTTTGCGCCGCCACGCCCGAACTGAACGCCAGGACGCCGGCCAGCACCGCCATTCCTATCCATGGTCCCTTTGCCTGCGACATCGCCATTTCCTTTTTTGGTTTCGTTGCGGGGATAATTGGGCCTTGATCATTGCGAGGCTACCGGGGCCTGTAAATCGGAATCGGCGAAAAGGCGGCGTCGCCCCTCGTGTTTTCGCGGCCGGTTGTGAAGCAAATCATACGCACCTGACGGCGTTTGCGCTAATCTGCGGAAGCGCAGTGGACGCCCCAGTCAGCAGGGATCGAACCAATGAATGCGCGGCGGATGGCCTATTGGTGGTTCCGGTTCGTCGTCTCGGGACGGTTTCTCGAAAAATTCCTAAAGCTGGGCCGCCCGTGATCCGTCGCCGCGACGACGGCCGGATCCTGGCTCATCCCCTTAGCCCGACGATCTCTCGCTCCGGGCGATGCCGAGGCGTGCGGAAATGTTGCGTCGGAACGGAGGCATCGACTCGCCCGCCGAATGGCTCGGCAAGCGGGAGAGGACCCGGTTGAACTCTATTAACAAAGTAAATGCGACTACCGTAAAAATGCGAGGGTAACGGGCTACAGTATTTACCCTTCGACCGTCCATTTTAATGTAAAGCAGCCGATTTCGAGCGAGTTTTGGCCAGTTTTGGTCCGCCAACGAGCCACGCTGATCGATTTCTCCGTATTCTTACTGGTTGAGAAATTAACCATGTTTGGAGGTCGAGACCGATAAAATAGTTATATGTCAGGACAAGACCATCGCGCTGTTGATTCGCACTTCACGAAGTGGATGGAAAGCATCACACCTCTCGAGGAGAATCCTGAGATCGTCCAACTGTCCGCCGCGCGCTCGCGTGCCGCGGAAGAGGCGAGCGCTACCATTGCCCGGCAGTTGAACGGGCCCCTGACGGCGTTGCTGCTCTACATGAATGAGATCAAGCAGCACAGCCACCAGTTTTCGCAAGCGCCCGGCAATCGGCTCTACCTGCAACAGGTGGTGGAGAATGCGCTTCAGCAAACCGAGCGTGTCTGCGCCCTGGTGAAGCAGATGTCGGACAATCATCCGGCGCTGGCCTCCGATGCCGCCTGCAGGCAGGCAAGCGAGGCCCTGGCACGCCGCCCCGCGGATGGCGCCCGCAGGTCTGCCCAGATGTTCGCCCCGGAGACCGGCCAGAAGCCGTTGACCAAGCGTGAGCGCGAGGTGCTGAGCCTGATCAGCGAAGGCTGTTCCAACAAGCAAGGCGCCTTGCGGATGAATATCAGCCCAAGGACATTCGAGAGCCATCGCGCCGAGGCGATGCGGAAGCTCGGCGCCCGCAACACCGCGGATCTGGTTCGCAAGGCGCTGCTGCAACCGGCCTGATTTTTCCCGAAAATGATGCGAGCGATGCGCCGCCGGGCGCGATAGCTTCAGGCTATCGATGTGCCGGAAGCGGGCAGGTCTGCGGGATCGCGCGTTCTGCCGTTCAGCGAAAATCTTCCATGAAGGAGCGGGCGCGCAATGCGGGCCGCAACGCGAGCATAGGCCTGGGCTCTTCCGGGATGATCGTGATGATCCACGCCGCCGGAACGCTCGACTTGTTTTCCACGATCGATCGAACGTGGCCTGTGACCGTCGATCCGGCCGAACGCACGGTTGCGGTCCTGCCATTGAACTGGGCGATCCGGAAACGCCGCACTTCCTTCTGATCGCTCGTTTCAAACGTGAACATGAGGGGACTCCGTTGGTCCCGCAACTATCCTCAGTCAACGTTATCCGGAGGTGAAAATCTTAAACCGTAGTAGTACGGCTGACGGCGCGTCTGCGGCGCGAACCGTCCGGCTCCTGGAAAACTTCTCGTCCGGAAAGATTTCTCGCGAGGTTCGCCGCACTGGATACCGTTTGCGTCGGCGGCGGCGAGGATGACCGGATGCGGTCGCGGTCTTAAGGGCGACGGCGCGCTTCCGGCATGATGTCAACCGACTGCGTCGGGAAACACCGCTTCCATCTTGGTCTTCAGCGTTGCGGCATTGAACGGCTTGACGATGTAATTGTTGACGCCGGCCTTCTTCGCGGCAATGACGTTTTCGGTCTTGGATTCAGCCGTGATCATGATGAAAGGCGTCTTGGAGAATTCCGGGCTGGCGCGAACTTCCTTGAGCAGGTCGTAGCCGGTCATCGGCTCCATGTTCCAGTCGGAGATCACGAGGCCGTATCGCTTGGTCTGCAGTTTGGCGAGCGCGGCCGATCCGTCGCTGGCCTCGTCGACATTCTCGAATCCGAGCTGTTTGAGAAGGTTGCGGATGATGCGGATCATGGTGCTGTAGTCATCGACCACCAGGATGGGCATCGACAAGTCAAAAGCCATGTTCCTTAACTCCGCGCAAACAGCAAGCCGCCGAACACAGGTGAATGCGCGTTGCACGCGAAAGAGCCCCAATTGCCTTTCTCGAACCCGCACCCGTCAGCACCGTGACAAGTATCAGGGCTCATTGAACAGCGCGTTAACTTGGTGCCGGCGGAAAGGCCGCAGAGGCTGCGATTGGCCGTACTAGTACGGTGGGGTGTTGGGGAATTGCGCAATCCTCGCGCGCAACGACGACGCGATGCGTATCACAGATCGGGCCGCGTCGCCGTCGATCGCGGGAAGCGGTCATGCGGCCGCGCAGTGGATGCGCGGATGCAGCAGCCGGGTGTATTGCGCCTTGACCGTCGCGTAGCACTCGCAGGAAGTCTTGATCAGGCCGTCCACGTTGGTGATTTCGATATGCCCGCGGCTGTAGTGGATGAAGTTTGCGTGCTGCAGCGTGTTGGCCACCAGCGAAACGCTGTTGCGGCGAGCGCCGATCATCTGCGCCATCGCTTCCTGGGTCAGGACGAGCTTGTCGCTGCCGGAGAGGTCGCGCGTATGCAACAGGCATCGCGCCAGCCGCGACTCCACCGTGTGTGAGGCGTTGCAGCCGGCCGTCTGCTGGATCTGCGCATAGACGGCGAGGCCGTGCCGCGTCAGCGCAGTACGCAACGTTGTGCTCTGGTCCGCGGCAATGCGAAGCTGCTCGACATCGATCGTCGAGGCGGCGCCGGGCACCAGCACCACGGCGCTGTTCAGCGCAACGGCGTCGCCGAGTGCGGAGAATGCGCCGAAAATGCTGTCGCGGCCGATCATCGCGATCTGGACGTGCTCGCCGCGCGCGAGCTTCACGACCAGCGAGATAACGCCCTTGTGCGGGAGATACGCACGCTTGAGCGTTTCGTCGACTTCGACCAGCACCATGTCCTGGCCGAGATCGGCGGTACGCAGATGCGGGCGAACCAGTTCGAAGTCGTCCGGGGTCAGCGAGGACAAAAATCCATTCGGAGAACGAGGGGCTGAATCCAAAGCAGTCTCCTGCCTTACGGGCTAAGCCGGTCTCTGGCGTCTGGCGCCTGCTGCGTAAAATCCGAAATGCAGGATGATCCTTGCACATTTTCTTGGCAAGAAAAATTGGCAAATGGACGTGCGGCAATCGGCGCTGCGTCGGGCCTTTCCGATGTGAGCGCCCTCGGGAACGTATCCTTGCGGGCGGCAGTTTGTTCGCCGGCTGAAGCCGACAAGACGCCCCTGCTGAAGCCGATGCGCGGCGGTGCTCGCGTTCGCAGGCGAATCCGCCGACTTCGACGACGGAGGCCATGCGCGGCGCTAACGATCGCATTGCTCAGGCTGGTCCCTCGCCGAGCACCGCCGAGCCGTATCAAGATGCGGGCAGAGCGCGGCGAGCGCCGCGACTGGCAGGGCTGCAGCAATCGACGAGCACAATCCCGCCTGGGAATGAATTCCCGGAGGCGGCCCGCGCACGGTTGCGGAACCCGCCTTATACACTGTAGGGGGCAGACAGATCGGCGATTTGCAGCGGAAATGCAATAGTGCACTGATTCGCAAGGCAAAACTGCCGCGCGATCGTAAGGAAGGCGTGCCTTCGGACGGTGATGGCTAACAAGGCGTGACGAGACAGGGAGCCATCGGCACTTCGCACCAAACCAGAAAAAACCAGTCAGGCCGATCATTGCGGCTGAGGAAGATGGGACTGAAAGCGCATTATCTGCTTCCCGGGGGCTGATATGACTCGCGTGCTCATCGTCGATGACGATCCCATGGTCTGCACGGCCATCGAGATCTATCTGGAGCGTCACGGCTTTGACGTGACGATAGCCGATGGCGGCGAAGCCGGCCTTCGCGTGCTGGAGGACTCCGGCTTCGACCTGATGCTCGTCGACATCTTCATGCCGCACATGCGCGGCTTCGAATCGATCAGGATATTCCACGAGCGTGCGCCGGCGATTCCCCTGATTGCGATGTCGGGATACGCCTTTGCCAACCTCGACTCGCCGGCGCCGGACTTCCTGCGCATGGCGCTTGAGCTCGGTGCCGCGCGTTGCCTGCGTAAGCCGTTCACGCCTGGGGCGCTGCTCATGGCCGTCAACGAATGTCTTACCGAAGCCCGGTCCCGTTTCAGTGGCGTCGTCCAATCAGGCTAGCTGTTCGCCGACGCCGCGCCATGCGCGTGGCTTTGGCAAACCCCTCGAAACAATCATGCATGCGATCGAACGTCCGGCCGCGCAGCTGACGGCGTGCAGTCATCAATGCCTCTCGCGATTGATCGACGATGCCGTATCCGCAGTCGGAAGGCCTGTAATCCTGCGTCGGTAAGATTCTGTTCACCATAAATGAAATTGGCGAAGGTTTCCTGGCCTCACCGGCAACACCAGAACGAGGGTGAAGCGCGAAGACGAGCTGCTCGCAGCCTGACCGGCGCGACCTTCGCCACGCGCAAGTTCCCAACACGCGCAAATCCCCAAATCGTTATCCGGCGCGCCGGCCGTTTACCGTCGAGACTTTCAAATGTCGTCGACCGCGCCGCCGCGAACGGCCTATGACGAGATTTTGTTCACCATATCCGTATTAGCACGGACGGCGAAATTAACGTGGCCGTGAAATCCGGAGACCTAGTCTGCAGAAGACCGATATCTGATTTTTGGAAGGCATGCGCATATGGACGACCTGTTGCGGGAGTTCTTGACGGAGACTAGCGAGAGCCTGGATACGGTCGACAATCAGTTGGTGCGGTTCGAGCAGGACCCGAGCGACGCGAAGATTTTGGATAATATCTTCCGCCTGGTCCACACCATCAAGGGCACCTGCGGTTTCCTGGGGCTGCCGCGGCTGGAAGCGCTGGCCCATGCCGGCGAGACCCTGATGGGCAAATTCCGCGACGGCATGCCGGTCAAGGCCGAAGCCGTGACGCTGATCCTGTCCTCGATCGATCGCATTAAAGAGATTCTGGCAGGGCTGGAAGCGACCGAGACCGAGCCCGAGGGCACCGACGAAGACCTGATCGAGAAACTGCACGCGATGGCCGAAGGCGCCAAGCATGCTGCGGCCGAGCCGGTTGCCGCGCCGGTCCCCGTGGTGGCCGCACCCCCGGTGCAGCCCGCGATCACCCAGGAAGTTGCCAAGGGCACGCTGGTGGACCAGGTACTGGAACGCCCGTTGCGTCCCGGCGAGGTCTCGCTCGACGACCTCGAACGCGCCTTCCGCGAGACCGAGACCGAAGCCGCCCCCGCGCCCAAACCCGCGCCGGTTCCTGTCGCCAAGCCGGCCGCGCCCGCCGCCAAGCCAGCCGCCACCGTGCCGGAAGCCAAGGAAATCGCCAAGGAAACCGCGAAGGCCAAACCGGCCAAGCGCGCCGCGGTCGCCGATACCGATGTTCAGGAAGCCGACAAGATCGCCAACCAGTCGATCCGCGTCAACGTGGACACGCTCGAACATCTGATGACGATGGTCTCCGAGCTGGTGCTGACCCGCAACCAGCTCCTGGAAATCTCCCGCCGCAACGAGGACACCGAGTTCAAGGTGCCGCTGCAGCGGCTGTCGAACGTCACCGCCGAGCTGCAGGAAGGCGTCATGAAGACGCGGATGCAGCCGATCGGCAATGCCTGGCAGAAGCTGCCCAGAATCGTCCGCGATCTCTCCGGCGAACTCGGCAAGCAGATCGAACTCGAGATGCACGGCGCCGACACCGAGCTCGACCGCCAGGTGCTCGACCTGATCAAGGATCCGTTGACGCACATGGTGCGCAACTCCGCCGACCATGGCCTCGAGACCCCGGCCGAGCGGCTGGCCTCAGGCAAGGGCGAGCAGGGCACGATACGGCTATCAGCCTATCACGAGGGCGGCCACATCATCATCTGCATCGCCGACAATGGCCGCGGGTTGAACACCGAGCGGATCAAGGCCAAGGCGCTGCAGAACGGTCTCGTCAGCGAGGCCGAACTGGAGAAGATGACCGAAGCCCAGATCCACAAGTTCATCTTTGCCCCGGGCTTCTCCACGGCGGCTGCCGTCACCTCGGTCTCCGGCCGCGGCGTCGGCATGGACGTGGTGCGCACCAATATCGACCAGATCGGCGGCACCATCGACATCAAGAGCGTGGCCGGCGAGGGTTCCTCCGTCACCATCAAGATCCCGCTGACGCTCGCCATCGTCTCGGCCCTGATCGTGGAAGCCGCTGGTGACCGCTTTGCGATTCCCCAATTGTCTGTGGTGGAACTGGTGCGCGCCCGCGCCAACTCCGAACACCGCATCGAGCGCATCAAGGACACCGCTGTCCTCAGGTTGCGCAACAAGCTGTTGCCGCTGATGCACCTGAAGAAGCTTTTGAAGATCGACGACGGATCATCCAGCGACCCCGAGAACGGTTTTATCGTGGTGACGCAGGTCGGCAGCCAGACCTTTGGCATCGTGGTCGACGGCGTGTTCCACACCGAAGAAATCGTGGTCAAGCCGATGTCCACCAAACTGCGGCACATCGACATGTTCTCCGGCAACACCATTTTGGGCGATGGCGCCGTGATCATGATCATCGATCCCAACGGCATTGCCAAAGCGCTCGGCGCCTCCGGCTCCTCGGCCCATGAGATGGCCGACGAGGCGTCCGCAGCCCATGCGATCGGCGGTGAACAGCTCACCTCGCTGCTGGTGTTCCGCGCCGGATCGAGCCAGCCCAAGGCGGTCCCGCTCGGGCTCGTCACCCGGCTGGAGGAGATCGCCACCGACAAGATCGAGCTCTCTAACGGCCGCTACATGGTGCAGTACCGCGAGCAGCTGATGCCGCTGGTGCAGATGACCGGGGTCACCGTCCAGACCCAGGGCTCGCAGCCGATCCTGGTGTTTGCCGACGACGGCCGCTCGATGGGGCTCGTGGTCGACGAGATCATCGACATCGTCGAGGAGCGGCTGCACATCGAGGTCGCCGGCCAGCAGGACGGCATTCTCGGTTCGGCCGTGATCAAGGGCCAGGCCACCGAAGTGATCGACGTCGGCCACTTCCTCCCCATGGCGTTTGCCGACTGGTTCTCGCGCAAGGAGATGCGGGCCTCGTCGACGGCGCAATCGGTGCTGCTGGTCGATGACTCAGCGTTCTTCCGCAACATGCTGGCGCCGGTCTTGAAGGCCGCCGGCTACAAGGTGCGGGTCGCCGTCAACGCGCAGGAGGGCCTCGCCGCGCTGCGCTCGAGCCACACATTCGACGTGGTGCTGACCGACATCGAGATGCCGGACATGAACGGCTTCGAGTTCGCCGAGACGATTCGCGCCGACCACAATCTGAGCACGATGCCGATCATCGCCTTGTCTTCGCTGGTGTCGCCGGCGGCGATCGAGCGCGGGCGGCAGGCCGGCTTCCACGATTATGTCGCCAAGTTCGACCGTCCCGGCCTGATCGCGGCGCTGAAGGAACAGACCGCCGAGACCAGGAAAGCGGCTTAAGAAGGTAAGATCATGACAACCAAGACCGAGACCATCGAGGGCACCGTGGCCGAATACGTCACCGCGGTGATCGGCGGGCAATTGTTCGGCCTGCCGATCTCGCGGGTGCAGGACGTGTTCATGCCGGAACGGCTGACCCGCGTTCCCCTGTCGTCGGCGGAGATCGCCGGCGTGCTGAATCTGCGCGGCCGCATCGTCACCGTGGTCGACATGCGCGCCCGGCTCGGGCTGCCCAAGAACGACGACGGCAAGCCGCCGATGGCGGTCGGCGTCGATCTGCGCGGCGAGTCCTACGGCCTGCTGATCGACCAGATCGGCGAGGTCTTGAAACTCCATGATAACGGCCGCGAGGAAAACCCCGTCAATCTCGATCCCCGCATGGCCAAGCTCGCCGGCGGTGTTCACCGTCTCGACGGCCAGCTCATGGTCGTCCTCGACGTCGATCGCGTTCTCGAAATCGTGCCGAAAACAACCCTCGCCGCGTAGCCCCGTGGGCATCCGCCGCTCGCAAGTAGGATACTGGATATGAAAACATGTCTCGTTGTTGAGGATTCCAGCATTGTTCGTAAAGTGGCGCGCCGCATCCTGGAAGGACTCGGTTTTGAGGTCGTCGAAGCCGAAGACGGTGTGGACGCTTTGGTCGTTTGCAAGCGCGCGATGCCTGAGGCGATTTTGCTCGACTGGAACATGCCGGTGATGGACGGCTACCACTTCCTGTGTCATCTGCGCCGCATGCCTGGCGGCGATGAGCCCAAGGTCGTGTTCTGCACCACCGAAAATGGCATCGATCATATCACGCAGGCGATCGACGGCGGCGCCAACGAATACATCATGAAGCCGTTCGACAAGGACATCATCGCGGCGAAGTTCCAGGAAGTCGGCCTGATCGAGCTCGCCGAACCCGGCCTCGTTTGAAACTTTTCTGCTTACCATCGAGAGGCCCGCCGTGACCCCGACAGACTATGAGTATCTGCGTAAGATCCTGAAGGATCATTCCGGTCTCGACCTGTCCGCAGACAAGCAATATCTGATCGAAAGCCGCCTGCTTCCGCTGTCGCGCAAATGCGGTGCGCCGGGCATCTCCGAACTCGTGCAGAAAATGAAGGGTGGATCGTCATCGATCACCGCCCAGGTGGTCGAAGCCATGACCACCAACGAAACCTTCTTCTTCCGCGACAAGGTGCCGTTCGAACACTTTCGCGATTCGATCATGCCTGAAATGTTGAAGGCGCGCGCCAACCGAAAGAGCATCAGGATATGGTGCGCTGCCGGCTCCACCGGCCAGGAGCCGTATTCGCTTGCGATGTCGCTGAAGGAAATGGGCGCCGCGCTGGCTGGATGGCGCGTCGAAATCATCGCGACCGACCTGTCCACGGAAGTGCTCGAGAAATCGAAATCGGGCGTCTACAGCCAGTTCGAGGTCCAGCGCGGCCTTCCGATTCAACTGCTCGTCAAATATTTCAAGCAGAACGGCGAGCTCTGGCAGATCAGCCCCGAGCTGCGCGCCATGGTTCAGCACCGGCAACTGAACCTGCTGCACGATTTCTCCCAGCTAGGCACCTTTGACGTCATCTTCTGCCGCAACGTGCTGATCTATTTCGATCAGGAAACCAAGATCAGTATCTTCGGCCGTCTCGCCAAGGCGATGGAAGGCGATGGCTTCCTGGTGCTGGGCGCGGCGGAAACGGTCGTCGGCCTGACGGATGTCTTCAAGCCGTTCCCGGACAAGCGCGGTCTCTATCGGCCGAGCGGCGCGCGTGCCGGGTCTGCGCAGGCCGCAACGTCGATGCCAAAAATTGCGGCGATGGCGGGACGGTGAGCGATGACAGAGGATGGCAAAGGCGTCGAGCGGGTTACGTTCAGCCGGGGCTATGACGTCTGCCTCATGGCGATCGACGGGACCTGGCGCAGGGACTGCCAGCTCAATGCGATCTCGGATACCGACGCCACGCTGACCGTGGAAGGCTCCATTCAAGGCCTCAATCTCAAGGAGTTCTTCCTGCTGCTGTCGTCGACCGGCCTCGCCTATCGCCGCTGCGAGCTTGTTCGGGTCAACGGTACGGAAATGGACATCCGCTTCCTGAGAGGCAAGCACGCCAAGAAGCGATCGGGCGCCTCGTCAAAGGCCGAAGAGGCGATGCACTGAGGCCGATCGGCAGGAAAAACGCGTCACAGCAAAAATTCAGGGCTCCGTTCCGATTCCATCGAAACGAAAAAGGCTCTGGCAGCTTCAACGGGCGCCGACGATGGTCGCGCGCATGTCGGCAAGACCCGCCACCAGATCCGGCGGTGCGCCCGTGGCATGACGGACGCCAGCCCGCGAGCGCAGGGCAATGCCAAGATTGACATCGCATGCCTGCAATGCGGCAGCCTTCATGTAGCGGGGCGATACGTCGTCGAGCTCGATGGTTGATGGAACTCTCGGGGTTGCCGGGCGATGTTTCCGGCGAAGTTTCCCTTGCGATCGTCCGTTCGATCAGCCGCAAGCGAAATCACGGCGCGATCGGCGTCATCCTGGCGGTGGAGCGTCTGCGCGACGCCGTCGCCTGCTGCATGAGTCTCAGTTACTTTTTTTTAGGGTGCGTTGCTACTTGTGCGTTAAGCTGCGGTCCCGTACAAATACGGTCCGGTATGGAGTTCGATACCGTTATCCGAGTGTGCGTCACATTCAACCACGCATGGACGATGGAACATGGCTGACAAAGCCCCCTCCCGTGGGGAGATCTTCGTAGTCGATGACGACCCAGCCGTTCGCGACACGCTTTCGATGGTCCTGACGGCAGGCGGCTATCAGGTCATCTGTTTTGCCGACGGAGCAGCGCTGCTGGCGATTGCGCGAACGCGGACGCCAGCCTGCATCCTCCTCGATGTGCATATCCCGGGCAAGTCCGGTCTCGATATTCTGAAAGAGCTGCATGGTGAGGATTATCCTGCGCCGATCTTCATGATCTCGGGGCAGGGCGATATCGCCATGGCGGTCAGCGCCATCAAGAACGGCGCGCTGGACTTCATCGAAAAGCCGTTTCGCGGCAGCGAAATCGTGGCAAGACTCGATGAGGCGATCGAGGCCTATGCTCGCCGGCAGGCGGAAAACGCGCCATCGCGCATTGCGACCATGCATTTTCCGGGACGTGAACCGCTCACGCGGCGCGAACGCGAGGTGCTGGAACAGTTCACCGCCGGCGCTTCCAACAAGGAAGCGGGGCGGCATCTCGGGATCAGCCCGCGCACGATCGAGGATCACCGCGCCAATATCATGAAGAAGCTCGGCGCGCGGAACGCGGCTGACCTGGTCCGGATCGTGATGACCACCCAGCGTCAGGGCCAAGCCTGATTACAGGTCTGATTAATTACAAGTTTGATTATAGGTCTGTCTGATCGCAGGCATGCCGGCGCCGCTGCGGCGATCAATCGGCGAGCGCTTTGCGGATCATCATCGCCATATCCGATTTCCGATAGGGCTTGGCGAGCAGCAATACGCCTTCGTCGAGCCGGCCGTGATGAATGATGGCATTCTCGGTATAGCCCGAGGTGAACAGCACCCTCAAGCCGGGCCTGACCTTCAATATCTCGTCGGCAAGCTGGCGGCCGTTCATGCCGGGCATGATCACGTCGGTGAACAGCAGGTCGAACGGATGGCCGGTGTGGGCGAGCGCCATTGCCTCGGTCGCGTTCGCCGCATCCAGCGTGACGTAACCGAGCGAGTGCAGCTGCGTCAGCACGTAGTCGCGCACCAGCTTGTCGTCTTCCACGACCAGGATTGTTTCATGGCCGCCCTCGACAGCCGCCGCCGGCACCGGCTCGGCCGCCGGCAAGGCGCCGGTGGCCGGTGGCAGATACATCTTGATCGTCGTGCCATGGCCTTCCTCGCTGTAGATCATGATGTGCCCGGCCGATTGCTTGATAAAGCCGTACACCATGCTCAGCCCGAGGCCGGTGCCCTTGCCTGGGCCCTTCGAGGTGAAGAACGGATTGAATACCTTGTCGAGGATCGCGGCCGGTATGCCGGTTCCGGTGTCGCTCACCGCGATCATGGCG
Organism: Bradyrhizobium sp. AZCC 2262; assembly: GCF_036924535.1. Classification (NCBI taxonomy): domain Bacteria; kingdom Pseudomonadati; phylum Pseudomonadota; class Alphaproteobacteria; order Hyphomicrobiales; family Nitrobacteraceae; genus Bradyrhizobium; species Bradyrhizobium sp. AZCC 2262. The sequence goes on along the minus strand of NZ_JAZHRT010000001.1, from coordinate 7,776,710 downwards.
TAGCGGCCGGGTCGGACGTCGCTGTGCATCCGCGCATAATTGTCATCGAGAATGACGAAGCCGGTCTCGATGATCAGCTTGCCTCCGTCCGGCATCGCGTCGCGGGCGTTGAGGGCCAGGTTGAGGATCGCGGTGGCGAGTTGATTGGGATCGACGATTGCCGGACAGGTCTCGTCGTCGAACACGGATTCGATCTCGACATGCTCGCCGAGCGTCCGCTGCAGCAGTTTCGCGGTGTCGATGATCAGCGTGTTGACGTCGGTGATCTTAGGTTCGAGTGGCTGCTTGCGCGCGAAGGCGAGAAGATGCTGGGTGAGATCGGCGCCGCGCGAGGCCGCCTCGTCGATCATTCGCGTGATGGCGGCAAGCTGCGGTTCGCCCTTGACGGCATCGGCCAGGATTTCGATCGTTCCCGTGATCACGGTGAGAATGTTGTTGAAGTCGTGCGCGATGCCGCCGGTGAGCTGGCCCATGGCCTCCATCTTCTCGGCCTGCCGGATCCTGTCCTCGGCCGCGAGCTTGTCGGTGAGGTCGCGGACGAATCCGTTGAACACGAAGCCCCCGCGCGTCTTCAGCGCGGCGATGCTCAGCTCAACCGTGATCTCCTTGCCGTCCCGCCGCCTGATCTGGAGTTCGCGGCGGGGCTGACGGACGACCACTTCGCCGGATAGCAGGAAGGCCTGCAGGGCTTTCTTGAGAGGTCCTTGCCCGTCCGGCTGGCCCATCAGATCGAACACATTGTTGCCGAGCGCTTCATCGCGCGGCCAGCCGAAGATATTCTCGGCCTGCGCATTCCAGTCCCTGATAACGCCCGTCTGGTCGACCTGGACGAAGGCGTCCAGCGCGGTGTCGACGATGCCGCGCGCGAGTTGCTCGCTTTCGCGCAGCGTCTCCTGCGCCAGCCGGCTCTCGGTCATGTCGCGGCCGACGAAGAAGAAGCGCTTGGCCGGTTCGGACCATGTTCCGAGCCAGGACAGCCACACCGCCCGCCCGTTCTTGTGAATGCAGCGCGTATCGGAAATCTTCGGGCGCTGGCCGCGCCGTGCCGCGCGCATTTCCTGGCGCGAGTTCTCGAGGTGGTCGGGATGGATGAAGTCGACCCCGCTGTGGCCGATCATTTCCTCCGGCCGATAGCCCAATATGGTCTCGCAGCTCGGGCTGATCTGAACCAGAAAGCCGCGCGAATCCATCACCATGATCAGATCCTGGGAGGTCTCGAAGATGCGGCGAAGCTCCTCCGTCTGTTGCTGCAGCACCTGCCTGGTCTTGTTGGCGTCGGTGATGTCGCGCGCGACCTTCGAGATTCCGATGATTGCTCTGGAGGGCGACTTGATCGGGGAAATGCTGAGCGAGACTTCGATGGGCCGGCCGTCCTTGTGCAGGCGTACTGTTTCATTTTGCTCGATGCGCTCACCCCAGCCGATTCGTCGCAACGTGTCCTGAATCTCCGGCAGCCGGTCGATGGGTACAAGCAGCGTAATGTTCTTGCCCGTGGCTTCCGCTGCGGAGTATCCGTAAAGCCGCTCGGCGGCCGAGTTCCAGCCGGTGATGGTGCCGTCGAGCGATGTCGTGATGATGGCGTCGTTGGAGGATTCGACCGCCGCGCCGAATAGCCGCTCCCGCTCGGCATGATGGTCACGCGCCGCTATGGTGCGCCGATGCTCCAGAACCTCCTGCTCAAGTGCGGCGGTCTTTGCATGGATTTCCTCGATCGCATACGCGAACGCGCGCGCGAGCACGCCGGTCTCGCCGCGGGCATCGACGGGAATGGCGACCTTGCCTTTGCCGGTCACCCCCTGAACGGCTTCGGTCAGCCGGACGATCGGTCGGGTCAGTGACCTCGCGATCAAGAGCGCCAGCACGGCCGCTGACAACACCGCGATCGCTCCGACCAGAAGGGAGGTATTCCTGATGCTCGCAGCCGGCGCCATGATCACGGCGTTAGGGGTCGTTTCGATGACGCCAACCCATTCGACCCCGGCCAGAAGCGCGGGTGCGAAGGCTATTCCGCCCGGCCGGTCGGCATTATCCGGCACGATATCAGCGCTGCCTTGCGTCGCCCCGACCTGCGGCGCCAGATGCGGGAAGTCGGCTTTCCAGTCGCTCGGCTTGCCGAGCAACCAGCCGAATTCCCGCGAACGATCGGGATGAATGAGATAGTCGCCCTGGCGGTTGACGACGTAGATCTTCTCGCCCGGCCATGCCGATGCGCGGACGCGGTCGAACGCGCGCCGCATGTCGACATTGACCATGAAAAAACCGAATGGCTTCCCGTCATCCGAGAAGATCGGCGTCGCGATGCGAAGCGTTGGCCTGTGCACCTCCTCGATAAGTCCGTTGCGGCGACCCAGATCGAGCGGTGAGACGTAGATTTGTCCGGGACTGAGCTGGGTCGCTTCCTGGAAGTAGCCGCGACTGCTTCTCTTCAGCAATCCCTCTTCGGGCACGATCCGAACCGTGTCGCCCGGTCCCGCGCGATCGACGCGGACAAGCTCACGGCCATCGTCATCGAGGCCGATGATCCGAATCATCGCATAGGTGGGCTTGGCTTCGAGTTCGGCCGCGAAACGTGAAGCTAGCCGATCGCGCCAGACCTTTTCGGAGACACCGTCGGTCGGATCTGTGCCGCCCGCTTTGCGGGCGCGGACCAATCCGTGCAACGCCGCTGCGGTCCGAAAGCCCGTGACATCTCCGGTTGCGCTCGCGGCGTAATATTCGAGATCGGTCGCGACCTGTCGTGCATGCGTCTCGATGCGGTCGCGGGCGCGCAACAGCAGCGCCTGTTCCAGGTTGCGATAGCTCAGCCATCCGACCGCGGAAACCGCGATCGCGACCAGCGCAATCATCGCGATGGCAAGCCTGGTTGTGAGCGTCATGTCGGTGCCCGCTCGCCCTCCCGCTCCGGCCCGGCAGGCCGCCGGACGAATCGGATGCTATGGCGCATCACGGGGAGGAAGCAACACCTCCGGCAGGCCGCGGTGCGCCGCGATCGACGGCTTCCAGGCAGCCCGTGACGGCCGCCAGGAGGTCCGCCGGCCGGAACGGTTTCTGCAGGCTGGAGATCGCTCCGAGCTTGGTCGCCATGGTCAGGAAGTCAGGGGCGGTGTCCGCCTCCGAAGAGATCGGCCGGCCGGAGATGACGATGATTGGAATCTGCGGCCGGTGCTGGCGAACCATCCGCATGGTTTCGAACCCATCCATTCCCGGCATGAAGATGTCGAGGAACAACAGATCGAAATTCCCGCTCTGACACAAGGCCACGCCCCTTCGCCCGTCATTGGCAGTGACCACGCTATGGCCGGCGCGCTCGAGCAGCAGGCGGACGGTCGTCTGGACCGCCGCATCGTCATCCACGACCAGTATTCTTGCCAAAGTAAAAAGTTCTCCGGGCCCGGCTGGAGCAAGTCAACGGCAAGTTGCGAGTTTTGTCGAATCCTCGCGTTGTCGCAACTGCTTCCCCGGCAGGAACGTTCCCGGTTGGGCCGGCAAAAAGCCCGTACATTCGCGCGAATAGCGCATGCGGCGGAGCAGCGAGGGTCAGTTGCTGAGATATTCCGGATAGCGCGAGCGAATCCGGGCGAGTTCGCTGAGCGTGCCCGACAGATGGGTACGCAGGTGCCTCTGCGCCCCGTCGGGCTCTCCGGCTTCGATCGCCTTCACGATCAGTCTGTGATGCCGCACGATATCCTGCGCCTTGCCGGGCGAGGGCAGATGCATCCGGCGCAGCCGATCGATATGCCCGCTGCGGCTGCGCACCAGCGCCCAGATGTCCTGCTTGTCGGCGGCCGTATAGAGCTGGCTGTGGAACTCGTTGTCGGCGGCCATGAATTTTTCGAAGTCGCCGGCCTTGGCATATTGCTGCTGGCGGGCAATCGTCGCGTGAAGTTCGACGACGAGCGTTTCGTCGTGCTGGATCGCGAGCCCGCGCACGATTTCGAGTTCGACCGCCTGCCGCAGGAAATGCGCCTGCTGCGCCAGCCGGACGTCGACCCGGCTGACCACGGTTGCATATTGCGGGAAGACGTCGACAAGCCCTTCTTCTTCAAGCCGCATCAGCGCATCGCGGATCGGCGTCGAACTGACGCCGAATTGGCCGGCGAGCGCGGCGCGCGACAACGGCGATCCCGGCGGCAGTTCCAGCGAAATGATCATGCCGCGCAGGCGCTCGAACACCTGCGGCGCGGCCTGGCGATCGCGATCGAGCCGGTCGGTGGAACGCGGCGCTGCGCGGCGGGAGGCAGTGTTCGGGGGAGCCATCGGGCGACCGGCCGTTTCAGAAGGGACTTGCTTCAGATGCACTAATACATTAGTGCATCTCCCCAGAAGCGTCAACGAGACGCCGGAGGAGATGCACAATGAAAAACAGGGTGTGGAGCGTCTGCGCGGGCGCCGTTGCGATGCTGATGTTGCTGCCGGGCTCGCAGGCTTCGGCCCAGCAGAAGTCGGAGGTGACGCTGTCGCGGCAGCCGGGCATTTTCTACATGCCCTCGCACATCATGGAAAAGAACAAGCTGATCGAGAAGCACGCGGCTTCCCTCGGCGTTCCCGGCGTCACCACCAAATGGATCAACCTGAGCGGCGGCGGCGCGCAGACCGATGCATTGCTGGCTGGCAGCGTCGACATCCTCAACACCGGAACCGGCAATCTGCTGCTGTTGTGGGATCGCACCCGCGGCGGCGTCAAGGGCATCGTCGCCACCTCGGCGCAGCCGATGACGCTGATCAGCCGCGATCCGAATATCAAGTCGATCAAGGATTTCGGGGCGAACGACAAGATCGCGGTGCCTACCGTCAAGGTCTCGACGCAGGCGATCGTGCTGCAGATCGCGGCCGCCGAAGCCTTCGGCGCCGACCAATGGTCGAAGCTCGATCCCAATACCGTGCAGCTCGGTCATCCCGACGCCTATGTGGCGATGACCAATACGCAGCACGAGGTGCGCAATCATTTCGCGATCCCGCCATTCACGTTCCTCGAACTGAAGAACGTCCCTGGCGCCCATGTGGTGCTGTCGTCGCCCGACGTGATGGGTGGCCCGCTCAGCCAGGCGCAGTTCTTCACGACAACCAAATTCGCCGACGCCAACCCGAAGATCGTGCAGGCGGTGCGCGACGCCACCAAGGAGGCGCACGACCTGATCCGCAGCGACACCAAGACGGCGGTCGAAATCTACAAGGAAGTCACCGGCGACAAGACCAGCGTCGAGGATCTCTTGGCGTGGCTCAAGGAGCCCGGCATGATGGAATGGAACCTGCAGCCGCAGGGCACCATGAAATTCGCCGCCCATCTGTTCAAGGTCGGCACGCTGAAGACCATGCCAAAAGCGTTCACCGATTACTACCTGCCGGTCGCCCACGACCTGAAGGGTAATTGATCGCCATGGCCGCGCTTCTCGACGTCAGTGATGTGACGCTGCGCTACAAGACTTCGAGCGCGGTGGTGACCGCGACCGAGCGGGTCAGCTTCACGGTCGATCGTTCCGATCGCTTCGTGCTGCTCGGCCCCTCAGGTTGCGGCAAGTCGACGCTGCTGAAGGCGGTCGGCGGCTACATGACGCCGAGTGAAGGCAAAATGCGCATTAGCGGCCGCGAAATATCAGAGCCCGGCGCCGACCGCATGATGATCTTCCAGGAGTTCGACCAGTTGCTGCCGTGGAAGACGGTACTGGAAAACGTGATGTTTCCGCTCCTGATGACGCGCCGCCTGCCGCGCAAGGAAGCCGAGGCGCGGGCGCGTGCCTATATCGAGAAGGTCAGCCTCACCCGCGTCGTCGATGCCTATCCGCACACGCTGTCCGGCGGCATGAAGCAGCGCGTCGCGATCGCGCGCGGCATGGCGATGGAGCCGGATATTCTGTTGATGGACGAGCCGTTCGCCGCGCTGGACGCGCTGACGCGACGGACTTGCCAGGACGAACTGTTGCAGCTCTGGGCAGAAACCAAGTTCACCGTCCTGTTCGTCACCCATTCGATCGCGGAAGCGATCAAGATCGGTAACCGCATTTTGCTGCTGTCGCCGCATCCCGGCCGCGTCAAGGCCGAGGTGATCGATGTCGACCAGGTCTCCGGCGAGGACGGCAGCGCCGCGCGGCTGGAACAGCAGATCCATGATCTGCTGTTCGCTGACGCCGTCACGGCACACTGAGGGGAGCGCGCGATGGGCGAGGCAAGAATTCTGCTGCGCGATGCGGCCGATGCATCGGCAATTGTCCCGGCGGAAGTCGAACGCAAGCTGACGGTGCTGGAACTGCTGTGGAACGACGGCTTCGTCCGCAAGTCCGTGATCATCATCTTCCTCGCCGCGGCCTGGGAGATCTACGGCACTATCCTCAACAATCCGCTGCTGTTTCCGACCTTCCACGACACGATTCTGACGATGTTCGATAAAGTACGTGACGGCACCATTCCCTTGCGTGCCTGGGCGTCGCTAAAAGTGCTGTTCATGGGCTATGCCGCCGGCATCATCCTCGCGGCTATCTTCACGATTCTCGCGATCTCGACCCGGATCGGCACGGACTTTCTCGAAACGATCACCGCGATGTTCAATCCGCTGCCGGCGATCGCGCTGTTGCCGCTGGCACTGATCTGGTTCGGTCTCGGTAATGGCAGCCTTGTTTTTGTGCTGATCCATTCGGTGCTGTGGCCGGTCGCGCTCAACACCCATTCCGGCTTCAAGAGCGTGTCGAACACGCTGCGCATGGTCGGTCGCAATTACGGCCTGCGCGGGCTGCCCTATGTCGCGCGCATTCTCATTCCCGCGGCGTTCGGCTCGATCCTGACTGGCCTGAAGATCGGATGGGCGTTTGCCTGGCGCACGCTGATCGCAGCCGAGCTCGTATTCGGTGTGTCGTCGGGGCAGGGTGGCCTCGGCTGGTTCATCTTCGAGAACCGCAACCTCCTGGATATTCCTGCGGTGTTCGCCGGCCTGTTGACGGTGATCGTGATCGGCTTGATTGTCGAGAACCTGATCTTCCGCACCATCGAGCGCAACACCGTCCAGAAATGGGGCACGCAGTCATGAGCAGCAAGAAGAACCCCGCCGACCTCCGCAGCGCGCGCTGGTTCGCGCCCGACGATCTGCGCGCCTTCGGTCATCGCTCGCGCGCGATGCAGATGGGTTATGCGCCGGAAGAGTGGAAGGGCCGGCCCGTCATTGCGATCCTCAACACCTGGTCGGACGCGCAGCCCTGCCACATGCATTTCAAATCGCGCGTTGACGACGTCAAGCGCGGCATCCTGATGGCGGGCGGTTTCCCGATGGAGCTGCCGGCGCTGTCGCTGTCGGAATCTTTTTTGAAGCCGACCACCATGCTCTACCGCAACATGCTGGCGATGGACGCCGAGGAATTGCTGCGCGGCCACCCCGTCGATGGCGTCGTGCTGATGGGCGGCTGCGACAAGACCACGCCGGGGCTTCTCTTGGGCGCCACCAGCATGGGCCTGCCGACGATCTACCTTCCGGCCGGGCCGATGCTGCGCGGCAACTGGAAGGGCAAGACGCTGGGCTCCGGTTCGGACGCCTGGAAATACTGGGACGAGCGGCGCGCGGGCAAAATCTCCGACAAGGATTGGGTCGATGTCGAGGCCGGCATCGCCCGCAGCTACGGCACCTGCATGACCATGGGCACGGCGTCGACCATGACCGCGATTGCGGAATCGATCGGCATGACGCTGCCGGGCGCGTCCTCGATTCCCGCCGCCGACGCCGGCCACATCCGCATGGCTTCCGAATGCGGCCGACGGATTGTCGAGATGGTGTGGGAGGATTTGACGCCGGAAAAAATCCAGACGCGCAAGGCGTTCGAGAACGCGATCACGGTCGCGATGGCGATGGGCTGTTCCACCAACGCGATCATCCATCTGATCGCGCAGGCCCGTCGTGCCGGTCAGGATATCGGCCTCGACGATTTCGAAAAGGCCAGCCGCAAGGTGCCCGTGATCGCCAATGTGCGACCGAGTGGCGACAAATATCTGATGGAGGATTTCTTCTATGCCGGCGGCCTGCCGGGCCTGATGAGCCGCATCCGGGAGCATCTGCATCTCGACGTCATGACGGTGACCGGTGAGAGCCTCGGCGACAACATCGCGCGCGCCGAGGTCTACAACGACGACGTCATCCGCACCGTGAAGGATCCGATCTATGCCGAGGGCGCGCTCGCCGTGCTCAAGGGCAACCTCGCGCCTGACGGTTGCGTGATCAAGCCGAGCGCCTGCGAGCCGCGCTTTCTCAAGCACACCGGTCCGGCGCTGGTGTTCGACGATTACCCCTCTATGAAGAAGGCGATCGACGATCCGAATCTGGACGTCACCGCCGATCACGTGCTGATCCTGCGCAATGCCGGGCCACAGGGCGGGCCCGGCATGCCGGAATGGGGCATGCTGCCGATCCCCACCAAACTGGTGAAGCAGGGCGTGCGCGACATGGTGCGGCTGTCGGATGCGCGCATGAGCGGCACCAGCTACGGCGCCTGCATCCTGCATGTCTCGCCGGAATCCTATGTCGGCGGGCCGCTGGCCCTGGTGCGAACCGGCGACAAGATCACGCTCGACGTCAACGCGCGCAGCATCAACCTCGATGTGCCCGAAGCGGAGCTCGCAAAGCGTCGCGCCGCATGGAAGGCGCCGGAGCCGCGCTACGAGCGCGGCTATGGCTGGATGTTCACCCGCCACATCAAGCAAGCCAATGAAGGCTGCGACTTCGATTTTCTGGAGACCGGATTTGGGAAGCCGGTGGAGGAGCCGTCGATTTACTAGCCGTCGTCGTTCCGGGGCGATGCGAAGCATCGAACCCGGAACCTCGAGATTCCGGGTTCACGCTTCGCGTGCCCCGGAATGACAAACGAGAGGACCGGCGAGAAACGCCGGTATCAAACAAAAGCATCACAGGGGAGGACGACCAATGAATATGAATCGACGCAACCTGCTCGCAGGGGCCGGCGCTGCCGCCGCTTCCACACTTCTCGCCCGCGCCGCCGGCGCACAATCATTCCCATTCACGCCGAACCAGCGCTATCCCGATCCGGCCGTGCAGATCCTCGATCCCAGCTTTGCGAAATACCGGATCTATTCATCGACCGTCGAGCAGGTCGCGACCGGCATGCGCTGGGCCGAAGGGCCGGCGTATTTTCCCGAAGGTGGTTACCTGCTGTTCTCCGACATCCCCAACAACCGCATCATGAAGTTCGACGAGAAGACCAGCCAGACCTCAGTCTTCCGCGCCAACGCCAACTACGCCAACGGCAATGCCCGCGACCGCCAGGGCCGGCTCGTCACCTGCGAGCATTCGGTCACCCGCCGCATCACCCGCACCGAGAAGGACGGCAAGATTACCGTGCTGGCCGACAAGTTCGAGGGCAAGCGGCTGAACGCGCCGAACGACATCGTGGTGAAGTCCGACGACACCATCTGGTTCACCGATCCGCTGTTCGGCATCAACGGCGAGTGGGAAGGCAAGAAGGAAAAGCCCGAGCAGGCCACCACCAACGTCTATCGCCTCACCAAGGACGGCAAGCTGACGGCCGTCATTACCGATATCGTCAATCCCAACGGGCTGGCGTTCTCGCCGGACGAGAAGAAGCTCTATGTGGTGGAGTGGAAGGGGACGCCGAACCGCAGCATCTGGAGCTTTGACGTCAACGACGACGGCACGGTAGGCAACAGAACCAAGCTGATCGATGCCGCGGATCAAGGCGCGCTCGACGGTTTTCGCGTCGACCGCGACGGTAATCTATGGTGCGGCTGGGGCTCCAACGGCGCGCTGCAGTCCGAGCCGACGGACGTTGGCATCCGAAAAGTGTTCCAGCTCAAGGGCAAGTCCGAGGATCTCGACGGCGTGATGGTGTTCAGCCCGACCGGCAAGCCGCTCGCCCACATCCGCCTGCCGGAACGCTGCGCCAATCTCGCCTTCGGCGGCCCGAAGAATAACCGCCTCTACATGACGAGCTGCCACTCGGTTTACGCGCTCTACGTGGAGTGCCACGGCGCGGTTTGAGCCACGATGTCGTTCCGGGGCGCGAAGCGAACCCGGAACCTCGAGATTCCGGGTCTGGTGCTCGCGCACCATCCCGGAATAACGACAAACTGGGATGAATGCTATGACAAAACTGAGCGACGCTACCCGCAACAAGCTGAAGACGGTCTCCACCGCCACCGTCGCCACCGCGCTGTTCAAGCGCGGTTTTCGCATCCAGATGATTCAGGACGTTCATCCGCTCGGCCCCGATCAGCCGGTGCTGGTCGGCGAGGCCTTTACACTGCGCTACATGCCGGCGCGTGAGGACCTCAACAAGATTGATGTGTTCCGCGACCGCAGCCACCCGCAGCGCAAGGCGATCGAGGATTGCCCGCCCGGCGCGGTGTTGGTGATGGACAGCCGCAAGGACGCGCGTGCCGCCTCCGCCGGCGCCATCCTGGTGACGCGGTTGATGCAGCGCGGTTGCGCCGGCGTGATCACCGATGGCGGTTTTCGCGATTCGGCTGAAATCGCGGCCCTCGGCTTCCCCGCCTATCACCACCGCCCAAGCGCGCCGACCAATCTGACGCTGCATCAGGCGATCGAGATCAACGTCCCGATCGGCTGCGGTGACGCGCCGGTGTTTCCCGGCGACGTCATCTTGGGCGATAACGACGGCGTCATCGTGATCCCCGCGCATCTGGCGGATGAGATCGCCGACGAGGCGGTCGAGATGACCGCGTTCGAGGATTTTGTTACCGAGGAGGTACGCAAGGGCCGCTCGATCCTCGGCCTCTACCCCGCAACCGACGAGCAGACGCCAAAGGATTTTGCGGCTTGGCGCAAGGCGAACGGGCGATAATATGCCGCTGGCTGGCAACGAACGCGTTTTTCTCTAACAGCGAGTCCACATCATGCTGATGTTCAACAATCTGATCGACGGCGAATGGCTGTCCGATGGCGCCCGCGCGCCCAACGTCAATCCATCCGACACCAAGGACATCGTCGGCGAGGCGGTGCGCGGTACGCGCGCGCAGGCGGAGGCGGCGATTGCCGCCGCAAAGACGGCATTCCCGGCCTGGTCGCGATCAACGCCGCAAGCGCGCTACGACATCCTGAAGAAGGCATCAGACGAAATCCTGGCGCGCAAGGATGAGTTGGGCCGGTTGCTGTCGCGCGAGGAAGGCAAGACGCTGCCGGAAGGCGTCGGCGAGGTCGCGCGCGCCGGACAGATCTTTGCGTTCTTTGCCGGCGAATGTCTGCGGATGGCGGGTGAGAAACTAGCTTCCGTGCGTCCCGGCATCGACATCGAGATCACGCGCGAGGCGCTGGGCGTTGTCGGCCTGATCACGCCGTGGAATTTTCCGATCGCGATCCCGGCCTGGAAGATTGCGCCGGCCTTGGCCTATGGCAATACCGTGGTGATCAAGCCTGCGGATCTCGTACCCGGCTCGACTTGGGCGCTGGTCGATATCCTGCACCGCGCCGGCCTGCCCAAGGGCGTGCTCAACCTCGTGTTAGGACGTGGCTCGGAAGTCGGAGCGGTCCTGCTGGAGCATCCCGACGTTGCCGCCATCAGCTTTACGGGATCGGTGGCTACCGGCCAGAAGGTCGCGGCGGCCTGCATCGCCTCGCGGCCGATGAAAAAGTTTCAGCTGGAAATGGGCGGCAAAAACCCGCTGGTCGTGCTGGACGACGCGGACGTGAAAGTCGCGGTGGAATGCGCCGCCAATAGCGCGTTCTTTTCCACCGGGCAACGCTGCACGGCTGCGTCACGGCTGATCGTCACCGCCGGGATTCACGACAAATTCGTCGAGGCCCTGACCGAGCGGATGCGCGGCCTGAAGGTCGATGACGCCGTCAAGGCCGGTACCGATATCGGTCCCGTCGTTGATCAGAGCCAACTGGATCAGGATCTCAAATATATCAGCATCGGCAAGGACGAAGGCGCCAAGCTCGCCTTCGGCGGCGAGCGGCTCAACCGCGAGGCACCCGGCTTCTACCTGCAGCCGGCACTGTTCACCGACGTCAGCAACAAGATGCGGATCGCGCGCGAGGAAATCTTTGGGCCGGTGGCGGCGGTCATCAGGGTCAAGGATTATGCTGAAGCGCTGGCGACCGCGAACGACACCGATTTTGGCCTGTCATCCGGCATCTGCACCACCAGCCTGAAATACGCCAGCGACTACAAGCGCAATTCCGAAGCCGGCATGGTGATGGTCAACCTGCCGATCGCCGGCGTCGATTACCACGTGCCGTTCGGTGGCCGAAAAGGCTCCAGCTTCGGAGCCCGCGAACAGGGCCGCTACGCCGCCGAGTTCTATACGACGGTCAAGACAGCCTACACGTTGCCGTAACGGGCGGCCTCTGTTTTCCGCGATGATGAGCAGGCAGTGACTTCGGAAAGAGAAGCCGTCGCGCATCGCCAGATGCACGACGGCTTGCCGGAGCACGCTGCGGTGAAACGCCTGCGAATTCTCGGGCCGTGACGGCCGCGAACTCGCCGTCTCACTCGGCCGGACTGCGCGCGATATTTCCTACCGATGCTTGGCCATGCTGCGTCAGCGGCCGGTTGCCGGCCAATGCGCGCAGCAGTACGTAGAACATCGGCGTGAAGAAGATGCCGAACGCCGTGACGCCGATCATGCCGGAAAACACCGCAACCCCCATGGCATGACGCATCTCGGAGCCTGCGCCACTGGAGATCACCAGCGGCACCACGCCCATGATGAAGGCAAGCGAAGTCATCAGGATCGGCCGCAGCCGCAAGCGGCTGGCTTCGATCGCGGCCTGCACCGGCGTACGTCCGGCGAATTCCAGCTCGCGCGCAAACTCCACGATCAGGATGGCATTCTTGGCCGACAGTCCTACTAGCACGATCAATCCGATCTGGGTGAACACGTTGTTGTCGCCCCTGGTCAGCCAGACGCCGAGCATCGCCGCCAGCAATCCCATCGGCACGATCATGATGATCGACAGCGGCAGTGCCAGGCTCTCGTATTGCGCGGCGAGCACCAGGAATACCAGCAGCAGCGCCACCGGAAACACCACCAGCGACGAATTGCCGGCAATGATTTCCTGATACGTCAGGTCGGTCCACTCGAACGCGATGCCCTTCGGAAAGGTCTCTGCGGCGATCTTCTCCACCACTGCCTGGGCCTGCCCGGTCGAATAGCCGGGCGCCGCACCACCATTGAGGTCAGCGGTGAGGAAGCCGTTGTAGCGCATTGCGCGCTCCGGCCCGGCGCTTTCCTTGATCTTCAGCAGCGCCGACAGCGGCACCATCTCGCCGGTGTCGGAGCGCACCTTCAACAGCCCAACATCGTCGGCGCGGGCGCGGAATTTCGCGTCCGCCTGTACCCGCACCGAATAGGTGCGGCCGAACTTGTTGAAGTCGTTGACGTAGAGCGAGCCGAGATAGATCTGCATGGTCTCAAACACGCTGGTCACGGGCACGCTGAGCTGCCGCGCCCGGGTGCGGTCGATGTCGGCATAAAGCTGCGGCACATTGACCTGATAGCTGGAGAACAGCCCGGCCAGTTGTGGCGCCGCCTGAGCCTTGGCGATGAACGCCTTGGTGGCGTCGTTGAGCGCCTCATAGCCGAGCCCGGCGCGATCCTCGATCTGCAGCTTGAAGCCGCCGATGGTGCCGAGTCCCGCCACCGGCGGCGGTGGGAACATGGCAATGAAGGCTTCCTGGATCGCGGAAAACTTGCCGTTGAGCTGACCTGCGATCGCGCCCGCGCTGAGATTGGCCGCCTTGCGCTCTTCGAAAGGCTTCAACGTGACGAACACGATTCCCGAATTCGAGCTGTTGGTGAAACCGTTGATCGACAGGCCGGGAAACGCTACGGCGCTTTCAACCCCCGGCAGCTTCAAGGCGATATCACCCATGCGGCGGATCACCTCTTCGGTGCGGTCGAGCGTCGCGCCGTCGGGCAGTTGCGCGAAGCCGACCAGATATTGCTTGTCCTGGCCGGGGACAAAGCCACCGGGCACCGCCTTGAACAGCCCAAAAGTGACGCCGATCAGCGCGACATAGCCGACCATCACGATTGCCCGGCGCGAGATCACCCGTTTGACGCCGTGGCTGTAGGCTTCGGAACTGCGGTGAAAGAAGCGGTTAAAGCGCTGGAAGAACCAACCGAGCACGCGATCCATGCCGCGGGTCAGCGCGTCCTTCGGTGCGTCGTGGGATTTCAGCAGAACTGCCGCCAGCGCCGGTGACAGCGTCAACGAATTGAACGCGGAAATCACCGTGGAGATCGCCACCGTCAGCGCGAACTGCTTGTAGAACTGGCCGGTCAATCCGGTAATGAACGCCAACGGTACAAACACCGCGATCAATACCAGCGCGATCGCGATGATCGGCCCGGTGACTTCCTGCATCGCTTGATATGCGGCCTCCTTTGGCGTTAGCCCCTGCTCGATGTTGCGCTCGACGTTCTCGACCACGACGATGGCGTCGTCGACGACGATGCCGATCGCCAGCACCAGCCCGAACAGTGTCAGCGCGTTGATCGAGAAGCCAAACACATGCATGACGGCAAAGGTGCCGATGATGGAAACCGGCACCGCGATCAGCGGAATGATCGACGCACGCCAGGTCTGCAGGAACAGGATGACCACCAGCACCACCAGGGCCACGGCCTCCAATAACGTGTGCACCACCGCCTCGATCGAGGCGCGAACGAATTGCGTGGGGTCATAGACGATACTGTAATCCATGCCGTCGGGCATATTCGCCTTCAGCTCGACCATCATCTTGCGGACGGTGTCGGAAATCTGGATCGCATTGGAGCCCGGCGACTGGAAGATCGGTACCGCGACCGCTGATTTGTTGTCCAGAAGCGAGCGCAGCGAATAGTCCGCGGCGCCAAGCTCGATCCGGGCGATGTCGCGCAGCCTTGTGACTTCGCCATTGGCGCCGTTCTTGACGATGATTTCGCCGAACTCTTCCTCAGTCTGCAGCCGCCCCTGTGCGTTGATGGAGAGCTGCAAATCGAGCCCGACCTCGCTTGGCGATGCCCCGACTACGCCCGCCGCCGCCTGGACGTTCTGGGCCCGGATCTCGCGCACCACGTCGGCGGCCGACAGCCCGCGCTCGGCGACCTTCTGCGGATCGAGCCAGACCCGCATCGAATAGTCGCCGGAGCCGAACAACTGCACCTGGCCGACGCCTTCGATGCGCGCCAACCGGTCCTTGACGTTGAGCACGGCATAGTTGCGCAAATAGGTCATGTCGTAGCGGCCGTTCGGCGACAGCAGATGCACCACCATGGTGAGGTCGGGCGCGCTCTTGATCGTGGTGATGCCGAGGGTACGGACCTCGGTGGGCAGCCGCGGCTCGGCCTGCGCTACCCGGTTTTGCACCAGTTGCTGTGCCTTGTCCGGATCGGTGCCGAGCCGGAACGTCACGTTGAGCGTCATCAATCCATCGGTGGTGGCCTGGCTGCTCATGTAGAGCATGCCTTCGACCCCGTTGATCTGCTCCTCGATCGGCGTCGATACCGTCTCGGCGATCACCTTGGGGTTGGCGCCCGGGTATTGCGCGCGCACCACCACCGTCGGCGGCGCCACTTCCGGATATTCCGAGATCGGCAGCGCCGGCAGCGACAGCAGTCCTGCCACGAAGATCACGGTCGACAGCACGCCCGCGAAAATCGGTCGATCGATGAAGAATCTGGAAAAGTTCATGACTGTCTCGCTGATGGCTGGGCTGCGAAGCGCAAGGATCCCGGCGCGGCCGACCGTGATCGACCGCACTGATGCACTTCTGTTGCTTTTTTGATATTTGCCCGGCGCTCTCGTAAAAGCACCGGCATCAGACTGCTAGCGTTGCGCCACCTCGGTCGCGGAAGAAGCAAAACCCATCGCCACCACCTCGGGCGCGACCAGCGCACCGGGACGCACACGCTGCAGTCCCTTGACCACGATGCGTTCGCCGGCGTGCAGCCCGCCGGTCACTACGCGCATGCCGTCGATCGATACGCCGAGCGCAACTTCGCGATATTCCGCCTTGCTGTCCTTGTCGACGACCATCACGAATTTCTTGTTCTGGTCGGTGCCGACGGCGCGTTCGCTGATCAGCAACACCGGCTCGGCCTTGGGCTGTCCCATCAGCAGCCGCGCGAACTGGCCCGGCATCAGCCTGCCATCGGCGTTATCGAACACCGCACGCACCCGCACGGTGCCGCTGCGCGCATCGACCTGGTTGTCGATCAGCTGCATCTTCCCCCTGTAGGGTGTGCCGTCGGTGGTGCCGGTCCCCATCTGCACCGGGATGCGTCCGATCTCGGACGGCGTCGATTCATCCGCCAGCGTCCGCAATGCCCGCGTCACCACCTGCTCATCGGCGTTGAAGCTGGCATAAATCGGATCGACCGAGACCAGCGTGGTCAGAACCGGCGTGCCAGGTCCGGCGGCGATCAGATTGCCGACGGTGATCTCGAGCTTGCCGACCCGCCCGGAGACCGGCGCGCGTACTTCGGTATAGCCGAGATTGAGTTTTGCCGTTTGCAGCGTCGCCTCGGCCGCCTTGAGATTGGCTTCGGCCTCTCGGTAGGCGTTAACGCGACCGTCAAAATCGCGCTGCGAGATCGTGCGCGAATCCGTCAATTGCTGGCCGCGCTCGAAATCGCTCTTGGTGAGGATCAGGCGCGCCTTGGCCGCGGCCACCTGGCCTTCGGCGCGCGCCACATCGGCCGCATACAGCGACGGATCGATCAGGATCAACAGGTCGCCCTGCTTGACCAACGCCCCCTCCGTAAAGTGGATTTCCTGAATCGCGCCTGCGACTCGGGAGCGGATTTCGACCCGTTCGACGGCCTCAAGCCGGCCGGAAAACTCGTCCCAAGGCACGGTCTGCCGGGGCGCGACGACGGAGACCGAGACCGGCAGGGCTGCGGGCGCTGCTGTGGCCGTCTCGGCCTGCGCGCTTCCGCCTCGACCGCTCAAGAAAGTCGCGCCTGCAGCGATGGCCAAGGCGGCCAGCACCAGCCCTGCCCCAACCAAGCGTTTGTTTTTGATAATATTATTCATAAAGACCCCAGTTCGGCAGGACATTCGGCGCCGTTAACGCGGTTTGAACAGACCGGGCCGGTGACGGCACCCGATCGACGTCCACATTGCAGCGCACACATTCGTAACGTTCGGTATAAATGGCCCATCGACATGTCCTGTCAAGTCACTTATCTAACGATTGGTAGGAAACTAAAGGAGGACCCATCATGGCGATGGGACGGCCCCGCGAATTCGATGTCGAAAAGGCGCTCGACCTGGCGCTCCAGGTGTTCTGGCGCAAAGGCTACGAAGGCGCGTCGATGGCGGACCTCACGGAAACCATGGGGATCACCAAGCCGAGCCTTTATTCCGCGTTCGGCAACAAGGAAGAACTGTTTCGCAAGGCGCTGGATCGTTACGTCGACGGCCCCGGCGGTTACTTTCAGGTCGCGCTGGCCAAGCCGACCACGCGCGCCGTGGTCGAACACTTGCTGTATGAAAGCGCCGATGCCGTCACTGACCCGAACCATCCGCCAGGATGTCTGGCGGTCCAAGGCGCACTGAGCTGCGGCGATGCCGCCGAATCCATCAAGCAGGAATTGATGTCGCGCCGCGCCAAAGGCGAACAGGATTTGCGCCAGCGCTTCGAGCGGGCGACCGCCGAAGGCGACCTGCCTGAGGGATCCGATGCCGCCGATCTCGCAGCCTACCTGTCGGCGATCCTGCAGGGCATGGCGGTGCAGGCGGCCGGCGGCACGACGCGCGAGCAATTGCGCAAGATCGCCGAGATGGCGCTGCGCACGTGGCCGCCGCCGAGTCTGGCGTCGGTCTGACGTTCACACCTCGCCCTTCTCCGCCATCCCCACCGCCCACAGCGCAAACGCATAGGCGATCGCGACTTCATCCAGCCGGTTGAATCGTCCGGACGCGCCGCCGTGGCCGGCGCCCATGTTGGTGCGCAGCAGCACCGGGCCGCCGGCACTCATCGTCGCGCGCAGGCGAGCGATCCATTTCGCCGGCTCCCAATAGGTGACGCGCGGATCGGTCAGCCCGCCCATCGCCAGGATCGCGGGATAGTCCTTGGCCGCGAGGTTGTCGTAGGGCGAGTACGACAAAATGGTGCGAAAATCCTTTTCGCTCTCGATCGGGTTACCCCATTCCGGCCATTCCGGCGGCGTCAGCGGCAGCGTGTCGTCGAGCATCGTATTCAGCACGTCGACGAACGGCACTTCCGCGACGATGCCCGCAAACAATTCGCCCGATCGGTTGGCGACCGCGCCCATCAGCATGCCGCCGGCGCTGCCGCCATGGCCGACGATGCGTTTTGCGCTGGTGTACTTCGCATCACACAGCGCCCGGCCTGCGGCGGCGAAATCATCGAACGAGTTCGTCTTCTTCTCGCGCTTGCCGTCGAGATACCAGCCCCAGCCTTTGTCCGCACCCCCGCGGATATGCGCGATCGCGTAGACAAAACCGCGATCGACCAGCGACAGCCGGTTGGCGGCAAACGACGCCGGCATCGCCATGCCGTAGGAGCCGTAGCCGTAGAGCAAAAGCGGCGCGCGGCCGTCGCGCACGAGGTCCTTGCGGTGCAGGATCGAGACCGGCACCAACGCGCCGTCATGCGAGGCCGCCATGATGCGCGTGGTGACATAGTCGGCCGGGTTATGGCCGGACGGAATCTCCTGCCGCTTGCGCAGCACGCGCGCTCGCGTGGCCATGTCGTAATCATAGACTTCCGCCGGCGTCGTCATCGACGAGTAGGAGAACCGCAAATTCGTGGTCTCGAACTCGTAACCACCCATGGTGTCGAGCGAGTAGGCGGCCTCGTCGAAGGCGATGGCGTGCTCTTCGCCGTTAGCGAGGTCGCGGATGATGATCGCAGGCAGCGCATTGGCGCGCTCCAGCCGCACCATGTGGCCGGCATAGAGCTCGACATCGAGCACATAGACGCCCTCGCGATATGGAATCAGATCGCGCCAGTTGGCGCGTTCGGGTGCGGCGAGGGGCGCGGTGACGACCTTGAAGTCGATGGCGTCGTCGGCATTGGTGAGAATGAACAGTTCATCGCCACGGTCGGCCAGCGAATATTGCACGCCTTCCTCGCGCGCCGCGACCAGCCGCGGCGGCGCCTCGGGATGTTCGAGGTCGATCAGCCGCTGCTCCGAGGTCTCATGGTCGCCGCCGGCGATGACGCAGAAGCGGCCGGACGAGCTCTCATGCAGATGGGTGAACCAGCCGGAATCCTGCTCTTCATAAACGAGCGTGTCGTCGGCCTGTTGGGTGCCGAGCTTGTGGCGCCATACCTGCATCGGGCGGTGGTTGTCGTCGAGCTTGACGTAGAAGAAGCTGTTGCAATCCTTGCTCCAGACGATTCCGCCATCGGTCTCTTCGACGAGATCGTCGCGATCGGCGCAATCAACCCAGTCGCGCACGCGTATCGAGAAATATTCCGAGCCCTTGGTGTCGGCGCTCCACGCCTGCAGCTTGTGGTCAGGCGAATGCCGCGCGCTGCCGAACTTGAAATATTCATGGTCTTTGGCTAGCGCGTCGCCGTCGAGCACGATTCTTACGTCGCCGCCTTCGCGCGGCGTGCGGCCGAACATTTCATGCTGCCCGCCCTCGCGGAATTTTCGCAAATAGGCAAACGGGCCATCCGGCGCCGGCACGCTGGAATCGTCTTCCTTGATCCGGCCGCGCATTTCCGCGACCAGCTTCTTCTGCAACGGCGCGGTATGGCCGAGCAGGCTCTCCGTGTAGTCGTTTTCCGCTTCCAGATATTTTCTGATATCCGGATCCAGTATCGAGGGATCGCGCAGCACTTCCTGCCATTTGGCATCCTTCAGCCATGCGTAATCGTCCGTCACCGTGATGCTGTGCGTGGTGAAGGCATGCGGGCGGCGCGGGGCGACGGGAGCGGGCAGGGCGGTTTTCTTGGCGGCTTGGGTCACGCAGTCCTCGTTTGGCTCTGGAATTGAGCCTTATATCGGGGTGAATGTGGCGGATTACCAGATGCCTGCGGCCGTCATTGCGAGCGGAGCGAAGCAATCCATACCTCCGCGGGGGATAGATGGATTGCTTCGTCGCTTCGCTCCCTTGCGCAAACGCTTTGCGTTTGTCGCAAGCAATGACGGGGAGACACGGTCACTAGCTATTCCTCAGCCTCGCCGCGGCGCCGCCCCCGAACATCGGAATCCGGTTCACCGCGAGCACCACCGCAAACGTGATCACCAGCATCGCAATGCCCAGCACCGAAATCGCGGCAAGGTCGCCGCTTTCGTTGAGGTCGTAAATCAACACCGACAGCACCTTGGTCTGCGAGGTGAACAGCACGATCGCCGCGGATAGTTCGCGCATCACGCCGATGAAGATGAAGCACCAGGTCGCGATCACGCCGGTGCGCAACAAGGGCGCGGTGATATGGCGCAGCGCCTGCAGCCGCGTCGCGCCGAGGATGCGGCTGGCGTCTTCCAGCTCGGGGTGAATGGTCGCAAACGCCGCCTGCAATTGCTGATAGGCCGAGGGCAAATTGATGGTGAGGAACGCCAGCAGCAGGATCCACAGCGTGCCGTAGAGCACGAAGGGCGGCCGCGTGTAACTCAGGAACAGCCCGACACCGAGTACGATGCCGGGTACCGCGACCGGCGCGGTCGCGAGAAAGCCGAGCACGCGGTGGCTCGCGATCACGCGACGGGTCGTGACATAGGCGATGACGAGCGCGAGGATCGTGCCGATGGTCGCCGTCGATGCGCCCAGGATCACCGTGTTTTTCAATGCGAGCTGGGTCGACGACAATTCGGTGAAGACGAACACGATGTTGTGCAGCGTCGCCGTCGACGGCGTCACCAGCGTGGTCGCGTTCGGCGAGAACGCCGCGTTGAGCAGCGCGAAGTAGGGCAGGAACACCGGATTGAGCAGCACGACAAGGCAGAACGCCAGCGCCGCCCAGCGCCAGCCCTTCATCTCGACCCGGCGCGGCGCGCCATATTTGCCGCCGACCACGGAAAAACCGCGGCGGCCGAGTAGAAATTTCTGGCCCTGCAGCAGCAGGATCGTGAGCAGCAGCAGCGGCACGGCCGCGGCGGCCGCGAGTTCGAGTTTTGGCGGATACTGGAACAGGCTCCAGATTTTCGTCGTCATAGTGTGGAAGCCGGCCGGCAGCGCCAGGATCGCGGGCGATCCGAACAGCGTCATCGCCTGCAAGAACGCGATCAGCGCGCCCGCGACCAGCGCGGGCAGCGCCAAGGGGATCGTGACGCGCCGCGCCGTGGTCCATGCCTTGCCGCCGAGAATGGCGGAGGCGTCTTCCAGCTCGCCCGGCATGTTGTCGAGCGCGTTGGCGACCAGTACGAAGACGAACGGAAACGTGTAGCAGGAGATCACGAAGATCAGTCCGGTGAGCGTATAGATGTCGAACAGGGGATCTTCGGCGCCGGTGAGATAGCGATAAAGCTGGTTCAACAGGCCGCTGTTCGGCGCCGCCAGCAATTCCCAGGCGACCGCGCCGAGAAACGGCGGCGTGACAAAGGACGCCGTCACCAGCGCGCGGATGGTCTGGCGCCCCGGCATGTCGGTGCGCGACACCAGCCAGCCGATGGGAGCTGCGACAAGGCAGCAGATCACCGCCGAGGTGGTGGCGATGATCGCCGTCGTCAGCAGCGGATCGAGGAACGCCGGGTCGGTGAACAGCGTGACGAAATTCTGTAGCGTCGGATGCCGTGCCTTGTCCGTGAACGCAAAAACCGCCAGCCACGACAGCGGCAGCACGATCAGCACGATCATGAACGCGGCGAACAGCCACAGGACGGGGCGGGTCCAGTCGATGCGGGATTTTGGGGTTTCAGCGGCAGTGATCGTGACGGTGGTCATAAGAACTTTCTCTCCGTCATTCCGGGGCGATGCGCAGCATCGAACCCGGAATCTCGAGATTCCCCGATGCGCAATTTGCGCATCTGAGGTCTGGTCCTTCGGACCATCCCGGAATGACGGTGGTGGGTGTGGCGGACGGCATCCTCAAACCCTGAACAACCGCGCATAGCGCGTCTTGATCTCTTCAGCCATCTTCTCGACGCCCTCCGCATCTTCCTTCATCAGCTTGATGTCCGAAATCTTCCGCCGCCCCGGCTTCGATTGCACCTGCGCGTGAACCGAATACTGCGCGGTGAAGTCGGTGAAGAATTGTTGCGTCTCGCGGGTGTGCAGCCAGGCCTGGAACAGCCGCGCGGCGTTCGGGTGCGGCGCTGACGCAAAGATCGCCGTCGGCCCCGAGATCGTCGGCGCGCCTTCGGCCGGATAGATCGGCTCGACCGGTTGGCCGGCTTCCTTCAGCAGCACGACGCCGTATTCATTGCCGTCGGCCATCACGGCGCGTTCGCCAAGCGAAAGCTTTTTCGGCGGATCGGTCGAGGACTGCACCTGCATGACCCGCTGCTTCGACAGCTTCTCCAGGTAATCCCAGCCCAGCTCACGGATCAGCTGGAAGGTCGCAGTCATGATGGTGCCGCTATAGGCCGGGTGGCCCTTGACCATCTTGCCTGCCCATTTGGGATCAAGCAGGTCGGCAAAGCTTTTCGGTGCGTCTTCGGCCTTTACCAGATTGGTGTTGTAGGCCATCGACGACAAATAGATCCGCGACGTGGCGGACATGCCGTCGGGGTCGCGATATTCAGGAAGAAAATGCCGGGCCATATCCTCCGATACAAATGGCGCCAGCCACTTGTTCCGCTTCCAGGTGATGACGTGCGACGCATCCGAGGTGTTGATCACGTCGGCTGCGCGGATGCCCGAACCGAATTCCTGGTCGATCCGCTGAAACAACCGTTCCGAACCGGAACGCTCGATCTGAATGGTTATGCCGGGATAGGCGGCCTCGAACGCCTTGCCGAGCTTTTCGCCGACCGGCAGGTCCATCGACGAGTAAAGGATCAGTTTGCCTTCCTTCTTCGCCGCCTCCACCAGATCAGGCGTGATCGCGACCGGCTCCGGCGCCTGGGCGCGAACGGGGGAGGCGAACATCGTCCCGGCGGCGAGCGTGGCCGCGCCTTGCAGGACGTCGCGTCTCGAAAGTTTTCGGCGCTTCATCGCGTCCTCCCGTTTTCTTTTTCTTGCTTAACGGCTCAGCGCCCGGCAGCGCTCGGGCGGCAGCGTCAACCAGACCTCGCTGCCTTTTTGCACGTTGGTTTCAGTCGGCGTGGTGGCGCGCAAACTGGTGCCGTCGGCCACTTCCACCATGTAGTCGCGCGCGGCGCCGAGATAGACCTGGCGCGTGACGACGGCCTTGATCGCATTCTCGGGCGAAGCCGGCGCCTGCGTCGAAAGCCCGATATCGTGCTGGCGGATCGCGACCACGGCGCTTTGGCCCGATGTGAGCGGCGCACCGACCACCTTCAATGTCGCGCCCGCAAAGGCAACATGGGTGGCATCAAGCGCGGTGCCCTTGACGACATTGCTGGCGCCGATGAAGCGGGCGACGAACTCGGACTCGGGGCGGGCATAGATGTCTTCGGGCGTACCGAGCTGGTCGATTTTGCCGCCGTTCATCACCGCGATCAGGTCGGCCGTGGTCATCGCCTCGGACTGGTCATGGGTGACGTAGACGGTGGTGTAGCGGTACTCGTCATGCAGCCTGCGGATTTCGAACCGCATCTCCTCGCGCAGATTGGCGTCGAGGTTGGAGAGCGGCTCATCGAGCAGCAGCGTCTGCGGTTCGACGATCAGCGCGCGCGCGAGCGCCACGCGCTGCTGCTGCCCGCCGGAGAGTTCGCCGGGATAGCGCTGCGCCAGCGGCTCGAGCTTGGTCGTGGCCAAAATCGCCGCGAGTTTTTTCGCGATGGTGTCGCGGTCGAGCTTACGCAGGCGCAGACCGTAGACGATGTTTTCGGTCACCGTCATGTGCGGCCACAGCGCGTAGCTCTGGAAGATCATCGACATGTTGCGCTGTTCGGGCGGCAGCGTGCGCGCCTTCGACGATACCAGCCGCTCGCCGACATGGATCTCGCCGTCGGAGGGTTCCAGAAAACCGGCAATCAGCCGCAGCGTCGTGGTCTTGCCGCAGCCGGATGGGCCGAGCAGGCAGACCAGTTGTCCATGGTCGATTTTCAAGGAGACGTTATCGACCACCGCAAGCGAGCCGAATCGCTTGGTCAGGCCACGCAAATCCACCGACGCCAATCGCCTCACTCCCACTCTTGTTCGTGCACGGATCAGCGCCCGGCTTGGTATGCCAGTATACGGACAAAAACGGGATGGGAAAGGGAGTTGAGTTAGGAAACGATGTCGTCCGCGCCTCATGCGCAATGGCGCACGGCGCGGGATTTCACATTGTGAGAGACGCTACCTCGTCGTCCCTGCGAACGCAGGGACCCATACGCCGCGGCCGACGGAAGGGGCACATTGGAAGACGGCTCCGGTCCAGCAATCCACAGTTGATGTTGGCCAACGCAGAGCGTCATCCACCGCGCCATCATCGATGGATCACGCGGTATGGGTCCCTGCGTTCGCAGGGACGACCACCAAGATTGGACGTCATCTACGCCCCGACGTTCTCGCCGAGATATTCGATCGCGGCCTCGGTTCCGCCCTTGCCATGCGGAATGTTGAGCGCGTTGAGGCCGACCTCGATGACGCCGAGCGTGCCCAGAACCATCGGCGCATTCACATGGCCCATATGGGCGATGCGAAAAGCCTGGCCGGACAAGTCGCCGATGCCGGTACCGAGCACCACGCCGCATTTGTCCTTGCAGTAGCGCTGCAGTGCGGCCGGATCAAAGCCGTTCATCGTCACCGTCGTCACCGTGTTGGAGCGCTCATTGGCCTCCGCAATGTTGAAGCCGAGCACCTGGCCCTCGGACCACGCCGCCACCGCGCGGCGCACCGCCTCGGCGAGCAGGCGATGACGCAGGAAGGCGTTTTCAAGTCCCTCGACATGGAGCATGTCGATCGCCTTGCGCAGCGCGAACAGCAAATGCACCGGCGCGGTGCCGGCATATTTGCGGTAGTGTTCGCTGCCTTCGCGCTCGGTCCAGTCCCAATAGGGCGTGCGAAGGTTGGCCTTTTTGTGCACTTCGCGGGCGCGGTCGTTGGCGGCGACGAAGCCCAGGCCCGGCGGCGTCATCAGGCCCTTCTGCGAACCGGACATCGCGACGTCGATGCCCCATTTGTCCATCTCGAACGGCATGCAGCCGAGCGAGGCCACGGTGTCGACCATGAACAGCGCCGGGTGGCCGGTCGACTTGATCGCCTTGCCGATCGCTTCGATGTCGTTATAGGCGCCGGACGCCGTATCGACCTGTACAGCTACGATCGCCTTGATGGTGTGATCCTTGTCCTGCTTCAGCCGCGCTTCGACCTCGCTCGCGCGGATCGCGCGGCGCCAGTCGCCCTTCAGCACCTCGACCTCGGCGCCCATCGCCGATGCCGCATTGCCCCAGCCGATCGCAAAGCGTCCGCTTTCCAGCACCAGCAGCTTGTCGCCGCGCGATAGCACGTTGGAGAGCGTCGCTTCCCATGCGCCGTGACCGTTGGCGATGTAGATGTAGGATTGGCCCTTGGTGGCGAACAGTTTCGAGAGGTCGGTGAGCAGGCTTTCGGTCAACTGCACCATCTGGTCGGAATAGATGTCGAGCGCCGGGCGGTGCATCGCCTGCAGCACTTCGTCGGGCATGGTGGTAGGTCCCGGGATGGCCAGAAATTCCCGGCCCGCGCGAACGGTCATTTTTTGGTTTTCCTTATGGGCAGGTACGCGACGTCGAAGCGCACGAGGTTTGTTGTCATATTATTCGATCGAAGTCGTCATTGCGAGCCACCGCATCGCACAAATGTACATCCGATGACAGGCGCAGCGAAGCAATCCAGAGCCGCAAAAAAGATCAAATTGCTCTGATTGCTCCGCTCCTCGCGATGGGTGCGCACGTTATTTCCCCACCGCATTGGCGATCGCGCGCCAGATCTGATCCTTCAATTCGGTCGCCGGCGGGCTAGGGATCGTCACCGCAGGCCCGTCCCGCTTTTTGCAGGCCTCGACCAGCCGCAGCACCCAGATTTCGCCGTCGGTGTAATAGAGGTCGCCGCCGCCATTATGGCCCGCAATCGTCGGCCCTATGCCGGTGACCTGATATTTCGCCTCGACCATGCCGGCATTTTCCAGATCAGCCGCGAGCAGCGCGCGCTCGGCGTCGAGATCGGGGCTGATGTGGTGCGTCACGGCCGCAGTGTATTTGCTGACGCCGACGCCGCGATCTTCCGTCGCCGCCCCAAGCCAGACCGGTCGCTTCTCCTCGCCGCTTTCCAGCACCTTCCAGTAGCGCACATGGTTGCGGCGGTCGGCACTGGCCCCGATCGGCTTTTCATAGGCGAGATCCTCGCGGCGGCCGAGATAGTAGAGATTGCTCACCGGCGCGTCCTTGTAGGGCCGGTCGAGCAGTACGCTGCCGACGATCTCGATCGACGATTTCAGCGTGATCCGGTCGGCCGGATACCAGCCGGCCGCGTGCATGGCGCAGACCACGTCGGCGAGATCGCCGATCAGTCCGACATTCATGGGATCGCCGGGAATGCCCTGGCCGGTCCGCGTCACCATCGGCATGTCGGCGAGCCCGCGCTGATGCTCGTAATGCGTCCAGAACCCCGGCAGCACCAGATAGGCGAGCAGGCCGTAACCGCCGAGGATGACGAGCACGAGCATCGTCGCGCGCCGCAGCCCGCCGCGTTTTTTTCGCGGCGGCGCTTGCGGTTGTTGGTTGGTTTGAATATCCGGCACGGCGTTGCGCTCTAAGGAAGTCGGTCAGGGACGGCAGCCGCACTTCTCCCTCTCCCCGTTCTTACGGGGAGAGGGTCGGGGTGAGGGGCTCTCTCCGCGAATTCTGATGCCAGATAGATGGACCTGTACCCCCTCACCGGGATCGCGAAGGGCGATCCGACCTCTCCCCGCAAGCGGGGCGAGGTTAAGACAAAAACTACCGCCTCGTCTCCCGGCAGCCGGCGGCTTCGGCTTCCTCGACCGAGCAGAACCAGCGCGTGCCCTTTGAGATTTTCATCTCGATCTTCGCATACCAGCGGCTGGTCGGCTGGTGAAAGATGCATTCGCCGGAGCGGTTGACATTGCCCTTGATGGTGCAGTCCGGCGATGGCGCAACCGGACCGGACGCCGACGCCAGCAGGATCGCTTTGGCGTTCTCCGGCGGCTTGATCGCGCCGAGAATAGTGGTCTTCTTGTTGCGGACGCGCCAGTCCCACGGCGCGATGAACGCACCCTGCCACATCCCGGCCTTGGCCTCGCGCGCGGCCTTCTCGTCGCCCTCGTAGTCGTGCGAGACGCGCGTCAGCGCCAGCGCCCAGCCGTTCGACACCAGCCATTTCTGGATGTCCTCGCCGTCGGCCTCGCAGCGCGCCACCGTGCGGCCGCGGCGGTCGGTGACGGCCCTTGTATGACAGGTCCAGCTCTTGCTCCCGAAGCGTTTGATCAGTTCGTCGCGCGCGGCGGCGCCGCAGGCCCAGCGCTCGCCCTTGGTGTTGAGGCAGAGCTGATCGACGGACGGCGCGTCGATGCCGCCCAGACGGATGCGGCTGTTGCCGATCTGGAGCTGATCGCCTTCGCGGATTTTCGGGACGCCGGTGATGTCGGCCGCTTGCGCCATGGCGGGGAGCGACAGCAGCAAAAGCGCGGCCAGCAATTTCCGTATATTCATCGGTGGCCCCAGCAGCGGAATGATGCGGATAGTGCGGACAATGGGGCCGTCTTGCCAGTGTCGTAGCGTCGCATCGTTTTCAACTTCCCGTCATTGCGAACCGTAGCCCGGATGGAGCGAAGCGCAATCCGGGAAACTGCTCCCTCTGGCGAGACCGCCCCGAATTTCGCTTCGCTCCATCCGGGCTACGCTACTTCGCCTAACCGCCCCCTACGCGTTCTTCACCATCGCCCTTCTTGCCAGCGCCAGTCCCATCAACACAAACGCCGACGTCACCTCGGGTCCGCCGACCAGAATCCGCGTCGGCGTCTTCATCTTGTTCCATTCATAGGCCCTGTACGGCCCATGCCTGCCGCCTTCGCCGAAATGGGCCGTGATGCAGTTGAGCGCCGGCGCGAAGGTCGAGACGTCGGCGCCGAGATGCGCCAGCGCCATCAGCGCCAGCGCGGCGTCGAACGGGTTCATCTCGCGCGCGATCAATTCTCCCTGGACATAGCCGAGCACCTTGTTGCGGATGAACGCGAACGTGCCATCCGGATCGATCGCCCGCCGCGCCGCATCAGGCAACGCCATGAACGCGGCATGGCAGCGGCCGAAATAGGCGGAGTAGAGTTCCGGCAGATAATAGATGTGCGAGGGCGGATTTCTGAACGCGCCGCTTTCGGCCAGCCGCCGCTGGAAGCCCAGGATGCGATGCACCGTCTCCAGCCGCAAAGGCGTCTCCAAAATCCTCCAGCGCGCAAGATTACGGAAAGAGACTTCGAGAATGTCGAGATTGAGCGTCGGATCGAGGTCGTTGCCGTAGGGCCGGTCGCCGGCGAGATTGTCGATCCAGGTGACGACACCGCCTTCGTAATCGATATTGTCGTTCAAGGGCACGGTGACGCGCGGCTCGTTGGCGCCCTCGCGCACCTGATAGCCGCGGTAGAAATCCAAAAGCGGCTGGTCGAGGATCGGATCGGCGGAGCCTGCCTGGGTCGCCGCCGAGAACGAGCACGCCGTGGTGTCGCAGTCCGGCACGTAGATGCCGAAGCCCAGATCCTGCTTGATCTGGGCGAAGAAGCGCGAGAAGCGCGGATGCGGCAGCGGCGCCAGGGCCGTGATCACTCGCACCGTGGAGCCGTCGTGTGAGGACACTTCCTCGGCCGAGGTCTTTAGGCAGAAATCCACCATGTCGGCTATCGCGCGCCGCGACGTCGCGGCCTCGTCGGCGGACGCCAGCCCGGTCTCGACATAGCTCAGCAGCGCCTCGGTGAAGAAGGCGTCGTAATAGGCCGAGCGGTGGCGGATCTGCATCGGCTGCCATATCGGCTCGGCGACCCCCGTCCATGGCGGGTTGATCAGGGCGCGGGCGGGCGAATGCGCGATGAAAATCCGCGCCAGGCTGAACAGCAGCGTCGAGTTCTTGTAGCCGCGCGAGTTCAGCCCCGTTAGCGCCATCAGCATTTCGCGCCCGCCCATGTCGGGGTCGCCGATCAGGTTGAAGGCGGCATAGGTCGGAATGAAGCCGTTTCTGGCAAACGAGCCGAGGAGATGCACGCCGCAGCGGCGGATCACCCGGTCGATCTCGGCGAGACCGGGCGCCCGGTCCGCTGCCGCCGCCGGCTGCGGGGCGGGGTGGTGCACGCCGATATCGGCCATCAGTTCGGCGATCGGGGCGCCGACGGCGGCCCAGTCCGGCTCGGCCTCGTCGCGCGCCCTGATCAGCGCCTCCTGCAAGGCGCCTAGTCGTTTTTCGTCCCGCAACGCGGGCAGCCCGGTCCGCCGCAGCAGCGGCCGCAGCGCCGGATTGCCCAGGGCCGTGCGATAGAACTTGCCGAGATGGGGGTCGCCGCCGCGGTATTTCAGCAGCACGGGATCGCAGACGTCGTACAGCGAGGGGCCGTCTTTCCGCGCGGTCAGCGCCCGAAATGCGGCGCCGGCGATGGTGTGGAAGCCCATGCAGTTTCTTTCCGCCGGAACGGTGAAGGGAGGGCCGCGTTGGGCTTGGTCAAAAGCCCATGCGACCACCGCCGGCCGGATTCGGGCCTGCAAGCCCTTGAAAACTATACAAATCCGCGAAAAACACAAATGTGATGTAGATCACTTAAGTGAAATTAACTTTCCACCAGTATCTGCGGTTATGGGGATCCATGCACCAAATGAGGTTGTTCGGGAGGGCCCGGCAGGCTAAAAGCCCGGTTGTTGCGGTGCCGCAAATTGCGCGCAATTGGTCGGCACACACCCTGCAACCCCTTTCAAACTTGAACGGTCCTCAGCGACTAACTGGCGCTGGTCTTGCTTTGGTGCCTTGGGACAAACTTGGGATGGTAACGTGATGAACCTCGGTAAGCTCCGCATCTCCCGCCGCACCGTCACCATTGCCGTTGCTTTCGCAGGCGTGGTGTCGCTGGCGATCGGCGCCCATGCCGCGCTGAACAAGCGTTCGCTCGACGCCGCCAAGGCGATCGGCACCGAGCAGACCGGCTCGATCGGCACGTCAGCCAGCCGCGTTGCGCTGGTGATCGGCAACGGCCATTACCCGGATGCGTCAGCGCCGCTGTCCCAGCCCATCAACGATGCCCGCGGTCTCACCGCTGCGCTGCGGGCCAAGGGTTTTGACGTCGACGTGGTCGAGGACGCCACCAAGGACGACATGGCCCGCGCCATCGTCCGCCTGAAGGCCAAGCTCAAGCAGGACACCGTGGCGATGCTGTTCTTCGGCGGCTACGGCGTGCAGGTCGGCCGCGAGAGCTTCATGATTCCGGTCGATGCCGCGATCTGGAAGGAAGCCGACGTCCGCCGCGACGGCGTCAGCATCGAACAGGTGCTGGACGCGATGACCGAGAAGGGTGCCAAGGCCAAGCTCGTCGTCGTCGACGCCTCCCGCCGCAACCCTTATGAGCGCCGCTTCCGCTCCTATTCCCATGGGCTGGCCCCGATCTCCGCGCCGGAAAACGCGCTGATCCTGACCTCGGCGACGCCGGGCAAGGTGGCCGATGACGGCAAGGGCCAGTACAGCGTGCTGGTGACCGAACTGCTCAACAATCTGAATTCACAGCCCGGCGCGGCCAGCGCCTTCAACAAGACCCGCATCTCCGTCTCCCGTGCCTCCGACGGCGAGCAGGTGCCGCAAGTGTCGTCGTCGCTGATGGAAGACGTCCGCCTCGGCGGGTAAGAGCGGCGCTTTCAAGCCGAAACCTCTCCCCCGTCGTCCCTGCGAACGCAGGGACCCATACGCCGCGGCCGGCGTAACGGGCACGCGGGGAGACGGCTTTGCTTCGGCAAACGACAGCGGTAGTCGGCAGAGCGTCTGCGACCGCGCGCTATTTAGAGATCACGCGGTATGGGTCCCTGCGTTCGCAGGGACGACCGTGGGGAGAGAGTTGGCATTCCTCAAACAATCAGATCGCTGAGATCGCGCCACTCCAGATTCTCCCGCTCGATCAGCTCGATCTTCCAGTCCCGCTTCCAGCGCTTGAGCTGCTTTTCACGGGCAATCGCTTCATCCGGCCGCTCGAACGCCTCGACATAGACCAGCCGATAAACGCCATAGGTTTTGACGAACGACGAGCCCTCGCCTTTGCGATGCTGCTCCATCCGTTTCGCGAGGGAATTGGTGACCCCGATATACAGCGTCCCGTGACGCCGACTCGCTAGGATGTAGACGTAATACATGCGCGAAACATCATTTGGCCGTCGTCCCTGCGAACGCAGGGACCCATACCGCGTGATCTATCGATGAAGGGCGGTAGCCGACACCTTATCACGCAACGAACGCCGGTGGTTATGGGTCCCTGCGTTCGCAGGGACGACGGCAGCAGTTGTGCCCGCCCGCGCTACTTCCCCTCCGCCGCCGCCGTCACCGCGCGCACCGGATCGCCTTCGCGGAGCAGCGCGCCCGCGCGGGCCACCACGATGTCGCCTTCCTGCAGGCCGGAGGTGATCTCGACCTGGCCGGCCGACATCAGCCCCGTCTCCACCCGCCGCGTTTCGACGCGTGCGCGCCGCACCACCTGCACCACGGTGCCGGCGGAGCCATAGAGGATGGCGGTGAGCGGCACCGAGACGCCGCAGCTTTGCCCGGTCTTGATCTGCGCGCGGCCTGAGGAATTCACCAATAGCCGCCGGTTGGTGGTGACGCCGAGGAACACCTGCGCGAGCTGGCTGTTCGGCTCGACGGTGGTCGACAGTCGCCGCACCTTGCCGTCGACCTCGCCGGCGCCGATCACCTTGATCCGCGCGGTCTGGTTGACGGCAAGCTTGGCGATATCGCGCGTCGGCACCATGCCGACCAGATCGAACTCGCCGCGCGCGATGATCGAGAACAGCGCTTCGCCCTTGCCCGAGGCAAGCGCGCCGACCGACGCGGTGGATGCCGAGATCACCCCGCCCACCGGCGCCTGCACCGTGATCTGCCCGCCCTCCGGCAAAGTCAGCCGCGCCAGCACCTGGCCTGCGGTGACGCTGTCGCCCGCATCCACCATCACCTCGGCGACCTTCAGCCCCATCCGCTCGGGCCGCACCTGGTTCTCCTCGCGCGGAATGATGGTGCCGGACACCTCGACAATATTGGCGAAACAGGATTTGGCGGCGTTCAGCACGGTGACGGCGGCGCCCTTGGCGGGGACCTCCGGGTCGTCGGCGGCGAGGGCGGGGCAGGAAAACAGGCAGAACATCCCCGCTGCGATCAGGGGGGCCAGCTTGGGCGAAAGGTCGCGTGCGCGGATGGTCATCGGCATTTCGTTCCCGGTTTTAGGTGTTAACCGATACCAGAACGCCGACAGGAGAGCCAAGCGCCAAGAATGTCACCCCTCCGCCCGGACCGCCGCCGCCAGCGCCGCATCGAGCGCCAGTGGAACGCCTGCGAGTTCGTCCGCGCGGGCGATATGCCTTGCGATCGCGGGATTGATCGATGACGCATGGGTGAGCGGGAGCATATGACCGGCGGCCGGCAGATGCTGGACCTCGGCGCAGTCGATGATCGCGCCGAGCCGCTGTACGATGCGTTGGGTGACGTAGGGCGACAGCCCGCCTGAAACCAGCAGGGTCGGAACGCGAAGGGAGGCCGCCGCGGTCGCGACATTCTCTTCGGCGAACGCAGCCGTGAAATCGAACGCCAGCTTGTCGGCGCGCTCGATCATGCGCAGGCGCGCGCTGGCCGGCAGCGGATCCTGCGGACCGGACCCGTTCCAGAATTCGATGAACTGGTCGATCGCCTCGAGCGCCGATCCATTCCAGAGGTCCTCGGAAACGTCACGCGCGACCTGCGCGAAACGCGCGTGCAGCCGCCGGTCCGCATCGCTCTCGCACAACAGCGTCGGCAGCACCGGCTCGATCAGCGTCAGGCTGCGCAGGCGATGCGCGAACGGAGAACAGGTCGCGATCTTGAACGCGATCGCGCCGCCATAGGAATGGCCGACGAGATGGATCGGTCCCTTCGCGTCGTTGAGCGTGCCGCTCAAGGCGTGGACTTCTTCCGCGAGCGTCAGGGGCAGGTCCAGCGCGCAGGCGTTGGCACCATAGCCGGAGATGTCAGGGGCGAAGAACGGATGGCTGGGGCCGAGTTGATCGGCGAGCGTCTTCCATTGGCGGCCCGAGCCAAGCGAGCAATGCAGCGCCACGACGCAAGCCTTTTCGCGTTCCTTGCCACGCTCCGCGCGCGAAATTTGAATCACATTGGTCATCGAATTTTTGCTCATCGAAATTTTTTCCTGGCGATGAAGAGGCTGGTCTGATGGTCTTCTCCCTCTCCCCGCTCTTCGCGGGGTCGAGACGAGCGAAGCTCGCTCTTAGAGGGTCGGGGTGAGGGGCTCTCTCCGCGAGAGCTGACGCCAATTGCTGGACCTGTACCCCCTCACCCGACGCTGCGCCCGACCTCTCAGCGCGAGCTTCGCTCGTCGCGGCCCCGCAAGCGGGGCGAGGTTAAGTCTCACCGCTTGGTGATGACGATTTCGAGATATTCGGATGGCACCACCATCGTGCTGTCGCCGGAGCGGTTCATGCGAACGATCAGCGCATGTAGATCGTTGTACAGCTCTTCCTGCTTCGCCGGCTCCAGCGCGGCAAACGCTTTCAGCACCGGGCCGTAATAGGTCTTGAACACGTCAAGGAAGTGCGAAGGCGAGCGATAGCGGAACTTGAACAGGCGCGATTCGGCCTTGATCGCGCGCGCCTCCGCGTCGAACATTTCGGTCAGCCGCGCGCGCGTGCCCCACAGCGCCGGCGATTTGGTGCCAGCAGGCGGCGGCAGATATTTGCCGAGCGTCTTGAAGACCTGACCGATAAAGCCTTCCGGCGTCCAGTTCGCCAGGCCGATCTGGCCCTTGGGCCTGCAGACCCGCATCAGCTCGGCGGCTGCGCGGTCCTGGTTCGGCGTGAACATGACGCCGAAGGTGGAGAGCACCGTGTCAAAACTGTTGTCGTCGAACGGCAGGTTTTCCGCGTCGGCTTCCCTGAATTCGAGTTGCCAGCCTTCCGCCGCGGCGCGCGCCTGGCCGCGCTCCAGCAGCGCCGGCACGTAGTCGGTCGAGGTGACGTCGCACCACCGCCGCGCCGCGGCGAGGCTCGCCATGCCGTTGCCGGCGGCGACATCGAGCACCTTTGAGCCGGCCTTGAGATCGAGCGCCTCGCAGAGTTCCTCGCCGACGATCTGCAGCGTTGCGCCGACGATGGCGTAATTGCCTGACGACCATGCGGCCTGTTGACGCGTCTTGAGGGCGGCAAGGTCGGGGGCGGGTGCGGCGGAATCGGTCTGGGTCACTGCGATCGCGGTCTGGGCGGCCATCGGGTCTCCTCCCGTGTCATGCAGCCACGGAATGGGGCTGCGATGAACCAAACATGGCTCTGCTCGGACCTAAAGACTCTGGGGGGAGCCTGATTTTGCCTTGAGGGAACTTTGATTTTTCAGTGAGAGGCCGGCGTCTGTGAGATTTCGCACACGATCTCGCCGGAGAATCCGGTCAATCTCCCGCCGGACGAAGTGGCCGGAAATCGCGTGCCGGGACCAGGTGATCTCTGATAATTAAACCGGGATGAATCCGTGCAATTTCATTTTTCAAACCATGTGCTGGATGTCGACCTTCGCGAGCTGACCCGCGGCGGCGAGAGTGTGGCGGTCGAGCCGCAGGTGTTCGATCTGCTGGTTCACCTGATCGAAAACCGCGACCACGTCGTCACCAAGGACGATCTGATCGAGACGGTGTGGGACGGCCGCATCGTCTCCGAATCCACGTTGACGAGCCGGATCAACGCCGCGCGCAAGGCGGTCGGCGACAGCGGCAAGGATCAGATCATGATCCGCACCCTGGCGCGAAAGGGCTTTCGCTTCGTCGGCGACGTGCAGCCGAAGGCCGCGAATGGTGGCGAGGCGTACGCGGCTACGCCGCTCGATCCCACGGGCGAGCTGTTGCATCCGCCACTCCCGGCGCTTGATCGCACCGCGATTGCGGTGTTGCCCTTTGCCAATCTCTCCGGCGAGCCGGAGCAGGAATATTTTTCCGAAGGCATCAGCGAGGACATCATCACCGCGCTGTCGAAGCTGCGCTGGTTCTACGTGATCGCGCGCAATTCCTCGTTCATCTACAAGCAGAAATCCGTCCACCACCAGCAGATCGGCGAGGAGCTCGGCGTCGGCTACATCGTGGAAGGCAGCGTGCGCAAGGACGGCGATCACGTGCGCATCACCGCCCAGCTCGTCGATGTTGCCACCGGCAGTCACCTCTGGGCGGAGCGCTACGACCGCGATCTCGCTGACGTGTTCGCCGTGCAGGACGAAATCACCCAGGCCGTCGTCGCGGCGATCGAGCCGCAGCTCTACGCCGCCGAGGATTTCCGGGCCCGGCGCAAGACGCCCGACAACATGGATGCGTGGGATCTGGTGATGCGCGCGCTGTCGCATTACTGGCGCGTGACGCGGCAGGACAATCTGGTTGCGCAGGCGCTGTTGGAAAAGGCGATCAGCGTCGACCCCGGTTACGGCCAGGCGCTTTCCCTGCTGGCGGCCTGCCATACGTTCAGCGCCCATATGGGCTGGCAGGACATGCCCAAAGCCGTCTCGGTCGCGGAACGCGCGGCGCTGGCGGCGATCCGTGCCGACAGTGAGGATGCGTGGGCGCATTATGCGCTGGCCAGCGTCTATCTGTTCCACCGGCGCTTCGATGATTGCATCGCCGAATTCGAGCTGGCGCTGCGGCTCAATCCCAATTTTTCGCCCGCGCGCGGCATTTACGGTGTTGCGCTGTCCTATCGCGGCCAATGGGAGGAGGGCGATCGCGCCGCGCGCGAGGCGCTGAAATTCTCACCCCGCGATCCCTTTGCCGCGATCTATTGCGGCGTCGCCGCCTATTGCCAGTATGTCGGCAAGAATTACGCGGAAGCGATCCGCCTGTCGCGTGAAGCGTTGCGGCACCGCACCGACTTTGTCGGCGCTCACCGCGTGCTGACGGCCGCCCTCGGCATGGCCGGCGCCACTGACTCAGCCAAAGCGGCACTCGAGGGCCTCCGCCGCACCCAGCCCAACATCTCGCTCGCCTGGCTGGCCAGCGGACTGCCGTTCGAGCACGAGGCGGACAAGGCGCATTATCTGGAAGGGTTTCGGCGGGCGGGCTTGCGATAATTGACTAGAGCATGATGATTTTAGGTCGATGCATGCGCTCGCACCATCTCCGTCATCTCAGGAATAAGCGCACTTGCGCTTATTCCGAAGGTGCGAGCGGAGCGAGCCTCAAAGGATGAGCGGCCCGTGGCGGTCGCCCTTCGAGGGCCGCTGCGCACGGCCACTTCAGGGTGACGGATCACATTGATTCAAGCTTGCTTCATCAGGCTTTAGGATCTGCAATAGCTGCGCGGCGATATCTCAAGCTGAACTGGACGGCAAATCATAGCTGTCTGAAAGTCTTTGCCGGCCGCAACGGGCATGTTGATGCTGCCTCGCTTCCGCGATGCAACCCTCAAGGAGAGCTACATGCCATTGATAGAGGTTCACGTCATCGAGAACGTGTTCAATGCTGAGCAGAAGCGTCAGATGATCAGCAAGCTCACGGACGCCATGGTGTCGATCGAAGGCGAGGCCATGCGCGGCGTCACCTGGGTCAAGATTTCCGAAGTCGCGAGCGGCGATTGGGGCATCGGCGGTCAGTCGCTGACCACCGAAGCCGTCAAGGATCTCGCGGCCGGACGAAAGGTGGCCTGACGAGCTTCCGGCCTTGCATCGCCGGCGGGCCGGCCCTGCCGGGGGTGCGGCGTGCCGCTTCCTCATTCAGATCTTCACGCCGCCGTGTCCGGTGCTAATCGCCTTTAAGCGCATGCGCCGAAGCCTGCTGACACCATGCTGGCAGCAGGCCTTCGATAGAAAGGGGTCCGGCAATCTTCCCGGGTTCCGGCTACCGTTTGAAAGAAATAGCCATGACGATGCTGACCACCATTCCGACCTCCGCCACCAGGCCATTTGCCTGGCGAACCGCAGTTTTGCTGGCGCGCTTGCGCCGTCTCGTCAACCGCTTCTTCGCGGCGGTGATCGCCCGCCACGAGCGTCACGCCGCGCGCGCAGCCCTGCACAGGCTCGACGATCGCCAGCTCCAGGATATGGCGATGTACCGCTCGCAGATCGAGAGCAGGCTCGAAGAATTGGCCCAGACGCGCGCGCGAATGCAGCAGCCGGGGTGGCACTGAGGGTGGGTACGGAGACGCGGCTTATTGTCAGTCGGCCGAAATTACCCGGAGACGATCCACCTCTTGGGTGAGGGCGCGCCGGTACCCGAAAATCCAGCGGCATCCATCCTTGAAATGATATCGTAACAATGATATCATTCCTGGTTCGCTGGAGGATGCCATGCAGGTTTCAAAATGGGGTGACAGCCTGGCTGTGCGGCTGCCCAAAGCCCTGGTCGAAAAGATGGGTCTGCGTGTCGGCGACGAACTCGACATCGTCGACGTGGCCGAGCGAACGCTGATCGTCCAGAAGGAAGACCGCCGCAAGGCGGCGCTCGAGCGCCTGGCTTCCCTCAACTGGACGCTTCCTTCCGATTACAAGTTCGATCGGGACGAGGCGAACGAGCGGTGAAGGCGTTCTTCGACACCAACATCCTCGTCTACACCGCGACCTCGGACGCCAGAAAACAACGGGCGGTGGATTGCCTGAGCCGCGGCGGCGTCGTCAGCGTTCAGGTGCTGAACGAGTTCGTCCACGTCGCCCGCCGCAAGCTTCGTCATGACTGGCCGCAGGTCGAACTGGCGCTCGGGCTGTTCCGCGCGTCGCTCGATGACGTCTTGCCGGTCACGCTGAACACGCACACCGGCGCCGTGTCCCTCGCCCGCGAGCACGGCCTGCCGTTCTACGACGCCCTGATCGTCGCCGCCGCGATCGAGGGCAGTTGCGACACGCTGTTCAGCGAAGACATGCAACATGGCCGCAGCATCGGCGGCCTCGCGATCGTCAATCCGTTTCTCGACAGTGCACCATAGTCTGCCGCCCTCGGGCAACGCAGGCACTTGGCAGTTTTGCCCGACGGGCAAATCACCCAAAACTCTGTCAATCCGCCCGTGTAAAAATAATTCGCTTCGTGATTGACCCAAATCACCCGTACAACTCCGCGCATCCCGTCCCACCAAGAGGGGCGTATCGCCATCGTCACGGACGTTGGGGCGGGACGCGGTGGACGCAGGCAGTGTCGGGGCGCAAGAGTGGCGCCGGCGAGCGGCGCTGAAGCGTACGGTGAAGGCGTGTGGTTCTGACGTTCGCGGTGCTGGCGTCAAGTTCGCGGGAGGCAAGCTTCTCGCGGGCGACGGAGGCAAAAAAGCCGTTCTCCGGGGAGATCACGTTATAAGCCGTAAAGCCATTGCGCAGGGAAGGCCGGAGTGTTTCCGCTGAACCTGTATGCTCGTGTGCATTTCCTCTTTGTGCAATCGCACGCGAGACCGCGGGTGCAGCGCGCACCCGGTCTTCCCTGCGCCCTCTGAATTTTCATGGGGCGGTGACTGAAGAAAATCCTCGGGCGCGTGGCGTCGCGGGAGGTTTGCTGCTGTTTGAAATTTGAAGCGAGCGTGCGGGTAACACCCTCCCGTCGTCCCTGCGAACGCAGGGACCCATAGCCACCGGCGGGTGTTTTGCGAAAGGCGTCTGCTGCTCTGCCCTATCGAGAGATCACGCGGTATGGGTCCCTGCGTTCGCAGGGACGACGGAAACTACTGCATCTTCTTCCGCCGCGCCGCGGCCGCATCCACCACGTTGTCGACCGCTTCACGCCAGCTCATGATCTCCGCCGCCAAGATCGGATGATTGAACCCCTTCAGATTCAAATCGTCGATCGGCCTTCCCTCGACCCATGGCTCGACCATGCCGTAGACGCGCCTGGACACCACGATCTGGTTGGCCTTGGCTTCGTCGCACAGCCGCGATGCCAGATTGGTGACGCTGCCGATCGCGGCGTATTCCAGCCGCTGCTCGAAGCCGATCTGGCCGAGCGTGGCGTAGCCGAGCGCGATGCCGATGCCGAAGCCGAGATTGTGGCCGCGGTTGCGCCACTTGTCGGTCAGCCCGCCGATGGTGTCGCGCATCTCGACCGCCATGCGAACGGCGCGCGCGGTATGGTCGTCGAACTGGATCGGCGCGTTGAACAGGATCATCACGCCGTCGCCGGCATAGCGGTCGAGCGTGCCTTCATACTTGAAGATCAATTCGCCGAGCGCTGCGTGATATTCGCGCAGCACGTTCATCGCCTCTTCCGGCTCGGTGGTCTCGGTGAACGCCGTAAAGCCGCGCAGATCGCAGAACACCACCGTGACCTCGCGGCGGTGGCTGTCGAGCAGGCCCTCATGGCCGTCGGAGGAGGCGATCAGTTGCGCCACCTGCGGCGCGAGGAAACGTTCCAGCCGCCGGATGCGCTCGATCTCGCCAAGTTGAGTCTCCACGCGCTCCTCCAGCGAGCGGTTCCAGTCCTTGAGCTGGTCGGTCTGCTCCTGCAGCTTGTCGGCCTGCTCGCGCACGATGTCGTTGGCGGCCAAGAGTTCGCGGCTCTTGTGGTCCACTTCGGTGAACAGCCGCGCATTGCGCATCGCCAGCACCGCCTGGTGCGCAAAGGTCTTCATCAGCCCGATCAGGTTGGCGGAGAATTCGCCCTCGTTCCGCCGCAGCACCACCAGCGATCCCAAAATGCCGGTCTGGTCGACCAGCGGCACCACCAGCACCGAGTGGAAGCCGGCCTCGATCGCGACGTCGCGCAAGGGATGTTCGGGCACCGCGCCGAGCTGGGGGATCGAGATCGGTTCGCCACTGGTGGCGGCCTCGCCGAGCGGCGAGTGGTCGGCGTCGATGGCGCGGTGGCGGCCTTCGGCGTCCTTGTCGATGCCGATCGATTCGGTGAGGCTGAACTGGTGGTTGCCGGCGTCATAACCGTAAATCAGCACGGCGTCGGCATGGGTGATCTCCAGCGCGCGGGCGGCGACCGTGGGCAGCACGGCGTTGAGGTCGAGCGAGGAGGCGACGGCGCGACCGACCTCTTCGAGCACCTTGAGCTCGTTGATCGACTGCGCCAGATCGCGCGTCCGCTCCTTCACCTTGGATTCGAGGTTCGAATAGGTCTCGGCCAATTGCCCGGCCATGCCGTTGAACTGGTTGGCGAGCTCCTCCAGCTCGTCGGACGTCTTCACCTCGATGCGATGACCGAAATCGCCGGCGCCGAGACGCCTGGCGCCGGCCTGCAGTGCCGTGATCGGCACCAGCATGCGGCGCGCCATGATGATGCCGGCGATGATCGCGACCACGAGGCCTAGTCCGATCAAAAGCGCAATCCGTATCAGTTGATCGCGGATCGGCGTCAGCGCCTGCGCGGTCTCCTGTTCGAAGAACACGTGCCAGCCGAGCTTCGGCACCAGGCTCGACGTTGTCAGCACGGCGTTGCCCCTGGCATCCTTGCCCGACGCCGGCGCCACGCCGCCGGGCTTGCTGACGGCTGAGACCTGCGGCAGCGCCGACAGATTCTTGCCAACTTCAGGCCCGTTCGAGGAGGCGGCCAGCACGTCACCCTTGGAATCGGTGATATAGGCAAATGCCACCTTGCCGACCTGGGCATCGATCAAAAACTCCGACAGGAAATCAAGGTCGATCTCGGCGACGGTGGTGCTGCCATCGGCATGCGACAGCGCGATCGACATCAACGGCCGTTCACCGCGGAAGTAGGCCGGCGCAAAACTGGTGCCGCGGGAGATGGCTTCAGTGAATCTGCGGGAAAAATCGGCGTCGCTGCCGAGCGTGACGGTCTGGCGCGTGTGGCGGAGTTGCTCACGGCCCTGGCCGTTGAGGAACGAGAGCTGGGTGACCTGCGGCACCTGCCGCAGCAGCTGCGCATAGTCTTCGCGGTGCTGCTCCAGCGTTGCAGCTTCGGTGATCTTGGTGGCGCTGGCGCGCGTCACCCAGGAAATCTGCCGCTCGAGGTCGGACAGGGATTGCTGGATCCGCTTGGCGGTCGCTTCCGCCTTCTCGCTCATGCCGTCGTTCAGCGAGCTCTTGATGCCGCGGTAGCTGATCCAGACTTCCATCGCGCCGTTGATGGCCAGCACGAACACGACGAGGCCGACCAGGGCTACGACGTATTTGGCGAACAGGCCTTCGCGCAGTAACCAGACTCTGTCCTT
Organism: Bradyrhizobium sp. AZCC 2262; assembly: GCF_036924535.1. NCBI lineage: Bacteria > Pseudomonadati > Pseudomonadota > Alphaproteobacteria > Hyphomicrobiales > Nitrobacteraceae > Bradyrhizobium > Bradyrhizobium sp. AZCC 2262. The sequence continues at coordinate 7,735,463 of NZ_JAZHRT010000001.1, read as the reverse complement.
CACCTCGTTCATCCGGGCCCTCGTGCCGGCCCACGGCTTGGGCGCGCGCATCGGTTTGTCACTGGCGCCGGCCTGTCTCGGCAGCCCCGGCGTGAGGGCCTGTCTAGCATGAATTGGGGGGAGGGGCTGTGAGCCCGCCGACATGGTTAGGAGGTTCTATTGCCCAAATTAGGGTCAAAAAGCCGCGGCGACGGCACTCCGCGCCCCTTCTTGTGGAAGAAGGCTAGGGTGAGGAGTCACGGCCTATCGAGAGAGCTTCACCGGTTGAACAACTGCCGCATGACCTCGTTCATTGGCTGGCTGTCCTGCTGGGCGGTCGTATCGCTCGGCGGCGCGGGAGGGGCAGGCTCAGCCGGAGTAGCTTCGGTCGGCGCGGCCTGGGTCGGCGCCTCGGCGGGCGAGGTGCGGCTCGGGATGCTGCGCTGGCCGCTTGGCCGGCCGCCGCCCTGGCCTTGGCCCTGGCCGAGACCACTCAGGCCCTGCTGCAGGAGATTGCCGATGGTCTCGCCGAGCTGGCCGCCGAGCGGACTGCCCGGCTGGGTTCCAGCCTGTCCGCCGGCACCGCCTTGCTGCCCGCCGGCCGCCCCCGGCTGTCCGCCGAGCAGGTTGCCAATTGCAGCCCCGAGGCCGGCGCCGTTCTGGCCAAACAGGCCCTTGCCCATCTCCTTCAGCTTGGCATAGGCGGCTTCGGGATTGTCGAGGATGCCCTGCATCTCCGGATAGATCCGCGGGCTCCCCCACGGGCCCGCGATCATCACGGGGATGCCGAGCCCGACCGGATCGCTGGCGCGGCCCTGGCCTTCGGTCGTCATCACGAGTTTTGGCTCGACGCGGAACCCGATCTGCTTGGTGCCGAGATCGATGGTGCCGGCGCCGGTCATCTTGACCAGCGGGCCCACCAGATTGAGATCGGTGGTCTGCGCCTGGCCCTTGTCGATCCTGAACGATGCCGACAATTGCGAGAGGTCCGTCGCCTTCTCCTCACTCTCCTGCCAACCCGACAAGGTGCTTGCCGTCAGCGAGCGGATCATCTGCGCGACGTTGAGCCCCTTGATGGCGCCGTCCTGGAACACGACGAAGGCGGTGCCGGCCATGTTCGACAAAATCGCGCGCTGGCTGGTGCCGGAGGAGCGCACGCTGAGCTTCGCCTGCATCTTGCCGTCGATCCTGTCGAAATCGGCCAGGCCCTGCAACAGCGGCAGCGCGCGTACGCCGGCGAGGTCGGCCCGCATCGCGTAGGTGGGATTGGCGGTGGAGACGTCGAGGGTCAGATCGCCATTGGCGTTGCCTTCATAGGCGCCGACGTTCGAAACCTGTGCCTTCAGGACGCCGCTTGTGAGCGTGGCGTCGATCGCGGCGGGGGTGAAGCGCGCGTCACCGATCTTGAGTTCGGCCGCGGACATGCGCACCTGCAGGTCGATATAATTCAGGCCGTTGACGTCGATCGTCGCGCTGCTCCAGGGCTGGCCTGCGGTACTGCCGGGGCTGCGCGTCGTCGCGACCGCAAGCTTCTGGAAATCGAGGTCGAGCTTCACCAAGGGCTTGCTCGACAGATCGACCGAGGCCCAGCCGTTGAACGCGGCGTCGCCGAGCGCGCCGGTGACGCTGTTGATCATCACGACGGAACCGTTGAGCCGGGCTTCGGCCTTGGCTGTGAGCGGGGCGGGCAACAGGTCGGGCGCGTCGATCCTGATCTCGGTCGGGATATTCTGCCGCTCGATCGAGGTTGCGGGTGGCGTCGCCTTGATCTCGAATTTCAGCGGATGGCCGTCCCTGCGGGCGCTGCCGGACAGCATGACCTTGCGGTCGGAATCAATGGTGATGTCGGCATTGAGGGCCTCGATCCTGCGCTCGACGCGGTCGCGCAGGTTTGAGAGCACGATGGTGCCGCCGGTGACGCTGATGTGCTCGATCGAAAAGGCTTCAGCTGTCTTGTCAGTAGCGGGCTTCGAGGGAGGGTTGGCGTTCCGCACGCGCTCGCGCCGCAGCGGCAAATTTGCCACCGGGCGAATGAGGACGAGTTCGGTGATATGCGGCTTCCCCGACCACAGGCTGGCGAGCGTCACGTCCGCCTCGATGCTTGCGGCCGCGAAGTGGCGGTTGATGTCGCGGTCCGCGGGATGCTGCAGCGTGACATCGTTCAGCGTGATGTTGAGCGATGGCCACAGGCCGATCCTGGCGCCGCCGTTGATGGCGAGCTTGTAGCCGGTCTCGCGCTCGACGCGCTCCTGGATCTGCGCCGTCAGGAAGCCCGACGGGACGCCGATCACAAGCAGCAGCGCGATGACGACGATCACGGCGGCAATGGCGACGCCGGCAAGTTTCAGTGCTTTCATATCGACATTCCAGACCGCGCAAACGGCACTTATTTCGGTAGCGCGATACGCACGCGCAACCGGTCAGGCGAGCTTATCCCGGAAAGAGGATGGGACCCAATGAAGCCAAAAATATTCCGGGGCTACTGCAAAGTTATGTGACTTATGACACACTCGTTGGTGTGTGAATCTTGCTAACGGCCTGAGGGGGCGGGTCCAAGCTTATTTTGGAAGGTAGTACAATGAGCAAACAGGCCGAATTTGCGGTCATTCTGAAAATGAACCCGATGTTCGCGGATCTGGGCGCCGACGAATTGCAGCGCATCTCCGGCCTTTGCCACACGGAGCAGCTCGGTCTCGGCGAAATGCTGTTCCAGAAGGGCGATGCCGGCGATGCCCTGTACGGGGTCCGGCGCGGCCAGATCAGGATCGAGACCGGCGCTTCCGACGGCAGCCGACTGACGCTGAATTTCATGGGCCCGGGCGATCTGTTCGGCGAGGTCGCCGTGCTCGACGGCCAGAGCCGCACCGCGGACGCCACCGCCGGCGAGCCGTCGGAACTGTTCGTGCTGCGGCGCGAGGATTTCCTCGCCTTCCTCGAGCGCGAGCCGAAGGTCGCGATCAAGATCATGATGCTGCTGTGCCAGCGCATCCGCTGGCAGAGCGAGCGGATGGAAGAATCGGTGCTGCAGCCGCTACCGGTTCGCCTGGCGCGAAGGCTTTGCGCGCTCGCCTCCGATTTTGGTTCCGAAGTGCATATCTCGCAGGAGCAACTCGGCGTCTTCGTCGGCGCCGCCCGCGAAAGCGTCAACCGTCAACTGCAGCTCTGGCGCAAGGACGGCATTTTGGACCTGCAGCGCGGAAGGATATTGCTGCAGAACATGACCAAGCTGACGGCAGTGGCGAGGAACGATTAAGTTACTTCCATCGTCAGGCACCGCCTGCCGTGGTAAAGTGATCGTATGAACAGGATCCTCAAAGAAATGATCGAGCATGCCGAGAACTGGCCCCTGGAGGACCAGGAGGAGCTTGCCGAGTATGCCCGCGAAATCGAGGCGCGCCGGACGGGCGTCTACACAATGTCAGACGACGAGCGGGCAGCTGTCGGGAAGGGATTGGCCGAGGCGGATCGCGGGGAGTTCGTGTCGGATGAACTGATTGCAGAAGCCGACAAGCGCCACGAAGGATGAGGGTACGCTATACGCCCGCGGCGTTCTCCGACCGTGAACGAATACTCGAATATTTGAGAGAGCGTTCCCCTAACGGCGCCATGAACGTTGCGGCAAGCATTCGCGAAACGGTCGCAAAGCTTAAAGACCATCCGCTCAGTGGTTATGAGACGGACGATCCCGGTGTGCGGGTGCTGTTTGTCGTCCGTTACCCCTACAAAATTTTCTATCGCGTACGCGACGCGGTAGAAATCTTGCATATCCGACACACGTCCCGGAGAGCATGGAAAAGCGATCGATAGCGGGAATCGCTTGAGGCAACCATGCGGTCTTCGTCACTTCGCCGCAGGTGACATCACCGGGGGCACGGCGGGCGGGCCCTTGGCGGGCGGCTCGTTGTGATGATCCGTTCCGTGGCCGGCGTGCTCCGTCTCGGCGCTTGATACCAGCAGCTTCTTGCCTAAGCGCCAGCACAGGGCGCCGAGATCGTCCATCACCATGAACATCGCCGGCACGAACACCAGCGACAGGACGGTGGAGAAGATCAAGCCGCCGATCACCGCGAGCGCCATCGGCGAGCGGAATTCGCCGCCGGCGCCGATCGCCAGCGCTGACGGCATCATGCCCGCGGCCATCGCGATCGTCGTCATCACGATCGGGCGCGCGCGCTTCATGCCGGCGTCGATGATGGCCTCGTCGCGCTTCTTGCCTTCGCGGATCGCTTCCACCGCGAACTCCACCAGCATGATGGCGTTCTTGGTGACGATGCCCATCAGCATCAAGATGCCGATCCACACCGGCGTCGTGAGCTGCTTGCCGGTCAGCAGCAGCGCTACGATCGCGCCGCCGATCGAGAGCGGCAGCGAGAACAGGATGGTGATCGGCTGCAGGAACGTTCCGAACAGCAGCACCAGCACCGCATAGACCATCATCAGGCCGGCGGTAATGGCGGTGGCAAAACCGTCTGACAATTCGGCCAGACTTTCGGCGTCGCCAGACGGGCTCACCTTTACGCCCTTCGGCAGGCTCTTCATGACCGGAAGGTCGTAGATTTTCTTGGTCGCATCGCCGAGGGCGGCGGTGCCGACGAGGTCGGCGGCCACCGTCGCCTGCCGTTCGCGATCGTAGCGGTTGATGCTGGTCGGGCCCTGATCGAGCTGGATGTCGGCGACAACCGACAGCGGCACGCCGCCGCGTTCGCCGCGCTGGCCGAGCGGCACCCGTAACTGCTGCAGCATCTGCAGGTCGCTGCGCGCATTGTCCTCGAGCTGGACGCGGATCGGCACCTGGCGGTCGCCGGCATCGAATTTTGCCAACGCCGGACCGACGTCGCCGATGGTGGCGACACGAATCGTCTGCGACAGGCTCTCGGTGGAGACGCCGAGCCGCGCCGCGAGCTCGGCCCGCGGCCGGATACGCAGTTCAGGCCGGTCGAGCGAGGTCTCCGAAATCACGTTGGCGATGATCGGAATCCGCTTCATCTGCGTCGCCAGCTCGCTGGCGACGTTATTGACGATATTGCTGTCGACGCCGGTCACGACCAGCGAAATCGCGCGCAGGCCGTTTTCGTCGAGGAACCAGAAGCGGATGTCGGGAACGTTTTCCAGTTCCTGGCCGATCTCGAGTTCGAGCTGCCGCTGGGTGATCTTGCGATCGGCCTTCGGCGTGTAATTGATGATCAGCGCGGCGCGCCGCACTTCCTGCGTTCCCGGCGGCACCCTGCCGCCATCGACGAAGATGCTCTTCACCTCGGGACGCTTGCGCAGGCGGGCGACGATTTCCTCCGTCACCTTCTCGGTATAGGCGAGCTGCGAGCCCGGCGGCAATTCCATCGCCAGCAGCGAGCGCGCGGTGTCCTGCGCGGGCAGGAAGCCTTGCGGCAGCAGCGTGATGCTCCAGATCGATGCGGCGAAGACGCCGAAGCCGATCAATACCGTGATGAAGTAGTGATGCACCGACCAGGTCACGAGCTTGGTGTAGCCCTGCAGGATGCGCCCGGGCGGCGGATCCTCGTGCGGATGATCCTTCAGGAAGTAGGCCGCCAGCACCGGCGTGACGAAGCGCGCGGCAAGCAGCGAGAAGAACACCTGCACCGACACCGTGATGCCGAACTGCTTGAAGAACTGCCCGGCGATCCCCGACATGAAGCTGGCCGGCGCAAAGATCGCGATGATCGTCAGCGAAATCGCGATCACGGCGAGGCCGATTTCGTCCGCCGCTTCGAGCGCCGCGCGGTAGGGCGACTTGCCCATGCGCATGTGGCGCACGATGTTCTCGATCTCGACGATGGCGTCGTCGACCAGAATACCGGTCGACAGCGTGATGGCGAGGAAGGAGACCAGGTTCAGCGAGAAGCCGAGCAGGTCCATCGCCCAGAACGCCGGGAAGATCGACAGCGGCAGCGAGATCGCGGCGATGATGGTTGCGCGAATGTCGCGCAAAAACAGCAAGACGACGACGACCGCGAGGATCGCACCTTCGAACAGTGTCGAGATCGCGGCATGGTAATTGCCCTTGGTGAATTCGACCGAGGTGTCGATCAGCTTCAAGTCGACATCGGGGTAGGCGGCCTTCAGCGCGTCAATGCGCTTCTCCACGGCCTCGGCCACCTTCACGTCGCTGGCGCCCTTGGAGCGCTTGATGCCGAGCGCCACCACGGGTTCACCGTTGAAACGGGCAAAGGTCCGGCGATCGGCAATGGTGTCGGTGACGGTGCCGAGATCGTCGAGCCGCACTTCGCCGCCGCCGAACAGCGGAATCATGGTGCCGGCGAGTTCGTTCAGCGTCTTGGCGCCGGCGAGCGTGCGGATCGCCTGGTCGTTCTTGCCGATTTCGGCGCGGCCGCCGGCGAGGTCGACATTGGTGCCGCGCAGGATCTGGCTGACATTGACGGCGGTAAGCCCCGCGGCCTGCAGCCGGTCGGGATCGAGCGAGACAAGAATCTCGCGCTCGACACCGCCGATGCGCTCGACCTGCGCCACGCCACGCACGCCCTGCAGCGCGCGTTTGACGACGTCGTCGACGAAATAGGAAAGCTGCTCCGGGGTCTTGCCGGGCGAGATCGCAGCGTAGGTGACGATCGGCAGGCCGATCACGTCGACGCGCTGGATCAGCGGTTCGTTGACGTTTTGCGGCAGGTTGGAGCGGACGCGGGTGACAGCGTCCTTGACGTCATTGAGCGCGCGATCGGTGTTGGTCTCCAACGCAAACTGGATCGTGGTCACCGACAGACCGTCGGTGATCGACGACGAAATATGCCGAACGCCCTCGACGCCGGACACGCCGTCCTCGATGGTCTTGGTAACCTGCGATTCGAGTTCCGCAGGAGCGGCGCCGAATTGCGCGACAGCGACCGAAATCACGGGGATGTCGGCACTCGGCAGCCGGGTCACCGCGAGCTTGCCGAAGCTGACCCAGCCCAGCACCAAAAGAATGATCGAAAAAACGACCGAAGGCAGCGGGTTCCGGATCGACCATGCCGAGATATTCAAAGCCATTAGCGTGCCCGCGTGCGCTCGAGTTCGTCGGCGAACATGATCTTGATCTGGTCGCCGTCATGCAGCGAGGTGCCAGCATCGGCCACGACGGTTTCGCCGACGTCGAGGCCTTCAAGAATTTCGGTGGAGGTTTCGGAGGTCAGGCCGACGCGCACTCTTCGCGTCTCGATGGTGTTGCCTTTCACGACCTGCAGGGTCAGGCGGTCGATGGCGGTGCGCGGGACGGCGACGCCGCAGGAGCGCTTGGCGTCGATATTGGCGCGGGCGAACATGCCGACCTTGAGCGACGGATTGTTGTTCAGCGAAATCCGGACCTTGCCGAGCTGGGTGGTGCGGTCGATCTGCGGCGAGATCTGCCGGACCTTGCCGACAACATCCGGCGCGTCGTCACGGCTGATGCGCACCGTGGCACCCGGATTGAGCTTGAGCAGATGCACGCTCGGCACCTCGGCTTCGAGCTCGATTTCATTGTTGACGGAAATGCGGAACATCGGGCCTGCCTGCGGCGAGGCGGGGGCGCCCACCGCGGTCCTGACCTCGGTGACGAGACCGGCCGCGGGGGCGCGCAGCGAGATCGGCCCCTGTCGGCCGCCCGGAGCGCCGGGCTGCTGCGGCGGCGCGGTAAGGCGCGCGAGTTCCTGATTTTCGGTGACCGTATCGCCTTCCTTGACGAACAGATCGGTGACCCTGGAGCCTTCCTGATCGACGCCGACCTGGGCCTCGCGGCGCGGCACGATGAAGCCGGTGACCCGGACCATGTCGGAGAAGCAGGCATTGGTGGATTTGGTCACGATCACCAGCGCCTGGCCCGGCGTGTCTTTTTCTTCTGCGTGCGGACGGTGCTCGAACCAGTAATAGCCGACGGCCAGAACGGCAACGAAGGCCACTCCGAGCGCAGGTTTGAGATATTCGGAGAGTTTCATCGCCGGATCAATCCAGACTGGAAGTCAAATCAAACAGGGCGCATCAGGCCGGCCGAAGGCCTGCAATGGAGCCCAAAACGAATACGTCCCGCACGGGGGCTGCGGGACGTATTGTAGCCGGAAAATAATGATCGGCGCCACGCCCTTACTTGCACGCCTTATTTGGCTGCGTTGGACGCTGTGGTCTTGTTTTCCATATTCACGACCTGGACGCGGCGGTTCACTTCCGCCATCGGCTGGCTCGGATCCTTGAGCTTGCTCTTGCCATATCCGACGGTGACGAGATCGGTGCCGTTGATGCCATATTTGTCGACGAGATAGCGCTTGATCGCGTCCGCGCGGCGCTCGGAGAGGTCCTGGTTATAGGCATCGCCGCCGGCCGCATCGGTATGGCCCGCGACCACGAAGGTCGAGCCTTTGAGATCATTGTTGGTGAGCGCGCGGCCGAGCGCCTGAACCGACGGCAGCGACTTCGCGCTGATATCGGCCGAATTGTAGTCGAAGTTGATCTCCAGATCGATCTTCGGCTTGTCCTTGACGATGGCGGCGATCTCCTCGCGTTCGGCGCTCGAAAGCGAACGCGTGGAGCGGCCGCGGATCTTCTGGACGAACTTGCCCTCCGCGGCGGCGGCTGCCGGGTCGACGGTGGTCTGCGGGCCGGTCGAAAGGCCGCGGGTCAGCGGCTTCTTTTCGGGCACCAGCGCGCGGACGATCTGATCCTCGGTGACGTTCTTGTCCTGGGCCAGGGCGGTTCCCGCACTGAAGCAAATTGCGGCGCCGAGCGTCGCAACCGAGACGATTGCGGTAAAGGGTTTCGCTGCCGAGATAGTTGCCATTGCCTGTCCCCTCCTGCGGGCTTCCCGCGTGGTTCCAACGTCATCCAAATGAGCTGCCGGACCCTGGATGCGGCCGGCTGCTTTCCTTTAGTCTGGACGCCAGCCACAAGGGTTCGAGGTGCCGCCAGCCTTCATCCAAAAAATCGTTACTGCACCCCGTAATCGGCGAATTCCTTGACGATATTGGGGTCCATCGCCTTCGCATTGTTGATATCCAGGTCGCCTTCCGGAATCGAGCCGTTGCGTTTCTTGGCAAGGCCGCGACCGTAGAGCGACGACGTCAATCTCGGGTTGATCTTGAGGGCGGCGTCGAAATCAGCAATTGCATTCTTGTTCTGGCCGCTCTTCAGGTTGACGAGGCCGCGGCTGTCCAGCGCGTCGACGAAATTCGGTCGCAGCCGCAACGCCTCGTTGCAATCCTTCAGGGCCGCCTGCAGGTCGCCGATCACCGTGCGCGCCCAGCAGCGGTTGTTGAAGGCTTCCACATCCTTCGGGTTCAGCCGCAGCGAATTGTTGAAGTCCTTGATGGCGAGTTCGTAGGCGCCCTTGCTCGCATAGACCTGCCCGCGCCGGTACAGCGCCGCCGCATCGTCCGGATTGTCCTTGAGCTTGTCGTTCAGGCTCTTGATGGTCGGGTCGTCGGCAAGCGCGGGCACGGTCGGGCTGGGGCCCTCGGCCGGCTTGGCCGGTGGCGCCGGCGGAGGAATCGCGGCTTCAACCGGTTTTTGCACCGCGGGCGGCGGAGGCGGAGGTGCCGGTGCTGCCACCGGCGGGGACGGCGGCGGCGGTGCGGGAGCAGGAGCGGGTGGCGCTGCAGGCGCCGTGGCCACCGAAGTCGAAGGCTGGCTCGCCGGCCGCGGACCTGAGCCGCTGGGGATGAAGGAGAAATCTTCGGCCAGCGACGACGAAATCCACGGCACCTGTTCCTGGCGCGAGGCGCGGGTCACGCCGACACGGGTGCGATTGAGCGTTTCCTCGGCCATCAAATCGGGCGTGCGCATTTCCTTCAGCAGCTCTCTTACGAACAGGCTGCGGTCGCTGCCATTGTCGGAAACGACGGACGAGAGCGCGGCCGAATACATCACCAGCGTGCCGTTCGGCGCAATCACCGGGGCAAGGCCGGCTGAAAAGCTGCGGAACCGGCGCTCGAACGGATTGCGCCTGGAGGCATCGATCAGCGCGATCTTGACGCCGGCGCCGCGGCTGTTGATTTCCCCCAGCACGGTCTCGAGGCTGAAACCGTCACGGCGCGGACGTCCGGCTCGGTCCAGATCTGGGCATCGACAGGGATCATGTAGCTCTGGCGGCTCGATTGCACGCCAAAGCCGGAGAAGAAGATCAGCGCCACCGAGCCCGGCTTGATCTTGCCGTACAGGCGCTCGAAGGCGCGGCGCATCTGCTCGCCGGTCAGGTTCTCGCCGATATCGACATTGAAACCGTTGCGCTTGAGCTCTTCGGCGATGTCGCGCGCATCGTTGATCGGCTCCTTCAGCGGCGCCTCGGCGTCCGGATATTTCGCGTTGCCGATGACCAGCGCATAGCGCTCACCGGCTGCGAACGACGGGGCTACCGACGCGACTGAAAATAACAATGTGAGGAGCAATGCGAGGCGGATTTTCATAATGACGGCAGTCCAGATCACGGCAGTCCAGCCAAAATGGCGCCGATGCCGGCTCGCGCCGCGGCGACCTTACTCTACGGTTTCGGCATTATCAAACCGCGCCCGCAGCCCGTCAACCGCTTGCGATATCGTCACTAATTGCGACAATTAACCGCGACAGGGACTGGGCGAATGAACGGAATAAAAGCGTTCTGTGATCGCAGAACCACAGCTTGCAATTGGTCGGCGCAAACGGTTCCTGGTCAGCCGACAATGCTTTCGCGCATGCACCCGGCTTCGCGTCCCGACATGACAGTCATATCGCGCGAAAGTGGTAGGCCTGTTCCATCGCTGCCGCGCTGATATCGCGTCATCCGCTTTCGCGGGGCACAACAACCGGCGGTAATGTGATCCGTCTCACATAGCTTGCGCCCTGTCGCGCGGCTGTCATTCGCCTTCCGGGGTTTGACCTTTGCGGATGACAATGGCTTGTTGCCGGGATCGGCCAATCCAAACATCCAAAGAAAAAAGTGACACCGATGGGAAATGCCTACGAAATCTACGCGCTGCGCTATGCGACGATGTCGCCGCGCACCCCCCATTTGAATTTTCTGATCCCCGATCCGCACGAGACCACGGCGCAGGACCTGGATTATTTCGTCTGGCTGATCCGAGGCGGCGGCTGCGACATCCTGGTCGATACCGGCTTCAATGCCGAAGAGGCGAAGACGCGCTCGCGCAAGCTCACGCTCAATCCGGTCGACGCGCTGGCGAATTTTGGTGTCGCGGCCGATTCCCTCCGCGACGTGATCGTTACCCATCTGCATTACGACCACGCCGGAAATCTCGATCGCTTCCCGAACGCGCGGTTTCATCTGCAGGACCGCGAGATGAGCTACGCGACAGGGCGCTGCATGTGCAACGGCATGCTGCGGCATCCGTTTTCGGTCGAGCACGTCACGACAATGGTGCGTCATGTCTATGGCGAGCGCGTCACCTTTCATTCCGGCGATGGCGAGGTCGCGCCCGGCGTGACGGTGCATCGCGTCGGCGGCCATTCCGACGGGTTGCAGGTGGTGCGCGTGGAAACCGCGCGCGGGCCGGTGGTGCTGGCGTCGGACGCGGCGCATTACTATGCGAACCTCCAGAAGCGCAGCCCGTTTCCGATCGTCTACAATGTCGGCGACATGGCGCAGGGCTGGGAGATCGTCGAGCGGCTTGCCGGTCATCCCGACCGTTTCATCCCCGGCCACGATCCGATCGTGAGCGAGATCTATCCGCGCGCCAGCGACAAGGTCGATGCGTTCGCGCTGCACCTCGCGCCGTCGCGCTCGTTTGCGAAATAGCGGGCGGTTGTGATGTCAGCGTACAAGACGATCGGCTTCATCGGCCTCGGCGTGATGGGCGAGCCGATCTGCCGCAATCTTGTGAAGAAGAGCGGCAAGCGTGTCATTGCCTTTGACCTGTCCCCGGAGCCGTTGGCGCGGCTGCGGGCCGACGGGGCCGACGTCGTGGGCTCCGTTGCCGATGTCATCAAGCAAAGCGAACTTCTGTTCCTGTGTCTGCCGAGCGCCAAACATGTCCGCGCGGTTTTCGAAGGCGACGGTATTCTGAAAAACATCCAGAGCGGGCAGGTGGTCGTCGATCTCGGCACGTCGTCGGTCAGCCAGACCCGGGACTTTGCCGCGCAGTTGCGGGCCAAGGGCGCGTCCTGGGCCGATGCGCCGATCGCGCGCACGCGACAGGCGGCGCAGGACGGCACACTCAGCGTGATGGTCGGAACGACACCCGCGCTTTACGCCGATATCGAGCCACTGATCCGCTGCTTTGCCACCGACGTCACCTATTGCGGCGAGGTCGGCGCCGGGCAGGTCACAAAAATTCTCAACAACATGGTGCTGTTCGAAACCGTCAACGCGCTGGCCGAAGCGGTTGCGGTCGCCAAACATAATGGCGTCGATCCCAGGCTGCTGCTCGACACGCTTTCAAAGGGCTCGGCCGACAGTTTTGCGCTACGCAATCACGGCATGAAGGCGATCGTGCCGGGCAATTTTCCGGAGCGCGCGTTCTCGACCGAGTATGCGCTGAAGGATTTGTCCTACGCGCTGGAGCTGGCGGCCGACGCTAATTTGAGAATTCGCGGCGCGGAGCTGATCGGCACGGTGTTGCAGGAAGCCATCGATGCCGGATCGGGAGATAATTATTTTCCTGTCATCGCGAAGCATATTGATAGCCGCTAACCGGAGATTCCCATGATCACCCGCTTTGCCGGGCTTACGCCCACCCGCAGCCGCGCCGTCACTCATGACGATCTGGTTTTCACGGTGGCCGTCGCGCCCGATCCGGTGAGCCCCTCGATGTATGAGCAGAGCGCAACGGCGCTCGCCCGGATCGACGAAAGCCTCGCGCTGTGCGGCACGGACAAGAGCAAAATCCTCTCGGCCATCGTCTATATCACCGACATCAAGCAGAAGGGCGAGATGAACCGCGCGTGGGACGAATGGGTCGATACGAAGAATCCGCCGATGCGCGCCTGCATCGGCGTCGATCTCGAGCCTCCGCACATCGTGGAAATCGTGGTGACGGCAGTGAAGTGAGCCGAGCTACCCCGGTCGTCATTGCGAGCGCAGCGAAGCAATCCGTCGCGCGTCATAACGGATAGATGGATTGCTTCGTCGCTTTGCTCCCTTGCGCAAACGCTTCGCGTTTGTCGCAGGCAACGACGTGGAGAGAGCGTGCCTCAGTACGCCTCTTTCGCGTCCGCCTCTTCGCTGGTCTGCACCAGTTCGAGGCTTTGCTCGATCTTGCCGAGCAGCCGCGCGAAATCGCGCCGCTCCTGCGCGGAGAGGGATGACAGGATTTCCTGCTCCTTGCGCAACAGGCGCGGAATCAGTTCTTCGTAGAGCGCCGTACCCTTGCTCGTCAGGCGCAGGCGGAATTCGCGGCGGTCGTCCTCGTTTTCGACGCGCTCGACGATCTGCCGCTTCATCAGCGACGTGACCGCGCGGCTGATGGTGGATTTATGCGTGCGGGTGCACTGAGCGATATATTGCGCGCTGCAGGCATCGTGGCGGAAGCCGAGCGTCGCCAGCACGCGCCATTCCGGAATGTCGAGCCCGTAGCGCGCCGCATATTCCACCGAGAGCGCGGAACTGACTTCCGCCGCCAGCCGGTTGAGCTGAAACGGCACGAATTTGAAGAGATCCAGCCGCGCGGCCTTTTTCGGCCCGCTCTCTTCTCGTGGATCGGCAGCCATTTCGCCTGAAATCGCCTTTGGCAAGAATCGCCTCGATTTGAGTTGACGCCGGACCCGGCTCGGGGTTTAAGATAGTTGCAGGTGAGACTAATTTAGCAGGGTCGCAGGCCACTAGCCAGCGTTTTCGAGCGAAGTGGGTAACGGTTCGCGTCAAGAAAACGCGTTAAAGCAGGAAATCTAGGCTTATCGGTCCTGACTCAATCAGAACCGATAAGTTCTAGTCACGGGGTTGAGCCCGCATGGCGCAGACTAAAACCCAGTTCGGATATCACCGCCACCCCGATCAGGACCGGGCGGCCGCCGATATCGCTGAACACGCCGTCGTCGTGGTCGGCGCGGGTCCCGTGGGGCTGTCGCTGGCGATCGATCTGGCGCAGCGCGGCCAGGCGGTCGTGCTGCTCGACGACGCCGACCGGATTGGCGAGGGCTCGCGGGCGATCTGCTTCTCAAAACGCTCGCTCGAATTCTGGGACCGGCTCGGCATCGGCCAGCGCATGGTCGACAAGGGTGTGGTGTGGAGCGTCGGCAAGATCTTTCACGGCGAGCAGCAGCTCTATCAGTTCAACCTGCTGCCGGAGCAGGGCCACAAGCGGCCGGCTTTCATCAACCTGCAGCAATTCTATGCCGAGGCCTATCTGGTCGATCGCGTCGGCGAGCTTCCCGCAATCGACCTGCGCTGGCGCAACAAGGTGACCGGGCTCGAGCCGCGCAACGACTCTGTGCTGCTGACAATCCAGACGCCTGATGGTCCGTACCGGCTGAACGCGCAATACGTCATCGCCTGTGACGGCGCGCGCTCGTCGCTGCGGCAAATGGTGGGTGCGGAATTCGCGGGGCAGGTGTTCGAGGATCAATTCCTGATCGCCGACGTCAAGATGACGGCCGCGTTTCCGACCGAGCGCTGGTTCTGGTTCGATCCGCCGTTCCATGCCGGTCGCTCGGCGCTGTTGCACAAGCAGCCGGATGACATCTGGCGGATCGACCTGCAGCTCAATCGCTTTGCCGATCCCGCGCTCGAAAAGCTGCCGGAGAACGTGCGGCCGCGCATCGCCCGCATGCTCGGGCACGACAAGTTCGATTTCGAATGGATATCGCTGTACAAATTCCAGTGCCGGCGGATGAACAAGTTCATCCATGGCCGGGTGATCTTTGCCGGCGATGCCGCGCATCAGGTCTCGCCGTTCGGCGCCCGCGGCGCCAATTCCGGGCTCGAGGATGCCGAGAATTTGGCGTGGAAGCTCGACCGCGTGCTGCGGGGCACGTCGCCCGAGGCGCTGCTGGAGAGCTACCATACCGAACGCAGCGCGGCGGCCGACGAGAACATCCGCGAATCCACCCGCTCGACCGACTTCATGGCGCCTAATTCCCACCAGGAGGCGCGGCTGCGCAAGGCGGTGCTGTCGCTCGCCAAGGAAACCGAGTTCGGCAAGCGCATGGTGAATGGAGGGCGGCTCTCGACGCCATCGGTCTATGCGACGCCGCTCTCGACCGCCGACGGCGATTCCTGGCGCGGCGGCGCGCAACCCGGCGCCTCGATGCCGGACGCGCCGGTTGCAGGCCCAGGCGGCGAACCGATGTTCCTCACCGAGGCTTTCATCGGAGCCGGAACGCGGTTCACACTGCTGGAGTTTAGCAATGGCGCGACGGCGGAAACGCCCGAAGGGTTGGGCGCAATCCGGATCGGCGGGAAGCGCGGCCTGATCGACTCGGCGGGCCTCGCCGCCGCGCGTTACGACGCCGAACCCGGCACCGCCTATCTGTTACGGCCTGATGGCTATGTCGCGGCGCGGTTCCGGCATCCAACCCGCGAGAGGCTCGACGCCGCGCTGGCGCGTGCCGCCGGCCACAACTGAGGTTTCGAACTGAGGTTTCATCATGGCGCTATCGACTGCTTCGAATTTTGCCAAGCCCGACGACGCGTTTCGTGCCATCGTCGAGGCGCATCGGGGCTTAAGCGACGAACAGAGCGCCGATCTCGACGCCGCGCTGGTTCTGGTGCTTGCCAATCACATCGGGGATATCGCCGTGTTGCACGAAGCGATCGTGCTCGCCAAGCGGCGAATGCTCGACGCGAGCCAACAGCAACAACAGCAGCAATAGTTCACGTCTCGAACGAAGTCAGGAATCGAATTGATGGCCAAAGGTTTCGCGTCCACCACGGATCTGGCGGAGAAGAAGATCACCTTCTCCGAAATCGGCACCGATCTCTACGCGTTCACCGCCGAGGGTGATCCGAACTCCGCCATCATCGTCGGCGACGACGGCTGCCTGGTGTTCGACGCGCAGTCGACGCCGGCGATGGCCAACAAAGTGATCGAACGGGTTCGCACGGTTACCGACAAGCCGATCAAATATGTCGTGCTGTCGCATTACCACGCGGTGCGCGTGCTCGGCGCTTCCGCCTACAAGGCGCAGGGCATCGTGGCCTCGGCGGAAACCTACCGGCTGATCGAGGAGCGCGGTCAGCAGGATTGGGATTCCGAGTATGGCCGTTTCCCGCGCCTGTTCCAGGATGCCGAGAGCATTCCCGGCCTGACCTGGCCGACGCTGACCTTCGAAGGCGAGATGTCGATTTACTTAGGAAAACGCGAGGTGCGGCTGATGCAGCTTGGCGCCGGGCATACGTCGGGCGATATCGTCGCCTGGGTGCCAGATGCCGAAGTCATGTTCTCCGGCGATCTCATTGAATACCACTCGGCCTGCTATTGCGGCGACGCGCATTTGCGCGAATGGCCTGCCACGCTGAACGAAATTCGCGCCTTCAATCCCAAGGCGATTGCGCCGGGCCGGGGCGACGCGCTGAAGGGACTTTCGACCGGGCGCGACGCGATCGCGATGACGCGTGATTTCGTCACCTCGCTCTATGGTGCGGCGGAGAGCTCCGTCGCCAAGGACCGCACACTGAAGGAGACCATGGCCGCGACCCGCGAGGTGATGGATCCGAAATTCTCCAGCTTTGCCATTTACGAGCACTGCCTGCCGTTCAACGTCTCGCGCGCGTTCGACGAGGCTTCGGGGATCGACGATCCCGTGATCTGGACCGACAAGCGCGACCAGGAAATGTGGGCCGCCCTGCAAGGAGGAGGATGACCATGAATATCAACACCTCGCCCGATCAGATCGTTCGCAGCTCCGCGCAACTGACGCCGGGCTACATGTCCGGCTTCGGCAACAGTTTTGAGACCGAGGCGCTGCCCGGCGCGTTGCCGATGGGGCGCAACTCGCCGCAGCGCTGCGCCTACGGGCTCTATGCCGAACAGCTTTCCGGCTCGCCCTTCACCGCGCCGCGCGGCAGCAACGAGCGCTCGTGGCTCTATCGCATCCGCCCGTCGGTGAAACATTCGGGGCGGTTCGAAAAGGCCGATGCCGGGCTGTGGCGCACCGCGCCGTGCCACGAATACGAACTGCCGATCGCGCAACTGCGCTGGGACCCGGCGCCGATCCCGAAGGACGACATGACCTTCCTGCAGGGCGTGCAGACCATGACGACGGCGGGCGACGCCAACACCCAGGCCGGCATGGCGGCGCATGTCTATCTCGTCACCAAGTCGATGGTCGATCAGCACTTCTACAATGCCGACGGCGAGATGATGTTCGTGGCCCAGCAGGGCAATCTGCGCCTCGTCACCGAATTCGGCCGCATCGATATCGAGCCGGGCGAGATCGCCGTGATCCCGCGCGGCGTGAAATTCCGCGTCGAGATTTCGTCAGGCCCCGCGCGTGGCTATCTCTGCGAAAATTACGGCGGCGCCTTCACGCTGCCGGAGCGCGGGCCGATCGGCGCCAACTGCCTCGCCAATTCGCGCGACTTCCTTACCCCCGTAGCCAGCTATGAGGACAAGGACACGCCGACCGAGCTCTACGTGAAATGGGGTGGTTCGCTGTTCAAGACAACCTTGCCGCATTCGCCGATCGACGTGGTGGCGTGGCACGGCAATTACGCACCTTACAAATACGATCTGCGCACCTTCTCGCCGGTCGGCGCGATCGGCTTCGACCATCCCGACCCGTCGATCTTCACGGTTTTGACCTCGCCATCGGAAACCGCGGGCACCGCGAATATCGATTTTGTCATCTTCCCGGAGCGCTGGGCGGTCGCCGAAAACACGTTCCGTCCGCCCTGGTATCACATGAACATCATGTCGGAGTTCATGGGGCTGATCTATGGTGTCTACGACGCCAAGCCGGAAGGCTTTGTTCCGGGCGGCATCTCGCTGCACAACATGATGCTGCCGCATGGTCCGGATCGCCAGGCGTTCGATCATGCCAGCAATGGCGAATTGAAGCCGGTGAAGCTGACGGGCACCATGGCCTTCATGTTCGAGACGCGTTTTCCGCAGCGTGTCACCGCGCACGCAGCGAAGTCGGCGACGTTGCAGGATGACTACGCCGATTGCTGGAAGGGACTGGAGAAGCGGTTCGATCCGAACAAGCCGTAACACTCTGCTCGTCATTCCGGGGCATCGCGCAGCGATGAACCCGGAATCTCGAGATTCCGGGTCTGGTCCTTCGGACCATCCCGGAATGACGACAGTTAGAGTTTGTCGCGATACCAGCAGGATAGCATTGTGCCCCATCCCAACGACCCCAAACTCCGCTCCTTCATCGACGTCGCGGCCGATTCCCACTTCCCGATCCAGAATCTCCCCTACGGCGTGTTCTCCGCCAAGGACGGGCTCGCCCCGCGCATAGGCGTCGCGATCGGCGATTATGTGCTGGATCTCTGGCAGCTCGCACAGGATTGCCGCTTCGATGTCGTCGAACCCGCAGTGTTCGCAGCACCTCAGCTCAATGCGTTCATGGCGCTGGGGCCAAAGGTCTGGTCGAACACGCGCGCGCGGATCAGCGAGTTGCTGCGGCACGACCATCCCGAACTGCGCGACAATGAAAAACTTCGCAAGCGCGCGCTGGTGCCGATGGCTGATGTCAAGCTGCACATGCCGTTCGCCGTCTCCGGCTACACCGATTTCTATTCGTCAAAGGAGCACGCCACCAATGTCGGCGTCATGTTCCGCGGCAAGGACAACGCGCTGCAGCCGAACTGGCTGCACATGCCAATCGGCTATAACGGCCGTGCCTCGACCGTCGTGGTCAGCGG
Organism: Bradyrhizobium sp. AZCC 2262; assembly: GCF_036924535.1. NCBI lineage: Bacteria > Pseudomonadati > Pseudomonadota > Alphaproteobacteria > Hyphomicrobiales > Nitrobacteraceae > Bradyrhizobium > Bradyrhizobium sp. AZCC 2262. The sequence goes on along the minus strand of NZ_JAZHRT010000001.1, from coordinate 7,716,769 downwards.
CACGCCGGTGCGCCGGCCGCGCGGGCAGTTGAAGCCGCCGACCGCCGATGTGCCGAGTTTTGGGCCCTGCAAGCGGCTCGATTTCGAGCTGGAAATGGGCGTGGTGGTCGGCCAGCCGTCGGTGATGGGCGAAATGCTCACCGAGAAGCAGGCCGAGGAAATGATCTTCGGCTTCGTGATCCTGAACGACTGGAGCGCACGCGACATCCAGCAGTGGGAGTACGTGCCGCTCGGGCCATTCCAGGCCAAGGTGTTCGCGACCTCGATCAGCCCGTGGGTGGTGACGCGCGAGGCGCTGGAGCCGTTTCGATTGCAGGGACCGGCGCAGGATCCAAAACCGCTGCCGTATCTGCAGCAGGTGCAGCCGAACAATTACGACATGGCGCTCGAAGTCGGCCTGCGCGCGGCGCAGATGAATGCGCTCAAGAACATCAGCCGCACCAATTTCAAATACATGTACTGGTCGTCGGTGCAGCAGCTCGTGCACCATGCGTCGTCGGGCTGTGCCATGAATGTCGGCGATCTCTTGGGGAGCGGCACCATCTCAGGTCCGGAGAAGGACCAGCGTGGCAGCCTGTTAGAGATAAGTTGGAACGGTACCGAGCCGGTGGAGTTGGCCGGCGGCGTGAAGCGGACGTTCCTGGAGGATGGCGATTCGCTGGTGATGCGCGGCTGGTGCCAGGGCGACGGCTACCGTGTCGGCTTCGGCGAGGTCGAGGGGACGATTTTGGCGGCGGAGTGACGCCGGTCGCCGTCATTGCGAGCGAAGCGAAGCAATCCATCGAGCCGCAAAGAAAGTATGGATTGCTTCGTCGCTTTGCTCCTCGCAATGACGCGGATGGCTCAGCGCTCTTGCGGCGGAATGTCCCGCAGCCTTGCCGAATGCGCGGCGACGTCCTCGACGCTGAATTTCAGATGGACCCGCTTATCCGATGGCAATTGCTTGGTGACGCACACGCCGGGTCGCCGCTCAGTGGCGGGACGGATCGGCCGCGGCGCGAAACCGCCGCCGCAGTTCGGGCAGACATTATGCAGCTTGTTGTCCACGCAATCCGCGCAGAACGTGCATTCGTAGGAACATATCCGCGCGTCCGCCGCATTCGGCGGCAGGTCCTTGTCGCAATATTCGCAGTTCGGCCGGAGTTGCAGCGCCATCGTCGCCTCGCGTGATGCGTTTCAGTCTATCATGGCAAATCGAACGGGAAACGCGAATGGCGGATTTCCCTCGGTTTGGGCCATGCACCGGATTTCGACGAAGTCAGTGATCCGTCACCCTGAGGTGGCCGTGCGCAGCGCGGCCCTCGAAGGGCGACGGCCACGGGCCGTTCATCCTTCGAGGCTCGCTCCGCTCGCACCTCAGGATGACGGATCACGAATCCTGACGCTTCATCTCCTTCAGCGGCAACCTCGCGCGCTCCTTCAACCGGTCCAGCACGATTGACGAGCGCACATGGGCGACGCTCTGGTGCGGCATCAGCACGTCGTTGACGAGGCTGGAGAGGTTCTTGAGGTCGCGCAGCACCACCTTCAAGACATAATCCGCATCGCCGGTCAGCGAGTACGCTTCCTGGATATCGTCGACGCGGTTGACCAGTTCACGGAATTTCTTGGCGTTGTCGGGCGAATGCGTCGCCAGCGTGATGTGGATGAAGGCGATCAGGTTGAAGCCGAGCGCCTCGCCAGCGAGGTCGGCGTGGTAGCCCGCGATCACCTTCTCCTCCTCCAGCCGCATCCGCCGCCGCGAGCATTGCGAGGCCGACAGGCCCACGAGATCAGCGAGCTGCTGGTTGGTCAGGCGGCCGTCGTCCTGCAACGCGGCCAGCATTTTGAGGTCGAAGGTGTCCACCGAGATCATGCGTAAAATGCCTGTTTCATGCACAAAGTGTGCGTCATTATAGCCGAATTCGGGTGCATTTGCATGCACCTTGCGTCCGATTTGACTGATATTGACAAGGTCAATTTTCGGGAGATTTCGCCATGGGTCCGTTTCCGCACGACGCACCAGCCGCCACCATCAGCGCCGACAATCCGATGGGCACCGACGGCTTTGAGTTCGTCGAATACGCGCACCCGAAGCCTGAAGAGTTGCACGCGCTGTTCAAGCTGATGGGCTACGCGCCGGTCGCCCGGCACAAGACCAAGAAGATCACGGTCTACCGCCAGGGCGATATCAATTATCTCGTCAACGAGGAGTCTGGTACCCACGGCCACGGCTTCGTCGCCGCGCACGGGCCCTGCGCGCCGTCGATGGCGTTTCGCGTGGTCGATGCGAAGCTGGCCTATGAGAGGGCACTCTCGCTTGGTGCGGAGCCGGCGGATGTGTCTTCGGCGCAGAAGACGCTCGACGTTCCCGCCATCAAGGGTATCGGCGGCAGCGTGCTCTATTTCGTCGATCGTTACGGCGCCAAGGGATCGGCCTATGACCTCGAGTTCGAATGGCTTGGCGCAAAGGACCCGCGCCCCGCTGGCGCCGGGCTCTATTACATCGATCACCTCACCCACAACGTCCATCGCGGCCGCATGGATGTCTGGACCGGCTTCTACGAAAAGCTGTTCAACTTCCGCCAGATCCGTTTTTTCGACATCGAGGGCCGCGCGTCCGGCCTGTTCTCCCGCGCCCTGACCAGCCCGGACGGCAAGATCCGGATCCCGATCAACGAGGACGCCGGCGATTCCGGACAGATCGAGGAATATCTCAACATCTATCGCGGCGAGGGCATCCAGCACATCGCCTGTGGCGCGCGGGACATCCACGTCACCGTCGAGCGGCTGCGAGAGGCAGGATTGCCGTTCATGCCGTCACCGCCGGATACCTATTTCGAGAAGATCGACACGCGCCTGCCGCGGCACGGCGAGGACGTCGTTCGCCTGCAGCGCAACGGCATCCTGATCGACGGTGAGGGCGTGGTCGAAGGCGGCCACACCAAGGTGCTGCTGCAGATTTTTTCGGCGAACGCGATCGGACCGATCTTCTTCGAATTCATCCAGCGCAAGGGCGACGACGGGTTCGGCGAGGGCAATTTCAAGGCGCTGTTCGAATCGATCGAGGAGGATCAGATTCGCAGGGGCGTGTTGAAGGTCGGTAACGCGGCCTGATCCGTCATTCCGGGGCGCGCGTTAGCGCGAACCCGGAATCTCGAGATTCCGGGTCTGGTCCTTCGGACCATCCCGGAATGACGGTTATCTCTTCCACGCGCTAGTTACATCGGCGATCTTGGCCACCTCTGGCTCGCGGATCGCTGACGGCGTGCGCGAGAAACGCGGCGCGGGCGCAGGTTGGGTCACGCCATGCCGCTCGACGAACACCTTGCGCGCCGCCATGTGCGGGTGTTTTGGCGCTTCCGCCATGGTCAGAATCGGCGCGAAGCAGATGTCGGTGCCTTCCATGATCTTGCACCAATCCTCACGGGTCTTACTCTTGAACACTTTTGTCAGCTTTTCCTTCAGCGCGGGCCAGGCCTTGCGGTCCATCTGCGCATCGAAATCAGCGTCGGTCAGGTCGGCATGTTTGCGCAGCAGCGCGTAGAACTGCGGCTCGATCGAACCGATCGAAATGAAGTTGCCACAGGAGCACTCATAGACGCCGTAGAAATGCGCGCCGCCGTCGAGGAAGTTCTGGTCGCGTCCTTCGGTCCAGCGTCCCATCGCGCTCATATCGAAGAACATCGACATCAGCGACGCGGCGCCGTCGCACATCGCGGTGTCCACCACCTGGCCCTTGCCCGACCTTGAGGCTTCCAGCATAGCGGCAAGCACGCCGACCACGAGGTAAAGCGCACCGCCGCCGAAATCGCCGACCAGGTTGAGCGGCGGCACCGGTTTTTCCTTCGTCCCGATCGCGGCGAGTGCGCCGGTTATCGAGATGTAGTTGATGTCGTGGCCGGCGGCGTTCGCCAGCGGGCCTTCCTGACCCCAGCCCGTCATGCGGCCATAGACCAGCTTCGGGTTGCGCGCGAGCACGACGTCCGGGCCGAGGCCGAGACGTTCCATCACACCGGGGCGGAACCCCTCGATCAGTGCGTCTGCGCCGGCGAGCAGGTCGAGGACCTGCGCGATGGCGGCTTTATCCTTCAGATCAAGCTCGATGACCTTGCGGCCGCGCACCGCGACCGCCTTCAGGTTCTTGCCGGCGCCGATGCGGTCGAGCGTAACGACCTCGGCGCCCATATCCGCCAGCAGCATGCAGGCGAAGGGACCGGGACCGATGCCGGCGAATTCGACGATGCGGAAGTCGGCGAGCGGGCCGGAGGTGCGGGCAGCGGATTGGGCGGCTGGTTTGTCGAGCACGTTTTTTCTCTCCCAAGGGGGACGTCTTAATTAGTTGATTAGCTAAATTGTCCCGCCGATGCGAGGCCATGGCAAGCTCTTTTGCCGAGAATCGAACCAAAATAAGAAAGCGGCGCGCATCGCTGCGCGCCGCTTTCGTGAAAGTTGTGTTCAGGCGCTATCAGCCCGCGGCGGTCACCGCGCGCTGCGCCATCACCTTGATCAGGTTGGCGCGATAGTCCGATGTTCCGTGAATATCGCTCATCAGGCCAGCGGCGGAAATAGTGACGCCGTCGATCGCGCCTGCCGACCAGTTGGCCTTGAGCGCGGCCTCGATCGCGGACACCCGCATCACGCCGTTCTGTGACGCGCCGGTGGCGGCGACGCGGACGTCACCTCCCGGTGTCCTGGCGACGAACACGCCGGTCAGGGCGAAGCGCGACGCCGGATGGTTGAACTTCGAATAGCCCGCTTTGGCCTGAACCGGGAACGACACGGCGGTGATGATTTCGCCGTCCTCAAGTGCCGTCGTGAACAGGCCCTTGAAGAAATCATCCGCCGATATCGAACGCTTGTTGGTCTTCACGGTGGCGCCGAGCGCCAGCACCGCCGCCGGATAATCGGCCGCGGGATCGTTGTTGGCGAGTGAGCCGCCGATGGTGCCGCGATGCCGCACGGCCGGATCGCCGATCAGTGAGGCGAGGTAAGAAAGCGCCGGGATCGCCTTTTTAACAGTGTCGCTGGTGGCCACGTCGTAATGGGTCGTCGCCGCCTTGATTACTATTCCGTCGCCGCTCGGCTCGATGCCGATCAGCTCCTTGATCTTGCCGAGGTCGATGACGTCGGATGGCGAGGCCAGCCGCTGTTTCATTACCGGGATCAGGGTGTGGCCGCCGGCCAGATATTTTGCGTCCGAGCCCTTGGCGAACAGGCTTGCTGCTTCGTCGATCGAAGAGGGGCGATGATAGGTTGTCTGGTACATGATGCTTCTCCCTCTCAGCCGTGGATCGCATGCCAGACGCGATCGGGCGTCGCGGGCATTTCGAGTTTGTTGTTGCCGATCGCATCCGTGATCGCGTTGATCACCGCGGCCGATGCGCCGATCGCGCCGGCTTCGCCGCAGCCTTTGACGCCGAGCGGATTGCCCGGACACAGCGTCGTGGTGTGCGACAGTTTGAACGACGGCAGGTCGTCGGCGCGCGGCATGGTGTAATCCATGAACGACGCCGTCAGGAGCTGGCCAGAGCTGTCGTACACCGCGCCCTCGAGCAGCGCCTGGCCGATGCCCTGGGCGAGACCGCCATGGACCTGGCCTTCGACGATCATCGGATTGATCAGCCGCCCAAAGTCGTCCGCCGCCACGAAGTTGACGAAAGAGCTCTTGCCGGTGGCGGCATCGACTTCCATTTCGCAGATGTAGGCGCCGGCCGGGAAGGTGAAGTTGGTCGGATCGTAGAACGCGCCTTCCTTCAAGCCGGGCTCCATGCCGTCAGGCAGATTGTGCGCGGTGTAGGCGGCGAGTGCGACCATCGGCAACGCGATCGACTTGTCTGTGCCGGTGACCTTGAACTCGCCGTTCTCGATGACGATGTCGTTCTCGGACGCCTCGAGCTGATGGGCCGCGATCTTCTTGGCCTTGGCTTCGACCTTTTCCATCGCCTTCAGGATCGCGGTGAGGCCCACGGCGGCCGAGCGCGAACCATAGGTGCCCATGCCGAACTGCACTTTATCGGTGTCGCCATGGACGATCTGCACCTGGCTGATCGGAATGCCCAGGCGTTCGGCGACGAGCTGGCAGAAGCTCGTCTCATGGCCCTGGCCGTGGCTGTGCGATCCCGTCAGGACTTCGATGGTGCCGACCGGATTGACGCGCACTTCCGCCGATTCCCACAGGCCCACGCCGGCGCCGAGACTGCCGACCGCCTTCGACGGCGCGATACCGCACGCCTCGATGTAGCAGGAGACGCCGATGCCGCGGAGTTTGCCCTCGGACTTGGCTTTCGCCTTGCGGGCTGCGAAGCCGGCATAGTCGATCGCCTTCATCGCCGCATCGAGCGAGGCATTAAAGTCGCCGATGTCATAGGCCATGATGACGGGCGTCTGATGCGGGAACTGCGTGATAAAATTCTTGCGGCGCAACTCTGCCGGATCGACCTTCAACTGCCGCGCCGCCGTCTCCATCAGCCGTTCCACCACAAAACTTGCTTCGGGCCGGCCCGCGCCGCGATAGGCATCGACCGGCACGGTGTTGGTGTAGACGCTGATCACTTCGGCGAAGATGTTGGGGATGTTGTACTGGCCCGACAGCAGCGTCGCATAGAGATAGGTCGGCACCGAGGAGGAGAACAGCGACATGTAGCCGCCGAGATTGGCGTAGGTTTTTACGCGCAACCCGGTGACCTTGTGGTCCTTGTCGAACGCCATCTCCGCCTTGGTGAGGTGGTCGCGGCCGTGCGCATCGGTCAAAAAGGCTTCGGTGCGATCGCCGGTCCACTTCACCGGACGGCCGACCTTCTTGGAGGCCCACAGCGCCACCATTTCTTCGGGATAGATGAAAATCTTTGAGCCGAAGCCGCCGCCGACGTCGGGGGCCACCACCCGCAGCTTGTGTTCCTGCGCGATGTTGTAGAACGCCGACAGCACGAGGCGGGCGACATGCGGATTCTGCGACGTCGTGTAGAGCGTAAAGTGCTCTTCGGGCTCGTTGTATTCCGCGATCGCCGCGCGCGGCTCCATCGCATTCGGCACGAGGCGGTTGTTGGTGATGTCAAGTGAGACGACATTGGCCGCTGATTTGAAGGCGGCATCGGTTGCGCCTTCGTCGCCTATGACCCAGTCATAGATCACGTTTCCCGGCGCTTCCGGGTGCAGTTGCGGCGCGCCCGGCTTGATCGCGGCGCGGATGTCCGGAACAGCAGGCAATTCCTCATAGTTGACGACCACGGCCTCGGCCGCGTCCTTGGCCTGGTTCTTGGTCTCGGCGACCACGACCGCGACCGCCTGGCCGACGAAACGCACGGTCTCCGGCGCCATCGCCGGCCATGCGCCCATCTTCATGCCAGTGCCGTCCTTGGAGGTAATAGCCCAGCCGCAGATCAAATTGCCGATCTTGTCGTCGACGATCTGCTGGCCGGTCAGCACGCCGACCACGCCCGGCATTTTCATTGCCGCTGACGTGTCGATGCTCTTGATCTTGGCATGCGCATGCGGGCTGCGGATGAAGTGCGCGTGGGTCATGCCCACCACTTTGATGTCGTCGACGTAACGGCCTTTGCCGGTAATGAAACGGCGGTCTTCCTTGCGCACGACGCTTGCGCCAATGCCTTCAACGCCCATGTCCTGTCCTCCCGACCGGAGTTATTGTTTCCGCCATTTCCATCGAAACGCGGTCTCTAATTCGAAAAATGCTGGCCTGCGGCTTCTATTCCGCTGCCTGCGAAACCTTCATACGGCCGGCCGCATCGAGTACCGATTTGACGATGTTGTGGTAACCGGTGCAGCGGCAGATGTTGCCTTCGAGTTCGTGCCTGACGGTCGCCTCGTCGAGGTTGCCGCTATGGCGATGCACAATATCGATCGCCGACATGATCATGCCCGGGGTGCAGTAACCGCACTGCAGGCCGTGATTGTCGCGGAACGCCGCCTGCATCGGGTGCAGTTCGTCGCCTTTTGCGATGCCCTCGATGGTGGTGACGTTCGAGCCCGCGGCCTGGCCGGCGAGGACGGTGCAGGACTTTACCGCCCGGCCATCGATATGGACGACGCAGGCGCCGCATTGGCTGGTGTCGCAGCCGACATGGGTACCGGTCAGGTTCAGATTTTCGCGCAGGAGATGGACGAGAAGGGTCCGGTCTTCGACTTCAGCCGAGACGGCCTTGCCGTTCACGGTCAGTTTGACTGTAGACACGCGTGGTACCTCCCGATGTTTTGTAATTATTCCAATTAGAAACAGCGGCGAGGGAACTTGCAACTAGGATTTTGGTCGCCCCTGCCATTGTGATGGCATTCGCGAGAAGCGCGCCAAGCGCCCGCGCTATCTCCGTCATCCCCGCGCAACGGCTTCGCCGTTGTCGCTGGAGGTGCGAGCGAAGCGAGCCTCGAAGGATGAGCGGCCCCGCTGGTGGCCGTCGCCCTTCGAGGGCCGCGCTGCGCGCGGCCGCCTCAGGGTGACGGATCACGCGGCACGTTGGGAGGTGCCATCGCAACAGCGAGATGCCCTGCCCTCGGACGGGGTCCGAGCGGTCCGACTCTAATCTCGTTGCAGCTTTTGCCCGGATTTACGTACCTTTATCCATTCTGCCTTAAGTTTGCGCACCGGATTGGGGGCTGGGCCTCCCGATGCCTGCTTTTCAGAACGAAAACGGGGGGATGACGTGCGATTTCTGAAGCGAAGCGGCTCGTCTTTCAAGCTCCCAACCCTGCGGTTCCGCGCCAAGATCATGCTCGGTTTTGCCGTCGTGCTGGCGATTTCGGCCGCCAGCATGGGTTTTGCCTATCTCGGATTCGAGCGTGTTTCTGATGGCGTGGATTCCTACCGGCGCAGCGTGCAGGAGGCGGATCTGTCGCGCGACATCGATCGCGAACTGATCTCCTATCGCTCGCTCGCCCGCTATTTCGTGGCCACCGGAAAGGAAGAGGACGGCAAGGCGGCGCTGGCCGCGGAAGCCGGCCTGAAGGAAGCGATCACGACCTCGATGAAGGGAACCACCAACCCGACACGGCTCGAGCAGATCGTCAAACTGGAGCGGGAATTCCGCACCTTCACCAAGATTTTCGCCGACATCCTCAAGGTCAAGGACGAGAGCACGCGCATCGCGCAAAACCAGCTTATGCGCACCGGCAACTCGCTGCGCTACAAGCTCGACGATCTCCCGAGCAATGCCGAAGACGACGAAATGCCGGTGATCACGCTCGGCGCGAAGAAGGTAACCGAGCAGTTTCAGGCGGTGACGGCGCTCGCCAATACGTTCGTGGTCAATTCGGACAAGACGGTCGCAGCCAGTGCGCTGGCGCGCCTGAAATTCGTCGAGAACTCGCTGAAGGCGATTTCGTCGACTAACGCAAAGATCCTGGAGGGGATCAAGGAAGTCTCGGGAATGCTGGAGGAATACCGGCAGTCGCTCGCCAAGCTGGTCGATAATTCCAAGGAGATCGAAGAGCTGACGCTGGAAATGACGGAGTCGGCCGCCGCCATCAACAAGGGCTCGGGCGTGATGAAGTCGGACCTGCTCGCCGATCAGAAACGGCTCGAAGCCGAGTCGGACGCGACCATCGGTGAGACCGAACGGCTGATACTGATCCTCGCCGCCGGCGGCTTCCTGCTCGGCTGTGTCTGGGCCTTCTTCCTCGGCAAGGGCATTTCCCGGCCGATGACCGCGATGTGCAGCGCGATGCGCAAACTCGCCGCCGGCAATTTCGAAGTCGTGCTGCCCGGCCTCGGCCGCAGGGACGAACTCGGCGAGATGGCAAGCGCGGTCGAGGAGTTCAAGGTGCAGGCCATCGCTCGGGCCGAGCGCGACGCCGCTACCCAGGAAGCGCAGAACAAGGCCGCGAGCGAAGCGCGCCGCGCCGAACTCATTCGTTTCGCCGATGAATTTGAGACCGCGGTCGGTGCCATCGTCGCCAACGTATCGTCGTCGGCCGTGCAGCTTGAAGCCGCCGCAGGCACGTTGACGCGGACGGCTGAAACCACCCAGAGCCTGTCCAGCCAGGTTGCTGGCGCCTCGGAAGAAGCCTCCACCAACATGCAATCGGTGGCATCAGCGACCGAGGAATTGTCGGCGTCCGTCGATGAGATCGGGCGGCGCGTCAAGGAAAGCAGTGAGATCGCGGAGGCCGCGGTGCGCCAGGCCGAACAGACCGACGGGCGGATCGGAAAACTGTCGCGTGCCGCGCAGGAGATCGGCGACGTCGTCAAGCTGATCACGGCGATTGCCGAGCAGACCAATCTGCTGGCGCTGAACGCCACCATCGAGGCCGCCCGCGCGGGCGATGCCGGCCGCGGCTTTGCGGTAGTGGCGTCGGAGGTGAAATCGCTCGCCAGCCAGACGGCGAAAGCGACCGACGAGATTTCCAATCACATCTCGGGCATGCAGGGCGCGACGCAGGAATCGGTCGCCGCGATCAAGGAGATCGGCGGCACCATCGGCAGGATTTCCGACATTGCCTCGACGATCGCCAGCGCCGTCGAGCAGCAAAGCTCGGCGACGCAAGAAATTGCGCGCAGCGTGCAAAACGTCGCGCAAGGTACGCAGGAAGCCGCCGCCAACGTCATGCACGTCAATCGCGGCGCAACCGAAACCGGCTCGGCTTCCGAGGAAGTGCTGAATTCGGCGCGTACGCTGTCGAGCGAAAGCACGCGGCTCCGCGAAGAGCTTGATCGCTTCATGGCGAATATCCGGGCGGCGTAGTTGTGGTCACTCTCCATCGTCATCGTCGCCCCTGCGAAAGCAGGGGCCCATAACCACCGCTGAATATTGTTTTGGCGCGTAACTGTCCGCGTGCCCTTTGCAATGGCCGCGGCGTATGGGTCCCTGCGTTCGCAGGGACGACGAAGTGTTACTCCCTCCCGAACTGGTGCTTCAACTCGACTTTCGCGCGCTCCAGCCTTGTGCGTTGCGTTTTCGGCAACGTCTTGCCGGCGCGGTTGATGTAGAAGGTCAGCATCGACAGCGCCGAACGATAAGCGCCCGATTTCCGGCGGGAGCTATGTTCGGCGGAGCGCTTGAGCGACGCCGCGATTTTCTTCGCGCTGGTCAGCTTGAAGACACCGCGTTTCAGATCGAGCGCATCGCTTTCCCGTGTCACCCGTTGCGACCATCGCTTCGGCGAGGATTTCTTCGCGGTTGTCCCGCGGCTGGTTTTTCGGGCCGCGGTCTTTCGTGGGCGTGTCGTCTTCCGTCGTTCAGCCATGGTCGGCTCCATTGCTGTTTTGCCGAAAACGGTCGTCCCATGGTTCGGTTCCTCGAACGCACTTTCAGTTGTCGTCACCCGCGAAGGCGGTGACCCAGTATTCCAGAGACGTCGATCATAAAACCGATAGATCGCGGCGCCCTGAATACCCCCGCCTTCGCGGGGTATGACGGCCTCATGTCGCCCCGTTACCCGTCATTGCTGTCGATGGGGCGCGACGCCAGCTATGCAATTTCGCTTCCCAAGACCCCCGGAACCCCACCCCGCCGAGGGCGTTATCTTGGCGGCGGGCATCATGTTTGCCGCAATTTCACGTGAAAACCCTGGGGCTGGGGCGTTCCGGGGAATTTTTCATTGGCCCAATCCGATGGTTGCGAAAGCGATACGGCACGGTGCGGCGGTGGGTGAGAGTGCGTCCATTTCCGCAACGGCCAAGCAGGACAACGACCGCGTCGTCGAGACCAGTATCCCTGCGCGACTCGATTCCTTGCGCTGGGGCGGCTTTCATACCCGCGTGGTGGCCGCGCTCGGCATCACCTGGATCCTGGACGGGCTGGAAGTCACGCTTGCGGGCGCCTTGTCGGGCGCGCTGAAAGAGAGCCCGACGCTGCAATTTTCGAATTTCGATGTTGGCCTCGCCAACAGCGCCTATCTCGCGGGCGCCGTGCTCGGCGCGCTTGGGTTCGGCTGGCTGACCGACCGGATCGGGCGAAAGAAACTGTTCTTCATCACGCTCGCGCTCTATCTCACCGCGACCGCAGCCACCGCGCTGTCGTGGAACGTGGCGAGTTACGCGCTGTTTCGCTTCCTGACCGGGGCGGGGATCGGCGGCGAATATACCGCGATCAATTCGACGATCCAGGAACTGGTGCCGGCGCGCTATCGCGGCTGGACTGATCTGGTGATCAACGGCAGCTTCTGGATCGGGGCTGCGATCGGCGCGGTCGCTGCCATCGTGCTGCTCGATCCAAAACTGCTGGCTCCGGATCTCGGCTGGCGGCTGGCCTATTTCATCGGCGCCGTTCTCGGTCTGATCGTCTTTGTGATGCGGATGTGGATTCCGGAAAGCCCGCGCTGGCTGATGATCCATGGCCGCCCCGAAGAGGCGCACGCGATTGTCGACGACATCGAGAGGTTGTCGACGCGGCATCCGGATCATCCGGCCGATGAAGTATTCGCGAAGATCAGGCTGAAGATGCGCAGCCACACGCCGCTGGGTGAAGTAGCGCATACGTTGTTCACGACCTACCGGCAGCGTTCGATGGTCGGATTGGTGCTGATGGGCGCACAGGCATTCTTCTACAACGCGATCTTCTTTACCTTCGCGCTGGTGCTGACTGATTTCTTCGGCATCCCGTCCAACCATGTCGGCTGGTACATCCTGCCGTTTGCGGCCGGAAACTTCCTCGGGCCGCTGCTGCTTGGCCGGCTGTTCGATACGCTGGGCCGGCGCATGATGATCACGGTGACCTATGGCGTCTCGGGCATCTTGCTCGCGCTATCGGGCTATCTGTTCTCGATCGGCGTTCTGACCGCGCAGACCCAGACCATCGCCTGGATGGTGATCTTCTTCTTTGCCTCGCCGGCGGCGAGCGCGGCCTATCTCACCGTCAGCGAGACATTTCCGCTGGAGGTGCGCGCGCTTGCCATTGCGCTGTTCTACGCGATCGGAACGGGCATCGGCGGCGTGGCGGGACCGGCGTTGTTCGGCGCCCTGGTCGATACCGGATCGCGCAACAGCGTCTTCGCCGGCTACCTGTTTGGGTCGGCATTGATGATCGTGGCCGCCGCCGTCGCGTGGCGGTATGCCATCGCGGCCGAGCGCAAGTCGCTCGAATCTGTCGCACGGCCGCTCGCATTTGTGGAGTAGGATGAGATGAACGAGGATCTGCTGGAAATGCCATTGGAAGAAGATATCGTCCGCGAAGACGACACCGCGCCGGAAACAGTGCCGGTGCCGCGCTCGCTGGTGCCGCACTTAAGCGAAACCGCGATCCTGCTCGACATCGACGGCACGCTGCTCGATCTGATGCCGACGCCGCGCGAAGTCTGGGTGCCGCCGGGCCTGGTGAAGACGTTGAATCGCCTGCTGGTGCGAACCAATGGCGCGCTGGCGCTGGTCAGCGGCCGCTCGCTCAACGACATCGATTTGATTTTCGCGCCCGATCAATTCCCGGCCGTCGGCGGCCACGGCGCCGAGATGCGGATCGAGCCGGACAGCGAGTCAGTGGACGCCCATGCGCCGCCACTGGACAAGGAATTGAAGCGCCGGCTGGCCGCGATCGCAAAGCTGAGCCCGGGAATATTGCTGGAAGACAAGGGCTATTCGCTGGCGCTGCATTATCGCCTCGCGCCGCACGCCGAGAAGGCGATTTATGCCGCGGTGTCGCTGATCAGGGCCGATCTGCCCAACGCGCCGATCGAGGTGCTGCCCGGCAAATGCGTCTGCGAGATCAAGCATTCCGGATTCACCAAGGCGAGCGGCGTGCACGAATTGATGAAACGCGAACCTTTCAAGGGCCGCCGTCCGTTCTTCATCGGCGACGACGTCACCGACGAGACCGTGTTTGCGATCATGCCGGACCTCGATGGCCTTGCTTTTTCCGTCGGCCGCCGCGCCAAGGGCGTGGCCGGGCATTTCGATGCGCCGAGCGACGTGAGAGAATTTCTTGCGCACCTGCTTGATGATGAAAGGGACGCACCGCTGCCATAATGTTTCTCGTTTCGGCGGCTTTCGACCACAGATTCTCGCGGTTGATGCCGAGGTTCACGACAAAATTTATTTTTCGTGAGTTCCGGTGAGTTCCTCCGCGCCGCAGCCCGAATTTGGTTTCAATTCGTTGAAAGGGTGATGAGGAACCATATTGATGAACGGTTGTTAACCGCGGGCGTCATCAACGGGAGGGACCTTTGATCCTCGTCGTCGTTTCTAACCGCGTTTCGCGCGGAAAACCCAACGAACCCATGACGGGGGGACTCGCCGCGGCGCTATTGCCGATCGTCGAGAAGTCGGGTGCGATCTGGGTCGGTTCCTCGGGGCGGGTCCGCGACGGGAACTTGAAGGAACCTTTTGCCGAAATCGAAGCACTGGGTACCGGTGCGCTTGCGATGCTCGATCTGCCGGCAGCGCATTACGGCGGCTATTACGAAGGCTTTGCGAATTCCGCATTGTGGCCGGCGCTGCATTCGCGCGCCGATCTGATCCGCGCCACGCGAGAGGACTATCTCAGCTATCGCGAAGTGAACGCCTTCATGGCGCGCGCGCTGCTGCGATTCCGGAAAACGGATACGGCGTTCTGGATTCAGGACTACCATTTCCTCGCGCTCGGCGCCGAGCTGCGCGATCTCGGCGTCACGCAGCCGATCGGTTTCTTCCTGCATACGCCATGGCCGTCGCGTTCGGTGATATCAGGCGTGCCGCATCATTGCGAGCTGATCGAGGCGATGCTGGCCTATGATCTGATCGGTTTCCAGACCGAGGAAGATTGCGAGAACTTCCTGTCCTACGCGCAGTCCGACCTCGGCCTCGTGGTGCATGACGGCGTCATCATTTCGCGCCACGGCCGCACGCGCGCCGCGGTATTTCCGATCGGCATCGATCCGCAGCAATTCGCCCAGTTGGCGGCGAAGGCGTCGACCCATCCGGATGTCTCGCGGCTGCGGCGCAGCCTGAACGGCGAGAAGCTCGCGATCGGCGTCGACCGGCTGGATTATTCCAAGGGCCTGATCAACCGCATCAAGGCGTTCGACCGGATGTGGACGCTGCATCCGCAGCTTTCGCGCACCGCGTCGCTGCTGCAGATCGCGACGCCCTCGCGCGGCGCGATCGAGGCCTACGGCAATCTGCAGAGCGAGGTCGCCAAGCTCGTCAGCGACGTCAACGGCCAGCATGGCGAGGTCGACTGGACGCCGATCCGCTATCTCAACAAGGGCTACGGCCAGGCCGTGCTTGCGGGCCTCTATCGCGCCGCGCAGGTCGGCGTGGTGACGCCGCTGCAGGACGGCATGAATCTCGTCGCCAAGGAATATGTCGCCGCGCAAAACCCGGTCGACCCCGGCGTGCTCGTGCTGTCGAAATTCGCCGGCGCCGCCAACGAACTCGACACCGCGCTGCTGGTCAATCCGCACGATATCGACGGCATGGCGCGCACGATTGCGCTGGCGCTGTCGATGCCGCTGACCGAACGCCGGATGCGCTGGGAAGCGATGATGGCGAAGCTGCGCGGCCACACGATCCAGCAATGGTTCGCCGACTTCACCGACGCGCTGCGCGAATGCCAGCTCGACAGGGAAGAATTGGCGCCTGTGGTGACCGAGCCCGCGCTATGGCCGCTTCGCTCCGCCACCAACGGCGGCGCGCGGTATCATTAGAATCCTGGAGCAGCGCACTCAAGCCATCTCCTCATCCTGAGGAGCAGGCGGAGCCTGCGTCTCGAAGGATGCGGCCCCAGTCGAGCCTCATGGTTCGCCCGGCGATGCGAAGCATCATCCGGTGACGCGCAAGATGCGCTCCTCACACCATGAGGGACTCAAGCCGTTATCTCAGTAGCAATAAGACACGCCATCCAGCACCGGGCAGCGCGCCTTGTTCGGTGCGCTCGGATTTTCCATCGGCACCATGCCGCCCTTGCCGTTGCCGACGAACACGCCGGGGCCGATCACGACCGACGACTTGTTGCCGATGATCACGCTTGGATGCGGCGAGACCAGGTTCGACCGCGTGCCGTCCGCCCAGATGAGGGATTCGCCGGCGAAAACCCCGCGCCTGCCGTCGTCGCAGGTCACGTCCACCCCCTGGCGGGTGCAGGACTGCGCCATCGCCGGGCCGGCGGCGCCCAACGCAAGCGCCGATACCAGGATGGAGAATTGAAGCGTCCGCGTGATCATCATGCCGTCCTCGACCGATAGGGTTGCTACTTATTGTCGTCGATCGTGGCCGCATTCCGGTTCAAGGCCCGACAAAGCGCCAATTCCTCGACGCGGGGGCGACCAAATTGCCAAATAAATTCAATGAATTGGGGAAATTTTGACAGCCGGGCCCGGCCTCCCTTGCAAAATCAGTCCTGCCCCTTCAAGAGAAGGCCTCCGGAGAGATGGCCGAGTGGCTTAAGGCGCACGCTTGGAAAGCGTGTGTGCGGGAAACCGTACCGTGGGTTCGAATCCCACTCTCTCCGCCAGCCGAATTTCTGGCGCCGTACTTCTTGGGCGCCAATCATCCAAAATCTCGGGGATTTTGCCGGTGTTTTTGTTCGGGAGAATTCGGCGGACGGGCTGAGTTGCTCTCGATATGGCCTGGAGAAGGCATTTTTCTCCGCAACCTTCGTACCAGTTCCGGAAGTCTGAACCTCTATTTTCGGAAGCTAAGAGCGGTTTCGGGGCGATTCATTTCGAATCCATCTCCCTCATCCAAGATTGTGCGCTGGGTGCGCCTGACCCGATCCGAGATCCAGCCCGCGACCGGATTGAGGGTACGCACTGACGACAGTGCAAGACGGACCCAAGAAGGACGAGGTCTGTGTGGTTGAAAGTAATGGGGGAATGGCGAGCTTGTTCGGTCGCTGACATATGCGCCATCTAGCGCGACGAGCTCCGTTGCGCTTTTCGACAAGAGATTCTTCTGAAAGCGTCCATACGGGCATAAGTACAACCACACATTGAACGAATCGCCTTCAGGTTACAGAGTGTCTGATCGCGGCCCGGCTCATACCAGGGCTGCCAAATCCACAATCCTACGCCCCGGGAAAACATGGCCTTCGTCGAACTCAACCGTTGCTTCCTTCCTCTCAGCAAAGACCAAGAACCTAGTTTGGATTTCGTCCGCGTCTGGGGGCGCAAGCTGGGCGGCTGGTTGGACTGGAGTGATTTGCGCGAACGGCGGCGCATCGTGCTGTTGGCCGAAGCATCGAGCGGAAAATCCGAAGAGTTCAAAAATCAAGTCAAGGAACTCAACGCTGGCGGCAAAACGGCGTTCTATCTTCCAATCGAAGAGCTGGCCGACCAGGGATTCGAAGCCGCGCTCGATGCAAATGCAGCTAAGCGATTTGAAGAATGGTCAAGCAGCACCGACGAGGCTTGGTTCTTCCTCGACTCCATTGACGAAGCACGTCTCAACAGAAAAAGCTTTGACAGCGCGTTAAAACGTTTTGCGCGAGAGCTGGGTGTTGGCATTGAACGCGCTCGTGTACTCATTTCTTGCCGTGTAACTGACTGGAAGGGTCTCGAAGATCGAGAAACGATCAGCCAATGGCTTCCGGCTTGGGAGACTGCAAACTCCCATGCGACGAACGACGAAAGCGCGCTTCTCGATCCGATATTCGATAAGAAGCAAAAATCGACCCGGCAAGCCGATACCGCCGAGAAGAAGCCAAACGAATTGCTGGTCATTCAATTGCTTCCACTTTCTACGGAACAATACCGCGCCCTAGCCAAGGAAGCAGGCGTGACCAAACTTGACGCCTTTATTGCCGGAATAAACCAGAACGGGCTCGAAGCGTTCGCGGAGCGGCCGGGCGATCTTCTTGATCTTGCTGACTACTGGAAAGCCCATAAGCAGTTCGGCACCTTCGCCGAAATGGTAGACCACGGCATTACGCGCAAATTGCGGGAGCGCGACACGCACCGCCCTGACAATGAAACCTTGTCACCTGCGAAAAGCCGGGAGGGAGCGGCGCGTCTCGCAGCGGCGCTGACCTTCGGCAAATCCTTCACTCTCCGCGCACCGAACCACGATCCCGATCCGGGCCTGGCCATCGGCGCGTTGGACGCTGCGCTCATACTGAATGATTGGAACGAAGCGCAATGCAATGCGATTCTTCGACGCGGCGTTTTTGCGCCCGCCACTTACGGCCGAATTCGCTTCCACCACCGTTCGACCCAAGAATATATGACCGCTCAATGGCTGAATCGCCTCCTTACCGCGAACTGCCCCTTGTCTGAAGTCTGGTCACTTCTCTTCGTCGATCGATACGGAGTGGAAACCGTCGCTCCGTCTTTGCGTCCAGCAGCAGCGTGGCTTTCGCTTTGGCATCCCGATATCCGCGATGAGATCATCCGGCGCGAACCGCTGGTGCTTCTGCGTCACGGAGATCCCGGTTCGCTATCACTCGATGCTCGAAGGCACATATTGACCGCCTACGCCGCCAAGCACAAAGCGGCCGAGATCGCAGACGATAGCTTGGATTCCCGCGCTTTGTGGTCGTTTGCCGATCAAGGTCTTGCAGAAACCATTCAGGCCGTTTGGAAGATGAACGACCGCGCGGACTTTCGCTTGGACATGCTGCGTCTCATTCGGGACGGCGCTATCAAGGGATGCACCGGTATTGCCCGCGCGGTTGCGCTCGATGAGACGGCTTCTGACAATCACCGAATCGTCGCTCTTCAAGGTCTTCAGGTATGTAACGATCAACAGGCGCTCGCCGCAACGAGCCGCAAGCTGATGAAATCGCCCGACAGGGCTAGCGCGCGATTGGCTTCGGCATTCGCCGTGGTTCTTTATCCAGCTCATTTGAACACAAAGTCCGTGCTGCGACTTATCGAACAGTCAAAACCTGCTGACCGTTCGACGGTTGACGGATTCGGATACAACATCCAGCAGCTCTATCACGCAGCACCTAACGCGTCGGAGCGTTCCGCCTTCGCTTTCGGACTTGCCGACCTCTGTCTTCAACCGCCGTTCGTGGAAACGCATCAGCGAGTCTCGAAGCGCCATCATGACCTCGCTCGACATTTGGACGTGTTGGCCAAGCAAGAAATTGACATCCTCGGCAACACGAATCCGCCACCGGGTCTCGTCAGACTTTTGATGGCCGTTGAGCGGGCCGAGACACGCCAGCATATAGGTGACGGCGAGCCGCCGAATCTTCGCCAGCTCGTCCAAGAGAACCCGAAGCTTAACCAGACGCTCTTTTGGTTCGACCTAGAGGAACAGCGCGCGAATTCCCGAATCGAACGCAAACCCACGAGGTACTGGCAAGTCCATTTTGGGTTAGGACACATTCTCTGGGAGTTCACCCAGCGTGATCTTCCTGATCTCTATGCGAGCCTATCCGCTCGCCCGTTCGAAGACGACAGACGTGTCGTATTCAGCGCGATAATCTCCATCCTCGGAAAGGATGAGAAGCTGAAATCAGAAGCCGACAGTCTTAGCGCGCTTGTCTCGGGACAAGCGGTCCTCCTCGAAGATTTGGAAGGGTATTTAAGCCCGCCCGTCGAAAATCCGGAGCATCTTCGCTGGCAGCGGGAAGATAAAGCGCGGCGAAAGAAGCACGAGCAGCAGACCGCGAAGGACAAAGCTTCCTGGGTTAAATTTAAAGACGATTTGAGAAGCAACCCGAACGTTCTTTCTGATCCTGAAAATCTTACGTCATGGCAATCCGGAATTCATCGCCTGTGGGATCTGACTCGGTGGCTGCATGCGCGAACACACGGCAGCGAGGGAGCGGCGGCGCGTCAATGGCGGCTACTTGAAGAAGGATTTGGGCGTGAAGTCGCCGAAGCTTATCGAGACGGAATGAAGATTGCCTGGCGCAACATTGAACCGGAGCGTCCGAAGCGAACGCCAAGCGGCAGTATTACGGTCAAATACGTTACTTCGCTCGCGTTCGCCGCCGTCGGCATTGAGGCCGCGGAAGACCTGGATTGGGTCAAGCGTCTAACCGACGAGGAAGCGATAAGAGCAGCCCGACACGGATGCGAGTCTGACCAAGGTTATCCCGAATGGATTGACGCGCTCGCAATCTCTCACCCGCAGGCCGTCCTGCCAATAATTAAGCAAGAGATTGCATTGCAGTGGTCGGCTTCGGCCAACAACGGACGCTCCGACTTTCTTTTCAGATACGGCGCTTCCGCCGTCTCTCTCCAACAACCTATACAAGCAATGCTCCTGGAGCGTCTTTTGAAGACAGAGGCTCCCGATATTGCCGCGCTTGACCGTAGCATTAGGATCGTTCGCAATCTTCAACTGGACGAAGCCGACAAGCGGCGGCTTCTTCGCGTTGCAAGACGCAGATATGGCCAGCATGTCACCGCTGGTAGAAATGACTATGCGCTACATTATCTTGCCCTGCTTCTATTGCTGGACCCCGATACCGGAGTATCCGATCTGGAGAGCTGGCTCGACAGCGCACCTGCTGAAGACCGACAGTCTCGGGCTGAAAACACCCTGGCGAAGCTGTTTGATCGACACGACCCGTTTATTTCTGGCATTCTTTCATTGGTGTCAATCGCCATGCTCGAACGTCTCTTGCAGACCGCCTACTCGCACATTCGGCCTGAACAAGACTCCGTTCATGAAGGATCTTATTCACCCGATGCAAGGGACCGCGCCCAAAGTGCTCGTGGCACCATTCTCTCAGCCTTGCTGGATCGCCCAGGGGCGGATGCCTACCGCGCCATGGTGCGGGCGGCCAACGACCCGGACTTCGCAATCCGCTCGGAGCGATTCCGAGAGCTGGCACGCGGCAAGGCCGAACGCGATGCGGAGTACCCGGCATGGAGCGCCCCCGAAGTTGTCACTTTCGAAACCAAGTACACCGCCCCCGTTAAAACTGGCGATGACTTGCTTAGGGTCGTCTTGGGCGTCCTCAACGACATCAACCTTCAGTTCATCAAGGGTGACTCCACCTCCCGCCAGTTACTTGAGCGGGCGAAGGATGAAGACGAGGTACAGCAATGGCTTGCCGAGCAGATGCAATTGCGATCTCGCGGACGATATCACGCCTATCGCGAGGCTCAGGTGGCACAAGGCGATAAACCCGACGTTATCGTTGCCTCAACGGCCGTCCAGTGCGAGGTCGCAGTCGAAGTTAAACACGGGGGAAAGGGCTGGACAGCCAATCGGCTCGAAGATGCGCTCAGGACCCAGCTTGCCTTGGACTACCTGAAGCCCGCGACACGCCGCCATGGCGTGCTTGTGATCACGCACCACCGGGATCGCACATGGCTCGATCCAGCGACACGTAAGCCGCTTTCGTTCGAAGCAGTGGTAGAGTGGCTTTCGGGTATTGCCGAGACGTTAGTTGAAACGAACGGCAACGCCGTTGAAGTTCGTTGTGTCGGGATCAACGCATGGCGTGAAGTTCCTGCGCCCGCCACAGCAAAGAAACGTTCGGAAAAAAAGTCAGCGCGGAAGCCTCCGAAGACTGTAAAGAAGACGTGTCGTGGGTGCTGTTGATCGAGTTCAGCGCGCGCGACCTGCGAGCGTCCTGGATATGTGCGATGACCAACGGTGCTGTCACGCCACGAGATACTCTGGTCGCCCTGATGCAGGGAGCGGTCCCCGAGCGGCAAGCCGAAACTGAGGCGCTTTGGGAGACGGACAATCCCGAAGTCGTTCTCGTCGCCGATGCCAAGCGCATTACGCTCAACGCGGATAAAGACCGAATTCAGTTCGACGCGAAGACGATGGACGTGTTTTGGCTTATCGGGTTTAGCGGCTGGAGAGCCATCGAGTGCTATACGCCGGTCGTCGTGTGGTCCGCAAAGAGCGGGCAAGCCCTTGCTGAGCTAATCAAGCTTGACGATGGCCTTGCGGACGTTGAGCAAGCTTACAAAGAGCGGCGTGCGGCAGCACAGGCTTTGATCGATGCGGAAGACCCCGCATCAGCGCCATGGCCACCGGACGTGCCGGAACCGAACGCCGACCGTTACGCACTGAACGATCCGCAGCATCAAGTCGCATTTGACCTCACTTGCCTCGCGGTCGCCTTCACCATCTTTCATGAGTTTCGGCATGTGATGTTGGACCGTGATAAGGCTCGGTCCCGTGATCCCAGGGAGGAAGAACTAGCGTGCGATGTCTGGGCGCGAGAATTTATGACCGGCAAGCTGGCAGCATACGCTGCGGACAACCAGCATGAGTATTGTGACGTCTTGAGAAAACGGTCCATGGGTCTGGCGCTTGCCGCGCTCGTTCTGCATGAGATAACGCCGATTTGGGATCATGGCGGCAATCGATTTTACTTCTCGATTGCGGATCGCATGCAAGCCATCCTCGACAACACGCCGCTGCCAGCGAATGACCATTTTTGGGTATTTGCAGCATCGCTTCTAGTCGGAATCTTTCGACAGAAGCATATCCCCATTGATGCACCGGCGATGAGCGCCCACGAGCTCGTAGCGTACCTGATCGCCAGACTCTGACCGCCGTTGCCTTTTATTCAGTCCGCGCGAATCTTGTTTCCAATAACGCCGACGAGTAAACTCCGGATAATTGACTTTGGGCGGAGTTATGAAGTTTTCCTTCGATCCTGCCTTGATCGCCAGAGCCCGTCAGATCATTCTGCACGAGCCGAACCTTAACGTGCTTAAGCCGGAGCACGACGGTCAATACACGCCCGTTGCGGTCGCAATCGAAGCGGAACTTAAAAAGCGCGAAGACGCTGGACTGCTCTTGCTGCCCGACCTCAGTGCGCTTGCTAACTCATCTATCGGTATATTTTCCGACTATGGTGGCGAAGATCGCGCCAGCCGATATCTCACCTATTCCTTCCTGATCTGCTCCTTGGGATCGTTGCACACTTTTTGGCGTGAGATGAAAAAGCATCGCGCGGAGAGTGGCCTCGGTGACAAGGAAATCGGGTTCAAGGACTTCGGCATGGGTCTTATGAGAAAGGCGCTGCCGGGTTATCTGAACCTTCTCAACGGCTACGTACCAGGACTGCTCTTTACCGTCGTCGTGGACAAACGGATTGTATCGCTGTTTGGCCCGCAGGATCGGTCAACCGGTGCAGCGTTGAGCCAAAGGCTGGAAGAAGCCGGAGTTGGTAGGCTTAAGCCGGATGTTGCAGAAAAGGCGTTCCGCATCGTTCATACGATGGCGTTCTTGATCGCGCTGCTCGGGCATGAGGGGCAGAAGATTTTCTGGATGTCGGATCACGACGCGACTTGTCCCGACCTGAAAGCTCACAATCGCCTGTTGGCGCTGTTTCACAACGTTCTCGGCCTCTACACCGACCGTCAATTCGGTCTAATAGGCGGCGCACTTCCGTTCGCCGAACGCAGCACCGACTATCTCGATCTGCTGAGCGTCGCCGATATTGTCGCCGGATCGGTCGGTCAGTATTTTACCAGCCGCGACGATCTCGGTGCGGAAGCTGCAGGCGTCAAAGAAGGAGCTGAGAAGGTTCTTGTCTGGCTTGGACACGACGGATTGGCCCTAAAGAAATTCTGTATCCAGCTCGCTCTCGGCGACGACGGCACCATCCGATTTGGTTCCGTCGAATTCCAACCCAAACAAACCCCGGATACGGTCACGTTCCTGCCCATTCATCTCTGCCGGTGACCGGCGCCTACGGTGCGAAGGCGTCGAGCCGGTCGGCGTTGGGGACGATGATCGAAGATTTAACTGCAGGACAAGAGCCTCACGGACCTCGATAACTTACCAGAGCCGGACGACCTGGCCAAGCGGGGTTGAACAGCTTCCGCCAGATCTTGGCTGGGCTGAATAAGGTCGCATAGCTTAATTTCTGAGCTTGGCTGCATCCAAGGGCGGCGCTGATCCGGCGTCAAATGGTCAGGCGGCGAGAATGTAGAGGTGCTAGTAGCTGTCTCCGTCGACCGGAAATGGACGACTCGCGATGGGCAAGTTGCTTTGCTTGAACAGTGGGTCGCCGAGAATCCAATGATAAAGGTTTGCATACGAGTAATCGGGGTGAATCTTCAGTCCGACGCCGCCTATACGACCGCCGCTTGTTCTCAGAATTTTTTGGACAGCTGGAAAAACCTTTCCAGCGAATTCTTGGTGTCCTGCGACCATGGCAGTGGAAATCGACACAACCAGATCCGCGAGTTGCAGGAGACGCGAATTCGTAAACGGCATTGTGACAACGTGCGTTACGAACTTTTCGAATTTAACATATCTGGTGCCAGCGTTGATGGCCTCCGCGCATGAAACCAAGAACTTGTGTTCGTCACCCTGACCGCCCGACGGGCGAGCGGCTACTACCATTCCGACGTCTTGGCCAAGCGCTAGATCGAAGCGCTCAAGAGTCATAATCAAAACATCCATTTCAGCAGTCTTCGCTTCCGGAATGGCCAATCCTTTTGTCGCATCTGATATGGCTGTAAGCCCAATCGCGCCGTTCTGCGCAGCGAGCTGCAGAACCTCATTATAAAACTGTTCCCGCCGATCCCCCGTCAAATTGTTTCTCATCCAGTGGTCTCTGTTAGGAGACCACTTGAACGGCTCACCATCCGGGAAGCCGTAGATCTTGATGCACAAGTCATCTATGGCTAGCTCTAATTTACGGCATGTGGATCCCTCGATCGCGACTCCGCCTATTGCAACAAGTCTTCCCACCCGCTCGCGCGAGCAATTGTTTTGGGCGGCGTCGTCTAGGAAGAGTAAGAGCAAAGCCGTCCCCTTCGGTTAGGTGCCATCGACTCTTGATTGATACCGTCGTATCTTGCAAGTGCAGAAAGAGCCGAGGTGGGTGGAATGGTCGCCAACGAGGTTGCGGAAGCGCTTAGGAAATCGATTGCTTCAGGGCACCGGAACCCCTTTGTCACTTATGCGGAGTTCGCACGGGAGCACGGCTTTAGCGACAAATTCCCGCCGGCGTGGGCTAATGCTCCTACCCTCGATGCGGTTGCCGACGCGCTCAAGCGCGATAGCCAAATAGGGCTTGATCTCACGTTCCTAATTCGAAGTGCGAAAACCGGCTATCCCAGCGTCATCGACGGCAAACCTTTCGATGGGACACCACACCACAAGCTCCGCGCTCGCGAGGAAGCGGACAAAATCATCAAGAAGTTTGGACTAGCGGCAAACAATCCATACTAGGCGTTTGAAAGTTTGTAATCGCCCGCGCTTCGTAGCCGCAACACTTCGTTGAATGACGCGTCCTGAGTCTGGAATTTTCTATGTCGGGCCGGAGGGGTGTATGGGCAAATCGAACGGACGAATTTTGGTCCCACCCTATTGGAGGGCGCGCCAGAGCTTCCCGCACGGTCTCTCGCGGCAGTTGCCAGCGGCGTGAACGCCATGACGCGTTGAAGTGATACGACGCGCAGTCACTTGAACGAAGTTAGGAGTTTTGCGCGCCTACCGGATTGGAGGGAGATCAACTATTTAGTTTGGGCATAAGCCCTGCACTAAAGTGATGGAATGCCGTCACGCGAGAGGTCGATGTTCCATAACATTCGATGGACGAAGCCGCCATGTAGCAGCAAAGCTAAAATGTCAGCACTGAGCAAAGTAGAGATGTCAGTTTCTGCTCCTTTTTGGGAGTTCGGAGGCGGTCATTTCGATGGGCATGGTGGTGATGAGCAAGCGCGAGCTGAACCGTCTTGAAGTTCTGGCACGGCTGGACAGCGACAGATGAACGGCTCAAGCAGCTGCTGAGCTGATGAAGATGACGCCGCGGCAAACGTACCGGCTGTTGCGGAGATATCGCGACGGCGGCGCTTCTGCCGTTGCCAACCAGCGCCGCGGTCGTCCCTCGAACAACCGCTTGCCGGATGTTGTTCGCGATCATGCGATTGCTCTGGTGCGGGAGCGGTACGCAGATTTTGGACCGACATTCGCGGCCGAGAAGCTGGCGGAGCGTCATGATCTCAGAGTTTCACGAGAGACGCTGCGCAGCTGGATGCGGCAGGCGGGAATCTGGATGTCTCGCGCTGAACGCAAGCGCATCCAGCAACCTCGGCATCGCCGTGAGCATGTAGGTGAGCTGGTCCAGATCGACGGCTCGGAGCATCGTTGGTTCGAGGATCGTGCAGCCGTCTGCACGTTGTTGGTGTTCGTCGACGATGCGACCAGCCGCCTGATGGAGTTACGCTTTGTCGCATCGGAGAGTACATTTGCCTATTTTGAGGCGCTGAAGGCCTATCTTCGTCGCCACGGTAAACCGGTCGCCTTCTACTCCGACAAGCATTCCATCTTTCGGGTGTCGAACGAGAACGCAGTCAGCGGTAATGGAATGACTCAGTTCGGGCGGGCTTTATCGGAACTAAACATCGAGATTCTCTGCGCCAACACCAGCCAGGCAAAGGGACGCGTCGAGCGCGCGCATCATACGCTGCAGGATCGCCTGGTGAAGGAGCTGCGGCTCGCCGGCATCAACACGATCGAGGCGGCAAACGCGTTTTTGCCCAACTTCGTCGCCGACTACAACGGCCGCTTTGCCAAGCCAGCGGCCCGCGATCAGGACTTTCATCGGCCAGTCGATCTCCGTCAGGATCTCGATCAGATTCTGTGTTGGCGTGAGCAGCGTCAGGTGTCGCATCAACTGGTGGTGAACTACAGTCGTATGAAGCTGACGCTTAAGCCGGAAGGTCTGGCAGTTCGCCTTCGCGGCAAAATGGTCGAGATCTATGACTTTCCGGATGGGCGGCTGGAGGTTCGTTGGAAAGGCAGGTCGTTGCCTTACTCGGCCTTCGATAAACTGCAGCGCGTCAGTCATGCCGCTATTGTCGAGAACAAGCGCCTGGGCGAGATCCTCGCCTGGATCAAGGAACAGCAAGACCGCCAGCCCCGCTTTAACAGAGTTCCGGATGGACCTCGACGATCGAGCCAGAAGCCGGGCATTCTAAAGGACAGGACCATGAAAATCGTTGAAGCCGCCAAACCGAAGACGAAATCGCCCCGCGTGAGCCGGCGCCGCTCCGATATGGTGGTCTCCGCGGCGCCGGCTCACGCTCCCAGCGAGGCAGCCGAGTGACATTTCAACTTTGCAGGGCTAGGGACATCTCAACTTTGTTGCAACACGCCAGCCCTTGCTTGGAAATTTTCGCTAATGTTGCCGGCCAGCTTCGGGGTTGCTGGTCAGCGCAGGAAGTTTTGTTTCTGCTTTTCCCAGTCGAGTGGGAAAGGCTTGAAAAAGACCGGCAGTTCGAGAGCACTTGCCGGATGTCCCGACAGTATCGTTTCAATTATGTCAGGCGAGAGAAGGGTAAGTCGGAGTACGCGCCCAAGGTATGACTCGTTGATCTTCTCGGCCTTAGCAAGATCGCGAATGGTAGCATAACGCCGGGATTCTAGCATCTCGAGCCAGCGATGTCCGCGGACGACCGCCTTAATCAAGGTGGCGTCCACGCGAGGGGAGGGTGGTATCCAGGGCGCTGCGTTTGCTGGCGTGACGACCTGCTTGCGACCGCCCTGGCGGCGCAAAGTGAAGGGAATCCGCACGACCAAAGTGCGCCCATCGGCACTAAGCTTCGGTTTGTTAAACGGACCGGCGATGAACGAAACGTCGTTACTCATTCGGCAGCCTGCGGGACGTTGGCGGAAGTTCGAAGCTCGGAGCAGAGCGAGGTCATTCCCTCAATCTTGAGCGCGATGTCGATTGCGTCAGGCTGCAGATCAACCCTTTGAACAAGAAGCTCAACAATGCGGGATTGCTCGGCGGGGAAGAGGTCATTCCAGAGTTCGTGGAATTCGACGAGGGCCGACCGAACCTCGCTCTCATGCATCTGAGGAAATTGTTTTCGTGCAGCGCGCCAGGTCTGAATAATGACCTCCGGTGTCTGGATCAGCATTCGAACTTGATCGAGGACGACACGCTCGATCTCTGCCGCCGGGACTTGGCGAACTGGGCAGTCAGTTTTACCCTGCTTCATCGCGGTCTGGCTCACATAGTACCTGTAGAGCCGTCCGGCCTTACGCGTGTGGGTTGGCGACATGGCAGCGCCATCGGGACCGAATAGAAGGCCCTTCAGGATTGCCGGGGTCTGCGCCCGGGTGTTGCCCGCTCGCTTTCGCGGACTTTCTTTCAGGAGGGCATGAACTTGGTCCCAGAGCGGGCGATCGATGATCGGCTCATGCTCGCCGGGATAGGCCGTACCCTTGTGCACTGCGTCGCCAATGTAGACTCGGTTATTGAGGAGCTTGTACAGCACCCCCTTGTCAAGCAGATGGCCGTACCGGTTGCGCTCGCCGGCAGCGACCATTTCGCGCGCTAATAGGGTTGCTGACTTAAGCTGGACGAAGCGTTTGAATATAGTTCTGACCCGGGCGGCATCGGCTTCGTGGACAATGAGCTTACGGTCTCGGACCTCATAACCCAACGGTGTCCAGCCGCCCATCCATTTGCCCTTCTTGCGGGAGGCGGCCACCTTGTCCCGAATGCGTTCGCCGATAACCTCGCGTTCGAACTGGGCGAACACCATGAGGATGCTCACCGTCATGCGTCCCATGGCGTCCTTGGTGTTGAAGGACTGCGTCACCGATACAAAGGTGACGCCATATTGCTCGAACAACTCAAGCAGGTTCATGAAATCGAGCATGGATCGGGACAGACGGTCGATCTTGTAGACGACGATGACGTCGACCTTACCCGCCTTAACGTCCGCCAGGAGCCGCTGCAGGGCAGGGCGCTCTAGGGTGCCGCCGGAGCAGCCGCCGTCATCGTAGCGGTCGGGGACATGTACCCAGCCCTCGGCCTTCTGGGAGGCGACGTAGGACTCGCTGGCTTCCCTCTGGGCGTCCAGCGAGTTGAAATCCATGTCGAGGCCTTCCTCGCTCGACTTGCGGGTATAAACCGCGCAGCGCAGTTTGCGGGTTGGCGGTTCGTTAAGGGCGGAAACACTGCCAAAAGCCTCGCCACGGCTCTCCGAACCTCGCCTGCGGCTGGTGCGCTGGTGGGCGATACTCATACCCGTCCCGACTGGCTCTTAAGCCCGAAAAACACCCAGCCGTTCCATTTGGTGCCGGTGATCTCGCGGGCCACTGACGAAAGCGACTTGTAGGGGCGACCCAAATATTCGAAGTCGTCCTTGCGCACGGTTACGCAGTGCTCGACCCCCTGCCATTCCCGGATCAGCCGCGTGCCGGCGACCGGGCGCTGGGTGGGGCGCGCTTTGCGTTCGGCGGCATCCCTGGTTGCGTACTGCTTCGCCATCGCCCGCAGCCGCTCGCGTGTTTCGCGGCTCAGGCCGCCGTAGGCCAGTTCCTGGATTCGGAAAGACAACCGGGCTTCCAGAAAACGCCGATTAAAAGCTGGCGGCTCAGTATCGAAAAGCTCGCGCCAGCGCAACTTTAGCGCCTCCGCCGAGGCGCCTTTAAGGGCGGTCAACTGTGACAAAACGGTCTCTTTCACGGAGCAATACCCTGATCCTTGGGATGGATATGACCGCTCGACACCGCCCGGCAGTCGAGCGGAGTTTCCGACTTCTCTGGAGAAAATTGACTGGACTTTCGTTGCAAAAGACGCTGGAGGCCGACGGCCAAAATGGCCGAGATTTCCCCAAGCGCGGCGGTGGATTGGTGCGAATCGAAGGAAGAGATGGCAAACATTAGTGGACCGTGAGGCAACCCCTCTGAGGCTGTCACGCAACGTACCTGAACCTCACGATGCGGGTTCGTTTCCTTCTTTCTTATCGGGAGCCGCACATGAGTAAGCAAGGAAGCGATCCGAAAGGGGATCGCGACGCGCTGGAGCGCGCAATGATGGAGGTCGGTCCGTTTAGGACCGCACATCTCCCGCATCTTCTGCAGTTGTGCCCTTGCAAAAGATGCGTCGAAAATCTCATTGTTGAAACTGCAGTCAAGTTTAATGCGCGCGAGCGACTGATTGAAGGCGCCCCGCGTAAGAAGACTGTGATTGAAAATCTCAGGCGAGTTTCGGAAGCCGCAGGGAGTTTGGCCGAAGCGCTCGTTGGTCTTGACAACCATTCCCGCGAATATCTTGGGGTTCTGGACGAGCTTGATCAGATTGGTCCCATCGTCAATGCCTACGAAGCCGCTGCAGCAAGCATGTTGCCGAGGCCGGAATCCGAGCAGGAGCCTGCATCGGACGGGCGCTTCGTGGAAACATTGCTGGCCTTGGAGCACTATGTTTCTATGCGCCTCCGTCGGTTTCCCGGATATGAAGCCGAAGCGGTCGTCGATAAAGGCGGCAACACGAATGTCGCGAAGCAGATGCTTGGTCCTTCGGCCGCTTACTTAGTTCACGGCTGTTGGATTGTTTTTGAAAACAGCAGGCCTGGGCAGGCAACCGCGAGCGAGAATGGGGCATTCGTCAGGTTCGTCAATGCAGTCCACGAGTATGCGACCGGCGACATCGAAGAGAATTCAACTCTCCTGAACTGGATCAAGAGGCTGGCTAAACCGTTGCGTCGGCATGATCAACTGCTTGGCAAACTTGGGGCGCTAGAGGCTGAGTTGGAAGATTTAGAGGCCCAAGGCGCAATATCGCACTCAAGCGCGCGGATGCTCGAGCTGAAGACGAAAATTGAGAGTGCAAAACATGAGGTTGTTGATGCGCTCCTGGCTACATTATCATTACCCAAAGTTAAGCAAAATACCGCCCCGACTTCGCGAAGGTCGGAAGCCTGACCATCGCTGAGCGGATCTGTAGGGCAGCAGGGTGCTTATCGAGCATTCGTGCGTGCTGGTCGGTTAACGGCGGCGGCGCGCAATGATCTGCCCACCGTGGGATGCAGCCAAAGCGAGCCCGGCCTAAAGCGTGAGGGTGGCTGCCGGCGAGATGGACATCGCCGCAAGTAGACGCGACCTGCGTGGCGCCATCGTATGCGCGGGGTCCGACAGCGACGGCCTGGCTCCGCCGAGCATGATCGCAGAGGGCGTAGGGAAGTGTCTCGACGCGCAAGCCTCGGGATTTCTCGCCTATGCCCTCCGCTCCGACCTTCACCACCAAGCAAAGAAGGAATCAGATCATAATGGTTGTAAGCGAGGGAAGACGAGACGAAGTGTTGTTGTTAGAGACTCATCGATAGGGGTGGGGGTGCCAAAAACACTAGGACCTTTGACGTCTAGACCGGTCCCCATCATTCATACGCAAAAAGTTGGAATTAAATACAAAAAGCCACAGGTCAGGCGACTGACAGAGAGAGCTTTTGGCCAGGCGCGGAGCGCTTGATGCTAGGGGGTGGGGGTGGGTCAAATCCTCCGAGCTGCCTAGCCTGAGGACCGGCCCTACTCTCATTCCGGGATTTTTTTTCTGCCGCCTCGCATTTTCAGCGAGCGCCATTCGAATGAAATACGAACGCTGCTGGAGCTGAGGAAAAGTGGCCATTGGTTCAGACACTTAGCTCAATGAAAAGTTAGCTGGCTCGACATCGCTGCGGCGATAGCCGGCAATTTGGAGCATTTATTTTCTGTTTGCGGCAGAGCCGGCTAGTGGTTGCGCGCGAAAATGGTCGCGAGATTAGATAAGGGGTGGGCAGCCGCGGCCACGTAGTCAGCGCCGTGCCGAGACGGCGCAGGGGGATCAAACCCTGTTCGAAAACCGATTGAACGCCGTTATCGCCTGCATAACAAGTCTGCGGACTGTCGGCTCGGCTGGCTGTCCGCGGGCATCCGAAGGTCCACTCCTCTTGGTTGCGGCGCAATACTTTAACCCTTTTATGATTGACGAGCGGTGGCCATTCTGTTCCGCTTTCGGAAAGCAGGAGGGCTTGGGTGCTAGTTGGCGTGCCGGGGTGGGATGATCCTCTAAAGGCTCTTGAGTTCGGCGCTGTGCTCGGTTCGCTTGAGGAAGCGAGCGCCTACAGATTCGATTTCGCGAAAGTCACATTCGTGACGCCGGGATGGATGCTGGTGGTCGGAGACGCTCTGCGAAACTTCAGGGCAGCCCGCCCAAATGCGAAGCGGCAGGCGATTAATTACCGACATTTAGGGTATCCTGCACATGTCGGCTTTTTCCAATACTTTGGGGTGGATTACGGCCAAGCTCCAGCAGAGGCCTTAGGAAGCAATACGTATGTGCCGATTACTGAGGTAAATGTCCTCGAGTTGCGCAAAGATGCCGCCGAAAGGTACGTGCAGCTTGGGGAGCTGATTGAGGAAGCTGCACAACAGCTCGCTCGTGTCCTGACACAAACGAACGATGGGGAAGTGGTCGAGACCTTGACCTATTCAATCCGTGAGATTGTTCGGAATGTTGTCGAGCATAGTGGTGCTGAAACATACACGATAGCGGCTCAATATTGGCCCGCTAGGAATTGTGCAGAGCTGGCGGTTTCAGATATTGGCTGCGGAATATTGGAGTCGTTGCGAGAAAATCCGAAGCTCCAAATCGAAGTTGATTCGGATGCACTCAAGCTGTCGCTGCTTCCTGGTATCTCCTCTAAAGCTTGGCGCAATCGTAAAACGGCCGACGTCTGGGCTAATAGTGGATACGGTCTGTTTATGACCCAAAGACTTTGCTCCCTCGGGGGCGAGTTTACGCTGCTTAGCGGGACGGCCGGAATGAGGATTGCTGATGGCGAAACGGTCACAGTGCAATGCAATGCCCGCGGAACTACAGTGGTCTTGAGAATCGATGCGGGCGCAGTCGCAAGCCTTCCAAAGCGGCTCTCGGAATTCCGAGACGAGGGCGCGCGGCTTGCTAAGCTCGTCGGAGGCGCCAACAAGTTTGGTCCCTCGCTTGCTTCGCAGGTCTTAAAGCCGGCAGCAAAAGCGGATCCCCTTTCATGAAAACTCGATTTGAGGAAGTGATCGCCTCCGGACTGGTGAGCGTTGTGGAGAGCGTGGATATTGCGCCGCGTCCCGAAAGACTCCTCCCGATTCCCGCGGAGTTTTCCGAAGGCCTAATCGGACAATGGCTTGAAAAGCACGTCGGAAAGGGTGGATCCCTGTGGCGTCACCAAAGCCTCGCTCTTAAATCGATCGATGAAGGCTTAAATGTCGTGGTGTCAACGGGGACAGCCTCAGGAAAATCGCTGATATTCCAGGCCGCGATTGCAAAAGAGCTGACAGAGGGTGATGGTAAAGCGATCGTGCTTTATCCCTTGAAGGCACTCCTTTCCGATCAGCTTGCTAGATGGAAGAAGCTGGCGACTGAAATTGGAATACCAGAAGAGTCAGTAGCGGAACTGCATGGTCAGGTCCTGCCTGACGATCGGATGGAAGCGGTAAAGTCAGCGCGGTTGCTTGTCGCAACACCCGATGTCCTTCAAGCGTGGCTTATGCGACAGGTATCGAATCCTTCCATTAGAAGCCTGTTATGTTCGACAAAATTTGTCGTGCTGGACGAGGCTCACGTCTATGAATCAGTCTTCGGTAGCAATGTCGCTTATCTCCTCCGGCGGTTCCTCGCCGCGCGAAGACGTGCTTCAAAGGAAACGGGCGTAAACAATCACCTGCAGATTATTGCAGCGACAGCTACAATTGCGGATCCATGCGAACACCTCCACAAGCTGACTGGATGGCCCTTCGTTGGTATTGGCGAAGACGACGATGGAGCGCCAACATTCGGGCGAACCCTATATCACATTGATGGACCTGATACGGCTGCGCCGGCCGAGGCTTTCCTGTCGGATATTATCTCGAGGGTGATCGACGGTGCCGGATCGCAGGGCTCTTTTATTGCGTTCCACAATTCTCGACAGGGGGTCGAGCGAGTTGCCAGATCGATCGACCAAGATGATGTCCTGCCTTATCGCAGCGGCTACGAACTTGAAGATAGGACCAAGATCGAGAAAGCGCTGAGAACAGGGGCGTTGCGAGGGGTGATCTCAACATCCGCACTCGAGTTGGGGATTGATATCGCCCATTTCAGGCTTGGGCTGAATCTGGGAGTTCCGCAGTCGAAGAAGTCGTTTCGTCAGCGGCTTGGGCGCGTGGGGCGTACGGCTCATGGTTGCTTCGCGGTTATAGCGCCGCGTCTTGCCTTTGCGCGTTATGGTACGACGTTCCAAGAGTACTATGACGGATCTGTCGAGCCGTCGCATCTCTATCTCAATAATCGATTTATTCAGTTCGCGCATGCTCGTTGCCTAGTCGACGAGTCGGAATCACTAGGGAATGACACCAAAGGATTGCCACCCGGCGTATCTTGGCCAGAAAGTTTCGAGAAAGTATACGAGGCAGCTCGGCCGGGAGCGCGCCGGCCGCGAGAGTACGACTATGTCGCTCAGCTCGGAGCTGACTCTCCGCACTATAATTATCCGCTGCGGCAAGTGGGAGAGGCGAGCTACAAGATTAGGGAGGGTAGTAAGGATTTCAGCGAATCGATCGGTGACATCGCTTTGAATCAAGCGATAAGAGAAACCTATCCCGGTGCTCTTTACCTACACCTTCGTCGTCCGACAAAGGTCGTGGAATGGCGCTCGTCATCGTTCGACCGGACTATCAGGATTGAGTCAGCACGCAGTATGGCGCCGACCCGGCCAATCTTGAAGAAAACAGTCAATGTGAGCCTGAATGCCGAGGAGATCGTGGCCGGTCGGCTGCTCACGGGAACGTTAGGCGCAATCGCCGAGATTAATGTCCAGGTCAACGAATCTGTTGAAGGCTTTTCGATCGGTGGAAAAAGCTTTCTATACCGCGATTTGCGAGGCCAGGATCCGAGGATGACCCGAAAGCAGCGCGAATTTCGGTCAACAGGTGTCTTAATCCGAGTTACGGAGCCGTGGTTCGCGGGAACTGGGCCCCAAGCTAACGTCAGGTCAAGTATCGCCGAAGGCTTGAAGCAACTGCTACTTAGAGAAAAGAGCATCTCTCCAAATGACATTGATTGTGCTCACACCAATATTGCCTTCTATGTTGAGGGTGCGCCAAAGCGAGCAACGGACACGATCGTAATTTACGACAGCATTTATGGCGGCCTTCGATTAACCGAGCCGCTTTTTGCCGAATTTCCGGACTATGTTGCCATGCTGGAGAGAGGTGCTCAGCTCGCAGGCTCCAATGCCTTTATCGATGCAGATACTGTCTCAAAAGTACGAGATTGGTTCCAGACGCTTTCGCCGGGCGTGGCTGCGATCACCGGCGCGCCAGCGGCTGGAGAGGGAGAATATCTCATTTACGCGCCTGGAAGCGAAGTAGCACTGTTGCATCAAGGTGTTTTGGTCGACCGCGTTTTGATAGAGCCGAAGCTTATGCCGATGGGCGAATCGACCATGCTTATGTACCGATACGACAGCGGCAACAGGGGAGCTGCTTGGATCCCTCACGATCAAATACAAGCTATCGGGCAGGATTGGCATTATGCATTTTGGAATCCGGAAACGGGTCAAATAAGAGACGCTGATATGACGGACGGCGCTTTTTAGGTATGGCAAGTTGTTCGGCGTGATGTCCGTCGATTTGCATCAGCGTCTATCGCAGCACCGAGTCGGCCTTTGGCCTGCTTCTTCCATAACATCTATTTTCCGAATCCACCGGCGTTCTTACGCCTAGCTATTCCAACCTAATTCGTCACGGTCCCCTGCAACAGCTTGATGCCATGCGCGAGCGCGCCTTGCATCA
The DNA here is from genome assembly GCF_036924535.1 of Bradyrhizobium sp. AZCC 2262. Lineage (NCBI taxonomy): Bacteria > Pseudomonadati > Pseudomonadota > Alphaproteobacteria > Hyphomicrobiales > Nitrobacteraceae > Bradyrhizobium > Bradyrhizobium sp. AZCC 2262. The sequence continues at coordinate 7,681,440 of NZ_JAZHRT010000001.1, read as the reverse complement.
ACAGTGTGTCAACACCGTACGCAATCATGCGAAAGCCCCTGGTACGAAAATCGCGCGCCCACTGCTCGTTGCCGGCAAGAAAACCTGGTGTTTTGCCGTGCTTCTTGCACGCCACGATCAAGCTGTCGACGGCTGCATGGAATTTTGGATTGTCGAACTCTCCGGGGATGCCGAGGAAGTTCGTCAGATCGTAGTGACCAAGCCAGATCACGTCGACGCCGCCGACCGCCGCGATCGCATCGACATTATCGATGCCTCTTGCGGTCTCTACCAGCGCGATCACCATCGTGCGCGCGTTCGCTTGGGCGATCTTTTCGGTCTCGGGCCCGTCCGAATAGTCATCGTGCGCCGCTACAGCGAAGGCGGCGCCACGTCGCCCCGCCGGTGGATATCTGGTGCAGTCAACGATCGCCCTTGCCTGCTCGGGTGTTTCGACCATCGGCACCATGATGCCCATCGCACCAATGTCGAGTGCACGCGCTATGTGATGGTAGTCGCCTGAAGGGACGCGTACGAGAGGCACCAGATCAAGCCCACGGCAGAATGCGAATTGTGCCTTCATTGTCTCGAAGCCGACGCCTGAGTGCTCCATATCGTAGAGGATAAATTCAGCGCCTGCTTCGCGGCAGATCGCGGGGTAGCCGGGCGTGAAGAATTCGAACGTCATTGTTCCGAACGCACAGCCGCCGGCTGCAAGGCGAGGTTTCAACGGGTTTGGACGCAACGCATTTTCCCCAAAGTGCTCCATGGTCACCCGAATATGGCGGAGACGGTGACGATCATTAGCATTCGACGTAGCTTACGGTTGCCCCTGGCTTTGTTCAATCCCGCCTTACGTGGTCTGCGGATCGATGCCTAGTGACTGCTACCAAGGCGATTCTGTTGCAAAAGTCGAAAATCGAGCGACCCGAAAAATCTCGCGAAAGTCGATCTTTGGACTTCTCCGCCGCTGTGTCGCTTTTCAACGCCCCCTATGGATGAAACGACATGGTCCCTCACGTCGCCGCTCGTAAGACGCTTCAGCGGCTCTACGAAATTTCGTTCATCCCCCCAAAAGACTTTTGCAACAATATCGACCCAGAGCTGACCTTTCTAGTGCTTTTCGGCTTGCCTCTACTTGGCGACAGCAAGTCCGTCTGAGAATATCGTTTGACGCACAAAACATCTCAGCTCCATCGGGCAGCGAGGGTATCGTCCATGGCCAACGACGAGCATGTCGCAATGCTTCAGCAGGGCGTGGCCGCCTGGAATGAATGGCGTCACGAAAAGCGCATTGATCGTCCAGACCTGAGCAAGGCTGACCTGAGGGCAGTGAACCTCCGAGGGTGGGACGTCAATCCGTTGTTAAATACTGCGGGCTGTCAGGTGAACCTCAGCAGCGCGAACCTCTGCGGAGCTGACCTTCGAGGCGCGGACCTCGGCTGGGCGGACCTCCATGGGGCCGAGTTGAACGGCGCAGATGTGAGCGGAACGGACCTCCGTGGCGCAAACCTCCGTGAGGCGGACCTTAGCCTGATGTTTGTAGGGGCTGCCCCGCCATCACGGACGAACCTTAGGAGCGCGAACCTCAGCGGCGCGAGACTGGGCCATGCGAAGCTTCACGGGGCGATCCTCAGCGGGGCCGACCTCAGCGGGGCGAATCTCATCTGGGCGAACCTGCAGGACGCGGACCTCGACGAAGCGGACCTTTGCCGGGCAGACCTTTCCTCAGCGAACCTCCTCCGTACGAACTTCAGTAGGGCGACGCTCAATGAGGCCGATTTATATCGTGCCACCCTGGTGGATACCGACTTCACAGGTGCTGATCTCACTGGCTGTCATATCCATGGAGTGTCCGCATGGGGCTTGAAGCTGGAAGGGGCAAAGCAGCGGAACCAGGTGATCACACCTTTGGGCGACCCCGAGATCACTGCCGACAACATCGAGGTCGCGCAGTTCATCTACCTCATGCTTCATAACGAGAAGGTTCGTAATGTAATCGACACGATCACCAGCAAAGCGGTGTTGATCCTCGGTCGATTCACCGATGAGCGAAAGGCTGTCCTGAACGCCCTGCGTGAAGAACTGCGGAAGCGCGATTACCTGCCGATCCTGTTCGACTTTGAGAAGCCCCGGAGCCGCGACACGGACGAGACAGTCACGCTGCTCGCTCGAATGGCGAGGTTCATCATCGCTGATGTCTCCGATGCTAAATCTGTTCTGCAAGAGCTGCGTGGGATTGTGCCGGATCTTCCCTCTGTGCCCGTTCAAACGATAATCCTCGCGGCGCAGGAGGAGCCGGGCATGTTCGACTTCTACCGGCACAGGCCTTCATTTCTGCCGGTCCATGGCTACGCAGATCAGGAGCAACTGCTCGCTGACCTCGGCGACAAGGTGATCCGTCCCGCTGAGCTAAAGGTTCTGGAGCTTCGAGGTTAGATGGGCTGGGCCAGGCATGCAATTCTCGGCCGGCCACTGGCCGACTTATTCCGTAACATCTCATGTGCGAATGCCGCGGCATCGGGAATCACGGCTCCGGTTCCCGATTCGCGAGCGCCAGAGTGCCCACTCGAGCCAAATTCGGTCGCAGGCAAGAATGTGGTCAAGGCGGCCACCAAAAATGATTTGCCATAGAGGGCACGGCTGGCCGCCAGGTCGACCGGCAAGGTTAGGCTACCAGTGCAAGGAGCCCGCTGGCGCGGGCAAACTTTGCGGCCGAACGGCATGGGTCCAAAGGCGGTTCTGCCACAAAAGTTGAAATTGCCTCCGAAACCTCTCGCAGACACGTTCTAGAAAAAGGCTTGATAAGGTCTGCAACTGACAATTGCGCTGTTGCCGATGTCAACCTTCGCCGCCATAGTCACGCTGTCACACCGTGAGCGGCACATTGCGCGTCACGTGTAACTAGCAGCATCCAGCAAAGGACGGGCCGCTTGGGGAGCAGCGTGTGAAAGTTGTCTATTTGGGGCGCCCGAGCAGGCGCACAAATCCGCCTCCCTCCTTGGAAGGCGACGTTATTGAACTTCTCTCCAACAATTGGGATGACTACGGTTATAAGACAACTTTTCCAACTACCTGTCGTATCGGCGATGAAGTTCTCGATCTCGGTCTCGTCCGGCTGCTAGTGGAGGAGGTCTTCACAACTAGCACAGCTCTCGATTCTCTTCTTGCAGAGGGGTGGGACGGGACCTTCCCGATTCCTGACAGAAATTACATCTCGACTCCCGCCGAGATCGCCTTCTACGAACGGCTCGATGGCGCAATCGGTACGGAAGTTGCGATTGAGGTTGCCAGGACTTTGCGCGACGCGAGCTATATGGTTCGCATTGCGGATGACGAGACTGCCAAGAGACTTGTTGAGACAAATGGATTTAAAAATTCGCTTCAGCGCGAGCGTGGGAGCGTTAAAGCTTATCTTGACGCATGGCGGATTTTTGAACGACAGAATATTTCGGTTCTCGATCTCGGTTTTCGCTTTGAGAACATTTTTGGCAACATCTCCGCGCTGGATCTCAAATTTCAAGCGGAGAACATGCTTCCACACGAAATCAACGTGCTCATTGGTCCAAACGGCTACGGTAAGTCCCGAGTGTTACATCAAATGGTGGAGGATTGGATTTCTCCATCAACAGGAGAGGGACCGGGATTCGTAGCGAAACCAAACCTCAGTCAGCTGGTAGTCGTTTCATATAGTCCGTTTGAGCGCTTCCCAGTCGACTTGGCCGGAAAGCGCATGCAGGACCGCGACGCTTATCGCTACTTCGGCTTTCGCGGGCGAGCCAATCCAACAGAAACAAATAAACTTGGTCGTATCCATCTGTCACACGAGTTTCCCAAACGTAATGCCGCTCAATCGCTCGTAGGCTGTCTTCGAGATGACAAGAAGTATTCCTCGATCCGCGATTGGGCGCTGAAGGTCGAAACGGTCGAGCGAGTCCTTAGGACTGCAATCGAGTTCGACTTCGCAACGGTAGAGGTTGACTTCAAACACCGTGCTCGGACCTTTTACAGCGATCCGGGGTTTATTGAGCCGTTGGAGTTCCGTGAAGACACAGATGACGATCGTCGCCGATATATTCCTGTAGCTTCTGACAGGATCCATGCGCTACGTGATGACTGGTTGAACGAAGCACTCATCCCGGAATCTGGTGTTACCTTCTTCCGTGACGGTAAGCCTATTGAACTTAGTTCTGGACAGAGGCTCTTCGCCTATATCGTTATCAATATTCTTGGTGCGATTCGGAGGAACAGTCTGATTCTCGTGGATGAGCCGGAGCTTTTTCTCCACCCAACTCTCGAAGTACAATTCGTCGATATGTTGAAATCGATATTGGCTCGATTCAACTCCACGGCGTTGCTTGCAACTCACTCGATCGTAACGGTGCGAGAGGTGCCTGCCGACTGCGTTCATGTTTTTGAAAAGACGGAGGATGATCTAGTGCTGAACCATCCTCCGTTTCAAACTTTTGGTGGGGATTTTCAACGGATTTCCTCCTACGTTTTCGGAGACAAGGCTGTCTCAAAACCATTTGAGGGTTGGATTCGAGTGCAGCTGCAGAATTTTGGTTCTGCGGATCGATTGATCGAAGCTCTCGGTGAGGGACTTAATGAAGAGCTTATCGTGCAGATCAGGGCTATGGAGCGCGGACAGTGGTAATGCCCTTGCCTGTTCCGGTTGCATGTAGCCTACAACTAGTCGACAATGTGATTGCTGAACGTCAGAATGGTGTAAATGCCGCATTCTTCACGGGCATAGCTGCTGAGTGGCGTGCTCGGGTACAAGCCTATATTGACGCGTGTGGCTCGCCTGCGCTGGTGCAGACCTGGCCGGCGATCGATCAGAAGAGGGGAAGTTTTCTCAATTTATACGCCGCGCCTGCTGAGGGCTCATGTCAAGGGGCTATGCTTCAAGCCCTGCGTAAGCATGCCCTGAATCTTTGTCCAGCTTGTGGTGAGCCGGGCAGGCCAAACACCCTTGATCACTATTTGCCGAAGGGGCGGTATCCTCATCTTTGCATCACCCCAATGAATCTGTTCCCTATGTGCGATGCATGCCAAGCCGAGAAGCTTGAAAAGACTGGAGATGCCAACGGCGCGCGCTTCTTCCTGCACCCGTATTTTGATGTATTCGTCGCTCAGCAGGTTATTGCGATCGCCATACAGCCCCCGTTTGACGCGCCGACTTTCGACTTGTTGCCGGTGCCTGGATTGACGCCCGAACAAGCGGGGCTTGTCACGTCGCATGTTCGCGAGCTCGCAATCACCCAGAGATACGGTCACTTTTTTAGAGGGCAGCACAGGCGCCTACTTCGTCTCGTTCAAAGCATGCGAGCGTCTGGTCAGGACGTGGTCGAGACGCTTGAAACATTTCGGGTCAACTACGAGCATCCGACCAGGAATGCGTGGGAGTACATTTTCTATTCTGCCGTGCTGGAGACACCCGACTTTGTAGAATATCTTAAAGAGGGTCAGTTGCCGGCTTACACTTAGAATAATCAAATTGCTGGATGTGTAAGCTCTCAATCTTCGTCAACATCGCCTTTATAGATCTTATGCACCGCACCGTGGTCTGTGATAATTTGCCTGGATTTCAATGCTTTGATCCTAGCTGACAGCAACGTTCCCAGCGGCAGCTTGAGTTCGCCGAATCTCGCATGGTGAAACTTCCGATGACATCCCGGACACAGGGCCACAATGTTTTCCGGAACGTCTAAGCTAACCTCAAACTGGTCCTGGCATTGCATCGGAACCAAGTGATGCGCTTCAACGAATGGCTTCTTGGTCTTTCGCGACGTAAAGGTCAGGTGGGTTGGCTCAACTTCGCACTGATGGCTCGCTGCTTGTATTGCGATCGCTGCCATTTCGGGGTTGCGCTTGTATTTGCCCGCCTGCTTTCCGTTAACCTTCGGAGGTGGCGGCAATCCGCCGTCTGGCAATGACTTGCTCGGGAGCTCCGTTGCGATTTCGTTGGCAGCCTCCTGATAGTCATCAGACGATATAAGGTCGAGGTGATCCAGCAAATTGGACCCAAGTTTGGTCACCAGTTCGTCGTACAAGTTGAGTAGCTGGACAAGATCCTTTCGAAATTTGTCGATAGAAACTTCGTCGCCGGCACGATAGCGGCGACTAATGATTGCGCCACTCTCGTACCCTTTGCCCAGCGGTTTGGTCGCGGCTAGATCAAGCGGTCCCGCAATGAAGTCTGTGGGAACATGCAGAGTTTGGATAGCTAGACGCGCAACCTGCGCAATCTTTTTGTTTCCGATCTTGTCGCCGAATGCCTCCCGAAATTGTGTGAAGCCCTGGTTCAGTGAGAGGAAGCAATTCTGCATGTCTTGGCTGAACAACAAGACGACATAGTAGCCACGCTCGGTCGAGGTCGTGATATCTCGCAGTAGGATGGCGACCCACGGGATATAGGCGAGCGTCCAGTTTATCTGGCCGACCGACCCATAGATTCGATACTTCTTGGCGGCTCTCCCAGAGTCGAAAATGATCTGCTCGATAAGCTTGGGTAGGTCCTTGGTGATGGTGGCATCGACTGCAAGCTCGTTTCCAGACGTCAGCTTTCGCCTGGACTTCACGCCGGCGACTACTTGCTCCGAGTTTGGAAGATAGTCCTCAAATACCTTATCGAGTTCGCGCATGCCGTTCCCCTACCCAGCGGTATGCTATCATGGCATGTGTGGTCTTGAACGCGACAAAATTATCGTTGGTTGACGGTCCATCTCGGCCATTGAGTCACTTTTTTCCATAACAACTGATTTGCGAATGTCTGCTGTTGAAGGGAGGCGGACATTCGTCGGATCATTGGTGTCAGCTTCGTCGCCTGAACCTAGGCAGTCAGGCGCTACGCTTGAGCTTGCCGGTCTTCAACAGGCCCTCGAGTTCCTTGAGGGCCTGTTCCTCGGAGATTCCGTCTACCAGCGCGATTTCTCCGCAGAGGCGATCGAGCGCCGATACGTACAACTGCCGTTCGCTGAAACTCTGGCCGGAGTCGCCCGGTCGGAAAAGATCGCGAGCGACCTCCGCGACCGCGACGATATCTCCGGATTTGATTTTGCCTTCGTATTCCTGAGCAAGCCGGGACCAGTTGCCGCGGCCTTTCCGGGGAGTTTCGCTCAGAATCTGTTTCACTCCTTGGACCGAGGAAAGATCTGATGGCTTGCGCATTCCGACGTTCGCGGCTTTCCGGACGGGAACGCGGACGGTCATTTTGCTTTTTGTGAAAAAGATCACGAAGAACTCCAGGCTCGCTCCTGCAACGGTCTGCTCTTCAATCGACAGAATCTGTCCAACGCCGTGCGCCGGATAGACGATGAAGTCCGTCGCCTTGAATTCAAAGCGAATCTTCCCGTTTTCGCGCGCACCTGGAGGCGCCGAGGCGGCATCCGGCGCCTCTAGGTAACGACCGGATTTCGCTTTCTGATCGTCCAAGCTCATGTCGCGGTTCGACTCCTTCGGGTGTTGTACCGACTGATCGCCAATCACGCGGCAAATTACTTGAGGGTTCTAGTCCCTGCGGCGCGCTTGGCGCCGTCTTCGCTGCTTACAACATCATTAAGCGCGAGAAGCCAGCATCGCCACATAATGATCGCACGCATCGGATTCCCATCGAGTCGTGTGGCTTCTCAGCAACTTGTTCCGTACGGAGAAGAGGCTTCGGCGGGCTCTCGGGTGCGCCGTGGAAGTTCTTCGAGATCACGACCAGCACGGAGAATTACGGGATTCTCCGCGGCGCGATCCCAGTTGCGGCTGAACTTTCTGACTTCTTCCCGAATGTCCGAACCGCGTCAAAAAGCACACCTCAAGCAGCGACTGTTCGACGTGTGCTCTTCCCTGTGAATTCACCGCCATTAAACTTAACCAGCAATCTTAATCAGCGGTTTTTCTTGCGGGGCACTGTAGCCGCGCTACCGTCGTCTCATCGGTCACGGAGGTGATCTATGAGCGATAAGAAGACGAAGGCCGAGTTGCTCGAGATGCTGGCCGAGGCGGTCCGCAATACGCAACCCCAGCCGGTCGGTAACACCCAACCCGAGCCTGTCCACGACCCGCAACCCGAGCGGAAACGTAAAACGCAATCCCGCAAAACGCGGCCAGCGTCGCAGCGCACGGCCAAAATCAAAGACGTTCGGGCATCTGCTAGCCGCGGGCAGCGGCGTCGATAATGCAGCCGAGGACTTCATGATCGATAAAATGACGAAAGGCCTCGCGCAACGACCGGCGGAAAAAGCTTTTCTGCAGGCACATAAGCGAAGGGCGGTAACTGAATACGAAAAAGCGCAGGAAGCCTTCCAAAAGAACTACGAACGATTGCGGGCGGAGCGATTAGCTAGGGAAGCCGCGAAGCCCAAAGAGAAATAGCACCTTTGTTCCTGGGTTACATGAAAGCGCTGGACGGCACTCAATATTGACGCGCCCTAGACTGCTCGTGACCGCAGAGCGCGCCCATACCCGCGTAGTTTCTCGGGTCAAAAGCCTACATTCCACAATTGCCTGATTCCAGCGAGAAGCGGAAGTCAGCGTTCCATAACGATGGATCGGCGAACGCACGGCTATCCCAGCCGGCACGCCGCTGCTGCAGAGGCAGGGGGGATGATTCTCGCTTTGAGTGTCTCGTTCCACCCTATCGCGTTCATCTGAAGACCGGTATTGTTATAGCCAAAGCCGTGTCCCGAGGGTCCCGGCAGCAGTTTCGGGGGATGGATGCAAAAGGACGGTGCGGCGATCGTCTTCAGCGCTGGCGACTTGGTTGGGCACTTGAATTGTCGTTACCTGACATTCCTCGATCTCAAGGTCGCCCAAGGCGAGCTCGCTAAACCGAAGGTCCGCGACGATCCGGCCCTCGATGCCCTGGTTGAGCGCGGCAGGATCCATGAGCAGGGCTTTGTCGATCATCTCGCCAAGCAGGACAGGAGCGCCACCGTCATTGCCGGCGTTGGCATCGACCAGGCCTCGATTATCCAAACGCGGCAGGCGATGACGCGCGGCGACGCGGTTATCGTTCAGGCGGCGTTACGGGATGGGTATTGGAGCGGCCGCGCTGACGTGCTCCGGCGGGTTGAGACTCCCAGCGGTTTGGGCGCCTGGTCATATGAGGTCACCGACACCAAGTTGGCCCGCGAGACCAAAGGCAACACGGTCCTGCAGCTCAGCCTCTACTCGGACCTATTGGCGACCGTTCAGCAGAAGGTCCCGGAGACGGCCCATGTCGTGACACCCGGGACGGAGTACCTGCCGGAGGCCTACCGTGTGGCCGATTTTGCGGCGTTCTACCGACGCATCAAGCGAAGTCTGGAGACCTTTGCGGCTACGCCTCCACGTGATGGCCTCTATCCCGGCCCGATTGAGCACTGCGAGGTCTGCCGATGGCGCGAGCCCTGTGCTTCGAGGCGGCGCGCCGACGATCACCTGTCGCTTGTCGCAGGGATAGCCAAGACACAGATTGACGAGCTGCTCCGGCGAGGCGTGGGCACCATGGCCGCCCTCGCCAAACTGCCCATCCCGCTGCAATGGCGGCCTGATCGGGGCACTGCGCCAAGCTATGAGAAGGTGCGCGAGCAGGCGCGACTTCAGGTTGATGGTCGCGGAGCGGGGCGGCTACTTCACGAGGTGCTGCCACTGGTGGCGGAATTTGGCTTGTTCCGGCTGCCCGAGCCTTCGGCCGGCGACATCTTCTTCGATTTCGAGGGCGATCCGTTCGTGGACGGCGGCGGGCTCGAGTTCCTGTTTGGCTACGTTTATGCCAACGACGACGGCACGGACGCCTATGTCGGCGACTGGGCGACGACACGGCAGCACGAGCGGGTAGCGTTCGAACGCTTCATCGACTTTGTCAAAGAGCGGCTGACAAAGCACCCCAGCTTGCACATCTACCACTTTGCGCCCTACGAGCCGGCTGCGCTGAAGCGGCTAATGGGACGATACGCTACCCGAGAGGACGAGGTCGACAATCTGCTTCGCGCGGGTGTGTTCGTGGATTTGTACGCCGTCGTTCGGCAGAGCATCCGCGCCAGCGTCGAAAGTTACTCGATCAAGAAGCTGGAGCCGCTCTACCGGTTTGACCGAACAATCCCACTGATCGACGTTGGCGGCGCGATGGCTCGGGTGCAGGCCTGCCTCGAATTGGCCGATACTGATGGAATTGACCCAAGCGATCAGGCCGCCATCATCGGTTACAACCGAGATGACTGCGCGTCGACGCGCGCTTTGCGGGACTGGCTTGAGGGAGTGCGGCGAGGTCTGATCTCGCAAGGGAAGGCAATCGATCGCCCGCACTTAAAGGCGGCCGAAATTAGCGAGGACCTCAGTGTCTGGAAGCGCCGGGTCGCCGGACTTGTGGCTCGATTGATCACTGGCGTCCCGGACGATGTGGCCGAACGCAGCCTGGAACAGCAGGCGCACTGGTTACTGGCCCATTTGATCGATTTTTTCGGACGCGAGAATAAAGCGGTCTGGTGGGAGTATTTTCGGCTGAGTGACTTGTCAGCAGAAGATCTCCTGCATGAGCGTGCCGGGCTAGCCGGGTTGACCTTTCTCGGCACTGTTGGGGGAACGGTGAAAACGCCGATTCATCGCTACGAGTTCACGGTTCAGGAAACGGATGTTCGCGCCGATGACGATTTGAAGCGGGTTGGAGGCGAAAAGCTTGGCAGCGTCGTCGCAATTTCCAATGATGACAGGACAGTCGACATTAAGAAACGTCAGGACACGGCAGGCCTGCATCCCGAAGCCGTGTTTGCGCACAAATTCATCGACAATCAGGTTCTTGCAGAATCGATCTACCGAATTGGCGAGCACGTTGCAGATCACGGGATCATCGGGGCCGGACCCTATCGCGCCGCTCGCGATTTGCTGCTCAAGGTCGCTCCACGCCTTCGCGGGCGGCCGTTAGAGCAAGCTGGCGAGCCGTTGTTAGCGCGAGCGATGCGAGCGGCGCACTCGCTGGATCAAAGCCTGCTCCCGGTGCAGGGGCCGCCGGGGGCCGGCAAGACCCATGCCGGTGCGCACATGATCTGCGCACTGGTGCGCGACAAGCGCACAGTTGGCGTCACGGCGAACAGCCATAAGGTCATTCGTCACTTGCTTGACAAATCGCGGGAGGCAGCTGCCGAGCAACAACTTGGAATGCAATGCATTCAAAAGGTCAGAGAGAAGGCAGCCTCTCTTCCGGGCCTTCAGCTGACGACCAAGAACCCAGATTTTATCGAGGGGCTCGGCAATGGTTGTCAAGTTGGTGGTGCCACCGGCTGGTTTTGGGCCCGCCCGGACGCGGCGGGCATTGTGGATGTTCTGTTCGTTGACGAGGCCGCGCAGATGTCACTAGCAAATGTATTAGCCGTCTCTCAGGCGGCCGAAAGTATTGTCCTTCTGGGCGACCCAAGGCAGCTTGAGCAACCGATACAAGGAAGTCATCCAGACGGCGTTGCGACATCTGCGCTTGATCACGTCTTGGGCGAACACGCAACGATCGAGGGCGGTCGTGGACTTTTCCTTGAGGAAACCTGGCGCCTTCATCCGGATATCTGCACCTTCACGTCCGAACTGTTCTATGAGGGCCGACTTCGATCGCGCGCGGGATTAGAGCGGCAGGAGATCAGGTCATTGAGCCGCGTCCGCGGATCCGGACTTCGTTATCTTGCCGTGCATCACGAGGGTAACCAGAACTCCTGTCCCGAAGAGGCAGACGAAATCAAAGGGCTCGTCGACGAAATCCTCAGCAGCAAGGCAAGCTGGGTCGACAGCACAGGGAAGGAAGCCCCCATCAGGTTGGAGGATATCTTGATAATCGCTCCTTACAACGCGCAGGTCTTCGAACTGCAGGAGCGATTGCCTGGCGCACGTATTGGCACTGTCGACAAGTTTCAAGGACAAGAGGCGCCAATCGCCATATATTCAATGACAACATCGAGTCATGCCGACGCTCCACGAGGGATGGAGTTTCTCTACAGCCTCAACAGGCTCAACGTGGCGACGTCGCGGGCAAAGTGCCTTTGCATTCTCGTGGCATCTCCGCGCGTGTTTCAGGCCGAGTGCCGGACGCCGCGGCAGATGCAGCTGGTAAACGCCTTTTGCAGATATTTGGAGTTGGCCTGCACGGTCTCTCTCCAAAGAGGCGGGCCCGGAATGCCTTGATCTTTGCGGACGTAGACCGTGCCGTTCGGGGATAGCCTGTGTTATCAGCGAGTCAGTGTGTCTTTAGCAACGCCGTGGGGCCACGTTGAATTTCAATCGCTTTCCAAGGCCGTTTCTTACAGCCTATGATCCTTCAGATCTGCCAGGTAGCAGCATCGATCCGCTTGGTTTCGAGCGCGGCTACCTATTTTTGGCTGACAAGATACTGCCCGGCTTGACCAATGCTGCCGGCCGGCCGCGTTATTTCTCAGCTATCTGTGCTGGCAGTTTGCTTGCTCCGGCCGGGGCGGAGAACGAACGGAGCGATGCTCGCATGAGGACAGAGCGCGTGTTGCTATTTGAACGATTCTGGGCGGCCGCGAATGTGCTTGCGTCTGAACAAGATGAGGAACTGTCCGCATCTGGCATCCGTGGGGTGACCTATGCGCAAGCGCACGTCGCAAGACTTAAGGAAACCGACGGCCGCCTCACTGATGCCAATTTCAAAATGTTGGCAGTGCAGGCGCGTTACGGTGCAATTGGCATTTACGCTAACGTTGCTGGTTATCTTCGACTTCTTAATCGTTCGGCCATGTTGCCGACTCAAGATTCGGGCGAACGGCTAGGAAATGCATTTCTGAACGAGACCGATGCTCCGCCCAAGTTGCGCAGCATTATCCGTGACGGAGAGGGCGCTATAAGCGTCGGCAGTCTACGTGAATGGGGCCGCCGTGCCCATGTAGCAGCACCGGTTGGTCGTGGCGAAGGGGATTGCCTTGAGGAGGCCTTGGTTCGAGATCCTATCCGGTTGCGCATAGTTGACCTCCTCAAGCAAGTACCACCGAAAAAAGGTGAGCACGAACTGTCCCGCTTGGCGAGAATGCAGAGAGCTGCCTCGCGGCGGGTAGATTATTTGGACTTGAAGGAGGCTATCGGCGCTATTCTCGCCTTTGAACGATGCTACCGACTTGTCTTGCTTGGATTTGAACGGGTCTTGTGGCTGTGCAAAGCCGAGGGTGTCATAAGGGCGGCGAGCGCCGCGCGAGACCCAATAGTTGTTCGGTGCTCGGACGAGATTTCAGACGCGGCCAGAGAACTCCAGAATGCGCTCTCTTCGGGAATGACCGAGGAGTTTCGGCGCGATATAGATCGGCTGAATGATACTAAGGTCTTCGTGAATACCGCGGCAGCGGCGGACCGAACATCCCTGTTTGTTGAAGCGCTGCTGGACCGCCATGCCGACGTTCAGCGCGGCAAATTCGATCGCGGTCGCCGCAAGCTTCCATGGATCGAACGCAAGTCCGGCAGCTATGAGCTGACGCTGTCGCAGATCGGAGAAGTGAGCGGCGAACCAAGATCGATAGATGACGTTCACCCGCACGAGTATAGGCTGACAGTTGCTGATCGCTTCATTGCGGCGAGCCTGGGTCAGGCGTCATGAGCCACGACGACGACCTGGATAGACGCAAGATGATGGATTGGGTCCGTCCGGATATTGCCGCGCATGGCATTGTTGTCGGAATGCTCGCAACGACTTTCGAGTTTGACCCAACGTTTTTTGATTCTGATTACCTGCCAACCTTCCTTGGGCTTGGAGCATGGGAAGATACGTCGTGGTCCAATCGTGTAGCAATGCAGCGCGCGCTTGCTCAAACCGAGTCGACGGTTGTGATGATGGATGCGCGCCGATTTCGTGGCCGTCCACGCTCTCTTCATATTGAACATATGCCGTTGGTTGGTCCTGGCGGGAGGAAGTTGCATGCGAAGGTGCTATTGGTGGTGCAAGAGCGCGCCGTCAGACTCTTGATCGGCAGTGCGAATCTAACTGAAGCGGGTTATCGTCACAATCGCGAGGTTACCCTGCCTATTTTGGCTACAGCGCAGACGCCGTGCGTTTCGGCGCTTGTACAGCAGGCGCTGACCACGATGGAGCAGCCGCTTCGGTCTTGGTGGACGTTAGCTGCTGAGCAAGTGCGGAACCGAGCGCTCGACGTAATGAGTGATTGGCGTAAGCAACCTCTTGATGACGACCATTTTGTGTGGAGCTGGGGCGAAAAGTCGCTTGCAACGGAATTTGTTCGCTTATGGCCCGAGGAGAAGATTGTCGCAGTCACGATCGTTTCGCCCTTTTGGTCGGACAAGGGTGATCAGGGCCCGATTGCTCAACTGTTAACCCAATTTGGCGACAATAAACTGGCTGGAGCAAAAATCCGCTTACTCACCGAGGCTTCGCCAGAATCGCAATCGTCGTTTCGTCCAAAGCTCCCTGCAGAACTTGCTGCTTGGGACGTCCGCCGGCTTGGTATGACCGGTGAAATCCAAGCTGTAGATCCTTTTGTTATGCCCGCCGAAGTCGGAGGACGCACGGATTTCCAGTCAGTACGAGCTCTCCACGCAAAAGTGGTTGTGGTCGAAGGGCCGAGCACAACGATGGCCTATGTTGGATCGGCAAATTTTACCGAGCATGGATGGGGCTTTGCTGGTGCCCGATCGAATATTGAGGCCGGTGTCGTTATGCTTCGACGGGGTCGCGAACGCCAGCATTTGACATACTTGATCCCTAAGGCAACTGGCCAACCCATTCCATTAGATGGTAACGGCCGGAGTGCCGTGACGCCGCCAGAAAAGAGTAACGACGATCTTATCTGGCCGACTTTCATTCACGACATTCGTCTGGTGCCGGTTGGCAACGAAAAGAAGCAGTTGCAGCTAGAGCTCACGCTTGTGGACCCCAAGCAGACCCATTCTTTCTCTGTTTCACTGCTGGGGGCCGTGGATCTGCCGTTACTCAACGGCCGCAAGCCTAAGAGCGGGGCACTAGAACCCAATGTCTTGGAACAGTTACTGCGCGATCAGCGTGTAAGTGTGTTGTGGAGTTCATATTCTGTCGAGTTTCCTGTCAACGTAGATCTTGAGGCTCGGCTTCTATTACCAATTAGTCCCGGAGCTAAGCCGCCAGGCGAGAGTGTGCTACTTGCCTATTACCAAGGTAAAATATCGATCGAGGACATCTATCCTCGACCGCCAGACGAACCCGGAGACGATTCCTATGCCGCCAAGGTCAGCAGCAAGGACGAGTCTGCGGTCGATACGACAAGAATTCAATCTTATCAGGTTCGCGAATTCGTAGAAGCTCTGCAGGGCATTCATGACGACCTTAGGGCCGCTGCAAGGTCGACCGAAACTGGGATGAAGCATGCTTTGTTGGGCGAAGTCAGTCCTCTCACGCTTGCTCGAGAGGTAATACGGGCAGTGCACGAGCGTCGCCGCTCGCCCACGGCGGCTGGATTTCAATTGGTTGAAATCTTGGCCTGCTTTGCGCAGGCCGATAGCTTTGACGTGCCAACTTCGCGCGTTGGCACGTGGCGCGAGTGCCTAGCTCGTGCTCGCAAGGATGTAGAAGAACTGCTTTCGAATCTCATCGAGTGGAACGGTGGCGAATTAAAATCGCAGCGCGCGTTTCATCGCTACCGTAGCGCCATCCTGAAGTCCGGGGCTCACGCGTGATTGCCCTTAGCCAGCACATAGATCTTGGGCACGACAAGAGGCGTATGAAAGATCCACGCGACGCAGAACGTCAGACTGCGACCGCGCGCGAGCTCTTAGCGAGGCTGTTCAACACTAGGGACGCGAGGCGCTGGGAGCTGCAGCTCTTGGCTGACGAAGTGGGTATGGGAAAGACGTTCGTGGCACTGGCCGTTGCCTTTTCCGTACTAGAGAGCATGGACGCCAGTGAGCAGAGTACCGGACTAGACGGTTGCTATCAGAAGATTTTGATCGTTACACCGCCCAATGGGGCACTATTCAACAAATGGAACCGAGAGGTCAGCGAGTTTGTTCGGCGTTGTGTATCACGCGGTGTTTCGCCAGAAGCACGCGAGCGCTTTCGACCGGTTCCCGCCGATCGTCTAGATGAACTGGTTGCTGCTGTCCGCCGGCGAGGTGGACGCGGTGGCCGAGTGGTTGTCACAACAATGAATGTGTTTGGCGATCGCAAACTAAGGAACTACGACCTAAAGCGACGCTTTTTGCTTGGCGTTATTTTTCGTTACTGGGGTGCGAGATTCAACATCGATTCGCGCGAGCGGCTGCTTAAAGGCGCGCCTGATCACTGGCCAACGACAGCCTATCACCTAACCGACCTAACGGAATGGGAGGCCTCTCAGCTGCCCTTTAGCGAGAATGAGGCGATTATAGCGTTAGAACGGCTAGACAGGCCGAGCCGGTATCAAGCACTCCTGGAGCAATTCCTGCTAGCGTCTCGCGAGCTCAGCGAGCCGTTTCGTCGTGACAGGCAAGATGGCTTCAAGAAAATTGAAACCTATCTGACCAAGGTTTACCGTGCGCTGAATGAGGAGATGCTCAATCGTTCATTTCCATTGGTGATTGTCGATGAGGCTCATAATTGGAAGAATGGACCAAGCAAGGGAGCCAATGGCTATGCCAATTTTGCTGAACTGATTGCAGAACGAACGCGTCGATTGCTCCTTTTGACCGCGACACCGTTCCAATTGCGGTCAGCTGAAATGCTCGAAATTCTCCATGTGTCGGCCCGCCTGGAGTGCTCCGCGGATGTGGAAATGCGCCAGCGTCGCAGGGCGCGATTGGTCGAGCACTGTCAGGTGGACGTAAAAACGGCATTGCATGGTGCGGAACAAGCCGGCCGACGATTTTCGAAGAATTGGTCACGCGTACCGTTGTCTGCTGGTGCCATCGCCGAGGTCTGGAATTCCCCCGCTCTGAAAACGGTAAGGGGTCAGCTCTGCGAACCTAATATTTTGGCAGAAAAGGGTCATCTTGAACTACAGAGCATTGCGCGCGATGCAGTGGCGTCTCTCGATCCAGAATTGAGACCTTTCTTTTACCAAGCTCTCCTGCTTTTTGCATTCAATGAACGGCTGTCGCGGGTGCTCGGCAAATTGGTCATCCGGCACCGTAGACATACGGAGCATCGCCTGACCCTTGTTGGGCAAGAATATGCGCTACCTGACACAGCAAGGGCTCGACAGGATCGACACCTACTGCATGCGGCGCCGGGTCTCGATGTTCATGGTGACGGAGAGCTGCCCCATTACCTTCTCATGCGTTGCGTGACAGCGCTCAAACAAGGCAAAGGCCGTTCGTCCCTGGGGAGTGCGCTAACGGGATGCTATTCGACATTGCTCGAGTCAGCAGAGGGTCGCCGGTTGGGTCGGGCCTTTGGCGAATTGCCCGCGGCCAAGCCATACTTTGAGACGCTCTTTAGTATGGTCCGTGGCAAAGATGACCCAAAGCACCCAAAGCTAAGCGAGGTTGTCGAAGCCGCCACCAAATCTTGGAGGGATGGCGAGAAGACCCTTATTTTCTGCTTTCGGGTTAACACCGCACAACGCCTACGAGATATCATTGCTGATCGAATCCGTGTCGAACTGAAGCAGCGCCGTAGAAAGTGTCTAGGCGGTGAAACGGCGTTGCGTACACTTCGTGGACGGATGACCCGACGCGAGGGCGACCTCGTTGTGTTGGGTTTGGACCGCGTGCTGTTATCGCTATCTCGGACTGAGCTAGCCTCGGTACCGCGAAGGGACTTGGCACTCCAGACCGAGGACGTCCGCGAAATCGCGCAACAGGCCCTTCGATACAAGCAAGATTTGCTCGGGGAGCGAGTTGATCGTGTTTTCGTCCACCGAGCTGTTGAATTTGCGGTGGCTCATCGGCTGTTTGGAAATGCAACGAGCGAGTTGCGTTTGATTCTTCGCGACATGTCCGTGGTGGACTGGATTGAGCACCCCTATGGCTCGGCATTTTCATCTGAACCAAGCGATTCAGAAACCGAAGACGTGGCTCACGTAGATGAGCGAGGGGTTCACGCCTACTATAAGCCGGTAACTGAAAAACCCGCGGATCGTGACATCGAGGAGCTTACGCGCGCGCTGCTAGAGCGCCGCGAACGGGCGCGTCGCTCAGGTAGTGTTCCAATCTTGGATAGTTACTTTGAAGCCCCGAGCCTCTGGCTCGGACCGGCGCCGTCAATTGCAGACCAGGTTCCTGCCGCGTTGGCCTCTCTTCATGAACATCTGTTTCATTTGACCTTCGGCCACGGGCC
Organism: Bradyrhizobium sp. AZCC 2262; assembly: GCF_036924535.1. Classification (NCBI taxonomy): domain Bacteria; kingdom Pseudomonadati; phylum Pseudomonadota; class Alphaproteobacteria; order Hyphomicrobiales; family Nitrobacteraceae; genus Bradyrhizobium; species Bradyrhizobium sp. AZCC 2262. Next base: position 7,663,259 of record NZ_JAZHRT010000001.1, on the reverse strand, counting down.
GCCAGATTGGAAGACGCGTTTGTTGGTATTGCAGGCGCTCCGTCGAGCGCTCTTGCGTGAGAGCATGCTATTGCGGCTACTGCCGGAGAAATCGGACCGCGACGAGCGCGGCTGGGGTGAACTCCTCGCCGAGAGGTTTCTGGAGCCTCTTCCGGGACAGCATGAAAGCATGGCCGACCGTATGGCCATTTTTGCAGAGGACGTCCTAAGCGCTAGCGGGTCTGCCGATAATCGCCTTAGCGCTCGGTACAACCTTATTGATGCCACGCGTCTGCGTGATCAGAATTTTGTTGCGCTTGTCTTGGGCGGCGGTGATCAGCAAGCGCGCGAGCGAATTTTTGCAGGATTCAATACCCCTCTACTTCCAGAGATTTTGATCTGCACGTCCGTCGGCGCTGAGGGCATAGATCTTCATCGGCATTGTGGACGGGTTGTGCATTATGACCTTGCTTGGAATCCGGCAGTGCTCGAGCAAAGGACTGGTCGCATCGATAGAATTGGAAGTAAGACATTTCGTGAGAGGGAGGCGGCGAAAGTAGGCGAGGGTCCATTGCTGGAAGTTGGCGTCCCATTCCTTGCCGGTACATATGATGAGCGCATGTTCGAAGAGCTTAGAATGCGCGCCCAAACCTTTGAGGTGCTAACGGGGGGTGATGTCACCAGCGATGATGATCGTGTACGACTGGACGATGCGTCAGGGACCGACGACGGGCAGGGCGCTGAGGGCCGCGAGCAAGGGCTACGTCTCAAAGCTCTCCCGCCTGAAATGTTAAACGATCTTCGTGCCAAGCTGCATGTATGGAAGTCTGCGCAGTAAAGCACTGTAAGGTGGGCGGACATTGGCTGGCAATTGATCGCCATTTGCGTACCTGAGCAGCCTGTTTGTGCGTAGGAGAACCCTTTGAATAGACAACATTGTTCACCCGTTCTTCTCACTGCGGACGGGCGCTCCGTCGCGCTTGAACCAGCGCCGCAGCAGGGCCGGGGGGCCATCATGCTCGAGGCAGAGATACAGGAGTTGGTTCATGCTCACCCTGCAGCGCTGCCAATCGCAGAAATCGACCCGATGTTCGTCGGAGCAATTAGTGTTTGTCGCGAGATGCAGCTTGGCAGGGCAGGTCGGGTTGACAATTTTCTAATCACTCCTTCGGGCTTGCCGGTGCTAGTGGAATGCAAACTCTGGCGTAACCCAGAAGCGCGGCGCGAGGTGATCGGTCAGATTCTAGATTATGCCAAGGTGCTCAGCCGATGGTCGTTTTCTGATCTTCAGCGTGAGGTGGCGAACCGCACGGGTATGGGGCCGGATGCGCTTTTGAAACTCGTACGGACCGTTTCGCCAACTGTTGATGAGATACAATTTACAGATGCTGTAACGGCCAATTTGCGCCGGGGTCGGTTCTTGCTCCTGATTCTCGGCGATGGAGTGCGCGAGGATGTGGAGGTCATCGCAAGCTATCTCCAGGTTCATGCTGGATTGCACTTCACTTTCGGCCTGGTGGAGTTTCCGGTCTATCGCCTACCTAACGGAGAGCGTTTGGTGGCTCCCCGCGTTGTCGCTCGGACAACGTCAGTGCTACGGAATGTCGTGGCGGCGCCAGAAGGTTTTGTTGTGCAGGATCTAGACGAAGCCGCTGCTGAAGAGGACGTTGGGGCGGATCCAGATCGCGCCGCTTTAGCCGCCACACAACAGGCCTTCTGGAAGGAATTTCTAGATTCTCACCTACGATTGGACGACCGTAGCCAAAGCGTTCCCAAACCGGCCCGTCAGGGCTATCTCGCTTTCATGCTACCAGCACCTCAGGGCAGCAGTTGGCTCACCGTCTACCGGGATTTGCAAAAAGGAGAGGTGGGGGTGTTCCTCTCAGCAAGTCAAAACAGTCCTGGCGAGGCGGCTATGAATGAAATTATCGGTAACTGGGATGAGGTAAAGGGTGCTTTGAACGGCACGGCGCATCTCACAGACGACAGATACGGCCGCAAACGCATCATCGATTCTAAGACAGTGGGAAATTTGGGGGAGGCAGCCATTCGAAAGCAAGCCTTTGATTGGTTAGCGGAGCGCGTCAATGCTTTCGTCAACGTCCTTCGTCCCAGGATTCGTGACGTGATTGCGGACCAAAATGAACGCGCGAGCTAACTCACACTCTCGGAAATCAATGAGGCTATGGCGGATCTGTCTAGTCGTTGAAGCCGTAAAGTCGACGGTGATGCGACAAATACTCGTGGCGCTTCGAGTTAAGATTCGGGATCGTTTGCCTGGGCGTTAATGAACCATCCGCCACGGCTCGCATTATGGGTTGAGAGATATTTGAGCGGCTTTTTGCTGACCAAACGAGTTTCCTCGCCATCCCAGCGATTTGGTTAGTCGTGACCGGTTCGTCCAGCGGACCCGACGTTACAAAAAACAAAAAGCTCATCGCCAAATCTCGTATAGCCGGTCGCCCAGTCACCTCCGCGTCGATCCTCGGGAACGCCAAGCAATTGCTGGATCTGGGCGCGTGTATATCGCGTTCCTACCGCAAATTCCATCGACCGCTTCTCCGCGAATGGCTCCGGCTGTTCTGGCCATTTATCTATTGAGAGGCTGCAAAGCCGGCAAGCCATTTAGCAGGTTGACGCGTCATGCGTTCGATCGGCTCGGGATCCTGCAGTGGCCATACCTTGACCGTCTTGTGCGAGATAAAAAAGCACCGGACGAAGGGCAAGCTATATTGCGGCGCAACCAAAAACTGTTCCGTAAGGGCCGCATGCGAAGGGTGCCCTAGTGCACGACGCCAGCCCGCCGCGGGCGTGTCAGCGCAGCCACCTTCACGCTGACACGCCATCTCAATCTTTGGGCCAGCGAAAACTCGACCGGCCTGATGGGCTCCGAACGGGTTCGCCGCCATCCCCATCGCCGCAATTGATCCGCCCCAGCGTGCGGCTTCTCCTGCGGTCCCCGCGCTTGTGGGTCCGGGTCCCCTGACGCCTTAGGCCGCCTCGCTCGGAAGCGTCGATGTCATTTCGGCGATCTTCTGAAACTCGATAAACAGATCGGGTTGATACTGCTCGAGGTATCGCGCCACGCGGTCGTTGCTGATCAGCTTCTGGAGATATCCCTTTACGACGGTAAGGTGCAGGTGATCCTGGCCGTACGAATCCTGGATCGAAGATATGGCTTCCTGCAGCCGGGAAAGTTCGCGCTCCATGCGCGCAATAGCTTCCGCAGTCATTCCTTTAAGCCGTTTGGGCGTCTGTGGCGTGACCAACTGCGCCTGCGGCGTTCCGGCCAGGATAGCCGAAGCATAACTGACCGAGAAGTTGTTGGCATTGATCAGAAGCTCGGCCGCCTCGATCTGGCGAAGCGGGTTCATCTTTCGAAGAACGTCAAATACCGCCATGGGACACATCTTATCCTTCAGCAGGCCAACTGCTTCTCCGCAGATGCCGTCCAGCAATTGAACCTTGCGCGACAAGCTTCGAACGTTGATATCTAGTGCTCTTGCGATTTTTTCCTTCGGAACGTTCCGTTCGATCGCTTTGGCGATCATTCGCTGCTCCTGGACGGGAGACAGTCGACTGATGCGCTTATTGTAAGTAAAGGCTTCATCATCGGTAGAGACCAGGCATTCCACCTCCGTCCGGCCGAGGTCTCGGAGCACTTCGATCCGCAGATGACCGTCAAGCAAAAGGTATGAATTGGGGTCGCGGCTGTCTTGGATCACCGCTGGCGGCTCGACCAACCCAATCTCTCGAATAGATGCTGCGATCTGACGGTATTTGTGGCTGGATTTGGCGGTCGTTTCTATCGCTTTCACCGGCAGAATGGATGCAATGGGAACGACTACAAAGTCGGAACTGAAGGCCTGTGCGACCGTATCCAAAATCTGAGGTTCAATCGGTTTACTCATAGCACCATTCCGTCAGCTATCCTCTGCTCCAGAAATGCTGGCATTGAGTCGAGACTTTCCGCCTTTAGCAAGTTTGCAAAATTCTCATCATCGCGCAGCTCACGTATCGCTTCGACGATGAAGAGTAGGCGGCTTTGAGTAACCTCCGCCTTTTTGACGAGCAGCTTTTGCCGATCGGCTTCTTGACGATAGACACGGATGATTGATTCACTTGTGAGGGGACGCTTGGCACCATCGCGACGACCAAACCGGCTGTCGTGCATATGCTTGCCTCGGCGCCGCCGTTGCTCGATAATTCGCCGAACGGCGACCAGCTTCTTTCCGCGTAATTTCTTTTCGGTATAAGCTTGGGTCAAAGCGTGCTGAACATCCTCGTCGCTCGATTTTGCAATCTCGATAGCCATATTTAGCGGAAGGATGCCTGCTTCAACCGCGGTAACTAGCCGCTCCTCACCCTTTTCTAATAGAGTTCCGATCATATGAATGTATTCGACGCTGACGCCAATCTTTGGCGCAATTTCGCGATCGCTGTATCCGCGACTGCGTAGGGTGCTGATGTCCTGCAATAGGTCGATCGCTCGATGTTGGCGCCTTGCGCAGTTTTCAACGAGGCTCATGACCAGGCAGTCACTTTCCTCGGCCTCAATTACAATGGCCGGGATCTCCGTCTGACCGAGCTGGATGAAGGCTTCGATTCGACCCTGGCCACAAACTAGATCGTAGCTTGCTGAGTCTGCCTCGCTCCTTCGTGGGCTCACCGTAATCGGGCGCTTGAGCCCGACATTAGCGATGCTCTGCACAATTTCCTGAAAGTTGCGACGATTGCGAACTCGTGGATTCAGAAAGCGAATCTGGTCAATCGGAATGGTCTTTACGCGCTTCGAAGCCTTGGCTTTAGATTTACTCATGCTGCCTCCCGAAATGATGTTTGGGCCGCCATCGAATAGAGAAACTCGAGCGATTCGAATCGGTAGGCATCCAGCGAAAGTGCGTTGTCTTCCGCCATCCGGATCCGGCCGGTATTCATGTCGATGCCTGGAAGAATGTAGTAATCGAGAGGGCGTTCGTTCGAGCGATCCAGGCGGACGGCAACCGTCACGTCCGGCGCAAGGCCCGTGTCAAACCGGATTTGCCATCGAAGCGCACCAGCCCGGGTCTCAAAGGACCGTGCGAGCACGATCGATGCGGTAAATTCCTGGTTGATCAGGAGCAGTTGGCTTATGGGGTCACAGACGACGGTTCCGCCCGCGCTTTCGAGGCCCGTGACAATTTCGGCCAATTGTCGGGGGAAGGACTCGCGTATGTGCCGGTTGATTTCAATATAGCGATAATCACGGTCGGGCGCGTAGCCGATTAGGCTGTAAGCTCTCAAGAGACTGCCGAATCGATATCGGTATATACTTGACGAAGGCATGCCGTCGCGCTCATCGATGATGAGACCCGACAACGATCCCTCTTCGTCAAGGACGACCTGAAGTAGGGAGAGCAATTCTTCATCGGAATAGTGATTGCAGCGTTGATCAATGATCGTTCTTGCACGCTCGAAAAGAGCGCGATCTACAATTGAAGGGAAAACACCATCCGCTCGAACCCAGGTGTCTCGCTGATTGACTACGCGGCGCTGCTTCAGCTTGTAAGAAACGCGATTAAAAATGTTGTTGCCGATATATTTTTCGTTGGTCAGAATCTGGTGTATTGAGGCGCGCGTCCAGGGACGGCCGAGATCACTTAGTATTCCTCGTTGATTCAGCACCAGTGCAATTTCACGCTCCGACTTACCGTCCTCAACGAACATCGAATAGATCTTGTGAACATGTTCGACCTCCTCGAGCGGACCAGGGGTTAGGACGACACGGTCGGTCTGCAGATTTTTTCGGTCGCCACGTCCCAGTTCGCCTTTCGGGTTCCGAGCCTCATCGATTAGTAGGCGCCGCAGACCAAATCCGGCAAGACCGCCTTGGCGAAAGCCGTGTTCTATGAGGCGGCATTGCCCGGCGAATACTTTGACGGATAGTTCACGACTGTATTCGCCAGCCATGACGCGTTTGACGTTTTTGAGCAGGATCGAACCGATGCTGCCGTCATTGTCAAATTGTTCGCCACAATAGTGAACCCGTATGCCTGCCCGAGAGCAAACGTGCTCATGGTAAGCACCTTCATCGGCATCCTGGAATCGTCCCCAACGGCTGACGTCGTAGACCAGAATTGCTTGAAACCCCGCCGTCCCGGATTCCACTTCCATCATCAGCGATTGCAATCCGTCACGACCGTCCATTCTCAGACCGCTACGGCCGGAATCTTCAAAAACACGCGTGATCGTGTAGCCGCGTTGTTCAGCATAGCGGCGGATCGTGTGGAGTTGATTTTCGGTTGAGTATTTCTGGAGGTCTGTCGACATTCGAACATAGGCGGCGGCTAGGGAAGGCCCATCTGCTCGATTTGAGCTTTTTCCGAAGCGTTTAATTTGCCTTGTCAATGGGCACCCAATTCCGACGCGATACTGCCGGCCTCTCCCAAGGCGGTCCCGAGTTACCCGCCTGATCGTATGGGACAGGAGGGTGGAATGTCGTTTCCAAAAAAGGGCAAGTCCTTTCCTAAAAAGGGTAAGTCCTTTCCAAAATGCGACGGAAATGGAAGTTCGGATTTCAGCCTTGACGATCAAGCGTTCGCGATGAAAATTGCATCCGCATTGAAATCAGAACTGAAGGATCGAAACTCACGCGCAAAATTGATCGCGGGCTGGACCGGCGCAAATGAGCGCACGGTCAAAAATTGGATCCTGGGACGATACGCGCCCTGCGGCCGACACCTCGTGGTGTTGGCCCAGCATTCAGATCAGGTGCTCGACGCCATTCTGACGATGGCGGGTCGGCAGGAGTTGCTTCTAGCTCGAAAGGTCGAGGATCTGAGGCGAAGGGTGTTTGAATTGGCGGACATCATGGGGAGGCCCGAGGCCTGACCATGGCAGCCGATCTAGAGGACTAGGAGCGGGCGGGCTGAGGGCCAGTGGTGCTCCTCGGCGCCACCGGCCGGCGAGCGCCCCCGCCGAGGGTTAGTATGGCCTTGGGAAGGCCTGGCGCCGCCCAAACGGGGGAAGGCTTAGAAGGTCCTAAGCCGCGCCGCCGGCGCTTCCGACGGCCCGGTCAAAAGGCACGCTGACCCCCTGAGTACCCGCGACTACCCTGGGCTAAGCGGAGAAGGTTCGATCCCAGTTCCTCTCCCTCCGCCAATGATCAATAGCCTGTTGTAATTTGATAACTAATTCGTCGTCCGTGAAGAACCATCCAAGCGGTTGATCAAGAATCGATTTTCCGGGCGAGATTGGCTTTGAGATTGCAAGCTTTGGGGCTTTGACTGCCCAAAAGCTTGCAATTTCATTTTTGAGGATTCCGTCGAATCGCGAGCCGTGATTCCGTCATCGCATCGGAGGGAGCGATGCGACCAAGGGAACGACGAGAGACGGGACAAGCCGATCTTCTGCGCTCGCGGCTGGACGCGATCATCGACATGGGCCACCCGCTGGTGAAGCTGGCACAGACGATCGACTGGTCGTTCCTGGAGCAGCGGTTCGGGGCGGTCTATGAGGACAAGCCGGGCCGGCCGCCATTGCCGACCCGCCTGATGGCGGGACTCGCGATCCTCAAGCACACCTACGACCTCTCTGATGAGGTGTTGTGCGAGCGCTGGGTGGAGAACCCCTATTACCAGTTCTTCTGCGGCGAGGAGTTCTTCCAGCACCGGTTGGTGTTCGATCGCTCTTCGCTGACGCGCTGGCGACAGCGGATGGGCGAGGAGAAGTTGCAGGCCTTGCTGCAGGAGAGCCTTGCGGTGGCCAGCAAGACCGAGGCGATCAAACCGGCCGATCTTAATCGGGTCATCATTGATACGACGGTGCAGCCCAAGAACGTGATGTTCCCGACCGATGCCAGGCTGCTGAACCGCGCCCGCGAGATCCTGGTCCGGCTGGCGAAGCGATATGGTGTCAAGCTGCGCCAGTCCTATGCCAGGGTGGGCAAGTTCGCGCTGATCAAGCACCAGCGTTATGCCCACGCCAAGCAGTTCAAGCGCGCCAACAGAGCCTTGAAGAAGCTCAAAATCTATCTCGGCCGCATCATCCGCGACATAGGCCGCAAACTCGGCGGCAACGCCGACTTGCTCGGGGGGGTCGTGTTGGAGCGCATGCTGGCGCGGGCGCGACAAGTGCTCGAGCAGAAGCAGCGCCAGCGTGGCCCGAAGCTCTACTCGCTGCACGCGCCGGAGGTGGAATGCATCGGCAAGGGCAAGGCGCACCGGCCTTACGAGTTCGGCGTCAAGGTCTCGGTCGCCACTACGCTGGCGCACGCCAAGGGCGGGCAGTTCGTGAGCCATGTGAAGGCGCTGCCCGGCAACCCCTATGACGGCCACACACTTGCAACCGTCATCCCCGAGATGGAGGCGCTGATCGGCAACACCATCGAGCGCGCGCTCCTCGACAAGGGCTATCGCGGCCACAACGCTCCGCCCGATTACAAGTTCAGGGTGTTCATCTCAGGACAGAAGCGGCGGGTGACGCCACAGATCAAGCGCCAGCTGCGACGGCGTTCCGCCGTCGAGCCGGTCATCGGCCACCTCAAATCCGAGCACCGCATGGGCCGCAACTACCTCTGGCATCGTGAAGGCGACGCCATCAACGCCGTCCTCGCCGCCGTCGGCTATAACTTCCGCCGCCTGATCTGCTGGCTCAGGCTCTTGTTGTGGCAAATCATCGCCACCTTCCCCGGGTCAATCCAGCCTGAAAATCCAGGATTCTTCACGGCCGACTAATTCTCGAAACCGACGAACACTGTAGCCTCTTCAACAGACTTCCGCTCCGACACCACCGCGTTCGCCGGAAACGTTTCATCCGGCCAACCCAGCGCGATGCTTTTCATGATGACCTGATCGTCGGCTATGCCCGCGTGTTCGCGCACCACGGGTGATTGCATGATGCCCTGGCTGTTGATCACGGCGCCGAGCCCGCGAGACCATGCGGCATTGACCAGGGCGGTCGCCACGGCGCCGCAATCGAACGGCGTATCGTCGCTGCCGTCAAGCACGCGGTCATAGGTGATGATCACGCAGACGGGCGCGTCGAATTGACGGAAGCCGCGCAGCACCCAGTCCTGGCGCTTGTCCTTGTTGTCGCGCTCGATCCCCATCGCGGAGAATAATTGCTTGGCGACACCGACCTGCCGGTCGCGGTGTTTGCCCGCAAAGGCCTGACCCGTGCGGAACTCGCGCGACTGCGGGATGCCCGCCACCATCCGCTCGGTGTTGCCGGCGCGGATCCGATCCAGCGGTTCGCCTGAAATGACGTAGAAATTCCAGGGCTGGGTGTTCATCGACGACGGAGCGCGCATCGCCAAACCAATGATTTCCGCAATCAGCGCCTTGGGTACCGGATCGGGTTTGTAACCGCGGATACTCCGGCGACCGAGAACAACGTCGTCAAACTGCATCTGTTTGGGATTCCCTGATACGTTCTGAAACAGTCTGGATTTTCGCGGTTTCTGCACCCTTGCGCAAGCGACGGCGGCGTGTCCTCAACGGTTCAGCCACGCGGAACATGATCGCATCGATATTGCGCGCACGCAGTCGTTTAGCGAATTCCGGGATGATGAAATTGTGCCGCTGATTTGCCCGACGTGTCAAGTTTTCGGCCCAAACCGTCGGTTGCGGCGGCCGCCGGCTACTTTGCATGGGGTTGTTTTCGATATTTTTGGTGGGAGTCGCGGCGGCTCGGCGCGAGATCGGGATATGCTCGATGAGCCCAGCCTGCGCGCTAGTCTTCATCTGCGCCGGGCGTCTTCCTCAGCATGAAATGTCCGAACGCCGAAGCGATGGGTTTGGCCGGGTCGTCCTGCCATGCCTGCGCTTCGAAGGCGACGACGCGCCGGCCCTGCTTTACGATCGAAACCCTGGCGTAGCTGTCCAGCGCGCGGCCGGAGCGCAGGTAATTGATGGTCAGACCGATCGGCTTGGGCGGTGCCAGCACGCCGAGCTCGCGCGTCACACCCACAATCGCGGTCGTTTCCAGAAAGGCGCCGGTCATGCCGCCGTGGATGGCGGGCAACATCGGGTTGCCGATGATCTTTGGCGAGAAAGGCATGACAAGCGTGTCGTCCTCGCCGAGGCGGATACCGAGACAGCGCGCGAAGGGACTGTTGGCAAACAGGCTTGTCGGATCTTCCGGGGCTTCGAGTGCCGGAGGCGCGCCATTGTGTATCCGTTCGTCGGTCAGCATGTTGGTCCGGTTCGCGCCAATCATGAAGCAGGCCGTCGCGGTAGCGACCGGATCATCTTCGGACTCCTGGTAGGCGGCCGAGCGTACGAAGGCGATCGAGCGGGTGACGCGATAGCAGAACGAATGTGCCTTGATGTCGAGGCCCGGTGTTGCAGGTTTCTGATAGTCGATGCGCAGGTCCAGCGTGGCAATCGATCGCGTCCCATCGAGGGCGAGCTGGACGGCCATGCCGCAGCTCTCGTCGAGCATGGCGGTGACGACGCCGCCGTGAAGAACGCCTGTTTCGGTGTCACCGACGAAGACGGGGCGGTAGGGCAGGCTTGACCAGGCCTCACCAGGGGCGGCGCGGTCGAGCCGAAGTCCGCTGATGTATCCATAGACAGAACGGCGCGCTTCGATGGCCTTGGCAAGCTGGTCAAACGGCAGGGGTGCATTCAATGATTTGGTCATGGGGCTCGTTTCGCGGGCTGTTGGCGAATTTTTCTTTCGCTACCCTATCCCGCCTGTTGAATGGCCAAGTCGTACGCCTCGATCGTTGCCTTGGCGCGAACAGCTACTTCCGCCGCCGTCATGCCGGGCTTGTAGAGGCTGCTGCCGAGGCCGAATGCAAGAATGCCGGCGCTGGTGTAGTCCGCGAAGTTCTTGTCGGAGACGCCACCCACCGCGGCGATCATCAGGTTTGCGGGAAGAACGGCGCGAATGGCGGTGATGCCAGCGGCTCCAAGCACGCTCGCCGGAAAGAATTTCAGGCTGGAGGCGCCTGCCTTGGCCGCGAGCAGCGCCTCCGTCGGGGTGAAGACGCCAGGCATCGTGACCATGCCGCGGGCCCGGGCGCTGGAGATGACTTCGGGATCGACGTTGGGGGAAACCATGAGCCGGCCGCCGACATCATGGAGCCGTGCCACATCGTCCAGCGTCAAGACGGTGCCCGCGCCCACGAGGATTTCGGCAGGGGCTTTTTTGACGGCGATCTCGATGGAGCGGAATGGATCAGGCGAGTTGAGCGGGATCTCGATTGCCGTCATGCCGCTGTCGATGAGCACGCCGACGATATCCTCCGTTTCTTCGGGCTTTATTCCGCGCAGGATCGCGACCAGCGGACGCTTCATCGGGGGAAACGGGACAACGCTCATTCATACACTCCAAAATGATTCCGCGGCCATCGAAAGGCCGCGACGGACCGCGTTCTCGGCGCCGATTGATCTGACAGGAACCGACACCGTGTCAAACGCCAACTGGTAAAGCGTCTGGAGCCGCCCTGACGCCACCAGCGTGATGCCGGTGCTGGGTACTTCGCCAGCGAGCCCTGCCGCCAATTCGAGACCAATCAGGGTGCCGGATATTTTCTCGCGGGCCGAGGCTGGCGTGCCGCCGTAGAGGAGTTGGCCCGATCGCACCTGGAACAGCAGATTGGCTGATAACGAAGGCGTCTCGAACGCGGCGGTGACCGCCGACCTGAATGCGTCGATATCTTCCGCTTGATCTGCGCCCGTCACCGCGTGGGACAGGATCGTCTCGCGCGAGATGACGTCGAACAGCTCTCCCGTCATGAATGTGGCGAAGCGATCGACAGTCCCGCCATTCGCCCTGACCCACTTCGAATGGGTGCCCGGCATGCAGACGACCGCTTCACCCGCCGCGTCCACACCCAGCGCACCGAGCAACTGCGTCTCTTCGCCCCGCATGACGTCCGGCGCCTTGGGGTCTCGCTGCGCGATGCCCGGGAGGATGCGGATGTCACGGCCCTGTCCCGGTACCGGGACAGCATGCTTCAGGATCGATGCGAGCCGCGCCGGCGTGTCGACATATCCGGCTTCAACCCAGCCCTGCCGGGCGCCGGCCATGCCGCAGACGACGACGGGCAGCCCAGGCGCGGCGCCGACGGCTTCCAGATGCGATTGCAGCACGGCCGCGAAGCCGAGCTTGCTCGCCACCATCATGCCCTCGGGGCTGCGCCTTTCCCCCAGCACGTTGCCGGCCCGGTCGACGAGCCAAAGCCGAAAACTGCTCGTGCCCCAATCGACCGCGACATAGGCCGCCTGTTTCATTTTAACCCCGTCCGAATGCCATCTGCGCCTCTGCGACATCGTATCACGCCGATCTGGCGGGCGAGGAGTTTACCTACCCCATTCGGCGTTCGCTTTGCAGTTGATTTGCAGAGGTGCAATCAGCATGATCTGAGCTCATGCGGGCCAGGCTGCTTGAGCGCGGCGGGGGCTCGCCAATGAACGCGTCAGCAAGAATGCGTCATAACGACAAGGGGAGGGATGCCGTCGTGATCAATCCGCTTTGCAGGAGTGCGCTTGTCGGCCTCGGTGTATTGCTTGCCTTCCTTTCGGCGCCGGCCCACGCGCAATCGAATCCCAAGACAATAACGATGGTGGTTCCCTACGCGGCCGGCGGCGGCACGGACACGGTAGCGCGTCTCATTGGCGAGCGGATGTCGCGCACACTCGGTCAGACCATCATCATCGAGAACGTCGTAGGAGGCGGCAGCACGCTGGCCAACGATCGCGTCGCCCGGTCGGCTCCCGACGGCTCCACGGTTCTGATCAATCACGTCGGACTGCTTGCGGCGCCCAGCCTTTTCATCAACCTGCGCTACGATACAAAGACGGCGTTCGAGCCGGTCGGCCTTGTCAACAATGCGCCGATGGTCCTGATCGGCCGCAAGTCGATCCCCGGCGAGGGACCGAAGGATTATGTGAACTGGATCAAGGCGCAGGGCGACAAGGCGAACTTCGCGCATGGCGGTCTCGGGACAAACAGCCATTTGTGCGCCGTGATGATGGGCAATGTGCTCGGCTTCAAACCGACGGTCGTGGCTTATCGCGGATCGGCTCCCGCAATCGGCGATCTGCTGGCGGGGCAGATCGATCTTCTGTGGGATCAGGTGACCAACGCGCTGCCGCAGATCCAGGCCGGAACACTGCACGGCATCGCCATTACGTCGCCGCAACGTCTTGAACAGTTGAAGGATGTGCCGACCACCGCCGAACTCGGCATGCCCGAGGTCAGCTACTCGATGTGGCATGGGCTCTACGTGGCGAAGGGCACGCCCAAGGAGACCATCAATGCGCTGAATTCGGCACTCCGCGCGGCGCTGGCCGAGCCGGAGCTTTTGGAGAAGCTGAAGCAGCTCGGAACCTTGCCATTCCCTGACAAGGAGTTGACGCCTGAGGCGCATGCCAGCCTGTTCGCCGCCGACCTGCCACGTGTGGCCAAGCTTATTGAAAGCTCTGGGATCAAGGCGAGCGAAGCGAAGTAGCTGTCTCGTGCGGCGTCGAACGGCCGCGCTGGAACCGGCGCAGCTCCGTCACACCATCAGATCGTGTTGCGCGTGACTGCCGGACAAGTGATGCCATTGTGCAGACAGTTCGATCGTTTGGGCTGCCTCTGAAATCGCTGGCGCCGCACTGGCTCCTGCAGCGTTTTCGGAGGAACTGATCGATGCCGGGATGTCCTTTGCAGGATCGATCACATCCGAAGTTCTTACGTCGGACATCTTGTCCTTGAAGTGGAACGCGTCGTTGGCGCCGTTGATGGTGATTGTCACCACCTGTGCGGTGCCGTCGATGGTGGTCACCTTGAAGCAGTCGGTCAGCGTGTCACAGTCGTTGAGCGCCTGCACCTCGCAATTGGCGTTGTCGAGCTTGTAGGTCCAGACGCCATCCGCCGTCATTGTGAAGGTGCCATAGCCGCCCGCGCTCGCCTTCGGCGCACACACCGCTGTGAATGTGTTGGGCGTGTTGTCGACGTCGGTATCGGTGAGCGTGCCGGTCGCGATCGGCGTACCGTATGTGTGAGCGCCAGCTTCAGTTACCGAGCCGGTCGTGGCGCCAGAAACAACGGCGGCGTCGTTGGCGCCGTTGATGGTGATCGTCACCACCTGCGGTGTGCCGTCGATGGTGGTCACGGTAAAGCAGTCGGTCAGCTTGTCGCAGACATTGAGTGCCTGCACTTTGCAATTGGTGTTATCGAGCGTGTAGGTCCAGACACCATCCGTCGTCATGGTGAAGGTGCCATAGCCGCCCGTGCTCGCCTTTGGCGTATCGATCGCCGTAAAGGTGTTGGGAGTGTTGTCGACGTCAGTGTCGGTGAGTGTGCCGGTCGCGGTCGGTTTACAGGATACGGAATTGGCCACGCCGCCAGCCTCGATGACCGAGCCCTCCTTGGTTCCGCAAATGACGGCGGCGTCGTTGGTGCCATGGATGGTAACCGTCACCAGTTGCGCGGTGCCGTCCAGGGAGGCCACCTTGAAAGTGTCGATCAGCGTGTCGCCGACATTGAGCGCCTGCACCGCACTATTGTCGTCGTCGAGCTTGTAGGTCCACACGCCGTCCGCCGTCATCGTGAAGGTGCCATAGCCGGCATTGCTGGCCGTCGGGCAATTGACCGCCGTAAAGCCGGGCGCGTTGTCGACGTCGGTAGCGGTGAGCATGCCGGTCGCGATCGGCAGGTCGCACTTGGTGCTACCGTCCTCGGTCACGGAGCCGGTCGTGGCGCCGGAAATGACTGCTGCGTCGTTGGCGCCGTTGATGGTGACTGTCACCACCTGTGGGGTGCCGTCGATGCTGGTCACCGTGAAGGAGTCGGTCAGCGTGTCGCCGACATTGAGTGCCTGCACCGCGCTGTTGGCATCGTTGACCGTGTAGGTCCACACGCCGGCCTTCGTCATCGTGAAGGTGCCGAAGCCGTGCGCGCTCTCGGTCGGCGTGCTGACCGCCGTGAAGGTGTTGGGCGCATCATCGACGTCGGCGCTTTTGAGCATCCCGGTGGCGCTCAGCGCGCCCTGCGCGGTGTTGGCGACGCCGCCGGCCTCGATCGCCGTGCCATGGGTGGCGCCCGAGATGACGGCCGCGTCGTTGGTGCCGTTGATGGCGATCGTAAAGGGCTGACTGGCCGAGAGCGTGCCGTCGGATACGGTGATCGTGAAATCCGTGGTGGTCGGCGCAACAAGCGCATTGATCGCGTCATTGTTCGGAACGAACGTATAGTCGCCGGTCGTGCTCTCGACGTAAAGCGTGCCGTAAGGACCAGCCTTTGACACATCGTAGGTTCGGCCAGCGATGACGGTGCTGCCGACGGTTCCCCCGCTGATGCCGAAGGTCAGCGTCGCGCCGCTGCTGGGGCTGCTGGCAAGGAAAGTGCCGTTTGTCGCAGTGAAGACGTCAAAGACCGTGGTGTCGATTTCAGTCGGCCCGGCTATCGCATTCAACGTCGGCGGCGTCGGCGGTGGAGGCGGCAGTTTTCCGAGAATGGTCTCCGGGACCGAGGCGAAGATCGAGCCGGGCAGCACAGGCAAATCCTGCTCTGGGGCGGAATTGTCAATCGGAGTGAAATTGATCGGCTGCACGGGTAACTGTTCGAGAGCCGGAGGTGTGCTCGAGCCGGTTGACCCCATCCCTTTCTCGAAGGTGGCGAGCGCCTCCTGCTGGGCCGCCTGCAATTCGGCCATTCGCGCAGCGGAGTTTGTGGTCTGACTGACGCTGACCGAGGAACCTTGCGGACG
The DNA here is from genome assembly GCF_036924535.1 of Bradyrhizobium sp. AZCC 2262. Taxonomy (NCBI): domain Bacteria; kingdom Pseudomonadati; phylum Pseudomonadota; class Alphaproteobacteria; order Hyphomicrobiales; family Nitrobacteraceae; genus Bradyrhizobium; species Bradyrhizobium sp. AZCC 2262. The sequence goes on along the minus strand of NZ_JAZHRT010000001.1, from coordinate 7,647,595 downwards.
CAAGGCGACGGTCTGTCCGGGATCCTCAACGAGGAAGTATCGGGGGATCAGCTCCTTGGTGACGAGCTCGAAGGCGCCATGTTCGAGGTCCTTGTAGGAGATGTTGCCGTCGTCCAGGAATGTGACGTTCGGATCGGCGGCCTGGACCTCCTTCACAAGCGAGAAGGTCAGTGCTGTGAGCGACAGCAGGCCGAATCCGCCGGCGGCACTGCGGTTTCGCGGATCGGCAGCCGTTGCTTGAGCGGAAGTGGCGATCGCACGCGGGAGGGGGCCGGAACCGGCCGCGGTCTGAACGTTGCCGATCGTTCGGGGAAGCGGGGCCGCAACGGCCTTCCGTTCGTCCCCCGTCTCGTCGTGGGATCTGACGAGCATGGCTCTAACCCCGCCTGCCACCTACCTCATGCATTTTTTCGTCGTCTGGCTCTGCCCAGCCCGAAAGGTCAAAATACTCCGCGCCGCCAGCAGAGGCTGGTTGCCGAGATTTCCCGTTCCAAACTACCCCAACTCATGGGCGTTAGGCATTAGGCTCAAAAGATGTAATACTTTTGATAGGGCGGTGGATGATGCCTTCCGCCGACATCGGGTCTAATGTTGCGGTCCAACGTCGCCTTGGCCGACGATTCAAGGCGCCAGTGAGCGGTCTCTCGGACAAGATCTTCTCGGGAAAGGGGGGGTCATGTGCACGCGTGCGATTGCCGTATGGGTGGCAGGTTTCGTTCTGGCGGCGGCCGGACTTTTCGGCGCGCCGGCGCACGCGCAACGCGATTCCGCCAAACCCGCCGTTCAGGATGTCGCGTCAAAGCCGATTGGAAAAGTCGTTGTTGCCACGGGCTCGGTCACGATTGAACGCGCGAGCACGCCGGTCATTCAGGTGGGCACCGCAGGTCAGGCTGCTCAGGCCAAAGTAGGTGACCTCGTCTATCAGGGCGATGCGGTTGCGACCGGCGCCGACGGCAAGGCCGGGATCAACTTCACCGACGGCACTTCCTTCAACCTGTCGAGCAACGCGCGCATGGTTTTGAACGAGTTCGTGTACGATCCAAATAGTACGTCCAATTCCAGCCTGGTCAACCTGACCAAGGGAACCTTCACCTTTGTCGCCGGCAAAGTCGCGAAGACCGGCGATATGAAGATCGACACCCCCGTCGCGACCATGGGCGTTCGAGGCACCACGCCGCGCGTCGAAATTTCCGATGACGGGACGGTCAGATTTTCCACGCTGATTGAAGAGGGCAAGAGCAGCGTCATGCGAAAGCCGGGCGCGCCAGCGGCGCAGCAGCCGGACCAAAAGGCTTTTCCCAAGTCAAATCTGAACATCTGTCGAGGATGCTAGGCCCGTTCTCTGGTTCGAACATCGGAAGGCCTGACATGGAATTGAGTGCGAGCAGGCGCATTATTCACGGCGTAGCGCCTGCGCTTGCCTTGCTGCTGTTGCTGCTGGGGTCACCGGCTGCCGCGCAGAGCCCGAAGAAGAGCGACTATTTGGGGAATGTCGCGCGGTGCAACGGCTCGGATCGCACATCGCTTGCAGCCCGGATCGACGGTTGCACGGCGCTCATCGATTCCGGTCAAGCTACGACGACGGCGCTTGCCATTGCCTATAACAATCGCGGCAATGCCCAATACGGCAAAGGGAGACTTTGATCGGGCCATTCTGGATTTCGATCAATCGATCAAGCTCGATCCAGCTTTCGCCAAGCCCTTCAACAACCGCGGCGCGGCTTATTTGAGGAAAGGCGAATACGACCTTGCCCTCAAAGCTTTCGATCAGGCGATCAAGCTCAATCCGAACTACGGCAGGGCGTTCGTCAACCGTGCCGGGGTCTACCTGAAAAAGAACGAATACGATCGCGCGACGCGGGACTACGACGAGGCCATTCGCCTTGAGCCCAATCTGGAAGCCGCGTGGAGCGGACGCTGCTGGACCCGTGCCATCCTCGGCTCGTTACAGGCGGCGCTTGAGGACTGCAACAAGGTGCTGCAATCATGGCCGAACGATGCCGCCACCCATGACTCGCGTGGACTGATTCACCTGAAGATGGGACAGGCGGGTGCGGCGATCGATGATTTCAGCTCCGCGCTACGGGCAGATCCAAAGCTCGCGACTGCGCTCTATGGGCGCGGGCTTGCCAGGCTCAAGAACGGCGACAAGGCTGGCGGCGATGCCGATATTTCCGCGGCAAAGATCATCCACGCCGGAATCGATGACGACTTCATGCGCTATGGCGTGCGCGACGGCAGCTAGTCAGCGATCCCAGTGCGGCGAACGTGTCGTGAAACGATGCCGCGCCTGATCTACTGGGCTAATCCAGCTTCACGTTCGCTTCCGTCACGACCTTGCGCCAGCGATCGACTTCCGCGGACACCATTTTCGCAAACGCGGGACCGGCGACATCAGGGACATCGGAGCCGTTGCGCTCCCAGGCTTCCTTGATGGCTGCTGTCTGCATGGCCTTCTGCAACTCCTTGGCCATCTGCTGGACGATCGCCGGCGGCGTATTCCTGGGTGCGAACAGGCCGTACCAGGTCGACACTTCATATCCGGCGAGGCCCGCTTCCGCGGCGGTCGGAAGATCGGGGAAGGCCGGCACGCGTTTCGTCGCGGCGACGGCGAGTGCGCGCAACTGTCCCGCCCTGACGGGCGCTGCCGACGAGCCGAGCCCATCGAACACAACAGGCACGTGGCCGGCGATGAGATCCTGCATCGCGGGGCCGGCCCCGCGATAGGGGACGTGCTGGATGTTGGTCTTGGTCAGGACCTTGAACAGTTCGCCGGCCAGATGATGCGTGGTGCCGGCGCCGGCGGAGCCGTAGTTCAATTTGCCCGGATTGGCCTTGGCGTAGGCGATGAACTCGGCGAGCGTCCTGGCGGCGACCTTGTCCGGATTGACCACCACCACCTGCGGCGGCCGCGCGATCAGCGCCACCGCGATAAAGTCCTTCTCGATGTTGTAGTCGAGGTTGGGATAGAGCGAGGGTGCAATGGCGTGATGCGCCGCGCCCATGAAGAAGGTGTAGCCATCAGGCGCGGCCTTCGAGGCCGCCGATGCGCCGACAGTACCACCGGCGCCCGCGCGGTTTTCGATCAGCACGCGCTTGCCGAGCTGGGCATCGAGCTGGGCCGCCAGCGGACGGGCAAAGGCATCGGTGCCGCCGCCGGCCGCGAACGGCACGATGAAGGTGATCGGTTTGTCCGGCCATGTCTGGGCCTGGGCCTGGCCGGCCACGGCGAAAACGACCGCGATAAGTGCAAACAGTGCGCACCGGACAACTCTTGGTTTCACGGTATTTTCCTCCGGCTATTGCGAATTGGGCGGGCCGCTATCGGCGGCGTGATTGTCTTTTTTGCCTCCCTGGTTCCGGTGTTAAACGCGGAAGGGGCAGAGCAACGGGGCTCCACCGTATGCAAGATGCCACACGTGATCCATTAAAATGAGGGGCCGAACGCGGGTCAGAGCCGGGACGTTTAGCCGCTCCCCTCGGTCATGCTGCCGCCCGTTTTCGGCACACGGTTCTGCCGATGAAAATCCGGGAAGTCCGGCCTTCGCTCCTATCGTCCGTGCACCGAGGCCGATACGCCGGGACGGAGCAGAAGCACGATCAGCAGCACCGGAAAGAGCGGGGCGATCCTGGCCACGGGGAAAATCAAAGGCGGGCTCAGCATCGGCAGGAGCCAGATCATGAACGCCAGCGTCCAGCACCACAGCGGCAGCGGCGCGGCGCGCGACATCAACCAGAACGCCGCCGCGATCACCAGCAGCGTCACATCATAGGGTCCGGAATGCGGCGCGGCGAGCACCGTCGCAGCCAGAAACAGCGCCGTCTTTTCCCTCGTCCCCAACCGCGATCGAAACGCGATGATGACGGATGAGGCTGCGCCGAGCACGGCGAGCAGTTGAATCCACGACGCCAGCCGTTGCGGCGCGCCGAGCAGAACCGCGCAGGTGTAGACACTGTGGCCCCACATGCGGCCGAACTCGATCCACTTCTCGCTCGGGCTGACGAGATTCTCGATGATGAGCGGAAACCAGCGCAGCCACAGGTCCCATCCGAAAATCAATCCGCTCGCGATCATCATTGCGAATGCCGACAGGCCCGACGCCAGCAGGGCGCGCCACTGCCCGGCCGCGATCAAGGCGATCGGGACCAGGATGCAGAACTGGGGTTTGAACGTCAGCAGTCCGAGCACCAATCCGCCGAGATAAGGCCGCCGTTCGAGAAGGCCAAACCCGCCGACGATCAGGGCTGCGACCAGAAAGACGGCCTGACCGTCGATCGCATTGATGGCCGATGCCGGGCAAGCCAGCGCGGCCACGAGCAGGGCGGGCGATGGCACGGCGGCTGCCGCACGCGATCGCAGCGCCAGCGCCAGCAGGGCGCCGGTCACGACCTGAAACGCCACATAGGAGCCGAAGAATCCCAATGGCGCGAACGGCAGCAGGATCAGCAGAAAGCTCGGCGGATAAGCCCATGGCCGAAATTCCAGCGGCTTGGAAAGCCAGCCGGCAAAATTCGTGTTCAGGAAGTCGGTGAAGCGATCGCCGTCGAAGATCAGCGGCGCGTTGCCATCGAGGACCGAGCGGATCGCGCCGTAGAAGACCATCCAGTCGGTGCCGAGGGTATTGTAGTCGATCCCGATCTTGCCTGGATATGGAATGGTCGTCAGCAGATTCAGCCAGACGTAAAACGCCATCAGGAGGCCGGGGATCAGCACGACCGCGGGTGGACGCAGCGCGTCCCTCTGCTCGAAATTGCCTCCGCCTTGTGCCAAGTCCATGCGTTGTCCTGCCAAGCGATGAGCTGCTTTGCTGCGGGCGGATGCGAATCGGTGTCGATCTTACGACGATCGCGACGATGTGCCGAATGATCCGGCAAAGAGCTTAACGAAAGCGCTTCGGCGGCCGGGCCGCGCCCCCGGCATGAAACCGATGCCGGGCCAATTTTTCCGCTTTCCGCGGCAGGAAATTTCGGTCTCCCGCCCTCGGTCCAAATGGACTCTGGTTGCAAAGCAAAATATGCTCACCCTGGGCCTGTGGGGAAAACGCTTATGAAATGCGGTGCTGCTGCGGTCGCAGTTTTGCTGAGTACGATTTTTGCCAGTTCGAATGCGGACGCGCGCGGGCCCCTACGGTACGATCAGCGTCGGCAACTGGCAGGGCGGCGCCTATACCAACGACGAGACCGGGTCTTTCACGCACTGTGCAGCCGGCGCCCGATACGCCAGCGGTGTCTTTTTTCTCGTGATGATCGACAACAGTGGTGGCTGGAGCCTCGGCTTCATGCATGAACAATGGAAGCTGACGACCGGCGCGGCGTTTCCGCTGACCCTGACATTCGACGGCCAGCAACCGTTCAATGTTCACGGCGTTCCGATCGCCGACAAGCTGGTGCGTGTGCCGATGCCGAGCAATTCCTCGCTCATCGCCCAGTTCCGACGGGCAAAAGCCATGACCGCCTACACACAGGGGCAGCTGTTTCAGTTCAACCTTGATCAGACCGGACAGCTGTTGCCCATTTTGGCGAACTGCGTCGCCAAGACCAGGCAATCGGGTGTGGCCAGCGCCGGCGATTTTTCGGTCCTTCCCGCCGCCAAGCCGGTCGCCACGGCAGCTGCGCCGGATTCGGCACCGGCCAAGCCCGACAGACAGTTCGACCAGACGGGCACCGGCTTTCTGGTGAGCCCGAACGGGCACCTCGTGACCAATGCGCATGTCGTGCAGGGCTGCGTCGGCGACATCTTGGGCAATCTGTCCGGCGAGGCGCCCGCCAAATTGCGGTTGGTGTCGAGCGACGAGACCAACGACCTTGCCCTGTTGCAGGTTACCGGCTCGTTCAAGAACATCGCCAGGATCAGGGACAAGGCGATCCAGTCCGGCGACAGCGTGGTGGCGATCGGCTACCCCTTCCATGGGCTGCTGACGTCCGATTTCACGGTGACGACCGGGATCGTGAGCTCGCTCAGCGGCATCCTGAACGACACGCGCTTTCTGCAGATCAGCGCGGCCGTTCAACCCGGCAATAGCGGCGGGCCGCTATTGGCCTCGAGCGGCGACGTGGTCGGCGTGGTCGCGGCCAAACTGAACGCAATCAAATTCGTGAGGGCCACGGGCAACATTCCCGAGAACATCAATTTCGCCATCAAGACCGGAGCGCTGCGGGACTTTCTCGATAACAGCGTGGTGCCGTATCAGATCTCCGACGCCAAGGACGAGTTGAAGACCGCCGACATCGCGCGCAATGCGCGGGCGTTCACGTTTCTCATTTCCTGCAAGGCCAAGGCGAAAGAAAAAGAGACTGCAAGGAATTAGGGCGCCCGGCGGCGAACGCATCGGCAGCGCGCCAAATTGATGGATGCGCCAATTCGAAAGCTGGGCGCGGAGCCTGCCGGATGGCCCGGCGGCTCAACGCTTACCGCGAATTGCTGCCGCGGCTATGCGCGGCCTGGGCATTCCAGGCACTCCATCTCACGGTCGCAAGGCTTCGCTGGTCGGTGGCGAGCGGTCGCCGGGTCTGCCGCTCATAGGCGGCGATGATGTGCTGCGACTGCCGGATTTTCTGCTCGAGTTCGGCAATGGCCTTCTGCGTTTTGCCGATCCTGCTCGATTGCGCAGGCTCGCCCACCGTGAACCTCGCGGTTTCGATGTTCTTCAGGGTCTCGCGAAGCTTCCTGAGCTGGGCGCGGTGCCACGCAATGGCGCTGTCGCTGTCTACCGGCATGCAAACTCTCCTGATTCGCAGCCGAATCTAGCACGCAACGGGCAAGTTGGGCCAAGGGAGGGCACCGACGGGGCATCAAGGCCACCGGTTTCGCAGGGTACGATCCGGCCGTTCCCGATTTCGGCCCTTTTTTGCCATCGAAGCGACTGGAGGCGAGCCTTCAAACAACAAACTTGCATGGCGATCTGTGCTTAGCGCGGTCCTTCTTATCGTCCTGGCGGCAGATTGCCGGACCTGGCGCAATGGAGCGTGCGATGAGCGAAGTTGAATTCGATCGGATTGTCGATGCTGTGCGGAAGGAAATCGCGCTTGCACCGGCGTTGAATTCGTTGACCGGGTGGCGGGGTTCCGCCGGGTGGGTGAAGGCCGCCGGTGACAAACCCACGTCCCGTCGCGACGCTCCTCCCATGGCCAGGATTCGCCGCGTAGGCGAGGGGCGGAAGCGATACAGGTGAATCGGTACAGGGTGAGCTAATGGAACGATCAGTGTTCGAAATCGTGAAGGCGCCGCTGGGCTGGTCGGTATTTGCCGACAACGTCAAGATCGGTGGCGTCTACGATTCGCGCGGTGCCGCCCTCGAAGCCGCCGCACTGGCCGCGTCCTATTCGATCAACGACGGTGTAGGCGTTCAGATCAACGTGCCCGGCGCGGAGGAAGAAAAGCCGAGATGGGCCGTCGCGTTTGAGATCGCGACCGCTATCCTGCCAACGAAGGGCGGGCGCGAGCGAAGCGGCACACGGTAAGCCCGTATGAAGGCAATCGCTTGACTCTGACTGATCGCCTGCACTCCCCGCGAGGACTTTCACGCTAGCCTGAACTTGTCCGCGCAGTCGCGAGCCAAGCGTGGATCGACACTGCCGCCGTCGGTTTTCCGCCGTCGGCCCTTCATTTCACATCGTCGAAGGGCGACACCGCGGGGCTACCGACGCGCATCCGCTTGATGCGGCGCACCGCCATGGGTGTACCGTCGGACTGGTACTGCAGTTCGTATTTCTTGCCGTTCTGGTCGATGGCGCTGCAGCTGATGCTGGAAAGCTCAAGTGTCACAAAATTCCCGGCCTGCCTACAGAGGCCCGTAGCCAATTCGATCGACGGCACCGGCAGGCCATCGGCCTTCGGCCGATCCTTGGATTTCAGCAGCATCCGGTCGATCGGCAGCTCGTACACGTTGGGGTCCGGCCTTCGTCCGTTGTCACCGGAAAACGTAATGATGTGGCTGTCGTCCTTGGGGTCGTTGATCGCGACCGTGAAATTCGCCCTGCCTTCCTCGTTCTGGGAGAACGCCACGGCCCGGCAGGGCAGATCCCGCCCGCCGACCTTGAACGTCCTGCACTTGCCGGACATCATCGCAAAGATGATGGTATCGGGCTCTGGCCGCGGAAGCTCTTCCGAGGCGCGAGCCGGCATTGCAATGAGGGCGATGGCAAGGGCGAAAGCCTGCCGGCGGAATTTCATGGTCATGCCCCGGTTGATAGGACATGGCGCGCTGTGTGACCAGAGTCTCGCAGGATTCCGGAAGCGCGCCAAGGTAGGATAGCCCTGTTTTGCAGCGCCACAACGGGCATCAGAAATCGAGCGGCGCGTTGTCGACCACTTCCTTCATGACGAAGAAAGTCCGGGTCTGGCGGACGCCCGGCAGCGCGATCAATTGTTCGCCATGGATGCGGTTGAAATCCTCCATGTCGCCGACGCGGATCTTGAGGAAATAGTCGAAATCGCCGGCCACCAGATGGCAATCCAGCACGAATTTCAGTTGCGCGATTGCCCGCTCGAAGGCGGCAAAGCTTTCAGGTGTGGAGCGGTCCAGCACCACGCCGACCATGACCAACGCTCCCTTGCCGACCTTGCGCGGCGCCACCATCGCCCTGACCTGGGAGATGAACCCCTCGTCGAACAGGCGCTGGGTCCGGCGATGACAGGTCGCGGCGCTGACGCCGGCCGTTTCGGCCAGCTCGGCATTGGTCAGCCGGCCGCCATTCTGCAGCAAACGCAATATCTTAAGGTCGATGCGGTCGAGCCGGCCGCTCATGAAAGAATCTCTCGGAAGTTTATCAAATAGCGGATGAAACAGTATTCAGCTATGGCATCTTTGCAATATTCATAAAGGATATCCGACAACTTAGAGAGCACATTTCTGGTACCCGGTGATACGGCCGTTCCCGAGAGATCAGGACCACCAAAGGGGATGACGATGCTGGAGAAATTCGAACGCTATCCGCTCACATTCGGGCCCACCCATATCGAGAAGCTGGAGCGGCTCTCGCAGCATCTCGGCGGCAAGGTCGAGCTCTACGCCAAGCGCGAGGACTGCAATTCGGGTCTGGCCTTCGGCGGCAACAAGCTGCGCAAGCTCGAATACATCATCCCCGATGCGATCGCCTCCAACGCGGACACGCTGGTCTCGATCGGCGGCGTGCAGTCCAACCACACCCGCATGGTCGCCGCCGTTGCGGCCAAAATCGGCATGAAGTGCCGCCTGGTGCAGGAAAGCTGGGTGCCGCATGAGGACGCCGTCTACGACCGCGTCGGCAATATCCTGCTCAGCCGCGTGATGGGCGCGGATGTGCAGTTGGTCGATGAAGGTTTTGACATCGGTATTCGCCAAAGCTGGGAAGAGGCGATCGCGGATGTGAAGGCCAAGGGCGGCAAGCCCTACGCGATCCCGGCCGGCGCCTCCGTGCACAAATATGGCGGGCTCGGCTATGTCGGTTTCGCCGAGGAGGTCAGGCGCCAGGAGAAGGAGCTCGGCTTCGCCTTCGATTATATCGTGGTCTGCACGGTTACGGGTTCAACCCATGCCGGCATGCTGGTGGGATTTGCCAGGGACGGCCGCGCGCGCAAGGTGATCGGCATCGACGCTTCCTTCACCCCGGCCCAGACCAAGGCCCAGGTGCTCGACATCGCCCGCAACACCGCCGGTCTCGTTGAACTTGGCCGCGAGATCGTCGAGGACGATTGTGTGCTGATCGAAGACTACGCTTACCCGGCGTACGGCGTTCCCTCAGAAGAGACCAAGGAAGCCATTCGGCTGTGCGCGCGCCTCGAAGGCATGATCACCGATCCCGTCTACGAGGGAAAATCCATGCAGGGCATGATCGACCTCGTGAACAAGGGATACTTCCCGAAGGGCTCGAAGGTCCTCTATGCCCATCTCGGCGGCGCGCCCGCGATCAACGGATATGCCTACACCTTCCGCAACGGATGAAGTGAGGCGGGCTTACGCGTCGGCTGCTCGGACCAGTGCGAGCAGTTCGTCGCCGTAATGTTCGAGCTTCTTGTCGCCGATGCCCGGGATGTTGCGCAGCTCGTTGAGCGTCATTGGACGCGCGGCGGCAATGCCGTCGATGGTGGAATCGTGCAGCACGACATAGGCCGGCACGCTTCGCTGGCGGGCGATGTCGGAGCGCCATGCCCGAAGCGCCGCCTGCAGGCCGGCATCGGCGGGTTTTGTCTCGGCGCGCGGCGCCAGATCTCCGCGCCTTGATTTGGCGCGGCTGGCGCGGATGCGCGCGCCGGGCGCCGCCTCGCGCAGCATGACTTCCGTCTCGCCTTTCAGGACGCCGCGCGCGCTTTCCGTCAGTTTCAGCGCGCCAAAGGCTTCGCTGTCAGCCCTGAGATGCCCCATGGCGACCATTTGGCGGATCACGGCGCGCCATTGCTTTTCGTTGAGATCGCCGCCGATGCCGAACACGGACAGCTTGTCGTGGCCGAATTGCGTGACCTTCTCGGTCATGCGGCCGACCAGCACGTCGATCAGGTGCATGGCGCCGAAACGTTGCCCGGTGCGGTAGGCGCAGGATAATAGTTTTTGCGCGGCGACCTTGCCGTCGCGAAGCTGTGGCGGTGACAGGCAGTTATCGCAATTGCCGCAATTGGTGCCGGCGACGGCCTCGCCGAAATAGCCGAGCAGGCGGCTGCGCCGGCAGCCGGCGGTTTCCGCCAGCGCCACCAGCGCATCGAGCTTGCCGATCGACACCCGCTTGAACGCTTCGGCCCCGGTGGATTCATCGATCATGCGGCGCTGCTGCACGATGTCGGACAGGCCATACGCCATCCAGGCGCTGGATGGCTTGCCGTCGCGCCCGGCACGCCCGGTCTCCTGGTAGTAGGCTTCGATGCTTTTCGGCAGATCGAGATGCGCCACGAAGCGCACGTCCGGCTTGTCGATGCCCATGCCGAACGCGATGGTGGCGACGATGACAACGCCGTCCTCGTTGATGAAGCGATCCTGGTTGCGGGCACGAACGCTGCCGTCGAGGCCGGCGTGATAGGGTAGCGCCGGAATGCCGGCGCTGGTCAGGGCTGCCGCGGTGTCCTCGACCTTGGACCGCGACAGGCAATAGACGATGCCGGCGTCGCCCGCGTGGCGTTCGCTGATGAAGGCCTTGAGCTGGGCCGGGGCATTCTGCTTTTCGACGATCTCATAACGAATATTCGGACGGTCGAAACTCGAGATGAAGCTCGGTGCGCCTGTAAGCCCGAGCCGGGTCACGATCTCCTCGCGCGTCATCTCGTCGGCAGTCGCGGTCAGCGCGATGCGCGGCACGTTGGGAAAGCGTTCGGCGAGCACGGTCAGGCCGATATATTCGGGACGGAAATCGTGCCCCCATTGCGACACGCAATGCGCCTCGTCGATTGCAAACAGCGCGATATTGGCCTGTCCCAGCAACGAGAGACAGCGCGGTGTCAGCAGCCGTTCCGGCGCGACGTAGAGCAGGTCGAGGTCACCAGCGAGCAGCCGCCGCTCGACCTCCGAGGCTTCGTCAAACGATAGCGTCGAGTTCAAAACCGCCGCGTTGACGCCGGCCTCCAGCAGTCCCGCGACCTGGTCGCGCATCAGCGCGATCAGCGGCGACACCACGATGCCGCAGCCTTCGCGCAGCAAGGACGGCAGTTGATAGCACAGCGATTTGCCGCCGCCGGTTGGCATCAGCACCAGGCAATTGCCGCCGTCCGTCACGTGCCGGACGATTTTTTCCTGCTCGCCGCGGAAGCCGGGCAGGCCGAACACGGAATTCAGCACTGAAAGCGCGTCAGGGGTGGTGCCGGAGACACGGTTGCGGGCTGCGGGGGCAGGCATAAGGGGTGAGGTCGTCCGGTTAGTGGCCGTGCGGCAGCCGGCTTTGAGGCAGATGCGGCGGAATCGATGAGGCCAAGTAGGCCAAAAAGATCATGGCAAGTCCATGCCTGATTCGATGCTCTCGCGGCGCATTTCAGGGCAGCCAGGAGGGGTCAACTACTGGTGAATGGCGCCCTCATGGGCGAAACGTCGGCGGGAGATTTGTGTTAGAACACGACCCAAACAATAAACACAGGGGAGCGCATGACGAGATCGGCGCGGATCATCGCGGGCATTGTCGCGGTCGTGCTGATTGCAGCCGTGGCGGCAGCCTTTGCGATCGTCTGGCGGCCGGCGTTTGCCACGATCGATCCTCCGGCGCCGCAGACCTTCGATGCCGCCCTCGTCAAAAAGGGCCGGGATCTGGCGGCGATCGGCAATTGCAACGATTGCCATACCGTGCGCGGCGGCAGGAACTTTGCCGGCGGTCTGCCGGTGCCGACCCCGTTCGGCACGATCTTCTCCTCCAACATCACGCCGGAGCCGGAGACGGGAATCGGGCGATGGTCGGAGGCCGCGTTTCAGCGCGCAATGCGGTCCGGCGTCAATCGTGAAGGCCAGCATCTTTATCCGACATTCCCATACGACCACTTCACCAATGTCAGCGATGAAGACGATCGGGCGCTTTATGCCTTCCTGATGACACGGCAGCCTGTTCGTGCGCCGGCGCGCGAAAACCAGCTTTCTTTCCCGTTCAACCAACGGTTCGCCATTGCCGGGTGGAAATTGCTGTTCCTTCGTCACGACACCCATCAGCCCGATCCCAAGCAAAGCGCTGAATGGAACCGCGGTGCCTATCTGGTCGAAGGGCTGGCGCATTGCGGCGCCTGCCACACGCCGCGCAACGCGCTGGGTGCGGAACGCAACAGCGCGCAGTTTGCCGGCGGCGATGTCGACAACTGGCACGCCTATGCGCTCAACGATCAATCGCACTCACCGGTGCCCTGGACCGCCGACGCTCTGTTCGCCTATTTGCGCGACGGTTTTCATCCCGATCACGGCACCGCACGCGGGCCGATGGCGGAAGTCGTCAGCAATCTGTCGTCGGTGCCGTCGAGCGATGTTCGCGCCATCGCGGTCTATATGGCCGGCGTGTCCGGTACGCCTGCGGCGGATCGCAAGGGGCAGGGCGAGATGGCGCTGGCACAGGGCAAGACGGCTGCGCAGGCCAACGCGGCTGGCGCGTCGATCTATGCCGCGGCCTGCGCGTCATGCCATGAAAGCGGCCGGCCGCTTCCCTACGGCGGAATCAATCTCGGACGCAGCACCGCGATCTCAAGTCCCGACCCGCGCAACCTCGCCAACATCGTGCTGTCGGGCGTCCGCGCGGTGGAAGGCGAGCGCAGCCCGATCATGCCGGGCTTTGCCGTCAGCATGAATGATGAACAGGCTACGGCCCTGTTGAATTATCTGCGGGCGCGGTTCAGCAACCAGCCGGCATGGACCGGCGTTGACAAGACAGTTCAGGACGCGCGCCGCGCGCAGACCGTATTTCTCCAGACATCGCCCGGGCCACGCAACGCGCCCGCCGATCCCATGCAGCGAGACAAGCCATGATGACATTGAAGGTCAACGGCCGGGAGCATCAGGTCGATGCGGAGGCGGATACGCCGCTGCTTTACGTGCTGCGCGAGGACATCAAGCTCAACGCCGCCAAGTTCGGCTGTGGACTCGGCCAATGTGGCGCTTGCACGGTAATTGTCGATGGCAAGGCGGTGCTCTCCTGTGTGACGCCGATGGTGCTGCTCGAAGGAAAGCAGGTGACGACGCTGGAAGGTCTCGGCACGATCGCGGAGCCCGCGCCGATCCAGCGCGCCTTCATGGAAGAGCAGGCGGCGCAATGCGGCTATTGCATCGCCGGCATGATGATGCGGGCGCAGGCCCTGCTGCAAAGAAATTCCAAACCGACCGATGAGCAGATTCGCGCCGAGCTCGAACCGCATCTGTGCCGCTGCGGCACCCATATGCGAATCCTGCGCGCGGTGCATCGGGCCGCAAGACTCATGGATACGGCGGATGCCTCCGCTCCAGCCAGCAGGAGCGCCCGATGAACGCCCCCGTTATTCTCGATCGCCGTCGCGTGTTGGCAGGCGGCGGCGCGCTGATCGTCAGCTTTTCGCTCACAGGCGCCTTCGCGCAGCAACAGGATGCCCCGGCGGCGCCCGCGCCGAGCCCGCCCGGTAGCCTGAAAACGTCGCCCTATCTCGACGCGTGGATCCGCATCGATGCCGATGACGGCATTACCGTATTCACCGGCAAGGCCGAACTCGGTCAGGGTTTCAAGACGGCGTTTCAGCAGATTGCCGCCGAAGAGCTCGATGTGGCCTTCGGGTCATTGAAGGTCGTCACCGCCGATACCAAAGTTACCGCCAACGAGGGCTATACGTCCGGCAGCAACTCAATGAAGGACAGCGGTACTGCGATCCAGAACGCGGCGGCACAGGCGCGCGAACTGCTGGTTGCGGAAGCAGCAAAGCGGCTCGATCTGCCGGTCGAAAACCTGCGGACGGCAGACGGTGCGGTGATCGCGCCGGATGGCAAGCGCCTGTCGTATGGGGAGCTCGTTGCTGGCGATATGCTGCATGTGCAGGCGCAGCCCAAGTCAAAGTTGAAGAACCCGGCGACATACAGGGTGATCGGCCAGTCGGTGCCGCGCGTCGATATTCCGGCCAAGGTTACCGGTGGCGCCGCCTACGTCCAGGATATGCGGTTGCCCGGCATGGTGCACGCCCGTGTCGTGCGCCCACCGAGCTATGGCGCGCAACTGACCGAATGCGACACTTCCGCCGTCGAGAAGCTCCCCGGCGTCGTCAAAATCGTGCGTGACGGCAATTTCCTTGCTGTGGTCGCGGAAAAGGAATTCCAGTCGATCAAGGCGATGAACGCGCTTGCTGCCGCTACGAAGTGGAAGGAGACCGCGAGTCTACCGAAGCAGGACGACCTGCTCGCGGTGTTAACCAGCCTGCCGTCGCAGAACACGACCATCTTCGAGCGGAGTAATGCCTCGGCCACCGGCCAGAAGACCCTCGAGGCGATCTATACGCGGCCGTATCAGGCGCATGGATCGATCGGACCATCCTGCGCCGTGGCGCAATTCGTCGACGGTGCGATGACCGTATGGACGCATACCCAGGGCGTCTATCCCGATCGTCAGGGCATCGCCGAAATGCTGCGCATGCCTCCGGCCAGCGTTCGCCTGATCCATGTCGAAGGCTCCGGCTGCTATGGCCATAATGGCGCCGACGATGCCGCGGCCGACGCCGCGCTGATCGCCCGCGCGTTGCCCGGCCGCCCCGTTCGCGTGCAATGGATGCGCGAGCAGGAACATGCCTGGGAACCATATGGCCCTGCGATGGTGACCAAACTGAAAGCCTCGCTCGACGGCAACGGCAAGATCGCGGACTGGAATTTCGAGGTTTTCAGCAACACCCATTCGATGCGGCCGGGCGGCGCCGGATCGATGCTGGCGGCGCAACACATGGCGCAGCCGTTTGCCTTGCCGGCGCCCAGACCGTTGCCGTTGCCCGAAGGCGGCGGCGATCGTAACGCGATCCCGTTCTACAATTTTCCCAACGCGCGGGTGGTGCATCACTTCATCCCGGCGATGCCGTTGCGGATTTCGGCGATGCGTGCGCTCGGCGCCTACCACAATGTGTTCTCGATCGAGAGCTTTATGGATGAACTCGCCACGCTCGCCGGTGCCGATCCGGTCGAATTCAGATTGAAACATCTCGACGACTCGCGCGGTCGCGATGTGATCGAAAAGGCTGCGCAGAGTTTTGGGTGGAAGGCCGGCCAAACATCGCCGCAGGATCGCGGTTTCGGCTTTGCCTTTGCGCGTTACAAGAATCTGGCGGCCTACTGCGCCATTGCTTCCGAGGTTGAGGTCAATCGTGAGACCGGTCGTCCACGTCTGATCCGCGCGGTGGCGGCGGTTGACAGCGGGCAGGTGGTCAATCCGGACGGGTTGATCAACCAGATCGAAGGCGCAATCGTGCAGTCAATGAGCTGGACATTGTACGAAAGCGTTAGCTTCGACGACACCAGGATAACCAGCATCGACTGGCAGACCTATCCGATCCTGCGTTTCGATGCCGTGCCTGAGAGCATCGAGGTTCACATCATCAATCGCCCGGGCCAGCCGTTCCTCGGCAGCGGCGAAACCGGGCAGGGGCCGGCGGCGGCATCGATTGCAAACGCCATCGCCAATGCCACGGGAAGGCGGCTGCGGAATTTGCCGCTGACGCGCAAGCGCATCAAGCAGGCGATCGATGCGTGAAGGCGCCTACTGATAGCTCGCCACGATATCCGACACCGCGCGTTCGAGTTGCTTTGCGGTGGCGCATTGGCGGACCACGGTGCAGAAGGTCGAATAGCGCGGCATTTCGGAATCGCCCCAGCCCCAGGCCATGCGGCCTTCCGGATTGAGCCAGACCACCCGCTTCGACCGCTCGGCGATGCGGCGAAGGATATCGGCGCGGGGATCGAGATTGTTGCTGCGGGCGTCACCGAGCACGATCACGGTGGTCTGTGGTGTGATCGCGTTCATCCATCCGTGCTCGAAGTCGTCGAAAGAATTGCCGTAATCGGACGAGCCGAAGCCAACCTTGGACATGATCTCGGCCATCGCCTCTTCCGGCGATTTCGATTCCAGGATCCCGCTGACCTCGATCAGGTGTCCAGAGAACGCAAACGAGCGGACGTCGTCCACGACCTCGTGCAGGCTGTGGATCAGCAGCAGGAAGAAATCCGACACCCGCGCCACCGAACCCGAGACGTCGCAGAGTGCGACGATCTTCGGTCTGTCGCGGTGCCGCCGTTTCCAGGCGGTGAGGAACGGCACGCCGCCCCATGCCGCGTTTCGCCGGATGGTGCGGCGCACGTCGAGATGGCCGCGGCGTTGGCGCTTGCGCGGCTTGGAGTAGCGCTCGCGCAGGCGCCGGGCGATCTGGCGGATCAGATGCCGCATCTGCTCGACCTGCCGCGGCTCGATCCGCGACAGCGGCGCGTTGCGCAAGATCTCGTTGCGCAGACTTTCGGCTTCCTCGCGCCCGTACAGCATCAGCGCCTGCGAGACGGTGTCGCGGACCGTGCCGCGCAGCCCGTCCAGCGCGTTGGTCAGCCGCTCGGCCAGGGCGGGGTTGGTCGCGGCGAGATTGTCGAGATCGTCGCGCAGGCGCTGGATGCCCATCTGGTCGAGGATGCGGCCGGAGAAGATGCCGCGCTGCGTGAAATAGCGGATGTCGGACAGCGAGGCCGCGCTCGCAGCGTTGGCGATGGCCGCCGAAATCTGGTTGCGGTCCTGCGCCAGCAGCATCTGGGCGAGTTGGCCGAGCCCATCGGCCTGCTCGTCGCTGCCGCTGGAATCGCCGGGCGAATCGGCGGCTGAATTAGACCCGGACGGATCCTGCTCGTCCGCTTTGCCGTCTTCGGGCGGCGCCTGCGGCTCCGGCTGATCGAAGAACAGATCAAAGCAATCGCCGAGCGCCTTCTTCTCGTCCTGCGTCTTGGCCAGCGTCAGCAGAAACGTATCCCGCAGGACCGTTCGGTCGGCAAAGCCGACCTTGGAGACGGCGCGCATCGCATCGATGCTTTCGGCCGGCGAGAGTCTCACCCCCGCGCCCCGCGCCGCACGAAAGAAGCGATGCAGGTTCTCTCTCATCGCTTGTCTATCCGAAGACGTTCTGACGCGAGGCCTTGGCGATGAAGGTGGAAACCTGAGGCATGGTGGCCTCGATATCCGCCTCGTATTTCAGGAGGACGTTCAGCGTATCCTTGACCACCTCGTGGCCAAGCTCGGAAGCCTGCAGCAGCACCAATACACGCGCCCAGTCGATGGTTTCGCTGACCGACGGCAGCTTCTTCAGGTCGAGCGAGCGGACCTCGTGGATGAAGCTCACCATCTGCTTGCGCAGATTTTGCGAAATGCCGGGCACCCGGCTTTCGACGATCCGCTCTTCCAGCCTCTGTTCGGGGAAGCCGATGTGAAGATGCAGGCAGCGCCGCTTTAGCGCGTCACCGAGATCGCGTTCGCTGTTCGAGGTCAGGATCACGGTCGGCGGCGCGACCGCGACAACGGTGCCGAGTTCCGGAATCGTCACCTGGAAATCACTGAGAATTTCCAGCAGGAGTGATTCGAATTCGGCGTCCGACTTGTCGATTTCGTCGATCAACAGCACGCAGCCGGCCGGCTGCTCCAGCGCCTGCAGCAGCGGGCGCGGCTCGACGAATTCCTTGGAGAAGAACACGTCGCCGAAATCGTGAAGCTGGTTCAGCGCGGCCTCGAGCGTCGGAGCGCCGCCGAGGACTTCGCCGAGCTTGTCTTTGAGGATCTGCGTGTACAGAAGCTGCTTGGCGTATTTCCACTCGTACAGCGCCTTCGCTTCGTCGAGCCCCTCATAGCATTGCAGGCGGATCATCTTCATGCCGCGCCAGGCGGCGATCGCTTTTGCAAGCTCGGTCTTGCCGACGCCGGCGGGGCCTTCGACCAAAATGGGTTTTTCGATCTGCTGCGCCAGATAGACCGCAGTCGCGATCTGGCGGCTCGCAATATAGCCTTGCGCTGCAAGGCCGCTTTCCACTGCCTCGATCGAGGCCGAAGGCCTGATATCAGCCACGGGGTTTCAACTCCGAAATTCGATAGATTTCGCAATGTTCTGCCCGCGTTCCCGGCAAAGAACAAGCGCCGTTTCGACATGGGCGACGGCAAATTCCGCCATTTTCCGCCTAGCGCAATGCCAGTCCGGTCGCGACTTCCAGTTCCTTGATCGCCTGCGCCGCGTTGACCACCTTGATCGTGGTCATTCCCATCTCGCGCGCCGGCTTCAGGTTGACGCCGAGGTCGTCGAGATAGACGCAGTTCTTGGGGTCGACCTTCAGCGTCTCGACCATCATCTGGTAGATGCGCGGGTCGGGCTTTCGCAGGCCGATTTTGGCGGACTCGATGACATGGTCGAACAGTGCCATCACTTCGGCGACATAGAGCGTGCGGCCGCTGTGGCTGCCGATGGCGTTGGCGGGCAGGTTGTTGGTGATGCAGCCGGTCTTGAACCGCGCCTTCACGCGCTTGAGCGCCTCGACCATTTCGGGGCGCAGGTCGCCCGACAGCAGCGGCAGCACGTCCCTGCCGCGAACCGCCGCGCCCAGTGCCAGCGATTCGGCTGCGAACAATTCGTCGAAGGCTTCGATATCGACTTCGGCGCGTTCGAACTTCGCCCAGGCGTTTTCCAGGTGGTTGGCGGCGTTGGTGCGCCGGATGATGTCGGCGGGCAGCCCGCGCTCGGTCTCATAGCGCGCAAACGCCTCGAACGGCGAGGTGGTCAGCACGCCGCCGAAATCCCAGATCACTGCCTCGATCATTGTTCCTCGCCTGAAACAAATGCGTTGGCGAGCGGCTAACACGAATTGCCCGCTGGAACCAGCCCGATCGGGCGCTTGGCGGCATGCGCCGCGCGGGTTATTGCTGCGCCGATGAAAATCCCGTCTCGCGTGGTTGCCGGCCTTATTGCCAACCTTGCCCTGCTGCTCTCCGTTCCCGCGCATGCCATCGTCGGCGGCGGCGCGCCGTCGACGGAAGGTGTGGCCCGCTCGGTTGTTACCATCGTCGGCTCGCGCGGTAATTTTTGCACCGGCGCGTTGATTGCACCGAAACTGGTGCTGACCGCGGCGCACTGCGTGCCATCAGGCGCGGAGTACAAGATCGTCGAATATGGCGCGGACCGGCAACCTTCGTTGCAGGATGTCAAAACCGTCGCCATCCATCCCGGCTTCAATATGCAGGCTATGCAGGCGCATCGTGCGACGGCAGATGTCGCGTTGCTGCAATTGGTGGCGCCACCCAAGGGAAAGACGCTGGCCGCTCTCGGCATGCCAAACATCCCCATCATGATCGGCAGCCGCTTCACCGTCGCAGGCATCGGCGTGACCGTACGCGGCGACGGCAAGAGCGGCGGCACCATCCGCGTCGCCGGTCTGGTCGCGACCGGCAAGCCCGGCACGCTGCAGATCAGGCTTGTCGATCCCGCGGGGCAGGGCACGCGCGAGGGGCTTGGCGCCTGCACGGGTGATTCTGGTGCGCCGGTATTCGAGGACAAGCAAGATGGTCCTGTTATCGTCGGTGTGGTGAGCTGGTCGACCGGGTCGAACGGAAGCGCTGGCTGCGGCGGCATGACCGGCGTTACGCCGCTGACGCTCTACCGGGATTGGATTTTGCAGGCCGTGCAGAAGTGGGGAATGGGGTTGTAACCACACCTGTCGTCCCTGCGAACGCAGGGACCCATACGCCGCGGCCCATCGGCAAGGCTATGGAAGCTAATTTTCTTCGTAACAATTAACGACGGTGATTATGGGTCCCTGCGTTCGCAGGGACGACAATGACCACCGAGCCAGGCCTAATGTTCCGCCGCCTTGTTCGCGGCGGCGTTGTTCAGCACGATCAGGCCGTCGACGGCGACGCCGACCTTGCTGTTGATCAAAAATGGATTCACGTCGATCGACGCGATGCGATTGCCGGCGTCGGCCATCAGGTTGGAGAGGCCGACCAGCGCCTTCACGGCGGAAGCCTCGTGCAACGCCGGTTTGCCGCGGTAGCCCTTCATCTTCACGCCGGCCTTGGTCTTGGCGATGAGTTGTTTCGCCTCGGCCTCGTCGAGCGGGGCGCCGGCGAGGGCGACGTCCTTCATCAGTTCGATATCGACGCCGCCGGTGCCGAACAGCACCACTGGACCCATCTCGGCGTCGAGCGACGCGCCGACCACCAGCTCGAGGTCGGCCTTGACCTGCTGCGCGATCAGAATGCCTTCGAGCTTCGGCTTGCTCTTGATTTTCTTGACCCGCGCGGTGATGTCGTTGAACGCCTTCTTCACCTCGGCCGCGCTGTTGAGGTTCAGCACCACGCCGCCGATGTCTGACTTGTGCAGGATGTCGGCGCTGACCACTTTGGCCACGACGGGAAAGCCGATCTTCTTGGCGATTTTCACCGCCTCAGCAGCCGTCTGCACGATTTCTTCCTTTGAAACGGGAATGCCGTACGCCTTGAGCAGCTTCTTCGAGGCCACCTCGTCGAGCGCCGCGGCGCCGTTGGCGCTTTTGAGCGCTTTCTCCAGCACCGCACGCGCGGAAGCCTTCGAGCTCGATGCGATGTCGGGCACTTCCTTGCGCAGGGAAGAATATTCAATCAGCGACTTGATCGCGCCGACCGCGCGGTCAAGCCCCTGCATGACCGCGATGTTCGGCAGCGACTTGCGCAAGGCTTTGGTGAATTCGGTGAAGCCGATCGACATGGCGCTGATATAGACCACGGGCTTGCTTGCAGCGCCGGCCATCTCGTTGACGATACGCAGATTGCGTTCGCGCATTTCATGCGGCGCCTTCGGCAGTTCGGCGTCGATGATGACAATGTCGGTGTCGGGATCGTCGATCATGATCTTGATCGAGCTCATGTAGACCGAGGGGTCCACGACCGCGGCAAAACCGGCATCGAGGGGATTGCCGACGATGCTGCCGGGACCGAGCATCTTTGCCAGTTGCGCCGTCGCGTTCGGGGTGAGCGGCGCAAAATTCAAGCCGGCCGAATAGAACGCGTCGATCAAGAGGCCGCGCTTACCGCCGGACAGCGAAACCGCGGCGAGGCGATTGCCCTTCGGCGACTCGGCATGCACGAAACATTCGGTTGTCTCGATCAATTCGTCGAGCCCGCGGACGCGGATCACGCCTTCGCGCGTCGAGATCGCGTCGAATGTTTCGATCGAGCCGGCGAGCGCGCCGGTATGCGCCATCGCGGCGGCGCGGCCACCCTCGGAGGCACCAAGTTTCAGCGCGATGACCGGCTTGCCGGCAGCACGCGCGGCCTTGCAGGCTTCGCGGAACACTTTTGTGTTCCTGACGCCTTCGAGATAGACCACGATGACGCGGATCGAGGGATCGGCGGCGAAATAGGCCATCAGGTCCGGCGTCTCGAGGCCGGTCTCGTTGCCGGTGGTGACCATGTAGCCGACACCGACGCCGCGATCTTCCAGCGTCTGGCGGATCGCCATCACGATGGCGCCGGATTGTCCGGCAATCGCCACCGGGCCTGCTTCCATGGTGACGATACGGTCGTCGATATTGGTGAACAGTTTTTCGCCCGCGCTGAGATTGCCGAGGCAGTTCGGGCCGGTGACGGCAAGGCCCGTCTCGCGCACCGCCTCCTTCAGTTCGAGCGCCAGCCGCTGGCTGTCCTCGTCCTGCAGTTCGCTGAAGCCCGAGGTGACGATGGTGGCGGATCGCGCGCCGGCCGCTGCGGCATCGCGGATCACCTGCACCGCGAAACGCGCCGGCACCAGCACCAGCACGTGATCGGGCTTTTCGGGGAGGCTAGCGAAATCCTTGTAGCAGGGCACGCCCCAGATCGTTTCGCGCTTGGCGTTAACCGGAAACAGCCCGCCTTCGTACTTGTATTTGATCAAATTGTTCCAGATGCGCTCGGCATAGTTGCCGGGCTTGTCGGTGGCGCCGACCAGCACGATATTGCGCGGGTGCAGCATCGCATGGATGCTCTTGACGATGTCGCTGGCGTCAGACGAAGGCGACCATTTTTCGGCTTGATGCGATGCGGTGCTTGCCTGAGCGTCCATGGGTATCCCTTAAACTCTGTTGTTTCTTTTGGCAGTGACGATCGAGAATGCTCGCCGCACCGTGTTTTTCTTGTGATCGAGACCTTTTATTGAGAGTTGGCGAGTGTGGCAACACGCGCGGTGTGCGCCGCGCCATTCTCGCCGTGCACGATATCCCGGCTCGCGGAGAATTCAGCGTGAATCCGGCGCGTTCCCGATCATGGTGGCGTGCACAAGATAGCGCTCGGGCCCCTGCGTCAACGCGCCGAACGGCCAGCAGGTCGACAGCACCAGTTCATGCCCGCCTGCGAGCGGATCGATGCCGGAGGCATCGAAGCGCACGACCGAGGTCGTATCCACCCGGTAGCGGAACGCCCGGCCGTCGCGTCGCGTGACGTCGATCTCATCGCCGATAGTGATGTTCTTCAGGAAGGCGAAATGCGTATCGCGGTGCGCCGAATAAACGGCCACGCCGCGTTCGCCCGCGTCGGGTGTCCGCTCGACATGACCCGGGCCGAAGGCAAGCGCCTGGCCGCTGCTGCCTGCGAGCACGATGGTGCTGGCATGGAGCCGCTTCACCTCGATGCGGGCGACCGGCCATGTATCCGCCCATGACCACGGCTTTGTCTCGCGCCCGGTGGCGATGGTTTTTTCAAAGGCCCGTTCCAGCAGCACCTGCGCCAGCAGCGCCTTGGCGTGAATGTAGGCGCCCTGGCCGAACAGGATCAGGCCGATAAGGGCGAGAAGGAGAGGAAGGACGAAGCGGGGCATCTTGCTGGGTTTCCCGTCATTGCGAGCGCAGCAATCGCGCTCCGTCATTCCGGGATGGTCCGAAGGACCAGACCTCAGATGTGCAATTGCACATCTGAGGTTCGATGCTTTCGCATCGCCCCGGAATGACAGCGGGGAAAAAAGGGGGCGCGCGCGACCCTGGGGGGACAGGTGGAAGCCGCGCGCGCTCTGAAAGAGGAGGTGGGGGGCCCCCTCCTTTCAGCCGACGTCAACGCAGTGACATCTGACGTCGAGTAAACACGAACAGGATCAGGCCAAGCGTGAGCAGGATCACACCCGCAATCATCTTCAGTTCGGCGTCGGTCGCCGTCCTCGGAAGCGTGACCGTGCTGGGCGCCTGGGTGACGATGGGCTGCACCCGTTTCAGCGCCGCGATCTGAACCTGCGCCTGCTCGTTATCCGCGCGGCGTTCCGTCGGCGTTGCAGGAAGGCGTGGGCGCTCGCCGAACACCTTTTCAAAATCCCAGCCGGCCGGCAGGTTGATCGGCAGTTCCGAGACCTTGAGCGGCGCGCCTTCCGGCCGGCTCGGAGTTTTGTCGACCGCAACCAGGCTGGTCAGCCGCGTGACGAGTTGATGCTCGAGCGCGAGCGCCAGGATGGTCTTGTCGGCATCTTCGGGGCTTGCCTGCCGCGTGGTGCGCGCGACTTCGGCGTCCGCGATCTTGCGCCGCGCCCAGAGCCTGGACAGGCCCTTGCCTTCGGCCGCATTCGCCAGCGGCAGGGTGACGACCCAGGGGCGGTCGCCGATGCGACCCTTGATCTCGACCGAGCCTGACAGCTTGTCGAGCTTTGCCGCAAGAACCAGCGGCTCATCGCGATAGACGTCGGGGATCGCGGCCGGCGTGATATCGGCCGTGGCGTCCGAGAATTTTGCGGTGAGATTCGTCACCGCGGGATTCTCCAGTTTGGAGAACAGCCCGCGCATGCGCTCCTCGACCTGTTCCACCGAACCGATGTGGGTGAAGGTGCCGCGGCCGAGTTCGGCGGCGCGCGTCATCAGATAGGTGTTCGGTGCCGAGCCGATGCCGACCATGAAGATGCGCGAGCGGCCGCGCAGCGCGTTGATGGTTTCGAACAATTGCTGCTCGTTGCCGATCGCGCCGTCGGTGAGGAACACGACCTGCCGGACGTAGCCGGCATCGCCGGCGTTGTCGGACAATGCGGCGCGCATCGCCGGCACCATTTCGGTGCCGCCATTGGCCTGCAGCGCGTCGACAAAGGAGGTGGCCCGGCCGATATGCTCCCGGTCGGCCGGCACGGCTGACGGGAACAGCACATCCATGGTGTGATCGAAGCGGATCACGTTGAAGCGGTCGTTCGGCTGCAGGCGGCCGAGCGCATAAATGAGACTGGCCTTGGCCTGGATGATCGAGACGCCGCCCATCGAGCCGGAATTGTCGATCACGAAAATCACCTCGCGCGGCATCGGTTTCTGCTGCGCCTGCTCGACCGCCGGCGGCGTGACGAACGCCAGCAGGTAATCGCTGTCGCCGACACGCTCGCGGAACAGCCCGACCGATGGCGCTTTCTCCGCGGCCGGCTTCCAGGTCAGTTCGAAATCGCGGTCGGCCGGCACCGGGCCTTCGGCAAGACGAATGATGCTCGTGCTGCCATCGGCCTTTTCGGTCTTGATCGCGTGATGATGGCTCTTGACCTCGCCGAGCGGGAAGCCGGCCTGCAGCCGCACAGTGATGCGGGTCGGATTAACAGGCGCGTTCATCGCGGGATCGAGCACTTCAGGCGAAATGCGGTCACGATCCGGGACGGGGTCGGACTTGCTCGCACCCCATCCGCCGCTGTCGGGGCGGAAGTCGACGCTTTGGACAACCGGTACGGGATTGTAGCGCGGGGCAACCACCATCGGCACCCGCAGCGAGAACTCGTTGCCGGATTGTGCGACAGGCTCCTGATATTCGATCTGTACCAGCACGGTTTCACCGGGGCCGATATTGGCGACCGAGTTGGTGAAGATGTTCGGCCGCTCCTGTTCGGTCAGCGCCGCCTTCTGTCCGTTCTGCTTCGCTTGTTCGTAGATGATCTTGGCCTGCTGCCGCTCCTTGATGTCGCCGACCACGACGCGATCGCCGATTACCATCTTCAGCGTATCAACCGCGCCGCCCGACGGCAGCGGATAGACATAGACGGCCTCGACCCAGTCTTGCGTCGGGTTGCGGAAAATCTGGGTGACGCGGACGCGGACCGTCGGACCCGATACGGTGAGATCGACATCGATGCCGAGCCGCAACGCATCGGCATAGCCTTCGTCGTTCTTCAGCAGCAGCGAGCCGGAGCGCGCGTCGCCCGGTTTGAGATAGGCGGCCTGCGGGCGTTCCGCCGACCACACCGGTTCAAAGCTCAAGAATAATGCCGCAAACCCGACCAGGATTACGGCAACGCCCTGCATCACGAAGAACAGCACCATCCGGATCAGGCTGGGCTGTTCGCTGCTTTTGTCGGCCTCAATTTCGTCGCATGTCGTCATGTCGGTCACTCCCGAACGGCGATTTCGCCGCTTGGGAGCGTGCGGAATTCAGCGATTTGGCGCGAGCGGATTGATCGGCCTTGTTCGGTCGTCCGCCACCGCGGTCCGCCACCGCCGGGACGGCTTTGTGCGGGTTTGTGATGGATTGTGCGTCTGATACACTGCCGCGGTTAAAGCAGGGGTGACGATGCCGACGCCGGACAAGCAGCTTTCAGCCGAGCAAAGCCGGCAGATCGCCGATACCATTCGCGAAGAGATCGCCCGTCGCCGCATCTCCCGGCAATCGCTGGCGGAGCTTGCGAAACTCAGCCTCTCGACGCTGGAGAAGGTGCTCGGCGGCCGCCGCCCGTTTACGCTCGCAACCACGGTGCGGCTGGAGCAGGCGCTCGGTGTTTCCCTGCGCAAGACGGCGGATGCACCGGCGCCCGTCGCGCCCAACGGGAACGGCGACATCGCGCCTGACGGGTTGGGCGCCTATTCGCGCCGCGCGGTGGCCTGGATCGAGGGGACCTATGTCACGGTGCGTCCGTCGTTCGGCGACAAGGATGCGATCTTCGCCTACCGCACCGAGATCGTCTGGGACACAGTGGCGTCATCGCTGGTGTTTCACGAAAGCGAACGGCAGGATGCGGCCTACACCCAGTATGGCGAAGTGGCGGTGCCGAACCAGTCGGGCCACATCTATCTCGTCACCAACCGGCACGGCCAGTATCGCCTGATCACGCTGGCGCGGCCGGCGATTTCGGGCGAGATGTATGGCATCATCACCACGCTGCTCGCCGGCCGCGGCTCGCTGTTGACGCCGATCGCAGCCCCCATCGCCTATCTGCCGATCAAGATGATCCCAAGCCCGACCTTCGGGAGGATATCGCAGAGCGATGCCAATTATGCGGTGTATCGCCAGCATTTGCGGCGAACGGTCGACGAGCCGTTTGCGTTGTTCTTGCCGGGATAGCGCGCACCAGCCTTGCATTACCGGCGAAACCCACTATATGAGCGATATTCGAGTTACCGCTCTGCCTTGTTGACCACGCCGAAACCGGCCCCAATCCCCAAGACATCGTTGAAATCGGATCAAGCCTGCGCGGAGGTCGTGCGGGCAAAGCGCTTTCGCGCATCTTGGAGATAGTTACATGGCTACCGGAACAGTTAAGTGGTTCAACGCGACCAAGGGTTTTGGCTTCATTCAGCCCGATGATGGCAGCACCGACGTTTTCGTGCACATCAGCGCCGTCGAACGTGCGGGTCTGAGCTCGCTCAATGAAGGTCAGAAGATCTCGTTCGAAGCGAAGAAGGACCCGATGCGCGGCAAGACCAGCGCCGAGAATCTTCGCGTCGATTAAAGGTTGCCGATTTTGGATTTCCACGGATGTACTGGGATCCTCTGATTGGCCTCCGATACAAGAGCCCGCCGGTGATGAACTGGCGGGCTTTTCGCTTGTCGCATCCCGGTGCACCGTCATGAAGCAATCGCCGCCTTGTCGGTCGGCTTCGGCGCGTTGAATTTCTGTCGTAGCGTCGGTTTGTGGATTTTCCCCGTGGCGTTGCGCGGCAGGGCGTCGACGAACTCGATCAGGCGCGGACATTTGAACCGCGCCAGATTGGCCTGGCAATGCGCATGGATCTCCTCTGGCCGAAGCGTATGGCCGGGCTTGACCGCCACGATCGCCATGCCGACTTCACCCCATTGCTCGTTCGGGATACCGATCACCGCAGCTTCGGCGATTGCCGTGAGCTGATGCAACACGCTCTCGACCTCGGCCGGATAGACGTTCTCGCCGCCGGAAATGTACATGTCCTTCCAGCGGTCGACGATGTAGTAGAACCCTTCCTCGTCGACGCGCGTGGCATCGCCGGTGTGCAGCCAACCGTCGGTGAATGATGACTGGTTGGCGTCCGGCCTGTTCCAGTAGCCCGGCGTGACGTTTGGCCCCCTGACCCAGAGTTCGCCGAGTTCGCCGACATCCGCGTCCGTCCCGTCAGGACGGACGATCCGCACTTCGGTGTGTAGCACTGGCTTGCCGGACGAGCCGGCCTTGCGCGCGGCGTCCTCGCGGTCGAGCGCCAGCACGGCCGGAGACGTCTCGGTCATGCCATAGCCCTGCTGCAGGGCGACGCCGCGTTCTTCCCACACTTTCAGGAGCGGTACCGGCATCGGCGCGCCGCCGACGCCGCCGATCACGAGGCGGCTGAAATCGGACGTCGCAAACAAAGGATGCTGCGCCATGAACTGGTAGATCGCGGGCACGCCGAAGAATTGGGTGATGCCCCAGGATGGGTCGCTGATCAGTTGCAGCGCCAACGCGGGATCGAACGCGCGCATGATCAACACCGTGCCGCCGGCATGCAGCACCGGATTGGTGTAGCAATTCAGCCCGCCGGTATGAAACAGCGGCAGCACCGTGAGCAGCACCGTCGACGGCGAGACATAGGCGGGGCCGCCGAGGTTGACGCAATTCCAGAATGTCATGCCATGGGTGATGATTGCGCCCTTGGGCTGACCTGTGGTGCCCGATGTGTACATGATGGTCGAGATGTCATCGAGTGTGACCATCTCCGCGTGATCGAGCGGCGTCGAAGCCGCGATTGCCGCCTCGTAGGAACCATCAGCGCCGAGCAGCAGTGCGGATGAAACGTTGCAGAGCTTTGCGACCGTGAGTGCGACCTCGGCGAGTTCAGTGTCGTGGATCATCACCGTCGGCGAGGCATCGCCGACAATGAACTGGAGTTCGGGAACGGTGAGCCGCGTGTTTAGCGGCAGGAATACCGCGCCGATCCGGAAACAGGCGAACTGCACTTCCAGCGTATCCGTCGTGTTCAGCGCCAGCACCGCGACGCGATCGCCGCGCGTCACACTGAGTTTGTCGCGCAGGTGAGTGGCAAGCCGCGAGATGCGCGCGTCGAACTGCGCGTAGGAAAGCCGGCGTTCGCTGGCGAGGTCGTGGGCTGCGATCTTGTCCGGCGTGCGACGGCCGAAATGCGCGATCCAGTCGTAATAGCGAACCGACGACATGCTTCCTCCACGTCCAGCGGTCTCGCGCCGCCGGTTTTGCTGATGGTATTCAATTTAGCAGGAGATGGTTCATATGGGGGCCCTGTCTTGCGCGGAGTGGCTGGCGTGGGGACTGTTGATCGGGTCGGCATTAGTTGTTCCTGAAATGCCCACCCACACACCAATCGTCATAGCCGCGAAGGCGGGTATCCAGTACGCCGCGGCCCATCGATCTGATCGCTGGCGCCTCTGGAATACTGGATCATCTGCTTTCGCGGATGATGACAGCCGGTGGATGACACGACTTCACGATCTCGCGGCCTGATTTGCCCGAGGCTTGCTATCGAATTTCCTGGCCCTCCAGTCAGAGGGCGCAGGGAATGCCGGGTGCACGCTGCACCCGCGGTCTCGTGTGCAATAGGCGAAAAAAATACGCACACGAGCATACAGGGCAGCGGAGGCATCCGACATTCCCTGCGCAATGGCTTTACGGCTTATATCGCGCTCTCCCCGGCGGGCCGGGCTCGTTGTCACCGTCGCCTCGCGGATATCGCGCTCGATCCAGTTGGATCGATGCGCAACCGCGAGACTTGACGCCAGCATCGGGGCGTCAGGACCACACGACTTTGCCGTACGCATCCGTGCCGTACGTCAAAGGCACATCCGCGTCCACCGCATCCCATCCCGCGCTTGTGACGATCGCGAAACGCCCCTCGTACCGGGACGGGACGAAATCGATATATTGCTGATTTGGCCTCATCGTCAAGTCAATTTCGGAAAATCAGAAATTGACTTGCGCGACCGAGGACATCGCGTCAGGCTGAGAAGTTCCAAAAACGGAGCCGAGCATGACCTTTTCGGAAAACCGCTTTCACACTTTTCCGGATCATGCTGTAGCCGCGCGGCACCCGTCACAAGTGAAGCTGCCTCACCCAACGCACCGATGCGAGATCACTATCGTCATCACTATCGTCCCAAGAGACGGGAAATCGTCTCGGCGTCGGCATCGAACGGCTCGACCCCGATATACCGGAATTTCGCTTTGGTATCTGGATCGGAACGGATCGCTTTGATGATGGAGGTCAGTGCAGCCATCTCGGTCGGAGACGTGTCTTTTGGAGCGCCGACGGCATACCAATCTCCGTTTGAGTAGCCTGGAAACGTCTCTGCCATCGTAGGAACTTCGGGCAATAACGCATGACGCGCCTCGCCGGTGATGGCGAGCGATCGTACGCGACCCGTGCGGGCGACATCGACGGCGTGCAGGATAGTGGAGAACATCAGGTCGGCCTTGCCGGAGCTGACGAGAACAAAGGCTGCATCGTACGTTGCCGGCATCCGCTCTCCTGCAATGGAAAAGTGCTTCAGAAACCGCTCCGTTGCGGCGAGAGCGGTCGGATTGCCCGTATCCACATAGCGGATGGGTTCGGGACGAGAACGAGCGTACGCGACGAACTCTGCGAGCGTACCCGAAGGAAACGTTGGAGACGTCATCGCGACGTACGGAACATGAGCGAAGCCGGCGATCGGGATGACGTCGTCGGGAGTCGGCGAGTCGCTTCCGAATAGAACGAAATGGTAGTCGTTGCTGCTGTCGAGAGGGGGCGGCCATCCCCGTTCCGCCGGAGACCCGGCAATCCCGTAGGAGGCAAACGATAGCTCGGACTCGATGGAGCCACGAACCCCTTCGTCGCGCTGTCGTGGGCTGCTCGATCCGATGTGCCGAATCCTGATGTAGGCGTTCGGGCGAAGCGGAACATCGGGGGCCGGCCTGACCTGCGCAGTGGGATCCCTACCGTCAGATGTCAGGATATTGGTGACGCCGCATCCTTCGTGGCCGCGCGAGACATCGGCCAACCGTCCGCTCGAACCGTCGAACACGCAATAGTCCATCGCGTTGATTGGCGCCTGCATCCCAGCTGGAAGGACGTATATCGTGTATCGACTCCAGGCCGGCAGACGGTCGATGTGTTTGACGATCCTGTAGATCTTCGTCTGCTGCTTGGCGAGAGTTGCCGGAACGGCAGTCATCTCTTCCAGTGCGCCGTTCCGAAGCAGCGCGGCGATGCCCGGCTTGCCCGGCGGGATGGAGTATTTGGTCAGCGGCCCGATCCAAACGGCCCGATCCATCTCGGCAACTGTGTCCGGAAGGAAATCTGATGGCCCAAATTCATCGAAGGAGGGAAGACGGATGCCGTGGAGGCCAGGTCGGTAGACGATCCTGTCGTATCTGCCGATCTGGCGTTCGAGGACTCGTCTCAGAACGTCGTCGTCGAGATTTCCTCTCGGGATCGGAAGACACAGATCGAAGGTGACCTTGTCCGCGGGAACGCCGGCGACTGCGGAATTGTACATTCCGCCTATTCCCTTCGGCGAAACCACAATGACCCGGTCCACAAGGTCGACCTTGCCTTCGACTTTCCAGACCATGGGCGCTCGACTGCCCAGGACCAGATAAAGCTGCCGATCACCTTCGAGTATCACCCGCGAGGCGAGCGTCCGGCTGTCCTGCCCCATCGTCGAAATCGGCGAATCGATCCGGCCCCGATCCACGCCGATCGCCATGATCTTCGCATTAAAGCCGGGCGAAGGAAGCGTACACGCGGGAAGCCGTGGCCATTTCGGAGCATCGGGATCGTTCACGGCGGGGTCGTCCGCGAACGGTGGCAATTCCGCGAACGGTGGCAATTTGGGTCCCCACAGCGCGGCCAGCCGGACATTACCCGCGGCATCCTTCGTCACGCGGCCGATCACTAACCCTCGAGAGCCGGGGCCCGGAAAACCGTCGCATGGCGGCGCCTGACCCTCGAGCGTGATATCTCCCGGATCGATGTCTCCCTTGACGACCTTTTCGATGCGTGCGGCGACCGGAGCTTCGCGCACCCATGACCCGACGACTTCGAGATAGACGGCCACAGTTCCTTCGATGACGGGTAGATCGTTCTCCTGGGCGAAAAAGATCGTCTGACCCGACGGCCCCCTGCAGGAGTATGCGGGCTCGCAGAGAAAGAGGACAACAGACAAAACTGCGAAAGCGACCAGACGGGCTTTGATCATTCAAAACCACCTTGTGAAAACTCTCTCGACGAGTACCAGATACGCTGACCGCGGCAAACACCCGCGCAGCGATCACCGGACTTCCGCTGTTGGCACGAAACGGACCTGCCGGGCCGACCGGACGAGGTCCGTTGACGGGCGTAGAGCGGAAGTCGGCGGTACGCAGTCAAACCGACGCGCTTGACCCTAAGGAGACCTAAGCAACAAGTTAGTCAGGCTTGAACAACAAGTTAGTCAGGCTTGCTCGCCAGATTCCGCTCCCGACGGCGCCGCTGACCTCGACAAAGGAGATTCCGGCGGAAAACCTAACTTAAATTTTAAGGGCGCTGGTTAACAACCCGGCGCTCCCTAATGACTATCCTGTGGCTATGGCATGAAATTGGCATGACGGCGCAGGAAGTGGAGTCTATTGTGTTTGGCATGGGTGGTTAGGGGGATTTTGGGGTGTTCAACGTCGGCGCTGCGGCGTGGCGTGGGGATCGAACCGGACAATGCGTCGTCAGGGACGCCGCGTCGTCTCCCGGCATTTCATTTGCGTTGATCCATGCCGTACCGCGCGCGGAAATGCTGCAGCTCGTGCGATCCGGCGCGACCGTCGTCCTGGACCTGCATTTGCCGACGGATCAGCCGGGGATATTCTTGAGCTGCCGTATCGATCTGTGCTTCCAGGATCTGTCGCGGCTTCGGCGCTCGTTTCATCAAGCCGCCAATCATCGGTCGTCGGCCTTGGCGATCGCCGGGATGACATTGCTGTTGGCGGTCTGCGGCTGGATCGTCGGTGGAACCGAGGGCGTTCACCGGGCTCTTACCGGAGGCGCGCCGCGACAAGACGGATCGGCAATCGCGCACGAAACCATCTTCCGCTGGTTCGGCGCCCGCCTGCTGCGCCCCGCCGAAGCGCCGGGATTGTTCAGCATCCTGGTGGACGTCTGCCGCCGCGCCCGCTTATCTCGTTTGCCGGATATCTATTGTCTTCCCGCGCCTTCGCAGATGAATGCCTACGCGCTTGGTGGTCCCGAAGGCGCCGCGATCATACTGACCGAGGGATTGCTGCGCGGCATGACACGCGATGAGATCGCCGGCATCCTCGCCCATGAGGTCGCCCATATCCGCAACAATGATATCTGGACGATGAGTTGGGCGGCGGCGCTGCATCGCTCGATCGAATGGACGTCGCTCGCCGGCCTTGCCTTGTTGCGCGCGCAACATGGTTGCATGGCGGTCAGCCCATCGCTTGCTGCACTGCTGCGTGCCGCGCCTTCGATCGCTCAGTTGCTTTGCTTGGCACTGTCGCGTACTCGCGAGTTGGACGCGGATGCCACCGCCCTCGAATTGACCGGAGACTGGCAAGCGCTGATC
Source organism: Bradyrhizobium sp. AZCC 2262 (assembly GCF_036924535.1). Taxonomy (NCBI): domain Bacteria; kingdom Pseudomonadati; phylum Pseudomonadota; class Alphaproteobacteria; order Hyphomicrobiales; family Nitrobacteraceae; genus Bradyrhizobium; species Bradyrhizobium sp. AZCC 2262. The sequence continues at coordinate 7,614,484 of NZ_JAZHRT010000001.1, read as the reverse complement.
GCAGCGCTCCGCAAGCTGGAACGCCACCACGCCGGTTTCCTGGTCCCGTCCGCGGCCGCGCGAGACGACGGTACGATGCGCTTGCTTCGCAGCCACCCCGCGACATCGGAACGGGTCGGCGCGCTACTCTGCCTCGCTTAGAGCATGATCCGGAAAAGTGGGAGTCGGTTTTCCGAAAAGATCGTGCTCGAACAAAAGAAAATGACCTGCAAAGTGAAAGCTGGTCGAATTAGGTCAACGCGTTTGCCGAATGCGCGGCGAAGCACGTCGCAATTTGGAACCGTGCACAGTGTTACCACAAAAATAACGCGAGACCTCCGCGAAACCATCGCTCGTGCGGTGCATTGTGGGGAGAATGTACAATGAAAAAAATCGGGAGCAAATGCCCAGAACGAGAGAGCAACCCAGACGAGGGTTAGCTCGCAACTGGGATCAACGCGGAAAGCAACAGTTCCGGATTAGCAATTTTCCTTTCTACGTTGTCCCATCATAGCTGTATTGGCCCGCGTAACGCAGCGTTTGCCCAGTAAGTGGCAGAGACGTTGACGGATGTGGACTGAACTGTTTTTTGCATACAACCGGTTCCGATTGATTGATCCCGATTGAGTGATCGCGTGCGAGTGCGTCATGCCGCTGGGATGGCGGCTTGCTCGTCGCGAAATGTTCGGTCGCAAAGACCAGTTCGAGTGCGAAGACGAGAGCACGTCGTCTTCGTTCGTTGTGGGCTGAGGGCACCACCCATCGCAAGGGAGATTAAGCGATGACACACTTCGATACCCAGCAACAAAACCCCGCGCACAATTGGCAGTCTAATCCGCAAGGTTGGTCAGCGTTCAACGCGCCATGGATGCAGGCGATGGCCGGCTACGGACCGGGCGGCTACGGTTCAGGCGGTTATGGACCGGGACAGCCGGCATATGGCCAACAACAATACGGCCAATATGGCGGTCAACCCGCCTTCGGTGCCTCTGGATACGGTGCAGGAGGGGGCGCGCAGCCTCATCAGGGCTGGGGCCAGCAGCAACCGCAGTGGGGGCAGCAGTGGGGCGGTCAGCAACGCCAGCTTTCGCCGCAGGATGTGAATGAGGTGGTACGGCAATTGGTGCCGGCGCTGCCTCAAATTTTGGCCCAGGCACAGCAGTCGCACGGGGCGATCGGCTACGCGGCCTTTGGCCAGGCGCCGCGACAGTTGAGTCAGCAGGATGTCAACGAAGTGGTCCGGCAGCTCATGCCTATCGTACCGCAAATCGTCGGAATGCTGCAGAACCAGCCGCAACTGCAATACGCCGCTATGCAAGGCGGGCAAGGCTTCGGTCAGCAAGGCTTCGGTCAGCAAGGGTTCGGCCAACAAGGCCTCGGTCAATTCGGACAAGGCTTCGGGACGCCGTTTGGCATGCCGCAATTCCAGTCGGCATACGGCGCTCAGCAAGGCCGGCAACTAACGCAGCAGGACGTCGCTGATGTCACCCGCCAGCTGATCGGCGTGATTCCGCAGGTCATCGGCAACCTTCAGGCTTTTGGTCAGCAGCAGCGGATGATCTGACAGCTGTCGGCTTCACCGGCAATCTGCGGCCGCCGCCCGGTTCGGCGCGGCGGTCGCCGTCGAGCGTTATTCGAACGCGTCGATTTCAACGACGCGCCTGATGAAGGAGAACCACTATGCCCGCCTCCAATCCTACGGCCTCCAACGCTTCGCAGCCGCCGACGCAAGACCTCCAGCAACTCGTCGGCCTGCTCGGCAATTTGATGCCGCTTCTGCTGCGCCTGCAGTCGCAAGCCTTCCCGCAGGAAGCCTACCCGTCGCAAGCCTTCGATCCCTCGCTTCAGGGCGGGGCCGGTTTTGCCACTCCGAATCCGGCGCTTGACCGTCAGGCTTCGGAGAATTTCATCAGTGATATCATCGCCGAACAGCTGCGCACGTTCTCCGCCTATCTCGAAGCCAACGCCGGGCAATATGCCGGCCTCCAGAACTGCATTCCGATCGTCACGGAGGCCGCGCACAGGTTCGTGGCGCGCGACTACGCTCAAGCCTTCAACCTGATTTGGCTGGCCTATCGCGCGATCGAAACGATCCGGGCCGCCGATCCCCGCCTTCCGCCACCGCGGGCGGCTTCGGCCGACCAGACCCTGTCATCCGTTCATTGAATTTTGGAGACCACATCATGAGCGAAAATTCAGATGGTAAGGGCTCCGCCTCGCGCAGCCGTCGGCGCCAACCGGCGAGCGCGCCTACCAGCCAATACATGATTGCGCCGGCGGGACCGGGCGTCACCAGGCAGACCCTGGTCGATCGGCTCGAGCAGATCGGCAATATCGAGATCTTACGAACCTACGCGGAGCGTGAAAATCTCTGCCCGCCGATTGCGGTGGTGCGCGCGTCCGACGAAACCGCAGCTGCGCTGCGCCGCTCTGGCGCCGGCGCGTTCGTCATCGAGCCGGACCGCCCCCTGCGAGCCGCCTCGTTCCCCGGCGCCTTGCCGCAAACGCCCGTGATCGCTGCGACGACCGCGTTCGGCGGGACCTTTAGGGTGACGGCTCAAACGTTGGGCGAGAGCGGTGAGCCCGTCGAGTTTGCCGCTGTACAACTGGTCGGGGAACGCGGCACGGTTCAAGGGCGGACCGACAAGGACGGCAAAGTCGATCTCATTCTTTATGGCGAACCGGCCGAAACCGTCACCGACCTGTTCATCAAGCCGCGCTCCGGCTATTGGGGCCTTTGGCGGCATCGGCCGGAGCTTCGGGCCGACACCGTGAATGCCTTCACCCTGCAGTCACTGTCGCTGCCCGAGACGCTGGATTGGGGCGGTCAAGCGATACGTTTCGATCAACTTCCCGCTCAATGCCGCGGTGCCGGAATCAAGGTCGCCCTGATCGACAGCGGCGTTGCCACCGGCCACAAGCAATTGGCCGGAATCGGACACGGCATAGATATCAGGGGAGGCGAACAACGGACCTGGTTGCAGGACGACGTCGGCCATGGCACGCCGTGCGCGGGTATCATCAGCGCCGTTGCGGCCGATATCCACGGCATCCGCGGCTATGCGCCGGACGCGGAACCGCATGTGTGCAGGCTTCCTCTCGACGCGCGTTGCAGCGATCTCGTCGCCGCGCTCGACTATTGCCTGCAGCGAGAGATCGACGTCGCCTGCCTTGGGTTCGGCTGCGAGCGGGGCTCGGCCATCGTCGAGCAGCGCATCGTCGCGGCGAAACAGCAGGGCGTCGCCATCATCGCCGCGGCCGGCAATTCCGCTGGAGCGGTGCTGTTCCCCGCCAGTTCCCAACATGTGGTGGCGGTTGGCGCGATCGGACAACTCGGAAGCTACCCGGACGACAGCCCGCAGGCGGCTCAAGCGGCGGCGGCGGGTCCGATCGCCCGCGGGCTATTTGTGCCGCCGTTCGCCTGTCGCGGGCCCGAGCTCGATCTATGCGCGCCCGGGGTAGCGGTCATCGCCTGCCAATCGCCGGACGGCTACGCCGTTTACGACGGTACCTCGCTGGCGGCCGCGCATGTGACAGCGCTAGCGGCGCTGGTCCTCGCGCACCATAGCGATTTCAAAGGCGGCTTCACGAGAAGGGACTTTCACCGGGTCGAACGACTGTTCCAGATTCTCAAAGGCACCGCACAATCGATCGGTCATCCCTGGCTGACCGGCGCCGGCCTCCCCGACGCGGCGCGCGCACTTGGCGTCCGCTCCGCAGCCAAGCCGATCGGAGCGACGCTCAATGCCGAATTGGCGGAGATGCGCAGCGCCATCCGGCAGCTGAACCAGATTCGCTCAAATGCGAGCGAGGCGAATTTGTTCGAGCCGCCGCGCGGTCCGGCCAATGTTTCGCAACTGCCGCTGAATCCGACGCCATGGTCGTTGGCGCCTGAGCACAGCGCAGATGCGGGCGTGCGCGAGCTTAAGGCGGCGATGATGCTCGCGGGTCTTTCCGGCGCGCGTTGAGTTCGTGTTCGTGCCTGGTCCAACGGGCGCAATAGCTTCGCCTAGTGCGCCCGCGTGCGCGTCGCAAATCGCGCATCACAAATAGCGATCTCGGTCGCGAGGTTTCTAGAAACAGGGGAACCGCAAGTTCCTAGGCCGGGCCACCTATTCGCTCATTTTTGGAAACGGCTGAGCGCACGCCTTTGCGGGTGACGTCGCTTATTGATGGCACGTTTGCGACATGCCGTGCCCCATCTCGAAGCTGAGCTGGACCTCGTCTAGCGAAAGCAGTAGCTTCCATCGGCGCGCAACGAAATGGTCAACGGAGGCCCTCCGTGGAACATCGCGGCATCAGTTTCTCGGTCGTCGAAATGAACTTTCCGCGCGGTTGGAAATGGACCGTAGGAAAGGGCAAAACGGTTACGGTCGGCGTTTGCGCCACCAGACTAGATGCGATCCGTCAGGCTCAAACCTTTATAGACGCAGTTATAGATTGGGCAGCGTAAACCACTGCGGGGCGGATCGCTCGGGCGCGCGAAGTTCAATTTCTGGTTCTAGCCCCGAGCCGGACGGCGCTCCAACCCTCCCGACGTCGGATGTCTGAGATAAGATAAGCCGGACATTGCGCGGGGCGCTCTCCTTTGACCGCCGCTCGCGACTTCCCCTTCTGGCACTTTTCGGACGTCACAGCCGGACTCAGGAATGTCCGCTACTGGGGGAAGAGCGGAAGTCGCGATTGCGTCGCCTGACTTCCGAGTCTGACCTTTAGCCGACATTCGGTCCAGGCGCGGCTATGTCAGCTTTCGAGGGTGGAGGAGACCGAACCACAAGCCCTTGTCCGTAACCACAGGCCACGCGCGGGCTATGCAGCTGTTGGTATCGCCGATCTGCACCTTTCGCTCGCAGGTTTTCAACCGTCGGAAGGCTGTTCTCAACTGAATAGAAGCGATCAAGCTGGCTCAAAAGCTTCCATTCCCGAAACGATCGAAGGAGACTCGTGAAAATCCAACTCGTTCAATCTTGCCAGGAGCGCGGCCAGCCTGGGTGGCGGCGGCGCATTCTCATTAAGTATTGAACGTAAGCGTTCGCCGATCTCGGTGCAGATAGCCCGTGAATGCGTTTCATCGATCAAGATGCCATCTAGGTGCTTCGACATGTTGGTCCCCTGCTGATCTATGCAGAGCGTAGCAGGCAGGTGTTTCAGCCAATTTGAGAAAATTGGCTATTTGCAAGTTCACGCGGATGGTGAAGAAAACACTAAGGTGCGGCGCTCACTACACGGCGAGCACAAGTGAAGCGGCAACGGCGCAGCCAGCCAAAAATGAATTGAAGTTTCGATCCGCATCTGTGCCAATCCATCTGCTGTCGCCTCCTGAAAGGCGAAGCGTGGAAGGGAAACGGCGGATTCAAATCCAAAGGCTGGCTTATTTGCGCCAAGCAATGGCACGCAGTTTACGCCGCGAGACTCGCATAGTTTATTTACCAAACACTGCAAATTGCGAGAAACCATGTCGCCTAACCGGCGCTCAAGAAATTTTACGCATGCTCTTCGAATGACAGGGGGAGACGTCTGCTCTCGCGATTGATTGTGATCTTCGTGCGTGGTCGTGCAGCAAACGCTTTTGCAGTATGGGAGTTCTCGCGGTTTAGTTGGGGGGTCAAATGAAAGTGACGGAGCACTACACTGTTCGCCACTTGCTTACCGCTATTTGCAGTCTTGTCTGCGTGGCATTGTTGGCGATCGGCGCGAATGCAGCGTTGGATCTGCGCGCCCCGGAAGCCGCAAAGATGGCGTTTACCCAGGAAACAGACAGCGCTATCCAGCTGGCGCTCATTATCGGCAACGGCAATTACCCGGACGCCGCCGAGCCATTAAGTCAACCCATCAACGACGCAAGCGGTCTGGCATATGCAATGCGCCGCCACGGATTCGATGTCGATATGGTTGAGGACGCCACCAAGGCAGATATGACTCGCGCGGTCGAGCGCTTAAAATCCAGGATCAAGCCCGGATCTGTCGTGATGTTGTTTTTCGGCGGCTATGGGGTGCAGTCTCGCCACGAAACCTACATGATGCCGACCGATGCGGTGATCTGGAAGGAAGGTGATGTGCGCCAAGAGGGGATGTCCGTCGAAACCGTGCTCCACGCAATTAAGGAGCGGGGCGCTCGCGCCACGCTGGCCGTCATCGACGCCTCTCGACGCAATCCCTATGAACGCCGTTTCCGCTCCTTTTCCCACGGACTTGCGCCAGTCAGCGCTCCCAACAACGCGCTCATCATCTCGTCTAATACACCTGGCAAGGTCGCCGATGACACGAAGGGCGAGCACAGCGTTCTCGTTACTGAGTTGCTTAATAATCTCAACGCGCATGTTAGCGCTGAAGGCGTCTTCAACAAGACCCGTGTCGCCGTCTTTCGCGCTTCCAATGGCGCGCAAATGCCGTCGGTGTCCTCCTCGCTTTTAGAGGACGTGCACTTAAATCCCGGCGATGATCCCGATCTGACGACGTCGTCCCTCGCGCCGATTGCCACCGAAAACGCTCCGATCGTAGTACAGAAGTAAAGCCACCACCCTGCAGATAGCGATTGATTGCCTCATCAGAGCATTGCTCCGGCTGAGCGAAAACCAGGTCGGGCAGATGCGCGGCGAGCGGACTCGCCAGGGGTAAAGGCCAGTTCGCCGGGCTAACGAAAGACAATGCGGAACGGTTACTGCGATTCTGGCGGTTCGCCCGACCGACTCGCCGCAGGATCGTCATTGATCCCGCGGCGACGCGATAACGTTATGCGACTTCCTGTTCAGCGACTTCCTGTTGCTGCTCCGGCTCGGCCGGCGTCGCAAGTTCCTTGGCAAGCTTGGTTGCGCCGACATAGTCGGTCTTGCCGGAGCCCAGCAGCGGCAAATTGTCGACCACGCGGATATCCGCCGGCACCGCCAGTTCGGACGCGCCCACGGTCTTGGCCTGGCGCTGCATCGGCGCGCGCTCGGCATCCTTCTGCGTGGTCAGGAGTACGATCCGCTCGCCCTTGCGTGCGTCGGGTATAGATACCGCGACCGACATCGCCTGCGGCCACAGCGCTGCGGCCATGGCTTCGACCGCCGACAGCGAGACCATCTCGCCGGCAATCTTGGCGAAGCGTTTGGCGCGGCCCTTGATGGCGATGAACCCGGCCGCATCAATGGTGACGATGTCGCCGGTGTCGTGCCAGCCGGCGGCGAGCGGCTCCAGCACGCCGGGGTTTTCCGCACGGAGATATCCGAGCATGACGTTGGGCCCGCGCACCGACAGACGCCCGCCTTCCTCGATTCCGGGAACGGGGTCGAGGCGGGCCTCCATCAGCGGCGACAGCCGGCCGACGGTGCCGGGACGATTCGCCATCGGCGTGTTCATCGCGAGCACGGGCGCGGTCTCGGTGACGCCGTAACCCTCGAGGATACGGATGCCGTAGCGCTCCATGTAGACCTGCCGTGTGCGGTCCTTCACCGCCTCCGCGCCAGCGATCACGAGGCGCAGGGTGCGGAAGTCGTAGGCATGGGCCGAGCGCGCGTAGCCGGAGAGGAAGGTGTCCGTGCCGAACAGGATGGTGGCGCCGGTCTGGTAGATCAGTTCCGGCACGATCCGGTAATGCAGCGGCGACGGATACATGAAGATTGGAATGCCGGCCAGCATCGGCATCATCATTCCTCCCGTCAGGCCAAAGGAGTGGAACACGGGAAGCACGTTGAACACCTTGTCGTTGGCATTGGCGTCGACGCGCGCCAGCGCCTGGGCCGCATTGGCCAGGATGTTGCGATGGGAGAGCACGACGCCCTTGGGCGTGCCTTCCGACCCTGATGTGAACAGGATCACCGCCGGATCGTCCGCCTTGCGCGCCACGCGCGGCGCGGTGCCGGCGAGCAGTCCGCGGACCTTGTCGAGCGAACCGATGCCGGCACGCACGTCCTCCAGGTACACGACGCTGGCCTGTCCGGCGATGGCTGATATCAGCTTGTCGAGCTTGCCCTTCTCGATAAACGCTTTCGAAGTCAGCACGGTCTTGACTTGCGCGGCCTGCATCGCCGCCAGCACGTTGACCGGGCCGGCGGAGAAATTCAGCATCGCCGGCACGCGGCCGATGGTCTGAAGCGCCATGAACACGACGGCGACGCCGGCCGAATTCGGCAGCAGCACGCCGACATTCTCGCCGGCAACGGTGCCCTTCTCGAGCTTGCGGCTCAAGACCTGGGCACCGAGGATCATCTTGCGATAGGTCAGCCTGGTGCCCAGCGCGTCCTCGATGATCGGCTTGCCGGTATCGCGGTCGCGGCGGGCATGTGCCAGCGCTTCGAACAAAGTTTGGTCCAGCATGGCGTTCTTGACCACGGCGTCGATCATGACGTCCTGCAGCGCGGCGCCGGCAGCGTTGCGGCGGGTCTTGCCCTTCAACGAAGGGTCGACCGACAATTTAACCTGCGGCAGGATCGTGATCGTCACCTTGGGGAACCACGAGCGCTTGATCTCGCCATTCTTCAGGTAGCTCAGACGCGAACGCTGCGCGCCCTCGATGCGGACGGGCACAACGACCGCATCGGCCTTGTCGGCGATCATCGCGGTGCCGTCATAGACCTTCATCAGCGAGCCCGACACCGTGATACGGCCTTCGGGGAAAATCACCACCGGCTCGCCCGACGCCACCAGCTTGATCAGGTCGCGCGCCGCCAGCGGCTTGCTCGGATCCATGGTGTAGTGCTTGATCAGCTTCAGGAACGGTTTTGCCCACCACGCCTTGGAAATCCCGGTGTCGACGGCAAAGCTGGCGTCGATCGGCAGTGTGGCATGCAGCAGCGGGCCATCGACCAGGCTGACATGGTTCGGCGCGATCAGCATGCGGGTGCCGGCCGGTGGTAGATTCTCCATGCCGCGGACCTCCACACGAAATAGCGCACGAAACAGCAGCGCACCGAAGTCGCGCACGCCTTCGCGGCCCCATTTGCCGAGCACGAACCAGACCGAGCCAAAGCTTGCGATCGCAAGGCCGAAGAAGATCCAGGCAACCGGAAGACCAACCGCCTGCAGTCCCGCGACGAGCAGCGAGCCGACGACCATGAAGGCCGCCTGCAGCACATTGCCGGCCGCGATCACGCGGGCCCGTTCCGATGGCGCGGACCATGCCTGGACAGCGGCGAAGGACGGCACCACGAACAAGCCGCCGCCCACGGCGAACAGGAAGAAATCGGCCAGCATCCGGACGCCGGCGAAGGAAGTGGTGAATGCAGCGGCCGTTACGTCGGTTCCTTGCACCGTGCTTCCGACGGCCCAGGCCAGATCGAGGCCGACGATGCCCATCACGATGGCGCCGATCGGCACCAGCGCGAGATTTGGGCGCACGTGGCTGAGCTGCGCGGCAAACAGCGAGCCTGCGGCAATACCGATCGCGAACACGGCGAGGCAGACTGTCACGACGCCTTCGGTGCCGCCGACGCCGCCCTTGACCAGTGCGGGCAGCAGCGACAGCACGATCGCGCCGACCATCCAGAACCAGGACACGATCACCATGCCGTCCCACAGGCGCGGTTCGGCGTAGAGCGTCTTCAAAAGGCGAACGGTGGAGGTCCAGGGATTGGCCGTGATCGGCAGATCAGGCGCGGACGGCTGGCTCACCGGGATACGAGCCGCGAACGCCCAGGACAGGATCGACAGCCCGACCACGGCCAGGCAAATCCATCCCATATGCGAGGCGCCTGCGACAAACAGTCCGCCGGCGATCGTGCCGATCAGGATCGCCATGAAGGTTGCGCCCTCGACAAGGGCGTTGCCGGTCGCGAGTTCGGAAACCGAAAGCTGGTCGGGAAGGATCGCGTATTTCACCGGGCCGAACAGCGCTGCCACCACGCCGAACAGCGCGAGCGCCACGAACAGCAACGGGATCGAATGCATGTAGAAGCCGGCGGCCGCAAAGCAGGCGGCAAATATTTCGGCGAACTTCAGGCGTCGCGCGACGGTCATTTTGACGAATTTGTCGGCCAGTTCGCCGCCGAGCGCCGAAAGCACGAAAAAGGGAAAGATGAAGACCGCGCCGGCCAGCGTCACCAGTGGAGCGCCCTCTTCGGCGGCCACGCCATAGAGCAGCATGATGACGAGCGCATTCTTCAGCACATTGTCGTTCAGTGCCGAACAGAATTGCGACCAGAACAGCGGGGCGAAGCGGCGAGAGGACAGCAATTCCTTGATCATGACTATTTCCTGTTACTTCGGCCGGGCAATCCCGGATGTGGTCTACTAATCGTGAGCTGCTAATGTGAGCGTCGTCGGTCGTGCGAAGGTTGTGGCCAATGCGCGAAGTGGTCACCGGGCACGGTTGCATTGAATGGTTGTACGGAAAGTTATCCGGACATTGTCGCCTGGGACCTGGCGGATGATTTGCCGCGGCATGGTGATCCCTTTCTTACGATTGGAGACACATTTGAACGAAAGCGGCGGCGCCTCAGGTCAAGTAGTGCAGGGAGGCAAACGGCGAGAGCGAGCGCTTCCACGGGCTGCAAGGATGATGGGCTTTCATCATCGCGCGCAGACGACGCGCCGCCTGCCGGCGGGCCAGAACGCCGCCGACGTCGCAGGCATTGGCAATGCGCTCGATCGGCGCGGTGGCGATGCGGACGATAACCTTGCCAAATCCCTTCACGAGTTCGATGGCATCGTCGACGAAAGTGGTGGTCAGTCGGGAAACAAGGGTTTGCATCGGGGTAGCCTCCGGGTTAAATGAACATTGTTCAAAATGTATAGGGCAAGCGTGAGCATTGCTCAAGAAGAATCTTTGCGGGAACGCAAAAAAAAATCGCGGCGCCATCTCATGATCGAGACCGCACGCGGCTTGATTGCCGCTAATGGATTGAGATCATTGAAGGTTCGGGATGTCGCGGAGGCCGCCGACTGCTCGATCGGAAGCGTCTATAACGAGTTCGGCGACTTCGACGGCCTGATCCTGACCGTGAATCGCGAGACGGTTCGGACCCTGACCGCCCGCCTGGTCGCGGTCCCTGCCGAAGACCCGGTCCGCCAGCTCAACGGACTGGCTGAGACCTACCTGACCTTCGCGGCCGATCACGCCAATCTTTTGCGCTCGCTGTTCGAACACCGGATGGAGAACGACCGGCCTTTCCCGGAAGACATCCTGCGGATGGTGATGCAGGCGTTTGCGCGGATGCATGAGCCGATGGTCCGGCTCCTGCCCGACCGAAATCCGGAAGAGGTGGCGTTGCTGGCGCGCATGATGTTCTCCGCCGTGCACGGCATCATTTCGCTCGGCCTGGAAGAGCGAATGGTCGCGGTGCCGCCGGAAAAGCTGCGCCAACAGCTGGCGCAATTCGTGGATACACACCTGGCGGGGTTGGGCATCCCGCTTGATAAAGCGCGAGACGGCGAGGGCTGACCCCGCGCCGCTTGCGTTCAATCACGCCGCGATTGTGGCCGGCGGCGGAATGAAGAACGGGATAGCAGTACGATGCGCGCGCAGGATTTGACGGCACTCAACAAGCTTGATTCCGTTCCTCCCGCGAGATTAGCTCCAGCCGGGCGTTCGGGAAAATCATATGGCGCGCATTGTTGTCCTTGGTGCGGGATTCGCAGGGCTCTGGGCCGCCCTCGGTGCTGCGCGCAAGCGCGACGAAATTGGTGCGCCGGCAGCGGATGTCGAAATCCTCGTCGTCGATCGCAACCCCTACCACAACATCAGGGTACGCAACTATGAGGTCGACATTAGCGATGCGGCCATACCGCTTGTCGAACTGCTTGACCCGGCCGGGGTCGATCACAGGGTTGCGGAGGTCCGGGAAATAGATCCCGTCAAGCAACATGTCAGCGTCACAACGAACGGCGGCAGCGAGGTCATTGGATACGATCGGCTGGTGCTGGCGCTTGGCAGCCAGTTGGTGCGCCCTGCAATACCCGGGCTGATGACCAACGGCTTTGACGTGGATACCTACGCGGCGGCCGTTCGGCTCGACACGCACTTCGCCGGATTGGGCGAGCAAGCGGCTTCGGAAGGCCTTGCCACGGTGGTCATCGTGGGCGCCGGCTTTACGGGCATCGAAGTCGCAACAGAGATGCCGGGCAAGCTCGAAAAGGCGGGCATCGCCGGCAACCGGCGCGTCATTCTCGTCGATCCAAACCCCATCGTGGGCGAGACGATCGGGGAACAAGCGCGCCCGATCGTCAGCGAAGCGTTGGCGGCGCTGGGTGTGGAAACGCGGCTCAACGTAACGGTCACTTCAGTCGATGCAAGCAGCGTCACGCTGAGCTCCGGTGAAATGATCCCGGCACGGACAGTCGTGTGGTGCGCGGGCATGAGGGCAAGCCCCGTGGCCCAGACGATAGCGGTCGAGCGGGATCGGCTTGGTCGCCTCCATGTGGATCATTTCATGCGCGTGGCCGGTGCGACAAACATCTTTGCCGCCGGCGATGTGGCTTCCTGCGTCGCGGACGGTGAACATTGCACCGTGATGTCCTGCCAGTTCGCAAGACCGATGGGCCGCTTTGCCGGGAATAACGTTGTGGCTGATTTGCTTGGACAGCCGATGCTTCCACTTCACATCGATTGGTATGTGACCGTGCTCGATCTCGGAACCTGGGGAGCGCTTCATACCGTCGGATGGGACCGCCAGCTGTACACATCCGGAGCCCCCGCGAAGGCGACCAAGCAAGTGATCAACCGGCAGCGGATCTATCCGCCGAGGAACGGTGTACGCGCGGACATTCTGGCTGCCGCCGCACCGACGGTGCAGAAGCCGCCACCAGTTGCACGTCGATAATTGATTGCATCGGACCGCTTTGCGCCACCGGACCGGCAGTATTGGGTGGCACACGTCACGTCAGCGTTGCCGTATGCAGGTTCGCGGCCGTGATCTTCATGCGCAGCCAGGATTCGAACGCGCCGACATAGCTACGGCTTTTTGCTTCGGCGGACCGCACAAGATAGTAGGAGACCGTCTCGACCGCGAACCTGGGATGATCGAACGGCGCGACGAGCGTGCCCTTTTCCAGTTCGTCGGCAGCGAGAAGCTCGCTCTCCAGGACGACTCCCAAGCCTTCGACAGCCGCGTCTATGGCCATGGTGGATCGATCGAACCAAAGTTCGTGGCGTGCCTTGATAGTCGAGCCAACGACCTTTCGAAGATAGTCAGTCCAGGTCAGCGCGTTGGAGGAATGGATCAAGGTGGCACGGCTAAGATCGCTTATCTCGCGAAGCTGAATCTGTTCGATCAATCGCGGACTGCATAAAGGGCGCAAGCGCTCCGCCAAAAGCGGTTCGATCTGTCTGCCATTGACGACGGGAGGGCGCCCATAGGCAATGGCGAGGTCGAAGCGTAGGGTCTCAAGATCGCGCAAGTCAGAGATTGTCGACAATCTGATCCCGATCTCCGGGTGTTGCTCGATAAAATTCCCTATCCGCGGCTGCAGCCACTTGGCTGCAAAACTGGGGCCGCTGGCGATAAACAAATGGTCCCGCTGAGACTGGGGAGCCACCAGTCTGGTCGCTCCCATGATCGTTCCGAAAGCACGCTCTATCTCGCCTGCGTAGATACGGCCGGCATTCGTGAGGGCAGCGCGGCCGGCGTGCCGGGAAAAGACCTGAACGCCAAGGAAATCCTCGAGGTTCTGAATATGGTGGCTGATTGCGGAAGGCGTGACCCCGAGCTCCTCGGCGGCGCGGCTAAAGCTGCCGTGTCGCGAGGCTGCTTCAAATGCCAACAACGCCTTCAGCGGCGGCATTCTGGGCCGATGCGTTGACTCAACTTCATCGGCTGCTGAGTTTTTTGAAATGGCGCTCATCATGGCCGCCCGGTACGAATGTCGCCGTGGACTGAGGCGATTGTCATACCACGAACGCCCCGAAGCAACAGGTTCCTGCTCGAATAAGCCCGCGAACGGATAACGGATTCGGCTGCGCCGCGCCTACATTCGCGGCGATCGACGCCGCTTGTCGGAGGAAGGCATATGACGTCAGCGTTGAAGACGGCCGCAGACGAATTCCTTGTCAGATATGGCGGGGACATCTTCCCGAACCTCTTTACCTCGGCGAAGGGGACCATCGTCACGGATAGCGATGGGCGCGAATACCTCGATTTCACGTCAGGCCAGATGTGCGCCACGATTGGCCACAATCACCCCGCGATCGTCGAGGCGGTGGAGCGTGCGGGGAAGAAAGCATTTCACCTGTTTAGCGGAATGATCCCTGAAGTCGTCGCCGAGCTTGCGCAAGTCCTGGCCAGGGATTGGCTGCCGGGCGGTCTCAAAAAGTCTATCTTCATCAATACCGGCTCCGAGGCGACGGAAGTCGCGCTCCGTATGGCCAAGATGTACACCGGCGGTTACGAAGTCCTCGTCCTTGGCGGCTCATGGCATGGCATCACCGGAGGGGCCGCCTCGGTCTCCATGGCGAGCGATCGAAAAGGCTATGGCGTGCCGCCGCCCGGCGTCTTCGTCATTCCCGAACCCAATGCCTACCGGCCGTACATCGACAAGGGTAGCGTCGAGCAATCGGCGCTCGCCAATCTCGATCTCGCGTTGAAGATGTTCGACATGCAGTCGAGCGGGCGTGGCGCCGCGATCATAGCCGAGCCCATCATCAGCGCTGGCGGTGTGCTGGTGCCTCCCAAGGCGTTCATGGACGCGCTTCGCAGGGCTGCCGACGACCGTGGAATGCTGCTGATTTTTGACGAAGCGCAAACCGCCTTTGGACGCATCGGCAAGAGGACCGGGTCGGAGTATTTCGGCGTTGTTCCTGACATCATGACAATGTCGAAGACACTCGGCGGAGGGCTGCCGATCGCTGCGGTGTCGACCACCGAGAAGATCGAGAACAAGCTCCACGACGATCATTTCACCTACTACACCAGCCACGTGTCCGATCCCCTGTTGGCAGAGGTCGGACTGGCGGTGCTCCGCGTGATTGCCGAAGAAAAACTCGTCGAACGGGCGAACGTCATGGGCGGCTATCTGCGTAACAAGTTCGAGGCGCTGCAGCAAAAGTACGAACAGATCGGCGATATCAGGGGGGCGGGACTTTTGCTCGGCGTCGAACTGGTCACCGATCGCAACAGCAGGCGCGCGGCTCATCAGCTCGGCGGACTGACCACCCGGAAGTGCTTCGAGTACGGGCTGAGCATGAACATCCGCCGCCGTCCTGAGCGCGGATCGGTATGGCGTATCGCGCCGCCGCTGACCGTCTCGACCGACGAAATCGACAGGGCCGTCGAAATCCTGGATCGGGCCTTGAAGGAAAGCCTCGACGAGCTGACGCGAAAATAAATCTGCCTGGAGCATGTCTGGAGGCTGAAATGATCCGCAACTGTTCGTCAATCCTCGCAATTGCCACCCTGTCGCTCGCGATGCTCGATATTCATCCGGGTCAAGCGGCGAGCCAAACCCTCGAAAAGATCAAAGAGGTCGGCAAGATCTCCTTCGGCTACCGGGAGGCGTCCATTCCATTCGCCTATCTGGGGGCTGACAACAAGCCGACGGGTCTCTCGCTCGAACTATGTGCAGCGGTCGCCGGCAGGATCAAATCCGAATTGAAACGGCCGGTGCTGGAGATCGAGTACATCCCGGTGAATGCATCCAACCGCATTCCGCTTCTCCAGAACGGCACCATCGACATCGAATGCGGCAGCACGACCAACACCGCCGAACGGCAAAAGCAGGTCTCCTTTTCCATCGCGACTTACGTGGCATCGCCGCGCTGGCTCGTTGCGGCGACTTCTCCGGTTACCGAGCTGAATGGACTCGACGGGCAGACGATCGTTGTTACGCAAGGCTCCTTGAATCTCGCGGGAGTCCACAAGATCATCGCTGACCAGAAGCTGAATGCGAAGATCGTTCAAGGCAAGGACCATGCCGAATCCCTCCTGATGTTGAGTACGAGCCGCGCCGCGGCGTGGTTCGAGGACGACATCCTGGTTGCCGGACTGGTCGCCAACTCGCCCGACCCCAAGGTCTTCCGGATGCTGCCCGCAACCTACGCGCCGACCTATTACGGGCTGATGACCCGGAGAGAGGATCCAGAGTTCAAAGCGCTGGTCGACTCCGTGATCAGGCAGAAGATGGCATCGGGCGAGTTCAACAAGCTTTACTCAAAGTGGTTCGAGTCGCCGATTCCGCCGAAGGGACAGAGCCTGATGCTGCCCATGAGCGATGCGATGAAGGCACGCGTCGCATCTCCTAGCGACGCGCTCACTCCGTAGATCCGTGCGGGCACAGGCAGGCCGCCAGTTCAGGAGCCGCGCAGCAATTCGCTGATCACGTTGAACTGGTTGTCGCGAAACTCGACCATATAGCCGTCCTTGATCGGACGGTAATCCGTCGGCGAGGTGTTGAGCTTGACGCCTGGCATCAGCATCGGCAGCGCGACGCCCTTGAGGTTGGCCGCCTGCGCCATGATGTTTTCGCGGCTGAGATCGTTCTTGCACTGGGTCAGCACCACGACCAGCGCCTGGGCGACCATGTAGCCATAGCCCGCCGCCATGTTGGCCGGATCGATATTGGGCAGCCGCGCCTTCATGAAGTCCCGGTAGGTAACCAGGTCCGCGTCGGTGGAATCTGTCGAATAGGGTTTTAGCGCGCCGACCGACATGATGCCGGTCGCCGCTTCGAGCCCTGCCGGCACCATCACCGTTTCCTTGTTGGCGCAGCCCGAGGATATGAAACGCATCGGACGCCAGCCGGTCTCGTGCGCCTTCCGGATCGCTTGCGCGCACGCACGCGGCGTCACGCTGTAGATCAGGAACACGTCGGCCTTGGTGTTGGCGAGCGTGAGGATCTGCGAATCCACCGTGGGATCGGCGACTTCGAAACTCGCAGCCATCGCGATCGCCTTGTCGGCATCCGCTCCAAGCGCCTCCTTGACGCCGCGCAGATAATCCTTTCCGGCATCGTCGTTCTGATAAAGGATCGCAAAGCGCGCATTGGGATTTTTGGCGCGGGCGAAGCGCACCTCGATGCCGGCTTCCTCGACGTAGTTGGGCGCCCAGGGCAGCGCCATCAGCCATGGCTGGTTGACCGGGTCGTTCCATTTCGAGGCGGAGCTGATCAGGAACAGATGCGGCACCTTCGCGCCGTTGAGATACTTTGCGGTCGCCGAACTCGGCGCGGTGCCCATGGTTCCGAACATGAAGGCGACGCCGTCGTTCTCGACCAATCGGCGCGTCGCCTCGACTGTCTTTGGCGGCGAAAAACCGTCGTCGAGCGAGACCATGTTGAGCTTGCGTCCGTTGACGCCGCCCTTCTCGTTGATCAGGTCGAAATAGGCCGCAAATGCCTTGCCGGTGACGCTGAGCGCCGACGCCGGGCCGCTATACGGCATGATGTTGCCGAACTTGATCTCGGCGTCGGTGATGCCGGGTTGCTGGGCGGAGGCGGTTGTTGCGGCAGTGAGGGAGAGCAGCGTCGAAAAATAGAAAGCCAGGGCGGATTTGCTCGCTCGGATCATGCTTCATCCTCCCCGGCGAATGGCCGATGATGTGTTATTGGTTTTAGGCAAGGCTAGGCACCCATAGGGAACCGGTCTTGCGTTGAGTTGCTGGACGCGGCATGCGTCGGGAAAACGCTGGCGCGGCAGGCCGCGTCTGCAAGATAATGCCAGCCGCTCAACGCAAGTTTACGCGAGCCAAATCGGGGCATCGTAATCCCCCGGGAGGAAACCATGCTTGAGCGCACAAGGGTGCAAAGCCCGTTCTATACGGCCGAACACGAGGCCTTCCGCGACGTGATGCGCCGTTTCGTGACGCGTGAGATCGAGCCCTATGCCCATGAATGGGACGAGGCCGGCGAGTTTCCGCGCGAGCTTTATCGGAAAGCTTCCGAGATCGGGCTGCTTGGGCTCGGTTTCCCGGAAGAATATGGTGGCGTCGCCGCCGACCAGTTCATGAAAATCGTAGTTTCGCAGGAGCTGGCGCGCGCCGGCGCGGGCGGGATCAGTGCGAGCCTGATGAGCCACACCATCGGTTCGCCGCCGTTCGCACGCGCTGCGAGGGCTGAGGTCAAGGACAGGGTGCTACCGCAGGTGCTGTCGGGCGAGAAAATCTCCGCGCTCGCGATCACCGAGCCGAGCGGCGGCTCCGACGTCGCCAATCTCCGCACCAAGGCGCGCCGCGACGGCGACCATTATGTCGTCAGCGGTGAAAAGACCTTCATCACCTCGGGCATGCGGGCCGATTATCTGACCGTCGCGGTGCGCACCGGCGGCGAGGGGCCGGGCGGCGTTAGCCTGCTCTTGATCGAAGGTGACACGCCGGGCCTGTCACGCACAAAGCTGAAGAAGATGGGCTGGTGGGCGTCCGATACCGCGACGCTGCATTTCGACGAGTGCCGCGTGCCGGCCGAAAACCTCATCGGCGAGGAGGGCCAGGGTTTCAAGATCATCATGCACAATTTCAACAGCGAGCGCATGGGCATGGCGGCGAGCTGCACCGCCTATGCCCGCGTCTGTGTCGAGGAGGCGATTGCCTATGCCAAGGAGCGCAAGACTTTTGGCAAACCGATCGCGCAACACCAGGTGATCCGTCACAAGCTGGTCGACATGGCCCAGAAGGTCGCGGCGTCGCAGGCGATGCTGGAAATGCTGGCGTGGCGGCTCGGGCAGGGCGAGAGCCCGGTTGCCGAAATCTGCATGATGAAGAACCAGGCGACCCAGACCATGGCATTCTGCGCCTCCGAGGCCGTGCAGATCTTTGGTGGCGCCGGTTTCATGCGCGGCGTCAAGGTCGAGCGCATCTACCGCGAGGTCAAGGTCAACGCCATCGGCGGCGGGACGGAAGAGATCATGAAGGATCTCGCTTCGAGGCAGATGGGGCTGTGAGTGTCACACACACCGTCATTCCGGGGCGCGCGTAGCGCGAACCCGGAATCTGGAGATGAGTCAGACAATGTCGGGATTCCGGGTTCAGCCCTTTGGGCTGCCCCGGAATGACGGAGAAAAACAAAAGATGCTCTTCACAGCCGACCACGACGCACCGCGCCGTATTCTGCAAAAATTCATCGCCGCCGAGATCAATCCGTTCGTCGACGAATGGGAGAAGAACGACATCTTCCCGGCGCATGCGCTATTCAAGAAGCTCGGCGATCTCGGCTTCCTCGGCCTCAACAAGCCGGTCGAGTTCGGCGGCCAGGGGCTCGATTACTCCTACGCGCTGATGATGGCCGAAGAGCTCGGCGCCATCACGTGCGGGGGCGTGCCGATGGCGATCGGCGTGCAGACCGATATGGCGACGCCAGCGCTGGCGCGCTTTGGTTCGGACGAAGTGCGCCGCGAGTTTCTTGGCCCCGCGATTGCCGGCGACGCGGTGGCCTGCATCGGCGTCTCCGAGCCCGGCGCCGGCTCCGACGTCGCCTCGATCAACGCGCGGCCGAAGCACTGGTCGCGGGCGAGGACGTGACCCGGCTTGCCACCATGGCCAAGCTCAAGGCGGGCCGTCTGGGCCGCGAGCTTACCGATGCCTGCCTGCAGTTCTGGGGCGGCATGGGTTTTATGAACGAGACGCCGGTCAGCCGGGCCTACCGAGACAGCCGCCTGACCTCGATCGGCGGCGGTGCCGACGAGGTGATGCTGACGGTGCTATGCAAGATGATGGGCACACTGCCGAAAAACCAATAAGAGAAATCAGAGATATTGATGAGGAACGCCTGATGATCACGCTCTATCACTGCGACGGTGCACGCTCGTTCCGTCCGCTCTGGATGCTGGAAGAGATGGGGTTGCCCTATGAGCTGAAAATGCTGCCGTTCCCGCCGCGGGTGTTCGCCAAGGAATATCTCGCGATCAATCCGCTCGGCACCATTCCGTTCATGATCGACGGCGAGACCAAGATGACGGAGTCTTCCGGCATCTGTTATTATCTCGGCACCAAATATGGGCCGACACCGCTGGTGGTCGGGCAGGACGATCCGGCCTATGGCGCCTTCCTGAACTGGATGTATTTCAGCGACGCCACGCTGACCTTTCCGCAAACGCTGGTGTTGAGATACAGCCAGCTCGAACCGGAGGAGCGCCGCAACCCGCAGGTGGCCGGCGACTACGCCAAATGGTTCCTCGGCCGGCTGCGCGCCGTCGAGGCAGCCACCGCGAATGCCGAAACCTTGTGCGCCGGCCGGTTCACCGCAGCCGACATCGTGAACGGTTATGCGTTGCGGCTTGCGGGCAATATCGGGCTCGCCAAGGATTTTGGCCCCAATGTCGCCGCCTATTGGGCCCGGTTGCAGGAACGTGACGGCTACAAGCGCGCCGTTGCGGCGGAACGCAAGGCCGGTGTCGAGCAGAATGTGGCGCCAAGGATAAGGGCTTGAAGGGAAACCGCCGTCATTCCGGGATGGTCCGAAGGACCAGACCCGGAATCTCGAGATTCTCAGGGGCGCAAGGGGCGCCCCACAGTTCGATGCTTCGCATCGCCCCGGAATGACAGCCTCTTCCGTCGGTGACAGACACCAATTTTCCGC
The DNA here is from genome assembly GCF_036924535.1 of Bradyrhizobium sp. AZCC 2262. Lineage (NCBI taxonomy): Bacteria > Pseudomonadati > Pseudomonadota > Alphaproteobacteria > Hyphomicrobiales > Nitrobacteraceae > Bradyrhizobium > Bradyrhizobium sp. AZCC 2262. The sequence goes on along the minus strand of NZ_JAZHRT010000001.1, from coordinate 7,594,090 downwards.
TATGGTTGAGCCCGTCGCAGCGGCCAAAGAGCCGCGCGGGGAGGACGAACCATGGACGACACCGGCCACAAATCCGGCCATCTGATGCTGATCATCCCTGAGCGCGTGTTTTACGCGGGCCTACTCGGCCGGCCGCGCCAACGCTGTTCAGGCGCGTTCAACATCTATGTCTCGTTCGAGGGCGGGCTGTGGCTCACGACCGCCGATGGCCGCGAGAGCTATGGCGAGATGGTCGCCGTGCTCCCGAACGCCAGGCACACCATCGCCAGCGACCATCGTTCGGTGCTCAGCATCGTGATCGAGCCGGAGAGCGTTCGTCCCGGCGTGCTCGAAGAGCTTGCCAGACGCCTCGCGGGGCCTGAAGGCGAAGCTTTCACCAGCCGCATCCGCGCCGCTTATCGCGAACTGCGCGAGCATCATGCCGGCGACGAATTCACCAGCGCCGAATTCGATACGCTTTGTCTCGGCGAAGCGCTGCCGCGGCGCGAACTCGATTGCCGGGTGGCGCGCGCGATTCTGCAGATCGGAAAATTCTCCGGCGAGCCGGTGACGGCGGCGAGCTGCGCCGCCGAAGCCGGATTGTCCCCGTCGCGCTTCCTGCATTTGTTCAAGGAAGAGACCGGAATATCATTTCGCTCATTCCGCGCCTGGAAGCGGGCGCGGCATCTGCTGCACTTCGCCAACCAGGACATCAACCTTGCGCATCTCGCGCAGGATATCGGCTATCCCGACTCCACGCATTTCAGCCACTCGATCCGCCGCTTCTACGGCTTGAAGCCGCGCGCGATCTTTTCAGGTTCGCGCGATCTGGCGATCTATAGCCACCGCCATGCCGTCGCCGACAATAGCGGGTGGACGCAAGAAGCCGGCTGATGCCCGACGCATGATCGCGAAAGCTGTTTTCGCGACTCCTCGCGTCTCGCAATCGAAGGCTGATCCATGGGCGACAAGGCCGTCATTACCTGCGCGCTGAACGGCGTGCTGACCGATCCGAAGCAGCACAACGTGCCTGTCACGCCGGAGCAGATGGCGCGCGAGGCCAAGGCCGCGTTCAACGCCGGCGCCAGCATCATGCATGTTCACCTGCGCCAGCAGGAGCCGAACAAGGGGCACCTGCCGTCTTGGGACGTCAACGTGTCCAGAGAAATTCAGCAGGCGATACGCGAGGCCTGCCCCGGCGTCATTATCAACCACACCACGGGCACCTCGGGTCCGAAATATCAGGGCGTGCTCGACTGCGTGCGCGAAACGAAGCCTGAAATCGCGGCCTGCAATGCCGGCTCGCTGAATTATCTCAAGGTGAAGTCCGACAATACCTGGGCGTGGCCGCCGATGATGTTCGATAACGCGGTCGAGAAGGTGCAGGACTATCTCGACGTCATGAAGGATGCGGGTACGATTCCCGAATTCGAATGCTTCGACGTCGGCATCGTGCGCTGCGTCGGCATGTACCGGCAGACCGGCATGTATTCCGGCCCGCTCGAATATAATTTCGTGATGGGCGTCGCCTCCGGCATGCCGGCTGATCCGGACCTGCTGCCGATCCTGTTGAAACTGAAATTGCCGGAAGCGCATTGGCAGGTCACTGCGATCGGTCGCGCCGAAATCTGGCCGCTGCACCAGCGCTGCGCCGATCTCGGCGGGCATCTCCGCACCGGGTTAGAGGATACGTTTTATCTCGGCGATGGCACCAAGGTGACCTCGAACGGGCAGTTGATCGAGGCGATCGCCGCTTGCGCACGGCGCGCGGGCCGCGAAATCGCGAGCCCAGCGGAAGCGCGGCAGATCTTTGGGACAAGGCATTGAGGTCGTCATTCCGGGGCGCGCGAGGCGTGAACTATGGTGCGCAATTGCGCACCTGAGAATCTCGAGTGAATTAGTTTATGGCTATTCTCGAATCGACGATCGCAACCGGCGGCGCTGCCTTTAAGGCCAATCGCGACGGCATGCTGGCGCTGATCGCGCGGATGCGCGCGCTTGAAGATCGCACGCGAGCCGCATCCGCCGCGGCCAAGGACCGCTTCCACAAGCGCGGGCAGTTGCTGCCGCGCGAGCGCGTGGCACTGGTGCTCGATCCCGGTTCACCATTCCTCGAACTGTCGACGCTTGCGGGCTACATGTTCGATGTGCCCGACGCCGACAAGAGTATTCCCGGTGGTGGGGCGATCGCCGGCATTGGCTTCGTCTCCGGCATCCGCTGCATGGTGAGCGCCAATGATTCAGGCATCGATGCCGGTGCGCTGCAGCCGTACGGCCTCGACAAGACGCTGCGGGTGCAGGAGCTGGCGCTGGAGAACAAGCTGCCTTACGTGCAACTGGTCGAAAGCGCCGGCGCCAACCTGCTGCGCTACCGGGTCGAGGATTTTATCCGCGGTGGCAATATCTTTCGCAACTTGGCACGGCTGTCGGCGGCGGGGTTGCCTGTTGTCACCGTGACGCACGGATCATCGACCGCGGGCGGCGCCTACCAGACCGGGCTATCCGATTACATTGTGATGGTCCGCGGCCGCACCCGGGCTTTCCTTGCCGGGCCGCCGCTGTTGAAGGCGGCGACGGGCGAGATTGCGACCGAGGAAGAGCTCGGCGGTGCCGAGATGCACACGTCCATCTCCGGCCTCGGCGACTATCTGGCCGAAGACGATCGCGACGCGCTGCGCATCGCGCGCGACATCATGGCCAATCTGGAATGGGATCGGCCGAGGGCTGCGGAAGCGTCAGTCAAGCCACCACGCTACGATGCGGAGGAGTTGCTCGGCATCATGCCGATGGACCACAAGCGTCCCGTCGACATGCGTCAGGCCATCGCGCGCTTTGTCGACGATTCCGATTTCACTGAGTTCGGCGCGAACTACGGCCCCGCCACCGTGTGCGGCCACGCCCGCATCGAGGGGCAGGCGATCGGAATCATCACTAATAACGGCCCGCTCGACGTGCCCGGCGCCAACAAGGCGACGCATTTCATCCAGGCCTGCTGCCAGTCGCGCACGCCGATCCTGTATATGAACAACACCACCGGCTACATGGTAGGCCGAGCCTACGAAGAGGCCGGCATGATCAAGCATGGGTCCAAGATGATCCAGGCGGTGACCTCGGCGACCGTGCCGCAGATCACGATCTACTGCGGCGCATCCTTCGGCGCCGGCAATTACGGCATGTGCGGGCGCGGCTTCCATCCGCGCTTTTGCTTCTCCTGGCCCAACGCCAAGACTGCCGTGATGGGTGGCGAGCAGGCAGCCGAAACGATGGCGATCGTGACGGAAGCTGCCGCCGCGCGGCGCGGCAAGCCGATCGAGAAGGAAAAGCTCGACGCCATGAAGGCGCAGATCACCGGCGTGTTCGACGGCCAGATGGACGTGTTCTCGACCAGCGCGCGCGTGCTCGACGACGGCGTGATCGATCCGCGCGATACCCGCAGCGTGCTTTCAGAAGTGCTGGCGATCTGCCGGGAGGCCGAGGCCCGCACGCCCCAGCGCATGCAATTCTCGGTCGCGCGGCCATGAGCGGAATCGAGATGAAGCGGACGCCGTTCTTCAGGATCCTCGTTGCCAATCGTGGCGAGATCGCGCTGCGGATCATGCGCACCGCGCGCCGGCTGGGCTACGGCGTGGTTGCGGTCTATTCGGACGCCGACCGCGACGCGCTGCATGTCCGCGAAGCCGATTCTGCGGTGCGGATCGGAGAGGCGCTGCCGGCGCAGTCTTACCTGCGGATCGACGCGATCATCGCTGCCGCCAAGGCCAGCGGTGCCAGCGCGGTACATCCCGGCTATGGCTTCCTCGCCGAGAACGAGGATTTCGCGCAAGCCTGTCGCGATGCCGGACTGGTGTTCATCGGGCCGTCGCCCGAGGCGATCTGGGCGATGGGCAACAAGGCCGGCGCCAAGGACATCATGCAGAAGGCCGGCGTACCTGTCGTGCCCGGCTATCAGGGCACGGACCAAAGCGATGTCGTGATGCTGGCGGAGGCCGGGAAGATCGGCTTCCCTGTCATGATCAAGGCGGTTGCCGGCGGCGGCGGGCGCGGCATGCGGCTGGTCAAGGACGCCGCGGCATTCCCGGACGTGCTGCGCAGCGCGCGGTCCGAGGCGCAAGGCGCGTTCGGCGACGCAAGCGTGATTCTGGAACGCGCCATCCTTGATCCCCGCCATATCGAGATCCAGGTGTTCGGCGACCGCTACGGCAACGCCATTCATCTCGGCGAGCGCGATTGCTCGGTGCAACGCCGGCACCAGAAGCTGATCGAGGAAGCGCCGTCGCCCAAGGTGACGCCGGAGTTGCGGGCTCGCATGGGCGCGGTCGCGGTATCAGCGGTCAAGTCGATCGGCTATGAGGGCGCCGGCACGCTGGAATTCCTGCTCGATCCAGGCGGCGAGTTCTACTTCATGGAGATGAACACGCGGCTGCAGGTCGAGCATCCCGTCACCGAGGCGATCACTGGGCTGGACCTTGTCGAGCTGCAGTTGCGCATCGCCGCAGGTGAGCCGCTCGGGATTACGCAGGAAGATATCAAATTCTCCGGCCACGCCATCGAGGTGCGGCTGTGCTCGGAGGACGCCGGCCATGATTTCATGCCGCAGTCCGGCAAAATGGCGTTGTGGCAGATGCCGGATGGCGTCCGCGTCGAGCATGCGCTGCAATCCGGCTCCGAGATTCCGCCGTTCTATGATTCGATGATCGCCAAGATCATCAGCCACGGTGCCGACCGCACCGAGGCGCGGGGCCGGCTGATTTGCGGGCTGGAGCAGACCGTCGCGTTCGGCGTCACCACCAACCAGGGATTTTTGATTTCCTGTCTGCGTCATCCAGGTTTTGCGACGGGTGAGGCGACTACAGCCTTCATCGGTAACCATCGTGACGAATTGTTGGCGCCGCGCGCCAACGCCAACGCGGATGCCGCGCTGGCCGCCTTGCTGCTCTACGTCACCAACCCCCATGCACCGCCCTGGCGCAGCGGGCGAAGTCTGGCGGCGGCGTTTCCGCTGACGATGCGGATCGATCTAGGGCATGGGGTGCACGAGGTGGATATCGTGCGCGGCCGCGATGGCGGATATGTCGCCGCCGTCGATAGCAGCGAGCTTCGTTTCGAGATTGACGAACTCGGCCGCGACGCGATCCGCTTCCGCACCGACGGCATGATGGAGTTGGCAAGATTCCTGCGCGACGGCGACCGGCTGTATTTCCTGCATCGCGGCGCCACGATCGCCGTGCGCGACCTGACCCTCGCTGCCCCAGTGTCGGCCACGTCGGCCGGCGGCGACGGCAAGGTGCGCGCGGCGATGAACGGCCGCGTGGTCGCGGTGCTGGTCAGGCCGGGCGAACAGGTCACGCTCGGCCAGCCTGTCATGACGCTGGAAGCGATGAAGATGGAGCATGTGCACACGGCGGGCGTTGCCGGCACGGTGTCGGCGATCGATGTCGCCGAAGGCGAGCAGGTGACGACAGGCAGAATCGTGGTGGAGATCGCGGCGGCGCTTGCTTAGTAGCCCGCATGAGCGGAGCGATATGCGGGCCGGTCCCCGGGGTCGCTTCGCTCGCCCGGGCTACGGCACCATCTTACAAATTCTCCGCGCGCCCCGTCCCCTCGTTCAGCCAACACGCCACCTGATGTCCTTCGCCAGCCTCCACCAGCGCGGGCCGCTCCATCTTGCAGCGGTCCATGGCGTAGCGGCAGCGGGTGTGGAAGGCGCAACCCGAGGGCGGGTTGATCGGGCTCGGCACGTCGCCGTCGACCATGGGCGCAAGGCGCTTTGCCTTGGGATCGGCGATCGGGACCGAGGCCAGCAGTGCCTGCGTATAGGGATGGCGCGGGTTCGCAAACAGTTCGGACTTGTCCGCGATCTCGACAATGCGCCCGAGATACATCACGGCGACGCGGTGGCTGATATGGGCGACGACGGCGAGGTCGTGGGCGATGAACAGATACGAAAAATCGTTCTTGCGTTGCAGGTCGATCAACAGGTTGATCACCTGCGCCTGGATCGAGACGTCGAGCGCCGATACCGGCTCGTCGCACACAATGAGACTCGGCCCGAGCGACAGCGCGCGCGCGATGCAGATGCGCTGGCGCTGGCCGCCGGAGAACTGATGCGGGTAGTTCTTCATCTGGTCGGCCCGCAACCCGACCTGCGCGAACAGTTCGGCGACCCGCTCCTGTTGTGCGCGACCGGTGGCAAGACCGTGCACGCTGAGCGGTTCGCCGACGATATCGCCCGCGGTCATGCGCGGATTGAGCGAGGCAAACGGGTCCTGGAACACGATCTGCATCGAGCGGCGATGCGGCCGCATCTCGGCCTTGCTGAGGCCGGTAATGTCGGTGCCGTTGAGCTTGATGGCGCCGCTCGACGGCTCCACCAGCCGCAGCACGCTGCGCGCCACCGTCGATTTGCCGCAGCCGGACTCGCCGACAAGCCCCAGCGTCTCGCCCTTGCCGACGGAAAAGCTGACGCCGTCGACGGCATGCACGGTGCCGACGCGCCGGCGCAAAATGCCGCCGCGCACGGCGTAGTGCTTGACGAGGTCGGTGACTTCCAGGAGGGGGCGTTGCTCGGTCATGGCGCGCCCACCAATTCCGCTGCGCGCCAGCACGCCGCGAAGTGATCGCCGTCGACTTCCTGCAGCGGCGGGTATTCTGCGCGGCAGCGGTCCACGGCGAGGCTGCAGCGCGGCGCAAAGGCGCAGCCCGGCGGCAGGTTCGTCAGCGACGGCACCATGCCGGGAATTTCGTTCAGCCGCGCATCAGTCTTGGCGCCGAACGAAATCACCGCCGGCATCGAGGCCATCAGCCCGCGCGTGTAGGGGTGCCTCGGATTCGCGAACAGGTCTTCCACGGTCGCTTCCTCGACCTTCTTGCCGGCATACATCACGATGACGCGCTGGGCGGTCTGCGCGACGACGCCGAGATCATGCGTGATCAGGATCAGGCCGGTACCGAGCGTCTTCTGCAGATCGACGATCAGCGCCAGGATTTGCGCCTGGATCGTCACGTCGAGCGCGGTGGTCGGCTCGTCCGCGATCAACAGCGCCGGGCGGCACGCCAGCGCCATCGCGATCATCGCGCGTTGCCGCATGCCGCCGGAAAGCTGATGCGGATATTCCTGCGCCCGCCGCTCCGGCTCGGGGATGCGGACGAGACGCAGCATCTCGACCGCCTTCGCCCACGTCTCCTTGGACGTCATTTCCCGGTGCAGGCGGAGCACCTCGGTGATCTGGTCGCCGATCCGCATCACGGGATTGAGCGAGGTCATCGGCTCCTGAAAAATCATCGAGATCCGATTTCCCCGGATCTTGCGCATTTCGGCCTCGTCGAGGCCGAGCAGATCGGTCCCCTCCAGCGTCACCGAGCCGCCGATCACCCGGCCCGGCGGGTCAGGCACCAGCCGCATCACCGACAGCGCGGTCACGCTCTTGCCGCAGCCGGATTCGCCGACGATCGCCAGCGTCTCGCCGCGGCGGACGCTGAACGAGACGTCGTCGACCGCCCGGAACAGTCCCGAATTGGTGAAGAACACCGTCTGCAGGTTCTTCACATCGAGAACCATGTCGTCCTTCTGCGCCTCGGTCATCAGCCGCGCTGCCTCGGGTCGAGGATGTCGCGTAGCGCATCGCCGAACAGATTGGTGCCGAACACCGCAAGGCTGATGGCTACTCCAGGGAAGATCACCAGCCACGGCGCGGTGCGGACATATTCGGCCGCCGATTCCGACAGCATGCGGCCCCAGGACGGATAAGGCTCGGGAATGCCGAGGCCGAGGAACGAAAGCGAGGCCTCGGTGAGGATGGTGGAGCCGAGCTGCGCGGTCGCCAGCACGATCAGCGGCGCCAGCGTGTTCGGCAGCACGTGGCGAAGCGCGATGCGGGTCTCGCTCATGCCGATCGATTTGGCGGCTTCCACGAACGGCAGTTCGCGCAGCGCCAGCGTATTGGCGCGGATCACGCGGGCGACCGTCGGGATCAGCGGGATCGCAATGGCGATGATCACGTTCGGCAATGACGGCCCGAGCGCCGCCGTCATCACCAGCGCCAGCACCAGCAAGGGCAGCGCTTGCAGAATGTCGGTGATGCGCTGGAACAGCAGGTCGACCCAGCCCGACAGATATCCCGAGGCGAGGCCGACGATGACGCCGATCGACGATCCGAGCGCGGTGGCGCCGATGCCGACCGCCAGCGAGATCCGCGCGCCATGCACGATCCGGCTCCAGACGTCGCGGCCGAACGAATCCGTCCCCATCCAGTGCAAGGCGTCGGGCGCCGCCAGCCGGTGCGCGGAATCGACGCTGAGCGGGCTGAAGCGGCAGATCAGGTCGGCCGAGATCGCCATCCAGACGAACAGCACCATGATGAACAGGCCGATGGTGCCGAGCAGATAGCGTTGCGCGAGAAACAGCAGCCGGCGCCAGCCATGCGTCGATTGGGCGCCGGCCCGTCTTAACTCGCTGTCGAAGTTGATCGTGGCCAAACGACTAGTCCCCATACCGGATGCGCGGGTCGATCGCGGCGTAAAGCATGTCGACGGTGAAGTTTGCGACCACCACGACCACGGCGATCAGCATCACGAGGTTTTGCACGATCGGGTAATCGCGCCAGCGTAGCGCTTCGACCAGGAAGCGGGCGACGCCGGGAATATTGAACACGGTTTCGGTGACGATCAGCCCGCCGATCAGGAACGCCGCCTCGATGCCGATCACGGTAATGACCGGGAGAATGGCGTTCTTCAGCGCGTGGCGATAATTGACCGAGGCCTCGGAGGCGCCCTTGGCGCGCGCGGTGCGGATATAGTCCTGCCGCAGGATTTCCAGCATCGAGGAACGCGTGATGCGCATGGTCAGCGCGGCACTGCGAAAGCCGACCGCCATCGCTGGAACGGCATAGATCGCGAAGGCCTCGGTCCAGGTCTTCGGGTTCGGATTGTAGATCGGCATGCTGCCGAACAGCGAAACCGACGCCATCAGGATCAGCAGCCCCAGCCAGAAGGACGGTAGCGACAGGCCGCTCAGGCTGACGACGCGCAAGGTATAGTCGAGCCGCGAGCCCTGATGTACGGCGCTGATGACGCCGAGCGGAATGCCGATCGAGGCGGAGAACAGTAGGGCGAGGGCCGCCAGCCGCGCCGTGATCGGAATCCGTGGCAGGATCTCCTGCAGCGCCGGCTTTTCCGATACATAGGAATAGCCGAGGTCGCCATGCAGCAACCCGCCGATCCAGTTCAGATATTGCTGGTAGATCGGCAGATTGAGGCCGAGTTCCTTTTCGAGATTGGCCTTGTCGGTGGGATCGACGAAGCCGGCGGCGTCGAACAGGATGTCGACGATGTTGCCGGGAACGACGCGCAGCAGCACGAAGATGATGATCGAGATCCCGACCAGGGTCACGAGCATCAAGGCGAGGCGTCGCACGATATAAGCAAACACCTGGGCGGTTCTCCCTGGACGAATGGCTTGAGTTCGATTCTGACTAAATCAGAACCGAACTCCAGTTTTTGTTGTTTTGACGCGTTTTCTTCACGCGAACCCGGATTCCACTTCGCTCGAAAACGCCATGTTCGCGGCTGGACTTTACTTGTCCATCCAGACGTCTTCGTAACGATAGCCGTTATAGGAGCTGTTCACCATGATGGTGATGCCCTTGACGTAGGGTTGCCAGCACGAACCCATGCGGCCGTGGAAGATGATCGGGCGCGCCACGTCTTCCTGCAATTTCTTGTCGATTTCCCAAACCAGCTTCTTGCGCTTCTCCTTGTCGGTCTCGGCGGATTGCTGGTCGAACAGCTTCTCGATCTCCTTGTTGCAGTAATTGGTGTAGTTCCGCTCCGATCCGCAGGAATAGTTCTCGTAGAAGGACTGGTCGGGATCGTCCACGGCGTTGCCGGTGAGGTTGAGGCCGAGCGCATAGTCCTTGCGCGCCACTTTCGGAAACCACTGCGCGGTGTCGACGACGTCGAGCTCGGCGTCGATATAGATGCTCTTGATCTGATCGATCAGGATGACCGCAGGGTCGCGGTAAACCGGAATATTGCGCGTCGAGACCTTGACGGCGAGGTGCTTGTCCGGGCCGTAACCTGCCTTCTGCATCAGTTTGCGCGCCTCTTCCCGGTTGGCGTTGATGTCGGGGCCGTAGCCGGGGATCGATTCCAGCATTTCCTTCGGCATCGCCCAAAGGCCGCCCGGCGCCGGAAGCATCGTCCCGCCGATATCGGCCTGCCCCTCGAACATGATCTGGACGAACGCCTTGCGATCCAGCGCCAGCGCCAGGGCACGGCGAATGTCGGCATTGTCGAACGGCGGGGAGGACGAATTGACGATGATGTTGGTCGCGACGTTGATCGGCTCGACCACGCAAACCGCGTTCGGCGCCTGCGTCTTGACGTCCTTGAGCAGCGGGATCGAGACTTCGGTCGGGAACGTCATGTCGAATTTCCCGGAGACGAATCCGAGAATGGCGGTCGAACGGTTGGTAATGATGGTGAATTCGATGCCGTCGAGGTGCGGCAGGCCCTTCTTGAAGTAGTCGGGATTCTTCGTCAGCTTGATCGATTCGTTGGCCTTGAACTCGACGAACTTGAATGGGCCGGTGCCGATCGGATGGGTGCGCATCTCGCCCGGCGAGACGTGGCAGGGGTATACCGGCGTGTAGCCGGAGGCGAGCAGCGAAAGCAGCGCCGGCTGCGGCCGTTTCAGGTTGAACGACGCCTCGAAATCGCCTGATGTCGTGACGTCGCTGACCTGGTCGTACCAGGACTTTCGCGGGTTCTGGCGAAACTTCTGCTGCGACTTGCCCATCAGCATGTCGAAGGTGCATTTGACGTCGGCGGACGTGAACGGCTTGCCGTCATGCCATTTGACGCCCTGCTTTAGCTTGAAGGTCAGCTTCGTGTTGTCGCTGCTCCAGGCCCAGCTCTCCGCGAGATCGGGGACAATCGAATCCACGCTGTTCTGCGCCACGTCCTGCTTGAACACGACGAGGTTGTTGAAAACCGGCATGAAGGGAATGTTGATCGAGTAGGTCGCGCCCTCGTGGATCGAGGCACTGCCCGGGCTGTCGCGGTGATAGACCCTGAGGATCCCGCCCTGTTTCGGCTCGCCCGCCGATGCAACGTCAAAAGCCGGCAGCAATAACAATGCCGCGACGGCAAGCGCTTGCACGCTCCGCATGATCCCCTCCACATTTTTCGGTCTCAATAGGCCGATTGGTATCGAGGATACCACGGCATAGCCTTGGGGCAACCTGACAAGCCAATGCGAGGATTGGCAATTCGGACTAATCGAAATCCGCGTGGCGGAACTTGCGCGCCGCGTTTTCAGCCACTTGCAGCAAGCTCGCCGGGCGCGTTGCCGTGCAGCCGTCGCAATGCGGCTCGCGCCAAAATGTCTCACCCGGCGATGATGCACCGCACCACTGCGCTTCGACAGATCGGCGTTCGCTACCAATGATCTGGTCCGGACCCGCTTCACACGATCCGCGAGGTCTTGTTGCCCCAATAGCGATCGCGCAACAGCCGCTTGTAGAGTTTTCCGGTCGGCAGCCGCGGCAATTCGGCCTCGAAGTCGATCGAGCGCGGCACCTTTTGGCGCGACAGCGACTGGCTGCAGAAGGTGATCAGCTCTTCGGCCAGCTCTGTGCACGGGGAAACCCCCGGCATCGGTTGCACCACCGCCTTCACTTCCTCGCCGAGATCGGGATTGGGCACGCCGAACACCGCCGCGTCCGCAATCTTGGGATGGGTGATCAGGAGGTTCTCGCATTCCTGCGGATAGATATTGACGCCGCCGGAGATGATCATGAAGGTCGCGCGATCGGTCAGATAGAGATAGCCGTCCTCGTCGACATAGCCGACGTCGCCGACCGTGCTCATGCTGCCGTCGACCGAGCGGGCCTCCTGGGTCTTGGCAGCATCGTTGAAATATTCGAACGGGCTTGCGGTCTTGAACCACACCGTGCCCGCCGTGCCCTTCGGACAGGGCTTCATGTTCTCGTCCATGATGTGGAGGTCGCCGAGCAGCACTCGGCCCACGGTGCCGCGATGCGCCAGCCACTGCTCCGAATTGCAGGCGGTGAAGCCGAGGCCTTCGGTGGCGCCGTAATATTCGTGGATGATCGGTCCCCACCACTTGATCATGTCGTCCTTGACCAGCGCCGGGCAGGGCGCGGCGGCATGGATCGCGATCTCGAGTGAGGAGAGGTCGTAGCGCTTGCGCACCTCCTCCGGCAGTTTCAGCATCCGCGAGAACATCGTCGGCACCAGCTGGGTATGCGTGATGCCCCATTTCTGGATGAGCTGCAGATATTGCTCGGGATCGAAATGCTCCATGATCACGACGGTGCCGCCGATGCCGATGGTGAGGTTGACGGCCGCCTGCGGCGCCGAGTGGTAGAGCGGCGCCGGCGACAGGTAGATCATGCCTTCGCGATACTGCCAGAGCTTTTCCAGGAAATCGAACAGCGGCAGTCGCTGGGTCGGCGGCTGATCCGGCAGCGGGCGCAGGATTCCCTTGGGGCGACCGGTGGTTCCGGACGAATAGAGCATCGCGGTGCCGATGAATTCATCGGCAATCGGCGAACTCGGCATATCCGCGGTCGCAGCCTGCAGTCCGACGATGCGGTCGCTTTCGCCTTCGCCGTCGGCGACAATGCAAAGCTCGACCTTCGGGCATTCCTTCAGCGCCTCGCGCGCGATATCGAGTTTTGTCTTTGAGGTGATGAGAATGCGCGACTGGCTGTTGGTGAGGATGTAGGCGAGTTCGCCCGCCGTCAGGTAGGAATTCACGCAGGTATAATACAATCCACTCCGTTCGCCCGCGGCACAGGCTTCGCAGTAGCGGCTGTTGTTCTCCATGAAGATCGAATAGTGGTCGAGCCGCTTGAGGCCGCGGTTGCGAAACAGATGCGCCAGCCGATTGCTGCGGGCGTCCAGTTCACGGTAGGTCACCGCCTCGCCCGTGCTTGCCATGATGAAGGCGGGCTGAAGCGGACGAAGATGAGCATGCTTGCCGGTATACATGTTGGCTTTGGTCTCCTTACGCGGCCATATCCAGAATTTCGCGCACCTGCGCCGGCCCCTCGATCTTGCGCGGGTTTCGCGGCACCCAGGGCGTTGCCATCGCTGCCAGCGCGATGCGGTCGAAATGCTCAGGCCCAACCTTGACGTCGCGCAGGCTGCGCGGCATGCCGAGGCCTCGAATGAATTCGTCGAGCACGTCGCCGGCGTCCGCGCCAGGACGTCCCATCGCGGCCGCGACCAGCGCCTGCCGCTCGGCATTGGCTGACATGTTCCAGCGCATCACCGCCGGCAGCATCACGCAGGAGGTGTAGCCGTGCGGCACGCCGAATTCCGCGCCGAGCACATAGCCGATGCCGTGGCTGGCCCCCATCGGCACGCCGGAAGCCAGCGGGCCGGTCGAAAGCCAGGTCCCGATCTGGCAATCCATCCGCGCGTCGAGGTCTTTGGCGTCGGCCTTCACCCGCGGCAGCGCCTGCGCCAGCATCGACAGGCCCTTCAGCGCCTGGGCGTCGCCATACGGCTGCGCCTCGCGCGAGCAGATGCCCTCGACGCAATGATCGACGGCGCGGATGCCGGTCGAGAGCCACAGCCATTCCGGCGTGTGCGCGCCGAGCCAGGGATCGAGGATCACGGCGCGGGGCATCAACAGCGGATGGCGCAACGCTTCCTTGACCCTGGTCTTCTCGTTGGTGACGCCAGCCGTGGCGGAGAACTCGCCGCCGGCAATCGTGGTAGGCACACTGATCTGGCGCACCGTCGGCGGGCTGAGCTGCGGCGAAGCGCCGCGACCCGATCTGATCCTGTCGATGTCGTCGGGATTGCGGATATCGTTGGCGAGGCAAAGCTGCACCGCCTTGGCGCCGTCGGTGATCGAGCCGCCGCCGATGGTAACAATGACGTCGGCACCGGCGGAGCGCGCCTGGTCTGCCGCGGCAATGACGGCCGCGCGCGGCGTGTGCGGCGGCATCGCGTCGAAGGTGCCGGCGCAGCGCGGCCCGAGCACGCGGCGAATGTTCTCGATCTCGTCGGTTTCGCGGTTCAGCGTGCCGCTGACCATCAGGAAGGCGCGTTTCGTGCCGAGCCGGTTCAACTGCTCGATGAGCGCCTCGGACGCCGGCCGCCCGAACACAACCTCATCCATCGCGCCGAATACGACACGCCCTTTGTGCACGGCTGTCCTCCCCGGACATTTTCTGGCCCTTGTTGCGGGCCTTGGCCAGCAAGGTTAGCGGAGGAATTTCGGGACGTCATGCCCGAAGATGGAGCTGGAGTGCTCAATCCCCGCACAAACCGTACGAGCCGTCATACCCCGCGAAGGCGGGGTATCCAGTACGCCGCGGCCTATCGGTTTAATCACTGGCGCCTCTGGAATACTGGATCGTCCGCCTTCGCGGACGATGACAACTGAGTATGCGTCCGCGATCTCGCGTCACGTTTTCGTCATCAGTCGGCGATTAGCTGCGACGATTCTGCCGTCATCGCACTGCGGAAAAACGGGAGATCCGCATGGTGTGGCCCGTTGGCTACGCGGATGCGTAACGATTGTGCTTGATCCCCGTGGCTTCTTGACGAGACTGGGAACCGATCACATCTGTGGCCTCCGCCATAAGTTCCACGGCGGCTTTCATCCATCAGGGATGTCGAGAGGGAGATGGGGATTGACTGCAACTGAGCAATTGAAACGTCCGGCTTGGCCGGCGGGGATCGCCGTTCGCTCACCTCATGGCCTCAAATGGTTGACCCCGGTGCTCGCGCTGGCGCTGTCGGCGTGCGGCGACAAGCCGCCACAGCAGCCGGCCGCTGCGGCGCCGCCCGTCACCGTTGCGCAGCCGGTGAAGCGTACCGTTACCGACTGGGATGAATTCACCGGGCGGTTCGAGGCGGTGCAGGAGGTCCAGGTTCGCGCCCGCGTCGGCGGTTTCGTCACCAGCGTCGAATTTCGCGACGGCGCCATCGTGCGCACGGGCGATCTGCTGTACGTCATCGATGCCCGGCCATTCGAGGCGGTCGCCGAACAGGCCGACGGCCAGTTGTCCGATGCACGCGCGAAAGCCGAACTCGCCAAGCGCGAACTCGACCGCGCGCTCACACTGGTTGTGACTTCGGCGGTTTCGGAGTCGATCGTGGACCAGCGCCGCCAGACCTTGCAGGCGGCCCATGCGGCGGAAATGCAGGCCGAAGGCGCGCTCAAGGCGGCCAAGCTCAACATCGAGTTCACCCATGTGATGGCGCCGATCACCGGCCGCGTCAGCCGCCACCTCGTCACCCCAGGCAATCTCGTGCAGGGCAGCGAGGGCGGCGCCACGCTGCTCACCTCGATCGTCTCGCTCGATCCGATCTACATCTATTTCGACGTCGACGAGGCAACTTACTTGCGGAACAGCAAGCTCTGGTTCGAAGGCAAGCGGCCAAGCTCGCGCGATACGCCAAACCCGGTCGAGGTGTCGCTGACCGGCGAAACCAAGCCCTCGCATGAGGGCAAGATGGATTTCCTCGACAACCGCCTGGATGTCTCGACCGGCACGTTGCGCAGCCGCGCGGTGATCCCGAACAAGGATCTTTCGATCCTGCCCGGCCAGTTCGGACGCGTCCGGCTGATCGGCAGCGCGCCTTATGAGGCGTTGCTGCTGCCGGATACGGCAATTGCGACCGACCAGTCGCGCAAGATCGTTTTCGTCGTCAAGGACGACAACACGGTCGAGGCGAAGGCGGTCACGCTCGGCCCCCTCGACGAGGGGCTGCGCGTGATCCGCGAGGGGCTGAAGGCGGAAGACCGCGTGATCATTGACGGCCTGCAGCGGGCCCGGGTGGGCGCGAAGGTCACGCCGCAGACAGCCGAGGTCAAGCCGGCCGGTGGCAAGACATGAATCTCGGCCGGCTCTCCATCAATCAGCCCATCCTGGCGATGGTGCTGTCGATCGTGCTGCTGATCGTCGGCGCGATCGCCTACACCACGCTGCCGGTCTCGGAATATCCGCAAGTGGTGCCGCCGACGGTGGTGGTCACCACGCAATATCCGGGCGCCACCGCGCAGACCGTTTCCGACACGGTTGCAGCCCCGATCGAGCAGGAGATCAACGGCGTCGAGGACATGCTGTATCTCTACAGCCAGGCGACCTCGAACGGTAATCTGACCATTACGGTCACCTTCAAGCTTGGCACCGACCTCGACAAGGCGCAGGTGCTGGTGCAGAACCGGGTCGCGATCGCACAGCCGCGGTTGCCGGAAGAAGTGCAGCGCAACGGCGTCGTCACCCGCAAGAACAGTCCTGACATCCTGATGGTGGTCTTCATGCTGTCGCCGGACGACAGCTTCGACCAGCTCTACATCAGCAACTATGCGCTGCTGCAGGTGCGCGACGAGTTGCTCCGCCTCGACGGCGTCGGCGACATCCAGATGTTCGGCGCCCGCGACTACTCGATGCGGCTGTGGCTGGATCCGGACCGGATCGCAACGCTCGGTCTGACCTCTGCCGAAGTGGTGGCCGCGATCCGCGCGCAAAACCTGCAGATCACGGGCGGCCAGATCGGGGAGCCGCCGATCGCCGACCGCGCGTTCCAGCCCAATCTCACCTTTATCGGGCGCCTGAAGGATCAGAAGCAGTTCGAGGACATCGTCGTCAGGGCCGGCGCCGACGGCCGAATCGTGCGGTTGCGCGACGTAGCGCGGGTCGAACTCGGTGCGTTGTCCTATGCGACCAACAGCTTTTTGCTGCGCAAATCGGCGGTCGCGCTGCTGGTGACGCAGCGGCCGGGATCGAACGCGCTGGCGACCGCGAAAGGCATTTCCGATACCATGGAGAGGCTGAAGACCCGTTTTCCAAAGGGCCTCGACTACAACATCGGCTACAACCCCACCGAATTCATCGCGCAATCCATCCACGAGCTGATCAAGACGATCTATGAGGCGATGCTGCTGGTCGTCATCGTCGTGCTGGTGTTTTTGCAGGGCTGGCGGCCGGCTATCATTCCGATCATCGCCATCCCCGTATCGCTGGTCGGCACGTTCGCCGTGATGGCGGCACTCGGGTTCTCCATCAACAATCTCACCTTGTTCGGGCTCGTGCTCGCGGTCGGCATCGTCGTCGACGACGCCATCGTGGTGGTGGAAAACGTCGAACGGCACCTCGAGCACGGCATGAGCCGGCGCGATGCGGCGCTCAAGACCATGGAGGAGGTCGGCAGCGCGCTGGTCTCGATTGCGCTGGTGCTGTGCGCAGTGTTCGTGCCGACGGCCTTCCTCGGCGGCATTTCCGGGCAGTTCTTCCAGCAATTCGCCGTCACCATTGCGGTTGCGACCGCAATCTCCTGCTTCTGCTCGCTGACATTGTCGCCGGCGCTGGCCTCGCTGATCCTGGTGCCGCATGAGGAGAAAAAGCCACCGGCACGCTGGAATTTCATCGCGCGCGGCTGGGACACGTTCACCGGCTATTTCAACCGCGGTTTTGATCGGCTGTCGCACGGCTACGCCAGGGCGGCCGATTTCGTGATCCGGCATGCGGCGGTGATGCTGCTGTTGTACGTGGCGCTGATCGGCAGTGCCGGATGGCTGCTTGCCACCACGTCGCAAGGTTTTATTCCCGCGCAGGACCGCGGCTATGTCATCGTGTCGGCGCAGTTGCCGGGCGCGGCGTCGCTGGCGCGCACCACCGACATCGTCCGGCAGATCGAGAAAACGGCGCTGGACACCCCGGGCATCATCCGCGTTGCGGCATTCGCGGGATTTTCGGGCGCGACCCGAACACAGGCGGGCAATGCGGCGGCCCTCTTCCCGGTGTTCGAAGAGCCGGAGGTACGCCTGAAGAAGGGTCTGACCGCGGCGGTGATCACGAACGATCTGCGCAAGCGCCTGTCCGCAATTCAAGGGGCGTTCATCATCGTCATTCCGCCGCCGCCGGTGCCGGGCATCGGCACCGGGGGTGGCTTCACGATGCGGGTTCAGGATCGCCAGGGCCGCGGCCCCGAACTGCTGGCCGCCGCCAACGACGAACTCGTCAACGCGGCGCGCAAGGCACCTGGGCTGACGCAGGTGTTCTCGCCCTTCACGGCTAATACGCCGCAGCTCTTCGTCGATATCGATCGGGTCAAGGCGCAGAAACTCGGCGTGCCGATTGCGAACGTCAACGAAACCATCCAGACCTATTTCGGCTCGACCTACGTCAACGACTTCAACCTGTTCGGCCGCACCTATCACGTCACTGCCCAGGCCGACCTGCCGTTCAGAAAAGAGCGATCCGATCTGGCGCGGCTGCGCACCCGCAACGCCGCCGGCGACATGGTGATGCTCGGCAGCGTGGTGGATTTCCGCGACGTTTCCGGTCCCGACCGCGTCGCCCGCTACAATCTCTATCCGGCGGCGGAGCTGCAGGGCGAGGGGTTGCCGGGCACGAGTTCGGCCACCGCGATCAACACCATGAAGCGGCTCGCGGAGGAAACGCTGCCGAGCGGTTTCTCGTTCGAATGGACCGACCTTTCGTACCAGCAGGTCACTGGCGGCAATGCCGGTCTCTACGTATTCCCGATCTGCGTGCTGTTCGTGTTCCTGGTGCTGGCGGCGCAATACGGTAGCTGGAGCCTGCCGTTCGCGGTGATCCTGATCGTGCCGATGTGCCTGCTCGCTGCGACCATCGGCGTACGGATCATGGGGCAGGACGTCAACATCCTGACCCAGATCGGTTTTGTGGTGCTGGTGGGGCTGGCGGCAAAGAACGCCATTCTGATCGTCGAGTTCGCGCGCGACATCGAGCTTGAGGGAAAGCCGCGGCTGGAGGCCGTGATCGAAGCCTGCCGGTTGCGGTTGCGGCCGATCCTGATGACGTCGTTCGCCTTCATCCTCGGCGTGCTGCCGCTGGTGATCTCGTCGGGCTCGGGGTCGGAGATGCGGCAGGCGGTGGGCGTCGCCGTGTTCTTCGGCATGCTCGGGGTGACGCTGTTCGGCCTGATCTTTACGCCGATCTTCTATGTGATCGTCCGCAACCTGGCCGATCCAAAGCCTCGCAAGGATACGGTCGCGGCATAACGCATGGCGCGGCCCGTGCGGCCTAAATCGCAAGTTCCCCAATACTTTAGGCTTATCCGAAATGGATGGGCAGGTGCGGGGTTATTGAATAGTGTTGCCAGGTTCCTCTGACAAAAAATTCCGGGAGAAAAAGATGAAGTCGGGATTGTTAGCCGCCGTTGCGGTGGGTGGGCTTTTGCTCGCCGCGCCGGCATCGGCGCAGGGCGTCAAAATCGGTATTCTGAACGACCAGTCCGGGGTCTACGCCGATTACGGCGGCAAATGGTCGGTCGAGGCCGCCAGGATGGCGGTCGAGGATTTTGGCGGCGAGGTGCTCGGTCACAAGATCGAAGTCATCTCCGCCGACCATCAAAACAAGCCGGATCTTGCCAGCGCCATCGCGCGGCGCTGGTATGAGGTCGAAGGCGTCGACATGATCACGGAGTTGACGACGTCGTCCGTCGCGCTCGCGATTCACGATCTCTCGAAGCAGATGAAGAAGATCGACATCGTCGTCGGAGCGGCGACCTCACGCCTCACCGGCGACGCCTGCCAGCCCTGGGGCTTCCACTGGGCCTACGACACGCACGCACTGGCGGTCGGCACGGGTGGTGCGCTGGTGCAAGCCGGCGGCGACACCTGGTTCTTCATGACCGCGGACTACGCCTTCGGCTACGCGCTCGAAAAGGACACCGGCGATCTCGTCAAGGAAAAGGGCGGCAAGGTCGTTGGCTCGGTGCGCATTCCCCTCAACTCGTCGGACTTCTCGTCCTTCCTGCTGCAGGCGCAAAGCTCGAAGGCCAAGATCATCGGTCTGGCCAATGCCGGCCTCGACACCACCAACTCGATCAAGCAGGCGGCCGAGTTCGGTATCGTCAAGGGCGGCCAGAAGCTTGCGGGACTGTTGCTGACGCTGGCCGAAGTCCACGGCCTCGGCCTTGAGGCGGCCCAGGGCCTGGTGCTGACGGAAGGCTATTACTGGGATCGCGACGACAAGAGCCGCGACCTCGCCAACCGTTTCTTCAAGCGCACCGGCCGCATGCCGAACATGATCCAGGCAGGTACCTACTCGGCGACGCTGGCGTATCTGAAGGCGGTCAAGGCGGCAGGTACCAAGGACACCGAAGCGGTCGCCAAGAAGCTGAAGGAGCTTCCGGTCGACGACGATTTCGCGCAAGGCGGCAAGGTGCTCGAAAACGGCCGCATGGTGCACGACCTCTATCTGTTCGAGGTCAAGAAGCCGTCGGAATCGAAGAAGCCGTGGGATTACTACAAGCAACTCGCCGTGGTTCCCGGCGACAAGGCGTTTCCGGCGGCCAAAGACTCAGGTTGCCCGTTGGTGAAGTAGGTTTCTCGGTCGTCCCTGCCTTGTGCGCAATCGCGCACTTGGCGCAGGGACCCATAACCACAGACGCTCGTTGTTAAAACGAGCGTCTGATATTCTGCTTCATCGATCCGCCGCGGCGTATGGGTCCCTGCGTTCGCAGGGACGACGTGGGGGTAGATCTCGCTCTATCCTCACGCATGCACCAGCCGCCACACGATGGCGCCAATCGCTCCTACCCATAGTGCGATCGCCACCAGCGCCTGGATCGCAAAGCCCCGGCTACGGTCCTTGACCGCTCTGGCATAGCCGAACACGTAGAGAATGCGCCCGATCACCCAGACCAGCCCGATTGCGGCCGCGATACCGTCGCCGATATAGATCGCGAACAGCCACAGCGAGGGCAGGAAGATCGGCATCCATTCCAGCGTATTCATCTGCGCGCGAAATACCCGCTCGAAATCCGGATTGCCCGAAATGGCCGGCAGCTTGACGCCGAATTTGCCGCGCGCCCGCGACACCAGGATGGACGAGTAGAAGTAGACCAGGACCGCCAGCAAGGTGACGAGCGCGGTGAAATGGTACATCGCTGAAATTCCCCTGTTTCGTGCGAGCGCTTAATAGCCCGTCATTTCCAGATAGCCCATCCCCGTATGACTGCCTGCAAAGCGGATCGGGCCTTCCCAATAGGGAAAGCTGGTGCCCATCCAGCTCCTCGGATTGAGCGGCCTGCATTCGATCGCCAGCGCCATTTTCGCAATCGCGATGCGCCATGCCGTCGGGATCTTGCGTCCTTCGATCTCCGTGACGGTCAGCGGGGTCATGACGATGTCTTCGGAGCCGAGTATTTCGGCGGTGCCGTCGGGCGCAATCCATTTGCCGGAGCCGTAATGCTGGCCGTCGGTCTGGCGCATCCGGTACAGCATCAATTTGTCGCCCGCGTTGAAATGCAGCGAGAGCCAGTCCCATCCGCTTTGATCGGCGGCCAGCGGCTGGCTGCTCCACTCGCGATCGAGCCAGGCCAACCCGGTGACGTCGACAGGCGTGTCGTCAATGGTGAGAATGCCCTTCGCCGTATAATGCGGCTGGCTGTAATAATAGGAGGCCTGTTCGCGCAGCGATTTGCGACTGTAGCCGCCGTCGCCCTGCAGCACCAGCGGGCGATCCGCGTCGAGGCGCAGCGCGTAGCTGAAATCGGCACCCGATGCTTTCAGCTCACAGGGTGCGATATTGTCGTCGTTGACAGGCTCGAGCCCACGCATCTCCCAGGCATCGATCAAGGCGTGAAACGGCTTTGCATCGACGCCGGCCTGCCCGATCCCGCCGCGCGCGAACGCTTGGGCGACGCGATGGGTATCGGCGCGGGTGACGGCGGCATGGCCCATCCAGATTTGCTGGTTGGCCCAGCCCTCCTGCGGGCCGCCCGCCGCAATCGCCTGGCGAAACAGCGTCCATTGAGCGCCATAGGCCGCGCCGCTGCTGTCTGCGAGATTGGCCGTCACATACCACCACTCGATGCGAAATTCCGGATGCGGCCCGTGGTCGGCGGGAAATGCGAATGTCCTGCCGGGCACGACCGACGCAAATCCATCCGCGCTTTCGCCAAGCCCGGCGAAGCCTTGCGCGAGCGCCTTGCCGCCGAGTCCTGCGAGCAGCGTGCCGCCGATGAAGGCGCGGCGGGTGATCGTGCCGCTACCTTTCATTGGCGAAGATCCTGATCAGGCTTGCCGGCTGCATGCGCGCCAGCCTGATGACGGGGAGCGCAGATGCGGCAAGCGCCGCCGCCATCGCGACGCCGGTCAGCCACAGCAGTTGCAGCGGAAAGACGTGAAACGGTAACCGCCAGCCGAACGCCTTGACGTTGACGACCGCAAGCAGACACCACGCGACCAGCAGACCGAGCGGAAGCGCGAAGATGGTGGTGATCAGCGCCACCGACATCGTCTTGAGAAGTTCGATCGCCGCGAGCTGCCGCCGCGTGATGCCGATCGCCCATAGCGGCGCCAGTTGCGGCAGCCGGGAATTGGCAAGCGTCAGCAGGCTCGTCAGCAGCGCGACGCCGGCGACGCCGAGCGTGAATGCGTTCAGTGCGGCGGTCACTGAAAAGGTACGGTTGAAGATCCGGGTCGATTCCGCCTTCATCGTCGCCTGATCGGCGACATTGCGGTCGTCGAGCGCAAATTTTTCCTGCAATGCCGAGATCAGCGCCGGTATCTTGGGCGAGGCAACCCGCAATCCCATGCGCGTGAGTGGCACTTCCGGAAACCGCCGCGTCAGCGCGGCAAAATTCACCGCGATCTGGCCCTTGGGATTGCCGTAATCAGCATAGATGCCGACCACGTCGAGCGTCCAGTTTCCGCCTGACGCGGGGACTTCGATGCGGTCGCCGACGGAGAGGCGCAGCCGCCGCGCCAGCTGTTCGCTGACAAGCGCCGCATTGCCGGGACGAAGCTTGATCCAGGCATCCTCAGTCGACTGCAGCAGTGGCCAGTTGTCGCGATAGGTGGCGTGATCGGGCAGGCCCAGTACCTCGATCGGCGCCCCCGCCAATTGCGTATCGGCGCGGCCGCCCGGCAGCACCGCCTCGACCTCGGGGCGCTCGCGCAGCCACGCCTTGATCTCGACCGCCTGTGCGTCGTTGGCCGCATTGACATAGACGTCCGCCGCCAGCCGCCCGTCGAGCCAGACCAGAAAGGTGCGGCTGAAACTCTCGACCATGGTGGAGACGCCGACATTGACGGCAAGCGCAAGCAATAGGGCCATCAAGGCGAGCGACAGCCCGGAGAGCTGCTGGCGGCTGTCGGCCCAGAACCAGACGCTGACCGGGGCTCGCGCATAGCGCTGACCGAGCGACAGCATGAATTCCAGAAACATCGGCAGGATCAGCGCCGCGCCGAGCATCAGCGCCGCGAGCACGGCAAAGCCCGAAATCAGGGAATCACCGAACCAGAGCAGGCACGCCGCCGCCGCGAACGCCGCGAGCGCCAGCGCGCTCTGGTAGGTCAGCCAGCGCCGCTGCGCCTGTTGCCACGCGAAGGGCTGGGCGGTCGCGAGCAGCGGCAGACGTAGCGCCTTGGTCAGGCTGGCGGCGGCCGCAGCGAGCGCGCCCAGAATGCTGATGGCGATGCCGGCAATCCACCATTGCGGCTTGAGCGTCAGGTGTCCCGGAATCTGCGCGCCGTAGAGCCCGCGCAGCGAGGCGGCGACATCGGGCAGCAACGCGCCGGCGATGAAGTAGCCGCACACGAGACCCATCAGCCCTGCGATCAGCGCCAGCGACACCAGCTCGAGCACCAGCACGCCGTTGAGCATCCGCGCCGAGACGCCGCAGGCGCGCAAGGTCCGCAGCACCGGCAGCCGCTGTTCGAACGCAAGCCCGATCGCCGAATTGACGATGAACAGTCCGACAAAGAACGACAGCAGCCCGAACGCGGTCAGGTTCAGGTGAAAACTGTCGGTGAGGCGTTCGAGGTCGGTCTCCGCATCTGATACGATCAGGCGAAGCCTGTCGCCGGCAATGCTTTCAAGCGGCGCGCGCCTGCCCGCCGTCTTGCCGATCAGGAGGCGTGAGAGTTGATCCGGCATTTTGAGGAGGTTCTGCGCGATGCCGATGTCGACGACCAATACGCCGGGCACGAGATTGGACTGCACGCGAAGCGGCGGCAGCAACGCGCCGCCATTGGCCTCCGGGCGGGCGCCCTCCGCGAGCTTGAGGTCGGAAAGCGTTTCCGGCGCCACCAGCATCGCGCCCGGCGGCGTCATGAAGGATTGCAGATCCGCCTTGCCGATCGCAGGCGCGTTGCCGACTTCCGCGGGCAACGTCACCGGTTCGATGCCCAACAGCCGGAACGAGCGTCCCTCGATCTGGATCCGGCCTTCGAGCACCGGCGAGACCGGCCAGCCGGCGCGGCGCAAATCGACGAAGAGTTTTTGCGGAAAGCTCGCGCCGCTGCGGGCGACCAGCATGGCGGTGCGGGTGCCGCCAAACGTGGCTGCGGCGCGATCGTAGGAGGTACGTGCCTGCTGATTGAGCGCCTGCACGCCGCTCCATAGCGCGGTCGCCGAGATCAGTCCGATCAGCAAGGTCGCAAGCTGCATCGGATGCCGCCGCCAATGGCTCAGCAATACGGCCAGCGTCCACAGCGCGCGCTTCACGCGATCACCCCGGCATGGAGGTTGACCTTCCGGTCGAGCGTGGCGGCAAGCCTTTCGCTGTGGGTCACCATCAGAAAACCGCAGCCGCTGCGCGCCACCAGATCGCGCGCCAGCGCCAGCACCTCGTCCGCGGTATCCTCGTCGAGATTGCCGGTCGGCTCGTCCGCCAGCAGCAGCAGCGGCTTTACCGCCAGTGCCCGGCCGATCGCGACGCGCTGCTGCTGGCCGCCGGACAATTGCTCGGGATAGCGTTTGAGGAAATTGCCGAGTCCGAGCCGCTCCACCAGTTCGTGGTGCCAGGCCGGATCGTGACGGCCGGCAATGCGCGACTGGAAGACGAGATTGTCCTCCACCGTGAGACTCGGAATCAGGTTGAATTGCTGAAACACCAGGCCGAGCCGGTCACGGCGCAATTCCGCGCGCCCGGCGTCGCTGAGTTCGGAAACCTGTGCATCGGCCAGCCTGATCTCGCCGCCATCGGCCGCATCAAGGCCAGCGATCAAGTGCAAGAGCGTACTCTTGCCGCTGCCGGATTCACCCGTCAGCGCGACGCTCTCGCCGGCTGCGACCGTCAGGTTCACCCCGCGCAGCACTGCGACTTCTTCGCCGGCCGCGCGGTAGCTCTTGGTCAGGCCGGTCACGTGAAGCACCTGGCCGGTCACGCTGGGATTGCCGTTGGTCATGCGCGACGATGGACTGATCTGACCATGAAAATCCCCTGACGTGATGGCGTGCAACATATCAGGGCACGTGCCCGGGATCACGGCCTCAATCGCGCCGCGACGTGATCGTGATCCGGTTATGGCACGCGCCCGCCCTGGCAGCCGCAGTTGCGTTGCGGGCGCTTCACGGAAAAATCCGGGTTGCCTTGCCCGCGACCCCCCTTGTACCATTGGAACCGGCCGATCCTACAGAGCCAGCAAAGATAAACGGGGAAACCAGCCATGACCGCGCAACCGACGCCGAAGGGTGCCTGGAAAATCACCTTCCTGCTGTTCCTGTTCATGCTGGTGAATTTTGCCGACAAGATCGTGGTCGGCCTTGCCGGTGCGCCGATCATGGACGAGCTGAAGCTTTCGCCGGAGCAGTTCGGCTTCCTCGGCTCGTCGTTCTTCTTCCTGTTTTCGATTTCGGCCATCGTCGTCGGCTTCATCGTCAACCGCATCGACACCCGCTGGGTGCTGCTCGTGATGGCGGTGATCTGGTCGCTGGCGCAGTTTCCGATGGTCGGCACCGTCAGCTTCACCACGCTCCTGATCAGCCGCATCATCCTCGGCGCTGGCGAGGGACCCGCGTTCTCGGTGGCGGCGCATGCGATCTACAAATGGTTTCCCGACGAGAAGCGAACGCTCCCCACCGCCATTCTCTCGCAGGGCTCGGCGTTCGGCGTGATCCTCGCGGTGCCGGCGCTGAACTGGATCATCGTCAATCATAGCTGGCACTATGCGTTCGGCGCGCTCGGCGTGGTCGGCCTGATGTGGACCGTGGCATGGCTCGTGATGGGCAAAGAGGGCCCGCTGGTGCAAACGGTTGCGATGGCCACCGCCGATCCGCGCGTTCCCTATTTCCAGCTTCTGACCTCGCGGACGTTTATCGGCTGTTGCGCCGCGACCTTCGGCGCCTATTGGGCGCTGTCGCTCGGATTGACCTGGTTCACGCCGTTCATCGTCAAGGGATTAGGTTTCTCGCAAAAGGAC
The DNA here is from genome assembly GCF_036924535.1 of Bradyrhizobium sp. AZCC 2262. NCBI lineage: Bacteria > Pseudomonadati > Pseudomonadota > Alphaproteobacteria > Hyphomicrobiales > Nitrobacteraceae > Bradyrhizobium > Bradyrhizobium sp. AZCC 2262. Next base: position 7,567,923 of record NZ_JAZHRT010000001.1, on the reverse strand, counting down.
GCGGGCTGGATTTCCGTTCTGCCCTGGGTGTTCGGCGCGGCCATCGTGCTGCTGACGGGGTGGATATCGCAGGTGATGTTGACGCGTGGCTACACCACGCGCGGCGCGCGCGGCGTGCTCGGATCTGTTCCGCTGATCATTGGTGGATTGATCCTTGCGGTGATGCCGCATGTCGACGGTGCAGGGTTGCAGATCGCGTTCCTCGTGGTCGGCTCCGGGCTGTGCGGATCGATCTACGTCGTGTGCCCGCCGATGCTCGGCGAATTCACGCCGGTCCGGCAGCGCGGCGCCGTGATCGCGATCTATGGCGCGATCTATACGCTGGCGGGGATGATTGCGCCGTCGGTGATGGGCGTCGTGATCCAGAATGCGGCGGTGCCGCTCGACGGCTACATGACCGGCTTCACCATCAACGCGGTGGTGATGGCGGCGTCGGGGCTGCTCGGGCTGCTGCTGCTCTGGCCGAACACCGAGCGCGCAAGGCTGATGGGTGAGACGGTGGTAGAGCCGAAGTTCGCGTGACGTAATGGCGCGCTACCGGCTTCATTGCATTGGCGCCTCCGGCAACTCGTACAAGCTGGCGCTCTATATGAATTGCGCCGGCCTCGACTGGGAGCCGGTGGGGGTGGATTTTGCCGGCGGCCAGACCCGCGATCCAGGCTGGCGGGCAACTACGAACGCGATGGGCGAGGTCCCGGTGCTCGAAGTCGACGGGCAGCTCATGTCGCAGTCGGGCGCGATCCTGATCTGGCTCGCGGAAACCACCGGCAAGTTTGCGCCAGCCGCTGACCAGCGATACGAGGCCTTGCGCTGGATCATGTTCGATAATCACAAGTTCACGAACAACCATGCGATGCACCGGTTTCAGAGGTCATTCATGCCGGAGCCGGTGCATCCGGCCATCCTGTCGTTCCTGCGCTCGCGCACTGAAGCGAGCTTCGCAATCGCCGAAAAACATCTCGCCGATCGCGCCTTCATGCTCGGCGACAAGCCGACCATCGTGGATTTTTCCCTGGCGGGATATGTGTATTACCCCAAGGAGGAAACCGGCTTCGACATCGCGGCGGATTTTCCGGCGCTCCATGCCTGGCGCGAGCGCCTCGCGGCGCTACCGGGCTGGCAACCGCCCTACGAACTGATGCCGGTGGGCTCGCGGCTGCCGGTGCGTATGGCCTGAACTTGGCACTCGCTGCTGGCCGGCGCCCGATGGCCTGATCGAACAGCGTCCATTCCGCTCGAGATGTACAGCCGACATTTTCCGCCGGTTGATCGCGCCATGCCGTCCTAGACATTACCGCAAGATCGAGTTATCAATCAAGGGTTGCAGTATTGGATCGCTTCGGCGCTTGAATGAATGAGCCGGAGGCGCGCGCTTCCGATCCATGACGTTTTTTCTGCTCCGAGGGTGCTGACGCGGATTTGCTTCGGCGGAGAAGTTGACTGCCGAAATTGCGGCCCGTTCAGCGGTGCCTCGGCAGGCTGGTGGGCAATATTTTCAGGACCATAATTTTCAAGACCATAATTTTCAGGTCCATGGCGGGTGCTACAGCTCGAAAATCCTGTTCCGGGAGAGAATTCAAATGGCCAAGAAGGCAGGTTCATCAAAGGCGGGCAAGCCGCGCGGTGGGAAGGTAACGCCGTTGCGATTTGCCCAGCCGTTCTTCACAACGACGCCCGTTGCGGCGCGAAACGTCAGTTCGGCGACAAACACGAGGAGCATGGCAGCGTTCGCTGCGCAAAAACTGGGTCGCATTCCTCCGCCCACCCGCGACCCGGTCATAGACTTGAAGGACATCATAGGTCAGCCGGGAGTCACCGAAATCCAACATGCCGGTGCCATCAAGCTTCACGCCATCGGCGATTCCGGCCGGGCTGGAGGAGACATCGTGCCGCAGGAGCACGTGTCCGACGCGATGAAGGAAGATTACGACCCGGCAAACCCGGGAAAAAGTCCCGCGTTGCTCATTCATCTGGGAGACGTGATTTACGGGCATGACAAGGCCAAATTGTATCGCGACGAGTTCTATCGCCCCTATATGAAATATCCCGGAAAGATCATCGCGATTCCCGGCAATCATGACGGTGAGACGTTCAAGGGCACGGATCCGGTGTCGCTGCGGGAATTCCTCGCCAATTTTTGTGCCCCAAGGGCGGTCGTCCCCAGTATCGCGGCGGATGTCCGCATATTCCGGGAGACGATGACGCAGCCCGGGGTCTACTGGATGTTGTCGGCGCCCTTCGTGAACGTCATTGGCCTCTATTCCAATATCGCTGAAGGTCCCGGAAATCTGCTGGGCGCAGGCGGGGATGACCGGCAGATCAAATGGCTGACAAAGACCCTGAAGGGCCTCAAGCAATCCGGGGACAAGAAAGCGCTTGTGATCGCGACGCACCATCCTCCCTTCAGTTCCGGAGGACACAGTCCGAGCAAGGAAATGCTCACCCAGATTGACAATATCTGCATCGCCGCCGGCGTCGCGCCGCACGCGATGCTGGCTGGTCACTCGCATAACTATCAGCGCTACACGCGAACCGCCAGCTTGGGCGGCGCGCCGGTGCAAATACCCTATGTTGTAGCAGGCTGCGGTGGACACGCGGCGTCAACCGTAGTCGCGGCTAACGGGCAACATATGGGCGAAACAATCTTCGAAAAATCACTAAGGGGGTTTGGCTACCTGACCGTAACGGCTACCGCCACGCAGCTCGTCATTGCGATGACGGAGACCACCGACGGTGTGAAGAAGCCATTTGATAAAGTCACGATCGGTATTTCGGATCACAGCGTGACATGAAGCTTTTAAAGCCCGGTCGAGATGCCCCGAACCTCGCAAGAGCGCTGTATTCTCCATTGCTTCGCAAATGGAAGAAATCAGGACCTCGTTTCGGGAGGAAAATTGACTCCCTAACCGGCCTAAGGCAGTTACCTTGGCAAGATTAATGACCCGCATGAACGGGCAGTGTAGCTAGCTCGCCGCCGCGCCGAACTCGGTCTTGCTGCCTTGCGTGCCGCGCACCAGTTTGCCCGGACGCGCGCCGGTGGCCTTGCCGCCGCGCTGCGTCACCACCCCGGAGACGATGGTGGCCTCGTAGCCGTCGACCTGTTGCATCAGGCGGCGGCCGCCGACCGGCAGGTCGTAATGCACTTTTGGCGGATGCAGGTGCAGGCGATCATAGTCGATCACGTTGACGTCGGCCTTGAAACCGGGCGCGATCACGCCGCGATCGTAGAGGCCGACCGAGAGCGCGGTCTTGCGCGACTGCGCCGCCACCACGAACGGGATCGACAGTTTCTCGCCGCGGCTGCGGTCACGCGTCCAGTGCGTCAATAGATAGGTCGGGAAGCTGGCGTCGCAGATGATGCCGCAATGCGCGCCGCCGTCGGAGAGGCCCGGCACGGCGCTGGGTTCGCGAAGCATCTCGTGCACGGCATCGAGGTTGCCGTCGGCATAATTCAGGAACGGCACGTAGAGCATGCCGCGGCCCTCGTCCGTCAGCATCGCGTCGTAGGCGAGTTCTTCCGGCTGCCGACCTTGGCGGCGGGCTTGCGGGCCAAGCGCATTTTCCGGCAGCTGCTCGTAGTCCGGGGGATTACCGAGCAGATACATCTTGTCGTAGTTCGGCCGGAAGAACAGCGGGTCGTCGGTCGCCGTCGCCGTCTCGCTCAGGATGGCGGCGCGCACTTCGGGCCGGCGCAAATGCGTCAGCCGCTCGGCCAGTGGCAGCTTGGCGATCGCGCGATAGCTCGGATGGGTCTGGAACGGGTTGCGCGACAATTCGAGCCCAAGCAGCAGCCCGACGGGACGCGCGGCAATCTGTGTCGTGATCGACAGCCCACGGGCCGCGGCTTCATTGATGGTGTCCATCGTCTGGCGCCAGCGTCGCGGCGCCTTGTCGGCCTGGGCTACGGAAAACGAGATCGGGCATCTGGTATTCTGGGCGACCCGCAGCATCATCGGCAGATCTTCGTGCACGGTGCTTTGGTCGAGCACGAATTGCAGCACGCTGCGGCCGACGCCGTGCATCGCGGCCGCAATCGCGGTCAATTCATCTTCGCCCGCTTTCAGCGTCGGCGTGTAGTCGCCCGTCGAGGTGCGGTGGTTGAGGGTGCGCGAGGTTGAGAAGCCCAGTGCGCCTGATCGCACGGCGTCTCCGGCGAGCGCCGCCATCGCCTTGTTGTCCTCAGGCGTTGCGGGATCGCGCCGCGCGCCGCGCTCGCCCATCACGTACACACGCAAGGCCGCGTGCGGCAGTTGCGCGCCGATATCCATGTCGAAGCTTCGCTTCGACAGCCACTCCATGTAATCCGGAAAACTCTCCCAGGCCCAGGGAATGCCGGCGCTCAGCACCGGCTCGGGAATATCCTCGACGCCTTCCATCAACTGGATCAGCCTGAAATGATCGGCCGGGCGGCATGGCGCAAAACCGACGCCGCAATTGCCCATGATCGCTGTGGTGACGCCGTTCTGCGACGAGGGCGTGATGTCCTGGCTCCAGGTGACCTGGCCGTCATAATGGGTGTGGACGTCGACAAAGCCGGGCGCGACCAGTTTGCCCTTGGCGTCGATTTCTTCCTTGCCCTTCGCGGCAACCTTGCCGACTTCGGTGATGCGGCCACTGGCGATCGCCACATCGGCTTCGAACAATTCGCTACCCTTGCCATCGGCAACGGTGCCGCCGCGGATCACGAGGTCGGGGGTCGAGGTCATGGCTTCCATCCCGGTTCTGGTCTTGTTGGCGCATCATCCGACGTCTCCCCGTACAGTCAACCGCCGGGGATGAGGCTCAGGAATGCATCAACGCGTTTTCGAGCGAAGCCCGCCCTCGGACTTGATCCGGGGGTGGGTACCAATTCGCGTGAAAGAAAACGCGTAAAAATGGAAACCAGGGTTTACGTCCTGGCGGGTTCCGCCGGCTTGCGGTCGGTGACCAGCGCCAGCAGCACGGTCAGCACCATGAAGGCGACAGACGTGCCGAACACCCAATGTGGCAGGTTCTGGTCCATGATCCAGCCGAACAATAGCGGGCTGAGAATGCCGCTGAAATTGAAGCCGGTGGAGACGATGCCGAAGGCGCGGCCCGCCGCGCCTGCCGGTGCGGCGTTGCGGACCAGCATGTCGCGCGATGGCGCGATGACGCCGCCGAGGAATCCGGCCAGGCCCATCGCGGCGGTCAGCACGGCCGACGGCAGGTTGATCGTCGCAATGACTGAGATGATCACGGCGTTGATCGCAAAACACGCGGCGGCGACATTGCCGTGCCGCCGGGTGCGGTCGGCGAGATAGCCGCCGGCCAGCACGCCGACGGCGCTTGCGCCGAGAAAGGCAGTCAGCGCGATATTGGCCGCCGAGAATGTCACGCCATAACCGCTCATCAGCGCGACCACGCCGAAATTGCTGATACCGGCATTGGACAGGCCGAGCAGCATGAAGAAGATCGTCAGCACGATGAGGGCGGGCGTGACGACGCTCTGCTGCGCTGCCGGTGTGCCTTCGGTCTTGCGATCAGCCGAACTCGCATCGGGAATTCCGACCGCGATCAATAGCAACGCCACCACTGGGCCCACCGCGCCGGCTACCATCAGCGCGCCGAGGCCGCCGATAGTCGCCACCAGCGCGGCCATGATTGCGGGCGCCACCGCGCCGCCGAGGAAACCCGCAAAGGTGTGGACCGAAAACGCGCGGCCCATCCGCGCTTCGTCCATGTGCGTCGACAGGATCGCATAGTCGCACGGGTGATAGACGCTGTTGGCAAGGCCGAGGAGCGCGGCGCAGACGATCAGCGAGGCGTAGCTCAAATGCAGGCCGAGCATGATCAGCGCGAGGCCGCCGAGGGTGAGCCCGATCAGCAGGACTTTGCGCGCGCCAATATGGTCGGCGATATAGCCGATCGGCGCCTGCGTCAGGCCGGAGACGACGCCGAACACGGTCAGCGCGAAACCGAGTTCGATATAGCGCGACGCCGAGTTGCTGCTTCAGGAAAGGAAACAGCATCGGCAGCACGAACAGATGGAAATGGCTGACCCAATGGGCGACCGAAATCGCAGCCAGCGTACGCAGCGAAGCGTCCGCTTTGCCTTGTTGCGGTGCGGCTAGAACGTCGACCATGTCAGCTCAAAACCCCGTAGTTTTTACGGCCCGGCCGGGCGCTGGTGAAAATATAGGCCAAGCGTTATTTGTCCATGAATAGAGCTGCATGGCTGCCCCTGCGGAGGGCAGGGCCGCGCAAAATGCGTCAGTGAAACAGGAAGACAAAGGCACGCCGGCACGGCAAGGATCGGACATTGCCTGATCCCTTAAAACCGCCCCGCGTTCTCGCTTCCGAGGGTTCCAGCACCTCGGCCCGCGAGGCCATCACGTTTCTGGTCTGTCGGGCGATTACGTCGAGGTCTGCGATCCCTCGCCATGGTGCCTTTCGCGGTACTCGCGGCTGGTCAGCAAATTTCACCGTTGCCCGGGATTGCGCGATGATCCCGCCGGCTATTTGGTCTTCATCGAGCAGCGGCACCTGGTTCATACGCAGCGCCGACGATCTCGAAGGCGAGCTTTGCGCCGTGCCCGCCATCTATCCTCGACTGTGATCCTGAATGGTGAGCACGCTTCCGCCTTCGCGCTTCGAGCTACGGCGGACGAGTCGCTTTGCGAACCCTACGAAGTGCTAGCCGTTACAACGGTTCATCATCATTGCCCGTGTGATCGTGCTTCGGCGTGGCGATATCGCCGTCCTCGTAGTCGTCATCCTCGGCCGGCGCACGCTCCGGCTCCTTCGGTTTATCCTTCGCCGGCTTCGGAGGCTCGTTTTTCCTGCGCGTTCCGCCCATGTGATGCCTTTTCCGTCGGATGAATCGACGTTGCTCTGCATGCCGATTCGGAGTATCGGCATGATCTCAATCTGATCGAGTTTGGCCGGCATGTTAGCGCCGGTCGCAGGAACTTTCCTGCCCTTTTTGCGGCGTTCAGTCCAAAAGGGCCTTCACACGGAGCAAGCATGAAGAAGCCCCGCCCTGCGGCGGACGAACCGCAGCCGCGCAAAACCATCCGCGCCGACAAGGCGCCGACCAGCGGTTACTCGCTGGTGGTGGACGGTCATTTCAAATCGCATCACGAGACGGTCGAGGCTGCCGAAGAGGCTGGCATGGCCTTGAAGAACAAGTTTCAGATGCTTCAGGTTCAGGTCTACGATGCCGAGAACAAGACGCGTTCGATGATCGATTGGCCGGGGCCGGCGTAACGCTGCGAAGATCTCAGGTTCGCCGTCCGCCGTTCTGCTGGCTCGCCAGCCAGTCGGACAAGGCCACCGGCTTCTCATCCGGCCGCTTGGCGCTTGCATGCGCTTTCTTTGCGGTCCTCGCGGCGGGAGCACGTTGCGGCTCGGCCGCCTCGCGCGCGAGCCGCAATGCTTTCAGCTTCGCCATATTGTCGAGCACAGCCTTGGCGGTGGCGTCGCGTTCGGCCTTGCCGGATCTCGCGTCCTGGGCGGCCCTTGCCGCCTTGTCGGCGCGAGCCTGGGCGCGATCACGATCTTCTTTCGTCATTTCAGGTCAGCCTCTTTTCGCGGCTCTGGTCTTGGCTTTGCTTTTGACCGCCGGTTCCGGCGGGTTTTCGCGGTCGGCCGCTTCCTTCGCCAGACGGAGCGCGCGCAACTTCTCGGTCCGCTTTCGGATCGCGACGTCGGCGGCGGCGATCTCGGCCATCGCCTTGATGCCTTCGACTTCCTGGGCGCGCTTGCGATTGAGCCGGATCTCTTTCAGTTCGGCGGCACTCTTCGGCTCATCATCCATGTCATACCTCTGAAATCACGACAGATATCGTCAGGCGGTCTTGGGCGCGGTTTACCACGGATCGGGGCCCAGAGGACGTTATTTTCGGTCGAAAAAGCCCCACTTTCTTGTCAAATCAGCCCTCATGATGAAGGTCCGCCTCGTCGTCGGCCTCCTCGGGGGCTCCCTGATCGAAGCTCGCGAGCCAGGCGCTGAGCGCCTCTGACGCATGTCCCTGCGACTTCATCTGCCGCAACGCAATGCGGACGCTGATCCGGCCGCGGCGGTCACTGGCCACCGCCGTGGGCGGCTCTCCGGCCAGCACCGCGTCGACCACGCGCCGCTTGGTCGCAAGGGCTGCGGGATCGCCGCACGCAGCCATCATCTGCTGAAAGGCATCATGGTGCGCGGCCTCGATGGCCGCGGCGATCATCGCGGCCTGCGGAATGGAAGCGATTCAGGCATGAAAAAGCATTCTCGCGGGCAATGCCAAAGGAGAATACCGTCTTGTCAGGCAGGACAAGCCGGACCGGCCATTCCGGTCAGAACGTTGCGCCGGCCCTCACCATGTAGGTGCGTCCGGGCAGCGGATAGGCCGCGAAGCGGCCCGGCGTGAACGTGCTGGCGATGGCATAGTCGTAGTACTGCGCATCGAACAGGTTGATCACGCTCACCGACCAGAAGAAGTGTTCGTAAGCCCCACTCAGTTTCAGGTCGACGGTAGCGTCGGCCGGAATACGCCGCTGGGTGTTCGCCTGGTCGTTGTCCATGAAGCGCTCGCTCCAGGCGCGCAGGGTCGCGTCGAACACCAGATAGTTCTGCCAGATGTTCCAGGTCACGCCGCCGCTTCCCGTATAGCGCGATACCAGCGGCACGTCGTTGCCCGCGAACGCACCCTCGCGGAAGACAGCGCGCGTATAGGCCATGCCACCGCGGAGCGTCACGGTGTCGCTGACGCGCAGCGCGGCGCTGGTCTCGGAGCCGTAGCGGCGCGTGGGATCGAGATTGACGTTGTAGAACAGCACGGGATTGAAATGGATCTCGTTCTCAAGATCCATGGCGTAGACGCTGGTCTGCACCTGGAACAGGTTGGTCTTGACGCGGAAGCCGCCTTCGATGTCGTGCGAGGTCTGGGTCTTGAGCTGGAAATTCTGCGACAAGGATAAGCCCGTCAAGGGATCGAATGACGGGCCCGTCAGCACGCGCTCATCCACGTCTGGGGTGCGGAACGCCTGTGCGGCGCGACCGAACACCGAGAAGGTGTTCGTGAATCGATGCTCGAGACCGATGTGAAGCGCGTAGTTGGTCTCGCTGCTGTCCAGCGGTGTGGCCTGTGCATCGAACGCGAACGGCGCGGTGGGGTCGTAGCGATCCCGCGCCGAGACGCGCGTGTTCTGCGCCCGCGCGCCATAGGAGAAGTCGGTCGTCGGAAGCAGGCCGATCGTATGCATCCAGTAACCGGCCAGCGACTGCTGCGTGAGGTCGTAGATATGGATCGGCGGCACGCCCTTGAAGGCGCCGCGTTGCTGGTTGAACGTCGAATCGTAATAGTCGACGCCGGTCAGGATCGTTGAGGGCAACCCGAAGATTGTGTTCTTGACGCTCAGGCGCGGCGTGATTGACCAGGTCTGCAGGGCGGCATCGTTATAGGTCGACGCTAAGCTGATGGTCGGCACCGTGCCGAAGAAGCCGCTCTGCGTGTCCCTTTTCCGGTAGCCGCCGTCGACAATGAGATCAACCCCGTTCATCAGGGTCTTGGTGAAGCCGGTCGTTACGCTGGCCGTCTGCTGGTTCCCGTAGTCGAATGGTGTGCTGGTGCCCCTGCGGTTGGTCACCAACTCGTTCAGGCCGATCGACGGGTCGACCAACCTGCCGCCGGGGAAGCCAAGCTTCTGATCGCTGCCGGTGACGGTCAGGAACGCGGTGAGGTCCGGCGTTGTGTAGTTGATGTTGCCCACGCCGTTGCGTTGGTCGAGCGCATTATTGACCCGGTAGCCATCGGATTTGATGCCGTTGCCATAAAACGACGTCGACCACGGTCCCGAGTTCAGCGCCGCGGAGACATTGGCCATGCGCTGGTTGAAGGAGCCGTATCCGGCCTCGGCGCGCATGGCAACGGGTGGGCCGCCGACGCCATTCTTCAGGACGATATTGATGACGCCGCCGACCGCGTTGTCGCCGTAAAGCACCGCGCCACTATTGCCGCGCGTGATTTCGATGCGCTCGATCGAATCGCGCGGAATGGTCGAGAGATCGACCTGGGCCATGTCGACATCGTTGAGCCGGCGTCCGTTGATGAGGACGAGGGTATTGGCGGTGGCGAACGCGCCAAACCCGCGCAGATCGACCGACGTCTTGGCGCCGTTCACGCCGCCAAACAGGCTGGTCAACTGCACGCCCGGCACTTGCGCGATGATCTCGGGCAGCGTTTGGGCCGGCGAATGCGAAATCTCCTCCGCCGTGATTACGGTCGACGATGCGCCGACGATGCCGGAGAATTGCCGGACGCCGCTTCCGCCAGCGCCTTGCGAAGCACTTTGCGATGAGACGTTCGAGCCGGTCCCGGCTGCGGGTTGCGTGCCGGTCGACGGCGAAGCCGCCGGCACGACGCGGCGCGAGGTCGATGCCTCATCGTAGGTCGGTTTGGCGCGGGTCCGGTTCGGGTCGGTGGGCGAGGTTACCTCGATCGGCGGCAATTGCTCTGATGGCGCCTGCTGCGCCAGCGCGCCGGAAACGCCGAGCGATACGACGGGTATGAGAAAGCTGGAGGTAAGCCGGAAGCGCCGCTTCGCGGTTTCGATGTTGGAAGACATGGTTGTAGGCCTCGGTATGACGTCAGTGGCACGTCACAGCGAACCAAGTCTCACCATGTGCTTTGAACAGCCCAGGTGAAGCTAATGCCTGTACTCCCCGACCGACATCTTCGCGTGTGACCACGGCTGACGGCAGGTCTCCTGGCTCGCGGGTCGTTACCCATCGTCGCCTTCCCAGGACCGAGATTCCCAGTGGCCTTTGACGAAGGATTCGCCGCTCACAGTTGCGGGGGCAGCCGCGGAATTGGGGGATTTCCCCGCACCGCATTCCCTTTTGATCCCCAAAACGGGAACCGTCGGGAACTATGGTAGAAGTTCGTCAAAGTCCGAGTCAATCCGCCTTGGGCGCGCTCGCGGTCCTCACTGGACGAGTGCGCTATTTTTGCCGCATGAGGCACGCTTGCCTGAGCTCCTGTACCGGGGCGGGCAAAACTGCTTTAGGACGATCGATGAGCGTTGAGGCCGTAACTATCAGCAACGAGGATGCCGCGCGCCGGCGGATCGGCGCGACCGCGGCGCTTGCCGTCCTCGTTGTGCTGCTGGTGCTGATTTCGCTCGGCATCGGGCCGGTGCGGCTGTCGCCGCTTGCGGTGGCGGAAGCGCTGTTCGGCGGCGGCAGCGAGGTGTCGCAGGTGATCGTACGCGAAATCCGCCTGCCGCGGACGCTGCTGGCGCTGGCGATCGGCGCCATTCTCGGGCTGTCAGGCGCATCGCTGCAGGGCCTGTTGCGCAATCCGCTGGCATCGCCCTCGCTGTTCGGCGCGCCGCAATCGGCAGCTTTCGGCGCGGTGCTGGTGATCGCGCTGGGGTTGGCCGACGTGCGCTCCTATGCGCTGCCGGTCGCGGCGATCATCGCGGCGTTCGCGTCCGTTTTCGTGCTGCTTTCGATCGCCGGCCGCAATGCGGGGCTGCTGATCCTCATCCTGTCGGGCCTTGCGATTTCGAGCTTTGCGGGCGCTGCGACCGCGCTGGTGATGAACCTCTCCAGCAATCCGTTCGTGGTGCTGGAGATCGCGTTCTGGCTGCTGGGCTCGCTGGAAGACCGCAGCTTTCAGCATGTCATGCTGGCATTTCCGTTCATCATTGCCGGCGCGATCATGCTGTTCAGCCAGCGCCATGCCTTTCGCGCGCTGAGCCTCGGCGAGGAAACCGCGCAAAGCCTTGGCGTCGATGTGGGACGTTTGCGGCTGTTCGTGATTTCGGGCGTGGCGCTCGGCGTTGGCGGCGCGGTCGCCGTCACCGGCACCATCGGTTTCATCGGGCTCGTTGCGCCACACCTGATGCGGCCCTTGATCGGTCACGATCCCGGCCGGTTGCTGGTGCCGAGCGCGCTCACCGGCTCGGCGCTGCTGCTGGCGGCTGATATCGCGGTTCGTATCATCCCCTCGACATCGGACATCAAGGTTGGCGTGCTGACCTCGATCATCGGCGTACCGTTCTTCCTCTATCTGATCATGCGCGAACGCCGCGCGCTCGGCGGAGGCGTCGCATGAGCGAGGTGGCGCTCCTCACCGCGCGAGGGCTTGGTGTAACGCTCGCCGGCCGCGTCGTGCTGAACGACGTCTCGCTCGCACTGTCGCCGGGACATCTGGTGGCGCTGGTCGGGCCAAACGGCGCGGGCAAAACCACGCTGCTGCGGGCGCTGGCAGGATTGATCCCGTCCGAGGGCGAGATCGAAATCGGCGGCCACAAGCTGGCTTCGCTGCCGCTGCGCGAGCGCGCAAAACGCTTCGGCTATCTGCCGCAGGGGCATGTGGTGCACTGGCCACTGCCGGCGCGTGACATCGTGGCGCTTGGCCGCTATCCGCACGGCGCGACCGATCCGGCGCGGTTGTCACCTCGGGATGCGGAGGCGGTGCAGCGCGCGATGCAGGCGGTCGACGTCATCGAGTTCAGCGACCGCCGCGTCACGGAATTGTCCGGCGGCGAGCGCAGCCGCGTCGCGCTGGCCCGCGCCCTGGCGGTGGAGGCGCCTGCCATCCTGGCCGACGAGCCGACCGCCTCGCTCGACCCGCGGCACCAGATCGACGTCATGAAGAATTTACGCGCGACCGCCGACAAGGGTGTGCTCGTCATTGTCGTGACGCACGATCTCGGGCTTGCGGCGCGGTTTGCCGACCACGTGCTGGTGCTGCGCGAAGGGCGCCTGGTGTCGCAGGGCGCGCCGGTGGAGGCGCTGTCCGAGCATGTGATGGCTGACGTGTTCAGGATCTCGGCCTATCGCGCGGAATTCCAGCGCGAGGCGGTAATCGTGCCTTGGGCGGATATCTGATGCGACGGCGGCTGGCGTTTCCAGTTGCGATGCTCGCGCTTGTGTTGGCGGGCAGCACCGCGTCATCGGCCACTCTGCCGCGGCTGGTGTCGATGAATGTCTGCACCGACCAATTGCTGCTGACGCTGGCCGACCCCGAACAGATTCTGGGATTGAGCAGGTTTTCGCGGGACGGCTGGCAGTCGCAGGCGGGCGACATCAGCCGCTACCCGGTGTTGTCAGGAGGAGCCGAGGACGTGCTGCTCATCCGGCCCGACGTCGTCGTCGCCAGCGCGTTCGACAAGCGCTCGACGCGGGAGCTGTTGAAGGCCAAGGGACTTCGTCTCGCCGAACTCGCCGTGCCGCGAACCCTCGATGAAGCGCGGCAGCAGATCCGCGAAGCCGGCGACATCACAGGTCATCCCGATCGTGCCGCGGCGGAAATCGCGCGGCTTGACGCGGCGCTGGCGCGCGCCCGTCGCGCGGTCTCGGAACGGCATTATCGCGTGCTGCCATTGTCGCGGCGCGGCTGGGTGGCGGGCAGCGAAAGTTTTATCGGTTCGCTGCTGGCCGAAACCGGGCTGCGCAGCGCGGCCGGCGATTTCGGTTTTGCCTTCGGCGGCTTTGCGTCGCTGGAGGCGATCGTGAATCTGAGGCCGGACTTCATCGTGGTGTCGCAGGCCGGCGACACCGCGAGGGACGACGGCCAGGCATTCCTGCTGCATCCGGCGCTGGAGCGCTTCTATCCGCCGGAAAAGCGCATTGTGATTCCGGAGCGCATGACCGAATGCGGCGGCGTGCTGCTGGCGGACGCGCTCGATGCGCTGACGGCGGAGGTGAAGCGGGTAGGGCGGTAAGGTCCGGCCAAAATTATCTCGTCGTCCCTGCGAACGCTGGGACCCATACGCCGCGGCCGGCGGAAGTGGCACACGGGGAGACGGCTTTGCTTCGGCAAGCGACAGCGGGTGTTGCACAAAACAGAGCGTCAACTACCGTGCATCATCGATAAATCACGCGGTATGGGTCCCTGCGTTCGCAGGGACGACATTGATCTTAACCGTGGACCACCGGGCCACCCACCTTCTTCCACGCGTCGATACCGCCTTCGATATGGGCGGTGTTGGCCAGCCCCGCATTCTTCGCGGCGGCCACCGCCATTGCCGAGCGTTCGCCGAAGGCGCAGAAGAACACCACGCGGCGGCCGGTGGCGGCGGCGACTTCGCGCAGCATGCCGCCTGCCTGCAGGCTTTCGTTGATGCCGGGGTAGGGCGCATGCAGCGCGCCCGAGATCGTGCCGTGCTTGGCGCGCTCGCTGGTCTCGCGCAAATCGACCAGCAGGATATCGGGCCGGCCGAGGCTCTTGATCGCATCAAGGGCGGAGAGCGCGAGCCCCTGCCTGGCAAGGTCTTCCTGATGCAAGCCGACATGCATGTTGGCGGGCACGGCGACGTCCATCATCTTCGGATTCGGCAGCTTCAGATTGGCCATCAGCTCGATATATTCGTCGACCGAGCGCACTTGAAGGCGCGGATTGTAACGCCGCTCCTCGCCGATGGTGGAGACGGTGTCGCCCTTGTAGTCATGGGCGGGGAACACCATGGTTTCATCCGGCAATTTCAGCAGCCGGTTGAAGATCGATTCGTACTGCGCGCGTGAAGATCCGTTCTGAAAGTCAGTGCGGCCGGTGCCGCGGATCAGAAGCGTGTCGCCGGTGAAGACGCGATCGCCCATCAAATAGCTGTAGGAATCGTCGGTGTGGCCGGGTGTGTACATGACGTCGAGGCTCAGGCCCTCGATCATCACCTTGTCGCCGTCGGACACCCGCATCGACACCACGTCGGCCTTGCTCTGCTCGCCCATGATGGTGATGCACTGGGTTCGGTCGCGCAGTTCGCCGAGACCCGTGACATGGTCGGCGTGCAGATGGGTGTCGACCGCCTTCACCAGCCGCAAGTCCAGTTCGCGCAGCAGCTGGCAGTAGCGATCGGCCTTCTCCAGCACGGGGTCGAGGATCAACGCTTCGCCGCCGGCACGGCTCGCCAGCAGGTAGCTGTAGGTGCCCGAAACGCTGTCGAAGAGTTGACGAAAGATCATGGCCGCTGCCGCGCTCTCAATCTGAGTCTCGCGCAGGATATTATTCTAGTTTGATGGTCTTCTCAAATAACTTTCATCTACAGGAAGTAACATTCTCGAAGGAATTTTACTCCTTGAGGCCGGACGTGGCCTCCCCCGTCATTGCGAGCGAAGCGAAGCAATCCATGCCGCATCGCAGGGATAATGGATTGCTTCGCTGCGCTCGCAATGACGGTGGCGGCCATCACGGCCGCACCAGCGTATATCCGTTCTCGGTCAGAAACAGAATCTGTGCGACGCCGACCTGAACCGGCGTTGCCGCCGCGATGAACTCCGGCCGCTTGCCGCTCTCGCGTTCGAGCGTGTCGACGGTGTTGAGGCAGATATCGAAACGCGCGCCCTGCGCCACCAGGCTCTCGACCATCTTGCGGTTCGGATTTTCCGGGCGCAGCAGCTCGATGCCGGGGCCGAACGCCACGACCTCGATCGCGACCTTGTCGGGATCGTAATGCTTCATCAGATTGCTGGTGACGCTGAGCACGAGGCCCTGTTTGCGCGGGTCGTTGTCGGAGAGCTGCAGCACGACTTTGTGCTCGGCAAACGGCTTGTCCTGCAGCGGTGCCTGCTGGGCGCGAGCGTCGGGCGCGGCGGCTGCGATCAGAAGCACCGCGATCGCAATGCGAATGATGGTCGAAAAACCGTTCATCCCTGTCCCGCAATGCCCGGATTGTCTTCCACGCCTTTCAGCGTCACACCCGGTGCGGCCCGGTTGGGCGGCTTGCCGGACCGGAGATGGCTTGCGACCACGTCCCATACCGGCGCGCCGGTCTGTTCGTTGACGGAGGCCCAGCCCGCCACCTTGTAACGCTTGCCGGCTTCCAGCGCGTGGCCGTTGTCGAGCTTGAGTTCGGAAATCCGCTTGCCCACGGTCTCGTTCGGACTGCAGGTGTAGGCGAGACCGCCGACGCGGACCATGTCGCCGCCCTGCTGGTAATAGGGATCGGTGTTGAAGAGATTGTCGCAGATGTCTTCCAGCACGTCCTTGATCTGGCCGCCGGTCATGGTCTGGATGTAGGTCTCCGGATAGGTGACGGCGGTCTGCGCCATCACGTCCTCCATCGTCAGCGGCTGGCCCGCCAGCGCAGTGGTGCCCCAGCGAAAGCCCGGCGACAGCGCGATCTCGGCATTCAGTTCGCCTCGCAGCGCGTCGCAGATCAATTGATCCATCGTGCCGCTGAAATTGCCACGTCGATAGAGCAGGCGGTCGGCGGATGCGATCTTTTCGTCCAGCGCCGCCGCATAAGGCGCGCGCATCTTGTCGATCAGCGCCTGCATCGCCGGATCGGGCTTCAGCAACTCCGAAAACACCGGCAGCAGCCGATAGCGCACATTGCTGACCTTGCCCTTGCCGACCTCGAGATCGAGCACCGCGAGAAATTTGCCGTTCGAGCCGGCATTGGTGACGAGCGTGACACCGCCCGGATTGGTCACGGCAACCGGCTGCGGCACGGCGTCGTGGGTATGGCCGCCGAGAATGACGTCGATGCCGGTGACGCGGCTTGCGAGCTTGAGGTCGACATCCATGCCGTTATGCGAGAGCAGGATGACGGCATCGACCTTGTCGGCGTTGCGATGGGTGTCGACCAGCTTTTGCAGTTCTTCTTCGCGGATGCCGAATTTCCAGTCCGGCGTAAAACGCTTCGGGTGCGCGATCGGCACATACGGAAACGCCTGCCCGATCACGGCGATGCGATGCCCGCCGATCTCCTTGATGACGGATGGCTTGAAGACGCGCCCCGAGGCCGGATCGAACGCCTTGGCGTCGTTGAAGGCAGCTTCCTCGGTGAGAAAGACGTTCTGCGCCAGGAATTCGCCCTTGAAGCGTTCGAGGTTGGCGCGCAGCGCCTTTTCGCCGTAGGTGAATTCCCAATGGCCGGTCATCGCCTCGATGCCGAGCAGGTTGGCCGCATCGACCATGTCGGCGCCCTGCAGCGTGTTGGCAAGGCCGGCGCCCTGCCAGAGGTCGCCGCCGTCGAGCAGCAACGCGCGCCCCGCGCCGGCCTCGCTGCGCATCCGGTCGACCAGCGTCTTCAGATGCGCAAACCCGCCGAGCTTGCCGAATCTCCCGGCGGCTTTTTCGAATTCAATGCAGGTGAAGGCATAGGCGTCGGCGCTGTCGGGCCGGATGCCAAAGCGGTCGAGGAAGGCGCGTCCGACCAGATGCGGCGGGTTGCCGCGCATCGAACCTATGCCGAGATTGACGCTCGGTTCGCGGAAAAACACCGGCCTGAGCTGCGCATGCACATCCGTGATGTGCAGGATGCGCGCATTGCCGAAACGTTCGAGATCGTAGACGCCGGCATTGTCCGCGCCGCGCACCAGCCGAGGCAGGCCGCCGGACAGGGCGGCGGCGCCCGCTAAGGTCAAGAAGTCGCGGCGGCGGATGGTCATGCGGGTCTCCGCGCGTCGTAACGGCTCTTAATTGTTGAGCATGATCTTGGCGGAAAACCGGTTTCCACTTTTCCGGATCATGCTCTAGCGAATTTCCATATCTTTCCAGCGGGTCTTCTCGCTGGTGGCCTGGAAGATCGACGCTTTGGCCAGCGCCTCGGCTTCCTTGGCCGAAGCGGTGGCCTTATCGAAATCGCCGGCATCAGCCGCCTTCTTCGCCGCCGCCAGCGTCGCCGCCGTGGTGGTCCATTGGTTGCGCAAGCTGCCGGCCTCCTTGTTGGCCGCTTCGGCCGCCGCGTAGGCCGCCTTGAAGTCGTCCTCGGAGCCAGCGGCCGTGGCGTATGTCGGGCCTGCGGCCAGCAGTACCAGAGACAACACCGATCTGAGCATTTTAATCCTCATGGCCGCGCTCCCGGACCCGAAATCGGTAGCCCGTTGCTGACGTAGGACAAATAATATTCGACGTTGCGATATTCATCGTCCTGCGGGCTGAACGGCACGCCGCGGATCTGGCTGTTGCAGGTGGTGAAGCGGCGGCTGGTGGTTCCCATGCCGCTCCACTCCGAGCGGTAGATCGGCATCGCGTTGAGGATGCCGAGCGCGGGCGCCAGGATTTCGGCGCGGATGCGCTCGCCCGGGCTCTGCACATGGCAGGTGGCGCAGGAGAAATTGAGCTGGCCGCGCCGCGTGTAGAAATATTCCTTGCCGTTCTCGTAGGCCGCGAGCGCGCGGGGGTCGTCCGGGATCTTGATGTCCATCGGCTTGCCGCGCGAGGTGAAGGCCATGTAGGCGGTCAGCGCCGCCATTTCGTCCCTGACGTAGGAATACGGCGCTTCGCCATTGGCCTCGCGGCAGCGGTTCAAGGCCAGCTCGAGCGTGATGACCTTGCCTTCCTTTTCGTCGAAGTAAGGATAGTTCTGGCGAACGCCGATGCCGCCGTTCGGGAAGCAGTCGGCATAGGTCTTGCCGTTCTTGAACGGCTTGGAAAACATTTCCTTGCCCATTTCGAGCGAGAACTCGTAAGGCGGGAATTGCTCCTTCTCCTGCCACTGGCGGTACAGGTCCTCGTTCATCGAATAGGGACCGTTGACGAAATCTTCCAGCTTCACCTTCGGGAATTTGTCGGTGAAGAATTTCCTGAACGCCTTGGCGTCGGCGACGGGATCGACCTTGTCGGCGGCATCAGAGGGCAGGCTGCCCGCCAGCGTCAACGCCGCGAGCGCAAGGGCGGCGGAGGCCAGATAGATCGCGGATCGCAGCTTCATTGGATCTTCGCCGTGGTGGTATCGGTCGCGCCCTTGTTGTCGACCCAGCTGATCTTCAGCTCGTCGCCCTTCTTGCCGCCCTTGAAGGCGAACTTGACGTAGGGGTCCTTGGAAACGCCGCCGCCCCAGTCGGCCGTGAACACGTTCTTGCCGTCATACTCGAAGGTGAGCTGCTGGATGAAATGCGCTGGAATGATCTCGCCCTTGGCGTCCTTGACGAAGCCGGAATCCATCGGATGCTGGATCAGCGCCTGCACCTCGGTGGTCTCGCCGCTTGCCGTAGCGCGGACACGAATGCTCGATGCCATCTGAAAACTCCCTCGTGTCTTAGCCGCCGCAACCGCCGACGGTGACTTTGACTTCCTTGTTGGCGCTGTAGAGTTTGCCGCCGGCTTCCACGACCACGATCACGTTGCTGGTTTTCGCCATCTTGATGCGGTTGGCAACGTTCGGAAGCGTGCCTGCGGGAATCTTGTAGGACGCCACCAGCACGACCGGATTTTCGCTGACCAGGAACGAGATCGAGGTCACGTCCGCCAGCGTCGTCGTCACCGATATCGGAACCACGGCGCCGTTCTCCGCGATTTCGGGCGCGTCCATCTTGACCTTGTCCGAAGGTTCCGCCGTCTTGCCGTAGAGCGCCTTGATCGCGTCGGCTTCGCTCTTCGCCTTGAATGCCTCTTCCGGATATTTGTCGTTGGCCGCGGCGAGCGCCGGCGTCAGGCCAAGTGGATTGCCGAGGCCCAAGAGCGCGACCGCGCCTGCACCCTGCAGGATCAGGCGCCGCGTGGCCGAAAATCCGACGTCAGTCATGTCCATTGTCTCCTAAAGCGTGCGTGCGCACGTCACAGCCTTGAATCTCTTGGTCTTGATCTCTCATTCTTGCGTCACAGCGTTTGCAGGAAATCCACCACCGCGTTGATTTCCTTTTCGGTCAGGATCCGGTTGCGTCCGAACGGAGGCATCATGGTCAGCGGATTGCGCAGGGTTTCGTCATTGAGAATGGCGACGAGATCCTCGCGCTTCGGATATTTGCTCTTGATGTCGACCAGCTCGGGCCCGATCGTGCCGGGCAGGTCGCCGCCCTTGATGACATGGCAGGTCAGGCAATTGCCCTTCGAACGGTCGAAGGCGAGCTTGCGGCCTTCGTCCACCGCAGACTGCGCCTGGGCGGTGCCAGCGGAAGCGAACGCGCCGATCACCAGCGCCAGCGCGAGCGCCGGGAGCCTTGCGGATTTCGTCGGGGAATGATCGGTCACAGGCGTTTCCGTAATTTCTATTTCGGTTGCATGGTGTCGAGCGGCCCGGTTGTGCGTGGCGTCAGGTTCCGCCCCTCCGCCGTCGACGATAGCCTGACATCGGCGGCGTTGGCGCAATTATTCATGCAGGGCTTGGCCATCGTATCGGGGCGCGGGTCGGTCCAGATGAAATTGTCGCGATTGCGCATTTTGACTTTCGGCAAACTGTTGCGATCGGCAACAAATTCGGAAGGAACGAGATCATTCAGGCTCAGAATATAGGCGGTCAAAGCATAAACGTCATCCGCTGACAACGTGTGCGGCGCGGGCATCGGCATGGCGCGGTTAATATAGTCCCAGAGGGTCGGGGCAAACGGCCAGTAGCTGCCGACCGTCGGCTCCGGGCGCTCGTCCCGGAGCGATCCGACGCCGCCCACCAGTTTGGGGAAGCGGCCTTCGCCTTCGCCGAAGGTTCCATGACAGGCGGCGCATTGCTCGGCGTAGACGTCGGCGCCCCTGTCGACCGTGCCCTTGCCCGGCGGGAGGCCTGCGCCGTCCTCGCCGCGCACGTCGATATCCCATCCGGCAATCTGCGCGGGCGTCGCCAAGCGGCCGTAACCGAACGAGCCAGGCTCTGCCGCGCCCGCGAGGCCTCCGGCCGCAAGCACCATGGCCAGGATCGGCAAGCAAAGCTTACGCGAGCTGCACATTGAAGACGCTTCCGTCTGATTTGACCTGCCAGGTCTGGATCGAATTGTTGTGATAGACCGAGTTCGAGCCGCGCTGCTTTCGCAGCTCCGCAATTGTCGGCTGCACGTAACCGGTCTCGTCGATGACGCGGGATGCAACCAGCGCCGGGCGGCCGTCCCAGCGCCAGGGCAGGGTGAACTTTGTGAGTGCCTTCGACAGCACCGGCTCGTGCAGCCGCGCGCTCTGCCAGCTGATCCCGCCATCCATGGAGACATCGACGCGTTTGACCTTGCCGTTGCCGGTCCACGCCAATCCCCTGATTTCATAGAGGCCGGGCCCATCGAGCGGCTTTTCCGGGCAGGGAAAGGTGATGACGGATTTGGCGTCGATCAGCCAGGTGAAGCCGCGCGAGGTGCCGTCTGGCATCAGGTCGGTGTATTTCGAGGTTTCCTCGCGCGAATGCCAGGGTTTGTCGCCGAGCTTGATCCGGCGCAGCCACTTGATGTTGACGTTGCCTTCCCAGCCCGGCACCACCAGCCGCAGCGGATAGCCCTGTTCGGGCCGCAGCGCCTCGCCGTTTTGCGCGTAGACCACGAGACAATCATCAAGGCATTTGTCGAGCGGCAGGCTGCGGTTCATATGCGCGCCATCGGCGCCCTCGACCATCGCCCACTTCGCTTCCTTCTTGACGCCGACCTCTTCCAGCAGCGTCGACAGTTTTACGCCGGTCCATTCAGCGCAACTGACCATGCCGTGGCTGAACTGCAGCGAGTTCATCTGCGCGGCGCGCCAGTTCATGCCGCCATTGGCCGGGCATTCGATGAAATGAATACGCATGGTCTGCGGGAAGCGC
Organism: Bradyrhizobium sp. AZCC 2262; assembly: GCF_036924535.1. Classification (NCBI taxonomy): domain Bacteria; kingdom Pseudomonadati; phylum Pseudomonadota; class Alphaproteobacteria; order Hyphomicrobiales; family Nitrobacteraceae; genus Bradyrhizobium; species Bradyrhizobium sp. AZCC 2262. The sequence goes on along the minus strand of NZ_JAZHRT010000001.1, from coordinate 7,546,533 downwards.
AGGATGTCCTTGATGGTGAGCAGCAGCGGGCGCTCGACCAGCCCGTGGATCATGAGTTTGTGCTGCGCCGGATCGATATCGGGCCGGCCTGCATGGTGGCGCTCGAAGAACAATCCATTGGGTGTGATGATGCCGTGAAGGTCCTGCAACGGCGAAAAGCTCACGGACGATTCCGCGCTGGCGGTGAGCCAGGGGACGTTGCGCCGGATCACGGAGGCTTCGGTATCTGCAGGCCGGCCATAGGGCCGATCGACCACGCCCGCGCCGATCGATTGCGACCAGGGGGCGTCGGCGGGAGGCGCCTCCGGCACGGGGTCGGCGATGGCGGATTTGCCGCCAAGGGCGAGGCTGCCGGTCAGTGCCGCGCCGAGGGCGTCGCCCCAAAGGCGCGTCCGCGCCGGCGGGATCGGAGGGAATAGCTTTGCTGCGTAACGGGTTATGCCGCACGTTTTCTTCCCCTCGCGGCCACATCGCCGCATCATTTCTTGTTTTTTTGAGCCGGTATCGGCATTTACTAATTTAGTCAATGCTAAAGAAAGGCCGGAACGCTAGGATGTGATGTGTGCTTCGCAGGCACGGAAAACCATCCCGGATTTGACGCTATGAGAGCAGTCGCTGCGGCAGCCAAAGAAACACAATCCGCCCCCGGCGCCGACGATGCGGCGGCGCTGAAGAAGCTGGCGAAGCAGGCCGGCGAAGCCGCGCAGCTCCTGAAAATGCTCGCCAATGAAAAGCGCCTGTTGATCCTCTGTTTTCTGGCGGTACGCGGCGAGATGACGGTCGGGGAACTCGTCGGCATCGTGAAACTGAGCCAGTCCGCATTGTCGCAGCATCTGGCGAAATTGCGCGCCGATGGCCTGGTCGAATTCCGGCGGACGTCGCAGACACTGCATTATCGGGTTGCCGACCCACGCGCATTGCGCTTGCTGCAGGTGCTGAAAGAGATTTATTGCGGCGAACTGAAGTGACGCCTCGGGCGTTGCAGACCTACAACGATTTTCAGGCGAGGCGGCAATGGCCGAATATGTGGTGGAATTCGGCAAGGATGGACGGCCGGTCGAACCGGACGGCCGGCTCGATGCGGCCGCATTCCACCGCAACCATGAACCGATCTGGGCGGTGCTGCAAAAATTCCTCGTCGGCAAATCCGGTGACGTGGTGGAGGCCGGCAGCGGCACCGGCCAGCATGTCGTGCATTTTGCAAAACGTGCGCCCGGCATCACTTGGTGGCCGAGCGATCTCAACGTGCGGCACCTGAAGAGCATCGAAGCGTGGCGCGCGCATGCCGCCCTGCCGAACATCCGTCCGCCGTTGCGGATCGATCTCACCGATCCCGCCTGGTGTGCGGCGATGCAGGACGGCAGCGGGCCGGCCGAATTGCTGGCGGTGTTCTGCGCCAATGTGATTCATATCGCGCCGTGGCGCGTCGCCGAGGGCCTGTTCGCCGGCGCGGGCCGCTATCTGCGCAGCGACGGGCGCCTGTTTCTCTACGGCCCGTTCAAGCGCGACGGCAAGCACACCGCGATGAGCAATGCCGTGTTCGACACCAGCCTGCGCGAGCAGGATGCCGAATGGGGCGTGCGCGATGTCGCCGATCTCGAGAATCTCGCAGCCGGCGTGGGTCTCGCGCTGGTCGAAACCGTGCAGATGCCCGCCAACAATCTTATCCTCGCGTTCGGGCGCCGATAGCAAAACACTACGCGGCGTTATCCGCCCAGCCGATCCTGTTCCTCAGGAATGTGTAGCCGAGCGCGATGAATCCGGCGCGCTCGCGGTTGTCCTTGCCGTAGCCGTGACCGCCGGCTGCCGGCTCGTAAAACCAGGCTTCGTATCCCATCGCTTGCAGCTTGGCCGCCATCTTGCGGGCGTGGCCGGGATGCACGCGGTCGTCGCGGCGCGTCGTGGCGATCAGGATCGGCGGGTAGTTCTGGCCCGGTATTGCGGCGTGATACGCGGAATAGGTTTTCAGCCAGTCCCACTCTTCGGGCTTGTCGGGATCGCCATATTCCGCAATCCAGCTCGCGCCCGCGAGCAGCTTTGTGTAGCGGCGCATGTCGATCAGGGGAATCGTGCAGAACAGCGCGCCGAATCTTTCGGGGTAACGCACCAGCATGTTGGTGATCAGGATGCCGCCGTTCGATCCGCCTTCGGCGGCAATTCTGTTGGCGCGCGTCACGCCGCGTTTGACGAGGTCGGCGGCCACGGCCGCGAAATCATCATGCGCGAGCCGCTTTCCGGAATAACGGCCGGCATCATGCCAGCGCGTACCGAACTCGCCGCCGCCGCGGATATTGGCCTGCACCGTGGTGCCGCCGCGCTCCAGCCACAGCTTGCCGAGTGCGGAATTATAATATGGCTTCACCGCGGCGCCGAAGCCGCCATAGGCGCTCATATAGAGCGGTGCATCGCCGGTCTCGGTGGCGGGACCGGTCTGCACATAGGGAATGCGCTCGCCGTCCACCGAAATCGCCTCATGGCGGGTGACTACGAGACCATTGGCGGAAAAGGTCTTCGGCGCCTGCTTCAGGATAGCGGGGCTGGCTGTGCCTTCGATCAGCAGCAGCGAAGGCGGCGTCACCGGATCCTGCACATTGGCGAGCAGGTCGCCGTTGCTCTCGGCTTCGTGACGGTCGAGGCGCCAGACATCGACCACGCCGATTTCGGGAAGGCCCTGCAGTTGCGCGCGCGTCCAGCCGCTTGCCGACGGCGTGCAGATTTCGAACACCGGGCGCAACTCGTCGAGAACAGACAATATGAGTTTGCCGGCGGTCCAGAAAAAGCCCTGTAGCGCCCGCCGCGGCCGCGGCTCGAAAACAATGGTGAAGTTCCGGTCGCCTGCCAGGAAGGCCGAGAGCGCGATGCCCAGCACGCAGTCCGGCGCATAGGTCTTGCCGGCTACCGTCCAGGCTTCACGCAGTTTCACGACCAGCCAGTCCTGATGGGCTTCCATCCAGATGTTGGTCGGCAGGTCGAGCTTTGTGTGCGGACCGGCCTCGGTGCCGAGCCAGATACTCAGGTTGAAGAAGTCGATCCGATCGATGAACCACATCCGCTGCGTGGGCCCGGTGTCATCAACGCTGCAGTATGCGGCCATCCGATCGGCCGGCACTTCGAACAGCACCGGTGCGGCTTCCACGGGCTCGCTGCGGCGCCACCGCCGGACCGTTCGCGCATAGCCGGAATTTGTCGCCATGCCCTCGCCAAGGGCGCTCGAAATCAGGAGCGTGTCGCGGTCGACCCATTCGGCACCGCTCTTGGCTTCCGGTAAACTGAATCCGCCTCCGACGAAGGCTTTGGCATCCAGATCGAATTCCCGCAGCGTCACCGCGTCGCTGCCGCCCCGGGAAAGGGCTGTGATCACGCGCGAGTTTCCCGGCAGCGGCTGCGCCCAGTTGAGCAGCCAATCCTTGTCCTCTTCCGTGGCGAGGCGATCGATGTCCAGCAGCGTCTCCCAGGCAGGCTCCGCTTTGCGAAACTCCGCAAGCGTTGTTCGCCGCCAGATGCCGCGCGGATTTTTGGCGTCCTTCCAGTGATTGTAGACGAGCCCGCCTTGGCGGGTGACGTAGGGAATATTGTCGCTTCGGTCATAGATCGCCTTAAGCGTGTCACGGTCCTTCTCGAATGGCCGGCCGCCGAAGGTTTCCAGTGTCAGCCGGCTTTGCCAGTCGACGAAATCAAGCGCACGTTCGCCTTCGATTTCCTCGAGCCAGAGATACGGATCATCGTCGGGCGCGGCGATGGTCGGCCTGTCGTCGATTGGCATGGTTTGCGCTCCGGGAAGGCTCACGGCACATACAGCCGGCCCTGATTACGCGTCTGCCCGCGGGCTGTCCAATGTGCGCACGGCTATCTCGCTTGCGACCGCGCCGCTTTGGTCGGCACGCTGCCTGGGCGTTTCCGCACCTTAGTTATAGGCGAGGCACCATCCCGGTCCGCGAAGCCAGCAGCGCTCGTCGGGAACGTCCTGGTCTCGGTACAGCCGTGTAACCTTTTGCCAGCCGCCACCGGCAAAGGCTTCGGCAAGCGCCCGTTCGGACGCCTCGTCGCGGCTGCCGGCGCAGGGAAAGATCGCAACGGGCGAGATCCAGTATGCGAGATAATCGGCGCCTCTTCGCTCAATGCGGAACACCGCGCCCGCGCTCGCCATGCGCGCCGGCGCGATACCGCCAAATCCCTGATCCGACGTCATCGGCATGATCAGGCGGCCGCCATCGGCAAGGCCGTCGAGCCAGCGCGTGGCAGGCCGCGTGCAGCCGGCATTGACATAGATGACGTCGGCGGCATCGAACAGCACCTGCGTGCCGTCGCCCTCGATCACGGCGACATTTCCGTACCGAGCGAGGCTGGCTTCGGCCCGTGCGGCGAGAGCCCCATCATACTCGATTGCCGTCACCCGGCCCGACGGTCCGACGAGATGCGCGAGAATGGCGGTGTAATAGCCGGTGCCCGTCCCAACATGCACCACGTGTTCGCCTGCGGCGGGCGAGGCCTGGTGAATGAGATGTGCGTGCAACGACGGTTGCCCGTTGTTGAGGCCACGCTCGGGCACGAGCGCGACCAGATCGTCGGTATAGAGATAGACGGGATCGGCATCGGGCGTCGAAACATAGTTATGGAGCCACCGCCGCACCAGCCACGGCCCGGGGCCCAGAAAATCCTCGCGGGGAATGACCGCAAACGCCTGCGTGACGCGCGCATCCGCCACGTTGGCAGCGGCAAGGACCTGCTTGGCGTAGGCCGCACGGATGATACGGAGCTCGGCTTGCGCGTCCATTTTGCTCTCCATCTCGGGCTATGCTATATTCGATGTGTGATTTGACACACTAACCTGTGTGTTAAATAGCATAATAGTCGTGGGGAGGCCAGATTGAAGAAGCGGCTCTATCCGGCAGTGCTGGAGCGTGGTCGGCGCGGGGCGCTCGGCGCGTGGTTCCCCGATTTTCCGGGCTGCGTGGCTGGCGGGCGATCGCAGGAGGAGGCGATAGAGCGAGCGGAGGATGCGCTGGCGCGAGCGCTGGACGGAATCGCAGAGCAGGGCATGCCGCTGCCGGAGCCGACGCCGATCGAGCAGATCGCGCTGCCCAAGGGCGCCGACGTCGTCGCCTATTTCATTGTCGGGGTCGATCCACCCGATCCGTCCGAACGGGTGAACGTCTATTTGCCGAAGAGCCTGATCGCGAGGATCGACAAGCGCGCCGCGGAGTTCGGCATGAGCCGCTCCAGCTTCTTCGGCTTCGCCGCCACGATTGCGCTGGATTGGAGCCCAGGTTTCCCGCATGCCGGCGCGGATCCTCGCTCGAAGGTCCACAAGACCGGCGCGGTGCGAGCCGAAAGGAGGTCGGACAAGAAGCGGCCGTGAAAGGGCATTTTCGTGCGGCGGATTGACGAAGCGTGATCTGCGGTCCACGCGTGCGGGTGTGTTGCGCTGGTCTGGCTTTCGGTCCAAGAACTTTCGGTCCAAGAAGCATTTCCCGCGACAGGTGCTTGCGCCCCTCGCATGGCGTACGCCCGTTTGCGCCGGTTGATCGCGTCCCCTGGCATCTTCATAGTGCCCCGCAATGAATCAATGAGGCTCCCTGCCCGGGGCCCGCCGGGCGGGAATGCCGATGCTGGATGCGACAGCCACCGTAGAGCTAACCGATGACGCCCGTGCGCGTGGCAATGTGCTGCGGCTCGCCGCGGCGCAGGCGCTGACCGGCGACAATTCGGCTGTCATTTTCGCCACCGGCTCGATCGTCGGCGCGACGCTGGCGCCGAACATCTCGCTCGCCACCGTGCCGCTCTCGATGTATGTGCTCGGGCTTGCCGCCGGCACGCTGCCGACAGGGGCGATCTCGCGCGCCTATGGCCGCCGCGCGGCTTTCATCATCGGTACGTTCTGCGGCGTGCTGACCGGCGCGCTCGCCGCCATCGCCGTCCTGTACGCCTCGTTCTGGCTGTTCTGCGGCGCGACGTTTCTCGGCGGTCTCTACGGCGCGGTGGCGCAGTCCTATCGTTTTGCCGCCGCCGACGGCGCCAGCACAGCATTCCGGCCGAAGGCCGTGTCGTGGGTGATGGCGGGCGGCGTGTTCGCCGGCGTGCTCGGCCCGCAGCTCGTGCAGTGGACGATGGATATCTGGCCGCCTTATTTGTTTTCGTTCAGCTTCGTGGTGCAGGCCTTCGTCGCGCTGGTGGCGATGGCGGTGCTGTGGGGCGTCGATGCGCCAAAGCCCGCACCATCGGATCTGCATGGCGGCCGGCCGCTGTGGACGGTCGCGCGGCAGCCGCGCTTCATCGCCGCCGCGCTGTGCGGGGTGATTGCGTACCCCATGATGAACCTTGTGATGACCTCCGCGCCGCTCGCCATGAAAATGTGCGGGCTGACCGTCAGCGATTCCAATTTCGGCATTCAGTGGCACATCGTGGCGATGTACGGGCCGAGCTTCTTCACGGGATCGCTGATCGCGCGCTTCGGCGCGCCCAGGATCGTGGCGCTCGGCCTGCTGCTGGAGGCCGCGGCGGCGGGGATCGGCCTTTCCGGCATCACCGCGATTCACTTTTGGGCGACGCTGATTGTGCTCGGGGTGGGGTGGAACTTTGCCTTTATCGGCGCGTCCGCGCTGGTGCTGGAGACGCACCGGCCGCAGGAACGAAACAAGGTGCAGGCCTTCAACGATTTCCTGGTGTTCGGGATGATGGCGCTCGGCTCGTTCTCGTCGGGCCAGCTGCTGGCGCATTACGGCTGGTCGATGGTAAATATGGTGGTGTTTCCGCCGGTGCTGCTCGGTCTTGCGGTGCTGTCGTTTGCGTCGTTCGCAAAACGCCGGGCGAAGCTGCAGGCGGTCGACGAGATTCCCGACCCGAGTATCTGATCTTCAATCTGTTTTCCTGGAGGCTCCATGCCGACGCGCGCCCGTCTCGATGAGTTCATTGCTGCCGTCGTCTCCGGCGACCATGCCGGAGCGATCGAGCGTTTCTATACCGAGGACGCCAGCATGCAGGAGAACGCGGCTGCGCCACGGGTCGGCCGCGACGTCCTGGTGGCGCATGAGCGCGCGGTGCTGGAACGCGTGAAGAGCGTGACGTCGACCTGCGTCGCCTCGGTCGTCGAGGGTGATCGCGTCGCGATCAACTGGGTGTTTGAGTTCGTCTACAAATCCGGCAAGACCGACCGGTTCGACGAAGTCGCGCTGCAGGAATGGCGCGGCGACAGGGTGTTTCGCGAGCGGTTCTTTTACGACCCGTCGAAACCGGCTGACTAGAGCTCGGCTCTGATTGAATCAGAGCCGCGCTCTAGCTTCATGTTTGACGCGTTTTCTTTACGCGAACCGGGATCCACTTCGCTCGAAAACGCGATAGCTGCCATCTGCTGACAGTTCGACCCGCGTCGAATTGATGACACTTGTAGCTTTGTTCGCTGTTACCGACATGTGCCGGGCAAGTTCGGCAACGACAACACAGTGACAAAGAGATATCTCTTGGACGCTCTCAACTATACCCCTCTGGACGAAGCTTCGATCCGCTACGACGGCTGGCGCATCGTGGCCGTCTGTTTCCTGCTGGCGACCTTCGGTTGGGCGTTCGGCTTCTATGGCCAGAGCGTCTATGTCGCCGAGTTGCAGCGGTTGCACGGCTGGCCGGCGTCGCTGATCTCTTCGGGCACGACGTTCTTCTACTTGTCGGGCGCGGCGCTGGTCGCCTTTGTCAGCGAGGCGATCAAGGGGTTCGGGCCCCGGAACTGCATGATCGCGGGCGTCTGCACGATGGCTTTGGCCGCGATCTCGATTGGGCAGGTCCGCGAGCCCTGGCAGCTCTATCTCGCCAATGCGATGCTCGCCTTCGGCTGGGCTGGCACCAGTCTCGGCATGATCACCAACACGCTTGGCCTCTGGTTCGACAAAAAGCGCGGCATGGCGATCAGCCTGGCGCTGAACGGCGCGAGCTTTGGCGGCATCGCCGGTGTGCCCTTGATGGTCATGGCGATCGGCTATTTCGGCTTCTCCGGCGCGATGATCGCCTCAGCCGTGGTAATGGTCGCAGTGATGGTTCCGGTGATTCTCCTGTCGGTCGGACGGCCGCCGGTTCATTCGAGCGGAGGCGCCGTCGAAGCCGCGGACGCGCCGTCGCCGACGCAGATCCGGGCACGCGCCTTTCGCGATATCGGGTTCCTCTCGGTGTCGGCGGCGTTCGCGCTGGTGCTGTTCGCGCAGGTCGGCTTCATCGTCCACCTGATCTCGTTTCTGGATTCGGTGATCGGGCGACAGCAGGCGGCGATTGCGGTGGCGCTGTTGACCGCGATGGCGGTGGTCGGCCGCGTGCTGTTTTCATTCGTGATCGACCGGCTCAACCAGCGGCTGGCGTCCTCGCTCTCCTTCGTCAGCCAGGCGATCGCGCTGCTCATCGTCATCAACGTGCATCATGATTACGCGCTGATCGCCGCCTGCGCGTTGTTCGGATTTTCAGTCGGCAATCTGATCACGCTGCCGGCGCTGATCGTGCAGCGCGAGTTCGACCCGCGCTCATTCGGTGTGCTCGTTAGTTTGATAACGGCGATCAACCAGATCACCTACGCATTCGGCCCCGGCGTGGTCGGGTTGCTGCGCGATCTCTCGGGAAGCTACACGCTGCCGTTCTATGGCTGCATCGCGGTGGAGCTGACCGCGGCCGTGCTGGTCATGATCAGGGGACGCGGAAAGAAAGCGTAGCCCGGATGAAGCGAAGCGCAATCCGGGAACCGTCCGTCCGGCGTGCACTGGCCCCGGATTGCGCTTCGCTCCATCCGGGCTACGGGATTACGCTTCCCGCTGCCGCAGCAGATCCTCCAGATCCAGTCGTTTCGTGAACATCGCCAGCGATCCATCCGGCGCGCGCGGCCATTCTTCCTGCGGCCGGTCACGGTAGAGCTCGACGCCGTTCTGGTCGGGATCGCGCAAATAGAGCGCCTCGCTGACGCCGTGGTCGCTGGCGCCATCAAGCTCGATGCCGGCCTCGATCACGCGATACAGCGCATCCGCCAGCGCCGGGCGAGTGGGATAAAGAATGGCGGTGTGAAACAGCCCGGTGGTCCCCGGCGGCGGTGGTTGGCCACCTTTGCTTTCCCAGGTGTTGAGGCCGATGTGATGGTGATAGCCGCCGGCCGAAATGAATGCGGCACCGGAGCCCATCCGCTGCATCACCTCGAAGCCGAGCACGCCGCAATAAAACCCCAGCGCGCGTTCGAGGTCGGCGACCTTGAGATGGACATGCCCGATCCGGGTGCCGGCAATGATGGGTGGGTTCTGGGGCATATTTTCTCCGTTTGCGATGCTTCTTACCTCGCCCCGCTTGCGGGGAGAGGTCGAACTTTACGCGAAGCGGAAAGTTCGGGTGAGGGGGTACAGGTCTATCGTGAGATCACAATTCGCGGAGAGAGCCCCTCACCCCAACCCTCTCCCCGCAAGAGCGGGGCGAGGGAGCTTAGAGGTTCACGCCAAGTCCGACACTTCTCCATCCGGCAGTCCGAATTCAAACGTGTTCAGCGTCATCGACACCATGGTGTAGTAACCGCACAGCCCGATCACCTCGACAATCCCGCGCTCGGTGAGCACCTTCACGGCCTCATCGTACAGCGGCTGCGAGACGCCTTTGCCTTCATGCAGCGATTTGGCGAGATCGTAGATCATCTTGCCCTTGGGGTCATCGAAAGTCGGCGTACGGCGATCCCTTATGTCTTCGATGACCTTGGGATCCATGCCGCCTTTCAGCGCCAGGCGCTTATGCGCGAACCATTCGTAATGCGAGGTCCAGTGCCGCGCGGTGACGAGGATCGCGATCTCGGAGAGCTTTGCGGGAAAGATCGTGTTGAAACGAAGCTGCTCGCCAAGCCGCGTGGCGTGCCGCGCCATGTCCGGGCTGTTGAGCCAGGCCATCATCGGCGCCGGCGGGGCGCCGCGCTTGCCCGATATCGCCTCGACGTAGGTTTCTTTTTGTTCGGCGCTCATTTCGCCAGGCGAAAGCAATTTCAGCCGCATGCCCGTTTCCTCTTGTTTTTCAATCGTTACCGCCTTGCGCATACACCCGATCGGGCACAGTGACCACTGCCGGCGCGGCATGGGCTGACGCTAGACATATGTTGAATTCCGCAATGCGGCGACTAAGGTCATTTCCAAACGTTCCAACATGGAAACGCCGACATGTCCGATCTGGAAACATTCCGCCATGAAACCCGCGCCTGGCTGGAGGCCAATTGCCCGCCTGAGATGCGGCGTCCGATGACCTCGGAGAACGACACCTATTGGGGCGGCCGTAACGCAAAGTTCTCGTCCGAGCCGCAGCGCGTCTGGTTCGAGCGGATGCGCGACAAGGGCTGGACTGTGCCGGATTGGCCGAAGGAATATGGCGGTGGGGGGCTCGATCGCGCCGAGCACAAGGTGCTGCGCGAGGAGATGGCGGCGATGGGCGCGCGGTCGCCGCTGTCGAGTTTTGGCATCTGGATGCTTGGGCCGGCGCTGCTGAAATATGGCAACGAAGCGCAGAAGCAGGAGCATCTGCCAAAGATCGCCGCGGGCCTGATCCGCTGGTGCCAGGGCTATTCCGAGCCGAATGCCGGATCGGACCTCGCCTCGCTGCAGACCCGCGCCGAAAGCGAGGGCGACGACTACATTATCAACGGCCAGAAGATCTGGACGTCGTACGCGAATTACGCCGACTGGATTTTCTGCCTGGTGCGGACCGATCCCGCGGCGAAGAAGCACGACGGCATCAGTTTTATCCTGTTCGACATGGCCTCGAAGGGCGTCTCGACCAAGCCCATTCTCCTGATCTCAGGCTATTCGCCGTTCTGCGAAACCTTCTTCGACAATGTGCGCGTGCCGAAGTCACACGTGGTGGGCACCGTCAACCGCGGCTGGGATGTCGCGAAATACCTGCTGCAGCATGAGCGCGCGATGATCTCAGGCACGGGAGAACGCGGCATCGGCCGTCCGCTCGGGCAGGTCGCCGCCGACTCCATCGGTAGCGACGATTCCGGCCGGCTCGACGATGCCATGATGCGCGGCCAGATCGCAGAGTTCGACATCGACGAGGCGGCGTTTGCCGCCGTGGCCGAACGCGCCGTCGATCTGGCGAAAGCCGGGCAATCGCATCCGGCATTTTCCTCGGCGATGAAATATTACGGCACCGAGCTCAACAAGCGCCGCCACGAGATCCTGATGTCGGCCGGCGGCATCGATGCGCTGGAATGGGAAAGCGATCGTTCGAGAAACGGCGCCCGCCCGCGCGCCTGGCTGCGCACCAAGGCCAACTCGATCGAAGGCGGCACCAGCGAGGTGATGCTCGGCATTGTCGCCAAGCGCATCCTCGATCTGCCGGGGGCGTGAGCACCCAGCCGTTCTCTCTCGTCGTCCCTGCGAAAGCAGGGACCCATAACCACCGCTGTCTGAGTATTGATTGTGATGCTAGCTCCATTCCTACTCGATAGGCCGCGGCGTATGGGTCCCTGCTTTCGCAGGGACGACGAAGCAACTTAGTCCACCTCTGAAGCGGATATCTGTCCAATGCCCCTCGTCCTCACCGAAGAACAATCCATGCTGCGCGACAGCGCGCGCGGCCTTATCAGCGACAAGGCGCCGGTGGCGCACCTGCGCGGCTTGCGCGACAGCAAGAACGCAACGGGATTTTCCCGCGAGCTCTGGAAGACGTTTGCCGAGATGGGATTTTCCGGCCTGCTGGTACCCGAAAATTTCGGCGGCAGCGGGCTCGGCTGTGTCGAGGCCGGCGTGGTGATGGAGGAAATCGGCCGCACTCTGATGCCGTCACCGTTTCTGTCGACCGCGGTGCTGGCGACCTCGGCGCTGTCGCGCGGCGGCAGCGAGGCGCAAAAGTCCGCGCATCTGCCGAAGATTGCGGACGGCTCGCTATTGGCCGCGCTCGCGGTCGACGAAGGCGCAAAGCACCGCCCGCTGCAGACCAAACTGCAAGCGGTGCGTTCCGGCAACGGCTTCAAGCTCAACGGCGCCAAGGCCCTTGTGGTCGACGGCCACACCGCCGATCTCCTGATCGTCGCTGGCCGCACCGGCGGATCGGCCGGTGAGCGCAACGGGCTGACGCTGTTCCTGGTCGATCCCAAGGCCAAGGGCGTCGCCATCGAACGCACCATGATGGTCGATGCGCATAACGCCGCCAGAATCGAATTCGCCAATGTCGAGGTCGACGCGGACCACGTGCTCGGCGAAGTCGATCAGGGCGGGGCGCTGCTGGAGGGCGTGCTCAATATCGGCCGCGGCGCGGTCGCCTCCGAAATGGTGGGCCTGAGTGAGGAAGTGTTCGGCCGCACCGTGACGTATCTGAAGGAGCGCAAGCAGTTCGGAAAATTGATCGGCGAGTTCCAGGCGCTGCAGCACCGCGCCGCCCAGCTCTACATCGATATCGAGATCACCCGCGCCGCCGTCCTGAAGGCGCTGCAGACGCTCGACGGCGATTTCGAGCGGGCAGGAGCGGCGGTCGCGGTCGCCAAGGCACGCGCCGGCACCACGGCGACGCTGGCGGTGCAGGAAGGCGTGCAGATGCACGGCGGCATGGGCATGACCGATCAGTTCGACATCGGCTTCTTCATGAAGCGCGCGCGCGTTTGTCAGGAACTGTTCGGCGATAGCAACTACCATGCTGATCAGTTGGCGCGGACGAAGAGCTATTAGGCGCAAGCGGCGTCCCACACACCGCTGTCATCGCCCGGCTTGACCCTACAAGATTCACACATCGTTTCGGAGTTTCCAGCCACGAAGCATTGCTTTGAGAGCTTGTAGCCCGTGCATCATGGCGATAGGGCCAGGCTTGCCGTAGTAGCCGGTCCAGCCGCCGAGGCGCGCACACACCCAACTGGCATATGCCAGCGATCCTTTGGGATGCGGGTTCTTCTGTTTCTCGGTCTTGCCTTCAAGGGTTTGGCAGATCGCTTCCAGCGCGGGCTTGTCCTCGATGTCGAGCGCATCCTGTAACGGCCGCCCAGCCACGCCATCGCGCTCGCGCACCATCTGCAGCACTTGAATGGCAGCGATCAGCGTCGCAGTAGTCAGGTTCTCGAATGGACCATCCTCGGCGACACGCACCGCTTCGATATCGAAGCCTTTGGTCTTCATCACCCGGAACACCTGCTCGATGGTCCAGCGCTGGCGGTAAAAGCCGGTGATCCGACATGCATCGGCGAGCGTGGCCACCTTATGTGTGGTGAGCAGCCGCCAATGCACCGGCGTTACGCCGTCCGGGGGATCGACCTCACGCGCTTCCACCAAGGTGAGTGTGACAGTCTTCGGCAGTTTTGCCGCCTCGGCGGGATGATTGCGTTTCGGCCGCTTCAGGGTGACCTCACGCGCGCGCAACGCCAATACCACCTGACGGGCAGGCCGGCCCGGATTGGCAGGCAGATCGATTGTCTCGCGGCCCAGTTCGGCTACCTCCTCCATGCAGCCATACAGCGCACCACCATCTTCCAGAACGCGATCATGGTTGGCGCGGATCAGAAGCTCCGTCTCGGCGGGCCGGCAGGCGAACTCTTCGTAAATATCGCTTTCCCGGTCGGCGATGACGGTAACGCAGACCGCTCCGGCTGCGACCAAGCCAGCCGCTGTCTTGGTGGCGTCAAGCCAGCGGCGGCTCTCTTTCTCGGCGAAGGGGCGCTTTTTGCATAGACGCTTCTTGCCGCCGACGTGACTGAGGAATACCGCATCGACAAGACCCAGCAGCCCGCCATCACTGGCGTCCACCGCGATCATTGGATGCAGGTTCAGACTGCGTTGCTTGCCATCGTCGCGTAGAGTCGTCGTGTCCTGGATCGCCAGGATGTGACGCCCCATGACTAACCCGGCGGTGCGCGCGCGGGCAGTTGCGACCATCGCGTCGGGTTTCACCCGCTTGTTACGCAAAAACCGGGTAAAGCGTATCTCGCCCGCGCGATTGCCGCCCACGCGGCGTACGCTGATGCCCGATTGGCCAACACAAACCAGCCGAGCCAGCAAGCAGGCCCCCCTTTTTCCAGGCGCCGGTCGCCGAACCGTCCCAAACTGCCTTCCATGAACGCTCTCCCGTTGTCGTGGGAGCATCATCGATTCAGAGAACGGAACACACTGCAAGGGAAGCGGCCTTGGAGATGTGTGAATATCGTAGGGCTTGACCGGGCGATCCAGTATTCCAGAGACAGCAATGCTTGAGCCGATGGGCCGCGGCGTACTGGATCACCCGCTTTCGCGGGTGATGACAAGCATTTATGCGGTAGCCGCGTTGCGCCCTACCTGATCGGCGGCGCGTACTGGATGCCGCCGTTGCTCCAGAGCGAATTCAGCCCGCGCGGAATCTTCAGCTTCGATCCTTCGCCGACGTTGCGCTCGTAGACCTCGCCGTAATTGCCGACATGGCGGATGATGCGGGCGGCCCAGTCCTTGCTCAGGCCGAGGTCTTCGCCGTAGCTGCCCTCGGTGCCGACCAGCCGCATCACGTCGGGTTTCTTCGACTTCAGCGCCTCGTCGATGTTCTTCGAGGTGATGCCGAGTTCCTCGGCGTTGATCATCGCGTACAGCGTCCACTTCACGAGCATCATCCAGTCGTCGTCGCGCTGACGCACCACGGGTGCGAGCGGCTCCTTGGAGATGACGTCGGGCAGGATGACGTGGTCGCTGGGCTGGATCAGGTTCAAGCGCAGTGCGTAGAGCTGGGAGACGTCGGCGGTGAGGGTGTCGCACTTGCCGGATTCATACGCCTTGAGCACGTCCTCCAGCCTGGAAAACTTGACTTCCGTGTATTTCATGTTGTTGGCGCGGAAATGGTCGGCGACGTTGAGCACCGTCGTCGTCCCCTCCTGCACGCAAACCTTGCTGTTGTTGAGGTCGAGCGCGGAATCGATGTTGCGCGAACGCGGCAGCATGAAGCCCTGGCCGTCATAATAGGCGACGGCCGGGAAATAGAGGTCGTAGTTGGTTTCGCGCGACATGCTCCAGGTCGAGTTGCGCGAGAGGATGTCGACCCTGCGGCTCTGCAATTCCTTGAAGCGTTCGCTGGCGTCGAGCGGCAGGAATTTTGCCTTCTTGGGATCGTCGAAGATCGCCGCAGCCACGGCGCGACAGAAGTCGACGTCGAAGCCGGTCCAGTCACCCTTGTCGTCGGGAATCGAGAAGCCGGGCAGGCCCTTGTTGACGCCGCACAGCACTTCGCCGCGGCGGATGGTCCGCTTCAGGGTCTTGGTGTCGTAACGTTCATAAGTGATTGCAGCGGCCGCGACCGCGATTGCGACCGCCAGCCCGATCAGGAGGCCGCCTCGGAATGTCCGTAGCATTTTTTTCAACTCACAATTTCAGGGAAATGGATCGGCTTTGAGGGACCGCGTCGCAATTACAGTTCCGGCTTTTGCCGGATAATCACCTTGGTACCGACCGGGACACGCTCGTAGAGGTCAGTGACGTCGGCGTTGACCAGGCGGAAGCAGCCGGAAGAGACCGCGGTGCCGATGGTGTCAGGCCGGTTGGTGCCGTGGATGCGGTAGACGGTGGTGCCGAGATACATCGCGCGCGCACCGAGCGGGTTGCCGGGCCCACCGGCCATGAAGCGCGGCAGATAGGGCTGGCGCGCGATCATCTCGGGCGGCGGCGTCCAGTCCGGCCACTCCGCCTTGCGCGTGATGTTCACGAGCCCCTGCCACGTGAATCCTTCACGACCGACGCCGATGCCGTAGCGCAATGCGCGGCCATTGCCCTGAACCAGATAAAGATGGCGCTCGGCCGTGACCACGATGATGGTGCCCGGCGCTTCGTTGGTGCGATAGAGCACCGCGGTTTTCCTGAACTGCGGATCGAGTTCGACGGAATCATCCGCAATCAGCCCCGGTTGGTCGCCGACATCGGGCTGTCGCGTCTGCGCCTGGCTCTGCGGGGTCGAAAGGACCAGACCGCTGGCAGCGATCACCATCCAGATCAGGTGCCGAAATTTCGTCATCGCAAAACTCTCCTCGCGGCGCGTTGGCCAAATGCGCATGATCCGCCAAAGTGTGAGCGGTTTGGCGATAAGATCATGCGCCACTTTTAAGTCGGAGCGCGATCGGACGCAAAACCGGTTCCCACTTTTGCTGATCGCGCTCGGGAACATCAAATCTCAGGGCCAGCTTGATGGCAAGTTTAGGGCGAATGAGGCGAATAGGTGACTGAAATGTCTTCTATTTCCGCCAACCGCCAATTCATGGGATATTCAGGTTTCGGCTATTTCGGCGCGATCCACAGCCGCAGGCAAAACGAAATCAGTGCCACGGTGCCGACGCCGCCGAGCCAGAGCGCGACGAACCACAGCAGACGCTGGGCCAGTGGGGGCTGCGATGGCTTGATCTGGCTCAATGATACCCGCTCTCAGGTTTGACCTTGCCACGAAACACCCAATAGGCCCAGACGGTATAGCCGAGAATGAGGGGTATCAGCACGGCGACGCCGAACAGCATGAAGAGCTGACTGTTTGCGGGCGAGGCCGCCTGCCAGATGGTGATGCTCTGCGGCACGATGTAGGGATACATGCTGATGCCGAGGCCGGCATAGGATAGCGCGAACAGCGCCAGCGTCAGGAAGAATGGCTGGTAGTCGTATTTGTTGGCGAGACCGCGCAGCAACATCACCGTGACCGCGGCCACCGCGACCGGCACCGGTGCGGTCAGGACGATGTTCGGCCAGGCGAACCAGCGCTGCGTGTACTGCACGTGGAGGAACGGCGTCGCGATGCTGACCGCGCCGATGGCGCCGAGCATCGCGATCAACAGGAACCAGCTCAGATGATAGGCGCGATCGCGCAATGCGCCCTCCGTCTTCATGACGAGCCATGTTGCGCCGAGCAGTGCATAGCCGATCACCAGCGACACGCCGGTCAGGATGCTGAACGGCGTCAGCCAGTCCCACCAGCCGCCGGCATATTGCCGGCCTTCGACGTGCACGCCTTGCAGGACGGCGCCGAGCGCGATGCCCTGCGCCAATGTGGCCAGGATCGATCCGCCGGCAAAGGCGATGTCCCAGCGGTTGCGCGCGGCTGTCGTTCGCCAGCGGAATTCGAAGGCGACGCCGCGAAACACCAGGCCGAGCAGCATCGCGATCATGGGCGTGTAAAGCGCCGGCATCAGCACGGCATAGGCCAGCGGAAACGCCGCCATCAGGCCGCCGCCGCCAAGCACCAGCCAGGTTTCGTTACCGTCCCAGACCGGGGCGACGCTGTTCATGATGACGTCGCGATCGTGTTTCTCCGGGAACAGCGGAAACAGGATGCCGAGGCCGAGGTCGAAGCCGTCCATCACGACATAGACGAACACGGCAAAGGCGATGATGAAGGCCCAGATGGTCGGAAGGTCGATCGGGATCATCGGGCGGCTCCCTCGGTTGCCGCACCCGCCGCTGGCGTGATGCCGGCGGAGCGGATCGGAACTTCGTGCGACGGTCCCTGTTCACCCGGATGCGGCGGGGCCGCCATCAGACGCAGCAGATAGATCACGCCGGCCGTGAAGACGGCGAAATAGACGATGATGAAGGCGATCAGCGAGGAGGCGACCGCGGGCGCCGCCAGTGGTGAAGCGGATTCAGCGGTGCGCAATAGTCCGTACACCGTGAACGGCTGTCGTCCGGTCTCGGTGGTGATCCAGCCCGCGAGCACGGCGATGAAGCCCGCAGGCGCCATCGCGACCGCAAACATGTGCAGCAGCCGGGAATCGTACAGCATGCCGCGCACGCGCATCAACAGGCTGAACAGGCCGAGCGCCAGCATGAGCAATCCCATGCCGACCATGATCCGGAACGACCAGAACGTGATCGGCACCGGCGGCCAGTTTTCGCGCGGCACGGTGTCGAGGCCGGCCATCGGCGCGTCGGGCGAGTGCTTCAGGATGAGTGAGCCGAGCTTTGGCACCTCGATCGCGTAGTCGACCCTGCCGGCCGCCTGGTTGGGCAGGCCGAACAGGATCAAGGGGGCGCCGTCCTTGTGGCTCTGGAAATGGCCTTCCATCGCCATGATCTTCACCGGCTGATGCTCCAGCGTGTTGAGCCCGTGCTGATCGCCGGCGAGGATCTGGATCGGCGCCACCAGTGTCGCCATCCACATCGCCATTGAAAACATCACGCGCGGGCCGGCGAGATGGCGGTCGCGCAGCAGGTGATAGGCGCCGACCGCGCCGACCACCAGCGCGGTGGTCAGATACGCCGCCAGCACCATGTGCACGAGGCGGTAGGGGAATGACGGGTTGAAGATCACTTTCAGCCAGCTGGCGGCGATGAACTGCCCGTCGGCGTTGACGGCGTGACCGGTCGGCGTCTGCATCCAGGAATTGGCTGACAGAATCCAGAACGCCGAAATCAGGGTGCCGATCGCGACCATCAGCGTGGCCATGAAATGCAGCCTGTGGCCGACGCGCTGCAGGCCGAACAGCATCACGCCGAGGAAGCCGGCCTCGAGGAAGAACGCGGTCAAGACCTCATAGGCCATCAGCGGCCCGATCACCGGGCCGGTCTTGTCGGAGAATGCCGACCAGTTGGTGCCGAACTGGTAGGACATCACGATGCCCGACACCACGCCCATGCCGAAAGCGACGGCAAAGATTTTCAGCCAGTAGTTGAACAGGTTGATGAAGACTTCGCGCCCGGTCCACAGCCATAGCGCTTCGAGCACCGCCAGATAGCTGGCGAGCCCGATCGAGAAGGCCGGGAATATGATGTGGAACGACATCGTGAATGCGAACTGCGCCCGGGCCAATACGACCGCATCCCAGCCTTCGAACATCGGCATCACCTGTCGCAAGTTTCGCCGGCCGCGATACATTTCAAAAACGGAGCTACAGTTTTCGAAAAATTGCGTCCGAACCAGGCGCGCATCCTACCACGCCCGATGCGACGATCATACCTGCATGCCGCGCGGAACAGGCGTGCAAGCCTGTCCGCCCGATGGATTCAATCCCAACCGCCTGATGATCTCGGCCTGCACGGCGCGGGTTTGATCCTTGCCGGCCAGCGCCGGGCTTCGGATTTTCTTCCCCGTGCGAAGCCGGATTGTGATCACGTAGAGGCTATCCTTGCGACCGCCGCTCTCGACCTCGACGGCCTCGACATCGTCACCGCCGATCGTCTCCACCTCTGCCGTTCCTTTCCACGAAAGCCGTTCAATCCTGATTGCGCCATCGTGGACGATCCAGCATGCACTCATCCGATTGAGGGATCTGAGCAATACGAAGGCTACGATCGCACCGAGCGACCAGACGGCGGTCCCGAAGGGGGACAATGTGTCGTTCCAGAGCGCATGGATAAACGGAATGCTCAGCACGCAGGCGAGCAGTACGATGATAACCTTGCGTCTTTGCACCCGTTTGGGGTTGACCGGCTTGCCCAGTCGTATCCCGGCATTGACGGCGTCGAGCGGGTTCTCGGCCGGTTCAGGATCAGGAAGCCGAAGCAGACGAGAGATTCGCACGGCGGTTTCGTGCACCTGGGTAACGTCCGGCAACGGCGGCGAGGTGATCAAATTTCCCGATTCGGTCTCGAATACGATGCTGAACTCCACTGATTTGCCGATGCTCCTTCGAAGACGCATCCCCGATAGTTCATCATTCCTGATCAGTCTTCGGTGCAACTTCCCGAATGGACGCTGTTCGCCGATCAGGATTTCGCCTGGTGTAATGATCCAGACCACGTTGCGATCAAACAGGGCTGCGCCCAGCAGGAGGCATCCGAACAGCAACGCAAATAGAGCGGCGATGCCGAGCCATTGGTCGTTTGCCAGGTGAGCGAGGCCGGGCAAGGCGATCAAACACAAGATTACGGCAATGCCTGCCAGAACGAGCCGCTCATTGAGCGACGTGCCCTTGCGTAGCCTGACTTCATTCTCGTTTGCCACAGCATCCATCGCCAGCGGCGAGCATCGCGACCGCCGTGGTCACATCAAGCGGCAGTGTGCGGCTGAAATGCGGCAGGCCTGAGTTGCTTGATCTCAACTCGCGGCGTTCAGGAGCCCGGCGACCGTGCGCTCTATCTGTTCATACTTGCCCTCGCCATCGTGCTGGAACACGATCTTTCCGTTCTGGTCGACGATATATTGCGCCGGCCAATAGCGGTTGCGGTAGGCGTTCCAGGTCTGCGAATCATTGTCCTGCGCCACCGGGTAAGTGATGCCGTGCCGCTTCAGTGCGGCCTGCACGTTGGAGGCGGAGCGCTCGAACGGGAATTCCGGCGTGTGGATGCCGACCACGACGAAGCCACGGTCCTTGTATTTGGCGTAAAGGGCCGTGACGTGCGGCAGCGTGTTGACGCAGTTGACGCAGCCATAGGTCCAGAAATTCACAAGCACGACCTTGCCGCGCAGATCGGCCAGTTTGAGCGGCGCTGAGTTGAACCAGTTGCCGAGGCCGGTGAAATCGGGCGCGGTGGCCTGCGTCGCGGCGACCGCGAACGGCGTTTCCGGCGCGCGTGGCGCGTCGCCACTGAAGGCGGGTATCGCTGAGCCTGCGAGAGAAACGGCAACGATGGCGGCGGATGCGGCGAGCGAGCGCAAGTTCATGGCAGTCTCCATTGGGGTCAGAGGCCG
Source organism: Bradyrhizobium sp. AZCC 2262 (assembly GCF_036924535.1). NCBI lineage: Bacteria > Pseudomonadati > Pseudomonadota > Alphaproteobacteria > Hyphomicrobiales > Nitrobacteraceae > Bradyrhizobium > Bradyrhizobium sp. AZCC 2262. Next base: position 7,526,001 of record NZ_JAZHRT010000001.1, on the reverse strand, counting down.
ATCTGGCCGTTGGGGTAAAATCCGGTGAGCCACGCCACGATCAGCGTGTCGTACTGGAAGTATGAGAGCAGCGCGAAGGCGATGACGACGACGCCGAACCCCTGCTGCAGCCGCTGCGCGATCCGCGCGACGCTGCGAACGCGGGTGGTGACAGCCTGTCCGCCATAGGCGATGGCGAGCATCGGCAGCGCGGCGCCGATCGCGTAGGCGACGAGCAGCAGGCTCGCCCAGGCGGTGTCTTTCGAGGTGGCGATGACAGTCAGGATTGAGCCCAGTACCGGCCCAGCACATGGCGTCCAGACCAGGCCGAGCGTCGTGCCCAGAACGAAGCCACCGGTCAGGCCCCGACGGGAAGCGGTCGAATGGCCGGTGAAAGCGCCGATCCGGATCGAGAGCCACTCGAACGGCGCCGGCCAGATCATCAGCAATCCGAAGCCGATCAGAACGATCGCCGCGGCGTTTCGCAGATGATTGGGATCGAAATCGAACACGCGCGTGATCGCACTCAGCAGCAATGCCACCATCGAGAATGACATCACAAAGCCGAGCGCGATCATCGCCGGCCGCGCCTTGCCGGTCTGGCCGACCGATGCCCCGAGGAGGATCGGCAGCATCGGCAGCGTGCAAGGGGCGGTCACGGTGACGACGCCTGCGAGCAGCGCGAGAACGAGATTGAGCATCGAAAGCGTCCACCGCCGGTCCCGGCGCGACATTGCCGGGTGCCTGATGAAATTCGCGGTGATGGGGCAGGGCGTTACGCGCGGGGCCGCCCGGGAGGCGTCACGTCTCTGTGAGACTTTTTCTCACGATGCACACGAAATCAGGCGCCAAAAGCAGAGCGACCCGGCTGGGGGGCATCCCGGCCGGGTCGTTGGAGGTTACTTGGAGGTCCAGAACTTGGGAGGCCCAGAACTTGAGAGGCTGGAAATTCAGCGGGGGGTCTCGCTGTCGTAGGAGATCACGCAGACCTCCTTGGGATTCCTGGTGCCGCAATCCACCACCTGTTCACGCACAAACGTCGAACCAGAGTCGCGGTGGGCGCGGGGCTGCACGTTCTGGGCCGACAGGGTGGCCAGGGTTGCGACGGCGCCGAGCGGAACGATGAAAAGGCGGAAGGACGGCTTCAGCATGTTCGCTCTCCTGTTCGGCGTTGGCGTTGCGTTGATGGTCGTTATAGGGGGTGAGTTTTTCCGGGGGATGTCATGATTTGTTTCATTTGTTTCATCGGAGGTAATCTTTGTCCGTCGAAATCGACCCGATTTCTTGCTCCCGATATTGATATAACCCATTGAAATAACGTTTATTTATGCGGCGAGGCTGTCCACGCCGGCGCCCTTAAGCAGCTCGGCCAATTGTTTGCGGGCATAGAACATCCGCGTCTTCACCGTGCTCTGGGGAATACCGATGATCGCGCCGGCCTCTTCCACCGACTTCTCGTGGTAGTAGACCAGGTTGATGATCTCGCGATGGGCCGGCGACAGCTTGGCGACGCAGGCGCGCAGGATTGCCTTGGTGTTGCTGCGATCGAGCGAGGCTTCCGGCGTGTCGGCCTCATCGGCGATCTCCAGCACGTCGTCCTGCTCGATGTCCTCATGCTTGCGCTGGCGCAGCGCGGTCAGCGCCTTGAAGCGGGCAATCGACAGCAGCCAGGTCGAAACCTGCGAGCGGCCCTCGAAATGGCTGGCGGTCCGCCACACGTCGAGGAACACCTGGCTGACAAGGTCTTCCGCCATGGTCGTATCGCGCACCATGCGCAGCACGAAGCGGTAAACGCGGACGTTATGACGCGAGTAAAGTACATGCATCGCCGTGCGGTCGCCCTTGGCAATACTCTGCAGCAGCATTTCATCGGATGTCGCGCGGGCGGCGGCAATCGACTTCTTGGCTGCGGCGTTGATGGCGACGACGTTCGACATGACAGGCTCCCAATTCCGACGCCAGACGGCGTTTCGTTGGGAGAATTGTTAGTTAGGCTCGGTTTCGGGATGTCTGCACCAAAAGGGAAAAATGGTTTCGTGCAGGGGAGAATTGTTTCGTCGGGGTGCCTGCGACGAAACATTCGGGGGTAAAAGGCCAGTAATTTCAATATGCGGAAAATTGGAAGGGATAGGAATTCGGGCGTTGGAACGAATCCCGTCGTCCCGGACAAGCGAAGCGCGATCCGGGACCCATAACCACAGCGCGTTGTAGTTTGGAAATAACGTCTACCACGGCGTGTCAATTATTACCGCCGCGGCGTATGGGTCCCCGCGTTCGCAGGGACGACGGAGGTCGCTAACCCTTCTCGCCTGTCGGCGAGAAAAGATAGCCGCCGCCTCTGATCGTGCGAATGACCGCCGGCTTGGTCGGGTCGATCTCGATCTTGCGGCGGATGCGCATGATGCGCAGGTCAACCGCGCGGTCGAACGCTTCGGCGTCGCGCGCATTGGCCAACTCGAGCAGCCGCTCGCGCGACAACACGCGTTTGGGATTGGCCGCGAACACTTTCAAGAGGCCGAATTCGGACGCCGTCAGCGGATGCTCGTTGCCTTCGTCGTCGCGCAGCGCCTGGGCTTCGAGGTCGAGCCATTTGGTGCCGAACCGCACCAGCTGTTCCTTCACCGCCTTCGCCGCCGCAGCCTCAGGCGCCGCAGCCGCCTTGGCCGGCGTACTGCGGCGAAGCACCGAGCGGATGCGCGCCATCAGTTCGCGCAATTCGCAGGGTTTTGCGATGTAGTCGTCGGCGCCGAGTTCGAGGCCGACGACGCGGTCGATCGGGCTCGCCGTCGCCGTCAGCATGATGACGGGAACGTTGATGCGGCTCTTCAGGTCTCTGATGATCGAAAGCCCGTCTTCCTCGGGCATGTTGAGGTCGAGCACGACGAGGTCGGGCACGCTGGTCTCGATCTCCTTGCGCAGGCTTTTTCCGCCATCGCACAGCGTGACGCCGAAACCGTGCATTTTGAGGTAATCGCCGACCATCTCGCGGGCCGGCGCCTCGTCGTCGACAATGAAGATGTGCGGGTTCTGGGTCATGTCGTCTCTGTCGCAGGCAGTCTAACGGTAAACGTCGAGCCCTGTCCGGGGCCGGCGCTCTCTGCGGTCACATGGCCGCCATGCATGTCGATGATACGTTTGACGATCGACAGGCCGAGGCCGGTCGAACTTTCGCCGGCGGTGGGCTTGGCCGAAAGCCGCTGGAAGCGGCCGAACAGCCGGCCGAGATCCTCCGGCGAAAGCCCGGCGCCCTGGTCGGCGATGCGGATCACCGTGTCGCCACCCTCATGGGTGACGGCCACCGTGATCTTGCCGCCGATCGGAGAATATTTGATGGCGTTGCTGAAGAGGTTGTCGATCGCCTCGCGGATCCGGTCGGTATCGCACATGGTGACGATATTCGGCGGCGCCGACACGCTAATGGTCTGCTGCTTGTTGACGGCCGAGGGCAGGTTGGAATCGGCAACCTCGGCGACCAGCGCTGCGACATCGACCGGTTCGCGGCGGATCGTGATGTCGAAGGCATCCGCCATCGCATCCGAAATCAGGTGATCGACCATCGAGGTCAGGCGCTTGGTGGCGTCCCTGATATGCTCGACCTGGGCGGTGACGTTCTCCCTGGGCGAACCGGCGCCGATCAGTTCGGTCAGCATTTCGGTACGGCCGAGGATCACGCCGAGCGGGTTCTTCAAATCATGCGCGACGGTGCCGAGAATTTCGTTCTTGAAGCCGTTGGCGCGCTGCAGCCGCAGCCACTGCGCCGAAAGCCTTCGGTTGGCCTGCATCAGCGCGCGGGTGCGCTGGGCGACGCGGTCCTCGAGCTGGGTATTGGCCTCGTGCAGTTGCCGGTAGAGGATGACGTTGTCGAACGCGATCGACAGTCGGCTGGAGAAAATCTCGACCAGCGCGCGGTCGGTGTCGGAGAGCTGGCGCTCGGCCTGCAGCAGCACCACCACTTCGCGGCCGCTTCCGGTGCGCAGATAAAGCACGCTGCGGTGGTCGGCGAATTCGTTCTTGCGGCGCAGGAAGGCGGCTTCCACCATCTGTCGCAAATCCGGATCGAGCGCCTTGGAACTGGTGGTGCCGATGAAGCGGCTGTAGCAGCCCGAGCCCGCCAGCACCGAGAATTCGCTCCCCGCGGCGCCGTCGTCGCGCAGCACCAGGATGCCGGCGCAGTCGACATTGAGCAGCGAGGCGAGCTGCGTCAGCACGCCTTCCGCAAGGCGCTGCATCGATTTGAAGTCATAGAGCGTCGAGGCGGCGTCGATGATGATTTCAAGCCCGCGCCTGGTCTGCACCATGCGCTCGAGCTGCTGGTAGCTGCGCAGCGCCGCCGTGAGCGAGGTGAACAGCTTGTCGGCCGTGAGCTCGGTCTTGGCCTTGTAGTCGTTGATGTCGTACTGGACGATGACGCGGCGCTCGGGCGCTTGCCCCGGCTGGCCGGTGCGCAGGATGATGCGGACGGTTTCGTTCTTGAGCTCGTTGCGGATGTATTCGACGAGGTCCAGGCCCGCGACGTCGGTTTCCATGATGACGTCGAGCAGCACGGCAGCGACGTCGGGATTGTTGCGCATCAAGGTGCGGCCTTCGGCCGCGGAATAGGCCGACAGGATTTCCAGTGTCGCGCCGTGGAGATTGTAGTCGCTCAGCGCAAAGCGGGTGCCCTCGTGCACCGCGGCATCGTCGTCGATGACGGCGATCTTCCATTTGCGGGCGGACGAGTCCTCCGGAACGGTCCCGGTATCGTCGATCAGGTGGAGGACATCGTCCTGTTCGGCCATTGAGAGGTTCCGTCGGCTGCTGTCTGGTCTGTAATCGTGGGTTCGCCCTTGGCGACTTTAGGCATGATAATGCGGAATGTGGTGCCTTGTCCCAGCCTTGACTCCAGCATCATCCGGCCGCCGAGCTGTTGAGTGACAAGATTATAGACGATATGCAAGCCCAGTCCGGTACCGCCTTCGTTGCGGCGCGTCGTAAAGAAGGGGTCGAATGCCTGCCGCTGCACGTCCGGCGTCATTCCGGCCCCGTTATCGGCAAAAATGATCTCGACATCGTCGCTGCCGCGCGCCCGCGCCGATATCGTGATCGCCCCGGAACGGCCGTCGGCAAAGGCATGGTTGGCGGCGTTGAGGAAGAGATTGGTTAATATCTGGCCGTAAGAGCCGGGATAGCCGTCGATGAAAAGCCCTTCCGGCACGTCCACCGACAGCGTGATCGCCGCCTTCTTCAGCACCGGCTTCAGGCTGGCGACGATCTGGTCGGTGGCCTCGCTGAGGTTGAATTGCCGGCGCTCGGCGTGCGAGCGGTCCACCGCCACCTGCTTGAACGACTGGATCAGCTCGCCGGCGCGGTGCAGATTCGCCACCAGTTGCCCTGCTGCGTCGCGCGAGATCTTGACGAATTCGTCGAGCTTGGAACGGCGCAGCGGCTCGCTGCGCAACTCGGATTCGAACATTTCGGCGCGGCGCGCAAAGCTCGACGCCACCGTCAGGCTGATGCCGATCGGGTTGTTCACTTCATGGGCGACGCCGGCGACCAGCCCGCCGAGCGCGGCCAGCCGTTCGGCGTCGATCAGGTTCTGCTGCGCGGTGTTGAGCTCGAGCAGCGCACTCTCGGCCTTTTCCTTTGACGCGCGCAGTTCGTCCTCGGTCTTGCGCTTGGCGATGGCGTTCTCGCGGAAGACTTCCACCGCGCGCGCCATGGCGCCGACCTCGTCCCTGGCGGTGGTGCCCTGCACGCTGCGATCGTAATTACCCGAGGTGATCGCATGCATCGCCGCCAGGATCTGCTGCAGCGGCAGGCGGATCGAGAGCGCGATCAGGACGCCGGCGGACAGGATGATGCCGAGGAACATCACGGCGATCGACAGCACCCGGCGCGAGATGGCCGACAGGGTCCTGTCGAACGTCTCCTGCGCCTTCTGCTCGCGCTGGCGCATCTTGACCGACAGTTCGTCGATGACGCCGATGGCCTCGGCCTGGCTGGCATCGATGGTGTTGCGCAGCAATTCGGTCCGGATCGCGAGCTGCTCGGTCAATTTGGCCATGCCCTCGCGCAATGCCACTGTCCGCGCCTGCAGCCGCGTCAGCGCCATCCGCTGCAGATCGTTGTCGGCGAGGTCGGTCATGATGGGGATGGTCTTCTCGATCGTCTCGGTATTCCGGCGGGCGTCCTCGGCGGAGGCCGAGCCGGGCGAAAGATAATAGGCGTTGGCGGCGACCAGCATGGCCGTAAACGCTTCGCGGGATCTTCCGAGCGCAGGCCAGATCTGCGCGTCGCGATGCCCGGTGGCGCCCTCGATGATCGAATACAGCCCGGCCATTTCCCGGGCCGGGCCCATCACCTGCTGCTCGTAGGTCTTGGTGATGGTGGCCTGCACCGCGCGCAATTCGCCAAAGCCGTTGAGGAAACGGTCGGTGACGTGCTCGAGCCGCGCGACCGACCCCGACAGCATCGGGTCGTTGGTGGCGCGCGTGGTCAGGGTGCCGAGCACCGCTTCGCGCAGCAGCAGAATCTCGGCGAACAGTTCGGGGCTCGGCTGGTTGATGTAGCGATGGATCAGGTTCTGCAGCCGGCTGGTTTCGCTTTCCAGTAGCGCCAGGATCTTGTCGGACTCCCGCACCTGCCGGACGTCATCCCAGGCCGAACCCAGCACGTTGGAGCCGTTCCAGATCAATACGGCGAGCACCACGACGACGGCGGAATTCAATGCCGCGATCGACAGGATGCGCCAACGGATCGGCACCGCGCGCAGCCACTGGACCACGCGAAACCGGCCGCGCGCGGCGAAGCTCGCCGGCCGTTCCGCTGCGCGGTGCTGTTGCGGTGCGCCGGTCAAATTCACTCCACTCTCCGAAGGCCCGCGATCAATACCGGTGGCATCGTCCCGATCAATGCAACGATGGTACGGTTGAGATCGGCCGCACCGGTCTTGATATGTTCGAGAGGTTCCTTTTCCGCGGCGAAGTGGCGGGAATGGAACGGGCCGATCGGATTCCTCTCCTCTTGGGGATCGGGGACAAGAAGCTCGCGCGCAAAAGCACCCGTTGAGACCGCCGTAAGCAACAGCGCAACAACGAGCACCAAGGTCCGCCAAAGGTCGGCGCGACGATACACGGGCGACAATCCCCTTAGCGAATAAGTCTGTGGCGGGGAGAAAAGGTTCAAGCGTTTTTAGCAGAATTTACCGATGTTTGGCTATTGCCGGCGCGGCTGGCAGGCGGTCTGTGGCTGGTAATCCCGTTAATCTTTGTACAATCTTCAGTTGTGTTGTGCGCTGCGGCGATGCCGGGCGGATTGAAACCGCAGCCGCAGCCATTTATGAGGGCTTGGCGGACAGGTTCATCGCCGGCGCGGCAGAGCAGGGAAATCACCAGTGAAATTGGCCTTGAGGTTCTTGCAACTCGTCGCCGTCGCCGCCATGGCACTTGCGTCTCCGGCGCAGGCCGCCACCGAGATCATGTGGTGGCACGCGATGTCGGGGGAACTCGGCAAGCAGCTCGAAAAGCTGGCGGCCGATTTCAATGCGTCGCAGTCCGACTACCGCGTCGTTCCGACCTACAAGGGCAACTACACCGAGACGGTGACGGCGGCGATCTTCGCATTCCGTTCGCGCAGCCAGCCCGCCATCGTTCAGGTCAACGAGATCGCGACCGCAACCATGATGGCGGCAAAGGGCGCGATCTATCCGGTGTTCGAATTGATGCGCGATCAGTCGGAGCCGTTCTCGCCGGAGGCGTATCTGCCGGCCGTGACCGGCTATTATTCCGATGTCGCCGGCAACATGCTGTCGTTTCCGTTCAATGTCTCGACGCCGATCCTCTACTACAACAAGGATATGTTCCGCGCCGCGGGCCTCGATCCGGAGGTGGCGCCGAAGACCTGGGCCGAGGTCGGCGCTGCGGCGAAGCGCCTGCGCGCTGCGGGCGCTCCTTGCGGGCTCACCACCTCCTGGCCCTCCTGGGTCCATGTCGAGAATTTTTCCGCATTCCACAATCTGCCATTGGCGACCCGGGCCAATGGCTTCAGCGGGCTCGATGCGGAATTGACCTTCAACAATGCGGACGTCGTGCGGCACATCGCGCAACTGGCGGAATGGCAGGCGACGAAGGTTTTCGACTATAGCGGCCGCGGGCAATCGGCCGAGCCGCGCTTTCAGAGGGGCGAATGTGCCATCTTCATCGGCTCGTCCGGGACGCGTGCGGACATCAAGGCCAATTCGAAGTTTGAGGTCGGTTACGGCATGATCCCGTATCACCCCGAGATCGCCGGCGCCCCGCAAAACTCCATCATCGGCGGCGCCACGCTATGGGTGCTGCGCGACCGGCCGCGCGCCGAATACACCGGCGTCGCGCGGTTCTTCGCCTATCTCTCTAAGCCGGAAGTTCAAGCCGCCTGGCACCAGAACACCGGCTATCTGCCGATCACCCGCGCCGCCTTCGACCTCACCCGCGCGCAGGGCTTCTACGACCGCAATCCCGGCGCGGCGATCGGCATCGAGCAGCTGACCCTGAAGCCGCCGACCGAGAATTCGAAGGGAATCCGGCTTGGGTCCTTTGTGCTGATCCGCAGCGTGATCGACGACGAACTGGAGCAGGTGTTCAGCGGCAAGCATTCCGCGCAGGCGGCGCTCGACCTCGCCGTCGAGCGCGGCAACCACCTGTTGCGCCAGTTCGAGCGCGCCAATCCGGACCGGTAACCTCACCCCGTCATTGCGAGCGAAGCGAAGCAATCCATCTCTCCACAGAAGGAATGGATTGCTTCGTCGCTTCGCTCCTCGCAATGACGACAAATGAAGTCTGGCGCTACAATGATCCCATCCCTGCCGGCATTCACTGACTACGAGCCCTTCCGCGCCTGGCGCGCCGATCCTGCGCAATGGCTGCCGATCGCGCTCGATATCGCCCGCAGTCACGGCCTGGCCTGCGCGGCGCCGCACGCCTTCGCCACCGGCACCAACGTCGTCATGGCGCTTGATGAGAAACTCATCCTGAAGATTTTCCCGCCCTTTCTTCGTTCCAAATTCGTCTCGGAACGTGGCTCGCTCGCCCAACTTCGCGGACAGCTTCGGATCGCGATCCCCGAAACCGTCGTCGAAGGCGAGCGTGACGGATGGCCATATCTCATCATCACGCGGTTGCCGGGTGTTCTCGGCAGCGAGGCATGGCCGACACTCTCCGAAAGCGAGAAGGAGCGCGTCCTCGTTGAGATCGGGCAGGTCATCGCGGAGGTCCAGCGTGTCCCGCTTGGAGATCTTGCGAATATCGAGCCGCGTTGGGACCGCTTCCTGTCAGCGCAAATCGCGGGATGCCGCGCCCGGCACGAGCGCCTCGGTCTGCCGCGCAAATTTCTCGATGGGCTGGACGACCTGCTGCGCGATGCGGAAAGGCTTATTCCCCTGGATCGGCCGCCGGTGATCCTCACCGGCGAGTACATCCCGGAGAATTTTCTGCTGAGCCGTGACAGCGCCGGCTGGCGCTTGTCCGGGTTGATCGACTTCGGCGACGTGATGTCCGGATGGTGCGAATACGACCTGCTGGGTCCGAGCGGCTTCATGACCGCCGGGATGCCGCGCCGTGTGCGGAGCCTGTTCGAGGGATACGGATATTCGAGTGCGGATGTCAATCCGGACCTGAAACGGCGGCTGATGGCGCTGACGCTGCTTCATCGGTTTAGCGATCCCGCCAGGCAGATCTGTATTGAGGGTTGGCAGGAGAGGGCCGACAACCTGTTCGAGTTGCAGGATTTGCTTTGGCCGATTTGAATCACGAGGGCGCACAGCAAAGATGCGGGCCAAATATCTGCACCAAAAATAAGCAAATATACTTCTTTGTATGCAATTCGGGCGCCGTGCGGCCGGAGAGGATCTCGCTGAGATCCGTCTATTCCATAGCTTAGTCAGTACCTTAGAACCGAATTAGCTTTCCTTTAACGGTTGGCACAAACCTTGCGATTCCAGCGCCAGATCCGCTTTCCCTCAGGCGTCTGGAGCATAACCCATGAAGCGTCGCGATTTTCTGAAATCCGTCACTGGCGTTGCCGCCGGCGCGATGGTGCCCGCACCGGCCATCTGGTCCGCGGCCAAGGCTGATGTGCGGTCGGAGACGCTGCTGATCGTCTCCGAAAGCGGCCCCAACAATCTCGACATTCACGGCGTCGGCACCAACGTGCCAGGCTATGAGGTGTCGTGGAATTGCTACGACCGCCTGATCAGTCACGAGATGAAGAGCGGTCCCGGCGGGGTGCCGTATTACGACCGCGACAAGTTCAAGCCCGAGCTCGCCGAGGACATGAATGTCGGCGACATGTCGGTCACCTTCAAGCTGAAGAAGAACGCCAAATTCCACGATGGCGCGCCGGTCACGGCCAAGGACGTCAAGTGGTCGCTCGATCGCGCGGTGAGCGTCGGAGGCTTTCCTACGTTCCAGATGGGCGCGGGCTCGCTGACCAAGACCGAGCAGTTCGTCATCGTCGACGACAACACGGTGCGGGTCGATTTCGCCAAGAAAGACCGCCTCACCATCCCGGACCTCGCAGTCATCGTCCCCTGCGTCGTCAACTCGGAGCTGGTGAAGAAGAACGCCACCGAGAAGGATCCCTGGGGTCTCGAATACACCAAGCAGCAGACGGCGGGCTCCGGCGCCTACAAGGTGACGAAGTGGACCGCCGGCACCGAAGTCATCATGGAGCGCAACGACGAGTGGGTCGGTGGTCCAATGCCGAAGGTCAAGCGCGTGATCTGGCGCATGGTGCCGCAGGCCGGCAACCGCCGCGCGCTGCTCGAGCGCGGCGACGCCGACATCTCCTACGATCTGCCGAACAAGGATTTCGTCGAGCTGAAGGACAACGGCAAGCTCAACATCGTCTCGGTGCCGTATTCCAACGGCGTCCAGTACATCGGCATGAACGTCAAGACCCCGCCGTTCGACAACCCCAAGGTTCGCGAGGCCATCGCCTGCGCGATCCCCTACCAGAAGATCATGGATGCGGTGCTGTTCGGCCTGGCCAAGCCGATGTTCGGCGCCGCTGCCGACAAGGCGACCGAGGTGGCGTGGCCGCAGCCGACCAAATACGCCACTGACATCGCCAGGGCCAAGGCGTTGCTGGCCGAGGCCGGCCATCCCAACGGTTTCGAAACCACGCTGTCGTTCGACCTCGGCTTTGCCGGCGTCAACGAACCGCTCTGCGTGCTGGTGCAGGAAAGCCTCGCGCAGATCGGCATCAAGACCACCATCAACAAGATTCCCGGCGCCAACTGGCGCACCGAACTCAACAAGAAGGTGCTGCCACTCTACACCAACGTGTTCTCCGGCTGGCTCGACTATCCCGAGTATTTCTTCATCTGGTGCTACGACGGCAAGAATTCGATCTTCAACACCATGAGCTATCAATCGAAGGCGATGGACGAATTCATCAGCGGCGCTGTCGATGCAGCTGCGACCGGCAACACCGCGAAATATGACACCGACGTTAAGGGCTTTGTCGATCTCGCCTTCAAGGATATTCCGCGCATTCCGCTGTATCAGCCCTACGTCAACGTCGCGATGCAGAAGAACGTGTCGGGCTATCAATACTGGTTCCACCGCCGGCTCGATTATCGCGCGCTCGTGAAAGCATAAGAGGCGAGCGCCATGCTGACCATGATCGGCAAGCGGCTGATGTTTGCGATCCCGTCGCTGATCGGGGTGGTCATTGTTACGTTCCTCCTGACCCGCGCATTACCCGGCGATCCCACCGCCTATTTCGCAGGTCCCGCGGCGAGCAAGGAAGCCATCGAGCAGATCCGCAAGAAGCTCGGCTTCGACAAGCCGCTGATCGAGCAGTTCTTCCGCTACACCAACGATCTCGCGCATGGCGATTTCGGCAACTCGTTGACCACGGGCCAGCCGGTCGCGACCGAAATCCGCAACCGGCTGCCAGCCTCCGCCGAACTCACGCTGCTCGGCCTCGTTGTTTCGGTCATGATCGCGATCCCGCTCGGAGTGCTGGCGGCGACGCGCCCAGGCTCCTGGATCGACCATCTCTGTCGCATCACCACGACGGCCGGCGTATCGCTGCCGGTGTTCTTTACGGGTCTCGTGCTGGTCTATGTCTTCTATTTCCGGCTCGGCTGGTCGCCGGCGCCGCTCGGCCGGCTCGACGTGTTCTACAGCGCGCCGCCGACCGTGACTGGCCTCTATTTGATCGACGCCCTGATCGCGCGCGATTTCGAGACGTTTCGTTCGGCGCTGAGCCAGCTGATCCTGCCGGCGGCGACGCTGGCGATCTTCTCGCTGGCGCCGATCGCGCGCATGACGCGGGCCTCGATGCTGGCGGTGCTGGCGTCCGATTTCGTCCGCACCGCGCGCGCCAGCGGGCTGTCGCCCTCCACCGTGATCGTCACCTACGCGTTTCGCAACGCCATGCTGCCCGTGATCACCACGCTCAGCATGGTGTTCTCGTTCCTGCTGGGGGCGAACGTGCTGGTCGAGAAAGTTTTCGCCTGGCCCGGCATCGGCTCCTACGCGGTGGAAGCGCTGATCTCGTCGGACTTCGCTCCAGTGCAGGGTTTTGTGCTGACCATGGCGGTCATGTACGTGCTGCTCAATCTGGTCATCGACATTCTCTACGGCGTGATCGATCCCCGCGTGCGACTGGAAGGGTGAGGTTGGAAGATGAGTAGCGTTGGGCCTGCCGCTGAACCCGTCGGACCCGCGCGGACCTCGGGACTATCCGCTATCTTCGAACACGTCAGCTATGTGCTCGAGGAGAACCGCGTCACGGCGTTCGCCTTCGGCCTTTTGGTCGTCATCCTGTTCGCGGCGATCTTCGGCCCCTACATCGTGCCCTACGATCCGCTCGCCAGCGATACCGCAGCAGCCCTGAAGCCGCCGTCCGCGGCGCACTGGTTCGGCACCGACCAATTGGGCCGCGATATCTTCAGCCGTGTCGTCGTCGCCACAAGGCTCGACACATTCATCGCGATTGCCTCCGTGGCGCTGGTGTTCCTGATGGGCGGTCTCGCCGGCATCGCCGCCGGCTATTTCGGCGGCTGGACCGATCGCATCGTCGGCCGCATCGCCGACACCATCATGGCGTTTCCGCTGTTCGTGCTGGCGATGGGCATCGTGGCGGCGCTTGGCAATACCGTGCAGAACATCATCATCGCGACCGCGATCGTGAACTTTCCGCTCTATGCCCGCGTGGCGTGGGCCGAGGCGAATGTGCGCCGCAACGCCGGCTTCGTGCAGGCAGCGCGGCTGTCGGGCAATGGCGAGATGCGGATTCTGCTGGTGCACATTCTGCCCAACATCATGCCGATCATGATCGTGCAGATGTCGCTGACCATGGGCTACGCCATTTTGAATGCCGCCGGACTTTCCTTCATCGGGCTCGGCGTGCGGCCGCCGACGGCGGAATGGGGCATCATGGTCGCGGAGGGCGCGGGCTTCATGGTGTCGGGTGAATGGTGGATCGCGCTGTTTCCGGGGCTGGCGCTGATGATCGCGGTGTTCTGCTTCAATCTTCTCGGCGACGGCCTGCGCGACATCGTCGATCCGCAGCGGAGGACGTGATGGCTGCTTCCAGCTTTGCTCGTCTCCGGGCCTGCAGAAATGCATCAGGAGTGCTGACTATTCTACTTTGCATGGGGTTGTTTTCGAGATTTTTGCGGAGGTCCTCGTGACGGCTCAGCCCCTTCTCGACGTCAACGACCTCACGGTCGAATTCACCACGCGGCGCGGCATCGTCAAAGCCGTGCAGCACGTCAATATCTCCGTCGGCAAGGGCGAGACGCTCGGCATTGTCGGCGAGTCCGGCTCCGGTAAATCGGTGACATCGTATGCCGTGATGCGCATCCTGGACCGCGCCGGCAGGATCGCCGAGGGCTCGGTGATGTTTTCCGGTATCGACGTCAGAGTCGCGAGCGAGAACGAGATGCGCGATTTGCGCGGCCGCGAAATCTCGATGATCTTCCAGAATCCGCGCGCGGCGCTGAATCCGATCCGCAAAGTCGGCGACCAGATCGAGGATGTGCTGCGCCAGCATGTGCAGAGCGCGGCCAGCGACCGCGGCGAGAAGGCGATCGAGGCGCTGGAGCAGGTCAAGATCGCCCGTCCGCGCGAGCGTTATCACGCCTATCCGTTCGAGCTCTCCGGCGGCATGTGCCAGCGCGTCGTGATCGCGCTGGCACTGGCCTGCAATCCGCAGCTCCTGATCGCGGACGAGCCGACGACGGGACTCGACGTCACCACGCAGAAGGCGGTGATGGATCTGATCGTCGAGCTCACCAAGCGACGGAATATGTCGACCATCCTGATCACGCACGACCTCGGCCTTGCCGCCGCCTATTGCGACCGCGTGGTGGTCATGGAGAAGGGCCGGGTGGTGGAGACCGCGAAGTCGGCGGATATTTTTGCTAGACCTGAGCACGCCTATACCAAGAAGCTGATGCGCGCGACGCCGCGGCTCGGCGTGTCGTTGCGTGATCTGCTGCCGGAGGACGAGGCTGCGACGCTTTCTTCAGCCTCGCCCCGCTCGCGGGGAGAGGCCGACGCGCAAAGCGCGGCGGGTGAGGGGGACTCTCCGCGCACTGTGCTCGCGGAAGCAGCCCCTCACCCCGACCCTCCAAGAGCGAGCTCCGCTCGTCTCGACCCCGCGAAGGGCGGGGAGAGGGAGCAGAAACCGCTCCTCCTCGTCGAAAAACTCGTCAAGGAATATCCGCGCCAGGGCGCGAGCGCCGTGCTGTCAAAGCTGTTCTCCCGCAAACCACCGGTTGAAGCCGAGATATTCCGCGCCGTCGACGGCATCGGCTTCACCGTCGGTCACGGCGAGAGCGTCGGGCTCGTCGGCGAATCCGGCTGCGGCAAGTCGACGACGTCGATGATGGTGATGCGGCTGCTGGATCAGACCTCCGGCCGCATCCAATTCGATGGCGAGGAGATCGGCGCCATTCTGCCGCAGGCCTTTGCGCGGCTGCCGCAGCGCAAGAGCATCCAAATGGTGTTCCAGGACCCGACCGACAGCCTCAACCCGCGCTTCACCGCCGCACGCGCCATTGCCGATCCGCTTCTGCAGCTCGGCGACATCAAAGGCCGCGACGCGCTACGCGCCCGCTGCGAGGAACTCGCCGGCCTGGTCGGCCTTCCGGTCAACCTGCTCGATCGTTTTCCGCACCAGTTATCCGGCGGCCAGAAGGCCCGCGTCGGCATCGCACGCGCGATGGCGCTGCATCCAAAGCTCGTGATCCTCGACGAGCCGACAGCCGCGCTCGACGTCTCCGTGCAGGCGGTCGTGCTTAATCTGCTGCAGGATCTCAAGCAATCGATGGGCATGAGTTATTTGTTTGTGTCGCATGATCTGAATGTCGTGCGTTTGCTATGCGATCGTGTCATCGTGATGCGTGCGGGACGAATCGTCGAGCAAGGCTCGTCCGAACGTGTGCTCGGCGATCCGCAGGATGCCTATACGAAGGAATTGCTGACGGCGATCCCGCATCCGCCGTTGCCGGTTCATTAAGAAAACTGAGTGGGAGCGAAATGGCCGCCGATCATCTTGATAGTTACATCGATGCCGTCGCAAAGGCGCTGGCGCTGCCGGTCGAGGAAGCCTGGCGGCCTGCCGTGCGGGCGAACCTCGAAGTGTCGCTGAGGCTGGCGCGGCTGGTCGATGAGTTCCCGCTGCCGGATGAAACCGAGCCGGCCAGTGTCTACACCGCGTGATAGTGCCATGATCACAAACACCGACGGATTGTCAGCCCAGCAAATCGCGCAAGCCGTAACGGACCGCAAGCTTTCCGCGCTCGATGCGACCGAGGCCGCCCTGGCGCGGATCGCCAGACACGATCCCGTCCTGAATTCGTTCACCGACATCACCGCCGACCGCGCGCGCGCGAAAGCCCGCGCGGTCGATGCCGCGATCGCCGCCGGCGAGAGGGTCGGGCCACTCGCCGGCGTGCCGTTCGCGGTGAAGAACCTGTTCGACGTCAAGGGCCTTGCCACCCGCGCCGGGTCGAAGATCAATCGCGATCTGGCGCCGTCAGCGCGCGATGCCACGCTGATCGAGCGGATGGAGGCGGCCGGCGCCGTGCTGGTCGGCGCGCTCAACATGGGCGAATACGCCTATGACTTTACCGGCGAGAACGTCCATGACGGCCCGTCGCGCAATCCGCACGATCCGACGCGGATGACCGGCGGCTCGTCGGGTGGCTCGGGCAGTGCGGTCGGCGGCGGTCTGATCCCGATCGCCCTGGGGTCGGACACCAACGGATCGATCCGCGTGCCGTCGTCGTTCTGCGGGGTCTTTGGCCTCAAGCCGACCTACGGCCGGCTGTCGCGCGCGCGCTCGTTTCCGTTTGTCGCAAGCTTCGATCATCTCGGCCCGTTCGCGCGCAGCGTCGGCGACCTCGCGCTGGCCTATGACGCCATGCAGGGGCCGGACGCCGACGACGCGGCCTGCACGACGCGCCCGGTCGAACCGGCCACGCCGCTACTCGTGCAGGGTGTCACGGGCCTGCGGGTCGCGGTGGCCGGCGGCTACTTTCAGAAGAACGTCTTTCCCGAAGCCGTCGAGGCTGTTTCGCGCGTTGCGAAAGCGCTCGACGCCACGACAACGGTCGAAATTCCCGAAGCCGCGCGCGCCCGCGCCGCAGCTTACGTGATCACCACGACCGAAGGCGCTTCGCTACATCTCGATCGCCTGCGCAAGCGCCCGAACGATTTCGATCCGGCGGTGCGCGACCGCCTGATTGCCGGTGCAATGGTCCCGGCACCGCTGGTCGACCGCGCGCAGAAATTTCGCCGCTGGTATCGGGCAAGAGTGCTTGAGCTGTTCAAGTCGGTCGACGTGATCATCGCGCCGGCCACGCCCTGCATCGCGCCGAAGCTCGGGCAGGTAAACTTCGTGCTCGACGGCGTCGAATTGCCGGTGCGCGCCAATATCGGCATTCACACCCAGCCGATTTCGTTCATCGGCCTGCCCGTGGCCGCAGTGCCAATTCCGCTGGTGCCGATGCCGATTGGCGTGCAGATCATCGCCGCTCCCTGGCGGGAAGATATCGCGCTACGCGTTGCGCATGCGTTAGAGCGCGCCGGCGTCGCCACCGCGCCGCTGCCGAGAGGATTATAGTTATGGAGATCGATCTGCCGGACGTGCTCGCCGAAGTCACCGCGCAATTCGCGCGCTACGAGAAGGCGCTGGTGTCGAACGACGTCGCGGTGCTCGACGAATTGTTCCGCAGCGATCCGCGCACGCTGCGCTATGGCATCGGCGAAAATCTCTATGGCTACGATGCGATCATGGCGTTTCGCGCGGCGCGCTCGCCGGTCGGGCTGATGCGGCGGACCGACAAGACCGTAATCACGACCTATGGGCGGGATGCCGCGGTCGCCTCAACGCTGTTCTATCGCGATGGAGTGTCGGGCAGGGTAGGACGGCAGATGCAGACCTGGGTGCGTTTTCCGGAAGGCTGGAGGATTGTCGCGGCCCATGTCAGCATCATCGATGATCCCGACGCTCCCAAGGTGGATTCGAAGTCATGAGTCTCGATGACCTCCCCACCCGAACGCCGCCATCCGGCGCGGACGCCGAGACGCCGGTCCGGCGCGTCGATCGGCCTTCGCCGCTGCGGGACAAGGTCACGCGCGCGGAAGAGCTGCGACTGCAGCTTGCTGACGAGATCGTGCGCGGTGTGCTGCCGCCGGGATCGGCGCTCGACGAGACCGATATCGCGCGGCGCTTTTCCGTGTCGCGCACGCCGGTCCGCGAGGCGCTGCGGCAATTAGTGGCGAGCGGCCTGGTCGAGGCCCGCGCCCATCGCGGGGCCGTGGTCGCGCAGCCGTCGCTCGACCGGCTGACGGAAATGTTCGAGGCGATGGCGGAACTGGAAGCGTTGTGCGCGGGGCTCGCTGCGGAGCGGATGCCGCCGGCTGATCGCCAGAAGCTGGAGGCGATCCATGAGGAATTGCGGGTGCTCAGTCACGCCGGCAATCCCGAACGCTTCCACGAGGTCAACGAGCGCTTTCACAACGCGATCTATGCCGGTTCGCAGAACAGCTACATCGCCGAGATGACGCTGGCGACGCGGGTGCGCGTGCAACCGTTCCGCCGCGCCCAGTTCCGTAACCTCGGGCGGCTGGCGAAATCGCACGCCGAACACGACCGCGTCGTGGTCGCGATCATGCGCGGCGACAAGGCCGGCGCCGCCGCCGCGATGCGCGCCCATATCGAACTGGTGCGCGGAGAATACGAACTCTACGCGGTGTCGGTGTAAGTGGGCGAATGGGGAGTGGCGAATAGCGAATGGGGAATTTTTTTTCGCTACTCGCTATTCGCCACTCCCCATTCGCGCTCATCAAACCCTCGCCTTCTCCGCCACAAACGCGCGCCAGCCGCCGAACGCGGAAATATCGCGCGCGCCTTCGATCGCTACGGGCTCGACCATAAAGCCCTTCACCCCGCGTCCGTCCGCCAGCCGTACCGTGCCGATCCCGAGCGGCGGCGGGATCGCGGCGACGAATTTGCCGAAGGCTGCCGCCGACAGCGCCCATAGCTCCAGCTTGATCGAGCTGCCCGCGCCCGCGTCCACGCGCAGCATGCCGGGTTTTGGTGGCGTGGTGTCGAGCGCATATAGTTTGTAATCCGGCGCGGTCGTGGTCGCCTCGAGCAGGCGCCCGCCGAGCGCCTGCAGTTCGCCATTGAGCGCCATGCCGGAGAGATGCGCGCCGACCACGGCGAGGGTGATGTCGTCGCCGCTCGCCTCGGCCGGCAAAGCCGCGAGCGCGGGCTGTGTCAGGCCCTTGGCTCCCATCTTCAGCCTGGTGTCGGCGTGAAACACGCGCCCGATGCTGGCGAGCGCCCCGTCGTGGCCTGCGGGCGCCAACAGCGTGATGCCGAATGGAATGCCGTCGGTGCGCATGGCAGCCGGCAGCGCCAGCCCGCAGAGGTCGAGCAAATTCACAAAATTGGTGTAGGTGCCGAGCCGGCTGTTGAGCTCGACCGGATTGGCCAGCACCTGCGCGGTCGAATAGGCGGTCGGCGCCGTCGGCAGCACCATCGCTTCGAAATTGGCGAAAGAGCGCTCGGCGACACGGCGCAGCGCCTGCAGCCGATAGAGCGAGGCAAAAGTGTCGGCGGCCGTCAGCCGCGCGCCGGCCGCCGTGATCTCGCGGGTTACCGGATGGATCGAATCCGGCGCCGACGCCAGCAGGTCGCGGATGACAAGGTACCGTTCGGCGACCCACGGGCCCTCATAGAGCAGCCGCGCGGTCTCATAAAACGGCTCCAGATCGAATTCGACCAGCGTGGCGCCGAGCGATGTCCAACGCTCGAGCGCCTCGCCATAGGCTTTCTCCGCGGCGCGGTCGCCGAAGAAGATCAATTGGCCGTTGCGCGGCACACCGAGCCGGAGTTTTTCGGGAAACGCGGACACGGCTCCCAGCGGCCGGTCGCGCGAAAACGGATCGGCGCCGTCGGGTCCTGCCATCGCCGCCAGCGCCGTCATCGCATCGTCGACGGTGAGCGAGAACACCGAAATGCAGTCCAGCGTCCGGCACGCCGGAACGAGTCCGGCGTTGGAGATCAGCCCGAGGCTCGGTTTCAGCCCGACGATGTTGTTGAGCATCGCGGGCACGCGGCCCGAACCCGCCGTGTCGGTGCCGAGTGCGAGCGGCACGAGGCCGGCGGAAACAGCGACCGCCGATCCCGAACTCGATCCGCCCGGAATCAAATCAGCGCGGATCGGATTGATGGGGATGCCATAGGGCGAGCGGACACCGACAAGGCCGGTCGCAAACTGGTCGAGATTGGTCTTGCCGATGATGATGGCGCCGGCCGCCCGCAGCTTTGCCACGGCCGTTGAATCCTGCGCCGGCGAATAGGAGAAGGCCGGGCAGGCCGCCGTGGTCGGCAGGCCCTGCGCGTCGATATTATCCTTCACCGCGACCGGGACGCCGAAAAGCGGAAGCGCCGCCGCGTCTTTCGAGGCCAGCGCTTCGGCCTCCGCCAGCGCATCTTTCTCGTCGCGCAGGCTGATGAACACGGCCGGATCGTTATAGGCGCGGATGCGCTGATAGAAGCGGGCGATGGTTTGCGCCGGGGTCACGGTCGCGGCGCGGTGCGCGGCGACGATGGCGGCAACGGTTTCAGGTGCGTCAGACCCCATGGCGAGCAAAACTCCAGCGAGCAAAGGTTACCGCGAATGAAGCAAGCGATGTGCCATTGTGTACAATCGTTGGGCGGAGCCAGCTCTAAACGATAGATACGTAATATCAGTCATTTAGGATACGAGCACACCCGTGCTGCGAGCCTGGGGCGCTCGAATGGCTGTCTAAAGTTTAGGCGACGAGAACCCAAGACGAGGCGGCGGCCTCGCTCAGGTGAACGCGGACAGGATCTGCAACAGCCGTTCCCGGTTTTCCTTGCCGATCTTATCGGCCACATGGCGCTCATGTTCGGCGGCGAGCCGCCTGAACTGCGTTAGCGCGGTCCGGCCGCGGGCGGTCAGGTGCAAGGCGTGAGAGCGCCGGTCGGTGGCCGATCTGACGCGGCTGACGAGATCGCGCTGTTCGAGACTGTCCAGCAGATGCACCAGCCTGGCGCGTTCGATCCCGAGCCGCTTGGCGACCGCCATCTGGCTCAGGCCGGGATTGGC
The DNA here is from genome assembly GCF_036924535.1 of Bradyrhizobium sp. AZCC 2262. NCBI lineage: Bacteria > Pseudomonadati > Pseudomonadota > Alphaproteobacteria > Hyphomicrobiales > Nitrobacteraceae > Bradyrhizobium > Bradyrhizobium sp. AZCC 2262. Next base: position 7,505,399 of record NZ_JAZHRT010000001.1, on the reverse strand, counting down.
GCCGATCACCGTCATCACCGAATACTGCGTCGGCCTGATGTCAACGGCGGCCAGCGTGCGGATAAAATCCTGAAAAATCCAGATCTGGAAACGCCGCACCGCATAGCCAGCGTGGCCGGCCAGCGCATCGAGGGCGATCTCGTCATTCATGACGTCGCTGGGCGCGCTGCCGTTTCGATCTTGCGTCCGGCCGGAACGCGGTCGCGCGCCCGCGCGCGATTTGGCCGTTCTGGGCATGTGACTGTTTCCCGCCATCGCCTCTCCTTCTAGCGCTTCGCGGCCTTCAGGGGAAGATTGTTGTTGACGACAACAATTGGTGTGCTCAACATTGGGACCAAGCGGCCCCTTCGAGCTGCACGCCGGCATGATGCGCGGCAATCCCGTAACCAGCCGGGACAGGAGGAAACCATGACCCTCGCCGCCGCAAGCGGTGACAATTCCCGCAGCCTGTTCGCGACGCCAGCGATTGTCGCCGACAGCCGCGCCGACGGCAGCATTGTGGTGAAGTCGACCGCGCCGCTTCGGCCGGCTGCGCGCTGCATCGGCGACTGGCTGGAGCACTGGGCGCGGCAGGCGCCGGATCGGATTTTTCTTGCCGATCGGACGAGCGCCGATGCGCCGTGGTCGACCGTCACCTACAAGGACGCCTTGCAGCAGGTGCGTTCGGCGGCGGCGTGGATCCTCGCGCAAGGGCTGAGCACCGAACGTCCATTAGTCATCCTGTCCGACAACAGCGTCGAGCACGCGCTGTTCGCGCTCGCAGCCCAGCATGTCGGCGTGCCATCAGCGGCGATCTCGCCGGCCTATTCGCTGATGTCCAAGGACTTCGACAAGCTCAAGAGCATGATCACGCTGCTCGGGCCCGGCGCGATTTATGTTTCCGGCACAAAACCGTTTGCCGCGGCGCTGGCGGCGATCCAGCCGTTGCATTCGGCTGCGATCGTCAGCGGCAGCGCCGGCGACACCGGCGCCATCTCGTTCCGCAGCATCGCGGCCACGCCGGAAACGCCTGATGTCGAAAAGGCATTTGCTGCGATCACGCCCGACACGATCGCAAAATTCCTGTTCACGTCAGGTTCGACCGGCACGCCAAAGGCGGTCATCAACACCCAGCGCATGCTGACCGCGAGCCAGCAGGCCAAGGCGCAGACCTGGACGTTCCTCGAAGATACCAGCGAGGATCTCGTGATCCTCGACTGGCTCCCCTGGAGCCACACCTTCGGCGCCAACCACAATTTCAATCTGGTGCTGCGCAACGGCGGCACGCTCTATGTCGACGGCGGCAAGCCGGCGCCCGGACTGTTCGCGACCTCGCTGGCCAATCTGCGCAGCGTGATGCCGACGGTCTATTTCAACGTGCCGCGTGGTTTCGACATGCTGATCGCAGCGCTGCGCAGCGATGAGGAGTTGCGCAAGAAATTCTTCAGCGAAGTGAAATTCGCCTTCTACGCGGGCGCTGCGCTACCGCAGAATCTCTGGGATGCGCTGGAAGAGCTCTCGATCAAAACGATCGGCCGCGCGATGCCGATGGTGTCGGCCTGGGGTTCGACCGAGACCTCGCCGCTGGCGACGGACTGCCATTTCCAGGCCAAACGCTCCGGCAATATCGGCGTGCCGATACCGGGCACCGAACTGAAGCTGGTGCTGTCAGGCGACAAGCTGGAGGTGCGCGTGCGCGGTCCCAACGTCACGCCCGGCTACTGGAAGGCGCCGGAATTGACCGCACAGGCGTTCGACGCGGAAGGCTTCTATTTAATTGGCGACGCCGTGACCTTTGCCGATCCGGAGCGGCCCGAACTTGGATTATTTTTCGACGGCCGCGTCGCGGAAGATTTCAAGCTCAATTCCGGCACCTGGGTCAGCGTCGGAACCTTGCGCGTGGCCGGCATCGCGGCACTGGCGCCTCTGGCACAGGATATTGTCGTGACCGGCCATGGCGGCGACGAGGTCCGTTTCCTGGTGTTCCCGAACATCGCCGCCTGCCGGGCGCATGCCGGGTTGCCCGACAACGCCGATGTGAAAGACGTCATCTCGCACGACAAGGTCCGCGGCTCGATTGCGCAAGGCCTTGCGAAACTGAAGGCGCAAAGCGGCAATTCATCCGGCCACGCCACGCGGGCGCTGCTGCTGGCTGAAATCGCCTCCGTCGACGGCGGCGAGATCACCGACAAGGGCTACATCAACCAGCGCGCGGTGCTGACACGCCGCGCGGGCGCGGTAGCAACGCTCGACGACGATTCCTCGGCCGAATGGATCGGTTGCGCCGGCTGAGACGCAGTCGCCTCAAAATCCGTTCTTGTGCGCTTCGACCAGCCGCACCAGCATCTGGAGAAAGGCTGTTTGCTCGGGCTTGCTGAGCGCGGACAGCGTCTGCGCATTGAACCTCTCGCCGAGCCGGCTGGCCTCGTCGGCGCGCCGCTCGCCCGCCGCGCTGAGGCTGAGCTCGACCGCCCGCTTGTCCCGCGTGGACCGCTTGCGCTTCAAAACGCCGGTCTCCTCCATCCGCGACAGGATCTTCACCAAATTGGGCAGTTGCATTTTCAGCACGGCGGCAAGCTCGCTCTGCGTCACCGTCTTGTTGTCGCGCACCGTGATGAGGATGGCGTATTCGAGCGGCGAGAGTTTTAGCGATTCGAAATACGGATAAAACGCCTCGAAATTCTGCAACTGCAGGATCCGGATCATGAATCCCGGGGTCTGCCGTAGCGCGGTGAGATCGAGTTCCTGGTCGGCATCCGGCCCGGCCGGACTGGCTGCCCCGTTGGCCTTGCGCGTCGAAACTTTGGCGGTTGTTCCCATGGCAACAGCTTGCTTGGCGTTACGTGAATTGACAATCCTCAAAATGCTTATAAGTTATAAGTAATTTCGAAGTGGTCGCGAAGGCCGCCTTTTCCACACAAGGAGGGAATGCATGCGACAGTCGTTTCGCACAGGAATGCTCGTTGCCGCGCTCGGCGGTAGCTTCGTCAGCGCCGCTTTCGGCCAGGATCGCGTCCGGATCGGCGTGCTCAACGATCAGTCGGGCGTGTTTTCGACCTATCAGGGCATAGGTTCGGTCATATCAGCGCAAATGGCCGTGGAGGATTATGGCGGCAAGGCCGCCGGCAAGCCCGTCGAAATCATCACCGCCGATCACCAGAACAAGACCGATGTCGGCGTCGGCATCGCACGGCGCTGGTACGACACCGAAAACATCGACGCCATCTTCGATCTGCCGAACTCGGCGATTGCGCTCGCGGTCGCCAATATGAGCGAGCAGAAGAACAAGGTCTTCATCGGCTCCGGCGCCGGCACCGCGCTGCTCACCGGCGAAAAGTGCACGCCAAATACCGTGCACTGGACCTACGACACCTACGCCTATGGCCGCGGGCTCGGCAAAGCCGTGGTCGCGCAGGGCGGCAAGAAATGGTTCTTCCTGACCGCCGATTACGCCTTCGGCCACGATCTGGAGAAGCAGGCGATGGAAGGCGTCAAGGCGGCGGGCGGAGAAGTGCTCGGCGCCGTACGCCATCCGCTCGGCACCGCCGACTACGCATCCTTCCTGCTGCAGGCGCAGGCCTCGGGCGCTGACATCGTCGGCGTCGCCAATGCGGGCGACGACACCATCACCTCGATCAAGCAGGCGGCGGAATTCGGGCTGACGCAGAAGCAGAAGCTGGTCGGGCTGATCCTCGGCATGAACGGAATTCCCGCGCTCGGCCTGAAGGCGGCGCAGGGCGCGCAGATCATGAATCCGTTCTACTGGGATTTGAACGACGGCACGCGCGCCTTCGCCAGGCGGTTCGCCGAACGCCATCCGCAGAAGAATTATCCGAATGACATGCAGGCCGGCGTCTATGCATCCGTGCTGCATTACCTGAAAGCGGTCGACAAGGTCGGCGGCGCCGCCGACGGCAAGGCCGTGGTCGCGGCGATGAAGGCGATGCCGACAGACGATCCGCTGTTCGGCAAGGGAACTATTCGCAGCGACGGGCGCAAGATTCATCCGTTCTATCTGCTGGAGGTCAAGAAGCCCGACGAGTCCACGTCGAAATGGGACCTGCTGAAGGTCGTCGCAACCATTCCCGGTGATCAGGCGTTTCGCCCCGAAAGCGAGGGCAACTGCCCGCTGGTCAAGAAATAATCTGATCGGCTTGCTGCCGGCAGGAACCGACGGGAGCCGGAAATCGACCATGGGGGTTCGTCGTATATGTTGCTAAGGCAACTAATTTGTGCGAGCCTGTTTTCGACAAGCGGCCGATTGTAGAGCACAGAGATTGCCGGGCCGCGCAGGGAGAAACAGATGCTTGGGCGTGTCGGCTCGTCACGACACAGTGCGGTACTGCGTACGCGATGCGATGGCGGCGGCGTTCAGCGAGGCCCGGCCAATGCGTTCGGCTCAGTCCCGGGTGTCGACTTCGCCCGCGCCTTTCACGGCGTCGAGATTGCCGTGAACCCGCAGCAGCAGCCCGATCAGGGTTTCCCGCTCCGGCTTGTTCAGGCAGGAGAGCAGGCGGCGTTCACGCTCGAGCGCGACCGCGATGACCTGGTCGTGGGTGGTAAATCCCTTTGCGGTCAGCGAGATCGAATGGGTGCGCCCGTCCTGCCGGTCGGCCCGGATGCTGACCAGCCCGCGCTCCTCCATGCCGCCCAGCGTCCGGCTGACCGGCCCCTTGTCGAAGCCGATCACATGGCAGATGCGGGCCGCGGAAATCTCCGGCTCGATCGCCAGCAGCGACAGGATCCGCCATTCCGTGACGTTGACGCCAAAGCGCTTCTGATAGACCACGGTCGCGCTGCGCGACAATTTGTTGGCGATGAAGGTGATGAGCGCCGGAACATAACGGTCGAGGTCGAGCACCTGTTCGGCCCGTCCGCTCCTGCCTGCCGCGCCCGCGCGGGGCACGCGCGCCTGTCTGTTCCTGCTCATGCTCTTCCGAAGCCGCTCCAGCGTTCCAGACATAGAGACAGCGCACACCGCTCTGCAAGCACATTATGCAGGAGACCCACATGAGCGCGACCGATCAAGCAGCGCCGACCGGCGTCCCGAGCCTCGACGTCGACCCGTTCTCGACCGGGTTCTTCGACGATATGCACACGATTCACCAGGTCTTGCGCGAGGCCGGACCAGTGGTGTGGCTCGCCAAGTGGGGCATCTATGGCGTGGCGCGCTATGCCGAGGTGCATGGCGTCCTCCACGATCCCCTGACGTTCTGCTCGGGCCGTGGCGTGGGTTTAAGCGATTTTGCCAAGGAGAAGCCGTGGCGCCCGCAAAGCATCATCCTGGAGGCGGACCCTCCGGCCCACACCCGAACACGCGCGGTGCTGAATCAGGTGCTGTCGGCCACCGCTATGAAGCCGTTGCGCGCTCATTTCACCGCATTGGCCGAAGCCAAGGTCGATAAGCTGCTCTCGCGCGGCAGCTTCGATGCCATCACCGATCTTGCGGAAGCTTATCCCTTGTCGGTCTTCCCCGATGCGCTCGGACTGAAGCAGGAAGGGCGCGAGCATCTGCTGCCCTATGCCAGCCTGGTGTTCAACGCGTTCGGGCCGCCGAACCAGTTGCGCCAGGAGGCGATCGAGCGCTCAGCGCCGCATCAGGCCTATGTCGCCGAACAATGCCAACGCGAGAATCTCGTCCCCGGCGGCTTCGGCGCCTGCATCCATGCCCGCGCCGATGCCGGCGAAATCACCCATGAGGAAGCCCCGCTTCTGGTGCGGTCGCTGCTGTCGGCCGGGCTCGATACCACCGTCTACGGCATCGGTGCCGCCGTCTATTGCCTCGCGCGTTTTCCGGAACAACTGGCAAAGCTGCGCAGCGATCCCACGCTGGCACGCAATGCCTTCGAGGAAGCGGTCCGCTTCGAAAGCCCGGTGCAGACCTTCTTCCGTACCACGACGCGCGAAGTCGAGCTTGGCGGACACGTGATCGGCGAGGGCGAGAAGGTTCTGATGTTCCTTGGGGCCGCCAATCGCGATCCGCGCCGCTGGGAAGATGCCGATCGTTACGACATCACCCGCCGCGCATCGGGCCATGTCGGCTACGGCTCAGGCATTCACATGTGCGTCGGCCAGCTTGTCGCGCGCCTCGAAGGCGAAGTGATGATGGCGGCCATCGCCCGCCGGGTCGGCAGCATCGAGATCACTGGACCCGTGAAGCGCCGCTACAACAACACGCTGCGTGGTCTGGACAGTCTTCCGATCACTATTTCCGCGGCCTGACGGATACCATCCCCGGCATCTGATCGGCAGCTCCAGCGGCGCGTCGCGCCAATCGCAAACCCGGCGAAAGTCCGGGAACGCTCAATCAACATCGGAGGAGAAAACAATGCGGGGTTTAGGATTGGGTCTGGCGCTGGCCTTGTCGTTCGCGACGAACGCGGCGCGTGCGGAGATTTCCGATAACGTCGTCCGCGTCGGCGTGCTCAACGACATCTCCGGCATCTTCCAGGATACCAACGGCATGGGTTCGGTGGAAGCCGCCCGCATGGCGGCGGAAGATTTCAACGGCGGCGGCAAGGGCATCAAGGTCGAAATCGTCTATGCCGATCACCAGAACAAGGCCGATGTCGGACAGGCGATCGCGCGCAAATGGCTCGATGTCGAAGGTGTCGACGCCATCGTCGACGTGCCGAATTCGGCCGTCGGTCTTTCCATCAATTCGCTGCTGCGGGATTCGCGGATGACGTTCCTGGCGTCGTCCACCGCCAGTTCCGATCTCACCGGCAAGGCCTGTTCGCCCAACACCATCCAATGGGTCAACGACGCCTGGGCGACCGGCAACACGACAGCGGCGGCGATGATGGCACGCGGCGGCAAGGACTGGTACTTCGTCACGGTCGACTACGCGCTCGGCAAGGGTATCGAGGCGGAAGCCACCAACTACATCGAGAAGCACGGCGGCAAGGTGCTGGGTTCGAGCAAGCATCCGCTCGGCACCTCGGATTTCGCCTCCTTCCTGCTGCAGGCGCAAAATTCCAAATCCAAGGTGATCGGTCTTGCCAATGCCGGCGGCGACACCATCAACGCGGTCAAGCAGGCCAACGAGTTCGGCATCCAGCAGAGCGGCCAGACCATGGTGGCGTTCCTGCTGTTCGTCAACGACGTCCACGGCATGGGATTGAAGGTCGCGCAGGGCCTGCAGCTTCTCGAAGCCTTCTATTGGGACATGGACGATGATACCCGCGCGTTTGCAAAACGCTTCGCGGCGCGGCCGGGCATGAACGGCAAGATGCCGAGCGGCAACCAGGCTGGCGTCTATGCCTCGACGCTCGCCTATCTCAACGCGGTGGCCGCGACCGGCAGCGATCATGCCAAGGATGCGGTGCCTGAGATGAAGAAGTTCAAGGGCAAGGACAAATTGTTCGGCGACGTCACCATCCGCCAGGACGGCCGCGTCATTCACCCGATGTACCTGTTCGAAGTAAAGAAGCCGGAAGAGTCGAAATATCCGTACGACTATTACAAGCTGGTTTCGACCATTCCGGCCGACCAGGCGTTCCGCCCGCTCGCCGACGGCGGCTGCTCGCTGGTGAAGTGACGCTTCCCCTCCCTCTCCCGCGCTTGCGGGGGAGGCATAGGCGGCCTCTGGCCGCCGTTCTTCAAGATGACGCCGATGCGAAGCATCGGCTATGGGTGGGGGCGCCGCATAACGGATATCAGACGTCGACGCCGCTCGTTCTTATTTCGATTGACGTCCGCATCGCGCGAACCATTGTAGGCATGACGGCCGGCCAAAACGCGGCTGCAAGATGATAGCGGGGGAAACGATGCAACACTTCAAGCTCGATATGCGCGCGTGGACTCAGTTGGCCGCGCTGCTCGCTGCGACCTCGCTCGTTAGTGCGGATGCGATGGCCGCGAAAATGACCGGCGAGCCGGCCGCGACCTGCAGCGATCTTATCCGGCCGACCGATAATGCCGTCCGGGTCGAATCCGCCTCCATGATCGCACCTGCACCGCTTGCAGTCATCGAAAGAGGACCGACGCCAGCGGCACGCGTTACCCCGGCCAATCCGGAATTCTGCAAAGTCCTCGGCCAGATCGCCCCGGCCGATCCGAATGCACCGCCAATCAAATTCCAGGTGAACCTCCCGGTCGAATGGAACGGCCGCTCGCTGCAATATGGCGGTGGCGGCTTCAACGGCGTGCTGATCACCGGCCTCGGTCTGCCGCCGGCCTATCCGTTCGGCGCGCCTTCGCCGCTGGCGCGCGGCTTTGTCACCTACGGCACGGATTCCGGCCACGAAACCAAACAGGGCGAGCCGCCGCAGGTGTTTGCGCTCAACGACGAGGCGTTCGAGAATTTTGCGCATCGATCCTACAAGCGGGTGCGGGATGCCGCCGTTGCGCTGATGGAGCGCGCCTACGGTAACCCGCCTTCAAAACTGTATTTCATGGGATCGTCGGAGGGCGGCCGCGAGGCGCTGACGATGGCGCAGCGTTATCCGGACGACTTTGACGGCATCTTTGCCCGCGTGCCCGTCATCAACTGGGTTGGATTGCAGCATGCCGGGACGCGCTCGGGGCTCGCAACGATGGGGGAGGGCTGGATTCGTCCTGCCCAGGTCGAACTCGTTGCCAAGGCGGTGCTGCAGGCTTGCGACAAGGCCGATGGCGCCGAGGATTTGCTCGTTCTGGATCCGGTTGGCTGCAAGGCGAAATTCCAGCCGGACTCACTGCGCTGCGCCGCGGGCCAGAGCGGCGACGCGTGCCTGACCGATCCGCAGATCGCGGCGATCAAGACGCTTCATTCGACCTACAAGTTCTCCTTTGCGCTGGAGAACGGCCTTGATGATTATCCCGGCTGGGGCGTCTCGGGCGAAAACACGCCTGCCTTCGGTCCGACCGGCGGCTGGATTTCCTGGTGGGTCGGCAAGGCGGCGCCGGCGCAGCCGCCGGTGCCGGCCAACGGCATTGCCTGGATCTACGGCGCGGGCGGCATCCAGTATGTGTTTGCGCGCGATCCGAAGCTCGACGTCACGACATACAAGCCTGAAGAGCACAAGGAGCGCCTGCTTCAAGTGTCGCGATTGATGGATTCGACCAATCCGGATCTGAGCCGCTTTGCCGCGCGTGGCGGCAAGCTCGTCGTCCTCGAGCACATGGCCGACTACGCCCAGAGCCCCTATGCAGGAATCCGCTACTTCGAAAACGTGCAGCGCAAGCTGGGCAAGGAGAAGACGGCGGAATTCGCCCGGCTCTACACGGCGCCCGGCGTCGATCATGTCGGCTCCGGCGCGCCCGCCAATGTCGACATGCTGGCCGTGCTGGTCGACTGGGTCGAGAATGGCAAGGCGCCCGGCGATCTCGAAGTGACCGAGCAGAAAGTCGAAGCGCCGGCGTTTGAAGCGACGCGCGCGCTGCCCTTGTGCCAATGGCCGGCATGGCCGCATTACAAATCGGGAGAAATCAATCGCGCAGCAAGTTTTGCCTGCGCGCCGTAATCTAGCCCGTGACCTTGCTCGAGCCCTGCGTGATCAGCCGCGCGGCGCGCTGGTCGCGGGCGTGGATCCATAGCCAACTCAGCGCGACGCTGAGCCGGTTGCGCAAGCCGATCAGGAAGTAGATGTGGGCGAGGCCCCAGATCCACCAGGCGAGATTGCCGCGCATCTTCATCCAGCCGAAATCGATCACCGCCTTTTTCTTGCCGATCTGCGCGAGGCTGCCGGCATGCTTGTAGCGGAACGGCGGCAGCGTGCCGCCGCCGAGCCGCGCCTTGATCAGCGCCGCCACGTAGCGCCCCTGCTGTTTCGCCGCCGGCGCAATGCCGGGCACGGGATTGCCGTCGGGGCCTGCGATCGTCACGGTATCGCCAACGGCAAAGATGTCGGGATGGCCGGGCACGGTGAGATCGGGCTCGACTTTCAAACGGTAGGCGCGGTCGGCGGGTGCGTTCAGCCATTCCGCCGCGCGCGAGGCGCGCACGCCGGCGGCCCAGACGATGGTTCTGGCCTCCAGCTTGTTGCCGCCATAGACCACGCCATCGATGGCGCATTCGGTGACGGGCTGCCCCAGCACCACCTCGACGCCGATCTCCTCCAGCGAGCGCTGCGCATAGGCGGAGAGATCCTCGGGAAAGCCTGCGAGCACGCGCGGGCCGGCCTCGACCAACACGACGCGGGTCTTGTGGGTGTCGATGTTGCGAAAATCCGGCGGCAGCGTGTCCTTGGCGAGGTCGGCGATGGTTCCGGCCATTTCGACGCCGGTGGGGCCGGCGCCGATGATGACGAAGGTCAACAGCGCCGCGCGCCGCGCCGGATCGGTCTCGCGCTCGGCGCGCTCGAAGGCGACAAGGATGCGGCGTCGGAGCGTCGTGGCGTCCTCCAGCGTTTTCAGGCCCGGCGCGAACGGCTCCCATTCGTCGTGGCCGAAATAGGCATGGCGGGCGCCGGTGGCGAGCACCAGCGTGTCATAGGCCAGCGCATCGCCGTCATCGAGCAGCACGCGCTTGCCCGCAGCATCGACGCCGCTGACATTTGCGAACAGCGTCGTCACCTCCTTGCGTCCGCGCAGCAGGTAGCGGATCGGCCAGGCGATTTCCGACGTCGCCAGCGAAGCGGTCGCGACCTGGTAGAGCAGCGGCTGGAACAGATGATGGTTGCGGCGATCGATCAGCGTGATCTTGACCGGCGCGCCGGCGAGGCCGAAGGCCGCCTCCAGCCCGCCGAAACCGGCGCCGACGATCACCACGTGATGAGGCTGTTTCGGCGCTGTGGTCATGCGGTGCGGCCTCGGTTCAGATGTCTTCTGACGCTGATTATGTAGTCATTCGCAGGCCCGATCCAAGGCGTGTTTACCAATCGGTCGATAGCGAAAGCGTATCGCCGGCGATGTCAGGCGTTCTGCGGCCTCGGCGACGCAGGCACGCGCTGCCGCGCCGGCAGGCAAAGACCTGCCAAAGCGCCGAGCAGCGAGAGCGTGGCCGCGACCGTCATCGCCGCGGCGAAGCCGGTCGAGAAATGCGCTGGTGTATCGATCGCGCCGTTTGAGGAGAAGGTCGCGACCAGCGCTGCGATGCCGAACATGCCGCCGAAAAAACGCCCCATGTTGAAGATACCGGAGGCCTTGCCCATTTCGGTCACGGCTACTGAACCGAGGATCGCGTTCTGTGCCGCCGGCATCGCCATCGAAACGCCGGTGCCGGCCAGCACCAGCGGCGCAACAAGCGCCAGATAGCTGAGATCGGGCGCGACGATGCCGGCGATCCAGCCAAGGCCGATGGCCTGCATCGACAATCCGGCCACCACCAGCCTCCGTTCGCCGAACCGGCTGACGGCGGCCCCCGCTATCGGCGCGGTCACGAACAGCGTTGCGGTCCAGGGCAGCAGCCGCAGCCCGGCATCGAACGGGCCGAAGCCAAGCGTGACTTGCAAAAATTGCGGCAACAGGAACAGCACGCCATACATCGCGGCATAGAACAGGAAGCTGGCGGTAACGCCCGCCGCGAACGCGCGAGATCCAAACAACCGCATCGGCACCATCGGCGCTGATGCCCATAGCTCCCGGGCGACGAAGGCGATCGCAAACAGCAGGCCTGCGGCGAGCGCCGTAATGACCTCGGGACTGCCCCAGCCCGCAACATTGCCGCGCAGCAGCGCCCATACTAGCGCCAGAGCCGCGACCGCGACCAGCAGCAGTCCCGGAATGTCCAGTGGCGCCACGGGACCAAAGCTTTCGCGCAGCCGCGTCGCCACCAGCGCGACCGCGATCAGGCCGATCGGCAGGTTGATCCAGAAGATCCAGCGCCATCCAAAACTCTCGGTGATGAAGCCGCCGATGGCGGGGCCGATGATCAGGGCCAGGCCAGTGATTCCAGAGAAAATGCCGAGCGCCCGCGCGCGCTCCTCGCGCCCGAAGGCGCCGCTGACGATCGCCATCGCGAGCGGCATAACCAGCGCGGCGCCGGCGCCCTGCGTGGCGCGCGCCGCGATCAGCGCAACGGCGGTGTCTGCGAGCGCACACGCGATCGAAGCCAGCGTGAACAGGGCGATGCCGGCTGCGAACATCCGTCGGCGCCCGAACCGGTCGCCGAGCGCGGCTCCGGTCAGGAGCAGAACGGCAAAGGTCAGGTTGAAGGCGTTGACGGTCCATTGCAGCGTCTCGACCGGGCTGCTGAAATCGGCGCGGATGGCGGCAAACGCCGTGGTGATGATCATCGCATCCAGCGCCATCATGAACGATGCCAGCGCCGTGACGCCGAGCACCCAGTATTTTTCGCCTTGGCTGTATGGTTCCTGCATGGCCGTTCTCCGCTTTCCTGCGCCGCCGCGTGAGCGGCGCTTCCAGCCGAGAGACGAACCGGAACGGGCAAAGGATGCGGCCGAAAATATTTTTCGCGGTCCCGCATCCTTTGCCGGTCGCCAAACGTCCTTGGGGTCGAGGTGCGATGACGCGCCAGGGAGACAGCGATGAAACGGACCCTGATCAGATACAAGACGAAGCCGGAACTGGCTGATAAAAACGCCGAACTGGTTGCGGCGGTGTTTGCCGAGTTGAAGGTGGCGCAGCCGGACGACGTGCGCTACATGACGCTGCGGCTGGAAGACGATACGTTCATCCATTTCGTGGAGAGCGCGGATGACGGCTCCAGCCCGCTACCGAAACTGGCGGCGTTCCAGGCGTTCCAGAGCGGCATTCGGGAGCGTTGCGTCGAGCCGCCGATGCCCCGGGGTGCTATCATCGTGGGTAACTACCGCATGTTGGGCGAGCCTTAGGGCTCGCTTGCCGGAGGCAGGATGACTGTGGTCCCCGTGGCGTCAGCCGTCGATATCGCCGCACTTCTGGTCGCGATGCGGCCAAGGCTGCATCGCTATTGCGCGCGCATGGTCGGCTCGGTCATCGACGGCGAGGATGTGCTGCAGGAGGCCTTGATCAAGGCGGTGGAAGCCTATGCCTCCGCCGGCGAGATCGGCAGTCCCATTGAAAATCCCGAAGGCTGGCTGTTCCGGATCGCGCACAACACCGCGCTGGATTTCCTGCGCCGGCGCAACCGTCAGGAGGCGCTCCGTTCGGCTGAGGAGGTGGACATGATCGTGGATCAGCTCGATGTCGTGGAGAGCCGCCAGATCGCCGCCACCTCCTTGCGCACCTTCATGCGCCTGCCGGTCGCGCAGCGCTCCAGCGTGATCCTGATGGACGTGCTCGGCTGCTCGCTCACGGAGATCTGCGAGGTGATGGAGTGCAGCCTGCCTGCGGCCAAGGCCGCGCTGCATCGCGGCCGCGCGCAATTGCGCGTAATCGCCGATGAGCCGGAGGACACGCCGCAACAGCAATTATCGGGTGCCGACCGCGCGCGCCTCGGCGCCTATGTCGCCCATTTCAACGCGCGCGATTTCGACGCGATCCGCGCCATGATCTCTGACGATGTCAGGCTCGATCTCGTCAGCAGAACCCAGATACGCGGCAAGGCAGAAGTGTCGCGCTATTTCGGCAATTATTCCAAGGTGAACGACTGGCATCTGGTCCCGGGCCTGGTGGAGGGACGTCCCGCCATCCTGGTGTTCGATCCGAACGCGCCCGGTGCCGGGCCGAAATACTTCGTGCTGCTGGGCTGGGCGGCTGGCCAGGTCGCGACCATCCGGGATTTCCGTCATGCGGCGTACGCGATCGACGGCGCGGAATATTCGGTCTGAACCGGCCCCCGGTGCGACAATTGTTGCCGGGGCAACCGGAACTATAGTTCTTGCCATCCCCGCCTTTCGCGAATTATGGTGCAGGCCGCTGGGGTATGGGCCGAAGGTTCTAAGCGGGGCCGCCGGTTCATGCTTGCCGCTGACCGGCGATTTCGCGCACAAAATACCTCACTGATAAAGAGGCGCGCGAAACAAGCGCTGCCCGTCACAAGGCGGGTCTGGTTCGATAACGAGGAGGGGAGTGATTATGAAAAAGGCATTCTGGCTGGCGGGCGCGGCGGTTCTGGCGCTGGCGCAGCCCGCGTCGGCTGGCGACACCATCAAAATCGGCTTTGTCTCGACCTTCAGCGGTCCGACCGCTGTGATCGGCAACGACATGCGCAACTCGTTCGAGCTGGCGCTGGACCATCTCGGCCGCAAGATGGGGGGCAAGCCGGTCGAGGTGATCTATGAGGACGACGGCCAGAAGCCCGACGTCGGCAAGCAGAAGACCGAAAAACTGATCCAGTCCGACAAGGTTGATTTCATCGCCGGCTATATCTGGTCGAACGTTCTTTTGGCCTCGCTGAAGACCGCGGTCGATTCAAAAACCTTCCTGATCTCGGCCAATGCCGGTCCCTCGCAGCTCGCCGGCGAACTCTGCTCGCCTTACGTGTTCTCGACCTCCTGGCAGAATGACCAGACCCCGCAGGCGATGGGCCAGTACATGAACCAGAAGGGCGTCAAGTCGGTGTTCCTGATCGGGCCGAATTACGCTGCCGGCAAGGACATGCTGGCGGGCCTGAAGAGCACCTTCAAGGGCGAGGTGGTCGGTGAGGAATATACGGTGTGGCCGAGCCAGCTCGACTTCTCAGCCGAACTCACCAAGGCGAAGAACTCCAAGGCCGAGTCGATCTTCGTGTTCTATCCCGGCGCCGCCGGCGTGCAGTTCCTCAACCAATATGCCCAGGCCGGCCTCAAGTCGCAGATGCCGCTCTATACGGCGTTTACCGTCGACGAATTGTCGCTGCCACTGCAGAAGGACAATGCGATCGGTATTCCCGGCGCCCAGGAATGGGTGAACGACTTGCCGAACGCGGAGAACAAGAAGTTCGTCGAGGATTACCGCAAGAAGTATACCGGCCTGCGTCCGACCTATTACGGCGCGCAGTCCTATGACGCCGCGCAACTCATCAATAGCGCGGTCGTCGCCGCGAAGGGCGACACGGCGAAGAAGGACGAGATGAAGGCCGAAATGGAGAAGGCCAACTTCAAATCGGTGCGCGGTCCGTTCAAATACGGCAAGAACCATATCCCGATCCAGAACTTCTACCTGCAGGACGTGGTCAAGGATGCTGACGGCCAGCTCTCGCTCAAGACGGTGGCCACCATCGTCAAGGACGACCAGGATCGCTTCCACGACAAATGCCCGATGAAGTGATTGTTGGCATGGCCGGTGCATGATCTCGCGAACACGCGGCCTCGGGCTTGACCCCGAGGCGGTTTGCGACAGATCATCCGCCCAATAAGAAAATGGCGGCGGCGCAGATGTGCTGCCGCTGTTTTGTTAGGCCCACGGTTTAAGGATTCATGCTCGTCCTCATCGAACAATCGCTGAACGGCCTGCAGTTCGGCCTGCTGCTGTTCCTGCTGGCAGCCGGCTTGACGCTTGTGTTCGGCATCATGGATTTCGTCAATCTGGCGCACGGCTCGCTCTACATGATGGGCGCCTATTTCGCCGCCACCTTCGTGGCTTGGACGAACAGTTTTGTGCTCGGCATCCTGCTGGCGCTCGGCGCCACGTTGTTATTGGGCATCGCGCTCGAATTCATCGCGCTCCGGCATCTCTACGGCCGCGACCATCTCGATCAGGTGCTGGCGACCTTCGGGCTGATCCTGTTTTTCAACGACGCGGTGCGGCTGATCTGGGGCCCGGCCGGCCTGTCGCTGCCGCTTCCGGCCTGGCTGACCGTGCCGGTGCAGGTCGTTCCTGGCGTATTCTATCCGGCCTATCGGTTGTCGATCATCGTGGTCGCGCTCGCGGTCGCGGCGCTGCTTTATCTCGTCGTCATGCGCACCCGCATCGGCATGCTGATCCGCGCCGGCGCCTCCAACCGCGAAATGATCGGCGCGCTCGGCATCAACATCAAGCTGCTGTTCACGCTGGTGTTCGGACTTGGCGCGGCGCTTGCCGGCCTTGCCGGGCTGATGCAGGCGCCGATCCTTACCGTGCAGATCGGCATGGGCGAGAACATTCTCATCCTCGCCTTCGTGATCATCGTGATCGGCGGCATCGGCTCGATCCGCGGCGCGTTCGTTGCCGCGATCTTCGTCGGCATGATCGATACGCTCGGCCGCGCCTTCCTGCCGGATCTGCTGCGCATGATGTTGAGTTCTTCCGCAGCCTCCACCGCGGCACCCGCATTGTCGTCGATGCTGATCTATCTGCTGATGGCGATTGTGCTCGTCGTGCGGCCGGAGGGGCTGTTTCCGGCCGCCAAGCGATGAAATCTCACATCAACGTCCGCAACGTCGTCGTGGCGCTCGTCGTGCTTGGCCTCACGCTGTTGCCGGCCTATTCCGCGCTGACCGGCAACATCTTCATCCTGACGCTGTTCACCCGCATCGTCATCTTCGCGCTCGCCGCCGCCAGCCTCAACCTCATCATGGGTTATGGCGGCATGATGAGTTTTGGCCATGCTGCCTATCTCGGCATCGGCGGCTATGCGGTGGGCATCCTCGCCTATGAGGGCATCGGCTCCGGCTTCATCCAGTGGCCGGTGGCGCTGGCGGCGTCGGCGCTGTATGCGCTCGTGATCGGCGCGCTGTCGCTGCGCACCCGCGGCGTCTATTTCATCATGATCACGCTCGCCTTCGCGCAGATGGCCTATTACGTCACCTCGGGCCTCTCGCGCTATGGCGGCGACGACGGCCTCACCATCTACAAGCGCAGCACTTTCGGCGGCCTGATCGACCTGTCGAACCGCGTGCAGTTCTATTACCTCTGCCTTGGCTGCCTGTTCGGCGGCATCTATCTGATCTGGCGCATCATCAATTCGCGGTTCGGCATGGTGGTGCAGGGCGTGCGCTCCAACGAGCAGCGCATGCAGGCGATCGGCTATCATGCCAATAGATATCGTCTCGTCTGTTTCGTCATCTCAGGCACCATCTGCGGCCTTGCCGGCGCGCTATTGGCGAACAATACCGATTTCGTCAGCCCGGCCGGAATGTACTGGACCCGCTCCGGCGAACTCATGGTGATGGTGGTGTTCGGCGGCATGGGCTCGCTGTTCGGTCCTGTTATCGGCACCATCGTGTTTCTGCTGCTGGAAGAGCTGCTGTCGCAGTTCACTGAATACTGGGCGCTGATCATGGGCCCGCTGTTGCTGCTGATCGTGCTGTTCGCGCGCGGCGGCATCATGGGTTTGCTGGGGAGGTTGAGCCGTGCCTGATCCCTTGCTCCGCGTCGAAAACCTGGTCCGCAGCTTCGGTGGCATCAAGGCCACCGACAATCTGTCGCTCGACGTAGCCAAGGGCGAACTGCACGCCATCATCGGTCCCAACGGCGCCGGCAAGACCACGCTGATCAGCCAGTTGACCGGGCAGTTGATGCCGAATTCCGGCGCCATTCACTTTGCCGGCCGCGACGTCACGTGGCTGCCGTCCTATCAGCGCAGCCGGCTTGGCCTGGCGCGCTCGTTCCAGATCACCTGCCTGCTGCCGAACTTCACGGCCGCCGACAATGTTGCACTCGCAGCCCAGGCGCATGACGGCCACTCGTTCCGCTTCTGGGGCGCGGCCCGCAAGGAGAAGCATCTGCGCGACGCGGCGCAGGCGGCGCTGACACGGGTAGGGCTCGCCAAGCGTGCGGACGTGCCGGTGTCCGAACTGAGCCATGGCGAACAGCGCGAGCTCGAACTGGCGGTCGCGCTCGCGACAAAGCCGCAATTGCTGCTGCTCGATGAGCCGATGGCCGGCCTCGGCGTCACCGAATCCGCCCGCATGGTGGCGCTCTTGAAGGAGCTGCGGAAGGAAGTCACCATCGTGCTGGTCGAACACGACATGGAAGCGGTGTTCGCGCTCGCCGACCGCATCACCGTGCTGGTCTATGGCCGCGTGATCGCCTCGGGCGATCCCGACGCCATCAGGAACAACG
Organism: Bradyrhizobium sp. AZCC 2262; assembly: GCF_036924535.1. Classification (NCBI taxonomy): domain Bacteria; kingdom Pseudomonadati; phylum Pseudomonadota; class Alphaproteobacteria; order Hyphomicrobiales; family Nitrobacteraceae; genus Bradyrhizobium; species Bradyrhizobium sp. AZCC 2262. The sequence continues at coordinate 7,487,651 of NZ_JAZHRT010000001.1, read as the reverse complement.
AGGAAGTCAAGCGCGCCTATCTCGGCGAACAGCATGCGGTGACCAGCCATGATTGAATCCAGGATGGCTGAATCAAAAATGGCCGAGACCTTGCTGGAGATCGACGGCATCGAAACCTGTTACGGTCTCAGCCAGGTGCTGTTCGGCCTGTCGCTGCAGGTGCGATCGGGCGAGATGGTCGCCCTGATGGGCCGCAACGGCATGGGCAAGACCACGACCATCCGCTCCATCATGGGCATGACGCCGGCCCGCGCTGGCAAAGTCCGTTTTGCGGGCGAGGAAGTGCGTAGCCTGCCGTCGTACAGAATCGCAAAGCTCGGCATCGGCCTGGTGCCGGAAGGCCGCCAGATCTTCCCGAATCTGACGGTGTACGAAAACCTGGTCGCCGCCTCCGGCAACCGTCTGGGCAGTTCCGATCCCTGGACCATCGACAAAATCCACGCGCTGTTTCCGCGGCTCGCCGAGCGCGGCAACAACATGGGCGTGACGCTGTCGGGCGGCGAGCAGCAGATGCTGGCGATCGGCCGCGCGCTGATGACCAATCCAAAACTTCTGATCCTCGACGAAGCCACCGAAGGCCTCGCGCCCCTGATCCGCGAAGAGATCTGGAACTGCCTGTCGATGCTGAAAGGCCGCGGCCAATCGGTGCTGGTCATCGACAAGAACGTCGCCAACCTCGCCAAGATCGCCGACCGCCACTACATCATCGAGCGCGGGCGGACGGTGTGGACGGGGACGAGCGAGCAGTTGATCGCCGAGCCGGATCTGCAACACCGGTATCTGGGGATTTGAGCTATCTCCGTCGTCGTCCCTGCGAACGCAGGGACCCATACGCCGCGGCCGTCGTTATCTGGGGCGGTGGTCGATGGTCTTCCTCTAATCATTGGCATCGGTGGTTATGGGTCCCTGCGTTCGCAGGGACGACGAGAGACCGTGCCTCAAAACATCTCGAAATACTCGCGGTGCTCCCAGTCCGACACCTCGGCCTGAAACCGTTCGATCTCCGCGTTCTTGATGTGGACGTAATAATCCACGAACTCCGCCCCCAGCGCCTGCCGGAAGAACGGATCGTCGTTCAGCGCGAAAACCGCCTCGCGCAGGCTCTTCGGCAATAGCTCTGCCTTGGTCTCGTACGGCGCATCCGCCGATGGTCCCGGATCGAGCTTGCGGTCGACGCCGTCGAGTCCGGAAAGAATCTGCGAGGCCATGTAGAGATAGGGGTTCGCCGCCGGCTCGCCGATCCGGTTTTCCAGTCGCGTGGCGGCATCGCCCGGTCCGCCGAGCACGCGGATCATGACGCCTCTGTTATCGCGGCCCCAGATCGCGCGGTCGGGCGCCAGCGAGTAAGTGCGGTAGCGCTTGTAGCCGTTGATGGTCGGCGTCGTGAACACGGTGGACGCGCGGGAGTGCTCCAGGAGCCCCGCGAGATAGGCGCGGCCGAAGCCGCTCAGCGCCTCGCCGTCGTCCCTGGTCATGAACGCATTCTCGCCGCTCGCGCGCAACACCAGCGACTGGTGCAGGTGCCAGCCGGACGCAAATACGTTCGGCAATTTCGGCCGACACATGAACGTGGCGTGATAGCCGTGGCGTCGCGCGATCTGTTTTACGGCCGACCGGAACAGCACCATGTTGTCGGCGGGCGTCAGTCCCTTGGCCGGCGCAAAAGTGAATTCGCACTGGCTCGGGCCGAACTCGACCTCGACCGATCGCAAGGGAAGGCCGAGCGCCAGCACGTCGCGGCGGATGATTTCCAGCGCCGGCTCCATCTGGTCGTAGCGCTGCTCGGTCAGGTATTGATAGCCGTGCGACAGCAGGCTGACGGAAGGCGGACGTCCGGGCTGGCCGGCATCCTCCGGCGTCATGTGCGCATCTTCGAGCTTGAAGAGGTGAAATTCGACCTCGAGGCCCGCGACGAAATCGTAACCGCGGCTTCCCAGTTGATCGAGCACCTTGCGATAGAGATGCCGCGTGGCGAACGGCACCGGGCGGCCGTCGCTGAAATAGAGGTCGCACAGCAGCCAGCCTGTAGTGGGCGCCCAGGGCAGCACGCGAAATGTGGTAGGGTCCGCGACCATCAGCACGTCGGCGGCGCCCTCCATCTCCTTCATGCCAAAACCGCCGCCGGCCGTGAACACCGGAAACACCGTTTTGTGCGAGGTGTCCTTGGCGAGCATCGTGGTGGTGATGGAGCAGCCGCCTTCCAGCGAGGCGATCGCTTCGGATGCTACCAGCGTCTTGCCGCGCAAGATGCCGTGCTGGTCAGGAAACGATAGCCGGATGACTTCGAGATTTTTCTCTTCGACGATCTTGCGCAGGCGGCTGGCCGCCTCTTGCTGCTCTTTCGACCAGAGACCGTGACGTTCGACGAAACTCAACGCGCTGCTCTCCCGCTGGCCGTCGTTCCGGGATGGTCCGAAGGACCAGACCCGGAACCTCGAGATTCTCCGATGTGCAATTGCACATCGTAGTTCGATGCTGTCGCATCGCCCCGGAATGACGGTGCCATAAACTTCACTCCGCCGCCGTCAGGTGGGGGACCTTGCCGACGATTTCGCGTGGCACCGGCGCGGCCCACGGCGCGCCGCGGCGACGCTTGACGTCGACTTCCATCCAGTAGATTTCCCAGCCGCGCGTCGGCCCGATACCGTCCATCGTGGCCGGGCCCTGGATGCTGCGCGCATGCGCGGCGTCGAGAAACATGAATGGCTTCTCGCCGCCGCCGACCTTTTCGATCTCCTGCCGCAGCAGGCGACGATACTGTACGATCGCCTTGTCTGATGTGCCGAGGTGTTCGTTGGTGCGGTCCTGGATTGCGCCCATCGATTCCACCGCCCACTGGTCGTGGACGTTGATGTCGGCCCCCATGCCGGTATAAGTCTCGGTCGCCTGTTCGTGCGGATCAAAACCGTAATCGTTGCTCTTGTTCTTGCGCGATTTGTAATCCGGCAGCTCATACAATTCGAGGCGCTGGTCGCGCATCTTCTTCTTGTCGACCGGCGCCGTGTAGCTGGTGAAGATCGCGTACCAGTAGCAGTTCTCGTCATCAACAGGCACATGCCACTGCGTGATCGTCATCTCCTGACTCATCGGAATGACGAAGCCGTGCGGGAAGAGCTGGTTGGTGACGCGCACATGCGTCCGCTCCGCATCTAGCTCGCGCAGCGCGATCAGCCGCAGCCCGTATTCGGTGTGCTCGACATTGATGATCGGGTTGTCGTATTCGCGCAGGATTTTCGTCATCGGCATGTCGCTTCCGGCGGAAGCGCCACGGAACTGCTTGCCGTAGGCAGTTGAGGTATCCTCGTCCTCGAAGAAGCGATGCAGGAAGGAAGCGTGCGCCGGATCGATGCCGACTTCCAGCGCCTGCAGCCAGTTGCAATTGATGTGGCCCTTGAACGCAAAGGTATGGCTGTCGGGCGCAACAAAACAGTCGATCTCCGGAAACGCCGGCGGCTCGCCTTCGCCGAGATAAGCCCAGAGGATGCCGCTCTTCTCGACCACGGGATAGGAGCGCTGACGGATGCCCTGACACAGTTTTGAGTCCTTTGGCTCCGCGGGCGTTTCCAGGCATTGGCCGGATACATCGAACAGCCAGCCATGAAAGTTGCAGCGCAGCCCGCCATTTTCCAGACGGCCGAAGGCGAGGTCGGCGCCGCGATGGGCGCAGTGGCGGTCGATCAGGCCGTAGCGGCCTTCTTCGTTGCGAAACAGAACGAGGCTCTCGCCGAGCAATTTGACCGGGCGAACCGGCCGAGGTCCCTGCAACTCATCCACCAGCGCCGCCGGCTGCCAGTACATCCGCATCAGCTTTCCGCAGGGGTCCTTGCGGCCGGTGCGGGTGATCAGGTCGTTCGCTTCCTGGCTCATCATGGCGAGGGTCTCCGCAGGCAGATTTGTTCGGCTATTGAACTTTTGTGCGATTCTAGCGTAGGCTTGGGATTAGGCAAGCGGATTATGGAGGCAGCGATGCCCAAGCTGAAGCGCCAGAGCGAGGGCGACAACCGCGGCGCGACCGATTTCATCGAAAGCCTCGACCGCGGTCTGCGCGTGCTCGAGGTGTTCGGCGGCAGCCGGCAGCCGATGATGCTGAGCGACCTTGCCAGGGCGGCCGACCTGCCGCGTGCCACCGCGCGGCGAATTCTCTTCACGCTCGAACGCGCCGGCTTCGTCGCCACCGACGGCAAGCTGTTCCGCCTGATGCCGCGCGTGCTGGTGCTGGCCTCCAGCTATCTCGCCTCCAACCATGTCGTCTCGGTACTGCAGCCTGCGCTCGACCGGCTGTCGGGCGAGGCGCAGGAAATCTCGTCGATGGCGGTCCTCGATGGCAACGACGTCGTCTTCATCGCCCGCGCCAGCCCGACGCGGATATTTTCCTCAGGAATCGATATCGGCTACCGGCTGCCGGCCTTTTGCACCTCGGTTGGCCGCGTGCTGCTGTCGCAGCAGCCCGACGACGAACTGGCAGCAGTACTCGACAAGATGGACCTTGCGCCGCTGACGCCGTTCACCGTCACCGACAAAAAGCTGCTGCAAAAGACGATCATCGCCGATCGCGCGAAAGGTTATTCGCTGGTCGATCGCGAGGCCGAACCGGGTTTCCGTTCGATCTCGGTGCCGATCCGCCGTTACGACGGCGCAATCGTCGCCGCCATCAACATGGGCGCGCATGTCGACCGCGTCTCGTCAGCCGAAATGGTCGAACGCTTCTTGCCGCGCCTGCGCGAGGCTGCGGCCTCGGTGAAATCGATGCTGGTCTGACGAATGATTGTCCGACCTGAAACGCCCGGCGACATTGCGGCGATCCGCGTCGTTGAAGAAGCCGCGTTCGGTCAGTCGGCCGAAGCCCGATTGGTCGATGATCTGCGCACTGCCGGGGATTCAATTTTCTCGCTGGTTGCCGTTGATACCGGGACGGTCGTCGGCCATGCGCTGTTCTCAAGGATGAAAGCGCCGTTTCCCGCGCTGGCACTCGCACCGGTCGCGGTGCTGCCTGAACGCCAGCGGATGGGCGTTGGCTCCCGCCTTATCAGCGAAGGGATCGCCCGCGGCGAGGCCGCCGGGTGGCTCGGAATTTTCGTCCTCGGCGATCCCGCCTTCTATCGGCGTTTCGGATTCGATGCCGGCAAGGCGAGCGGCTTTATCTCACCTTATGCAGAGCCGCATCTGATGGCTCTTTTGCTTGGAAAAAGCGATCTTCCGACAGATACGGGGATCATCGAGCATGCCTCCGCCTTTGCGAAGCTCGGATAGGCAAGGCGAACCATGCGGCTGAAGGTTGGTGAAGCATCATTGTCTCCGCCGTCATTGCGAGCGAAGCGAAGCAATCCATTTTTACCGCTTGCGGCGCTATGGATTGCTTCGCGGAGCCTGTCTCCGGGCGCTATGGCGCGGGCCAGCGCTTCAGCGCGGCTTCGATCGCCTCGAATTTGGCGACGATCTGCGGGGTCACCAGATAGCGAAGGATGCCTGCGACCGTCACGCCGACGGCGAGCGCCACGAGCGTGTACTGCGCCGTGAGCACGGCCACAAACGCCGCGCGCAGCCGGCGCGGCCGCGGTTTCGGCGCGCCAGCTGCGGTAAGGATGGCTGCGTCTTCGCTTTCAGTTGCGCTCATGCGACCCTAGAGTTCGGATAGAAACTGATCGAGGCGCGCCTGGAGCTGCCGGTTTGCCCGTTCGGTCGCGCGCAGCTTGCGCGCCAGGTCCAGCGGAATGACGTCGCTGGTCTCCTGCACATTTGAAAACGCCAGGCCGGCCGCGTTTCGATCGCGCCAGACGAGGTGGGCCCGGCAGGACAGACCCCTGCGCTCGATCTCGAAATCAATCCGGTCGGGCAACATGGTCGAATTGTCGAATTCGATCCTGGCGCCGTGCCTGCTGAAATTGCGCACGGTGCAGGCAAGCGTCGAATTGCGCGCGTTGAACGCGACCATTCCGCCGTAATAGACGCGGTTTCTGGGATGCTGACGCCGCTCCAGCATGATTTGTCCTCCATGCAATTAACGATTTGGTAACACACTTTGAGGGTGTGTTGCAGCGGGCGTTCGCATGGAACTTGCGCGGTGGTTAACGACAGTTGTTGTCCCCGACCACAGCCGCTGGCGCACGGGCTCGGCCCAGGCTCGCTGCAGGTTGCCCGTTCCGCCGAAATATTCAGGATACCGCGCGGCGCAGTCCGAAAGCGTGCTCGCCGTGCAGCGGAAGACGAGTTCGTCGTCGGATTGTGGATATCTAATCAGGGGAAGTGCAATCTCAGATGGGCTTGCAGCCTGTGGTCAATGTGCCCCGTTCTCGCTAAGATTGCGTTTTATTGCGATCAATTGGATTGGTTGGATCGATGGCCGATCTTCATTGTTTATCGAATAGTCGTGGAGCCCTCAAAGCGAACGTGATTTTCTTTCACGGTCTTGGGGGGCATCCACTTCTGACATGGCAGGCGGCTAAGCTTGACGAGGGCACGCTTTGGCCCCGGTGGCTTGCCGAGGATATCGACGGCCACGCTATTTGGTCTGTCGGATACGAAGCGCCAATCTCGCGCTGGGAGGGGACCGCGATGGGCCTCCTCGATCGTGCCGAGAACATTCTCGGACGCCTTATCAAGGAACCAAGATTACGGGATGGGCGCGTCATTCTGATCGGCCATAGCCTTGGTGGGCTCGTGATCAAACAACTCCTCGAGCTACTGGGACAGGAAGCAAACACCAGCGTCGCGGCCGCCAGTTTGCTCGACCGGATAGACAAGGTCGCATTTCTCGCGACGCCTCATACCGGCGCCGACATGGCGATTTGGGGTGACCGGCTGCGCATCCTTGTTCGACCGTCGGCCGCGACGATGTGCCTGGTCCGCAACGATGAGAATCTACGCCGGCTCAATAACTGGTACCGAGTGTGGGCGACAGACATCGGAATTTCGCACCTTGTCTTGAGAGAGACAAAGCCGATCCGCATCCTCGGTACAATCGTGAAGCCCGATACGGCCGACCCCGCGTTGTACCGCGTGCGCGCGTGGCCGACTGACCATGAACATTGGTCCATCGCAAAACCCAAAAGTCGATCTGATGAAGTATATGTGCATGTGAAGGAGTTTGTCCTCGATCAATTCGAGCGGCCGAAACCGCGCATTGAGAAACTGGCCGAGGAACTCCTCAGTGGGCAGCAGGCAACAAATTCGGACACCCAGAATATTCTCAGCTTGTTGAAGCGTTCGGAGCAAAGCGCCGACATTTCGATTGCGGTGGGCAATGACACTTTCGAGATCGTGTTTCCCAATTCGGATGAATTGTCGCCTTCGTCCGATCTGGAACTTCCCTGGCGATCACTGGCAAGCGCCGTGCAACCAGGTGATTACAACCTGTTGGATGCTCTGCGCTGGAACTACGGGCTTGTCGAGCAACTGTACGGCCGCAACGAAGAGTTGACCAAGATTATCGGGTGGGCCGAACGCGACCTTGGGCCGCCATCGGCCCGTTTGGTGACAGGAGAAGGCGGTTCGGGAAAAACGCGCCTTGCGGCGGCGGTTGCCAACGCTTTGCGTGAACGCGGCTGGAGCGCCGGCTTTGTAAGGTCTGCCTCGTCGTTGCGCGTCACAACCGGCAGCGCCAAGGGGCTCTTCCTCATTCTCGACTACCCCGAGGAAAATCTCGACCTGATGCGCGCGTTGATCAAGATGCTTGCTGTTACCAAGAGCGCGTCCTACCCGATCCGGCTGTTGCTTCTATCGCGGCGGGATTTTAGACATTGGGAGGCCGAAACCATCGATCTGGAAGGCCGCTTCGGCAATCACCCGATCGCCGATCCGGGCGATCTGAGCCGAGCGAATGTTCTGGAACTGATCGAGACGGCGGCTACCAACTTCGCGGCTGCCGCCGGGTTGCCCAAGCCGCGCCTTGATCGGGCCGATGCTTGGGTGATGGAAGCGCCGCTGCATCGCTTGCCCCTCTTTGCAGCGGCCGCGGCGGTTCACGCTGTTTTGGCGCCGGAGAATGCCTTCGGCATTGATGGCAATGCGATCGTTCGTGATCTCGCAATACGCGAACGGGCTCGAGTTCGAAGAACATCCGAGCGGCTTGGCATCGGTCCGAACACGTTGGGGAGGCTTCTCGCGCTAAGTGTTCTCGGGAATGGCTTGAATGTCGATGTTGTCGCGAAGCTAGTTGATGCCGGTTTATGTGAGGGTGTGGCGAGAGACCAGGTTATTCGGAAGATCGCGGATACGCCGTGGTGGCGACTCGGTCAGTTGACTCCCGTGAAGCCTGATAGGATGGCGGCTGAATTTCTAGGGGCTGAACTATTCGATGCCAAGTTTCCGGATGGAGACCAAAGGCTATCCCACTGGCTGTCGATAGCGTTTACAGGTGCTGAAGAGGGGTTGGGCAATCGGCTAGGCCGCGTCTTGTTTGATATGGACGCTCTGGATGTCACGGGAAGGAGAGCCCAATCGCTCGAAAGCCGGCTCGCCGAGATCATCGAGCGAGATCCGAAGCAGGCTGTGCGATTCGTCGCCGTCGCAACCGAAGATGTGCCCTACGCGGCGGTAGGATTCGCCGCGTTGATTGCTCTTACGATCGCCCGTTTGCTGGAAGATGAACCTGCGAGACGAGCCGTTTTCTTGAACAATGCTTCCGCCTTTCTTTCGCGGCTAGGCCAGCGAGAGGAGGCGCTCGCCGCGGCGCGGGAGGCCGTCGCGATCTATCGCGATCTTGTGCGGGCGCTGCCCGAGGCGTTCACGCCAAATCTGGCCGGCTCGCTCAACAACCTGGCCAACAGGCTCTCCGAACTTGGCCAGCGCGAGGAGGCGCTCGCCGCGGCGCGGGAAGCCACCGGGTTCTATCGCGATCTTGCACGGGCGCGGCCCGAGGCGTTCACGCCTGATCTGGGCATGTCGCTCAACAACCTGGCCAACAGGCTCTCCGAACTTGGCCAGCGCGAGGAGGCGCTCGCCGCGGCGCGGGAGGCCGTCGCGATCCGTCGCGATCTTGCGCGGGCGCGGCCCGAGGCGTTCACGCCTGAGCTGGCCGGGTCGCTTAACAACCTGGCTGGCAGGCTCTCCGAACTTGGCCAGCGAGAGGAGGCGCTCGCCGCGGCGCGGGAGGCCGTCGCGATCTATCGCGATCTTGCGCGGGCGCGGCCCGAGGCGTTCACGCCTGATCTGGCCATGTCGCTCAACAACCTGGCCAACGTGCTCTCCGAACTTGGCCAGCGCGAGAAGGCGCTCGCCGCGGCGCGGGAGGCTGTCGCGATCTATCGCGATCTTGCGCGGGCGCGGCCCGAGGCGTTCACGCCTGATCTGGCCGGGTCGCTTAACAACCTGGCTGCCATGCTCTCCGAACTTGGCCAGCGCGAGGAGGCGTTCGCCGTGGCGCGGGAGGCTGTCGCGATCTATCGCGATCTTGCGCGGGTACGGTCCGAGGCGTTCACGCCTGATCTGGCCGGGTCGCTCAACAACCTGGCTGCCATGCTCTCCGAACTTGGCCAGCGCGAGGAGGCGCTGGCCGTGGCGCGGGAGGCTGTCGCGATCTATCGCGATCTTGCGCGGGCGCGGCCCGAGGCGTTCACGCCTGATCTGGCCATGTCGCTCAACAACCTGGCCAACATGTTTTCCGAGCTTGGCCAGCGCGAGGAGGCGCTCGCCGCGGCGCGGGAGGCCGTCGCGATCCGTCGCGATCTTGCGCGGGCGCGGCCCGAGGCGTTCACGCCTAATCTGGCCGGGTCGCTCAACAACCTGGCCAACATGTTTTCCGAGCTTGACCAGCGCGAGGAGGCGCTCGCCTTGGCGCGGGAGGCCGTCGCGATCCGTCGCGATCTTGCGCGGGCGAGGCCCGAGGCGTTCACGCCTGCTCTGGCCATGTCGCTCAACAATCTGGTTGCCATGCTCTCCGAACTTGGCCAGCGCGAGGAAGCGCTCGTCACAGCGGGGGAGGCGACCGGATTCTATCGCGATCTTGCGCGGGCACAGCCCGAGGTGTTCACGCGTTACTTGGCGATATCGCTCAACAATCTAGCGGTCATCCTTTCTGAATTAGGTCAATACGAGGAAGCGGCGACCGCGGAGCAAGAAGCAAAGACCCTAACGGCAACGTGAGCGGACATTGCCAGATCAACGGGCTCGGCCGTTCGCGTCAGGACGCCGCGCTGCGCAGCCCGAACGCGTGCTTGTCGTGCAGCACCGGCGCCACCGCATCGCTGAGCCGCGCGGCGGCGGCATCGACCGAAAGCCCGGCGGTGTCGACCACGGCCGACGCGCGGGCATAAAGCGGTTCGCGGCTGACCAAAATGTTGCGCAACTCCGCCATCGCCGAGCGGTCGTCGGCCATCGGGCGCAGGTCGCCCTGGCGGCGGACGCGGGCCATGTGCTCTTCCGGCTCGGCCTTGAGCCAGATGGTGTAGAACGACGACAGGATCAGGTCGAACGTCAACGGTTCGGAGACGATGCCGCCGCCGGTCGCCAGCACCATCAGCTCTTTCCGCGCCAGCAATTGCCGCAGCGCCGCCTGCTCCATGCGGCGAAAGCCTTCCTGGCCGTAGAGCGCGATGATCTCGGCAACCGACAGCCCGTTCTCTGTCTCGACTTGCTTGTTGAGCTCGACAAAACTCCAGCCGATCTGTTTTGCCAGCATTCTGCCGAGCGTGGATTTGCCGGCGCCGCGCAGGCCGATCAGGGCGATGCCGGAGAACGAGATCCGCCGCTGCGCCGAAGGGCCGCTGCCGGCGAGCGCGTCCTTGGCCTGCGCGATCTGGGCGGGCGTCGCCTTGCGCAACAGATCGCGGATAACGGCCCAGTCGGGCGCCGGTTCGGTTGCGGGAATGAGGTCTTCCAGATGCGCGCCCATCGCGTTCGACACGCGCCGCAGCAGCACGATCGAGACATTGCCTTTGCCGCTCTCAAGCTGCGCGATATAGCGCTCGGAAATGCCCGACACCTTGGCGAGCACCTTGCGCGACATGCCGCGAAGGGCGCGCATGGTGCGCACACGCTGGCCAAGCTGCTCGAGAAAGCCGGTTTCGGGGTCGCTGGCCTCGGTCAATTTGCCTCGTTCGGCTTTGCCTGTGTGGGACGGTTTTCGGAAACATAGTGCCGATGAGGATTGACAGCAAGCGCTGCTGGTGTCTTTGTATGAATTATAATTCTTAAAACTGGGGAGAAGCGCGTGGGCGGCATGTCCGGTTCGTACAATGCGGTGACCTGGCTGCTCGATCGCAATATCGACGAGGGCCGGGGGGCCAAGCTCGCCTTCACCGATACCGTCTCCGAGCTCACCTATGGCGACCTGCAGAAGCAGAGCTGCCGTGCAGCCAACATGCTGCGCCGGCTCGGCGTCCGCCGCGAAGAGCGGGTCGCAATGATCATGCTCGACACCGTGGATTTCCCTCCCGTGTTCCTCGGCGCGATCCGCGCCGGCATCGTGCCGGTGCCGCTCAACACGCTTTTGACCTCGGATCAATACGCTTATGTGCTGGCCGACAGCCGTGCGCGCGTGCTGTTCGTATCCGAGGCGCTGTTTCCCGTCGTGAAGGACATTGTCGGACGCATGCCGGACCTCGAACATGTCGTGGTGTCCGGCAATGATGCGTTCGGCCACAAGAAACTTTCCGATGAGCTTGCAAAGGAAGCCGATTCCTTCGCGACCGTGCCGACCCACGCCGAAGAGCCGGCATTCTGGCTCTATTCCTCCGGCTCCACCGGCATGCCCAAGGGCGTGCGGCACCTGCACTCCAATCTGCAGGCGACTGCCGAGACCTATGGCAAGCAAGTGCTCGGCATCAAGGAGAGCGACGTCTGCCTCTCCGCGGCCAAACTGTTTTTCGCCTACGGGCTCGGCAACGCCTTGACCTTCCCGATGTCGGTTGGCGCCAGCACGGTGCTGAATGCGGAGCGGCCGACACCGGCCCGGATGTACGACCTCTTGAACAAGTACAACCCCACCATCTTCTTTGGCGCGCCGACGCTGTTCGCCTCCATGTTGAATGACGAGGCGGCGAAGCACGAGCGTGCCGGCACGCGGCTGCGCGTCTGTACCTCCGCGGGCGAAGCCTTGCCGGAATCGGTCGGCAATGCCTGGAAGGCACGCTTCGGTGTCGATATCCTCGACGGCGTCGGCTCGACGGAGCTGTTGCACATCTTCCTGTCGAACGCGCCCGGCGACATCAAGTACGGCTGCTCCGGCCGTCCGGTGCCTGGCTACAAGGTGCGGCTCGTGAACGAAGCGGGCGAAGAAGTGCCGGACGGCGAGGTCGGCGAGCTCCTGGTCGAAGCCCCCTCGGCGGCCGAAGGCTACTGGAATCAGCGCAGCAAAACCCGGCAGACGTTCCAGGGCCACTGGACCTACACCGGCGACAAATACACCCGCGACGCCGACGGCCGCTACACTTTCTGCGGCCGTGCCGACGACATGTTCAAGGTCTCCGGCATCTGGGTCTCGCCGTTCGAGGTCGAGAGCGCGTTGATCGCCCACCCCGCGGTGCTGCAGGCCGCCGTCGTGCCGGAAGCCGATTCCGATGGGTTGTTGAAACCGAAGGCCTTTGTGGTGTTGCGCCCGGATTGCAACACCGACGGTCTGTTTGAATCGCTGAAGGAGCATGTCAAGCAGAAGATCGGCCCGTGGAAATATCCGCGCTGGATCGACGTCGTGGAATCATTGCCGATGACCGCGACGGGGAAGATTCAACGGTTCAAGTTGCGGGACCAATAGTCGTCGTCATTCCGGGGCGTGCGATAGCGCGAACCCGGAATCTCGAGATTCCGGATCAGCTCGCTTCGCGATCTGTCCGGAATGACGGAGTGAGATGATCGAAATGACCACCCTTACCCCCTCGGGCTTCCTGACCGTCGGTGCTTCGCATCTCGAATACCGCATGATCGGCCCGTCGCCCGAGAGCGCGCCGACCATTGTGATGCTGCATGAAGGCCTCGGATCGGCCGGACTGTGGGGCGACTTTCCCGAAAAACTTCAGGCCGCGACCGGCGTCGGCGTGTTCGTCTATTCGCGCGCGGGTTACGGCAATTCGACGCCGGTGAAACTGCCGCGGCCGCTCGACTACATGCATGTCGAGGCGCTTGATGTATTGCCGAAACTGCTCGACAAGATCGGCTTTCGCCGCGGCCTCCTGCTCGGACATTCCGACGGCGCCTCGATCGCGGCGATCTATGCGGGCTCCCATCAGGACCACCGCGTGCAGGGCCTCGCGTTGATCGCCCCGCATTTCATCGTCGAGGATATTGGGGTGGCCTCGATTGCGCAGATCCGCGACGCCTACGCGACCACGAACCTGAAGGAGAAGCTGGCGCGCTGGCACAAGGATGTCGACAACGCCTTCCATGGCTGGAATGACGCCTGGCTCGATCCGAAATTCCGCAACTGGGATATTTCCGAATACCTCGCCTACATCCGCGTACCGGTGGCGATCCTGCAGGGTGAGGACGACCAGTATGGAACCATGCGCCAGGTCGAGATCGCACAGGAAGAGTGCTACTGTCCGGTCGATGTGACTGTGATCCCGGGCGCGGGACATCAGCCGCATCGCGAAGCACCTGGGCCGACGCTCGATGCGATTTCGGAATTCGCAAACGCGGTGTTGCACGTCAATGACAGCTCGCAGGGACGGGCCGCGTAACGCTTTTCTTTTTTTGGGGCGGCGTCCCGGCTGAGCATGCAGAAGCCGCATGTCGCGTCACGCCTGTTCGGCGAAGCGATCGGTGAGTTCGAGGCGCTCGGCGGGCGCGGTGTCGGCGGCGACGGGTTTGCCGACAGCTTTCCGGTCGGGGCGCTGGCGGCGGTCATCAAGGCCAAATTGGCCCAGCCGCAGCTCGGAAAGGCCGATGGGATGGCATTCGCCACTGCCATCGGAACATGAAACAAAATGCATGTTCCGACGTTTTAGCCTAGACTTGTTAAAAAACATGCATTATTGTGCATCTAACGAACCAGGCAAAGCTTGGGAAAACGACCAAGCTTGAGAAAACGACAGAGGGTGGCTTCATGGCCGGCGAAGATCGCGTCCTTGCGGGGGGAGCGAAATACATCGATTTTCAAACCGATCCGTCGCGCTACCGGCACTGGAAGCTGGGCGTCGAAGGCGACGTCGCGACGCTCACCATGGACGTCGACGAGAATGCGGGCCTGTTCGAGGGCTATCAGCTCAAGCTGAACTCCTACGATCTTGGCGTCGACATCGAACTCGCCGACGCCGTGCAGCGGCTGCGCTTCGAGCATCCCGAAGTGAAGGCGGTGGTGATGCGTTCGGGTAAGAACCGCGTGTTCTGCGCCGGCGCCAATATCCGCATGCTGGCGGGCGCCACCCACGCCCACAAGGTCAATTTCTGCAAATTCACCAACGAGACCCGTAACGGCCTGGAAGATTCATCGGAGAATTCCGGCCAGCGCTTCATCACCGTCGTCAACGGCACCGCGGCCGGCGGCGGCTATGAACTGGCACTGGCGACCGATCACATCATGCTGGCCGATGACGGCGCTGCCGCTGTGTCGTTGCCGGAAGTGCCGCTGCTCGCGGTGCTGCCGGGCACCGGCGGCCTGACGCGCGTCGTCGACAAGCGCAAGGTGCGCCGCGACCATGCCGACTTCTTCTGCACCATCGAGGAAGGCATCAAGGGCAAGCGCGCCGTCGCCTGGCGGCTGGTCGACGAGATCGTGCCCAACAGCAAGCTGGAAGGCAAAGTCGCCGACCGCGCAAAGGAATTTGCCGCCGCCTCGAAGCGCAACGGCACCGGCAAGGGCATCACGCTTGCGCCGCTCAACCGCACCATCGACGACAGCGGCATCCGCTACGGTTTTGTCAATGTCGACATCGACCGCGCGCAACGGATCGCGACCATCTCGATCAAGGCGCCGGAGGCCGCCCCGCCGGCCGATATCGATGGTCTGATCGCGCAGGGCGCGTCGTTCTGGCCGCTGCAGGTCGCGCGCGAACTCGATGATGCGATCCTTCACTTGCGCATCAACGAACTCGAAATCGCGATGCTGCTGTTCAAGTCGCATGGCGATGCCGCCAATGTGGTGGCCTGCGATGCTTTCCTCGAAGCCAACAAGGCGCACTGGCTGGTCAACGAGATCAGGCATTACTGGAAGCGGGTGTTGAAGCGCATCGACGTCACCTCGCGCACGCTGGTGACGCTGGTCGAGCCCGGCTCCTGCTTCGCCGGCACGCTCGCCGAACTCGTGTTCGCCGCCGACCGCTCCTACATGCTGATCGGCTCGCGCCAGGGCGACAACCGCGCGCCTCCCGCGATCCAGCTCACCGCCATGAATTTCGGCCCCTATCCGATGAGCCACGGCCTGACCCGGCTGCAATCGCGTTTCCAGGCCGATCCGTCCGATCTGGAGCGCGCGGAAGCCACCATCGGCACGTCGCTCGATGCGGAGGAGGCCGAAGAACTCGGCCTCGTCACCTTCGCGCTCGACGATATCGACTGGGACGACGAGGTGCGGGTGTTCCTGGAGGAACGCACCTCCTTCTCGCCCGACGGCCTCACCGGCATGGAAGCCAATTTGCGCTTCGTTGGGCCAGAGACCATGGAATCGAAAATCTTCTCGCGCCTCACGGCGTGGCAGAACTGGATCTTCCAGCGCCCCAACGCGGTCGGCGAAGACGGCGCGCTGCGCCGCTACGGCACCGGCCAGAAGGCGCAATTCGATATGACGCGGGTTTAGCCCGAATTTCCGCCGTCATCCTGAGGTGCGAGCGCAAGCGAGCCTCGAAGGATGATTTGAGCCCGGCCAGCATCCTTCGAGACGCGGCGAGCCGCCGCTGCTCAGGATGACGGTCGAGCAAGACGCCAGAACGAATCCAAGGAGTGCACGCCATGAATTTCATGAATGTCGACTACAGCACCAAAATTCCAAACAACGTCAATCTCAGCGAAGACCGCCAGGTGCTGAAAGCGCTGGAGGGCTGGCATCCCGGTTATATGGACTGGTGGGGCGACATGGGGCCGGAAGGTTTCCAGCAGTCGCTGGTGTATCTGCGCACCGCCTATTCGGTCGATCCGCGCGGCTGGGCCAAGTTCGACTACGTCAAGATGCCGGAATATCGCTGGGGCATTTTGCTGGCGCCGCAGGAAGAGAACCGCGTCATTCCGTTCGGCGAAAATTACGGCAAGCCGGCTTGGCAGGAAGTCCCCGGCGAACACCGTGCCACGTTGCGCCGCCTGATCGTGATCCAGGGCGACACCGAGCCCGCTTCCGTCGAGCAGCAGCGCCATCTCGGCAAGACCGCGCCCTCGCTCTACGACCTGCGCAATTTGTTCCAGGTCAATGTCGAGGAAGGCCGTCATCTCTGGGCGATGGTCTATCTCTTGCAGAAATATTTCGGCCGCGACGGCCGCGAGGAGGCGGATGATTTGTTGCGCCGCCGCTCCGGTGATGCGGATAGCCCACGCATGCTCGGCGCCTTCAACGAGGCGACGCCGGACTGGCTGTCGTTCTTCATGTTCACCTACTTCACCGACCGCGACGGCAAGATGCAGCTGCATTCGCTGGCGCAGTCCGGCTTCGATCCGCTGTCGCGCACCTGCCGCTTCATGCTGACCGAAGAGGCGCATCACATGTTCGTCGGCGAGACCGGCATCAGCCGCGTCGTGCAGCGCACGTGCGAGGCGATGAAGGAAGCCGGCATCACCGACCCCACGGATGTTGCCAAGGTCCGCGCGCTCGGCGTCATCGACCTGCCGACCATCCAGAAGAAGCTGCACCTGCATTACTCGCTGTCGCTTGATCTGTTCGGTTCGGAAGTCTCGACCAACGCGGCGAATGCCTTCAATGCCGGCATCAAGGGCCGCTACAAGGAAACCCAGATCGACGACGACCATCAGCTCAAGAACGCCACCTATCCGGTGCTCAAGCTGGTCGACGGCGTGATCAAGCGCGTCGACGAGCCGGCGCTGACCGCGCTCAACATGCGGCTGCGCGACGACTACACGCAGGATTGCGTCAAGGGCATGCTGCGCTGGAACAAGATCATTTCGCTCGCCGGCTATCAGTACAAGCTGACGCTGCCGAATGTCGCGTTCCACCGCCACATCGGCGAGTTCAAGGACATCAACGCCACACCGGAAGGCCTCCTGATCGACGACGCCACCTGGAACCAACGCAAGAGCGAATGGTTGCCTTCGACGCAGGACGGCGACTTCATCGCCTCGCTGATGAAGCCGGTGACCGAAACCGGCGTCTACGCCAACTGGATCTCGCCGCCGAAGGTCGGCATCGACAACAAGCCCGGCGATTTCGAGTACGTGAAAATCGAGACGTGAGGCAAGGCGAAACTCGCGCCTTCACCGCAAGCTGTCGTCACCCGCGAAAGCGGGTGATCCAGTAATCGCCGGCGTCAATTGCAGAAACGCCGCGACCAACCAATCAGGGGCCGCGGCGTACTGGATACCCCGCATTCGCGGGGTATGACGACCGATAGTATCGTGCGTAGACCTACCCCGCGATCTCAAGCCCCGCATTCGCGTAGACCACGCCGCCATCGACGGCGATGGTGTTGCCGACCACGTAATCGCCCGCGCGCGAGGCGAGATAGATCGCTACCCCCGCCATATCCTCGTCGG
Source organism: Bradyrhizobium sp. AZCC 2262 (assembly GCF_036924535.1). Lineage (NCBI taxonomy): Bacteria > Pseudomonadati > Pseudomonadota > Alphaproteobacteria > Hyphomicrobiales > Nitrobacteraceae > Bradyrhizobium > Bradyrhizobium sp. AZCC 2262. The sequence goes on along the minus strand of NZ_JAZHRT010000001.1, from coordinate 7,470,089 downwards.
TGCCGATACGCTGCGCCGGAATGCGTTTTGCGACTTCGTCCGAGTGGTCGCGCGCGGCGCGGTTCATGTCCGACTTGAATGCGCCCGGCGCGATCGCGGTGACGTTGATATTGTCCTTGACCAGTTTCGTCGCCATGCGCCGCGTCAGATGAATCACGGCGGCCTTGCTCGCGGCGTAGGAATAGGTCTCGCTGGGGTTGACGAAGATGCCGTCGACGGATGCGATGTTGATGACCTTGGCCGGCCGTTCATGCGAGGCCGCCGCACGCAGCGGTTTTGCCAGCGCCTTGGTCAGGAAGAACAGCGACTTGACATTGAGGTCCATCACCTTGTCCCAGCCGCTTTCCGGGAATTCGTCGAACTCCGCGCCCCAGGCAGCGCCCGCATTGTTGACGAGGACGTCGAGCTTCGGCTCCAGCCTGATGATCTCAGCCGCGAGCTTGTCGCAGCCTTCGACGGTCGAGATGTCGATCGGCAGCGCGATGCATTCGCCGTCATAGGCGGCGGAGAGTTCCTTCGCGGTTGCTTCGCAGGGCCCGGCCTTGCGCGCGGTGATGTATACCTTCGCCGCGCCCTGCGCGAGAAACCCGGCCGCGATCATCTTGCCGATGCCGCGCGAGCCGCCCGTCACCAGCGCGACGCGGCCCTGAAGCGAGAACAGATCCTTGAACATGCGTTCCTCCATTGCTTTGCCGCTGGTTTTGGGCGGAGGAGGGGTTCGAGTCAAGGAAGCTTGTTTTCGTCGTCCCTGCGAACGCAGGGACACATAACCACCGGCTTTAGTTGTTTTGGCAGGTGACTACTCCATCGCCCAACGGATGAGCTGCGGCGTATGGGTCCCTGCGTTCGCAGGGACGACGGCTCCACTGCGCTAACCCTACGCCGCGTCGATACGCCTAAAGCCGTTCCACATGGCGGTGGCGGCGCCGGAGGTCAGGACCGGGAGGATGCGCGCATCCTGGTAATTGCCGTTGAGCGAAACCCGCTGCAGCGCCGTCAAGTGCTCGGCGCTTTCCGGAAAAATCATGCCCGGCCGCGTCGTGACCGCGGTCTTGAATCCGGCGGCTTTCGCCAGGGCGAATTCGCGCCGGCCCGCCGCGATCCGGTCGCCATAGGGATAGGCGAGATGAAGCACCGGTCGCTGCAGCGCCGCTTCGATCCGCGCGCGGCTGGTGGCCAGTTCGAACGAAGCGGTCTCCTCGCTCTGCCGCGCCAGATTGCAATGGGTGATCGTATGCGCGCCGATCGTCACCAGCGGATCATCAGCGAATGCCTTCAATTCCTCCCAGGACATGCAGAGCTCGCGGGCGATCGGAGTCTCGTCCACGTCATGTCGCCTGCATAGCGCGGAGATTTCGCGCTGCAAGTCGTGTTCGGTCGGCAGTGCGCGCAGCCAGTCGTGCATGCGGTCGAAGGCGTCCTGCTTGGCCGCCGGCGTCGAGGTGTCGAGGCGGGTGGCTGTGCCGCCGATCGGGACTTCGATCGTGGACGCCTTGGCGATCGCCCTCTCGAGCGCGACCCACCACAACCGGCCAGTGCCTTCGGCGAAATCGCTCGTCACGTAGACGGTGAGGGGCGCGTCATATTCACGCATCACCGGCAGGGCGTAGTCGCGATTGTCGCGATAGCCGTCATCAAGGGTGAAGCAGGCGAAGCGTCGGGCGAAATTACGCGCCTGGAGCCGCTGATGCACCTCGTCCATGGTGACGATATCGACGTCGAGCGCGCGAAGATGCGCCAGCATCGCCCGCAGGAACTCCGGCTCGACCTCGAGATGGTGATTGGGCTGAAACGCGCCGTCGCGCCGCGGGCGGACATGGTGCAGCATGAAAATGATGCCGACACCTGCGAAGATTGGTCGCAGCAGGTAATGCGCCCCGGAGAAGTACAGCGCTTCCAGTCCGGCGCGAATGACGGTGTTGCGAAGCAGTTTCATCGAGATGCAGGGCTGCCCGGTTATTTGCCGGCAGAAATTAGCGAAAGACCGCTGAAGAAACAGTTAGCCGGACCTATTTCAGAGCCCTTCGGGGCCTGCGACATTTCGGGTTTGACAGCCTCGCAAGGGTTTGTTTTCTCTCCGTTCCGGACCCCGGCGGGAACTCGAATGCACGGACTTTTCAGGTGGAGTGGCAAATGGTGGCTGGGCGTCATTCCTTTGGTCATCTTTTGGGCTATCGCGGCCTGGACGAGCACCGAACCGCTGGAAGCCGACCTGGCGCAGCGTTCGGCCGCAGCCCTCAAGGACACCGTCCTCGATAAACGGCGGATCTCGGTTGCAGGCCGCGACGTGACCCTCGCGGCGGACGCATTCTCGGAAGACGGCCGGCAGAGCGCGGTGACTTCGGTGGAAGCGGTGCCGGGCGTGCGGCTGGTTAACGACGAAACCCGGCTCGTTCCCGAAGCCAAGCCGTTTGTCTGGTCGGCGGAACGCGACGTCCTTCGGGTGACGCTGTCGGGCAGTTCGCCCCTGCCGGCGAGCAGGGGCCGGCTGATGGAAGCGGCCCGCGCCGGCCTCGGTGGCGTCGAAGTGGTCGACCGGATGAATCTGTCGCGCGGGGCGCCGCCGCGTTTCGACAATGCCGCGCTGCTGCTGCTCGACCAGGTCGGCAAGCTGAAGGACGGCAAGATCACGCTGTCGGACACTCAGGTCAGCCTGTCCGGCATGGCGCGCGAACTCGGCGGCCGCGAAGCCATCGCCGCCGCGCTGAAAAATCTGCCCGAGGGCTTTTCGGTCGCGGTCAACGAGGTCAAGGCGCCGCCTTACATCTTCCAGGCCTACAAGGATCCGGTCGCGGTGACGCTGACGCTGACCGGCAACGCGCCGGACAACAATGTCCACGCCGCGCTGGTGGCGGCGGCGGGACGCAAATTCTTCAGCGAAAAGGTCGTCGACAATCTCAAGGAGAGCGTCGGCGCGCCCGCAGGCTTTGCCAACGCGGTGGTGCCCGCCCTCGGCGCGCTGTCGCGGCTGTCGACCGGCACGCTCGTCGTCTCCGACCGGCAGGTCAAGCTGTCGGGTGATGCGCTTTATGAAAACGCCGCCGCCCAGATCCGCGCCGGCCTCGGCAAGGACTTCCCGCAGGGCTGGCAGTTCAAGCCGGAAATCTCGGTCAAGCCGGCTGCGGCGCCGGTGGACGCCACCGTCTGCCAGCAATTATTCGCCGAACTGCTCGGCAAGGCCCGGATCCGCTTTGAATCCGGCAAGGCCGACATTGTCGCGGATTCCGCCGGCCTGCTCGACCGCCTGATCGAAACCGCGCTGCGCTGTCCGACCGCCAATATCGAGATCGCAGGCCATACCGATACCGACGGCGACGAGGCGGCCAACCAGGCGCTGTCCGAGAAGCGTGCCCAGGCCGTCGCCGACTATCTGGTCAAGGCGGGATTGCCGGCCGACCGGTTCAGCGCGGTCGGCTATGGCCCGACGCAGCCGATCGCGGGTAACGATACCGACCAGGGCAAGGCGCAGAACCGCCGCATCGATTTCGTGGTGAAGTGAGCATGGCCTATCTGACCACATTCTTCTGGGGCTGGTTGCTGGCATCGGCGCTGCTCGGCTTCGCCATGGGCTGGATATCCGTGGTTCAGCACGGCGAAGGCGTCGCGGGGAAGCTGCGCTGGGCGCTTTCGGCCCTGGTCGCGGCGCTGATCGGCGCAGCCCTCGCACGCGTCGTGCCTGGCCGCTTCGGCTACTGGCTCGACCTCGGGCTGATCATGTTCGCGCTTTATCTTTGTGGCTGTGCGGTCGGATCGTGGTTGCGCGACTGGGTGGTCTCGCGCAGCGCGCCGTCGGCCTGACCGCAGCATGGGCCGGATAGCTTTACCGCCATCCTTGTCACGGGTTATTGACCAGACCGTTCTACGGTCCGGAACTGCCTTGGAGCGGCGGGAATGCTGCAAAACTGTGCTGTCGTCGTCATCAACTGCGCCTAATATGTTGAAGAAGCGTGTTTTATTTGTCGTCAGGCGAATTCCACTCCGGCTCAAAACGCGCTACCAGAGGGGCAAGGGAGCAGCGTAGCGCCGGCGGGGTTCACGCCATTGCCGTCGTCGCATAAGCGCAATTTCGAGGTGTAGATGCTGGAAGCAATACGCAGGGCGATCTCGTTTCTGCGCCAGAAGCAGGTCCTGCACAAGCTCGGGGTCTTGATCAGCATCACGGTGATCGCCGTTGCGTGCTACGTGCTCTATCACATGCTTCGCGGCATCGACACCGATGAGGTGATCGACGCCATCAAGGGCACCGAGCCGCGCCAGATCGCGCTGGCGGCCCTGTTCGTGGCGGCGGGCTATTTCACGCTGACGTTCTATGACTGGTTCGCGGTTCGCGCGATCGGCCAGGGCCACATTCCCTACCGCGTCAACGCGCTTGCCGCCTTCACCTCCTATTCCATCGGCCACAATGTCGGCGCCAGCGTCTTCACCGGCGGCGCGGTGCGCTACCGGATCTATTCGGCCTGGGGGCTGAACGCGATCGATGTCGCCAAGATCTGTTTCCTCGCCGGGCTGACCTTCTGGCTCGGCAATGCCGCGGTGCTGGGACTTGGCATCGCCTATCACCCGGAAGCCGCCGCCTCGATCGATCAGCTGCCGGTCTGGTTCAACCGCGTGGCGGCGTTCGGCATCCTTCTCGGACTGGTCGGCTATGTCGCCTGGGTCTGGGCTCAGCCGCGCAGCGTCGGCCGCGGGCCGTGGACGGTCACGCTGCCGGGCGGGCCGCTGACGCTGCTGCAGATCGCCATCGGCATCGTCGATCTCGGCTTCTGCGCGCTGGCGATGTATGTGCTGGTGCCGGACGAGCCCAATCTGGGTTTTGTCGTCGTCGCTGTCATCTTCGTCTCGGCCACGCTGCTGGGGTTTGCCAGCCACTCGCCGGGCGGGCTTGGCGTTTTCGATGCCGCCATGCTGGTCGGGCTCTGGCAGATGGACCGGGAGGAACTGCTCGCCGGCATGCTGCTGTTCCGCGTCCTCTACTATATTGGTCCTTTTGTCATATCTGTAATCTTGCTGACGCTTCGGGAGATTATTCTCGGCGCGCGATCAAAGCGGCTGCGCCAATTGACGCCCGGCGCCGACGCCGAGCCGACGAGGCATGAGGCCGCCGTCTATGTGCGCAAGCATGGCGACACCGGCACCTGATGACGCGGCGGGGGCTTCGCGATTAGAGGAAGAAAGCGCGCGCCATGGCGATCGACGATTCCAGCTCTTCCTCCTTCTTTGCGCCGTGGCCGGACCGGTTGCGGCATTCGGCCATCATCTTGCTCGCCGCCGGCCTCGCGCTTTGCGCCCTCGTGGTGTTGGCCGATCTCTCGCTGGCGCGCGCGATGGCCGTTTTCATCTGTATCGCTGCCGCAGCGCTGGTGCCGTGGCGGCTGCATCATGTGGCGGCCTCGCGTGACGATGTCCGTGCCGTCAGTCCGGTCGAGTCGGCCGCCGTCAGCGCCGTCGTTGCCGGCATGCCGGATCCGGCCGTGCTGCTCGACCGCGCCGGCCGCGTCCTGCATCTCAACGCGGCGGCCGCCCAGCTTGCGCCCGCTTTGCGCAAGAACGAGCTCGCCCAGTTTGCGCTGCGCTCGCCGGAGATCATCACCGCGTTGCGCGAGGCCATCGCGACCAGCGAACCGCGCCGGGCGAGCTATCTGGACCAGGTGCCGGTCGATCGCTGGATGGAACTGATCGTCACGCCGGTACCGGTGCCGACGCTGTTCGGCGGCACCGAGAAATGCATGCTGATGACCTTCCACGACCAGACGCCGCTGCGGCGGGTCGAGGAAATGCGCGCCGATTTCGTCGCCAATGCCAGCCACGAGCTGCGGACGCCGCTCGCGGCGTTGTCCGGCTTCATCGATACGCTGCAGGGTCCGGCCAAGGAGGACGCCAAGGCACGCGAACGCTTTCTTGGCATCATGCATACGCAGGCGACGCGGATGGCGCGGCTGATCGACGATTTGCTGTCCTTGTCGCGGGTTGAATTGTCGGCCCATGTCCGGCCCGACGCCTCGGTCGACATCGTGCCGATCATTCGCCAGGTCGCCGACGGGCTGGAGCCGCTGGCCCGCGAACGCCAGGTCGAAATCGAGATTGATCTGCCGACCGTGCCGGTGACGATCGCGGGCGATCGCGAGGAACTGCTGCGGCTGTTCGAAAACCTGATCGAGAACGCGCTCAAATATGGCGCGTCCGGCGGGCGGGTGATCGTCTCCCTGACGCAGGCCACTTCCGGCGAGGGCGCGCCGGAAGTCCGTATCATGGTCCGGGATTTCGGCCCCGGCATCGCACCGGAACACCTGCCTCGGCTGACCGAACGCTTCTACCGGGTCGATGTCGGCGACAGCCGCGCGCAAGGTGGAACCGGGCTCGGTTTATCCTTGGTGAAACATATTCTTAACCGCCATCGCGGCCGGCTTTTGATCGAAAGCGTGCCGAAAAACGGTGCCGTCTTTACCGCCTGTTTTCCCCAGGCCAAAACCCCGCCATCGGCATAAACACAAGCAATTTCAGTCGCTTGATTGTGTCATCCAACTGTCATCGAACCTTCGTAAAAGCTCTATCGACCGCTCCTAGATGAGCGACAGGTGAGCGCGATCGGGCGCAACAGGCGCTTCGCTCACCAGATGGAGACCAACCATGAATTTCCTCAGGACAATCGTCGCTGCCGGCCTGGTCGCCGCTTCGGCGTCGGCCTTCGCTGCCGATATCACCGGCGCGGGCGCCACCTTCCCCTTCCCGATCTATTCGAAGTGGGCCGACGCCTACAAGAAGGAGACCGGCAACGGCCTGAACTACCAGTCGATCGGCTCAGGCGCCGGCATCAAGCAGATCCAGGCCAAGACCGTGACCTTCGGTGCCACCGACGCGCCGCTCAAGCATGAGACGCTGGAGAAGGACGGCCTGGTGCAGTGGCCGATGGTGATGGGCGCGATCGTGCCGGTCGTGAACCTCGAAGGCATCAAGCCGGGCGAGCTGGTGCTGTCGGGCGAAGTGCTCGGCGATATCTATCTCGGCAAGATCAAGAAGTGGGACGATGCCGCGATTGCAAAGCTCAATCCGAAGCTGAAGCTGCCGGCCGACGCGATCACCGTGGTCCGCCGCTCCGACGGTTCGGGCACCACCTTCAACTTCACCGACTATCTGTCAAAGTCGAACGCCGAATGGAAAGCCAAGGCCGGTTCCGGCACCGCGGTCGAATGGCCGACCGGCGTCGGCGCCAAGGGCAATGAAGGCGTTGCCGGCAATGTCGGCCAGACCAAGAACGCGATCGGTTACGTCGAATACGCCTACGCCAAGCAGAACAAGCTGACCTATGCGGCGATGATCAACAAGGCCGGCAAGACCGTGCAGCCGACCATCGAAGCGTTCCAGGCGGCCGCCTCCAACGCCGACTGGGCCAAGGCCCCCGGCTATTACGTGATCCTCACCGACCAGCCCGGCGAAGCCTCGTGGCCGATCACGGCGGCGACCTTCATCCTGATGCACAAGGATGCGACCGACAAGGCGGCGTCCCAGGAAGCCATCAAGTTCTTCAAATGGTCGTTCGAGAAGGGCGCCAAGATGGCCGAAGAGCTCGACTACATCCCGATGCCGGAATCGGTCGTCAAGCTGATCGAAAAGACCTGGACGGCTGAGATCAAGAGCTGATCGGGCGGGCTTCGCGCGCCCGGTCATTCCGGGGCGCGAGTGAAACGAGCGAACCCGGAATCTCGAGATTCCGGGTCTGGTCCTCCGGACCATCCCGGAATGACGCGGGGTAAATCGTCAACAGAATCGCTCAGAGCAGAAGCGACATTTTTTCGGACTTGCTATAAGTACAGGGGATCAGCGTGGCAGAGATGACGGTCGAAAGCGACGCAATGGACGCTGCCGGACCCTATGATCGCGCAAGGGCTCTCAGCGCGTTCAAGCTCGGCGACGTCACCTTCTATTGGATCACGCGCGCCTGCGCGATCTCGGTTCTCCTCATCCTCGGCGGCATCATCCTTTCGCTGATCGTCGGCGCTCTTCCCGCGATGCGTGAATACGGCGTGGCCTTCCTGTGGACGCAGCGCTGGGCGCCGTCGGCCGATCCGCCGGTGCTGGGTGCGCTCGGCCCGATCTACGGCACGCTGATCACCTCCGTGATCGCGATGATGATCGCCATTCCCGTCGGCCTCGGCATCGCGGTGTTCCTCACCGAAATCTGCCCGATCTGGCTGCGCCGCCCGATCGGACTTGCCGTCGAGCTGCTCGCCGGCATCCCCTCGATCATCTACGGCATGTGGGGCTTCTTCGTGCTCGGCCCGTTCCTGGCCAACACGTTCCAGCCGTTCATGATCAGCCTGTTTGACGGCGTCCCGGTGCTTGGCGCGATCTTCGCTGGTCCCCCGTCCTATCTCAGCCTGTTCAACGCGTCATTGATTTTGGCGATCATGGTGCTGCCGTTCATCACTGCGATCTCGGTCGACGTCTTCAAGACGGTGCCGCCAGTGCTGAAGGAGGCGGCCTATGGCGTCGGCTGCACCACCTGGGAAGTCGTCCGCAACGTCGTCATTCCCTACACGCGTGTCGGCGTGATCGGCGGCATCATGCTGGCACTCGGCCGCGCGCTCGGCGAGACCATGGCGGTGACCTTCATCATCGGCAACTCGTTCAAGATCCAGTCCTCGATCTTCGCGCCGGGCACCACGATCTCGGCGGCGATCGCCTCTGAATTCGCCGAGAGCGACGGCTTGCACCAGTCGGGCCTGATCCTGCTCGGCTTGCTGCTGTTCGTGCTGACGTTCTTCGTTCTCGCCGCCGCGAGGCTGATGCTGATGCGGCTGGAAAAGAAGGCGGGGAACTGAGATCATGAACCCGATTTACGTAGCCCGCCGCCGCAACAACATCATCATCAAGTTCCTCTGCCTGGGCGCCGCTTTGTTCGGCGTGACCTGGCTGGCGCTGATCCTGTTCACGCTGTTTTACAACGGCCTCTCCGGGCTCAACCTGGCCGTCTTCACCCAGGATACGCCGCCGCCGGGCTCGACCGATGGCGGCCTGCGCAACGCCATCATCGGCTCGATCATGATGACCGTGATCGGCGTCGGCATCGGCGCGCCGCTCGGCCTGTTCGCCGGCACGTATCTCGCCGAATACGGCAAGCACGACAAGCTCACCTCGGTGATCCGCTTCATCAACGACATCCTGCTGAGCGCGCCGTCGATCATCATCGGCCTGTTCATCTACGGCGCCATCGTGGTGCCGATGGGCGGCTTCTCGGCCTTCGCCGGCTGCCTGGCGCTCGCCGTGATCGTGATCCCCGTGGTGGTTCGCACCACCGAGGACATGCTGGGACTGGTGCCCAATCCGCTGCGCGAGGCGGCCTCCGCGCTCGGCCTGCCGCGTTCGCTGGTGATCCGGCGGATCGCCTATCGCGCCGCGCGGTCGGGCCTGATCACCGGCGTGCTGCTCGCGACCGCCCGCGTCGCCGGCGAGACCGCGCCGCTCTTGTTCACCGCGCTGTCGAACCAGTTCTTCAGCCTGAACCTGACCAAGACGATGGCGAACCTGCCGGTCACCATCAACAACTTCGTGCAGAGCCCCTATGTCTACTGGAAGCAGCTCGCCTGGAGCGGAGCCCTGCTGATCACGCTCACCGTATTGGCCTTGAACATTGGCGCGCGCATTCTTGGCGCCGAGAGGACATCCAAATGACCGATCTCTCCGTATCCGTGAGTAACGCGACCGGGCCCGTTCCGCAGGTGGCGCTGCCCGAGGCCGCGCCCAAGGTCACCGCCCGCGGCCTGAACTTTTACTATGGCGAGCACCATGCGCTGAAGAACATCAACCTGACGCTCGGCACCAACCGCGTCACCGCCTTCATCGGCCCGTCCGGCTGCGGCAAGTCCACGCTGCTGCGGATCTTCAACCGGATGTACGACCTCTACCCCGGCCAGAAGGCGACCGGCCAGTTGATGCTCGACCAGACCAACATCCTCGATTCCAAGCTCGATCTCAATTTGCTGCGGGCCCGCGTCGGCATGGTGTTCCAGAAGCCGACGCCGTTTCCGATGACGATCTACGAAAACATCGCCTTCGGCATCCGCCTCTATGAGAAGATCTCCAAGTCGGAGATGGATGGCCGGGTCGAGAAGGCGCTGCGCGGCGGCGCGCTGTGGAACGAGGTCAAGGACAAGCTGAATGCAAGCGGCCTGTCGCTGTCCGGCGGCCAGCAGCAGCGGCTCTGCATCGCGCGCACGGTCGCGGTGCGGCCCGAGGTGATCCTGTTCGACGAGCCTTGTTCCGCGCTGGACCCGATCTCGACCGCCAAGATCGAGGAGCTGATCCAGGAACTGGCGGAGGATTACACCATCGCCATCGTCACCCATAACATGCAGCAGGCGGCGCGCGTCTCGGACAAGACCGCCTTCATGTATCTCGGTGAGCTGATCGAGTTCGACGATACCAACAAGATTTTTACCTCGCCGAGCGATCGACGCACCCAGGACTACATCACCGGTCGGTTCGGCTAGAGCATGATCCGGAAAAGTGGAAACCGGTTTTCCGAAGAGATCATGCTCAAACAGCGAAATAAAATCATGATCCGGTTCAAACCGGATCCTGATTTGAGGAGATAGCACATGGCTTCTGAACACACCGCCAAGGCATTCGACAGCGACCTTCAGGAACTGACTCGCCTGGTTGCCGAGATGGGCGGCATGGTCGAGCGGATGATCACCGAATCCGTCGACGCGCTGGTCCGTCGCGACGTCGCGCTCGGCAAGCGTGTCGTCGCCACCGACGTCGAGATCGACCGTCTGCAGCATCTGATCGAGGAGCGCGCGGTGCTGACCATCGCGCGCCGCCAGCCGATGGCGATCGATCTGCGCGAGATCGTCGGCGCGATGCGGGTGGCCACCGATCTGGAGCGGATCGGCGACCTCGCCAAGAATATGGGCAAGCGCGTCGCGGCGCTGGAGAACGATTTCCAGCCCTTGAAGCTGATGCGCGGCCTTGAACACATGACCGACCTGGTGCTGTCGCAGGTCAAGTCGGTGCTGGACGCCTATGCGGCGCACGACCTGCCGGCGGCGATGGCGGTCTGGAAGGGCGACGAGGAAGTCGACGCCATCTGCACCTCGCTGTTCCGCGAACTGCTCACCTACATGATGGAAGACCCGCGCAACATCTCGTTCTGCATCCATTTGATGTTCTGTGCCAAGAACATCGAGCGGATCGGCGACCATGCCACCAACATCGCTGAAACCGTGTTCTACATGATCGAGGGACAGCAGATGCTCGACAAGCGCCCGAAGGGCGACATGACGAATTTTGCCACGACCGTACCGAACACTTGACACAGCGTTTTCAAGCGAAGTGGAGACCGGTTCGCATAGCAATCAAGTTTACGCAGATTGCGTAGACTTATCTGCGTGAAAACGCGTCAAACAGAAGAGGCGATAGCAGAATGAGCGCGCGCATTATGGTGGTCGAGGACGAGGAAGCGCTGACCACGCTGTTGCGCTACAACCTCGACGCCGAAGGCTATGATGTCGAAACCGTCGCCCGTGGCGATGACGCCGATACGCGGTTGAAGGAACGCATTCCCGATCTCGTCGTGCTCGACTGGATGCTGCCCGGGCTGTCGGGCATCGAGCTGTGCCGCCGCCTGCGGGCGCGGCCGGAGACCAAGCAGTTGCCGATCATCATGCTGACGGCGCGCGGCGAGGAGAGCGAGCGGGTGCGGGGCCTGGCGACCGGCGCCGACGATTACATCGTCAAGCCGTTCTCGGTGCCGGAGCTGCTGGCGCGGGTGAAGGGACTGCTGCGGCGGGCAAGCCCCGAGCGGCTCGCCACCGTGCTCACCTATGGCGACATCGAACTGGATCGTGAGAAAAGACGCGTCGCGCGTTCCGGCCGCCAGATCGATCTCGGCCCGACCGAGTATCGCTTGCTGGAATTTTTCCTGGAGCATCCCGGCCGCGTCTTCAGCCGCGAGCAATTGCTCGACAGCGTCTGGGGCCGCGACATCTATATCGACGAGCGCACCGTCGACGTCCACATCGGCCGCCTGCGCAAATTGCTCAACCCGGGCCGCGAGCAGGACCCGATCCGCACCGTGCGCGGCGCGGGATATGCGCTGGATGATCGGTTCGCGAAGGTGGAGTCGTAATAGCTCTATCGTTGTCCGCACATTGCATCGTCGTCCCCGCGAACGCGGAGACCCATAACCACCGATGTAATTTGTTGAAGAGAGCTGGAGCTCCAGCGTGACATAACCACGAACGCCGGTGGTTATGGGTCCCCGCTTTCGCAGGGACGACAACGTTGAGTTCGTAGTCCGGGTGAAGCGAAGCGCAACCCGGGAATCTAACCCATAGCGACATAGTCCCGGATTTCGCTTCGCTCCATCCGGGCTACGATAACCGCCTCTTACCGCGTCGGCTTCGGCTGATGCCTCCGCCGGTCGGCTGCCGGCTGATACGCGACGCGCGAGTGATGCGCGCAATAAGGCAGGCCCGAAAGCGCCTTGCCGCCGCAGAAGAAGAATTCCGGGCTCGAGGGATCACCGACCGGCCAGTGGCAGGTGGCTTCGTTCAGTTCGAGCAGCGACAGCCGCTGGCTCATCGGCACCACGTTATCGAAGGCGATCGGATCAGGCTCCATCTCGACCTCGAAGGCGTGCGCCAGCGCGGTGTTGCCGCGCGAGACCGGGCGTGAGACCCGCATCATCTGTTGCGCCGGGCGTGCCTTGCGCTGCCGTGGGGCTGCCGAGGAGGGGCTCTTGGCGCGGCCGGACAGGCCCAGCCGGTGCACTTTGCCGATCACTGCGTTTCGCGTCACATTTCCGAGTTCCGCGGCGATCTGGCTGGCCGATAATCCGGCTTCCCAGAGCTTCTTCAGCTGCTCGACGCGATCGTCGGACCAGGTCAATACCGTCATCGTATTCTTCCCTTCGCGTCGCGCCGGCCAACCCAGGGCAGCGCTGGCGATGTCATTCGTCTCAAAAATCCCTGCGGTCAGAATCCCTTAGCCCTCGCCGGGCGCAAAAATCGCGCCCGAACGTGTACGCTTACACAAAATGGACTCTAGGGATCAGAACTGCCGCACGAGATGTCGTACCCGACAACCCAGACGCTACAATATGGCGTGACTCTGGCGCAAGAGTCCGGGCCCGCGCGTCCACATGTTCCGGACATCTAGGCATTGCACTGCGTGTTTTCCACCACACCGCAATCCTACGGATTTCCTGCCTTGCAGTGCATGAAAGGCGGCCTCGTGGCATGTTGACAGCGCTCCCCGCCCACATAGAATACCTCTTACGTGCCGCCCTTAAGAGGCGGCACGTTTCGTTTTCGCAAGACCGGCCGTTGCCGCGTTCGCGCCCATGCACGCGTGTGCTCCGCGGCAGGTCTTGAAACCAGGTCTCAAACCTTCAGTGATTGCCATGACCCATAGCGCCACGTCGCATCTGCTCCCCGTCTTTGCCAGGGTCGATCTCGGCTTCGAGCGCGGCGAGGGCTGTTGGCTGACCGCCACCAATGGCGATCGCTATCTCGACTTCACCTCGGGTGTTGCGGTGAATGCGCTGGGTCACTGCCATCCGCACCTGATCGCGGCGCTGCAGGAGCAGGCGACAAAACTCTGGCACATGTCGAACCTGTTCAAGAGTCCGGACGGCGAGAAGCTTGCCGCGCGGCTGTGCGGGCAGAGCTTTGCCGACCTCGTGTTCTTCTGCAATTCCGGCGCGGAAGCGATGGAAGGCGTGATCAAGGTCGTGCGCCGCTATCAATTCTCCAAGGGCCATCCCGAACGCTATCGCATCATCACCTTCGAGGGCGCCTTCCACGGCCGCACCCTCGGCACGCTCGCCGCCACCGGCTCCGCCAAATATCTCGAAGGTTTTGGCCCGCCGATGGACGGTTTTGACCAGGTGCCGCACGGCGATCTCGAAGCAGTGAAAAAGGCGATCGGTCCGCACACCGCGGGCATCCTGATCGAGCCGGTGCAGGGCGAGGGCGGCGTGCGCTCCGCGCCGCAATCTTTCTTCAAGGCGCTGCGCCAGCTCTGCGACGAGCACGGCCTGCTGCTGGCGTTCGACGAGGTGCAGACCGGCATGGGCCGCACCGGCGATCTCTTTGCCTACAAGCGCGTCGGCGTGACCCCTGATGTGATGTCGCTGGCCAAAGCGCTCGGCGGCGGCTTTCCGATCGGCGCGGTGCTGGCGACCGCGGAAGCGGCAAGCGGCATGATGCCCGGCTCGCACGGCTCGACCTTCGGCGGCAATCCGCTGGCGATCGCGGCGGCCAATGCCGTGCTCGACGTGATGCTAAAGCCCGGCTTCTTCGACCATGTGCAGAAGATGTCGCTGCTGCTCAAACAGAAACTGGCCTCCGTGGTCGATCGTTATCCCGCCGTGCTCTCGGAAGTGCGCGGCGAGGGGCTTTTGGTCGGCGTCAAGGCCGTGGTGCCGTCGGGCGATCTCGTCAACGCGTTGCGCGGCGAGAAATTGCTCACCGTCGGCGCCGGCGACAATGTGGTGCGGTTCCTGGCGCCGCTGATCGTGACCGAGGCCGAGATCGACGAGTCCGTTCAGATGCTGGAGCGCGCCTGCGCCGCACTGTCGGGTAATCAGTTGAAGAAGGCGGCGGGATGATGAGCAAATCCGTCCGTCACTTTCTAGACATCAGCGAACTGCCGCCAATGGAGTTGCGCAACATGCTGGCGCTGAGCGCCGACATGAAGGCGAAGCTCAAGGCACATGACAAGGGCAACAAGCCGCTCGAAGGCAAGACGCTGGCGATGATCTTCGAACGTCCGTCGACCCGCACGCGGGTGTCGTTCGACGTCGGCATGCGCCAGCTCGGCGGCGAGGCGATCATGCTGACCGGCGCGGAGATGCAGCTCGGCCGCGGCGAGACCATCGCCGACACCGCGCGCGTGCTGTCGCGCTATGTCGATGCGATCATGATCCGCATCCTCAATCACGACGCGCTGCTGGAATTGGCCGCGCACGCGACCGTGCCCGTGATCAACGGGCTGACGCGGCGCTCGCATCCCTGCCAGGTGATGGCCGATCTGATGACCTTTGAGGAGCATCGCGGGCCGATCGAGGGCAAGACCGTGGCCTGGACCGGCGACGACAACAACGTGCTGGCGTCATGGGCGCATGCGGCGGAGCGTTTCAAGTTCCAGCTCAATGTCGCGACCCCGCCGCAGCTCGCGCCGAACAAGGCGATGAAGGACTGGATCAAGGCGACCCAGGCGCCCATCGTGCTCGGCAATGATCCCGAAGCCGCCGTTCGCGGCGCCGATTGCGTCGTCACCGATACGTGGGTGTCGATGGGCGACAAGGACGGCGAACATCGCCACAACGTGCTCAAGCCCTATCAGGTCAATGCGAAGCTGATGTCGCTGGCCAAGCCGGACGCGATCTTCATGCACTGCCTGCCCGCGCATCGCGGCGAGGAGGTCACGGATGAAGTGATCGACGGCCCGCAATCGGTGGTGTTCGACGAGGCCGAAAACCGCCTGCACGCGCAAAAAGGCATTCTGGCCTGGTGTTTTAACGAAGTGGCGTAGCCTTCTCCGTCGTCCCTGCGAACGCAGGGACCCATACGCCGCGGCCCTAATGATTGAAGGCAGTGGCTGACGCCTTGCCTAACTCACAACGCCCTGTGGTTATGGGTCCCTGCGCCTTGTGCGCAATTGCGCACTAGGCAGGGACGACTCGTGGAGATATTTCACGCCTCTCAACCCCCTTTCACTTTGCCCTCTCCGACCCCAGATAAAGCGCCATGGATTCACAATCAGAAATCAAAATCACGACCGAGGCGCCCGTTCGCGCGCCCTCGTCCATTCCCGTCGATGACGCGGTGCTGCCGTTCGAGGTCGCCGAGCTCGACCTGCGCGGACGGCTGACCCGGCTCGGCCCCGCGCTCGACGACATCCTGACCAAGCACGATTATCCGCCCGCTGTCGGCAAGCTGCTCGGCGAGGCGATCGTGCTGGCGACGTTGCTCGGCTCCGCCCTGAAATTCGAGGGCCGCTTCATCATGCAGACGCAGACCGACGGTCCGGTGTCGTTTCTGATCGTGGATTTTCAGGCACCCGACCGCCTGCGCGCCTATGCGCGCTATGACGTGAGGCGGCTGAAGGACGGCCAGGATTCAGGCCAACTGCTCGGCAAGGGTCATCTCGCGATGACCATCGACCAGGGACAGGACATGAGCCGCTATCAGGGTCTGGTGGCGCTCGACGGCGGCAGCCTGGAGGACGCGGCGCATGAATATTTCCTGCGCTCCGAGCAGATCCCGACCCGCGTGCGGCTCGCGGTCGGCGAGGAATGGCGCGGCGGTGATGGCAGCGGTCCGAAGCACCGCTGGCGCGCCGGCGGCATGCTGCTGCAATTCCTGCCGAAGGCGCCGGAACGGGCGCGGCAGGCCGACCTGCATCCGGGCGATGCGCCTGACGGTGCGGTGACGCATTCGGTTGCCGAGGATGATGCCTGGGTCGAGGGCCAGTCGCTGATCGGCACTGTCGAGGATGTCGAGCTGATCGATCCTGATCTGTCGGGCGAGCGCCTGCTGTACCGGCTGTTTCACGAACGCGGCGTGCGCGTGTTCACGCCGCTGCCGTTGCGCGCGCAATGCTCCTGCTCGCGCGAGGCGGTGTCGTCGATGCTGAAAAGTTTTGCTGCAAAAGACCGCGCGGAGATGGTGAAGGACGGCAAGGTGGTCGTGACCTGCGAGTTCTGCTCCTCGGTCTACCAGTTCACGCCGCAGGAAGCGGGCGTGGAGGAGTAGGGCGACCTATTGTGCACGCTGTCGCTGCGCGCTCGATGCGCTCCCTCCCCCGCAAGGGGAGAGGGAACGCACCTCGCGAATGGCGACTGGGTTTCGTAGGGTGTCGTCCGTGAAGAACCATCCAAGCGGTTGATCAAGAATCGATTTTCCGGGCGAGATTGGCTTTGAGATTGCAAGCTTTGGGGCTTTGACTGCCCAAAAGCTTGCAATTTCATTTTTGAGGATTCCGTCGAATCGCGAGCCGTGATTCCGTCATCGCATCGGAGGGAGCGATGCGACCAAGGGAACGACGAGAGACGGGACAAGCCGATCTTCTGCGCTCGCGGCTGGACGCGATCATCGACATGGGCCACCCGCTGGTGAAGCTGGCACAGACGATCGACTGGTCGTTCCTGGAGCAGCGGTTCGGGGCGGTCTATGAGGACAAGCCGGGCCGGCCGCCATTGCCGACCCGCCTGATGGCGGGACTCGCGATCCTCAAGCACACCTACGACCTCTCTGATGAGGTGTTGTGCGAGCGCTGGGTGGAGAACCCCTATTACCAGTTCTTCTGCGGCGAGGAGTTCTTCCAGCACCGGTTGGTGTTCGATCGCTCTTCGCTGACGCGCTGGCGACAGCGGATGGGCGAGGAGAAGTTGCAGGCCTTGCTGCAGGAGAGCCTTGCGGTGGCCAGCAAGACCGAGGCGATCAAACCGGCCGATCTTAATCGGGTCATCATTGATACGACGGTGCAGCCCAAGAACGTGATGTTCCCGACCGATGCCAGGCTGCTGAACCGCGCCCGCGAGATCCTGGTCCGGCTGGCGAAGCGATATGGTGTCAAGCTGCGCCAGTCCTATGCCAGGGTGGGCAAGTTCGCGCTGATCAAGCACCAGCGTTATGCCCACGCCAAGCAGTTCAAGCGCGCCAACAGAGCCTTGAAGAAGCTCAAAATCTATCTCGGCCGCATCATCCGCGACATAGGCCGCAAACTCGGCGGCAACGCCGACTTGCTCGGGGGGGTCGTGTTGGAGCGCATGCTGGCGCGGGCGCGACAAGTGCTCGAGCAGAAGCAGCGCCAGCGTGGCCCGAAGCTCTACTCGCTGCACGCGCCGGAGGTGGAATGCATCGGCAAGGGCAAGGCGCACCGGCCTTACGAGTTCGGCGTCAAGGTCTCGGTCGCCACTACGCTGGCGCACGCCAAGGGCGGGCAGTTCGTGAGCCATGTGAAGGCGCTGCCCGGCAACCCCTATGACGGCCACACACTTGCAACCGTCATCCCCGAGATGGAGGCGCTGATCGGCAACACCATCGAGCGCGCGCTCCTCGACAAGGGCTATCGCGGCCACAACGCTCCGCCCGATTACAAGTTCAGGGTGTTCATCTCAGGACAGAAGCGGCGGGTGACGCCACAGATCAAGCGCCAGCTGCGACGGCGTTCCGCCGTCGAGCCGGTCATCGGCCACCTCAAATCCGAGCACCGCATGGGCCGCAACTACCTCTGGCATCGTGAAGGCGACGCCATCAACGCCGTCCTCGCCGCCGTCGGCTATAACTTCCGCCGCCTGATCTGCTGGCTCAGGCTCTTGTTGTGGCAAATCATCGCCACCTTCCCCGGGTCAATCCAGCCTGAAAATCCAGGATTCTTCACGGCCGACTAGGGTGGGAAAAGCGGAGCGTGCCCACCATTCAGGACGAATTTGTTGAAAGATGGTGGGCACGGCGCAACGCGCCTTTGCTCACCTTACTATTTCGCCGGGTATGACGGTCTAGCTCAACAATGTGCGGACCATGTTGGCCGCATCATAGATTTCGATCTGGAGCATCGGGTAAGCCGACTTCAATTTCCGCGCCGCCGTTTCGGCTGCCTCGGCAGTGTCAAACTCCGACTTGAAGTGGCCGTCGACAACCGTCACGAAGCCCTCGGTCGGAGGCCGGTCGGCTCGTATCGCTTTTTTCGGCTCGGGTTCGTCAATTGTGAGGACAGGTTTTTTCATCATGGGGTCATTCGGATTTGCTGTGATAACGACTCAACCCAGCCTGAGAAACTCCGGCGGCAAGGGCATGCGTACGAGGCCGCCGAGATCCAGGGCCTCGCCGCTTTCCGTGATATCCGAGAACAGCACCTCGACATAGGGATGCTGGCGGTTGAGTGCGGCGCCGCGCTGGTATTTCGCGTTCACGATCCGCTCGATCGCAGCAAGATTGCGCTTGCCCAACGCGTTGTACTGATCGCGGAACAGACTCCGTCGTGCTCCCCGGTGCTCGATGGATTCGACCCAGACGTCCATCACCTTGCGGCCGATGAACGCTTCGACCCGTTCAGCTCCGTCCCGCGCGAGAACCCGCAGCCCGTCCATGTTGTGCGGGCCGTCATCGATGCCGAATTTTGTCAGTGACATGTTTTTACGTGACATATTTTTAGGCGACATGGGGAATCCTCCTGTTGCCGACGTTGGTTCATCTCGGCAGTCCGTCGGGGACTGCGCCTCCCTCATCGTCCCATCGCGACAACGCCGCAGCGCCTGATTTTGCGTCGTGATGCGCATCCGCCGCGGGTACATTTTTGCGGCCGGCATCGTTTTTGTGCTTGTGCAGAAATCGGGCGATCTGCCCGCGGAGCGCCGCCGTCTCCAATAATTTTCCGACCGATCCGGCGGTGTCGAAGATCTCGCGTTGCAGCGTCTTCGGAAGCGCGTTCCATTGCATGATGACGGCCGCGCCGAGACATCGCAAGACGTGCTCCTCTTCGGCCGCAAGGGCCAGGCCGCGAGCGCGATTCTGTTCCGCAGCGTTCACGGCGCTGTCGTAGTCATCAGCCAGTCCCTGCTCGTTATCGGCGAGCGCTGAGTGGCGATCCCTTAGTTTCTGAAGTTCGTCGTTTTCGCCCTGATCGCTCGAATGCTTGATCAGTTCGCCGTATGCGGCGGCCTTTTCGCGGTGCTGCTGAGGTCTAAACATGCCGCGTCCTTTCGTTGGAAGTCTCCGCGCAATCCGACCGATTCCGGTTGACGAGGATGGAGCTGTATATGGGGATCAAGGGGTCGAATAACGAGCTCCGGTGACAAATCACCACGTCATCAATCGCGGGGCAAAAGTCGTTCCTGACAGATCGTAGCGGTCCGAACGAATGCGGTTGCGATTTGGCTTCCGCAATGCCCGAATACGGGCTTATGCCGACACCGAAGTCAAAGAAGCCATCGGCACGTCGAATGTGTAGACGAATCCGGTTCGCTCATAGGTCAGCCGCACGTCGCCCCGGAGTTGCCTGCCAAGCGTCTCGATCAGCCGTGTCCCGAAGCTGCGCTGTTTGGGCGGACGGACGGCCGCACCATTCCTCTCGGTCCATGTAAGGCGCAGGCGCTGCGCCTGTTGATCCAGCGTCCAGTTGATGTCGACCCGCCCTTGCGGGACCGACAGGGCGCCAAACTTCGTGGTGTTGGTGCAGAGCTCGTTGAGCGTCATCGCAATGGCGATAACGGCGCCCGACGTCATCCGGATATCGGGTCCCGAAATCGAGAATTTCGGCTCGTCGGGATTGTCGAAGGCTTCGGTAGCGCTGCGGACGATCGTGCCAAGGTTCGCGCTGCTCCATCTTGCCTGCAAAAGCAAATCGTGCGCACGTCCGAGCGCGAGCAGCCGGCCCTCGATGGCGTGCTGTGCGTGTTTGGCTTCGGGCAGGTCGCGCAGGCTTTGCGAGACGATGGCGCCGACGGTTGCGAGCGTATTCTTGATGCGGTGGTGCAGCTCCTCGAGGATCAGCCTCTGCAGCTTGTCGGCCGCTTCGCGCTCTCTGGCGTCGATGCCGGCCGTGGCCAGCAGACTCTGCGCATTGATCTCGGCCTGCGCGAGCAGAAGCCTCAGGCTGACGTTTTCGGCCGCCAGTTCGTCCTGATATGGGGCTGCCTTGCTTGCGGGGCGCGGGTCCGTCCGGAGATCGCTTTCAGACATCGTTGATCGTATCACCATGGGTTAGGTACCGCACTGATCTTCGGTGGCTCGGTTTTGTACGCAATCACGCGATTGGATCGTATTAGGCGTCAAACTGCTGGCGTCTCAGGCGTAGCCGATCATGTCACGCATTTCGGCTATCACTTCCCCGGCATTGAGCGGCTTGCCGAGAAACCTGCTGCGGGGAGGAAGATCGAGGTGCGGCAGGTTCAATTGCCCCGATACCACGATGATCCTGATCGTCGGCCAACGCTCATGGACGGCATGCGCAAGTCCGATGCCGTCCATTGGGCCGGGCATCTGAATATCCGTGCACATCAGCGCGACGTCCGATCGGGATTCCAGGATGGCAACGGCTTCCGCCGCGTCCAGCGCCTCGAGTGGTGTGTATCCGGCGTCTTCCACCATGTCGACCGCGCGCATGCGGAGCACCATCTCGTCCTCGACAATGAGAACGACGGCGGGAACGCATGAATGATCAAGTACCATCGTAACGGCGCTCGCGGGGAACGGGGAACGGCGATCGATCTGGATAGGTGTTCATCTGGGACAAGCATCTCGTTGTCCAAATGATCCCCGCCGGCTCAACAATGACGCAATAAAACCGCCGCCAACAGACTAAGCCCGCGGCCAGCGGAATGCGCTCACCGGATGCGAGCGCTAGATTGCTTGCTCCTGCGTGTCACTCGCTTGGCGGTTCTCCCGCCAGCGCACTCATCACAGGTCTGGCGCGCCGCGCTTGCGGCCGAGAAATTGGTTGATCTCCGCGGCATTTCGAAAGGCCATTGCTTTGTGAATCGCCTCGGTGCGCTCATCCCCCGGCGGCATCTCGCGAGCCTCGTCCAGGGCGGCGACCGCCCCGGCGTTCAGATCGCGAGCCAGCGTCGATGGGGTTTCTTTCTGCCGTGAAACTGCGCGACGCCGGGTCACCATTGAATAACCATCGCAGCGGCGACCAGCAGCACAAGAAAGATCGGCATCAATACCGGGGGTACCAACCACTCACGAAGATCGAATCTGGAATTCGGCATATGACCGCCTTTGGGTTTAGGCGGGAGCGCAAAGCTCTCAGTCACCGATAACAGCCAAGGGGCGCGCGATGATATCGACCATATAGTGATCATCGGCCGAATAGCGAGAACAATCGTAGTTTGTTTTCGGCGCAGGACCTGACAAGCCTTGTAATGCGACACCAAGTAGCCACTTGAGAGACAGCGCGATCGTATTGCTTCAGCATCGCCTTTGCGGCAGCGCGAAGCCTAGCCACGCCAAATCTTGTCAACGACATTGACCAACCGCACGTCGCAACGGTGTGCGTGTCACCGGTCAGGACAGCCAATGGCCATCGAACACACCGCGGTGCAGGTCGTGCAAAGGCCGACGCGGCGGGTGGTTCGCCGGCGCGCGTTTGATCGGTCCCAACCTCATGATTGAGTTTCCAAATCATAGCCGCTCATATGACCAGACCCGGCGAGCCGTGCGGTTCTGGGGGCACGACAGCGCGCTGGAAGCGACATTCTTCATCGACGAAGGCGCATTGAGGCGAATTCAGCCAGATGCTCGTCAAGACGAGTCCGGTTTCCTGAACGTGTTCGATCGCAACCGTGATGCGATATGCGCGGCCGCTGCCAAGGTTTACGTCCGTGGAGGCCGGGGATCTTACGATCTGGTCGCTGCAAATTTTTGAAACGAACACTTTTGATGTGGTCAGCCGGGACGACGTGACAGACCGGGCAGGTGCTCGTTCGTCGCGAACAGAAACTGCAAGCGATCAAGCCCTGGAGGATGTCATGGATACCAGTACAGTGCCGACTTTCCTGGCCTGCGGAGCATTTTTCGTTCTCTCGTTCGTTATGATCTGGGCCTTCTGGTACGTGGAACGGCTGCGGGGAGCAAACGCCCCTCACCTGTGAAGAACGGCGCAAGTTGCGCGCCGCATGTCGGAGTGCCGGGTTGATGCCGGCTGACTACCCGCTCCGGGCGTATTCGAGTTTGCAGTCGAAAAAGCCGCGGATTTCTCCGCGGCTTTGCTCGTATTCGGACTGTTGTCGGCGTTCTCAGTAACGATCGGTGCCGATTCCGACGCTGACGCCGGGGGCGCGGATGCCGATGCCGCCACCGTTCCCATAACCACCGCGCTCGATATAACGCTTTCCGCGTGGAGCATATCCGTATGAATCACCGGGCTCACGGACAATGACGCGGCGTTCACCACCTGCGCGCCAGCATTGGCCTGCCTCATTGCAAACCATGCGGACGTTTTGAATGTTGCTCTCCGGAGCGGCTGATACATTCGGGGAAAGCGGCGCGGCTGAAGCGGCCGTCATGAGAAGCGCACTTGCGCCCGCTGCCAGATAGATCGCGAGATTTTTCATAATGTCTCTTTTCAAAAGGAGTTGTGTCGGGAAGCCAATAGGATCGTAGGGCAATGGTTCCTGCCGCCGGCGATTAATTGTCACTCATCGCGCGTGGTGAGGTCTCGTCGATGCTGAAGAGCTTCTTGCCGAAGGACCCTGCCGAGATGGTCAGGGACGACAAAGGTGGAAATGACCTGCGAGTTCTGCTCGGTTCGTAGATTCTGCAACGCAATAACACGACGGGGCAAATCACTTCTGATTTTCCGAAATCGTGTCAAGCCCGAGAAACAAAAATATTCCGCTTAACTTGTCGGGCAAATCAGTCGCATATCTCCGCCCGTCTCACGGCGGATGAGGGGCGTTGGCCATCGTCACGAACGCGCGGTGAGATGCGATGGACGTGAATGGCGCGAGACGTACGTGCCTTAAGCGTACGGTGAAGTCGTGTGGTTCGGGCGCCGCGGTGCTGGCGTTAAGTTGGCGGGATCTGTCTCGCCGGCGACGGAGGCAAAAAAGCCGTTCTCCGGGAAGAGCACGAAGTAAGTCGTAAAGCCATTGCGCAGGGAAGGCCGGAATGCTCCCGCTGCCCTGTATGCTCGTGTGCAGTTTTGTTTGCGCAAATCGCACGCGAGACCGCGGGTGCAGCAAGCACCCGGTCTTCCCTGCGCCCTCTGTTTCGAAGAGGGACAAACGAAGATGCAAACCTCGGGCGAGATCTGCCGCGAGATCGCGAAATCGTGTCAGGAGCCGTAGCCCGGATGAGCGAAGCGACATCCGGGGGACCACTCTAACACCGCCCCGGATATCGCTTCGCTCATCCGGGCTACAAGCGAGAAGATGGATTGCTTCGCTGCGCTCGCAATGACGGGGAAAGAGCGGCGCCGCTCGTCAGTTCAACACCCGGCCCTTATCGGGGCTGTCCAGCGAGAACGTCGGCACGTCGATCTCGAACCGCTCGCCGCTTGCGTTGACCATCTGGTAGCGCCCGGTCATGAAGCCCGACGCGGTCGGCAGCGGCACGCCGCTGGTGTATTCGAAGCGCTCGCCCGGCGCGAGCACAGGCTGCTCGCCGACCACGCCTTCGCCGCGGACTTCCTGCTTGTGGCCGGTGGCGTCGGTGATGATCCAGTGGCGGGTGCGGAGCTGCACGGTCTCGGCGCCGGTATTGGTGATGACGATGGTGTAGGACCAGAAATACTGGCCGCGATCGACCGACGAGCGCTCGGGGAGGAAGTTCGGCTCGACGGTGACTTCGATCTGGCGGGTGACGGCGCGGTACATGCGGGCGGCTTTCGGAAATCCTGTTCCGTATCATAGCCAAGAATGCCGGGGGAACAATCTCCGGCCCGCCGGGTTTGCCGGGTGTTTGATCGCGGTTTCAACATAGTTCCATTCTAGAGCGCACCCGCGCGCGTCCGGCCCCGTATCTGTTTGCGTATCTTGTCTGCAAGTTGCGGCCCGATATTATCTTTCCCCGGACCGTGCACGCGTAAAAGCTAAACTAACGGTGCCAGATGTCGTCCATTGCCGATCCAGTTGCCGGAACGCCTCTCAGCGATAGCAAGGCCGCGGCGCCCGCCGCGCCGGCGATTGCGCTGCCGGTAGCCGGCGAGCGCGAATTGCGGCTCGACCTGTTTCGCGGAATGGCGCTGTGGCTGATCTTCGTCGATCATCTGCCGACCAATTTCCTGACCTGGTTCACCATCCGCAATTACGGATTCTCCGACGCTACCGAAATCTTCATCTTCATCTCCGGCTACACCGCCGCCTTCGTCTACGGCCGCGCGATGCTGCAGGCCGGCTTCGTGGTGGCGACCGCGCGGATCATGCGCCGGGTCTGGCAGATCTACGTCGCGCATGTGTTCCTGTTCACGATCTTCCTCGCCGAAATTTCCTATGTCGCGACCCGTTTCGAGAACCCGCTCTACAGCGAGGAAATGGGCATCATGGATTTTCTCAAGCAGCCGGACGTCACCATCGTCCAGGCGCTGCTGTTGCGCTTCCGCCCCGTCAACATGGACGTGCTGCCGCTCTACATCGTGCTGATGCTGTTTCTGCCGATCATCCTGTGGCTGATGAAGTGGCGGCCCGACGTGTCGCTCGGCCTCTCGGTGCTGTTGTACGCGCTGACCTGGCAGTTCGACTGGTACCTGACGGCCTATCCCGGCGGCTTCTGGATCTTCAACCCGTTCGCCTGGCAGTTGCTGTTCGTGTTCGGCGCCTGGTGCGCGCTGGGTGGCGCCGCACGGATGTCGCGGATCCTGTCGTCGCCGGTGACGATGTGGATCTGTATCGCCTATCTGACGTTTGCATTCTTCGTCACGTTGACCTGGCACATCCCGCAGCTCAGCTTTCTGATGCCGAAGCGGCTCGAACAGTGGATGTACCCGATCACCAAGACCGATCTGGACGTGCTGCGGTTTGCCCATTTTCTGGCCCTGGCGGCGCTCACCGTGCGCTTCCTGCCCAGGGATTGGTCGGGCCTGAAATCGCCCTGGCTGCGACCATTGATCCTGTGTGGCCAGCATTCACTTGAGATATTCTGTCTCGGCGTCTTCCTGGCCTTCGCAGGGCATTTCGTGCTGGCCGAAGTTTCCGGCGGTGCCTTCTTGCACGCCCTGGTCAGCCTTTCCGGAATCCTCATCATGTGGGGCGTGGCGTGGGTGATTTCGTGGTACAAGCATTCGGCCGACAAAGATGCGTCCAAGACCAAGCGCACGGGCGGCAATGCCGATATGGCGGGAGGGAGCGTATGAGGCCCGGTTCTGGAGCCGTACTGGCCCTGTCCCTGCTCGCCGGCCTTGCGGCCACCGGTTTGGCGCGTGCCGAGGATGCCCCCCAGACCTGTGAGGTGCCGCCCTATCTCCTGAGCACCGAAAGCCTGCTGCCGAAGGTCGCCGACGCCGTCAAGAATGGCCGGCCGCTGACCATCCTCGTGGTGGGCAGCCGTTCCTCGACCATCGCCGCTTCAGCCGACAGCGCCTATCCCGCCCAATTGCAGGCCGCGCTGAAGGAGAAGCTGCCCTCGATCCCGATCAATCTATCCGTAGAACTACAGCCCGGGAAAAGCGCGGAGGAAACCGACACCACCCTCGTTAAGCTGGTGGAAGCAAAAAGGCCTACTTTGGTCATCTGGCAGACCGGAACCGTCGATGCTATGCGATCCGTCGATCCCGACGATTTTCGCGGCGCCGTCGGCGACGGGATTGCTGCGCTGCAAAACGCGGGGACCGATGTGGTTCTGATCAATCTGCAATACAGCCCGCGCACGGAGACGATGATTTCTGTGCCGCCATACCTAGATAATATGCGCGTGGCGGCGCAGCAGCACGATGTTCCGCTGTTCGACCGCTTCGCCATTATGCGTCACTGGAACGACGCCGGAAATTTTGACCTGTTCAGTGCCGTTCATGGCACCGACATGGCCAAACGTGTTCATGCCTGTCTCGGCCGCGCGCTGTCGAAATTTGTGCTCGATGCGGCCCGCCTCGGTCAGGCGCAGCAGAATTAGGGAACTAGCGTTAATGAGCCGTCACTACCCTTTTTGTTTGTCGACATTGCCGACCGTCTTTTTTGCCGCGAGCCTGGCGCTGTTGATGCCTGCCTCGGTGTCGCCCTTGCACGCCGAGACGGCCCCGCAACAAACCGCCCAGCAGGCGGCGCTGTCCGACCACGCCAAGACCGAAAACAAGACTGAAAAGAAGCCCTCCGCTGAAAGCGCCCCGCCGCAGGCCGCGCAGACGGTTGCCGTCAATCCGGCCGCGCAGAAGGGTATCACCGGCAAGGCGATCGACAAGGTGAAGGAGGTCGCTAAATCCGCCGGCGACATCTTCAGCCGCGTTCCGTGCCTGCCGCCAAAGGGCGGCTCCAAATCGATGGGGTCGCTGCCGCATGTCGCCAGCAAGCTCGTCGCGGGTCAGCCGGTGGTGATCATCGCCTTCGGTTCGTCATCGACCGCCGGCTATGGCGCGACGTCGCCGGATTTCAACTATCCCAACCGGCTCGCGGCGCAATTGCGCCGGCAATATCCGACGGCCGACATCTCTGTCGTTAACGCCGGCAAGGGCGGCGAGGACGCGCCGGAGATGATGAAACGGCTGCAGACCGCCGTCATCGACATGCATCCGGACATGGTGATCTGGCAGGTCGGCACCAACGCCGTGCTGCGCAACCTCGATCCGGGCGAGACGGCAAAACTCGTCGAGGAAGGCATCACGCGCATTCAGGCAGCGGGCGCCGACGTCGTGCTGATCGATCCGCAATATTCGCCGCGGATCAACGAGCACGCCGAGAGCGCCGGCAAGATGATGACGCTGCTCAACAAGACCGCCGAGCTTCGCAAGGTCGGCATTTTCCCGCGCTTTGCGGTGATGAAAGACTGGCACGAGAAGCAGTCGATCCCGATCGAGAATTTCGTGATCGCCGACGGCCTGCACATGAGCGACTGGGGCTACGCCTGCTTCGCGCAACTGCTCGGCGACGACATCATCAAGTCGGTCGGCCAGATCAAGCTCGGCGTCAACGTGCCCGCCGACGTGCGGGCGTACCGGCCGATGTGAACCGTCGTCCCTGCGAAAGCAGGGACCCATACGCCGCGGCCCTAGTAATTAGAGGCAGTGGTCGACGCCTTGCCTAACTCACAACGCCCTGTGGTTATGGGTCCCTGCGTTCGCAGGGACGACGATAGTGTTGCGGTTACCTGCTCACGCCTTCTCCAGCGCCGCCGCAAAATCCTCGATCAGATCATCCACATGCTCGAGCCCGGCGGAGAAGCGGATAAAGCCTTCGCTGATGCCGAGCTCGGCGCGCGCCTCCGGCGTCAGCCTTTGATGCGTCGTGGTCGCGGGATGGGTGACGAGGCTCTTGGCGTCGCCGAGATTGTTGGAGATGCGCGCGATCCGCAGCGCGTTGAGGCAGCGGAACGCGGCCTGCTTGCCGCCCTTGACCTCGAAGCCGATCAGCGTCGAGCCCGCGCGCATCTGCTTCTTCACCAGCTCGGCCTGCGGGTGATCGGCGCGGCCGGGATAGATCAGCCGCGAAATCTTCGGGTGCGACGCGAGCGCGTCGGCGACCTTGCCCGCCGTTTCGGTCTGCGCGCGCACGCGCACGCCAAGCGTCTCCAGGCCCTTGAGCAGGGCCCAGGCATTGAACGGCGAGAGCGACGGCCCGGTCTGGCGCATGAAGTTGTGGATGTGCTCGGTGATGAAAGCTTCCGACGACAGGATGATGCCGCCCAGGCAGCGGCCCTGGCCGTCGATATGCTTGGTCGCGGAGTAGACCACGACGTCGGCGCCAAGCGAAAGCGGGCTCTGCCAGATCGGCGTGGCGAAGACGTTATCGACGATCAGCCGTGCGCCGCCACTGTGCGCGATCTCGGCAATCGCCGGGATGTCGAGCACGTCGAGCGTCGGATTGGTCGGGCTCTCCAGGAAGAAGGACTTGGTGTTCGGCCGCAACGCGCGCCGCCACTGGTCGAGATCAAGACCGTCGACCAGCGTTGTCTCGATGCCGTAGCGCGGCAACAGATCCTGCACCACGTAAAGGCACGAGCCGAACAGGGCTTTCGAAGCGACCACGTGGTCGCCGGCCCGGAGCGGTGCGAGGATAGCGGTCGTCACCGCGGCCATGCCGGTCGCGGTCGAGCGCGCGGCTTCCGCGCCTTCGAGCTCGATCATGCGGCGCTCGAACATCTCAATCGTCGGATTGGAATAGCGCGAGTAGATAAAGCCGGGATCCTGGCCCTTGAACCGGGCCTCGCACTGCTCCGCGCTGTCGTAGACATAGCCTTGGGTGAGGAACAGCGCCTCCGACGTCTCGCCGAATTGCGAGCGCAGCGTGCCGCCATGGACAAGCCGGGTTTCGGGACGATAACGCTTGGTAGAAGTAGTCTCAGACATGTGACCTCCGCCGTGACCATCTTGGAAAATGGTCACAAAAAACCGGCCTGGAAAAATTTCCACAGGCCGGGATCACACGTGTCCCCGGCCTGTTTAGCGACTTATTTAACGTGGCTGCAAGCCGGCCGGCTCAAATCACCACGGGATAAGTCATGCTGATATTACCTCCCGCCCTTCCCGTCAAGGCGGCCATCGGATAACCCCTAAAAGCCCATATATAAGAGGTTTGGATGAGTTTTGGGCCGTATTGAGGATCGCGCCGTGCCGTTCACGCTTCCGCCCGACGCCAACGGGATTCTGCCGGACCGCATGATCGCGGCGATGGCGGATGCGGGCCTGATCCTGCCGGAATATCCCTTTGTCGAAAGCCAGATCCAGCCGGCGAGCCTCGATTTGCGGCTGGGCAACATCGCCTACCGGGTGCGCGCGAGTTTCCTGCCCGGTCCCGGCGCCACCGTTGCCGAGCGCATTGACGAGTTGAAGCTCCACGAGATCGACCTCTCGGACGGCGCGGTGCTGGAGACCAACTGCGTCTACATCGTGCCGTTGCTGGAGAGTCTCGCGCTGCCGTCGTCGATCGTGGCGGCCGCCAATCCGAAGAGCTCCACCGGGCGGCTTGACGTCTTCACCCGCGTGATCGCCGACGGCACCCGCCGCTTCGACATGATTGGCGCCGGCTATCACGGCCCGCTCTATGCCGAGATCAGTCCGAAGACGTTTCCTGTGTTGCTGCGCGAGGGCTCCCGGCTCTCTCAGGTGCGATTCCGCACCGGCGATGCCATCCTCGACGCCGACGAGCTCGACGCGCTGCACGGTGCTGAGCGGCTGGTCGATATCGACGACGCAGATTTGGCCAATGGCGTGGCGCTATCCGTCGATCTCTCCGGCGCGAACACATCAGGCTTCGTCGGTTACCGCGCCAAGCGCCACACCGGCGTGGTCGATATCGACCGCCGTGGCGGTTACGCCGTCGGCGAATTCTGGGAGCCGATTCCGGCTCGATCAGACGGCAGCCTTATCCTCGATCCCGGCGAATTCTACATCCTTGCCTCGAAGGAAGCCGTGCAGGTGCCGCCGGATTACGCCGCCGAAATGGTGCCGTTCGATCCGCTGGTTGGCGAATTTCGCGTGCATTACGCGGGATTTTTCGATCCCGGCTTCGGCTATGCCGGCGCCGGCGGGAAGGGCGCGCGCGCCGTACTCGAAGTGCGCTCGCGCGAGGTGCCGTTCATCCTCGAGCACGGCCAGATCGTCGGCCGGCTGGTGTACGAGAAAATGCTGTCGCGGCCCGCCGCCATGTATGGCCAGCGCATCGGCTCGAACTACCAGGCACAGGGCTTGAAGCTCAGCAAGCATTTCCGGGTGTAGTCGGTTTCCCCGTCATTGCGAGCCAACGGGTCGCGCGAATGCGCGCCGGATGACAGGCTCCGCGAAGCAATCCATCCGTCCGCGCGTTTCACCGCGATGCCGATTTCGCTGCCGGCGTCACGCGCCACACCGTGTTGCCGACGTCGTCGGCGACCAGCAGCGCGCCCTGCCTGTCGAGCCGCACGCCGACGGGGCGGCCCTGCGCCTCGCCCTTGTCGTTGAGGAAGCCGGTCAGCACGTCCTGCGGCGCACCCGAAGGCTTGCCGTCCCTGAAGGGAACGAAGATCACCTTGTAGCCGGCGCGCGGCTTGCGATTCCACGAGCCGTGCTGGCCGATGAAGGCGCCATCTTTCATCTCGGGCGGAAACAGATTGCCGGTGTTGAAGGTAAGGCCAAGCGAAGCCGTATGCGCGCCGAGCGCATAATCCGGGGCCATCGCCTTCTGCACCAGGTCGGGCCGTCGCGGCTCGACGCGCGTGTCGACGTGATCGCCGTAATAGCTGTACGGCCAGCCATAGAACGCGCCTGATTTCACCGAGGTCATGTAATCGGGAACGAGATCGTTGCCGAGTTCGTCGCGCTCGTTGACGACGACCCAGAGCTCGCCGGTCTTCGGATTCCATGATGGACCGTTCGGGTTGCGCAGGCCCGAGGCGAACACGCGCCATTGGCCGCTGGCACGGTCGACTTCCAGAACCGCCGCGCGATCCTTCTCGGCCTCCACCCCGTTTTCGCCGACATTGCTGTTGGAGCCGACCGTTGCATAGAGCTTGGTGCCGTCCGGGCTTGCGGTGAGGTCCTTGGTCCAATGGTGATTGAGCGTGCCGGCGGGGAGATCCGCAAGCTTGACGCCCGGCACGCTGATTTTGGTGTCGCCCTCGTGATAGGGGAATTTCATGATCGCATCGGTATCGGCGACATAGAAATCTTCACCGACCAGCACCATGCCGAACGGTGAATTCAGGTTGCTGAGAAACACGCTGCGGGTTTCAGCTACCCCGTCGCCGTCAGCGTCGCGCAGCAGCGTGATGCGGTTGGCGCTCGGAACCCCGGCCCCCGCCCATTTCTGCGCCTGCCTGTAGACAAAACCCTTGATGCCCTTGCCGTCGTCCGGCTTGGGCGGCGCGTTGCTCTCGGCGACCAGCACGTCGCCGTTCGGCAGCACATAGACCGTGCGCGGATGCGCGAGCCCGGTCGCGAAGGCACTGACCGTCATGCCATTGGCGGCGATCGGCTTGGCGCCATCCGGCCAGCGGCTGACCGAAGCGATATCGACCGTCGGGATCCATGAATGTTCCGGCGGCGGCAGATTGGGCGAAGGACCGTAGCTCTGCGCCACGGTCGCGGTGTTGGTCGAAGTTTCCTTGGGGTCGTTACAGGCGGCAAGCGGCAGCGCCAGTGCGGCGACGCATATTGCCAGGAGGATGTTCTTGCGCATGACGGGGTTCCCTGGGGGTGTCGTCTTACCAATGCGATGCCGGCCCAAACGTTCGTAACGGGCCGCATGAATTCCGCGTGAAATGGCTGCCGGGGCACGCCTCGCGCTCAGGTGGAGGGGCGGAGCGCGACCCTGCTGCACAATCCCGCAGGCCCCCATTGCACCCTGCGCACGTGGAATCACCCACCGCCATGCTAGGAACGGGCGCGCCGTGGAACCAAATCCACGTGCGGGGAGCAGAAATGTCCGACCTCGGCGTTGCCGAAATTCCCGTAGACGAGAAGGAGCGCCCGCTTCCACCGCCGGAAGCGCCGTTGAAGAACGCATTGGTCGACGGCCCGATCCTGCGCACGCTCTTGTGGTTGGCCTGGCCCAACGTGATCGCGCTGACCGCAGGCACCTGCGTCGTGATCGCGGAGACCTCCTATATCGGCCGGCTGGGCGTGGAATCGCTGGCCGCGATGGCGCTGGTGTTTCCAACCGTGATCCTGACCATGACCATGTCAGGCGGCGCGATGGGTGGTGGCGTGGCGTCGGCGATCGCGCGCGCGCTCGGTGCCGGCGACATTGACCGCGCCTCGATGCTGGCGGCGCATGCGCTCCTGATCGGCCTATGCTTTGGCCTGACCTTCATGCTGGGCATGCTGATCTTCGGCCCCGCTTTGCTCGAACTGCTCGGCGGGCGCGGCAATGTGCTGACGCAGGCGGTGGCCTATACGCAGATTTTCTTCGGCGGCGCGGTGGTGCCGTGGCTGATGAACACGATGTCCGGCATTTTGCGCGGTACCGGCAACATGAAGCTGCCGTCGCTCATGATGCTCTCGTCGGCGATTTGCCAGATCATTCTCGGCGGCACGCTGGGCCTGGGCCTCGGCCCGATTCCGCAATTCGGCATGCGTGGTGTCGCCGCCGGTTCGTTGACCGCCTACCTGATCAGCATCTCCGTGATGTCCTGGTATCTGTTCTCCGGACGCGCGCGCGTCGTTCCCAAGATCCGCGGCCTTCGCATTCGCATGCCGATGTTCATCGACATCCTGAAGGTCGGCGCCATCGCCTGTTTCTCGCCGCTGCAATCGGTTTTGACCATCAGCATCTTCACCCACATGCTGGCGAGTTTCGGCACCGAAATTCTCGCCGGCTACGGCATCGGCGCGCGGCTCGAATTCATGCTGACCTCGATCGCCTTCGCGGTCGGCATCGCCTCGGTGCCGATGGTCGGCATGGCCATCGGTGCGGAGCGCATCGCGCGCGCCCGCAGGATCTGCTGGATCGCGGGGCTTGTCGCATTCGTCTCGGTCGGGGCCGTCGCGAGCTTCATCGCGATATTCCCCGACATCTGGGTGAATCTTTTCACCGACGATGCGAGCGTGCGCGCCGCCAGCCGGCAATATCTGTCTACGGCGGCGCCGATGTATGCTTTCCTCGGCCTTTCCACGACGTGCTATTTTTCATCGCAAGGCGCGGCCAAGGTGATCGGCCCGGTGCTGGCGCAGACTGCGCGGCTGTTGTTCATCGGCACCGGTGGCTGGTGGCTGTCGACGCACGGCGCCACCGCGCAAAACTCCTTCACGCTGGCGGCGTCGTCGATGGTGCTGCTCGGCGTGCTGTCATGCGTCAGCGTGATGTTGACCCGATGGGGGCCGAAGTTACGGCCGATCGCGGCGGTGCGGCCGGCGCTGTTGTGATGCTCGTCATTGCGAGCCAACGGGTCGGGCGCGCATGCGCGACGATTACCGCCGCCGGTGACGCCGGCCATGACGGCCGCCGCCGACATTGGCCATGCGCATCAGTTGCGGGACCATGCTCATCAGTTCGCCGCCGCCAGCGCCGCCGAGCATGCCCATGACGTCGCCGCCTCCGATGCTGCCGAAATTCGCGCCGCCGGTGGTTACGCCGTAGCCCTCGGGCACATAACCGCCGCCGAAGCCGCCGGGAATTCCGCCGCCGCCCATCATGCCACCAAGACCACCGCCGCCGCCTTCCATCATACGGCTCATCATCGGGCCCATGGTCTGCATCATCATGGCGAAGCGGCGCTTGCCCATCTTCGCCTTCATCATTTCCAGCATCGGCGCCATCTGCGTCATCATGTCTTGGCCGCCGCCGGCGAACTGCGCCTTTGCCGGCGTCGCGGTCAGGGTGAACAGCAAAAGCAGCGTGGCCGCTGCCTGACAGACTACCTTGTCAGCTCCAGTCATGGTTCGACTCCTCATGCGCGGGCGGCCGCGGGCGCGGCGCCATTCGGACGCACGCGCCGAGGCTAGGAGTGGGCAGGGAACCGATCTGTGCGAAAGATCACGCTAGAGCATGATCCGGAAAAGTGGGCACCGGTTTTCCGAAGAGATCATGCTCAAACAAATCAAGGCTTTCGGCGGGCGGTGAACTCGGTGACGACGCGCCATGTTGCGCCGTTGTCGGCTGAGACTTCGCCGCGCCAGAGGAATGAATCCGCGGTGATGTCTGCAAAACTCCAGCGGGCCAGTTGGCCGTCCGGCCGCGTGCCCAGCTGCACGATATCGCGGCCCTCCGCGCGGCCGATCATCTGCAGAAAACTCCGCGTCACCGGATCGGTCCACTGAATCCGCCAGGCGTCGATATCGGGATCGTAGACCCGCAGTGTCGTGCCGTAGGAATTGAACCTGGCGGCGGCATCGCCGTGCCGCAGTTCGCCCCGTGGCGGCACGATCCAGACATCCTGGATCGCGCGGCCTTCCAACGCCCAGCCGAAATGCCATTCGCCGGCGCGGCAACGCTCCCTGCCATCCTCGGAAAATTGCCTGACATCGAGATCCCAGGAGCCGACGAAGCGGCCGTAGAGATCCATCCTGCCGGCGCGGTCGGGCGAGGGGCCGTCCGCGCCGAGGGCGTCGAGAAACGCGCAAGTCATGCCGCGCTGCGTCCCAAGGCCTTCTGCATGGCGAGCAGGCCGAGATCCATCTGTGCGTCCATGTAGGGCGCGATTTCGTTCGGCAGCACGTCGGCGATCCACGCGAAGCGGGTGCGCCCGTCGTTTTCGGCGAAGACCTGAGCGGAAGCGCTGTGCTGCTTGATACGTTCGCTGACGATGGCATAGACCAGCCGCCGCTTCTTGTCGTCGCAATCGACCAGGATTTCGCGCGCCACCGTGCCGTTGCCGAATGTGACGATGCGCGCGTCGCCGTCGAGCCTGGTGTCGGTCACGAAGCCGGGCACCAGCCGCGTATGCAGCGCGCCGAAATCGCGCAGGGCGTCCCAGACGTGATCGGGGGACGCGTCGATGATAATTTCCTTGTGAATGGAGGCCATGTGTTTTCCTTTCAAGTGTTCGTCATCCTGAGGTGCGAGCTCTTGCGAGCCTCGAAGGATGAGGGTTCGGTGCTCGCGGCCATCCTTCGAGACGCGCGCAGCGCGCTCCTCAGGATGACGGCCGTGTGCGCGGAGAGAGCGACGTCCTACGTGCAAACCGCCTCGACATTGTTGCCGTCGGGATCGATCAGGAACGCCGCAAAGTAGGTCGGGCTGTAGTCCGCCCGCGGCCCGGCGCCGCCATTGTCTCGGCCCCCGGCTTTCAGGCCCTCGGCATGGAATTGCTTGATCGCCGCATGATCCGTGGCGCGGAACGCGACATGCGCGGCTGATCCCGCCGATCCCTTGTGCAGATGCAGCCAGAGCGCTGGTGCGCCCTTGGGGCCGAAGCCTGCGCCGGAATCGTCGCGCGAGCACAGCACGAAGCCGAGCGGCGCGAGCGCTGCCGTATAGAAGCGCACGCTGGCGTCGAGATTGCCGACGCGTAATCCGATGTGGTCGTACATGAGTTTCTCCAGTTCAAAGCGCGCGAAGTCGCGCGGCCTGGAGAAAGCCTAGCTAGTGGAGGGCCAGCCGTTCTTGGAAAATCTTGCGGTCACCCCGCGAGGCCTGACGGAATTTTAGCGGCGAAGCGCCGGCGGCGCGGCCAAACGTGCGCACGAAATTCGAGAGGTCCGCAAAGCCGACGTCATAGGCGATATCGGTAACCGGGCTGTCGTCGTCGGCGAGCCGCCGCGCCGCATGGCGCAGCCGCGAGCGCAGCAGATATTGGTGGGGCGTCACGCCGAGCACATCCGAGAACAGCCGCAGGAAATGGAATGGGCTGATCCCGGCCTGATCGGCGGCGTCTTCCAGAGTGATTGGCCGGTGCGAGTTTGCATCGATCCACAGCGCGGTCTCCACCGCGCGGCGGCGGTCGCGCGCAGCATCAAAGCCGGATTTGCGCGGCTTGCCGGAAACCACCTCGACAAAGCGGCTCGCCAGCACCTGACCTATCTCGTCGAGACCGATGTCGCTGCTGCCATCTGCTGCCGATTGCGCCAGTTCCCCGAGCACCACGAGTTCCGGTAGTGGCGGTACGGAGCCGATCTGCCAGGGCGTCTGGCTGTCGCCGATCGCTTCCACCAGCTCTGCGTCTAAGAAGAACGACAGGCACTCGTCGCCGCAGACGTGCTCGTGGGTGCAGGTATATTCATCGCCGGGATGGCCGATCAGCACAGATCCCGCCACCAGTTCGCTGAACTTGCCGCGGCAATGCAGGCCGAAACTGCCCTTGCGCACATAGGAAATCGAATAACGGCGATGCTGCTCCGCAAACGGCTTGTCGCCGGGCCCCGCGGTGCAGCGAAAGTCGGAAACGGAAATGGATTTGCGTTCGAGAAGCGTGGTCGCCGTCATCCCGCAGATTTAAGGATGCGGGCGGGGCGGTGCAACCGGCATCAGCACGTCGAACAGCGTCTTGCTGGCAGTGGGGTGAGCGCCCTCGATCGAGAGCAGCCGGCGCTTGGAGACCGCCCCGCCGTGCGGCGAAATCTTGTCGGCATAATTGCCGGCTTCGAGCACGCGGTGGCAGGGCACGATGATCATGAAGGGGTTGCGGCCGATCGCCTGCGCCACCGAATAGACCGCGCCGGATGCGCGCAAGGCCGAGGCAATTTCCGCATCGGGTCTCCCAGCAAGACGGCGAACGGAACGCTTGGCGGATGGCGCGAGGTCGGCTACCCGACGGCCGTAACCTCGCCCTGGAGGATGGACCAATGTGCACCCTGTTCCTGCAGCTTATGGAAACGGCGGGTGCGTCACCACTCCTGCTCACGAAGATGCAGGCGCCGGCACGTGCGGCGCAGCCCGTGACGACCGCAGAGCCGACCGTTTAGGAGGCCAATCCTGCTGATTGTTCAATTGCGACAACTATCGCATCCATCTTCGCTCGACTATCGCGCGGATCTTTGGCGCCCCCAGGTATCCAATTGGGGTCGCGCAAGTTGCCCCGCAATTCTGAAAGCAAGGCAGATGCCTGGTCGGGTGCATCAGCCATGAACATATTTTTATAGCGTCGTGCAACTTGGAATGTCTGAAAGAGCGCAACCCATTTAGCCCACGCATCGTCGTACGCACCCCATATTTGCACATCGGTAATTTTATCGATCTTGTTGGCTTTAAGTTCGATTGTTTTGTACACCGCGGCTTTTAACGCGGCGGCAGCGGAGACACATGCGTCAATAGTCGTGTTTTTTAGCTGCCGGCGAAATGTGTTGGCATTATACCAATTTGCCGCAGCCGAGACTGCCGAAAAAAAGGCCGACACGGCGGCCGCAATCCAAGCAATAGTTTGCAAACTCACGATGACCTCCTATCCCCATTGACAGCTGCGGATTGTACGCGCGCCACGTTACACTTCAAGCATGCCGCTCGTCGCGATTGATCGAGCTGAAACTGCCAGTTACCTTGTTGTCATTCACATCGATAAGCGTGAGAGATTCCGATTTATATGTTTTTCCCGCGTCTCTCGTGAACGTCGTGTTTCCTCCAGCATGAAGCACCGGTTAAGTCGCACGTTGTAATGATTCTCGAATACTTCGAGACCTTTGCGCTCGTCCTTCGGAAAGTCTTTCTCGAACAACTGCTCGGCTCGTTTGCCGCAGCGTTCTTGCAGTTCGTAAACCTCTTTGCGGGATTGAGGGCTCTGAGCGGAAGCGGTAACGCCTTAGAAACAGACCCAGACGACCAGTAATGCTGTATGCCTCATACATTTTCCCCGCCCTTGCCGGACGAAACTTACCCTGCCACGCAAAACTGGGCAGGGACCGGCTGATTACTTGCACTGGATTTACCCGTTCCGGTCCGGTAAGAATTGCCGAATTGCGGCTTTCGGTGCCTAGGCGGTGTCTAAGAGACCAACAAGCCTTCTGCGGGCGTAGTTCAATGGTAGAACGGCAGCTTCCCAAGCTGCATACGAGGGTTCGATTCCCTTCGCCCGCTCCACTCCATGGTGCATCCCTATCCCTGCATCGGGTTCATCGCCTCGACCGTTGTCTGTTGCAGAACCGCGCCGCATCACCCGCCTGAATACGGATGCCGGCAACGGGGGTCGCGCATCTGCTGTTGCCGCGCCTCATACTGTACCTGTGTTTCAAGGCGCACTTTGCCGGCGGCCTCTGCAGATCCGCCCGATGGGAACCGGTCGGCCCTCGTTTGCGCCTGTGCGCCAATCGCAAAATGTAGGCGTGATTGCTACGACGAGTGCCGTCCGCATTTCATCTTCTCCCGTGTTACTACGGGAGGGTAGTCGCTTGGTGGTAAACCGGTGCGCTGACGAAGAGCGCCGAGAGCTTCTTCGCTGCGCTGGCAGGACCTTCGACTTCGTTCCGCATGAACAGGAGAGCAACAGTCTCGTCTAAAAAGCTGGTCGCTCAGAAAAGGGGCTCCCATTTTCTCTGGAATCTGGCCTCCTTAGTTGCCGGAGAGTTCGTGTGATTCGCGAATTGATGACAGTCCACAATGGAGGCTGCCATGAAAGCGTTCGGTCGCGTACTAGCGATGTTCGGTATTCTTCTTCTGGTGTCGTTTCGTGCTGCCGCTCACGATCCGTCGATGCCGCACCACGAGTGGTTCAACGCGCAGGAAATGAACCCGGCCGCACGGAAGCGGCTCGGTGTCCCCTGGAAGTCATGCTGCGACAACGGCGACGTATTCAAAACCCGCTTCAGGGTGGCTGAAGATCGCTCGGATCAGTGGCAATACCTGAAGGATGGAGAGTGGAGAACTGTCCCGCCTGACATCATCAAGGAAGGGGATACGCCGGACCAACTGCCCGTGCTGTTCATCAACAGGCACACGGGAATGGAGCTCTGCTTCTTCGTGCCGAAGGGTGGATTGTGACGCTTTAGGCCTGTCGCCAGCTCCACCCGTCGACTATGGGCAACACCGGCCTATCTTTCGCGAGCGATCACGCGTAGGGTCGCTTCGTCGCAAGACGATGGCGCTGAACCTTAGAGTGGACTGCGGGCAGACCCGGGGGCAGTACCCGGCGCCTCCACCTTAGCAGCTTGAGCTTAAAGGTCTCATCTCGGTGAGATCGATTCTGCCGAAAGGTCGAATCCCAGGGCTGCTAGGGCGGGGGCGAACCAGGATCGATGGTCGCAAAGAAGCTCTGAATTGTGCTCGGCATGATACCGCCGTTATCGGGTCAAAAACCTAAATGCAAACGATAACGTTGCATTGAACGAAGTGCGCCTCGCGGCGTAACCGTTCGGGGTTGGTCCACCTAGCAACAGAACGGCCATCGCCGCGTCAGCCTTCGGGTTGGCGCGGCTTTTATTTGCGGCCCGGCTCACGCCTCGCGCGTTGCTTCAATTTCCGTGTCTGCCGTGCTAGGCATGAGGCATGTCCAGCAAGGGAGTGAGCGTTGACCCAGGCGATCACGTCCAGCGACACCTCCCGCAATAATCTCCTGATGGTCGCCGCCGGCGGCATCATCTCCGGCATCCTCACGCCGTTGTTGCCGGGGCTGATCGACATGATCGCGGGCGGTTCCGGGCAGCTTCGCATTTCGCTGATCGCGGTGCCATTTGCCGTGCTCGTCTTCATTCTGGTGCGGCGCTTCAGTGCCAATCCGATTTGGGCGGCGGGGCTTGCGGCGATCATCACCATGGTCGCTTTTGTCTGCGCAGTGAACGCGGCCATCTTTATCGAGGGACAGACCGCGGGCGCTGCCACGGTCATGCGCTATCTGCTCGCCGGATTGACCGGCGGCCTTGTCGGCGCCGCCGTGATGGCGCTGGGGATCGGGCTGTTGCCTTCGGGGCCGCGTGCCGCGGCCGCATGGTGGCCGATGCTGACCACGGGCGCGCTTGCCGGCACGCTGCTGGCGCTCGACAATGCGCTTGGCCTCGACCGGATCTCGTTGCTCTATCCGGTCTGGCAGGCGGCGGTCGCGTTGCGGCTGGTGATGGCGTTGCGGTCCTGACTGCCCAGGGCCGCGTGCAGCCCCGTAGTTCTACCGTCGTGCATTAAAGCCTGCATTAAGGCTGCCTTAGCCGAGTTCCGCCTACGTTGCTCGCTCCTCACGCAGCGGAATCACAATATGCAGATCGGTCGACTCTTTGCGGTATCGATGCTTTCGGTGACGGTCCTGGCGGTCATTCTTGGTGCCGGGGTTCTTGTCCCGCAATACCGGACCTTTGCCAGCAAGAGCGAGGCGATCAAGGCGGTGGAGGCCTACGGCACGGTGCTGGCGGTCGGCCAGCAGGTTGCCGGCTACCGCGCGCCTTATGTCGGTCCGTTGTTTCAGGAAGGCGCCGCGACGCAGGCCCAGCTCGATGTGGCGGCGAAGGCCGTGCAGACCGCAGATGCAGCGTTCGCAAAGGCGCGCACCGCCGTTGGCGCGCTCAGCGATGGCGTAGCGATCGTCCAGGGCCTCAACCAGGCGGCAGCCAAACTGGCTGAGGTTCGCGCGGCGAGCGATCGTGCGATGGCGCTGCCGATGAGCGCGCGCGATCAGGCGGCGATCAAGGGCTTCCTGCCAGGCATTGCCGCGGTGGTCGGGATTCTCGAACCGCTGTTGAATCGCCTTGAAAATCAGGTCGCGATGGCGGACGCGTCGTTGACGGCGCTGTTGAATGTCGCTCGCACGTCGCAGGATCTGCGGATCTCGGCCGGCGGCCGGGCTGCTACAGTATCGCTTGCGATCAGCACGCGCCGCCCCGTGACGGCGGCTGAAATATCCAGCATGGACCGCGCCCAGGGCCGCGTCGACCTCGACCGCGAACGGATCGAGGCCGGCGTGGATCAGATCGGCAGTCCGCCGCGCCTCGCTAAAGCGATGAACGACGCGATCGAGGCCTATTTCGGAAAGGCCGCGCCATGGCTTGAAAAAGAAATGGCGGCCGGGCGCGCCGAGGGCAAATACGCGATCAACTCAGATCAACTCGCCGGCACGATCGTGCCGGCGGTGCAGGCCTTCTTCGCCGTGCGCGATGCCGCGCTGGCGGAGGCGGGAGAACGCGCGGGTGCCGCGCGCGACGCGGCGCTGACCATGCTGGCGCTGGCCGGCCTTGCCGTTGTGGCGCTGCTCGCCGTGCTCGCCGGCGTCACCGTGATGCTGCGGCGGCGCGTGATCACGCCGCTCGCGACGCTGACCGGCGCGATCGGCGATCTCGCCGCCGGCAAGCATGACGTCACGATCCCGACGGCCGAGCGTGCCGATGAAATCGGCGCCATGGCGGGCTCGCTGCAGGTTTTCAAGGACGCCCTGATCGCCAAGAAGGCTGCCGACGAGGTCGCTGCCGTGGAAGCAGATGCCAAGATCCAGCGCGGCCAGCGCGTCGACCGGATCACCGGCGATTTCGAAGCGATGATCGGCGAAATCGTCGAGATCGTGTCGTCAGCCTCGGCCGAGCTGGAAGCCTCCGCCGGGACGTTGACGGCGACGGCGGAGCGTTCGGAGGAACTTGCCACCGCGGTTGCGGCGGCTTCCGAGGAAGCCTCCACCAATGTGCAGTCAGTCGCATCCGCCACCGAAGAGATGGCATCGTCCGTCAACGAGATCAGCCGTCAG
Organism: Bradyrhizobium sp. AZCC 2262; assembly: GCF_036924535.1. Lineage (NCBI taxonomy): Bacteria > Pseudomonadati > Pseudomonadota > Alphaproteobacteria > Hyphomicrobiales > Nitrobacteraceae > Bradyrhizobium > Bradyrhizobium sp. AZCC 2262. The sequence continues at coordinate 7,428,495 of NZ_JAZHRT010000001.1, read as the reverse complement.
GTCCAGGGCTCGGCGCGGATCGCCGGTGAGGCGGTGGAGCAGGCGCAGAAGACCAATGACCGCGTTGCCGAACTCGCCAAAGCCGCCGCCCGGATCGGCGACGTGGTGGAGTTGATCAACACCATCGCAGGCCAGACCAACCTGTTGGCGCTCAATGCCACCATCGAGGCGGCGCGCGCCGGCGAGGCGGGGCGCGGCTTTGCCGTGGTGGCTTCCGAAGTGAAAGCGCTGGCCGAACAGACGGCCAAAGCGACCGGCGAGATCAGCCAGCAGATATCGGGCATCCAGACGGCGACACAGGAATCGGTCTCAGCCATCAAGGAGATCGGCGATACCATCGGACGGATGTCGGAGATCGCTTCCACCATCGCGGCCGCCGTCGAGGAGCAGGGCGCGGCGACCCAGGAAATTTCCCGCAACGTGCAGCAGGCCGCGCACGGCACGCAACAGGTTTCTTCCAATATCACTGACGTGCAGCGCGGCGCCAGCGAGACCGGATCCGCCTCGGCCCAGGTGCTCGGCGCGGCAAAGTCATTGTCCGGCGAGAGCGACCGGCTGAGGCGCGAGGTCGGCAAGTTCCTCTCCTCGGTGCGGGCGGCCTGAGCCGCGCGCTACGGCGCAATCGTAAGCACCGCCTTCATGTTCGGGTGGAAGCGACAGTAATACTCCACCGTGCCGGCCTTCTTCAGGATCGACGTCACGGTCTTCTTTGGCGGTGTGGTCACGTCGAAATCGCCGTTGCGGGCGGTCGCGGTGTGCGCGAGTACATCCTTGTTGATCCATTCGATGGTATCGCCGACCTTGGCTGAGACTTCGGCCGGCGCGAACACCAGATTGTCGATCGTGATCTGGATCGTCGCCGCATGCGCCGGGACGGCTATCGCGCCGAACAGCAGGGCGGCCATAGCAAGCAGATAGCGTCCTGGACGCATGGCGGGCTCCCTATTTCAAGCCAGCGGCGACGTGTTCGGCGTGCTGCTGATGGCCCTGAAAGATCTTCAGGCCGGTCTGCAGCAGGCTCTTCAACTCGGCGTTATTGGCCGACGGGATCAACTGCGTCTCCAGCGCGCTGTTGACGGCCTTGTGGTAGGCGACCTCGTTGGCGACATAGGCCTTGTCGTATTCGGCGCCTTTGAGCTTACTGAGTTCGGCGAGCTTCTCGGTGGCCTGCTTCGACAGCGCCTTGCTGGTGTCGTTGTCTTCCGGCGTCACCTTGAGCTTCTTGACGAGGTCGAGCGCCTGCTTGTTCACGGCTTCATGGTCGCGCACCATGTCCTGCGCGAACGCCTTGACGTCCTTGTTGCCGGCCTTCTCGATCGCCTGCTTGGCGGCGGCGATGTCGATGACGCCAGCGGTGTAGGCGATATGCGCGATCTGGGGATCGGTGGGCTTTGCGCCCTGCGCCAGCGCGGCGCTACCCAGGATGCTCAATGCGGCGATTGCCGCGCTCAGTCGAACGAACATGTCTGACACTCCTGTGGCGCGGCGTGGAGGCCGCGCGTTGTTGACGAACAGGAGTTGGATGGTCGTAGAGTGCAGAGGTTCCCGGAAAATTTAATCGAACCCCAGCCGCTTCAGGACGGCATCGGTCAGCCGTTCACAGCGCCTGCCGGCAAACGGAAACGCTTCCATCACCACGGGGCCGATCTTCCTCTCGACATTGTCGCGCAGCATGGTGCGGGCGCGGTGCAGCCGGCTCTTCACCGTCTCCGGCTTGAGCGAGAGAATCTCGGCGGTCTCTTCCACATTCATGCCCTCGATCACGCGGGTGATGAAGACGAGACGGAACGCCTCCGGCAATTCGTCGATGGCGTGCTCGACGACACGCTGAATTTCACGCTGGGCCATGGATTTTTCCGGATCGTCGGAGGCGGCGAGGGGGAACTGGATGATCCGGGCTTCGAGCGCGCCCTGCGGCAACGAGTCTATCTCGACGGCAGGCCGCTGGCGGCGAAGACGGCCCAGCGCTTCGTTCATCGTGATCCGCGACAGCCATGTCGACAGGCTGGAATCGCCACGAAAACTTTCCAGATGCGTGAAGGCGCGAACGTAGGCTTCCTGCACCACGTCCTCGGCCTCGCTGTCGTTGCGGAGCAGGCCGCGGGCAAGGCGATAGAGCCTGCGGTTATTCGCCTGCATGATGGCGCGTACGGCCGCCTCGTCGCGGGCCAGCGCCCGCCGCACCAGCTCGGTGTCGCTGGATTCGACGGGCGCTATTTGCGGTATCTGGGCCTGGCGCATGATGTCCACCAATAACAGTGTATTGGGGTTGGATGCGGCAGGATTGGAAAGGTTCCCGAGAATTTGTAGTGGTTACGCCCCCACCGGCACCCGGTCGAGGAACCCGGTGATGCTGCGGATGCGGCCGTCGCTCAGCACGGCGAAGTCCGTGCCCTTGATCGGGCTGTCGCCGCCGTCGGGTCCGAGGCCCCAGGAGAAGCGGACGTGGTCGCCAAAGCCGTTGGGCTCGCCGATCAGGCTGAATTTGAAATCCGGAAAGCGCTGCTGCACGCCTGCGATCAGCGCGTCGACGCCGTCATGGCCGTCGCCCGACATGAGCGGGTCGACATATCGGGCGTCGCTGGTCCAGTTCTGGCTGAGGATTTCGCGCCGGCGGCTTGGAGTCCGCTCGTTCCACAAATCGATGTAGCTGCGGGCGATCTTGTTGATATCGGTCATCGTGCTCTCCTTCGGTTACGCCGGATTGATCGGCTGACCGACTATCGAAAAATTGCACGCGCCGATCGATTACCTCGGAGGTCAAGGATTTCGATTTTGCTGGTCCACCGTTCCGCTGCTGCCCCGGCCATGGGCGTCCAGCGCATCGAGGAAGCATCGCACTTTTGCGGGAACGAACTGACGGGCCGGCAGCAGCGCGTGAATGTTGAGCGGCTCGCACACGTGATCGTTGAGGATCCGCCGCAACGATCCCGCTTCCTCCGCCGCGCGGGTAAAGCTCGCCGTCACCCGCAACACGCCGAGCCCGGCGAGAGCTGCTTGCAACCGGATGTCCGCGTTCGAACTCACCAGCCGCGCTTTCTGAACCGCGAGATGTTCGGTGACACCGGCCGGCGTTGTTAGAGCCCACGGCGCGTCATGGGGCCCGGTCAGCATCGGAAGGCGGGCAAGTTCTTCCAGCGTGCGCGGCTCGCCGAATTTTTCCAACAGCGCAGGCGCGGCATACAGGCCGCGTTCGAGCGACGAAACCCTGCGGATCACGATTCCCGTCGATGGCAGCGGTGACTCCAGCATTGCAAACACGATGTCGTAATTCTCGGCCACCGGGCTGACGATCTCGTGCTCGACATCGATCCGGATGGTGAGGTCAGGGTAGCGGTCCATCAATTCGATCGCGACCGGCCCTGCATGGTGCGCACCGAACTCATAGGGCGACTTGATGCGCAACGTGCCCGCGACGGCGCTGCTCATGGCCAGCGCCTCGCCATGCGTATCGTGCAGCGCAATGAACAGCGGCCGCACCCGCTGATAGATGGTGTCGCCGGCATCCGTCAGGCGCAAATGACGCGTGGTTCGCTCGATCAGCCGCAGGCCGAGATTGGCTTCCAGCCGCTGCACTGCAGCACTGAGGCTCGACTTGGGATGGCCGAGCACGCGTGCGGCGGCGCTAAATCCGCCATGCTGCACCACCTCGCAAAACAGCTCCCAATCGCGCCAGTCCATCGGGGGCAATCGTCCATGTGGCGGGACGGTGTGTCCAGGAAATCCGGATACAAGGGAAACCGCCGATCCCATAGAAGATGACACAAAAGCAGTGCGGTTCGCAAAACACACCAAGGGAGAAACGGCATGTCGGATGACGGAATCTTTCTGCGGAATTCCTGGTACGTCGCAGCCTGGAATCACGAGTTGATCGACGGCCGGAAGCTCGCCCGGACCATTCTCGAACGGCCCGTGGTGATCTATCGCGGCACGAGCGGCAGGGTCGTCGCCCTCGACGACCGCTGTTGCCATCGCGCGGCGCCGCTGTCCATGGGCCGGATCGAAGGCGACGACATTCGCTGCATGTACCACGGCATGAAATTCGAGCCGGGCGGAAAGTGCATCCAGATCCCGGGCCAGGACATGATCCCGCCAAAACTCGGCGTGCGCAGCTATCCCGTGGTCGAACGCTACAATCTGATCTGGATCTGGATGGGCGACATCGAAAAGGCCGATCCGAACCTGATCGTGGACTATCCGCCGCTCGCCGATCCCAAATGGCGCGGCTTGCCCGGTTACATGCACTACAAGGCCAACTGGTTGTTGATCGTCGACAACCTCAGCGACTTCGCCCATCTCGCCTTCGTACATACCCATACGCTCGGCGGCTCCGAGGAATACGCCTACAAGACCAAGCCGGTCGCGATCGAGAAACTCGACGACGGCTTTCGTGTCGAGCGCTGGCACATGAGCGCCGATCCGCCGCCCTATCATCGCAAGGTGATCTCCAACAAGACCGACAAGATCGATCGCCGCAATATCGGGCGTATGATCGTACCCGGCATCTTCCTGCTCGACACGATGTTCGCGCCGGCAGGGCAGGGCGCGGAGAAGGGCGTGCAGGTGCCGGGCACGCGGCAATATCGCAATGCGCAATTCATGACGCCGGAGACGCGCAGCACCACGCATTTCTTCTGGAACTATCTGCACGATTTCGACATCGATAACCCGAACATCGCGCTGTCGCTGCGCAACAGCCTCGAAGAGGCGTTTCACGAGGATCTGGCGATCATCGAGGCACAGCAAAAGGTTTTCGACGCCGATCCGAACTATCAGTTGCTCGCGATCGGTGCGGATGCGGCGCTGACCTATTTCCGCTGGGTGCTGGCGCGGCGGATCGAGGCCGAGCGAAACGCGGCGAAGGCGGCGTAGAGGGCAAGGGGCGGTGACAGGCCGTCCCGCCCCTCAGTCGTGAGAGCATGACCATTGATCGGGCTGGGACCTGCGCCAAATTTGGCGTAAAAGCTCGCTCTCGACCTCGTTGGTTCTTGATCAGAGTCAAAGCTTGAGCTCTTGCCGTCCTCACTATGTGGGATGAATGAGCATGACAGAAAAAAAGAAACCGTCGGAGCCGGATGCGCGCGCCGACTGGACGCAGCAGGTGTGGCTGTGGCCGCTGGAAGCTTCGCGATTGGCGCTGCACACCTACGCGCAATGGTTCGCCGATCAAAAACCTGAGCCTTCCCGCGCGCCGGACCAGAGGCCGTTGGGCTGGACCACCCCGAACGTGGTGAGGCTGCAACTTCCGTCGATGCGGTTGCGGGAATTTTCGCGTGGGATCTCGGCGCAGCCGCCGCTTCTCATCTGCGCTCCCTATGCGCTGCACGGTGCGCTGATCGCGGATTTCGCGCCGGGTCATAGTCTGGTGGAGGCACTGCAGAAAGGCGGCGTGAACCACATCTATGTCCCGGAATGGTGCTCGGCCACACCGGAAATGCGCTATCTGTCGATCGACAATTATCTGGCCGATCTCAATGTCGCGATCGATGAGATCGGTGCGCCGGTCGATCTTGTCGGCCTGTGCCAGGGCGGATGGCTGTCGCTGGTCTATGCCGCGCGTTTTCCCGGCAAGGTGCGGCGTCTGGTGCTGGCCGGCGCTCCGGTCGATGTTTCAACACCGTCAGAGCTCTCGAAGATGGTGGCCGCGCTGCCCCAGCAGGCTTTTGAGCAGATGGTGCAGCAAGGTGACGGGATCGTCAGCGGCGAGCACATGCTGCGGTTCTGGAACATTCCGTTCAGTCAGCAAGACGTGGAAGCCGCGTTGCAACGGAGTCTCGGCGACGGATCGGACGAGGCCAGGATGTTGCTGGATCGCTACGAGCGCTGGGATCGCGCGACGCTGGATCTGCCGGGGACCTACTATCTCGAGGTGACCGACCAGGTTTTCCGCCAGAACCTGATCGCCAAAGGCCGCTTCATCGCGCTCGGCCGCAGGATCGATCTCGCCGAGGTGCGCGTGCCGGTCTTCCTGCTGGCGGGAGCGGACGACATCGTCGTCCCGCGCGATCAGGCGTTCGCCACGGCAGAGTTACTGGGCACGCGGTCGGCGTGGCTGGAACGGGCCAGCGAGCCGTGCGGCCACCTCAGCCTTTTCATGGGCCGCAAGGCCTTGAACCATTCGTGGTGGCGGATCGCCCGATGGCTTCAGGCCGATATCGGCGATGCCGCCGGCGCCAGGATCAGCGCGTGAGATGCAAATGAAAATGCCCCGGACTGCGGGTGCAATCCGAGGCAGAGACATACCTTGCGGCAGATGGCCTTACTTCCCTGCCACCACCATGATCTCGACATTGTACTGCGGCGCCGCGAGCTTGGCCTCGACGGTGGCGCGCGCCGGCGTGTTGCCCGCCGACACCCAGCCGTCCCACACCGCGTTCATCTCGGGAAACGTCTTCATGTCGGTGATGTAGATCGTGGCCGACAGCAGCTTCGATTTGTCGGTGCCTGCCTTGGCGAGATGGCCGTCGATGATCGCGAGGATGTCCTGCGTCTGCTCGGTCACGCTCTTGCCGGCGGCCTTGCCGGCGACGACGCCCGCGAGATAGACGGTGTTGCCGTGGACGACGACCTGGCTCATGCGAGGTCCGGTTTCGAAGCGCTGGATGGTCATGTTTTTCTCCTGATAAGGGGCGGCGGTTTCTTAGCGCGCTCAGGTCTTGAGGGCTACTGCGTTATTTGCATTGAACCTCGGCATAGGCGAGCGGAAGCGACGCCGTCCTTCAGACGGCTATGTCAGGGCTTGACGAGAAGGCTTCACCCCGCCGCCTTCGCCGCTGCGCGTCCCGCATTTCGCCCCGAGAACAGGCAGCCGCCGAGAAAAGTGCCTTCCAGCGAACGGTAGCCATGCACGCCACCGCCGCCGAAGCCTGCCGCTTCGCCTGCGGCATAAAGTCCCCGGATGATCTCGCCGTTGCTGCCGAACACGCGCGAGTCGAGATCGGTTTCGAATCCGCCCAGCGTCTTGCGCGTCAGGATGTTGAGTTTGACCGCGATCAGCGGGCCGTGGTCGGGATCGAGGATGCGATGCGGTTTGGCGGTCCGGATCAATTTGTCGCCGATGTAACGGCGCGCATTGTGCAGGTTCATCACCTGCGCGTCCTTGACGTAGGGATTTGTGATTTCGCGGTCGCGTGCCTCGATCTGCGCCTTGATGTGATCGTGCTTGAGCAAATTGTCGCCCGATAGCGCATTCATCGCATTGACGAGATCGGCGAGATTATCGCGCACGATGAAGTCGGCGCCGTTCTTCTTGAACGCTTCCACCGGTGCGGGTGCGCCCTTGTTGGTGGCGCGCTTGATCGTCAAGCGCCAGCTCTTGCCGGTGAGGTCGGGATTCTGCTCGGAGCCGGAGAGCGCGAACTCCTTCTTGATGATGCTCTGGGTCAGGATGAACCAGGAATAATCGTGGCCGGTGCCCATGATGTATTCGAGCTGGCCGAGCGTGTCGGAGCCGGGGAACAGCGGCGCGGGGAGGCGTTTTCCGGTGGCGTCGAACCACATCGACGACGGGCCGGGCAGGATGCGGATGCCGTGGCGCGGCCAGATCGGATTCCAGTTTCGGATGCCCTCGACGTAGTGCCACATCCGGTCGCGGTTGATCAGCCGAGCGCCGGCGGCTTCCGTGATGCCGATCATGCGGCCGTCGACATGTTCGGGCACCCCGGAGATCATGAATTTCGGCGGCTCGCCCAGGCGCTTCGGCCAGTTCTGCCGGACCATGTCGTGGTTGCCGCCGATGCCGCCGGAAGCGACGATCACGGCCTGCGCGCGCAGCGTAAAATCGCCGATCACCTTGCGCGAGGAGCTCTTGCCGCGTTCGACGGCATCCGGCTCGAGGATTGAACCACTGACGCCCTCGACTGCGCCGTTCGTCATCACGAGTGTGTCGACGCGGTGGCGAAATCTGAACGTTAACCGGCCATTTTCTTGCGCTTCGCGTGCGCGGCGCTCGAACGGCTCGACGATGCCGGGACCAGTGCCCCAGGTGACGTGAAAGCGCGGCACCGAATTGCCATGGCCCATCGCGTCATAGCCGCCGCGCTCGGCCCAGCCGACCACCGGAAAAATACGGTGGCCCATCGCGCGCAGCCAGTCGCGCTTTTCGCCGGCAGCGAACGCGACATAGGCTTCCGCCCATCGCTTCGGCCAAAGGTCGTCGTCGCGGTCGAAGCCCGCTGTCCCCATCCAGTCTTGCAGTGCGAGATCGTAGGAATCCTTGATGCCGAGCCGGCGCTGTTCGGGAGAGTCGACCAGGAATAATCCGCCGAACGACCAAAAGACTTGTCCGCCAAGGCTTTGCTCGCCTTCCTGATCGACGACGATGACGCGCTTGCCGGCATCTGCGATCTCCGTCGCCGCGACCAGCCCCGCCAGTCCGCCGCCGACCACGATTACGTCTGTGACCTCAGTCATCGTTTCCTCCCCCGTGCCATTTATGATTCAAGCCCGCGTCCTCGCGCGCGGTCAACGGCAATGGTTCTTGCCTGTGACCGCGTCGCCACCTCGGCGAGAGTCGCGTGTTCCAGTTTGGGACCTTTTCGCGCGGAGGGTGCAGCGGCCCGGCAACACTTAATTTGAATTTGTTTTGACCTGCTGTGTCTGCCTAGACAAAATCACGATCTCAAACGACGCTACGTCCTGTCTTGCATCACTAAGACGATCAGATTCGGTTTCGACCTTCTTCGACTGGGGCTGGGATATTATGAAGCTGCTGACTGGGTTGCTTGCAGCGGTGCTGCTGCTGGCGGGGGTAGGGGCGAGCCAGGCGGTGGTGCGGATTGCCGACGACCGCGGCGGCCGGATCGGTACCTATGTCGACAAATACCAGGGCCTGCGCACCTCAGGCGAAACCGTCATCATCGACGGCCTGTGCGCCTCGGCCTGCACCATCGTGCTCGGCGCGGTTCCACACGACCGTATCTGTGTGACGTCACACGCCAATCTCGGCTTTCATGCCGCTTGGGATTTCGGCGCCAACGGCCGCGCCGTCACCAACGCCGAAGCCACCCACATGCTTTATACGATGTATCCGCCCCCGGTTCGGAAATGGATCATGGCGCGCGGCGGCCTGACCCCGCGCATGATCTTCCTGCGCGGCAAGCAGCTGCAGACGATGTACAAGCCCTGCTACCTCGACGCGCAGGCCTCCACCAACAGGCCGGCATCGCGCTGAACGCGAGCGGCTGTTTCGCCGAAAAGTGACGTGGTGGCCGGGTCTTCCCGGCCATTTACTTTTCGTGCACCTCTCAGCCGGGCTTGCCCCTCCGCATGACGTGATGTCGGGCGCGGCCATTCCGCTTGCCTGCCCCGGGAACTGGCCCTATCTGAAACGCATGGCTCAGCCCGTTTCCACCCACCAGGACTTGATGGCGGCCGCTCGGCCGCAGGGCAGGGCGGCGTCCATGATCGTTTGGAGCGCAGCCACATCAGGCGCGCTGGCCGTGCTCGGCGCGGCGGCATTGTGGTTCCATTACGGCACCGCGGTGTTTTTCGAGATGATCGCCGCCGGCATCTCGGCCTGCTTCTGATACGGCGAAAAGGAAATCAATGATGGACCGGACGATCCGCCCGCTGGTGATTATCGCCGCCTTTGCCGCGAGCCTCGTGGTCGGGCTGGTGATCATGCTGTGGGCGATGGGCGGTTTGCGTACCGTCACGGCGCCGGCAGCGATCGGCGGTCCGTTTCAACTGACCGACCAGGCCGGCCAGGTCGTCACCGAGCAGAATTTGAAGGGCAAGCCGACGCTGATCTTCTTCGGCTTCACCCATTGCCCCGATGTTTGCCCGACCTCGCTGTTCGAGATTTCCGAGGTCTTGAAGGCAATGGGCACGGACGCCGATCGCGTCAACGCCTGGTTCGTATCCGTCGATCCCGAGCGCGACACGGCCGCCGCGATGAAGGACTACCTCTCCAGCTTCGATCCGCATTTGAAGGGGCTGAGCGGCGATCCGCAGGCGGTGGCCAAGGTGATTTCGGTCTACCGGGTCTATGCCAGAAAAGTCCCGCTCAAGGACGGCGACTACACCATGGACCATACCGCGCTGATCTATCTGATGGATCGCGACGGCCATTTCGTCGCGCCCTTCAACCTGAAACGGACGCCGGAGGAAGCCGCCAAGGATTTGAAGCGCTATCTCTGAGCGGGCAAGGTCGGCCAAAAGCTGTAAAACGGCCCTCGCATCGCGGGCCGGATGGTCTATAAGGCCATGAAATTCCGCAAGCATTGCCGAAGATGCCATATCCTAACGCCCCGTTAACCAATGCAAGACTGCGTCGAACCGCCCGCGCCTGGCTGGCCGGGCTGTCGATCGCGTCCGCGTTGATGGTTGTTGGCGGTGCGGCGCACGCCCAAACCCAACCCCGTCCGGCGGTCGAGGCGGCACCGCAGGCGGTGCCCGGCTTCTGGGACCCGCGTCGGCGTCCGGACCGACCGGACATGTCGCGCCTCACCGTGATCCGGTTCCTGACCGAGACCGATTACCCGCCGTTCAACTTCACCGGCGCCGACGGCAATCCGGCCGGCTTCAACGTCGATCTGGCGCGCGCGCTCTGCGACGAGATCAAAATCAGCTGCACTGTCCAGATGCGCCGGTTTGAGACGCTGGTCGATGCGATCACAAGCAATCGCGGGGACGCCATCATCGCCTCCATGGCGGTGACGCCGGCCTTGCGCGCCAGGCTCGATTTCACCGATCCCTATTACCGCGCGCCGGCGCGCTTCGTGTCGCGGCGCGACGCTGTGATGCCGGAGGTCCGCCCGGAATATCTCGAAGGCAAGAAGGTCGGCGTCATCGCCGGCACCTCGCACGAGGCCTATCTGAAGGCGATGTTCACCGACGCCGAGATCAAGTCCTATCCCAATGACGACGCGCTGCGGCTGGCGCTTCGGCGGAGCGAGGTCGATTTCATCTTTGGCGACGCGATTTCGCTGGCGTTCTGGATCAACGGCACCGATTCCGGCGAATGCTGCGCCTTCTCCGGCGGGCCCTTTGTCGAGAGCCGCTATTTCGGTGAGGGCATCGGCATCGCCGTTCGCAAGGGCAACGATCTGCTGCGGACGTCGCTGAACTGGGCGCTGTTCCGGATTTGGGAAAAAGGCCGCTTCACGGATCTGTGGCTGCGGTATTTTTCGATCAGCCCGTTTTAGCACCGTCATTCCGGGATGGTCCGAAGGACCAGACCCGGAATCTCGAGATTCCGGGTTCGATGCTGCGCATCGCCCCGGAATGACGGCGAGCCCCCGTCATTTTGCATTTTGCCTCGGAAGCGCTAGTTTCCGCGCCTCTTGGAGAACCTTCTAGATGTCCGTCATCGACCTTGCCTTTTGCCCGAGCGATCTGCGCGCGCTCGCCGAACAATCCAACGCCTGGCCGTTCGAGCAGGCCAAGGCGATTGTCGCGCGGCTGAAGAAAAGTCCGAAGGAAGAGGTGCTGTTCGAGACCGGCTACGGCCCGTCGGGCCTGCCGCATATCGGCACCTTCGGCGAGGTCGCGCGCACCTCGATGGTGCGCCATGCCTTCCGCGTGCTCACCGAGGATAAGATCAAGACGCGACTGCTCGCCTTCTCCGACGATATGGACGGGCTGCGCAAGGTGCCGGACAACGTGCCGAACAAGGAGCTGCTGGAAGCCAATCTCGGCAAGCCGCTGACCAGGGTGCCCGATCCCTTCGGCACCCATCCAAGCTTCGGCCAGCACAACAACGCGCGGCTGCGCGCCTTCCTTGATCAGTTCGGATTCGACTACGAATTCGCGAGCGCGACCGACTACTACACTTCGGGCAAGTTCGACGCGGCGCTGCTGCGCATGCTGGAGCGGATCGAGAAGGTGATGGCGATCATGCTGCCGTCATTGCGCGAGGAGCGCGCGGCCAGCTATTCGCCGTTCCTCCCCATTTGTCCGCGCACGGGCCTGGTGCTCTATGTGCCCGTGACGGCGCATGACGCGAAGGCCGGCACCATCTCCTACGAAGATCCCGACACCAAGGAGAGCGTCACCGTTCCCGTCACCGGCGGCCATTGCAAGCTGCAATGGAAGCCGGACTGGGCGATGCGCTGGTTCGCGCTCGGCGTCGACTATGAAATGGCCGGCAAGGACCTGATCGACTCGGTGAAGCTCTCCGGCAAGATCTGTTCGGCGCTCGGCGGTACGCCGCCGGAGGGGTTCAACTTCGAACTGTTCCTCGACGAAAAGGGCCAGAAGATTTCGAAGTCGAAGGGCAATGGACTCACGATCGACGAATGGCTGCGCTACGCCTCGCCGGAATCGCTATCGCTGTTCATGTACCGCGAGCCGAAGTCGGCGAAGCGGCTGTATTTCGACGTCATCCCTCGCGCCGTCGACGACTACCAACAATTCCTCGACGGCTTTACGCGGCAGGATGCCAAGCAGCAGCTCGCCAATCCGGTCTGGCACATCCATTCCAGCAAGCCGCCCAAGGCCGACATGCCGGTCACGTTCCAGCTCCTGCTGACGCTGGTGTCATCATCGAACGCGGAAAATGCCGAGACGCTGTGGGGCTTCATCGGCCGCTATCGTCCGGGCGTGACGCCGAAGAGCCATCCGAAGCTCGACGCGATGGTCGGTTACGCCATCAACTACTACCGCGACTTCGTGGCGCCGACCAAGCAGTTCCGCGAGCCGACCGAGGGCGAGCGCGCCGCGCTGCAGGATCTGCGCGATGCGCTGTCGCAATTGCCGGCAGGGTCGAGCGCCGAAGACATTCAGAACGTGGTTTACGAGATCGGCCGCCGCGAGCCGTTTTTGGATCAGGTGAAAAAGGGCAAGGACGGCCGGCCCGGCGTCTCGCTCGACTGGTTCAACATGCTCTACCAGGTGCTGTTGGGTCAGGAAAAAGGCCCGCGCTTCGGCTCGTTCGTTGCGGTGTACGGCGTAACCAACGCAATCGCGATGATCGACGGCGCGCTGGCGCGGTCGGCTTAATCTTCCTTGTCCGACAGGGGGAGAAGGAAGAAGGCGCGACAAATTGAGATGGCAGGCCCGCTGCAATTTCAGCCGTGGCCGCGCCGGATTGCGCTACAATGTCCGGCATAACAACGGTCAAAGCCCCAGCCGAGGGGCAGGCAACACAGTGGGAGAATGCTCATGCAGTTCAGGGTTTCGCCGAAAGCGCTCGACAACAGCAGCGCCGAGGAATGGCAGGCGCGGGTCGATCTCGCCGCGGCGCACCGGCTGGCCTTCAACCAGGGTTTTTCCGAAGGCATCTTCAACCATCTGACCTTCGCGGTGCCCGGCCGCAGCGACCGCTACTACCAGATCCCGTTCGGCACACATTGGTCCGAAGTTACCGCCTCCTGCTTCATGGAAGTCGGCATCGACGATGGCGAGGTCAAGCGCGGCGAGGGCGAGGTGGAGCGTTCCTGCTATTGCATCCACGCGCCGATCCACAAGGCGCTGCCGCAGGCCAAGGCGGTGTTTCACACCCACATGCCCTATGCCAGCGCGCTGACCCGGCTCGAAGATCCGCGCATCAAGGAGATCGGCCAGACCGAGGTCGGGCTGTCAGGCGCTATCGCCTATGACGACGAATATACCGGCCCGGCACTGGATCCGGCCGAAGGCGCGCGGCTGGCCGGCGTGATCGGCGACAAGAAGGTGCTGTTCATGGCTAATCACGGCATCTCGACGGTCGGCGCCACCGTCGCCGACGCTTATGACATGCTGTACTACGTGGAGCGCGCCGCGCAGGTGCAGATCTACGCGATGTGGACCGGGCAGAAGCTGAAACAGCTTCCTGCGCTGGTGGTGGAGAAGACCAAGCGCGATTACAAGGACGAGCATCTCTACAAGGGGCCGACTCCGGCCCAGCGGCACTTTGATGCGCTGAAGCGAATGCTGGACCGCAAGGAGCCGGATTACGCGACGTAATTTTTCGTCGTCCCTGCGAACGCAGGGACCCATACGCCGCGGCCTTCGGAAGGGGCAGACGGGAAGACGTCGCGCTTCGCCACTAACATTTGGGGTTATGGGTCCCTGTGTTCGCAGGGACGACAGCAACGACTGACTCGCCCACACGATCTACCCAAGATCGCCCTCGACATCGTCAGCCGGCAGCCGCTCTGACCTCATCCGCAAACTGCCGCCAGATCTCCGGCTGCCAGCTTCCATTGGCGGCGCCCGAGGTCGACGGCAATATCCACACCCTGGTGTGGCCGATCAGCTCAGACTGCTCGCCATAGTCTCGCTTGCCGTCGAAGAATTTCTGTCCGGCCGTCTTGCTGGTGAATGCGAGGAATTGCGGGCGGAATGTCGTGATGGCATTGCGCAGCCGGGCGCGATCCGCCGCCGTCAGTTTCGGAAGCGTGGCACGGTCCATCCCTGCGCCTGCTTTCACCAGATCGGTCAGGCCGATCCCGTGTTGCAGCAGGCTGCGATATTGATGCGGCTGCAGCGGCTCCGGCGTGAGCTTCGTCTCGTGCAAAATCTTCCAGAACTTGTTTTGCCTATGCGCGTAGTAGGCCCTCGCGGCGGCGGATGTCGTCCCGGCGGCGGTTCCGCACAACACGATGCGAAGGGAATGTTGCAGCAGGTCGCTCAGCACGTCCGTCACGAAGCGACATTCCTACTGGCTCGCCCACACGATCCTTGCGATCCAGGCGACGTCGTCGGCGTCGAGTGCGCGGTCGGGCTGGGCCGGGTTCAGCGATTGCAGTTCCAGCGTCCTGGTGGTGCGGCGCTTCAATTCCTTGACCATCACTTCGCCATCCGACGTCTTGAGCACCACGCGGTCACCGCGCCGGATCGGCGTGCCCGGCGACACCACGATGATGTCGCCGTCGCGATAAGTAGGCTTCATCGAATCGCCGGAGATCTCCAGCGCATAAGCGTGCTCGTCAGAGGCCTGTGGCAGCGCCACCTCGTCCCAGCCGCGGCCGGCGGGAAAGCCGTTCTCGTCGAAATGGCCGCCGCTGCCGGCTTGCGCCAGCCCCAGCAGCGGCACCGATGGCAGGCTGCGCGCGCCGTCGCCGATCAACTGCACAAAGGTGTCGATCGACGAGTTGGTCGCGGCCAGCGCCTTGGAAACCGATTCGGTCGAAGGCCAGCGCTCGCGGCCATCAGCCGTGACACGCTTGGATTTGTTGAAGGTGGTGGGGTCGAGGCCACTGCGTTTGGCAAGGCCGGACGGCGACATCCCGGCGCGTTCGGCCAGCCGGTCGAGCGCGGTCCAGACCTGGCTGTGGGTCAGAATCCGCTGCGCCTTGGATTGTCTCGCCATCGAAAACCTCTGAATCGCCTAGGAATTATTGCCTCATTCGGCCGGTTTGCGCAAATCTCGCGTAGCGTTTCCAGCGAAAGCCTGCCCCGCACTTGATGCGGGGTGGATACCGGTTCGCGTGGAGAAACGCGTCAAAGCAGGAAATTGACGCCCGGTTCTGTCGAATCACCGCCGAACGGGCACAGCGCCTGGTGCGGCAGCGCTTGAGTTGGCGGCCTGCCGCCTTTACGGTCGGCCGCAACCCCGGCCATTTCCGGGAAAATCCCAAGCACTCAAACGACAAGCCCGGACGCCGTGCGCACGATCTATAAAATCACTCCCGCCTCGGCCTGGCGCGAGGCCGAACGGCAGGGCGTCTACCGGGGTAGCAGCGACGATCTGCGCGACGGCTTCATTCATTTCTCCACGGCGTCCCAGGTCGTCGAGACGGCCCGAAAGCATTATTTCGGCCAGACCGGCCTGTTCCTGGTCGCGGTCGATGCGGACGCGCTCGGCGATGCCTTGCGCTGGGAGCCCTCGCGCAACGACGAACTGTTCCCGCATCTCTATGGCGAACTCGATCTCGGCGCGGTGACCGCCATCCTCGACATGCGCGCGCGGTCCGACGGCTATCACGACATTCCGGAGCTCATTCCGTGATCCGCGCCTTCGACGCCTTTTCGCTGCCACTGCTGCGCTGGTTCGATCCGGAGGACGCGCATCGCATGGCGATCCAGGGCCTGCGGCTGCTGCCTCCGGTCAAGTCGCGCGCCGACGACCACAAGCTGGCGGTGCGTGCCTTCGGCCTGAACTTTCCCAATCCGATCGGCATGGCCGCGGGCTTCGACAAGAGCGCGGAGGTGCCCGACGCGCTGCTGCGGCTCGGTTTCGGCTTCGTCGAGATCGGCACGGTGACGCCGAAGCCGCAGGGCGGCAATCCGCGGCCGCGGCTGTTTCGCCTCGAGCGCGATGAAGCCGTGATCAATCGCATGGGCTTCAACAATGACGGCGCCGAGGCTGCGCTGCGGCGGCTTGCGGCGCGCGCCCATCATGGCGGCATCGTCGGCGTCAATGTCGGGGCCAACAAGGATTCGTCCGACCGCGTCGCCGATTACGTCAAGCTGATCGAGACGTTCGCGCCGGTCGCGAGCTATTTCACCGTCAACGTCTCCTCGCCGAACACGCCGGGCCTGCGCAATTTGCAGCAATCCGCAGCGCTCGACGATCTGCTTGCCAAGGTGATCGATGCGCGCGAGAGGGTACGCAAGAATGCCGGCGATTCGCCGGTGCTGCTCAAGGTCGCGCCGGATCTCAGTCTGGCCGAACTCGACGATGTCGTGCAGATCGCGCGCTCGCGTGGCGTCGATGGCATGATCGTCGCCAACACTACGCTGGCACGTCCCTCGTCCTTGCGCGAACAGGCGAGAGCGAAAGAGCAGGGCGGATTGTCCGGACGGCCGCTGTTTAGGCTGTCAACGCGCATGGTGGCGGAGACCTATGTCCGCACCGAAGGCGCATTTCCCCTGATCGGCGTCGGCGGCATCGATTCCGGTGGCGCGGCGCTGACGAAGATCCGTGCCGGCGCCAGCCTGATCCAGCTCTATTCGTCGCTGGTCTACAAGGGCCTCGGGCTGGTCGAGGACATCAAGAACGACCTGGCCTCGACGTTGCTGCGAACCGGGCGCGACTCGCTGTCGGAGATCGTCGGCGCTGATGCCGCGACGATCACGGCCGAGGACTGGCCAGTGGTGTAGTTGCGTTCTCTTAGCCCGGATGAAGCGAAGCGCAATCCGGGAAAATCCCACTGCGGCGACCGCCCCGGATTTCGCTTCGCTGCATCCGGGCTACGGGCCGAACGACTTCCTCAGCAGCGCGGGATATCTCAGCGCCTCGAGCCCGCCGCGGGCGGCGTAATGCACCAATAGCGCGCCCCATAGCCCGGCATTGCCGAACGAGCGCAGCGCAAACCATGCGGTGAGGAAGATCAACAGCGACAGCACCATCAGATTGCGCATGTCGCGCGCCCAGGTCGCGCCGATATAGATGCCGTCAAAGGCAAAGGCGAATACGCCGAGCAGCGGCGCGAAAATCACGAACGGCAAATAATCGCGCGCGATGCGCCGCACTTCCACGCTTGCCGTCATGATGTCGATAAACGCAGGCCCGAACAGCAGGAAACAGGCGGCGACCGCGAGCGCGAAGCCAAAGCCCCACATCACGACGAGCTTCACGGCACCTGCGAAGGCCGCCTTGTTGTGTGCGCCATAGGCACGGCCGCAGAGCTGCTCGGCGGCATTGGCGAGGCCGTCGAGGAAAAAGGCGCCGAACAGCAGGAAATTGTTGAGTACGGCATTGGCGGCGAGCGTCATGTCGCCGGCGCGGGCGCCCTGCGCGGTGAAGAACAGGAACGCCGCGATCAGCGACGCGGTGCGGATCATGATGTCGCGGTTGACCGCGAGCATGCGCATCAATTTGGGGCGGTCGAACAGCAACGCGCGGGAGCCTGCGAATTGCCCGTCCGAAAGGTGGCGCGCGATCAGCAAGCCGAGCAGGAGGCCTGCGGCCTCCGCGATCAGCGCCGCGATTGCAGCGCCGGCAATTCCGAAGTCGAACACCAGCACCAGTACGACGGTCGCCGCCACGTTGATGAGGTTGATGGTGATCTGCATGCCGAGCGCCAGTTTGGCGCGGGCCTGCCCGATCAACCATCCCAGCACGACATAATTGCCGAGCGCCAGCGGCGAAGACCAGATCCGGATGATGAAGTATGTTTTGGCCGCGCGCGTAACGCCCTCACTGCCGCCCATCGCGTTGAGCAGAATAGTGGCGAGCGGAATCTGAAGCGCAATCAGCGCCGCACCTACCAGCGCCGCGACGATCAGCCCGCGCATCAGGATCGCGCGTAATTCCGACGTCTCGCCGGCGCCCAGCGACTGCGCCGTGAAGGCGACCGTGCTCATGCGCAGGAAGCCGAACAACCAGAACATGCAGTCGAAAAGTACCGAGGCCATCGCCACGCCGCCGAGCAGCGTGGCGTCGCCGAGCCGGCCGATTGCGGTGGTCGAGACGATGCCGATCAGCGGTGTGGTCAGATTCGCGATCATCGCGGGACCCGCGATGGCAAATACCTGTGCCGTCGTGACCTTGGATGATGAAGGGGAGGGGGCGTGCATGCCTAGAGTTCGACGATCATGCCGTCATAGGCAGCGGTGTAAGGAAGCTCACCCAGCCGGCCGAGCATGTCGTCGCTCATATGCGTCAGCACCAGCCGTTTGGCGTTGATCTCAGGCAGGTGCGCTTCCAGCGTCTTCAGGCTGAGATGGTTCTTGACGATCCTATCGTAGTAATAGGCCTCGGCAATGAACAGGTCCGCGCCGCGCGCCGCCGGGATCAGCATGTCCGTCCATTCGGTATCGGCGCTGTAGGCGATGACGCGGCCCTCGGCCTCGATGCGATAGGCCAGGAATGGTCCGCCGGATTCGCCGTGGACCACCGGATACGGCGTCACCTTGACCTCGCCAAAAGTCCGGCTCTGCTCCGGTTCGAGCGCAACGACCGAGAGATCGAAGCGCTGCTTTGTTTTCGAGGAATGCTCGAACAGCGCTTCCATCAGGTTGGCGAGCTTCGCCTCGATGCCTAACGGGCCTGCGACAACCAGCGGACGCGAGCGGCGCGTGAACTGCGCATCCAGCAGCAGGAACGGCAAGCCCGCAAAATGGTCGCCATGAAAATGCGTGATCAGGACCAGGTCGATTGTCTCGCGCGCGATGCCGAGGCGTTTCAGTGCGGGCAGCGACGACGCGCCGCAATCGATCAGGAAATTGACACTGTTGCCCGTGACGTGGAAGCAGGTGTTGAACCTGCCACCTGAACCGAGCGCGTCGCCGCAGCCGACAAATCGCAATTGCATCGGCTGCTCACCGCCTCTGGATGGCCTATCGTCCGCGCGGCGCGCCGAACAGCCGCGACAGCAGCCAGATCGGGATCACGATGACAGCGCCGAGCAGGAAGTAGCGCCACAGCCAGTTGACGGCGTCGAAGCCGAGATCCCACAGCCGCCGGAACAGGGTCTGGATGCTGTGCAGGATATTCCAGGGATCGAAGCCGATGGCGGCGAGCACCACGCCGACCAGGATCGACAGCAGGATCAGCCGGAACGCTACCGCCAGCGGCGAGCCGCCGAGAAAGCGGTACAGGCCGTCATTGCTGGCCGGCAGGTCTCTGACGTCGTTGGGCATCGGTTTCTCCTGCGGAAGGTCCCGCACAATATAGGACACGGCGGGGCAGATGGGGAACCCGCTCAATGCAGTCAATGGGCGCCATGCGCCGGCGGAAACTATATTTGACGCGTTTTCTTCACGCGAACCGGTCCCCACTTCGCTTGAAAACGCTTTGTTAATTTGCCGTCACGTCCTTCAGCATTCGCTCCAGCGTTTCCAGCCGGTCGGCCTCGCGCGGCGGCTTGTCCCAGCGCAGCCGGCTGATGCGCGGAAACCGCATCGCGACGCCGGATTTGTGCCGCGGCGAGCGCTGCAGCCCCTCGAAGGCGACTTCCAGCACCAGGCCCTGGTCCGGCTCGTGCACGACATGGCGTACGGGGCCGAATTTTTCTGTCGTGTTGCGGCGGACGAAACGGTCGATCTGCAACAGCTCCTCGTCGGTGAAGCCGAAATAGGCTTTTCCGACCGGCACCAGTTGCTCGCCGTCCTCGCCGTTGGTCCAAACCCCGAAGGTGTAGTCCGAATAATAGGACGAACGCTTGCCGTGGCCGCGCTGGGCGTACATCAGCACGGCGTCGATGATGTGCGGGTCGCGCTTCCATTTCCACCACTGGCCCTTCGGGCGGCCCGGCAGATACGGCGCGTCGCGCCGCTTCAGCATCACGCCCTCGACGGCTTCGGCATCCTCGCCCGCGCCGGCGCTGGAGGGATCGGCGCGTGCCGCCACCAGCGCCTCCCAGCTATCGAAGGCAATCGTCGGCGAAAGGTCGATGCGCGGATCGTCCAGCTTTTTGACGAAAGCCTCGAGATGCGCGCGGCGCTCGGCAAACGGCAGTTCGCGTAGATCGTTCTCATCGTCGCCGAGCAGGTCGTAGGCGCGCAAGTGGATCGGAAAATCCTTGATCAGTTTCGGCGAGACGACTTTCCGGTTCAGCCGCTGCTGCAGCACGTTGAAGGTCTGCACGCGCCCCTCGCGCAGCACCAGCAGTTCGCCGTCGATGGCGCCGGGCAGATGCAGCGACGGCACGAGATCGGGAAAGCTTTTTGTAATGTCCTCGCCGGTGCGCGAATAGAGCCGCGCCTGCAGATGGCCGCGCTCGTCGCGGCCGGAGACGGCCTGCACCCGAATGCCGTCCCATTTCCATTCCGCGATGAAGTCCGCGGGGTCGAGGCTAGCGAAATCCGTGTCCTCGATCGCATGCGCCAGCATCACCGGGCGGAACGGCGCGGGATCGCGATTGACCGGCTTCTCGCCGCGGCCCTCCAGCCATGCAAACAGGTCGAGATAGGGCGGGGCCAGCCCCGGCCAGATCAGTTCGATCTCATGCGCATCCTTGCCGCCAAGCGCGGCAGCCGCGGTTTTCGCCAGCCGCGCCGAAATCCCGATCCGCATCGCGCCGGTGACGAGCTTTAGCAGCGCCCAGCGGCCGGTCTCATCGAGCTCGTCGAGCCAGCGCGCGAGCTGTTTCGGGAGGTCGGTCTTGCCGAGCGTGCGAAGGGTGGTGACGACTTCACTCAGTGTGGGCGGCGGAGGGTTGTTGTGGCCGGGCAGCGGGGCCTTCCCCCACATCAGTGCGACTGTCTCCGATAAATCGCCGACATAGTCATACGACAGTCCGAACAACACCGGATCGGTACGATCCATAATCAGATCGCGGATCAGGCCCGGCTTGGCATGCTTGAACGACAGCGCGCCGGTCAGCGCCGCCAGCGCGTAGCCGCGGTCGGGGTCGGGCGTGTCGCGGAAATAGGCCGTGATCAGCCGCAGCTTGTTGTTGCGGCCGGGCTCGTAGGCAAGGCGATCGAGCAGTTCGGCAAAACGGTTCATGCCTCGGCCTCGTCGGCCGCGACCACTTCGCTCTCCCCTTCGTCGCCATAGCCGACGAGATCGAGCGGCCGCGCGGCAAGCCCACGCGTCTTGCACCAATGCACCAGCGCGTCTTCCTGCCCGTGCGTGACCCAGACCTCACCGGCGCCGGTGGCCGAGATGGTCGCGGTCAGCCCGTCCCAGTCGGCATGGTCCGAGATTACCAAAGGCAGTTCGACGCCGCGCTGGCGGGCGCGCGCCCGCACCCGCATCCAGCCCGAGGCGAAGGCCGTGACCGGATCGGGAAAACGCCTGGTCCAAACGTCGGATGTGGCCGACGGCGGCGCCAGCGTGATGGTGCCGGCGAGATCGGCCTTCTTCACGCCCTGGACCGCGCGTAGCTCGCCGAGGGCTATGCCACGGCTTTCATAATAGCGCGTGATCGTCTCCATCGCGCCGTGCAGATAAATCGGCGCGTCGTAGCCAGCCTCGCGCAGCAGCGCGATCACGCGCTGCGCCTTGCCGAGCGAATAGGCGCCGACCAGATGCGCGCGCTCGGGAAACAGCGCCACCGACGCCAGCAGTTTTTTCACCTCATCCGCCGCATCCCCATGGCGAAACACTGGCAGGCCAAACGTCGCCTCGGTGATGAAGACGTCGCAGGGCACGACTTCAAACGGTGTGCAGGTCGGGTCGATGGCGTCCTTGTAGTCGCCCGAGGCGACGATGCAGGTATCATTGCAGGTCACGGCGATCTGCGCCGAGCCGAGCACATGGCCCGCGGGATGGAATTTGATTTTGACCTCGCCAACGGTGATTTCCTCGCCATAGCGCACCGCCTGGGTGGTCGAAGCAAAATTATCGCCATAGCGCAGCCGCATCATGTCGAGCGTTTCCTGCGTGGCGAGCACGGCGCCATGGCCGGGCCGGGCATGATCGGAATGGCCGTGCGTAATCACGGCGCGCTCGACCGGGCGGACCGGGTCGATATGGAAGCCGCCCGGCTTGCAGCAAAGGCCGGCGGGAGCGGGGGTCAGGATGTCCTGCGGACGCATCCGGGTTATATAGGAGGCCTTACGACGAATTTTACCTGTCATGCGCGGGCTTGACCCGCGCATCCATCCTGAAAGAATCCTTCTTTTGATGGATTGCCGGATCCCGGCTACGCAAGGCTTCGCCGGGCACGCTGGTGTCAGGCCGGCGTAGCTTCAGCGAAGTCGGCAAGCCCGGCAATGACAAGTCTGGAACCCATGCCTGCCCGCCTCTTTCTGTCTTCCGGCGATCTGATGGCCGACCGCCGGTTCGAGTTCGCGCGCGACCTGCAATTGAAGGGCGATCTGCCCGCCGCCGCCGATTTGCTCATGCAGGCGATCGAACTGGCGCCGGATTTCACGTCCGCATGGTTCACGCTTGCCGATATCCGTGAACAACTCGGCGAGCATGAAGCGGCGGTTGCGGCGTATCAAAAGGCCCAGACCAGCGATCCCGGCGATCGCCACGGCGCTGGCCTTCGATTGATGCGGCTCGGCGCCGAACCATTGGTCGGCATGCCGCAGGCCTATGTGCAAACCCTGTTCGACCAATATGCGCCGCGATTTGAAACCTCTCTCGTCGACGATCTCGGCTATCGCGGCCCGGCGCTGCTGTTCAAGGCCGTGCTGTCAGTGCGATCAGCCGCGCGCAAGCCGGCGTTTTTCAAGCGCGCGATCGATCTCGGCTGCGGCACCGGGCTGGCGGCGGCAGCCTTCGCCAGGGAGGTCGATCATTTCATCGGCGTCGACCTGTCGCCGCGCATGATCGAGCGGGCGCGCGCAACCGGCCTCTACGCCGAACTCGAAGTCGCCGACATGCTGCAGGGTCTGCGGACGAGGGGAGATGCGAGCGCCGATCTCATTCTCGCCGCGGACGCGATGGTGTATGTCGCCGAGCTCGCGCCGGTGCTCGCCGAGGCAGCTCGGGTGCTGGCCACCGGCGGGCTGCTTGCCTTCACCACTGAAACCCATGACGGCGAAGGCGTCGTCATCGGCCAAGGGCTGCGTTACGCCCATGCGGCGGCCTATGTTCGCGCGGTGGTCCAATCTGCCGGCCTCAAATTATCCCTGCTGGAAGATCGTTCCGCCCGCAACGAGGATAACGCACCGGTTCCCGGCTTGGTCGCCGTCGCCGCGAAAACTTGAGTCTAGACGCTACGCACGCCGCGTAGGGCGGCATTGCGTGCGACATGTCTGCTATTGCCACTGACCCCGGAATGCCTGATCAAGGCTCCCATAAGGGAGAAACAACAATGAAGAACAAACAAACGCGCCGCGAATTCGGTGTCACCGTGCTTGCCAGCGCCCTCGCATCGGCGATGCCCGCGCCCTTTGTCTGGGCGGCGGAGAAAAAATACGATGCGGGTGCGAGCGACACCGAAATCAAGCTCGGGCAGACCGTGCCGCATTCCGGCCCCGGCTCGCTGTACGGCGTGCTCGGCCGGGTCGGCGAGGCTTATTTCCAGATGCTGAACGAAACCGGCGGCATCAACGGGCGCAAGATAAAATTCTTCACCATGGATGACGCCTACAGCGCGCCGAAATGCGTCGAGGCGACGCGGCGGCTGGTCGAGCAGGAGGAAGTGCTGGCGTTGTTCGGCTCGCTCGGCACCGCGCCGCAGACGGCCGTGCACAAATATCTCAACTCGAAGGGCGTGCCGCAGCTCCTGCTCAATACCGGCGCGTCGAAATGGAACGATCCGAAGAATTTTAAATGGACCATGGCAGGCCTGCCGCTGTATCCGACCGAAGCGCGCATTCTTGCCAAGCACGTCATCGCGGTGAAGCCAAATGCCAAAGTCGGCATCCTCTACCAGAATGACGATTTCGGCCGCGATTTCCTGGGGCCCTTCAAGAAGGTGCTGGCCGATGCCGGCGGCACCGCCCAGGTCATCATCGAGCAGACCTACGACCTGACCGATCCGACGATCGATTCCCAACTCATCAATCTCTCGAAGTCTGGGGCGGATGTTTTCTACAACATCTCGACCGGCAAGGCGTCGTCGCAGTCGATCCGCAGGGCCGCCGAACTCGGCTGGAAGCCGCTGCAGTTGCTGTCGGCGGGATCGACCGGACGTTCGATTCTCAGTGCCGCGGGCTTTGAAAACGCGAACGGCATCGTCGCCATCCGCTATTCAAAGGAGGCTGGACCGGGGCGCTGGGAAAAGGACAAGGACGTGATGGCGTTCGAGGAGTTGCGCAAGAAATATCTGCCCAACGTCGATCCGGACAACACCATCGCCTATGCCGGCTACGGCCAGGCGGCATCGATGGGCGAAATCCTGCGGCGCTGTGGCGACGATCTGACCCGCGCCAACGTGCTGAAGCAGGCGTCCACGCTGGCCGGCTTCCACTCGCCCTTCTTCCTCGACGACATCAATTACAGCTACACGCCCGACGACTACTCGCCGATGAAGACGCTCCATATCTCGGCCTTCGACGGCAAGGACTGGCAGATTTCCGAAAAGGCGGTCACGGAATAGGGCTCTCCGACCTCTCCCCGCAAAGAGCGGGGCGAGGTGAAAAGAAAAGCCCCGGCCTCTCGGCCGGGGCTTTCGTTTTGGTCACCTCTCCGCGATCAGTACTTCGCGACCACCGGCTGGTTGAAGTGGTAGTTGAGTCCGGTACGGAAGATGTGTTCGGTCGCGCCGGTGGCGAATGTCGTGGTGACGCCGTTGTTGGTGAACGGGGTCGTCGACGCGCCGAGGTCGACATAGAGATATTCGGTCTTCGACGTCCAGCCGGGCCCAAACAAGCCGAACAGCTCGAACGGCGTTTCGATGCCGGCACCTGCCGTCCAGCCGGCCCTGGTGTTGGAAATGTCGACAGTGTTGGTGCCGCCGAACGAGGAGAAGATGCGGGTCTTGACCTCGCCATACGCCAGGCCGGCGGTGGCATAGAACAAATTCGATCCGGCCGCGTAACCGATCCGGCCACGCAGGGTGCCGAGCCACGGCAGACGCTGGTCAAATTGCGCGAACGTCACGGCGTTGCAGTTGAACACGCAGGCCTTGTCGTCCCGCATCGACGAACCCTGAATGTCGGCTTCCACGCCGAACACCCAGTTCGCAGCCTGCCAGTTATAGCCGCCCTGCACGCCGCCGATGAAGCCGAGGGGACTCAGGGTAATGTGCGGAAGCGACGCAAACTGAAGCTCGCTGCGGTCGCGTCCCAGTCCGGTGCCGCCATTGGCGCCGAGATAGAATCCGCTCCAGTTCATCGCGATCGATTCCGCGCGCGAATCCGGGGCGCCGATCCGGTAGTTCAGCCCGCCGCGAAAAATGTGCTCGCGATATTCGAAGCTGAAGGTGTTGGCCCCGACGGTCGTCGATCGGTTGCCGAGATCGAGATAGAGATATTCGATCTTCCCGGTCCAGTTGCCGCCGAGCGAAGCTTCGACGCCGCTGCCGATCACGTAGCCGGTCCGGACCTCCTGGTTCACGGTAGTGGCCGTTGTGACGGGGAAGGCGATCCCGCCGAACACCGGCGCGAACGTGTTTGCCATCGTGTCCTTCACGTTGGCGTAGGCGAAGCCGCCCGTTACGTAGGTCAGCACCGGGCCGCTGGCATAGCCGAGGCGGGCGCGCGCGGTGCCGAACCAATCGATCCGCTGGTCGAACGTGATGGACCTGGCCGGGAGGCAGCTCGACACGCAGGTATAATTGTCATGCAGATCGGCGCCCTGGATGTCCGCCTCGACGCCGAAGACCCAGTGTCCGGCCTGCCAGTTGTAACCGGCCTGTACGCCGCCAAGCGCGCCGAACGGCGACTGGTAGGAGATTTCCGTGAAGTTCGTGGGCGGCGCGTTAATGGTGGTGAGGTCACGCCCGACCCCGAGCCCGGCATTGACGCCGACATAGAAGCCGGTCCAGTCGTAGATTGCCGCCACGGGTGTCTTGTACGTTGGCGCCTTGACCGGCAGATCCGCCGCATGCGCACTTATCGAGGCGGCATCAGCGCCGCCGCTGCAATTCTCTTCACGTTCCCCACCCCACGCTTGCTACCTTAGGTCGGGGGAACCTAAATGAGGTGCGACATTCTGTCCGTGACATTGAAGCCACACTCAGGAATTGTTCCCTGTGGAGCTTCTTGCGCAGAGGCCGAAGAGGGCAGCATGCGAGTGATCACCGGCTCATCGATCCCGTCAGCGCGGCCTCGACCTGTCGGTCAGGACGGCATAGCTCTCCCATTGTGACCCTCGCGCTGCACCCCGACATATCGCTGCTTCCGGACGTTTTTCTCCGCTGGTTCGCCGCGCGCGGCTGGTCGCCGCGCGAGCATCAATTGGCGCTGCTGGCAAAAGCGCGCGACGACCGCTCCGCGCTGCTGATCGCGCCGACCGGCGCCGGCAAGACGTTGGCCGGATTTCTGCCGACGCTGGCGGAACTCTCTTCTTCCGCTGCTTCGAAGGGGAGCGGCGAGAAGAACCTCATCTCCACCGGCCGCACCGTGAAGCGCACCGGCGGCCTCCACACCCTCTACATCTCGCCGCTGAAAGCCCTCGCGGTCGATATCGCGCGCAATCTCGAGACGCCGATTGCCGAGATGGGCCTGCCGATCAAGGTCGAGACCCGCACCGGCGACACACCGGTGTCGCGACGGCAGCGGCAGCGGCGCTATCCGCCGGACATCCTGCTCACCACGCCGGAACAATTGGCGCTGTTGCTGTCGTCCGACGATGCACCGTTCCTGTTCTCCTCGCTCAAGCGCATCGTGCTCGACGAATTGCATGCGCTCGTCACCTCCAAGCGCGGCGATCTGCTGTCGCTTGGTCTCGCGCGGCTGTGGCGGCTGGCGCCCGAAATGCGCGCGATCGGGCTTTCCGCGACGGTGGCCGAACCGGAATCGCTGGCGCGGTTTCTGGCGCCGCAGCACGATGGCAAGGAAACAGCCGCCGACATCGTCGTGGCCGGCGGCGCGGCGGCACCAGTTGTCGAGATGCTCGATACCAAGGAGCGCTTGCCATGGGCGGGCCACACCGCGCGCCATGCGCTCGGCGAAATGTACGAGCTGATCAAGCGCAACAAGACCACGCTGATCTTCGTCAACACCCGCAGCCAGGCCGAAATGCTGTTCCAGGATTTCTGGCGCATGAACGACGACGGCCTCGCGATTGCCCTGCATCACGGTTCGCTTGACGTCGCTCAGCGCCGCAAAGTCGAGGATGCGATGGCGGCCGGAAAGCTGCGCGGCGTGGTCTGCACGTCATCGCTCGACCTCGGCATCGACTGGGGCGACATCGATCTCGTCATCAATGTCGGTGCGCCCAAGGGGTCCTCGCGTCTGATGCAAAGAATCGGCCGCGCCAACCACCGGCTCGACGAGCCCTCGCGCGCGGTCCTGATACCGGCCAACCGTTTCGAGGTGCTGGAATGCCGCGTCGCGATCGATGCGATCGCCGAGAATGCACAGGATACGCCGCCCTTGCGTACCGGTGGGCTCGACGTGCTGGCGCAGCACGTGCTCGGCTGCGCCTGCGGCGAGCCGTTCCTGTCAGACGAGCTTTACGCGGAAGTTCTGACATCGGCGCCATATGCTTCTCTCACGCGAACCGATTTCGACGACGTGGTCGATTTCGTCGCCACCGGCGGCTATGCGCTGAAAACCTACGAGCGCTTCGCGCGCATCAAGCAGGACAAGCAGGGGCGCTGGCGTGTCGCCAACCCAAGAGTGCGGCAGAGCTACCGCCTCAACGTCGGCACCATCGTCGAAGAGGCGATGCTGAAGGTAAAGCTGGTGCGCGGACGCGGTGGCCGGGCCGGCTCCACCGGAATGATCGGCCGCGGCGGCAGGATGCTCGGCGAGATTGAGGAATACTTTATCGAGGGACTGGTCGCCGGCGACACCTTTGTGTTCGGCGGCGAGATCGTACGCTACGAGGCACTGGTCGAGGACCAGGTCTATGTCTCCCGCGCCAACGACAAGGATGCCAAAGTGCCGTCCTATATGGGCGGCAAGTTTCCGCTGTCTACCTATCTTGCCGAACGCGTGCGGAAACTGCTGGACGACCGGCGGCAGTGGAATGCGCTGCCGGAGCAGGTGCGCGACTGGCTGTCGCTACAGAAAAATTTTTCACTTGTGCCGGCAGTGCGGGAACTGCTGGTTGAAACCTTTCCCCGCGGCAACAAGCATTACTTCGTCTGCTATCCCTTCGAGGGGCGGCTGGCGCACCAGACACTCGGCATGCTGCTGACCCGGCGCATGGAGCGCGCGCGAGTGCGGCCGCTCGGCTTCGTCGCCAATGAATATGCGTTGGCGGTGTGGGGCCTCGGCGACATGTCGTTCATGATCCGCCACGGCAAGCTCGATCTCAACGCGCTGTTCGCCCCCGACATGCTTGGCGACGATCTCGAGGCGTGGCTGGCGGAATCGGCGCTGATGAAGCGCACCTTCCGGAACTGCGCGCTGATCTCCGGCCTGATCCCGCGCCGCTTCACCGGCGAAGAGAAAAGCCGCCGCCAGGTGCTGTTCTCGACCGACCTCGTCTATGACGTGCTGCGCAAGCATCAGGCTGACCACGTGCTGTTGCGCGCGGCGCGCGCGGACGCCGCCGCCGGGCTGCTCGATCTCAAGCGTCTGGGTGATATGCTCTCGCGTATTCTGGGACGAATCACCCATCGGGAACTCGAACATGTTTCGCCGCTCGCGGTACCGGTGATGCTGGAAATCGGCCGCGAGTCAGTTTATGGCGAAGCGGCGGATGAGTTGTTGGCGGAAGCCGCCGATGAACTCATCAAAGAGGCGATGGGGTAAGACGTGAAGGCAGGGGCGCAATTTTCGGGAGACGATCAAGAGATGCGCGCCTCGAAGGTCATGGTTGCCGACGTCACGTTCGTTGCCGACCTCTTCGGCGCGCTGTTCTGGCAGGAGCAGCGCCTGCTCGTCGTCTCCGACCTGCATCTGGAGAAAGGCTCCAGCTTTGCGGCGCGCGGTGTGCTGCTGCCACCCTATGACACGGTGGCGACGCTCGGCCGTCTCGCCGCCGTGATCGCGCGGCATGACCCGCGCATGGTGATCGCGCTCGGCGACAGCTTTCATGACCGCGCCGCCCACGAACGTCTTTCGGCGCCCGATCGCGAGGCGCTCTCGGCGATGCAGGCGCGGCGCGACTGGATCTGGATTTCGGGCAATCATGATCCAGCGCTGCCGCCCGATCTCGGCGGCGTGGTCGCGAGCGAAGTCGCGATCGGCCCGATTGTGTTCCGCCATGAGCCGACAGGGGCGGCGGGCGAAATCGCCGGCCATCTGCATCCCAAGGCACGCGTCGCCACCCGTGGCCGCCCGATGGAGCGGCGATGCTTTGCGAGCGACGGCGAGCGCGCGGTGATGCCGGCGTTCGGCGCCTATACCGGTGGGCTGAGCATCCGCGACGTCGCGTTCGCGAAAATCTTTGGCGCGCTCGGCTTCATGGCTCACGTGCTCGGCGACAACCGGGTACATGCCATCGCTGCCTCGCGCTGCTATTAGGAGTAGCGCCGGCATCGTCTTAACCTCGCCCCGCTTGCGGGGAGAGGTCGGATCGCATCGCAGATGCGATCCGGGTGAGGGGGTACAGGTCTCACCACCCCCGGCACTCGTGGAGGCAGCCCCTCACCCCAACCCTCTAAGAGCGAGCTTCGTTCGTCTCGACCCCGCGAAGAGCGGGGCGAGGGAGCGCAGCGTGCTCGCTGACTCTTACGCCGCCTTCGCCTGCACCGTGCTGCAGAATTCGGCCAGCCGATCCGCCAGCCGCAATGTCGCGGGGCTGGCATCGGGGGCCGCCACCAGCGCCACTTCGGTTCGGTCGATCGGTGCAAAACCATCCTTCGCCGTCAGCACGCGATGATCGGCCTGGATCGCCATCTCGGACAAAATGCTAAGGCCCATGCCGGCGGCGACCGCGGCCTGGATGCCGGAGAGGTTTGAAGAGGTATAGGCCATGTGCCAGAAACGCCCGGCGCTTTCCAGTGCATGGATCGCGCCCGCGCGATATAGGCAGCCCGAAGGAAAGCCGATCAGCGGCACCGAGCCGGTGCTGACATCGCGTGGATGGGTTTTGCTGGTGACCCAGTGCACGCGCTCCGGCCACACCGCGATGCCACCCTTTTCCCCGGCGGCACGCTTGAACAATGCGAGATCGAGTTCGCCGCGTTCGAGCTCGCGCTTGAGGTTGGCGCTCTGATCGGCGCGCACGTCGAGCCGCAGGCCGGGATGTGAGCGCGAGAATGCCGCCAGCAGTTTCGCCAAGCGATAGGCGGCAAAATCCTCGGGCACACCAAGCCGCACCGCGCCCTCGCTCTCGGGGCGCGCCACCACGTCGCGCGCTTCCTCCGCCAACGCCAGCAGACGCCGCGCGTACGACAATAGCCGTTCGCCGGCTTCGGTCGGCGTCACGTCCTTGCCGCTGCGGTTCAATAGTGGCTGGCCGACATCGTCTTCCAGCCGTTTGATTTGCTGGCTGACGGTCGATTGGGTGCGGTGAACGCGTTCGCCGGCACGGGTGAAGCCGCCGGCATCGACGACACTGACAAAGCTGCGCAGGAGCTCCAGATCGAGCATGTGAATGCTCCATTCATAAATCCACTGGATGTCAGTTTATCATTTAATTTACAAATATCAAGCCAAGGGCCTACCTGATTGGGAAAGGAGACTTCCCAGGAGATTTGCCATGTCGCTCGCGCCCTCGGTCGCGGTTCCTCGCGCCGGTTTCAATCCGCTCCCGCTCTATATCGGCCTGTTCTGCCTGCTCTGGAGTTTTGCCTTCGTCGCCGGCAAGATCGGCGTCACCGATTGCCCGCCGCTGATCCTGCTTGCCGCGCGTTTCTCGCTGGCCGGCGTCCTGATCCTCGGCATTACGGTGCTGCGTGGCGAGGCGTGGTCTTCGCTCGCCTGGCGCGATGCGGCCGTTTTCGCGATCATCGGCGTCGCCAACAACGCGCTCTATCTCGGCCTCGGCTACACCGGGCTGCAGACCGTATCCGCAGGCCTCGGCGGCCTGATCGTCAGCGCCAATCCGGTGTTCACCGCCGTGCTCGCGGCGGCCTTTCTGGGTGAGACACTGACCTGGCGCAAGGTGATGGGCCTTTTGCTCGGCATTGCCGGCGTCGGCTTTATCGTCTGGCACCGCATGTCGGTTGGCACGGATGACTGGCACGGCATCCTGTTCACGTTGGCGTCATTGGCCTCGATCGTGGCCGGCACCATCCTGTTCAAGGTGCTTGCGCCGAAGGGCAGCCTCTGGGTCGGCAATGGCGTGCAGAATCTCTCAGCCGGCATCGTGCTGCTGCCGTTTGCGTTCACCTTCTCCAGCGTGGGCGACATCGTGCCGAGCGCGCGGCTCCTGGGTGCGTTCGCGTTCCTCGTGCTCGGCGGATCGATCCTTGCGTATCTGCTCTGGTTTCATCTCCTGAAAGTGTGTGGCGCGACCGCCGCGAGCGCCTATCATTTCCTGATGCCGCCGCTCGGCATGCTGTTCGCGTTCCTCGTGCTCGGTGAGCATGTCGAACTTCGCGATCTGCTCGGGATCGTTCCGGTGGCGCTCGGCATCTATCTGGTGACCCGCCCGGCGGCGTCAGCGCCGGTCAAGAGGAGTACGACATGAGCCTATCAATCACCCTGATCGGCGGCCCCACCGCCCTGATCGAGATCGACGGCTTCCGTCTCCTCACCGATCCGACCTTCGATGAGCCCGGCGCTTATCAACTGCCGCATGTGAAGCTGGAGAAGTTGACCGGGCCCGCAATGAGCGCGCGCGATGTCGGCGCGATCGATGCGGTGCTGCTGAGCCACGATCAGCATTCGGACAATCTCGACCATTCCGGCCGTGACTTTCTCGGCGAAGCAAAGCGCGTGCTGACGACGGAGGCGGGCGCCAAGCGGCTCGGCGGCAAGACCGAGGGTTTTGCGCCCTGGGCATCGACCGAGCTGAAGAAGGGCGGCCAGTCGTTGACCATCACGGCCACGCCCGCCCGTCACGGACCGGCCGGCATCGAGCCTTTGTCGGGCGACGTGATCGGCTTCGTGGTGGAATCGAGCAGGGCAGGCAGCCGCCCGATCTACATCAGCGGCGACACCACCTGGTTCGATGGCGTCGCGGAAGTGGCAAAGCGCTTCAAGTGTGGTGTGGTGCTGCCGTTCGCCGGCGCAGCCCAGACCCGCGGTCCGTTCCATCTCACGATGGATACCAACGACACCATCGAGACCGCGCGGGCATTTTCCGATGCAGTGATCGTGCCCGTGCATACCGACGGCTGGGCGCATTTCCGCCAGAGCGCCGGCGATTTGCGCGCCACCTTCGATACGCTGGGGTTTGGATCGCGCTTGCGCATTCTGGAGCCGGGCGTGGCGACGACCATCGAGACGGCGCACCCCGCGTGACGGCAACGGCGGCTGCTTGTCTGCCACGGCGTCCTCGGGCAGGGTCCCGGTCCGGAACCTGCTCCCGTCAGGTTCGTTGTCGCTGCGGCTGGACCCGGCATGGCAGAGCACCACAAGTCGAACTCGAAACGTCAAACGAACAAGCATACTGGCAGTGACAGGCTGGCCCCGAAGGCCAGGCCGCCGCAGCCGTTTCGCTTCCGCGATGCGCTGAAGGCGCTCGGCCCCGGCCTGATCACCGGCGCGTCCGACGATGATCCGTCGGGGATCGGCACCTACAGCCAGGCCGGCGCGAAGCTCGGCTACGGCATCGGCTGGACCATGCTGCTGACGTTTCCGCTGATGGTGGCGATCCAGGAAATTTCCGCGCGCGTCGGCCGCGTCACCGGGCACGGCATTTCCGGCAATGCGTGCCGGTACTATCCGGCGTGGCTGCTCCATGTGGTGGTGACGCTGCTGTTCGTCGCCAACACCATCAACATCGCCGCCGACCTCGGCGCCATGGCGGACGCCAGCAAACTGCTGATCGGCGGCCACAGCATCGTCTATGTCCTGCTGTTCGGCGTGACCTCGGTCGCAGCGCAGATCTTCCTCGACTACAAGCGCTATGTCGCGGTGCTGAAATGGCTGACGCTCAGCCTGTTCGCCTATGTCGCGGCGCTCGCCTTTGCAAAAGTTTCGTGGGCTGAGGCGCTCGCCGGCATCCTCGTTCCGCGCCTTTCCTGGAGCCTCGACTATTTCACGACCATCGTCGCGATCCTCGGCACCACGATCTCGCCCTATCTGTTCTTCTGGCAGGCTTCGCAGGAAGCGGAGGATCAGCGTGTCGACGCGACGAAGCGGCCCCTGATCGAAAAGCACTATGGCGCGCGGAAGGAATTTCATCGCATCCGCGCCGACACCATCATCGGCATGGCGTTCTCCAATCTGATCGCGCTGTCGATCATCATTACCGCGGCGGCGACCCTGCATGCGGCCGGCAAGACCGATATTCAGACGTCGGCGGAGGCGGCCGAAGCGCTGCGCCCGATCGCCGGCGCGTTCGCGGAAGTGATCTTCGCGCTCGGCATCGTCGGCACCGGACTACTCGCGATTCCGGTGCTTGCCGGCGCCACGGCCTACGCCGTCGGCGAGGGGCGGCAATGGCCGGTCGGGCTCGCGCGCAAGCCGAAGGAAGCGGCCGCATTCTATGCCGTGCTGGCGCTGTCGGCGGGTATTGGCATCGCGCTGAATTTCACCTCCATCAACCCGATCTCGGCGCTGTACTGGAGCGCCGTCATCAACGGCGTGCTCGCCGTGCCCGTGATGGTGCTGCTGATGTTGATGGCGCGGCGCAAGGATGTGATGGGCCGCTTCGTGGTCGGCGGTTCGCTTTTTTGGCTGGGCTGGCTGTCGACGGCTGCGATGATGCTTAGTGTCGTCGCGATGGGCGTCGGATTCTTTGTCGGGAAGTCGTGATGGGGATACATGGTGGGCACGCTTCGCTTTGCCCACCCTACGAACTGAGCGACGGGCTCAATCCTTCCTAAACACGATCGAGGCCATCCATCCCGTCATCAGCGCCATGAACGCCGTGATCAGCCCGTAAACAAAACCGTGCTGCTGCGCGGTGGTGGCGACGAACTGCTCGAAGCCGACCTTGACGATTTCGAACGCGGTGTCGGTCTTGGCCACCAGTGCGCCGTCGGCGAACAGCTTGATCTCGACGTTATAGAGGCCGATCGGCACTTCCGCGGGCAGGGGAATGCCGGTGCGGAACAGCGTCGGCGTCAGGAATGTCACCGCCGAGGTCTCCTCGCGATAGAGGCCGTGCTGCCGTCGCAGCCGCACGAAGGCGCTGCGGAACACGTCGTCGGGCACCACGTCGGCGTAGTCGCTGCCGACGCGCTGGGTCAGCAAGACGTTGTTCAGCCCGAGCTGCTGCCGCCGCTGCACTTCGGGCGAGGCGATGGCGTCGAACGGCCGGTTGGAGAACAGCGCCAGGTAGCTCGGCACTTTCAGGAACTGCCGGGAGTCGGTGTTGATCCAGATCCCGAACCGGCGCTCCTTGCGGCGGGTGACCATGTCGGCGCGCGGGCCGGCAACCGTCACCACCAGATCGTAGGTGCGATTGGCCGGCGTGGTGGCGTCCTTCTCCACCGAGCCGAACAGCACGAGCTCCTCGCCGGAATAATTCGGCGTCACGGTGACGCGGTGGTTCGACACCGACACGATCAGCCGCTCGGCCTGCGTGGGCGAGGCCGCGAGCACTGCGCCCAGCAAAAGCCCGATCAGCGTGAGCGGGAGGCGCATGGTCATCCCGTCACCCCGGTTTCGCGGATGGTGAAGAGATCCTCGGGCCGGATCACCAGTTCGACGGCAAACCGGACGCCGACGGCGAGCACCAGCAGCCCGAGCAGCAGCCGCAAATGTTCGCCGCGGATTTTCTGCCCCGCGCGTGCGCCGAACTGCGCGCCGGTGACGCCGCCGACCATCAAGATCAGCGCCAGCACGGCATCGACCAGATGATTGGTGATGGCGTGCAGCATGGTGGCGAACACCATCGTGACCAGCGTGAGCACCATCGAGGTGCCGATCACGGTCGAGGTCGGCACCCGCAGCACGTAGATCAACAGCGGCACCAGGATGAAGCCGCCGCCGATGCCCATCACGGCGCCGATGAAGCCGATGACCAAGCCGATCACGACGACGGGAATCACGGACAGATAGATTTTCGAGCGCTTGAAGCGCATCTTCAGCGGCAGGCCATGGATCCAGACATGGCTGCCAGGGCGGCGCATGGTGACCGGGCCGCCGCGGCGGGCCCGCAACAGCGCCCGCAGGCCCTCCCAGAACATCAGGCCGCCGACGGTGGTCAGCAGGATCACGTAGGACATCGCGATCATGAGATCGAGCTGACCAAGCGAGCGCAGCAGCGTGAAGGTCCAGACCCCGAGCGCCGTGCCCATGGTGCCGCCGGTCAATAGCACCGCCGCCAGCAGTGGATCGATGGCGCGCCGTCGCCAATAGGACAGCGCGCCGGAAAACGAGGAGGCGGCGATGTGGCTGGCGACGGAGGCGACCGCGACCGCCGGCGCAATGCCGACGAAGATCAACAGCGGCGTCATCAGGAAGCCGCCGCCGATCCCGAACATGCCGGACACGAACCCAACCGCCGCGCCCATCGCCAGGATGAGGAAAACATTGACTGGGATATCGGCGATCGGGAGGTAGAGCTGCACGCGCGTCTGCTTTTGTAGCTTTGCCGCAAGAGACGGCCGGGCGGCCGCTCAGGGCATGGTTTCTGTTGTATTTGCCGGCAGTGGAAGCCGGTTCGCGCATGCACCTTTGCGTGCGCAGGGCCGGTTCCCGCGTCTTTGCATAACTGAATTCGAAGGGATGAGGGACTAAAAATGCCCGGGAAGGCAAATTTTTGCCGTACACGCGCGCGTCCGTCAGGACGTTGAAACGCGTTACAAATCCGAGGGCCAGATCCGTTCGTGCAAGCTCGGGCGCCCGGCTGGCTCAGGGCTTTCCGAGCGGTTCGGTGACGAGGTTCATGGCCAGCGCCTGTTTGGGGCTGAGCCAGCGAATCTCCCGGGTCTCGGACATTGCTTCCACGATGGAGGACGACACCCCCATTTTGGTCATGTAGCCCAGCACAGCGCCGGCAATCCGCTGGGCTTCCGCGACGGGGTCGTTCACAGGGCTGGTTGTGACAAACCGATGAACACCCAATGCCGAGCCCAATACGCCGAAGCGGGTCTTGCCCCCGGCATAGACCAGCACGCAGGCGCTGGCGCAATAAGCCGGCTTCACCCGGCCCGAGGCGTCGGCGCCGCCGACCGCGGTCGCAAGCGAGCGTGACCGGATGATCTCGCCCATGATCATGGCCTGGTTCAGATCGCCGCCGGGGGAGGCCAGCAGGACGATGTCGCCGGGGACGAGATTGGCCTGGTCCAGCTTGTCGCGAAACAGCGCTGCAGCGGCGGGGCCGATCGTGCCGCTGACGAAGAGTGCGCGGCGACCCTGCCCGGCGCCGTCGAGGTCGACCTTGTCGATCAGCGAAAAAGTCAGGCTCGGCGAGACGTACTGGTCTTTCCAGTAGTGCCAGGCCTCGGGCTGCGACAGGTCGCGGTAGGCGCGAATGCAGACGCCGGAGACCAGCAGGATGAAGATGGCGATCGACCAGAAATGCCGTTTGTGCCGGCGCGGCTGCACTGGCGACGGCTGGGCCTGACCAGCCGGCATGCGCGGCGGCGCGACCGCGGGGCCTGTCGGCGACCTGCGGAAGCGATTTTCCCCCTGGCTGTCTTCAGTCGACAATTGGTCCTCGTGGCAAGTCGACCCGTTTGGGGTCGGGTCATAGCGTTTTCGAGCGAAGTGGGTACCCGGTTCGCGTGAAGAAAACGCGTCAAAACAAGAATCTAGAGCTTTGGTTCTGATTCAATCAGAACGAAAGCTCTAGCCCCAAGCATTATACGAATTTATGGCAGAGGATTATGGCGGCGATGCCAGCGGCATCGCGACTTGTCTTATTGAACAGCGGCGGTGCGCTTGGCCGCGACGGCCGGCTTGGCGCCGGGCTTGCCGGTGGCCGGTGCGGGAGCTGAATCCCAGCCGCCGGCGGGCGAAGCCACGTTGACGGCGTCGTCGGGCTGCGGCTCCGGCGTAAAGGTCTGGATCGCGAGCCGGGCGGCCGCCAGCGACTGAACGTCGAGGCGCTTGGCGATATCGTCGCGCTTGCGACCGGCGTCTGCGTCGCCCTGGGCTGCCGCCAGGCTGAACCATTTGAAGGATTCGGCGAGGTTCTGTTCGACGCCGATGCCGCGGGCATAGAGGATGCCGAGGTTGAACTGGCTGTCGGCGACGCCGCGGTCGGCGGCCTTGCGGAACCAGATCGACGCGCTCTTGTAATTGGCGCCCTTGCCGCCGCCATCGGCGTCGAGCACGGCCAGATTATGCATCGCCTTGGCGCTGCCGCGCTCGGCCGCCTGCGCATAATAGCGTCGCGCGATATCGACGTCCTTTTTTACGCTCAGGCCCTTCTCGTAGAAGGTGCCGAGCCGGAAGATAGCCGGCACCACGCCAGCCTGGGCGGCGCGGTCGTACCATTTCGCGGCCTCGTCGAGATCAGGCGCAACGCCCTTGCCTTCGGCAAAGCGCACGGCGACCTCGTAAGCCGCAGCCGGATCGCCCTTCAGCGCGGCGGCGCGCAATGCCGGGCCGCCGATGCCGTCAGGCAGCCGCTCGGTCGGCGGCACCGCGATCATGGCGAGCTTGCCGCCGGTGGCCGGCATCGTCGTGATCGCGCCGGTGACGTCGCTGGCTGCCGCGGGGGCCGGCGGGGCCACGATCCGCGCGCTATCCAGCGTGTTCGGTGCGGAAGAATTGTTCGACTGCTTCTCGACCGGCGTCGGCGACATCATCAGGGGTCCTGGAGCCGCTGGCATTGCGGGCCTGGTGCTGCTCTCCGCCGGCGCCGGGGCCTGCGCCGCCGGAGCGGCCGGCTCGCTGGGCTGTTCCATCATCGGCAGTTGCAGCACGCTGCCGGTGTCGAGCAGCGTCATCGCCATCTTGAACGTGCCGAGCACGATCACGACCACGCTCGCGCCGACCAGGAGCGAGCGGATCTTGGAGGAGATGTTCGAGGGGTTCTTGTCGTCCGCCTTGGCCTTGTCGCCGCCCTTGTCCTTGGGCGCGGCCTTTGCCGAACGTCCCGCTTTCTCGGGAGGCGGCGCAGCGGCTGCGGCCTGCGCGGCGCGGCGCGCGGCGGCAATGAAGCTCGACGAGCTCACCGGCTCCTTGGGTGCGGAAGCGATTTCGCTGATCGCGTTCTCGGAAGCTGCGATCCGCTCCGACGGCGAAGACAAGCGCGCGGTCGGCCGCGTGCCCGGCTCGAGCGGATGATCCGGCGGCAATTCCGGCGCGATCGCGGTGCGCGGCGCGGCGGCGTGCGGCTCCAGGATTTCGCTGATCGCCCGCGGCGGCAATGGCGGGGCGGCCGGCGCGGCCGGCTGTGCGGCGTGGAATTCGCGTGGCGCGGCGGCGAAATGTTCCTGGGGCTGCGCTTGCAGCGCGGCGGGGTTCGGCAGTTCCGGTTTCGGCGGCGGCGCGGGCTGCATCAGGGGCGGTGGCGCAAAGGCCTGCGGCGGCGTTGCCGCACGCGGGGCCTCTTCGCGGATTTCAAGCGCCGCCCGGGCGGGCTCGGGCGCCGCCGGAGCTGCGGTGCGAACCGTGCGCAGATCACCTTCGATCGTCGACAGGCGGTCGACCACGTGGCCGAGCGTGCTGTGAACGGTCTCGAGCGAGTCCTGCGTGCGGCGGTCGGTTTCCGACTGGCTGAAGCGGATGTCGGACAGCTCGCGCTTGACCAGATCGACGATGCCGGGGTCCGTCGGCTGCGCGGTGTCGCCGGAATTGCGGGAATCGGCGAGCGCGACCAGGCTGGCGTGCTGGCGTTCGAGCGAACGCAGAATATCGTGCAGCCCTTCCTCGACCCGTCCGAGATCGACGGCGGGCGTGGCGGACCGGTCGTTGTTAGAGGCTTCCAGGCGCTCCAGCAGATAGGACACGCGTTGCTCGAGATGGGCAAAGGCCGACGTGTTGTCGTTGCCGACCGGGAGGCGATCGAGCCGTTCCGACAGCGAGCGCACTGCGTTTTCGAGGAGTTCCGAATGCTCGCTGGCAGCCGGCGGCTGCCTTGCTTCCACTGTCGCGGTCAGCGCGACCAGGCGCTGCTCGATCATGCCCCAGGCGTCGCTGTTGCTGTCGAAGCGGGAAAGCTGATCGACCTTGGCCGACAGCGTGTGCACGTCGTCGGCGAGCCGGGCCAGTGCGTCGTTGGAGGCGACGTTGGAGACGATTCCGCGCAGCGCCACGATCGCGCTTTCGAGCTGCTGCACCGTCGAGGGATCGTCGTTCGAGCGCAAGATCAGATCGAGCTTGGCGCCGAGATTGCGGATCGCCTCGTCATAGCCGGTGAGCTGCTCGGCCGGCGTCAGCGAGCGCAGCGCTTCGCGGATTTCGCCGAGCGCGCGTTCGATGCCGGCCAGCATCTGGCCATCGGTGCCGTGCTGGCGGCTGTCGTCGATGCGGCGGGACAGCGAGCGGATTTCGTTCTCGAGCGATTCAATCTCCCGGCGCGGCACCGCTTCGGTGATGGCCTGACGGATTTCGGCGAGTTCGCTGCGGAAGGCGGCGATCGACTCCTCGACATGATCGGGACGCTGCAGCGCCTCGATCTGGCTCGTGATCTTGAGCAGGTGCCGTTCGAGCGAGGAAAAATCCGGCCCCGCAGGCGCTGCCTGCATCATCGGCTGCGAAAAGTTGGGCTGGGCGGCAGAGGCCGTCGGTGCGGCGTTGCGCGACGACATCTGGCGCGGCGGCGGACTGTCGAGTTCGTTCTGGCGCGCGGCGATTTCGGCGATTGCAAAATCCAGCGAGGCCGGACTGAGCGGCGGCGCGGGGCGATAGACCTGGGCTGCGGCCCGCTCGACCTGATCGGTCTGACGCTGCTTTTCCTGCATCTGGGCCTGCCGGGTCGGCGCTGGGTTGGAAATCTGCGAGAGCCGCGCGTCGAGGCGCGAAATGGCGTCGTTGAGCTGGCGGGCCACCGTCGGCTCGCCACGGGCTGCTTCGCCACGCGGCGTCTCGCCGCGCGGCGCGGGCCGCGAAATCTGCTCGATCTGCTTTGTGATCGAATCCAGCCGCTGATGAATGTCGGCAACGTCGCGGCTTTCACGGCTCGGCATCGCCGGCCGCTGATGGGAAGGCGCGCTGAAGCTGGGCGGAAGCGGTTCGCCGATGGTGGAATTGAGCCAGTCGCTCAGCGACATGCCGGCGCGCCGCGCGGCCGCCTCGGCCCTTTCGCGGACGGATGGATCGATGCCGTCAACACTCCACGATACGCGCGAATTCATGCTCTCGTCCGGTTCCGCTTCGGCGCCCCACCAGCGCCATCAGCCTCCCCGCGCGTCCCACAGAAGAGACAATCTTATTTCCGCGCAGGTCGCCTGCCTCGGAACTGACTTTTGTTCCTTACGGTAAAGAACGGGTTAAGGAATGGGACGCACGGCCGCAAAAGTTACCGGGGCGTCAAATCGGCTGTGGCCGTTCCGATTCAATCGGAACGCAACCGCAGGGCCGAGATACAAAATCGCGAAAACAACCCCATGCAAAGTAGAATGGGCGCCGGCTAGCAGCCCTCCTGCCGCTTGCGTTCCCGGGTGCGGGATGGTCCGCCGTCACGGCCCACCCTGATCTCATCGCGCTCTACCCGTTGTTTTCGCGCTGGCCTTCTTCGATCGGCACGACGTTGGTCCGTGCTGCGCTGGCGGTGAGGGCCGACAGCGCCTCGATCGCCTCTTCGCACCACTCGGCAACAGCGCGCTCATGGGCCAGGCCGATGCGAAGCCCGAGCAGTTTGCCGACGTCGGCCGGCGGCGCCGTGCCGTCCGGAAAGCGTTTGTTGAGCAGCCGCTCATATCGCGCAAAACGGTCGCGGTGATGTTCCAGCCGCGCCATCAGGTCGGTGCGCACCGGTTCGATGTCGACGCTGTCGAGCGCATAGAGCCGCACCAAAAGGTCGTCCTTGATCGAGGCCGGAACGCTGGGCCGGGCGGCCCAATGCCGGAGAGCGGCCCGCCCTTCCGGCGTGAGCGTATAGACCAGCTTGTTCGGCTTACCGGACTGCACCACCTCGCGGCCCTGGATATGGCCGCGGTCGCGAAGCTTGGTGAGCTCGCGATAAATTTGCTGGTGGTCGGCCTTCCAGAAGAATCCAATGGAGTTGTCGAACGTCTTGGCGAGCTCGTAGCCCGTCATCGGACGTTCGGTCAGGCAGGCAAGGATCGCGTCACCAAGCGCCACGACGCCGGCCTCCGGAATAACAGTGATTGACATTATGCATAAAGTTGCATATGCGTCAATGCGCATAAGCTCCGGAGAAGCCCATTCCCCGGCGCCAGCCCGTCATCGCCCGCACAGGAGACATGATGACCATGAGCGGCCTCGACAAGTGGTACGGCTACATGAAGTCCCACGACACGGCGGCATTGTGGGACCTGCTGCATCCGGATGCGGTGTTCGAAAGTCCCGTCGTCCACACGCCGCAGCGCGGGCGCGACATCACCTTCAAATATCTGGCGAGCGCCGAGAAGGTCCTTGGCGGCCCCGGCTTCAAATATACGGGCGAATGGCGCAGCGCGAACGGCGCGGTGCTCGAATTCGAAAACGAGATCGAGGGCATCAAGATCAACGGCGTCGACATCATCACCTTCAGCGATGACGGCAAGATCACGCATTTCAAGGTGATGGTGCGTCCGCTGAAGGGAATCAATCTGCTGCACCGTTTGATGGGGGAGCAACTCGCCAGGCAGTGAGGCCAGGGCAGCGCCGTCCGGCGCGCCTTATGTCGCAATGGCTGTCCGCATATTTGCTGGCCTCTTACTCCCTACGACTGCCCGAACCGGATAAGGTCTCGTTCCGGATCGCCACGACGAATTCAGTTCAAGCGCCTTCGCCACTCTTTGCCCCTGCCGGGAGAACATCATGCCGATCTACAAAGCCCCCGTGGAAGACGTCACCTTCCTGCTTAACGACGTGTTCCAGATTGATCGCTACGACAATCTGCCCGGGTTCACCGACGCCTCCGCCGACGTGCGCGAGGCGATCATCGGCGAGGCGGCAAAACTCTCCGAAGAGGTGCTGCAGCCGCTCAACCGTGTCGGCGATCTCGAAGGCTGCAAGCGGAATGACGACGGCTCGGTGACCACGCCGAAGGGTTTTAAGGAAGCCTTCAAGCAGGTGGCCGAAGGCGGCTGGCTCGGACTGTCGGCGCCGGCGGAATATGGCGGGCAGGGGCTGCCGGTGACGCTGAGCCAGGTGGTCACCGAATTCCAGAGCGCGGCCAACATGGCGTTCTCGATGTATGGCGGCCTGACCATGGGCGCGACTGCGGCGCTGCTGGTGCACGGCAGGCCCGAGCAGAAGAAGATGTTCGTGCCGAAGATGGTGGCGGGCCAGTGGACCGGCACCATGAACCTCACCGAGCCGCAATGCGGCACGGATCTCGGCCTGTTGCGCACCAAGGCCGTCAAGCAGGCCGACGGCAGCTACATGATATCAGGCACCAAGATCTTCATTTCCGCGGGCGA
Organism: Bradyrhizobium sp. AZCC 2262; assembly: GCF_036924535.1. Lineage (NCBI taxonomy): Bacteria > Pseudomonadati > Pseudomonadota > Alphaproteobacteria > Hyphomicrobiales > Nitrobacteraceae > Bradyrhizobium > Bradyrhizobium sp. AZCC 2262. The sequence continues at coordinate 7,385,731 of NZ_JAZHRT010000001.1, read as the reverse complement.
GCACGATATCACCGAGAACATCATCCATCTGGTGCTGGCGCGCATCGAAGGTGCGCCGGCCGGCATCAAGGGCGTGTCGCTGTTCGTGGTGCCGAAGGTGTTGGTCAATGCCGACGGCTCGCTGGGCGCGCGCAACGGCGTGTCCTGTGGCTCGATCGAGCACAAGATGGGTATCCACGGCAATTCCACCTGCGTGATGAACTACGACAACGCCACCGGCTGGCTGATCGGCGAAGAGAACAAGGGCATGCAGGGCATGTTCGTGATGATGAACGAGGCCCGCCTCGGCGTCGCCGTGCAGGGCCTCGCACAGTCCGAAGTCGCCTATCAGAACGCCGTCCAGTATGCGCGCGAGCGTCTGCAGGGCCGCTCGCTGACCGGCGCCAAGGAGCCGGACAAGCCGGCCGATCCCATCATCGTGCATCCCGACGTGCGTCGCGTGCTGCTCACCATCCGCGCCTTCAACGAGGCGGCCCGCGCCATGGTGGTGTGGACCGCGCTGAAGAGCGACGTCGCGCATCGTTCCTCCGACCCGAAGGACCGCCAGGAAGCCGACGACCACATGGGCTTGATGACGCCGGTCATGAAGGGCGTGATGACCGACGTCGGATTCTCCAACGCGGTGCTGGCGCAGCAGATGTATGGTGGCCACGGCTACATCGCCGAGCACGGCATGGAGCAGTTCGTGCGCGATGCGCGCATCGCCATGCTCTATGAAGGCGCCAACGGCATTCAGGCGCTCGACCTGGTCGGCCGCAAATTGCCGCGCGATGGCGGCCGCGCCGTGATGGCGTTCTTTGCCGAGGTCGGCGCTTTCGCCAAGGAGCACGGCGGCGACGAGGCGATGAAGCCGTTCGTCACCCCGCTCTCGGCAGCCCTCGGCCATCTGCAGCAGGCCACCGGCTGGCTGATGCAGAACGCGCTGACCAAGCCCGACAATGCGGGTGCGGCCGCCACCGACTACATGCAATTGTTCGGTCTCGTGACCTTCGCCTATATGTGGGCGCGGATGGCCAAAGTGGCTCAGGACAAGATTGCGGGCTCCGGGGCCACGCCCTATCTCTCCACCAAGCTGGTGACCGGCCGCTTCTTCATGGAGCGGATGCTGCCGGAAACCTCGGTGCATCTTGCACGCATCCAGACCGGCTGCGCGACCACCATGGAATTGGCGGCGGAAGCGTTCTGAGATTTTTTCGCCGTTTCCCTGTCTTTCGCCTATAATATTATGATCCTCATACCAGGAGGGCGTCATGCCTGAGGCATATATCTACGATCACGTTCGCACCCCGCGCGGCCGAGGCAAATCCGATGGCGCGCTCCACGAGGTCACCGCGCTGGCGCTCGCCACCGTGCCGCTGCAGGCGCTGAAGGAGCGTAACAATCTGGCCGAGGACGTGGTCGATGACGTCGTGCTCGGCGTGGTCGATCCGGTCGGCGAGGCCGGCAGCGACATCGCGCGCTTCGCCGCGCTGAAGGCGGGGCTCGGCGAGACAGTTCCCGGCGTGCAGCTCAGCCGCTTCTGTGCTTCCGGCCTCGATGCCGTGAATTTCGCCGCCGCCCAGATCATGGCCGGCCAGCATGAACTCGTGATCGGCGGCGGAGCCGAGTCCATGAGCCGCGTCGGTATCGGCGCGTCCGGCGGCGCCTGGCCGATGGACCCCTCGATGGCGGTGCCTTCCTATTTCATGCCGCAGGGCGTCTCGGCCGACCTGATCGCCACCAAGTACGGTTTTTCGCGCGACGACGTCGACGCCTACGCGGTGCAAAGCCAGCAGCGCGCCGCAAAGGCCTGGGACGAGGGCCGCTTCAACAAGTCGGTGGTGCCGGTCAAGGATATCAACGGCCTGACCATCCTCGCCAAGGACGAACACATGCGCCCGACCACGACGATGCAGTCGCTCGGCCAGTTGCAGCCGTCGTTCGTGGTCATGGGCCAGATGGGCGGCTTCGACGCGGTGGCGATCCAGTCGCATCCCGAGGTCGAGAAGATCAACTACGTGCACCACGCCGGCAATTCCTCAGGGATCGTCGACGGAGCGGGCGCGGTGCTGCTCGGCAGCAAGGAGGCCGCCGCCAAGTACAGCCTGAAGCCGCGCGCAAAAATCCGCGCCTTTGCCAATATCGGCTCGGAGCCCGCGATGATGCTGACCGGCCCTGTCGACGTCACCGAAAAGCTGTTCGAGCGCTCCGGCATGAAGAAGTCGGACATCGATCTGTTCGAACTGAACGAGGCCTTTGCCTCGGTGGTGCTGCGCTACATGCAGGCCTTCGACATCGATCCTTCGAAGATCAACGTCAATGGCGGCGCGATCGCGCTCGGCCATCCGCTCGGTGCGACCGGTGCGATGATCCTCGGCACCGTGCTCGACGAGTTGGAGCGCACCAACAAGTCCACCGCGCTGGTGACGTTGTGCATCGGCGGCGGCATGGGGACGGCTACGATCATCGAAAGAGTGTAGGTGCCGTAGGGTGGGCAAAGGCGCTCTTGCGCCGTGCCCACCATCACGCACCCCGCTGGGAATGGTGGGCACGCTGCGCTTTGCCCACCCTACGAAATCCAATTTAACCGCCGCGCCTGACATCGGCTGCCGGCATCGAGGGAGCACCAACATGGCCTTCAAGAATTTCAAGGTAGAGACCGACGCCGACGGCATTGCGCTCGTCACCTGGGACATTCCCGGACGTTCGATGAACGTGCTGGACGAGACCTCGACCACCGAGCTCGAAGAGATATTGAAGCAGACCACGGCGGATGCCGCGGTGAAGGGCGTCGTCATCACCTCCAGCAAGGAGGCCTTCTGCGCCGGCGCTGATCTCTCGATGCTCGAGGGCATGAACGTCGCCTATGCCAAGATGCTGAAGGAGAAGGGCGAGGAAGCTGCCAACCAGATGCTGTTCGAGCAGAGCCGCCGCTTCTCGCTGGTATTGCGCGGCATCGAAACCTGCGGCAAGCCGTGGGCGGCCGCGATCAATGGGCTCGCGCTCGGCGGCGGCTTTGAGGTGACGCTGTCCTGCCATTACCGCGTCGCGGCTGAAAATCCCAAAACTCGCCTCGGCCTGCCCGAAGTGAAGGTCGGCCTGTTCCCGGGCGCCGGCGGCACCCAGCGCGTGCCGCGCCTCGTCCCGCCGCAGGATGCGATGACGATCCTGCTCAAGGGCGATCCGGTCACGGTCGACAAGGCCAAGGCGCTCAATCTGATTCACGCCATCGTGCCGGCGGCCGATCTGATCGAGGCGGCCAAGGACTGGATCAAGGGTGGCGGCAAGGCGGTCGCGCCCTGGGACGAGAAGGGTTTTAAGCTGCCGGGCGGCCCGGTGTTCTCCAAGGCCGGCATGATGATGTTTCCGGCCGGCAACGCCATCTACCGCCGCGAGACCTACGACAATTACCCGGCGGCGCGCGCTATCATGAGCTGCGTCTACGAGGGCCTGCAGTTGCCGATCGACGCCGCGCTCCGCGTCGAGTCGCGTTACTTCACCAAGGTGCTGCGCTCCAAGGAAGCGGCGGCGATGATCCGCAGCCTGTTCCTGTCGATGCAGGAACTGAACAAGGGCGCGCGGCGTCCGCAGAACGTGCCGCCGACCAGGATCAAGAAGGTCGCCGTGATCGGCGCCGGCTTCATGGGCGCCAGCGTCGGCTACGTCTCCGCGCGTGCCGGCCTCGACGTGGTACTGATCGATCGCGACCAGGAAAGCGCCGACAAGGGCAAGGCGCATGCGCAGAAGGTGATCGACGAGCAGATCACCAAGGGCCGCGCCAAGGCGGGTGACCGCGACGCGCTGCTGGCGCGCATCACCCCAACCGCGGACTACGCCACGCTCGGGGATTGCGATCTCGTCATCGAGGCCGTGTTCGAGGACCGCAAGGTCAAGGCGGACACCTTTGCCAAGGCGCAGCAGTACTTGAAGCCCGATGCGATCTTCGCGTCCAACACCTCGACGCTGCCGATCACCTCGCTTGCCGAAAGCTTCAAGGAGCAGGGCAAGTTCGTCGGCATCCACTTCTTCTCGCCGGTCGAGAAGATGATGCTGGTCGAAATCATCCTCGGCAAGAACACCGGCGATGTCGCGCTCGCCGCCGCGCTCGACTATGTGCGGGTGATCGGCAAGACGCCGATCGTCGTCAATGATTCGCGCGGCTTCTACGCCAACCGCTGCGTCGGCCGTTACATCGCCGAAGGCAACGAGATGTTCCTGGAAGGCGTGCCGCCGGCCATGATCGAGAACTGCGCCAAGATGGCCGGCATGCCGGTCGGCCCGCTGTCGCTGTCGGATGAAGTCGCCCTCGACCTCGGCCTCAAGGTCATCAAGGCGACGGAAGCGGATCTCGGTCCCAATTCCATCAACCCCGACCAGAAGAAGCTGATGGTGGAGCTGGTCGAAAAACAGGGCCGCCTCGGCCGCAAGAACAGCAAGGGCTTTTACGACTACCCCGAGAAGGGCAAGGGCCAGAAGAGCCTGTGGCCGGGATTATCAGCGCTGCAGCCGAAGCAGCTCGATCCGGATACGCTCGATATCGAGGAATTGAAGCAACGCTTCCTGGTGGTGCAGGCGGTGGAAGCCGCGCGCACGGTGGAGGATCACGTCATCACCGATCCGCGCGAGGCCGATGTCGGCTCGATCCTCGGCTTCGGCTTTGCGCCGTTCACCGGCGGCACGCTGTCCTATATCGACTTCATGGGCACGCGAAAATTCGTCGAGCTCTGCCACAAGCTGGAGGCCAAATACGGCTCGCGCTTCACCCCGCCGAAACTGCTGGAAGACATGGCGGCCAAGGGCGAGACTTTCTACGGCAAGTTTCCGCCGAAGAAACAGGCGGCGTAATATTTCCCCCGTCATTCCGGGATGGTCCGAAGGACCAGACCTCAGGGGTGCAATTGCACCCCGGGGAATCTCGAGATTCCCCGATGTGCAATTGCACATCGGAGGTTCGATGCTTCGCATCGCCCCGGAATGACGAACACAAAAAAGGCCGGATTATGGATCCGGCCTCCTTCGATATGTGGCTGTTCGCAAGAAACTCACGCCGCCTTCAGCAGGCCTTCCTTGGTCAGCGCTTCCTGCACCTTTGGGCGCGCTCCGACGCGGGCCTTGTAGGCCATCAGGTTGGAGAGATGAGCGAGATCCCATTTCATCCGTTCGGCCCATGACAGCATCGTGAACATGTAGCCGTCGGCGACCGAAAACTGCTTGCCCATCAGGTAGTCTTTGCCGGCCAACTCGCCGTCGACGTACTTGAACTTGCCCATCACCCGGTCCTTGAAGAAGGCCTTGGCGTCATCTGACAGCGCCGGGGCGAACTGCGGACCGAGGTTCTTGTGCAGCTCGCTGTTGATATAGGTGAGCCAGGCCTGCAGCTTGTAGCGATCGGCATGGTCGCGGCTGGGGGCCAGATTCTTGTCCGCGGCCTTGTCGGCAATCATCTGGACGATGACCGGGCCTTCGGTGACCAGTTCGCCGGAATCCAGCGCCAGCGCGGGCACCTGGCCCTTCGGATTGACCGCCAGATAGTCGTCGCCGTTTTCCAGCTTCTTGGCGCGCAGATCGACCTTGACTAGGTCGTAGGGGAGGCCGGCCTCCAGTAGCGCGATATGGGGGGAAAGGGAGCAGGCGCCTGGCGAATAATACAATTTCATTGGATTTTCCTTTCGTTTCCGTCCCTTGGAAATCTTGGCTTTGGGCGATGGAACGACTAAATGCATCTGCATGAAATAGTCAAGATTGATGCAGCTGCATTTAGTGCGGTACACTGATCTGTGACTGGCATGGACCGTAGCATGAAACGCAAACCATCGACCGAGGCGACCGCCGCCTGGATCCGCCTGATGCGGGTGCAGAGCCGGGTGCTCGATGCCGTCGAGCAGGATTTGAAGAAAGCGGGCTTTCCGCCGCTGGCCTGGTATGACGCGCTGCTGGAACTGTCGCGCGCGCCTTCCGGCGAGATGCGCCCGGTGGAACTGGAAAAGCAGATGCTGATCCCGCAATATTCCACCTCGCGGCTGATCGACCGCCTGGTCGACGAGGGCCTGGCGGCGCGGCGCGAATGCAAGATCGACAAGCGCGGGCAGTTCGTGGAGATCACCGAGGCCGGGCGCGAGCTGCAGAAGAAAATGTGGAACGCCTATTCGGCGGCGATCGAAAAGCACGTCGGCTCCAAACTGTCCGATGCCGACGCCATGAAGCTTTGCGGTCTGCTCGACCGGCTGGGCTGCTCCTGCTCCGAGGTCAAGGCGGCCGCTGCCCGCGACGGCGTGCCGGCGCGATGACAGTCCTGATATGTTTCGTTGATGCGGACGACGCCGTCCGCATTCCCTTGGCCACACGGCGCGTTCGGTCGAATCGCCAGAGATCCGGATTTTTTCATGGCGCGTGACCAGATCGATATGACGCCGCTGCAATCACGTGACGAACTCGTCACGTGGTTCGAAGCCGGCACCAAGCCGCCGTCCGAGTTCCGCATCGGTACCGAGCACGAGAAGACCCCGTTCACGCTGGAGGGCCGTCAGCCCGTGCCGTACGAGGGCTCGCGCGGCATCGGCGCGCTGCTCGAAGGCATGCAGCTTTTGCTCGGTTGGGAGCCGATCATGGAGCGCGGCAACATCATCGGGCTTTACGACGTCACCGGGGGTGGCGCGATTTCGCTGGAGCCGGGCGGGCAGTTCGAATTGTCGGGGGCGCCGGTCGAGACCGTGCACCAGACCCAGTCCGAACTGATGGCGCATCTGGCGCAGGTCCGCGAGATCGCAACGCCCTTGGGGATAGGCTTTCTCGGGCTTGGCATGACGCCGTCCTGGTCACGGTCGCAGATCCCGGTGATGCCTAAGGGCCGCTACAAGATCATGACCAACTACATGCCGAAGGTCGGGCAATACGGCATCGACATGATGTACCGGACCTGCACGGTGCAGACCAATCTCGACTTCTCCTCGGAAGCCGACATGGTCAAGAAACTGCGGGTGTCGATCGCGCTGCAGCCGGTCGCGACCGCCCTGTTTGCCAATTCGCCGTTCACCGAAGGCAAGCCCAACGGCTTCCTGTCGTTCCGCTCCGAGATCTGGCGCGACACGGATAACGCGCGCTCCGGCATGTTGCCGTGGGTGTTCGAGGACGGCATGGGATTCGAGCGCTATGTCGATTACGCGCTCGATGTGCCCATGTATTTCGTCAAGCGCGGCGAGACCTATGTCGACGTCGCCGGCTCGTCGTTCCGTGCCTTCTTCGAGGGCCGCAACAACTCGCTTCCCGGCGAGCGCCCGACGTTGTCGGACTGGGCCAACCATTTGTCGACGATTTTCCCGGAAGTCCGCCTCAAGCGTTATCTGGAAATGCGCGGCGCCGATGGCGTACCGTGGGGCCGGCTGCCGGCGCTGCCGGCGTTCTGGGTCGGGCTGCTGTATGACGACGAAAGCCTGAACGCGGCATGGGATCTGGTCCGCCACTGGACCGCGCAGGAGCGTCAGGCATTGCGCGACGACGTCCCGCGCTTCGGCTTCAAGGCCAGGATCAGGGATCGCTATTTGTTCGAAATCGCCCGGGAATGCCTGAAGCTGTCGCATGCGGGGTTGCGGCGGCGTGGCCGCATCGATCAGCTCGGCCGTGACGAGAGTCGCCACCTCGAGCCGCTGGAGCGCATCCTCGAATCGGGCCGCACGCCGGCGGAAGAAATGCTGGACAAGTTCAACGGCGAGTGGGGCGGTTCCGTGGAACCCGTCTATCAGGAATACGCGTTTTAATTGAACGGGTTGCTTAACCTTCCGGCCGTTCATCCACCGTACAGGTTGATGGCGCTCAAATGGCGCTCGGATCAAAGAGATAGGGCGGGGTGGTGATTTGAGGTCACCCCGTTCTGAAAGCGCGCATTCGAAAGCAACTACGGATGAGGACTGTCCGCCTGCTCAGGGCGTGTGTGGTCACGCTCGCCTTTTTGGCGGCGGCCGTATCCGCGCGCCCGGCGCTGGCGCAGGCCAATTTCGACCGTCCCGGTGGTGATTATCTCAGCGCACCCGTGATCTCGGGCGATCCGGCGGAATGTGCGCTGGTGTGCGAGCGCGATCGCCGCTGCCGCGCCTGGACCTTCAGCTATCCGACCGACCTGGCCAACCGCGCGGTGTGCTGGCTCAAGAGCAACGTGCCGGCGCGGGTGCAGAGCGATTGCTGCGTCTCCGGCGTGCGCGGCGCCGGCGTGCTCGAACGGCGCAACGAGGCAGTCGAAACCTCGATCGACCGCTTCGGCGGCGACTACAAGAGCTTTGATCTCAAGAGCGGTGACGGCGACGACGCCTGCAAGGCCGCCTGCGCCGCCGACAACAAATGCCGCGCCTGGACCTATGCGCGGCCGGGCTATGCCGGCAAGGAGGCGCAGTGCTTCCTGAAGAAGGACATCAAGCCGCCGCGACGCAAGGCGGGGTTCACGTCCGGCGTGGTGAGGTAGGGCTACGGCTTCATTCGGCCGGCAGCACCGTGATCTCCGGCCACAGCGCCTTCCATCGCGCCGCTTTCGCCGCGTAATTCACGGCGGAAAAATTCGCGCCGGGATTGGGCCGCACGATCAGTGCGGCGACATCGTCATACCCGTTCGGCGCGTACACCTCGTAGCCTTCGCGCGTGCGCCGGATTCCGATCTGGGTATTCCCGGTCAAGAACCGGTCTATGCCTTGCATCGAACACCGCAGCTCCGGGTAGGGCAGGCCATGCTTTTCGGGGTACCAGAGATGAACGCGCGCCTGGTTGCGCGCCTCGACCGCGATGCCGCGGCTTGCAAACCGCTCCGCCAGCGTGCGGATGACGTTGTCTTCCGCCTCCCACGATGTATCGGGATCGAAATAGAACACGTCGTAATCGTTGATGCCGTAATCGACCGCGCGGCTCGTCAGCACGTTCCACACCGTCTGCACCAGACAGCCGGAGACCAGCCACGCATCCGGCAGCGCAAGCCGAAACAGTTCCTCGGCAATGATTTCGTTGGCGGGATTTTGCAGGGCGGCGGTGAGGAATTGGTCGCGGTTCATCGTACTGCCGTAGGGTAGGCAAAGCGAAGCGTGCCCACCATTCCCTTACGATCGTGGAAAGATGGTGGGCACGGCGCCGCGCGCCTTTGCCCCCCTACGAATTCATGTCGAATTCCTTCACCGCCTTCTTCGACGCCAGCGTGCGCCAGTGTCGCCGCAGCAATGGCTCGACATTGGCGCGCTTGGCCTTCGACAGGCGGATCAGCACCATCGGATAATCGCGGTAGTGATCGGTGAAGTAAAACACCTTCGGCTGGCTTTCCACCAGCATCTCGCGCTCATCTTGCGGCACGCCCGGCATCACCAGGCTGTCACCGTCTTCCTTCAACCGCGCCAGCATCTTCTTGCGCACTTTGAGCGCCGGCGTGCCGTAGGAGGTGCCGTCTTCGACTTCAGGCCAGGCCAGCGCGATTTTTCGCAACTCGTCGAAGGTCATGGGCTTCGCCCGGCGAAGAATGTAGCCCGGATGGAGCGAAGCGAAATCCGGGGAAACTGCATCCGCTGGCGAAACCTTTCCCGGATTTCGCGGAGCCTGTCATCGGGCGCGCATTCGCGCGACCCGTTGGCTGCATCCGGGCTACGTCCTCACTGCACCGAGGTAAAAAACCGCGCCAGCCGGAAACCCGACAGCCACGTCCACATCGGCTGGCTGCGCATGCCGAGATCCCACGAGCCGACCACGGCATCCGCACGGCCGATCAGATTGTCGATCGGCAGCAGTCCGACGCCGCCGTCGCGCACCGCGACGCGGCTGTCGGCGGAATTGTCCCTGTTGTCGCCGAGCACGAACAGTTTGCCCGGCGGCACCGTCACCTCGGGCGTGTTGTCGAGCCTGCCATTGTCATGCATCTTGAAAATGGCGTGGCTGACGCCGTTCGGCAGCGTCTCGACGAAGCGATAGGCACGCTCGGTGTTACCGCGATCGTCTTCCGCCTGACCTGTGCCATCGGGCTTCAGCGTCGCGGCGTGGTCGTTGATGAAGAGCTGGCCCTGCCGCAACTGGATGCGGTCGCCCGGCAATCCCACCACGCGCTTGACCCAGGCCTGCGAGCGGTCGCCGGGCCAGCGGAACACGACGACGTCGCCGCGCTTGGGCGTGTCGCCGAACAGCCGGCCGGTCTCGGGGAGCGTGATCTGGATCGGCAGCGACGCCGCACCGTAGCCGTAGGGAAATTTCGAGGCGAGCAGCGCGTCGCCGATCAACAGCGTCGGCTCCATCGAGCCGGACGGCACGTAAAACGGCTCGGCCAGCGCGCCCTTGGCAACGAATACGATGGCCACGATCGCAGCTAACTGCGCGGCCTGCGCACGCCAGCTCACAGGCTTGCCCGGGGAAACTTCCTTATTGGTCACTACCTTCTCGTCGCTCACTAGCCTGTTCCTCCGACGGTGATCTTTTCCATCCGCAGCGTCGGCTGGCCGACGCCGACAGGCACGCCCTGGCCGTTCTTGCCGCAGGTGCCGATGCCGGTATCCAGCGCCAGATCGTTGCCGACCATGGTGATCCTGTGCAGGTCGGTCGGCCCGTTGCCGATCAGCATCGCGCCCTTCAATGGCGCGCCGAGCTTGCCGTTCTCGATTTTGTAGGCCTCGGTGCACTGGAACACGTATTTGCCCGAGGTGATGTCGACCTGGCCGCCGCCGAAATTCGCGGCGTAAATGCCGTTCTTTACTGAGGCGAGAATCTCCGCCGGATCGCGGCTACCCGCCAGCATGTAGGTGTTGGTCATGCGCGGCATCGGCACATGGGCGTAGCTCTGACGGCGGCCGTTGCCGGTCGGCTTCATGTTCATCAGCCGCGCGTTCTGCCGGTCCTGCATGTAGCCGACCAGGATGCCGTCCTCGATCAGCACGGTGCGGTTGGTCGGCGTGCCCTCGTCGTCGATCGAGAGCGAGCCGCGCCGCGAGGCCATGGTGCCGTCGTCGACGACGGTGACGCCCTTGGCCGCGACCTGCTTGCCCATCAATCCTGCAAACGCCGAGGTCTGCTTGCGATTGAAGTCGCCTTCGAGGCCGTGACCGACCGCTTCATGCAGCATCACGCCCGGCCAGCCGGCGCCCAGCACGACGTCCATTTCACCGGCGGGGGCGGGAACCGATTCCAGATTGACCAGCGCCTCGCGGATCGCGCCGTCGGCGGCCTCGCGCCACGCCTTGGTCTCGATGAAGCGCGCGTAACCTTCGCGGCCGCCATAGCCCTTGCTGCCGCTCTCCTGCCGGTCGCCCTGGCCTGCAACCACGGAAATATTGACCCGCACCAGCGGGCGGATGTCGCGATAGCTCTCGCCATCGGGACGCAGGATTTCCACCACCTGCCAGGTGGCGCCCAGGCTGATGGACGCCTGCCGCACCCGCGGATCCTTGTCGCGCAGATAAGCGTCGATCTCGGCCAGCAGTTTTACCTTGGTCTCAAAACCCGGCGCATCCAGCGGGTTCTCGTCGCCATAGAGCCGCACATTGGTATGCGCGGGAGCAGCGGCAAAATTGCCGCTGTAGCCGCCGCGCACGGCCGCCACCGCATCCGCCGCGCGGATCAGCGCCGGCAGCGAGACATCGGACGAATGCGCATAGCCGACCGCATCGTCCTTGACCGCGCGCAGGCCGAAGCCTTGGGACGTGTCGTAGGTCGCCTGCTTCAGCCGGCCATTGTCAAAACCGAGCGCTTCGGTCTGGCCATACTCCAGAAACAGCTCGCCATCGTCGGCCCCGGCCAGCCCCCGCGTAATCTCACGTCGGACGGCATCGCGGTCGAGATTGGCGCGGTCGAGAAGGGAGGTCGTGGCGGGATTGGTCATCAAATCAGTCCGTTGTCGGAGGGGCACATCCAAGATAGTTGTTTCCCGGCCATTCCGCGAGGGGCGGGATCAACACGTTGCCGAGACGATGGCCTCAGTCGAAATTGTTCCGATAGCGCAAGACCATATCGAAAGCTTTCATCGAGCCCTCGATTTCGTCGCGCGGGAGCGGCGCTATCTCGCGTTTCTGGAAGCCCCGCCGTTCGAATCAACGCGGGCCTTCGTTCTCGACAATATCAAGCAGGGTTATCCGCAACTGGTCGCAGTGTCGGCCGGCCAGGTCGTCGGCTGGTGCGACGTCGTGCCCAACCCAAGGCAGATTTATGCCCATGTCGGCGTTCTCGGCATCGCGCTTTTGCCGGAATTCTGGCGGCAGGGAATAGGAGGGCGTTTGATCCGGCAGACGCTCGATGCGGCGCAGGTCTTCGGGCTGCGCCGGGTCGAACTGACGGTTCGGGAAAACAACGCGGTGGCGATCGATCTCTACAAGAAATTCGGGTTTGTCATCGAAGGACGGCAGCGCAACCGAATTCTGATCGATGGCGCTTACGAAAGCCTGATCCTCATGGGCGTGCTGTTCTAGCAGCTTCCCTCAAGGCAGTTTGTCATACCCCTCGCCCAGCCCATTCAGGCTGAGCGGAAACCCAATTCCCTCTTCGGGCGTCTCAAAGATAATAAAAGTTGCCGTCTTGGCGGTCCTGAGCTGCCCGAGCAGCTTCTCGTCCATCACCACCTCGGCGACGCACCCATTGGGCAGGCACCGCACAAAGCCGGCCCGTCCCACGTCCTGATTATCCAACTTCAGGCCGAGCCCGGAGGGGAGCAGCACACCCAAGGGCGCCACCACCCGCATCAGCTTGCTCTTCTGGTCGGCGGTTTTCAGCACGATCACGGTCAGGCCGGCGTTGGAGCGGTCTTCGGCCACCACGCTCTGGATCAGGGCACACTGCTCGCCTTGCGCGCCGGGCGGGGTGTCGCAGCGGATCTGCCAGTCGCCATGGACCGACCGCACCGCGCCTTGGGCGCTGGCCGCCTGGGTCAGGCCGAGCAGGAACACCACGGCGAGCAGGCCGCCGAGCCAGCGGGCCGGTTCCAATCCACGTCCTGCCTGATGTTTCGAACGCCCCATCCGGGTCGATCCTCTTATCATTTCCGGCTGCGCCGGTGATATTTCCGGCCCGGCAGCACACATTTGTAACCGGGCTGGACTGATACGCAATGACGGCGCCTTGAAGGCAGTCCCGCGAACCGATCCGCGCCGCCGAGGACCTATGCGAATCAGGCCGCTCGGGAGCGCCGTGACTGTGCCTACATCCGGCAACCGGGCTGTCAAGCGGCGCGGGCTTGCAAAACGGCGGGTTTTTGCTGATTTGCCAGGAAAATCCGACATCCGGCGAATAGCAGGTGACGCATGGCGTTGCGCCCTACTACTGCATTGCGAGAGCCTTGGAATTATGGTTTGAGAGGCTGGATTTCGACGCGTTCTAACGATCTGGCCCAAGGTACCCTGGCAATACTGTTGCAGGTACTTTTGAAGGTGTACTTCCAAAAGTACCTCCGGTAGGCCGTTTGTGAGAGCGGATCGTGCGGCATTTTCGGCCATTCGGCTGAAATGCTTTTGGGGATTTTATTCAAGGGAGCGCGAGCGGCATGAAGATGTCGAGTGGCCAGATGGGCTGGCGGTTGCTGGGATTGGCGGTGGCGAGCATGGCGCTTGTCTCCGGCGGGACGTCTTTTGCGGCGCAGCCGCAGCCGTGGGAAGTCACGCTGCAGCCAGCCGCCTCCCCGGTGATGGAAAACATCGTCTGGTTCCATAACTTCCTGTTCGTGCTGATCACGCTGATTACGCTGTTCGTGCTGGCGCTTTTGGTCGTGGTGGTGGTGAAGTTCAACGCCAAGGCCAATCCGGTCCCCTCCAAGACCACCCACAACACGTTGATCGAGGTGGCGTGGACGCTGATTCCGGTGCTGATTCTGGTCGGCATCGCAGTGCCGTCGTTCCGCCTGCTGTTCCAGCAACTCGACGTTCCCAAGGCCGATCTGACCGTCAAGGCCACCGGCAAGCAGTGGTACTGGAGCTACTCCTATCCCGATAACGGCAAGTTCGAATTCGATTCGCTGCTGGCGCAGGACAAGCAGCCGCGTCTGCTCGGCGTCGACAACGAGATGGTGGTACCGGTCAACAAGGTGATCCGGGTCCAGACCACCGGCGCCGACGTGATCCACGCCTTCGCGGTGCCGGCGTTCGGCATCAAGATCGACTCGATCCCCGGCCGCCTGAACGAGACCTGGTTCAAGGCCACCAAGGTCGGCATGTATTACGGCCAGTGCTCCGAACTGTGCGGCAAGGATCACGCCTTCATGCCGATCGCGGTGCGGGTCGTGAACGACCAGGAATTCGCTGCCTGGGTTGAGACCGCGAAGAAGAAATATGCGACCAACCCGGCGAATACCTTCGCCGCGGCTGGCCAGGCTGCGCAGTAGGCGCAGGCCAGGGGATAAGGGCGACGGGACCTGAAAGGGTCCGAAAAGGGACTGCAAGGCAGGATTTACAAAATGGCAACGAGCGCAGCGACACACGACGACCACGCCCACGGACATGACGACCATGCGCATGCTCATCCGACCGGATGGCGGCGCTTCGTCTATTCGACGAACCACAAGGACATCGGCACGATGTACCTGGTGTTCGCGATCATCGCGGGTGTCATTGGTGCGGCGATGTCGATCGCGATCCGCATCGAGCTGATGTATCCGGGCGTCCAGTTCTTCCACGAAACGCATACCTACAATGTGTTCGTGACCTCGCACGGCCTGATCATGATCTTCTTCATGGTGATGCCGGCGATGATCGGCGGCTTCGGCAACTGGTTCGTGCCGCTGATGATCGGCGCGCCGGACATGGCGTTCCCGCGCATGAACAACATCTCGTTCTGGCTGCTGCCGGCGTCCTTTGCGTTGCTGTTGATGTCCACCTTCGTCGAGGGTGAGCCGGGCGCCAACGGTGTCGGCGCGGGCTGGACCATCTACGCGCCGCTGTCGACTTCGGGCCATCCGGGGCCGGCGGTCGATTTCGCGATCCTGTCGCTGCATCTGGCCGGCGCCTCCTCGATTCTCGGCGCCATCAACTTCATCACCACGATCTTCAACATGCGCGCGCCGGGCATGACGCTGCACAAGATGCCGCTGTTCGTGTGGTCGATCCTGGTGACGGTGTTCCTGCTGTTGCTGTCGCTGCCGGTGCTCGCCGGCGCCATCACCATGCTGCTCACCGACCGCAATTTCGGCACCACCTTCTTCGATGCCGCCGGCGGCGGCGATCCGGTGCTGTTCCAGCATCTGTTCTGGTTCTTCGGGCACCCCGAAGTATACATCCTGATCCTGCCCGCGTTCGGCATGATCAGCCAGATCGTCTCCACCTTCGCGAAGAAGCCCGTGTTCGGCTATCTCGGCATGGCCCTACGCCATGGTCGCGATCGGCGGCATCGGCTTCGTGGTGTGGGCGCACCACATGTACACCGTGGGCATGAACTCGGCGACGCAGGCCTATTTCGTCGCCGCCACCATGGTGATCGCGGTGCCGACCGGCGTGAAGATCTTCTCCTGGATCGCCACGATGTGGGGCGGCTCGATCGAGTTCAAGACGCCCATGCTGTGGGCGATCGGCTTCATCTTCCTGTTCACGCTCGGCGGAGTCACCGGCGTCGTGCTGGCGAACGCCGGCGTCGACCGTGTGCTGCAGGATACCTACTACGTCGTGGCCCACTTCCACTACGTGCTGTCGCTCGGCGCCGTGTTCGGCATCTTCGCGGGCTGGTACTACTGGTTCCCGAAAATGTCCGGCTACATGTATTCGGAAACGATCGGCAAGGTGCACTTCTGGTTCACCTTCATCGGCGTGAATCTGGTGTTCTTCCCGCAGCACTTCCTCGGCCTCTCCGGCATGCCGCGCCGCTATGTCGACTATCCGGACGCCTTCGCGGGCTGGAACCTGGTGTCGTCGGTCGGCTCCTACATCTCGGGTTTCGGCGTGCTGATCTTCATCTACGGTGTGGTCGACGCCTTCGTGCGCAAGCAGCAGGCCGCCGACAATCCGTGGGGTGCGGGCGCCACCACGCTGGAATGGACGCTGTCGTCGCCGCCGCCCTTCCACCAGTTCGAAGTGCTGCCGCGCGTGCAGTAAACGATTATTCGCGGCGCGGCGCCGTTTGCGTGCCGCGGCTTTAGTGAAGCGAGATAGATCTTGTCGGTAGTCGATCACAACGCCATCGATGCTCTCCCCCGGGTTTCCGAAGCGGAAGTCGGCGACTACCTCGCGCTGCTGAAGCCGCGGGTGATGTCGCTCGTGATCTTCACCGCACTCGTCGGTCTCGTCATCGCGCCGGGCCACGTCCATCCGATCCTGGCGTTCACCTCGATCCTCTGCATCGCGGTCGGCGCCGGCGCCTCGGGCGCGATGAACATGGCCTATGAGGGTGACATCGACGCATTGATGTCGCGCACCGCCAACCGGCCGATCCCGCGCGGACGCATCACGTCGGGCGAAGCCATGGCGTTCGGCCTGATCCTGTCGTTCTTCTCGGTGTTGACGCTTGGCATCCTCGTCAACTTGCTGGCCGGCGCGCTGCTGGCGTTCACGATCTTCTTCTATGTGGTGATCTACACCATGTGGCTGAAGCGCTGGACGGCGCAGAACATCGTGATCGGCGGCGCCGCTGGCGCGCTGCCGCCGGTGGTGGCGTGGGCCGCGGCCACCGGCTCGCTGTCGATGGAGCCGCTGCTGCTGTTCCTCATCATCTTCTTCTGGACCCCGCCGCACTTCTGGGCGCTGGCGCTGTTCCGCAGCGACGACTATGCCCGCGCCGGCATTCCGATGCTGCCCGTCGTCGCCGGGCCCGATGCGACGCGGCTGCAGATCCTGCTTTACACGATCGTGCTGGTCGCGATCGCGGCCGCGCCCTGGCCGCTCGGCTATTTCGACGCGATCTATGGCATCACCTCGCTGGTGCTCGGCGCCGGCATGATGTGGCTTGCCGTCGAGGTCTATCGCCGCCGCGTGGGCAAGGAAGCGCTGCGCGCCACGCGCCGGCTGTTTGCCTTCTCGATCTTCTATCTGTTTGCGCTGTTTGCGACCCTCCTGCTCGAGGTGGTCGTCCGCGCGGTCGCTCCAGTGTTCGGGTAGGGGGCGCATGGCGAGGACATGGACGACAATCGGAAGCCAGATGGAATCGTCCTCACCGAGGCGCAGAAAAGAAGCCGCCGGCAGCGCTCGATCGCCATCGCGCTCGCGCTCGGCGTGCTGGTCCTGCTGTTTTTCGCGGTCACCATGGTCAAGGGGCCGGGCGTCCTCGTCCGTCCGTTGTGATTGAGATGGAAAACAAACCGCAGATGCGCGAGGGAGTGACGGGAAGCGGCAAGACCACTTCGCGCCGAACCCTGACGCGCGATGCGGTGGTGGCCTCGATCTGCGGCTTCGTCGTGGTGTTCATGGTCGGCGCGTCCTATGCCGCCGTGCCCTTCTACGACTGGTTCTGCCGCGCCACCGGTTTCAACGGCACCACCCAGGTCGCGACCGCGGCGCCATCCGACGCGCCACTCGCGCGCAAGATCACGGTGCGGTTCGACGCCAATGTTGGCCCCGGCCTGCCCTGGAAATTCGAGCCCGAGCAGAACGAGATCGAGGTCCGGATCGGCGAAGTCGTCACCGTGTTCTATACCGTGACGAACCAGGCGGCGCGTACCACCGCCGGCCAGGCGGCCTACAACGTCGCGCCGCTGACGGTCGGCGCCTATTTCCAGAAGATCAACTGCTTCTGTTTCACCGAACAGACCATGGGCCCGGGCGAGAAGCGCGAGATGCCCGTGGTGTTCTATGTCGATCCGGCGCTGGCCAAGGACAGCGAGAACGACGGCCTGAACACCATTACGCTATCCTACACCTTCTATCCCGTGCGCGATCCGGCGCCGAAGCCGGTCGCGGCCGGCGAAGGCGACAAGCGCAAGGGAAACTTGTGAACCACGAATTCCGTATCTAACGGGATTTCGGCTTTGAAATTTGAGACGAATATGTGCCGAAGGGAACGGCACACCTAACGGAGAGACCGCAATGGCTACGGCGCAAGTCAAGCATCACGACTACCACCTCGTCGATCCGAGCCCGTGGCCGATCGTCGGCTCGATCTCGGCCTTCATCATGGCGGTGGGCGCTATCAGCTGGATGCACCACATGTACGCCGCGGCGCCGATCGTCTTCGGCGCCGGCACCATCGGCGTGCTCTACACCATGGCGAGCTGGTGGGGCGACGTGATCCGCGAAGCTCAGTACAAGGGCGACCACACCCGCGTCGTGCAGATCAGCCACCGCTACGGCATGATCCTGTTCATCGCCTCCGAGGTGATGTTCTTCGTCGCCTGGTTCTGGGCCTTCTTCAATTCCGCGCTGTTCCCGGCCGATGCGGTCCACGCCACCCGCGACGCGGTGTTCGGCTGCGGTCCGGGCACGGCGATGGGCGCCTGCAGCGTGCCGGGCACCTGGCCGCCGCATGGCATCGAGACCTTCGACCCCTGGCATCTGCCGCTGCTCAACACGCTGCTGTTGCTGACCTCGGGCACCACCGTCACCTGGGCGCACCACGCGCTGCTGGAAGGCGACCGCAAGGGCCTGAAATACGGCCTGATCCTCACCGTGCTGCTCGGGGCTGCCTTCACCTGCGTGCAGGCCTATGAATACGCTCATGCGACGTTCCACTTCTCCGGCAACGTCTATGGCGCGACCTTCTTCATGGCGACCGGCTTCCACGGCTTCCACGTGCTGGTCGGCACCATCTTCCTGCTGGTCTGCCTGTTCCGCGCCTATGCCGGCCATTTCACCTCGACCCAGCATCTCGGCTTCGAATTCGCCGCCTGGTACTGGCACTTCGTCGACGTGGTGTGGCTGTTCCTGTTTGTCTGCATCTATGTCTGGTTCCGTGGCGCGGGGGCCGTGGCCGGCGGGCACTGATACAGGCTTGACGTGCTACAAGGGGGCGGTCGGAAGGACCGCCCCCTTTTTTCTTTCTTCCTTCTCCCCTTGTGGGAGAAGGTGGCACGGACGAAGTCCGTGCCGGATGCGGGGTCTGTCTCTGCGGAGAGAAGCCCTCACCCGTCGCCTCACTTCGTGAGGCGCCACCCTAAGAGCGAGCTTCGCTCGTCTCGACCCCACAAGGGGAGAGGGGAAGGAACGAGTATGACGCCTGAGCAATCAACTACCGTCACCCAGAGCGCACTCCGCGGCATCGCCTGTCGCTGCCCGCGTTGCGGCAAGGGCAAGCTCTATGCGGGCTTTCTCAACCTGCGTCCGAATTGCGAAGCGTGCGGGCTCGACTACACCTTCATCGACGCCGGCGATGGCCCGGCCATCTTCATTATCATGCTGGCGGGCGCCGTCGTCGTCACCGCCGCCCTGATCGTTGAAATCAAGTATCAGCCGCCGTTCTGGCTGCATGCGGCGTTGTGGCTGCCGCTGATCATCGCGACCACGCTGCTGCCGCTGCGCGCGATGAAATCGCTGCTGATAGCGCTGCAGTTTCATCACAAGGCGGCGCCCGGCCGGCTGATCGACCGCGAGCCGAAATGACTGGTCTCTCGTCACGGCGACCGGCGGTTACCGGGTTCGCCATCTTCACGCTGCTGATGGTGATGGCCTTCGCGGGCCTCGGGATCTGGCAATTGCAGCGCCGCGTCGAGAAGCACGCGCTGATCGCCTTGCTGAACGAGCGGCTCGCCGCCGCGCCCGAGGCGCTGCCGGCACGAATGCAATGGAATACGCTGACGCCGGCCATGGACGAATTCCGCCGCGTCAGTTTTACCGCGACCTACGCGCCGGTGCCGGATGCCATGGTCTATTCTTCCGGCTCCGCGGTTCGCGACGACGTCTCCGGCCCCGGCACCTGGGCGTTCCTGCCGACGCAACTTGCCGACGGCAACACCATCGTGGTCAATGCCGGCTTCGTGCAGAACACGATGCAGGATCGCAACCAGCAGGATCGCGCCGTGAGACAGTTCGTCACCGGTGACCCGGTGCAGCTCACCGGCTATATCCGGTTTCCTGAAAGCGCGGGAACGCTGACGCCACCGGAGAGCGCTGCAAAGCGGCTCTGGTTCACCCGCGATCATCTTGCGATGGCGCGCGCGCTGGGCTGGGGCGAGGCCGGCAAGGCCGTCGCGCCGTTCTATGTCGATCTGGAAACGCCCGCGCCCGAGAGCGGCATTCCAAAACCCGGCCCGCTGTCCGTGCATCTGAAGGACGATCACATGCAATACGCCATCACCTGGTTCACGCTGGCGTTTGCGGTCGTCATCGCCTTCGGCGTGTGGTGGCGCGGGCAGCGCCGCGCCTAAAGATCCGTCCGTCCCCGTATTCACCCGGACTAGCCTGCAGGAACCGTTGTTCCGCACAATCGCTCGAGGTTCCACGGTGCGTTCCGGACAACAGGCCGTTCAGTGTCCATTCACGACGATCGCCATACGCCGTCACCCGCGTTCAGCGCTCCGGATTAGGCATTCTGACGTGGATGGGATTGCGGATTTGGCTGATGATTTCGATCAGTTAGCGTTGGTGGTCGACTGGCTGGACGCGTGCCGGAAGCGCGACCTCTTGGCATTGCTCGACCTCTATGCCGACGACGCGAGGTCTGAATGCCAGTGCGGTGAGGGCAAGGTCAGCGAAGGCCGCGCCGAACTCGAATCCTACTGGCGGCCGCGCCTCGATGCGTCCGCACCCACCGCATTCGGGCTGGAGGAAATCACGCCGACCTCTGAGGGCGTCGTGCTCGATTATCTGAGCCACGACGGCGAGCCGGTCCGCATCGCGTTCACCTTTTCACGTGATGCCAAGATCCTGCGGACCGCCTGCGCCCCCGCGGGGCAGGCGTTGCCGGCCTTGCGGATCAGGCTGACTGACCGTTAGCCTTGGGTCGGTCTTGCGCCGCGCGCATGTGCGGCGGAATCTCCGGCGGGAAGCCGGCAACGAACGCAGGTGCGGCCTCCTTCGCGCAGCAGTTCAAGCGACCCGCTCAGCGCCCGGGCGCGCTCCAGCATTCCCGTCAATCCGCGGCCGAACATCCGGTCGGCTGGAAAGCCGATGCCGTCGTCGGATATTTCCACGATCACCTCGCGGTCGTTGATCCCGGCGGCGACGTGCATCGCGTTCGCCTTGGCGTGGCGAAGCACGTTTGTCACCGCCTCCTGGATCACGCGATAGATTGTCTGTGACAGCAAGCCGTCGACCTCGTTCAGATCAGTGTCGATCTGCGACGTCACCTTGAGATCAGGCGCCTGCGCCTTCACGTTCTGCAGCAGCGTCTGGATGCTCCTCTCGAGGCCGAGCTCCTGGATGTAGAGCGGCCGCAGCCGGTCGAGGATGCGGCGGTTCGCCTGCTGCAATGTTTCGACCGACCGCAGAATGCCCTCGGCGGCGCTAATCAACTCCGCCTCGCCGGACGGGATGGATTCCAGCAGCACCACCGTGTTGGCGCGGATTCCGAACAACAGCGGCCCGAGTTCGTCATGCAGCTCGCGCGCCATATCCTGCCGCTCGTCGTCCTGCAGCGACACGATCCGGCGCAGCAGGCTGCGATTGTCCTGGCTGAGGCGGTTGAGGGTGCGGGCGAGTTCGTTGGCTTCCCGCGCGCTCTTGCGGATCTCGGGCGGCCCGGCGGGCGCAATCGGCTGCTCGTAATCGCCCGTTCGCATTCGGGTCAGGCCGTCGCCCAGACTTTGCAGCGGTCGCAATGCGGAACGCGCGGCGAAATGGGCGATGACCCCCGTCAACAGCATCAGGGTGATACCGGAGCAGGCGATCGCCAGAAATCCGATCCACTTCTCGTAGATGTCGGCGGACATGTCGGGCGCAACGACAATATCGCCGACCTGCCTTCCCTCGATCATCACGGGGAAGGCAGGTCTGGATTCGGGTATGATGAGGAGGCGAACGAACCAGTCAGGCACCGCTCCCAAGGGGGTCTGCACCTCGGGAAGATGACCATCGAGGTCGGTCCCGACGTGCCGAAACCGGATTGCTTCGGAGGCTCCCAGCGATTGCACGAACGCATCCAGCGTCGCTTGCGGATCGCTGGAGGTCCGAAGCGTGCCGTTGAGCGCAGCCGCAACGGCCCTGGCCGAGCGAGCGGTCGGTTCGGTTTCTTCCATAAGTTGCGCATTGGCAAAGATCTGGAGCGAAACGCCTCCGGCCAGCAAAGCGGCCACGAACATCAGGCCGAGCGGCAGCAATAACCGCGTTCGAAGAGAAAGCCTTTCCCACATTTCGACCAATATAACTCCTGCAACCCAAGATTTCTCTTTTCAAAAACCGCCAACCGCTTATTTAATTTAATTCAGAAGAGGATGGATGATGCAAAATACTACCAGATCGGCAACGCGGGTGTTGATCGTCGACGACCACCCGGTGGTCCTGTCGGGTTGCCGGTCGCTGTTTGCGTCGGACAATTCCGTGAAGATCGACGAGGCCACCGACGCCAAGTCCGGCCACCGCGCCTATGTGGCGAAGCGGCCCGACGTCACGGTGATCGATATCAAGCTTCCGGACGTCTCCGGCTTCGAACTGATGCGGCGCATCCGCAAGGACGATCCGGACGCCAGGATCATCATGTTCAGCATGAATGACGATCCGGCGTTCGTGGTTCGCGCGATCGAGATGGGCGCGCAGGGCTATGTCTCGAAGGGCGACGATCCAAGGATGCTGGTGAAGGCCGTCCGCAAGGTGGCGGCGGGAGACAATTTCATTTCGCCGCAACTGGCGGAGGCGGTGACGTTTTCGGGTGCTTCGATCAAGGCCAATCCGGCGTCACAAATGACGGCGCGCGAGCTGGAAATCCTGCGGCTGTTGGGCCGCGGCGACAAGATCGTCGAAGTCGCCGATGCGCTGGAGATTTCCTACAAGACGGTGGCCAACACCACCTCGCTGCTCAAGCAGAAGCTCGGCGCCAAGAATCACTCGGACCTGATCCGGATCGCGGTGGAGATGGGGCTCGGCTGAGCGCCGGCTGAATCAAACCTTCTTTATAATCCCCGAAACCGGCCGCGCCTCGACGGCGCGACCGTTCGCATCGCTGTCATTCGCGTATCGCCCGGGCAATGGGATGACGAAAAGCGAATCCAGCGAAGGCCTACCAGCGATGCTTGTGGTGGCCGCGCCCTCTGTACCATCCGTAATGATGACCGCGGCCGCGGCCCCATCCGTAGTGGTGTCCGCGCCCGCCGCGGCCCATGTGACCATGGCCATGCCCGTGGCCGCCCCTGACCTGGATCACGGCGCCGTCCGGCGCGGACGAGGGCGCCATGCCGAGCCTTGCGGAAGCGGATGCGGTCATGGCCAGCAGCGCAAGACCAATCAGGGCGATACGTTTCATACAGTGTCCTCCCGTTCGCGTGATTGCGACGTCAGGCACAAGTTTCCCGTGGAACGTTTTGTTCCGGCGCACGTGAAGTAAATAAAACAAAGCGGCATTCCGCCCGATCCTCGGGTGCGTCATTAACGGACGTTATGGCTATTTTCGGGAAAAATCGGCAATGTACGCCTCGCTGGCCGACGGCAGGAGCGGTGAATGGCTGACCCGGATATCGTGGAGATCGCCTGCGCGCGGGCGTGGAGCGTTTATCTCCTGATCAACAGCGGCATCGCTGAGAATGACACGCGGCGGGACAAACTGAGGCGCTTCATTCGCAGCCGCTGGGCGGCGGGCGACGACGAGACGGAGTTCTTGGCGGTCGAGGGTCTCAAATATCTCAAGAAGCTGGATGGGTCTCCGACCGGGTAGGCGTACGCCGCCGGCGGCCGGAGAACCGAAATTATCATCGGGAAAAAGTGGAGTGCGTCTTCGGGAGTTTCGCGCATGCCGTGTTGCGTATGAGGCGAGCACAACTCTCCATCATCACAGTCCGGAGCAAACCGCGCTTCCGCTCAAGGATTGAGCGGCGAATGGATATTTTGAGCTCTGGATTGCCGTGGGCGATCATTGTCGTCACTGACCTCATTCGACGCTTGCGCGTTCGCTGCACCCGGTCCGGCATGGCAGGAATATGGCGGTGGATGAAGATTGTTCATCGAAGCGCGCGCTCGAATCGTATCAGAAACGCGCTAAGGTGGAGCCATGGAGAATGTCCCGCGCCCCCTGCCGTTCTCGGCATTCGAATGGCTGGTATCCGGGCGCTACTTGCGGGCGCGCCGCAGGGAAGGCTTCATCTCCGTCATTGCCGGTTTCTCGTTCCTCGGCATCATGCTCGGCGTTGCGACGCTGATTATCGTGATGGCCGTCATGAACGGCTTCCGCAAGGAATTGATCGACAAGATCGTCGGCATGAACGGCCATCTTGTGCTGCAACCCATCGAGTCGCCGCTGACGGATTGGCAAGACGTCACTGAGCGCATCAGTCAGGTTCCAGGCATACGGCTTGCCGTTCCCGTGGTGGACGGTCCGGCGCTGGCATCATCGGCGCACAATGCCTCTGGCGTACTCGTTCGCGGCATTCGCGCCGACGATCTCAACAAGCTCGCCTCGATCGCCAGCAACATCCAGCAGGGTTCGCTGGACGCATTTGAGCAGGGACAAGGGGTCGCCATCGGACGCAGGCTTGCCGATCAATTGTCGCTGCGTGCCGGCGACAACATCACGCTGGTCGCGCCTGACGGCGCTGTGACATCGAAAGCCGTTGCGCCGCGTATCAAGCCTTACAGGGTTGCGGCGGTGTTCAGCATCGACATGTCGGAATATGATTCCGTGATGGTTTTT
Source organism: Bradyrhizobium sp. AZCC 2262 (assembly GCF_036924535.1). NCBI lineage: Bacteria > Pseudomonadati > Pseudomonadota > Alphaproteobacteria > Hyphomicrobiales > Nitrobacteraceae > Bradyrhizobium > Bradyrhizobium sp. AZCC 2262. The sequence goes on along the minus strand of NZ_JAZHRT010000001.1, from coordinate 7,361,140 downwards.
CTGCCGCTCGCCGAGGCGCAGGCCTACTTCAATCGCGCCGATGACGTGAGCGCGATCGAAGTTTTCATCGAAGCCAGCCCCGACAAGGTCGACAGCTTCCGACGGCCGGTGGCAGACGCCGCCGGGCGGCCGGTGTTTCTTGTCGACTGGCGGCGGCGTACCTCGGCCTTTTTCGCCGCGCTTCAGGTCGAGCGCAACGTCATGTTTCTGATCCTGGCCTTGATCGTGCTGGTCGCCGCGCTGAATATCGTCTCGGGCCTGATCATGCTCGTGAAGGACAAGGGCAGCGATATCGCCATTCTGCGCACCGTGGGCGCCTCGCGGGGATCGATCATGCGGGTGTTCCTGATCGCGGGTGCTGCAATCGGCGTTTTGGGCACGCTGACCGGGCTTGTCGTCGGCATGCTGATTTGCCTGAATATCGAATCGATCCGGCAATTCCTGTCCTGGATCACCAACACTGAATTGTTTCCGCCAAAACTCTACTTTCTGTCGAAGCTGCCGGCGGAGATCGATTTTGGCGAGACCGCCGCCGTCGTGGTCATGGCGTTGACGCTGTCATTCCTCGCGACGCTCTATCCATCGTGGCGCGCGGCGCGGCTCGATCCGGTCGACGCGCTTCGATATGAGTAGTTGGACACGCGCGGGCATTGGCCTGGAACGACGGTCCGTCGTCGTCCCTGCGAACGCAGGGACCCATACTCGGCGGCCGGTGTTGCTGGAAAAGACAGGATAACAAAGACCTCACAAACCAATTGCGGCCGGTGGCTATGGGTCCCTGCTTTCGCAGGGACGACGGCAGTTGTTTAACGAGACCTATCTCAATCTTTTCATCTCCATGCCATTTCCCCTTCGCCCCAAAACCCATTATGGTGGCCCTCGCTTCGCGCTTGGCGAAATCTAATTCATGATCGATATCAAAGGCTTGGCATAGGGCTTGCGCCTTTGGAGGGTGGTTTGACGCGCTATATTTCGACACGGGGGGAGGCCCCCGTCCTGGGTTTCTGCGATGTGATGCTGACCGGGCTTGCCCGCGACGGCGGCCTCTACGTGCCCGAGGTCTGGCCGCAGCTCTCGGCCGACACCATCGCGGGATTTTTCGGCCGGCCCTATTGGGAAGTCGCGGTCGACGTGATCCGGCCGTTCACCGCGGGTGAAATCTCCGACGCCGATCTCGGGCGCATGGCGAACGAAGCCTACGCCACCTTCCGCCATCCGGCCGTCGTGCCGCTCGATCAAATCGGGCCCAATCAATTCGTGCTGGAGCTGTTCCACGGCCCGACGCTGGCGTTCAAGGACGTCGCGATGCAGTTGATCTCGCGGCTGATGGATCACGTGCTGGCCAAGCGCAACCAGCGCACCACCATCGTGGTCGCCACCTCAGGCGATACCGGCGGCGCCGCCGTCGATGCCTTTGCCAATCTCGACAATGTCGATCTGGTCGTGCTGTTCCCGAACGGGCGGATCTCCGACGTGCAGCGGCGGATGATGACGACGACGGGCGCCCCCAACGTGCATGCGCTCGCCATCGAAGGCACGTTCGACGATTGCCAGGCGATCGTGAAGGCGATGTTCAACCATCACGATTTTCGCGATGCGGTCTCGCTGTCGGGCGTCAACTCGATCAACTGGGCGCGGATCGTGGCCCAGGTCGTGTATTATTTCACGTCAGCCGTCGCGCTCGGCGCGCCTGCGCGCACGGTCGATTTCACTGTGCCGACCGGCAATTTCGGCGACATCTTCGCAGGCTATGTCGCCAAGAAGATGGGGCTGCCGGTCCGCTGGCTGCGCATCGCCTCCAACGTCAACGACATCCTGCCGCGCACGCTCAAGACCGGCATCTATGAGGTGCGCGAGGTTCACGCCTCCGCTTCGCCCTCGATGGACATCCAGATATCCTCGAATTTCGAGCGGCTGTTGTTCGAGGCGAGCCGCCGCGACGCCGACAGTGTTCGCCGCCTGATGGGCTCGCTAAAGCAGTCCGGACGTTTCGTGCTGCCGGATGCCATGCTGGCCGCGATCCGCGAGGAGTTCGATGCCGGCCGCGCCGACGAGACCGAGACGTCGGCGGCGATCCGCGCCGCCTGGCGCGAGGCCGGCGACCTCGTCGATCCCCATACCGCGGTGGCGCTGGCGGTGGCCGACCGCGACACCTCGGATTCAAGGATTCCCAATATCGTGCTGTCGACCGCGCATCCGGCCAAGTTTCCCGATGCGGTGGAAGCCGCCTGCGGCGTGCGGCCGCAATTGCCGGCGTGGCTCGACGGTCTCATGACCAAATCCGAACATATCACGGTGATGAAAAACGATTCAGCCGAAGTGGAGCGATTCGTGCGCTCGGTGAGCCGTGCCGCGAAGCAGGGAGTTGCCGGATGAGCGTTGACGTAACCAAGCTGCCGTCCGGCCTGACCGTCGTTACAGACACCATGCCGCATCTGGAAACCGCTGCGCTTGGCGTCTGGGCTGGTGTCGGCGGCCGCGACGAAAAGCCGAACGAGCACGGCATCTCGCATCTTCTCGAACACATGGCCTTCAAGGGCACGACCAAGCGTTCCTCGCGCGAGATCGTGGAGGAAATCGAGGCGGTCGGCGGCGATCTCAACGCCGGAACCTCGACCGAAACCACCGCCTATTACGCGCGGGTGATGAAGGCCGACGTGCCGCTCGCGCTCGACGTACTCTCCGACATCCTCGCCAATCCGTCCTTCGTGCCTGACGAACTCGAGCGCGAGAAGAGCGTCATCGTGCAGGAAATCGGCGCGGCGCAGGATACGCCTGATGACGTCGTGTTCGAGCACCTCAACGAACTCTGCTTTCCGGACCAGCCGATGGGTCGTTCGCTGCTGGGCACCGCCAAGACGCTGAAGAATTTTGATCGCGACATGCTGCGCGGCTACCTCTCGACGCACTACCGCGGCCCCGATATGGTGGTGGCCGCCGCCGGCGCCGTCGACCACAAGCGCGTGGTGGAGGAAGTGGCGCAAAGATTTGCCGGCTTCGACGCCACGTCCGCGCCGAAGCCGGTGCCGGCGATGTTCGGCAAGGGCGGCTCGCGCGTGGTGCACCGCGACCTCGAACAGGCGCATCTGACGCTGGCGCTCGAAGGCGTGCCGCAGACCGATCTGTCGCTGTTCTCGCTGCAGGTGTTCACCAACACGCTCGGCGGCGGGATGTCGTCGCGGCTGTTCCAGGAAGTGCGCGAGAAGCGCGGCCTGTGCTATTCGATCTACACCTTCCACGCGCCCTATTCCGACACCGGCTTTTTCGGCCTCTATACCGGCACCGATCCCGGCGACGCGCCGGAGATGATGGAAGTCATCGTCGACGTCATCAATGATGCCGTGGAAACCCTCACCGAAGCCGAGATCGCCCGCGCCAAGGCGCAGATGAAGGCGGGGCTGTTGATGGCGCTGGAAAGCTGCTCCTCCCGGGCCGAACAGCTGGCGCGGCACGTGCTGGCCTATGGACGGCCGCAGACGGTGGAAGAGCTGGTGGCCAGGATCGATGCGGTCAGCGTCGAATCGACCCGCAATGCCGCGCATGCGCTGCTGTCCCGCAGCCGGCCGGCGGTTGTCGCGCTTGGCAGCGGCAGGGGGCTGGACACGGCGGTGGGTTTTGCGGAAGGATTGACGAGGTCGAAGGCGAAGACGCTGCTGCATTGAGGCAGAGCGGGGAGTAACGGGCATGGCCCTGTTTCGTTTGCCAACCAGCGGACCAGCCGCGCTCGTGCCTCGCGGCCACGGCCTGCTGCTGCGCGCCCCGCAAATGTCGGATTTCCCGCAATGGGCGCAATTGCGCGAACAAAGCCGCGCCTATCTCACGCCGTGGGAGCCGATCTGGCCGTCGGACGACCTGACCCGCGCCGGTTTTCGCCGCCGGTTGCGCCGCTACGTCGAAGATATCGCCGCCGACCGCTCCTATCCGTTCATCGTCTTCCGCGAGTCCGACGGCACCATGATCGGCGGCATCACGCTCGCCAATGTCCGTCGCGGCATCGTGCAGGCCGGCACCATCGGCTATTGGGTCGGCGAGCCCCATGCCGGCCGCGGCTACATGACCGAGGCGCTGCGGGTGCTGCTGCCGACGCTGTTCGGCGAGCTCAACCTGCACCGCATCGAGGCCGCCTGCATTCCCTCCAATTCGCCCTCGATCCGGGTGCTGGAGAAATGCGGCTTCACCCGCGAGGGACTGGCGCGGCGCTATCTCTGCATCAACGGCGTCTGGCAGGACCATCTGCTGTTCGGCCTGCTGCATGAGGATTTCCGCGGCTGAACCGTTGATTTTCAGGCCTTTTGGGTGCCTTGGGTTCGCCGCCATTGGGCTGCTATAAGGCCGCAGGGGAACAATGCGGAATGATGGGATTTCAGGGACGTCGCATGGGTAACAATCGTTTGGCCAGGGTGATGGCGGCTGCGGCGGTTGCGGGCGGGCTGGCCTGCCTGATGGCGGCGCCGGCGTCGGCGCAATCGATCACTGATCGTTTCAAGAGCCTGTTCGGCGGTAAGTCGGACGAGGAGCCGGCCACCAATGCGCCGGCGGCCGCGGTGCCCCAGGACACCGGCGACCTGACCTGTCCGCCGGTCACGGTCAGGGCCGGCGCGTCCACCTACGCCGTGGCGGCGCCCGGCAAGCAACCGGTCGGCAACGACCTGCGCTTTCAGGCGACGATCTCCAAAATGGCCCGCGAATGCAGCGTCAATGGCGGCGTGATCACGGCGCGGATCGGCATTCAGGGCCGCGTCATTGCCGGCCCGGCCGGCGCTCCGTCGTCGGTCCAGGTTCCGATTCGCGTCGCGGTGGTGCAGGGCGGCGTCGCCGAAAAAACCATCGCCACCAAGGCCTACCAGACCACCGTCACCATGACGGAAGGCGGCAGTGAGCCGTTTACGCTGGTGGCCGAGGATCTCACCTATCCAGCGCCCCCCGGCGCCGTCGGCGACAGCTACATCTTCTATATCGGCTTCGACCCGCAGGCCCTGAAGCCCGAACGCCCGGCGCCGAAAAAGAAGAAGTAGGGGCGTCCGCCCGCCGCCGGCTTGGCGGTCAAAGGGACGGTTGCCAATTGCCGAAATGCTCCGGATGCGATACGACTTAGAGGTGAAGATCTTTTCAGCACCATTACCATTAAGAGATGTTGAAAGGGAGCTCAGCCATGACCACGTCATCGTTGGACCCTCTGATATCCGATCTCCGCAGCCTCATCGGCAATGGTGACATTGACGACGCGTTCGAGCGGCTGCTGAACTATCTGCCGACGAATTCGTCCAATCCCAAGCTGTACAATGACCTCCTTACGCAATCGGGGCGCTATCAGATGGCGCGTCGGCGCCAGCTCGCCGGAACGGTTACGGCCGAGGCGGCGGCTGTCGAGGAAAACCTCATCAGGGCCTGGCTGACCGATTTCATCGGCAGGCTTCCTGCAAAGATCGAACGGCAGTTTGCGCCCGTTCCCGCCGCGGCGCTGCGCGCGAAAGAGGAAGCCCCGATCCGGGAAGCGATACCTAGGGATAGACTGCGGACGATGTCGGGCGAGAAGATTCTCGGCATCAACAATCTCAAGCAAATTTCCTGGATCGAGCGCGGGGTTCAGGTTTGCAAGAGCGTCTGCCGAATTCTCACGCCGAACGGATTGGGCTCGGGCTTCATGGTGGGCGGCGGAATGATCATGACCAACAATCATGTCATTGACAGCCGTGAGATCGCGGCCGAATCGGTAGTCGAATTCGATTATCAGCAGGACGGGTCGGGCCAGCTCCTACCAAGCTTCCGCTATAAGGTTGATCCTGATCGCTTCCACACCAATGCCGGACTCGACTACACCTTCGTCGGCCTCAAGGAAGACCCCGGCAAGAAGGCCTTGGCCTGGTGGGGATCTCTGCCGCTCAATCCTAACGCCGATCCAGTTCCGACCGAACATGTCTCGATCGTACAGCACCCGAACGGCGGGCTCAAGCAGATCGTATTGACGGCGAACCACGTGATCGCGACGAGACCTCCGCTGTTGCACTACATGACCGACACCATGCCGGGCTCGAGCGGTTCGCCCGTGTTCAACGACACGTGGCATGTGATCGCCATTCACCATTCTGCCGTTGAGACTGCCGAAACAGCGCAAGGCTACGTCAACGAAGGGATACTGATGTCTGCCATCAAGCCGGATGCTGGCGTGTTCTGGCCGGCGGAGAGGTGAGGGAGAGAAGCGCGTTCACGATGGCCTGGAGAACGAAAGAGTTGCCCTCAGTGCCGGACTCCGACGTGGTCGAGGATTTCCGGAAGGTGCAAGGATTCGTCGAGGACGGAGAATTGCTTGACGCGATAGAGTTGCTGCAGAGGGTTGCGGAAAATCGCGATACGAAAATTGCCCGGGAGTTGAGCGGTCTGCGGGGCCGGCTTTCATCCGTCGATGATGATGAACTGAGGGGGGTAGTGACTTCGGCAGATGCCAGCGTCGAACGGCAAAAAATCAGAGAATACTTTCTAACGCGCCTCGGAAAGCTGAAGCAAGGGCCGCTTTCCGAGAAGGAACTGAAGGCTCGCCGCGAGTACCTCGCAGCTTTCAAGATCGACGTTACCAATCGATTCAACGAGTCGATTCACAATGCTCGCTTGATGGACCTCGGATTGGCCGACACGCCTTCAGCGGTGAGGCTTCCCTGGATTTACAAGAATACTGCTACGCAACAGTCATTCGCCAGTCTTGATGAGGCCTTCGAGAGTTATGGGCGCCGCTTGCTGGTGCTGGGTGCACCGGGATCGGGCAAGACGGTAACCTTGCTCCACATTGCAAAGAGGCTGTTGGCCGAGGCCGAGAATGATCCGTCTGCACCGATCCCGGTGCTGGCAAATCTGTCGAAGCTGGATTTGAAGGAGTCGTCCCGAGGGGCACGATGGCCAATCGGCGGCCTTCAGGAAGAGCCGGTGAATCAGAGCAAGCACATCGAACGCTGGCTTCAGAAAGAACTCGCGGCCAATCCGTTCGTGTCGCCTGACATGGCTGGCCGGTGGATCCGCGAAAAGCGTGTTGCCGCGCTGCTCGATGGCCTTGATGAGGTCGATGACAGCTATCGAGCCAGCGTGGCCAAGTTGCTCAACGATACATATCTGCGCGAGCACCCGAGCTCGGTGGTCGTTGTATGCAGTCGCATCAATGAGTACAAACCGATTCAGGAGAAGAAGGAGTGGAGGCTGAACCTGGGAGGGTCGGTCACGCTGCAGCCGTTCAGCGATGCGCAGATCTTCGAATACCTCGAACTATCCAAAGCCGCCGGTTTGAAAGAGACCCTGCTCAACGACCCTACGCTTTACCAGATCGCCCAAACGCCGCTGATGCTCAGCATGCTCACGCTGGCCTATGCCGGCGTCGAGATAAATCAGGTTCCGTCATCGGGCTCGCCCATCGAACGTCGCCACCAACTGATGGAGCGATATGTCGAACGCATGCTGCAGCGAAAAATGCGCCGTGACCGGGGCATCGTCGTCGACAACAATCCGGACAACGACATTTCCGAGAAGGAATACCCGTTCTCGCCGGATCGGCTCAATCATTATCTCGGCTGGCTGGCCGTTCGCCTGAGCGTGAGGATGCAGACGGCTTTCTCGACCCCTCGGCTGTGCAGCTTTCTGCAGCGAGAGATCGGGCGCGACCGCTGGTTCGGCGTGTGGTGGGCCGGTGTTTTCGCCCGCGCGCCGTTGCTGGCTGCTTTCACGCTTTGCGGCGGACTTGCGCTGGCTCCCATGGAGCGGAGCGCGTGGCAGCTTGTCGCCGGGTTGGGGCTTTCCGGCATGCTGCTTTACGTCCTCACGGCATGGTCGTTTCGGTCCAACAAGAACGCATGGAACACTGGCGCAAGCCCGAGCGTCGTTCCCAAGGCGATCAAGCCCGCACCCGGAGTCACCGTTATCGCTGCCGCCGTAGCAGGTGGTCTTTGCGTCGGTTCGCTTGCGCTCGCGTCGGTGTTGCCGGGAAATATCCCGCCGATTGTCGCAGGGACGATAGGTGTTTGTCTTGCGGTCCTTGTTATGCTGATCGTGGGAGAGACGACCGGAACAGGGATTGCCGAGGCTAAGATGTTCATCGCCGGCACGGCCGCCGTCATCGGGCTGGGAATCCTTTGGCGTTTCACCGGCATGCCGGTGATATCAGGTGGGCCCGACATGGCATGGTATGCCTTCGCCGCCGTCCTGGCCGGATTTCAAATTTCCTTCCTGGGAATTGAAATCGCTCGAGAAGAAAATTGGTGGACCGGCCTCGCGGTTGTGGCGGGAATTGTCTCCATGCTCGCGGTGGGGTACAAGCTCATCGAGCTGCTGGAGCCTCTCGTGTGGTATCAGCCGTTGGCTGTGTTCCTGCTCATTTCACTGTCAGTCCTCTGCGTCCACGGCAAGCCATTCCTTTTTCTGGCAGGGGGACTTGCTGCGTTCGTGCTCGGTGCCGCAATACAGCAAGTGATCGGAGCGGCGATCGCCATGGTCGCCTACGGGGTCGTTGTGCTGGTAATCTCTGCCATCGAACCGGTTTCGGGGTATTCCTCGGAAAAGCCGGGAGTAGTCAGCGCGTGGAAGCAAGCATGGGTCCCGCGCACGGTCGACGTGGCAGAGGATTTCGCGGAGCGTTACTGGATCAGTCCCACGCTGTTTCCCGTTCTCGCAACCATGCGGTCGCTTCCGGTTCGCTTCCGACCGTTTGCGAACTATGCGATCGATTCTCTGCTTTTGAAGAGATCTGGGCCCGACATTGAATTCATGCACCGGATGCTTCGCGACTATTTCGCCCTTCGCGACTTGCAGCCATTTCTGAGGTCAAACGACCTTCCGAGTCGCGTGCAGGCCATTCGAAGCTTGGGATATCAGGGCGACGCGGCGATCGGCGCGCTTGCGGAATTCGTTCGGGACATGGATCCAGATATACGTGACGCCGCTGTATGGGCGCTTGGAAGGATCGCTTCTCCCGAGATTGTCCAGCATGTCGAAGCGGCGCTGACGGACAAGGTTGCAAGGGTTCGAGCAACCGCGGCGCTAAGCACCAAGGATATGCCAGATTTCGATCAGTATCGGCTGCTTCGACTGGTGGCCAATGATGATGATCTCGCTGTGCAGCGGGCAATGATAGAGCTTTTTCTGGAGAGCAAAAATCCACACGAGGATGCCGCGCGGCGGGCTCTCACCTTCCGGGAAGAATTGCGCGAAGCTGTGTGGGAGGTCATTCGCTCTGGCAGTTTGGGCAGATGGAAGGCGATAAGGGTTGCCGCTGAACTCAGGGATTCGAAGGCGTTGCCAGCCCTGATTGCGGTCCTTCAGGGAGGCGATCGCGACGCAGCCTCGGCGGCGGCCGCAGCGCTCGGAGAGATCAGAGATATCAAGGCGGCCAAAGCGTTGTCAAAGGCCGTAAATAGCAATGATAAAAACGTGCGCGACTCGGCGCGTGCGGCTTTGGCCGCACTTGGTGTTGGTACTGTGGAAGATGTGCCACGCGGGATTTTTCGATTTTTCGGAAGGCCGTAGTCCTAACCGCGATTAACAGCACTGCGCGCTTCGGGGCCCCCGGTTCGACGCAATAAAAAAAGCCGGCGCGATCGTCTCGCGCCGGCTTTGATCGATTATTGAAAGCGCTCAGTTCAGCTTGGCGCGAACCTCGTCAATGCCCTTGGCGAGCAGGTCGTCGGCGACCGAGCCCTTGACCGACTGCGACAGGATGGTCGAGGCGGCTTCGACCGCGGCGTTGGCGGCGGCGGCACGGACATCGGCCAGCGCCTGGGCTTCGGCCAGCGCGATCTTGCCCTCCGCGGTCTTGGTGCGGCGGGCGACGAAGTCTTCCATCTTGGCCTTGGCCTCGACCGCGATGCGCTCGGCCTCGGCCTTGGCGTTGGCGACGATTTCCCCGGCCTCGCGCTCGGCGCTGGCGCGCCGGGCCTGGTATTCGCCAAGCAGCTTGGCGGCCTCCTCCTTGAGACGTTTGGCGTCGTCGAGTTCGGCCCTGATGCGCTGGGCGCGATGATCGAGCGCCGTCAGCACCGTCTTGTGAATGCCGAGATAGGCAAACAGCACCAGGAGGATGACGAAGGCGATCGCGACCCAGGTTTCCGGTTGGGTGAACATCCGTCTATCCCTTCAACGTGGCATCGACGGCGCTGCTGACGGTTTTGCCGTCGGGCAGCACGCCGGTGAGGCGTTGCACGATCGCGCCGGCTGCATCCGCGGCGATGCCGCGGACATTGCTCATCGCGGTCTGCCGGGTCGCCGCGATCTGCTTCTCGGCGGCGGCAAGCCGCGTGGTCAGCTGATCTTCCAGCTTCTTGCGCTCGGCTTCCGAGGCCGCGTTCAGCTTCTCGCGGGTCTCGTTGCCGATCGCCTGCGCGCGGGAACGCGCCGAAGCGAGTTCGGTCTCATAAGCCTTCAGCGCAGCGTCGGACTCGTCCTTCAGCTTCTGCGCCGCGGCCAGATCGCCCTCGATCGCGTTCTGACGTGCGTCGATCACGCTTTCGACGCGCGGCAGCGCAATGCGGGATACGATCACATAGAGCGCGACGAACGCGATGACGAGCGACACCAGCTGCGAAGCAAACGTGCTGGACTCGAACGGAGGAAATCCTCCGCCGTGTCCGCCGTCTGCTTCGGTGTGGGCGCCGGTACCATGACTTTTCTCAGCCACGGGGTTCTCCTCTTGCTGTCAGCGCGCCGCCCGGACCGGGCGGCGCGAGTGGGTGCAGCTCAGAGCGGAACGAACAGCAGCAGCAGCGCGATCAGCAGCGAGAAGATGCCGAGCGCTTCGGTCACGGCGAAGCCGAAGATCAGGTTACCGAACTGGCCCTGGGCTGCCGAAGGATTGCGCACCGCTGCGGCGAGGTAGTTGCCGAAGATGATGCCCACGCCGACGCCCGCGCCGCCCATGCCGATGCATGCGATGCCCGCGCCGATAAGTTTTGCTGCTGCCGGTTCCATTTTCTAGAGCTCCTTGAGAGATAAGACAGAGTGAGGGTGGAAATTCCCCGGACGCTTAGTGTCCCGGATGAATGGCGTCGTTGAGGTAGATGCAGGTGAGGATCGCGAACACGTAGGCCTGCAGGAACGCGACCAAGAGTTCGAGCGCGGTCAGCGCCACCGTGAGCGCCAGCGGCAGCATGCCGCCGGCCCAGCCGAGTGCGCCGAGCGAGACGCCGAGCATGGCGACAAAGCCCGCGAACACCTTCAGCGCGATGTGGCCGGCCAGCATGTTGGCGAACAGACGCACGCTGTGCGAGACCGGCCGCAGGAAGAACGACAGGATTTCGATGAACATGACCAGCGGCAGGATGTAGCCTGGGACGCCCGACGGTACGAAGATCGAGAAGAACTTCAGGCCGTTCTTGTAGACGCCGTAGATCAGCACGGTGAAGAACACCAGGAGCGCCAGCGCCGCGGTGACGATGATGTGGCTCGAAACCGTGAACGTGTAGGGGATGATGCCGATCAGGTTCGAGATGCAGATGAACATGAACAGCGAGAAGATCAGCGGGAAGAACTTCATGCCTTCCGTGCCGGCGGTAGAGCGGATCGTCGTGGCGACGAACTCGTAAGAGATTTCCGCGATCGACTGCAGCCGCCCGGGAACCAGTTGCCCTCTTGCCATGCCGCCGATCATCAGCAGCGAGATCACCGCCACCGCGATGAACATGTAGAGCGACGAGTTGGTGAAGGCGATCGTGTGGTTGCCGATATGGCCGATCGTGAAGAGGGGTTCGATATTGAACTGGTGGATCGGGTCGATTTTCATCCGCGCGGCTCTTTATCCACCGGCCTGGCCGGCAATCGAATTTCAAATGTCGTGACTTCCCGTCGACGCTCAGCGCCTGCCTGGACCTGCGCCTGCAGTTCTCACCACGTTGACCACGCCGGCGACGAAGCCGAGCAGAAGAAACACGATGAAACCGAACGGCGATGTCGACAATAAACGGTCGAACCCCCAGCCAATCGCCGCTCCGACGACAACACCCGCGACCAATTCCGAGGAAAGCCGGAAACCAAGCGCCATGGCAGAAGTTCTGGCAGCTCTGTCTCCGCTTTCAGTTCCGGGTTGATCAGTCCTGATTTTGCGGCTGTCACGAATTTCGGACAACCGGTGATCCAGACTTCCGAGCCTTGCGGAAAGCGCAGCTTCGTCGGAAGACGGCTGATCGCGATTGCCACTTACGTTGTCGTTTTTGTCTTCGGCCATGCCCAAGACATTAAACGATGCCAACGGTTGATGGAAATTACGCCCGTCACCCTTGAAAGCCGCGCGGACCATACTTACCGCGTCTAATCAAGTCAAGATTAGGCCGTAACCAGTTATCTTATTGATTTAACTTGGTTTATTCAGTTGCCGCCTGCGACACTGTGGGCCCGCGATCGCAGTGCAGCAGTATTGCCACACGGATCGATCTTGCGTCCGTTTGAACGCTCTGTTGGGATGTCCGGAAGCGAAGCGAAAATCCCCCATGCCGGAGTGCGCATGCCGCGTCAGGTCGATTACTATTTCTCGCTCCAATCGCCCTGGGCCTATATCGGGCATCAGTCCTTTCGCCGTCTGGTAAGTACCTATGATCTCACGGTAAATCACAGGCCGGTGGTGCTGGTCGATCTGTTTTCGGAGACCGGCGGCCTGCCCTTGATGAAGCGCCATCCGGTACGGCAGCGCTATCGGATGGTCGAACTGCAACGCTGGCGCGACAAGCGCGGACTGAAATTTCATCTGCAGCCGGCGAACTGGCCATTCAACGCCCGCCTGGCCGATGGCGTCGTGATCGCAGCGCTCGAGGCCGGCCACGATCCCGATCGCTATTTGCGCCGCGCCTTCGCCGCCGTCTGGGAAGATCAGCTCAATCTCGCCGATCCCGCAACGATCGCGAAACTCGCCGACGATTCGGGGCTGCCCGGCAAGCAATTGGTGGAGCGTTCCGGCTCGGAGGAAATCAGCGCGGCGTATGAGCAGAACCGGCAGGACGCGCTGGGGGCCGATGTGTTCGGCTCGCCGGTCTATGTGCTGGAGGGCGAGGTGTTCTGGGGACAGGACCGCCTCGAATTGCTGGAAGATGCGTTGAAGTCCGGCCGCGCGCCCTATAGCTCAGTAGTATAGGGGCGCCTTGAAAGCGCCCCGACGGTCGAGGAAACCGGTACTGTCCTGAGGCGGGAGCAAGCCCATGAGCACAGCGAAATCGTCCTCGAAATTCTTAAAGCTCGTCGTGTTGGCCCTTTGTCTCGCAGGCAGCGAACAGGCGCTTGCGGGGGCGCTGCCGGAAACCGAGAACGGCCGCTATGCGTTGTCACCGACGGGGGATGGCGTGCTCCGGCTCGATACAAGAACCGGTGCGATTTCGACCTGTAACAATTCGGGCGCGGGCTGGGCCTGCTATGCCGTCCCCGACGAGCGCGCGGCGATGGACACGGAAATCGGCCGTCTGCAAGCGGACATTGTCCGGCTGCAGGCCGACAATGAAAGGCTCAAGGCCCAACTCGCCGAGCGCGAGCCCACAGCACCGGGCAAGATCGAAGAGCCGCTGCCGAAATCGGATTCGCTGAAGAAGAGCGAGCCGAAGGTGGCGGAAGGCGAGCGCAAGATCGAAATCCCGCTGCCGAGCGACCGCGACATGGATCGCATGATGTCATTCCTGGAGCGGGCTTGGCGGCGCCTGATCGAGATGGCCAACCGGGTGCAGAGGGACGTCAACGGCAAGATTTGACGGCGGTGGCGCGCTCTCGGGTCGTCCCTGCGAACGCAGGGACCCATAACCACCGCTGCTGGTTGTTTACAAAGAGTATCAACTCCGACCGCTCGAAATCGAGAGGCCGCGGAGTATGGGTCCCGGCGTTCGCCGGGACGACGGAGAGATGAGTTCATATGAGTTCACCCAAATCCCCCTCCCGCACCACGCCCTCCGCGGTCGCCGCCACCTCCATCGTGTCCTCGCTGCTGACGGTGCAGACTTCAGGCGCGGGCTTTACCGATCTCACCGCCGAGGTCGCGAAATTCGTGGCGGACGCACATGCGCGCGAGGGCGCGGTGACGCTGTTCATTCGTCACACCTCGGCATCGCTGACGATCCAGGAAAATGCCGATCCGACAGTGCTCGCCGATCTGACCACGGCGCTGAACCGGCTCGCGCCCGAGAATGCCGGATGGCGCCACGATACCGAAGGGCCGGACGACATGCCGGCGCATGTCAAGACCATGCTGACCGCGACCTCGCTGCATATCCCGGTGCTGCAGGGCGCGCTCGCGCTGGGCACGTGGCAGGCGATCTATCTGGTCGAGCACCGCGCGCGGCCGCACCGGCGCGAAATCGTGCTGCAGTTCATGGGCAGCGTGGATTAAAAACAGAAACGGCCGCGGATCACTCCGCGGCCGGTTTATTTTGCAAGGCCTGTAGCCGGTTATCCGGCCGTTTGGTTCTTCACGCCGGAACTGGTGCTGATGTCCACGCCTTTGGTATCCTTCAGGAAGATCGCCCCGATCACCAATGTCATCACGGCGATACCGATCGGATACCACAGCCCGGCATAAATATCGCCGGTCGCCGCTACGATCGCTGTTGCGAGCAGCGGAAGCATGCCGCCGAACCAGCCGTTACCGATGTGATACGGCAGCGACATCGACGTGTAGCGAATGCTCGTCGGGAACATCTCGACCAGGAAAGCCGCGATCGGCCCGTACACCATGGTGACGTAGATCACCATGATGACCAGAAGCAGCTCTGCCATGAACCAGTTGACCTGGGCCGTGTCGGCAAATTTCGGTACGATCTTGCCGTCAGCCGCCTTCTGCAGATTTGGGTATCCGGCATCCAATAACGCTGCGTTCCACTTGGCGGCGTCAAAACCGGTAACCTTGGTTGCACCCACCGACATGTCGACCGACTTCGATCCGGGCACGCTCACGATCTTGAACGAGAGGCCGGACTTGGTCAGCAAGTCTTGCGCGCGGTCGCATTGCGTGAAGTTCGACCACGGTCCGACGAAGATATGGAAGTTGCAGGTCGATTGATCCGCGGAGACCGTGATCGGATTCTTCTCCGCGAAGGTTTCAAGCGCCGGATTGACGTAGTGGGTGAGCCCCTTGAACAACGGGAAGAAAGTGATTGCCGCGATCGCGCAACCCGCCAGGATGATCTTCAGCCGGCCGATGCGATCCGACAACGCGCCAAACACGATGAAGAACGGCGTGCCGATCACGAGTGAGAGCGCGATCAACGCATAGGCCGATATGTAGTCGAGCTTGAGCGTGATCGTGAGAAAGAACAGCGCGTAGAACTGCCCCGTGTACCACACCACGCCCTGGCCAGCGGTCGCACCGAGCAGTGCGAGCAGCACGAACTTGTTGTTCGGGTAATGCAGGAAGCTTTCGGTCAACGGCGCCTTGGAGCCCTTTCCCTCTTCCTTCATCTTCGCGAAAATCGGAGACTCGTTAAGCCGCAGCCGGATGTAGACCGAGACAATCAGCAGCAAGACCGACACCAGGAAGGGAATACGCCAACCCCATTCGGCGAACATCTTGGCGTCCATGTAGACGCGGCAGAGCCCGATCACCAACAGCGCCAGAAAGAAACCTAGCGTCGCCGTGGTCTGGATAAAGCTCGTGGTATAGCCGCGCTCGTGGGGGCGCGAGTGCTCGGCCACATAGGTCGCCGCACCGCCATATTCGCCGCCGAGCGCGAGGCCCTGGGCAAGGCGCAGGGTCACGAGCATGAATGGCGCGGCCCAGCCGATGTTCGCGAATGTCGGAAGCAGACCGACGAGGAAGGTCGCGCCACCCATCACCACGATGGTGACGAGGAAGGTGTATTTACGGCCGACGAGGTCGCCAATGCGGCCGAAGATGATCGCGCCGAACGGGCGCACCAAGAACCCGGCCGCGTAGGTGGCGAAAGCCGAGAGCAATGCCGCCGTGTCATTACCCGGCGGGAAAAACAGCGCTGCGAAGAACGGCGCCAGCGTGGCGTAAAGATAAAAGTCGTACCACTCGAAGACGGTCCCGAGCGACGAGGCGAAGATGACGAATTTTTCGTCCCTCGTCATGCCGGATTCGCGTGCCGATGTCGCAGTGATAGTGGCCATTTTGAATCGCTCCCCAAGTCGTTGTTGTAAAGCTCGCCCGTTGCGCCGAACTTGGCCGGATTGAGCCACGGGCTTCGCCTTACGGTAACATCGCCGTGAAACCTGCCCCAATACGACTTTCGGCCCTTTGCACGGCGTTTCCAGCGTATTGGCGGTCCACTTCGCGCCCGGCCCCACTGGGGCATGCATGTCGTATTGCGGCGCACAAGCGCGCGGGTTAACTGCTTTCAAACATGATAGGATTGGGCGCTTGCGCAAGCCGGCCCGACGGGAGACAAAGCGAAGCGGACTAGTCGCAAGCTGATGCAAGAGAGCCGAATGACGACCGCTGCAAATACCCATCTCGTCATCGCCGATGATCACCCCTTGTTCCGCGACGCGTTGCGTCAGGCGGTCGCCAGCGTCGTGGCATCCGCCGTCGTCAGCGAGGCCGGATCGTTCGACGATCTCACCGCGCTGCTCGAACGGGATTCCGACGTCGATCTGATCCTGCTCGATCTCACCATGCCGGGGATCTCGGGGTTCTCCGGCCTGATCTATCTGCGCGCGCAATACCCGGCGATTCCGGTGGTGATCGTGTCCGCGAGCGACGATGCCGGCACGATCCGCCGCTCGCTGGATTTCGGCGCCTCCGGCTTCATCCCCAAGCGCTTCGGCGTAGAAACCCTGCGCGATGCCATCATGAAGGTGATGGAGGGCGACGTCTGGGTTCCGCCGGACACCGATCTCACCTCGGCCGACGACCCCGACATGTCGCGGCTGCGCGATCGTCTGGTCACGCTGACCCCGCAGCAGGTGCGCGTGCTGATGATGCTGTCGGAGGGGCTGCTCAACAAGCAGATCGCCTACGAGCTCGGCGTGTCGGAAGCGACCATCAAGGCGCATGTCTCGGCGATCCTGCAGAAGCTCGGCGTCGAGAGTCGAACGCAGGCCGTGATCGCCGCCGCGAAGATCGCCGGCGGCCAATGGCGCCAGGGAACGCCGACGGGGTAATAGCGCGATGTCCGGATCCCGAAGGGCGCTGCTGTTCGATATCGACGGCACGCTGGCCGACACCGACGCGCTTCATCTGGAAGCGTTCAATCAGGTGTTTGCGCCTCATGGCCATGTGTTCGATCGCGACCGCGCCTCGAAAGAGCTCATGGGTTTTTCCAATATTTCGATCAGCGAACGGTTTCTGCCGGGCCGGTCGCCGGAGCGACAGGCGGCCATCATGGCTGAAAAGGAAGAAGCGTTCCGCAAGCTTGCGTCGGGGCAAATCAAACCGCTGGCGGGTCTGATGAAGCTGCTTGCCCTGGCGGATCGCGCTGACGTCGCCATGGTGGCGGTAACCAACGCGCCCCGCCTGAACGCCGAAATGATGCTTTCCGGACTTGGCATCATGCAGCGGTTCAAGGCTGTCATCATCGGCGACGAGCTTCCGCACGGAAAGCCGCACCCGCTGCCGTATCTGGAAGGTTTACGCGCCGTGAGCGCCGCGCCCGGGCTGTCTCTCGCATTCGAGGATTCCCGCTCCGGCGTTCAATCCGCTTCGGCGGCCGGCATCGCGACGATTGGAATACGGACGAGCCTGGGCCATGGCGATCTGGTCGCTGCGGGCGCGGTCTGCACGGCCGAGACTTTCGACGATCCAAAACTGGTAGGGCTGGTCGGCAAGACCATGAACTGGTGACGTCCGACGAGCGCGTCAGTGCCTACTCTGCCGCCACCATCTGTTGCGCCCGCCACTGGCCGAGCGGAGCGCGGACGGCCAATGGCGCCAGGGAACGCCGACGACCTGAGACCGTTCCGCCTCCGCCATCCTGAGGCGCTCGCATCGCGAGCCTCCAATGCGCTCATCGTGGCTGCCGCGTGATCCGGTACGCGCAGCGACGAGCGCCCGCGAGAATATGATCGATGCGTTCAACGGTCACGTCGGTCCCCAGCACGGCGCGGAACACCGCAAGTTCCGAACGGCAGAGACCTTGGCAAGCGGTTGCTGCCGCGCAAATCGGGCAGTGGTTCTCGACCAACAGAAAGCTGTCCCGGGTGTCCTTGGCCACGTTTGCCATGTAGCCCTCACGGCTTCGAATCCGTGCCAGCGCCGTCAGCTTCTGACGAAGTGAATCCTGCGCGCGGACGAATTTGCGGTAGTTGGCTACGATCGCACGCTCGCGGTGCGCGATCAGCCTTTCCCGGCCGTCGTCGCCAAAGACGTCGCGCATGGATTGCAATAAATCCAGGGTTAAATCGGAGTGGCGGTCGGGGAACCGCTCGTGGCCGTGCGGCGTCAACCGCCAATATTTCCTCGGCCGCCCGCGCCCTTCGCGCTGGTCCTCGCTCTCCACCAGGCCTGCCGCTTCAAGCTTGAGGAGGTGCTGACGCGCGCCGGCCGGGGTCATGTCAAGGCGCGCGCCGACGTCGGCGGCAACCTGCGGTCCGCGCGTCTTGAGGTGAAACAGGATGCGATCCTGACTGCGGTCCTGGTCTTGACTCATGGGTTTATTTTAGAAATAAAATGCTATCTAAAATAACCCGGATGTCCGTCGCTGGCAACTCCCGGCGCGTTGGTCCGGAGGGAGGCCCGACATGGAGCTGGACTCTGTCCGGGAAGGATGGCGATCACTCTTTAGACGAGAATGGATTCCGACACTCACTATCCTGCTTGGCGGGGTGCTGCTGCAATCCATGAACGTATTGCTGCTGACGACCGTGCTGCCATCCATCGTCGGTGAACTCGGTGGCGTTGCCATGTTGAGTTGGCCGACCACCGCCTACCTTGCCTCCTCCATCGTCGCCGCGAGTTGTGCTGGCGTGCTCGCGACCGCGATTGGCTCCCGGACAGTTTATTGCGCGGGCGTCACGGTATTCGCCCTCGGCGCGCTGCTTTGCTCGCTGGCCCCGGCGATGGGCTGGATCGTTGTCGGCAGGCTCATTCAGGGATTCGGCGGCGGCCTGGAGGCTGCCGTCGCCTATGTGCTGGTCCGCGGCACGTTTCCGGAGTCGGCCTGGTCACGAACCATTGCGCTGATGTCGACCAGCTGGAGCATGTCGGTCCTGATCGGTCCTCTCGTCGGTGGGGTGTTCGCCCATTTCGGCAACTGGCGCAGTGCCTTTGTCACGACCGCCGTTATTGGCGTTGTCCTGGCAATAAGCGCCCTCTTCATCTTGCCGTCGGTGGCGACCCGTGGAACGTCACCCCTGTGCGTGCCCGCCGGACGGGTCGCCCTGATCTGCCTCGCGATTGCTGCAATGTCCGCCGCGTCCGTCGTCGCGCCGCCGCTTGCGAAATCGGCACTGATCGTCGCGGCGATCGTCTCGCTCGCGGTGATGTTGCGGCTCGACCGTTTGGCAACGACCCGGCTCTTGCCGAGCGACGCGTTTTCATGGCGCACGCAGACGGGTGTCGGGCTATGGCTCGCGCTGCTGCTCTGCATCACCTTCAGCCCGCTTCAGATCTACGTGCCCATGTTCCTGCAGCAGCTGCATGGTTTCGATCCGCTCTCGGCCGGCTTTGCCGTCGCCAGCGCCTCGCTGGCATGGACCGTCGCCTCGCTTGCAACTGCCGGGGTGTCGGTACGCTGGGCGGATCGGTTGATGTTGACCGGGCCAGCAGCCATGGGGCTGAGCCTGATGGCCATCGCGCTTCTCGCGCCGCATGCCACGGCATCCGCATTCCTGCTGGTCTCGGCAATTGCCGTACTGGGGGCGGGCATCGGCCAGTGTTGGCCCTTCGTCGCGCACCGGATCATGGACAGCGCCACGGCGGGCAACGAGGTGGTTGCGGCCTCGTCAGTCCCCACCGTGCAGCAAATGGGCTTTGCATTCGGCGCGGCGATAGCGGGGCTGATAGCCAATGCCAGCGGCCTGTCGGCTGCAATTCCGGATCAGGGAATGGCGCGCACCGCCTTCTGGGTGCCGGCGAGCTTTGTCGTGCCGGCGATGCTCGCTTTCCTGACCGGGCTGCGCTTGCGCGCGTTGCGCAAACCCTGAGTTGGCCTCGCCATCCCCGCCAATAACCAACATCGAAAAGAAGTGGACCGCTACTCCGCCGCCACCATCTGCTGTGCCCGCCACTGGCCGAGCAGGGCGCGGAGCGAGGCCGGTTTGACCGGCTTGTTGAGGATCGCGATGTTTTCCTCGCGCGCGGCGGCGCGAACATTGGGGCTGCGGTCGGCCGTGATCAGGATGGCTGGAATGTTTTCGCCGAAACGGCGGCGGATCTCGCGGATCGCGGCGACGCCGTTGCCGCGGTCGAGATGGTAGTCGACCAGGAGGCCGGTCACGCTGCTGCCGGAGGACTCGATCGCCACGATCGCGGCGTCGGGGTCGGTCACCGCGATCACCTCGGCATCCCACGCCGTCAGCAGCGTCTTCATGCCGTCGAGGATCGCCGGGTCATTCTCGATGCAGACGATCAGCGCCCCGCTCATCGGCGCTTTGGAGAGTGGCGTCGCGCTGGTGACGGCGGCGGTGTGGTTGACCGCCTTGGCGACAGGCACCGTCACCGAAAACACCGAGCCGCCACTGGCGTTGGCGTCGATCGCGATGCCGTGCTTCAGCACCCGCGCCAGCCGCTCGACGATGGAGAGGCCAAGACCGAGGCCGCGCGCGATCCGCGCGCCCTGTTCCAGGCGGTGAAACTCCTTGAAGATCTCGCCGCGCTTCGTCACGGGAATGCCGACGCCGGTGTCGTAAACACCGATCTTCAGGGATTGGCCCTGGCGGCGGCAGCCGACCAGCACGCGCCCGCGCGGGGTGTACTTGATGGCGTTGGAAATGAAATTCTGCAACAGCCGCCGCAGCAGCAGCCGATCGGACTCCACCGGCAGCGAGCAGGGAACGAAGGTCAGTTCGAGCCCCTTGGCGCGGGCGATCGGCGCGAATTCGATCTCGAGCGAGCGCATCAGGTCGGCCATCTTGAAGCTGGTGATCGCGGTCGTCATGGCGCCGGCATCGAGCCGCGAGATGTCGAGGAGCGCGCCGAGGATCTCCTCGATCGCCTCCAGGGAGTCGTCGATGTTTTCCACCAGGCGCGAATCCTCGCCGCCGTTCTGCCGCTCGACGAGGCTCGTCACATAAAGCCGCGCCGCGTTGAGCGGTTGCAGGATGTCGTGGCTGGCGGCCGCCAGGAACCGGGTCTTCGAGATGTTGGCGTCCTCGGCGGTACTCTTGGCCTGCGCCAGTTCGGAATTCAGGCGGGTCAGTTCCTCGGTGCGGTCGCGCACGCGCTTTTCCAGCGTCGCATTGGCGCGTTCCAGCGCTTCGGCAGCCTCGAAGCTCGGCGTGACGTCGGAGAAGGTGATGACGAAGCCGCCGCCTGGCATCCGGTTGGAGCGAACCTCGATCACCATGTGGCGGTCCGGCAGGCGCTCCAGATAGGGTTCGCCCTCGGTGGTGTAGGCATCCAGCCGCCGCTGCAGCAATCCATCGGGGTTGCCGAAGGCGGCCGGGCTGACGGCGCCCATGAATTCGAGGATTTCCTGCAGGGGGATGCCGAGCTGCACCAGATGCGGCGGCAGCGCGAGAATTTCACCGAACTGGGCGTTCGAGCAGATCAGTTGCAAATCCGCGTCGAACACCGCGATGCCCTGGCGCACATGGTTCAGCGCGGTCTGCAAAATCTCACGGTTGAAATGCAGCGCGGCGTGGGAATCGTCGAGCAGCTTCAGCGCGGCCTTGGCGGAGACGGTTCGCTTGCGCAGCAACAGCGACATCACGAGGCGCGAGGAGGCGGCTCCGATCGAGGAGGCGATCAGGCGTTCGGCATATTGCAGCAATTCGAAATCGGCGGGCGCGGCCGGATCGAGATTGCCGGGATGGCCGGCGGCAAAGGCCTCGAAGGCCTGGGCAGCGCGCTCGGGGCCGAGATATTGCGCCACCGTGCTCTGGATGTCCTGCACGGTAACCGTCGTTCGCCAGCGCCGGAACGTCGGCGCGATCGGCGCCAGCGTGTTGGGCACGAACAGATCCGCCTGCAGCCGTTCGATCGAGGACGGCCGTTGCGCGAGCGACATCACAATGTAGGTCAGGATGTTGAGCGAGAGCGACCACAGCACGCCATGCATCAGCGGCGGCAAATCGGCGCCGAACAACGCCCGCGGACGCAGCGCCTCGATGCCGAGCGGTCCGTGTTGCAGCAGCAGCAGGCCAGTGGGATTATTTTCCAGGAAGCTCGGCAGGAACAGCGTATAGGCCCACACCGCAAAGCCGACCAGCATGCCCGTCATGGCGCCGCGGGCGGTTCCCTCGCGCCAGAACAGGCCGCCGAAGAAGGCCGGCGCCAGTTGGGCAAGGGCTGCGAACGACAGCAGGCCGATCGCCGCCAGCTGCGCATTGCCGAGCGCACGATAGTAGAAATACGCCATCACCATGATGGCGAAGATCGCAAAGCGCCGGATCCTGAGCAGGAAGTCGCCGAAATCCTTGCTGCTGTCGCGCGTCGCGGGGCTGCGCTGCAGCACCAGCGGCAGAACGATGTCGTTGGAGACCATAATGGAGAGCGCGACGCATTCCACGATCACCATCGCGGTTCCGGCCGACAGGCCGCCGACGAAGACGGCAATGCTGAGCAGCGGGGAATCCGCCTCGATCGGCAGCGCCAATACGTACATGTCGCTGTCCACGGCGCCGAACGGAAAGGTGACGAGGCCGGCGAGCGCGATCGGAATCACGAACAGGTTGATGGCGACCAGATAGAGCGGAAACAGCCAGCGGGCGCGGCTGACCTCCTCGGGGCTGGCGTTCTCGACCACGCTGACGTGAAACTGCCGCGGCAGCAGCATGATCGCGCAGAACGACAGCAGCGTCATGGTCAGGAAATTGCCGATCGACGGCACATAGTTGATCGCGCGCACCGCCTCCGGGGTCTTCATCGCGCGTTCGATCAGCTCGACCGGCGTGAACATCCAGAAGGTGACGAAGGCGCCGGCGGCGAGGAAGGCCACCAGCTTGACGATGGATTCGGTGGCGACCGCCAGCATCAGGCCGTGCTGGTGCTCGGTGGCGTCGCTCTGGCGGGTGCCGAACAACACCGCGAATGCCGCCATCGCCAGCGTCACGACCAGCGCGATGTCGCCGATGATCGGGATCGAGGAGAACAGCTTGTCCTCGCTCAGGATCGTCTCCAGCGAGGACGCCACCGCCTTGAGCTGGAGCGCGATGTAAGGCACCGATCCGACGATCGCGATCACAGCCACCGTGCCAGCGACCGCCTGGCTCTTGCCGTAGCGCGCCGCGATGAAGTCGGCGATCGAGGTGATGTTCTGCGATTTGGCAAGATGGATCACGCGCCGCAGCAGCGGCGTGCAAAGCCCGATCATCAGGATCGGGCCGACATAGATCGCAAGAAAATCGAAGCTGGTGCGGGTGGCGAAACCGACCGAGCCAAAGAAGGTCCAGGAGGTGCAGTAGATCGCCAGCGACAGCGGATAGATCAGCATGCTGGCGCGGCCGCGCTGGCTCGGCGACAGCCGGTCGCCGTAGCTGGCGACGCCGAACAGCAGGCCGATATAGGCGAACGCGGTGGCGATAACGCCCCAGTCGTGCAGCATCGCTGCTTGTCTCCCTTTCCGGCCTTGGAGCGTTCGAAACCGCCGGGGCCGGAACGGGTGAGTATAAACGCTTTGGGCCGGCAGCGCACCGCGCTGCCGGCCCAATTTCCAGCGATTAGGAAAGGTAGGATTACTCGGCCGCCAGCGATTGCTGCTTCAGCGGCAGGCCGAGACGGTCCCAGACCTGCAGCAGCGCTTCCGCGAGCCGATCGACCAGGCCGTCGTCGTGGTAGGGCGAGGGCGTGATCCTTAAGCGCTCGGTTCCCTTGGCGACCGTCGGATAGTTGATCGGCTGGATATAGATGCCGTGCTCCTCCAGCAGCATGTCGGAGGCCTGCTTGCACTTTTCCGGATCGCCGACGAACAGCGGAACGATATGCGTTTCGTTCGACATCACCGGGAGGCCTGCGGCGTTGAGGATCGCCTTGACCCGGGCGGCGCGGTCCTGGTGGCGCTCGCGCTCCCAGTTCGAGGCTTTCAGATGCCGGATCGCGGCGGTCGCTGCCGAGCAGATCGCCGGCGGCAGCGCCGTCGTAAAGATGAAGCCCGGCGCATAGGAGCGAACAGAGTCGATGATCTCGGCGCTGCCAGCGATATAGCCGCCGAGACAGCCGAAGGCCTTGGCGAGCGTGCCTTCCAGCACGTCGATGCGATGCATGACACCGTCGCGCTCGGCGATACCGCCGCCGCGCGGGCCGTACATGCCGACCGCATGGACCTCGTCGACATAGGTCATGGCGCCGTATTTCTCGGCGAGATCGCAGATCTTTGCGAGCGGGGCTACGTCGCCGTCCATCGAATAGAGGCTCTCGCAGGCGATCAGCTTCGGCCGGTCCGGACCCGCCGCGATCAAGAGTTCTTCCAGATGCGCCATGTCGTTGTGGCGGAAGATCTGGCGTTCGCAGCCGGCCTGGCGGACGCCTTCGATCATCGAATTGTGGTTCAGCGCGTCGGACAGAATGAGGCAGTCCGGAATCAGTTTTGCGATCGTCGAGATGCCGGTCTGGTTCGAGACGTAGCCCGAGGTGAACAGCAGCGAAGCCTGCTTGCCGTGCAGGTCGGCCAGTTCCTGTTCGAGCTGCACCAGCGGATGGTGGGTGCCGGCGATGTTGCGGGTGCCGCCGGCGCCGGTGCCAACTCTTGTGGCGGTCTCGACCATGGCGCCGACCACCTTGGGGTGCTGGCCCATCCCGAGATAGTCGTTGGAGCACCAGATCACGACATTGCGCGGGCCCTTCGGCGAGTGCCAGACCGCGTGCGGGAAGCGACCCGCGATCCGTTCGAGGTCGGCGAAAACGCGGTAGCGCCGCTCGTCATGCAGGCGATTGAGGGCGGCGCGGAAGAATTTGCTGTAATCCATCACAAGACCTGGAACGGAACCGGCCGGATTGGCCATCCTTCTTAGATTAGAACCTTGCCCTTTTTTAGAGCTTTTCCAGGTTTAATGTCTACGCGAAATCCCACATTTCGGCCCGCCTCCGGGATGCTCCCTAGGCGAAGCAAATGTTGATCCTGATCAATGCGTTAGATGTGGAATGCACTCCGTGCATCCCGGGTACCGGGGGACGCGCATGGTTAGGTGTATCTCTTCCGGACACCGCCGATCGAGGGGTCCGCTTTTGAGGCCAACACGGACGCTCGTTTAGGGCGAACCGACCGGCTGGTTTTCGCATATCGGTTGGGACCGGCCTGAGCTATGGTTCCAGGGTCGATATCGAGCCTCTGCTCAATCGCATTGGCTATGGGCAGGAGCCGCAGCCGATGAGCGACACCTCTTTCGAGACGGCGCTGGACGCTCGGGTCGACGAGATGCTCGATGCGTGCACGCGCTGTGGCAAATGCGTCGAAGCCTGTCCAAGCGTAACCCCCGCCGGCATCGCGGACGCGAGTTCCACCGACATTATCAGCGGCATCCTCGACATCCTGCGCACGGGTGACGGGCCCGAGGCGTCACGCAAATGGGCGGCGGCCTGCATGCGGAGCGGCGAGTGCATCAAGGCGTGCGACTACGGCGTCAATCCGCGCTTCCTGCTGGCCATGGCGCGCGTCGCTATGGCCAAAAGCCAGAATGAGCTGCCCGAACGGCGGCGCCAGGGCCTGACGCTATTCCGCGACGACAGCCGCGATGTGGCTGTGCTGTCGCAGTTGCAGCTTGATGGCGAGGTGCTGCAGCGGCTCGGCCAGAAATCAGCATCGGCCGCGATACCGGCCGAGGCGCCCGATTTCGTGTTCTACACCGGCTGCAATGTGCTGAAGAACCCCCATATCGCGCTGCTTGCCCTCGACATCATGGATGCGCTCGGCGTCATCTACCAGGTGATGGGCGGGCCGAGCCATTGCTGCGGCATCAAGCAGATGAATACCGGCGACGTCGAAATGTCCGGGCGCATGGGCGCAAACTCGATCGAAAAGATGTCGCACTCGAAATCCGGTCAGGTGATCTCCTGGTGTCCGAGCTGCTACGTCCAGTTCACCGAGACGAATATTCCGGCCATTGAACGGCAAGGCGGCGCGCGGCCGTTCGAGATGACGCCGTTCCTGCTGTTTCTCCGTGAACGGTTGGCTCAGTTGACCCCGCTGTTGCGCCGGGAGGTCAAGATGCGGATTGCGCTGCACCGGCATCCCGGCGTAGCCGGCGTCATGGAAGCCGCCGCGGAAATCCTGCAGGCGATCCCTGGCATCGAACTCGTCGATCTGCAGCAACCGGCGGTCGGCCTGCAGAGCAACAATCTCCGCGTCCTGCCCGCGTTCAAGCGCGAATTGCAACGCAATGAGCTTCAGGCGGCTTCTGATGCCGGCGTCGACGCGCTGGTCGCCGTTTATCATTCCGATCATCGCGAATTATGCGCGCACGAACGCGACTGGCCGTTTCGCATCATCAACGTGCTCGAAGTCGTCGGCGCCAGCATGGGCCTGCACCGCGACGACCGCTACAAAGAGCTCAAGCTGATGCAGGATGCCGATCAGATCGTCGCCGAATGCAAGGACCTGATCGCGCAACATTCGCTGGATGCCGCGGTAGCCCGCAGCGTCATCGTCAAGGGGATGCTCGGCGACCAGCCGCTGCCGCTGAAATAGCCACCGGGGCTCGCCGTCAGGTGGTGCGGAACCGCAGCACGCCGTCGCTGACTTCGCAGGTCAGGCGGCCCTCGACCAGCATGTAATTGACGTGGGCGACCAGTTCGCCGGCGGCAAAGCCCATCTGGTGCTCGTCCAGCACGTGCTTGTGGAACACGACCGGCACGAGTTCCTTGGAAGTCTGCGGCACTTCCCGGCAGGCTTCGGCGATCAGGCGGCAGCGATCCTCGTGATGGTCGGCGAGCTGCTTGATGCGGGTCTTCAGGCCGTAGAACGGCACGCCGTGGCCGGGCAGCACCATCACATCGTAGGGCAGCGTGGTGGTCAGGCTGGCGAGCGAGGCCAGATATTCGCCGAGCGAATTCTGGTCGGGCTCGACTGCCCAGACGCTGACATTCGGCGAAATCTTGCTCAGCACCTGATCGGCCGAGAGGAATAATTTGTCGGCGGCGCAATACAGCATCACCTGGTCGAGCGCGTGGCCGCCGCCGGTGATCACCTTGAAGCGGCGGGTGCCGATCACGACCTCGTCGCCATGCGAGATGCGGCGATAGGAGGGCGGCAGCACCGAGACCCGCTTCAAATAGTCCTGGCCGCGGCCGAGCAATTTGTCGGTCAGGCCCTCGTCCATGCCATGCCGGCGGAAGAACAGCCGCTGGGCGTTGCGCCGCTCCTCGGTGCCGCGGTTTTGGTGATAGACCGATTGCAGATATTCGACCTGCGACATCTGCAGCGGGCAGTCGAAGCGCTCGACGATCCAGCCCGCGAGACCGACGTGATCGGGATGCGAATGGGTGACGATCAGCCGGGTGACCTTCACATGCCGCAGCGGCCCCTCGAACAGGGTGGTCCAGGCCGCGATGGATTCCTCATTGCCGAAGCCGGAATCGACCATCGCCCAGCCGTCGCCGTCGGCCAGAAGATAGATGTTCACGTGATTGAGCCGGAACGGCAGCTTGAGGCGGACCCAAAGCACGCCGGGCATCACCTCGACGACCTGATCGTGGCCGGGGTGGTTTTCCCAGGGGTATCGCAGTGCCTCGGCCGAGGACTGCACGATTTCGTTTTTCGAATGCATGCTACCGGCTTAGCGGTAGAGGCGGCGTCGCGCTAGTTGAAAAACGGGCTGCCTGTCATTCCGGGATGGTCCGAAGGACCAGACCCGGAATCTCGAGATTCCGGGTTCGATGCTCGCGCATCGCCCCGGAATGACGGAGGGAAGTCACGCCGCCCGGATATTCGACAGGAACGCGTCGATTTCCTCGCGCAGCACGTCGGCCTCGCGGCGCAGCGCGTCGGAGGCGGTCAGCACCTCGCTGGCGGTGGTTCCGGCCTGCGCCGAGGCGCTGGAGACGCCGACGATGTTGGTGGAAACCTCGCTGGTGCCGCTCGCGGCATGCTGGATGTTGCGCGCGATTTCGCGCGTCGCCGCACCCTGCTCCTCGACCGCGGCCGCGATCGCGGTGGTCACCTCGTTGATCTCGGCGATCGTGCTGCTGATGTTGCGGATCGCGGAGACCGCGGTCTCCGTCACCGTCTGCATGCTGCCGATCTGCTGGCGGATCTCGTCGGTGGCCTTCGCGGTCTGGTTGGCGAGGCTCTTGACTTCGGAGGCGACCACGGCAAAGCCGCGGCCGGCGTCGCCGGCGCGCGCCGCCTCGATGGTGGCGTTCAGCGCCAGCAGGTTGGTCTGCGAGGCGATGGTCTGGATCAGGTCGACCACCACGCTGATCCGCGCGGCGTTATCCGCGAGCCCTTGCATGGTGGCGTCGGTCGCGCCGGCGTCTTCGACCGCCTTGCGGGCGATTTCCGACGACGTGACGACCTGACGGCCGATCTCCTCAATCGAGGAGGACAATTCTTCAGTGCCCGACGACACGGTCTGCACGTTGGCCGAGGTCTGCTCGGCGGCGGTCGCCACCGTGGTCACCAGTGCGCTGGATTTGTCGGCGCTCGCCGACATGGTCTTTGCGGTCGACTGCATCGAGCCCGCAGCCGTCGACAGGCTGTCGAGGGCGGTGCGAACGGTGGTTTCGAACTCGACGATACGCGCTTCCATGCGGCTGGCGCGTTCACCCTTGGCTATGCGATCCTTGTCCTGGTCGGCGGAGAGCGCGCGGCTCTGGATCATGCTCTCGCGGAACACCTGCAGCGAATCCGCCATGACGCCGATCTCGTCCTGGTGGTGGGTCTGATAGACCTCCGATTCGAGGTCGCCGCTGGACAGCAATTGCATCGAACGCTGCAGATTGCTGATCCGCCGCAGGATGTTGCGGCCGACATAGAGCCAGACGAACAGGATCGAGCCGACCAGCGTCGATACGCCGAGGGCGAGCATGACCATGGTCCCGAACGAGATCTCCTGGCGCGCCTGCCAGGCCGCGGCGTCGGTTTCCTTCTGCACGGCGTCGACCAGTTGCTGCACACTGATGCCGAGGCCGACATTGAGCTTGCGGGTTTCCTCCAGAATGGTCTGGCCGTAATCGTCCGAATCCAGCTCCTGCTGGCGGACCTTGAAGACGCCGGTCTTGCCGTCGGCAAGCGCCAGCAGGCTTAGGGTCGTGTTTTGAACGGAGCGCATCGCCGTGGTTTTGGGCAGCGCTTCGAGATTGGACTTCACGCGCGCCTGCGCGGTGCGGAAGTCCCTGGCGGTGGCTTCGAGTACATCGGCGCTGGTGGTCGAAAGCGCGGCGATCATGTCGAACGCTATGAGATTGCCGCTGGCGGCGATGTCGGCGAGCTGGTCGGCCGTCTTGTGGGCCCGGATGGCTTCGGCCTGCGAGAAGTTGGGGGCAGCGTAGATGCTGTAGAGCTCGGTCTGCGCGTCGATTGCCGCTGGTCCCGCAGCGGCCACGAAGCGCCGCTGCGCCTTGCGAACCGCATCGTAGAGCTTTTCGTGCTGGGCGCCCAGTTCGAGTCGCTCGCGCGCGGCCCCGCCGAGGCTCTTGATCACCTCATCGATGTTCTTCATGTTCTCGGTGAGGGCGGCGACGACCGCCTTGTCGGCACCGAGTTCGACGATCTCGCCGAGCTTCTGCAGCGCGACCGCCTGGGTTTCCTTCATTTTCTTGGTTCGATCGTTCAGCGCCTCTTCGCTGCGCGCGGCCAGCAGCGCCGGCCCCTGGCTGGCGAGGCTGGCGCTCTGTGCGGATAGCTGCAGGCTGGCGGCGAGACGGGGGATATCCCGCCCGCTCAGGTCGACCATGGTTCCGCCGAGGCGCCCGAGCATCAGGCCGGCGCCGGCGGAGATGACGATCGCCATGCCAGCGATGACGGCGAAGGCGGCAAACAGACTGCCCCTGACGCCGAAACGAAAACCCTTGAGCCGTGATTTGGATCGTGCCGACATTTTTCCCGCTGTCCCGTCTACGCTACCTTGAGATGTTTCCTTGCGCGGCAGTATCGCGATACCCGGTTAACAAGTTTGGAACCGGAAGGCTTTTCGCCGCATTTTTGACAACCGATTGCTTGCTTTTGATCGATTTTTTCCGTGAACCGGAAAACGGTGTCCAAAAAGCAAAAGGCCGGCATGAAAGCCGGCCTTCCGCAATTCACAGTTGAAAGCGCTCAGTAGCGTGCCACCACCGGGCTTGCGAAGTTGAAGCGATAATTGACGCCGAGCTTCAGCGTGTGGTCTTCGGTGGTGAAGCTGCCGAACGGCGCCAGCGCGACAGGCGTCACGAAGCGGGAGCTGCCGAAGTTGTAATACATGTACTCGCCTTTGACCGACCAGTTCGGGACGAACATGTATTCGACGCCGGCGCCGACGGTGTAGCCGTTGCTGTGGTTGCCATCGAGCAGGAAGGCGGTCGGAACGCCGCCGAGCGTCACCCTCTCGGCGTTGTCCGAATAGGCGTAACCGCCTTTGACATAGGCCAGGCCCGGACCCCAGGTGTAGCCGATGCGAGCCGTGATCGAGCCGAGGCCGCGCTGATCGTTGGTATAGACGTAGCCGCCGGGGAAGGTGGCGGTGAGGTTATTCTTGCCGAGCCAGGAATACTGGCCCTCGGTGCCGAGCACCCAGTTCGGCGCGAACTGCCAATCGAGGCCGGCCTGAACGCCGCCGAGCAGGCGGGCGCTGGAATCGCTCAGCACCGCGCCGTTGAAGTTGTTGCTGCCGCTGAAGGCGCCGCCGAGATGGCCGCCGATATAGAAGCCGGTCCATCTGGCGACGGCCATCGCTGGCTCATAAGCGGGTCCCTTGTAATAACGGCCGGACCCGAGGTCGGCGCCAGGGGCGGGGGCTGCGGCGGTGAGGGCGGCGAAGGCCACGAGGGCGGCGAGGATCTTCTTCATTGTGCTGGTCTCCGAAAACCGTTCGGCGACCCTGTGTGCGGGGCGCCTTCCATGCCCACGCAATTAGACTGCATTTATCTAAAATGCTGTCACCCGGATGTGACAGCGAATGCTAACTCAACCCATTGGCGAACAAACGTTTTTTGTACTTAATGAAGGCCTAATCAAAGGTAAGGAAAGGCTTAATTTCCGGCCCCTCCGGAGCCTCCGGGCAAGCTTCGCTTAACCAATGCGGCGCCGCACGTCGCTGCGCATCTGCTCGCGGAAGGCCTGCCGGCGGGCGGGGCGGTCCTTCACCAGGACGTCGTGGCGGTCGAACACGTTGAACATTTCGAGGATCGGATAGTGGTCGCTGGCCATCGCCAGGATGCGCAGCAGCTCCGCCACGGGTCCGGTCGGGCCGGTGACCTCCCATTTGCGGATGGTGTCGGCGCCATCGGAGGGCGGCAGCCCGCAGAGTTTGGCCATGTCGGCCACCGACAGCGGCTGGCCGATGGCCTCCCCGAGATGCTTGCGAAGTTTCTTCAGTTCGGCTCCGGTCACGGCTTCTCCGTCCAAATCGACATCTGTGAAGTACGTCACGCACGGCGTCGGGCATGGCGGCTATACGCAACTCATAAGGTTTCCTGATGAGGAGGCAAACCATGCGCCGATTACTCGAAAGCCTGACCCCCGACGCCCGCCGGATCTACTGGCAATGGGTCGGCGGCATGTTCGCACTTTATGTCGTGCTGTTGCTCACCGCGGCAGGCGTATTCGTCGGTCACGAATCATCGCGCAAGCTGGCGCAGGAACCGGTCGCGACTGTGGCAA
Organism: Bradyrhizobium sp. AZCC 2262; assembly: GCF_036924535.1. NCBI lineage: Bacteria > Pseudomonadati > Pseudomonadota > Alphaproteobacteria > Hyphomicrobiales > Nitrobacteraceae > Bradyrhizobium > Bradyrhizobium sp. AZCC 2262. Next base: position 7,329,356 of record NZ_JAZHRT010000001.1, on the reverse strand, counting down.
TCGACGGCAAGCAGCGCTCCATCTCCGAGATATCGGCGCCGCTGCGGCAAGCCGCGAGATATGATTGAGAGCCGGGTACGGGCGGCGCTCTAGGTTGATGGGGGTCGGCGAGGAACGATAGCGATCGGGGTGAAGGTATAGACGGCCTCGCCGTTCTGATTGAACACAGTCCATTTCACCAGCGCTATGCCTTGCGGCTTTGTTCGCGATGGCGTGAGGCCGACAACCTCTCCTTCGAGATGGAGCGTATCGCCGGGTCGCACCGGCGCCATCCAGCGTAGCTCGTCGACGCCCATCCCAATCAAGGGATGGCGACCGAACGGCCGAACTTGGACGGCGAGGTTCATGGCGATCGCAGCCGTATGCCATCCCGAAGCCGCGAGACCTTTGAATGCCGTTTTTGCCGCAGCGGCTTCGTCCAGATGCATCGGTTGCGGATCATATTCCGCAGCGAAACGTTTGATGTCGCTTTCGGTGATCTGCACGTTTCCGCTCTTGAAACGCATCCCCAACGCAAGATCGTCGAACCACTCAATCATCGTGTGCTCCTTCAAACGGATCGGCATCGGTTCGCTGGATGGAAGTGAATCGCGCTGTTCAGACGCCGATCGCATTTCGCGCCACCACGTCGCGATAGAAGGCGACGCTCAGTTTCGGGGTCCGGCGCTGCGTCTCGAAGTCGACGTGGTAGAGTCCGAAGCGCTGCCCGTAGCCGAAGATCCATTCGAAATTGTCCATCAGGCTCCAGAGGAAATAGCCGCGGACCGGCACGCCCTCCGACGTCGCGCGCTGCAATTGCCTGAGATAATTGCGCAGATACATGATGCGATCGAGGTCGTAGACCTGACCATCGGCATGAAGCTTGTCTTCCGACGAGGTGCCGTTCTCGCTGATGTAGATCGTCTCGATATTCCAGACTTTTGCCGCCAGGCGCGGCGCCCAGTAGATCGTCTCCGGCCCCACGCGCAGCCATTCCGAATTCATGTGCGGGAACGAGGCGGGGAACGGCAGCACGCGCCAGCCGGACGGCTTGTCGGAGGCCGCGATATAGAATTGCGGCGCGTAGATGTTGAGGCCGACGAAATCATTGGGTGAGGAAATGATCTTCAATTCCTCATCGGTGAATTTTGGCGCGGCCGGGCCTGCGAACTGCAGAAACCCGTCGGTGTATTTGCCCTCCAGGATGACGCCGAGGAAGCCCGAATTCAATTCGCGCGTCGCGATCTCGGCGGCGCGAACGTTTTCCGGCGTGTCGAACGCCGGCACGCAGGCCGCGATGTTTTCGGCCGGACCCACCTTGGTGCCCGCGCGTCCATGCGCGCGGATCGCCTGGACGGCGAGGCCGTGCGCCAGCGCCACGTGATGGCGGACCTGGTTGACTTCCGCGTCCGGCAGCTTGAGGCCGGGGGCATCGATGCCCCATCCATAGCCGAAATTCACGAACCTTCCGGCTTCGTTGATCGTGAAGATCGACCTGACGCGATCAGTGATACGCGCCGCCACGTAGCCGGCATAATCCCCGAATGCTTTCGACGTTTCGCTGGATCGCCAGCCGCCCACTCTGTCCTCGAGCGCCTGCGGCAGGTCCCAGTGATAGAGCGTCGCATATGGCTCGATGCCCTGCTTGAGCAACTCGTCGATGAGGCGGTCGTAGAAGTCGAGGCCCTTGGGGTTCGGCTTGCCCGTTCCTTCCGGAAACACCCGCGGCCACGCGATCGAAAACCGGTAGGCTCTTGCGCCCAATTCCCTGATCAGGCCGATGTCTTCCTTGTAGCGGTGGTAGTGATCGTTGGCGAAATCGCCGGTGGTCTTGTCCTCGATCTTGCCGGGCGTGTGCGCAAAAGTGTCCCAGATCGAGCGGCCGCGGCCGTCTTCGTTCACCGCGCCCTCGATCTGGTAGGCCGAGGTGGCGGTGCCCCACACGAAGTCCTTCGGAAAACTCGCAGGCCCCGGCCGCTCGGCTGCCCCTTGCGCCGTCGCGTCGGCCGGCGGCGCGGCGATGCCGAGCGCGGACAGGCCAGCAAGCCTTGCAAAATGCCGGCGCGAGAATTTTCCGAACATCGTCATCTCCGGTCAGCGCGTTCGTCGATCTGGTAGGCGGATATCCTGTCGATCTCGAATGCGACGACATTGGGAGATTCGCCGTCGACGAACCCCACGCCCTCGAAAGTCTTCGAGCCCATCGCGAGGTTGATGATCATATACATGGGCACACCGAAGCCGACCGGCACCTTGATCTCGGAGACCGGCTGGCGGTCGATGAAATAGGTGATGCGATCCGGCTGCCACAGCACGCCGTAGTCGTGGAAGACGGTCGGGGCGTCCGATACCCTGAAGTCGAACCCGCAGCGTTCCACGCGCTGTGTCTCCGGTATCCGCCAATGCGTCGTCATCACGATGTCGCCCGGTTGTTGCCCGCGGCCCTCCATGACGTCGACTTCCGGCGGCCAGCCGCCATCATCGGCGAGCATCCAGAACGCCGGCCACACGCCGACGCCGACCGGTATCTTGGCGCGCATTTCGAAATAGCCGTACTTCTGGGAAAACCGGCTCTGGGTCGTCAGGATGCCCGAGATATATTCATTATCGAAGAGAACGGTTTTCAGTGCCGGCGGGGTGCGGCTGGCTGTGATCGAGAGAACGCCGTCCTTGACCTTGAACGGGTCGAGGCCGAGCGGCGTTGTTTCCCGTCCGCCATAGCGCGGATCGACATAGATCTGCTGCTCGCCATTATAATTGGTCTTGCGCCTGAAGTCGGAGCCGGCGCCGCCCCAATAGCGCGCCTCCGGCCAGGCGGCGCCGCCGGCGTAATGCGACGCCCATCTTTCATCCAGCAGCGGATGGCTGTCGAAATCATCGTGGAAGGTTCGGTGCAATGATACCGAAGCAAGCGACGCGGGATCCGGTGCTTCGATGCGGCGGCATTTTTCGCCAAGGATGGCGGTCGCGACCTGCAGCGTGAGCTTAGCTGTCGCGCCGGCCAGATCGGCCTGCGCGAACGCCGGACTGGCGAACATGCAGCCGATCGAGACCAAAGCGCGCAGCGTCAATCTCTCGGTTCCCGGTTCGCTTCGGGACGACAGGAGATCATTCACTGACTTTGCCCTCGATCTGACGATCCTTCGGAACTCGACCGATGTGCTCACCTGTTTGAGGTACGTAGTTATACGTGGTGTATGCTTAACGGCAAGGTAGCCAAGTTTGATGTTGACTAAAATGCTTGGGATGCCTCGCGCGAAGTACGGGGCTCGGTCGTCCGGACCATCGGAAAGACAATTCATTTTCTTTTTAGTGCTTCAATTTTAAAGGGCAGCTACCTCGAGAGTACCGGGAACGGAAGTTTAATGCTCGTCTACTTTGTGACAGACGAACCGACGAAGTTACCGGGCGATTCGTGCCATGCTCGAACCGCAACACGCCGTGGTACCCTGGGTACTGGACGGCGACGGCACCGGGATCAGGTCGCATGGCGTGCTGATGGTCGACATTGACCTGCGGCAGATGGCGCGCGTCGATCAGGTCAAGTTCGTCATGCAAGAGCTTGCCGACATTCCCGAGAAGCTGTTCGTCGTTCACAATCTCTCCCGTTCGATGGTTGCGCAGGCCCATGCGCTCGGCGCAACCGCCGTCATTTCACGCCCCAAGGAAGCGGTTCTCAAGGTCGCGCAGATCGAAGAGGCGGAAGCGGCCGAGGAGGATAAAGCGGCCGATCCGGCAGTTGAGCTGGACGAAGGTGTGGCCGCCTTCGCCTCGATGTTTTCGAATGTGCGCCGTGGCAAGCCACTGAACCTTGTCGATGCGAAGCGCGCGACGTCGAGGATCGTCACCCGCGTCGGGCAGGACGGGCTTTCGACCTGGCTCGACGAGGTGCGCCGCTATCATGAGGGCACCTTTCAGCACTGCCTGCTTGTGACCGGTGTTGCGGTCGCCTTCGGGCTGGATGTCGGATTCTCCGGCGGGGATGTCTCGCGGCTCGGAATGGCGGCGACGCTCCACGACATCGGCAAGGCGCGCATCCCGCTGTCGATCCTGGACAAGCCGGGACGCCTCGACCCGGACGAGGAGGAGATCATCCGGCGCCATCCCGCGATCGGATATGATCTGCTGAAGGGCGTACCGGGCATCAGCCCGGAAATTCTGGATGGCGTGAGGCATCATCACGAATATCTTGATGGCTCCGGCTATCCGGATGGACTGGCGGGCTCGCAGATTTCCGATCTGGTCAGATTGCTGACGATCGCGGACATCTTCGCAGCACTTGTCGAGGCCCGGCCATACCGGCCGCCAATGGCCCGGCAGGACGCCTACCAGATCCTCTGCGGCATGGAGGGCAAACTGGAGGGGGCGCTGGTCAGGGCGTTCCGGAAAGTGGCGCTGGCGGGGTGATGAACCTGTGGGCTAACCGGCCGCACTGCCCGCAACAAGATGCATATCCCGAAGCCGGCGAGTGGGAATTTTGAATGCTCATAACCAAGCTCGCCGGCAAGTTTCGCATTTGCCGGCGAGTTGCTGAGGTGCGAGCAGATCCGTGATTTCACTGCCGGATCAGCCTGACCACGTCCTGCCTCAGCAGGTAGAGCGACACGGCGAGCAGAACGACATCCTTCATGAGAAAGGGAACGTTGCCGGTCATCGCGGGGAATCCTCCCGCAGCGACGTCCCATCCCTCCGGCATGAATGGAATGATGGTGACGGTCGCGATGAAGGTGCCAGTCGAGCCGAGGGCGCCGAGGATGCCGAGTCGCTTGTCCCAGAAGCCGGCGAGCAACAGGGTCCCGAACGTCCACTCCGAGGCGCCCAGAAAATAGCTGGCGCCGGCGTGGCCGAATACCGGGTAGAGCCACCAGATCAGCGGCCCGTTGCTGATGAACGGGACCAGTCTTTCGAACTCGTATGGAAACCACTTTTGGTAACCGAAGAAGAAAAACATGATCACCATGGAGGCCCGGACGACGTGGTAGTCGAGATCTTCCGCGAGCAGGCCGGACCTGTAGAGCGTGCGGACGAGAGGGTTTTGAGCGGTGTTGGCAAGCGTGGTCATGGTCGTGGTCCTTTCATTCAAGATGATCTGACTGGGCGCGGTCGCTTCACGCGACGGCGGGGAAGTCGATCTCGGTGTCGTTGATGCGGTTGAACACGTTGGTGAAGACGGTGGTCGCGAAGGCCAGGCTGATGTCCACGAGCTGAGCGTCGCTGTAGCCCGCAGCCTTGATGGCGGCGAAATCCTGATCGCTTACGGTGCCGCTGGATTGCGCAAGCTTGCGGACGAAGCCGACCAATGCATCGCGCTTGGCGTCATCCGTTGGCTGGCTATCGCGGATTTGCTTCAGCACCTCCGGCTTCACACCGGCGAGCCTGGCAAGATGGTTGTGGGCGGCGACGCAGTAGTCGCAGCCGCCTGCCGCGCTGATGACGAGCTTGATGATCTCCTGGTCGCGCTTCGTCAGCGTACCTGCAGCGAGCACCGCGTCGGCGGCGAGGACCGACTTGAGGGCGGCGGGACCGTGGGCGGCGATGACCGCGAAGGTATTCGGCACACTGCCGATCGCCTTCTTGATCTGGCCATGAATCTGGCCCGACGGGCCGGTGTCGGTTTCGAGGTTCGGAACTGAAAGACGGGACATGGTGTCACTCCTGCGTTTGGGTTGGTGAACGATTGCGGAGTGACAATAGGACCTCGATTTGAGACACTGAATGTCATATAATCTCGATTATATGCTCCATCGTCTCAAGATCGTCGCTTTCAGGAATCGCCATGGATTGGCTCAGCCGGCTGTTCGAAATGATGCCCGTACGCGGGCGGCTCGATCTGCGCTGCTCTTACGGCGCGCCATGGCGCATCGATCAGGGGCCTGGAGGAGCGAACGAAATCCCGTATCACGCTGTGCTGGCCGGCTCGGCGACGCTGGACGATCCGGCGGGAGGGCGACCGCTGCGGCTGAAGGCGGGCGACATCCTGCTGCTTCCCGGCAATCCTCGTCACGTCATGCACGACGGCAGTGGCACCGCGCCCCTGCCAGCCCGCAACCGCGCGGCTCTCAACTTCACGATCAGCGAAAATCCCGGTTCGGACGAACGACTTGATCTCTTGTGTGGACACTTCGCCATTGCACCTCCGCATGACCGGCTGCTACGCAGCTATTTGCCGGCGCGTCTGGTCGTGAATGTCGGCGTTCACGCCGGACAGAACGAGGCTGGCGGGCAGCTTGCAGGTCTGGTCTCCCTGATGCGTGGTGAGTCCGCAGGCGATCTCCTGGGTGGCCGTGCGATGCTCAACGCGCTGTCGACCGCGATGTTCGCGCTAGTGCTGCGGCTCGCCAGCGAGATGGATGAAGCACCGCAAGGTTTCCTCGCGTTGGCCGCGCAACCGCGTCTGGCGCCGGCGGTGGTCGCTCTATTCAACGAGCCAGCGCGGGCATGGTCGTTGCCGGAGCTCGCGCGACTGTGCAACATGTCTCGGGCCACGCTCGCCCGCCAATTCCAGGAGAAGCTCGGAAGATCAGCCAGCGATCTCCTGACCGACATTCGGATGACGCTGGCAGCGAACGAACTGAAGAGATCGTCCCTTTCCACCGGCGGCGTAGCGGAGGCGGTCGGGTACCAATCCGAAGCGGCCTTCCAGCGCGCCTTCAAGAGCCACATGGGCGTCACGCCGGCTCAATGGCGCAAAACTCAGAGACGTGAAGTCCTCGTAAGCCCTGCAGTCCGCGTTGGCGCCAAGCCGGGGAAAAAATCCTGAGTGCCGCTTACCCGCACAAGAACCGCGTTCAAATTGCGAACAAGCGGCTTTCTTGTTCGAATGGATGGTGCTGCCAGACAGGATTGAACTGTCGACCTCTCCATTACCAAGGAGATGAATTGAGCCTGTGTCGGCTTTTGAGATCGGCCATGCCGCCGTGGCTTTCCAGCAACGCACCACGTTCTTGCTCGCGGAGTGGTTGTGGTGTTAGGAATCCGATCAATGCACGCTAAATCAATGAAACGATTACATACTGCGCTTTTGCTGGCAGCATCCGTGCTGCCGCTTCTTGTTCTATTCAGGCTCGCCGTGACGGCGCTCTACGCCTCGCCCGAGACCGACGATTTCTGTTTTTCCTATCACTACGCCGTCGATGGACTCTTCGGGACGGTCGCCCTCTTCTACAAGACAGCGATCGGCCGCATCCTTCCGATGGTCATCATGACGCTGCCGGCGATGCTCTCGCGCGCAATCCCGCTCGATATGTTCATCGTCTATCCCTTAATGATGTTCTGGTCCCTGCTCGCCTTCATTGCAGTATCCGCATGCGTCTGCAACAGATTGTGGCCGGCGATTCCGGGGTCGCTGCTTTTATTTCTCAGCGCCACCTTCGCAGCGACGATTGGCGTCAACGCTGTTAGCTTCCGTGAGATGTTTCTGTGGCTTCCTGGCATTGCCTGCTATCTCGTGCCGGCCGCCATGGTGCTGGTCGTCCTTACCGAACTCACCGTAAACGCGATGGCTGGCGCTCAGCTTTCCACCCGGCAGATCGCCGTTCTCGGTGCACTTTGCTTCCTTGCGGCAACCTGCAACGAATTCACGCCCGTATGGATCATGGCAGTGATCGGCATTTCGTTCGCCGCCCGCGGCTTCACGGAGTTTCGTCGCCACGCGATTCTCGGGGCATGCACCTTGGCGGGCTTCCTCGTCCTCCTCGCCGCGCCCGGCAACCTAGTCCGGATATCGCTGTATCCGGCCGGGGGGCGGATTTGGCCCTCGATCGACGGTGCTATCAACTATTTCGCCTTTGACTTGATGATACTGATCGGGCAACCGACCATCATCGCATGGCTCGGGATCGTTGCCACCGTATCCATCTTCGTGATGTCGCCGAAGCCGGTCCGGCTGCTTCCCGCCGCCGTGGTGGTGATCGGAATCCCAGCCCTATTCTTGCTGTGCAGCTTCATCACCTTTTTCATTGCCTATTATGCCACCGGCGAATTGCTCGCGCTGCGGGCGCGGAACGAGATCGAGGTTTTTATCATCGCAAGCTTGACGATTTCCGTCGCGGGCATTGCGCGATTTGCCGGGCAGTTCCTGCCGAGCCGACCGCTTCAGATGCAGACGGCTGGGATCATCCTTTCTGCGCTGCTCTGCGTACATCTGCTTGGCAGTCCCACCATGGCCATCCTCAAAACGGAGCGGCCCACGTTCAACACCTTCTGGCTCGAAAGCGTACATCGCCACGCTTCGATCGCCCTCTCCGGGGAAAATGATATCGTTGTTCCGAACCGCACCGTTCGCCCCTCGCTCCTCATGCAGGAGGATCTTACGGACAATCCGGGGAGACTGCCGAACGATTGCGTCGCCGCTTTCTACGGCAGGAAATCCGTCATTATGCAGCCTGCGCCCTAGGGGTTGAAGATTTTGTCGGAGACCTGTGGCGAGGTCATGTTGATGCCGGCAGGCTGCCCATCCAGTGTCAGGCCTCTTCGATGCTTGGCTGACACTAGGCCAGCCGCCGACCTCGCGAGACAAAAGCAGTGGACGTGTGACTGGAAAAACACTGCCCCGTTATTCGGCGCGCTGTGTGGGAAGCCAGTATGGGACGCAAACGCTAAACCGCTGAAAAGGCCTAAAAAGCTGGTGCTGCCAGACAGGATTGAACTGTCGACCTCTCCATTACCAATGGAGTGCTCTACCACTGAGCTACGGCAGCATGCCCGGTATCAGGGAATCGGCCTTAAAGGCCCCTACAGGCGGCCGGTTCTTGCCACAAGGGCCCCTCTGGTGCAAGCGCGCGGACGGGGCGGGAAGGGGGCAAAATCGCTAAAAATCGGCGCGGGCTGCTTCGACGGGGGCAACTCCCGCCAATCCGGTTCCCATATCCTCTTCCTGACCTCGAAATGCGTGGGATTGGAGTTCAGGCGAGCGACGCGACCCGCCCGGCGCTACTGCTCCCATGGGCAGTGCACAGATGTCACCGTTTGGTTATTCTTCGCTATCACGGTTATTGGGTCCGGCATGAAGGGCGATCAAGACAGGGACGCGAAAAAGTCCGGCGCGGATGTGAAGGATTCACGGCGCGACCGGCTGAAGCTGGCGTTGCGCGAAAATCTCAAGCGGCGGAAGTCGCAGGCCCGCGGCCGCGGCGATGCGAGCGCATCTTCCGAAAGTGCCGACGCCTCCCTAGATGACGCCAGCGGAGAAAAGCCGGACGCGTAGCATCGCGACAAAATTCGCTCACGTCGTTCTGGCACGCTCTCTGCCTTGTTCTGTTTCTGTTATGGGGCGACGACAATGAGTGCAGATATCACGACCGCTCCGGCCACCGGCGTCAATGCTTACGCGTTTCCGCGTCACGAGCAGACCTTCCCGGTCCTGACGCCTCAGGAAATCGAGCGCATGCGCCGGTTCGGGGTGCCGCGAAGCTACAGGGATGGCGAAGCCCTGTTTGAAACCGGCACAGTCGGTCCCGGCATGTTCGTGGTGTTGTCCGGCACAGTCGCCGTCAGCCAGCGCGACGGCCTTGGTCATGTCACGCCCATCATCGATCAGGGAGCGGGGCAGTTTCTGGCCGAGATCGGCCAGCTCTCGGGCCGCCTCGCCCTCGTCGACGGCCATGCTGAAGGCGACGTCGAGACGCTCCTGATCCCGCCCGATCAGTTGCGCGCGCTTCTGGTTGCGGAGGCCGAACTCGGCGAGCGGATCATGCGCGCGTTGATCCTGCGCCGCGTCAGCCTGATCCAGGGCGGCGCCGGCGGGCCGGTGCTGATCGGCTCGGCGTCGCTCGGCGACACGGCGCGGCTGCAGAATTTTCTGGCGCGCAACGGCCAGCCGCACCATGTGCTCGATCCCGCAACCGACAAGGATGCGGCCGATCTCGTCGCGCGCTATGCCACCTCGCGCGCAGATCTGCCGCTTGTCGTCTGCCTCGATGGCCGGGTGCTGCGCAATCCGTCCGAGCCGGAGATCGCGTATGCGATCGGCATGATCGGCGAGCACAACCATGAAAAGCTTTACGACGTCGCCGTGGTCGGCAGCGGGCCGGCGGGCCTCGCTACTGCGGTCTATGCAGCTTCCGAAGGATTGTCGGTCGCCGTGTTCGATGCGCGCGCGTTCGGCGGCCAGGCCGGCGCCAGCGCCAGGATCGAAAACTATTTGGGCTTTCCGACCGGCATTTCGGGCCAGGCGCTGGCCGGACGCGCGTTCAACCAGGCGCAAAAGTTCGGCGCCAACATGCTGATTCCGGTTTCGATCCGATCGCTCGATTGCAGCCGCACCGATGGCGCATTCGGGCTGGCGACCGATTGCGGAAAGAATATGCGCGCCAAATCTGTCGTGGTCGCGAGCGGGGCGCGCTACCGCCGGCCCGAGATCGCAAATCTGGAGAAGTTCGAGGGACGCGGCGTCTGGTACTGGGCCTCGCCGATCGAGGGAAAGTTGTGCCTCGGTCAGGATGTTGTGCTGGTCGGCGGCGGCAATTCTGCAGGGCAGGCCGCGGTGTTCCTGTCCGGCCATGCACGCAAGGTCTACATGGTCATCCGCGGCGGTGGGCTCGGCGCCAGCATGTCGCGCTACCTGATCGAACGCATCGAGGCGACTGACAACATCGAATTGATGTTCAACACCGAACTGGTCGGCCTCGAAAGCGATGACGACGCCTCGCTGGCGCGCGTGCGCTGGCGCAGCCGCCTGGGCCCGGAAGAGCACTCGCTCGATATCCGCAACGTATTCCTGTTCGTCGGAGCTGATCCCGCAACCGGCTGGCTCGACGGTTGCGGCGTGATGGTCGATCGCGGCGGCTTCGTGGTAACGGGCGCGCAATGCAAACAGAAGGATGGGCAACAGGCATCGCCGCTGGAAACGTCGGTGCCCGGCGTGTTCGCGGTCGGCGACGTGCGCTCGGGCTCGGTCAAGCGGGTCGGCGGCGCGATCGGCGAGGGGGCGCAGGTGGTGGCTGCACTGCACGGCTATCTCGCCGATGCCATGAAACCGTCGCTCTAGGGAGGGGATGTCAGGATGTCCAAAGGCTGCAGCCATATCGCCGGCATTCAAACGGTGACCCCGAGCGCGCTCGGTTGCGAGGAGTGCCTGAAAAGCGGAAGCGAGTGGCTGCATTTGCGGATCTGCCGCACCTGCGGCCATGTCGGCTGCTGCGACGATTCGCCGAACAAGCACGCGACCGCGCATTTCCATGCGACCAGCCATCCCGTGATCGAAGGCTACGATCCGCCGGAAGGCTGGGGCTGGTGCTATGTCGACAAGGTGCTGTTCGATCTGTCGGAGCGAAAAACTCCACACAACGGGCCGATACCGCGCTACTACTGATTCCTCTTTCAACGAAGAATGAGGAATCTCACGTGCAATGCCTACCGAGAACGCTACGCGCCATCGCGTCGAGCATGTGGATGGCATTATCGGTCGCATTGCTTCCTTCAAACGGTTCGTTCGCACAGTCGCCTCAGGGCAAATCTGCGCCTCAGAGCAAATTTGCCGAAGTCAACGGCGTCAAGCTGCACTATCTGGTTGCCGGCAAGGGCGATCCCGTCGTCCTGCTGCATGGCTTTGCCGAAACCAGCCATATGTGGCGGCCGCTGATCGCAAAACTGTCCGACAAGCACACGGTGATCGCGCCTGATCTTCGCGGCTTCGGCCAGTCGTCGGCGCCGGAAGGCGGATACACCAAGAAAGCGATGGCGCAAGACATCCACGCATTGGTGAAAAGCCTCAAGTACGATCGCATCCGGCTGGTCGGTCATGATATCGGACTGATGGTCGCCTACGCCTATGCGGCGCAATACGCTGATGAAGTCGACCGGATCGTGCTGATGGAAGCGTTCCTGCCCGGCGTCGGCGAATGGAATAACGTCTTTCTGCTGCGCGATCTCTGGCACTTCCACTTCTTCGGCAAGACGCCGCTGGCGCTGGTCACCGGCCGCGAGCGGATTTATCTCGAACATTTCTGGAACGATTTTGCCGCCAATGCCGCGAAATCCGTCTCCGAAGCCGATCGTGAATTCTATGCGAGGGAGTATGCCAGGCCCGGCCACATGAAGGCCGGCATGGAGGTTTTCCGCGCATTTCCGCAGGACGCCGTCGAATTTGCGGACCTTGCGAAGACCAAATTATCGATGCCGATGCTGGTACTGTCAGGCGAGAAGGCCGGTGGTCCGTTCCTGATCGAGCAAGGAAAAATGGTCGCGACCAATGTCGAGGGTGTGCTGGTGCAAGGCCGGGGACATTGGCTGATGGAAGAGGCCCCCGATCAGGTGATTCCCAAACTGGTCGAATTTCTCAATCGCTAAAACTTTGCCCGGTGTTTAGGCAAAAGTCTTGCGCGATATGACGGAGCCCGATGCGCGTCCTGCAAGCCGGCTGCACGGTTTGGTGAGTAGCAATTGCATATCGAGCGCCATAAAGTTAGACGGGTTCTAAAAAGGGGTGCGCATCATGATCTTGGGTATGAGTCTGGACACATTTGTTCTCGTGCATGTCATCATCAGCCTCATCGGGATCGTCGCGGGCCTGGTCGTGATGTTCGGGATGCTCGGCTCGAATCGGATGCCGGGCCTGACTGCGATCTTCCTCTTGTTCACGATACTGACCAGCGCCACCGGCTTTCTGATTCCGCCGCTGCTGTCCGAGAAGCTGTTGCCGTCGCACATGATCGGCATCCTCTCGCTGATACTGCTGGCGATCGCCTGCATCGCGCTCTATGTCATGAAGCTGTCGGGCTCCTGGCGCTGGATCTATGTGCTGACGGCGCTGATCTCGCTCTATTTCAACGTCTTCGTACTGGTGATCCAGAGCTTCCTCAAGATACCGGCCTTGACCGCGCTTGCGCCGGGCAACCCGCCGACCGGGCCGGTGTTCGCGGTGGTGCAAGGCATCGTGCTGGTGTTCTTCGTTGTCATGATCATCGGCGTGTGGCGGCGATTCCGGCCGGCGTGATCGAATTCGGCGGAAGACTGCGAGGCCGGCGGACTTGCATCTGCCGGCTTGATCGACATTGACGGCGTAACAAGAGGAGAATTCCCCATGCCCACCATCACGACCAAGGACGGCATCGAGATATTCTACAAGGATTGGGGCAAGGGGCAGCCGATCGTGTTCAGCCACGGCTGGCCGCTGTCGGCCGACGACTGGGACACGCAGATGCTGTTCTTCCTGAACAACGGCTTTCGGGTCATCGCCCATGATCGCCGCGGCCATGGCCGCTCCAGCCAGGTGGCCGACGGGCACGACATGGACCATTACGCCGACGACCTCGCGGCGCTGACCGCCCATCTCGACCTGAACAACGCCGTTCATGTCGGCCATTCCACCGGCGGCGGCGAGGTGGTGCACTATATCGCCCGTCACGGCGAAAGCCGGGTGGCGAAGGCGGCGATCCTCAGCGCAGTGCCGCCGCTGATGGTGCAGACAGCGGCCAATCCCGGCGGCTTGCCCAAATCGGTGTTCGACGACCTGCAGGCGCAGCTCGCCGCCAACCGCTCGGAATTCTATCGTGCGCTGCCGTCGGGCCCGTTCTATGGCTACAACCGGCCGGGCGCCAAGCCGTCCGAGGCCATCATCCAGAACTGGTGGCGCCAGGGCATGATGGGCGGCGCCAAGGCGCATTACGACGGCATCGTCGCCTTCTCGCAGACCGATTTCACCGAAGACCTCAAGAAGATCACGGTGCCGGTGCTGGTGATGCATGGCGACGACGACCAGATCGTGCCTTATGAAGACTCCGCGCCGTTGTCGGCGAAGCTGTTGAAGAACGGCACGCTGAAAACCTACAAGGGCTTTCCGCACGGCATGCCCACCACCGAAGCGGCCACCATCAACGCCGACCTGCTTGCGTTCATCAAGGGATGAGCGGAGCTCACACTGACATGAAGGTGATCCTGTTCGGCGGCAGCGGCATGGTCGGGCAAGGCGTGCTGCGCGAATGCCTGATCGACGCGAGCGTCGAGGCGGTGCTGTCGGTCGGGCGCAGCTCGCTCGGCGTTCAGCATCCGAAGCTGCGCGAACTCCTCCACCAGGATTTCACCGACTATTCCGCGATCGAACCGCAGCTTGCCGGCTACGACGCCTGCTTCTTCTGCCTTGGCGTTTCCTCGATCGGCATGGACGCCGAGCGTTACCGGCATTTGACCTACGACATCACCATGGCGGCGGCGCAGACCTTGGCGCGACTCAATCCCGGCATGGTCTTCACCTATGTCACCGGCCGTGGCACCGACTCGACCGAACAAGGCTCGCTGATGTGGGCGCGGGTCAAGGGCAAGACCGAGAACGATCTGCTCAAGCTGCCGTTCAAGGCGGCCTACATGTTCCGGCCCGCCGGCATCCAGCCGCTGCACGGCGTGCGCTCGAAAACCGGCTGGATCAACGCGGTCTACGCCGTCACCGCGCCGCTGCTGGCCTACATGGTCCGCGCGACGCCAAACCACATGACGACCAGCGAACGGCTCGGCCGCGCCATGATCAAGGTGGCGCGCGACGGCTATCCGAGGCCGATACTGGAGAGCGAGGATATCAACGCGATTTAGGTCTCCGTCATTCCGGGGCAGTCCGCAGGACTGAACCCGGAAGTTCGAGATTACCAGCTCGAGATTCCGGGTTCGCTCACTTCGTGAGCGCCCCGGAATGACGGTGGTTGGCTTTAGGTTCTACCCCATCAAATCGCCGCAAATGTCGCCGCTTCTGCCGTGGAGGCGCAGGCTCTACAAGCGCATCGCAAGGGGGGATGGCATGGACCGCATTCGTATCGTTGGCGGCAGCAAGCTCAATGGCACCATTGCCATTTCGGGCGCGAAGAATGCCGCGCTTCCCCTGATGATCGCAGCGCTGTTGACCGAGGAAACCCTTGTCCTCGACAACGTGCCGCGGCTCGCCGACGTCGCGCAGTTGCAGCGCATCCTCGGCAACCATGGCGTCGACATCATGTCCGCGGGCAAGCGGCCCGGCGACCGCGCCTATCAGGGCCAGACGCTGCATATCTCGGCAGCCAACATCATCGACACGACAGCGCCTTACGACCTGGTGTCGCGGATGCGCGCCAGCTTCTGGGTGATCGCGCCGCTCTTGGCACGGATGCACGAGGCAAAGGTCTCGCTGCCGGGCGGCTGCGCCATCGGCACGCGGCCGGTCGATCTCCTGATCATGGCACTGGAAAAACTCGGCGCCGATCTCACTATCGACGGCGGCTATGTGGTGGCCAAAGCGCCCGGCGGTTTGCGCGGTGCTGCAATCGATTTCCCCAAGGTGACGGTGAGCGGCACCCATGTCGCGCTGATGGCGGCAACGCTTGCGAAAGGCACGACCATCATCACCAACGCGGCCTGCGAACCTGAAATCGCAGATGTCGCCGATTGCCTGAACAAGATGGGCGCACGCATTGTGGGCGCCGGCACGCCGCGGATCGTGGTCGAGGGCGTCGAGAAGTTGCACGGCGCGCGGCATACCGTGTTGCCGGACCGGATCGAGGCCGGCACCTATGCGATGGCGGTCGCCATGACCGGCGGCGACGTGCAGCTTTCCGGCGCGCGGCCTGAGCTGCTGCAGTCGGCGCTCGACGTGCTGACCGAGGCCGGGGCCGTCATCACGGTCAACAATGACGGCATCCGGGTGGCGAGGAACGGCGCCGGGATCCGGCCGGTGACGGTATCGACCGCGCCGTTCCCGGGGTTCCCGACCGACCTGCAGGCGCAATTGATGGCGCTGATGGCCTGCGCTGGCGGTTCCTCGCAGATCACCGAGACGATCTTCGAGAACCGTTTCATGCATGTGCAGGAACTGGCGCGGTTCGGCGCGCGTATATCACTCGATGGTGAGACTGCGACCATCGACGGCACCGCCCGGCTGCGTGGCGCGCCGGTGATGGCGACGGACCTGCGCGCCTCGGTGTCGCTGGTCATCGCAGGGCTTGCCGCCGAGGGCGAAACCATGGTCAACCGGATCTATCACCTGGATCGCGGCTTCGAACGGCTGGAGGAGAAACTCTCGGCCTGCGGCGCGTCGATCCAGCGCATCAGCGACTAGAGGACCATCATCAAGGACCATTTGATGCCGGCTGACCCGCTCAAATTGATTGCGCTCGATGCCGACGATCTCGCCGTCATATCGGCCCATGTGCAGGACGCCCGCGTCCAGGCGTCGGATATCGTCTGGCGGCAGGACGAAAAGCGGCTGGTGGTCGGCATCGACCGGCTGGATTGGGAGCAGACGCTGTCGGGTGGAACCGAGCCGCGGCGTTCGATCGCGGCGCTGCGCTTCGACCGCGTTTTGGCCTGCAAGTCGCGCAACATCGATCTGGCACAACCCCGGGCGGTGCTGGAACTGGTCGGGATCGAATTCCATCCCGGCGAGGCCCCCGGCGGAAGCGCGCTTCTCCTGTTCAGCCATGGCGAGGCGCTGCGGCTGGACGTCGAATGCCTGGAATGCGAGCTGACCGACCTTGGGTCCGACGACCTCGGCACCAGCGACCTCGCCATCGCGCCGCTGGGGCCGGAGGGGTAGGGGTACGTCATTCCGGGGCGATGCGTAGCATCGAACCCGGAATCTCGAGATTCCGGGTTCGGGCTTCGCCCGCCCCGGAATGACGGTTTCAAAGGGTTGACGGCCCTTGGCCGCCGCGCCATTGAGCAGGGGCCTTCGCTGTCTCTCAGAAAGCCGCCATGCCCGTTCGCCTGGATACCAGCAGCGCCGATTTCGACCCACGCTTCAGGCAATTCCTCGCCGCCAAACGCGAGGTTTCGGCCGATGTCGAGCGCGCCACCCGCGCCATTGTCGATGATGTGGCCGCGCGCGGCGACGCCGCCCTGATCGAGGCGACCAGGAAATTCGACCGGCTCGAGATCGCGGCCTCCGGCCTGCGCGTGACCGCGGCCGAGATCGATGCCGCGGTCGGGGCTTGCGACACCGCAACCCTCGATGCCCTGAAATTCGCCCGTGACCGGATCGAGGCGTTTCACATCAGGCAATTGCCGAAGGACGAGCGCTTCACGGATGCGCTCGGCGTCGAACTCGGCTGGCGCTGGAGCGCGGTCGATGCGGTCGGCCTCTACGTGCCCGGCGGCACCGCGGCCTATCCGTCCTCGGTGCTGATGAACGCGGTGCCGGCCAGGGTCGCCGGCGTGCCGCGGGTCGTCATGGTGGTGCCGTCGCCCGACGGCAAGCTCAATCCGCTGGTGCTGGCCGCGGCCCACCTTGGCGGCGTGTCCGAAATCTATCGCGTCGGCGGCGCGCAGGCGGTGGCCGCGCTCGCCTATGGCACGGCGACGATCGCGCCGGTGGCAAAAATCGTCGGGCCGGGCAATGCCTATGTCGCCGCCGCCAAGCGGCAGGTGTTCGGCAAGGTCGGTATCGACATGATCGCCGGTCCCTCCGAAGTGCTCGTCATCGCCGACGACACCGGCAATGCCGGCTGGATCGCCGCCGATTTGTTGGCGCAGGCCGAGCATGATGCGAGCGCGCAGTCGATCCTGATCACCGACAGCGCCAGGCTTGCCGCTGAGGTCGAAAGCGCGGTGGAATCGCAACTGGCGACGCTGCCCCGCGCCGACATCGCCCGCGCCTCGTGGAACGATTTCGGCGCCATCATCCTGGTCAAACAGCTCGACGAGGCGGTGGAGCTTGCCAACGCGATCGCCGCCGAGCATCTGGAAATCATGACCGCGGATGCGGAAGGCTTGTCAGCAAAAGTCCGCAACGCCGGCGCGATCTTTCTCGGGCCCCATACGCCGGAGGCGATCGGCGATTACGTCGGCGGCTCCAACCACGTGCTGCCGACGGCGCGTTCGGCGCGGTTTTCGTCGGGGCTCGGCGTGCTAGACTTCATGAAGCGCACCTCGATTCTCAAATGCGGGCCGGACCAGTTGCGCGCGCTGGGGCCTGCCGCGATGACCCTGGGCAAGGCCGAGGGTCTGGACGCCCATTCACGTTCCGTCGGATTGCGCCTCAATTTGCCATGAACAAGCCGCCACCAGACGATGACCAGCACAACCGCATCGTCGCGGTGACGCTCGACGAGGAATCGATCGGGCGTTCCGGGCCCGATATCGAGCACGAGCGGGCGATTGCGATCTACGATCTGATCGAGCAGAATTTGTTTGCGCCGGAAGGGGCGGGCGAGGGCCCGTACACGCTGCACCTCGCGATCACAGGCAACCGCCTGATGTTCGACATCCGCCGCGAGGACGGCACGCCTGTCGTGGCGCATCTATTGTCGCTGACGCCGTTCCGGCGGATCGTGAAGGATTATTTCATGATCTGCGACAGCTACTACCAGGCGATCCGCACCGCCACGCCCGACAAGATCGAGGCGATCGACATGGGCCGCCGCGGTATCCACGACGAAGGCTCGCGCACGCTGCAGGAACGGCTGAAGGACAAGGTGCGGATCGATTTCGAAACCTCCCGCCGCCTGTTCACGCTGATCTGCGTGCTGCACTGGAAGGGGCAGGACGCATGACGCTGACCCGCAGGGCCGCGATAGCGCAAAGTGCGAGGCGGTTTGCCGAAAGGGTTTCGCCTCAAACAAGAGAAGCCTGATCGCATGGATGCGCCGCCGCGTGCGCGCACTCCGCAAGCCGTATTGTTCGCATGCGGCTTCAACAGCGTGCGTTCGCCGATGGCCGAAAGCCTGCTGCAGCAGATGTTCCCCCATGCGCTTTAT
This sequence comes from Bradyrhizobium sp. AZCC 2262, assembly GCF_036924535.1. Taxonomy (NCBI): domain Bacteria; kingdom Pseudomonadati; phylum Pseudomonadota; class Alphaproteobacteria; order Hyphomicrobiales; family Nitrobacteraceae; genus Bradyrhizobium; species Bradyrhizobium sp. AZCC 2262. The sequence goes on along the minus strand of NZ_JAZHRT010000001.1, from coordinate 7,310,727 downwards.
GTGAAGTCGGCCGGCGTCAGGAAGGGTGAGCTTGATCCGTTCGCGGTCGCGGTGATGGCGGAGCTCGGCCAGGATATTTCGCGCCATAAGCCGATGACGTTCGAGGAGCTCGAGGATTGGGAGGGGCTCAATTTCGATCTCATCATCACGCTGTCACCCGAGGCGCATCACAAGGCGCTGAAGCTGACGCACACGCTTGCCGCCGATGTCGAATATTGGCCGACGCCTGATCCCACCGGCACGGAAGGCAGCCGCGAGCAGAAGCTGCAGGCCTATCGCGAAGTTTGTGACGGACTCATGATGCGCATCCGCCGGCGGTTTGCCAAGGCAGGCGTCGCGAACGAGTGACGCCCCGAGCCGTCGACATCCGACAGGTGCGGTACTACTCTGAGCGATGGCGGGAGCGTTGCGCGCGATTTCGTTGCGCATTTCATGTTGGAGCAGGTGATGAGCGAGATCTGGCAACTCCCGGCCACTGAGCTGGCGCAGCGCATTGCACGCCGGCAACTGAGTTCGGCGGAAGTGGTGGATGCCCATCTGGCGCGTATCGATGCGGTGAACCCGGTGCTGAATGCCGTGGTGCGCGTGCTGGCCGACGAGGCCCGCGCGGCTGCGGCCCTCGCCGACAAAAAGCTTGCCGACGGCGAGACCGTTGGCCCGCTGCATGGCGTGCCTTTCACCGTGAAAGAAAACATCGACATGGCCGGCCTGCCCACGACCTGGGGCGTGCCTGCGCTGGCCCAGGCGGTGGTGCCCGTTGATGCGCCGGTCGTCGAACGCATGCGTGCCGCCGGCGCCATCCCGATCGCCCGCACCAATCTGCCTGACATGGCGCTGCGCGTGCACACCGACAGTTCGCTGCACGGCCTGACGCGAAATCCCTGGCATCCGGGGCGTACCGCAGGCGGCTCGAGCGGCGGCGAGGCCGCGGCGCTGGCGAGCGGCATGAGCCCGATCGGCCTTGGCAACGACATCGGCGGCTCGCTGCGAAATCCCGCGAACGCCTGCGGCATCGCTTCCATCCGTCCATCCGCCGGCCGCGTGCCCGACGCGGGCTTTGTGCCGGCCGAAGACCGCTTGCTGGCGGTGCAGCTGATGAACGTGCAGGGGCCGATGGCCCGCCGCGTGGCGGATGTGCGCCTCGGCCTGCGTGTCCTGATGGGTGCGCATCCGCGCGACCCCTGGTCCATCGATGCTCCGTTCGAGGGGCCGGCGCGGGCGCGGCCGGTTCGCGTGGCCGTGCTGCCCGAGCCGCCCGGCGGCGGCACCGATCCAAAGGTGGCGGCTGTGGTGCGGCGTGCCGCACAGGCGCTGACTGACGCCGGCTATGTCGTGGAAGAAGCCTGCCCGCCGCGCTACGACGACGCGATTGGTTGCTGGCGCCGCCTGATCCTGGGTGATTTCGGCTCGGTGCTGAATTTGCTGTCTCCGATGATGGGCGCGGACGCGCTGGCCTTCCTGAACAATTTCAATGAGGGCATACCGCCTTTGGCCGACGCGGCGTCATGGTCGCAATTGATGGCCGAACGCGACGGCATCGCGCGCGCATGGTCGACCTTCTTGGCGGACCGGCCGTTGCTGCTGTCGCCGACCTGGACGCAATTGCCGTTCGAGCATGGTTTTGATTCGGCGACGCCGGCCGGCGCGGCCGCGACCGCGGAACTGATGCGCCCGGTGGTCCCGGCCAACCTGATGGGGCTGCCTTCGGCCTGCGTGCCGGCCGGGCGTGACGAGGCGACGGGGTTGCCGATCGGCGTACTGATTACCGGGCCGCGGTTGCGCGAGGATTTGTGCCTTGAAGCGGCCGAGGCCATCGAGGCCCGCCTGGGCGTCGCGACGCCGATTGACCCGGTGCGCTGAACGCCGCCGCGGCGAACGGGTAGCGGGGTGACCAACACTCGCTGTCGTCCCTGCGAACGCAGGGACCCATACGCCGCGGCCGTGCGACTTTAGGAAGTGCTAATCGCCGATTGTCATCCTCACGACAAAAGCCTGTGGTTATGGGTCCCTGCTTTCGCAGGGACGACGAAAGAATCGAAGTTCTCTCAATCACTTGTTCCCCGGTTGTGGAATGGAGTGCCTTCCGATAGGTTCCGCGCGCGCTTCCTTCGAATCCAAATCCCCGACACATCCCGCATGCTTGGCCGCCCCAAAATCGTTCTCGCTTCCGGTTCGCCGCGACGGCTCAGCCTGCTCAACCAGGCCGGCATCGAGCCCGACGCGCTGCGCCCGGCCGATGTCGATGAGACCCCGAAGCGGGGCGAACTGCCGCGCGCTTGCGCCAACCGTCTCGCCCGCGCCAAGGCCGACGCAGCGTTGAAATCCGTGCAGCTCGACGACGAGCTGCGCGGCTCCTTCATCCTCGCGGCCGATACGGTGGTCGCGGTCGGCCGCCGCATCCTGCCCAAGGCCAATCTTGTGGATGAAGCCGCGCAATGCCTGCGGCTGCTCTCGGGACGCAATCACCGCGTCTACACGGCCATTTGCCTCGTGACGCCGAAGGAGGCGTTCCGCCAGCGCCTGATCGAAACCCGCGTGCGCTTCAAGCGCTTAAGCGAGGACGACATCCAGGCCTATATCGGTTCCGGCGAATGGCGCGGCAAAGCCGGCGGCTACGCCGTGCAGGGCATCGCCGGATCGTTCGTGGTCAAGATGGTCGGCTCCTACACCAATGTCGTCGGCCTGCCGCTCTACGAATCAGTCACGCTGTTGGGCGGCGAGGGTTTTCCGATCCGCTTCGGCTGGCTCAATGCCAGCTAAGCCGCCCCAAGCCGCCGGCAGGCCCAAGGACGCCGGGGAATCGAAGGGTGGATCAAAACCCTGCCCGGAATGCGGCAAGCCCGCGAGCCCGGCCACGGCGCCGTTTTGCTCGCCGCGCTGCCGGGACGTTGACCTCAACCGCTGGCTATCCGGCAAGTACGTCATCCCCGGCAAGGAGACCGACCCCGAAGACGCCGAATAGGCGAGATTTCCCAGTAATTTGGCGAGGTGCGCGAAGCCGGGCTTGCCACGCCGAAGCCTCCGGCGAAGGCGGGTGGACACGGCCCCCTGACCTCTCTATAAACCGCCCGCTCGCACGGCCTTGCGCCCGAGTATGCCCAGGTAGCTCAGTTGGTAGAGCATGCGACTGAAAATCGCAGTGTCGGTGGTTCGATCCCGCCCCTGGGCACCAAATCTGCGATTTTGTGCGCTGGACTACGATTTTGTACGATTGCGTTTGCCGGATGGTTGGCGCGAGAAGCGCTCGTCGGATTTCTCTTTCATCACTTCAGATTTGCAATGCGCGATGGTAACTGGCCTAGAAAGGGTTTGGAGGAAATTGCACCGCCTCAGGCGGGGGTGCCTGCCACTATTCATCGCCGCGTTCGCTGGCGCGACGAACTAGACCGGCTAGCGCAAATGCTGAAGAGCAACCTCGAAAAGGTTGTTCAGCATGGCAAGCGCGCCGACCTGACCGGATAATCGACGAGAAGTTTCGAAGTCTACCCGATCGGATGATGCCCAGCTGTGCGTGGTGGCGAAGGCAACGACGCGATCGAGTCGATCGTCCGCGACATCCTTATTCCATTGCAGGGAGATTACGCGCTTTGCATCGAAATCGCGAACCGGGACTTTCTTCACGTTAGGCGCATCAAAAATCGCGGGCATCAGCGCGACGCCCATGCCGGCTCCCACCAATGCGAGAGCGCGATCGTCCTGATCCGTCCTGTAGACTATCCGCAAAAAAACCGTCGAGGCCGATCAAGTCGATCGATGTACATCACGCAGATGCCGAGCACGATGCGGGGGAAGCAACCGGCCGCTGTGGCTCTCGCAGTATCACGAGCACAGTTGGTCGTGTCAGTCCCTTACAGATACTTGGCGATCAGTCTCAATTCCTTGAGCGGAGCGCGAGCTGCCGATCCTGTCGCCTTCAATGGACGCTCGATGCATTCCGAGATGTGATCGTGGATGAGTGCCTTCTTGGCATTCTCGATTGCGCTCTCGACGGCTTGTAGTTGCTGAGCAATCTGCACGCATGGACGCCCTTGCTCCATCATTTCGATAATCGCTCGCAAGTGACCGTCCGCGCGCTTGAGACGGCGGACGATAGCTGGGTGATGGTCCTGGCCTGACATTTATGGATCTCCTATATCCTTGCACGGGATAATATAACATCACCTCAGCGCTAAATCATATCCCCCCGGGGGGATATGCCGTATCCCCATGGGGGGATCTCCGATTTCGCTTGACAGCGCACTGCGTCGAGCGTAGTGGCCAATCGTTGGTCGACGCGGAATCTGCGCGCCGGCTCTGAATACTGAAGTCAACTCTAGCGAAGGCCCATGGGCAGTAGCATCGTCGGCAGTGCCGATCCCGCACTAGGCGGGTTGGTGGTGCCAGGAAATTCGAAACGAAATCGATCCGATCGCGTGGGCGCGAGCCGCGTGGGCGTTGGTGGTCTGCTGAGCTGATCGCCGAACCTCACCGTCCTGCCGCACGATGCGGATGTGGAGGTGAGTGGTGTTCAAAAAGCTCGCGGCAGCATGTCCATTCCCGTTCCGGCGCGAGGCGCCAGCACGGGCTACAGCTTTCAACAACAGCCATTCCAATGACAACCGGCCGGGATTTCGCCGCCCGGCCGCCCGGCGCGCGCGTCCAAAGCCCGCGCTGGTCTGTCATTGGATCAAGGTAGGCGGTCGGCTCGAATGCCAGTGGACCGCTCCCAGCAACGACGCGCCGTGGAACGATGCGGAGCCGCGCCCGTCCGGACCGTTGGCGTCAGTAGGCTGGCAGGCGCAGCACGCGGCCTAACGAAGAGGACCATCATGGACGAAGGACCTAGATGGCCCGTTGCCTGCCGTTCCGGTGCGGCAACGGGAAGCCCCACGGGGCATGACATTGAAATTGCGAACGCCGGTGACCTGATCCACCCGAGACGGTGAGAGCTGCTGCTCTCCTGTTCGCCTCGGTGCCGGTCGTGCGGCACCGCAGGTGAACCAGGAGAACAACCATGACTATCGGCAGAGGAACCGGCGCGCGGCACGGCGCGGGCGCCCCCACGCTCGTTCCGGATTCGGAGCGGTCCGGCGCGTGCGCCGGGTTCAACGGAAGAGAACGGCGTTCCGGCCGATCCGTGGGCCCCAACGAAATCGATTGCCTTCATCACGCGCTCGGTAAGGTCACGGCGGAGAACCACCCGCGTACCGCGAAACTGCTCGCGTCCTCTACGCGCAAGGTCGCGCAGAAAGTCTTCGAGGAGGCGGGTGAGGTCGCGCTCGAGGCTGCAAGGCACAACGCCCGCGGCATCGTGCGGGAGAGCGCCGATCTTCTCTACAACCTCGTCGCTCTCTGGTATCGCACCGACATCCTTCCGGATGACGTCTGGGCGGAGATGCGCAGCCGCGCCCTGAAGCTGGGGATCGCGGAGAAACTTCCGAAGGATCGCGATCCCGACGCCTTTCCCGCCGCACCAAAAAGCACGGGAGGTGACGATGAGCGGAATGCGTAAAACCTATCGGCGCGACGATCGCAATTCTGCCGACGCCGTTGATGCGATCGCCCCGTCATCCGAAGCGTCGTCGGCATCATCCGAGAAAGCACCAGCCTGCTTCGCAACGTGGCAGCTCTCGGCCTCGCGCTCGTCTCCGTAGTGAAGAAGACCGAGCCTCGTCAACCGACCGCCTTGGCGCCCAACATTTTTTCATTTCCGACCACTCGACGCACGAAGCGAACGAAATAAGCAGGAGCAGGCAATGACTTCACTCGACCGTACCGATGTTGAGACCGCTGTTCTCGGGGCTCAAACGCCATCCGCCCAAACGGCGGTCTTGGACCAGGCCCATCTCGGAGACATCCACGGCGCCTTCGGAAGCATCGCGGAGGACGACTTTGCGCCGCGAACGCGTTTCTTGGCGCGACTGAAGACGCTCGCGGCGATCGTGGGGCCCGGTCTGATCGTCATGGTCGGCGACAACGACGCCGGCGCGTTCGGTACCTACACTCAAGCCGGTCAGAACTACGGCACCACGCTGCTCTGGACGCTAATGCTGTTGATCCCAGTTCTCTACGTGAACCAGGAGATGGTGGTGCGGCTCGGCGCGGTGAGCGGCGTCGGACACGCGCGGTTGATCTTCGAACGCTTCGGCAGGTTCTGGGGCGCGTTCAGTGTCATCGACCTGTTCCTGGTCAACGCTCTGACGCTGATCACCGAGTTCATCGGCGTCAGCCTGGCGTTGCGCTATCTGGGTCTGTCGCAGTTCTGGGGCGTCATCGCATCGGCCGCGATCATCATGGTTGCGGTAAGCACCGGCAACTTCCGGCGCTTCGAGCGGTTCGCGATCTTTCTCGTCTTCGGTAGCCTGCTGCTAGTGCCCGTCATCCTGATGGTGCATCCGCCGGTCGATCAGATCGCTACCGACTTCTTCGTGCCGAAGATGCCGCAGGACGCCAAGCTCAGCGAAGTGATGCTGTTGATCGTCGCGATCGTGGGCACCACGGTAGCGCCGTGGCAACTGTTCTTTCAGCAGAGCTACATCGTCGACAAGCGCATCAAGCCGCGGTTCATCCGCTATGAGCGCTGGGATCTTTGCATCGGCATTCTCCTCGTCATCGTCGGTGCGGTCGCAATGATGGGGTTCTGCGCCGAGATCTTCAGGGGGCAGCCTGAGTTCGGCAACTACACCGATGCGCTCGGCACCGCCATGGGACTCGAGAAATATGCGGGCAGGGTGCCGGCGACGCTCTTCGCACTCGCGCTCCTCGACGCCAGCATCATCGGGGCTGCCGCGGTGTCGCTCGCCACGGCCTATGCCATCGGCGACGTGTTTGCCTTCAAGCACTCCCTGCACCGTGATGTGTGGGACGCCAAGGGGTTCTACGGCGTCCTTTTCGGTTTGATCGTCCTGTCGGCGCTGCTGGTACTCACGCCGGGCACTCCGCTCGGGCTGCTCACGAACGCGGTGCAAACGCTTGCCGGCGTATTGCTGCCGAGCGCGACCGTGTTTCTCCTGTTGTTGTCGAACGACAAGGCCGTGCTTGGCCCATGGGTGAACTCGAGGAGACTCAATCTCTTCACAGGCGCCGTCGTCGCCGTGCTGGTGATGCTGTCGATCATCCTGACCTCGTCCGTCCTGTTTCCGGACATGGGATCGGAGTGGATCGTCGGAATTCTCGCCGGCGGCAGCGCACTTGCATTGGCGGTGACGGTAGGCATGAAGGCCTTCGAACCGCGGTGCGGTGGCAACGAAGCGGCCGACGCCCAGGTCGAAGTGCTCGACGCGGACCGGTGGCGGATGCCACCGCTCGAGACACTCCCGCCGGCGCGAATGAGCACCCTCAGCCGGATCTGGCTGATCGTGCTGCGCGGCTATCTCGTTGTGGCCGGAGGCCTCGTCCTCGTGCGCATCTTCCAACTGGCGACCGCGGGCGCATGACCATGACGATCCTGGGTCGATGCCGCCGCGCCGGCGCGATAGCTGCGTTCAGGTTAGCCAGCCTGGTGTTGCGCGGCGGCACGACTCTCTATCAGAGCCGCACAATACCGCGCCCCGTGCTTCGGGCGGTGCTGTCGGCCTCCCATGCGCTGGAACGGGCAGGTGTGCTGCTCGCTTTCGGGCGCCGAAGAGCGGGCAGGCAACTACCAACGAGCAAGTGTGACAACAATGATCGCATCGATTGATCAAACCGTCATCAACCTGGGCGTCGCAACCCTTCTTGGTGCAGCCATCGGATTCGAACGCCAGTGGCGGCAACGGCTGGCAGGTTTGCGCACAAACACGCTCGTTGCGATCGGCGCCGCCAGTTTTGTGGTGTTCGAGAGCCTGTTTCCCGATGACGGAGGCCCCACAAGAGTGGCGGCCCAGGTCGTCTCGGGGATCGGCTTCCTCGGTGCAGGCATCATCTTCCGCGAGGGGCTCCACGTGACTGGGCTCAACACCGCCGCCACCTTGTGGTGCTCGGCGGCGGTTGGACTTCTTGCCGGCAGCGGTCATCCGCTCCATGCGGTGGCGGCATCGGCCTTCGTCGTTCTCGTCAATCTCGGCCTGCGGCCGCTGGTCCGCTACATCAATAAGCGGCCGATCGCCCAAACCGAGACGGATCTGCAATACCGCGTCCGTGTCGTCTGCAAGAATACGGACGGGGCTCACGTACGGGCCCTGCTGCTTCACACCACAAGCAACGGCCACCTCACCTTGCGGCGACTGGATAGCACCGATCTTAACGACGGCGCACGCGTCGAGGTCATCGCCCAACTCACCGCGCCCGCGAAGAACGACGCGACGCTCGAACAGATCGTCGGCCGCCTGAGCCTCGAGCCGACCGTTTCGCCGGCCAGCTGGAGCGTCGGGCCGATACTGGAATAGCGACATCGAAAACCAATCGAACCACGAAGTGATCCCGAACATCAGGGGGTTAAAGTGAAGAAGACAACGCTTTTCATTATAAGCGCCGGAGTCGCCTGGAATTGGTCACCAGCCCTTGCGGCCGACCCGCCGCTGAAGGTGTGGGCTTCGAAGAAGGTCTACGACTGGACCGGCTTCTATGTCGGCGGCCATTTCGGCTACGGAGGCGGCAGCTTCGGCCCGGACACCAACCCGCTTCCCCTGCAGGGGGTCGCGTTTCCTCACAGTCCGATCGGGCTGATCGGCGGCTACCAGATCGGCTACAATCGCGAGCTACCGAACCACGTCGTCCTCGGTGTCGAAGCCGATTCGACGTTCCCAAGTTACCTCGACCAGTCGGCGATGGGGCGGCTGCCGCCCGCCGCCTTCAACACGACCCTCGACTATATCGGCACCGTCCGCGGCCGGATCGGATACGCCTTCGGACCATGGATGCCCTATGTCACCGGCGGCTTCGCCTGGGGTCACACCCACGCGGTCATCAACGATGGTAGCGGCGTCGGACACTATCAGCCCGGCTGGACCGCGGGCATCGGTCTCGAGTTTGCCGTGAGCGGCAACTGGAGCGCAAAACTCGAATACGAGTACGTCGATCTCTCGCGTCAACTTTACGACTTGAGCGGCTTTGGGCTGGGCAACGTCAATGTCGATTCTCGTATCAGTCTCGCCAAGATCGGACTGAACTACCATTTCGGCGATCTGACGCAGAAACCTGCGTCCAAACAGACCGCACTTCCAGATTCGGACGCGTGGAACGTCCATGCACAGATGACATTCCTGCCGCAGGGCTATCCCTCCATACGCGCGCCCTACACGGGACCCAACAGCCTGCCGGGCGGCGGACAACTGCAGGCGACCTGGACAACAACGGCCTTCCTCGGAGCGCAGCTCTGGGAAGGCGGCGAGTTCTACTTCAACCCGGAGCTCGCGCAGGGCTTTGGCATCAACGGCACGCTGGGCCTCGCCGGTTTTTCGAACGGCGAAGCGCAAAAGGCTGGCGCTCCCTTCCCGAAGATTCGCGCACAGCGCTACTACATCAAGCAGACCTGGGGTCTTGGCGGCGAGCAGGAGGAGGTTGCCGACGGGCCAAACCAGCTTTCGGGCAAGCGTGACATCGATCGCATTACTCTCATCGTCGGCCGCTTCGCCGTCGGCGACTTCTTCGACAACAATGCCTACGCTCATGATCCCCGCGCGGACTTCATGAACTGGGCAATGTGGGAGGCCGCAGCCTACGATTTTCCCGCCGACCTGCCTGGTTATACACGTGGGGCTGTGGTCGAGCTCAACCGGAAGGACTGGGCGGTGCGTGCCGGCCTGCTCGAAGTGCCGTCGCAGCCGAACAGCGACATCCTCCAGTTCAAGACCGGCGGCGTGGTGGCCGAGTTCGAGGAGCGTCACTCCATCTTCGGCCAGCCTGGCAAGCTCCGGCTCGGGGCCTTCGGAACGAAAGGTGTGACGGGCAACTATAATCAGGCGCTGGCAATCACGGCTCTAGACCCGACGCAGGACATCAATGCCGTGATGGCGAGTATTCGCCGCGTCAATCCGAAGCATGGCTTCTACGCCAACCTCGAGCAGCAGATCGTTCCGGACATCGGCCTGTTTGCACGTGCAAGCTGGAACGACGGACAGAACGAAATCCTGTCCTTCACCGACATCGATCGCAGCCTTTCCGGCGGACTTTCCATCAAGGGCAGCTTCTGGGGGCGACCGAATGACACCGTTGGCATCGGCGGTGCCATCAACGGGCTTTCCGCCGCCCATCGCAACTATCTCGCTGCCGGCGGCATGGGGCTGCTGATCGGCGACGGACAGCTCAATTATCGTCCCGAGCAGATCGTCGAGGCCTACTATGCGTGGAAGGTGAACACCTGGAGCACGCTGAGCTTCGACTACCAGTTCGTCGCCAATCCCTCATACAACGCGGATCGGGGACCGGTATCGATCTTCTCGGCACGCGCCCATGCCGAGTTCTAACGCTCCGGAGGCAGCTATGGATCGTCCGGATGCTTCGCTTCGCCGCCGCAGCGCCCGAGCGAAACTGGTGAGCGCGCTTGTGTTCTTGCTGTTCTTCGCCACCTGCGCTGTAGTCCAACTGGCCGCGCCGGATGGCCTGGCCGAGATCGGACCGAAAACAGCCTCAGATGTTCGTCATTGGCTGCTCCTTCTCGTGTTCGCTGCGCTGGGCATCATACTGCCGGCGTTGACCTGCATTCGACGCAAGCGGCTGGTTCGTAAGAAGGGCCGTTAGGCCGACTTGCACCGCTGCCCCGCCGCTTTGGCAGGCGTCGTGCGGCCGACGCCGTCTTCCGGCACGAGAGCGGGTGGCGACTCACAGGCCGTTTAGTCGATCGGCAAGCGCCCGGTGGGACCCGCGATGGTGGGGTTCGCGATGTAGGGAACCTCCGCCACCGTGCCAAGCACTCACGCCACCATACTAAGGACAAACAGCGGTTCCTCGTGTCGGTGGTTGCGTATGTTTCCCTCCCTGGGCACCAAACTACGCTTTTCCACGCTAGAGCACGATCTTGTACGATTGCGTTCGCTGGATGATCGGCGCGAGGGGCGCTCGCGGATTTCTCTCCCTGAGGCTCGCTAAGTTTCGCACGTTCAAATCCAGCCCCCGCAACCACCGATTCTTGCGATATCGGCGCGGGCGACCCGTAAGGGTCGCCTTTCGCGTGGGGCAGCTCCCGCGATTGTGGGTTTCGCGATGCATCGAAAGGATTCGCAATCGCTGGTTCGAAGCCTAACGCCACACTGTCCCGACACTGCTGGTTGCTGCCGATCGTAGGCTTGCCGAACATCGGGAAGATTTCCCAACGCACTGCGGGCAGGGCTCCTTGGACTGCGCTTGTCCGCTCTGATCCAATCCGGCCGAACAGCTTTCTCGCGGGCTGCGTGATGAGATCGCTCTTCAGCTAGCGAAGGAGCATGCATGTCGTGAACGGCGCCCGGATCCACGAGCTCCGCTCCAGCGATGAGGGTTGCAGCGATGAGCAAGAGCTTGCGCGCGAATGCTGCCAGAGCGGCAATCCTTGCTGCCGGACTTTTCGTCACGACCCCTTTGCTCGCAGGTGATCGTCAATATGGTCAAGGCGCAAGTGATACCGAGATCAAGATCGGCCAGACGATGCCCTATAGCGGTCCGCTTTCGGCATCCTCCGTGATCGGCAAGGTACAGGCAGCCTATTTCCGCATGATCAATGATCATGGCGGCGTCAATGGACGCAAGATCACGTTGATTTCCTACGACGATGCGGCGACGCCGTCCAAGACCGTCGAGCAGGTCCGCAAGCTCATAGAGAGCGACGAAGTGTTGTTCACATTCCAGACGCTCGGTAATGCCTCGAACATCGCGGTCCAGAAATATCTCAATGATCGCAAGATCCCGCAGCTTTTCGTGGCCGGGCGGTCGACGCGTTTCGAGGATCCGATCAACTTCCCCTGGACGATGGGATTTGCTCCCAATCTGCGCACGGAGGTTCGCGTTTACGCGCGCTTCATCCTGGGTAACTATCCGAATGCCCGAATCGGCCTGCTCTATCAGAACGATGAGAGCGGCAGGGATTATCTGACTGGGTTGAAGGAAGCGCTCGGCGCAAGGGCAGCCGAACTCATCGTCAGTGAAGCTTCGTACGATGTGTCGGACCCGACCGTCGATTCGCAGGTCGTGCGCCTCAAGGCGGCCGGTGTCGACGTCCTCGTCAACATGGCTGCCTCGAAATTCGCCGCCCAGGTCATCAGAAAGATGGCAGAGCTTGATTGGAAGCCCGTTCACCTCCTTGGCGTCGGTTCGTCCTCGATCGACGCGGTCCTGAGCCCCGCGGGCATCGAGAACGCCAAGGGCATCATCTCGGCGAGCTCGTTCAAGGAGGCCGCTGACCCGACCTGGCGTGATGACGAAGGCATGAAGCGATGGAGCGCCTTCATGAACGACTATAATCCGGGAGGCGACCGGAAAAGCATCTTCACGGTCTATGGCTATAGCGCCGCCGAGCTGCTGATGCAGGTCTTGAAGCAATGCGGCGACAATCTCTCGCGCGAGAATGTCATGGCGCAAGCGACGAGCCTGAAAAACGTGAAACTTGATCTGCTGCTCCCGGGGCTCTCCGTCAACACCGGCCCGACCGACTATCGTGTGGTCAAGGAGTTCCGAATGATGCGTTTCACAGGCGACCGGTGGGAGGCGTTCGGACCGATTGTCACCGATTGATCCGTGCGGCTGTTAGCGGCCGCCGTTCGCGCCATGCCAAGGACGAACAGCGGTTCGTCGCGTCGGTGGCTGCGTATGATTCCCTCCCTGGGCAGCATTTTACTCAAGTCAAATCAAGTCGCGTCTACGTGGGGGCGCAAGCACCGCGCTTAAAAGCGCGGTCAAGGACGTTGCTGATAGATTTCGCGTGCCACTGTCCCGCCGCGACGCCTCCCGGCATACAACTGTTTAACCATCCGTTAACCATAGCTATTCATGATGCTGCTCGTGTGTGTTCGCGACGAGCTTGAACTACATGGCGCAGCGTAATTCCAGAGCGTCAGTTGGAGGGGACGAGGACGCCCTGAGCTTTCCCTCCCCGCTGGCACCAGACAAGGGAGCAACAGCCCTCGATCTGGTATATCAAGCGGCCGATGTTTTCCGCGGTATGGAGAAGCACGCCCGCGAGACGGAAGCTCGTGCCCAGTCACTTTGCACGAGCGCCTTGGAAGGATTGCGGCTTGCCGAAATGCGGGCGGAGGCCGCCGAGCAGGCACAACGTGAACTCATCGTCACCGCCGAACTTAAGCTGCAACAAGCGTGTCGAGCGCTGGAACAAGCCCGGTCCTGTATTGAAGGTCAGAAGGACAAGTTGATGGCCGTCGAGCTTCGCGCCGAAGTTGCTGAAGCCGAAGCGCGACAAGCCAAGGAGGCGCTCGCGCTCGTCGAAGAGGCCATTCGCAAGCGTCTGCTTTGCGCAAACCCGGATGCCGATGTCAGGTTGACAGCGGTAGCCTGATCCATTGCGACTGCCATGGTTCACTGGGTGCTACAGTGGGCAGGCGCGGCACGAGCGAACACCCTGCCGTGAGCTTGACGGCAGCCGCCTCCTTTAGGCCAACCATTTGAAATCGAGCCGGCGCATGGGTCGAGGTTCAAGTAAGCGTGTGCCGCGCGCCAATTCAACACGACAGAGCCGAACGATAACTGTCTATTAACCAAGTTGGATTATCTGGAGAGTTGGGCATTCGGGGCGTGTGTGCTGGCTTGCGGGCCAGCCGGTAGTGTAGGCGTGGACCCATGGCCCTTGACCCGGAAGAGTTCGTCACCCTCACAGATCACGGCTCGATGAAACTGCGCGCGGCAGTTTCGCGCGCGATGACATTGCTACCCAAGGAACGCAAGCGGACAACAATCGTCCGCGAGGGTGAACCGGCGATCCTGAATTTCGACCAGATCAAGAACCTTGCGGCGCAGTGGGACGAACGGCTCGTGCCAATCGACTAGTTTCGCCGTGCCAGGTTCAATCGGGCCGTGCCCCAGCCGAAGCGGTAGTTGATCCGCTGGTAGAGCATGCGACTGAAAATCGCAGTGTCGGTGGTTCGATCCCGCCCCTGGGCACCATGACTTCTACCCACGAGGCGTCGGTGGTTCGATTCCCGAAGTCACGCTAGATGATCCAGTAAGGAACGGAATAGGGACCCCCAGCATTCTGAATCCTGGTTAGTGAGCGGGACCGAACTGCCGTCCTACCTGAATGGCGACGCTATCGATAACAACGCCGACTCCGCGTGCTAACCTCGAGTACAACGCCGAACGGGCCCCGACGCTGGCCGACGAGGCTTAGTCGGATGATCGGCGTACTGGCACTTCTGGAAAACGCGACCCGACGCCGGCAATCAGTTAACGTCAGCGAGCATCGTGCGAGTAGCCGCGCGGTTTCTTGGTCTGGTGCCGGCGTGCTTAATGCTGAGCGGCGCCTCACGCCGCAAGGCAGATCTCCTCGCCTGCGGCGGCTTGGACTTCCGCCACGATTTGCGCTTCCGACAGACCCGCGACGTGACGCAGGCCTTCTGCCAACGCTAGGGCCGTGCGGTAGGTCACCCTAACGATTTCGGTCCGGTCGGACGCTGGCAGGCCCGAAACGAAATCGACGATATCATCAACGTGACTCGCCTCGCTTCCGAGGGCGCTATGGGTTCTCAAGAAACGTGATGCGTCGATCCCAGGCGCCCACAGAGCTTCGATGGCGTCCACTTCGGGCCTTCCCTTGAAGGCCGCGGTGTACTCGAAGCAGTACGAGTATCCGATACACCCGATCGGATAGTCTGAGAGGGCGAGACTGTCGTGATAGTCGCAGAGTGGCTTCATGCCGCTTGGAATAAGGTTGGCGACGATGCGTTCGGCGGGCAAGCCTAGCGCGCGAAGGTCCTTGATGGCCAGACGCTCGTGTCCTGTTTCCTCACGCGCGTGGGTCTCGAGATACGAGGCAATTTCTGGCCTGTTCAAGGCCCTGAAGCGGTTGGCAGCTTTACGGAAGTGGCCCGGAGCACGGCGCGCGTTGTGATACGAGAAGATGAGGTCAAACACGTATTGCGGAAGCGATATATTGCGCTGCTTTAGCTCGCCTTCGATTGAGAGACCGAGTGCTATTGCACCATTGAGGAGTCCACCCGTGCTTCCAGGCGTTCCCTGACCGGTCATCGGGCGGGTGAACGGGATTGTGGCGTCTTGGTCCCTCACATCAACGAACCAGGAATCGCCCGTTTCGCGCGCAACGATCGCAATATCGTCGGAAAGTGCTACCCACTCTACTGTAATGTTGTCCATACTTCACCTCCGGACCGCCAGCTAGGTGCACGGTCAGTGGTCAATGAACGTACCCACGCCATGGGAAGCAATGGGTGTCTTCAAATCCCGTCACACGTCGACGCCATCGCTATTCGGGCTGTCTCCATCGAAGGTTTGCCAATGACCTTGGGTAATACGAAAAGGATTTGGCCTTCCTTCCGTTTGTACCCTCCTAAGTCCTTCGGCTCCAGAACGACCACATCGTCTAGGGAAATGCCCATTTCCTCCAACGCGGCTGTGGTACTGGCCTTGTTGGTCAGGTTCGCGCCCGACAGCAATCGACCTTCAAATCCTTTATCACTCCACGCTCGCACGATCACAGCAGCGAGAGCGTCGTTGGGATAATAAGAGGTACAATCATCCTTGGTTTTGCTCATCGTGGCCACCTGATGATGTGAAAGGGATAAAATTCCTCCGCCTCTTCAACGCTACATGTTGTCCTGCATTTGCAGATGCGTCAAGATGCCTCCGCAATTTCAGGGCGTCAGGTCAACCACCTGCTGAGCATGTGATCTCGCAGCCATTGCGATGGCGACCTCCCGCGGACGCAGGCTCCGCGGTCGATGCCGGCACTATGGGTGCGGCTTGTTCTCCTGATCTGTTGCCGATGGAAATCGGGTTGCAGGATACCGACGGCCGCAAGGCGCCCTCCGTTCCTTTGCTCCACTCGCGGAGACAGCAAATTGGCGGCTAGGCCATAACCGCATTTCAAAGCGAGCAAGTTCAATGTACAACTTGGTGTCCTCACACTTCTCGCAGAGGAGGCTGCCGGGTGAGTGACGTTTCGGCATGGCTGCATCGCCTCGGCCTTGGCAAGTACGCGAAAGCGTTCGAGGACAACGAAATCGAATTCGACTTTCTGCCCCATGTGACCGAGAACATGCTGGAGCAGATCGGCGTGCCGGTCGGTCCCAGGGCCAAGTTGCTTGCGGCCATTTCTGAGCTGGGTTCGTCACCGGCTGACCTGTCGCAATTCGAGCCCGGCGAGGGGACAAAAAGCAGATCGACGATCGGGCCACGACCGGCCGAACGTCGTCAGATCACTGTCATGTTCTGCGACCTCGTCGACTCGACCAAGTTTGCCAGCGGTCTCGACCCGGAAGATTTCAAGGCCGTCATGCATGCCTACCAGAGCGCGTGCGGGGCGGTTATCGAGCGCTATGGAGGCCATGTGTCCCAATATCATGGCGACGGCCTTGAGGTGTATTTCGGCTACCCGCTCGCACATGAGGACGATGCTGAACGGGCCGTACGCGCGGGCCTCGCGGTGATCGAGGCCGTGATGGCCATCGCGGGACCGCCACGATTGTCGGTGCGGGTCGGGATCAGCACCGGCATCGTGGTGATAAGCGAAACGGGCGCCGGCGATCCATCGATTCCCTCAAGCGCGATCGGGGATACGCCGCACATCGCGGCCCGTCTCCAGACAATCGCGGCGCCGAATTCAGTGATAATTGCTGAGGTCACCAGACGGCTTATTTCGGTGCGGATCGATCAGGAAGATCTGGGACCCCAGAACCTGAAGGGCATCGCGGACCCCATTCACGCATTTCGAGTGCGGCATGTCCATGAGGACTCAAGCCGCTTTCAAGCCGGCCGCGCCGCGGCACTGACGCCGCTGGTTGGGCGGCGTACCGAGCTGGCTTTGTTGCAACAACGCTGGCGTGACGCAAAGGGTGGAGAAGGTCAAGTTCTATATGTCTGCGGTGTGCCCGGGATTGGTAAATCGAGAATCGTTCACGAACTCGATCATTGGATCGGAAAGCAATCTCATTTCAGTCTGAATTTCCAGTGCTCGCCCCACCACATGCAGAGCGCTCTCTTCCCGGTTATCCAACAAATCAAGCGGCTCGGCAAGCTAGCTGACAATGACTCCGATCTGGTCAAGCTCGACAAGATCGAGAAATTGCTTGCGAAGGCCACTATGCAAGTCGACAAGGTCATACCGCTCGTCGCCGAGATGATCTCGATTCCAAGTGAATCACGATATGCTCCGCTTGAACTCACCGCGGTGCAGAAGAAGGCCCATACCTTGTTCGTGCTCGTCGATCTCCTGCTCGGTCTTTCGGATCGACGCCCGGTCCTTTGTCTGCTTGAGGATGCGCAATGGATCGATCCTTCGACGCAGGAACTTCTCGAAATGGTTGCGGGCCGAACCGAGAAGGCAAGAATTCTACTAATTGTGACTCATCGACCAGAGTATCAAGCGCGCTCGGGCGCTTATGGCAACGTGAGCGGGTTAACGTTATCGCGTCTCCCACGACGGGAGGTCGTCGAAATGACACAGCTGGCTTTGCGCAAACAGAGTGTCCCAACTGCGGTGATGAATAGGATTGTCGACGAGAGCGATTCAATACCTCTCTTCGTAGAAGAGCTTGCTCGTGGAGCCCTTGAGTCAAGCGGCATCGAAAAGCGCGGAGCGAGCAACCAACGCGCGGAGCCGTCGGCTTCTTGGTTGGTGCCGGACTCGCTGCGCGATTCGCTTGTGGCGCGCCTGGATCGAGCACCACAGGGGCGAAGTGTCGCGCAAATGGCCGCTGTCATTGGCCGTGAATTCTCTTACGACGTGTTGCTTCGCGTTTCAAATCTAAGCAGTTCAGAATTGGATTTAACCCTCGCACACCTTCAGCAAAGCGAGATTATTCAGCAAATCGACCATAGGCCGTCAGCCCGTTATGTATTCAAGCACGCGCTTGTGCGCGACGCGGCCTATGAATCGTTGCTGAGATCAACCCGTCGGGAGGTCCATGCAAGAGTCGGCGCAGTACTCGAGAAGGAGCGGCCGGAGATTGTTACGGATGAACCCGAGCTTCTCGCCTATCACTATAGCCTGGCGGGCAACGCTGAATTTGCAGTGATCTATTGGTCGCACGGAGGTCAACGTGCCAGAAGTCGGTCAGCCAACTTCGAAGCCATAGTCCAATTTCAAAAGGCCTTGGAGTTCTTGAATGTGTTGCCAGAGACGCCGGAGCGCCTTTCCAAGGAATTGGAGCTTCAGTTGTCGCTCGGCGTCTGCTTCATCGCGGCACATGGTTATTCGGCGGACGACACCCGCAGTTCATTTGAACGTGCTCGCACTTTGAGCGAGGAGCTCGGCGAGCCGCGTAAAGAGATACAGGCGATGTTTGGCCTGGCGCTGCATTATTGGATGAGAGCCCAACATGATCGGGCGATCGAGCTCGGCGAGACGCTGCTCGCTAAGGCCGAAGAGCTCAAAGACCCGATCGCGCTGACAGTGGCGCATCGTGTCCTTGGAAGCACGTTGTTTACCCTCGGTGACTTCGTTCGAGCGCGTGAACATCTTGAGCGGGCAGTTGCACTGAAGCAGGTGGTTACTGCGGACGCGCGATCCTTATTTTTATCTTATGCTGTGGACCCACGCATCGCTGCTCAATTGATACTTGCCTGGGATACGTGGAGCCTCGGTTATCCCGAACAGGCGCATCGTTACGTGATAGAAGCTCTTGGGCAAGCCCTGAAGCAAGCTGACGCCTATACTGTCGCGTTCGCTCACTATGTGACGTGCGCAGTACAATCGCTGCGTGGAGAATTTCAAGACTCGCTGGCGCACGCAGATCGAAGTTTGGCCCTGTCCAGGGAGCACCATATAGATCTTTATGCACTTTATTCGCAGTTCGGACGGGGGTATGCGCTCGCGAAGACAGGGCAAAAAGAGCGGGCAGTAGCCGAAATTCGGGAGGCCATCGAGGAGGCACGTCGAAGCAATCTTGGACACATGCGCGGGTTCCTGCGCGGATGGCTCGTAACGATACTAGTAGAGATTGAAGATCCGGAAACTGCGCTTTCGACTGTCGGTGACGCGCTGAAACAAGTCAATGACGTTACGGGGCGCGCGTGGGAGGCCGAGCTTCGACGGCTGCGCGGAGACATTTTGCTGGTGGTGAGTGATGACGCTGTGGATGAGGCGGAGCGTAGCTACAATGACGCAATCGCTATCGCGCAGAGCCAGTGCGCTCGGTCATTGGAACTCCGCGCGGCGATATCGCTAGCGCGGCTTCTTCGGAGCCAGGGCAGGAATGCCGAGGCACGCGAGCGTCTCGCCCTGATTTACGGCTGGTTCAGCGAGGGATTTGACACGTTGGACTTGAAGCAGGCCAAGGCGTTACTCGGCGAACTCGCGCAGTGAGGCTGGCCGCTTCGCTCATGCGGGCTACTAGCCAAACCGCAGCGCCCGTTCGACATTTTTGCGAAAGCCGGCGCGGTCGGTCCCTTGGCGGTCGAGCGTGTTCGAAAGTCCGATCAGGCCGCTGCCAGCCGACGAGGATCAAAACCAAACGGCCTGATTGCAATACAAGCCGCCCTTTCGCTCTCGGCGAACGCCAGCATTTGAGAGGCCAAATCACGCAGAATGCGTTGTGCCTCGCGCGCATTTTTCAAGTCTGTATCGTATTGCCGTATCTGCTCGGATGTGACGCAGGTCTCGCGAGGTTGTGGCGTCGCGACGTTCGCAATAAAAAGCATTTGATGGCGCACAGACCGTCGTAGATCGAAGAAATTTCGAATAGGCCGACCCATGAGTTCGAGCGCAAACCACCCAAATGCGCCGGTCGTGGCGACCGAGATCAAGATCACATACGACTGCATTCGCTGACCGCATCTGCTCTGTTGGCGACGATCTAAGCATACCGCAAATGGTTCCAGCCAAATAAGCATGCTTATCGCCAGATTTTTCCCGCCCCAATTTGCCTTTGGCCAGACGGCTCAACACTTCCTTTTCGCGCGGCGTTAGGATCAACATGAGCAAGCGTAGCCCGGATGAGCGAAGCGACATCCGGGTTTCGGTTGTGCCGATCCCCGCATATCGCTTTGCTAATGCGGGCTACTTGCTCAAAGGGAGCGCCGTACAAGTTGCACGATCGAGGTGACTTCACGCCGTCAGTCAGGATACGATTGCCGATACCGCCATCACGCGAGGTTTCGTCATGCTGCCCATGCCCGCAGACATCTTTACTGAGCCCGACAACGTATCCCCCGACGGCCTGGCTAATCTCGGACCCCTGCGTCATCTGGCGGGTGTCTGGCAGGTCGGACAAAGGCGTGGACGTCAACCCGAAAGCCGAGGGCCCGGAGCGTCGGATTTTCCGAGAGCATATCCGGATGGACCCGATCGATCCGCAGGCCAATGGTCCGCAACTGTTTTACGGGTTGCGTTATCACATCCACATCAACACATCAGAGGAAGACATCACCTTTCACGATCAGGTCGGCTACTGGCTTTGGGAGCCGGCCACCGGCTTGATCCTGCAAAGCGTGACAATTCCGCGAGGCCAGGTTTTGCTCGCATCGGGCCTCGCGAAGCCGGATGACAAACGCATCTCCGTCACGGCGAAGCGTGGCGATACGCGTTACGGAATCTGCTCGACGGAATTCCTGGACGAAGCTTTCCGCACGGAGAGTTATCGATGTGACATTACCTTTAACGACGACGGAAGCTGGACCTATGCCATTGAAACCGAGCTTCTGGTGAAGGGGAGAGACCGGCCCTTCAATCATCACGACACCAACACCTTGAAACTTGTTGCGGCGCCGGCACCGAATCCGTTAGCTGTCATCCTGAAAGATCGCGCAGAGAAGAAATAGGATTGCTGAGCACGGCAATTCCGCGAGCGTTTTTGCAAGCATGGCCGCATGAGCGGCTTGTCCGCCGTAGCTCAACGAGCGAAGGCGGAAGCGGCATCCGACATTTGGTTGGTGCCGATCCCTGCATATCGCGGAGCCTGTCAACACTGCGCTCGTCGCTGGGCGCGCGTTCGCGCGACCCGTCGACTCCTGCGGGCTACTTGCTGTCTTATCGTCGCCGACGTGGTTTGGGTTTCAGAGGGTCTGTTCCGGTAATTGCCCGATACCATGCGGCGTCTGATTGCGCGAGCGCTCTGTCAGCGGCGAGATCCGATTGCGCACGGTAGTACTGGCTCAGGGCGAGGTAGCAATCGGTGCGAGCCGGTCCGCGAGGTATCGCTTCGCAATTCGCCTGCGCGTCCGCAACGGCACAAGAGGCCACCAGCAAGACTGCGACGAGACTTGCGGTCCAAGGTGCCATACCGCCCTCCAGGCGCGCCCGCACGGGCATGCCATCGGGTTCAGTAATAACTATGCCGGCGCAAGTTCGCGTTGATCACACATTTGGTCACTTGCCGGTCGCAGCGCCAACATTTGTTCTGGCGTCCCCAGTCGCTTATCCCTGCCAGCCTGTCGGTACACCTGCCGAGGCAATTCGCGGCTCTGTCTTCACATCGCCAATGCTGTGCTTCGGACGATGAGTTGAGGAGCACTCCGGTGCCTATGAGCGCAATCGCGAAAAAAAGGTGCCGTGTCATGATCGGACCTCCTGAGAAAGGCGCGGGCCGTTCCAGATACTAACCTCTCGACAGGGCTAAATCCAGCAGGCGCAGCCCGGATGAGCGAAGGCCGTATGTCCGCTCGGCGGCCTCATTTCCGACCATCAAATGAGCGATCTTACATGGTGATCGCCGTTTTTAATCTATTTTCCGTTTATTGAAATTTCTTGCTCGGGCTGGGCAATGTCATGACATTGATCGATGCCATCGGTTATTTGGCCTCCGCTCTCGTTCTCCTGACCTTTTGCATGAGCACAATGTTGCGGCTCCGCGCCGTGGCGATATGCAGCAATTTGGCCTTTGTGGCTTACGGACTCGGTGAGGAGGTGTATCCGGTGCTGATCCTGCATCTCATTCTTCTCCCGTTGAATGTCTGGCTCCTGGTGCGAATGACGCTGCTGCTTCGCAAGGCGAATCTCGCGGCAGCGACAGACCTTTCTCCAGCCTGGTTGCAGCCCTTCATGCGGGCAAAGCGATTCAAGGCAGGAGAGATCATTTTTAGAAGGGGAGACTTCGCAGACTCGCTCTATATGATCGCGTCAGGACTCGTCAGGCTTCCCGAAATCGATCAGCGATTGTCCGATGGCGAATTGTTCGGCGAGGTTGGGCTTTTTTCCGTCGAGCGCCGCCGCACTCAGACCGCGGTTGCCGCAACAGACGTGGAGTTGCTCTGGATCAGCGGAGGACAGCTTAAAACGCTTTGCGAGCGCAATCCGGGATTGTCACTGTACTTTTTGAGATTGACGGCTACCCGAATGACGGCGAATGCATCCCGGACACCGCAAGTTTTGTTGGCTTCCAAGCCGTAGTGCGAGGTCATAGGCCGTCTGCGCGTTTGGATCGGTTTTGCCGCAGCAGTGCTGGATGCCGCCCGGACTGCTGCCGGCTGATTTGCCTGAAGCGCAACTGCGATTGCTGCTCGCGGGATGCGACCAATTGGCACGACGGGCAAATCAGCAAAACTCTGTCCAGCCCATATCGAAAAAATATTCCGCTTCACGCGCAGCCCAAATCAACCCCATAACTCCGCCCGTCTCATCCACCAAAGGGGCGTTGGCCACGTCACGAACGCGCGGTGAGATGCGGTGGACGCGAATGGCGCAGCGGACGTTGGCGCCTGACGCGGACGGCGAAGTCGTGTGGTTCTGGCGTCGCGGTGCTGGCGCTAAGTTCTTTGAGAAGCAAGCTTCTCAGGGGCGACGGTGGCAAAAGAGCCGTTCACCGGGGAGAGCACGAAGTAAGCCGTAACCCATCGCGCAGGGAAAGCCGGGATGCCTCCGCTGGACCTGTATGCTCGTGTGCGCGTTCTTATGCGCAAATTGCACACGAGACCGCGGGTGCAGCGTGCACCCGGCTTTCCCTGCGCCCTTTGCTTCGATAGAGGGCGGAAGCTTAAGCAAAGCTCGGGCGCTCGATGCCGCGAGAACGCGGACGCACACCCTCTCGCTGTTTGACAGTTGAATCCGAACAATGACCCATGACGAGGGGGACGCGTCGCACGAAAGAAACAGGTCTGGCTTTACCTAGCCGCTTTCCTTGCCGAGCACGAGATCGACCGTATGCGCGGCAATCGTCCGAAGCTGCGCCTCATCGCCGAAGGCGCGTTCCAGCACGGCCAGTCCGCGCGTCACGGTGACGATGTGTAGTGCCGCGGTCTCGGGGTCTCCGTTGAACTCGCCCCGCTTGACGCCCCCGGACAAGGCTTCCTGAACCAGACCGGTGATGCGCGCCACCAGATCCGCAAAAGCCTGGCGCGCGTGCTCGTCCAGCCCTTCGCCTTCGACCGGCGACAGCTCCATTAGTCCCCGCGTGGTCGGACATCCGCGGGGCGGCGAGCCGGAACGAAAATTCCTGATCGTCAGTTCGAAAAACGCGGTGAGGCGCTCCCGCAAGATCCCCGCGCCGAGCGTCTTTTGAAGCGCGCTCACATATTCGCCGGCATAGCGCTCGTAGGCGCAGAGAAACAGCGCTTCCTTGCTGCCAAAGGCATTGTAGAGGCTGCCGCGCTGGACGCCCGCGTCACGCGCGATGTCCGAGAGCTGTGTCCCCCGCACTCCCTTGCGCCAGAACTGATCGAACGCGATGCGCAGGACGTCGTCGTGGTCAAACTCGCGCGGCCTCACGTTTCCCTCCGCTTGCACACCACCGGCCCAATCCAGCCGCCTGACGCCGGTCAAAAAGTATTTGACATGGCGTCAAGAATCTAGGTATCGTTTTCGACATCGTGTCAAAAATTAGTGATAGCCCATTTCGTCCATGGGGTGAACCACCGTGTGGTCCGCCTCACTGGCTTTTCGAAAGGATCCGCGATGCCGCTTATTCACATTTCACTGCGCGCCGGAAAGCCGGAAGCCTATCGGCAGGCGATCTTCGACAGCCTGTATCGCGCGATGCGCGAAACGCTGGACGTGCCCGAAGACGACCAGTTCATGACCATCAGGGAGCATGACGCGGCGAACTTCCGCTACAGCGCGTCCTGTTATGGCGTCAGCCGGAGCGAAGATGTTGTGTACATCCAGATCACCGTGTTCGACACCCGCACCGCGCAACAGAAGAAGGCGCTGTTCAAGCGGACCGCGGAGCTGCTCGGCAAAAACCCCGGCATCCGGCCGGAGAACGTGTTCGTGAACGTTCTCGAATCCGCAAAAGAGAATTGGTCGGTCGGCCACGGCCTCGCGCAATTCGCTTGAGGCGACGTATGCTCGATGCGCGCTTGCCGGCAATCACGCCGCCAGCGCGTCCGGATTGACTTCGCCCTTGGCGATGTCGGTGAGAATGGCGTCGGCCTCTTTCTCTTCCAAAAGGCTGTCGTGCAACAGCATCTGGTCACCGCGCAGTTCGAGCTGGCCGGCAAGTGCTGCGGCTGAGCCGTAAGCGGCGATCTCGTAGTGCTCGAGTTTCTGGGCCGATGCGATCAGGCCCGCATCGCGAAGATCGTCGCCCTCCAGGATGCTGAGCATCTTGCGGGTTTCACGGATGAGGGCCTGCATGGCCTGATCGACATGCGCGGTCGGGTCCGCGCCATGGCTGCGAAGGATGGCCAAAAGGCGTTCCCTCTGCGCGACCGTCTCCGCGTGGTGGTCGACGAGGGCGTCCTTTAATGCGGCATGTGACGCGGCGGCCGCCATGGGCAGCAGCGCTTCCGCAAGCTGCTCCTCCACACTCACCAGTTCCTGCAGTTCGGCGAGATACATGTCCTTGAAATTGCTGATTTCCATGGCGAGATCCTTATATGGGGAGCGGCGTGGCATCCCGGGAGGAACCGGCTCGAGCCGGGCGGCCCCTCGCGTTCGCGGCCTCGCGATCTCTTTCAACGGGACCGCGGTGCATCTGGTTCCGGACCAACGGGCCAGCAAGCGCCAGGAGGTGTTCGATGACGGAATGGTATTTTGTCTGGGTCGAAGGTCTGCGCGGGCCCGTGCCGCAGAAATGGTCATCGGATGGCCTCTGGGGGCAGGTGGGCCGTCAGGATGTCATTGTCCGTTTCACGTTGAGCGATGCGGAGGCGCATCTGCCGCTCGACGAATTGGCAAGGCTGCATCCCATTCCTGACGGGAGATAGCCCTGACGGGAGATAGTCCGCTGCCACAGGAATTTCACACTTCGCTTTGTCTCAGGTTGGGCTTTGTTTGGAACATTGCGAATTTAATTTCGTTGCCGGGTTGAACGGGAGCAAAGAGGCACCAATGTCCCGACGTCAATCCGCTGATCTCGCGGATTGAAGCAGAACTTGCGAACCAGCGCGCGGTGCTGGTGGGGACGAGCGATCAGGATCCGACACCTTGACGCCCCTATCTTTCGCAAGAAGCGGCCGCGCGCGGCTCAAGCCGTTGCGCGGTCCTCAACCAACCCGAAGCCGGAAAACCAACCAAAGCCAGAAGGAGACGTGCATGAAATTGAACTCGGCACAGGTGGAACGCGCGTTGATGCAATTCGAAGCCCAGGCGCTTCCCGACGATCATCCTGTGGTCCCGCAACTGGCCAGCATGTTCGGCGATCACACATTCTTCATCGACAGCGGCGGGCTCAACGTCCTGGAGCCGACCGAGGCTGCCGAGCCGGAAACGTCCGTCGGCATGATCGTCAATCTTGCCTATTGGAGCGATGAGACGCTGACGAAACTGTCGCCGCACGAGCCCGAGCCCACCGGCGTCATCGTCAGCCTCGAATCCAGACACTGACGCTCGCGATTGCGGGAGCGACCATTTCGCGGCGGGTTCGGTCACGCGGCATGCGGCCGGACTCGCGGCGACGTGTCAGATCCGCTTGTGGAGTGACGTCGCCGATCAGGTCTCGAAATGAACTCCGATCCGCCTCTCTTTTCGCCAGACGACGCGACACGGCAGATGGCGGTGGTCAGCTTCGACCACCAGCGTGAAGCGTTCCGGAATGCCGACGGGGGAGCCCACCTCGAGCGCGGCGCCGGTTTCGGAGAGATTGCGGATCGTGCAGTCGATGGCAGCGCCGCCGCCAAACGAAATCCTGCCGGCCTTCAACAGCCGCCGCCGTGGTGCTGTTCTGTGCTCGTCCACTGCATGGACCTCCGCCTGAACAGGGGAGTCTTTGACGATCAAAGTTACTAAACCGTTACCCTATGTTGCAGTCCAGATGCAACGCCAAGTGGTAAGTCGCAGGGCCGTCCGCTCAGCGGGCCTGATCGGCGGTCCGCGCCCGCCGGCCCTCGATCGGATAGCCCGGGTCATTGAACCCCGGCGTCGAGGGGTGGCCGCTCACCACCAGCCGGTCGATCAGCGCCTCGTCCTCGGCCGTGAACCGGTAGTCGAGCGCCTTCAGATAATCGTCCCATTGTTCCTCGGTGCGGGGACCTGCGATCACCGCCGAGACGAACGACGAATTCAGCACCCATGAAACCGCGAACTGCCCGGCGGTGATGCCGCGGGCCTCGGCATGCTGCTTGATCTCTTGCGCAAGCTGCAGCGATTCCGGCCGCCACTCGGTCTGCATCATGCGCTTGTCGGCGCGGCCGGCGCGCGTCTCCTTGTCGGGCGCTGTGTCCGGCTTGTACTTCCCGGTCAGCACGCCGCGGGCCAAGGGGCTATAGGGCACGATGCCGAGGCCGTAATAGCCGCAGGCCGGGAAATGCTCGACCTCCGGCATGCGGTTCATGGCGTTGTAATAGGGCTGGCTGACGATCGGGCGATCGATGCCGTTGTTGTCGCAGATGTTGCAGATCTCGGCGACGCGCCAGGCGCGGTAGTTCGAAACGCCGAAATAGCGGATCTTGCCCTGGCGCATCAGGTCGCCCATGGCGCGCACGGTTTCTTCCAGCGGCGTCGCGTGGTCCTCCTTGTGCAAATAGTAGATGTCGATGTGATCAGTGCCGAGCCGTTTCAGACTTTCGTCCGCCGCCTGCAGCACCCAGCGACGCGACAGCCCGCCGCGGTTGGGATCGTCGCCGATCTGGTTGGCGAGCTTTGTGGCGAGGATCCAGTTATGCCTGTTGTTGGAGATGGCGCGGCCGACCACCTGCTCGGACAGGCCGCCATTATAGGCGTCCGCAGAGTCGATGAAGTTGATGCCGGCCTCGCGCGCCTTGGCGACGATGCGCGACGACGTCGCCTCGTCGGTGGGGCCACCGAACATCATGGTGCCCAGACAGATCGGCGAAATCTTCAGGCCGCTGCGGCCGAGGTTACGGTATTGCATCAGGTAGGTCTCCTCCAGATTCGCCGTCATTCCGGGGCGATGCGCAGCATCGAACCCGGAATCTCGAGATTCCGGGTCGGGTCCTTATGGACCATCCCGGAATGACAGCGTCTAACCCTCACTCTTCAATATCTTGAACACACCGCTCGCCATCGCGATACAGCGTTTGTCGACCGTCACCTCGGTGGTGATGAAAATCAGGCTGCGGGTCGAGCGCACCACGTGCGGCTTCGACACCAAAACCTCGCCGATCTTGCCGGCTTCGACAAAATGGGTATCGAGCTGCACGGTCGCCAGCGTCGGCTTGCCCGAGACGTAGCGGGCGGTCATGCCGCAGGTGCGGTCGGCGAAGGTCATGATCACGCCACCCTGCACCAGGCCGCGGCGGTTGTGGTGCTTGTCCTCGGTGGCAAGCGCGTATTCGTGCGTGCCGCCGACCACGCGCTGCCATAGCGGGCCGATCAGGTGCAGGAAACCGGACGTTTCGACGATTTTCCAGCCGTCGGATTTGAGTTTGTCCGGCGGCCTTGGCTGTCATGTCGAGCGTTCCGTTTCCTGCGGGTTGTCATGCTGTCCGGGTCATTTCATCGGATGGGCTTGTGTTGTAGTCAAGCGGGATGGTCCGGTCATTTGGCGATACCACAAGGCGGAATATCGCAGAACTCTGCGCGGCGTTCACGCGGCTGCCGTCCGAGGCGGGGGCCGGGCTGAAACGTGCTGCGGTGGCGATTGCGCTGACGGAAGCCGAGGCTGGCGGGGGGACGACGTTTCTGCTGACCCGCCGCGCCGCGACCTTGCGTTCGCACGCCGCGCAATGGGCGCTGCCGGGCGGGCGCTGCGACCATGGCGAGACGCAGGTGCAGGCCGCGTTGCGCGAACTTCACGAAGAACTCGGCGTCGGTCTCGGCGAGGAAGATGTGCTCGGCCTGCTCGACGATTACCCGACCCGATCAGGCTATCTCATCACGCCTGTCGTGGTCTGGTTGAGCAGCAGCGCCGATCTCGTGCCCAACCCCGCGGAGGTCGCCTCGGTGCATCGCATAGCCCTCGCCGACATCGAACGAAACGACGCCTTCAGCTTCACCACGATCCCCGAAAGCACGCGGCGCGTGATCCGCTTCCGCCATGCCGGTCAGCACATCCACGCGCCGACGGCGGCGCTGATCTATCAATTCGCCGAAGTGCTGGCGGGAAGAAACACCCGCGTCGCCGAACTGGAACAGCCGGTATTTGCGTGGAGGTAGGATCGCGCATCCATCTCACGATGTGAGACAGGATGGATTGCCATGACGACGTGAGCGCCTCATTCGGAAGTCAACTTGCGAATACGGCTCGTTTCAGCGACGATGGCTGCGCCAACAATAAGAACAGTTCCTGGGAGCGCGCTCATAATGTCCATGTGGATCAAGAGGTTCTGTGTCGTCGCCGCATTGCTCGGCCTGAGCGTCGCGGCCGATTCCGCGCGAGCGCAAACCTATCCGGCCCGCGCGATCACGCTGGTCATTCCATTCGCGCCCGGCGGCAGCACCTCGATCGTCGGCCGCGCCATTGCCGACAAGATGAGCGAACTGCTCGGCGAGAAGGTCGTGGTCGACAATCGCCCCGGCGCCGGCGGCACGGTCGGCACCAAGGCGGTCGCCAAAAGCGATCCCGATGGTTACACGCTGCTGTTGGGCTACACCGGCACGCTGGCGATCGGCCCCTCGCTCTACAAGAGCCCCGGCTACGATCCGCGCAAGGATTTTGCGCCGATCGGCATGATCGGCAATGCGCCGAATTCGCTGGTGGTGCATCCGTCATTCCCCGCAAAAAGCGTGGCCGAACTGATCGCCTATGCGAAGGCCAATCCCGACAAGGTCAATTTCGGCTCGGCCGGCGCCGGCACCGCCAGCCACATCACCGGCGAATATTTTGCTCGCGCCGCCGGCATCAAGCTGGTGCACATTCCCTACAAGGGCACTGGCCCGGCGCTGACCGATCTGCTCGGCGGCCACATCCCGATGGCGTTCGCGCCGATTCCAGCCTCGCATCCTAATGTCTCCGCCGGCAAGCTGCGCGCGCTCGCGGTCACCAGCATCACCCGTTCGGGCCCGACGTGCCGACCATGATCGAAGCAGGCATGCCCGGTTTCGACGCCTCGCTCTATTACGGCCTCGTCGCGCCCGCCGGCACGCCGCGGCCGATCATCGACAAGCTCAACAAGGCGCTGCGCGACGCGCTCGCCTCCGACGAGGTGAAGAAGCAGCTGGGCAATGACGGCACCGAAATCACGCCCGGCACGCCGGAAGACTATGCCGATTTCATCGACAAGGATGAGAAGAAGTGGTCGCAGCTCGTGAAGAGCAGCGGCGTCGAGCAGGAGTGACGCGCGAGCGGGGACTCTTCCCTTCTCCCCTTGTGGGAGAAGGTGGCGCGAAGCGCCGGATGAGGGGTTCTCTCCGCCGAAACAGACCCCTCATCCGTCTCGCTGCCGCTACGCGCCCATAGCCGATGCAAAGCAGCGGCGTCCTTTTCTAAGTACGGCGGCCGACGGCCGCCTATGCCACCTTCTCCCACAAGGGGAGAAGGGAAGAAAGAGTCGCATCCTTTCGGGGCTGACTTCGCGGGTGCGCTTGCTACAACGGGGCCATGCGCCTGCAATTGATTCGCATGGGTTCCGGATTTGTCACGCTCGCGCTGTTCGCGGGCGTGCCCGCAATGGCGATAGACGCGGACATACTCCCTCCCTCGATCGCCGATGCGACGGCACAGGCGGCCTCGCCGCAGGCGATCGCGGAATATCGCCGCAAGCTGAAAGAGTATCAGGAAGCGCGCGCCGCGTTTGAGGAGGAGGCGGGCGCCTATTGGTCTTCGATCTCCGAGAAGCGAAAGGGCCGCAACGCCAAGCGCCGGGAACGCCAGACCATTGCGCTCGACGATTACGTGCTGACGCAGCCGCCGGTCTATAACGGTCCGAAGCGCCCGGTGAATCCGGAGCCGGAGGAAGAGAAGCCGCCGCGCGAGCGCAAGCCGATTCCGGTCGTCGCCGATCTCCTGAAAGCTGCTGCGGACAATTTCCAGTTCGTGCCGCAGCGGCCGTCATCTGAAGTCGAGTTCAAGCGCGCCTATGCCCGCTATGCGCTGGCTGCCGGCCTGACGCGCGAGCAGGCGGTGCGGGTCTATTCGTTCGAGACCGGCGGCACCGGCAATCACGATATGCAGTCGGGCTTGAGCGCCTCGCGGCCGGGCTCCCGTGCGATCTCGACCGCGATCGGCTACAATCAGTTGCTCACCACCAACAGCGTAGAATTGCTGGCCGAACAGGGCCACGAATTCATCAAGGAGCTGACGGCAAGGGCCGCCACGTTGTCGGGTGCGCCGCGCAAGGCGATGGATCACAAGCTTGCGGTGCTGAAAAAGATGGTGGCGTTCACGCGCACCGTGCCGGACACGTGGTCCGAGCATGAGAAGCTCGCCAATACCCCGCAGGGCTGGGCCGTGCACGCCATGGTGCTCGATAGCGACGTCGGGCCGATGCTGCAGACCCACAAGCTGCTGACATCCGTGATCTTCGCGCGTGCCAAGGGCTACAATCGCCCGCTTTCGGGCGCCGAACTCGAAATGATGAACCTGACCGGCGACGGCACCGGCCTCGACATGGTGACCATGCCGCAGGCGATGCGCGAACAAGTGCCGACCTCGAATTTCTTCCAGCGCGGCGGCTATGAGCGCAATCCCGTCGCGATTCGCCACAACACGGTGGCGAAACTGCTTGGCGTCACCGACGAGCGGATGGATTTCAACAGCGCCAAGCCCGGTGCGAAGGAATTGGCGGCGGCGTTTTAGGTTGCTTCTTCTCTTCTCCCACAGGGGGAGAGGGGAAGAGTCCCCTCAATTCGACCCGAACATGAACCTGCCGTCGCCCTCCAGATAAGGGCCGGACCGCATGTAAAGCTGTCCATTCTCGCCGATGAAGAACAAGGTGCCCTTCGGCACCTTCTTGGCGCCTTTCAGCAGCGTGCCGGCATTGTTGGTGCCCATCTTGTAGGACAGCGTCTTGCCGTCCTTGCCGTAGGCATAGCCCATGTCCGGCTTCAGCTCCCAGGGTGTCGGCGCCGCGGCTTGCGCAAATGCGCACGTCGAAAACCCCGCAAGGACGGCCACCGTCAAAACCGTCTTCGTTGAAATGCTCGTCATCATCCATCCTCCCCGCAGCCATTCGGCCTCTTGCCCCACGTTTTGAACAAATCACGAACGGCATTGTGCCGTCAATTGGCACCTTCGACGCATCACGCCGCCCTTGAGACTTTGTGATTCCCCGCGTTCGACTTCGCGACTATGTTCGCCTTTCCGGCTACAAGCATACATTGCGAAAAACCTCATAGGGATGGTCAGGATGAACCACGTCATGAAGATCGGTCTTGGTGTTGCGCTGTCGTTCATGACACTGGCTCAAGCGGCACAGGCCGACGATTTCAAGCTCTCCAACAACCAGCGGATCGCCTGTAGCCGGGGATTGAGCGCGGGCAAGCTCAACACCTCGACCTGCAAATCCTATGCTTATGTGTTCAACACCAAGACATCGGAGTATTTCCGCTGCCAGGTCTCACTGGCGCTGACGCGGGACAACAAGGAAGTCATCAACGTGCAGGCCGACGGCGGCTGCACCAAGAAGCCCCGTATCTTCGATGCCGATTCGAGCTATTCGTTCGATGCCACCGAAACCGAGGCGCCGAACACCAATTCGTTCTTCGGTCCTGGCGGCTATGCGGTGTGGGCCAGCGACAACAATGCGCCGAAGGTGCGTGGTTGCATCATCATCTCGTCCGGCCTCGGCTCCGACATCTCGAAATGCATCGACATGAAGTTCGAGTAAGCCCCGCTCAGGGCATCTTGTCGGAACCGGCCGCGAGCTGAGGGCGCGCCCGGGCAAATTTCCGCACCGCCACCGGCTTGCCGAACAGGTAGCCCTGGACCAGATCGAACCCCATGTCGTGCGCGGCGAGAAAATCGGCGCGGGTCTCCACGCCCTGGGCGACGGCGCGGGCGCCGTTGTCCCGGGCCAGTTCGACGATGCGCCGGCATACCGTTTGCTTCAGCCGGTCGTCCGCGCAGCCGTTGATGTATTGCTGGTCGACCTTCAGCTCGACGAACGGGAAGCTCCGCAGTTCCAGGAGAGACGGCCATTCCGCGCCGACATTGTCGATGGCGATCGCGATATTGTGCAAGCGCAGGCGTCTTGCGGCGTCCACCGCCAGGTCCGGATGCTCGATCACTTCGCTGCTGTTGATTTCGATTAAAAGACCGCCGAAGGCGGGGTGGGTGGGCATGGCGCGGCACAGATCGCGCACCGCCGCGGCGTTGCCGAAGAACGATACCGGCAGGTTGATCGAAAGGTCGACCGGACCCTGGCTCTCCAGCAGATAGCGCCAGTCCTCGATGGCGCGACCGACCACGAATTCGGACAGCTTACGAAAATGCGGATCCTTGTCGTCGGGAATGAAATAGGCCGGCGGGACCACGCCCCAGGCGGGATGCCGCATCCGGACCAGTGCTTCCGCCCCACTGGGAACCAGCGTGCGGATGTTGACCTTCTGCTGATACCACAATTCGAGCCAGCCGGCCTTCAGGGCCTCGGCGACATCGACGGCGGGACTTGGCGCCGGCTCGACCGGCAGCAGCGCCGCGACGCTGGCGCGCAGGCTCGCCGCGCCGAACGGCGTCTGCAACGAGGGCAGCATGGCAATGCCGTATTCGTCGCCAATTTGCCTGACGGCCTTTACCATGATCGAGTCGGGTTGACCGATGACGAGGACCTTGCCGCCGAAATTCTTGCGGACAATGACCTCGAGAATTTCGCCGACATTGATGCCGTCGACACACACGCTGAGCACGATCAGGTCCGGCTGCTCCGCCTGCAATATGCCCGCCAAATCGCCGGCCTGACCGCATTCGCAGGTCACGAAGCCGAGATCCTCGAGAGCGTCGGAAAGGAACAATCGGAGGTGCTTTTTGCTGTCGACGACGCAGGCTCTGGGCGCCAGCTTCCGATGCCCGAAGTGCGTTGCGCGCGAATGCTCGCTAAAGATGACCTGCTCCATGCCGCCCTCCAACAGATACCCCGGCGCCATTGGTACATCCGCGTTGAGGTCGCAATTACGGAAATTTGCGGAGGGTCACAGGATTACTTCAGTAGGGTTAAAGCCGCCGACAAGAATAAAAGTTTTAGGAAATCGTCCTGGCTCAGCGGTCCGTTGCCGAAGATCGGATAAGCCCATCCATTTCATGGGCTTTCAGTGAGCTGATGCCTTGCCTGTGCAAAATCTGATCAGTCCCGCGCGTTAACACCTGTGTCGCTTGTCGGCGCCGCGATGTTCGCGGCTTGCGCACCGTCTTCCGCCTTTTCTTCGCGGGAGCAGCAATGACGCAACGCACAACTTTTTGTCAGCATATAAAATGACCGCGCGGTGTTCGGCAAACGCGGTCGAGTTCGACAGTTGCCTCGAAAAAAACGGCAGACGCTATCCTTTAGCCGCCAAGCCGTCCCTCATCCTGCGCACGCCGGAATGTCTCCGGCATCATGGTCGCAAATCCGATCAGCCCTGCACCAGCGACTGCCGCCAGAAAGAGGAATGCCGCACTGTAGCCGGCCTTGACGACGATAAGGCCTGCGGCCGTGGTGCTGAGCGCGCCGCCAAGGCCGGCGGCGGTCGCAATCGCGCCCTGGCTGATATTGAAATGTCCGGTGCCGCGCGTGAGATCGGCGACGACGAGCGGGAACAGCGCGCCGAAAATTCCGGCACCGACGCCGTCAAGCAACTGGACCGACAGCAGCCAGTAAGGATTGTCGGAGAGCGGATAGAGCATGCCGCGCAGCATCAACACAGCCAGCGCGACGGCGAAGATCGGCTTGCGTCCCCAAACATCCGCCTTGCGTCCGACCAACATCGCGACCGGCACCATCACCATTTGGGCGGCGATAATACAGACCGACATCAGTGTGGTGCCGAGGTCACGGTTGACGAGCGCCAGCTTCTGCCCGAGCAACGGCAGCATCGCCGCATTCGAAAAATGGAATGCGACCGTCGCAACCGAAAAAATCAGCAGCGGCCTGCAGGTCAGGAGCACCTGAAAGCCGGACGGCATGTCGTGCCGGCTGCCATCCTTTTCCGTCGTATCGTTGAGGCCGCGCGCGACATGATGGTCGATTGCGTCCGATGGGATCGACATCGTGGCGAAGATGCTCGCGACCGCCATCGCGGCGAGGAGCCAGAACACCACGATGGGGCCGAACGAATAGGCCGTGACGCCGGCAATGGCGGCAGCCACCGCATTGCCGGCATGGTTGAAGGCCTCGTTGCGGCCGGTGCGGCGGGCAAAGGCGCGCGGGCCGACGATGCCGAGCGTCACGGCCGCAACCGCAGGAGCAAAAATCGCGCCCGCGGCGGCTGCGACCGCCTGCGTTGCCGCGACCAGCTCGAAGCGGTGGATCAGCGGCAAGGCGACGCAGGAAAGGGTGACGAGGATGGCCGCCATCACCATCAATGCACGCTTGGCCGTTGAGCGGTCGATCAGCGCGCCGGCGGGCGTCTGGGCGATGATACCTGCAATGGCGGCCACCGACATCACCACGCCGATCGAGGCCTCGTCCCATTTCTGTTCTGTCAGGAGGTAGATCGCGAGATAGGGGCCGAGGCCATCCCGTACGTCGGCGAGAAAGAAATTCAGCGCATCCAGTGCCCGCTCGACGGTCTGTGTTCTGACGGTGGTGCCCAAAGCGTGCTCGCACGGTTTCAACCGTCAGCCAACGGCAGTTGGCTGCGCTGGGTTCCCATCGTGCAAAGAAATGACCGCGGGCCATCTGACCGCGGTCATTTGAAGCTTCGTAGTGGACGGAGCGGATACCTAGCCGCCGATACCTTTTTCCTTGAAATATTTCAGCGCGCCGGGATGGAACGGGATCGGCGACCGCTCCTGCACCTGGTTGTCGAGCGAAAAGCTCTCGGCTTCCTTGTGTACGGCGACGATGTCGGCCTTCTTCTCCACCAGCGTCTTGACGATGGTGTAGGCGTCCTCGTTGCTCATCTTGTCGCCGGTGACGATCAGGTTCCAGACTTCGGTGATGGAATTATCCTTGTCGTAGCCGGGATACGAGCCCGCCTTGATCTTGCTCGGCGAATAGAGCTTGCCGTATTTGGCGTTCATCTTCTCGGCCAGGTCGCCGTGGTCGATCAGCTTCATCTTCATGCCCGGCGTCGCGGCGAGATCGGTGACGGCGGCGGTCGGAATGCCGCCGACCCAGAAGAACGCGTCGATCTTGCGGTCCTTGATGGCATTGACGGATTCGGCAACGCCGAGCCGTTCGCGCTTCATGTCCTTGTCCTTGTCGAGGCCGGCGGCCTCGATGACGCGGAATGCCATCACTTCAGTGGCGCCGCCCGGAGATCCCGTCGAGACACGCTTGCCCTTCAGGTCAGCCATGGTCTCGATGCCCGTGCCCTCGACCGTCACGACATGCATGCGGTTTGGGTAGACCACAAGCAGCGCCTGCAGCGGCAGCTTGCCACTCTTGAACTTGTCCTGACCCTGCAACGCATCGAGCGCGGCATCGGCCATGGTGAAGCCCAGTTCGCTCTTGCCGGCGCCGATCAGTTTGAGGTTGTCGACCGACCCTCCGGTCACCTCGGCGGTAGCCTGCACGTTGGGAAGGCTCTTTGAGAGGACGTTGGCGACGGCGCCGCCCAGCGGGTAATAGACGCCGCCGGTGCCGCCGGTTCCGATCGACATTGTCTTCTGCTGGGCGTGGGCTGTGCCCGCGAATGCGAGCCCCAGAGTCATCGCCAATATGGCTGTGGTCTTTTTCATTTTTGTCTCCTTAATCCCTTCATTGACTATGTCGTGAGCGCCGGCCGCTCTGGCGACCGCGTTCTGGCCTGCCACAGCAATACGCCGAGACCGATGATCAGGCCCGGCACATAGGTGTAGCTGATATCGCGGCCGATGATCGATTCGACGATCGCCTCGATCAGGCTTGGAAACACCAGCAGCAACCCGGATAGCAGAAGCAGGCCGCGTTCCACCGGCGTATTTTGTCGCAGCGCCCAGTTCTGGGCGAATGCCGCCAGCGCCAACAGGCCGAAGGTCGTCTTGATCGTGATCTCGACAATATCGACCCACGAGCCGCCCTTCGGGATCGACAGCAGCAGCCCGACGCCCTGCGGGTCGAGCACGAACACGAACGGCACCAGGAACGCCGGCAGCGTGTATTTCCAGGATTGCAGGGTGGTCTTGTAGGGGTCGCCGCCCGTGATTGCCGCCGCCGCGAACGGAGACAGGGCCGTGGGCGGCGAAACCTCGGACAGGACGGCGTAGTAGAAGATGAACATGTGCGCGGCGTAATCGGGCACGCCGAGCTTGATCAGTGCAGGCGCCGCAATCACCGCGCAGATGATGTAGGAGGCCGTCACCGGCACCGCGAGGCCGATGATCCAGACGATCAGCGAGGTGTAGATCGCCGTCAGCAGCAGGCTGCCGCCGGCATAGCTGATGACGATCGACGAGAATTTCAGGCCGAGGCCCGTCAGTGTCACGATGCCGACGACGATGCCGGCGCAGGCGCAGGTGGTCGCGGCATTCAGCGCGCCGATCGAGCCGTCGGCCAGCGCCTTCACCAACTTTTTCGGCATCAGCGCGGTTTCCTTGCGCAGGAAGCTGAGCACGAAGGTGACGACGATGGCGTAGAACACCGACAGCGATGGCGAATAGCCGATGATCATGAACACGACGACGGCGAGCAGCGAGATGAAGTGGAAGCCGTATCGCTTCGTCATCTGGCCGAGCGACATTTCGGGTGTGAAAGTCACGTCCTTGGCGTGGAATTTCTTGGCGTCGAGTTCGACCATGAACAGCAGCGACATGTAATAGAGACAGGTCGGGATGGTCGCCATCCAGATCACGTCGAGATAGCTGATCTTGAGAAACTCGGCGATCAGGAACGCGGCGGCGCCCAGTACCGGGGGTGACAGAATCGCGCCCAGCCCGCCGGCGGCGAGCAAGCCGCCCGCGGCGTTTTTCTCGAAACCCGCCTTGGCCATCATCGGATACGCCACGGTGCCGATCATCACGGTGGTGGCGACGCCCGATCCAGAGGGGCCGCCGAGCAGGAACGACGACAGCACCACGGTGCGGCCGGCGCTGTTCGGCTTGCCGCCCATCAGGGCCAGCGAGAAATCGATGAAGAACTTGCCGGCGCCGGATTGCTGCAGAAACGCGCCATAGATGGTGAACAGGATGATCAGCGTCGCCGACACGTCGACCGCGACGCCAAAAATGCCTTCCAACGTAATGAAGAGATGGCCGACCAGACGATCCACGTCATAGCCGCGATGAGTCCAGGGCGCCGG
This sequence comes from Bradyrhizobium sp. AZCC 2262, assembly GCF_036924535.1. Lineage (NCBI taxonomy): Bacteria > Pseudomonadati > Pseudomonadota > Alphaproteobacteria > Hyphomicrobiales > Nitrobacteraceae > Bradyrhizobium > Bradyrhizobium sp. AZCC 2262. The sequence goes on along the minus strand of NZ_JAZHRT010000001.1, from coordinate 7,273,106 downwards.
CAAGTGCGGACCGAGCATCGCATAGGCGATGAACAGCAACGAGACGACAGGCATGATCGCCCCCGTCGTGCGCCGCGTCGCCTCCAGCAGCAGCACGATGAAGACGATGCCGACGATCACGTCCCAGCGGTCGGGCGTGGTGGCGCGGTCGGTAAAGTCGTCGCCGCCCCACAGCGCGTAGACGATGGTCGCGACCGCAACGATCCCGGGAACGATGTCCCACCAGCGCACGCGGTTGCGAAAGCGCGTCGCCAGCGGAAACAGCAGGAAACTGAGAACCAGCGTGAACGCGACGTGGGTGTAGCGCAGTTCCTGGGTCGGAACGATCGCGTAGGCCGCGTAGAGGTGAAACAGGCTCATGACCACGGCAATCGCGGTCGAAATTTTTCCCGCCCAGCCCATCAGGCGGTTGGCCGCGCCTTCTTCCGCCTCGACGAAGGATTCCGCCTTCTGCAATGCTTCGTCGGATACCGCAACGACCTCGTCATTGGGCGGCGTTGTGTTGTCTGCTGACATGCTTTCCCCGGAGACCCCGTTAACTCCCAGACCCGGTGTCCCCCGGGCCTTTCGCGGGCGCATTCAGTCCAATTTGGGTAACCGTGGCAAGGGCCTTGTGGGCGCATGTCGGGGCATCTTTTTTAGCTTATCGGACGGCTTGACCCGGAGCCGCCGCCCGTCCAATTTCCCCGCCAAAATAATTGGAGAATGGTTTTCATGAACTCCAGATTGATTGCAGCCGCCGTCGCCACGGCGGCAATATTTTTTGGTCCCGGCGCGCATGCGCAGTCATTCATCAACATCCTGACCGGCGGAACTTCCGGCGTGTACTATCCGCTCGGCGTCGCCATCGGGAAGATCTACAGCGACAAGATTGCGAACGTGAAGACCCAGGTGCAGGCCACCAAGGCCTCGGTCGAGAACCTGATCCTGCTGCAGCAGGGCCGCGGTGAACTCGCGTTTGCGCTCGGCGACTCGCTCAAGGCGGCATGGGAAGGCGACGAGGAGGCCGGCTTCAAGTCGAAGCTGGACAAGCTCCGCACCCTGGGGGCGATCTATCCGAATTACATCCAGATCGTCGCGACATCAGACAGTGGCATCAAGACGCTCGCCGACCTCAAGGGCAAGAGCCTCTCGGTCGGGGCGCCGAAGTCCGGCACGGAGCTGAACTCGCGCGCCATCCTGGCGGCCGCCGGCATGACCTACAAGAACATCGGCAAGGTCGAATATCTCCCGTTCGCCGAATCCGTCGACCTGATGAAGAACCGCCAGCTCAACGCGACGCTGCAGTCGGCCGGCCTCGGCGTCGCCTCGCTGAAGGATCTCTCGACGTCGACCGAAATCACCGTGGTGTCGGTGCCGAAGGCCGTCGTCGACAAGATCGGCCCGCCCTTCGTGCCGGCGACGATCCCCGCCAACACCTATATCGGCCAGGACAAGGACGTCCCGACGGCTGCGGTGGTCAACTATCTCGTCACGAGCTCGGCGGTCTCCGACGATCTGGCCTATCAGATGACCAGCCTGATCTTCGAATCGCTTCCCGAACTCGTCAATGCGCACGCGGCCGGCAGGGAGATCAAGCTCGAGACGGCCGCGACCGGCAGCCCGGTGCCGCTGCACCCCGGAGCGATCCGCTACTACAGGGAAAAAGGACTGATGAAGTAGAGGGCTCTCGCCGTCGTTGGCTCGCAACGACGGAGTGCTTGGCGGAGCCTCGTGCTTTCTCGCCTTTCCGAGTAGGGGCCGGGCCGGTATAACCGGCGCGGGCAGGGAATCACGGACATGCGGCAAGCCGAGGGGCCGGAAGAGCCCGTTAAGGTCGAGTTCGACAATTTCGAGCATGGTTTTCCGGCAGGCTTCGGCCCCGGCGGCTGGGGCTATCTCGCCTACGCGATCGGCATCGTCTTTGCTGCCTTCCAGCTCTACGTCGCCGCGTTCAATTATCTGCCGAGCCAGGTGGTGCGCGGCGTTCACGTCGGCTTCCTGCTGCTGATGACCTTCGGCCTGATCGGCAACTTCACCGCCAAAAGCGATTTCGGCCGGGCGCTCGGCTGGTTGATTGGCGGCGCGGGCTTTCTGTGCGGACTGTACCAGTGGATTTTCTACGCCGACCTGATCGCCCGCGACGGCGACCCGACGCGCGTCGATCTTGCGGTCGGCACGCTGCTGGCCGTGCTGATCTTCGAGGGCACCCGGCGGTTGATGGGACTGGCGCTGCCGCTGATGTGCGGCGCGTGTCTGCTCTATTGGTTCTTCGGCCAGTACTTGCCGCAGCCGTTCAACCATCGCGGCTATGATTTCGATCAGGTCATCACCCATTTGTCGTTCGGCACCGAGGGATTTTACGGCGTGCCGATCTATGTCTCGGCGACCTACATTTTCCTGTTCATCCTGTTCGGCTCGTTCCTCGAACGCGCCGGCATGATCCAGCTGTTTACCGACGTCTCGCTCGGCCTGTTCGGCCGCACCCGTGGCGGGCCTGCCAAGGTCGCGGTGTTTGCCTCAGGGCTAATGGGAACGATCTCCGGCTCCGGGGTCGCTAACGTCGTCACCGTCGGCCAGTTCACGATTCCCTTGATGATCAGGTTCGGCTACCGCCGCGCCTTCGCTGCCGGCGTCGAGGCCACGGCCTCGATGGGCGGACAGATCATGCCGCCGGTCATGGGCGCGGTCGCCTTCATCATGGCCGAGACGCTCGGCGTGCAATATTCCGAGATCGTCAAGGCCGCGGTGATCCCGGCCCTCCTCTATTTCGCCTCCGCATTCTGGATGGTGCATCTGGAAGCCGGCAAGCACGGCCTCGTCGGCATGAAGCGTTCGGAAATCCCGAACGCTTGGAAGGCGCTGGTAGAGCGCTGGTACCTGGTGTTGCCGCTGGTGGCGCTGGTCTACATGCTGTTCGAAGGCTTTACGCCGCTCTATGCCGGCAGCATGGGGCTTGCGTTGACGGTCGCGCTGATCCTCGGCGCCAGCGTCACGCTCGGGCTCTCCCGCACCGTCGTGCGCTACATCTTCTGGATCGGGCTTGCGCTGGTGGTGGCTGCGGTGTCGCGCAACGGCCTCGAGATCGTTCCGGTGTCGTGCGTCGTCGGCGGGCTGGTCCTGATTGCCGCGATCACGCGCGGCGGCCGGGCGACGCTCGCCGCTTGCCGCGATTCGCTGGCTGACAGCGCCAAATCGGCGCTCACTGTGGGCATGGCCTGCGCCATCGTCGGCACCATTATCGGCATGATGACACAGACCGGCGTCGGCACCATCTTCGGCGGCTGGATCATCGGGCTCGGCGCCAAGAGCCTGTTCCTGGCGCTGGTCATGACCATGCTGCTGTCGATCCTGCTCGGCACCGGCATCCCGACGATTCCGACCTACATCATCACCGCGGCGCTTGCCGCACCCGCGCTCGCCAAACTCGGCGTGCCGCTGATCGCGAGCCATATGTTCGCGTTCTACTACGGCATCATGGCCGACCTCTCGCCGCCGGTGGCGCTCGCCGCGCTCGCGGCCGCGCCGATTGCAAAGGAAAATCCCGACAGGATCGGCTGGGAGGCGATGCGGATCGCGCTCGCGGGCTACGTCATTCCGTTCATCTTCGTCTACTCGCCCGCGCTGATGCTGCAGGCCGGCGATCCCATGGCGGTCCAATTCGGTTTTTACGGCGCGGTGGCGCTGGCGATGCTCAAGGCGCTGATCGCGATCGGCCTGTTCGGCGTTGTCGCGATCGGTTTCCTGTTTACGCGGTTGACCTGGCTTGAGATCGCGGTCGCATTCGTTGCGGCGCTCTGCCTGCTCGGCGAGTTCGCCTTCAGCGACACCATCGGTTTCGCGCTCGCGGCGGCCGTCGTGGTCTGGCAATGGCGGCAGCGTTCGAGTAGCGCGGTGGCGGCGGCTTGAGCCTCTGCCTCGCCTCAGCCGGGGTCGTGAAGACGCTGTCGGTCGCGGCGTTTACGCTGGTGTGGACGCACTCGGTCGAGAAGATCGACTGGCAGGAAGACTGGCGCGTCACGCCGCGGGGGCTGGAACTTGTGCAAGCGCGCGTCAAGGGATCCGGCGCCGGCATGGAGCCGCCGCCGGAAGCGCGGCTTGTCAACGGCTGGTTTCAATGGCAACCGAAGCGCGCGGTGATGCCGGAAGTCGTGCTCGGCAATTCCGGGGCTGCCGGCGAGTGGCGGCTGTGCCATGATGGAAACTGCCGGACATTGTCGAAGATTTTTGGCCACCCGATCGGAGCCAATGTCACCGTCATGAGCGCCTGCAACCCGTAGCCCTGATGGAGCGAAGCGCAATCCGGGAAAACCGCCAACAAGAATCCCGGGTTGCGCTTCGCTTCACCCGGGCTACAAGAAAAATGAGAAACTCTAAGGGAGAAGAAGTCGATGGAACGGCTCAAGGGCAAGACGGCGATGGTGGTGGGCGCGGGCTCGATCGGTCCCGGCTGGGGCAATGGCAAGGCGACCGCCGTCACCTTTGCCCGCGAGGGCGCGCAGGTGTTCTGCGTCGATCGCAACGCCGCTGCCGCGCAGGAAACCGTCGATATCATCGCAAAGGAGGGCGGCAAGGCCGTTGCCTTCACCGCCGATGTTTCCCGCGAGGCGGAAGTCGAGGCGATGGTGGCGGCATGCCTGAAGGCCTATGGCCGTATCGACGTGCTCGACAACAATGTCGGCATCGCCGAGGTCGGCAGCGTCGTCGAGGTGAACGAAGCAAGCTGGGACCACGTCTTCGCGGTCAATCTCAAGAGCGCCTATTTCGCAATGAAGCACGTCATTCCGGTGATGGCCAAGCAGGGCGGCGGCTCGATTATCAACATCTCCTCGATCGCCTCGATCCGCCATGTCGGCATTTCCTATGTCAGCTACAATGCGAGCAAGGCGGCGATGAACCAGATGACGCGCACCACCGCGGTCGAATTCGCGTCAAAGCACGTGCGCGTGAACGCGATCCTGCCGGGGCTGATGAAGACGCCGATGGTCGAGCATTCGGCGGGTCTCGCGCAGAGCTACGCCAAGGGCGATGTCGAGGCGATGTGGCGGGCGCGCGACGCGCAGGTGCCGATGGGACACATGGGCGACGCCTGGGACGTCGCTAACGCCGCGCTGTTTTTGGCGTCGGATGAATCGAAATACGTCACCGGCATCGAACTCGTGGTCGACGGCGGCATCACCAGCAAGTCGGGCGCCTGACGCGCTGTCGCTCCATTATGCTTGCGCGCTGAGCTCGGCGCGGTCGAGCTCTTCTTCCACCTGGTGGAAGGCGTCGTCGCTGATCTCCTCGAACTGGCGCATCCTCAACAGCGCCTCTCGTGCCGCGCCGATGGCGCGGCGGCGCAGCGGATCGGCCGGCAGCTCGCTGCTCGCGATGCCGAGTTCGGGTTCGGTTTCGGCGCGCAGCAGCACGGCGCGGTATTCGAGCCGCAGGATCTCGGCCTCCTCGGACGGATCGGCCTCGATCGCCTCGAGCGCGGCGCGATAGGCGATGCAGCGGGCTTGAGCGGCCTCGCGCGCGACCGGATCGTCCTCCTCGAATTTCAGCGCAAGGATCACCGGCCGCAGCGTCAGGCCCTGGACCACGAGCGTCCCCAGCACCACGGCAAAGGCCGTCAGCAGGATGAGATCGCGGTACGGGAAGCTCTCGGGCAAGGCGAAGGCGGCCGCCAGCGTAACGATGCCGCGCATCCCGCACCAGGACACGATGATGCCGCGTTCCACCGTCGGTACGGCGGGAGAGACATGCGAAGGAAGCAGGCCGCGGGCGTTCAAGGCGCGCAGGAAGGCGCCATACGGCATCACCCAGGCGATGCGGGCGAAGACCACGACGGCGAGGATTGTGGCGGCAAAGCTGCAATATTTGAACCGCACCTCGTCGTCGAGCCCGGACCAGATCGGATTGAGCTGCATGCCGATCAGAATGAACGCCAGCACGTTGAGCACGAACACGACGGTTTCCCACACCGCATAGGAGGCCACGCGCAGCCGCGCCGGGGTACGCTCGGGCGCGGTGCGGGCGATCGTGATCGCGTAGGCGACGATGGTGAGAATGCCGGACAGCCCGATATGCTCGGCGACGATCCACACCATGAAGGTGCCGGCGAATTGCGTGATGATTGCGCTCGGCGCCTCGGTAATGCGGCGTGTGATCTGCGTCCAGACCCGCGCGAACAGGAAGCCGGCGATGAGACTTCCGAACAGCGCCAGCGCAACGGACGGCACGAACTCGTGCACCTTCATGTGCTCGGCGGCAACCAGGCCGACGCAGACGCGGTAGATCAGGAGTGCGCTGGCATCGTTGAGCAGGCTTTCGCCCTCGAGGATCTTCTGGATGCGGTAAGGCAGGTTGACCTGACGCAGGATCGCGGTGGCCGCCGCGGCGTCGGGCGGCGCCACGATGGCGCCGAGCGCGATCGCAACCGCCCATGGCATGTCCGGGCGCAACCAGTGCGCGACGACAGCGACGGCGGTGGCCGTGACCCCGACCGCGACCAGCACCAGTGTCGACACCGGCAGCCAGTTGTTGCGAAGGTCGCGCAGCGAGGTGTCGAAAGCGGCGTCCAGCAGCACCGGCGCCACGAACAGCGCCAGCGCTAGTTCAGGCTCCAGCGTCCACGAGGGGCTTCCTGGCGCGAAGGCCAGCAACATGCCGCCGATCGCAAGAAAAGTCGGATAGGGCACCTTGAGCCGCCGCGCCAGCGCGGACAGCAGCACCGCGCCAAGCAGCAGCCCGATAATCCATTCGAAAGCTAGCAAATCTGGGATTCCTGCCGGTCGAGATCGATGTCGCCATCAATCTAGCACCAAATCCGGCAAGTCTATTGCGCCATCGCCAATATGCCGCCGGCGAAGGAATGCCAGAGCGGCGTGGTGCTGATCGGCCAGTTCAGCAGCTTGATGGCGATCAGCGCAATGCCGCCATAGACATAAACCGGATGCAGCCGGCCTCGCGTGCGCCAGTCGTAGACGATGGCGGCGACCAGCAGGAGATAGGCGACGAAGGCGGGCGGGATGGTCACCGGCACCGGCGGTGGACCGAGAGGGCCGGGAGGCGCCAGGAAGGTCAGAAACCAGCGCGCGACCGCGGCGTCCAGCAGCGAGATGCCGGCCAGCAGCATCAGCCGCTTGTGCGTCTCGGGCTTGCGGATGGCGGCAATGGCCAGCGCGAACACGACAGCGAAGAACAGAATTCCGCTTAGCGGAACAATCGCGAATGCGATTCCATCATCGGTCAATCCCGCCGCGGCGGAGCGCTTCATCGCATTGACAGCCGCCAGGAAGCCGAAGATCGTCATCGCGGTCGCCAGCGACACGCCGATCATCCCGATGGCGCGGTGCCAAGCGACCTTGCCGGACGCGGCAAGCCAACTCTGGAATGCGAAGTAGAGCGACCAGGCGAAGAACAATAGTCCGTGAAAATGCACGACGGGCGAGGCAGAAAACGAGCGCTTGGCCATCGGCAGCCAATAAGTCGGTGCAAAGCCGAGAAAGGCGACGGCCGTGCACGCCAGCGCCATGTAAAAGTAGAAGTAACCTGATTGGGATTGCGCGATGGCGCGCGGCGGATTGAAGTCGGTCAGTGTGGTCATGGATATTGAGTCTGCGATACCCGTGAAAGGTTCAAGACAAATTTCGTGACCGAACCTATCCGTTCGCGTGCGGACGATGATGTTTTCGCGCGTGTCACGTTTCAGCCGGAATCTATCCCCGTACGAAAACGGATACTCGCACGCGCCCGTTGTCGAAAAAGCGGATGGCTTGCTAGGATCGGGCGGCAATCCAAGGCTTCCCCGATACAAGACTTCCCCGATACAAGGCTTCCCGGATCAATTGATGCGATTCCATCTCGACATCCGCAAGCTGGCCGCGGCGGCTTCCTTGCTATGGATCGCGTTTGCGCAGGACGCTTCGGCGACCGGTGCCGAGCCGGTCAAGGATTTGCGGGTCGATCCCGCGCTTTGCCTGGCCGCGGCGCTTGCGCGTGATGACGACAAGACGGTCGCGACCTGCGGCGCGTTGATCGACAACGCAAAGACCGAAAAGGCCGACCGCATCAAGGCGCTGATCGCGCGTGGCGCCGCCTATGAGCGCAAGGACATGATCGATCGCGCCGTCGCCGACTATGACGGTGTGCTGCGGCTCGATCCGGCGAACGCCGATATCCACAACGCGCGCGGCGAACTCTGGCGCAAGAAGGGCGACCTGCCGAAGGCGGTGGCCGATTTTGCCGCGGCGATCAAGCTGAACCCGGACCATGTTGCGGCCAGAGCCAACCACCGGGCGCTGGCGCTGGAGCTGGAGCGGTTGGGCGCGCTGAAGGCGATCGCCGGCAAGCCGAGTTTCAACTGCGCCACCGCCCGCCGCAAGGTGGAAAAGGCGATCTGCGCCAATCCCGAGCTCGCCGATCTCGATCGCGAGGTCCAGGGGTCGTATGTCAGGGCCGTCGCCGAGAAGATGACGCCACAGCAGGCGCGCAAGCTGCGGCGGGAGCAGGAGGAATATATCTCCCGTCGCAACGCGGAATACGGCCGGCCCGGCTACGATCTGAAAAGAGCGATGCGCGGCCGCCTGCAACAGATCAACGGAATCGACGGATACTAGCTTACAACATGAACAGTCCGAGGCCTTCGACAACTTCCCGCTTCGTTGTCTCGGTCCGGTTCCTCGCCTTTTCCGTACCGCGGCGAATTACGTCGAGCACATAGGCCGGATCTTTCGCCAGTTGCGTCCTTCGTTCTCGCGCAGGTCGAATCAGCGCCTGCAAGATGTCTTCGAGTCGGCGCTTGATCTTGCTGTCGCCTATTCCTCCCCGCCGATACTGCGCCTTCAGCTCTTCCAGCGTGATGCGGTCCCCGTCGAAAGCATCCAGATAAGTGAAGACGACATTGCCTTCCACTTGTCCGGGATCTTCGATCCGCAGATGATTCGGGTCAGTGAACATCGCCTTCACTGCCGCCGTGATCTCGTCCGGCGAGGCCGAAAGGGCGATGGCGTTGCCGCCGGATTTCGACATTTTCGCTTTTCCGTCCACGCCCGGCAGCCGCCCCACCTGCGGAATGACAGCCTGCGCTTCCGGCAGGATGGTCCGTCTGGCGGTGGTGTTGATACGGCGCACGATCTCGTTGGTCTGTTCGATCAGCGGCGCCTGATCCTCGCCCACCGGCACGACGGTAGCCTTGAACGCGGTAATGTCCGCCGCCTGCGCCGCAGGATAGCACAGGAAGCCTGCCGGGATGTCGCGTCCGAAGCTGCGACCGCGGATCTCGTCCTTGATCGTGGGGTTGCGCTCCAATCTGGCGACGGTCACGAAGTTCAAATAGAGCATCGACAACTCGGCCAGCGCGGGCAGGTGGGATTGCAGGCAGATCGTCGTCTTGGCCGGGTCGATCCCAACGGCAAGGTAGTCGAGCGCCACCTCCATCACACCAAACCGCACCTTGTCGGGGGCGTGAGCATTGTCGGTCAGCGCTTGCGTATCGGCCAGGAGCAGGAACTGCTCGTGGGTCTCCTGAAATCGCAGACGGTTGCGCAACGATCCGGCATAGTGGCCAATGTGTAGCGGGCCGGTGGTGCGGTCGCCTGTCAGAATAACGGGTCTGGTCATGAGGTGTCCTCGTGAGATGAGGGGAGCACCGCATGGGGGGATCATCAAAACAAAAGGCCGCCCTTGCGGCGGCCCCAGATGCAGTGAAACGTCCGGCCGCCCTGTTAGAAGGGCAGCCACCAAAGCGTGACAACGATCATCGCGCGTTTCATGGAGGTCTCCCTAGGCTATGCGCGGATACAGGTCAACACATAGCGCCGCGGGACGGACGACAAGGGGCTCGGACCCCGATTTATGGTGGTCCTGAGCCCTGGCCGTATTGGCCCGATTGGGGTAGATGCCCCCGAGCCTTCGAACCTTTGGAAGATCAGCGGCGACCTAGTGATCGGGCGCGGCATAACCGCGCGTACTTCATTTATTTTGAAGAGCCGACTATGCGATCATTTGTTTCGCGATTTGCCGCGAGCGCGGCCTTTACCATTGCAATCCTGACCTCCTTCGGCACCCCCGCTCAGCCGGCCGCCGAACCGCCGGTCATCTGCGCGGCGCTTTCGGCCGCCGAGCCCGCGAAGGTGATCGAGGTTTGCACCGCGCTGATCGACAATCCGGCGACGCACCGGAGGGCGACCGGCTCGACGCCAGGATTACCCGCGCCGCCGCGTTGCATAATAGCGGCCAGACCGGCAAGGCCTTGGCCGAAATCGATGCCGTCGTCGCCAAGGATCCTAACCGGGCCCGCGCCTTCCGCGCCCGCGGTGAAATCCTTCGCCAGACCGGCAAGATCGAGGCTGCGTTCGAGGCGCTGAATCAGGCCATCAGGCTCGAGCCCGACAATGCCAACGGATACGCCAACCGCGGCAACGCCTTCAACAACGCCAAAAAATACGACCGCGCCATCGAGGACTATAACGAGGCGCTGCGGCTCAAGCCCGATCTTGCGCAGGTCTTTTCGGATCGCGGCGCCGCCTGGTATTTCAAGGGCGAATATCAGAAGGCGATCGCCGACTACGATGAAGCCCTTCGTCTCGAGCCGCACCGTGCACGGACCTACAGCAACCGTTCCGCGGCCTACCGCAAGCTCGGCCGCTCGGAACGAGCGATCGAGGATGTGAGCGCGGCGATCCGGATCGATCCTACGCAGCCGGAATTCTTCGACAATCGCGGCCTCGACCTTGCCGGCAATGGCGACTACGCACGCGCGATCGCCGACTACGACGAAGCGATCATGATCCGCCCCGAGGCGAAATTCCTGACCAACCGTGGCGACGCCTATCAGGCGCTAAAGGATTACGACCGCGCGATTGCCGATTACGGTGCTGCGTTGAAACTCGATCCAAAATTCCAGCGCGCCTGGAACAACCGTGGCGCAGCCTGGGTCAAGAAGGGCGACCGCGGCCGCGCGCTGCAGGACTATGCGGAAGCGGTTCGTCTCAATCCCTCCGACAGCACCGCCGCCGCCAATCACAAGGACGTCGCGCAGGAAATCGAACGGCTGGGTTCGCCCACTTCCCAGAAGAACCTGCCGAGCTTCAATTGCGCCACCGCAAAACGCCAGGTCGAAAAGGCGATCTGCGCCGACCCCGGCCTTGCCCAGCTCGACCGCAACATCAACGACGTGTTTCTGCGGGTGATCGCGAGCGCGGAATCCGACAGCCATCGCGCGGCGCTGGCGCTGACCCGGCAGCAGCGCGACTTCATCGAGAAGCGCAACGCCTCGTTCGGCAAGCGCGGTTATGACCTCCGTCAGGCGATGGAGGACCGGCTGGAGAAGCTCAATACGATTGCCCGGCAGTAGGGTTTTAGCTGAATGGCGACTCTGTTCCGGCTTGATCTGGCGCAACTTCCCGTGACAATGCCCGGAATAAATGCTTGCCCAGCCGTCATGACCGGGCTTGTCCCGGCCATCCACGTCTTGTTTTCTCGAAGCAAAGCAAGCGCGTGGATGCCCGGCACAAGGCCGGGCATGACGAAAGGGGCGAACGGCCGGGGAGTGCGCCATGAACGTTCAGAACAACAGCCGCTACCACGAGGTCCATGCCCGCTCGCTCAGCGACCCCGAAGGCTTCTGGGCCGAGGCTGCGCGTGAGATCGACTGGATCGAGCCGGCCAAAAAGATATTCGATCCCTCGATGGGCGCGTATGGCCGCTGGTTCGTTGGCGCCGTGGTCAACACCTGCTACAACGCGCTTGACCGTCACGTCGCAGGCGGACGCGCCGACCAGGTGGCGCTGATCCACGATTCGCCGCTCACCAACACCATCTCGAAATTCACCTATGCCGAGATGCTCAAGGAAGTGCAGACGCTCGCCGCCGTGATGGCCGATTTCGGCGTCGCCAAGGGCGACCGCGTCATCCTCTATATGCCGCTGGTGCCGGAAGCGGTGTTTGCGATGCTGGCCTGCGCGCGGATCGGCGCGGTGCACTCAGTCGTGTTCGGGGGCTTTGCCGCGAAAGAGCTCGCGACGCGTATCGAGGACGCCAAGCCGAAACTGATTTTTTCGGCGAGCTGCGGGATCGAACCCGGCCGCATTGTGCAATACAAGCCGCTGCTCGACGAGGCGATTAAGCTTTCAAGCGTGAAGCCGCAGGCTTGCGTCATCCTGCAACGGCCGCAGCAGGTTTGCGAACTTGCGCCCGGCCGCGATCACGATTGGGCAACGCTCCGCGGCGCCGCGCTCAAAGCCGGCAAGGCCGCGCCCTGCACGCCGGTGCTCGCGACCGATCCGCTCTACATTCTCTACACGTCAGGCACCACGGGCATCCCCAAGGGCGTCGTGCGCGACAATGGGGGACACCTGGTCGCGCTGAAATGGTCGATGTTCAACCTCTACGGCGTCAAGCCCGGCGAAGTCTGGTGGTGCGGCTCCGACATCGGCTGGGTGGTCGGCCACAGCTACATCGTCTACGGCCCGCTGATTCATGGCGCCGCTTCCATCATGTATGAGGGCAAGCCGATCGGCACGCCGGACGCGGGCGCGTTCTGGCGGGTGATATCAGAGCACAAGGCCGTCGCTTTGTTCACCGCGCCGACCGCCTTCCGCGCCATCCGCAAGGAAGACCCCGACGGCGCATTCATCCGCAAATACGATCTGTCGAAATTCCGTACCCTGTTTCTGGGCCGGCGAGCGCGCCGATCCGCCGACGGTGGAATGGGCGGAAGCGCAGTTGAAGGTGCCTGTGATCGATCACTGGTGGCAGACCGAAACCGGCTGGTGCATTGCCGGCAATCCGGTGGGGCTGGGCATGCTGCCGGTCAAGCACGGCTCGCCGACGGTGCCGATGCCGGGCTATCAGGTCGACGTGGTCGACGAGGCATCGAGGCCGGTGCCCGCGGGCACCATGGGCTCGATCGTGATCAAGCTGCCGATGCCGCCAGCCTGCCTGCCGACCTTGTGGGAGCAGGACGCGCGTTTCAGGGAAGCCTACCTCACGGAGTTTCCCGGCTACTACAAGACATCGGACGCCGGCTACAAGGATGAGGACGGTTATGTCTGGGTGATGGGCCGCACCGACGACATCATCAATGTCGCCGGCCACCGGCTCTCCACCGGCGGCATGGAGGAAATTCTCGCCTCGCATGCCGACGTCGCCGAATGTGCGGTGCTCGGCATCAAGGACGCGATCAAGGGCGAAGTACCTTGCGGCTTCCTGGTGCTGAAGGCCGGCGTGACGCGCGCGCCTGCCGAGATCGAACAGGAGATCGTGGCGCTGGTGCGCGACAAGCTCGGGCCCGTCGCTGCCTTCAAGCTCGCGATCACGGTTGGGCGATTGCCGAAGACGCGCTCGGGAAAAATCCTGCGCGGCACCATCAAGAAGATCGCCGACGGCGAGAGCTGGACCATGCCGGCCACCATCGAGGACCCCAAGGTGCTCGAAGAAATCGGCGACGCGCTGAAGGGCAGGGTGTAGGGTTCGGGTCAAGCTCATCGCCTGACCCGGCCAGCCTGTCGCACGTGCAGCTAGCCCAGCAGTTCTTCGGTGACTTCGTCGGAGAACTGCTTTCGCACGCCGGCAATCAGTACCCGTTCGGGATCGTCAGGGATGGCTGTCGCGCCCGGCATGCCGTGATCGAGCAGGGCGCGTGCACAACCAACCCAGTCTCCGCCGTCGACCGGCTCGTTGAGGGATGCCCATGACAGCGAGCCGCAGGCGTTGTCACCATAGCCATGCTGCTCCGTCCATTTGGCGCCGTGCTCGAGCAGAAAACGCGTCAGGCCCGCATCGCCGCGGAACACTGCGAGATTGAGGGCGGACGCATCCCAGTCGCCGCCACGCACGGCGATCGGCCAGCCGAGGCTGACCATCAGCTTCACGGCGTCATCGGCGCCTGCTGCGGCCAGATCGGGCAGCAATCGTAGTTGCGCCGGCGACAGCGAAGCCGGCAGGTCGGGCCGTCGCGAACCGACCGCATGCGCCTCGATTTCGTCACCGCGTGCGCATGCGGCGACGAAGCGCTCCTCTTCGGAAATATCTGGTGCGTCAGTCTGCTCGCGCAGCCATTCCGCAACGTCTGATAGCCCGAACCGCAACGCCAGCCGGTACGGACTGACGCCATCCGGGGGCGTCGCCGACGGATCGGCGCCCGCGTCGAGAAGGGCCTTCGCATGACGGGGCCGTCGGCGGTAGATGGCCCATGAAAGTGGCGAGCCCCAATCCGACAGCGGCACATTTCGCGCGGGCTCATTCGGGTCGCCGCCACGCTGCAGCAGCAGCTTCAGCGCAGTGTCGTCATCGAGATCGATCGAGCGGTAGATCGCATTGCTTTCCGCAATGCGGGCGCCATGCTCCAGCAGCAGACGCGTGCACGCTGGATTCTCCAGTGAGTGATAAAGCGATTCGCCGTCATTGGGGTTCGCGCCGGCATCAAGCAATAACCTGGTCAGTGCCGGGTCGTGGTTGCTACCCGCGGCGCCGTAGAGCGTCGACAGCGAATAGCGCTGATCGGGCTCGCTCAGGGATCCCGGCGGCCAGCGGCTGTGGATGTGCTGGTTGACGTCGGCGCCCGCCGCGATCAGCAATTCCGCACAGCGATGCAGCCGCTCGCGAAATTCTTCCACGCGCAGCAGGCTCGAATGCGCGACGGCGAGAAGCGGCGGCAATCGCAGCGGCCCGCCCGCCAGGTTGACCCATGCTGGATCGGCTTGCGTCGCCTGCCGCACCGCGCGTTCGTCGCCGATCGCGCAGGCAAGATAAGGGTTATCAGCGACGAGGTCGGGATCATCGGCCAGAATCCGTAAAGCAACGCGCGGGTTCGCGCGGTTGACCGTGCCGCTGACGTCGCCGGAATAAAGCAATTGAGCCCAGTGCAGGATGCGCGCGCCGCGTTCCTTCTGCGCGACCGCCTGCACTTCAACGTAATGCTTCAGGTCGGGCCAGGAAGCAAAGCCGTGCTCGCGCGCGATGCATGATTGCGCGTCGTGCAGGCGAAGTTGCTGCGATGAAATGTCCTCGTCGGTGCGGCCGGCCGCAGCCGGCAGCGTGCGGCGAAACCGCGCCATCGCCGCCGCATCGCGGCTTCGATAGAGGCGGATCAATTCCTTGGCTTGTTTCTTCAGATGATCGAGATTCAATCGATCGAAAGACCGGTTCATCAGACACCTCCGTGCATGACATCGCCGACGGCCCGCAATACCGGCTGCACAAAGGCTCTAGATGTCGCTCGAAAGCTGCAAGTGGGTTCAACCCTTCCCGCGGGCCCGGGAGCGGCTTGCACCGCTGCGCCACAATATGGCCAGCGCAGGCAATGGTCAACGTGGCCGGGCAAGGCGCGCTCCAGCCGAAAAATCCCGGCCGCGCGGTACGCGGCCGGAATCTTTATTGCAGGGGTGTTCGATCAGTAGGCGCAGACGTTCACGGTGCGCAGGCGCATGCCGCGGCGGGTTTCGACCCAGCGCTGCTGCAGGCAGCCGTTGAAACTGGTGTCGACATAGACGCCGCCAATGCCGACGCCGATAGCGGGACCCCAGCCATAGCCCAAACCGTGGCCCCAGTGATGGCCGTGGTAAAATCCGCCGGCGGAAGCGGGCGCTGCAGCGGCAATGGTGAGCGCGGCGGCGATCAGTCCGAGGGTCATCTTGCGAAACATCTTGAATATTCTCCAATTTGATTGGCGCGTGGCCGTTGTTGCGTCCCTGCCCATCAGTCGGATCGAACACGCCTCGCGTTCATGCACGCCTGCGAGAATCGTGTTTCAGGAATGTTTCGTGGCGCGGGATCGGCGGAGATCCTTTTGATCCCGGTAACCATGCTGCGCCGTCCGGTAGCGTGCGGCCATGGCCTCGGTGAGTTCGGCCAGCCTGTCGCGCAACTCGGCCGGCGCCAGCACCTCCGCCTCCGCGCCGAGACGCAGCAGCTCGGCCGCCGCATGCCACACCGTCTTCCCGATCGGCACAACGGCGATCCGCCAGCCGGCGGCATCCGCGGTGTCCTCGATACGGGTGCGCGTTCTCACGTAAGGCTGGCTCAAGGCGTTGAGCAGTTTTATGCCGAACGGCGACAACCGCACGGTGGCGTAGGTCGGATGCATCTCGGCTTCGAGCCGGATCGTTGCGGCCTGCCAATAGGCGGCGAGATCGAAATCGGCGGGCCGGACGAAGCGCTCATCCAGAACATTGCAGTCGAGAACTCGCGCCACGCGATAGGTGCGCACGCTGCCATCGACGTGCCCTGCGAGATACCAGCTGCCGCCCTTCAGCACGAGGCCGAGCGGCGCGACGCGGCGGCGTTTCTCGGCCCGCCAGCTTTGGTAGCGGATTTCGATTCTGCTCTCGCGCAGCAGCGCGCCGGCAATGGCGCGCAGATGCTTCGGCTGCTCGGTTTCGCCGAACCAGCTCGGGGCATCGAGATGAAAGCGTTCCTGCATCCGCCCGGCGTTCGGGCGCAGACTGGCCGGCAGTGCCGCCATCAGCTTGGTCTGCGCGGCCAGCATCGCCGCATCGAGGCCAAGGGCTGCTGCAGGCCCCGGCAATCCGGTCATGAACAGCGCCTCGGCCTCCGGCTGCGACAGTCCGTTCAGCCGCACGCGATAGCCATCGAGCAGCCGATAGCCGCCTTCCGCGCCGCGCTCGGAATAGACGGGAATGCCGGCGGCGGAGAGCGCATCGATGTCGCGATAGATGGTGCGCACCGAGACTTCGCAGGCGTCGGCGAGTGCAGGCGCAGTGACCTGTCCCCGCGCCTGCAGAGTGGTGAGGATCGAAAGCAGCCGGCTCGCGCGCATGGTTCCTTAAACCATACCTGACACAGGATGTCAGGTATGGTCGGGCATACAGGGTCCGTTGCCCGCGGAGTTCGGGTTCAAAAGGAGACTGCCAATGACCAGCAAGGACCGCATCACGCTTTATTACTCGCCGCAGACCCGTGCGACGGGTGCGCGGATATTGCTGGAGGAACTGGGCGCGCCCTACGATCTCCATGTCCTGAACATGAAGGCGGCGGAACAGCGCCAGCCGGCCTATCTCGCCATCAACCCGTTGGGCAAGGTGCCGGCGATTCGTCACGGCGAGGCGCTGGTGACCGAGCAGGTGGCGATCTACATCTATCTCGCCGACCTGTTTCCGGGAGCCGGGCTGACACCCGCGCTCGACGATCCCGACCGAGGTCCGTATCTGCGCTGGATCACCTATTACGGTTCGTCCTTCGAACCTGCCTTGATCGATAAATTCATGAAGCGCGAACCGGCCCCTGTGACGCAGTCGCCATATTCCGATTACGACTCCATGCTCGGCGCATTGGAGGCGCAGCTTTCCAAAGGACCCTATCTGCTCGGAGAACGCATGACGGCAGCCGACATTCTCTGGGGCGTGGCGTTCAGTTGGACGATGATGTTTGGCCTTGTGCCGCGAAAGGACGTATTTGTGGCCTATGCCGAGCGCATGACGTCGCGTCCTGCCTTCCAGCGGATCACCGCCGCCGATGCCGAGATGGCGGCGCAGCACGCCGCGGCTTGCGGCGGGTGAGCGGTGTCACGAGAGTTCTGAATGGCAAAGACTGTTTACACCACCAATTGTTTCGACACCTTCATCCAGGTCGCGGAAGATTGTCCCGCGCGGGCCGGCGAGGAGCCGCCGGCCCGCGCGGGGAATCCGACGGTAGCGGGCCTGCAATACAGGATGATCGTGGAAGCGCCCTACAAGTACACGTCGGACGATGTCGTATTCGCGACCTCCGCCAGCGGCCGGCAGCTCGATGCCAAGGCGACGAAGAAGGAGCGAAGTCTTGCCCGTGATGAATTCTTCTCCAAGGGGCAGGCGTGTCTGAGGGCATCAGGGCTTGGCAAGCGCTTCGGCTGGGGCGTGCATGCCGATGCGGAGGGGCGCGTCGCGATCTATGCGGTCGACAGCAAGCGCTACCAGACGCTTGCGCGGGATCCCGATATCAAGCAGGTCCGGGCGATGAGGACCAGGCGAGCCTGAGTTTTTCCCGTTAGAACTTCGGCGCGCGCTTTTCCGCAAAGGCATTGATGCCTTCCTTGATCTCGGCGCTGCGCATGCTCTCGCGGTGGCGGAGGTCGGCGGCTTCTTCGTCGAGCTTGCCGCGGGCGAATTCATTGATGGCGCGCTTCATGCCGCGCATCGCCGAAGGCGCGTTGCCGGCCAGGATATTGGCGAGCCGGTCGACTTCCTCATCCAGCGCTTCCTCGGGCACCATGACGGTGAGGTAGCCGATCCGCAGCATTTCCGGCGCCGTGATCTTCTGCGCGGTGAGAAACAGCATTTTGGCGTTGTCGACGCCGAGCCGCGACACGTAGCGGGCGATGCCGCTCTTGTAATAGTGCAGGCCGAGCCGCGCCGCCGGCATGAACATTTCAGCCGTATCGACGCCGATGCGGAAATCGCAGGCCAGCGCCAGGTCGGTCGAACCGCCATAGACGCCGCCATTGAGCCGGCAGATCGTCGGTACGCCGAGATCTTCCAGGCGGTCGACCACCGCTTCGAACGCCGATCCCGCGCTCGGTTGCGCCGTCGCGCTGGTGGCGCGGTCCGCCACCGAATTGAGATCGTAACCGGCGCTGAAGGCGCGGCCGGTGCCGGTGAGCACCAGCACGCGGATCGCGGGATCAGCCTCGATCCGGTCGAACAGTTTGATGAGATCGCCGAGATCCTCGCTCTGCAGCCGGTTCAGGTGTTTCGGCCGGTTGAGGCGGATGGTGGCGCGCGCGCCGTTGATCTCGAGTATGGGCGCGCTTGCCGCCTCGGCTGCTTCACGCATGTCTTTCTCCATTGTTCTTGCTTGTTTGATCTATTTGTTTTCTTGCGCGCGCCGCTGGGCCTCGGCGTCGATGGTTTCGGCCAGATCGGGATGCCGCGCCATCAGCAGGCGAAAATCCACGAGGTCGAGCACCAAGAGCCGCGTCACCTTGGTGGTCGTGACATTGGCGCCGCGCACATTGTTGCCGAGCAGGGCCATCTCGCCGAAGAACGCGCCTTCGCCGAGCGCTACCTTCTTGCCGGGCAATTCGACCTCGGCCTCGCCGGCGGCGATGAAATACATGCAGTCGCCCTGCTGGCCCTTGCGGATGATCATGGTGCGCGCCGGCAGGTCCATCGTTCGCAGCATGTGCGTGACGTCGGCGATCGCGGCCGGGCCGAGGGTAGCGAAGAACGGCACCTTGCTGACGGTCTCCCACGTCTTCAGGAAATTGTCGCGGCGGGTCTCGGCGGCAAAGCCGGTCGCCAGAATGCCGGTCCAGAGCCCGAACACGCCGAGGCCGGAGATCATGACCATCGCCGCGACGATGCGGCCGAGCGGCGTGATCGGCACCACGTCGCCATAGCCGGTGGTGGTCAGCGTCACCACCGCCCACCACAGCGCCGCCGGCACGCTGCCGAACGTCGCCGGCTGCACGTCGCGCTCCAGGAAATATTCCGCGACCGACGCCAGGAATACCACCATCAGGAAGATCACGAGCACGCTGAGCAGCGGCCCTGATTCCAGCACCAGCACGCGCCGCAGCTGCCGCAGCCCAGGGATGCCCGGAACGACCTTGAGTACCCAGAGGATGCTGAACAGCCACGCCGTCCTGGGCTCAATGCCCGAGAGCAGCGCGACCGGCACGGCAAGGGCGCCGATCGCGTCGACGATCCCGCTGCTGGAAAGCGCGTAGAGCGATAGCCGCCCTTGCTGCCCCATATGGCGCAGCCGCACCAGCCATTCGAACACGAAATAGACGAGGCACGTCAACAGCACCGCTTCGACCCAATGGTGCGCCACCTCGTAGGCGGGGGGCACGGTGAGCACCACCATCGCCGCGACGCCGGCCGCGACGGCGACATAGGCCGCTTTGGTCATGTTGCGGCCGGCCGTCTTGGCGGTGAACTGGGCCAGTGCCGAGAGAACGAGCCGCTTGGACATCGGATAAGGAGGGGCCTGACGGGTGCAATAAAAGCCGGATCACGGTCAAGCCGCAGCGTGACCAATGCCTGCAAAGTGCCCGCCTGCGGCGAGGCCGTCAACGACGGCCTTCACACTGCGCGACGTGTCCCCGGGGCGGCCGGTCCGGCCCCGCGGCCGGCCACCGGCTTGAGGCCGAATTTACTCGGGAATGGTGAGAAACCCGACAAATCGTCGTTCTTTCCTCGTATATCAAAATGGCCTCGCGGACATTACGATAGCGGGCGCTGCAACAGAATCGTGAACGTTTAGATATTGGCTGGTTTCCGATGGATACGTCTCATCTGGTACAACACGCAGGAACCGCGGGCGCGCTGTTCGCATCGATCTTCGTGGTCGCCACCACCACGATGCGGACCATGATCCCGCTGCGGGTCTTCGGCATCCTCGCCAACGTCGTTCTGATCGTGACCGCGATCCCGACCCATAATTTCCTGGTGATGGGGGTGCAGCTGGTCATGCTGCTGGTCAATTCCTATCGCCTGCACCAGATGCTGCAGCTGGTGCGCGACGTGAAGAAATCGGTCAACAGCGACCTCTCGATGGAATGGCTGAAGCCGTTCATGACCGAGCGTCAATGCGCCGCCGGCGAGATCCTGTTCTACAAGGACGAAAAAGCCGAGGACATGCTCTATATCGTCAGCGGCAGGTTCAAGCTGGTCGAGTCCGGCATCGTGCTGCCGGTCGGCGCCATCGTCGGCGAACTCGGCATGCTGTCGCCTTCGAACACGCGAACCCAGACGCTGGAATGTGTCGAGGCCGGCCTCATCCTGAGCGTCAGCTACAGCAAGGTCGAGGAACTCTACGTGCAGAACCCCGCTTTTGGCTTCTACTTCCTTCGTCTTGCCAGCGCTCGTCTGTTCCAGAACCTGGACGCGGCGGAAAAGCGGCTGGCCCAGCACATGGCGTCCGCGGCTGAGCCGAAGCCCGCGTAGAGGCCGGAGCACGGAGAGTGGTAGATCGCGGTATCCTGTCGTCGCTGCGTTATCTGCTCGCCGATGTCATCGGCGACGATGATGAAACACCGCCGTTTTTGCCCGAGGGCTTGCCGGAGCCGGTGATGGCGGTGGCGAGCGACGGCATCCATCTTCTGATCGACTATCAGGGTCCGAGCTACGCCCACCTCTATGTCGACCGGTTGCGCCGGTTCATCGGCAAACGAGGCGTCGACGATGCGATGCTGACCGACATTGCGCGGCTGATGGCGGTACGTATGAGCTATGAGGACCCGATCCGGATCGCACAGCTCAAGCTCTTCGAACTTGACGGCCGGCCCGGCGCGTCCGCCGGATCCGTCGACGTGAAGAAATTCCGAATCGAGGAATTGATCGGCGCGCTTCCCGCTGTCCTCGCCGAGTATGTACTCGACGCACTCGAATGGGCAGGCTGGATGCACAAGCGGGTCTCCATCCGCTTCAGCACGGCCAGCCGGTTCGGTATCCGCCGCCTGAAAATAGAGGCGGGGCTGCGGCGATGGCGGCTGCTCTCGGTGCGCTATGCCAAGGAGCGGGTCTGGGTCGAACGCTGGTTGCACATGATCGACCGCAGCCTGACCAAGCAGCCCCGGGCCGCACCCGCGATCGTGCAGACCGCGACCATGATCGAGGGCTATGGCGACGTCTACCGTCAGGGCCTGGCGGACTGGAATGCGATCATCGACGGCCTGGTCAAGCCGACCTTCGATGGCGTGCTGGCGCTGCCTGATCTCGGGACCGCGGTGGTCGAAGCGCGCGCCGCCGCGATGCCGGACCCACGGCAGGCGGCGCTCAAGCGCAGAATCGCCGAGATCCGCGCGAGGGTTCCCGCCGGGTCCAATGCGGCAGTTCCGTCATCCTGAGGTGCGAGCAAAGCGAGCCTCGAAGGATGAGCGGCCCCGTCCGTGGCCGTCGCCCTTCGAGGGCCATGCTGCGCACGGCCACCTCAGAGAGTGTGATTTTTTTGACGTCGGGCAAGCCAGTCTAGCCGATAGCTAATGCAGTGTGATTCTCTGGCGATATGGATTCGCGGGAGGCGATGATGGCTGCCGATGAATTGTTTGGAGACCTGCCGGATCAGGCGAAGCCGCAAGCCGAAGCGGCGCCGCTCGGCGCGCCGCGGCTGCGTGAACCGCAACGCGACCAGATCGCGTTGCGCGCGGTGGATATCGAGAGCCTGATCGGGGAAGACCATCCGGTGCGCCTGATCTGGTCTTATGTCGAAGAGCTTGATCTGAGTGAACTGGAGAACCGGATCAAAGCCAGGGGCGACCGCCCCGGTCACCCCGCGACATCGCCGCGGCTTTTGCTGGCGCTGTGGCTCTATGCCACCAGCGAGGGCGTTGGCAGCGCACGCGCCTTGGAGCGGCTGTGCGAGAGCCACGATGCCTATCGTTGGCTGTGCGGTGGCGTGTCGGTGAACTATCACATGCTGGCGGACTTCCGGGTCGGTTGCGCCGATCTGCTGGACCGGCTGCTCAGCGAGCATCTGGCGGCGCTGGCGAAGGCTGGCCTCGTCAATCTGGAGACGCTGGCGCAGGATGGGGTGCGGGTCCGGGCCAGCGCGGGAGCCGCCTCGTTCCGGCGCGAGGCGACACTCGACCGGCACCTGGCACAGGCTGAGGCAGCGGTGGAAGATCTCAAGCGCGAGGTCGATACACGCTCGGACGCCAGCAATCAGCGCACCCGGGCGGCCAAGGAGCGAGCCGCGCGGGAGCGCCGCGCGCGCGTGAAAGCGGCGCAGACGGCGCTGGCCGAGATCAAGCAGCAGCGCAAGGAGCGCGAAGAAAAGCGCGGCAATGGCAAGAAGCCGAAGGAGCCGCGCGCATCCACGACGGACGCCGATGCACGGGTCATGAAGATGGCCGACGGCGGCTTCCGCCCAGCTTACAACGTGCAGGTAACGAGTGCGGCCGGCCAGCAGATCGTCGTTGACACCAGGATTTGCAACACCGGGTCCGACCGCGGCCTGATGCGTCCCATGCTGGAGCGGCAGCGCACGCGCCCTGGCGGTCTGCCCAAAGACCATCTCGTCGATGGCGGCTTTGGCAGCGCGGAGGACATCGAATGGGCGCATGCCGAGGGCGTCGAGGTCTTTTGTCCGCCCACTCAATCCAAGCACGGCACCGATCCGTACCTGCCGCGGCGCGGCGACGGCCCGGGGGTACTGGCCTGGCGCGCGCGAATGGCGAGCGAAGCGGGCAAGGCCCGGTACAAGCCCCGTTCGATTTGCGAGTGCATCCATGCCCGCTGGCGCAACTGGGACCTGCGGCAATTAACCGTGCGCGGCATCGAAAAGGTCCGCGCCGTCGTGCTCTGGTACGCCCTCACCAACAACATCCTGCAAGGCAACCGCCTCTGCAGTGCATAAACGAGAGCTCATCGACAAACTCAAACCCCAAAACCGCCATTTGCCCCGACGAGCAGCCGCCACCTCGCTCCAAAGCTCCGCAGCGGCCAAAAGCGTCACAAGCTCTCAGGGTGACGGATCACACCAGTCAATTCGAATGGCTTAAGTTTACGCGCTCTGCGCGGTTTTCACGGCGACCACCTTGTCGTCCTGGGACGGCGGGTGCCGCTTGATATGTTCGCGGCGCATGCCGATCTCGTCGCGCACGAATTCATAGCCGAGCTTGAAAGTGTCCAGCCCGTCGCTGGAGATGGTCCCGTCGCGCAAGCCTATCACCACGCCGCGCAGGATCGTCTCGAGTTCATCCTGGAGTTCATCGAGCGCGTCGAGGCTCGTGGCGTATTCCATGCGCTCGCCGATATCGAGAATGGCGGTTGCGAGCTGGCTGGCTTTCTCCGGCGCGATCCGGGTGACCTTGGTGTAGATGGCGGCAAAGATCGTGCCGATGATGCTGAGCGCCGCCAGGGCGACATACATCAAGTCGCTGTAGCGCTCGACAAAGGACTTGACCTCGTCATTGATGTATTCGGCGGCGCCGGGATGCGCCACGATGAAGGCGTCCTTGTCGGTCGCTGCCGGCTCGATCTTGGAGGCGAAGCCGTCGGCGAGCGCGAGCTCGGCCTTGTTCTCGTAAATGATCCGCGCCAGGTCGCCCACGGTCGTGTTCGATAGCCTGGATTGGGCGACCAGCAGCCATTCGAGCCCGATCGTGTCGACGTCTTCCGCAGGGACAGCGGGCGAGGCGGACAGCATTCCGGTCGCCACCGTTTCCTCTGATAGCGCCGGGTGCTTCCTGGCGATCGCTTTCGCCGAATCGATCGCGTTCAGGGTGAAGCCGCCGCGCCTGGTATATTGCTCGTAGCTCTTGTCCTTCACGATCTGCGAAGCGTGCGCGATCTTGATCACGGCGCCGAATCCTGCGGCGAACAGCTGGTCGAAGGTTGCGGCCGGCGGCGCCATCTGGACCCGTGCCGCCGCCTCCGGGGTATCGGAGAGTTCGAGGATATTGCGCACCAGCGCACCGCCGCTCTCGCTGTCGGCGATGACCGCGATCTTCTTTTTCTTCAGCTCGGCGATGGATTTGATTTTCTTGCCGTTCGGGCTGATCAGCAGAAGCACGTCGTGTTCGAGGATCGCCAGCGCGCGGGCGCGGGGCGGTATCCTGGCGTCGGTGCGCAATATCGCAAGATTGGCTTCCTTGCGGTCGAACTGCGACAGCGCTTTTGTATTGTCGCTGTTGGGCACGATCCTGAGTTGCAGCCGCGAGGAATTATTCTTCAGCACCGTCGCCAGCCGGGCGGCGAAGCGCGCTTCGGGACCGTTGGTATCACCGACCGCAAATACCAGCGTTTCCGAATTGCGCAGCCAAGTCCGGCCACCCCACACCACGGCGATGGTCAGGACCAGGGTCAGGAGGGAAAACAGCAGGATCTGGGTCCGGTTGCTCCTGACGGTCCGCGGACGGCGACGCGGCATTTCCGGATGCGGCGTTGGGGCTTCAGCACTCATGGCTCGTATCCGGAGGTCAGGACGTGTCGCAGCCGCACTGGCGCCGCAGGCCGTCCGAATGAATTCGTAAATGCCTAGAAAAGAACGATAATTTGACCGCCGGCCGATAATAGTCCGCTAGTATGGGATTGCAAACCGCGCCCGCCGGTAACGTTACCCCGCGTGGCACGTTCGCGGCGGTGCCGCAATATCGCAGTTCCGCCACACCGTGCGATTTTCAGACTACCCACAGGTGCATTCCGGCGCGGGAGGTGTCATAAATAAAGGCAACGTTCGAACAGTCCGGGTTTGACAACAACATTGCGCTGACAGCCTAGGTCCCGGTTTTTCGTCACCTCTCCAGTCCCAGCAAAGGGCGTCAGCTTTGTTGTTTCCTTCGATGTCGTCCGCGGTCCCGGTAGGTGCGCTGGTAGGATGGATGCTGCTTCTCACCGTGAAGCACGTCATCGCCGATTTCATGCTGCAGAACTCCTGGATGGCGATCGGCAAGGATCAAAAGACCGGCTGGGCCTTGCCGCTATTGGCGCATTGCCTCGTGCACCTCGCGGTATCATTGGCGCTGATCCTGATCGTCGCGCCGCGATTCTGGTTCGTCGCCTTCATCGACTTCGCCATTCACATCACCGTCGACCGCGTCAAGGGGATCATCGCTTCCCGGTTCGGCGTGACGCTGGAGAACGAGCATCCGTGGTTCTGGACGCTGATCGGCGTCGACCAGGCGCTGCACCATCTCACCGGTTTCGGCCTGTCGATCTTCATGGCGGCGAACTGATCCGCGGCCGATGGCATCGGCCCGCTTGTTTCAATCCTGCTCCGGCTTCGGAAGGCGCGCATCCGCTCCGGTGCGAATCATGTTCCGATTTCCGATTCGGATGTGGCTGACAAGTCATCCGGAACACTACTGATAGGCGTGGTTAACCTTTCATTAGAGTATTGCACTGCATCTTCCGCAAAGGGAGAACCCGCAATGTTTTCAAGCCGTGACGCATTCGAGAACGATTTTTGTCCGGTCCGCGACGAGTTGCTCGGCGAGATGTATCGGGCCAACGCCAATGGCCTGCCGCTTCTGGTGGAGAGCGTTTCGTCCGAGGTCCGCGCCATGCTGGCGCTATTCTGCTACCGCCGCAGCCATCTGCACGCGCTGGCCGTTGCCATCGCAGCAAGCTGTACCGAACGCGAACTGGTCCATTTCGGTGGCCGGGTCGGTTCCACGCTCTATGCGCTGTCGCGCGAACCGACCGCGCGTTCCGCCTCGTCGTCATCCCACGGCGGCCGCAAGCCGATCACGCTTTCGACCAAGCCGCTCTCGACCTTCAAGCCGATCGAGGATGAGATCGACGACGAAGATTTTGCCGAAGCGGTGACCGCGTAAACTCTCCATTGTCGTAGCCCGGGTGGAGCGCAGCGTAACCCGGGATTCTCTCGCAATCGGCTAGACTTGTCTCCGGATTGCGCTTCGCTTCATCCGGGCTACCGCTCACGCCAGCACCGGCAATCCGTGCCGTTTCCGCGCCATCGCGCATTCGACATCACCGGGCATGCAGGTGCGGCACACTTCGGGCCGCATCGTGTAGATCTGGCACGCCGTCGCCTTACCGACCTTGCCTGACAGCGCCGAACAGCGGTCGCCGTCGCAGCGCATTCCCGACAATCTTTCGTTGACGAATCTTTCCGGGATCAGGTCGAGCGCCGCATCGTCCTCGGTGGTGAAACGCGGCCAATTCTGCGAGTAGCTGCAGCAGGCGCCGCAGGTCTGGCAGGGGCTTTCATTCTCGGCGGCGATTCCTTGCATGCCCAGCGTTTAGCCCGGAATGACGGCCGCGGCCAGCCAGCGGCGTCAGCTATCTGTTTCAAGTGTCCGTTTTAAGTGTCTTTGGGTGCTTCCCAGACTAGGCTGCGCCGCCATTTCGCCCGCAGGATGTCGCGCCGCTCCGGATATTTTTCGTCGTGGTAGACCGCGTCGACGACGCGGTCGGTGCGGAAACTGCGGAAATCCTTCCGCAGTTCGCACCACGCCGCCAGTATCCGTACCGCCTCGTGATAGCCGACCGCGATCGGCCAGATCGTGCGCTGGCTGCCGCGGCCATGCTCGTCGCGATAGTTCAGCGTGATCTTTTTGCCCTCGTGGATTTGCGTCCGTGTCCGCACCATGTCGATACGGTCAGGCTCCCGGTTCCAGGCCGATCGGGCGCGGCTGGCCGGCTCCAGCACGAAGGGCCGCAGGCGCTCCGGCACGGTGTCGGCGACTTTCGCCATCAGATCCTGGGCTGCGCGTGCCAGCGCGGGATCGGCGTGGCCGACCACCCATTGCGCACCAAGCACGCAAGCCTCGATCTCATCAGGCGTGAGCATCAAGGGCGGCAGGTCGAATCCCTTTTCCAGGATGTAGCCCACGCCGGCTTCGCCGCGGATCGGCACCCGCTGTTCGATCAACGTCGTTATATCGCGATAGATGGTTCGCTTCGAAGTCTCCAGCTCGGCGGCGATGGCATCCGCCGTCAGCGGTTTGCGGGTACGCCGAAGCACCTGAATGATCTGGAACAGCCGGTCGGCCCGTCGCATGGCTCGTTCTCTTTTCCAAAAAGGCCCCGTCGGATGCTGACAGCATGTTGGCAGCAGGGGGTGGGTATATCGGGACAACACCTCAAGTGAAGGGAATTTGTCCATGACGATTTTCAGCGAATTCGGCTTCGGGGGAAGCCACGGACCTCTCGAAAATGCCCAGGGATTTGCACTGGAACAGCTGGTTTCCATCCAGTGCGTCACGTCAGACCTGCGCTGGGCGATGGTTGAACTGGCGTGGCGCTCATTCACAGCAATGTGCGCCTTTGCGCAAGAGCGGCTTGTCTCGTGGGCGCGCAGGGCCCGGACGCCGCGGGCCGACGAGGGCCGCGGCCGGCATTGTTGCTGCTGACACCATGGTGGCAGCAGGGGGGCGCTAGCTTCGGGCACGTTTTAAGAGATCGGGAGACCTGCATGATTACGCTTTATGGCTTCGGCGCCGGTTTCGGCCTGCCGGAGATCAGCCCCTTTGTGACCAAAACCGAGGTTCAGCTGAAGATGGCCGGTCTTGCCTATCGCAAGGAGAAGGCCAAGCCGCCGGCCTCGCCGAAGGGGCAGCTGCCCTACATCGTTGATGAGGCCGAGACGATCGCCGATTCCACCTTCATTCGCGCGCATCTGGAAGCCAAATACGGTTTCGATTTCGACGCGCCGCTCAGCCTGCAGGCGCGTGCGCAGGCCTGGGCGTTCGAGCGGATGATCGAGCACCATGTCTATTGGGCGCTGGTCGGCGCGCGCTGGGTCGATGGCGACAATTTTGCCAAGGGCCCTGCGCATTTCTTCGACAGCGCGCCGGTCCATCTGCGTGAGAAGATGCGCGAGGACGCGCAATTTCGCGTCGCCGAGAACTACCTGCTCAGCGGCCTCGGCCGCCACGCGCCCGAGGAAGATATCGATCTTGCCGTGCGCTCGCTGTTTGCGTTGTCGGTCCAGCTCGGCGACAAGCCCTTTCTGATGGGCGAGACCCCCTGCGGCATGGACGCTACCGCCTTCGGTGCGCTCGCCGGAATTTTGACGCCGTTCTTCGAGTCCGCGCTGCGGCACCGGACGGAGCAGTTCGCAAACCTCACCGCCTATGTCGACCGCATGATGCTGCTGTATTATCCGGAATTCGCCTGGGCGCCCGTGCAGCAAGCTGCGTGATTACGGCCTTGCTGACGCGGGCTGGCCCTGCAATGCGGCCAGCTCTGCTTCGAGTTCGGCGATTCGGGCATCGCGCACTGCGAGAGCTTGGGCAACATCCGCAGCGTCGAACTTCTGCGGGATATGTTGCGGGCAATTGGTGTCCCACGCCGAGATCTTGAACAGGATAACCTGTTCGGGCCGTGCCTTGTAGCCCTGCGGCATCAGCGATTTCGTCAGCGCGGGATCGTCTTCCACCACGCGCGCCTCGCCCCAGATCTTCACGCGGCGGCGATGCGCATAGTCCATCACGAAAATATGCGCCTTCGGATTCTCTGAGAGATTGCCTTGCGTGATGTATTGCCGGTTGCCGCTGTAGTCGGCGAACGCGATGGTGTTCTTGTCGAGTATTTTGACAAAGCCCTTCGGCCCGCCGCGGTGCTGGATATAAGGCTGGCCGTCCGCCGAGGCGGTCGCAAAGAAGAAGCTGTTGGTCTCCGCCAGGAAGCCCGCGAGGTTTTCGTCGATCTCCGTGCGCCACCCGCCGCGCTCTTCGACGCTCGCATAGGCATCGCGTGACCCCTTGCGGCTCTGGATCGCCTTCACCGCCGGAGTGAAGGCGACGTCGCTGGAATAGGTGTGAGTGTCTGACATCCGAGCCTCCGCCACGGGGCGCCAAAACGGTCGTCCCGGCCCTTCAACGTAGATATTTCTACAATGTAAACAATCTGGCGTGTTGACACTTCACTATTGCGGATTATGCAATAGTCCAATGGACCGGATCGATGCCATGCAGGCTTTTGTCGCCGTCGCCGACCTGCAGGGTTTTGCCGCCGCGGCCCGCAAGCTCCGCCTGTCGCCGTCTGCTGTCACGCGGCTGATCGCGGCGCTGGAGGAGCGGCTGGGCGTGCGGCTTTTGCAGCGGACCACGCGGCAGGTGACGCTGACCGATGCCGGCTCACGTTACCTGGAGCGCGCACGGCGGATTTTGGCCGATATCGGGGAGGCGGAGGGAGCCATCGAGGGCGAGCGCACCCGCCCCGAAGGGCAGCTCGTCATCTCGGCGCCGGTCGGATTTGGCCGGCTCCATGTCAGCGGGATCGTGACCGCCTATCTGAAGCGCTACGACGACGTTGGCGTCGACCTTCGTTTGTCCGACCGCATGATCAACCTCGTCGAGGACGGTGTCGATCTCGCGGTCCGGATCGGCCACCTGCCGGACTCGACGCTGGTGGCCCGCCATGTCGGCGAGATGCGGCGGGTCGTGGTGGCCTCGCCCGGATATCTCAAAGCACGCGGCGAGCCGAAGCGGCCGCGGGAGATTTCCGCGCATGACACCATCCAGTTCGGGGCCATGGCGGCGGCGCCCGACTGGCGATTCGTCGAGGATGGCCGCGAGATCCGCGTCGCCAGCACGCCGCGATTCGCCACCAACAGCTCCGATGCCGCGATCCAATATGCGGAAGCGGACGGTGGGCTGACGCGGGTGATGGCCTATCAGGCCGCCGAATCGCTCAAAACGGGGCGGCTCCGGATCGTATTGGCGCCGTTCGAACAGCCGGCGATGCCGATCCACATCGTCTATCCGACGTCACGGCTATTGTCGGCCAAGGTGCGCACCTTCATCGATCTCGTGACCGAGATGGCCGACTGGCATTTCGGTTAGACCGTCATTCCGGGGCGATGCGCAGCATCGAACTACGGTGCGCAATTGCGCACCTGAGAATCTCGAGATTCCGGGTCTGGTGCTGGCGCACCATCCCGGAATGACATCACTCCTTCTTCGGCACCACGCGGAACGTCGCATTCGCCCGTGCGATCACGACGTCGTCGGCCTTGACCAGGCTCTGCACAAAACAGATCGTTCTGCCGGTCTTGACGACGTCGCTCTCGACCGCGAGCCATTGCCCGACCTCGGCGTTGCCGACGAAATCGACCGCGAGCGAGATCGTCACCAGCGAGGACAGCCCGCCCATGACATGCGCGCAGCTATGGCCCATGGCGTTGTCGGCCAATGCTGCGATCAGCCCGCCATGGATCAGGCCGCGGCCGTTGGTGTGCGGTTTTGCAAGACGCAGCCCGATAATGACGGCCTTGTCGGTCGTCTTCGAATACAGCGGCTCCCAGGGGTCGGTGAGCGGGCTCCTGCGGGTGCGGCGTTCGAAACCTTCGGGAATGTCGGTAGTGGTCATGTGCAACTCGCGTCGTGACGATGTTTGTCGTCATTGAACGCACGGCGGCTGTCGAAGTCACCGCCTACAAAGTTTTAAACGGCGTTACGACGGGTGTTTGAAAATGCCCGCACTCTCACCTTTCGTCATTGCGAGCCAACGGGTCGCGCGAATGCGCGCCCGATGACAGGCTCCGCGAAGCAATCCATGCTTCCGAGCATGCGGGACGATGGATTGCTTCGTCGCTTCGCTCCCTTGCGCAAACGCTTCGCGTTTGTCGCAGGCAATGACGGTGTGGGCTCTCGCCTAAAACGGCAACCCCACATAATTCTCCGACAGCGAAGCCGAGGCTGCTTTCGAGTTGACGACATAGTCCAGCTCGGCGAGTTGAATGCGCGCGCCGAATTCACCTTCGTCGGGGAATTTGTGCAGCATCGAGGTCATCCACCAGGAGAAGCGCACCGCCTTCCAGACCCGCGCCAGCGCTCTTGCCGAATAGCCATCGATGGCGGCGGATGATTTCTCGTCGTAATATTCGCGGAACGCCTGCGAGAGATAATGCACGTCGCTGGCGGCCAAATTCAGCCCCTTGGCGCCGGTCGGCGGCACGATGTGCGAGGCGTCGCCGGCCAAAAACATCCGGCCGAATCGCATCGGCTCGGCGACGAAGCTGCGGAGCGGCGCGATGCTCTTTTCGATCGAGGGGCCGGTGACGAGTTCGTCGGCCGCCTTCTGGTCGATCCGGCGCTTCAGTTCATCCCAGAAGCGCTCATCGGGCCACTGCGCGATATCGTCGTCGAGCGGGCATTGCACGTAATAGCGACTGCGGTGGGTCGAGCGCATGGTGCAGAGCGCGAATCCGCGCTCGTGGTTGGAATAGATCAGCTCAGGGCTGACCGGCGGGGTTTCCGACAGGATGCCGAGCCAGCCGAATGGATAGACCCGCTCGTAGGTCTGGATCGCCGACGGCTTGACGCTGGCGCGGCTGACGCCATGAAAACCGTCGCAGCCGGCGATGAAGTCGCATTCGATCTCGTGGCTGACCCCGTCCTTGACGTAGGTGACGCGCGGGCGGTCGGTATCGAAATCGAGCGGCTTGACGTCGGCGGCCTGATAGACCGTGGTGAGCCCTGCTGCCTTGCGGGCGTTCATCAGGTCGAGCGTCACCTCGGTCTGGCCGTAGATCATGACCGTCTTGCCGGTGGCGGCGTGCATGTCGATGCGGTGCCGGGCGCCACCAAAGGCGAGCTCCACACCATGATGGACCAGCCCCTCGCGATGGGCGCGCGCGCCGGCGCCGATTTCGTCGAGCAGCGCCACCGTGCCTTCCTCAAGCAGGCCGGCGCGGATGCGGCCGAGCACATATTCCGGCGTCTGGCGCTCCAGAATGATGTTTTCGATCCCGTAAAGGTGTAATAGTTGCCCAAGCAACAATCCTGCCGGACCTGCGCCTGTGATTGCTACTTTTGTCCTCAATACCCGCTCTCCGATTGCTGTAGTCTGCTGGTCGCCGCCCGCGGACTTGCCGTGATAATTATATCATATAACAGTCTTAGCAAAGCACGTTGGCGCAAAAACCGTGAAGCGCCGTTCGCCGCACCGCAAAAACGGTGCGACCGGATGTCCGCCTTGAAAAAGCGGGCGAGTTAGATAACATGTTAATTAACGGGGCCGCGCATCAAAAAGGCCTGTCATGCCAAGGGAGAGATTGTCCATGAGGAAAGCGTTGTTGGCGCTGCTGTTGGCCGCCGCTGTGACGCCTGCGATGGCGCAGGAAAAAAACTTCGAACTGAAATTGTCGCACTGGGTGCCGGCTTCGCATCCGCTGCAAAAGGCGCTGGAAGAGTGGGGCGCCGCGGTGGAGAAGGAAACCGGCGGCACCGTCAAATCCAAGGTTTTCCCGGCCCAGCAGCTCGGCAAGGCGTTCGACCATTACGACATGGCGCGCGACGGCATCGCCGACGTCACCTACATCAATCCGGGCTATCAGCCCGGCCGCTTCCCGATCATCGGCGCCGGCGAACTCCCGTTCCTGATGTCGGATGCCAAGGGCGGCTCGATGGCGCTTGACGCCTGGTACCGCAAATATGCCGAGAAGGAGATGAAGGACGTCAAGTTCTGCCTCGCCTTTATCCATTCGCCGTCTTCGTTCCATGCGCGTCTGAAGAAGGTCGTGGTGCCTGAAGACGTCAAGGGCATGAAGGTGCGCCCCGCCCACGCCACCATGGCGACCTTCATCACCCAGCTCGGCGGCACCAATGTGCAATCCTCCGCACCCGAGGTTCGCGACATCATCGAACGCGGCGTCGCCGACGCCGTCACCTTCCCCTGGGGATCCCTGGTGCTGTTCGGCATCGACAAGGTGACGAAGTACCACATGGAGGCGCCGCTCTACGTGACGACGTTCGCCTTCGTCATGAACAAGGACAAGTACAACCAGATGTCCGATCGCCAGAAGAAGGCGATCGACAACAATTGCAACACGGAAGCCGCCGGCCGCGTCGGCGAGCCCTGGGGCAAGTTCGAGGACGCCGGCATCGAAAAGATCAGGGCGGAGGCCGGTCACGAAGTCTACAAGCTGACGCCGGAGCAGACGGCGCAGTGGAAGAAGGCGGCCGAGCCGCTGGTCAAGAACTGGGCCGATGGCGTCAAGAAGACCGGCGTCGATCCGGACACCGCAATGACCGAGCTGCGTGCCGCACTCACCAAGTACAACGCGCTGGCGCAATAGAACCCTGACACATGCGCGGCGGCAGCAATATCTGCCGCCGCGCTCTCCCTCACCATTGCCAGCCGTTCGGAGCGGACATGAATCGCGCGTCTATGGATCGTTTCATCGATACGATCGAATGGATTGCCGCCGCCTTTGTCGGCATCGTTGCCCTCAACATCTTCGTCGCGGTCATCCTGCGCAACACGCTGAACTATGCGATTCCGGATTCGTTCGATATCGGACGCATGCTGCTCGGCATCCTGATCTTCTGGGGCATCGCGGCCACCAGCTATCGCGGCGGCCACATCACCGTCGACCTGGTCTGGGCCAATGTCGGTCCGAGATACCAGCGCTGGATCGACGTGTTCGCAACCCTGGTGCTGCTGTTCGTGGTGGCGGTGCAGACCTGGACGTTGTTCGACAAGGTGCGCGGCACCTATTACGACAACGTTCTCACCTTTGAAATGCACATGCCGACCTGGCCATTCTTCGCCGTCGCCTGGGCCGGCGACGTTTCCGCCGTGCTCTTGATCGCGATCAGGACCTACCGGCTGATCTTCCACCCGGAAGATATCCATGATGCCAAAGTGAAGACGGTGGAGTAGGACGTATGAGCACCGATGTGGTCGCCGTCCTGGGATTTGTCGCGCTGTTTGCGCTGATGCTGCTGCGCGTTCCGGTCGGCATGGCAATGGGTCTCGTCGGCGTCTGTGGCTTCGGCTATCTCACGGGCTTCACGCCGGCGCTGAAGCTGGTCGGCCAGACCTCGATGCGCACGGTGACCGACTACACGTTCGGTGTGATTCCGATGTTCCTGTTGATGGGCACGCTGGTCAGCAATTCCGGCATGAGCCGCGAGCTGTTCCGCGCCGCCAACGGGTTTGTCGGCCATCTGCGCGGCGGACTCGGGATTGCCACTGTGGCTGCCTGCGGCGGCTTCGCGGCGATCTGCGGCTCGTCGGTGGCGACAGCGGCGACCTTCTCTGCAGTCGCCTATCCGGAAATGCGACGCTTCGGCTATCCGCAATCCTTTGCCACCGGCGTCATCGCCGCCGGCGGCACGCTCGGCGCCATGCTGCCGCCGTCGACCGTGCTCGCGGTCTACGGCATCATCACCGAGCAGGACATCGGAAAACTGTTCATTGCCGGCATCATTCCGGGCCTGCTGGCGATGACCATGTACATGATCACCATCGCACTGATCGGGTATTTCCGCCCCGGTTTTCTGCCAAAGGGAACCCACACCACATGGCGCGAGCGCTTTGCTGGCCTGAAGGATATCTGGGCGCCGGTGCTGCTGTTCATCTTCGTCATCGGCGGGCTCTATGGTTTGCCGTTCCTGCCGCGCTTTACGCCGACCGAAGCGGGCGGCGTCGGCGCCACCGGCGCGTTCCTGATCGGCGTGCTCACCGGGCGGCTCGACAAGGAAAAAATCCTGAACTCGCTCTTGCAGGCGACCCGCACCGCGGCCGCGGTATTCACGGTGCTGATCGGCGCGCTGATCTTCGGCTACTTCTTGACGGTGACGCAGACCCCGCAGAAGGTAACGGAGCTGCTCACCGGCCTCGGTCTCGGCCCCTACGGCATCCTCGCGCTGATCATGGTGATGTATCTGGTGCTGGGCTGCCTGATGGATGCGATGGCCATGATCATCCTGACGGTGCCGATCATCTTCCCTGTTATCATCCACCTTGGCTTCGATCCGATCTGGTTCGGCGTCATCATCGTGATGACGGTCGAACTCGGCCTGATCCATCCGCCTGTTGGCATGAACGTGTTCGTGATCAAGAGCGTGGTGAAGGACGTGTCGTTCTCGACCATCTTCCGCGGCGTGATCCCGTTCGTTGCGACCGACCTGATCCGGCTGGTGATCCTGATCGCATTTCCGATGCTGGCGCTGTGGCTGCCGCAACGGATGGCCGGATAGAATAGCCCGATGACCCCGCAGCTTTCGACCAAATATGTCTTCACCATCACCGCCCGGATCGGCGAGGTGACCTCGGCCGGGGAGATCGGCACCGGCGTGCGCCGGATCATTCCGATCATCGGCGGAGAAGTAAAAGGCGAGGGGATCAACGGCAAGGTCTGCCCCTTTGGCGCCGACTTCCAGATCATCCGCCCGAACGAACTGATCGAACTCGAGGCGAAATATGCCTTCGAGACCGATGACGGCGCGGTGGTCTATGTCGAGAACAAGGGCCTGCGCTTCGGCCCGGTCGACCTGTTGCAGAAGCTCAAGCGCGGCGAGCCGGTCGATCCCAAACTGATCTATTGCCGCACAGTGCCGCGGTTCGAGACCGGGGCTCCGAAATACCGCTGGCTGATGGAAAACCTCTTCATCGGCTCCGCCGCCCGCCACGCCGACCGCGTGGTGATCGACGTGCATCAGGTGCTGTGAAGCACGCGCTTCTCTCACCCTCTCCTGGAGGGGTCGAGACGAGCGAAGCTCGCTCTTGGGGTCGGCTCACATTGAGCGCAGCGAAATGTGAGATGGGGCGGGGTGATCTCTCCACTCGGGCACTGATCGTGAGGTGAGACCGTCACCCCGCCCCGCCGCTTCGCGTCGACCCAGGAGCGAGCTTCGCTCGTCTCGACCCTCCAGGGGAGGGTAAACTTCCCTCATTGACTCCTGCCAAAATCGTTATAAAATATAACGATTCTGCACAGGAAGTAACATACGCCCATGGGAAACGCCTCCACCGCCGCTGCGGGTCAATCCGGCCTGCTCAAGATCGAGCAGACGGGCGCGGTGCTGACCGTGGGCCTCAACCGCCCGGCCAAGCGCAATGCGCTGAACGACGGCATCATCCTGGCGATCCAGGATTGTTTCTCCAATCTTCCTGATGACGTCGGCGCGGTGGTGATCCATGGCATCGGTGACCATTTCTCCTCCGGCCTCGACCTGTCCGAACTGACCGAGCATGACGCGACCGAAGGCCTGCGGCACTCCCAGATGTGGCACCGGGTGTTCGACCGTATCCAGTATAGCCGCATCCCCGTGATCGCGGCGCTGAAGGGCGCGGTGATCGGCGGCGGCCTGGAACTGGCCTGCGCGGCGCATATCCGCGTCGCCGAACCGTCAGCCTATTTTGCGCTGCCTGAGGGCCAGCGCGGCATTTTCGTCGGCGGCGGCGGATCGGTGCGGCTGCCGCGGCTGATCGGGGTGGCGCGGATGATCGACATGATGCTGACGGGCCGGGTCTATTCGGCCACTGAAGGCTCGGCCTATGGCTTCTCGCAATACCTCACGGATGCCGGCGGCGCGCTGCCGAAGGCGCTGGAGCTGGCCGAACGCGTCGCTGCGAACGCGCCGCTGACCAATTTCGCGGTGCTGCAGGCGTTGCCGATGATCGCGGAAGCCAATCCGCAGACCGGCCTGTTGATGGAATCGCTGATGGCGACGGTGGCGCAGAGCGACAAAGAGGCAAAGCGCCGCATTCGCGCGTTTCTCGACCACAAGACCGCAAAGGTGAAGCCGACCTGACATGAGCGCCAAGCCCAGCATGTCCGCCTCGACCGAATCCGCCGCGCGCGCCGATCGTCCGCTGCGCCCGATCTCTTTCGGCACGCCCGCGGTGCATGTCGAGCGCCGCGACAACGGCACCATCTATCTGCGTCCGAAAACCCAGCTGCGCGACTATCCGGTGCGGCTCACCGACCGCTTGCATCATTGGGCCGCGGCCGCGCCCGATCGGGTCTTCATGGCGGAGCGCAACACCGCACGGGGCTGGCGGCAGATCACCTATGCGGAGCTGCTCGCCTCCTCGCGGCACATCGCCTCTGCGTTGCTGGCGCGCGGCCTTTCGGCCGAGAAGCCGGTCGTCATCCTGTCCGGCAATTCGATCGATCATGCATTGATGGCGTTTGGCGCGCTCTATGCCGGCATTCCCGTCTGTCCGGTATCGGCGGCCTATTCGCTGGTGTCGCGGGACTACGGCAAGCTCAGCTATCTGATGAAGCTGTTGACGCCGGGCCTCGTTTTCGCGGACGACGCCACGAAATTCGCCGATGCGCTGGTTGCCAATGTGTCCGCCGGTACTGAAATCGCGGCATCGCGTGGCGCCGTGCCCGGCCGCGACGTCACCACGCTGGCGGACCTGATGGCTGCGCCGTTGCACCCGCGTCTCGACGCGGTGCACGAGGCCATCGGCCCGGAGACGATCGCAAAATTCCTGCTGACGTCGGGCTCGACCGGCAACCCGAAGGCGGTCATCAATACCCAGCGCATGATCTGCGCCAACCAGGTGATGCTGCGCGAGACGCTGGCGTTCCTGAAGGACGAGCCGCCGGTTATCGTCGACTGGCTGCCGTGGAATCACACCTTTGGCGGCAATCACAATATCGGGCTCACGCTCTACAATGGCGGCTCGATGTATCTCGACGAGGGCAAGCCGATGCCCGGCGGCATCGAGGAGACCGTGCGCAATCTCCAGGAGATTTCGCCGACGGTCTATTTCAACGTGCCCAAGGGTTATGAATCGCTGCTGCCATACTTGCGCGATGACTCAGCCTTGCGCAAAAAATTCTTCGGCCGCCTCCATGCGATGTTCTTCTCGGGCGCGGCGCTGTCGGCCTTCGTCTGGAACAGTCTCGACGAACTTTCCGTGCAGGAAACCGGCTATCGTGTGCCGATGCTGACCGGTCTCGGCGCCACCGAGACCGCGCCGTTCTTCATGTCGGTCAATCCGCACACCAGCCGCTCCGGCCACGTCGGGCTGCCGGTGCTGGGCAATGATGCCAAGCTCGTGCCCAACAACGGCAAGCTCGAGGTTCGCGCCAAGGGGCCGAACGTCATGCCGGGCTATTGGCGTCAGCCTGATATGACCGCGAAGGCCTTCGACGAGGAAGGCTTCTACAAAATGGGCGATGCGCTGAAGCCGGTCGACCCCGATAATTTCGGCGCCGGGTTCGATTTCGACGGCCGCACCGGCGAAGACTTCAAGCTCGCCAGCGGGACCTGGGTCAGCGTTGGTCCGTTGCGCGCGCGCTTCGTTGCGGCCTGCGCGCCGCTGGTACGCGACGTTGTCATTGCCGGCATCAACCGCGACGAAATATCGGCGCTCGTCGTGCTCGATCTCGACGGCTGCCGCCTGATCAATCCGACGCTTCCATCAGACGATCTGGCCACTGCGGCGTCCGACCCGCTGATCGTTGCGGCCTTCCGCGAACGCTTTCAGGCGCTTGTCGCGGGCGCGACAGGCTCGTCGACCCGGATCGTGCGCGCGGTGCTGCTCGATACGCCGCTGTCGATCGATCGCGGCGAGGTCACCGACAAGGGCTCGATCAACCAGCGCGCGGTGTTGGAAAATCGCAACGCGCTGATCGAGGAGATTTATTCGCCCGCGCCGCCGGCGCAGGTGATTACGCTTTAGCAAAATTCGAACAAGAGCTCGTCAGGGAGAATATCATGCAGTTGAAGGACCAGGCCGCCATCGTCACCGGCGGCGCATCGGGATTGGGCGCGGCGACCGCGCGCCGGCTCGCGGCGCAGGGCGCCAAGGTCGCGGTCTGCGATCTCAACGCCAAGCTGGCGGAAACCGTTGCCGCTGAAATCGGCGGCACAGCCGTGATCTGCGACGTCTCCGACGCCGCCTCGGCGGAAGTCGCGATCGCCAAGGCTGCGGCGGCCCACGGCCCGGCGCGCGTTCTCGTAAACTGCGCCGGCATTGGCGTCGCCAAGCGCGTGATCGGCAAGGAAGGCCCGATGGCGCTCGGCGATTTCGACAAGGTGATCAAGGTCAACCTGATCGGCTCCTTCAACATGCTGCGGCTGGCGACGGCTGGCATGTCGAAGCTGGAGCCGCTTGCGACCGGCGAGCGCGGCGTCGTGATCTCCACCGCCTCGGTCGCGGCCTATGACGGACAGATCGGTCAATCAGCCTATTCGGCTTCCAAGGGCGGCATCGTCGCCATGACGTTGCCGATCGCGCGCGAACTGGCGCAGTTCGGCATTCGCGTGCTGACGATCGCACCCGGCCTGTTCCTCACGCCCTTGCTCGCCAATTTGCCGCAGGAGGCGCAGGATTCGCTCGCCGCCTCGATCCCGTTCCCGCGTAGGCTCGGCCAGGCCGACGAGTTCGCGTCGCTGGCGCTGCACATGATCGACAACCCGTATTTGAACGGCGAAGTGGTGCGGCTCGATGCCGCGCTTCGCATGGCGCCGCGCTAGAGCATGATCCGGAAAAGTGCGAAGCGGTTTTCCGTGTAGATCATGCTCCAACAAAGAAATTAGATATATCTCATGTTCGTCCATTCGCGCGACGTACAGATCCAGTGGGGCGACTGCGACCCCGCCAACATCGTCTACTACCCGCGTTACTTCGCGATGTTCGACGATTCGACCTCGATCATGTTCGAAGCCGCCGGTTTTTCGAAACAGGACATCATCCACAAATACGGCCTGGTCGGCATACCGATGGTGGACACGCGGGCGAAATTCCACATCCCCTCCACCCATGGCGACTGGATCAGAATCGAAAGCCGGATCGAGAGTTTCAAGCGATCCTCCTTCGAGGTGGTCCACAATGTGTTCAAGGGCGAGGCTCTGGCCATCGAAGCGTTCGAGACCCGCGTGCTGGTCGGCAAGCATCCGGATGACCCCGCACGGCTGAAATCGGCTCCGATGCCGCAGGAGATCATCGAGCGGTTCATGCAGGGCTCACTCAGTCCCCGGGGCTGACTCAGCCCCCTGCATGACCTAAAGAAGGGGCTGAACAGCTCACAGGATTTTGCTTAAACGATAAATAGATAATCAAGGGAGGAATGAATGAAGAAGGGTTTTCTGTCCGCTGCGTCTGTCGTAGCAGCCCTCGCACTGGCGGGCGCGCCTGCTGTCGCCCAGACCAACGAGATCACGATCGGCATTTCCGTCACCACGACGGGGCCTGCGGCAGCCCTTGGTATTCCCGAGCGCAACGCACTCGACTTCGTGCCGAAGGAAATCGGCGGCGTGCCGGTCAAGGTCATCGTGCTCGACGATGGTGGCGATCCCACGGCCGCGACCACCAATGCGCGGCGCTTCGTGACTGAATCCAAAGCCGATATCATTATGGGCTCTTCGACGACACCGCCGACGGTCGCGGTCTCCACCGTTGCAAATGAGGCGGGGATCCCGCATTTCGGCCTCGCGCCGTTCCCGATCAACGAAGCGCGCATGAAGTGGTCGGTAGCCATGCCGCAGCCAATCCCGATCATGGGCAAAGTGCTGTACGAGCACATGAAGGCGCATGGCATCAAGACCGTCGGCTATATCGGGTACTCCGATTCCTATGGCGACCTCTGGGTCAACGACTTCAAGGCTCAGGCCGTTCCGATGGGCCTGACCATGGCCACCGAAGAGCGCTTTGCCCGGCCGGATACCTCGGTCGCCGGACAGGTGCTGAAACTCGTCGCCGCCAATCCCGACGCGGTTCTCGTCGGCGCTTCCGGCACCGCGGCAGCGTTGCCGCAGAGCACGCTGCGCGAGCGCGGCTACAAGGGGCTCATCTATCAGACCCACGGGGCCGCCAGCATGGACTTCATCCGTATCGCGGGTCCTGCGGCGGAAGGCGTGATCATGGCGTCGGGTCCGGTGATGTCGCCGGAATCCCAGCCCGACAGCGCAATGACGAAGAAGCCGGGTCTCGCGCTCAACACCGCCTACGAGGCAAAATACGGCGCCAACAGCCGCAGCCAGTTCGCCGGACATTCCTACGACGCCTTCGAGGTGCTCAAGCGGATCGTGCCGGTGGCGTTGAAGACGGCGAAGCCGGGTACGCCGGAATTCCGCGAGGCGCTCCGCCAGGCCATGATGACCGAGAAGGACATCGCGGCAAGCCAGGGTGTCTACAACTTCACCGAAAAGGATCGCTACGGCCTCGACGACCGCTCGCGCATCATTTTGACCGTGAAGGACGGCAAGTACACCCCGGCGAAGTAAGGGGTCGGTCTGTAGGGTGGGCAAAGCGACTTGTCTCGCCGCAGCTCAACGAGCGAAGGCGGAAGCGTGCCTACCCTTCGGTCAACCGCCGGTGGAAGCGATCAGCAACGACGGCGTCGGTTGCGAACGGGCCTCCTCGATGCTCTTGCGCATCGCGCGGGCTTGCTCAGCGACATGGTCGAGCAGCCATCGCTCGAACGCTTCGGGCGACATCCCAGGCGCGCAGAGGTATCCCTGCACGACGTCGCAGCCGAGCCCGGCCAGCAGCTTGCGCTGGCCCTCGGTTTCGACGCCCTCGGCGACAACAGCCATTTTCAGGCTCTGGCCGACGCGGACGACGGCAGTGGCGATCGCGAGCGCGCTGGCGTCGCGCTCGATGTTGCGCATGAAGCTGCGATCGATCTTCAATTCGCGGATCGGCAAGTGCGCCAGCCGGCTCAGGCTTGAATAGCCGGTCCCGAAATCGTCCAGCGACAGGCCGACGCCGAGCCTGCGTATCGCATTCATGGTTTCGATCGCGGCCGAACGCTCGTTCACCAGCACGCCTTCGGTGATCTCGAGCATCAATGTCTCAGGCGGAAGGCCGTTCGCCGCGAGGGTCTCCGCCACCACGGCCGCGAGCTTCGCATTCTGGAAATTGAGCGGGGACAGGTTGACCGCCACGCAGGGGACGTCCAGCCCGGCATGGCGCCACGCGCCCATTTGCCGGCATGCCTCGCGGATCGACCACAGGCCGATCTGTTCGATCAGGCCGACTTCCTCGGCCAGC
Organism: Bradyrhizobium sp. AZCC 2262; assembly: GCF_036924535.1. NCBI lineage: Bacteria > Pseudomonadati > Pseudomonadota > Alphaproteobacteria > Hyphomicrobiales > Nitrobacteraceae > Bradyrhizobium > Bradyrhizobium sp. AZCC 2262. The sequence continues at coordinate 7,231,041 of NZ_JAZHRT010000001.1, read as the reverse complement.
GGGATGAATTTCGAAGGCGGCACTTCGCCAAGATCGGGATCATGCCAGCGCGCCAGCGCTTCAACGCCGTAGAGGGCGCCGTCGACGGTTCGGGTCTGCGGTTGATAGACGAGCCTCAGCCTGTCATTGGCGATGGCCTGGCGGAGCGCCGCGCTGAAGACGAGCCGCTGCTCGGCGAGCCGGTTCATGTCGGCGCTGAAGAAGCGGTGGGTGGAGCGGCCCGCCTGCTTGGCCTTGTACATCGCGGCATCGGCCTGCTGTATCAGCGTATCGATATCGGTCGCGTTGTCGGGATAGATGCTGATGCCCATGCTGGCGGAAATCGGCACCTGCCTGTTGTCGATCCATAGCGGCGACGCCAGCGCGTCAGTGATGTTGGAGGCGACCAGCGAGGCGCGGGCGGGATCGCAGTTCGGCAACACGATGACGAATTCGTCGCCGCTCAGGCGTCCCAGCAGATCGGACGGCTGGATGCGGGTGCGGAGCCGTTTTGTAAACTCGATCAGCAGGGCGTCGCCCGCCGAATGTCCCAGCGTGTCGTTGACGTCCTTGAAATGGTCGAGGTCGAGAAATATCAGGGCGAGCTGTTTTTCCGCGGGACAGTCCGCAATGGCCTGGTCGATCAGCTCACGCAATTGCGCGCGGTTCGGCAGCCCGGTCAGCATGTCATGGTAGGCGAGGCGGGCGATCTGGGCTCGCGCTTCCTTGCGCTCGATCGCCAGCGCACCGAGGTGAACGCAGGCGTCGACGATCCGCTGGTGCCAGCGGCTCGGCGCGCGGGATTCCCTGAAATAGAACGCGAAGGTCCCGATCACGCGGCCGTCCTTGGCCTTGATCGGCGTCGACCAGCAGGCCTTCAGGCCGATCTCGAGCGGCCGCGTCTTGTACGGCTGCCAGCGCGGGTCGGTGTCGAGATCTTCGGCCAGCACCGGCTTGCCGAAATATGCCGCCGACCCGCACGAGCCGACGTCCGGACCAATGGCGACGCCTTCGAGCGCGCGGGAGTAGTCATCGGGCAGGCTGGGTCCGCCCAGCGGGTGCACCAGCCCGTCGGAATCGACGTGCAGCACTGAAGCTACGACATCGGGTGCGATGGTTTCGACGCGCCGGCACAGCTGGTCGGCGATCTCGGTGAGCGGGAGTTCGTCGGCGAGCGCCGCCATGATCAGCTGCTGCAACGACCTCAGCTGCTTGTTTTCGGAGATATCGGTCAACAGGGCGAAGATGTACTTGACCCGTCCGCGGGCGTTGCGGAACGGCTTGACCATGGCCGAGACCCAGATTTCATCGCCGTTCTTGTCGTAGCCCAGGATTTCCTCTTCAGCGCCGCTGTCATCGAAGATTTTGCGGGGCAGCTTCGCCAGCGTCGTGCGATCGGTGAATCGGCTGCCGATCAAGCGGTGCGCCTGTCGTCCTTGCGCTTCTTCAGGCGAGTATCCGAACAGTCGGGAGAACGCGGCGTTGGTGTAGACGACCTGCAGCCTCCGATCGGTGACGACGACCGCGCGGTTGGTCTTGTCGGCCACCAGATTGAGCAACGCGATCCTCTCGCGTCGCTCGACCTCCGCGGTGGTGTCACGAACGAAGACCATGTAGTTGGCTCGGCCCCCGATCTCGACACGCGATACCGATAGCTGAGCCCGGATCCGGCTGCCGTCGTTGCGGCGGATCGTGATCTCGTAATCAGCGCCATTTTGCAGGTCATCGAAGCCGAGGCCGCGTGCATCGCAGCCGAGAACCTCCGTGCGCGGTACGCCCCAGATCGATTCCGCCGCAGCGTTGAAATGGCTTATATGCAGGTCACCGTCGATGATGACGACGGCCTCGCTCGCCTGCTCAAGCGCCGCCAGCAGGAATTCTGTCGTGTCGACCGTAGGGCAATCGGAGGCGTGCATCGTCTGACCTTGTGACCGGCAGCGATCGTCGACGCCGCCCGGCGTTGGACGGAAAATGGTTGCTGCACCGCAAAGTTAGAAGGCCGTGCGTGATCAGGAAGTTGTGCAACTCACTGGGAACCGGCGGAATTCGGATCATGCTTAAGATTTCGTTAGTGAAAGGAGAGGGCTGTGGCGCACCAAGGCGCCACCGGCGCGCGGTGCAGATAGCGCCGAAGCAGCTAGGGTTTTTTGCGATCGTCTTCAGACAATCGGCATTGAGGAGAATACGCCCAAACCGGACATTTCCTCGCAGCAACTCGGCAAAAATTCTGGCGGTCAGATATCGCCAATAGACGCGCTCACTGGACGAGCCTCAATTGCTACCCACTTCTCCCTGCGGCGGTGGCCTTGTGTGCAGAAAGGCCCAGCAATGCTGCCGGGCCTTTCTTATCGTTGTGCGCTGAACGGTTGGAGTTAGAAGTCCATACCTCCCATGCCACCCATGCCGCCGCCCGGAGGCATGCCGCCAGCGCCGGCGTTCTTCTTCGGCACTTCGGCCACCATAGCTTCCGTGGTGATCAGGAGCGCCGCGACGGACGCTGCGTTCTGGATCGCCACACGAACCACCTTGGTCGGGTCGATGATGCCCTTGGAGATCAGGTTGACGTATTCGCCGGTCTGCGAGTCGAAGCCGTAGGAATATTGATCCTTCTCGAGGATCTTGCCGACGATCACCGAACCGTCTTCCCCAGCATTGATGGCGATTTGGCGGGCTGGATACGACAACGCCTTGCGGACGATTTCGACGCCGGTCTTCTGGTCGTCGTTCTTGGTGCGAAGTCCCTTGAGATGCTGGGAGGCGCGCAGCAGAGCGACGCCGCCGCCCGGCACGATGCCTTCCTCAACCGCCGCACGGGTCGCATGCATCGCGTCATCCACGCGATCCTTGCGCTCCTTCACCTCGACTTCGGTCGCGCCGCCGACGCGGATCACGGCGACGCCGCCCGCGAGCTTGGCCAGACGCTCCTGCAGCTTCTCACGGTCGTAGTCCGAGGTGGTTTCCTCGATCTGCGCCTTGATCTGCTGAACGCGCGCCTCGATGTCGGACCTCTTGCCGGCGCCGCTGACGATTGTTGTGTTTTCCTTGTCGATCATCACCTTCTTGGCGCGACCGAGCATGGAGAGCGTGACGTTCTCGAGCTTGATGCCGAGATCTTCCGAGATCGCTTGACCACCGGTCAGAACGGCGATGTCCTGCAGCATGGCCTTGCGGCGATCACCGAAGCCCGGAGCCTTGACGGCAGCGACCTTGAGGCCACCACGCAGACGGTTGACGACGAGGGTGGCAAGCGCTTCGCCTTCGACGTCTTCCGCTATAATCACAAGCGGCTTGCCGCTCTGCACCACGGCTTCGAGCAAGGGAAGCAATTCATTCAACTGAGATAGCTTCTTTTCGTTGATGAGGACGTAGGCATCTTCCATTTCAACGCGCATCTTGTCGGCGTTGGTGACGAAGTAGGGCGAGATGTAGCCGCGGTCGAACTGCATGCCCTCGACAACCTCGAGTTCGGTCTCGAGCGACTTGGCTTCTTCAACCGTGATGACGCCCTCGTTGCCGACCTTCTTCATGGCGTCGGAGAGGAACTTACCGATCTCGGCGTCGCCGTTGGAGGAGATGGTGCCGACCTGGGCGATTTCCTCGTTCGAGGTGACCTTCTTGGAGTTCTTGACGAGGTCGGCGACTACGGCTTCCACCGCCATGTCGATACCACGCTTCAGGTCCATCGGGTTCATGCCGGCGGCAACCGACTTGGCGCCTTCTCGGACGATCGCAGCCGCGAGAACGGTCGCGGTGGTGGTGCCGTCGCCGGCAGCGTCCGCCGACTTGGAGGCGACTTCGCGCACCATCTGCGCGCCCATGTTCTCGAACTTGTCGTCGAGTTCGATTTCCTTGGCGACGGTGACGCCGTCCTTGGTGATGCGGGGAGCGCCGAACGACTTGTCGAGGACGACGTTGCGGCCCTTGGGACCGAGCGTCACCTTGACCGCGTTGTTGAGAATTTCAACGCCGCGCAACATCCTGTCGCGGGCGTCGACGCCGAATTTGACTTCTTTGGCTGACATAATGATCTCCGTTTGAAACTGATCCTCATCCGGAGGAGCCCGGAGGGCGTCTCGAAGGATGAGATGAGTTGAGCTTGGAGCTCATCCTTCGAGATGCCGGCTGCGCCGGCTCCTCAGGATGAGGGAGCGGGTGCGGTTAGGCGGCCTTCTTCTTGGTAGCCGGAACGTCGGTTAGGACGCCCATGACGTCGCTTTCCTTCATGATCAACAGCTCCTGGCCGTCGATCTTGACTTCGGTGCCGGACCATTTGCCGAACAGCACGCGGTCGCCAACCTTGAGGTCGATCGGGATCAGTTTACCAGCTTCGTCGCGGCCACCCGGGCCCACGGCGACGATTTCGCCCTGCGAGGGCTTTTCCTTGGCACTGTCCGGAATGATGATGCCGCCTGCGGTTTTATCTTCGGCATCGATGCGTTTGACCACGACACGGTCGTGGAGCGGACGGAATTTCATGCGGTCCTCCTTGGCTTTTGCGATTTTCTGGATTGGCAGTCGCAATGAGCGAGTGCTAGCCGCTCTTCACATAAGCTTGTGACGCTGGGGCGCAAGGGCTTCGGCCCACGATGTTTGACTGCGACTTGAGTTTCTGGAGGATGGGCGACTGCTAGCAGGTGACGTAACATGCTGCTAGCGCGTTGATTGCTATGACCTATTGAACGTTTTCCTTTTTGGCGAATTGAGAATCACGCATTACTCTTCAGTCCGGCTGGAGGTTGGCATGGTCGAGAAAGATGCGGTTTCCAAGGATTTCAGGAAGCAGGTCTTAGGCTACGGGCTGACAACAGCGGAGATCGTTTATCGCCGTCCGGATCGGCGCTGGCTGCTGCAAACTTACGTCTGGCAGGACTACGACATGTTTCCGGATTTCCCGGCGTTGAAGGATTTCCTCGCGTTCTGGGAAGCAAAGCTCGAAGGCCCGCTGTTTGCGGTCACCGTGGTGCACTCCAAACTGATCAAGCCTGCCGAACTACGCGCCGTGGACGGAGTCTTCCGGCTGCATTAACGCCGGCGCTACGAAAATCGCAAAGGCATTGAATCGCACCCCCGGGTACGACAACAGCAGAAGCGCATATGCATATGTTGGACGCGTCGCTCAGCACGAGGGGGTAACTGAAGGCAAAGGTCGCGATAATTAGCAAGTGGTCTGCCACATTTGAATTGAACGGCTTTCTTTTTGATTTGTCGGAACGAACCTCCGTAGGCTCGGTTGTCATATGTTCCCGACCATTAAGGAGACGGGATGACCAACAGAATGATCCCAACAAGTATGGTCAGCAGAATCGACAGGGCGATTAGTCCGCCAAGTCCGGCCAGAACCCGAATCAGACGCCTGACCAACAGACGCAAAATCCAAACCAGAGCGGCCAGCAGAGCGGCGGCTAACAAAGAGATCCGCAACGCTAACGAAAACGAATTGCTCGCTTCGACGTGAATGGCATGAAAAGTCTCCTGTCCGTGCTCGACGTAAAGGCTGACCGTATTTACAACGCCGTAAGCGTCGGCAAGCCAGACGGCATCCCGGCTTGTGCCCGTCTTAATGATTACTTGCCGCCCAACTAACCGCTTGAGCGATGTCAGTGCCACGTTGGTGACGGCTTGCCCCAGCTTGTCGTCGTCTTCCTCGATCGCTCCGGCAGACAATACGTGCTCGACACTTCCCATCCACCATTCTTAAGCGCACGATGCGCTTCGGTCCATGCCCTCAGAGGAGGTAGCTATGGAACATCAATTTTTCATTCGCCAGCAAAACCTTAAGCTCTATCGCAGTCTCGTGGCTGCATCGGAAGCGGCGGCAGCGAAAGCTGACGCGCGGCAGGAGAACTTTTTAAAGCTACTGGCAGAGGAAGTAGCGAACGAACCGCCGCCCGGAAAGGACTAAGGCGCTTGATGCCGGCATGAGTGGCTTAACCTGTCAAAAACAGGAGCGGCTGCGGCGAAAGATCCATCTCTAGTGGCAAGTTTAGTTTGCCGTCGTTCCGGACTTCGGCAATTCCCTTCGCGGCATTGCCGAACATACAGGGTATTGTTGGCGCCGCGATCGCGGACATTGCGATATCAATCAGGGGGCGCTTTGCGCGGCGCTAGCCCTTCAAGTACAAAATCCGCCGGTTCACTCCGGGCGCGCCTTACCTGGGTGGGTGCAAATCGCCTTGAAGCCATCGTCCGAGGGACTTGGACTTCATCGGGTCTTCATACGCGGCAAGGGTCGTATGTACGTGGTTGCAGATGGCGCATTCAAAGGTATGCAAGTCGATGCCCGGGCGTGCGAGCTCGATACTGACGAGCATCATCGGGGCCTTGCACTTCGGACAAACGGGGCGCTCAATTGCAACGAATGGAATGACGGACGACAGCCGTTGAGACTGGGGCATGATGCTTCCCTCGAATAGGCGGGAGCGCAACACTCTCTGTCACCGGTAATGCCCAGGAGGCGGAGCGATGATTGTCCTAGTATGCGCCTCCAGGGATCTCAAAAGCGAGTTAATTCGCGGATATTTGGAAGGCACCAGCCCATACGCCGGACCTGCCGGCACACCCTGGCGGGTTTTGCTTGCCTTCCAAATCGGCATGAGGTTGTCTTGAGGTCCTATCGGATATGGGAGACGACCAAGGTGGCAACCGGAACGGTGAAGTGGTTCAACGCGACAAAGGGCTATGGATTCATTCAGCCCGATAACGGCAGCAAGGATGTGTTCGTGCACATCTCCGCGGTCGAGAAAGCTGGGCTCAGCACACTCAATGAGGGTGCAAAGGTCAGCTATGAGGAAGTGCCCAACAAAGGGAAGACTTCGGCGGAGAATTTGAGGGTCGGGTGACTTCGGAAGGGCATGGCGAAGCCCGCCGGCTCACGCCGGAGGGGGCGCGCGGTTCGCTGCGCCGGGTATCTGCAGTCCCAATTGCGCGTCGCATCGGCTTCTGTCAAACGCTTCTGTCACAAAGCTCAGCAGACTTTATGTGGCGAACTTTAGATTCACGCGCCCTAGATCCCGCTCGCGCCCTCGTGCTGGAAGCCGAGATAGCTCGCCGCGACGCGCTGGTTGTTAGCAATATCCTTTGCCGATCCGGACAGGATGAATTCGCCGAGTTCCATGACGTAGGCGCGGTCGGCGATTTGCAGGGCGGCTTGCGCGTTCTGCTCGACCAGCAGCACCGAGACGCCGGCGGCGCGCAGTTCGACGATGGTGCGGAAGATGTCGGCAACGATGATCGGCGCCAGCCCGAGGCTCGGTTCGTCCAGCATCAACAGTTTTGGCGCGCCCATCAACGCGCGGCCCATCGCCAGCATCTGCTGCTCGCCACCCGACAGCGTCCCGGCCAGCTGCTTGCGCCGCTCCTTCAGCCGCGGAAACAGCGTATAGACGCGCTCGAACGATTTTGCTGCGGTAGCCTTCGGAATCCGGAAGGCGCCGAGCTCCAGATTGTCTTCGACATTCATGGTGCCGAACAATTCGCGGTGTTCGGGCACCAGACACAAGCCCGCCGCGACGCGATCCTCGATGTCGAGCGGCGCCATGTCGGCGCCAGCGAAGGCGGTGGCGCCCTTGAGCGGCAGCACGCCCATGATGGCGTTCAGCAGCGTGGTCTTGCCGGCACCGTTGGCGCCGATGATAGTGACGATCTCGTTGTCGGCGACGTCGAGCGAAACCGAACGCACGGCCTCGACCTTGCCGTAGGAGACATGGGCGTCGGAGACCGATAACAGCGCGCTCATGCGGTGGCTCCGAGATAGGCCTTGATCACATCGGGGTTGGTCTTGATCGCGGCCGGCGTGCCCTCCGCGATCTTGGTGCCGAAATCGAGCACCACGACGCGGTCGGCCAGATCCATCACAAAACCCATATCGTGCTCGACCAGGAGCACCGACATGCCGCCGTCGCGCAATTGACGGAGCAGCGCAGCGAGCCGCTGCTTCTCCATGTGGCGCAATCCCGCGGCCGGTTCGTCGAGCAAGAGCAGCAACGGATCGACACACAGCGCGCGTGCGATCTCGACGATGCGCTGCTGGCCGAGCGACAGGCTTCCCGCCAACTGGTTGATCTGGTCGCCGAGGCCGACACGTTCGATCTGGCGCGCGGCTTCCGCCAGCAGCTTTGCCTCATCGGCCCGGTCGAGCCGGAACATGCTTGATATCGCGCCCGAAGACCCGCGCAGATGCGCGCCGATCGCGACGTTCTCCAGCACGGTCATGTCGGGCACCAGCTTGACGTGCTGGAAGGTGCGCGCGACGCCGAGTTTTACCACTTCCTGCGGAGGCGCATTGTCGACCTTGTGGCCGAGCACCGAGATGGTGCCGCCGGTGGTCGTCAGCACGCCCGTGATCAGGTTGAAGGTCGTGCTCTTGCCGGCACCATTGGGACCAATAAGCGCGACGATCTCGCGGGCCTGGACGTCGAAGGAGACGTCGTTGACGGCGATCACGCCGCCGAACTGTTTTCGTGCTTCCTCGATCTGCAGCAGCGCGGCAGCGGAAGCCGGCGCGCGCTCGCGCTTGGCGAGGGGGAGCGACGTGTCGGGCATCTTGCGGCCTGGCTTGAGCGGCAATCGCGCCATCAGCCACGGCCAGACGCCGGTCGGCGCCAGTTGCAGCAAAACGACCAGCAGGATGCCGAACACGATGGTCTCGAGCTGGCTCTGGCCGCCAAAGACATACGGCAGATAGCTCTGCAGGATCTCTTTCAGGATCACGACGATGCCGGCGCCGAGCACCGCGCCCCAGACATAGCCGGCGCCGCCGACCACGGCGATGAACAGATATTCGATGCCGGCCTGCGCGCCGAACGGCGTCGGATTGGCGGCGCGCTGGAAATGCGCATAGAGCCAGCCGGACAGGCCCGCGAGAACCGCCGCATAAATGAACACCAGAAGCTTGGCGCGCGGAGTCTGGACGCCGAACGCCTCGCCGGCGATGTGCCCGCGCCGCAGCGCGCGGATCGCGCGGCCGGTGCGGGAGTCCAGCAGGTTCATGGTCAGCAATGCCGAGACCAGCACCGCGATCCAGATCGCGAAATAGATCGTGCCGGGATCGAGCATTTTGAAATTGCCGATCGAGAGCGGCGGAATGCCCGAGATGCCGTCATTGCGGCCGAGGAATTCCAGCTTGCTGAACAGATAAAACAGCCCGATGCCCCAGGCGATGGTGCCGAGCGGCAAGTAATGGCCTGATAGCCGCACCGTGACGATGCCGAGCAGGACGGCGGCCACGCCACTGACCAGCAGCGAGAGCGGCAGCGTGAGCCACGGCGAAAACCCGTAGGCGGTCGTCAGCACCGCTGTGGTGTAAGCGCCGAAGCCGCAGAAGGCGGCCTGGCCGAATGACGTCAGGCCACCGACGCCGGTCAGGAGCACCAGCCCCATCGCCACCAGCGCGGCGAGGCCGATATTGTTGAGCAGCACGATCCAGAACGGCGGCACACCCGGAAGGAACGGGATCGCCGCCATCACGAGCGCGAAGATGAGGACGGGGGTTCGCTGCGTCATCGCCGTTAGTCCTTCTCTTCCTCGACGGCGGGCGCTGCGAGCGAACGCAGCACGAGCACGGGAAGGATCAGCGTGAAGACGATGACCTCCTTGTAATTGCTGGCGTAGAACGAGGAGAAGGCCTCGACGCTGCCGACGATCAGGGCCGCCACCGCGGTCAGCGGATAGCTCACGAGCCCGCCGATGATCGCGGCAATGAAACCTTTCAGGCCGATCAGGAAACCGGTGTCGTAATAGAGCGTCGTGATCGGCACGATCAGGATGCCGGAAATCGCGCCGATCAGGGACGCCAGCAGGAATGCGATCTGTCCCGACAGCGTGGTGCGGATGCCGACGAGGCGCGCCCCGAGCCGGTTGACCGCCGTGGCGCGCAGCGCCTTGCCCATCCGCGTGAAGCCGAAGAACAGCCAGAGTGCTATGATGAAGGCAATCGTTAGCCCATAGACCGCAAGGCTCTGGCCGGTGAAGCGCAGCGGGCCGATCGTCAATGCCGTGTTGGACAGCGCCGGTCCGCGCAGGCCCTCGGCGCCGAAGAACACCAGGCCCAGGCCCTGCAGCGCGAGATGGCAGCCGACGGAGGCAATCAGCAGCACCAGCACCGAGGTATGGGCGATCGGCTGGAATGCGATGCGGTAGAGGAATAGTCCGATCGCCGTGACGATCAAAAGCGAGAGCGCGATATTGACCGCGATCGGTGTCCTGGGCCCGGCTAGACCGTAGGTCAGGGCCAGGATGGCGGCGGGCAGGACGATGTTGAGGGCAAGGGAGCGCAATGTCCGCTTGAGCCGCAGCGACCGCCGCGCGTCAAACAAGTCGAGAGCAAAGGCGACCAAGCCCATCGCCATCGCCAGCCACGCGGTGCCCGGCACCTTGCCGGTCGCCAGCACGGCGTAGCTCAGTGCGCCGAACGTGACGAACTCGCCCTGCGGGATCAGGATGACGCGGGTGACGGCAAACACCAGCACCAGCGCCAGCCCGAGCAGCGCATAGATCGCGCCATTGGTGATGCCGTCCTGCAGCAGGAACAGCATGATCGTCGTGTTCAAGACTGGCGCTCCCCCTAAAAGCGTCGCCGGTCCTGACCTCGCGCGGTCCGCCGGCCGTTCCATATCTCGGCAGTTGAAAGCCGTCGATATTTGATATATTCAATAACAATTATCAAATATAACATCAAGGGCCCGGCCACCGGCCAGGCCCTTTTCGGGTGCGAGCCTCACGCCATGACAGTTTCCAAGGCAGCGACCGATGCCGTCAAGCCGCCGCGCAACAGCGGCAAGGAAATTGCGGGCGCTGCGGATGGCGCCGCTGACAATGCCGGGCTGCAACTGGGCGAACTGGCCGACCTGCTCGGCTACTCGCTCAAGCGCGCGCAGCTCAAGGTGTTCGAGGACTTCCTGCGCTGCGTCGCGCCGCTGCAACTGACGCCGGCGCAATTCTCGGTGCTGCTGCTGCTCGACCGGAACCCCGGACGCAACCAGACCGAAATCGCCAACACGCTCGGCATCCTCAGGCCGAATTTCGTATCGATGCTGGATGCGCTGGAGAGCCGCGGCCTCTGCGCCCGGATGCGCTCGACCCACGATCGCCGCTCGCACATCCTGGTTCTGACCGACAAGGGCAGGGCAGTGCTGGCGCGCGCCAAGAAGCTGGTCGCCAGCAAGCACGAGGCGCGTCTCAACGAATTGCTGGGCCCGGCCAACCGCGTAGCGCTGCTCGAAATGCTGTCGAAGATCGCGGCGGAGTTCTGAAGGCCCGTCATTCCGGGGCGTGCGGAGCACGAACCCGGAATCTCGAGATTCCGGGTTCGTCGCTACGCGCCGCCCCGGAATGACGGTGTAGATCAATCAGGCCGCGACGATACGGCCCTGAATATCTCGCTGGCCACGGCCCGACAGGAATTGCCGCTCGATCTCGGCGGCGGGAAGCGGCCGGCTGAACAGAAAACCCTGCATCTCCGTGCATCCTTCGGAAGCGATGCTGTGGAGCTGCTCCGCGGTTTCCACGCCCTCGGCGGTAGCCGTCATGCCCATTCCATTCGCGAGCGCGGCGACCGCACGCACGATGGTGAGCGAGCTCGAATCCTCGGTGATGTTCTTGACGAACGAGCGGTCGATCTTGATCTTGTCGAACGGAAAGCTCTGCAGGTAGGTCAGCGACGAATATCCGGTGCCGAAATCGTCCATGGCGATCCGGATCCCGAGCGCGCGCAACTGATGCAGCACGGCCAGCGTCGCCTCCTTGTTGTGGAGCAGGACGGACTCGGTGATCTCGATCTCCAGCCGCGTGGGCGCGAGACCGGAAGCCGCGAGCGCGCTGACGATTACCTGCATCAGGCCGGGGCTGCGAAACTGGATCGCCGAGATATTGACGGCGACGTGAAGGTTGTCGGGCCATTGCGCGGCGGTGGCGCAGGCCTGCCGGATCACCCACTCGCCCATCGGGACGATAAAGCCGATCTCTTCGGCCAATGGAATGAAGTCGGCCGGCGAGATCATCCCCTTGCCCGGATGATTCCAGCGTATCAGGGCCTCGAAGCCGCTGATTTCCTTGCTCGCGAGGTTGACGACCGGCTGGTAATGCAGCTCGAATTCTCCTGCCGGCAGCGCCTTGCGCAGGTCCTGTTCCATGATGCGGCGGGTCTGCATCTGCAGGTCCATCACGGGTTCAAAGAAGCGGAACGTGCCGCGTCCGTCGCTCTTGGCGCGGTAGAGTGCGAGGTCGGCGTTGCGCAATAATTTGTCGGGGTTCGATCCGTCACCGGGGCCGACCGAAATGCCGATGCTGACGCCGATCACGGCCTGCTGGCCGTCGATGTCATAGGGCTCGGTCAGCGCGTCGATGACGCGCTGCGCCAGCGAGGTGGCCTCGGCGGGGTCCGCGACCGTGGCCTGCACGATCACGAATTCATCGCCTCCCATCCGCGCGATCGTGTCGGCCTCGCCAACGAGCCCGCGCAGCCGATCGGCGACGATCCTGAGCAGCTTGTCGCCGCAGGGATGGCCAAAGGTATCGTTGACGGCCTTGAACTGATCGAGGTCGAGGTGGTGGACGGCCAGCATTTCGCCACGCTGAACCCTGCCCAGCGCGTATTCGAGCCGATCGTTCAACAGCACCCGGTTGGCCAGATCGGTCAGCGCATCGTGGTGCGCCATGTATTCGATCTTGACCTCGGACTGCCGCTGCTCGGTGATGTCTTCATGCGTGGCGACCCAACCACCGCCGGGCATCGGCCGGTGCCGGATCTTGAAGGTGCGTCCGTTCATCAATTCGACGATGCTGTCCTTTGCCTCGTTGGAAACCGCCACGTTGGTGCGCCACTGAAGATATTCGTCCCGCGTCATGGCGGGGAAGCTGCCGGCCTCGAAGCGCAGGTCGACGATCTCGATCAGCGACATGCCGGGGCTGACGCGCTCGGGCGCAATATCATACATCTCGACGAAGCGATCGTTGCAGACGATCAGGCAGTGGTCGGCATCGAAGAAGCAAAGCCCCTGCGACATGTTGTTGATCGCGGTGTCGAACTGGAAGTTTCTGACGCGTAGCGTCTCTTCCTGCTCCCTGCCGAGTTCGTATTGTTTCTTCAGCCGGGCATTGAGCTCTTCGCGCCCGGTGACGTCCTCGTGGGTCGCCATCCCGCCGCCGCCGGGCACCGGGTAGACGGTGTAGGCGATGATCCGGCCGTCGGCGAACTCCTGCACCGTGGTGTCGAGTGCGATGTCGCGGCCGACGCGTGCACGGATGTAATCATCGGGGGCGAGCGGCACCTTGAGGCCGAGATCCAGCCGATGCCGGATCAGTTCACTGGTCGGTGTGCCCGGCTTCACCTGCTCAGGCGACAGCCCGTACATTTCCCTGTAACGCTCGTTGCAGAAAACGACTTCGCGTTTCTCGTCGAAAATGACGATCCCGAGCGACAAATGGTTGATCGCCTCTTCGAGCCGCGCACTCAAGGGCGCTGACCGCGGGGCGGTAATCTGGCCGTGATCGCTCATATGGCGTTTCCCCAGCCGCCATCGGCGGCTCTCCTCCCTCCAGGAGAGCGGCCATTAGAAGCCCAAGCTGGTGAATTGCACCTTCGAGGCCGGCAAATGCGTGCCGTTTCTTCGCAACTTGCTCAACAAAGCGTTAACGACGTTTTGGCGCGTACAGGATGCCGGGCGGCGGTTCGGAAAACCTAGGCGGGGTCTACCAAAATCACCCTGACGTCATTGACGTTGGTGAGTGTCGGGCCCGTCAGCAACAGATCGCCGGTGGCCGAAAAGAACGCGGTGGCGTCATTGTTGGCGAGGTAGGCCGCAGGTGAGAGGCCGAGCGACTTCATCTTCGCAAACGTCGCCTGATCGATCACCGCGCCGGCCGGATCGGTTGCGCTGCCGGCGCCGCCGTCGGCGCCGTCGGTGTCCGCGGCCAGCGCCACAATGCCTGACGTGTCCTTCAGCAGATCCGCCAGCGCCAGCGCATATTCCTGATTGGGGCCACCACGACCATTGCCGCGTACGGTCACCGTGAGTTCGCCGCCCGAAAGGATCGCGATGCGTTTACCCTCGCTGCGTGCCTTCAGCGCCAGCCGCGCATGATCGGCCGCAACGTCGCGGGCTTCGCCTTCCAGATCGGCGCCGAGGCCGATGACCTCATAGCCGGCGTCCTTTGCGACCTTGATGGCCGCGTCGAGCGAAGCTTTCGGCTTGGCAATCATCTCGAATTGTGCGCGGGCAAACGCGGCATCGCCGGGCTTGCAGCTCTCATTCCTGGGATCTTCGAGCGCGCGCCTGACAGCATCGTCGACCGTGAGATTATACCGTGCCACCAGCGCGCGGGCGTCCGCCAGCGTACTCGGATCCGGCACCGTCGGTCCCGATGCGATCGCGGACGGATCGTCATGCGGCACGTCGGAGATCGCCAGCGTAACGATTTCGGCGGCGCGCTGTCCGGCGCGGGCCAGCCGTCCGCCCTTGATCCGCGACAGATGCTTGCGGACGATATTCATCTCGCCGATCGGCGCGCCCGACCGCAACAGCGCGCGGTTCACCTGCTGCTTCTGCGCGAACGAAACACCCTCGGCTGGCGCGATCCAGTTCGCGGAGCCGCCGCCAGACAACAGCACCAGCATCAGATCGTCAGCGGTTGCCTCAGCGGCGAGGCGCAGCGTTTCGTCGGCGGCTTTCAGCCCGGCTTCATCGGGCACGGGATGGCCGGCCTCGATCACTTTGATCCGCCGCGTCGGCACGCCGTGGCCGTGGCGCGTGGTGGCAATGCCGGTCAGTCGCGCGGGATCGAGCCCCAGCGCATCAAGATAGTGCCGTTCGGCCGCAGCCGCCATCGCTGCCGCGCCCTTGCCAGCGGCAAGGCAGATCACCCTACCCTTCGGCACCGGGCGCAGATGCGCCGACAGCACGACGTCGGGATGCGCGGCCGCAACGGCCGCATCGAAGATTGAACGCAGGAAGGGGCGTCGGTCGGTCATGGCAATCCTGTCCTAGAGCATGATCCGGAAAAGTGGATACCGGTTTTCCGAAAAGATCATGCTCAAATCAAAGAGATAGAGCGGGATGACGTTTCGAAGAAAAGTCATCACGCGCTAGTGGCCGAGTTCGCCGCTGATGACGTCGCCGAACAACTGCCAGCGCCCGTCCTTGAACTGCATCAATTGCAATTGCTCGATCGGCTGGAAGTCGTCCGGCCCGGTGGAGAGGGTGACGCCCGGCAGCAGCCCGCCTTGCGGAAACTGCTTCAGGCTCGCAGCCTGCTTCATCACGTTCTCGCGGGTCAGATTGTCGCCGCAACGCTTCAACACTTCGACCATGGTGGTCGCCATGTTGTAGCCGGTCATGGCCGAGGAATCGACGCGATTGACCTCCGGCAAATATTTGGTCAGCAGCGCGTCGAACGCCTTGATGCCGGCATCGCCCTCCCACTGTGGATCGCTGGCGTCCTTGGCGTAGGCGGCCGAGATCACGCCCTGCGAATTCTCCAGCCCCGCGGGCCGCATCACGGTCGCGGTGGATGCGCTGACATTGGAGATGATGGTGACCGGCTTCCAGCTCATCTCGCCGAGCTTCTTGATCGCCTGCGCGCCGAACTTCGGCGTGGTGAAGAACACCACGACATCCGGATTGGACGACTTGATCCGCACCACATGCGAGTCGATGGTCGGCTCCGACACCTCGTAGCTTTCCTCCGCAACGATGCGGGAGGTATCCTTGGCGAAGCCGTCCTTCAGGCCCTTCAGATAGTCCTTGCCCATGTCGTCGTTCTGGTAGAGCACGGCGATCTTGGTCGCCGGCTTCTCCTTCGTGAGATACTTCGCGTAGATGCGCGACTCGCTCTGGTAGCTCGGCAGCCAGCCCATGGTCCAGGGAAACGCCTTCGGGTCGTTCCACTTGGTGGCGCCAGTGGCGACGAACAGCTGCGGCACCTTCTTGCTGTTGACGTATTTCTGGATCGCGGTGTTGGAGGGGGTGCCGAGCGTGCCGAACAGCAGCAGAACCTCGTCGCTCTCGATCAGCTTGCGCGCCTGCTCGACGGCCTTCGGCGGTGAATAGGCGTCGTCATAGGAGATGAAATTGATCTTGCGGCCATTGATGCCGCCCTCGTCATTGACCTTCTTGAACACCGCGCCCATCGCCCTGCCGACCACACCATAGGCCGATGCCGGACCGCTATAGGGCACGATGTTGCCGATTTTGATCTCGGTGTCGCTGGCGCCGGTGTCGTACTTCTGCGCCAGTGCGGCGGTTGCGCTCATGGCCATCGCGAGGCCGAGCAGGGTGGTCGCGATACGGCGTCGGGTCAGCAGGGGCATTTCGCAAAGCTCCTTGTTCTTCCGCGCCCAAGGGGAATAGGCGCTGCGGCTTCTTGTGGGGAGTGCCGGGCCGATACCTAGCGCATGATCCGCCGAAGTGTAAGCGGTTTGGCGGGCCAATCGGCTTTTCCGATCGGGCGATAGCAGAAGGCTCACGAAAAGGCCCCCCGCAACGGTGTTGCAGGGGGCCTGATGCGGTTGTCGATTGTGGAGACGAGGCTAGCCGCCGGCGTCGCCGGAGAGAACTTCGCCGAAGCGCTCCCAGGTCTCGCCTTTGAATTTCACCAGTTGCATCTGCGAAATTGGTGCAAAATCGGTTGCTGACGTATTGATCTTGACGCCCGGCAACAGTCCCCCGAGTTCGAGGTCCTTCAAGCTTGCGGCCTGCTTCATCACGTTTTCCCTCGTCAGGTTGTCGCCGCTAGACTTCAGCACATGCTCCAGAGTTTGTGCCACCGTGTACCCGTACATGACGAATGAATCGGCGCGGTTGGCCTCGGGGTAATACTTGTCCAGGAATTCGTTCCAGGCCTTCATGCCAGCATCATTCTTCCACTCCGTATCAGCAGGATCCTTGAGGTATTGCGAAGAGATAATCTCTTGCGCGTTCTCAAAGCCGGCCGGCTTTATGACGCTGCCGATTGAGCCCGAGACGCTGTTGAGGAAGTGGAGGGGCTTCCAGCCGAGCTCGGCGTTCTTCTTGATCGCCTGCGCGGCGAATTTCGGCGTGGTGATGTTGACGAACACGTCGGCTCCGGTCGACTTCAGCTTGACGATGTGGGAGTCGATGGTCGGTTCGGAGACTTCATAGCTTTCCTCCAGGACGATCATCGATGCCCCCTTGGCGCCGAGTCCGTCCTTGAAGCCCTTCAGGTAATCCTTACCGTAATCGTCGTTCTGGTAGAGAATCCCGATCTTGGCGTCCGGCTTGTTCTTCAGGACATACTTCGCATAGATCTGCGTTTCGCTCTGGTAGTTGGGCTGCCAGCCCATGGTCCAGGGGAAGTTCTTCGGATCGTTCCATTTGGTGGCGCCGGTAGCGACGAACAGTTGCGGCACCTTCTTCGAGTTGAGGTATTTCTGGATAGCCGTGTTCGGCGGGGTACCCAGCGGATTGAAGACAACCAATGCCTCGTCGCTCTCGACCAGCTTGCGCGCCTGCTCCACAGTCTTCGGCGGGCTGTAGGCATCGTCGTAACTGATGAAATTGATCTTGCGTCCGTTGATACCACCCTCGGCGTTGACCTTCCGGAAATAGGCTTCTTCGGTCTTTGCGATCACGCCATAAGCGGATGCGGGGCCGCTGTAAGGCATGATGTTGCCGACCTTGATTTCGGTGTCGGTTGCGCCGGCATCGTATTTCTTCTGTGCGAGAACGCTGCTTGACGATGCAGCAAGCAATCCAAACGTGGCTGAAAGAACCGCCAGTTTTTTTAATGCGGACATTTTTGTCTCTCCCTTTTCATTTAACAAATGATAGTTGCCAGGCTCCTTCGATGAAGCTCTTTGACGTGCCGTGATTAGCATCTTGCCGGTAACCTCACAACAAAAAGCCCCTGCGACAAAGCCGCAGAGGCTGCTTCTTTGATGGGCGAACCCGGGTGCTAGCCGCCGACGTCATCCGAGAGAATTTCGCCGAAGCGTTCCCAGGTCTCGCCCTTTAGCCGCATCAGTTGCACCTGCGAGATGGGAGCAAAATCGGTGGCGGACGTGTTGACCTTGATGCCCGGCAGCAAGCCGCCGAGCTGGAGATCCTTGATGCTCGCGGCCTGCTTCATGACGTTGGCGCGTGTGAGATCGTCGCCGCTCGCCCTCAACACACGCTCGAGGCCTTGTGCCACGGTATATGCATACATCACGAAGATGTCGGCACGATTGGCTTCCGGGTAATACTTGTCCAGGAACTCGTTCCAGGCCTTCATGCCGGCATCGTTCTTCCACTCGATGTCCGTCGGATCCTTCAGGTAGTTTGAGGAGATGATGCCTTGCGAATTCTCAAAGCCCGCAGGCTTGATAACGCTGCCGATCGAGGAAGAGACGCCGTTGAGGAAGTGCAGCGGCTTCCAGCCGATCTCGGAGTTCTTCTTGATCGCCTGTGCTGCGAATTTCGGCGTGGTGATGTTGAAGAAGACGTCGGCGCCGGTCGCTTTCATCTTGACGATGTGAGAGTCGATGGTCGGTTCGGAAACCTCGTAGCTTTCCTCGATGGCGATCATCGAGGCGGCCTTGTCGCCGAGGCCATCCCTGAATCCCTTCAGATAGTCCTTGCCGTAGTCGTCGTTCTGGTAGAGCACCGCGATCTTCGCGTCCGGTTTGTTCTTCAGAATGTACTTCGCATAGATCCGGGATTCGCTCTGGTAATTCGGCTGCCATCCCATGGTCCAGGGGAAGTCCTTCGGATCGTTCCACTTGGTGGCGCCGGTGGCGACGAACAGTTGCGGCACCTTCTTCGTGTTGAGGTATTTCTGGATCGCGGTATTCGGCGGCGTGCCCAGCGGATTGAAGATGAGCAGGACTTCGTCGCTTTCTACCAGCTTGCGTGCCTGCTCCACCGTCTTCGGCGGGCTGTAGGCGTCGTCATAGCTGATGAAGTTGATCTTGCGGCCATTGATGCCGCCCTCGGCATTGATTTTCCTGAAATAGGCCTCTGACGTTTTTCCGATCACGCCGTAGGCCGAGGCCGGCCCGCTGTAAGGCATGATGTTGCCGATCTTGATTTCAGCGTCGCTCGCGCCGGTGTCGTATTTCTTTTGTGCCAATGCACCGCTGCTGGTCGCGGCGAGCAATGCGAGGGCAGCCGCAAAGGCTCCCAGTCGCAAGTTGATAACGGACATTTTTTGATCTCCCTGGGATCGATGACTGTGTCATTGTTTTTGATTGGAGCGCTTGGCGGCTCTTGGCAGCATTGAATACCTTTCGGTCGTGTCCAGCAACAAAAAGCCCCCCGCGACGAGGTCGCGGGGGGCGGTATTTAGTCGGATGCCGCGGGAAGCTGCCCGCGGGACGGAATATTAATTAATGCTCGACTTCGCCGCTGATGACCTCTCCGAACATCTCCCACTTCTCGCCCTTGAAGCGCATCATCTGAAGCTGCTCGATCGGCGCGAAGTCAGTGGCGGATGTGTTGATCTTGACGCCGGGCAACAGCGTGTCGGGCGTGAAGTCCTTCAGGTTCGCCGCCTGTTTCATGATGTTGGCGCGGGTCAGGTCGTCACCGCTCATCTCGAGGATCTTGGTGAGGGTCTGGGCTGCGCCATAACCATAGATCACCTGGCTGTTGGTGCGGTCGGCGTCCGGATAGTGCTTGTCCAGGAAGGCGAGAAACTTCTTCATCCCGGGATCGTCTTTCCACTGCGCATCGCCGGCGTCCTTGGCGTAATGCGCCGACAGCACGCCTTGTCCGTTCTCGAAGCCCGCCGGTTTCATGACAGCGCCGACCGAGGTCGAGACGTTGGCCACGATCTGGAGCGCCTTCCAGTCGACCTCGGCCATCTTCTTGATGGTCTGCGCTGCGAATTTCGGCGTGGTGATGCTGATCAGGACGTCCGCGCCGCTGGCTTTGAGCTTGACGATATGGTTGTCGATCGTCGGCTCCGAGACCTCGTAGCTTTCCTCGGCGATGATCGCCGATGCCTTACCGGCAAAGCCATCCTTCAGGCCCTTGAGGTAGTCCTTGCCGAAATCGTCGTTCTGGTAGAGCACGGCGACCTTGGCGTCGGGCTTTTCCTTCATCAGGAACTTGGCGTAGATGCGCGCTTCGCTCTGATAGCTCGGCTGCCATCCGATGGTCCACGGAAAGTGCGTCGGATCGTTCCACTTGGTCGCGCCGGTGGCGACGAACAGTTGCGGCACCTTCTTGGAGTTCAGATATTTCTGGATCGCGGTGTTGGACGGCGTGCCGAGGGCATTGAAGACCAGCAGCACCTCGTCGCTCTCGACGAGTTTGCGCACCTGTTCGACGGCCTTTGGCGGGCTGTAGGCGTCGTCATACGAGATGAACTTGATCTTCCGGCCCTTGATGCCGCCGTTCTCATTGATCATCTTGAAGTACGCTTCTTCGGTCTTGCCGATGATGCCATAGGCGGAGGCAGGGCCGCTGTAGGGCACGATGTGACCGATCTTGATTTCGGTATCGGTCGCACCGGTGTCGTACTTCTTTTGGGCGAGTGCACTGCCGTTTGCGGCAGCGAAAGTGATGAGCGCCGTCCAGAAGGCGGCGCTTCTTATTGTTGCCGAACGCATTTTTTCTCCTGAGCTGGTTTACTTCTTCAGTTTGCCGATCAGTTGCTGGGCAACGATCGCGACCTGCCTGGCGCCGTGCGGTACCAGGAAGATGACAAGGAACAGAAGCACGCCGAATACGGCACCGGAGAGGCCCTTGGAGATACCTTCGGCGATATTCGGCACGAAGATGATGAAGGCGCTTCCGACGATCGATCCCGGCAGCCAGCCGACGCCGCCGACCACCATGCCGAGGAACAGCGAGATCGACAGCACGATGGTGTAGCCGTCCGGGGCGACGAACTGTACCGCGATGGCGCCGAGGCCGCCGGCAATGCCGGTGATGCCGGCCGAGACACCGAACGCCAGCGTCTTGTACAGCGCGACGTCGACGCCCATCGCAGACGCCGCGATCTCGTTGTCACGGATCGCCATGAAGGCGCGGCCCGAACGCGACCGCAGCAGGTTGACCGAGGCGATGTAGATGCCGATCGTGATCACGAGCGTGAAGTAGTACAGCCACATGTCCTGCGACATCGGCAGGCCGAACGGCGCGTCGGGCTTGGTCACGACCAGGCCCTGGACGCCGCCGGTCCAGTGCTCGAAGAAGCCGAGCTTCAGCAACTGCGGCATCGCGGTGGCAAGCGCGAACGTCGCCAGCGCGAGGTAGACGCCGGAAAGCCGCAGCGCCGGCTGGCCGAACAGGAATCCGAAGCCGAAACAGATCAGCCCCGCGATCGGCAGCGTCAGCGCGTAGTTCATCCCGACATGTTCCATCAGGATCGCCGACGTGTAGGCGCCCACCGCGTAAAATGCGCTCTGGCCCAGCGAGAACTGGCCGCTTCCACCGGTCAGGATATTGAGCGCCAGAACCGCAAGGCCGTAGATCAGGAGCATCGTCATCTGGAAGATGATGAAGTTCTTGACGAACAGCGGTGCGAGCACCAGCGCGGCCAGCACTACCAGCGAGGTGCCCAAGCCGAGCGTCATGGCGCGCTTCGGAACGGCCTCTACGGCCGGTGCTTCTGTGACGACGTCTTCGACAGCGCTCATGATCAAACTCGCTTCACGATGGGCCGGCCCAACAGGCCAGCGGGTTTGAAGACCAGGACGGTGATGATCAGCGCAAGCGCGATCGGCAGTTTCAGCTCGTTACCGACGCCGGGAATGTAGGTCCCGGCGAGATTCTCAAAGATGCCGACCAGGAACCCGCCGACCACGGCGCCGAGCGGCGAAGTCAGGCCCCCGAGCACGGCCGCGGCGAAGCCGTAGAGCAGCACGCCCAGCATCATGTTCGGCTCGAGGAACACGACGGGAGCGATCAGGATGCCGGCGATCGCCCCGATCGCGGAAGCCATGCCCCAGCCCAACGCGATCATCCACGACGTGTTGATGCCGACCAGGCGAGCCGATTCAGGCAGCGCGGCAGCCGCCCGCATAGCAAGTCCGATCCGTGTGTACTGGAAGAACAGGAACAGCAGGATCAGCAGCAGCACGGTTACGCCGATCATGCCGGCCTGGTGGGTCGAGATCAGCTGGCTGCCGAGGAACGGCGATGATCCGAACGGCGTCGGATATTGCTTGATGGTAAAGTCCCAGATCAGGCCGGCGACCGAGTTGATGATCCCGTATAGCGCGATGAAGCCGGCGACGTTGGTCAGCACCGGGGCCTTGGCGAGCGGCTTGAACAGCAACCGTTCGATGAGGATACCGCCGGCAAAGGAGATGATCAGCGTGATCAGGAAGGCCCACCAATAGGGGATGCCCCACTGCATCAGCTGCCAGGAAATGAAGGTCGAGAACATCGCCATTTCGCCCTGGGCGAAATTCAGATGGTCGATCGCCTGGTAGATCATCACAACGGCGAGCGCCATGCAGGCATAGATCGCGCCCGTGGCGATCCCGGCCAGGACTTGGTTGGTAAACAGCTCCATTGTCCTGCTCCTCAGTAGCCGAGATAGGATTTGCGGACGTCTTCGTTGTTCGCGATGTCCTTGGCGTTGCCCGACATCACAATGCGTCCGGTTTCGATCACGTAGGCCTGGTCGGCCAGTTCCAGCGCCAGTTGCGCGTTCTGCTCGACCACCAGAATGGTGACCTTGTCCTCGCGGTTGATCTTGCCGAGAATATTGAACAGCTCGCGCACGATCAAAGGCGCCAGGCCGAACGACGGCTCATCCAGCAGCATCAGCCGCGGCCGCAGCATCAGCGCGCGCGCGACCGCGAGCATCTGCTGCTCGCCGCCTGACAGCGTGCCCGCCTGCTGGGTATGCCGTTCCTTCAGCACCGGGAAGTGCTCGTACATGCGCTCGATATCGGCGACGATGCTCTTCTTGTCGGTGCGGGTGATGGCGCCGAGCTGCAGGTTTTCCTCCACCGTCATGGTGGTGAAGGTCCCGCGGCCCTGCGGTACATGCGCGATGCCGAGACGAACGACGTTTTCGGTCGACTTGCCGGAGAGCGGCTTGCCCTCGAACTCGATCGCGCCGGTCGAACGCACCATGTTGCAGATCGCGCGCAAGGTGGTGGTCTTGCCGGCGCCGTTGGCGCCGAGCAGGGTGGTCAGCGAGCCCTCATTGAGGGCGAAGCTCAGGCCATGAAGCGCCTGGACCTGGCCGTAATAGGCGCGGAGATCCTTGATGTTGAGCATCGCGGTCATTGGTCCTTGCTCCCCAGATAGGCCTTGATGACATCCGGGTCGGCCTGGACCTGGGCCGGTGTTCCCTCGGCAAGCTTGCGGCCGAAGTTGAGGGCAACGACGTGGTCGGCGATCGACATCACGAGGCCCATGTGATGCTCGACCAGCAGCACGGTCATGTGACGCTCGTCGCGAATCCGGCGGATCAAATCGCCGAGCACATAGACTTCCTCGTGGTTGAGGCCGCCGGCGGGCTCGTCGAGCAGCAGGATTTTTGGATCGGCGGCGAGCGCGCGCGCCAGCTCGACGCGCTTCTGGGTGCCGAACGGCAGGCCCGACACCACGGTATGCGCGACGTCCTCGAGATCGAGATAGGCGAGGATCTCGTGGACCTTCTTGTTGACGTCGGCCTCGCTGCGGCGGATCCAGGCGAGCTTCAGCGAGTCCGAGATGATGTCGCTCGAGGTGCGAGCGTGGGTGCCGACCCGCACGTTGTCCATGACCGAGAGGTTGGGAAACAGCGCGACATTCTGGAAGGTGCGGCCGATGCCGATTTCGGCGATCCGGTGCGGCGGACGCGTCAGGATGCTCGCGCCTTCCATCAGGATGTCGCCGGAAGACGGCTGATAGAGTCTGGAGAGGCAGTTGAACAGCGTGGTCTTGCCGGCGCCGTTCGGTCCGATCAGGCCGAGGATCGCGCCCTTGTGCATGTCGAAGGATACGCCATTCAGCGCAATGATGCCGCCGAACACGACGCTGACGTCGCGAACCGCGAGCAGGGGAGCGTGTCCCTGCGCGAGCTGTGCCTGCGTCATCTCGTCTCGCCCGCCCTGATCACGGAGCGGGAATGACCTTGCGAATGTTTTCGCCGGTCATGGTGAAGGCTATCTGATCCCCTCGGCCAAACGTGCAACTTTCCCTCCTGCTTTCAGTTTCTTGCTGTCTGCTTTTTTGATTTGCGGTGCTGCGCCGCCCAGCGCTGCCTCGATTTTCCTTACCATCGAGACCAGGCGAGGTCCAATGTCGGTCATCAGGCGCTCTTCCGTGAAGCGGAATGCCGGCGCGCCGCAATTGAAGGCATACGGCCCAGTTCCGTCATTGAGCTTCAGCGCCACACCTACCGCGTGTACATCGTTCTGCCATTCGCCTGCAGAAATCGCGAAGCCGTACTTCGCCACCGTTTCGCCCGAGCGTTCGATGCCGTCGCGCATCCGCGCCCACCGGCTGCCGTAATGGTCGCGCAGCTCGCGCAATAAAGCGGCACGTTCGTCATCGGGCAGTGCCCAGATATACGCACGTCCCATCGCCGAAGTTGCAATCGGTACGCGCGAACCGACGTCGAGCTGCACGCCGAGTGTCAGCCCGTTACGGCTCTGCCCGAAATAGATCATGCTGTGACGGTCGCGTCCGCCGACGGCGACGGCGCCGCCGGTCTCGCGCATCACCTCTTCACGATAGGGTTCGGACAAATGCCGAACGCCGAGATTGGCAAGGGCGGCATACCCCAGCGCCATGGCTGATGGCGCGAGCTGATACTTCTCGAAACGCGGAACGGGTGTAAGATAACCCAGCTTGGTCAGGGTGTAGGTCAGCCGGGAAATGGTTGGCTTCGGCAAATTAGTGCGGGCGGCAAGTTCTTGATTGCCGAGAAGCCCGTCATTGGGATGAAATGCGCGCAACACATCAAGTCCGCGGGAAAGCGCGACGACGAAGCTGCGATCGGTCGCCACCTTTTTCCCTGGACGTTTCATTGCCCGCTACTGCTGATGAGCTCGTTGACAAGGGACGTGCTTCAAAATAACCCTCCCTGTCAAGATGTGGAATTAAATTTCGCAGTGCGAAATTGGCGAAATCGACCGTAGCTACTCAACGCAAGTTGCGTGGCATCCAAGAACAAACGATCCAGGGAGAGTCCCGTGAACGAAGTCGTAAAACTCGAACGCAATGACGCTATCGCCATCGTCACGGTCAACAGCCCCCCTGTAAACGCGCTGAGCGCCGCCGTGCGCGGCGGCATCTTCGAATGCATGAAGAGCGCGATCGCGGATGCGGAAGTTAAGGCAATCGTGCTGACCTGCGGCGGACGCACCTTCATCGCCGGCGCCGACATCACCGAATTCGGCAAGCCGCCGAAGCCCCCGGGTCTCGCCGAAGTGCTGGTCCTGATGGAGAACTCGCCGAAGCCGATCATTGCCGCGATTCACGGCACCGCGCTCGGCGGCGGTCTCGAAGTCGCTCTGGCATGCCACTATCGCGTGGCGACCAAGGAAGCCAAGCTCGGCCTGCCCGAAGTGAAGCTCGGACTGTTGCCGGGCGCCGGCGGTACCCAGCGGCTCCCGCGCGCCGTGGGCCCTGAACTCGCGGTCAAGATGATCGTCAGCGGCGATCCGATCAGCGCGGCGGAAGCGCTCAAGAATGGCCTGATCGAGGAAATCGTCGAAGGTCCGGCCTCGGGCGGCGAGGCCTTTGCCCGCAAGGTGCTGGCGGAGAAGCGCCCCTTGCGCAAGCTGCGCGACGACGACGCCAAGCTCGCGGCAGCCAAGGCCGACATTTCGATCTTCACCAATGCGGTCGCAGCTCTGACCAAGAAGGCGCGCGGGCTCGAAGCGCCGTTCGCCGCTGCGGATGCCGTCCGCGCCGCGATCGAGCTGCCGTTCGACGAAGGCCTGAAGAAGGAGCGCGAAGGTTTCCTCAAGCTGGTATCCAGCGACCAGTCGAAGGCGCAGCGCTATGCGTTCTTCTCCGAACGCGAAGCTGCCAAGATCGCCGGCGTGCCTGAGGGCACCAAGCCGCGGCCGGTCGAGCGCGTTGCCATCATCGGCGCCGGCACCATGGGTGGCGGTATCGCGATGTCTTTCGCCAATGCCGGTATCCCGGTGACGCTGATCGAGACCGGCGAAGAGCAGCTCAAGCGCGGCCTGGGCGTGATGCAGAAGAATTACGAGGCCACCGCGGCGCGCGGCGGTATCCCGGCGGATGCGCCGGCCAAGCGCATGGGCCTGATTAAGGGCGTGGTCGGCCTCGAGAACGTCAAAGACGCTGACCTTGTGATCGAAGCGGTGTTCGAAACCATGGCGGTCAAGAAGGAAGTGTTCGAGGCGCTCGACAAGCACGCCAAGCCGGGCGCGGTGCTCGCTTCCAACACCTCGTATCTCAACATCGACGAGATCGCGAAAGTCACAAAGCGCCCGCAGGACGTGCTCGGCATGCACTTCTTCTCGCCGGCCAACGTGATGAAGCTGTGCGAGATCGTCCGCGCCGACAAGACCGCGCCGGATGCGCTGACGACAGCCGTGTCGATTGCGCGCAAGATCGCAAAAGTGCCGGCCGTGGTCGGCGTCTGCGACGGCTTTGTCGGCAACCGCATGCTGGCGCAGCGCGGCAAGCAGTCGGAAAAGCTGTTGTTAGAAGGCGCATTGCCGCAGCAGGTCGACGCGGTCGTGACGAAGTTCGGCATGCCGATGGGTCCGTTCGCGATGAGCGATCTCGCCGGCCTCGATATCGGCTGGCGTTCGCGCAAAGACCGCGGCATCAAATCGGAAATCGCCGACGCGCTGTGCGAGGCCGGGCGCTTCGGCCAGAAGACCGGCAAGGGCTATTACAAGTACGAGGCAGGCTCGCGCGCGGCGCTGCCCGATCCGGATGTTGAGAAGCTGATCGACGAGACGTTGTTGCGCCTGGGGCGCAAGAAGCGCGTCGTCAGCGACGATGAAATCCTCGAGCGCATGATGTACCCGATGATCAACGAGGGTGCGCGCATTCTCGAAGAGGGCATCGCGGCGCGTCCGAGCGACATCGACGTGATCTGGCTCTATGGTTACGGCTGGCCGATCTATCGCGGCGGCCCGATGTTCTATGCCGACCAGGTCGGTCTCAAGCACATCGCCGACCGTCTTTCCTACTACGCCAAGGAAACCAACGATCCCTCGCTCGAACCGGCCCCGCTGCTCAAGCGTCTCGCCGCCGAAGGCAAGACGTTTGCGTCGTTGGCCGCGCAGTCGAAGGCGGCTTGATGGGGCGCTGCTCTCACCACACGTCATTCCGGGATGGTGCGTTAGCACCAGACCCGGAATCTCGAGATTCCAGGTTCGCTCGCTACGCGCGAGCGTCCCGGAATGACTGCTTGGCTTGCACGCTGCACTGAGCGCATCCATGACCCATCCCGGCGAACAGTTCTATCCGCAAGGCGTCCGCTGGGACGATGCGATCGCGCGCGGCACGCTGCCGGACCTTTTGTCGGAGGCTGCGGCCGAGTTCGGCTCGCGGCCGGCGCTCGAATTCCGCGACCGGCCGATCAGTTTTGCCGAACTCGAAGCGCTGATGGAGACGGCCGCCGGCGCCTTCCTTCGCGCCGGCTACGGCAAGAACAGTTCGGTCGCGCTGTTCCTCGGCAACTCGCCCGATCATCCCGTCAATTTCTTCGGCGCTCTGAAGGCGGGTGCGCGCGTCGTGCATCTTTCGCCGCTCGACGGCGAGATCGCGCTGTCGCACAAGCTCACGGACTCCGGCGCGCGCGTGCTGGTCACCAGCAATCTCTCGGCGCTGTTGCCGACCGCGCTGAAGTTTTTCGACAAGGGTTTGCTTGATCGTCTGATCGTTTGCGAGGATGATCACTGGGGCAAGGTCGGAACGCTGCAGACGGCGCTGCCGGATAATCCGAAGATCATCACTTACAAACAATTCACCGATGGCGCGGCGAAGCCTTCGGAGTGGCCCGCGATCTCGGCCGATGATGTCGCGCTGCTGCAATATACCGGCGGCACCACGGGCCTGCCGAAGGCGGCGATGCTCAGCCACGGCAATCTGACCTCGGCCGTGTCGGTCTACGACGTCTGGGGCAAGCCGGCGCGCGCCGAGCGCAACGACCCGATCGAGCGCGTAATCTGCGTGCTGCCGCTGTTTCACATCTACGCCCTGACGGTGGTGCTGCTCTCCGCCATCCGGCGGGGCCATCTGATCTCGCTGCACCAACGTTTTGACGTCGAGGCTGTCATGCGCGACATCGAGGTGAAGCGCGCGACCGCCTTCCCGGGCGTGCCGACGATGTGGATCGCGATCGCAGCACTTCCCGATCTCGACAAGCGCGACCTGTCGTCGCTGGTCAGCGTTGGCTCGGGTGGCGCACCACTGCCGGTCGAGGTGGCGCGGATCCTGGAACGCAGGGTCGGCATGAAGCTGAAGAGCGGCTGGGGAATGACCGAAACCTGCTCGCCGGGCACAGCACACCCAAAGGAGGGCCCCGACAAGCCCGGTTCGATCGGCCTGATGCTGCCCGGCATCGAGATGGACGTGGTGTCGCTGGAAGACCCGACCAAGTTGATGCCGGTGGGCGAGGCTGGCGAAATCCGCATCCGCGGCCCAAACGTCACCAAGGGTTACTGGAACAGGCCGAAGGAAACCGCCGAAGCTTTCGTCGGCGACCGCTTCCTTACCGGCGACATCGGCTACATGGACGCCGACGGCTATTTCTATCTGGTCGACCGCAAGAAGGACATGATCATCTCCGGCGGGTTCAACGTCTATCCGCAGATGATCGAGCAGGCGATCTACACCCATCCTTCGGTGCAGGAAGTGATCGTGATCGGCATTCCCGACGATTACCGCGGCGAGGCTGCCAAGGCCTTCATCAAGCTGCGAGCGGACGCAAAGCCGTTCACGCTGGATGAATTGCGCGCCTTCCTCACCGGCAAACTCGGCAAGCACGAGATTCCTGCAGCGGCCGATTTCGTCGACGAACTGCCGCGCACGCCGGTCGGAAAGTTGTCGCGCCACGAATTGCGCATGCAGCAATCGCCAGCCGCATTACCGAAACAACAAGCCGCATCAGGAGGTCGCTCCTAAAACTCCGCCGTCGTCCCTGCGAACGCAGGGACCCATACGCCGCGGCCTTCGTTTGGGGCACATGGGGAGACGGCTTTCGCATAGTTGGCGCCGGTGGTTATGGGTCCCTGCGTTCGCAGGGACGACGAGACAGAGAGTTCGCGTTACTACGGATGTAATTCATTCGCTCACAAGGAGGATCCGATGGATCTCGCTTTCAGCAAGGAAGAAATGGCGTTTCGTGAGGAGGTGAGGGCCTTCTTCCGGGACAACGTGCCGCCGGAGACGCGGCGCAAGATGGTCGAGGGCCGTCACCTCTCCAAGGACGAGATGGTCACCTGGTGGCGCATCCTCAACAAGAAGGGCTGGGGCTGCTCGCACTGGCCGAAGGAATATGGCGGCACTGGCTGGACCTCGGTGCAGCACTACATCTTCAACGAAGAGCTGCAGATGCACCCCGCGCCAGCGCCGCTCGCCTTCGGCGTCAGCATGGTCGGGCCTGTGATCTACACCTTCGGCAACGAGAAACAGAAGAAGCAGTATCTGCCGCGCATCGCCAATGTTGACGACTGGTGGTGCCAGGGCTTTTCGGAGCCCGGCTCGGGATCGGACCTCGCTTCGCTCAAGACCAAGGCCGAGCGCAAGGGCGACAAGTACATCATCAACGGCCAGAAGACCTGGACCACGCTCGCCCAGCACGCCGACATGATCTTCTGCCTGTGCCGCACCGATACCAATGCGAAGAAGCAGATGGGCATCTCTTTCATCGTGTTCGACATGAAGTCGAAGGGCGTCACCGTGCGCCCGATCGAGACCATCGACGGCGGCCATGAGGTCAACGAAGTGTTCTTCGACGACGTCGAGGTGCCCGTCGAGAATCTGATCGGCGAGGAGAACAAGGGCTGGGATTACGCAAAATTCCTGCTCGGCAACGAGCGCACCGGCATCGCCCGCGTCGGCGTCTCCAAGGAGCGGCTGCGCCGCATCAAGGACCTCGCCTCCAAGGTCGAGCAGAACGGCAAGCCCGTGATCGAGGACCAGGGTTTCCGCGAAAAGCTGGCGGCCTGCGAGATCGAGCTGAAGGCGCTCGAACTCACGCAGCTCCGCGTCGTCGCCGACGAAGGCAAGCACGGCAAGGGCAAGCCCAACCCGGCTTCGTCGGTCTTGAAGATCAAGGGTTCGGAAATCCAGCAGACCACCACGGAACTGTTGATGGAAGTGATTGGCCCGTTCGCAGCGCCCTACGACGTGCATGGCGATGACGGCTCCAACGAGACCATGGACTGGACCGCCCAGATCGCGCCGAGCTACTTCAACAACCGCAAGGTCTCGATCTACGGCGGCTCCAACGAGATCCAGCGCAACATCATCACCAAGGCGGTGCTGGGGCTGTAGCCCAGCACCAACAGTGTCGTCCCCCGCCCTAGTGCGCAATTGCGCACGGGGGGCGGGGGACCCAGTACGCCGCGGCGGTTTTGAGTACGGCAA
Source organism: Bradyrhizobium sp. AZCC 2262 (assembly GCF_036924535.1). Lineage (NCBI taxonomy): Bacteria > Pseudomonadati > Pseudomonadota > Alphaproteobacteria > Hyphomicrobiales > Nitrobacteraceae > Bradyrhizobium > Bradyrhizobium sp. AZCC 2262. The sequence continues at coordinate 7,200,592 of NZ_JAZHRT010000001.1, read as the reverse complement.
GCGCCTGCGATTACTGGATCCCCGCCTCCGCGGGGATGACGACCGAAAGCTCAACAACGGCGTTGCCCGAATTTGAATTCTGGAGAAAGTAACGAACATGGATTTTGATTTGTCCGAGGAGCAGCGCCTTCTCAAGGAAAGCATCGACGGTCTCTTGACCGACTCCTACGATTTCGATGCGCGCAAGAAGTACCAGAAGGAGAAGGGGGGCTGGAGCAAGGCCGTCTGGGACAAGCTCGCCGAGCAGGGCTTGCTGGGTCTGCCCTTTGCGGAGGCCGATGGCGGCTTTGGCGCCGGCGCGGTCGAAACCATGATCGTGATGGAAGCGCTCGGCAAGGCGCTGGTGCTGGAGCCTTATCTCGCCACTGTCGTGATCGGCGGCGGCTTCCTGCGCCACGGGGCGTCAGCCGAGCAGAAGGCCGCGCACATCCCCGGCATCATCGACGGCAGCAAGACCTTTGCGTTCGCGCAGCTCGAGAAGAATTCGCGCTACGATCTCGGCGATGTCGCCACCACCGCCAAGAAGAAGGGTTCGGGATGGGTGATCGACGGCGAAAAATTCGTCGTGCTCAACGGCGAGAACGCCGACACCCTGATCGTGACCGCGCGCACCAAAGGTGCGCAGCGTGACAGAAGCGGCATCGGCGTGTTTCTCGTGCCGGCGAACGCCAAGGGCGTCACCCGCAAGGGCTATCCGACCCAGGACGGCCTGCACGCTGCCGACATCACGCTGACCGGCGTCGAGGTCGGCGCCGATGCCGCGATCGGCGATCCCGAGAACGGCCTGGCGCTGATCGAGCGCGTGGTGGATGAAGCCCGCACCGCGATGTGCGCGGAAGCGGTTGGCGCGATGGATGAGTCGCTGAAGAGCACGGTCGAATATCTCAAGACCCGAAAACAGTTCGGCGTGCCGATCGGCAGCTTCCAGACCCTGCAGCATCGCGCCGCCGACATGTTCGTGGCGCTCGAACAGGCCCGCAGCATGTCGATGTTCGCGACCATGGCGGCCGATTTCGACAGCGCCAAGGAGCGCGCGACCGCGGTCGCCGCCGCCAAGGTTCAGATCGGGAAGTCCGGAAAATTCATCGGCCAGCAGTCGATCCAGCTTCACGGCGGCATCGGCATGACCCAGGAAGCCAAGATCGGCCACTACTTCAAGCGGCTGACCATGATCGAAAACAGCTTTGGCGACACCGACTACCACCTCCGCCGCGTCACGGACGCGGGTGGGCTGGTCTAGAGAGCACTCTCCGTCATTCCGGGGCGATGCGCAGCATCGAACCCGGAATCTCGCCGACAACTTCTGGATTCCGGGTCTGCGCCTTGCGGCGCATCCCGGAATGACGTGCCAGCTTCAGGGAGGCAAACAACAATGAAAAACACCCCGTTCGATCTCACCGGCAAAGTTGCGGTCATCACCGGCTCCAGCCGCGGCATCGGCCGTTCCTCCGCGGAGCTGCTCGCAAAACTTGGCGCAAAGGTCGTGATCTCCAGCCGCAAGGCGGACGCCTGCCACGAAGTCGCCGAAAGCATCAAGAAGGCCGGCGGCGACGCTCATGTCATTCCCTGCAACATTTCGCGCCGGGAGGAAGTCGAGGCGCTGGTCGCGGGCACGACAAAACATTACGGCAAGGTCGACATCCTCGTCTGCAACGCCGCGGTGAATCCGTATTACGGCCCGCTGCTCGACATCAAGGACGAGGCCTTCGACAAGATCATGGGCTCCAACGTCAAGAGCAACATCTGGCTCTGCGCGCTCGCGATCCCGCAGATGGCGGCACGAGGCAACGGCTCGGTGGTGATCATCTCGTCGATCGGCGGCTTGCGCGGTTCCACCGTGATCGGCGCCTACGGCATTTCGAAAGCCGCTGATTTTGCGCTGTGCCGCAGCCTCGCCGGCGAATGGGGTCCGAAGGGCGTTCGCGTCAATTGCGTGGCGCCGGGCCTGGTGAAAACCGATTTCGCCCGCGCGCTGTGGGAAGACCCTGACAACCTCAAGCGCCGTACCGCCGGCACGCCCCTTCGCCGCATCGGCGAGCCCGACGAAATTGCGGGCGCCGTGGCGTATCTCGCCTCCGATGCGTCGACCTTCATGACCGGCCAGACTATTGTGGTCGACGGCGGCGTGACAACCGCGGCGACGTGACCTGTCGTCCCTGCGAACGCAGGGACCCATACCGCGCTGTGCCCTCGGCTCAAGCCGAGTTGGCAGACGCTTTCCGCAACAATGGATGCCGGTGGCTATGGGTCCCTGCTTTCGCAGGGACGACGGCGGAGTGATATTGACGAACGGAGCCCAATCCGCTCCCTTGGGCAGCAACCACAAACCTTTCGGGAAGCAACGTCATGTCCTTTGTGCTGGCCATCGATCAGGGCACCACGTCCTCACGCGCCATCGTGTTTCGCAGCGACATTTCCATCGCCGCCACGGCGCAGCAGGAATTCTCGCAGCATTTTCCGGCATCCGGCTGGGTCGAGCACGAGCCGGAGGACATCTGGACCTCGACGATGACGGTCTGCCGCGCCGCGCTGGACAAGGCCCGCTTGACCGCAAAGGACATCGCCGCGATCGGCATCACCAACCAGCGCGAGACCACGGTCGTGTGGGACCGCGCGACGGGGCAGGCCGTGCACCGCGCCATCGTCTGGCAGGACCGCCGCACATCAGACATCTGCGCCAAATTGAAAGCCGAAGGCCACGAGCCCGCGATTTCGGCCAAGACCGGCCTGATCATCGATCCCTATTTCTCCGGCACCAAAGTGGCATGGATCCTCGACCAGGTGCCGGGCGCGCGCGAGCGCGCCGGCCGTGGCGAGCTGATGTTCGGCACCGTCGATTGCTATTTGCTGTGGCGGCTGACCGCTGGCCGTGTGCACGCCACCGACGCCACCAACGCCTCGCGCACGCTGCTGTTCAACATCCACACCGGCGCGTGGGACGATGAGCTGTTAAAGCTGCTGCGGGTGCCGCGTTCGATGCTGCCGGAGGTAAAAGATTCTTCCACCAAATTCGGCGACAGCGACCCGGCTCTGTTCGGCGGCTCGATCGCGATTTCCGGCATCGCCGGCGACCAGCAGGCCGCCACCATCGGCCAGGCCTGCTTCACGCCCGGCATGATCAAGTCGACCTACGGTACCGGCTGTTTTGCCCTTCTCAACACCGGCACCACGCCGGTCGCCTCGAAGAACAAGCTGCTCACCACCATCGCCTATCAATTGAACGGTAAGCGCACCTACGCACTCGAAGGCTCGATCTTCGTCGCGGGCTCGGCGGTGCAATGGCTGCGCGATGGTCTCGGCATCATCAAGCAGGCGTCCGAGACCGGCCCGCTCGCCGACAAATCCGATTCGATGCAGAGCGTCTATCTGGTGCCGGCCTTCGTCGGCCTCGGCGCCCCCTACTGGAATCCCCGTGTCCGCGGCGCGCTGTTCGGCCTCACCCGCAACACCGGCCCCGCCGAACTCGCCCACGCCGCGCTCGAAAGCGTCTGCTACCAGACATCAGATCTCCGCGAGGCGATGCGCGCCGACTGGCCGGGAGAGAAGGCCGCCAACGTGCTGCGCGTCGACGGCGGCATGACGGCGTCGGACTGGACCATGCAACGTCTCGCCGATCTGCTCGATGCTCCCGTCGATCGCCCGATGATCCAGGAGACTACGGCGTTAGGGGCAGCCTATCTTGCGGGGCTACAGGCGGGCGTCTATCCCGAGCCCGCAAAATTCGCCGACAACTGGCGGCTGGAGCATCGCTTCAAGCCGAACATGAGCAACGCGACACGGGAGCGCAAGCTTGCGGGCTGGGCGCGGGCGGTGAAGGGCGTGCTGGCGAGTGACGAGGGGGAAGGGTAGCCTCATCCGTCATCGCCGGGCTTGACCCACGGGTGTCCGGTTCGATTTTTATGGACAGGGTGCATGACGTGGATTCTTCTGTGTTTTGAGCGCTTCGCACACGTTCGAGACACCGAAGGAGGTCCGCGCCATGCGGCATCAGAATAGCGTATTTCACAGTCTAACGAAGCACGTTCCTTGGTCTAAGTTCGAACATATCGTGGAGAAGTACGGAGCCGATCAGTTGGTGCGCAAGTTGACGACGAAGCGTCAGTTCATAGCTCTGCTGTACGGGCAATTCAGCGGCTCGACCAGCCTGCGGGAGGTCGTGACCGGGATGGCGAGCCACGAGACGCGACTTTATCACGTCGGGGCGGCGCCGGTGAAGCGTTCGACGATGTCGGATGCCAATTCGAAGCGTGCTTGGCAAGTGTTCAGCGAGTTGTTCGCGCAGATGCTGCCGCAAGCGCATCGCGGGCTGCGGCGGGCCACGGCAGACGCGGTCCGGCTCATTGATTCCACCAGTGTTCGGCTCTCCAGTCTGAGCGAGGACTGGGCGACATTTTCGGCCGATGTGTTCGGGGCCAAGGCGCATATCGTCTACGATCCTAATGCGGACCGGCCGGTTTACTTTGCGGTGACGCCGGCCAACGTCAATGACATCACAGCCGCCAAAGCTATGCCGATCGAGCCGGGCGCAACCTACGTCTACGACCTCGGTTATTACGATTATAGCTGGTGGGCGGGGCTTGATGAGGTCGGCTGCCGCTTCGTGACACGGCTGAAGAAGAATACTCCGTTCAGCGTGATAAAGGAGAACCGCACGCCCAAGAACGGCAATATTGTGAACGACCGCATCGGTCATCTGCCGGCCCGGCTCGCCAACAGCCGCAAGAATCCACTGCAAGTTCCGGTCAGGGAGATCACCGTAATCATCGACACCGGAAAGCTGTTGCGCATCGTGACCAATGATCTCGACGCACGGGCAGAAGAAATCGCAGACCTTTATAAACAGCGCTGGCAGATCGAATTGTTCTTCCGCTGGGTCAAGCAGACGCTTCGAATCAGGCACTTCATTGGGATCTCCGAGAATGCAGTCCGCATTCAGATCGCCATCGCCCTGATCGCCTTTCTCATCTTGCGCATGGCGCAGCTCGCTCAAAAAACGGTACACAGCCCCCTCGAATTTGCCCGGCTCGTCCGCGCCAATCTCATGCACAGACGCCCGATCAACGGTTTGCTCGAACCCCTGCAGCCAATCCCGATAAACTCAAATCAGCTGAAACTCGGACTATACTTCCCATGAACCGGAACAGCCGTGGGCTTGACCCGGCGATCCACCCCTTACTTATTTCCTCCAAGGATAAACGTGGATGGCCGGGACAAGCCCGGCCATGACGATAGAGAGAAAGCGTACGAGATGATCCTGTCCGATGGTTACTCCGACGTTCCCGCCGGCAAGATCGCCGCGGTGGTCACGCATCTGGAGATGACCGCGCGCCCCGCGCCACGTCCCGATCCCGCGGGCGCGTGGTCGCTCCGGCGGGTCGATGTTTCCAAGCCCGACTGGTATCGTGATCTCTATGGCCGCGTCGGCCAGCAATGGCTGTGGATTTCAAGGATACGGATACCTGACGCGGAATTGGCCGCGATCATTCAATCGCCGCTGATGGAGATCTACGCACTGGCGCATGAGGGGTGCGACGAAGGCTTGCTCGAGCTGGATTTTCGCGAGCCCGGGCAATGCGAAATCGTCTCTTTCGGGGTCACCGAAAAGCTCGTCGGAACCGGCGCCGGCCGCTGGCTGATGAATCGCGCGCTGGAGCTCGCATGGTCGCGGCCGGTCGATCGCGTCTGGCTGCACACTTGTACCTTCGATCATCCCTTCGCGCTCGGCTTCTACCAGCGCTCGGGCTTTCGTCCATTTCGGCGGCAGGTCGAAGTGGTCAACGATCCGCGGCTCGATGGCACAGTGCCGCGCGATGTCGCGAAGCATGTGCCGGTGATTGAGTGATGGGGACGGATCGTCCTCATTCTCGGCCGTCATCCCCGCGAAAGCGGGGATCCAGTATTCCAGCGCAGTTGCGATAGAACCGAGACGCCGCGGCGTACTGGATACTCCGCTTTCGCGGAGTATGACGAGGTGTGGTCGGGGCGTCGTCTTTTACATCAAAACACCTCCTGCTTCGCCCGCGCCAGCGAGAACCCGCGCCGGTCCGCGTTGAAGCAGGTGATGCCCGTCTGCTCCGATTTGCAGGTAAACCCGCCGCGCTGCCACACCTCGCCATAGCCCAGCACCGGCAGCGAATTGTCCATCACGGTGTCGCCATGGCAGATGCGGGCGGCGGGGCCCTTGGCGTTCATCTCGAAGGCGCCGCCGTAATCGAGGTCGCAATCGGCGGGTCGCCGCGGCTTTGTTTCCATGACGCTGATGTCGCAGCGCAGCGTGTTCTGCTTGTCGTAGTCGAAATACTGGCAGGTGATGTTTTTCGACGGCGACTGGAAGCCGGTCGGGCTGGATTGGGCGTAGGCTGCGGTTGTCATAAGTAACGTAATGAGAATCAGCAGAGCCGGCATCCGTTAGCCCTCCATCGTCATCACCCGCCTTGCGCGCAATTGCGCACTGGGGCGGTGATCCAGTATTCCAGAGCCAGCAGAGATAAACCGCAAGGCGGCAGAGTACTGGATACCCCGCTTTCGCGGGGTAGGACAGTCCGTTACACTGGCTAGTTCGTCCGCCTCGAAGAGTGGTGATCTAAAATGATCCTGATCGGCCAATTCGACTCTCCCTTTGTCCGCCGCGTCGCCATCGCGATGCGGTTCTATGGCATAGCTTTCGAGCACAAGCCGTGGTCGACCTTCGGCGATGCCGACAAGATCGCGCCGTATAATCCGCTGCGGCGGGTGCCGACGCTGGTGCTCGATGACGGCGAGGCGCTGATCGAGAGCGCCATGATCCTGGATTATCTCGACGACCTCGTCGGTCCCGACAAGGCGATGATCGCGCGGAGCGGCGAGACGCGGCGGCGGCACTTGCGGATCTGCGCGCTGGCGATGGGGCTCGGCGACAAGGGCGTCAGCCTGCTGTACGAACGCGTGCTGCGCAAAGAGAAGCAGCTCGATCTGTGGGTCGAGCGCTGCAAGTCGCAGATCGCGGGCGTGCTGGAGCTGCTGGAAAAGGAGCGCGCGGCAATCAAGACGCCGTATTGGTCCGGCGAAAACATCGGCCACGCCGATATCGCCGTCGCCTGCGTGCTGCGCTTCACCGGCGAAGCGCATCCCGCGCTGTTCGACGCGCGCTATTCCGCGCTGAAGGCGCATTCCGAGCGTTGCGAGGCGCTGCCGCCGTTCAAGGAAATCGTGCAGCCGCTGGCGCCGCCAAGCGGCGATTGAGCTCGGCGGGGTCGGGCCGGGCCACGACTGCGGAGCCTTTTCGTCTTGCTGCGACCGCTGCGCTCGCGCGGGCGTGAGCCGCAGGCCCAATCCTACTTTGCATGGGGTTGTTTTCGCGATTTTTTCAGGCCGGGTGCGGCGCGTCCGGGGAGTCGCGCCGCCGGGTGGTCAGCCTGGCTTTCCGGCCTTCACCCGCATCGCCTCCGGCGTGTCCGGCTGCGCCAGCGGATGCGCTTTGGCGAATTCCGGCAGCGCCATTGCCGTGTCAAAGATGCGCTTCACGGTGGGATAGATCTTCAAATCGATCTGCTGCATCACCGCGACGGTGACGTGTCCCACCATGCAGATATCGGCCAGCGTCGGCGTATCGCCATGGCAGAATTTTCCGGTGCCCTTGTTGTCGGCCAGATGCCCTTCCAGCGCGGCCAGCGTTTCGACGGTCCAGTGCCGCCGCCATGCCGCCTGCTGCGTGTCGCGCAGATTGAGTTCGTGGTCGAGATAGCGCCGCACCCGCGGCGTCAGCAGCGGATGGCCCTCGCAGGCCACCATCAGCGCCAGCGCGCGGACGCGGGCGCGGCCGTTGATGTCGGCGGGCAGCAGCGGCGGGGAGGGGTATTTCTCGTCGAGATATTCGAGGATGGCGAGCGACTGGAACAGCGTGGTCCCGTCATCCTCGACCAGCGCCGGCAGCACCATCTGCGGATTGATCTTGCGGTATTCGGGATCGCGATGCGCGTTGGCATCGAGGTCGACGAACACGACATCGGCCGCGACGTTTTTCAGATTGAGCGCGATGCGCACGCGAAAACTCGCCAGCGATCGCCAGAAAGAGAAGAATTTCATGGGAGGCTCCACGTTTCTTCCCCTCTCCCCTTGTGGGAGAGGGTGGATCAATCGTGCGAAGCACGATTGAGACGGGTGAGGGGTTCTTTCCGCGGATAGAGACCCCTCATCCGGCACGGACTTCGTCCGCGCCACCTTCTCCCACAAGGGGAGAAGGGAAGAAAGTAGCTATCAGGCCCCTACGGCCTTCTTGCGCCAGGCCAGATGCACGGCGCAGGTGCAACCGGGCGGATGCGAGGCGACGTCGTTGGCGGGGATGATCTCGGCCACCGTCGGTGCCTTCGCGGCCGCCTGCTCCTGCGAGGGAATATAGTTCAGCACCGGCGCCAGCCAGCGTTCGGTCTCGGCGACACTCATGCCCTTGCGCGCGGCATAATCCTCGACCTGGTCGCGCTCGATCTTGCTAACGCCGAAATAGAAGCTTTCGGGGTGGGAGAAATAGAGCCCCGACACCGACGAGCCCGGCCACATCGCAAAGCTTTCGGTCAGCTTCACGCCGGCGGTGTTTTCCGCATCGAGCAGGCGGAACAGCGTCGCCTTCTCGGTGTGATCGGGCTGCGCGGGATAGCCGGGTGCCGGGCGGATGCCGGCATATTGGTCCAGGATCAACTGATCGGACGCCAGCGCCTCGTCCGGCGCGTAACCCCAGAATTCCTTGCGCACGCGCTGGTGCATCCGCTCGGCAAAGGCTTCGGCGAGACGGTCGGCCAGCGCCTTGCACAGGATCGAGGAGTAGTCGTCATTGGCGTTCTTGAAGCGGTCGGCGACCGCGTCCTCGCCGATCCCGGCGGTGACGACGAAGGCGCCGATATAATCAGGCACGCCCGATGATGCGGGTGCGATGAAATCAGACAGCGCGGCGTTGAAGCGGCCTTCGCGCTTCTCCAGTTGCTGGCGCAAGGTGTGGAAGGTCGCGATTTTCTTCTTGCGGCTGTCGTCGGCATAGACGGCGATATCGTCGCCGTCGGCATTGGCCGGCCAGAAGCCGATGGTGGCGCGCGCCTTGAACCATCTTCCCTTGATGATGAGGTCGAGCATCTTGCGCGCGTCGTCGTAAAGCGAGCGTGCGACTTCGCCGATCTTGGGATCGTCGAGGATGGCCGGGAAACGTCCGGTCAATTCCCAGGTCTGGAAGAACGGCGTCCAGTCGATGTATTCGGCGAGCTCGGCCAGATCGTAGGCGTCAAAGCTCTTGATGCCGAGAAACGCCGGATTCTTCGGCGGCGTCTTGGCGAAGTCGGCCTTGACCGCGTTGGCGCGGGCGTCGGCCAGCTTCAGCCGCTTCTTGTCGGCCTGCGCGCGGAAATGCGCCGCGGAAATCTTGGCGTATTCGGCGCGGATGTCGGCGGCATAGGCCTCGCGCTTGTCGGGCGAGAGCAGCGAGGACGCCACGCCAACGGCGCGGCTGGCGTCGTTGACATGCACCACCGGTCCGCCCTTGTAGTTCGGGTCGATCTTGACGGCGGTATGGACGCGACTCGTGGTGGCGCCGCCGATCAGCAGCGGCATCTTCATGCCCTGCCGCTCCATTTCGCCGGCCAAAAAACTCATCTCGTCGAGCGAGGGCGTGATTAGGCCGGAGAGCCCGATGATATCTGCGCCCTCGGTCTTGGCGGTCTCGATGATCTTGGTCGCGGGTACCATGACGCCGAGGTCGATGACTTCAAAATTGTTACATTGCAGCACGATGCCGACGATGTTCTTGCCGATGTCGTGGACGTCGCCCTTGACGGTGGCGAGCACGATCTTGCCGGCGGCGTTGCGGCCGTCGCTGGTCACGCCATTGGCGAGATTGCGCGCCTTTTCCTCTTCCATGAACGGCATCAGATAGGCGACCGCCTGCTTCATCACGCGGGCGGACTTCACCACCTGCGGCAGGAACATTTTTCCGTCACCGAAGAGATCGCCGACGATGTTCATGCCGGCCATCAGCGGGCCTTCGATCACGTTCAGCGGCCGCTCGACCGTCAGCCGCACGGCTTCGGTGTCTTCCTCGATGAATTCGGTGATGCCGTGCACCAGCGCATGCGACAGCCGCTTTTCGACCGGCCATTCGCGCCAGGCGAGATCCTGCTCCCTGGTCTGCTTCTCCTTGCCGCGGAATTTTTCCGCCAGCGCCAAGAGCCGCTCGGAGGCGCCTAGGTCGCGGTTGAGGATGACGTCCTCGCACACCTGGCGCAGCTCGGGGTCGATGTCGTCATAGACGATCATCTGCCCGGCATTGACGATGCCCATGTCCATGCCGGCATGAATCGCGTGATACAGGAACACCGAGTGCATCGCCTCGCGCACCGGCTCGTTGCCGCGGAACGAGAACGAGAGATTGGAGACGCCGCCAGAGATATGCGCATGCGGCAGGTTCTGGCGGATCCAGCGCGTCGCCTCGATGAAGTCGACGCCGTAATTGTTGTGCTCTTCCAGGCCTGTCGCGATCGCAAAGATATTCGGATCGAAGATGATGTCCTCGGGCGGAAAGCCGACGTCGTTGACGAGGATGTCGTAGGCGCGCTTGCAGATCTCGGTCTTGCGCGCGAACGTGTCGGCCTGACCAACCTCGTCGAACGCCATCACCACGACGGCGGCGCCATGGCGGCGCGCGATCCGGGCCTCGTGGATGAATTTCTCCACGCCTTCCTTCATCGAGATCGAATTCACCACAGGTTTGCCCTGAACGCATTTCAGGCCGGCCTCGATCACGTTGAATTTCGAGGAGTCGACCATCACGGGCACGCGGGCGATATCAGGCTCGGCGGCGACGAGGTTGAGGAAGGTCACCATCGCGGCTTCGGAATCGAGCAGGCCCTCGTCCATGTTGACGTCGATGATCTGCGCGCCGTTCTCGACCTGGTCGCGCGCTACCTGCAGCGCAGCGGTGTAGTCGCCTGCCGTAACGAGCTTGCGGAATTTTGCCGATCCCGTGACGTTGGTGCGCTCGCCGACGTTGACGAAGGGGATCGCGGGCGTCAGTTCGAACGGCTCGAGGCCTGACAGCCGCAGCCGCGGCTCGATCGTCGGAACCGCGCGGGGCTTGTGCGGGGCCACCGCTGCGGCAATCGCCGCGATATGGTCCGGCGTGGTGCCGCAGCAGCCGCCGACGATGTTGACGAGGCCAGCTTCGGCAAATTCGCCAATCAGCCGCGCCATGTATTCCGGCGTCTCGTCATACTGGCCGAATTCGTTGGGCAGGCCGGCATTCGGATAGGCGCACACCAGCGTATCGGCGACGCGGCCGATATCGGCGATATGCGCGCGCAGATCCTCGGCGCCGAGCGCGCAGTTGAATCCGATGGTGATCGGCTTGGCGTGGCGCACTGAATTCCAGAACGCTTCCGGCAATTGCCCCGACAGCAGCCGGCCCGACTTGTCGGTAATGGTGCCGGAGATCATCACGGGCACGTCGATGCCGCGTTGTTCGGTGATTTCCGAAATCGCGTAGAGCGCCGCCTTGGCGTTCAGCGTGTCAAAAATGGTTTCGACCAGCAGCATATCCGCGCCGCCGTCGAGCAGGCCGTTGATCTGCTCGCCATAGGCCTTGCGCAGATCGTCGAAGGTGACGGCGCGATAGCCGGGATTGGAGACGTCGGGCGAGATCGAAGCCGTTCGGTTGGTCGGTCCCAGCGCGCCGGCAACGAAACGCGGCTTGCCGTCCTCGGCGCTGACGCGTTCCGCCGCGGCGCGCGCGAGTTTCGCGCCGTCGCGGTTCAGCTCATAGGCGAGGTCCGACATGTCGTAGTCGGCCTGCGCGATCGAGGTCGAGGAGAACGTGTTAGTGGCGACGATGTCGGCGCCCGCGCGCAGGTAAGCCGCGTGGATGTCCTCGATCGCCTGCGGCTGCGTCAGGATCAGCAGGTCGTTATTGCCTCTGATATCGCGATGGAAATCCGCAAAACGCGTGCCGCGAAACGCGGCCTCGTCATACTGCAGGCCCTGGATCATGGTCCCCATGGCGCCGTCGAGCACCAAAATGCGTTCGCGGGCGGCGGCGAGCAGGGCGGTTCGCTTAGGCGAAATCGAAGCGGTCATCGGATCAGGCGGCTTTCTGCGCGCCATTGGGGCGAATGCCCAGCAAATGGCTGATCGCGAACACGAGGTCCGCGCGGTTCATGGTGTAGAAGTGAAAGGTATCGACGCCGTGCTTGGCGAGCTTTTGCACCTGGCCGGCCGCGACGGTCGCGGCAACCAGCTTGCGCGTCTCGGCGTCGTCGTCGAGGCCTTCGAACTTGTCCGCCAGCCAAGTCGGCACCGTGGTGCCCGCGCGTGTCACGAAACTCCGCGCTTGCTTGAAATTGTGCATCGGCATGATGCCGGGCACGACCGGAATTTCGATGCCGCGGGCGCGGACGCGATCCAGGTAGCGGAAGTAGAGGTCGTTATCGAAGAACACCTGCGTGATCGCCCGCGCCGCGCCGGCGTCGACCTTGGCCTTCAGCGTGTCGATATCGGTATCGATGGTCGGGCTCTCCGGATGTTTTTCGGGATAGGCGGAAACCGAGATTTCGATATCGGGATAGCGCTTCTTGATGCCTTCGACCAGGTCGGGTGAACTCTGATAGCCGTCCGGGTGGGCATGATAGGCAGTGCCGATACCGGTGGTCGGATCGCCGCGCAGCGCCACGATGTGGCGGACGCCAATCTCGTGATAGCGCGCCACCACGTCGTCGATCTCGCCCTTCGGCGCGCCGACGCAGGTCAAATGCGCGGCGGGCGTCAGGCGGGTCTCTTTCAGGATGCGGGCGATGGTCGAATGGGTGCGTTCCCGGGTCGATCCCCCGGCGCCATAGGTCACGGACACGAAATTCGGCGTCAGCGGTGCCAGCCGGTTGATGGTCTCCCACAGGCTCCGCTCCATCTCTTCCGTCTTGGGCGGAAAGAACTCGAAGGAGATTTTTGGCGAATGCAGCGCGCGATGGCCGTCGAAAGCGGAGGGCGTAATCTCGGTCATGGCACTTCACAGGGCTCCAGAAGGATGGGCGGGCATCAGGCCTAGCGGCGAGCAGCTAAAATAGGCCAAATGGGACCAACCAAACAGCCCATCCATCATGGGAAATAGCCCAATAATATCAACAAATATACGAAATGAGGATATTGTAAGGGGTGCGGTGGGCAGAACCTCGATGCATATTTATATAGTAAAAACAATGGAATTAAGAAACGGCGCTGCTTATGTCCCCCATCAATGATCGTGGGTAATGGTGTATCTTATCGAATTTGTCACATTTCGTCCCACTCATGGTCTGCGGTGCGACACTTCCTTTCCACACAAGCGCGGGCCTGATCTGCGCCGGCCGGGCCTTTGTCGCCCTCGCTTGCCGCACTAGTTTAGCGCCATGATCCCGCTTTCCGTCCTCGACCTCTCCGTCGTTACCACAGGCACCCGCCCGGCCCACGCGCTGCAGAACAGCATCGATCTGGCGCGCCATGTCGATGGGCTCGGCTATATCAGGTACTGGCTCGCCGAGCACCACAACCTGGCCTCGGTGGCGAGCCCGGCGCCCGACCTGATGATCGGGCAGATCGCCGCGGTGACCAAGAATATCCGCGTCGGCTCCGGCGGCGTGATGCTGCCCAACCACGCGCCGCTGGTCGTGGCCGAGCGCTTCAAGATGCTGGAGGCGCTGTTTCCCGGCCGCATCGATCTCGGACTCGGCCGTGCGCCCGGCACCGACGGGGCGACGGCGCATGCGCTGCGCAGCCGGCTCGATCGCCGCGAGGGTGACGATTTTCTCGAACGGCTGAGTGAACTGGTGTTGTGGGAGACCCGCGATTTCCCGGCCGGCCACCCCTACAACAATGTGGTGGCAATGCCAGACGACACGCCGCTGCCGCCGATCTGGCTGCTCGGCTCGAGCGATTATAGTTCGGAGTTGGCGGCGCAAGTCGGCATGGGTTTTGCGTTCGCGCATCATTTTGCGTCCTATGACGCGGTCGCGGCGATGACGAACTACCGCAGCCACTTCAAGCCGTCCGGTTGGCGGGAAGGCCCGCACGGCATCCTCGCCGTCGCAGCGGTCGCCGCCGAAACCGATGCGGAAGCCGAAAATCTGGCGTCCTCGATGGACCTCAACCGCCTGCGCCGCGATCGCGGGCAATATCTGCCGTTGCCGAGTGTCGAGGAAGCACTGGCCTATAACTACAGCGACGCCGAGCGCGCTTCCGTCGCGCGCAACCGTTCGCGGCTGTTCGTCGGCAGCCCCGCGACGATCCTGTCGAAGCTGCAGCCGATGATTGCGGCGAGCCAGCCTGATGAGTTGATGATCATCACGGCGGTGTACGACCACGAGGCGCGGAAGAAATCGTACAGCCTGCTCGCGGATGCGTTTGGTCTGGGCAAGAAGGCGGCGGCATAAACAGTGTCGTCCCTGCGAACGCAGGGACCCATACCGCGTGATCTATCGATGAGGCAGTGTGGCTGACGCCTTTTAACCCAATTGCGTTCGGTGGCTATGGGTCCCTGCTTTCGCAGGGACGACAGAACCACCTCAATCCGCCTACTCGCTGAACGTCTCCCGGAACGGGTGGCCGGGATAGACGCCGACGATGCGGAATTCGCGCGAGAAGAACTTCAGTTCTTCCAGCGCGAAGGCGAGACCCTTGTCCTCGGGATGGCCGTCGACGTCGGCATAGAATTGCGTGGCGGAGAATTCGCCGTCGACCATGTAGCTTTCCAATTTCGTCATGTTGACGCCATTGGTGGCAAAGCCGCCGAGCGCCTTGTAGAGCGCGGCGGGCAAATTGCGCACCCGGAAAACAAAAGTGGTGACCAGCGGACCAGAGTTTTGCCTGGCCCAATTGGCCTCGCGCGCCAGCACGACAAAGCGCGTGGTGTTGTGGGCCTCGTCCTCGACGTCCTCAGCGAGGATATCGAGGCCGTAGATATCGGCCGCCAGCCGCGACGCGATCGCGGCAACGCTCTTGTCCTTGCGTTCGGAAACGTCCCGCGCGCTGCCGGCGGTATCGGCCGCGACGATCGGCTTGATGCCGAGCTTGCGGATGATGCGGCGGCACTGGCCGAGCGCGTGGACGTGGCTCTCCACCGTCTTGATGTCGGAGAGTTTTGCACCCTTCGGCGCCATCAACTGATGGCGGATCGGCAGAAACCATTCGCCGACGATGAACAGGCCGGACGCCGGCAGCAAATGGTGGATATCGGCGACCCGGCCAGCGACCGAATTCTCGATCGGGATCATGCCGAGATCGGCCTCGCCGGAGGAGATCGCGGCCAGCGCGTCCTCGAAGGTGTCGCAGGGAACCGGCTCGGCGTCCGGGTACGCCTCGACGATCGCGATATGGGAATTCGCGCCAGGCTCGCCCTGGAATGCGATTTTGAGCTTTTTGGTCATGCGGGGCCTTTTAGCAGCGGCTCAGGCTTTTGCCAGTATGCGGCGGGCGGTTTCAAGGTCGGCAGGGGTGTCGACGCCGCGCGGCACGCTGTCGACGAGGGTGATGTCGATCCGCATCCCGGCCTCCAGCGCGCGCAGTTGCTCGAGCCTCTCCTGCTGCTCCAGCGGAGACGGCGGCAGCGCCACGAACCGTTCCAGCGCGGCGCGGCGATAGGCGTAGAGGCCGATGTGATGGTAGCGGGGGCCGTCGCCATGGGGCGCCGTGGCGCGGGTGAAGTAGAGCGCACGAAGCCGGTTCGGGCCGATTGGCGAGCCGACCGCCTTCACCACGCTGGGGGCCTGGTCCTCTTCCTCGGTATGTATCTGCGAGGCCAGCGTCGCAATGTCGACGGCGGGGTCGTCGAGCGGGGGAAGCGCGGCGCGGATCGTGTCCGGCGCGATCGTGGGAAAGTCGCCCTGCAGGTTGACCACAATCTCGGCCCGGCCGTCGGGATCGATCGTCCGCATGGCCTCATGGATCCGGTCGGAGCCGGAGGGATGATCGGCACGGGTCATCACCACCTCGCCGCCGGCGGCCTTCACGGCGGCCGCGATCTCGGGCGTGTCGGTGGCGACCGCCACCCGGCCGATTTTGGCCTCCTCGGCCCGGCGCAGCACGTGGACGATCATCGGCAGGCCGCCGATATCGAGGAGCGGCTTGCCGGGCAGGCGGGTCGCCGCCATGCGGGCGGGAATCAGCACTAGAATTCGGGTTTCGGTCATCCGGAACGAGGTCAGCCGGCCAGCAAAAACAGGCCGGAAATAATGGGGGATCGGTGGAAAGTCGGGGCGTTTATACGGGTTGCCAGAGCCCGGGCAAACCGATATCTCAACCCTGCTGAGGGTGCGGCGCGAAAGGCTGATTCCTGACGCGCATTCGCGGCCGTTTTGCCGGCCTTCAGTCGACCTTCCCGGCCTGGAGCCTGACCCAACTATGGACTCCTTCGAACTCAACAAGATCATCGGTGCTCTCCTCGGCACCTGCATTCTCGTTCTGGTGACGAGCTTTGCCGCTCATGCGATTTTCACGCCCAAGCCGCTGGAGAAGCCCGGCTTCGAGATCGCCGTGAAGGAAGACACCTCTCACGGCGGCGCCAAGGAAGCCGCTGCTCCCTCCGAGCCGATCGAGAAACTTTTGCAGACCGCCTCCGTCGAGAAGGGCACAGCCGCCGCCAAGAAGTGCGCGGCCTGCCACACGTTCGAGAAGGGCGGCCCGAACCGCGTCGGTCCGAACCTCTATGGCATCGTCAACGAGAAGCGCGGCGAAGGCCGTGGCTTCAATTTCTCCGCTGCCATGAAGGGCAAGGGCGGCACCTGGACCTTTGACGATCTCAACAAGTTCATCGCCAACCCCAAGGGCTTCATTCCGGGTACGGCGATGGGATTCGCCGGCATTCAGAAGGACAGCGAGCGCGCCGACGTGATCGCCTATCTGAACTCGCTTTCGGAACATCCGGCTCCGCTGCCGACAGCGGCGAAGTAATATTTCGACAGTCCGGCATGGACTTCGACGCGAGCGGCCAGGCAATGCCTGGCCGTTTGCGCATGGTGATCGCGTTGTTGTTATCGGGACGTTTCGCCGCACCGGCGCGGTTCCCATGTTGATATCATGAGGAAAAAGCAACGTATTTTGTCGAACCCTTGCCTTATATTGGGTGCTGGCTGGCTCCCTTAAAGCAACAGGATTTCCGCACTTGGCAATCACCCGACGACATCTTCTGCAAGGCACTGCCGCAGCCGCCATGGCCCCCGCGCTCGGGCTCAACTTTGGCGTTTCCTCGCCCGCGCTGGCGCAGGCCGCGCCGGATGGACTGAAATGGCGGCACGGGATCTCCACCTTTGGCGACATCAAATACCCCGTCGACTTCAAGCGCTTCGACTACGTCAATCCGGATGCGCCCAAGGGCGGCGTCGCCCGTCTGTTCGAGCTTGGTACCTATGACAGCTTCAACATGGTGGTCGCCGGGTTGAAGGGATCAGTCCCCGCCGGCGTCGCAAGAATCTATCAATCGCTGATGGACCCGGCGCTCGATGAGCCGGACAGCTATTACGGTACGCTGGCCGAACTCGTCACCTATCCCGATGATTTCTCCTATGTAATCTATCGCCTGCGTCCGGCGGCGCGGTGGCATGACGGCAAGCCGGTGACCCCGGAAGACGTGGTTTTTTCGTTTGAAACGTCGAAGGCCAGCAGCCCGAGAGCCCGCTTCTATTACCAGCATATCGTCAAGGCCGAGAAGGTCGGTGACCACGACGTCAAATTCTTCTTCGACAGCCCCGGCAATCGTGAACTTCCGCTGATCACCGGCCAGCTCAACGTGTTGCCCAAGCATTGGTGGGAAGGCACCGACGCACAAGGGCGCAAGCGCGACGTGACGGCAACCACGCTGGAGCCGCCGCTGGGATCGGGACCCTATCGCATCAAGGATTTTGTCGCCGGCCGGTCGCTGGTGCTCGAACGGGTGAAGGACTACTGGGGCAAGGATCTGCCCAACAGCATTGGCCAGGACAATTTCGACGAACTCCGCTACGAATTCTTCCGCGACGACGTCGTCGGACGCCAGGCCTTCAAGGCCGACCAGTTCGACTGGTATTCCGAGCGCAGCGCCAAGGAATGGTCGGTCGCCTACGACTTCCCCGCGGTGCATGACGGGCGGGTGATCAAGGAAAAGTTTCCGGTCCTGAGTTCGGGGCGGATGCAGGGCTGGGCCTTCAATCTGCGCCGGCCGCTGTTCAAGGACGTGCGGCTGCGCCGCGCCTTCAACTATGCCTTTGACTTCGAGGAGATGAACCGGACCCTGTCGACCGGCGAGTACCATCGCGATAGCAGCTATTTCGACGGCATCCCCGACTTCATGGGGACCGGACTTCCCGAGGGCCTCGAACTGGAAATGCTGGAGCCCCTGCGGGACAAGGTGCCTGCGGAGGTTTTCACGACACCCTACAAGGATCCCGTCAACGGCACCCCCGAAGCCGTCCGCAACAATCTGCGCGAAGCCACGCGGCTGTTGAAGGAGGCCGGATTCGAAGTCCGCGACCGCAAGCTGGTCGATCCCTCGGGACAGCCTGTCAGCGTCGAGATCCTGTGTCCCGACGAGGGCAACGAGCGAATCTCCCTGTTCTACAAGCCCTCCCTGGAGCGGCTCGGCATCTCGGTGAACATACGCCGGGTCGATGACGTGCAGTATCAAAACCGCACGCGTGACTATGACTTCGACATGACGACCGTTGTCTGGGGGCAGTCGCTGTCGCCCGGCAACGAACAGCGCGAATGGTTCGGCTCGCAAGCGGCGGACAAGCCCGGCTCCCGCAATATGGGCGGGATCAAGAACCCCGCGGTGGATGCGCTGATCGAGCGCATCATCTTCGCCAAGAACCGCGCCGAACAGATCGCGGCCTGCAAGGCGATGGACCGCGTGCTGCTCTGGAACTTCTATTGCGTTACGCAATTCAACTACGGATTCCAGCGCTATGCGCGCTGGGATCGCTTCAGCCATCCAGACCCCTTGCCCAAATATGGCGTGTCGGGATTCCCGACGGTGTGGTGGTACGATGCCGACAAGGCAGCCAAGATCGGCAAGCGCAGTTGAAGGAATCGCGCATGGCGCTACTCACCCGTCGGCACGCGCTCGGTCTCGGCATCGGTGCGCTGAGCGCCAGCCGATTTCGCCCCGCCGCCGCCGACAATGGCGACAGCGAGATGCACGGCATGTCGGTGTTTGGCGACTTGAAATACCCGGCCGATTTTCATCATTTCGACTACGTGAATCTCGCCGCGCCGAAGGGCGGCTTGTTCTCGACCATTCCCACCTCGCGCCTCAATAACCAGTCCTTCTATACATTCAACTCGCTCAACGCCTTCATCCTGAAAGGCGAAGGCGCATGCGGCATGGAGTTGACCTTTGCGACGCTGATGGCGCGGGCGGGCGACGAACCCGATGCGGTGTACGGCCAGGTCGCGAAATCCGTGCAGATTTCGCCAGACAAGCTGACGTACCGGTTCACGCTGCGACCCGAAGCTCGCTTCCACGACGGCAGCAGGCTGACCGCGCATGACGCGGCCTTCTCGATCAGCATCCTGAAGGAGAAGGGCCATCCGCTGGTCGTCACGCAGCTGCGCGACATGGTGAAGGCCGAAGCGCGCGACGATGCAACGCTGGTGGTGACGTTTGCCGAAAAGCGCGCGCGCGACGTGCCGCTCTATGTCGCAACGCTGCCGATTTTCTCGAAGGCCTATTACGCGACCAGGGCGTTCGACGAAACGACGCTCGATACCCCGCTGGGATCGGGGCCGTACAGGGTCGGCAGGTTCGAAGCCAATCGCTACATCGAATTCGATCGCGTCAAGGACTGGTGGGGAGCGGATCTTCCCGTCAGCCGCGGTCTTTTCAATTTCGATACCGTGCGCCTCGAGTTCTACCGCGACCGCGACGTCGCCTTCGAGGGGTTTACCGGCAAGAACTATCTGTACCGCGAGGAATTCACCGCGCGGATATGGGCGACGCGCTACGACTTCCCCGCCATCAAGGATGGCCGCGTCAAGCGTGAGGTCGTGCCCGATCAGGCCCCGGCGGGCGCGCAAGGTTGGTTCATGAACACCCGCCGCAAGCAGTTCAAGGATCCGCGCGTACGTGAGGCGCTGATTTACGCATTCGATTTCGAATGGACCAACAAGACCGTGATGTACAGCGCCTATGCGCGCACCATCTCGCCGTTCCAGAACTCGGACATGGTGGCGTCGGGTCCGCCGTCGCCGGAAGAGCTCAAGCTGCTTGAACCGTTCCGGGGCAAGGTGCCGGACGAAGTATTCGGCGAACCTTTCGTGCCGCCGGTGTCGGATGGTTCGGGGCAGGATCGCGCGCTGCTGCGCAAGGCCTCGCAGCTGCTCACCGATGCCGGCCTTGTCGTCAAGGACCGCAAACGGCTGTTGCCCGATGGCGATGTTTTCACGATCGAGTTCCTGCTCGACGAGCCGTCGTTCCAGCCGCACCATGCGGCGTTCCTCAAGAATCTCGGCACGCTCGGCATCGAGGCCACGCTGCGGCTGGTCGATGCCGTGCAGTACCGCGCCCGCGTCGAGGATTTCGACTTCGACATGACCACGGAGCGCCTCCCGATCTCCGCGACGCCAGGGGATTCGATACGCCCGACCTTCTCCGCGCAGGCCGCCGCGACCAAGGGGTCCTACAATCTGGCCGGTATCGCGGACCCGGTTATCGATGCATTGCTTGAGAAGATTCTGGCCGTCGATACCCGCGCCGAATTGACGGTCGCCTGCCGCGCCTTCGACCGCGTGTTCCGCGCCGGGCGGTACTGGGTGCCGCACTGGTACCGCGCCACGCATCCGCTGGCGTATTGGGATGTGTTCGACCATCCCAAGACCTTGCCGCGCTACCAGATGGAAAGTTACTCATCCAGCGTCGGGGAGCGGATCCTATGGTGGTATGACGCCAACAAGGCCGCGAAGCTCGAGCAGGCAAAGTAATTCATGACCAGCTATATCGCCCGCCGAATTCTGCTGATGTTCCCGACGCTGCTCGGGATCCTGTTCGTCTCCTTCGTGGTCGTGCAGTTCGCGCCGGGCGGACCGGTCGAACGCGTGCTGGCGCAGCTCTCTGGCGCCGACACCGGCGGCACTTCGAGGATATCGGGCGGCGGCGGCGATTTCGGGCCGCGCGGCCAGGTCGGCGCGTCGGCTGACGCCGTCAGTTCGAAATACCGCGGCGCGCAGGGGCTGGATCCTGATTTCATCAAGAAGCTGGAAGTGCAGTTCGGCTTCGACAAGCCGGCGCCGGAGCGTTTTGCGCTGATGGTGTGGAATTTCTCGCGCTTCGATTTCGGCAAGAGTTATTTCCGCGACGTCAACGTGATCCAGCTGATCAAGGAGAAGCTGCCGGTGTCGATGTCGCTCGGCATCTGGATGACGCTTCTGACCTACCTGATCTCGATCCCGCTCGGCATCCGCAAGGCCGTCGCCGACGGATCGGAGTTCGACACCTGGACCTCGGCGGTGATCATCGTTGGCTTTGCGATCCCGGGATTCCTGTTCGCGATCCTGTTGATCATCCTGTTCGCCGGCGGCTCGTTCCTCAACGTCTTCCCGCTGCGCGGGCTGACTTCCGACGGCTGGTCGCAGTTCCCCTGGTACTGGAAGATCATCGACTATTTCTGGCACCTCACGCTGCCGATGGTCTCGATGGCGCTCGGCGCATTCGCCACCATGACGCTGCTGACCAAGAACTCGTTCCTCGACGAGATCCGCAAGCAGTATGTGATGACCGCGCGCGCCAAGGGCTGCAGTGAACGCCAGGTGCTGTACAACCACATCTTCCGCAACGCGATGCTGATCGTGATCGCGGGCTTTCCGAGCGCGTTCATTCACGCCTTCTTCTCCGGCTCGCTGTTGATCGAGACCATCTTCTCGCTCGATGGCCTCGGCCTGCTCGGATTCGAGAGCATCTTGAATCGCGATTATCCGGTGGTGTTCGGCACGCTGTTCATCTTTTCGCTGATCGGTCTGGTGGTCAACCTGATCTCCGATCTCGCTTACATGTGGATCGATCCACGGATCGATTTCGAGGCGCGTGAGGTCTGATGACGATCACCGCGCCCCAGCCGGTCGAGACCACGACGCAGTCGCCGCTCGGCGAAGTCGTTCCGGCCACCCGCCATGCCTTTGCGCCGTCGCCGCTCAATCGCCGCCGCTGGCAGAACTTCAAGGCCAACCGAAGGGGCTATTGGTCGTTCTGGATCTTCCTGGTGCTTTTCGTGGTCTCGCTGTTTGCCAATTTCATTGCCAACGACAAGCCGCTCCTCGTCAAATATGACGGCCGTCTCTATTGGCCGGTCATTTTCAACTATTCCGAGACCACCTTCGGCGGCGATTTCGAAACCACCGCCGACTATCGCGATCCCTATTTGCAGAAGCAGATCGCGGAGAAGGGCGGCACCATGATCTGGCCGCCGATCCGCTATTCCTACGACACCCACAATCTCGACCTGCCGACCCCGGCGCCGTCGAAGCCGACCTGGATGCTGACGGAAGAGCAGTGCAAGGAGGTGGTGAAGAAGAAGGGGCTCAACAGCTGCCGCGACCTCGAATACAACTGGCTCGGGACCGATGACCAGAGCCGGGACGTGGTCGCGCGCCTGATCTACGGTTTCCGCATTTCGGTGCTGTTCGGGCTGACGCTCACCATCCTGTCCTCGATCATCGGCATCGCCGCCGGCGGCGTGCAGGGCTATTTCGGCGGCTGGATCGACCTGACCTTCCAGCGGTTTATTGAGATATGGACCGCGATACCCTCGCTCTATCTGCTGCTGATCATATCGGCGGTTCTGCCGCCGGGCTTCTTCATCCTGCTCGGCATTCTCTTGCTGTTCTCCTGGGTTTCGCTTGTGGGGCTCGTGCGGGCGGAATTCCTGCGCGGGCGCAATTTCGAATATATCCAGGCGGCGCGGGCGCTCGGCGTCTCCAACGCCGTCATCATGTTCCGTCACTTGCTGCCGAATGCGATGGTGGCGACCATGACATTCCTGCCCTTCATCGTGTCGTCCTCGGTGATGACGCTGACGGCGCTGGATTTCCTCGGCTTCGGTCTGCCGCCGGGTTCGCCGTCGCTCGGCGAGTTGCTGTCGCAGGGCAAGGCCAATGTGCAGGCGCCGTGGCTCGGCTTCACCGGCTTCTTCTCGGTCGCGATCATGCTGTCGCTTTTGATCTTCATCGGCGAAGCCGCGCGCGACGCCTTCGATCCGCGCAAGACGTTCCGGTAGAGGGGCCCGCGCATGGACGCCATCAACCAGCCCCTGCTCGATGTTCGCGACCTCTCGGTGGCGTTCGGCAATACGCTCGCGGTCGATCGCGTCTCGTTCTCCGTCAAGCGCGGTGAATGCGTGGCCCTGGTCGGCGAGTCCGGCTCGGGAAAATCCGTCAGCGCGTTGTCGATCCTGAAGCTGCTGCCGTATCCGAGCGCCTCGCACCCTTCCGGCACCATCCGCTTCGGAGGCCGCGACCTGCTGACGGCGGCAGAAAACGACATGCGCGAGATTCGCGGCAACGACATCTCGATCATCTTCCAGGAGCCGATGACCTCGCTCAATCCGCTGCACACGATCGAGGCGCAGATCGGCGAGATTCTGTTGCTGCACAACGGCATCAGAGGGCAGGTGGCGCGGGCACGCACGCTGGAACTGCTGACGCAGGTCGGTATTCCCGATCCCGAAACCCGCCTGAAGAGCTATCCGCATCAACTGTCGGGCGGCCAGCGCCAGCGCGTCATGATCGCGATGGCGCTTGCCAACGAGCCGGATCTCTTAATCGCGGACGAGCCGACCACCGCACTCGACGTCACCGTCCAAGCGCAGATATTGGCGTTGCTGGCTGAAATCCGCACCCGGCTCGGCATGAGCATGCTGTTCATCACCCATGACCTCGGCATCGTCCGCCGCATCGCCGACGTCGTCTGCGTGATGAATTCAGGCAAGATCGTTGAGCAGGGGCCGGTCGAGGAGGTCTTCACCGCGCCGAAACATGCCTATACCCGCGCGCTGCTGGCGGCCGAACCAAAACCCGATCCGGCGCCGCCGCGGCCCGAAGCGCCGGTGGTAATGTCGGCCGACAATCTGAAGGTCTGGTTTCCAATCAAGCGCGGGTTGCTGCGCTCGACCGTCGGCCACATCAAGGCGGTGGATGGCGTCAGCCTTGCCGTACGCAAGGGCGAGACGCTCGGCGTCGTCGGCGAATCCGGCTCGGGCAAGACCACGTTGGGGCTGGCGCTGCTCCGGCTGATTTCCTCTGACGGACCGATCGTGTTCCTCGGCAGCAACATCCAGGGCCTGCGCTTCAAGGACATGCTGCCGTTCCGCCGCGATATGCAGATCGTGTTTCAGGATCCGTTCGGCGCGCTGAGCCCGCGCATGTCGGTCGGCGACATCGTCGCCGAGGGCCTTTCGGTGCATCAGAAGTCGCTGTCGTATGAAGAGCGCGAGACGCGCGTCGTCAAGGCGCTCCAAGACGTCGGCCTCGATCCGGAGACGCGATTCCGTTATCCGCATGAATTCTCCGGCGGCCAGCGCCAGCGCATCTCGATCGCCCGCGCGGTGGTGCTGGAGCCGAATTTCGTCGTGCTGGACGAGCCGACCAGCGCGCTCGACATGCTGTTCCAGGCCCAAATGGTCGATTTGTTGCGCGAGCTGCAGCGCAAGCGCGACCTCACCTATATGTTCATCTCGCACGATCTGCGCGTGGTGGCCTCGCTGGCCAGCCATCTGATCGTGATGCGTCACGGCAAGGTGGTGGAGGAGGGGCCGGCCGCGCAGCTGTTCAAGAATCCAAAGAGCGACTACACGCGCGCCCTGTTCGCCGCCGCGTTCCGGATCGAGGCAGTTCCTGATCTGTAACGCGGTCGTCGTACCCCGCGCATGCGGGGTATCCAGTACGCCGCGGCCTCTCGATTCACTCACATCCCGTCTCGGAGTACTGGATCACCCGCTTTCGCGGGTGATGACAGTGGAGGGGGTGACTACAGTCGCTTGATCGCAATCACCTCACTGCCCGCCGCCTTGATCCTCGCGATCGCTTCCTGCGTATTCTCCACCACCGTTGCCATGTGATGCGCGTTGGCATGCACGATGGTCTCAGTGTCGCGGACGATCGCGACATGTCCCTTCCAGAAGATCAGATCGCCGCGTTGCAATTTCTTCATCTCGGCAGGACTCAGCGTCCGCCCGAGGCCATCCTGTTGCATGTCGCTGTCGCGCGGGCAGCCGGTGCCGGCGGCGTTGAGCGAAACCTGGACGAGGCCGGAGCAATCGATGCCGAGCGAGCTCTTGCCGCCCCAGAGATAGGGCGTGCCGACGAGGCGTTCGGCGACCGCGACGAAATCCTTTTCCATCGCGTCGAGGCCGCCGACATGCCGTCGTGGCAGATACCAGCCTTCGCTTGTTACGGCGAACGCGCCGTCTTCACGGGCAACCGTCACGCGCGCGCCCATCGGCAGCGTCTCGACCGGTGGCAGCTTGATCGACGGTCCCGGAAACGCAAAGGTCCGCAACGCCGTGACCTTGTGCGTCGGAGCTGCAGCAGGCTTGGCCAGCGCGCCTTCCGGAATCCAGCCGACATAGCCATCGTCGTTCAATTGGCCCCAGGCAAAGCCTTCACTGTCACGATCGTAGATCGTGACGCGCTCGCCCTTCAGCGCCTGCGTCGACAGCATGGCGTCTGCGGCCGGCGCCTCGCGCACCGGCGCAATGGCCTCACATACGCAAAATTCCTCGCCGGTGACATAGCGCGCAGCCTTCACCTTGCCTTCGAGATATTTGGCGGCGAGGTCGGGTCGTGCCGGCGTCAGGCGCGGATCATCCATAGCGTTCGCTCAGCAGTTTGTAGATCGCCCGCGCGGCCTGGCATTCGCCGCCTTCGGGGCGCGCGGGTTTTGCCGAAGGCGTCCAGCCGTAGATATCGACATGCAGCCAGCTTTTTGCATCGGTGACGAAGCGCTGCAGGAACAGCGCGCAGGTGATCGAGCCGGCAAAGCCGCCCGACGGCGCATTGTTGATGTCGGCTGTCTTCGAATCCAGCCACGAATCATAGGGCGGCCACAGCGGCATTCGCCATAACGGATCGTTCTCCCGTTTCGCGTGGGCTGCGACGCTTTCGGCGAGCGTCTCATCATGGGTGTAAAAGGGCGGTAAATCCGGTCCAAGCGCCACCCGCGCCGCGCCCGTCAGGGTGCCGAGGTCGATCAGCAAGTCGGGCTTCTCTTCGTCCGCCAGCGCCAGCGCATCCGCCAGCACCAGCCGCCCTTCGGCGTCGGTGTTGCCGATCTCCACTGTCGGCCCCTTGCGCGACTTGAAGATGTCGAGCGGACGGAAGGCGTTGCCGGCCACCGCGTTCTCGACCGCGGGGATCAGCACCCGCAGCCGCACCTTCAGCTTCGCATCCATCACCATCTGCGCCAGCGCCAGCACATTGGCGGCGCCGCCCATGTCTTTTTTCATGATCAGCATGCCGCTGGACGGTTTTAAATCGAGACCGCCGGTGTCGAAGCAGACGCCCTTGCCGACCAGCGTCACTTTGGGGTGGGCGGGATCGCCCCAGCTCAGATCGATCAGGCGCGGGGCGCGCGTCGAGGCCATGCCGACGGCGTGGATCAGCGGAAAGTTCTGCTTCACGAGCGCATCACCGACGATGCAGTCGAACTGGGCGCCGAACCGCGCCGCCAACGCTTGCGCGGCCTGCGCCAGTTCTTCCGGGCCCATATCGTTCGACGGCGTATTGATCAGGTCGCGCGCAAGTGCTGCCGCCTCCGCCATCCGCGCGATATCGGCGACATCGACGCCGTCGGGCGGCACCAGCCGGACGGCGGGCGTTTCGTTCTTGCGGTAGCGGCCGAACCGATAGGTCCCAAGGGCAAAGGCCAGCGTCGCGAGCCGCACATCATACGACGCATTCGCAAAGCGATAGACGCCCGGCGGCAGCAGACCGGGCAGGGCGCCGGGCCTGAACAGGTCGCGGGATTTGCTGCTCTCGTCCTCGAGGCCGAAAACGACCTGCGCGATCTTTCCGTCGGGCGCGGGCAGCGTCAGGCATTTGCCGGGCTTGGCGGTAAAATCGTTGGCCGCCGCAAACTGCCGGGCCTGCTCGGGAAGGTCCCTGGCGATCCCGGCCCAATTCGTCTTGGTAGCGAAAATGATCGGAATGGCAGCGGCGTCGGGCACGGTCTCGAACGGGGATTGCATGCGGGTCTCACGGAAGGGGACGGGTGGGGTGGTGGGGCTGGCATAGCACGGCCAATTAACCGGCCGTTAGGGTTAACAGTCTATTGCTGGCGCATTCGGCTCCATTCGTCATCCATTTCCGTGAGTTGAAGTGCCATGCGTCGACAGTCCAGCCATGCCGGGTCTCTTGCTCTCGCCCGGTTCCTCTCCTCCGCGGCCGTGACGGCGGTTCTCGCCGCCGGCCTTGGCGGCTGCCAGACCATGTCCGACATCACGGGGTCGCTGACCTCATCGTCCCCAAAGGCGCAAGCCGTTGCCGAGGATCCGCAGCGCGCGGCCGAGGTCTACGGCGAGCGATATCGCGCCAATCCCAAGGATGCCGAGGCGGCATTGGCTTACGGCCAGGCGCTCCGCGCCACCGGCCAGCGGGCGCAGGCCGCCGCCGTGCTCGAACAGGCCACCATCGCCCATTCCGGCAACAAGGCGCTGCTTGCCGCTTACGGCCGCGCGCTCGCCGACAACGGCAATTCCCAGGCGGCCTTCGACGTGCTCAGCCGCGCTCATTCGCCCGCCAATCCCGACTGGCGCATTCTTTCGGTGCAGGGCACCACGCTCGACAAGATGGGCAAGCACGAGGAGGCCCGCCGCTACTACGAGTCCGCGCTGAAGATCATGCCGGAAGAACCCTCGGTGCTGTCCAATCTCGGTCTCTCCTACATGCTGACGCGGGAATTGCCGCAGGCCGAGGAAACGCTGCGCCGCGCCTATTCCAATCCCCGCGCCGACGCGAGGGTGCGGCAGAACCTGGCGCTCGTCGTCGGCCTGCAGGGCCGCTTCGCGGAAGCCGAGACCATCGCCAAAGGCGATCTGCCGGCCGACGAGGCGACTGCCAATGTGGCCTACCTGCGTGAAATGCTGAGCCGCAAGGACAAGGACAATTCGCGTCCTCCCGGCAACAAGGCGACCGTCCCGGTCGCAGCCCTCAACCGACCCGACTGAGCATCACAGCCGTCACCATCACGGCCTTCGTCATCCCCCGCTAACGGATCGCGCGGATGCGCTCCCGATGACAGGCTCCGGCGGGCGATCCAGGTATTTCAGAGCTATTCGCAAATCAGGCCGGGCGTCGCGTCGTACCGCCCCGCCTCGCTTCCCGCCGTGCAGGACTTCCACACCAGGATTTTGCCTGGGCCTGCCGGTGCTGGCGCGCTGAAGTTTTGGTGAGGCAGCAAGCCGCTCGCCGGCAACGGCCAAACGGCGCGGCGTCTGCCGCGCCGCCTTACTGCATCATCTGGAGCTTGATGTAGGTCGGTCCGAGAATGACGATGAACAGGCACGGCAGGAAGAACAGGATCATCGGCACGGTGAGCTTCGGCGGCAGCGCGGCCGCCTTCTTCTCGGCCTCGTTCATCCGCATGTCGCGGTTTTCCTGCGCCATCACGCGCAGGCTCTGGCCGAGCGGGGTGCCGTAGCGTTCCGACTGCATCAGCGCCAGGCAGACCGATTTCACGCCCTCGAGGCCGGTGCGCTTGGCGAGGTTCTCGTAAGCCACCTTGCGGTCCTGCAGGTAGGACAATTCGGCCGTGGTCAGCGAGAATTCCTCCGACAGCCCGATCGACTGCGATGCAATTTCGGTGGCGACCTTGCGGAAGGCGACTTCGACCGACATGCCGGACTCGATGCAGATCAGCAGCAGGTCGAGTGCGTCGGGAAAGGCGCGCTTGATCGAGAGCTGGCGCTTGCTGATGGCGTTCTTCAGGAACAGCATCGGGGCCTGCAGCCCGAGATAGGCAGCGGCGACGCAGATGCCGAGCTTGACCGTCAGCGATTTGTCCATATGCGTGATCACGAACACGTAGAGGACAGCGCCGATAAACAGCACGATCGGTGTCACCGCGCGGGCAAACAGGAACGTGACGTAGGGCGCGTGGCCGCGATAGCCGGCCATGATCAGCTTGTCGCGCGCGGCTTCCTGCGCCAGCCATTTGGTCAGGTTGAAATCTTCCACCACCTTGGAAACGAGCTGCTTCGGGGTTTGCCGCAGCGAGACCTTTTCCGATTTGGAGAGGCGGTCGCGCTCGCGCTGCCGGAGCCGCTCGCGCTCGCTGGCAACGGCCTTCATGCGCTTGGAGAGGCCTTCGCCGGCAAGCAGTGGCATGATCAGCGTATAGGCGGTCGCGCTTGCCGCGATGGCGGCAAGCAGCATCGTCATGAACCGCGCGTCGTGCATCTTGGTGATCAGAAAATCAATCATGGCTGCACCGTCAGAAGTCGAAATTGATCATTTTTTTCATCACCAGGACGCCAATCGTCATCCAGCCGACGCAGCACACCAGCATGAACTGACCGATTTGATGGGTCCAAAGCAGCGCGATGTAGTCGGGCGTCGACATCCAGACCAGCAGCATCACGATCGGCGGCAGCGAGCCGATGATGCCCGCGGAGGCCTTGGCTTCCGTCGACATCGCCTTGATCTTCTCTCCCATCTTCTTGCGGTCGCGCAGCACCTTGGAGAGGTTGCCGAGCGCTTCCGACAGGTTGCCGCCCGACTTCTGCTGGATCGCGACCACGATGCCGAAGAAGTTCGCCTCTGGTAACGGCATCCGCTCATACAGCCGCGCGCAGGCCTCGCCGAGCGGCATGCCGATGGTCTGGGTTTCGATGATGGCGTTGAATTCGCTCTTGAGCGGCTCGGGTGAATCGGCCGCCACCACCTTGATCGATTCGAACAGCGGCAGACCGGCCTTGATGCCTCGCACGATGACGTCGACGGCGTCGGGCAGCGCCTTCAGGAACGCCTTCTCGCGGCGCTTCTTGAGAAAGCCCAGGGCCCAGCGCGGCAGGCCGAGGCCGGTGCCGAAAGCCATCACGGCGGCGCCCAGCAGGCTGCCGCCGATCACAAAGGCGAGCGCGAATCCGACCGCGCCGGAAATGCCTGACACGATCCAGAACTTCTGGGGCGTCCAGGATCCCAGACCGGCCTGCGCAAGGCGGGTGGTGAGCGGGACGGACTTCTCCTTCTTGCGCCGGGCGTCGAGTTCCTTCAGCGATCCCTCGACCTGCTCGCGGCGCGAGCGCTGGGTTTTCTCGGCCTGACGCGCCGGAGCGTCGGAACGCGCGATCGAGGCGCGGCGGGATTCGGCCTTTCTCTCGCCCGACAACATTGGATAGATGAATACCCAGGCCAGGCCGCCAATGGCGGTAGCGGCGAGAAACGCCAGTGCGAGCGTCTGTATGCTCATTGACTCCTCACGTATTCTCGATGACTTCGGCGGCGTCGAGCGCGGCCGCAAGCCGTTTCTCTTCGCCGAAATATCGCGCGCGCTCCCAGAACCGCGGACGTCCGATCCCGGTCGAGCGGTGCCGCCCGATGATCTTGCCGTTCGCGTCTTCGCCGATCATGTCGTACAGGAATACGTCCTGGGTGATGATGGTGTCGCCTTCCATGCCCATCACCTCGGTAATGTGGGTGATGCGGCGCGAGCCGTCGCGCAGACGCGCGGCCTGCACGATGACGTCGATCGAAGCACAGATCATCTCGCGGATGGTGCGCGAGGGCAGCGAGAAGCCGCCCATCGTGATCATGGATTCGCAGCGTGACAGGGCTTCGCGCGGGTTGTTGGCGTGCAGCGTTCCCATCGAGCCGTCGTGGCCGGTGTTCATGGCCTGCAGCAGGTCGAACGCCTCGGGTCCGCGGACTTCGCCGACGATGATACGTTCGGGGCGCATACGCAGGCAGTTGCGGACCAGTTCGCGCATCGTCACCTGGCCTTCGCCTTCGATGTTGGGCGGACGGGTTTCCAGCCGCACCACGTGAGGCTGCTGCAATTGAAGTTCGGCGGCGTCTTCGCAGGTGATGACGCGCTCGTCATGCTCGATGAACTGGGTCAGGCAGTTCAGCAGCGTGGTCTTGCCGGAACCGGTACCGCCCGAGATCAGCACGTTGCAGCGGACGCGGCCGATGATCTGCAGGATCTGCGAGCCTTCCGGCGAGATCGCGCCGAACTTGACCAGCTGGTCGAGCGTCAGCTTGTCCTTCTTGAACTTACGAATGGTGAGTGCGGGCCCGTCGATCGCCAGCGGCGGAACGATAGCGTTGACACGGGAGCCGTCGGCCAAGCGGGCGTCGCAGATCGGCGAGGATTCGTCGACACGCCGGCCGACCTGGCTGACGATGCGCTGGCAGATGTTGAGCAGCTGCTGGTTGTCGCGGAAGCGGATGCCGGTTTTCTGGATCTTGCCCGCGACTTCGATGAACACCGTGCCGGCGCCGTTGACCATGATGTCGGCGATGTCGTCGCGCGACAATAGCGGCTCCAGAGGTCCGTAGCCGAGCACGTCGTTGCAGATGTCGTCGAGCAGTTCTTCCTGCTCGGCGATCGACATCACGATGTTCTTGATCGCGATGATCTCGTTGACGATGTCGCGGATTTCCTCGCGCGCCGACTCGCCGTCGAGCTTGGCGAGCTGGGCGAGGTCGATCGCCTCGATCAGGGCGCCGAAGATGGTCGCCTTGACCTGGTAGTAATTGTCGGATCGCCGTGCCTCCATGGCGGGGGCAGGGGGCGCCTTGGCGGGGGCGATCGGCGGCGAAGCCACGGTCGGCGCGGCGACCTCGCGCGGTGCTACCGCGGCGCTGGCGGCAACCGGCTCCGGGACGGCGGGCCTTGGCGCCCTTGTATCGCTTTCATTTCCACTACGCTTACCGAACACGATGGCACTCCATGCAGGCGACCTACTTCTTGGCCCGCAACTTCTCGATCAAGGGCGACAACAACGAACTCTTAGGCTTCTTGGTCTCGCCGCGGCCGGTGAGCCGCTGCGCGATCTGCAGGAACATCTCGGTGGTGCGATGCGTGGCGGAGATTTCCGCGATCATCTGGCCGTTATTGGCGGCCGAACCGAAGATTTGCGGCTCGAACGGAATCGTGGCGATCGGGTGGTTTTCGATCGCCTTGGCGAACTCGGCGGCGGGGATCTCCGGACGCTTCGGGATGCCGACCTGATTGAGGCAATAGAGCGGGGCGCGATCGTTCGGCCGCGATGTCTTCAGGAGGTCGAAGATGTTCTTGGTGTTGCGCAGATTGGCGAGATCGGGCGCCGCGACGATCAGGATGTCGTCGGCCGCGATCAAGGCGCGCTTGGTCCATCCCGACCATTGGTGGGGAACGTCGAGCACGATGCAGGGCATCGTGGTGCGCAGCGTATCGAAGATCGAATCGAACGCCTCCGCGCCGAAATCATAGACCCGGTCAAGCGTTGCCGGCGCCGCCAGCAGGCTGAGGTGGTCGGTGCATTTCGACAGCAGGCGGTCGAGGAAGGCGGTATCGACCCGGTCGGGTGAGAACACCGCATCCGCGATGCCCTGCGGCGGGTCCTGGTTGTAGTCGAGGCCGGCGGTGCCGAAAGCGAGGTCGAGATCGGCGACCACTGAATCCAGCGCCAGATCGCGCGCGATCGCCCAGGCGACGTTATGGGCGACGGTGGACGCACCGACGCCGCCCTTAGCGCCGACGATGGCAATGATGCGGCCGACGGCCTTGGCTTCCGGCGCCGAGAACAGGTTGCAGACCGAGCGCACGACGTCGATGGCGCTGACCGGGGCGATGACGTAGTCGCTGACGCCACGGCGCACCAGCTCGCGATAGAGCATGACGTCGTTGATGCGCCCGATCACGATCACGCGGGTTCCGGCGTCGCAGACGGTGGCGAGCTGGTCGAGGCCGAGGAGAATGTCGTTGCGGCCTTCGGTCTCCAGGATGATGACGTTCGGGGTCGGGGCCGAGCGGTAGGCCTCGACGGCAGCGGCCATGCCGCCCATCTGGATCTTGAGGTGAGCCTTGCCGAGGCGGCGGTCTTCGCCCGCCGACTGCACGGCGGCCGCGGTTTCCACCGTCTCGCAGAAAGCCTGCACCGACACCCGCGGCGCCGGCGCGATGTGATCCTCGGTCGACGGCGCCGCGATTTCCGGCGGCTGGTCTGTGTTCTGACGCGAGTAGGTGATCATTTGCCGGTATCGCTGAGTTTGGCCTTGTCGGCCTCGGGATAGGTTGTCGCGGTGGTGGTGCCCTTGCGGTATTTCTCGAACGCCACGGCACGGCGCGGTGCCCAGGCCGGGGTTTCGGGACGCGGCTGCACGAGATCCGACGGGTTGTCGACCATCGCTGCCATATTGCGCTGATAGGAGCAGCCGAAATTGTAATAAGGCTTGTTGTCGAAATAGCCCTTGTTGTGGATCGACGGTCCGATGTCCTCCGGCCACAGCCCGCATGGACCGGCCACCGCCGAAATCTTCGGATAGTTGAGGCGGATCGCAGCCATGTGCCTGGGATCTTCGGGGCGGTATTGGCGGACATTGGTTGCGCGCGGCGGCACGCCGGCGGCGGCAAGTGTCGCCTTGATCTCGCGCAATGAATCTTCGGCCGCCCGCGCGTTCGGCGTATTGACGGGCACGTCGATGCTGATGATGCCAGTGCCTTCCCGCATCCAGGTCTGGCCCAGATACATCACGTCGGCGCGCTGGGAGGCGGAAAGGCCGCCGCGTCCGCGGCCGACGAAGACGACGATCGAGCGGTCGGCTTCCTGGACCGCGATCGGGTGGCGCAGGCGATAATCGTCGGGCACGCCCGCCGTCGTCGCCACGTCGGTGGTGTGGTTGCAGGCACTAAGCGCCACGGAAAGACCGATCAGCGCTCCCGCCAGGCAGAGCGCGCGCCGGGGATCGGCGGGCTTGTTTGATTTCATTCTCGGTGTCATCGTCCCGCCTCAGTCCGTAATAAAGCCGTAGGTGCCGCGATAATTCCGAGCCTTTTCGACACGGCCCGGAACGCCGTAGATGCGATTGATGTTGCCGAGCAGGTCGGCCTGCGGGTCCGAGGCGGCGGCAAAGCCGTCGTCGGGCCGCGACAAATCCTTCTGCGCCACCGCGCGCACCACATAGGGCGTGACCAGAACCATCAGTTCGGTCTGGTTGTTGACGTAGTCGCGGCTGCGGAACAGCGTGCCGAGAACCGGCAATTGCGACAGACCGGGGAGGCCGTTGACGGCCTGCTTGGTCTGCTCCGCAATCAGGCCCGCCATCGCCATGGAGCCGCCGGAGGGGATCTCCAGGGTGGTTTCCGCGCGGCGGGTCTTGATCGAGGGAATGGTCAGCGAGTTCGCCGAATTGTTGCTGAAAGCCTGCGTCAGCGTGATCGAGTTGTCGTTCGACAGCTCCGACACTTCCGTCATGACGCGAAGGCTGATCCGTCCTTCGGTCATCACCACCGGCGTGAAGTTGAGCGAAATGCCGAATTTCTTGAATGATATCTGGGTGGTGCAGACGCGCGTGACCGGATCGCAGGAATAGCCTGCGGGAACGGGAAATTCGCCGCCGGCAATGAAGGTCGCGGCTTCGCCCGAGATCGCGGTCAGATTGGGCTCAGCCAGCGTGCGGATAACGCCGGCGCTCTCCATCGCGCGGAGCGTAGCCGTCACCGACGGAGCGGCACCGAATGCTGTCTGCACCCCGTTGGTCGCAACCAGGGGACGGCCGAGAGCGGTAAACGGATTGGAGTTGTCGAATCTCACGACCGCGGTGCCGTAGTTCATGTTGGCCGTGAGATCGATACCCAGCTGCTTGATGATGCTGCGGGCAACTTCGGCGACCGTAACCTTCAGCATCACCTGGTCGCGGCCGCGGACGGCGATCGAATTGACGACCTTTTCCTGGCCGCCCACGAGGCGGGCGGCGATATCGGCGGCCTGCTGCGCCTCGATCGGGCTCGCCGCGGTGCCGGTCAAAACCACGCCGTCACCGACGCCCTCGATCAGGATGTCCGAATTCGGCAGCGACTGCTTCAGCGCGGCGCGCACGCCGTTGAGGTCGCGCTTGACCGCGATGTCGTAGGCCGCGATCTGGGCGCCCGCTGAATCGAAGAAGACGATATTGGTCTGGCCGACCGCGGCGCCGATGATATAGGCGCGCTGGGTCGAGCGGATGACGGCGTTGGCGACCTTCGGATCGGCGACCAACACGTCCTTGACCTCCCGCGGCAGGTCGATCACGAACGATTTGCCGATCCCGAGCGAGACGAACCGCGCGTTCATCTGCCCGTCGGTGGCGACCGGAGCTGCGACGCGATAGTCGCTCGCCACCACCGGCGTCAGCGCCGGATTGAGCGTGAGAGCGGCTACGGCCGAAAACGACAGGGCGCGGACGATGAACGTTCGCATCATCGGCTGAATTTCCCTGCACTTCATATCGTGCGTCCTTTCGGTCACTTCTGTACCGTCTGCTGGCTGGCAATGCCGTAACGAATGACGTTGAGGTTTTCGCCGCGCCTGTTGAGTTGTTGATCGTCCGGCTTTTCGACCGCGTTGATGTCGGCAATGCTGCGCAGCGCCAGCGTCAGCGAACCGCTCTGGCGCGATCGCGCCAGTATTTCGGCCTGCTCGGGCTTCAGTTCGAGGGTGACCGTCTTGCCGACCAGCGCGCTGGCGCCTTCTTTTTCCTTCGGCGCCTGGTCGATCGCCAGAACACGAATGTTGCTGAGGATGACCTCCGAATTGGGGACGTCCGGGCCGGTCTTGTCCGGATTCTTGTCGCGTTTGGTGAGAAGCACGTCGACGCGGTCGTTCGGCAGGATGAAGCCGCCGGCGCCGGTTTCCGGGGAAATTTCGGTGGAAATGGCCCGGTAGCCTGCGGGCAGGATCGCCGCCATGAAGCCGGAGCCGTCGGCCTTCACCAGCTTCTGCTCGCGAATCGGTTCACCCGCGATGAACGGCGAGCGGGCGATCGAGCCGGTGATCTCCTTGATGGCGTCGGCCTTGCTCGCACGGCTGATGAAGCTGCTGCTGGCGGTCGCGGCCGGCCAGGTCTGCCATTGCAGATCGGTCGGCTTGACCGACTGGCCGAGGCCGATATCCGATTTGGCGACGAGAATATCGACGGTCTGCATCTGCGCGACCGGCTGGGCCGGCGCAGGCTTGTCGTCGGACCCGCTGGCGAGATACGCGGCAATGCCGCCGGCGCCGATGGCGACCGCCAGGACCATAATGCGTGCGGTATTCATTACGCTTCACTTTCCACATTACGCTGCGACGCTTCCGCCGCCGTGATGGGAGTTGACCAGCTATTCGTCAAAGCATGGTTAATGAGGCGTGTGTAAATTGCCTTAACGGAATGTTAGCGACGCTGGATCAGCGCATCGCGAGGTGAGCGAGGTCGATCACCTTGATCCATTCGGTCTGCGGATAGACGATCAGCGCGCCCGTGGCGAGTGCGATGCCGTAGGGAATCCCGCTCTGTTTGTCGTGCAGCCGGTTCAGCCAGGCTTGTCCTGCAAGAAGGGAAGGCAGCGGCCATTGCCGGAACTGAATCAGCAGGATCGTCAGCGCGCCGCCGAGCAGCGAGGCATAGAGCAGATAATCGAGCAGGTGGTCGAAACCGAACCAGAGCGCCACGCTGGCCGCGACCTTGGCGTCGCCGCCGCCGACCCATCCCATCGCGAAGCAGGCGAAGGCCACCACCAGAACGGCCGCGCCGGCGCCGAAATGCAGCAGGATGTCGTGCAGGCCCATGCCGCCCAGCACCGCGAGCGCCACAAAGCCGGCGATCAGTGCCAGCGACACCCGGTTCGAAATCGTCATCGTGAACAGGTCGCTCGCGGCTGCGAACGCCATCAGGGCCGGAAACAGCAGAAGGCGGGCGGTATCGAGGATCATGAGTTCACGCGAGGCTGCAGTTGACCCGGGGTCCAGGCCTTGGCCGAGCCTAGCCACGAGAAGTGAACAATCGGGAAACGCCGGAAAATCGCACGTTCGAACCACATCCGACGGCGGCTTGCTGGCTCCGGCGCGGGCGCTTTGCAAAAACGATAAAGGCCCCGGCAAGCCGGGGCCTTTGACGCGTGATCGCAACCGTCGCTTACTTGAGCGAGTTCGAGATCGTGTTGAAGTTGGTCGACAGCTTGGTGCCGAGACCGTTGACGGCGGTGATGATCGCGATCGCGATGCCGGCGGCAATCAGGCCGTATTCGATGGCGGTGGCGCCGGACTCATCCTTCACGAAACGCGAAACGAGATTCTTCATAGATGATAACTCCTGTGTACACGTGGCTGGTCGAACTTAAGTTTGGTCTCGCCGGCGTTCTCAGCACCGTGACCATGCCGTGACCCTAGGGTGCGACAATTTCGACGCAGTTAATTCGACCACGCAAAAATGCTTGGAACTTGCAGTTCTTGAGCACAGTAAACACTGAATTAAGGCGTTCGATCAAATGCAAGCGGAGCTGCGGAGGCCGTCCGTTATGCCTCGCGCCGTGCCGGTCGACTCCGTCGATTCACGGCTCTTTAAGCGCAACCAGATACCCCTGACGTCTCCGATTGAAAGAGGTCGTCATGTCCGGTTTGCCAATGGAAGTCATCGAGGTCGTAGGCCAGACGATGGCGAAGGTCGTGCCGGTCACGATCGCGCTCGGCCTTGTATTTACGGTGCTCTCGCATTTCTGGGCCTGCAATCCGGGAAAGCCCTGGTGGCGCAAGCGCGAACTCATCACCGACATCTGCTACTGGTTCTTCGTGCCGGTGTTTGCGCGCATCTTCCGCATCGGGCTGCTGGTGCTCGGCGCCGCCGTGCTCTTCAACATTCATGAACCCGACGAACTGATCGCATTCTACGACAATGGCCATGGGCCGTTGTCCGAGCTGCCGCTCTGGGTGCAGGCGATACTGTTCCTCGTTGCGTCCGACTTCATGCTGTACTGGCTGCACCGCATGTTTCACGGCGGCGGATTCTGGAAATACCATGCCATCCATCATTCATCGGAAGATCTGGAGTGGATCTCGGCGGCGCGGTTTCACCCCGTCAACCTGTTCATCGGAACGATCCTGGTCGACGTCATCCTGCTGATAGCGGGCATCTCGCCCAACATCATGCTGTGGGTCGGGCCGTTCACGACCTTCCACTCCGCGTTCGTTCACGCCAACCTGAACTGGACGCTCGGCCCGTTTAAATACGTGCTTGCCACGCCGGTCTTCCACCGCTGGCATCACACCTCGCTCGAAGAGGGCGGCAATACCAATTTCGCGGGCACCTTCCCGCTGTGGGACATCCTGTTCGGCACGTTCCGCATGCCGGAGAGCCGGCTGCCCGACAATTACGGTGTGGACGGTCAGGAGATTCCCACCGAGATCGGTGGGCAATTGGCCTATCCGTTCCGTCAATAGTCGGGCGGGCAGTTTCGCATGAGCACTGAAGCCGGAGCGATCCAGCGGGCGAAGGCCCTCAGCCTTGCCGACGTCCCGGCATGGCTCTGGCTCGGAATTGGCGTCTACGCGCTGGTGGCGATCGGCGGACGGGCGCTTCTGAACGATTCCGATACCTACTGGCAGATTGCCGTGGGCCAGTGGATCCTCGACCACAACGCATTGCCGCGTGTCGACATCTATTCGTTCACCAAGGCGGGAGAGCCGTGGACGTCGTCGTCCTGGCTGGCGCAGGTACTGTATGCGACGAGCTACAATCTGGCGGGCTGGACCGGGCCGGTAACCCTCGCCGCTG
Source organism: Bradyrhizobium sp. AZCC 2262 (assembly GCF_036924535.1). Classification (NCBI taxonomy): domain Bacteria; kingdom Pseudomonadati; phylum Pseudomonadota; class Alphaproteobacteria; order Hyphomicrobiales; family Nitrobacteraceae; genus Bradyrhizobium; species Bradyrhizobium sp. AZCC 2262. The sequence goes on along the minus strand of NZ_JAZHRT010000001.1, from coordinate 7,161,889 downwards.
GATGCATCGCCGCAACCTTCGCGCTGTTCACTCACATTCTGGGCCGCCGCATCCCGGCGGCCTATGCGGTCGCTGTCACGATGGTGGTGCTGGCGCTTTCGATGGGGCATTTCCTGGCGCGCCCGCATGTGATGGTGCTGCCGATCATGCTGGCGTGGGCGAACGGGCTGATGTCGGCGAGCGAGCGCGGTCAGGCGCCTTCGCCATGGCTGCTGCCGTTGATCGCGCTGTGGGCGAATTTGCATGGCGGCTTCGTGTTTGGCCTGGTGCTATCAGGCGCGTTCGCGCTCGACGCGCTGTGGAATGCGGATCACGCACAGCGAAAGTCGGTGGCGCTGCGCTGGGCTGCGTTCGGCATCGGCGCGCTGGTGGCCTGCTGCGCCACGCCTTACGGGTGGGGCTCGATCCTCGCCGCACGCAAGATCCTCGACCTCGGAGAGCTCCTGCACCTGATCTATGAATGGATGCCGGCGGACTTCAGCAAATTCGGCACGTTCGAGATGGCGATCCTCATGCTGATCGCCGGCGCGCTCTACGGTGGCGTCAAGCTCACGCCGCCGCGGATCGCGCTGGTGCTGGGCCTGTTGCACATGGCGCTGTCGCACGTCAGGAACGTCGAGATATTCGCCCTGCTGCTGCCGATCGTGGTGCTCGCACCGGTGGCGTCGCAGTTCGCGCTGCGGCCGGCCTGGTTCGCCCGCGCCGCTGTCCCGATGCCTGTGATGGCGGCGGTGATGGTCCTGCTCGGCGGCTGGACATGGCTGCTCGCGGCCAACACCACTTTCGCACCACCCGAAAGCCAGTCGCCGTCGGCGGCTGTCGATGCGCTGAAGGCGCACAATCCAAAGCGGGTTCTCAACGATCTGCCGTTCGGCGGCTATCTGATCTGGCGGCAGATTCCCGTATTCGTCGATGGACGCGCCGAACTTTACGGCGAAGCGTTCGACATGGCCTTCTACCGCGCCATGCAGCTCAAGGACGTCAACCAGTTCCTCGACATTCTCGATAAATGGAACATCGATGCCGTGCTGCTGACGCCGTCGACGCCTGCGGTCGGCCTGCTCGATCATATCGGCGGCTGGCGGCGCGCCTACACCGATGGCAACGCCGTTTTGCATGTCCGCAACCCCGCCACGCCATGACACGGCGTAACCAATCGCTGGATCTTTTGCGCGGCGTGGCCATCCTGCTGGTCGTTCTGGTGCACTGCCAGGAAGAATCCACCGGCGGCGTTCCCGGCCTGACCTGGTTCGCCAAGGAGTTTGGCGGGCTCGGTGTCCAGCTCTTTTTCATCGTCAGCGGCTATACGATGATGCTGACGTTTGGCGACAGGGTCGATCTCGCCGCCGCCCGCTCGTTTTATCTCCGGCGCTTCTTTCGGATCGCACCGCTGTTCTGGGTCGCCATTGTTTTCTATCTGCTGGTGACGCGAGGCCGCGGCATCACGAACTTTGCGCCTGACGGCGTCGGCGCAAGCGACGTGCTGCTGACGTTCTTCTTCCTGCATTCGAGCAGCGTCACCGCCTACAATTCGGTCGTTCCGGGCGGCTGGAGCATTGCGGTGGAAATGCAGTTCTATCTGCTGTTTCCGCTTCTGATCTATCTGTTCCGCCGGCGCAACGGCGCCATGCTGTGCTACGCGTTGATCGCGCTCGTGAGCCTCATCGGGCAATTTATCGTCGAGCCCTACCTGATTCCGCGGCTGGCCGCGTCACTGCCCGCCAGCCAGGCGTATCTGGCTGAAGGAGTCTTCACGAGTTGGCTGCCGCGCCAGGCGATCTGCTTCGGCTTCGGCATCCTGCTGTATGATTATATCGAGTTGAAGAACAGGCCGGCATTCGGCGCGCTGTTTCTGCTCGGCGCCGCGCTGATGTCCCCGCCGCAGGGCGCCGAGGTCGCGCTGCTCGCTGCACTCGCGCTCGGTGTCCTGATCTCGAACGTCTCGTTGTCCTGGATGACGTTGTTGGGACGTCACTCCTACGCCATCTATCTGGTTCATTTCGCCGTGGTGTCGTTCATCGCCGCGCTCTTTCCGATCGGCCTGGTGCCGCTGTTCATGCTGGTCACCGCCGTGTCGCTGGCGTTCAGCTACTATCTGATCGAGCCCCGGATCGAGCGTCGCTTTAACCGGCTGGGCCACGCATTGGCGTCGGCCGGTGGCGCCCCGAAAGCCGTCATGACCGTCTCCTGACGTCCTTGGCGGACGCGCGAACTGGCGGCGCGGCAGCGATTCTGGTACGCCGGTCGAAATGAACCTGCCGACCGAAGTCGTCGAAATGCTCGGCCAGACCCTGGCCAAGGTGGTGCCGGTCACGATCGCTCTGGCGCTCGTGTTCTCGGTGCTGGCGCATTTCTGGGCCTGCAACCCCGGCAGGCCCTGGTGGCGCAAGCGCGAACTCGTCACCGATGTCTGCTACTGGTTCGTGGTGCCGCTGTTCGCGCGCGTGTTTCGCATCGGGCTATTGGTGCTGGGCGCCGCCTTGCTGTTTGGAATTCGCGACGCCGACGAATTGATCGCCTTCTACGACAACGGCCATGGCCCGCTGTCGCGCCTGCCATTGTGGCTGCAGGCGATCCTGTTCCTGGTCGCGGCCGATTTCATGATGTACTGGCTGCACCGCATGTTCCATGGCGGCGGGTTCTGGAAATATCATGCCATCCACCATTCGTCGGAAGATGTGGACTGGATCTCGGCGGCGCGCTTTCACCCCGTCAACCTGCTGTTAGGCACCATCGGGGTCGATGTCGTGCTGCTGATCGCCGGCATTTCGCCGGGCGTGGTGCTCTGGCTTGGGCCGTTCAACATCTTCCATTCCGCGTTCGTTCACGCCAACCTCAACTGGACGCTCGGCCCGTTCAAATACGTTTTGGCGACGCCGGTGTTTCACCGCTGGCATCACACCTCCCGCGAGGAGGGCGGCGACACCAATTTCGCGGGCACCTTTCCGCTCTGGGACATCCTGTTCGGGACCTTCCGGATGCCGAAAGGCACGCTGCCGGACCAATATGGCGTGGACGATCAGTCGTCGTTTCCCCGCGAAATCATCGGACAACTGGCCTATCCGTTCCGCAAATAGTGCATGATCTCCGCGCAAACGCGGAACGCGTTTGTCGCGAGGGAAAGGCGGTCGCCGGTTTCCAAACGCGGAAAAACGCGTTTGCGCGGAGATGATCTGTTAAACATGCTGGTCCGCGGATTTCTTGCCCCATTCCGGGGCCTATTTGCCCTTTGTTCATGAATTGTCGTCAGATTCACCGTGTCGGGCGCCGGTTCCGCTGCGTATCGCCATTGCCGGCTTGTTGATGCCCCGGGGTAAGCTATGTCGTTCAAGTCCCAGCGTATTGGATTGCGTTCCCTCGTCGCAGGAATCCTGCTGTGGCCGGCTGCCTGCCTGGCCGCGCCCGATCCCGACCGTATCGCCGTCTATGTCGACCAGGCAAAGCTCGTGAAGCTTCCTGCCAAGGTCTCCACCATCGTGGTCGGAAACCCGCTGATCGCGGACGTGACCCTGCAGAGCGGCGGCATCGTCGTCGTCACCGGCAAGGGCTACGGCGCGACCAATTTCATCGCGATGGACCGCAACGGCGAGGTGCTGGTCGACCGTCAGATTCAGGTCGAAGGCCCGACCGATCAACTCGTCACCGTCTATCGCGGCGTCGAGCGGGAATCCTATAGCTGCATGCCGATCTGCCAGCGCCGCGTCACCCTCGGCGACGGCGAGACCTACTTCAAGTCCGCAATCGACCAGGCCGGCTCTCTCAGCGGTCAAGCCAGCGGCGCTGGGGCCAAGGCAAATTGAACGTCAAACTGAACGTCAAACTGAACGCTTGTCGGTTCTGAATGAATCAGAACCGAAGCTCCAGTTTCTTCGTTTCGACGTGGTTTTTCCCGCGAACCGGCATCCACTTTGTGCGAAACACCCTGACCGCGCCGGACGGCCCGGCGAAAGCTCGTTGGCGCATCCAGCGCATCATCCTGCCCGCGAATCGATCTCGTCCGCATGAGGCGCGCCGAAGACAGTTAACGCCGGGTTAGCGGGCCGGGCCGCTCTGCTTCCGTTCGACGAAACACTTCCACAATCACTTTCAGGTAGTTCTTGCAGGCGGATAATCGCTGCCGTCTGGGGATTTTTCGATGTCGTCACCCGCTGTTGCAACAGTCTCTGCCAGAAATGCACTGAACCGATTTCGCCGCAACCGCCGGGGTTCGGCCGCCGTCGAGTTCGCGCTGGTTGCGCCGTTGTTCTTCTGCGTGCTGTTTGCGATTCTCGAGACGGCGATTGTGTTTTTCGCGGGCGCGCTTCTGGAGCAGGGGACGCAGGACAGCGCGCGGAAGATGCTCACGCACGAAGCGCAGGACACCGGCATGACCGAAACTGCATTCAAAACCGACCTCTGCAATCGCATTAAGGTGATGTTCAATTGCGACGGCAATCTTGGGAACATTACTGTGGATGTGAAGGTCTTTACCCCAGGCACCTCGATTGACATTACCGATCCGATCGTCAGTGGAAACCTGACCGGGCCTTTCGCATATTCTCTGCCGCCATCCGGCTCTCCCAATACCGTCGTGATTCGCGCCTTCTATGAATGGCCGCTTTTCGTGACCCAACTCGGCTACAACATTGGTAATCTCAACGGCAGCAAGCGGCTGCTTTCTGCGACCGCCGCCTTTCATGTAGAGCCGTGATGCGATGATGGTATCCCTGATGCAGAAGATGTCGCTTCGCGTGCGCGGTCTGTTGAATGACCGCAGCGGACTCGCAGCGGTCGAGTTTGCTTTTGTCTTTCCAATTATGGTGGTGATGTACTTCGGAGTGCTCGAGTTAGCGTCGGCTATTGCCGTGGATCGCAAGGCCACCCAGGTGGCGCGAACGCTTGCCGATCTGACGTCTCAGATGGCGAGTGTGGCGGATGCCGACATCATCGGTTTTGGTCAAGCGGCAAAGGCGATCATGACACCCTATCCGCGAGACCCGCTGATATCCTCGGTCACCGAGGTTTACGTCGATAAAACCTCGGGGGTCGCTCGGGTTCAGTGGAGTAAGGGTCTGACGATCAGCACAACAGGCGCCGTAACGATCGCGACGACGGCGCCTCATAATCCGGGTGATGTTGTGGTGTTGCCGCCAGGTCTCGTCGTGGCCAAGGGGACATTTGTGATCTGGAGCGAGGTCAGCTACAGGTATGTACCGACCATCGGCTATGTGATGGCGAAGACTGGCATCCCCTTTAGCGATACCGCCTACACGCGTCCGCGGCAGGTGCTCTGCGTCCTGTATCCGACGGCGGGCCTCACCGACTGTGCGGCGCCGAAGTGACGGCCTGTAGTCTCGGATAATCTTCGCAACTTGCACCGTTCACCGCGACCTACTCCTGGAGAGGGTCGGCGCCGTATTCGTCGGGCTGCATTTGTTCAGGCTTTCGGTCAGCGCGGGCTTGACCCGCTGCATTGGAAAGCAGCCCGTACAGCAGCATTACATCCGGGGTGGGGATGCGTGCAGACTCTCCACCAATGACACAAGGCACCTCTGCCCAAAGCCATCGTCGGACTTTGGCTGCCAGAGTATGATCCGGACCCGCAGGGCCGCGTTGTGCAAAGCGGCAACCGTTTTCGCTCGGGACAAACGCGAAGCGTTTGCCGGGAGATCATCCACAAAGACATCATAGATCCAATTCAATCCAATCGGATCATGATCCATTGCGCGCGAGCGACCCGGAATTCCCCAATTCATCGCCTGCTCGTGCCGGCTACGGAACGGACAACCGATCTCATCGTGGTCCTTCGGCACACCTGCCGCCTTATGACAGAACGCGAGGAAGAAAACGCCGGCTTCATGGGTCATCGGCAGCCCTGGCCGACTTTTCAGACGAGGTCCGCGGCCAAACGGTCCATTGGCGGCCTGATTGCCGGCCCAGCGTCTCCGTGGCCTTGCCGCTCCACGCCATTGAGCCGCACGCAATCACAGTATCACCCTGTGCGGCCAATCAATAAAAAGCCCCGGATCGCTCCGGGGCTTTTTGAGGCTCGGTGTTTACTTCAAGGCGGCGTCCGCGCCGCCTCAGCCAGGTCAGTTCGTAAGATGCGCGGTCTGCAGCGCGTGATTGAACATGGCGTTCAGCGACGCGGCGATTTCAGTGGGCGAGTTGGCAGTGTAGAAGAAGCCGGGCGACGCGCATTTCTGCAGGCTGGCCGGAATATACTGAATGTTGGTGTTGGCAGCGGTGTCTTCATCGCCGGCAAAGCTCGTAACCACGGGTGAGACCGGTTGATAGGGAATATAGAGCACGGAAACGATGACGCCGCGGCCCTTGAGGGTTTCGCATTGGGGGACGGTCGCCAGGGTGTTCTGTTTATCAATCGTGGTAGCGTGGTTGCTGCCGGACCAGCCGCCGTTGGGAACGCCCTTGATCTGGTTGTCTTGTGCGCCGTCGGTGACGAGGAAGACGTAAGGCTGCGGGGTGGTCGAAGTGCTGCCGTCGCCCACAGTGCCGGTGCCGCCGGAGATGAGGCTATTGACCGAAGTAAGCGCGGTATCGATATGCGTGCCGCCGGAGCCAAGGTTTGCATCGATATTGGTGTCAAGCAGCGTGGCAAGGTTTGCGGCGGCGTAGTTGATGGTCGAGGAATTGGTGGTAGAGCCGTTGATGCTGCTGGTCAGAGCAAAATAGGTATAGAGTTTCTGAATGAACGGGTAGAGGCCGATCCTGAACTGGTTGTTAACCTTCATGGAGGCGTTCGCGGTAACGAACAACTGGTTCACGGCGTAGCCGACCGCGTCGAGGCGCAACTGGATGCAGTCGTCGGTGCCATCGGTCGGGCAGGATGAGACCGCCGTCAGGCTGTCCGGCCGGCTTTTGGAGTTGCCCTTGATCAGCGAATTCGCCACGCCAGGAGTAACCGTATTATTCAGGTCCGGAAGCATCGTCGTCGGCAAGCCGGGCTTCTGCTTCAGTGCGCCCGCGACCGAGTTCGCAGTGATGAGGTTATTGAGCGCGGTCTGGTTTACGCGCGAATAGATATAGCCCATGCAATAACCATTCGTATTGTATTGCTGGGAATACGAAGCGGTAATAGAGGGATTGGCATTCGGATTGGTAGGGGAAGTGACGGGGGGATCGACGCACGCGCTGCCTTTCGGCGAAAAATGGCAGGCCAGGGTACAGCTGACGCCGGTGCTGTTGCGGTATTGGACCCAGTTATCCGGGTTGATCTTGCCCAAGCGCGTCTGCTCGGCGGGGGTCGACGGCAGGCCCATCGACCCCGAGACGTCCAGCGTCAGATAAAAATCGAGGTACGGCGGCAACGTGGCGGCCGAACTTGAAACGCCCGTTACCGTCAGTTGCTGATAGCCGATCACTTTCAGGAAGGATGTCGGCACGTCGGCCGTGAACGAGACGCTGGCAGCCAGCCTGATTCCGGTCTTCGTAACGGTGCTGGTGCGAACCAGATTTTGATAGCCGATGATCCCGTTCATGTTGGAGTCAAAAACATTGTTGGCATCGGTAACGCCGTTGGCGACCGAGCCGTTGCCTGTCATGAGCGAGGCCGCGAGAAAGCCGGGCGACTTTTGCGAAAGCGCGGCAATGCTGGCGGCGTCGGCCGCGGTTTGCAGCTTGGCCTTCATTCTGGTCGCCAGCGAGTAATCCACCCCACAACCGATGGCCGACATCAGGGGGATCGCTGCGATCGTAAAAATGATCGCGACGTTGCCGCGTCGATCGCGGCAGAAACGGGAAACATACTGCTGAAGACGAAATGGCACGGGCGCCCCCTGGCTATCCAAAAGCGCGCGATCGTAGCCCGGCCTCCCCTAAGTGCCCCTTAATTCGATCATCGAAAAACAGGCTGATTTCGGATGCGACCGATCTCAGGGCTCGGATTTCAGGACCCAAATTTTAGAGCCCGGATTTTAGGGCCCACGGGTTACGATCTGTTTACTACGAGGGGCTCAGTGAAGCCGCAACGTTTGCGAGTTCTTCGTCAGGAGCAAATCGCCCGCATCACGGCGTGAAAAAGGCCGCGCCATGGGCGCGGCCTTTTGGTTTATTTTGAGAGGCGATTACTCAGGACGCGGGCGCACGCGCCCTAAGAAATCGCTTATCCAGCGGCGCGCAGATTGTCGGCCGAAGATTTGCCAGAGCGGCGATCTGCCACGATTTCGTAGGAGATCTTCTGGCCCTCACGCAACGTTCCGAGGCCGGCACGCTCGACAGCGCTGATGTGCACGAACACGTCATTGCCGCCGTCATCCGGCTGGATGAAGCCATAGCCCTTGGTTGCGTTAAACCACTTCACGGTTCCCATGCTCACGGGGGTAGTCCCTTCTCAGATATACAAGTCGTAGTCCGCCTCTCGACGGGCTGGTGAGATCGAATTTTTGGAAGGGTCGTCAGCGTCTAAACCGGCTGTACCGGTGGATAGCTAATGTCGTCCGGCCGAAAATCGATGGACAATATTATTCGATAGTAGTGGTCAAAACAATCCTGACGTGCACGATTTTTTGATTCGGCCGGCCAGCCGGCCGCGACCGCGCACGATATGGGCGTATCGGGCGCGTTTTTGGCAGGTGTTAACGGCGCGTTTACCGGCGGCGGAACTGGCCGCCGCGCGGCGGCCCACTGCGCGGGGCTCCGGTACTGGGACGCTCGTCCTTGTGACGGAAGATCAGGCGGCCCTTTTCCAGATCGTAGGGCGACATTTCGATCGTGACCCGATCGCCTGCCAGCGTCTTGATCCGGTTCTTTTTCATCTTGCCGGCGGTGTAGGCAACAATCTCGTGTCCCGCGTCGAGCTGCACGCGGTAGCGCGCGTCGGGGAGGATTTCGGTCACCAGTCCTTCGAACTGGATCAGCTCTTCTTTAGCCATGGTGGTCTCCAGGTCGATCGAGGCTTAGCGCTGCGGTCGGTGGGTACGGTTGGGTTGAGTATTCGGACGGCTCTCGCGATGCAAGAAGGCGACGCCCTGAATGCCCTCACTTTTCCCGCCTTGGCTCTTGCCGGCCTGCTGCGCCGGACGCGGCTGTTCGTGCCGGTTCGGCTGCGGCGCGGCATTATTACCACCACCGCGGCGGGGACGGCGAGGGCCTTTTGAGCCCGGCGCCGATTCATGTCCCCGGGATTCGTGACCTCTGGATTCATGTCCCCTGGATTCATGTCCCCTTGAGTCGTGGGACCTGGCGGTGTGGGCGCGCGGGGCGGACCGTCCGCCACGGTGCTGTGCGGGGCGCTGCTGCGCGGGGGCCGGTGCGGCGTCGCGGCTGCCGGGCGTGCGACGGTCTTCCCGCGGCAGCGTGATACGGATCAGCCGCTCGATGTCGCGCAGATAACCCATCTCCTCGGCGCCCGCGATCAGCGAGATCGCAATGCCTTCGGCGCCGGCGCGCGCGGTGCGGCCGATGCGGTGGACATAGGTTTCCGGGATGTTGGGCAGATCGAAATTCACCACATGGCTGATGCCGTCGACGTCGATGCCGCGGGCGGCAATGTCGGTGGCGACCAGGGTGCGGATCTCGCCGGTGCGGAACGCCGCCAGCACGCGCTCGCGATGGTTCTGCGACTTGTTGCCGTGAATGGCGTTGGCTGAGATGCCGGCCTTCTCCAGCGTCTTCACGACCTTGTCGGCGCCGTGCTTGGTGCGGGTAAAGATCAGCGCACGGTCGACCGGTTCCTGCTTGAGGAGCTGCGCCAGCACGCCCGACTTGGCCGAGAAATCGACCTGGATGATGCGCTGGGTGATCCGCTCGACGGTCGAGGCCACCGGCGTCACCGCCACCCGGGCGGGGTCGCGCAGCATGGCTTCAGCGAGTTCCGCGATGTCCTTCGGCATGGTGGCCGAGAAGAACAGTGTCTGCCGCTTGATCGGCAGCTTGCCGACGATTTTGCGGATGTCGTTGATGAAGCCCATGTCCAGCATGCGGTCGGCTTCGTCGAGCACAAGGAACTCGACCTGGCCGAGCTTGAGCCCGTTGCTCTGGACGAGATCGAGCAGGCGGCCGGGGGTCGCCACCATGACTTCGACGCCCTGCATCACCGAGCGGACCTGGCGGCCCATCGGCACGCCGCCGATCGCCAGCGCCGAGCTCAGGCGGATGTGGCGGCCATAGGCGTTGAAGCTGTCGAGGATCTGGCCCGACAATTCGCGGGTCGGCGAGAGCACCAGCACGCGGCAGCTCTTGGGCTGTGGCCGGATGCGGTTCTCCAGAATGCGGTGCAGGATCGGCAGCGCGAAGGCTGCGGTCTTGCCGGTGCCGGTCTGGGCGATGCCGACGACGTCACGGCCGGTCATTGCGAGGGGGATGGTCTGGGCCTGGATGGGGGTGGGCGTGTGGTAATTTTCTTCCTTGAGTGCACGCGAAATGGGTTCGGCGAGGCCGAAATCCTGAAAGGAGGTCAAAAGAGGGTTCTTTCCATTAAAAAAGGCAGGCGCCCGGCTCCATGGCCAAGTGCGCGCGAGGGTGTCTGAGACACCCGCGTGTTTGGGGCGTCGGTTTTGCTAGCTGAAGGGGGCAAGCCAGAAACCGCAAAACGGGATCAGAACACGCGGCTCGCAAGGACCTGATGATTCTCTAGGTCGCACAGATCATATGGAGCACCTGCGCGGCGCTTTCAAGGCGAATTCCGCGCGTTTGGTCCGCGCGGTTAAGGAAACCGCTCAGCCAGACCATGCCGTGGCCGCCCATCAGCAACCCAAACGATCAAAATTCGTGCAAGAAATTTAGCCAAATTGCGACGTTTGCACAAAAAATAGATAGTTTGCCGCCAAAGCATACATTTTTGTGGTCTAAAAAATAAGCAGATTCGCCGCCGCTGGTTTCCGCATACTTGAGAATCCAAAGCGATTATATGGGCTTATCCCGTTTTCAGCCGATGGCATGGTTCTTGCGATTCCGTTAACGCAGGCGGCCGTGGGGCCGTTCGCAGCGTTTAACGCGTCTGCGTCAGGGAGATGACACCTCATGCTTACTCAATTGACTCACGATATAACGACGATGAGCCGCCGTCGCTGGCTGGCGGCGACCGCCGGCCTGGTTTTGGGCCTAGCCACATTTTCAAGCGCCAAGGCCGCTGACGACACCATCAAGGTCGGCGTCCTGCATTCGCTCTCCGGCACCATGGCCATCAGCGAAACCACGCTGAAGGATACCGTTCTCTTCCTGATCGACGAGCAGAACAAGAAGGGCGGCGTGCTCGGCAAGAAGCTCGAAGCCGTCGTCGTCGACCCCGCCTCGAACTGGCCGCTGTTTGCGGAAAAGGCGCGTGAGCTGATCACCAAGGACAAGGTCTCGGTCGTATTCGGCTGCTGGACCTCGGTGTCGCGCAAGTCCGTGCTCCCGGTGTTCAAGGAGCTGAACTCGATCCTGTTCTACCCCGTGCAGTACGAGGGTGAAGAATCCGAACGCAACGTGTTCTACACCGGTGCGGCGCCGAACCAGCAGGCGATCCCCGCGGTCGACTATCTGATGAAGGACGAGAAGGTGAAGCGCTGGGTGCTGGCCGGCACCGATTACGTCTATCCGCGCACCACCAACAAGATCCTCGAAGCCTACTTGAAGTCGAAGGGCGTCAAGCAGGAAGACATCATGATCAACTACACGCCGTTCGGTCATAGCGACTGGCAGACGATTGTCGCCGACATCAAGAAGTTCGGCTCGACCGGCAAGAAGACGGCCGTGGTCTCCACCATCAACGGCGACGCCAACGTTCCCTTCTACAAGGAGCTCGGCAACCAGGGCATCAAGGCGACCGACATTCCGGTCGTCGCGTTCTCGGTCGGTGAAGAAGAGCTCGCCGGCATCGACACCAAGCCGCTGCTCGGCCATCTCGCCGCCTGGAACTACTTCCAGTCGATCAAGGATCCGGGCAACGAGAAGTTCATCAAGGCCTGGCAGGCCTACACCAAGAATCCGAAGCGCGTGACCAACGATCCGATGGAAGCGCACGTCATCGGCTTCGAAATGTGGGTCAAGGCGGTCGAGAAGGTGAAGTCGACCGACGCCGACAAGGTGATCGACGCGCTGCCCGGCATCGAAGCCAAGAACCTGACCGGCGGCACCTCCAAGATGCTTCCGAACCATCACATCACCAAGCCGGTGTTCATTGGCGAAATCAAAGCCAACGGCCAGTTCGACGTGGTGTGGAAGACCCCGGGCCTTGTCGCTGGCGACGCCTGGTCGAAGGAGCTCGACGGCTCCAAGGACCTGATCGGCGACTGGGTCGGCAAGAAGTGCGGCAACTACAACACCAAGACCAACAAGTGCGGCGGTCAGGGCTCCTGATCTCGATCTGATCCGACAGGATCATGATCTAGCTAGCTTGCAAGAATAACTTCCAAGAGAAGCTACCAAGAGAAGCTACCAAGAGAACTACCAAGAGAGACCGGAGAAGGCGGCGCTGCCGCCGCCTTCTCCCCACACTCCTGCCGGGGTCGTATTGTGTCTGCCAATTTCCTCGATCGTTTTCGCGCGGTTCTGCTCGCAATCCTTCTGACCGCAGCTTTCGCCGTGCCGGCGCTGGCGGGTCCGTTCGAGGATGCCGTCGCCAAATTCGCCAATGACGATTTTTCCGACACCGACGAGGCGATCGGCGTGGTCGCTGTGTCGGGCAATCCGCTGGCCTTTCCCATCATCAGCGCGCTGCAGGACGGACGGCTGTCGGTCGATCCGGATACCAAGAAGGTTTTCGTAACGGGGGCCGACGGCAAGATCATCGACGCCGCAACCGGCGCCGCGGTGGACAAGCTGCCGGATAGCGCCGCTGCCGTCCGCCTCAACAACCGCCTGCGCCGCACCGTGGAGGCGGCCCTTGGCGGCCTGACGCTGCTGTCGCCCGATCCCGCCAAGCGCATCGCGGCCGCGCAGTCGGTCTTCAAGAGCCACGAGGAGAGCGCACTTGCCGTCATCGACGGCGCGCTCGCCAAGGAAACCAACAAGGGCGCCAAGGCGGCCTTCACCGAGGCCCGCGCCGCGATCCTGCTTTACAAGGGCGATGCGACCGAGGTCGAAAAACTCGAAGCCGTCGCCGTCGTCAAGGCGAAGGGCGACCAGGAAGCGATGGCGCTATTGACCGGCCTGGGCAGCGACGTGCCGCCCAATGTCGCGCGCGCCGCGGCGAGCGCGATCGCCTCGATCCAGAGCAACCTCGCGATGTGGTCGATGGTGCAGAACGCCTGGTATGGCCTGTCGCTCGGCTCGGTGCTGCTGCTCGCCGCGATCGGGCTGGCCATCACCTTCGGCGTCATGGGCGTCATCAACATGGCCCATGGCGAGATGGTGATGATCGGCGCCTACGTCACCTTCGTGGTGCAGGAGGTCATCCGCACCCGATATCCCGACCTGTTCGACTATTCGCTGCTGATCGCGGTACCGCTGGCTTTCCTCGTCGCCGGCGCCATCGGCGTCCTGATCGAGCGCGGCATCATCCGCTTCCTCTACGGCCGCCCGCTGGAAACGCTGCTGGCGACCTGGGGCCTGTCGCTGGTGCTGCAGCAGGCCGTGCGCACCATGTTCGGCCCGACCAACCGCGAAGTCGGCAATCCCTCCTGGATGAGCGGCGCGTTCGAACTCGGGCAGATCACTATCACCTATAACCGGCTCTGGATCCTGTGCTTCACGCTGGCGGTGTTCGCCATCCTGCTCGCCATGCTGCGCTACACGGCGCTCGGGCTCGAGATGCGTGCGGTCACTCAAAATCGTCGCATGGCGGCCTCGATGGGCATCGCCACCTCGCGCGTCGATGCGCTGACCTTCGGCCTCGGCTCCGGCATTGCCGGGATCGCCGGCGTTGCGCTGTCGCAGATCGACAATGTCAGCCCCAACCTTGGGCAGAGCTACATCATCGATTCCTTCATGGTCGTAGTGTTCGGCGGCGTCGGCAATCTCTGGGGCACGCTGGTCGGGGCCTTCACGCTCGGCATCGCCAACAAGTTCCTGGAGCCGGTGGCGGGCGCCGTGCTCGGCAAGATCGCCATTCTGGTGCTGATCATCCTGTTCATCCAGAAGCGGCCGCGCGGCCTGTTCGCGCTCAAGGGCCGGGCGGTGGAAGCATGACGCCGCACGTTCTGACGCGTTCGCTGGATCGCAGCGCTTCCATCTTCATCCTGGTGGTCGCTGGTCTCGGCGTGCTGATCCCGCTGTCGAACCTGCTGTTGCCGGCGGGCTCGATGCTGCAGGTGCCGACCTATCTGGTCGCGCTGTTCGGCAAATATGCCTGCTACGCCATTCTCGCGCTCTCGATCGATTTGATCTGGGGCTATTGCGGCATTCTCTCGCTCGGCCACGGCGCGTTCTTCGCGCTCGGCGGTTACGCGATGGGCATGTACCTGATGCGACAGATCGGCAGCCGCGGCGTCTACGGCAATCCGATCCTGCCCGATTTCATGGTGTTCCTGAACTATCCAAAGCTGCCCTGGTACTGGCACGGCTTTGATATGTTCTGGTTCGCGGCGCTGATGGTTCTGGTGGTGCCGGGCCTGCTCGCGTTCTGCTTCGGCTGGCTGGCCTTCCGCTCGCGCGTCACCGGCGTCTATCTCTCGATCATCACGCAAGCGATGACCTACGCATTGCTGCTGGCGTTCTTCCGCAACGATTTCGGTTTTGGCGGCAATAACGGCCTGACCGACTTCAAGGACATCTTGGGCTTCAACGTGCAGGCCGACGGCACCCGCGCCGCGCTGTTTGCACTGAGTTGCCTTGCGCTGATCCTGGCCTTCCTGATCTGCCGGGCGGTGGTGACCTCGAAGCTCGGCAAGGTCCTGATCGCGATCCGCGATGCTGAATCGCGTACGCGCTTCCTCGGCTATCGCGTCGAGTCCTACAAGCTGTTCGTATTCACGCTGTCGGCCTGCATGGCCGGCGTCGCCGGCGCGCTCTATGTGCCGCAGGTCGGCATCATCAATCCCGGCGAATTCGCCCCGGGCAATTCGATCGAGGCCGTGATCTGGGTCGCGGTGGGCGGCCGCGGCACGCTGGTCGGTGCGGCGCTCGGCGCCGCCGTCGTCAACTACGCGAAGACTGTCTTCACATCGGGTCCGCTGGCGCCGTACTGGCTGTTCATGCTGGGCGCGCTGTTCATCCTTGTGACGCTGCTGCTGCCGAAGGGGATCATCGGTACCTTCAACGCATGGTGGGAGGGACGGAAGGCAAAACAACTATCGGCCATTGCCGAAAGCGCCGCGCGCGAAGACGGCGTCGGCGAACCGAACCCGGCGGAGTGAGCGCATGAGTGTCATGGAGGGAAGGACCACTTCCGCGCTGCTCTATCTCGACGGCGTGCATGTCTCGTTCGACGGTTTTCACGCCATCAACAATCTGTCGCTGACGCTCGAGCCCGGCGAGATGCGCGCCATCATCGGCCCGAACGGCGCCGGCAAGACCACGATGATGGACATCATCACCGGCAAGACCAAGCCCGACGAGGGCACGGTGCTGTTCGACGGCATGACCGACCTGACGCGCCTCGACGAGACCCGCATCGCCGAACTCGGCATCGGCCGAAAATTCCAGAAGCCGACGGTGTTCGAGAGCCAGACCATCGAGGACAATTTGCTGCTGGCGCTCAATATCGATCACAGCGTCAAGGGCACGCTGTTCTGGCGCGGCAACAGGGACGAATCCGAACGGATCGACCGCGTGCTGGAAACCATCCGCCTGACCGATGCCCGCAACAGACTGGCCGGGAGCCTCTCGCACGGCCAGAAGCAGTGGCTGGAAATCGGCATGCTGCTTGCGCAGGACCCAAAACTGCTTTTGGTCGACGAGCCCGTCGCCGGGATGACCGACGTCGAGACGCATCAGACCGCGGAGCTGCTCAAGGAAATCAACAAGGAAAAGACGGTCATGGTCGTCGAGCACGATATGACCTTCGTGCGCGAACTCGGCGTCAAGGTGACCTGCCTGCATGAGGGCACGGTGCTGGCGGAGGGGACCATCGATCAGGTCTCGTCGAACGAGCGGGTGATCGAAGTGTATCTGGGAAGATAGGCGAATAGCGAGTGGCGAGTAGCGAATAGGGAAGTGCAGAACATCATGAGCGCGGCAATTCTTACCATTCGCCATTCGCTATTCGCCATTGGCGCCCTCGCGACCGGAGGTCGCCAATGCTGAAGGTCGACAATATCAGCCTTTATTACGGCGCGGCGCAGGCGCTGCGCGGCGTCTCGCTGTCCGCCGAGCCGGGCAAGGTCACTTGCGTGCTCGGCCGCAACGGCGTCGGCAAGACCTCGCTGCTGCGCGCGATGGTCGGGCAATACCCGATATCAGGCGGCTCGATCGCGCTGGAAGGCAATGACATCACCGGCCTCAAACCTTACGAGCGCGCACGGGCCGGCATCGGCTTCGTGCCGCAGGGCCGCGAGATCTTTCCGCTGCTGACGGTGGAGGAAAATCTCAAGACCGGTTTCGGGCCGCTCAAGCGCGACGACCGCTACGTCCCCGACGACGTGTTCTCGCTGTTTCCGGTGCTGAATACGATGCTGGGCCGGCGCGGCGGCGACCTCTCCGGCGGACAACAACAGCAATTGGCGATCGGTCGGGCGCTGGTGATGCGGCCAAAACTGTTGCTGCTCGACGAGCCGACCGAAGGCATCCAGCCCTCGATCATCAAGGACATCGGCCGCGCCATCACCTATCTGCGCAGCCTCGGCAACATGGCGATCGTGCTGGTCGAACAATATCTCGACTTTGCCTGTGAGCTCGGCGACAATTTCGCGGTCATGGACCGGGGCGCGGTGAAATATGCCTGCGATCGCGCCAGCCTCGATCCCGCCGAGATCAGCCGCCAGATGGCGCTGTAAGGCCGTATCGGGCGTTGCGTTTGGGGGGACGGATGCGGACCGACAGCACGCGCGCGAGTTCAGCGACGTTCGAGGCCAACCGCGCCCAGGGCGCGGTCAGGTTCGGCGTGCACCTTCAGGACGGCGTCACCCGCCGCGGGATCTTGCATGAATCCGGTTCGCTACGCGTGCGCTTTCCTTCGCCTGAAGCGGAAGGGCTGTC
This sequence comes from Bradyrhizobium sp. AZCC 2262, assembly GCF_036924535.1. Taxonomy (NCBI): domain Bacteria; kingdom Pseudomonadati; phylum Pseudomonadota; class Alphaproteobacteria; order Hyphomicrobiales; family Nitrobacteraceae; genus Bradyrhizobium; species Bradyrhizobium sp. AZCC 2262. Next base: position 7,144,894 of record NZ_JAZHRT010000001.1, on the reverse strand, counting down.
CGGCGTGTTCGTCAACACGGCCGGCGGCATCGCCGGCGGCGACCGCTTCGATATCGACATCACGGCTGGCGAGGGCGCACGGCTGACCTTGACGACGGCGGCGGCGGAAAAGGTCTACCGTGCGCCCGGACCTGCCGCGCAGCTCAATATCGCGCTGAGGGCAGCGGCCGGCGCGCATCTCGCGTGGCTGCCGCAGGAGACCATCCTGTTCGACCGCGCGCGAATAGTCAGGTGTATCGACATCGACCTGGCCGAGGACGCCTCGCTTCTGCTCTGCGAAATCGTGGTGTTCGGCCGCTCGGCGATGGGCGAAAAGATGCTGCATGGCGAGTTCGTCGACCGCTGGCGCCTGCGCCGTGGCGGAAAGCTCGTGTTTGCGGAAACCGTCCGGCTCGACGGCGACATCGGCGAAAAACTGGCGCGGCCGGCCATTGCGAACGGCGGCGTCGCCATCGGCACGGCGCTGATTGTGCCTGGCGATGAGGCAGTCGTAGAGCGGATTCGCGAGGCATCCGAAACGTTCGGCGGCGAGGTCGGCATCTCCTGCTGGAATGGATTTGCAATGGCGCGCTTCTGTGCCCAAGATGCAGCCCGGCTCCGCGCCGACATGATGGCTGTGCTCGGCCGCGCCAGCGGCGTGCCGCTCCCAAGGCTTTGGCTAAATTAGGGGCTTTGGCTCAACTAGGTCTTCAATCACCAGAGTGCTCGCATGAATCTCTCCCCCCGCGAAAAGGACAAGCTCTTGATCTCGATGGCGGCCATGGTGGCGCGCCGCAGGCTGGAGCGCGGCGTCAAGCTCAACCACCCCGAGGCGATCGCCATCATCTCCGACTTCATCGTCGAGGGCGCGCGCGACGGCCGCACCGTCGCCGAATTGATGCAATCCGGCGCGCAGGTCATCACCCGCGCGCAGTGCATGGACGGCATCCCTGAGATGATCCACGACATTCAGGTCGAGGCGACGTTTCCCGACGGCACCAAGCTTGTCACCGTGCATGAGCCGATACGCTAGTCATCGTCATTCCGGGGCGGCCGCAAAGCGGCCGAACTATGATGTGCAATTGCACATCTGAGAATCCAGAAGTTACTTATCTCGAACTTCCGGGTTCGATGCTGCGCATCGCCCCGGAATGACGGAGGAGAAAAGATGATCCCCGGCGAACTCTTCATCAAGGACGGCGAGATCGAACTCAATGCCGGCCGCAAGACGATGACACTCTCGGTCGCCAACAGCGGCGACCGCCCGATCCAGGTCGGCTCGCACTACCATTTCTTCGAAACCAACCCGGCGCTGAAGTTCGATCGCAAAAAAGCCCGCGGCATGCGCCTCGATATCGCCGCCGGCACCGCCGTCCGCTTCGAGCCCGGCCAGACCCGCGACGTGCAACTCGTGGCGTTGGCGGGCAAGCGCGTCGTCTACGGCTTTCGCGGCGACGTGCAGGGCAAGCTGTGATCTCTGGTGAGGTGAGCACACTGGTCGTACTCCCTTCCCCCTTGCGGGGAAGGGACGGAGGAGGCTGCCAGCCGCGATGGCTGCGATTGGCGCGAAAGTCGACGCACGGCGTTTTGATTGGGCTCATTCTTGGGGCACAGGGTGTATGCGCGCAGGAAGGCGAGGTTCGCTGGCGCGTGTCCGATCAAGACGATACGGCGCTCTTGGTGACCGCCGACAGCGATGCAACCGACAATTTTGGGTCGCCACTGTTTCACTGCAAGAAGGGCTCGGGGATTGTGGTCGCGGAAGGGGACACAAGTGATGATCTGCGAACTACCATCGCGGCGATGATCCTTCACGACAAGGATCCCGCAATTGTTATGGTACCGGACGACTCCAGCGCGATGGGGGTCGAGGCCTTCACCGGCATGACCGGATGGCGCTATCGCTTCCAACTATCAGCGACAGGTCCGGCCTTCGAGCAGCTCGAGCGCACCGGCATCTTCCAATTCAAATTGGACGACAGCTCGGTACGCAGTGAATTCAAGGTGGGCTTGGAAAACGTTCGCAAGTTCCAGGAGCTCTGTAGGCGTCCCGGCACATGAACGATTCCAGTCAAATTCAATCCCGGAGCGAGAGCACCAAATGTCCGTGAAAATCAAGCGTTCCGTCTATGCCGATATGTTCGGGCCCACCACCGGCGACAAGGTGCGGCTGGCCGACACCGATCTCATCATCGAGGTGGAGAAGGATTTCACCACCTACGGCGAGGAGGTGAAGTTCGGCGGCGGCAAGGTGATCCGTGATGGCATGGGGCAGTCCCAAGTCACCAACAAGCAGGGCGCGGCCGATACCGTCATCACCAACGCGCTGATCGTCGATCACTGGGGCATCGTGAAGGCCGACGTCGCGATCAAGGAGGGCATGATTGCGGCCATCGGCAAGGCCGGCAATCCCGATATCCAGCCGGGCGTCACCATCGTGATCGGCCCCGGCACCGACATCATTGCGGGCGAAGGCAAGATCCTCACCGCCGGCGGCTTCGACAGCCACATCCATTTCATCTGCCCGCAGCAGATCGAGCACGCGCTGATGAGTGGCGTCACCTCGATGCTGGGCGGCGGCACCGGGCCGTCGCACGGCACGTTTGCGACGACCTGCACGCCCGGGCCCTGGCACATGGGCCGGATGATCCAGTCGTTCGACGCGTTCCCGGTCAATCTGGGCATTTCCGGCAAGGGCAACGCCGCGCGCCCCGCTGCGCTGGTCGAGATGATCAAGGGTGGCGCCTGCGCGCTGAAACTGCACGAGGACTGGGGCACCACGCCGGCCGCGATCGACAATTGCCTCAGCGTCGCCGACGACTATGACGTCCAGGTGATGCTGCATTCGGATACACTGAACGAGTCAGGTTTTGTCGAGGACACGGTGAAGGCGTTCAAGGGTCGCACCATCCACGCCTTCCACACCGAGGGTGCCGGTGGCGGCCATGCGCCTGACATCATCAAGATTGCCGGGCTAAAGAACGTGCTGCCGTCCTCGACCAATCCGACGCGACCGTTCACCCGCAACACCATCGACGAACATCTGGACATGCTGATGGTGTGTCACCATCTCGATCCTTCGATCGCCGAAGATCTGGCGTTCGCCGAAAGCCGCATCCGCAAGGAGACGATAGCGGCGGAAGACATTTTGCACGATCTCGGCGCGCTCTCGATGATGTCGTCGGACTCGCAGGCGATGGGCCGGCTCGGTGAAGTCATCATCCGCACCTGGCAGACCGCCGACAAGATGAAAAAACAAAGAGGCTCGCTGCCCGAAGACAAGGGCAAAGACAACGACAATTTCCGGGTCAAGCGCTACATTTCGAAATACACCATCAACCCCTCGATTGCGCACGGCGTCTCAAAACTGATCGGATCGGTGGAGAAGGGCAAGCTGGCGGATTTGGTGCTGTGGTCGCCGGCCTTCTTCGGCGTGAAACCCGATTGTATCATCAAGGGCGGCTCGATCGTGGCGGCTCCGATGGGCGATCCCAACGCCTCCATTCCCACGCCGCAGCCCGTGCATTACCAGCCGATGTTCGCCGCCTACGGCAAATCCCTGACGGCGTCTTCGGTGGTGTTCACCTCGAAGGCTGCCATTACAGGCGGGCTGGCGCGCAAGCTCGGCATCGAAAAGAAACTCTATCCCGTGAAAAACACCCGCAGCGGCATCTCCAAGAAGAGCATGATCCATAACGGCGCTACCCCAAAGATCGAGGTCGATGCCGAGACCTATGAGGTGCGCGCAGACGGCGAACTTTTGACATGCGCGCCGGCCGAGGTTCTGCCCATGGCGCAGCGCTATTTCATGTACTAGGGTTTCTCCCGGGCGATCAAAGCCAGAACAAAAGTCCGGGAGGATTGAAGTGATTTACGTCGTTGCCACACTGATGATCAAGCCTGAAACGCACGCCGAGTTCATTGCGGCCGCCACCGCCTGCATCAAGGAAACCCGCAAAGAGCCGGGCAACATCGCCTATGATTTGCATGAAAGCGTCACCGATCACTCCAAGATGGTGTTCGTCGAGCAGTGGGAAAATGCCGAGGCGCTGGTGCCACACCGCACCGCCGAGCACATGAAGGCCTTCGGTCGCGTCGCCGTGAAGTGTCTCGCGTCGCCGCCGAAGATCGAAGTCATTACCCCTGAAAAGGTCGACGTCCGTTAATCAAGAAAAGACAAGGGAGAAACCATGATCTACGTTATCGCGACCACGCCGATGAAGCCGGAAAACAAGGACGACTTCATCAAGGGGCACAAGGCCTGTACCGCCGAGACGCTCAAAGAGAAGGGCTGCATCGCCTATGACGGGCATGTCAGCGTGAACAATCCCAATCTGTATGTGGTGGTGGAGCGCTGGGAGACCCGCGAGGACCTCAATGCGCATGGCCGCGCGCCGCACATGAAGGTGTGGCGCGAATATTCTTCGCAGATGAAGACGGCGCCGACGGTGATCGAGATCATCAGCGACGGCAAGGTGGAGAAGTTGTGACGTGACGTTGAGCAGACTGCCATGATCCGCGCGACACAGGTCCTGGGACAGCATCGCTGGACGCAATCGGCGGCCGATACCGTCGTGCTCGATTTCGACGATCGGCACCGGCGGCGGATGGCGATGACGGGGACGCGCGGACTCGAATTCCTGCTCGATCTCGAAAACGCGGTCGCGCTGCGCGGCGGCGATGCGCTGGTGCTGGAGGACGGGCGGCTGATCGAGGTGGTAGCGGCCGCCGAGCCCCTGGTCGAAATCCGCGGCGCCGATCCTCTCCATCTGGTTCGCGTCGCCTGGCATCTCGGCAACCGCCATCTGCCGACCCAGATCATGCCAAAAGGCCTGCGCATCCGCAGGGATCACGTCATCGAGGCGATGGTGAAGGGATTGGGTGCGCGCATCATCGAGATCGAGGCGCCGTTCGATCCCGAGGGCGGGGCGTATGCGCAGGCGGCTCACGATCATGCCGCGCATGATCACGGCGACCACGCCCATCATCACCATGATGATCATGCCGACCATCATCACGGCGATCACGATCACCACAGTGATCACGACCACCATCACCACGACGAGCATTGCGACCACGATCATCACCACCACGATCACTCCCATGCTCATGACCACAAGTGAGCCCGCGCCGGCCGACGCGGGCAGCGGGATGAATGCGGATGAGGCGGCGGCGCTGTACCGGCTGATGACCTGGCTGTCGCCGTCCTTTCCGGTCGGCGCGTTCTCCTATTCCAGCGGGATCGAATGGGCGGTGGAGGCGGGCGATATCGCTGATGCTGCCTCGTTGCGCGGCTGGCTGGCTGCGATGCTCGGCGACGGCCCGGGCTTCTGCGACGCGGTGTTTCTGGCGCAAGCGCATCGCGCGGCCTCGGCGCGGGACGAGCCTTCACTGCGCGAGATTGCCGAACTCGCGGCCGCATTCGTGCCCTCGCGCGAACGCCAGCTCGAGACCTCGACGCAGGGCCGCGCCTTCCTCGAGATCGCTCGCTCAGCCTGGGCCTGCGACGGGCTCGACAGCATGGTCGCCGCTTGCGGCGGTCCGATCGTTTATCCCGTAGCCGTCGGCCTCGTCAGCGCGGCGCACGCCGTACCGCTGGCGCCGGCGATGCACGCCTTCCTGCATGCCGTAGTGTCGAACTGGATTTCCGCCGGCGCGCGGCTGGTCCCGCTCGGACAAACCGACAGCCAGCGCATTCTGGCCAGCCTCGAAGCCGATGTCGCCGCCACCGCCGGCCGCGCGCTCACAGCCTCCCTCGACGATCTCGGCAGCGCCACCTTCCGCGCCGATCTCGCCAGCCTGCGCCACGAGACGCAATATACTCGGCTGTTCCGGTCATGAACTTGTCTATCAACACGTCGTCCCCGCGAACGCGGGGACCCATAGCCACCGGCCCCGGTTATTACAAACGGTGTCGGCTATTCTGCCTTATTGATAGATCACGCGGTATGGGTCCCTGCTTTCGCAGGGACGACGACAATAGAAAGAGCATCAGACATGTCTAAATCTCACGGTCCCCTCCGCATCGGCGTCGGCGGTCCCGTCGGCTCCGGCAAGACCGCGCTGATGGACCTGCTCTGCAAGTCGATGCGCGAGCGTTACGACATCGCCGCGATCACCAACGACATTTACACCAAATGGGATGCGGAGTTTCTGGTGCGCTCGGGCTCGCTGACGCCGGATCGCATCGCCGGTGTCGAGACCGGCGGCTGCCCGCATACCGCGATCCGCGAGGACGCCTCGATGAATCTAGCGGCGGTCGCCGACATGCGCGCGAAATTTCCCGATCTCGATCTGGTGCTGATCGAATCCGGCGGCGACAATCTCGCCGCGACGTTTTCGCCCGAACTCGCCGATCTCACGATCTATGTGATCGACGTCGCCGCCGGCGACAAGATCCCCTCCAAGGGCGGGCCTGGCATCACGCGCTCGGATCTCTTGGTGATCAACAAGATCGACCTCGCGCCGCATGTCGGTGCGTCCCTGGAGAAGATGGAGCTTGATGCGAAACGGATGCGGGGCGAGCGGCCGTTCGTGATGACCAACCTGAAGAAGAGCGAGGGGCTCGATCGCATCATCGGCTTCATCGAGACCAAGGGCGGCCTGCGCCCGGCCGCAAAGGCCAAGGCCGGGTAGGCCGCGCCAGGCGGCGGGCAAGCGGTCGGACACGCGATCAGGCCAGCGGCCGGGTCGACCGCGCGTTAACATTAATATCCGGTCCGCCGCCACGCCCTGCGGATTTGTCCGTCCGCGCCGGAACCAAATCAGCACTGTCAGATTATCAATCTCTGGCCCCGCCAATTCAGCGTCAACGGCGGCCGTGTTGTTTACCTCGCTGCCACCTGTCAGTTGCGTGCTGATGAACGCTCCGTCATATTCGCCGCGGTTGGCCTTCGCGCTATTGCCATGTGCCTCTGCCCCGGCAGACCCCGAGATGCTTCCGATACGTCTTTGCCAACACGTCATTCCCGAGTAAGCGAGTGGTTCGGCTGGGCTTCATTATCGGCTTTATCGCGCTGATCGGAGTGCTGCTCTCCGGTCTCGCGGCCTATCGCGTTCACGAACAGGAACTGGCGATCGACGGCATCGCGCTGTCCCGCGCCATCGACGTTCATGCCAGCCTGGTGCAGGACCGGCTGACCGAGCGTGAATTGCTCGCACGCGTTGCATCCGGATTGTTTCGCACACCTTCGGTGGTGAAAGCCAACATGCTGCAGCCGCTGCGCTCGGCGATCTATGCCTTCAAGACCGATTTTGTGATCGCGAACTGGATCGCGCGCCTCAAGCCGGCCGAGCTGCCGGCAGCGCAGGCCGAGCTGAAAAGCGCCGGCTTCACCAACCCGACGATCCGCGATTTCGACGATCGGCCGCTCGACATCAAGACGATCGACAAGCCGCTCGACGTCCTGATGGACCTCGAACCGCGCAGTGCGGATACGCTGGGCTTTCCGGGCCGCGCCTACGGCCGCCACTCGGTGATCGGGCCGATGCTGGCGAAGGCGGCGGAAACCGGCAAGCCAGTGGCGTCGGACCCGATCCCGCTGCTGAAGCAGAATGGGCCGATCGGCCTCGTGCTCGCGTCCGCCATTCTGAAGGAAGGCACCACGGAGCCCGCAGGCTTCGTGACATTTTCCTACGAGCTGGCGCCGTTGATGCTGACCAATGACGACCGCTCGCTTTTTTCGGTGGTGCTGAAGGACCCCGATGACGCCAGCGACGAATATGTCGCCAACGACCAGGGCATGATCTCGTTGCGGGCGGTCAAGCAGGGCGATCCGTTGCCGTCGGTGGTGCGGACGGTGACGTTCGGCGGCCGCGACTGGTCGCTCGGCTATTATGCCAAGAACAATGCCGCGCAGCGCGCGCAGCAGACGGCGATCATCGTGGCGGCCATCGGCTTCGCGCTCACCGGCATCGTCTGCGGCCTGTTCGGCTATGTCGCCTACAACAATCTGCGGCTCAGCCGCGAGATCCAGGTCCGCATCGGCTTCGAGCGGCGGCTGACCGCCGTCATCGATGAGCTCAACCACCGGGTCAAGAACATCCTCGCCGTGATCCAGTCGATCGTGACGCGCACGCTGCGCCACGGCTCCGACATGGACGTGTCGCGCGAGCTTCTGATCGGCCGCATCCATGCGATGTCGAACGTGGTGACGTTGCTCTCGGAAAGCCAGTGGCAGGGCGTCAAGCTCAGGGGCCTGTTCGAGTCGCGCGCGATCCCGCATGCCGATCGCATCGTGGTCAACGGCCCGGATATCGCCGTCAGCGCGCGCGCTGCGCAGTCGCTGTCGCTGCTGCTCTTCGAACTGGCCTCGCATTCCGACGAGGGCCTGTCGCTGGTCGGCAAGCACCCGCACATCGTTGCCAACTGGGAAGTCACCGGCGAGGAGCCGGACGAGATTTTTCATTTCCGCTGGGAAGAATTCAACACCAGTGCGGCGACACGGCGGGAAGACTCGGATTTCGGCCTTATCCTGCTCGACCGTGTCGCGCCGGAGGCGATGGGCGGCACCGCCAAGCGCTACTTCACCGACGTCAGCTACGTCTACGAACTCACCGCGCCGATGGTAACGGTGGTCGACATGACCGAGCGCGATCGCACGGAGCAGATTACCGCACCGGTGCGGCCGGTGCGGTAGGGCAGCGTCTGCTCCTCCACTGTCATCCCTGCGACGCAGAATCGTAGAGTGGGCAAAGCGAAGCGCGCCCACCACTTCACCCACCGCTCGTCGATACTGCGACATCAAAGATGTAATGCAGGAATCGCGCATGCGGCTTACCGGCGATTATCGAAGTCGTCGTCTTGAAGGTGGGCACGCTTCGCTTTGCCCACCCTACGGATTCGGAACAAGTCCATCCGCCGCGAATTGATTCGGCAAAACGATGGAGGAGTTCACATGGGACGTTATCTTTTGTTGTGGTTGCTCGGCGTGCCTATACCGATTCTGGTCTTGATCTACGCCTTCGGTGGCCTGCACTGATGTCGTAGCCCTGATGGGGCCAACGGGTCGCGCGAATGCGCGCCCGATGACAGGCTCCGCGAAATCCGGGGATCGGTGCTGCCGTTGAATCCCGGGTTGCGCTGCGCTTCACCCGGGCTACGCAAAACAAAAAAGGCGGCCCGCTCGGAGCCGCCTTTTTCCGTGTCATTTCGATAGCGTCATCATCCGCCGTTGCCGCCGATCACCGCGCGTACGGTCTCGTCGGGTCCAAAATCCTCGGCGCCATCGACATAGAGCAGCGCCGAGAGTTTCGAGCGCGCGCGGTTGACGCGGCTCTTGATGGTGCCGACCGCGCAGCCGCAGATCGCCGCGGCGTCCTCATAGGAGAAGCCGGAGGCGCCGACCAGGATCAACGCTTCGCGCTGGTCCTGCGGCAGCTTGTCGAGCGCTTGGCGAAACTCTTCGAACTCCAGATGCGCATTTTGCGCCGGCTGGGTCTTCAGGGTTTTCGCGTAATTGCCCTCGGCGTCCTCCACCTCGCGCCGCCGCTTCCGGTAGTCCGAGCGGAACAGGTTGCGCAAAATGGTGAACAGCCAAGCGGGCAGGTTCGAGCCCGGCTGGAACGAGTCGATGTTGGCAATGGCGCGCAGCAGCGTTTCCTGAACCAGGTCGTCCGCACGATCACCATTGCCTGAGAGCGAGATCGCGAACGCGCGCAGGCTGGGTACCGACGCCAAAATGTCGTCGCGAAGAGAGTCTGTGAGAGGCATTAGTCCCTCCCGTCATTTTTTGCTGGATCTTCTATTTGGGCCGCCGCCGCCTCCGGCCCATCGAGCTTCCGGATCAGCTCTGCAAAGCGGTCCGGCACACCCTGTCGGACCACGTCATCGTACATGGCGCGGAGCTGGTGCCCGATCCTGGATTGAATCTCGGCGTTAAGCCCGCCCTGCTTTTTTACTTCCTTCATGGTCTGATCCACGCTTCCCCGAGAGTTAAGTCTCTGTGGTTTCAAGAGGTTACCTCGAAATTGGGCCTAGCCGCCGCGTTATAGGTCAAAGGCTAATGCGAATATGTGCGGAAGGTTCCGAAATCTGGGAACTTTTTCTGGAACTTTTTTGTCTTACGCGAGTAGTCGGGGTGACAGGGGAACCGGGGTCCCCCCGCCGAAACTAAAATTGACGCCCGACGCGGCGCTTTACGGTTACGTCCGCCCGGCTGAGACCCTAAGTAATACGGCCAAGGATACGGCCAAAGATAAGGATGGAATGGGGATGTCGCGATCACAGCTTGTTGCTGAACATCTGCCGCTGTTGCGGCGCTATGCCCGTGCGCTGACCGGAAACCAGGCCTCGGGCGATGCTTATGTGGCCGCCATGCTGGAGGCCCTGTTGCAGGACGGCGCGCTGCTGGACGAACGGCATGGCCCGCGCGCCGGGCTGTTCAAGCTTTTCACCCAGATCTGGAATTCGGTCTCGCTCAACGACAACCCCGACGTCGCGACGCTGGCGCTGCCGCCGGAGCGCAGGCTGTCGAACATCACGCCGCTGCCGCGGCAGGCGTTCCTGCTGCTGTCGCTCGAAGGCTTCTCCGAGGAGGAGGTGTCGTTCATTCTCAACACCGACATCGCCGAGACTCGCCAGCTCACGGACACGGCCGGCCGCGAGATGGCGGCTGAAATCGCCACCGACGTCCTGATCATCGAGGACGAGACCTTCATCGCGATGGACCTCGAAAGCCTGGTGAAGAACCTCGGTCACAACGTGATCGGCGTCGCCCGCACCCATGCCGATGCGGTGGCGCTTGCCAAGAACAAGAAGCCCGGCCTGATCCTCGCCGACATCCAGCTCGCCGACGGCTCGTCGGGCCTGGATGCGGTCAACGAATTGCTGCGCGTGTTCGAGGTGCCGGTGGTGTTCATCACCGCCTACCCGGAACGCTTCCTGACCGGCGAACGCCCCGAGCCCGCGTTCCTGATCTCAAAACCGTTCCAGCCCGCGATGGTCTCCGCGGTCGCGAGCCAGGCGCTGTTCTTCCAGCGCAACTCGCGCAACCGCGCGCCGCGGGCGGCCACGGGCTAGGGCCCATATTCGTAGAGCAGGAATGATCCGGCGCGCCCCACTGCGCGCCGGATTTTTTTTGAGCGCACGTCATGTGAACCAGTTCACCTTCGCCAAGCCCGGTTAGCGGTATCATCATCTCACCTGATTCACCGCCGCCCCCGGGGATTTGATATCTCCGGGCTGCGATGGCCGGTGTTACCCGAGTTCGCGGCCAGGCACTCCCCCTGGCTCGGGCCACCAGCCTCTGAAAGCTGGTTGGACTTATCCGGCGCGCCCACCTGCGCGCCGGATTTTTTGCGCGCAAGGCGCGGCGTGACACTGATACTGCAGAAGGTGTGAGGCAGGAATGCTTGTTGAACTGCGTTCCCGGCCCGCATAGGCTCGCTGCAAGCTGAACCACAAGAAAAAACAAACGGGAACGTCCCTTTACCGATGCAGTCCGCCGAGCGGCCTTTCCCCTACCGCCGGGGCCTCATCATCGTCGCGACAATGGCTACCGCCTATGTCGCCAGTCATTTTTTCCGCGCTTCCAACGTCACCATCGGTCTCGACCTGATGCGCGATCTGGCCATCGGGCCGGAGGCGCTGGGCGCGCTGACCGGCGCGTTCTTCTTCGGTTTCGCCGCGATGCAGATTCCCTGCGGCTTCTTCTTCGATCGTTTCGGGCCGCGCCATACCGTGGTCGGCATGCTCATTGTCGCCAGTCTCGGCGGCGCCCTGTTCACGCTGGCGCCGAGCTGGCCGGTGCTGTTGAGCGGCCGTGCGCTGATGGGCGCCGGCTGCGGCGTGATGCTGATCGGCAGCATGGTGGTGATCTCGCGCTGGTTTCCGGCGGACCGCTTCTCGACGCTGACAGCCATCGTGTTGTCGATCGGCCTGCTCGGCAACCTCGCCGCCACCACGCCGCTCGCCTGGGCCTCGGAGATGGTTGGCTGGCGCCCGGTGTTCGGCGCCGTCGTCATCTTCACGGCGCTCGCCACGATCGCGATCTGGCTGGTGGTGCGCGACGCCCCGCCCGGTCATCCCTTCCTGAGCCGCAAGGCGGAACCATCAGGCGAGATGCTCAACGGCCTGATCGAGGTGCTGCGCAACCCGCGCCTGAAGCCGATCCTGGCGCTGAATTTCTGCAACTATGCCTGCACCTTCACCGTGCAGGGCCTGTGGGGCGGCGCGTTCCTGCGCGAGGTGCACGGCTTAAGCCCGATCGCCGCCGGCAACGTCCTGCTCAGCGCCGTGATCGCCTATCAGGCCGGCATGCTCGCCTTCGGCCCGCTCGACCGCCGGCTCGACACCCGCAAGGGGATCGCGATCGGCGGCACGCTGGTGATCATTTGTCTCCTCGCGATGCTCGCGCTGTTGTCCCACCCGCCGGTCTGGCTGCCGGTCGGCGCCATCATCGTCATGGGCTTCTTCTCAGCCTCCAGCACCATGGTGATGACGCACGGCCGCGGCATCTTCCCCGACCGCCTGATCGGGCGCGGCATCTCGACCATGAACACTGCGGTTATGCTAGGCGTCGCCTGCATGCAGACGCTGTCAGGCATCATTATCGGCGCGTTCGAGCCGCTGGCGAGCGGCGCGCGGACGGAGGACGCCTATCGCGCGCTGTTCGGCACGCTGACGCTGGTGCTGATCGTTGCGGTCGCGATCTACAGCCAGTCGCAGGATGTGAAGCCGAGCGATGAGATGCGGGCGGCAAAGCAGTAGTCAATCATCGGTTACGTTGCCCGCCGCACGGCTCGGCCCGAGCGCCAAACCGCTTTAATTCCCGGTTGCAGTGCACGATTGCCATTCCGCTCCAGTGGGAGGATGCTTCGGCGTCGGCACAAGGGAGATCGGCATGAGCAAGGCAGGTCCTGACAACCGCAAGCAGGATGGTGAAATCGGCCACAAGCACGGCGCCACCCCGATCGGCACGTTGCGCAAGATTTACGGGCAGGGTTTTGCCGCCGGTTATCCCCCGACCGACAAGCTGAGCGAGGCTTTGCCTTATCTGAACGAGACGTCGCTGAACCAGCTTCGCCGCGACTACAAGACCGGTCATCTCGACCACAAGATCACGAACGCCTTGCACTGAGAGCAATCCGTTCGCCGGGCTGAATGAGGTGGCTGGCATACCCGCGCAAGGCTAGCTTGATTGATGTCAGCCTGCTTGGGGGAATCCTGGGATCATGCCCGTCACCATCGACTACTACATGTCGCTCACCTCGCCGTGGACGTATCTCGGCAGCGCGGCGTTCGCCGAGATCGCCGGGCGCAATGGCGCGATCGTCAACATCAAGCCCTGCAAGTTCGGTCCGATCTTCGAGCAGACCGGCGGGCTGCCGCTGCCGAAGCGTTCGCCCGCCGCAGCGACGGGCCTATCGGATGATGGAGTTGAAGCGCTGGCGCGAGGTGCTGGGCATTCCGATCAATCTTGAGCCGAAGCATTTTCCCTGCGACGACGCCGCGGCGAGCCGGCTGGTAATCGCGGCCAAGCTGCAAGGCAAGAATGCCCACAGGCTGTCGCTGGAGCTGGGGCGCGCGGTATGGGAACGCGAGGAAACGCTCGCCGATCCCACCACGATTTCATTGGCTGCCCAGCGCGCCGGCCTTGATGCCGCGGAGCTGCGCGCGGGCGCTCCTTCGGATGCCGAGCTGGATGGGCTGCATGAGAAGTTCACGCAGGAAGCGTTGTCAGCGGGCGTCTTTGGTGCGCCGAGCTACGTGCTGCCTTCGGGCGAGATCTTCTGGGGCCAGGACCGGCTGGACCTGCTGGAACGCGCTTTGAAAAAGCTGGTGTCTTGAGAAGCTGACTCGCCCCCAAAAAAGCAGGGTGCGACCGGCATCACCACGGTCGCACCCTACGTCGCCGGTCAATGGGGCAGGGGGAATAACCGGCTGCCGGGATGACTCCGAACCCCCCGGAGTCGTTCCCGCGGCCCGCAAATATTTTCAAATATTTTTCGAACACGGTTAAGTGATCGGGTAGCGCCGGACCCCCTTTGGCTCGGCTCGGGTTGTGTTTGTGATCGCCATGGGGCGAGGGACACACCGCCATGTCACAGATATTCAAAGCAGTTTTAGCCGCTCTCGCCGTCTCGGCGACGTTCGGCGCCGTCCAGCTCGCGTCAGGCCATGACCTCATTGGCCGCCGGCAACTCGCCGCGGTCGAGCCTGCGGCGGACATCAACCGCATCGCCAAGGCCGACCGCGCGACGCAGAAGGCCGCGACAGGCCAGACCGAGACGATCACGATCCGCAGCGTCGGCCTCGAGGACACGTCCGTTGTTGTGCGTGTTCCCGTCGCCCAGGAGGTGGTACGGAACCGCCCGGCACCGCCGGCCGCCAAGCCCGGTCCGGCGAAGAAGATGACCGTGGCCTGCGAACCGCCGGTCAGCGTGCTGACCGAGGTTGCGAAACTGCTTCAGCCCGGCCGCTGCGTGACCTGATCGCGAAGTCAGATCCGTGGATCCGTAGGGTGGGCAAAGCGCAGCGTGCCCACCATTCAAGGATGATCTCTCGGATAGATGGTGGGCACGCTTTCGCTTTGCCCACCCTACAGTTCTGCGAACTGATTTGCTTCCCGCACAAGCGCAATCTCGGTGCATTGCTGCGGCAAATCAACACGACGGGCAAATCACTTCTGATTTTCAGAAATCGTGTCAAGCCCAAGAATCAGAAATATTTCGCTTAACGCGAGGGCCAAATCAGCCGCATAACTCCGCCTGTCTCACGGCGGATGAGGGGCGTTGGCCATCGTCACGAACGCGCGGTGAGATGCGATGGACGCGAATGGCGCGATAGACGTACGCGCCGGAAGCGTACGGCGAAGTCGTGTGGTTCGGGCGCCGCGGTGCTGGCGTTAAGTTGGCGGGATCTGTCTCGCTGGCGACGGAGGCAAAAGAGCCGTTCTCCGGGAAGAGCACGAAGTAAGCCGTAAAGCCATTGCGCAGGGAAGGCCGGAATGCTCCCGCTGCCCTGTATGCTCGTGTGCACTTTTGTTTGCGCAAATCGCACGCGAGACCGCGGGTGCAGCAAGCACCCGGTCTTCCCTGCGCCCTCCGAACAAGAGGGCGGGAAGTTACCAAGCAAACCTCGGGCGAAATGCGCCGCGAGAATGCAAAACTGCATCCACCGTCATTGCGAGCGCAGCAGCGAAGCAATCCATCGTGGCGGCAGAAAGAATGGATTGCTTCGCTGCGCTCGCAACGACGTGGATGGGTCGCAGCGTGCGGGATATCCCGCAACTCCCAGGTGACGCCACCCTTGCTACTCCGCCGGCGCCTCGCTCTCGCCGCTGTTGGCGCGGCTTGCGAGGAATCCCAACGCCAGCCCGCCGACCGCGAGGATCGGGATCAGCCTCTTGACGCCGATGGCGCGGATCACCTGGATGCCGGCGGCGACCAGCATCGGATCGGACAGCACGGTCTGCGCGGTGGATTTTGCCATCTTCGCTGCCTGCTCGGCGCGTGCCTCGATTTGCCGCTTGCGCACCATGTAGCAGCCGGCCGCAATCAAGGTGACGACGAAGAAGATGGCAGCGCCAGTGAGGCAGGCCTGCACGGGGCCGTATTTCTCCAGCACGAACACAAAAGCCGCCGCGCACAGAAACGCCGTCGTGACCAGCAGCGCCATCGCCGCCGCCGCCGCCAGCGAGGTCAGCCGCAGCGCGGTGCCGGTCGAGTCCTTGAAATCATCGATCAGTCGCTGAAACATGGCGCGCCTCGATCTGGAAACAGTGTCAACGAAACAAACCACAAGGCGCCACGCCGCCGCGGCGTCTGGCCAGCCGGCGCGCACCATCGAAAACTATCGGCGCCGCAATCAGCCGCGCCAAAACTACCTGCGCCAGAACTACCTGCGCCACGTCAAGCCGATCAGGAAGCCGATGCCGAGCGCGACGCCGACGGTTGCCAGAGGCCGCTCCGTAATAGCGTCTTCCAGCGTCTCCCCGATCGAGGACGCGGCGTCCTGGGCCGCATCCATCATCGCGCCGCCGCGCTCCGACATATCGTCGACCGCCTGCTCCGCATTGGCGCGCGCCTGCTTATATCCGCGGCGGGCCTGCTTGCTGGCGGTGCCGGCAAAGCTGTTGAGGGCGTCGGTGATCTGGTCGGTGAGGGCTGCGATATCGTTTTTCACGGCGGTTACATCCTTTGCCAGGCGGTCATAGGTGGCTTTATCCGTCAGATTGCTCGTTGCGGCGTCAGACATCGAAAGCTCCCGGTACTGAATTCATTTGCTGAACAAACGCCCCGTCGAATGGGAAGTTCCTGTTGCGAAACCGCTTTAGTCTTCCGGCAGCTGCGGCTGATCGGATGGCATCAAATGCTCCTTCACGATCAGCCCCACGATCAGCAAGGGAGACGACAGGAACGCGCCCATCGGGCCCCACAGCCAGGTCCAGAACGCAAGCATCACGAACACGGCAAGCGCATTCAAGGCCAGCCTTCGGCCAACGATGGTCGGCGTCAGGAAATGGCCTTCCATGAAAGTCATCACCGCAAACAGGGCTGGCGCGAGCAACCCGGTGCTGAAGGTCGGGAGCGCAACGATACCGACCACGACCAGGACGGCGAACATCGCCACCGGTCCGATGATCGGAATGAAGTTCAGGATCGCCGCCAGCGCGCCGAGGCCGGCGGGGTTCGGCATGCCCGTCACCGCGCAGATCAGGCCGGTCACGATACCGATGCCGATATTGATCATCGTAACAACAAGCAAATAGCTGCCGAGGTGCTCCTCGATCTCGTTGATCATCCGCAGCGTTCGCAGCCGTGCCGTTCGGTCGCCGAAGTTCATGATCAGGGCCCGGCGCAACTCCCGCCAGCTTGCGATGAACAGGATCAGTGTTGCGATGAACAGCAGGAGTTCGGTGAAGGTCGGCGACAGGAATTCCAGCGTCGGCTGTACCCAGTCGACCTTCGGCAGATGGAACGCCGACAGCGTATCGGGACCGCCGATCATGCTCTGCAACTCCTGCCAGCGCGCGAGCGGCCGGTCGAAAACGTGCAGCTTCTCCTTCAGGAGCACCCCCAGCTCCGGCAGTTTATTGCTCCATTCCATGACGGGCGAGGCGAGCAGGCCGACCATGAAGGCGGCGCCTGCGGCGGCTGCGGTGACGATCAGGACGGCAGCGACCGCGCGCGGGACACGATAGCGCTCGAGGAAGCTGGCGGCCGGCGACAGCATGGTGCCGACGATGAATGCCATCGTGATCGGCAGGAAGAATGCCTTTGCGAGATAGAGCCCGGTGATGACGCAGATGATCAGGATGCTGATGAGCGCGAAGGCCACCAGTTCGGTGCGCCGGATGACCGGCGGCAATTCGGTCTTCGCGTCGGGGACGGGCGTGCCTTCGTGGCCGTTGGGAAGCGGGCGGTCGCCAGGCGAAGGCTTTGCGGGCGGAGATTTGGAAGCCAAGGGCTTGGCGGACGAAGGCTTACCGGACGAAGGCTTGGTGGGAGTGACGCTCACAATGGTTTTCCCTCGCCCGAAGCGGCGATCATAGGCAGACGCGACCTCGCGATCCGGACTGGCATCACAACGTGGCGCAAACACGCGGGTTCCAATCCCCGAGGTGTGACCCTCGTCGATGGACAAGGTTGCGCCGCGGCCGAACGGAACTGCCGACCCCCGGGCGCGTTTGTTGGTGCAGAGCATCCAATGATGCATATCCAACGGGGCAGTCCCATGACACAGTCCTTTGATCGCCGGCCTTCGTCGCGCGTAACGGGCGCACTCGTTCTCAGCGCCGTCCTGCTAGCGCCCTTATTGTCCAGCGCTGCGAACGCGCAGACCTTTGGATACGCGGCCAGCCAGCCGAGTGCATACCCCACCGACGAGGTGATTGCCTCCGACGAGGGCGCGACGCCCGAGCGGCTGCGCCGTGCCGTCGTCGCCTTCGGTACGACGGAGGCGCCCGGCACCATCATCATTGATACCGGCAACACCACGCTCTACTACGTGCTGGGCCAGGGCCGCGCCGTCCGCTACGGCGTCGGCGTCGGCCGGGACGGCTTTACCTGGTCCGGGGTGCAGACCATCAGCCGCAAGGCGGAATGGCCGGACTGGCATCCGCCTGCAGAAATGATCGCGCGCCAGCCCTATCTGCCGCGCTTCATGGCCGGCGGTCCCGGCAATCCGCTCGGCGCGCGGGCGATGTATCTCGGCACCAGCCAGTACCGCATTCACGGCACCAACGATGCCTCGACGATCGGAAAATTCGTCTCGTCGGGCTGCATCCGCCTGACCAATGAGGACATCACCGATCTCTTCAGCCGCGTCGATGTCGGAACGAAAGTCGTGGTGCTGCCGAAGCACGCCCCGGTCATGGCGCGAGGCGGCGACGGCAGGACCGGCATCACGGCTCGTCCGGTTGCCACGTATCCGCGCCCGGCCGCGGCCGCGCCTTCGGGCCGCCAGGCGATGAACCTGACGGCGCCGCGGCTTAACTGAACGGACGCGTTGTGTTGGATGTGAGGAGAAGGTCGATGCAAAAATTGGCAGCATGGGGGGCAGCCGCATTGGTATGCGCTTCGGCGCTGGCGCCAGCCGCGCAGGCCCAGGATTTTTTCTCGCAACTGTTCGGCGGCTTCGCCCGCCCGCGCCAGCAGCCCTATATCCAGATGCCGTTCAGCGATGACGGCGGCGAGGTCTACGCGCCGCGTGGCGAGGGGCGCGTCCGCTATGGCGGCGGCGGTGGCCAGGCGTTTTGCGTGCGGACCTGCGATGGACGCTATTTCCCCGTCACCGCATCCGACAATGCAAGCCGCGCGGCCAACTGCAACAATCTCTGCCCGGCGAGCGAAACGAAGGTGTTCTCCGGCAGCAGTATCGACAACGCGACCACTGAAAACGGCAAGTCCTATTCGGACTTGCCGAACGCGTTCCGTTATCGCAATGAACTCGTCAGCGGCTGCACCTGCAACGGCAAGGATCAAGTCGGCTTGGCCCCGGTCAAGATCGAGGCCGATCCGACGCTGCGCAAGGGCGACATCGTCGCCGGCGAAAACGGCCTCCTGGTCGCAGGCCGCAGCGCCGACAGGCGCGGCGCCGAACTGAATTTCTCACCCGCCTCCGAAAAGGTCCGCGCCAAGTATGGCCGCGTACCGGTGGTGGCGAGGGAGTGATAGCTGACGAGGGAGTGATAGCCGATCCGTCATCCTGAGGTGCGAGCGGAGCGAGCCTCGAAGGATGGACGGCCCGGTCCGTGGCCGTCCATCCTTCGAGACGGCCGCGTAGCGGCCTCCTCAGGATGACGGATCAGCGGTGAGGAGGTCGCTCTGGTTATATTGCTAAGCCGCGCGGATCTTGCCGAGGAATTGCGTAACCTGATTGCCCAGCTGCTGGCTCTGCGTCTCCAGTGTCTGGGAAGCCTGCTTCACATCCTCGGCGGCGGCGGCTGCGGCGTCCGCATCGGCCTTCACGCCGGTGATGTTGTCGGACACGTTCTTGGTGCCCTGCGCGGCAAACTGCGTCGAGCGCGTGATCTCCTGGGTGGCGGCGCCTTGCTGCTGCACGGCGGCGGCAATCGCGGTGGCGACCTCGTTGACCTCGCCGATGATGCCGCCGATGTTCTTGATGGCGTCGATGGCTTCGCCGGCGACCTTCTGAATATCGGCGATCTGCTCGGAGATTTCCTCGGTCGCCTTCGCCGTCTGGCTCGCCAGCGACTTGACTTCGGAGGCGACCACCGCAAAACCGCGGCCAGCCTCGCCGGCGCGGGCGGCCTCGATGGTGGCGTTGAGCGCCAACAGGTTGGTCTGCGCGGCGATGGTGTTGATCAGGCCGACGACTTCGCCGATCCGGCCCGCCGATTGAGCGAGCCCCTGCACGGTGCCGTCGGTGTCACGCGCCTGGCCGACCGCGCGGCTGGCGATCCCGGCGGCGTGCGCCGCCTGCTGGCTGATGTCGTTGATCGAGGCGCTGAGCTCCTCGGAAGCCGCGGCGACCGTCTCGACGCTCATCGAGGCCTCGCCGGAAGCCTTCCCGGCGACCTGGACGCGCTCGTTGGTCTGGCGCGAAATCGTCGACAGGCCGGCCGAGGTGGTCCGCATCTGGCCGGAAGCGTCGCCGAGCTGGCTGAGCGTCTGGCGCACCATGCTCTCGAACTCGCCGACATAGCTCTCGATCGCCTGCTGCCGCGCCATGGCGCCGGCGTTGCGTTCGCGCTCCTGCGCCTCGATCCGGACCTTGTCGGCGGCCTGCTGCTTGAAGGTCTCCAGCGCGCCGGCCAGCGCGCCGATTTCGTCGTGGCGCGCGGCGTAGCCGGTATCGACGTGAAGGTCGCCGGCCGCGACCTTCAGCATGGCGTCGCGCATGGTGTGCAGGGGCTTGATGACGCGGCGGGTGACGATCGCCATGGCGCCGAACGCCAGCGCCAGCGCGCCGGTCAGCAATGCGAGTTGCATCGTCAGCGAGCGCTGGGCGGCGGAGCGCAGGTACGCGGCGTGATCCTTGGCGGCATCGAGTGCGGCTTCGGCAACAGTGACGGCGGCGGAGAGACGCCCGACCGTGACCGGGGTCCACTGGTTGGCGGTCAGTTCCGGCTTCTCGCCGGCCGCCACCTGCGTCAGCAGGCGGTCGCGAAGGCTGAGATATTGCGGTTCGAAATAGGCGGTCTTGGTCGCAGCCATTGCGCTCGAGATCGCCGGCGGCAACTGCATGCCCGACGCGGTCAGCTCCAGCGCGCTCCAGGCGGCGTCGATGCCGCCGGCATATTTCGTATAGGCGAGCCTCGTCTCCGGCGCGACCTTGCCGGCGTTGATCGCGTTCGAGACGATCAGCGAGGCCTCGCCGGCGGTGCTACGCAACAGCCAGGCGATCTGCTTGATCGCCAGCAACTGGTCAATCGTCGCGTCCTGGTGATTGACGGCGCCGGCAAGCGACGCGGCAAGCTTGTCGAGCGTTTCCAGCATCGCGGTCGCCGTGTCCATGTATTCCTTGGCGAGCGTCGGGCGGCGCGAGGCCTTCGGCTTGCCCATCGCGTCCCAGAATTCCTTCTGCATCGCGGTCATCGCCTTGAACAGACGATCGAACTCGGGCACCAGCGTCGCTTGCTGCGCGAATTCCATTCCGCCGAGCAGGCCGAGCGCGTTGGCCATCGCCGGCATTTCGGTGTCGCGAATGTTGCGCAGATATTTCTCGATGTCGGCTTCCATCGGCGCATCAGAATTCAGCAGCCGGTTGGTCGTGGAGCGGTCGGTGCGCAGATTGTGCATCGCCTTGAACATGTTCGCCGAGGCGTCGGCGATCACCGCAATGCGGCTCGCCGCTTGCAGGCGGCCCCAGGAGTCCCAGGCGTTGAGCGAAAATCCAACCACCACGCAGAAGGAGGTGACGAGGATGACGGTCTTCAGCAGCGCGGATACGGTCAGACGATTCAACATGATGCTCCCCCAGGACGCTCCGGCCATTTGGAGGAAGAACCGTAAAAACTTAACGAGGACGGCTTGGTAGAACTACGAGGGTTTCTGAAATGATTGCAGGTTTTTCGATCATTCAATGTTCCGCCGGATGGAACCGGCGATGCCCGTTCACGTTAACAAGTTACTAACAGCGTGCATTTGCAGTGAATGCCGAAGGGGGCCCTCATGCTTGTCAGCATACTCATCACGTTTCTCGTGGTCATACTTGTCCTCTATCTCATCAACATGCTTCCGCTCGATGCCCGCGCCAAGCAGATCGCGCGGGTCGTCGTGATCGTGCTGGGCGTGATCTCGCTGTTGAGATACATCACGGTCTAGGCGATGACCCAAACGAAAAGCCCCGGCCAGCGCCGGGGCATTTGATGTTCGGGAAGCGTGACCTTACTTCAAGGTCCCGAACCAGTCGTCCACGTCCTTGCGGATCTGGTCCTTGGCAAAGCCGTAGCGCTGCTGCAGCTTGCCTTCGAGCTGCTCGCGGCGGCCCTCGATGACGTTGAGATCGTCATCGGTGAGCTTGCCCCACTTCTCCTTGGCGGAACCCTTGAACTGCTTCCAGTTGCCTTCGACCCTGTTCCAATCCATCGCTGTCTCCTTCCGTGTTGGGATGTTCAACAACGGACGGAGAGTGCAGGCGTTCCTAGCAACCGATGCGGCATCGTGACGTAATTTATCCTGCCGCCTTCGCCTCGCGGCGGCGGGCGGTGAGGATGTATTCGGTGTAGCCGTTCGGCTGCTCGCGGCCCTTGAAGACGAGGTCGCAGGCGGCCTGGAAGGCCACGCCGTCGAACGAAGGCGCCATCGGCTTGTAGAGCGGGTCGCCGGCGTTCTGCTTGTCGACCACGACCGCCATCCGCTTCAGCGATTCCATCACCTGGTCCTTGCTGACGACGCCATGCGCCAGCCAGTTTGCCAGATGCTGGCTGGAAATGCGTAAAGTTGCGCGGTCTTCCATCAGGCCGACGTCGTGAATATCCGGCACCTTGGAACAGCCGACGCCCTGGTCGATCCAGCGCACGACATAGCCCAAAATGCCCTGGCAGTTGTTGTCGATCTCCTGCTTCACATCGTCGGGCGCCCAGTTCGACTGCGACATCGGAATGGTGAGGATGTCGGAAAGTTTCGCGCGCTGACCGCCCTTGGCGAGTTCCTGCTGGCGCGCGATCACGTTCACCTGGTGATAATGCAGCGCATGCAGCGTGGCTGCGGTCGGCGACGGCACCCAGGCGGTGGTGGCGCCAGCCTGCGGGTGGCCGAGCTTCTGGGTGAGCATGTCGGCCATCTTGTCGGGCGCCGCCCACATACCCTTGCCGATCTGGGCATGGCCGGGCAGGCCGTCGATCAGGCCCATGTCGACGTTCCAGTCCTCATAGGCCTTGATCCAGGGCTGCGCCTTCATGTCGTTCTTGCGGATCATCGGTCCCGCTTCCATCGAGGTATGGATCTCGTCGCCGGTGCGGTCGAGGAAGCCGGTGTTGATGAAGCAGATGCGTTTCGAGGCGTTCTGGATACAGGCCTTGAGGTTGACCGTGGTGCGGCGCTCCTCGTCCATGATGCCGACCTTCATGGTGTTCTCCGGCAGGCCGAGAAGCTTCTCGACTTCGCCAAACAGTTCGCAGGTCAGCGCGACTTCATCGGGGCCGTGCATCTTCGGCTTGACGATGTAGACCGAGCCGGTGCGGCTGTTTTTGGTTTTCGAAGAACCCTTGAGGTCGTGGATCGCGAGCAGGCCTGCCACTGCAGCGTCGAGCAGGCCTTCCGGAATTTCCTCGCCCTTCTCGTCGAGCACGGCATCAGTGAACATGTGATGGCCGACATTGCGCATCAAGAGCAGGCTGCGGCCATGCAGCGTCAGCTCCTTGCCGTCGGGCGTCTTGTAGGTGCGGTCGGGGTTGAGCGAACGCTTGAGCGTCTTGCCGCCCTTCTCGAAATCGGCCGAGAGCGTGCCGTCCATCAGGCCGAGTGTGTTGCGATAGACCAGCACCTTGTCCTCGGCATCGACGGCGGCGACCGAGTCTTCCATGTCAAGAATGGTGGAGACCGCCGATTCCAGGATCATGTCGGCGACGCCGGCCGGATCGTCCTTACCGATCACGTGGCTGCGGTCGATCTTTACTTCGATGTGCATGCCGTTGTTGACCAGCAGGATTGTGGTCGGTGCGGCGGCATCGCCCAGATAGCCTGCGAACTGCGAAGCCGACTTCAATGCGGTGGCGTTGCCGCTCTTGAGCTTCACGGCGAGCTGGCCGGCGATCACGCTGTACGACGTCACATCGGTGTGGCTGCCGGTCGCGAGCGGCACGGCAGCGTCGAGGAACGCCTTGGCCTTGGCAATCACCTTGTCGCCGCGCGCCTTGTTGTAGCCCTTACCGCTTTCGCTTGGATCATGCGGGATTGCATCGGTGCCGTAGAACGCATCGTATAAGCTGCCCCAGCGCGCATTAGCCGCATTCAGCGCGTAGCGGGCATTGGTCAGGGGGACGACGAGCTGCGGTCCGCAGATCTTGCCGATTTCCTCGTCGACATTGGCGGTCTCGACCTTCTGCGTCGCCGGCTCGGGGAGGAGATAGCCGATCTCCTTGAGGAAGGCCGTATACGCGTTCATGTCGAACGGCTTGCCCTTGTTGGCGCGGTGCCAGCCGTCGATCTTGGCCTGCAGCGCGTCGCGAAACGCGAGCAGCTCACGATTCTTCGGCCCCAGCTTTTTGATGATGGCGGCGACACCGGCCCAGAACGCGTCGGGCGAAATCCCGGTTTTGGGAGCCGCCTCCTTGGCGATGAAATCGAACAGGACAGGGGCGATCTTCAATCCGTGGGCATCGACACGATTCATGTTGGGCTTTCTCGGTAGAAATGGCGTTCAAAGGCTGCATTCTGACGAAAAGCAGCAAAAAACGCGCCAAAAAGGGCAGCGTTAGCCGCCCTTTTAGCCCTAAAGCCGGGTCGATGAGAAGTGCCTAAAAGGCCTAGATGTTCGCCGCCAGATCCACCAGTTCGTCGAACAGAATGCCGGTCTCCGCCAGCATCCGCTCGATCTCGTCGGTCGCGTCCGAAACCGTCTTGGCCGAGGTGTCGATGCGGAGCTCCGCCCGGTCCGGCGGCTGGTAATCATTGCCGATCCCGGTGAAGGCCTGCAGCCTGCCGGCGCGCGCCTTGGCGTAATGGCCCTTGGGATCGCGGCTCTCGCAGATCTCGGCCGGTGTCGCGACATAGATCTCGCGGAATGTCATGTCGGCGATGCGGCGGGCGGCGGCACGATCATCCGCTGACGGCGACACTGCGGCGACGACGGCGATGTGGCCGTTGCGCGCCAGATGGGTCGCGACTTCGGCGAGCCGCCGGATGTTTTCGGTGCGGTCCTGCGCGGAGAAACCGAGGTCGCCGTTGAGGCCCGCGCGCAGGGTGTCGCCGTCGAGCAGGATTGGTGAGCCGCCGCGCGAAAACAGTCGCCGCTCCAGCGCGCGCGCCAGTGTCGATTTTCCGGAGCCGGGCAGGCCGGTCAGCCAGATCACCGCGCCGTTATGGCGGTAGCGCGCCGAGCGTTCTTCCGGCCGTAGCGCGGATTCGACCGGCACGATGTCGATCGGGACCGCGCGCTGTCCGGCGTCGACCGACAGCACGAGACCGCCGCCGGCGATGCGGCCGTTGACCTCGATCACCAGCCGCCCGGTGCGCGGATTTTCCTGATAGGGGTCGGCCGCGATCGGCTGCGCCAGCGAAATATCGATTTCGCCAACATGATTGCGCGCGATCGCCTTGGTCTCCTCGTTGGAAAGCTCGCCGGGATCGACCGCCTTTTCGATGGCGACCACGCTGGCGCGCGATTCCCGCGTGCCGAGGCGGATCAGGATCTGATCGCCCTTCGACAACGGCTTGTCGTGCAGCCAGAAAATTCGCGCGCGAATCCGCCGCGTATCGCGTGGCGTCGCGCCGGCATGCGCGATGACGTCGCCGCGTTCGATGAACAATTCGCGATCGAGCGTGATGCCGACCGAGCGGCCGGCGCCGTGGCTGCCCTTGAGCGGCGTCACCGGCCAGCTTTCCACCGTTTTGATCTTGGCGATCTTGCCGGCGGGCATGATGACGATTTCGTCGCCGGCGCTCAGATGTCCTGACTCGATGCGGCCCGCGACGATGCGGCGATCGTCGAATTTGTAGATCGCCTGCACTGGCAGCCGCAGCGCAAGCTGCTCCAGCGGGCGCGCCGGTTCGAGCGCGTCGAGCGCCTCGACGACAGTCGGTCCCCGGTACCAGCCGATCCGCGGCGTGTGTTCGGCAACGCCGTCGCCGTCGCGCGCGGAAATCGGAATAACGGCTGTCGGCGTCACGCCGAGGCCGGTCAGGTGTGCCGAAATCTCGTCGCTGATCTCCTCGAAGCGATCGGCGCTGAAATCGACGCGGTCCATCTTGTTGACGACGATGGCGACCTGCTTGATGCCCAACAGATGCAGCAGATAGCCGTGACGCCGGGTCTGGTCGCGCACGCCTTCGAGCGCGTCGATGATCAGCACGGCGCCGTCGGCCTGCGAGGCGCCCGTGATCATGTTGCGCAGGAATTCGGCGTGACCGGGCGCGTCAATCAGCACGACGTCGCGCGAACGGGTGCGGAAGCGGATTTGGGTGGTGTCGATCGTGATGCCCTGGTCGCGCTCGGTCTGCAGCGCATCGAGCAGGAACGACCATTCGAACGGCATGCCGCGCCGCGCGCTGACCGCCTTCAGCATCTCCAGCTTGCCTTCGGGCAGGCTGCCGGTCTCGTGCAGCAGGCGTCCGACCAGAGTGGATTTGCCGTGGTCGACATGGCCGACGATGACGATGCGGACCTGCGGTCGCGTCGTGCCATTTGGCATCGACGTGGTGCCGTTCGGCGTGGCCGAGACGCTTGCGGGGAGGATCATGTTCATAGCAACGCTCACACCAAATATCCGTCAGAGATAGCCAGCGACACGCAGCCGCTCGAAAGCGTCTTCGGTCTCGTGATCGAGAGCGCGGCCGGCGCGCTCCGGCACCTTGGTGCCGTCGAGTTCGGTCAGGATTTCATCGATACTCGAGGCGGTGGAAGCCACCGGGTTGGTGATGTCCTGGTCGCCCAGCGAGCGATAGCGCTTGCCGTCCTTCGACAGATAGAGCGGGATGATCGGAATGTTTTCGCGCTTGGTGTAGGCCCAGATGTCGGCTTCGGTCCAATGCAGGATCGGATGGATGCGCAGATGCGCGCCGGGCGGCGGCGAAGCGTTGAACTGGTCCCAGAACTCCGGCGGCTGATCGCGCACATCCCAGCCGCCTTCGAGTCCGCGCGGCGAGAATACCCGCTCCTTGGCGCGCGTGGCTTCCTCATCGCGGCGAATGCCTGCGATCAAGCCGTCGAAACCATATTTGGTCAGCGCCCACTTCAGACCCTCGGTCTTGCGCGCGGCGGAGCGCGCGGCGGGCGGTAGGGTCGGGTCGACGGCGTCGATTGGCGGGCAGGGCTCGACCTTGAGGTCGAGATCCCACTCTTTTCCGAAGCGGTCGCGGAACGCATACATCTCGGGAAATTTCTTGCCGGTGTCGACGTGCAGCGCCGGAAACGGCACCCGGCCGAAGAAGGCCTTGCGCGCCAGCCAGATCATCACGTTGGAATCCTTGCCGAGCGACCACAGCAGCGCGAGCTTTTTCAGCCGTGCGAACGCCTCGCGCAGGATGTAGATGCTCTGCGCCTCGAGCTCGTCGAGATGGTCCATCGAGGGGGGCGGCAGCTGTCCGTTGGCCAAAATTTTGTGTCCGTTGGCCAAAATTTTGGGCACGGATGATGCTTCGCGCATGGTTGCGGACCGCAACCCCTGTCCACTGGATTCATTGTCTAGAAGATGCATCTCTGGGCCTTGGACTTGGGAGTGGAAAACTTCTAAAGTTGCGCCGCAATAGAGAAGAAATAATTTTCTCTTTACGGCTCTTGATCGAGACATAAATAGAAAATAATTTCAGTCAAGCCCCAAGTTGGGGAAAGCGAGTATCGGATGCGCTACCTGCCTGTGTTCCTGGATCTGCAAAGCGGCAAGGTGCTGCTCGTTGGAGCGGGCGAACTCGTGCGCGCGAAATTACGGCTGCTGGTTTCAGCGGGCGCACGGGTCCAATGGTTTGCGACCGACGGTGATCATGATCTGGCTGGTCTCGACCCCACGGACGCCGCGCGGATCGAGCCGGGCTCGGGCGATCCGCTCACTGCCGATCTGTCGGGCATCATCGCGATCCTATGCGCCGGCGCCGGCGATATCGGCGTTGCGATGTCGGTGTGTGCGAAGGCGGTCGGGCTGCCCGTCAACGTGATGGACGATCTCGCGCATTCCACTTTCATCTTTCCGGCGATCGTTGATCGTGGCGATGTCGTCGTTGCCGTCGGCACCGGCGGCGCGTCACCGGTGGTCGCGCGCCGCGTGCGTGAGCGCATCGAGGCGGTGCTGCCGGCGCGTATCGGCGATCTCGCCGCCTTCATCGGCGGCTTTCGCAAATCGATGCATGCGCGCATTCCCGAATTTTCGCTGCGCCGCCGGTTCTGGGAGCGTGTGATCGACGGTCCGATCGGCGCGCTGGTGCTTGCCGGCCGCAAGGACGAGGCCGAAAAAGCGCTGAACGAAATTGCCGATCCCTCCGCCTTCGCCGGCGCGAGCCAGGGCGGCAAGGCCGAGGGCAGGGTGACGCTGGTCGGCGCGGGTCCGGGCGATCCGGATCTGCTCACCATCAAGGCGCTGCGCGCATTGCAGGATGCCGACATCGTTTTCTACGACGAACTGGTCTCACCGGAAGTTCTCGATCGCGTGCGTCGCGATGCCTCGCGTGTTGCGGTCGGACGCCGGGTCGGCAAGCCCGGCATCGGGCAAGATGCGATCAACAAATTGCTGATTGATGCAGCGAAATCCGGACAGCGCGTAGTGCGGCTGAAAGGTGGCGATCCCTTCATCTTCGGCCGCGGCGGCGAGGAGATCGAAGTGTTGCGCGAAGCCGGCGTCGCCTATTCGGTGGTGCCGGGCATTACCGCAGGGCTCGGCGCCGCCGCGCAATTCGAGGCGCCGCTGACCTATCGTCATGAAGCGCTGCGCATCACCTTCCTGACCGCGCACAAGGCCAAGGACGCCGAGACGGTCGACTGGTCGGTGCTGACGGACAGGAAGATGACCATCGTGGTCTATATGGGCATGACCGCGGCGCCGTCGGTGCGGGCGGGCCTGCTTGCTGCGGGCCGGTTACCGCAAACGCCCGTCGGCGTGTTCGCGCGGGTGACGCGGCCGGATGCGCAGGCCGTGGTCGGTACGCTCGAAAACCTTCCCGCGCTGGTCGAAAAAATCGATGGCGGTCCCGCCATCCTCATCATCGGCGACGTCGTTGCGCATTCCGCGCCGTGGCGCCAGTCCGACCTCAATCAAGTCATCTCCAAACTGCTGGATGCTGCCGAATGACCTCTCCGCTCGAACAGAAGAAAATCAAGATTGCCGGTCCGTCGATGGTGACCGCCAACCGCACCTGGGACGGCGTGGTCATCTACCGCACCGATCAGCAGAGCTGGTCGGCGGACTTGTCGGATGCGGCAATCGTTCGTACCTCCGATGAAGCGAGGGCGCTGCTCACCGAAGCGATTGCCGATGACGTCGGCGCGATCGGCGCCTATATCGCGCCGGTCGAAGTCAAGGACAGCGGGGCGATCAAGCCCGGCAATCTCCGCGAACGCATCCGCTCGAATGGCCTCACCATCGATTTGCTTCCGGCCTAAACGACCTATCAAGGCTGATCCATCATGTACGCATATGACGAACTCGACCGCACGCTGATCAACGAACGCGTGTCCGAATTCCGGGACCAGGTGAAGCGCCGTCTCTCCGGCGAGCTCACCGAGGACGAATTCAAGATGCTGCGGCTGCAGAACGGCGTCTATCTGCAACTGCACGCCTACATGTTCCGCGTCGCGATTCCCTACGGCACGCTGTCGTCGAAGCAGCTGCGGCGGCTTGCGCATGTCGCGCGCCGCTACGATCGCGGCTACGGCCATTTCACCACCCGGCAGAACATCCAGTTCAACTGGATCAAGCTCGCCGAACTGCCAGACGCGCTGGCCGATCTGGCCGAAGTCGGCATCCACGCGATGCAGACTTCGGGCAACAACATGCGCAACGTCACCTCGGACCAGTGGGCGGGCGTCGCGCCGGGTGAGATCGAGGATCCCCGCATCTGGTCGGAAATCCTGCGCCAGCACACCACGCTGCATCCGGAATTCTCGTTCCTGCCACGCAAGTTCAAGATCGCGATCACAGCCTCCGACCACGATCGCGCCGCGATCAAGATCCACGACATCGGCTTGCGGCTATACAGGAATGCGGAAGGCGAGACCGGTTTCGAGGTGCTGGTCGGCGGCGGGCTCGGCCGCACGCCGTTCATCGCCAAAACCATCAAGCCGTTCGTGTCACGCCGCGATATCCTCAGCTATGTCGAGGCGATCCTGCGCGTCTACAACCAGTACGGCCGCCGCGACAACATCTACAAGGCCCGTATCAAGATCCTCGTGCACGAGCTCGGCATCGAGAAGTTCGCCAGGGAAGTCGAGGAGGAGTGGGAGCATATTCGCGACAGCGCGTTGACGCTGGAGGATTCCGTGATCGAGGAAATCCGCTCGCGCTTCTCCTATCCAGCCTATGACAAGCTGCCGCACATGCCGGACGAGCTAAAGAAGGCGGCGCATGATCCGCATTTCGAGGCCTGGCGCCGCAACTCGGTGTTTACGCATAAGGTGCAGGGCTATTCGATCGTGACGCTGTCGCTGAAGCCGGTCGGCGGCCCTCCGGGCGACGCGACCGCCGACCAGATGGACGCGGTTGCCGATCTCGCCGACAAATACTCCTTCGGCGAAATCCGCGTCGGTCACGAGCAGAACCTGGTGCTGCCGCACGTTGCCAAGCGCGATCTGCCCGCGCTGTGGAAGGCGCTCGACAGAATCGGCCTCGCGACGCCGAACATCAATCTGGTCTCCGACATCATTGCCTGTCCGGGGCTGGATTATTGCTCGCTCGCCAACGCGCGCTCGATCCCGATCGCGCAGGAATTGACGCGCCGCTTCGCCAATCACGACACGGCGAACATGATCGGCCGGCTGCATATCAACATTTCCGGCTGCATCAATGCCTGCGGACATCACCATGTCGGCCATATCGGCATTCTCGGCGTCGAGAAGAACGGCGAGGAATTTTACCAGATCACCATCGGCGGCCGCGCCGACGAGAATGCCCAGATGGGCACCTTGATCGGCCCCGCGGTGCCTTATGTCGACGTCGCCGACGTGATCGAGGACATTGTCGAAGCCTATCTTGCCCTGCGCGCGCGTCCCGACGAATTGTTCGTCGATACGGTGAAGCGGCTCGGCGTCGAACCATTCAGGGAGCGGGTCTATGCCACTCGTTAAAGACGGAAAAATTGCAGCCGACCTGTTCGTCCATGTGCCTGACGGCGCCGAACTTCCGGGCGATGGCGCGATCCTGGTTCCGGCGGCGCGGTTTCTCGAAGATCCGCAAGCCTTGCTGGCCCGCGCCGGCAAGCTCGGCGTGATCTGGCCGAACAACCGCGACATCGACGATTTGGTACCGTATCTCGACCGGCTGGCGGCAATCGCGCTGGTGTTTCCGTCGTTCCGCGACGGCCGCGCCTATAGCCAGGCGCGGCTGCTGCGCGAGCGATACGCCTTCGAAGGCGAGCTGCGCGCCACCGGCCAGGTG
Organism: Bradyrhizobium sp. AZCC 2262; assembly: GCF_036924535.1. NCBI lineage: Bacteria > Pseudomonadati > Pseudomonadota > Alphaproteobacteria > Hyphomicrobiales > Nitrobacteraceae > Bradyrhizobium > Bradyrhizobium sp. AZCC 2262. Next base: position 7,113,767 of record NZ_JAZHRT010000001.1, on the reverse strand, counting down.
CTGCGCGATCAGTTCGTGTTCATGCTGCGCGCCGGCTTCGACGCCTTCGAGGTGAAAAAGGACAGCGACGCGGCGGCGTTTGCGGCGACCACCAAGCGCTATTCAGTGTTCTACCAGCCGACCGGCGATGGCCGTGTCACCGCGCTCAATCGGCGGATGCAGTTGCGTCATTCGGAGAGTGCCGGCCAGTGAGCATGATCATACAGCACGGCCTCGCGGCGGAGGCGGCGATCCTTCATTCGGCGCAGACGCTTGACCATACCTTGCGCGACGCCTCGCCGGCGCACGTCATTGAAACCGCGCTTAAGGTCGTCGGTCGCGAACAGCTTGCGCTGGTGTCGTCGTTCGGCACGGAATCGGCGGCGCTGCTCAAGGTGATGGCGGACGTCGATCCCGCCATTCCCGTAATCTTTCTCGATACCGGATGGCTGTTCGAGGAGACGCTCGCCTATCGCGACACGCTGATCGCGACACTTGGCCTTCGCGACGTTCGCTCGATCAAACCGCTGGAAGAGGCGCTCTCACGCCAGGATCCCGATCGCGAATTGTGGTTTTCCGATCCCGACGCCTGCTGCCGTATCCGTAAAGTGGAGCCGCTGGCGCGGGCGCTCAAGCCGTTCGCGGCCTGGATCAACGGGCGCAAGCGTTTTCAGGGCGGCGCGCGCGCCGAGATTCCCGTCGTCGAGGACGACGGCGCGAAGCTGAAATTCAATCCGTTCGCCAACGTGTCGCGCGAGGAGATCGAGGCGATCTACAAGCTCGCGAAACTTCCGCCGCATCCGCTCGTTGCCTCAGGCTACCTGTCGGTCGGATGCATGCCGTGCTCGAGCCGGGCGGCTGCCGGCGAGGACGCGCGCGACGGCCGCTGGCGCGGCAGAGCCAAGACGGAATGTGGCATCCACACGATGAAAACTTCCTAGAACCCGGATTTCATAGGACATTGAGGCTGCGGAACCGCAAACAATGAAATGCGGTTTCGTTGACGAAGCGGCCTTTCGTCGCGACTTATACGTTCGTGTTGGATGATATGCTTGATCAAGCCGAATGGAGATCAATGATGATCCGTCGCATTCTGCCGCTCGTCGCGGGACTGCTCTGGGCGAGTTCTGCCTTCGCTGCCGACTATACGCTGCTCAACGTGTCCTACGATCCGACGCGCGAACTCTACGCCGATTTCAACAAGGCGTTTGTCGCGGCCTATCAGAAAGAAACCGGCAAGAGCGTCGAGATCAAGCAGTCGCATGGCGGCTCGGGCTCGCAGGCGCGCGCGGTGATCGACGGCCTGCAGGCCGACATCGTCACACTGGCGCTGGCCTATGACATCGACGCCATCGCCGCCAAGGGGCTGGTGGCGCCCGACTGGCAGAAGAAGTTGTCGCTCAATGCGTCGCCCTATACGTCGACGATCGTGTTCCTGGTGCGCAAGGGCAATCCCAAGGCCATCAAGGACTGGGACGATCTGATCAAGCCCGGCGTGCAGGTGATCACGCCGAACCCGAAGACCTCGGGTGGCGCGCGCTGGAACTATCTGGCAGCGTGGGGCTTTGCGGAAAAGAAATTCGGCTCCGCCGACAGGGCGAAGCAATTCGTCGGTGATCTCTTCAAGAACGTGCCGGTGCTCGATACCGGCGCGCGCGGCTCGACGGTGACCTTCGTCGAGCGCGGCGTCGGCGACGTGCTGCTGGCGTGGGAGAACGAGGCGTTCCTGGCACAGCGCGAGTTCGGCAAGGACAAGTTCGAGATCGTGGCGCCGCCATTGTCGATTCTCGCCGAGCCGCCGGTCGCGGTCGTCGACAAGGTTGCCGATAAAAAAGGCACGCGCGCGGTCGCCGAGGCTTACCTGAAATATTGGTATACCAAGGAAGGTCAGGAAATCGCCGCACGCAATTCCTATCGTCCACGCGATTCGGAAATTGCGAAGGAGTACGAAAAATCCTTCGCCAAGGTCGAACTTTTCACAATCGACGACGTTTTTGGTGGTTGGACAAAGGCGCAGAAAGATCACTTCGGCGAAGGCGGCATTTTCGACCAGATTTACAAGAATTGATCTGGCCGACGGGCAGCCGTAGCGGAAGCAGGGGGATTTGTGAGCACAGCGGTCGCGCGGCGAAGCAGCTTGCCGGGGTTCGGTCTCACCATGGGACTGACCCTGACATGGCTCTCCGTTATCATCCTCATCCCGCTCGCCGGCCTGTTCCTCAAAACGCTCGAGCTTTCGCCCGGGCAGTTCTGGGACATCCTCACCAGCCGCCGCACCCTGAACGCGCTGAAGCTCTCGTTCGGCCTTTCCTTTGCCGCTGCCTGCGTCAATCTGGTGATGGGGACGATCATCGTGTGGGCGCTGGTGCGGTATCGCTTTCCGGGCCGGCGGCTGTTTGACGCCATCGTCGATATTCCCTTTGCGCTGCCGACAGCGGTTGCGGGCGTCGCGTTGACGCAATTGTTCGCGCAGAAGGGCTGGCTCGGCGCGCCGCTGGCCGAGCTCGGCATCAAGGTCGCATTCACGCCGATTGGCATTTTCATTGCGATGGTCTTCATCGGTATTCCGTTCGTGGTGCGGACGGTTCAGCCGGTGCTGATCGATCTCGATCCTGAAATCGAGGAGGCGGCCGCGAGCCTCGGCGCCAACCGCTGGCACACGGTGTTCCGGGTGATCCTGCCGAGCCTGATCCCGGCGCTATTGACCGGGTTTGCACTGGCGTTCGCGCGCGCCGTCGGTGAATACGGCTCGGTGATCTTCATCGCCGGCAATTTGCCGAATGTGTCGGAGATCGCGCCGCTCCTGATCGTGATCCGGTTGTCCGAATTTCGCTATGCCGATGCGACGGCAATCGCCGTCATCATGCTGCTGGCTTCGTTCCTGATCATCCTCGTCGTCAATCGCCTGCAACGCTGGGCGCAAACCCGCATTCCCGCGCATTGAGGGCCGATCGATGTCTACGGAAACGAGCTTTGTGACGCCGGCGAACCCGCTAAGGGCCTACGCGTCGACGGCAGACCTCGCGATCTCCCCGCCGTCGCAGCGCGAGGCGAACGACCGGGCACGCGCGGTTCCTTCGCCAAAGGACCTGCGGACCGAGCCCGGGCCCGTCCGCTTCGTCATCATCGCGCTTGCCGTCAGCTTCCTCACCGTCTTTGTCGTGCTGCCGCTGGTGGTCGTGTTCGCATCGGCCTTTTCAAAAGGCATCAGCGCTTATTTCGCCGCGCTGTCGGAGCCGGAGGCGCTTTCGGCGATCAGGCTAACGCTGCTCGTGGCGGCGATCTCGGTCACCCTTAACCTCGTGTTCGGCGTGATCGCGGCCTGGGCGATCGCGAAATTCGAATTCCGCGGCAAGACCTTTCTGATCACGCTGATCGACCTGCCGTTCTCGGTCAGCCCGGTCATCTCGGGCCTCGTCTTCGTGCTGCTGTTCGGCGCGCAGGGCTATTGGGGTACGTGGCTGCAGGCGCACGACATCCACATCCTGTTCGCGGTGCCCGGTATTGCGCTGGCGACCATCTTCGTGACGTTTCCTTTCGTCGCCCGTTCGCTCATTCCGTTGATGCAGGAGCAGGGCACGCAGGAGGAAGAGGCTGCGATCTCGCTGGGCGCGTCAGGCCTGCAGACCTTCTTCCGCGTCACTCTGCCCAATATCAAATGGGGCCTGTTGTATGGCGTACTGCTGTGCAACGCGCGCGCCATGGGAGAGTTCGGCGCAGTGTCGGTGGTGTCGGGCCATATCCGCGGCGAGACCAACACCATGCCGCTATTGGTCGAGATTCTCTACAATGAGTATCAATTCGTGGCGTCGTTTGCGATTGCTTCGCTTTTGGCGATGCTGGCCCTGATCACGCTGATCGTGAAGACCGTTCTCGAACAGCGCCTGGACGAAGTGCAAACCCCAAGAGACGATTCAAGGGACTATCCAAGTGACCATTGAAGTCAAAAACATCGTCAAGAAATTCGGCGCGTTTGCTGCGCTCGACAATGTCGATCTGAAGGTCGGCAAGGGCGAATTGCTGGCGCTGCTTGGTCCATCGGGTTCGGGCAAGACGACGCTGTTGCGGATTATCGCCGGCCTCGACTGGCCCGACGCCGGGGAAGTGCGGATCGACGGCGAGGATGCGCTGGGACACGGCGCAAGCGAGCGCCATGTCGGATTCGTGTTCCAGCACTACGCGCTGTTTCGCCACATGACGGTGTTCGAAAACGTCGCCTTTGGTCTCCGCGTGCAGCCGCGCCCCATCCGCAAGGACGAGGCCACGATCCGCGCCCGCGTCAAGGAGCTGCTGGATCTCGTGCAACTCGACTGGCTGGCCAACCGCTATCCCAGCCAGTTGTCCGGCGGCCAGCGGCAGCGCATCGCGCTGGCGCGTGCGCTCGCCATCGAACCGCGCATCCTGCTGCTCGACGAGCCTTTTGGCGCGCTCGATGCGAAGGTGCGGAAAGAGCTGCGGCAATGGCTGCGCTCGCTGCATTCCGAAATCCACGTCACCTCGATCTTCGTCACCCACGACCAGGAAGAGGCGCTCGAAGTCGCCAACCGCGTGGTTGTCATGGACAAGGGCCGTATCGAGCAGATCGGCACGCCGGGAGATGTCTATGACAATCCCGCGACCGCCTTCGTCCACGGCTTCATCGGTGAATCCATCGTGCTGCCGGTGGAGGTTACCGGCGGCTCGGTGCGGCTCGGCGGCCGGCCGCTCAATATTGCCGCCGATGGCGCGGCCTCCGGCGCCTCAAAGCTGTTCGTCCGCCGCCATGACATGCAGATCGGGCCGGCGGGAACCGGTTCGCTGGAGGGCGCAGTGCGCCATGTCCGCTCGTTCGGCCCGATCCAGCGGGCGGAGGTGGCCCTCTCGGGCGGCGAGGGCAAGACCGTGATCGAGATCGACGCCCCCCGGGATCGGGAACTCCAGGCCGGCGAGATCATCAGCCTGCAGCCTCGCCGCTACCGGATCTTTGCTGCGCAGGATTGATGTTCCGTCATTCCGGGGCGCGAAGCGAACCCGGAATCTCGAGATTCCGGGTTCGATGCTGCGCATCGCCCCGGAATGACGTGTCAACGCGGCCCCCCGTTCACCATTCAGCCACGGTTGGTATGCAACAACGGCCGTCCAGCCTTGGGGGATTCTTTCAGTGAAACGGGCGACTACCGCCATTATCGGGCTTTTGCTGCTTGCCGGCTGCTCGGCAGACGTCAAAATCCCGGATCAGCCGGCCATGTATCTCGACATGGCGCAACCCGGCGCCACGCTCGACACGGTCGCCGCCGCGATCATGATCTCGCAATACCGCCAGAACAACGGCCTCGGCACCGTGGTGGTCGATCCGGAGCTGACCAGGCTCGCCGAACAGCAGTCCCAGGCGATGGCGGCCCGTAACAAGATGGACCACAATGTGAAGGGCCCGCTGGACAAGCGGCTGGGGGCTTCCGGCTATCCGGCAACGGTTGCGGTCGAAAACATCTCGGCCGGCTATCACACTTTGGCGGAGGCCTTCTCCGGCTGGCGCGACTCGCCGCCGCACAAGGCCAATATGCTCAAGAACGGTGTCACAAAATTGGGCATCGCGGCGACTTATGCTCCAAATACCAAATACAAGGTGTTCTGGACGCTCATCCTTGCATCAACCTGAAGCAGGTCCGGAAACGGGCCTCGATGCCTCACAAGGCGATAAACCCGGCGTGATCCTTGCTTCGATCTCGCGGATTGACGCCGTCGCGAACTGCGGCCACGGTGCCCCGGTCATTGTCCACTAGTCGACGGTCACAATGGATCATTCCGACTCTGCTCCAGCGACCACGCCCGCCAAGGCGCAGCGCGTACTGGTCCTGCAGGGTGGCGGCGCGCTCGGCTCCTATCAGGCCGGCGCCTTTCAGGCGCTGTGTCGGGCCGGCTTCGAACCGGAATGGGTCGCGGGCATTTCAATCGGCGCCATCAATGCCGCGATCATTGCCGGCAACGGCCCGGAGGCGCGCGTCGATCGCCTCAAGGAATTCTGGGAGATGGTGTCGTCTCCGGTGTCGTGGAGCCCCGTCACGCCGGGCGACCGCGCGCGCTCGCTGTTCAACGAGACCAGCGCCGCGCTGATTGCCACCTTCGGTGTGCCCGGCTTCTTCACGCCGCGGCTTCCGCCGGCCCCGCTCTGGCCGCCGGGCAGCCCGCAATCGCAGAGCTATTACGACACCGCGCCCTTGAAGAAGACGCTTGAGCGGCTGGTCGACTTCGATCGCATCAATGATCTGAAGACGCGGCTCAGCGTCGGCGCGGTCGGCGTGACCTCGGGCAACCTGAAATATTTCGACAATTTCGAGTTCAGGCAGCTCGGCAGGAAGATCGGGCCGGAGCACATCATGGCCTCCGGCGCGTTGCCGCCGGGCTTTCCATCCATCGTCATCGAAGGCGAGCATTACTGGGATGGCGGCATCGCCTCGAACACGCCACTCGATTTCGTGCTGGAGGAGGAGTTCAGGCGCGACCTCCTGATCTTCCAGGTCGATCTGTTCAGTGCGCGCGGGGAACTGCCGGAGTCGCTGCTCGACGCTGCCGAGCGGGAAAAGGACATCCGTTATTCCAGCCGCACCCGCATGAGTACCGACAAGAACAGGCAGATCCACAACGCGCGCATGGCGGTGCGCGATCTGCTCGGCAAATTGCCGGATCATTTGCAGAACGATCCGTCGGTCGAATTCCTGCGCAAGGCCTCGAAGGAAAACACCGTCACGGTCGTGCACCTGATCTACAAGGGCAAGAATTACGAGACAAATTCCAAGGACTACGACTTTTCGCATGTCGCCATGGTCGAGCATTGGAACGCGGGCGTCCGCGACGTTCATCTGTCGATGCGTCACAAGGATGTGTTGGAGCGCCCGCAATCTGGCGAGAGCATGAAGGCTTACGATATGTCGGGGGATGTTCCCAAGTCTCCCGGAGGCAAGCAGGAGTGATCAAATGGGTACGTTAAAAGGCAAGACGGCTGTCGTGACCGGTTCGACCAGCGGTATCGGATTGGCATACGCACGCGCGTTTGCCGGCGCCGGCGCCAATATCGTTCTCAACGGCATGGGCGTGCCGGCTGACATCGAGCGCGAGCGTTCCGGCATTGAGACCGATTTCAAAGTCCGCGCCGTGCATTCGCCCGCCGACATGACCAAGGCCGCCGAAATCGCCGAAATGGTCGCACTCGGCGAGAAGACCTTCGGCTCGGTCGATGTCCTCGTCAACAATGCCGGCATCCAGTTCGTCGCCCCGATCGAGGAGTTTCCGATCGAGAAATGGGACGCGATCATTGCGATCAATCTGTCATCGGCATTTCATGCCATCCGTGCCGCCGTGCCCGGCATGAAGAAGCGCGGCTGGGGCCGCATCATCAACACCGCTTCCGCGCATTCGCTGGTGGCATCGCCATTCAAGTCGGCCTATGTCTCAGCCAAGCACGGCATCGCCGGACTGACAAAAACGGTGGCGCTGGAGCTTGCGACCTTCAAGATCACCTGCAACTGCATCAGCCCGGGCTATGTCTGGACGCCGCTGGTCGAGCACCAGATCCCGGAGACCATGAAGGCGCGCAACATGACCAAGGAGCAGGTCATCAAGGACGTGCTCCTCGACGCGCAGCCGACCAAGGAGTTCGTGACGTCGGAACAGGTCGCAGCCCTTGCGCTGTTTCTGTGCGGCGACGATGCCGCCCAGATCACCGGCGCCAATCTCTCGATCGACGGCGGCTGGACCGCGGAGTAGGAATAGCGAACAGTGCCGGAGCGCCCACCCTCAATCCTAGTGGGTGGCGCTCTTGGCAATCGCCGCGACGCTTTCCGTCGACAGGTGCAACTCATTGAAGCCAAGCTTGCCGGCGACCAGAATCAGAACGGCGGCCAGCAGCAATCTCAGCACCGTCTCCGGCACGCGAACCGCGCAGTAACTGCCGATCACGATGCCGGGCAGCGAGCCTATCAGCAACACACCCATCAGCGCCCAATCGACCGAACCCAGCGCCCAGTGGCCGATGCCGGCGACCAGCGTCAGCGGCACGGCGTGCGCAATGTCGGAGCCGACGATGCTCGCCATCGGCAGGCGCGGATAGAGCAGCAATAGCGCGGTGACGCCGACTGCACCGGCGCCGACCGACGAAACAGAGACCAGCACGCCGAGCGCCACGCCGACCATCACGGTCGCGCTGCCGGTCGTCGAAGTGCCGAGCCGTTCCATGCGCTGGCGATATCGATCCATGATCGCCCTGCGGAAGATCAACGACGTCGCCGTCAGGATGAGCGCAAAGCACAGCACCACATTGACCAGGCTGCGCGCAGCCTCCGCGTTGAGTTCGAGCTGCCACAGCACAAGCAACGTGACGAGGCTCGCCGGGATGCTGCCGCTGGCGAGACGCATCACCGCCGGCCAGTGAATGCTCTGCGACCACCCATGCACCAAGCTGCCACCGGTCTTGGTCGCCGCGGCGTATAGCAGGTCGGTGCCGACAGCGGTCGACGGGTGGACACCGAACAGCAGGATCAACAATGGCGTCATCAGTGAGCCGCCGCCGACGCCGGTCATCCCGACCAGCAGGCCGACGCCGAATCCCGATGCAACGTAGAGAGGATCAATCATTTTCCAGGGTCAGATCTTTGGTTCCAGCGAGTATATAGCAGTTCCGGCATGGGCGTCCGATCGAACGAGACAAGAATGCTTTACGTGCAGATCGGAATCGCCGGATATTTTCTCTCATAGGCCGATACGACGATGGTGGCCTTCTGAGGCCTCAAATACGGCGGTCGCGGGGCGCCGATGGCCCATTCCGCCGGCCCGGAAGAGGCCGGCGCGATGTGGCGCGCTTGCTGTCCTATCGGTTTGAGATCAGCGTTTGCCGAACGCCAGCACGTGCAATCCGAGCCGCCGGCGCACGATCCAGAACAGCAGCACCGTCTCGAACGCCAGTGAGATCGACGTCGCGGCCGCAGCACCATGGCCGCCGAAGCGCGGCACCAGCATCACGCACAGCACGACGTTCATGACGAAAGCGAGCGCATAGGCCAGCGCGCAGATGTGCTGGTGGCCGAGCATGTTGAGCAGCCGCTCGACCGGGCCGATGGCGGAACGCACCACGAGGCCGACAGCGGCAATGAACATGATGTCGTAGCCGACCACGAATTGCGGTCCGAACAGCCATAGCAGCGGCTTGCCCAGCGCCAGCAGCAAAATGGTTGCGGCCAGCGACGGCCAGAACGTCCACTGGATCGCATGCGCCACATAGGCCGACAGCCGCGGCTTGTCGCCCAGCGCGTGATACTCGGCAAAGCGATGTGCCGTCGTCGCCGCCATCGCATAGTGAATGAAGGAGACCAGCGCCAGCGTCTTCACCACGGCGAAATAGACACCGACCTCTTCGGAGGAGCGGAATTGCTGCAGCACCAGCACGTCGGTGTAGGACAGCAGCAGATAAAAGCTTTCCACCAGCAGGATCGGCAACGAGACCGCGAGCCAGCCACGGAAATCATAGGCCTTGGGGCCAGGCTCGATATGGCCGCCGAGCCTGCGGTTCAGCACGATCATCTGGCCGATCATCGCGATCCATACCGCCGCGGCGCTGGCCCACATGGCGGCGGCGGCACCGAGATTGAAGCCGAGCACGAAGGCGCCGGCGGTCAGGCCGATGATCAGCGACTGCCGCACGATGAATTGCGGCATCAGTCCGAGCCGCATCCAGTCATGCGAGCGGGCGATGCCGTCCTGCGTGTTGGCGACGACAAACGCCGGCAGCGTCAGACAGCCGATATAGAGCGGAATGATCGTGTTGGCGTCGATCCACGGCGATAATCCCTTCACCACGCCGGCCAGCAACAGCGAGACGATGGAGGAGACGACGAACGTGATCCAGCGGCTGCCGGAGAGGAAGCCGCGCAGTAGCGCATGCTCGCCGCGGGTGCGATATTCCGGAATGATCTTTTGCGCGGAGGCCGAGATGCCGAAATCCATCATGCTGCCCAGCAGCAGCACCCAGGTCCAGACATAGACATAGACACCGTAATCCGAGCCGCCCATCCAGCGCGCCAGCAGGATCTGCGAGAAATAGGCGAGGGCTGCGCTGAAGACGCGGATGATGAAGATGGTGCCGGCCAGCCGCCTGGTGACGGAGGCTTCGCTGGAGCCGCCAAGCAGCGCACGCAGGCGCGCGATCACGCCGGCAGGCGAGGTGGTTGCGGATTGCGTATCCATCACGGCCACAAGGATGCATCCCCGAAACGCGCCGCGAGGCGGCGGCGATGGGTGGGTGTATCAACCATTCGTTAAGATTCGGTTGGGTGGGAGGCCTTGCTCCCCTGTCGTCCCTGCGAACGCAGGGACCCATAACCACAGGGCGAGGTTGCTTGAAAAGGTATCTGGCGCCGGCGTCTCTTCACGATCGCCGCGGCGTATGGGTCCCTGCTTTCGCAGGGACGACGAGAAACCGTCAATTCAAACTGACATTGAACTCGTAGGCCCGGTCGCCCCCGACCAGCGTCAGTTTGAGCGCGGCGCCTTCCGGGCTGACGCCGGGCGGCAGGCCGTCGAGTTCGAAGGCAAACCGTTTGACGCCGGGCGGGCTTTGCTCGACCAGCTTGGGAACTGGCAGCGCCCAGTCAGGCGTCGGTCCCTCGACGAACAGGTTGACCTCCTTGGCTTCGGGCGCGGTCACGTCGACCAGCACGTTGTTCTTTCCCTCGCGCTTGACGTCGCGGATGGTCAGCGGATTGGGGTCGCCGATATTGGCGGGCTTCGGCACCGTATTGAGCGCATCGGACAAATTGCCGTCCTCGGTGCTCGCCACGCTGGCAAAAGCGAGCTCGGCATTGGCTTCGACGGGGATGCAGATCTTGTCGCAGACCGCGTAGCTGATGCTGGCCCGCAGCGTTACCGGCTTGTCGGCATTTTTGGCGACGATCCGCAACGGCAACACGACCTGCTGCTTGTATCCCAGCGCGGTGCCGCCGGCGCCGTCGTCAAACTTCTTCGGTGCCGGCCACAGCACCGTCACGGCCTCGACATTGTCCGATTTTGAGAAGTCGAAGCGGGGCGGCACGCCGGAATCGCCGGGCGTTCGCCAATAGGTCTTCCATCCCGGCTGCAACTGGATGGCGACGCCGCCAAGCAGCACCGTGCCGCTGCGTGATCCCGCCAGCAACCGGACCGCGGAATGCGCGTCACGCTGCCATGGCGACGCATCCTCGGCGCGAACCTCCGACGTCGCGCACGCGACACACAAGGCAGCGACGCCGAGCGCGGCGCGCAGGGGAACTATCACGATCATGAGACGTCTTTACAGGCAAGTTGCGGCGCAAACCATTGAATTGCGTGTGATCGGCCGCCGAATGATGTCGGAAGCTTGATTGACAGAAACCCAACCCGATATCAGGATATGCAACCAGCAAGAGAGGCCTTTGCGGATGAGCCCTGAAGGCAAGACACCGAAGCCCGTTCGCCGCAAAGCCGCCGGCTTTGGCGACAATTCGTCCGGCGACGGTTATCTGGACGGCCGGCTGCTGATCGCCATGCCGGTCATGGGCGATCCGCGCTTCGAGCGCTCCGTCATCTACATGTGCGCGCATTCGTCGGAAGGGGCGATGGGCATCATCGTCAACCGTCCGGCCGGCAGCATCGATTTTCCCGGGCTATTGGTGCAGCTCGACATCATTGACAGGGCCGACCAGATCAAGCTGCCGGAAAACGCCGAGACCATGCAGGTGCTGAAGGGCGGCCCGGTCGATACCGGCCGCGGCTTCGTGCTGCATTCGAGCGATTTCTTCATCAAGGACGCCACGCTCAATATCGACGACGGCATCTGCCTGACCGCGACGGTGGACATCCTCAAGGCGATCGCCAAGGGCACCGGACCGAAGCACGCGATCCTGGCGCTGGGCTATGCCGGCTGGGCGCCGGGCCAGCTCGAGAACGAGATCCAGCACAATGGCTGGCTGCATTGCGACGCCGACCCGGAGCTGATCTTCGGCGATGACGTCGACGAAAAATATCAGCGCGCGCTGCGCAAGATCGGCATCGATGTGGGCATGCTGTCGAACGAGGCCGGGCACGCCTGAGTTTGTTTCCGCTAGCGGTCGCCACAACCACGGTGTCGTCCCTGCGAACGCAGGGACCCATACGCCGCGGCCGGCGTGTGAGGCAGGAAGGGCGATGGCGTCGCTTCAGCAACTCACGGCGGTGAACTGGCGAGCGAACAGCGTCAGCCACCACGCCTCCTCGATGAATCACGCGGTATGGGTCCCTGCGTTCGCAGGGACGACGGGGAATATTACTCCGCCGCCTGCTGCTGCACCGTCGGCTCGGTGCCGGCAACGGTCGCACGCCGCATGTCGCGGGGCTGCGACTGGTCGTAGCGCCGCACGCGGTGCATGGTCTGGCGGTTGTCCCACATCACGAGGTCATGCAACGTCCATTTATGGACGTAGACGAATTCCGGCTGCGTGGCGTGCTCGGTGAGATCGCGCAGCAAAAGCCGCGCCTCGGGCATGCTCATGCCTTTGATGGCGCCGGCATGTGATGACAAATACAGCGACTTCCGGCGATGCACCGGATGCGTCCGCACCAGCCGCTGCAGCACCGGCTTGAACATCGCCTTCTCTTCATCGGAATAATCCAGGAAGCCGAGCGAGCCGCGCGAATACATCAGCGAATGCTCGCAGATCATGTCTTCGATCTCGGCCTTGGTGTCGTCGTCGAGCGCGTCATAGGCCGCGCGCATGTCGGCGAATTCGGTGTTGCCGCCCTTCGGGTTCACCACCCGCGCCGACAGCAGTGAAAATTTCGCCGGGATCGGGCGGAACGAGCTGTCGGAATGCCACAGGCAGTTGCCGAGATTGAACAGATGGGCCCGGCTGTCGCGCGCCAGCGGCTTGCCGTCCTTGCCGAGGTTGGAGACGTCGTTCAACCCCGTGGTCAGGCGGTAGTCTTCCTTCTTGGTGATGTTGCCGCCGCGTGCACTCTCGCGCTCGCCGAAATTCAGCGCAAAGGCCAGTTGCTGTTCGTCCGTGATATCCTGGTTGCGAAACAGCAGCACGGCGTATTTGTCCATGCCCGCTTCGATATCGGCCGCTTCCTGCGGGGTGAGGGGACTGCGCAAATCAACGCCCGAAACCTCGCCGAAAAAATGCGGATGAAGCTGCCGGATCGTGACCGTCATGGCGTCTCTCCTGAAAGCGGCGGGCGGTTTGTCCCGCTCCATTTGCAGAAAAAATTACTCCCTGTCGTGCCCAAGTCAACGCCGCGAACGCATGCCCGTTACGCGTTTCGCGCCATCAGCCCGCCGTCCACGGGGATCACCGCGCCGGTCAGGAATGAGGCCGCCGGCAAGCACAGGCTCAGCGTCATATGCGCCACTTCCTCAGGCTCGCCGTAGCGGCCGAGTGCGGTGCGGCGCTTGGCGTAGATCGCCTTGTGCTCGGCGGCGATCCGGGCGGTCATGCCGGTGAGGATCGGCCCCGGGCAGATGCAGTTCACCGTGATGCCGTCGCGGCCGAGTTCGACCGCCAGCGAACGCGTCAGGCCGACGACGCCGGCCTTGGCGGCGGAGTAGGGGCTGTGCAACGCGGTAGCGCCGAGCGCCTCGGTGGACGCGATATTGACGATCCGCGGCGATTTCGATTTGCGCAGGTAGGGCAGTGCAGCGCGGATGATGCGCTGGTGCGCCGTCAGCATCACGGCCAGGCCTTTTGCCCAGGCCTCGTCATAGCCCTCGTCATCGATCGCGACGCGCACCGAGATGCCGGCATTGTTGACGACGATATCGAGTCCGCCGAAATGCGCCGCGACCTCGTTGACGACGTCGGTGATGTTGTAGCGGTCGGTGACATCGAGCGTCCACGCTTTTGCCGCGCCGCCGCTTGCCGCGATCTCGCTGGCCACGGCCTGCGTAGCCTCGGCGCTGATGTCGGTGACGGCGACGTTGGCGCCGTCCGCGGCGAACACCCGCGCGGTGGCGCGGCCCATGCCGCTGGCGGCGCCGGTGACGAGAACGGTCAGGCCTTTGACCGAGCGGCTGAACTGCTTGAAATCTGACATGATGAAGGTCCGGACAGGGAATGTGAGGTGCGCGTTGCAGGATTGACAAGGCTGGCATCGATCCGCAGACAGGTCAAACCAAGCCAAAGATCAAACAAGCAAGAAAAGGATCGCGGGGATGAACGAACTGGATTTCAGCGGCAAACAGGTGCTGGTGGTCGGCGGCTCCAGCGGCATCGGCAACGGCATCGCACAGGCTTTTCGCGCCAAGGGCGCGCATGTCGCCGTCTGCGGCACCCGCGCGGGCGCCGCCGACTATTCGCCCGACGAAGGCTCGCATCTCGAAGGGCTCGACTATTTCAGGCTCGACGTCAGCGACCCGCAGGCGACCGCAGCCTTGAAGCCGCCATTTGCGAAACTCGACGTGCTGGTGCTGGCGCAAGGCGCGGTGATCTACCGCCGCGGCGAATTCGAGATGGACGGCTTTCGCAAGGTGCTGGAAGTCAATCTGATGAGCCTGATGGCTTGCGCGACCAAATTCCAGGCGATGCTGAGCGCCGGCAAAGGCTCGCTGATCATCGTCAGTTCGACCGCCGCCTATCACTCCACCATGGGCAACCCGGCCTACAACGCCTCGAAGACCGGCGCGGTGGGGTTGACGCGCACACTCGGCGAGGCATGGGCCGAGAATGGCATCCGCGTCAATGGTATCGCGCCAGGCCTGGTCGATACCAAGATGACCAAGGCGACGACGTCAAATCCGAAGCGGCTTGAAGGCGCGCTGGAGCGGATCCCGCTGAAACGGCTCGGCACGCCCGCCGACATGGCTGGCGCGGCGCTGTTCCTGGCCTCGCCGCTTGCGTCCTACATCATCGGCCAGACCATCGTGGTCGATGGCGGGCTGATCCTGTAGGCCCCCACTTTGCTGAGAGGCGTTTCGATCGCGGTAGGAACCCGGACAGGTCTCACCGGTTACATCCTTTAGAAAACAGGAGTGACCACGATGGACAAGGATCGGATTGCCGGCTCGGCGAAGGATTTTGCAGGGAAGGTCGAAAGCACTATCGGCGACATGGCTGGTGATGCGAAGACGCAAGCCGAGGGCCGCGCACGCGAAGCCGCCGGTACAGTGCAAAATCTGTACGGCCAGGCCAAGGACGCGGCCAGTGAGGCCACCGACGCCGCCGTCAACTATGCCAAGGATGCTTATGAGAACAGCGGCGACGCCGTTCGCAGCGGCCAGAAAGCGGTGGCGAAAACGGTGCAGGAAAATCCGCTCGGCGCGCTGTTGATCGCAGGTGGAATTGGATTTGCGCTGGCTCTGTTGATGACGCGCCCACCGCGCCGCCCGCCGCCGCGCTGGCGGTATTACGGCTAGAGCATGATCCGGAAAAGTGGGCACCGGTTTTCCGAAAAGATCATGCTCAAATCAAAGAGATAGAGCGGAATGACGATTCGAAGAAGAGTCATCCCGCTCTAGGCCGCAGCCGTCATTCCGGCGCGCGCGTCGGAATCCAGAAGTCTTGATGCGAGATATCGAGAAGCGCGGCGCGAGATTCTCCGATGTGCAATTGCACATCGGAGTTCGATGCTGCCGCATCGCCCCGGAATGACAGCGTCTACCACGAGAAGAAATTGCCCCGTGGCACTTCGGCCGATCGTCCGACACTGCCCGGCGGGCGTGGCGCGCCCGGGGCTGCGGGTCCACGCGGCGGTGCGGGCTGGCGCGGCGTCGCGCCGAAGCCGCCGAAGAAATCGCGCAGCGACGGTTCGTTGGTTTGCGCCGGCCGGATCTGCTTCTTCTGCTGTAGCGGAGCCTGCTGCTGCTGAGGCGGCGGTAGCAGAAGCTGCCTCTGTCCGGGCACTGCCGCCACCGATCCGCTCGGCGAGGCGGCTGCCACCGGCGTATCGCCCTTGGCCTGCTCGCGGCCGATTTCCCGGCGCGGCCAGGCGTAATCGTCGGCGCGGCCGGCCGGCGCCGCCAGCGCCTCACCCTTCACCAGCGTGCGCGCCGCAAGCGCATCGACCGCGGCCGGCCGCGTGCCGGGACCGCCGAGCAACTGATCGGTGCCGACGGAAGAGGCCACCAGCGGCATGACCGGTCCGGCCAGCGGACGCGGCGCCGGCTGGCCCGGCACGACATTGGCGTCAGGCGTTGCCGGCTCGATCGGCACGGCGATCGGCCCCGAGCGGGCAGCAAGCAGGCGCGTCACCTCGCGCTCGACGTAATGCGCGAGCTTGCGCGCGCCGGCCTTGGTGAAGAAGACGCCGTCGTCGGAACGCAGCTTGCGGGGCTGGCCCTCAAAGTCGGGACCCCTCTGCATGAAGCGGCCGCCTTCGTCGACAAAGCCATCCCAGATATCGACATAGGTGATGCCGGCCTTGCCGACCCCGTCGCGGTACAGGGCATCGAGGAACAGCAAGTCTGACGTACCCTTCTGACCGCGGATTGCCGGCAGGCCGACCCACAACACCGGAACGCCTTTGGATTTCAGCACGCCAATCAGCTCTTCGATCTTCTTGGCGTAGAGTTCGACCCAGCGCTCATCGCGGAACTCATAGAGCCCGCCGCTCGCGCGCGCGCTCTTTTCGGGGGCTGCGATTTGCGGCGCATCATCGTCCTCGGCATCGTCAGCCTTCGCGGTATCGGCCTTCGCGGCATCAGCCTTGGCGGTGTCTGCCTTTGTTCCATCAGCCTTGCCGGCATCGGCCTTGGCAGTATCAGTCGAGCTTTCGGGCTTGGGCTTTGCATCGCCCGGCTTGGCGCGCGCGTCTTTCTTGTCGCCCTTCTTCTCAGGCGCTGCTTCGCGGATCGCCACGCGATCGTTGAGGCCGAGCATGACGACGATGGCATCCGGCTTTTCGGTGGCGAGGATGCCCTTGGCGGCCGCGGCCCAATCGGCCGGCTCGCCGCGCGGCTGATATTTGATCAGGCCCGATACGGTCTTGTGCTTGCGGATCACGCCCATGTCGGGCTGCTCGGCATAGGCGTCTTCCAGGCCATAGCCGAGCCAGTCGGCCATGGCGTCGCCCAGCACCAGCACGTTACGTTCAGCCACCGTGTCGCGCTTGGCCGGCCCGGGCGCACGGGAGAAATCCTGGCGCGGCGCCTGCGGGGCCTGTTGCTGGAACGGCTGAAAGAAATCGCCGCCAAACCAGCCGCCGCCACGTTGTGGCGCCTGGCGCTGCGGCGGACCGCCAAAGCCGCCGAAATTGAAGAATTGCGCGGAGGCCGGTCCTACGATCCCGACCAGAAGCGCGATCACAACCGCCAGCACGGCCAGCGGGCCGGTGTCGGTGAACACGCGCAAGAAGGACTTTGGCTTTCGCATCCGGCTCGGTCGCAATGGGTTGTGATGTGTCAAATGTAATAGCGGAATCGGGCCGCAAGCGGGCAGATTTCCACCCATAAACCGGGCTTGGCGCTGCGCCGTCAAGGGCGCCCGCCCCAATTGTTGGTTTTGGGGTTAGCAGGGCTCCCAAAACGGCTCATTGGCTGACTTATCGCAGGAAATAGGCCAGTTCCTTGCCCTTTTCGCCGGAAATATAGGGATCCTGCCACTTGTCCGTGGTCTGCAGGAAACCCTTGCCGGTCGGCCGCTTTGGGGGCGGTTTGCCCCTCAGCATAATGTCGCGCGTCTGCTGTTCCAGGACGGCCCTGAATTTATAGTGGTCATAGATGTCGAGCACATGGGTCGTGTAGGCCAGCGCCAGTGGCCTGTTGCCGCGCAACACCAGCATGTTCTCGTCATTGGCATAGGAGGCCTTGAACCCCAGATTGTGGCTGCCGGTGATCACGACGCAGTCGGTCTCCGACATCGGATCGATGACGACGATCTTGTCATGGATGATGGCGTGGCCGGCGCTCAGCAATTCGCGCTGGAAATCGCCGATCAGATCCTTGATGACGGCGGCGCGGATCATCAGCACGTTCGGAACGCCCTCCGGGCTGAAGATGGCTGGAGGCGGAATCTTCGGCTCGTCCTTGGGCTGGTCCTTCGGCGGCGCGACGAAGCCGGGCAGCGCGGTAGGATCGCTGATCGCGCCGAACACGGTGAGATCAGGATCGAGCCGGCCGAAGTCGATGCCGGCGGATACCACGGTGTTGACGTCTTCGCCTTCGGGATCGGTCCGCCCGGGGTTGAACACCAGGAAGAAGATCGCATCCTTGGCCTGCTTCATCAGCGAGAATACGAACTGCAGATCCGGCGGCACGGTGCGGGTTTTCGGCGTGCCGGTCTTCGGCGTGTTGGGCGAATACCAGAGATCGATTTTGGTCTTTCCCTTGTCGAGTGTCGTCGAGTTCGGTGTCGCGTCAGCCGTGCGCAGCGCAGGGCCCTGGTCAGAGCTAAGCGGGGCGCTGAGTGGCTTGGGCACCGGCAGCTTGTCGGCATGCAGCCTTGTCCAATAGTCGAGATAGGCCTCCGCCACGGCATCGGATTCGATGATGATCGTGTTGTTCGACTGAGCACACAGGCCGGTCTTGGTCCAGTTGGTGCTGCCCGACCACACGACGATCGGCTTGCCGTTCCTGTCGAGCAGGACCGCGAACTTGTTGTGTCCGATATGGGCGGAGTTATTGAACATCCGGTTCTGAAGCCGGCTACCCATCAGGGCCGAGAGCTTGGCCCGCGCGGCGGCATTTGTGACGTCCCAGACCGTGACGTTTTTCGGCTTGGCGGCGCTGCTCTTTTTTGTCTTCTTGGCGGCTTTTTTCGCCGCGCCCGTTTTCTTCGCCGCACTTAGCTTCTTCGCTGACTTTTTGGCCATCGTTGCGATGGATTTCTTTTGCGTGGCTTTCTTGACCACCTTCGATCTCTTCACCATGGTTTTTGCCGCGGCGGCCACGCCGGCCGGCTTCGCCTTCGTCGTCTTGCTGCCGGCGGTCGAGAGAATGAGATTCAGCCGCGCCTGGTTCTGCACCAGCAGATCGACCAGTTCAGCATCCTCCAGTTCATACAACGCGAGGTGCAGCGTTCCGTCTTCCTGTTCCGCGCGTGCGAACATCGATTTGAGCGCCGGCAGCACGTCGCCGGCGAGGAATGTCCGGATCGGATCGCCGGGCTTTTTGATGTGGTCGTCGATCTGCGGCTTGGTCGGCGCTTTGCCGTCGGGCGTCTCGAGCTGCTTGCGCAGATTCTGCGTCGACAGGATTCCGTTGTTGAAGAAGGCTGACACGTCACCGAAATTGTCCGTCACGCTGAATTCATTGGTCTCGCCGGCCTCGCCGCAAACAAACATCGGAATCGGATTGCCCTTGTATTTGCCGGGTTGCGCGGTCGGTGAGGGCGGCACCGCCACCCGGCCCGGCGCTTCCGGGCCGACCGGAACAATCTCGTATTTGGCGCGGAAGGGCGCGCGCACTTGCAGCGTGTCGCGGCTGCGTCGCAAGGTAAGGTCGCGCCAGGAGAATTTCTGGATCGGCCAGACGCTGGTGTCCTGTGCTTCCCAATCCGGGTTGGACTGGGTGTCGAAGGCAACCCATGCCGGCAACAGCCGGCGTTCGCCGGTGTCGAGATTGATGCGGGTGATCATGAAGCCGAGGCAGTCCTTGATCTTGCCGTCGGTCTTCCACGCCAGATAGGCGACTTCATTGTTACAAAAAGCGCGGGCTTCAATGACTTTGGCCACGACGATCTCCCGACCGGTTTCCGCGGGGATGCGCTGCGCCTGCCGTCTCGGCAGATCGAACAGGAATTAGAGGGGCAACGCTCGCGGCAGAGTATCCATCTCAACCAGGATGTTTGTGAGCTAACTGATACAATCGTGTGACAGGCTGTGCCTTCGATCCGGCGCCGAGAAACGGACGACAGCGGGCGCTTGATCAGGCCCTAGCGGCCCCGCAGCCGCTCCAGCACGTCGGACGAGGCAAAGCCGTCCGCCGGCGCCCCGATCGAGGCCTGGAAGCTGCGCAACGCCTCCCGGGTCTGGCCGCCGAACTGGCCGTCCGGCGTGCCGCGGTAGAAGCCGCGCTGGGCGAGGAGCTGCTGCAGTTCCAGCCGTTCGGCGCGCGACAGCACCCGTTCCTGCCGCGGCCAGGGCTGCACGAACGGCGCGCCGCCGCGCAGGCGGTCGGCAAAATGGCCGATTGCCAGCGCGTAGGCCTCCGCCGGGTTGTATTTCATGATCACCCGGAAGTTCTGCAGCATCAGGAAGCCCGGCCCCTGCGCGCCGGCCGGCGCCAGCAGATAGGCCTTCTCGGCCGAATCGGGGAAGGGCTTGCCGTCGGCTCGCTTCATTCCCTGGCTCTGCCACTGCGCGATCGACATCGCCTTGGCTTTGTCGGCGAGCATGAAATCAAAACCCTCCGGCAGCACCACCTCGTAGCCCCAGCTACGCCCGGTCTGCCAGCCATCCTTCTTGAGGTTGTTGGCGGTCGACGCAATCAGGTCGGCGGCGTTGTCGACGACGTCGCGGCGGCCGTCGCCGTCGCCATCGACGGCGTAGCGCTTGAAGGCGGTCGGCATGAACTGCGTCGGCCCGAACGCGCCGGCCCAGGAGCCGCGCATCTGTTCGGGACGCAGATCGCCGCGGTTGAGGATTTCCAGCGCAGTGAGGAACTCGTCCTTGAAATAGGCCTGACGGCGGCCGACGCAGGCCAGCGTCGCCGTCGACTGCACCACGTTGCGGTCGCCCATCTGCGTCGAGTAGTTCGACTCGATGCCCCAGATCGAGGCGATCGCGTAGCGGTCGACGCCGTAGGCTTTCTCCGCCGCGTCGAACTGCGGCTTGTACTTGGCGAGGATCTCGCGGCCCTTGGCGAGGCGGTTGTCGTTCACGAGGATGTCGAGATAGTCCCAGATCGCCTTGGTGAATTCGGGCTGCGAATCCATCAGGTCCATGATGCGCAAATCAGGTTCGAGGCCCGCGGTGAAGCGCTCGAAATTTTGCTGGGTGATGTTGCGCCGTGCGGCATCAGGCCACATCGCGGCAACGCAATTTTGAAAGTTCGCCGCCGCCTGCCGGATCGCGTCCGCCGTCATCAAGGGATGGCCGGAGGCGCCGTCCTCGCCGCTCCAGGGCGGCGGAGCGCCGTCCGGTCCGGGCGTGGCCTGCGGCGCCGGGCCGGACCTGGGCCCTGAGAAGATATTGCCGAGAAAGTTCGAAATCCCGTCGCTGCCGGCGGATTGGGCATGGGACGGGCTGATAAAAGCGGCCTGGCAGGAACACAACTGCGCGACCGCGATTAGGATTGCGCCGGTTCGACTGCTTATCGCTCGTTCCATCAGACCCATGCCGTGCCCGTCCGTCGCAACCAATCCCGTGGCAGAAGGCCCTGTCACGGTTTCCAATAGTTTAACAGAGGGCATTTTGTCGTCGCGCCGGGTCTGCGCAAGGGGGCGGGAAGGTAACCATACATCCGCCTTTGTTCAGGGGTGCAAACCGGCTATCAACGTGCAATCTAAGCACTTTCCTCATTTCCAACGTTCTCAATATCAAGGCCCCCGACATCCCATGAAAATCCGCAAAGCCGTCTTCCCGGTCGCCGGTCTCGGCACCCGCGTCCTGCCCGCCACCAAGGCGATGCCGAAGGAAATGCTGACGATCGTCGACAAGCCGCTGATCCAGTACGTGGTCGACGAGGCCAAGGAAGCCGGCATCGAGCATTTCGTCTTTGTCACCGGGCGCAACAAGGGCGTGATCGAGGATCATTTCGACCGGATGTTCGAGCTCGACACCACGCTGGCCGCGCGCGGCAACAAGAAGGCCGAGCAGGACATTCTGGCGCGCGACCAGCCCGAAGCCGGCGCCACCAGTTTCACCCGCCAGCAGGCGCCACTCGGTCTCGGGCACGCGGTCTGGTGCGCGCGCGACATCGTGGGCGACGAGCCGTTCGCGGTGGTGCTGCCGGACGAACTGGTGCTGAACACGCCCGGCTGCCTGAAGCAGATGATCGAGGCAGCCGAAAAACTCGGCGGCAAGTCCAACCTGCTCGCGGTCGAGGCGGTGCCCAATGATCTCACCCATCAGTATGGCATCTGCGGCGTCGGCAAGCGGCTCGCCAAGAACATGTTCGAGGTCGACGGCATGGTGGAGAAGCCGCCGAAGGGCACCGCGCCGTCCAACCTTTCGATCACCGGGCGCTACATCCTGCAGCCGGAAATCTTCAAGATCCTCGAAACGCAAGAGCGCGGCGCGGGCAACGAGATCCAGCTCACCGATGCGATGAAGACCCTCGCCAGGACGCAAAGCTTCTTTGGCGTCGAGTTCGAGGGCGAGCGGCACGATTGCGGCTCGAAGTCGGGTTTCCTGCGCGCTAACATCGCCTACGGCATGGCGCGCGACGACCTGCGCGACAGCCTGCGCGCGGAGATGAAGAAGTATCTGGAGAAGTGAGGCGAGGGACTTGAACATACTACGGCATTGCCGTAGTATGTTGGTCAATGCAGACTGTTGTCGAGACGCCGTCCTATCTAGTCGACGCGGAACGTCTGTTTTCGTTGGACGAACGAAAGGCCATCGTGGATCGACTGGCTTCCGATCCCACCTGCGGCGTCGTCATTCCAGGTGGCGGTGGTATTCGGAAAGTCCGGTTCGGCTTTGGCGCGCGCGGTAAGAGCGGCGGCGCCCGAATTGTTTACCTATTCAGCGGAGCAAACTTGCCGGTATTTATTCTGGCGGCTTTTGCCAAGAACGAGAAGGCCAATCTCTCGGCAACTGAATGTAATACGCTAGGCAAGATGGTTGCCGTCATGATTGAAGACTATCGGAGGCGAAGGTGACAAAGGCAGCATTCGACAAGATCAAAGCCGGACTCGGCGACGCAAAAGCTTATCTCGACGGATCTGCAAATAAGCGGACGTTCGGGATTCATGTTCCTGCGCGCGTGAATGTGAAGAAGATACGTACGCAGCTTGGTATGTCGCAGGAGAGCTTTGCTCAAACTTATGGATTTGCACTGTCGGCCGTGCGGGATTGGGAACAGGGCCGCCGACAACCGGAACGCAGCGCTCGCATTTTGCTCAAGGTTGTGGAGAAAGAGCCCGAGGCCGTGACGCGAGCCTTGGCGAAAAGCGCTTAAGCCACCAGCGCAAGCTGCGGGATCGCGGCGACCACCGACTGATTGCGGCCATTGGCCTTGGCGGCGTAGAGTGCCTTGTCGGCGGCTTCGATCAGGTCGGGCCAACTCAACGGCGCGGTCGGCGTCATGCTCGCCACACCGATACTGACGGTCGTCACGCTCGGGTCTTCCGCCCACTGTTCGACCTTCAGGCGGATGGTCTCGGCGACGGTGAACGCTTCCACCGCCGACAGGCCCGGCAACAGCACTGCGAATTCCTCGCCGCCGTAGCGCGCCGGGCAGTCGCCTGACCGCCGCACCGCGTCTGAAATGCAGATCGCGATGCCGACCAGCACCTGGTCGCCGGCCTGGTGTCCGTAGGTGTCGTTGTAGGCCTTGAAGTGGTCCGCATCGATCATCAGCACCGCGACGGGGGTCTCGCTGCGCGCCGCCCGCCGCCATTCCAGATCGATTTCGGCATCGAATTTGCGCCGGTTCTTCAGGCCGGTGAGTGCGTCGGTCGTTGCCAGCTCCTCCAGCTTGTCCTCGGCCTCGGCGCGGCGGCCGATCTCGCGCGCGAGGAACAGCGTGGTGCCGACCACGAACAGGATCAGCACCAGCATGATCGCTCCGATCCGCAGCACTTCCCGGTGCCAAAGGTTCAGGATGCTCGCCAGCGGCTTTCCGACCACGACAAAGAACAAGTTCGTGCTGCCGCTGCGAACGTAAAGCCGCGGCGTCGGATCGACCGGCCCGACGCCGGCATAGGCCGTGCCTTCCTTCAGATTGTCCGCGCGCCAGTTTTGCCGCTCCGCCAGGTTCTTCCCGATGACCTCGAGGTCGAACGGCGTCCGCATGATGATCGTTCGGTCGCGGCGCAGCACCGTGATCGTATCGCCGGGGTTGAGGGTGAGCCGGCCGAACAGGTCATGGAAATAAGTGAAACGGATCGAGCCCACCACGACGCCGAGGAAGCGACCATCGGCGTCGCTGATGCGGCGGCTGAGCACGATCGAATAGGCGCTGCGGCGCAGCATCGGGCGGCTCATATACAGGCCCACATCGGGATTGGCGCGATGGACCTGGAAATACTCCTCTTCGCTGCGATCCTCGGGCGCCGGATCGAGGCTCGCCGCGTCGTGCGTCAGCTTGCCCTGTGCATCGAACACCTGGATCACGCCGAAATGCTTGGCGGTGGCGGCATGATCGAACAGGATCAGGTGCTGGATTTCCTTGCTGACGCCTTTGATCTCCGGCATCACCAGATTGCTGGCGACGTTGCGCAGCGACAGATCGTAGAGCTCGATATTGCGGCTGATATCGGAATCGATGCCGGCTGCGAGATTTTCCAGCGTCTGGCGTGCGAGCTCTTCCTCGCCGCGGCGCATGTCGAGCATGACGCTGGTGCAAATCGTGGAGAACCCGATCACGGTCGCGATCGACGACGCGATCAACAGCTTCGCCGACAATCGCCAGGGCCGGCGGCCGGAGTCCTTCCTGAACCAGCCAATTCTGGTCACGTCGCTTTGCCGTCCAAATGGCATAGACCGCTCCAATCCTTCCGGTATGCGACGGATAAATTGTTGCGGCCTTAAGCGGCGACGGCGATATGATAGAGAGTTAACGCCTGGTTGCCGGCGTCGACGGTTTTCAGCAAATCACCATTGAGGGCACGCGTGAACGTTTACGACCCGTTGCGGGACTATCTGAGGGCGCAGAAGCGTCCCGAATTCGTGCTGAGCTTCGAGCAGATCGAGGAGATCATCGACGCAGCCTTGCCGCGCGCCGCGCAGCGCGCATCATGGTGGGAGACGTTGCGCAGCCCGCAGGAGAAGATGCCGCAGCGCGAAGCCTGTCTCGAGGCCGGCTACATCGCAACGCGGCAGGCGGATGGAAACAGCGTGAAGTTCAAGAAGATGCCGGCGAGGAGGTAAGCGCGCGCCGCTCACCCGTCATCACCGGCGCATGCAGCGTCGCGTTTCCATGCGGGATATCGATTGGTATCGAATACGCCAGGCTAGTCTGAATCATTTTCCAGACACCGGCCCTACCGCCGCCTCAATTGGGGACGCAACTCAACGACAAGAAGAAAAATCGTGGGAGGATGGCGATGAGTCGGACGACATGGTCGTTTGGGCGTCGCGCGCCTGTAAATCTCTGATGGTCGCGGCGATAGCCGATGACCGCCACAGCGACATCGAGTCTTGACGGCGCTCTTGATCGGGCAAGGTGGGCTGCGCTGTCCGGCAGAGCCCGGTTTCTGGCGCTTGGACTGTTTGCCGGACTTGTTGCTGGCCTTGGGCTGACGCCCGGTTTCGCTGCTGCAGGCGACGCACTGCAGGTGACGAGCGCCCGGGTTCCCGCGTCCGACGAGATTGGTGTCGACCTCCCGCTGCTGATGACGATCAGGAATGATGCGACTGAGGCCGACGCGATACTGCGCGTCCGCTGTCCGTTCGCGAATTTCTCCGAAAAGCACACCGTCGATCGCGGCGAAGGGGCACCTGCGATGCGCGAGGTCAAGTCGATTCCGATTCCGCAGAACAAGACGATCGAGCTCAAGCGAGACGGATATCACGTGATGCTGCTGCAGACGCGGCAGAAGCTCGTCGACGGCGAGACGTTCACGTGCGCCGTCGTTTTCCAGAAAGCCGGAACCAAGGAAACGGAGGTGCAGATTTCACGAACGCCATGATCGCGACAGCGGACTGCTGAAGCCCGCTGAATGGGGCCATCAGCGAAACGCCCGGATATGCCGGACGTTCAATTCAACATGAACCGCCACAAGGACTTGCCAACAAGGGAGGGCATTACTCATGGAGCGATCTTCAGGTCATACTAAAATGTTGACGCGAGCCTGTCTGCTTGCCGCAGCAGGTGCTGCCGCAAGCGTGATGGGCGCACTGCCAGTCTCCGCTGCAGACCAGGTCAATCAGGAGCGGCTGCTCAACGTCGACAAGGAGCCGGGCAACTGGCTTCATCATCATCAGAATTACGCGGCTCACCGGTTCTCCAGTCTGAAGGAGGTCAACCGCGATAACGTGAAGAACCTGAAGGTCGCCTGGACCATGCACCTTGGCGGCATCGAAGGCGGCGGCATCTGGAGCCATGGCGGGCTGGAAGGCACGCCCATTGCCGAGAACGGCTTTCTCTACGTCACCGATGGATGGGGCTCGGTCTACAAGATCGATGCGCATGGCGGCCGCGGCGTGCTGGTCTGGAAGATGGATCCCAAGACGGACCGTGACTGGGCTGGTGCTGTGGCGTGCTGCGGCGTCGATAATCGCGGCGTCGCATTGTGGGGTGATCTCGTCATTTCCCACACGCTGGATGGCCGGCTGATCGCGACCAACAAGGAAACCGGCCAGGTCGCCTGGCAGCGTACTGTTGCCAATCCGGACAAGGGCGAGGTGATCACCGGCGCGCCGTTGATCGTCAAGAACATGGCGATCACCGGCGTGGCCGGCGCGGAGTACGGCATCCGTGGCTGGATCGCCGCCACTGATCTGGCGACCCAGAAGGAGGTCTGGCGCACCCATACGATCCCGGGCAAGGGCGAGCCCGGCAGCGAGACCTGGAAAGACAGCGACAACGCGGCCGCCGCCGGCGGCGGTTCGACCTGGGTGACCGGCACCTACGATCCCGCGACCGACACCATCATCTGGGGCGTCGGCAATCCGGGGCCGGACTGGGATAATGCCTATCGGCCGGGCGACAACCTTTACACCGACAGCTCGCTGGCGCTTGACGCCACCACCGGCAAGATCAAGTGGCACTATCAGCACACGCCAAACGACCCCTACGACTATGACAGCGTGGCGGAAAACGTGCTGGTCGATATCCCCGGGCCCAGTGGTCCGCGGAAGCTCGCGCTCGAGGCGGACCGCAACGGCTTCGCCTATGCGATCGATCGCACCACCGGCAAGTTCGTCTGGGGCCTCCCGTTCGTCAAGAAAGTCACATGGACCAAAGGGCTCGACGCGGAGAGCGGCAAGCCGATCGAGTATGACCCGAACAAGCCCGTGCAGACCTATGTGGCGTCGGTGACGCCAAGCCGCACCAATATGGAAACCGACATCTGCCCCGGCAACATGGGCGGCAAGAACTGGCCGCCGACGGCCTACAATCCGGATCTGAAGCTCTGGTACATCCCGGTGATCGAGAGCTGCAATCGCATCAAGGTCGAGGTCGCTACGCCGGACAAGCTGAAACCTCGCGAGTTCTGGACCGGCGGTGGTCCGAGCCAGCCAGTCAAGATTACCGGCAGCGTCACCGCGATCGACGTAACCACCGGCAAAGTCGCCGGCAAAATGGAAACCCCGTTCCCGAACCTGGGAGGGATACTTGCGACTCCCGACCTCGTCTTCTCCGGCCAACCGTCCGGCGAAGTGATGGCGCTTGATGCCAAGTCACTGCAGAAGCTTTGGGAGTTCAACACGGGCGGCGGCGTCAATGCACCGCCGATGACCTTTACGGTCGATGGCAA
The DNA here is from genome assembly GCF_036924535.1 of Bradyrhizobium sp. AZCC 2262. Taxonomy (NCBI): domain Bacteria; kingdom Pseudomonadati; phylum Pseudomonadota; class Alphaproteobacteria; order Hyphomicrobiales; family Nitrobacteraceae; genus Bradyrhizobium; species Bradyrhizobium sp. AZCC 2262. Next base: position 7,086,309 of record NZ_JAZHRT010000001.1, on the reverse strand, counting down.
ACAGTACGTCGCCATTCTGGTCGGCCTGGGCGGCGCCTGGGACAAGTGGTTCATCGATGCAACGCCCGAACTGAAGAAGATACAGCCGGGATCGATGCTCTACGTATTCTCGCTCTGACGTTCTCGCAAGTGGAGGCCCGTCAACCGCGGGCCTCCACTCCCTCGACAAGAGACGCAATGATGATCTTCAACAGATTCACCGCGCCGGCAGGCGTGCTGCTCGCGAGTGTCGTGGCCCTGAATTTTTCGATGCTAACCGCTGCCTGCGGTCAGTCGGTGCAGGCGCCGGCTTCGGATCCGACCAATGCGGGCAAGGCGGTGTTCAGTCGTGCAAACTGCGTCGGCTGCCACAAATGGCACGGCAATGGCGGCGGTGGCTATGGTGGTGATGCGCTGTCGCTGCGCAAGACCGAACTGACGCGCGATCAGATCATTGAAACCGTCGGCTGCGGGCGGCCGGGCACGGGGATGCCGTTCTTCACGCGCGGCGCCTACGATGAGGTGAAATGCCACGACATGAACCGCCAGGACGCGGGAGCACAGATGCCGCCCGAGGGCGGAACGTTTCTGCGGCCGAAGGATATCGAAGCCGTCGCCGATTACGTGATCGCCCACATCAAGGGAGCCGGCGAACCCACTTACGCGGAATGCCTCACCTTCTTCTCAAGCACGTCGCGGGTCTGCGACGTCTACAAGACCGAGCCGCGGAAGCCGGATCGTGCGACCGCCAGCACGGGGAAGGACCAGTGATGGACAGACTGACGCGATCGGGACTTCTTGCCGTAGGCCTGCTTGTCTTGCAGGCCGTCGCACTTGCACCCACTCCGGCACGGGCGGAAGAGTTCGGCGGCAACGATCTGCGCGACATTCGACTCGGAATGGCCGCGACCGAACTGGCTGAAACGGGCTACGTCGACTTCTATTGCGCGACGGATCCGAAGCGAACACTGGCGGGCTGGAAGGACTGGCGCGACTGTCCCGCCGGCGCGAGCGGAATACGAGCGATTCGATTTGGTTACGATCCATCGACCAGCCGCGACGGCACGATGGTGGCGGGCCATCCCGCGATCCTGACCTTGCTGATGGACGATTCCGGGCACGTTGCCGGCTTGCAGATCGAGACCGATCCGAAGGCGCGTCTCTATATCCGGAAGAAGGCGTTTCTGCTCGGGCTACAGGCCAGATCGCGCTACGGCCCGGAAGGCTGGACGTGCAGCGAAGGCCAGCCCGAAGCCGGGGACCAGCCGGTGGGTGGCGTCTATCTCAGGGAACGCTGCACCAAGACGGTCAGCGGCCGTTCACTCATTGTCGAACGTAATCTGTTCCGCCGGCCCGATCAGGACATCAAGAGTTTCGTCGACGAAACGCGGATCCGCATATCGCGCGCCAGGGATTAGGGCATTGCCGATCAGGAGCTTGGTGCAGTCTTGACCTGTGTCCGAGCCTGTCGGCTGACCCAATGTTCGCTTTAGGTGGCGGACGTCGTCTCTCTACATGCTGCAGGTCCAAAAAGCGCCAATTTCAGCCGCGAGCCTCCCTTCCTGCTTCGCGGGCTGTCATATATGAGAGAATTGCCAACGGAACGAGCCGATAGTCTTCAGGAGCGAATTGGCGGCGTGGATGGTAGCGGCGGTTAGTTAATCCAAAATCGCGATCTGATACTTTGCTGGATACAAGCGCGGACAGGCATTTCAACCGGGGCATGGCATGGTGAATCGATTTACGACGGCGCGATCCACCGTGGTGATGCAGCGTTGGGGTTCCCCCGCCATTGTGACGCTCGCGGTGATGGCCGCACTGACGGCGCTGACCGCCGACGCTGCGGCGAGACAGACGCGCCCCAAGCCCCCCACCGAGGCGACGGCGCCGCGCGATGCAGGCGAGCCGATCATGGCGATCGTGTCGATCAAGACCCAGCAGGTCACTTTCTACGACGCTGACGGCTGGATCCTGCGCGCGCCGGTGTCGACCGGCACCACGGGACGCGAGACGCCGGCCGGAATCTTCGCCGTCCTCGAAAAGGAGAAGGAACACCGCTCGACCCTCTATGACGACGCCGAGATGCCCAACATGCAGCGCATCACCTGGAACGGCATCGCGCTGCACGGCGGGCCGCTGCCAGGGTACGCCGCCTCGCACGGCTGCATTCGGATGCCCTTTGGCTTTGCCGAGAAGTTGTTCGACAGGACGTGGATCGGGATGCGGGTGATCATCTCGCCTGATGACGCCGAGCCGGTCGAGTTCTCCCATCCGGCGCTGTTGGTGCCGAAGGCGGAGGCCATCGCAGCCGCGCCGGCCAGGGCCGAGGCGCTCCCCCGCGAGGCGGCGGAAGCCGCCAAAACGGCCGACGAGGCGAAAAAAGCAGCCGCGACAGCGACGCGCGAGACGGCGTTGCTGTCGGCGTCGTTGCGCAAGCTGGAGGGGCTCAAGCGCCTCGGCGACGCCGAACTCGCCTACGCCGACAAGGCGCTCGCTGCCGCCAAGACGGACGAGGCCAAGGCGCGGGCCGAGGACCTCAAGCAAAAGGCCGCCGTCAAGGCCGCGGAACTGGGGAACCAGCTCGACACCGCCAGGGCCGACGCGAAATCCAAGCTCGACGCCGCCGCCCTCGCAAAGGAAGCCGCCAAGACGGCGCAGGCGCGGAAGGCCGACACCGCCAAAGCGGCAAGCGAGGCGAAGCTCGCGCTCGAGCCGGTCTCAATCTACATCAGCCGCGCGACGCAGAAGCTTTACGTGCGCCGTCCCACGCATAAGCCGGCACCTGACGGCGGCGGCATCGTGTTCGATGCGACAATCGAGGTTCCGGTCACGATCCGCAATCCCGAAAGACCGATCGGCACGCATGTGTTCACGGCGGTGGCGCGCAACGAGGCGGGCCTGCGCTGGACCGCGGTCACGATCGACAACGGCGACGACGCCAAGGCTGCGCTCGACCGTATCACGATCCCGCAGGGGGTGCTCGACCGCATCGCGCCGACCGCATCGCCGCGATCCTCGATCGTCATCTCGGACGAGCCGCTGAGCCGCGAGACCAACTATCGCACCGAGTTCGTCGCGGTGCTGAACAACCAGCCCCAGGGCGGCTTCATAACGCGCCGGCCGACAACCGATGTCCTCGTTGCGAGCGACAACGTCCAGGGCGAAGACGGCTTCGGCTTCGGCTTCTTCAATTTCCAGCGCAATCCCGTCCCCCAAACCGGCAATACGCGCCGGGGCGGCGGCCAGTACTATCGTCCGGTGCAACCACCGCAACCGAGCTGGTGGTAAGACGCGGCAGGCCGCGCGTAGGGAAGGCTGCGACCCCATATCCGGTAGTGTCTCAGTTTGAAATCCTTGGCGGGCTGCTCTGCTGGAAGTGCTTCACGGCACCATCAATTTGAACCCAGTCATGTTTCGACTGTTCGAAAACCGATATGACGGGGGCTGGGTATTTTGGTTCTGCCATCGCGCCGACTGCAACGGCGATCAGCGCGGGCAGATTGCTGAGTTTCCAGTAGACTGTTGAGCCGCACTGTGGACAAAAATAATTATGGATTTTCCCGCCGCTTGCGGCGGCGTGCGTGAACTCTTTTGAGGTTCCTGAGATGGTCACAACCTCAGCGGGGTAATAAGCGCCTACGCCGAACGGCGCGCCGGTTCGGCGTTGACAGTCAATGCAGTGACAAGCAACGACGAGCTTGGATGGTTCTTTTGGAAGCGAGAGCGTGACTGCACCGCAGCTGCATCTGGCGTTGCCCATCGGGAAAGTCTCCCACCGTCTTCTAACTGGCCCCGTCGTCCCACAGACAAGCCGCGGCTATGGGGCGCGGCCTTCCGGGGCCGCTTAGCTCGCCGCTTCTAGCCGCTCTTCCGTGAGCAGCCGCATCGCAGCATCCGCGTCCATCGGCTCGCCGAACGCAAAACCCTGTGCGTATTCGCAGCCCAATTGATAGAGCTCGACCGCATCCGAATCCGTCTCCGCGCCTTCCGCCACCACGTCCATGCCGAGGTCGTGGGCGAGCGCGATGATCGATTTCAGGATCACCGGCCGCGTGCCGCGGCTGGTGGTGCGCACGAAGGACTGGTCGATCTTGATGGTGTCAAAGGGAAAACGCTGCAGATAGGCCAGCGAGGAATGGCCGGTGCCGAAATCGTCCAGCGACAGTCCGGTGCCGAGCTCGCGGATGCGGGTCAGCATCTGTGCCGCGTGCTCCGGATTCTCCATCACCAGCGACTCAGTGAGTTCCAGTTTCAGCGTGCCGCGCGCGACCGAGGAGCGCGACAGCACGGTTCGGATATCGTGGATCAAATCGTGGCGCAGCAATTGCCGCGAGGAGACGTTGACGGAGGCAAAGATCGGCTCGCGCGAGCGCATTGCGCGCTGCCACACCGAAAGCTGCCGCGCGGTCTGGTCGAGCACGAACATGCCGAGATCGACGATCAGGCCAATTTCCTCGGCAATCGAGATGAATTCCGACGGAGACATCCGGCCGAGTTTTGGATGGTCCCAGCGCGCGAGCGCCTCGAAGCCGGCGATCGAGCGGTCTTCCAGCCGGACGATCGGTTGGTAGAGAATGGTGATCTCCTGCCGCTCGATGGCGCGGCGCAGTTCGCTTTCCAGCGTCAGGCGATCGGTTTTTCGCGCGCGCATGGCCGGTTTGTACACATCGATGCGGTCGCCGCCGATCCGCTTGGAGTGGTACATCGCAAGCTCGGCGTCCTTGATGATCTCCTCCGTCAATTGCATCTGCGGATCCGACAGCGCGAGCCCGATGGAGGCGGTCAGGAAGATCTCGCGGTCGTTGAAGGCGATCGGCGCGCGGATGGTCTTGCGAATGGTTTCGGCAAAGGCCGTGATGCGCGCCGGGTCCTGTTCCGATATCAGGATCAGGCCGAACTGATCGCCGGCGAGCCGCGCCAGCGTGTCCTGCGGTTTCAGGATGCGCGTCAGCCGCCGCGCCAGCGTCAGCAGGATGGAGTCGCCGACCGCGATGCCGACGGAATCATTGACCTGCTTGAAGCGGTCGAGGTCGATCACCATCAGCGTCGGCCGCAGGTTCGGCATCGCCTTGGTGAAATTGGCCACCGCGCCGAGGCGGTCCATGAACAATTTGCGGTTCGGAAGACCCGTGAGGTTGTCATGCACGGAGTCGTGCAGCATGCGCTCTTCGGCGTTCTTGATGTCGGTAACGTCAGTGAGCGTTCCGACCACGCGCGAGACCTCGCCGTCGGAGCCGACCACCGGGCGCGCCTTCAGCGCGAACCACATGAAATGGCCGTCGGGCGTGCGCAGGCGGAAATCCTGCACCAGCCGCCCGCGGCGCTGGTCGAGCACGCTGTCCAGCGCTGCGCGGAAGCGATCCTGATCGAGCGGGTGCAGCACCTCGAGCCATTTTGCGGCCGGGCCTTCCAGCGTGCCGCGTTTCAGCCCGAGCAGGCTTTCGGTCTCCGGGCTGGTGAACACCTTGTCGGCGGAGACGTCCCAGTCCCAGATCAGGTCGCCGGAGCCCGTCAGCGCCAGCGCGCGGCGCTCGACGTCGGAGACGATGCCGGTGGTCGCGCCGCCGCCGGCGAAGGCGTGCTGCATCACCGTAAATCCGATCAGCATCACGATCAGCACGAGGCCGCCGAGCAGCGCGGGACCGACGATGTCGTTGGTGACGCTGCCCCCTACCGTCATGCCGGCCGCGACCACCCAGACCACCAGCAGGAACCAGGTCGGGATCAGCAGCACCGCGCGGTCGAAGCCATGCGTCGAGAGATAGACGATCAGCGTGAAGCCTGCGAAGGCGATCAACACCAGCGAGATGCGCGCAATGCCGGAAGCGACCGCGGGATCGAACAGCGCCAGCGCCACCAGCGAGCCGAGGAAGGCCAGCCAGCCGACAGTAATGTGGGAGTAACGCACATGCCAGCGGCTGAGATTGAGATAGGCGAACAGGAACACGAGCAGCGTGGCCGCCAGGATCGCTTCGCCCGCCGCGCGCCAGACGCGCTCGGCGTTGTTCGACATGTCGAGCACCTTGCCCCAGAAGCCGAAATCGACGCCGATATAGACCAGCACCGCCCAGGCCAGTGCGGCCGCCGCCGGGAACATGATGCTGCCCTTCACCACGAACAGAATGGTGAGCACGAGGGCCAGAAGACCGGAGATGCCGATCACGATGCCCTGGTAGAGCGTGAACGAGTTGACCTTGTCCTTGTAGGCGTCGGGTTCCCACAGATAGAGCTGCGGCAGCTTGTCGGTGCGCAGTTCGGCCACGAATGTGACGACGGCGCCGGGATCGAGCGTGATGCGGAAGATGTCGGCGGTGGCGCTTTCCTGACGCTCGGGACGATCGCCGACCGACGGCGTGATGGTCGCGATGCGCGACAGGCCTAGATCGGGCCACAGCAGGCCCGACGAAACGATGCGGTAGTGAGGCGCAACGATCAGGCGGTCGAGCTGGTCGTCGGTATTATTGGCAAGCGCGAACACCACCCAGTTCTGCCCGCCCTCGCGGGCGCGGACCTCGATGCGGCGGACGATGCCGTCGGTTCCCGGCGCCGTCGAAACCTGGATGCGGTCGGTTTCGCTGCGCTGATGATCGAGCACCGCGGTCAGATCGATGGCAGGCGCGTCGCCGCGGACGCTGACAGCGTCAATGGCGTGCGCCGGAGGCGCCGCCGCAACAATCATGAGGCCCAGCGCAATCAGCGCCAGGCACCTGATCAGACGCAATGTCAGTACTCCGCGACCAACGATTCTCCCGGCCCAGCGAACGGGTCGGCGCAGCCGCGATAAATGACATGAAAGCAAAGCGAATCAAAGGGTTTCCGCCTTCACTCCGCGCGCGATCGGCTATACCGCCAACACAATTTTGCCAATATGTGCGCTGGTCTCCATCCGCCGATGCGCGTCGGCGGCTTTTTCCAGCGGGAATGAGCTGTCCATCAGCGGTTTTACGCGTCCTTCGCGCAATAGTGGCATGACCTTGGCCTCGATCGCCGCAACCATCGCCGCCTTATCCGCATTAGTACGGGGGCGCAGTGTGGAGCCGGTGTGGGTCAGCCGTTTCACCATCACCTTGGCAATGTTGACGGTGACCTTGGGTCCGTTGAGGGTTGCGATCTGCACGATGCGGCCATCGACCGCCGCGGCATCGTAGTTGCGATCGACGTACTCGCCCGCAACCATGTCGAGGATCAGGTTCGCGCCCACATTGTTGGTCTCGGCCTTGACCACGGCGACGAAGTCCTCGGTCTTGTAGTTGATGGCGCGGTCAGCGCCGAGTTTCAGGCAGGCATCGACCTTGTCCTGCGAGCCGACGGTCACGATCACTTTCGAGCCGAACGCTTTCGCAAGCTGGATCGCCATGGTGCCGATGCCGGAGGAGCCGCCGTGGATCAGCAAGGTTTCCCCCGGCTTCAGCGCACCGCGCTCGAACACATTGTGCCAGACCGTCATCAGCGTTTCCGGGATCGCGCCGGCTTCCTGGATCGAGAGCGAGGGCGGCACTGCCATCGCCTGCGCGTCTTGCGCAATGCAGTATTGGGCGTAGCCGCCGCCCGCCACCAGCGACATCACCTTGTCGCCGAGCTTGTGCTTGGCCGCGCCCGTGCCGAGTGCGACCACTTCGCCCGCGATTTCAAGGCCGGGCAGGTCGCTGGCGCCGGGCGGGGGCGGATAGGCGCCGGAGCGCTGCGCGACGTCCGGGCGGTTGACGCCGGCGGCCATCACCTTGACCAGGATTTCACCCGGACCGGGCACCGGCACGGCGCGGGTTTCTGGCAGCAGCACTTCCGGACCTCCGGGCTTGCTGATGCCGACGACGGTCATTTGCGCGGGCAGCTTTTCCATGATTTGTCCTTGCGAAATGCTGAGAATTTGAAGGCGGCCCCTGATTAGCCAGCCCGGCATCGGCTGGCAACCGCTCCGGGGACCGCCCAGCGCAAGGAGAAACGCATGGCGATCGAGGATGACGACAAGCCGCGGAAGAAGATCACCCACGAGATCGGCCAGGACCTGTCGCTGCTGTCAGTCGAGGAATTGACCGAGCGCATCGCGCTGATGAATTCAGAAATCGAACGGCTGCAAGAAGCGGTCACGAAAAAGCGCGCGTCAAAGGACGCCGCGAACAGTTTCTTCAAGTCGTAGAGATTTTAACTCGATCTCTCACTTCGTCGTCCCTGCGAAAGCAGGGACCCATACCCCGCGGCCCATCTTGTGGCAGGCCGCTGGCCGACTTCCCGCAATCATAACCGCCGGTGGCTATGGGTCCCTGCTTTCGCAGGGACGACCAGCGGTTGGAGTCAACATCAAACTCGGCCAGTGGCCGACATGGCAAATAATCCCTAAAGAAAATCGCTCGTTTACGAAGGATTAAGCTTTCTCCTTTATGACTGGCATCGTCCTCGTTTGGACACCGAGTGGCTCCTGTCCACTCTGTTTGACGCCTCCCTGTTATCAACTTCAAAAGCCGCCGGAAACGGCGGCTCTTTTTTGTGCGTAGTGCGGCTATTTTGTGCCCCCATACGCTGGAAACCATAAATCCGGTTGTCGCTGGACTCTCGACCTCGCCCGAGCAATGATTTGTTCATCATAAGCCGGTGGTTCACAGCCGGTGGGGCAAATAGTGGCGTGAGGGCGTTAACCATGGCGGACCGTTCGCAAAGCGAATCCGCGCTCGTCCAGTTCAGCGAGCGGCTTACCAATTCTGCGGCGTTCGGAACCCTGTTCCGGGAAGGCATGGACCTGGTCGAGGAGACCGCCGCCTATCTCGATGGCGACGGCCGCACCGAGGCCAAGGCGCTCGAACGTTCCGTCAGCCTGACTTACGCAACCGAAAGCATGCGCCTCACCACCCGCCTGATGCAGCTCGCGTCCTGGCTGCTGCTGCATCGCGCGGTCAAGGAAGGCGAGATGACGCTGACCCAGGCCAATCGGGAAAAGACCAAGGTCAAGCTCACGGCCGCCGATCCCTGTGCCGAGGACATGATCGAAAAGCTGCCACAGCAATTGCAGGATCTGATTGCGCGCTCGATGAGCCTGCAGGCGCGGGTCCGCCGGCTCGACCTCACGATCCACGCGCCATCAGCAGAACGTGCCCCGATCGGCAATCCGCTGGTGCCGCAGCTCAACCGCCTGAAGGCGGCGTTCGAACAGTAAGTCTTTCATCCGTCATTCCGGGGCGCGAAGCGAACCCGGAATCTCGAGATTCCTGGTTCGATGCTTCGCATCGCCCCGGAATGACGCCAACGAACAGTCAAACAAAAAAACGCCCCGGCAAACCGGGGCGTTTTTGCATGTCTGGGCGGAAGCAGGCGCGGCTCCGAAAACCCTCAGTCCTTCTTGAGGAAGCCCGAAAACTTCTTCTGGAAGCGCGACACGCGGCCGCCGCGGTCGAGGAGCTGCTGCGAGCCGCCGGTCCAGGCCGGATGCGACTTGGGGTCGATATCGAGGTTCAGCTTGTCGCCTTCCTTGCCCCAGGTGGAGCGGGTCTGGTACTCGGTCCCGTCGGTCATTACGACCGTAATCGTATGATAATTCGGGTGAATTTCGGCTTTCATGGCATATCCTTCGGCGCGCCGGCGCCCGTCTCAAATGGCAATGGGTACGGGATTTGGCCGGCTCTATAACTTAGTAAGGCCACCAAAACAAGCTACGTGTTGTCCCTGATTGGGAATCTCCCGGATTTGCCAGAGGGGGCCGTGGGGGCCTATCTGAGGGCTGAAAAACGGGTCGGATTTCATGAGCGCAGTTGAACAAATCGAAGCCCCCCGCGGCACGCCGCCGCGCGACACCCTGCTCGACGAAGAGGCCTTCATCGAGAGCCAGCTGACGCAGTCGCCGGCCGATACCGGCGCAAAACTTCGTCCGCTGCTGGCGCTGGCGCCCTATGTCGCGCGCTACCGCGGACGTGCGCTGCTCGCCTTCGTCTCGCTGACGGTCGCGGCGATCACCACGCTGGTGGTGCCGGTCGCGGTCAGGCGCATGATCGATTTCGGCTTCAGTCCCGAAGGCATCGCCCTGATCAACAGCTATTTCAGCGTCATGATCGCCATTGTCGCGGTGCTGGCTGCGGCAAGCGCGTCCCGCTACTACCTCGTCATGACGATCGGCGAGCGCATCGTCGCCGATCTCAGGCGCGACGTGTTCGCGCATCTGATCTCGCTGTCGCCGGCGTTCTTCGATTCCGCGCGCTCGGGCGAACTGGTGTCCCGGCTGACGGCCGATACCACCCAGATCAAATCCGCGGTCGGCGCGTCGGTATCGATCGCGCTGCGCAACATAATGCTGTTCATCGGCGCCGCCGCCATGATGGTGATCACGAGCCCGAAACTGTCGGGCTTCGTGCTGCTGGCGATCCCGCTGATCGTGATTCCACTGGTGGCGTTCGGGCGCTGGGTGCGGCGGCTGTCGCGCAACGCGCAGGATACGCTGGCGGACGCCAGCGCCTACGCCTCCGAACTGATCGGCGCGATCAGGACCGTGCAGGCCTATACCAGCGAGCGGATGGCGACCAGCCGCTTCGGCGGCGAGGTCGAACAGGCCTATGAGGCGGCGCGCAGCTCGACGCGGGCGCGCGCGGTGCTGACGCTGATCATCATCTTCATCGTGTTCTCCAGCGTCGTGGCGATCCTCTGGGTCGGCTCGCACGACGTGCTGACCGGGCAGATCACGCCCGGCCGGCTCGGCCAGTTCGTGCTGTATGCGGCATTCGCCGCCAGCGGTCTCGGGCAGCTCAGCGAGGTCTGGGGCGAGGTCTCGGCCGCGTCCGGCGCCGCCGAGCGGCTGTTCGAGATCCTGCGCGTAAAACCGCAGATCACGGCGCCGCCCAAGCCGGTGGCGTTGCCGGTGCCTGCGCGGGGCGATGTCGGTTTTGAAAATGTCAGTTTTGCCTATCCGACGCGGTCGAATGTGCTCGCGGTGGACAACGTTTCGCTCGCGGTCAAGGCCGGCGAAAAGGTCGCGATCGTCGGACCGTCGGGGGCGGGCAAGAGCACGCTGTTTCATCTGCTGCTGCGGTTCTACGATCCCGCACGCGGCACGATTTCGCTCGACGGCGTACCGGTCAAATCGGCCGATCCGGTGGATGTCCGCGCGCGCATCGCGCTGGTGCCGCAGGACTCGGTTGTGTTCGCGGCTTCCGCCCGCGAAAACATCCGCTTCGGCCGGCCGGATGCGAGCGATGCAGAAGTCGAGCGCGCCGCCGATCTCGCCCATGCCACCGAATTCCTGCGCCGGCTGCCCGGCGGCTTCGAGGCACAGCTCGGTGAACGCGGCGTGACGCTGTCGGGCGGCCAGCGCCAGCGCATCGCGATCGCGCGCGCGATCCTGCGCGACGCGCCACTATTGCTGCTCGACGAAGCCACGTCCGCGCTCGATGCCGAAAGCGAGACGCTGGTGCAGACCGCGCTGGAAGAATTGATGCGTCACCGCACCACCCTCGTCATCGCCCATCGCCTCGCCACCGTGCTGTCCTGCGACCGCATCCTGGTGATGGAGCAGGGCAGGATCGTCGAACAGGGCACGCATGCCGAACTGGTCGCGGCGAACGGGCTGTACGCGCGGCTGGCGCGGCTGCAGTTCGAGGGGATTTGAGGCGACAAGAGTTAGACTGTACGCGCGTGGGAGCCGAGTGACGGCGCCTACATAGCCGGGTCAGCGATCCCGACCGCATTTCGGCGAAAGCGCAGGCACGTTCGACCACGGCCAATTCTTCCAACCGCCGTCCTCGCCGACGCAAGCGGTCGTTGAGGCGGACGGGGCCTCGAGGGGCGCGTGCTTGGCAGCATATTGGCGATCCACATAGGTCGTCGACAGGAAGCCGGCGGTGATCACCACCAGGAACGTCGTCGAACCCTTGGCAAATTCGGCCCGCGTCATGTGATCGGCTCCGCAGTTGGGTTTGCAATTGCCGAATTAGCTAGAGGTTCCGGTCCAGCACGGCCGTGATGGATATCACGCCTGCCCCGCGATTTTCAGGACCGGCCTTCCCGAAGTCAGATTCACATCCTCGCCGGCATGTTCGAAGCCGTTGGGTTCGGACGGCCGTGCATGATCCTTGTTGATTTGCAGCAACACTGGCGCGGCTGCAGTTCGAGGGCGCAGATCGTCGGGAACCTAAAGCGTCGTCCTGCTGTTGCAACGCTGTGTTTCTTTGCCCGGTAGATTGAACAGGAGATGGTTATGCCCTTTCGCCGCAGTGGGTTTGTCCTGACGCCGCCGTCGGTCGTGATCTTCGTAATTTCGCTCATATTGGCGGTTCTCGCACTGCTCGTTCACTATGCCCACGTGTCGGTGCCGATCGTCAGTGCCTCGCGGGCATTCGATGTGCTGGCCATCGCCTATGTCGTGTTGACGGCAGGGGTGCTGATCCGCGGCGTATAGTCTCCCGTCCCGTCATTCCCACCGCATCTTCAGCACCGGCCGGCCCGACGTCGGATTGACGTCCTCGCCGGCCTGCGCAAAGCCGTTGCGTTCGTAGAAACGGATGGCGCGGGCGTTGTCCTTGTTGACCAGAAGCGTGACGCCATCGGGTGATCGGTGCTTGGCTTCGTTGACCAAAGCGGTGGCGAGTTTCGAGCCCCAGTTATCCGGGCTGACCACGAGCTGGTCGAGATAGCCGCTTCCGTCGATGGTCACGAAGCCGATCAGGGCATGCGCCTGTTCGGCGACGATGATCGCGGCGTTCGGCACCAGTTCATTGCACCAGCGCTCGCGCCACCACGCCACGCGTGCGGTGAAATCGATCGAAGGATAGGCCTGCTGCCACGTCCGCCGCCACAGCTCGATCGCCGCGTCTTCGTCCTCGGCGCGGTAGGGGCGGAGCGTGAAATCTGCGGTCACCGTTCCGTCAGCTTCAGTTCGATGCGGCGGTTGCGCTTGTAGGCGTCTTCGTTGGGAGCAGGATCGAGCGGCTGGAATTCGGCAAAGCCAGCGGCGACCAGCCGCTGCGCGGGAACGCCGAGGAAAACCAGGTATTGCACCACGGAGATGGCGCGTGCCGACGACAATTCCCAGTTCGACTTGAACAGCGGCGAGTTGATCGGCCGCATGTCGGTGTGGCCGTCGACCCGCAGCACCCAGGCGATCTCGCTCGGAATCTGCTTGTCCAGATCGATCAGCGCGGTGGCGAGCTTGTCGAGTTCGGCGCGGCCCTCGGGCAGCAACAGCGCCTGGCCGCTATCGAAGAAAACTTCCGACTGAAAGACAAAGCGGTCGCCGACGATGCGGATGTCGGGGCGATTGCCCAGAATGGCGCGCAGGCGGCCGAAGAATTCCGAACGGTAGCGCGACAATTCCTGCACGCGCTGCGCCAGCGCGACATTCAAGCGCTGGCCGAGGTCGGCAATCCTCCCTTGCGATTCCTTGTCGCGCTTCTCAGACGCTTCCAGTGCCTCCTCGAGTGCCGCGAGCTGGCGGCGGAGCGCGCTGATCTGCTGATTCAGCACCTCGATCTGGGCGAGCGCGCGCGAGCTCACCGTCTTTTCGGATTCGAGCGCCTTGTTGAGCTCATTGGTGCGGCCCTGGGCGTCGCTGCCGGCGTCGGCCAGCCCCTCGTAAAGCCCCTTGATGCGGTCGCGCTCGCCTTCGGCAGCGGCGAGGCCGGCGCGCAATTGTCCGACCTGGTCGTCGAGCGCGATCTTGCCGAGCTTTTCCAGCGACAGCAGGTCGTTGAGCTGCGCGATCTTGGCGTTGAGCTGCTCCAGTGCCTTGTCCTTGCCGGTGACCTCCTGAGACAGGAAGAACTGCACCACCAAAAACACCGACAGCAGGAACACGATCGACAGCACCAGCGTCGACAGTGCGTCGACGAACCCCGGCCAGTAGTTGAAACCGGATTCGCTGCGGCGTGCACGGGCGAGGGCCATTCGAATTCTCTATCTCTTGGGTTGACGCATTGGCGGCAGTCTATCCCTGTCGCGCGTGGCAGACTGCCTCGATATTGTGGCCGTCGGGATCGAGGACAAAGGCTCCATAGTAACTGGGATGGTAATTCGGGCGTATTCCAGGCGGTCCATTGTCCCTGCCGCCGGCCGCGATGGCTTCTGCATGAAACCGGTCCACGATTGCCCGGTCCTGCGTCGTGAAGGCGATATGGGCGCCCGTCTGTGGCACGCTTCGCCGACTGATCCAGAAGAACGCCCTGGGAGCAACGCCATAGCCCGAGGCGGTTTCGCCTTCCGCAAAGAGTCGCATGATCCCCAGCGGACGAAGCGCCAGATCATAAAAGTTTCTCGATCGTTCGATGTCGCTAACGCCGATGGTTACGTGATCGAGCATATCGAAACTCTCGACCGCTAGCTCTTCTCGGCCTGCCGCGAACTCTTCTCGGGCGGCCTGGCGATCCGTTCCAGCAGTTTCTTGATCTCGCGGTTTTGCTCGCCCTGACCGTCGGCCCATTCGCGGATCATCTGCTGCTCGGTGCGCATATGTGCAACCAGGCCCTGGATGGCCTCGGCGAGGTTGGCCATCGCCGCCGTGGTGCTGCGGCCGCCGCCGCCCTCTTCAACCGCCGCGCGCATGCGTTCCATCGCATGTTGCAATTCGCCGCCGAGCCCGGATGCGCCATCGCCATATTCGCGCACGGTGGAGGCGAGCCAGTCCTCGAGGTCGGTATAGAAGCGGTTCTGCGCCTGGCTCGACTGCAGGTCGAGGAAGCCAAGGATCAGCGAGCCGGCGAGGCCGAACAGCGAGGACGAGAACGAAATGCCCATGCCGCCGAGGGGCGCCGCCAACCCCTCTTTCAGGGTGTCGAACAGGGAGCCGGCATCGCCGCCAACCTTCAAGCCCTCGATCACCTTGCCGACGGAGCCCACGGTTTCGATCAGGCCCCAGAAGGTGCCGAGCAGGCCGAGAAACACCAGCAAGCCCGTCATGTAGCGGGAAATATCGCGCGCCTCGTCCAGCCGCGTCGCGATCGAATCCAGCAGATGCCGCATGGTCTGCTGCGAGATCGTCATCCGCCCCGAGCGCTCGCCGCCGAGGATTGCCGCCATCGGCGCCAGCAGCTTCGGGCGCCGCTCGAGCGCCAGCCCGGGATCGGCGATACGGAAATTGTTGACCCAGGCCACTTCCGGATAGAGCCGGATCACCTGCCGGAACGACAGGATGATGCCGATCAGGAGCACCCCGCCGATCAGCGCGTTGAGGCCGGGATTGGCAAAGAATGCGACGATGATCTGCTTGTAGAGCACGACCGTGACCAGCGCGCACAGCACCAGGAACACCAGCATCCGCACCAGGAAAATCCGGGGGGACGACAGTTTGCTCAGTTCGATCTCCATTTCGGAGCGGGAGGAATGGCCTGAGGGCATTTGCGGGTGTCATCCGTTACGAAAAGCCGAACTGGGGAACCAATATGGCACAGCGGGCTGGAGAAAAAAGCGGGGAAGCCGCGATTTCGGGTAGACGATGGTGGAACCTCTTTCCGAAAGCGGCTTTGACATCAGCGTATTTGGGAACGACTCGATGTCCAACCGGGATTTTTCATAACGGCCTTATATCTCGAGGCGCTGGCGGCCGCCCTGCAGGGCCGGCCGCCCCGTCCAGCGGCTATTCGAAGGAAGCTACTTATTGCCGGATAGACCAGCCGCAGCAGCCCGTTCTCTGCCGAAGGGAGTGGCCACATGAGCTTCGTTTCCACGATCATGGGCACCGCCGAGCGGGTGCCGCTGCCCGACACCATTATCCGGGCCGCAATCCGCCAGCTTTGCTCGCGCACCGCCACGCGGCTCGCCACCGGGAATGCGGAAAGCGATGCCTGGCTCGCCGATGAAATGGTGGCGCGCGCCCTCGCCGAATATAGCGACGAGCCCGATGTCAGGGGTCACGAGGTGCCGGCCGAGTTCTTTGCCCGCGTGCTCGGTCCGAACCGCAAATATTCCTCGTGCTTCTACAAGGAGCCGGCCTCGACACTGCAGGAGGCCGAGGAGGAAGCGCTGCGCCAGACGGTAGAGCATGCCGATCTGGCCGACGGGCAGTCGATTCTCGAACTCGGCTGCGGCTGGGGCTCGCTGTCGCTGTGGATGGCGAGGCAGTTCCCGCATTCGCAAGTTTCGGCGGTCACCAACTCGAACGCGCAACGCGAAAATATCGAGGGCGAGACCGCAAAGCGTGGCCTGGCCAATCTGCGCGTCATCACATCAGACGTGGACCTGTTCGCGCCGGAAGCGCGGTACGACCGCATCCTCTCCATTGAGATGTTCGAACACATGCTGAACTGGCGCGAATTGATGGTTCGACTGCGCGCATGGCTGAAGCCCGACGGCCGGTTCTTCCTGCACATCTTCACTCATCGCTCCGGCGCCTATCTGTTCGATCGCGCCGATGGTGAGGACTCGATCGCACAACGTTTCT
Source organism: Bradyrhizobium sp. AZCC 2262 (assembly GCF_036924535.1). Lineage (NCBI taxonomy): Bacteria > Pseudomonadati > Pseudomonadota > Alphaproteobacteria > Hyphomicrobiales > Nitrobacteraceae > Bradyrhizobium > Bradyrhizobium sp. AZCC 2262. The sequence goes on along the minus strand of NZ_JAZHRT010000001.1, from coordinate 7,069,985 downwards.
TTACCGGCGGCGTGATGCCGAGCCATCATCTGATCCGGCAATATGCCGACCTGTTCGGGGTCGAAAAGGAATGGCGCTGGAGCGGCGTGCACTATCAGCGCACCGCGCAGGATTGGCTTGAAAACTTCGACTCGCATCGCGTCGAAATCGAGCGCGTGCTTCGCAAGGTCCATGGCGACGAGACCGTGTTGTGGATGCGGCGCTGGCGCTGGTTCCTTCTCGCCACCGCAGGCCTGTTCGGTTACGCCGACGGCAGCGAGTGGGGCGTCAGCCATTACCGGCTGAAGGCGGCGTAGCTGCTTGGTCCGTAGCCCGTGTGAAGCGCAGCGAAACCCGGGGCCGTCGACCGGGGTGCCGATTCCCCGGATTGCGCTTCGCTCCATCCGGGCTACGCGCGTAACTGACTGAAATGGGACAGCACACAATCGAGTGAGTCCGGAAAAACCGGCGTTAATTCAGCGTGATAGCGTTGTGTGACATTGGGCCGCCGCGCAACCGTATTGCGTCGCAGCAGGCTCTCCCTATCCTGTCTCCCATCAACCGTGAGTTCCAAGACCGCTTACGACGTCCTCTTGCGACAACGTCGCGAATGCTCAATTCGCGCGCTCAAACCTGAACTGGGGCAATGCTTTCAATGTCCGGACTACAAACGCGATCGGCCTGCATCGTTTTGATGTTGACTGCGATGGCGCCGCTATTGGCTGGCTGCAATGAACCGATCGCCGCCACTGCCGCGGTAAAATCAACCGAGCCTGAGGTGGGAACTTTCACCGTGCGGTCTCAGGCCCGCGCTATCATTCGTGAATTGCCCGGCCGGATCTCGCCCACGCGGGTTTCGGAAGTTCGCGCGCGGGTCTCGGGCATCATCGTCGAACGCCTGTTCCAGCAGGGTACCGAAGTGAAAGCCGGCGATCCGCTGTACCGGATCGATCCCAAGCCGTTCGAGGTGGAACTGCAGGCGAGCCAGGCAGCGCTGGACAAGGCGATGGCGGCGCTCGATCTGGCGAGCCAGCATGCGCGGCGCATTGCGACGCTCACCAGCCAGCGCGCGGCGCCCGAGGCGGAAAACGAAAAGGCGATCGGGGCCCAGCGCCAGGCGGAGGCCGAGGTCGGCAGCCGCAAGGCCGAAGTGGCGCGCGCGCGACTCAATCTCGATTACGCGACGATCCGTGCACCGATCAGCGGCGTCGTCGGCGCGGCGCTGGTGAGCGAAGGCGCGCTGGTGGTGCAGAACGATACGACCAGCCTGGCCACGATTCAGCAGCTCGACCCGATATATGCCGACTTCACCCAGTCGGTGGCCGAGATGAACAAGTTGCGCCGTGCGTTTGACACCGGCGATCTCGACCGGATTGCGCCCGATGCGGCGAAGGTCCGCCTCGTGCTCGACGACGGAACAGTCTATCCGATTTCAGGCAAGCTGCTGTTTTCGGAGGCCAAGGTGGACGCCCATACCGGGCAGGTGACGCTGCGCGGACAGTTCAGCAACCCGAGCCGCGAATTGCTGCCGGGCATGTATGTCCGCGTCCTGATCGAGCAGGGCATCGATACCGACTCCATCGCCGTGCCGCAGCAGGCGATCCAGCGCGACGCCGGCGGCGCAAGCGAAGTCTACGTGGTCAAGGAAGACGGCCTCGTCGCAATGCAGCCGGTCCGCACCGGCGCGGTGCAGGATGGCGTCTGGCTGGTGAGCGAAGGCCTGAAGGATGGCGACCGCGTCATTGTCGACGGCTTCCAGAAATTCGTGCCCGGCGACAAGGTCAGGCCGAAGGAGTGGATCGATGCGGATGCCTCGGTTGGTGCGTTACCCGGTGCACCGACGCAAGCATCCCGCTGAGATAGGACATGCCCAGCTTCTTCATCGACAGGCCGATCTTTGCCTGGGTCGTCGCGCTTTTCATCTGCCTGATCGGCGCGATCTCGATCCCGTTGCTGGCGGTCGCGCAATATCCGATCATCGCGCCGCCCTCGATCTCGATCTCGACCAGCTATCCCGGCGCGTCGCCTGAAAACCTCTACAACAGCGTCACGCGCCTGATCGAGGAGGAGCTCAACGGCGCCTCCGGCATCCTCAATTTCGAATCCACCTCTGACTCGCTGGGGCAGGTCGAAATCATCGCCAACTTCGTGCCGGGCACCGAGACGGGCGCGGCCTCGGTCGAAGTGCAGAACCGCCTCAAGCGCGTCGAGGCGCGGCTTCCGCGTGCCGTGATCCAGCAGGGCATTCTGGTCGAGGAAGCCTCCTCGGCCGTGCTGCAGATCATCACGCTGAACTCGACCGACGGCTCGCTCGACGAAATCGGCCTCGGCGATTTCATGATCCGCAACGTGCTCGGCGAGATCAGGCGCATACCCGGCGTCGGCCGCGCCACGCTTTATTCGACGGAACGTTCGCTGCGGATCTGGATCGATCCGGCCAAGCTGGTCGGCTACGGTCTCACCGCCGACGACGTCAACAAGGCGATAACAGCGCAGAACGCGCAGGTGGCCTCCGGCAGCATCGGCGCCGAGCCGAGCACGCCGGAACAGAAGATTTCCGCGCTGGTGCTGGTCAAGGGCCAGCTCTCCTCGCCGGACGAATTCGGCGCGATCACACTGCGCGCCAATCCGGACGGATCGACGGTGCGGCTGCGCGACGTCGCCCGCATCGAGATCGGCGGCCTGAGCTACCAGTTCAACACGCGGCTCAACGGCAAGCCGACGGCGGGCCTGTCCGTGCTGCTGTCGCCGACCGGGAACGCGCTCGCGACCGCCAGCGCCGTCGAAGCCAAGATGAAGGAATTGTCAAAATTCTTCCCGGCCAATATCGGCTACGAAATCCCCTACAACATCACGCCCGTCGTCAAGGCCTCGATCAACAAGGTGCTGATGACGCTGGTCGAGGCGGTGGTGCTGGTCTTCATCGTGATGTTCCTGTTCCTGCAGAACATCCGCTACACCATCATCCCGACCATCGTGGTGCCGGTGGCGCTGCTCGGCACCTGCGCGATGCTGATGGCGGCCGGCTATTCCATCAACATGCTGACCATGTTCGGCATGGTGCTGGCGGTCGGCATCCTCGTCGACGACGCCATCGTCGTGGTCGAGAACGTCGAGCGCATCATGGCCGCGGAAGGCCTGCCGCCGAAGGAAGCCACCCGCAAGGCGATGTCGCAGATCACCAGCGCCATCATCGGCATCACGCTGGTGCTGATGGCGGTGTTCGTGCCGATGGCGTTCTTTCCGGGATCGGTCGGCATCATCTACCGCCAGTTCTCGGTCACCATGGTTTCCGCGATCGCCTTCTCGGCGCTGCTGGCGCTGTCGCTCACGCCAGCCTTGTGCGCGACGCTCTTGAAGCCCGTCGAAGCCGGCCATGGTCACGCGCGCACGGGCGTGTTCGGCTGGTTCAACCGCGTGCTCGAGTCGAGCCGCGGTGGCTACACGCGCACTGTGAAGGGATCGCTGAAGCGCACCGGACGCTTGATGCTGATCTATGCCGCATTGTTGATTGGCCTGGGCTGGGCTTTCGTCCGGCTGCCCGGCGGCTTCCTGCCGGTCGACGACCAGGGTTTTATCACCACCGACGTGCAGACGCCGTCGGACTCTTCCTATGCCCGCACCGAGGCTGCGGTCGAGCAGGTCGAAAAATATCTGCGCGATCGCGCCGGTGTCGAGGACGTGACGTTCCTCACCGGATTCAGCTTTCTCGGCCAGGGCGTGAACACCGCGCAGGCCTTCATCACGCTGAAGGACTGGTCGGAGCGCGGGCCTAAGGATTCCGCCGCGGCGATTGTCGCGGACATCAACCGTGATCTCTCCTCGATCCGCGACGCCAAAATTTCGGCGCTGCAGCCGCCGCCGATCGACAATCTCGGCAACTCCTCGGGCTTTTCGTTCCGCCTGCAGGACCGCGGCCAGAAGGGCTATCCGGCGCTGGTCGCCGCCGCCGACCGGCTGATCGCGGAAGCCAATGCCAGCCCGGTGCTGCAAAAGGTCTATGTCGAGGGCCTGCCGCCGGCGCCGCAGGTCAATCTGACGATCGACCGCGAAAAGGCCGGCGCATTCGGCGTCACTTTCGAGGACATCAACCAGACGATTTCGACCAATCTCGGCTCGAACTACATCAACGACTTCCCGAACCGCGGGCGGATGCAGCGCGTGATCGTGCAGGCCGACCGCGCCAGCCGCATGAATGCCGACGACATCCTCAATTACAACGTCAAGAACAGCCGCGGGCAATTGGTGCCGTTCTCGGCCTTCGCCACGGTGCAGTGGTCGAAGGGACCGACCCAGATCGCGGGCTTCAACTACTATCCCGCCGTGCGCATCTCCGGCGAAGCCAAGCCCGGTTTCACCTCCGGTGACGCCATCGCCGAGATGGAGCGACTCGCAAACAGGCTGCCGCGCGGCTTCGGCTTCGAATGGACCGGGCAGTCACTGCAGGAAAAACTGTCGGGTTCGCAGGCGCCGTTCCTGCTCGGCCTTTCGGTGCTGGTGGTGTTCCTCTTGCTCGCAGCCCTCTATGAGAGCTGGACCATTCCACTCGCGGTGCTGCTGACGGTGCCGCTCGGCATCTGCGGCGCGGTGATCGCAGCCACCATGCGCGGCCTGCCGAACGACGTCTACTTCACCGTCGGCCTGATCACCATCATTGGACTGGCGGCAAAAGACGCCATCCTCATCATCGAATTCGCCAAGGATTTGCGCGCGCAGGGCAAGCCGCTGATCGAAGCCACGATCGAAGCGTGCAGCTTGCGCTTCCGCCCGATCCTGATGACAGGCCTCGCCTTCGTCTGCGGCGTGCTGCCAATGGCGATCGCCACCGGCGCCGGCGGCGCCAGCCAGCAGGCGCTGGGCACCAGCGTCATGGGCGGCATGATCGCGGTGGTGATCCTGGCGCTGCTGATGGTGCCGGTGTTCTTCGTCTCAGTGCAGCGCGTGCTGGCGGGGGATCGGGAGCCGAAGGCGGAGGAGGCGGCCGAGCCGCATGGGCTTCCAGCGCCGGCGCGGCACAGCCACCACTGAAATGTCATTGCCGGGCTTGACCCCGCAATCCATCCGGGGGAGCCCTCTAACGAAGATTGATGGATGCGCCGGTCAAGCCCGAATTGGCTGCGATTGGTGTTGTTGGGAAAAATTCGCGGTCCACGCTACCAGCGAATCCACGTCTGCGAGAATATCTTCTCCGATCGTGCTTTATGATCGACAGCTTTGTACAGCTCTCCGTGCACAATTTGGAGCCATTCGGTTTTCAGGCTTTGCTCTTCTAAGAACGTAAGAGGTGGCTGCAGGTTCTTTCTAGTCAAAGCTTTCTGCCGGAATTCGTTGAAAAGAATTTGAGTGATTGAAGCGAGTGATCGTGTGATGGGGGTGCCACCGGGACCCTTTTCAACGAAGCGAGCAACAATACTCTCTCCATCTACGTCTTTGTTCTTCGCTATGCCGTCGACCAGCTCGGCCCAATTTGGAAAGCCGAGTTCGCGGCTTGCGCCCGAGCCAAAAATTAGGCCGAGGCGGCCTCGAGGTAGTTGGCGGCGAAGATGAGCGACGGCCTTCGGGTCGCGAGCAAGAATATCTACCTTTGCCATAACAGCTCAGTCTTGATTTAGAAACAGACTAAGCTGATCCGATTCGGACTTTAATTGCGAGTACCAATTTGCTGGTGCAATCGAACGCTGTGGTTCTGATGTGTTGCCTAGAGTGATGTCTACATACTCGCCGAGTACGTCTAGGAAAGACAAATCTGGCTTTAAGAACAGGTGGTTAAGATTCCAAAGGCCGCTCGTTGCGATCCGCCAGTCGTCGCTGAATTTGCCGAGCCAGGGCCCGATAGTCTTGGGAGACAGAAGTCCAGTTCTAGACAGCAATCCAATTGCATTTCGCTCTATGTAGGCCCTGTCACTTGCGGGGCCAGCTGCGTCAGGGATGTTAAGCCATAACAAGTTCATCTCGCCAATGAGCGAACTCACTCGTTGCTCAAGTTCTAGCTCGTTAGCGCGAATTGAAATTGGAGCAGATTGCCCAGCAGCCCAACTATCTGGCCATTTCGTATCCGCCTCAGTCCTCATAATTGTTCGCCCAACATGCGATCGGAAGATAGACGAGCGGTGACTGCCGGTACCTGCCCCGGTGCCTCGATGCGTGCTGATTCTATCCCAGAGAGTTGTTCGAGAGCCTTTGCTAACTGCGTGAGTCCCAACGCGGATGATACGTGGCATGGAAGCAGAGCGCTCAAATTCTAGGGCTTTGCCGGTGATGAAGTAAACCCCGCGTTCGGGCCAGTTCATTTTTCCGTTCATTTCAACAAAGCGCCGGCCGCCTCTCTGCCCTTGCCAGAGGCGTCTGATAATTTTGTAGAACTTCTTTAGGTCTCTTTTGAGTTCATCCTCACTGTTCAACTTCGCCAGCGATCTTAAGCGAAAACCTAGCGATAAGTGGAATAATGGTTCGACGGTTCTACTGCCCTGCGAGCGAATTACTTCCCTTATCGGCCCGGCATATTCTTCCCCGCAATAAAGGCCAACAGTATCACCAGGTCTCAATAAAGAACGCATCTGATCTCCAGTGCGCTTGGCCCAATCAATTCTTTCCACTCGCGAAATCTTTTTTAAGGTTACGTCATAAGGGTCAATGATCTGTCCGAGGTCTAGCACGCCATGCTTCGCGGAAAGAATGTAAGTCTGTTTGCCGGCATCGAGCGCAGCCAGGAGTGATTTTCTAAACAATGACGATTCATACAATGCAGCAGCCGGTGCACTGTGAGAGGCTTTGGTTTTGGAGCATGAAACAAATGAAATGTGTGTCATCTCATTCAATGCCACCCCATGCGTGATCATGCAAAACGCACGCATCGCATCTGGTGCATGGCACGACGTTGCCATTGTCAATTTGGGGTTGATAACAACTCCAAGTGTCGGTCTTGCTGATGCCGAGCTTTCTTGCCTGCGTGGCAATCTCGCGTTTCGACAGCCTAAGAAGGGGCGCCTCTATCGAGGGGCCGGTCGGATTTGCGATCAGCGCCATTGATTTGTAGGCATTGAAGAACTCCTCCGTGCAATCAGGATAACCCGAAAATTCGACGCAGTTCAGGCCTATTAATACCTTTTCCGCGCCGACGCCCGCTGCATGTGCACAAGCTATGGATAGGAACAGAGTATTGCGACCGGGGAGAAAGGCGGGGGAGACGCTCTTTCGCATTCGCGCAATCTCCCTGTCTTCTGGGATTGATCGAATTGGCTTTTTCCAACTGATTGAAACGACTTCGCGAGGGATACCCTGAGCTGAGCACTGCTTCTCCGCAAAGAGCATTTCTACCTTCAGCCGCTGTCCATAGTCGATGCCAAGGCTTACAACGTCGTGTCCGTCGACCTTTGCCTGATAAAGGCAGGTCGTGGAGTCCATGCCTCCGCTGTGTAGTACCAACACTCGCATTTGGCGCCTCACATGGCCGGGTGAACGCTCAGATCTAGGCCATATCGAACTTGCTTTGCCACGGTCTCTCTTTAAGTAGCAGAAGAGGTGACTGCCCTTCGCGAGTATTTGCCGCAAGTGGCATTCCAAATCATACTCCGCCGAACATTGATCAGGAAGGGCAGCCCCCTTACTTCCCCAGCGCCCCAGTATCTTCACCAATTCCCCGTGCACGTACTCATTCCCGCACACCACGTGCCCGCTCTGCATCTCGCGCACAACTGCCAGGATACCCGGATTTGGCGGTGCGCTCATGTCCACATGCCAGCCCACCGGATGATGGAATTATCTCGCTGATTTGCCCGACGTGTCAAATGTCTGCTTCGACACGCGATGCGTGCCGGCTACTGTGCATGGGGTTGTTTTCGATATTTTGGTTGGAGCCGCCGGGATGACGGCGCGGGGCCAGGAACCGTAGGCCTATTTGCCGAGCGGCTTTAGAATCTTCACCAGCTCGCTATGCACGAACTCGTTGCCGGCAATCACATGCCCGGTCTTCAGCGGATCGTCATTGCCCTCGGTGCCCGAGATCGTCCCCCCAGCCTCTCGCACCATGATCTGTCCGGCCGCGATGTCCCAGGGCTGCAGGTTGCGTTCCCAGTAGCCGTCGAGGCGGCCGGCGGCGACGAAGGCGAGGTCGAGGGAGGCGGCGCCGAAGCGGCGGAAGCCGGCGACCTTGCTTTGCAGCGCGGCCATTTCCTTCAGCGCGATCTCATGGTCGCCGCGGCCGATATGCGGCAGGCCGCAGGCGACGACGCATTCGTCGAGCCGGCGGCGGCCGGCGACGCGCAGCCGCTGGTCGTTGAGGAACGCGCCCTTGCCGCGTTCGGCGATGTACAACTCGTCATTGGCGGGATTGTAGATCACGCCGGCAATGATGGTGTCTTCGCGCCGCAGACCGATCGAGATCGCAAATTGCGGGATGCCGTGCAGGAAGTTGGTGGTGCCGTCCAGGGGATCGACGATCCAGGTGTGGGTCTTGTCGGCGCCTTCGCGGCTGCCGCCTTCCTCGCCGATGAAGCCGTAGCCCGGCCGCGCCTTGGCGAGGTCCTCGTACAGCATTTCCTCGGCGCGCTTGTCGGCCTTGGTGACGAAGTTCGCCGGTCCCTTCAGCGACACCTGCAGGTGCTCGATCTCGCCGAGGTCGCGCTTGAGGCTGCGGCCGGCGCGGCGCGCGGCTTTCACCATGACGTTGATAAGGGCTGAATACAGCATGATGCGGGCTTACGGTGTGAGAAGGGACGGCCCAATGCCGTCAGGGGTTAGGGACTGGGTGCCCTGCAGACGTGCCGCCGTCAAGGCGTCATTTGCCGGTGGTGCCGGTCCATTTGCGCGCCGCCGCCTCGACCTTGGCGCGGTCCTCGGGGCTGAGCTCCGAGAGCCGCTCATCGAGCTCGGGATCGCCCTTGCCGGCTGTCTTGGCGACAAGGTGCCACTTCAGGCCTTCGATCTTGTCCACCGGCACTCCCAGTCCGCTCACCAGCACGCGGGCGAGGCGGTTCTGCGCGATCGGCGAATTCTGCCGCGCCGCCTTGCGCAGCAGCGCGATCGCCGCGGCCTGGTTCTTCGGCGTGCCGGTGCCGTTGAACAGCGCGATGGCATATTCGACCTCGGCGTCGACATTGTCGGCCAGCGAAGCCGCCTGCAACAGCCGCACCGCCCGCTCGAGGTCCTTCGGCACGCCGTTGCCTTCCTTGTAGAAGGTCGCGAGCGCGTACTGCGCCTCCGGGTTGCCGGCGTCGGCTGCGGTACGCAGCAGTTCGGCGGCGCGCTTGACGTCCTGCGGCAGCGTGTTGCCGTCGAGATAGAGCAGCGCCAGATTGTACGCCGCCTTGGGGTTGCCGAGCTTGGCCGAGGAGGCCAGCAGCTTGACCGCCTGATCGCGGTTGGTGGCGCCGCCGCGGCCGGACAGCCGCATCATGGCGAGCGCGAACATGCCTTCGCGGTCGCCGGCGTCCGCCGCGCGCTGGTACCAGTCGGCGGCCTTCGCATAGTCGCGCTTGATGCCGAGCCCGTTGGCATAGAGCTCGCCCAGCATCGTCATCGCCTTCGGATCGCGGGCAAATTGCGCGCGCGTGGTCGCGAGATCGAAGGTCGTCTTGTAGAGGCCGCGCTGATAGGCGCCATAGACGTTGTCGACGTTCGGATCATCGAAGGTCGGTGTCGGCGAGGGGGAGGGCGTTGGTGCTGCCACGGGTTTGGTCGTAACCGTGGGCTTGAGCGGCGCCGCCGGCGTTGGTGTCGCCGCGGGCTTTTTCGCAGCCGTCGGAGCCTTTGGTTTGGGCGCTTCCTTTTTCGCCGCCGCTGGCGGGCTCGCGGGCGGCTGCGCGGCGGGCGGCGTCAGCGAGACCTGCGCGGTGGCGCCGGCCATCGTCATCAAGAGGCCCGCAAGCAGCGATATGGGACGCAGTAGTTTCATATCCGGCGTTATCCGCGCCCGGCCTTGTCGGTGCCAGTGCCGGTCTTGGCCTTTCCGAACGCGGTTTCGTGCGCTTCTGCGATCGCCTGCCCGGCATCGGTCAGCGCCGCCTTGGCGCCGCGCGGGTCGGCCCAGATGAAATCGCCGACCAGCACAAAATCCGCACCGACGGCCGCAAATTCAAAAGCCTCCTCGCGCGAGGCGGCAAAGCCGATGCAAGGCGGCTCGAACAGTTCATCCCACCATTGCAGGCGCTCGGCGATCGCGTCCACCGACGGCCGCTGGCCGCTGGCGTCGGGTTCGCCGAACAGCACGTAGTCCGCGCCCGCTTCGCCCGCAGCCATCGAATCGTGTCGCGTGGCAAGCCCGCCGACGCCGGCAATGCGGTCCGGCTTCAGTGACGGCAAGGCCTCTTCCAGCGCGGCGATGCCATTCAGATGCGCGCCGTCGGCGCCCGCCCGCGCCACCAGTTCGACATGGCCGTCGAGCAGGAGTGCCGCGCCGGCGTTCTGGATCACGGGCGCCAGCGTCTTCACGCGCGAAATCATGGTGCGCTGGTCCGTCTGCTTGAGCCGCAGCAGCACCGCCGCGACGTCGGCCGCCGCCAACAGCTCCGGAAGCTGACTTGCGAACTGCGACGGATCGTCCACCTCTGATGTCGCGAGATAGAGGCGCGGCGCCGGGCGCAGCGGAACAGGTTTGTTAGCCAAGTCTAGGCGACCTTCTTTTCCAGGCCGGTTTCCCACTCGCCCCTGCTCGCCAGCGCATTCATCCGCGCGCGGTGCGTGAAGGCGCGCTGGCCGGCTGCGATATTCTCGGCCTTACCCGACCACGCCTTTTGCGGCGCCGCCTGCAGGGCACGGCCGTAGGAGAATGTCAGCCGCCAGGGTAGGCCGCCGATACGATTCATCGCGTCCAGATGCGCGGTCGCTTCCTCGTCGGACTGTCCGCCGGACAGAAAGGCGATGCCCGGCACCGCCGCGGGAACGCACGCCTTCAACAGCCGCACGGTCTTCTCGGCGACTTCCTCGACGGACGCCTGCTTCGCGCACTTCTTGCCTGAAATGGCCATGTTGGGCTTCAGCACCATGCCTTCGAGCTCGACGCGCTGGACCCGCAATTCCTGGAACGTCTTGTTCAGCACGCGCTGGGTCACGTCATAGCAGCGGTCGACATCGTGATCGCCATCCATCAGCACTTCCGGCTCCACGATCGGCACGATCTGCGCCGCCTGGCACAGCGCTGCATAGCGCGCCAGCGCGTGCGCGTTGACGCTGATCGCGGTCATGGTGGGGATGCCACCGCCGATGTCGATCACGGCGCGCCACTTCGCAAAGCGCGCGCCGCGCTCGTAATATTTCTTCAGGCGTTCGGCGAGCTTGTCGAGGCCGACAGTGACCAGTTCGCCCGGACATTGCGGCAATCCTTGTGTCCCCTCATCGACCTTGATGCCGGGGATCGCGCCGGATTGCTCGATCAGCTTGACCAGCGGCGTGCCGTCCTTTGCGTTCTGCCAGATCGTCTCGTCGTAGAGGATCACGCCCGAGACGTACTTGCTCATCGCTTCTGAGGAGCGGAACAGCATCTCGCGATAGTCGCGGCGGTTCTCCTCGGTCGATTCGACCTTGATGGCGTCAAAGCGCTTCTTGATCGTGCCCGAGGATTCGTCGGCGGCGAGAATGCCCTTGCCCGGGGTGACCATGGCGAGGGCAACCTTGTTGAGGTCAGCGAGATTCATCGAAGTTCTCCAGAAACATCATGCCCTTGCGCACCAAAATAGGCGGTTCTCGGGCAATTGCCTAGAAAACGTTCGTCGCACCGGGGGTGTTTACGAGGCGGCTCAGGCCAGCTTGTCAGGCGGTCTTGGGATCGAGCTCACCCTTGCTGTACCGCTTGGCCATTTCGGCCGTGGTCAGCACCTTCTTGATCTTGCTGGCCTGGCCTGCGGTATTGAATTCCTGCAGCCGCTGCTTGCACAGCTTGGCCATCGCTTCCATCGCCGGCTTGAGATATTTGCGCGGATCGAACTCTTCGGGATTGTCGTTCAGGACTTTGCGGATCTGGCCGGTCATCGCCATGCGGTTATCCGTGTCGATGTTGATCTTGCGCACGCCGTTCTTGATGCCGCGCTGAATTTCGGAAACCGGGACGCCCCAGGTCGGCTTCATCTTGCCGCCATTGGCGTTGATGATCTCCTGCAAATCCTGCGGCACCGAGGACGAGCCGTGCATCACCAGATGCGTGTTCGGCAGCTTGCGATGGATTTCCTCGATCACCTTCATGGCGAGGATGTCGCCGTCAGGCTTGCGGGTGAACTTGTAGGCGCCGTGCGAGGTGCCCATTGCGATCGCCAGCGCGTCGACTTTTGTCTCTTTCACGAACTTCACGGCTTCGTCGGGATTGGTCAGCAACTGGTCGTGCGAGAGCTTGCCTTCGGCGCCGTGGCCGTCTTCCTTGTCGCCCATGCCGGTCTCGAGCGAGCCGAGCACGCCGAGTTCGCCTTCCACCGAAATGCCGCCGAGATGGGCCATGTCGGTGACGGTCTTGGTCACGCCGACATTGTAGTTCCAGTCGCCGGGGGTCTTGCCGTCGGCCTTCAGCGAACCGTCCATCATGACCGAGGTGAAGCCGGCCTGGATCGCAGTCATGCAGGTCGCGGGTTCGTTGCCGTGGTCGAGATGCACGCAGACTGGAATCTGCGGATAGATTTCGGTGACGGCGTCCATCATGTGCTTGAGCATCACGTCGTTGGCGTAGGAGCGCGCGCCGCGCGAGGCCTGGATGATGACGGGCGCATCGAGGGTAGAGGCGGCCTCCATGATGGCCAGCGCCTGCTCCATGTTGTTGATGTTGAACGCCGGCACCCCGTACTCGTGCTCTGCCGCGTGATCGAGCAGTTGACGCAAGGTAATGCGAGCCATTCAAATTCTCCTGTATTTGCCGCGCCTTTGGCGCTCCATTAAAATCTCGGTCTAACGCAGTTTGAGAACTTCCACGCCGGGCAGCGGCTTGCCTTCCATCCATTCGAGAAACGCGCCGCCGGCCGTCGAAACATAGGAAAAATCGCCTGCCACGCCGGCCTGATTCAGCGCCGCGACGGTGTCGCCGCCACCGGCGACCGAAACCAGTTTCTTCGCCTTGGTGCGCTCCGCCGCGTGCTTGGCCGCAACGACCGTGCCGCGGTCGAACGGCGTCATCTCGAACGCGCCGAGCGGGCCGTTCCAGACCAGTGTCTTGGCATCGTCGATCGCGGCATGAATCCGCGCGGTCGATTGCGGGCCGACGTCGAGGATCATGCCGTCGGCCGGGATGGCGTCGAGCCCATAGGCATGTGAGGGCGAGTTGGCCGCAAAGTGATAGGCGACCACGGCATCGACGGGGAGGATGATGGCGCAGTTCGCAGCCTCGGCCTTTTCCATGATGCGCAGCGCGGTCGCCGCGAGATCCTTCTCCGCCAGCGACTTGCCGACGGCAACGCCCTGCGCGTGCAGGAAGGTGTTGGCCATGCCGCCGCCGATGACGAGCGCATCGACTTTTGTTACGAGGTTTTCCAAAAGGTCGATCTTGGTCGATACCTTGGCGCCGCCGATGATCGCGATCACGGGCTTGGTCGGCGCTTCCAGCGCCTTGCCCAGCGCATCGAGTTCAGCCTGCATGGTGCGGCCGGCATAGGCGGGTAGCTTGTGGCCAAGTCCCTCGGTCGAAGCATGCGCGCGGTGCGCAGCTGAGAATGCGTCGTTGACCCAGATGTCACCGAGCTTTGCCAACTCAGCCACGAACGCCGGATCGTTCTTCTCTTCCTCCTTGTGGAAGCGGGTGTTCTCCAGGCAGAGGATATCGCCGTCCTTCATCGCAGCCACGGCCTTGGCCGCGGCCTCGCCGATGCAGTCCTCGGCAAAGGCGACCGGCTTCGTGAGGACCTGTCCCAGCGCGGCGGCGACGGGCTTCAGCGAATCCTTGGCATCGCGTCCCTTCGGCCTGCCGAAATGGGCGAGCAGGATAACCTTGCCGCCCTTGTCCGAAATTTCGGCGATGGTCGGCGCGACGCGCTCAAGCCTGGTCGCGTCGGAGACGCGGCCGTTCTCCATGGGCACGTTGAGGTCGACGCGCAGCAGGACGCGCTTGGCCTTTACGTCGATGTCATCGAGGGTGCGGAATTTGTTCATGAGATATTTCCCGTCGTCATGGCCGGGCTTGTCCCGGCCATCCACGTCTTGCTCGCTGGGCGAAGGAAGACGTGGATGCCCGGCACAAGGCCGGGCATGACGAAAAATAACTTACAGGAGCTTCCCCATCGCGACGGCGGTGTCGGCCATGCGGTTGGAGAAACCCCATTCATTGTCGTACCAGGACATTACGCGCACCAGCGTGCCGTTCTGCACCTTGGTCTGGTCCTCATGGAACGTCGACGAGTGGGGGTCGTGGTTGAAGTCGATCGAGACGTTCGGCGCCGTGGTGTAGCCGAGGATGCCCTTGAGCTGCTGCTCGGAGGCGCGCTTCATCGCCGCGTTGATTTCCTTCACATCGGTGGCGCGCTTGGCGACGATCTTGAGATCGACCACCGAGACGTTCGGGGTCGGCACGCGGATCGCGACGCCGTCGAGCTTGCCCTTCAGTTCCGGCAGCACCAGGCCGATTGCCTTCGCAGCACCCGTCGAGGTCGGGATCATCGACATCGCTGCCGCGCGGCCGCGATAGAGATCCTTGTGCAGAGTGTCGAGGGTGGGCTGGTCGCCGGTATAGGCGTGGATCGTGGTCATGAAGCCGGTCTCGATGCCCACCGTGTCGTTAAGCACCTTGGCGACGGGCGCGAGGCAGTTGGTGGTGCAGGAACCGTTGGAGACGACCAGGTGATCCTTGGTCAGGGTATCATGGTTGACGCCGAAGACGATGGTTGCGTCGGCATTGTCGGCGGGCGCGGAGACCAGCACGCGCTTGGCGCCGGCGGTCAGGTGCGCGGAGGCCTTGTCCTTGGCGGTGAAGATGCCGGTGCATTCCAGCGCGATATCGACGCCGAGGGCCTTCCACGGCAGCTTCGACGGATCGCGCTCGGCGGAAACCTTGATCTTGCCATTGCCAAGGCTGAGCGAGTCGCCATCGACGGTCACGGTGCCGGGGAAGCGGCCATGCACGGAATCGAAGCGCAGCAGGTGGGCGTTGGTCTCGACCGGGCCGAGATCGTTGATGCCGACCACCTCGATATCGTTGCGGCCAGATTCCGCGATGGCTCGCAACACGTTGCGGCCGATGCGGCCAAATCCGTTGATCGCGACGCGGATTGCCATGCTGGTATCTCCTCTAATAGCCGGTGCCGGCCCCGCGGAGACGTTCCACGGAGGTGCTTACGGCGGAACGCCCGGTTCGGCCGGGCGGGAACGGTCAAGATGGGGGTTTAGGTAGCCCTTTTTCCCAGTAATCTCAACCGTCACCCCAAGCGCTTCAGGACAGCGTTAACCGCAGCCTCGGCGGTAATTCCGAAGTGCTTGAAAAGGTCCTTGGCGGGGGCGCTGGCGCCGAAACCGTGCATGCCGATGAATTCACCATCCTGGCCGATCACGGCATCCCAGCCCCAGCGTACCGCGGCCTCGATGGCGACCTTGACCGGCGCATTGCCGATGATGGCCTTCCGGCGCTCCTCCGGCTGCGCCAGCAGCAATTCGAGCGAGGGCACCGAGACCACCCGCGACGCGATGCCGCGTTCAGCCAGCTGCTTCTGGGCTGCCACTGCGATCTCGACTTCCGAGCCCGAGGCGAACAGCGACACCTTGGCGTCGCCCTGTGCCGCGACCAGCTCATAGGCGCCATGCGCGCAAGGGCTATCGTTCGGCGCCGAGGTGCGGAGTTGCGGCAGGTTCTGGCGGGTCAGGGCCAGCACCGTCGGGCCGTCCACACGGTTCAGCGCCAGTTCCCAGCATTCCGTTACCTCGACGGCGTCGCAGGGCCGGAACACGCGCATGTTGGGAATTGCGCGCAAGGCTGCGAGATGTTCCACCGGCTGATGCGTCGGACCGTCCTCGCCGAGCCCGATCGAATCGTGGGTCATCACATAGACGACACCGGTGCCCATCAGCGCGGCCAGTCGCATCGCCGGGCGCGCGTAGTCGGTGAATATCAGGAACGTTGCGCCGTTCGGCGCAAAGCCGCCATGCAGGAAGATGCCGTTCATGGCTGCCGCCATGCCGTGCTCGCGGACGCCGTAATGGATGAAGCGGCCCTTCGGCGTCTTGGCAGAAAAATCCACCGCCGATTTCGCCTTGTTGTTGTTGGAGCCGGTGAGATCGGCGGAGCCGGCGAGGAATTCCATCGGCATCGCGGCAGCGATTGCCTCGATGGCGGATTCGGATGATTTCCGCGTGGCGATATTCTGTGGCGATTCCAGCAGCGCCTTCTTGTGGGCGCGCAGCGCCTTGGAAAGCGCGGCCGGCCGCTCGTGCCGCAAACGCCGTTCGAACTCGGCGCGCTTGCGGGGGCCGAGCTCGGCGTAAAGGCTTTCCCATTCCTGGCGCGCGGCAGCGCCGCGGCTGCCGGCGTCACGCCACGCCTTCAAGACATCGTCCGGCACCGAAAAGGCTTCGAGCGAAATGCCGAGCTTTTCCTTGGCGCCCTTGAGTTCGTCGGCGCCGAGCGCCTCGCCATGGGCTTTCGCCGTGCCGGCCCGCGTCGGCGCGCCGTAGCCGATGGTGGTCTTGCAGGCGATCAGCGACGGCTTGTTGGATTTCTGTGCCCGTGTGATCGCGGCCGCAATCGCCTTCGGATCCTGGCCATCGATCAGCTCGGCCGCCCAGCCGGCGGACTTGAAGCGCTTCACCTGATCGACCGAATCGGCAAGCGAGGTCGGGCCGTCGATCGAGATGCCGTTGTCGTCATACAGCACGATCATCTTGTTCAGCTTCCAGTGTCCGGCCATCGCGATCGCTTCCTGCGACACGCCTTCCATCAGGTCGCCGTCGGAGGCGAGCACGTAGGTGTGATGTCCGACCACCTTCTTGCCGAACTCGGCGGCCAGCATCTTTTCCGCCAGCGCCATGCCGACCGCGGTGGCAATGCCCTGGCCGAGTGGGCCGGTGGTGGTCTCGATGCCCTTGGTGTGGAAATTCTCGGGGTGTCCCGGCGTCAGCGATCCCAGCTGGCGGAAGTGCTTGAGCTGGTCGAGCGTCATGTCCTTGTTGCCGGTCAGGTATAGCAACGCGTAGAGCAGCATCGAGCCATGTCCGGCCGAGAGCACGAAGCGGTCGCGATCCGGCCAGTTCGGATCAGCTGCGTCGAACTTGAGGAACTGCGTGAACAGCACGGTGGCGACGTCGGCGGCGCCCATCGGCAAGCCCGGGTGGCCGGATTTCGCCTTTTCGACGGCATCCATGGCAAGCCCGCGAATCGCATTGGCCATACGGGTATGATCGACCTGCGTCATGATGAAAATCCGCCTGAAATGAGGTGCTTGGTTGCGGGGTACGTACCGGGCGAGGGGCCGCAATACGGGCGTGGCCTAGGGAAAGTCCGGGCTGGATAGCACCTCAAACCCATGAGTCCAAGGCTAAGGAAACGCGCTTCCGGGGCGAAAAGTTGCTTAGCAGTGCATAGCTTCGCGTCGGCGTTGCACTCGGCTCGCTTGCCACGTAAATTTCGGGCTCTAACCGCTTGCCGAACCGCGGATTTTGCTGCCGCGCGGCGGGCCTACGCGAAGGTGCGCGCTGCCTCCCATGAGCGATCGTCACACCAACGGGGCCGGCAATGCCGAGCCGGTCTATGCCGACATCGACGCCGCCACGCGGCGCTTGTTGATGGCGCTCGATGCGCTCGAGGCCGCGGCCGAGCGGCGGCGCGACGCCGACCGCGACGAGAACGAACTGGCGAGCCGGATCCAGGCGCTCGGCGCCGATCGCTCGCGGCTCGCCGACGAACTCGACGGCTCGCTGGTGAAGACGCGGCGGCTGGAGCGCACCAACCGCGAGGTATCAGAAAAACTCGATGTCGCGATCGGCACCATCCGCGCGGTGCTCGATGCCGGAGAGGATGAATGAGCCACATCAACGTCACCATCAACGGCCGGCAGTATCGCATGGCTTGCGAGGAAGGGCAGGAAGTGCGGCTCCTCAAGCTCGCCGAGAACCTGGAAACGCGGGTCGGCGAGCTGCGCGGCAAGTTCGGCGAGATCGGCGACGCGCGGCTGACGGTGATGGCCGCGCTCACCGTGTGCGACGAACTGCTGGATGCCAACGCGCGCATCCGCGCGCTGGAGAGCGAACTCGAAACCCTGCGCAACGTGCGCGTCGCCGCCGCCGACCGCGCCAAGGCCACCCAGGTCGCGGTCGCCAACGCGCTCAACGCCGCCGCCGACCGCATCGAAAAGACCACGCAAGTCATCAACCGCACCATCGGAAACGGCGTCGCGATCGGGTGAGGGTGAGCGTTAACGCTGGCGGATTGGGTCTGTAACGCTTACATTGCCCCTGCGAAGCTGCGTCGTGCGTCAGGAGCCATATATCCCCGGGGCCTTATCGATCCTTTAGGGAACTGTCCCTGGCCGGGTCCGTGGATCCGGGCATATGGTGCCCACCTACTTTCGTAGGGAACTCCGGGATCGAGTGCTTCAACGGCGTTCGCGGCTTCGCACTTTTGTTTGTTGTTTGCGACTTTGTTCTACCCGCGCATGTCCCGTCATACCCCGTGAATGCGGGGTATCCAGTACGCCGCGGCGTCTCGGTTGAATCACTGAAGTCTCTGGAATACTGGATCGCCCGCGTTCGCGGGTGATGACAGCGGAAAGATACTGCATGACGGCAACCCAGTCGAAAGCCGACCTCCGTACCGCCGCGCTGGCGAAACGCGATGCGTTGAGCGACGAACAGCGTGCCGTCGCGGCGCAGGCGATGGCCAAGCGTGGCCTGCCGTTCACGATCGAGCCGGGCATGGTTGTGTCGGGCTATTCGCCGATCCGCAGCGAGATCGACCCGGCGCCCCTGATGCGCAAGCTCGCCGAACACGGCGCGAAGCTGGCGCTGCCAGCGGTGATGGCGCGCGGAAAATCGCTGGCGTTTCGCGCCTGGTCGCCCGACGACCGGCTGATGATGGGGCCGCTCGGCATCCTCGAGCCGTCGCCGGCCGCCGCCGAACTCATTCCCGATATCATGCTGGTGCCGCTGGCGGCGTTCGACCGCGAGGGTCACCGCATCGGCTATGGTGCCGGACATTACGACTATACGCTCGCCCATTTGCGCAAAGTGAAAGCCATTACGGCCGTCGGCGCCGCCTTCTCCTTACAGGAAATAAAAGCTGTTCCCGCGCTGCCGCACGACGTAGCGCTGGATTATGTGCTAACGGAAAAGAAAGTGTTCGATTTCCGGAGCTGAACTTTGCGTATTCTCTTCGTTGGCGACGTGGTCGGCCGGGCAGGCCGCACCGCGATCGCGGAATATCTGCCCGGTATGATCAGGGACTGGGCTCTCGACCTCGTCGTCGTCAATGGCGAGAATTCCGCCGGTGGTTTCGGCATCACCGAGGCGATCTATCAGGAATTCCTCGACGCCGGCGCCGATGCCGTCACGCTCGGCAATCACGCCTGGGACCAGCGCGAGGCGCTGGTGTTCATCGAGCGCGCACCGAAGCTGGTCCGGCCTGCGAACTTTCCAAAGGGCACGCCGGGCCGCGGCGCTGCGCTGGTCGATACCAAGAACGGCAAGCGCGCGCTGATCGTCAACGCCATCGGTCGCGTCTTCATGACGCCGTTCGACGATCCCTTCGCGGTGCTCAACCGCGAACTCGACGCCTGTCCGCTGCGCGAGGCGGCAGATGCAGTCGTGGTCGATTTCCACGGCGAGGCGTCGAGCGAAAAACAGGGCATCGGCTTCTTCTGCGACGGCCGCGCCAGCCTCGTCGTCGGCACCCACACCCACGTGCCGACCGCCGATCATCAGATCCTGGCCGGCGGCACCGCCTACATGACCGATGCCGGCATGACCGGCGATTATGATTCCATCATCGGCATGCAGAAGGAAGAGCCGCTGCGGCGCTTCACGACCGGCATTCCCTCAGGCCGCTTCGAACCGGCGGCGGGCGTTGCGACGCTCAGCGGCGTTGCGGTCGAGACCGATGATTCCACCGGCCTCGCGCTGCGCGTCGCACCGGTGCGGGCCGGCGGCAGGCTCGAGCCGGCAGTACCGGGGTTTTGGGTGAGCTAGCCTGCGCCCGGCTTGAGCGCTATTGCGCGGTCTGCTTGCGCAGTTCCGCCACGTCGTTCGCCGTCAGCTTCGATCCCTTGGTTCCGAACCGCGCGGTCACGTAGTTGGCGACGGCCGCGATCTCGTCGTCGGTATAGGCATTGCCGAAAGCCGGCATCGAGAGCGCGTCATCAGGCGTATGGCGTTTGGTGCCTGATATCACGATCTGCGCGACGTTGGTCGCGGCGGGATCGTTCACCGCCCAGGCGCCGGTCAGCGTCGCCATCGGCGAGATGCCGCTTTCGCCGCTCCAGCCATGGCAGCTCACGCAGGCGCCTTCGAACACCATTTTGCCGCGTGCATCGGCGGTGATGCCTTGCTTGTGCGAGGCGGGCGCAGGCGGCGCGGTGGTTGCGGGCAAGTCGAGCGAAGGCGTCGGCGGTACGCTGCGCAGATAGGCGACGATGGCGCGGATGTCTTCCGGGGTCATCTTGCTGAGGCTGTGATCGACGGCTTCGCCCATCGGTCCCGATGCCGCGCCGCGGCCAGGGGCATGTCCGCTCGAAAGATAGGCGGCGAGATCCTCATCCTTCCAGCCGCCGACGCCGGTGCTCTTGGCCGAAGAGATGTTGAAGGCGCGCCAGCCCGCCGTCACGGCGCCGGCGAATTTCTTGCGGTTGTCGAGCGCAAAGGCGAGGTTGCGCGGCGTATGGCATTCGCCGCAATGGGCTAGCGCCTCCACGAGATACGCGCCCCTGTTCCACTCCGGGCTCTTCGAGGTGTCGGGTGTGAAGCGCGTGTCCGGGTTGAACACCGTCGACCAGAACAACATCGCCCAGCGCTGGTTGAACGGGAACGACAGCGTGTTTTCGGGCGCCGCCGCGCGTACCGGCGGTAGGCTGAACAGATAGGCTTTGACCGCCAGCACGTCCTCGTCGCTCATGTAGGTGTAGGACGGATAGGGCATCGCCGGATAAAGCATCGCGCCGTCATGGCGCTTGCCGCGCTGGACCGCGTTGAGAAAATCCTGGTCGCTGTAATTGCCGATACCGGTTTCCTTGTCTGGGGTGATGTTGGTCGAATAGAGCGTACCGAACGGCAATTTGAACCCGAGCCCGCCGGTATATTCCTTGCCGCCCTGGCTGGTGTGGCAGACCATGCAGTCCGCCGCCCTGGCGAGATATTCGCCGCGTTCGATCAGGCCCGCTTTCTCAAGCGCCGCCGGCACGCCGGAAGGTTTTGTCCCGCGATAATCCGCGAGCGCGACCTTCGGGCCGCCGGAAAAGTCGAGCGGGCCGGGCCCGCGGATGATCCAGGTGCCGACCGCGATTGCCGCAATGACGACGACGGCGATGGCGGCGAGAATACGTATCCGTCTCATGCCCTCTTCCCCGCGGCGATCAGCGAACGGTCGATCGGCATGCGCCGCAGCGCCACGCCGGTTGCGGCATAGATCGCGTTGCGCAGCGCCGGTGGGCCGGCATTGGTGCCGGCCTCGCCGATGCCGCCGGGCGGCTCGCCGCTCTTGACGACATGAACCTCGATCTTCGGCGTCTCGTTGATGCGCAGCATCCGGTAGTCGTGGAAGTTCGACTGCTGAACGCGACCCTTGTCGATCGTGATCTCGCCATAGAGCGCGGCGGTCAGTCCGAAAATCAATCCGCCCTCGATCTGCGCCTTCACGGTATCGGGATTGACGGCGATGCCGGTGTCGACCACCGAAACAACGCGGCGGAGCGCCACTTCGCCCTGTGGGTCGACCTCGGCTTCCACGATGGTTGCGATGAACGTCTCGAACGACGGCTGCAGGCAGACGCCGCGGCCGACGCGCAATGGCAGCTTCTCGCCCCAATTGGCTTTTTCCGCCGCGAGATTCAACGCCGCCAGCGCCCGCGGCTTGCTTCCGAGCATGGCGCGGCGAAATTCGATCGGATCCTTGCCGGCCTTGCGCGCCAGTTCGTCCATGGCGCATTCGACCGCGAATACGTTGTTGTTCGGACCGACGCCGCGCCAGAAGCCGGTCGGTACCGCCGGCGGCTCGGCGCGGACATATTCGACATGGAAGTTCGCAATGTCGTAAGGCATGTCGACCGCGGCGTCGACGGCGTCGATGTCGATGCCCTTCTGGAACGCGGGCGGCAGCCAGCGCGCCAGCACGGCCGAGCCCGTGACCTTGTGTTTCCAGGCGCCGACCTTGCCGTCGACCAGCGTAGCAGTGAT
This sequence comes from Bradyrhizobium sp. AZCC 2262, assembly GCF_036924535.1. Classification (NCBI taxonomy): domain Bacteria; kingdom Pseudomonadati; phylum Pseudomonadota; class Alphaproteobacteria; order Hyphomicrobiales; family Nitrobacteraceae; genus Bradyrhizobium; species Bradyrhizobium sp. AZCC 2262. Next base: position 7,047,737 of record NZ_JAZHRT010000001.1, on the reverse strand, counting down.
GTTGTTGCGATAGACCGGTCGGTAGACGTCGTGCTGGGTGTCTTCCTCCCGCGTCCACACCACCTTGACCGGATAGTCGACCTGCTTTGCCACGCGCACCGCGGCAACGACCATGTCCGGCTCGAGCTTGCGGCCGAAGCCGCCGCCGAGCAGGTGGTTGTTGACGATCACCTTCTCGACCGGAAGGCCCGCGGCCTTGGCGGCTTCCGACTGCACGCGGGTCATGATCTGCGTGCCGGTCCAGATCTCGCAAGCGTCCGGCCTGACGTGAACGGTGGCGTTCAGCGGCTCCATCGCCGCATGCGCCAGGAAGGGTAACTCGTAGGTCCCCTCGAACTTGTCGTTGGTCGAAAGTCCCTTGGCGATGTCGCCGACCGATTTGGCAACCGCGCCGTCCTTCTCGCTTGCCGAGCGCAGATCCCGCCAGACGTCCGTCGAACTGATCCTGGCGTTCGGCCCTTCGTCCCAATCGATCCTCAGCGCCTCCAGGCCCTTCTTCGCCGCCCACATGTGATCGCCGATCACGGCGACCATGTCGTCAAGCACCACGATTTTGCGCACGCCGGCAATCTTCCTAGCTGCGGCGTCATCGACCTTGCCGACCTTGCCGCCGAACACGGGACAGGCGGCAACCGTTGCAAATTTCATGTCCGGCAGGATCGTATCGATGCCGTAGACGGCCTTGCCGTTGGTCTTGTCGGGCGTATCGAGCCGCTTCAGCGGCTGGCCGATATAGACGAAATCCTTGGGGTCTTTCAGCGGGACGTCCTTCGGCGGCGTCTCGCTGCTCGCGGCGATCGCCAGCGCGCCGTAGGAGAGCTTTCGGGCGCTGTCGGTGTGCGTGACCTCGCTCTTCGACGCCGTGCAATTGGCCGCTTCGACCTGCCATTGCTTGGCTGCCGCCTGCACCAGCATGGCGCGCGCGCTGGCGCCGGCCGTGCGGAGCGGCTTCCACCAGGCGCGGATCGAGTTCGAATTGCCAGTCACCTGCAGGCCGAAGGTCGGATTGCCATAAAGCTTGTCGTTCGGCGGTGCGTGCAACACCGCGACCTTCGTCCAATCCGCATCGAGCTCCTCGGCAAGGACCATCGAAATCGAGGTGTAGGTGCCCTGGCCCATCTCGACTTGCGGCATCACCAGCGTGACCTTTCCGGCTTCGTCGATGCGGATGAAGGCGTTGGGCGCGAACTTGCCATCGGTCGCATCAGGCGGCTGCACCGGCTGGTTGACCGCGGCGCGCAGCGGCAGATGGAAGGCCAGCACGAAGCCGGTCGAGAGACCGCCGGTGAGAAGGGCGCGGCGTGAAAGCTCGTCATGGCGCTTGTTTGCGGAGATCATGGCGCGCCTCCTATGACGAGCGTCCGGACGCGGCCAGCTTGATGGCTTCGCGGATCCGCACATAGGTGCCGCAGCGGCAGATATTTCCGGACATCGCGGCGTTGATGTCGGAATCATCGGGGTTGGGCGTCGACGCCAATAGCGCTGCGGCCGACATGATCTGGCCGGATTGGCAATAGCCGCACTGGATCACCTCAAGATCCAGCCAGGCCTTTTGCACCTTGGCGCCGGCGGCGGAAGCGCCGACGCCTTCAATGGTGGTAACGCTGCGGCCATTCAATGCGCCAACCGGGAGGACGCAGGACCGCACCGCCTTGCCGTCGACATGCACGGTGCATGCGCCGCACTGCGCGATGCCGCAGCCGTATTTGGTGCCGGTCATCCCGATGATGTCGCGGAGCACCCAGAGCAGCGGCATCTCCGCCGGAGCGTCAAAGGATTTCGGTTCGCCATTGATGGTCAGCGTCGTTGCCATAAGCATCCCCGGTGTTTGCGTCCACGGGCAGCGAACGCGTGGCGAAGAGCCCAAAATATCGCGCCGCGGCGGGGCTGGAAGCGAGATTGTTTTTCGCAATGCTGGCCTGCATGGCCAACGCGGCAGATCACAAGATCGTGCAGCGCGACTGCATCAGTTTTAAGCGAACTGATATGATCATCGCCATTGCGTGCGCGCGCCTGGTTGAGGCATGTCAACTAAAGCGGCGGGGGATGGTCCGATGATGTCCAGCAGTGCAGACTTTTCGACGATATTGAACCGCATTCTTGATACCGCGGCCGACAATCTCAGGATCGCAAAGATTTTGGTACAGATAGGTCTTGATCCCAACAACATCACCTACGAGGCACTGTTCAACCGGCTGCTCGAAATTGGGTTGGCCAACATCACGCTTGCCAACATGTTCGCCCTGATCGGCGCTATCTTCTTTGTCGCTACCTTGCTGATGCAGACAATGGTGCCACTGCGCATCGCTAACATGGCCGGCTGTACATTCTTCGTTGCCTTTGGTGCGCTCTCCGGGAACGTCGCGACCTTTCTCCTTTATCTGCTTTTGCTGCCGATCAATGCCGTTCGCCTCCGTCAAATGCGCAATCTGATCAAGAAGGCACGTCTCGCGACGGAGAGCGACACCTCGATGGAATGGCTCAGGCCGTTCATGACCGAGCGCAGATATCGCCGGGGCGACACATTGTGCAAGAAGGATGATGCAGCCAACGAAATGTTCCTGACAATCACAGGAAGGTATTTGGTCACGGAAATCGGCGTCGAACTTCCGCCGGGACGCATCGTGGGCGAACTTGGCTTCCTTACGCCCAATAAGCAGCGAACCGCGACGGTCGAATGCATAGAGGACGGGCAGGTACTGACCATAACCTATGAAAAGCTGCTCGAGATCTACTTTCAAAATCCGCAATTTGGCTATTACTTTCTCGTCCTGACCAGCCAGCGCCTGCTGGAGAACATCTCACGACTGGAAGGAATCGTGGCACAAGAAAAAGCCGCGCGGCAGGGTGCAGGCGCGGCTGACATTTAGCAAGATCAGGCAATGTCGTCGCAACCCGGTATGACAATCTCGCGGCTTGCCACGTTTCCATTTCGGATCTGGCTGCGCGCTTGTGAGTGCGCGCCCTAGCTCTGCCGAAAACCCATCCGGAATGCGCCCCAGTGGCGGCCGCGGATGACGATCGGTGACGACAGATCCTTCATCAGCACGAAATTGCCGCCGCCCATGTCGCGCCGGTAGGTCTGCAGCAGGAATTGCTTTGTGTTCGCCGCCACCTTCTTCACGGCGCGATCGCTGAACAGGCGGCGGTTGCGACAATTGGCGTTGTTCCAGACCGGGTCGGCCCCCTGCGGCAGGCGGTAGTTCGGATTGTGGGTCGGAAGATATCCGCCTTTGGCCCAGGCGACGCAGAACACGATGCGCGGATCGCTTTTCTGGATCGGATCCTGAATGGAAGGCAGAACGCGGTCGGTGAAGGCGACATAGTCGGTCAGATATTGCTTCGGATCGGTGCCTGATATTTCGCGGTACTTCTCGTCCATCAACTGGTCGGCCGTGATCTCGCCGCGGTCGATCGCGGCCTCGAACTCGGCCGAGATGCGCTTCGCCGTGTCGACGACGACGCGGATCAGCGGTGCATCCGAGGTCTCGACGCCGCTGTCGGCGATCAGCGCGATCAGGTCTTCGGAGGTCTCGAGCAGCTTTGCCGCCCGGTCGTCCGCGTGCTTGAGATCGCGCGAGGAGAGGTCGACGCCCTTGGCGAGCTCGCTGAGCTCGGTGATAACAGTGTCGCAATGGCCGAGATTGGACGTCGCGGCCCTGGCGACGCCGTCGATCTCCTGGCCTACGGACGCGATGCCCTGGTGCACGCGCGCGATGATGCCGCTGATCTGCTGTGCGCCTTCACCGGCGCTCTTGGCGCGCAGTGAGGCGTCGCTGCTCTCGCCGATCAGGCTGCCGATCTGGCCGTCGAGATCGCGCATGGTGTCGGAAATCTGCTGCGTGGCCTGGCGAGTTCCCTCCGCCAGGCTCTTCACTTCGCTCGCGACCACGGCAAAGCCGCGGCCAGCGGTTCCGGCGCGCGCCGCCTCGATCGTGGCGTTGAGCGCCAGCAGGTTGGTCTGCTTCGCAATCGCCTCGATCGAGCCGGAAACTTTTGTTACCTGCGACAGGGCCGAGCCGACGGCGCTGAGCCGGGCTTCGATGCGGCCGACCGCTTCGACGAGTTCGGCGATGTGCTTGACGGCCGTATCCACCGCGCTGCGCGACTGAACGATCTCTACGACGGCTGCGGACGTGGTCGATTGCACCGCCTGCGATGCATTAGCGATGTCGCGGTTGGCCGAGACCATCGTCTGGGCCGTCTTCTGCAAGTGGTGGAACCGCTCCGACTGGTTCGCGACGCGGCTTGCGACCTCCTGAACGTTGCCGGCGATATCGGCAAGCTCCACGCCGAGCCCGCCGATGCGGTTGGCAAGCTGGTCAATGAGTCGTTCGGCCAGTGTCTGGTTGGATTGAGTGTCCAGGACCGCACGCTGCACAACGGACATGTTCGAGCTTTCTCCAGTCAGAGCCGGTCATCGGCTCACCGCGGCGATCGCATTCCAATTCCAAGTCTAGAACGCGATTCGCGCCTTCGCGTCTTGCCTGAGAGCGCACTACAGCATGATCCGGAAAAGTGGGTACCGGTTTTCCGAAAAGATCATGCTCAAACAAGAAGATAAAGCGGGATGACGGTTCGAAGAAACGTCATCCCGCTTTACAGCCGGTACGCCGTTCGGAAACCGCCCCAGTGGCGGCCCTTGACGCTGACTGGCACATCGATCTCGCGCATCATCACCATGTTACCGTTGCCCATGTCTCGGGCGTAACTCTGGATCAGATAGGCGCGCTGGTTGCGCCCGGCGGCAAGGCCGGCCGGATCGTTGAAGATGCGGCGATTGCGGCTGTTGGCGGTGTTCCAGGTGACGTCGCCCGGCCGCTGCGGGTGCGAGTAGATCTTGTTATGAACCGGCAAATAGCCATTGGTGTCGATCATGGCGCAGAACGCCATCCGCTTGTCCTTGGCGAGGAACGCTTCCTGGAACGGCGGCAGCGCGCGGTCGGCCCAGTCAAGAATCCTGGTGCGGTACTGCACCGGGTTGCTGCCTTGTATCTCGACGTAGTTGGTGTCGAACATGTCCTCGATCGAGATGGCGCCGCTGTCGATGCCGTTCTCAAAAATCTTCTTCAGCGCTGCGCCGGCTTCCATCGCGCGGGTGACGGCCTCGGTATTGTCGTCCTGGATCGACCACAGTCTGTCTTCGATCTTCTCGGTCAGCGCCGCATCCGGCCTTTCGAACTGCGCGTGCGTGCCGGCCTTCGACCGCTGGACGACGCGAATCCGGCAGGCGCCGACGTGCTCCAGCGTCGCGTCGAAGCTCTGGCCCTGCGCCAGCGCTTCCGCGTCTGCCCCGCTGACCAGAATGCCACCCATGGAAATTTCGTAGACCGGTGCCGATATCACCCCGCGCGGGCCGGCAATTTCGATCTTGAGGCTGCAGGGCAGCCTTTCGTCCTTGCGGCGCTCCTGGCGGTCGCCTTCTTTCTCCCCCCGCCGCAGCAGCACGGCGCAACGCGACTTGAGCTTCTGCGCAAAATTCGTGACGGCGCGTCCCGCCTCGGCGACGCTTTCGCCGTGCGCCTCGGCTTCCTTGGTCGCGCTGTCGATCTCGGTTGCGCTGCTGCCGACGGAAGCGATGAAGCTGGAGGCGGAGGCCGCGTTGTCAGCCATTTCGCCGGTCGTCGCGTTCTGTTCGGCGACCGCGCCGTTGACGTTCTCGAACACCGGGCGGATCGCTTCGATCGCCTGCGAGATTCGATGCACGGCGTCGACCGAGCCCGCGGCGTCGCGCTGCAGCGCCTCGATCTTCTTGGTGATCTCTTCCGTCGCGTTCTGGGTCTGCACCGCGAGCGCCTTCACCTCGGTGGCGACCACTGCAAAACCGCGCCCGGCCTCGCCGGCGCGTGCGGCCTCGATGGTGGAATTGAGCGCCAGGAGCGTGGTCTGCCGTGCGATCTGCGCGATCAGGTTGACGACGTTGCCGATCGCCGCCGAGGATTCCCGCAAGCGGTCGACATTGGCGCTGGCTTCGCGGGCGGCGTCGCTGGCCTGGTCGGCAAGCTTGCCGGCGTCGCGCACTTGGGAACCGATGCCTTGCGCCGACTGGGTGAACTTGTCGGCGGCGTGCGAAAAGGTGGTCGCGGTGCCCTGGGCTGCACTGGTACGGCTCGTGAGAGCGTCGGTGCGCTGGCGGATGGTCGACAGCGTCGCAGCCGTCGCCTCGGCGCCGCCGGCCACCGAATTGGCCGCGCGCTCGAGCTGGCGGATCATCGCGCCGAGTTCGAGTTCCAGCAGTTCAAGGATTGCCTTGGCCGAATCGCCCTCGGAAGTGACGGCCTCAGCCGTGGCTGGGACCTGTGGAGCCTTGGCTTCAGCGGCAGGCGCAGCCGGCTCCGGCACCTGCTTTTTGAACAAACCGAACGCCATGGGTCTCTTAAAAGTTGAGGGCTGGTGCAAAATCCTCTCATCCGAGCATGAAGTCATGGTTAACAACTGCCTGATATTCCGGCAGGCGGCAGTACTTGCATACCCTCGTGGTCCGCAAATCTTTGATTTCGGCCGATTGGCGGCCTATAAGGCCGCGCTTCACCCACATCCCTCCGGACGAATCCAAGAGACCCTGCATGGCCGGCCATTCCCAGTTCAAGAACATCATGCACCGCAAGGGCAAGCAGGATGCCCAGAAGTCGAAACTGTTCGGCAAGCTGGCGCGGGAAATCACCGTGGCGGCCAAGCTCGGAACCCCGGACCCGGCCATGAATCCGCGGCTGCGCGCGGCCGTGATCGCCGCGCGCCAGGAGAACATGCCGAAGGACAATATCGAGCGCGCCATCAAGAAGGCGACTGGCGGCGACAGCGAGAGCTACGACGAGATCCGCTACGAGGGCTACGGCCCCGGCGGCGTCGCCGTGATCGTCGAGGCGCTGACGGATAACCGCAACCGCGCTGCCTCCGACATCCGCTCCTTCTTCGCCAAGTCCGGCGGCAATCTCGGTGAAACCGGCTCGGTTGCCTTCATGTTCGACCGCACCGGCATCATCGAATATGACGCCAGCAAAGCCACCGATGACGCGATGCTGGATGCCGCGATCGAGGCCGGCGCCGACGACGTGGTATCCAGCGAAAGCGGCCACGAGATCTACGCCTCGCAGGAAACGTTTCGCGAGGTTGCGAAGGCGCTGGAGGCGAAATTCGGCGAAGCCCGCAAGGCGGCGCTGACCTGGAAGCCGCAGAACACGATCTCGGTTGACGACGAGACCGGCGAGAAGCTGTTGAAGCTGATGGACCTGTTGAACGAGCACGACGACGTTCAGAATGTCTACGCCAATTTCGAGATTTCCGACGCGCTGGTCGCCAAGATGGGCGGCTGAAGCCGGCCATTGCCCGCCATCCACAAAGCAGAGCGAGGACCGAGATGACCGAGCAGGCACGCGACACGCAGCAATCACAGCAAAAAACCAGCCTGATGTTCGTGAACCATGCGAGCCTCCTGATCAAGCAAGGCGACCGCTATTTGCTGACGGACCCGTGGCATCTGCGTGTCGGTTTCGGCAGCTGGCTGCCGACGTTCCAGCAATATGTCCACCCGACCTATCTCGCGGCCCTCGGCAACAAGCTCAGCATCCTGATCTCGCATGGCCACGACGATCACTGCGACGACCATATGCTGAGCATTTTCGACAAGGACATCGAGATCGTCACCGCGAGCTTCAACGCGCCGTCGGTCTTGAACCGGCTGAAGAAGCTGGGCTTTGGCAATCTCAAGACCGCCGACAGCGATCGGGGGACGGTGCTGGAGAATGGCTTTGCCGTGAAAAGCTACGTCGATCCGACGCGGTCGCTCGATGACGCCACCTATACCATCGACACTGGCAGCGGCTTCGTCATTCACTGCAACGACAACTGGTTCGAGTTCGCGCCCGAGGCGTTAGCCAGCATCGCCAACGACCGCGCGAAATATGCCAACCGGAACATTGCGTTCTTCAGCCAGACCAACAGCGCCTCCGGCCATCCGCTCAGCTACACCTGTTTCGACGACAAGCAGAAGCTCACGATCCTGCGGTCGAAAGTGAAGGGAATGGTGGTTCAGGGCATGAAGAATGCCGACGCCCTTGGGCTCGATTCCTTCTATTCCTATGCCGGCTTTGCGTCGATCTTCGTCAAGGAATTCCCGTCGTATCTCGACCTTGCGCTCGTCCCGACGTCCAAGTTCATCCGGGATGACCTGCTCGACGATGCCAAATCCCGGGAATTGTTGGGCAGAGTGAATGTGAGGGACTTCTATCCGGGCGATGTGCTCGATCTCTCGGATGGCGAGATCGCGAAGGCGTTCATTTCGCACTCGGATTACAGCGACAAGCAACTCAAGGACGCCACCGTGCGCTACTATGATGCGTATGGGATCATCAACCAGTGCGACACCTACAAGCCGCCGGCGCCGAAGGCCGCCTTCGACCGGGAAAAATTCATCTACTTCCTCGATAATCTGAACAAGTTCGTCGCTCGCAAGATTCAGGGCGATGCAAAATTCTTCGAGACCATTGTCGGGAAGTCGCTTGAGATCGTCGTGCCCGACGTCGACACGACCGGCACGGTCGTGTTCGGCGGCGACGTTCACATAGGCGCCCACAAGAACGGGCTGCCGAACAAGCGAATAACGGTCGATTCCTCGCTGATGTCGCGGGTCTTGAATGGCGACATTCTGTTCGAGAATCTCTACTCCGGCTATGAGGGACAATGGGAGCGGTTTCCGACCGATGTCTACAACCGGGACATCGTTATGTTCGTGGTGATGTACTCCTACGTCTACCAGAACCGCCTGGCGAAGACCGCGCCGCCATTGCGCGCGCCGGCATAGGCTGACGCACCGGGGTTGTCGCGACCGGTCTGCGCTCAACGGGCGGAGACGCGACTACTCGCCGTACACGGCCCAGGCGCAGTAGGGCTGGTGCGGAAAGTGCCTGAGGCGGAGATTGTTGATCTTCAGGACTTCATCCACGGCACGCGTTTCGCCGGGAAAATGCGGGCAGTTGAGTTCGTCGAATACCAGCAGCGAGCCCTTGGCCAATCGCGGAAGGATCGCTTCCAGCACATCCTTGGTCGGCTTGTAGACGTCCATATCGAAGATCGCCATGCCGATGATCGCCGAAGGATTGTCGGTGAGCCATTGCTTGACGGTGACAGAGGCGTCGCCCTTGATGAGCTGGAATTTCTTCTTGTGCGATACCGGGCAGAAGGCCTCGTGAATGTCGAGAAGTTTTTCAAGCACCGTTTCGTATCCAGTGCTGGTCGCGTAATCGCCCTTCTCACTGAACCCGCCGTCCTTCGCGTCGACGGATTCGAAGCCTGAAAAGGTGTCGAAGCCGTAGATCAGCCGGCTGATATTGTAGGGTTCGTAGATGCCCCGGAGATTGATCAGCTGCGCCAGCGAAGCTCCCCACTGGACGCCGAACTCGCAGATCACGCCGGGCTTCTCGAGGATTTGCCGGTAGAGCTGGTCCCAATAAAGCAACCGCGAGAGTGTCTGCCGTTTCAGCGTCACGGCCAGATGATTGTTCCATTCGCCGGTAAAACGATTCAGGCACTCACCGGTCAAGGCTTTCAGCTCTTCGCCAAGTTGGGTTTCGGTCGCGCTGCGATTGGTCAATTCTTTGTTCAAGGTGGTGCTCCCTTTGCTCGGTTCCGGCGAACCGGCTGGCTGGGGATGTTCTAGTTTAGAGCCTGCGGTTGCGCTATCGGTTTCGAGAGAGGCCGGCTGGCGTCGACCCGGCTGAAGGTTGTGCATTTCGGGCCGAAACCGCACCATTTTTGCACCCCGATGAACGCTGCGTTGCTCTGGTCGAGCGGCGGCTTCACGGTTGATGACGGCCCGGTTGCTATTTCGATTGCCTCCTTCTCGCGTTATCACTAGGCCATGACACCCCCACCGATTCGCCAACCCGTCCGGATCATCGGCATCGACCCCGGCCTGCGCCGCACCGGCTGGGGCGTGATCGAGACCGAGGGCAACCGGCTCGTCTTCATCGGCTGCGGTTCGGTGGAGCCGCCGGATGACCTGCCGCTGGCCAGCCGCCTCCTGGCGATCCATGAAGGGCTCGCCGCCGTGCTCGGCGATTTCAGGCCGGCGGAAGCCGCGGTCGAGCAGACGTTTGTCAACAAGGACGGCGTCGCCACGCTGAAACTCGGCCAGGCGAGGGGCGTTGCCATGCTCGGGCCCGCGATGTTCGGCATATCGGTCGCGGAATATGCGCCCAACCAGGTCAAGAAGACCGTGGTCGGCGCGGGACATGCCGACAAGAACCAGATCGCGGTGATGCTGAAGATCCTGCTGCCGAAGGCCGAGCCGAAATCCGCCGATGCCGCCGACGCGCTGGCGATCGCGATCACGCACGCGCATCACCGCCAGGGCGTGGCGCTGCGGCTGAAGGTGGCGAGCCTATGATCGGCAAGCTCAAAGGCCTGATCGATTCCTACGGCGAGGACTACGTGATCCTTGACGTCGGCGGCGTCGGCTATCAGGTGCATTGCTCCTCGCGCACGCTGCAGGCGCTGTCGTCGCCCGGCGAGGCCGCGGTGCTGTCGATCGAGACCTATGTCCGCGAGGACCAGATAAAGCTGTTCGGCTTCCGCACCGATACCGAGCGCGAATGGTTCCGCCTGCTGCAGACCGTGCAGGGCGTCGGCGCCAAGGTCGCGCTCGCCGTGCTGTCGACGCTGCCGCCGGCCGAACTCGCCAATGCCATCGCGCTGCGCGACAAGGCCGCGGTGTCGCGCACGCCCGGGGTCGGCCCGAAAGTCGCCGAGCGCATCGTCTCTGAATTGAAGGACAAGGCGCCGGCGTTTGCCAATGTCGATCCGGCCGTGGTGCATCTTGCCGGCGCGCTCGACGACCACCGCGCGCCGCGCCCGGTCACCGATGCGATCTCCGCGCTGGTCAATCTCGGCTATGGCCAGCCGCAGGCCGCCGCCGCGATTGCCGCGGCCTCGCGTAGTGCTGGTGAGAAGGCAGAGACGGCGCAGCTTATTCGGCTGGGCCTGAAGGAATTGTCGAAATAGACTGCCGTCGGCTGGGCCACCGACTGACCAAGGAATGCATTCTCCACCATGCTGAGCAAAAAGGACCAGGAACTGATCGCTGTCGCCACCGAAGCCATCAGCCAGCGCTATCGCGATGACTGGCAGGAGGTCGGCGCCGCCATGCGCACCCGCGACGGCCGTATCGTCACCGGCGTGAATATCGACGCCTATATCGGCCGGATCGCGGTGTGCGCCGAAGCGATTGCCATCGGCCGCGCCATCACCGAAAACGGCGACCACGGCATCGAAACCATCGTCGCCGTGCGTCACCCCAAACCCGGTGAGCCCGGCAAGATCGCGGTGGTCTCGCCCTGCGGCATCTGTCGCGAGCTGATCCACGACTACGACGCCAACGCGCGGGTCATCGTCCCCGACAACGGCCGTGCGCCGAAGGTCGTGAGCATCGGCGAACTCCTGCCCAACAAGTACAAGCGGGGCAGCGAGTGAACACGCCCTCCCGCATCGTCACGCCCGAGCGCCGTTCCGACGATGTCGGCGACACCGCGCTGCGGCCGCAACTACTGTCCGAATTCGTCGGTCAGGCGCAGGCGCGCAAGAATCTCTCGATCTTCATCGAGGCCGCGCGCAAACGTAACGAGGCGCTGGATCATGTGCTGTTTGTCGGTCCACCCGGACTCGGCAAGACCACGCTGGCGCAGATCGTGGCGCGCGAACTCGGCGTCGGCTTTCGCGCTACCTCAGGCCCGGTCATTGCAAAAGCCGGCGATCTCGCCGCGCTGCTGACCAATCTCGAAGAGCGCGACGTCCTGTTCATCGACGAAATCCATCGCCTCAGCCCGGCGGTCGAGGAAGTGCTCTATCCCGCGATGGAAGATTTCCAGCTCGACCTCATCATCGGCGAGGGGCCGGCCGCGCGATCGGTGAAGATCGATCTCGCAAAGTTTACGCTCGTCGGCGCCACCACGCGGGCAGGGCTGTTGACCAATCCGCTGCGCGACCGCTTTGGCATTCCGGTTCGCCTGAATTTCTATACCGAGGAAGAGCTGGAGAAGATCGTCACCCGCGGCGCGCGTGTGCTCAATATCGGCATGACGCCTGACGGCGCCAACGAGATCGCGCGCCGCGCCCGCGGCACGCCGCGCATTGCCGGCCGCCTGCTGCGCCGCGTGCGCGACTTTGCCTCCGCCGCGGACGCAAGCTCCGTCGACCGCGCCATCGCCGACCACGCGCTAAGCGCGCTGGAGGTCGATGCCGCCGGCCTCGACGCCATGGACCGGCGCTATCTCACGACCATCGCGCTGAACTACGGCGGCGGGCCGGTCGGCGTCGAGACCATGGCGGCGGCGCTGTCGGAGCCGCGCGACGCCATCGAGGACATCATCGAGCCGTTCCTGATCCAGTGCGGCTATCTGCAGCGCACCCCGCGCGGCAGGCTTCTGACCTCGCATGCCTTCCGCCATCTCGGCCTCGCGGAACCGGCGCGCGATCCCGCGCAATTCGGCCTGTTCGGCAACAGCGACAGCGACGATTGATCGCTTCGAACCCGATCCTTGCAGCGATGCACTAAGGGGCAAATGCCAGGCGCGCTTCCGCGCCGGCTGCTTGCCGTGGAGTGCACTATGGGTTCGACCGAAGCCGCCGACATGCTCGCCCTCATTGCGGCGGCACCGGAACTGGCGACACCCGACGATACCGAAAGCTTCCTCGACGCCATGCCGGTCGCCGAGCTCGCCTCGATGTGGGGCGCGCTGCAGCGCCTGAGCCGGCGCGACCAGACGGGCGCCGCCTGGTCGGCGATTCTCTATTTCGACCATCTGCCGCACAAGCGGCCGGACCGCGCGTTCGATCTCGCGCTCGAAGTGCTGCGTTCTGAGTCCGACAAGCCGACCGTGATGCAGCTCAACGACAAGTTCATGCTGTCGCTGCTCTATGCGCATGGCGCCGCCGTGGCCGGACGGATCGAAACCGAGGCGAAGCAAAATGCCGGGTTGCGCTGGCTGCTGGGCGGGATTCATTTCGGGCCCGATGAGCCGTTCAAGCGCCGCATCGAGGCGATTGCCGACAGCAGGGGCTGGCGCGCCGACGATCTCGCGCGCCGGACGCCGAAGCATCCGCTTGAATGCGAGGCCATGTCGGTGGCGCAACTGGCGCGCGCCTGGATCGATCAGCATTCGAAATCCGAACGCGACCGCGACGATAATTTCTTCGTGATGATGGATTACGAGCGTGACCTGCGCGAGGAGGATCCCGACAAGGCGATCGACTTGATCGTCGAGATCCTGAAGATCGAGACCAATCCGGTGATGCTGTCGCTGCTCGCCGCCGGTCCGCTCGAAGACGTCATCAGCATGGAGACCATCGACCGCATCGAGCGCGAAGCGTCGGTCAACAAGCGTTTCCATGATCTGCTCGGCGGCGTCTGGTATTACCGCGCGCCTGATGAATTGAGGGCGCGTCTGGATGCGCTGGCGGGGTGGAACCGCTGGTGAGAAGCTGCTGGAGCCCTGCTGACGATCTGCACAAACCCACCGCAATTCAGGCTCAATCCGCCACCATGGTCGCGATGCATCACGATTGGATCACATGTTAACACGCCGTCATTTTCTGAAAGCCATCGGTGGATTGGGCGCGCTGGGCGTTTCGACCACCGCCTACGGATTCAGCGCCCCGATCCTGCGGCTTCACGTCGCGCGGTACAACATCTCACCGCCGCAATGGCCGGCAGGGCTCGAGCTCAGGATCGCCGCGATCGCCGACCTCCATGCCTGCGATCCCTGGATGTCGCTCGATCATATCCACGCGATTGTCGAACGCACCAATGCGCTCAAGCCGGATATGGTCGTCATGCTCGGCGACTATGTGGCCGGACATCGCAAGGTGACGCGCTTCATTCCCGCCAGCGAGTGGGCGCGGGTGCTCGCCGGCCTGAAGGCGCCGCTTGGCGTGCACGCCGTGCTCGGCAATCACGATTGGTGGGAAGACAAGGAAGTGCAGCGCGAGGGGCAGGGACTGCCGATCGCCGGCCGCGCGTTGGAAGCCGTTGGTATTCCGGTTTACGAAAACGACGCGAAGAAACTCAGCAAGAATGGCCACTCGTTCTGGCTGGCCGGTCTCGGCGACCAGCTCGCCTATATGCCGGCGCGCCGCTTCAGGCCGCTCAGGCGCATCGGCGTCGACGATCTCGGCGCCACGCTGGCGAAGGTCACCGACGCCGCGCCGGTGGTTCTGATGGCGCATGAGCCCGACGTAGCGAGGCGCGTGCCCTCGCGCGTGGCGCTGCAGCTCTCCGGTCATACCCATGGTGGTCAGGTGCGCATGCTGGGCTGGTCGCCGATTTCGCCGTCCGGACAGCAGCTCGCCTATGGTCACATCCGCATGAACTGCGACGTCGTGGTCTCCGGCGGCCTCGGCTGCAGCATCATGCCGTTCCGCCTCGGCGTTCCCCCGGAAATCGTGCTGGTGACGCTGGGGGCGGCAAGGCCGGCGGTGGCGTAGCGGAACCTCGTTGCGCTTGCGTGCCGGGCTGATTTTGCGCAAAACCACTGCTCTCCAGCGCGATCAGGGACTGCAAGTGACATCACCCATTCTCGACGGCGAGATCCGCGACGGCCGCCATCACATGCAGGTCCGCGTCTATTACGAGGACACTGATTTTTCCGGCATCGTCTATCACGCCAATTATCTGCGTTTCATGGAGCGCGGGCGCACCAATCATCTGCGGCTGATGGGCGCCGAGCAGCACACGCTGTTCGAGCAGGCGCAGGAGGAGACGCCGGGTTTTGCTTTCGTGGTGCGCTCGATGCAACTCGACTTCCTGCGCCCCGCGCGGATGGACGACGTGCTCGACGTCGTGACATGGCCGATCGCCGTAAAGGGCGCCTCGATCACGCTGGCGCAGGAAGTACGGCGCGGCGACGACGTGCTTGTGAAGGCCGCGGTGCGCGTCGCCTTCATCTGCGAGGGCAGAGCGCAGCCAATCCCGAAATCGCTGCGGCAGTTGATGAAGGCCGATCTGGCTCCGGATTGATTCTGGCCGGTTGACTCTCTGTACCGATCGGTACAATGTCTCGGGATCGCAAACCCGGAGAAACGTCATGTCGCGTCCGCCGCTGCCGCCCTTCACCCGCGAAACCGCCGCCCAGAAGGCGCGCATGGCGGAAGACGCCTGGAATTCGCGCGATCCGGTCAAGGTGTCGCTGGCCTATACCGAGGACAGCCGCTGGCGTAACCGCTCCGAATTCTTTGAAGGCCGCGATGCGATCGTCGCATTCCTCACCCGCAAATGGGCGAAGGAGCATGACTATCGCCTGATCAAGGATCTCTGGGCGTTCGATCAGAACCGCATCGCGGTGCGCTTCCAGTATGAATGGCACGACGATGCCGGGCAGTGGCATCGCTCCTACGGCAACGAGCAATGGGAGTTCGACGAGCACGGCCTGATGCGGCGGCGCGAGGCCAGCATCAACGATATTGCCATCAAGGAAAGCGAGCGGCGCTTCCACTGGCCGGCCCCGGGGCCGCGTCCGGCCGACGTTGCGGGCTTAAGCGATACCGCGCTGTGACGCGATGCTGAAGAAGGGCGTCGAGCGCAGGGACGTGCTGCGCGCGCTCGGCGAGGTGTTTCGCGCGCATGGCTATGAGGGCGCCTCGCTGACGCTGATCACGGAAGCCACCGGGCTCGGCAAGGGCAGCCTGTATCATCTGTTTCCCGGCGGGAAAGAGCAGATGGCCGCCGAGGTGCTGGCCGACATCGACGGCTGGTTCGAGTTCAACATTTATGCGCCCTTGCGCGAGGCCTCCGATCCCGCGCGCGCGATCGCTGCGATGATCGCGGGCGTCGACCGGTATTTTGATTCCGGTGATCGCGTCTGTCTGGTCGGACTGGTGGCACTTGGCGCGGCGCGTGACACGTTTGCCGAAGCAGTCGATGGTTATTTTGCGCGCTGGCAGGTCGCGCTGGCGTCACTGCTGCGGCGATCAGGGTTGAGCAAGGGCCAGGCGCAGCGGCGTGCCGAGGATGCGCTGTTGACCATTCAGGGTGCGCTGGTGCTGGCACGGGCGCGCAACGACGCCGGGATATTTCGTCGGGCGTTGAACGATCTGACGGCGCGGTTGCTGGCGCCGCCAGTCTGACGTTCCGTCCATCCACTGTCGTCCCGGACAAGCGAAGCGCGATCCGGGACCCATAGCCACAGGCAGCAGTTTTGCGAAGAGCATCGCGCAGACTGCCCTAATGATCCATCCCGCGGTATGGGTCCCGGCGTTCGCCGGGACGACGTGTTGAGAGATATCGCCTACGCCGCCGCCTTGTGGCGCGCGAGTTCGGCCTTGTACATCTCGAACTCCTCGGCGATCGCCTTGGCGATGCTGGGGCGGGCGCGCAGCCGCTCGTAATAGGCCTTCACGACAGGCCATTTCGCCAGCTCGACCGGCGGCGTTGCCATCGTCCAGTTGATGATGGTGACGAGATAGGCATCGGCCACGCTGAAGTGATCGAGCAGGAATTCGCGGCCCTTCAGGTAGTTCTCGAGATAATCGAGCCGCGACAGATTCTTGGTCAATGCATAGGTCTTCGCTTCGGCCGGCGCCGTCTTGTCGAGCAGCGGCACGAACAGCGCCTTATGCAGTTCGGTGCCGATGAAGCAGAGCCACTGATGCAGGCGGCTGCGCTCCGTGTTTGATGCCGCCGAGATGCCGGCTTTCGGAAAGCGGTCGGCGACATATTGCAGGATCGCCGCGTTCTCCGTCAGCACCATCCCGTCGTCGGTGCGCAGCGTCGGCACCAGCCCGAGCGGGTTGACCGCGCGAAAATCCGAGCCGTCCTTCTGCACCACCTTGGTCTTGGGATCGACCTCGAGATAGTTGGCCTCAGCGCCGGCTTCGTACAGCGCAATCCGTGTCGCCAGCGAGCAGGCGAGCGGCGAGAAATAAAGATCCATGGGTTGCCTCCTTGGCGGTTGATCAATCGGGCCGGCGTTCAGGGCGGACGGGATTGATTTTTATACTGTTCCGCATAATATAGGCGCGGTCAAGGAATTTATTGCGAAATGGTACAAAAAAGTAAAAAGCCGCCCGCGGCAAGGATCGACGACCCCGTGCCGCCCAAGCGCCGCGGCCGGCCGCGCGCCTACCAGCCGGAGGTCGCGCTCGGCAAGGCGCTCGATCTGTTCCGCCGGGATGGTTTTGCCGCGACCTCGCTGGACGACCTCTCCGCCGCCACCGGCATGAACCGGCCTAGCCTTTACGGCGCGTTCGGCGACAAGCGTGAGCTGTTCATCAAGAGCTACCGCCGCTACCGCGAGGATGCGCGTACCGCCATGGGCGACATCTTCCGCAACGAGTTACCGATCCGCCGGCGACTGGAGCGGATCTATGCGGTAGCGCTCGATATCTATCTGTCCGGCGAATTCGGTCCGCGCGGCTGTTTCACGGTGATGACCGCAGCCTCCGAGGCGGTGCATGACCCCGATATCCGCGCCATGGTGCTGGAAGGTTTTGTCGAACTCGACAAGGCCTTTGCGGCCTGTTTCCGGCGGGGCAAGGAGAAAGGCGAATTGCCCGAAAGCGCCGATCCGGTCGTTTTGGCCCAGCTCGCCTCCGCCACCATCCACACCATCGCTATCCGCGCCCGCGCGCAGACGCCGCGCAAGGAATTGGAGGCCATCGTCAACGGCGCGCTCGATGTGATGGTCGGGGCGACGAAATAGTGTCCTAAGCCCATGCGACGCCATGAATGACGACATGTCTGTCCTCGTCGTCGGCAGCTCGCTTGGTCAATCGTCGCCGATTCCTGACACCGCCTTCGCGCCGGTGTCGGAAATCCAGCCGTTGCACCCCCTCCAGCAGGCCGCTTACCAATCGGGCGGCGCGCGCTGTTGCCTGCTTCATCATGAACGAGATTGTCTCGATACGGCTGAGAACGCCGAGCAGGAATAACATCGAGAAGATGTCGATGTAGGCCAGCAAATCGCCGACCAGCATCAATGCGGGGGAAACCGGGATTCTATGGGAGTAAGCCCAGATAAGAATAATGACGGGGATGAAGGCGATGACTTTTCGCAACGTCAGCCTGTCCAGGAACGCGGCCAGTTGCACAACAAAAACATCCCACAGCCAATCGCCAAGCGCGGCCGGCTTGTCGATGGTCCACTTCTGCCAAAGCGTTTTCCACATAGGTTGCCTGCATCTCGCCTACACGATACCTGCGATCATATCATGCGCAGACGCGTCAAGAAGTGCAGGGCTCAATACGCTCGCTCGCAATTGATCAGTGAGCTGCGCTCAACGATGGGCGCTGGTTGCGAAGCCACAAGACAGCACAGGCAGCGGCCAGCATCAGCAGCACCGAAAACCAGTTGAGCGGTTGCCAGCCCCACCGATCCTGCAGAAAGCCCGCCATGAAGCTCGACGTGGCGGTCGTACTGAAGACCAGCAAGTCGTTAAGCGCCTGGGATTTGCCGCGCTCGTTCGGGCGGTAACAAGTCGTCACCAGCGTGGTGGCGCCGACGAACAGGAAGTTCCAGCCAATGCCGTTGACGGTGAGGGCGATCCGGAAATTCCATTCGGTCAAGCCGGAGAGCGCCGCGACGACGCCGGCCAGCATCAGCACAACGCCCCAGGCCATCACCGTCGTGGCGCCGAACCGGTTGATCAGATTGCCGGTGAAGAAGGACGGCACGAACATGCCAAGCACATGCATGAAGATGACCCAGTGGGCCTCTGAATGCGGAAATCCACAGCCGACGATGGCCAGCGGCGACGCGCTCATGATGAAGGACATCGTGCCGAACGCCAGCATGCCGGCCATCGCCGATGCGATGAAACGCGGCTGGCTCGCAATTTCCCACAGCGGACGTGGCGGTGCGATGGCCTCGGCCTGACTTGCGGTCGGCGCAGAGGATGCGACCGACGGGAAGCTGATGAAAGACATGATCGTGAAAACGATGAGATGCAGGCCGAAAATGGCCGCATAGGTCGCAAGATAGAGCGGCATCGTCAGATCGTGCGTCACGCGCACCAGGCTGGGCCCGATCACGGCGGCCGCGACGCCGCCGGCGGTCACCCATGAAATCGCCTTGGCGCGGTAGTGAAGCGGCACCAGTTCCGCGGCGGCGAAGCGGTACATCTGCAGGCAAGCTACCGCATAGCCGAGGATGAGACCGCCGCCGCACATGATGAGGAAGTTGGCGGTGTACAACCCGATGCACATCACGGTTGCGCCCGCCATGCCGAACAGCGAGCCGACGCGGAAGCCGATGCTCCGGCCGATTCGCTGCATCAGCAGCGCAGCCGGAAACACCCAGATCATCACGCCGAGATGCTGCATCGTGACCGGCAGGTTGGCGAACTCAGGATGATGATAGAAGGTGATGACGGACAGTCCCGTGGCCGCAAACATCATGGTGTTGCAGGATTGGCCGACGGCCTGGCAGCAGGTGAGCAGCAGGAGATTGCGACGGGTGCGCCGGTTCAACTCCAGTTCCGGATCAGCTTCCGGCTTGAGTCCGGATTGGGGATTCAGCGCATCCATTATTTGTTCTTGCCCAACAGGTCTCGGGATGCCGCGGCGGTGCCGGGGCGCGCGCAGCGACGCCTGACGTTGTCGAGGAAAAACGGCTGCTGCTCAAGCCAAAAGGAGAATACTTTTGCTGTGTGGGCCTGCGTGGAGGGCATAACAGTCTCGCTGGCGTTGATGGGCTGATCAAATCGCGTAAGTTCACAATCGATGTTCAAGCCGGGGCGCCGGCCTGAATGCATGCAGGCGTGGGATGGGGGGACAGAGATGACCGATGATCTGAAATTCACGGTCCAGCGGCCGCCGGCCTATGGCGAATTGACGGATGTCCTGCCGGGGCTGTTCTGGGTACGGCTGCCGGTGCCGACGGCGCCCAATCACGTCAATTGCTGGCTGCTCGATAACGGTCCGGGGTGGACGCTGGTCGACTGCGGCCTGAACACCGACGACACGTTCGAGATCTGGGACAAGCTATGGCGCGGACTGCTGCGCAGTCGTCCCTTGCAGAACCTCACTTTCACGCATGCGCATCTCGATCATTTCGGCCTTGCTGCTTATTTTGTAAAGGAAACGAAATGCGCGGTGCGCCTGCCGTTGGCCGAATGGCTCAACGCGTGGAAGATGTGGCACGAGCGCGAGGAGGGGCCGGACGAACACTTCGCCGCCTTCGTGAAGCGCAACGGTGCCTCCGACGATGAAGCCGCCCAGATCATGGGAGCCCAGCGACGGTCGACATTTCTCGGCCTGCGGCCGCCGCGGGAATTCATTCGCATTCGGGACGGCGATCTGTTCGCCATGGGCCAGCGCGAGTGGCGGGTGATCACCGCAGGTGGCCATTCGGTTGAACATGCGCTGTTCTATTGCGAAAGCGACAAGATATTGATCTCGGGCGATCAGGTCCTGTCGCACATGACACCATCGGTGATTACGCCCTCGGCTCAGCCGGAGGCCAACCCGTTGAAGGAGTATCTTGATTCGCTGGCGCGGCTCGGGACGCTGCCGCCGGACACGCTGGTGCTGCCGTCCCACGGCCTTCCATTTCGCGGGCTTCATGACCGGCTCGCTCAGCTGCGCGAGCACCATCTGGCCCGGCTCGGCGACGTCGCCTCCGTCATCACAGGAAAAACCAGCGCATTTGCGCTGGCGCAGGAAGTGTTCCCGCGCGTGTTGTACGCCAATCCGCGCCAGGCGTTCGGCGAGTCGCTTGCGCATCTGAACATGCTGGCCTCGATCGGGCGGCTGACGCGCGATGTCGATGCCGACGGCGCGATTACCTTCGCACCGGTGTGAGATCGGCAGGTTTCAGCGTGCCTTCCGCTACCGAGCCCGATCCCCCCAATGTATCAACCGGCCTGTTCCGCTCGAAAGGGTGGCAGGTCGCCATGATCGGGCTGGGCACGGCCACCGCGCAGCTCGATACGTCGGTGAATATTGCCTTCCCCTCCATCACGCGGGGGTTCGATCTCACGATCGGCGACATCCAGTGGGTCGTCATTTGCTACGTATTGACCTACGCCAGTCTGTTGTTGGCGCTCGGGCGCGTCGGCGACACCGTCGGTCACGCGATCGTTTTCCGGATCGGCCTGGTCTGGAGCGCAGTGGCGCTGCTGCTCGTCAGTTGTTCGCCCAGCTACGGTGCGATGCTGTTTTTCCGCTGCTTGCAGGGCGTGGGCGCGGCACTGGTGCTGAGCTGCGGTACGGCGCTGGTGACATCGCTCTATGGCGAGGAACGGCGCAGCCGGGCGCTCGGCATCTACACGATGATGATGGCGTTCGGATTGATGCTGGGTCCTCTGCTCGGCGGTACCTTGACGACCATCTGGGATTGGCCGGCGGTGTTCTGGTTCCGAATTCCCATCGCTGTCGCGGCGTTGTTGCTGTTGCGCGGCCTGCCGGTATCGCCGCCGCACCGGGCAGGCGATCGCTTCGACGTCGTGGGTGGCATCGCGCTGGTTCTGGGCCTGGTGACGATGCTGTTGGCGCTTAACCGCCTTCGCGAATTCTCCGCTGTCTGGTTCGCCCTGCTGTCCGCCGCGGCTTTTGCTGCCTTTATTGCCCGCGAGTCACGCGCCGCGCGACCGATCATCGCCATCGAAGTTCTTAAGCTGCCGGGTTTTGCGTTGCTCAATCTCGTCAGCGTGCTGGCCAATCTCGCGGCCTTCTCGGTCTGGCTGTTGGTGCCCTACTTTCTGACGCGCGTTCCCGGCTATGCGCTGACCGAGAGCGGCGCCATCCTGGCTGCGGCTGCGGCAGGGGCGGTGCTGGCCGCGCCGATCGGCGGTCGCCTCATCGGGCGATACATTTCCGCCGAGCGGCTGGCGATTGCGGGCGCCGCAGCGATTGGCGCCGGTCTTCTGTTGCTCAGCGCGTGGACAGAGGAAACTCCGACGGCCCTGCGGGTCGCCGGGCTCGTCGTGCAGGGCATCGGCCTTGGCCTGTTCCAGCTTGCCTATTCGGATATCGTCACCGCCGCGCTGCCGCTCATGGATCGCGGCGTTGCCGGCAGTCTTGTGCTGCTGACGCGAACGCTGGGCACCGTGACCGCCGCTTCGATTGTCCTGATGGTGTTCGAAATCTTGCAACAAAACCACAGCTTCCTCGAAGCCTTCCACCAGACGTTTCAACTTGCCGCCTTGCTGGCGTTTGCCGCTGCCGGACTATTGGCATTTTCATCCCGCAGGATCGGCGCCTCCTAATATCCCCGGTTACGGTCCACCACATTCTCCAGCGCGCCGCCGGCCTCGAAGCGCGCGATCTGCTGTGCGACGTATTTGGATATCTCGTCGGGATCGGTGTCGGCGGCGTTGTGCGGGGTCAGCACCACTTTTGGGTGGGTCCAGAACGGGCTGTCCACGGGCAGCGGCTCGGTGGCGTAGACGTCGAGCGAGGCGCCACCGAGCGTGCCGTCGTCGAGGCATTGCAGGATGTCGGCTTCGTTTTGCAAGGCTCCGCGGCCGGCATTGATCAGCACCGGCGCGCCGAGTGGACTTTTGCGATTCAGCTTCTCAAACAGGGCGCGATTGAGAATGTGCCGCGTCTCCGGCGTCAACGGCAGCAAGCAGACCAGGATGTCGGTCCGCCGCAGGAATGCCTCGAACTGCGCTTCGCCGTGAAAGCAATCGACGCCGTCGATCGCCCTTGGGCTGCGGCTCCAGCCTGCGACGCGAAAGCCCAGGCGCTTGAGCGCGTCGGCCGCGTCAGCCCCAAGTGTGCCCAGTCCCATGATGCCGACCGAGATCGCGCCCGCCGCCCATTGCATTTTCGGCGCCCAGCGCTTGGCCCGTTGCGACTCCCGCAAATAGAGTTCCTGCCGGTGGTGCATCAGCACATGCAGCGCGACATATTCGGTCATCCGCGCGGTGAGGTCGGTGACGGCCACGCGCACCAGCGGCACGTCGGGCAAAGAGCGGTCCACCATCAGCGCATCGACACCGGCGCCGAGATTGAAGATGACTTTCAGGTTGGGGAAGGCGGCGAGGTCGCCGGGACGCGGCTTCCACACCGCGGCGTAGTGCACCTCGGCCGGATCGAACGAGGCATCCGGCAACATCAGTATGCGGCGGTCCGGGCAGACCTCGTCGAAGCGGGCTTTCCAGCGCTGCGACGACCAGTTTTCACTGCCGCCGTGCACCAGCAGGGCGAGCGCACCTTCGTTCATTGCCATTCCTTTCGCACGCCTGACCCGGTGTGACCCGCCTCACATCGTGGATCGAACCGTTTGTCTAGCCTCCTTTCATCCAACAAGGGAGACTTCAAGTGCGCAAATTGGTCATCATCGCTGCTTTCGCTCTCGCTTCCGTCTCGGCGCAGGCCGCTGAGCGCATCGATCGGGTGCCGGCCGAGAACGATGCGCCGGTGGCAGCCGCAGCACCTGCCCCGGCGACACCTGTCGCCACGCCATCTGCCGTCGTGGAGCCGCAAACCCCCAGGAAGCCAGCCTACAGCAACCAGACCTACAGCAGGCAGGCCGCCAGCACGCAGGCCTACCGCTCGAGGACGAGCCTGCGCGAGACCCACGAGCGGCAGGCGCGCCGGATCGCCGCCGCATATGGCATCTCCTGGTGATACAGGCTGTTATCATCGCGGTGGCGGTGGTCGCGCTGGGCTTTACCTGGCGGAACCGTCACCGCGTCGCCGGCCGCAGCTGGATCGAGACTTTCCGGACAAAGATGAAGATCATCTTCCTGGTTCTCGTCATGTGCAGCCTTTGTTCCAAGGTGGTCGTTCACACCTACCGGCACTTCAATCCGCCGCCGGCTCCGATCATCGGTCCCTGACTGGCAAGGGGCCGGTCCAAAATTTCTTCGACGCACCTGTCGGCTGAGGGCATAATCGTTCGTCATCAAGACAACGGAGATGCCAGCCCTCATGCTTTACGCTATCCTCTGCTATCACGACGAAGACACCGTCGGCTCCTGGACCAAGGAACAGGACGCCGAGGTCATGCAGAAGCTTGCCGTCGTGCAGGACAAGCTCGCCAGGCAGGGCCGGCTCGGTCCGGTGGCGCGGCTGCTGCCGACCACGGCGGCGACCACGCTGCGCAAGGACGATCCGCCGCTGGTGCTTGACGGCCCCTATGCCGAAACCAAGGAACAATTGCTCGGCTTTTATGTCGTCGACTGCAAAAATCTCGACGAAGCGGTCGACGTCGCGCGCGATCTCGGCGCGGCCAATCCCGGCGGGGCCTACGAGATCCGGCCCGTTGGCCTGCTCCGCCCGGGGAGTGTGCCGTCGTGACCGACTCCGCCTGGATCGATGCCGCGCTGGCTTCGGCTCGTCCCCAGGCGGTCGGCGCGCTGCTGCGCTATTTCCGCAACCTCGACACCGCCGAGGAGGCGTTTCAGAACGCCTGCCTGCGTGCGTTGAAGAGCTGGCCGCAGAACGGCCCGCCGCGCGATCCCGCGGCGTGGCTGATCATGGTCGGGCGCAATGTCGCGATCGACGATCTCAGGCGAAGCAAGAAGCAGGAGGCGCTGCCCGAGGACGAGGCGATCTCCGATCTCGATGACGCCGAGGAACGGATTGCCGAGCGTCTCGACGGCTCGCACTACCGCGACGACATTCTGCGCCTGTTGTTCATCTGCTGCCATCCGGACCTGCCGGCGACGCAGCAGATCGCGCTCGCGCTGCGCATCGTCTCAGGCCTGACCGTGAAGCAGATCGCGCGCGCCTTCCTGGTCTCGGAAGCCGCGATGGAGCAGCGCATCACGCGGGCGAAGGCTCGGGTCGCCGACGCCGATGTGCCGTTCGAAACGCCGGGCGCGGTGGAGCGCTCCGAACGCCTCACCTCCGTCGCCGCCATGATCTACCTGATCTTCAACGAGGGCTATTCGGCTTCAGGCGATACCGCCGAGATTCGCAGCCCGCTGTGCGAGGAGGCGATTCGCCTGGCGCGGCTGTTGCTGCGGCTGTTCCAGAGCGAGCCCGAGATCATGGGGCTGACCGCGTTGCTGCTGATCCAGCATGCACGCGCCGCGGCCCGCTTCGACGCCGATGGCGCGGTGATCCTGCTCGACGATCAGGATCGCTCGCTATGGAACAAGTCTCTCATCGCCGAGGGGCTGGCGCTGATCGACAAGGCGATGCGCCATCGCCGCAGCGGGCCGTATCAAGTGCAGGCCGCGATCGCGGCGCTGCACGCCCGCGCCGAAAAACCTGAAGATACCGACTGGACCCAGATCGACCTGCTCTACGGCGCGCTCGAGATCATGCAGCCGTCGCCGGTGGTGACGCTGAACCGCGCCGTTGCCGTCTCCAAGGTGAAGGGACCACAGGCTGCGCTCGACATGATCGAGCCACTGGCGGCGCGGCTGTCGAACTATTTTCATTTCTTCGGCGTGCGTGGCGCCTTCCTGATGCAGCTCGGCCGCAACGACGAGGCGCGCACCGCCTTCGACCGCGCCATCGCGCTGGCGAACACCTCGGCCGAAGCCGCCCACATCCGCATGCACCTCGACCGCCTGCAGCGCGACAGCCAGCCCCGCGGCAAGAAGGCTGGGAAGTAGCTTTCTTTTTTCTTCCTTCTTGCTTCCTTCCTTCTCCCCTTGTGGGAGAAGGTGGTGTGCGAAGCGCGCCGGATGAGGGGTGCTCTCCGCGGAGGCAGACCCCTCATCCGTCTCGCCGCCGCTTCGCGTCCATAGCCGGTGCAAAGCATCGGCGTCCTTTTCTAAGTAGGCGGCCGACGGCCGCCTATGCCACCTTCTCCCACAAGGGGAGAAGGGAAGAAGCGGGCACCATCGAAAATTTTCGCTCTCCCTGTCGGATTTCTCTCCCGTCCTTCGTCTTGAAACCGAGCAGCCATTCAAGACGACACGGAGAGCATCATGACAACGATCACCGAGACCCCGGCCTCCAGGCCGGCACGCTGGACCGGCCGCATCCTCTCTGGCCTCGTCATCGTGTTCCTGATGATCGACGGCGCCATCAAGCTGGTGCCGTGGCCGATCGTTACCGAAACCATGGGCCGAATGGGCTATGGTTCGAGTGAAACGATGGCGCGGAGCCTCGGCCTCATCACCATCGTCTGCACCGTGCTCTATTCCATTCCGCCGACCTCGATCCTCGGCGCGATTCTGCTCACCGGCTATCTCGGCGGCGCCATGGCCTCGCATGTGCGGATCGGCAGCCCCCTGTTCACGCACACGCTGTTCGGGCTTTATCTCGGCCTGATGGTGTGGGGCGGGCTGTGGCTGCGCGACAAGAACGTACGCAGCTTGATCCCGTTCCGCCGCTGATCTGCTTCAACGATCGTTCACGAATACGGAGCCAGTCATGTCTGAAGTCCTTGTCATTATCGCCGTCATATTGGCGGTTGCCATCGCCGCCGTCCTCATTCTCGCCGCGACCAAGCCGACGACGCTGCGCGTGCAGCGTTCGGTCGGCATCAATGCGCCGCCGGAGCGGATCTTTTCGCTGATCTCCGACTTTCACCAGTGGGTGACCTGGTCACCCTACGAGCAGAAGGATCCGGCGATGAAGCGCACCTATAGCGGTGCGGAGCGCGGCAGGGGCGCAGTCTATGCCTGGGACGGCGACAAGAATGTCGGTTCCGGCCGCATGGAGATTCTCGATGTCTCGGCGCCGTCGAAAATCGTCATCAATCTCGATTTCTTCAAGCCGTTCGAAGGCCACAACACCGCCGAGTTCACAATGCTGCCGCAGGGCGATGGCACCCATGTCACATGGCTGATGCATGGTCCGGCGAATTTCATGTCCAGGTTGATCCAGGTGTTTATGAATCTGGACAACATGATCGGAAAGGATTTCGAAGCCGGTCTCGCCAATCTGAAGACGATCACCGAGAAGTGAGCGTCACTACTTTATCGTGTGCCGGATGCGACGCAGAGCCGGGACCCGGATGGACCCCGGACCAGCACCGCTAGCGCGCTGCGCAGCATCCAGGAACGCGATCGATACCGATTGATAACCCAAGGAGACAGCGATGCAGGTCAATCCCTATCTGTTCTACAACGGCAATTGCGAGGAAGCGCTGAACTATTATCAAAAGGCGCTCGGCGCGCAGATCGAGGCGAAGATGCCATATGGCGACGGGCCCGCCGATATGCCGGTCCCGCCGGACTGGAAGACCAAGCTCATGCACGCCCGCATTACCATCGACGGCGAGGTGCTGATGGCGTCCGACGCCACGCCTGGCGATTACCATCAGCCGCAGGGCTTTTCGGTCGCACTCGCGGTCGAGGATCCCGCGGAGGCCGAACGCCGCTTCAACGCACTCGCCGAGGGTGGCACAGTGCGGATGCCGTTCGGCAAGACCTTCTTCTCCAACGGCTTCGGCATGTGCGTCGACAAGTTCGGCATTCCCTGGATGGTGAATTGCCCGAAGGAAGACATGTGACGGCGGCGCGTCGAGCCGCCGTAGGGTAGGCAAAGCGACTTGTCCGCCGTAGCTCAACGAGCGAAGGCGGAAGCGTGCCCACCATCCTTGTCGGCTCAAGGATTGGTGGGCGCGGCGCCAGGTGCCCCTTTGCCCACCCTGCGAACTCCTACCTGCACCGCGGATAGATCGCGGCGAGTTCGCGCCCGCGCAACAGTAATAGCCGCGACGTCAATCCGCCGCGGCGCCTGATCCAGTCGCGCACCGGCGCCGGATAGGCTTCCTGCACCGCCCGCGAGGCTTCCGGTTCGGCGTACGTCCGGCCGCGGCGGTCGATCGACCGCGCGGCATGAAATCCCAGCACCGCGCGGCGGGTCACGCAGATGCGCTCCTCCGGTATCGTCATCAGCACCAGCGTGCAGGCCGACAGGCATGGTCCGTCGATCACCACCCGCTCGCCGGATTGGCGCACCTGATCGAACAGCTCGATAAACGGTCCGACCTGGCCGCCCGGGCTCGCAAGAATGCGTACCTCGGCCCGCACGGGCACGATCGCCGCGCATAACGCGGCAGCAACTACGGCTACCTTGATGACCGCCATCGGCATGCGCGGCTCCCTCGTCAGGACTGCCCTGCCGGCCAGTTACGCTGAGATATGTGGCAAGGTTTCGTCAATCTTCCGCGCCGGAGACGCCGGCCTCCGCGAATGTCGCCATCCCGGCATGGCAGGCCAGCGCGGCGCGGGCCAACAGGATCGCGACGGCAGCGCCTGACGCCTCGCCGAGCCGCATGTCGAGGTCGAGCAGCGGAGGCAGCTTGAGCTCGTGCAAGAGATCGCGGTGGCCGGATTCGGCCGAGACGTGCCCGGCGCGGCAATGATCGAGCGCTCCTCGATCGAGCCGCGCCAGCGGTAGCACCGCTGATGTCGCCACGAAACCGTCGAGCAGCACGGGAACTTTATGCTGCCGCGCGGCGAGCACGGCGCCGGCGATCGCCGCAAGCTCGCGGCCGCCAAGGGCTGCCGCCACTGCCAGCGGGTCGCCCAAAATGCCGCGATGGAAATGCAGCGCGGTCTCGATCGCCGCGCGCTTGCGCGCCAGCCCGTCATCGTCGACGCCGGTGCCGCGGCCGGCCCAGCGCGCCGCGCCGCCGCCAAGCAGGGCCGCGCAGAGCGTTGCCGCCGTCGTCGTGTTCGCGATGCCCATCTCGCCGAGCGCCAGCAGATCGCAATCGTCGGGCACGGTGCGATATCCGGCATCGATCGCTTCGAGAAATTCGTCCGTGCTCATCGCCGCGGCCTCGGTGAAATCGCGCGTGGGACGTTCGAGTTCGATCGGCACCACGCGAAGCTCGGCGGCAGCGGTTTTTGCGATCTGATTGATGGCCGCGCCGCCTCCGGCAAAATTCGCCACCATCTGCGCGGTGACGGCCTGCGGGTAGGCCGAGACGCCGCGCGAAGCGACGCCGTGATTGCCGGCAAAGACGG
This sequence comes from Bradyrhizobium sp. AZCC 2262, assembly GCF_036924535.1. NCBI lineage: Bacteria > Pseudomonadati > Pseudomonadota > Alphaproteobacteria > Hyphomicrobiales > Nitrobacteraceae > Bradyrhizobium > Bradyrhizobium sp. AZCC 2262. Next base: position 7,018,922 of record NZ_JAZHRT010000001.1, on the reverse strand, counting down.
CGATGGTGACGCGCTCAAGCTGCGGCATCTCGCGGCCCTGCCATTGCGCCAGCCATATCGCGAGTTCTTCGAGGCGGCCGAGGCTTCCCGGCGGTTTTGTCAGATTCTGTTGCCGCCGGGCGGCGATGTCAGCGAATCGCTGATCGCCGCCGGGCAGGTCGCGACAGAAGGCGCGGATGTCGTCTAGACTGTCGAACTGCATGCGATTCTCGTTGCTATACTCTCGTAGGGCGGGGGCGCACGCTAGAGCATGATCCGGAAAAGTGGAAACCGGTTTTCCCTCGAGACAAACGCGGAACGCTTTGCCCGGAGATCATGCTCAAAAAAAGAAGGATAGAGCGGGATGACGATTCGAAGAATAGTCATCCCGCTCCAGACCGATTCTCCGGACATCTCCATGAATGAATGGTTCAACGATTTCAAAACCGCCGTCGCGTTCCTGACGCGGCTGCCGATGCCGCATCCCGATGGCGCGATGCCGCAGAATTTCGTGCGCGCGCACCGGATGTTCCCGGTGGTCGGCGCGCTGATCGGCGCCGCGGTGGGATTGCTGTGTCTCGGCCTGCGATCGATCGGCGTGCCTGATCTTGCTGCGGCGGCGCTGGCGCTGGGCGGCAGCGCCATCATGACAGGCGCACTGCACGAAGACGGCCTTGCCGACGTCGCCGATGGATTCGGCGGCGGCCGCAATTTCGAATCGAAGCTTGAGATCATGCGCGACAGCCGGCTCGGCACCTACGGCGCCATGATCCTGCTGGTGAGCTTTGCCGCAAAACTGTCCGCGCTCGCGGCGATTCCGGACAGCCATGTCGTCCCGAGCCTGATCGCCGCGCACGCGCTGGCGCGCGGCGTGTTGCCTGCGATGTCGTTGAACCTGCCCTATGCGCGCAAGGATGGGTTGGCCCGCAATGCCGGCCAGCCCGATGCGGCGACAGCGGCCATCGCCGGCGGGCTGGCGCTGCTGATCGCGCTGTTGTCGCTGTCATGGAGCAACGCGTTCTACGCGGCGGTGCTGGCGGGCCTGAGCGGGTTCGCCGTCGCGTGGCTGGCGCTGCGGCAGATCGGCGGCCAGACCGGCGACGTGCTCGGCGGCGCCGAGCAGGTGGCCGAGACCGCGATCCTCGTCCTGCTCGCCGCGCGGCTGGCGCAGCCATGAATGTCCCGACAAATCTCTGGCTGATCCGCCACGCGCCGGTCGACGGACCGCGCGGGGTAATTCATGGCCCCGACGCGCCGGCCGATCTCGGCGATGCCACAGCCTTTGCCGCGCTGAAGGCACGATTGCCGGGAAGCGCATTTGCGGTGTGCAGCCCGGCGCGCCGCACGCGGGAGACCGCCGAGAGGCTGGGGCTCGTTGCGGTCGAACAGGCCGACTTTCGCGAACAGGATTTTGGCGCGTGGACCGGACGGCGCCACCACGAACTCGAGCGCGAACTTGGCCCGGCGGCCTATCTCGAATTCTGGAAAGCGCCCGCGAGCAACCGGCCGCCCGGCGGCGAAAGTTTTGTCGATCAGATCGCGCGCGCGAGCGCTGGGCTTGCGCTTCTCCCGGCGGGCGAGGCGATCCTCGTCGTGCATTCCGGCACCATCCGCGCCGTGCTCGCCATCGCGCTCGATCTTGCGCCCGAGCAGGCGCTACGCTTCGTGATTGATCCGCTGTCGTTGACGCGTGTCGATCGGCTTGCGGAAGGTTGGCGCGTGGGTGCGGTCAACCAGCGCTGGAAAGACCAATAGGGTTTTCAAGCGAAGTGGATTCGGGTTCGCGTCAAGAAAACGCGCCAAAGCAAAATCCAGGGCTTCGGTTCTGATTCAATCAGAACCGAAGTTCTAGTGGCGCAAATCCAGCGCGGCGACGCGGTTGATGTCGGCCAACCGCCGGTCGGCAGTTCCGTCGAAATCGAGGCCGGCCACCGCATCGAGCAGACGTTGGTAGGCGCGGTCCGCGACCGCGACGGGCAAAGGTTCCTCATCGAAGGTATCGATGTAGCTGCCGACGATACCCTTCAGCAGCCGGCACATGGCGCGTTGCCCGGGGGCACCGTTGCTCAGATCGTCGAGTTTTTGCTGAAAGGTGCGGAAGGTCCGCAGGCCGTGGTGCTGTTGCGAAAGCCACGTGTGTAGGTCGTTCATAAGAGCCTCTTCAAGTCATGAGAAGAAGCAACCGGTTTATACAGTCGCAGCCGCCGGCGGACAAATGCGATTCCTGCAGATGTCCGCTGCCAATTATGCAGGCGCGTAATCGCGGATCGTTCAGGCCGCCGCCCTGTTCTTGATGGCGCCGACGATCGCGGTGAGAACGGCACCGGCGACGCCGCCACCGGCGACTTGGCCGATGATGCTGCCGATATCAGGCGTCGAGGCGCTATTGGCCAGCAGCGGAATCAGCATGCCGAGCAACTGCCCACCGGCACCACCGCCGATGGCGCCCGCGATGGTATTCCCAAGCGTGCCAAGATCGATGTTCTTGGCTGCGCCGCCTGCGACATTGCCGCCGATGGCGCCACTGACGATCTGGATAATCAAGTTGATGAGCATTCCCGACATGACACGTCACTCCCGCGATCCGGTGTGAAGTTAGGCAGGGCGCCGGACCATCGCCGCGCTCGCACAACCTAAGCGTTGGCGACGTGAAGGTCACGCTGCGCCAGCGAACGGCGCCCTGGCGCTTTCGAGCGAATGGATTCGGGGTTGCGTGAAGAAAACACGTCAAATCAAGAGCCTGGAGCTCCGGGTCTGATTCGATCAGAACAGATTATGCACCGGCAATTTTGCTTGCCGCGTTTCCCTCGCCCCACTCGCGGGGAAGAGCGAGGAAGAACTAGCCGTTCCGCCGATGGCCGCGCAGCGTCGGCAGGCCGATGCCGGCGGCATCAAAACCGCCGTCGACGGCGAGGACCTGCCCAGTGATGTAGCTCGAACGATCGCTGCACAGGAAGAAGATCGCTTCCGCCAGTTCCTCCTCGAGGCCGTAACGATTGAGCGGAATGGCGTCGTGATAATCGGCGCGGATTTCCGGCGTATGCACCTGCTTCGCCATCGCGGTCTCGACCGGGCCGGGCGCCACCGCGTTGACGCGAATGCCCAGCGAAGCCAGTTCGACCGCGAGCTGTTTGGTCAGATGCGCGAGCCCGGCTTTGCTGGTGCCGTAGGCCGAGCGCAGCGTGGAGGCGCGCACCGCCGAGATCGAGGTGATGTTAACGATCGCGCCGCCGCCATGTTCGCGCATCAGGGGCGCCGCCGCCTTGGTGCAGATAAACGGCCCGGTGAGGTTGACCTGCAGGATGCGACTCCAGTCTTCATCCGAGGTGTCGAGCAAAGGCGCGAATACCGCGATGCCGGCATTGTTGACCAGCGCGTCGAGCCGGCCGAAGCGCGCGCTCACGGACGCCATCGCGATCGCCACCGCCTTGGCATCGGAGACGTCGCAATGCAGCGCCAGCGTATGATCGGGGTCGGCGAGGCCCGCGACCGCGCCGCGCAGCAGTTCGCCCTCGATGTCGAGAAGCGCCACTTGCCAGCCCTCGGCGAGAAAGCGTTTCGCCGTCGCAAGCCCGATGCCGCGCGCGGCGCCGGTGACGAGAGCAATCTTTTGCGGGGACGGGGGCATGGGCGGGTCCGTTGGCGGTTCGTTGTTTTGCTGGCACGGAGGCAAGGCGTCTGCTTTGCTGCCCCGTGGTGTCAGGCGGACGAAAGGGTGTGTTTGCGGGAAAGTCAACGATCCCAAGGAGAGACTGTTGGAGCTATGGCGACCGGGCGTCGAAACCCGCATGGCGGTTTCGGCGGCTAACGGCGCCGAGCAGCTCTGTATCTTCGAGCAATGGGTCGCGCCCGGCGCCGGCGCGCCGACCCATTCGCACCCCGCGTCGAGGAGGTGCTGACGGTGCGCGAGGGCGAGGCCGAAATGTGGCTGGACGGGCAGCGCGTGACCGTGATGGCCGGCCAGTTGCTGATCGTGCCAGCGCACCGCCAGCACTGCTTCCGCAATTGCGGCACCGCGACGCTGCACATCCATGCCGTCCTGGCGTCGCCGGTGTTCGAGGCGACGATGGAGGGCGCGGCGGAGATAGTAAGAAGATGGGGCTCGTATGTGGCTATTGCGCGTGAATCAGGTGAGCAAAGCGGACACTAAGTAGTCCCTTCGCTCGCAGCTATTTTTTCTGTAGTGTTTTAAGTACGTCTAATGAAATCCCCCAAGTAGATCCGGACGGCACCTGAAGATTTGCCCCGTCTTCTTGACCGGCCGTCGTTAGCGAGCGACTTAAGATGATGCCTTTGGCTCTCCCTTGACGAGATACAATTGGACCGCCGCTGGCGCCAGAATGAATCTGGTTATCAAGATAGAATGCCGTCACGTTCAATAAGTCCGCCCCGCTGAACCCAGCAGTCGCCAATACAACGTTGCCAACTGTCCCGTGTTTAATCATAGGTCCTGCCATGAGTCTCTTAATCCCATGGCCAAATTGACGGCGAAATGCGTCCATGCCCTCTACGGCACTGTCGATATTGCGATCGAATGCGAAGGGAAATTCCACCTCGTCCGAGTAACCTCCAAAGTACATCTCGTCACCGAGTAGAACCGGGTTCGTATCCGCCACAAGATGTTCGAATTTCGTCTGTGGTGATGATTCAGCCGGGACGATTATTGCGATATCTAGTTGGAGTGGCTTGATACTTAGGCTCTGAAATGAGATTTGGATAGGACAGACGGCCGGCTTGTAGATCATATCTATATTTTGCTCAAACAGGCGCACCACAATCCTTCTATTTGGACTATCTACCTCTCCATCCCGAACGGGAAACCCTCCTGCTATCGTGTGTGCGGCTGTTAGAACCTCGCCGGTTGGGAGAAAGCAAAATCCACTTCCCTCGCTGATCTTCTCGCCATCTTGCAAAACAAGAGTGTGAGCAGTCGCGCGTCGAATCTTCACATAGAGATCATTCAAATTCATCCAATTGCCTGCTTCCGCAATGGTGTCGGCTCAAGGCTGCACCCTCTTCATTACCACCTTCTCATAAGCCGCCTGCAGCCGCTCGCCGACCGACGGGCCCGTTCGCCTGCGCCGCTTCACGCCGAGATGGCTCTCGCGCAATTCGTCCATGAACTCCGCCCACATCTTCGCGCCGCCCTCGCTGAGCAGCCGCGCGCGAATGCCGAGTTCCTCGCTGACGGGAAGATATTTGTAACCCCAGGCCGCCATCTGCGCGAGAACCGGCAACAGCTCGATGCCCTGTTCCGTCAGCGAATAGATTCCCTTCTGCTTGTGCGTGGGATCGTCCTCGCGGGTGATGATCTTTTCGTCGAGCAGGGTTTTCAGCCGGTCGGCGAGAATGTTGGAGGAGATGCCTTCCTCGGACTTGGTCAGCAGCTCGCGAAAATGCCGCCGGTTGCCGAACATCATGTCGCGGATGATCAAGAGGCTCCATTTATCGCCGAGCACTTCCAGCGAGAGATTGATCGGGCAGCCGGAGCGGCTGGTGTCGGTCATGTTCGGTTCCAGACGGGGCGGTCAGGCGCCCTCAAAAAAACTGCTTGCAATATTGCACCGGTTGTCTCAGGATACAACCAGTTGCAAAACGCAATCAGTTTGAGGGAGGTGCCGCGATGGCGAAGTTGATCATGTGGAATCTGATGACGCTGGACGGTTTCGTCGAAGGTCCGAACCGCGACATTTCCTGGCATTTGGACGTCTGGGGCGAGGAGCTGGAGCAATTGTCGATCGAGCAGTTGAATGCTGCCGGCGGATTGCTGTTCGGCCGGGTCACTTACGAACTGATGGCAAATCACTGGCCGAGCGAGACCGGCGAAATCGCCGACTTCATGAATGCCGCGCCGAAATACGTCTTCTCCCGCACGGTGAAGAAATCCGATTGGAACAACACGCAGCTGTTCAGCGCCGACGTCCCCGAGACCGTCGCCCGGCTGAAGCGCGACTGCACCAAGGATATTTTCCTGTTCGGCAGCGCCGATCTCGCATCACACCTGATCCCGCACGGATTGATCGACGAGTTCCGCATCGCGGTGAACCCGGTCATTCTCGGCGGCGGAACGCCGTTGTTCAAGCCGGGCGAAAAGCTCAGGCTGAAGCTGATCGACAGCCGGCCATTGTCGACCGGCATCGTGATCCTGCGCTACGTGCCATCAGCGGCAAAATAATCTTTGGCTCAAATGTCGGCGCATGCGAATGCCGGCCGTCTTGTTACACCGGGAGTTTTTCCATGTCGCTCACCCTGTATTTCCACCCGCTGGCCTCGTACTGCTGGAAGGCGTTGATTGGGCTGTACGAGAACGACATTCCGTTCACGCCGAACCTGGTCAATCTCGGCAATCCCGCCGAGCGCGCCGCGCTGGTGAAGCTGTGGGGAATAGGCAAGTTTCCGGTGCTGCGCGACGAGGCGCGGAACGAGACCGTGCCGGAATCCAGCATCATCGTCGAATATCTCGACCGGAACTATCGCGGCCAGACGCGGTTCATCCCGGATGATCCCGCTCGCGCCTTGCAGACCCGGCTGCGCGACCGCTTCTACGATCTCTATGTGCATCTGCCGATGCAGAAGATCATGTTGGACCGGATGCGGCCGGTGGACAAAAAGGATCCGCTCGGCGTCGAGGAAGCCCGCGCGCAATTGCGGATATCCTACGCCATGATCGAGCAGCAGATGGCAAATGGTGGCTGGGCGATGGGCGAGGATTTCAGCCTCGCCGATTGCGCCGCCGCGCCGACGCTGTTCTACGGCAGCATGGTGGTGCCGTTCGAGGAAACGCAGAAGAACCTTGCGGCCTATTTCGAGCGGCTGAAGGCGCGTCCCTCGTTCGCGCGCGTGCGCAGCGAGGCGGAGCCGTATTTCCAGATGGTGCCGAAAGAGTCCTGAGGGAGGAGCGTTGAATGGCGTCCAGCACCAGGGCGGATATGATCCGCGCCATCTTTGCGGCCTATCTCGCCAGCGATCGCAAATTCGTCGAGGACGCGCTCAGCGACGATTTCCGCTTCACTAGCCCCTACGACGACAACATCGACAAGCCGGCCTATTTCGAACGGTGCTGGAAGAACAGCGACTGGATCGAACGGCACGAGCTGGAGCGGATTTTCGTCGAAGGCGATGAGGCCTTCGTCACCTACCGTTGCGTCGCCAAGGGCGGCCAGACGTTTCGCAATACCGAGTTCTTCGTCTTCGACGGCGACAAGGTGAAGCGCATCGACGTCTATTTCGGTGCGACTTACGACAATGGCGCGTTCGTCAAACAGTCGCCGCCGGCTTGATCGAGCCTGCCGGTGGCGCAACCGGTTCCACTGATCGACCGGCGGATGATGGAATCGCAGCAACCGCCGCGTGTGATGACCGATTCTCCGAACCTCGCTGTCAGGCGATCGGCGATTGACCGGCCGGCCGGCCAGATTACCTGCAAAATAATTTCATCTGACATGTCGGCGGCGTAAAAGCCCACTCGTCTTGTTGACGAAGGCCGACGTGACGGTCGCCGGCCCAAAGAGATCAAACCGGAGAATAACGATGCGATTCATGGTGATTGTGAAGGCCAGCAAGGATTCGGAAGCAGGCGTGATGCCGAGCACGGAACTGCTTACCGCGATGGGCAAGTTCAACGAGGAGCTGGTGAAGGCCGGCGTGATGGAGGCGGGCGAGGGCCTGCATCCGACCGCGAAGGGCGCACGGATCAAGTATGGCAGCGGGCAGGGCGGCGTCAGCCGCGGGCCGTTTCCTCTCTCCGGCGATATCGTCTGCGGCTTCTGGCTGATCAACACCAAATCGCTCGACGAAGCGATCGACTGGATGAAGCGCGCGCCGTTCGCCGGCGGCGACGAGATCGAAATCCGCCAGGTGTTTGCCGCGGAAGATTTCGGCGAAGCGCTCACCCCCGAACTGCGCGAGCAGGAAGAGCGGCTGCGGTCCCAGGCCGCGAAGAAGTGACTCTCCCCGTCATTCCGGGATGGTCCGAAGGACCAGACCCGGAATCTCGAGATTCTCCGGTGCGCAATCGCGCACCGTAGTTCGTGCTGACGCGCGCCCCGGAATGACGACAACCCAACAAGGACACCCCCACCATGCGATTCATGATGCTGATGATCCCCCTGGGCTATGAGACCGCGCCGCCGGACGTCCAGCTCGACCCCGAACGGGTCAAGGCGATGATGAAATACAACGAGGCGCTCAAAGAGGCCGGCGTGCTGATCGCGCTCGACGGACTGCATCCGCCCTCGATGGGCGCGCGGGTTTCCTTTGCCACCGGCAAGCCGGTCGTCACCGACGGCCCCTTCACCGAGGCCAAGGAAGTGCTCGGCGGCTACTGGATGATCAACGTGAAGTCGCGCGAGGAGGCAATCGCCTGGGCGAAAAAATGTCCGGCCACCGAGAACGAGGTCATTGAAATCCGTCAGGTGCAGGAGATGGCCGATTTCTCGGAAGAAGTGCGAGAGGCAGCCAAGGGCTTCGACGAGCTGCAGAAGGGAAATGCGCACAAGGCGCGGTGAGTCTTTCGCAACAGGGCTTCGCACGCCGTTAAGTCGAGAGCCTATCGCCGATCCGTCAACCGCAAAGAGAGGAGAAATCTCATGAGCAACAACGATACTTTCCTCGCCGTCTTCCTCGGCAGCAAGACCAGTGCGAACATGGCGGCCTGGAATGCGCTGCCTGAGGCTGAGCGGCGCGCCAGGGAACAGCGGGGAATGGCGGCGTGGAAGGCCTGGGTCGAAAAGCACCAGGCGGCGCTCGTCGCCATGGGCGGCCCGCTCGGCAAGACCAAGAAGGTCGATTCGAGCGGTATTGCCGACATCGCCAACGAAATGGGCGCCTTCACGGTGGTGCGCGCCGGCTCACATGAAGCCGCCGCGAAAATGTTCGAGGACCACCCGCATTTCACGATCTTTCCCGGCGAACGTATCGAGATCATGCCGGTCCTCCCGATCCCGGGCGGTTAGGACCCGGACGGTTGGAACCGTCTGGAATTGCGCCGCCCCCGCGCGCCGTTAATCTTGATGAACATCAGTTAACGGCCTCAAAATAAGTGACCTTTTCAGCCGGCTCATGTAAAGGTCTTTCACATGAGCTGGCGAAAGGACCAAGGCCGCAGCGAGCGCGGCTACCACCACGGCAATCTGAAAGAGGCGCTGCTGCAGGCAGCGCTTGGCCTGATCGCCGAAAAAGGCGCGGCCGGTTTCACCTTTGCCGACGCCGCGCGGATGGCCGGCGTCAGCCCCGCCGCGCCCTACCGGCATTTCCGCGACCGCGATGAACTGCTGTCCTCCATCGCCCAGCGTGGCTTCGAGCAGTTCGAGGCGCTGCTGACGCAGGCCTGGGACGATGGCCGCCCGGACACGGTCACGGCGTTCGAACGGGTCGGCAAGGCCTATCTCGCCTTCGCGCGCAACGAGCCAGCGTTCTATTCGGCGATGTTCGAATCCGGGCTTCCCGTCGATGCAAACCCGACCTTGATGGCGGCCAGCGAGCGCGCGTTCGCCATCATCCGCGCTGCGGCCGAACGGCTTGCGGCGCTGGCGCCGCCCGGCATGCCGCGGCCGCCGGCGATGATGATGGCGCTGCATATCTGGTCGATGTCGCACGGGGTCGCCTCGCTGTTCGGCCGCGGCGACGCCGCGCGGCGCAAATTGCCGATGTCGCCCGAGGAACTGCTGGAAGCGGAAGTGCTGATTTACCTGCGCGGCCTCGGCTTCCCGACCGACCGCCGGCCGTCGGACCAGAAGCCGTCAGGCCCGCCGCCGGTGCCGCCCGCGGGCGGTCCCTGGGGAACTCCAAAATAATTTTCGAGGGTGCGGCCAGCGGCCCGCTTGACAAAAATCTGGGATGGTTTAGGTATGTAAATGTTATTTACATTGACAACGGCGTGATCGCCGTCATGGAGAGGGAAATGGCCTACACCGCAGATGTCAATCGATGGCGCGGCCCCACGGAAGAGCACTATCGTCCGCATATGCTTGAGAGCCCCTGGCATCCCGGCTGGATCGCCGTGACCATTCTCGGCTTCATCATCTGGTGGCCGATCGGCCTTGCCCTTCTCTTTTTCACACTAGGGAGCAGAAAAATGGGTTGCTGGAGTCACGGAGATCGCTGGCAGAACAAGATGGAGCGGATGCAGTACAAGATGGACCGGATGCGCGGCCGCATGGAGCGTCGCGGTTTCGGCGGCTTCGGCTTCGGTCAGCCTTCGAGCGGCAACCGCGCCTTTGACGAGTACCGCATGGAAACCCTGCAGCGGCTCGAGGAAGAGCAGGTCGAGTTCAAGAATTTCCTCGACCGCCTGCGTCACGCCAAGGACAAGGAAGAGTTCGACCAGTTCATGGCGCAGCACAAGCAGCGTCCGACCCCGCCGAACGACCAGCCGCAGCAGGGCTGAGGTTCGACCTCGGGACAGGCATTCAGCCTCAGGCGTGATGCCCCCATGATGCCTGACGGCGATACGGCCGCCCATCTGCGAAAGCAGGTGGGCGGTTTGTTTTTGTGTACCGCCTGACGCGGGCGCCAGGTGTATTGGATTGCGTGTCCATCACTTGAGCTTCATGATAGCAGGGCTTGCACCGCGCTCGTGATACGCAATGCATCAACCTGGCTGCAGGATTCGGCGGATGGATGCTATGACGAAGGGGTGATCTCCGAGACAACGGAGGGCGTGGAATTTTCTGGAATCCGAATTGCGCTTGAGAAACGCAGCGCTGGGTGTCGAGATACGTTTGGACCGTAGCGCGCTGGTTTGCGCGCCCCTCGCTCGCCTTCCGGTCGCGTCGGCGACATACCGCACGGGCACAATCGAAATAGCCTTCGAGATCGAACGCTGTCAGCTCATGTCCGGAACGCATTCGAGCGGTCCGTTGTCGATTGTCTGGTGGTGCGTCGACTTGAATTACGCGCGCATCGGCAGGCGCAGTCTTTCGCAGACACCCGATCTGGATTGGCATCGAGTGCAGCGCGGTCTCGGCGAGGGCTTGCAGGAATTTGTGCTGCAAATGCCGCCCAATGGGGCGATGAATATGATCCATCTTGTCGGCGGCTTCGTTCATGGGATGTGGCGTGCTGACTGCTTCTGCAGCCTGGGTAGCTGGCGCTGGTATCCTTGCATGCGGCAACATAACTGGTCTTGGGTCGCGCCGACGGATGCGCCTCTCTCGCTCACTTCACCGGAATGGCGCTTCGAGGATCAAGATGGTCCTAAGATCATCCATGCCCCGAGTGGCGATGCTTTGATCCATGAAGACGGCGAACCGGACCTGACGCCAGCGAAATCCTACAGCAGGCATATCTTTCGGTATGAAGGCGCTCTCGGCACGCACAGGCTGCCGGTTCACTTTCGTCTGATCGATCCCATGGCCCGGCAGATGCCCAGGGTGTGGGGGGTCGAATACCACTCTCCCTCGAAGCGTCTGGGCTCGCCAGGAGATCGAACGCATCCTCCAACGGCCGGCGAAGCGCCGCTGCCGGAAGCGCAATGGCACGAGCTTGACCATTTCGTAAGCGCGGCATTGCTGCACTGGCCAGCCGATCCGGCGACCGGCGCCCCGCCCGCATGGATCGAGACGACTGGCGCCTATCACGGAGGCCTGTGGTCCGGCCTTCTCCCGAGAGTCGTTGGGTTGAACACCAGGACTACCGGACTCCCGGCCGACGCATAGAGCGCGTGGAGATTCGATAAGGCACAGCACGGCACAAGCAGCTTCCGAAAAATTGCTTGATTTCGAGCATTTCCGCTCCCGGGAAAGAGCGGACATCCTCCAGCTACGCCGCGAGGTTCGCTTTTGCCCCCGAAGTGGACAACCGCAGCATCTCATGTTGGAGACCGCGCATCGCCAAGAAACCAGGTGCGCGTAGGGCCGATGCCACGAATGTCAATGATGCCACGTTCCTCGAAACAGAACGCGTTCTGGACAACCGCGCGAAACGCTTCGGAGACTTGAATTCGTCCTGGCAGGCCGTGCGACTCCATGCGCGAGGCCATGTTTACCGCATCGCCCCAGACGTCGTAGGTAAATCGTGTGTCACCGATGATGCCTGCTGTGGCGCTGCCGGTATGCAACCCGATCCGTAACGCGAGGCGCTTGCCGCCCAGTGCAGGGAGATCGGCCTGGGATCGCAGGATCGCCAGGGCGAGCTTCGCAGTCGCGACGGCCTGACCGGGCGAGTCGCCGGTCAGGCCGCCGACCGCCATGTAGCGGTCGCCGATAGTCTTGATCTTCTCGACGCCATTTTCAGCGCAGAGGCGATCGAAGCAGCGTACCATGCCGTCGAGATACCCGATGATCTCCTCTGGTGGCAGATCGTGCGCAGCCTTCGTGAAGCCGACGAGATCGGCGAACAGAACCGTCAGCCCCTCGATCCGGTCGGCGATCCGATCCTCCCGGCCTGAAATCAGCCGGGAGACGATCAAGGGAGGAAACACCGTGTTCATCAATGTAGAAGAGCGCACATATTGGGCCTCTAGCCCAGTCTCCACCTTGCGCAAGGTGGCTACTGCAAAGAAGACCATGAATGCCATGACAGTCAGCGTATTGAGGAAAGCATGCGCCGCTATGAGTTCGCGCACCGCATGGTTCTCGGGAAGGAATAGTCCCTCCCTTGGCGCAAGTTTCATCGATACCAGCATGCAGGCGACGGCGACAGCGACCCAACCTGCATAAGTGCGCCAGTGCTCCACTCCAAAAATGAAGATCAAGACGCCGCCAGCCAAAGTATAATAGACGTAGACCTTGCTGTCGCTCCCGAAGCCCCAGTTCATCACGAAAATGCAGGAAAGATCGATCGCCACCAGCAAATGGGCGGCCAGATTGGGCCCATACCGGTGCAAACGATGGATAAAAAGCAATGCAATGGCTGTCGTGGCAAGAATGAAATGCAGAATGAGGAAAGCTGTGAACTCCTGAAGAGCACCGACGATCAACTGCGAACCGGCGCAAAACGCGGAGGCATACGAGAAGATATTCGTGAGCCGCTGCAGCCGTATCACCTGCGGATCCTTGGATGTGATGCCGAGGTCCGCCAAGCGTTCGACCCACGGGGGCAAGTAGATTTTCACGGATTCCTGGCCGCGAACGAGCTCCTGCAGGCGGTTCATTGTACCTCTCCCGGCTTTTGGCTTCAGGAGTATAAAGCAAGCCGGTGACGCAGATACGCTCGATTCCGCTTGTGTGGCTCCCATCGTCGTCGTGTCGGTGGGTGTCCGTTTCCGAGGACCAGCAGAGATCAAAAGGTCGCTGCTTGATGTCTGCTTTTTGACCGAAGCATTGGCATCACATTCGGCGGAAAGTCGCGCCAGCGGCTCCTAGCGTGGCCCAGTCACACGGTCAAAACCAGTAGTGGACGGGGTTATTGTGATTGCTTCCAGATCCATATTTCAGCAAAATTCTCATCGGCAAGAAAACCCACGGGATTGCAGATGCAGGGGACCTCATCAGTCAGTTTTAGTGGCGTATTTTCCTTGCGTGACGGCGTCAGTGAAAAAGAGTTTCTGCCGAGATTGCACGCATTCCTCCAGCATTTCATAGATGCGGGGTTTGCGACCCACTATCGCGTCATGCGCCGCGAGGCGCTGGACGGCTTTGGCGAGACACTACCGGCTTTCAAGTATCGGGGTGAACTCGTCTATCCAGACCTGGAGCGGGAGCACGCCGCGTACGCATATGTCAAACAACATGGCGAGCCGGTACACGCGCTGCATGTAGCGATGAACTCATTGGTCAAACCCGATGCAGACTTCTTTTTGGAGACCCAGATCGCATAGGGCACGAATGTCTGTCTCTGGCCCAACTGCGACATCCGCTCGATCTATAATTCGGCCAGGGCGGGTACAAAAAGCCCCGGACGATGCCCGGGGCTTAGGTTCGTTGGAGATTAGAGGAAATCAGTAACGGGCGACCACCGGACCACCACCCCAGTTGAAGCGGTAGTTGATGCGAGCGGTGATGAGGTCCACATCCTGGCGGATACTGTCGGTGCGGAATACGCCGCCGACCGGTATGATTGCGGCACCCAAAACACCTGTCGACGTGAAGCTGCGACTGTTGTTACCCATGAACAGGTGATCGTACTCGAAGGCAACCGACCAATTCGGTGCGAATCCGAATTCGATGCCGGTTCCGACGACACCACCCCAGCGTGTTTCACTTGCCGAATCGAACAGCGCGCCTGTGGCGGTCACCGTGCCTCGGAATTTATCGTCGGTCACGGCGGCGCCGCCCTTCACATACCAAAGGACGTTGTTCCAGGCATAGCCGACCTGGCCGGTGAACAAGCCGAACGCTTCGATCTTGGAATTGTTGGTCCAGGCGGGAATGAAAGCGCTGACATTGGATCCCTTCAAATCAGCCCAGTCGCCCTGCGCCTCCAGTCCAAACACCCAACCTGCGGTCTGCCAACGGTAGCCAATCTGACCGCCAACGACTCCGCCGGTCGCATCGTGACAACCTTCACGGAAAACGGGTACAACAGTTGCACCGGGGAAATTCGTGTTATCCCAGCACTTGTGACTCGATCCCCAGCCGCCGTTGGCGCCGACGTAGAAGCCGCTCCAATCGTAGACCGCAGCCACCATGGGTGGCGCCTTGGTGTAGGGACGCGCGGCCAGATCGGCAGCCGATGCAGGAGCGGCCATGCCTAATGCGACCAGACCAACCGTGGCCAGCAAAAACTTCTTCATGAGTTTCTCCATCTCCGACGCCTCTGGTGATCTATCTGAAAAGATAAATGCACCTCGCGACCGCCGATAAGTTTGTTGCAGACATTCGTTTGATTCCAATTCCCTTCACAACCTACGCGATTATGTCCTGAAATTGCGTGTCCCTAATGCAACAGCCCATTTTTCAAATGTGACTTGAAAGTGGCAAGCTGCACTGATGGCAGAAGGTCAGATCTGCTGACCTTCAGCAGCCGCCCGCCAGTTGAAACCCGCAAAAAGTTAATCGTGCGCGTTCTTGAGATGGTCGACTCATGATGCTGCTCGCGGCGCGGGCAAGCGAGTCCGGAAGTGGCCCTTGGCGGAGGACTCGCCGTGTTGTGCGGCCTGCCAGGGTCGCTGCGGCGACCGGCATTGCTCGCAGCTTCTGTGACCTCCTTCACAGCGGCACGGCATTCTCATGTGCTATAAGAAACGCTCATGTGCTATAAGGCACCCGACCAATAGGGCCGTCGTCCATGGCAAGCCAGGCGCGGTACGGGGATTCCCTTCATCCGATGCAGAATGGCATCGCGGGAGGCCCGCCGTGTTAAACGAATCCCGGTCCGTTCTTCACGATGGCGGCGAGCGCGCGACACTCGCAATCGGACCGTTCCAACTGGATGTCGATACCGCAACTCTCTATCGCGGCAACGATCCGCTGCCGGTCGGCCGCCGCGCCGTCGCATTGCTCAGCGCGCTGGCGAAACGTCAAGGCTCGGTGCTTTCCAAGGACGAATTGATCGAGGCCGCCTGGTCAGGTCTGGTCGTCGAAGAAAGCAATCTGTCGGTCCAGATTGCGGCGCTGCGCAAAGCACTTGCAGCCGAGCCGGGCGGGGAGCGTTGGATCGAAACCCTACCGCGCCGCGGATATCGGTTCATTGGCCCGACGAGTTCGCACCACAGCACTACCGATGAAGAGAAGACGCTGCCTGCCCAGGGAGTCAGGCTCGCTATCCCGTCCCCCGGTGCAGCCGGCGGCAGAAGTCAGCAGGGATCAGCCATCACCCGCAGGTGCCGCTGGCTCGTCGGACGAAGCGGTCCGCTGGCGACGCTGGACAAGGTCACGCAGCGAATGCTCGCCGGCGACAGACAAGTCGTCTTCATCACCGGCGAGGCTGGTATCGGCAAGACCTCGTTCATCGAGATGGCGATGGAGCGGCTTTCCCGATATCGCGTCGAGACCCTGTGCGGATTCTGCACCGAGCGTTTCAGCACCGACGAGGCATTTCTCCCGCTGATCGATTCGCTGACGACGCGTTGCCGAGGCCCGGGCGGTTCGGCTGTCCTGGAGGCCGTGCGCACCCATGCGCCGACCTGGCTGCTCCAGATGCCAGGTTTTCTCGATGTGGCGGACCAGGCCGCGTTCCGGAATGAGGTATTCGGGGCGACACGAGAGCGGATGTTGCGTGAGTTCTGCGATCTGCTCGAAGCGTTGAGTGTGGATCGCCCGTGGGTCCTCGTTATCGAGGATATGCATTGGAGCGACTTCCAGACGGTGGACGTCCTGTCACGCTTCTCACACGGAGGCCGCAAGGCTCAAGTGCTCGTTCTTGCCACCTATCGTGTTGGCGACAGCATCATAAGCGGACATCCGGTTCGCCGTCTGCATCAGGATTTGGAGATCCACGGGAGGTGCAGCGAGCTGCAACTCGATGGATTGTCCAAAACCGAAGTGGAGCACCACCTCGCCTTGCGTTTCCAGAACGAGAAGCTCGCTTCCGCGCTCTCCGGGCCGATGTTCGGGCGCACCCAGGGGCAGCCGTTGTTCATCGCCTCGCTTGTGGACTACCTGGTCAATCACGAGTCGATCGTGGAGATCGACGGCGCCTGGCGCCTCGGATCCGGAACCGCGCTATCCGAGGATGTCGTGCCTAAAGATCTGATCAATATGATCACACATCGGATCGATCGTCTGAGTGAGAACGAACAGCAGCTGCTCGAGGCGGTCAGCGTAGCGGGGAACGAATGTTCAGCAGCCCTCGTGGCCGCCGGACTGTCGCGTGACGCCGTGGAGACCGAGGAAGTCCTGGAGCATCTTGCACGCAAGGATCACATGCTGGTGTCGTCCGGCGTTTCTGAATGGCCCGACGGGACCTATTCCGGATCCTACGCATTCCACCACATTCTCTATCAGAACGTGCTCTATCGACGGCTCAGCCCGGCATGGCGCCTCCAGATCCATCACCGTATGGGCGAGCGCCTCGAGCAGGGATATGCGGGCCGGACGGAAAACATTGCGGCTGCGCTCGCGCTGCATTTCGAGCAGAGCCGTGATTTCCCGCGTGCGCTGCGCTACCTCAGCCAGGCCGCAGAAAATTCAGCGAAACGCCTCGGTCACGAGGAGGCAACCAATTATCTGTCTCGCGCGCTCGGCATTCTCGATCGTCTGGGAGCGACCGATCAGTATGGGCCGCGCACCAGCCTGTTGCGACAGCGGAGCTGGGCGCGGCGCTCGGCGGGGGATCTCGCCGGCTCGGTTCGCGATCTTGAGGAGATGATTGCTTGCGCGGCGGACGCGGGGCAGCTTCGCCATGAGGTCAACGGGCTCCTGGCGGTGAGCCGGTTCTGCCTTCATGCCGACCGCCGCATGTGCCTTCACGCTTCCAGCGAAGCGCTTGCCAAGAGTGAAGCGCTTGAGGATGACGCCTTCAAGGCTCTGGTGCAGGGTAGCAGCGCCAGCATCAATCTCTGGCTGAAAGGCTGGCAGGAACAGGATGCCGCACTTTGCGAGAAAGCGTTGCACGAAACGGCCGACGCGCGCGATCACGGCACGCTGATCCGGCGATACGGGATCGAGGGAATCCTCGAATGCTTACGGTCGCGCTACGAGGAATGCCGTCGTACGGGAACCGAAGGCAAGAAACTCGCGCAGGAGGTCGGTGACGTCTACATCTTTGTGCTGTTCAACGTGATGGAGTCGACCGCGCTGATCCATCTCGGCCAATGGCGGCGATTGCAGCGAGAGACGGTCGCCGCGCTGGCGCTGGCGGAAAGAAACGCTAACAGCCCGGCGATCGCCCTGTGCCGCCTCACGTTGGCGTGGCTCCACGTGGAGGCGATGGACTTTCATGGTGCCCGCGACCTCTGCGAGAGCGTCGACCAGGCGGTGCTTAAAGAAAACCCCTTCGCTTTCTTTTTTCAGCGAGCCGTTCTTGCGAAGGCCTTCGTCGGCCTCAACGAGCCGCAGCGTGCGCGCCAACAGTTTGATGACGTCATGCAACGGCTGAATTCCGACGGCATCATGATGGATTATACGATCTACGCGCAGCTCCATCATTGTCTCTGCGAATACAGTCTTCAGGTCGGCGATATCGCAGAGGCGCGGAGATCGGCGACAAGGCTGTACGAGTACGTCGCGCCGGCACCCGACCGCAATCATCTGGCGCAGGCGCACGGGCTGCTCTCCCGGGTTGCGCTCGCTGCGGGCGATTTGGAGGAGGCAAGGGCGGAGCTCTCGCGTGCCCTCTCAACTCTCGAAGGTGCCGACATGCCGCTTGCCGCTTGGCGGGTCTATCGGGCGGGGGTGGAGGTCTGCGAGAGCCTCGGCGAGCCGGCCGAGGCGGCCAGGTACAGAGCTCGCTTCGAAGACGTCATACGAACCCTTGCCGGGAATTTCGAGCCTGATGACCGATTGCGGTCGTCATTGCTTGCCGCTCTCGATGCGCCGGGGACGCGCTGAGCCAGCCGGCGCTGCTTCTGGCGGATAATGTTGTAAAAGTCGAAAAATCGAACGACGCCGAACATCTCGCAAAGGTTTGGCATTGGTCCATGGACGCAATATGTTACGAGCCGGCGCTAATCCGGAGCGGCTGTCATGATCCAGAGTGAAATTCCTGTCGATCAGCTTTGGCGGTCGATCCGGAGCGAAGCTGAAACGGCCGTGGTGCGCGATCCGGTATTCGGCGCGGCGCTGTCATCTGCGATTCTCGATCATCCCGACTTCGCTCACGGACTGGCGCACCAGATCGGAGAGCGGTTAGGCAAGAGTCCGGCGGATCGTGAGCGGTTCGCGCAGCTCGCCTGCGACGTGTTCGACAGCGCGCCCAATCTGATCGATGCGGCGAGCCGCGATCTGCAGAGCATCGCCGTTCACGATCCCGCGACGACGACGCTGCTGCCGCCGCTTCTGAACTTCAAGGGATACGTGGCGCTGCAGGTCTGGCGCGTCTCCAACTGGCTCTGGCGCCAGCGCCGCAACGATCTCGCGCTGCTGCTGCAAAGCCTGTCGTCCGATCAGCTTTCCGTCAGCATTCACCCCACAGCCTCGATCGGAACGTCGGTATTTCTCGATCACGCCACCGGCATCATCATCGGCGCCTTCGCCGTGATCAGCGACGAAGTGACGATTTTGCAGAACGTCACCATCGGGCGAAAACATTCGGAAGCCGACCGCGCCCCGAAAATCGGCAGGGGAGTTTATCTCAGCGCCGGATCGAGCATTATCGGCGGCGTCAGCATCGGCGATTTCGCCAAGATCGGCGCCGGCGCGGTCGTCGAGCATGACGTGCCGCCCGGCTGCACCGCGGTCGGCGTTCCCGCGCGGTTGACCAATTGCCCGGAGCAGGTTTCGGCCTGAGTGTGGCAGTCGTAGCCCGGGCGAGCGAAGCGACCCCGGGACCCATGTCGAAAGAATCCCGCATATCGCTTGCGCTCATGCGGGCTACAAATTTCAGCCTACCGCACCATGGCGCCGTAGACGATGTCCTGGACCTGCTCACGATAGTACTTCCGAAGTTCGCCGGGCGCCGCCGTTCCCACGACGACGACAAGGCGCTCCTTCGGGTCGCAGAAGAACTGCGTGCCGTAGGCGCCATTCCAGGTGAACTCGCCGGGATTGCCCGGAACCGAGGACAGACCCTCGTTCGTACGCACGGCGACTCCAAGGCCGAAGCCAAAGCCACCGCGATGCGGCTCCACATTGGCCACGTTGTTCGTGATGTCAGGCCCAAGGTGGTTGGAGACCATGTGATGCACGGTCTTGGGCCCGAGAATGCGCTGGCCGTCGAGCTCGCCGCCATTGAGCAGCATTTGTCCAAAGCGCACGTAGTCGCCCACGGTTGCAAACGCGCAGGCGCCGCCGCAGTCGAACTTCGTTGGCGTATCGAGAAGTTTGATCGCCTGAGGTTTGCCTGTCAGCGGGTCATTGGGAAATGGCCGGGCAAGACGGGCGCGTTGCGCCTCCGTGGGGTGGAACGTGGCGTCCTTCATGCCGAGCGGTTGCCAGACATTGCCGGCCAGGTAGTCGCCGAGGCGCTGCTCGCTCACCTTTTCGACCACCGCGCCGAGCACATCGATCGAGAAGCCGTATTCGAAAACCGTCGCCGGCTGGTGCGCCAGCGGCAGCTTCGTGATGCGATCGATGAACGCCTGCGTATCACCCTCGATCGCCGGCGCCGTGCCTTCCGGGTACTGGCGCGCTACCGGACTCGAACTGTCCGGGCGGCCCCCATACATCAGGCCGGATGTGTGTCGATAAAGGTCGTGGATGTAGATCGGTGAAACCTGCGCTTCGAGCTTCAGCGAACCGTCCGCCTGCGGGACGCCGACCTTCATCTCGGCGAACGCGGGATAATAGTCGGCAAGCTTTGCCTGAAGGGCCAGGCGGCCCTGTTCCATGAGTGTCAGGCCCGCGACCGCGGCCATCGGCTTGGTCATGGAGGCAAGCGCGAACACGGCATCCAGCGGCATCGCCGTGCCTTTGGCCGGATCAAGCTGGCCGTATGCCTTGTACTGGACGAGCTTTCCGTCGCGGGCGATCGCAACCACGGCGCCAGGCACACGTTTCGCGGCGATCTCGCGGGCGAAAAAATCGTCCAGGCGTGCCAGCCCTTGCTGCGAAAATCCAACGTCGTCCGGCTTTGCCTCTGGCAGCGGCGCGGCATTCGCCGCATTGGCAGCAATGCCGGCAACGACCGCCGCGGCCATCATGAATGCCTTCATTGTCCTCTCCCTCGAATGCGGATCAGGCCCGCACGATTATTATGGTTGGCGTCATGTTTAGATCACGCTCGTCCGAGCGACAAGGCAAGCGGGGAGCAGGCAGTCATGCGGCCGTCGCAAAACTTGTTCCGTTGACCGACGGGCAAAATTGCAGGCGCCGTCGCGCGTTCATTGGTTGCCAAAGACGCTGCGCGCAAAGGCGAATTCCACCAGCCATTTCAACGCGATTTGGGTCGTCCAGTTTGGCGCGCAAAAATATTCCGCTTAACTCGAAGGCCAAATCAGCGGCATAACTCGCGCGTCTCACGGCAGATGAGGGGCGTTGGCCATCGTCACGAACGCGCGGTGAGATGCGATGGACGCGAGAGCTGCAACTGACGAGCGAGGCTCAAGCGTACGGCGAAGTCGTGTGGTCCTGACGCCGCGGTGCTGGCGCTAAGTTCTTGGGAAGCAAGCTTCTCAGGAGCGACGGTGGCAAGAAAGCCGTTCACCGGGGAGAGCACGAAGTAAGCCGTAAAGCCATTGCGCAGGGAAGGCCGGAGTGTTTCCGCTGAACCTGTATGCTCGTGTGCGCGTTTTTATGCGCAAATTGCACACGGGACCGCGGGTGCAGCGTGCACCCGGTCTTCCCTGCGCCCTCTGAACAAGAGGGCGGGAGGTTATCCAGCAACCTCGGGCGAATTGCGCCGCGAGAAGGCGAAGGTATGTCCCGCCGTCATTGCGAGCCAACGGGTCGCGCGAATGCGCGCCCGATGACAGGCTCCGCGAAGCAATCCATGTCTCCGCATGCCGCGCTATGAATTGCTTCGCTGCGCTCGCAATGACGGAGAAGGAGGCCGCACTACGTATCCTATCTCCTTACCCTGAGGAGGCCGCCGAGCGGCCGTCTCGCAGGGCGAGGCCACCCGGCCGGACACCCCACCTCCGGGGGCATGGAACCCGGAACCCCGGCCCCATAACCGCCCGGCCTGCCTGGATTTACGGCAGCCGGATTCCCCTTTGGTAACCTAAAGTTAACCAAGCTTAGCGTCTGGTTAGGGACGGAATGACGCGCTGACAGCCCTCGTTTTGACATGTTGGCAGGGGAAGCAGGACCCGGCTTTCGGCGGGCCCCCCATGCGACACCAAGAGCGGCTTTCGCGCTGGCGCATATCGCCGCGCCCGACGCGCGGCTGTGGTACCGGCAGCCGTTTGCTCCCGGAGGAAATAGGGACACTTGCGTTGAGAGGATACCGCTCATGAATCCCGCCGACGTGGCGCCGGCAGCCCTGCCGTTGGTCTCCGCCGACGTATCGCTGATCGCCCTGTTCCTGCAGGCCCATTGGGTCGTGAAAACAGTGATGCTGGGGCTGTTGGCCTGCTCGGTCTGGGTCTGGGCGATCGCGATCGACAAGATTTTCCTCTATGGCCGCACCAAGCGCGCCATGGACCGCTTCGAGCAGGCGTTCTGGTCGGGCCAATCGATCGAGGAACTGTACCGCGCGCTGTCAGCCAAGCCGACGCAATCGATGGCGGCGTGTTTCGTCGCCGCCATGCGCGAGTGGAAGCGTTCGTTCGAGAGCCAGACCCGCTCCTTTGCCGGCCTGCAGATGCGGATCGAGAAGGTCATGAACGTCTCCATCGCCCGCGAAGTCGAGCGGCTGGAACGGCGGCTGCTGGTGCTGGCGACGGTTGGTTCTGCGGGACCGTTCGTGGGCCTGTTCGGAACCGTCTGGGGCATCATGTCGAGCTTCCAGTCGATCGCGGCTTCGAAAAACACTTCGCTTGCGGTGGTGGCGCCCGGCATCGCGGAAGCACTGTTTGCGACCGCTATCGGTCTTATCGCTGCCATCCCCGCGACGATTTTCTACAATAAGTTCACGTCCGAGGTGAATCGGCAGGCGCAGCGGCTGGAAGGTTTTGCCGACGAGTTTTCAGCCATCCTGTCCCGCCAGATCGACGAGCGGGCGTGAGGACGGCAAATGACGAGCGCATCGTGAGATCCAGATCATGGCGATGAACATGGCAGGTTCAGCGGGTGGCGGTGGTGGACGCCGCGGCCGGCGTCGCGCCGCCGTGATGGCGGAGATCAACGTCACGCCGATGGTCGACGTGATGCTCGTGCTGCTGATCATCTTCATGGTGGCGGCGCCGCTGATGACGTCGAGCATCGATATCGATCTGCCCATCGCCAGCGGCGGCAAGCAGATCCAGGCCAACGCCCCGCCGTTGACGCTGTCGGTCAAGCGCACCGGCGGTACCTGCAATTCCAACGTCGAACTCTATCTCGGGGACACGCTGATTCCGGCCAATGAGCTCCTGCCCAAGATAACGGCGATCAAGGAGACCAGATCGGAGGCCGAGAGGGTGGTATACCTGCGGGGCGACAAGGACGTCTGTTACACGGATATGATGAAATTATTGGGGTATATTAGGACGGCGGGATTCAAGGCGAATATCGTCATCGTGCCGGAGCAGGGTTCCTGAGCCATGTGGCGCGCGACGGCTGACGGGGGAGCGGGAAAGCTCGAGTGAAGGTCAAGGTCGACAAGACGGTGATGGCATCGGTTGCCCTGCATGTCTGCGTGCTGGGGTGGGTGATGCTGTCTTTCTCGACCAAGGCGCTCGAAATTCCGCCGGAAGACTCGGTGCCGGTTGACGTGATTGATTCCAGCCAACTCGCCAAGGTCATGGCCGGCACGAAGACCGGCAAGAAGGAAAACCCGAAGCCGCTGGCCGAGAAGGTCGCCGAAGCCAAGCCCGTGGACGATGCCGTCGGCAAGATCACCGAGAAGCCGCCGGTTGTGACTGAGACCGCTCCGCCGCCGCAGCCCAAGGTCGAGGAGAAGCCGGTCGAGAAGAAACCCGACCCGCCGAAGGTCGTCGAGAAGCCCAAGGAAGAGCCGAAGCAAGAGCCGAAGCCGGTCGAGAAAAAGCCGGAGCCGGTGAAGCCCGACCCGATCGCCGAGGCGATCAAGAAGGAAGAGAAGAAGCCGCCGCCGAAGCCGGTGCAGGCCGCCAAGCCGCCGGAGCCGCAGAAGCCGAGGATCGTCGAACGGCACTTCGATCAGAGCCAGATTGCCGCCCTTCTCGACAAGCGTGACCCGACGCGTCAGGCGGTCGCGAACGACACGCTGAACTCCAACGCCGCGCTCGGCCTTTCGAAAGGCACGGCGGCGGACAATTCCGCAACCTGGGGCTCGATGTTCCAGCGGCAGGTCGAGCGGTGCTGGAAGAAGCCCTATGGCGGAATCGAGTCGCAGAAACCTGAAGTCGCCTTCGCCATCCGCTTGAAGCGCGACGGCACGCTTGAAGGTAATCCTGTTCCGGAGGGAACGCCGGCAACGCCCTATCTGCGCGTCTACCAGGAGAGTGCCTTGCGCGCGATCATCGAGTGCCAGCCCTACAAGCTTCCGGCGGCCTTTTACGAGGAATGGAAGTATTTCGCGCCGGTGTTCAAGGAAAAAGTCTAACGGTTTGGTCATGTGGCGGACACCTGTTGGCAATGACAGATATGAGCAAAGTTTGAAGCGATGACTGACAAAGATGGATTGCCGAACATGCTGTATCGCCCGAGCCGCCGTCAGATCATGGCCGGAATGGCGGCGCTTGGCGCGGTCGCTGGTGGTCGCGATGCTTTTGCGCAAGCGCCCAAGCGGGTCGTCATTCCCGAAGGCGAATTCACGCCGCAGCCGATCGCGATCCCGAATTTCGTCGCGGGCACGCCCGGCGATGCCGAGGTCGGCGTTGGGGTGGCGCAGGTCATCACCAACAATCTCAAGCGCAGCGGATTGTTCGCGCCGATCGATCAGGCGGCCTTCATCGAGCGCATCACCAATATCGACACCGCGCCGCAATGGCAGAGCTGGAAGCAGATCAACGCAACGTATCTGGTCACCGGCCGCATGACACGTCAGGGTGACGGCCGGCTGAAAGCGGAATTCCGTCTCTGGGATGTCAATCAGCAGCAGCAGCTCACCGGGCAGCAATACTTCACCTCGCCGGAATATTGGCGGCGGATCGCCCACATCATCTCGGACCAGATCTACGAGCGCGCGACCGGCGAGAAGGGCTATTTCGACAGTCGCGTCGTGTTCGTCGACGAGACCGGATCGAAGGAGCGCCGCGTCAAGCGGTTGGCGCTGATGGATCAGGACGGCGCCAATGTCCGCTACCTCACCAGGGGCTCCGACCTGGTGCTGACGCCGCGGTTCTCGCCGTCGACCCAGGAAATCACGTATATGGAGTTCGGTCAGGGCGATCCGCGCGTCTATCTGTTCAACGTCGAGACCGGGCAGCGCGAGATCGTCGGCAATTTCCCCGGCATGTCGTTCTCGCCGCGGTTCTCGCCGGATGGCCAGCGCATCATCATGAGCCTGCAGCAGGGCGGCAACTCGAACCTGTTCGTGATGGATTTGCGTTCGAAATCGACGACGCGGCTGACCGACACGCCGGCGATCGACACCTCGCCGTCCTATTCGCCCGACGGCAGCCGGATCTGTTTCGAATCCGACCGCGGCGGCAAGCCGCAGATCTACGTGATGGCGGCCACCGGCGGCAGCGCTCAGCGCATCTCGTTCGGCGAGGGCAGTTATTCGACGCCGGTGTGGTCGCCGCGCGGCGACTACATCGCCTTCACCAAGCAGGGCGGCGGACAGTTCGCGATCGGCATCATGAAGACCGACGGTTCGGGCGAACGCATTCTCACTTCCGGCTACCACAATGAAGGGCCGACCTTCGCGCCGAACGGCCGCGTCGTGATGTTCTTCCGCGAGCCCGGCGGCAGCGGAGGGCCGTCATTGTTTACGGTGGATATCTCAGGTCGTAATGAATTGCGGGTACCAACGCCCGGTTTTGCCTCCGACCCGGCATGGTCACCGCTATTGTCATAATGGAACCCGATCGCGCGGGAGCACAATCGTTAATCGGCAAATGTTACCTAGCCCGCTGATTTTTCGGGCATATTTTGGCCGTGCGACGTAAAAAACAACGTCTCGGTAACGATATTCCCTCAGAAAGACTTCATCTGCGAAGGGTAGAACTACGTACCCTAACAGGATGCGTGCCCTGCCGATGCAGTTGGTCGACCCAAAAAAACGAGGTAGCCGCGACGAGCTGGAGCCGGTGCTCTATGCGGCGCTGGTCGATTCCATGTGCCAGAATTTCTTGCCAATGTTTGCGGGCTCGATCTGTATATTTGTCGCCGCCGTATTCACGGCGCTCAAGACCGGCAATGAGCTGCTGTGGCCGTTTGCGGTGCTCATCATCGCGATCGGCACGATCCGCGCCTTCGAGATGCGCAAATACGAACAGCGCACCAAGCCGTTGACGTTCGCGCAGGCCCGATACCTGGAGCCGCGCTATGCGGCCGGCGCCATCGTGTTCGCCGGCGTTCTGGGCGCCTGGAGCTTTCTGACCATCTACGCCAACGACGACGCGGTCGCGCACATGGTTTGCGTCGCGGTGACGATCGGTTACACCGCCGGAGGCGCGGCCCGCAACTACGGCCAACCCAAGCTGATCCAGTATCACATCCTGCTGGCATGCGGGCCGATGTCGCTGGCGCTGGCGCTGCACGGCGATTTCTATTACGTCGGCCTCGCCGTGCTGCTGGTGCTGTTCTTCTTTGGTCTCAAGGATATCAACCTCAACCTGCACTCCATCTTCGTCAAGGCGCTGACCTCAAGCTTCCGCGAAGCGGCGCTGGCCGGCCAGTTTGACACCGCGCTGAACAACATGCCGCACGGCCTCTGCATGTTTCGCGCCGACGGCCGCCTTGCGGTGATGAATTACCGCTTCCGCGAAATGATGAATCTCTCCGAGGATCTCATCCAGCGCGGCGCAAGCGCGCAAGACATTGTCTCGGCCTGCATCGCCTCGAATTCGATTTCGGCGGCGAGCGGCAAGATGGTCCTGTCGGAGATCGTCAATACCCGGACCCGCGAGATCATGACGACCGATCCCGACGTGACACGGGACCGATCGCTGTCGTGGACATTCCAGGCGATGGAGGGCGGGGGCAC
Organism: Bradyrhizobium sp. AZCC 2262; assembly: GCF_036924535.1. NCBI lineage: Bacteria > Pseudomonadati > Pseudomonadota > Alphaproteobacteria > Hyphomicrobiales > Nitrobacteraceae > Bradyrhizobium > Bradyrhizobium sp. AZCC 2262. Next base: position 6,992,309 of record NZ_JAZHRT010000001.1, on the reverse strand, counting down.
GGTCGTCCTGCTCGAAGACATCACGGAACGTCGCAATGCGGAAGCACGGATTAGCCACCTGGCGCGCTACGACGAACTCACCGAATTGCCCAACCGGCTCAATTTCCGCGACGAGATCGGACGTCTGCTGGCGGCCCAGCAGGGTCCCGAACAATTGTCGGCGCTGCTGTTCGTCGACCTCGACCAGTTCAAACAGGTCAACGACACGCTGGGCCATCCCTGCGGCGACCAGTTGCTGTGCGCGGTTTCGGAGCGCTTGCGCGAGATGCTGCGGCCCGAGGACTTCGTGGCGCGGTTCGGCGGCGACGAGTTCGTGGTGTTCCAGCAGAACATCCATTCCGCCGACGACGCCGCGGGCCTCGCCCGGCGCATCGTCGATCGCCTGAGCGAACGCTACAAGATCGACAATCATCTGGTCGAGATCGGCGCCAGCGTCGGCATCGCCACGACCTCGCGCGGCGTCAGCGCCGATACGCTATTGAAGAATGCCGACATGGCGCTATACCGCGCCAAGGCCGACGGCCGCGGCACCTTCTGCTTCTTCCGCGAGGAGATGGCGCAGGTCGTCGAAGCCCGCCGCATCCTCGAACTGGACCTGCGCAAGGCGCTGGCCAACGAGGAGTTCGAGCTGTTCTTCCAGCCGCTGGTCAATCTCAAATCGGGACGGATATCCACATGCGAAGCGCTGTTGCGCTGGAATCATCCGATTCGCGGCACGGTTTCGCCGACCGATATCATTCCGGTCGCCGAGGACATGGGCCTGATCGTCGATCTCGGCCGCTGGATTTTGCGCAAGGCCTGCATGGAATGCATGAAATGGCCAGAAGGCGTCAGCGTCGCGGTCAATTTCTCGCCGCAGCAATTCCATCAGCGCGACGTGCTGAGCGAAGTTCGCTACGCGCTCGAGGTCTCAGGCCTGCCGGCCAACCGGCTCGAAATCGAGATCACCGAATCCTCACTGCTGCGCAACACGCAACTGACGCACGATGTGCTGTCGCAATTGCATTCGCTCGGCGTGCGAATCTCGCTCGACGACTTCGGCACCGGTTATTCGAGCCTCAGCTACTTGCATAATTTCCCGTTGCAGAAGGTGAAGATCGACCGCTCCTTCCTGGAGGGGATCGACAGCGACCGGCCGCTGACGCTGCTGCGCGGCGTGGCGCGGCTGTCGGCCGATCTCGGAATGTCCGTGGTGGTGGAAGGCATCGAGACCAACGAGCAGCTCGAATTGATCAGTGCCGATGGCGCGGTAACCGAGGCGCAGGGCTATCTGTTCAGCCCGCCGGTGCCCGCGGTGCGGGTCCGCCAGTTGCTAAATGCCTCGCATGGCCGTCGTCCGCCGGACAGCGTGCTGGTCCCGGTCCCCTCACGGTCCATCGCCTGACCCCATATCCCCGTGAAAATACGGGGGAATCGGGCCCCTCGCAGTAACCTTAATCCCTCGAAAGCTTTGCAATCTCGTTAACAAGCTGTTAATCCTCTATCTGCTCGTAGAGGTTGCTTGGAAGCGTTAGGAGTTGCAGCATGAGGTCCCCGGCCGAAGTTAATACGGCCTTTGGACGGAGTTCGGACCTGTTGGATCAAGTCGACTATCGTCTAGCGCAAACACCGGAAGAAAAAGAAGAAATCTACAATCTTCGCTACCGTGCCTATCTTCGCGAAGGGGCTGTCAAGGAATCTCCCGCGCAGCGTGTCACCGATCAGTATGACGACCTGCCGAATTCCTGGACTTTTGGCGTCTACCTGTTCGGGGAACTCTACAGTTCCGTTCGCATCAGCGTGCTGACCTCGGAATGGCGGGAGTCCTGTTCGGCGGAGGCATTCGGCGAAATTTTGTATCCCCGGCTCGATCGGGGCGAGGTCATCATCGATCCTGCGCGTTTCGTCGCCGACCCTGACAAGATCAAACGGTTCCCGGAACTACCCTATCTGACGCTGCGGCTCGCCTATATGGCTTGCGAATATTTCAACGCCGATCTCGGGCTGGCGATCGTGCGTGCCGAGCACCAGGCGTTCTATCGCCGCGTGTTCCTGCACGAAACCATTGCCAAGCCCCGCATGTTCCCCGGCCTGCTCAAGCCGGTCGGGCTGATGGCGGCGGATTTTCCGGCGATGAAGGAAAAGGTCTTCGAGCGCTATCCGACGATGCGATCGACCGCATTCGAGCGGCGGATGTTGTTCGAGCGCGGCGGCCGGGCCGCACGGCCTGCCCGTGTCGCCGCGGCATACGAGCGGGCCTCGATCGCCCCGAATTCCTGAACCGGGCGGGCGGCGGGCAGAATCACTCCCTCCGGCCCGTGTCGGCTTTCCTCCGCGCCCGGCGAAGCTATGCTGCCTCGCAGGGCGGCGTATATAGCCCCGGTGCCCATGACAAAGCCCCAAATCTGGCAATTTGGGACCGGTGCGCGCTTGCCTTCACCATCGCGCCACATTTACGAACCATTAACTATCGCGGTCGCTTTTCACGGTTCGTCGGCATTTGATCGGGTCTGGCAAGGTTCCATCAAGGTTGACGGAACGTTCGCTTAACCATCGACCTGTAGACCGGATGACAGTCGAAAAACGTGAGCGTGGAGGCTCCGGAATGAAATATCAGATGCGTATCCTCCAGGGATGGAAGCTGGCGGCTGTGGTCGCGGTGGCGCTGTCGATGGGCGCCTGCGCCAAGAACAACCTCGGCGCCGATGGCGCGATGGCGAGTGCCGCAACCCCGGGGAGCCAGCAGGATTTCGTGGTCAATGTCGGCGACCGCGTGTTCTTCGAGAGCGACCAGACCGATCTGAGCCCGCAGGCGATCGCCACGCTGGAGAAGCAGGCGCAGTGGCTGCAGACCTACAACCGTTACTCCTTCACCATCGAAGGCCATGCCGACGAGCGCGGCACCCGCGAATACAACATCGCGCTCGGCGCACGCCGCGCCCAGTCGGTGCGCAGCTACCTCGCCTCGCGCGGCATCGATGCGAACCGCATGCGCACGATCTCCTACGGCAAGGAGCGTCCGGTGGCTGTCTGTAACGACATCTCCTGCTGGTCGCAGAACCGCCGCGCCGTCACGGTGCTGAACGCCGGCGCCTGAGCGTTCGGACTTTCGCAGAGCTTCAAAACCGGCGTCTTCAGACGCCGGTTTAACTGCATTTTAAGTATTTGAGCCAAGTGGATACTGGCGTGCCTTAAGAAGGCACGGCAAGAAGTTAATCTAGCGCCTCAGGAAGTCGCGGATCGCGGCCAGCGTGCGTTCGGGCGCGTCTTGAATGCAGGCGTGCCGGCAGTCAGCGAACCGTTCGAACCGCACCAGATGCGGCGGCAGCGCAGATGCGATGTCGGCCTGGCTCTCGATCGGGTGAATGGGATCGTCTTCGCCGCCGAGTACCAACGTCGGACACTGAATGCGATCCAGGTCGGGGAAGAAGTTGAAGCTGTGGCTCTCGCCGCCGGGCCTGGCGAACCATTGCAACACCTCCGGCCGGTTGACGGCGCGGCGTGCCATGTCCGGATCGCGCGGGACGCGCGTGTAGTGCGGTATGACCAGCCGCGCCCAGGCGTCAACCGAGGCCTGATCGGGATGACCCCGTTGTTCCAGAAGGCGCCGCCGTGCCAGCGCGCCGACTTCCGGGCCGCCGAAGCGTTCGAACAGTTCCACACGGCGCTCCAAATATTCGCCGCCGGCGGCTGCGGTACTGATGAGGATCAGCCGGGAAGGATGATCCGGATGGCGCGTGGCGTAGGCCAGTGCGACCATGCCGCCGAACGACGCGCCCAGCACGATCGGGTCGACGATGCCGAGCGCGTCGCAGAATGCGCGCACGTCATCACCCCATTGCGCCAGGTTCCAGCTCGCTTGCGGGCCGTCCTCACTGCGGCCGTTGCCGCGGTGGTCGAGATAGACGATCTGTGCGACGTCGGCCAAGGCCGAGTAGGCCGGTCGGTAGATCGAGTGGTCGGCGCCGGGGCCGCCATGAAGCATCAGCAGGACAGGCTTTTCCCGCATCACCGGCCCGTCGGGGACGAATTTCGCGCCCTCGACATCGAAGAACAGCCGCACTCCGTTCACAGATACGTGCATGAGCGGGCTTCCCTCGATTTGTGAATGGTGCGTCGGACGGGCGGCTTGTCTTGAAGGGGATGCTAAACCATACCCGAATTCCGCGAACCGAATCGGAAATGCCAGTCACAATTCTGGCGTACTCCCTCTCTCAATGTGTTCTGCTTTCGTTTGACACGCGATTTCGTCGTCAGGGCAAAATGTCATCCAGATTCCTCAATGCTGTCAGTGCCGCGGCCGTCATCGCGATGCTGGGCTTGTCTACGCAGTCCTCGCTCGCACAGATCACGTTTCCGTGGGAGCGTTCTCCGCAAGGTGCCCCGCAGGCTCCGGCCCAGTCCGACGACGCCGACCTGGAAATGCGGATCCAGCGGCTGGAAAACCAGCTTCGGCAACTGACCGGCCAGAACGAGGAACTACAGTACCGTAACCGCCAGCTCGAGGATCGACTGCGCCAGCTTGGCGCCGCACCGCCGGCGCCGGGTGGCCAGCCGCCGCAGCCCAGCGTGGCCGCGGCGCCGCCTCCCGTTCAGTCCGGCCCGCCGCAGGGGCAACAGGGCTATCCGCAACAAGGTTATCCGCAGCAGGGGCCTCGCCAGCAGCAGGGCTATCCGCAGGCCCAGCCCGGCTACGACCAGCAACCGCAGATCGCCTCGCCCGCGCCGATCGCACAGGACCCGGCAGCTTCGCAGGCGGGCGGCCGCCGCCGCGGCGACGCCTTCGACCCCGGCCAGAACCCCAACGCCCCCGGCGCGCCGCGCGCGCTCGGCGGCGGCCAGATGCCGGTCTCGAATGAAGCTTCCGTCGGCGCCCCGGGCGGCCGCGCGCCTGGCGAGCCGCTCAATCTCGGCGGGCCGCCGCCCGCTGCAGCCGCACCGCCACAGCGCGGCCCCGGGCCCGGCGCCAGCGCCGCGCTTACCACGTTGCCGCCCGGCGCCACGTCGAAGGACGAATTCGATCTCGGCATCGGCTACATGCAGCGCAAGGACTATGCGCTGGCCGAAGAGACCATGAAGAACTTTGCGCAGAAATATCCGAGCGATCCGCTGATCGCGGATTCGCAATACTGGCTCGGCGAAAGCTATTTTCAGCGCCAGCAATATCGCGACGCCGCCGAGGCGTTCCTCGGCGTGACCACCAAGTTCGACAAGTCGGGCAAGGCGCCCGACGCCCTGCTGCGGCTCGGCCAGTCGCTGGCGGCGCTGAAGGAAAAGGAAGCCGCCTGCGCCGCGCTCGGCGAGGTGACGCGGAAATATCCGCGCGCATCGGCCGGCGTCAAAGCCGCCGTCGATCGTGAGCAGAAGCGGGTTAAGTGCTAAAGCGAAAGCCGGTCGAGGCCTCTATCGGCCTCGAATAGACTGGCGATGCCATGCCTGACGACGACCACGCGCCGATCTCGGTACAGCAAGCGAAGGATCTGTTCGCACATTGGAAGGCCGCGCCCGCGCTCGTGTTGGCGGTGTCCGGTGGTCCCGACTCCCTTGCCCTGATGTGGCTTGCCGCCCGCTGGCGCCGTGCGCTTCCGCGCGGGCCGCGATTGATCGCCGTCACCGTCGACCATGGCTTGCGGCGTGAGGCCGCGCGCGAGGCGCGCGACGTCAAGCGTCTCGCACAAGCGCTCGATGTGCCCCATCGCACGTTGCGCTGGACCGGAGCCAAACCGAGCACAGGCTTGCCGGCCGCAGCCCGTGCCGCGCGCTATCGCCTGCTGGCGAAGGCCGCGCGGGCGAGCGGCGCCACGCACATCCTGACGGCGCATACCCGCGACGACCAGGCCGAGACGCTGTTGATGCGGATACTGCGCGGCAGCGGCATCGCCGGTCTCGCGGCGATGGCGCGCGAGACCGAGCGCGAGGGCGTGTGGCTGACGCGGCCGTTGCTCGACGTTCCGAAATCCAGGCTCGTTGCGACGCTGGGCAAGGCGAAGATCGCATTTGCCGACGATCCCACCAATCGCGACATGAGATTCACGCGGCCGCGGCTGCGCGCGTTGATACCGGCGCTGGTCGAGGAGGGCGGCGACAGCCGAAATTTGGCGCGGCTGGCAACAAGGCTCGCGCGGGCGAATGCCGCGATCGAAGTGCTGGCCGACGGCGCCGAGCGCTATCTCGCCTTGAGAGATCGCGATGATGCCTCGCGGTTCGGATTCGACGCTCGCGCATTTGCCGATCTGCCCGAGGAGATCCGCCTTCGGCTGCTCAAGCGCGCGATTGACCGGGCTGGACACGAAGGGCCTGCGGAACTCGGCAAGGTCGAGGCGCTGCTGGCGGTGCTGGACCGGGCCATTGCGAATGGCGAGAGGCAGACAAGGCTGAAACAGACGTTGGCCGGGGCGGCGATCAGCCTGTCGAAGGGGCGAATTCACGTCGATCCAGCACCGCCGCGGAGGGGTAATCGGGCATAAGAGGCGTCCACATACCGCAATATCCGCAATATCCGCTTATATCGGCACCAAGAGCCTTAACCACCTCGGAAAAACCCCGGCCTTTGCGTCATTTTTTGTCCGGGAATCTCGTTAAGATGCGTTAAATAGTCCCGTGTGGTTCCCTTGGCATTGACCCGGGCGCCACCTAGATTGGGGTGCAGTGGACCGGGGATTCTCGCCACACTACCCAAGGAATATTCTAGGGTTACTGCCAAGGACATAGGGCCGCGATCCGCGCGACCACGAAGGAAGATCAATGAACGCCAATCTGCGCAACTTCGCCCTCTGGGTCATCATTGTCCTGTTGCTGTTGGCATTGTTCACGCTCTTCCAGAATCCGGGTCAGCGCACGTCCTCGCAGGACATCTCGTTCTCGCAGCTGTTGAGCGAGGTTGACCAGAACCGCGTGCGCGACGTCGTGATCCAGGGACCGGATATCCACGGCACCTTCACCAACGGCTCCTCTTTCCAGACCTATGCGCCGAACGATCCGACGCTGGTGAAGCGTCTGTATGACGGCAAGGTCTCGATCACCGCGAAGCCGCCCGGCGACAACGTGCCGTGGTTCGTCTCGCTGCTCGTCTCCTGGCTGCCCTTCATTGCGCTGATCGGCGTGTGGATCTTCCTGTCGCGCCAGATGCAGGGCGGCGCCGGCAAGGCGATGGGCTTTGGCAAATCGCGCGCCAAGATGCTGACGGAGGCCCATGGCCGCGTCACCTTCGAGGACGTCGCCGGTGTCGACGAGGCCAAGCAGGACTTGCAGGAGATCGTCGAGTTCCTCCGCGATCCCGGCAAATTCCAGCGCCTCGGCGGACGCATTCCGCGCGGCGTGCTGCTGGTCGGTCCTCCCGGCACCGGTAAAACCCTGATCGCGCGTGCGGTCGCGGGCGAAGCCAACGTGCCGTTCTTCACCATCTCGGGTTCGGACTTCGTCGAAATGTTTGTCGGCGTCGGCGCCTCCCGCGTCCGCGACATGTTCGAGCAGGCCAAGAAGAACGCGCCCTGCATCATCTTCATCGACGAAATCGACGCGGTCGGCCGTCATCGCGGCGCCGGTCTCGGCGGTGGCAATGACGAGCGCGAACAGACGCTCAACCAGTTGCTGGTCGAGATGGATGGCTTCGAGGCCAATGAAGGCGTGATCCTGATCGCGGCGACCAACCGTCCTGACGTGCTCGATCCGGCGCTGCTGCGTCCCGGCCGCTTCGACCGTCAGGTCGTGGTGCCGAACCCTGATGTCGTCGGCCGCGAGCAGATCCTGAAAGTTCACGTTCGCAAGGTGCCGCTGGCGCCGGATATCAACCTCAAGACCATCGCGCGCGGCACCCCGGGCTTCTCCGGCGCCGACCTGATGAACCTCGTCAACGAGGCCGCGCTGACGGCTGCCCGCCGCAACAAGCGGATGGTGACGCAGGCCGAGTTCGAGGAAGCCAAAGACAAGGTGATGATGGGCGCCGAGCGCAAGTCGCTCGTCATGACCGAGGAAGAGAAGCTGCTGACGGCCTATCACGAGGGCGGCCATGCCATCGTCGGCCTCAATGTCGTCGCGACCGATCCGATCCACAAGGCGACAATCATTCCGCGCGGGCGTGCACTCGGCATGGTGATGCAGCTGCCCGAGCGGGACAAGCTGTCGATGTCGCTCGAGCAGATGACATCGCGGCTCGCGATCATGATGGGCGGCCGTGTCGCTGAAGAACTGGTCTTCGGCAAGGAGAAGGTTACGTCCGGCGCCTCTTCCGATATCGAGCAGGCAACGCGACTGGCGCGCATGATGGTGACGCGCTGGGGTCTGTCCGAAGCCCTTGGCACCGTGTCCTACGGCGAAAACCAGGACGAGGTGTTCCTGGGCATGTCGGTATCCCGTACCCAGAACGCGTCGGAAGCCACGGTTCAGAAGATTGACACCGAGATCCGGCGCTTTGTCGAAGAGGGCTATAACGAAGCCACGCGAATCCTTACCGAGAAGCGCCAAGACCTCGAAACCCTGGCGAAAGGCCTGCTCGAGTTCGAGACGCTGAGCGGTGACGAGATTCAGGACCTGCTCAACGGCAAAAAGCCCAACCGCGAGTCGGTGCTGGAGCCGAGCACGCCGCGCGCCTCCGCCGTGCCGCCGGCCGGCAAGCCGCGCCCGCGTCCCGATCCGGATCCCGGCCTGGAGCCGCAGCCGCAGGCGTGAGCCGGGTTGCTATCGGACTGAGTTAGAACGGGCGCATCATGCGCCCGTTCTGTTATGGACGTCCGCCTGACGGGGGACCGGCATGCACGTGGTCGAATGCGAACTTCCGCCAGTGAGCGCGCTGGGCAAGGACGAGATCAGCAAAGCCTATTTCCACGATTCATACCGCGTGCCGCTGACACGTCCGGGGCTGACAATCGTTGAAATCTTTTTTGCGTTGTTCGGCCATTCGCCGCGCTGGATGAAGGCGTTGTTGATCACCCGCAATGCCATTGCCAGATGCTTTGGACTGGAAGCACCGACCGTCGCCGAAATTCTCAAGCCTGCGATGCGCGCCAGCTACAGCGTTGGCGACAAGATCGGTCCGTGGCCGATTTTCTTCATTGGCGACAATGAGATTGTCGCGGGTCGCAACAACAGGCACCTCGACTTCAGGCTCTCGGTGCTTCGGTTGAGGGATAACGATGCGGAGAGCGTCGTCGTTTCGACGATTTGCTCGGTGCACAACCTCTCCGGCAAAATCTATCTGTTCTTTATCGTGCCGTTTCACCGGACCGGCGTCCAATCGCTGCTGGCCAATGCGGTGGCTGCGAAGCGGCTGTGAGTAGCGGCTGAAACTGCTGATCCCTTGCGTCTGAACCGGCATGATTAGGGTTGGCGTCGGTCGCGGCGTCATGGCATGTTTCCGCTCGCCGGAACGAAATACCGGCCGCTCCGCGCGCCCTTAAGCGCGGCTGACGACACAAGGGGGAGGGAAGCCGATGCGTTTCGTCACGGGGGTTGTCGCGCTAGGCGCCGTCGTTTGTCTGATGCTGCCTGTGGCTGCGATGTCGGCCGAAATGCGCGGCGTCACCGCGACCGAAATCAGGATCGGCCAGACCATGCCCTATAGCGGGCCAGTGTCGGCGTTCGGCGCGCTCGGCAAGGGCGAGGTCGGCTATTTCAAGATGGTCAACGAGCGCGGCGGCATCAATGGCCGCAAGGTCAATCTGATTTCGCTCGATGACAGTTACGCGCCGCCGAAGACCGTGGAGCAGACGCGCCGGCTGGTCGAGAGCGACGAGGTCGCGTTGATCTTCTCCTCGATCGGCACTGCGCATAACACCGCGATCGCGAAATACCTGCAGGGCAAGAACATCCCGCAATTGTTCCTGGCCTCCGGCGCTTCGAAATTCGCCGACATTGCGCAATTCCCGCAGGCCACCGTGGGTGTGCAGGCGCCGTTCCGCTACGAGGCACGGCTCTATGCGCGTTATGCGCTTTCGAAAAACCCGAACGCCAGATTCGCCGTTATTTCGCAGAACGACGATTACGGCCGCGATTATCTGGCAGGGCTGAAGGACGTGCTTGGCGACAAGTACGATTCCGTTGTCACCGGCGCGACCTATGAAATTTCCGATCCGACCATCGACTCCCAGATCGTGAAGCTGAAGGCCTCCGGCGCCGATGTGTTCGTGATCGCGGCAACGCCGAAATTCGCCGCGCAATCGATTCGCAAGGCGTTCGAGATCGGCTGGCGGCCGATGACGTTCCTCTCCAACGTCGCAGTGTGGATTTCGACCGTGATGGAGCCGGCGGGCGTCGAGGCCGGCACCGGCATTCTCTCCACCGCCTATGTCAAGGATCCCGACGATCCCGCCTGGAAGGACGACCCCGGCGTCAAGGCCTGGCGCGAGTTCATGATCAAATACGTTCCCGACGGCGACCTGCACGACACCAATTACGTCAACGCCTATAACAGCGCGATGGTGCTGGAGGCCGTGCTGAAGGCCTGCGGCAACGACCTGTCGACCGAGAATATTTTAAGGCAGGCCTATTCGATCAAAGACCTGGAACTGCCGATGCTGCTGCCTGGCATCAAGGTCAATACCGGGCCTGCCGACCATGTGCCGGTAGATCAGATGCAGTTCATGCGCTTCAACGGGAAAACGTGGGAGCGTTTTGGGGAATTGCAGACGGGGAATTAAGAGCCGTCACTGACGGTCGTCCCTGCGAACACAGGGGACCCATAACCACCGACGCTGATTGTTTGTAGCGTCTAACCGGTCGTCACATTAGACGGTATGGGTGCCTGCGTTCGCAGGCACGACGGGAAAAACCGCCGTTGCCGCGCTAAAACTTAAGATTTCCTCAATTCGGCCCGGTCTATTGCTTTGGGGGCGTGCGCCTTGGGACAGGCGCCCGGGCAAGGATCTCGCATGACCGCCTCTCTTTCCACTCTCAGGCCCGCACCGGAGCAAACCGCAATTCCCACGTGGCTCGTCAGGGTCTGCCTGGTGCTGGCGGTTGTGAACGTGACCCTTTGCGGGGTGGCGTATTCCTCGCACTGGTGGGTTTACGATCCGAACGGCCTCGGCATCCCGACTGATTTCATCAACGTCTGGGCGGCCGGCCGTCTGGTGCTCGATGGCCTCCCGGCGCAGGCCTATGACTGGGACATCCAGAAGCAGGTCGAGGTCGCAAAACTCGGCCAGGATTTTGTCGGCTACTTCGCCTGGCACTATCCGCCGCCATTCCTGTTCGTCGCATCCTTGCTGGCGCAGCTTCCCTATCAGCTCGCCTATATCGGCTGGGTCGTGGTCAGCTTTCTGCTCTTTCTTGTCGCGATGCGTGCGATCGTCGGCCACGCCTTCGGCTATCTGCTCGCGCTCGCCATTCCGATGGCGTTCATCAATGCACTGGTCGGGCAGAACGGATTCCTCACCGCGGCGCTGATCGGCGGTACGCTCTATCTGATCCCGATACGGCCGGTACTGGCAGGCATCTGCCTCGGGCTTTTGACCTACAAGCCGCAATACGGGCTGCTGTTTCCGATCATGCTGATCGCAGGGGGGCATTGGCGCGTGTTCATCAGCGCCGGCGTAACGGCAGTCGTGCTGGCCACCGCTTCCTGGCTCGCCTTCGGCATCGAGAGCTGGCTGGCGTTCTTCCACTGGATGCCGAAATTCTCGCAGGCGTTCCTGACCGAAGGCAAGGCCCCATGGTGGAAGCTGCAAAGCATCTTCTCGATGGTGCGTTACTTCGGCGGCAGCGAACCGCTCGGCTGGGCATTCCAGTGGGTTCTCACCGCCTCGGTGGCCGTGGTGCTGGCGCTGGTGTGGCGAAGCCGCGTGCCCTACACGCTGAAGGCCGCAGCGCTTGCCGCCGGCACGCTGCTGACCACGCCCTATCTCTTCATGTACGACATGATGGTGCTGGCGATCCCGATCGCCTTCCTGGTTCGCATCGGATTGAAGACCGGTTTTCGCGCCTACGAGCTTCCGGCGCTCGGCGCCGTCGCGGCTCTCATCGGCTGCTACATGTTCACCGGTATTCCGACCGGCCTTGGCGCCACGCTTGTCGTGTCCATGCTGATCCTGCGCCGCGCCGGATCGTGGTGGCGGCATGAGCCGGCGCCAAGACTTGTCGCGGCAGGGGCGTGAACGGCACGAGGCGATGCCGGCGCCATCGCGCCCGGCGCTTTAAATCACCGCTATTTGATGAACGCCGCCCACAGGGCTGCATTTGCAAGCGTACCGGCCTCGTTCATGTGGCAGCCGTCCGGACTGCGGCCTTCATTTCCGATCGTGTCGGTGTCGGGTCCCGGTCGGATGTTCAGCGCTTCATCGACCGCAGAGAGTTGACCGGCGCGTACCGCCGCAATGTTGTTCGGCCCGACATAGTCGCATTTTGCGCTACGCGACAGATAGAAGGGCGCATCGAGGCCGGCCGCGCGAAATCGCTTCACGAGCTGATGCAGCAGCGAAGCATACTCTTCGGCCGTCGTCGTCGATACCGCATCCGTTTCCCCCTGCTGAAACAGAATATGCGTCGGCGTCAGCCCCGCCGCCTTCAGCTTCGCGATGCCGTTGGTGATCAACTCGGCACCCTCGTTGTTCAGGAAGGCGAGCGATGCCCCACCCCTGGCGAGGGGGACGAGAATCACGCGATCGTAGCGTCCGGCCTGGATCAGGATGTCGCCGAGACGCGTTGCAAAGCTCCCGCCGATGCCGTCGGTGCCGAGCAGGGGATCGACTGCGGCGAAGCATTTGCCGGTCGCGGGATCGAAATTGTCGACGACCTCACGCGCTGAGTGTCGCGCGCTTCCGAAGTTCGCCGCGTTGCTCTGGCCGTGCACGACGATGATGGCCGTCTTGCCGGATATCGGGCCGCACGGCCGCTCGTTTCGCGCTGGCAGCGCCATTGCGGAAAAATCGGTGTGGGGAGTCGCGGGTGTCACGAGCTTGTAGCCGATCGTGCCGATCAGCACCCCACCCAGCAGGAACGCTACTTTACGCCGCAATGGAATGGTCTCCGGATAGAAGCTCGGTTCTCGTCGGAGCCGGACGGCATCCTGCGATGGCCGCATTCAGGCAGGGCGCACAATCGGAGGCTGCCCTTTCGGCAAGCTAGTGGATCGGCGTTGCGATCCTGTTAACGGTTCGGAAAGTCTTGAAACCGTCTTGTCATCAGGCGTGAATAGTTGTTCACTTCTTCAAAGCGATGAGTGCGCTTGTCGCTCAAGACGTTGAAGGTGTGCGCGTTCTGGCAGGCTCCACGGGGCTCGAGGGCGCGCCGGGGACGGAAGACGCGCCATGGTCTATCGGCGAACCCATCAGGTCGTAAAGCGGCTGGCGGCGCGGCGTAGCGCCATCTTGGCGGCGGCGCGGGACGCTGCGGCCGAGGGCGGCATGGCGGCGGTGCAAATCGCCCCGGTTGCGGTCCGCGCCAATGTCGCGGCTGGTACCGTCTACCGCTACTTCCCCTCCAAGGCCGAACTCATCTCCGAACTGATCGCCGAGGTATCGCGCGACGAACTGGCGGCGATCCGCCGCGCGGCCGATGCCGCTCCAGGGCCATCCTCGGCGCTCGCCGCCGCCGTCACCACCGTTGCCGTGCATGTGCTGTCGCAGCGCAAGCTCGCCTGGGGCATTCTGGCCGAACCTGTCGATGTCGACGTCTCGGTGTCGCGGCTTGCCAGCCGCCGCGAAATCTCCGGCGAGATTGCCGCCAGGATCGATGCCGCGGTGCGCGCCGGCCATCTGCCGGCGCAGGACACGGCGCTCGCCGCCACCGCGCTGCTCGGCGCGCTGCATGAATCGCTGGTCGGTCCGCTGGCGCCCGAGAACCTGGATGATTCCGCGAAGCTGCGCGACGCCGTGCAGACGGTCACGTTGTTGGCGCTGCGCGCCGTCGGTGTGATGGATGCCCGCGCCCGCGGCCTCGTGGTGCAGGCGGTGCTGCCGGCCAAGGCGCTGGTCGGTGCCTGAACTCACCGCTGCTCGACACGACTTTGTCGCAACCATTTGCCACGCTGCGGCTTATCGACGGTCCAACCGTGATCAGGAGCATGCGATGACGACAACATCAGGGTCCGCCAAATGGCAGGGCGGCATCAAGGACGGCAAGGGCGCGATCTCGACCAAGAGCGGCGCGCTCAACGATTATCCCTACGGCTTCGCCAGCCGCTTCGAAGGCAAGCCCGGCTCCAATCCGGAAGAGTTGATCGGCGCGGCGCACGCCGCCTGCTTCACCATGGCGCTGTCGCTGATTTTGGGCGAAGCCAAACTCACCGCCGAACACATGGAAACGAAGGCCGACGTCACGCTGGAAAAGCAGGGCGATGGGTTTGCGATCACGTCCGTGCATCTGACGCTGAACGCAAAGATCCCGGGCGCAGACAAGGGGACGTTTGAGGAACTGGCGGGCAAGGCCAAGGCCGGTTGCCCGGTGTCGAAGGTGCTGAATACGAAGATCACGCTGGACGCGACGCTGCAGTAGTAACTGCCGCGTCATTCCGGGGCGGCGCGAAGCGACGAACTACGATGTGCAATTGCACATCGGAGAATCTCGAGATTCCGGGTTCGCGCATGCGCGCCCCGGAATGACTCTCTCCCGTCACTTTTTCGCCCCGCCGTCCGGTTCGACATTGGCGATGCGCACCATGTTGGTGGTGCCGGGGATGCCGAGCGGCACGCCGGCGACGATGATCACGCGCTGGCCGGCGTTTGCAAAACCGTCGCGGAACGCAATCGAGCCGGCGCGATCGACCATGTCGTCCTGGTCGTGGGCGTCTTCGGCTACCACGCAATGCACACCCCAGACGACGGACAATTTGCGCCCGGTGACGAGGTTCGGCGTGATCGCCACCACCGGCGGCTTCGGCCGTTCACGCGCCACGCGGATCGCCGTCGAACCCGACGAGGTCCAGCAGATGATCGCCGACAGATCCAGCGTCTCGGCCATCTGCCGCGCGGCGTCGGCAATCGCGTCGCCGACCGTATTCTCCGGCTCGGGCCGCTGCGCCGTCAGCACCGAGCGATAGGTCGGGTCGCGCTCCACTTCCTCACCGATGCGATTCATGGTCGACACCGCTTCGACCGGGAATTTGCCGGCGGCCGATTCAGCCGACAGCATGATGGCATCGGCGCCTTCATAGACGGCGGTCGCGACGTCGGAGACTTCGGCGCGCGTCGGCACCGGCGCCTGGATCATCGACTCCAGCATTTGCGTCGCGATCACCACCGGCTTGCCGGCGCGGCGCGCCATCCGCGTCATTTGCTTCTGCAGGCTCGGCACCCGCTCCAGCGGCAGCTCAACGCCGAGATCGCCGCGCGCCACCATCAGCGCGTCGGAGGCGTCGATGATTTCAGCGAGGCGGTCGATCGCCTGCGGCTTTTCGATCTTGGCCATCACGGCGGCGCGGCCGCGGATCATCCGCTTGGCTTCGTTGACGTCCTCGGCGCGCTGCACGAAGGAAAGCGCGATCCAGTCGACCCCGGTTACAAGTGCCGCTTCCAGATCGGCGCGGTCTTTCGGCGTCATCGCCGACACCGGCAGGTCGGTGTCGGGCAGGCTGACGCCTTTGCGATCAGACATCTTGCCGCCGATCACCACGCGCGTCACCGCGCGTTCGGGCGAGGTCTCCTCGGCGATCAGCCGCACCTTGCCGTCGTCGAGCAGCAGCGCATGGCCCGGCCGAAGGGCGGCGAGGATTTCCGGATGCGGTAACTGCACGCGGTTGTTGTCGCCGGGCGTCTTGTCGGAATCGAGCACAAAGCTCTGGCCGTTCTTGAGCTGGGTCGAGCCTTCGGCGAAGGCGCCGAGCCGCAGCTTCGGC
This sequence comes from Bradyrhizobium sp. AZCC 2262, assembly GCF_036924535.1. Lineage (NCBI taxonomy): Bacteria > Pseudomonadati > Pseudomonadota > Alphaproteobacteria > Hyphomicrobiales > Nitrobacteraceae > Bradyrhizobium > Bradyrhizobium sp. AZCC 2262. The sequence continues at coordinate 6,976,564 of NZ_JAZHRT010000001.1, read as the reverse complement.
CCCTGCAGGTCGACCAGGATGCCGATCGGGCGGCCATAGCTGCTCTCGACATTGCGGATGGTCGCAACCAGCTCGCGCATCTTGTCGTGCGGCGTGTGGCTCATGTTGATGCGGAATACGTCCGCGCCGGCCTCGAACAGCTTCCGGATCATCGCGCTGTCTGACGATGCCGGGCCGAGGGTTGCGAGAATCTTGATGCGACGGAGCCGTCTCATTGCTTGGGCGCCGTGGCTGGCGGCAGACCCGGTCCGCTCGGCGGAGGAGACAGGCCCGGAACCCCGCCGGGGCCGCCCGGTCCCACTGTTCCCGGAATTCCCGGCACGCGCTGTGCGGGTTGCTCGTTGGCTTCGGTCAGTTGCACGGTCCACGCTCGCTGTTCGCCTGTGTCGACCTCGAAGAACCCAGTGCGGTCGTAGCCGCGCGCCAGGCAGTTCTCAGTACCCTTGATGGTGAATTCCTTGTCACGCGAACACATGAAGGCCTGTCCCGACCATTCGCCGCCGCGGTCATAGTCGAGCGCATAGATGTAATAGTAACGGGCGACAAGGGTTCCGCGCAGTAATGTCTCGCAGCTCCGCGATGACACGTTCCACCAGCCTTCGGTGGTCCAACCCTCGGCATCCTTGTAGCCCAGCGCAATGCCGACCCGGCTGGAAGTGTTGTTGCAGAGCCGGAAATCGGCCGCCGCCGGGCTGTTCCACAGGCCGGCCGCCGCCAACGCGAGCATCGGCATCAGGCCGGCGGTCATGCGTGTGAGGAGGGGGGGCAAGCGGCGAGAATCTTTTCCGGTCATGCAGCGAAGCTATATCAAATCATTGACGATTTCGCGTGACCCGGCGGGACCTGTCAACGGCCGGGCACGCCTTTCCCGCGCTGTGGGAAACCGGGACTCCACGTGCGATACGCAGTTTTGCGCGCAGATATGGCAAAATCTGTGACAATTCCCACCTGATATCAATATGCTCTGCTCCATCTGACGCAGGACCGAGATCAGGACCCAAGATCATGACGATCGACGACAAAACCAGAACGGAACTGGAAGCCGCCGTTTTCCGGCGCCTGGTCAGCCATCTGCGCGGCCGCGCCGACGTCCAGAACATCGATTTGATGAATCTGGCCGGTTTCTGCCGCAACTGCCTCTCCAACTGGATGAAGGAAGAGGCTGACGCCAAGGGCGTCGCCGTCAGCAAGGACGAGAGCCGCGAAGCGGTCTACGGCATGCCCTATGAGGAGTGGAAGGCCAAGCATCAGGGCCCGGCTACGCCGGAGCAACTGGCCGCGATGAAGAAGGTTCACCCCGGGCATTGAGCCCACCGCGCCGCCGAAGCGACGCGTAATAGGACTCGTCATTCCGGCATGGTGCGTAAGCACCAGACCCGGAATCGCGAGATTCCGGGTTCGATGCTTCGCATCGCCCCGGAACGACCGCTTCTCTATCTCCTGTGGGCGCGCTGTGGATGAGCACGATGTTGCCTTGACGCAAGGCGTCCCGATCTTGAGGGTCAATCCTGAAAAAAGCGCCGTGCGGTAACGCGTGCGGCGCTTGATCTTTCAGCACCACCTTCAGTTCCATTCAGGAGTAACCGATGGCCACCTCCGCCGCCGCCGCCGTCCAGGACGAGCCCGCGACAAAATTCGCCAAAGACCAGCTCAAGGCCATCATCGAGCGCATCGAGCGTCTGGAAGAAGAAAAGAAGACGATCTCCGACGACATCCGTGACGTCTATGCCGAAGCCAAGGGCAACGGTTTCGACGTCAAGGTGCTGCGCACCATCGTGCGCATGCGCAAACAGGATGCCAATGAGCGCGCCGAGCAGGAAACCATTTTGGAGACCTACATGCAGGCGCTGGGGATGCTGTGAGGCGTCGGCGCTTCAGGCCCAACTTCCCGTCGTCCCGGACAAGCGAAGCGCGATCTCAGATGTGCAATTGCACATCGGGGACCCATAATCACAAATGCTTGTGTTGAACAATGCTGGGGCCGCAACGGCCTCCAACAACGTGCATTCGTGGCTATGGGTCCTCGCTTTCGCGAGGACGACATTGAGTGTGCGGAGAGGATGTGAGCCTTAGCGCAGCGCGGCGGTGCGCATCACGAACGACTGCGTCGGCAGTTGCGCGGTCGCCGATCCCGTGAAGCGGTCGCAGGTCATGCCCATCATCGGATCTTCCGAGAAGGTCATGGCGATCGCGGCTTGCGGCTTGACGAAGTGGCTGCGCATCTGGGTCATCTCGGTATCACCGAGCACGGTCGTCGACATCGCGTTGCTCGCGCTCGGCGCAAGCATTACGACGCGCATCCAGATGCTGTTGCCCTGGGCCGCGGCGAGACGGGTCGAGGTCGCGACCACGCTGTCCTGACCCTGCGCGCCTTTGGCGACCACCGTGTTGATTTCGGTCGCCGCGGCACCGGCATTGCGCGTCGGGCGGGCGGGACGCGGCGGGATCGGCGCGGAGGCGGCGACGACGTTGGCGCGATCAACCGGCGAGGAGGCGGCAGGCGCATAAGCCATCGCCCTGTTGAACGATTCGGTGACGCTGGCGGTCGACTGCGGATCGGTGGCGGCGGCGAGCGCCTGGCGTGCGCGCAGCGCTGCGACCTGAGCCGGGGTGGCCTGGTTCGTCGCCTTCGGTATGTCGTCCCAGAAGCCACGGGAATTGATGATATCGGCCGGCGTCTGTGGCTTCGGCTCGGCGGAAGCCTGCGTCGCTTCAGGCTTGGACTCGGGCCTGGCTTTGGCCCCCGACACGATCTGGGCGTCGGCCGAGGCTAGCTGAATGGTCGAGCCTACCGGTTTGGCGCGCGGCGTCGGAACCGGATCGGCGGATTTCGCAGTCGTCGCGCTGGCCGGTGCGGGCTTCTCGTTCTTGTTCGGAGCGCTTGCGCCCTCGTCATCCTCTTCCGTCGACTTGCCGCCCCGGAACAGCGCCGCGAACAGGCTCGGCTTCTTGCCGACGGATGCCGCATCGTCGCCATTGCCGCGGCGTTCGATGTCGGCGCGGGCCAGCTCATAGCCCTTCATCGGACCGCCATTGGAGGGCAGGTGGACGGTACGTCCATCCGGGAACACCCTGGCGAGTTGATCCTGGGTCATGCGCGGCCAGTGACGGACGCTGCCAGTGTCGAGGTGGACGAAGGGCGATCCGGACGTCGGGTAGAAGCCGACGCCGCCACGCTGCAGGCGGAGCCCGGCGGCACGGATCTGCTCCAGCGGCACGTCCGGGATGTAGAAGTCCATCGCGTGGCCGAGCATGTGCTGGCTGAAGCGCGCCACGCCGGAAGAGCGGCGGCGGAGCATGGCGTTGGTGGCGGGGGAGCGGTAGGCGGAGATGATCTGGATCGGCTTCTTGCCGTCGACGTCGCGGTAGACTTCCCAGAGGATGTCGAACAGATGCCGATCCATCGTGGTCGAGTCCTGGCTGCGCCAGTCGCGGAGGAAGTGATTGATCTTCTTGAGCGCTTCTTCGTCGTAGCGGCCGTCGCGCTTGAAGGTGACGGTGAGGTCTTCGTCGGAATGGGTGTGGTGGAAGGAGAGGGTGCGGGTTTCGTTCAGCGCCGTCGCATCATGCACCGAGCCCGCTCCGCCCAGCAGCAATAGCGAAGTTAGCCCGATCCGGTATCCGGCTTTTGGCAAAGCAAGCGGATTGAATTGGCGCGCGAAACCAGCCAGCACGAATAAAGCCCACCCAGTCGACGAGCGTTCACGGTGTTCTTCTGCAGACCCCGGCAAAAGAGGGTGAACGCTTTCTTAACGCGGAATGGTTAACCGAAGTTTACCATCCCGCCCCCAACTTAGACTTAACTAACCCGTGGACTGTGGCAAAAAAGTGCCCGGTGCCAGATCCGGCATGGATAATGGTTAACGTAAACAACCTCTCGGGGAAGGAGAGGTTGTTGATTTCATTGATAAATTTTGTCCAAAGGCAGTAGTGCTCCGGATTACCTGGTGAACCGCTGTTGCGGCCGGCGGCCGACCGGGGCCGGCGGCGTCGCGGTCGACGGGCCACCAAACAGGCGCTCGAAGAACGACGGACCGGACGAGTAGGTGTTGTCGCTGGCGAAGTTGACGCCGGCCGGCAGGCTCGAGCCGGACGGACGCGTATAGCTTGGCTGCGCGTGGGCGACCATCGCCTCCAGGTCCTTGCTGCGGCCGTTCTTCAGCAGACCGATCATCACGGAGTCGCGGCCGTAGATGTCCTTGCGGATCTGCAGCTTGCCGGCGTCGTCCACGAACGCGGTCTGGTAGGTGATGTTGACCGGGATCGGCGTCGGGAATTTCAGGTCGATCTCGCTGCGGCCGTACATGCTGCGGATTTTTTCCGGCGTGTAGCGCTCGTTCGGCATCGTGATGTTGAGCAGGGTCGAGGCGTATTGGTCCGGATTCTGTACCCGCATGCAGCCATGGCTGAAGGCGCGCTCTTCCTTGGCGAACAGATGCTTGTCCGGGGTGTCGTGCTGATAGACCAGGAACTTGTTCGGGAAGTTGAAGCGGACGCGGCCGAGCGCATTGGCCTCGCCGGGCGGCTGCGAAATGTGGATGCTGCCGTCGCGGTTACGCTCGAGCTTCAGCCCCATCCGCTGCAGCACGGTCGGGTCCTGCTGCAGGGCCGGCAGATACTCGTTGTAGATAATCGACGGCGGCACGTTCCAGGTCGGGTTGACGGTGATGAACTTCATCGTTTCCGTCAGCATCGGCGTGGCGTGTTTTCCCGGCTTTCCGGTCACCACGCGGGTGTTCCAGACCTGGGCGCCGTTCTGCATCACCTTGAGCGTGAAGTCGGGGACATTGAGGATGACATAGGCGTTGCCAAGCGATGACGCACCGAGCTGGCGCGGCAGCCAACGCCAGCGCTCCATGTTGACGAGCACCGTGTCGATCTGCCGGTCGCGCTTCGGGCTGTTGATCGCCTTCACCGTGCGGTCGTCGAGCACGCCGGTCGGGTTGAGATCGACGCTCTCCTGGAATTTGCGTACGGCGGCGGCGACCTTGGCGTCGTACTGCGTGCCGTCGGGATGGTCGGTGACGCCGAGCTTGGCGCGCAGTTGCGGCACGCGCGGGTCTTCGGGCACGACCTCACCCTGCTTCTTGGTGGCAGCCTTGTACGCCAGCGCCGGACCCTCGGCGATATGGATCATCGGTCCGTCGCCCTGGCCGCGCAGCTCGGCAAGCTTGGCTCTCAATTCCTTGTAGAGCTTGTGCGGCGGGTTGTAGCCGTCGAGCGCTGCGGACGCGTCCTTGGCGGTGGAGATGTTGGCGAGCACTTCCGCCGGATCGGTCGGGTGCTCGGGATACTGGATGTCGGCGGAGACCTGCGACCAGTGCATCCGGCCGCTCTGCGCCTGTCGCGCATAGTCGAGCATGCTCGCGGTCAGTTTCAGTTCGGCCTCGGCGAGCTGGTCCGGCGAAGCGGCGGCGGCAAAATCCGGCACCGGATAGTCGACCGCGTTGAGGCCCTCGGAGGCGGCATCCTTCAAACGGGCGATCACCCCCTTGCCGCCATCGGTCAGTTTGCCGGCCTGCGTCCATTGCGGCGCATAGTCGCGCGCCGAGTAGAACTTCTCGACGGCAGCGCGCTCGCTCTTGCGGTCGAAATAGCGCAGCGACTTGGCGCCGAGCATGTCGCGCAGGCGGTCGGCGACCGGCTGGTCGGCCGGAGCGACGGTGCTTACCTTCACCGGCTCTTTGATGGGTTCGGAGGCTGGCGCAGTGGCGGTCGCGGCGGGAGGCGTGGCGGTTGCGGCGTCGCTAGCCGCAGGGGCGGGCGCAGTCACGACATCGGCCGGTTTGGGCTCGGCCGCCCTTGCGGCCGGACTGGGCTCGGCCGGTTTTTCGATTGCCTTGTCAGTAGCCTTGGCTGCGTCAGGCACCGTGGCGGTGGTGTCCATCTTGAAGTCGCCGATGGTCGGAGGCGGCACGTTGGCGGGTTCTGGGCGGGGGACTGCTGCGTCGATCGCGAGCTCGGCGGCGCTGGCGCGCGGCGTGGTCGATTGGCCCGCCAGAGCTGAGGTCGCAGAGACCGTGAGGAAGGTTGCCGCGACGGCCATCAGCACGCGGTCAAATCCTGCACGATTCGTCGAACAGTCACGCATCGTCACACCCCCTTGGGCGAAACTGCCCCGGCATGGAACAGTCGTTAGGTATCGTTCGTCACGGCTTGCGCGGGAAGCGCCGGCTCGATCCGTTTCTCAGTCGTACGCCTGCACGCCACGGTTCAAACGCAGACGATACATGTGCCCCTCTCATGCAGCCAGCGCCATGCGGGACACTCACGACAAACTGACCTCAAACTACCCGTTTGCATCGGGTCGCATGTTTTTGCCACGCGCCCCGCCTTTTGTCTGTCACCGCCAAGCCACGGTTCCAAAGCTTCCGAGCAGCGATGTCGTTGGTTTGCCACGATCTTTGCCACGCAGGCGCCATAATCGGCACCGGTCTGTCCGCTCAGTTCGCGTCCCCTTCGGCCGGGTCGTTGGCGGCAGCCTCATCGAGCTTGCGGTAGAGCGTGGAGCGGCCGATCTTGAGCCGGCGCGCGACTTCCGACATCTGACCGCGATAATGCGAGATCGCAAAACGGATGATCTCGTTTTCCATGTCGTCGAGCGGCCGCACCTCGCCGGTGGCGGTCAGCATCGAAAGGCTGCCGGCAGTGGCGAGCGGGGCAATCGGTATATCACTACCCGAAACCATGGCGGGCGCCGTCGAAGGCGCCATGATCAACGGTTCGCTGTGCGCCAGTTGGCCGTCCGATACGGCGTGGCCTGCGGTCTGCGGGAAATCCGACAAACCGAGCTGGTCGCTCTCGCTCATGACGACGGCGCGATACACCGTGTTCTCGAGCTGGCGGATATTGCCGGGCCAATCGAGCTGCGCGAGATGGGCCACGGCCTCGCCGCTGATGCCGGTGATGGTGCGGCTTTCCTCGGCGGCAAAGCGCGCCAGGAAATGCCGCAGCAGATGCGGGATGTCTTCGCGCCGCAGCCGCAGCGGCGGAATCGTCAGCGGCAGCACGTGCAGCCGGTAGAACAGGTCCTCGCGGAACGCACCGCTCTTCACGAGGTCGAGCAGTTTGCGGTTGGTCGCGGAAATGATGCGGACGTCGACCTTCACCGGCTTGCGGCCGCCGACCGCCTCGACAGTGCCTTCCTGCAGCGCGCGAAGCAATTTCACCTGCGCCGCCAGCGGCAGCTCGCCGACCTCATCGAGAAACAGCGTGCCGCCGGAAGCTTCGACGAACTTGCCCATGTGGCGTTCGGTGGCGCCGGTGAAGGCGCCCTTCTCGTGGCCGAACAGGATCGATTCCACGAGATTGTCGGGGATGGCGCCGCAATTGACTGCAACGAAAGGTTTCGACTTGCGTTCGCTGGAGCCGTGGATGGCGCGGGCTAACAATTCCTTGCCGACGCCGGACTCGCCCTCGATCAGCACCGGAATGCTGGAAGCCGCCGCCTTCTGCGCAGTCCGCAGCACGGCCGCCATGGTTTCGCTGCGGGTGATGATGTCGGCAAAGGTCAGCCGGCCTTCGCGGCTGTGGCGGATGCGCTGCAACTCGCCCTTGAGCGCTGAGGTGTTGAGCGCGTTGCGCAGCGACACCTGCAGCCGTTCGAAGCTCGCCGGCTTGACGACGAAATCCTGCGCGCCGGCGCGCATCGCCGAAACCACATTGTCGATACCGCCATGGGCGGTCTGCACGATGACGGGGATGCTCAGGCCTGCTTCACGCATTTTTGAAAGCACGCCGAGCCCGTCAAGGCCGGGCATCACGAGGTCGAGCACGACCGCGTCGATCGCCTGCGCATCCGGGGCGGTCAGCAAGGCGACGGCGGCATCGCCGCTATCGACGACCAGCGGCTCGTAGCCGCACTTCTGCACCATGTTTTCAACCAAACGGCGCTGAACGGCGTCGTCATCGGCAATCAAGATGGTGGCAGCCATGGTGGTTTTCCCCGCACGCTACTGAAATGTATCGAATCGGGGCACTTTCGCCGATGCCGATTAACGGACGCTTAATTGTTGGAAATGGCATCCTTAGGGCGCGGGGAATTAAGCGTTGAGATGTGGCCACACCTCCAGCACGCCGCGGTAGCACATGTCGAAGGCCACATAGAGGATGATCGCGAGGCCGACATAGGCGATCCAGCGGTGCTTTTCCAGGAGGCGTGCGATGAAGTTGGCGGCGAGCCCCATCAGTGCGATGGAAAGGGCCAGGCCGAATATCAGAATCATCGGATGCTCGCGCGCCGCGCCCGCGACGGCGAGCACGTTGTCGAGCGACATCGAGACGTCGGCGATCGTGATCTGCCATACGGCCTGGCTCAGCGTCTTTTGATGGCCCGCGGCGGCAGGCGCATCGATTGTGCTCGCGGCTGAAAGACTCTGCAATTTCGGCCGATGATGCGACATCTGCAACTCGCGCCACATCTTCCAGCATACCCAAAGCAGGAGAACGCCGCCGGCGAGCAGCAGCCCAATGATCTGCAGCAGCTGAACCGTGACGGACGCGAAGCCGATGCGCAGGATAGTGGCGGCCACTATGCCGATCAGGATAGCCTTCTTGCGCTGGCCCTCGGGAAGCCCGGCGGCCGCAAGCCCGATGACGATGGCATTGTCGCCGGCGAGCACCAGGTCAATCATGATGACCTGGAAAAGCGCTGTCAGGTGTTGTGAGGAGATTAATTCCAGCATGCGGGCCACTTCGTTGAAGGTCCAATCCGACATCGCAGTTCGCTTGAACTGCCAGAGGGGCCCGGGCTTGGACGTGCAGACAAAAACGACGCAGTCGGACTGCGGAAAAATGCGTTCCCGTTACTCAGGTTGATCCGAGAGGGTGAAAAGCCTGACCATCTGATCCGGCTCGATCAGAACTGAGATCACGACGCCGATGAACGTCAGGCTTCCGGCAAGGTCGAGCCACATGACGCGGAACCGGCCGGCCCGACAAAGCCACGCTACTCCGGCCGTCGCCGCGCCAGCCGCGAACAGCAGCGTGGCGATCACGGGCGCCAGCGCGTCCTCTGGCACCAGATTCCGGATGGCGAGGGTCGCGATCAGCGCCGTCAGCAGAATGCCGGCCAGCAACTCCTTGCCCGGTGCCGGGGGAGCCCGGTCGGCGGTTCGGACAATCTGGCTGCGGTCCAGGAAGGCCATCGGATTCTTATTCGCGAGCTGGAATTGTGGTAGGGAACATGACCTATCCATCAATTCGTTTTGACTAGTTTAGTAATCGTGAAACGAGCAAAACATCAAGATGTTTTCACTGAACGGCCGCCGGCCAGGGCTGCGCCGGATGCCAAGCAATTGCGCAAACTGGCTGGGGATTGGCTGAAGCTGCGAAGGGCGGATGCCGAATTGTCGCAGGCGGATCTCGCCGCACGCCTCGGCCTGGAATATTACACCTTCATTTCGCAGGTAGAGAACGGGTTCAGCCGTGTTCCAACCGGAATCATGGGAGCATGGGCCCGCGAGCTGGGCCTTGAACAGGCCGCCTTCGCTAGGCATCTGTTAATGTACTACGAGCCGGAAATGTACCGGTTGCTGTTCGGAGCGGAAAGCAAATGAGCGTGGTTGCGTTCGAGCGCAAACAAGACAGCGGCGAATGGAGCGAAAAGGAACTGAGCACTCTTGTCGCGGGGCTCGGCGCGGCGATTGCGCCAACAACCGGACGCGAATGGGAAACCGGCATGACGGAGAAGGGCGACGTCCAGTTCTATCTGCTGGGTCCGCTCCCGGATCAGGCCTGCGAGTTGTGCGTATCGCGGATCGACCGACGTTACATCCTGGAAGACGGAGCGGGCCGGCTGCTGTTCGAGCATCGGAACCTCGAACTCGTGGCGCTGCATGCCAAGGCCACGGTCCCGTCGACCTCTTGGCTGATGGTACGTGCGATCACATTGTGGTGTGCTGTTCGCAGCACGATCCACGAAAAGGCAGAGCCGTGGCTCGTCGAGGGCGAGGAGCTGTTCGTCCAGTTCGTACCGCAGCTTGCGGTTTTCGCCTGATCTTCCCGTCCATTTCCTGATCACCTCCCAATTTTGAAAGTGTCATGAGCGTGAAATCTGCGACCTCCCGAGCCGGCAAGACGTCCCGCAAATCAGCCACGGGCAGCAAGGCGGCCACCGCCAAATCCAGGACCGGCAAGCTGCCGGAATGGAACCTCGCCGATCTTTATTCCGGTATCGACGCGTCCGAAATCGCGCGCGATCTGCAAAAGATGAATGCAGACTGCACAGCGTTTGAAACGGACTATAAAGGCAAGCTCGGGGAAAACGTCGCCCGCGACGACGGCGGAAGCTGGCTTGCCGAGGCAGTCAGGCGTTATGAGGCGATCGACGATCTCGCGGGCCGGCTCGGCTCCTATGCCGGCCTCGTTCATGCCGGCGACAGCGTCGATCCGGCGATTTCCAAATTCTATGGCGACGTCTCCGAGCGGCTGACGGCGGCTTCTGTGCATTTGCTGTTCTTCGGGCTTGAGCTCAACCGTATCGACGATGCTGTGATCGAGCGCGCGATGCAGACAGCGGAACTTGCCCATTACCGGCCGTGGGTCGAGGATCTGCGCAAGGACAAGCCGTATCAGCTCGAAGATCGCGTCGAGCAGTTGTTTCATGAAAAATCCCAGAGCGGTTATGCCGCCTGGAACCGGCTGTTCGACCAGACCATCTCCGGCCTGCGCTTCAAGGTTGGCGGTAAGGAATTGGCGATCGAGCCGACGCTCAACCTGCTGCAGGACCGCGCGCCGGAAAAGCGCAAGGCGGCGGGGCAGGCGCTGGCCAAGACCTTCAAGGACAATGAGCGGACCTTTGCGCTCATCACCAACACGCTCGCCAAGGACAAGGAAATTTCCGATCGCTGGCGTGGTTTCCAGGATGTCGCGGATTCGCGCCACCTGAACAACCGCGTCGAGCGCGAGGTGGTCGATGCCCTGGTCGGCTCGGTTCGTGCGGCCTATCCGCGGCTCTCGCATCGCTATTACAGTCTGAAGGCCGGCTGGTTCAAAAAGAAGAAGCTCGCGCATTGGGACCGCAACGCGCCGCTGCCGTTTGCGGCGACCGGCACCATCGCCTGGCCCGAGGCGCAGAAGATGGTGCTGACGGCGTATCGCGGTTTCTCCGCCGAGATGGCCGCGATCGCGGAACGTTTCTTCACCGATCGCTGGATCGATGCGCCGGTGCGGCCGGGCAAGGCGCCGGGCGCGTTCTCGCATCCGACCACGCCGTCGGCGCATCCTTACGTGCTGATGAACTACCAGGGCAAGCCGCGCGACGTGATGACGCTGGCGCATGAACTCGGCCATGGCGTGCACCAGGTGCTGGCGGCCAAAAATGGAGCGCTGATGGCGCCGACGCCGCTGACGCTTGCCGAGACGGCCAGCGTGTTCGGCGAAATGCTGACCTTCAAGCGGCTATTGTCGCAGACCAAAAACGCCAAGCAGCGCCAGGCGCTGCTCGCCGGCAAGGTCGAGGACATGATCAACACCGTGGTGCGGCAGATCGCGTTCTATTCGTTCGAGCGCGCCATTCATACCGAGCGCAAGAACGGTGAATTGACGGCGGAGCGCATCGGCCAGATCTGGCTCAGCGTGCAGGGTGAAAGCCTCGGGCCGGCCATCGACATCCGCCCGGGATACGAAAATTTCTGGATGTACATTCCGCACTTCATCCATTCGCCGTTCTATGTCTACGCCTATGCGTTCGGCGACTGCCTGGTGAACTCGCTGTATGCGGTCTACGAGAACGCCTCCGAAGGCTTTGCCGAGCGTTATCTCGCCATGCTCGCAGCCGGCGGCACCAAGCATTATTCCGAACTGCTCAAGCCGTTCGGGCTCGATGCCAAGGATCCCAAATTCTGGGACGGCGGGCTGTCGGTGATTGCAGGCATGATCGACGAGTTGGAAGAGATGGGCTGACGGGCGCGTGCCCCGCGGCCACGAAACGGATTTGTGATGGGCGCGGACACAATTTCAGCCGCCGTCGCCCGCCATGATGGGGGTGACGACAGGAGGGGGAGTGCCCCATGATCGACACCCCGACGCGGCGCGTCGTACTTGGAGCAGGAGTTTTCGCGGCCGGATCAATGCTCGCGATCGATCGCGGCTTCGCTCAGGCTCCGCTTGCTCCCACGCCTGCATGCCACGACGGCGACGAAGTAACATTACCGCAGACCGAAGGGCCATACTTCAAGCCGTCGTCGCCTGAGCGAATCGAACTGCTTGAAGAAGGTATGGCAGGGCAGCCGATCGAACTTGTTGGCTTCGTGCTCACCCGCGCCTGCAAACCGCTCGCCGGCGCCTTGCTGGACTTCTGGCAGGCCGACGATAAAGGCCGCTACGACAATTCCGGCTTCCGCCTGCGCGGCCATCAGTTTACCGATGCGGAAGGGCGCTATCGATTGCGCAGCATCGTGCCCGGCGTTTATCCCGGCCGCACGCGCCATATCCATGTGAAGGTGCAGCCGCGCGATGGTTCCGTGTTGACGACCCAGCTCTATTTCCCCGGTGAGTCAAAAAACCGTTCCGACGGCCTGTTTCGCAAGGAACTGCTGGTGCGCACAGCCAAGAACGAGGGACGGATTGCCGGGCGGTTCGACTTCGTGGTCGGGTAGGGCATTTTCAGACCCACTAGGACGATATTCAGCCCCACCTCGAACGGGTCTCTCCCCTGTGAAATACGGCGGGCCAGCGGGCCCATGGCACGTAAAACATTTGTTAAACATGTCGAAAGACTATGTTATACATATTGTATAACGGAGCCTGTGCGATGACCAAAGTCCCTCGCGGCATGGAAGAGGCCTCTCGAGATTACAAGTTCGAGAACACCGCCCTTCAAATTCGGAAGATTGGCAATTCGGTTGGTGTGATCCTGCCGAAGGAGCTTCTTGCGCGGCTCAATCTCAAGGAGGGAGACAAGTTCTATCCGGTCGAGCAACCGGATGGCAGCTTGCGGCTTTCGCCATTTAACCCGAAGCACGCGCGGACTATGGAAATCGCCCGCCAGGTCATGCACGAATATCGCGATACGTTTGCGGCGCTTGCAAAATGAACGAGCCAATTTGGCTCGATGTCGATGAAGTCATCGACATGCATGCCGAGCAACTGGCGATATTCGGCGGACCGGAAGGCATTCGGGATCACGGCCTTCTCGAGTCCGCGGTTTTGCGGCCGGTCAACCAACGGAATTACGGACAGAGGGATATGGCTGCACTCGCCGCAGCCTATGCTTTCGGTCTCGCCCGTAACCATGCCTTCGTGGACGGCAACAAGCGTATCGCGTTCCACGCCATGATGGTCTTCTTGCGCAGCAACGACATACCCTTTGCGCCTGACCCGGCGCACGCTACCGCCATCATCCTCTCCCTCGCCGCAGGCGAGGTCAGCGAGGAAAGCCTGAGCCGCTGGATCCGGGATAATTGGCCTTCCGAATGACCTGATAGGCGAGGGGCCGTTGCCCTCCCAGGCGCTTTGCGGTAATTGCACGCGAGAAACGCGGATTTTGACTGGGGATACCGATGGCAGACCATAACGAAGTGGCCTACACGACCGCTGACGGCAACGACTATCCGGCCCATGAGCAGACCTATGAAGGGTTCATCATGCTGGTCAAATACGGCACGGCCGCCGTGGTGCTCATCGTCGCCCTGATGGGCTACTTCCTGACCTGACACATCGCTGCCCGCACTGCCACCCCGGCGGTAGCCAGAAAATTGCACGCATGCCGGTTGCGAAACCGGTATCCAACTAAGCGAAAAAGACGCTAGTTTGCTTGCGCGCGCGCATGTCGCGCCGGGAGGCTTCATGAAGATTGCCGTTGCCAAGGAAATCGATCCGTCCGAACCGCGGGTTGCCGCTTCCCCTGATACCGTGAAGAAATTCAAGGCGATCGGCGCCGAAGTCGCGATCGAGCCGGGTGCGGGCATCAAGTCGGGCCTGCCGGATTCCGAATTCACCGCCGTCGGCGCCACCGTCAGCGCGGACGCGCTGAAGGACGCCGACATCATCATCAAGGTGAAGCGGCCGGAGGCTTCCGAGCTTTCGCAATACAAGCGCGGCGCGCTCGTCATCGCCATCATGGATCCGTACGGCAATGAGGCGGCGCTGAAGACGATCGCGGATGCCGGCGTCGCGGCGTTTGCGATGGAGCTGATGCCGCGTATCACCCGCGCACAGGTGATGGACGTGCTCTCCAGCCAGGCGAACCTCGCCGGCTATCGCGCGGTGATCGAGGCCGCTGAATCGTTCGGCCGGGCGTTCCCGATGATGATGACCGCCGCCGGCACCGTTCCGGCGGCAAAGGTGTTCGTGATGGGCGTCGGCGTGGCCGGCCTGCAGGCGATCGCCACCGCGCGCCGGCTCGGCGCCGTCGTTACGGCGACCGACGTGCGCCCGGCGACGAAAGAGCAGGTCGAATCGCTCGGCGCAAAGTTCCTCGCAGTCGAGGACGAGGAATTCAAGAACGCGCAGACCGCCGGCGGATACGCCAAGGAAATGTCGAAAGAGTACCAGGCCAAGCAGGCCGCACTCACCGCTGAGCACGTCAAGAAGCAGGACATCGTCATCACGACGGCCCTGATTCCGGGCCGGCCGGCGCCAAAGCTCGTCAGCGCCGAGATGGTCAAATCGATGAAGCCGGGCTCGGTGCTGGTCGACCTCGCGGTCGAGCGCGGCGGCAATGTCGAGGGCGCCAAGGCCGGCGAAGTCGTCGATGTCGACGGCATCAAGATCGTCGGCTACACCAACGTCGCCGGCCGCGTCGCGCAGTCGGCCTCCAGCCTTTATGCCCGCAATTTATTCAACTTCATCGAGACGATGGTCGACAAGGCGAACAAGGCGCTCGCGGTCAACTGGGACGATGAATTGGTGAAGGCGACCGCTTTGACCAAGGACGGCGCCGTCGTCCACCCGAACTTCCAGCCGAAGGCATAAGGAGAGAAGCCATGGAGCACGTCGCGCAGGCCGTCGATCCCTTCGTATTCCGGCTGTCGATTTTCGTCCTCGCCGTTTTCGTCGGCTATTTCGTGGTGTGGTCAGTGACGCCTGCGCTGCACACGCCGCTGATGTCGGTGACGAATGCGATCTCCTCGGTGATCGTGGTCGGTGCGCTGCTGGCCGGCGGCGTCGCCAATGTCTCGAGCGGCAGCGGCTGGGCGCGCGGCTTCGGCTTCGTTGCGCTGGTCTTCGCCTGCGTGAATATCTTCGGCGGCTTCCTTGTCACCCAGCGCATGCTGGCGATGTACAAGAAGAAGGCCAAGTGAGCGGCAACCACCTCGGGGTGTCGAAGGCAAATGGGGACCTGAGATGAACGCCAATCTGTCTGCAATATTGTATCTCGTGGCGGGTGTGCTGTTCATCCTGTCACTGCGCGGGTTGTCCAGCCCTGCCTCGTCCCGCCAGGGCAATCTGTTCGGCATGATCGGCATGGCGATCGCGGTCGCCACCACACTGGCCAACCATCCGCCGGCGGACGGCCTCGCCTGGGTGCTGGTGATCCTCGGCATCGCCATCGGCGGCAGCATCGGTGCGGTCATCGCACGGCGGGTGCCGATGACCTCGATGCCGGAACTGGTCGCCGCCTTCCACTCGCTGGTCGGCATGGCTGCGGTGCTGGTCGCGGCCGGTGCGTTCTATGCGCCGGAAGCCTTCGACATCGGCACGCCCGGCAACATCCACGCGCAGAGCCTCGTCGAAATGTCGCTCGGCGTCGCCATCGGCGCGCTGACCTTCACCGGCTCGGTGATCGCGTTCCTGAAGCTGTCGGCCCGCATGAGCGGCGCGCCCATCATCCTGCCGTTCCGTCACGCCATCAATATCGTGCTCGCGCTCGCGCTGGTGTTCTTCATCGTCGGCCTAGTGATGTCCGGCAGCGCGCTCGACTTCTGGCTCATCACCATCATCGCGCTGGCGCTCGGCGTGCTCATGATCATCCCAATCGGCGGCGCCGACATGCCGGTCGTGATCTCGATGCTGAACTCCTACTCGGGGTGGGCCGCGGCCGGCATCGGCTTCACGCTCGGCAACTCCGCGCTGATCATCACCGGCGCGCTGGTCGGTTCGTCGGGCGCGATCCTGTCCTACATCATGTGCCACGCGATGAACCGTTCCTTCATCTCGGTCATCCTCGGCGGCTTCGGCGGCGAGACCGCGGCCGCGGGCGGCGGCAGCGGAGAACAGAAGCCGGCAAAACTCGGCTCGGCCGACGACGCCGCCTTCATCATGAAGAATGCGTCGAAGGTCATCATCGTGCCCGGCTACGGCATGGCGGTAGCACAGGCCCAGCATGCGCTGCGCGAAATGGGCGACCTCCTGAAGAAGGAAGGCGTCGAGGTGAAGTACGCGATTCACCCGGTCGCGGGGCGCATGCCCGGCCACATGAACGTGCTGCTGGCGGAAGCCAATGTGCCCTACGACGAGGTGTTCGAGCTCGAGGACATCAACTCCGAATTCGCGCAAGCCGATATCGCGTTCGTGATCGGCGCCAATGACGTCACCAACCCGGCTGCGGAAGAAGACAAGACCTCGCCGATCTACGGCATGCCGGTGCTGCAGGTCTGGAAGGCCGGCACCGTGATGTTCATCAAGCGCTCGCTGGCATCGGGTTATGCCGGAATCGACAACCCGCTGTTCTACCGCGACAACACCATGATGCTGCTCGGCGACGCCAAGAAGGTCACCGAGAACATCGTCAAGGGGATGTAACGCGGTCGCAGGAAATTCATGACCGCACTGAAATGGCTGCTGATCGTCGTTTCGGCTGGTTATGTCTGTGGTCTGCTCGTCCTGTTCTTCGCGCAGCGCGGCGTCCTGTTTCCGGTCCCGACGCGTGCGCGCACGGCGCCACAGGCGGCGGGCTTTCCGGAAGCGGAAGAGCATATCCTGACTACGGCTGACGGTGAGAAGGTTATCGTCTGGCACGTTCCGGCCAGGCCGGGCCGTCCGGTCGTGCTCTATTTCCACGGCAACGGCGATTATCTCGCCGGCTTCTTCGGCCGCTTTCGCAGCGTCATCGCCGACGGGACCGGGGTCATCGCATTGTCCTATCGCGGCTATGCCGGCTCGACCGGGCAACCGAGCGAGCACGGGTTGTTGCAGGATGCAGCGGCGGCCTATGCCTTTACGGTCGCACGCTATCGCGCGGACAACATCGTCGTCTGGGGCTTTTCGCTCGGCACCGGCGTTGCGGTGGCGCTTGCAGCGGAGCAACGGATCGGGAGGTTGATCCTGGAGGCTCCCTATACGTCGATCACCGATGTCGCCGCATCGGCGTTCTGGTTCGCACCCGTGCGTCTATTGATGTGGGATCAGTTCCGTTCCGACGCGCAGATCGCGAGGGTCAAGGTTCCGCTGCTCGTGATGCATGGCGCGCTGGATTCCACAATACCCGTCGCCTTTGGCGAGCGGCTGTTTGCGCTGGCGAACGAGCCGAAACGGTTTGTCCGTCTCGCCCGGGGCGGTCATAACGATCTGGATAATTTCGGCGCCATTGAAATCGCGCGAAATTTCATCAACCTTGCGAAGGGGTGATGGCTACTTTGGGTGCATCCAGCGTCCACAAACCGGTTGGGATTTGATCGCATGAGCGCACATGGACCGATGCCGCGATCGGCCTGGATTTTCCCCGCGCTGGCGATGCTGCTGTTTGCCGTCGTCACCGGCCTCGGGCTCGGCTTTACGCCGTCAGTTGGCGGGCTTTTGTTCGCGGTGGTGCTGCTGGCGATCCTGTTCGGCACCGTGTTCGCGGCCGTGCATCATGCCGAGGTGATCGCCGAGCGAATCGGCGAACCCTACGGCACGCTATTGTTGACGCTTGCGGTCACCATCATCGAGGTCGCGCTGATCGCCACCATCATGCTCGGCGACAAGCCGCAGCCAGCGCTGGCGCGCGACACCGTGTTTGCGGTGGTGATGATCGTGTGCAACGGCCTCGTCGGCCTCTGCATCTTCATTGGCGGTTTGCGCTACCGCGAGCAGGATTTTCAGGTCTCGGGCGCGAACCTTTATCTCAGCGTGCTGTTCGTGCTGGCCACGATTACACTGATCATGCCCAATTATACGCTAACGGCGCCGGGGCCGGTCTATTCGGCGGCGCAGCTTGGCTTTGTGGACCTGGTCACGCTCATGCTCTACGGCGTGTTCCTCTATACCCAGACGATCCGGCATAGCGACTACTTCATCAAGGGAGGCGCCGGTGGGGCCACGGAAACCTCATCCCTGTCGAACCGGATGCTGGCGCTCAGTATCGCGCTGCTGCTTGTCTCCTTGCTTGCCGTGGTGCTTCTGGCGAAGAAGTTTTCGCTCGTGGTCGACGTCGTGACCGCGATGATCGGCGCCCCACCAGCGTTTGCTGGCGTGCTGGTCGCGCTCCTGATTCTGCTCCCGGAAGGGGTCTCCGCCATTGCAGCTGCGCGCAACAACGATCTGCAGAAGAGCATCAATCTCGCGCTAGGGTCGTCGCTGGCGACCATCGGGCTGACCATTCCAGCGGTCGGCGTGGCCACCTATGTGCTCGACAAGGAACTCGTGCTCGGGCTCAACAGTCAGGGCATGGTGTTGCTGCTACTCACGTTCTTCGTGAGCATGCTCACATTCGGCACCGGCCGAACCAACATCCTGTTCGGGCTGGTGCATATGGTGGTGTTTGCCGTGTTCGTGTTCATGGTATTCGTGCCGTAATCGGAGAAGAATGAAATGCTTGCCGCCAAATCCGACGTTCAGGTCGACACCCCCGAAGTCCGCGTCACCGAGTGGCGCCTGGCGCCGGGCAGTGCGACCGGCCATCACACCCACGAGATGGATTACGTGATCGTGCCGGTGACCCCGGGCGAGATGACCATCGTCGCGCCGAACGGCGAACGCACCAAGGCGCAGCTCGGGGCCGGAAAATCCTATTTCCGCAAAGCCGGCGTCCAGCACGACGTGCTCAACGAGACCGCAAGCGAGATCGTGTTTCTGGAGGTCGAGCTGAAGCCCTGACCACCTGGCCCTCGGGTTCCCCAGGTTGCTTCCGGGCTCGTCCTACAGGCTTGGACTGGTTAGACAATTTTTAACCGACGCAAGCCGGCCTGCACGGGAACTGCTGAATTGCCACCGATCCGTCGCAGTTGATCCCTCAATGTGCCTCAAAGTTCCTGCAATTGAGGGACCGCGGGGAGTGGCCGGAATGCTGAATTACCTCAAGAAGTTCGCCGTAGACATCTTTCCCTCGGTGGCTGCCACCGTCATCGGGGCGTACATCGTCAACCACTACATCGTGACCAAGCCCAACGCGGACGCGCCTGCCGCGGCTGCGTCGACTGCCAATCCCAAGGGGGATGGCAAGGCGGAAGCCAAACCGGATGCCAAATCGGCCGAGACCACGGCCAGTATCAGCAATCTTCCGGCTGCCGGCGTCAAGGCGAGGGGAATCTCCGAGAAGGCCGTCATGGACAAGACGGCTGCCGAACGGCCGGCGGCGGTCGAAAAGGCTCAGGAGAAGACTGAAGCGAAGGCTGACGCAAAAACCGAAGCGAAGGCTGACACCAAACCCGATACTAAGCCTGCCGATACTAAGCCTGCCGATACCAAGTCCGCCGATGCCAAGTCCGCCGATGCCAAGTCCGCTGATGCCAAGTCCGATGTGAAATCAGCCGATACCCCGGTTGACGCCGATCAGCGCCGCCATGCCGCGGCGCCGCGCGAAAAGGAAAAGATCAGGGTCGTGCTGCCGTCGCCCATAGCCGTGAATCCCTCGGCGGCTCCGGTTGCGGCGGCTGCGCCGGCCGCCCCGGTCGAGACTGCAGTTGCGCCGGATGAACGGCGCGACGCCAACGATCTGGCGCGCGCGGCGATCGAGCGCCTGCGCGCCAACGGCGAAGCCTCTCCGCGCGCCGCCGAGACGGTCCGTGCTCCCGCTCCCGAGGCGTCTAAGGTTGTGAGTGCGCCTGCGGCGACGAATGCGCCCGTGGTCGCCAATGCGCCTGCCGTGAATGCGCCCGCGCTTCGTCCGCTGCCGCCGCCGATCATGATCTCGGGTCAGCCGGCAGGCGAACCCTATGGTCAGGCTTCGTCGCAGGCGCGGCCGCCTTATGCCGAGGCCAACCCGAACCGCCCAACCCCGCCCGCCGATATTCCGCTCTCGCGCCCGCTCGATCTGCGAGCCGAAGCGGCCGAGCCTTCCGTGCGCGAGCGCGCCACGGCGGCTGCCGAGGACGCGCTGTCGACGGCGAAGTCGATCTTCCACGCGGTGCTGCCGAAATAGTCGTCTTCGAGCGAACCAACGCCCTCGGGCTTGATCCGGGGGCCTTTCGTCTGGCACCAAGAACGCGCGTCAGGCAAAGCGCCAGCCAGACTCCGATTCCATCAAAGCCGGGAAGACCCTAGCCGCCAGTGCGGGCGAGGCCGCTTCGCGCAGCTTCGTCCCTGGGGCGGAGCGCGAGCGCACGGCCGTAGGAGGCGAATGCCTTGGCCTTGTCGCCCAGACGTTCATAGGTGACGCCGCGAGCCGACCAGGCTTGCGCGCTGCCGGGATCGGCCTGCACCGCTTCGTCGAGGTCGGAAGCGGCTTCCTTTGCCTTGTCGATGGCGAGGTAGCTGGTTGCACGCGCCAGCAGCGGCTCGACCCGTTGCGGCGTCAGGCCATTGGCTGCGGTGAAATCCGCGATCGCCCACTCATGATGCTTGTCGGCCTGATAGATCAGCCCGCGGCCGTACAGGGCCTGCACGTTGTAGGGATCGAGTGTGAGCGCGCGGTCGAACTCCGCCAGCGCTTCTTCGGTCTTGCCGGATTTGGCGAGCGCCTGGCCGCGCGCAGCGTAGCCTTGGGCGTCCCTGGCGCTTTGTCCGCTGATCGTGCCGGTCGGTTGCTGCTCGAGGGCCTGTAGCTTCTCCTTGTCCGATCCCCACGCTCCCAGGTCGAACGAACAGCCGCCGAGGGGCAGGGCGACAACGATCGCGAGCAGCGCAATGGATGTGGCCGTGAAGCGCATAGCGCAGGAAAAGGCATTGCAATCGGTAACGGCCATGCAGACTCGCGCGTTCGACATGGCATAGGTAACCCGATGGGCCGCAAAATGCATCGGTCAAAAGGGCCGTAGTAATGCTGGCGATAACGATGCGCATGATCAAGCGCGAGGGCCAGCGCCGGTGATCCGATCCTGTCGGACCAGCGACGCCAAAAAACAAAAACGCGGGCCCGAGGCCCGCGTTTTCAATTCAAATCTTTTAGAACACGCTCAGCGCGGTCCGCGCGGACCTGCGCCCGGGCCACCACGACCGCCAGCGCCACCACGGTCGCCACCGGGGCCGGCGCCGAACACCGGCTTCGGCTTCATCGGCAGCAGGCCTTCGCGCTGCAGCTTCTTGCGGGCCAGCTTGCGTGCGCGGCGCACGGCTTCGGCCTTTTCACGGGCCTTCTTTTCGGAGGGCTTTTCATAATGACCGCGAAGCTTCATCTCGCGGAAAATACCCTCGCGCTGCATCTTCTTCTTCAGCGCCTTGAGGGCTTGATCGACATTGTTATCGCGGACGAGAACCTGCACGCGGCATCCTCTTTCAATTGATCGGATAGGAATTCTGGTAAAGTGAAGGGCCGGCGAAACGCCTGGCTCTTAACCCTGAGCGCGGGCATGTAGCAGACAAAACCGCCAATGTCCACCTGAGAAGGCGGTTTGTGGCCCGGGAAAGCCACGAAAATCAGCGGGATTCGGTCGGTACGACGCCGGTTTCCTCAAATAACGAGCCCCTCACGGGGCTTCTCTAGCATCCAGTAACGCAAAACATGCGGGAGGCGACTAATGAATACCAAAAAATATGCCGCTGAAGCGATTGGCACGTTTTGGCTCACTTTTGCGGGATGCGGCAGCGCAGTCATCGCCGCCGGCTTTCCTCAGGTCGGTATCGGCCTGGTCGGCGTGTCGCTGGCGTTCGGCCTGAGCGTCGTAACCATGGCCTATGCGATCGGCCATATTTCCGGCTGCCATCTCAATCCCGCCGTCACGGTCGGCCTTGCCGCGGGTGGCCGCTTTCCGGCCGGTCAGATCCTGCCTTACGTCATCGCGCAGGTGATCGGCGCGGTGGCTGCCGCGGCGCTGCTTTATGTGATCGCAAGCGGCGCGCCCGGCTTCGATCTGGCCAAGGGCTTTGCATCCAACGGCTATGACGCGCATTCGCCCGGGCAGTACAACATGATGGTCTGCTTCATCACCGAGGTGGTGATGACCATGATGTTCCTGTTCATCATCATGGGCGCCACCCACGGCAAGGCGCCGGCGGGCTTTGCGCCGCTCGCCATCGGACTGGCGCTGGTGATGATCCATCTGGTCAGCATTCCCGTCACCAACACGTCGGTGAATCCCGCGCGCAGCACCGGGCCCGCGCTGTTCGTCGGCGGCTGGGCGCTGGCGCAGCTCTGGCTGTTCTGGGTTGCGCCGCTGATCGGTGGTGCGCTCGGCGGCGTGATCTATCGCTGGCTCAGCGAGGAACCGGCCGGCGTCGTGGAAGGCTTGAAGACGGCCTGATCTCAAAAAGCGCCCGGCGAGAGCACGGGGTAGAGCGTTTTCGAGCGAAGTGGACACCGGTTCGCGTCAAGAAAACGCGTCAAAACAAAGAATCGAGAGCCCGGTTCTGATCAATCAGAACCGGGCTCCAGCGCTATTTCTCGCTTGCCGGGCTCACTTCGGTGACATGGCCCATCTTGCGGCCCGGCCGCGGCGCGCCCTTGCCGTAGAGGTGAACCGTGGCGCCGGGCACCGTCAGCCATCGCTCGTAGTCGAGGATATCATCGCCGATCAGGTTGGTCATGGTGACCTGGCCGTGACGAACCGGCTTGCCGAGCGGCCAGCCGGCAATCGCCCTGATGTGCTGCTCGAACTGGGAGATCGAGGCGCCGTCTAGCGTCCAGTGCCCGGAATTATGCACCCGTGGCGCAATCTCGTTGACCAGCACATGCGGTCCGCCGTTTCCGGCGACCACGAACAATTCGACTGCGAGCACGCCGACATAGTCGAGTGCGTTCGCGATCTTCTCGGCGATGGCGCGCGCTTCCGCGGCCAACGCGTCCGATATCGCAGCGGGCACGCGCGAGAATTTCAGGATGTGATCGCGGTGCTCGTTTTCGGTGACGTCGTAACATTCGACCTCACCGTCCGCCGAGCGCGCGGCGATCACGGAAATCTCGCGCTCGAAGGGAACGAAGGCTTCGAGGATCGCGGATTTGGTGCCGAGGTCTTCCCAGACTTGCGCGGGATCGTCGCCCTCGCGAATGATCGCCTGGCCCTTGCCGTCATAGCCGAAGCGGCGGGTCTTGATCACGGCAGGAAGGCCGATGCGCGCAATGGCGCTCTGCAGGGTTTCAACCGACGACACGTCGACATAGTCGGCGGTGCCGATGCCGAGCCGCTTGACGAAGTCCTTTTCGATCAGCCGGTCCTGCGTGGTTTCGAGAATCTTCTGCGCCGGCAGCACGGGGCGCCGCGCGGCCAGCACCATGGCGGTGGCGGCGGGCACGTTCTCGAATTCATAGGTGATGACGTCGACATCGTTGGCGAACAACTCCAGCGCCTCGACGTCGGCATATTCGGCGCAGGTCGCGTTCAGCACCACGTCGAAGGCGGGCGAGTCCGGGTCCGGCGAAAACACCTGGCATCTGAGACCAAGGCGCGCCGCCGCCATCGCCAGCATCCGGCCCAATTGTCCGCCGCCGAGAATTCCGATGGTGTCGCCCGGCTTCAGCTTCATCTTGCCTGAAGCCGTCACGCCGATCCCTCCGGGCGCTCCTTGACCGCGTCAGTCTGCTGCTTGCGCCAGGCGGCCAATCGCTTTGCCAGCGCCGCGTCGTTCAGCGCCAGCACGCTTGCGGCGAGCAGGGCGGCGTTGATGGCGCCGGCCTTGCCGATCGCCAGCGTGCCGACGGGAACGCCGGCCGGCATCTGCACGATCGAATAGAGCGAATCAACGCCCGACAGCGCCTTGGATTCGATGGGAACGCCGAAGACCGGGAGTTCCGTCAGTGCCGCCGCCATGCCAGGCAGATGGGCGGCCCCGCCGGCGCCGGCAATGATGACCTTGAAGCCCTGGGCCTTGGCGCCCTTGGCGAAGGCGAACAGCCGGTCCGGGGTCCGATGGGCCGAGACGATGCGCTTTTCGCAGTCGATCCCGAGCGCCACGAGCGTCTCGGCGGCGTGGCGCATGGTCTCCCAGTCGGACTGGCTGCCCATGATGATGGCGATGGGTGCGGTCATCTCGTCAATTCTGTTCGGGAATCCAGAAACATAGGCCGATTATAGGGTCGGCCCGCGGCTCATCCAAGGCGTGGCAAGGAGTCAGGAATGGACTATCCTGTCTTGGTGAATCCCGGCAAGCCTTGATAAGCGAGCCTGCACAGGGAAGGCCATGAAGAAGAAAACCCGGGCGACTGCCTCCAGGGCCGGAAAACGCCCCAAAAGGGCGGCTTCTGGGCAAAAAGCTGCCCCGCGGCGGTCATCCGCGCCGGCGTCCCGGTCGCCGGCCGTGTCCAACGGCACCAAGGCGACGATTCGCCGGCTGAAGGTGCAACTGGCCCGGACGCAGGCGCAGATCGAGGAACTTCAGGCCTCCGCCGATACCGACTTCCTGCTGGGCATTCCGAACCGACGCGGCTTCGAGCGCGAGCTCAATCGCGCGATCGCCTACATCAAGCGCTATCGCGCCGGCGGTGCCCTGGTCGTGCTCGACGTCGATCGCTTGAAGCCGGTCAACGACGCCTTCGGACACGCCGCGGGCGACCAGGTGCTCAAGGCCATCGTCACGACGCTGCTCGCGCAGGTGCGCGCTTCCGACGTGGTCGGCCGGCTCGGCGGCGACGAATTCGCGCTGCTGTTGTGGAATCTCAGCGAGACCGATGCCAGGGCCAAGGCGGCCGCGCTGGAGGAAGCGATCGATCGGCTCACCTTCGACTTCGATGGCCGCACCATTACCGCGGGCGCCTCGGCGGGCGTCTGTGTTCTCGATACCCACTCTGAAGCGGGCCGCGCGCTGGAAGCGGCCGACAGCGCCATGTATGTGCGCAAGGCGCAGCGGCGGCACGAGGCGTCGTGAAGTCGCACGTCGTCATTGCAACGAGCGGTGGGCAAAGACGCGCGCTTCGCGCCGTGCCGACCATCGGCAAGCATGGAAAAGGATGGTGGGCACGCTTGCGCTTCGCGCACCCTGCGAATCCCGACGATTTTTAAAGCCCGCTGAGATCATCCGGCACATTGCCGAACTTGCGCAGCAATTTTGCATCGCCGAATTCGCCGATCATGGGATCGCCGCTGCGGCTGAAGGCGACGGCGCCGATACTGCCGGCCATCCGCGACATCGTCTCGGCGCGCCGTAACGCGGTCGTCGGGCTCTGGCATTCTTCGGCGGCTCCCGCCATCGGCGAGCCGCTATCGTCCTGCAGGAATGGCATTGCGACGTAATAAGTGACATCGGCCATTGGTTCGCTCCGGGTTTGATGGATCAGGCAGCGTCGCTCTCCGCATGGGAGATTCGCGCCGGCACACAGCCGGCGGCGATGGCCGCCTGCAATTCCTCCAGCTCGGTTTCCAGATACTCGTTCGCCATGATCAGCGCCTTGATGGTCGAGCGCAGATTGCCGTCGCACATCGCGATGGCCTGATCGCAGGCCTGCTCGTAACGGCTGTTGTCGGACAGGGACGGTGTGACGGACATGACGGGACTCCCGGGGCTGGCGGCAGGAAGCTATGTTCTCTTTTTGTTCTCGTAAAGTCAAGGCCGCATCCACCCACCGGAACCCATTTTTCTGGCAAGCTGCCCGGCAGGATCGTCGCGCGACAGGCTGTCTGTGGATGTCGGGGAAAAGGACCTGCGCGGAAGGCGAGGCCGTCGCAACGATCAGGCGATAATATCGGGCGTGATCTGGTCTTCGATGAAGGCGATGCGGTCACGCAATTGCAGTTTGCGTTTCTTCAGCCGCTGCAACCGCAGCAAATCCGGCGCCGGCGACTGATGCAGCGCGTCGATCGCCGCATCGAGATCGCGATGCTCCTGCTGCAACCGGGCGAGCTCGGTTTCAAGCTCACGCTCATTATCGTCGGTCATGGTGTACGTTATCGAAAGCGCGATGAGGTTGTGAACGGGATTATCCTAGAGCGCGATGACTTTTTCTCGAATAGTCATCCCGCTCTATCTCTTTGATTTGGGCATGATCTTTTCGGAAAACCGGTACCCGCTTTTTCCGGATCATGCTCTGGGCCGGCAGTAAATATCGTCCCTGCGAGGCCGGTCTGCAAGCTGACCGGGTTCCCATACTCACGTTTGGTTACAGATAAATCCGAAAATATGAGAGACGCGATTCTGGATAATCATCGACAGATTCGTCGACTGGTGTACACTCCCTCGTCCGGATCGAATCTGAGGTTCACCCACCGAGGAGGTTTCGTATGGCACTACAGGCGCATCTTGTTGAACTTGAACGTAAACACAAGAGCCTCGAGAATGAATTGCACGAAGCGCTCGTGCACCTTTCCACCGACGACCTGCAAATTGTCGAGTTGAAGCGCCGCAAGTTGATGGTCAAGGATGAGATCGAACGGTTGAAGCATACCGTCGGCGAAACTCTCCACTAACCAGTCCAGCAAAGTATCGAAAATCCCCAACACGGTCGGGTGTGTGCCGATGCGCTCATCCGTCCGCACTTTGCTTTTGTCACCGCACAGCTTTTGTCACAGCTCTGCCAGCGCGCCGACATGATCGGCGATCGCGAGTGACGACGTTAGTCCCGGCGATTCGATACCGAACAGATTGATCAGTCCGGCGACGCCGTGATCGGCTGGGCCCTGAATCAGAAAATCCTGGGTAGCGACGGCCGGCGGCACGATCTTCGGCCGGATTCCGGAATAGCTCGGCATCAGCGCGCCGTCCGGCAGCGTCGGCCAGTAGCGCCGGATCGCGGGATAGAATCGCTCGGCACGCACGGGATTCACCGCATAGTCGATACTCTCGACCCATTCCACGTCGGGGCCGAAACGCGCCTGTCCCGCCATGTCGAGCGTCAGGTGCACGCCCAACCCGCCGGGCTCCGGCACCGGATAGATCAGGCGTGAAAATGGGGCCCGCGCGCTGCAGCTGAAATAATTGCCCTTGGCCAGATAGGCGCAGGGGATCAGCCCGATCGGCATGCCTTCGATGCTGCGCGCCAACGCAGGCGCGCCCAGCCCCGCCGCGTTGATGAGCAGGTTGCACGCAAGCGTCATCGGCGCGTCGCCGCCGGCTTCGATTTCGATCCGGCCGGTGCCCGCCCGGGCGGACAACAGCGGTGTATGGAATGCGTAAGCCGCCCCGGCGTCTTCCGCGTCGCCCCGCAGCGCCAGCATGTAGGCGTGGCTGTCGATGATGCCGGTGGAGGGCGAGAGCAGGGCCGCGTCGCAGTTCAGCGCCGGCTCCAGCGCGCGTGCCGCCTCGCCCGTCAGCAACAGCAGATCGTCGACGCCGTTGGCTTCGGCATGCGCCCGGATCGACTGCAGTTTTTCGGTTTCGCTTGGTGTCGTCGCGACGATCAGCTTGCCGCAATTGCGATGGGGAATGCCGTGGTCGCTGCAATATTGGTAGAGCGCGCGTTTGCCGCTTACGCACAACTGCGCCATCAGGCTGCCGGCGCGATAATAGATGCCGGCGTGGATCACCTCGCTATTGCGGGAGGAGGTGATGGTGCCGATGCCCTCAGTGGCCTCGAGCACGATCACTTCGCGGCCCGCCTGGGCCAGCCGCCGTGCGATCGCAAGCCCGATCACCCCCGCTCCGACGACGACGCAATCGACCCTGTCCATGTCAGCTTCGGACCTGAGAATCTGGCGTGGAAATCGGCCCTTGCCACGCTCGGCAATCGTCGTTTCGCGCACCGGAGCAGGCAAACAACCCGTTGGTTTGCCACGAAATACGCCGCGAACGCCGTCTCGTTAGTGAAGCATTAATCATGTCAGGCCAATTGCCGTAATTTGGGTTACATTTTAGAATTGCAGGGGTAGTCATTTACCCGATCCAAACCCGTCAAGCCAGACACTCCGCCGGCAAACCTCGGGTGGGTAATGGCTGACAGGAACCGGCAGGCAGAACGGAAAAATTCGATTCCGGTGCAGGCCCTCGTCTGTCTGCTCGCCATCGCTGCGCCGTGCGGATTTGCCTGGGCTGCCGCGCCTTCCGCGGGCTTTGCCCCGGCGAGCTATATAGGTGAATTCGATCCCAATCTTGTGTGGGAGCTCCTGCTCGGGGGGATCGCCGCCGTTTCCTTCCTGGTAGCGATCGGAATCTGGATACTGACGGCGTTGCGCGGGGCCAAGAGCGCACAATTGCGGCGCAGCGCATTCATCAGCTCGGCGCTCAACACGCTCAACCAGGGCGTGATGATGACCAACGCGCAAAACCGCGTGGTCTTCTTCAACGACCGCTTTCTCGAAATGTACGGGCTCAGCCGCGCCGAGATTCCGAGTTCGATGACCGGCCGCGAACTGCTCGAACTGCGCCGCACACGGGGCCTGCTCAGTCTCACCGTCGAGGAGTTCAGCAAGCTTGCCCGCCGTCCGGAAGGCGTCGTCACCGAACTGCCGGACGGGCGATCGGTGCTTTCGAAGATCTTCCGCCTGCCCAATGGCGGGACGATCGGCACGCATGAGGATTGCACGGAGCAGCGCCAGCTGTCGCGAAAACTGGCATCGACCACCAAATTTCTGGAATCGGTGCTCGACAACGTTCCGGTCTGCGTCGCCGCCAAGAACATCGAGGACGGCCGCTATATCTTCGCCAACCGCGCGTTCGAACGCTTCTCGCGCTTCTCCCGCGATCACATCATCGGCAAGCGCGCCGACGAAATCTTCCGGCCCGAAACCGCGAAGAGCATCGAGGCGGCGGACCAGGCGGCTGTAACGGCGCCGGAAGGCTATCACCGCAGCGAATACGTCGTCGAACGGGGCGATGATACGCGCGTGCTCTCCTCCAATCGCGTGGTTGCGCGCAACGAGAACAACAAGCCTGAATTCCTGATCGCGCTGTTCGACGATGTCACCGATCGGCGATCGCTGTCGCGCGAGCTCGAAAACACCAAGAAGTTCCTGGAACTGGTGGTCGACAACATCCCGGTGTCGCTGATCGTGGAGCGCATCAGCGACGGGCGGTATCTGCTCGCCAACCGCAGTGCCGAGACCATTCTCAATCGCCGCCGCGAGGATGCCACCGGCCTGACCGCCGCCGACATCTTCAATCCGCGCGAAGCCAAGCTGATCATCGCGCGCGACGAGGCCGCCATCAAGAAGCGCGGCCTGCTCACCGAAGAGCACCCGATCTCCACCAAGGACGGGCTGCGGCTGTTCCTGACCCGCCGCATGACTGTTCTCGACGAGGCCGGCGAACCGCAATATCTGATCAAGACCCACGAGGACGTCACCGACCGCCGCCAGACCGAATCGCGGATGGCGCACATGGCCTATCATGACGGCCTGACCGATCTGCCGAACCGCGCCGCCTTCCTGCAGGCGCTGGCGCAGATGATCGAGGCCTGCGCCGGCACGGATGAGGAATTCGCGGTGCTGTGCGTCGACCTCGACGGCCTGAAGGAAATCAACGACGTGTTCGGCCATGCGATGGGCGACAAGCTCCTGATCGAGGTCGCGGGCCGCATCCAGGCCTGCGCCCGCGGCGGCGTGGTCGCCCGGCTGTCCGGCGACGAGTTCGGCCTGATCATCGACGGCAAGCAGCCGGAGGCGGGCAACGCGCTCGCCGAAAAACTCGCGCAAACGCTGTCGGACGAATTCGTGATCGACGGCAAGTCGGTGCGCACCGGCGTCACCACCGGCATCTCGGTATTTCCGCATCACGGCTCGGACGCGGCTTCGCTGCTCGCCAATTCCGGCGCGGCGCTGTTCCGCGCCAAGCAGAAGTCACGCGGCTCGATCAGCATTTTCGCGCCCGAGATGGACCAGCAGATCCGCGACCGCCGCGTGCTGCATCAGGACCTCTCGATGGCGATCAGGAACGGCGAATTG
This sequence comes from Bradyrhizobium sp. AZCC 2262, assembly GCF_036924535.1. Taxonomy (NCBI): domain Bacteria; kingdom Pseudomonadati; phylum Pseudomonadota; class Alphaproteobacteria; order Hyphomicrobiales; family Nitrobacteraceae; genus Bradyrhizobium; species Bradyrhizobium sp. AZCC 2262. Next base: position 6,946,583 of record NZ_JAZHRT010000001.1, on the reverse strand, counting down.
TCGTTGCACTATCAGCCGCAGGCCGCGTCGGGTGCAACGGTCGCTGCCAGCAAGATCATCGGCTTCGAAGCGCTGGCGCGCTGGATGCATCCGGTGCGCGGCTTCGTGTCGCCGGGCGAGTTCATCCCGCTGGCGGAAGAAAGCGGCCTGATCGTCGAAATGGGCGTCTGGATCCTGCGCGAAGCCTGCCGCGAGGCCGCCTCCTGGCCGGTGCCGATGCAGATCGCCGTCAACCTGTCGCCGGCGCAGTTCATGCACGGCGACGTGGTCAGCCTGGTCCACTCGATCCTGCTTGAAACCGGCCTGGCTCCCGGCCGGCTCGAGCTTGAAATCACCGAAGGCGTGCTGATCGAGGATTTCGATCGCGGTCTCGCTTTATTGAGAAGGCTGAAGGCGCTCGGTGTCCGCATCTCGATGGACGACTTCGGTTCCGGCTATTCCTCGCTGAGCTATCTGCAGGCGTTCCCGTTCGACAAGATCAAGATCGACCGCGCCTTCGTCATGAATCTCGGGCGCAACCCGCAATCGGCGGCGATCGTGCGCGCCGTCATCGACCTCGGCCACGGCCTCGAAATGTCGATTGTTGCCGAGGGCGTCGAGACCCAGGAACAGCTCAGCTTCCTGTCGGAAGAGGGCTGCGACGCGGTGCAGGGCTACTTCCTCGGCAAGCCCCAGCCGATCGGGCACTACGACGCGCTGGTCGGCCGCAGTGCCGCAAACGCCGTCGAGACAGGGCGCAAGCTCGCCAGCGCCTGATTTCGCGAAATCGCAAGCCTCGCTGCCATCGGACGCAAGGCCCGGAGATGCGATGGCATGCGTGACCTCGGGCTTTCGCGATTCGATTTCGACGAGACCCTGGCTTGCCTTCCCTTGAAGGCCCGGCTATTTTCGCAACGACACCTGATCGAGAAAGGAGGGCTGCGCAGTGACGACAATTTTCCGGCACTATCGCCAGCGTGGCCCCGTCAACGCCCTGCAAATGCGTTTGCAGGGCTGACCAGAGACTTTTCCGTAAATCTCTTCCTGGTCTGCCCCCGTGGCAATGCGGCGTCGAGCGTCTGATCGTTCGCGCCTGCATTTGTGTAGCTCGCCGCGCTCCCACACGAACATCCGACGATGGCTGCATGCCCCGGACGTCGTGTTTTGGCCGGTAAGACCTGGGAACGATCATGACCCTTATCAATATTCGTAATCTTGGCGTGACGCTGAACGCTCCGCTGTTTTCCCGACTGGACCTTTCCGTCAATGCTGGTGACCGCATCGGGCTCGTCGCCGCCAATGGACGCGGCAAATCCACGCTGCTGCGCTGTATTGCCGGCATAATGGAGCCAGGCGATGGCGAGATCACCAGGTCGCGCGGGCTGACCATCGGCTATGTCGAGCAGGATGTGCCGTCCGCGCTCATGGATACGCCGTTTTATTCGGCGGTGCTCGAAACGCTGCCCGCTGAACGACGGGCCAGCGAAAGCTGGAGGGTCGACGTTGCCCTGGAATCGCTTGATGTGCCCGAGGCGCTGCGGGAGAGGCCGCTGAAGCAACTGAGCGGCGGCTGGCAGCGCTTTGCCATGCTTGCCCGCATCGTGGTGGCCGAGGCCGATGTGTTGTTGCTCGACGAGCCGACCAACCATCTGGACCTCGCCAGGATTTGCCAGCTTGAAGCCTGGCTGAATGCGCTGCCACGGGAAATGCCGGTCGTGATATCGAGCCATGACCGTGCCTTTCTCGATGCAACCACGAACCGCACGGTATTCTTGCGGCCCGAGCGGTCGCAAATATTTTCGTTGCCCTATACGCGGGCCCGCGCCGCGCTCAGCGAGGCGGATGCATCGGATGAACGGCGCTATCGACGTGACCTGAAGGCTGCCGAGCAGCTTCGTCAGCACGCCGCAAAGCTCAACAACATCGGCGTCAATTCCGGCAGTGACCTTCTGTTGCAGAAGACCAAGCAACTGAAGCAGCGGGCCGAGAAGCTGGAAGATGCGGTAAAGCCCGCGCACCTGGAACGATCCGCAGGGGCGATCAAGCTCGCCAACCGCGGAACGCACGCCAAAGTTCTGATTGCGCTGGACGATGCCGCTGTTGCTGCCCCCGACGGCAGGTTGCTGTTCAAGACCGGAAAGCAGTTCATCTGCAAGGAAGACCGGATCGTGCTGCTGGGGCCGAACGGGGCGGGCAAGACCCGGTTCGTGGCGATGCTGCGTCAGGTGATCGAAACCCCGGAAGCCGCGCAAGCCGGCATCAAGGTCTCGCAGTCGCTTGCGCTCGGCTATTGTGAACAGAATCTCGCCGATCTTTCCGATGCCGACACGCCGATGCACGCGGTCGTCAGCCGTTTCGAGGTCGGCGATCAGCGTGCGCGCGCATTGCTCGCCGGCGCGGGCCTGCCGGTTGCGATGCAAAGCCGTCCGATCGGGCGGCTTTCCCGCGGACAGAAGGCGCGTCTCGGCATGCTTCTGCTGCGGCTCGCCCAGCCAAACTTCTATCTGCTCGATGAGCCCACCAATCATTTGGATATCGAGGGGCAGGAAGCACTGGAAGACGAATTGCTGCAGCATCAGGCAAGCTGCCCGCTGGTTTCACACGACCGCAACTTCGTACGAACGGTGGGAAGCCGGTTCTGGCTGATCGAAAAAAGGAGGCTGGTGGAACTGGAAGGACCGGAGGGCTTTTTCGCATCGATTGGCGCAACCGGCTAGAGCGTGGGCACGACTGGCGGGTTCTTGCTTGGACTTGATTCATTTACAGGAGCGACATCCACTTTTGGCCATCATGACCTAGTGTAGTGAAGTCAGCTTCTCTACAGTCACCTTGCGTGTATGGCGGACTACGATCTCGCGATCATTGGCGGCGGATTGAACGGCGTCAGCATCGCGCGCGACGCCGCTGGACGCGGCCTGCGCGTCATCCTGCTGGAGCAGGGCGATCTCGGCGCGGGCGCCTCCTCGGCCTCGCCGCGGCTGATCCACGGCGATCTGGCTGATCTGGAGCGCCGGCATTTTCTTCGCGTCCGTTCGGCGCTTGCCGAGCGCGACGTCTGGCTCAGGATCGCGCCGCATCTGGTGCGCCCGATGCGCTTTGCTATCCCAGCCCATTCCGACGAACGCCCGGCCTGGCAGTTGCGTTCATGGCTCCTGTTGTACGACCGGCTGTCCTCGCGCAACGGTCTGCCGGCCTCGGCGACCGTCGACGTCACCCATCACCCGGTCGGCAACGCGCTGAAACGGCCGTTCGGCACCGCCTTTGAGTACTCCGACTGTGTCGTCGATGATTCCCGGCTGGTGGTTCTCACCGCCGCCGATGCCGCCGCGCGCGGCGCGGTGATCCGCACTGGCGCGCGCTGCACCCGGGCCGAACGCGGCAGGGAATGGCGGCTGGTGACGATCGATCGCGGCTTTCGGCAGATCGTCACGGCACGGGCGGTCGCCAACGCCGCCGGCGCCTGGACGCCGTCCGTCGCCGAGACGGTGTTGCGCGTGCCGCCGCCGAAGGTGGCCGCCATGCAGATGGACCAGATCGTCGTCCGCCGCCTGTTCGACAGCGACAACGTCTATGTGTTCCAGAACAGCGACGGACGTCTGATTTTTGCAAGTCCCTATGAGCGCGATTTTACCCTGATCGGCACCGCCGGCCATGCCTTCAAGGGCGATCCTGCCATCGTCGCGATGGCGGCGAACGACGTCGCCTATCTCTGCGATGCGGCGAACCGTTATTTCCGCGAGCGGATCGAGACGGTCGATGTGGTGCGCACGCTTTCGGGCGCCAACATGGTGATGAACCCCGCAGGCAGGCTGTCGCCGCGTGACGGGGCGATGACACTCGACTACGGGCGCGGCAAGGCGCCGCTGATCACGGTTTGCGGCGGCGACGTCACCACGTCGCGGCTGGGCGCGGAGCGGGCGGTATCGAAGCTGACGCCGTTCTATCCGATGTCGGCGCGCTGGACCGCGAAGGCACCGCTGCCGGGTGGCGATTTTGCCTGGGACCGTTTTGATAGCGAGGTCGATGAGGTACGCGACCGCTGGCGGTTTCTCGGTGAAGAGCAAGCGAGGCGTCTGGTCGCCGCCTACGGGTCGAACGCCAAGGCGATCCTCGGGGATGCCAGGGAGCGCGGCGACCTCGGCCCGGCCTTTGGGCCGGAATTGACGGGCACCGAAGTGCGCTATCTCATGCAAAAGGAATGGGCGCGCTTTCCGGATGATATCCTGTGGCGGCGTACCAAGCTCGGACTGACCATGCAGCCCTCGGACCGCGCGGCGCTGGCGGCGTTCATGGTGGCGCCCGTGTGAAGATTGGATCGGACATGCGACGCGTGATCAGGCCAACTGTTTGCCTCGCGATTGTCGGCCTGCTCGGCGGAATAGCCTATCGCTATTTCATTGATGACCCGATCGAAGCGACGCTTCCGTACTATCTCCGGAGCAGCTTGCATGGGATGGGCGTAACGTTGGCCGCCTGGGGCGTTCATCTCTACTTCACGTCGCGACAAAGCGCGTGGGTCAGCAAATGGCCGCTGATGATGGATCTGGCGGTGCGCTCTGCGACCATGGCTATCGTCGTCGCGAACGCGATACTGGTCTTGCAGGTGACGCTGTACTGGCAATGGATCGAGAAGAAGTGGTTGATCGAACAGTTTCCCGGCATCGTTGCGATTAGCTTCTTCTTATCCCTGCTCGTCTTGTCAGTCTTCGAATTGACACGACTGGTCGGCAGCCGCGTGCTGTTCAATGTGGCGCTTGGCCGATATCGAACGCCGGTGCGGGAAGAACGCGTGCTGATGTTTCTCGATCTCGCGAGCTCCACCTCCCTTGCCGAGTCGATGGGCGAGCTTCGCGTGCAAGCTCTGCTCACCCGGTTCTTCTTCGACATCGACGACGCGATTGTCGCGCATGGTGGCGAAGTTCATGCCTATGTCGGCGATGAGGTGATCGTGACGTGGCCGCTCGATGGCAGGATGTCGGGGGGACGCTGCATCGACTGCTTCTTTGCCATTGCCGACAGCATCGCGGAGCAAGCGGCCTCATACAGGCAGGAGTTCGGCATGGTACCGGGTTTCCGGGCTGGCCTGCATGCCGGTCACGTGGCGATCAGCGAATGCGGCAGTTCACGCCGCCAGCTTGCCTATTTCGGCGACACCGTGAACGTGACGGCGCGGCTGCAGGAGCATTGCAAGGAAGTTGGCCGGAACTTGCTGGTGTCTTCCGACCTGTTGCGCCACATGAAGCTCAAGCCGGCTTTCGCGGTCGAACCGCTGGGGGAGGCACGCTTGCGTGGCCGCGCGGCGGCGATTGAGGTGTTTGCCGTCGAGCGCCGTAGCTGATCCCACGGACGACTTCAGTTTCGCTGCGCCTGCCGCGACCAGGCCTCGTCGCGCGCCGAAGGCCTGCAGTCGAGCCGCGCCGAGATGCGCCGGGCGGCCTTGTCGCCGTGACCGGCGCGCATACAGGCGACGATCAGCGTGTCTTCCCATAACTGGCGCTGGGCGTGGCTGCCGCCGATCCGCGTCAGTTCGGAAATCGCTGGCTCGAGCAGGCGGACCGCATCGTCATTGTCGCCTGCCGCAAACGCCCGGATACCGCGACAGAGGTCGATCGCGCAGCCACCCGGCGCCAACTTGCCGTCGGCCGCGCGCGCTTCGAGTTGCGCCAATCGCGTATCCAGCGCATCGCTGCCGGTCATCGCCGTAGCCAGCGCAAAATGAACGTCGGCAAAATGCGCGCCCGCTTGCGGAAAGTATTTCTCGCCATAGGCCGCAACGTCCCGCCAATGCGGCTCCAGCCCGGCCTTGCCGGCCAGCGACAATCGCCACAACAGCGAGGCGCCGTCAGTGAAGATGTTCAGCGGCGGATAGGGCCGGCCTGCCGGCTTGATATGTTGTTCGTAGATCGCAAGCGCACCATCAAGGTCGCCGTCGTCGAGGTGGGTCAGCGCGACGTGCCAGGCAAGATGCCCATGCAGAAAACTCTTGCGGTCATGCGAAGGCATCCATTGCGCGAGAAATGTTCGGCCCACCGCCATGTCGCCCTGCTCGAACATCGCGTGCGAGAGGCCATGCGCGGCGTTGGCGTTGGCCGAACGCAACGCCATCGCGCGTTCGGACAATGTCCGGCCGGTGGAGAGGTTTCCCGCCTCGGTGTGCGACCAGCCGAGGTAACTGACAAACCACCAGTCCTCGCCGTAGTGCCGGGCGTGGCGTTCGCAGATCGCGAGCTTGGCGTCGTCGTGGTCAGGACGGCCCGAGAACGCATAGAGGCCGAACGCGCCGAGCAGGATCGACAGCACCTGCGCGTCGCGCGGATACTCTTCGAGATGCGCCTCGGCGCCGGTCACGGCGACTTTCGGCCTGCTCTCGATCACGGCGGCCATGATCTCGACATGGCTTTTTTCGCGCTGGCTCGCGCCGGCGGCCAGTTCACGGGCCTGCGCTGCCATGGCGCGCGCCTTGCCGCCCTCCATGTTGAGTTGATGCAGCCGGGCGCGACCGATATGCGCCAGCGCAAAGCCCGGATCTTCTGCGATCGCCTTGTCGAAGGCGTCCTCGGCGCCGTGCCAGGCCGACAGCATGCAGTCCACGCCGTCGCGATAATGCGCCGCCGCGCGTTCCGAGGCGGTGGTCAGCGGAAGATCGTATCTGTCCCGGTTCATTGTTCTTGTTCCGTTGTACGAGGGCAGGTATCTGGTACGGCAGTCAGGCCGCTTTCGGTCCCAGCTTTTGCAAATGCCGATGATCATGCGCCGCTTCGGCCAGCAACCAATCCTGAAACAGCTTGATCTTGGGAAGGTCAGATGTCGCCTTCGGGCAGACGATCCAGTAAGTCCTGGAAAGCCGACTTGCATCCTTGAACGGCCGAACGAGGCGCCCGCAGATGAGGTCCCACGCTGCAAGCGTGGTGCGCGCGAGTGCTACTCCCTGGCCGTCGACCGCGGCGTCGATAACCATGCTGGCGCGGTTCAACACCGGCCCTTGTGAAGGCTCGGCGTCCGCAACGCCGGCAACTTCGAGCCACCTTGTCCACGCCTTGCGATCGTCGAGGTGGAGCAGGGGAAACTTCAGGACATCCGAAGGCCGGACCAGACGGTGACGCCCCGCAAGGAGCTTGGGACTACAGACAACGAATAATTGCTCGGGAGACAGTCGTATCACATCGTGCCCGGGCCAGTTGCCGTCGCCGTGCCGGACTGCAAGATCGACATCCTCTCGCGCGAAGTCGACATGGTGCATGGTCGCCGAAATTCGCAGATCGATTTCGGGATGGGATTCGGAAAAGCGACCGAGTCGGTGTACCAGCCACTTGGCGGCGAAATCCGGCGAAGTACTGACCGTCAGAACACCGGAACTCTGGCGTTGCATCAGGCGCTCCGTGCCGACGGCGATGCGGTCCAGTGCATCGCGCACGACCGTGAGGTAGTCGCGGCCGGCTCCGGTGATGACCAGGCGCTGGCGTTCGCGATTGAACAGTTTGATGCCGAGCTCCAGTTCCAGTGCCTTGACCTGATGGCTGACCGCGCCCTGTGTGACGCATAGTTCTTCGGCGGCGCGGGTGAAGCTCTCATGCCGCGCGGCGGCCTCGAAGGCCTTGAGCGCATTCAACGGCGGCAGGCGGCGAAGCATGACCTGACCTTCATGAGAAAAACTCGGTCAGGCTAGAGAAACGATGCTTTGCGCGCAAGCCTTGCCTGGCTCTATTTATCCGGCTTCCCGCCGGGACTCCGCAAATGTCCCGGCGCATTCTGGAGCCTTGTCATGTCAAATTATTCTCCGCAAGGACTGACCTTGCCGCGCGAACCCGCCGGCATGCGGGCCCTTCGTCAACAATCTGTCTCATCAAGTTCGGCTAGCAGTTGGTTGCGCACGCTGGAATTCTGGATCGACCGAAGCCGGCAGCGAAGGCAACTCGGCGAACTGGCCGAGCTAAACGATTATCTTCTCAAGGACATCGGCGTGTCCCGGGAGGAGGCAATGCGCGAAGCGGAAAAGCCGTTCTGGCGTTGAGGGAGCGTCCTGTGGGCAACGTCACTGTTTACGGCTTTCCGGTCAGTACCTTCGTGAACATCGTCCGGCTCGTGCTGACCGAGAAAGGCGTGTCGTTCACGTTCTGCGATCTGGAGCTGGAGATGGGCAGCCCACGTCATCTCGCGCTGCATCCGTTCAACCGCGTCCCGATTCTCGACCACGACGGGTTCGTGCTCTACGAAACCTCCGCAATCGCCACCTATGTCGATCAGGCGTTCGATGGCCCGCAGCTTCAGCCCGACGACCCGCGAGAGCGGGCGCGGATGAACCGGTGGATCAGCGCGTTGAACAATTATTATTATCCCTACATCGCCTACCATCTTAGCCATGAGCGTTTGATCTATCCGGTTCTCGGCATCGCGCCGGATGAAAAGGTCGTCGCCGCTGCGCTGCCGAAGATCACGCTCGGCCTCGACGTCATGGAAAATGACCTTGATCCCGGCCGGAAATTCCTGGTCAATGACCGGCCAACGCTCGCCGACTTCTTCATGTTACCGACGATGACGAGCCTCAGCCTCACGCCGGAAGGACAGCAGATGCTGCGCAGCAAGCCACGCATCGCTGCGTGCGGCCATGGAGGCGTTGCCGAGCGTCATTGCCGTGCGCGCGCGATGGTGATGCCTCACGTCGGAAGGCCCGTCGAACACGCGCGCCAATGGGTGGTCGATCATCGGCCAAGATACTAGTTCAGGGTTCCGTCGCCTGATTGTTACAGCGAGCGAGATTGACAAGGCAGGCCCCTGCTGGTGTCATCCTTGCCATGGGGAAGCGATCTCCCCACGAGGCGACATGCCGAAGAATCGCGTCCGGTTTTGAAAACCATCCAGGGACGCAGTGTGTCAGCCGCCAATCCGATCTCATTACACGCTTTTTCTCGCTCCGTCGTGACCACGATGCGCTCTGCGCATCGGAGCCGCGATGAAACGCTGCGACGAAACTGGGGGCAGGGCAAACCCGGAGAAAGAACATGGAACGTCGGGACTTCATCAAGAGCGCTGGGCTGGTGGCCGGGATCGCGGCGGCTTCGACGCTCGGTCAACGATCCGCGAATGCAGAGACCGCGCAGCAACCAGGAGCAAAGCGCATGGCCTATGAGATCAAGCCGTTCTCGCTCGATCCGAAATCGGTGAAGGGAATTTCCGAGAAAATTCTCATAAGCCACTATGAGAACAATTATGTCGGCGCGGTGAAGCGCTTGAACGCCATCGCTGCTCAACTGATGGAGCTAGACTTTGCCAAGGCGCCGAATTTTCTGATCAATGGCCTCAAGCGCGAAGAACTGGTCGCGATGAACTCAATGATTTTGCACGAGGCCTATTTCGACAGTCTCGGTGGCGGCGGTGCTGCGCGAGGCTCACTGGGAGACGCGATTGCGCGCGATTTCGGCAGCGTCGATCGCTGGCGCGCGGAATTCTCCGCGATGGGCAAGGCGGAAGGTGGCGGTTCCGGTTGGGTGCTGCTGTCTTATTCGCCTCACGACAAGCGACTGGTCAATCAATGGGCGGCCGATCACACGAATGCCGTCGCCGGTGGCCGGCCGGTGATTGCGCTCGACATGTACGAACACGCCTATCACATGGATTATGGTGCCAAGGCGGGAGCCTATGTCGATGCCTTCATGGAGGCCATCAATTGGGATAACGCGGCGAAGCTATACGACCGGGTCAGCCGCGAGGGGTGATCCGGCGGCAGTAAGGGTGAAGCTGTACATTACGTCTTCGATGCAAACGCGAGTCTAGAAATCGAGCTTGTCGCGTACGGCGTCGATGCCCGCCTTGGCGCAGGCTTCGTCCGCGTCGCCGCCGGGAGCCCCGGACACGCCGACGGCGCCCAGCAACGAGCCGCCGGCTTCGACCGTCAACCCGCCGCCGACGATGACGGCACCGGGCAGGCTGCGGATTCCGGCCTGCATCATCCCGGGCTGGCTGATGGCGTTGAGCTCGGTCGTACTGGTGCGAAAGCTGGCCGCGGTCCACGCTTTGCCCGAAGCGGTCGAAACCGTGTGGGGGCCGGCAAAGCGGTCACGCAGCAGGACCTGCATGACGCCGAAGCGGTCGACGACGGCGACCGTCACCTGAAAGCCGCGCTTCCGGCAATCCGCCAATGTTGCGCGTGCCAGATCCTGCGCCAGTTCGGGGCTCAGCGACTTGTAGGTCACGAGCGCTTCCTGGGCGGCGGCCGGGCCGGCGAGCAGGCAAGAGATCGCCGTGACGGCCGGCAGATTGCGAACGATCATCATGTTCCTCCGCGAACTTTCTTGCCGCGCGCAAAGGCGGGCTTTCTGGCGGCTTCGAACCTTACCAGAGCGGTGAGTGGCGGCATCCATAATATTGTGGCTCACGCGTTGCGAGGCGTTGAGCGGAAGCCGATCCGCCGCTAGCGTGCAGCCACGACGGGGCTGGCAGGTGGCATGACCGAGGAATCGCCGGAAATCGACGCACCGAAAACCGATATGCCTGCACCGCCGGCGAGGCCCGCACCGCCGACCGAGGCGGCTGCCGACGTGCCGCTGCTCCGCATCGAGGGGGTCTCCAAGAAATTCGGCACCTTCCGCGCGGTGGACCGGCTCTCGCTCGACATCGCCGCGGGCGAGTTCTTTGCGCTCCTGGGCCCGAGCGGCTGCGGCAAGACCACGCTGCTGCGGATGCTTGCCGGCTTCGAGACGCCGGACGAGGGCCGCATCCTGCTCGGCGGCCGCGACATCGCGCCGGTGCTGCCGCACGAGCGGCCGGTCAACATGATGTTCCAGAATTACGCGCTGTTTCCGCATCTCAACGTGCGGGACAATATCGCGTTCGGGCTGAAGCGCGCGGGGATGTCGCGCGCCGCCATCGATACCCGCGTCGCCGAGATGGTCGCGCTGGTCAAGCTTGATGGCATGGAGAAGCGCAAGCCCGATCAGCTTTCCGGCGGCCAGAAGCAGCGCGTGGCGCTGGCCCGCTCGTTGGCGCGGCGTCCCAAGGTTCTGTTGCTCGACGAGCCTTTGGCGGCGCTCGACAAGAAGCTGCGCGAAAGCACGCAACTGGAACTGATGGAGCTGCAACGCCGTCTCGGCATGACCTTCATCATCGTCACCCATGATCAGGAAGAGGCGATGACGATGGCGAACAGAATCGGCGTGATGGACGCCGGCCGGCTCGAACAGGTCGCAACCCCGCGCGACCTTTACGAGGCGCCCGCCTCGCGCTGGGTCGCCGAGTTCGTCGGCGACGTCAACCTGTTCGAGGGAGAAGTCACGTCGAACGGGCATCATCGGCTGACAGTTGCGACCCGGGATGGCGTCGCCATCGTGGTCGCGGAGCCGCGTCAACCGATCACTAAGCCTGTCGTCACGGTCGCGATCCGCCCCGAGAAGGTAAAACTGTCGCGCCGCGGCCCGGCGTCGGATGTGGTCAATTCGCAGGCGATCAACCGGCTCGATGGCGTCGTCAACGATGTCGGCTATCTCGGCGGCTCGACCGTCTACAAGATCAAGCTCGATTCCGGCGCCGTGGTGCGCTCGTCGATGGCCAATACGGCGCGGATCGACGGGGATACCTATGGCGCGGGCCAGCGCGTGGTGGCCTGGTTCACGCCCGACGACTGCATGGTGCTGGAACGATGAGCGCGCGCCGCATCTTCGCGCAGCCGGCGCGCTTTGCCGCGATCGCGCCCTATTTGTGGATGGTGCTGTTCTTCCTGGTACCGTTCGGCTTCGTGCTGAAGATCAGCCTGTCGCAGACCGCGATCGCGCAGCCGCCCTATCTGCCTCTGTTCGATTTCACCGAAGGGTGGGCGGCGATCAAGGCGGCGTTCGCGCAGCTCTCGCTGGATAATTTCAGGCTGCTGGTCTCGGACAATCTCTACATCAGTTCTTACCTGCGCAGCCTCGTCGTCGCGGTGGCCTCGACATTGATCCTGCTGTTGATCGGCTACCCGATCGCCTATGGCATGGCGCGGCTGCCGCAACGCTGGCAGGCGATTGCGATGATGCTGGTAATCGTACCGTTCTGGACTTCGTTCCTGATCCGCATCTATGCCTGGATTAATATTTTGCAGCATGACGGCCTGCTCAACAAGATTCTCCTCGCATTGCATCTGGTGTCGGCGCCGGTGGTATGGCTTTCGACCGACACCGCGATGTATATCGGCATCGTCTATTCCTATCTGCCGTTCATGATCCTGCCGCTCTATGCGACGCTGGCCAAAATGGATCCCTCGCTGCTGGAAGCCGCAAGCGATCTCGGCGCGTCGCCGGTGCGAGCGTTCTGGCTGGTGACGTTTCCGCTGTCCTTGCCGGGCGTCGGCGCCGGTGCGCTTTTGTGCTTCATCCCGATCGTCGGCGAGTTCGTGATTCCCGATCTGCTTGCCGGCTCCGGTTCGATGATGATCGGGCAGACGTTGTGGCTGGAATTCTTCACCAACAAGGATTGGCCGGTCGCTGCTGCCGCCGCGGTCGCGTTGCTGGTGTTGCTGGTGCCGCCGCTGCTGCTCTACGACCGCCTGCAGCGCCGTCAGCTCGGAGCTGCGGACTGATGGCGCGCAAGGTCAACAGCCTCTCGCCGTTCAACGTCACCGCGCTCGCGCTCGGGATGGCGTTTCTGTACCTGCCGATCGTGATCCTCGTCATCTATTCCTTCAATGCCTCGCGGCTGGTCACGGTGTGGGGCGGCTGGTCGCTGCGCTGGTACTACGAGTTCTTCAACGATCGCGCGATGCTGGATGCGGCCTGGATGAGCCTTCGCGTCGCCGCGGTTTCCGCCACCATCGCAACGCTGCTCGGGACGCTGGCGGCGGTCGGGCTGGTGCGCGGCGAGCGCTTCAGGGGGCGTTCGCTGTTGTCAGGCATGCTCTACGCGCCGCTGGTGATGCCGGAGGTGATCTCGGGGCTTTCGCTGCTGTTGCTGTTCGTGGCGCTGAACGCCGAACGCGGCTTCTGGACGGTGACGATCGCCCACACCACGCTGACCATCTGTTTCGTCACCGTGGTGGTGCAGTCGCGCCTCGCCTCGCTCGACCGCAGCCTCGAAGAGGCCGCGATGGATCTCGGCTGCGATCCGGTGCAGGCATTTCTTCGCGTAACACTGCCGCTGATCATTCCGGCGATCGCCGCCGGCTGGATGCTGGCCTTCACGCTCTCGCTCGACGACGTCGTGATCGCGAGCTTCACCACCGGGCCGGGCTCGGCAACGCTGCCGATCCGGATCTATTCCGAGGTGCGGCTGGGCGTGAAGCCCGAGATCAACGCGATCTGCACCATGGTGATCGCGCTGATCGCGGTGGTGATCGTCATCGCTTCGCTCGCCTCGAAACTGTCGAGCTCGCAAGGCGAGAGCGCCGCGCCGCTGTAGTGGCCCGTCATTCCGGGGCGATGCGAAGCATCGAACCCGGAATCTCGAGATTCCGGGTCTGGTCCTGCGGACCATCCCGGAATGACGAGGGGTTACGACTTGACCGCGCCCGCGGTCAATCCGCCCACCATGTAGCGCTTGAACGCGTAATAGATCGCGGCCGGCGGCAGCGCGTAGATGAAGCCGGTGGTCATCAGCAATTCCCATGGCGAATCGTCGGCGGCGAGGAAATTGCCCAGCGCCACGGGGAGCGTGATCTCGGTGTCCTTGGAGAGCAGCAGGAAGGCGTAGAGATATTCGTTCCAGGCCAGCAGGATCGCGTAGGTGCCGATCGCCACCAGCGACGGCATCATCAAGGGCACATAGACCAGGCGGAACAATTGCAGCGTGGTGGCGCCGTCCATGGTGGCGGCTTCATCCAGTTCGACCGGCAGCTTGTCGGAAGCCTGCTTCAACACCCAGATTGCGTAAGGGGAAGCGATCGTCACCATCGCGAGGATCAGCGACCAGTGATTGTTGAGCAGGCCGTAATTGCCCATGGTGCGGTACATCGGCACGGCGAGGAACGCCGCCGGGATGAAATAGGTGAACAGCGCCAGATTCATTACCCAACGGCCGCCGGGTACGCGCAGCCGCGAGATCGAGAAGGCGGCCGCGGTCGCGATCACCAGGGTCAGCGCGCCCGCCGAAAGCGCGATCACTACCGAATTGAAGAACTGGATCCAGAAATCGCGCAGGAAGTAATGCTGCTGGTGGAACACGATGCTGAAATTATTCAGCGTCGGATGCGTGGGCCAGAGTTTTCCCGAGAACGCATCCTCCTTCGGCGAGATCGCGAACAGGAACATGTGATAGATCGGCACCATGGTCCAGATGAACACGGGGATGCCGATCAGGAGCAGTTTTGTTTCGGTGCCGACTTCGCGGAGTGTTGGCAGCTTCATCGCGACAACCGTTTCATCATGAAATAGACCAGCGGCAGCACGAAGGGCAGCGCGCAGACGATCGAGGCCATCGCGAGCGAGAGCTGGTCGAGCCTGAGATAGCGGATGCCGAGGGTAGCCAGCACGTGGGTGAGGTCGGCAGGCCCGCCGCCGGTGAGCAGATAGACGCTGTTGAAATCGCCGAGCGTCCAGATCATCGAGAGCAGCGTGCAGGTGACGTAGAGCGTCTGCATCGACGGCCAGGTGATAAAGCGGAATTTCTGCGACCAGCTCGCGCCGTCGACCTCGGCGGCTTCATAGAGGTCGTGCGAGATGGCGAGCCGCCCGGTCATCAGGATCAGCGTCCAGAACGGCAGCGATTTCCAGATGTGCACGCCGATCGCCATGGTGAGCGCCACCGCCGGGTCGTTCAGCCAGTTCGGGCCGTCCTCGCCGGTGAACTTGAAGATCAGCTGGTTGATCACGCCCCATTCCGGATTGAACATGAACCGCACGGAGAGAATGGTCGGGATCGACGGCACCGCCCAGGGCAGGATGAACAGCACCGACAGCCATTTGATCCAGGTGCGCTGCTGCGCGAAGAAGCCGGACAAGAACAGCGCGATCAGCATTTTGACGTTGATGCCGATCAGGAGGAAGATCAGCGTGTTGACGGCGGCGCGCGCGAAGATCGGGTCGTGCCAGAGCGCGACATAGCTCGCCGGATGCCGCGCCAGCCACAGCCCATAGCCGACGGGATAGACCACGAAGGCGAGAAACACGAGGATATAGGGCGCGAGCAGCACGATGCCCCAGACCTGCGGGGTGGTGAGCCGCGCCGACAGCGGCGGGCCTGGTAGTGCGTGGTCGCCGGAAATCGTGATTGCCATACGTTTACTCTAGCAGCCTTGGAACGAGATGCCGGCCGCGGCTACCCTGTCGTCCCTGCGAACGCAGGGACCCATAACCACAGGGGGCCATTGTTGCACAATGCCGTCGACCAGCGTCCTTTAAAACGGCCGCCGCGGCGTATGGGTCCCTGCGTTCGCAGGGACGACGACGTAGCGGCGGCCGGCATCGGTTACCTCAACCCGCGACCTGCTTGATGCGGGCGATCAGTTCGTCGACGGCCTTGTCGACCGGCACCTTCTCGCTCACCACGCGGTTCATCGCCTTGGCCCAGACGTTCTCGTTATTGAGGATCGTGAACTTCCAGTTCTTGGTGAAGTCGAACGGCGTGGTGCCGCCGGTGAACTGGTTGTACACCGCCTTGCGATGCCGGTCAGCCTGCCAGAACGGGCTCTGCTGGCTTGCCGTCGTCACCGGGAACCAGCGGCCGAGCGCGCCTTCGATATAGGGTCGAAGGTTTTCCTCCTGCAGCAGGAACTTGATGAACTCCTTGCCCTCGGCCTTGTTCTTGGCGGAGGTGAACATCAGGCCGGTCTTGACGTCCGAACGGTACTTGATCGGGGTGCCGTCCGGTTTGTTCGGGAACGAGGCGGTGATGATGACCTCGTCGTAGTTCTTCTTGCCGAGCGCGCGCTGTTCCGGTGTCAGGGCGGCATTGTTGGAGTCGTCGAGCCATTTCGCCGCGATCGAGATCGTGAAATTGTGCGTCATCGCGATGGTCTTGTTGTGGAAGGCGACGTTGTTGTCCGGATCCTTCCAGGTGGTGGAGGAAGGCGGCGTGCAGCCGCGGATGTAGGTATCGGTGTAATCCTTCAGCGCCTTGGTCAGGTTTTCGCGTACCTTGGGATCGTCGACCAGAAGCTTGCCCTCGTCGTCGACCAGCTTGACGTCATAGGCGTCCATGAAGGTGTAGAACGACTGGAACGAGTCGGTGGATTCCACGCCCATCGGCTGACCGACGGCGTAGATGCGCTGGCCGGTGGCCTTGCGGCTGGCCGACTGCACCTTGTCGCACCAGAACGACCAGTAGTCTTCCCATTTGGTCGGGATGTCGCTTTGCTTGAAGCCGGCCTGCTCCAGCAGGTCCTGCCAGATCTGGACGTGCATGCTCTGCTGCTTCAGCGGGAAGCCGTAGTACGCCTTCTTCTTGGCCACATCATTGTAGAGCAGCGCGGTCTCGAGCGTGTTGGGCGCGAACGCCGATTTCATCGGCGTCAGGACGTCACCGAGGTCCTCGAGCTTGCCCTCATAGGCCCACTTGCCCTGCACCTGCACGTCATAGGTGTCCGCATAGGCGACGTCGGGCACGGTGCCCGAGTCCAGCGCCGCCACCGTCTTCGGGATCATGTCCTGGATGGCGTATTGCGACAGCTCGACCTTGATGCCGGTCTTGGCCTCGAATTTCTTGATCGCCTCCAGAAGCGCGTCGTCCTCGGATTTGTAAAAACCCTTGCCGAACCAGACGGTGATGGTCTTTTGCTGGGCGAGCGCGGGTGCAGTGGCGTAAAACAGCCCGACCGCAGCGACCGCGAGTGAAACTGATCTCCTGGATATCACGTTGTTCTCCCTGAAAACGCCGGCTTTTTAACCGGTTGGATAAAAGATAGCGCAACCATGCGGCGTTAGCCAGATGGGGCAAGGCAAACTTCTGTAGGGGGACATTCCGGGCGCAAATGCGGCGGGGCTCCGCCCGGGCATTTTGGTTCAATCATTTGGTTCAATCATTTGCGTCCTCGGATACCGGAAGCCGGGAGAACGTGCATTGGCATGAAGGCGCGATCTCGCGGCGCGATGCGCCCGAGGCTTCGCTGAGGCTCTCGCCCGATGGGCGCGGGGGCTGATTGAAGAGCGAGGCGGCGAGAAGCCGCCGCATCGCTTTTTGGAATGTGATGGCAGGCAGGATGACTTCAGTCCACGAGTGCCTGATAGACGAGCGACTTGAACATCCTGCGGTAATACGCGCGTATCGGGCTCGGCGCCTGTGTCATGTAGACACCGACGATCTCTTCCTTGGGATCTACCCAGAAGTACGTGCCGGCGTAACCAGCCCACATGAACTCGCCCGCGGAGCCGGGCACGCCAGCAATCCCGTCATTCTGGCGTACTGCAAAGCCAAGACCGAATGTATAGCCCGGCGTTCCCAGCAGAAGCTCACCCGGCTGCAATGGCGCTGCGACACGCGTGCCGAGATGGTCCGACGTCATCAGTTTGATGGTGGAGCGGCTCATCACGCGCACGCCGTCGAGTTCGCCACCATTCACTAGCATCTGTCCGAACCGCAAATAATCATTGGCGGTTGAAAGGCCTCCAGCGCCGCCGGAATCGTTCCCCGGCTCCGCAGACACATCGAGTACGCTTACTTTCTGGCCCGACGCCGGGTCGACCGGCAGGGGCTGAGCAAGGCGCGACATCTTTGACGCAGGAACCCAAAAACCCGTGTCGACCATCTTGAGCGGCGTGAACAGCCGCTCATCCATAAAGACGGCAAGCCGCTTGCCAGACGCAGCCTCGACGACACGGCCGAGAATATCGACAGCCATGCTGTATTCCCACATCGTACCAGGCTGATGAATCAAGGGCGCCTTGGCGATGCGCTCGACTTGCTCGGCTGGCGTCATGCCGCGAGAGTCGTACTCGTGGACGCCCGGCTGGGAGAACTTGGCCTCGACGTAGGCCGCCTTCACAGGCTCGTTCTTGGTAATCTCCGCATAGGCGAGACCTGCGCTATGCCGCAACAGGTCCTGCACGATGATCGGCCTCGCAGCCGGTACGTTCGTGTAGGTGGCCTTACCATCGGGCCCTGGGGCTGCCACGCTCACCTGCACGTCCTTGAAGGCTGGCAGGAATTTGGAGATGGGATCGGTGAGTTGGATGACGCCATCTTCGACCAGCAACATTGCTGCCACCGAAACAAGCGGCTTGGTCATTGAGTAGATGCGGAAAATCGAGTCGGGCTTCATCGGCGTATTTGCGCCCTTGTCCTGGAAGCCGATGGCGTCCGAATAGACGATCTTCCCCTTGCGGGCGACCATGACGACCGCCCCTGGCAACTTGCCGTCGGCAATCTCCTTCTTTAGCGTCGAGGTTATCCGCCCAAGGCGCTCGGCTGACATGCCCACCTGATCGGGCGTCGCTGTAGCAAGGGGCTGGAGTTCGCGTGCGCTGGCTGGTCCCGACACTGTCGTGGCGACCACCATCGCAGCCAATGCGGTCGTCGCTGCCAATACTTTCCACCTGGACATGACGTTCCTCCGTGACCGTTTTTGTGAGGACCGATTTCGCTCGATCCGGCAGCGATCTTATCCGACATGTTCTCTTTGGGACATGCTTCCGGACATCGGATAAGTGCCGCGACCCCGCCACGGACGCGGGCGTTTGATTGGCGGGGACACCGTTGCGCGACATGGCGGGGAAATACTGAAATTCATCGGCGACGGTCTGCTCGCCATTTTTCCGCTCAGCCAGCCGTCAGCCAGCGCTCCACGTGCCGACGCCCTGACTGCCTTTCCGTGGGACGCGTTGACTAGAGTCGCGCGGTCGGTGAGCGAGGCACTAGCGGGATACGAAAGATCTTGAATCCCGTGAATTCGGGAAACCCTGTTTCCGGATACAGCAAAGCCAGAACTGCAGCCGGCACTTCGCCACGGATCAACCGATTGATCACTCTCGTTTGTCCCGCGCTGAGTTGGACTTCGGCCGCCCCCGCTGCGGCGATTGCGGTGCGAACCTTGTCGCGGGATGCGGAATGCCTGTCATCCATCGCAATATCCTTACCGCTTAGATCGGATATCGCATTGATTTCCGGGCGCGCGATAAGGAGAACAACCAACTGGTCAGCGTTGCTCGGTGATCCGGATGCGGCCTTTTCGGCATCGCGCAACGTCATCACGTGCTCCGCGATCACCGTGGCGGCTATCACCTGCTGCTGTATCGTTCTGGCATTGGAGTCGGCCGCTGCGCTAGCCGTTGGCTCCAGTCCTGCCACGTCATATGGCGGCGCGGATGCGGCCTTGTTGGTATCACCAAGCCCAATCGTTTCCGAGCGATCGGATTGGGCGCCATTGTCAGCTTTCTGATCAGGTGCCGGGACCGCCGCGGCGGCGGTCACCTGCTCCCGTAGCGTTCGGATATTGAAATCGGTGGCGGCGTCAACCGCGGGAATGGTAGCCGGATCGTTGACGCTGCCAGGCGGCGCGGATGCGGCTTTCTCGACATCGCCGGGCGGCACGCTCTCCGAGCGGCTCGCAACAACGGCATCATCATTATTCGATTTCTGTTCTGGCGACGGAGCCGGCGGCGCGGCGGTCGCCTGCTGCGCAGGCGCCGCCGCTACGTGTTCTGGTACTACCTTGGTCGTGTTGAAATTGGCCTCGGCGTTACGCTTGTCCGGCGGTCCATCGGGCTTGTCAGCGGCGCTATCTGCGGGCTGCAACATCGCCACCCTGGCGGGCGGCAATGGCACGGCCTGCCTTGCCACCCGGACCTGCCTTCCTGCCGTCGTCGCGCGATGAGCCATGCCGCTCGCCGGGCGCTGCCGGAGCTGCGTGTGTGCCGGGTGTCCCGACGCGGACAACATTTGACGAGACCAGGCCATGTAGGACTGGCAAGCGCTGTTACATGGCATTCCGTCGATATAAACGATGTCACGCGAATCCAGCGGATGGGCCTGCGGAGTTTCGACCGAGCCGAGGGACAACACGCAGGTCAGAAAAATCCATTTTTTCGACATGAGTACTCCATTCAATACAAATGTTCGCGTCGGCGATCAGTGATCGTGGGCGCGACGGATTCAAAAGTTCTTGCCGCCGGGATATGCGCGTCAACCGATCGCGATGAGGCAAGAACGTCGCAACTGCCCGTCAGAAAAACCCGGGCTAAGATTCAAGCCGTACTTTGCAACACAGAAGCAGGCGCTTGGCGCAAAGCGAAATGTTTGTTGTCGGAATTTGCGCGAGTCCAGTCATCGAGAATAGCGCGCATGCAAACGTCTGAGAGGGCATTCATAGGCAACCTACAAATGTCAACATCAGAACGATCAATCGATCGTTGAAAGAAACTCCTGTGTAGCAGGCTTAACTTGAATTTCGATTGTGGCTAATACGAGATGACAAGGCGCGCGGCGCTTGCTGAATGTCTCGTGCAGGCATCGCGTGGTCGAAGCGATTGAATCGTCCGCCTCATAACTCGATGAGGGGTGGTGGCCGCGTCCCGTTGTTTTCGGTCCCAGCAAGTTCCCAAGCGCACTTTTGAACCAGCATTGAATGGCGCTCGTAGTGAGTTTTGCCGAGTAGCCCGCATGAGCCAACGGGGCGCGCGAACACGCCCGCGACGAGCGCAATTGCGCTCGCACAGCGATGACAGGCTCCGCGATATGCGGGACACGGAAACAAGACCCGGATATCGCTTCGCTCATCCGGGCTACGCTTGCCGCGTTTGCTAGCTCTTCTTCGGTGACCAGCCATAGGCCTTGGCGCAAGCGCAGCCCATCAGCATGGCCCGCTCGGTGTCGCTCAGGCGGTCCGTCTTCAGGAAGGGCTCGACGGCCTGCTCGTAGTTGACGACGGCAAACGCCCGCGTCCAGTCCGTGCCCCACAGGCAGCGATCAAAACCCCAGGCATCGAATACGCGGGCGAGCGGGTCCCAGATGTCGGGATACGGATACGGCTGCCGCGAAAGCGTGCAAGCGCCGCTGACCTTGATCACGGCGTTGGGGCGCCTGGCGAGTTCCAGCACCTTCGGGAGGTTGGCCCACGGCTCGGGCGGCGCAGGCGGCACGCGGGGCTGCAGGATGCCCAGATGGTCGACGATGAATCGTGTGTCGGGATGGCGATCGATGAACGCAATGCCCGCGTCCAGATTGTCCCAGCACAGGATGTTGAGTGGAAAGTCGTAACGAACGGCCGCGCGCGCGATCCGGTCGAGGCCGGGATCATCAGTCGCGCGCTTCTCCTCCTTCCGCAGCATGACGCGGATTCCGACCGCGCCCGGCGTTTTCTTCCAGTCGGCGACAACGTCGGCCACATCGGGATCATCAGGGTCGAGCGGCTTGACGATGGCGAGCCGGCCGGGATGGGCCCGCTGCACTTCCACGGCGTAACTGGCGTCGTAGCGGTACAAGGAAAAGGCGGAGATGAAGATCGCGCCGTCGACGCCGACCTTGTCCATCGCCGCCACCATCTCGTCACCCGTGACGTGATCGGGCCAGTTCGGCACGCTGTGCCAAGGCCGCTTCGGTGTGTTCGCCTCATAGGCGTGGACCTGGGAGTCGATAATCGTCATCGGATCCGTTTCCTTGCACAGCGATCAAATTGATCAGGCCACGACCTCAATCGCCTTGCCGTTGACGCGGGTCTCGCCCTTCAGATTGTCGACGGTGACATAGGTGTCGTACCAGGTGAGGCGAGGCCGGACCCCGAAGCGCCCGGTCAAGTCAGCGATGCGCGCTTCCGTAAACCAGGCTTCCGCCGATTCACGGCTGTCCCAGAGATAAACGCCGCCGGTGCCGCTTTCACCATTCAGGTAGTCCTTTCGGATCAGTCCTTTGCTGGCGAGGCCGCGATAGGTCGGTGCGGTCGAAGTGCCGCCTTTCACCGCCATCTCCTCTGAGCGCTTCGGCAGATCGAACTGAACGACGACGATGCAATTGGGCATGGATGGTTTCCTCCCGTCAGGTCGTCAATCATGCGCTGAATTCGGGCACGCGGTCAAAGGCTGACCGTGCGGTGGTGACCGCTTCTGGCGCAAGGCGGCCATTCCGCAAATTGCAGATGTTGGCTAAGTGCCACAAAGCGGTCGCCTCGCAAGCGAACCGGAAGCCGTTGCGCTGGGCTGTGCACCGAGATTTGAATCGCGTCCCAACAGCCGGCCGTCTATGGTGTGTTTATGTCGCGCCTCTTGTTTCTGTCGATTGCTATCGTCCTGTCGCTGCTTCCGGTCGTCGCGCCGGCCGCGCCGGTTCATAAACGGCCGGCGCCACGCTGGCACGGCTACGGCTTCCTGCCGGGCTATCAGCAGCCACCGAATAACAGCCTTCCAGCTTACAAGCAGAAAGCTGCGGTTTCGCGCATGGCGCGCCAGAACCGGCGCCCCTGGTATATCGATCCAGTCCCAAGTTATTACGGGTACGATGGCGACTGGCACTATTTCGGCCGGCCTGGCTTTTACGGTGGTCGCTACAATGGCGGCAGCTTCGGCCCTTGCTGGACGCGGACGCCGATCGGGCCGGTCTGGAATTGCGGCTGATCAAGCTGTTGATCAGGCCGAGCCTGTGCATCCATTTGCCGGCAACGGCGGCGCATGACGCAGAGCCGAGGTGCGTTGGTATTTGTGCTTTTGCATTGTTCGGCCTCATTATGCGTCCTTGATAGAGTTCAGGAACGACGCCCGCAGTGTATCCAGGGAGGATAGACATGACAGTTTCGACGGAACGCGCAGTCCTGGCCGGTGGCTGCTTCTGGGGTGTGCAGGATCTGCTACGCCGCTATCCCGGCGTGATTTCAACCAGGGTCGGCTATACCGGCGGCGAGGTGCCAAATGCGACCTATCGCAACCACGGCAATCACGCTGAAGGCATTGAAATCATCTTCGATCCGCAGACCATCAGCTATCGCAAGCTGCTGGAGTTCTTTTTCCAGATCCACGACCCCTCGACGCTGAACCGCCAGGGCAACGACCGCGGCGCGAGCTACCGATCGGCCATCTTCTACACCAGCGACGCGCAGAAGCGGATCGCCGAAGACACCATCGCCGATGTCGATGCTTCCGGGCTTTGGCCGGGCAAGGTTGTTACCGAGGTGGCCCCTGCCGGACCGTTCTGGGAAGCCGAGCCCGAGCATCAGGATTATCTGGAAAAATATCCTGACGGCTACACCTGTCACTTCATTCGGCCGGAATGGACGCTGCCGCATCGGGCGGAGAAAGCTTCAACAGGCGCGAGCGGAGCCTCAGTCGCGTGACAAAAGCCTCCGATCTGCTGGTGGCGGCCCTCGAGAACGAGGGCGTCGGGTACATCTTCGCCATTCCCGGCGAGGAGAATCTCGACGTGCTGGAGTCGCTGCGGCGCTCGAAGATCAAGCTGGTGCTGACCCGGCACGAACAGGCGGCCGGCTTCATGGCCGCCACCTACGGGCGTCTCACCGGGCGCGCGGGCGTCTGCCTGACGACGCTGGGTCCCGGTGCGCTCAATCTGACGACGGCCGCGGCCTACGCGCATCTGGGCGCGATGCCGATGGTCATGATCACGGGACAGAAGGCGATTCGGAGCAGCCGCCAGGCTCGCTTCCAGATCGTGGACATCGTCGCGACCATGCGGCCGCTCACCAAGATGGCGACGCAGATCGTCGCAGCACAGAGTATTCCGACCCTGGTTCGCGACGCCTTCCGGGTCGCGCAGCAGGAGCGGCCGGGGCCCGTGCATCTCGAACTGCCCGAGGATATCGCGGCCGACGAAGCCGCGGCCGAAATCATTCCCCCGCATGTCGTCGAGCTTCCGGTCGCGCCTGCCGCGGCCATCGAGCGCGCCGCAGCCATGATCATGGGTGCCAGCAAGCCGCTCGTCATGCTGGGCGCCGCGGCGAGCCGCCCGCGTCTCGCGGAGCCGCTCTCGGCGTTCGTGCGACGATGCGGGATTCCCTTCTTCAACACCCAGATGGGGAAGGGCGCGGTCAATGCCGGCTCCAATCTCTATATGGGCACGGCTGCGTTGTCGGAGCGGGATTGGGTTCACGAGGCGATCGACCAGGCCGATCTGATTATTTCGATCGGCCACGACACCGTTGAGAAGCCGCCTTTCCTGATGGGCCATGATGGACCGCAGGTGATCCATGTCGGCGCCACGCCGGCGACGGTGGAACAGGTTTACTTCCCGCAGGCTGAAATCGTCGGCGACGTCGGCGCGAGCCTCGCAAGCCTGGCCGATCGCCTCGAAGGCAAGCTCCCCAATGGTCAGGCTTTGCTGGGTTTGCGGGAAGGGATCCTTGCCCACCTCGCCGAGCGGTCGACGGAGGACCGGTTTCCTCTGACGCCGCAGCGCATCGTGCACGACGTCCGCCAAATCATCCCGCCGGACGGCATCGTTGCCCTCGACAACGGCATGTACAAGATCTGGTTCGCCCGCAACTATCGCACCAGCGTCGCCAACACGCTGCTGCTCGACAACGCGCTGGCGACCATGGGTGCGGGTCTTCCTTCGGCGATCGCCGCGGCGCTGATCCACCCCGAGCGGCGCGTGCTTGCCGTCTGCGGCGATGGCGGCTTCATGATGAATTCGCAGGAGCTTGAGACGGCCGTGCGGCTCAAGCTGAACCTCGTCGTGCTCGTGCTCGAGGACTGCGCCTACGGCATGATCCGCTGGAAACAGGAAGTCGATGCGTTTCCGGACTTCGGCCTCGAGTTTGGCAATCCTGATTTCGTCTCCTATGCCAAGTCATACGGCGCCAAGGGCTCGCGCGTCGGCAAGGCCTCGGAGCTCTCGACGATGCTGGAAGCTGCTTTCACGGAAGGCGGCGTGCATCTCGTCGTCGTACCCGTCGATTACAGCGAGAACATGCGCGTGCTCGTCAACGAGTTACATCAGGTCGTCCAGGCCAAATGAAAGCCCCGTTACTGTCTCCGGCCGCCCGCGACGACATCGCGATACAGGGCGGCGTAGCGGTTTGCCCGATTGCGCCATGATACATCCGTCGACATGCCATTGTGCTGCAACCTTCGCCATGCTTGCTGGTCTCGCCACAGGATATTGGCTCGGTGCAGGGCGCCAGCGAGAGCTTCGGCCGTGACTGGTCCAAACGTGAAGCCGGTTGCGGCGCCACCGGCTGTGTCGACCTCTTCCGCGTCAATGACAGTATCCGCAAGGCCGCCGACCTGCGATACGATCGGGATAGCGCCATATCGCAAGGCGCAAAGCTGGGTCAGGCCGCATGGTTCGAAGCGTGACGGCACGACGAGGGCGTCCGCGCCGGCCTGAATGAGATGGGCGAGAGCTTCGTCGTAGCCGATCAGAACCGCTATCCGGCCCGCGTTCGCTTTTGCGGCCGCCTGATAACGATCCTGGAGATCCGGATCGCCGCTCCCAAGCAAGGCCAACTGCATCCCTTCGCCGAGGATCGTCGGGACATTCTCGAGAAGGATATCCAGTCCCTTCTGCCAGGACAGTCGGCTCACCACGCCCAGCAGCGGGGCGTTTGGGGATGGATCAAGACCAAGCCGGCGCTGGAGGGCCAATTTATTCGCCGCACGGGATCCCAGCTCTGTTGCGCTGAAACGAGCGGCGATGTCGGGATCGGTCTCGGGGTTCCAGACGGAAGTATCAATGCCGTTGAGGATGCCACTCAAGACCTGTGATCGTTCGCGCAGCAATCCACCCAGCCCCATGCCTCCCTCATCGGTCTGAATCTCGCGCGCATAGGTCGGGGAAACCGTCGTGATGCGATCCGCGAATTGCAGGCCCGCTTTCAGGAAGCTGATCATTCCGTAATATTCGACCCCGTGAATCGAAAAGGATTCAGGCGGCAAGCCGAACGCGTCGAGCATTTGATGCGGAAACTTGCCCTGGTAGGCCAGATTGTGGACCGTCATCACGATGGCGGGCCGGGGCTGGTGGGCAAGGTGCAAATAGGCAGGCGTCAGTCCGGCCTGCCAATCGTGGGCGTGCACGACATCAGGCACGAATGACGGAATGGCGCCCTGGCCGATTTCGGCCGCCATCCGCGAAAGCGCGGTAAAGCGCACGCCGTTGTCCGGCCAATCCTTGCCGTCCGGGGTCACATAGGGGTTGCCGGGCCGCGCAAAGAGATGCGGCGCATCGAGCACCAGCAGGTCGAGGTTCCCATGCGAGCCGCAGAGCAGGCGGACTGGTCCGCCAAAAAAATGCGGCACATGGAGGAGCTCCTCCGCTTCTGGAAGCGCCTTGATGACATCGGGATATCCCGGCACCAGGGTCCGCGTTTCGATGTCGTACGCTCGCAACGCGGTCGGGAGCGCGCCGACGACGTCGGCCAGGCCCCCCGTCTTGACGATCGGATAGATTTCGGAGGCGACCGCAAGAACGCGAAGCGACGTCATGCATCGAGCCTGTCGATCATCGGCTGCGTAATGAGCGTGATGCCGTTCGGGGTGGTTCGAAACCGTTTCGCATCCAGTTCGGGATCTTCGCCAACCACGAGACCTTCCGGGATTTGAACGCCGCGATCGATCACGACATTATTCAACCGCGCACGCCGGCCCACATTCACGTAAGGCATGACGACGGCATTTTCCACGTTTGCATACGAATTGACGTGCACCCCGGTGAAAAGCAGGGAGCGGCGCAATGCGGCGCCAGAAATGATGCATCCTCCGGAGACAAGCGAAGTCACCGCCTGTCCGCGCCGATCATCCTCATCGTGAACAAATTTGGCGGGAGGCGTGATCTCGGCATGGGTCCAGATCGGCCATGCACGGTCGTAAAGATCGAGCTCGGGGAGGACGTCGGTGAGGTCAATGTTGGCGGCCCAGTAGGCATCCACGGTTCCCACGTCCCGCCAATAGGCTCGTGGATCGTCGTCGGACCTGACGCAGGAGGTGGAGAATTGGTGAGCCACCGCCCGGCCGTTCTTGACGAGGTAGGGGATCAGGTCCTTGCCGAAATCATGGCTCGAATTCGGGTCGTTCGCGTCTCGCCGCAACTCGTCGAACAGGAATTTCGAATCGAATACATAGATTCCCATGCTGGCCAATGACGTGTCGGGTTTGCCAGGCATCGGCGGCGGATCGGCCGGCTTCTCGAGAAAGGACAGGACGATGCCATTGTCGTCCACGTGCATGATTCCGAAGCCGCTCGACTCCGCGCGCGGCATCTCCAGGCAGCCGATCGTGACGTCGGCGCGTTGCTCGACATGCTGCTTCAGCATGCGTTCGTAGTCCATCTTGTAGATGTGATCTCCGGCGAGAAGCACGATGAATTTGGCATCGTGCGACTCGATGATGTCGATGTTCTGATAAACGGCGTCAGCCGTTCCAAGGTACCAGTTCGTCTCGGAGACGCGCTGGCTTGCCGGCAGGATATCGAAACTCTCGTTGCGCTCCGGACGAAAGAAGTTCCAACCCATTTGCAGATGCCTGATCAGGCTGTGAGCCTTGTATTGGGTTGCAACCGCGATCCGGCGAATTCCGGAGTTCACCGCGTTGGAGAGGGCGAAATCGATGATGCGCGATTTTCCGCCGAAGTACACCGCCGGCTTGGCGCGCCTGTCGGTAAGCTCCAGGAGCCGGCTTCCGCGACCGCCCGCAAGAACGAAGGCGAGGGCATGGCGTGAGAGCGGTTCGTTCATGATCGCGGCCATTTTGTCCTCCCTGGAACCACAACGCACGCCCCGAAACCTTCTCTTGTCCGGAAGGCAGGATCGGGCCATGCGCCGATAGTAGCGGGACAAAAGGCTGATCGGAAAGTGGTATGTAAGACGGCCGAAATGCTGGGGCTTGGTCGCTCTACGGAAGTCGGGGTTTGCCTGGTTCGCTGTTCCACCGGGTCGAACGGCCGCTTCTGGCCCCAAGGCGGACATTTGTCAAAAGAACTGATTTGAACGCGTGACCGAAGAAGCGCGTTTCAGCGAACGGAAACGGCGGTTCGCTCGTGGTTTGCCGGAACTCCAGCCACGTCGGAATTCGAATGTTGCGGCCTGATCGACAGCCTCGATTTTATTTCAAGCTCTTGCCGACTTCACGCCGCCGATTTACCGGCTTCCCTGACGCGGCGCCGCGCGATGACAACTTTGAACCCCGATCGGCCTTGGCCTGCACGCGCAGGCCATCGACGAAGACGTCGACCAACCGCATCACGCTTTTCTGCCAGCCAGGCTGGTCGTGCATGTAGCACATGCCGACGAGGGCACGCAGCAAGTCCTCCGGGCTGATGTCCGACCGTATCTCGCCGGCCGCTATCGCGCGATCGAGCAAGGCGCCAACGGCTTTGGCCAGGCGATCGAACGTAAACGCCGCGAGATCCGACGAGCCGTGAACGGCGAGCGCCAGCGCGGCGGACATGCCCTTCTTGGTGGCGACGAACTCGACATTGGATCGCAGCCAACGGCGCAGGGCATCGACGGGCGCGGGCGCATTCTGCAATTCTTCGGCCAGTTCGACGAGCTGTTGCACCTCGCGGCGATAGACTGCTTCGAACAGATCCTGACGCGTCGGGAAGTGGCGGTAGAGCGTACCGATGCCAACACCAGCCCGTTTCGCGACGGCCTCCAGGCTCGCTTCCGCACCACCCGCGCTGAACACGACTTTTGCGGCCGACAGCACGCGCTCTCGATTGCGAATCGCGTCCGCGCGCGGCCTCCGAACCGTGTCTGTCGACTGTTTCGCCATACCTGTTGTCTTAATCACGAACCGTTGACGTGGAGCCGTATTAACTCTCATCCCGTTGATTGAGAATGATTTTTTCGGAAGCCTCGGCCCCCGCATCGATCATTCTTCCGGCGGCCTCTTGAAAACGGAGGATGCCTCCGCATATGGCGGTGGATAGAAGACCTGGAAAGGGCGGCTGATCGATCCGCGCCGATCCGGTTCGGATCATAGCATTGATTGGAGCTTACATGAGTTTCTCCATCGGCCTCACCGTTAACGGTGCGCGGCGGGACGTCGAACTGGACGACCCCCGTGTGACGCTGCTCGATCTGCTGCGCGAGCGGCTCGACCTGACGGGTACCAAGAAAGGATGCGACCGCGGCCAGTGCGGCGCCTGCACGGTCCTGGTTGACGGACGGCGGGTCAATTCGTGCCTGGCCCTGGCGGTCAGCCATGACGGTGCCAACGTGCTCACCATCGAGGGTGTCTCACGCGGCGACCAGTTGCACCCGGTGCAGGCTGCGTTCATCGCGCATGACGGCTTCCAGTGCGGGTTCTGCACGCCGGGCCAGATCATGAGCGCGATCGGCCTGATCCAGGAAGCGCAAACCGGCGACGACCCCGAACGGATTCGTGAAGCCATGAGCGGAAATCTCTGCCGGTGCGGTGCCTATGCCGGCATCACTGAAGCCGTGCTGGAAGCCCGGCAAAGCCTCGCCGATTCCAACCAGAGGCGCTCCGCATGAATAATTTCGAATATATCAGGCCCGCGACCATTTCCGATGCCGTCACCGCCGCCAGCCGACCTGACGCTGCTTATCTCGCGTCCGGCACCAATTTGCTCGACTTGATGAAGGGCGGCATTGCGCACCCAAGCCGTCTGGTCGACATCACGCGCCTGCCCGGGCTCGATCGCGTCGAACGCCTGCCTGACGGCGGCCTCCGTATCGGTACGCTCGTCCGCAATGCCGATCTGGCGCATGATCCTGATTTCGCAAGATGCTATCCAGCCGTTACCGAAGCGCTGCTGTCAGGGGCTTCGGCGCAGCTTCGCAACGCTGCGACCGTCGGCGGCAATCTGCTGCAGCGGACGCGTTGCGGATATTTTTACGACGTCGCCAGCGCTTGCAATAAGCGCAGGCCCGGCTCGGGCTGCGACGCGGGCGACGGCGAGAATCGGCTGCATGCCGTTCTCGGCTGGAGCAAGGCCTGCATCGCGACCCACCCGTCGGATTTCTGCGTGCCGCTGGTTGCGCTCGATGCCGTCGTGGAGATCGAGGGCAGGAACGGCCGGCGCGAGGTCGCGCTGGAGAGCCTGCATCGCCTCCCCGGCGATACGCCTGAGCAGGAAAATGTGCTGGAGCCCGGCGATCTGATCGTGGCGCTGCGATTGCCCGCCGAGGCACGCGCTTTCGCGCCGCATGCACGCTACTTGAAGGTCCGCGAACGCACCTCATATGCTTTTGCCGTCGTGTCGGCCGCCGCCGCGCTGCGGATAGAACAAGGCAAGATCAAGGACGTTCGGCTTGCGCTCGGTGGGGTCGCCGCCAAACCATGGCGTGCCCGTGCGGCAGAAGAGGGACTGGCAGGCGCCGGACCAACTGCCGATGCCTTCCGTCGCGCGGCACAGGTAGCGCTCGCCGATGCCAAACCGTCCGGAGACAATCTTTTCAAGATCGAATTGGCGCAGCGGATTCTCGTTCGCACCCTGACGCTCGCCGCGGCGGGAACGCCGGATCGTATTCCCGCGCTGCCCGCTTCTGCCTTTTCCTCGGTTTCCGGAGCGCTTCATGTCGCTTGAAATCAGCTTGACGCAGACGCCGGCGAATGTCCGGCACGGCTCGAATATCGGCCAGCCGCTGACCCGCCGCGAGGGGTTGCTGAAGGTAAAGGGCCAAGCCCGCTATGCCGCGGACAACCATCCGCCCGGCATGCTGCATGCCGTGATGGCGGTCAGCAGCATCGCGCGCGGTCGCGTGGTCTTCCTTGACGTGCAGGCGGCGAAAAATCATCCCGATGTCGTCGAGGTGATGACATCAGCCAACCGGCCGCCGCTCGCGGAAGATCCAGACGCCAAGACCAACCCATTCATGTTCCGGCTCGATCTCCTGCAGAACGACAAGGTGCGCTACGCGAACCAGCCGATCGCGGTGGTGATTGCAAAAACGCTGGAGTCCGCGACGGAAGGCGCCGCGCTGCTGGCGCCTCGCTATGAAGCGCTGCCGGCCCGCGTTGGGCTCGATGCCGATGAAAGCTTCGTGCCGCCGGCCGTTGGCGTCGGTAATCCGTCCGAGATGCATCGGGGTGACGTGAAAGCGGGCTTGGCCGCGGCGTCGAAACGCATCGACGCAATCTATGAGACGCCCGCGCAGTATCACAACGCCATGGAACCGCACGCGATCGTGGTGGCATGGGATGGCGAGAGCCTGTCGATTGACACGCCGAGCCAGGGTCTCGCCATGGCGCAGGGACGGATCGCGGGGTTGTTCGGCATCGCGCCGAACAAGATCCATATCCGCAGCCCTTATCTCGGAGGTGGCTTCGGCTCCAAGGGACTGATCTCCGGACCGCAGATCCTCGGCATCCTGGCAGCGCGGCTGGTCGGCCAACCGGTCAAGCTCGTACTGCGTCGTGAACATATGTACGGTCCGGTCGGCCACCGCGCGCCGACCCGTCAGACGCTTCGCATCGGCATCGATGGCGATGGCCTGCTAACCGCGATCGCCCATCACGCCAGGACGGTATCGAGTACATTCGACGATTTCTTCGAACCGGCTGCCGATGCCTCGCATACGCTGTACGCCAGTCCTGCGATCTCGACCTCACACGAGGTCGTCCGGGTCGATACCGGTACGCCGCTGTTCATGCGTGCTCCCGGCGAGGCCACCGGTTCGATCGCGCTCGAAAGCGCCATCGATGAAGCGGCCTGGAGCGCAGGGATGGATCCGCTTGCCTTCCGTCTCAAGAACTATGCCGACGTCGAGCCGATTTCCGGCAAACCGTTCTCCTCGAAAGCCCTGCGCGAATGCTACACCCAGGGCGCCGCACGCTTTGGCTGGTCGAAGCGAAAGTTTGCGCCGCGACAAACGCGTGACGATACCGGTCTGCTGGTTGGCTGGGGCGTGGGTACCGCGACTTTTCCCGCGCTTATGTTCCAGGCCGAAGCGCGGGCGGCGATCCGCGGCGATGGATCGGGCGTGATGGAAATCGGCGCTCACGACATGGGTCAGGGCGCTTGGACCGCGCTCGCGCAAATCGCTGCCGACGGGCTCGGCCTTGAAGAGGTGGAGTTCAGATCGGGCACCTCGGATCTGCCGGATGCAGGCATCGCCGGCGGCTCAGCCCACACCGCGACCGCAGGCATGGCGATCCACAATGCAGGCGCCGCCGTCATTGCCAAACTCGCCGATCTTGCGACCGGTGACGAGCGCTCGCCACTGTTCGGTGCAGGCAATGCCGGCGTTACCGCCCGCAACGGCCGTCTCTTCCGCCGCGATGATGAAAACCGCAGCGAGAGCTACGCGGATATCCTCGGCCGCGCCGGGCTCAGCGAGATCGATGCCCGCGGCAAGGGCGCCGCCGACCCTGCCGCGCAGTCAGCCTATGCCATGCATGCGCACGGCGCCGTTTTCGCCGAGGTCAAGGTCGATCCTGATCTCGGTCAAATACGCGTCACCCGTCTTGTTGGCGCATTTGCGGCGGGCCGTGTGATCAATCCGCGTATGGTCCGCAGCCAAATCTACGGCGGGATGATCTGGGGCGTTTCGTTCGCGCTTCACGAGCAAGCCGTCAGCGATCGTCGTTCCGGCCGGATCATCAACGCGAACCTCGCCGAATACCA
This sequence comes from Bradyrhizobium sp. AZCC 2262, assembly GCF_036924535.1. Taxonomy (NCBI): domain Bacteria; kingdom Pseudomonadati; phylum Pseudomonadota; class Alphaproteobacteria; order Hyphomicrobiales; family Nitrobacteraceae; genus Bradyrhizobium; species Bradyrhizobium sp. AZCC 2262. The sequence continues at coordinate 6,914,243 of NZ_JAZHRT010000001.1, read as the reverse complement.
CGTCCCTGTGAACGCCGACGTACCAAGCCTGGAAGCGCTCATGATCGAGGAACACGATCCGCACGTGAACGCACTTGGCATCAAGGGCGTCGGTGAAATCGGCGTCACGGGCTCGGCCGGCGCGGTCGCGAATGCAGTCTGGCACGCGACGGGCGTTCGCCTGCGGCGGTTTCCGATCCGAATCGACGATCTCGTTATACCTCCATCCTAACCAGGGCGGATTGCAGGGTGCCTAGTGCGAACACCGGTACTCTCCGTGCTACGAGATCGAGATGATCTCAAGCGCCTGACCGGATGTGCCGACGACATCCCCAACGGCTTTGCCCATCAGAAGCCGTGCCACTGGGGATACGAAGGAAATGGAGCCGGCCTTGGGGTCGGCTTCGTCCTCTCCCACGATATGATATTTCTGCACGCGCCCATCGTCGCGCCTGAAGGTCACCGTGCTCCCAAAGGCGACAGTGTCAGTCGACGTCGGATTGGGGATGACCTGAGCCGTCCGAACTCTCGCCGCAAAGTAGCGCGCGTCGCGCAAAGGGGTTGCTGCCTGCCGCCGCCGTTCATTCACGTCTTCGATCTTCTGCGCGGTCTCGTAGGCCTCGCGAGCCTGGTGGAGCTGAAATTCCAGCGCCTTCAATCCCGCTTCCGTCACAAGGTTCGGATGAGGTGAAATCGGGCGGTCGGGAAGCAAGGTCTCCGACGCGGTTTCGGCACTGTCTTCCTTGGTGAAGGCAACACTCAAGCCCAAAGCTCCTTTTAAGCGAGATAGCCCAAAGGCGGTCAGCGACGAGAGCGGATTATAGCGCAACGCGCGCTTGATGCGTGGTCGTTTTTGAGTGCGCGCTCTGCCGTCGCATCAAGGCGCCGAGCTGCTGCAGCCTTGCTCCGCCTGCTGTTCCTCGGCATTGGGGTCGCCCGGTGCCGTCGCCCAGGCCAGTTCGACCAGCGTCACGATCCGCCGGCCGGCGCCGTCAAGCTGGCAAACGATGAGGCCCTGCTCCTCGATGTAGGTCAAAAGACGCCGTGCACGGCGCAACGAGTGTGAGCCATAGGCGCGGGCAATCGCCGCATCGCCCGGGCACGGCCAACCTTCCTTCGCGGCGCGGGCGATCATCATGAAGACGCCCTGCATATCCTCCGGCAGGAGTGAGGCGCGGACCGAGACATCCTGCCACCCGTCATCCTCTGCCATATCGGAGCCGAGCCCGGCGCGGGCGCGCGTCAGCATGCGGCGGAAGTCAGCCAGGTCGGGCACGTCCGAACCAAGGCCCTCTATTCGGCAGCGGACCACGAACTCCTGATAGAGGACGCCGATGGCACGGAAGCCTGCGTCGGGTTCCGCCATGACGGCGCGCAGAATACGGTCCACGCGCTCATGCCGCTCCGCCAGTTCCTCGGCGCTGAGTGGCGGCTGCTCCGTCGCTTCGGGACGTATCTCCAGCGCCGCTGACTTCGCCGCCATGAGCTGGCCAAGGAGATCTGGCGGCGACCGGCGCTGGGGCCGATTATTCTCGGGCGGCGGCGCTGCCAGGATGATGGCGCGTGCGTCCGGTGTCGCTTCCGGCAGCGGCATCAGGCGCGGGGTCGCGTTGCGCGGCGTGGTGTCCGTCGGACCGATGCGCAGCCCCAGCGGACGGCGGGAGAGGGCGGGTCCCAGCGCCATGAATTGCCCGCGCTCCAGATCCCGGAACGCCTCTGCCTGTCGCCGCTCCATGCCCAGAAGGTCGGCGGCGCGCGCCATGTCGATATCCAGAAAGGTTCGGCCCATGAGGAAATTGGACGCCTCGGCGGCGACGTTCTTGGCGAGCTTCGCCAGTCGCTGGGTGGCGATGATCCCCGCAAGCCCGCGTTTGCGGCCGCGGCACATCAGGTTCGTCATGGCGCCGAGCGAGAGCTTGCGCGCCTCGTCCGAAACCTCGCCGGCGACGGCCGGCGCGAACAGCTGCGCCTCATCCACCACCACCAGCATCGGGTACCAGTGGTCGCGGGCGACGTCGAAAAGCCCGCCGAGGAAGGCAGCGGCGCGCCGCATCTGGTTCTCGGCGTCGAGCCCCTCGAGATTGAGCACCGTGGAAACGCGATGGATACGCGCGCGCTCGCCGGCGACCTGCAGGCCCCGCTCGGTATGATCCTCGGCATCGATCAGGAGGTGGCCGAAACGGTCGGCAAGCGCCACGAAGTCGCCTTCGGGGTCGATGATGGTCTGCTGCACCCAGGGAGCACTCTGTTCCAGCAGCCGGCGCAGCAGATGGGATTTGCCGGAGCCCGAATTGCCCTGCACCAGCAGGCGGGTCGCAAGCAGTTCCTCAAGGTCCAGAGTAGCCGGAGCACCTGCCGTCGTGTGTCCCATCTCGATCGCAACGGTCATGTCTCGACTCAAAGTCTCCTTGGCGGAGGCGGGCTTAACAACCTGATCGCAGCCCGTCGAGCGCCGATGGCCGGCTACTTCCGTGTTCTCCACGGCTGGTCGAAATTTGTCGGCGGGTGTGTGAGCGCGGCGAGATCGACATCGTTCGGTCTGCAAGCGCGTCCGCAAGACGAAAGCGTCAGTTCGGCTTCGTTGCCGTAGCCCGGCAAGTAGCCCGCATGAGCCACGAGATTTCTTGTTCCAGGACGAATACGTGTAGGCCGCCCCTCAGAAAGAGTTCGCCAGCTCGATCTCCGCCTTCAGCGCCGTAATCCGCCGCTCGGCTTCCCTCGCCGTCAGGTTCTTCTCGAACAGTTTTGGCTGGTACGCCTCGGCGCTGAGCGTGCGGAGCGTCGCCAGTTGGCGGGGCGTCATCGGGGCGTCCATCTGGTCGGGGAGGCGGGGCAAACGGGAACTCCTAAAAGAATCTTTGCTTCGCCGTGGACTCTTAACTTGAAATTTGTTCTTTATTTGTTCTTATAGGGTTCAACCGCAGCGAGGTGCCCCATGGACAACAAACTCAATGAAATTAGAAGGAAAATCAAATTCTTACGGGCGGAGATGCTGGGCGCGGAGGATAATATCCGCAAACAGGTCAACCGGGCCGAGGACTGCTCGGAGGCCGCGATGCATCTGATGGCGATGCGGGTCGCCATGCTCGGCCTCATTGGCGAGCGGAACCGGCTCGGCGGCGAGGAGCGGCTGCTCAATGTCGACGAGCGACTGAAGCTGGATGTGCGTGCCGCGAGCCGGAGGCCCTCGAACGCGGCGCCAGATCCGGGATGGAGACTGGCTCGCGTCTCCGTCGGAACGGAAAAGGCTCGGGGCCGCCGTGAGCGATGAGACGATCCAGGCCCTGCGCCGGCGGATTGGCGAGCTGGACCAGCTTGCGCGCCAACTCGATCAATCCGGCCTGAACAACGCGCGGGCGCAGCTTTTGCTCTCGCGCAAGCGGGCGGAGCTGGAAGACTTCATCAACAGGGGCCAGCGATGTCAGCACCGCTCAGATGGTACGACCATAACGCGGACAACCCGCCATATCCAACGAGCCAGCGGCAAGTAGCCCGCATGAGCGCAGCGATATGCGGGATCAAGCGAAGACCCGGATGTCGCTCTCGCTCATCCGGGCTACGCGGCCAGATCAGTTCGCCTTCGCTCCGTCCGCCGCCTCCGGCACCGCCGGCTTTTGCCCGCCGCCGGTAAACCGCTCGATCACCGAGCGCACCGCATCGCGCGTCTTGCGGTCCTTCACGGCATCGAGCAAGGGCGCCGCGCCGGGCGAGCGGCGGATCAGGCTTTCGGGATCGGGGAATACCAGCGGATCGTCCCACGGGCCCTGCACCACGAACGGCAGCTCAAATCCCTTGTCGCCGCCGTTGGCCGCGGGCGTCAGGCTGGCGACGCCCTTGAGGTCGTATTCGCGGGCTGGCACGGAAGCCGTGCCTGTCAGGGTCAGGCGCGTCGTCGGTCCGTCGACGCGGACGTCCTCGACGGTGGCGATGCCGTCGTTGAAGCGCACCGAGACCGTGAGATTGTCGTAGGGCGTCGAACCTGAGCGCAAATTGCCGCCACCGGACAAGGGCCGTCGCTCCAGCCGCTTCAAAAGTTGTTCGACATTGAAGCCCGCGATCGCGCCGTCATGGCCGATCATGGTCGCCGTGCCGTCAAGCGAGGAAGCGAGCCCGAACGGGCTCGAGCCGGAGGCCATCAGCGAAACCCCGAGATTGCCGCGGCCGGTCAGTTTTGTGATCCCGAACAATTCGCTGGCGCAGGCCTGCAGGTCGACATCAGTGAACTGGAATTGCGCCTTGACGTCGGCGATCGCGTCCGAACGCGCGATCCCGAACGAGCCCTTGGCGATGCCGCCATACATCTGCGCTTCGCCGATCGATAACGCCAGCGCGCCGCCGCGCAGGTTGGCGCCAAACGCGGTGCGGCCGAGTTTTGTGGGGCCGACCGTCACCCTCGCCGCCGACAGGCGCATGTCGAGATCGGTGGCGGACAGTGAGGTGAGGTCGAAGAGTTGCCGGTTCCAGTCGCGCGCGCCGCTGGCCAGCAGGCGGACGGTGGAGATGTACGGCGTGAAGTCGAGATTGCCTGCGGCAAGCGTCGCCTGCAGCGTCTGGCGGCCGTTATTAGCTACCGTCATCACGCCCTCGGCGACGTTACCGTCGAGTTCGACATTCACATTGGTCAGCGCGACCGAGGCGCCGACGACATTGGCGCGGGCCTTCAGCGCGAAGCGGCCGAACCCGCCGCTGCCGGGCACCTGCTGTCCCATCCAGCGCAGCGCGTTGCGCAGCGACAGGCTGTCGACGGTCACAGTGCCTTCCATCATCAGGCTGGTGCGGTTGGCGACCGAGCCGTCGAAGGCCAGTTTCAGCGGCGCGCTCACGAGGCGCGCCTTCAGGCCCGAGCGCTCGCCCGACAGCATCGCGACGAAGTCGCTCGCCGAGATCGAGCCGTCGACGCGCTCTCCGCGCCAGTCGAATTGCCCGGTCGCCGCGAACGAGCGCGAGATCGACGGCCAGGCCAGCGACAGATCGATATCGCCGAGCTGCTCGGTGACGTGGTTGGTGGCGTCTTCATATTTGAGCACGCCGTCCTGGATTCTGATTTCGGAAAACGACACCTGGTTTTCGGCGCCGGGCCTCATCGTGCGCGCGATCCGTTCGACGAACGGCGTCCAGTTGCTCTCGCCGCCGGCGTCCCTGATGACGCGGATATGCGGCCGCAGCATCATGACGTCGGCGATTTCAAAGCGGCGCAGCAGCAATGGCAGCAAGCGCAGGTTGGCGGTCAGCACATCGACCTGCAGCGCGGGGTCGGTGGTGCCGCCGCCCTTCAGCCCGACATTGTGAAAGGAGACGTAGCTGCCCGGAAACACCGAAACGTCGATCGCGCCTGACACCACCAGGTCGAGCCCGGTGACATCGCGGATCTGCGCCTCGACCGCCTCGCGCAGCGCGTCGCGGTTGAGGAACCAGGAGGTTCCAATCAGGGCGAACACGGCCACGCCGAACAGCGCCGCAATCGGCATCCCGAGGCGCTTCATTCTTTGGGCCATCGTCAATGACATATCCGGATCTGGTTAAACCGAACTCGAGTTGATGCTACGGGACTTTGTTGATTAAGGGTCTATGTTGTTCAGGGCAGGCGGCGCACTGGGTTAAGCCCATGCCAACCCACGCAACTTGAAGGGTTTTCTTGACGCTTTCAAGGCCGACATGGCGCCCGATGGGCGGTTCGGCGGCATAATCCCGCATCATTGACGCACCGCGGAAAATTCGCCTAATAATCCGGAGTTAATGTCGGCACTCGGCCGTTCCCTCCATCAGGTCCTATTTCCATGAACAAGGTTTACCCCGACGCCAAATCGGCACTCGATGGCGTTCTCAAGGACGGCATGATGATCATGTCGGGCGGTTTCGGTTTGTGCGGTATCGCCGAAACCCTGTCGGATGCGATCCGCGATTCCGGCGTCAAGGGTTTGACGGTCGTCTCCAATAATGCGGGCGTCGACGGCATCGGCCTCTCCAGGCTGCTGGAGACGCGGCAGATCAAAAAGATGATCTCGTCCTATGTCGGCGAGAACAAGCTGTTCGCGCAGCAATACCTCGCCGGCGAGCTGGAGCTCGAATTCAACCCGCAGGGCACGCTGGCCGAACGCATCCGCGCCGGCGGCGCCGGAATTCCGGCCTTCTACACCAAGACCGGTGTGGGCACGCTGATCGCCGAAGGCAAGGAAGTGAAGGAATTCGACGGCGAGAAATACATCATGGAACGCGGCCTGTTCGCTGATCTGGCCATCGTTCACGCCTGGAAGGGCGACACCGCCGGTAACCTGATCTACCGCAAGACCGCCCGTAACTTTAACCCGATGATGGCAACGGCTGCGAAGATCACCGTCGCCGAGGTCGAGCATCTGGTTCCGGCCGGCGAACTCAATCCCGACCACATCCACACGCCCGGCATCTTCGTGAAGCGCATCATCGAAGTCGGGACGGGCAAGAAGCGGATCGAGTTCCGCAACATCCGCCCGCGGCCCGCGGCTTAAGGCGCGCATGATCCGGAAAAGTGGGGGCACCGGTTTTCCGACAAGATCATGCGCAAACCAGAGATCACAGGAGAACTGACATGGCCTGGACCCGTGAACAGATGGCAGCGCGCGCCGCGAAAGAGTTGCGTGACGGCTATTACGTCAATCTCGGCATCGGCATTCCGACGCTGGTCTCGAACTACATCCCCGACGGTATCGACGTCAGCCTGCAGAGCGAGAACGGCATGCTCGGCATGGGACCTTTCCCCTATGAGGACGAGGTGGACGCCGACCTCATCAACGCCGGCAAGCAAACGGTCAGCGAACTGCCTGACACCAGCTATTTCTCCTCGGCCGATTCCTTCGGCATGGTGCGCGGCGGCCATATCGATCTGTCGATCCTGGGCGCAATGCAGGTGGCGCAGAACGGCGATCTCGCCAACTGGATGATCCCGGGCAAGATGGTGAAGGGCATGGGCGGCGCGATGGATCTCGTCGCTGGCGTCAAGCGCGTCGTCGTCGTCATGGAGCACTCCGCCAAGGATGGACCGAAACTCCTGAAGACGTGCAATCTGCCGCTGACCGGCGAGAAGGTCGTCGACATGGTGGTGACGGATCTGGCCGTCTTCACCATCGACAAGCACGGCAAGGACGGCATGGCGCTGATCGAGCTCGCCGACGGCGTCACGCTGGACGAGGTGAAGGCGAAGACCGAAGCCGAATTCCGCGTCGCGCTGAAGAACGCCTGATGGCGGCGGGGCGTTCGCTGCCTGCGATCCGTCCCGCGCGCGCCGAAGACGCCAGCTTCATTGCTCGCAATATCCTGGCCTCACAGCGCGGCCCGCTGCGGCGCGGCTGGTTCGACATCGCGCTCGGCTGGCCAGAGCCGCAATGCCTGGCGTTCGTCGAGCGCATTGCGACTGCGCAACAGCTCTCATGGTGGCACGTCTCGCAATTCATCATCGCCGAAGTCGAAGGAAAGCCGGCGGCCTCGCTGTGCGCCTTGCCCGCGTCCGGCACGCGCGCCGCCGTGCGGGCGGCGATCGAGGCCGCGGCTGATGAAGCCGGGCTCGACCCGTCGGAGCCGGCGGCGATCTTCCGGCGTGGCGCCTATGCGGCGAATTGCTGGGTTCAGGGCGGCGAGGACGACTGGCTGATCGAGCATGTCGCCACGCTGCCGGAATATCGCGGACGCGGGCTGGTGCAGGCCTTGATCGAACACGCGCTGGAGGCCGGCAGCGTTGCGGGCTTCAAGCGGGCGTCGATCTCGTTTCTGATCGGCAACGAAGCAGCCGAGCGATCTTATTCCAAGGCAGGCTTCGCCTTCGCCGAAGAGAAGCGCGACGCTTCATTCGAAGCGCTGACGGGTTCGCCGGGCTTCCGCCGCTTTACGCGCGCGATCCCGTAAGGACTGCTCGAAAATCTGCGTTTGTCTGCTCAGCGGTCGACCGGCTTACCCGGGCCCAGATGGTAGCGGCTGGAGAAGAACACCAGCGGGAGACTGTCGCAGTAATCGCACTCCGATACTTCGGCGATGAACAGGGTGTGGTCGCTGACGTCGATCGTCCGCGTCACCTCGCAGGCGAAAAACGCCACGCAGTTCGACAGCCGCGGCAGGCCTTCCACGATTTCGTAATCGGGACAGGTGTCGCGCAATCGATCCGCAAAATGTTTCGATAGCGCCTTGGCCTGTTCCGGCAGCACGTTGACGCCGTAGCGCCCGCTCGCCGACATCGCCTCATGCGTCCTGCCGGGCTTGACCGAGACCAGCACCGTCGGCGGCGAAAGGCTGATGGTGACAAAACTGTTGGCCGTCATGCCGCAGACCTCGCCGTGGGAATCGAGCGCGGTCAGCACCGCAACGCCGGTCGCAAAGCGCGATGCGGCCTGGCGGAAGGCGAGTGGGTCGGCGCGCTGCATCTCACGCCCCTCACGCCGTCGCCCGCACCGGCGCCGCGGGCGCGGTCTTGCGCTCGATCCAGGCATGGATGCGGTCAGCCGATGCAACGCGGTCCCATTGGTTATCTGGATAGTTGAAGTTCTCGGTGAACTCGTCGGCGAGCGCCTGGTTCTGGCTCATCGCGCCGATCAGCATGCCGAGCGCCTCCGAGGGCGGCTGCAGCATGATGTTGGTCCAGCGCGCGGCCGCCAGCACGCGGTCCTGTCGCTTCAGGTCCACCCTTTCGCAGAAACGCGCGTCGAGCACGTCGGCGTTGACGATCTCCTCGCCGAGCACGAACGCGGCGTAGGAGGCGACGTTGGCGCCCTGTCCCATCATCGGATCGACCACCGAATGGACGTCGCCGAGCGCGATGGCGCATTTGCCGCCGTTGAATTCCACGACCGTGTTGCGAACCGTCGGCACCACGCCGCCCTGCAGCAGATCGAGCGGCTGCGCCAGATCAAAGCGCGCGATGTCGATGCGATCATAGGTGGTCGGATGATGCTTCTCGAGCTTCTCCAGCACGATGCGCAGGAAATGCTTGCGGTCAGCCTCGTAGTTCAGCGTCGCAAGCTCTTCCATGTCGCCGCCCGGGACGTTCTCCATCAGCAGCGCACTGGCGATACCGCCGAAGGTGATGGTCGGAATCACGATCATCTCGCCGTGGCCCGGCGAACCCGAAAGCGTCACGTTCATCGGATCCGGCTCGCGAACGCCGGTATAGAGGCCGACGCAGAGCCGCCGCTGCGGCTGCGAATAGGGCGAGTGCTCCGGCCGGTAGGCGAAGAGCTGGCCGAGCGGGCCCTTGCCGCTGGAAACGACGAGCAGGTCGAACCGGCCGACCAGCGGCGCGATATCGCTTTCCTCGATGTGCCGGTACTCGATCCTGCCGCCGCGATCCGCAAAGTCCTTCATCAGCACCGGCAGATAGATCCGGTAGTCGACGGCGCGGCTCGGCCGCGAGAAGTAGCCGCGGAAGCTGATCGGCTCCGGGAAATTGAAGAAGTGATCATGGTAGTAATAGTGATGCTTCGGGTCGTTCCAGTGATTGACGCCGAGATAGTCTTCGCGCGCGATCGTCACGTGGTGGTGCGCGACCGTGTTCAACAGGCGGATGCCGCGATATTCGTCCGGCGCGCGGTCGGTGATCAGCGTCGCGTCGACGCCGTGCTTCTGAAGATACAGGGCCAGATGCAAGCCGGCGATGCCGGCCCCGACGATCCCGATGCGCCGTCTCATGTCCGCCTCCCCAGAGGTTTGTTCGGGAGCTGGCCTCCCGTTGTTGACCGCACCCTAGCGGCGAACTTGCCCGAGAAAAATGGAATGGATAGGATATGATCTATTCCTCATAGGAATGATCAAATGGACCGGATCGACTGCCTGCGCGCCTTTGTCCGCTCGCTCGAGGGCGGCAGTTTTTCGGTGGCCGCCAACGAGCTCGGCATCGGTCAGCCGGCCGTGAGCAAGCGGATCGCATTGCTCGAAAGCGAGTTCGGCACGCAATTGTTCTTTCGCACCACGCGCAAGCTCAAACCGACGCCCGAGGGCCACCGCATCTACGATCTGGCTCGCCAGATCCTTGGAAGCTTCGACATGGCGCGGGCCAACGTCGAGGAAAATTCGCTGCGGCCGAGCGGCACGCTGCGGGTCAGCCTGCCGTCGTCGTTCGGCCGCCGCTACCTGATGCCCGTCATTGCCGAATATGTCCGGACCTACCAGGGGGTTCGCCTGGACATCCGCTTCAGCGAGCGCTTCGTTAATCTCGTGGAGGAGGGGATCGAGCTGGCGCTGCGGATCGGGCAGCTCGAGTCGAGCACGCTGGTCGCCCGGCGGCTTGGCACGGTGCGGCGCTATCTGGTCGCGACGCCGACCTACCTTAAAGGCCGCTCGGTGCCGCGCGCGCCCGAAGACCTCAGCGCACACCAATGCATCGTCTATTCGCGTCTGCCAGCCGCCAATGACTGGATATTCGAATCCGAACATGGTCGCCATGTCGCTTCGATCGGCGGTCCGCTGCTGGTCGACGATGCCGACGCGATGGAGCAGGCGGTGATGCATCACCTCGGCGTCGCGATCCTGCCGGAGTGGAGCGCCGTCGCCGGCATTCGCAGTGGCCAGTTGCAGAACCTGCTGCCGGATTTTTCGATCGCCGCTCTGCCGCTGCACGCCGTCTATCCCGAGACGCACTGGATGTCGCTGCGGGCACGCAGCTTCCTGGACCTGTTGATCAAGCGTGCGGGGCAATTCTCTACGCCGTAAGCCTGCTACCGTCGTCCCTGCGAACGCAGGGACCCATACGCCGCGGCCTCTCGTTAAGATGACGGAGTAGAGACCTTCTTCAATCAACAGATGACCGGGATTATGGGTCCCTGCGTTCGCAGGGACGACGAACAGTTCTGTCGTTGCTCAACCTATGCCGGCCCGCTCGGTATGTCCGAAAACCGCGTCAGCCACGCCACCGGGCCGATGCTGGCGGCGACGATCAGTAGCGCTGCCAGCGCGCCTTCCTCAAAGCTGCCGCGGCTGGCGTACTGGTAGATCGAGGTCGCCAGTGTTTCGACATTGAGCGGCCGCAGCAACAGCGTCGCCGGCAACTCTTTGAGGCAATCCACGAACACCACGATGACCGCGCCGAGCATGGCAGGGCGCAGCAGCGGCAGATGGATCAGCCGCATCGTCGTGGTCTGGCCAGCGCCGACGGCACGCGCGCTGTCGTCGTAGTCGCGCGGAATCCGCTCGAACCCGGCCTTGATGAATCCGGTCGGCACCGCGAGAAAGCGGATCACATAGGCGATGACAACGGCGGCGCCGGAGCCGACCATGACCAGTCCCGGCAGCGATCGTCCGAGCGATGCGGCGAGCGCATTCAATGCGTTGTCGATGGCGAGCACCGGCGCGAGCAGCCCGAGCGCCAGCACCAGCCCGGGCAGCGTGTAACCCAATTGCGCGATGTTCATCGCCACGAAGCGCAGCCGGTTCGGTCGCCAGCGCCAGGCCAGAATGGTCGCAAAGCCGAGCAGCAGCGCGGCGAGCGTGGCCAGGCTCGCGAACGCGACCGAGTTGAAGGCGTCGCGCCACAACGCCATGTCGAAATTCGCAAACAGCCCGCGCTTGAAACTCTGATGCGCGAGATACAACAGCGGCACCAGGAATCCGAGGCAGACCGGCAGCAGGCAGGCGGCGAATGCCAAACCGCCCTTGATGCCGGCAAGCGTCGTCCGCTGCGTCAGCCGCGGGCTTTCGGCGGAAAACTCCGTCGTGACATTGCGCCGGCCGTAGCGCTCGATCGCGATAAGTCCGGCCACGATCGCCAGCATGAAGCAGGATAACTGCGCAGCTCCGGCAAGGCTGCCGCGGTTGAGCCAGGTCGTGAACACCGAGACCGTGAGCGTGCGGACGCCGAGATATTCGCTGGCGCCGATGTCGTTCAGCGTTTCCAGCGACACCAGTGCTATGCCGACCGCGAGCGCGGGACGTGCCATAGGCAGCGAGATGCGCCAGAAGGTGGTCCAGCGTCCGGCGCCGAGCGTCTTCGCGGCCTCGGTGAACTCCGCGCTCTGGAACTGGAACATGGTGCGCGCCGAAAGATAGACGTAAGGGTAGAGCACCAGCGCGATCACGAGGATGGCGCCGGGCAGCGAGCGCAAATTGGGAAGCACGCGCACCGCGTCCTGCAGCGGCAGCCACAGCGAAAGCGTGCGGTGGACCAGGCCGAGCGGCTCGAACAGATCGACATAGACGTAAGCCGCGAGGTAGGTCGGAATCGCGAGCGGCAGCGGCACCAGCCAGAGCAGCATTTGCCGGCCGCGGAATTCGTGCAGCGAGATCGCCCATGCCGTGCCGGTGCCGATCGCAAGCGACAGGGCAGCGACGCCGCCGAGCAGGAGCGCGGTGTCGAGAAGGCTCCGCGGCAGCACGTATTCGATGAGCGGCTGCCAGACGTCAGGCGCCGGCTGCATGGCGAGCGCAATGATGGAGATGACGGGAGCTGCGACAAGAACGGCGGTCGCAACCGCGATTGATGCGGCGATCCGCCCCGAACGCGTGGTCCGGGTCACGTCAGCTCACATCGGCAAGAAGTCGGAAGCCCATGCAGCATTATGCCCTCTCCCGGTGAGGGAGAGGGCATGTTGGCGAAAATGCTGTCGCGACTTGGTGCGATCAATTATCGAACCCGACCTTGTCCACCAGCGTCGAGGCTGCCTTGCGGTTGGCGGCGATCTTGGCGATCGGGAGCGGATCGGCGGTGAGCTTGCCGTAGCCGGCAATCGTCGGGTTGACCGCGACGCCGGCACGGACCGGATATTCGTAGTTGGAGTCAGCATAGATCTGCTGCGCCTTTTCACCCGCAAGCCACTCGATCAGCTTGACGCCGTTGGCCTTGTTGGGCGCGTGCTTGGCCAGCAGGACGCCGGAGAGATTGACGTGGGTGCCGCCGCCCTCGAAGGTCGGCAGGATCACCTTGGTGGCTTCCGCCCACGGCTTCTTCTCGGGATCGTTGTTCATCATCAGCGCCCAGTAATAGGTGTTGCCGATGCCGATGTCGCATTTGCCGGCCGCGACGTCACGCGCGGCTTCACGGTCGCCGCCGGAGGGTTTTTGCGCCAGATTGGCCTTCACACCCTTAAGCCATTCCTCGGCCTTGGCCTCGCCGTACTTGGCCGTGTAGGCCGCGAACAGGCCGTTATTGTAGATGTGCTGGCCGGAGCGGATGCAGATCTTGCCTTTCCATTTGGGATCGGCGAGTTCTTCGTAGGTGATCTTGTCCTGCTTGACGCGGTCCTTCGAGGCGTAGATCACGCGCGCGCGCATCGAGATGCCAGCCCAGTGGCCGTCCGGATCGCGATATTGCGCCGGCACGATCTCGTCGATCACCACCGACTTGATCGGCTGGGTGACGTCGGCCTGCACGGCCTCGTCGATGCGGCCGATATCGACCGTCAGCAGCACGTCGGCGGGGCTGTTGGCGCCTTCCGCCTTCATGCGCTGCTCGAGGCCCGAACTTGCCGAGACGACGTTGACCTTGACGCCGGTATCCTTGGTGAAGGCGTCGAACAGCGGCTGGATCAGCTTGGTTTCGCGATAGGTGTAGACGTTGACCTCGCCGTCGGCGGACGCCGGCGAGGCTCCGAATGCGGTGAAGCAAAGCAACGCTGCCGTTGCGGTGAACGCGCGAGAATTCAGCATGATAAGGGGACTCCGGCCGGGATGGTGACGTAGCCGGACTCAGTAGCGCAGCGGCTGGCGCGCGGGACGCGACGGTATGTCGCGAATGCGCTGATTTAGAGAGATTCCAGAACGTGAGTACCGTTCCGTCGGTCGGCGTCATTTCCGGGTCTGGTGCTGGTGCACCATCCCGGAAATGACGGCCATGCCGTCAGGTCGCCTGCTTCACCAACGCCGGTGCCGTCTCATCGCGTTTCAGTTCTTCCAGGCTACGGTGCCGTGGCTCGATGCCGAGCGCCCAGACCGTTACGATCTGCACCACCAACAGCCCGATCATCAGCGCCATCACACCGGCGACGCCGCGGGCCTCGAACAGCATCACGACCAGGAACGGCGTGACGATGGTGGCGCCGCGGCCGAGCGTGTTGACGATCCCGGAGGCGCGCAAGCGTACTTCGGTCGGGAACAGTTCGGGGATGTAAATTCCGAACAGCAGCGCCACCAGCACATAGATCGGTACCGTCAGCGCGAAGCCTACCGCCGGCAGCAGCATTGGATCTGATATCGTCGGGTAGATGATGCCAAGCGCGACCGAGATCAGTGATGCGCCGATAATGGTCGGCTTGCGGCCCCAACGGTCGGCGGTAAGCGCGCCGATGGCCGAGCCGATCGGTGCACCCAGCGCCATCACCAGCGAATATCCGAACGACGTTGCAATGGTCAGTCCCTGCTTGATGAAGAACACCGGCAGCCAGGTCACGAAGCCATAGAGCAGCGTATTGATCGTGATCAGGCAGACCGAGCCGACGATCATGCGTGACAGCAGCGGCGCCGTGAACAGCGTGGCGAGATCGGGCGATGCCGGAATGGTCGCTGCCGCGGCGGGGGCCGGTAGCGGCTGCCCCTGGGCGGCTTCCTTCTCGATCGACTGCATCAGCGTTTCCGCTTCTTCAGTGCGGCCGACCGCTTCCAGCCAACGCGGCGATTCCGGGAGCGACTTGCGCAGGTACCAGACGATGAGCGCGCCGACGCCGCCGAGGACGAACATCGCCCGCCAGCCAAACTCGGGAACCACCAGTGATGCCACCAGCAGCGACACCGGCAGGCCCGTGACGACGCAAACTGCCATCAGCCCGAGCCATTTGCCGCGCGTTTTTGCCGGCACGAATTCGGTCATGGTCGAATAGCCGACCACGTTTTCCGCTCCCAGTCCGAAGCCCATCACGAAACGGCAGGCGATCAGGATGGTCATGTTTGGCGCGAAGGCTGCGGCCAGTGACGCCAGGCCGAACACCAGCAAATTGAACTGATAGGTGAATCGCCGCCCGTAGCGGTCGCCGAGAAAGCCGGTCGCAAATGAGCCCAGCATCATTCCGACGAAGGTCGCCGAGATGAACATCGCGTTTTGCGGCAGTGTGGAAAAACCGGTCTTCAAGGTCACGCCGAGCACGGTGCCGGCAAGATAGATATCGAAGCCGTCGAAGAACATCCCGATGCCGATCAGGAACATGATGCGGCGGTGGAACGGCCCGATCGGCAGTCGATCCAGACGGCTGCCCGCGTTTACCGATGTCGACATGTATTCGCTCCCCTTTTTCCGTTTGTTCGTTGATGCGGCCTGCCGTCTTCTCTGAACGGTTCGCCGCTTGTTGCCTGCTAGTTCAGTCGTCGCTGGTTTGCCGTGTCGCGATACCAGTCGAACGGCTGGTCGTGCGTCGCGACCATCACGCTCTTGGTGTTGAAATGATCGTCGAAACTTTCGGTGCCGCACTCGCGCCCGATGCCGGAGTCGTCGACGCCGCCCCAGGGCGAGGCGGGATCGAGGCGGTGATGGTCGTTGATCCAGACGATGCCGGCCTTGACGGCTGCCGCCACGCGATGCGCGCGGCCGACGTCGCGAGTACGGATCGCAGCCGCCAGCCCGAACGGAGAATCATTGGCGAGCCGGAGCGCGTCCGCTTCGTCCTTGAACGGCGTCACCGAGGTGAAGGGGCCGAACACTTCTTCCTGGAAAATGCGCATGTCGGATTTCACGTCGGCGAATACGGTCGGTTCGACGAAATAGCCGTTGTCATGGCCGGGCACCTTGGCGGCGACACCGCCCGTCACGAGGCGTGCGCCGTCCTCATGGCCGAACCGCGAATAGGTCAGCACGCGATCGCGCTGCCGCGCCGAGATCACCGGTCCGAGCTGGGTGTTGGGATCGAAGGGATCGCCGATCCGAATGGTTTGCGTCTTTGCCATCAGTTTCTCGACGAACTCGTCATAGATCGACGCCTGCACGATATGGCGCGAGGCGCAGACGCAGGTCTGGCCGGCGCCGATGAACGCGCCGAACGCGGCATAGTTGACGGCGCGATCGACGTCGAAATCATCGAACACCATCACCGGCGTCTTGCCGCCGAGCTCCATGGTCTGGTGCGCGAACACTTTTGCGGCCGCGGCGCCGGCGATGCGGCCGGCCTCGGTGCCGCCGGTCAGCACCAGCTTGTTGATGTCGCCGTGCTCAGCCAGCATCTTGCCGGCGCTTTGCCCGAGGCCGAGGACGATGTTGAACACGCCGGGCGGCAGGCCCGCTTCGGTGAAGATCTGCGCCAGCTTCAGGGTCGTCAGTGGCGTGTATTCCGACGGCTTGACGACGGTGACGCAGCCGGTCGCGAGCACAGCCGCCAGCGACTTGCACAGGATCATCAGCGGATGATTGAACGGGGTGCAGTTGGCGACGATCCCGATCGGCGTGCGCAGGGTGTAGTTCAGGTAAGAACCTTCGACGGGGATGACGGAGTCACGGCGCGCCAGCGCCAGCCCCGCGAAGTAGCGAAAGAAGTCCGGCAGCCGAGAGAGCTGCGCGCGGGTCTCGTTGACGGGCCGGCCGTTGTTCAGCGTCTCCAGCCGGTACAGCGTATCCAGATTGGCCTCGAAGGCGTCGGCGAGGCGATTGACGAGCCGCGCCCGTGCGCGCGTGTCCATGCCGCCCCAGGCCTTGCCTTCAAAGGCCGCGCGCGCGCTTTTCATGGCGCGATCGATGTCATCGGCGGTCGAATTCGGAATCCGCGCGATCACGTCGCCGGTTGCGGGGTTGCGGACGTCGAGCATTTCGCCGGAGCCTGCCTCGACCTCTCGGCCGTCGACGAAATTGCCGTGGATCTCGACGTCGATGGCGCCGGGCTTTGAGGAAATGTTCATGGCTCTCTCCCATCGACGATCACGGCATTGCGCTTCAGCGCCGGCAGCACGCGTTTCTCGGTTTGCGCGATATGCGCCTTGATGAGACGGGCGGCCGTGCGCCCGTCGCGCCGCTGCATCGCCTCGATCAGCGCGACGTGTTCGGCGACGAGTTTTGCTGGATCGTGGCCCTTCAGATTGGCGACGCTGACGCGCACCAACCGGTCGGCCTGTCCAATCAGGTCGCACAGCGCTGCCGCCATGCGGCGGTTGCCGGAGGCATGCGCCAGCGCCGAGTGAAAGGCGCGGTTATAGGCGATGAAGGCTTCATGATTGCCCGAGAAGCGGCGGAATTCGTTCAGCGACTTCAGTACACCGTCGCTTGCGTGCTCGATCGCCTCTGCGACGCAGGCGGGCTCCAGCGCAAGGCGGAATCGCAGCAAGTCGCGCGCATCGGCCAGCGAGATCGGGTTGACCCGGTAGCCCTGGCGCGGCGTCACCGTGACGAGATGCTCGCGTTCGAGCCGCAACAGCGCCTCGCGCACCGGTTGGCGGCTCACAGCGTAGCGCTCGGCCAAGTCCTGTTCGCGCATATCATCGCCTGGCGCAAAGTGACATGTCAGGATATCAGAACGTAGGCTTTCGTAGACGTTATCGCGCAAAAGCATAGAAATTCCTTCAGATGCTTCCTTTAGATAGGCATCTGTGAAATATCACGTCAAGGCAAAAAGGCCTGAATGACACGGATTTTAATCTGGCAATCAGCGGCCTGGTGCGCCAAAAGGGCGCTTGAGGACAATCGAAAGAGAGACCGGGATGGATCGGTTATTTGCGGCAGGCACCGTCAACGCAGCGCAGTCGGGCGATGGGCCGCCGTTGTTTCTGTTCCATTCGCTGCTGTCGGATCGCGCGAGTTTCGACGCCATCGTTCCCGAATTATCGAAGTCGTTTCGCGTGATCGTTCCGGAATTGCCGGGGTTCGGCCGGTCGCAAGCCGTGACGGGCGGTCTGGCGGCGGTGGCTGACCGGATGGCCGAAGCGGTCCGGCATGCCGCCGATGGTGAGGATGCGATCGTGCTCGGCAACGGCTATGGCGGGTTCGTGGCGCTGCAGATGGCCATTCGGCACCCCGGCATCGCGACCAGGCTTGTTCTGGCCGATTGCGGCGCAGCGTTCTCGGAGCCGGGGCGTGAAGCCTTCCGCAGCATGGCGACGGCGTCCATGACCAAGGGGCTGTCGGCGATCACGGATGTTGCGATGCGCCGGCTGTTTGCGCCGGAATTTCAGGCCGCCCATCCGGACCTGATGCAGGATCGCCGCGAGGCTTTCCTGCGCACCGACCCGGAGGTGTTTCGGGCCGCCTGCGATGCGCTGGCGGCCCTCGATCTGCGGCCGGAGCTTGGCAAGGTGAGAGTGCCGGCCCTGGTGCTGGTCGGCGAACACGACGAGGCGACGCCGCCACCCATGTCGCACGAACTGGCCGCGGGCCTGCCGCAAGCCTATCTGGAAATCATCCCGGGCTGTGCCCATGTGCCGCAATTGCAGTCGCCCCGGCTGTTTCTGGATGTCATCGGTGACTTCCTCCCCGTGACCAACGCCGCAGCCGTCTGAGCGGCGCTTCGGTTGGCGAGTTGCCGGGCCGTGACAGAATTGTCATGCAACCAAAACTTGTAGATTCAAATCGTCCCCCTTAGCCTAGCGCAAGCGAACTTTGCACTGGGGGCAAGCCATGGACTTCTTCCGCGCGCATCAAGCTGTTGGGACAACGATCCCGACCTACTTCATCGAAAGCACGGCGCCATACAATGTCGATGACACGGTCGTGCCGCCGCCGGCGCTGCCGCCCGAACTGTCACCGATCGATTCCGAACTGGCGGTGAAGCAGATCGCAGCTGGCCTGCTGAACGGGGCCGACCCCAACCTGGTGGTGATGGTCCACGGCTTCAACAATCCGGAGCCCGCTGTGTTGAGGATGTACACGTCGGCTGCGATGGCCATCGAGCGCGACGAAAAAATTCGCACCCGGCAAGGGCTTGTTTGTGTTGGTTACCGCTGGCCGTCGGAGAAGATGGGAAGCCCCTGGCGCGGCACCTGGGATGCACTGCCGACGCTTCCAACGTGGCTGCTGTATTTTGGCATCATCGTCGTTTTCCTGACATTTCCGCTGTTCTATTTCGCATCGCAGACCAAACAGTGGTGGATCGACGTATTCCGCTACATCTGGAATCCCGAAGCGGTCCATGTCATCACGCTGCTCGGCTGGAGCGTGGCCGGCCTGGTATTGATGGCTACGCTGCTGCGAACCATCGTCTATTTCCGCGACAATTACCGCGCTTCGAACTACGGCGTACCCGATCTTATCCAGGTCATTCGCGCCATCGACGCTGAAGTCGTACGCCAGCATGACGAGAGCGGCACAACCGCCCCACGGCCACGGGTTCAACTTTCCTTCATCGGCCACAGCATGGGTGGTTTCGTCGTCACCAACGCCATCCGAACGCTGTCGGACGTTTTCGCTGCGCCGGTCGAAGCGTTGAACTCCTATGGTTTGGGGGCTTCGCCCGGTGCAAGGCCGGAATCGCCGTCGCACGCGATCGGCAAGGTCTTCGAACTCAAGCGCTTCGTGTTGGCCTCGCCGGACATTCCGGCCGAGACCCTGCTATCCAGCCGCGGAAATTTTCTGGCCTCGGCGTTGTCGCGCTTTGATGAAGCCTATCTGTTCAGCAACGAGGGCGACGAGGTCCTGCGTCAGATCTCGACGCTGGCGAATTATTTCGTGTTTCCGACCAAGAGCAGGAACCACGGCTTCCGGCTTGGCAACGTCGAAATCCTGTCGCGCAATTTCGGCATGATCGACGTCAAGGAAGACAACCTTCTTCGCGTGCTGCGGATCGGAAACCTGACGCTGCAGGAACTCTACGATTCGCTGGAGGATGCCAAGGCTGAACGCCAGCCGAACGCTTCGCCGGCACTGGCCCAGGCCCGGCTACCCAAGGTCTTCACCTATTTCGATTGTACTGACTATGTCGACCGCGACGATCCGGATAAGCCGGCGATTTCGGCGAATGAGCGGCCGCTGCTGACATTCGCAAAGTGGCGCAAGCGCCATGACGCGGAGGCAAAACTACGCTGGTATTCGCATCTCTATTTGCTCGTCATGTATGTGGTGAGGCACCAGAGGCCGAACGTGCATGGCGGCTATTTCGAAGGCCTGCTGTCGCAGGAGCTGATCTACCGGCTTGCCTGTCTTGGTTATGACGGGACGGTCGCCGCGTATGGGAGCGAAGTGGCGTTGGGGACGGCATGCGAGCAAAAGCAAATTCGTATGCTGGTTTCGCCCGACCTGTGGAGGCGCCGGACCGGTCCGGTCGCGCCGCCTCCGCCGACGGATGAAAAGTTGCGGACCGCGACGCGAGCAGCGGCACCCGGATCCGGTGAAGCTGCAACGACCGGTGCCGCGGTCCCGAACTTGGTCGGCATGTCAATTGTTGACGCACGCGCGGCCGTGGCGGCGGTCGGCAATATTCCGGGAAGGCGTGGTATGGAGCCGCAGTTCATGTTGCTCGAAATTACGCGGGAAGCGCCGAACCAGGCGACCGGAACGGTGGTGAGCCAGACCCCGCCACCAGGCGGTCGGGTCAAGGAGCCGGCGTCGATTGAGGTGATCGTGGCGAAGTGACGATGCGGCGCTATGGTCGAACGGCTGGCTCCGTGGTGCCGACAATTTGAGCAGCGCGCCGCGGCTTACCGTTCGACCTTGGCATCGTCAGTGCCTAGAGCGTTTTCAAGCGAAGTGGGGACCGGTTCGCGTCAAGAAAACGCGTCAAATCAAGAATCCAGAGCCCCGTTCCGATTACATCGGAACGGAAAAGGCTCTAGGCTTGGCTGATGCGGAGGTCATGCTGATGCGCGCGGTACTCGACTATTGCACCGGAGCAACCAGGCGAGAGGTGCCGGCAGGCACGCTCGTGCTCCATGAGGGCAGCAAGACCGGACATCTGTTCGTGCTGCTCGAGGGAAGGCTGGAGGTCATCAAGGGCGATAGCGTCGTCGCCGTTCTGACCGAGCCGGGGGCGATGCTGGGCGAAATGTCGGTCCTGCTCGATCAACCGCATACCGCGACGGTGCGCGCCACCGTCGATTCCGTCGTCTACCAGTTCGACGACGCCGCGGCGTTCCTGCGCGACCAGCCACAGGTCTCGCTGTTGATCGCGCGCCTGCTGGCGCAGCGCCTCAACGTCGCCAACACCTATCTGGCCGATTTGATGCATCAATATGCCGGGCAGGGTAACCATCTCTCGATGGTCGGCGAACTCCTGCAGAGCATGATCAACCTGCCGCCGACAGAGGTCTCGCCAGGCTCGGAGCGGCAATCCGACCCGCGCGTATGATTTCATCGATTATTTTTTGAAGATTTGTCGGCGTCAGGCGTCTTGGTCACGGCCCATGGATCATACTTTTCCCTGGAATCGGGAATGCGCTTGAGTGCTTCCTGATAGGCCTTGTCGTCGACCTTCGGCTTCTTGTCCGCGGCTCTTGTATCGTCGCTCTTATGCCCCCGCTTGCCGCCCCCCATCTGCGCCTGTGCGGGCACAGCCAACAGCGCCAGCACCGCCACGGCCATCGCCAAGGTCCTCATCGTGCTGCATCTCCTTAGCCATCGCCCGAGGCGAGGCTACTTCGCAATCCGTCGACGGCAAAGTTAAGAACGCAACCTCTCCGGAATTTAATGATTGCACAAAAATGCAAGAGACCGGCCGCGAGGGGCCGGAAGTCGCGGGGTCCGCTTTATCCTGATGAGTCGGCATGGCCCGGTGGCCCAATGATTTCTTTGATTTAGCGCGGTTCTTCGAAGCTTGCCGAAAGATGCGAAACGGCTTCGGCAATCCGACCCAAGGATATAAGCCACGGCGGCGGGTTCACGATTTCCGCCGCCGGCCGCTGCAAGGGTGCGTTGAGGTCGATACGTTGCGCTTCCCCGGCCGCGAGCCAGAACGCGGCGCCCTCGTCGAGGTCGAGCACGATACAGACCGGCGGGCGGCCGTGCTGCAGGCCGGTGTTGAAGACCCAAGTGTTGCCGAGCCGGTCGAACCACGAGCCGTCGGGGATGAAGGGTGACTGATGTACGTGGCCCGAGATCACCATCGACGGCTGGTACTGTGCGATCCACTGCACCAGCTCGACATCGCCGAAGAACCGCTTGCCGCCCCAGCTCGTCGGCGAATTCGCCGGTGGCGCATGATGCACCCAGATCCAGCGCTGCGGCCGCTTGGCTGCGGCATCGCGAAGCTGGGCTTCGATGCGGCTCTTGACCAGCGGTCCGTCCCACCACGGACACACGGTGAAGCGCGTGCTACCGATGGTGAGGTCGTCGCCGTCGCAGGCGATGCCGAGTTCACGGACCTCGCTGACCCAGCGCGCGATCTTTTCGCCCTCGGCACTGCGTTCGTCGAGGTCGTGATTGCCCGAGCACAGAATGACCCGCGTCATCCCTGACAGCAGCGACAGGTATTTCTTCACCACGAGGATTTGCGCGCGGAAATCGACGAACGATCCGACGTCGAGCGCGTCACCCGCAAAAATGACAACGTCGAACTGAGGCGCCGCCGCGAGCAGCCAGTCGAACTGCGGCAATGAATAATGCAAATCGGCAACGACGAGGCAGCGCATAAAAATCAAATCCAAAAATGCCCGGGAAACAGGCGATCCGCAGGCGGATGCATTCCGGGCAGACTGGAAAGGGCAAGAATTGTGCCGTTCGTGATCTTCAAGAGCCGTCCCCCGCTAGAAAGCCACTTTGGCTAGGCCCGAAATGGGTCGGATATGCTGCGAACGTCCTATCCATCCTTTGGCACGCTGGAGAACCGTTGGTTGTGCCGCCAACCTTCTACCGGAAGGCATTTGACATTTTAGAAGAGTTTCGTCCTCCACAAGTGGGCCTTAAGCACTGCATCCAGTCGAACGGAACATTGATTAGTGACGAATGGTGCGCTCTCTTCCGCGACCACCAAGTCGAGATAGGAATAAGCATTGACGGGCCGCAAGAGCTGCATGATCGGTACCGGGTCTCGCGCAATGGGCGAGGTACATTTCACAGGACGGTGGCAGGTATCAAGCGGCTGAGGTCCTTTGGAATTCCATTCCATGTGATTGCAGTGTTGACTCGAGAATCGCTTCGCGATCCGGAAGTCATCTTTAGCTTTTTTGAGGAGCTTCAACCCAATCGCGTTCACTTCAACATCGAGGAAATTGAGGGAATAAATCGAGAGAGCTCCTTGAATTTTATCGAAGTGCGGGAAGAGTTAGCGCGGTTCCGCCAAGCGCGGGATAGCGGACATCGATCAAGCCGTGTTCACGAATCTGGATTAATGACTACTGAGCCTAATCCTCGCTCGCCTTGAACCGGCCCAGTCCCTTCAGCACGAACGGCGCCAGCAACGCAAACAGCGCGATGCCGAGCAGCGTGGCCGACATCGGACTTTGCAGCAGCACCAGGGGATCGCCGAGGCTGATGGCGAGCGCGCGGCGCAACTGGCTTTCGGCTATGGGGCCCAGGATGAGACCGACGACGACCGGCGCGATCGGAAAATCGAACCGGCGCATCAGAAAGCCAAGCACGCCAAAACCCGCCAGCATCGACAGTTCGACGACCGACGGCTTTGCCGCGATGGTGCCCATGGTCGCGAACACGAGAATGCCGGCGTACAGCCACGGCTGCGGGATCGCGAGCAGCTTCACCCACAGGCCGACCAGCGGCAGGTTGAGAACCAGCAGCATCACGTTGGCGATGAAGAGGCTCGCGATCAGGCCCCACACCAGGTCGGGCCGCTCGGCGAACAGCAGCGGTCCCGGGTTGAGGCCGTATTGCTGAAAGCCCGCCAGCATCATCGCCGCCGTTGCCGAGGTCGGAAGGCCGAGCGTCAGCAATGGCACGAGCGTACCGGCGGCGGAGGCGTTGTTGGCGGCTTCCGGTCCCGCGACGCCTTCGATCGCGCCCTTGCCGAATTCCTCCGGATGTTTCGCCAGCCGCTTCTCGGTGGAGTAGGACAGGAATGTCGGAATTTCGGCGCCGCCGGCAGGCAGCGCACCGATCGGAAAGCCGAACATGGTCCCGCGCAGCCACGGCTTCCACGACCGCTTCCAGTCCTCTTTCGTCATCCACAGCGAGCCGCGCACCGGCTCGATCTTCTCCTCGCTGTGGTGGCGGCGCGATGCGACGTAAAGCGCTTCGCCGACGGCGAACAGGCCGACAGCAAGCGTCGTCACCTCGACGCCGTCGAGCAGTTCGGGAATGCCGAAAGCAAGCCGGGCCTGTCCGGTGAGTTTGTCGATGCCGATCAGGCCGAGCGTCAGTCCGACGAACAGGCTGGTCAGTCCGCGGATCGGCGAATCTCCGAAGGTGGCGGACACCGTGACAAAGGCCACGCACATCAGCGCGAAATAATCTTCAGGGCCGAAGCGCACCGCGAAATCGACCAGCCACGGCGCCAGAAAGGCGAGACCAATGGTGGCGATGGTGCCCGCGACGAACGAACCGATCGCAGACGTTGCCAGCGCGGGCCCGCCGCGGCCGGCCTTGGCCATCTTGTTGCCTTCGAGCGCGGTCGCCATCGATGCGCTCTCGCCGGGCGTGTTGATGAGGATCGCCGTGGTCGATCCGCCATACATGCCGCCGTAATAGATTCCGGCGAACATGATCAGCGAGCCGCCGGGGTCGAGCTTGTAGGTGACCGGCAGCAGCAACGCGACCGTGAGTGCCGGACCGATGCCGGGCAGCACGCCGACCGCGGTGCCGAGGAACACGCCGATCAGCGCGTAGAGCAGGTTCATCGGCTGCACGGCGACAGCCATGCCATGCGCGAGCGCGGCGAAAGTTTCCATTACAGCAGTCTTTCCAGAGGCCCGGTGGGGAGGCTCAACGTCAGCAGCCGATCGAAAGCGAGATAGATCAGCGTGCTCATCACGAGCGCGATGGCGGAGTCGGCGAGAATGGCGCGTCGTCCAAAGGCCGCCGACGTGGTGACGAACAGTGCCGACGTCGCAAGGATGAAGCCGCCGCCGAGGCCGATGATGGCGATCAGCAGCGCCAGCCCGCCGAGGATCAGCAGGACAGCCCTGGGATCGGCGCTCTCGCGCGGCGGCAGGTTGCCGCGCAGCGCGTCGATCAGATTGCCGATCGCAAGCAAACCAAGTCCGATGGCGATGACGACCGGCATCACCTCGGGCCCCATGCCATACATCGTGGTGGTTGGCAGTTGCCGCGAGTCCCATACCAGCATCACGGCAAGTGCGGCGAGCGCGAGCGCAATAACGACACCGGCGCGGTCGACGCGCCGCGACGCCGGCCCCTGCGGAAGGTCTGTCATGACTTGACGAGGCCGACCGACTTCAGCACGTCGGTGACGCGCGCATTTTCCTTCTTCAGGAAGTCGGCGAACGCGTCGCCGGAAAGATAGGCGTCATCCCAGCCCTTCTGCTTGAGGATGTCCTTCCAGGCATCCGACTTGACCATGCTCTCCACCGCGTCGCTCAGGGTCTTGCGCTGGGCCGGCGTGATGCCGGGAGGTGCGACCACCGAGCGCCAGTTGGCCAGCACGAGGTCGATACCCTGTTCCTTGAAGGTCGGAATGTCGCTGCCGGCGATGCGCTTCTCCGACGTTATGCCGAGCGCGCGCAGCTTGCCGGACTTGATCTGTCCTTCATACTCGCTCATTCCGGAAATGCCCGCGGTGACTTTGCCGCCGAGAATCGCCGCCAGCGACTCGCCGCCGCCGGAAAATGGAATGTAGTTGACCTTCTTGGCGTCGGCGCCGATCGCGCCTGCAAACAACGCCGCCATCACATGGTCGACGCCGCCGGCCGAGCCGCCGGCAAACGTGACCTTGGCGATGTCGGCCTTCACGGCGGCGGCCAGATCCTGCGCCGTCTTGATCGGCGAATTCGCCGGCACCACGATCACCTGGATCTCTTCGGTGAGACGCGCGATCGGCGTCACCTGATCGAGCGTCACCGGCGATTTGTTCATGGCGAGCGCGCCCACCATGACGAAGCCGTTCACCATCAGCTGGTTGCCGTCGCCCTTGGCGCCGTTGACGAACTGCGCGATGCCGACGCTGCCGCCGGCGCCGGCCACGTTGGTGACCTGGACGCTGCGGGCGATCTTGGCGGCGACCAGCGCCTGCTGCATCGAGCGTGCGGTCTGATCCCATCCACCGCCGGGTGCTGCGGGCGCCATGATCTTGAGCTCGAGCTGCTGCGAGAGGGCAGGGCTGCCTGCTGCAAGTGTCAGCGCCACAGCCGCGCCGAACAGGCGCGTATGAAACGGAATCATGGGATTTCCTCCAGGCTCACGGCGAGCCATTGTGTGTCAATTCGCCGCATATCAGCCGGAAAAGCCGCCGCTGTCCAGAAGGACTGTCGCCCGTCGCGACACGTTCCGCAGCCAGGCCCATTCTACTTTGCATGGGGTTGTTTTCGATATTTTGTGTCCAACCCCTGCAGTGGACCGTCACGCGGCCAGCGGCGTTAGGCGCGCGCCACCGCGTGCGGAAACAAGATCTCGATGAGCGTGCCCGAACGGCTGCCGGTCTTGATCTGGAATTTGGCGCGGTTGGCTTCGACAAGGGCTTTGGTCAGCGACAGGCTGACGGCCGAACTCTCGGCCCGATCCGACGGCGCAGGCGTCCGGAACGGCTGCAGCGCGGCGGCGACCTCATTGTCGTTGAGGCCGTGGCCGGTGTCGCGGACACGCAGCATCACCTCGCCGAAATCGGACAGCGCGGTCGAGACGATGACCTGGCCGCCGGCATTGGCGAGATGGATCGAATTGCCGATCAGGTTCAGCGTGATCTGGCGCAATGCCCGCGCATCCGCGACGACGGGCGGCAGCATGTGTGCGAGCGACGTGCGGATGATGATGCGCTCGCGATTGGCTTGCGGCTGCAGGACCGCAACGCAGCTCTCGACCAGTTCGTTGAGGTTCTGGTTGGTGAAGGCGAGATCGAGTTTTCCGGTTTCGATCCGCGACAGGTCGAGCAGGTCGTTGATGATGGCGATCACGCGTTCGCCGGAGGCGCGGATGTCCTTCATGTATTCGAGGTAGCGCTCGTTGCCGAGCGCGCCGAAACGCTCTGCGATCATCACTTCGGAAAAGCCGATGATGGCGTTGAGCGGCGTCCGCACCTCGTGGCTGATCCGGGCCAGCACGTCGGCCTTGGCATTGGCGGCGCGTTCGGCCAGCCGCCGCGCCTCGCGCAATTCGCTCTCGGTCTGCTTGGCTTGCGACAGATCGCGGAACACCGCGAAGAAATTCGGGCCATCGGGGCGGGTGCGGCCCATGGTCATCGACAGCGGGATGATGCCGCCCCTGCTTTCGCGGACCAGCACCTCGCGGCCGTGATCGAGCAGGCTTTCGACGCCGGAAGCCTTGATGCCGGCGAGATATTCGAAGACGCCGTGCTGGCTTTCGGGCGCGAACAGCTCCGCGAGATTGCGTCGCGCGAGTTCGTCGCCGTTATGGCCGAACAGCGCTTCGGCGCTGCGGTTGGCCGCGTGGATGTTGCCCTCGGCGTCGAACATCAGGATGCCTTCGGCCGTGGTGTCGAGGATGGCGGCGAGGTCTTCGGCATTGGCATGGCCGACATCCGCCGGTTCGGAGCCGCCAGGCTCCGATACCGAAGGTTCGGAGGCGTCAGGCTCCGATGCAGGCTCGGCTCGCGCGATGGCGGCCGCGATCGCAACGCTCTCATGTTGCGTGCCTGAGAAGATCAAGGCCAGTGCCGAATCGCCGTCCCATGAAATCGTGTAGAGGCGGGCGTCTGCCGCCGATGACGGCGTATCTGCGTCTTCGGGCAGGCTTGCGGAGATCGTCACCGGTCTGCCGGTGTCCGACGTCGAGGAGGCGTTGGAGGTGCCGGGTTCGACATAGAGCGCGTCGAGGCCGCCGACATCTTCCAGCGCGTGCAGGCTCGGATAGCCCATCTGCGTCAGGAAGGCGGGGTTGGCATATAGCAGCCGGTCGAGCCGGTAGATCAGGATGCCGACCGGCAGCAAATCGAGCAGCGCCTTGTCGCGCGCGGTTTCGCCACGCGCCGGCGGCTCGGGCGGCGCCAGCCATTCGGGCGGCGCGCTCGCTGCTTCGTGCACAGCCGGTGCGGCCAGCGGGTCGAAGTTGGTTTCGCGGGCCTCGTCCGCCCCGTTGCCGTTCTCGATGTCGAGCCGCGCCGACAATTGCCGCGCGAGTTCGTCGAAGGCGCTGTTTTCAACCGGCGACAGCGACAGCGACTTCGCTTCGCCCGGGACGCGGAACGGCAGGACGTTTGCGGCAGCGTCTGCCGGCAACTCCGTTGCGGTTTCAGTCAGCGCGTCCTCGACGCCTTCCTCAACGCCTTCCTTGGGAGTTTCCACGTGCGTTTCCAAATCTTTTTGATGTGAAGGCTCTGCAGCAGAGGTTTTGGCAGCAATCGGTTCAGGCAATTCGTCTGATGAAGGCGATGCAACGCTGGCCGGCTCGGCAGATGGCGCAGCGGGCACTTCTTGCGGCGTCACCATTTCGCCGGACAACTCCGCCAGCCGTAGGGCGGCGAGCCGCGCGATGGCATCGAAATCGCGGCAGACGCCGAAACCGCGATAGCCGATGAAATTTCTCGCCGCATCGAAGATCGGCAGGCCGGACAGTTCGACGGGCAATGTGCTGCCGCCGTCCACCGGCCAGTTCAGCGTGATGCCGCTCCAGGTCGCGCCCGTCGCAAAGGCCTGCATCATCCGGCCGGTGGGATCGAATCCAAAAGTCTCGGCGATCTCGCGCCATGGCCGGCCGAAGGCGGCCGTAGTGCGCGGGCCGATCAACCCAACGAATTCGTCGGTGCCGAGCGTGAAGCGGCCTTCCCGATCCATCTGCCAGGTGAAGCGCAGCGGCAGGCGGCGCGCCTGCTGGCCGGCAAGGGCTTCGAGGCCAAATACGTCGACCGCGGGTGGCGCGCGCGAAATGGTTTCGGCCGCGGGCGGCTCGTCGGCGGCGGCAGGCTCGGCAAACGCATCGAACAACGCAAACCCGGCGGGCGCTTCGCCCGATGGTGCCGGCTGCTGGTCATCGGCAACCGGTCGCGGGGCAATCGGTTGCTCGATGACGGGCATGACGGGTGCGCTCGGTTGCGGCGGTCGCGCCGATGAAGGTGGCGCTGACGATGTGGCGGCCGGCGGCATCTCGCTGGCGGACTCCGTCTGCGCCGGGCGCGGCGCGAGCAGCGCGATGTTGCCGGCGGCGATCAGAACGCCGTGGCTGCCATCGGGAAAGTCGAACCGCGAAGCGCCGCAGGTCGCAAGCCCGCCGGGCGCCGCGCCAAATCCTTGCAAGCGCTCCAGCCGGATGGCGCCGTTCGCGAGCAACCGGCCTGCGAGCCGGGCGATCTGCCGCCGGTGCCGGTCGGCCGGCCCGAAGGTCTTTTCGGCAAGGGCTGGGGCACTGTCGGCGCCGAACAGGCGGGCGCCGGCCGGATTGGCCCACAGGATCCGGCTGCCGTCGGCGGTCCACAGCCAGGCGGGCAGGCGGCTTGCCGCATAGGCCGCCAATCGCGGATCGCTCGAGGCCAGCCAGTGAAATTCCGCACCCTGCATCGCGACTACATGACCGCCCGGCATCAGGATCGGCAGCCAGAATGCCGACAGCGTTAAGGGAACATTACTATCGCAAGCCGGCGGCGGCAGGTCCACGGCCCGGCGGTCCCGGCGGTAACCTTAGCCAGGGATAACCTTAATCCGGCCGCCGGCGGGACCCTTTGGCCGCGGGCTGCGTTGGGTGATGGTGAACGGCCGTTAAGGGTTCAAAGGGGAACCTCCCCGGCGCCGCATCCGTCCAGGATGCGGCCCCCCTGACGGTATCCGGACGCAATCCCAGCCAAGACAAAGGAACGCACCATGAGTGACGAAGTGCGAGACCGATTCGAGATACCCAAGGAAATGCGGTCGATGGCGGAAGCGAGCGTCGAGCAGGCCCGCAAGGCTTTTGAGAAATTCGTTGGCGCTGCGCAGACCGCCGCCGACTCCATCGAGGAGCGCAACGCCACGGTTCGCGCCGGCGCCAGGGATGTCAGCGGCAAGGCCATCGCCTATGCCGAGAAGAACGTGCAGGCCTCGCTCGATCACGCGCAATCATTGCTGAAGGCCAAGGATCTGTCCGAGGTGATGCGGCTACACAGCGAATATGTGCAGGCGCAAATGCGTGCGCTGGCGGAGCAGGCCAGCGAAATAAGCCAGACCGTCGGCAAGGCCGCCATGGATGCGGCGAAGCCAAAGGCCTGACCTGCCGCCATTGGCGAGAAGCCACTACGGGTAGCCTGTTGGAACCCGCATGCCGCGTTAAATTTGTGGCGACGCACCAGAAATTGCAGTGCATTGCACAAATTTGACACGATATGGGTGCTTATTGGGCGAGCCCGCGAATGGGCACTCCCGTGAATGTGTGTGTACGTGATCCCTTCGGCGTCCGGCCGACTGCCCGCCCGGCGTCCGCAAGGAGGAACATCGTTTAACCCCGTTGTGAAGGATGCAAGCCGTGACCAGCTCCACCGATCCCTTCTCCGCCTCCATCATTCCCTTCGAAGTCCCCGAGCAGATGCGCGCGCTTGCCGAAAAGGGCGTCTCGCAGGCCCGCGACAGCTACGCCAAGTTCAAGGATGCCGCCGAAACCCATAATGGCACCATCGAGGCCGTGTTCACCTCGGCCAGCAAGGGCGCCAGCGAGTACAACGCCAAGCTGATCGAGTTCTTCAAGGCCAACACCTCGTCCTCGCTCGATTTCGCGCAGGAGCTGTTCGGCGTGAAGACGCCGGCGGCGGCCATGGAGCTGTGGACCTCGCATGCCCGCAAGCAGTACGAGACCTTCACCGCCCAGGCCAAGGAGCTCGCCGAGCTCGGCCAGAAGGTCGCTTCCGAGACCGTCGAGCCGATCAAGGTCTCGGCCTCGAAGCTTTACAAGCCGGCCGCCTGATCGTTTCCGGTATTGATCACGGAAAGCCCGGGCGATCGGCCCGGGCTTTTTGCTGCCCAAGGGGATGATAAGGGACGATTTGGCGGGGCCGGCGGGGGCCGGCCGGAGGCCCCCCCCCAAATGAACGCAAAATGCCTTCCGGACGACGACAATCAGGCGCTTCGCGGCCTTGCCAAAGCGAGGCGTTGCACCTAGTTTCCGGCCCATTCGCGACCCCCTTTTTGGGGCCTCGCGCGACGATGCAGTTGTAGCTCAGTTGGTTAGAGCGCCTGTCTGTGGAACAGGAGGTCGGTGGTTCGAGCCCACCCAACTGTACCAGCCAAATCAGACGCTTAGACAAAATCTCCAAAATCCAAAGAGTGCTGTAGCTACCGTGTAGCTACCATGGCGCGGCTGATCCCGCTGATGACTTAAGTCGTTGGCTGGGAAATCGTGGTGGAGGGTTTCGGGAGCATCAGACCATGTCGTTCAAAACGACTGGGGTCGAGCGAACATTCTGCAGCGAGACCCAGCGCTTTACACTTTGCGTTTAGGAGTGCCCGCGGGTCGGCGAACAAACATCGACAATGCAACCCGGTCGCCTCGGACCGAAAACCAAGGCGATGGCGTGCTGACGATTTACCCAAGCACGTTACATGGCGGTTCCGCCCGTTGTGGCGGAACGCGGATGCGATATGCCACTTCGTTGCTCGACCGGTACGTTAGTGACATGAGTCGAAGGCGGTGGCTCGTCGGCCAGCCCATTGCAGATGTTCCCGAAACGTTCTAGAAGCTGGGACCACACGATGACGAAGGCCACACCGAAGAAGAAAGCTCCCGTTCAGCTCACTGCCGGAACCGGCTTCCGCAATGAGAACTGCATTGCCGCGCGCTTTCTTCTCGATCTCTTGGCCGGGACCAACAGGCTCGGTGCGGATTTCGGTAAAATCGACCGCGTGCAGTGGCAAGGACGCGACCTGGGCTGGCTTGCAGACGATCTTGTGATCGAGTGCTCGGCTTCCACCGGCAAGCGCGCCGCCGGCATTTCGATCAAAAGCGATCGGCAAGTCACGGGCGCGGGCTTTCCCCGGGACTTCGTCGCCACCATCTGGGCGCAATGGTTCGGCGTCAAGACCGAGCGTGTCCTTCGCGGCAGCGACGATGCGGTTGTTCTGATGGTCGGCACCCTGTCGCAGGATGTCGAAGACGCCTGGTCGAACCTGGTCAGCGATGCCCTGATCACGACGCCCAACCGTATGCTCACCCGGCTCGCCGAGCCCGGAGCCGACGACGGCGCGCAATCGTCGGCGTTGCAGCGCGCGCTATTCGACAGCCTGCGGTGCCCCGATGCGCTTCGCAACGAAGGCGACGCCAGCGATACCGCGGCGATGCAACTCCTTTGCCAAGTGCGATTGATGCGGTTCGACTTCGAGGCCACGCCGTCGCGCGATCATGACCACGCGCTTCGCGATTGCCAGAATGTTTTGCGGTCTGGCGATGCCGAAGAGGCCAAGAGCCTCTGGTCCCGCCTCGTTGCCATTGCGGACGCCAAAAGGGCCGGCGGATCGCTCGACCTTGCGGGCGTGCTTGCTGAGCTGGGTGGCGAGTTCAATCTGCGCGACCATCCGGACTATCGGCACGATTGGGAAGCCCTCGACCGCTCGAGCCGCGAGCTTATGGCCGATATTCGCAGCCGGATTTCCGGCTTGCCTCCGCTGCCTCGCGATGACGCGCGCGCCAAAGTGCTCGACTGCCTCAATCGGGGCCGCGCGTGCTTTCTCATTGGCGAGTCCGGAAGCGGGAAGTCCGCGCTGGCGAAGCGGATTGGCGAGGGCGATTACCGCCGGTGCCTGTGGCTCGCCGAAACCACGATCGACTACGACACGGAAGCCGCGTTCGAACGCGATATCGGTATTGTTCATCCGCTTTGCGACATTCTGTCCGCCTCGCCCGAGCCGTGCCTGATCGTCTTCGACAGCTTCGAGCGCTACTCGCCGCATGCGCAACGCCTCGCACTCCGCTGGATGCAGGCTTTGCTCGCCGAAAACGGTCCGATGCACGTGCATCTTCTGGTGACAGGCCAGGTCGAGCCGGCGCCTAAGCTTATCCGTATCTTCATCGAGGCCGGCTTGCCTGCCACCCTGCACGGAACGACGCAACTCGATCTGCCATCGGTCGACGACATTCAAAGCCTTGTTGCTCCGATCTCGGAGTTGCAATGGGCATCGTTGCGGCCCGAGCTTCGGCCCTTGTTGACGAACCTGAAAATCCTTGACTGGCTGGTCGCGGCAGCGCGAACCGGAAAGGCAATCAATCCAGCCTCGATCATTGGCGTCAGCCACATGGTCGATGCGCTCTGGGAACGCTGGGTCGAAGGCGACACCGACCAGCTTGGCCGCTCGCATCTCCTCATGCGGCTTGGCACGCTCGAAGGCGACACGCTTCTCGCCAGTGTGCAGCGTACCCAGTTGGAACAAAGCGAGCAGGCCGCGCTGGGAAGCCTGACTGCCTCGGACCTTGTGCGCATCCGCGACCAGCGCGTACGATTTACCCACGACATGCTTGGCGACTGGGCTCGGCTGAATGTACTGATCGGCGAGCCGGGTCTTGGCGCGCCATCTGTCCGCGCCCGTGCGAAGCTGCCACGCTGGCATCGCGCGATGCGCCTCTTTGGACAGCGGCTTCTCGAACAGGCCGACGATGGCCCCGATCGCTGGCGGCAGGCCGTCGAGGGGCTGGAGGATGGTACCGAGGAAGGTGCGATTATCCGCGATCAACTCCTTGAAGCGCTGTTTCTTGCGACGAATGCAGTCGCGCTGCTCCAGCGCAGTTGGGAGGCTTTAACGGCAAATCGCGGCCGCCTTCTCGGGCTGATGCTCGGGCGTTTCATGTTTGTCGCGACGCTGCCAGATCCGCGGATTGGCGCGCTCTTGTCCGCGACAGAAAGCAAGAGCGAGTGGGATCACCTGTTCCGGCTGCCGTATTGGCCTTATTGGGGGCCGATGCTGACCGTGCTCAACGGGCATCGCGACGAGGTTGCGCGACTTGTCCCCCATGCGGCCGCCAAGCTTTGCGCGCTGTGGCTCAAGTCGGTCCCGGTCGAACTGGACGAGGGGCAACCGATGCCCTGGCGGAAAGAGGCCGCCGAACTGGCCTTGGCCATTGGCCGCGAAGTCCAGGCGCTCAACGCCGAGGGCAACTATTATTCCGACGGCCACGACAAGCTTGTCTACGAGGCGGTGTTATCCGCCGCGCCAGAACTGCCAGACGAAGTTGCGCAGCTCTGCCTTGAACTTGCGGAGCGGCGCGATCTTGACTCGGCAATAACCACGCGTGTCCAACAGGCGCATGAACGTCAGCGCGAACAACGGCGCCAATTTCTGGAAGCGAATCCGGAAAGACAACGTCGGCGACAGTTCATTCCGGCCTTTCCGCGCGGCGAATTGCGTGATGCTTGGCCAGATGGCCCGCGCAACGGCGTGCAGAATGCATTTCAAGAGGCCTGTCTCGACTCCGGAGCTTTTACAGCGCTCGCGCGCGCACGGCCCGACGCCGCTCTCGAGGTGTTGTTGGCGGTCTGCATCGAATCCCCTCAGCACGAGGATTTCGGTCGCAGCTCAATGCCGGAGACCGGCCTTGATCACTGGAACGGCGGCGATCCACCCCTGTACTGCCGCGGG
This sequence comes from Bradyrhizobium sp. AZCC 2262, assembly GCF_036924535.1. NCBI lineage: Bacteria > Pseudomonadati > Pseudomonadota > Alphaproteobacteria > Hyphomicrobiales > Nitrobacteraceae > Bradyrhizobium > Bradyrhizobium sp. AZCC 2262. The sequence goes on along the minus strand of NZ_JAZHRT010000001.1, from coordinate 6,879,878 downwards.
CCTTTCCTTCAGTTTCTGAAGGAGGCGCCGGATCAAGGGCTGTCCTTTGCGCTGCGGCTCGTTAATTTCGCCAGCCGGCGGTTCTGTGAAGGTGACGGGCTCAATGTTCGCATCGGAAATGAAACCCGCCTTTGGTGCGGCAATTCGAACGTCTTTCGTTGGCATCACGATTGGCCGGTTACGTTCGGCTCGATGATTCACTGCGTGCTGATGGCGGTAGAGCGGTGGCTCTATGAGAGGATCGAACGCGGCGACGATGTCGATCCGTGGATCAACCGCATTCTGAGTGAAAGCGAGTCGCTTGCCTTCGCTGGCCTTCTGCTCGATGTCGGGAAGTACCGCCCGGCTCTGTTCGCCGGTGTGCTGACGCCGCTCCTCCAGAACTGGCTGCTTCTCGATTGGGATCGCCAAATTGTCACGCTGCGCAGATCGGGCGGTTCTGATCCCATAGGCCTTTGGGCATATCAGCCCGGTGCCATGATTGAGCTTGGCCGGGCCTGGTATCGAATGTCGCATCGACAGGACATGCTGCTCTATATCGGCGGCGGCATCGTCGAAACGTTGGTCGCCGATGAAGCAGAGCGGCCCTTTCTTGCCCAATTGCGGGCGGGATGGATTTCGGACCTCAACGGAGAGGAACAGCCCGAAGCTCTTCGTCTGCTGAGCGAACGCCTGGATCCCGGCAACTACATCTTCGAGGTGCGCGACGGGAAACGCGTGGCCGTCAGTTTCGATTGGTCGGAAGAGGTCAAGCAGAAAAATCAAGAAGACCTTCGGCGCATCGCCACGGATCAGACCATCACCAGCTTTCCCTTCCAGATGCGGCAACTGCTCGATTCAGACGAGCGATTTTCGCAAGACCAACTCCCCCAGTTTTGGGAATTTGTCCAGGGACTTGAGGACCTTTCGCCACGGCTCGCCAATGACGGTGATCCGCTGCATCACATCGAGGACTTGCTCTGCGGAGCTATCGCGGTGCTCGTCGTCAAGCATCGCGACTGGCTCGCGGCCGACTCGGAACGCTTGGCGTGGTGTCGCGGCAAGCTGGCATCCGTGGTTCGTCAGCCGCCTGCGCCGCTGCGCTTCGACTCCGCCGAGGCCAACGGCGACCGGCAGTGGGATTCCTTTGCCGGCGAAGCCGGCATCGCACTTCTTGCCGATGACCAGAACGACCTCCTCGCCCGCCGTCTCGTGGCGGCCTGCGTCCTCTCTTTCCATTACAGCACGACAAGCCGCACGCTGATCCGCGCTTCTCAACGCCGGGAACAGCTCGGCGAGGACTTCGATCGAATGCTTTGCTTGGCCGTCTGGTGGGCCGGCCAGCGTCCCGCCCTTGGCTTCGCGCAGAGATTCAGGACCGATACTGAGGCCGAGGACGATCAAGCTGGCAAAGAAGCGCTGATCGGGGAATTTGCCGAACGGCGGTTGTCGGCTGAGCTGCCCGATATTGTCGAATTGAGCGCGCAGGCCGAGCGCGAGATTGATGCCATTCGCGCCCGGCAATTCCCAGAATCAGAGCGCATTCGTCGCCGCGAGATCAGCACGTATCGCCCCGGCAGTGAGGTCGAAACCCTTCATCGCGGTCGGCTCAGCGTCGATACTCGCATTATTTCGGCGGCGTTCGCCTGGCTGGACCTCGCGTCGGCGCGGCCCGACGAGCGGGCCAAGTGGCTCGGTTTCGTTCGCGCGTTTCTTGATATCACGCTGGGGCTGGTTCCCGTAATCATCGACCCGCGGCGTCAGCGGTGCGAGGATCATCCGGACGAATTTGATACTTGGGTTTATGGCATCGTGGCTCGCACAATTCCCTGCATGACAACCGCCGAAGATCATCGGACGCTATGGCAACCGATCCTCGACCGTGGCCCGGCAGCGCATCAATGGATCGAACGGTTCTTCTGGGAGTGGTTCACCGACGGTGTGCGGGCTGCACAAACGCCCGAGCGCTTCACCGCAATCTGGAGCGCGATGATCGAGTACACGCTGCAAAGCCCGTCATGGGATCCCGCCACAGGTCGATCCTATGATCTCGATGATGCCGTTTTCGGGCTTCTCGGCTTTGGCACAAGGATCAACAAGATCGGCGAAAGGCCGGAGTTCGCGGCCGCGCTTTCCGGCATGGAAGGTCTCTTCGCGAGGGTTGCCGAGCGGTGGTTCAAGACGTCGAAACTGGTTTCCGGCTTTCTCTACTGGGTCACGCAGCCCGCAGCCGCCGGTCTCCTTGTTCCCGCAATCAGGTGGCTTGCGCCGGTTGTCCCGACTTTCGATTCCTATGATTGGCGGGATGGCCTTGAAGGAAATCTGATTGCGTTCCTGCGTGCCTGTTGGGAGCGCAAGGGTGAGCAGATTTCGGTCGATCTCGATCTGGAGCGGGATTTTCGAGCATTGCTGGCGACTGTCGTTTCCCGGGGAAGCCACGCCGCTATCGCTCTTCGGGATCATGTCGTCGGCTCCGCGGCCGCTTGAGCATCGCCATGCAGGCCTCCGATCCTGGACAAAAAATGCGCATGGATATCCTCCACAGAGACGCCGAACAGAAAATCTTTGAAAAACTCCGTACCCATAATTGGTCGGAGAAGATCGAACGCGAATTCCCGGACGGCCTCATCATTTCTGCCGAACGCGGCGGCCATCGTCACACCATCGCGCTGATTTACAGCTCCGCCACCGACAACAAGATTTACAAGTCTCTCGCTGCCGAGGTTGAACACATCTTCATCAATGGCCAGCCTTACCTCGTCGAACAGTTCACCCAAGGCGTTACCAAGCCCGTCGGTTCGGTCGATGATTTCCATGAAGTGCTCTTGGAATGGAATAGAGTGAGTGCCGATGGAAAGTTTGTGCCCGACGGCCAAGAGATGGCGCCAGTAGCCGACCCGACGATCCTCAGGCCGCGGTTGCTTCTTTCCGACGAGCCGATCGAGGCAATCTGGTTGCGGCTGCGCCAGCTTCAAAGCGTCACGCTCGCGCGTAAGATGATCGAGGCTCGCGCGGCAGCCGAACATGTAGCGCTGGGCGTCGATAAGATGCAGTCAAAGGCTCAGGGCGTAGCCTACGCGTTGCGCAACGCATCTGACTACTTTCAAGCCAGGGATGGGCAACCCTTCAGCCAGCGGGTGCTCAATCTCTACTACGGCAGTCTCTCTTTTGCTTTTGCGGAAATGCTTGCCGCGCCACGTGGCGCGAAGGCGCTTTCGGACATCGAGGACAGCACTAAGGCCGGTCACGGGCTCTATACCGTCGATGGAGTATCCGACGGATTGGAGCAAATCGTTGTCGGTGTCTTGCCTGCCGGATTTTTCCCGGCTTGGGCGAAAACGATGGGCACGCAGATCACGCAATTCCCCGACAGCAAGCCGCGCCGCTATAGTGAGCTCGTGTCGGCGCCAGAGCATAGTTGGCTCACGATCGAATCTCTGTTTGCTTCGATCCCAGAGCTGTCCGACCTGTTTTCCAATATATTTACGGCGAAGCCACGCTGGATCATGCCGGTCTACGATCAAACGGCAAATCGAGGCATGTCTTTGTTCGGCGATCAGAAACCTGTAACCCGCAGCTATGTCCTTCTGGTCGATGATACAGGGCGCGTGACCAAAGAGGACATTGCGTTGTTTCCTGGGCCGATCAGCGAAATCGGCGAGGTGCCCCCCGAAGGCGGCGGCCGTCATTTTCGGGTTGCCGTGGAACATCCGTCTGAAAAGCTTTGGTGGGACAGCCTTCATGTCCACCACAGTCCTTTTCAACAAAACGCTCTCATTCTCCCTATCTTTGGCGTGATTGGCGAATACCGGGCGATATCTGTCGTTCTTCTCTATGCGCTATCCATCATTGTGCGCTATCGCCCGAGTATCTGGCGGCGCGTGCAAGAGGGCGACCTCGACCATATGCGCGTGATTATCGACGCCTTTTTAGCCGTCGTCGAACGCATTTTGCCCGAGCAGTTCTTGGCCAAGGTCACAGGCCAGCAGATCGTGGCGAAACACTCCGGTTCATTCTTTTAAGACGAGCGACGATTTCGCGAGGACGAATTTTGCCATTCCCAATCCAACCACACGGTTCCGAACCTGAAAGCGATTTCCAGTTTCAGAACACGCTCGGCTTGCGCAAGGCGATTATATCATCAAACGGCGCGGCCGAAGGTCTCAGGACATCATTCTCGTTACCCCATGGGGACGTCAGCTTTCGGCGGTGCATGCGGCAACGGACTGGGGTGCGAAATGAACAATAGTGGGGGCCAAGTCGCAATACGCGGCTTCCTCTACCAGATCCTTTGCAGCCTCGGGCAGGTTGCCAGCCTGGCGCTGACGGACGACGGGCAGGAAGATGCGACGCTTACGCTGGAGCCGCCTGCCGGTGATCTTGCCGTTGCGGAACAGTCCATCTTCGTCGTCGAACAGTTCAAGAGCAGGCGGACTAGCCGCGCGTGGACAACAGGTGAACTCATCAAGCGGGTCTTGCCCGATCTTCTCGATGCCGCTCGCGCGGCGCCGGTCGGTACACCTTTGAGGCTCCGGTTTGTGACGGACGGTACCTGTCAGGTGGACGATCTGCAGCGCTTCCTCGCTTTGGTGCGTAGCTCGGATGCAGGCGGCGTTCTAAACATGCGGAGCCATAAGATTCCGTCCGAAGGCGCTATGGTCACGCCGGTTGAATATCTGTCGATGCTTGCGGAACGCCTGCAGTGCAGCTCCACTGACGACAAGGCCCTGCTGCGGCTTCTTTCCGCCCTCGAGATCGTCGACAAATTCGACGTCGCACAGGTCACCCGGTGCATTGATGCCGTCCTCGGCAGGCTGGTCGACGCGCGCGAGGATATCGAAGGTAAACGTAACGAACTTGTCGGCCGGCTTTTTGAAGTCGCTCAGCACGGTGGGACAATCGAAGTCAGACAGTTTCTCGGGCAGGCCGGCTTGAATGTCGCGCGGCTTGGCATCGTTGCACGCCTGCCGTCTGTTCTGGAGGCGGACCTCACCCATGCCTGCCGCATGTTGGGCTACGAGCCCAGCGCGGATGTCCGGCCGCTATCTGCCCCTTCAGAGACTACGGCCGTCTTTGTGATTGCGGGAGAGGGGGGACAGGGCAAGAGCTGGACTCTTGCCAGCCTCGCTTATGACCTGCAACGACGCGGAGATCTGGTGATCCTGTTGTCTGGCCAGGACGACCTGCAGGCTGTCGAACGGGCAATCGTGGGACGCATATGGCATTCGGTGGGATTTGACAGGCCGTCGCCCATCAACGTGATTGCAGAACGCCTGTCGCGTGAATTCCGGAACGATGAGCGCTTCTGGTTGACCGTATGTCTGGACGATGTCCAGAACGCCAGGCTGCTGCGCGACATCGCCCTCGAAAACTGGGCTCGGCTTGGGATACGTCTGATCGTCTCTGCATCCTCACGACTTGCAGAGCGTATCGCGGCACAATGCCCGGGCGCGCAAAGCATGGCAGTGACGGATTTTTCCCTGCAGGAGCTGCGCCGGTATCTCCGGTCGCGACAACTTGAATTCGATCAGTTGCCGGACGACGTCGCTGCCCTGCTGCGTCGGCCAATCCTGGCAAATCTTTATGGCCGCGTCGCAGAGCGTGGCTGGCTGCCGCAAAATGAATACGTCCTCATCGATCGCTTCTGGAAGAGAGCAACAGACCAATTTGGCGAGCAGTCGGACCATCCAAGCGACAAGCATCACCTTATACGTCTCGCTGCCACGGTTTTTGCGCCACGCGTTCAGTATCCGTGGCCGGATGCACAAATTCGGGATGCAGAGCTCAGCGACGAAGCGAGACTGAGGTTGATCGACGCCGGCCTGCTCCAGGCAGTGGAGGGCGGCGTGGCCATGGGCCACGACCGGCTCCTCAATTGGGCGGTCGCTGTCGGGCTTTGCGACGCAATCCGCGCCGGTCGGATGCCCATTGCAGAAGCCGGCGACATTCTCAGGCGCATTTTCCGCATCGATGGCGACTGGACCCAGGACTTTGCGAGCCGGAGACTCGGTTATGTCCCAATGGACCTGTTGTGGCTCCTCCTGAAGCACAACTCGATCGTGGCCGTGGCGCAACTCATCCGGAGGCTTTGCAGCACCCACGACCTGCGCGTCACCGAAGAGGATTTCTGCCGGCAGATGCTCCCCACGCTGGGCGTGGCACTCCTGCCAGCAGTGCCAGTCGTGCTGAAGCAGCCATTGAGTGGCGATCATCATCGGCTTGTTGCGCGTGAGATCGGCCAATGTCTTATCGTCCAGGCCCGCGATTACGGCGTCGATGTTTCCGGGACGGTGACGCAGCTCCTCGATCTAGACAACAGGGACGCCGACACCGCGGCGCTGACGGCTCTCTCAACCGTGCCGGTACCGGTTTTGCTTGACCGCGTCTGGGCGATACATTTGCACCGCGAAGCCGATTTCGCGTCGGAATCGCGCGAAACCCAAGCCCGAAAATATTTCGAGGTCGAGGAAAGCTTTGCTGCACTTGTTCCAAGCGCCCGCGAGGACCCGGAATGGATTGCGCGCACGGTCTGCGGCCACACCGACCGCAAGGACCAACTCGTCTACTTGCTGCTGCGCTTGCCGCACGATCAGGCCAAACCTTTGTGGGTTCGGTTGCGGCCAGCGCTGTTCGTTGACGTGTCCGAAAACCGAGGCTGCTTGGCGCAGGGGCTGCGCGCCTTCGGTTCGGATCAGGATATCGACTTCATCGAAAGATGGATTCTAGAAGGTGGCGACAAATTCGAGCAGGCCCTCCGCTTCGACACGCTCGTTCGGCTGGCGCCATGGCGTGCCTTGAACATCCTGCCTGTGATGCGGCAATCACTCCTGACGTCAACGACCAATTGGTGGTTGCCGGGGCTCTTTCTGGCGACGGGCGCCCACGCGAACGCAGCGCTGCTGGCAGTTTTCGACGGCAGTTTTGAAGGAATTCGCGATCTTGCGATCATCTACCAGCAATGGCAGGAGCAGCTTGATGCCACAACACTCCGCCGTATTCTTGACATGCTGGCAGACAAGCTCGCTGACATGGAGCCACAGACCGAGTGGAGGCCAGGCGGTGTGGGCCATCTGATGCGGCTGGGTGCCAGCCTCTATCGGCCGGATCTCCTCTTTGTTCTGGCAGAATATCGCGGAAGCCGGCTGGAGATGCTTCTGCTCGATCGCGCCGTTCGCCTGACGGGACGTAACAGTCTGAGCATCGACTGGGATTCCAGGTTATTTCGAGACCTCTTGTTCAAGCTCGGCGGACAGGCCTTCGGTCAGTTCGTGCTTGAGGAGCTGCACCGTGAGAGCGAATTCGCTCGCGTCGATGGCTTGCGCGATGCTCTCCTGGTCTCAACAAATGAAATATCCGCAAGGATTCGCGATATCGCCTCGAGAGCGCCGACCCGCGAAGAGCAATACAACCTCATCAATGTATTGGCAATCAGAGGCGAACGCGCATCGGTCCTCACGTTGCTGCGATCGGGGGCGGCCCTTGCTTTATCGGCACTACCTTACCTGGCACAGCTTGAGCCGCTTGGTGACGCCGACGCTGCTAAAGCGATAGCCGACCTTGCCGACCCCGATGAGGCGAGCCGCAAGGCTGCCTTGATGACGCTCGGGATTTCCAAGCGACGGGACGTTGGTGCGGCCATCATTAAACATCTCCAATCCATCTCAGCGGCAAGCGCGGAGGCCATCATCGCCGTGTTCGCCTTGCAGGAGCTGGGCGTTTATGACCTACGACTCAATCAGAAACTGACCGCCATGCTGGGTGATGAACGTCAGGCCGACAGGGTGGCGCAGTACCTTCTCGAGCAATCTGAGCCCGAAGCTCATGCGCCGCTCCTAGCGCATTTCGCGAACCATCCGTTGCACAGGATGCGAAGCGGTGAGCTAAGCTGGGCATTCGCACTCTTGCGCTTTCAGGACGGCGCCGAAACTGCACGCACGTTCCTGCGGCGGCTCGGTCAGAGCCCCGTGGCTTTCGGAATGGAGGGCTATATCCAACGGGAGTTGCTGAAGGCAGGCGATGAAGCCGCTCGCGAAGCCCTCTACGAGCTTGCGTGGGGGACGGCAAGGCGCGGCAACGGGTCGGCTGCCGAGGCCATATCCGCACTGGCGACATTTGATCCAGAAACCGCATTCGAAGCTGCCCAGCGGCAATTGTGGGAGGAGTTCGACGCGGCGATCGCGACGCGTCTATTTGCAATAGATGCTGTTCGGGCGACAGATGCCGTGCTGAAGGAGTTCTATTTCCATCAAAGCCGGAAAGACCGCCAGATGATAGCGCGGTTGCTGCGATGGATGGCTGATCCAACATTGCTGCGGGAAACGCTGTTGGGTTTTTGTCAGTCCGATGCTCCACAACGGCGCAGGGCAGCCTGCGAAATTCTCGGCTGGCAAAAAGATGCGACGCTGGCGGATTGCCTTCACGTCCTGACGCGTGACGTCGAAAAAGACGTCGAGGACGCAGCGCTTCAGGCACTGCAACGCCAACGGCACCAGGCGATCGCCGGCGAATTGCTTCACCAAGTCCCGACGGTACCGGCCGGCGAGCGCTTTTGCCTGCTCGCTGCGCTTACCGAGGTTGCCGACCCGTACTTGCTACAACACGCCGATGACCCGTTGTGCCTGGATTCCATAAAGGAGCAAATGCCTCCCGGATACGAGCTCGTGCTGCGCTCCTGGCTTTGCGAGGCCGTGAAGAAAGCGGACGACGTCAAAGCTGATTGAAGGTAAATGCGCCTACATTCCTCAATTCCTTTTCCAGAAGCTCCTGAAGTGTGTGCATGATTTTCTTTCCGCTCAGAACCAACCGGAGCTGCCTGCTGCCAGCATCAATTCTTCGCCGGGTCTGTGTTCGCCAAGCTATGGCTGGAGCGCCAAAGAACCCACGCCTTCTAGCCCGAGGGGTTGCCGCCAAGACTGTCGCGCGAGACCTCGTAGTAGCCTCGAATGGCGTTCGTCCCGGCGTCCCAGCGGGGTTTGCCGCGTCCGATCAGCACGGACCGCGACAGTAGTTCGTTGCGCGTCAAACAGGCGTTTTCGGGAATGAGGATACAGTCGGGACATGCACCCCCACGATGATTGCAGATGCTTTCCGAGCCGCAGCGCAGGCTGGTGGGATCGACCATCTTGTTCAAGACTTCATTTCCGAAGTTGCGGTCGCCCCGTTCCCTCCACATGGAGGAAAGGTTTCCGAGATCCATCGTCATGCCCCGGCGGTAGACGAGGAAGGCTAGATCGGGAGTGAAAATGTGTTCGCCGAAGGAGCCAAGGTCCAGTCCTGACATCGACGCTGATACTTCGATCAGGTGATGGGCCATCGTGTGCAGGAGCGTATATACGAACGGGTAAGCATGCCTGATGACGCTTCGTTCCCGACGATACTCGTCCAAAAAGCGGGAGAACCTGACGTCATCATTGTCCTGGATGAGAGCGAATTCTTCGATAAGACGTCCGCCCAGGCGTACTCCGTTGGGAGCCGGACCGAGAGGAATCTCATTCACGGACAACCAACGCAGCACGTTCGCTTCTTCCAGCCGAACGTAGAAGCCCTCGTTCGATTGCATCAGGCAGAGGACCGGATGTCGAGGCGCCTCACCGACCATCACCCGGTCGAACAGCCTTAGGCGGACCGGCATCTCTCCCTGTCCAGCCTTGTCGCGCCGCACGGTCGGCGTCGCCGACGTCCGCGTGTACCCGAAGGTGTATTCGCAGACCTGAACGTCTCGCACTAATCGCATCTCGGCAATTCCAAGAAGATCCAGCCGTCGGCGCGAGGCGGAACGGATCTGCTCCCTTTCTGCCTCTTCGGTTACTTCGTCCGGAAAGAGGAATTCGTCCAGGACCGTCACGTCGACGGAGATCTGTTTGCCGTCAGCAAGTTGGCCGCCGTGGAGCTTTTCCTCGGCGAGCGTCCTGTGTTCGACGGCCATCCGGATGGGATCGAAACGGCGCACGAATTCGTGCCGTGCCGCGCAGGCGTTCACGATTCCCGGCTCTGCCTGACGATGCTGCGCGAACACGGTCGCGTTCCAGTCGGCATCCATCCTCGCGATCGTTGCAAGCTGCGCGTCGATCATCGCTCGCGGCGTGGCTGGGTTTCCCAGCAGCATCTGTGCCACCAACCGGAGCTGGGCGTAGTTCGACCACTCGTTGCCCCGACCGGCGTCCCGCAGGAGCGATTCTTTCTCTTGATCCGTGAAGGTCGTGGCGGGGTATCCGAAGTTGCCAGCGAGAAATGTCGCGAGTTCGGCCTCGCGCGCCCCCGCGAGAAGCTGGAGGTAGCGGTCCTCGTTGAAGACAAGTAGTCGATCGCCGTGCGTATAATGCACAGCCGATGCCCGGTAGGAGATCGGCTCCATGTTGATTTCAGCGAACACGGCCCGATCCTGCGGCTCGGTCTGCGTCGTGAGCGGTCCGAGTATCCCCAGCGTCCAGCGGTCCCGCTGCAGCAGTTGACGGGGTGTGCGGCAAGCCACGCACTCGAAGTGCCAGCCCGAGAAGGGGCCGGGCGGGCGTCGCAGGTAGAAACGCTCGGAATCGCAGGACGCGCATCTACGGATGGTATGAATTTCGCCCGTGATCGACCAGTACCTGTACCGGGGAGATATCGGTTCGACTTCGCCGGACCAGTGCGCCATCACGACATCGAGCTGCTGCCAGTCGTCGGAGCATTGGTCTCTGCCTCCCGGACAGGACTCGCGGAAGCGCTCGGCTTCGGAGAGCAGAGATTCGACCCTGTCGCATTCGCGGTGAAGACCGCATCGGCCGCAGACAAATGCGAGCGGGAAGGGCACGTAGCCCACTCTGTCGGGGACCTGGAAGGCAAGGTCGCCGAGGGCCACGTCGACGACGTCATCCCTCAACACGCGGTTGTCGACGGCGAGCGAATTGGGAACTGGATGGAGCAGGCCGACGCCTCTGGTTGCACGCGACATCCAGGCGTCGAAATATTCCTGGATCTGCTCTCCGATCAGCCTGCGCGTCACGGTCCTCAGATCGTCGTCGGCCGCTCGATTTCCCGAGAACGAGATGGCCATGCAGGCGCCGGCACCACCCTCGAATGTGAACAGGCTGTTGGGGGCATAGGCCGATGCCAGTTGGGTTCTGGACCGTTGCATGGGAGGAGCGGTGGTCATAGGCCGGTCTCCACATCGAGTTCGCTGCCGGCAGCTCGACGCCCGCGCCGACGCGACACGCCGCGATTTCGGATCACGGCCATCGCATCGCCGACCTGTTCGGAGGTCAGTCGACGGTTCAACTGACTTCGCGGGGAGCCGACGATAGTACCATGGGCGTCGACATCCCTCAGGCTCGTCATCGGTCGTGGAAGTCCGGCGAGGGGGTTGTTCCAGAAGTCGTTCAGCGAGCCGGTGAAGTCGCCGCTTTCAGCCTCCCGCTCGATCCTTTCCGCCGCCGCGCGAACAAGTTCGGCGTAGTGGGGCAGGATTGTTCGGCATGGCGACTGAGGCATCCACACCGATCGCGGTTGCGACAAAGGCGATGCAGTCGGCGAACGCGGCCGGATCGTTGAATACCCGCGCGAATTGATCAATTCGCGTGGGCAGCAGAACGGCGCCCTTTCTCGCCTCCGAAGCACGCACGAAAGCTTCATTGTGACGCACGCCCGCGACCCACGTCTGCACCAAGGAGGGGACGGTACGGCCGATGGCCTTGTCCGCCCATCTCTCTACCGCCGGCGGCGAAATCATGCGTTCCAGAAGACGGTGGAAGGATTCGTGCACTTCGACGACGAACCGGTCGCGCCTCGTCTGCGGCGTCGGTATCAGCAGCGAGAACCCGACATGCGTGCGTCCGACGCGGGACGAGGCTTGGATGTACTCCGCGATATCGGAAGGCATGCCGGCGAAGGCCATCGCGTTGAACGACTCGACGTCGACGCCGTGCGAGATCGCCGACGTCGCGACTATCCCGCGAAGCGCGGTCGCGATCTCATCGGTTTTTGGATCGAACGGCTCCTCTGCCCGACGGATGACCGACTGAATTCCGCCGATATCGACACCGCCCGAAATCAACTCCATGGCGAATGATTCAACGGCGTAGTCATCTCCCATTGCCGCGTGAGCTTCTTGAAATTCGGATTCCAGTGCCGAAAGTATCTGATCGCCGCCCTTCTTGTTCGTAACGTAGGTCAGTTCGATCCGATGGAGATCCAGCAGGTCGTTCAGCCGGTCGTAACGGCGGTTTGCCGACGCCGCGGCTATGGCTCCGCGACGCCGGTCCGACCAGCGCGCGTCGGACACACATATCTCGATTTCAGCAGCGGCTCGGGCGTTGCGGACCGGATCTGCTGCGGAAAGATCTCGTTGCCAGCGCGTGATGGTCGTCGCGTGAGCGGCCAGTACCGAAAGCGTGGTAACGGTGTGCAGACGCCCGTTAGTCATAAGGCTTGCGTAGATTCGTCCCCAGGGAGCGGCCGCCTCTCGGCCGGCGGGGCTCGTTCCTGCGGAGGACCTAGCGCGTTCTGCTTCCCCTCCCGACGTGAAGGCTGCCATGCGTGTGTAGAAGCCGCCATGGAGGGAGGGGCCCGGATGGGGAAACTGTACGACGCGCTTCTGGTACAAGGCGCCCGTGTGTTTGGCGACGTCAGCCGCGGTGGCGGTTGCGCCTATGACGTGCGGCAGACGGGGAATGTTCTGATTGTTGGGAAAGCGTCGGACCCTGTTGCCCAGCAGCGGAGCTAGGCGACGGAGCCATGCGAACAACGTCGTCTCGAAGATGCCTCCAAAGGTGCCAAGGCTTTCCTCTAGGAGATGCATCTCGTCCTGGACAATGATACTGGGAAACGGATCGAAGAACGCCTCGACGCCATCGGAATAGGATGGCCTGACTCGCTCGAAGTCCTGGGGCGGTGCGGCAGAGGCGGCGGCGCCGTCGACCATGTGGAATAGTCCGTTGGGGCCGCCCTGCAGCAACCTTGCCATCCCAAACATTCCACCGATCTTGTCGATGGTACTCGTGTTCTGGCCGAGCAGCGCGAGTTTGTCGATCGTACCCAGCAGGATCGAAGGAGCCGCGCGATAGATATCTGTGTCGACGAGCAGGAAGGGCAACGGCTCCGGCGGCCGGTCCCGTCCGCGATGTTCGCGATTCCAGTCGCAACGTCCATTGTCGCATACGATGCCGAGTCGGTGCTCACGCTCTGGAAACAGACGGAGCGTCGTTCCGTCGATATGGTTGCAGAAGGGGCAGATCGGAAGCTTATTCCAAGATTGTTTGGCGACGGCGTAGGCGCGATCTTCGGCTTCGGCGCTCGAGAGCAACCTATCTTCCGATGCTGCGCGGGCGCTATTCCACGTCGGAATGCAGCGCAGCGGCTCAGCGACGGAGGTTCCCCTCTGCGTACTGTTCGGGGTATTGCTGCCCCCCACCCAGAAGCCGATTTCGAAAGGGGCACCATCTAGCGAAGACTGCCGGCGAACCATTTCCGCATGGGCCAACAATCTGGCGAGACGCTGGGCCTGCTGCACAGTCAAGAGCCGCAACGGATAGTGCATCATGGCGGTTACGCCGCGATGTTTTCCGCGTAGCCGGTCCAGAAAGAGCGCGAAAGTTAAGACGCCAAAGAACGCCTCCGTCTTGCCACCGCCGGTGGCCATGTAGAGCAAACTTGCGGATTCTTCGTCGAACTCTGCGTCGAAATCCGATGCGAACTCATCGACCCTGGATGCCAGCGTCGGAATGTGCGCGACAATGAAGGCTAGCTGAAACAGGCGCCAACCAGGCCTCAAGTCTGGACGCTCGGGATTTGCACGCGCGAACGTTCGATTGAGAAGAAGCCACGCTCGATAGGGGAGGGCTTCCGCAGCCGTCGGGACCGCCTGAAATGACCGGTAGGATCGTTCAAGCAGGTCAAGTCCCTTTCGAATCCTGTCCTTCTCCCTCCGCCAGCTTGCGAGGTCGGCTTCGAAACGCGTACGCTGAAAGGCCTCGTCGGCTTGAGTGCCTTCTTCGCCGGGTTGAACGATTTCTGTAAGAGCCGCCACTTGCGCAATCCAGGCGTCCATTGCGTCGGTCAGCGCGAAGAGGTCGGCGACGTTGGTCGTCTCAGCGGCGAGGATGGCATAGCTGTTGGGCACGGACGGAATTTCCGTCGCGGCGATGCGCGGCAGGACATAACGCGGCATCCATGTGGTTCTGAGCGCCCGGATACCAGCGGAAGCGCCAAGGTCCACGACACCACCGTTTACTCCGATCGCCGGCATCGTCATGAAGCCCGCGAGATGGTAGCTTCGTTTCACGCGCTCCAGCCGGAGGGGGCCCAGCGCGTGTTCAGGCAGTTCGAGCCGGATCGAAACGTTGAAAAGACCGCATTCCATCCGCTCGTTGTCTTCACGCAGGTTCTCGATTGCGATGCGTACGGAGTAGGAGCCTGCTTCCAGCGGATCCGGAACGGGTTGGACGAGAAGCTGGACGTCGAAAACCGGAACGACGTCGCCGTATACTGGCGCGTCGGCCCGCGCTGTGGCGAGAAAGCGCTCCCAACCTTCTCGGTCCCAGAAAGCTTCCGAAGTCGGTCGCATTCTTCGCCATGCGCTTTCGCCGCCTTCGGGCGAGGCCAACCACACCCGACAGGCGTCGTGGATACTTGTGCAGAGCGTGGCGGAATAAGTTGTGGCCACGCGTTCCCAGGTGGCCGGATCGCAGGGGAGGGGAAGCTCTAGGATCGGTGCCTCGACCGATACCCGTATCCACTTGAGCGGAGTTTCGTAGCGGCGGGAAAGACGGTCAGGGATACGCAGCCGTCCCGTCGTTGGAGGCGTGGAGTCGATTTCGCCTCCGGCGTCGTCCACAGTTCGGTCGTCGCCCGCCGGCAAGATCGCGCGTTCTGGCACAACAACACCCTGTGCGATGTGAACGGCGCGCGATATCTCCGCGCGAAGCTGCGCCTTTCGTGCCGTGGGCGTGTCCGCTGGAATCTCGGCCGTCGCGCGCTGGTTTATGGCGTTCTTTATCTGGTCCCGACCGGCGTCGCTGAAATCCGCACGAGGTATCAGCCATCCGTCACGCGCAAAAAGCTCGTCGGAGGTCGGAAGCCCGCGCAGATAGACGCTGAGGGCAGGAATGACACGCAAGACACCATGCGTGCCTGCGCGTACCCTGAAATCGAGCCCGTGCGACGGGATCCGGATGTCGCTCGACTCATCGTCGTTGTTCTGATTGTTCCTCGGCAGAATGAATCCGCTGGAGAGCTTGTAGGAAGGTTTCGCACCGACAATGACGGCCCCGTAGGCGCCATCCCCTGACACAACACGCCGGGTCCGTTCCAGAACGGCATCGCACACTGCTTCCTTCAGTTCCTGTCGTTCGTCGGAGGACATGCCCTCGAGAGAGATGGGATCAGCCATTTCGTCCCCCCTCATTCGATGTAACGACATCGACCACTGCGTCGACGCCCTCGAGGACCTCTTGCCAGACGTCGCGCATCGATGCCCAAGCGGTGGTCGCCTCGGGGTCGAGGATAAATTGCACGACGCGCTGATTGAACAGGTGGCCCTCCTGGGCACGATACGACCGGGAGGGCGTGATCGCCGCGTCCCAGTACGCCTTTGCGAGCGCATCCTGGATTCCGACGGCGTGCATAAACAGAAGGAAACGGGGCCAATCGCGGGCCGCGCCGGGTTGCCTTGCGCCGTCGATTTTCATCGGGGCGTCGTCGGCGCTCAGCCAGCGCGTGATGTTATGGAGTTCGGAATCCGGCACGGATCCGTTCATCGCTTGCATGCTCCGCAGAACATGCCGTGCCTTGTCCCTGACCGTTGTGCCCGGGGTCTCTCGGCGTATTCCGGCGATCGCCTGATGGTAAAGGCCGAGTTCTGCGAGACTTCGCCGTGATCCCGCTATCGCCCTTCGGATGAGCTCCCGGACGTCATTCTTCAACACGAGAATGCTATCCCCCGCTTCAATTTCGCGCGCAACTACGCGTTCGAAGGGGCGAGCTTCGCCTGGCGACAGCAGCAGCACGTCGCTCGTCGGCCGGTAGCGAAGTATCTGACCTCTCTGCGTACGGATTTCGACCACCGGGCCTCGGTACGCCTCGTTCGCCTGAGTGAGATCGATGCGTTCTTCCTGGTCCGTTACCACGATCCGGAATTCTGCCTCGGCGAGATCCAGTGCTTCATTGGTGCCGCCGCGCCTGAGGGCCTCGGTGATGGCCTTTGCTCGCGCCGCGATCGACGCGAAGGCAGCGATTCGGCCGAGCGGGGCGAGTTCTGCGGACAGTAGGGCGCTTCCCGCGGCGTCGCCGAGGAGTAGCACCGTCTCCGGCGCGAGTTCCATCGTCAGAAGCGCACGGATCGCCTGCGGTCCGGGACCGATGACGACTATTCGTCGGACCTGTGCTGCTTCGCTGAGGTCCGCGATGCCCTTATGATCGATGATCGTACAGTCGCATCGCACGGCGCGATCCGAAGCCAGGTAGGTTTCGGCGATCCTTCGGTCCGGAAACGCAATCACGGTACTCGCAGCGTTCCATGCCGATTGCTCAAGAAGGCTTGCCAGCTTAAGGGAGACAGGAGTTTCGGATTCCCACTCGCCGACCTTCGAGCCGATCCCCTCGACGAGCGACCTGATTTCGGACGAATATGCGGGCGCTATTTCAGCAACGGCGAGCAACGCTCCGAGCGCCATCTTCGGCCTGAACATCGCCCGGACGCTCGAATCCACCTCGTCGTCGGCGTCATACAGGATGTCGGTGATCTCCCGCGCCTCGGAAAGTCCGATCGGGAGCGATGCGGAGCGTCGCAGGAACGCCAGCGTTCTTGATACCACGGCGGCGCCGGCGTGCGCGTCCTCCCGTAGCGCCCGACCCAACACAATGAGTCGGTCGCGCAGCGGCGCGAGAGAGGCGTCCTTGATATCGGCTTGAAAGGCGATGGCCGGCATCTCGGAGGGCAGCTTCGCGACCGGTCCAAGAAGACCGCGATGATCCAAATAGGCACCGATCTCGTACACGCGCCCCCGCGGTCGGCGGACGGCCGCGGACGCCTTTATCACTCTGGTCGCGCGCCGGAAGGTGAAGGCATCTTCGGTCAGGACAAGCGCGGCGGGCCGCCTTCCGCTCGCGACGTCGAAAGATTTAAGGAGCGCTTCGAGCCTCGGCTCCCATTGGTCGGGCAGTTCGGATCGGCCCGGTCTCGTGAGGTCAACAATGACGACGTCCAATCCAAAAGTGCGGACACGCTCGCTTTGTACGAAGCGGGCGAGTTCTTCGGCACGCTTTGCTGGAGGTAGACCGAGAAGCGCGAATGGCGTTTTCATCGGATCGCCCACATGATCGAAACGGTCGCCCAGCCCCGCATTCCTCTCCCCGAGGAACGTATGTCGGCGGACCCGCCGCAGGATTTTGTCCGCCGACGGTCCGTAGGGCGGAGCGGGCTTGGACGTTACGGGTGCGAAAACCGCGGTCGTCTCAAGGACCGTCGGACTTCTCACGATGATGCTGGCGTCCGAAAGCGGGCGTCCGGGCGACGTCGCCATCTGCAAGTCTAGATCGCGCAACCTTATCTCGATCATTTCGAGCGAGTTGTGCGCGAGGTCGGTTCTTTTCCAGTCCTTGGAATGCGCGTCGTTGATTGCAGATCTCGCCGCCGCTGCGATGTCAGAAGGATTGACAAGGACCAGCCGTGCGGCCCAGGTCGCCCCATCGCGCCACGGCCAATATGCGAAGCTGGCGTGCGCGAGATGACCCATCCCACGGGCTTCGCGAAGCGCGACGCACGCCGCGACGAATGCGCCGCCCGGCGGCTCTGGCCACGTCATAACGACCCGGTCGCTTCCGTCCTTGATGCATTCAAAGATAGCATCGATCACCGCGCGGCCCGCGTCTGCGAACAGCCATTCCGACGGCTTCGCGCGGATGGCGAAACGCGTGCGAGTCGCCGTGGAAATTCCCGGCCGCTCCAGCGTGGACGTTTCCCGGGCTTTCTTGCTCGCGGCCGCGAGGAGGGTACGGGTTCGATCGGCATGAGCTCTCTGCTGGGCCTGCCTCTCGGCGGGATCCAAACTTCGAGTGCCCGGACCGGGGTTGTTGATACGATGGTTCTTCACGCTGCAGCCTTCGCTCGCATTGAGGAGGCGGCGGACAACGCGTATGCCAACTCGACGGCCTCCTCAAAGTCCGCGAGCCGGCTCATGGCGGTTTGGAGGCAGCGCGGATCCGGCAACGGCAGGTTCTTCAGCGAACCGACTGAGATGCTCGTCGAGCCGCCAATACGACGATAGCGTCGGTCGACGGCGGCACTGTTCAGGAGTTTGCACAGCAGCTTGAGCGCAGGACGTCCGCCGTTGGGTGTCAGAAGGATAGTATGGTTCTCTGTTACAAAGCCGCGATACTTCTTGACGATCTTCCTGGGAATGACGGCGGCAACCAGTCTTTTGGCCTGTTTGCTGTTGGTTGTTCGCTGAAGAATTATCGACGGCGTCCGGACAATGCCGGCGGTGGGTACTTCAAAAGTTACGAAATCGACGCCGCGATGGGTCTTGCTGGTGGGATGGCACTGCTTTCCGGGGCGTATGTTCTTCGCCCAGAAGAGCGGATAGGCGCCAGGCTTTCTGGCTCCGCGACTGAGACGGTGCTCCTCGCGGTTCCAGACGAAGTATCCGGCCCTCGGCGTTACGCCGTAGTCGCACAACCGCGACACGCATCTATCCATTGCGCCGCGGTCGTCTCCGGACTGATCCGGTATAATCCATGGAGAGGTCTGTGCGGTGCCCGGCGCGGAGATTATTCCACATTCGCTGAACCGCCATTCGCTGTCTATCCGACCGCATGACGGAGCAAAAAGCTTGGCCGCGCCAGGCGCCCTTGCCCGGAAGAGCGACACGCATGTATCCTGTTGGACATCGTGGAAGACGTCCTGTCTTTCGAGGATATCGACACGCAGCACCTCGGCCCGCGACCTGATGCTTTCCCGCAAACGCGTGAATAAGCCGCCGGAGAGGAAGCTCGATGGTGAGACGACCGCGACCAACCCTCCCGGCTTCACGAGACGGAATGCGAGGTCGATGAAAAGAGCGTAGCGATTTATGTGTCCGGGAGCAGAGACGGCGTCCCAGTCGGGTACGAATTCGGGGTTTGCATTCAGAATCCTGCCGTAGGGCGGGTTAACGAAAACCGCATCATATCGGATGGGATTTTGGCCCAACTGCAGCGAGTCTCCGACCCTCAATATGGCTTTTTGAGCTTTCCGGTCGAACGGTTCGCCGAGGCGGTCGCAGACGAGGGCGTCTCCCAGGAGCGCGAGATGCGGATCGATCTCGATTCCGGTCAGGCGCGTCCGTATGTCCCGAACGTGGCAGCCGAGCTCGACCATTCTCCCGGCAATGCTGGATACGAAGGCCGCTCCTCCCGCGGCCGGGTCGATTATTCGGGCCTTCGTGAGATCGAGGCCAGCCAGCTCAGACCTTTGAATAAGATGACGAACGATTGCCGGCGGGGTGAAATAGGTCGCCTTTTCTCGCCGCAAGGACGTGTGGATGAGCAGGGTGTAGAACGTGCTGATCCAGTAGTGCCTCTCGTCAATATCGAGAAGGGCGAGCACCTGCGAGAGATTTGCCGTCGCTTTCGCGAATTTCGTGCCGGTTTGCGAAGAGCCGTCCAGCAGCGACAAGGCGAGCGAAAGCCGCGTACGGGGTTGCAACTTCTCGATAGAATTGAAAGATGCCTCGATGCCAGCGATCGCCGACCTGAGCGCGGCTCGCACGTCATGTGCGGCGGCTACCGCCGTCTGGTTGTTTTTTGCCGCGCCCGTCACATCCCACCCCGATCCAACTCTAGCGCCTGCGCCGTAATAAGGACACAACAAAAATTGTGTTTTACCCGAAATGCAACTGGGTGCTTAACTCGCGAGATGCTCGTGCCAAGGATTGCTTCAGACGGCGTGGAAGGCGTCAATGAGCACCTTCGAAGAGCTATAGCTTTCAAAGGGCACGGAAATGGTTGGAATCTTACCGGCCTATTTCAGCAAGTCTTCAATGCTCACATCTTCAAACGGATTCGGAATAGCTCGGCGCGTCACAAAGATGCCGGAGATCTTGGTCGTTGGGAAGCGCGCCTGGAGCGTGTCCTTCATCGCCCTGAAATGGGCACCAGCCGTTAGCATGTCGTCCACGACGCCAATGTACTTTGGGTCGCCTGGCCCGCATAAGGATTCGTCGATCTGATAAATCGCTTTTAATTGGTCGGGCGTTAGCCGCTCACCTTCGTGAACAGCGTCGGTTGATTGGGTCTGAACAACAAGCTCGCGGACATCGACCTTTGCTGTTGATTTTATCGCGTTGCAAATACGCGTTATGCGATCGTCATATGCAGGATCGGTCTTTATCTTCGATGGCGGTGTTGGCACCAGCACTGCCTCTTCCATCCATTTCGGATTGAGTGCTGGCCCCATATCTACGGCGCAGCGCTCGATGGCGCCTGCCTTATATTGATAACCGCCGGCACCCCTTTTCTTTTTCAGATTGTAGATGAGTTGGTTGGCTTCGCCGTCATAGCCAGCGCCGGCGGTGTATTCATACAAAAAGAAGCAAACGTCGTCAGACGTCAGGTAGTAGTGGTCCCGTAGATTCGTATCATCAATCTTTCGAAAGCGGACCGTTGGCACCGAGGGCCTTCCAAATATCTGACGGTTCTTTAACGCGGATCGCGCCTTTGCTCTCGTAACTAGTAGGCCAGGAAATGTCATTCCTCGCAAAACAAGAATCGAGAATGAATAGCTTGCGTCCTTGCTGCAACGCAGCTCGCGCCTGCGTGAGTGTGCCGCTGGTGTCACTTGCTTCGACTATCACCGTCGCCTCCGTGAGAGCGCTCATGGTGACATTGCGCGCGGGAAAAAAGAGCTTGTTCTGAGGTACATGCTGATTTGCATACCGCAATACTGGAACTTGCGAGATCAGAAGATGGTTTGTCGCAATTCGACGTTGTAGATCTTCGTTCTCTCTTGGGTATGAAACGCCGATCGGAGTTCCGATCACTGCGATCGTGCGGCCGCCTGCTTCGATCGCCGCGGTATGCGCTGCGGTGTCAATCCCATTTGCGAGCCCAGAAACGACTGTGAACCCTTTGGCCACGAGTTCGCGTGCAATTCTGCCGGCGCGACGTTTCCCTTCTTCAGTTGCATCGCGACTGCCAACAACAGCAACAGAGCGGGTTTCGGTAAGCTCCCAAGTGCCTTGGAAATACAGCATCTCAATCGGGTATCGAGCATCACGCAGTTTCTGCGGATAATTGCCTGCATGATGTATTCGAACGCCGAAACGGGAAACGCCGGCCTTCGACAGACGCCGCACAACCTCCCGAGCACGTCCGTGAGCCACGGTCGGCGACACAAAGTCGGAGGGCACCGCCGTTGGATCGGCGGCGAACTTATCAGCTATAGATTTGAACGTCGCACCTTTTTGAAGCCAAAGCTCTTCGTACGCACCAAGCTCACACAGAGGCGAGATCGGCGCGACGGCAGGACCATCATCTGATTTTGCAAGAAGTGCGGCGTTCATCGGTTTCCTATAGTCATCTTCGTACAGCGATTCGGGAATAGCAAACCGTGCCTTTTGACGACTTTCCAGCGCGGCTTCTGTTCCATCAGCCAACCTAGCACAAATGCCTAACAGACTGTTTTCACTTTAATTTCTATGTCTGTAAGGGACTAAATTGATGGATTGGCGCAAAGGTCGCGCCAGCATTCGGTGTCGACTTCGCTCAGCTTCCTGGCTAACGACGGCGAGCCTCATCGCTCGACCTTCGCCAATGAGTCAGCGCCATGGCTAGTTGGGCCGTTGGTTGATCAACAGATTGCCGACCGTCTCCTTGACGAAGGCGCGGACCTTCCTTTCTCGCGCCGCGGCCATCGGCGCCAATGGCATGGTGCCTGCTATCTCCACCAGTTGTGCCCTCATATCCGAACGATAGCCGTCCGGATCGTCCGCCATCGTGGCAATGATCTCGAACATCGTTTTCAACATCAATTGCGTGGATACATTGCTGGCGATGTAGCGCGCCGTCGCTGTTTCTTCGTCTTCCGGCATGGTCTGCTCCTCTACAACGCACTCAGCTCGTCCGGCACGTCGCCGAACTTCTTGATCACCTTTGCATCGCCGAAATCGCCCGTCGCGGGATCTCCGGTCCGGCTGAAGGCCACAGCTCCTACATGGCCCGGCTTGCGCGACAAAGCTTCCGCGCGCATGACCACCGCGACGGGGTTCAGGCATTCGGTTGGTTCGCCGGCCGCAATGCCACCGTCGGCCGCGATAAAGGGCAGCGCCACGAAGTAGGTTACTTCGGTCACGATTCGCTCCTAGCCGGAATAGGTCTGAAACCGCCCTCGCACGTAGGCGTGTGAAACGGCCTTCTTCAATTCGCTCACCTCGGATTCCAAATATTCGTTCGCGACGATCAACGCCCGGATCGTGGACCGCATGTCGCCGCCACACGCCGCAATGGTTTGATCTACCGCAGCATCCAGCCCATCCGCGTCCTGGGCGTTCGGCTGTGAATCCGAGGACATGACGCTGTTCCAGGTTGACCGGCTGGTGCCTATGTTCCTATTTTGTTCTCATGGAGTCAACCCGTCGTTACAACCTCCTGGACCCTGATGCGGGAGAATTTCGAGTGCTACACCGTCCAGGACGCCAGCGGCGACACGATGGCCTGGCTCTTTGCCGCGATAACAAGCGACGTTACAGCGCCAGCGCCAGCAACCTCGGAGGAAGCGCGCCGGATCGGAAAGGCTATAATTCTCCCTAGTTGATTGGGCAGCGTCAGGGCTTTTAGTCGAGTGGGGGCGGGCCTCGCTGGCGGGCCGATCGCCGTATCACGTCGCCCTGGAGGACACCGACATTCGCGCGCAACGCGGCGGGAAGAGCGTGATCGTCTTCTCCCAAAGATCCTGTCGGGACAGATTGAACTCAACGATCGACCTGAAAAGGAAATGACATGACGCGATCACATCGGCAGTGCTAGCTGCGATTCCGCGTCGTCGACTTGCTGCAGCGCCGATAGCGAGACTCCCAGAAGCCGGACCGGCTTTGGGACCGGTATCTCGTCCTGCAGCAAAGCGACCGATAGGCGTTCGAGATCGCTGCGGCTCGAAACCGCGACGAGGACGGATTTGCTGCGCGTGATGATCTCGAAGTCGTTGAACTTCATTTTAAGCGTCACCGTGCGTCCCCGGTTTCCGGCGCCTTCGCAGTACCGCCAGACCTTGTCGATCAGCGGTTGCAGTTCGACGACCATGGCGTCGAAGTCGGTGAGGTCGGTGGAGAATGTGTTTTCGGCGCCGACGGATTTCCGGATCCGGTCGGCGCGGACCTCACGGTTGTCCACGCCCCGCGAGATCCAGTAGTAGTAGCTTCCGGCCTTCCCGAAGTTTGCCTGCATGAATTCGAGCGACTGGTTACGCATGTCGAGGCCGGTGTGGAGGCCGAGGGAGTTTCATCTTGGCGCTGGTTGCCGGCCCGATTCCATGAAACTTGCCGACCGGCAGGTTTTCTACGAATGCCGGGCCCATCTCCGGCGTGATCACGTATTGCCCGTTTGGCTTGCGGTAGTCAGAGGCGAGCTTTGCCAGAAACTTGTTGTAGGAGATGCCGGCCGAAGCGTTGAGGCCTGTTACCTCCTTGATCTTTGCACGGATCGCCAACGCGACGTCCCGCGCCAATGGAGTGCCTTGCAGATTTTCGGTCACATCGAGGTAAGCCTCGTCCAGCGACAGCGGCTCGATAATCGGGGTGTGCTCGGCGAATATCTCGCGTATCTGCTGGGAGACCGCCTTGTAGACCTCGAAGCGCGGCTTCACGAAGATCAGGTCTGGGCATTGCCGCTTCGCGGTAACCGATGGCATGGCCGACCTGACGCCGAACTTGCGCGCTTCGTAGCTGGCCGCCGCCACGACGCCCCTTTCGCGGGATCCACCGACGGCGACCGGCTTGCCGCGAAGATCCGGATTGTCCCGCTGCTCGACCGATGCGTAGAAGGCATCCATGTCGATGTGGATGATCTTGCGCTGGCGGTCCAGTGGCGCCGCCTGGTCGTCGGGTTCATCGGTCACGCCATTGGTCCGGCCTGGTCTTCCTTCATGCCACGGGCGACAATCCGGAGCGTGTTGTCTGGAAGCGGCCGCTGCAGCTTCAGGGCCTCGTCCAAGGGGGCCGTCATCCAGGCCTCCACTTCGTCCGGCGTCGTCAAGATCGCGGGCATCGCCTTGGGGTGGATGGCACCAACGTCAGCATTCGGCTCTGTCGTGAGGAACGCGTAGAGGTCGTTGGTCGTCTCGCCTTCCTTGACCTTCCGGACGGACGTCCAGTTGGTCCAGATACCGGCGAAGCAGGCGAGGGGGCGGGTCTCATCGAGCGCGAACCAGATGTCGCCGCCCTCAGCCTTGTTGAACTCGCTGAACGAGTTGAACGGCACCACGCAGCGGTTCTCGGCTCCCAGCCATCTCGTCCAGTGCTTGCTCTTCACGTTGCGGATGTTCGTCGTGCCGCCGTCCGGCTCCATCCTTAGCAGCTCCTTGAAATCGACGGTCTTGCCCTTGGCCTGCAGCTTCTCGGCTCGCTTCTTCGTGGCGTCCATCAGCGCTTTTGACGACGATGGCATTCCCCACCGCGCTGTCGCGAGTTCGCGGCCCTCGGCACCGTTACGCACGATTGGCGCCGTGTAGTCCGGAAAAACCCCCGGCATCGGCGCCAGATTACCGACGTACCGGTTCACGACGCGAAACAACGCGATGATAGCGGCCTGGTTGGTGGTGATCGAATAGAGATTACACATCGGTCAGGCTTCGGTTCGAGGGTGGCGCGGCTGCCAGGCTAATTGTAGCAGAGTCGCGGATGGACGCCGGCCCGCCTTGGCGCATTTGCGGCAGCGCAGCCGGCTGGCGAGATCGTGCACGAAGGTGGTCGGCGGATGCTTCATTGCCGCGAGGTCGACGTCACTCGGCGTCTTGCAGCGCGCGCACTTGATCTCCAGCCAGGGAAAACCTCCATTCACGGCTTGGTCGATGGTGGGCGACGGATCGATCGGCTCGCCGTCTGACCACATTCGCTCGTTCCAGCTTTCGCAAAGCAGCCTATCAGCTTGCTGGATCATCGCCTCGCCCTTGGCTCGCATCTCGGCCGATTGAGCGGCCAGGATGTTGGCCATCGCGCGTGCTTTGCCGAGCTCTTTCGCCAGAGCCTTGCGGTCGCCGCCCGACAGGGGCGTAGGGTGGTACTTCGGGGCCATCCGCACATCCACGCGCAAAGAGATCGGATCGGCGATCCGGAGCGGGCTACGGCGTCTCGAACGCCGGCCAGCACCCATCTTCTTCATGTCTGCCGGTGCGCTGCTGACAGGAATTGTCGAGCAACCGCTGCGCGACGTCCTTCCAGACCGCGTTGGCGCCATACAATCGGACTGCATCGGCAGTCTGGATTTCCACCGTCCGCTCGCAGCGACGGCACGAGATGCGCAGCACGTGGCGCTGTATCTCGGAAAGACGTCGCTGCCGCAGCTGGGCCCCGGTCGCGTCGGCGCGCGGGTCTTTGAGGACCGATTCCCAATATTCGGCCGGGAGCGGCGCATCTGGAGCCGCGGCGGGGGGAATCGGCCTTCGGGCCGCTTCAGCGGCCAGTTTCTCCATCAGCTTCGGGGTCGGCATGCGCCAGCTTGCGGGTCGGTCGGTCATTCTGAATTAGAACATAAAGAGAACAAAAGTCGAGTCCGCTCCGGCCCGTGCCGATAAAAAATCATCTTGGGGGAAGGGGGCGCGATGTCGGAACCAAGCTCGGTGGATCGTCTTGAATCCGGCATCAGTATCGGAGTTCCCCGCCATGGCCCCCCGCGCTAACTGGAAAGGCTTCCTGCGTCTTTCCCTCGTCACCTGTCCGGTAGCGCTCTATCCGGCCACGTCGGAATCCGAAAAGGTCTCGTTCAACCAGCTCAACCGGAAGACCGGCCACCGCATCAAGTACGCCAAGGTGGACGCAGATACCGGCGAAGAGGTCGACAACGAGGATATCGTCAAGGGCTACAAGGTCGATACCGACACATTCATCGAAGTGACGAAGGAGGAGCTCGAGAACGTCGCGCTGGAATCGACGCGAACCATCGAGATCGACGAGTTCGTCGACCGCAGCGAGATCGACCCGAGGTATCTGATCCGTCCCTACTACCTGGTGCCGGACGGCAAAGTCGGTCACGACGCCTTCGCGGTCGTCCGCGAAACGATCCGTGAGATGAACAAGGTCGCCATCGGACGGGTGGTGCTGACCAACCGTGAGCACATCATCGCCCTCGAGCCTATGGACAAGGGCCTGATGGGGACGCTGCTGCGCTATCCTTACGAGGTGCGTTCTGCGGACGAATATTTCGACGACATCCAGGATGTCAAAGTCACCAAGGACATGCTTGATCTCGCCAGGCACATCGTCAACCAGAAGGCGGGCCACTTCGAGCCGGACAAGTTCGAAGACCAGTACGAAACCGCCCTCATCGATCTCATCAACCAGAAACGCGCCGGCAAACCTATCACCGCGAAAGCGCGACCCCGCGGCGAGAACGTGGTCGACCTGATGGACGCGCTGCGCAAGAGCATCGGAGGAGGCGCGGCGGCAGCGACAGAGGCGCCGAAGAAACCAGCCAAGAAGGCGCGCAAGGCGGCGGCCGGGCAGAAGGAAATGCTGATGCCGATTGCTGGCAAGAAACCGGCGAAGGAGGCCGCGGCGAAGAAGCCGGCAGCCAAACCGCAGCGAAAGTCGGCCTAGCATATCGTGAAACACCCGGTGACGCCGGACGGCCGCTACTTCGTCGTCTGCGGCAGACTCTGGCGGATGGCAAATCCCGGTCTGGACAAGGTCGAGCGAGCCGCGCTCGTCGGTCGGCTGATGGAGGCCCGGCGGGCAGTGCGCGCCGCCAGGAAAGCGGCCAATCCGGACGCCGAAGCAACGGCGCATCGGGCGGTGGACGAGGTCAAGCAGGCGCTTGGCGAGCGCGGCCCCCGTGTGGTGGGGCGACGGGTCGCCAGATCTCAACCGGCACATGGCGAAGAACACACTTTATGCCGAGTGGTATGCAAAACTAGCTCGCTCCGACCAGGGAGGAATGTGAATTGCCAAAAGCCGCTATCTTCGATCTGGATGGCACGCTTTTGGACTCCGTGGATCTCCACGCGTTGGCCTGGCAGGAAGCCATGCTTAAGTTTGGCCACGATGTAGGTTTCGAACAGGTGAGAGGCCAAATCGGTAAGGGCGGAGACAAGCTCATTCCCGTCTTCCTGTCTCCTGACGAACAACGAGACCACGGCAAAGAACTGGAAGACTGGCGAGGCAATCGTTTCAAAACCGAATATCTGCCGCTGGTACGTCCGTTCTCGGCGGTCCCAGAACTGCTGCGGCGCGTGCGCGACGCTGGACTTCAGATTGCGATTGCTTCCTCGGCCAAGAAAGATGAGGTCGAGAAGTACCTCGACATCGCTCACATCGCCGACCTGGTGGATCGGAAAACGTCTTCGGACGATGTAGAAGAATCCAAACCCGCACCGGACATCTTCGAGATCGTCCTCAAGAAGCTCAAGATCGAAGGCGCCGACGCCGTCGCGATCGGTGACACGCCCTATGACGCTGAAGCGGCGGGGAAGGCTGGCATCGCGACCATCGGCGTGCTTTGCGGCGGGTTTGCCGAGAGTTCGCTGAGGCAAGCCGGATGCGTCGAGGTGTATCCGGGGCCTGCTGCGCTGCTAGCCCTTTTCGAACGTTCGTTGCTGCGCAAGTAGCCAGTCATCGTGCCTCAGATCCTGTGCCCTTGCTAAGCCCTCGATTTGCGTCTCAAAATAGAAGCGAAATGGCAGCGCTGACAAAGACTTCCAAGCGATCGACATTGAGCGCCGGCATTCTGGCCTACCGAAAAGGCGCTCGCGGGCTCGAGGTTCTGCTCGTTCACCCCGGCGGTCCGTTCTGGCGCAACAAGGACGACGGCACCTGGTCCATCCCGAAGGGT
The DNA here is from genome assembly GCF_036924535.1 of Bradyrhizobium sp. AZCC 2262. Classification (NCBI taxonomy): domain Bacteria; kingdom Pseudomonadati; phylum Pseudomonadota; class Alphaproteobacteria; order Hyphomicrobiales; family Nitrobacteraceae; genus Bradyrhizobium; species Bradyrhizobium sp. AZCC 2262. Next base: position 6,851,915 of record NZ_JAZHRT010000001.1, on the reverse strand, counting down.
GAAATCGATGCCGCGGAAGATCCAGAGCAGGCCGCGCGACGTGAGTTTGCCGAGGAACTCGGCAGCAGCGCCTCCATTGGTCGGCTGCAGGCCTTAGGGGAGGTTCGGCAGCGAGGAGGGAAACGCGTCATCGCATTCACCGGCGAGGGCCATTTTGACCCCGCGGCACTGGCGAGCAATACGTTCGATATCGAATGGCCGCCCCGAAGCGGTCGGCGACAGAACTTTCCTGAAGTCGACCGCGCGGAATGGTTCGATATCGAGTTCGCACGAACGAAGATGCTCTCCGGGCAAATGGAGCTTCTCGATCGTCTTTTGGCGATGACTGGTGAGAGCGCCGGGAAATGACGTTCAAGATTGGAATCATTTCGGACACGCACGGCCTTTTGAGGCCCGAGGCGGAAGGACGCCTGACGGGCGTCGATCACATCATTCACGCCGGCGACATCGGACGCCCCGAGATCCTCGACGCGCTTCGCCGGATCGCGCCCGTCACCGCCATCCGCGGAAACGTGGACAGCGGCGAGTGGGCCCGCGAATATCCCGACACGAAACTCGTGCGCCTGGCGGGAAAGTCGATCTACGTCCTGCACGATCTGAAGACGCTGCAGGTCGATCCCGGCGCCGGCATCGACGTGATCGTCTCCGGGCATTCCCACGTACCGAAGATCGACACGGTCGGCGGCGTTCTCTACCTGAATCCCGGCAGCGCGGGACGGCGGCGCTTCAAACTGCCGATCACGTTTGCGACGCTCGAAGTCACGCCTGCGGGCATACGACCGGAAATCCACGACCTTGAAGGCGACTGAACGCACCGCCGCGGAGGGATCGCTATTTACGCGAACGTTCTCGTTCGTGCACGACATCCTTCGCGCGCTTGTCGGACCTGAGTCCGAGGTAGACGGGCTGGCGCAGTTCGCCCTTGCCCGTCCACTCCGCAAATTTGACCTCGGCCACCAACGACGGCCTGACCCAGGTCGTAGCGGCCTCGTCCTTCACTTTGGCAGGGAAGGGTGATTTAGAGGCCGTCAGCTTCATGAGCTTGGCATGGAGGTCTTCCAGGACCTTGTGGCTGAAGCCAGTGCCGACATGACCGATGTAGCGCCAAGCGTCATCTTCGCGCACGGCGAGGACCAGGGCGCCGAAGAACGGCCTGGTGCGCCTGGGCGCCGTGAAGCCGGCGATCACCACTTCCTGTCGCTTTGCCGTCTTGATCTTCAGCCAATCCGTGGTGCGGCTTCCGGACGTATACGCGCTGTCGGCGCGCTTCGCCATGACGCCTTCCAAACCCTTCCGCTCTGCCTCGGCGAAGAATTTGGTACCATCCCCTTTGCGGTGAGCGCTGAAGGCGACCAGCTTGTCGCGCGGTAGAATCGCCTTCAGTCGCTTCTTGCGCTCGAGCAGAGGCTGCTTGCGCAAGTCGACTACGTTCTCAAACATGAGATCGAAGGCGCAATACAGGAGTTTCGCTTCATGGCGCAGCGCATTTTGGAGTAGCTGGAAATGCGAGACGCCGTCCTTTCCGATCGCGACGAGTTCGCCATCGATCACAGCGTCGCCCTTCACGCCCTCCAGCGCTTTGGCGACTTCCATATAGCTTCGGCTGATGATCTTGCCATTGCGGCTATAGAGCGCAACCTTGCCCCGCCGGATTTCCGCGATCATTCGGAAGCCGTCGTACTTGTCCTCGAAAATCCAGCCGGGATCGTCGAACGCCGCGTCGGTGAGCGTAGCGAGCATCGGCTGCAGGCGCTTGGGCAGGGTCGACGTCCGGCTCATTCGAGGCAATCTTTTCAAGAGCGCGTTGTGAAATGCATGGAAGTCCTTCAAGGATGAGGGAACGCTTCGAGGCCGCGTCGTGTTCCGCAGTCGCCGTGGCGTGCGCGACATTGACTTCGATCGGGCAGGTGGATCAGGCCGATGGCCAGGAAATTAAAAACCTATCAGACTTCGCTGGGCTTCTTCGATCTGGCGATCGCGGCGCCGTCGATGAAAGCGGCTCTGGAAGCGTGGGGGGCGGACAGCAATCTCTTCCATCAGGGCGCGGCGAAGGAAAGTAACGATCCGGACATCATAGCCGCGGCCATGGCGAAACCGGGCGTTGTGCTCCGGCGCCCCGTTGGATCCGACGGATCCTTCGGCGAGCGTGCTGAGCTGCCAACCAATCTAGGCGGGTCTGGGCCAAGGAAGGCCACCCGCAAGTCGAAAGGCACTCAAGCGAAGCAGCCTTCCTCTCGCTCGGTCGACAAGGCGGCGGAACGAAAGGCCGCTCTCGCCTACGAACGGGAACAGAAACGGCGTGAGCGCGAACGAGCAAGCGAAGAGGCCGCCAAGCAGAAGGACCGTGAACGCCGTCAACAGGGGGTCGACAAGGCGCAGGCTGCATTCAACAAGGCCGAGCAGGAGCACGCGAAGCGGGCCGCGGCTATCCAGGCCGAGGTCGAGGCTCTTGAGAAGAGATCGCAAACCGAAGAAGCCCGCTGGGATAAGGAGAAGGAGCGATTGGAAGCCGCGCTGCGGCGCGCGCGAGGTTAGTTTCTGCGGCGGCACTGACAGGCGAAGGCCAACGGTCCCTTCAAACGTTCATCGTTCAGGATTTGGTACGCGTGCTGCGGCTTGGTTCACCGCGGCGCGGTCCCGTCGGTCCTCAGAAGCGAGCTCCATGACGGCCCGATGTAGCTCGGCCGGAATCGCCAGCGAGCTTTCCGGCGGCTTATTCAGAAGCGATCGAAAGCATCCATCACAGGTCCTCCCGCAGGCCCCGGAAGAACGGGTGCCGGACCTTTCCCTCGGCCGACATTGCGCGATACTCGATCTCGGCCAGAAGCTTGGGTTCAACCCAAATGCCCTGTGGCCGATGCGCTTCGCATAGGGCTGGGTCCTTCGGATGAGGGGTTTAAGCCGCTCTGCAGATCGGCGGCCGAAACCTGGTCGAAGCCGTGGTCGACTTTGCCGGCGTAGACCAGATCGTCGCCTTGCGCCAGCCGACGTAGGGCCAGTCCCACTTCGTACCATCGAGCCTGAAACCGGCAATGATCAGCCTCCCCTGAGCGGAGGTGGCGGCATCATCGGCACCTCACGCTTATGTGTCCAGCGACGCTGCACCCTCGCCAGAATTGCTATTGAATTACGATCGTAATTTTATATTATGATCGTAATGGCATTGAGCTGAGCCGCTGTTTGGCGGCAGCGGGATGCCGCCAAACAGCTCGTTGCGAGGATTTCATGGACGACACGACCGCCACTTCACGCCAGATTGCATCGCGAGACACCACAGATCTCACCTCGCTTGGGCTCGCAGCCGCTGCAGCAGCGGTTCGCAACGGCGACATCACGTCGGAAGCCTACACTACTGCGCTTCTGCAGCGCGCCCGAGCGCTTGCCGAGCTGAACGCCTTCATCACCATCGACGAGGCCGCTGTGCTCGAAGCCGCGAGGGACGCGGACAAGGCGCATGCGGCCGGCTCGGCGGCTCCGCTCCTGGGCGTGCCCCTCGGGGTGAAGGACAGCTATTTGACGAAAGGGCTGCCAACGAGCCTGGGTGTCGAAGGTCTCGCTCGTTTCGTGCCGCGCGAAGATGCCGACGCCGTCCGCGCCATTAAGAGTGCGGGCGCTTTGGTCTTCGGCAAGAACAATCTGGTGGAGATGTCCTACGGGCTTACTGGCCACAATGAGCGCTATGGCCAGGTGAAGAACCCGCACGCCCGCGATCGCGTAACAGGCGGCTCCTCAAGCGGCTCTGCCGCATCCGTGGCCGCCGGGATCGTACCGGCCTCTTTGGGTGGTGACACCGTCGGGTCGATCCGGGTGCCCGCATCGTTCTGTGGCGTCGTGGGATTCAAGCCGACCACCGGGCGTTGGCCGCGCAACGGCGTTGCGCCGATTTCCCATACGCTCGACACGACGGGCGCATTCGCCCGAAGCGTCGCGGACTGCATATTGGTCGATCAGGTCGTGACTGGTGAACAGGCTGCGGAGTTCTCCGACGGCGGCTACAACCTGAAGGGAGCCAGACTGGCCTTCGCGCCGCGCCAGTTCCTGGATCTCGTGGACTCGGAAGTCGAGACCCGCTTCCGCGAGGTGGTTCGGCGGCTGCAGGACGCCGGCGCTGAGGTCGTTGAGGTAGACCTTGGCGACGATTTCAATGCCCTCATCCAAACCGCGACATGGGGCATCTTCGCTCATGAGACGATGGGCGCAATTTCGGAATTCCTTCGGCGCCACGACATTCCGACCACATTCGAGGCGATCTACGAGAGCCTCAAGCCCCAGCTTCGCCAGGCGTGGGGGCACATCGTACTGCCAGGCGGTGCAGGCGCTACCTCGGTAGAGGCCTACCAGACGGCGCTCAACGTGAGCCGCCCGGAAATCCAGCGCCGCCTCAACACGGCGTTCGTCTCTCATGGAGCGCTGGTCATTCTGCAACCAACCACGCCCTGCACGGCGCCGTTGATCGCGGAGCAGGCGACGGTCCATATCGCGGGGCAGGAAGTCAGCTACCTCGCTTTGGCGAACCACACCGTGTCGGCAAGCAGCGTGGGGCTGCCGGGTATCAGCTTTCCTGTTGGCTTGTCTCGCGCTGGGCTGCCGATTGGCCTTGAGCTGGACGCCCCCTTAGGGAGCGACCGGGGACTTCTGCACCTTGCCCGCGGCATCGAAGGCATCTTGGACGAAAAGTCGCGTGCGATCTAACGCTGTGGTCCCTTCGCGTGGCGAAGCACAACCGATTAGAGGATCAACAGATGGCCATTGCACTGTACTCAACGCGTGTCATTCCGGTCGAGCACGTCACCATCAGCTCAACAAAGCCTTTCGAGGACGTTCGAGCCAAGCTCGCGACCTTGGCACCCCGCATCGATGACGGGATCTTCACTCTCCTGCGATATGGTGAAAGCACGCGGGCGTTTCGAGAGCTGGAGGCATGTCCGCCGCTCACCATTTTCGGTCAGCGTGACCACGGAGCGCTCCTGGCTATTGCTGGGCTGACGCGCCGATCCATCCAGTTCGATATCGGAAATCCGCTCACCGCATCCAAGATGACCCGCCACCAATTGTCCGCCGGGCTCTATGCGCCCATCCGCGTCCTATTGCGCGAGGATGACGATGGCGGTGTCGCGTTTGAATATGACCGACCAGCATCCGTTTTCGGCCAGTTTCGCAGCGATAATGTCGATGCAGTAGCCCAGCGTCTTGATCGCGAGCTCCAATTCTTGTTGGAAGCGGCTGCAGCGTAAGGGCTGCGGGATATTAGTGGAGTGGAGAGAAGATGCGTTTCGAGAAAGGTCATAAAGCAGCGACGCGGCGGCACATCGTCGATGTGGCGTCGAAGTGCGTGCGCCGAGACGGCATCTCCGCCGCCGGGATCGCCGGAATCATGGGCGAGGCTGGCCTGACCAAAGGGGCTTTCTCTCCGCACTTCGAGTCCAAGGAAGCGCTCGTTCGCGAGGCGCTGGCGAGCGCGCTCGGAGACCAGCAACATCGGCTCGATGAAGATCAGCAGAGGGGCCTGGCCCTCGAGGGGGCGATCCGGAGATACCTCAACCGCGCTCACCTCGAAGACCCGGCGGAAGGGTGCCCTTCGGCGGCGTTGCTCCCGGAAATCGCCCGCCAGCCCCTGTCCACTCGGCAGGACTACGAGAAAGCGCTGCGAAGCTACGTTTCGTCTCTGGCCGCACTACTTCCGGATGCCGATTCTGCAGCGAGCCGCCGCCGCGCGACCGCCATCTTCGGCCTCATGGTGGGCACCCTCCAGTTCGCGCGGGCCGTCCCCGACACTGTCCAGGCGGAGCAGATCCTGGAAGGCGGCGTTGAGGCCGCGTTGCACTTGGCGCGAGTTTGATCTTGCTAGTTCAGGAAGGGCGGAGAGGCTGAGCTTGCACATCCTGGTGAGCCCGGATCACCGAGGTTCAGCTACTGGACCATCGCGTCACTAAGCTGCGCTGCAAAATCTGGTCGCTATCGGTGCATAGTAGACTCTGGCCCGCCGTCCACCCCGGCATATTTATGGGTTCACGACTTAATCAGGAGGGCACTCTGGGCAGGTATCACCGATCGAGTTCAGCACGTCGCGAACCTCGGTCGCCGCTGCATCAGGGGAGACCCCTGCTGGCGGGTCTTCACGGGCGATATCGATCGCTCGCTCCCATGCATGTGGATCGGCGCGGTCCTGCATCCAACCGTGCTCCTCGCACTCGCGGATGGCGCCAGCGTTCTGGAGCACGTGGATCGCCCATCCGCGCAGTGTCCGTATCGCCGGCCTTCGTTCTTTTGTCATCAGCATGGAAATGGCTCCCTGATACGGCGAATCGATTTCTCCGTCATTCGTTCCGGCCGATAACACATGGCTGGGATTCGCGATGGCGGGAGCTCAAGGTTTGGAGTGCAGTGCGCACCCGCGAACTGCCCGCTTCAGGTTACGCGCTTGAAGTGAACGGCAAACTGAAGGCCGCGTTTGCGATCGGGGACGCGCCACGGTGAAAACGTTTCTCAACGCTTCAGGTTCGAATCTTTGACGCGCAGACCAAAGTTCGCGAGGGGTCCCAGTCCCTGAACTTGATCTTCCTGGCTTTTCGTTTGGGCGCGTGCGGCAAGTGCCGCACCGGGCTCTCGTGAACCGAGCCGCAAGGCGTCTCGGCCGTCCGGCTTCGATCCCTCGCGCGATCATGAGTCGCTCGCCGGAGGCACTCGCCCTCGGTCCCGCCGTCATTTCATTCCGGCGTCGCTATCACTGCCCTTCGTTCGGGTGCCTTTTTAACCGGTCTCGCGACTGCACTCGGTCCCGGGTCCCGCCGCTATCGCGTCGGCGCTATGCTGACCCTCCTGCGGGTGCCTCTTTCTCTTGCCTGCGCTTCGCTCCGGCGCTTTTCGCTACCTCTCTGCGAGGCCGCTTTTCATCGGAAATCGGGTGGAAGGCGGTGCGCCCGAACTTCTATCGTGCTCGGGAAACGGGAGCACGACATGCGCAAATTTCATTCTATAGCGGCCTTGTGCGGTGATGGCCTTAGGCCAGAGCTACGGGAATTGTTTGACCGGCTGGCGGTTGATCCCAATTCCGAGTTGTTCGCGAGACATGATGGTATGTTGCAATCCGGTCCTGACCCAAAATCTATCGAAGCCCCTCCGGTCGAGCGCGCAGTACCTAAGAGAGTGGCCTAGGGCACGATGAGTCGCGCCGCGAAATGGAGCGCGCATACGCAGTGGGCCTAACCGTCTTGGCGGCGCACCAGACGTAAAGAACAGTTGACCACGCCCGCAATTAGAGACCGCTCCTGCGGCTGCCTCTTTCACTGCGCTTCGCCCCGGCGCATTTCGTCGCTTCCCCGCGAGACCGCTTTGTCGGCTGCGCCGAAGCCCCGCGTCGCGGGTCGTTAGGGTGTCTATCCTGCCAAAAAAGACAGCCGCGCGAATGCGCAGTCCGTTATCCCCGTCACCGTAGCTGAGAGTGAGAGTGCGGGCCGGTCTGCCGCGACGGGTTGAAGATCGGAGGAGAGGCTTCCGGTGCCCGTCGCGGAGAACCGCGATGTCTGGACATACCGCCCGAGTTCGTGCCGGCAACGACCGCGCGAGCCTTTACACCGAAATCACCGACAAGATCATCGCCGAGCTGGAGGCCGGCCGTATCCCGTGGGTGCAGCCATGGGGGACGGCGGCGATCAAGGCGCCGCTCGCCATGCCGCGCAACGCTGTCACGCAGCGCGGATATTCCGGGATTAATGTACTGATACTATGGGGTTCCCTCTACGAGCACGGTTTTTCTGGACAGAGCTGGCTCACATTTCGCCAGGCGCTGGGGCTTGGCGGCCATGTCAGGAAGGGCGAACGGGGAACAACCGTCGTCTATGCCGATCGCTTCATCCCGGACGACGAACGTCGGCGCGCCGCGGAGGCCGGTGAAGAGCCGGGTGCCATCCCGTTTCTCAAGCGTTTTACCGTCTTCAACGCGGACCAGTGCGATGGCTTGCCCGAGGGGGTCGCTGCCTCGGTCGTCCCGCCGCCGCCAGATCTGATTGAGCCCCGAGCCGAGGCGTTGATCGCCGCCACTGGCGCGGATTTCCGCATCGGGGGTGCACGCGCCTACTACAACACGTCGAACGATTTCGTACAGGTGCCGCCACCGGCGGCCTATTTCGAGCCGATCAATTGGCACCGGACCGCTTTTCATGAACTCGGTCATTGGACCGGCCAGGCGTCCCGCCTCAACCGCGACCACTCGGGTTCGTTCGGCTCAAAATCATACGCGCGCGAAGAGCTGGTCGCCGAAATGGCGGGTGCCTTCGTTTGTGCCTCGCTTGGTATCGTGCCGACCGTGCGCCACGCCGACTACATCGGTTTTTGGCTGGAGGTTCTGCGCGAGGATAATCGCGCTGTGGTGCGCGCCGCGAGCGCGGCATCGAAGGCAGCCGATTTCCTGCTCGCCTTTCTGCCGCCCGCGATCGATTCCGTCGTTGAGGGCAACGAGGAGGCCGCGTGATGCATCCGCACGTCGTTTCAGTGTCCGCCTTCAGTTGGTGCTGCGCGTCAGAGAGTGAGAGGCGCGCCGGCTTGCCTGTGACGGGTAGGAGGTCGAGAGAGAGTCTTTCGGCCGCCCGTCGTGGAGCATCCGACATGGCAAGCGCCGTTCAGAAAATCAAACTCAGTCCCTCCCGCGATATTCCCTTCAACAAGCTGATCTTGAGCCAGTCCAACGTCCGCCGCGTAAAGGCCGGCGTCTCGATCGAGCAACTGGCGGAGAGCATCGCTCAGCGCACACTCCTGCAAAGCTTGAGCGTCCGTGCGGTCGTCGAGGCCGACGGCCAGGAGACCGGCATGTTCGAGGTGCCCGCCGGTGGCCGCCGCTACCGCGCGCTCGAACTGCTGGTCAAGCAGAAGCGTATGGCGAAGACGCAACCTGTCCCCTGCGTTATCAGGGATGGTGGTATCGCCGAGGACGATTCCCTTGCCGAGAACGACGAGCGGGTCGGCCTGCATCCGCTCGATCAGTTCCGCGCGTTCAAGCTGCTGCGTGACGGTGGCATGAGTGAAGAGGATATCGCCGCGCGGCACTTCGTCTCGCCGGCGATCGTCAAGCAGCGCCTCCGTCTGGCGTCCGTGTCGCCGAAGCTGCACGACGTCTATGCCGACGATTGCATTACGCTCGAACAGTTGATGGCCTTCTCGGTCACGGTCGACCAGGCGCGTCAGGAGCAGGCCTGGGACAATGTCAGCAGATCCGGCAACGACGAGCCATATCAGATCCGGCGGATGCTGACGGAGAACACCGTGCGCGCTTCCGACCGTCGCGCCCAGTTCGTCGGGCTAGATATCTACGAGCAGGCCGGCGGTACCGTCCTACGGGATTTGTTCGCACACGACGATGGCGGCTGGTTGCAGGATGTGCCGCTGCTCGATCGTCTCGCTACCGAGAAGCTGAAAGCCGAGGCCGAGACGATCGCGGCCGAAGGCTGGAAGTGGATCGCGGTGGCCGTCGATTTCCCCTACGGTCACACTAGCGGGTTGCGCGAGCTTGAGGGCGAACCGACTGATCTGACTGAGGAGGAGCGGGCGACGCTTGACGCCCTCAGCGCCGAGCACGCCAAGATCGAGCAGGATTACCAGGACGCCGACGAACTGCCCGACGAGATTGATCAGCGCCTCGGAGAAATCGAGGCGGCGCAGTCCGTCCTGGAATCTCGATCACTTATCTACGATCCGGCCGAGATCCCCCGCGCCGGCGTCTTCGTCAGCATCAATGCCGAGGGTTTGCTGGCGATCGCCCGTGGCTACGTGCGGCCGGAAGATGAGGCGCCCAGCGTCGTCGGTCCCGAAAGCGAAGTACACGGCGACGGAGAGACCAACGATGACCGGCATACGACCAATGGTGTGGTCCAACGCGCGGTCATCTCTGTCGGCGGTGCGCCAACCGAACCCGTCGAGGAGAACGACGACGACACGGTCAAGCCGCTGCCGGATCGGCTCATCATCGAGCTGACCGCACATCGCACACTGGCCTTGCGCAATGCGCTGGCCAACGATCCGGCCGTCGCCTTCCAGGCGGTACTGTACAATTTCGTATTGGCGACCTTCTACCGATTCTCACCGTCGAGCGGCTGCCTGGAGATCGCGATCCGGACCCCGACATTCCCTGCTCAAGCGCCCGGCCTGAAGGAGAGTGCATCAGCGGAAGCTATCGACGGGCGCAATGACGGATGGAAAGCCCGCCTGCCCAAGGACGAAGCTGATCTGTGGAACGTGCTCACGACGTTCGACGGGAAAGAGCAGGCCGCGTTGTTCGCGCATTGTGCGTCATCCGCGGTCAATGCACTCTACGAGCCCGCCAACCGCTACAATGAGGGCCGCGTCTCCGCGAACGGCATACGCCGAAGCCTCGATCATGCCAACGTTCTTGCCCGCGCCGTCGGTCTCGATATGGCAGCAGTGGGCTGGAAGCCGACCGTCGACAACTATCTCGGCCGGGTCACCAAACCTCGCATTCTCGAGGCCGTGCGCGAGGTAAAGGGTGAGCAATCGGTACAACTCATCGACCACCTCAAGAAAGGCGACATGGCGCGGGAGGCCGAGAGACTGCTCGAGGGGACCGGATGGTTACCTGAACCACTTCGTCTCGATGAGGTGGGCGCGGTAGGAGCGCCCGCTGCAGATCCCGAGGCGTTACCGGAGTTTCTCGCGGCCGGCGAGGACGAAGCCGACACTGACGACGAACGGCCACACATCATTGCAGCAGAATAATCTCCCAGGTGTGGGGGCTTCGGCCAACCCACACCTTCTTATCCTCGGTCCGTCCCAAGCCCGGCATTCCGTGCCGGGCTTTTCTTTCGAGGGACCTCCAAAATCGTCCCTAAGCCGGCTCGCACGAATCTCTCGCCATCGCTTCTCAGCGCTGTTGCGTGAATGGACTGGGTTCGAAATTCTCCGCGCTGTCATTGTCGTCCAATTCGACGAGATAGACCATCAACATTCCATCGGACGGTTGAGCATCTTTGGAAGCATCGTCGAATGTTGCGATCTCGTCGGCGTAGCCCATGCGTGCTCTAAGCGGAGCTTTGCCATCCCACAACGGTGCGCCATCGGAATGTGCTGACGCCAAATCTTCACCCAGCCACGGCGCGTTGCAGATCTCACTCGCTTCACGGAGGCTCTTTGCTTCGAACGTCACCGTTGGGATGCCGCCGATCTCGATCGTAAAGATCGAAGGAAAAAGCGTAGGCGTCATGTTCCTTTTGCCTTTTCGGCGGCTTCCCGCGCCAATCGCAACGTTTTCAAGCGTTCGCGATTTTCGTGAAACGCCTTTTGTGCCTTTTCATGCTCGCTTACGGCTTTCTCGGTCTTGACCTGCCCGAATACTCTCAGCGCCTCTCGTTCGGCTGGCGTGATGACGCGTCGTTTGAGCTTCTGGTCGTTCATCTCGTCACTTCGTTGCGATTCTCGATGGGCAGAAAGATAGCGCGCAGAGTCACGAGACGAAAGCGCTGTTTCCCTCCCTTCCTCCGTGCAGAGCAGCTCAGCCCCCATCTTCTTGGCGGTCAACCAGCGGGTCGGGAAGAGGGAGAGGCGGGCCGGGATGGGTTTGAGCCGGCGCGGTCGAGAGAGCGCCATGCGGCTCGATCCTTCCCCCGCTCTCTGAGGCTCCCCCCCATGAAGATCATTCCCGCTTCAGTGGCCGCCGTTGCGGCGCCGCTTCCCGTTACGCCCACTTCTCTGAACAAGGCCGGCGCGATCGCCAGCGCTGCGCGACAACTCCTTCTCCATCTAGAGCGCGGTCAGTGCGTCGATGCGCCGATCTTACGCACAGCGATGGAAAACGCCTTTGGCGCCTCCGACGCCGGTGGGGGATGGAACTGGAAGACGGCCTATGACGCCTGTGAGGCAGCCGCCGTCCTGTTCCTTCGCAAGTTTGGCCCGGCCATGCGCGCGCGTGCCGATTCACCTGCCGCGATGCTGCCCATGCTGGCAAAGATCGCCGGCCTTCTTCCTACCCACACCCGCCGTTCGGAAGAGAGCGAGGCGCTTCAGCAGTTTAGCACGCCCATCGCGCTTGGTTTCGCGGCGAGCATCGCGGCCGCGATCATGCCGGCGGATGTTGTGCTGGAGCCTTCGGCTGGCACGGGCTTGCTCGCCGTCCTGGCCGAGCTGTCTGGTGCTTCGCTCGTTCTCAACGAGTTCGCCGAAACCCGCGCTGGACTTCTTTCACTTCTCTTTCCCGGCATCGCCGTCACGCGCTTCGACGCCGCGCATATCGACGATCATCTCGACACCGCCATCACGCCGAGCGTCGTTCTGATGAACCCGCCATTCTCGGCCGTTGCCAACGTCGATCGCCGCATCGCCGACACTGCCTTGTGGCATATCGCGTCGGCCTTGGCGCGGCTCCCCGAAGGCGGCCGGCTGGTCGCAATCACCGGGGCGAGTTGTTCCCCGGACAATCCGGTTTGGCGCGATGCCTTCATCCGGTTGCAGGAACGCGGCCGCGTCGTCTTCAGCGCAGCCATTGCTGGTGGGGTCTTCGCTAAGCACGGCACCACCATTGAGACGCGACTGACCGTGATCGACCGGTCGCCGGCGGACGATGCGACGACATTCCTGTCGCTTCTTGGCGTGGCGCCGGACGTTGCCACGCTGCTGGGATGGGTCACGGAGTACGTTCCGGCACGACTGCCGATCGCGATGGCGGTCGCCGCTTCGTCAATCGCTCGTCCGGGCATTCCCAAAACCGTCCGCGCCTATACGATGCGACCGTCCAGCATCGCGGCTCCCACAGCGGATCCGGCAGGGGCTGAACTTGCCTACGAGACCGTTGCTTGGATACCGGCCGAAGGTGGTCGGATCACCGAGGCGCTCTACGAAGAATATGCACTTCAATCGATCCGTATTCCCGGCTCTCAGCCACATCCCACCAAGCTGGTCCAATCAGCCGCCATGGCGTCGGTGGCGCCGCCGGTCCCGTCCTATCGGCCGCACCTTCCGACTCATGTCATCATCAACGGTTTGCTGTCCGACGCGCAGCTTGAGTCCGTCATTTATGCGGGTGAGGCCCACTCTCAGTTCCGGGCGGGATCGTGGACGGTCGACGAGACTTATGACCTCGTCTGCGCGGCGCGCGACGATGCGGACAATGCCGTGCAATTCCGGCGTGGCTGGTTTTTGGGAGACGGTACCGGCGCGGGAAAGGGCCGCCAGGTCGCCGGCATCCTGCTCGACAACTGGCTGAAGGGCCGCCGCCGCGCGGTCTGGATCAGCAAGTCCGATAAGCTGATCGAGGACGCCCAGCGTGACTGGTCGGCGCTCGGCATGGAACGCCTGCTGGTCACGCCGTTGTCGCGCTTCCGCCAGGGCTCGCCGATCCGTCTGGAGCAGGGCGTCCTTTTCACCACCTACGCCACGCTGCGATCCGACACGCGCGACGAGAAGGTGTCGCGGGTCAAACAGATCGTGGAATGGTTGGGCGCCGACTTCGACGGTGTCATCATCTTCGACGAGTCTCACGCGATGCAGAATGCCGCAGGCGGCAAGGGTGAACGCGGCGACCAGGCCGCGTCGCAGCAAGGCCGTGCAGGGCTTCGGCTTCAGCATGCGCTGCCGAACGCGCGCATCGTGTATGTCTCGGCGACCGGCGCCACCACGGTTCATAACCTCGCTTATGCTCAGCGCCTCGGGCTGTGGGGCGGCGAGGACTTTCCATTCGCGACGCGTAGCGAGTTCGTCGAGGCCATCGAGGCGGGCGGCGTCGCGGCGATGGAGGTGCTGGCGCGCGACCTCAAGGCGCTCGGTCTCTATGCGGCGCGTTCGCTGTCCTACGAAGGCATCGAGTATGAGCTGATCGAGCACCAGCTAACTGGTGAGCAAATCCGCATCTATGACAGCTATGCCGGCGCTTTTACGATCATTCATAACAATCTCGCCGCAGCCATGCAGGCTGCGAACATCACCGGCGCGACCGGCACGCTGAACGCGCAGGCCAAGTCCGCCGCCAGATCAGCGTTCGAATCGGCGAAACAGCGCTTCTTCAATCATCTCATCACGGCGATGAAGACGCCGTCGCTGATCGCATCAGTCGAGCGAGACCTGAGCGACGGCCATGCCGCAGTGATCCAGATCGTCTCGACTGGCGAGGCATTGATGGAACGCCGGCTTGCCGAAATCCCGACCGAGGAATGGGGCGACGTCCAGGTCGACATTACCCCGCGCGAATATGTGCTGGATTATCTGGCGCACAGCTTTCCGACCCAACTCTACGAACCCTTTACCGATAGCGAGGGTAACCTGTCGTCGCGACCAGCCTTCCGAGATGGCCAGCCAGTGCAATGCCGGGACGCCGTCGCGCGTCGTGACCTCTTGATCGAGAAGTTGGCGTCATTAACGCCGGTTCATGGTGCGCTCGACCAAATCGTGCAGCGCTTCCGCACCGACACGGTGGCGGAAGTCACAGGGCGCTCGCGGCGCATCATTCGCATGACCGGATCTGATGGCGTCGACCGCCTCGTCGTCGAGAACCGCGCCGGCTCCGCCAACCTCGGCGAGACCCAGGCATTCATGGATGATGTCAAGCGCATCCTCGTCTTCTCCGACGCCGGCGGTACCGGGCGTTCCTATCACGCGGAGCTATCTGCGAAGAACCGGCGCTTGCGCACACATTATCTGTTGGAGGCCGGATGGAAGGCCGACGCCGCTATCCAGGGATTGGGCCGGACCAACCGCACCAACCAGGCGCAGCCGCCGCTGTTCCGCCCCATCGCCACGAATGTGAAGGCCGAGAAACGCTTCCTCTCGACCATCGCACGGCGTCTCGACACGTTGGGCGCCATCACCAAGGGACAGCGTCAGACCGGCGGGCAAGGCCTGTTCCGCCCCGAAGACAATCTCGAAAGTCACTACGCGCGCGACGCCCTGCGCCAGCTCTATCTGCTGCTCGTCACTGGCAAGGTCAGGGATTGTGCGCTTCAAACGTTCGAGGACGCGACCGGGTTGAAGCTCACCGATGACAACGGCATCAAGGACGAGTTGCCGCCAATCACTACCTTCCTCAACAGGCTGTTGGCGCTGACTATCGATCTCCAGAACATCCTGTTTACGGCGTTCGAGCAGTTGCTGACCGCGCGGATCGAGGGCGCAATCGCGTCCGGCACCTATGATGTCGGACTGGAGACGTTGACGGCCGAGAGCTTCGTCGTCGCAGGCCGGCGGACAATTTACACCCATCCCGGCACCTCTGCGGAGACGCGCCTGCTGACCATCACCCAGCGCGAACGTAACCGGCCGGTCACGCTCGATGAGGCGTTGAAGCGCCTCTCCGACCCCCGCGGGGTTCTTCTGATCAACAGCCAGTCGGGCCGCGCCGCCGTGCAAGTCCCGGCCCGCAGTCTGATGCTCGACGACGGCGAAGTCGAACGCCGGGTCCGCCTCATCCGCCCAATGGAACATCCCAATATACCGTTGGCTATGATGCCGCAGACGCACTGGCGGGAGGTCGACCGCGCCACTTTCGCCCGTGCCTGGGAGGCCGAAGTCGCTGAGGTTCCGGAGTTCACGGACAGCGAGATCCACATCGTCGCGGGTTTACTGTTGCCGATCTGGAAGCGTCTGCCCAACGAGTCGACCAGGGTCTATCGGCTGCAGACCGACGCTGGCGAGCGCATCATCGGCCGCAAGGTCTCACCCGCGTGGGTCGCCAGTGCGCTGGAAACCGGAACGTCGAATCTTTCCCCCGACGCCGCCTTCACTGCGTTGATCGATGGCAAGACCGTGCTCGATCTCGCCGAGGGTCTCCAGGTCAGGCGCGTCCGCGTGATGGGTGCGAACCGGATCGAATTAACCGGTTTCACCGACACGATGCGGGATCGGCTGCGGGCTTACGGCGTGTTCGGCGAGATCATTTCGTGGAAGCTCCGTTTCTTCGTCCCAGTCGACGCAACCGGTCCGGCGATCCTCGCCAAGGTTCTGGAACGCTATCCAATTGCGCGCATCGCCGACCGCGCGGTGGCTTGACATGCCGCGCGATGCAGCAGAGCTGGCAAATCGCCTCGCGCGGGAGGCCGAGGCGGTGTGCCGTCACTATCTCTCCAACGGCCGTCGCGTCGGCAATTACTGGCAGGTCGGCGATGTCAGGAACACGGCGGGTCGTTCGATGTTCGTCCGCCTGAAAGGCCGGGATATCGGTGGCCGCCCGGCGGGCAAATGGACAGATGCGGCAACCGGCGAACACGGCGACCTGCTCGACGTTATCAGGGAAAGTTGCGGTCTGGTCTGCTTCCGCGATGTCATTGAGGAGGCACGCCGTTTCCTCAGCCTGACGCGAACCGAACCCCGGTCGGACCATCGGCCGCTTATGTCACGAGCGCCGACCGGTTCGTCGGAATCGTCACGGCGGCTCTTTGCCATGTCAGACCGGATCGCCGGCACGGTCGTGGAAACCTATCTGCGTCAACGTGGCATCACCGAGTTGCAAGGCATTGGCAGTCTCCGGTTCCATCCACGCTGCTACTATCGTCCAGAGGCAGACGCTCCAACGGAAATCTGGCCGGCCATGATTGCGGCTGTCACCGATCTTCAGGGGCACATCACCGGCGCGCACCGCACCTGGCTCGACCCGTCCGGGCGCGACAAGGCGCCTGTCGATACGCCACGCCGCGCGATGGGTCATCTTCTCGGGCACGCGGTCCGTTTTAATCCGGCAAGCGATGTCATGGCTGCCGGCGAGGGCATCGAGACCATGCTGTCGCTCCGCTGCGTCATGCCCACCATGCCGATGGTCGCAGCACTATCGGCCGCGCATCTCGCAGCCATTCTGTTTCCGGCAACGCTGGGTCGACTCTACATCGTTCGTGACGACGATCGGGCGGGCGATGGCGCGGTGGCAGAACTATTCGACAGAGCGCAGTCGGCCGGAATCGAGGCGATGGTGCTGTCACCGCTGTGTGGCGACTTCAACGAGGATTTGCGGAGTTTCGACATTAACGCACTGCGTGCGGCATTGCGCATTCAACTTGCCCGTGAGGACGTGGCCCGATTCCTGATTGCCGAGGTTTCGACCGGAATAGGGTGCGAAGCTCTTACTCCGCTCTGACGGTACGCCGACGATTCCCAAGGCTTCTCCTGCTGTCGAAGAGGGCCGCGCTCACGGCCTTCTTGAGAGGGCGACCCTGCGGCAAGCGGTCCGGCCACGCAATGGCGTCCGCCCGGCTATTTTCCGTCGCGTCGCCAAGGCGACGCTTTACATCGCGAAGCAAAATAGCCGGCTCACGCCATCCTCCGCTGCGCTACGGCCGCCGTCGCTGCGCTTGGCGGTGCAGGTCCGGTCCGCCCGCCGCCTTTCGTCGCCACGAAGGCCGCGATGAGCGCGACCAATCCGACGAAGGAAAGCCGCCATGATGATCGAACACAACGAGACCGACATCGAAACGCCGTACGCTAAATCCCCGACCGATCACGTCCTCACCGAGCTTCAACTTCACGGCTACCGGCCCTTCCAGGGCGAACCTGACCCGAGGCCGCTACCCGAAGGCCGTGTCGTCGCTGCGGCCGTCGCCGACATCTTTGACGCTCTCATCGCGAGCTTGAGCGACACTCGCCTCGAACCCGACCTCGAGGACCTGCTCTGGTCGACCGTCAATCTCTTCCACCGCGCTAACGAGCGCATCGAGCGCGAGCTCGACGACAACGAACAGGCGCAGAAGCGCAGCCAACGCGACCAGGATGGCTCCGAAATCCGTTCGGTCGAGCTAGAGCGTCTCACTGCCGAGGGCATGACGCTGATCGAGCGGCGCAACAGCATGGAATATTTTCGCGACCAGGCAGCCGAACGCTTTGCACAGCACGTTGGATCGCACTGGCATCCACGCGGCGGTTCGATGGTGAACCACCGTACCTTGACCTCGGCTGTCATCGACAGTCGCGACTTCCTTGCCGCCAAGCGCCGGGCCGAAACTGAAGTGCTGCTGCCTGCCGGGCCGAAGATCGCCTTCACCGGCGGCCTGGACTGCAACGATCATCACCTGATCTGGGACAAGCTCGATCAGGTTCATGCCAAGCATCCGGACATGGTTCTCTTGCACGGCGGTTCACCGAAGGGCGCCGAGCGTATCGCGGCCTGCTGGGCCGACAGCCGCAAAGTTCCACAGATCGCCTTCAAACCCGATTGGACCAAACATGCCAAGGCAGCGCCGTTCAAGCGCAACGATCAGATGCTGGACGTACTGCCGATCGGCGTCATCGTCTTTCCCGGCACCGGCATTCAGGAGAACTTGGCCGACAAGGCACGGAAGCTTGGCATTCCCGTTTGGAAATTCGGCAAGGGTGGCGCGTAAGCGCCGCCTCTCGCCCTCTCGCTACGCGCTAAACTCGCTTGCGCAACTGTAAGGTTGTTTTCTCCGGTCGCTAAGAACTGTGGCTCCTGCCATCTTGCGAAGAGGTCGGAAATCGGGTGGCTGACTGAACATCTATGCTCCAGAGTTTCGCATCGATTGATCCGGTCGTCGGTTGAGGCGACGAAACAAAGAGGAGACAAGATGTCGAGGCAAGATGAAAACAAAGCCATCGTCGGCCGCTGGTTCACCAACTTCTGGGGTGAGACGTGCGATCTCGGAATCGTCGATGAACTCGCCGCGCCGGATATGCTGCTTCAGTATTCGCTGCATGAACCGCGTCGAGGACGCGAGGACATCAAGGCTTTCATGACGGATTTCCGTCGGGCCTTTCCCGATCTCAACTTCTGGGGCGCAGCCGATCTCATCGCGGAGGGCGATTATGTGGTCGGCCGTTGGGAAGGTGGCGGGACGCACACTGGTCCCGCATTCAGCGATTTCCTGGTCGGCTCCTTGCCTGCGAACACCGGTCGAAAAATGCGATTTACCGGTACGACTGTTCTGAAGCTCAAAGACGGCAAGATCACTGAGGAGATCGGGCTCGACGACGGCGTCACCGCGCTGCAGCAGCTAGGGTTGATCAAGCTTGCCGCTTAGCTAACCACGATCGAAAAGCCGGCCTTCCTGATTATCGTTTCGAAGGCCGGCCACGGCTATCCGTCAACGTGACAGTGCAATGTCGGTCTCCATCGCGACAGTGATCCGGGCTGCGTTCCTGCGTTTCATTTTCATGCCTGAAACTCCATCAGAAGGGATTCCATATACGGGCGGGATCAGTTATTACTTGGACGCGCCGTGGTGGTGGTGGTGGTGGAAGGCGCGACCCTTGTAACCTTTGTGGCGGGGACTACCACCATGCTCATCATAGGCGTTCTTCTCAACATCGTCGGGCTCGGTATTTTCTGCTGGGCACTGTTCGCGCTTGCAACCCACGCATTATCCTTCTTCGTCGGCGTGGCCGTGGGGACCTATTCATTTCATGCCGGAACAGGGCCGTTCGGTGCCATCGTTGTTGGCTTCGTTGCGGCCGGTTTCACGTTCGAGGTCGGGCGGTTCGCCTTCTCGATCGCACGCTCTCGGGTCGTCCGCCTAGTGATTGGCCTACTATTCGCGGTTCCGGCAGCACGCGCCGGCTATGGTGTGACACTTGCCTTTGCACACCTTGGCGTTCCCTCGGAATCGTTGCGAGAATCGTTCGCCATCCTTGGTGCCATCGCTGTCGGGGGCGCCGCATGGGCGAGTGTGTCGATGCGTAACGACCCTTGGCCGGGCACTGCACTCAGCCCAATTCAGCCACCGAATGAGCTGACGACGACCACGGGAATGTGACGGCGCGTGTTTTTCCTCTGTCGGTCAGCATAGATCGGAGCGATGAAGCGAGGATTATTTGGCTTAGCCGAGAGATAATCGCGGCCCTCACTGAAGCGCTTCGATTGAGCTGGGTGATCTTATCGGCAGACTGGATCCCGCGGTTTGCTGTCGGGCACGCTGGTTCTGTCTGTTCGAGGACACGGGCCGCCTTTCTGCACGCCTGGTTTCCTTTTCCTTCGCTGGGAATGCGGGGTTTCTTGTTTGTTCCGATCGTTCGCTGGCACGTCTCCAGGATGCTGTTCAGCGCACGCGATCACCTCGCCTCTCATTGGCTTGATCTGGCCGAAGGCCGGCTGCGCCTCGATCGCCTGAACCGCAATGGCGGCGGTGAGACTTTCTTCCCCTGGGCTCCGCCCATTCCTCGCGAGGCAAGAAAGTCTCACCGCCGCCATCCTCCGCTGCGCTTCGGCCCAACGGGTGCGGCGTCGATCGCCTTCGGCTTTCAGATCGCCATCGAGGCCGCGGTGGTCGCGGGCTCGGAAACAGCAAGGAGAAGTGACATGGCTAACATCGGTTCATTCAAGAAGTCCGGCCAGGAATTCCAAGGCGAGATCGTCACCCTGAGCCTCCAGACCAAGGGCGTCCGCATCGTCCCCGAGACTGACAGGACCAACGAGAACGCTCCGAGCCACCGGGTCTACGTCGGCCGCGCAGAGATCGGGGCCGCTTGGTCGAAGCGCTCCAACGAGGGCCGCGATTACCTCTCGGTCAAGCTCGACGATCCGAGCTTCAACGCCCCGATCTACGCCAACCTCTTCGACGACGAAGACGCCGAGACCTTCACCCTTATCTGGTCCCGCAGCCGCAAGCCCAACGGTGACTGACCCGAGCCGAGTGCAGCGCCCCGCTCATCGGAGCGGGGCGCCCACTGGCCAGCTCGAAGCAGTCTACGATTTGCTCCCCCGCCCAGTTCGCTTGAGCAAGTCTCCCGGCTCCGCGCCCAAAGCCTCGGCAATCTGTCCGAGCACTGTGACACTCGCCGAGACGTCGCCGCGCTCGATGGCGCCGACGTAACGCGTGCTTAAACCCGCGCGCTCAGCCAACTCCTCTTGCGTCATTTGTAGATCGTGGCGTTTCCGACGCAGATTCACGGCCATGATCTCCTTGAGATCCATAGCGACATGGGAACTGAACCGGAACGATCGTTCTAGGAACGATCGTTCCTATTCGCTGCAGAGCATGCTATTTTTCAAGGGATGCCGCCGGCGCCGTCGGCCGAGGCAATCGTCTGTATCGGAGCGAAATCAGATACAGAATTGCCAATCGGCTCACCGGGCTAGTTTGCGGCCAAACTATGGCGTAGACTTCCTTGCCTTCGCGAAACGGATACAATGCAAAAGCCACCACTAGACCCAGATGTCATTGATAGCGCTCCGGACGATACGGTGCTGACGCTCTATGACGAGCAGCATGTCGCGACGTACACACGCCTTTTGCAGGCCGAGAGCGAGGGGGCTGACTGGCAGGAAGTCGCGCGAATAGTTTTGCATGTTGATCCAGAGCGCGAGCCTGATCGCGCACGCAACGCATACTTGACTCATCTTCGACGCGCTAAATGGGTTACCGAGCAGGGACGTCTCGTGCGTGGTGCGCGTTCGAACTAGAAGAATTTGCGCACGGTATCACCGTTCAGACACAAATGTTTTCCGGCAGATTGGTGGTTACTCCGGGGCACCACGTGGTGCCGAACTGGGGCCTTCCCACAACCAAATCGTTCAGAATTATTGCTCCGCAATCCTCGTTAGCTATGCGAAAGGGATGGGAACAATGCCTGCATTCGATTGGCGGTCGCCGGAGTCTTACAAGAGCCTACAAGAAGCTGACATCACCGACATTGCCTGGGAATGTCTTCGTCGCAATGCTGACTATCAACGCGACTACCAGGCGATGATCGCCAGCAGTCCGGACGGACAAGTAACGCCGGAATTCAGGAGGAGGTGGGGTATCTGCTTTCGCTCATGACCCGCGCGGGTCGTCCGGCGAACAGACCATCTTCTGGGCACCGGAGGTTCTGCCGTCTGTCGTTCCAGTCGTGCCGACCCCGTCCTCTGCACACGGCTCTAAGGCGGTTCGACCGCTGCTGGATCTCGCTGCAGGTCAAGTGCGACGCGCGTCCGATGGGTGGCACGTCATCCTTCGTGTTGGAGGGGTGGAGCATCGCGTCTGGCTTACAGAACCACCCGCTATCGGTGCAACCTATGCAACGGAATTGCCGTTTGACGGCGATTTCGATGCGCGTGCGTACGCCGCCCGGCGGCTATGGCGCGCAGTGAATGGGCGCACGCCAGGGCCTGCCTTTCATGAGCTATCCAGACCGCGGCGCGAACGGCTAAGCGTCGCCATTCGCGCGCTCGATGCTCGGGCCACCGGCAGCACTTATCGCGCGATCGCCGAAGGGCTCTTCGGCAAGAAGCGCATTCCGGATCACGCCTGGAAAACGCACGATCTCCGCAATCGAACCATTCGCCTCGTGCAAAGCGGCCTCGCGTTGATGCGCGGCGGCTACCGGGAATTGCTGCGTCCGAAGCGTAAGGTCAAATAACACCCTCATTTGGGGGTATCGAAAAAATGTCCCCCGATCATCGGCATCCCTCTTCGCGGGCCCTCTCCGCGATGGTGACCGTCGTCGCGCCGCCGCTCGCGCTGGCGCTCCAGATGGTCACGGAGCCTTTCGAATGTCCGATCCGAACACCGGCCTTCCGCCGCGATACCTGCGCACGCCGGAAGCTGCGCGATTTCTCGGCCTTTCCGGCCGGACGCTGGAAAAGCATCGTACCTACGGCACCGGGCCGACTTACCGGAAGATCGGTGGGCGCGTCGTCTACGCGCCGGACGATCTGAAAGCTTGGGCTGATCTCGGCGCCAAGACATCGACGTCGGATCCCGGCAAGGGGACCGTACTGCCGGCCAAGAAGCATCCGAACCTGCGCCCCTATGCAGGCCAAGAACGCCGCTGATCGCTAGATAAGGAAGTAGCGATGCGGCGAAAATTTCGGTCCGAACGCGATCAACTCGAACTGTTCCGGGCGCTGCCCGGCGATCTCGCGCCTCGCGATGCGCAGGATCTGATGGCGTATCCGTTCTTTTCGCTCGCAAAGACGAAGCGAGTCGTTCCGATCGACTTCCGCGCTGGTGTGATCTCCATTCGTGTCGAGGCCGTGCCGGAACACGGAATGGCGACCATCTGGGATGCAGATGTCCTGATCTGGGCCGCGTCGCAGATCGTCGAAGCGCGGGACGCGGGCCTGAAAACGTCGCGCTTGATGGCTGCAACGCCGTACGAAATTCTGACGTTCGTCGGCCGCGGCACCAGCGCACGCGACTACGATCGGCTCAAGGCGGGTCTTGACAGGTTGCAGTCAACGACGGTGCTGACTTCAATCCGTCAGCCTGCAGAACGGCGGCGGCGCCGGTTCTCCTGGATCAACGAATGGAAGGAGACCGCTGACGCAAGCGGACGCCCGTTCGGTATCGAACTGATCTTGCCCGATTGGTTCTATGCCGGTGTGATCGATGACGCGCTCGTGCTCACCATTGATCGCGCGTATTTCGATCTCACGGGTGGTCTCGAGCGCTGGCTTTACCGGCTCGTGCGCAAGCACGGCGGCCGCCAGGAGGGCGGCTGGAGCTTTGACCTTGTTCACCTCCACGCCAAGTCCGGCAGCCTCTCGCCACTCAAGCATTTTGCGTATGACGTGCGCCAGATCGTCCAGCGGCAGACATTGCCCGGCTACCAGCTGGTGCTCACGCGTGACACAAATGGCGCCGAGCGCCTGAACTTCGTACAGGCGCCCGTTGATCCGTTCACCGCGAGACTTCGGCGCCGCGGGCTTATTCCTAACTCGGGGGACAGCCTGTGAATCAGCTCGTGCTATCGGGGACCGTAACACTCGTGCCATCGAGGACCGGATCCTCGTGCTATCGGGGACCGAAATCGAACTTAAGTCCTTGTCCCGCAGCGCTTTCCCGCCGTCGTAACTTTACTAACCAGAAATCCTTCGGATTTCTTCTAACGGACCACGCCGTTCGCGCAGCCGGCGACAACGACCTGCACCTATCAGCGTGGTCTACCCCACCTCACGGTCAAGGACGGCGACGATGCGCCGTCGCAAGCGCGCACTGGCCAGCCCATCGGATAATCTCTCAGGCTCGGAGCGTCTCATGAACGACCTCACCGAAGTCGAGATCCTTTGGCTTGAGAAGCGTATCGAGAACCGCATTCGGTTCGGACGTGCCGTCGCGGAGAAGATCCTCGATCGGCGCCGGCGGCTGCTGTCATTTACGCCGGGCAGCATCTTCGCGTTCGTTCGCTGGACGTCGAACGACTTCGGAACCGCGGTTTCGCGGATGGACATACTTCGTGCAGTCGCGCCCGGGCAGCGGTGCACGACCGTGCCCTATGTGAAGCCAGGCGGTGAGATCCTTTTGCGCCTATCCGGATGGCCGAAGGTCGAACGGGCGCTGCAGTTGATCGATGCCGTCGAAGCGCTGGATATCAATCCGGCAGACGCAGCACCGGACTATTGGCATCACGTTCACAACCGGCTGTCCGTCAACGAGAACCCTCGCCCTTACACGAAAGGACGCCATCAGGCGTGGCTGCATCGGCAGAGGATCATGCGATGATCAGCAGACTTAGAACGCTGGCGGCGATGTTCGGGGGTGCCGCGGCTCTCATCGTCCCAGTGATTTCGGAGATCGCACCGGTCTATGTCTGGAATGCTTCCGAGAGTGTGCCGGTCGGGCTCTATCGTCTGCAGCCGTTGGACAACTTGTTCGTTACCGAACTCGTTGCCGTTCAGCCGCCGGAGCCGCTTGCGACCTTCCTCGATCTGAACGGCTATCTGCCGGCCGGGTTGCCGATGCTCAAACGTGTGCTGGCGCTTCCCG
Source organism: Bradyrhizobium sp. AZCC 2262 (assembly GCF_036924535.1). Taxonomy (NCBI): domain Bacteria; kingdom Pseudomonadati; phylum Pseudomonadota; class Alphaproteobacteria; order Hyphomicrobiales; family Nitrobacteraceae; genus Bradyrhizobium; species Bradyrhizobium sp. AZCC 2262. The sequence continues at coordinate 6,827,301 of NZ_JAZHRT010000001.1, read as the reverse complement.
GGCAGACCGTTTGCAGAAGCGGGCTCAGTCTTTCCGTAGACGCGATCGAAATGGGCGAGGCCCGGGATCGCGACAGCCGTGGCCGGCCGCTCCCGAAATGGGAGGGTTGTCGTGTCGTCGGTGAGGGCGAACTCTTTGTCATGAACTGGCAGTCCGCGAGCTCGCTGGACGGCCGCTATTTCGGGTTCTTGCCGGCATCGTCCGTCATTGGTCGTGCTCTTCCTGTCTGGACCTGGGAGGATTGAGCGTGCGCATTTTGGGTACCTCATCTGCCATTCCTCTGTTCGGCGTCATGTCCTCCGCCCCAACCGGCAATTACGCAACGGTCGCGCGCAGCGGCGATCTAGGGCGGGCGAGAGGCCTCCGCGAAGCGGCTTTACCCTGGATAGGCGCGAACGCGGCGGCACACTTGCATTTCTTCGAGAGGAGCCTGCGCGTTGTCGTTCCGTTTGTCGTTGCGCTGATCGTGAGCGGCGCTCCTGCTGTAGCCGAGACGCGCCTCGCGGAGCGTGCAGCGAATATTCGAACTGGCGTTGCGTTTCCGGATTTCGTCGAGGAAGCGTCGTTTCGGTTTGGTGTTCCGGTGCGCTGGATACGCGCGGTGATGGGCGCTGAAAGCGCAGGGGACGTGAACGCCAGGTCACCAAAGGGCGCGATGGGGCTGATGCAGATCATGCCGGAGACCTGGCCAGAGCTGCGTCTGCGGCACGATCTCGGCAATGATCCATACGATCCCCGTGACAACATTCTTGCAGGTACCGCCCACCTTCGCGAACTGCATGATCGTTACGGCTCGCCGGGCTTCCTTGCAGCCTACAACGCGGGACCTGCACGTTACGAACAGCATCTCGCTGGGCGTCCATTGCCAGCTGAAACCCAGATCTATGTGCAGAAGCTCGAGCCAGTTATCGGTAGTGACATCGTCGCTACCAGCTCAGTTGCGAATCTGCGGCCATCTGCTGGAGAGCTCTTCGTGGTGCGGTCTGAGGGATCAAGGACCGCTTCCGGGCTGCAGTCCGGGAGCCCGCCGAGCCAGGCTCGGACCGCGGCGACCATTCACGACATCTCGGCCGTTGTTCCGCAGGCGACAGGTTTGTTCGTCGCGAGGGCCGCTGCGGGAGGTCTGCGATGAGTGAATGCGAAAACATGCACACATTGGCGCTGATGGCACACGGGCGATGCCTTCGGCCCGCGCTCTACTCGTCGCTTCGCTCCTCACCGAGCCACCCTGCGGGTGTCTCGGCCCTTCGGGTAACGATCGCTATCGCAAACGCTCGCACACAGTATGGGCTTCGCAAGTCAACTGCCAAGTCGCGGCGTCTCTTTCGCAATGAATCGGCCACCAGCCGGCGTGTTTGGGCAGGCGCCTTTGAAGGATCTACTGCAATGACCCGAACTGCATTTTGTCGCAAACCGCCGCGAGGACCGAGAGTCTGTTGGCTCGGCAGTTGGACCCTGGGCATCATCGACCGGGCGACCAAGAGCACGAGAGTAGGACGGCGAGATAAAAGAGGCTCGCCGGTCGAACCGCAAGCCATTGGCATGGCTTGGGTTCTGGCGTGCCGGCCGGTCGGGGCGCGTGCCGCGCCTTGCAGTTTGAACAATGCAATCAAGGACATTTTCGGCACTGTGGGCGTTCGTGCGCCGTTTGAGGGTTGACCATGGCCGTTGGCGACAGCGATCTGCGTATTCGACCCGGGCGTATTCGCAGCACCCGCGCACCCAAGCCGAAGAGCTTCATCAACCAGGTGCTACGTGCCGCGAAGAAAGCTGGCCATACCTCTGGTCAGGCTGCGGCTGGCAAGCGAGCCAGGGCCTACGGGCGTTCGACGTTTGGCCGCGGCAGGCTCGCGTTTAGCCGCAGCAGATTGTTCAGCCCGACGCGGCGAGCTGTGGTGAAGGCGCGCATTGTTCGCCACAAGGGACGAGCATTCCGCTCGGCGCCGCTTGCGGCCCATCTTTCGTACTTGAAGCGCGAAGGCGTCACCCGGAGCGGTGAGAGAGCCGAGATGTTCGACGCCGGCAGCGACCGCGCCGACGGCGCGGCTTTCGCGGAACGGTGTCAGGACGATCGCCATCATTTCCGGTTCATCATCTCGCCCGAGGATGCCGGCGAGATGACAGACCTCAAGGCCTTCGCTCGCGATCTCGCCCGGCAAATGGAGATCGACCTTGGCTCGCGTCTCGATTGGGTAGCTGTTGATCATTGGAATACCAACAACCCACACATCCATTTTCTCGTTCGGGGAGTCGATGAGGAAGGCGCCGATCTCGTGATCTCCCGGGACTATATCAGTCGGGGCTTGCGCTCACGCGCTGAGGAATTGGTCGCGATTGAACTGGGTCCGAAGCCGGAGCATGAGATCCGCAATTCGCTGGAAAGGGAGGTCACGGCGGAGCGATGGACGCGGCTTGATCGCGAGATCCGATTGGCGGCCGACGAAACCGGCTACATTGATCTTCGTCCTGAGAGTCCCGGCTGCTCCGATCCCGAGATCCGGCGCCTGATGGTTGGCCGCCTCCAGCACCTGGATAAGATGGGTCTTGCGGCGTCAGCAGCGCCTGGGGAGTGGATGGTCGGGCTGGAGGCCGAGCGTAGCTTGCGCGATCTCGGGATGCGCGGCGACATCATCAAGACTATGCACCGCGCCTTCACCGGGCGTGGAGAAGAACGTGGCATTTCCGATTACGTGATCGAGGGTGGGCCGCCAGCATCCCAGATCGTGGGACGGCTGGTTGATCGAGGACTGCACGACGAACTGACCGGCGAGGCCTATGCCGTAATCGACGGAACAGACGGACGCGCGCATCACGTCCGGTTCCGCGGCATCGAGGCCTTTGAACATGCTCCGCCGGCGGGTGGCATCGTCGAAGTCCGGCGCTTCGGTCAAAGCGGCGATGCGCAACCGACCGTGGTGCTCGCACCCCGTTCCGATCTTGATCTGGGAGAGCAGATCACCGCGAAAGGCGCGACCTGGCTCGACCATCGGCTGGTCGAACGGGACCCGATGCCGCTCGCCATGGGAGGATTCGGCCGTGAGACCCGCGACGCGATGGAAGCGCGTGCCGAGCATCTGGTTCAGGAAGGTCTGGCGCGCCGGCAAGGGCGACGCACCATCCTGCAGCGCGACCTGTTGAATACGTTGCGCCGCCGCGAGCTGGACGAGGTAGGAGCAAGGGTTTCAGCCGAGACTGGCTTGCCTCACGTGCGTGCGGCTTCGGGGGAACATGTGGCAGGCACTTATCGCCAGCGGCTGCCGCTGGCGTCGGGGCGTTTTGCCATGATCGACAACGGGCTCGGCTTCCAGCTCGTGCCATGGTCGCGCGAGCTCGAGAAGAAGTTCGGCCAGCACGTCACCGGTGTCGCGAAAGAAGGCGGTGGCATCGAATGGGGCTTTGGCCGCAAGCGCGACTTGGGCCTCTAGATTTGGTTGGTCAACTTCAATAGCGCGAGGGTGTTCGGATGTCCGGGACCAAAATCCTCTGGGGACAGGTCATCGTTGTCGGCCTGATCGTTTTGCTCGCGATCTGGGGAGCAACGGAGTGGACCGCCTGGCGGCTTGCTTTCCAGCCGGAGCTTGGCCGCCCATGGTTCGAGCTGTGGGGTTGGAAATTCTACTACCCGCCGATCTTTTTCTGGTGGTGGTTTGTCTATGACGCGTATGCGCCTCAGGTCTTTGTCGAGGGTGCCTTCATTGCGGCATCGGGAACTTTTGTTTCGATAGCGGCGGCGATCGGCATGTCGGTCTGGCGGGCCCGCGAGGCCAAGAATGTCGAGACCTATGGTTCGGCGCGCTGGGCCGGTCCGGAAGAGGTGAGAGCCGCCGGTCTTCTCGGCCCAGACGGCGTGGTGCTGGGCAAGCTCGACGATGACTATCTGCGCCACGACGGGCCGGAACACGTGTTGTGCTTTGCTCCCACCAGGTCCGGCAAGGGTGTCGGCTTGGTTGTCCCGTCGCTGCTGACATGGCCTGGCTCGGCCATCGTTCACGACATCAAGGGCGAGAACTGGCAATTGACTGCCGGTTTCCGCTCCTGTCATGGGCGCGTCCTGTTGTTCGACCCGACCAATCCAAAGTCCTCAGCCTATAATCCGCTGCTCGAGGTCCGGCGCGGGGAGTGGGAGGTGCGAGACGTCCAGAATGTGGCCGACGTCCTGGTTGATCCCGAAGGCTCACTCGACAAGCGGAACCATTGGGAAAAGACCAGTCATTCGCTTCTGGTGGGCGCGATCCTCCACGTTCTCTATGCCGAGGCTGATAAGACCTTGGCCGGCGTCGCGGCGTTCCTATCGGACCCGAAGCGGCCGATCGAGGCCACGTTGAAAGCGATGATGACTACGCCGCACCTCGGCGGAGAAGGCGCCCATCCCGTGGTCGCCTCCACCGCGCGCGAGTTGCTCAACAAGTCGGAGAATGAACGATCCGGCGTCCTGTCCACGGCGATGTCGTTCCTCGGACTTTACCGTGATCCCGTCGTGGCGCGAGTAACCCGCCAGTGCGATTGGCGTATAGCCGACCTGATTGCCGATGACAGGCCGACGTCACTCTACTTAGTGGTACCGCCCTCCGATATTTCGAGGACCAAGCCGTTGATCCGCCTGGTGCTGAATCAGATCGGCCGCCGCCTGACCGAAGACTTGCACGCTAGCGATCGCCGGCACCGGGTTCTCATGATGCTTGATGAGTTCCCGGCACTCGGGCGTCTCGATTTCTTTGAGTCTGCACTCGCCTTCATGGCGGGCTATGGAATTAAGAGCTTCCTGATCGCACAATCGCTGAATCAGATCGAGAAAGCCTACGGGCCCAACAACGCGGTTCTCGATAATTGCCACGTCCGCGTCAGCTTCGCGACCAACGACGAGCGGACCGCAAAGCGGGTCTCAGACGCACTGGGCACGGCCACCGAGATGCGGGCGATGAAGAACTATGCTGGGCACCGGCTGAATCCCTGGCTGGGGCACCTCATGGTCTCGCGGCAGGAGACCGCACGGCCGCTCCTGACCCCCGGTGAGGTCATGCAGCTCCCACCGCGAGATGAGATCGTCATGGTGGCAGGGACACCTCCGGTCCGGGCGAAGAAGGTGCGCTATTTTGAGGATCAGCGGTTTATCGAGCGGGTATTGCCGCCGCCAGATCCCGGGGTTTCCGGCCGATCACTGCGAACAGACGGATGGTCGACGCTTGGAGCGCCCAAGCCGGCGCCGTCTGCAACTGACAGGGTCGAGCAGGCAGGGGAAGACACTGCAAACAGCGGCCTTCGTCGTGAGCCCGAACTGCCTGATCACGTTGCGATCGTCAAGGAGACGGCCGAACCGACGCCTGCAGAAGAATTTGCCGCTGTTCTTGACGATGACGAGGACGCGATCCGGCAGTCCAGGCTAATGCGCCAGCAAATGCGCGGCGTTGCGCGCCAGGTCGCCATGGATCCGGATGACGGCATGGAGCTTTGAGGCACTATGCGCGACAGAATGAACGTCTATTTTCCGCCCGAACTCCTTAAACAGATCTCGGATCTGGCCGATCGCAAGAACCTTTCCCGGTCGGCGATCGTGGAAGCCGCGGTTGCGTCCTTTCTCTCGCCGGACGGTGCGGACAGGCGGGAGGCAGCGTTTGCTCGTCGCCTGGACCGGCTGTCGCGCCAGATGCAGAGGCTTGAGCGCGACGTAGGTTTGACCGCGGAGACCCTGGCTCTCTTCATTCGTTTCTGGCTAACGATCACGCCACCATTGCCAAATGACGCGCAGACGGCGGCGCAGATCAAGGGCAGGGAGCGCTTTGACGGATTTGTGGAAGCGCTCGGCCGCCGCTTGCAGAAGGGACAGAATTTCCTGCGCGAAATTCCGGACGATTTCGTGCGTATTGAGCCGGGCAGCGATGCTTGATTGAACGAACCTCCGCAAGCACTTCCTTTTCTACGCTGGCCTACGATCCACGGCAAAGGCTTGTTGCGATAAGTCATCCGGTGCCTTTTCTATTCGTTCCCATCTGAGGGCGCCTTCTTGAGCGTTCTCATCGGGTGGGGACGACGGTGGCAATCAATTCCATTCAATCGGAAGCGAGTTCACGCGGCGCGAGAATGCTGCGCAGCGCGCTCGGTCCGGCGATTTCCGGCTACCTCGAAGATGAAACGATCATCGAGGTGATGCTCAACCCGGATGGCCGGCTGTGGATCGACCGGTTGTCAAATGGCCTGATCGATACCGGCGAAATCCTGTCCGCAGCTGATGGTGAGCGCATCGTTCGCCTGGTAGCGCATCACGTAGGCGCCGAGGTGCATGCCGGCGCGCCACGGGTTTCGGCCGAATTGCCTGGAACCGGGGAGCGCTTCGAAGGCCTCTTGCCGCCCGTCGTTGCCGCACCGGCTTTTGCCATCCGCAAGCCTGCGGTCGCCGTATTTACGCTCGACGACTACGTCGCCAAAGCGATCATGACCTCGGAGCAGGCCAGCGTCCTGAAGAACGCGGTCGCCGCGCGGAAGAACATCCTCGTCGCCGGCGGGACATCGAGCGGCAAGACGACGTTGACGAATGCACTTTTGGCCGAGGTGGCAAAGAGTTCCGATCGGGTCGTTCTGATCGAAGACACGCGCGAGCTTCAGTGCACGGCACCGAACCTCGTAGCGCTGCGGACAAAGGATGGTGTCGCCACGCTATCGGACCTGGTCCGATCCTCCCTGCGGCTGCGTCCTGATCGCATTCCGATTGGCGAGGTTCGTGGCGCTGAAGCTCTCGATCTGCTCAAGGCGTGGGGCACAGGTCATCCCGGCGGCATCGGGACCATCCATGCCGGTACAGCGCTCGGTGCGCTGCGGCGGCTCGAGCAACTCATCCAGGAAGCCGTCATCACGGTCCCGCGCGCACTGATCGCCGAAACCATCAACGTTGTCGCCGTGCTGACGGGACGCGGCGTTGACCGCCGGCTCGCCGAACTCGCCCTCGTCACGGGACTCGGAGCCGCCGGCGACTACAGCCTTTCACCAACAGGAGACTGACATGCATCCGCAATATCGCCTTCTTCGGAAACTCGCTTCGTTGGCAGCTTCCGGCACGGTCATTCTGACCGCCGTTCCAGCCTGGGCAGCCGGCTCGAACATGCCGTGGGAGCAGCCGCTCAACCAGATTCTGCAATCGGTTGAAGGGCCCGTCGCCAAAATTATCGCCGTCATCATTATCGTCGTGACCGGGCTGACGCTTGCGTTTGGAGATTCATCTGGTGGTTTCCGTAGGCTGATTCAGATCGTGTTTGGTCTGTCGATCGCGTTTGCCGCCTCGAGCTTCTTCCTGTCATTCTTCTCCTTCGGCGGCGGCGTGGTGATCTGATGGATGAATCCGTCGCAGGTTTTGTCGTGCCTGTTCACCGCGCGCTTACCGAGCCGATCCTGATGGGCGGCGCGCCGCGGTCGGTCGCGATCGTTAACGGCACCCTGGCGGCGGCGCTTGGTCTGGGACTGCGGCTCTGGATCGCGGGTCTCGTCCTCTGGTTCATCGGTCACATGGCTGCCGTCTGGGCCGCCAGGCGCGATCCGGCCTTCGTCGACGTCGTGCACCGACATTTGCGTATTCCCGGCCACCTCAACACATGAGCGCACCTTCATGATGAACCTTGCTGAATATCGCCGTTCAAACGCGAGTCTCGCCGACTTCCTGCCGTGGGCAGCCCTCGTCGACGAGGGGGTCGTCCTCAATAAGGACGGTTCGTTCCAGCGGACGGCAAAATTTCGGGGCCCCGATCTCGACAGCGCCGTACCGGCTGAACTTGTTGCGGTCGCAGGTCGTCTCAACAACGCCTTGCGCCGGCTGGGATCCGGCTGGGCGGTGTTCGTTGAGGCGCAGCGTCATTCAGCGGGCGTTTATCCGCCAAATGCCTTTCCGGATATTGCATCAGCGCTGGTCGATGCCGAACGCAAGGCCCATTTTGAAGAGGCGGGCGCCCATTATGAATCAAGCTATTTCCTGACCTTTCTTTATCTGCCTCCGGAGGAGGGAGCCGCCAGGGCGGAGCGACTGCTTTATGAGGGGCGCGATCGCATTGTTGGAGCAGACGTCCGTGAGGTAATGCGCGGATTTATCGACCAAACCAACCGCGTGTTGCAGCTGGTCGAGGGGTTCATGCCCGAATGCGCCTGGCTCGATGATCAGGACACACTGACCTACCTGCACTCAACGATTTCGACCAACCGCCATCGCGTCCGCGTGCCCGAAATTCCAATGTATATCGATGCGCTGTTGGCTGACCAATCGCTGACCGGTGGGCTCGAGCCGATGCTGGGTACGGCCAGTGTGCGGGTTCTGACGATCGTCGGCTTTCCTGGCGCGACGACGCCGGGAATACTGGATGATTTGAACCGTCTAGCGTTCTCGTATCGCTGGTCGACCCGCGCGATCATGCTCGACAAGACCGACGCCACCAAGCTGCTCACCAAAATTCGTCGCCAGTGGTTCGCCAAGAGAAAATCGATTGGCGCCATTCTCAAGGAGGTCATGACCAACGAGGCGTCGACGCTGCTCGACACCGACGCCCACAACAAGGCCATAGATGCCGACGCCGCCCTGCAGGAGTTGGGTTCGGACCAGATCGGACAGGCCTTTGTCACAGCAACGATCACAGTATGGGACAAAGATCCCGCCGCGGCCGATCAGAAGCTGCGTCTGGTCGAGAAAGTCATTCAGGGCCGCGATTTCACCTGCATGATCGAGACGGTCAATGCCGTCGAGGCCTGGCTCGGCAGCCTGCCGGGACATGTGTATGCCAATGTGCGGCAGCCGCCCGTTTCAACCCTCAACCTCGCTCACATGATGCCGATGTCGGCCGTTTGGGCTGGTGAAGCGAGAGACCTGCATCTCAAGGGTCCGCCGCTCCTGTTTGGCAGGACCGAGGGATCGACGCCATTCCGGTTCTCCCTCCATGTCGGCGACGTCGGTCATACCCTCGTGGTGGGGCCCACGGGAGCCGGGAAGTCGGTCCTGCTTGCTTTGATGGCGCTTCAATTCCGCCGTTATCCGAACTCGCAAGTATTTGCGTTCGATTTCGGTGGTTCGATCCGGGCAGCTGCGCTTGCCATGGATGGCGATTGGCATGATCTCGGCGGTGCATTGTCCGATGCGGAGGAAAGCCCTGTCGCTCTGCAACCGTTAGCCTGGATCGATGATCCTTCCGAGCGCGGATGGGCCACCGAATGGATCGGCGCGATCCTGGCACGGGAAAAGATCGAGATTACTCCGGAAGTCAAGGATCATCTGTGGTCCGCGCTGACGTCGCTCGCTTCAGCACCGAGGCAGGAACGCACACTCACGGGCCTGTCAGTTCTCCTTCAATCCAACTCGCTGAAGCGTGCCCTGCAACCTTACTGCCTGGGCGGTCCGTCTGGGCATTTGCTTGATGCCGAGTTCGAGCGCCTTGGCGAGGCTTCGGTCCAGGCCTTCGAGACCGAGGGCCTGATCGGTACGAGCGCCGCCCCGGCCGTGCTGGCCTATCTCTTTCATCGGATCGGAGACCGTTTCGACGGCCGGCCCACCCTTCTGATTGTCGATGAAGGCTGGCTGGCACTCGACGATGAGGATTTTGCCGGCCAGCTGCGGGAGTGGCTGAAAACGCTTCGGAAGAAGAATGCGTCTGTTATCTTCGCCACCCAATCGCTTTCGGACATCGATGGCTCCGCGATCGCGCCGGCGATCATCGAAAGCTGTCCGACGCGGCTATTGCTACCGAACGAGCGGGCGATCGAGCCGCAAATTACCGCGATCTACCGCCGCTTTGGTCTTAATGACCGACAGATCGAGCTTCTGAGCCGAGCTACGCCCAAGCGGGACTACTATTGCCAATCCCGGCGCGGCAACCGGATGTTCGAACTTGGCCTTGGGGAGATTGCGCTCGCCTTTACGGCGGCCTCGTCCAAGACAGACCAGGCTGCCATCGCGCAGCTACTCGCCGAACATGGACCCGATGGCTTCGTACCGGCCTGGCTGCAGCATCGCGACGTCGCTTGGGCCATCGACCTAATTCCTGATCTTTCGAACCTGGAGAAATCACCATGAGGCGTCCTGGCCTGTTGGCGTGCGTTGGCACCGTCGTGCTGGCGCTCGGCACGATGCCCGCACGGGCGCAGTGGATCGTGTTCGATCCAAACAACTACGTCCAGAATGTCCTGACCGCTGCTCGAGAGCTTCAGCAGATCAATAACCAGATCACCTCGCTGCAAAACCAAGCTCAGATGCTGATCAATCAGGCAAGGAATCTGGCAAACCTGCCGTATTCATCGCTGCAGCAACTGCAATCCTCGATCCAGCGGACCCAGCAATTACTGGCTCAGGCTCAGCGGCTCGCCTACGATGTGCAGCAGATCGATCGCGCGTTCTCCACCAGCTACGCGCCAGCCACCAGCAGCCAATCGAACCAGTCGCTGGTCTCCAACGCTCAATCACGTTGGCAGAATACTTATGCCGCGACGCAGGACGCGCTTCGTGTTCAGGCCGGCATCGTTGGCAACCTCGATACCAATCGCATCCAGACATCCGCCCTCGTGACGTCGAGCCAGGGTGCTAGCGGCGCACTTCAGGCGACCCAGGCCGGCAATCAGCTTCTTGCGCTGAATGCGCAACAATTCGCTGACCTCACCGCCGTCGTGACGGCACAGGGCAGGGTGCAGAGTCTTGAAGCAGCTCAGCGCGCCTCGGCCCAGGATCAGGGACGCGAACAGCTTCGCCGCTTCCTGACACCAGGCCTCGGCTATCAATCATCCAACGTGCAGATGTTCCACTAATGACGCATGTCAGGACATTAAAGGCGGTGTCGTTGCTTACGACAATCGGCGTGTTGCTCGTTGCTGCGTGCACGTTTCAGCTTCGTGGAAGAGACAAGTCTCCTGCGCTGCAGAAGACAGAGCAGAGGACAGAGGAAAATGGCTCTGAACTTGCGCGCTGCCGCCAGCTCAATTCGGAGGAAGCGACGGGATATCAGCACTGCAGGAAGGTTTGGGCCGAAAACCGGCGTCGGTTCCTTGGCAGGAAAGACGGTGTCGTGGTTCGCGGCGATGATGATGCGGTCGGCTCGACTTCCACCCCAAAGGATCAGAGCCGAGTCCCCCAAGGATATCCGCAATCGGCGACGCCTGAGGCGGGCAAGCCATGACGGGTACCGGAATCATCGATCAGTTTCTGGAAACATTCACGCGTTATATCGACAACGGTTTTGGCCTCTTGGGCGGCGATGTCGGATACCTTGCGACAACTCTTGCTGCCATAGATATCACACTTGCCGCTTTGTTCTGGAGTTGGGGACCGGACGAGGACATCATCGCGCGCCTCGTCAAGAAGACGCTCTTCGTGGGTGTCTTTGCCTACCTCATTGGCAACTGGAACAGCCTGGCGCGCATCGTCTTCGAGAGCTTTGCGGGCCTTGGGTTGAAAGCGTCCGGCGCAAGCCTGTCTACATCTGATTTTCTGCGACCAGGAAAGATTGCACAAGTCGGTCTCGATGCCGGCAGGCCGATGCTCGACTCGATCTCCAACCTCATGGGTTACATCAGCTTCTTCGAGAACTTCGTCCAGATCGTCGTTCTCTTGTTTGCGTGGATCGTGGTGCTGCTCGCGTTCTTCGTTCTGGCGATCCAGCTCTTCGTCACCCTGATCGAGTTCAAGCTTACGACGCTGGCCGGTTTCGTACTCATTCCCTTCGGTCTATTTGGCAAGACGACCTTCGCCGCCGAGCGAGTTCTGGGCAATGTCATATCTTCCGGCATCAAGGTCTTGGTCCTAGCCGTCATCGTAGGCATCGGATCGACACTATTCGCGCAGTTCACGGCAGGCTTCGGCGGCGGACAGCCGACCATCGAAGACGCAATGACACTGGTATTAGCCGCCCTCTCCTTGCTGGGGCTCGGCATCTTCGGTCCTGGTATTGCAAACGGTTTGATATCGGGCGGGCCGCAGCTAGGTGCCGGAGCTGCGATTGGAACGGGCTTGGCCGCTGGCGGTGTTGTCGCGGCAGGCGCCGGTCTTGCAGCTGGCGGTGCCGGTCTTGCCGGTGGAGCGATGGCAGGCGCCGCGCGCGGCGGCGGTGCGATCTTGAGCGGGGCATCCGCCGCCTATCGAAGCGGTGGCCTCGCGGGCGTCACGGAGGCTGCTGGTTCTGCCGCTTTGAATCCATTGCGTCGCGCGGCGACCGCGTTCGGCGGAACTCCGCAGGCGGGAGAACAGGTTGCGAGCACTTCGGCCGAAGGACAGCCCGACTGGGCGCGCCGTATGAAGCGTGCCGAGACCGTTCGGCATGGCGCGTCAGCGGCCGGCCACGCGGTGCGTTCCGGCGACCAGGGCGGTGGCGGCTCTTCCGTCGATTTGTCCGAAGGAGAACGCTGATCCAGACGAGCCTTCCGCACGCGGCACCCGCGAGGCTACGGCTTCTCAAGCCCGCGCACCGCACGATTTAAATCCGGTCATCTCAGGGGCAATTATCTATGTTCAAACGATCTTCCGTTCACTACGGGCGCATGCCCGAGCCGGTCACGCCTTATCAGAAGGCAGCTCAGGTTTGGGACGAGCGCATTGGATCGGCGCGCGTGCAAGCCAAGAACTGGCGCCTCATGGCGTTCGGCTGCCTTTTGCTGTCCGGTAGCCTGGCCGCCGGTCTTGTCTGGCAATCGAATCAAGGCTCGATCACGCCTTGGGTGGTCGAAGTTGATCATCTTGGCCAGGCCCAGAGGGTGGCACCAGCCAACTTCGAGTATCAACCGACCGACGCGCAGATCGCCTACCATCTGGCGCGCTTTATCGAGGATGTCAGAGGCCTGCCGGCCGATGGCATCGTTCTGCGCCAGAATTGGCTCCGGGCCTATGATTTTACGACCGATCGCGGTGCGGCTGCACTCAACGATTATGCGCGCAACAATGACCCCTTCGCGAAACTGGGCAAGGCACAAATCTCCGTGGAAGTTTCCAGCGTCATTCGCGCATCGTTGGAAAGCTTTCGGATTGCCTGGACCCAGCGCACCTATGACAACGGTTCGTTGAGCTCGACCGAGCGGTGGACCGCAATTCTCACGATCGTGATCGAGACGCCGCGCGACGCCGAGCGCCTGCGCAAGAATCCTCTTGGCGTCTACGTCCGCGCCATCAACTGGTCGAAGGAGTTGAGTCAGTGATCAAGATGTTCTCCGATCCTCGTTCGAATCGTCCCATTGCGAACCCCATCGTGAATTCGTCGTGGTTCGAGTTTGTGGCCTCGAAGCGAGCTCTTCTGTCCGCGCTCATACTTTGTTCGTCGGCACTCACTGGCTGCGCGACCTACATACCACCGCAGATCAGCTATGATGCTGAGGTTCCGCCGTTACCGCCTCCGCCCGTGGCTTTCGACGACAAGACGCGGCCGCTTCACGTTCCGCCGCTCTGGAAACCGGCTCTCGGCGGCAAGTCGGGGGTGAAGGAGGAGTCCGAACCGGCGTCTCGTGTCGAGACGGCGAACAGCGCAGCTCGGGTCGAACCTCGCAAACGGGGCTACTTCAATGCGGCGCAAGTCTATGCCTACAGCCCGGGCGCGCTCTATCAAGTGTACGCCGCACCTGGGCAGATCACAGATATCGCGCTCGAAGAAGGAGAACAACTGACAGGATCAGGACCCATCGCCGCCGGCGATACCGTGCGTTGGGTGGTGGGAGATACCGAAAGTGGGAGCGGGGATACGCGACGGGTCCATATCCTGGTCAAGCCGACCCGCGCATCGGTCGAGACCAACCTCGTCGTCAATACCGATCGGCGTACCTACCTGATTGAACTTCGCTCCCGCGAGCGGCCATACATGCCATCTGTTGCATGGTACTATCCGGAAACTGTGCGCGAACGAGTGCGTTCAGTTCCCTTGCGACCCGCTCTGCCGGATCCAGCGCAGCGCATCTCGCGCTACGCCATCGAAGGAGACAGCCCGCCCTGGCGGCCGCTCGCTGCATATGACGATGGCCGTAAGGTCTATATCGAATTTCCGGCGGGAATTGTACAAGGAGAGATGCCTCCGCTCTTCGTCATCGGGTCTGATGGAAAGACCGAGCTCGTCAATTATCGCGCCTACGGCAACGTCTTGATCGTCGACCGGTTGTTTGCGGCCGCTGAACTCCGGATCGGCGGTCAGCACCAGCAAAAGGTCAGGATCGTCAGGACCGACGGGAGACCGTCGTCATGAACACCGTGAATGGAAGCGATCGTGAGCAAGCGGTCTCGCCAGAGGTCCACGTCGAACAGTCCAACAGCTTCCGCTTGAGAGCGGAACATCCACGCGTGACACGGCTGTCCAGGAAAGTGCTCGCCGGAGGAAGCGCGATTGCCCTGCTTGTTATCAGCGGAACTGTGTTGTGGTCATTGCAAGGTAACCGGTCCCGAAATCAGGCGGCTGAAGAGCTTTATGGCACCGACCACCACAATGTAGCCGACGGCATAACGACGCTGCCCAAAGACTACACGGGTGTTCCACGTCAATCGATCCCGCAGCTTGGCCCACCACTGCCAGGCGACCTTGGCCGGCCGATTCTTGCCGCGCAGGGCCAGCCACCGCCGATCGGCGCCACGGCTCTGGATCCGGAACAGCAACGTCGGGATCAGGAAACCGAAGCGGCCCGCGTGAGCCATTTGTTCGCTTCTGCTAGCGGGGGAGCGGTGCGCCTGCCCGGTGCTGTGGCCCAAACAAGCGATCGCAATGCTTCTTCGATCGCGACCACTAATAGTGACGAAGGATCTGCGCAGAACAGCCAGGACAGGAAACTCGCGTTCGTCAATGCATCGGTGGATCGCCGAACAGTGAGCCCGGACCGTGTCGCAAAGCCGGCTTCACCTTACATCATGCAAGCTGGAACCGTTGTTCCGGGAGCGTTGATCACCGGGATTCGGTCGGATCTTCCGGGCCAGATCACGGCGCAAGTGACCGAGAATGTCTTTGACACGCCGACCGGGCGATTTTTGCTCGTGCCTCAGGGGGCGCGTCTGATCGGGGTGTACGACAGTCAGGTCGCTTTCGGCCAGTCACGCGTGCTGCTGGTCTGGACGCGGCTGATCATGCCCAATGGACGTTCCATCGTCCTCGAGCGGCAGCCTGGCGCCGATGTGGGTGGCTATGCGGGCCTTGAGGACCAGGTCGACAACCACTGGGGTGAACTATTCAAGGCCGCGGCCTTATCGACGTTTCTAGCGGTCGGGACTGAACTAGGTGCTGGCTCGGACACCAACAGCAACGATAGTGCAATCATCCAGGCACTACGACACGGCGCCTCCGACTCTCTGAACCAAACTGGACAACAAGTCGTCCGGCGCAGTCTCAACATCCAGCCAACTCTGACTGTACGACCTGGATTTCCCATTCGCATTGTCGTCAACCGCGATCTTGTTCTCGAACCGTACAGGGGGTGAAATGACGAAGCTTAAGATTGGAGCATTGCCCGACGACAAGCCGGTCAAGGTCACCATTGACCTTCCAGCAGCAGTACACCGGGATCTCGTCACCTATGCAGAGGCCATGGCGGGCGGAAGTGGGCAGCGTATCGATCCCGCGAAGCTGATCGCGCCCATGTTGACGCGTTTCATGGCCACAGACCGTGGGTTCGCAAAGGCGAGACGTGCCAGTCACTCTTTGCCTGCCGGCGGAGGTGAGGGATAGCGTTCTGCTAACAAGTTGAGGAAGCGCTTGAGAGCCGGATTCTCATTGTCATCGCGCCAATGCGCGTAGAAGTCCAACCGGCTTGGTCCGGCTCCGTCCATCAGTTCCCGGTATACCAGGCCGGTGAAGCTCGCTCCAATATCCGACTCCATCACGAGGCTAAGCCCCATGCCGATGCTGACAAGGCTCTTGATGATGCCTCGGCCAACGTCATGGCGCGCGATCCTGGGACGATCCTCGGGCGACACAAGTTTCGAGATCAGCAAATCTTCGAGTTCTCGTCCCGGATCATACCGACTTAGCAGAATTGTTTCGTTACGCAGATCAGTCCAGTAGATGATCTCACGCGCTGCAAGGCCGTGATCCTGAGGCAGCGATACCAGGATTCTTTCGCTCCAGAGCGGCCGTGTCTTGGTATCCTTCGAAAGCAGACGTCCTGGACTGACGACCACATCGACGGTTCCGCTGCGAAGGGCAGTCATCAGGCGGAGGCGAGAGCGCTCCGTGGTTGCCAATTCGATCTGCGGAAGACGCTTCTTGAACTCTCCCAAGGTCGCTCGCAAATTACCGGTAGAAATGGACGTATAAAAGCCCATCGTAAGGTGACCGGACTCTCCGCGGCCGTTCGATATTCCTGCTTCAACTAGCGTATCCACCTGTTCCAAGATCAGCCGCGCAATTCGCAGGACGGCGCGACCGGCAAGAGTGGGCTTGATCCCTCCGCTCGATCGCTCGAACAGCAAAGTCCCAACCAGATGCTCAAGTTGTCCGATGGACCGGCTCACGGCGGTGTGCTTGATTGAGAGCGCTTCGGCAGCTCGTCGAAAGCTCCCATAGTCGCAAGCGGCAACAACTAGCCGAAGTTGCTGCAAGTCGATGTCTTTTGCTGCATGCCGAATATTATTCTTGCTTTCACGTCTCGTCATGCTCGTGGCTCGCTAGCGATCCACTAGACAGTCGTCCGTGAAGAACCATCCAAGCGGTTGATCAAGAATCGATTTTCCGGGCGAGATTGGCTTTGAGATTGCAAGCTTTGGGGCTTTGACTGCCCAAAAGCTTGCAATTTCATTTTTGAGGATTCCGTCGAATCGCGAGCCGTGATTCCGTCATCGCATCGGAGGGAGCGATGCGACCAAGGGAACGACGAGAGACGGGACAAGCCGATCTTCTGCGCTCGCGGCTGGACGCGATCATCGACATGGGCCACCCGCTGGTGAAGCTGGCACAGACGATCGACTGGTCGTTCCTGGAGCAGCGGTTCGGGGCGGTCTATGAGGACAAGCCGGGCCGGCCGCCATTACCGACCCGCCTGATGGCGGGACTCGCGATCCTCAAGCACACCTACGACCTCTCTGATGAGGTGTTGTGCGAGCGCTGGGTGGAGAACCCCTATTACCAGTTCTTCTGCGGCGAGGAGTTCTTCCAGCACCGGTTGGTGTTCGATCGCTCTTCGCTGACGCGCTGGCGACAGCGGATGGGCGAGGAGAAGTTGCAGGCCTTGCTGCAGGAGAGCCTTGCGGTGGCCAGCAAGACCGAGGCGATCAAACCGGCCGACCTTAATCGGGTCATCATTGATACGACGGTGCAGCCCAAGAACGTGATGTTCCCGACCGATGCCAGGCTGCTGAACCGCGCCCGCGAGATCCTGGTCCGGCTGGCGAAGCGATATGGTGTCAAGCTGCGCCAGTCCTATGCCAGGGTGGGCAAGTTCGCGCTGATCAAGCACCAGCGTTATGCCCACGCCAAGCAGTTCAAGCGCGCCAACAGAGCCTTGAAGAAGCTCAAAATCTATCTCGGCCGCATCATCCGCGACATAGGCCGCAAACTCGGCGGCAACGCCGACTTGCTCGGGGGGGTCGTGTTGGAGCGCATGCTGGCGCGGGCGCGACAAGTGCTCGAGCAGAAGCAGCGCCAGCGTGGCCCGAAGCTCTACTCGCTGCACGCGCCGGAGGTGGAATGCATCGGCAAGGGCAAGGCGCACCGGCCTTACGAGTTCGGCGTCAAGGTCTCGGTCGCCACTACGCTGGCGCACGCCAAGGGCGGGCAGTTCGTGAGCCATGTGAAGGCGCTGCCCGGCAACCCCTATGACGGCCACACACTTGCAACCGTCATCCCCGAGATGGAGGCGCTGATCGGCAACACCATCGAGCGCGCGCTCCTCGACAAGGGCTATCGCGGCCACAACGCCCCGCCCGATTACAAGTTCAGGGTGTTCATCTCAGGACAGAAACGGCGGGTGACGCCACAGATCAAGCGCCAGCTGCGACGGCGTTCCGCCGTCGAGCCGGTCATCGGCCACCTCAAATCCGAGCACCGCATGGGCCGCAACTACCTCTGGCATCGTGAAGGCGACGCCATCAACGCCGTCCTCGCCGCCGTCGGCTATAACTTCCGCCGCCTGATCTGCTGGCTCAGGCTCTTGTTGTGGCAAATCATCGCCACCTTCCCCGGGGTCAATCCAGCCTGAAAATCCAGGATTCTTCACGGGCGACTAGACAAGGCGCCCCAGTGCGCTACGCCGGGACGCACGTGTCCTGCGTGGGCGCAAATCGTTTTAGGCGGCCGCGAAGATGACCGGCGACCAAAGAACTGGCGCCGAAAGTCCGCCAGCTTTACGGAGGTTCGATAAAGCCGCATCCGAGACCGTAAGGTAACCTGCCACGGCCT
This sequence comes from Bradyrhizobium sp. AZCC 2262, assembly GCF_036924535.1. NCBI lineage: Bacteria > Pseudomonadati > Pseudomonadota > Alphaproteobacteria > Hyphomicrobiales > Nitrobacteraceae > Bradyrhizobium > Bradyrhizobium sp. AZCC 2262. Next base: position 6,809,002 of record NZ_JAZHRT010000001.1, on the reverse strand, counting down.
GGGTCTTGCCGATTGTGGAAGGTGCCCCGATGCGCCGCAAGGGCCAGCCGGCGCGCCGCAAGATTCGCTCCATTCGGACATCGGTGACAGTGACGATATCAGTTAGTTGACGCGAAATGCCGAACTCGACCATTGCCGCAAACAGCTCATAGGTGACATTGGCGATACCATGATCTCCTTTTGGAGCGTCCGCCGCCAAATCGATCGCGAACCTGCTGCTCTCCCAAATCAAGGGCGAGGAGGGAGAGGGCTCGCCGTCAAGGAGTCCCGGAAAGGTGTCGCGGAGCATATTCGGACCGAGTGTGGGAAGAAGTCGTACGGATCCCTGAATGGCACCTTTGTCAGATAGCTGAACCAGGTAGGTCGGGTTCAGTGCATCGAAGTCGTCCATCTCCATGTCGCCGCTGGTATGCACGTCCCAAGCCATGCGAAGCTTGAAAACCCGATACCGCAGCCGATGCATGTCAACGAGTGTGCTGGAAAATGCCCCATATGAACGTTGTGTGATCAGCTGAATCATATTCCCTCCAAAGTTTCTGTCGTCTCCTTTGAAGCAAGATTCCTGACCTATCTCATTACCTGTAGTTGTAGGGGGGCGTCGTCCTAATTTTGCTTTTGTTTGTTTGCAGCGACCAAGTGCATTGCAGCCTGCACGACCGTCCGGACACCAAGCTTTCTCTTCGCGTTCTCCAGGTAAGAAGCGACTGTATTGCGTGAGATACCCAGGATGAGGCCAATCTCCCACGCGCTTTTTCCGCGCGAAGCCCATTCCAAACACTCGAATTCGCGAGCTGACAAAAGCACACCCGCGATGTTGTGTTCGCTCGCGAGCTTTCTGCGAACATGAGCATGAAAATACATTGCCATGAGCTGAAGCACTCGCCCCTGTGACTTCACGCACTTTTCGAAGGGGAGGTCGCGCTGGCACGTTGCGAAAGTCAGAGCAGCAATCGGTCCGTGTCCGTCATGAATGGGGACCGTAAAGCCTCGCCGAATGCCGAACTGAGCCGCTTCGTCAAAAAACCGTTGGTGGACAGAGGTCGGCAATGTCGACGGCTTGTCGCCTCCCCACTGGAAGGGCTCAGCTGACTGAAGGGCTTGAGTGATGACTGGATCGATAAGTTCGTAGCGACACCGCAGATAGTGAGACGTCCATTCCTTCGGATATGTTGAAATCAGGCGCGGCTTGCTTCCTGATTTACCTGGAAGCGCAAGGTAGGCGAAGCACGATAGTTCGAGCGCGGTCGCAGCAGACGTCATCGCCTCCGCAAAGCTTTCAGCATCGTCCGCATCCGCCAGCAAGTCGATGAAATTCCGAAAGATGCGGTGCATTGGACGGCAATCGACAAGTGTCACTACTCAACGCGATGCCGCTGACCGAAGTTGCAAGGTCCGTCCTGCTTGCTAGGACCCCGCCCAGATCCATTGCAGCAGGATCGCGACGATTGCCGCGGTGGTGCCAATTGACCCAATAACGAGCAACGCGTGGACGAGCGACTCCTGCCACGGTAGGCCGCGCGTGCCGCCGCCGGCGACGGGGAGCGAACGCCCGGCCGCCCAGACAGCACTCATAGCTTGGGCAACGAAAATTACGTAGAGCGAAACCCACAATGCATGAGCAGTCGGCGCCGACCATCCGTTCCAGAAGTGCAAATGGGGCCATAAGAGGCCTATAGCCAGCAGAGCGACGCCGCTCTGCATGCCGGCCACGTGGGCAGCAACAGCCAGACGCGGGCTCGCAAGAGCCGGAACGCCGAAGCCTAGAACCAGGCCGAACAGGAACAGCAGGAGGCCCGTAAAGCATAGGGTCGCGGAAAATTGCGCCATTTGTTCTACCTCGCCGTTGCGTGTAATATACCGACTTGCGGTCGGCTAATAACCGACTTATAGTCGGTTTGTCAATCGGGGCTACGGCATCATGATCGCGCAGAGCGAACGGCGGATTGCGACAGTCAAAGCGATATTGGACGCTGCACGCGGCCTGTTTGCCTCTCGAGGGTTCGCCGAGACGAGCGTCGATGCGATCGCTGTCGAAGCGGGCGTGGCTAAAGGGGCGGTCTACCATCATTTCTCCTCGAAGGAAGAAGTACTGGATCGACTGGTAGATGCGATTCAGAGCGAGATCGCTGTCGAAGTTCGCAAAGCCGCGCGGAAGGGTAAGACCTTGGCTGATAGCTTTGCGCGGGGTATCTACAAGTATCTTACTGCGGCAGTGGCACCTGATGCGAAGCGAATTCTTTTCGTCGATGGACCAGCAATTCTTGGCTGGGAACGATGGCGTGCGATAGACAACGCCCACTTTTCGACGCTCACGCGCGGCGCCCTGGAAGCGAGATTGCAAGAGCGACTGAGTGAAGCGCAAGCGAAAGCTATTGGCCATCTTGTCGCTGGCAGTCTGCTGGAAGCCGCATTGGTTTGCGCAGCAGCTGATCGACCCGAGCGCGCAGCCCGCGACATGACCGACGGATTGGTCGTCATGCTCACACCTCTGCTGGCATAAGATGCCGCGGCGCGCGCTCTCGTTCGTCTCGCTGCGCACTAACTGGCTGGCTTTTGGTTGGGACTGTACGGGGCAAGCGATAGGTACAGTTGCTGCAGAAAACGGTGGTGTGCGGAATTGCGGTGTAACGTGCTCTCCCTTACTGTTTCGCGTCGCTTCACAACTAGCTAGTGCGTACATACGTTAGCTGACCAGTTGAAGCGGTATTATTCCATTTTTAGTGTGTGTGGATTCGCATGGGGCAACCGTTCGATTGGGATCTGATCAGGTCGTTCTTGGCCGTTGCGCGTGCCGGCAAACTTACGGTCGGCGCCAAGCACCTGCGTATCGATCACTCAACGTTGAGCCGCCGCATCGCAACGCTCGAGAAGTCGCTTGGTGCAAAGCTCTTCGATCACAGCGTGACGGGCTATTCCCTGACTGCCCAAGGCGAGCAATTGCTGAGCCGTGCCGAAACCGTAGAGAGCTCGATCCTGTCGCTCGATCGCCAGTTTGGCCAGAGCTCCCGGATTTCCGGCGCCGTGCGGATCGGGTCGCCGGACGGATTCGGCACGACAGTGCTGGCGCCGGCGATCGGCAAGCTGGCCGCCGCGCATCCCGAGCTCGAAATAGATCTCGTAGCTATGCCTGCTGTCTTCAGCCTGTCGAAGCGAGAAGCTGATATTGCGCTTGCGCTCGCCTGCCCGCCAAAGGGCCGGCTTCACGGGCGGAAGCTGACCGATCTGGATTTCGGCGTGTACGCCGCAAAATCGGAGCCCTCTCTTTGGGAGGGTGTAAAAAGCAGGGATGATCTCTCGGGTCTTCGCTTCATCAGCTATATCGAGGATCTGCTCTATACGCCCGAGCTGGACTACCTGCCGGAGATCTGCAAGTCGATCACCCCGCAAATCCGCAGTTCGAGCCTGGTGGCGCAGTTGCAGGCGGCAAGAGCGGGGGCCGGTCTGTGCGTTCTACCCCGATTTCTTGCGGGGCGCGACGAGAGCCTGGTCCAGGTGCTGCCGAACGAGGCCATCTTCAGCCGCACGCTGTGGATGATCGTACATTCGGACATGAAGGATATCGAGCGTATCCAGATTACGTGCGACTTCATCGTCGAAGAAGTGCGGCGCTCGCGGGACAGATTCGTTTCCTGTTCCGGCCGTCGAACCAAGCTCTAGAACTCAGCAGCCTCCAGCAGGCCGGACCGGCGGGCGCAAGCGGGCCCAAGAGCGCGGAGCTGCCTCACGATTTGGTCGGCCATTCCGTCGGCTTCGGTACGACCCGAAAAGTCGCGTTGGCGCGAGCAATCACCTTGCCATCGGCCTTTGCAAGGCATTGTGCGAAGCAGAGCGTGCTTCCCGTCTTGATCACCTCGCCCTCGACCGAGAGCCATTGGCCGATCTGACCGCTTCCGATGTAGTCGACGGCCATCGAGACCGTCACGTAGGACGTAGTCCATCCAGTCGCCTGGCCGCAACTGTAACCCATGGCATTGTCGGCAAGTGCGGCGATCAAGCCGGCGTGCGTGAAGCCGCGGGCGTTGGTATGAGGCTTCGCGATGCGAAGGCCAATCGTGACAGAATTGTCGGTCCGCTTCGAATAAACGGGCTCCCACGGGTCACTGAACGGAGCTTTGCGAAAATGAGGTTCGAAGCCTTCTGGGATCTGGTCGGGAAGATCGGTCATGTAAGTCGCACTCGCAGATGAGAAGCAATCATTGTTGTCGATCTGCCGGACTAATTCCATCGCTTACAAAGTTTGAAACTGATTTTGAGCGGATGTTTGAATATCACTGCGAATTCTTGCGCCTCGAAATTGGGAAAAATCGCATACAGCAACGCGATCAGTTCGTGCCAGATAGAAGATAAAATCGAACCGATCGGAAAGCCATACGCGCGTCGAAGAAGTGCGCGACCGGGAGCAAGGCGGCTGTGGCATCACAGCCAGTGTGCGCTGCGAGTACCGTCGCAGAGCCTCCAAGAACCCAGACCATACTTCATGCGCGATGCGTTCGGAGGTCGTCGTTGACGATGGCTGACCCTTTCGGGTCAGCTGAAGGGAGGTTAGCTATGGACGTAACGATGGCAGGTGATGTGGTGCCGTCGTTTGGCTTGAGTGATGATCAGCGTGCCATCTACGAGTTGGCGCGGGATTTCGGACGAAGCGAACTGGCTCCCAAGGCGCTCGAATGGGACCGTGAGGCGCACTTTCCGATCGACGTACTTCGGCGCGGCGCCGAACTTGGCTTCGGGGGCATCTACATCGGAGAGAAGCATGGCGGCAGTGGACTGTGCCGGCTTGATGCGACCCTCATCTGCGAGGCCTTGGCCGAAGGATGTCCGACGATTTCGGCCTACTTTTCTATCCATAACATGGCGACCTGGATGATCGATCGCTTCGGTGGCGACGAGCAGCGCGCTCGATGGGTACCGCGCCTCTGTACGATGGAACTTCTGGCGAGTTATTGCCTGACTGAACCGTCCGCAGGTTCAGATGCCCCGGCGCTGAAGATGCGAGCGATCCGCGACGGCGGCGAATACATTTTGGACGGGTCCAAACAGTTCATTTCAGGCGCCGGAGCGTCTGACGTCTATGTGATTATGGCGAGAACGGCAGACACCGGCCCCCGAGGCGTCTCGGCGTTCGTCGTGGAGAAGGGGACGCCCGGGCTCAGCTTCGGCGGCAACGAACGGAAGATGGGCTGGAATGCCCAGCCGACGCGCCAGGTGGTTTGCGAGAATCTACGCATCCCTGGCGAAAATCGGCTTGGCGCGGAGGGCGACGGCTTCAAATTTGCCATGGCCGGCCTCGATGGAGGGCGATTGAACATCGGCGCATGCTCTGTTGGTGGGGCTCAGGCTGCCCTCGATAAGGCGATCGCCTATGTCGAGGAGCGAACAGCGTTCGGGCGCAAGATCGGGGAACTTTCAAGCGTTGCAGTTCAAGCTGGCGGATATGGCTACCGAGTTGGGGGCTGCTCGCACGCTGCTCCGACGGGCCGCCGCCGCGCTCGATCGCAAGGATGGCAACGCCACCCAGCTTTGCGCGATGGCCAAGCGCTTCGCTACCGATACCGGCAGGGTAGCGAACGACGCACTCCAATTGCACGGCGGCTACGGCTATCTCGCAGAATACGGGGTCGAAAAGATCGTGCGGGATCTGCGGGTGCACCAAATCCTCGAAGGTACGAACGAGATCATGCGCGTCATCATCGCACGCAGACTTCGCGACGGATCGTGAAACAGACTCGAGCTCATTTGTCGACAACTTCAAAGAAAACCAGGATTTCAGAGGACTGAATGACCTACACCGCGCCGCTCGCCGATATAAAGTTCACGTTGCGCGAAGTCGCCGGAATCGGGCAGGTAAGCAGTCTGCCTGGCTACGAGCACGCAACCGACGATACGGTTGACGCCATCCTTGAGGAAGCGGCCAAGTTCGCCCGTAACGCTGTCGCTCCCTTGAACCGCGAGGGCGACAAAGTTGGCGCCAGATTGGAAAACGGAGTCGTTCGGACCGCTCCTGGCTTCGCTGCCGCTTACAAGGAGTTCGTCGACGCCGGCTGGAACTCGTTGCCGTTTGATCCCGAATTCGGCGGTCAAGGAATGCCGTGGCTCTTGGCCACGACCGTGCAGGAGATGTGGCAGGCAGGAAGCCTTAGCTTCGGGCTGGTGATGCTTCTGACGCAGGGTGCGATCGACGCCATATCTCATCACGGGTCGGCCGAGCAGAAGGCGACATTCCTTCCCAAGATGATATCCGGCGAGTGGACCGGGACGATGAATCTCACCGAGCCGCAGGCAGGTTCAGACCTCGGCCAGATCAAGAGTCGAGCCCTGAAGAACGGTGATCACTATCTGATCAAGGGCCAGAAGATATTCATCACCTATGGCGAGCACGATATGGCCGAGAACATCGTGCATCTGGTTTTAGCTCGCACTCCCGATGCGGCACCGGGCGTACGCGGAATCTCGCTGTTCGTGGTGCCCAAATTTCTCGTGAACGCCAACGGAAAGCTCGGCCATCGCAACGATCTTCGTTGTGTGTCACTCGAGCATAAGCTCGGAATTCATGCGACTCCCACCTGCGTGATGTCATATGGCGACGACGGCGGCGCGGTCGGCTATCTGGTTGGTGAGGAAGGGCGCGGCCTTTCGTACATGTTCACGATGATGAACAACGCGCGGCTGCTGGTGGGTATCCAGGGCCTTGCCATCGCCGAGCGTGCCTACCAACAGGCCGCGGACTTCGCCCGTGTCCGCGTCCAATCCAAGGAGGACGGCAGCGCGGACCCGAAGCCGGTCGCCATCGTAAAACATGCCGACGTCCGGCGTACTCTCATGACCATGAGAGCAAAGATCGAAGCCATGAGGGCCCTTGGCTACTATGTCGCCGCCGGTATCGACAAGGCGTTGAAGTTGCCGGACCGCGACACAGCGCGAACGGTGCAAGACCGAGTCGATCTCCTCATCCCCATCATGAAAGCGTGGTCTACCGACCTGGGCAACGAAATCGCCTCCATGGGACTTCAGATCCATGGCGGAATGGGCTTCATCGAGGAGACGGGAGCCGCTCAGCATCTTCGGGACGCTCGGATATTGCCCATCTACGAGGGCACGAACGGCATCCAGGCGCGCGATCTGGTTGGCCGGAAGGTGCCGAAGGACGACGGCGAGGCGATGCGGCGTCTGATCGACGAGATACGGGCGTTATCCAACGAGATGGAAAAAGCCCAAAACGAGCATATTGCGGCAATCCGCAGCGGAATCATAACGGCAGCGGATGTTCTCGGAAACGCCACTGAATGGATAGTGAAGTCCGCCAAGGCGGACCCGCAATCGGCGCTGGCTGGCTCCACGCCATATCTCAACCTCGCCGGCACGGCGATCGGCGGGTGGCTGCTCGCGAAGGGAGCGCTTGCGGCTCACAGCAAATTGCTTTCGGGCGACGGGGACCCCGCCTTCCTCGAAGCGAAGATCATCACGGCCCGTTTCTTCGTGGAAGTCATTCTTCCGCCCGAGCTCGCGCGGATCGGTCCGCTGAAGGATGCAGGCCGCACCGTGTTCTCGCTGGCGGAGAGCCAGTTCTAACGCAGTGGGGGTTCATTCCAGCGGCGAAAGAAGGCGCGGCATGCTTCCGGGCAAAGGAGGAAGTTTGAATATGGACCAATGTCGATGAAGGATGATCAATTGAAGAAAGACGTGGGTGTCGTCACGCTCGACACGTTGATGGCGGAAGACGGCCTTTCGTTCCTCCGCGGTATGCTGAATGGCCGGCATCCTCGAGCTCCCTATTCGGAAACCATGGACATCAATCTCGCTGAGATTGAGCTTGGACGTGTGGTTTTCATTGGCAAGCCCTCGGCGGCCTATCTCAATCCGGTTGGGACCATCCAGGGTGGCTGGACCTCCACCATTCTCGATGGAGCCATGGCGTATTGCGTTCACTCCACGCTGAAGGCCGGCGAAAACTACACCACGCTCGAGATGAAGATAAGTTTCGTGCGGCCGGTCTTCCCGGCAACTGGAATCGTCCGATGCGAAGGCAAGGTCATTCACCGTGGGGGCCGGACAGCGACGAGCGAAGGAGTCCTGCTCGATGAGCGCGGAAAGCTGCTAGCTCACGGAAGCGAGACCTGCATGATCTTTCCGGCTGCCGTCAAATGAATTTGGGCAGCATGGTTGAAGCAAGCAGGATCAATTCCCTGATAGGAAGGTCGCCATGGCGGTTTTGATCGACGACAAGCAGAGGAGGCTGGCGGCACAATTCGCTCAGCTGCACAAGAAGCATCAACCGCTGGTTCTCGTAAACGCATGGGATGCGTGGTCTGCAATCGAATGCGCGGCAGCGGGTCACCAAGCTATTGCGACCAGCAGCCACGCCGTTGCGGAATCGTTAGGGTTCAAGGATGGGCAGATCGTCTTGCGACAAACCGTGATCGCGAGGGTGCGAGACATGAGCCGGGTCGTTTCCGTTCCGCTATCCGTGGATTTCGAAGCCGGCTTCGGTGAGTCACGGAAGAAGGTGAAAGAGAGTATCCGGCTCGTGATGGAAGCGGGAGCCGTTGGAATCAATCTTGAAGACGGTCTGGTGCAAGGGCAGCGAAAGCTGGCCAGCGCCGAGGAGCATTGTGAGCGGATATCATGGGTGAGGGCAGCGGCCGAGGAATACAACTTGCCTCTTTTCATCAACGCCCGATTCGACGGGATGCTGCTCGCGAAGACGCAGACCGAATCTCTTGTCGACGAAGCGATACGCCGTTCGAAGCTTTATCAGGATGCGGGAGCCAGTGGTCTGTTTGTCCCCGGTCTCACTCAGTTGACACTCGTTGAAAAACTAAGCGGCGCCATCGAGCTACCCCTTAACGTCATGATGTGGCCAGGGTGTCCGTCGGTGACGGAGCTTGCGGCTGTCGGAGTCTGCCGGATTAGTCTCGGCGGTTGGCCGTTCGAGTTTCTGCGTACGACGTTCCGATGCACATTGAAGGAGTTCCCTGCAAATTCCTTCGCGTACTTCGGACATGTCGAACAACGTTTGCAAGGATGATCGGCTACTTGCGCCGGTTGATCGGGCGGCAACCTAGGAGCCGATCGTAGTTCGCGTCACGGTACCGGCCGATCGTCCGCGCCCGCCATAGCCGGCTCCGGAATGGCGTGGTCCCGCATGGGCGGATGATCCATGACATGTGCGTCATGCAGGTTACGTCGCCTCAGCAATCTAGATATCCCTAGGACTACTACAAAGTCTTGAAGGTCATCCGCGCCGTCCACGCATTTCCGGCACACAAGACAGGCGATTGGACCGACCGAAGCAGATTTCCGATCTCGATCGCTGAAGTGTCCACCATCGATAGCAGGTACAGTAAGTCCAAGATGTACCGGACAGTAAGTCCAAATTGTACCGGTCCGTAGCTGGCGAGGGGGATCGAACATCGGATATGCCAACCGACGTCAGCTCGCTTTTTTGCGAGTGCTGGAGCCGACTGCCATGATCTATGAGGATGTAACTCGCACCGTCGGCCGGACGCCGTTAGTGGAGCTAAAGCGGCTGGCCGCCGACCGGCCTAATCGACTGCTAGCCAAACTGGAGATGCGTAATCCATGTGGCAGCGTGAAAGACCGTGTCGGCTTGGCTTTGATCGAGGACGCCGAGGAGCGCGGGCTGATCGCGCCGGGTGCGACCCTCATCGAGGCGACGGCCGGCAATACGGGAATCGGCCTCGCTTCAGCCGCGGCCGTCAAGGGCTACCACTTGATCCTCGTCATGCCTGAGACGATGTCGGAGGAACGCGCCAAACTGCTCCGGCATCTCGGCGTAGATGTCAGATTGACGCCCGGAATGTTGATGGCGGACGCGGTTCGACGAGCAAAGGAGCTGCAGCGGGAGATTCCGGGCGCGTTCTTGATCGATCAATTCAACAATCGGACGAACGTTGACGTGCACCGGCGGACGACGGCTGAAGAGATCTGGTCCGATTCAAACGGGCAGATCGACGTCTTCGTTGCGGCCGTCGGAACCGGCGGCACCCTCATGGGCGTAGCAAGCGTCTTGAAAGAGAGGTGCCCCGACATTCGCATAGTTGCGGTGGAACCGAAGGATTCTGCCGTACTCTCCGGCGGCTGCGCTGGCCAGCATCGCATTCCCGGGATCGGTGTCGGCTTTGTCCCGCCGCTGTTTGATCGAGGTCTGGTCGACGAGATTTTTCCAGTATCGAACGAGGATGCCTTCGCGGCGGTACGTCGTCTCGCAAGACGTGAGGGCATATCGGCCGGCGTGTCGTCTGGCGCCGCGATCCACGCGGCACTGACCATTCTCGACCGTCCTGAAATGGTCGGAAGACGGTTGCAGTTCTTTTGGCCGACACCGGCGACCGGTACGCGACGTCGGGCCTCTTCGACGTACCACGTGCGGAATAGTTCAGCTTCGACATTGCAGGCTGACTTCGGTCCGCTGCGGGCGGCAACTTGCCGCACCGCAGTAACCTGGCTCGGGATGCAGCCATCGAAGGCAACGGGGCGCGGTGATGGCACAGCTTTCCGCGAGATGCATTTTCAGCTAACCGCCTGTTGGTTCTCGAAAAATCAAGACCAGCCGGGTCCAGTTTTCGAGCACACTCCGTAATATAATCATGAAGATCACTCGCTCCTTGAGCGTGGAGCTGCAGTCGATGCGTAAAGCAGGCGGCTGTATGTCGCCCCTAGTGGCTAGATGTCGTTCACGGACTTGTGTAACGGCGGTTTGAGTGCATAGATGACGAAATTTTTTCGTGTCGGTGTGTGTGAAATCGCATGGGTCAGCCCTTCGATTGGGACCTGATAAGATCCTTTTTGGCCGTAGCACGTGCCGGCAAGTTGACTGCCGGTGCGCAGCAACTGCGTATCGATCACTCTACGCTCAGCCGTCGACTTGCGTCGCTTGAGACTTCACTGGGTGCGAAACTCTTCGATCACAGTGTGGCCGGTTATTCCCTGACGCCGCAGGGCGAGCAGCTGCTGTCTCGCGCCGAAATCATCGAAAGTTCGATCGTTTCGCTCGACCAGGAATTCACGCAGAGCTCAAGGATATCCGGTGCCGTACGGATAGGTGCGCCTGACGGGTTCGGCACGACCGTTCTCGCCCCGGCGATTGGGAAGCTTTCGGCTGCGCATCCCGAACTCGAACTGGACATCGTCGCCATCCCACGCGTCTTCAGCCTTTCAAAACGAGAAGCCGACATTGCCATCGCGCTGTCGTGTCCCCCCCGGGGGAGGCTCCACGGTCGCAAATTGACCGACTTCGAATGGGGCGTTTATGCCGCCAAAGCGGCACCGGAACTTTGGGAAAATATCGAGAAGCCGGACGATTTCGCGCGGGTTCCGTTCATCAGCTACATCGAGGATCTGATCTACACGCCAGAGATCGAATACCTTGCCGAGATATGCAAATCGATTGAACCCCGCATCCGAAGTTCGACGTTGGTGGCGCAGTGGCAGGCGACGGCAGCCGGAGCGGGGCTCTGCGTGTTACCGTGTTTTATTGCCAATTCGGACGATCGTCTCGTGCGTGTGCTGCCGAAAGAGGTTGCTCTGATACGAACGCTCTGGATGATCGTTCATTCGGATATGAAGGATATCGCCCGTATTCGGGTAACCTGCGATTTCATCGTTGATCTCGTTCGGCGTTCTCGTGACCGTTTCATGCCTGGATCGGTGGCTGTCGCTTCGAAAGTGACGTCATAATTGCATTGGCTGCCACGTCCTCTTGTCGGATCGCGGTCTGCGATAAAGCGCACGTCGAAATTCGAATATTTCCGATACATTTCTTGACCTGGTTGAGGTGAGATATTCCTCGGCGAGGACCGTGATCCGTCCGCTGCGCCGATATACTCGTTTGGAGAGGGTGGAGCGATTGTTCGATCTTGACCCTCGACGGTTAGGCGCGTCCCACGCGAATGGTTCGCTGACTGACGAGCTTCGACCGGTCCTTGCTGGCCGTGATGCGCACTCGGGCGCCCGAAAGAACATTCGAGTCTTCGATGGGGCACCACTGCGCGCTAACGATGGTAGCGTAGCACTCCTCCGGTTTGCCGATCCACGGGATCGAGAGAAGCTACAAGCTTACTTCCGTTCTCTGTCGCCCCAATCGCGTCATAACCGCTTCCTGGTAGGCCTTAGCGAGTTGCCGCCGGCCGAGCTTGATCGATTCGTTCGTAATGACGACGAATCTCGTTTCACCGTTCTGGTAACAACCATCGGCGATGGTTTCGAAAGTATCGTCGGCGAAGCCCGCTTCGCGCACGACAAGGAGTGCGCGAGCGTCGAGTTCGGATTGTCGATCGCCGATTCATTGCAGCATATAGGCTTCGGCAGGGCGCTCGTGAAGACGATCGAAGCGCATGTCTCAAGGTTGGGCGCAGCACGGATTTTCGGTGACGCGCTTTATTCGAACAACAGTATTATCCGGCTCGCCAAAAGCATGGGTTTCGCCGTGGCAAGAAACCCGGGAGATCCGAAACTTATCCGCTTCGAAAAGGCTCTTGCCGGGCCACGAGATACGGTTCTCTCGATCTAGCCTGCGGTTTCGCGGGTATGATCACCTCCTCGCTTGTGGCTCGGCGCACTGCGCCCGGATCTGATCACCCAGACCGGGCGCCTTTTTACGAGATGATGTTCTGTTGGGTAGACGATGAAACGTCTCGGCCATGCGGCAAAATAGGGAATTAGTTGTGGAACAGTCACAGCTCGGGGCGAGAGCCGGACGCAATACGATCAGTGATGCGCTGTCGAGAGCCGACCGCCGCTTCGGGAATCGAACCGCCCTCTCGTTCGCCGGCCGAAACTGGTCTTTCTCGGGTCTTGTCCATGCAGCCGATCGTGTGGCCACACGATTGAAGAGCGCCGGGGTTCAGCCAGGTGGCCGTGTTGCAGCGTATGGACGAAACTCGGATGCCTTCCTGATCCTTTGGTTGGCTTGCGTCCGGGCTGGTTTCATTCACGTGCCGCTAAATTACGCCTTGGTCGGACGCGAATTGAGTTACATCCTGGGCAATTCGGACCCGAGTGCATTGTTCGCCGATCCGGATATCGAAGGCAGAGCACGCGAAGCTCTTGGCGGTCAGTCAAGACTGCAACTGGTCGGTACGTTTGCTGGAGAGGCGGATTTCGACATTCTCCGCACCGCCCAGGATGCCTCGCTCGCGATCTCGGCAGAACTAGGCCAGCAAGTCCGAGATGAAGACGTCGTGCAGCTGCTATATACGTCGGGCACCACGGCCGCGCCAAAGGGCGCAATGATGACGCATCGCGCATTACTGGCCGAATATGGCAGCTGCATCATTGAACTCGGCTTCCGAGACACCGACCGCTGTCTCGCCGCCTTGCCCCTGTATCATTCGGCTCAGATGCACGTCTTCACCATGCCTCAGCTTCTGGTTGGCGCGGCGACCCTTCTCATTGATGCGCCTCAGCCCGAAGTCTGTCTCCGTTTGATCGAGGAGCATCGGATTAGTTCGTTCTTCGCGCCGCCGACCGTATGGATCGGCCTGTTACGAAGCGGTGACTTCGAACAGAGAAATCTCTCTTCACTGCAGCATGTCTTCTACGGTGCGTCGATCATGCCGGTGCCCGTGCTGGCCGAATTGCGCGCGCGCTTGCCAGGTGCTCAACCATTTAACTGTTATGGGCAGAGCGAAATCGGACCTCTCGCGACGGTTCTTCGTCCCGAGGAGCACGAGAAACGACCGGCTTCCGCCGGCAGGCCGATCTTCAACGTGGAAACTCGCGTTGTCGACGGCGATATGAACGATGCGCCACCCGGCACCCGGGGCGAGATCGTTCATAGGTCGCCCCAACTGCTGACAGGTTACTGGCGTGAGCCAGAGCTGTCGCAAGAGGCGTTTGCGGGTGGCTGGTTCCATTCCGGTGACGTCGGCATTGCAGATGAAGAGGGTTACATCACCATCGTTGACAGGGTGAAGGATATCATCAAGACCGGCGGCACGATCGTTGCGAGCCGGGAGGTGGAAGAGGAGATATTCACCCATCCCGCGGTCCGGGAAGTCGCTGTAGTCGGCTTGCCGCACCCGAAGTGGATTGAGGCCGTCACGGCCTTCGTCGTGCTTAGGGACGCCGAGCAAGCAAGCGAAGAGGATATCCTCGAGCATGTTCGAACAACGTTGGCACCTTTCAAGCAGCCAAAGCGGGTCGTGTTCGTGCCGGAGGTCCCGCGCAACACAGCCGGCAAGATCCTGAAGCGTGACCTGAGGCAAACTCACAGCGGGCTATACGCATAAATCTAATGCCGGTCGTGGCTCGCGCGTCAGCGCAAAGCGCGAACAAGCAGGAAAGGCAGCATCCCGAAGATGACGCTGACCAGCGCGAAGGCGAGGAGAGCATTGTAGTTTCCGGTAAAATCATGGATGAGCCCGCCGCTCCATGAACCAAGCGCCGAGCCGAGGCCGCTTCCGATGGCGATCGTGCCGTAGATCGTTCCGACATGCCGGCCATGGAAAATGTTCAGAGCAGTAGCGGTCAGTAGAGGACCGCGCGATCCGATCATGCTGCCAAAACAGATCACAAACCCAGTAAGAACTGCAATATTTGGGTAAAATTGAAGAAGCCAGAGCAGTCCAATGCCGACGATCGAAATGGCATAGCTGAACAGGACGGATGAGCGCCGGCCAATCTTTCCATCGAGCCAAGTAATCGAGAGCATCCCGAGCAACAAGACCACGCCACTAAAGCCCCAGGCGGTAGCCGCCTGGAGTGGCGGAAATCCGACGTCGATCAAGTAAGCGACGATCTGTGCGGCAATCGAATACATGCCAATGGCGGTGAAGAAGAAGGTGGCGAATAATGCCCAAAAAGCATGATGGCGCACCGCTGCCGCGAGTGTCCAACCGTCCTCGGAGGAGATGATTGCCTGAGGCTTGACCCGGTCGGGTGCACCGGCGGAGAACCTGCGCCAGGGCAATAGCAGAAGCAGCGGAAGCAGGACGAGCAGGACGCCAAAACCATAAACCATATATGCGTCGCGCCATCCCAATTGATCGATCATGAGTTGAGATAACGGCAGCATCACCAGAACGCCGGCACCGGTGGCTGAATAGATCACTGACATTGCTGTCGGCAGCCGTGGACCGAACCAGCGTCCGAGCAGGATCGATCCCGGCACTACGCCGGTGGCCGCTATGCCCAATCCGACACAAAAGCCGAGAGCAAATTGGAGCTGCCAAAGACGCACTGCGAACGCCGCTACCAGGAACGCGCCGCCGAGCGCGATGTGACCAACCGCAAACACGGCGCGTGGTCCCGAGCGGTCGAACAGCCTCCCAACAAAGGGGGAGACCAACCCACTGGTTAATGCTGCCAAAGAATAGATCGAAACGACTTGGCCGCGATCCCAGCCGAAGGCGGTCGATATCGGAAGCAAAAAGACCGTGAAGCTCTCACTCAGTCCGCGACCCAGCGCGGCTAGCATGAAGCTTATCGCCAGCACAACGAGCGCTATAGCGACCATGTTCCGAGGCTGCGCAGGAGTTAGTTGGGTGTTGTAGAGCTTGTCCATAGTCTGGATAGAGCCCGATACGATCTCGAAGTACATCCATGAGCTGCGTATAGCGCCATGCAACAGAAGTGGATCTTCTTCACGTAAGGGAAGCCGTCTGCAATCCGTACCTGCCGCGAACCGATACAGTCCGCAGGGTTTGCGATTGACTGTCACTGGCCACACTCCACGCGCGCAGGCCGAAGATGAAGGCCGTCCGAGCATAACTTGGAGGCGTCCTGTGCTGACCGCTCAACTCTTTGAAGTTCACATCAAGGAAGGTTACTTCGACCAGTATTTGGCGCTGGCGGCCTCCTTGAAGCCGAAGCTCGAGGCGATGCCCGGTTGCCTTTTCATCGACAGATTCAAAAAGCCTGACACGGGATAACGTGCTCCTGTCCTATCAGATCTGGCAAGATGAGGCGTGTCTGACGGCGTGGCGCGTGAACGAGAGCCATCACCATGTCCAGACTGTCGGCGGGGATAAGATTTTCTCCGATTACCGGATCCGAATCGCACAAGTCGCGTATGAGGCCAAGCCTGAGCGCGAAGCTTGGCGGCCCGACCGACGGTCGCCCTATAACGACCCGGACAGACGAAAGCCGAGGGTTGCTATTGCGACCGAGTCCGCCAATGCCGAGTTGGCGGCGAAATCAGGCTGGCAAGACGAGTCCTTCCGGAGCGTCTATCGCGAAGGTCGCTTCGCGCACTTGATCGACGTGCCCGACGAAAAGGCCGCAATGGAATTCGGCCCGAAGCTTTTTGCGGATCCGACGACCGAGTATTTCCGTGTTATCGAGACTATTCGCGATTATGGCATGTTCGAGCGGGCTGAAGCGCCGCAATACTATCCCCCAGCGTCCAGGTGAGTAGGCGCACGCGTGGAGTTAGCGACCGCGACGTTTCTTTGTCGTTGCTACATTTTCATACACTACGGGCCACCGCGGGAAACATGTCAGATACGTATTAGCGCAAACAAACACTCGCCCAAAGAACGCAGCCGCCGATGGCGCAATCAGCAGACGTCCTCCAGTTCAATGCAAGTCGATTGAAGGGATCTAGTAGTGAAGCTTTTCAGCAATTCCGTTTCGTCTGCCTCGTCGCGCGCCGGCAGCCCGGACTTGAGCAAATCGCGAGCTAATCGGCTCGGTTCAACGAGCCTGAGTGTGGCGGAGCCAGGTGTCGGTCCGCACACACGAACTGTACACGTGCCGCGTTGGTACAGTCCGTCGAAAACGCCTTTGACTGTCGTCTTTCGAGAGAGTGAAACGTAGGCAAACGCCACAGCGCGAGAGCCAGGGAGTAACGTTAAATGAGTGCTTTCAACTCGCTTGCCGAAATGAAGCCGCTTCCGATCTGGGGCGGCATACTTGCCCGCGTGTGCCAAGGGCGAGAGATGACGTTTGCCGTTGCCGAACTCGATGCGGGGGCCGTGGCCGCCAGACATCAACATGTGAACGAGCAGGTCGGTCTGGTGCTGCAAGGAACGTGTGACTTCGAAGTCGGCGGCGAGCGTCGCCAGCTCAAGGTCGGTGATACCTACTTGATTCCCGCCAATACCCCGCACGAAGCAATCGCCGGTCCGCAAGGCTGCGTTCTCATCGACGTGTTTGCGCCGATCCGCGACGACTGGGCCAGGCACGAGCCACAAGAGAAAAGAGCGCCGAAGTGGCCAGCGCCGTAAGGACGCATGACGTCCTGAGTCCAACCGAAGCCACTGGTCGAGAGCACTAGATCGGCATGACGAAAGCTCAACTGGACACCGGCGGCAAGGAGCGCGCTCCTTTCGCGGAGTGGCTCTCACGCACGAATGATCTGACCAGCCGCTTCGTCGGAGCTGGGCGTATCCCGGGATTGATCAACGTTGCGGGTGGACTTCCTGCGCCGGAGATATTTCCGGTCGAGGAACTGGCGTCTCTCGCCCAAACCGTGGTGATGGACTTCCCTCAGGATACGCTGACGTACGGTCCGACAGACGGCCTTCCCGAACTACGGGATGCGATAGCTCAGCGCTACAGTACGCAAGCATTGCGGCTGGACCGCAGCAACGTCCTGATCACTGCGGGCGGGACCCAGGCGTTGGATCTCATCGGAAAGATCTTCATCGAGACTGGGTCCGTCGTTGCCGGAGAGTTCCCGATGTATGCGGGCGCACTCGATGCTTGGCGGCCGAGATGTCCCAGGTACAAGCGGGTTTCGTTCGGCACGAATGAGTTGGACTTTTCCGATAGAGAAGCGGGGTTCGTCTACACGGTGCCGAATTTTTCCAATCCAACCGGAAAATTGGTCGGCTTGGACGAACGCAGAGCATTGGTTCGGGCCGCCCATCAGTCTGGCATGTGGATTGTGGAGGACGATCCCTATGGATCGCTTCACTACGACAAGCCGGCGTTACCGAGCTTGATCGAGCTGTCTGCAGACATTGTGCCTGGCTCACCCTATCGCGGGCCGGTGGTTTATCTCGGCACCCTGTCGAAAACCCTCGTGCCGGGGTTACGTGTGGGATGGGTGATCGGCGAGCCGAAGGTCATAGAAGCACTCAAAGCAGCGAAGCAGGGTGCCGATTTGTGTTCGAACGGGATCGCGCAGCGCATCGCCGCGACCGCAATGCAGAACGGCCTTATCGAACGGCTAAGTCCGCAGATCGTGACGCTGTACCGGGAAAGGCGGGATACGCTGGCTGCTGCGATGTCCAAATATCTATCTCCTTGGTTCGACTGGGAGGTTCCTGTCGGAGGGATGTTCATCTGGGGAACGGCGCGCGACCCTTCGCTCGACACGGACAAATTGGTATCGGCGGGACTGGAAGCTGGAGTTTTGATCGGCCCAGGAAGCGCGTTCGATCCTTTGGGACAGGATCGCAGTGGCATTCGGTTGAACTTCACCGCGAATTCTCCTGAGCGCCTGGATGAAGCCGTCAAACGTCTAAGCAGTGCCGTTACCGCACTTCGAAGTGCCGATACGCACAAGCGGCATCCGCCGTCGAACGCTGCATAACCGCGGCCACATCGCTTCGTTGCCTGTCAGAACCGGCGCCTTATCCAACCGCAATACTTGCGCACGAGCGTAAGCGTAGTACGCACCGAATGGTGGCCGATCGCCTTGGCTGCCAAGGACCGGGTTCGGCTCGTTGCGAAGCTCATCGAACGGGCAGCCGAGCAAGTGGTGCACCCGAATTTGTACTAGAATGTATCGAAAAGCGTGCTTCGTACATAAGCATGCAAATCGTCACGCCTAGAAAACAATACGGATACATTGTCCCCGCCTGTATTGGCCGTACCCAATCTTCTCAGGACCAGGTCAATGTCAGAATCTATCAATCGATCCCGACGAAAACTGCTCGAGGCGACTGCTTTCGGCTTGATGGCGGCGCAACTTGGCGCTGCTCCGGCATTTGCGCAGACCAATGCCATGAAGCGCGTGGCGCCATCGGCCGGCTCATTCGCTCCGCTTAAGAGAATCAACGCTGGCGTCCTCAGCATCGCCTACGCAGAGGCGGGGCCGGCCGACGGTCCTCCCGTGCTGCTCTTGCACGGATGGCCCTACGACATCCATGCCTTCGTTGATGTTGCGCCGATCCTCGCGAATGCCGGCTATCGTGTGCTCATTCCATACTTGCGTGGCTATGGCGAAACTCGCTTCCTGTCCGCAGACACGCCGCGCAACGCCCAACCGGCAGCCGTGGCAACGGATGCGATCAATTTCCTCGATGCACTGAAGATCCAGAAGGTCCTGGTTGCCGGCTTCGATTGGGGTGGCAGGACGGCAAACCTGATGGCGTTTCTCTGGCCGGAGCGTTGCAAGGCGCTCGTCTCAGTCAGCGGCTATCTCGTCGGCAGCCGCGACGCGCTCCAGAATCCCCTGCCACCCAGTGCTGAGTACCCGTGGTGGTACTTATTCTACTTCACGACAGACCGGGGCAAGGCGGGATACGCGAAGTATACGAAAGACTTCAACCGGCTGATCTGGCAGCTCGCGTCGCCGAAATGGGCCTTCGACGACGCCACCTTCGATAGGTCTGCGGCTGCGTTCGAGAATCCCGACTTTGTGCATATCTCGCTCTACAATTATCGTTGGTACTTCCGTTTGGAGCCCGGCGAGCCGAAATACGACGAGCTCGAAAAAAAGATCGCAACATTCCCCACAATCGGAATCCCGACGATTACGATGGAAGGTGACGCTAACGGTGCGCCGCACGCAGACCCAAAGGTGTATGCCAAGAAGTACATTGGGGCGTACGAGCACCGGAATCTCACCGGTGGCATTGGCCACAACCTTCCGCAAGAAGCGCCTGAAGCTTTCGCGAAAGCTGTCATGGATGTGGACAGGGCCTAGGTGCGCGGCCGGAGCAGACGGTGCGGCAATCCTGAAAGACGGTACGCCTCTCAGTTTTGAGTTTTAACCGACTGGCCGGTCCTCCGTCCCCCGACATGAGGGGGGCGGAGAGTGCCGCGAGCTGACACGACGTTGATCGCAGTTACGCTTGCGAGACGAATGAGGGTCACGAGTGAATGGCGACAGAACTCCTTCATGATCCTCGAATCGCACCCGATCGATGTGAAATCCTGCACGACGGTATGTGGATTAACGCACGTATATACGAACTCAATCAGTCTTCCCGGTGCAGGCGATCACCCCTACAACGACAGCTGAGATCGGCGGTGTCCCGGCACGGTGTAAGGCGTTTGTGCCGTAGTCGACAAGGACGATCCGACAGATCCGTACCGGTGAGCCACATACGCATGCTTGACAGCACGAAGTCACCGACGCGCATCCAGATAGCGACCGCCGCCATCCGGCAGAAGGTCGCTGCTGCTCCCGGCGTCAGGCTTCCGTCGATCCGGCGCCTCGCTGTCCAATTGAAGGTGTCAAAATCGACGATCGTCGAAGCGTATGATCGCCTAGTCGCGCAGGGGGAAGTCGAGGCAAGGCCCGGATCGGGGTTCTTTGCTGCCACTCGCGTGCGTCCATTCAAACTCGCGGAAGAGCGCCCGCAGCAAGACCGCGCCATCGATCCTCTCTGGATCATGAGGCAATCCTTGGCTTTTCAGGGCGCGACATGGCAGCCAGGCTGCGGCTGGTTGCCAGATGATTGGCTTCCGGGCGAGATGCTTCGGCGCGTCTTGCGCAGCGTAGCCCGGAATGAGGAAGCCAATCTCACGGCCTACAGTCGACCTCAGGGATTTCGCCCTTTACGTGAGCAGCTTGCGCGCCGCTTGATCGAAAAGGACATCTCAGCCGATCCAAACGAGATACTGCTGACCGATTCCGCTACGAGAGCCATCGACCTCGTTTGCCGCTTTCTTCTGCAGCCAGGAGACACGGTTCTCGTCGACGACCCCTGCTATTTCAACTATCAGGCCACGATGCAGGCTCAGCGCGTCCGACTGGTCGGCATTCCATATACGACCTGTGGTCCCGACCTCGAGCACTTCGCGGCCGCCTGCGTGGAGCATCGGCCCAAGCTCTATTTGACGACGGCAGTTTTGCATAATCCGACCGGCGCCAGTGTCAGCGCGGGCACGGCGCATCGTCTACTCAAGTTGGCCGAAGCCCATGACTTGATCCTCGTGGAAGACAGTGTTTATTCCGATCTCGATGCCCGACCGGTGCCCGGACTGGCAGCCTTGGACGGATTCGAGAGGGTGATACTGCTGGGGAGCTTTTCCAAGACACTCACGGCGGCGCTTCGCTGCGGATTCATTGTGGCAAGGGGCGATTGGATCGAAGGCCTAACCGATCTCGCGCTCGCGACGAGCTTCGGCATTAACGACCTGGCGGCGCAGGTCACCCACGGCATGTTGATCGATGGGAGCTACAGGCGCCATCTGGACGGTCTGCGTCCCCAATTGGCGCGTGCCATGGCGTCCACGGTGCAGCAGCTGAAGAGGTTGGGCTTTTCGCTCTGGACGCAACCCGATGCCGGAATGTTCCTGTGGGCACGGCTGCCGGATGGCCTGGACTCCTCCGAGGTCGCGATCCGCGCCCTCGATCGCAAGATTGTTCTGGCGCCGGGGAACGTATTCAGCGTGGGCCAGACGGCGGGTCCGTATCTACGTTTCAACGTGGCCCAATGCAGCGACATACGCATGTTCGACAGCCTTGCCGAACTGTTGCGCCCCTGAGTTGGGCCATGAGTGGACGGTACGGTCGAGGCACGATTTCTTGGGATGAAGCGCGTCCGTCTTGAGAGGACAATGGGGACATGATCCTGTTCGTTTTGGCGTACTTCGGTGGGGCTCTCACCATCGTAAGCCCATGCATATTGCCTGTGCTTCCCTTCCTGTTCGCACGTGCGGACCGGCCGTTCCTGAAAAGCGGCCTTCCGATGCTGATCGGTATGGCGCTAGCGTTTGCCGTGGTCGCTACGTTCGCGTCGGTAGCCGGAGGTTGGATCGTGGCCGCCAACCAGGCCGGCCGGACGGCGGCGCTGGCTCTCCTGGCCGTCTTCGGCCTGACGCTCTGCTTTCCGGACCTTTCGGCCCGCATCATGCGTCCTTTCGTATCGCTCGGCGCGCGCATGTCGCGGTCCGGCGAATGGCCCCAGCACGAGGGCGTCATATCGCCAATGGTTCTCGGAGCAGCGTCCGGCCTTCTCTGGGCGCCCTGTGCTGGACCGATCCTGGGTCTGATCCTCACGGGGGCTGCTTTGCAGGGCGCCAATGCGCGAACCACGGTATTGCTGCTTGTCTATGCCGCAGGTGCGGCAACATCGATCGGGCTGGCTCTGCTCGTCGGTGGACGCGTCTATTCAGCAATGAAGTCATCCCTCGGCGCGGGCGAATGGATCAGGCGATGCGCCGGACTGATGGTGTTGGCAGCCGTCGTCGCGATATCGCTCGGCCTCGACACCGGTCTCCTTACGAATCTTTCGGTGGGAAGCACGACTGCCTTTGAAGAGAAGCTGCTGGACAAGCTTCACCCTGAACGGAAGACCAATGCCGAATTTGCGGCAGGTTCGCCGGCGGAAGATGAGGTCGCTTCTCTGCGGGCCGAAGACTTGGCTCCCTCTCTTGAGGGCGCGAATGAATGGTTGAATTCACCACCGCTCCCGTTGACGGAGCTCAAAGGGAAAGTCGTTCTTGTAGATTTCTGGACCTATTCCTGCATCAATTGCCTACGCTCGATACCGTACATCCGCGCCTGGGCGGACAAGTACCGAGACCACGGACTAGTCGTCATCGGAGTTCACGCGCCCGAGTTTGCGTTCGAACGGAACGTAGACAACGTGAGGAAGGCTGTTTCTACCTTGCGCCTGAGCTATCCGATCGCGATCGACAACGGCTATCGGATCTGGCGCGCATTTGAAAACCAGTATTGGCCGGCGCATTATTTCATCGATGCTGAGGGCAGGGTTCGTCATCATCATTTCGGCGAGGGCGACTACGCTCAGTCGGAACGCGTCATACAGACGTTGCTTGCCGAGGCCGGCAATCGAAATATTCCGACGGGTTTCGCATCCGTGGCCGGCGCGGGGCCGGAAGCAGCGTCAGATCGTAACGGCGTCAAGTCGCCGGAAACCTACATTGGGTACGATCGCGGCGAAAATTTCGTCTCGCCCGGCGGAGTGGTACGGAATAGAAATCATGCATATGCCCTCGGTGAGCCGGAGCTCAACAGCTGGTCGCTGACTGGAAATTGGACCGTCGGTCCGGAGCAGGCGCAATCAAACGGACCAGACGGCGGCATCGTCTATCGCTTCCACGCGCGCGATCTGCATCTCGTGCTCGGCCCGTCGATCGAAGGAGCTGCGATTCGCTTCCGCATCACTATCGATGGAAAAGCCCCCGGGGCGGACCACGGGATGGACTCGGACGCCGACGGCTATGGCGTCGTGACGGCGCAACGCTTGTATCAGCTGGTGCGTGGCGCAGACGCCAACCGGGATCGAACTTTCGAAATTCGCTTCCTCGATCCCGGAGTGCAGGCCTACGCATTCACGTTCGGCTGAAAATCTCGGCCCGGCTGCGCGCGTCCGTTCACGCGGCTTTATTGCATGGCATTTTTCGATTGAACGCCGAGACCTGGGCTGCTGGATGATGGACCACGTCGACCACATACTGATCGTAGACGACGACAGGGAAATCAGGGACCTGGTCTCGACTTACCTGAAGCGAAACGGTCTTCGCGTCACTGTTGCCGCAGATGGTCGGCAAATGCGCTCATTTCTGGACTCGGACCGTGTCGATCTGATCGTGCTGGATGTGATGATGCCTGGAGACGACGGGCTCGTGCTTTGCCGCCAATTGCGAGGGGGCCGGCACGGAACGACACCGATCCTGATGTTGACCGCACGCACGGACGAGACCGACCGGATCGTTGGTCTGGAAGTGGGCGCCGATGACTATCTTGCCAAGCCGTTCTCAGCACGGGAGCTGCTGGCCCGCATCAAGGCAGTTCTCCGCCGGACCCGAATGCTCCCGCCAAACCTGCAGGTTACGGAAGCCGGGAAGATGCTTAGCTTCGGCGATTGGCAGCTCGATACAGTTGCTCGACACCTCGTGGATCGGGAAGGTACCGGGATCGCGCTGAGCGGAGCCGAATATCGGCTGCTGCGCGTGTTTCTCGATCACCCTCAGCGCGTTCTTTCGCGCGATCAGTTGCTGAACCTGACGCAGGGGCGCGAGGCCGAAATGTTCGATCGCTCGATCGATCTGCTCGTGAGCAGGGTCAGGCTACGCCTCCGCGACGACGCACGGGAGCCGGCCTACATTAAAACAGTGCGTAGCGAAGGTTACGTCTTCGCAATGCCCGTCGAGATCACGGCTCCACGCCGATGAGATTGTCTCGACCGTTCTGGCGAGGAATACATCTGCCGCGAACTCTACGCTGGCAACTTTTTCTCATTCTGTTCGCCGGCCTCGCCATCGCGCACGTGTTGTCGTTCGCCGTGGTCTTCATGGAGCGATACATGAGCGCCGAGGCGGTGATGCTCGACGGTCTCAGGACCGACGTGAGGCTGGCGATTGCCCTCTTGAACCGAGTGCCCGCCGGAGAAAGGGCCGATTGGCTCAATTTGATCGCTCGTCCCAATTACCGCTATCTGCTGGGGCCCGGCGCGCCGGATGTCCCGGAGTCGGCGGATCGCATCGTCGAGGTCGCGGACATCATCCGCGTCGCGGCCGAACAGAGCTTGCCTGTCCAGATTAACAGAGTGCCCGGTTCCGAACGGCGCTTTCAGGCGCATCTTTCGCTGCGGGACGGAACGCCCGTGACGATCCTGATCGCACCGCACATGCGACCTTTAGCTGCCTGGTTGCCATACGTGCTGGTCGCTCAACTAGCGCTCCTGATTGTTTGTACGTGGCTCGCCGTCCGCTTGGCCATTCGACCGCTCTTGCGCTTTGCCGGTGCTGCGGAGGCACTGGATCCGGGCCGGAAGACGGGTCGACTTGATGAAAACGGCCCGGTCGAGGTCGCTTACGCGGCGACCGCATTCAACCGGATGAACGAAAGAATTGCGCATTACCTCGACGACAGAGTCCGGATATTGGCAGCTATCTCGCACGATCTCCAGACACCGATCACGCGCATGAAGTTGCGCGCCGAAATCGCCGACGATAGTCCGGAACGGGACAAGCTGATCAACGATCTCTCGGAAATCGAGCGGCTCGTTCGGGAGGGGGTGGCTTACGCCAGGAGCGCTCACGGAGGTGTCGAGAAAACGAGCCGGATCGACCTCGCCGCTTTCCTGGAAAGTATCGTTTTCGACTATCGCGACACCGGGAAGGCCGTGCAATACGAACCAGGGACGAGGGTCGTAACTATTACCCGACCACATGCGCTTCGCCGCATTCTGACGAACCTCATCGACAATTCGTTGAAGTTCGCCGGCGATGTCGAAATCGATCTCGATCGGACTCAGACCGGGGCGATACGCATAGCCGTCCTTGACCGTGGACCCGGCATTCCGGAACATCAACTCGAAGCGGTATGTCAGCCATTCTATCGTCTTGAGCAATCCCGTAACCGAGACACGGGGGGGACCGGGCTGGGCCTTGCCATCGCTCAGCAGCTGTCCCACGCGCTGGGTGGGACGCTTCGGCTCCAGAATAGGACAGGTGGCGGTCTTTTAGTCGAGCTCACGCTTGCCCAAGCATGAGGCTGCGCCGGCGGAGACACTTGCATTATCATCGTCATGTTCGACAGAGCGCACATCCGAATTGGAAAAATTCGCATATTGCGCGCATGCACAATCATGTCACTGATGCCTTTCAATCAATGAGATAGGCAACGTACACCGGTCGTTCTCGTGATGCGCGAAGACGCGGAAAAGTACGTAGGTCTTATCCACGACCGAGGTGCACCACTATTGGTGCTGCGCCGGGCAATCGGGTCCATGTGAGAGTAGCCAGCGGGCTATCGCGAGCAGGTGCCACGACGCCGTGTCGGTTGCAGCAACCGGGAGACGCGTGAATGAACGATGAAGTCAACTACCGGGGAATTTGTTATCCTTGGCAGTGCGATCATGTCGGCCATATGAACATCATGTGGTACGTGAGCAAGTTTGACGAGGCGAACTGGAATTTCCTCTCACGTCTCGGGCTGACGTCGAGCTACCTGCGGGACTCGGGATATGGGCTGGCGGGCGTCCAGCAAAATCTTTCTTATAAGCGCGAAGTTCACCCCGGCGATTCGATCGAGATCAAGACGCAGCTACTCGAAGTTCGCGACAAAACCCTGCGGTTTCGCCATGAGATGCGTAACGTCGAGATCGATGAGGTCGTCGCACTCTGCGAGATGACAGCGGCGCATCTCGACAAGAGGACACGACGGGCCGTTCCATGGACGTCCGAAGTCCAAGCCGCCGCGCAGAAGCGTCTGTCAACAGAACCGAAGCCGACCTGAGTAGGGCGCGGGATAGCATAGCGAGCAGCTGTATTGGCGTCTAAAGTCCGCCGCTCGAGGCGTCTCGATCGACTTGGTGTCCTTTGCGTCGAAGGCGTGAATATTCGTCTAAGCCCGGGCAACAAACTTGGGCATTTTGAGAAATGCCAATTGGAGGAAAGATGTTTGGCTTGATGATGAATGCGCCGTTGTTGGTGTCATCAATCTTGCGGCACGCCGAAGCGTATCACGCTACGACCGAAATCGTTTCGCGAACCACCGAGGGACCGATCCATCGCTATACTTACGCCGATCTAGCCCGTCGCGCCAAAAAAGTCGCGAATGCGCTTCAGCGCCTGGGACTCAAGCAGGGTGATCGCGTCGGAACGCTGGCCTGGAATGGCTATAGACACCTGGAGCTGTATTTCGGAAGCTCCGGCTCGGGGTTCGTGTGCCATACGATCAATCCCCGTCTATTCCGCGAGCAGATCTCGTTCATCGTCGCCCACGCCGAGGACAAGGTGCTGTTCGTCGACCTCAGCTTCGTGCCGATACTCGAGGCGATTGCGGAGACACTGAAGGGTCTGAAAGCCATCGTGGTGATGACCGATGCGGCCAACATGCCGGAATCGGGAGCGCTTCCAGAGCTCGTTTGCTACGAAACGATGATCGCAGGCGCGTCCGACGACTTCGATTGGCCGGTGCTCGACGAGAATGCGGCGTCCGGCCTTTGCTATACGTCCGGCACAACAGGCGATCCCAAAGGAGTTCTGTACAGCCACCGGTCGACCGTTTTGCATGCCATGGCAGTCGCCTTGCCCGACGTGATGTCGCTTTCCGCAGTTGATGCGGTGTCGGCGATCGTCCCGATGTTCCACGTGAACGCGTGGGGGATGCCATATGCTGCTCCGATAGTCGGTGCAAAACTGGTCATGCCAGGTCCAAAGCTGGATGGTGAGAGCCTGCACGGATTGTTCGAGCAGGAAGGGGTCACAATGACGGCAGGAGTCCCTACCGTCTGGCTAGGTTTGCTCGACTGGATGGACGCGCACGGTAAGAAGTTCACGAGCTTAAAGCGGGTTATGATCGGCGGATCGGCGCCTCCCCCCGTGATGATCACGCGGTTCAAAAAGCTCGGCGTAGATCCCCGACAGGGGTGGGGAATGACCGAGACTAGTCCCTTTGGGCTCGCGTCGGCCTTGAAAGCTAAGCATCAATCGTTGCCGCCAGACCAGAAACTCCCGCTCGAAGCTAAACAGGGGCGACCGCTGTTTAACGTCGAGTTTCGGGTGGACGGATCTGACGGGAAGCCGATCCCGCGTGACGGCAGGAGTTTCGGCGCTTTGTTGGTGCGAGGGCCTTGGGTTGCCAGGCGCTATTTTAATAGTGAGCCGAGCCCTGCCCACGAAGTTGAGGGATGGTTCAACACGGGCGATGTTGTGACCATGGACGAGGATGGCTTCGTGCAGATCGTTGATCGCACAAAGGACGTGGTGAAGTCTGGCGGGGAATGGATTAGCTCAATCGAGCTTGAGAATATCGCGCAAGCCCATCCGTCGATCAAGGAGGCGGCCGTAGTCGGCAGGCCGGATGAGCGGTGGGGCGAGCGCCCGGTCCTTGTTGTCCAGCTTAAGCCTGGCACGAACTTCTCTCGGGACGACCTGCAGGAACTCTACACCGGAAAGATTTCCAAGTGGAGCATCCCAGACGACGTCGTCATTGTCGACGAGCTACCGCACACCGCTACGGGAAAGCTGTTGAAAAGAGAAATTCGCGAGATCGTGCTCAGGGACGGCTCCGGCCGTTCCCCGGCGAATGAGGTCACCGTCAACTGATTGACTGGACCTGATCGGGTTCATTCCAGTCAGGGTAGTCCGAAGAACCGCAGAGTCTAGTGAAAGATCCGATCCGGCAAGTAGGAGTTGGTTGACAATGCGTGTGTTGATAACCGGCGGCGGCGGCTTCATCGGGGCCTGGCTCGCGAGGCGGCTTGCCGAGAAACGCAATCAAGTTCGCATTTTCGAGCCCGGACCGAGCTCGCCGTTATTTAAGAAGATTGTCGGTCCACTGAATAGCTCGATCGAGTGGACCATCGGTGATATCGCCAGCTCGCAAAGTGTTCATAGTGCCATGGCTGGCTGCGAGGCGGTCGTACACCTCGCGGCAATACTTGCTCCAGCTTGCCAGGCAGATCCACTCAAGGGTGCGATGGTCAATTTGGTCGGCACCTTGAACGTCTTCAATGCGGCACTCGGGTTGAAGATCAAGCGGGTCGCTTTCACGTCGAGTGCTGGTGTCTACAACCCAAGCAATGAAGCGACGCCGCTTCCGATCACGCACTACGGCGCGTTCAAACTCGCCTGTGAAGGCAGCGCACGAGCTTATTGGCAAGACCACGGGCTGGCGAGCATCGGGTTTCGGCCATTCATTGTTTATGGATATGGCCGCGAGACTGGACTAACCGCGGGCCCCTCGCTGGCGTGTAGAGCTGCGGCTCTCGGGGAAACATACGCGATCCCCTATGTGGGTACGGCCGGGCTGATCTATGTCGACGATGTCGTCGCGGCCTACGAGGCGGCGTTGCTTCGTGAACCCAGCGGTTCGCGTGTCTTCAATTTACCTGGCGAAGTGGGGTCGAACGACAATGTCGTGGCGGCCATTCACGCCGTGGTTCCACAGTCCAAGATAAGTGTCGGCGGCCCACTGCTTCCGTTCGCGCAAGACATTGGCGAGGGCGAGTTGCGCCAAGTGTTTCCTGATCTCCCCGCCACGCCATTGATGGATGGTATTCGCCGTACGGTCGAACTCTATCGAGAGAATGCGTGAGCAGTCGCCTGTCGAACGGCAAGCGGAATGCAGGCGTTTCACGTCGAGACCACCCCTGGTGGCGTCCACAACAAGAATTGGAGTAACCCAACCATGACCCAGCCAGTCCGCGTCGAATGCGAGAATGGTGTAGCGCGCGTTATACTCGATCGGCCCGAAGTCAATAACGCGCTCAATGAAGCGTTGGTCGATTCATTGAGTTCGACCTTCGTGACACTCGCGGCCGATGAGTCCGTTTCCACCGTAATTGTAATGGGTTCAGGTAAGAGCCTCTGCTCCGGAGCGGACGTCGACTGGATGCGGAGGGGAGGAATGCTTAATCGCGACCAGAGCATTGATGAACTGATGACTTTGGGCCGGATGATGGAGGCCCTCGATCGGATGCCTCAAACGACGATAGCGCGGGTACATGGGCCGATTTATGGTGGCGGCATTGGGCTTGTGGCTGCGTGCGATATCGCATTCGGCACGCCCGAATCCACATTTTGCTTTTCCGAGGTGAGGCTCGGAATAACCCCAGGTATGCTCAATCCGTTCGTGCTGCGCGCTATCGGAAAACGGAACGCTAGGCGCTACTTTCAAAGTGCTGAAGTGTTTGATGCGCAAGAGGCGTGGCGAATCGGGTTGTTGCACGAAATCGTGGAAGCCGAACAGCTTGACGGTCGGATCGACCGACTGCTGAAGCAACTGAGGGCGGCGGCGCCGAAAGCGCGGGCAATTGCTAAGTTGCTGCCGAGCAGACTGGCTGATCGGCCGATCAATGAAACTCTCCTGTCAGACATCGCGGTGCTGATCGCCGACGTCCGTGCCCTCCCCGAAGGTCAGGAGGGGCTCTCAGCCTTCCTGGAGAAGCGCAGGGCCGCTTGGAGCTGAAGGACGTGGATGTTCCAAACTGGTAGGATCGTTGATACGCTGTCGGTCGATCTGCCGAAAGCGCGAAGTGACGAAGGTTGCGACCGTACTGTGTTGACGCCTTCGCCATCGCACCTGCGCAGCGCCACAAGGCAGCCCCTTGGTCAAGAGAACCGGGCTCGCTCAAGTCCGCTGGCGGAACAGTCCTGTATCGAATCCTGGCTTCCAGCCAACTCAAAGGAGGTAACGACTTCTCCGTGGCCGGAGGCGTCCGGAGAGACAGATCCCACGTGTGGCGCCAACCTGACACGTCGGTTATGCCGCCGGCGCTAGCGCGGGGGAGATGTGCTCCTGATCATCCCGGATCGCGGCTCAAATTTCACCTCCATTGGGCGCACATTGAATGCGGGATTTTTCGCGTATGCAGACGGGGGCTTTCCACCTAGCGAAACAAGAAGGGGCCGCTGTAATCCAGGCACCCGTCTTGAGGAGGAAACATCTATGCGAAAGTCCGCACTATTAATCTGTTCTGCGCTCGTCGCTGCGGCCAGCTTGGCTCGTGTCGGTGCCGCCAGCGCCGAAGAGCGCACGGTTTATATCGATGGATTCGGCGCCAAATCCGGTGTTGTGCGCTCGCTCGGCATCAACAGTGAGGCAGCGATGCGCGCGGCCGTCGACCTTATCAACAGCCAGGGCGGCGTTAAGCTGGCTGATGGGGCGACCGGCAAGATCAAATTCGAGTACTACGACGATCGATGCGTGGCCGAAGAGGGCATCTCGATCGTGCGTCGCATGGCGGCCGGCCCCACGTTGATCGGGGTAGGTCCGAGCTGCTCGAACGTCACCGAACCGCTGTACGGAATCTTGCAGAAGAAGGTCGGGGATGCAACGGACTCCGGTCTCCAGTTTCCCGTTTTCACGGATGTCGCGATCAAGATCGGACTAGCTAAGATTTCGGAGTGGTCATTCCGTAACGTGCCCAGCGAAACCGAAATGTATACGACGATGTACAAGTGGGTGAAGGACACGCATCCCGAGCTCAAGACGCTTTATGCGGGGGTCGAAGAGAATTTCTCGCACAGCCGAGCATCCTGGTATGCCGTTCAGAAGGACGCAGCCCCTGCGGCTGGTTTTGACGTCAAGGGCGTTACCAAATGGCTCGTCGACGACACGAATTTTGCCCAGCAGGTTCGCGAGATCAAGGCGGCGAATCCTGACGTCCTGGCCGTCGTCGCGCATTCTTTCACAACGTGCGGTCTGCTCAAGGAGATGGACCGGCAGCATGTGAAGGTGAAGATGCTGATCGGTTTGACGAGTTCGGCAATCCAGGAGACGCTTACGAATTGCGGCAAGGTTGCTGAGGGCATCACGATCCCGACCAGCTTCGCGCTGCTGACGCCGGAAGCCAAGGCCGCCAACGAGCGCGTTGCAAAATACAACGGCACGCTCGACATTCATTCAGCTGGCACGTACGAGGCCATGTTTATTCTGAAGAAGCTGATCGAAGACCAGGGCGTACTCGCCAAGCCGGACACTGTTCAGGCTGACCGGGTGAAGATCCGCAACGGGCTCGCTGCCCTCAAGACGACCGACGGACTGCTCGGCACCGTCGATCGGACATCTGATCGAGAAGCGGTGAAGCCGTACCTCTACATCGCGGCGAAGGACAGCAAATGGGTCGTGATGCACGACATGATCAAGACCAAGCAAGCGGCCAACTAACCTCCAGGCCGCTTCTCTTCCGGACCGCGAGAGCGGCGCGCGGTCCGGAAGACCAATTGAACACGTGCCATCCGGTTGCAAATTTATGGGCGTTGTCGACTATATCCAAACCATCATCGATGGAGCGCTTTTCGGAGCAACTTATTCGCTGATTGGGATCGGTTTCACGTTGGTCTTTGGAGTGATGCAGAGGATCAACATGAGCTACGCCAGCACGTCTCTTGCTGGAGCGTATTGCGGGCTGATGGGGCAGCACCTTCTCGGCCTGCCTCTGTGGTGTGCGTTTCCGCTTTCCATTTTTGCGTCCGGACTGATCGGCTATCTTGTTTATCTCACGTGCTTTCGGTTCATTCCCGTCGCGTCGCCCTTGGCGAGCCTGAT
The DNA here is from genome assembly GCF_036924535.1 of Bradyrhizobium sp. AZCC 2262. Taxonomy (NCBI): domain Bacteria; kingdom Pseudomonadati; phylum Pseudomonadota; class Alphaproteobacteria; order Hyphomicrobiales; family Nitrobacteraceae; genus Bradyrhizobium; species Bradyrhizobium sp. AZCC 2262. The sequence goes on along the minus strand of NZ_JAZHRT010000001.1, from coordinate 6,776,892 downwards.
GGCGACGGTGGGCGTTCTTCTCTTTGTCGAAGAGATGATCGTGCGCGCGACGGCCGGAACGCCGCATAACTTTCCGGCGATATTTGAAGGCAATTCGATCGAGATCGGCGCCTTCGTCCTGCGGGCTGATTTGGTGGGAGTCTTCCTGGTTGGTGTTCTCACCATGATCCTGTTGATGGCGGTTCTGTTTCGTGCCCGATTGGGTGTCGCCACCCGTGCCGTCGCGCAGCAGCCTATTGCTGCCCAGCTATGTGGCATGCGGCTCCAGACGGTCAACGGATTGACGTTTGTAATCGCGGGATTGCTCGGTGGTGTGGCCGGCGCGATGACGGGTGCCGCGGTCGGGATACTGTCTCCCCTGATCACGATCCCGGTCACGGTAAAGGGGCTCATCGTCACGGTCATCGGTGGATTGGGCAGCATTCCCGGCGCCATCGTTGCGGGCCTGATGGTCGGGGCCTTCGAGAACCTGTTTCAGGCGTTGCGCAGTGTTTCCGAGCGCGACATCTACGTAATGTTGCTGCTGTTCGCCTTCCTTGTGCTGCGGCCGGGCGGAATCGTCTCGCCGGGTCGCGGTCGCGACTAGGAGGACAACGTGGATTTTTACTATAGCCTCGCGCAGATCATAGGGTTTCACACGCTCCTGGGCTTGTCAGCTTACGTGGTCTTGCTTACCGGGCAGGTCTCGTTCGCGCAGGGGGGCTTCTTCGCTATCGGTGCCTATGTGGCCGGAATGCTGACGGTTATTTCAGGTTGGCACGTGATTCCGGCAATGCTTGCTGCAGGATCGATCGCTGCGCTCGCGGCTTGCCTCGTTGGATTCCCAGCCTTGCGAGTCCGCGGCCTCATGCTCGTGGTTGCCACACTCGCTTTCGGAGAGGCCGTACGTTTGTTCTTTTTCAATTTTGATTATCAGGTCGAGAAGGGAGGATCAAAAGGTGGTCCGCTCGGAGGAGAGGGTTTTCGTCAAATTCGTTGGTTTCCCGAGCATGGATGGACGACCTTCGAGGTCATGCTCCTTGTGTTGATTGTGGTTGGTCTGGTGATCGGCGCTCTGTGGTGGATCGATAGGAGCCGTTTGGGATCCGTGTTGCGCGCTGTCGGTGAGGATGAACTCGCAGCGCAAAGCGTCGGAATTGATCTTACTGCTGTGAAAGTCACTGCAATGACGATTGGCGGCTTCATTGCCGGGGTCGGAGGCGCTCTCTACGCACACTACACGACCTACATTGAGCACACGAATTTCACGGTCTTACTCGCAGTGTTCGCTATCGCCTACCCAATCCTCGGCGGGCTTCAGAGTGTTTTCGGAACAATCGTCGCCGTGATCTTCGTCCAAGGCATTCTTGTTGAGGGACTGCGTTTCTTGGGAGATTGGCGCAGCTTGCTGTTCGGCGCCCTGATCGTTCTGGTTATGAACTTGCGACCAAAGGGGTTGATCGACGGCGCGGCCGCACGTCGCGTGGCTCGTCTTCTTCGTCGGGAGGGACGTCATGCTTAAGGTTCAGGGCTTGGTCAAGCACTTTGGCGGTGTACGGTCAGTTGACGGGATAGATTTCACGGTTCGACCAGGGGAGATATTCGGCCTGATCGGCCCCAATGGTTCAGGCAAGAGCACGACGGTCAACCTCATCAGCGGGCTGTATGAGCCGACCAGCGGACAAATCACGTTCGAAGGCAGGGACATCGCCAACGTTCCTGCGCATCGACGGCTCTCTTTGGGACTAGCGCGCACGTTCCAGAACATCCGGCTGTTTACCAATCTAACCGTCTGGGAGAACCTCTGGATGGCGGAGAACTCGCAGTCGCATTGTGCTGACGGCCGATTTCTAAGGCGTTGGATAGGGGGACGCAGAGACGCTCGCGAGCGCATTACTCGTGCGCTCGAATTCTCCGGGTTGGCGCATCGTGCGGACCAGTTTGCAGGCAGCCTTGCCTTTGGTGAGCAGCGCCGCCTTGAGCTGGCGCGGGCGCTGGCGGCAAAGCCGAAATTGTTGCTCCTGGACGAACCGGCTGCAGGCATGAACGCCGAGGAAATCGCTGAACTCGACGAGCGGATTCGGGTGCTTCAGAAGGAGGGCTATACCATTCTCCTGATAGAGCATCATATGGAACTGGTGATGGCCGTCACGGATCGCATCTGCGTGCTCAATTTTGGCCGGAAAATTGCTGAGGGCACACCGGCAGAGGTGCAAGCCAATTCCGCCGTTCGGGAAGCTTACTTGGGGACGGCGGCGTGATGCTTGAAGTGACCGGCCTTGTCACCGCTTACGGCGCAATGGAAGCCCTCAAGGGCGTCTCGCTGTCTGTCGCGGCTGGTGGCATCACCTGCGTTCTCGGTCCCAATGGAGCCGGCAAAACGACCTTGATGTACACCATTGCCGGTATTCTCAGGGCTCGCCGTGGCTCCGTACGTTTCGGCAGCGTCGAGTTGGTCGGGGAAACTACCGACCGGGTGATCCGTCGCGGCATTGCTCTGGTGCCTGAAAACCGCTTGGTGTTCCCGCGGATGTCAGTGGTCGAGAACCTCGCGGCCGGTGCCTACCTTCGCCGCGACCACGCGGAGATCGCCAGCGACCTCGAAAAATTGCTTGAACGATTTTCCGTCCTGAAAGATCGCCGCAGTCAAATGGCGGGAACCCTTTCAGGCGGAGAACAACAAATGCTAGCCGTGGCACGTGCGCTTATGAGCCGGCCGAAACTGTTGATGATGGATGAGCCATCCCTGGGGCTTGCGCCGCTGATCGTTGAACAGATTTTCTGTATCGTTGAGGAGCTTAACCGGGACGGAATTACCATCTTGATGGTGGAGCAGAACGCACATTTGGCGCTTAAGATCGCTCGCAGGTTTTTCTTGATGGAACAAGGAAAAGTTACATTCGCAGGTACGCCCGGCGAGGTTGCTCAAGAGGAGGTCACTCGCCGAGCCTATCTCGGTAGCGCGAAGGCATCATAGTTATGTCCGTCAACTGGCAAAGTCTGGGAACGGTCAGCGAGCTTCTCCAAACATTGGTTGGCGGCCTGTCCGCCGGCGCGGCCTACGGTCTGCTGGGAGTCGGCTTTACGTTGATGTTCGGTGTCATGCGGCGCCTTAATCTAAGCTATGGCGCGACACTCATGTTCGGCGGCTATCTGGGAGCACTGGCCGCCTCGCTAACCGGCAGTGTGCTCCCGCTAGGTGTACTCGCGCTTTTTGTAGCCATCGTCACCGTCGCCGGTTCAACATTTGCCGGACTATATGTTGAGAGGCTGTGCTTCGCGCCGCTCCGCAGCCGCTCCGGAGTTGCTGCGATGGTCTCCAGCTTTGCGGTCTGGATGCAGATTGAAGAGCTGACCAGTCTGATGCTGCCGGCCCACGCAAATCCATATCCCGCACCATTCGATTTCGGGGTCATCCATACCTTCGGGGTTTCATTGCGGCCTGAGCACCTTTTCACCATCGTCGTGGCATCCGCTATCGCGATGCTTCTACGCTGGTTTCTGACCCATTCGCGGTCTGGCTTGGCGCTTCGCATCTTGAGCGACAGTGAGGCCGCGGCCCAAGCAGTAGGAATCGACGCGCGTGTCGTAACCACGCTCGGGTTCTTGATGGCTTCGGCGTTGGGAGGGCTCGGCGCCTGGCTCGTCCTTATGGCCGATCAGCAGGTAACGCCGATGTTCGGAATGTGGTCGACCATCAAGGGATTAGTCGCAATGATGCTTGGCGGCCTTGGCTCAATATCGGGGGCTGTGGTGGGCGGCCTCCTTCTTGGCGTAATGGAGGCGTTTGGCCAAGCGCTTTTTGGCCCGCAGGTCCGGGACCTCATAACGTACGGATTGCTATTCCTCGTTCTTGTTGCATGGCCAGGCGGCTTTAGTGGCCGGTCGGCGTTTGACCTGCACGTCATGGCGGACGAACGGCTCTAGCTGACCTTTAACGCGGAGTGGACAATGAACGATTTCATGGTCGGGTTGATTAGCAACATCGGCATGATTTCATTCGTGGCGCTATCCGCCTATCTTCTGTTGGTCGCCGGATACATCTCGTTTGGCCAGCAGGCGTTATTTGGCCTTGGTGCGTACGCCGCCGGCATCGCCACGGCGGTATGGGATTGGCCTTTGGCGCCGGCGCTCGCTTTGGGAGCTTTAGTCGGGGGGGTCGGCGGTGGATTCGTCGGATTCATGACGCGGAAGCTCCACGGTCTATATTTTGCGATCGCTACGCTTGCCTTTGCCGAACTCACGCGAGTCTTGCTTGAGCTATGGCGTTATCAACAGAGCGTCGGAGGTGAGATGGTGGGGCCTGATGGCCCGAACGGCTTTAACAGCATACGCCGTGCCTTCGAGGATGGCTGGGATCCCCACGCGTTCATGATCCTGATCTGGACTTTACTTGGCGTAACGCTCCTTGCTTTCATCGTATTTGAGCGCAGCCGGTCGGGTGTTGCGTTACGGGGCGCCGGAGTAGATCCCACCCTGGCGCGCCTGCTCGGCACTGATGTAACGCGCCTGCGCGTTGTCGTGACGGCTGTGGCTGGCGTCGTCGCGGGGCTAGGCGGCGGTCTTTATGCCCACCTCAATACCTATATTGAGCCACGCCTCTTTGATGTCATGCTGGGAATGCACGTCCTCGCCTACGGGCTCATCGGAGGGCTCGGTACCGCCTTCGGTCCACTCATCGGCGTTCTCATCGATATTGGCATCCTGGAGTCGAGTCGCCTCTTTCAAGGCTGGCGCATGGTTGTTTTTGGCGGCTTGGTGGCGTTGCTGCTGATTTGGCGTCCACGCGGCCTGCTCGATGAATCGACCGTGCATCGCCTCCGCACGATGTTCCGCTCGGAGCCCCGGCATGCTTGAACTGCAGAATGTTCAAGTGCAGCACGGTCCTACGGCCGCCGTGCGCGGCGTATCGCTGAGCGTGGCCGCCTCTGAGTTGTTGGCCCTCGTGGGTCCCAACGGTGCCGGGAAAAGCTCCCTGGCCCGTGCTATCGCCGGCACACACAGACCCGTGCAAGGCGCGATTCGGTTTCTCGGCGCGGAAATCACGCGGCTCGATGCTCCAGCGATAAGTTCGCTTGGATTGACGTACCTCGCCGAGGGCCGGCCCCTGGCACCGACGCTCAGCGTCCGCGACAATCTGCTATCAGGTGCTCACGTGCTCCGTTCGATGGCTCGTGCCTATGATCGCCTGGAAGAACTTCTGCCGCTATTTCCGGCGCTGGCTGAACGGGTCGATAGTCCGGCTGCGACACTGAGCGGCGGCGAGCGTCAGTGGCTCGTCGTGGCGAGAGCACTAATGGCACGCCCGAAGCTGTTGCTCATCGATGAACCAACACTTGGTCTGGCGCCACGGGCGGCGCGCGAAACGTTGAAGGTGATTGCCGATCTTCGCAAATCTGGAAGCGCAATCCTGCTTATTGAGCAAAATGCTGCGCTTGCGCTCGAGGTTGCCGACCGGGGTCTCGTGATGGGCGGCGGGCTGATTATCGCTCAGGGCGCACCACGAGAGTTGATCGACGATCCCAGCCTGACACTTTCATATCTGGGCGGCGCAACAACCCGACCTGCCATCACAACGTAAGTCGCGCGGCTTCTATCAGACATCGCGGAAGAGCTCGATACAGCCATTCGTTGTTATCAGCCCATGCCCGCACACACCGAAAGTGGAAAAATTCGCATACACAGACCCCGTCCAATTGGGCAGGATTTTCCCCGACAGGAAATAAGAGATCGATCCGGTCCGCGTTCGATCCTATGGGATGGAAAAGTCATGCTTTGGTCACGCTCGCCGTCTTGCTCGACATCGAATGTGCTTTCTGGCGTAGGGCGCAGCCTGATTGCGACCGCGCTGGTGATGCTCGCGGCATGTCTCGCGCTTGGGTCAGCAGCCGTCGCCCAAGCGCAGCGTCAAAAGGTCGATCTCGCTTGCCGGCCGACCGAGCAAGCATTGACGTTCCTGTGCACGATTAGTGCCGCCGATCCGGCGGGGGCACCGGTGGATGGCGCGCAAATTACGCTTACTGCCGATATGCCGTCGATGCCGATGGCGCACAATGTCAGCCCGGTCAAAGCACAGCCGGTGTCCAGTCAGCCGGGCAAGTATGAAGGGCGTCTTCGATTAGGCATGCTTGGCGAGTGGGCAATCAAGATCCGATTTGAGGCCCCTCAACAAGATGTCGTGGTTCGCAAACTCGTGTTCGAGAAGGACAAGGTCTCGAGCAATGCAGCGCATTGAGCCGCAGCGGCTGTCACTGTCGACAGTGAAGTTCTGAAATAGCTGCTCACCAATCTGTCGCGCCGTGCGGGTCCGCCGACGACGCAAGGAAAAAACTTGCCAAAATCATATGTGACCGCGCGCGGCGTGGCGCAGCTGATTGAAACCCAAAGGAGGATTTCTTGACGACGTGGGCTCAAGTCTATGACCCGTTCAATAACCCATGGCTATCGACCATAGCCGCTGCGCTGCCCGTCGTCGTCCTTTTGGGCGCAATTGCGATATTCGAAATCCGCGCGCATTTTGCGGCACTGATCGGGCTCGCAACAGCCATCGCGATTTCCGTTCTCGCATTTGGCATGCCGCTATCAATGGCGAGTATGGCAGCCGTTTACGGCGCCGGGTTTGGCCTGCTTCCGATCGGCTGGATCGTCATCAACATCATTTTTCTCTATCAGCTCTTGAATGAAAAGGGCGAATTCGGCGTCCTCCAGCAATCGATCAGTTCGATCAGCGATGATCGGCGGCTGCAGCTTCTGTTCATCGCGTTCTCGCTGGGCGCCTTTTTCGAGGGCGCGGCCGGATTCGGCACGCCGGTAGCTGTCACCGCGGCTATGCTGATGGGCCTCGGATTCTCGCCGCTTGCATCATCGGGTCTTTCACTCATCGCGAACACCGCGCCGGTTGCTTTCGGCGCTCTTGGATCACCTGTGATCGCACTTAGTGCCGTGACCGGCCTCGATTTGCTCGCACTCAGCGGCATGATCGGACGGCAGTTGCCGTTCTTCTCAATGTTGGTTCCGTTCTGGCTGATCTGGGCGTTTGTCGGCTTCAAGCGCATGATGGAAGTGTGGCCCGCAATCTTGATGGCCGGCATATCATTTGCGGTGCCTCAGTATCTCGTTTCGAACTATCACGGCCCCTGGCTGGTTGACGTCGTATCGGCGATGATATCGATGGCATGCCTTGCGGCGTTTTTGAGAGTCTGGCGCCCGAAGAATCCGATGAAAGAGATGCCGGCGCGGTACGGCACATCGACGGAGCAAGCAGCACCGCCAGTCAATGTGGACAGGGGTGCGGTCATCAAGGCGTGGATTCCGTGGCTGATTTTCTCGGTCCTGGTGTTCGCCTGGGGAACGCCTCAGGTCAAAGCGTGGCTCGACAGTATCTGGGTTCTTAAGCTGCCCGTGGCCGGACTCCACAACCTTGTGCAAAAGGTCCCGCCGGTCGTGGTCAAGCCGGTGGCTGAAGGCGCGGTCTACGCTCTCAACCTGCTGTCTGCCGCCGGCACCGGCATCCTGCTCTCGGCGATCATCTCCGGCTTTCTGGTCGGGTACAGTCCAGCAGGTCTGGTTCGGATGTATGCGCGTACGCTCCACTTGACCCGCTACTCCCTGGCGACGATCGCGTGCATGTTGGCGCTTGGCTTTGTTACCCGCTATTCGGGAACGGACGCGACCTTGGGCTTGGCGTTTGCAAGGACCGGGATTCTCTACCCGTTCTTCGGTGCCTTGATAGGTTGGCTAGGTGTCGCGCTAACCGGCTCGGACACATCGTCCAACGTGCTGTTTGGTGGGTTGCAGCGTGTCAGTGCCGAGCAAATTGGCGTCAGCGCGGTATTGATGGCCTCGGCAAACAGCTCCGGCGGCGTTATGGGCAAGATGATCGATGCCCAAAGTATCGTCGTGGCGTCGACGGCGACGAAGTGGTACGGCCACGAGGGGACCATTCTACGCTTCGTGTTCTTCCACAGCCTTGCGCTTGCCGCTCTCGTCGGCTTGCTGGTGTTTGGTCAGGCCTACATCTGGCCCCTGACGCTGTTGGTACACTGAATGACGGGGGCAGGCGGCTCGTCCGCCTGCCCCCGAGATCCCCTGGATCCTTGCTGGCCTCCCGTGAGTGAGATGGATGCGACTTCACCAGTGCTACAATTTCCACGATTTCCGCGAGCTTGCTCGACGTAGGCTCCCGCGGCCCATCTTTGATTATATCGACGGCGGCGCGGACGATGAGACGACCCTCCGGCGCAACAGCGCCAGCTTTGATGATTGCGATCTTGTGCCGAATGTCTTGCGTGGCGTGAGCGATATCGACCTGTCCGTAACGGTGATGGGTCAAAAGCTCGCGCTGCCATTTTACTGCTCGCCTACCGCTCTCCAGCGTCTTTTTCATTATAACGGAGAGCGAGCGGTCGCCGCAGCCGCGGCAAAATACGGAACGATGTTTGGTGTATCGTCGCTGGGGACAGTAAGTCTCGAAGAACTGCGCGAGGCGCATGAAACGCCGCAAGTTTTCCAATTGTACTTCCATAAAGATCGGGGCCTCAATCGCGCTATGATGGCGCGGGCAAAAGAGGCCGGAGTTCAGGTGATGATGCTGACCGTGGACAGTATCACGGGCGGAAATCGCGAGCGCGACTTGCGGACCGGGTTCACTATCCCTTTCAGGTTGACGCTTGATGGCATGCTGCAGTTCGCGATCAAGCCAGCCTGGGCTGTACGGTATGCCACGAACGAGCGGTTTCGGCTTCCGCAGCTCGAGAAGCATATGAATATGGGCAGCGGTACGATGTCGATCGGTCGCTATTTTACCGAGATGCTGGACCCTTCCATGAACTGGCAAGACGTTGCCGATATGGTCAAGACGTGGGACGGTCCATTCTGTCTTAAGGGCGTCATGTCACGCAATGATGCCAGAACGGCTGCCGATATCGGCTGTGCCGGGATCATCCTCTCCAATCACGGTGGACGGCAACTGGACGGTTCGCGTACCGCCTTCGATCAACTTGCCGAAATTGTAGATGCCGTTGGCGATCGCATTGATGTCATCATGGATGGCGGCATACAACGCGGCACACACGTTCTGAAGGCATTGTCGCTCGGAGCGAAGGCAGTTGGGGTTGGTCGCTACTATTTGTACGCGCTTGCGGCGTCCGGGCAGACAGGTGTCGAGCGTGCGCTCGGGCTGATGAAGGCCGAGCTCGAGCGCGATATGCGATTGCTCGGTTGCACAGCCATCCGTCAACTGTCGCGTGACAACCTGCGCTTTCGAACGTCTAGTCCGGAATATATGGGATCCGCCGTGTCCGGATAAATGGTGTCTGACACCGCACAGTCTCGAGGAGAACGCAGCCAATGGGCGGTCTAAGGATACTTGCTTTGGCGCCGATGATACTGGCCTCGGGTCCGGCCTCCATGCCGGCATCAATCGACGCAACGGTTTCCTGCAAGCCGTCGTCGGATGTGGACGTGTATCGCTGCGGTGTGCGGATCATCGACATTCAGACTGGCTTTCCACTCTGTATTCGCGGAACAACGGTCGAACTGCAGCTGCCGGCGAGGCGTTCTCAGGAAGCAGCGAGAATGGAGCTAAGTGCCGATAGTAATGGAAATTTCCGGGAAATTGAAATCAAGGTACCCAATACCGGACGCTGGCAGCTGTTGGTTCGGGCCGGCGCGTCAACAATCGTAAAGCATGTCGAGTTTCGGGCGACCGGACCGACCGAGCGATAAGATCCGTACGTGATTGCTCTCGGTACAGTCCGATGATTCCTCGGGGGAGTGTCTCTTGCTGTCCTTCTTGGCACGTGCGTAGTCGAGAGTCCGATTGTTTCTCGTGCTGCAGCCAAACGACCATCCTCCAACCAGTTCTATCAGAAGTCCGTGGTTGGCGGTCGGCCAGGTTTGCACCAAGCGTGGACTGTACTGAAAGGTCACTATGCGTATTCTGGTCGTGGGAGCGGGGGCCGTCGGGGGCTACTTTGGCGGCAGGTTGATCGAATCCGATCGCGACGTCACGTTTCTGGTCCGTCCACGCCGCGCAGCCGAACTGACGGCGAACGGTTTGACCATCATAAGTCCCAATGGGAACGCCCACATCAAGAGACTGCAAACGGTCTGCGAGGGCGAGATCACCGCACCGTTCGATCTCGTGCTCTTGAGCTGCAAGGCTTATGACCTCGGTAACGCGATCCATGCATTTTCCCCAGCGGTAGGATCGGAGACAGTAATCCTTCCACTGCTGAACGGAATGGAGCACCTCGAAATCCTGGATCGAGCGCTCGGCTCGCGGCGCGTACTGGGAGGTCTCTGCACAATCGTCGTGGGTCTTACCCAGCAAACGGTCGTACAGCATCATCCGTTGCAATCACTTGTTCTAGGTGCCCGCAACGGCCAGGACCAGCAACATGTTCACGCCATTGCGGATGCGATGAAAGGCTGCAATTTCGATTCCACTGTCAGCGGCAATATTCTGCAGGACATGTGGGAGAAATGGATATTCCTGGGATCGTTGGCGGCATCATGCTGCTTGATGCGAGCGCCGATGAGCAACATCGTCGCAGTTCCCGGTGGCCGAACTCTGGCTGGAGCGATCATCGAAGAATGCAAAGCTATCGCGGTTGCCGCTGGATTTCCTCCGAGGCCGGAGTACATTGAACGACGATTGCCGTTATTGACCGAGGATGGCTCATCCTTCGCCGCATCAATGTTTCGCGACGTCGAGGAAGGCCATCGGGTCGAGGCAGACCATGTCATCGGTGATCTGATTGCGCGAGGCAACACTATGCGTGTGTCCATGCCCTTATTGCAGATCGCGTACACGCATCTGAAGGTTTACGAGCATCGAAGAGAGTACGCCAACCGCGATAACGGTAAATGAGGCATTAAAAGCGCTAAAGCACTACGACAAGCGGCTGTGCATTCCTGTGCGATGGTCAAGCGCTTTACGTGGTTCCAAGTTATGCAGGAGAAAGCAGATGGAGCATTTTACAACGTTGCAATTTTCTCTTGGCGACGATGTGGAGGAGGTCCGAGATGCGGCCAGTCGCTTTGCTCGTGCCGAGATCGTTCCTCGGGCGGCAAGCATCGACCGGGACAATCTGTTCCCCAGGGATCTCTGGCGTAAGTTCGGCGACCTCGGCCTGCTTGGGTTGACCGTCGCCGAGGAGTATGGTGGCACGCGGCTCGGATATCTTGCGCATATGATCGCCATGGAAGAGATTTCTCGAGCGTCGGCTGCGGTCGGGCTATCCTATGGCGCCCATTCAAACCTGTGTGTCAATCAGATCCATCGGAACGGAACAGCGGAGCAAAAGCAACGCTATCTTCCAAAGCTTGTATCCGGAGAGCATGTGGGTGCGCTCGCGATGAGCGAATCGAACGCCGGATCCGATGTCGTCAGTATGAGGTTGCACGCCGCGAAGAAAGGTGATCGCTATGTGCTGAACGGCTCCAAGATGTGGATCACAAACGGCGGCGATGCAGACACCCTGGTCGTATATGCCAAAACGGAACCTGACGCTGGACCGTCAGGTATCACAGCCTTCATTATCGAGCGAGGCTTCAAAGGAGTGAGCTTTGGAGAGAAGCTTGACAAGCTTGGGATGCGAGGCTCGAACACTTACCCCGTCTTCTTTGAGGATTGTGAGGTGCCGGCCGAGAACATCCTTGGAAGTGAGAATAGCGGCGTCAGGGTGCTGATGAGCGGTCTGGACTATGAGCGCGCTGTTCTATCTGCTGGACCACTCGGCATCATGGCAGCCTGCATGGATGCCGTCATTCCATACGTACACGAACGTAAGCAATTCGGCCAAGCAATTGGTGAGTTTCAGCTGATGCAGGGCAAGATTGCCGACATGTACACGACCTGGCAGGCCTGCCGCGCTTATTGCTACGCGTTGGGGCAAGCATGCGACCGCGGCGACCACACACGAACGCTTCGGAAGGATGCGGCCGGAGTCATCCTGTATGCCGCTGAGAAGGCCACTTGGATGGCCGGCGAGGCGATTCAGACGCTTGGCGGAAACGGCTATGTCAATGAGTTCCCGGTTGGTCGTCTGTGGCGCGATGCGAAGCTCTACGAGATCGGTGCCGGCACGAGCGAGATTCGTCGGATGCTGATTGGTCGAGAACTTTTTGCCGAGACAGCTTGAGCTGTCCGAAATGGCGAGGCCGACCTGCCCGCAAACGGTCGCCAGGGCCGCAGCGAATGAATTTCGGTAACACCGCGGCCCCGGGGAGAGCACCTTCCCAGGGAAGGGTCTCAAGCCACGCGAGGAGAGCTTCACCGCGATACGGCTTTATATGCCGATGTATCGCGTTAGGGACCGAAGGTGCTGAATGATGGCGGAGAAATCCGTGGCGCCGTGACCGGCTTGCTCGAACTCTTCATAGATGTTTTCGGTATGCCAGCCGAGAGGCGTGAAAACGCCCGCTTGGCGCGCGGCTGTCTGGCACAGTCGCAGGTCATTGAGCATCGAACTGGTGGTTAGACCCGGCTTATAGTCGTCATTCGCCGGCGAATTCGGCACAAGTCCGGGTACTGGGCAATACTGGAACCAGGGGTGTTTGGACAAAGTTGACACAATGTCAAAGAGTGCCCGGTGTGAAAGGCCGAGCTTCTCGCCAAGAGAAAACACCTCGCTCACGGCAATCATCGATGTGCCGAGGAACATGCTGTTGCATGTCTTGGCTGCTTGACCAGCGCCCGGTTGCCCACAATGGACGACGGTCTTTCCCATGGCGCCGAGGATCGGTCTTGCCGACAAGAAGGCGCTTTGGTCGCCGCCACAAAAGAAGGTCAGCTCGCCCTGCTGAGCGTTCAGGTGACAACCGAAAGCGGGAGCGTCCACCGCCCGAAGACCGTGGCGACTTGCCGTCTGATGCGCTCGTCTGGCGCTCTCGATAGAGATTGTGGAGCAATCGATCAGCAGAGCGTTCTGATCAAGGACCGGCGAGACTTCGCTCCACACCCGCTCGACTTGAGCGCCGGTCGGCAAAAGGGTGATAACGACGTCGGCTCCGTCGGCTACCGCAGCCGCGTTGCTTCCAACGTCGGCGCCCAAGGCTCGAACGTGTTCGCGAGCGAGTGCCGAAGCATCAAAAGCGATGACCTTATGACTGGCGCCAAGCAGATTCAATATCATCGGGGGGCCGGTCGTGCCAAGACCTATGAACGCAACGGTCGTCATCTCCCCCTCAATCTCTGTCTCTGCTTTAAATAGTGTCCTTCGGACTAAATGCGCCCGTTGCGAATGAATTCCTTCGAGTGCAGTTGCCGAACTCGATATGCTCGGAAAGACGCGACCCGGCGAGTACCGGCCGGGTCGCTAGTGGGTCCGAGGTGGAAGACGTCGGGAGTGCAGAAGTGTCTCCACCATTCATCAACGACTAAGGGCCGTCATCACGCCCATCAAGAGCGGATTCTTGCGCTTCCGGTGTGCAAGAATTCGAATCCCCGTCAGATGAGATGACTGCGCGACAACGGCGTAATCACCCGATCTACCGGCGTTCGCGCCTCGGGATATCAAGTACTTAGCCGTGGATTGGGGCTTGGTGTGCAGGCGACTGGACGCGTGTAGAAGCCATCCTGGTGCCCAATGCACGGTCGGTCGCACCACGGTCGGTGCTCAACACATTAGGAGCTATTTCACCAATTCACCGCAGGGTTTTCGGGTTTTGCGCTCGATGCAATGCTCGCGTACCAAGGTGGCTCATGATTGTCGGTCTACGAATTTCAACCAAGCTTCTCATCATGGTCGGATTATCCGTCCTTGGCATCGCGACGGTCGCCGTCGTTGGTCTCTCGATCCTCCGAGATACTCTTCTGGAAGATCGCAAAGTCAAGCTGCACGACGTGGTCCTCCTCGCCAAGCAGGCGCTGGAGGTCGACTATCAAGTGTCGAAAAAGGCAGGCTTATCCGACCAGGAAGCATCGGAGCGCGGAAAAACGCTACTTCGTACGCTGCGCTTCGGTCAGGATGACTACTTCTATGCCATCAATCCTCAGGGTGTCGTGCACGCCCATCCCAACCGGAATGTCGAAGGCAAGGATCTATCTAACGCGCCGGACCCGAATGGTGTCTTCTACATTCGGGATCAGATCATGTCTGCCTCAAAGGGCGGTGGTTTTGTTGCATACCAATTTCCGCGAGCGACCGGGACGGAGCCACAGCCGAAAATTTCCTACGCTCTCTCCTTCAGTCCCTACAATTGGACGATCGGCGGAGGCATCTATCTCGACGATGTCGACAAGATTTTCTGGCGGCAGGTATGGTGGATCGGGGCGATCTTTCTGGTCACTATCGGCCTGATGCTCGCGATGTCCTTGGTACTGGGACGTAGTATTGTTGTTCCAATTCGCGGAATGACTGCGGCAATGCGCAAAATCGCTGCAGGCGACACCACGACGTTTATCCCGGCACAAGATCGTCTCGATGAAGTCGGCGCCATGGCGCAATCCGTGCAGGTCTTCAAAGATAACATGGTCGAAGCGGTGCGTCTGCGCGCCGAACAGGATCAAGTGAAAGGCAAGACAGAAACTGAGAAGCGTGAGCTTATCGACAGGATGGCGAGTGATTTCGAGCAGAGCGTTCGCGGCTCACTCGACGTGCTGAGCGGTGCGGCCGCCGAATTGCGCGAAACGTCGGACACCATGTCGTCGACAGCTGACGCGGCAAGTAAGCAGGCAACCACAGTTGCGGCGGTTGCCGAGCAAGCGTCGAGCAATGTGGAAACGGTGGCCGCGGCCACCGAGGAGTTAGCCTCGTCCGTGGCAGAAATTGGTCGACAAGTGGCCGAGTCGACCCGCGTCGCTGGCCGAGCAGTTGATGAAGCCCATCGGACTAACGCTACGGTCCAAGGCCTTTCGGCCGCAGCGCAGAAGATCGGCGACGTCATCGGCCTCATCAGTGATATTGCAAGCCAAACCAATCTGCTGGCACTCAACGCGACCATTGAGGCGGCCCGTGCCGGAGAGGCTGGGCGAGGGTTTGCCGTCGTTGCAAGCGAAGTTAAATCGCTCGCAAGCCAGACCGCTCGTGCAACCGAGGACATCTCGGCTCAGGTCGTTGCTATGCAGGGGGCAACTTCAGAAGCTGTGCAGGCGATCGAGCGAATAGGGGGGACGATTGGTTCAATCAACGAGATAGCAACTCTTATCGCGGCCGCCGTCGAGCAGCAGGGATCTGCAACCAAGGAAATAGCGCGAAATATTCAGCAAGCGGCACACGGCACAACCACTGTTTCAGGTAACATCATTGGCGTCACGCAGGCTGCCACCCAGACCGGAGAGGCGGCCGGCCGGGTCCTGGTGTCGGCAGAAGAACTCCATCAACAGGCGGGCGGCCTGCGAGTCAAACTCGACAGCTTTCTCGAAAAAATCCGGGCAGCGTGAGTGGAGGGGGGCGAACAGGCGATCGGTGCTTATGTGAAGCCCCCCATCATCATCTGCCTTGAGGACGCGTCGTTGTGGTGCCTAGCTGCAGATACAACGTGACCAGCCGAGCGGCTACATCAACAACAATGGAGGGATCCAGGAGGCGATGGGGAGCTGCGGACCGCCAAGGTCGTCCGGCCCCGCCCGCGTAGAACTCGCCTAGGCACTTCCGGCTCTTAGCGCCCGAACGACATAGAGCGGAGGTAGACGGTCGTTAGTACGCCTTATGGCGGAACTACCCGCCGACCACGAGGGACTGACTGCCACCTGTTGCGATGAGTTCGCCGTCAGAGCTCCAGATGCGGCCACCGCCGTGAATCAATCCCCCGCTGGCGTTGTCGGCATGGGCATCGATCAACACCCAGTCGCACTTGAGGGCGGGCTTGTGGATCCAAACCGACAGATCGAGGCTTGGGGCCGTGTAGCTCGGCGACTCTGGCAGGCTTCGATCAAATGTCGGCCACTGCATGCAGTCGATCAGGACCAGTGACCGCGTGGCTTCAACAAAAGGATCGCCGCCGGCATCAAAGCCGATCAGTCGCTGCCAGACGCGCTGACGCGGCCCATCTGGATTCCGTGCATGGGGCGGATAGACATCCACCGGACGGCTTTCGATGTGTGACCAGAATGGAAACGTGACGTAGGGCTTCGGTACATACTCCATGAAATGCTTTAGGACGTTCGGTCCTGGAACAACAGGAATTTTCGGATGAGTTTGTTCAGGTCCGAGATGACGATCTGTCGTCCACGTCTGGGCCTGAAGGCACAGCTTATCGCCCTGTAGCATCTGAATGTTGAGACACCAGGCGCTACGGCCTTGGCGCACAGGCGTGACGACCAGATCGACTGCTCCGAAGCGAGGTGAGGATAGAAACTGGCAAGAATAGGTCGCTGGACGGTGTCCCTTCGGAGCGGCCATGCCCGCAGCCCGCATCGCGACCGCGGCAAGATATCCGCCGTTTGGTCCCCAAAGCCCCCATTCCTCGGTCAGCACGATGGAGAGTCGGTCGCCGTCACGCGCGACAGTCGTGTCTTCAGCAAGTGAGCCCAATGCGTCCCCCTAGCGGCTCACGCGCCGCAAAGTTCATCAGCGATACGGACGGTGTCTCGATCTGCGGAAGCCATGTAGCGAGCGCTGCATTATTCTTCACGAGACAATCGTTGGCCGCGCCCAGGAACAACGGTGTTCGACTCGGCGATTTCTTCGGCCATAGACTCTTCAGTCCGTGACATGGATTTAAATCGCCACATACAGGAAATTTTCCAATTCGGAGGCGCGGTTCTTGGCTATCGATTTCGTCGTTGCGGTCGTCCATCAATCTGCGATCACCGGATAATCGCGGGGCCGCCGCACAAGCTGAGGTGTCGATCGGCTGTCGCAGTGCTTCCGGCCGGCCGATGACAAGCCCGGCGCCCCAAGGCAAGCAAAGGGATCGATGACCTCTAGCACCGGAATTAGCCCGAAGGCTGTGGCCTCCAGGCAGTGGACCAGCAAGGATGATACTGACCTAAGCTTGGCGGTGTTCGGGGGGCGCGACATGGCCGAGATCGCGGCCGACCTTGGGCGGACAGTTTCCGCGGTGAGATCTCGAGCTCATACACTCAAACTTCTAGCTCGACGGCCTGGAAGCAGGCGGCGATGAAGGTACGGCTGGCCTGGCCTTAGCGCTGCGTGTCGGATCATTGTGGGGCCTTGAGAAAGGCTATCCGTACCTCTCTGATCGGGGCCAAGTCTGTTATATAAGTAAAGGCGCCATGTTCCTTCATTTCACGTGCGGCTCTGAGAAATGCAGCCAACGCATGACGTTCCATGGCACCTCCAACGCTGATTCGTTTCACGCCGGCAGCAGACAGCTGGTCGACGGTCAGCGTTGGGTCGGCGAAGCCCATCACCAAGTTGAAGGGCTTTTTGACTGATGAGACCACCTTGCGAATGGTGTCAATGTCGCGCAGTCCTGGTGAGTACAGCACGTCTGCTCCCGCTGCCTCGAAGGCTTGAAGGCGCTTGATTGTGTCGTCCAGGTCGACGCGTCCGTGCAGGTAGTTCTCAGCGCGCGCCGTGAGCAAAAATGGGAAAGGAAGCGCGCGAGCCGCTTCCACGGCGGCGTGCACGCGCTCGACGGCAAGCGTGAAATCGTAAATTGGATTATGCCGGTCGCCTGAGAAGTCCTCGATCGAACCGCCGACGGCGCCAGCCTCGGCGGCCCGCGAAATAGCTGCCGCAGCCGATTTGGGATCGTCGGCGCCGCAGTTTTCGAGGTCGGCGTTAACGGGAAGATCGGTGGCAGCGGCGATCGAACGGCAATTTTCTATAATTTCGTCCAGGCTAACGGCAACTTGCCCGAGCGCATTCGCCAGACCGAGGCTGGTTGTTGCCAGTGCCTCAAATCCCATGGACGCCAAGAGCTTTGCGGTACCAGCGTCCCACGGGTTGGGGATGATGAACGCGCCGGACCGCTCGTGCAACTTGCGAAAAATGTCCGCTTTTTCTGCTTGAGTGCGCATCTGCGACCCTCCTCACTCGACGTTTGAAAGTTGTACTGCGTAGGTCATTGTTGAGCTGGATAGACCATCGATTGCATCAGGTCTGCGGTCCGCTGAGCTGGTAACTTCAAGCAAATCTCTTTGCTCCAGCAACACAAGCGACAACGCAGGCAGCGACGACCCAGACGGTGAGATCGACTTGCTCATGAAGGAGCAATGCGGCAAGAGCCAGGGAGAGAAAGGGTTGTAGAAGCTGAAGCTGGCCGACCGCGGCGATGCCGCCCTGGGCGAGTCCACGGTACCAAAAGATGAATCCGATCAGACTCGAAAATAGTGAAACATATGCAAGTCCGACGAAGGATGGCCAGCCGATTCCAACCAGGCCCACCGGTCGCCAGAGTATTGCAAGCGGCAGCATGACCGGTAGAGCGAGGAGGTGGGCGAAAGAGATAACCTGCCATCCGCCCAAGTCGCGGGACACACGCGCACCTTCAGCGTAGCCAAGGCCACAGATGAGCGAAGCGGCGACCATACATCCGTCGCCCAGAATGTTGCCTCCGCTTTGCCACAGTGCGAATAGCCCGACCACTGCGGCTCCGGCGATGGAAAACAGCCAGAAGGCCGGCCGTGGGCGTTCTTCGTCGCGCAGGACTCCAAACAGTGCTGTAGAGAGCGGCAGCAAGCCGATAAAGATAGTTGCTCGCGCGGACGTAATGCTTTGCAATGCGAGAGCCGTGAAGATCGGGAATCCGATGACGCAGCCGATTGTGACTATTGCTAGTGAGCCAATCTGGGAACGGGCAGGCCATCTTTGGCCCAACAGCAGCACCATGGCGATGCCAACCAGGCCCGCGATTGTCGCTCGTGTGGTCGTAAAAAAGAGGGAGCGAACTCACGAACGGCAATTCGCGTCGCCGGCAACGACCCTGAAAAGATGATTACACCGACAAAACCATACAACCAATCGTTTGCTCTGTTGTCCATCGTCCAATGACAGTCCCGCGCGTGAAGCTGATAGTTGTCATGCGCGAAGTGGTTTTGATAGGAACGAACGAACTAGATTGCGAAAAAACTGTACTGCTCTTCGGGAGAGCACACTCGCTGGGTTGATACCCTGTCACCTACGCGATGCGTTTCAATTCGTCCGCAAGGGATCATTTATTTGACCCTGAACCATGATCAAGTCTGGGGTGTTCTTACGGGGTTGAAATGCTCGTCGCTTGGTTCTTGACCGGAGGGCAGGAAGCTGCCTTCTAAAATCAAGCCGTACGTGCAGGAGAGTCCGTACAGTCCCGTCAAAATCCCCAACGCTGTTCCTGTCGTTTAATACAGCCCGCCTGTTAGATACGTCGCCGCTCGGATAGCTCTCCGGCTGCCGAATGTTCGGTGGGCTCGTTTTCGACGAAGCGGGCCCGAACCTGATTTGCTTCATCTCTAGGGGACTAGCCATGACTTACGATCAATCCACCGTAGAAGCGGTAATCAAAAACTACTTCGACGGCGTGTACGAGGGAGACGCGGATAAGCTGGCCGCAGTTTTTGATAAAACGGCGGACCTGCGCTGGGTTGAAAATGGAGAGCTGCAGGTTTTGAATGTGCCCGAGTGGCTTGACCGCGTCCGTAAGCGCCCATCGGCGAAGGCGGAAGGGAAAGAACGAAAGGATTTCGTCGTCACCATTGATCGGTCCGATGATTCCACCGCCTTTATCAAAGTGCATTGCCAACTGTTGCCTCGGTATTTCACGGACTATTTGACGGCGATGAAGCTGAAGGATGGCTGGAAGATTGTTTCGAAATCATATCGTTACGACTTGCGCGAGTAACTATAGCAATGCAAGTGCGGGCTGCAGAGAAAACTAAAGCGTAATGCGCGTCGATTCGAATCTCCAAATTGGGGCGCTGTCGGGTGGTGACCATCGTGCGACAGCGCGCACATTTGATTTGGAATTTTTCGTATAGACCTCCGCAAAGAGTTGCTGTCTCATTTTGAGCCGGATTGCTGTCCCATAGGAAGGATAGATGTGAATGAGCGATGAGTTGCACGGTGGCAACGGAGTCGGCCGGCCATTGTTGTTTCAGCCACTCAAAATCCGCGGGCTTTTACTTAAGAACCGTCTGGCCGTACCTTCGATGGTTCAATTTCAAGCCGGTCCTGGAAATACGTGCAGCGATTTTCACCTTGTTCATCTTGGCCGCTTCGCGATGGGCGGCTTCGGCCTTGTGTTCGTCGAGGTGACGGCCGTCGAAGAGCAGGGATTGAACAGCGAGCACGACCTCGGGCTTTGGAACGACGCGCAAGTGGAGAGTTTTAGCCGGCTAACGGCATTTATGAAGCGCCACAACGCCGCTTCCGCAATTCAGCTCAGCCACGGGGGGCGAAAATCGGCGACCCATTCGGCCATAAAAGGATTTGGGCCGGTAACCGAGCAAGATGCCAAGGCCGGTCATAAGCGCTGGCAGCCGGTCGCGCCGTCGGCAATTCCGGTGGCGGACGGTTGGCAGGTGCCACGACCACTGACCGTGGTCGAGTGCGCAGCGATGGTCGACACGTTCGTTGCCGCGGCCAAGCGGGCGGTGGCGGCCGGATTTGACGTCATCGAGATTCTCATAGCGCATGGTTATTTGCTGGCCTCGTTCGTGTCGCCAATATCCAATACGCGCGACGACGAATATGGCGGAGACCGCGGTCGGCGAATGCGGTTGCCGCTCGAGATCGTTGAGGCGGTTCGCCGTGAGATTCCAGACTCGATGCCGCTCTTCGTCCGTATCTCGGCGGTCGATGGCGCCGTCAACGGTTGGAATATGGACGACACTGTTGCTCTATCGCATGAACTCAAGATCCGCGGTGTCGACGTGGTCGATATCTCATCGGGCGGCATCAGCCGGATTGGTGGGGCCCTAAGTGAGCCAGTGCCTCGGAGTCTTGGTTTCCATGTGCCCTACGCCGACCGTGTTCGCAACGAAGTCGACATCAAGACCATGGTTGCAGGGATCATCCTGGAGGCACAACAGGCTGAAGCGATCCTGCGGAACGGACAGGCCGACCTCATTGGAATCGCCCGGCAGTCACTCTTTAACCCCAACGTCGCGCACCACTGGGGACATGATCTCGGCATCAACCTGCAGTTCGAGGACTGGCCCTATGAGCATGGCTTTTGGTTGGAGAAGAGAAAGCACACCATACAGGACTACGCGACGCCTCGCGGGGAGATCACTCTCCGCGCACAAACCTAAGGTAAGCTCGACAAATGTTCCGAGGATTGCTTGTGCCTCGATTGTTGCCTCGAATGGTGGTCGAAAGTTGAATTAATTCGCCCATGATCCGGCTCGCGATCGGGTGCTCTCCAATCTACTTTCAACGGAGTTCTCATGTATATCCCGTCAATGTTTGAAGAAGATCGCACCGAAGTCCTTCACGAGACCATCGAGAAGTATCCATTCGGCGTCCTCCTTAGTCACGGCAAGGAGGGGCTTGACGCGAACCATCTTCCATTCGAACTCAACAAGGACCAGGGGCCGCTCGGGAGGCTCCATGCCCATGTGGCTCGGGCAAATCCGTTCTGGCAGGCGACGGCCACGGGTGACGAGGTGATAGCGGTTTTCCAGGCGGCCAACGCTTACATCTCACCAGGTTGGTATCCGAGCAAGGCGGAGACCGAAAAGGAAGTGCCGACGTGGAATTTTCGCGCGGTCCATGCCTATGGGCGCATAACGATTCACGACAGCGACCGTTACTGCCGCGGTATGGTCGCCCGGCTGACACGAACCCACGAGGCGAGCCGGCCGAAGCCTTGGAGGATGACGGATAGTCCCAAGGACTTCATCGACAGTATGCTGAAAGAGATGGTCGGGATTGAGATCGAAATCACCCGGCTCATCGGTAAGACGAAGATGGGTCAGAATAAGCAAGTGAGGGACGCTCTCGGCGCAAGCAATGCGCTCAGGGCTCAAGGAGATGATGAAGTAGCCGAGGTAATGTTGTCCTACGCGAATAGCAGGAAAGAGGGGAGTTGACGGCTGTTGAAAGCGTTTATCACCGACACAGGCGGCCGCCGGGACGGTGAAGAAAGAGACTCTGTAGTATAATCAAAGGAGAATTCGATGGATCTCGCTTTCACCAAGGAAGAAATGGCATTCCGCGAAGAAGTCCGTACCTTCTTCAAGGAGAACGTGCCGCCGGAGACGCGGCGCAAGCTGATCGAGGGCCGTCACCTCTCCAAGCACGAGATGGTCACCTGGTGGCGCATCCTGAACAAACAGGGCTGGGGCGTCTCGCACTGGCCGAAGGAACATGGCGGCACCGGCTGGACCTCCGTGCAGGACTATATCTTCAACGAAGAACTGCAAATGCATCCGGCGCCGGCGCCGCTCCCCTTCGGCGCCAGCATGGTCGGCCCGGTAATCTACACTTTCGGCAATGAGAAGCAGAAGAAGCAGTACCTGCCACGCATTGCCAATGTCGACGACTGGTGGTGCCAGGGCTTTTCCGAGCCGGGCTCCGGATCGGACCTTGCTTCCTTGAAGACCAAGGCCGAACGCAAGGGCGACAAATATATCATCAACGGCCAGAAGACCTGGACCACGCTGGCGCAGCACGCCGACATGATCTTCTGCCTCTGCCGTACCGACAACAATGCGAAGAAGCAGATGGGCATCTCCTTCATCGTGATCGACATGAAGAGCAAGGGTATCACGGTGCGCCCGATCGAGACCATCGACGGCGGCTACGAGGTCAACGAAGTGTTCTTCGACGACGTCGAGGTGCCGGTCGAGAACCTGATCGGCGAGGAGAACAAGGGCTGGGACTACGCCAAATTCCTGCTCGGCAATGAGCGCACTGGCATCGCCCGGGTCGGCGTCTCCAAGGAGCGGCTGCGACGCATCCGCGATCTCGCCTCCAAGGTGGAAAGCGGCGGCAAGGCGATCATGGAGGACCCGACCTTCCGCGAGAAGCTCACGGCATGCGAGATCGAGCTCAAGGCGCTTGAGCTCACGCAGCTCCGCGTCGTCGCCGACGAAGGCAAGCACGGCAAAGGCAAGCCCAACCCTGCGTCCTCGGTCCTGAAGATCAAGGGCTCCGAAATCCAGCAGACCACCACCGAACTCCTGATGGAAGTGATCGGCCCGTTCGCCGCGCCCTATGACGAGCATGGCGACGACGGCTCCAACGAGTCGATGGACTGGACCGCCCAGATCGCGCCGAGCTACTTCAACAATCGCAAGGTCTCGATCTACGGCGGCTCCAACGAGATCCAGCGCAACATCATCACCAAGGCGGTGCTGGGGTTGTAGATCCCTGTTGCTCTCTCGGCCTTTGGCAGCGGGAAGGCTGGGATGATGGGCGAGTTTCCGCGCGGGGAATACGGAAGCGGCACACAACCAGGATCAAGGACGGGAATCACTCGTGCGCAGGAGGGTCCTTCCCGCGATGAAGCTTGAGCCGGGCAGGAAGGTTGCCGCAACCAGCGCAACAGCGATGCATTGTGCCTTCAATCGAGCTACCTTGCGTCATTTGATTTTGTGGTGATTTCGGAGCGCTCGGCTCAACCCCATTAAGTGCAACCGGACTTGGCTCATAGAGAAGCAGTACATCCGCGCAAACCTCTTATGATTCCAACAAGCGATACAGCGAGTGCGTGAGCGTCTGGCACGCGCGATGCATCTGCGATGAACATGGTGCGGGAAGCTTTTGTATTGCCGGGGGCGGTTTTTGTGCGGACTACCATTGGCTCAAAATTCGTGACGCCGGAAACACCAATCGAAATCATGCCGAAGGCCGGACGATCGCTTGTTAGCGCAGAGCGTTGCTGCGACGCCGAGCGTCAGTCACTGTTCGACGTTGAAATGTCTAAGAGGAATGTTCAATGATGAAGTATTTTGCGAGCCTTCTTGCCATCTTGCTTTCGGCCAATCCTAACTTCGCTTTCTCGCAAGAGAAGCCGACCTTGAAGCTGGGAGGCATTCTGGACATGTCCAGTCTCTACTCCGATATCACCGGAACGGGGAGCGTAACCGCGGCCAAGATGGCGGCGCAGGATTTTGGTGGTGAAGTCATCGGTCGTAAGATTGAAATAGTCTCCGGCGATCATCTCAATAAGGCCGACCTCGCCGCCAATATTGCGCGCGGGATGATCGATAATCAGGGCGTGGAGATGTTCTATGACGTCGCGGCTTCCGCCACTGCGCTTGCCGCGGGCGAAATAGCCAAAGCGCGCAACAAGATCATGATCTTCGCTTCTCCTGGCTCGATACGGCTTACGAACGAGGCCTGCGGACCTTACACGGTCAATTACAATTGGGACACGTTCGGGCAGGCAAACGTTACGGGTAGAGCAACGGTAAAGTCCGGCCTCGACAGCTGGTTTTTCCTAACGGCTGACTATTCCTTCGGGCACGACTTGGAAAGGGACACCACTGACGTGGTGCAAGGAAGCGGCGGAAAGGTCTTGGGAAGTGTTCGACACCCGCTCAACACGCCGGATTTCTCGTCGTTCTTGTTGCAGGCGCAATCGTCCAAAGCCAAGGTGATCGGGCTCGCCAATGCTGGCGGCGACACGGTCAATGCAATCAAGCAGGCTGCGGAGTTCGGCATCAAGAGCGGAGGTCAGAAGGTTTCGCCCCTGCTCGCCTTCATAACGGATATCGACAGCGTTGGCCTCGATATTGCTCAAGGATTGCTTCTCGCGGAAACGTTCTACTGGGATTTGAACGACGAGACGCGCACGTTCTCGAAGCGATTTATGGAACGGATGAAGCGTCCGCCGACGTCCGCGCAGGCTGCTGTCTATTCGGCCGTTACCCATTATCTCAAGGCTGTGAGAGCCGCTGGTACCTCGGATGCAGATGCCGTTATCAAGCTGATGAGAGAGATGCCAATCAACGACTTTTTTGCAAAGAACGGCAAGATCCGGGCGGACGGACGGATGGTGCATGACATGTATCTGTTCCAAGTGAAGACGCCGTCCGAATCAAAGGGGCGCTGGGACGACTACAAGCTGATAGCCACAGTTTCGGGCGAAGAGGCCTTCCAACCCCTCGATCAGTCGCGGTGTCCGCTCGTGAAAAAATAAATGTCCGCGCGGGTTAGCCGCGCAGTTAGGCAGGCCTTGCGCGCGCGATGGACGCTCAAGGCCTGCCAACCTTTCAATCGAACTGAGTGAACGGCGAACGAGTTAATATGACGATCATCAACGGGCATACCTCGGTATTTGGAATTTTAGGAGAGCCCGTGCGGCATGTGCGGACCCCACAGGCTCTCAATGCGCTATTTGATGAGCGCAACTATAACGGTGTTCTCGTGCCGATCGAGGTTTCGCCGGGTGACGGTTTGGCAAAGGCCGTCGCATCCCTCAAGGCGTCTCGCAATTGGGGCGGGTTCCTTGTGACTGTGCCACACAAGACGGCTGTCGCAGAATACTGTGATCGATTGTCCTCGAGAGCTAAAGTGGCGGGTGCAGTCAATGTTGTAAGACGCGAGGCTGACGGCAGTCTGACCGGCGACCACCTCGACGGCGTCGGCTTTGTTGGAGGGCTACGTCTCTCCAGGATCGATCCAGCCGGCTGCAAAGCATTTCTGGCGGGAGCGGGTGGCGCCGCATCAGCGATTGCATTTGCGCTCGCCGAGGCCGGTGTTACTCAGCTCACGATCGTTAATCGATCTATTGAAAAAGCAACTCAGATTGCTACGCGCATTGCGCTTGACTTCCCGCAGGTGGTGATTGCTACCCAAGGACAGCTTGCGGGGCACAATCTTGTCATTAACGGCACATCGCTAGGTCTGAGTGAGTCCGATCCTCTGCCGATCGACGCCACTGAACTCGAAGCTGGGATGCTTGTGGCTGAGGTCGTCATGAGCCCAGAAATCACGCCCCTGTTGCGAGAGGCTGCTGCCCGCGGCTGTCAGATTCATCCGGGTGTCCGAATGCTAGAGGGCCAGTTGCAAGCCATCTTTTCATTTCTGACAGCGCGCGACGCCATACTGTAGCGTTGGCCGCTACGGGATTGCTTGGTTCGTCCCGTGGTGGTGGCGACTGGATCGCGGTCAACGAACGCGCCGCAATCGCGGTCGGCGATCTAACTAACGCTGAGATTCTAGGCCATCTGCCCAAATTGGATGCTGCCAAGACGAGTAGCGACAGTTGTTACCAGTGCCGACGCTACTGTACGAATGGTTTCGGTGCCGCTGCTCAGAAGCCCGCGTTCGCTTAGTCATCTCGGCGAAGTAGACACTTTCATAAAGGACGACCTTCGCTCGTCTGGTTGGTCCGAATGGAAAAGTGCCACCGTTCCCGACGGCGAGCTGCAACCACCGTGGGACAGTGCGCACATTTGATTTGGAATATTTCTCATATACCTCCGCAGTAGGTTGCTGTCACATCTTGCAGCCGATTGCTGTCACACATGCGTATATGAGAAGGGGTCAACGTTGATGAGCGACGAGTTACACGGTTTCAACGGAAGCGGCCGGCCGTTGTTGTTTCAGCCACTCAAAATCCGTGGGCTTGAGCTCAAGAATCGTCTGGCCGTGCCGTCGATGGTTCAATTTCGGGCAGAGCAGCCTGGCAATAGGGCCGGCGATTTTCACCTTGCCCATCTTGGTCGCTTTGCGTTGGGCGGTTTCAGCCTTGTATTCGTCGAGGTAACAGCCGTCGAGGAGCAGGGGCTGAACAGTGAGCATGACCTCGGGATTTGGAGCGACGCGCAAGTGGAGTGCTTCAAACGGCTGACGACATTCCTGAAACGCGAGAACACCGCCTCCGCAATTCAGCTCAGTCATGGTGGCCGGAAGTCGGCGACGCATAAGGCCCAGCGGGGGTTTGGGCCGGTGACCGAGGAAGATGCGAAAGCTGGTCACAAGCGCTGGCTGCCCGTCGCTCCGGCGGCTGTCCCGGTGGCGGAAGGCTGGCAGGTGCCACGACAGCTCACGGTGGCTGAATGCAAGGCGTTGGTCGGCACGTTCGTTGCTGCGGCCAAGCGTGCTGTTGCGGCCGGTTTCGACGTGGTCGAGATTCTCATGGCGCATGGCTATTTGCTGTCTTCGTTTGTGTCGCCAATCAGCAACAAGCGCGATGATGAGTATGGCGGTGACCGAGCAGGGCGTATGCGCCTGCCGCTGGAGATTGTCGAGGCCGTACGTCGCGAGATTCCGGAGTCGATGCCGCTGTTTGTCCGCGTCTCGGCACTCGATGGCGCCCCCAACGGATGGAATATGGATGACACCGTTGTTCTTGCGCATGAGCTCAAGAAGCGCGGGGTCGACATTGTGAGCATCTCGTCGGGTGGGATGACTGCCATTGGCGGAGCAGCAAGTTCGACGGTGCCCCGGAGCCTTGGATTCCATGTTCCCTATGCGGAGCGCGTTCGCAAGGAAGCCGAAATCAAAACCATGGTTGCGGGCATCATCCTGGAGGCGCAACAGGCTGAAGAAATCCTGCAGAATGGGCAGGCAGACATCATTGGGATCGCTCGGCAGGCACTCCTCAACCCGAACGTCGCGCACCATTGGGCACACGATCTCGGGCTCAACACGGAATTCGAGAATTGGCCCTATGAGCATGGCTGGTGGCTGGAGCGACGGAAGCACACCATCAAGGACTTCGCATCGCCCCGCGGAGAAATCCTGCACCGCGCCAAGACTTAACATCGGTTCGACCAGCGTGCCGACACAGAAGCGGTCAAGCAGATCGCTGACGGTCGGTACGCCAAACTTGCGCCGCGAAAAGAAAAGGCACTAGTTATGACTAACGAAAGCGCGCCGTTGGAAGACGCCGCGTCGGGCTACAAAACGTGGAACTGCGTGCTTTGTGGCCTTGTCTATAGCGAGCGCGATGGCTGGCCCGACGATGGAATCGCGCCTGGGACCAGGTGGCAGGATGTTCCAGAGGATTGGCTGTGCCCCGATTGTGGGGCCGCGAAGAGCGATTTCGTAATGGTCGAAATTTGAAGCAGCCGGCCGCCTGATCCCGTCACCCCAACGAACAGAGGACCGTCATGCCGATCGAAGCGATCATTCCGCCTAGTCCGCCGCCGGCGCTGGCACCCTATTCGGCGGCCACCAAGGCTGGTGGCTTTATCTATGTATCCGGCACAGTGGCGATGGGCCCTAAGGGTGAATCACTGGGCGAGGGCGATGCTCGCGAGCAGACGCGCATCGTCATTGAATCCATCAAGGCGACCATCGAAGTGGGTGGGGGTACGTTGAAGAACGTCGTGTTCAACCAGATCTTCCTGAAGGATCTCAAGGACTACGCAAAATTCAACGAGGTCTATCGCGAATATTGGACGGACCATCTTCCGGCGCGTTATTGCATCCAGGCTGAGCTGGTTCGGCCAGAATTCCTCGTCGAGATAGCGACAACGGCTTACGTCGGTCCATGAGAAGGGTAGCTGACCAAGCTATCGAGCTCGTGGTCCGATCATCAATCGCTGCAAGCCGCTGCAAAGGCAACTGCTAGGCCGGATCGGCAGTGAGCGGTCTTCGGTAATTCATCATCGGTCACGTTCAGTCGCCACGCCTTGAGATGATGGCCTCCGGCTTTCTGCCGTAAGCGCCACGATCCGGGGTGAGGTAGGCCCGCACCAACGTCAGTAGAAAGCAAGCAGCATGCGCGAGTCCTGCGTCTTCGCAGTGGAATTGAGCCTATGACAAAAGGACCGGTCGTTATCGCCGGCGCCGGCCATGCGGGCTTTCAGCTTGCGGCAGGACTGCGCCAGGGCGGCTTCACCGAGCCTGTCACGCTTCTGAACGGGGAGGGCCACTTGCCGTATCATCGTCCGCCACTGTCGAAGGCTTATCTGAATAGCGGACCGAATACGCCGGTGTTCCGGCCGGCAAAGTTCTACTTCGACCAGAAGATTGATCTCATTGAGGACCGCGCTATCTCAATCGATCGGGCGGCACGCAAGGTCTCGCTCGCGTCCGGATACTCGTTGGACTACGGCCACCTCGTGCTCGCGACGGGTGCCCGCAACCGGCCGCTGGATATTCCGAACGCCAAGCTGGACGGTGTGCGTTACTTACGGACGATCGACGAGGCCGAAGCGCTCCGCCATCGGATCGCTTCTGGCCAGCGTGCCGTCGTCATTGGCGCGGGCTTCATTGGACTCGAATTCGCCGCCACGGCGCGGGCCAAGGGGCTCGACGTTGACGTCGTCGAAATCGGCACACGGGTAATGGCCCGTGCGGTGACAGCGGAAATCTCGGAGTTTTTCCAGAAACAGCACACTGCCGCTGACATTCGAATTCATTTCGGCGTTCATGTCACCCGCATCGAAGCTGACGGCGGCAAAGTGACCGGTGTCAGCCTCAGCAACGGCCGAAGATTGCCGACGGAATTGGTTGTGGTCGGCGTTGGCGTGTTGCCCAACGTGGAGCTCGCGACAGACGCGGGCCTTCCGGTCGCAGCCGGCGTTATCGTCGACAAGCATCTCAGGACCGCGGATCCGAATATTTCCGCGATCGGCGATTGCGCGCAGTATGCGAGCCATCGCTTCGGCGGCTCGATGCGGCTGGAATCAGTGCAAAACGCGACCGATCATGCACGTTGCCTCGCGGTTCAGCTTACGGGTAATGCGAAGCCCTATGACGACATGCCGTGGTTCTGGAGCGATCAGGGATCGAGCAAGCTGCAGATAGTCGGACTGACCACGGGCAGCGATCAGGTCGTTGTCCGCGGCGATCGGGCCTCGGGATCCTTTTCGGCGTTCTGCTACAAGGCAGGGAAACTACTCGGTATCGAATCCGTCAATAACACCAGCGATCACATGATTGGCCGGCGCTTGCTTGCGGCAAACAGGTCGATTACGCCGGAGCAGGCGGCTGATAACGGTTTTGACCTAAAGAGCGTGCTGACTTAAGGCGGGAATCAGCAACAGCGTTCGCCGCGGCCGGCTTTCAATGCGCTTCGCGCTCGCTCGCCTCACGTAGAGTGATGCTGCGGCACTGGCGTGGTTGGGCCGCGTCCCGGATGAGTGCCACTACCGAGAGGACACTCGGGCACGCCGATGCCAAGCGCTGGTTGTATCTCCGGGCTCATTCGGCCCCAGCCTGTTTGTTGTTCACCGCACCAGCACGCCACGTTGGCTAAGCTCCATAAATCAGGGCGAAATCCGCCGTCCTCGCTGTCGCTCTCTCTTGTGCTCACGTTTTAAGCCCGTCCCGATTAATGCGTTCGCGACTTTCGTGCACGGCAGAATTGGAATGATTCACATATTTGGCTTCACGCGATCGTGTTAGCTCGCAATGGGGGCGATCGCGCGGATCACGCATGATCGGTCGACGGCCGTGCGCGATGGGACTCGCAACGACGGCTCGATGGGGGATGTTGGTTTGGTTGATGAGTTCATTCTTGAGACCCAAGGTTTGACCAAGGAGTTCGCGGGTTTTCTTGCCGTTCGCGATGTTTCTTTGAAAGTCCGCCGCGGTACTATTCATGCGTTGATTGGGCCGAACGGGGCGGGCAAGACCACCTGCTTCAATCTTCTGACCAAGTTTCTGCAGCCCACGGCCGGCCGGATCCTTTACAAGGGGCGGGACATCACTGGGACGAAGCCGGCGGATGTCGCACGGCTCGGGTTGGTCCGCTCGTTCCAGATATCCGCTGTGTTTCCGCATTTGACGGCGCTGGAGAATGTGCGGGTGGCGCTGCAGCGCCAGCACGGCTCTTCCTTCGATTTCTGGCGCTCCAAATCGGTGCTCGACCGCTTGAACCCAAAAGCGCAGGAACTGCTCCACGACGTGGGCTTGAGTGAATTCGCCGACATACCAGCGGTGGAAATGCCATACGGCCGCAAGCGCGCGCTGGAGATCGCGACGACACTTGCGCTCGATCCGGAGATGATGCTGCTGGACGAGCCGATGGCTGGCATGGGACACGAGGACATCGGCAAGATCGCAGCGCTGATCAAGCGCATTTCCGCGAAATACACCATCTTGATGGTCGAGCACAATCTAAGTGTGGTCGCCAATCTCTCCGACATCATCACCGTACTGACGCACGGACAGGTGCTCGCCGAAGGCGATTATAGCGAACTCACCAAGGACCCGCGCGTCAAGGAAGCTTACCTTGGGGCCGGTCATGCTTGAGGTGAAATCGGCGGCCAAGACTGCCGGGCAGCCGAGCGGCGGCCAGGTATTGTCGGTGAAGGATCTGCAGGCCTGGTACGGCGAATCGCACATTCTGCATGGCATTAACTTCCATGTGAATGAGGGCGAGGTGGTGACGTTGCTTGGGCGCAACGGCGCCGGCAAGACCACCACCCTGAAGTCAATAATGGGCATCATCGCCAAGCGATCCGGCTCGGTGCAGTTCAAAGGCATGGAGCTCGCGCGGGCTTCGTCCAATAGTATTGCGCGTCTCGGCATCGCGTTCTGTCCGGAAGAGCGCGGCATTTTCGCAAGCCTCGACGTGCGCGAGAACCTGTTGCTGCCGCCAATCGTTGCCAATGGCGGGCTGTCGCTCGATCAGATCTTCGAGCTGTTCCCCAACCTGAAGGAGCGTTTGTACAGCCAGGGTACCAAGCTGTCCGGCGGCGAGCAGCAGATGCTGGCAATCGCCCGGATCCTGCGCACTGGCGCGCGGTTCTTGATGCTGGACGAGCCAACCGAAGGTCTAGCGCCTGTCATCATCCAGCAGATCGGCCATACCATCGCGCGGCTCAAGAAAGAGGGGTTCACCATCCTTCTCGTTGAGCAGAATTTCCGCTTCGCCGCCACCGTCGCGGACCGTTACTACCTCGTCGAACACGGCAAGGTAATCGATAGCTTTGCCAACTCGGAGCTCGAAGCCAACATGGACAAGCTCCATACCCACCTCGGCGTTTGAAATCGAAATGCATTCGGAAAACGGAGTTACGATGAAACAGTTCTCGGCATTTTTCCTCAGCGCGGCGCTTTCCGTTGCAGCGGCGACCGGCGCCTTCGCGGAGGACAAGACCATCAAGATCGGGGTGTTGACCGACAATTCGGGTCTCTATTCCGACCTTGGCGGCGCTGGTTCGACTGTGGCCGCGCAAATGGCAATCGAGGATTCCGCTATGGCCGCGAAGGGCTGGAAGATCGACCTGATCTCGGCCGATCACCAGAACAAGCCTGACATCGCCACGAGCATCGCGCGGCAGTGGATCGACGTGGAGAAAGTCGACATCTTGATGGACGTGCTGAACTCGGCCGTGGGCCTTGCGGTCAACAACGTCGTGAAGCAGAAGAATTCCATTATGATCAATACCGGCGCAGGCACGTCGGATCTCACCAACGCGCAGTGTACGCCCAACACGATCCATTGGGTCTACGATACCTATATGCTGGCGAACAACACTGGCCAGGCCATGGTGAAAGCCGGTGGTGATACCTGGTTCTTCCTCACTGCTGACTACAATTTCGGCGCTGCGCTCGAGCGCGATACCACGGCGGTGGTGCTCGCGAACGGCGGCAAAGTCGTCGGCGGCGTCAAGCCTCCGCTGAATACGCCGGATTTCTCGTCGTTCCTGCTCCAGGCACAAGCATCCAAGGCCAAGGTCATCGGACTCGCCAACGCTGGTGGTGACACAACCAATTCTATCAAGCAGGCGGCTGAATTCGGCATCGTCGCCGGCGGCCAGAAGCTGGCGGGACTGCTGCTCTTTATCACGGACGTGCATTCGCTCGGCCTGAAGGTCGCGCAGGGGCTCAATCTCACCGAGACCTTCTATTGGGATCTCAACGACGGTACGCGCGCGTTCTCGAAGCGCTTTTCTGAGCGCATGAAGACCAAAGCTATGCCTTCGATGGCGCAGGCCGGTGTCTATTCCGGTCTGATCCATTATTTCAAGGCGCTGGAGGCGATGGGCGACAATCCGCATGACGGCGCCAAGGTGGTCGCCAAGATGAAGGAGCTGCCGACCGACGATGCGCTGTTCGGTAAGGGCAGCATCCGCGCCGACGGCCGCAAGCTTCACACCGCCTATTTGTTCGAGGTCAAGAAGCCCGAGGAATCCAAGGGCCCTTGGGATTACTACAAGCTGATCGCCACGACGCCGGGCGACCAGGCGTTCCGTCCGCTTTCGGAAAGCACCTGCCCGCTGGTCAAGAAGTAACAACGGAAAGGCGGTTTGCTGGCACACGGCCGGCGAACTGCCACCAAGGGAAGCGGCTGCGTCCGCAACAACGAGTTTGCGAAAGATCGATCGATGCAGGCCCTTTACGCGCAGCTGCTAGTGGGACTTATCAACGGCTCGTTCTACGCGCTGCTGAGCCTCGGCCTCGCCGTGATCTTCGGCATGCTTAACATCATCAACTTCGCACATGGCGCAGTCTACATGATGGGCGCTTTCTGTGCCTACTTCCTGCTTAGTCTGGGCGGTATCGGCTACTGGTGGGCGTTGATCATCGCGCCGATCGCGGTCGGCATATTTGGAATGATATTAGAACGGACCATGCTGCAATGGCTGGCTGGGCTCGATCATCTCTATGGCCTGTTGCTCACCTTCGGTATCGCGCTGATCGTACAGGGCATCTTTCAGAACTATTTCGGTTCATCGGGGCTGCCTTATGCGATTCCCGACTATCCGCAGATCGGCGACTGGCGCGGCCTGCAAGGCGGTATCAATCTCGGATTCATGTTTCTGCCAATCTACCGCGGTTGGGTAGTCATCTTCTCGCTCGTCGTGTGTGTTGCCACCTGGTACCTGATCGAGAGGACGCAGCTCGGCGCCTACCTTCGTGCGGCCACCGAAAATCCGGCGCTCGTGCGGGCATTCGGCATCAACGTGCCACGCATGATCACGCTGACCTACGGCCTTGGCGTTGGTCTTGCGGCTCTCGCCGGCGTGCTTGCGGCGCCGATCAATCAGGTCCGTCCACTGATGGGCGCCGACCTCATCATCGTTGTGTTCGCGGTTGTTGTGATCGGCGGCATGGGGTCCATCATGGGCTCTATCGTTACCGGCTTTGCGCTCGGTGTGATCGAGGGAATGACCAAATATTTCTATCCTGAGGCCTCCAACACCGTCGTCTTCGTTCTGATGGTGCTGGTTCTGTTGGTCAAGCCGACAGGACTGACGGGAAAGGCGACCTGACATGACGGTGTTGACCAACGATACCCTGCCGATCACGCCGCGCGCGGTCCGCGACGAGACAATTGTGTTCGTCGTCATGGCGGTGGCGCTCGCGATGGTACCGGCGACCGGCATCTATCCCTTCTTCGTCATGCAGGCGCTTTGCTTCGCGCTGCTTGCCTGCGCGTTCAACCTCCTGATCGGATTTGGCGGCCTGTTGTCGTTCGGCCACGCGATGTTCCTGGGGACGGCGGGCTACGTCACGGCTCATCTGCTAAAGGTCGGGCAGATGTCCTTCCCTTATTGGGCCGATCATTGGATCATCATCCCGCTGCCGCCCTTGTCACCGGAACTCGGTATCATCGGCGGAACGCTTGCCGCAGCCGTGCTCGCGTTGATCACCGGTTACATTTCGATCCGCCGGCAGGGCATCTACTTCGCGATGATCACGCTGGCGCTGTCACAGTTGCTCTATTTCATTTACTTGCAAGCGCCGTTCACGCACGGTGAGGATGGTATTCAAGGCATTCCGCAGGGCATGCTGTTTGGCGTCATCGATCTCTCCAAGCCGACGATCCTGTATTATGTCGTGCTCGTCGGCTTCCTGGCTGGCTTCCTGTTGAACTTCCGCGCCGTCAATTCACCGTTCGGCGAGGTGCTGAAGTCGATCCGCGAAAACGAACCTCGCGCTATCTCGCTCGGCTACAAGACGGACCAATACAAGTTGCTTGCCTACATTCTGTCAGGGACGCTTGCGGGCTTTGCCGGGTCGCTAAAGGTGTTTGTGGCGCAGAATGCGTCGCTTACTGATGTGCACTGGACGATGTCTGGTGAAATCGTACTGATGACACTGGTCGGCGGTCTCGGCACGATCTTTGGACCGGTGGTCGGCGCCCTCATCATCATCGCCATGCAGCAGTACCTCGCGGGCTTCGGCCAGTGGGTGCTGGCGATCCAGGGCGTCATTTTCGTCTCCTGCGTGCTGGCCTTTCGGCGCGGCATCGTCGGCGAGATCGGCCATTACTTTCGACGGTCGCTTTAGGTACCGCGAGGCCGAAACACTGTTTTCCCGGGGTCTCCCAGGCGCGACTTCTGACAAAGAATTGGACATGAGGACGACACTTATGCAGTTGCGGCCAAAGGGGCGATGACGTGGGCGGCGCATTAGAAACCTTCCGCCTCGACGGCCGTGTCGTGCTGATTACGGGTGCATCGAGCGGTCTCGGCCGCCATTTTGCGCAGCTGGCCGGCGTCGGTGGGCGGGTGGCGCTTGCGGCGCGGCGTATCGATAAGATGCACGCCTTGGTCGAGAGCATCACCTCGGCTGGCGGCGAGGCTAGGGCACTCTCACTTGACGTGACCGATAACGCCAGCGTGGTTCGCTGTTTCGACGAGCTGGCAAGTTGGGGAGCCCCCGACGTGGTGGTGAACAACGCCGGCATCACCACGACCCGTGCGCTGTTGGAGCAGACCGAAGACGATTTCGACAGCGTGATTGCAACCAATCTCAAGGGCAGCTGGCTGGTGACCACCGAGGCTGCCCGGCGAATGGTGGCTGCGGGTCGCGGCGGCAGCATCGTAAATATCGCCTCTATCCTGGGTGAGCGCGTCGCTGGAGGTGTGGCCCCCTATGCGATTTCGAAGGCAGGCGTGGTGCAAGCCACCAAGGCCGCTGCCCTCGAACTGGCGCGCCATCGCATCCGCGTTAATGCATTGCTACCGGGCTATGTGATCACCGATCTCAATCGGGAGTTCTTGACCAGCGAAGCCGGAGAGAAACTGCGGTCGCGCATTCCAAGCCGCCGCTTCGGCGAGCTGACCGACCTGGATGGTCCATTGCTGCTGCTCGCCTCCGACGCAGGTGCTGCGATGTCCGGTGCTGCCGTCGCCGTCGATGGCGCTCACCTGGTAAGTTCTCTGTGAGCGCATCCCTGGCACTCCCGCAGGTAGAGGCACTAACTCACTTCCTCCAGAAGCAGGGCTTGGCCGGTGATGGACCACTCTTGCTGTTTCCGCTGTCTGGTGGGCAATCGAACCCGACCTTTCGCTTGGAGACTGGCAGCCGCCAATACGTGCTGCGCAAGAATCCACCAGGACAGCTCATCGCATCGGCCCACGCCATCGACCGCGAGTACCGCGTAATGGAGGCGCTGCAAAGCAGTGGCGTGCCCGTACCTCGCCTGTTTGCCTATTGCGAGGACGAAACGATCATCGGCACGCCGTTCTATGTCATGGAGTTTCTGGAAGGCCGCGTGCTCGTCGATCAGTCGCTGCCGGGCATGACCCCTGCGGAGCGGGGCGCTATCTACCGGGAGATGAACCGTGTGCTTGCGACGCTGCATAGCGTAGACCACGAGGCTGTGGGGCTTGCGAGCTTCGGTCGGCCGGGCAACTATTTCGCACGGCAGATCAGCCGATGGTCACGACAATGCCAGGAAGTGGCGTTGCCGGTGAACGACGCCATGCGCCGGCTCATGGCATGGTTGCCCGAACACATTCCGGCTGACGATGAAACCAGCCTCGTGCATGGCGACTACCGGCTGGACAATCTGGTGTTTCACCCGAGTGAGCCACGCGTGATCGGCGTGCTGGACTGGGAGCTATCGACGCTCGGCCACCCGTTGGCGGATTTTTCTTATCAGTGCATGTCCTGGACGGTACCTCCAAGCTTGTGGCGTGGCATCGCCGGCCTTGATCTGGCGACGCTGGGCATTCCCAGTGAAGCGGAGTACGTCGCGATGTACACTCACGCCACTGGCCGCGATCCGGCAGGGCATTGGAACTTCTATCTGGCCTACAACCTGTTCCGCATGGCCGCCATTCTGTACGGCATTGCGCAGCGCTCGGCCGGTGGCAACGCCGCCGCCGCCGACGCGATGGAAACCGGCCGCAAGGCTGGCCCCTTGGCCGAACTCGGCTGGCAGTGCGCTCTACGCCATGCAGGCCGGAGCAACTGACACATCCGCGGAGTCCGCCATGAATAAGCTATATCCATCCGCCGACGCGGCATTGAACGACCTGGTGGCCGATGGGCAACTGCTAGCCGTCGGCGGCTTCGGTCTATGCGGCATCCCAGAATCACTTATCGATGCGCTGATGCGTACTGGAGCCAAAGATCTGACGGTCATCTCCAACAATGCTGGTGTGGACGATTTCGGACTCGGCAAGCTGCTCAGATCAAGGCAGATCAAGAAGATGATTGCGTCTTACGTCGGCGAGAACAAGGAATTTGAACGGCAGTACCTAGCCGGCGAACTCGAGTTAGAGTTCACACCGCAGGGCACGCTCGCAGAAAAACTGCGAGCCGGAGGCGCCGGCATCCCCGCTTTCTTCACGCGAACCGGAGTGGGCACCGTGGTGGCGGAAGACAAGGAACTGCGCGAGTTCAACGGCAAGACATATGTGATGGAGCTGTCCTTGTTTCCGCAGGTGTCCTTGGTCAAGGCATGGAAAGCCGACCGATCCGGCAACCTCGTGTTTCGGCGCACTGCCCGCAATTTTAACCCGGCAGCGGCCATGGCAGGCCAAGTCACCGTAGCAGAGATCGAAGAGATCGTGGAGAACGGCGCGCTCGACCCAGATGCAATCCACCTACCGGGCATCTACATCCACCGCCTTGTGCATCATGCGAACCCCGAGAAGCGAATTGAGCGTCGCACCGTGACTACTGCGCAAGGAATCTGACTATGGCCTGGACCCACTCTCAGATGGCGGCACGCGCGGCTCGTGAACTGCGCGATGGCTACTACGTCAATCTCGGCATAGGTCTTCCCACGGCCGTCGCCAACTTTGTTAGCCCTGACATCGAAGTTTGGCTGCAGAGCGAAAACGGCATGCTGGGAATTGGACCGTACCCGTCAGACGACCAGGTGGACCCGGACATCATCAACGCAGGCAAGGAAACGGTCACCACCATTCCTGGCACGAGCATCGTGAGCTCACATGACAGCTTTGCCATGGTCCGTGGCGGCAAGATCAACTTATCGATCTTGGGTGCGCTGCAGGTGAGCGAACAAGGCGATCTGGCAAACTGGATGATTCCGGGCAAGATGGTGAAGGGTATGGGCGGCGCGATGGATCTCGTTGCCGGTGTGGGCAAGGTCATCGTCTTGATGGAGCATGTTGCTCGCCGCAAGGATGGGGGGTGGGAAGCCAAACTTGTGAGTCAATGCACCTTACCGCTGACAGGCCGCAGGGTGGTGGATCGCATCATCACGGACCTTGCGGTGATTGATGTTACATCGGCAGGTCTTCGCCTGGTAGAACTGGCTCCTTCCGTGACGCGAGAAGAGGTCCAGGCAATGAGCGGCGTCACTCTGCTTTGAGTCAGTGCTCGCTTAACATTCGCACCAAAACCTGTCTTTGCCCCAAATACTTCGCGAGTCCGCTGCCTGTGAGCCGTGGCGCCTCCTCGGCGAAGTGACCCTCCGTATCGACGATCAAATGGTCGGCGCCGGCCTCCTCGGCCGCGGCCACCTTGTCTTCCGATGAAACCCGCCCAATGACCTGACCGCCCCTCAGCTTGATGATCTGCGTCAACAGATGGCCGACACCGCCTGCCGCGGCGTGCACGAAAGCCACGTCCCCTGCCTGGCGGCGGCATCGCCCGCCTTGCTCGACGTCTATGCGGAGGATGGCATGACGCTCGACCAGCTTATGGCCTTCACGGTTTGCCAATCGCACCCGCAGCCGCACCAGCGGTTGCTACACTGAGATACAAAAACGCCATTTCCGGACACAGCGGCGATACTTCCGAGACCAATATCGCGCACTGAACAGTGCTTGGCTTCATCAAGCCCGGATCATTTTTGTTCAGGAGGAACGAGTTTGCTCGAAAAATCATCTTCCCTTCTTCCGGTGCAGCGAACCGTCTTCGTCAATGAACTGACGAACGGCCTTCTAGACCCCGCGGCTGTCATGCTCGGGCCCGTTGCTGACGGCGGCGTCATCATCGCAAATACGGCGCCCGGCTGCTGGGGACCGATGATTACTCCCGAGATCAGAGGTGGTCACGAAGTCACAAGACCGGTGGCGGTCGAAGGCGCGGAGATCGGAGACGCGATCGCCATTAGAATTCGCTCTTTGGTCGTAACCTCGGCGGCGACTGCCTCCGGCAACGACACTGTGATGACTGGCCGTTTCAACGGAGATCCCTTCTGCGCTGCCGTCTGCCCTGGCTGCGGAACCGAGTGGCCCAGAACACGACTAGAGGGCATCGGCCCCACAGCCGTCCGTTGCGACAAGTGCGGAGCAGATGCCACGCCCTTCACTTTCGCCAACGGCTATACGATCGCTTTCGATGACGAACGCCGCGTCGGTCTCACCGTCGATCGGTCCGAAGCGGAAAAGATGGCAAAGAATGCAGCGAAGGTCATGGCTCTGCCGAACGCGTCCATCCAAAATCCGATTCTCACCTTCGCTCCAGCCGACCTCGTGGCAATCGCTACTCGACTACGTCCCTTTCTCGGGCAGCTCGGAACAACCCCCTCGAAGCTGATGCCGGACTCTCACAATGCCGGCGACTTCGGCTCTTTTCTCCTGAACGCCCCGCACGCCTATTCGTTGACTGAGGAAGAGCTAGTCGCGCACAAAACCGACGGCCATCTGGACGTCAACGCAGTTCGGGAAGGCGCAGTCCTGATTTGTCCCGTGAAGGTTGCCGGCGGCGGGATCTACCTAGGTGACATGCATGCCTTCCAAGGCGATGGGGAAATTGCGGGGCACACTGCTGACGTAGCGGGCACAGTCACTCTGGAAGTGCATGTGATCAAGGGGCTGACACTCGATGGCCCGATCCTCTTCCCGGCCGCGGAAGATCTGCCCTATCTCGCACGCCCTCTGACAACCGATGAAATACACGCCATCGGGACGCTTGCCGCCCGGTATGGAATTGCAAAGATCGAAGAGGATGCACCGGTGACCTTCATCGGCACCGGCGTGAATCTGAACGACGCGACCGACAACGGGTTGCGACGCGCTGCTGACGTGCTTGGCTTGAGCATTCCCGAAGTAATGAACCGTGCGACGGTTGCCGGCGCAATCGAGATCGGACGGCACCCAGGCGTCGTGCGCGTTACGCTCCGTGCCCCACTTGCGGCATTGGATGCAAAGGGTCTCGGCGACTTTCCCCGCAGCCTCTACCGCCTCCAGCGGCCTTCCTCCGTGTAACGACCACTAAACGCACGTGCCCAATACCGAACTCTCTCCCGATGAGGCCGCTCGTGTATCGGATGAGGCCCGGCGGCCTTCGAGCCAGTTCGAGAGCTTCGTTATTCAGAAAGGACGATTAAACATGACCCCTGTGAGACGTTCCGCTTATTGGCGTGTGATTGCCTCTTCCGCATTAGTCGCGGCAACTGCCCTGCCGATCTCTGCGCATGCCGATCCATTGACCTCGACCGTCGTCGTCGCGCAGTCGAACAGCACCGCAACGCCTGAGGCTGGACGTCCGTCCGACACGTCCATCCGCCCATTCCAGTTCCATGCTACCGACCAGGAGCTAGCGGATCTCCGGCGCCGCATTTCCGCAACGAAGTGGCCGAACAAGGAACTGGTGAACGATGCCACCCAGGGCGTGCAACTGGCGACGATGCAGAAGCTCGCACAGTATTGGGCGACCCAGTACGATTGGCGTCGGGTGGAAACGAAGCTGAATGGATTGCCGCAATATGTGACGACCATCGACGGCGTGGACATTCATTTCATTCACGTACGCTCCAAGAATAAAAATGCGATGCCGATCATTATCACCCATGGTTGGCCAGGCTCTATCATCGAGCAATTGAAGCTCATCGACCCGCTGACGAACCCGACAGCGCATGGCGGAACTGAAGCAGTTGCTTTCGATGTCGTCATCCCATCCCTTCCCGGTTATGGCTTTTCTGGAAAGCCGGCCGAACTCGGCTGGGATCCCGCGCGCATCGCGCGTGCCTGGACCGCGCTCATGAAGCGGCTCGGCTACACCAAGTTCGTTGCTCAAGGCGGCGATTGGGGGGACGCCGTGACCGAGCAAATGGCGGTTCAGGCGCCAGCGGAGCTGGTCGGCATCCACACCAACATGCCAGGTGCTGTTCCTGACGAGATTGAGAAGGCCCTTCAATCGGGCGGGCCGGCTCCCTCGGACCTATCGGCCGACGAGCAACGTGCCTACGGCCAACTCGACTTCTTTTACAAGCACGGCCTCGCATATGCCCAAGAGATGTCGGCTCGTCCGCAAACCTTGTTTGGAATCGAGGACTCGCCAATTGGACTCGCTGCCTGGATGCTCGACCACGATGCACGCAGTTATGAACTGATCGCGCGGGTTTTCGCCGGCAAGACCGAAGGTTTGACGCGGGATGATGTGTTGGACAACATCACGCTGTACTGGCTGACGAATACGGCCGTGTCGTCGGCCCGTCTTTACTGGGAAAACAAGTTCGCCTTCTTCGCGCCGAAGGGTATCAAGATCCCAGTTGCAATCAGCGCCTTTCCGGATGAGCTCTACCAAGCTCCGAAGAGCTGGGCCGAGAAGGCCTTCCCAAACCTCCTATATTATAACCGGCCGGAAAAAGGTGGGCACTTCGCAGCCTGGGAGCAGCCCGAAGCCCTTGCCAGGGATATTCGCCTCGCATTCAGGCCGCTGCGCTGAACCATCGATCGTGGTCAATGGTGAAGATCGCTTCCGCCCTGCGATCGCGCAGCAACTGACGGCCATGATCGGAGGCTCGGTCAGGCCATTTGGCAGAGGGTTGGTGACCGAAGTCACGATCCGCTGAAGGAGGCTTCCGAACGGCTTGTATCTGGATTTGTCGGGTGGGGCGAATGCCGCCCTTTGTTACATACTCGCCGTTTCCTGAAACAAATCAGACAGTTCGACCCATTAAACCGGGCTTCGTCAATGGACGTCGCGATCAGCGACACAATAAAGGAGCGTTCCATGACCAGCATCGATCACAAGGTTCTCTATACAGGCAAGACGTATACGATAGGCGGACGTGACGGGTCATCCCTCAGCAGCGACGGGCGGTTGGATATCAAGCTGTCACCCCCTGGCAGCGACCACGCCGGCACCAATCCCGAGCAGCTTTTCGCGGCCGGCTGGTCGGCCTGCTTTATCGGCGCGATGGGGCTTGCCGCTGGCAGGCGCAAGATCAAGCTCCCTGAAGATACGGCCGTCGATGCTGAGGTCGATCTGGCGAATGCCGATGGAGCCAATTTCCTTCAGGCCCGCCTGAAGGTCAGCCTACCAGGTCTGGAACAAGAGCTGGCACAGGCGATCGTCGAGGAGGCGCATCAGACCTGTCCGTATTCGAAGGCGACGCGCGAGAATATCAATGTCGAGCTGACTATTGCCTGAGTGCGAACTCTTTCGCCGCGGGGCGGCGAAAGTCCTGTCAGACGACAGCCGGAACGAACCAAGACGAGCTCGGCCTCGTCCCTGAGGACCCCATGAAACTCCTGACGATCTGTATCCTGGGACTGGCGATCCTGGCGGCACCCTGCCTTTACGATCCGAAATCGCAGGAGCCTTCGCCCTTGGTCGGACTTGTCGCAGCAGCATCGCATTCTGCGGCTTCGCTGCTCGTGGAGTAACCGCCGCGTCGTCTGACTCGGCATCGAACGCGATATGCTGTTCGAGGGCCTGTTTCCGATCTCCGTCTGGACCGAGGCGGCGCGCCGAACCGGCAGCATCCGCGATGCCGAGCGGATCCTCCACGGCGTTCATGGTGCCCGGCTGAAAGTCGAGTGACGCAGTGGGCTTGGC
Organism: Bradyrhizobium sp. AZCC 2262; assembly: GCF_036924535.1. Classification (NCBI taxonomy): domain Bacteria; kingdom Pseudomonadati; phylum Pseudomonadota; class Alphaproteobacteria; order Hyphomicrobiales; family Nitrobacteraceae; genus Bradyrhizobium; species Bradyrhizobium sp. AZCC 2262. The sequence goes on along the minus strand of NZ_JAZHRT010000001.1, from coordinate 6,734,221 downwards.
CCAGCACCACCATCCTGCGCGCCGCGCACCCGCGTGACGTCTCCTCGCAAGCCTCGCCTCGAGCAGGACCTGTCGTTTCTTGCGCGGGCGACTTGGAGTCGCTACCGGCGCCGGCCATCGACAGCGAACCGGCGCTCAGGGGACGAGCAACAGCTTTCCGGTCGTCTTGCGGCTTTCCATGTCTGCGTGGGCGGCCGATGCCTCCGCGAGCGGGTACTCGCCGCCTATCCGGACTTTGAGGCGGTCGTCTTCGATCCAGTCGAAGAGCTGCTTCGAGCGAGCGCGCAGCAGCTCGGGTGTGTGGATGTGGTCGAGGAAAACGGCGTAGCCGATCTTGATGCTCTTCGGCAGGCTCATGATGTCGAGCGGACCCGGCCCGCCAAGGACCGGGCCGTACCAGCAGAATGTGCCCGAGCGCCGCAGGACGTCGAGAGAACCTTGGAAGGTCGTCGGACCTGAGCCGTCGTAGACGACGTCCACACCTTCGCCGCCTGTGAGCCGTAGCGCCTCCTCGGCGAAGTGGCCCTCCGTATCGACGATCAAATGGTCGGCGCCGGCCTCCTCGGCCGCGGCCACCTTGTCTTCCGATGAAACCCGCCCAATGACCTGACCGCCCCTCAGCTTGATGATCTGCGTCAACAGAAGGCCGACACCGCCTGCCGCGGCGTGCACGAAAGCCACGTCCCCTGCCTGGACGGGGTAGAAGTCGGTCGCGAAATGGCTGGCGGTTAGGCCTTGCATCATCACCGCCGCCGCCGTCCGGTCATCGATCGCGTCGGGTATCCGCACGAGAGACTTGGCCGGAATGGAGATCCGCTGCGCATAACTTCCAGGCGCGTATACCCATGCGACCCGCTGCCTGACTTCGACGTCCTCGACACCTTCGCCGACCGCCAGCACACGCCCGGCGCCCTCGACGCCCAGAATCTTGGGGTTTGGAATCTGCGTCCAGGCCATGCCCTGTCGCACGCCGACATCCATGAAGTTGACGCCTGCAAAGGCGATCTCGACCAGCGCCTCGCCCGTACCCGCTACCGGATCGGGGCGCTCTACGTGGTGAATAACCTCACGGCCGCCCGTCGCCGTCATCACAATAGCTCTCATGTTCCTCTCCTATCTTGAACAATCGTTCCATAATTCGCCAAAAAAATCAGCGGAGCGCCTTTAGCGCGATGTCGGCCAGCTGACCGAGCGTCGCACGATCGGCGCCGCCGCGGCCAGCAACACGAATGCCGGTGATATTCGCGATCAGAAATTCGGCCGCCGCTTCTGGCTCGATACCGCGTGACATATCGCCCTCTCGCTGCGCATCTCGGACGCGGTCGGCAAGCGCGCCACGTATGCTCCTCGCGAGCGCTGCGTTGATGTTGTTCAAATCGGCTCGGGACGTCCCAAATTCGTAGACCGATCCAACCCCCAAGCAGGCCTGGCCGCCCGTATTCACCACCCGCCGAAGCATGGCGCTGATTCCGTCAACGGCCCGTGCTCCGCTTCGAAGGGCCTCCAAATGCGCCGCGCATTCGCCCATTCCATAGCGACGCACTGCCGAGCAATAGAGCTGCCACTTGTCGCCGAAAGCGGCGTAGAGGCTCTGGCGCCCAATGCCCATAGCGTCGACCAGCATTTGAGCCGAGGTTCCCTCGAACCCGTGTTCGCGAAAGACCTTGATCGCGCCGTCCAATGCGGCGTCGGTGTCGAATTCCCGTGCTCTTGCCATCAATCATCGGATAGCATTTCAGGAATGATCGTTCAAGAGTGGCTTTCGAATCTCCAGCCAAGGAATTTCCCGCCAACGCTCCAGCCCGACCTTGATCAGCGCGTGTTCGGCGATTGCGCGCGCCTCGGAAGCCGATTTGCCCCGGGCGATCTTCAACGGGAACTCGACGTTCTCACTCACCGTTTTCCAGGGCAGCAACTGATCGAACTCCTGGAAGACGACCAGCCGGTCGGGCCCCGGCTTCGTCACCGGGCTGCCATCGAGCAGCACCCGTCCTTCCGTCGGCTCAATGAAGCCAGCGATGGCCTTCAGGATCGACGACTTGCCGCAGCCGGAGGGGCCGAGCAGCACGAGCCGCTCGCTTTTGCCGACGGAAAAGCTGACATTCTCAACCGCGCGGACCTTTCCGTTGTCGGTCTCGTAGTCGAGCGTCAACCCGCTTATTTCCAGTACGGCAGGGGCTGTCACCGCATCGGGGACGTTGTTCGGCGTCATCCGGCTCAGCTTCCGGGTTTGTTATGGAGTTCTTCGAACGTGTAATCCTTCCAGCTTGCTGGCTTGTTCTTGATCGCTCCGATCTTGGCGAGAAAATCTGCGTATTTGAAGGTGCCCTGCGGAATGGTCGTGAAGCTGACGTCCTTGTTGTCGATGACGGATTTCACGAAAGCGGGATCGAGCTTCGATTGTTCGACGCGGATATAGGTCTCCGCTGCTTCGGCCTTGTGGGCCTCGATCCACTGCGAAGCCTCGGTCAGTGCGTCGACCAGAGCCTTGAAGGTTCTCGGATTTTCATTGCGGAATTTCGATGTCGCATAGAGCAGCGTCGGCGTGATGCGGCCGCCCATGATGTCATATGAACTCAGAACCTTGTGAATCTTCGGATTTTGCAGCACCTGCTCCTGGAAGGGCGGGTTGGAGAAATGCGCCGATATCGTCGCGGAGCCCGACAACAGCGCCGCCGTCGCATCGGGATGCGGCAGCGTCACGGTGAGCTCGTCCAGCGTATTATGCTTGCCCTCGCCGAACTCCTTCTCCGCTGCGATCTGCAGCAGGCGCGACTGTTGCGAAACGACCACCGCCGGGACCGCGATCCTGTCGGCCTTGGTGAAATCCTTCAATGTCTTGAGTTGGGATTGCTCGTGATCAGGTAATTTGGCTGTTCGCCGAGCGCTGCGATGATCTTGACGTCCGCGGAGCCTTTCGTGCGATCCCACAGAACGAGGACGGGCCCTGCGCCGGCTGCGCCGATATCCACCGCTCCCGACAGCAGCGCGTCATTGATGGCGGCACCGCCGCTGAGCTTGGCCCACTCGACCGTGATGTCGAGCCCGGCCTGCTGACCGTGTTTCTCGATCAGCTTTTGGTCCCGCATCACGTGGAGCGGCAGGTAGACGGTCCCGAATTGCTCGACGAGTCTCAGTCGTCCTTCGGCGTACGCAGTGCTGCTGGCCTGGATAGCCGACAAGGCAAAAAGCGCAGCAATCAACCTGGATAGCATAACGCGGACCTCAATTGTGATGGAGCCATGGTCGCCGGGTCGGCGCCGCTTCATCGACATTGCGGAAAATGGACGTCGCCTCGCAATTGCGTAAAATGCAGAGATTGGGGATTGAGTTTCTCGGGAAGCGCGCGCGCGTGGAAAGTTTTTGTGCATTGACCAGGCGACATGCCGATGGATAATACTTTCGGTGAATCCAGGGCCTGTTAGCTGGCCGGCGCGCGAAAAGTCGCCCGGTAATGCGCCGGGCTGGTGCCGAGACGTTCCCTGAAATGATGTCTCATGGCATCGGCCGAACCAAAACCGGTTTCCGTCGCAACACTTTCAATCGGGATTTGCGTGGCCTCCAGCAACTCACGCGCCTTCGAGACGCGCGCTTGCACCACCCACTCGCCGGGGGACATTCCGGTTGCATCCTCGAAACGACGGATAAAGGTACGCCGGCTCATCCGCGCTCTGGAGGCGAGACTCGCGATCGTTAGATCGCGATCGAGGTGGCGTTGCGCCCACACGAATACGGAGGCGAGGGTGTCGCCTTCCGTCTTGGGAACCGGTTGCGGAATGTATTGCGCCTGGCCACCCTCGCGATGCGGCGCGATCACCAGCCGCTGCGCGACGCGATTGGCGATCTCCGTGCCGTGGTCGCTTCGCACGATGTGCAAGCACAGATCGAGCCCCGCCGCACGGCCGGCCGAGCTCATGACGTTGTGGTCGTCGACATAGAGTACGTTTGCATCGACTTGCACACGGGGATGCCGCCGTGAAAGTTCCTCTGTATGCGCCCAATGTGCCGTTGCGCGCCGACCATCAAGCAGGCCGGCGGCGGCAAGTATGAATGCGCCGGCACAGATCGAGGCCACCCGCGCCCCCCGCCAGTGTGCACGCTTGAGCGCGTCGAGCAGTGTTTGGGGCGGGGACTCCACGATCTCGAGCGATCCCGGTACTATGATCGTATCGGCACGCGCCAATGTTTCAAATCCTGATTCGGAAATGATCTTGAGACCGCTATTGGTGATCAGCGGATGTCCCGGCCGTTCGGAGCATACGACGATGCGATACCAGTCGGGTCCCATATCTGAGAGCCCGAACACCTCCACTGCAAGACCTAGTTCGAAGGCGTTGACCCCGTCATAGGCCAGCACTGCCACGAGGTGCCGTCGGCCTTTTTCGCGAGCTTTCTTGCGCTGTGATCGGACTGGCAGGTTTGGCATGATATTCACGATATACGGCATTCGTGCCACTGGCAATGCCGCCTCACGCCACGCAGGATGCTCCGGCAAGGAGCAGAGCATGATTTTTCGAATTTCGAGCTGCGAATTCCCCGATCACGCCGATTTGGCCGTTGAGATGTGGCAGCAGCTTGCCGCCGAGTTCGACAGGCGACCGGTCGATCTGCTTGTGCTTCCGGAACTCGCAGGCGTCGACAGCTTCTGGAGCAGCCCCACCTTCGATGAGGCAGTCTGGCGCCGGGCTGTTGCAACCCATGCAACGCTTGACGAGCACCTGCGACGCATTGCGGCCAAGCGCATCGTGGGGACACGGGCCGTCTCTGAATCTGCGCGACGGTGGAACGAGACGTTTCTGTGGACGCCCGAGCGAGGTTTGGTTCGCGGCCGTGCGAAGGCGCTGCTGCCGCAGCAGGAGGGCGGTTGGGAGGAGACCTGGTTCGACCGCGGCTCGCAGCATGCGGAGCCCGTGCGCGACGGTGCGCTGTGCTTCAGCGAGCTGGTATGCACCGAACTGATGGTGAGCACAGCCGCGCGACGTCTCGGGCAGTCGGGCGTGCAGGTGATCGCCGCGCCGCGCGCAACAGGCGACCATCCGCGCTGGGAAGTGGCCGCGCGGATGAACGCTATTGCCGCAGGCGCGTTCGTGGTGACGGCTAATCGCCGTGGCGCGACACTCGCCGGCGGCAGCTGGATCGTGGCGCCCGACGGCGACGTTCTCGCACGCACGGATGAGCGCAACCCGATCGTCACCGTCGATGTCGATCTTGCTTTGGTGGATTCGGCGCGACTGACCTATCCGCGCAATGTCAGGGATTGAGCGCCGCAACGGAGGCGATCCGATGATCGAGGAGCTGAGCTATCTGACCGCCGTCGAGGAACTGCGGCCACTCTATTCACAGCCGTCCGCGCTGGTTCGTGCCAAGCAGCTCGACAAACTAGACGCGCACTGCTCGCGCTTTATCGCGCGGGCGCCGCTGGTAATCGTCGGTTCGTTCCATCCGGAGCGTGGCCAGGATGTCAGCCCACGGGGCGATGCGCCCGGCTTCGTGCGCGTGCTCGATCCCTCGCACCTCGCTATCCCGGACCGACCGGGCAATAACCGGCTCGACACGATCGAAAACCTGCTGGCCAGTCCTGCGATCGGCCTGTTGTTCATCATTCCCGGCATCGACGAACTGCTGCGCGTCAACGGAACCGCGCGGCTGACGCGTTCACCTCATTTCCTTGAATCGCTGTCGGCCGGTGACAAGGCTCCAAAGCTCGCGATCGTCGTCACGATCACCGAAGCGTTCCTCCACTGCAGCAAGGCGCTGAAACGTGGCCGGGTGTGGAGCGACGACTACCGGCTCGCTCGGTCAGAACTTCCGACGCTGGGCCAGATGCTGGCCGATCAGACACGGCCGCCCGGCCTGACCGTCGGGGATATCGAGGCGCGGATCGACGCGGACGCGCGGGACAATCTTTATTGAAAGGGTATCACGATGAAACTGCGCCTGCTGCGCAACGCCACGCTGAAACTGGAGGTTCTGAGCAAGAGCATCCTGATCGATCCGTTCTTAGCCCCGAAGGGATCCAGGCCGTCCTTTACCGGGCGCGCGCCCAATCCGCTGGTCGAGCTGCCGACAAGCCCGGAAGAGATCCTCGAGGGCGTCGAACTCGTCGTCGTGTCGCATTTGCACGCCGACCATTTCGATCCTGTGGCGCAATCGCTGGTGCCGAAGCACCTTCCGCTGATCTGTCAGCCGGGTGACGAAGACAAGATACGCTCGTACGGATTCCGCGACGTGACGCCGCTGGCCGACGCCATTGACTGGCAGGGCATAAGGTTTGAGCGACGAGAGGGTAGCCACGGCCTCGGACCGGTCGTGGAGAAAATGGGATCGGTGATGGGTTTCAGCATCACTGCAAAGGACGAACCCTCGGTCTATTGGGCAGGCGACACCGTGCTCTATCCGGCAATCGAAGCCACCATCGCGAAGGCAAAGCCTGAGATCATCATCATCCATCCCTGCGGGGCGCGATGGGACGGTGATCTCATTACCATGGATGCCGCTGAAGCCGTTGCGACCTGCCGGCTGGCACCGGCTTCGATTATCGTCGCTACCCACATGGATTCGCTCGACCACGCCACCATCAGTCGGGACGAACTGAGGCGGTACGCGACCGAGCGGGGCGTCTCGCCACAGCGGCTGCTGATACCGCGTGATGGAGAAACATTGCAGCTCACAGCGCGACCGGTCTGACCAGGCATCGAACATTCGTTGGCGTAACGAGCGGTTATGAAATGTCCGATTTCGCTCCTTGGCGGCCCGGACATGATCAACGCTGGAGCCACCGAGCGGCGGCGTGCTGTCGGCGCTGTGTCTGTTTGCTTAACCGTTCTGAGATCGACACCTGCTGGCGACTTTGTTGCGATTTGGCTTATGCCAATATCGCAGCAGAGTTACGAAAGCTTTTCACGATTGATGTCGTGCGCTGCCGGTTATGCGAAGATATTGACCAAGATCGCAATACTTGTGGATATTAGAAAGAAAGCCAAAGTCCACTGACCTTTGAGACGTAGCTCTTGCGGGGTTTCCCATCTCATTTTTACGTTTTCCAGGCGTTGTGCTTTTGTCCACCGAAGCGAATTGCGGCGTAGTGCGGGGCCGGCCGCTAATCGGCCCCGCGCTCAATTCACCATGAACTATTAGAGAGGGGACCGGAAAGCTCCCTCACTGGAACGTCGCCGGCTCGGGATAGCCGCCCGTCAGGAACCAGTTTCCAACGTTGCGGGTCTTGTATTCGGCGGGGTTATGCAGCGTGTGGATCCGCACGTTTCGCCAGAAGCGGTCAAAGCCATTTTCATTGGTCGCCGATCGCGCGCCCATGACTTCGAATATCTGGCTGGTGACCTCGAGGGCAACATTGCCGGCGAAAACGTTGGCGGACGCGATCTTTACGGCAGCCTGGCCGCGTTCCTCCTCGGTCAGATCGTGCCCTCTCGCCCAAACGTCATCCAGCGCCTGTGCGGCTTGATCGGCGAGCAGAGTTGCCGCCTGGGTTTTGACGTAGAGATCGCCATAGACGCGCTTCACCCAGGGATCGTCGGTGTGTTTGTCGACGCCCGAGTGAATCCACGGACGCGACTTTTCGTTGGTGTATTCACGGGCGGCGATCAGCGCGCCTTGGGCGCTGCCGACGAACACATTCAACAGCACGCTCTGCTGCTGGAACGGTGTCAGCGTCTGATAGGGCTTTACTTCGTTCGGTTTGAAGTCAAAGACTTCGTCGCGGTGAATCCGGACGTTGCTATAGGTGACGCGGCCGCTCCCCGTCTGTCGCTGGCCTATGCCGTCCCAGTCATCCTCGATATGGACTCCCTCTCGGGTGACTGGAATCGCCGCAAACCGCCGTTCGTTTGTTAAGCGATCTTCCCATGCGACTTGCAGATAGTCGGCAATATGCGAGCCGGAAGTGAAGGGGCGAAAGCCGTCAAGAACGTGCCATTCGCCTTCCTGCCGGCCGAACAGGCTCTTGGAGAAGCTGTTGGCGGTGTTGCCCCAGAACCAGTTGCCGGCGGCGGACCGGCGGTAAGAATTCGCGGCTTGCTCCGGCGTGCCGCGGAGAAAGGCGGCATGGACCGAACTGAAATGATAGCCGAAGAGATGGCCGAGCGACCCGTCGACCTTGGCGAATTCCCGGCCGATCTTGAGCGCAGTAGACCATGGTTCTCCGGCTCCGCCATACTCCCGCGGGATAAGGATGGTGAGGAGGCCGCTTTCCTTCAACAGCCGCAACTGATCCAGCGGCTTGCCGCCAGCCTTGTCGCGTGCGACGGCGTCTTTCACAAAAATCTTTCGTAGTTCGACTGCCTTGGCGAAGTGCGGATTGGAAGTGTCGAGGTCGAAGCTCATGGAATTTGCCGATCGGGTTGCAGTGCTTTTGTCGTACTCGATTGCTGCAGACTTGCGCCGACATCGAATTTCGTCGCGACAGTCGCGCATTCGATAGTTCACTCGTTCAGCAAACTATTTCGTCCGCGACCACGTCAGCAAGTGTTGAGTCACCGCGAGCGATGAAGGATCGATAATTCAGCAAGACCACCTTCAATAGCAGCTATCGGCGACGAGAAATGATTTCCAGTTCGCGCAAAAACAAAAACGTATTCTATCGATTGTGTAGACAATAGCGGTAAGATCGAAGGCGCCTGTCACGAGCAGCCGTAATCGGCGCTTTTGAGCCGCCCCAGAAGTATGAAAACGGAGTTATTCGTGAACTTGACGCGGCGCCTTCTTCAAGTTGTGGTTCTTCTGGCGGCGGCAGGTACGGCTTTTTCAAACGCGAGCTGGGCGGAGGAGTTGAGGCCCGTGTCTGGTGGCACGCTCAACTGGGTGTATTTTCCGGATCCATCCGCGATCGTCGCGATCAACACGTCGTCAGGCACGGGACAAACGATCGGCAGCAAGATCAATGAAGGGCTGCTGTCCTATGACTACGCTCTGAATCCGAAGGCTGTTCTTGCAATCTCCTGGACTATCAGCCCGGACGGCACGCGCTATACGTTTCGGTTGCGACCTAATGTTCGCTGGAGCGATGGCCGCGACTTCACGTCCGCCGACGTCGCGTTCTCGATTCAGCGCCTGAAAATCGCCCATCCACGGGGTCGGATCACCTTCGCCAACGTCGAGGCCGTCGAAACGCCGGATGCGCTCACTGCGATAATTGTGCTTACCAAGCCGGCCCCTTTCCTGATTTCGGCGCTGGCAGGAGCTGAATCCCCGATCGTGCCGAAACACATCTACGAAACCTTCAAACCCGAAGAGCAGCCTAAGCTGGCGCAGACGATCGGCACCGGACCGTTCATTCTCAAGGAATGGGTGCCGGGCAGCCACCTCGTCTTCGTCAAAAACCCCGATTATTGGGACGCGCCGAAGCCCTATGTGGATCGGCTCGTGCTCAAGGTGATCCTCGATCCGGCGGCGCGTGCCGCAGCGCTGGAAACCGGCGAGATCGATATCGGTGCGAGTCCGGTGCCCTATGGCGATATCGACCGGTTGAAAGCCGACAAGAGGCTTGTGGTGGATACCACGACCTATTCCTATTCCGGACCCCAGCAGCAGCTGTTCTTCAATTTCGACACCGGGATTCTGCAAAATCATCGGGTGCGCTCCGCAATCGCCCACGCGATCGACCTGAAGGCACTACTCGATGTCGTCTACTTCGGTTATGGCCAAATCTCGCCATCGCCGGTCAGTACCGTGCTCCCGAAATTCTACAACCCGAACGTCAAGGCAAGGGCGTTCGACCTGAAGGTCGCCGAAAAGCTGCTGGACGAGGCAGGCCTGAAACGCGATAGCTCCGGCATCCGCGCCAAGCTGCGTCTGACGCAGAATCCATTTCTTCCTGCAAGCTTTTCCGACTTCATTCGCAATTCGTTGCGGCGGGTCGGTATCGACATCGAGGTTCAGCGGTTCGACCTCGCGACCTACCTGAACGTGGTCTACAAGGACCGCGCGTTTGATCTGACCATCGAAAGCCTCTCCAACACCTTTGATCCCACGCTTGGCGTACAGCGCGCCTATTGGTCGAAGAACTTCAAGCTCGGTCTGCCATTTTCGAACGCGGCGCATTACAGCAATCCGGAGGTGGACCGACTGCTCGAGGCCGCTGCGATCGAGCCGGATGAGAAAAAGCGTCGCGAGATCTGGTGGACGTTCCAGGAAATCATTCACGAGGAGGTCGCCTCGGTCGATCTCATCGCTGCGTCGGGGGTCATCGTTGCCAATAAGAGGGTGAAGAACTTTGCGCCGGGCGCCGAAGGCCTCACCGGAAGCTTCGCCGACCTTTGGATCGACCCCAATACCGGGAAAAATCAATGACACTCTCCAGACGCACTTTCATGGCCGCATCCGTCGGCGGTTTGGTGTTGCCCGCATCCACGACGTTCTCCCAATCACCAGAACAGCCGCGGCGCGGTGGCAAGCTGAACTATGTCATTCATCCGGAACCGACGACGCTGGTCTGTTTCAACACCACCGAAGGTCCGGCGATCCAGGCCAGCACCAAGGTCGTCGAGGGCTTGCTGAGCTACGATTTCGACCTCAATCCGAAGCCGCAGCTGGCGACCGCCTGGAGCATCAGTGAAGATGGTCTGCAATATCGCTTCGACCTGCGGCGAAACGTTAGCTGGCATGACGGCAAGCCCTTCACCGCGAACGACGTGGTCTATTCATTCGGATTGCTGAAGTCCGCGCACCCTCGGGGACGAACGACGTTCTCCAATCTCGCCGACGTCCGCGCCTTGGATGATTTCACGGTGGTGGCGACGCTGTCGAAGCCTGCGCCGTATCTGCTCTATGCGCTGGCCGCGGGGGAGTCGCCGATCGTTCCGCGCCATATCTATGAAGGCAAGGGCGACCCGCTGCAGAACCCGAACAACCGCGCGCCGATCGGCACCGGCCCGTTCATGTTCAAGGAATGGGTCCTTGGCAGCTATGTGAGCTATGTTCGCAATCCCAATTATTGGGATGCGCCAAAGCCCTATCTTGATTCACTGCTCGTTCGCATCATCCCGGACGGCTCGGCCCGTGCGGTCGCGTTCGAGACCGGCGAACTCGATATCGGCGGCTCAACGCCGGTTTCTCCGCTGGAGATTGAGCGTTTCAAGACATTGCCGCAGATCGGCCTCGAGACCCGCGGCAATGAATACGCGCCGACGCTCTACGGCATCGAATTCAATTTGGACAATCCCTATCTAAAGAATGTTCTGGTGCGAAAGGCGATTGCCCACGCGATCGATCCGTCTGCGGTACTCAACGTCGCTTGGTATGGCCTCGGGGAGCCCACAGTCAGCATCGTCAGCCCGACGCTGAAGCGGTTCTACAATCCGAAGGTCAAGACCTACGCTTTCGATCCCAAGAAGGCCGCGAAGCTGCTCGACGAGGCCGGATTTCCACTGAATGGCAAGTTCCGCTTTGCGCTTACCCATGACTTCCAGCCGTTCGGCGAGAATTTCAAGCGGACGGGCGAATATCTTAAGAGTGCGCTTGCCGTGGTCGGGATCGACGTCACGGTTCGTGGGCAGGATTTTCCGACCTATCTGAAACGCGTCTATTCCGATCGCGACTACGACTTCACCAACCACCCGTTCACCAACATGTTCGATCCAACGGTTGGCCTGCAGCGGTTCTTCACTAGCGACAATTATCGAAAGGGAGTCGCCTTCACCAATGCCAGCCACTATGCCAATCCGGAAGTCGATCGGCTGTTTGCAGAGATCGCCGTCGAAGCTGATGAGGCCAAGCGAAAGCTCTTGATAGACCGTTTTCAGGAAATCATTGCGGACGAACTACCGGTAATCCCGCTGATGCTCAGCCGCTCGATCACGGTGTACAATCGCAGGGTGGTCGATCACACGGTCGATGGCACGGGGGTGCAAAGCAATTTCGCAGGGGTCTGGCTGCGCGGCTAAGCTTGCCGGTCACGGACCCAGCCATGCGTCGGAGAAGTCGCCGGCCGTCAGATCGACACTGTTGTAGAGGTCATGAACGCGGATATTGCTGACCAGGACGGTTTGCAGCGCCACCAGCGGCAGCGCGGGCAGGTCGTCGCCCACGATCTTCTGGATCTGCTTGAACTGCGCGGCGCGGCGAGCTTCGTCGATCTCGGTGCCGGCACGCCGGAACAGGTCATCGACCTCCTCATTGTTGTAGTGCGCGGCATTGACATAGGGCAGCGGGTTCTTGATCCCGTCCGACCAGTAGATGCGCTGCACCCCGACGGTCGGATCGAACAGCAGGCCGAGGCCATTGATGTTCAGGTCGAAATTGCGATCGTAATAGACCCCTTTGATGAAGGTGCCTAAATCGCCGTCAAGCACGTCAACCTTGATCCCGATGCGTGCCAGCGCAGATCGGACAAATTCGGCGGTCTTCTTGAACGTAGCACCGGGAATGAACGTAAGCTTGAGTACGAAGCGGTTACCGTCGCTGCCTCGCTTGATCCCGGCACTGTCCAGCAGCCTGTTGGCTTCAGCGACGTCGAAGGGAAAGTTGAAGCTGGCTGGGTCGTAGTAGCTGGTCAGAACCGCCGGAATCGGAGAATGGATCGAGTCGGCCCGGCCGTAATAGATCCACTGCCGGATGAAATCGCGGTCGATGGCGCGAGCGATCGCATGACGGACCGCGCGTTTCGCCAGGTTTGGATTGTCAAGATTGAACTCCAGCACCTGGGCGTTATTGAGATAGGCATCCCGCTCCGAAGAAATCGAGAGCTGCTTGTTCTGGGCGAGCCGTTCAAGGTCCGGCAGCGATACGCTACCGCTTACGTCCGCTTCCCCGGTTTCGAGCGCGGTGGATGCGGCAGCCGGATCGGCGACGAATTTGACGACTACGCCGTCGAGATAGGGACGATCCGGACGCCAGTAGTTCGGGTTTCGGCGCAGCCTGACGTGGCTGCCGCGCTTCCATTCCTCGAACACAAACGGTCCGGTTCCGATCGGTGCGTTGTTGTTGGGGCTGGAGCCGAGGTCGTGCGACAGATAGGCATGCTTTGGGATGATTGGAGATTCCGCAGCGGACAGCGCCTTCAGAAAGTACGGCGTCGGCTTCGATAATTTGACGATGGCAGTGTAGGGATCAGGTGTCTCCACCCGGTCGATATTGGCGAAGCTGATGCGCCCGCGCGGGCCGTGTTTCTGCAGCGCAAGGAGCGAGAACTTGACGTCCTCAGCGGTGAAATCCCGGCCATCATGCCACTTCACGCCACGGCGCAAGGTGAACGCGTATTCCAAACCGTCGGCGCTGGCGGCCCAGGCGGTGGCGAGCAGCGGCTGCGGCGTGAACTGGCGGTCGTAGGTCAGTAGACCTTCGACGACTTTGGTGCTGATGTTGCGGGTCTGCGTATTGGTATCGAACAGCGGCACCAGCGTCCGAGGCTCACCTTGGGTTACGACCGTCACCGTTCCGCCGCGACGGGCCTGAGCGTTTGCTCTGGTTGATGTGAACAGCGCAATCAGGCTCGCACCGCCCCGCAGCACGCGCCGTCGATTCAACGTCGATCCTAACAGGTCAGTGGCGTCATTCATGATGTGCTCCAGAGAGCCGGTCAGGATAGGTCGGCATGATGGCATGCGACCGTTCGGCCATCGCCGGTCTGACGGAGCTGAGGATCCCGTTGTTTGCATATGCTGGTCGCGAGCGGGCAGCGTGGCTGGAAACGACAGCCGCCGGCCACGTCCTCTGCGTTCGGCAGGTCGCCTGCGAGGGGCGCGGCATAGCGGCGCCGCGCCGGATCCGGCACGGCGTCGATCAGAGCCCTGGTGTAAGGGTGCAGCGGGTGCTGCCAGATCTGTCGGTGCGTGCCGGTTTCCACGATGCGGCCGAGATACATTACCAGAACCCGATCCGCGAAATAGCGGATCACCGATAGATCGTGGGAGATGAAGAGCAACGAAAGCTTGAATTCCCGCTTCATCGCGGCAAGCAGGTTGAGTATCTGGGCTTGAATCGACAGGTCGAGCGCGGACACCGGTTCGTCGCATATGACCAGTTCAGGGCCGAGAATCAGGGCGCGGGCAATGCCGAGCCGCTGCCGCTGTCCGCCGGAAAATTCGTGCGGATAGCGCGACACCGCGCTCGGCGGCAGCCCGACACGGCCCAGCATGTCTTCAACGCGACGGCGCCGCTCGTCGCGGTGCCCGAGGCCGTGAACCTTCAGCGGGGCCATCAGAATATCTCCGATGGTCTGGCGCGGATTGAGCGATGCGAACGGATCCTGGAAGACCATTTGCAGGCGGCGGCGATAGGCGCGCAACTGGCTGCCCGAGAGGCTGCCGAGATCGGTGCCGTCGAACACGATCTGACCTGATTTGGGCTCGACCAAGCGCAGGATCGTCTTTCCCAGGGTTGATTTCCCGCAGCCGGATTCACCGACCAGGCCGACCGTCTCGCCGGCATGGATGTCGAGCGACACCCCGTCGACGGCGTGCACGACATTGGCGCCGGACAGATAGCAGGTCTTGAGATCAGATACCGACAGCAACGCCATAGGATGGTTCCTTGGTCGTCACGGGGCAGGCGACCAGCCGCCCCGGCGACGGTAAGACGGATTGCGGAAATCCGTCGCGGCAAGCACTGACGGCGACCGGACATCGCGGCACGAACGGGCAACCGGGCTCTCCCAGCGCCGATGAGATATTTCCCGGAATTTCCGTCAGCCCGGCATCGCGATAATGCCGGTTGCTGATCAGACGTGGGGATGCCGCCAGCAGGCCACGTGTATAGGGATGCAGGGGACTAGCGAACAATTCGCCGGGAAGCGCTTCCTCGACCTTGCGTCCGGCGTACATCACCACTACGCGATCGGCCCATTGCCCGACCACACCGAGATCGTGGGTGATCAGCAGCAGCCCGAGCGACAAATCGCGTCGCAATCCATCAAGCAACTCGAGGACCTGGGCCTGAATGGTGACGTCGAGTGCGGTGGTCGGCTCATCGGCGATCAGCAATTGAGGCTGGCATGCAACAGCAATTGCGATCATCACGCGTTGACGCATGCCGCCAGACAGCCGGTGGGGATAGTCGTCGACCCGCTTGTCGGGTTCCGGAATGCGGACCAGATCGAGCATCTCGATTGCGCACTTGCGGGCCTGTCGGGCCGACAGCCCGCGATGGAGCCGCAGCACTTCGCCGATCTGTTTACCGATGGTGATGACGGGATTGAGCGATGTCATGGGCTCCTGAAAGATCATCGCAATGTCGCGGCCGCGGCGCGCGCGCATGCCCCGATCGGACAGGCTCAATAGATCCTGATCGGCAAAGTTGATCGAGCCGCTGCCGATCAGCGCCGTTTTCGGCAGCAGTCGCATCAGCGCCAGCGCGGTCAGCGATTTGCCCGAGCCGGACTCGCCGACGATAGCGACGGTCTCGCCCTGCCGGACCTCGAAATCGAGGTTCCGGACTGGCGAACTGTCCGGGAAGCGAATGGTCAGGTCTTTGACCTTGAGCAATGCGTTCGCCATCACTGATCCCGGGTAAAGCGCGGATTGAGGGCATCGTTCAATCCGTCGCCGATGAGATTGAGCGAAAGCACCGCCAGTACGATGACAAATCCGGGCAAGGCGGTGAGATACCAGGCCGTGCGCAGGAGTTCGCGCCCGGCGCCGATCATGCTACCCCAGCTCACGACGTTGGGATCGCCGAGCCCGAGGAATGACAACGCCGATTCCATCAGGATGGCCGATGCGACCATCACCGAAGAGGTGACGATGATCGGTGGCAACGCGTTCGGCAAGATCTCGCGGAAGACGATCCGCACATGACCATATCCGAGGCTGCGCGCAGCCAGCACGAACTCCTTCTCCCGAAGCGAGCGGAATTCGGCGCGAACCAGCCGGGCAATGGTAGGCCAGGTGATCAGCCCGATCGCCCAGATCACGGTGAGGATCGACGGTTGCGCGATGGCAACAAGGACGATGAGCAGGATAAAGCTCGGGATGGTCTGGAACACCTCGATCAGCCGGACCAGAGCATCGTCGATCCAGCCGCCATTGTATCCTCCGATCGAGCCGACCAGGATGCCCAACGTCAGGCCGATCAATGTCGCGGCGGCGCCGACCAGCAGGGAAATACGGGCGCCGTGCAGCAGCCCCGCGGCAATATCGCGGCCGAGCGAGTCGGTGCCGAGCGGAAACGCGCTATTCTGGCCCGGCCACAGCAGCGGCCGCGCGACCATCGACAGCGGATCGCCCGGATACAGAACGGGCGCGAGGATGGCAGCCACAATGATTGACGCCAGAATGGCGGACCCTGCCAGGGCGGTAGGACTTTGCAGAAAGGTGCGTAGCGCGCGCGGTGTCGCGGTCGCTGATGCCGCCACGGCGGTGCGGGCGTCAGGTGCGTGGACGTTGTTCCAGTTGATTGTGCCAGCAGCCTGTGTCGCCGGCAGCGCAGCGGCTGCCGGTCCGGCGCGTGGGACAGGTTGATGTTGGAGTCGGGCTTCCATCAGCGCACCTCAATTCGTGGATCGAGCCAGGCCTGAACCAGGTCCACGATCATGTTGGCTGTGATGACAAGGAGCGACGACAGCAGCAGTACGCCGAGCAGAATGCTGAAGTCGCGGCTCATCACCGCTTCGAACGCAAGCCTGCCAAGTCCAGGCCAGCTATAGACCGTCTCCACGACAACCGCGCCGCCGAGCAGGCCACCGAGGTGCATGCCGGCCAGCGTCGTCACCGGCAGCAGGGCGTTACGCAATACATGGCGGATGGTGATGGCGAGGGGCGACAGTCCTTTGGCTGCCGCAGTCCGCACATAGTCCTGCGTCTGCGCCTCGAGCATCGCGGCACGTGCAAGCCGCGCATAGATGGCGACATAGAACAGCGCCAGCGAGGTCGCCGGTAGAATCATGTAACGCAGCCGATCGAGCAGCGCACTTATCCCCATGTTGCCGGCTCCGATGGTCTCCGATCCGCCACTGGGCAGCCAGCCGAGTTTGACGGAGAACAGCACAATCAGCATCAGGCCGATCCAGAAACCGGGGATCGAGTAAAACAGGATCGCGAAGATCGAAATCACCCGATCCGGCCAGCGGCCGGCAAACGATGCCATCACAATTCCGAGCACGACGCCCAGGACGATCGCAATCACCAGTGCCGTCAGCATCAGGGCTACCGTACCTGGCAATCGTTGCGCGATAATGTCGGCGACAGGAAGATTGTAACGCGGCGAGAACCCAAGGCTGAAATGCGCTAGGTTGTCGAGATAAGCGATCAGTTGGACGACGACCGGCTGGTCGAGGCCGAACCGAGATCGCAGCGCAGCCAACGTCTCGGCCGTGGCGGAACCGGATTCTCCGGCCAGCACGTCGGCGGCATCTCCAGGCGCCAGTTGCAGCAAAAGAAAATTGATGATCACGATTCCAATGATGGTTGGAATCGCCTGCAGGGCGGTGCGACGCAAAGTCTTCGCGAGTCGTCCAATGCTCGACATAATTTTTCACGCCTTTAGCAAACATCAGAACAAACTGTTCGATTGCGACGTTGCGGTGTTCACAAATACCCTTGTGCCGCAGTGGTTTCGCGTAGTTGACAAGATTGGTAGACCAAGTCAACGTCAAAGCAATGGCGTGCGAGATCCATCACTCGCGAAACTCTACTGCTTGAATCGGGCGCGTCGATATCCACGCTATCGAACAGCAGCGCACCAAAGTGAAACAATCGGAATCGGCTATGACGATATCCCACAAGCCAGGCAGCATCGTGGGTTCGCCGGTGTTTCCGTCTCCGTCGTCGTTTTCGGACAGTCCGCTTTCAAGAGCGTTGCGACAGCCGCTGTTGCTCGGCTTGTTCCTGCCAATTCAGGCAGGTGGCTGGAGTGCATCAACGCTGCCGCGATCGACGACCTGGACCTTCGATTATAATCGCGACTTGACGCTTCGCGCCGAAGCGCTCGGATTCGATCTGGTCTTTGCATTATCGCAGTGGCTGCCGAAGGGCGGCTATGGCGGCGTGTTTACCGGTGAGGCTCTCGATTCCTTCATCACCACAGCGTCGCTCGCCGGACTGACGTCCCGGATCATGCTGATTTCCACCATCCACGTACTGTATGGTCCGATACATCCGCTGCATCTCGCCAAATACGGCGCCACGCTGGACCACATCTCCAACGGACGGTGGGGCATCAACGTCGTCACCGGACATCGCGCCGTGGAGCACGAGGCATTCGGCTGGAACCAGATCGAACACGATCGCCGTTATGAGTTGGCAGCGGAATTTATCGAAGTCCTGCAGCGACTTTGGAGCGAGACCGAGAATTTTTCGTTCAAGGGAGAGTCTCCCTGGCAGCTGAGCAACGCCTTCGTGACGCCGAAACCTCGTTTCGGTCGTCCCACGCTGGTGAACGCCACTGGGTCGGACGCCGGAATAGCATTTGCGGGGCGCTATTCCGATATCGTCTTCATCACCAGTCCGGGGGGCTCGTCCTTTGCGGACGCCATTGAAGTCCTGCCGCCCCACGCAAAGCGGGTCAAGCAGGCGGCAATCGATGTCGGCCGTGAAGTCCGGACGCTGCTCAATCCCATGGTCGTCTGTCGGGAGACTGAACGCGAAACCTGGCAATATCACGATGCCATCGTCGATCATTTGGATCCGGTCGCCAGCATGCAGAATCATGCGAGCGATGCGCATGCCTGGAAGGGACGTGTCGGGATCGATGCCGCCAAGCGGCGGGCGATTGGCGGAAATATCGAGGTGATCGGGACGCCCGAGCAAGTCGTCGATCAATTCGTGCAATTGAAGAAGGCGGGCATCGACGGATTGCAGCTCAGCTTCTTCGATTTCCAGCCCGATCTGGAATTTTTCGGCCGGCGGGTCATTCCGTTGATGGAACAGGCAGGTCTGCGCTTCAAGGTCGGGCCGTAGGAAAGAGCGTTAACGCCTGGGTCAATCGATGATGGAGTCCGTATGACATTCGCCTCTACAACACGTCGGCATTTCCTCCAGTCTGTTGCGGGTGCGGCGGGTCTGGCCGCCATCGACCCATGGTCCCAAGTCAGGGCAGGGAACCCACGCCATGGTGGAACGCTGACCGTCCTGATTGACCCGGAGCCACCGGTCCTGACGACCATCGCGCATTCGGCGGGATCGTCGGTGTTGATTTCGGCAAAGGTGAATGAGGGCCTACTCGACTACGATTTTGATCTACGCCCGATACCGCAATTGGCAACCGAGTGGTCGATCAGTCCGGACGGGCTGCAATATACCTTCACCCTGCGCCGCGGCGTAAAATGGCACGATGGCAAAGATTTCACTTCGGTCGACGTCGTATTCTCGATCCTGACGCTCAAGGAATATCACCCGCGCGGCCGATCGACATTCTCGACGGTGGCGGAGGTGCGCGCGCCCGATCCGTACACGGCGGTCGTCGTGCTGTCGCGGCCGACGCCTTATCTGATCACCGCATTCGCGGCCTCGGAGTCCCCGATCGTTGCAAAGCATATTTACGAGAACAGCAAGGTCGATCAAAATCCCGCCAGCAGCGCACCGATCGGCACCGGCCCGTTCGTGTTCAAGGAGTGGGTGCGCGGCAGCCATGTTCTGTTCGAGCGTAACCCCAACTACTGGGATCAGCCGAAGCCCTTTGTCGATCGGCTGGTTATTCGTTTCCTGCCCGACCCCGCGGCCCGGGCAGCCGCGATCGAAACCGGACAGGCGCAACTTGCGCCAGGCAATCCGGTGCCGCTCGGCGATCTCGATCGTTTCAAGGCACTCAAGCACCTGACCTTTGAAACCCGGGGATATCAGTACACCAACAACATCACGCGGGTTGAATTCAATCTGCAACGGCCGCTGTTCCAGGATTTGCGGGTGCGGCAAGCCTTCGCGCACGCGATCGATCGCAACGCCCTGGTGAATATCGTCTGGTATGGCTACGGGCAGCCCGTCAGCGGGCCGATCCATCCCAATTTGAAGCGCTTCTATGTCCCCGACCTCGCGGTGCCGTCGTTCGACGTAGCGACCGCCAATCGCCTGCTGGATCAGGCCGGTCGTCCGCGCGGCGCCGACGGCTTCCGTTTCAAGGTGAGCCACGATCCGCTGCCCTATGGCGACGGCTTCAAGCGCGGCGGCGAATTCATCAAGAACGCGTTGGCGAAGATCGGCGTTGACGTGACGTTGCGCACGCAGGATTTCGCCACCTATATCCGGCGCGTTTACACCGAACGCGACTTCGACTTCACCTATAACATGATGAGTAACCTGTTTGACCCGACGGTCGGCGTGCAGCGGCTTTATTGGTCGAAGAACTTCAAAAAGGGTGTCCCGTTCTCTAACGGCTCAGGCTATGCGAATCCGGAGGTCGATCGCTTGCTGGAAGCGGCGGCTATTGAAATCGACGAGCCGAAGCGCCTGGCTTATTTTGCGGATTTTCAGCGCATTATTGCCCGCGACCTGCCCGATTTCGGTGTGCTCGCGCCGGACACGGTCACGATTGCCGACCGCAAGGTCGTCAACCACACGGTCTCGGCCCAGGGTGTCGGCGGCAATTTGGCGAACGTGTTCCTCGAGACGCCCTGATCAGTTGATATGGGGCACGTTTGACCCCGAGCATTACCTCACAGTAGTGCGCCGAGCACAGGAAAGCTACGTCACCGGTGTTTGCGTTGGTTGCATTCTCGTTGTGCCGCCAAGAACGTAATTCCATTTCATCGACTTTGGATCATCGTCGTCCTTAGTATGCATGACCGGCATGCGTCGGGTTCGCAACGCCTGACGCTCGACAATCGCGGGCTGAAGCGCCGACTAAACACGATTGCCGCCGCCCACGTCGTGGCCACTGAATAAGGAGAAAGCTCGTGTACTCGATTAAATCGCGAGTTCTGAATGTCTTGTGGATGAGCCTTGCGTTGTTGGTGGCCGCGGGAGGCAGCCTTGCTGTCGCGGAGCCGCTCCGGGTCCGGATTGGGTTCGCGTCTGTAGGCTCCGACAACCGCCAATTCGCCGGCGGATCGTCGGCCGCAGTTGCCCACTCCGAACGTTATGTCGACGACGAACTGCGCGATCTGCCGGACGTCAAGATCGAATGGTCGTTCTTCAAGGGGGCAGGCCCGGCCGTGAACGAGGCCTTCGCCAACAACCAATTGGACTTCGCCATTCAGGGGGATCTGCCGCAAATCATTGGGCGTGCGAACGGCCTCAAAACCAAGATCATTCTTGCATCCGGTGCGCATGCGCCGACCTATCTGGCTGTTCCGAAGGACTCGCCCATCAAACGAATCGAGGACCTCCGGGGTAAAAAGGTCTCGATATTCCGAGGAACCAACAATCATCTGGCCGCGGTGAAGGCGCTTGCCGGGCATGGCCTGCAGGAAAAGGACCTGCAGGTCATCAACATGGATACGGCAACGACCAACGCTGCGTTGATTTCGCGTGACATCGACGCGGCATTCGGCAACTTTCCGCTCGCGGGGCTTGTCGATAAGGGCCTGGCCGAGATCATCTACACGACAAAACAGGACAGCCGAAGCTATGAGCGTCATGCAACGCTGATCGGGCAGGAAGTCTTTCTGCGTGCCCATCCCGATGTCACCCAGAAAATAGTCAACGCTATCGTCCGCGCGGCGAAGTGGTCGTCGGACGAAGCCAACAGGGATGCATTCTTCGAGATTTCAGGGCGAACCGGATTTCCCGTGGCCGGCTATAAATTCGATTTTTCGAATCAGGAATTGAAGTACCGCAATTCACCCCTGATCGACGATTCGATCATCGAGCACTACCGGTTTCAGGCGAAGCAAGCCAAGGAATACGGGCTCGTCCGCCGCGAGGTCGATGTCAACGGGTGGTTCGACCGGTCCTTTCTCGACAAGGCGCTCGCGAGCCAGGGCCTCACAAATTACTGGCAAGCCTACGATGCATCCGGAAAGCCAGTTGCGATCGGCCAGTAGTCGAGTCGTGATCTCGCTCGAAGGCAGATGAAGGAACGTCATGGGCGGCCATCTCGACATTCGTCACGTCAGCAAGACCTTCACGGTGGATGGGGCACCGGTCGAAGCGCTGAACAATATTTCGCTTTCGATCCAGCCGGGTGAATTCGTGTCCATTGTCGGCCCGAGCGGCTGCGGCAAGTCCACGCTGTTGCGGCTGCTAGCGGGGCTCGAGCGCGGCTTCAGCGGTGATATCACGCAAGACGGCAAGCCGATCGTGGGCACGAGTCTCGATCGCGGAATCGTATTCCAGGAGCCGCGTTTGTTCCCATGGGCAACCGTCTGGCAGAACGTCGGGCTCGGCTTGCAAAATGCCCCTCTCGCCGCGGCCCTCAAGAAAGAAACCATTGCCGCGCACATCGAACTGGTCGGGTTGCAGGGGTTCGAGCGGGCATATCCGTATCAATTGTCGGGCGGAATGGCACAACGCGCAGCGATCGCGAGAGGCCTGGTTAATCGCCCGCAGATCCTGCTGCTGGACGAACCGTTCGGAGCGCTCGATGCGATGACGCGCGGCAAGATGCAAATCGAGCTGCAGCAAATCTGGGCCCACGAAAAGATCACCATGGTGCTGGTGACGCATGACGTCGACGAGGCCGTCTTCCTTGGCGATCGGGTCATCGTCCTCGCCCCGCGGCCAGGCCGGATCTCGCGAATATTCGACGTGTCAGCGAAACGGCCCAGGTTGCGGACCGATGACGACCTCGTCCATATCCGCAATGAAGTGCTGCTCGCGCTCGAGGGACAGGAGCCTGTGCCAACTGCAGCGATCCGGCCGGGCGATACGTTCACGGTGAGACCAGCTGCATGATGCTGGAGGCGAAACGCTGCGGATCATCGACGGCTCTAATTGGGCGGGAAGTAACGTGACGATCTCTCATTCGATCGATGGAGGTGAGGTCACCGCGATTGGCCGCGGCGTATTGTCAACCGTGTGGGACCGGTCTTGGCGCGGCGTTGCGCCGCTGCTCTGGAAGCTCGTGTTTCCGGTGGTCGTGCTGTCGATCTGGTTCTCTGGCACCCATTGGGGTTGGCTGCCCGAGCAGATTCTGCCCAAGCCGGCTGACGTGTCGGGGACGCTAGTCGAGATGCTTCGAAGCGGCGAACTGAAGACGCACGCAGGCTTCAGCCTGCTTCGGGTGATCTATGGTTTTGCCGCCGGTGCGACGGCGGGTTTCCTGCTCGGCGCGGCGATGGGTCTTTCGCGCACGGTTGACGATTACGTGCGGCCGCTGTTTACCGCGATTGCCCAGGTGCCGGCGCTGGCGTGGATTCCACTCGCCATGCTTCTGCTCGGTATCGGAGAAACGCTAAAGATCGTGGTGATTGCCAAGGCGGCGTTCGTGCCGGTCGTTATGAATACCAGCGCCGGAATCCGCAATGTATCGTCGCAGTTCATCGAAGTCGGCGAGACGTTTCAGTTCAACGCCCTGCAGAAGCTGCGTCTAGTCGTGCTGCCGGGATCCGTCCCTTCTATTTTCACCGGGCTACGTTACGGGCTTACCCATGCATGGATCGCCCTTGTCAGCGTCGAACTCGTCGCGTCCTCGGAAGGGCTTGGCTATCTGCTGGTCTGGGGTCGCCAGATGTTCTGGCTGGATACGGTCCTGGTATCGATGGCCGTCATCGGGATTGCCGGCTTTTTGACCGACAAGGTTCTCGCAGTCATCGAGCGGCGTCTTCAGCGGTGGCGGATCGATGGCGCTTGATATCGTCAATTCCGAGGTATCGCCATCGCGCCGGCGCCTTCGCGGCGTCGCGCTTCCCTTGGGATTGCTGGTTGTATGGGAATTGTTCAGTCATTCGGGCTTGGTCAATCCGCAGTTTCTGTCGCCGCTGGAGAAAGTGACGGCGACGGCCGTGCGCGAGCTGGCAAGCGGCGAACTGGCCTTTGATCTTCTGGTAAGCCTGCGACGCGATCTCACCGGTTTCGCGATCGGGACCGTGCTGGGCGGCACGATCGGAATCCTGCTCGGGCTCTCGTCGATTGCGGACCGAATCTTCACGACGTGGTTCAACGGCCTCAAGCAGATCGCGCTGCTGGCCTGGATTCCG
This sequence comes from Bradyrhizobium sp. AZCC 2262, assembly GCF_036924535.1. Taxonomy (NCBI): domain Bacteria; kingdom Pseudomonadati; phylum Pseudomonadota; class Alphaproteobacteria; order Hyphomicrobiales; family Nitrobacteraceae; genus Bradyrhizobium; species Bradyrhizobium sp. AZCC 2262. The sequence continues at coordinate 6,710,262 of NZ_JAZHRT010000001.1, read as the reverse complement.
TTGATCTCGATCTGGTTCGGTTTCGATGAGGCGGCCAAGATCGTCTTCATCGCGCTTGCGGCATCGATTCCGGTGATCCTCAACATTGTCGAAGGCGTTCGCAGTACTTCGAGAAAAGACATCGAGGTAGGCGAGATCTTCCAATTCAGCCGCTGGCAACTCATTCGCCTGATCTACCTGCCGTCTGCGCTGCCGTCGATTCTCACCGGCATCCATCTCGCCTTGATCTATTCATGGCTGGCGACGATCGGAGCGGAGTACTTCATGGCCATTGGCCCCGGCATTGGCGGGCTGATCATCGCAGGTCGGGAGCGGTTCGAAATGGACATGGTGATGCTCGGGATTGTCGTTTTGGGCGTCGTCGGCTTCACACTCGATAGGCTGGCTTCGTCGCTCGAGCATCGCTTCATACCGTGGCGATCGGTTTAGGCGTTCGTCATTGTCAGGAGGCGTTGTCGGATGCTTCGTGTATCGGAAGTCGAATTCGTTTCTTCCGTTCCGCCATTGCAAAATGCAGCGCGTGTCCAAGCCGGAATTATAGTATAGAGAAATTATAGACAATTACGTGGGCGGCTCTTAGGCTCGGTTCCCCAGCTCGTGTTGGCGAGCTCATCGCACCGGGAGTTTTCATGTCAGAGCTAATCCAATCAAACGCCTCTTCATCACGGCGTCAGGAAGACGACGCAGAGCATCCAAAGTCAGAGAGCCGCCGCGCATTTCTCGCGGTGTCTGGAGGCGCGGCCGCCGTTCTGGCGGTTGGTCGATCGAGGAGCGCCGCGGCTACCGAGACGAAGCCGGCGGCTGCTGCGCAATCTGGGTCATCCCCCTCTGCTGCGCCGAGCTATGACGAGCGATTTCGTCGTCGCGCGGTCGAGTTACGAAAGAGTCTCGCGAGCGATCTTGAAAGCGCGCCTATCCCGTCGCATCCGAACAATGGCGATCAGCAGCGTTACGCGAACGCGATCGGCTCCGATACGCGCGGCCTGCCGCACAATGCGCGCGGGGAGGTGGATGGCGAAGCCTGGCGCCTGGCCAACACTGCATTTGCCACGCGAGACCCCGCCGACTTCGAGAAGATCCCGCTCGGCGGTACGCGCAAGCTGGTCAATCCGGTCGGTACCCTTGCCGTGAGCCTGGACGGCCTCAACGCCTCGCAATTCCAGTTGCCGGCCGCGCCTGCCCTCGCCAGCGCCGCGCGCGCGGCCGACGCCGTTGAGATTTACTGGCAATCGTTGCTGCGCGACGTGCCCTTTAGTGAATATAATGACGAGACCACGAATGCCGGCATTCGGGCGGCGGTGGACGAACTCAATCGCATTCCCGAATTCAATGGCCCGAAATTGAACGGTCGCGTTACCCCGCAGACGTTGTTTCGTGGCAGCGTGACCTATGTCGATCCGGCCGATCCGACAGGGGCTACCCCGCGCTGGGTGACGCCTCCTGGCGTGGTGGATGGTCCGCTGATATCCCAGTTTCTCTATCGCGATGTGCCGCTCGGCAATCAGAACCTCTCGGCGAAAATCCGAGCTTACGCGCCGACGTCAGAATTCCTGACTAAGTACGATGAGTGGTTGCACGTGCAAAACGGCGGCGCGCCGCGGGAGCGCATCGCTTATGAGACGACACCGCGCTACATTTCGAATGGGCGCGACCTCGGCGCCTATGCGCATACCGCGCAGGCGTTTAACTTTGTCGCCAATCAACTGCTTGGCGTGGCGGCGTTCGGCGCTGATCCCGCCTATGGCGGCATCTTCCCGGGGAACCAGCCGGCGTCCGCGCCGAGCGATCCCTATCTTCGGTCGAAAACCCAGGGGGGAGCTTCCGGCACCTTTGGGCTGGCCTATTACCAGTCGATCATCTCGCTGGCTGGTTCGCTCGCGATCCGCGTCAACTATTACCAGAAATGGTATGAGCAGCGGATTGTGCGCCCGGAGGCCTTCTCCGGACTGGTGCATCAACGTCTCGCCAACAACGTGGCCGACTATCCGATCCACCAAAGCCTGTTGGGTTCGCAGGCGCTGGAGCGCAGCCGTGCCAAACACGGCACGTTCCTGCTCGGCCAGGTCTTTCCCGAGGGGGCACCGTTGCATTCGTCCTATCCCGGAGGTGCCGCGATCATTGCCGCGGTCACGGCCACGTTGCTCAAGGCGTTCTACGACGAGAACCGCGAGTTTCCGAACCCCGTGCAACCGGATCCGCAGGATCCGACCAAGCTTATTCCGTATCGAGGACCCCCGCTGACCGTCGGCGGCGAGTTGAACAAGCTTGCGCTGAACTATTCCGGTGGCCGCACCTGGGGCGGCATCCACTGGCGCTCCGATGCGGCGGCCTCGTTTTCGCAGGGTGAGAATCTCGTCATCAGCCTGCTTCGCGAGCAAAAGGCGACCTTCGCTGAGCCGTTCGATGGCTTCACGTTTACAAGGTTTGGCGGATCGAAGATCAAGGTTTGAAGCAAGATTTGAAGCAAGATTTGAAGCAAGATTGAGAGCAGCGATGGCAGGGTAATCCATCGCTGCTCCTCCCTGTGTCGCTGCAATTGCCCGACGTACGTCACAGGCAGCGCCGCCGCGCTCTGGGTGTCTGGTCTCAGCGGCCCGAAGCAACTAATCCGCTCTATGTGGCCAACAATCTGGTTGATTTTTCTATTGTATGCAGCATTGATGGAGCATTGTTGCTATCAACAGGGATTGGCTGCAGGTGCTGGTTTTCGGTCAATGCTGACGGCGAAAGGCAAATATGGTCTCAAAGCTCTGGTCTATCTTGCCGCTTTGAAACCCGGTTCGACCGCGCGCGGGAACGAAATCGCCAAAGCGAATAACATATCGAAGAAATTCCTCGATGCCATTCTTTTGGAACTGCGCAACGCAGGCCTCGTCAAGAGCAAACGAGGACCGGGGGGCGGGTACATGGTTGCGCGCTCGCCACAGAAGATCAAAGTGGGCTTTGTGATCCGTACTCTTGATGGACCGCTCGCACCGATCGCTTGCGCCAGCCGCACCGCCTACAGACCTTGTCGCGATTGTAAAAGTGTCGCACGTTGTGAGGTCCGCCGCACGATGGCTCAAGTGCGCGATGCGACTGCCAATATTCTCGACAGGTTGTCGATCGCAGACATGATCAAGAAGGGGTGACGCGTATCCAGCGACCTGGACGCATCGCCGCATTCTGTGTCGGCCGCGACGATTGCTCGAATAACCGCTTTGTCGGTTGTCGCCAGTCACCTGTCTCAAGAACTAATCGCACCGGCACGAAGTGCGTCCGGTGAGATCGTTCTATTCGCTATTCTTATTCTGAATAGGACAGCGAGCACGTCTCGCGATTAAAATTGGATACCCATTTCATTGACCGTTTCGTTGAACTGCCTGATATTTACGATGGCAGGTTGCGCTGCTGAGGATTGCCGCGTGAGATCGAATGACAGACCAGTGGCGGGCGACATGCGTAAGCGTATGACCCGCCTGACGTAACCTTGGCAGCAGGCGCACACTCATTCGTTGATCCTCTCACATGTGCTCCGAACATAGTCGGTCCTCCGTCGAGGATCAGGAGACCTGCGTGTCAAGACAGCTCCATCTGAACTTGAATCACCTCAATGCCGGCACCTTTGGCGGCGCGTGGCGCTGGCCGAGTTCGGATCCTGCGGGCTTCTACGACATCGATTACTGGGTCCGGACCGCGCAGCTCGCCGAGCGTGCGACGTTTGACGCCGTGTTTCTGGCGGATTTCCCGGCGCTCTCCGACAATCCCGAGTTCCGGCCGTTTCAATCGCTGGAGCCTACCATCGTTCTCACCGCCATTGCCGCGGCAACCAGACATGTCGGGCTGATCGGGACGGCGTCGTCGTCCTACAATGAACCCTATAACATCGCGCGCCGTTTCTCGTCGCTCGACCATGTGAGCCGCGGGCGCGCCGGACTCAATATCGTCACGACTGCCGACCCTGTGTCTGGGCGGAACTTCGGCGCAGAGGTGCGCCCGGCCCACGATGCGCGTTACGAGAGAGGCGCCGAGTTTGCGGAGGTCGTGAGCGCGCTCTGGGACAGTTGGGAGGATGGCGCCGTCTTGGGCGATAAAGCCGCCGGCCGCCTGATCGATCCCGCGCGGATCCATCTGATCAATCATCGGGGCAAGTATTTTTCCGTCGCCGGACCGCTCAATGTGCCGCGGTCGCCGCAAGGGCGGCCGATCATCGTGCAGGCCGGGGGGTCTGATGCGGGGCGTGACGTTGCCGCGCATCATGCGGATGCGGTGTTTTCGATGGCGCTCACGCTCGCGGATGCCGAGGAATACAGCAGAGATCTGCGCGCGCGCGCCGTGGCCCGTGGCCGCGAGGCAAACGACATCCTGATATTTCCGGGCCTCGTGACGGTGATCGGCGGTACCGAGGCGGAGGCCAGGCGGCGCGAGCAAGAGCTGTGGGAACTGTTGCCGTTTGAATATGGTTTGCGGCGCCTGGCCGGCACGCTCGGCGTCCCCGCCGATAGCCTCGATCTCGACAAGCCATTGCCGCCGCTGCCGCTGCCGGTCGATGGCATTCAGACGTTCTTCAAGGGAGCCGTAGCGACGGCGCAACGTGGCAATCTGACGGTGCGGCAGCTCGTTCGGGCGCAGGCGGGTGGCACCGGTCACCGGATTGTCGTCGGGACGCCCGAGCAGATTGCCGATGGTATCGCCGAATGGTTCGCGACGGGTTTTGTCGACGGATTCAATGTGATGCCGGACGTGATCGCGTCGGGTTTCGAGGCTTTCGCCGAGGAAGTGGTGCCGTTGCTGCGGCGTAGGGGTATTTTCCGCGAGCACTATGAAGGCACGACCTTGCGCGGTCATCTCGGGCTCGCACGTCCCGAACGTCGCGCCGCTCCGGGAGAGACGGCCTTCGGGACGCCGAGCAATGTGACTGCGCTGCGGCAGTAACCCCAAACCAGTCAAACACTGAGGTACCATGATGAACGCTCCGTTCGTAGCAGCCATTCCTTCCCGCTTTCCGACTGTCGATGCCGATACGCTGGCGCGCCGCCTCCGCGAGGATGCGGAGATCGCGGTCGTCGATGTACGCGAGGAGGGCGTTCAGGCGAGGGATGGTTACATCATCTTTGCCGTGCCGTTGCCTCTGAGCAGGCTTGAGCTCCGGGCCGGGACGCTCCTGAAGCGTCCTCGTGTACCGATTGTCGTCACGGATAGCGGACCGGGTGAATTGGCCGAACGCGCCGCGCTGAAGCTCGCAGAGCTTGGCTTCGTCAATGTATCGGTGCTCGCCGGTGGCGTCGCGTCGTGGGCTGCTTCCGGCCGCGAGGTCTATACCGGCTCTGGTGCGTATTCCAAGGCGTTCGGCGAATTCGTCGAGCATGCCTACGGCACGCCGCATCTCAAGGCGGAAGAACTCAAGGCGCGGTGCGATGCGGGAGAGGGGATCGTCGTGCTCGACGGCCGCACATTGCAGGAGTTCGAGAACTTCTCGCTTCCCGGCGCCCATGCCGTGCCGAATGCCGAGTTGCCGCTGCGGGTGCATGATTTCATCGCCTCGCCGGACGATTTGGTCGTCGTCAATTGTGCCGGACGGACGCGCTCCATCATTGGCGCCCAAGCGCTGATCAATGCCGGCCTGCCCAACAAGGTCGTTGCGCTCGAAAATGGCACGATGGCCTGGCTCGCGAAAGGTTGGAGCCTCGAGCACGGACGCAAGGTTGAGCTGCAGGCCCCGAGCAATGCTGCGATCGAGCAGGCGAAGGCGACCGTCGAACGGCTGTCGCATCGGTTCAATCTGTCGTGGATCGATGAAGCTACGCTGGCACGGTTCCGCAGCGAAGCCGACGAACGCTCGCTCTATGTCTACGACGTCCGGACGGAGGCCGAGTTCAAGGCGGGGCATCTGCCGTTTGCGCAGTGGGCGGAAGGTGGACAGCTGGTCCAGGGAATAGATCGCTGGATCAGCACGCGCAACGCACGCATTGTCGTTGTCGATGACGAGCTGGGCGCCCGCGCGGCCATCACGGCGAGCTGGTTGGTACAGCTCGGCTGGGGCGAGGTTTACGCGCTGGCGGTACGTCAGACCGGAGACGGACGGCTGACCGGTCCAGATAGGCCGCTATTGTTGCGCGAACCGCCGGCTGTTGAGCTCGTGACGCCCGACGCTCTGAAGGCCGAGCTCGACGCGGGTGCCGCGTGGGTCATCGATCTCGATACCAGCCTCGTCTATGCAGCGGGTCATGTTCCGGGAGCGAAATTTGCAGTCCGCGCCAAACTCGATGCGGCGCGGGATTTCGAAGGCGACGCATCAATCGTGCTGACGTCGTCGGACGGCACCCTTGCGGCTTTCGCTGCGGCGGAGTTGGCGGGGCAACGGGTTCGCGTGCTGGCGGGCGGCACAAAAGCGTGGCGGGCATCCGGGCTTCCGCTGGAGACCGGAGAGACGGCCATCATCCATCCGGCCGATGATGTCTGGCGCTCGCCGTATCAGCAGTCCGGCGATCGGTTGGCCGCCTTCCAGGCCTATCTCGACTGGGAGATCGGGCTGCTCGAACAGATCCGACGCGACCCGGCGGTATCGTTCAAGGTCTTCCCATGAGTGTCGTGGAATCCCGGATCGTCGAGGCCGAGGCGGCCCGTGCCGTCCAGCTCGGCGCCGACCGAAGCGTGCATCTCGTCGATCTCGGCGCCAATGGCAAGCCGGCCAGCAGCCGATCCTGGATACCCGTTGGCCGCGGAGCGCTGCGAACACTGGTGCCGATCGGGCTGCTGGTAACGTGGCAGACCGCGTCGGTGTCTGGTTTGGTGGAGCCCACGGTGCTGCCGCCTCCGCTCATGGTGATCGGTGCGTTTGGCGAACTGATCGGAACAGGCGAACTGCAGGCGGCCATTCCGGCTTCCTTGCATCGGGCGCTTACGGGGCTCGCCCTCGGTGCAAGCACCGGGCTTGTGCTTGGCCTGTTTGCGGGGCTGTGGCGGCTTGGAGAGGAATTGTTCGATGCGCCACTGCAGATGCTCCGTACGATCCCGTTCATCGCCATGATTCCGCTTTTCATCATCTGGTTCGGAATCGGCGAGACCGCGAAAGTGGCGCTGATCTACGGAGCGACGATCTTTCCGGTCTATCTCAACACCTATGCGGGCGTCCGCGGGGTCGACCCCAAGCTGATCGAGGCCGCCAAGGTCTTCGGCCTTAACCCGCGGCAAATCTCGCTGCGGGTGATCCTGCCGACCGCGCTGCCGTCGATCCTGGTCGGTATCCGCTTTTCCGCCGGTGTATCGCTGCTCGCACTTGTCGCGGCCGAGCAGATCAATGCCCGTTCGGGCATCGGCTACATTCTCAACAACGCCAATCAGAACCAGCGCACGGATGTGATCATCGCCGGGATCATCGTCTATGCGCTGCTAGGCATCGTGATTGATCTTGCGGTGCGATGGGTCGAGCGGTTGGCCCTGCCGTGGAGGACGTCCATTGTCTTTACATGACCTTTCCGCAGTCCGCGCTGCGGAGCCTGCGCCGTCAGACCTCAACCCGTGGCCGGGAGACGACCACAGCTTTGGAGCGAGCACCGTGCGGTTGCGCGGCGTTCGCCGCCTTTTTGCCGGGCGCGCTGTTCTCGACGGCGTTGATTTCGAGGTGAGAAAGGGAGAGTTCGTCGCGTTGCTTGGGCCGTCGGGCACCGGCAAGACCACGCTGTTGCGGATCCTGGCTGGTCTCGACGGCGCCGATGAGGGCGAAGTCGCGGTCGCCGCAGCGCGCTCGGTCGTGTTCCAGGAGCCTCGCCTCGTTCCGGCACTCAAGGTCTGGCGCAATGTCGTTATCGGCCATCCGCGCAATGCGGCGGCGCGAAAGTTGGCCGAGGCCGCGCTCGACGAAGTCGGGTTGGTCCGCCAGGTCGATTCGTGGCCGAGAACGCTTTCCGGCGGGGAGGCGCAGCGCGTGGCCCTGGCGCGCGCGCTGGCGCAAGAACCGGACCTGTTGTTGCTCGATGAACCCTTCGCCGCGCTCGATGCCTTGACCCGGATCCGCATGCACGGCCTGGTGCATCAGCTGGTGCGCCGGCATTCGCCCGGCGTCGTGCTGGTCACGCACGACATCGACGAAGCGCTGAGCCTGTCCGATCGGGTCGTCGTTTTGAACGGGGGGCGCGTCCGCTTCGATGCCGTGGTCGATGTACCCCGGCCCCGCCTACGTACCGATCGTGCATTCGATCATTTGCGACAACGCTTGCTCGCCGAACTTGGCATCGCAGCTGACGAACCGCCCGTCTGACCAAAGATATCTTCACCAATCAGGATGCCGCCATGAAACATGCCCAATCATCTCTCCTTCGCGGGACATTGCTCGCAGCGGGACTGTTCGTTGCGATGACCGCCGCGCCGACCTATGCCCAGAGTAGAAAGCCCGTGCTGCTCGTCGGCTTCCAGGATCAGACCCTGCCCGAGACGGTCGCGGCCTCGAAGGTGCTCGAGGGCGCGCCCTACGAAGTGCAGTGGGTCACGCTCACCGGCCCGGCAGCGCAGTTGTCCGCGCTCTATTCCAAGGCTATCGATGTCGGGCATATGGGCGATACGTCCCTGATCATCGAGCAGGGCAAGGCCAAGGAGGAATGGACACCGGCCAACGTTCCGCTGCAGATCATTGCCGGCTGGCGGGCGGCTGACAGGAAGTACCCGCCGATCGTGACGGTGGCCCGTACCGGCAGCGGCATCGAGACTCTGGCCGACGCGAAGGGCCGTTCGTGGGCGCACAATTTCGGTGGCTACAACTATCTTCAGTATGTGCTGTCGCTGGTGAAGGCCGGTCTGACGGAGAAGGATATCGAGGCTGTCCGTCTTCCCGACAACACGACGAGCGCCGCCGCGTTCAATGCCGGCAAGGTCGATCTTTTCTCCGGGGGGACGCTGAGCGTTATCGATGCCATTGAGGCAGGAAAGGCGAAGATCCTCGTCAACAGTGATGAACTCGATATTCCGGCACTCAATGTCTTCACGGCGCGCGGCGATGTTCTGCGCGATCCGGCCAAGAAGGCGCAAATCGCCGATTTTCTGTCCCGCCTCAAGGCCTATTGGGTCTGGTATCCGAACCACAAGGCGGAGATCGAAGCCATTTTCGTCGAGAAGCTGAAGCAGACGCCGCAGCGGGCAAAATATGCAGCGGCGTTTCAGCAGTCCTCATTCGTCGCGCTCGATGATGCACTGGTGCAACGCGAGCAACGAATCGCTGAAGTGTTGCTCAAGTCCGGCGTGATCGGAAAGAAAATCGATGTCGGCGTCGAATTCAACCGTGACTTTAATACGGCCCCTGTCGCGCAGCGTTGATGCCACTGGCACCAACGGAAAATGTGTAGCCGGATCTGGGTGACCGGCGGGCGACCTTACCGACGACGCCGCATTGCGACCGAATGGGAGAATGAGTTTGACGCAGATCGACCTTGGCTGGGGCAGCGGTCCCAGCGCGCGCTATGAAGAGCTGGCGCAACCGTTCCGGCCAATGTTCGACAAGATTCGGTCGACGGCCGCAGCGAGGGACATCGAACACCGGCTGCCTCACGACGAAATCAAGGCCCTGCGCGCGGCCGGATTCACCGCGGTTCGCGTGCCGACGGAGTTCGGAGGAGCCGGTACGACGCTCCCCGAGCTGTTCAATCTGCTGATCGAACTGTCCGAGGCCGACTCCAATGTCACCAACTCACTGCGGGCCCATTTCGGCTTCACTGAAGATGTTCTGAATTCATCGGATCCCGGGCGCCGGGCGTTATGGCTCGGCCGGATCGGAGAGAAGACGCTCTTTGGCAACGGAAATACCGAAGTCGGCGACAGCAAGCTGCAAGCCTTCTCGACCACGGTCTCGCGCAAGAACGGCAGCCTGGTCCTGAATGGCCGCAAATACTATACGACAGGCACGTTGTTTGCCGACTGGATCAACATTTCCGCCCAGCACGAGAACGGTGAGCAGGTCGGCGTGATCGTTTCCCGCCATGCCGCAGGCGTCGAAGTGCTTGACGATTGGGACGGCTTTGGCCAGGCGCTGACCGCGAGCGGTACGACGATTTTTACAGATGCTCCGGTGGAGAGCGATCACGTCACCCCGGTCACTGAACGCTTCAAATACTCGAACCCGTTCTATCAGCTCGTTCATCTGGCGACGCTGGCCGGCATCGGCCGGGCCGCAGCCGGCGACGTCAGCCGTCTGGTCAAGCAGCGGACTCGAATCTTCAGCCACGGCAACGCCGGCAGTTCGGCCACGGACCCGCAGATCCTCCAGGTTGTCGGCCGGGTGCGCGGCAATTCCTATGCGGCGGGCGCCATCGTTCTCAAGGTCGCCGAGGCGTTGCAGCGCGCCCATGAAGCGCAGCTGTCGGATGATGGGGAGCGCAGCGCGGCCGCCATCACGATCGCGGAAATAGAGCTCGATCAGGCGGTCACCGTAGTGTCCGATCTGATCCTGGAAGCCACCACGATCCTGTTCGATGCGCTGGGTGCGTCGTCTGCCGCGCGAAACCTCGCGCTCGACCGATACTGGCGAAATGCCCGGACCATCGCCACACACAACCCGCGTGTCTATCGAGATCGCATCGTCGGCGATTTCGTCGTCAACGGCACGCCTCCGCCGGGGCAGTATCGGATTGGAACTCCCTGATGGCCGACGATGGCCAAGGGCAATCCTCGATGACCACCGGCAACGCGTCCGTGATCATGGGCTGCAGTTTAGCCCCTTCGACAATCCTATGCGCCGCTTTGCACGGCAGGTGATCCCGCGGCCGCGCCGTCGGCAGTCGCAGGGCGCCGCGGTGTCACACACCAGGTCAGAAGAACCCACCGGTCGGTAGTGGTGTGCCCTTGATCTCGTACTCGCCGATGAGGCGAGCCTTATATGTTGCGGGATTGTGCGAGGCCAGAGTTCGCGCGTTGCGCCAATGCCGGTCCAGGTTGTGCAGCTTTTTGGTAGCCGAGGCACCGCCGACGTCGAACAGCAACCCGCCGCCACGAATGGCGAGTTCGTCTACCACGACTTTGGCCTTGGCGGCGAGGATGGCGGCCCGGTGTGCGAGCTCGTCGTCGTCTTTTCCTGCGTCGCGGGCGGCGGCCAACACGTCTTGAGCATCCGCGGCCGCCAATACGAGAGTTTCAGCCGCAAACGCGTTGCTGGCGATCTGGCCGATCGTCTGATGCAGGGTGGGATCATCCACGGCCCGTTCTGCGGAAGCGAAGTAGAAAGTTCGTTCACGGCCGCGAAGCAGGGCTTTGGCGTCGCGCAGGATGCCGCGGAGGATGCCGGCACTGATGGCGGTAAGGTAGAGTTGCGGCAACGTGCTTGCATAGAGCACGCCGTAGCCGATGCCGGGCGCATCGAATATGACTTCGTCCGCTTCAACACGGACGTTGCGGAGAACTGTGGTGCCGGTCCCGGTCAGACGCTGGCCGAAGCCATCCCAATCATCGACCAGATCCACGCCTTCGCGGTTGACGGGAATGATTGCCGACGCCATCGTGCCGCCAGCTCCGACGGCGCGAACCAGCACCAGATCCGAGTACAACGTTCCGGTGCTGTAATATTTGGTGCCGTCGAGGCGGTATCCGTCACCGTCCGGCGTCAGCGTCGTGGATAGCGACTTGCTTCCGACGACTGGATTCCCCAGTTCGGAGTTCGCAAGACCTACGATGGCGCCGCTAACGACCGCCTGCAGCCATTTGTCGCGCTGCTCGACGCCGGCCGGGCGGGCGTAACGCTCGACGAAGGCGAAGTGATTGCGGAGGATGTGAGCGACATTGGGATCAGCTTCTCCCAATCGAATGACGACCTCGAAGAGTTCGCGGAAGGAGCTGCCTCCGCCTCCCTCCGCGGTCGCGATCCGCAATGCCCCAAGCTTAGCTTGACGGATCAGGCTGACGGCCTCGTAAGGATGGGCGCGCTCCAGATCGCGTGCGGCTGCGCCCTCGGCGATGTAGTCGAGGAGCGCCGGCAACTCGGATGAATTGGCGGTAATGGGACGAGAAAATTGAGGTGGGACGATCTTGTTCATTGCATTGCTCCATCTGCGTCAACCAGGCAGGGCCGTAGCATTTGATGTTTCGGGCTCACGTCGGCGCGTGTCCGCCGCGGGGGTTTCTTTCGTTCGATACGATCATTGTCGCTGAAGAGGACGGGCTCTGTTTGGTCTCGATGTTTCATGGTTGGGGTTCATTCACTGGTCCAGCCAAGCGTCCTTGTATGAACCGTAGACTCCGTCGGGGCCGGTATCGAGGCCGTGAAGCCGTTTCAACTTCACGCCGAACAGGCTCACTTCGAGCAGCGTGATGGATGGAAGATCGCGTTGGGCGATGCGCTGGAACTCGCGCAGCAGTTCGGCGCGCTTCACTGGATCGGCTTCGGCATGGCTTGCCTCGATCACCTTGTCCATCTCGGGGTTCTGGTAACCGGAGCCGTTGGTCCAGCTCGCACGATTGAAGGTCTTGCTCCAGAATCGTCGGTGCACGCCGATCTGCGGGTCCGCATTGGCGGCGTAGTAGGCGGTCATGGTGTCGAAATCGCGCTCGGCGAACACTTTGCGCAGCCAGCCCGCGAGGTCGTAGTTGACGATCTCTTCCTCGATCCCGACCCGTTTGAGTTGCTGCCGGATGAATTCGGCCGAGCGACGGAAGTCCTCGCCGTAAGCGACCGGGAGATGGGTGATCCTGAACCGCACGCCGTCCTTGCCGCGCTTGTAACCGGCTTCATCGAGCAGACGCTCGGCCTTGGCGGGATCGTAGGCGTATTGTTGGGTATCGGTAGCAAAGAACTGCTTCTGAACGCTCGGCACGGGTGTGGACGCAGGTTTGGCAAAGCCGTACCAGGCGACTGCCGCGAGCGCTTTCTTGTCAATGGCGTGCGCGAAGGCCTGCCGAACGCGGATGTCTTTGAACACCGGTTTCTCGAGGTTGAAGTCGAACAAATACATCGGCGCGAAAGTGCCAAACCCATAGGTGACAATTTCGATGTTTTGAAGCTTGCGCAGACGGTCGACATCCGAGAGCGGAACCGGGGTGACTGGCACGTAGTGCACCTGTCCGGTTTCCAGCCCCGCTGCGCGCGCGCCTGCGTCCGGGATGACGCGGAACAAGATGCGGTCGAGGTGGGGCTTTCCCTTTTCCCAATAATCAGGATTGCGCTCGAGCGTGATGTGATCGCCTCGCATCCATTCCTTGAAGATGAAGGGACCCGTGCCGACCGGCTTGTTGATCCAGGCATTGGTGAAAGGATCAGTACCCTCCCAGAGATGCTTGGGCACGATCGTCGCGTTGTCGCCGCCGAAGGCCGCCCAGAGGGCAAGGGAGGGCGCCGAAAGGCGGAATACGGCCGTATGCGCGTCGGGCGTATCGATCGCCGTGATGGCGCCGAAATTGGTCAGGCCGCGGGAATGGTGTTTCTTGTTGAGCTCAAGAATGGAGTAGGCGACGTCTGCCGACGTGAACGGTTTGCCATCGTGCCACTTGACGTCCTGTCGTAGATGGAACGTGATGGTTTTCCCGTCCGGAGAGATATCCCAGCGCTCGGCGAGCCGTGGGCGCGGCTTGAAGTCGTCGTCGAGAGTGACCAGCGTGTCGTAAATCTGCGATTGCACGATCACGGCCGTTTGTGAGCTGAGATAGAGCCGTGACGGCTCGGGCTCCAGGGCAACGACGAGCGTTCCGCCGCGGACCGGTGCTTCGGCCATTGCCGCCGTGGCGGCCGATGCAATTACGGCCAGCGCGACCATCAATGTTCTCAACATGAGTTCTCCTTGTCGCCGGATGCCCGGCTTACCAAAATTGCGCGACCGCGTTCCGAGCCGGCTCTCCGAGCTGTCGCTACGGAACGAGCCAGGCACTGGCGAGAGAGGCGTAGACACCCACCGGACTCACATCCACGTCGTGAAGCCGGCTGGACCAGACGCGGAACTGTTTCAGTTCGAGCAGCGAAATCGACGGCAGGTCGGTTTGAGCGATGGATTGGAGCTTGACGAGCAGGGCTCGGCGCTTTGCCACGTCGGGCTCGACCAGCGCATCGGCGACCACCTGGTCGAACGCGGGATTGGAGTAGCCGGACGCATTGCTCCAGGCGCTGCCCGGCTGGATCGCCTTGCTCCAGAACCGGCGCTGCACGCCCAGCTGGGGATCCGAGAACGCCGCATAGAACACGTTGAGCGTGTCGAAGTCGTACTCCGTATAAGCCTTGCGCAGGAAGGTGGGCAGATCGTAGTTGATCAACTCAACCTCGATCCCGACGCGCTTCAACTGTTGGCGGATGAATTCGCCGGATCGTTTGAAGTCGTCGCCATAGGTGTGATTGAGATGCGTGAAGCGCATGCGTACGCCATCCACGCCACGCTTGAAACCGGCCTCGTCGAGCAATTGCTCTGCCTTCTTCGGATCGAATTCGTATTGAGGCAGGTTAGGCTCGTGGAACTGCTTCTGCGCTGCAGGAACCGGGCCGGTCGACGGATCCGCAAATCCGTACCAGACGGTTTCAGCCAGCGCGCGGCGATTGATCGAATGCGCGATGGCACGGCGGACGCGAACGTCCTGGAACTGCTTCCGGCGCAAGTTGAAGTCGAAGAAAAATACGGGGGCCACCGCTTCCCAGCCGCGGGTTTCGACTCTCACGCTCGGCAGCTTCTGGAGCCGCGATACATCGGACAACGGCACCGGACTCAGCGGAACATACTGCACCTCGCCGGTTTCCAGCGCCGCGGCGCGGGCGCCGGCGTCGGGGACGAGCTTGAAGGTGATCCGGTCCAGGTAGGGTTTTCCCGCGACCCAATAGTCAGGATTACGCTCCAGCGTGATGTGGCTGCCATGTACCCATTCCTTGAACACGAAGGCGCCGGTGCCGATCGGCTTGGCGTTCCACGGATTGGTGAGTGGATCGGTGCCTTCATAGAGGTGCCGGGGCAGGATCTGCGTCTCGCTTGACGAGAGTGCCGACCAGATGACGGGAGAGGGAGCCGCCAGCTTCAGCACGGCAGTGTAGTCGTCCGGCGTTTCGATCGTCTGCAGTTGCCCGTAGGTGCCGATGCCGCGCGGATGGGTCTTCTTCACCACTTCGAGGATGGAGTACTTCACGTCCGCCGAAGTGAAGGGCGTGCCATCGTGCCATTTCACGCCCTTGCGCAAGTTGAAGGTGATTTCTTTTCCGTCCGCCGATTGCGCCCAACTCTCAGCAAGCTGGGGCCGTGGCTTGAAGTTGTCGTCATAGGTTACCAGCCCGTCGAACAGGTTGGCGGCCACCACGATGGTCGGATTGGATACGGCGATGCCGAGGTCTCGCGGCTCCGGCACCACGACGGCGATCAGATGGCCGCCGCGGATCGGCGAGCCATCGGCTGCGCGTGCGGCCGGCGTGAGCGCCAGACTGGTTCCGGCGGCGACAAGATGAAGAAATTCGCGTCTGCTGGTCATCGTGGTTTTCCTGGAAGTGGCGAGGAGATCAGTTGCGCAGGCCCGCCTGCTTCAACAGCGGGAGAACGGCCTTGCCGAAGAAGTCGAGATCCGGTGCAAAGTCGAAGAAGGTGAGCTGTATTCCGTCGATCCCCGCGTTTTTCAGGCCGATGATCTTGTCGACCACCTGTTCCGGGCTGCCGATGATCTGGATGTTGCCGCCGAGAATGCGGTGTTCGGCCTTGTGGTTCGTCCAGGCCTGGCTGTCGCCGACCGCATGGTGGGTAATGAAGTTCCGCACCGCCTCGTGGTCAGCGTGCGAGAGGATGGCGGCGTGATAGTCGCGCGCTTCCTTCTCTGTCGGGCGGCATACGATCATGGGGTTGATGATGGCGCGAACGTCGCGTCCGAACTCGGCGGCGCGGCCTTTCAGCTTGGCGACGTGGGCCGGAAGGGCTGCAATCGTCGCCTCGATCTCGGCCCCTGCGGGGCTGGTGATGAAGACGAGATCCGAGTGTCGCGCTGCATAGGTGAATCCCGCCGGCGAACCGGTCGCGTTCACCAGGATCGGGCGGCCATACCTTGGCTTGGGCGAAACGTAGGCATCCTCGAGCCGCCAGTATTCGCCCTCGAGGGAGACGTTCTCGGAAGCCTCCCACAGCCGCTTGAGGATGTTGGTGAACTCCGTGGAGCGCGCATAGCGCTCATCGTGCTCGATTTGCGTCATGCCGAACATGCGCGGTTCGCGGGGCGCGTAGCCGGTAACGACATTGATGCCGAAGCGTCCTTGCGAAATGTGGTCGAGGCTCGCGGCGAATTTGGCGAGGTGCAGCGGATGCCACGGGCCATAGAGGATGTGAATCGTGGAGATCAGCAGGATGCGATTCGTGACCGCGCTCAGCGCCGCCACCGTCACGAACGGATCGATCGTGGTTTCGCGATAACGGAGCGCCCCGCCGTAGCCGCCTTTGCCGATCCATTGCGCCAGGCCGAAGACCAGGTCGAAGCCGAGCTCCTCGGCCTTCTGCGTGAGGGCAACGTTGTAATCGAAGCTCCAGTCGGTGGTGCGCGCCAGCGTAGATGGAGACCAGCCGCCGTTTTGGATCGGCAGGAACAGGCCAAGCAGCAACGGTTGCGTGAGCGCCCGTGACAGCGGGCTGTCGGCATAATCGGCCGGCGATACGGCAGTTGCGGTGTTCATGGGCAACCTTCCAAGGCAGAGGCCTGGTACGGTGTGGGGCCTTTGACAGGCGTGGACATGAGCACGCGATCTCCTTAAGCCGTGGCGGCGTGCTGCTGTGCCGCCGAAGGGGAAACGGCAGCCCCCGCGCGAACGGCCGGCGGCGGCGCAGGCGCATGAAGATGGCAGGCGGCAAAATGGCCCGCTGCAATCTCCACCAGCTCCGGCTCCTCTAGGCTGCAGCGCGCGAAGGCGTGTGGGCATCGCGTATGCAGCCGGCAGCCCTTGGGCGGGGCGTAGGGACTAGGCAGGTCTCCGCCGATGATCTTCTTGTCTGCGATGCGGCTATTGGCTGGATCGATGCGCGGCAACGCCTCGATGAGGGCGCGCGTGTAAGGATGGGCCGGCCGCTGCCAGATGCTGTCGCGTGGCGCCACTTCCACCAACTTCCCGAGATACATGATGGCGACACGATCGGCGATATGTTCGACCACGGAGAGATCATGGCTGATAAACAGATAACCGACGTGATGCTGGCGCTGTACGTTGCGCAGAAGGTTCAAGACCTGTGCTTGCAGCGAAAGGTCGAGCGCCGAAACCGGCTCGTCGCACACGATGAGCCTTGGGTTGAGCGCCAGGGCGCGGGCGATCCCGAGGCGCTGGCGCTGGCCTCCGGAGAACTCGTGCGGCAGGCGATCGATGAATTCGGGCCGCAGTCCGACTTGCTCCATCAGCTCCCGCACGCGCACTTGCCGCTCCGTGCTGTTGCCGAAGCCATGAATCTTGAGCGGCGTTTCCAGGATCGTACCCGCTCGCTGCCGGGGGTCGAGGGCGCCCATGGGGTCCTGAAACACCATTTGCACCTTGGATCGGAGCGCGTGGCGGACATTGCGGCTCGCACGGACGATATTCTGTCCCTCTACCCGGATCGTGCCATGTGCAGGCTCCACCAGCTGAACGATTGCCTTGGCAAGCGAGGATTTGCCGCAGCCGCTCTCGCCGACCAGACCGAGGGTCTCGCCCGGCGCCACGGAAAAGGAAACGCCATCCACGGCGGTGAGGTGACCGCGCGCGGTGTGATAGGAAACGACGAGCTCATTCACTTCCAGCGTATTCCCGGGTGCGTTCACCATCATGCCGCCTCGCTTTGCGGAAGGCGCTCGGTGTGGATGCAGGCGACCGCACCACCGTCGCCCGACGGCAGGAGGGGTGGTGGCGCGCCGGTGCATGCTTCGTTAGCGAAAGCGCAGCGAGGCGCGAAAGCACAGCCCTGCGGCATGGCCGACAGGGAAGGCACGATGCCGGGAATTTCGTCCAGGAACTCGCGCACCGCGCCCGGTGTCGGTCGGGCACGCAGCAGTGCGCGGGTGTAGGGATGACGCGGATGGGAGAACAGATCAAGCACCCCGCGCTCTTCCACCTTGCGCCCGGCATACATGACCAGCACACGGTCGGCGGTCTCCGCAACCACGCCGAGGTCGTGACTGATGAGGATCAGTGCCATGCCGAATTCGCGCTGAAGCGAGACGAGAAGCTTCAGTATCTGCGCCTGCACTGTCACGTCGAGCGCGGTCGTCGGCTCGTCGGCGATCAGGACGCGGGGTCTTGCCGCGAGCGCAATGGCGATCACGGCGCGCTGCCGCATGCCACCCGAAAAATGATGCGGATAATCGTCTGCACGGCGTTGCGGTTCCGGAATACGCACGAGGTCGAGAAGCTCGACGGCCCGCGTGCGGGCGGTCGCACGACGCAAGCCGGTGTGTCGCTGCAGCGCTTCGACGATCTGGTCACCAACGGTCATCACTGGATTGAGCGCGGAAAGCGGATCCTGGAAGATCATGGCGATCTGATTGCCGCGAATGTCACGCAACGCCCTTTCGGAAAGTCGCAGCAGATCCTGCCCGTCGAACAGGACGTGGTTTCCCTCCACCAGCGCCGGCGGCGAACGGAGCAGGCGCAACAGAGCCATGGCGGTAACCGATTTGCCGCATCCGCTTTCCCCGACGATCGCCAGCGTCTCACCCGCGCCGACGCGGAAGGAGAGGCGATCCACGGCAGTGAGCAGGCCGCCAGGCGTGCGAAAGCGCACGGAGAGCTCTGAAACATCGAGAACGGCGGAAGGAGCGATCAGGCTCATGTCAGCGATACCCGCGGGTTCAGGACGTCGTTAAGGCCGTTGCCGAGCAAGTTCAGCGCCATGACGGTGATCGAAATGGCAACGCCCGGCAGCGCCGTCATGTACCAGGCGGTGCGCAACACCTCGCGTCCGGAACCGATCATGCTGCCCCAGGAAATCAGGTTGGGATCGCCGAGACCGAGAAACGACAGCGCGGCTTCGGTCAGGATCGCGGACGCGACCAGGATCGAACCCGCCACCACCACGGGCGAGATTGCGTTGGGCAGAATGTGCGTTACGATGATGCGACCGTGTCCCATGCCCATGACGCGGGCCGCCTGGACAAATTCGCTCTCGCGCAGCCGCAGGGTCTCGGCTCGCACCAGGCGAGCGATCTGGGGCCAGGAAGTCACGCCGATGCCGAGGATGATGGAGCCCACGGACGGCGTGAGGATTGCCACCACCACGACGGCGAAGACCAACGGCGGCATGGTCTGGAATATCTCGGTGATGCGGGTGAGCAGCTGGTCCACCCAACCACCGAAGTAGCCGGACGCCGCCCCGAACATGACGCCGACCAGGACTGCGAGGCTTGCGGCCGCAAGGCCGACGGCCAGCGAAACCCGCGCTGCATGGACCAGCCCGACCAGGATGTCGCGTCCCAGCATATCGGTGCCAAGCGGATGGCGGGCATCGGTCAGCGGCCAGATGAAGGGCCGCGCGACCATGTCGAGCGGATCTGTATCGAATATGCTGCCGGCGAGCAGCGCTGCCATAACCACGGCGGCGATCACGGCACTGCCGGTCAGGGTAGTCCGGCTGCGCAGAAGGCGGTAGGAGAGGGACGAGGCCCCGGGGAAGGGTCTCACTCTTTCGTTTGACGCGGCGTTCGCTACCGGAAGCGAGATCGAAGTCGTCTGCATGCTCATCGAATTTCGATCCTCGGATCCAGAATTGCATAGACGAAGTCGGTGAGGAGATTGGCGACGATGACCAGGAAGGACGAGAAGAAGAGGACGCCCAGCAGCAGGTTGAGGTCACGTTGGAACACCGCATCGAAAGCCAGGCGCCCCATGCCGGGCCACGCGAAGACGGTCTCGATCACGACCGATCCGGAAAGCAGCGTGCCGAGCTGCAGGCCCGTCATGGTGACGATGGGGAGCAGTGCATTGCGGAGCACGTGGCGCAATGCGATCCGGACAGGGTGGAGGCCTTTGGCGCGTGCCGTGCGCACGAAGTCGAGTTCCTGCACCTCCAGCATGGCGGAGCGCGTGAGGCGGGTATAGATCGCGATATAGAAGAACGCGAGGCTCAGCACCGGTAGCACCATGTGCCGCGCCACGTCGGCTATGCGGGCAAAGCCCGTAAGGTCGTGTTCCAGGTCGTACATGCCTCCGGCCGGGAGCCATCGCAGCTCAACCGAGAACAGCACGATGAGCATGAGCCCGACCCAGAACAGCGGCGTGGCGAAACCGACGGTGGAGACCGCAGATAGCACGGCGTCCGGCCAGCGCCCGCGCCAGTGGGCGCTGACGGCGCCAAAGAGAATCCCGAGGCTGACCGCCAGGAGCAGGCTGGACAGCATGAGAACCGCGGTATTCGGAACCCGGGACAGGATCAGATCCAGCACGGGCATCGAATTGCGGAAAGAATAGCCGAGATTGAGTTGCGCGAGCTGTTTGACGTAGTTGACGAACTGGACCCAGACCGACTGATCGAGGCCGAATTGCTGGCGTAGCAGAGCCATGTATTCCGGGGTCGCCGACCCGGCTTCCCCAGCGATGACTTCCGCGAGGTCGCCGGGCGCCAGACGCAGAAAGAAGAAATTCAGCACCACGATGGCAATGACGGTGGGAATGACCTGCGCGATGCGGACCGCGAGATAGCGCAGCACGCGCGGACGAGGCAGCCAGATGTGGGCAAGCGCCATCGTCACGCCCCGAACCACACGGTCTTCAAGGACTGATAGCTACCGAAGGGACCGAGATCGACTCCCTTGAGGCGGCTCGCATAGACGCGGAAGAACGTGAGCTCCAGCAGGTTTATCGAAGGGACTTCCTGCTGAGCGAGGCGTTGAAACTCGCGAATGAGCGCCCGGCGCTTGTCGACGTTGTCCTCGATCTGAATCTTCTCGATAACCGCGTCGATCGCCGGATCGGCCACGCCGGTGGCGTTCGAGGAGGGGGTTCCTTTCTTGATCGTCTGGCTCCAGTAGCGACGTTGCACGCCGATTTGTGGATCTGGATAGGCCGAGTACCAGGCGCTGTGGGTGTCGAAATCGTAGTTGGTGAAGATGACGCGCAAATAAGCGGGGAGGTCGAAGTTGCGGATGGTGAGCTCCACGCCGATGCGCTTGAGCGCCTGGCGGTAGTATTCCGCCGCGCGGAGATAATCCTCGCCATAAGGTACCGGGACGTGGTCGATGCGCAGGCGTACGCCGTCGGCGCCGCGCTTCACCCCGGCCTCATCGAGCAGAGCCTCGGCCTTTTGCGGGTCAAAGCGATACTGCGGCGTGTCCGCCGCATAGATTTGCGACTGGTAGCTCGGGATCGGCCCGCTGGCCGGCTTGGCAAAGCCATACCAGACCGTCTTCGCCAGAACGTCACGGTCGATGGCATGCGCAAAGGCCTGGCGAACGCGGATGTCCTGAAACGGCTTGCGGCGCAGATTGAAGTCGAAGAAGTACAGCGGCGCTGGCCCCTCGAAGCCGCGGGTTTGAACGGTGAGGGTGCTCGAGCCGCGGAGACGCTGCGCCTCGGCAAGCGAGACCGGGTTCATGACGCCGTACTGCGCTTCCCCGGTTTCGAGCGCGGCGGCCCGGGAGCCGGCATCGCGTACGGTGCGGAACACGATGCGGTCCAGATAGGGCCGGCCCTTGTCCCAGTAACTCGGATTGCGCTCAAGGACGATGCGCTCGCCCCTGACCCACTCCCTGAACACGAAGGCGCCAGTTCCGACGGGCTTTGCATTCCAGGCGTTGGTGAGGGGGTTGGTGCCCTCGTAGAGATGGCGCGGAAGAATCTGAACCTCGGTGCCGTTGAAAGCCGCCCATACAACCGGCGAGGCGCGCGAAAAGCGTAGTACCGCCGTGTGCGGGTCGGGCACTTCCACATCGATCAGGTTCGCGAAGACGGCATTGCCACGCGGGTGCGTCTTCTTGGTCACTTCCAGCAGCGAATACTGCACATCGGAAGAAGTGAACGGTTTGCCATCGTGCCAGCTGACGTCCTTTCGCAGGCGGAAGAGGATCTGCGTGCCATCGGCGGAGGATTCCCAGCTTTCGGCAAGGCTGGGTCGTAACGCGAAATCATCTCCATACTCGACGAGACCGTCGAACACATTGGCAGAAACCGCCACGGCAGGCGCCGAGATGGAGATGCCCGCGACCAGGCCAGCGGGCTCCGGGTCGAGTAGCGCGACCAGAGTTCCTCCTCGCGCAGGTATCGTGTCGGCTCTGCCCGGTTCGGCTGAGAGCGGTCGGGACAGCACTACGCCAGTTGCTGCGACAGCTCCGGCCGCAAGCAGCATTCGACGAGAGAAGTACGAGCGAGGCAGGAGCGGTGAAATGTCGTTGGAATATGCGCTCATGCGTCTTCACGCCGTTGCGCAGACCGAGATGATGGCTTTGCAGTCATTTAACGTCGCCCGGTATTTCGCGAGGCTGGACGCCGTGCAGCGGTTTGATTGGGTGCCAAATAATATAGCGGATTAATGTACATTGTGACTTCGTATGAACGAGAGGGCTCGCGGCGGTCAACAGCTTCGTGGTGTGAAGAGAAAGAAAAGAAAGGCCTGCCAGAAAATGCCGCCGTTGATTGGAATCGATTCTAGAGCGTGCGCGTATGCGGCAACAACGTTTCACCATTCGGCGTCGCGTGCAGACAATCGCTGTGCAATGCCAAGTGGAAAGTCGATCTATCTCCGAGTGAGGCAAAAATGAAATTTATAGTCTATTGAATTAATAGGCTAAAATATCTAGCCTCGAAACTAGCCCATCAACCGTGCCGGGAAGGGAAGTCCAGCGATGCCATCTTCGCTGCATCGCAGTCGTTTCTCTTCGCGTCGTGTTATCGCTGGGCGTCTCGTTATCGAAGCGGTGCGATACGTGTCCGCATTTCGCCTCGCTCCAGCCTGAGGCGGCGCACCATGTCGAAAGAGATCCGCGTCAACGCGTTCGCGATGCAGAGTCCGGTGCATCATTCACCGGGCCTCTGGCGCCATCCCAACGACCGTTCGCTGGACTACACCACGCTGGAATACTGGACCGACCTCGCGCAAATCCTCGAGCGCGGCAAATTCGATGCGCTCTTCATCGCCGACAGCATGGCGAGCAACGATGTGTTCGGCGGCTCCTACGACGCGGCTTTGTCGGTCGGTGCACAAGTTCCAAAGCTCGATCCCATCGTCAGTGTTTCAGCGATGGCGCTTGTCACCGAACATCTCGGCTTCGGCATCACCAGCAACGCGCTCTATGAACCGCCTTATCCGTTCGCGCGCCGCATGAGCACGCTCGACCATCTGACGAAGGGGCGGATCGGCTGGAACATCGTCACCGGACACACGGTCTCCGGATCGAAGGCGGTCGGGCAGACGTCGCTCACGCCGCACGATCAGCGCTACGACATCGCGGATGAGTATCTCCGTGCGACCTATGCCTTGTGGGAGGCAAGCTGGGATGATGACGCGGTGCGGCGCGACCGCAAGCACCGTGTCTTTGCCGATCCGGGCAAGGTGCGCCGGATCGTCCACAAGGGACAATATTTCCAGGTCGATGCGATCCATTTGGCGGAACCCTCACCGCAGCGTACGCCGGTGCTGTTTCAGGCGGGTGCGTCGGCCCGCGGGCGCACGTTCGCCGCCGCGCATGCGGAATGCATCTTTGTCAGCGGGCCCACTCCGCAGGTCATCGGCCCCGTGGTTGCCGATACCCGCCGCCGCGCAGCCGAAGCCGGCCGCGATCCCCGCGAACTGCTGTTCTTCTCGATGGCGACGGTGATCGTCGGCGGCACGGAGGAGGAGGCGCGCGCGAAGCTTGCCGACTATCGCCGCTACATCAATCCGCGAGCGGCGCTGATCCTGTTCTCAGGCTGGACCGGCATCGACTTCTCCAAACACGATCTCGATGCACCGATTCGTTTCGACGATCGCGCTCAAGGTCTCGTTTCCGCACTGGAGGCTTTCAGCATCGCCGATCCCGATCGGGTCTGGACGGTGCGCGAACTGGCCGAGCACAACGCGATCGGTGGACGCGGGCCGGTCTTCCTGGGCTCGCCCGAGCAGGTGGCCGACCAGATCGAGGCTTGGGTCGATGCGACCGACGTGGACGGACTCAATCTCAGTTACGCGGTGACACCGGGCGGCTTCGAAGATTTCGGGACCTACGTCGTGCCCGAGCTTCAGCGTCGCGGACGGTTCAAGCGCGAATACGCGCCCGGTACTTTGCGCGAGAAACTTTACGGACCTAGTCGCAGCCGGCTGCCGGAGAGCCATCCGGCCGCTGCGTTGCGTCCGCCAGCGAACGATAAGGTCCGGCTGACCAGCCGTCATCGCGGCGTAGGGGCATGACCCGATGCGCGGCCATTTAGAATTTGGGGACAATTGATGTTGATGTCGAAGTCTCGCTTGCTGCGCGTACTTGCAGTTCTCGGTGCAATTTGCACGACCGCTGCTCATGCGGCGCCCGACACGCCGGCGGTGGATCGTGAGACGCTGGTCGTGGCGCTCGAGAAGGAGTTCAACAATCTCGACGCTCTCGTGGCGGTCAGCGGCGATTCCCTGCGCTATGGATGGCAGATCTACGACACGCTCTATGGCTTCGATCAGAAGGGCAATCTCGTGCCGCGGATTGCCACCGGCGTCGATATCTCCGAGGACGCCCAGATCTTCACTTACAGGCTACGCAAGGGCGTGAAGTTTCATAACGGCGCCGAGCTGACCGCGAAGGACGTCAAGGCATCGGTAGATCACATCCTGAAGCCGGAAAACAAAAGCACGCGCCGTCCATTCTTTGCTCCGGTGGTCGATGCAGTCGAAACACCCGATGCCTACACCGTGCGCTTTCGGCTGAAAGTGCCCGATGGGGCGTTCGCCAACAAGGTCGCAGGCTATCTCTACATCGTTCCCGCCGACTATCTCGCGAGCCTGCCCAACGCGGAGGCGTTCGCTCAGGCACCGGTGTCGGCCGGCCCCTACAAGCTCAAAACGTACGCAATCGGCGGCGATCTCGTGCTGGAGCGTTTCGAGGACTATTGGGGCGAGAAGCCGAAGATCAAGACCATCATCTTCAAGATCATTCCAGAGCCGTCGAGCCGCGTGAACGCCATCCTCACCGGCGAAGTGGACCTCGCCGTGGTCGTGCCGCTGCCGGACTATGACCGGCTGAAGAAGGAAAAGGGCCTCGACGTCATCGCCAATCCGGTGGCCTCGCCGCTCTATGTCCGCACCTACACCAACCAGCCGGATTCTCCGTTCGCCAAACGTGATGTGCGCCAGGCGCTCAGTTACGCACTTGATGTGAACGCGATCATCAAAGGCGTGCTGCACGGTGTTGGCGAGCCAGTGCCCAATTTCATTTCCAAATATTATCCGTATGGCGGGGATGCCAGTGCACGGCCCTATCCGTA
This sequence comes from Bradyrhizobium sp. AZCC 2262, assembly GCF_036924535.1. Classification (NCBI taxonomy): domain Bacteria; kingdom Pseudomonadati; phylum Pseudomonadota; class Alphaproteobacteria; order Hyphomicrobiales; family Nitrobacteraceae; genus Bradyrhizobium; species Bradyrhizobium sp. AZCC 2262. Next base: position 6,684,977 of record NZ_JAZHRT010000001.1, on the reverse strand, counting down.
CGATCCCAAGAAAGCGAAGGAGCTGCTGGCAAGGGCCGGTTATCCGAACGGCTTCACGACCAAGCTCTACAGCGCGACAGATCAGCCCAAGGAACTGGCAGAGGCCATCGCCGCCTACTGGGGACAGGTGGGGGTCAAACTGGAGGTGGACCGGATCGCTTACGCGGCCTGGACGCGCCTCAACAATACGCATTCCTCGGGGCCGCTGTCGGTGACGCAATTCACCAATGCCATCTACGATCCGATTCATCCCGTCGCCGGCTCTTTCACCAAGGAAGGGACCTGGTCCGACTATTACAATCCGGAGGTGGAGGAACTGATCGCCGAAGTGAACCGGACCGCGGACAATCGGCAGCGGAACGAGATCTTCAAGAAGGTCGGCAAGGTGCTGCACGACGACGCGGCAGGGTTCTTCATTTCCGAGCTCTACTATGTCTTCGCCAAGAAGCAGAGTCTCGACTGGGAGGTCCAGATCGGCTCCGGCTTCCTCAATTTCCGTCAAGTGGGGTGGAGGTGAGGGAGCCTGGCGTGGCGGCTCCGGCCGTGTGGATCTCATCCGGCTTGGGTGGTGACCATGGCTAGTTACGTGGTGCGTCGCCTGGGTGCGGGGCTGCTGACACTGCTCGTGATGACCATGATCATCTTCCTGTTGGTACGCTTGGTCGGCGATCCCGCGCATTTGATGCTGCCTCCTGAAGCCAGCGAAGCCGATCGCGAGCTGTTTCGCCAGCAGCTCGGGCTGTCTGATCCTGTTCCGGTGCAGTATGTCCGCTTTCTGCTCGGTCTTGCGCAGGGCGATTTTGGCCGTTCGTTCCGGTTCTCCGCGCCGGCTCTCCAGGTCGTTCTCATTCGGCTCGGTCCGAGTCTAATCCTCACCGGAGCGGCCTTGAGCTTCGCGGCGATTGTCGGAGTTTCGTTCGGTATCGTTTCTGCGGTGTGGCGCGGCGGGTTCGTCGATTATGCCGCACGGCTGTTTGCCGTTATCGGCCAGGCGGCGCCGCCGTTCTTGTTTGCGCTGCTGTTCATTCGCCTCTTTTCCGTGGAACTGCGCTGGCTCCCGACCAGCGGCTACGGAAAGCTGGCGCATCTGGTTCTCCCGACGCTGGCGCTTGGCTGGTATTCGGCCGCGGGGCTCATGCGCCTCACTCAGGTGAATCTGATCGAGGCGCTCGGGTCGGAATACGTCAAGATGGCGCGGGCCAAGGGTCTGCCGGAGCATGTGGTCCTGCTCAAGCATGCCTTGAAGAATGCGGCCCTGCCGATCATCACCTTTGCGGCCTCCCAGTTCGGGATCCTGCTCGGCGGAGCGGTGTCGATCGAGGCGGTGTTTGCCTGGCCCGGCCTTGGCAGCCTCATCGTCGAGTCGGTTTCGCAGCTCGACTACACGGTGGTCCAGGCTGCAGTCGTTGTATCGGTGATCCTCTTGATCGGCATCAACCTCGCGGTGGATATGCTCTACGCCGTGCTGGATCCGAGGATCCGCTATGGCCGTTGAATTGAGCATGGCCACGGCCGCGCCGCGCAATCGCTGGCGCCTCGCGCAAGCCGTTTATATGTATCAGGCGGTCGCCATCATCGTGCTGGTGTTGGGCGCGGCTATCCTTGCGCCACTGATCGTTCCTTACGATCCCAACGCCGTCGATCTCGCCAATGCGCTGAAGGCGCCGTCCGCCGACCATTGGTGGGGTACCGACCAGCTTGGCCGCGACGTGCTGAGCCGCGTCATTCAGGGCGGACGCATTTCCCTGTTCATCGCGTCTTGCGCCGTTCTGCTCGCGGGATTGGGCGGCGCGTTGCTCGGTCTGATCGCGGGCTATCGCGGCGCCTGGCTTGACGAGGCCACCATGCGCCTTGCCGAAATTCAGTATGCGCTGCCGCCGGTCATCCTGGCCATGGTGCTGGTGGGCGCGATCGGGCCGAACACGACAAACATCATCATCGTCATCACCCTGGCCAATTGGGCCCGCTTCGCACGGGTGATCCGCGCGGAGGCGCTCAGCCTCAAGCACCGCGACTTCGTCCTGCTGGCGAGGATTTCAGGCGCTTCAGCGTGGTGGATCGTGTTTCGGCACATCCTGCCCAATGCGCGCGCGACGCTGATCGTGCTGCTGACGCTCGATGTCGGCCTGATCATCATCCTGGAGGCGACACTGAGTTTTCTCGGCCTCGGCATCCGGCCACCGGATCCGTCCTGGGGCACGATGATCGCGGACGGTCGCGGCTATCTGGAGCGGGCGTGGTGGATATCGCTGTTCCCGGGCGCCGTATTGCTGCTGACGGTGCTCGCCTTCAACGCGCTGGGGGATACGCTGAGCGAGCGGGCCCGCGGTTCGAAGCGGGGGTTGTAATGGCCGGCGACGAAATCCTGTGCCTGGAACGCCTCACCATCGAGGTGGCGACCCCGACCGGGGCCGCGCGCGTGGTCGACGATGCGAGCCTTACCGTGAGGGCGGGGCGTACCCTCGGTATCGTCGGGGAATCGGGGTCAGGCAAGAGCATGATGTGTCTCTCGCTGCTTGGTCTGTTGCCGGTCGCCGCGCGCATTGTCTCGGGGGCGATCTGGTTCAAGGGTGAGAACCTTGCCTTGAAGTCGCGGAAGGAGATCGCGCGCTATCGTGGCCGCGGGATCGGGATCATCCTGCAGGATCACATGACCTCACTCAACCCCCTGTTCCGCATCGGCGACCAGATTGCGGAAGTCTTCAAGTATCATCACAGGATTGCCTCGCGCAGCGAGCGTTGGCGCCGCGCCGCCGAGATCATGCGACAGGTGCGCATTCCCGCCGCAGACCGGCGGATCCAAGCCTATCCGCATCAGTTTTCAGGCGGAATGCGTCAGCGCATTTCGGTCGCCATCAATATCGGCTGTGACCCGGATTTGTTGATCGCTGACGAGCCGACCACTGCGCTTGACGTAACGAGCCGCACCCAGATTCTCCAGCTCTTGCGCGACATCCAGCATAGCCGCGGCACCGCCGCGATCCTCGTCACCCACGATCTGCATGCGGTGGCGAGGTTTTGCGACGAAATCGCGGTGATGTATGCGGGCCGTGTGATCGAGCAAGGGCCGATGGCCGATGTGTTTGCGCGTCCGGCGCATCCTTACACGGCCGGATTGATCGCCGCGGTGCCCCGCATATCGCTGGACGAGCAGCGACTTGCCGTCATCCCCGGCCATCCACCGCGGCCGGGAGAGGTCGTCGAGGGCTGCGCGTTTGCACCGCGCTGCCCCAGGGCCTCTCAGCTCTGCACCGTGCAGGCACCCCAGACCCGCGAATTTGAGGGAGGGCGCTCGGCGGCATGCTGGCTACCGGACGGCGTGGTTGAGGCAGCGGCATGAACACGGCAACGCGTCTTCTCGAAGTCTCGGACATCTCCAAGACATACTCCGTGCGCTCGGGCCTGTTCTCCCGGTCGCGCACTCTCGCGGCGGTGACCGGAGTCTCCTTCACCGTCGAGACCGGGGGCACGTTCGGCCTGGTGGGTGAGTCCGGCTCCGGCAAGACCACCATCGCCAAACTCATCATGGGCGCGGAAGACGTGAGCGGAGGTGAAATTCGCATTGCCGGCCATGCCTTCGGCCGCCGTGCGTCGGATGCCGCGAACGCGTGGCGCCATCGCTTCCTGCAGGCTGTGCTGCAGGATCCCTATGGCGCGCTCGATCCCACCATGCGCATCGGCCGTATTGTCGACGAGCCGATTCGTATCCAGGCCCCGCTGGACGGCGAGGGAGCCTACGCGCAACGCGTGGCGGACCTGCTCGAACAGGTGGGATTGCCGACGGAATTTGCCGACCGTCTGCCGCATGAATTGTCCGGTGGCCAGCGTCAGCGGGTGGCCGTTGCCCGCGCGCTTTCGCTCGACCCACGCCTCGTTCTGCTGGATGAGCCGGTCTCGGCACTGGACGTATCGATCCAGGCGCAGGTGCTCAACCTGCTCAAGGATCTGCAGAAGCGCCACCACCTGACCTATCTGCTCATTTCGCATGACCTCGCGGTCGTGGCATACATGAGTACGCAGATCGGCGTGCTCTACCTCGGCCGGTTCATGGAAATCGGCACGAAGCGCGCGGTGATCGGCCGTCCCGCGCATCCCTATACGCAGGCGCTGATGGCCGCCGTCGAACCCGCAGGCGCTGCGCCCGAAACGAACGACGTCGAAATTCCGTCGCCGCTCGATCCGCCCGGCGGATGCCCGTTCCATCCGCGCTGCTTGCGGGCCGAAGCATGCTGCACGTCGCAGATGCCGGCGCTGCGTCGTCTTGGAGACGATCATTTCGTCGCCTGTCATTTCCCAACGACCTGAAGAGATTTCACGGAGGACTTCATGCTCGACCCGCAGATCGTGCTTGCCAGCGACGTCGTCCGAGATCTCGATCATCTTACCGTGACCGAGTTTCGGACGCGCGCCGCCGCTCACGAGCGCGACGGCACATTGCCGCTCGACAACCTGCGCCAGATCCATGACCTCGGGCTTCTGCACACGACGGTGACGCGCGGCCGGGGTGGTCTTGGCGGCAGTCTGAGAGGGGAGGACCCGGCCCTGTTCCTGCAATTGCTGCGGACCATCTGCCACGGCGACGCCTCGACCGGTCATTGCTTTCAGGTGCACAACCACGCTTTCTGGCTGTTGGAGGAGTTGGCGACGCCGGAGCAGGTGGAGCGCTTTGTCCGGCCGCTCGCCGCGCGCTTCAGCCTGCTCGCCACGGTAGGCAGCGAGCCGGGACGCGTGAACATGTACAAGTTCAACACCAAGGTGCGCCGGGTGGACGGCGGGTGGCGCGTCAACGGTCTCAAGAACTTTGCGACCAACGGGCCGCATGCCGACCTCATCGTTACCTTTGTGGCGATCGACGGCATCGAGGATCACTTCCAGAACCATCTGATGCTGCTGATCGAGCCGACGATGAAGGGGGTCACCATCACGGACGATTGGTACCGCCCGAACGGCATGCGCGCCGCGCGTAGTTCCGTCGTCACGCTCGATGACGTGTTCGTTCCGGACCTGCACGTGCTTGGCGCGCCGGGCGATTATCCCCGCGGGCGCTGGCAGGGGCGCTTCCATCTCGGCTTCGCTGCGAACTATCTCGGCACCACCGAGGGCCTTTATACCTGGTATCTCGATCATATCCGTGCGCGCGGGCGAGCCGGCGATGCGATCACCCAGCTTCGGATTGGCGAGATGCGCGTGGCACTCGACGCCGCGCGTGCTCTGTTCAATCAGGCGATCTCGGCCTGGAATAGCGAGAGTGTCGTCGAGGCCGAGCTCATATCCATGAGTGCCAAATCGGCCGCGGCGCACGCGGCTTTCAAACTCTCCCATGCGGTCATCCTTGGAGCAGGAGCGACGGCGCAGTTCGATGAATACCCGATGAGCCGCTACATCCGCGATCTCGAAACCCATGTCATTCATGCCGGCCACGATCGAACGGCCCAGATTCTCGGGCAGGCGGCGTTAGGCGAGGTATTCGACTCGACACTGCAACGCTGAACGCCGCTGCCTCATACAGGACCTGTCCATGACCAAAGATATCCGCTTGAACGCATTTGTCGGCAACAGTCCGGTCCATCTCTCCCCCGGGCTTTGGGCACATCCGCGCAACCGCGCACTCGAATACAAGGACCTCAACTATTGGGTCGAGCTCGCTAAGGTTCTGGAGCGCGGCAAGTTCGACGCCCTGTTCGTCGCCGATGGCATCGGCGTGTACGACGTCTTTCACGGTTCGGCCGACAGCTCGATTCGCAGCGGCGCTCAGGTGCCTAAACATGACCCGTTGATGGCGGTCTCCGCCATGGCGCACGTCACGAAGCATCTCGGCTTTGGCATCACCGCGAGCACATCTCATGAGATTCCCGCGGTGCTCGCGCGACGCTTTTCGTCGCTTGACCACCTCACGAAAGGAAGAATCGGCTGGAACGTGGTCACCGGCTTCACCGATAGCAGCGCCAAAGCACTGGGTCATGACAGTGTACTCCCCCATGATACCCGCTACGATCGTGCCGACGAATTTCTCGAAGCCACCTATAAGCTCTGGGAAGGAAGCTGGCAGGAAGGGGCTGTGATACGCGACCGGGCGAGCGGGGTGTTCGCCGATCCGACCAAAGTGCGACGTGTGCGACACAAGGGTGAATACTTTCAGCTCGACACCATTCATCTGACCGAGCCTTCGCCCCAGCGCACGCCATTCCTTTTCCAGGCGGGATTATCGAAGCGCGGGCGAGACTTCGCCGCGCAGCATGCGGAAGCCGTGTTGCTGAGCGGTCCCAGCAAGGCGACGATCGGGCCGGCCGTCCGCGACATGCGGGAGCGCGCGGTTCGGTTCGGGCGCGATCCGCACGACATCATCTTCTTTTCGCTTGCGACCGTCATTGTCGGGCGTACGCGCGAAGAGGCGAATGCCAAACTCGACGAATATCGGTCCTATGTCGATCCTGAGGGAGCGCTTGCGCTGTTCTCGGGATGGACGGGCATCGATTTCTCCCAATTCGAGTTGGGAGCTCCGCTTCTGGCCGAAACGAAGGACAACGCGGTCCATTCGATGATCGATTCCTTCACCAGCGCGGATCCGACGCGTGTCTGGACGTTGCAGGAGGTTGTCGAACACAACGGGATCGGCGGCCGTGGCCCGCTCCTCGTCGGGTCCCCGACCGATATCGCCGACGCGTTGCAGTCCTGGGGGGAGGAGACCGGTGTGGACGGGTTCAACCTCAGTTACGCCGTGATGCCCGAAACCTATATCGATTTTGTCGATCTTGTGGTTCCCGAACTGCAGCGCCGCGGCGTCTATAAGAAGGATTATGCGCCGGGTACGCTTCGCACGAAGCTTCATGGTCAGGATGCCTTGAAAGTGAGCCATCCTGGCGCGGCGTTCCGCAGCTTCGGGGAGATCGACCCGGCGGCCTGAACTTCGCGCCGCGCCCGCGCCAAGGCACAGCTCGCGGCAAGCCGCTTGCTACGAGGCTTCGGCCAGGCGCTCGGTGTATTTGATCGAGACGTATTGGCTGCCCCCTGTCGCTGTGATGCACGAGCCCGGCGCGATGGACCGGCCGTCGATCACGCAGCGCTTGCTCCAGCGCATCGAGCACGAAGCCCGCATGCGCCGTGCGCGAGGCCCGCCAGCCCACGATCCTGCGGGCATAGGCGTCGATGACGAAGGCGACGTAAACGAAGCCGGTCCAGGTTGCGACATAGCTGAAGTCGGAGAGCCAGAGAACGTTCGGCCTCGGCGCCTTGAACTGGCGGTTGACATGATCCCGCGGGCACGGCGCTGCCTTGTCGCTGACCGTGGTCTTGATGGGCTTGCCGCGGATAACCCCTTGCAAACCCATGTCCCGCATCAGCCGCGCCACCGTGCAACGGGCAACATCGAAGCCCTCGCGCTTGAGCTGCCGCCAGACCTTGCGCACGCCATAGACGGAGAAGTTCTGATCGAAGACGCGCCGGACCTCGATCTGCAGGGCGGCGTCCTGCCTGGCGCGTGCCGACAGCCTGGCAGGATCGCGCCGCTTGGCGACATGGGCGTGGTAGATCGAGGGGGCGACTCGTCTGCTCGACCTAAGGAGTAAGGAGTTCTGGTGTTAGCTTCGATGTTGGAACGAATCTATCGCTTCGCTTTCCTCCAAGAAGTCGACGGGTCCGGCAATACGATGGAAGTTCTGACGTATTAGCAGATGGATTTCCGTAATATTGACGCATGGCCGGATCGCTGGGACCGAAGCGAGAACTCTGACTTTGGGGCGCTCGAAGAACGATGGGTGACGTCCGACTGAGTGAGTCGGTGCGGATGCACGCGATTGGTGCAGATGCCGCCGAAATGCTCAATGCGCCGGCTCCCATTGACAATAGAAGATATCTGAACTCGGAGAACCGCCTTCTCTTTCTGATTGCAAAAACGGAATGGAAGATTGGGGGCCGCGATACGCTACGGCCGTTCTAAGCCAAACGGGCGTAAGAATGCGGAACCCCGGGTCCATAAAGGTGGTGCGTGAGGCTCCGGTGGGGCTACACCTGCCGATTATTCCCAGCGCGGACGGAGCTCGACATTCCCGGGTAAACGACGGCTTCGCCATTGAGACCTTCATCCTTCCGTTGGAAGCAGCGCGTCAGAAGGCTCGTGAAATCCTAAATCGAACCACAACGAACGGCCATCTCGAAGTCGTCGAAAGCTGGCGACAGCTTTCGGATGGAAAAATCGAATTTGCGACCCGTCTTTGGCCGACGGCGGATTAGACAAGGCGCAATTTCTCGATGATGTGACATTCAATCATGGAGTGCTGGAAATGCTCGATGTCGCCGAACGCATCAAGGCAATTGTTACTGAGCAGCTTGCAGTTGATCCGGATGCAGTGATCGAAGCTGCAAGTTTCATGGAGGATCTGGGCGCCGATAGTTTTGATATGGTCGAGCTGGCAATCAAATTCGAACGAGAGTTTGGCTTTGACATCTCTGACGAAGCCAAAGAGTTCCTCCTCACGGTTGGAGATGCCGTCAAGTTTCTCGAAACGAATGCGTTTACCTGATCGATAGCCGCTGGACGAGCCATCTCGGCCGGCATCGTCAAACCGTGGACCAGCCGCGCGCCGTGCTTGACGCGGCTGGTTTCGTGCCCACGTCCGCGCTGATTACTCTACCGCGCGACCTTGGGTCCGCCAAGGCCGGCGCCTGCTCGGATAGGACTTCGCTGCTGCATTTCAGTTCTGTAGATTTTCATTCCGACGATACGCCAGCCGGCATGCCGTATTTTACGTAGTTGATGCAGGGTAGCCGCGCCGCAATTAATTGCTGCAGCATGCAAGCGGGAACGCTTAGCCATCAAGTATTCGGCAGATGATCTGCCGATATGACGAGGTGGCTTGCATGTCGGTCCAAGGTGCTCTCCGCAATTCGACGTCACAACCGGGCAGGCCGGATGACATTGCCGGCCTCTCCGCCGTCGGTCTGGTCGAGCAATATCGGGCAAAATCCGTCTCCCCGCTTGAGGCAACACAGGCTGTGCTCGATCGCATCGAGCGCCTCGACCGGCATGTCAATGCGTTCGCTTTGCTGGATGCCGAATCTGCGCTGGCATCGGCGCGGGAGTCGGAAACGCGCTGGCAGCGCGGCGAGCCGCTCAGCCCCATCGATGGTGTACCGGTTGCGCTCAAGGATCTTATCCTGGCCAAAGGCTGGCCGACGCTCCGGGGGAGCCGCGCTGTCGATCCGGCCCAGGACTGGAACGAGGACTCTCCCGCCACCGCTCGCCTGCGCGAACAGGGTGCGGTGCTGCTGGGAAAGACCACCACCTCGGAATTCGGCTGGAAAGGTCTTGGCGACAGTCCGTTGACCGGGGTTACGCGGAATCCCTGGAATTTGGCTCACACCCCCGGCGGCAGCAGCGGCGGATCTGCGGCCGCTACGGCGCTCGGATTCGGACCGCTTCATGTTGCGACCGATGGCGGCGGATCGACCCGGCTTCCCGCGGCGCATAGCGGCGTTTTCGGATTCAAGCCGACCTTCGGCCGCGTTCCCGTCTATCCGCCGTCGCAGAACGGCACGCTTTTCCACGTCACGCCGATGACCCGCACGGTGGACGACGCGGCGCTGCTGTTCGATGCGATCGCGCGTCCCGATTTGCGCGACTGGAATGCGCTGCCGGCCCAGGAGATGTCCTGGCGAGCGAAGGTCGGCGTCAAGGGGCTTCGTATCGCATTCAGCCCGACGCTCGGTTACGCGGAAGTCGATCCGGAGATCGAGCGGATCGTCAGCGACGCCGCCCAGACGCTCGCGGGGCTGGGTGCGATCGTGGAGCGTGTCGATCCCGGTATCGAGGACCCCTTCGACATCTTTCAAACGTTCTGGTTCGCCGGCGCGGCCAAGCTGGTGGCATCGTTCGATCCCGGTCGTCGCGCCTTGATCGAGCCGGGGCTGCAGGAGGTCGCGGAGAAGGGCCGATCGATTGATGTCATCACCTATCTGCAGGCGGTCGATCGCCGCGAGGCACTGGGGCGGCACTTTAGCCGGTTCCACGAGAAGTGGGACCTGCTGCTCACGCCAACGACCGCGCATCCGGCCTCGGCTATCGCCGCCTCGGATGCCGATCTTGTGGTGCGGCCGATCCGCTCACCTTTCACCTATCCATTCAACCTGACGCAACAGCCGGCGGCCTCGGTGCCCGCCGGGCTGACGGCCGAAGGGCTGCCCGTCGGTCTGCAAATCATCGGCGCGAAGTTTGCCGATGCGACCGTCCTGCGTGCGGCGCGGGCGTTCGAGCAGGCCCGTCCATTCGCTCGTCCGAAAGATCCGGCATGACCACGCAGGCCGGGAGCATTGACCTCGAACTTCCGCAACTGGCGGCGGCCTATGCACGCGGCAGCGTCACGCCGTCGAGCGTCGTCGAGCATATCCTTCAGGAGATCGCGAGCCGTGGCGCCGATGGCGTCTGGATCAGCGTCGTTCCGCGTGAGGAGGCGCTTGCGCGTGCAGGGCAACTCGAGGCGTTGCCGGGGCGCGACCGTGAAGCGCTTCCGCTGTGGGGAATTCCCTTCAGCGTCAAGGACTGCATCGACACGGTGGGCTTGCCGACGACCTCTGCCTGTCCGGCATTTTCCTATTCGCCCGCGAAGAACAATCCGGCGGTCGAACGGCTGCTGGCGGCAGGCGCGATCCTGATCGGAAAGACCAATATGGATCAGTTCGCGACCGGGCTCGTCGGTGTGCGTTCGCCCTATGGCGTTGCGCGCAATCCGTTCGATGCCGCCTATATTCCCGGCGGCTCCAGTTCCGGTGCGGCGATATCGGTTGCCGCGGGACTGGTCAGCTTTGCGCTGGCCACCGACTGCGGTGGTTCCGGGCGGGTGCCGGCCGCTTTCAACAACGTCGTCGGCCTGAAGCCGACCCGCGGACTGATCAGTGGGATCGGTTCGGTATCGGCCTGCCGTTCGATCGAGACGCTCTCGCTCTTCGCCTTGACCGTAGGTGATGCGCAAGCCGCGTTCGAGGTTGCGCATGCGTTCGACGAGAACGATCCATTCTCGCGGCCAGACGCACTGGCGCCAAGCCGCCCGTTGCCGGCCAAATTCAACTTCGGCGTTCCCGGCGCGCGATGGCTGGATTTCTTCGGCAATTCGGACGCGGCCGCGCTGTTCGCGCTGGCAGTCGAGCGGCTGGAAAGTCTCGGCGGACGCAAGATCGAGGTCGATTACACGCCATTCGAGGAGATCAATGATCTCCTGTTCAAGGGCCCCTGGCTGGCGGAGCGCTATGGCGCCCTGCAGCGCATCGTCGACGAACAGCCCGACGCGCTGTTTCCCATTACGCGTGACATTCTCGTAGGCGGCAGAAGCATTTCCGGAGCCGAGGTCTACGCCGCACAGCAGCGGCTCAACATTCTGAAGCGGCAAGTTGCGAAACTCTGGGATGAGATCGACATCCTTGCGGTTCCGACCACCGGAACGATTTATCGCATCGACGAGGTTGAGGCCGATCCGATCACCCTCAATGCCAGGATCGGGACTTATACCAACTTCGTCAATCTGGCCGACCTTTCAGCGGTCGCGGTTCCCAGCGGCTTCCTGCCCAACGGCCTGCCGCAGGGCATCACATTGATCGCGCCGGCGCTTGCCGATCGTCATGCCGCTGCAGTTGCCGACCGGTTTCACCGTGCAGGCGGCTTGCCGTTCGGTGCACGTCACTTGCCGGCGGCCCGTCCCAATCATGTCAAACAACGCGAGGAGGTTTTATCGTGAAGTCCATTGCTGCTGTTGTCGGTCGAAGAGGGTTTGCGCGGACAGCGGGGGCGATGGCGTTCGCAGCCGTCACGGCGATGGCGGCTACGCCGTCGCGCGCCCAGGACATCACCATCGGGGAAGGCATCGCGCTCGGTTGGGGGCAGTTCTTTGTCGCGGATCACGACAAGACCTGGGAAAAGCAGGGGTTGCTCCCGAAAGTATCGACATTCGCGAGCGGCCGGCTGGTGCTGGATGCGCTGGTCGGCGGCGGGGTCGTGATCGGTACCGCAGCCGAGACACCCGTGGTGTTCGCCACCCTCAACGGATTGCCGGTACGCATCATCGCCACGATGAACCGGCATGAGCCGTTCGATCTCGTCGCCATCAAGGACATCAAGACCAACAAGGACATCAAGGGGCGGCGCATCGGTTATTCGCAAGGTACCAATGCGCATCTCTATCTGTCCAAATTGCTCAAGCAGGAAGGTCTGTCGTGGTCGGACATTACCGCGGTCAGCCTCAACCCCGGCGATTTCGTGAGCAGTCTTGCGGGCGGCGCGATCGATGGCTTCATCTGGACCGAGCCGCATCTGTCGCAAGCGGTCGGGCAGGCGCCGGACAAGTTCCACATCATTCGCGCGGAAGGTCTCTACAACACCTTTTCGAGCGTCATTACCCTGCAATCCACCATCGACAGCAAGCCGGATCTGCTGGTCAAGGCACTGAAGGCGTTGATCGAGGCGGATGACAACATCAAGCGCGATCCCGATGCCGCTGCGACGCTGACGGCCGCGCGCATCAAGCTCGATCCCACGATTGCGAAGGCGTTCTGGAAGCGGACCAGTTTCAAGTTCGATCTCGACAAGCCGGCGCTGGTTTCGCAGCTCGAAGAACAGGCGAAATGGGCGCTTGATAGCAAGCTGGTGCGGCCCGACGCCAGGATCCCGGACTTCAATACGGTCGTTGTGACGTCGGTGCTCGACAAGGCACGCAGGGAATAGCGATGGAGTGGCTCTTATGAACGCAAGGGTAGAAATCTCGCCGCAGGCCGCTGTCGACCGACCGCTGATCAATTGCGTCGATCTCGGCCACGTCTATGATTCCGGACGTGGCCGTACGACGGCCCTCGGCAACGTCTCGCTCGCCATCGACCGCGGCGAATTTGTCTGCGTGCTCGGCCCGAGCGGATGCGGCAAGACCACGCTCTTGAATATCCTTGCCGGTTTCGTCGTGCCCTCGCACGGCGACATCAAGGTCGATGGCAGCGCGATCGAAGGTCCAAGTGCCGAACGCGGCGTCGTGTTCCAGGACTATTCGTTGTTTCCGTGGCTGACGGCGCAGGGCAATGTGGAGTTCGGATTGCGGATGGCAGGGCGAGCGGCGAGGGAACGCGTCGAGGTCGCGCGCGATCTGCTCCGGCTCGTCGGCCTGCCCGAGGCCGGCACGAAATACCCGTTCGAACTGTCGGGAGGCATGAAGCAGCGGGTCGCCATTGCGCGAGCGCTGGCCACCCGTCCTTCGCTGTTGCTGATGGACGAGCCGTTTGCGGCGCTGGACGCCATGACGCGAAGCTCCCTGCAGGCCAGGCTGATCGATATCCACAAACAGGAGCAGCCAACCATCCTGTTCGTGACCCATAACATTGGAGAAGCGTTATTTCTCGCCAGCCGTCTGATCGTGATGTCGGCCAATCCGGGACGCGTCATCGAGGACATCAGAGTGGATTTGCCGCAACCGCGGCGGCGCACCTCGCCCCGCTTCAATGAACTGTACGAGCATCTTGAGCGGACCATTGGGCTTGAGACCGCGGAATAGAGACATGGCCATTCGCCCCAGCCGCAATACCATCGCCGGCATCATCGGCACGCTCGCCTTCTTTGGCGCCTGGGAGGCACTCAGCCGAAGTGGGCTGGTCAACAACGTGATGCTGCCTGCGCCCAGCACGATCGTGCAATCCGGCTGGTCGCTGATTATTGACGGCGAACTGCCGCGTCACCTCGGCGCCAGCCTGTTGCGGGCGGCGGTCGGATTTGTTGCCGGATCAGTGCTTGCTGTACTGGTCGGGGTCGCGATGGCGCAATTGCCGCTGTTGCACGGAACCATCAATCCGCTCGTACAGATGTTCCGGGCGGTGCCGTCGCTTGCCTTCGTGCCGCTCGCAATCTTCTGGTTCGGCATCGGGGAGGCATCGAAGATTTTTCTGATTGCCTGGGGCGTGTTCTTTCCGGTCTGGGTAAACACCTATATCGGCGTGCGCGATACCAGCCCGCTGCTGGGGCGGGCCGCCGCCAGCCTGGGCGCGCGTGGCTGGCGCAATTTTGCCTATGTCGTCATTCCCGGCGCGTTGCCCTTCATCATCGCCGGGCTTCGGGTCAGTCTTTCGGTTGCGCTGGTCGTGCTGGTTGCGGCGGAACTGGCCGGCGCCGCGTTTGGCGTCGGCTACCTGATCCAGATGTCGCAACAGGTGTTTCGCGTCGATCAGATGTTCGTCGGCCTGATCGTTCTCGGGGCCATGGGATTTTCGGCCGATCTGCTGTTCGAGCGCGCGGTGCGCTGGTTGTTGCCCTGGTACGGCGCCGAGCGGGCAGGGCAGCGCGATCACGCTCGTTCGACCTGAGGAACCTGGCGCGAAAGCAATTTATTGCGGGCTGCAATCGCCCGAACCGGCCTAAAGAGTTGGCCGACAATGCGAGGTGAACGTGCAACCAACCAACATCGAGATACGCGAACAATCCACGGTGCTCGCGCTGACCTGGCCGGATTGCGGAACCCGGCTGCTCGAAGCGGAGACACTACGCCGGGCCAGCCGTGCGGCCAGCGAAATTCGCCGGCAGGTCGACGGCATTGAGCTGGTGATTCCGCCCGGGCTTCATGTTTCCGCAGTCGAGCCGATCGGGAATTACGCCCTGCGCCTGTCGTTTTCGGACGGGCATGATCGGGGCATCTATCCCTGGTCCTATTTGCGCGAACTCGCCGGGCAGCATTGAGGTCACGCCATGGATGAGATCAAGGCTGGCATAACGGAAATCACTTGCGACGTCCTCGTGATCGGCGGCGGAACCGCCGGGCCGATGGCTGCCTACAAGGCCAAGCGCAACAATCCCGCCGCGCGCGTGGTGCTTCTCGAAAAAGCCAACGTCAAGCGCTCCGGCGCCATCGCGATGGGCATGGACGGGCTCAACAACGCCGTTGTTCCCGGCTACGCCACGCCCGAGCAATACACCAAGGAAATCACGATCGCCAATGACGGCATCTGCGATCAGGCGCCGGTCTACAAATATGCGTCACGCTGCTTTGATATCATCCAGGAACTCGATCGCTTTGGCATCAAGTTCCAGAAAAACGAAAACGGCGATTTCGACGTCAAGAAGGTCCATCACCTCGGCTCTTACGTGCTGCCAATGCCGAATGGAGATACCGTCAAGAAGGCGCTGTACCGCCAGCTTCGCCGCGAGAAGGTCCTGATCTCCAATCGGTATATGGCCACGCGCCTGCTGACCGGACGGGATGGGCAGATCGCGGGTGCGATCGCCGTCAACACGCGCAGTGCGGAGTTCCTCGTGCTACGCGCAAAAACCGTGATCCTGTGTGCCGGCGCAGCGGGCCGTCTTGGTCTGCCGCAATCCGGCTATCTCTGGGGCACCTACGAGAACGCCACCAATTCCGGTGACGGGTATGCGATGGCCTACCATGCCGGGGCAGGGCTCGCGAATCTCGAGTGCTATCAGATCAATCCCCTGATCAAGGATTACAACGGCCCCGCCTGCGCCTATGTGGCCGGTCCGTTCGGCGCCTATACCGCCAACAGCGAGGGCAACCGGTTCATCGAATGCGACTATTGGTCGGGCCAGATGATGCAGGAGTTCTACAATGAACTGCAATCCGGCAAGGGCCCGGTGTTCCTGAAGCTCAACCATCTGCACAGCGACACCGTCTCCAAAATCGAGGCGGTGCTGCACAATGTCGAGCGGCCGTCGCGTGGCCGGTTTCACGACAATCGCGGCACCAACTACCGCGAGCGCATGATCGAAATGCATATTTCTGAGATCGGGTTTTGCTCCGGCCACAGCGCATCCGGCGTCTATGTCGATGAGTTCGCGCGTACTACGGTCCAGGGCCTTTACGCCGCGGGCGATATGGCAAGCGTGCCGCACAATTATATGCTGGGCGCCTTCACGAACGGCGCGGTGGCGGGAGAGCACGCGGCGGAATTCGCCGAAAATACCGATCTCCCCGACTATGACCCCGCCGACGTTGCCCGCGAGCAGGCGCGCGTGCTGGCGCCGACACGGCGGGAGGACGGAATTCCACCGAACCAGCTCGAATACAAGACCCGGCGTTTCGTAAACGATTATCTTCAGCCGCCAAAGGTCACGGCGAAGATGAAGATTGGACAGGCGCGTTTTGCGGAAATCCGCGAAGATGTGGAAAGCGCCATGGTGGTGCGCGATTCGCACGAGTTGATGCGATCGCTGGAGGTCACCTCGATTCTGGACTGCGCCGATATGGCGGCTTTCGCTTCGCTGTTCCGCACCGAGAGCCGCTGGGGGCTCTATCATCACCGTGTCGAATATCCCCAGAAGAACGATGACGAATGGTTCTGCCACAGCATCCTGCGCAAGCAGGACGGACAGATGACTGCTGAGAAGCGGCCGGTCGCACCCTACGTTGTCCCGATCGAAGAATCCGAGCGCTCCGCCTACGACCGCCAACGCATCCGCCAGCACGCCTGAGACACGGATAGCCCATGCCGATCGCCCACACCCCCACCACCGTCCCGGTCATTGTCGACGAGGCCAAATGCATCGCCGACAAGGGATGCACCGTCTGCGTCGAGGTATGCCCCCTCGATGTGCTCCGGATCAGCGACCTGACCGGCAAAGCCTATATGAAGTATGACGAGTGCTGGTATTGCATGCCGTGCGAGACCGACTGCCCGACCGGTGCCGTTACCGTCAACATTCCCTATCTGTTGCGTTGATATGGGCGCGTTCGAACCATTCGAGGCGTTCGGCGACCTCGACGAGATTTCCGAACGGCTGGAGAGCCCGGATCCGTCGGTGCGGCGGCTTGCGGTCATCGACCTCGTGGAGACCTCGAGCGGCGAGGCCATCCCGCTGCTGGTGCGGACGGCGGGCGACCCGTCCGCCGAGGTAAGGTTGCAAGTCGCGCGGGCGTTGGGCGAATTTGACGGCGTTGATGTGGCCAAGGCGTTGGTCGGTGCGCTGACCGATTCCGAGAAGGATGTCGCAAAGGCCGCCGGTGACAGTCTCGCAGAGCTTCGCGATTCCGCAGCCAGCGTCGTGTTGCTTCCTTTGGTGACGCATTCATCGGCTTTCGTGCGCGCCGCGGTCTTTCGCGCGCTCAAGGCGCTGCAGGTCAGCGCGTCGCTCGGGCCGGCCGTTATCGCACTCGGCGACGCCGATACCGCCGTGCGCGTGCAAGCGGTCGGCGTGATCGGCTATCTGAAGAAGACGGAAACGCTGCCCTCGTTGATCCATGCGACCAGGGACGAGGACGCCGACGTCAGGCTTGCAGGCATCAATGCGCTGTCCTTTGCACGCAATGAGGTGGCGGCACAGGCGGCCGCGGATGCGCTAGCGGACGGCGAATGGCAGGTAAGGGCGGTGGCGGCCGAGACCATCGGTCGGATCGGTCAGATTTCGGCGACGGCGGCGCTAACCCATTCGCTGGCTGATAGCTATTGGCAGGTTCGGCAGAAGGCGCTGCAGAGCCTGGGCAAGCTCCGCGCCCGCACCGCTGTGGTGGCGATCATTCCATTTCTTGAAGATGCTCTTCCCTCATTGCGCAAGGACGCTGCCGCGGCGCTCGGCGATATTGCCGATCCAAGAGCCCGTGACGCGCTTGCCGCATGCGCGCAGGACGAAGATCCGGATGTTCGCAAGACCGTGATCTGGGCGCTGGGACAGATCGAGACGCGCAACTAGAGCGTTTTCGAGCGAAGTCCTGACCGTGCAGAAAGAAAATCGAGCTTTGCGAAGGTTAGTGAGGAAAGTACGACGATCGCAGCTCCAATCACCGTTTGCGCGCCTTGACGCGTTCCATAGATATAGTGCTCTCCAATCATGGTAATGATTGGCACAAAGTAGAATAATACGCCGATTTTCGCGGCTTGATGTTGTGCCAACATGTATAGCAACAGCACATTTGCACCAACAGAGACGACCAAGATCATCCAGGTGGCAGAGACTACGAAGCTGGTGTTCAGTGTGGCCTCCCAATCCGTCACCGTCAGGACCGAACCGAAGATCAGGGCGGAGCCGAGATACTGCCATAAGATGGAACGGGCGATGTCGACGCCGATGCGTTTCTGCAACGCAGTTCCTGCGGTAATCGCCACAAGCGCAACTGCCCCGAAAGCAAGCGCTAGAAGCGAGCCGTCGCCCAGTTCTCGTGTACCGACAACCGCCAGCACCAATCCGAAGAACCCTGCAAACAGGAGCGCCTTGCCCGCCCATGACGTCTTTTCCCGAGCCACCCAGGGCATCAACAAGGGCTGAGCGCCAAGGATGATCGTGAGCGTGCCGGGTGACAGTCCATGGGCCATCGCCAGGAAGTAGGCGCCTTGATAGCCTGCCTGTAAGAGCAGACCAACTCCGACAGCCCAAAGAATGGCCCTGGGAGGTAATTTCAAGGCAGCGCGGAAGTCGGATCGGAACCAGATAGCCCAGACAATCGTGAGAACAATCATCGCCCCGATCGAGCGGATGGCGAGGAACGTCCAGACGGACGAACTCATCAGGCCGAGCTTTACGAAGATGGCGCCACTGCTCCACATGGACAGAAAGAGCAGTGCCGCCACGGCGTTCATTGAAAGATGCCTATGTAGCTGGCCGCGCTCGACCGCAGAGCCGAGCGCGAATCGGTCCGTGGATGAGTTTTCAGAATCTGGATCCTCGCTTCGATCTTATCGAAACCGGTCCTAATCCTTGAACAGGATCGTCTCCAGCAAGTCGACGCGCTTGATACGGATGACGCTGTCTTCGATAGCGATGATGCGCTTGGTTTGAAAGCGCTTGAGCATCATCGTGACCCATTGGCGGGTCGAGCCGACCATCGCCGCGATCTGGTCGTGGGTTACTTTGCGGTTGATCACGATCGTGTCGCCATCGGCGACGCCGTAAAGCTCCGACAGGTTCAACAGATACTGTGCCAGCCGTTCGATCACGGAGCGGGTTCCCAGCATCTGCGCCATCGAGGAGTAGCACTTGCCCTTGGCAATCAGTCCGTCGATCAGCGCCAGCGCAAAGGCCGGCATTTGGCTCAGCAGCCGCTGCAAGGTGGTGCCGGACAATGCCGTGATCTCGCAATCCTCGATCGCGACGCCGGACCACATATGGATGCCGCCGCCATATATGTCCGGGCCGCCGATGAAATGGCCCGGCGTCCAGTAGGCAAGGGTGATCTCGCGGCCGGAGGGAGCGGTGTAATAGACCCGAACCTGGCCACGCCGGATGATGAAGATCCCGTCATGATGTTCGCCCTGGTTGAACACCATCTCGCCCTGGGGCACGGCAACGGCACGGCCCGCCGCCTGAACCTGCGCCATCTGTTCGGCCGACAGGCGATCGAGAAAATGCGCGCCGACATTCAGCCCCTCGATGGATTCGCTCATGAATAGGGCGGAATGCTCGCGAGCGGGCGGTTTGGATACGATGGCAAGCCGTTGCTTGGCCGGCCAATCCAGCTGCGCGACAGCGCCGGTCCGGGCCATCAAGGCCAACGGTTCGGGATCGGACGCTTCTTTGAGTGTGGTCATTGCCGCAGTTCGCCTTGCGATGTCGCCGACAGCTAAATGGGACGGAATGGCAAAGTCCACTTCTTTGAACGAGTCGAAATGCACTTAGCAAAGGTCATGCGCGAACGGGTGGTTTGCCGAGATGATTTATCTGCGGATCGCGTCGTGGCGAGAAAATCATTTGATGGTGTTCGACGGCACATTACGACGGAATCACGACGCGGCGCTGGCGAACGGTGGAACGCAAGTAATTGCTTCAGCGGACCGCGCGAAGACCGGATAGTTCGGATCGATCGTTCATGCTGGCGGCACTGTGCCGGCCATCGATAGTCGAGGACAGGCCGATGATCTCTTCTGGTATCGTGAGAATAGCCGCAGCCGTCGCGGCCGCGACGATTGGTTGGACCGGCATGTCGCATGCCGAAACCATTCGCGTGGCGGTTGGGACTCAGGACACTACGATTAATTGCGTCACCGGTGGACTCCTGATCCGCGAATTGAAGCTGCTTGAGAAGTTCCTGCCCCGCGACGGCAAATACAAGAATGTCACCTACGACATCCAGTGGAAGAATTTCACCAGCGGCGCGCCGCTCACCAACGAGATGGTGGCCGGCAAGCTCGATCTCGGCGCCATGGCGGATTTCCCGGGTTCATTGAACGGCGTGGCCTTTCAGAAGGCCGGCCGGCGTAGCCTCTTTATCAGCGTGCTCTCGGGCAGCACCAAGGGCAGCGGCAACGGCATCGTGGTGCCGGTGAATTCTCCGGTGCAGTCGCTTGCCGAGCTGAAGGGCAAGACAATCTCGGTTCCCTTTGCGTCGACTTCGCATGGCATGCTGCTCCGGGCCATCGAGGCACAGGGCTGGAACCCGGAGACGGACGTCAACATCATCACGCAGGCGCCTGAAGTCGCGGGTCCCGCGCTGCAGGCGAACAAGATCGAAGCCCATGCCGATTTCGTGCCGTTTGCGGAACTGTTCCCGTGGCGCGGTTTCGCGCGCAAGATCTTCGACGGCTCACAGGCCAACGCACCGACCTTTCACGGATCCCTCGTCGATGCCGAATATGCCGACAAATATCCCGAGATCGTTGTCGCCTATCTGCGCGCCGCACTTGAGGCCGATCGCCTGATCGGGGAGGAGCCTGAAAAATATAGCGAACTGATCACCAAGGTGACGGGTGTCGATGCGGAAGTGGCCTATCTATTTCACGGACCGCTGGGCCTGCAAACGCGAAGCGTGACCTGGAAGCCCGAATACCGTCAAGCGGTCGCGACATCGATCAAAACGTTGAAGCACCTCAAGCGCGCCGACAGCGATCTCGACATCAATCAGTTCGTGACCGACAAATTCATCCGCGCGGCCCTGTCGCAGGTGGGGCGCGACTATGACGCCGAACTCAAGGATTATGCCCAGCTTCCGCTGAAGGCCAAGGATGCGGCAACGGGCGCCGACATCACGGATTTCAGCCGGGTGGCGCAGATCTGGGTCAAGGACGAGCCCAAGGTCCGCCACTTCAGCTCGCCGGAGAACGCGTTGGAGGCGCTCGCGGGCCTGGAGAAGGACGGTAAGGCAATCCGCGTGGCCTACGCGCAGGATCGCGAAAGCGGCATCAAGCTGTTCGCGAACCAGGCGTGGTTCGTCCGCTCGGGTAAGGGCGAGCTGAGCGCATTCCTGCTCAAGGACGGCGCCGAGAAATGGTCGAAGGAGCACGGCGGTGAGGTGATCGACTATGCCGGCGCACGCGGTTCTCCGGTGGCGAGCCGCTAACGGATGGCATCCGGACGCACCATTGACCGGCTGCCGATGTTGCGGTGGCTGGTGCGGGCCGGATCGATCCTGGCCTGCATCGGGCTTTGGCAGCTTGCTTCGTCGTTGCACGTGCATCTGGGCGTCGTGACGTTCCGCAATGTACCGCCCCCGACCGAGGTCGTTCAGTCCGCGATCATCCTGCTGAAGTCGCCAAAACTGTTCGCGCATGTCAGCAGCAGCCTGTGGCGGGTGTTCGCCGGCTACGGTGCGGCGGTCGTGATCGGCATCGCCTTCGGTTTTGCGATCGGCCGGTCGCGCGCCGCTGGCGATCTGTTGTTGCCGCCGCTCGAGTTGCTGCGGCCAATTCCCGCGGTGGCGTGGATACCGCTGTCGATCCTGATGTTCCCGTCGTCAGAACTGTCGATGATCTATATCACCTTCATCGGTGCGCTGTTCCCGATCATCCTGAACACCGTGCACGGTGTCGCCAACATCGACCGCCGGCTGGTCGCATCCGCGCGCAGCCTTGGCGGCACGCCCGTCGCGATCCTGCGCGAGATCGTGTTGCCTGGCGCCGCGCCCAGCATCGTCACCGGACTGGCCATCGGCATGGGTACGTCCTGGTTTTGCCTCGTCACCGCAGAGATGATCTCCGGTCAGTTCGGCATCGGTTACTACACGTGGGAGGCCTACACGCTGCAGAATTATGCCGACATCATCGTTGGCATGCTGGTGATCGGCCTGCTCGGAATGGGCAGCAGTTGGCTGCTGACGACGCTGGGACACTATCTGATGCCGTGGCGGCACTCGGCGGTCGCGCGATGAACATCCGGGTTGCCGATATCCCGGCAAAGGCCGTGGGTCGCATCGACGTCGCGAATGTCTCGATTTCGCTAGGGGAGGGCGCGGATGCCTTCGAGGCGGTCCGCGACCTCGATTTCGCGGTCGCGCCGGGTGAACTGGTTTGCGTTCTAGGTCCGTCCGGTTGTGGAAAGTCGACCTTGCTCGGCGCGCTGGCCGGGCATTTGCAGCCAACGCACGGACGGCTGACCGTGGACGATCAGCTTCTCGCCGGCCCAAGCCCCGATCGTGGCATCGTGTTTCAGCAACACACTTTGTTTCCCTGGAAGCGGGTCCGGGACAATGTCGCGTTCGGGCCGAAGATGCGCGGCGTCGGTAAGGTCGAGCGACGCCGCTCTGCGGATGAGTTTTTGAAGCTGGTCGGTCTTGACGGCTTTGAGGCCTTCTACCCTTCGCAACTCTCCGGCGGCATGCAGCAGCGGGTCGAGATCGCGCGCGTTCTCATCAGCCAACCGCGGGTCCTGCTGATGGACGAACCGTTCGGTGCACTGGATGCGCAGACGCGCAGTCTGATGCAGGAAGTATTGCTGGACATCTGGACCAAGATTCCGACCACGACCGTGTTCGTGACCCATGATATCGAGGAGGCGCTCTTCCTTGCCGACCGGATCATCGTCATGAGCGCGCGGCCGGGGCGGGTGATCGACGACATCCGCCTGCCGTTCGCGCGTCCCCGTCACGCCGAACTCGTCACCGAGAACGAGTTCGTGCGCCTGAAGCGCCACATCCTCAACCTGCTGCGCCGGCCGGACAATTCCGCGCCGCTTCCGCGCTTGAGCCCGCTTGGTGTGGGCTCCTGAGGGAGACTGACGCGCGTTCCGGCTTACCGCTGTATCGAAGCTGCCGGAGGGGGCACGTCCGGGCGCGGGTCGGACGTAAATCCCCCGCGATTGGGCATTTCGATTCGCGACAGCGAGCTGGCATCGAGCTTGGCGCTCTCCGGCAGGATGCCGTTGAGAAACAGCAGATAGGCCGTGACGGCGTAAACCTGGCTGGGCGTCAGGGATTGCGGGGCATTGAAGGGCATGGCGCGGCTGACATAGTCGTAGAGCGTCGGCGCATAGGGCCAGAAGCTGCCGATCGTCTTGATCGGCTTTGCGGTATTGAGGGTGCCTTTGCCGCCGACCAGAATGTCGCCTATTGCGCCTTGCCCCTTGTCGCCGTGGCAGGCCGCGCAACTCTCGGCGAAGATTGCCTTGCCCTGCTCGATGTTGCCGCTGCCGGCAGGCAGTCCAGTTCCATCCCCGCGCACATCGATATCCCAGGCCGCGATCTCGCCGGGATCGGCTACGTGTCCGAGCTTATACCGCCCGACCGTCTGGGCTTCGGCCTGCCCAACAAGAAGAAATACAGCAATAGCGAAGGCCGCCTGCGTCCGATTAAACGACATGGGTAACGGCTCCACCCTCGCCGACCTGCCAACCATAGACGGCGTTAAAGTGGTAGTTAGAGTTGAGGCCCCTCGCGGTGATGAGTTGTTGTTTGGTTGGTTGCCGATAGCCGGTACTGTCGGTTGCGCGGCTTTGCAGCAGCGTCGGCCCGCCATCCCAATCCCAAGGTAACCGGAAGCGGGTCAGGCATTTGGATTGTACTGGTTCCTGCAACTCCGCCGTACGCCATGTCGTGCCGCCGTCGATCGAGACGTCGACATGCTTGATGCTGCCGCGTCCCGACCAGGCAAACCCCTTGATTTCGTAGAAGCCTGGTCCGCGCAATTGATGGCCGCCCGAGGGCGACGTGATCACCGATTTGGCTTCCATCGTGAACGTGAATTGCCGCGCGGTACCGTCAGGCATCAGGTCGGTATATTTCGACGTTTCCTCGCGCGATTGGAATGGTTGATCGCCGACCTTGAGGCGGCGGAGCCACTTGATGCTCATATTGCCTTCGATGCCCGGCAGGAACAGCCGCAACGGATAGCCTTGCTCAGGCCTAAGCCGCTCACCGTTCTGCGCGTAAGCAAGGATGGCATCGTCCAGTGCGATCTCGATGGGTATGCTTCTGCTCATGGCCGCCGCATCGGCGCCCTCGGCCAATATCCATTTGGCGCCGGGTTTGAGTCCGACTTCTCCCAGGATCGTCACCAGCGATACGCCCGTCCATTCGCTGCAGCTGAGCAGGCCGTGGGTATCCTGTACGGTCCATTTCGGGTTTCCGCTGTTCCATGTTGCGGTGTTGCCGGAACACTCCAGGAAATGGATCCGCGACACCGACGGAAAGCGCAGCAGATCGTCCATCGATAGCACGAGGGGACGCTCGACCAGGCCATGCACCACCAGGCGGTGGTGGTCAGGATCGATCGCCGGCACACCAGCGTGGTGCCGCTCATAATGCAGGCCCGCCGGCGTGATGATGCCATGCAGATGCTGCAAAGGCGTTCCGCTGGATGCCGCCGTCGGTATCGGTGGCGTCGCTCGCGGTCGCCGGACAATGCCGTCTTCGAAGCGGGAAGGAACTCCGTAGGGCGGACTGACGATTGCCGCGCCTTGTTCACGGGTCCAGACCGGAACCTGAAGCGGCGGCCCTGCAAGGGAATTGCCGCTGCTCGCCAACCATCCGGTGGCCGCAGCCGCTGCTCCGGTCAAAAAAGCACGGCGTTGCAGATCGGAAGATTGTGTCATGGTTGATACTCTTTGCGAGCAGGACTGGAGGGCTTCAACCCTGCTCGATGGTAAGGCCAAGGCTTGTCGCCATGATCCTGATCGAGGCGAGCGGTCGCCGGAGCTGTTTTGCGATTTTTGCGGCGGACACCTGTCGGCTGACGAGGCCCCTCAGTTTGTGTTTCTCGACTGCGGTCCATGGGCGCCGATCGATATCGCGTACGTGCTTCGGCGAGGTCTTTCCTTCGTCGCCCGGATGAAGTCCAGCCTCAATTTGCACTGCAGCGCTCCATCTTCTCACGCGATCGGAACGATAGGTCTCAGTGGAAGGCTAGTTCGCGGCGCGCCAAAGCGTCAATTTTGTATTTGAGAAGACCTGGAGATGAAATTTCGCGGGAGGCTTCAAGCGACAGAACACTTTGCTCGATGAGGAGTGACCGCTCGCGGCTACCGGCTGCGCGGGCAAACCATCGACACGGCGTGTCGTATCGACATGCGCATCGATCGCACTGCGCGAATGGGCGCCATGTCTGGCAGAGAAGCAATTTCCCCTAGCCAAATCATTTTTGGAGAATCGCGTGCGCTCCCTTCGACTCTTTGGTGGATCATCACGCTGACGTTGGCACCTTCCTGCGCTAGATTTTCGCAACGTAAGGCAGCCGCGACTTCTTCGCGATTCGATCGGAGCCCGCTTGTGGCGTATCGATCCCTGACCGCGGCGGACAACCCAAAGATCGGCGTAACAAGATCATTTGACGCGGAGTAGCAGCCACCATGGCACTCGAAGCAGCCACCGCCGCTCGAAATCTCACCACGACGCTTCACTACCTCAAGCGCGGTGCCGAAAGACCGGCATTTTATCGCATTGAACCGCCGCCGGGCGTCCCGCAGTGGAACGGCATCGACGATCCGCGCGAGGTGTCGATCGAGGACGCCCGCGGCCGCGAGTCCGAGTTCACGCTTGACCGCAACGGCTTTACCCTCGTCAAGGCGCCGACCGCCGTCGCTGATTTTTACGATCCGGAGGAGATCAAGCGTGTCTATTACCCCGAGGTCGAGCAATTGCTGCGCGACAGGCTTGGTGCCAGCCGCGTCGTCGTGTTCGACCACAACGTCCGCAACGCCACGCTGCCCGGTTTGGCCCCGCCATCGCGGCAAGTGCACAACGACCACACGGTAAACTCGGCGCCTCGGCGCGTCCGCGACCACCTCGGCGCCGAGGCGGACGAACTGTTGCGGCACCGGTTTGGCATCGTCAACGTCTGGCGGCCGGTCCGCGGACCCGTGCTGGATTCACCCTTGGCGCTATGTGACGCGCAGACATTCACGGATGATGACCTGATCGCCAGCGACCTCGTCTATGCCCATGTTCGCGGCGAGACGTCGAGGGTCGAATACAATCCAGCTCATCGCTGGCACTATTTCTCGGAGATGCAGACCGACGAAGCCCTGTTGATCCGGATCCACGACAGCGCCAATGACGGCCGCGCCAGACTGTCGTTTCACACCTCATTCGAGAATCCGCTCACTCCCGACGCGCCGCCGCGAGAGAGCATCGAAGTGCGTGCGCTGGTGTTCTTCCCGCCGGGGTCGTGACCCCGCTGGGCTCGCTTTGCGGCAAGAGTTCGGGATCAAACGGTCCCGCGTTCAAGTTCATTTCCTACGCCTAGCCGACACGTGGGCCTTCACGCCTCGCCTTTCCAGGCGGTGCGCCGACGTTCCACCAGCACGAGCCCCTGGTTCAACACCAGCCCGAGCAGCGACAGGGTGATGATGCCCGCATACATCTTCGAGATTTCGAACGTGAACTGGGCATAGTTGATGAGATAGCCCAGCCCGTTCACCGACGGCAGATAGATGTTCTTGGATGGGATTGCCGAAGATGCGGGCGAGTTCGACATGCTGCGCGAAATTCAGCGCCTGATTGCGGATGAAAATGACGCCATGCTCCGTCAAAGCACGATTCAGATCCAGCTTGTTGCGGTCGCTGAGCGGCCTTGTCAGATCGACGTTCTCGATCAGCGCGCCGACCAGCGGTTTGTAACGACGGACGGAGAGATCCTGATGCGAAGGATCCTACGGAGCATGCGATCGGACGTTGCGGGAACATGACGATGGCTTGCGCACGCACCGGCACGAGGCTTGCGCAGCGGAAAGCAAAATGACGGCATCCCTGTTGGCCGTCGCAGCCTTCGACAGTTCAGCGTCTATTTTATTTCGGGAAAGCCAAGCTCGGCGGCTTCGCGCTCGTAATCGGCCAAACGTTCGTAGGCGGCGACATCGGGCACGGAAAGACCAGTGAGTTCCAGTGCCTCACGTATGTGGGCGAGCTGCGGATCCCTTGTGATCTCGTACAGGGTCTCGGCAAGCGCGACCGCCTCGGTTTCCGTCGTATTCGCCGACGTAACGAATGGCAACGACGGGCTGGAGACGGTTTCGTCGAGTATCCGGAAGCGCGCGGCGGCGACAGGACGGAACTTCTTGTAAAAGCCCCATGTCACGTTATCGACCGAGCAAATGTCGATACTGCCTTCGTGGAGCCGTTCGAGACTGGTGACATGCGCATCGGTCATCACGACGGCGGAAAAGAAAGGTTTGCCGCCGGCGATGCGCGCCAGTGACAGCCGCGGCAGGTTCATTCCCGAGTTCGACAACAGGCTGTTGCAGCCGAATACGTGCCCGCGCAAATCTTCCAGGCGCTGCGCCGGATCATTGGCGCGGACCATGAAGAAAGCGCGATGGCTCGATCCCACGCATCCGGGCATCGCGTAATGCGGGGTGGCCAGCATGCGGTATCGATCGCGGTCGTGCTTGAACAGCGGATAACCGCAAACCTGGGTAAAGGAGATCTCGGGAATGCCCCTGGCGCGAAGCCGCTGCTGCAAAACGGCCAGGAAGGCGGCATTGGCGGCTTCCATTTCGGGAAGTGCGTACATCGGCAGGCTCGCCGACCAATTCGTGTCGCCGCTCGCGTGCGCCCGATCAGGCCCGGTGGAAGAGCCCTGAAATCGAAACCGTCGGTCGGAATAGGGGGACAGCTGGGTCAGGATGCCAATCTCCTGCTGGCGAAGCTCGGCGGATGAACCGGAATGAAATTCGGCGTCACCAGCCATCGCCGCGCGATCTCACCATACCCTCTGAACACGAACCCGCCATTGTGAGCCTGGATGAGCTCGCGATGTTCCCGCCAGACGCGCGGAACCTTCCACCACGGCAGCGTCGGGTAGGTATGATGAACGACGTGAAGATTATTCCATAGAAACAGCAGGCCGAACACCCAGTTCGATTCGACAACCGCGGTACGCTCGCCGGGCCGCTCGCCCCAGCGATGCTCGGTGAAGCTGCGCATCATGCCCAATATGAGGCCGGGATAGACGAACTCCGCAAGGTACCGAAAAGCGGACGTTTCGAAAAGTTCTGCCACGAACAGCAGGACCAAGGCCACTCCGATCAGGTGGCGAACCCATATGCCGAGATTGGCGAGATCGCCGGCCAATATTTTCCTGGCTTCCTTGATGAGAAAATGCGGTGTCCGGAGCAACGGGCCGACAAACAGCCGGCCCAGGAATGTCTGATTGACGATCAGGAGCCACCGCGACAAGCTGCCGTAATCCTCCCAGTCTTCCTCCTCATGGTAGTACGATTCCGTGTCTTCACCTGGATAAGTGAGGTGATCGTTGCGGTGGTGCCGCGCATGCGATTGGCGATATAGCTCGAACGGGAACCAGATGCCGATCGGCGGCCAGACCAGCGCGCGCCGCAGCCATTTCGGTATTCCCCGCATGCTGTGGATCGCCTCATGCTGCAGGGAGAAGTGCCATTGCACGATGTAACCGGCGAGTGGTGCGGTGATCCACCAGGGAACGTAAGCATGCGAGGTGAGCAGAAACAGCCAGCCCGCGTAGATGGCCGCAGCCACAAGAAGCGTCGGC
The DNA here is from genome assembly GCF_036924535.1 of Bradyrhizobium sp. AZCC 2262. NCBI lineage: Bacteria > Pseudomonadati > Pseudomonadota > Alphaproteobacteria > Hyphomicrobiales > Nitrobacteraceae > Bradyrhizobium > Bradyrhizobium sp. AZCC 2262. The sequence goes on along the minus strand of NZ_JAZHRT010000001.1, from coordinate 6,656,372 downwards.
CCATCATGCCGCTCGAACCACGATTCGCTGGTTGAGACGCGAACGGCGGCAAGCATCAGGCGATGTGTCGCGCAGTCCGAACCTATGGTTCCTGCGCCGGCAGGACCTTGATTATCCAGGCTCAAATCGTTCGACATGGGTGCTCTGTTGTGGTGGACACTGTGCGAGTCGAGCAACCCTCGCTTCATCATCATCGCCAATCGGATGCCCGTCTGCACACAAAAAAGTGCGAAAATCACTGCGCAAGCATGAAGAGCGTATTTCGCGAGGTCAACGAAATGAAATTTTGAATGTCGGAGGCGGCGGAGAAGCCCGCACCATTACCTCAGCAGCTTCTGGATTTTCATTCGTGCGTGAAAATATTTCAGTCGCAAAAGCGACAAATCGAACAATAGGTTTTCGATATTGCTTTGGTCGGGCGAAGCGTGTGATGGAGTCGTGTCCCCGTGGTGCCGGAATTTCGCTATGAGATCGTTGTTCTCGTCTGTGCCGCGCGTGAGAGAATGCCCTTCGCTTTATCACGCACCAATCGAAAGAGCATTTGTTTGACTAACAGGACGATTCCTCACCAGTATTGATCGGTGATGCCCCTTTCCGGGAAACCAGAGCGGCCGTCATCCGGAATGAGGAGCAAGCATGTCGACCAAAGGGCCCGCCGCAAAAATGATGTTTCAGCGCCGGGGTTTTCTGACGTGGTGCCTGCTGCTGCCTGTCGTCACGATGGCTTCGGGCGCGGCGTCGGGGCAATCTGTGCCGCAGGCACGCGTTCCCTCCGGTACGAAACTCGTGGTCGCCGACCAAAACCAGGTGCTGCAAACGTTGCTGCGTGCCTCGGGCGCGCAAAAGAATCTCTCGAGCACGATCGCCTATGCGAATTTCCTCGGCGGCCCGGCCATTCTGGAAGCTTTTCGGGCGGGCGCGCTCGATCTCGCGACGGTAGGCAACACACCGCCAATCCAGGCCCACGCGGCCGGTGAACAGATTCCAATCGTCGCCGCGCGAACCTCGTCCGAGACGGACTATTTCCTCGCGGTGCGCGCCGGGCTCAAGATAGAAAGCCTGGAACAACTGCGCGGCAAGAGCATCGCCTATGGCGAAGGAACCGGGCGTCAGCCCTTCGTGCTGAACGCGTTGAAGCTGGCCGGGCTCACCCGGAAGGATGTCCGCCTCGTGCCGTTGCGGGCCGGAGACTTTCCCGATGCGATCCGGTCGGGCCAGGTTGACGTTGCCGCGCTGAACGAGCCGCACTTCTCGCGTTATCTTGCCGACTTCGCCGACCGCGGCGCCAGTTCCGTTCCAAAGGCACAGAACGACCGGCTGCCCAAAAGCCTGACCTACCTCTATGCCAGCAAGAAGGCGCTGGACGATCCGGCAAAGGCCGCGGCGATCCGCGAGTTCGTGGCCGCCTGGGTCGAGGCCAGCCGCTGGTCCAACAAGAACATCGACGCATGGGTCGAGGCCTATTACGTCAAGCAGCAGAATCTAAAGCCGGCCGATGGCCGCAAGATCGTCGAATCGGAAGGCGTCTACGAATTCCCTTCGCTGGTCAGTTTGATTCCTCGGCAGCAATCCCTGATCGACGTGATCTTTGAAGCGGGCGACCTGCCGAAGCGGCTTGATGCGCGAGAGGAATTCGACCTGCGCTTCGATGACGTTGCCGCAAAAGGTCATTGAAACCTGCCATGTCGGACCGAGCAGATGATTTGAGCCTTCCGCTGCATGTTGCCGAGAAGTCGGCCGACACGCGGAAATTCGGATGGTACGGGACGCCCCGGCAATCCGAATCCGGCAAGCTGCCCAGGCTAGTGCCGCGCCGGCTTCCAAGTTCCGCGATTCTGTTCGGACCCGTGGTCCTGCTCGTGTTCTGGGAATTCGCATCGGCAGTGGGCTGGCTGTCGCCGAAATTTCTGGCCGCGCCATCGACAGCCCTGCTCACCGGCGCCAAGCTGCTGGCCTCCGGCACGCTGGTCGACCACTTCCTGGCCTCCGCCAAACGCGCCTATCTCGGGCTCGGAATCGGCGTGGCGATCGGCCTCGCGCTGGCATTGACGGCCGGCCTCAGCCGTATCGGCGAAGCGTCAGTCGATGGTCTCGTCCAGATCAAGCGCGCCATTCCGACGCTGGCGCTGATCCCGCTGGCGATCCTTTGGCTCGGCATCGGCGAAGCGATGAAGATCGCGCTGATCGCATCGAGCGTGTTGATACCAGTTTACATCAATACGCACGCGGCGCTCACAGGGATTGATGCGCGCTACGTCGAACTCGCCCGCACCGTGAGATTGTCGCGCACGGCCTTCCTGCGCGAGGTGGCACTTCCGGGCGCATTGCCGGGTTTCTTCACCGGGCTCCGGCTCGCCGTCACCACCTGCTGGGCAGCGCTGGTGGTGCTCGAACAGATCAACACCTCCGAGGGCATTGGCTATCTCATGAACCGGGCGCGGGATTACGGCCAGACCGACATCATCGTGGTCGGCCTCGTGATCTACGCCGCGCTCGGCCTGGGATCGGATTTTGCGGTTCGGCTCTGGGAGCGCAAGGCCATGGCCTATCGCACGGCATCCGCGAAATGAACGCCTCGGTCCACGCCTTCCGTCCCGCGTCGTCAAGTGCTGTTCCCGCCGTCAGCCTCCGCGGCGTGACCCGCCGTTTCTTCGGCCGCATTGTGCTCGATGGCGTATCGCTCGACTTTGCCTCCGGTGAGTTCGTAGCGTTGATCGGCAAGAGCGGCTCGGGCAAGAGCACGCTGCTGCGCGCGATTGCCGGTCTCGACGATGAAGTCGACGGCGAGGGTTCAATCCTGGCGCCCGACGATCGTTCCGTGCTGTTTCAGGATTCCCGTCTGCTGCCGTGGAAGAGCGTCCTGCAGAACGTCATCTTCGGTTTTCGCGTGGCCGATGCCGAGCGGCGCGGGCGCGCGGCTCTGGCTGACGTTGGGCTCGCCGGGCGCGAAGATTCCTGGCCGAACGCGCTGTCGGGAGGCGAGCAGCAGCGCGTGGCCTTGGCGCGCTCCCTCGTGCGCCAGCCCAATCTACTGCTTGCGGATGAGCCTTTCGGGGCCCTCGATGCGCTGACACGGCTGCGGATGCACGAACTGCTGTTTCGCCTGATCCGGCAGCAGCAGCCGACCGTGCTGCTCGTCACACATGACGTCGATGAGGCCATCAAGCTTGCCGACCGGATTCTGGTGATGGAAAGCGGGAAAATCGTGGTCGACCGCCCCGTCATGCTCGCTCATCCGCGCGCCAAGGATAGCCATTTTGACAGCCTGCGTAGCGCGCTTCTCGCCGCACTGGGCGTCACGGACACCGTTTGATCGCGCTCGACAGGATCAAGCTTAGGACCAACCCAATGACCCGCCAAATGCATCTCAATCTGTTCATTCACAGCCGCGGCCACCACGAGGCCGCCTGGCGCCACAATAGCTCGACCCGGCGGGCACCGACCGATCTGGCCTATTACCGTGATCTCGCACTGGCGGCAGAGGCGGCGAAGCTCGACTCGGTTTTCTTCGCCGACCATGTCGTGCTTGGAGAGGATTTGGGTCATGCCGCGCGCGGTGAACTCGAACCGCTGACGCTGCTCGGCGCGCTCGCCGCGCTGACCGAGCGGATCGGGTTGATCGCAACCGCCTCGACGACCTACAGCGAGCCTTACAACCTCGCGCGGCAGTTCGCCTCGCTCGACCATCTCAGCGGCGGCCGCATCGGCTGGAACATCGTAACCTCGTGGGCGCCGGCAGCGGCGGCCAATTTCGGACAGGAGCGGCAGGCCGGCATCGATCAGCGCTACGATCGCGCCCACGAATTCGTCGAGGTGGTGTCGAAGCTGTGGGATAGCTGGGCGAGGGACGCCATCCGCGACGATCGCGAGACCGGGCTCTATGCCCGGACCGACCGCATTCGGCGCATCGAGCATCGCGGCAACCATTTTGCCGTCGCAGGCGCGCTCAACATCCCGCGCTCTCCGCAGGGGCGGCCGGTCTTCGTGCAGGCAGGTGCCTCCACCGACGGAAGGGCGTTCGCTGCACGCTATGCCGAAGCCATCTTCACCGCGCATCTGCAAAAGGAGAGCGCGATTTCATTTTATTCCGACATCAAGACGCAGGCCCGCGCGCTTGGACGGTCGCCCGACCAGATCGTCATCCTGCCGGGGATCAGTGCTGCGATCGGATCGACCGAGCTCGAGGCGAGACGCGTATGGGACGAGCTCAACGAGCTCTCGCATCCGAGTGTCGGTCTATCGCGGCTGTCGAACCGATTCGGCGGACATGATTTCTCGCATCTGAAACTCGACCAGGTTCTTTCCGTCGAGGATTTCCCCGATCCGTCGCAAGTGCAGGCGTCGCGCAGCCGCGCACAGGCGATCACGGCCCATGTCGCCCGCGAGCGGCCGACGCTGCGCCGTCTGCTGCACAGCCTGGCCGGCGCACGCGGGCATTTCACCGCGACGGGAACGCCCGAACAGATCGCCGACGTGATCGAGGACTGGTTCGTGTCGGGTGCCGCGGACGGTTTCAACGTCATGCCGCCGATCCTGCCGACACAATTTACAATCTTTACCAGTGAGGTCGTTCCACTGCTGCGCAAGCGCGGCCTGTTCCGGGGCGAATACCGCGACGGTACATTGCGCGACCGGCTTGGCCTCGATCCGGCGCGCAGCGACTTCGACGATCCGGTCGCGCAGCAACGCTCCGCGTGACGGATCGGAGACGCGATAAGGGGCGATTTTCACTGACTGAACTTGCAGACTGGAGATCTTTCGCCATTTTTCCTTCAGCGCAAGCGTACTGTCATGCTTTACACGTCTCCGAAGGACTCCTTGCGATGTATGGCCCGTGACTCAAACCTCCGCCGCTCGCAGGTTAGCTCCTTGAACCAGGAGTGGAACTGACAGCCCCGTGGCGGACATCAATAAGAGAATGCCCGAAGCGCGCTCTCAGGCTGCCACCTCTCTGAGCCTTGGCGCTGGCAGGGTCGTAACGTGCTGTGCCCAGCGCTGAAGTGCCTCGCGCATCTCGGCGGAGTACCGGGCGCGGTTATAAACACCAGCAACGCCGGCCCGGTGGCCGCTGACGTGGTTAAGGATCGCCTCCACGATGTGGGGCAACACGCCAAGCCGGTCGGCCATCACCGTGGACGCCGATCTCCGAAGATCGTGGACTGTCCAATGGGGTAGGGGAGTACCCAGGGTTTCCGCAATCCGTGCATCAAGCGCCGCCTTCGACTTGGACCAGCCGGAGAAACCGCGATGGGTGTCACCGCCGCGGCGGGGCCCGTTACCAAAAAGGAAGTCCCGTCCGGTTTGGCGGTGCGGGAGTAGGGATAGGGCGACGGGAACCAATGGCAGCGAATGCTCGCGATGGTTCTTGGTCCGGGCGCTTGGCAGTGTCCAGAGCTCCGACAAGGCATCAAGTTCGGCCCACTGCATGCTGCCTACCTCATCACGGCGTTGGGCCGTGAGCAGCAGTAAACGCACAATGCGTCCATAATCGTCATCGCCACAGGCATGCCAGATGGTTGATAGCTCCGTCTCCGTGAGGACACGCTCGCGGCTTCCCGGCTGTACGGGTCGGTTAGTGCCGAGAACCGGGTTCGCGGCAATGTCGAGGCCCTCGCGTATTGCCCAGTTGAACATTGAAGACAGGGCGGTACGGGCGCGGGCGGCTGAGACCGCTCCATGAGCTGATGCGATGTCCGCGATACGAGCCGAAATACGGCGCCGGGTGATCTGGAAGACCGAGACCGAATGCAGGGGTTTCCAACTGACCAACAAGTAGCGTTCTATCTCCGAATAGGTCCGGGGCTTCAGCCTTTGTTTGGCGCTCCGAAGATATTGGTCGGCAATTGCTCGGAGGGTGTCGGCGGCTTGCAGTCGGGCTTTGCTTTTCTCGTCCGCCGGGTCTTTGCCGCTGGCAACCAGGCCCAAGAGCCGCTTGGCCTCCTTGCGCGCAAGCTCTGGCGTCCAAGGGGCGCCGTGAGGACCGATGGTGACAAAGCGCTGCCGGCCGAACACGCGGTACTTGAGGACGTAGGCCGCCTGGTCGCGTTGACGCCGAACACCAAAGCCCCGGACCGCTTCGCGGTGGTCTGCATCCCAGATAGTCTCGCCCGGTTTGAGCGCTTGTACTGCGCGGATTGTGATACTCGAAACAGCCATCGATCGCCTCTGTAGCTACCACGTAGCTACCACCATAACGCTAATTGCAGCGCAGGTAAGGCGGGGTCTGGCGGCCTTATTAGTTGATAATGTTACAGTTTTCGTATGAATGGCGGGAATGGCGTAGCACCGGCGGGGGCTCTTGCGGTGTCTGTGGAACAGGAGGTCGGTGGTTCGAGCCCACCCAACTGTACCACACCGAAAAAATCGCCCGCGGTTCCGCCATCTTACTGATAGAACTGACGCATTTGCCCGTAGAAATACAAAGGCGCTACAAATGGCGTTGCGGATGGTCGGTTTAAGTCAGGCTAAAAGCGGGGAGCGGTTTGCGCAAAAAGGTAATCCCGTCAGACGTGCGCGACGAGTACGAGCGGCTGTACGGCGTGCGCTGGGCAGCACAACTCAGGCTCTGTAGCGACACCGCGAAACACGAAGCAAAGAAGCAGCTCGCGGAGTGGTCGGCAGAGGTTGATCCATGAGCTTGAGCGCTGCGTGCGATGCAAGGACTGTTCGCAGATGCGACAAGCGGAGCCACTTGGTAGCCCTGGCGCAGCAAGATTTCCGCGAGTAACCCACCGTCAACGTGGTGGCCGGGAGAACGGTGATGGGAAGATTTGCCAATCAAGACCATTGACCTATATAGGGTACCCCCCTATATTAGGGTGATGTCGCATACCATTAAGAACAAGTCGAAGCTCGTAGGCCGGGTCCGACGCATCAAGGGACAACTGGAAGCGGTCGAGCGCGCCTTAGAGGCGGAGATTGGCTGTGCCGATGTTCTGATGTTGGTTGCTTCTGTGAGGGGGGCCATCGGTGGCCTCACCACCGAGCTGCTTGAGGATCACATCCGCCATCACGTTGTGGATCCCGCCCATGAAAAGGACCCCGAGAAGGCAAAGGGCGCCGCTGACTTGATCGACGTGGTTCGAACCTATCTGAAGTGAACGAAATGACAGACCTGTCCCACCTGCTCCAACAGAGCAGCGCGCACGCTTGGCTTTTTGTACCCAGTGCGATCCTGTTAGGTGCGTTGCACGGAATGGAGCCGGGCCATTCCAAGACCATGATGGCGGCATTCATGGTCGCCATCCGGGGTACGGTGCTGCAGGCTGTGATGCTTGGCTTATCGGCTACAATCTCTCACACTGCGATTGTCTGGGCAGTCGCGCTCGCCGGATTGCACTTCGGAAAGGAATGGTCCGGAGAGCGCAGCGAAGCCTACCTGCAATTGGCCTCGGCCGTTATCATTATTGGCATCGCCGCGTGGATGACTTGGCGCACGTGGCGCGAGCAACATTCGGAGGACGATCACCACCATCATGACGAGCCGCAGAGCGCTGCGGTCGCCGGGTATTCGCTCTTGCTCGAAATCTTCGAGGAAGGTGCGCCCCCACGCTGGCGCATTCAGAGTGAGGCGGGCGTCCTTCCGTCTGCACTCGATGTCTTCGTGACGACTATCCGTCCCGACGGCACCGAGCACTCATTCAGCTTTGTCAGCCACCAAGAGTATCTTGAAAGCAACGAGGAAATTCCTGAACCCCATGCGTTTAAAGCGCGCCTGATGGTGGGTAAGGACGCGGCAGAGTTGGTGTTCGAGGAGCACGACCACTCGCGCATGGACCTTGGAGAGGAGGACGACGCGCACGCACGTGCGCATGCGGCCGACATCCGCAAACGCTTCGCCGGGCGCACGGTCACGACGGCTCAGATAATTCTCTTCGGTCTCACGGGCGGACTGATACCTTGTCCTGCCGCGATCACAGTGTTGCTGCTCTGCATTCAATTAAAGCAGTTCAGCCTCGGCTTCGCGCTCGTGCTTTGTTTCGGTATCGGTCTCGCGATTACCATGGTGTCCGCCGGTGTGCTGGCCGCGCTTAGCATCCGTCACGTCGAGCGTCACTGGTCCGGCTTCACGCGTTTTGCCCATCGGGCGCCCTACGTGTCGGCAGCTCTGATCGTGTTCGTCGGCCTTTACACCGGCTGGATGGGTTGGCACGAAATCGCATCGTGACGGCGGGGTGGGCCGCCGCCTCGGGGAAATCGGCTCACCGAACCCAACAACAGCGAAATGATGCCTGTTGTTGGCCCTGATCGGACGTGCCGCGATCCGACCCCCGCGACACTTGTGCTGTGGCGCGCGGTCCACCCGTGCTTGCGAATCCTGATCCGTTCACCCACAATTCCGCCAAACTTTGGGCCGGGGGGATGGATGACGATTTTTCGAGCAGGGAATTTCGGGTTTGGATGGTTGCTGGCTACCGCACTCGCGCTTTCGATCTCGCCCGTCGCGGGTCAAACCTACACCCCCGAACAGGAGCAGGCCTGCACCGGCGACGCGTTCCGCCTCTGCAGCTCCGAGATTCCCGATGTCGGCCGCGTGACGGCCTGCATGGTCGCAAAAAAATCCCAGCTCTCGCCGCCCTGTCGCGCCCAGTTCAGGCCAGATCCCGAGCCCACCGAGGCTGCGGTCAGGCCGGCCGTGATCCGGCCGGCGGCACCGCGCAAGGCCGTGAGCGCCAAGGCGCGCAAGACCAAAAAGCCGGCGAAACGCGCGACCTGACGGCGCCACCGCCATTTCAAGATCCCCTCGCAATGCAAACGGACGTCTTGTTTGCGGCGTCTGCAGTGAACATCTCCCTAGGCCAAGAGGAGAGGGTTCATTGAGTCAGCACCAAAAAGAACTGGACCGGCATTTTGCCTGGTTCCAGAAGAAGCTGCCGCCCGGACCGGCGAGGTTCGTCGCGTGGCTGCGCAAGCCGTCGTCGATCTACGCCCGGATTCCGCTCGCGATACTGCTGATCGTTGGTGGCTTTCTCAGCTTCCTGCCGGTGCTGGGACTCTGGATGCTGCCGCTCGGACTCCTTTTGTTCGCGCAGGACGTGCCATGGCTGCAGAAGCCGATGGCGCAGGGGCTCGGATGGATCGAGCGCAAATGGCTTGAGCGTCAGCGCGTAAAACTCGAACGCGAGCGCGCCAAAAGCGCGCAATGAGTCGATCGAGGCACTCTGCAAGGCATTCAATCGATTCCGCTTTCGGTTGTGACCGTAATCACACGTGTGACTCAAAAACCAGCCTTGTTGGCAATTACGTGGCTTCATCGCGGCATCCAATAAATTTTTCTTTCGCGAATCAGCCCGCTGATTCATTTTCAGCTTCTGGGGTCAACTGGAGGCCAAGTTATGAACGTCATAGTTTTCGCTTCGCGTAAGGGGGGCTCGGGAAAGAGTACCCTGGCTGCTCACCTCGCTGCCCATGTTCACAAGGCAACGAAGCCCATCCTTCTGGTCGATGCCGACCCGCAGGGATCGCTTACGCTCTGGCACAAATTGCGCGGCACCAACGAACCGCCGATCAAGTCCGCGGTGAATTCCGTCAGCGGCATCGTCGCTGCCGCCAAGCGCGACGGCATCGAATGGGTGTTCATCGACACCCCGCCGAATCTCTCGGCCGTTGTTGACGACGCGATCCGCAACGCAACGATGGTGATCATTCCGGCGCGGCCGGGCGTGTTCGACGTCAACGCGGTGCAGGAAACGATTCAGACCTGCCGCGCGGCGCGCAAGCCCTACGCGGTCGTAGTCAACGGCGCACCCGCCGAACGCGACGGCGCCGAGAGCCGCATCGTCACCATCGCACGCGAAGCGCTAGCGAAATTCCGTGCGCCGGTGTGGAGCGGCCAGATCACCAACCGCGCCGATCTGATCATGGCGCTGAGCCAGGGCGAAGGCGCCCGCGAATATTATGCGGAAGGCCGGGCCGCGGCCGAGATCACCAGGCTGTGGGGCGCGATCGAACGTTCGATCAAGGCGATCCGCGGGTCGGCGTCGGCATCGGGCGCCATGCACAAGCAGGCGGCGTAACAACGCCGCTTTCTTTTCTGGATTGATTTTTTCTGGACTGACAAAGACGCGCGGCGTTCCGCGCGTTTTTCTTTTTGTGGGATCGGTCGTCATTCCGGGATGGTCCGAAGGACCAGACCCGGAATCTCGAGATTCCGGGTTCGATGCTTCGCATCGCCCCGGAATGACAGCTCCCTTACGCCACCATCAGCACGTAGAGCACGACGACCGGCGACAGCGTCAGGATCACCGACCAGATGCCGATGCCCCACAGAATGTCCTCGGTGCTAAAACCCTGTTCCCGAGGAATGGTGTTCTTTTCGAAATGCACGACGCGCCCCCGCGTTTTCCGTTGTTTGTGGAGTCATTGATACGCGATCAGTTTTAAAAACCCGGTTGCGATTTCGCTCGCACTTGACGGCAGGTGCTACCGCCGATTAACCACCGCGGTGTCCTGGTTAATGGCTGGTGAGTGCGAAGCCGCAACTTCGAGCGAAGGCCCGAGCGCGACATTAAAATTTTATCTGTAGCTGTTTCTCCTCAAGGAACATCAACGGGGGGAATCACAATGACCACGCACGACAGGAAATATCCGACCGGCGAACTCGCCCAGCGGGCGCATGACGTTCTGCTGGTGTCGTCGTTCGCCATCTGGGCGATGGTGCTCGGCTTCGCGCCGGTGCTGACCTATCGCCTGCTGGTCAGCTAAAGCGCGTTGCTTCCGCTCGCCATCCAGGGCGAGCGGGGCCGGCCATCTCTATTGGCGCCTCTCTTGGCGCGACGTTCAGGCCCGACGCAAGATCTGCGGCCTGCGCCGCTCGATTTCCTCGTCCAGCAACGCTGCGAGCTCCGCGCTCACCTCCACCATCGGCAGGCGCACTTCCGCGCTGTCGATCAGCCCGCTGCGCGTCAGCCAGTACTTTGCGGGCGCCGGGCTCGGTTCGGCGAACAGCAGCCGGGTCAGGCCGGAAATGGCCTTCCAGCACGCATGCGCGCCGGCGCGATCGCCCTGCTTCATGACTGTCCGCACCGAGGCGAAGGCGTCGGTCTCCAGATGCGCCGACAGCAGGATCGCCCCGTCGGCGCCGTCGGCGAGCGCTTCGTGATACAGCGCGTCCTCGCCGGTCAGCACACGAAAGTTGGACGGCCGTCTGCTTAAGAAGTCGATCGACTGCGCGCGGTCGGCGCCGCAATCCTTCATGCCGACGATGTTTGGATGCAGGGCGAGCTGCAGCAGCGTCTCGTTGGTGAGGCTGACGCCGGTCCGGTATGGGATGTTATAGAGCACGATCGGCCACGAGGCGTGGTCCGCGAGCGCGGTGAAATGCTGCACCAGGCCGCGCTGCGAGGGACGGATGTAATAGGGGCTCGCGATCAGATAGCCGTCGATCGGCCAGGTCGCCGTCTCATCCAGCGCATCCAGCATCTTCGCGGTAGAGGCACCCGACAGGCCCAACAGGATCGGCAGGTGGCGGCCGCTGGCAGATAGCTCGCTGCGCGTTACCGTCACCAGCCGCTCGAGCTCGTCCGCGCGGAGCGACATGCCTTCGCCCGACGTTGCCGCGAGAATGAAGCCGTCGACCGGGCCGGCCGTATAGTGCGTGACGAGCCGGCGTAACGATGCCTCGTCGAGTTCGCCGTCGCGAAACGGCGTGATGAGCGGCAGCCACAGGCCCTGCAAGCGGCCTCGAAGATCGTCAGTCGGTTGGTCAGTCATTGTTCCATCTCCTCATGGGGTGAGCCGGAGACGGGACCAATAAAAAACCCCGTCCAGACGGCGGGGCTTTTCGGGATCGCGGGTTGCGGCAGTCTAGCGCGCGCGTTGATCTCGGGTCCCCAAACGGGGACCTTTTTTCGACGACAAGGCTGCGCACGAACGCGTGATCATGTCCGGATGATGGTGGCAGAGGACCGCAAAGTCAATCCGCGCAGCACCATGGCCTGTCGATGAAAGAGACTCGGGCGCGAAAAAAAGCCGGGCCCAAGAGAGCCCGGCTTGAGGTATTGGCCACGTGAGGCCGACACAATCACCTTCCAAGAGGGATTACTGAACTGCCGCGCCACTGGAGGAGGGGGACATATGCGCGACGCGACCGATCAGCGTTCAAGCACTATGATCCTCATCAGTGCTGTGCGGCAACCGTCCGAGCCGCATGTCAGTCATGCGGTGAGCGGGCCCTTTATAAAATAGGCTAATCCGCAAAAGCGGGATGACGAAACGTCACCCGCGCCCAGCTTCATATGGAGCAAGATATTCTCGGAAAACGCTTTTCCCTCGGGACAAACGCGAAGCGTTTGCCTCGTGATCATCTAGGAGGGCCAGCGTTGCGCCTTGCTCACCACGAAATCGCGGAACACCTGCACGCGTGCGACCGTTTTCAACTCTTCGGGATAGACGAAGTAGGTGTCGATCGCGATCGAGTCGGTTTCGCCGAACAGCTGCACCAGGCGGTTGTTTTCCTCGACCAGGTAGTCGGGCAGGGAGGCGATGCCGAGCCCCTGCTGGCAGGCGCGGACCAGCCCCAGGATATTGTTCACCTTGAAATAGGCTTCGCGAGGACCCGAGCCGTTGCGACCGGCGTCGATCAGCCAGCTGCGGTTTTGCAAATGCGGCTGCACCTGCGAATCGCCGAGCATGATGATGCGGTGCGAGTCGAGGTCGTCGAGCGTCCGCGGCGTACCGAAGCGCTTGATGTATTCCGGCGAGCAATAGGCATGGAAGCCGATCGAGAACAGCTTTCGCTGGATCAGGTCCGGCTGGGTCGGCTTGCGGGTCCGGATCGCCACGTCAGCCTCGCGCATCGACAGATCGAGATCCTCGTCGGTAACGATCAGCGAGATCCGGATGTCCGGATAGAGCGCGGTGAACTCGTCGAGCCGCGGGATCAGCCAGTTGATGCCGAGCGCCGGCGGCGTGGTGATCTTGAGGTCGCCGCTCGGCCGCTCGCGGCTGTCGGTGAGCTTGGCGCGCGCTGCCTGCAACTGCATGAACACGTCATGCGCGGTGCGGAACAGCAGGTCGCCCTGTTCGGTGAGGATCAGCCCGCGCGCGTGGCGGTGGAACAGCGACACCGCGAGTTCCTGCTCCAGCGCGCTGACCTGCCGCGACACCGCCGATTGCGAAAGCCCAAGCTGCTCGCCGGCGTGGGTAAAGCTTCCCGCCTCTGCAGCCGCGTGAAAGACTTTCAGCTTGTCCCAATCCATGTCCGATGATCCGTCCCGTGTTCTAGGCATGATTATTCAGCCGCCGCGCGATCGCTCGCGCGCAAAGCCATGAAACGTTCGGCCTCGAGGGCCGCCATACAGCCGAGGCCCGCAGCCGTGACCGCCTGCCGCCAGGTTTCGTCCGCGACGTCGCCGGCGGCGAACAGGCCCGGAATTGAAGTGGCGGTCGAGTTCGGCGCCACCTCGACATAGCCGGAGGATTTCAGCTTGATCTGGCCTTTGACGAGGTCGGTTGCGGGCGCGTGGCCGATGGCGATGAAGACGCCGTCGGCCGGCACTTCGGTCGGTGTGCCGGTCTTGACGTTCTTCAGGCGGACATGGGTGACCTTGCCGGGGTTTTCGGTGCCGCAGATTTCGTCGATCGCGGAATCCCAGACCACCTTGATCTTGGGGTTCTTGAACAGGCGATCCTGCAGGATGCGCTCGGCGCGAAAATGGTCGCGGCGATGCACGATCGTTACCTGTGAGGCGAAGTTAGTGAGGAACAGCGCTTCCTCGACCGCGGTATTGCCGCCGCCGACCACGATCACTTCCTTGCCGCGGTAGAAGAAGCCGTCGCAGGTCGCGCAGGCCGAGACGCCAAAGCCCTTGAACTTTTCTTCGGAAGCAATCCCGAGCCAGCGCGCCTGCGCGCCGGTGGCGAGGATCACGGTTTCCGCCAGGTAAACGTCGCCGCTATCGCAGGTCAGCCGGAACGGCCGCTGCGCCAGTTCCAGCTTGTTGACGAAATCGGTGACGATCTTGGTGCCGACATGCGCCGCCTGCTTCTCCATCTGCTCCATCAGCCAGGGGCCCTGGATGACGTCGGCGAAGCCGGGATAGTTTTCCACGTCGGTGGTGATGGTGAGTTGTCCGCCGGGCTGGATGCCCTGGATCAATACGGGTTCGAGCATCGCGCGCGCCGCGTAGATCGCCGCGGTGTAACCGGCGGGGCCGGAACCGATAATGACGACCTTGGCATGGATAGGCGCGGGCATCGACGGATCCCTCTCTTATTCGGGGGTTTGTTTATGACTGAGCAGAAAGCGCCCGGGAGGAGGTCGCGATGGCGCTGAAAGTGTCAAATCCAAGTCTAGGATATCTGGGTAGCTATGCAAGATTTGCAATTCATCCCAGCGAATTTTCCCCGGAACTGAAGTAACAATCGCGAAATGCGGCGCTGCACGCGCAATAAAATTGCGCAAGCTGCGCCGCCTGCGCTAAGAGAGTTGCCAGTGGGCCTGCTCAAGCACGGCCAGAATTAGGGAACCCGACGCGCGTGTCGAAGAATCTTGACGAAATCGACCTCAAAATCCTTGCCGAAATCCAGGCCGACGGCCGAATCACCAATGTCGAACTGGCCAAACGCGTCGGCATTTCGCCGCCACCCTGCCTGCGCCGGGTCCGCACGCTGGAGGAAGAGGGCTACATCAAGGGCTACCGGGGCCTGCTGGATCCGCGCCGGCTCGGTTTCGACGTCACCGTGTTTGCCTCCGTCCATCTGTCGAGCCAGGCGGATGCGGATTTGCGTGCCTTCGAGGATTTTGTCCGCGCCGAACCGCTGGTGCGGGAATGCTGGATGCTGTCCGGCGAGGTGGATTTCATCCTCAAATGCGTCGCGCCCGACATGGCGACGTTTCAGGATTTCGTCACGCACCTGACCGCAGCACCCCACGTGCGCAACGTCCGGACGTCGCTGGTGCTGCACAATTCGAAATATGAAGCGGCCGTGCCGCTCGATGTGAAGGTGGCGGGCTAGCCGTCATTCCGGGGCGCGTCGAAGACGCGAACTCCGATGTGCTTTTGCACATCGGAGAATCTCGAGATTCCGGGTTCGATGCTTCGCATCGCCCCGGAATGACGTGGGTGAAGGGCGCTCGCCTTAGCTTACTTCTTCCGCATCTCGTCGACGCTGTACGGCCCGCCGCCTGCGGTCGCCAGGTAGAGACAGGCGAAGCAGAACAGGATCGCGGCGGTGCCGCCATTGAGCAGCGGCAGGAACACCGGATTGGCCGGATCCTTGAACATGTGTCCGAGGAAATAGGCGAAGGCCATCTCACCGGACAGGACGAACGCAACAATCCGCGTGCACACGCCGATCATCAGGAGTCCGCCAAGTACCAGTTCTAGTGTCCCGGCCGCACCAATAAGCGACATCAGTTCGACCTTGGCGAAATAGGGCAGTGCCGGAAACTTGAAGAGCTTGGCGATGCCGTACTGAAACAGCAGCAGCCCGGTGATGAAGCGAAACAGGCTCAGCGCCGTCGGTTGCCATTTCGCGAGCATGTTGTCGAATTGGTTCATATCGTCGTCCCCTGGTTTGGCACGCTAGAACTTAGCGTCACAACATTACACGGTGTTGGCCGATTGCGTGTGATGCCGGAACAACACCTCAGAAATTGAATCATTCCCTTCGCACGTCATCGCTTCGCGATTGCAGCGCAACAAGATGCCCGCTCGCGGAGCACCGGAGCCTGCCGCTCACCGCGCGCGCCTTGCGGCGAAAACGACAAGACTTGCCGCGGCGCCATTTAGTTATGTTTTATAAGCATTGTCCCGGGACCGCAGTATTATGGAATCCGCTGCAGCTCCACTCACAATCCTGTCAGCGCGGCATCGCTGCGCAGCCAACAAAAAAGCCGCGTCGAAACGCGGCTTTGCTGCAACGGTCACTCGCAGGTGACTACAGCATGATCCGGAAAAGTGGATACCGGTTTTCCGAAGAGATCATGCTCAAATCAGAGAGATAGAGCGGGATGCCGAGGTCATCGCGCTCTATCGCCACTCGACCTTGGTGATCTCGTAGGCCTTGGCGCCGCCGGGCGCCACGACTTCTACCGTCGAGCCCTTTTTCTTGCCGATCAGCGCACGGGCCAGCGGCGAGGTGATCGAGATACGGCCCTTCTTGGCGTCGGCTTCCACCTCGCCGACGAGCTGCCACACCGTCTTCTTTTCGGTGTCTTCGTCGATCAGCGTCACGGTCGCGCCGAACTTGACGGTGTCGCCCGAGAGCTTGCTGATATCGATAATGTCGGCGCGCGCGAGCTTGTCTTCGAGCTCGGCGATGCGACCTTCATTGTGCGACTGCTCTTCCTTGGCGGCGTGATATTCCGCGTTTTCCGAAAGGTCTCCGTGCGAGCGCGCCTCAGCGATATGCTCGATGATGCGCGGACGCTCCACCGACTGGCGCTGCTTCAACTCGACCTCCAGGGCGGCATAGCCGCTTGCGGTCATCGGTACCTTTTCCATCATCTCTTCCGTCCTTCCATCGTGCGAACCGCCCGGGGCGTTGCGCGCACGAGGCACTTTTTAGATTTCGATTCGGGCTTTCATGGCCCAATGCGAGCCCGCCAGCCTATTAATTTTCGGCTCGCTCAGGGGCCGATTCAACATCCAAACGGGCGGTGAGTTCCGGCCATACGGCTTTATTGCCAACCGTTTAGCGGGCATTTCAGCCCGTCTAACGATCAGTTTTCGGAAAAGTAACTCTGCAGCGTGCGGACCTCAAGGTCCCCGCCCAGATAGGCGCGGATGCCCTGGGCGGCCGCCACAGCTCCTGAAAGAGTGGTGTAATATGGCACTTTATGCAAGAGGGCAGCCCGCCGCAACGAACGGCTGTCGGCCAGCGCCTGCGGCCCCTCGGTGGTGTTGAAAACGAGCTGGATGTCGCCATTGGTGATGGCGTCGACGATATGCGGCCGTCCTTCCAGCACCTTGTTGACCTTCTCGGTCGGAATGCCGTTGTCGGTCAGGAAGCGCTGGGTGCCTGAGGTGCCCATCACCTTGAAGCCGAGCGAGTGCAGCAGCCGCACCGCTTCCGCGATACGGTTCTTGTCGATCTCGCGCACCGAGACGAATACGGTGCCCTTGCGCGGCACGCGGGTGCCGCCGCCGAGCTGGCTTTTGGCGAACGCCACCTCGAAGGAGCGGTCGATGCCCATGACCTCGCCGGTCGAGCGCATCTCCGGTCCGAGCACGGTGTCGACGCCGGGGAAACGCGCGAAGGGGAAGACCGACTCTTTCACGCCGACATGGCCGAGCTGCTTCTTCTTCAGCTTGAAATCGGCGAGCTTCTCGCCGGCCATGATCCGGGCCGCGATTTTCGCCACCGGCGTGCCGACCACCTTGGCGACGAACGGCACGGTCCGCGAGGCCCGCGGATTGACCTCGAGCACGTAGATATCGCCGTCCTTGATGGCATATTGCACGTTCATCAGCCCGACGACGTCCAGGCCGAGCGCGAGCTCGCGGGTTTGCCGCTCGAGCTCGTCGATCATCTTCGCATCCAGCGAATGCGGCGGCAGCGAGCAGGCGGAATCGCCGGAGTGAATGCCGGCTTCCTCGATATGCTCCATGATGCCGACGATGAAGGTGTCCTTGCCGTCGCACAGGCAGTCGACGTCGATCTCGGTGGCGTCGGACAGATAGCGGTCGAACAGCAGCGGGTTCTTGCCGAGCACGGTATTGATCTGCCCGGTCTTGTCGTTGGGATAGCGCGCCTTGACGTCGGCCGGCACCAGTTCGGGCAGGGTGCCGAGCAGGTAATCGTCGAGCTGGGTCTCCTCGCGGATGATCTGCATCGCGCGGCCGCCCAGTACGTAGGACGGGCGCACCACCAGCGGCAGGCCGAGATCGGCCGTCACCAGCCGCGCCTGCTCGACCGAATAGGCGATGCCGTTCTTCGGCTGTTTCAGCCGTAGCTTGTCGAGCACGCGCTTGAAGCGGTCGCGATCCTCGGCGAGGTCGATGGCGTCGGGCGAGGTGCCGAGGATCGGCACGTCGGCGGCTTCCAGCGCGCGCGCCAGCTTGAGCGGGGTCTGGCCGCCGAACTGCACGATCACGCCGTGCAACGTGCCGTTCTGCCGTTCGGTGGCGATGATCTCCAGCACGTCCTCGGCGGTGAGCGGCTCGAAATAGAGGCGATCGGCGGTGTCGTAGTCGGTCGACACCGTCTCCGGGTTGCAGTTGACCATGATGGACTCATAGCCGGCGTCGTGCAGTGCGAAGCAGGCATGGCAGCAGCAATAGTCGAATTCGATACCCTGGCCGATCCGGTTCGGGCCGCCGCCGAGAATGATGACCTTCTTCTTGTCGGACGGCGCGCTTTCGTCGGCCGATGTCCCTGCGAATGGCGCTTCATAGGTCGAATACATGTAGGCCGTGGGCGAAGCGAATTCTGCCGCGCAGGTGTCGATGCGCTTGAACACCGGACGAACCCCGAGCACGTGACGACCGGCCGTGACCTCGGCTTCCGTCGTGTCCGCCAGCACCGCAAGCCGCGCGTCGGAAAAGCCCATCGCCTTCAGCGTCCGCATGCCGAAGGCGTTCGGGGGCAGGCCGTTTTTTCTGACCTTGTTTTCCATCTCGACGATGCCGCGCATCTCGCTGAGGAACCAGGGATCGATCTTGCAGGAATTGAAGATCTCCTCGTTCGACCAGCCGAGCCGCATGGCCTGCGCCACCTGCAGGATGCGGTTCGGCGTCGGCGTGCCCAATGCTGCGCGGATCGCGTTCTTGTCGTCGCCGCGCCCTAACCCCTCGATCTCGATCTCGTCGAGCCCGGTCAGGCCGGTCTCGAGCCCGCGCAACGCCTTCTGCAGGCTCTCCTGGAAGGTGCGGCCGATCGCCATCACTTCGCCGACCGACTTCATCGAGGTCGTCAGCGTGGTGGAGGCGCCGGGGAATTTCTCGAACGCAAAGCGCGGAACCTTGGTCACGACATAATCAATCGTCGGCTCGAACGAGGCGGGCGTCGCGCCGCCGGTGATGTCGTTGGCGATTTCATCGAGCGTGTAGCCGACTGCAAGCTTGGCGGCGACCTTGGCGATCGGAAAGCCGGTGGCTTTCGACGCGAGCGCCGACGAGCGCGACACGCGCGGGTTCATCTCGATCACCACCATGCGGCCGTCGTCGGGGTTGACGCCGAACTGCACGTTGGATCCGCCGGTCTCCACTCCGATCTCGCGCAGCACCGCCAGCGAGGCGTCGCGCATGATCTGGTATTCCTTGTCGGTCAGCGTCAGCGCCGGCGCCACCGTGATGGAATCGCCGGTGTGCACGCCCATCGGATCGAGGTTCTCGATCGAGCAGACGATGATGCAATTGTCCTTCTTGTCGCGCACCACCTCCATCTCGAACTCTTTCCAGCCGAGCACGGATTCCTCGATCAGCACTTCGTTGGTCGGGGAGGCGTCGAGGCCGCGTTCGATGATGTCGAGGAACTCTTCCTTGTTGTAGGCGATGCCGCCGCCGGTGCCGCCCATGGTGAAGGAGGGGCGGATGATCGCGGGCAGCCCGATTTCGGACAGCGCCATCAGCGCCTGGCCGAGCGCGTGCTCCTGGTAGCGCTTGCGGCGCTCGCTTTCGCCGAGCGTCCATTGCCGTTCGAGTTCGTCCAGCGCGGCGCCCGACAGTTTTTCGCGATCGGCCTGGTGTTTGTCGCGGTAGGACTTCTTCAGCGCCGAGGCATTGGCGAGCCGCGATTTCGGCGTCTCAAGCCCGATCTTGGTCATGGCCTCGCGAAACAACTGGCGGTCTTCGGCCTTGTCGATGGCATCCGCGGTGGCGCCGATCATCTCGACGTCGAATTTGTCGAGCGTGCCCTGCCGGCGCAGCGACAGCGCGCAGTTCAGCGCGGTCTGGCCGCCCATGGTTGGCAACAGCGCAAAGCCGCCCGGGATGACATGGCGTTCCTTCTCGATGATCTTGGCGACGATTTCGGGGGTGATCGGCTCGATATAGGTGGCATCCGCCAGTTCCGGATCGGTCATGATGGTGGCCGGATTGGAATTGACGAGGACGATGCGGTAGCCCTCTTCCTTCAGCGTCTTCACCGCCTGGGTGCCGGAATAGTCGAATTCGCAGGCCTGGCCGATCACGATGGGACCGGCGCCGATGATCAGGATGGTGGAGATATCTGTTCTTTTGGGCATCAGCTCTCAGACTGGATTTTAGGCACAAAAAAAGGGCGCGCATGCTGCGCGTCCCCTAAGCCAAGAGCGCGGGTCACCCTCGCGCGCGGGTGGTCTTTAGACCAGATTCCGTACCCGCGAAACCCCCAAAAACGGGCCATCAACGGGGATTTTAGGGGATTTGGCGCCTCGGTCCGCCTTCGCTCTGCGAGCTCCCGCCTTCGCTCTCCGAGCTGCGGCGAGGCAAGCCTGCGCCTTGTACAGGCGAACTTTGGGTGGGGGCACAGCTGGCTTGCCTAGCCGAAGCTGGCGGAGCCAGCGAAGGCTGGAGGCCCGGCCTGGATTTGAACCAGGATAAAGAGCATTGCACTGCTCCCGCGTCGTCGCTTCCGCCACCGGGCCGCAGTCATCATCGCCGATCACGGCGCGGTGAACCATACCTTACCGCGCTTTAGGGTTAACAACCTTAAGGCGCGCGGCAGGACTCAACTGAGCTTTAGAGCGTGCCGGGCCACGAAGGTCATCCGCCAGGGGTTGTGGCCGATGTTCTGATGCGCGCGCGAGGTGGAGAAGCCGGCCCGGGCGAGCTTCTCGATCATCTCATTCTCGCTGTAGCGCTGCAGCCCGACGCGGGTGCGCAGTTGCCGGTAGTCCGACAGCGCCGTGCTGGCGAGGCCGTAAAGCGCGTCCTTCAGGAAGCCGTGCGAGCGGGCGAATTTCAAGAGCGCCAGCACGTCCCTGGCCATGCCGACTTCCGGGCGCAGGATGTCGCCCAAAACCAGGCGCCCGGCCGGCTTCAACAGCCGGCGGACGACGGCAAAAGCCGAATCCAGTTCGTTCGGCGTCATGTATTGCGCGACCGAATTCATGACGACGAGATCGATCGAGCTTTCCGCCATGCGCGTGAGATCTTCGAGCGAGCGGACGCGGATCCTGGTGTTCGGCGCAAAGCGCGCGATTAGCCGACCGCGGACACCAGGGGCGGGCTCGGCCAGATAGAGCTGGGCACAGGCGTCGGCTACCCTGGCGGCCGACAGCGCCTCGCCGCAGGCATAGTCCAGCACGACGGAGTCGGGCGAGGAGATGTAGCCGACGATGTCGCGCGCGATGATCTGGAAATGCAGGTCGCGATGCAGCTTGCTCGCATAAATCGTATGCGTGGAATCGTAATAGTCGATCCATTCATCCATCGCGCGCGCCCGGAAAAACAGCGGGTTCCGGTGCCGGAACCAGCCTGAAAGTGATGCGTTAGGTCGTCCGACGGCCAATGTCCACCCGCCGCCGCAGTCCGGTTCCTAACAGGAAGGTGCAACGTGAGCAAAACCAGCAACAAATCCGACAAGGTATCCCCCGAACTTGATACGCCGACCGACCTGCCGCAGGCCGCGGTGGACAAGATCTCCGCGTCGCTCAACACGCTGCTGGCGGATGCCTTCGCGCTCTACCTGAAGACCAAGAACTTCCACTGGCATGTCAGCGGCCGCCATTTCAACGATTATCACCTGATGCTGGACCAGCAGTCGGAAGCCATTTTCGCCACCACCGACCAGCTCGCCGAACGGGTACGCAAGCTCGGCGGCACCACGCTGCGCTCGATCGGGCAGATCGCCAAGCATCAGACCATCCAGGATAACAACGACGAATACGTGCCGCCGCGCGAAATGCTGCGCGAACTGATGGAAGACAACAAGAAAATGGCGGCGGCGATGCGCAAAGCCCACAAGCTTTGCGACGATCATGAGGATTCCGGCAGCGCAAGCCTGCTCGAAGTCTTCATCGACGAGACCGAGCGCCGCACCTGGTTCCTGTTCGAGGCCAGCCGTCAGGAAGGCGCCAACGCGGCGTGAGCGCGGTTGCCGCTTGAGCAGGCGCGCAGGGCCGGCCTTGCCATCGCTGCGGCCTGCGGCGGCTGCCTGCAGGACATTCACGTCGCGTCCAGGCCGGTTTTGCGGTAGGCTGCGCTGCGGCTTCGGCCAGCGGCGGCCCGAAGCTTTTGCTGCGATCCGAAGGAGGCGGGAGATGCCTATCTCTTTCTCGATGATCGTTTTGAACTCGCAGTTGATCGTTGCGGTAGCAGACGGCGTGCCGAACTTCGACATTTCCCGAAGTTGCAAGCTCGACGTCGCCGCTACCACCGGCCTCTCCGTTGACCAGTCGATGAAGAGCTGCGTGAACGATGAACAGAAAGCGAAGCGGCAGCTCGCAAGCCAGTGGTCGAAATTCCCCGCGCCAGGCCGGGCAAGCTGCATCTCGCAGGAGAGCATCGGCGGCACGCCAAGTTACGTCAGTTTGCTGACATGCCTGCAGATGGGGCAGTGGAGCCGTTAGCTGTTCTGGGCCGGTTTTCACTCGGGCAATCGGCGCGGGCTGCCTCCGGCCAAAGGGTGATGGTGCGACGAACGCGTCACCGCGTCAGGCGTAATGATCGAACTCGCTCAGTGCGATTCGCACCTCGCGGGCGAAATCGATCAGCGAGATTGTGAAAGCGCCCAGCGAAATCATGAAGAAGATAGCCACCCCCCGCTCATGCTGGAGCTGAAAGAACGCGGTTACAAACGCCACGATCACAAGAAGCGTCACCGAAATACTGGCGACCACCGCCCATAAGATTGCCCGGTTCAGCATCGCCGCCCGCCGCATCAGGCGCGGTAGATCGGCCTTGAGCCGGGATCGGACAGTATCGTGATCCGGTATCCCGTTCAGGACCATGGTGCGGTCGATGATTCGGTTCAGGCGGGAAATCAGCACGGCAATGAAGGCGGCCAGCGCGCCCAGAAGGAACGCAGGCGCTGCCGCCTGCGAAATCACATGCGATAGCTGACTGACGGACGGTGTATCTGGATACATTGAACGTCTTTCATCCGCCCAAGCCAAACCATCGATCCGTCAAAACGATCGACCCGCCCCGAGCACCCTGATCCTAATATTTTCTGACGATGGGTTTTGTTGTCGGAGGCGCGCCGGGCGCCGGAGGCGAGATGGCGAAGGTGACCCAGGCATTCCAACCACTGGGACGATTCTCTGCGGCAAACTCTCCGTAAGCCTTGAAATTGAGATAACCCTGCATGTCGCCGACCGGAAAAAGGAATCCGATCTGGGGACCGACGCCAACCACCTGGGACTGGAAGCAGCCGACACGGTCGCCTGGGCCGCTGTCGCAGCCGAGCTCCTTGTAGACATAGCCAACGAGGCCGACCATGACCTGCTTCGACAGGAACTGCGATGCACCCCAGTCGAAGTGCATATCGACGCCGCTTTGATATTGCGTCGTTGTATTCTTGGTGTTGTAGGTGAAGCCGAGCACGCCGGAGAATTCGTGGCCGGTCTGCGGATTGAAATAGGTATAGCCGCCGCCGCCGTCGATCGCGCCGTGTCCGATACCCAGGTTCGACAGGCGGTCGGATTGGTAAGCGCCAACCGGGATGTCGCCGGTGATATAGGTCATGTAGTTGTGGACGCCGGCGTTCCAGCGCAATGAGAATTGCGGGATCAGATCCCCAAAGCCCCATGTCGTGTCGCTGATGGTGTCGGACCGGGCGAAGGGGACGCTGTTGCCGAACGGGCCCGTGACCACGCCCGACAAGGTCCCCGCCAGGCTGGTGCCGACGACGCCATAGGCTGCTATCATAGACACCGACGCCTGGCCGCCAAGTACCGGCGTCTCGAATACATAGGTCGGGATCACAAAGCCCAGATTGCCGGTGGCGTTGACGTTCAAATTCAGATTTGCGTTGACGGTAAGGTTGGCCGGAACCCTGTTGAGCGAGAATTCGCGTGCGCGTGCGACGTCGGCGCCCGCGGAGACGGAGGTGTGGTAGTAGATCGTCGCCAGCGACCAACCCGGCTGTTGCGGTGTCGCCGCGAGGCTTCCAAAGAAGCCGGGGACCCAGAAGCTGATGCCGTTTTCATCGGCGTGTGCCACGCCGGGAAGGGCGGCCAGCATCGCAATCGACAGGCCGGCACCTGAATATTTGAGAAGGGCGTTGAGTCCTCGATTGAATGGTTTGTGCGCCATCCTGCTTGCTCCCGATGCCTGGAGATCACAGCGATCAACCCCAGATTGACATGGATTGAATGTCTCGTCGTAAGCCATCGCTCTCGCGAGACGGTCCAGATCGAAAATCCATCGCGGCTGTTGCGCCGAAGTCACGGGATGGTCGCCTGCTATGCACGTCAACGGGCATTGCGAGAACGTGACGGCAGGGGATCGGTCGCGGGAGTTTGCGGCTCGACAATAACACCGGTGGTATTTCGCGCATGGGGTCGCACCGGCTGCGGCCGCCATCATCTTCGGCGACGGCCGCTGCCGTGAGTGCTAGTTCGCCGCCACGATCGCCGGCGGCTTCCAGGTGCCTTCACCGGCGGGCAGGAGCGAAGGCGGCTCGGTCTTCGGCCAGTACAGCCGCATCACGAGGTAGATCGGCCCGTCCGGCGCGGGCAGCCAGTTGGCTTCCTTGTCCGCGCCCGGTGACTTGTTCTGGATGTACAGCGTGACCGAGCCGTCGGCATTCTTCTTCATGTTCGGCAGCATCGGCGAATTGATCAGATAACGGTTGATCGGGTTTTCGATCAAAAGCTGCGTCTTGCCGTCGTACATCGTCACCGACCAGAACGCGTTGACCGGCGGCTGCTGGCCCGGCGGGAATGTCAGGGTGTAATTGTTCTTGCTGCCGTCGAGCGTTTGGCCGTCGCCGTCGATACGTGTTTGCGGATAGGTCGCTTCCACCGAATCGTTGCCATAGATACCGGCTTTGGCTGCGACAGCGCGCTTCAGCCAGTCGCCATTGTAATGGGCGTTGTCGCCGAAAGGCGCACTGACTTGCCAGCCGTTGATCCTCTTGCCGACCGTCGCGACGGCCTCCTCGAGCTTCTTCTCGCCTTCCTTCATGCCAAGGCCGATTTCAAGCTTTTGCTCCAGCGGCAGGTCCTTGAAGTTGAAAGTCTTGCCGGGACCGACGCCGATCTTTGCAAGTGCGGCGCGTATTTCCTTCTCGTTCTCCTGCGGGGGCGCAAACTGCAATGCGAAGTCGAGGTATTCAAAGAAGTCGGTCTTCGCGAGCTCCTTGTCGATCCTGGGAAAGTCGACCCCAGCCGCCGCAGTTGTCGTCGGCTGCTTCAGATAGGCAGAAAGCGGCTGCATCTTGTAGCCGGCCTGCACTTTGGCGACGTTCTCGAGGTCCTCCGGATTGAACAACTGGGTGCGAATGATGGCGGCCGAGAACTGGGTGCCCGACTGGAACACCTTGTTGATCCCCGGGGGAGTCGACCCCTTCCAGTCCGGCCCGACCACCATGTAATCGCCGGCCTCGCTTCCGGTGGCGCGACTGCCGATGTAGCCGTAATTGTAGGTGTTGCCGTCACAGAGTTGGACGGAGTAGTAGCGCTTCGGGTCCACCGCCGGAACGGACAGGACGATGGGCTCCGCGCGCAGATCCATCCACCCCAGTGAATAGGGCGTGTCGCTGTTCGGCGTGATAATGGCGGTGTCCTTGTAGGTGTAGACGCGCGCCTCGTTCTTGAGGTTGTTGAACGGCGCCTTGAACTGGCCGGAGTTGCGATCGACGGCGTATTCGTGCATCACGCCGTAGTTCATCACGATCGGCAGGCCGAAGATGAAGCCGGCCTCGGCGATGTCCTTGGCCTTGAAGAAGCCTGGACGCTCGGCGCTCGTCTGCGCTTGCGCCGGGGCAGCCTTGGCCGTCGTGACAGTAATTGCAGCTAGCGCTGCGGAACGAAGAAGATCACGTTTCGTCAGCATGGTGCCGGCTCCCGTGCTCAAGATGAGAAATCTGCGAGCGTCCTTCGACGCTCGCAGATCAATTGGATTGGGCTAGTCTCTCGCTCTTTCGAGCGCGTGCCGCATCAGCTTTTGCTCACCGCCCGTCATTTGCGTCGCGCCAAGCTTGTAGGTCAGCTTGTCGATCTTGCCGGTGAAGCGGAACGGCAGCTTGTAGCTGTCATCCACCGCCGTGCGGGTGTCACTGCCGATGTCAAAGGTCTCGTCGATCGCCATCAGGAAAGGAATCGAGTGCGGCATCGACTTCTTGGCGACCTGCTTGCCATCAACCGTGAGCACACCGGTGCCGCCCTTGCCGGGGCCGGGTCCATCATACTTGAAGTCAAACACAATCGTGTGCTTCCCGGGTTTGAGCGCATCGCCAAAGACATCGCGATTTCCCACGCCGCTCTCCCAGCGATACCGCTTGAGATTGAGCATGTTATAGGAAAACACCGGCTTGCCCTTGAGCAGGTAGAGACCGTATCCGCCGAAGCGACCGCCGTACGTTGCGATCATTCCCTCCGCACCGCCCTGGGGGACGGTAATCTCTGCGGTGATGGTGTAGTCCTTGTTGAGGATGCTCGGGGTATTACCGTCCGGAATGCCGGCATTCTCCCCCTTGAACGTGAACTCCGTTCGCCCGGCAGTCGCGCTCGGCCGCGGAGTCACGAGGCGGGGCAGGATTGAGTTGTCCAGCGGCAAGACCTGGTATTTGGCCGCCTCCGCCAGGAACAACGCCTGCATCTCTTTCAGCTTGTCGGGATTCTTGGCGGCGAGGTCGTTGTTTTGCGAAAAGTCATCAACGATGTTGTAGAGTTCCCATTTGTATTCGTTGATCTCAGGCAGTTTGGCCGTTCCCATGATCCACGGCGGCACCGGCGGCGTCGTATTTGCATACCATCCATTGTTGTAGATTCCGCGATTGGCGAACATCTCGAAATACTGCGTGTCGCGTTTTGATGGCGCGTTGGCATTTGCCTTGTCGAACGTGTAGGCCATGCTCACGCCTTCGATCGGCTTTTGCGCGATGCCGTTGACCGTGGCAGGCGCCTGGATGCCGGCGGCTTCCAGGATCGTCGGCACGATGTCGATGATGTGGTGGAACTGGGTGCGGATGCCACCGGGGTCCGTGATGTGACCGGGCCAGGATATCGCCATGCCTTGTCTTGTCCCGCCGAAGTGCGATGCCACCTGCTTGGTCCATTTGAACGGCGTATCGAACGCCCACGACCACGCCACCGACATATGCGGGTAGGTCTTGTCGGAGCCCCAGGCTTCATAATTCAGCATCAACTCGGCTTCCGGGAGATCCAGAATGGCGTTGTAGGCGGTCATCTGGTTCGGGGTACCCTCAAGGGTACCTTCGGCGCTGGTGCCGTTGTCGCCGCTGATATAGATGATCAGCGTATTGTCGAGTTTGCCCATGTCCTCGACTGCCTGGATGACGCGGCCGATCTCATAGTCGGTATAGGCGGAGTAGCCGGCAAACACCTCGGCTTCCCGCGCGTATAGTTTCTTTCGCACGAAGGAAAGCGAGTCCCACTTCGGCAGCGTATCCGGCCAGGGGGTGAGCTGGGTGTTCTCGGGGATTACCCCGAGCCTCTTCTGGTTGGCGAAGATCTGCTCGCGCAGCCTCTCCCAACCCATGTCGAACTTGCCCTTGAACTTGTCGATCCATTCCTTCTTGGGCTGGTGCGGCGAATGCGTGCCACCCGGCACGTAGTAGACAAAGAACGGCTTGTCCGGCGCGGCGGCGTTCAAGCCGTTCATGTAGTTGATGGCGTCATCGGCCATGTCGGTGATGAGGTTGTAGTTCTGCTTGCCGATCCATGGAAATACCTGGGTGGTGTTGCGGAACAGGTAGGGCGTCCACTGGTCGGTCTCGCCGCCCATGAATCCGTAGAAATATTCGAAACCCATGCCGATCGGCCATTGGTCGAATGGCCCGGCCGCGCTGTACAGATAGGTCGGAGTGTTATGGTTCTTGCCGAACCACGACGTGGCATATCCGTTGTCGCGGAGAATGGTTCCGATCGTTGCGCTCTCCTGGCCAATGACGGAATTGTAGCCGGGGTAGCCGGTGGACATTTCGCCGATGACGCCGTACCCGACCGAATGATGGTTGCGGCCGGTGATCAGCGCGGCCCGTGTCGGCGAGCACAGTGCGGTCGAGTTAAATTGGGTATAGCGCAGGCCGGCGTTGGCGATGCGATCCATGTTCGGGGTCGGGATGACACCACCGAAGGTGCCGGAAACGCCATAGCCCTGGTCATCGGTCATGATCAGCAACACGTTCGGCGCGCCTTTGGGCGGAACGACGGACGGCGGCCAATACGGTTTGGAATCCTTGGCCGTCTCGTTGATCACGCCGCCGAACTTCGGAGGCTCGGGAGGAAGCTGCTTGCCATCGAGCGTCATCGTAGCGCTCGGCGTGCCCGGCGTGCCCGTGATTTGCTGGGCTGCTGCCGATCCGGCGAGAAGAGCTGGAACTGCGACGAGCAAGGTCGCAAGACCGGTTGCCAATAGCCATTTCTGTTTCGGCCGGCACTTGTTCTGTTCATTGATCATGGGGTCTTTTCTCCCGTTTGATGCAGCGGAAGCCAACATGACTGGCAGACGTATCAACCGGCTCGGCATGGCGCGCCGCCGGCCGGTAGCGGCGGCAATAATTGGGTGCGCACAGGTGCGATCCACCTTTGAGCACCTTGCGCGGAATTCTGATGTTGGGCGTGCATGGGTCGTAGCTCTGGTCTTCGCGACCACCGCGCGGATTCTCGGGAATGCAACAGGCTTTTGGCGCATCGGCCTCATGCTTCGCCGTGTACCAATCGGTCGTCCATTCCCAGACATTGCCGATCATGTCGTGGAGGCCATAACCGTTCGGAGGAAACGTCGTCACCGGCGACGTACGCTCATAGCCATCGGTTGCCAGATTCTCGTGCGGAAACTCGCCCTGCCAGGTATTGGCCAACTGGCGTCCGCCGGGCGTGAACGTGTGGCCCCAAGCGAACTCGGCTCCGTCAAGGCCACCGCGTGCCGCGAATTCCCACTCGGCCTCGGTCGGTAGTTCCTTGCCCGCCCACTTGGCATAAGCCTCGGCATCTTTGAAGGCCACATGCACGACCGGGTGCTCGTCCAGTCCGCGGATCGAACTGCCGGGTCCGTAGGGGCGCCGCCAGTTGGCGCCAAACCTGAACGTCCACCATTCGCCCCAATTGCGCAGATCGACGCGCCGCTTGGGCGCCGCAAATGCGAGAGAACCCGCTTTGAGCATATGCGGCAGCGCGCCCGGATAGTCCTTCGGGTCCGGTGCCGTTTCGGCAAAAGTGACATAGCCCGTTGCTTCAACGAATTGCCGGAATTGCCGATTGGTCACCGGTACGAGGTCCATCCAGAATCCATCGACCGTCACGCGATGAACCGGCGCTTCCTCAGGATAGTGGCGATCCGAACCCATTCGGAACGTGCCGCCGGGAACGTAGAGCATGGCGGCGCCGGCAGACTGCTCCAGCAGCTGTTCGTGGCCCGACGACAAATTCGCATCGGCGAGGGTCATGGCTGCCTCCGAAAATGCATCCCGCTTGCCCGTCTCTGGCCCTAACTGAATCTTAAGCGGTACCCATTTGAGATCGGGAGAAGCGGCGCCCTCCTTTCGCTGATTTCAATAGCAAGGCGGGTAGGGATAATAGCCGAAGGTGTGCCGATTGTTTTCATGGAGGGCGGTGCTGCAGCATTCTGAGCAATTGCTGTTTCGGCACCGAACATTATCGCCGTTATGGCGAGCATTCCGAAAATCTGATTCAACGTCGTGGTACGCATGACACCATTCCTTCAAAAATCGACTGAGCGACTCGAAGCATTCGCGCTTGGGCGCGCGAGTGCATTTGCAAGAGAAAGTGCGACGTAGCTGCTTCAAACGCCTGACGGCGTATGCGAAATCGAAATTAGGCGTGGTAAAAAAAGTTGCTATGAGGTGATATTATTATATTCCTGAAACCTCCTCACGAGTGAAACTGTAACACAACCCAATGGTGAGGGCCAGCCATGATCATCATTCTGTGCCTCTATCTCGTCGCGCTGTGGGCCGTGTTCTCGAAATTCAAACTGGTGCGGTGGGGCTGGTTGTCGGGGACTGTCTCGCTGCTCGTCGGCGGATTTATCCTCGCGACATTTCTCGCGCTTTTTAACTATCTCACGCCGTCCGGGCGGGTGACGGTTACCGGTCGCGTGGTGGAGGTGACGCCGAATGTGACAGGACAGATTGTCGCGATCCCGGTCAAACCGAACGTGCCGGTGAAAGTCAACGACGTGCTGTTTCAAATCGACCCGGCGCCGTTTCAGTACAAGGTCACGCAGTTGCAGGCCTCGCTCGCTGCGGCGAAGCAGCAGGTCGAGATCCTGAAATCGAACTACGAGCAAGCGACGGCGAATGTTACGGGGCTCACTGCACAGGCCGCCTACAACAAAAAGCGTCTTGCCGACATCGAGACGCTGGCAGCGGATATGGCAAACACGGAATTTCAGGCGCAGGATAAACAAGTGCAGTATGAGACGGTGTCGGCGCAGCTGGTTGCGGCCAAGGCGGCGCAGCAGAGTGCCAAGCTCGCGCTGGATTCCGAGATCGGCGGCGTCAACACCACGGTCGCGCAGCTTCAGGCGCAGCTCGATAACGCAAAATGGGAATTGTCGCAGACAGACATTCGCGCGCCCGCCGACGGCTATGTCACCGTTGTCGCATTGTCCGTCGGTGATCGCGCGCTGCAGGCGCGCTCGGCGATGTCGTTCATTGTCGAGAACGAAATCACGCTGGTCGGAATGTTTTCGCAAAACGGCTTTCAGACCATCAAGGAAGGCGCACCCGTCGATATCGTGTTCGACAACGTTCCGGGCCGCATCTATCACGCCAGGATCATTGCGATCCCGAAGGGCATCGGCCAGGGGCAGATCGCGGTGTCGGGGACGCTGGCGCGCACCAACGCGCTCGGCGGGGCGACGGTGTTTCCGGCTGTCATATCGATACCCGACGGGATGAACCGCGACCAGCTTCGGCTGGGAATGTCCGGCAGCGCCACCGCTTTTGCCGGCAACGCCGGCGTGATCGGCCTTCTGGCGTCCATTCTGGTATGGATCAGTTCCTATACGGCCTATCTCTAGCCGGCCCAGACGTAAACCGGATGCGCGCAAAAAGCGCACGTCTTTAGATGGTACTGCAAGATTCCGATAATCAATTTAAGCGAGCCTGCGCGGGGTGTCGCTATGATGAAAGCCGTCCGATACGCCCGTGCCGGACGATGCAACTGTTTTGTGCATTACTGGCTGTTGAGATTTGGAATTGAACGATGCAGAAAGTAATTGAATTTCCTGGCACGAAGTCTGAAGCGGCGTCGGAGCCGCTGGCAGTGGCGCCGCCCTCCATGGAACCGATATTGGCGGTGGTCGATTCATTGGCCCGCACCCTTGATTGCATCAAGACCATGTGCGCGACGGAGCCGAACGGGCCGGTCCGCGACAAGCTGGAGACCGAACGGGCAAATCTCGTCATCGGGCTTTTCGTCGCCCGGGTCGCCGCGATGCGCGTTTCCTCAGGCGAGCCGGTATCGGATTCTGCCAGTTCAAACTTGCCGATCGCCAGCCGCGGTTGATCCAGCACGGTTACTGGATCAGTTCACGCAATGCCGAGGTGATCTTTGTTGCGGTGTAGGGCTTTTGCAGAAAACGCGCGCCGTCGGGAAGGTCGCTCTCGGTGATCCGGGCGTGGCCCGACGTTGCAATGATCTTGACCGGCGGCCAGCGATTTCTCACGAAGTGAGCGAGTTTCAGCCCGTCCATCGAACCCGGCATGTGGATGTCGGTGAAGATGAGGTGGATATCGTCGCGCGCCTTGAGGATGGCGATTGCTTCATCCACGTTTCCGGCTTCGACAGCCTCGAACCCGGCGGCCTCGATCGTTTTCGTGGTATCGATCCGGACCAGAAACTCGTCCTCGACGATAAGCACGACAAGTCGCTTGCGCGCGCGTGGCTGCATCGGCGTCGACCCTGTGGCTGGGTGGGGCATCGCGGCGCTGATTAAAATGTCGGCTATCCGAACTACCGCGAGACGCCAACACACTCCTGGCTAGTTCGTTCCGCAAGCAGGAAACAAATCTAGTCGAGCGGGCCCAGCAATTCTTCGTACCGTTTCTCGATGCGCTCGTAGCAGTCGCAGGAGACCGCAAGCAGCCCTTTCGCGTCGACGATCGAAATGCGGCCCCGGCCGATCTCAACGAGGCCGGCGTTCTGCAGGGTGCGCTCGACCAGATTGATGGTGGTGCGCTGGACGCCGAGCATCTGCCCGAAGAATTCCTGGGTCAGCCGGATGTCGTGGCTGCCGAGCCGTCGGCTGCACTGCAGGAGCCAGCGCGCGGCGCGGGCTTCCACCTGGTGCAGCGCCTGGCAGGCGGTCGATTGCTGCGACTGCGCGAGCAAGGAGAGATCGAACAGCGCGACGATCTTTCGAAAGCTTTCGCTCTCGCGCCCGACGCGATGAACTTCCGCGGCAGGGATGCGCACGGCTTCGCCGGCGACCTGCACGATCGACTCTGCAAACGACGTCGTGATGCCGTGGATGGTGGAGGATCCGACCATGCCCTCACGGCCGACGATGGAAGTCTCGGTGGTCGCGCCCTGATCGGTGCCGGCGAGTATGGAAATGATGCAGGAGCGCGGGAAATAGGCGAACTCGACGTCCGACGCGGAGCCGTGCAACAGTTCGCCATGTTCGACTGATATCGTCCGCATGTGCGGCTTCAGCAGGGCCAGCGCGGAAGCATCCAGCAAACCCAGAAGGTGATTTTCTGCGGCCACGAGTAGCTCCAACGCAACATCGGCGGGAGCTTCAACTCTCTCTGTCACCGATGCCTCGGAATAGTCCGGCGATGAACCCATAATGGGCGCAAGCAACAGCAATAGCCAATTAATTCCGCGCAGATAGTCGGGTATCGGACAGTTCGGCGGATATATTTGGCACTATTGTGCCCAGTGTCGGGTACTGGACGGATCGAAGGGCGTTTTCACTGGTTAGATTAGGCCTTTGTGAAGGTTGTCGGCGCGCGAATTGCAGGCGCCGATAGGTTCAACTCAACGCTGGGTGAGTGTCATGCTAGCCCCGGAAAGACCCCCTCCAGAGCTTCTGCCGATGCGGCCGCGTTGCCCCGATTGCGAGGCGCGGATGACCACGACTGCCGTTTCGGATGGGCCGGAAGGTTTGGAGCAACGAACGTTCGAATGCGCAAAATGCGGCCACACCGAAACCAGGACGGTGGCCTTCGATCCGCTCAAATCCAATGCCGTTGGCTGGACCGAAGGCGAATTGCAGCCTCCCAAATGACGGGCGCAGTCGTCTAAGCCGCGCTGCCCTTCCATAGCCGGACCAGCGGGCCATCTTCGCCGCGCACCGGATCGGTCTTCGGCAGCTTTACCTGCGGGATGGTCTTCAACGCCTTCGCATGGTCCTCCGGCGTCGGCCGCGTGATCTGCATCGGCGGGCCCGGCGGATAGGCGCCGACCACACAAAAATCTTTGCTCGCCGAGATCAGCTGATGCCCGGTGCCGGCGGGCAGGATCGCGACGTCGCCGGCCGAGATATCGAGTGGCTTGCCGTGGTCACCGCCAAACTGCACGCGCGCACTTCCTCGGGCAACGCCTAATGCTTCATGCACGGTCGAATGATAATGCAGATAATCGTAGACGCCATTTCGCCACATCGCGCCCCAGCCATTGGCGCCGAACAGCCCCTCGATGGTCTTTTCCGGGTGATCGTTGGCGACGTCGATCGCGCCCTTGTAGACCAAAAACGGCAGGGGATTGTTGGGCACGAGGCCGTCGTCCTCGAAGATGAAGGTGAGAGGCTCGATATCGGCGCTGACGACGGACATTGGCTTCCTCCGAAATCGGAGGGTGGGCAAAGCGAAGCGTGCCCACCATCAGCATTACGCAAGCAATGGTGGGCACGCTTCGCTTTGCCCACCCTACAAACTTCAAACTGAAATCCGCGCTTCACGTTCCCTTCGGAATCTCGAAAACCAGGCACGTCGTCGTCGCATGCGCGAGCAGCCGGCCTCTTGCGTCGGTGATGCGCGCCTCTGCGGTGGCGGCGCGGCGGCCGACATTGAGCGTTTTGCCCTCGGTGCGCACAGGGCCGGTATCCTGGCTCATGCCCCTGATGAAAGAGATCTTGAATTCCAGCGTGGTGTAACCGGTGGCGGCGGGAAGCGCGGTGTGAACCGCAAGCCCCATCGCGGAATTCAGCAGGATCGCGGCATAGCCGCCATGCACCGAGCCAATCGGGTTGTAGTGGCGGAAACCAGGCACGCTGTGGAACACGACGTGGCCGACCTCGGCCGTCTGATCGTACGGCTCGACGTTCTGCATGATAGGCGGCGACGGCAGTTTGCCCTCGAAGATGCCGCGGACGAAGTCGAGCCCCGACATCGACGCCATCACCTGCGTCGGCGTCACTCCGTATTCGACCTTGGGGGCGGCGGGCTTGGCGTCCATGAAGATGGGGTCCGGGTTATGATGATAAGCATCACACTAAAACGCACCGATGCTCGCAACTCTTGCGTCCCGGAGCGGCGCAGCGTGCAACGCTGCTCCGCAGAGCCGGGACCGATGGCCACGATGGACCCCGGACCAGCAGCGCATCACGCCGGAAAGATGCGGCGCGCTGCGTAGCATCCGGGGCACACCCGCGGCGATCCTACGCCCGCTTGTTCGCCCGCATCAGGTCCGCAAATCGCTTGAACAGATAATGCGAGTCGCGCGGGCCCGGCGAGGCCTCGGGGTGATACTGCACAGAGAACACCGGCTTGCCCTTGAGCTGAATGCCGCAATTGGAGCCGTCGAACAGCGAGATGTGGGTCTGCGTCGCGCCTTCCGGCAGCGTCGCCTGGTCTACGGCAAAGCCGTGGTTCATGGAGGTGATCTCCACCTTGCCGGTGGTCTCGTCCTTGACCGGATGGTTGGCGCCGTGATGGCCCTGGTGCATCTTCATGGTCTTGGCGCCGACGGCCAGGCCCAGCATCTGGTGACCAAGGCAGATGCCGAAGGTCGGCGTGCCCGACGCAATCACCTGCTGGATCACAGGCACCGCGTATTTGCCGGTGGCGGCCGGATCGCCCGGGCCGTTGCTCAGGAACACGCCGTCGGGCTTCATCGCCAGAATGTCGTTGGCCGACGTCGTCGCGGGCACTACCGTGACCTTGCAGCCTTCACCGGCGAGCAGCCGCAAAATGTTGCGCTTGATGCCGTAGTCGATCGCGACCACGTTGAACTCCGGCTCGCTCTGCCGGCCAAAACCCTTTTCCCAGGCCCATGGCGTCTCGTCCCAGGTGAAGCGCTGGGCCGACGTCACCATCGGCACCAAATCCATGCCCTCGAGGCCCGGCCATTCGCGCGCCTCTTCCTTCAGGCCATGCAGGTCGAACTCGCCGCTCTTCGAATGGGCGATGACGGCATTCGGCATGCCCTTGCTGCGGATCAGCGCGGTCAGCGCGCGGGTGTCGATGCCGGAGAGGCCGATGATGCCGCGGGCGCGCAGCCACTGGTCGAGATGTTTCGTGGCGCGGTAGTTCGAGGGATCGGTAATGGCCGTGCGCAGGATCACGCCGCGCGCGCCGGGCGTGGCCGCCATGTTCACCGTCTCGATGTCTTCCTCGTTGGTGCCGACATTGCCGATATGCGGGAAAGTGAAGGTGATGAGCTGCCCGGCATAGGACGGATCGGTGAGGATCTCCTCATAGCCGGTCATCGCGGTATTGAAGCAGACCTCGCCGACGGCGTGGCCTTCCGCGCCGAGGCCAAAACCTTCCAGCACGGTACCGTCGGCAAGCACGAGGAGCGCGGTCGGTTTGTGGTCCGGCCAGGCTGAGGCGTTTTCAGATATTGTCATGAGCGCACTTCATAGTCGCAAGCGGCCCTGCGCGTCAAAGCCGGAGCGCCAGGAAAGCCCAAAGAAAACCGGCTATTCACATGCGTTTGCCGCATATTTGACAGCCGGTTCCGCGGCCCTAGACTGGGCTTTTCCGCCTTTTCGCACGTTTTTGCCGCCAATCCGGGAGCCGGGCATGGACAATGCGATGCCGATCCTGCTCATTCCCGGCTTGGTCAGCTCGCCGCGGATCTACGCCCCCGTGGTGCAGGCGTTATGGCGGTTCGGCCCGGTGACGGTCGCCAACCACATCCGCGACGGCCATATGGCCCTGATCGCGCGACGGATTCTGGCCGAGGCGCCGCCGCGCTTCGCGCTCGCCGGGCATTCGATGGGCGGTTATATCGCCTTCGAGATCATGCGGCAGGCGCCCGAACGGGTGGCAAAACTGGCGCTGCTCAATACCCAGGCCCGGCCGGATACGCCGGAGGCGACCGCCCGCCGCCGCACCATGATGGCCCGCGCGAAAGGTGGCGAATACCGCGCCGTGCTGGACGATCTGTTTCCCGGCTTCGTGCACCCGTCGCGACGCGAGGATGCGAGCCTGCGCCAACTCGTTCATGACATGGGCGAGGATATCGGGGTCGAGGCCTTCGTGCGCCAGCAGGAAGCCATCATCAGCCGGCCGGACTCGCGGCCGGCATTGGCGGCCCTCAAATGCCCGACGCTGGTGCTTTCGGGCGACGAGGACAACACCATTTCGAACGCGCTGTCGGTCGAGATGGCCGACAACATTCATAACGCAAAGCTCGTGATCCTGCCCAATTGCGGTCACCTGCCGCAGGTGGAACAGCCGCAGGCAACCGCCGACGTGCTGGTCGAATGGCTGTGGAGCTAGTGAGTGTCGCGTACGGCGTCGACTCAGCCGCAGTAGGCGACTTTCATCCACGCAGGCAGCAGGAAAAAGATCACAACGGCAATATCGAGCGGATAGAACAACCACAGCTTGATCTTCTGCGACAGCGGCGATTGTCCCGGCGCGGGAAATTCGCCGGGGTAGACCGTGAGCGGATTGAAGCTCTTTTCCCAGCCGAACCTGTACGTCATGAAGGAAATGAGATCGTAGACGGGAAGAAACAGAAAAGTGGTCAGGAGGACGGCTGACACCAGGATGCTTGTCAGCGAGCCGGCGGTTTCAGCAACGAAGCCTGGAAGTCTCCCACAGGTGTAAGGCCCGAAGCGGCTCGCCCACAGCACGGCAACGCAGATGGCCAGTGTTGCGAGCCCCTTTCTGGTTTTCATATCAGCCCCTATATAGACGCGGAATCTTCCTATAGACCAAAGGCCTTCCGGCGCCACCATTTTCAGTGAGGCAACCATGCTGCGCGACGACATCAACAACGCCGTCAAGGACGCCATGAAGGCGAAGGACGAGCGCAAGCTTTCCACGCTGCGCATGGTCAATTCGACCATCAAGAACGCCGATATCGACGCGCGCGGGCAGGGCAAGCCGCCGCTGTCAGATGCTGATCTGCTTGGTGTGTTTCAAAAAATGATCAAACAGCGCCAGGAATCGGTCGAGCTCTACGACAAGGGCGGCCGCGCCGAACTTGCCGCGCAGGAGCGCGAGGAGATCGCGATCATCTCGGCCTATCTGCCGAAGCAGATGTCGGAAGCCGAGATGAAGGCTGCGATTGCAGCCGCGATCGCCGAGACCGGCGCCGCCGGCATGAAAGACATGGGCAAGGTGATCGGCGTGCTGCGCGCAAAATTCGCCGGCCAGATGGATTTTGGAAAAGCCAGCGGCATGGTGAAGGCGGCGCTGACGTCCTAGGCTCGTCTGACAGGTCCCGGATTTGCGCGGAGCCTGTCATCGGGCGCGCATTCGCGCGACCCGTTGGCTTCATCCGGGCTACGACGCTACCGGCTCGGTGAGCGTGTGAAGGGCACGAATCGCACGGGGGCGACGGCGCGAGTTGTCGTCTTGTCAGGGGCGATTTTCTCGACGACCGTGAGGTGTTGGGTGCCGTATTCGGCCCCCACCGGCATGACGAGCCGACCCCCCACTTTGAGCTGCTCGATCAGCGGCGGCGGTACCTGCCCGAGCGCGGCGGTCACCACGATGGCGTCAAAGGGACCGCATTCGGGCCAGCCAACATAGCCGTCGCCAAGCCTGACGCTCACATTGTCATACCGGAGGTCTCTGAGTGTTTTCGCGGCGGCCTCGGCCAATGGCGGGATAATCTCGATGGTGCAGACCTTTCGCGCCAGGTGCGCAAGGATGGCGGCCTGATAGCCCGAACCCGTACCGACTTCGAGCACGACATGATCGGGCGCGACCTCGGCCAACTCTGTCATCAAGGCCACGATGAACGGCTGCGATATGGTCTGGCCGCGGCCGATCGGGACCGGCATGTCCGCGTATGCGATCGAGCAAGATCGCGCGGGAATGAACAGATGCCGTTTCGTTTGTCCCATGGCCTCAAGGACCCGCTCCGAAAAGCCCTGCTGTCCCGAAACAACGGCATGGGACCGGGTGTAATCCTTGATGGTTTCGACCATGGCGGCGCGTTCGCGGACGCATTGCGCGTCCTCCTGCGCGGTCGCATCCCGCGCGCCGGCAACCATGGAAAGCACCAGCAGCAAGGTCTTCATGATTGTGCTCCCGTCGGTCCACGCTTCGCGGCGACCGCTTGAGCGCAACGAGAGGATTCGACCGATCGGCCGTTTAAGGAAAACACGGCGTCCAGCGAATGACCGCAATGCGTTCAGGCGGTCCCCGGCAAGTCTTGATACCATGCCTGCACCTGGCCGGTAAGCGGACCCCTCGGCACACATTGCCGCGGCTGAAGTGGCAGGACCGCCCGCCATCGGGAACCTTTCCGCCAACGCGACATCCAATGGGTTCAAGCTCCCTTGGCAATCGTCCTTGGCAACGTGGAAGGGCATCTCAATGAATCCGAACGTACATGCGCTGGATCGTGCAAGAGCGTCGCTGTCCGAAATCCAGAGGCCGAGCAGGGTCGAGGTCGAACAGGCCGTGCGCACCATCATCCGATGGACGGGCGAAGACCCTGATAGGGACGGCCTGCGCGAGACACCGGCGCGCGTGACGCGCTCGTTCGAGGAATTCTTCGCGGGCTATGGTCAGGACCCGGTCGAGATCCTGAAAAAGACCTTCGAAGAGATCGAAGGCTATGACGAGATGATCGTGCTGCGCGGCATCCGTTTCGAGAGCCATTGCGAGCATCACATGGTGCCGATCATCGGCGAGGCCTGGGTGGCCTACATTCCAAATGGCCGCGTTGTCGGCATCAGCAAGCTGGCGCGCGTGGTCGACGTCTATGCCAGGCGTCTGCAGATTCAGGAAAAGATGACGGCGCAGATTGCCAACACCGTCAATGACGTCCTGGAACCGCAGGGCGTCGGCGTCATTATCAAGGCGTCGCATCACTGCATGACGACGCGCGGCGTGCACAAGCCGGACACCGATCTCGTGACCAGCCGCATGCTCGGCTGCTTTCGCGACAATGCGCTGACCCGTCAGGAATTTCTGGGAATGGCGACGTAGCAACGAGAGCGGAGGAAGATATGGCCGATCAGCAAGCGCCTCCCGCCGGTTCCGATCTTTCAAACGGCATAGCCCTGTCCGAATTCGCCGGCGAGACGTTGCTCGGCCATGTCGGCGACGATGAAGTGGCGCTGGTCCGTTCGGGCTCGGAGATTTTCGCGATCGGCGCGCATTGCAGCCATTATCATGGGCCGCTCGCCGAGGGCCTCGTGACCGGCGAGGGCATCCGTTGTCCCTGGCATCACGCCTGTTTCGACTTGCGCACCGGCGAAGCCACCCGGGCGCCGGCGCTCAGTCCGATCGCGGTCTGGAGGGTCGAGCAGCAAGACGGCCGCATCTTCGTTCGGGAGAAGCGTGAACAGCCCAAGCCGCAAGTCAAGCCGCGGGTAAAGGGCGCCATCGATGTGCCCGGCCAGATCGTGATCATCGGCGGCGGCGCGGCGGGCTTTGCCGCAGCCGAGATGCTGCGGCGGCAGGAATTTCACGGCAGCATCGTGATGCTGAGCAACGAGGCCGCAGCGCCGGTCGACCGGCCGAACCTGTCAAAAGACTATCTCGCCGGCAGCGCGCCGGAGGACTGGATGCCGCTGCGGCCGGATGATTTCTACACCGAAGCGAAGATTGACCTGCGGCTGAAGACCGAGGTCACGTCAATCGACACCAGCGCACGCCATGTCGTCACATTAGGCGGCGAGACCATTCCCTACGACCGCTTGCTGCTGGCGACCGGCGCGGAGCCGATACGCCTGCCGATACCGGGCGCGGACCAGCCGCACGTGCACGTGCTGCGCTCGCTGGCCGATTCCCGCGCCATCATCGCCCTGGCCGATGGCGCGCAGCGGGCGGTCGTGATCGGCGCGAGCTTTATCGGGCTCGAAGCCGCCGCGTCGTTGCGCGCCAGAAATATCGAGGTCCACGTCGTTGGCCTCGAGCAGCGGCCGATGGAGCGCGTGCTCGGGCCTGAGATGGGTGACTTCGTCCGTGCCTTGCATGAAGAGCATGGCGTTATCTTCCACCTCGGCGATACCGTGACCGCGATCGACGGTAAACGCGCGACGCTGAAGAGCGGCCCCGTGATCGAAGCCGATGTCGTGGTGGTTGGCGTCGGCGTGCGCCCGCGTCTTGGATTGGCGGAGCAAGCGGGACTGGCGATCGATCGGGGCGTCACCGTCGACGCCTATCTGGAAACCAGCGTGCCCGGTATCTATGCGGCGGGCGATATCGCGCGCTGGCCCGATCCGCATTCCCTCGAGACCATACGCGTCGAGCATTGGGTGGTGGCCGAGCGTCAAGGCCAGACCGCCGCGCGAAACATGCTTGGGCAGCGCGAGCCGTTCCACGCGGTGCCGTTCTTCTGGAGCCAGCACTACGATGTGCCGATCAACTATGTCGGCCACGCCGAGAAATGGGACGAAATCACCGTCGATGGCGACATCGCCGGCAAGGATTGCCTGCTGCAGTACAAGAGCCGTGGCCGCGTGCTCGCCGTCGCCTCGATCTATCGCGACGTCGCAAGCCTCGAGGCCGAGCTTGCGATGGAGAACGCACGGGCGCCTTGAGTCAGGACGACAAAACATCGCTCCACGTCATGCCCGGGCTTGCCTCGGGCATCCACGTCTTTAAACTTGCCCGCAAGCAAGAACCTGAATGGCCGGATCAAGTCCGGCCATGACGAGGGACGGAACAACTGACGCCATGCTCACCGAAGCCGCCACCTACGACGAGCTCTACCGCAATTTCCGCTGGGACATCCCCGAGCGCTTCAACATGGCGACCGCCTGCTGCGACCGTCACGCGGATGGCACCAACCGGCTGGCGCTGGTCTATGTCGATGAGGGCGGCGCCACCACGCACACCTCGTTCGACGAAGTCGCCGAGCAGTCGCGTCGTTTTGCCAACGTTCTGAAAGCCGACGGCCTCGCGCGCGGCGACCGTGTCGCAGTGTTCCTGTCGCAGTCGCTGGAATTGCCGATCGCGCATCTTGCGGCGTTTCGTTCGGGCATGATCTCGATCCCGTTGTTCGCGCTGTTCGGCGAGGACGCGCTGGAATTCCGCCTGTCGAATTCGGAAGCCAAGGCAATCGTCACCGACGAATCGGGCTGGGAGAAGCTTGCAAAAATACGCGATCGCCTTCCCGCGCTGGAGCACGTCTATGTCATCGGCGGGAAGGCGCCAACCGGGACGAAACCGTTCTGGTCTTTCCTGAAGGCTGCATCGCCGGATTTTATGACCGTCGACACTTCGGCCGACGATCCCGCCCTGATCATCTACACCTCGGGCACAACGGGCAATCCAAAGGGCGCGCTGCATGCCCATCGTGTGGTGCTCGGCCATCTGCCGAATGTCGAGATGTGCCACAACTTCCTGCCGCGACCCGGCGATCTGATGTGGACGCCGGCCGACTGGGCCTGGATCGGCGGTCTGATCAACGGCCTGTTGGCGTTCTGGTATCACGGCATTCCGCTGGTCGGCCACCGCGCACGTAAATTCGAACCGCAGGCGGCAATGGCGATGATGGCGGAGCTCTCCATCCGCAACACGTTCCTGCCGCCCACCGCGCTGAAACTGATGCGGCAGGCCGGCGTGAAAAATCCCGGCGTAAAACTGCGCAGCATCTTTACCGGCGGTGAGTCGCTCGGCGGCGAATTGCTCGGCTGGGTGCGCGAAACTTTTGGCATCGATGCGCATGAAGTTTTCGGCCAGACCGAATGCAATCTCGTGATCGGCAGCAATTCGAACCTGTTTCCGATCCGGCCCGGCGCAATGGGCAAGGCGACGCCCGGCTTTGACGTCCGCATCGTTAACGACAAGGGCGAGGAATTGCCGCGTGGACAGCGCGGCATTATCGGTGTGCGCCAGCCATGCCCGTGCACCATGATCGAATACTGGAAGAACCCGGAGGCGACCGCGAAAAAATATGCCGGCGAGTTTCTCCTGACCGGCGATCTCGGCGTTCAGGATGAGGACGGCTATTTCTGGTACGTCAGCCGCGAGGATGACGTCATCACGACGGCCGGCTACCGCGTCGGCCCGTCGGAGATCGAGCACACGCTGATGAAGCATCCGGCGGTGGCGATGTCGGCGGTGGTCGGCATTCCCGATCCGATCCGCACCGAATCCATCAAGGCATGGATCGTGCTGCGACCGGGTTTTGCGGCCAGCGATGAACTGGCGCGCGAGATCCAGGAGTTCGTCAAAGTGCAGCTCGCCGCCCACGAATACCCGCGCTTCGTGCAATTCGCCGAGACGTTGCCGATGACGGCGACGGGCAAGGTGCTGCGACGCGAGCTGCGGGCGCTGGGCTAGATTCTCTTCGGTCAATTCGACGCGGTAGGTACATGCAAAAAAATGCTTCTCACGCCGCGGGCCTGCACCGCGCCTCGCTCAGGAAGCTGCACGATTTGGATGCGGCGCTGGAGCTGATGTATTACGGCTGGCGTGGCATGACGCTCTCGGCCGACCAGTATCTCGCCACGCTCGGCCTCTCACGCCCGCACCATCGCATTCTCTATGTCGTCGCGCGACAGCCCGACATCTCGATCGGCGCGCTGATCGAGGTCCTCGGCATATCCAAGCAGGCTGTGAACCGGCCGCTAAACCTGTTGCTGCAGCGTAAACTCCTGACATCGAAGCGGTCGCCCGCGCAGCATCGCTCCAAATTGCTGCGGCTGACGGAAGCCGGAAAACGCACTGAGCAACGGGCATCGGGCCATGAGCGCAAGGTTCTGCGCGAGGCGTTCGATCGTGTCGGCCCACCCGGCGC
Organism: Bradyrhizobium sp. AZCC 2262; assembly: GCF_036924535.1. Lineage (NCBI taxonomy): Bacteria > Pseudomonadati > Pseudomonadota > Alphaproteobacteria > Hyphomicrobiales > Nitrobacteraceae > Bradyrhizobium > Bradyrhizobium sp. AZCC 2262. The sequence continues at coordinate 6,613,240 of NZ_JAZHRT010000001.1, read as the reverse complement.
TGCCGCCTGGATGGCCGTCATGGGGGTCATCGCCGACAACAACTGACAATATCCTAAGGTCAATATAGTTGACGTTAGGATCGCCCTGTGCCATCTCTTCCCGGCAATTGCATCGAGGGAGGGCGCAAGCATGAGCGGACAGACAATGGACCGCGCGGCGGCCGGACGCTTTGTCGAGGTGTGGTGCGCGAACTGGCGCAAGGTCGATATCGACGCGGTTGTTTCGCACTTCGCCGAAAACGCCGAGATGCGCAGCCCGTTGGCGCTCAAATTGACGGAGTCCCCGGTAGTCGCAGGTGCCGAGAACATCCGCGCTTACTGGCAAAGGGCTTACGGCGGCATCGAGAGCGCAGACCTGAAAATCCTGAACTGGAGCTGGGACGACACGATCGCGCGCCTGACGGTGTGGTGGCAACTGGGCGACAGCCGCGCCAGCGAGTTCATGGACTTCGACGGTGCCGGCCGCGTAGTGCGCAGCGAGGCCTTCTACGGAAAGTAGCCATGCGATTTTCGGATTTCGTCCTGCTCCTTAACGCGCTCTGGTTCGGCGCCGCGTTCATGCAGTTCAGCATCGCGCAGGGCAATACGCTGAAGATACTGGTGCCCCGGGAGGAGCGTGGCAATCCCATCGCCCCGACCTTGTCGGCGAGCGTGGCGTTTCTGGGCGCGCTCAATCTGCCGATCGGTCTCCTGTCATTGTATCTCCTGGTGTTCCGGCCGCCTTTCTTTGGGGTGTACGACGCGCAGCTTGCGTTATTCCTGTTCTTTGCCGCGTGTCACTTCAGTCAGTTCGCCTACAACCTTCCGGTCCTGATGCGTGGCGGACGGGTTGGGGTGGCTTATTGGCCCGTGTTGAGGGGGCCGATGCTTCGGATTTTTGCCATCGATGCGATGCTGTTCGTGGCGAATCTTGTTGTCGCCCTCCTGCTCGCGTCCCGGTCCTGATAGCGCAATCCTGTGCGCCGGCCGCTGCAGAGTGGGGCAGGGAACCACCTGCGCAGCCGTGACGTCATCCGGGCAGACTTGACCAATACGCTGTCTGCATACATTGCGGGCGGTCAAGTCGCCTTCAGCACCGAACGCAGCGTCGACGCCAGATCGTGCCGGCGGTAAGGCTTGTTCAGGATCCGCACGTCGCGGCCGCCTCCGTCGAGCGCGTCGACGGGATGCTCGGTGTGGCCGGAGGTCAGCAGGATCTTCAAGTGTGGCCGCAGGCGCGCGGCCTCCTTCGCAAGTTCTGTTCCGAACATGCCGCCGGGCATCACGACATCGGTGAACAGAAGATGGATCTTCTCGGGCCCGCGCAATATTGCGAGTGCCGCCGGCCCGTCGCGTGTCACGATGACGCGATAGCCGAGCGCCTTCAATTCGCCTTCGACATAGCCGCGCACCATGTCGTCGTCCTCGACAACGAGAATGGTTTCGCTGCCGGTCGGCTTGGCCTGCTGACCGGCAGAAGGCGCGACGCTCGCCTGGGGTGTTGCGACGCGGGGGAAGAAAAGCTTGACGGCGGTGCCGTGTCCCGGCTCCGAGCGTATCTGCATCGAACCGCCGGATTGCTGGGCGAAGCCGTAGACCATGCTGAGGCCGAGGCCGGTGCCTTTGCCCACCTCCTTGGTGGTGAAGAACGGCTCGAAGGCGCGGCCCGCGACCTCGGTCGTCATGCCGGTGCCGGTATCGGTCACGGCGACCATGACGTAATCGCCGGGTCGCGCCTCGCCGTTGACGTCCACATCGGCTTCACCGAGCGAGGTATTTTGCACCTCGACCATAAGCTTGCCGCCCGATGGCATGGCGTCGCGCGCGTTGAGCACCAGATTGAGCAGGGCGGACGCCAGTTGGCCGGGATCGACACTGGCCTGCCACAGGTTTTGATCAAGCCGGAATTCGCACTCGATATGTTCGCCGAGCGTCCGGCGCAGCAATTGCTCCATGCCGACAATTCTCTGGCCGATGTCGATGTTTCGCGGCATCAATGGCTGCTTGCGCGCGAACGCGAGCAGGCTCCGCGTCAGGTCCGATCCGCGTTCGGCGGCGGTCGCGATGCTTTCGGCGATGCCGTGCAGTTCCTTGTGTGCCGCCAGCTTCTCGGCAAGGTGCTCCGCATTGCCGAGGATGACGGTCAGCAGATTGTTGAAATCATGCGCCACGCCGCCGGTGAGCTGACCCATCGCCTCCATCTTCTGGGATTGGGTGAGTTTCTGGTTGAGCTCGTCGATCGCAGCGCGCTGGCGCTCGAGCGACTCGGCGGTGCCGTTGAGCAGCGTCATCAGTCCGCCCAGCTCGCCGCCCGGATGGGGCGGGGCGATCCGCGCGCTCAGATCGCCAAGTCCGAGTTTTGTCGCCATCGTGGCAAGGCGCCGGACCTGACGGCCGACGCTCATGGTCGCCAGCAGCCAAACGCCTGCGAACAGCAGCAGCGACGCTACCGCAAGGATCGCCAGATCCTCGTACAGGCGGCGATTGGCGGCGGCAACTAGACGGTCCTTGGATCGTCCGACCAGGATATAGAGTCCGGCATCGCGGCCCAAAGGCGAGCGGGCAACGGCCCAGACCTGGGTTTGGCCATCCCGATCGGTCACCTCGCGGAGAGGTTGGCCGTCCAGTTCGGCCGCAAACCGGAACAGCTCAGAGTTCGCGATCGATGCGCCGGTCGGTTCAGTCCAGTTCATGCCGTCGGGCGCAGCCAGGATGATCCCCTTCTTGTCGGCCAGCAGGATCCCGATTTCGTTCGACAGGCGCTTGTCGTGATAGTCCGCGAATTTCTGCAGATTGAACGAGGCGAGCAGGATGAACTTCAGCTCGCCGGATTCCGAGCGCACGGGGTATGCGATCTGCAGCACCGATATCCCGGTCAGCCGGCCGAACACGGGCTGCAGCGTGACGACGCCGTTGGCAACCAGGGCCTGCTTGAAATATTCGCGATCCCTGAGATCGAGGGTCCGGTTGGTTCGCAGCGAGTCGCAGAACAGGCTGCCGTCCGGTTTGATGGTCAATATGCCCGTGAACTGCGTGTATTCTTCGCGCACGGCCGACAGGAAGGCCGAACAGGCCGCCTTGTCGCTGGTATCGAGATCGCGGGCGCGGGCGAGGCCATAGTGAAGCTGGGCCGTGCCCTGAATTTTCTCGTCGAGATCGCCTGAGATATCGTTGGCGGTTGCCGACAAATTGGCCAGTGCGGCGTTGATATCGCTCGTGCGGTTCTGGACAAAGCGCAGTCCCACCAGGATGGCCGGCACCAGCATCGCGGCGATAACCAGTATCAATAGCCGGGTCCGCAGGCTCATCGGTTCGTCGTTCCGTGCTTCAATCAGCGTTTCTTGTTGCGACAAAATAACGTCCGGAATCTGCGTGCGAAGCCGCCATCTTCCGAAAAATCTGTGCTGGAATATCCCTTGGGCAGGTCTAAGTCCACTCGCGAACAGCCGCAGGGGAGCGGCGGTTCCCATTGTTGTCCCTACCTGCGGACGCAGAAGCGAGCCGCTGCACAATCACTCAATCAAGCCATGGACTACGTCGGCCAGCCGATGTTCGTCGCCATCGAAACTGGCGATCATCGCCGCCAGCATTTCGTCAGGATTCAGTTGCTCGATTTTGAGCGGATGGCCCGCATGGTCGGCCAGCAGGGCGAAGAAGGTGAGTTGCGACCGGCCGTTTCCTTCGCGGAAGGCATGGATGGCATTTAGCTCTGCCAGGAAATGCGCGGCCTTGTCTGCGAACGTTTGTGTATCGAGATTCCGAAGGTAATCCGCTAATCGCAAGTTATCGAACAGCCTGACGGCTTGGCCCTCGATGTTTTCGGGAAAGCAGAATGGATTGCCGCCCTTCGCTATCCTGACGGTACGAACCTGTCCCGCCCAGTGATAGACGTCTTGAAACAGATGGTGATGGATAGCCTTATAGTGTTCAAAGTCCATCGATCCGTCCGGTAGCGGCTCCTCCGCCCGGGCGTTGGAAATTTCCACCTCAAACGCATCGAGATCGGTCTGATCCTGCAGGTCTAGCTTGTTCACCAGCACCGTAGAGTTCTTGTAGGTGTAGGGATCTTCGATCGCATCATACATGCGGTCGGTCAGCCCTTGCGATGGCTGCGAATAACCGCGCGACGATATTCTTCTGCCGTGAGGCCTTTGCTTCGCGCATCGCTGGCGCGTTTTTTCATTGCCGGCGTGAGCTTGATACCCTCGACTTCGCTGATCTTGGCAAAACGATCGCCTCCGAGCACGAACCGGCCAGACTTGCCACCTTTTGCAACATTCTTCTGTTTCGCCATAGCTGCAAGATTACCACGAATCGTCGTCAATAGCACCCACGCCGTGCACTGGAATTAGCACGCTGGTGATGACGGGGAGAAGCGAGGCCAACCGCCTGCCTACGGCGTCCCGATGCCCATTTCCTTCAGCGCGGCCAGCATCCGCTCCGGCGGCGCCATCTTGATCGCCAGTGCCTGGCCGGTCTCCAGCAGGCTCTTCAGGCTGGACAGGATCGCGGGCCAGCCGGCACGGCCGCCGGACAGGATGTCGTCGCTGATGTCGCGGTCGTGCGATTGCAGCATCGTCAGCCTGACCACGTCGCCCGCGGGCTCGATCTCGTAGGTGACGAGCGTCGGGCCGAGCTTTTCCACCAGCGCCGGCCAGTTGACGTTCCAGGTGACGGTGAGGCGCTTCGGCGGATCACATTCGATCACCTCGCCGCCGATATGCACCGAGCCGTCAGGCGCGCGGGCGATGAAGGCGCCGCCGACTTTCAGGTCGGCCTCGATCGCAAAGCCGGAAAAATACGCCCGGCTGAACTCGGCCGTCGTCAGCGCCTGCCACACCTTCTCGGGCGTGGCAGCGATGTAGATGGTGTAGACGATCGCAGGTTTGAACTGGTCGATCTTCATGTTGGGGCTGGTCCTTCGATAGATCTTCATGACCGGGCGAGTTCTTCTTTGCCGAGCGCGGCCCGTGGGATCGCAAGCGGCTTTCCGGTTTCAAGCATGCTCTTCAGGCCGGACAGGATCGCCGGCCATCCCGTTGAGATGGCGCCGACCAGCTTGCTGCCCTCGACGAAGCCTTCATGGGTCACCGTCAGCTTCACGAGATTGCCATAGGGCTCGATCGTGAAGGCCACTTTCGTCGCGGGCTCGCGCATGGCCTCGTACAGCTCATGCTTGAACGTATAGGAGAGGCGCCGTGGGCGATCGGCTTCGAGGATCTGGCCGGTATCGGTGGTCTTGCCGTCGGTAACCAGCGCAAAGGGCGAACCGACCTTCCAGTCCGACTTCACTTCGGTGCCAAACCAGTAGAGTTTTGAGAACTCGCTGTCGGTCAGCGCCTCCCACAATTTCTCAGGCGTGGTCTCGATATACGTCACATAGACGAATTCCGGCTTACTCATCACGCTTCTCCAATTGCCGTTTCAACTCGCTGAGCGCTGTAAGTTTCCCGCGCTCGAATTTCTTGATCCAGCGTTCGCCGATCTGATGGATCGGAACGGGATTGATGTAGTGCAGCTTCTCGCGGCCATGCCTGAGCGTGGTGACGAGGTTGGCCGCTTCGAGAATCCCAAGGTGTTTTGTGACCGCCTGCCGCGTCATGGCGAGGCCGTCGCAGAGTTCGTTCAGCGTCTGTCCGTTTTGGGCGTGAAGCCTGTCCAGCAGCGAGCGCCGCGACGCATCGGCAAGCGCTTTGAACACTTCATCCATGGTGCGGATAATAGGCAACCAAAAGGTTGCATGTCAAGAGCTTGGTTTGGGCACAGCCCGCGGCTTGTGTTATCGTGCGCTCAGCCAACGCAGATTGGCCTTGAACAGTGGGGTGGAACATGAGCGGTCGCCTTAAACTCGCAGCCTTGTTTTCGATCTTTTTTCTCGCAGGCTCACGCATCGCTTGTGCGCAGCAACAAGTGATCGGCGCGCCGCCCGAAGCCCTCAACATGAAGCTGGTTGGAACCAACGACCTGCAGGCGCGCAGCGGCTATCAGCCGACCATCCATCATCAGGGCGACCGCTGGATCGCCTATATCGGCCATCACGGCGGCAGCGACGATATTCCGGCGCCGGTCAATCCGCAGACCGGCAAGGCGGAGCCAAACGGCACATCGATCGTCGATGTCACCGATCCCTCGCAGCCGAAATATTTGCGCCACCTTCCGGGCCAGGAAGGCAAGTATGAATCGGGCGGCGCGCAGATGGTGCGGATCTGTGACGGCAAGGCGCTGCCGAAGGGCGATCGCAACGCGGTCTACATGCTGCGGACTTTTGGTGGCGAGGCGCATGAGATCTGGAACGTCGCCGATCCTGCCAATCCCGTGTTGATCACGCGGATTGCCGGATTAAAGGACACGCACAAGAACTGGTGGGAATGCGACACCGGCATCGCCTTCCTGGTCTCGGGTGCGCCGGACTGGCGCACGCGCCGCATGACGCAAATCTATGATCTCTCCGATCCCGCGCATCCACAGAAGATTCGCGATTTCGGCCTTCCCGGCCAGGAGCCCGGCTCGACCGGCGCGGTGCCGACCGAACTGCACGGGCCGATCTCGACGGGCCCTTCCGGCAACCGGGTCTATTTCGGCTACGGCACCAACAAGGGCGGCTTCCTGCAGATCGTCGATCGCGAGAAGCTGCTCAATGGCCCGAAGGAGCCGACGCCCGATAATCTGAGGCTGCCCGAAATTTCGCGGATGCCGATGTCGGCAATGAACGGCGCGCATACGACGTTCCCGATGCTGGGCATGCCGATCGCGGAATTTGCCAGGGACAAGGATGGCAAGAACCGCGACATCGTCATGATCGTCGATGAGGCGATCCTGAACGAATGCAGCGAACCGCGGCAGATGGTGTGGTTTGCCGACGTCACGGTGGAAAATCGCCCGATGATGATCTCCAGTTACACGGTGCCGGAGGCGAGCGGGTCGTTCTGCGAGCGGGGAGGGCGGTTCGGGTCGCATTCCTCCAACGAGAGCATGGCGCCGATGTTCTACAAGAAGATGGCGTTCATCGCCTTCTTCAATGCGGGCGTGCGCGCGCTCGACATTCGCGATCCCTATCATCCCACGGAGGTCGGCTATTTCATTCCGGCGATCACGGCGGCGACAGACAAGCGCTGCGTCAAGGTCGACGAGAAGGATCGCTGCAAGGTCGCGATCCAGACCAACAATGTCGAAACCGATGAGCGCGGCTATGTCTACATCGTCGACCGCGCCAATACCGGCCTGCACATTCTCGAACTGACCGGCCCGGCGCGCGCCGTCGCCGGCCTTCGCTAAAGGACGCGAGCGATGCCTCGCTGGCCGCTCATTGCGTCAGCTGTCGTGGTGCTCAGTGCGTTGTCAGGCGCTGCGGCCTACCAGCATGTGGCGCCGCGGCAGGACGAACGCAATGGCGAGTGGCACGAGATCGCCTGGCCGTTTCCCCGCGACGGCTGGCCCGCGGGCAAGGCTTTTCGCTGCGGCGCGGCTGCGTGCGGCAGCGAGGTCGAAGTCTATGTTCGACCGAAAATGGGTTTCTGCAATTGCGACCGTGGCGTCGCCGACGATGATGAGGTCGATCGCGTCGCCGATCTCGACCTGATGAGCGAGCGTTTTGCGCCGCTTGCGCCGGGCGATGTCATCCGGATCGCCGATATGCCCGGGCGCATCCGGGCCTATGATCTCAATATGTCCGACGGCTTGCGTCACAGCGCCGTCGGAGTAGCGGTCTCGCGTCGCTGCGATCTGCTCGTTGCGGTCGCGCATGGGAGGGGTGGAGCGCCCGAAGTGCGGCGCGCGGCGCTCGACTTCCTGGCGCGTAGCGAAATGACGCGCTGGGCGATGGCTGCGATGGAAGGACGGTAGCTTTTCTCTAACCTCGCCCCGCTTGCGGGGAGAGGTCGGATTGCGAAGCAATCCGGGTGAGGGGGTACAGGTCTATCAATAGGCTTGAGTACTCGCGGAGAGAGCCCCTCATCCCGACCTTCTAAGAGCGAGCTTCGCTCGTCTCGACCCCGCAAGCGGGGGAAGGAGCAGAAGCAGTCGGCGAACGAGCACGCGCTGCTTCCATCCTCATCCCATCACATGCATAATGATCAAATCGCTGTCCCGCCGGAGTTCCCCATGTCCCTTCAAGCCTATCTCGCCTTTGTCGCCGCCTGCATCGCGCTGGCGCTGTTGCCGGGTCCGGTGGTGACGCTTCTGATTGCCAACGGCCTGCGGCACGGCACCCGCGCGGCGCTGATCAATTGCGCCGGTGCGCAGACCGGCCTCGCCATCGTGATCGGCATCGTCGCGGTCGGCCTCACCTCGCTGATGGCGACCATGGGCTACTGGTTCGACTGGGTGCGCTTTGCGGGCGCGGCCTACCTGGTCTGGCTCGGCATCAAGCTGATCCGTTCGCCGGTCGAAGGCGTCAATTCCGACGAGCCGCCACCGCCGCCGCGCGGCGGGTTCTTCCTGCAGGGCTTTCTGGTGTTGCTCTCGAACCCGAAAGTGCTGGTGTTCTTCGGCGCGTTCATTCCGCAATTCATGGACATGGAGAAACCCCACTTGCCGCAGGTGGCGCTGCTCGGGATCACCTTCATGGTGATCGCCGCCTCGACCGATGCGGTCTACGCGCTGTTGGCCGGCCGGGCGCGGCTGTTCTTCTCGAAGCAGCGCACGCGGCTGCTGTCGCGCGTCTCCGGCGGCTTCATGATCGGCGGCGGCATCTGGCTGGCGCTGACGCGGGCAAAGTAAATCCGTATGCGCGTTTGAACCCGCAGCGGCGGCATCGCGTCTAATCGCAAGCCGTCTCTGGGGGACAAGCCGTGCTGCCCGACCTGCCGTGGTTCGTTTATCTGATGCTGCTGGCCCCGCTCGGGCTGCTCCTTGGTGCCGGCGTCTACAAGACCCTGCAGGTGCGCGCCGCGCGCGAATGGCCGTCCACCGCTGGCAAGGTGGTGGTTTCGAAGACCGAGGTACGCAAGGTCAAGGTGATCGACAGCGACCGGGCAGAGGGGCATCGCTTCGAGGAGCGCAACTTCGCCGACATCGTCTACGAATATTCCGTCGCGGGCCGCAAGCTGCGCAACAACCGTGTCAGCATCGGCGAAGATCGCGGAAATTTCGAGGTCGCCGAAACCATCGCGAAATATCCGGTCGGCACCGTCGTCACCGTCTATTACAATCCGCGGTATCCGGACCAGGCGGTGCTGGAGCGCGACCTGCCGAAGGGTATGTGGGGCTGTCTCGGCATCGGCACGGCAATCGTGCTGGCGATCGTGTTCGGCTCGGCGATCGGCCTGCATCAGATCACCGAATTCGCATCGAAACATCTCACGAACTCCAAAGTGTCGCCGTTTGTCGTCGCCATGAGCGCGTTCGGATTTATGATTGCACTGTTCGGGCTGGCACTGCACCGCCAGGCTTCGCTGGCGAGGAAATGGCCGGTCGTGCCCGGCACCATCAAGTCATCGGGTCTCGAACAATTCATGTCCGCGCCGTCGGAGCCCGCCGAACGCAGCCAGCTCACGTTCCAGTCCAAGGTTTCCTTCGCGTATCGCTTCAACGGCATCGATTGTGTCAGCCAGCACGCCAACCTTGGCGGCAAGGTCTCGTCGACGTCGAGGGGGCTGGTGGAGCGCTTCGCCCGAAAATATCCCACCGGCGCCAAAGTCAAAGTCTACGTCAATCCGCTTAATCCGTCGGAAGCCGTGCTGGAGCCTCGCGCTAGCCACATCTGGATACTCTGGGCGTCCGTCACGTTTATCTGGGGCGTCGCGTATTATGCCGCGGTGCACGGCTAGGCGGAGAGCAATTGCTGCGCGCGCAGCATGGTTTCAATCTCACCCAGAATCCGCGCCAGCCGCTCCGCCCACGCCTTCTCTCCGGCCACATCGCTGATCAAATCCTGACGGATTTCTATTCCAGTGTTCATCAGCCCGCGCGCCTCGCCGTGGACGGGAATCGTGTAGTCGGTCTCGTCGCTGACCGCATAGGGCTCATTGTCGCCGACCACGAGATCGCCCTCGGCGCGCAGCAGTTTCAGCAAGAGCGGCGGCAGATGCGTGTCGCGGTGATAGAGCGTGCCGATATGCCAGGGCCGCGCGATGCCGGCATAGACGGGCGTAAAGCTATGCAGCGACACCAGTACCGTCGGCATGCCCGCGCTGCCGCGCTGGTCGATGATTTCGTCGATCCGCCGGTGATAGGGATCGAAGATCTCCGCGCGCCGCAGTGCGGCGACCTCGCGCGAAATGCCCTCGTTACCTGATATCGTCGTGGCCTCGCTGATGCGCGGAATCGAGCTTGCGACATGGGGCGGGCGGTTGCAGTCGATGACGAGCCGCGAGTAGCGCTGCACGATCAGATGGGCGTCGAGATGTTTTGAGAGTGCTTCCGCGACGCCGGCAATGCCGATGTCCCAGGCGATGTGCCGCACCAGTTCGCCCTCGGGCAGGCCGAGATCGCCGAGAATGCGCGGGATCAGCCTGCCGTAATGGTCACAAGTGAGCAGAAACGGCGAGCGCCCCGCCGCATTGTATTCGCGGACCGGAGGAACATCTTCGGGCTTAAGGAGTAGGGTTGTGTCGGCGGCGTCGTCCAAAGCGTTTTCCTTAGAGGAGTGCCTACCGAAGCGGCACCCCGATCTACAATTGAGCAGGATTCGGCCTAGATTAGTCGTACCAGAATCGATGATTGTGTGACGATGCCGCTCCTGACCATCAACCACAAGACTGTTTATTGCTACGACCGCCCTGTGGCGTTCGGCGAACACCGCATCATGCTGCGTCCGCGCGACGGCCATGATCTGCGGGTGCTGTCCAGCAGCCTCGATATCGAGCCGCAGCCGATGCGGCTGCGCTGGATTCACGATGTGTTCGGCAACTCTGTTGCGATCGCAACCTTCGACGAGCGCGCCGACACGTTGTCATTCACCTCGAAGGTGACGGTGGAGCACAATCCGGAGGAAGAGTTTGCGCTCACTCCGGATGATCCCGCCTATTTCTATCCGTTCCTCTACGACGACGAAGAATTTCCCGACTTGCAGCAATTCGTGACGCCGCAATACGGTGACCCAAATGGCGAGCTGTCGGCCTGGGCACGAAAATTTCTCGACGCCGAGGGACCGACGCCGACCTTCAATATCCTGAGCGGCATGACCCATGGCATCCGCGAGGCGTTCCGCTATCGCAAGCGCCACGAGCAGGGCACTCAGCATCCGCTCGACACGCTGCAGACCGGCTCCGGCACCTGCCGCGACTATGCGCTGTTCATGATAGAGGCGCTGCGCCGTCTCGGCATCGCCGCGCGTTTCGTGTCCGGCTATCTCTTCATTCCCGGCGACCGCGCGCATGGCTATGTCGGCGGCGGCTCGACGCATGCCTGGGTGCAGGTCTATTTGCCGAGCGCCGGCTGGATCGAGTTCGATCCGACCAACGGCATCATCGGCACCCGCGATCTGATCCGCGTCGCGGTGGCGCGCGATCCGCGCCAGGCCATCCCGCTGTACGGCGCCTATCTGGGTTCGCCTGACGCCTTCGCGGGGATGGAGGTTCACATCAGGGTAGTTTCGGTCGGCGACGAGCCGCGCGAAGCGCCGCTGGCGGAGGAAGTCTGATCATGGAGATCAAGGTCGGCTTCGAGATTTCCTATGCGGCCGCCCAGCCGACGCCGATGGTGATCATGCTCTCGATCCATCCGTCGCGCTTTGCCGACATCGTCGGCACCGAGCAGATCACAGCCGGGCCCGACGTGCCAATCGGCTTCTACCGCGACGGCTTTGGCAATGTCTGCGGCCGCCTCGTCGCGCCCGCCGGCGGCGTGACGCTGCGGGGCGATGCGCTGGTGCGCGATTCCGGGCTGCCGGATGCAGTGGTGCCGACCGCGCAGCAATTGCCGATCGATCAACTGCCCGATGACGTCCTGCAATATCTGATGCCGAGCCGCTACTGCGAGACCGACAAGCTCACCGATATCGCCTGGTCGCTGTTCTCCAACACGCCGCAGGGATGGGCGCGGGTGCAAGCGATCGTCGACTTCGTACACAACCACGTCACCTTCGGCTATGAGCACGCCCACCACATGAAGTCGGCGCATGACGTCTACGCGCAGCGCGCCGGCGTCTGCCGCGACTTTGCCCATCTGGCGCTGACCTTCTGCCGCTGCATGAATATCCCGGCGCGCTACTGCACCGGCTATCTCGGCGACATCGGCATTCCTCGCGATCCCGCGCCGATGGATTTTTCGGGTTGGTTCCAGGTCTATCTCTCCGGCCAGTGGTACACTTTTGACGCGCGCCACAACGTCCCCAGGGCCGGCCGCATCCTGATGGGCACCGGCCGCGACGCCGCCGACGTCGCGCTGACCACGAGCTTTGGCCGGATGGATCTGGTGAAGTTTTTGGTGATCAGCGACGAGGTGGTGCCGGCCTAACCCCGTCATTGCCTGCGACAAACGCGAAGCGTTTGCGCAAGGGAGCGTCAGCGACGACTTGTCCGCCGTAGCTCAAAGAGCGAAGGCGGAAGCAATCCATGCCGCTGCCTGCCGCGCTATGGATTGCTTCGCTTCGCTCGCAATGACATAGAAAGCCATGATTTCAGATCGTCTCTTCGTCTACGGCACGTTGATGCGCGGCTTCGACCATCCGATGGCGCAGCTATTGTCGCGCAGCTCTGATTTTCTCGGGACCGCCACCTGCCGCGGCCGGCTCTATCTCATCAAGCATTATCCGGGGCTCGTGCTCTCGGACGATCCTGCGGAGGTCGTGTTCGGGGAATTGTACCGCCTGCGCGATCGCGACGCCTTGCTCGGCGAGTTCGACATGTACGAGGCCTGCGGCGAAGGTTTTCCGGCGCCGACCGAATATCTCCGCCGCATGCTGTCCGTGACGCACGCGGACGGCGCGGCCGGCGAGGCGTGGACCTATGTCTACAACTGGCCGGTCACCGGCCTGCCGCAGATCGCCTCGGGCAAGTTTCTGGAGAACTAACGCGCTTTCAAGCGAAGTGGATACCGGTTCGCGTCAAGAAACGCGTCAAAACAAAAGCTCTACCCCGCGTCCAGCCGCTCACGCTCGACGCGGATATCCACCTCGCGCTCGACATAATTCCATTCCTCCGTCGCGCGCAGCATCGCCACCAACTCCTCGAACGCGTCCGCATGCGCGGGCACGAACTCGAACCAGGTCAGGAAGTCGAAGGGCTCGCCGAGGTCGCGGCAGTGATAGAGCTGGCGGGCGATCGCGGGCAGATATTTCAGGCTGCCCGCGATGTGGTTCGACCTGTCCTCAAAGATCTGCCGCCGCTCTTCCTGCGTCAGCTCCCACCAGGCCGCCGATTTCTTGATCGGGATCAGCGCCGCGCAGGTCGCATCGGGGCGGCCGAGCGGCGCCTGCGCTTCGATCAGCTGATTCTTCTCGGCGCGCTCGGTGTAGCGGACATGGCTGGCGACGCCGGCCAGCCGCCACGAGGTGAGCGAGGGCAGGATCGGCAGCGCGATCGAGGCGGAGTAGACCGACGACAGCGCCGGCGTCCGCGCCAGCGACGCGCCCTTCACCGGCGCCAACCGCGTCACCCGCCACGCCCCGCTCTGTCCGCCCCTGAACACCGTGAACATGGGGAGATGGAAGCGCGGAACCGGGCACGATTCAAGGCTCCTGCTGTCATTCCGGGTTCGCTGCTACGCATCGCCCTCAGGTGCGCAATTGCGCACCGGGGAATGACGGAGCCTGTGAATAACGGCGAGAATCCCAACAACCGTCGTATTTTAACGGCCAGTCCCTATATCCATGATCGGTTCGCCTCGCGACTCAGGCCCAATTCATCCATGCGCTTCACGCCCCAATTCCTCGAAGAGCTGCGCGCCCGGCTTCCGGTTTCGGAAGTCGTGGGCCGCCGCGTCAAGCTGAAGAAGGCAGGACGGGAGTTTAAGGGGCTGTCGCCATTCCAGCAGGAGAAGTCGCCCTCGTTCACGGTCAACGACCAGAAGGGCTTTTACCACGACTTCTCCTCCGGCAAGCACGGCGACATCATCTCGTTCCTGATGGAGACCGAGGGCGTCGGCTTCGCGGAAGCCGTCGAGCGCCTCGCTGCGATGGCCGGCATGGCGCTGCCGGCGGCTACTCCCGATGCCGCGCGGCACGAGCAGCGCCGCAAGACGCTCCATGACGTGATGGAGCTCGCGGCAAAATTCTTCGCCGATACGCTCGCCTCGCGCAATGGCGCCAAGGCGCGCGGCTATCTCGGCGACCGTGGCATTTCGCCGGCGACGCAGCTGCAGTTTCGCCTGGGCTATGCGCCGCCGGATCGTTTTGCGCTGAAGGAGCATCTCGGCGCGCAGGGCATTTCGACCGAGGACATGGTGGAAGCCGGGCTGCTCGTGGCGGGCGAGGACAAGCCCGTGCCCTTCGATCGGTTCAGGGATCGCGTGATGTTTCCGATCACGGATGCAAGAGGCCGCGTCATCGCCTTTGGCGGCCGCGCGCTGGAAAAGGACGTTCCCGCAAAATACCTGAACTCGCCGGAAACGCCGCTGTTTCACAAGGGCGACAATCTCTACAACCTTTCGACCGCGCGGCAGGCGACGCATAACGGCTCGCCGTTGATCGTGGTCGAAGGCTATGTCGACGTCATCGCCATGGTCACCGCGGGCTTTGGCGGCGCCGTCGCGCCGCTCGGCACGGCGCTCACCGAAAACCAGCTCGCGCTGCTCTGGAAGATGGCGGACGAGCCAATTCTCTGTTTCGACGGCGACCGCGCCGGCCAGAAGGCGGCCTATCGCGCCGCCGATCTGGCGCTGCCTGCGCTCCTGCCGGGAAAGAGCCTGCGCTTTGCATTGCTGCCCGAGGGACAGGACCCCGACGATCTCGCGCGCTCCGGCGGACGCGTTGCGATCGAGGAAGTGATTTCAGCCGCGCGGCCGCTGGTTGACATGCTCTGGTCGCGCGAGATCGAGGGCGGCAGCTTTGCCACGCCCGAGCGGCGCGCCGCGCTGGAGGCGCGGATTGGCGAACTCAGCAAGGGAATTCGCGATGAGGTGGTGCGCCGCCATTATCGCGACGATCTCGCCGATCGCCTGCACCGCGCCTTTGCGCCGCAAGGTGGCGGCGGCTACGGCCGGGGTAATTTCCGGACCGGGCGGAGCGAATCACCCCGCGCGTTTGCCCCGCGTGGATCGGGCCCGGCCGGCCGATTCGCCCCCCGGGGCGGGCGCGGCCCGGGGGCGGGAGCAGCCCCCGCGATCTCGCCCGGCCCCTACCAGGCGGCCAGCCCGCAGCTCGCGACCAGCCCGATCATGCGTGGCCAGCGCAGCGCGATGTCCCGCCGCGAGGCGCTGATCCTGCAATCCCTGATTAACCACCCCTGGCTGTTGCACGACCATCTGGAGGAAGTGGCCGCCCTGGAACTGGCCCATCCCGAGGCCAACAAGCTCCGCGCCGGCATTATCGCGGCCTTCGCCAACGACCATCACCATTCCCCTGACGTCGAGGAGCAGGCCGAGAAAATGCGGGCCGATCTCGATGCGCGCGGATTAAACGAGGTTCTTCAAAGGGTTGAGCGGGCGATCACAACCTCGGCCGTGTGGGGCACCAAGCCCGGCGCGGCGCGGGAGGATGTTTTGGCCACCTGGCAGCAACTCGTTGTCTTGCATCAGAAAACGCACGCCCTACTTAGGGAGAAGAAGGATGCCGAGCTGGCATTGGGCGAGGAGCCCAGTGAGGCCAATATGGCATGGCTGAGGGACGTCAGCGCCCGGCTGGAGTCGGTCGATGGTACGGACGCCCTGATCGAGGGTTTTGGCGAGCTTTCGGGCCGGTTCCGGAAGAGCGTGTGAGATAAAAAAATGATGCGGATGGCGGCGGCCGTGCCCGCAAAAAGACTCGCCAAATCCATGGTTTGGCGGCAAAAACAGGGTTAAGCGAAGCTTAATGGTCCGAGGGTTACTTTAACGGCGCCGAAGGGCTATTGGCATAACACCGGCGATGGCGGGTTAAAGGGGTGGCGACGTCTGCGCCGCCCCTTCCGCGTCGTGAGCATGCGGAATACTCAGGGGCACGGGCGTGATCCGGAAAAGTGGATACCGGTTTTCCGAAACGATCACGCGCTAAGAGCAAGGATCTAGCGGGTTGGCTTTTTCAAACAAAAGACATCCTGCCGACGACATCAGTAATTCAGAGGCGGGTGGCGCGCAACGCCATCTCGCACGAGCGCGTTTCGGGAGCTTGATGAATGGCCACCAAGGCAAAGACGCTGCAGGTTAAAGACAAGGAAAAAGACGACAAGGCAGCGGACGCCCCTGAAAAGGATTCGGCCGACGCGCCGTCGCCGTTGCTCGACCTCACGGATGCCGCGGTCAAGAAGATGATCAAGCAGGCCAAGAAGCGCGGCTTCGTGACCTTCGATCAGCTCAACGAAGTGCTGCCCTCCGACACCACCTCGCCCGAACAGATCGAGGACATCATGTCGATGCTCTCTGACATGGGCATCAACGTGTCGGAAGCCGAAGAGGCCGACGCCGACGAGGAAAAGGAAGAGGCCGACGACGACACCGACAACGAGCTTGTCGAGGTCACGCAGAAGGCCGTCACCGAGGTCAAGAAGTCCGAGCCCGGCGAGCGCACCGACGATCCCGTCCGCATGTATCTGCGCGAGATGGGCACGGTGGAATTGCTGTCGCGCGAAGGCGAAATCGCGATTGCAAAACGCATCGAGGCCGGCCGCGAGGCGATGATCGCGGGCCTGTGCGAAAGCCCGCTGACCTTCCAGGCCATCATCATCTGGCGCGATGAACTCAACGAAGGAAAGATCTTCCTCCGCGACATCATCGATCTCGAAGCTACCTACGCTGGCCCCGACGCCAAGAACAACATGAACCCGGCGATGATCGCTGGCCCCGGTGCTGACGCAGCTCCCGCTGGTGAAACCAATGGCGCGGCCGCGCCTGCGCACGTCGCCCCACCTGCCGCGCCGCCGTCTGCGACGCCGTTCCGCGCCGCGCCCGCGTCTGCGCCCGGTGGCGACACCGAGGAAAAGGATCCGGCCGAGGCCGCCGCCGAAGGCGACATGGACGACGACGAGTTCGAAAACCAGATGTCGCTCGCCGCTATCGAGGCCGAGCTGAAGCCGAAGGTAGTCGAAACCTTCGACAAGATCGCCTCCGAATACAAGAAGCTGCGCCGTCTTCAGGAGCAGGATATCGCCAACCAGCTGCAGAGCGAGTCGCTGTCGCCCTCGCAGGAGCGCAAGTACAAGAAGCTGAAGGACGAGATCATCGTCGAGGTGAAGTCGCTGCGCCTGAACCAGGCGCGTATCGATTCGCTCGTCGAGCAGCTCTACGACATCAACAAGAAGCTCGTCTCGTTCGAAGGCCGCCTGCTGCGCCTCGGCGACAGCCACGGCGTCGCGCGCGAAGACTTCCTGCGCAACTACCAGGGATCGGAGCTCGATCCGCGCTGGCTCAACCGCGTGTCAAAACTTTCGGCCAAAGGTTGGAAGAATTTCGTCCATCACGAAAAGGACCGCATCAAGGAATTGCGCCACGAGATCCAGTCGCTGGCGGCGCTCACTGGTCTTGAGATCGGCGAATTCCGCAAGATCGTGCACGGCGTGCAGAAGGGCGAGCGCGAGGCGCGCCAGGCCAAGAAGGAAATGGTCGAGGCCAACCTCCGCCTCGTGATTTCGATCGCCAAGAAGTACACCAACCGCGGCCTGCAGTTCCTCGACCTGATCCAGGAAGGCAACATCGGGTTGATGAAGGCGGTCGATAAATTCGAATACCGCCGCGGCTACAAGTTCTCGACCTACGCCACGTGGTGGATCCGGCAGGCGATCACCCGCTCGATCGCGGACCAGGCGCGCACCATCCGCATCCCCGTGCACATGATCGAAACGATCAACAAGATCGTGCGCACCTCGCGCCAGATGCTCAACGAGATCGGCCGCGAACCCACGCCTGAAGAGCTCGCCGAAAAGCTCGGCATGCCGCTGGAAAAGGTGCGCAAAGTCCTCAAGATCGCCAAAGAGCCGCTCTCGCTGGAGACGCCTGTCGGCGACGAGGAAGACTCGCACCTCGGCGATTTCATCCAGGACCCGAACGTGGTGCTGCCGATCGATGCGGCGATCCAGTCCAACCTGCGCGAAACCACCACGCGGGTTCTGGCATCATTGACCCCCCGCGAAGAACGCGTGCTCCGCATGCGCTTCGGCATCGGCATGAACACCGATCACACGCTGGAAGAAGTCGGCCAGCAATTCTCGGTGACCCGCGAACGTATTCGCCAGATCGAGGCGAAGGCGCTGCGCAAGCTGAAGCATCCGTCGCGGTCGCGGAAGCTCCGGTCGTTCCTGGATAACTGATCGATCATGACGGGGCAGCGCCTTGTTGTCTGGTACAACACGCGCTGCCCCGTTTGCGATGCCGGCATCGACTGGCAACGCAACAAGCTGGTGGCCGCCGTTCGCGCGGGCCACATCTCCTTCAAGGACATCAACGAAGAACCCGACGCGCTTGCATCATACGGAGCGTCGCTCGACGACGTGCGCCGGCGCCTGCACGCGACGGATGAGACCGGCCGCCTGATCGTCGGCGCCGACGTTGCGATCGCGACATGGCGGACAACGCCGGGCGAGCGATGGCTGGCCTCGCTGTTCGGCAATCGCCTGACGCTGCCGGTCACGCGGTTTGTCTATGACCGGTTTGCCGACCTGCTGTTTGCCTGGAATAAGCGGAAGGGGCGTTGGTGAGGGCCACCGTTGCTCTCGAATGGCCTAAAGCACTTGATTTTAGGTCGATGCATGCGCTCGCACTATCTCCGTCATCTCAGGAATAAGCGCACTTGCGCTTATTCCGAAGGTGCGAGCGAAGCGAGCCTCGAAGGATGAGCGGCCCGTGGCCGTCGCCCTTCGAGGGCCGCGCTGCGCACGGCCACCTCAGGGTGACGGATCACATTGATTCAAGCTTGCTTCATCAGGCTTTAGACCACGGCGTCTTATTTCTTCTTCGCGCCAACCCTACTGATGCTCTTGATCGCCAGCGGCGTGCGGCCGGATTTCCCGGCGATCTCGCGGTCCTGCTCCATGATGTATCCGCGCGCCGGCTCGTCGCCGTCGAGCCCGCCGAGCAGCTCGGAAGGCACGCGCCGGTTGGAGCGCTGCGAGTCGTCTTCATAGACGACGTTGAAAAAGGCAAATTCGCCTTTGGGATTGGTCCCGGGTTTCTTGGCCATGGGCGGCTTTTCTTCGATCAGGGCGACGTTGTCAAAGCAAAATAGCGGTGCGCAAGAACAGCGCATGGACTAAGCGGAATCTGCAAATATTTGCCAATTTTGCACCGCGTTCCGCCGCCATCGTCGATGGCATGCATCGCCCCCCGGACCGCAAGCCCGACACCTCGAAAATCCAGCCAAGCGCCGCCGCCATCTGGCCGCCGCTGCGCCCCTTCATCGCGGGGCGAATATCGGCTCGGCCGTTTCATGGCGAGGGGCCGCTGGACATCGGCGCTTTACGAATTTTTTCGCTTCGGCGTGAAGCAGGGCTGGGCCTGCCTGTTCGGCGGGATCGCTGTTTTCCTGATGATCGCCACCTGGTGGTTCTATCCGGCGACCGCGTGGCTTCCGCGTTACGACTTTCTGTTTCTCTGCATGATCACGGTTCAGGTCGCGCTGCTCGCAGGGAAACTGGAGACACCGGACGAAGCAAAGGTGATCCTGATCTATCATTTCGTCGGCACCGTGATGGAGATCTTCAAGACACAGGCCGGCTCCTGGATCTACCCGGAGCCGAATTTCTTCCGGATCGGTGGCGTGCCGCTGTTCTCCGGCTTCATGTATGCATGCATCGGCAGCTATCTCTGCCGTGCGTGGCGGCTGTTCGATTTCGAGTTTTCCGCTCACCCGCGGCGCCTCGGCCTGGCCGTGCTCAGCGTCGCGATCTACGTCAATTTCTTCAGCCACCGCTTCATGCCGGACCTGCGCTGGCTGCTGTTCGCTCTTGCCGGCTGGCTGTTCTTCCGCACCCGCGTCTATTTCAGGGTCTGGCACGGCCATCGCTCGATGCCCCTGCTGCTCGGGCTCGTGCTGGTATCCATCTTCATCTGGTTCTCGGAAAACATCGGCACATTTACAAAAACCTGGCTCTATCCGTCGCAGCGGCACGGCTGGTCGATGGTCTCCTTCGACAAGTTCGGCTCCTGGTTCCTGCTGCTGATCATCAGCTACACGCTGGTGAGCCTGGTCAACGCGCCGCGGGAGAGGCGCGGGGATGAGCATGCGGCCGGGCGTCCAGCCGGAACTGGCAAGGTGCCGACGGAAGCGTCCGCCTGACGCTGCGGCTAGTCGATTTCGAGGTTGTTCTTGCGGCCAATCTCGCTGACATCGTTGATATAGGCGCTCATGGCTTTCGCAAATATTTCAGGCTTTCCGCCGACGATTTCGAAGCCGTTCGCCGTCAGGGCCTTGATCACTTCCGGCTCCGCGAGCGCGATATTCGCTGACCTGTTGATGCGGTCGACGACCGCCTGGAGCGTTCCGGCCGGGGCGACGAAGCCCGACCATGCGTAATACTCCGCAGTGTAGCCCAATTCCTTGAGCGTCGGCGCGTCCGGAAATGCAAACCACCGCTTGTCGCCGGTCGTCGCCAGAACGCGCAGCGTGCCGGCCTCGACATGGGTGCGGATGATATTCGACGCGGCGAAATCGACCTGGCCGGAAATGAGATCCTGAATCATCGGAGCCTCACCGCGATAATGCACGGCCTGCATGGGCGTCTTGCTGGCCTGCGCGAGCATGAGGCCGATCAGATGGGATGTGTTGCCGGGGCCGGGGGAGCCGTAGTTCAGAGATTTTGACTCTCCGCCGGCGCCCCGCACCAGGTCGGCCAGCGTCTTGTACGGGGATTCGCTGCGGACCACGATCGCCAGCGGCGCCCGCACCGCCATCACGATGGGCACGAAGTCCTTTATCGCGTCGTAGGAAAGCGATCTCTTCAACGCCGGCAACAAGCCGTGGGTGGCTGCGTTGACGTAAAGCAGCGTGTAGCCGTCCGGTGACGCGCGCTTGACGTTTTCGGACGCCAGAATTCCACCGGCGCCACCCTGGTTCTCGACGACCAATGTCTGTCCCAGATTGTCGCGCATACGATTGGTCACGACGCGCGCAGGCGTATCGGTGACGCCGCCGGCCGCAGCCGGAACGACCACCTTGATTGGGCGATCCGGATAGGTCTCGGTTGTCTGAGCAAGTGCGCCGCCCGTCAGCGCCGCGACAATTGCCGCCACCGCGGTTGCCCCGATGGTGCCTCTTCGCATGTTGCTTCCCCCTCTGGATTTTTCTTGTTGCTTGCGCCGGGCCTCACGATACGCGGATAGGATCCGACGGCAGAGTACGCCAGACCAGAGTAGCCAACATCGCAGCCTTGAGAAGAGGATAATTCAACCGTGCGGCCTGCCCGCGGCCGGCGGTGTGACGAAACGGCCGAACGGAATTCGAAAAAATTCAATCGCATGCCGGATTTTTGGCATCCGCGACCGTGAGGAAAGTGATCGTGGCCGGCGCGATCTCGACCGAACCCGGTGGCGATGTCACCGCGGCAAACTGCGGAAGCTCGTCATTCGGACCGAGCTCCAAAGCCGTTCCATTCAGTTTCACGCTGGCGCTTTGCAGATCATCCGCCGACAGCGTGTAACGCTCGCTGGTCACGGGCAATCGCAAGGTGGCGGCGATTGTCCTGTCGGTATTGATCGCAAGCAGCGCGACGGCCCCGCGGGCGCCTCGCCGGCAATGTGCGTAGAGGTACATCCCATGGTACACGCCGGCGTCGAGAATAATGGTGCCCATCAGCCTGCGCCAAAGCAGCGCCGCCCAGTAGTTCGGCCGCGGCCGCAACGTCGCCTCATCGAGCAGGCCGTAATCACTTGCGGCAAACGTGTTGTGCGCCACCATCTGAACGCCGGCTTTGGCAAGCCGGCCAAGCTGATCGAGATATCGAAAGGTATCGAGGAAACTCGAAGCCCAGGGATTGCCGCCGCAAGCTGCCTCGGCGGTTTCGGTGAGCCACATCGGCTTGCCAGGTGCAAACTCGTCCCGGAGCGATTGGTAGAACGCGAGCGTCTGGCCCGTGCTGGCCAGCCACCTTTCCGAAAGCGCGGCCTCGGGCGTGGTCTGCCCCGGAATTCCGGAGCATCGTTGCGAGAGCGCGCCGTAGTGATGATAGGAAAACGCGTCGATGCCCGGGCCGGATGCGACGAGCAGGTCGCGCGTGCTGATGAAATCGGCGCTGGACTGCGGGGATGATGGCGACGCCATTGTTTCGCCGATCGAACCGGGGCCCAGAACCATCACGTCCGGCTCGCTCGCCCTGATGAACGCCACAAAGGCCTTGAAGTCCCGCCCGTAAGCCGCCGCGTCGTATCCTTTGGGCGCGCCGCCCATGGCGGCCAGCGTCGGCTCGTTCATGAACTCAGCGGCGGCAATTCTGCCGCCGACGGATCTGGTATAGGCGAACAAGCGACGCGCCTGATCGCTCTGCCATTGACCTGCCGCGTTGCGGGCACCGGGGCTGGTTGCCATCGAGGTCACGATCTCCGCGTTAACCGCGTGGGCAAAGTCGATGACAGCTTTCCAACGTTCGCGGCTTAGCACCGCGCGGAAGCCGTTCGGCGGTGTGGAGGGCGCCTCATCGCTTTCAGCAAAGTAGGTGCTATTGGCCCAGGTGCCGCTGACGCGCATGTAGGCCGGCGCCAGAGCGGCAGCCAATCTGCGCAGTCGAGGGTTCGACAGGTCGATAGGCTCCCGATACGCGTAGAGGTCTGGATTGCCGCCCACCGGGACGTTCCCGGGATTATCAGCGCCGCGCGATGACGGCGCTGAAGCACTCGCCCTGTAAGGCTTCCAGAACCTTCCGCCGGTGACCTCGACCATTTCAACGTTGTACGATTGAAAACGCGCGTCGATGGTACCGAGACGCGGCAATCGTGAAGGGTCTAGAGCAAGCGTCGGCGCTTGGGCGGCCGCATTCTGGATTGCCGTCAGCGCGGCAATCACAATTCCCATTCCGACCTTGAAACCACTGGACCTGGTCATCGCCATTGTCCTTGGAGGCCAAAGCGGGCGTACGCCCACGCATTGATGCTACGGTGCGACCAACTCCACGCGGCGGTTCAACGCACGGCCGGCCTCGCTGCCGTTCGAGCCCACCGGCGCAAGGAAACCCACGCCTGCGGTACGCAACCGCGCCTGCACAATGCGAAAATTCTTCACCAGTTCCGCCGCCACCGCTTCGGCACGCCGGCGCGACAGATCGAGATTGTAGTCGTAGGCGCCCTGGTTGTCGGTGTGGCCGACGATGAAGACGTTGAGCTGCGGCTGGCCGGTCAGCAGTTTTGCGATCTGTTCGAGCGTCGGGCGGCTTTCGGGTTTCACCACCGCCTTGTCGGTGTCGAAATAGATGCCGTAGAGCGCGATGTGGCCGGCCTCGCCGAGGCCTTTGGCCATTGCCGCGGCGTCCACCATCTTGTTCTCGATCGCGCCGAGTTCGGCGACGACGAGCTGCGCATAGATATCGCGGTTGTTCTCGCTGACGATCACGCTGGCATAGGTCTCGCGCCCGCCTTCGGTCTTGCGTCCCGCAAAATAATGATAGTTGAAGCCGTCCACCCACATCTGCGGGATCGGCAGCGCGTCGACGGCTTCGGAGAACGGAATTGCGCCGCAGGCATCGGTGTCGCAGGCCAGCAGCGTTTCGAACCCGGCCTTCGCCAGTTGGGTCTCGAAATTGCGTGACACCTCCAGGATCGAGGGGCCGGGATTGGTGCGATAGGCGACGCGGGTGATGCGTCCCTCCAGCCGCCGCGCATCCGTCGGCTGGCCGTCCTTGAACGCCGCCCCCTGCATCCGCGCCGCGTCAAAATCCTTCACCTGATATCCCGTGATGACGCTGCCGCCGAACCGGCCGATGCCGGGATAATCCCGTGCGCCGGCCACGTCGCGCGTCTGCGCGGAAGCGTTCGTCATCGCGCCGAGCGAGAAGGTCAGCAGCAGGAGGATCGGTCTCAACAATCTGCGTGGTGAGGTCATGGTAAATCCATTTCTTCGAGAAACGATCGATGGCGGAGGGGGCGGAATGACGTACGACACGTAAAGGTCGCGACGGGGGATCGCCCGGTTCAAATGAGCCGCAATCATGGCCGTTTTCGGGGAGATTCTACCCCCTGCGTTGGCCGCCACCCTCGAAGCGCGGCCAAGGACGTGCTAGAAGCCGATGCTTATTTGCAGTGCTCTCTCAGGAATGGCTTTTCCATGCTCCGCATCGCATTTGCTTTCAGCGCCACCCTGGCAATGTTCGCATGCTCCACCTCCCAGGCCCACGCCGCCCAATGCGGCAGTTCGTCCGCCGGCTTTGCCGCCTGGAAGCAGGAATTCGCTCGCGAGGCGCAAGCAAAGGGCGTCAGTGCCTCGACCATCCAGGCCCTGATGGCGACGAACTACGCGCAGGCGACCATCAATGCCGACCGCGGCCAGCGCAGTTTCAATCTCTCGCTCGATGCGTTTCTCGCCAAGCGCGGGGCCACGACCATCGTCTCACGTGGCCGCTCGCTCAAGGCGTCGCAGGGCGCGCTGTTCGCCTCGATCCAGCAGCGCTACGGCGTGTCGCCGGGGCCGCTGCTTGCCATCTGGGGCATGGAGACCGGCTTCGGCAGCCAGCGCGGCAATCAGAACATGCTCGCCTCGATCGCGACGCTCGCCTATGACTGCCGGCGCTCGGAATATTTCACCGAGCATCTTTACGCGGCGCTGCAATTGATCGATCGCGGCGCGCTCTCGCCGTCGCAGCGCGGCTCCATGCATGGCGAAGTCGGCCAGACCCAGTTCATGCCCAAGGCGATCCTGGCCTACGGCACCGGCAATCTCGAAAACTCGGCCAACGCGCTGGCCTCGACCGCGAATTTCCTGAAGGCCCATGGCTGGCGCGCCGGCGCGGGCTACCAGCCGGGCGAGCCGAATTTTGCAGCGATCCAGGCCTGGAATGCCGCAGGCGTCTATCAGAAGGCGATCGCGCTGATGGGCCGCCAGATCGATGGCGGTGGCGAGTAGGGGGCTCGCGCCACCAGTCGTGCCGTCGTCCCTGCGAAAGCAGGGACCCATAACCACAGGCGGCAATTGTTGAAGCCAAGCCGTCAACCCTTCGGCTTAAACAACATCGGCCGCGGCGTATGGGTCCCTGCTTTCGCAGGGACGACGAAGGTTTCGCGCCCCATTTTCCCATGGCATGATCGGGGTGAGAGCTAACAAGGGATTCGCATGCGCATGTTTCGTTGGGCCATTTTCCTCAGTGCCGTCATCATCTCCACCCCAACCTACGCCGCCCGCTGCGGCGGCGATTTCAACACCTTCGTTTCCGCGATGTCGCAGGAGGCCGCGGCGGCCGGCGTTTCGCAAGCGGTGATCGGCCAGGCGTTTGCCGGCGTCACGCAGGACCCCGCGGTGCTGGCCTTCGACCGCCGCCAGCGCGGCACCTTCA
The DNA here is from genome assembly GCF_036924535.1 of Bradyrhizobium sp. AZCC 2262. Classification (NCBI taxonomy): domain Bacteria; kingdom Pseudomonadati; phylum Pseudomonadota; class Alphaproteobacteria; order Hyphomicrobiales; family Nitrobacteraceae; genus Bradyrhizobium; species Bradyrhizobium sp. AZCC 2262. Next base: position 6,587,786 of record NZ_JAZHRT010000001.1, on the reverse strand, counting down.
ACAAATCGTTCGAGCAATATGTCTCGACCCGCGTCGGCCCCGGCCGCATCAACATCGGCCGGCAGATGCTGCTGCGGCACGGATCATTGCTGGCGCGCATCGAGCAGAAGTTTGGCGTGCCGCCGGAAATCGTGGTCGCGATCTGGGGGCTGGAGAGCGATTTCGGCAAGGGCGACATCGGCAAGATGCCGGTGATCCGCACGCTGACGACGATGGCGCATGATTGCCGTCGCACTGAATTGTTCCAGGGCGAGTTGCTGGCGGCGCTGAAGATCGTGGAGCGCGGCGATCTTCCCTTGCGCGACCTGATCGGCGCCTTCGCCGGCGAAATCGGCCAGACGCAATTTCTGCCGTCGTCCTACATCAAATACGGCGTCGATTTCGACGGCAACGGCCATGTCGATCTCCGCCACAGCGTGCCCGACGTGCTCGCCTCCACCGCGAACCTGCTGCACTCGAGCGGCTTCAAGGGCGGCGCGCCATACGGCGAGGGCACCGCGAATTTCGAAGCCATGCGCGAGTGGAACAGGGCGACCATCTACCGCAAGACGATCGGCTATTTTGCGGATCGGTTAGTCGGGCGGTAGCTCTGTCCCTCCTCATTTCGAGCCGTCATCACCCGCGAACGCGGGTGATCCAGTAGTCCAGAGACAGTCGCAATTGAACCGGGAAGCCGCGGCGTACTGGATCCCCGCCTGCGCGGGGATGACATTGGTGCGCGCGACGGCACCGCCTTCTATTTCGAGTGCCGACCCATCTTCTCGATCCGCTTCGCCAGCACCGACCAATACGTCGCCGGGCGAAATCGCTGTAACAGATCCATGAACCACGCATCGTTGCCGATCAGAATGCGCGGCTGGTTTTTCTCGATGCCGGCAATGATGCGCTGTGCTGCGAGCGGCGGCGTGGTTTTCGCGATCGAGTCAAAGCGGTCGATGGATTCGGCACGGCGGGCATTGTCGGTGATGCCGCTTCCGGTGCGGGAGTTGCGCACAATGTTGGTCAGCACCCCGCCGGGATGCACCACCGACAGCTTCACCGGACTGTTCGCCATCGCCAGCTCATGCCGCAGGCTTTCCGAAAAGCCGCGCACGGCAAACTTGGCCGCGCAATACGCGGTCTGGCCCGGCGGCGCGATGATGCCGAAGATCGAGGAGAGGTTGACGATATGCGCCTCGCGCTGTTGCGAAAGGTGCGGCAGGAACACGCGGGTGCCGTGCACCACGCCCCAGAAATTGATGTTGATCAGCCATTCCATTTGCGCCTGGTCGACCTCGTTGAAGCTGCCCATCAGGGCTACGCCGGCATTGTTGATGACGATGTTCAGCGAAGGGTGGGTGGCAATGGCGGCTTGCGCGAATTCCTGGATCTGGGTGGGCTCGCCGACATCGACGCGGTGGGTCGATACCTTGCGCGCGCCGGCTTTGCCGATCTCGGCGGCCACCTGCTGCAGCCCCGCCTCGTCGCGGTCGGCAAGCGCCAGGTCGCAGCCGCGCGCGGCCAGCTGCAGCGCGAGCGCGCGGCCGATGCCGCTGGCGGCGCCGGTCACGGCGGCCGCACTTCCGGATATTGCAGTCATTGGTATCGGGCTCCTTGCAGCGATGAAAAAGAAGGCGGGTTCCGCAACTTTCGCAAATTGGAACCGAACCTTAAAGCGGTTTCCGCGCTTAACGTCGACTACCCGACAGAAAGTGGCATCGCCAATGCGACGTGAATCCTGAGGAGGCTCACATGGGACATTCAAAACCCAATCGTCGCGCAACCGCCCTTATCGTCGAAGACGATCCGATGCAACGGGATATGATTTGCCTATTGCTGGAGGAAAGCGACGTCGATGTCATCGAATGCGAAAGCGCGGAGGCCGCGGAGCTGGTGCTCGAGCGCGCCGCCGGCAGTCTGGTTTTGATGATGACCGACGTGCAGCTCGCCGGCAACATGGACGGCGTCGAGCTCGCGCACATCGCCAGGAAGTACAACCCCGACATCGGGGTGATCGTCACCTCGGGCAAACCGCTGCATCAGGAATTGCCCGATGGCGTCCAGTTCTGGGCCAAGCCGTGGGCGCCGCTCGACGTGATCCGGGAGGCGGAACGGATGGTGCATGAAAGGCGGCATCACCGCGAAGGCTGACCGTGCGCGCGTTCGTGAAGGGCGGCGCCATGCTTCCACGCCCGGGGTTGGCGTGGTAATGGCTGACCATGACGCTGTCGTTCCTGTTGACCTCGCTGATCGTAGTCGCTTCCCCCGGCACCGGCGTGCTCTATACGCTGGCGGTGGCGCTGACATCAGGTGCGCGGCCTTCCATCGCGGCGGCGTTTGGCTGCACGCTCGGCATCGTGCCGCAGATGCTGGCCGCCATGCTTGGGCTGGCCGCGGTGCTGCATACGAGTGCCCTGGCGTTTGCCGCGCTGAAATGGTGCGGCGTGGTGTACCTGCTCTACATGGCCTGGCAGGCGTTGCGCGAGACGGGCGCGCTGTCGATCGACACGCGCCCCGCGGCCTCGGCGCGCTCCAGCCGGCGCGTCATCGTGACCGCCATCCTGATCAACATCCTCAATCCAAAGCTGTCGATCTTCTTCCTGGCCTTCCTGCCGCAGTTCGTCGCCGTCGACGAGCCGCACCCGCTGGCGCGGATGCTGGAATTGAGCACGGCTTTCATGGCGATGACGTTCGTGGTGTTCGCGGTCTACGGCCTGTTCGCAGCCTCCTTGCGCGACCGCGTCATCACCCGGCCGAAGGCGATGGCCTGGCTGCGCCGGAGTTTTGCCGCCGGCTTCGCCGCACTCGGCGCCAAGCTCGCGTTTGCGGAGCGCTGAAGTTCCGTAGCCCGGATGAGCGCAGCGATATCCGGGGCCGGTGCTTATGTCATCCCGGATGTCGCTTGCGCTCATCCGGGCTACATCTCGGCGCCATTCGCAGGAACGAAAAAGGCGGACCGAAGGCCCGCTATTCTCCAAATTGCACCCGGAGTTGGGAGCCCGGGCAGAGCTGAGCACTCCACCCGGGCCAAAATTCACTTCTTCTTCGACTTCTTGGCCTTCTTCGCCTTCTTCGCCTTCTTCGCTTTCTTAGCCATAGTATCCTCTCAAGGTTTCATGGATTGAACGCGACACCGAGGCATGCTTGGCGGAGGGCCAGCCTCGCAACATCCTCGATGACAATCCCACCAGATTCGGAGGCCGCTGCCGCGTGCCGTCATGGCGTTGTCATCACGTTATCCACAGTTGTTGTGCATTTTGATGTGATTTTTTGCCGAAACGCGCCTCGTCACCGCCGTTCGCATCGCGCGCATCATGCTTAACGATGTCCTGACGTCGACGATCTTCATCAATTCAAAACCACGGTTTGGATTGGCCGGCGGCAGTCAGGGTCCGTTAAGCGGCGCGGATGCACTTTGTTCCGCAAGACGACGGGGCAAGACAACGAGAATCGTCGTGGGAGAAAGCGCGAGGCGGAGGTCTCGAGCGGTCGTTAGACAACAGGGGAGACGGGACGTGCGCGTCCCGGGTTCGTGATGCTGAGCGTTCCGACGCTTTGGACGGTGTTCGTCATCAATTTTCTCGCGCTGGGCCTGATCTGGGCCTACGTCATGCGCAGCTATCCGTCGTTCGAAGCCGCGCGGTTCTGGACCGGTTCGGCATTCGTCGCTGCGGCCGGCGCGGCGCTGGCGATGCTGCGCGTGGTTTTCCCGGATTCGCTGGTACCGCTGCTGTTTGCCGGCACCGCATTGATCCTGGCGATCTGCCTGGCTGCGATGGGCATCCGCAAGTTCTTCAATCAGCCGGTTTCCTGGCGCGACACCCTGCTGATCACCGGGCTGGGCGTGGCCGGCCTGTGCTTCTTTACGTTCGTCCATGACAGCGTGCCGGCGCGAATGACCGTCTTTACGATCGCCCAGGCGCTGCCGATGCTGCGCAGTCTGAAGCTGCTGCTGTCGCGGCATGAGGGGCGCGTCAATCCGGGCGCCCGGCTGGCCGGCATCGTTACCATTCTCATCATGGCCATTTTCGTCGCCAGGTGGATCGGCGCGGTGACCACCATCGACGGCGGCGGCTTCTCCTACATGCATTTCAGCCCGGCGCAATCGGTCGTCATCCTGGTGCTGGTGTTCCTGTCGATGGCGCTGAATTTCGGCTTCCTGCTGATGGCGATGGACCGCCTGCGCAACGAGGTCGCGGATCTCGCGCTGCTCGACGATCTCACCGGCGTCGGCAACCGCCGCCATCTGCTGCAGCGCCTGACGGAAGAATGCGCGCGCTCCGAACGCAGCGGTCAGCCGTTCGCGCTACTGGTAATCGATCTCGACGGCTTCAAGGGTATCAACGATACCCATGGCCACGCTGCCGGCGACGCCTGCCTGCAGCATTTCACCCTGATGGCGCAGACCCGCCTGCGACCCGGCGACATGCTGGCACGGACCGGCGGCGACGAATTCTGCATCGTGCTGCCGTCATCGACGCTGCGCGAAGGCGCCATGATCGCGCGCCGCGTGCTGGAGGTCTGCCGTGCGGACGCCGAACAATGCGCCGGCAACGACATCCCGATCGCAGTCTCGATCGGCGTCGCGCAATGGGCCCGCGAGATGGGCGCCTATCCCGACCGCCTGATTGCGGCCGCCGACCATGCGCTCTACGACGCCAAGAAGGCCGGCCGCAACGGCTTTGCGACCTACGACCCGGCGCCGCCGCTGGTGCCCGACCCCGAAACACGGGGGCTATCGGATATGGGCCTGCGCAAGCGGGCCTAAAGCGTTTTCGAGCGAAGCATGCCCTCGGACTTGATCCGGGGGTGGCTACCGGTTCGTGTGAAGAAAACGCGTCGAACAAGGGCCGAGCGTGTTATTGAGGTCCGTCATCGGGCCGTGAGACATGAACCTTCGTGCACTTGCGCTGGCGGTTTGCGCCTTCGCATTCTCCGTATCCGCCTCCGCGCAAACGCCCGACCTCGCTATGATCGCGCGCTCGTCGGGCACACCCGATATTCCCGGCCTGAAGATGGTCTGGCTCGCGCCATGGGGTGACCTCGCGAAAGCCCATCCCTGGCGCAACATCATCGTGCACCAGACCGAAGGGCCGGCAGGCTCCGCGCGCGGCGGCGCGCAGGCGCAGTCGAAGAACCCGACCCGGCGCGGCGTCATGGTCTGGGTCGAAACCGACGGCACGGTGTACTGGGCGGTTGCCGAACATCTGGTTCCGACCCATGGCGACGGCGCCAACCGCAACGACAACAAGTATATCGACAACGGCCCGACTTATCGCCAGGTCGTCGGCAACAATTCGGTCGGCGTCGAATTCGCCGGCAATTTTCCCGACGTGACGCGCGGGCCTACTGAGGTGCAGATCGCGGCGTGGAAAATTCTCGTAAAAGTGCTGCGCGCGCGTTACGGCATTCCGCTCGATCGCGTCTATGCGCACAACTGGATCGACTTCAAGGACGCCCGCTATTGCGAAGGCTGCGCGCTCGCGACGATGGCGCGGGAGTGGGGGGAGTAGGGCGGGCACGCTCGACCCGCCGACCAGCATCGCGGATTATCTGCGGACGTATGATTGAGGGGCTCTCTCAACTCGTCGTCCCCGCGAACGCGGGGACCCATACGCCGCGGCCGTCGTAGTTGGAGATGAACGATAACTACCGGCGTGTAAAATCATTACCGCCGCGGCGTATGGGTCCCTGCTTTCGCAGGGACGACGACGCGCTTGTGAAGGCAACACCCCCAAAAACAAAAAGCCGGCGTTGCCGCCGGCTTTCGTCAATCGTTACCTCGACCAGCGCGATCAGTGCGCGGCTTCGAGTGCTTCCGCTTCCTGCCGGGCAATCGTGCCCTTGACGGCCGACTGCACCTTCTCGAAAGCGCGGACCTCGATCTGCCGCACGCGCTCGCGCGACACGCCGAATTCGGCGGCGAGGTCTTCCAGCGTCATCGGGTCTTCCGCCAGGCGCCGCGCCTCGAAGATGCGGCGTTCGCGCGGATTGAGCACACCGATGGCGCCGTTCAGCGCCTGCCGGCGATGATCGAACTCCTCGTGCTCGGCCATCACGGCTTCCTGGTTGGGCGAGTTATCGACCAGCCAGTCCTGCCATTCGCCAGCTTCACCGTCGTCGCGGATCGGTGCGTTGAGCGACGCGTCGCCACCGAGGCGGCGGTTCATGTCGACAACGTCCTGATTCGTCACGCCGAGGCGCTTGGCAATGATCGCTACCTGGTCGGGGCGGAGATCGCCCTCGTCCAGCGCGGAGATCTTGCTCTTCGCCTTGCGCAGGTTGAAGAACAGCTTCTTCTGGTTCGCGGTGGTTCCCATTTTCACGAGCGACCAGGAACGCAGGATGTACTCTTGTATCGACGCCTTGATCCACCACATGGCGTAGGTGGCGAGACGAAAACCCTTCTCGGGCTCGAACCGCTTGACCGCCTGCATCAGGCCGACATTGCCTTCCGAGACGACCTCGGAGATCGGCAGGCCGTAGCCGCGATAGCCCATGGCGATCTTGGCCACGAGCCGGAGATGGCTGGTGACAAGGTGATGTGCCGCGTCGCGATCGTCATGTTCGCGCCAACGCTTGGCGAACATGTATTCCTGCTGGGGCTCCAGCATCGGAAATTTGCGGATCTCGGCGAGGTATCTGGAAAGACCGGATTCTCCATTGAGAACCGGTAACGTAGCTGTACGGGCCATTTGAGCGCCCTCCAGTGGTTCAGGCCCCCGATAGCGGCGGGCCCGGCAGGTGATCGCTGTGTTAAAGCCGACCAGGCTGCGATGTTCCGCGCTGGATATTCAGCGCAGGTGCAACATAGCCGAAAACGAACAAATAGGGAAGGAATACTGACGTCACGTCACCGTGTGGCAGGCATAACCCATTGTCATGGCATCGATTTTCTGGAGGGGCTGCGTCATAGCGCCGCTTCCAGCGACCGTTGCAGGAGAAGCAAATCCTCCGGCAAAGCCGCCTCCCAATGCAAAAATTCCCCGGTTCGGGGGTGTTCCAGGGCGAGCAGATAGGCGTGCAGGGCCTGCCGGCCGAGTGCGGTGAGCGCATCCTTACCTTGGGTACCGAGCTGCCCGGCCTTGGTCTTGAAGTGTGGGCCATAGACGGCATCGCCCATCAGGGGGTGGCCGATATGGGCGAGGTGCACCCGGATCTGATGCGTCCGCCCGGTCTCGAGCTGGCAGGCGAGAAACGAGGCGACCGGCTTGCCGTCGCGCCCCTGATAGGTCGCCTGCAATTCCCAATGCGTGACCGCCTCGCGTCCGCCCGGACGCACCGCCATTTTTTCGCGGGCGTAGGGGTGCCGGTCGATCGGCGCGTTGACCGTGCCGCGCTGGCGGCCGGGCACGCCCCAGACGAAGGCCATGTAGCCCCGTTGCATCGGCCCGGTGCGGCCGTGGTCGGCGAATTGCGCGGTCAGCGACTGATGGGCATGATCGTTCTTGGCGACCACCATCAGCCCGGTCGTATCCTTGTCGAGACGGTGCACGATGCCCGGCCGGCGGACGCCGCCGATGCCGGAAAGGCTGGCACCGCAATGGGCGATCAGCGCGTTGACCAGCGTGCCGCTCTCGTGGCCGGCGGCCGGATGCACGACGAGGCCCTTCGGCTTGTCGATGACGATGATGTCGTCGTCCTCATAGATAATGTCGAGCGCGATATCTTCGCCCATAGGCTCCGGCGCCACTGCTTCGGGGACGTCGATTGTGATCGTATCGCCTCTCGCGACATGATAAGCGGGGTCGCGGATGGGGGCGCCTTTGGCGGTGACGGAACCGGCCAGAATCAGCGCTTTCAGCCGCGAGCGCGACAGTTCCGGGCGAAGCACCGCGAGCACGCGGTCGAGACGGGGCGAGCCCTCGTCGCCGCCGACGGTGACCTCCAGCCTTTGACCGCCGTTAGATAAGCCTTGTTCCAAAGCAGAGCCTTGCATGACCGATACCGTTGCGCCCGAACCGACCCCCGAGCAGGCCGCGCTGATGGCGCGGGTGCGGCGGATGATGCTGATCGCGAGCCTGACCTCGGCGCTGGCGGTGGCCGTGGTTCTGATCGCCGTCGGGTACCGTCTTTACCGTGGCGAGGGAAGCCCCGCCGCAGCCGCGACGGATATTATCGCGACCCTGCCCAAGGGCGCCCGCATCGTCTCGACGGCGGTGGCCGGCGAGCGGCTGGTGCTGACGCTGGATATAAGCGGCGTGACCGAAATCCGCACCTTCGACGCCAAAACGCTGAAACCGGCCGGAAAGCTCAAATTCGTCAGCGAACCCTGAAATCCGCGTTACCGGATGGCGCCGAGCGCCCGGTTCGACCGCGGACGCAGGGCAACACGTTTACCTAACGGGAATCAGACCCCTCAGACTTGCCTTGCCCACCGCGCATTTCGCGGCTATTCCCTGAGCCCAACGCTCCCTTCGTCTAGCGGTTAGGACGCGGCCCTCTCAAGGCTGAAACAGGGGTTCGATTCCCCTAGGGAGCGCCAGGGCTTCAGGACGCCGTCGCACGGGTGTTGAAGTCGCCCCGGCCCAAATTGGTCTTCCTGAAAAAGTCGCTGGGAGAACGATTGATTTGCGAAGGGGGCAGGCCCGTGAGCATTGGTCCAAAGCGTGTTGAGGTCACGTTAAGCCCTGAGCTGGCTGTCAACCTCTCGGCCGTTACATGGCAATCCTGATTCCCAGCCTGGGCTTCGCGCGCTTCGACACCCGCGGCGAGCTGCGACTCGCGGAGCGCCTCAAGGACTTCCTCGAAGAGAACGCTGTCGTTTGGCACAATCTCCCGGTAGGCCCTCGCAGCCGGCATCCGGACTTTATCATCGTTCACCCGGCGAACGGCCTGCTCGTGCTTGAGGTGAAGGACTGGCGCCTGGAGTCAATCGTGTCGGCCGACAAGGCAAAAGTCGAACTGCTTACGAGTCGCGGCATCGTGCGGGAGAGCAATCCCCTGGAGCAGGCTCGCAAGTACACGTTCGAGGTCGTGCGCACGCTGGAGCGGGATGGGCAACTACTGTTTCCGGCCGGTCACCGCTTCATGGGCCGATCCATCCTTCCGTTCGGCTTCGGGGCCGTATTCACCAATATCACGCGCAAGCAGTTCGATCAGACCGATCTCAAGGAGGTATTCGCCGAGCATCTATGTGTGTTCAAGGATGAAATGACGGAGGGCGCGGACCCTGAAGAATTCCGGTCCAGATTGTGGCGCATGGTTTATCCGCGTCTCGGAGAGCCTCTGTCGATGCCGCAATTCGACCGGCTGCGCGCGCTGCTCTTTCCCGAAATCCGCATACGACAGATTGCCCTGCCTCTGGACGAACCGATAGTGCCCGATCCATCCGACCGGACGCTTGCAGTCATGGACATGCATCAGGAGCAGATCGCGCGCAGCCTGGGCGAGGGACATCGAATTATTCGCGGCGTCGCTGGATCGGGCAAGACGCTGATCCTTGCCTTCCGCGCCGAGTATCTGGCGCGCGGGGCGACAAGGCCGGTGCTCATCCTGTGTTACGCCAATGGCATCGCGGGCCGACTCGAGGATGCCATGCAGAATCGGGGCGTGGAGCACCGTGTCCAGGTTCTTACCTTTCATGGTTGGTGTTACCGGATGCTGCGGACTTATGGGATTCCCGCCCCATCCGAGCGAGACTATCCCGACTACGCAAAGCGACTGGCTGCGAGCGTTTCGGAGGTCGTGAAGGCTGTCGATCAGGGGCATATCCCTATGGGGCAGTACGACGCCGTCCTGATCGACGAGGCACACGACTTCGAGCCGCAATGGCTCGCGCTTGCGGCCAAGATGGTGAACCCGCGTACGAAGGCGCTGATGGTCGTCTATGACGATATTCAAGCCATCTACCAGGGACGTGAGCGCCCGGTGTGGAAACAGCTTGGAATCGAAGCGACGGGCAGAACGACCGTACTGAAAGTCAACTACCGCAACACGGCCCAAATCGTTGCCTTTGCGCGACACTTCGCTTCAGACGTGATCGGCGCTCCGGGCACGACGGCCGATGATGAGCACCCTATCCTGTTGCCCGAAGATGCGGGTCGGCAGGGACTGGTGCCAGGCGTGCGGCAGTGTGTGAGCATCGAAGCAGAAGCTCACTGCGTCGCCGAGTGGTTTCTCGGGCGGAAAAAGGCGGGGTACGAGTGGCCGCAAATGGCTTGCCTTTATCCGGAGCATTGGGGAGCGGGTCGCTCAGGTACTCACCAGGCATGAAGTGCCGATCGATATGGCCAAGAACAACAAGAACAGAGTTTCGACGAAGCGTGTAGCCGTGCGGTTGTTGAGCATGCACACCGCGAAGGGGCTCGAGTTTCCGTGCGTCGCTATTGCAGGGTTGGGCTTGCTCGGCCGCCATGGCGAGGCGGTCGAGGAATGTGTTCGACTGACATATGTTGGGGTTACTCGGGCGACTCACGAGGCGCTTTTGACCTACTCAAGTGAGTCGGCGCTGGTGCAGCGGTTGATCGCGTAGACTGCGATAGGAGGAATCCTGTGACGAAAAAAACTTCGGGCTTGGATCCGTTGTGGATGTTTCGGTGGCCGTGGTCCGGCGACGTAGCTCAACGCATTGTAGCACCGTGGTTCTCGCCATCGCTTACGGTCAATTATGCTGGCGATCCCGCAGTAGAGGACCGGGTAGTTACGGAGGTTGCGAGCTATGGAAAACAGCTCGGCTGGCTTACGGAGATCGCGATCGCGTTGGCTAAGACGCAGCCAGTGCCCCCGGAAACGTTAAGCCGTTTGGAAAAGGCCGCGAAGGACATCGCCGTAATCAAAGAGCAGGTTGGCGTCTCCGCTGTCGAGGCAGCGAATGACGCACTCGATCGCCTGGAACGCCACGACCCGGCTCAATATCATAACCTGCTGCGCGAACGGCGAAGCGACAAATAGTCGAGAGATACGGTTCTTCAGGAGCAGGCCTAGCCCGGATGAGCGCAGCGACATCCGGGGGGCGGTCCATCCCGCATATCGCTGCGCTCATGCGGGCTACTCGCTCATACACGCAGTCTTCCGCTGACGTTCGGCGATATGCATTTGGCAAACATGCAGCAATTGCAATAAGCGAGAGATGCCGCGCTGTTGGGGAAATCAAATCACTTCATCTCTTCCAGAAGCTTTCGCGCTTCACCCCGCAATGCGTGAATCTGCCCTTGCTCGGCGAGCGCATCCTTGATCCACGAGCCGGATTAAGTGCACCGTAATCCGGGCAATCGCCTCTCAGGCGGTCCTCACGTGATTGTATTTGCGGAGTTCAGCCAGCCGTGCGTGGCAATACTGACGGTATGGTAAGCTGAAAAGTTTCCACATAATCGCACCCCGTTGTTTGATCGCGGACTTTGATATCTAGCCTCTGTTTGCGGAACGGCTTCGCGCGCTGGGGAAATGGCTTCGTGTGCGATGCAGCAGTCGTCATGTCGTCAGGATGCAGACGTGCCCGCCTATCCCATGATGTCCGTTCACTTGGTAGACCGGAAGTCGTCGTGGTCCGGTCAACCGACGCGATCGACCCGCACCTGAAGTCTCGCCCGAATATCACCAAGTTTGACGTAATCATTAGTTTGTGCTAATCATTAGCTATGACTAATTATATTAAGGCAATTCATTGTCGTGACTACCGAATCGTGAGGTTCCGCAAGCATGATCCGCGCCGGGCGTCGACCAGCCATGGCTAAAGACAGCGTGCAACTGGCCGCTCTGGGCGATTCGACGCGCAGGCGAATATTCGAGCTGGTGGGCGCGCGGCCTCGCACGGTCGTTGAACTCACCCGAGAACTGACGGTCTCCCAGTCAGCCGTCTCCCAGCATCTCAAGGTGCTGCGCGAATCTCGTTTGGTTCGTGCCGAGCCAAAGGGGGCCAGCAATATTTATCACATCGATCCAGCGGGGCTTGGCCAGATGCGCGGCTGGCTTGACCGGTTCTGGAGTAGCACACTGGCGGCTTACAAAGTGGCCGTCGAAAAATCAGCGGAGGACAAGCAATGAACAAAAATGTAACGGCCGCGCCCATCAAACAATCTATCGTGGTTGAGGCGCCTATCGAGCGTGCGTTCAAGGTTTTCACTGAAGATTTCGGCAGCTTCAAGCCACGAGAGCACAATCTGCTTTCCGTTCCGATCGCAGAGACCGTGTTCGAGCCCCGGGCCGGGGGGCATGTTTATGATCGAGGCCTCGATGGCAGCGAATGCCGCTGGGCGCGTGTGTTGGCCTTTGAGCCGCCAAATCGCGTGCTTCTAAGCTGGGACATCAGCCCCCGTTGGCAAATCGAAACCGATCCCGACAAGACCAGTGAATGGGAGGTGCGGTTCATCGCCGAGACGCCAAGCCGGACCAGGTTGGAGCTTGAGCACCGTCACCTCGAACGTCATGGCCAAGGTTGGGAAGGTGTGCGTGAAGGCGTTGAGGGCGATCAGGGTTGGCCGCTCTATCTGAAACGGTTCGCCGAGCGGATTGCGCGCGAGGCGTGATGCACGCGTATTCCTTGCGACATGATCGTGATTGTGGAGGTCTGTATGGCGGCCTACTCGCATAGCATTGTCGGAGTGCTTGTCCTTTGCCTCATGTCAATTGTGCTAGCGGTCTATTCAGGATCATCCAAAGGCCGGGCCGGGGCGCTCTCCGGACCTGTCCTGCCGTTGGACGACGACAACTTGCTGTACCGCATAGATCGCGTCCACTTGAACACGGTGGAGGCGCTCCCGCCTTTTTGTCGTCCCAGCATTGCTGGCTATGATGGTCGGGGTTGGACCCGTCACGCTTGCAACGCTCGTTTGGGTCTACATCGCAATTCGTCTCTCCCACTTTGCAATCTATCTGCGCGGCGGCAAAGCGGCCAAAGGTGGCAGCGTCAGAACCATCCTCTATGTCTCGGGGGCACTTGTAACCGTCGTACTCATTGCCGTGACGGCCATGGCGGCCATTCACTAGGGTATCAACGCTCTGCAGCGCGAAATTCGAGATGATCTGATGAAGCTGCTGAACTGGAAATTCTGTACTGATTGCCACGGCGTCGCGTGCTGATGGCGCCTAATGATCCGTCAACGTGAAGCCGGCGCCGAGCAGAGCGCCGATGCTCAGCGGTGTGACGTGTCACGAACATTTCGTCCAACAGCGGGGTAGGGCATGCCTGCCGCGGGACAAGCAGCCTCACGCATGCGCAAAAACGGCAACTGTCCCCTTCATAGGAAAGCTATTGAGCCGCCGTCACTCGCAACGATTTCCTCGGAGCCCGTTTGGGGCTCGATTCCGGATCCGCGATCGGGCGGTGGTAGGTCGCGATGCGGCGCAGCCAGCCGACCTCGAAGACACGGTTGGATGGAAGGTTGCGAACCCTCTGCTGCAGGACGAACTGCGCCGCATCGGCGAATTCGGCGCGCACGGCCTTCGGATCGCTGGTATCACCGTTCATCTTGAGCAGCACCTGCTTGAGACCCCAACCCTGCCGCAGTCCGGTCTCGCTGTTGATGGCGGCTTCGTTCGGGTTGGTGCCCTCGCCCTTGAAGTTGATGTAGTCGATCAGCGGATAAAAATTCTCGGAGGCGCGAATGACGCGCGTAAACTGGATGACGATATGTTCGCGCTCCGTGCCGTCGGGCGTCGTCTTGAGGATCTTCTCCATCGCACCTTGCGCCCGCGCCACCATGAATTGCGTCTGCTCCGTCACGGTGTCGAGCAGAAACTGCCTCAACTCTTTCATCTGCGGTGAGTTGGAGTTCCTCCTGAACTCGGCCCGGCTTGTCCACGGGTTGGCCGGAATTTGCGTCTGGTCCAGCCAGGCGGGCAAATGTACGTTCTTCCTGCGCATGAATTCGAGCAGGGCCGGAAAGCTCTCCTCGAAAGGCAGCCATTTGCCGACAGGAAACCAGATGAAATGACCGATGCCCAGGGAAGCGAATTCCTCGTTCGCATTCCATGACGTGATCGCATCAATTTTTCCGCCTGTTTCATTCAGCCAGACTTTCTGGCCGATCTTCTTCGCCAGATCGCCCGGCAAGACGAGCTGTGGTACAGGTAAATCCTTGGCCGCGTGGCTCGATTTCCGTGCTTCCGGCATTTGAACGGCAGCTTCCGGCGCTGGCTTCTGCACCTCAGGCCGTCGCAGGACTGTTTCGGGTTCCGACTTCTGCGCGTGGGATGGTTGCGCAACGCCAGGCCCACCCTGCTCTTTTTCGTTATCAGCGACGCGTGTCACGGCCGGCGCGGCTATTTCCGCCAATGCCGTTTGCGTCGCCATGCCGGCGACGATGACACACGAGAGCAGCAATGAGCCGCAAGCAAGCACCTTCGCGCTGTACTGTCCGGGTTTCGCTTGCCGTGCCGTTCTCCTGCCGCTACCCGCACGCCAGCGGCCAATGAAATCACCGCCCATGTCCATGTTTCCGAAGGCCAGCCTGACGGGAAGGGTCGTGCGGGCGAACAACACGATGCGTATGGCGAATTCGTGGGGTCATCGTGGCGGCCCGGTGCCCGCGCCACATGGGCGACAATCCTGCGCATCGCGCCGACGATGGGGGGCGAGAATGCGGTTATCTCGATAGCGAGGAAGCGATTGCGGAATATCTTTCGCTCGCAGCCCGCGACGAAAACCTCGGCGTATTGCTCAAGGCGCTTGGCGACGTGGCCAAGGCGCGCGGCATGGCGGAGGTCGCGAAGGCGTCCGGTCTCGGCCGCGAAAGCCTCTACAAGACGCTGGCACCGGGTCCCAAGCCGCGTTTCGAAACGATTGCCACCATCATGCGGGCTCTGAAGGTCGGATTTTCAGTCGAAAGCAGGCTGCCAGTGCAAGCGAAAAAGGCTCGCAAGTTGAAAGCGGCGTAGGTGGCGAGCGAGGCTGCGAAACCCAATCACTTCGTCTCTTCCAGCTTCTGCGCTTCACTCAACAGCGCTTGAATCTGCTTTCGCCCGGGTGGAGCGCCATCGTCTGCTTCAGCGACGCCGAGCGACAGCGACACCCAGCAAGAAGGCGACCAACAGGGAGCCGAGTGGCGCTTCCCGCGCGATGTTGCTCAGGATGCTGAGCGGCATGCCGGGTTTTCTGCCTTTCTCGATCGCGTCGCCGACGCGACTGGCGGCGCCCCTGACAGCGTCGGAAACTTCTTCAATCGTCGACCTGGATTCTGGACTGGGATCCAGGCCTTCATACACAAGCGGTGGGGAGGGCATATCGTCGGCCATGGGCGAATTTCCCGATCAACAAGGGCTTAACCGAATAGGTCGCGCTTCGTTCCAGTTTGCGAGCAGAATCGCGGCGCTAACTCCCGGTACGCGAAATCGGAATTTGCCTATCGGGAGGGTGAGTTTTCGGGTGCGCTCGCCCAACGGCGGGGGTACGCGGCAAATCTGCGAACTCGGAAGAGTGGTTGTCCCGGCCTTCGGGCGTCGTGATGTAAATGTCATAGCAACCGGCCCGCGACATCTCCCGGGCCTTCTTGAGGGCGGCTTCGGCCGTCTTCCTGCGGTGGACGAGATCACCGTGTTGGCACATCGTTTTGATCGAGAAACTCATTTTCTCTTCTTTTTCTTGTTCTTCTTGATGATCTCGGCCTGGCTTGTTCAGGAGATGCGCCATATTCGCTCGCGTGAGCGATGCTGTCCCTAAGATTCTGAAAGTCCTTTAGCTGCCGCTCGAGCGCCGGCTTAGGGATTCCCGTCGGATTTAGGCGTTTCAGTATCTCGGCCTTGTCGGCAAATTGGGTGGAGAGCAACTTATCTACGAACGCATCTTTGGCCTGAGCAGAAGCCAAACTGTTCGACCCAGTCCCCGGTGGCCGCGAGCGTGAGAACGTTCGCGGAAATGAGGACGAACCGGCCGAGTTTGAGCAACCTGTCGGACGATAGCGACACCTTCGCCTCTCTAAACCGCGACCGGACGGAATGGCGCGAACGCGCTAGCGGTGCGCGGAAGCACGGAAGCGAGTTGCGGGCAGTGCCGCAGAATGACGCTGGTCATTCCGTTCTTCTCGATCCAATCCAGACCCAGCGGCGAATACACCTCTGCCCGGTAATCGACTGTCAGGAATCGATCACTTTGCAGCCGCCGCGATGCCATCAGGATGAATATGCGGAATGCTGTGTCGCTGAAGCCGAAGCCGTCCGGCGGCGGTTCGGCATGGAGGCCGATCATGGTGTCGACATTGTCGATCGAGCCGTAGATTTCCCTTATCTTCCGGACGGTGTCCTGATCCGTCGAAAGCTCCTCCCAATCACGGATCGGTGGTCGATGGAGTTTCTGTCGGAAGTCGTTGAAACGTGGTACTCCGCGCCTGCGGTCGCGAACGATGTCGACCACCGAAAGATCGATGATTTCCCCATTCGTCCGTTTGAACCGCTGCAGCGACATCGGGTAGTTGTGCAGCGTGATAGCACCCGGGTGGCTGATGCCAAACGAATAGATGACGTTGTGTAGCCGCAGCCGCCGCATCGCATCGTCGGTGCGGATCCCCTGGATGTCCTCGAACGCACGAGTTTCTGTCGGTTGTCCTGTCTCGAAGTTGTGGAAGACGTAATCGTCGGGAATGAGCGGATGCAGCCGGTAAACCGAGGCGAATTCCTCGGTTAATGAGTAAGGCACACCGTGGTGGTTGGGCAATGTTTGCGGGATGCCCTTCAACGCATGGGCGTCGAGCAGCC
This sequence comes from Bradyrhizobium sp. AZCC 2262, assembly GCF_036924535.1. Classification (NCBI taxonomy): domain Bacteria; kingdom Pseudomonadati; phylum Pseudomonadota; class Alphaproteobacteria; order Hyphomicrobiales; family Nitrobacteraceae; genus Bradyrhizobium; species Bradyrhizobium sp. AZCC 2262. The sequence goes on along the minus strand of NZ_JAZHRT010000001.1, from coordinate 6,571,178 downwards.
AGATGCCGAGTTGCGTGAGCCAATCCTTCGGGGCGCCGTACCAGTTGGCGCGAAGCCCAACCTCGATCGTCTTCGTGGCGAGAATGGCTGGCGTCCACTCAACCGTATGAATCTTGGCGATCAACGCCGAAACGATCAACCTCGCAGTGTGGTATACCCGCTCGGGCAGCCAGTTCGGATAGGCTCGTTGGAGTTCGCCGCAAACTACGTTGTGTTCTCGTGCGAACAGGGTGTGCATCGTGCTCAAGCCAAGCCACCAGCTTTCGTTGAAGCCGGTCACGTTGAGACCGTTTATGGCGGTAGGAAGATAGCCGTCGACCAGCCGGAGGCACGCCCCGTCACGCAGAGCCTCGGCATTCTCCCTCGTGTCGCCGTAGACCTCGGATCCATCCCACCAGGGCGTGGTGATGTTCTTGAACACAGGATATCCGTCGGCCGTATAGTGCGAGATCTGGTTGCCGGCGATTCGCATCTCGGGTCTTGGCTGCGCCCTCTCGTGGCTCTGCCATGTGCCTTCACCCGGCAACGGGATGACAATGTCGTGGCTTCCGTTCTCCTCACCGAGATCGTAGCGGCGATGGTTGACCCAGTCGTGTACCTGAAATTGTATCCAGGCCGCGGCCAGAATATTGAGGGATCGTGCCGGGATAAAAGCCTTGCGAGTCATTAGCTCACGGCTGATCGTGATCGGGTTTGGGTCGTCAAAGGTCCTGGGCGTGTAGACCGGCTGCATGTTGCGGCCGAAGGTCGAATCGACCGATCCCATCTTGGGGTCTGACAGGTCGTTGTAAGTTCCGTCGAAAGTACGGATCATCCTGACGGCTTCGGGAATCGACGACGGGACTGGTTCCGGCTTGGGAGGCGCTTCGCGGAGTTCCGTATCGATCAGGTTCGTCCGGCGCAGTTCGTCGCGATAGGCCGACAAGTTAAGGAGACTGAGATGCAAGCCGAGGCGGTGCCATGGTCGAAGGTGGTTGACGACGCTGAAAAAGGCTTCATTAAGCTTGCCCAGGATCAGGTTGCGTAGTGGGACTTGCTCGCGGAACTGGTAGCCCATGCGATGAGTCGAGCTTGCCGCGTACGCCGCTTTCCGCGCGCGATTCAGGCTGCCAAGCGGGCGGAAGTCATCGGTCGTATGCCACGGATTGAATGCGATTTCGTCGACGAGCCTTTCCTTGACCCGTCCTTCGGCCGAGTCAACATCTTGTTGGGGGATCGTCAGCCGCGCGACCTTGACCGGGGGAGAATTAACTTCGGTCCATTCGATCGATCCGTCCTCGATAGGCGTTAGGCTCTCGTCGACATATTGTTGCAGAAATAGGTCGAACTCGACGTCGGATTTGCGCAGCCGGTCGGCGGCTTCGTGATGGAGATAGTCGGAATCCCATTTTGACGCGGCGCGCGCGCCGGGCGCGCCATGGGCGGGGCGCAGTAGGTACCGCACTGGGCCGGCCTCGCCCCACAGGATCGCTCCTCTGCTCCAGTATGTCTCCAGCGCGACGCTGTCGACCGTCCGGCCCGTCGCATTTGCGACGTTGCGCAGCATCCGGATCGTTTCGAATGGGCCGACATCAAAGATGAGACGGGGCAGGATGAGAAGCTTGGCGCCAGACATCGCCTTTGCGAATGCGACGAACTGGCCGGCATCGCGAGCGTGCGACACTGGAAAGTTCGTCATCAGCAAGTCGTGGGTTTCTTCGTCGGACACCGTCAGCCGAACCGCTGCGCCGCGCATGTCGCGCATAAAGTCCGCCCGCTTTGAGCCATTGGCGTTCGAGAAACGGACACTGGCGACGTATTCGGAACCAGGCTGGAAGTAACCGATGCTGAGACGTTTGGGGAGATCCTTCGTTACCGTTAGCTTTGCGTTCGCGACGCCGAGGGTTGCCTTGGCGTGAAACGCCCGCAGAACCTCGCGCGACTTGCCACTCTTCTTGTTTGCTAGCTGAACGTCGAGAAGATCGCGGGCTAGCGCCGCAAATATCAGTCTCTCTGCCTCAGCACTGCCGCCCGCATACTTCTCGATCTCGCTGCAAAGCAATTTCGGCTGCATTTGCTCCCCCAATAGTACCGATACTCAATTTGCTATCGTCAATCGCGGTAGCGTGCCCATACCGGCACGTGTAGCTTCATATGAAGTGTCTGAAAGCGCGTGGGCGATCCATTTGGCGCTCGACGATCTGGCGCCGATCGAGCGGTTTTCGTCGGCAGTTCGCCCAAAAAGGGGCGCCGTCTTGCGCACACTGGCGCGATCTAAAATTTCGGTCCGTCGGCTTGCGCATGGGAACGACCGAATAACTATTTTCGATAAGTATAGCTCGATGTTAACTTATGATTGTTTTTAGGCAAGGGTCTCGGTACCCGGTATTTTTCTGGAATGGTGATTTGTCGTCGCGGCCGCGGGCGGCGCCCGCACGCCTGGTTGGGACTGCAAGTATTCCACCCAAACGCCAGTGCGTCACGCCAGCTGGTCGAGCAGCGCCCTGGCCTCTTTCAGGACCGGCGAATCAAACCCCTCCGTGAACCAGCGGTAGACCGGGGCCAGCAACTCGCGCGCGGCCGTGCGGTTGCCCTGGTCGTGCCAGATGCGGGCGAGGCTGGTTGCGGCGCGCAGCTCAAATATCTTCGCGCTCTGTCGCTGCGCGACGGCGAACGCAAGATGATAGCTCTGCTCGGCCGCGGCTCGGTCCCCGGCGATGTTCAGCACATCGCCTCGCACACGATGAAGCTCGGCCTCGCTCCACCGCTCGTCAGTCGCCTCGATGATCTGGCCTGCCTCGGCAAGGCAAGTCTGGCTTTCAGGCAGCCGCCCGAGTTTGGCATAGGCCTGGGCGAGGGACGTGAGTATCACCGGGGTACCCTGGACAGCTCCAGTAGCACGAGTCGCCGCGAGCCCCTGCGTTAGCGAGGCGACGCCTTCCTCTGCTTGGCCGAGCGCAGTCAATGACCATCCGTGGTAAATCATTCCGCCGCTCAACCAGAGTGAAAAACCATGCTCGTTCGCCAGTGCTATCAATTCCTTGGCGTGCCGCTGCATGTCATGAGGGGAGTCGGCAAGCCACCCCGCCCTGCACATGAAGAGCAGCGCAGTGGCCAATGTGTGGGCACGTTTTAGCCGGCGAGCCTCCGACAATGCCTGGTTCGTCAGCGCCCTTCCTTGTTCGATGTAGCCCAGGCACAGCAGCGTCACCGCAAGAAAGCAAAGCGTGTCAATGTAATACCCACGATGCGCCACATCGCCCAGGCTCTGAAACTGCTCGAGCAGGGTACGGGCCCCAGCAAACTCGCCGAGGAAGAAGCGGGTCACACCCTGCTTATGGCGACCCGACGCCATCAGGGTGGCATCGTTACGCGCTTCGCCCGTCTTCTCCATCTGCTCGGCATGCGACAGCGCCAGCCTGTACTCGGCTCGAACCAAATGGAACAGCCACTGGCCATGGAGCAAGGCCATCAGAGTGTCGGGTCGATCCCGCTGCTCGGCAAGCACGCGCGCCCGGGCCAGGCTCTCCATCACCTCCGGCGCCGCGTACCCCCTCGTAGCCGTCTGCGCTTGCCCAAGCGCAAACCTCAGGTCCAGCTCCTGCTGCTGGCGCCACGGACCGTCGGGCAGGGCGGCCAGCAAGCTCAATCCTTTCTGCAACGGCACAACCGCTTCCGTCATGGCCGAACGCGCGACGGCTTGCCGACCCGCCTTGAGCCAGTAACCAACCGCCTTCTCGTCGAGGCCGGCCTCGGCGCAATGCCGCGCGACCTCTTGTGGCTGAGCGGCGACGATATCCGGGAATCGGCTCTCTAGTATTGTGGCGATGTGGGCGTGGAGCTGCTGGCGCCGGCTGCGCAGCACCGTGCTGTAGGCGGCATCCTGCACCAGCGCATGCTTGAAAGTGTACTCGACGTTTGGCGGTGTGCCCCGGCGGAACATCAACTCGGCAGCAACCAGCTGGGCCAGGCTGTTATCGAGCTGCTGCTGCGACATCGGCGCGACTGCCCTGATCAGCTCATGCGAGAATTGACGACCCAGCGCCGCTGCGATCTGCGCCACCTCGCGTGCCGGCGCCAGGCGATCGAGCCGCGCCAGCAGCGAGGCGTGCAACGACGTGGGGATGGCGAACGGCGGCAATGGCCCGGCCATTGTCCAGCGGTCGCCAGCATCCACCAGCACGCCGCTTTCCACCACCGCCTTGGTCAATTCCTCAATGAACAATGGTACGCCGTCGGTTCGGTCGATGATCTGTTCAGTGACCTCCCCGGGTAGAGCTTTGCCGCCGTTCACGCAGGAGATCATCGCGGCGCGCTCTGGTGGTCGCAGCCGGTTGAGGCTGAGCAACGTTACGTGCGCGCGGCCGATCCACCGCGGCGCGAACTCCGGGCGAAACGTGACGATCACCAGGACGGGGTGCGTCAATATTCGGTCGACGATCAAGTCAAACAGATCGCGCGAACTCGGATCGCTCCAATGCGCATCCTCCACCACGATGAGAACCGGCTGCCGCGCTGCCAAGCCTACCACCTGGGCAACGAAGGCATGCAGCGTCTTCTCCTTTTGCTCCTGCGGACTGAGGTCCAGTGGCGGGTAGCGGTCGCCAGTCGGGATTGATAGCAGAGACGCAAGCAATGGCGCGGCCTCACGGGGGTTACCGGTCGCTAGCCCCAGGACGGCTTCGACTTTGTCCAGACGCTGCTCTGCCGTGTCCTCGCGGCGAAAGGCGGCAGCACGCTCAAGCTGGCTGATCGCCGGATAAAATGCGCTGTCCTCATGGTGGGGCGAGCAGTAGAAGCGCAGTCGGATATGTCGTTCACCACTCAATCGTTCGAGCATAGTCTCGGCGATACGGGACTTGCCGATGCCCGCCTCGCCGGAGATCAGCACGACGCAGCCGTCGCCACCCCTGACCTGCTGCCAGCGGCGCATCAGGAGCTCGATCTCCTCATCCCGGCCGACCAACGGCGTTCTGGTCGCTCGTAACGCCTCGAACCGGCTCGCGGTGGTGCTCGTGCCGGTGACCTGCCAGACCGGCACCGGGTCACCGAAACCCTTGATCGCCACGCTGCCGAGAGTGCGATACTCGAAGAGTTCGCCGAGCAACGAGCGCGTATTGCCTTCGATGACGACGGTGTCCGGCTCGGCCAGCGCCTGAAGCCGCGCCGCCAGGTTGGGGGTCTCGCCGACCACCTCGTATTCCCGCGATGCGCCCTCACCGATGAGATCGCCGACCACCACCAGGCCGGTGGCGATGCCGACCCGCACGCGCAACGCCGTCTCCGCGCCGACATCGAGCTTCGTCACCGCCGCGATCAATTCCAGCCCGGCGCGCACCGCGCGCTCGGCGTCGTTCTCATGGGCCAGCGGATAGCCGAAATAGGCGAGCACCCCGTCGCCCATGTATCTGGCGACAAAACCCCCGGCTTTGGCGATGACCTCGGCGCAACAGCGGTGGTAGGCGCCGATGATGTCCCGCATGTCCTCGGGGTCGATCCGGGTCGAGAGCGCCGTCGAGCCGACAAGATCACAGAACATGACCGTGAGCTGGCGGCGTTCGGCCGTGTTCCTGAAAGGAGCGTCCTTCGCATTCGCGTCAGCACGCAGGGCGGCAATCGCATTCAATAGCTTACGGCGGTGCCCGACGATGACGACACCAAGATCTTTCAAGTCCTCCGCCGTCAAGCTCGGCAGGACACTGTCGTCGATTGCGTTTTCGCGGAATGACGCCTCATACTGCTCGAGGCCAAGGCTCCGCAGCCAAACTCCGAGATCCATGATGGTGCCTCAAGCCGGCAGACATGATCTTCCAAGCGGAACAGCGTGTCTAGGGGGCGCATCTCGCGGCATGTTGCCCGCGACCCGAATCATCGCGCGCGAGATGCTCAAGTGGGACTACAATTGGTCGTTTCCGAATGCTTTGGCGAAAGCTACGCATGCTTGATGAATGGCAATACAGATTCCGGAAGCAGTGACCTGCAATTCACGCTCTCGGGTTTGATGACCGCTTTAAGAGATTGTGGGAGCACTATCTTGTTTATTGTCAGGCAGGCTTTCAAACAGGCACCCTGAATGTGTCTTTACAAGGTCGTGCGGGCAATATGTATGTGATACGAACTTGGCTATAGTGAGTTCCGACCCTAATGAGGCCGATCTGGCAAAAGAACCAGCTGTCCTACATTGATGATACGAGAGCGGAAACCGCCAGCGCAACACAATAGGTAATAGTCCCACATTCGGCAGAATCTATCGCCATATTTCTTGGCAATCATCGGCCGTCTCGATTGGAAATTTTGGTACCAGGCCATGAGGGTCTTGTCGTAGTCGGCGCCGAAGGTATGGAAGTCTTGAATGACGAACAAGCCCTGCGCCGCTATGGCTATCTCACCAAGCGTGGGCAAGACCGCGTGAGGAAATATGTACTTGTCTAACCAGGGATCCAGGACAGGAGAAGGTTCATTTGCCAGGATTGTCTGTAATAAAAACACCCCGTCCTTGCTTATGCACCGGCGCGCGCATCCGAAATAGGTTCCATGATTTTTGGGTCCTACGTGCTCGAACATTTCGATCGAAACAATACGGTCCACATCGATACTGATATCACGGTAGTCATTAAGTCGAAATTCCACGGGTAAGTGGGCATAACGTTTGCGGCAATATTCGACCTGGACGCTCGACACCGACACCCCGACGCACTCGACGCCGAATCTCTCCGCAGCGAAGCCTGAGAAAGCACCCCAACCGCTGCCAATATCCAGCACACGCTGTCCCCTTTGCAGTTGAGCCTTGTGGCAAATAAGGTCCAGCTTGGCTTCTTGAGCGCTGTCGAGCGTTTGTGCATCTTTCCAATGTCCGCAGCTTCCGTTAAGGCGCCGATCAAAGGTCGCTTCGAAAATATCTACATCAATGTTGTAGTGCACCTCAGCTGCAGTCCTGGCCAGACCCTTTCGTTGTCGATTCTGGATGCGGGATTTGAATAACAGCCATAGGAGATTCGGCGTAATCGGGATTTGTTCCGACAGACGGGCCCCGACTACCCTGTTAAAAAACTCATCGAGCCTTTCACAGTCCCACCAGTGGTCCATATAGGTCTCCCCAAGGCCAACTGAGCCTCGAGCCCGCACTCGGGAGAAAAAATCCCGGTTATGAATCTGCGGATCCCACGGATTTGGTCCGTTTATTTCAACCTTGGCTGCTTCAAGCAAGGCTCGAATTCTGCGTTCTGCATTCATTGGTGTGAACCCCAGAAGACGTGATGATGCTTAGTTCCCCCGGTCCCCTAGGGAGCGCCATCGGCAAAAATCGCCGTTGTTGTTTAGCGAAATCTGCGGTTCTTGTCCCACACCGAGACCTTTAACGAGATTAGCCCTCTGCGACGTCTTCCAGCTTAAACTTGGAGCCGAACACGTCCTCGTATTCGACAAAAATCTCGATTTCGTCCAGCTGCGCTTCGATGTCGGAAAGTAGGTCCGGGATTCGCTTGGGATCGATTTCGCATTCAATAAGTCGGTCCTCGGTTATTCGAATAGCATCCTCGCTTGACTTGCCAGCGAGGTAATAAGGAGTCGGGAAGTCAGGGCATTCGTTCCAAATGATCTCGTTGGCTTCATCAAGCTCAATAAGATCGGAAAGATCTGTCGTTTCCTTTTTCGTCGCACGAACTTGATTACGCGACAGACGGCGGTGCCCGGACCGTGATTGGTGATCGTCACAGCCTTAACGTCTTCGTAACCTTCGCGCTCAATGGCGAGTAACGGCCGCGCGGCGGCGCTGGCGGCTTGCTGACTCAGGGAAAGCTGACGTTCGAATCTTTTTTGATTGCGAGCTTCGTTGCGGAGCCCAATAAACAGGGCAAGCAACGCGACTAGCGTACTAGTCACCTGCGCCCCGAGTTGTATCGTGGTCTTGTCGAGCCAGTCCATCGTCCACGCGATGAATCAAATAGAAGGAAGCCGGTCGAATAAACGAAATATGGCATATTTTTCGGTAGATGCCATCCGGAGAGCCATGTGAGGGCATATGGAAAGGTGGGACGTCGGCGCAAGATTATATTACAATTCGTGGAATGAAAGGCTGTCCCACTTTTCTCTAAGAGGCTGAAATCGTTAGAGTAAGGTAGTCCCCAAGGAGCGCCAACGCCAATATTCTCAAAAACCCCCCTCACCTAGGGAGCACTAGCCGCTCTTTACGAAAGCAATTCACTTCATCTCTTCCAGCAGCCTCCGCGCTTCACCCAACAGCGTCCGAATCTGCCTTCGCTCGGCGATCGCATCCCTGGTGAACAGGCCGTGCTTGCGCGCGTTCTGGTTTGCCCTTGGCGCGCCGGATTCCGGCGTGCCGCCGTGCATGCGGCAGCGCTTCCTGCCGTGCACCGCCGGCGAGCGGCACGCGCCGCCGGAGCGGGCTTTGGCGCCACAACGCGGGCTCGCCAGCATCGGGCCGGCATTTCTGATGTGATCGCTCATGCCTGTGCTTCCCGCTTGGCTTCAGCGGAATCGCGCCGCCGCCTGGAGCCTGAGCCCTTCGGCGCCTTCCGCGCCGCGGATGCCGGCTTCTTGTCCGATACGATCACGCTCGCATGCTGCGTGACGTTGCCGACAATGGCCTTGCCGCCGTCGCCCACCGACACGTTCTGCACGGTGATCGCGGGCTCGCCTTGGCTCCGGTAGCGGTTGAGCGCCTCGATCTGGGCGGGGAAGGTGCGGGCGAGTCTGCCCAATGCGCGGGCGGCACTGTCGTGCTGGGCGAGGTCGTCGGCATTCGCAAGGTGATGGGCGCATCGCATCGCCATCACATGAACCGAAACCATCTGCGCCACCAGCATGGCCTCGATTGAATCCCGGGGCTTGATGCTCCTCACCATCGAAATCATGAACGAGAGGTTGACCTCGTCAGGACTCTCGCCGCTCACGCTAGCCTTTACCAATTGTCTGAGAATTCCGTGCATCGCTTCGCGGTCGGCGACCCCCAGTGCGTTCGCCATGAGCTGTTCGCCGATTTCAGGGTCTGGATGGTCGATGGAGAATCCGTGCGACAGCAACTTGATCCGCGGGGCTGCGGCGGCTTTGGTCTGGTCAGTTGCCGCGATCGTCGTTGACATAGTGAGGTCCGGAGCGGTGTTCATGTTGAGATTCCCTGTCAGGCGCGCGGCAAGCGCGCGGTTCGGCCACGCGCAGGCGATCGTTCGCCGCGGTGATCCCTGCATTTTCAAGTGTGAGTGAGGATTTGAGCCGCAATTATACCGACGCGGCCGCCATAGCGGGGCGGCGGGCGTTTACAAAATTGCGGGATGATGAAGGGATGCCGCTGATTTGCCCGACGTGTCAAGTTGCTTTGTCGAATGCCGGCGGCCGACGGCTACTTTGCATGGGGTTGTTTTCGATATTTTGGCAGCGCGCACCCGGTAGCTCTCCAACGTCACCCGCAGTTATGCCGGCAAGGGCACAGCGCGATGCGCATGGTAGCGGGTGCTCTAGTTGCACGGCCGATCTGGGAGTGCCATGTTGCTCGACAATTGATTGATCGCGCAAGCATCAGCCGAGTTTGCCAGTTTGCGCCATCACAATTTGCCAATTGCATCGGATCGCCCGAGGTGTTCCGACGGGTCCGATGATGGATTGGAGCGAGAGTTTAATTCTCTGAAATCGTCAGAGGAAAGAAAGCTGGGAGGTTCGACATGGCGAAGATCACCACAGTTGAGACGCTTCAGGTCGATCTCAAACCCAAGGTGAAGCGGACCGACGCCGTGCAAAGCTTCGAGTCCCAGGAAACCCCGATCGTCAAAATCCGCGATGCGGATGGCGTCGAAGGCATCGGCTACTCCTACACGATCGGCACCGGCGGCTCCTCGGTCGTGAAGCTGCTCGATGATCATTTGGTGCCGCTACTCATCGGCCGCGAGGCGGACGAGATCGAGAGGATCTGGCGCGACCTGTTCTATCGCGTCCACGCCACCACGGTCGGCGCCCTCACCTCGATTGCCTTGGCCGCGATCGACACGGCCCTGTGGGACCTCCGATCAAAGCGCGCGAAGCTGCCGCTCCATAAAGCTGCCGGGGGCGCCAAGGACCGCATCAAGCTCTACTACACCGAGGGCGGCTGGCTCCACATCGACGAGGGCGAGCTGGTGGAGGAAGCGCAGAAGGCCAAGGAACGCGGCTTCGGTGGCACCAAGATCAAGGTGGGCCGCCCGCATGTGGCGGAAGATGTTCGCCGCCTGCGCGCCGTGCGCAAGGCCGTCGGCGACGACTTTGACGTCATGACCGATGCGAACCAGGGCTTCATGGTCGACGAAGCCATCCGCCGCGCCCGCCATTATGAGGACTGCGATATCGCCTGGTTCGAGGAGCCGATCCATGCCGATGACGTCATGGCCCACAAGCGGCTATGCGAGTCGACGCAGATTCCGATTGCCGTCGGCGAGTCCCTATACTCCTTGTCGCAATTCAAGGATTACCTTCAGAACAATGCCTGCTCGATCGTCCAGGTCGATGTCGGCCGCATCGGCGGCATCACCCCCTGGCTGAAGGTCGCTCACATGGCGGAAGCCTTCAACATTCCGGTTTGCCCTCACTTCCTGATGGAGATTCACCTGCCCCTTTGCTGTGCCGTGCCCAACAGCCGCTGGCTTGAATTCATTCCCCAGCTCGATCTCGTGACCAGAACAGGCATGAAAGTCGAGAACGGCTATGGCGTTCCTTCGGAGGAACCGGGCCTCGGCATTGATTGGGACTGGAGCGCGCTCGACAAATTGGTAGTGCATCGTAAAGCGCATGGCTGAAGCCGAACCGAAAACCTGCTGCGGGCTTAATGGAGGTTGGACGGCACGTTTGTCGGAACGAACGTTGATTCTCCAAAATATATGCGCCTCTTAATCAGCGGCTTGTGGGTGAGGATTTGAGCCGCAATTATACCGACGCGGCCGCCATAGCGGGGCGGCGGGCGTTTACAAAATTTGCGGGATGATCAAGGGATGCCGCTGATTTGCCCGACGTGTCAAGTTGCTTTGTCGAATGCCGGCGACCGACTGCTACTTTGCATGGGGTTGTTTTCGATATTTTGGGAGCGCGCACCTTCCAAAGGGGAGTTTCTCCACCCGGAAGAACTCCGAGTGAGCAAATCTCGTCCGAGATGCGCTCAAGAGCTGACATCGAGACAGCCGAGTAGTCGATCGGCGTCGCAAATCGACGCAGCATCGCGGGTCCGCCCTTTGAGCAGAATTCGAACGGCATGCTGTCAGAAACCGAGCACGCGGAGCTGTTGCTTGCTGACCCGGTCGGCGGGGTCGATCGATTGCGCCTTGCGGAAATCGGCGATCGCCTCGGCGCGGCGGCCCAGCACTTCATGGGAGAGGCCGCGGTTGTTGTAGGCCTCGACATAGGACGGATCGAACTGGATCGCTTGCGTGAAATCTGCAATCGCGCGGTTGCTGTCGCCCTTTGCGACCAAGGCTTTGCCGCGCGAGTTGAAGGAGTTGAAGTCCTTGGGGTTTATCGCGATCGCCCGGTCATAGTCGGCGATCGCGTCATCGATCTTACGCAGCGCCATACGGGCATTGCCGCGATTCCAATACGCCACGCCGTTCTTTGGATTGATGCTGATCGACTGATCATAGTAGGCGATCGCGCGGCTATGGTCCTTCAGGCCTTCGTAAGCGACGCCGCTGCAATTGTACCCGCCGGGATTGTTGGGTTCGCGCTTGATGACCTCGCTGCAATCCGGAACGGCGAGGTCGAATTGGCGATTGTTGCTGTAGGCAACGCCACGCGCACTGTATAGCCAAAGCAGATTTGGATCGAGCTTGATCGCCTCGCTGTAGTCTGCGATCGCGGGCTCCCATCCGCCCTTTTTCGTGATCAACCTCTTCCTGAAGAGTGTCTGCCCCCTTTGGCCGAAACCAAAGGCGTATTTCGGATCGATTGTGACCGCCTGGGTGATATCGGCGATCGCCTGGTCGAATTCACCCTTTTCCGTCCACGCCATGCCGCGCCGGGCATAGGCCCACGCGTCCCTGGCATCGACCCTGATCGCCTCGGCGTGGTCGGCCAGCGCTGCGTCGTATTCATGCAGACCGTAGTAGGCGACACCACGGTTGTTGTAGGCCCAGCCATATTTCGGATCGATCTTGATGGCCTCGGTGCAATCCGCAATGGCCGCGTTGTGGTCCTCTTTGCTCTCGTAAGCCTCACACCGGTGCGCAAAGGCCCAGGCGTCCTTCGGGCTGAGCTTGATGGCCTCGCCGTAGTCGGCAATCGCGCGGTCGTAATCCTTGCTGTTGAAGGAGCCGTGGCCCCGGTTCTTGAAGGCCTTGACGCGTTCTGCCACCGACCCGTTTGCATCGTCGATAATGCGACTGCATGCCGCAAAGCCGGCGTCGGGCTTGTCGGCGCTGGCGGCGCACTCGCCCCGGTCGGTCGGCGTGGCGGCCAGCGCCGGCATCGCAAGCAGGAGACCCATGCAAAGGAGCAGTCCACCTGATCCGCGCACTGGCATGCTGTTCTTCCCTCCGCCTGGCGTTCCGACGCGGCACGTACGGGCGTGATGACTTCAGCCTACGATAGACATGCTATCGAGGGCGTACCGACTTCGCTCCCCACATGCACAGGCTCGATGGCTCGAAACCGAACTGGCGCGGCCGATGGGTTTCCTCGTCTTCGATTTCATCCACGCCGACAGAATATTCGAACACCATCCCGTCGGGACCCTGGAAGTAGAGGAATCTTGCACCCGAGGTCGGGTGACGGCCCGGGCCGAATACGATAGGCACGCGCCGTCCGGACAAATGATAGTAGGATCGCAGCACGTCGTCGTTGCTCTCGACCTGGTGGTTGACGTGATGAATGCCCGGTCCTCGGCCCGGCGCGAGTGCGATCGTGTGATGGATTGCGTTGACCCGCATGAGAGCGATATCCCCGATCCGGTCGCTGACCCGGGCGTTGCAAACCTGGGTCCAGAATTCTTCATCTCTTGCCGGATCCGTCGTGTGAAGGCCGACATGGCTAAAGCCGGTGATGCCGGCATCCCGCGAGGCAAAGTAGCGTTTGCCGCTGCGCTCCGGCCGAACCACCAGCTCGATCTGATTGCCGGTAGGATCCTTGAAGCCGATAAATGCCTTTACCTTGCGCAACGCGCATTCGGTCGGCGTACCGGCATGCACGGGGTGACCCAACTGGTCCAGCGTTGCGGCGGCGGCATTTAACCTGGTCTCGTCCTCGACCTCGAATCCGACGGTTTGATCGGCGGGATCGCCCTCGAAATAGCACAGCGTATGCGCCCGATCGTCTGACCGCAGATAGAGCGCCTTGCCCGACTGCTCGCCGATCTGCAGGCCCAGGCATTTGGTCGCGAAACTCTCGGCCTCCTCGAGGTTGGATGTACCCATCCTGACATATGAAAGATCCCTGAGTTCGATCATTGGGCACTCCTGTGCAGAGGGTGGTTCATCCGGCCCGCGCGGGCTGCAATTCGGCGATGTCGGTGCATTCGCTCCCCCATTCGCAGAGCGAGGAAGCCTCCGCGGTGAATTGTCGGGGGCGATGCGAAGGTTCGATGTCCCGGAGGCCATAGCCGTAGGAAAAAACGTAACCTTCGGGCCCGGCAAATCGCAGGAAGATCTGCCCCGATGCCGGTTCGCGTCCCGGGCCCTGCACGATCTTGATCTGCCGCTCCTGGACGAAATAGTTGCTCTGCATCACGGCGTCCATGCTTTCGACGCCGTATGAGACATAAACCAGGCCTGCTCTATCGGAAGGGTAGAGCACCACGCGATGATGTTTCTGGTCGATGCCAAGATACGTGACTTCGCCGGCCCGGTCGGTCACCCGGGCACCCAGGATAGTCCATAGCTTGAGGTCGTCCTTGATCGCACGGCTGCGCAGCCCGACACTTTGCAATCCGGTGACGCCGGCGTCGCGGCTGGGGAAATAGCGGCGTCCGCTTTGAGCCGGCCGCAATACCAGGTCGATTTCGTTGCCGGTAGCGTCCGCGACGATGAGCGCCCGGCGAACGAAACGCTGGGCACATTCGTCCACGGTCGCTTCGCGTGCAGGCAATCCAGCGCTCGCGAGCGCCTCCGCGGCACGGTCGAGGTCGGCCTCGTCGTTGATTTCGATGCCGATGCTCGATTTCGCGGCCGCGGTCGACAGACAGAGCGTGTGAAAGCGCGAATCGGAGCGATACAGAAACGGCTCCAGCTTGTTGGGAACATGCTCCAGGCCGAGTATTTCGGTCGCAAACGTGGCGGCGGCCTGCGGCTGCGAAACGGCAAGCCGGACGTAACAAAGCTGGATCGCCGGAATTCGGGGCGATGTCTTTTCAGCGCTCATGACTTTCGATCCTGCCTTCGGGACTTGCCCGGGATGGAGGCTGCCAGGTGCTGGCGAATGATGTCGCGCCAAACGTTCATCAGACGCGAAAATTGCTCAGGATCATCTTCGATCAAGCGGCGCACCGAAAAACCGCGAACGGCGCTCAGCGTCAGCGCCAGAACGTCGCTGGCCAGCTGCTTGGGAATCCCTGACGATATCAATGTGTCGAGCCAGGCGGCCTCGATTGAGAACCGCGTTTGTCGCGAAAACTGGTGGGTTTCGCGCCTGAGCCGACGCGTACTCTCGTCGCTCATCGCTATGGCGAGACCAATGAAAAAGTGGTCGCCGAAGAAAAAATTCTTCGCGTCCTGGATAATTTCCTCGATCGGGTCCTTGCTGCTTCGGGCCAATTGCGCCCGACGGGTACTCTGCGCGAAATCCATCTCGTTGACGTAGGTCAGCACCGCCACGACAAGCGCATGCTTACTCGGAAAATGATGCATCAGGGCGCCGCGGGAAACGCCGGCGACACTGGCGACCTCGATGGTCCGCAAACCGCCAAAACCTTTCAGACGAATGAGCTTCACCGCAGCGTCCAGCAGTCGTTTGCGCGTGGTTTCGCTACGTTCCGCCTGGGTCCGGCGCGGCGCAAATTTGGGCTCGGCAGAGCTGTCCCTGCGCGATCGCAGTTTTTGGCGCGGGGCAGGGGCCTGCAATATTCCGGGGTTGTGCCGGCCAGTCAGCTTTGGATCTTTAGTATTCGACATAGACATTTTCTTCGATGATTTTGACCGGAAAAGTCTTGAGCGGGACTGTGCAGGGCATGCCCGTGGGCTTTCCGCTTGTCACGTCAAAGGTGCCGAAATGCCAGGGGCATTCGACGATCTTTCCGGTCAGGATGCCTTCCTCCGACAACGATGCTTCGCCGTGCGTACAGAGGTCCGCGGTAGCATAGATCGCTCCATCCACGTTGTAGACGGCGAGCGTCGTCCCGTCAGGCAAGGAAGCGGGCCGGATCTCGCCGTCGGGAAAATCGGCGATCGCGCCGATGCGAACGTTGCTGGTCATGGTATCGGTCATAACATCGTGCTGCCGCCGTTGACACTGATGACTTGCCCGGTGACGAAGGACGCCTCTTTGGATGCCAGATAGCACACCATCGACGCGATCTCGTCCATCTCGCCGGCCCGTCCCATCGGCACGACGTCGACGAATCTTTGCAAGGCCTGCGGCGACATGATGGTGGCCTTCTGGACCTGCGGCGTATTCACGATGCAGGGTGCCACGACATTGAAGGTGATACCGTCCTTGGCGAATTCGCGGGCAAGGCCCGTGGCCATGGCGTGGACGCCACCCTTGGCGGCGTTATAGGCCGCGTGATCCCACAGGCCGTTGCGAACCGAATCGGCGCCGATATTCACCACCCGGCCATATCCCTTGGCTTTCATGATCGGAACGGCGTGCCACGTGCACCACAGCGTCGTCCACAAATTTCGGTCGATCGTCGTGCGCAGGGTATCGGGGGTATGATCGAGGAACGGCTTGATGATGCCGCCACCGGCATTGTTGACGAGCACATCAACCGTTCCATGCGCCGCGACGGTGGACCTGATGAGGCCGCCCGCGACATCCTCCTGCGAAAGGTCGCCAGCCACCACCACCGGCATCTGGCGTCCACCCGCGGCAATGCTCTCGGCAACGGACTTGAGCTGTTTTTCGTTGACGTCCGACAGCGCCAGCCGCGCGCCCGCGTCGGCAAAATGCTGCGCAATGACGGCGCCGATGCCGCTCGCGGCGCCGGTGACGACGATGACCTGGTCGGCGAAGCGGGAGTCCATCTGGTCCGTCTTCATTCAGAGCACGATGCTGATGCGGCCGGAAGGACGCAGGCCCTCGCTGCCGAGAACGCATCGCTTTTCCCGGATGCGAAGGCCGTCGCCGTTGGTCGTCAGACGGTAGTTGCTTGTTCCGAAGTAAAGGTCGGTGGTGCCGTCCTTGGTGCGTAGCGTCTGGAACACGCAGCTCACTTCCATCTCATCGTCGGTCCGCGAGCGGATGCGGACGTTGCCGACCATGCGACTGGTTTTCGAGTGGGGAAATTCGGCATGCGCGGTGCGCTTCATCAGCCGCTTGACCCGTTCGCCGAGTCGGATCCGGTCATCGGCGATATAGAACAGGTTGGTGTCCGGCGACGCGTCGGGCGGCAGGTCGGTGCAGGGCACCTCGTATTTGGCGTCGTCGGTGAACAGGGTCAACCATTCTGGCAACCGCCACTGATCGAGCAGATCGGCTTCGGCGAACAAAAAGTCCTCAACGTCGGAACGGCTTACGGAATGCATGTCGGCCTCCTCAGGCTGCAACGTCTTTGATGCTGGGGATGGGCGTCGGGAACATCTGCCTGTTCCACTGGGTCCAGAATGCGCGCATCTGGAGCTCGTCATTGTGCGAGGGCTTGTCCTTGCCCATTCCTTTGGAGATGTCGTTCCACATCGCTTCCTTTGAATTCTTGAAGCCGCGCTGGCAGTGCTCGAGCGCTTCGGCATCGTCGGGGGTCGCAAATCCGCCGGGGCCGAGGAATTCGAGGAAGTTATTGAGCCGGTACTTGCGCGCCCACGCCGTTTCGTCGTTCGGCGCCAGTGCCCAGGCGTTGATCACCATGTAATCGGGCGCCATCGGGAAGTAGGTTCTGACCGTCAAGGCCATGATGTCGTTGACGACGAGGTTCGGGAAGATGAACAGGTTGCGGTTCTTCAGCGCGATCCGGTCGGCCCGGTCCTTGCCGTATAGCCCGACCAGCTTGTCGTACTGCCGGGCGATTTCGGTTTTGCCGGCTTCGCCCCAGCCCGGGATCCACTGCGCGACCGGCCGACCCCACGGTGCGCCATATTCCAGAACCGCATGCCCGCCGCCGAGATCGTAACCGAAACCACCGCCGGTGCCTGCGCTCATATTATCGGTGGTGTTCATCAGGATGTCGAAGTAGCTCGCATGCGTGGTCATCGCATGGTAGCCGTCGATGCTGTTCTCGGTCAGCAGCTTCCAGTTGGCGCGGATCGAATATTCCTGGCTGCCGGCCACGATCGACATGCCGGCGTCGGTCTGATCGCAGATGACGTCGAGATACTCCTTTGCGTTACCGAGATATTGTTCGAGCGAGACAATGTTCGGATCGAACGAGACGAAATTGAAATCCCGATAGCTTTCGTAGCGGGGCACGGCCTGCATGTTCGAGGTATCGCGGGCCTTGAACCCGTCGGGATAAGACTCTTCACCGGGCTGGCTGCGCAGCTTGCCGTCGGCTCCGAACACCCAGCCGTGATAGAAGCACTGGAACGATTTGGCGTTGCCCTTGCGCTCGCGGCAAACCTGCGCGCCGCGATGCGGGCAGGTGTTCAACAACGCCCGAAGCTGCCCCTTGGCGTCCCGGGTAAAGAGAATGCTGCGGCCCGCCACCGAACGGCTGATGAAATCTCCAGGCTTCGGCAGCTCTGAGGAATGACCGAGATAAAGCCAGCAGCGGTCGAAGATTCTCTCCTTCTCGGCCTCGAAGATTTCATGATCGACGAAGTTGCGGCGCGCCACCTTGAAGACGCGTTGCGCCGGATCCACGAGCAGGGCCGGTTGAGCATTATCGGCGTTCATGGCATTTCCTTTCTGTGAGGCAAGTGAGTTCTATGAGGCAAGCGAGCGCTTCAGTTCGAATTGCGGGTTTTCGAGGTGGGTTCTGCGGACTGTCCTTCGCGATGCGACGAGACGGCGCAGAACCGACATGTCGCGCGCGGAATTGACGGCTATTCCGCCAACGACCTCGCCGTCGCGGATACTGAGCGTCGTGAAGCGTCCATTGGCGACGTCGCCCCTGACGATTTCATCGCCGCCGCCGGGATGGCCTACGATCTGGATGTTGGCGCCATACTGGTCGGACCAAAACCAGGGCGGTGCGTCATAGATCGTCGCTTCGCCAGCGATGTTCTTCGCAGTCGCGATCGCCTGATTTTGTGCGTTCGCCCAGTTTTCGAGCCGCATCCAGCGGTCGTGACACCGACTCCACTGTTCGGCGACGTCGCCGGCCGCATGGACGCCATCGATGGCGGTCGCGCCTGACGTGCTGACCTTGATGCCATGGCGGGTTTCGAGTCCAAGCTGTTGCGCGAGGTCGACCGATGCTTCGACGCCGATGCCGACAAGCGCCATGTCGGCAGGAACGACGGTTCCGTCGTCAAGTTCAATGCCGGTTGCTGCCGCCCGCTTGATGGTGATGCCACACATGATTTTCACGCCCTTGGCGGCATGAAGCGCTTGCGCATACCGGCTAAGCGACGGCGAGCCGATCTGGGGCAATACGGCTTCGGCCTTCTCGAGAACGACAACATCGCAGCCGCGCGCAACCGCCGCGGATGCCACTTCGAAACCGATGACGCCGCCGCCGACCAGAACGACCTTCCTGCCCGGCTGCAACGCGCTTCGCAGCGCCAGCGCATCGTCCATGCAGCGGAGATAGCTGACGGGCAGCGCGGTGCCTTCCAGTTCGGCCATTCGGCGAGGGCGCGTGCCCGTCGCCAGCAGCAACTGGTCGAATGCAAACGTGCGACCGTCTTTCAGCCCGATCTCGCGTCGGTCGATATCGGCGGCGACGACACGGGAAGACGTCGACAGGGTCACGCCAAGCCCGGCCCAGTCGCCGGAGCTGCGGATGAACGCCGGATTGGGTTCGCCGTCGAGCAGGATCGCCTTGGAGAGCTGCGGCCGCTCATAGGGAAGGTGGGCTTCTTCGCCGACCAGGGTGATCGGTCCGCTATGGCCGGCTGCACGCAAGGCCTCGGCTGCGCGGCCTCCAGCCTGGCCGGCTCCGACGATCACGACGCGTGTCTTCGACAGGTTCACCGCGGTCGCTCCCTGTGGCGCCGCCAGATACGGCAGCCATCGTGACGCTTTCAAAAGACGTCTTGACTCCAAATAAGAAACAATCAATCTTGTTTGTAAAGTAAAAACTGCGGATTGAGCGCCGTTTCGCAAGGGTTGCTCCGATCGATGCATAAGCCCGTCAAGGGCATCAGGGAGAGACGCGGTGGGCGCTGTGATCGATGTTCACACCCACATTGTGCCTTCGCGACTGGCTGCCGATCCCAAGCGGGACCGGCGGTGGCCCAGCGTTGAGCTGTCTGGCGGCGATCAGGCCGCGGTGATGATCGCGGGCAAGGTATTTCGCAAAATCGATACGCGATCCTGGGATGTCGACCGGCGCCTGTCGGACATGGTCGATGACGGTACTGACATGCAGGTGTTGTCGCCGATGCCGGAACTGTTGTCGCATTGGCTGCCGCCCGACGATGCGGAGTATCTCGCCGACATCATGAACGACGAGATCGCGGCCATGATCGCCAGGGCACCGCGCAACTTCGCCGGCATCGGAATGGCTTGCGTACAGGACGTGCCGCGCGCGGTGCGCCAGTTGCAAAAGGTCAAGGCGCTGGACTTTGCCGGAATCGAAATCGGAACGCATGTCAATGGCGTGGCGCTCGGAAGCGAAGCCCTGTTTCCCCTCTATGAAGCTGCCGAAGCGCTCGACCTCGGAATTTTTGTGCATCCGCTTCATCCGGCCGGGATGGAGCGGGTGGCCGCCAGCCCTGAATTTGCGGCGACGGCGGTATTTCCCCTTGAGACGGCGCTCGCATCGGTGTCGTTGCTCGCCGCCGGAGTTATCGAGCGCTTTCCGAAGCTGCGCATCCTGCTCAGCCACGGCGGCGGTGCGCTGTCGTGGATCCTGCCGCGAATGGATTTCGGATGGTCGCTCGGCCTGAAGGGCCAGATGTCCCAGCCGCCGTCGAAGATCGCGCGTCAATTCTGGTACGATACGATCCTTTACGATCCGGCATCGCTGTCGTTCCTCGCCAGCGCCGTCGGCAGCGATCACATCGTCGTCGGATCGGATTACCCCTTTTCGATCCGGCAAAAACAGCCCGGCGCATTTGCATCGCGCGCGTTGGGCGTCGACGCCGTTCTGGCCGACAACGCCTTCGCCTTTCTCGGCCGTACATATGACGTGAAAAGGCTCGACAAGGCCAAAGCGCCGGATGCCGCGTCAGCGCAAGGGAGCCGAGCGCGTGGTTGAGTGCCGGTCATTGCCGCAGATGTGCCTGCTCGGTCCGATGCCGCCGCGTACGCCGGGCCGCAGCGACGCGCAGGTGCCATCGGATGCAAGTCGCGGTGAGAGCAAATACGGCCGGATTCCGTTTGTCTATTTCTACCAGGAAGGATTGAAGGCTGATCCCACCTTTGGCTTGCTGGATATCGAAATAGCGATCCAGCGTCGTGGTGCCGCGTACCAGTTCGAAATCTATTGTATCGGCGACGGCTATCAGAGCGGGCACGGTTCAAGCGCGCCACAACCGCTTTCGATCGAGTTCCGCGTTGGCGCCCGCACCGTCGCAACGGCCGAATGGCGCTATCCGACCATTCTCAACGGCCACATGGATGCGCTGACATTTTCGGCGCCGATCGAACTCACGGAAGGCGACTTCAGGGAAATTGACAACGCGTTGCTCCCGTCGGTCTGCGCCGAGGCGACGATATGTCTTGAGTGAGTGCGGTGACCGGCGAGGCCGGCGCAGGATGATGACTGTCAACTGCTATTCTGGAGGAGGCTGTTATGAACTCAATCACCCGTCGTTCTGCCGTGGCAGGTATCGGCGCCGTTGCGCTGACATTGGCCCGCTCCAGGAAAGCCCTCGCCGCAAAGAATTACGATATTGGCGTCACGGACACCGAGATCAAGTTGGGCACCACGTCGCCTTACAGCGGCCCGGCATCTGCCTACGGGGTTTATGGACAGGCCCAAACGGCCTATTTCGAAATGATCAATGACCGCGGCGGGATCAACGGCCGCAAGGTAAACCTCATATCGCTCGACAACGCATTCAGCCCGCCGAAGGCGGTTGAACAAACACGCAAGCTCGTCGAGTCCGATGAGGTGTTTGCCATCGCCGGCTTTCTGGGGACACCGCCGAACGCCGCAGTGTCCAAGTACCTCAACGGCAAGGGTGTGCCGAGCCTCTTTCTCACGTCCGGGGCCGTTAGATTCAATGATCCAAAGGGCTTCCCCTGGATCGTCCCGTTCTATCCCTCGTACATCGCGCAAGGGGCCGTATTTGGCCGGTATCTGCTCAAGGCGAAGCCGAATGCAAAGATCGCGGTTCAGTATGTCAACGACGATCTTGGCAAGGACTATCTTCGTGGACTGAAGCTGGGGCTTGGCGATCGGGCTTCGCAGATGATCGCCAAGGAAATCAGCCATGAGATGACCGAGCCGACGATCGAGAGCCAGGTCGTCGAACTCAAGCTGAGCGGCGCGGATGTCTTTGTTCAACTGAGCGCATCGAAATTTGCGGCGCAAGCCATCCGCAAGGTTGCGAGCCTTGGCTGGCAACCGACCTTCATCATCAACTCGAACTCTAGTTCGGTTGGAGCGACGCTGGTGCCCGCCGGACTCGAAAATGCCAAGGGCCTTATCACCGCGCGCTGGGAAAAGAATGTCACTGATCCGGCGGAAGCAGATGATGCAGGCGTAAAGGAATACAGGGCGATCGCGCAAAAATACATGCCGCGCCTCAACCTGGATGATGCGACGGCGATCCCCGGCTACAACAACGCTTCGGCGATCGCGCATGTCTTGAAGCTGTGCGGCGACGATCTCACCCGGGCGAACTTGCTCCATCAAGCGACCAACCTGAAGGGCTACACGCCGCCGCTTATCTTGAACGGCGTGAAGATCTACAACTCGCCAGACAATTACGATGCCTTCCACAACATGCAGCTTGCGCAGTTCGATGGCAAGCAATGGGTTGGCATGGGTGAGATGATTTCCCTCGAAGATCTGAAAATCGTCTCCGACTAGACGGCGCCATGACGAGAATCGCGGGTTGGTTTGCCGAACGATCAATAAGCAGCAGGCATCTACCTAACGGCGGGATGCCGAGACAGTCGGGTCAGGAAAAAAGATGGATTTTGGTCTTCGAGGGCGCACGGCAATTGTTTGTGCGGCAAGCATGGGCTTGGGCAGGAGTTGTGCGATCGCTCTCGGAAACGAAGGCGTAAAGCTGATCATCGTTGCCCGGCGCCGGCAAGTTTTGGAGCAGGCAGCGACCGAAATTCAAGCGGCCACCGGTGCAGAAACAGTTGCCGTCGCAGCTGATGTCACGACCCAGGAAGGGCGAAACGCCATTCTCGCCGCTTGCCCCGATCCGGATATTCTCGTCAACAACGCTGGCGGTCCGCCGCCGGGCGATTTCCGGAATTGGGACCGCGACGACTGGATCAAGGCGCTCGACGCCAACATGCTGGCGCCGATCGAAATCATGAAATCCACCATCGACGGCATGATCGCGCGCAAATTCGGGCGGATCGTCAACGTGACGTCTCACGCGGTGAAGGCGCCGGTCGGCATGTTGGGTCTGTCAAATGGCGCACGTTCAGGGTTGACAGGGTTTGTCGCGGGCCTGGCGCGCGCCACCGCCGAGCATAACGTCACGATCAACAATCTGCTGCCGGGCACGTTCGATACCGATCGGCTGAAATCGAATCTGCAGGCGCTGGCTGCCAGCACCAAACGTCCGGTGGATCAGGTCACCCAGCAAATCAAGTCAGGTAATCCATCGAAGCGCTTCGGACACCCGGATGAGTTCGGCGCGACCTGTGCGTTCCTGTGCTCGGTGCAGGCCAGTTACATTACTGGGCAGAACATTCTGATCGACGGCGGCGCCTATCCCGGCACTTTCTGAGCATGCTGCCCCAATGACCGAACCCCGCAGGACGAGGCCATCGTCAGACAGGCGTCAGGCATCGCATGCGGAGCCGAAAGAGGAAGCGTGAGAATCTGCTCAAGCAGGCGACCTCGCTCAAAGGGATCGTGCCTCCGATGTTCGGCGACGGCATCGGCGTGTACAATTCGCCGACGGATTATCGTGCGATCCATCATCTCCAACTCACGCGTTTTGACGGCGCGACGCTGGTGCCGCTCGGTGAGCCGGCGCCGCTGGACGACGTCGGTTGACGTTCAGTCCGAACGCGAAAGGACACCTTGGCGGCGCAGCGTGTCGATCTGTTCGCCCGACATGCCGAGCAGGCGCGAAAGCACGTCCGTGCTGTCCGCTCCAAGGCCGGATACCGTCGGCCCGGCCGCCGTCGGCGTCGTGAACTTAAATGGCGCGTTGGGCACCAGAAATTCGCCGGCACCGTCCTTTATTCGGGAAAGGCTGCCTCGTTCCGCCAGTTGTGGATCCTTCATGGCATCCGCAACGGTGAGGAAGCGCGAGCAGGGGACGCCGTTGGCGTCCATGATGGCTTCGATCTCGATGCCGGTGTGTTGTTCGGTCCATTGCTCGATGACCGCCATCAGTGCAGTCCAGTTTTCGACACGCGCCTGACCGGTCGCGAACCGCACATCTGTTTTCAGGTCCGGCCGCTGCATCGCTTCCGCCATCTGCTGGAAGTTCTTTTGGCTGATGGGGGCGATGATGACGTGACCATCCCTGGTCTTCATGGGCGCGTAGACCGGACGCCGGCGTTCGCTTGGGAATTGCGTTTCCTGGCACTCGAACACCATCAGATTGAGCATCGAGTCCATCAGCGACACGTCGATGGCCTGTCCCTGTCCGCTGCGTTCGCGATGGACGAGGGCGGCCTGAATGGCGCCGAAAGCGTAAGCGCCCGAAAGAATGTCGGCGGTGAAGATGCCCGTCGAAGCAGGATAATCCTGAGTTGGTTGATAGCTGAGGTTCGCGGCATCGTAGCCGCTGGCGGCGTGGACGATCGGCGCGTAGGCGGCGCGCGTGGCGCCGGGGCCCGATTGTCCATAGCCGGAGATCGAACAATAGACGAGCTTCGGATTGTGCCGACTCAGGGTCGCGTAATCGAAGCCCAGCCGCGCCATCACGCCGGGACGGAAATTTTCCGGCACGACGTCGGATTGCTTTACCAGTGCATGAATGATCGATTTCGCCGCATCGGTCTTGAGGTCGATCGCGACGCTCTTCTTTCCGCAATTGAGCGCGCCGAAATAGGTGCTGTTGCCGTCGCGGAGCGGCGGGCGGCTGCGGATCAGATCGCCTTCGAGCCCCTCGATCTTGATGACTTCGGCGCCGAGGTCGGCCATCAGCCGCGCGCAATGCGGGCCGGCGAGCATGGCGGTGAAATCGAGTACCCGAATGCCCTGCAAGGGCCCCGGCCGCGGCTCAGCCGCTGGATGCAATCCGGCCATTATCGGCTCGCGGGTTCGCGCAGATGCGGACTGCCGATGCGCCGGTGATAATCGGCTTGCGTGGCGGCGCCGCTGACATAGGTTTCGAGATATTTTGTAAAGGAAGCACTTCCGCCACTGGCCCGGACGTACTCCGCAAGGTGATCGTCGTCGGCCTCGTAAAGTCCGCCGCTGGAAGTCGGATGGGCCCCAAAGGGCGCCTCGACCACGGCGTCCACGAATGCCGAGGGCAACTTGGTCAGATGATTGTCCCGCCGGATAGTCTCGGTGGGGACGATGCGGTCGACCGACACGATGACCTTCTTCGAGGCTTGCGCCATCAGCACGTCAAAGAATACCGGGCCGAAATACTGGACATTGCCGAGTTCGTCGGCCTGCTGGGCATGAAGCAGCGTCACGTCAAGATGAATGGCCGGCACCTTCAACATGGCGCGTTCGCCGGGCGCGCGGGGGACGGATTGATAGGTCTGCGGATTGACGCGCGGAAGATCCGTGCACATGTCCGGGATCAGGCCGTAGGGCAGGTCGCAGGCGGCGGCGCGCAGGCCGCCGGCGATGGCCGGGCCATCAAGCTCGTGAATCCTGACGCTGCCGGTTTCGGCGGCGCGTCGGAAATGCGGCGCCAGTCCGAACTGCTCCAAGCTGATGAACACGCAGCCGGTCTCGGCCACGCCGCGATGAATGCCAAGGATGTGGCGCAATACGCATGATGCGTCAGCATCAGCGGAGGTGGTCGTCGGTCCGAAAATCTGTCTCTATTGAAATCGAGACAGCTCGTGCGTGGGCGGTCTAGGTGCCTACGGAGCGGCTGCCGGCCTTGCCGGACTAAAGTTTTGCGTGAGGGAGTAGCGATATGACTGGCTTGGTAATCAGTGGCGGCCGGGTGGTGGATCCGGCAAGCGGGATGGACGCCATTGGCGATGTGGCGGTGCTGGATGGCCGGATCTCCGCTGTTGGCACCGGGTTCGGCAGCGCCGAGCGGGTGATCGACGCGACCGGGCTGGTGGTGGCTCCCGGCTTCATCGACCTGCACGCGCACGGCCAGTCGATCCCGGCCGACCGCATGCAGGCGTTCGACGGGGTGACGACGACGCTCGACCTCGAGGCGGGCGTATTGCCGGTCGCATCCTGGTATCGGCGCCAGGCCGCCAAGGGGCGCGTGCTGAACTACGGCGCCGCTGCGAACTGGGCCTTCGCGCGCATCGGCGCGATGACTGGCTCCAACGCCGAAAGCTCGCTGGAGGCGTTCGGCAATGCCATGCGCGATCGCCGCTGGATCGACAACGTGGCCAGCGATACCGAGGTGGCCGGCATCCTCGATCGCCTCGCCATCGGACTGAACGAGGGCGGCATCGGCATCGGCATCCTCAACGCCTATGCCCCGGGCGCTGGCGTCCAGGAGCTGACCGCGGTGTGCCAGCTGGCGGCGGCGCATGATGTGGCGACCTTCACCCACGTCGCCTACATGTCCCGTATCGATCCGGAAAGCGCCGCCGAGGCCTATGTCCGCCTGATCGGCTATGCCGGCGCCACCGGCGCGCATATGCACATCTGCCACTTCAACTCTTCCAGCAAGACCGACGTGGAGCGTTGCGCCGTGCTGGTGAAGAAGGCGCAGGCGCAGGGCCTGCCGATCACGGTGGAGGCCTATCCGTACGGCACCGGTTCGACGGTGCTGGCGGCGGCCTTCTTCAGCGACCCGGAGTTCGAGGCGCGCAATGGATTAGGCTACGATTCGGTGCAGCGCGTGACCGACGGGCGGCGCTTCCGCGACCGCAAGGAATTGCTGGCGGCACAGGCGGAGGAGCCGTCCACGCTGGTGCTGTGGCATATACTGGATACGGAGAACAATCCGCACCATCGGGACCTGCTGGACATATCGGTGCTGTATCCCGGCGGCGCGATCGCCTCCGACGCGATGCCATGGACGCTGTCGGACGGCAGCCCTTACACTGGCGACGCCTGGCCGCTGCCAAAGGACGCCACCTCGCATCCGCGTTCGGCGGGTTGCTTCACCCGTTTCATCCGCGAGTGGGTGCGTGAGCGCAAGGCGGTGTCGCTGCTGGAAGGCATCCGCAAATGCGCCCTGATCCCGGCGGAGATTCTTTCCCACAGCACGCCCGCCATGCGTACCAAGGGAAGGCTGCAGCCGGGTGCGGATGCCGACATTGTCGTGTTCGATTTCGAAACGCTGACCGACCGGGCGACTTTCTCGGCGATGAACCGCCCGTCAGAGGGCGTGCGGCATCTGGTGGTCAGCGGCCAGCCGCTGATATCAGATGGCGTGCTGGATGTGGCGGCGAGGCCCGGCCGGCCGGTGCGCCGGCCCGTTGCCGAGAGCTGATTGTGCCGGTCCCGATCCTGCTGGTCACCGGCTTCCTCGGGGCGGGCAAGACCACGGTCGTGAACCATCTGCTCGCGCATGCGCAAGGGAGGCGGATCGCCGCCGTGGTCAACGATTTCGGCGCGATCAATATCGACGCGGAGCTGATCGCGGGCGCCAGCGACGGGGTGGTCAGCCTGAGCAACGGCTGCATCTGCTGCTCGCTGGAAGGCGATCTGCTGCGCACGCTCGCCGCCCTGCTGCGGCGTGATCCGCAGCCGGAGTTCATCGTGATCGAAACCAGCGGGATCGCCGATCCCTCGGATATCGTCCGCAACCTGATGGATCCCCTGATCTGGCGGGAGGCGCCGCTGGAAGCGGTGCTGTGCGTGGTGGACGCGACGACAAATGCGGAAGCACTAAGCGACGCGTTGCTACGGTCCCAATTGCGGGCGGCCGACGTGGTGGCGCTGAGCAAGGTGGATATGGCGGACGCGGCGGCTTGCGCGCAACTGCGCGATGTTATTCGGGCGCAACGTCCGGCGGCGGTGCTGGTCGATGCGCCGCACGGCGAAGTCCCCACGGCCCTGCTATTCCCCGCGGATGTGGACCGCGTGCCGGCGCCGCGTGAGGTGGGGCCGCGACGGCCTGCGGCTGACCGGTTCGAGACGCTGAGCTGGACATCGGAACGGCCGGTGTCGCTGCTCCGATTGCAGCAAGCGATCGGTCGGCTGGCGCCGAAGCTCGCGCGGGCGAAGGGGTTGTTCGAGACGGTGGAGCAGCCCGGGCGGTTGATGGTGTTTCAGCTCGCCGGCGGGCGCGCGACGTTGGCGCCGGGCGGGGAACTCGCGGCCGGGGCACTGGCGGCCGGGGTGCCGCGGGCACGGATCGTATTCATTGCCGAGATCGGGGTTCTCGCGACCGCCGAGATCGACAGGATCATGGAAGCGTGCATCGAAGCCGGGTGAAGTCTGCGGCGCCGGTCCGAACTCGGCCGTTCTCTATCCCCGGCGCGCTTCCGAACGAAAATCATCGGCCGCCGCCGCGATCGTGTCGCACCGCATGAATGCAACTCCAGGGAGGCCGCGCAGCCACGTCAGCAGCCGATCGAGTGCCGCGATACGGCTCGCACGCGCGCTGCCATAGTCGCTGCGCGGATGCAGCGTGAGCGTGATCAGGCAGCGTTCCCTGTGCATGGCCTCGATCTCCTCATGCCAGGTCTTCATGACCCGGTCATGGGTCTGCCGCTGCGCGTAGAGCGTGGCGTCGATCAGGATTTCCGACTGCGGCACCTCGATCATGCCGCCGCCGCCGTCAGCATCGAGCCGGTAGGGCCGGTCATCATCCTGGAAGCTTGAATCGTAGCGGTAGCCGAGCGCCGCGAGGTGCCCGAGTGTCCGCTCGGTGAACCGTCCGTGCGGTGCGCGGAATCCGGATGGAGCGCGACCAGTGACGCGCACGAGCGTGGCATGCGTGCGCTCGATCAGTGCACGTTCGTCGATTCCGGGTGCATCCATGGCCTCCATCGCCCAGCCGTGCGCAGCGATCTCATGGCCGCGGTGAGTGAGGGCGGCCACATAATCGGGATTGGCTTCGGCTTCCGCGCCAGGGACGAAGACTGTCGCCTTGATGCCGTGCCGGTCGAGCAGTCCAAACAGCCGCTCGCAGCCGACCGCGTAGGCATATTTGCCGTAGGAGGCGCGGCCGAACAGCGCGTCCTCGCCGAGCTGTTGCAGTTCGACGGTCTTGCCCTGCAAATTGACGGTCACCGCGACCGGACGGATCGAGGCATTCATTGGCCGCTCCAGTCCCGCCGCCAGTCGGCTGGGCGTTTCAGACACCATTGCGCCAATTCCAGCATCCCGACGAAGCGCACGCCGTCATGACGCTTGATGTACGTGATCAGCTTCTCGACGATCGCGACCCGCGCCGGCGATCCCGAACCGTAACCGACGCGGGGATGGACGGTCAGGTTGAAATAGCCGCCCTCGGCATAGATCGCATCGAACTCCTGCATCCAATGCGTCAGCACTTCCGACGGCGGCGTGTAGCTGACGCGATAGAACGGAAAGTCGTCGAGGCTCGAAGTGTTGTTGGGAAGGCAGACATAGTTGTCGTGCTCCTGACCCCCGTAACGCAGCAGGTAGGGCAGGTCGAAATCCTTGTCACTGGAATCGTAGACGTAACCGAGCTCGCGCAGCTTGTTCAGCGTGCGCGCGGTCTTGTGTCCCGACGGGGACCGCCAACCCTTAGGTGCGATGCCGGTGATATCCGTCAGCAGTCTGTGCGTGCGTTCCAGCAGCTCCGGCTCGGCGTCACCGGGATCGACGCCTTCGTGCAGATAGCCGTGCGATCCGATCTCGATCCCGGAACGCGCAATGGTGCGCACGAGGTCGGGACTTTCCTCGGCGTCGTAGCCGGAGACGTAGAACGTCCACGGCACCCCTTGGCGCGTGAACATGTCGACGAAACGAGGGATGCCGCATTTGGCGGAATAGCGGCCATGCGATCGCGCCCCAACGGGCAGTTGGTCGCGGCCGCGCTCCAGCGACGTGCCGTCGAAATCAAGCGTAAGGCCGATAACACAACGCGCGCCGTCGGGCCAGGCGTGTTGGGTGCGCTGGGCGAGCGAGGTCATCGCACGACCTCCATGTTCCAGAAGCGCGGCTTGCGGCCCGGCCAGGGGGCATATCCCCGGACCGCCTTGGCGTAAGCCGAGACATTGACGCCGGAGCTCCACACCACCATCGGCGAATCCTCGATGAACAATGTGTGCAAATCGTCGAACAGCGGCTGGCGCGCTTCCGGCGAAGAGGTCTGGGTGAGTTTTGCCAGCAGCTCAATCGCCTGTGGATTTCCCCACACCCGATCGGCCTGCGCGGTCTTGTCGCCGATGAAACGGTCGAGCCCGAACAGCGGATCGAGGTAAGGCGTGTAGTTGAACACCATGAGCTGATAATCGCCCTTGAAATAGCGGTTGAGCTGGGTGGCAAACTCGACCACCTCGACGGTCATGTTGATGCCGACCTGTTGCGCCATCGCCTGGATGAGAACCGCCACGTCGTTCATCACTGCAAAGCGTGAGTTGGTGGTGATCTTGATCGGCTGGCCCCGATATCCGGCTTCCGCCAGCAGCTTCTTCGCCCGTGCCGGATCATAGCGATGCCCGTTCTTCTGCACCGGCCCGTAATAGCGGCTGGAAAGCGGAACCAGCGAGGTGCTGGGCTTGGCGTAGCCATCGGTCAGGGACTCCGCCATGTTCTGGTAGTCGAGCGCCGCCTCGATCGCCTGACGGATGCGCTTGTCCTTCAACAAGGGATCACCGGTTTGCATGACGATCGCGTTGAGCGACGACACCGGTGAGGCTACGACCTCGACGCTGCCGGACTTCAGCTCCTCCGCGAATTTCGGATCGATGGACGGCCAGAGATCGAGTTCGCCTGACTGCATCGCCGCCTTCGCTGTCGACGGTTCCGGTACGATGGTGAGACGTATGCGGTCGAGTTTGGCGAACTTGGCGCCGGCAAGACCATCGGCCGGCTCGCTGCGCGCATGATAGGCGGGGAAGCGCGCCAGTTCGACATACTGGCCCCGTCGCCACTCGGTCAACTTGAACGGGCCGGTTCCGATGGCGTCTTTCCAGACTCCATCCGCGCCAATCGAATCGGGATGCGCGATGCCGGTGCCATCACAGTCGCTGCGCGCCAGCATGCTGAGGAAAGCGCCGCTCGGCTCAGCGAGGCGGAAGATCACCTGCATCGGCGACGGCGTCTCGATCGCGACGATCTTGATTTGCCGCGAACCATCGAAATTGGCGCGGCACGGTCGGCCGGCCTTCGGATCGAGAAAACGCGCCCAGGTCCAGGCAACTTCGCTCGACGTCAGCCGCGCGCCATTATGGAAGGTCACGTCGTCGCGGAGCGTGAAGGTGTAACTCCGGCCGTCGTCGGAGATTGCGATTTCCTTTGCCAGCATCGGGGCCGCCGTGCCGTCGGCGCGCCAGGCGACCAAGCCTTCGTAGACATTCTGCAGCACGGTTCCGGTGTTGTCGTCAGGGCCGGCATCAGGCCGCGGATATCGGTCGTGATCATGGTGCGGAGCACGCTCTCGGCCCGGACCGGTGTCGCGGCCGCCAGCATCGCAAGACAAAGAACGGCAAGGCGCCTCATTATACTCTCTCCAACGCTACGCGGGTACGCGCGCCGCTTCGGGCTTGACAAAATCCACCATCGGCGCCGCCGCGAGCAGCGCCCTGGTGTAGTCGTGCTGCGGTGAATCGAAGATGTCGTCGCGCGATCCCTGCTCGACGATGCGACCGCCCTGCATCACCACGACGCGGTCGGCGACCTGCTCGACGGCGGCGAGATCATGGCTGATGAACAGGCAGGCGAACCCGTATTGCGCCTGCAGGCGTTCCAGCAGCTTCAGCACCTGTGCCTGGATGGTCATGTCGAGGGCGGAAACCGGCTCGTCCGCGACGACGAACAGCGGGCCACGCACGATTGCCCGCGCGATTGCGATGCGCTGGCGTTGCCCGCCCGAGAGTTCGTGCGGCCAGCGGTTGGCGAAATTCGCAAGACCCACCTCGTCCAGCATTTTTTCGACGCGCCTGGTGCGCTCGGTCGCAGCCAACTGAGCGACATGCCGCAGCGGTTCGGCGACGATCTCGCCGACGCGCATGCGGGGATCCAGCGAGGAGTAGGGGTCCTGAAACACCAGTTGCGAGGAGAGCCGAAAATCCCGGTCGGCTGCTTCCGGCACCTCCTTGCCACGAAAGCGGATTTGTCCCGCGGCGGAGGGGATCAGCCGCAGCATCGCACGGCCGAGCGTGGTCTTGCCCGAGCCGCTGCCGCCGACGACCGCGACGGTCTCGCCCGCGCGAATGTCGAGGTCGATGGCGTCGACGGCGCGCAGCCCGGGGCGTTGGCGGAAAAACTGCCGCCGTCCGCCGAACTCGACCTTGAGGCCGCGCACGCTCATCAGCGGTTCGCCGACCGCGAGCCGTGCAATTCCGGTCGCGCGCCGGGGCAGCGCGTCGATCAGTTGGCGTGTATAGGCTTCGCGCGGGGTGGTTAGAATCTGCTTGGTTGCGCCGGCTTCGACCACCTTGCCCTTTTGCATCACGACGGCGCGCTGCGTGTAGCGCGCGACCAGACCGAGATTATGGGTGATAAGCATCACCGAGGTGCCATGGTCGAGGGCAAGGCCGACCATCAGGTCGAGCACTTCGCGCTGGGTCAGGGTGTCCAGTGCGGTGGTCGGCTCGTCGGCGATCAGGAGCTTTGGCCGCAGCAGCATCACGGAGGCCAGCATGATCCGTTGCCGCATGCCGCCGGAGAATTCGTGCGGATAGGCGTCGAAGGTGCGCGCGGGATCGCGAATCTGGACCCGCTCCAGCATGTCGAGGCAGCGTTGTCTGATTTCTTTCCTGGACAACCGCATGTGCAGGCCGAGGCCTTCGGCCATCTGTGCCCCGACACTGATCGCGGGGTTGAGCGATACCATGGGCTCCTGAAAGACCATGCCGACCACCGGTCCACGCAGGGCGCGCAGCCGCTTGGGGGAGAGTGCCGTGAGGTCTTCGCCGTCGAGCATAATTCGCCCGGCGGTCCGGCGCAGCCCGGGCGGGAGGAGACCGAGCACGGTGCGCGCCGCCACCGTCTTGCCGCTGCCGGACTCGCCAACGACCGCCAGGAACTCGCCGCGTGCGATGTCGAATGAAATGTCGTCAACGACCGCTTCGCCGGTGCGTGCGGCCTCGATACGGAGATTGTCGACTGTCAGGAGCGGCGTGGTCATCCGTGCACCATCCGCGGGTCAAGACGGTCGCGCAGGGAGTCGCCGAGCAGGTTGATGCCGAGCAGCGTCAGCGCGATGCAAATACCCGGCGCGATGCTGAGCCAGGCGGCGCTCTCCATATACGGGCGGCTCGCCGCCAGCAGGTTGCCCCAGGTTGGCGCCGGCGGAGGCACGCCGAGGCCGAGGAAGCTGAGCGCGCTCTCGGCCAGCAGCACCCAGCCGAACATGCTGGTTGCCAGTACGGCGACCGGGGCGAGGCTGTTGGGCAAGACGTGCCGCGCCATTGAATAGAGCTCGGAGTTGCCGATGACGCGAGAGGCTTCGATGTATTCCCGCTCCCGGATCGACAGCACGGTGCCGCGCACCACCCGCACGACCGAAGGGATGTAGGCGATGCCGAGCGCCAGCACGATGCCGAACTTGTTGGCGCCCGTCACGATCATGACCGCCAGCGCCAGCAGGATACCGGGAAAAGCCAGCAGCGCATCGTTCACGGCCATGATGATGCGATCGGTCCAGCCTCGCAAATAGCCTGTGATCACACCGACGACGGCGCCGATCGCGACTGCAAAGGTCACCGTCAGCACGGAGACCAAGACGCTGGTTGCGGCGCCGGCCATGACCCGGCTGAGCACGTCGCGGCCGAACTCGTCGGTGCCGAGCCAGTAGAGCGCGGACGGCGGTTGCAGGCGGGCGCGCAGATTGACCTTGAGCGGATCGAACGGCGTCCAGAACGCGGCTGTCACGGCCGTTGTAAAGAGAACGCCGATCAGGAACCCGCCGATCGCGGTATTGGCGCGCATCTTCATTCGGCGGCCACCCGGGGATCGAACAGGGGATAACAGAGATCGACAATCAAATTGACGACGACGTAAATCACCGCCGTGAACAACAGGCAGCCCTGCACGACCGGATAATCGCGGGCGAAGATCGAATCGACCAGCAGCCGGCCGAGCCCCGGCAGCGTAAACACGGTCTCGATGACAGCGATACCGCCGAGCAGATGGCCGAGGATGAGACCGATCAAGGTCCAGGTCGGCGCGAAAGCATTGGGCAGGACATGGCGGCCGAGCACCCGCCACTCCGGCGCGCCCTTGGCCCGCGCATGCGTGACGTATTCGAGCCGCAACACCTCGATCGAGCTGGCGCGTGACATGCGGGTCAGCGCGCCGATCTCGATCATAGCCAGCGTCGCGATCGGCAGGACGATGAAGGCCATGGCTTGGCCGAAATTATCGCTGAACGGAACATAACCGATCACCGGCAGCCATTTCAGTTTCAGGCCGAACAGCAGCAGCAGCAATAGTCCAAGCCAGAAGCTCGGAATCGACAGCAGCAGGGTCGCGCCCGCGGTGATGGCAAGGTCGGTCGCGCTGTTCTGCCGCCACGCCGCGATCAGCCCGGCCGGTACCGCGACGCAGGCGGCGATCGTCACCGCGACGAGCACGATGAGCGCGCTGACCTGGAATCGCTCGAGGATCAAGGGCAATACGGCGAGCCCATTGGTGATCGAGTGACCGAAATCGCCGACCGCGACCTTTGCGAGCCAATAGCCGAATTGAACCGGGATCGATTGGTCGAGCCCCATTTGCCGGCGCAACTGCTCCACTTGCGCCGGATCCGTGCTGTCGCCGAGCATCACCTGCACCGGATCGCCCGGGATCAGGCGTATCAGCGCGAACACGGTGATCGCGACCAGCAGCAAGGTCGGGATGGTCATCGCAAGCCGTCTGACGAGATAACCCAGCATCAGTATCGTCCCACCTGCCTGCGTTATTGCAGGCTTACACCCCAGAAGCGCGGCTGCGGGTAAAGCCAGCCGGCGTAGCCCTTCACGTTGTTGCGCAGTGCCGCGAGTTCCGAACCGTTGAAGAGCACGATCATCGGCACATCGGCGATGAAACGCCGGTGCATTTCATCGAACAGCGCCTGCCGCTTGGCGGTATCGATGGTCAGCATCGACTGCCGCAGCATCTCCTGCGCTTCCGGATTGTCCCAGACCTTGCGTGGCTGGGTCGCCTTCGGTCCGGTCAGCATTTCGAAGCTGAGCGAGGGGTCGAGACGGGCCGAATAGACGAAGGCCATCGCCTGGTAGTCGCCCTTGCTGTAGCGATCGAGCTGCGTCGCCCAGTCGAGCACTTCGATGTCGATCTTCAGCCCGACGGCTTGCGCCATCGCCTGCACCAGCACGGCGGAATCGAACACGAAGCTGTAGCGCTTGTTGGCGATCATCTTGATCGGCTGGCCCTTGTATCCGGCTTCGGCGAGCAGCTTCCTGGCCTGCGCGATATCCTGGGTGTAGCCCTGATCTTCGACAGGACCGTGGAACGGGCTGCCGATGGGCAGTGCTGAATTGTTGGCGCGGGCGGTGCCCTGCATCACCACATCGGCAATTTCCTTGGTGTCGAGCGAAAGCGCCAGCGCGCGGCGGATGCGGACGGCCTTGAGCAGCGGATCGTTGCTTTGCAACAGGATGCCGGTGAGGCCGAGCGCAGGCGTAATGCTGAGTTTTACCTCGGCGTGGGACTTCAGCTCTTCGACTTCCGGAACCGAGAGGCTGTTGATGATGTCGAGCGAGCCGCTCAGCAGTCCGGCCTTGGCGGCGGAACTGTCGGGAATGATGTTGACGCGGACCTTGTCGACCTCGACCTTCTTCGCACCCGTATAGCCATCGCGCGGCTCGGTGCGCGAGACATAATCGTCGAAGCGGATCAGGTCGACATACTGACCGCGCTTCCATTCACCGAGCTTGAACGGGCCGGTGGCGACCGGTTCGCGCCACTTGCCATCGGGCGTGAGGGAGTCACGATTCAGGATGGCGGTCTGGCCGCAGTCAGGCCTGGCGAGGGTGCCAAGCAGGAGCGCCGTCGGCCGCTCCAGCGTGATCACCACGGTCTGCGGATCGGTGGCGTCCACGCCGAGGATTTTGGTGATGCCGGTATCGGAGAATTCGGAAAGGCAGCGCCATTGCGTCGCGGGATCGAGCCAGCGCTTGAATGACCAGACGACGTCATCGGCGGTCATGATCGCGCCGTTATGAAACTTGACGCCTTTCCGGAGATGAAAAGTGTAGATCTTGCCGTCTGGCGAAATCTCCCAGCTTTCCGCCAGCATGGGGCCGATCGAGGTATCTTCGCGGAAGGCCACCAGGCCTTCGACCACATGTCCCATCACGCCGTCGGTGTTGGCGTCGCGGTTGGTCCCGGGGTCGGTCGAGCGGATGTCCGCGTTGAAGCGTGCGCGCAGCACGCCTCCGGCCGCGAGTGCCGGTATTGCCGAAGCCCAGGCCAGCGCAAGCGCCACGCCGGCGGACATCGCCATGGTCGTGAACGCGGCGACGCCCTGGTGCTTACGCATCATACGGCCTTGGCCATCGCTTGTGGATCGGCGCTCTTGCGAGCCGTGGCCATATCGAGCGTGTAGGTCGTGAATTGGCGATTGAGCGCGGGCAGGGGAGCGACTTCCATCACGCCGCGCTCCGGCTCCATCAGGATCATCGCGACGGTGGCGCTGAGGTTGTTGCTGAGATTGCGTCGCGGCGGCCGGCACACCGCCCACGGCGTTGCGAAGTCGTCGAACAGCGCTTCCTTCACGGCGTCCAGCGTAATGTCGCCGATCTGCGGTTCGAGAATTCCGCGCACGCGCACGTCGCGGTAAAGGCTGTCGGGCGTGTTGAGGATCCCGGTGTCCTTTAGCTTGCCGAGCGCCACCGGACTAACGAAGTGATTGGCATGCACCAGGAGCCCGCGATCCGGATGCACCTGAAAGGTCTCGTCGGGCGCGCATTCGAAATCAATCGCAACGCCCTCGCAATGGCTGACGATCATGTTGTTGGCGGCCGATTTCTGCGTGCAATAGACGGAGCGCATGGCAAGCGCGAGATGCTCGCTCTCCAGCACCTTGCGGCGGATCAGTGCGAGCGGAACGCCGACCTGCCGATAGTCGCGGTCGGACTCCAGATAATTCGCGGTTATCGCGATGCCGACGGCGTTGAAGCCGCAGCGGCCGAGCGCGCCGGCTTCGGTAAAGGTCATCAGATCGGGTCCATCGTCGCGGCGTACTTTAAGGACGACCGCGGTCTCGGCGCATTCGCGTTTCCAGTCCCAGTTCTGTGCATGGATCAGGCGCCCGGCCTTGCTTGCCGCGGGCAATACGACGACACCGGTACAGCCGTCGGGGTCGTCTTCGCCAGCAAGGCGTGCGCGCAAATCGGGGCGGGCCGCCAGTTTGAGGATCTCGGTGCGCGCGTTGAGCAGCACGACATCTTCGAACGGCACGGCGGCACCCTCGGCGATGCCGTGCATCTCTTCGACATAGGTCGGCTCGAACGCCTCAATGACCGGCAGATAGTCGCGCACCAGCGCGGAACTGCCGGCACTGTCGAGCGACAGTTCCTTTAGTTGCGCGAAGTAATGCGACGTTCCCTTGCGAATGCGCTCGGCGGCCTTTTGGCCATATTGGCGGCCACGTTCACGCGGCGGCCCGGAAATCTCGATCAAGGGAAACGGTTCGACCATCGCTGCCGCCTGCTTTCGGGTTGCAATCGGCGAAGCCTAATGTATTTTGTCATGTCATGAAACAAAAAAGTTTGTCGGGCCGGACTGCCCCGTCCCGCCTGCAGAGCGAACTGCAGGCCGGCATTCTCGCGGTCATCAGGTCGGATCAACTGGAACCCGGCACGCGGCTGGGCGAGGTTGCACTGGCGGCGCGGCTGCATGTGTCGCGCACGCCGGTGCGTGCAGCGCTCGCGCATCTGGCGCGGCGTGGATTGGTACGACCAGGCAAGCGCGGCGGCTATTTTGTTGCCGACACGGCGCGCGCCGACCGCAAGACACCGCCGCAGCCGGGGCCAACCGATGCCGATCGGCTGTTTCTCGCGATCGCCCGCGATCGCCGCGCCGGGAAGTTGGCGGAAGACGTGTCTGAAGGCGATCTCATCCGTCGCTACCGCGTCACGCGCGCCACCGTGCAGCAGGTATTGGTGCGGCTCAGCGAAGTCGCCGCCGTGCAGCGCAAGCCAGGACATGGCTGGCGCTTCCTGCCGACCATTTCGGATCCGACGGCGCGTGCGGAAAGCTATCGCCTTCGCCGGATCATCGAACCGGCGGCGCTGCTCGAGCCGGGCTATCGGCTTGCGCCAGGCTGGATCGAAGACATGCGCGAGAGGCATCACGACATGCTCGCAACGCCGTGGAACGAGGCGTCGAGCATTGCGCTCTATGAGATGAACGCGCAGTTCCATGAGGGGCTCGTGGCGGGTGCGCATAACCGGTATCTGCTGGTCGCGATCCAGCAGCAGAACCGGCTGCGTCGCTTTGCGAACTATGACTGGACGTTCGGCCACGAGCGCGTCGTGGTTTCCTGCCGCGAGCATCTGAAGATTCTCGATTGCCTCGAAGCGGGAGAGTGCGAGACCGCCGCAAGCCTGATGCGCAAGCACCTTGATGCGGCGGCCAAACTCGGTATCCACGCCGTTGTCCCCGATAGCTCACAGATTGGAAGGAAGGCGTCGTGAACAAGCCCCACAGGATATCAGGCGAAACCGCGCCGCTGGATCGGGAGGCGCTGGAATCATTCTGGCTGCCGTTCACGCCCAACCGCCAGTTCAAGGCCGATCCTCGCCTGTTCGTGGCAGCCGAAGGCATGCATTATGTGACATCGGACGGACGGCGCGTCCTCGACGCCATGGCGGGGCTGTGGTGCGTCAACGCCGGCCATGGGCAGCGCGCCATTGTCGACGCCATCAAGGCGCAGGCCGAACGGCTCGACTTCGTCTCCTCGTTCCAGATGAGCCATCCGGCGGCATTCGAACTGGCTGGACGCATTGCGGAGATCGCGCCTGCGGGCCTCGATCATGTTTTCTTCACCAATTCCGGTTCTGAAGCGGTCGATACGGCGCTGAAGATCGCGCGCGCCTATCATCGCGCCCGGGGCGAGGGTTCGCGCATCCGGTTTATTGGCCGCGCCAAAGCCTATCACGGCATGGGCTGGGGCGGGCTTTCGGTCAGCGGGATCGGACGTCACCGCCGCGATTTCGGGCCGCTGTTGCCGGAGGTCGACCATCTGCCGCATACGCACAGCATCGAGCACGCGGCATTCTCGCGCGGCCAGCCGCAATGGGGTGCGCATCTCGCCGACGAGCTGACGACCCTGTTGCAGATCCACGATCCCTCGACTGTCGCCGCGGTGATCGTTGAACCCGTCATCGGTTCGGGTGGCGTGTTGCCGCCGCCAGTTGGTTATCTCGAGCAGTTGCGGGCGATCTGCGATCGCCACGGGATTCTGCTGATTTTCGACGAGGTGATCACCGGCTTTGGCCGTTTGGGCGCGGCCTTTGGCGCCGAGGCATTCGGCGTCACGCCCGATCTGATCACCTGCGCCAAGGGCATGACCAACGGCGCGGTGCCCATGGGCGGCGTAATCGCCAGCCGGTCGGTTTACGACGCGCTGATGGCCGGCCCGTCCAGCGCCATCGAATTATTTCACGGCTATACCTACTCGGCGCATCCGCTCGCCTGCGCGGCGGCGCTGGCGACACTCGATGTTTATTGTGATCTTGAGCTGTTCGCGCGCTGCGGGCGGCTGGCGCCAATCTGGGAGCAGGCGGCCCACGCCCTCAGAGACGCTCCGCATGTCGTCGATATCCGCAATATTGGTCTGCTGGCGGCGATTGACGTCACACCTCGCGACGGTGCCCCGGGGGCGCGCGGCGCGGAATGCGCCAAGCGTTGTTTCGACGATGGCGTTCTCATTCGCAGCAGCGGTGACACGCTGGTTCTCTCGCCGCCGCTGATCATCGCCGAAAACGAGATCGAGATGGTGTTTGCGACCGTTCGCCGCGCGCTCGACGCGATTGGTTGAGGCGATTGGCCGGATTTCTGAGCGTCTCTGCGTCCGGCAATCGAATGCCGGACGCTGCTGGCGCGCAACAACGATCGTCTTACTTCTTATAGGAGGCGATCACGGCTTCACCATCGGGGCCGGCCTTCTTGAGCCAGTCGACGGTTAACTGGTCGCCGACTTTCTCAAGGCCCGTCTTCAGCGCCGCAGGTGGCGGCAATACCTTCATCTTGTTGGCCTGAAGCTGCTCAAGATACCACTTCGCCTTTTCTTCCGCGAGCTTCCAGCCACGTTCTTCGGCAACCGCCGCCGCCTTGAGAATCGCTTCCTGGGTCGGCTTGTCGAGCGCGTCAAACGCCGCCTTGTTCACGAAGGTCACGTTCTTCGGAATCCAGGCCTGCGTATCATAGAAATGCGTCATGCTTTCCCAGGCCTTGCTGTCGTAGCCGGTCGAGCCCGAGGTCATGAACGCGTTCACGACGCCGGTAGCCAGCGCCTGCGGCAGCTCCGCCGCCTGGATGGTGACAGGCTGTGCGCCGACGAGCTCGGCGATGCGCGAGGTGCCGACATTATAGGCGCGCCACTTCAGGCCTTTCATGTCGTCAAGGGTGTTGATGTCTTTCTTGGCATAAATGCCTTGCGGACCCCACGGCACGGCGAAGAGAAGCATCAAGCCCTGCGATGCGAGCTTCTTTGCGACTGTTGGTTTCGAGGCGAGCCACAGCTTCCTGGCCGCCGGATAGCTCGTCGCCAGGAACGGGACAACATCGATGCCGAACATCGGATCCTCGTTCTCATGCAGCGAGATCAGAACCTCACCCGCCTGCGCCTGTCCGGTGGCGACCGCGCGCTTGATTTCCGGTGCCTTGAACAGCGAGGCGGCGGCATGCACGGTGATCTGCAGCTTGCCGCCGGTGGCGTCGCCAACGTCCTTGGCGAACGCGATCAGGTTCACCGAATGCGGATTGTCCGCGGGATAGGCCGCCGGGAGATTCCATTTGGTCTGCGCCACTGCCGGAACAACAAGTGCGGGAGCGGCAAGCGCCGCGACGCAGGCGGCCATGGCGAACGTCTTAATAAGCCTGAACATGACAATACCTTTCTCTAGCCAGGGAACGCAATCTGCGGCAGCACCATAACGATAGCAGGAAAGACCGTGATGATGGCAACCGCCAGAACGAGCAAAAAGAAGAACGGCAGGGCCGCCTTGGCGACCGTGTTGGAATCCTTGCCGCTCATGGTCTGCAACACGAACAGATTGAAGCCGACGGGTGGAGAGACTTCCGCCATTTCCACCACCAGCACCAGGAAAATGCCGAACCAGACCAGATCGAAGCCGGCCTGCTTCACCATCGGAATGACGATGGCGGTGGTCAGCACGATCATGGAAATGCCGTCGAGCGCCGTGCCGAGCACGATGTACATGACGGTCAGCGCCGCGATCAGCGCATAGGGACTGAGCTGCAGGCTGTTCACCCAGCTCGCGAGCGCCAGCGGGATACCGGTATAGGCCATCGACGTGCCCATGTAGGAAGCGCCCGCCAGGATCAAGAGGATCATGCAATTGACCCGCGTCGCGCCCATGACGCTCGCCCAGAAGGATTCCCAGCTCAGCGCGCCTTGCCACCATGCGATGGCGAGCGAGCCCAACACGCCCCAGGCTGCGCATTCCGTCGCCGTCGCCCAGCCCATCAGCAACGACAGAAAGACGAACACGATCAGCAGCAGGCAAGGAATGAGATTGAGCGACTCTGAAATGCGCCTGCGAAGGCTCATCGGCGGTTCGGCCGGCGGCGTGCGCTTTGGATTGGCGAGCGACCAGATCGCGATGTAGCCGGAATAGAGCACCATCACCAACAGGCCCGGCAGAAATCCAGCGAGGAAAACCTGAATAATGGAGACGTTCGCCTGCACGGCGTAGACCACCATGGTGATCGACGGCGGGATGAGAATGCCGAGCGTGCCCGCACCGGCCAGAGAACCCAGACTTAAGTCTTCGTCATAGCCGCGCTTCTTCAATTCGGGCAGGGCGATCTTGGCAACTGTGGCGCAGGTCGCGGCCGATGATCCCGATACCGAACCGAATACACCGCAGGCGAGCACGTTGACGTGCATGAGCCGGCCCGGCAGCCAGTTCAGCCAGGGCGCAAATCCACGAAACATTTCCTCCGACAACCGCGTGCGGAACAGAATTTCGCCCATCCATATGAAGAGCGGCAAAGCCGCCAGCGACCAGGACGCGCTGTTGCCCCACACCGTTGTCGCAAGCACGCTGCCTGCCGGAATGCCGCCACCGGCGAATTGCATGCCGGCCCATCCCGTCGCCATCAGGGCGACGGCGATCCAGACGCCGGCACCGAGCAGCAGCGCAAGAAATCCGAGCAGGACGGCGGCGATGGAGAGAAGCTCCATGTCAGACCCCGCTCTGCATGGCGCGTTCGACGACTTCCTCGGCGCTCTGCGGCTTCGGCAATTCGTAACGCGGCGCGAAGCCGCGCAGGACATGGACCAGCTCATCCACAAAAGCGATGCAGAGAATCACGAGGCCGCCGCTGTAGCCGAGCTGCGGAATCCACAGCGGCACCGCGATCACGCCTTGCGAAATGTCGGAAAATTTAAGCGATTGCCAGGTCATGACCGAGGCATGCCACGCGAAAAAGCCGATGAAGCCAACACCGACGAAAAGGGCTGCGATCTCGACGTAATGACGGACATTGTGGTTGAGGCGGTCGATCAAGAGGCCGACGCGGATCATCTCGCCATGTTTGAACGTATGCGCGAGCCCGAGGAAGGCCGTTGCCGCCATGCACCAGGAGATGAAATCATCGCCCGCCGGAATATTGATGCCAAGCGGCCGGCCGCCCGACAGCAGCATCATCAGCACAAAAATCGCAATCAGGAAAAGCCCGGCGAGATAACCGGAGAAAAGGTAGAGCCGATCAAGAAACACGCGGATCATACTGTGTCCTTCCCCCTCGCACGCCTATTGCTACGCAAGCAATAGTGGTGCCACTTCCGATAGCCGTCCGCTTCAGGAAGGAGTCTATCGATCCTCGCCGTGGGCGATAGCGGTTTACCGAAATCAGTCCCCAGAAGGCAGGGTTTCGGAATTGCTCCAGACCGTCAAGAGGCCGTTCACAACCTGTATCCCGCAAGACGCTATACCAAAGACGGGGTCAAACGATGCCGGGCTGTAGTCTCTATTGCTGCAACGATAAGACGCTTGCGGCAATATTGTCGGCCAGTGCCTTTACAAGCGGCACGTAGCGCTGGACGACGTCTGCGCGGTCCAGCGCCGACGTGAAATAGGTCATGCCGACGGTGGCGAGCACGCGCTGGTTGACGATGATGGGGAGTGCGATCGTGCCGGACGAGCGCGGCTCGACCATCGGGTCGCGTTCAGCGAAGCCTTGCTTGCGGATCGTCGCCAGCAAAGTCAGCGCTCGCTTGCGGTCAGTGGCGAGCTTGTCTTCGCTCTTCTGCGATCGCGCCAGCATGTCGAGCAGCATCGATCGCTCGCTCATCGGGCAGAAAGCCAGGTAGGCGCGCCCCAGTGCCCGCCCGAGCAGGCTGAGATGCATGTTGAGAGTGCCGTGAAATGGCGAGACGGGGCTGTCGGGAATGGTGCTGAAGCGGACCACGACGGAACTCCTGTCGAGAACGGCGATGGCGATTGGCCAGTGGTATTGTCGCGTGAAGGCGAGCGCCCATGGGCGCGCGGCCTCCACCACCAGCGGATCGCCGTGAAAGCCGTTGCTGAGCGATTTGACCCGCGAGGCAACCGCGTAGCCGCCCTGCCGCCGGTCGTTGGCGGCATAGCCCATCGCGCATAGCGACTTCATCAACCGCACCACCGTCGATTTCGGCAGTCCCGTCGCCTTGTGCAGGCGGTCGATCGAGGTGACGCGGTGGCGGTTGAGCTCCTCCAGCAGCAGGAGCGTACGGGAGGCGGCTTCGACGGTGTTGGTTTTAAGCGGCATACTGAAATTCCACCTGGTGGAACACGATCGAATAGCTATGGCCGAGCGGCGTCCTCCCTGCAATGGTTTTCGCCAAGCGCCACGCCGGAGTCTGCCTTCTGA
The DNA here is from genome assembly GCF_036924535.1 of Bradyrhizobium sp. AZCC 2262. Taxonomy (NCBI): domain Bacteria; kingdom Pseudomonadati; phylum Pseudomonadota; class Alphaproteobacteria; order Hyphomicrobiales; family Nitrobacteraceae; genus Bradyrhizobium; species Bradyrhizobium sp. AZCC 2262. Next base: position 6,527,593 of record NZ_JAZHRT010000001.1, on the reverse strand, counting down.
GGGCAGCCTGTGCAGATGGCAGGGGAGGAACAACCGTGTCCGGAGACGTCGCCAGGCCGCATTTTTCGTCATTCCGCCGCCGCTTCTCGGCGCGGCAGCACGTCGTCGGCTCATTCATCAAGACGCCCACCACGCACGCGACCGAGATATTCGGCACGCTCGGCTATGATTTCGTCGTGATCGACGAGGAGCACGCGCCGATCGATCGCGCGATGACGGATGTCATGCTGCTGGCCGCGCGCGCCAGCAACCTCGCAGGCATTGTGCGGGTATCGTCGGACGATCCGGCCAAGATCCTGTCCTCTCTGGACTGCGGCGCAACCGGTGTGCTGGTGCCCCATGTTGCGACGGTCGAGAAGGCGCGCGCGATCGCGGCCGCTGCGCGATATCGCGGGGGACGGCGCGGCTACTCTGGCTCGGCCCGCGCCGGCGCCTATGGCGGCACACCGATGTGGTCCCTCGTTGATGAACAGGATGCGTCGGTCTGCGCGATTGCGATGATCGAGGATCCCGAAGCACTGGACCACATCGACGCCATCGCCGCCGTCGACGGAATCCACGGGCTCTTCATCGGCCGTGGCGATCTCACCGTTGCCCTCGGCGCCAAATCCCCAGCCGACGCGTCCGTGAAGGACACGGTTATCAGGATCATTGCGGCGGCAAAGAAAGTCGCCAAGCCAGTCTGCGTGATGGTCGCGAGTGCGGCAGAGGCCAAGGAATTCGCCGGCCTCGGCGCCAGCGCCTTCATCATCTCGTCGGATCAGGGTCAGATGCGCCGGGCCGCGGCGCAAACACTCACCGATTTCAAGACCCTCGTTCAAACCACGGATAGCTCACATGTATCACAGCACTGATCCTCGCGCTGCGCTCGCCGCCACTCCCGTCGGCGCAAAACCCGCCGCCACCCATTTCGCGGGTGCCGAATATGCGAAATTCTACGAAACGCCGCCGGCCGAAAACCAAAACGGCGCGCGTACCTGGTACGCCCGCGGCCAGAACTTCATCATCGCTTATAGCGACGCCGACAAGGGCGCCGTGCTGAGCCGGACCAGCCAGCCCGACGAATATGTCGTGCTGCTTCCCGATCCCGGCGCGGGCGCCGAAATCGTGTGGGGCAACGAGCGCAAGGTCGTCAACGGTCACTCCATCAGTTTCGTGCCGGCGGACGCAAGCTCCGTCACGCTGCTCGGCGCTGCCAAGGTGGTGCGCATGATGACGACGCGATCGGAAGATCTCGCTAGGTTGTGCTCCAACGCAGCGTCTTATGCGACACCGCATCCCAATCTGCCGCCGTTCGAGCCGTGGCCGGAGGTCACTGGAGGCCCGCAGATCCGCACCTACAGTCTCGACGTCGCGGCAACGCCGGGTCGGTTCGGTCGGATCTTCCGCTGCTCGACCTTCATGGTGAATTTCCTCGAGCCGAAAAACGGCCCGCGCGATACGAGCAAGATGTCGCCGCATCACCATGACGATTTCGAACAATGCTCGCTGGCGCTGGCCGGCACCTTCATTCATCACCTGCGCTGGCCATGGACGACCGACATGGCGCAGTGGCGCAATGACGATCACGAGCGCTGCGGATCGCCTTCCATCGCCGTGATCCCGCCGCCCTCCATTCACACTTCGCAGGCCCTCGATCCCAAGCTCAATATTCTCGTCGACATCTTCTGCCCGCCGCGCATGGATTTTTCGACCAAGCCGGGCTGGGTGCTGAACGAAGACGATTATCCGATGCCCGCGCAAACCGTCGCCGGAAAGTCCGCCGCCTGACACGAAAGGGTCCTGACCATGGCCGACAAGCAATCATCCTATCCGAACACCGTGCCGCTGCCGCCGCTGTCGTGGGCACCGGAAGTCGCCGAGCTTCTGGTCGGCGCGATCGATCTGCACTGCCATAGCGGTCCGGCGGCCATGCCGCGCATCCTCGATCATCACGAGGAGCTGCTCGATGCGGCGGCCGCGAAATTCCGCGCCGTGCTCTACAAGGATCACTTCTATGCCGGCATGGCGCACGCGATCCTGCTGGAAAAGCTGTTCCCCGAAACCAATGTAAAACTGTTCTCGGGCATCGTGCTGAACAATGCGTCGGGGGGCATCAACCCGCATGCCGTCGATCACGCGATCAAGCTCGGCGGCAAGATCGTCTGGATGCCGACGTTATCGGCGGCGAACCACATCAAGGCCATGTCGGCCGGAAATTCGACCTTTCCAAAGACCTCGCAGAAGATGCTCGATCCGATCCCGCTTTCGGCGCTAGACGCCAACGGCAAACTCACGGACGACACAAAGAAGGTCATCGATCTCATTGCCGAGGCGGATATCATCCTGGCCGGCGGTCACCTGCCGGCCAGTGAGTTGCACATCCTGTTCGACGAGGCGGCGCGGCGCGGGGTCAAGAAGATGATGGTCAATCATCCGACCTACATCGTCGGCTGCAACGACACTGATATTCGCCAGCTCGTCGCGCGCGGCGTCAAGATGGAACATTCGATCTGCATGTTCATCGAAGGCAAATCCCTGAAGTACAGCCCCGATGATCTCGCGCACCTGATCGAGGTGGCCGGCGTCGACAACACGATCCTGTCGTCCGACCTCGGGCTGCAGGGCTCGCAGCGCCCTGTCGATGGCTTTCGCAGCATCACGCAGATCCTGCTCGATCTGCAAATGCCGCGCGCCGCCATCAGGAAGCTCATCAGCGACAACGCCGCACGGTTCTTGAATCTTCCGGTGATCCAGTCGTCCGCGCAGAACGCCGCCTAGCAAGACAAGCGCAAAGACCGCGAAAAGCGGCGTGCGCCCAGGGGAGGAAGTCACGATGGATGGGGCGGACCGCGACGGCGACGCGCTGATGTACCGCATCATGTGGCGGATCATGCCATTGATGGTCGCCTTGATGATGCTGTCGGTGATCGACCGCTCGAACGTCAGTTACGCCAAGCTGCAGATGGTCTCTGGCCTCGGCATGACGGAGACGGCTTACGGCCTTGCCTCCTCGCTGTTCTTCATCGGCTCGCTGGTGTTCGAGGTGCCGAGTGCGCTCGCCGCGCATCGGTTCGGCGCCCGGCTCTGGTTCGCGCGCATCCTGCTGACTTGGGGACTGCTCACTGTCCTGCTCGGCTTCACATTTAGCGGCTCCCTTTTCGCCGCCGCCCGCTTTCTGATTGGCGCTGCGGAAGCTGGCGCCTATCCCGGCATCATCTTCTATCTGACGCTATGGTTTCCCAAGCGCTATCGCGTGCAGGCCGTCGCGCTGATGACGATCGGCAGCCCGCTCGGCAACATGTTCGGCTCGCTGTTCGGCGGGCTGCTGCTCAATCTCGACGACGCGCTCGGCCTCGCCGGATGGCAGTGGGTGTTCATCGCGACCGGTCTGCCGGCGGTGCTGTTGTTCGTGCTGATCTTGAAATATCTGCCCAACGGACCGCAGGACGCCGGATTCATCAGCGACCGTGAGAAGTCATGGCTCGCCGCTGAACTGGCACGCGGGGAAATCTCGCAGACGTTGCACACCAATCCGCTTCGGGTCCTGCTCGACTGGCGGGTCTGGTGGTTTTCGCTGGTGTATTCGATGATCACGCTCGCACTTTATTGCGTCATCTATTGGTTGCCCACGGTAGTGAAGGGCTTTGGCGCCAGCAGCACTCAGAATGGTTTGCTGAACTCGTTGCCCTGGGCGATGGTGGCGCTGATGCTGCTGTGGATTCCGCGGCATCTGCGCGAGCATCGCAGCGTTCTCATCGGCATGGCGTTGATCGCGCTGTGCGGTGCAGCAGCCTTCCTGATGTCGACGATGCTGCCGGAAAACTGGATGCGCTACGTCGCCTTTGTGCTCGGTACGCCATGCATCTCGCTGATGTTTCCCTGCTTCTGGTATCTACCGTCGCAGATTTTCAAGGGCGCCCACGCCGCAGCCGCCATGGCGGCCATCACCACGCTCGGCAGCCTCGGTGGTTTTCTGTCGCAGAACCTGATGCCCTGGGTCGCGCATTGGTCCGGCAGTGCACTGGCTGCGATGACCGTCCCGGCCATGAGCCTGGCTCTGCTCGCCCTTAGTGCGATCATCATGCTGGCGGCATGGCGTGTCCCCTCCAATGTGAGCTTCGACTTTGGGCCCGCGCCCGATTCGGAGCGCACGCAGCCAGCGTCGTAAGCGAGGTCGAAGAGGGTCCGGAGTTTCAAGCAGGGCATCAAGAGGCAGATCATGAATTGCCGTAGAAACCATTCCAAAGGCTGGAAACAGTTGCGGCCGTTTGCCGCGGCATTATTGTTGATTGAATTGAGCACCACGGCCTTCGCCGAGGAAGCTCGCAAGCCATCGAAGCCTCCGATCATCCTGGAATCGACGGGCGCGTATGAAGTAGGCGGCAAGGTCATTGCCAAGCCCGGTGACCCCAGCCAAACGCTTTCCTGCGACCATGGTTACGTCGAATACTTCATCCCGGCGAAAAGGCGCAGCGTCGGCCTGATCATGTGGCACAGTTCTAGCACGAAGGTTTGGGAAAACCGCTGGGACGGCGGCGAAGGTTATAAAAGCATTTTCCTGCGCAGGGGATATCCGGTTTACCTGTGGGACGGCCCGCGCGTCGGTCGCGCGAACTGGAGTTGCGAGCCGATCACCTACACGCCTGATTATTTCGATCAGCGTAACTTTGCCGCCTGGCGTTTCGGCCTGACCTATCTCAACTGGCATCCGGGCCTGCAGTTTCCGACCGCCGACAAGGAGGCTTGGGATCAGGCGACGCGCGCCCGTTACGACGAGTTCGATACCCTCGAGAATGCATTGTTGCAGGCGGAGGCCGGCGGCCAGGCCATCGACAAGATCGGCCCCGTCATTGCCGTCACCAATTCCGCGGGCGGCTGGCGCGCGCTGCTGTCGGCACTGAAGGCAAAGAGCGACAACATGAAAGGCATCGTGGCCTACGAAACCCCGGGCTTCGTTTTCCCGGAGGGCGAGGGGCCAGAACCCAAGCCGGATGCGCCATATGGCCCCAATGCCGTGCCGCTGGCCGAGTTTATGAAGCTGACGAAGTTTCCGATCCAGATGGTGTTCGGCGACTACACCGATACGCGTCCGATCTGGAAAACCTCAGTCGAGGTGGCGAAGACCTTTTGCGGCATCGTCAATCGTCACGGAGGCGATTGCGAGGTCCTGCTGCTGCCCGACGCAGGGCTGCGCGGCAACACGCACATTGCCTTTGCCGATCTCAATAACGAAGCCGTTGCGGACGAATTATCCAAGTGGCTGGGCCGCAAGGGCCTGGACAAGTTTGCTGCAGAATAAGCGCTGGCGCCAACGCGAGCCCCGTACACCATTCGGAGGAAGTATGCGCGTGCTGTCTTTCGGCCTCATCGGCCTCGCACTTGCCATTGCGCCATGTCACCGCGCCGTTGCGCAGGAGTGGCCGAATCGCCCGGTCACCATGATCGTGCCGTTCCCGGCCGGCGCCGCCGTGGACACGCTGGCGCGCGCCGTTGCGCACTCGCTCAGCGAGGACTTCGGCAAGCAGTTCATCGTCGAAAACCGCGCGGGAGCGGGCGGCAATCTCGGCGGGACGGCGGTCGCCAAGGCGGCTGCTGACGGCCATACCTGGCTGTTCGGGACGCCGGCGCCGATCGCGCTCAACAAGTTCATGTACAAGGGCCTGGCGTATGACTCCGAGCGCGATTTCATGCCGGTCGTGCTCGTCGCCAAGTCTCCGTTGATCATCACGGCGACATCAGACTTTCCGGCGAAGACGCTTCCTGACCTGATCGCCTATGCCAAACAGAACCCGGGCAAGGTCAATGTCGGCCATCCCGGCAACGGAACGCTCGGACACATTACCTCCGCGCTGATCCAGCAGTTTGCCGGCGTGGAGATGACGCACGTGCCTTATCGCGGCTCAGCGCCGCTGATCACGGACCTGCTGGGGGGACAAGTCAACATCGCCATGGATTTCATGCCGACCTATCTGCCGCTGGTGGCCGAGCGCAAGATTCGCGCGCTGGCGGTGACGACGAGCCAGCGCGTCGCGCAACTGCCCGATGTACCGACCGTGCAGGAAGCCGGATTCAGGGATTTCGAGGCGACGGCGTGGTACGCGATCGTTGCCCCCACCGGAACGCCGCCTGACATTGTGAGCAAGGTGAACAATGCGGTGAACGCCTTCCTCAGGAGTGACAAGGGTAAGACCGTGCTTGAGCAAAACTCGCTGCAAGGCGTCGGGGGCTCTCCTGATGACCTCAAGGCATTCATCGACGGCGAACGCGCCAAATGGCGTCCCGTGATCGAGGCCGCAAAGATCACGATGTGAGGCTGCCATTGATGACTGGTATCGAAATTCCTGGGCTGTCGATTCCCAAGGTTACGCTTGTCACGGGCGGCAACAGCGGCATCGGCAAGGCAACTGCTGCGCGTCTTGCTGCCATGGGCTCTGCTGTCGTGATCGGCTACAACAGCCGCCGCGCGCAGGCCGAAGAGGTGATTGGATGCCTGGAGGGCCGCGGGCATCTCGCGATGCGGATCGCGATCGACGACCCGGCTTCCGTCTCGGAGGCCGCGGCGACCGTGGACCAGCAGTACGGACGGCTCGATGCGCTGGTCAATTGCGGAGGCGCCACGACGCCTGTGCCCGCCAATGATCTCCAGGGGCTGACGGACGAAATCTTCGACCGGACCGTTTCGCTCAATCTGCGCGGGCCATTCGCCATGGTTCGCGCCTTCCGTCCCTTGCTGGAGCGCGGCAGTGGCGCTGCCATCGTGAACATTTCGTCGATCGCGGCGCGCACGGGCCTGGGCAGCAGCCTGGCCTATCTGGCTGCCAAGGCGGGCGTCGACGCGCTCACGATCGCGCTCGCGAAAGTGCTTGCGCCGAAAATCCGCGTATTCTCGGTTTCGCCGGCCGGCGTGGACACGGATTTTGTCGCCGGCCGAACCCGTGAACACCTGCAGAAAATCGCGGAAAAACTGCCGCTCGCCCACGTCACCACGCCCGACGATGTCGCAAGGGCGGCGGTGGCCTGCATCGTCAGCCTGACCAGTTCGACGGGAATTGTGGTGCCGGTGGATGAGGGCAGGCACCTCTAGAAACACCGCAAACGGTAGCGCGGCGCAACGTCGTGGACGGGAAACTATGGAAAAATTGAAATTCTACATCGACGGTGCCTGGGTGGATCCAGCCGCGCCGTCAACGCTGGGAATAGTCAACCCAGCGACGGAGGAAGTCTTCGCTCAGATCAGCCTGGGCTCGAGGCTTGATGTGGATCGGGCCGCCAAGGCAGCGCGCCGCGCTTTCGCGAGCTATTCCGTAGCCAGCGTCGAAGCGCGTCTGTCCTGGCTTCATAAGATCATCGAAGGTTTTCGGGCTCGCCTACCAGACCTGGCGCGGATGATGACCCTGGAGATGGGCGCGCCGATCACGTTTGCGACCGAGCGTCAGGCAGCCGTCGCGCTGTTTCATTTCGAGGAAGCCGCGCGCGTGCTGGCGAATTACAAGTTCGAGGAGCGGATGGGCAACGGGATCGTCCGTCGCGAACCGATCGGTGTCTGCGGACTGATTACGCCGTGGAACTGGCCACTGAACCAGGTTGCCTCCAAGGTGGCGCCGGCGCTCGCCACCGGCTGCACAATCGTGCTGAAACCCAGTGAGATCGCGCCGCTCAGCGCGATGCTGTTTGCGGAGATTGTCGACGGCGCGGGTGTCCCGGCGGGCGTCTTCAATCTCATAAACGGCGATGGCCCCACGGTAGGCGAGGCGCTCGCCGCCCATCCCGAGATCGACATGGTGTCGTTCACGGGATCGACGACGGCCGGCGTCAGGGTGGCCAAGCTTGCGGCGGATACGGTCAAGCGCGTCGCGCAGGAACTGGGCGGCAAATCCGCCAACATCATCCTTGCCGATGCCGACCTGAAAACCGCCGTGATCGAAGGTGTTCACGCCTGCTACACAAATGCCGGCCAAAACTGCCAGTCTCCCACGCGCATGCTTATCCCTCGTGCGCAGCGGGACACGGCATTCGCGGCGGCGCGTGAGGCTGTCGACACCGTTCGCCTGGGCGACCCGCTCGATCCGGTATCCACCATGGGGCCGCTGGCGAGCCAGGCACAGTTTGAGAAAGTGCAGGATCTTATCCAGTCCGGCGTTGACGAAGGGGCGACGCTGGTGGCCGGCGGCACAGGGCGGCCGGCCGATATCAACCGTGGATACTATGTTCGCCCGACCGTCTTCGGTGACGTGACGCCGCAAATGAAGATTGCACGTGAGGAGATTTTTGGCCCTGTGCTGTCAATCATGAGCTATGACACCGAAGATGAAGCGATCGAAATCGCCAATGACACGCCGTTCGGATTGGCGGGCTTCGTGCAGTCCAGGGATATTGGCCGCGCTCGCGCTGTCGCCAACCGAATCCGTGCAGGGCGCGTCTACCTCAACGGCGCGCCGTTTGACCGTAGCCTTCCGTTCGGGGGCTACAAGCAATCCGGCAACGGGCGTGAGTTCGGCGTCTTCGGATTTGAGGAATATCTCGAAGTGAAGGCTGTACTGGGCCACTGAAGCTCCAGGCATCGCGGGCGAGGGAGACGCTCAGGCGGTCGGACGGAAATGTCCGGGCGGATGTTTCGTATCGCGGCGGATCAGCCGGCGAAGTGTCGAAGGCTCCGCATATCCGATCCTCTGCGCGATCTGCTCGACCGACAGGCGCGTGGTCTCAAGCAGCAATCGGGCGGTCTCCAGCCTGATCCGCTGCACGAACTGAATCGGTGAAACGCCGCAGGTCGCCGAGACGCGGCGGGCAAATGTCCGTGGCGCCAGCGCGACAGCGTTGGCCAACTCCTCGATCGCAAAGTCGCGCGCGATGTTTTCGCGCACCCATTTCTCGGCCTTGGCAATCCTGGGGTCCTGGCTCGCCAGATAGGTAATCGCCATGAATGGCGCCTGGGAGCGCCGCTCATCGAGCAGGAGATAGTTGGCGCAGGCTCTGGCGAGGCTTGGTCCGGCGAACCGGCCAACGACCGCAAGCATCAGGTCCATCTGCGCCATGGCCGCGCCACCGGTTGCGATCGGCCAATCGGCGACGACCATCCGCTCCGACAGCAACTCGATTGCGGGATAGCGCTGCCGGAACAGCGGTGCGAACCACCATGTCGTGGTCGCCCGCCGGCCATCGAGCAGGCCGGTCTCCGCGAGAAGGAACGTGCTCGCGCAGGATGCGGCCAGCACGGCTCCAGTCGCGTGCGCCCGCATCAGCAAGTCGCCCGCGCGCCGGCACATCGGGCTCTTCAACTTCGTCTCCAGTTCGTCTGCCGACGCCGTTCCAAGCCCGGGGACGATGACGAGTTCGATTCCTCGCAGATCGACGTCGTTGCGGCGGAATCCGCAACGCACCGTCGTAACCTTGAAGGGCGGAACGCGCTTCGCCGCGCCGATCCGGTTGGCGGTCGCCAATACATCGTGGGTGATGGCCGCGCTTGAGGCCATGCATCCGTCGATCTCGACAACCGCGACTTTGGTCATGTCAAAAAATACCCGATTAATGTCAATTTTGACACTAGCCCGCCGGCCGCGAAATCGCAACGATGTCCCCGAAAAGATAGTCCGAAGCCCCTGGCCGCAGGCATCTCCGATCTTTGCTGCGGGCTCCTGTCTGGGTATCCATCGACCAACCAGGGAATTGCGCCGATGCCGAAACGGTCCATGAAACAGGACGATCCGCTCGAGGATTTCACGCGCCGCGACATCACGCTCGATGGCGTCAGCAAGGTCGTCTACGTGGCCGGCACAGGGCCGGCCGTCATCGTGATGACGGAGATGCCGGGCATCAGCCCGCATGTCGCAAGGTTTGCCCGCTGGGTCCGCGACGCCGGCTTCACCGTCCACATGCCGTCGCTGTTCGGTCGTGATGGCGCCGTTCCAGGCGCGGAGGAGGGCGCCGCGGTCTTCCAGCGCGCCTGTGTGAGCGCTGAGTTTCGCGCCCTCGCTTCAAACGAATCCAGTCCCGTGACAAAGTGGCTGCGGTCGCTGGCGCGTTTTGCGCATGGCGAGTGCGGCGGTCCCGGCGTCGGCGCCATCGGGATGTGCTTTACGGGAAATTTTGCGCTGACCATGATGCTCGAGCCGTCAATGCTGGCGCCGGTGCTCTCGCAGCCGTCGCTGCCGCTGAACAATCCGGCCGGCATTGAAATCGCGCCCGACGAAGTCAGGTGCGTCCGCGAACGGCTCGAGCGGGAAGATCTGACGGTGCTGGCCTATCGCTTCGCGGGTGACAAGTTCTGCATGGCGCAACGCTTCGCGGCCTATGCGGAGGCGCTCGGCGACCGCTTCATCGGGCGGGTGCTTCCGGACAGTGCGGCGAATGCCGATCTTGCGCCGTTCTTCGAGCGTCACGTCACGACGCCACATAGCGTCGTCACCGCGCACCTGATCGACGAGGCCGGCCAGCCGACGATCGCGGCCCGCGACGAGATTTTGGCGTTCTTCAGGCACAGGCTAAAATGAACCGCAACTCACTGCGCGTATTGCTTGCCTTGCGGTACTGCCGCCTGGCGTCCGCGTCAGGAGTGCTTGTCGAGGCGGCGCTTGAGCAGGGTCAGATGTTGCAGCAGGTCCGACTGCGCAACGGGCGATAGTTCGCCGATCAGGGCAATCACCCATTCCTCATGCCGGCGCGCCATCCGGCCGAATTCCCTGGCGCCTTCCTGCGATAGGCGCAAACGGAAGGTGCGGCGATCCTCAGAGTCGACCTCGCGATGGATGAAGCCATCGGCTTCCAGCTTCTGCACGAGGGCGGTGATCGCGCCGTTCGAGACCATCAGGAGTTCGGAAACTTCAGACATGGTTGCGCCAGCCGGCTTACGGGCGAGCTGCGCCAGCAGGTCGAAGCGGGCCAGCGTGGTGTTGAACTCCTTGCGCAGGCGCGCGTTCAGCGCCTTCTCGATCCGGGTGGCGCAGGAGAGCAGCCGCAGCCAGATACGTAATTCCAGATGCGCGCCATCGGATTCGTGCGCCGGCTCGGCCGGCCGCAGCGCTTGCCCGCGCGCACCCTTTGGGGATCGGGCCTTTCGTTTGACTGTGGCATCCATGGCTGTGATCTCACCGGGCTAGATGGAAATCGATCCGATGCTGGCTCCGCCGCAGACATACAGCGTCTGCCCGGTGATGAAGTCGGCATCGGGTGAACTGAAGAAAGTAACCGCCCGCGCCACGTCGGCGGATTTGCCGAGACGGCCGAGAGGAATCGACTGCGCCAGCTTTTTTGCACGTTCGGATTCCGGCGACATCACGCTCTCGAACATCTCGGTATCGCCGATCGGGCCGGGCGCGACGACATTGACGGTAATGCCGAAAGGGGCAAGCTCCAGCGCCCAGGTCCGCGCCATGCCGATGATACCGGCCTTGGTCGCCGAATAGACCGTGCGGGTGGCAGCTCCCAGCGCGGCACGCGACGACAGCAACACGATGCGGCCGAAGCGAGCCTGCTTCATGCCCGGCAGCGCCGCCTGCGCCAGCGCAATCGCGGCGCCGAAATGCAGCTGAGCCAATGCGCCGACATCCTCGTCAACGACCTCTTCCAGCAGCTTGGCGCGGATCGCGCCGGCATTATGCACGACATGGGTAATCGCAACCTTCGCGGCAATTTCCGTGGCCGCCTGACGCGTCGCGGCCGCATCGAGCAGGTCGACCTCGCGCGAGGAGAGTTTTGGGTGGCTCCAGTCGGGCTTGCGCCGCGACAGCGAAATCACATCATAGCCCTCGGCCAGGAGGCCGCGGGCGATCGCCGCGCCAATGCCGGTATTGCCGCCGCTCACGATCGCCGTGTGGTGAACCACGCTCATTCTCCGTCACATAAAGAGCTGGATGTTGCCGAAGGCAGCATCGCAATTGATCAGGTCGACACGCTTGAGCTTGATCTTCAGCTTTCCGTTTTCGACGCTCAGATGATGCGTGACCCAGGCCGCATAGAGCGCCTGCTCGTCGAGGCGGGTCTCGACATAATGTATCGGGGTCCAGGTGACGTAGCTGTTGGCGGCGGCGTCGCGCGAATCGACCTGCGGCGTCTGCAGCACGTGATGGCAGCGGCTCTTCGGCTTCTGGCTGAAGGTTCGCGCGCCCTTGAGCCGTTCGACCCGGATCGAGAGCAACAGCTTGTCCTCGTACATCAGCGAGCAGGTCAGCCGCGGATCGGTTTGATTCCATTCCAGCGGCATCCAGTAGAAGGCGTCGTCGGCGTACATGTCGAGCCATTCGTCGAAACGCTGCTGATCGATCAGCCGTGCCTCACGAACGACGAAGTCGATCAGTTCCTGATCGGTGGGGACCGCATTCTTGAGGGGAGCTTCAGTGACCATGCTCATGTCACATCCCCATCGTCATGAACTTGGACCACGCCCGGAACTGGTGGCGCATCGGCCACTCGCTGGTCCCGTTGACCGCGACGTTGGTCTGTCCGGCCTCGTCGGGACTGTAGAGGCGCTGCAGGTTCACCCACTCGTTGCCGTTCGAGTGCAGGCCTTCCTGCGCGCGCTCGTACATTTCGAGGTCGTCGTGGCCGACGATCGAGGTCGGCGCATTGATCAGCCGGTTGTACATCAGCGTGCGCTCGAGCAGCATGTCGGGCGCATCGACGAGCTGGAACGTCCAGGATTCGACCAGCGTCTTGTTGGCCGCAATCGGCTTGAACTGCCGCAACAGCTGGATCGGACCCTTGATCATGATGTTGGGGAAGTAGACCGTGTTGTGCCGGTTCTCGTCGAGGATCGCCTTGGCGCGGGCCTCGCCATAGGCGGCTGTCATCTTGTCGAAATAGCCGGGCACCGCCGAATAGTCGGAATGGATCGAGTGGTGCACGCCGGTGTGGCCGTGTCCGTTGTCCCAGATCCGGATGCCCATGTTCTCGAAGAATTCGTACGGGCTCATGAAGGGCGCGATGATCTCGACCGCCATCGGCTTTTTGGTGCCGGGAGGCGCCTTCTTCCAGACCTCGACCACGGTTCCGGCGGAGGATTCGTGCGCCACCATCGGATGGCAGGTATCGGTCTGGTTTTCGACCAGCATCTTCCAATTGCAATTGTGCATATAGCGCAGCACGCCGCCGGCGACCTTGAGCTGGCCGGCCGGCGAACGGTCGATCATGTTGTCGAAGCTCGACAGGCTTTCGCCGAAGAACTCCTCGAAGTCGAGGCCGCCGTCATTGATCTTGCCGAATACGAAGCCGCGATAGTTGCGGACATGGCGCACCGGCGCCATTCCGGTCGCGGCGTGGCTCTGTTCAAAGCCGGTGTTCTCGTAGCCCTTCTTCAAGGGAATCGCGAGCAGCGAGCCGTCGGTCTTGAAGCTCCAGGCGTGGTAGGGGCAGCGGAAGAATTTTCCGGCGTTGCCGCAGGTCTCGGACGTGATCCGCGTGCCCTTGTGCGGGCAGCGGTTGTGCAGCACCTTTACCGTTCCATCGGTGTGGCGGACCAGCAAGACAGGCTGCGTGCCGATCGTGGTGCCGTAATAGTCGCCCGCGTTGGGGACCTGGCTGTCGTGGCCGACATAGACCCAGCTGTTCGGGAACATATGCTCCATTTCGAGCTGGAACACCTCTTCGCTGACATAGACGTCACGGTGAACCTCCTGCTCGCGGACCAGGGCGCGAAGCGCAGCGGCGTTGCTGGCATATCGGGTCATGCGTTCCTCCTTCACAGGTCGAGCACGAGACGCTTGGTTTTCGCGCGCGAAATACAGATCTGCATCACCTTGTTCGACGCCTTCTCGCTTTCGCTCAAGATGTAGTCGCGATGATCGGGAATGCCCTCGATGACCGTTGTCTGGCAGATACCGCAATCGCCGCGCTTGCAGTCATGTATCGGGTCTTCGCCGGCCTCGAGCAGCACGTCGAGAATGGTCTTGCCAGCTGGAATTTCATAGACGCGCCCGTTGCACTTGAGTTCGACCTCGAAACTGGCATCGCCGGTCTTCTCTTCGGGTGCGGTGAATATTTCGAAATGCAGCCGTCCCTGCGGCCAGCTCATCCGCTTGGCCAGCGCGATCGCGGCCTCGATCATCGGCAGCGGTCCGCAGAGGTACAGCGGCACATCGGGCGCGAGTCGGTTCATCAGGCCCTCGAGATCGAAAAACCGGCCGGCTTCGTCGTCGGCGTGGATCGTCGCGCCCGCGCTGGCCAGCCGCTCGATGTCGCCGAGAAAGGCGAGCTCGCTGCGGCTGCGGCCGGCGTAGTAAAACGAGAACGGCCGCTTCGTAGCGCTCAATTCACAGGCCATCGCAAGCAGTGGCGTCACGCCGATGCCGCCCGCGACCAGCGCGACTTCGCTCGTGCCTGCACCGAGCGGAAAATTGTTCGCCGGCGGCGAGATCGTCAGGCGATCGCCGGTCTTGAGACCGTGCATATGGGTCGAGCCGCCGCGGCTCTTGCTTTCCTGCAGCACGGCGATGCGATAGGCGGTCGGATGTTCGGCGGCCCCTCGCGGTGATGCCGTCTCGATCAGAGAATAGGAGCGCCGGCCGACATCGGGCAGATGGACATCGATATGGGCGCCCGCGGCCCAGCCCGGCATCGGGGCACCGTTGGCGCGTGCAAGGACGAATTCGCGAATGCGCGGCGTGAGCGCCTCGGCCTTCGATACCACGACCTCGAATTGATCCATCCTCACGCGTCCTCGAACAGCGTCTCGACGGTGCGCAACGCGCCGTCGAGCTCGGCGCCATCGGCGTCCTTCAGTGCCACCTTGGTCAGCCGCTGCACCCATTCCGCAGCATCAGGCCGGCCGGCTAGGCGCTCGGACGCCCGCATGACCTTGTCGAATTTCGATTCACCGCGGGAATGCGTATCCGAGTAGCCGCCGACGAGACGGCGGGCTTCGCACACGGCAGTTGCTAGCGCGACATCGCTTGCAGCGAATTTCCGCACGCGTTGCGCCCAGTCGTCGAGGTGGCGCATCTCGCGGGCATGCCGCAGCGTGCGGCGGCGGAATCGCCGAAGGCCTGCCACGCAGTACAGCATCAGGAACGCCGATGGTGCGGTCGTGCGCAATTTTCGTCCACGATCGATGAGCCGGGCGAGCCGTTCGCTGCGCTCGACCTTTTCGCCGAGGCGCGGCGGCAGCAGCCCCGCCATTTCCTCGATTCGTGGATGGAAGAATTCAGTGATCCCGAGGATCTGGTCATCACCGGCCCGCGCCTCGCGGCGCACCCGGTCGAATCGCCCGGCGCGCGTCTTGAGGTCAGCCACGCGGATCACGTCGTCATAGGCCATCGCGACGGCGAGATATTTCGCAAAGGCCTGCAGCAGGCCGATCGCGTCGCGCGGCATCGCCCCAAGTCGATCAAGATATTCGCGGCCATAGGCGACGTCCTGATAATCGACGACGCGTTGCAGGCCGGCGGCGACGATGCCGTGTAGCTCAGCCGGCATTTGCCGCGCCCGCGCGACTAGCGCGTCGTAATCGGCATGACCGATCGGTTCGAGGCGCGGAAAGCGCTTTGCAAGCGGCGGCTTTGCCGTTGGCTTGATCTTGGGATCCTGTTTGAGCGTGGCGACGGCGCGCTCGCGGCCGGCGGTGAAGGCGCGCAGGCTGGCATCGACGCCGACGCCGGCTGAGCGGATCGTGGCTTCAAAATCCTGTGTCGTGAACGGCAG
The DNA here is from genome assembly GCF_036924535.1 of Bradyrhizobium sp. AZCC 2262. Taxonomy (NCBI): domain Bacteria; kingdom Pseudomonadati; phylum Pseudomonadota; class Alphaproteobacteria; order Hyphomicrobiales; family Nitrobacteraceae; genus Bradyrhizobium; species Bradyrhizobium sp. AZCC 2262. Next base: position 6,511,981 of record NZ_JAZHRT010000001.1, on the reverse strand, counting down.
GGCGCCGGAGCCTGCCAGCGCACCGAACAGCACGGAAGAGACCACGCTGCCGGTGGCATCGGCGATCTCGGCCATGTCGAACGCGATGAAGCGGTTGGCTGCGACATTCGCCGCCTCATAGACCTGTGACGCATCGGCGGTGCCGTCGCCGGGCGCGGTCTTCTCGACCACAGCCAGGGAGCGGTGGGAGGAGCCGATCAACAGCGTGCGGTCCGGCGAAACCAGTCCGCGCAGGATGGCGCGGCCGGCCTCCATCAGTTCGGCGCCAATCACGATGTCGACCTTGCCGGGTGCCGGCATCAGCGACAGCACGGGGTGATGCTCCGGCTTGCTCGCGTCGGGCGCGATCATCTCGATGTAATAGATCGTGGCGCCGGTGCGCTGGGCGACGCCGGGCACCGAGGTCGATTGCGCGAACCAGCCGCGCCGCTCGGCCAGCGCCACGATCCAGTCGACCAGAACGCCGCCGCCCTGGCCGCCCATCGCCAGCACCGCGACGGTGATGGGCCGTGCCTGGCTTAGTGCGACGGAGGAGGGTGCTACCGAGACGTTCATGCCACCTCCTGCTCGAACGTGACTCGCCGTCCTGCCCGCCAGCGCTGCAACGTGCCGATCATCCGTTGCCAGATGCGGTCGAGCCGCGCTTCGAATGGGGTGGGGTTGGAAACGATGTCGGCGCGGTAGAAGGAGGGGCACAACACGGCTGCGTCCGCGACCTCGCCGCAATGGCCGCAGCCGACGCAAGTATTGTCGACGGCGGCGACCGGATTGTCTTTCAACGGATCGGTTGTCGGTTTCACCGACAGCGACGGGCAGCCGGACAGGCGGATGCAGGCATGGTCGCCGGAACATGTGTCCTCATCGACACCGAAGCGCTCGCGCACAACGCGCTCGCCGCGCTTGGCGGCGGCCGCCACCAGCGGCTTCACCCGCCGCTGCTTGTTCAGCATGCACTCCGACGAGGCGACGATGATCTTTGGCCCCTTTTCCTCCGTCGTCAGCGCCTCGCGCAGCGTGTCGCGCATGCGCGAGACGTCGTAGGTGCGGTCGATCTGGCGCACCCATTTGGCGCCAACGCCCTTCACCGCCTCGACGATCGGATGCTTGGTCGAGCGCGAGCGGTTGTCGGCGCGCGAGGAGGGGATGTCCTGCCCGCCGGTCGCAGCCGAATAATAATTGTCGACCACGACGATCACGCCGTCGTGCTGGTTGAACACGGCGTTGCCGACGCCGCTGGTCAGCCCGTTATGCCAGAAGCCACCATCGCCCATCATCGAGATCGAGCGCTTGCTCGCCGGAACGTTGAAGGCCGAAGCCGACGCCGGGCCGAGCCCGTAGCCCATGGTGGTGGCGCCGATATTGAACGGCGGCAGGATCGAGAACAAATGGCAGCCGATGTCGGCAGCGATATGATGTGGGCCGAGTTCCTTCTCCACCAGCTTCATCGCGGAAAAGATCGGCCGCTCTGGACAGCCAGTACAGAAGCCCGGCGGCCGCGGCGGCACCACGTCGGCCAGCGCTCGGATCTTGTCGTCAACCTCGACACGATCAATGTTCGGCGCGCGTGCGGCATCCGGCAACGCATCGGAGCGCCAGCGGCGGATGAAAGCGCCGATCGCCTGGCCCATCACCTGCGCGGTGTACTCGCCGGCCATCGGGAACAGGTCCTTGCCGTGCAGCTTGGCCGGAATGTCGGCGTTGCGCAGGATCTTATGCAGCGCCTGCTCGATGAATTCGGGCTGGCCCTCCTCGACCATCAGCACCGCCTTCTTGCCGCGGCAGAAGTCGATCACCTCGCGGTCGACGATCGGATAAGTCACGTTCATCACATAGAGCGGCACGCGCGTCTCGCCCCAGACGTCGGCAAGTCCCGCTTCGCGCAGCGCGGTGATGACGCCGTTATACATGCCGCCCTGCATGATGATGCCGATATCGTGGATGTCGCCGTCGAAGGTCTCGTTCATGCCGCGCGCGTGAATGAATTCGACCGCCGCGGGCCAGCGCTGCTCGATCTTCTCCTTCTCGTGCAGGAACGAGGCCGGCGGCAGCACGATGCGGTTGGTGTCGCGCGACGGCTGTTCCAGCGCGCGGGACAGCGGAAAGATGGGGCGGACATTGTCGCGGGTGGCGAAGCGGCCATGCACATGGCAGGCGCGAATCCGCACCTCCAGCATCACGGGCGTATTCGACGCCTCTGACAGTTCGAAGGAATCGTGCACGGCCTTGACGATGGACGCCACGTTGGGTCGCGGATCGACCAGCCAGAGCTGCGACTTCATCGCAAAGGCGTGCGAACGCTCCTGCATGATGGAGGAGCCTTCGCCGTAATCCTCGCCGATGATGATGAGCGCGCCGCCGGTCACTCCGCCCGAAGACAGGTTGGCGAGCGCGTCGGACGCGACGTTGATGCCGACCGGCGCCTTGAACGTGACCGCGCCGCGGATCGGATACATCACGGAGGCGGCAAGCGTCGCCGCGGCGGTCGCCTCGCTGGCGCTCGTTTCGAAATGCACGCCGAGATCTGAAAGGATATCCTGCGCGTCCGACAACACGTCCATCAGATGCGAGATCGGCGCGCCCTGGTAGCCGCCGACATAGCTGACGCCGCATTCGAGCAGTGCCTTGGTAATCGCAAGGATACCTTCGCCGCGAAATTCCTGGCCGGCGCCCAGCTTCAGGTCTTCCACCTCGCGCGCGAAAGAGCGTTCTGCCATGCTCGCCTCCTGAGGCCTCGCCCGGAACTCCGGATGACCGAATATAATTTTAGACATCAAACAAAAATGATGTCAATCGGGCTTGCGGCTTTTGAACGCGGTAAAGCATCAAGCTTTCATTTCTGCGCATTTTGCAGCCTGTTTAGTAGGCTTGCTGCACAGCCGCCCGGCTCCGGGCCCGCATCGGCTCGCTTGACAGGATATTTTAGCCATGAAACATTATTGGGGCGCGCCGCAGTTGGCGGCGTGCGCCAGGGCGGCCTTTGCGGGAGACTGACATGACCCCGGTTTCGCAGTTGCGCGGGCCGTCTCGCGAACATCTCGCGTGGCCGTTCTTCGATTCCCGCCACGCTGAATACGCCGCGGCGCTCGATGCATTTGCCGCCGGTCTTGGCGATACGCATGGCGGTGACGTCGACGCGACCTGCCGTTCGCTGGTTCGCCAGCTGGGCGCCGCGGGATTGCTGGAGGCGTCGGTTGCGGGCAACCAGCCCGATGCGGTGATCGATTCCCGGCTGATCTGCATAGCCCGCGAGACGCTGGCCTGGCACAGCGGGCTCGCCGATTTCGCCTTTGCAATGCAGGGACTTGGCACCGGCGCGGTGGCGATAGCCGGTTCGCCTGAACTGCGCGCGCTGGTGCTGCCCAAGGCGCGGCGTGGCGACTGGGTCGCCGCGTTTGCCCTGTCGGAAAAGGAAGCCGGTTCCGACGTTGCCGCCATGGCCTGCAGCGCGCGGCGCGAAGGCGACCACTACATCCTGGATGGCGAGAAGACCTGGATTTCCAACGGCGGTATTGCCGACGTCTATACGCTGTTTGCGCGAACCGGCGAGGCGCCTGGCGCACGCGGCATTTCGGCCTTTGTGGTGCTTCCGGACGATCCTGGGTTCTCGATCGCCGATCGTATCGACGTGATGGCGCCGCATCCGCTCGCGACACTGCGGTTCGAAAGTTGTCGGATCCCGGCGGCGCGGCTGTTGGGTTCGCCGGGCGAAGGTTTCAAGATCGCGATGCGAACCCTTGATATCTTCCGCGCGTCGGTCGCAGCCGCAGCGCTTGGTTTTGCCCGCCGCGCGCTCGATGAGGCAATACTGCATGCGCGGACCCGGCGGATGTTCGGCGGCGTGCTCGGCGACCAGCAATTGACGCAGGCCGCCCTCGGCGACATGGCCGCTGATGTCGACGCCAGCGCGCTCCTCACCTACCGGGCGGCCTGGCGGCGCGACGTGCAGAAAGCCTCCACGACGCGCGAAGCGGCGATGGCCAAGATGGTCGCGACCGAAACCGCGCAAGAAGTGATCGATCGCGCCGTGCAGATGTTCGGCGGCCGGGGAGTGCGCTCCGGCGAAATGGTCGAGCAGCTCTACCGCGAGATACGCGCGTTGCGCATCTATGAAGGCGCGACCGAAGTCCAGAAACTGATTATCGGACGCGACGTCCTGAAGGCCTAACCGCGCGGACGTCCAGTCGCGTCCTGCTACGGGAGTATGAAATGTTCGAGTTCTTGCAGCCGCCCGGTTGGGCCAAGCCGAGCGGTTACGCGAACGGCGTAGCCGCCCGCGGCAAGATGATCTTCGTCGCGGGCCAGATCGGCTGGAACGAACAGTGCAAGTTCGAGTCCGACGATCTGGTGGGTCAGGTCGGCCAGACCCTGAAGAACGTCGATGCGGTGGTGCGTGCCGGCGGCGCGGGACCTGAGCATATCGTGTCGATGACCTGGTTCCTGCTCGATCGCAAGGAATACTCGGCGCGCCTGAAGGAAATCGGCCTGGTCTATCGTGACGTGATGGGCCGGCACTTTCCGGCCATGACGGCGCTGCAGGTATCGGGGCTGATCGAGGATCGCGCCAAGGTCGAAATCCAGGCGATTGCGATGATACCTGACGAGATGAACTGACAACGCGACGCCGGACACGGCGCCAGGACAGGAGGGCGACATGGCTACGAAAGCTCGTGAAAACCACCGGGAAGACGTGACCGGACGGGCCAATGTCGAGGACACGCCGGAACTGCTCGCCTACTACGACGAACTCGAAAGACTGGAGGCGGGCGCGCTCTGGACGGTCGCGAACAAGATCGAGCCCTGGGCGCCCAAATCGTCCTCCGTCCCAGTCTTGTGGCGCTATGAGGACCTCCGCGCGCATGTGCTGCGCTCCGTCGAACTGGTGTCGCCGGAGAAGGCTGGTCGTCGCGTCATCTATCTGAACAATCCCGGCCGGCGTGATCACGCCGCCGCGGTCGGCTGGCTCTATTCCGGGCTGCAGGTCATGCATCCGGGCGAGGTCGCATCCGCCCACGCCCATTCGGCTTCCGCGCTTCGCTTCATCATGGAAGGCGAGGGCGCCTATACCATCGTCGACGGCCACAAGATGACGCTCGGCGCCAACGATTTTGTGCTGACGCCGAACGGCACCTGGCACGAACATGGCGTCTCCAGCGACGGCACGCCCTGCATCTGGCAGGACGGGCTCGACATTCCCCTGGTCAACACGCTCGAAGCCAATTTCTATGTGGTTCATCCCGACCTGCAGCAGAGCGTCGGCTATCCCGTCGACGACATGACGCACACCTGGGGCAATCCCGGCCTGCGTCCGGCCGGCGCCGAATGGTCCAAGGGATATTCGCCGCTATTGAAATATGAGTGGGGTCCGACCTACGAGGCGCTGCAGCGCTACGGCAAGGCCACCGATGGTTCGCCCTATGACGGCGTGCTCATGAAATATGTGAACCCGGTGACCGGCGGTCCGGTGATGCAGACGATCGGCGCATCGATGCAGATGCTGCGGCCGGGCGAGAGTACGCACGCGCATCGTCACACCGGCAGCTTCATCTATCAGGTCGCCAAGGGACGCGGTCACTCGATCATCGACGGCAAACGCTTCGACTGGAAGGAGCGCGACATCTTCTGCGTTCCGTCCTGGGCCTGGCATGAGCATGTCAACGCCTCCGCCAGCGAGGACGCCTGCCTCTTCACCTTCAACGACCTGCCGGTCATGCACGCGCTCGGGCTCTACCGCGAGGAAGCTTTTGGCGACAATGGCGGCCGGCAGCCCCTCGTATCCTAGAGCTTCGGTTCTGATTGAATCAGAACCGAAGCTCTAGATTCTTGTTTGACGCGTTTTCTTCACGCGAACCGGTATCCACTTCGCTCGAAAACGCTACAGGAGGAGATAGTCCGTGCGTCTAGTTACCTATCGCAGCACCATTGAGGCTGCCGCCCGTCTTGGCGCTGTTGTCGACGACCTCGTCGTGGACGTCGAGGAGGCGGGGCATGATGCCGGGGTTTCCCTCCCCTCATCGATGCTCGACTTTATCGATCTCGGGCCGCCCGCATTGGCGGCGCTCAAGAAGATATTGAGCGAAGGCAAGGACAACTGGCCGGTAGGCGCCGCATTGCCGCTGGCGAACGTCAGGCTGCTGGCGCCGATCCCGCGTCCGCGCAAGAACATTTTTGGCATCGGCCTCAATTATGTCGAGCACGTCGCAGAATCATCGCGCGCTCTGGATACGGCAAAGGACCTGCCCAAGCAGCCCATCATCTTCTCAAAACCGCCGACCAGCGTGATCGGGCCGGATGAGGCCATCCAGCATAACAAGGCCATCACGCAGCAGCTCGACTGGGAAGTCGAGCTTGCCGTCGTGATGGGACGAACCGCGCGGCGGGTGTCGGAAGCCGATGCTCTTGGTTTTGTGTTCGGCTACAGCGTGATGATCGACGTCAGCGCCCGCGACAATCGCCGCGCCGGCCAATGGATCTACTCCAAGGGCCAGGACACCTACGCGCCGTTCGGGCCGTGCATCGTTACCGCAGACGAAATCACCGACCCGCACGCGCTCGATCTCTGGCTGACGGTGAACGGGGTCGAGAAGCAGCGCTCCAACACCCGCCACATGCTGTTCAAGGTGCCGCTCCTGATCGCTGACATTTCGGCGGCGATGACGCTGGAACCGGGAGACATCATCGCGACGGGGACGCCCGAGGGCGTCGGCGCCGGGCGCTCTCCGCAGGAATGGCTGTGGCCGGGCGACGTCGTGGAAGCGGAAGTGACGGGCATCGGACGGCTGCGCCACCCGGTGGTCGCGATCTGAGGGGCCGGCATGATCTTCGACATGGAGACGCTGGAAGCGCAGAACCGCTACAAGATCCTGACGGCCACGGTAACGCCGCGGCCGATCGCCTGGGTCACCACGATCTCCGCGAGCGGCGTGATCAATGCCGCGCCGTTCAGCTTCTTCAACGTGATGGGGCATGAGCCGCCTACTGTCGCGATCGGACTTCTGGCGGGCTCTGTACGGTTCAAGGACACGGCGGCGAATATTCTCGACACCGGCGAATTCGTCGTGAACCTCGTCGCGGAGAGCAACGCCGAGGCCATGAACATCACCTGTATCGACGCGCCGCCCGAGATCGACGAACTGACACTGGCCGGACTGACGCCGGCTGCCTCGCAGGCAGTGCGCCCGCCGCGCATTGCGGAATCGCCGGTGTCGTTCGAATGCCGGGTGCTCACGTCGCTGGTGACGGGGCCGCGTCAGACCGCCGTCATTGGCCGCGTGGTCCGCGCCCATGTCGACGACGCGGTGATTCTGGACAAGGAGCGCTGCCACATCGACACCCAGGCGCTGCGTCTGATCGCCCGCATGCATGGAAGCGGCTGGTATGCGCGCTCCACCGATCTGTTCCAGATCGATCGGCCGACCTGGGCGGCCTGGCAGGAAAAGAACGTCAAAGCAAAACCGGCGTAACGGTTTGAAGCGGAGGGTATCTTGAAGATCGCAGTGTTGGGTGGAGGGAACGGTTCGTTTGCAGCGGCCGGGGACTTTGCGTTGGCCGGTCACGAAGTCCGGCTGTGGCGGCGAAATCCCAAAGACGTGGAGGCGCATCGCGCGCAGGGCGGCACGATAGCGGTTATCGACCGGTCGGGCCGCCGCGATGCCAGGCTCGCGACGGTCACGTCTTCGATCGCGGAAGCTATTGACACGGCCGATCTCATCCTGTGTCCGGCGCCGGCCTTCGCGCAAGGAGCGATCGCCGAACTGGCCGCGCCGCATCTGCGCGACGGCCAGGTCGTGTTCCTGCCGCCCGGCACGTTCGGCTCCTACATCTTCGCCCGCGCGGCAAAGGACGCCGGCAACCGCGCCGAGATCGCAACTGCAGAGACCGGGACCTTGCCATGGCTGGCGCGCAAGCAGGGCCCTTATGCCGTCCGCATCTCGGGCAGGGGCGCGCGGTTGCCGACCGGCGTGTTTCCGCACCGCCTTGCCCCGCACGCGTTGAGCGTGATCGAGCGCGCGTTTCCAAACGCCATCGAGCCATGCGGCGATGCGCTGTCGGGCGCGCTGATGAATGCCGGCCCGATCATTCATCCGCCGCTGATCACGATGAACGCCGGCCCGATCGAACATTTCGAAAAGTGGGACATCCACAAGGAAGGTACCCAGCCGGCGATACGCCGTGTGACGGACGCGCTCGATGCCGAACGCATCGCCATTCGCGAGGCGCTTGGCTATGGCGGGCCGCACTTCCCCCTTGCCGACCATTATTCGAAGGACGGCGAACCCTGGATGTATGCGCGCGACGCGCATGACCAGCTCACGCATTCCGGCGATTGGTCCGAACGCCTCATTCTCGTCGAGCACCGCTACATGCTGGAGGATTTGCGTCTCGGCCTGTCGTTCCTCGCGTCGGTGGCGGGCCTCGTGGACGTGCAAACACCGCTCGTCAAGGCATTCCTGGCGATCGGCTCCGCCATCACGGGGCAGGATTTCGCGGTGACGGGCCGGAGCCTTTCCACGCTCGGTCTCGGCGATCTCGACCGGGCCGCATTGCAAAATTTTCTGGTCGAGGGTTTTCGATGAAACCGGTCATCGGATGCCTCGGCGCCGGCCGAATGGGGCGCGGCATCGCGGTCGTGTTCGCGTTCGCCGGCCACCAGGTTGTCGTCGTCGACTTCAAGGAACGGGACGCGGCGGCATTTGACGCGCTGGCGGCCGAAGCCAAAGCAGAAATCCGCTCGACGCTCGAGATTCTCTCGCGCATCGATCTCCTTCCACCGGAGCTTGTGCCCACAATCGCCGACCGGATCACGATCGAGCCTCGGCGGGAGGCGGATGCTGCGCTGCCGCGCTGCGACGTCATCTTCGAGGGGATGCCGGAGATTCTCGCTTTGAAGCAGGCGGCTTTGGCCGAGGCCTCGCGGCTGGCGGGCGAAGGCCCGATCATCGCCTCGACCACGTCGACGATACTGGTCGACGATCTCGCAGGCTCGATCGAACATCCCGGCCGTTTCCTCAACGCGCACTGGCTCAATCCGGCCTATCTGGTGCCGTTGATCGAATTGTCTCCCGGCCGGCTCACCGCGCCGGAAGTTACGGCGCGGATGAAGGCGCTGCTGGAAGGTATCGGCAAGGTGCCGGTCGTCTGCGCGGCGCGGCCCGGCTTCATCGTTCCGAGAATACAGTCGCTGGCCATGAACGAGGCCGCCCGGATGGTGGAAGAGGGCGTCGCGTCGGCGGAGGATATCGACAAGGCCGTCATCTACGGTTTCGGATTCCGCTTCGCGGTGCTGGGCCTGCTCGAATTCATCGACTGGGGTGGCGGCGATATCCTGCATCATGCCAGCCGCTATCTGGTCGAAGCGCTCGGCGATAGCCGTTACGCTGCACCCGACATCATCGCAACGAATATGCGCGAGGGGCGGATCGGCATGAAGACCGGGCAGGGCTTCATGAACTACGAAGGCGTCGACCAGGCCGCTTATCGCGAGCAACGCCTCGCGGCCTTTGCGTCGGCGCTGCGGGCCATGGGCCTTGCGCGCGAACCCGTCGCTTGATGCGCGCTGTCCTGGCGACTAGATCTGGTGTGTTCGGACGATACGAGGCCCCATTTCTACTTTGCATGGGGTTGTTTTCGTAGTTTTGGTCGCGTTCTTGGTCGCTCTAATGCCCGCCCAGATAGGCTGCAATCAGTTTCGGGTCGTGGATCAGGGTGTCCGCCGGACCGGACTGGATGATCTCGCCGGTTTCCAGCACGTAGCCGTAATCCGCGGTCTCCAGCGCGGCGCGGGCGTTCTGCTCGACGAGAAGGACCGAAACGCCGAGGCTCCGCAGTGACGCGATGGTGCGGAAGATTTCGCGGACGATGAGCGGCGCAAGGCCGAGACTCGGCTCATCAAGGACGAGGAGTTTCGGCTTCGCCATCAGCGCACGGCCGAGCGCCAGCATCTGCCGCTCGCCGCCCGATAACGTGCCGGCAGCCTGCTTGCTGCGTTCCTTCAGGCGCGGAAAACGGTCGAACACGTCGTCGAGGCTTTTGCGCGTCGTCGAACGGTCGCGCAGGCTGTAGGTGCCGAGCAGCAGATTGTCGGCGACCGACATGTCGGCGAAAAGCTCGCGCTTCTCGGGCACGAGGCAGAGGCCGCGCTCGACGCGTCCCTCGACATCGATCCGCGCCAGATCGGCGCCTTGAAACATCATCCGCCCGGTGGACTTCAGCAGACCAATGGCGGCCATCAGAAGCGTCGTCTTGCCGGCGCCGTTCGGACCGATCACGGTCACGATCTGCCCCTGCTCGACGGATAGCGAAACGTTTCGCACCGCCTCCACCTTGCCGTAGGCGACCGACACATTCTCGATCGAGAGCATCTGTGTCACGCGACACCTCCGAGATAGGCTTCCTGGACGCGGGCATCGCTGCGGATGGCCGCCGGCTCGCCTTCGCAGAGCTTTGAACCGAAATCGAGCACGACGATGCGGTCGACCAGCGACATCACGAACTCCATGTCGTGCTCGACCAGGAGGATGGTCAGATGATCCGCGCGCAGCGATCGCAGCAGTTCGGCTAGCTTGAGCTTTTCCTGGCGGCGCAGTCCGGCCGCCGGCTCGTCGAGGACGAGCAGCGTCGGATCGGCGGCGAGCGCGCGGGCGATCTCGAGCACGCGCTGATTGCCGAGCGGCAAATTGCCGGCGAGCTCGAACGGCTTGTCGCCGAGCCCGACCCGTTCGAGCTGCTGCAGCGCTTCGTAGCGCGCGCTGGCTTCTTCCGCCTGGTTCAAACGCAGGGCGCCGGCGAGCAGGCCGGTCCTGGTGCGCGAGTAGGTGCCGAGCAGCACATTGTCGAGCAGCGTCATGCGCGGGCGCAGCTTGACGTGCTGGAAGGTGCGAGAGATTCCGGACCGGGCAATGTGGAATTGCTGGTCGCGGGAGATCGAGCGGCCCGCGAACGCGATCTCGCCGCTGTTGGTGCGCAACGCGCCAGTGAGCAGGTTGAACATCGTGGTCTTGCCGGCGCCGTTCGGCCCGATCAGTCCGAGGATTTCGCCGGACCTCACCTCGAAGCTGACATTGTTGACAGCGACGAGACCACCAAATCGCCGCTGCGCGTCGCTCACCTTAAGAAGAAGCGTGCCGGGCTCCGGTTGATCTCGAAGCGGTAATGGATCAGCCACTTGCGGACGAGACTGCTTCAGGTCGGGCAGAAAACCGGAGAGGAACGGGACGATGCCCTGCCGGGCACGTTGCAGGAACAGGATGAACAGCGCCGAGAAAGCCACGATCTCAAGCTGGCCGGAGGCGCCCTTGGCGATCAGCGGCAGGTAGTCCTGCACGGAATTCTTCAGGAGCGTGACGATGGCAGCACCGACCACGCCGCCCAAAATGCTGCCGGCGCCGCCGACCATCGCCATCATCAGATATTCGATGCCCATGCTGGCGTCGAACGGTCCGGGACTGACGAAACGGCCGAGATGGGCATAGAGCCATCCGGACAACGCGCCGAGGAACGCGGCGATCACGAATGTCACCAGCTTGATCTGGAATGCGCTGATCCCGAGGCTCTCGACCAGGGTGTTGCCGCCGCGGAGCGCGCGCATCGCGCGGCCGATGCGGGAGTCGAGCAGGTTGTAGCAGAGAAGGAGGATCGCAACGACGATGGCCCAGATCAGGAAATAGATCTGCCGGCTTTCGACCAGTGCGACCGGGCCGATCGAGATCGGCGGAATGCCCGAGATGCCGTTGTGTTGACCGAGGCCATCGATGTTGCCGAACAGGAACGCGATCGCGAGTCCCCAGGCAACCGTGCTTAGCGACAGGAAATGGCCGCCCAGCCGCAGCGTCACGAAGCCCAGGATCGCCGCGATGCTGCAGGTAAGAACCACGGCCAGCACCAGCCCAAGCCAGGGCGAATAGCCGTTCACTGCCGTGACCCAGGCGGTTGAATAGGCCGCGACGCCGACGAAAGCCGCCTGGCCGAACGACACGATGCCGCCGACCCCGGTCAATAGCGCAAGCCCGATGGCGGCAAGCGAGTAGATGCCGATGTAGTTCAGCAAGGTGATGCTGAACGGATTGAGCACGAAAGGCGCCGCCACGAGGCAGGCAATAGCCGCGGCGATGATGAGACGGATCTGCTGCGGGGTCATTCCTCGACTTCCTCTTCGGAATGCTGCGAGGCGAACGAGCGCCAGAGCAGGACGGGGATCAGCAGCGAGAAGACGATGACGTCCTTCAATGTGCTGCTTTGGAATGAGGCGAAGCTTTCGATAATGCCGACGCCGAATGCACCGAGCGCCGCGCCTGGATAGCTGGCCATGCCGCCGACGATGGCGCCGACAAAGGCTTTCAGTCCGAGCAGGAATCCGGAATCGTAGAAGATGGTGTTCACCGGCGCGATCAGGATGCCGGAGACGCCAGCCATCAACGACCCCAACAGGTACGCGATGGTCCCGGCGCGCGCGGGCCTGATTCCCATCAGCCGCGCGCCCGTGCGGTTCAGGGCGGTCGCGCGCAGCGCCTTGCCGATCAGCGTGTAGTCGAAGAACAGAAACAGCAGGCCGCTGAACACGAGCGCCGCCGCCAGGATCAGCACCGTCTGTCCGGAAACGTGTACGCCGGCGATCTCGAACGCCATCGACGTTAGTGGCTCGGTCCTGACGCCTTCGGGGCCGAAGAACAGCAAGCCAAGTCCGACCAGCGCGAAGTGCAGCGCGACTGAGACCGTCAGCAACAACAGAACCGAGGCATCTGCGATCGGGCGGAAGACGATCCGGTCCAGCAGCGGCGAGATCGGCATGATCAAGAGCAGCGCCAGCACGATCCGGACCGGCATCGGCGGATTGAAACGCATCGTCAGCCAGACGATGCCGACGACAATCAAGGGCAACACGAGATAGCCGAGGACGGCCTTCGGCACCGCGCGAAGCTCGCCGGCGCGCGCCAGCGAGACGACCTCCATCAGGCAGGCCATGCACGCGAGCACGACAACCAGCCCGACCGTTCCGGGAAGCTGCCTGGCGTCGAGCGCCGCCAGCGTCAGCGCCGTGAAGGCGGCGATGTCTCCGAACGGAATGAAGATCACCCGCGTCACTGTGAAGATCAGCACGGTGCCGATCGCCACCAGGGCGTAGACCGCCCCGGTGGCTATTCCGTCGATCGCAAGGATCGCAGCGATGTCTGCCGTCATGCCGTCGGCCGTCCTTCCGTGTTACGCCTCGACACCGCTCAGGGCTGATAGGTCCAGGCGCCGTTGACCAGGCGGACGATCACCAGCGCGCGCTCGTCCACGCCGTAATAGGCACCGGGCTTGAAGTTGTAGACCGCGTGCACGCCCGGGAGCTCCTTGGTGTTGAGGATCTCGTCGCGCAGGGCCTTGCGGAATTCGACGGTGCCGGGTTTCGCGGTCTTCAGCGCCCGCTCGGCGGCAGAGGTGAAGATCCGCCAACCGTCGAAGGAGTAGGCCGAGAACCCGTCCGTGGTCGGGACGTTGTTGGCCTTCAGGAAGGCCGCGCGGAATTCGAGCGCAAGCTTCTTGGCGAAGTGGTTGTCGGGAAGCTGCTCGGCCACGATGACCGGGCCGGCGGAGACCTGGATTCCATCCGCGGCCTTGCCGCCGACGCGCACGAAATCGGGATTGACCAACGCGACCGTACCGTAAGTCTTGCCCTTGAATCCACGTTCGCCGAGCGCGAGCAGCGGCAGGGCGCCCTGCGTGCCAGATCCGCCGATCAGTACGGCATCCGGACGCACCGCGAGAACTTTAAGGATCTGGCCCGTGACCGACGTGTCGACGCGCGCATAGCGCTCATTGGTCAGCACCTTGATGCCGTCGTCGGTTTCGGCTGCCTTGGCGCCGTTGTAGACGAGGTCGCCCCAGGCGTCGGAGAAGCCGATATAGCCGATGTTCTTCATGGCGTCGCGCTTCATGCGGTCAGCGACGATCTTGACCAGCAGCGCGGCGGGTTGCGGAACGGAGATGGCCCACTGATCCGCCGGATTCGGTTGTCCGGTCAGCGGGGAGACGGCGATCATCGGCACCTTCAACTCGGTCGCGACCGCCATCATCGCGATGGTCGACGGGGTGGTTGCGGTGCCGATCAGGAGATCAACCTTCTCTTCCTCGATGAGCTTGCGCGCGTTGCGGGTCGCGGCGGAAGGATCGGAGCCGTCGTCGAGCTGGATCAACTTGATCTTCTCGCCGTTGACTTCGCTTTTGTATTCCATGGCGGCCTGGATACCGCGGCCGTATGGGATGCCGATCGAGGCGCCGGGGCCACTTAGCGACGTCACGAATCCGATCGTGATATCGGCCTGTGCGGTCGAGGCCGCGACGAGGCTGCCGACGAGGGCAGTCAAACTCAACATCTTGCGCATTGCATTCCCCTTGGTTGATAACAGCCGCGACCTGAGCGAGATGTCAGCATGGATCGAGGTCGGACCAGCACGATCGATGCCGCAGTTGTTGCCGAAAGCCGGCGCGGGCCTGGTCCCCGCATCCGGATGGAGTTGTGAAATGAGCGCCACCAGAACCGGTTCCAACGTCGAGCGTCGCTTCGTCACGACGCCTCTTGGCCGCATCCATGTCGCCATGGCGGGAAGCGGTTTTCCTGTCCTGTTGTTGCATCAGACGCCGCGCTCGTGGGACGAGTATCGCGATGTGCTGCCGCTGCTCGGCCGCGACTTCCGCGCGATCGCGATGGACACGCTCGGTTTTGGGGATTCCGATTCCCCGGCCCGCGATCCCTCGATTGAACTGTGGGCCGAGGGCGCGCTCGCGCTGCTCGACGCGCTGGAAGAACCGTGCGCCGCGGTCGTTGGCCATCATACGGGCGCGGTGATCGGGGTCGAAATGGCTGCCTCCGCGCCTGCGCGCGTGAGCGCGCTGGTGCTCTCGGCCTGTCCTTTCGTCGATGCGGCGCGCCGGGCCAAACACCACGGCACGCGTGTCATCGACGATGTGGAGGCGCGTACCGATGGCGCTCATCTCGCGGAGCTCTGGGCGCGCCGGCAGCCATTCTATCCTGCTGACGATATCGATCTGCTGCAGCGCTTCATGATCGACGCTCTGCGGTCCGGCGAGATGGCGGCGGAGGGCCACCGGGTGGTGAATCGCTATCGGATGGAGGACCGTCTGGGGCACATCCGGTGTCCCACGCTGGTCATTGCTCCAACGGGCGATCCGCACGTTCATCCGGTGGCTCCGAAAGTCGCTGAAGCCATCGAGGGCAGCATCTTGCGCGAGCTCTCAGGAGGCATGGTGCCGCTCCCCGATCAGATGCCGGAGGCGTTCGCAGGCTTCATCCGTGATTTCATTGCCGCCCAGGCGGTCAAGAGATGAGCGGCCAAGAACTGAACGCACAAGAGCTGAAACGGCGGGACCTGCGGCGGCGAGTGCGAACCCGCCCGTAGCACTCGCTGTCCCGAGGTCGATGATCTCAGCCACGATTGAAGAGCCTTTATCAACGCAACCCAGCGCGACGTGCGGTTTGCACGGCGCCCACTCCCTGTCAATTGTTTAAAGCCTAAAGTATTTCTCGGCCGCAGGTCAATACGCCAGATTCGCGCTCCGGGGAAAAAGTTTGAGGCGCCGCGCGTGGCCGCGAGTGCTGAATTCGCTTGTGCAAAAGGGTAAGGCGCTATCTGCCTGTCCTTTCGGCAAACCGATCTTGTCGTGCGCAGCGTGCGCCGGCGCGCCGTTCAATTGACGCCAAAATTATTTTGTGGTTGAAATATTTCGGTCGATGGGTTGGCGTCACTCTACGGCGCGCCTCCGCAACGACAGGCTTGTGCGTGTCGTCACCCTCCGTGATCGCGGAGGTTCGGCACGGTCCGCCTGTGAACAGGATACCCGCTGTGCGCATCTTCTGGCAGAGCTTCGTCGACCAGGCTACGAGCGCGCCCTATATGGCGCGGCTTGCGGCCTATCTGAACGAGATCGCGGCGCCCGGCACCAGCGTCCATGTCGAGGGCATCACGCCGGCCGACCGCGACTTCGGCCGCCTGAGCGAATTTCGTTGCGCGATCCAGGCAGTCGACAATGGGCTCGCGGCCCAGGAAAACGGTTTTGACGCCTATGTCATGGGCCACTTCCAGGATCCGGGACTGTACGAACTGCGTTCGGCGCTGACGATTCCCGTGGCCGGTGCCGGCGAGGCCACGCTGCTGGCGGCCTCGCAGCTTGGACGGCGCCTCGGCCTGGTCACGCTCGACTCAGCTTTCGAGGTCTGGCATTACGAGCAGGCCGATCGTTACGGACTTTCGGGCCGCGTGTTGCAGGTCGTCGGAATGGGCTGCCGGCCGGAGGATTTCAGCGCCGCGTTCGCGGGCGATGCGGCGGCAAAAGCGCGGATGCTGACCGACTTCGCGGTTTGCGCACAGCCGCTCGTCGACCGTGGCGCCGACGTCATCATCCCGGCCGGCGTGTTGCCAGGCCTTCTCATTGCGAGCGAGCACGGTTTCAAGGTCGGTCATGCGCCCGTGGTGAACTGCGCGGCAGTGGCGTTGAAGAGCGCCGAGATGTGGGTGCAATTGCAGCGTCTCAACGGCACCGAGCCGAGCCGGGGGCCGAGTTTTGCGCTGGCCAACGACCGCGCCCGCCAGGATTTCCGCGCCACCGTGACGCGCATGCAAGCCGGCAAACCAAAGAGCCCTTGAGGACAAGACATGCTGCAGCCAGACAAGATTCTGTATGAAGCCGAAGTGACGGCGACCGGCGGGCGCGACGGCAAGGCCGCGAGCGACGACGGGCTGTTGTCGGTGTCGCTGTCGTTGCCGAAATCGCTGGGCGGGCCGGGCGGACCGGGAACCAATCCGGAGCAGCTTTTTGCTGCCGGTTATGCCGCGTGTTTCCTCGGCGCGGTAAAACTCGTCGCGCGTACCCGCAAGATCACGTCGTCGGCGGAGCCGACCGTCACCGCCAAGGTCGGCATGGGGCCGGTCGCGGTCGGCTACGCGCTCACCGTCGAACTCAAGGTACTACTGCCTGGGCTGGAGAAATCCGTCGCCGAGGAAGTCGTTGCCGGCGCGCATGAACGCTGCCCTTATTCCAACGCGACGCGCGGCAATATCGACGTCAAACTCACCGTGCTCTGAGCAGCTCACAGGAACCCGGTAGTCCGATGCAGAGCTCCATCCGAACACCTTATGATCGGGTCGTGATGGCGGTTCCGGTGACGATTCCTTACGCGCGCTACTCGATCGAGAGCGCGCAGTGGTGGATCGGCCGTGCGTTGAAATCGCTGGTCGATGGGGCCGGAATCACGCCGCGCGACATCGACGGCTTCTGTGTTTCGAGCTTTACGGCGGGGCTCGATAGCGGGATCAGCCTCACCCAGCATTTCGGCTTGTGCGTGCGATGGATCGACACCATTCCACTCGGGGGCGCGAGCGCGATCGCCGCGCTCCGCCGCGCCGCGCGCGCGGTGCAGGCGGGCGACGCCCGCATTGTGGCCTGCGTCGCCGGCGACACCAACCATGTCGACTCTTTCCGCTACACGCTGGAGAATTTTTCACGTTTCAACCAGGATGCCGTCTATCCCTATGGCGCCGGCGGCGCCAATGCGAGCTTTGCGCTGATCGCGCGCAACTACATGCGAACGTTCGGCGCGCGGCGCGAGGACTTTGGCAAGATCGCGGTTGCCCAGCGCAGCAACGCGTTGCGCAATCCGCATGCCCTGATGAAAGCGCCGCTGACCATCGAGCAATACATGTCGGCGCGGCCGATCGCCGACCCGATCCATCTGTTCGACTGCGTGATGCCGTGCGCGGGCGCGGAAGCCTTCCTGGTGATGAGCGAGGACGTCGCCGCTTCGCTGAAGCTGCCTGCCGCCAAAATTCTCTCCACGATCGAGCGCCACAACGCGTTCGGCGACGATCCCGTTCAGGTGCGGGGCGGGTGGGCGATGGATGTCGACGAGCTTTACGCGATGGCTGGCGTCAAGCCCGATGATCTCGACTTCGTACAGACCTACGATGATTACCCCGTCATCTCGATGATGCAGTTCGAGGATCTCGGTTTCTGCCGCAAGGGCGAGGGCCCGGACTTCGTGCGGCAGCATGATCTGACGATCGACGGCAGCTTCCCGCACAACACCTCCGGCGGCCAGCTCTCGGTCGGGCAGGCCGGCGCGGGCGGCGCCTATCTCGGGGTGGTCGAAGCGCTGCGCCAGGTGCTCGGGCAGGCCGGTCCAACGCAGGTTAGGGATGCGCGCATCGGGTTGGCGTCGGGCTTCGGAATGATCAACTATGATCGCGGCCTCGCCTCGGGCGCGGCGATCCTCGCGGGATCAGGCTCATGATCGAACCGATCTTAAAACCGCGCCGGAAGAATCCGCTACAGCGGACACGGCTGCCGACGTCGCCGCCGCGCGCGCGTAGCCGCGCCTCGCACGGTTTTACGCGGGCCGCCGCCGAAGGCCGCTTCATGCTGCAGCGCTGCGGCGCCTGCGGGACATTCTGCTATCCGGCGCGGGACGCGTGTCCGGCGTGCCTTTCTGCCGATCTCGCCTTTGCGGACGCACCGCGGCGCGGCACGCTCCTGAGCGAAACCACGCTGCACGTCCCGGCCGACGTGCACTTCCGCGAGCGCGCGCCATGGCGCGTCGGCCTGGTTGCGATGGAATGCGGGCCGAAACTGGTGACGCACCTGCATGCCGATTGCGAAGAGGGGCGGCCGGTCGTGATGTCGTTTCAACTGGACAAGAGCGGGCAGGCGGTGGCCTTCGCGCACCCCGAACGTGAGACCCCCAACATGACCGACGACAGGCAGTGGCGTGAGATGACGGCCGATCCGAAATTCCGGCGCGTTCTCGTGACGAACGGGCGGAGCATCGTCGGTCAGGAAGTGGTGACCGCGCTGAAGGCGGTCGGCGCATCGATCGTATTCGTAGGCGTCGCCGAGCCGTGGAAGCCGTTCCGCGGCGAGGATGCGTTGCGCGCGCTGGAGGGCGTCGAGATCGTGCCGCTCGATATCGGCGACGAGAAGTCGGTTGCCGATCTGGCGGCCGATATCGGCGGCAAGGTTGATATTCTCGTGAACACCTCCGAGCATGTCCGCGCCGGCGGGCTGCTCGATCGGCAAGGCACCAGCGTCGTGCGCGACGAGATCGACCAGAGCTATCTCGGCTTCGTGCATCTGGCGCAGGGGTTCGGGCCGGCGATGCAGATGCGGGGCTCCGATGGCGTCAACAGCGCCGCCGCCTGGGTCAACATCCTGTCGGTCTATGCGCTGGCGAACTGGTCGGTGTTCGGCGCGTATTCGGCGTCGCAGGCTGCCTGTCTGTCGCTGTCGCACTGCCTCCGAGCGGAGCTTCGCCCTGGCGGCGTCAAGGTTGTGAACGTATTTACGGGACCGCTCGACATCGAATGGTTCCAGACAGTGCCACCGCCAAAGGTCGCGCCTCGCGCGGTTGCGGGTGCGATCGTATCGGCGCTCAAGCGCGGATTGGAAGATGTGTTCGTGGGTGATGTCGCCGAAGACATTCGCCAGCGCCTTGCGGCCAACCCCAAGGCGGTCGAGCGTGAACTCGGGGCGTAGGTGGGCTTGTTGAAAACGGGAGAAGCGCAATGGACAGCAATGGTCTCATGCAATTTGCCGGTGCGGTTGCATCCGGCGCGGTGCGCGTCGTCGATCTGACCTTCACGCTCAGCCCGGACTTTCCGGTCATCGTGCTGCCGCCGGAGTTCGGCCAAGCCGCGCCGGTGCGCATCCAGCAGATTTCCCGTTACGACGGCGCCGGCCCCGCCTGGTACTGGAACAATCTGACCTTTGGCGAGCATACCGGCACGCATTTCGACGCGCCGATCCATTGGTTCACCGGCAAGGACCTGCCGAACAATTCGGTCGACACGCTACCGGTGCGCGACATGATCGCGCCGGCTTGCGTGATCGATTGCTCGACGCAGGCAGCAAAGGACGCGGATTTCCTTTTGACGATTCCGGTCGTCGAAACCTGGGAAAAAAGCCACGGGCGGATTCCGGAACGGCATTGGGTGCTGCTGCGCACCGACTGGTCGAAGAAAGGCTGGCGCGACTACGCCAATCTGAAGGACGACGGCGCGCATACGCCCGGTCCGAATGCGGCCGTGATGCGCTGGCTCGTCGAGGAGCGCGGCATCATCGGCCTCGGCACCGAGACGATCGGAACCGATGCCGGGCAGGCCGGTCATCTCGAGCCGCCCTATCCGGCGCACCATTTCCTTCATGGCGGCGGGCGTTACGGCCTGCAGTGCCTGTGCAATCTCGATCAGCTTCCGCCGACCGGCGCGGTGATCGTGGCCGCGCCACTCAAGATTCAGAACGGCTCGGGCAGTCCGCTGCGTGTCCTTGCGCTGGTGCCCGGGCAGGGCTGAGCCTCCTCTCCCACATCGAGTGACATCATGAAAAACAAGAAGACACTGTTGATCGGCGCCGCACTCCTGCTCGGCGCGGTCACGCCGGTGCGCGCCGAAATCCTCGTCGGCTTCGTCACCGGCCTGAGCGGGCCGGTGTCCTCGATCGGTGTGCCGAACGCCAAGGGACTGGCGGCGGGTCAGGTATATGTCGGCGAGATCGATGGCGAAAAAGTTCGTGTCATCCAGCTCGATGACGGCTCTGACCCGGCCGCGTCGACGCGCAACGCCCGCAAGCTGGTCGAACAGGAAAAGGTCGACTTCCTGATCGGCACATCAGGCGCGCCGCAGACGCTGGCGATGGCCACCGCGGCCATCGAGATGAAGGTGCCGATGGTGGCGGTCTCGCCGATCGCGCCGGTGCCGGCCGGGGAGGGCGGGCCGTGGGTGGTGCAAACGCCGCAGCCGACGCCGCTTCTGGTTCACGGCATCGTCGATCACATGAAGGGCCGCAACGTGAAGACAGTAGCGTTCATCGGCTTCTCCGACGCCTTCGGCGACCTGATGTACAACTCGCTGCTGCAAGCCGCCGAGAAGGCCGACATCAAGGTGATCGCGAACGAACGCTATGCGCGTTCGGACAACTCGGTCACCGCGCAGGTGCTGCGCGCAATCTCCGCGCGGCCCGACGCGATCATGCTGGGCGGCACCGGAACGCCCGGCGCGCTGCCCGTGATCGCGCTGGCCGAGCGCGGCTACAAGGGCCCGCTCTACGGCAATCACGGCATGATCAGTGCAGATTTTCTGCGGCTTGCCGGCAAATCGGCCGAGGGCGTCATCTGCCCGACCGGACCGGTGACGGCGGGCGAACAGCTTCCCGAGAGCAATCCAATCCGCAAGGTCGTTCTCGCATTCCGTGCGGCTTATGAGAAAGCCAATGGCGAGGCGCCGGCCGATGCGTTTTCACCCTATGCGTTCGATGGCTGGCTGGTGTTCATGGATGCCGCCAAGCGCGCAAAGGCGACGGGCGCGACACCCGGCACGCCCGTCTTCCGCAACGCGCTCCGCGAGGCGCTGTTCACGACCAAGGAGGTCGTGGGCACGCACGGCATCTACACCTACACGCCGGCCGACCGCCACGGCGTCGACGATCGCGCGCGGATCTTGGTCCAGATCGAAAACGGGAAATACAGGCTGCTGCCGTAACTCAGGCGTGGCGCAGCTTCGCTTTCAGCGCGCGCATGTCGATTGCGCGGTTGGCGCTGACGGCCGCAGCCGCGAGCGTCTTGATCTCGCCCCGGGCGAGCTTGCGTGTTGACGACAACGGCAATTCGTCGACGATGGCGATGTAGCCGGGCACCTTGTGATAGGCGAGGCGCTCGGCGCAGGTCTTGACGATCGAGGCCGCCAGCGCGGCTGCGTCGTCGATCTTTTCATTCGGCACGATGAAAGCAAAAACCTCCTCGCCGCGGATGTCGTCGGGGACGGGTGTCACCGCGCAGCCGCCAATGCGTGTGTCCATGTAAAGCGCGCTTTCGACCTCGAGCACGCCGATGTTCTCGCCGCTGCGCCGCACGATGGTCTTCTTGCGATCGAAGAAATACATCAGCCCGTCTTTGTCGACGAAGACCAGGTCCCCGGTGTGGAACCAGCCGTCCTGCCATGCGGCCTCGGTGGCTTCTTCGTCTTTCAGGTAACCGCTGAAGAATCCCGCGCGGGCATCTTCACCCTTGGCGCGGACCAGCAATTCGCCGGGTTTCCCAAGCGCGACATCGGTGCCCTGATCGTCAACGAGGCGATACTCCATGCCGTCAGATGGTCGGCCGACGCAGCGCGCGCCAAAGCCCGCCGGTTCGCGCGCGGTGGTGGTGGCCGCAGCACCTCCGGTCTCGGTCATCGCCCAGGCCTCGACGATCGGGATGCGGTAGCGCTCCTCGAAGGTGGCGCGGTGGCGGACATCGACGCCTGGCGCGAAGGCGAAGCGCACGCGATGTTGCCGTTCCACCTCGGTCACGGGCAACTGAAGCAGAATGGCGGGAATGACGCCGAGACAATGCACGACGGTCGCGCCGGTGTCGGCCACGCACTGCCACCAGCGGTTGGCGTGAAAGCGGTCGAGCGGAACCACGGCGCCGCCGAGCACCATCATGCCGACTGCGCTGCAGCCGAGTGCGTTCATGTGAAACATCGGCAACGGCGTCAGGTTAATCTCGCGGTCCGCCTGCAGCTCGGCCACGCCGCCCTGTGCGAGATACCAGTCGGCGACCTGGAGGAAATAGCGGTTCGAAAGCATGCAGCCCTTGGGCTTGCCGGTGCTGCCTGACGTGAACAGCAGCGCGCATTCGCCGTTGAACTCGGCATCCTGGGCGTTGACATCCGTCTGGCACGGTGGGATGCGGCTGTCGGTATCGATCAGGCGGGCGCGCCCGAGCTCCGCCCCCTTTGTCACCTGCATACGATCTGATGCCGCCACCAGCAGATCGGCCTGCGACAGCTCAAGCTGGAAGGATAATTCGTCGGGCCGAACATCGGGATTGATCGGAACGATCGAAACGCCGAGCGCATTGAGCGCGAGCCAATGCAGGAAGAAGACCGGGCGATTTTCAAGCAGCAACGCAACCCGCGCCCCGCGTCCATAGCCGGCGGCCGCGTATTCGGCGCGCAGCCGGTCTACCTCGGTCTTGAAGGCGCCGTATTCGATTCTGAATCCTTGCGGCGCGTAGGGCAGTCCTGCGCTTGCTGGCGCGAGCAGGAATGGCGCGTCCGGCCGCCTCGCGGCCGTGGCTGCGAAGGCATCGGATGGCGATCGATACGTGTCGAGGCTCATTGCGGACACAGCTCCTGTTGATGCCTCCAGCCGCCACAAGGGATGGCAACCGGAACCCGGACGCAGTCCTTGCTGCGGCGACAGGTTTCGTGAATACTTTAAGCCTAAACTATCTGGTCGGCCAAGTGCGATCTATCGCAGATCGACCCGGCGAAAACTCAGGAGGCGCGGGTGCAGGCAGGTAATAGCAGCGCGGCCAGGCAGCGGCCGGGTGGGCCGATCTGGTCGCAGGCGACTGAGCGCTTCCCGCCGGCGGGCCGGATTCTCTCGACAATTCTGACGCGGCAGGCCGCCCAATACCGCGACCGCACCCTGTTCGTCTTCGGCGAAACACGATGGAGCTATGCCGAGACGGCTGCGATCGCAGCCGCATCCGCGGGCCGCCTGCTGCGCGCCGGGGTTCAGGCCGGCGACCGTGTCGCGCTGATGTGCTCGAACCGGCCGGAATTTTTGGAAGTCTATCTCGGCTGCGCCTGGATGGGCGCCGTGACGGTGCCGATCAACACCGCGCTGCGCGGCTTCCAGCTCAGCCACATCCTGCGCAACTCCACGCCGAAACTGCTGGTGATCGAGTCTGGCTTTATGCCGGCCATCGAAACGCTGGAAGGCGATGTCGCCCCGCCGGATCTTGTCTGGACAATCGGCGATAGGGCCGCGTCTTCGGTTGCGCCGGGATCGACCTCGCCGCTGCTCGCGCTCGGCGAGGGGGCCTCGCCCGCGCCCGTGCGGCCGGACGACACGGTCGTAATTCTCTATACATCCGGCACCACGGGGCCTTCCAAGGGCGTCTGCTGCCCGCAGGCGCAGATGTTCTGGTGGGGCGTCCACTCGGCGCGCGCGCTCGAGATCCGCGAGGGCGATGTGCTGTTCACGACGCTGCCGCTATTCCACACCAATGCGCTGAACGCATTCTATCAGGCGCTGCTGAACGGCTGCACCTACGTGCTCGAACCGAAATTCTCCGCCTCCGGTTTCTGGGCAGCGGCGCGACGGCATCAGGCAACCGTCGGCTATCTCCTCGGCGCGATGGCCGTGATGCTGCTGGCGCAGCCGAAATCCGCCGACGACACCGCGCATTTCCTGCGGGTCGCGCTCGGCGGCGGCGTCCCCGGTCAATTTCACGGTCCGTTTCTCGAACGCTTCGGTGTGCCGCTGCTCGACGGCTACGGCTCGACCGAAACGAATTTCGTGTTCGCAAGCTCCATCCCGTCCGATCGCCCCGGCACGATGGGTCATCTCGTCGAGGGCGTGGAGGCCTGCATCGCCGGTTCCGACGACGCGCCTCTCCCTGACGGTGAGGTCGGCGAGCTGTTACTACGCTCGCGCGAGCCGCTCGCATTCTCGACGGGCTATTTCGGAATGCCGGACAAGACGGCCGAAGCCTGGCGAAATCGCTGGTTCCACACCGGCGACCGCGTCGTGCGCGATGCGGACGGCCACTACCGCTTCGTCGACCGGATGAAGGATTCCATCCGCCGGCGCGGCGAGAATGTTTCATCCTGGGAGGTGGAGCAGGTGCTGCTGAAGCACCCCGCGATCGCTGCCTGCGCCGTCTATCCGCTGCCGTCTGAGCTCGTCGAGGACGAGGTTGCGGCCGCCGTCCAGCTCGAACCTGGCCATGCGCTGGAGCCGATCGATGTCGTCAGGCATTGCGAGGGCAAGATGGCCTATTTCGCGGTGCCGCGGTTTGTCCGGATCGTCACCGAAATGCCGCTCACCGAGAACGGCAAGATCCGAAAGGTCGCGCTGCGCGAGGCCGGAAAAACGCCCGACACCTGGGACCGCGACGCCGCCGGATACAAGTTGCGCCGCTAGCCTTGCAGCGCATATCAAGGGCGGTCTTGCTCTATCGCGCGCTTCACGGCGTTCTTCAGGTCGTCGAGTTCCCTGACCAATCCGTCGAGCCGTTCTTTCGGAAATTCGGCCAGCAGCGAAGCCAGCCAGCGGCCATGCTTCTTTGCCATCCGCCTGAACGCCTTCCTGCCCTCGGCCGTCATGCAGACGATCTGCACGCGACGGTCGAGCGGCGACGGCGACCGCGTGATGAAACCGTCTTCGACCAGGCGATCCACGATCGGAGTGAGATTTCCGGCCGTGACCATCAGGCGCTTCGGCAGCTCACCCAGCACCAGCCCAACGGGCTCGCGATCGAGCTGTGCCAGAACATCAAAGCGCGGCATCGTGAAGTCGAACTCTTCGCGGAACTGGCGCCGAAGGTCCGCGCCGATCAACGACGTACAGGCAAGGAGGCGAAGCCAAACCCTGACCTGAGCGCGGTTATCCGCGTCTTCCTCGGTCATGTTCGCTTCGTCGATCAGCGCGAGCTCCTTGCCGGCCATCAATCCAGGTCTCCCGAAATTTCCTGTGCGGCCGAGCGGATCGGCATCAAAGGTTTCTGAAACAAACGTGTAAATCCTTTAAGACCAAATCAAGTGTTCGGTACGAG
This sequence comes from Bradyrhizobium sp. AZCC 2262, assembly GCF_036924535.1. Classification (NCBI taxonomy): domain Bacteria; kingdom Pseudomonadati; phylum Pseudomonadota; class Alphaproteobacteria; order Hyphomicrobiales; family Nitrobacteraceae; genus Bradyrhizobium; species Bradyrhizobium sp. AZCC 2262. The sequence goes on along the minus strand of NZ_JAZHRT010000001.1, from coordinate 6,486,393 downwards.
GAGATCTGAACGGTCCCGCTCCCGGGTTCGGTTGCTCGAAGCGCCCACGACCGTAGTAGAGGATATCGTGGCGGGGCAAGCGAGGCGGGTCCTGTCCATACAAGAAACAGCGTAAAATCTCCAAAAAATGCGACCCGGCGCCTCAATGCGGAATCGCCCATCGGGCGGAACATGGCGTATGGAGGACTTCAACGCTCGACTTTGCACGCCGGCCCGGCTATAAAATAATACTTTATGCCTAAACTAAAATGAGCCCCCTGTATGGCCCGTTTTGATTCCATGACACTCTCCGGGTTGCCGAGCGGCGTCTGGCGCACGCGCCTCCGCATACGCTTCGGCTCCTGCGATCCGGCCGGAATCGTCTACACGCCGGAATATCTCAACCTGTTCAACGGTGTGATCGAGGACTGGTACGGCGATGCGCTGGGATTGCCCTATCATGAGCTGGTCGGAACACGGCGGACCGGCCTCGGCTACGCGCACGTCTCGGCGGATTTCGCCAAGCCCAGCAGCATGGGGGACGTTCTCGACGTCGCAGTCATCGTGCGCGATATCGGACGCACCTCGGTGAAGCTCACGGTTCACGCGTTCAGGGATGGCGCCGAATGCGTACGCGCCACCTTCGTGACGGTGACGACCTCGCTGGTGGATCACAAATCGATGATGTTGCCCGACGACATGCGTTGCGCGTTGAAGAATTATCAGGCGAGTTGCGATGAGCCGATGTCGGAATTCGTCCAAACGGCGGGCGCATGCTAAGCTCTCTTCCGGGGTTGGAAGCAATCAAGCTCCATTGGCTTGTCCGACTGTCCCGAAGGAGTTCCCAATGCGCGTATTGGCTTGCACAATTTTGACGACCGGAACGGTGCTGGTCGCCGCGCCCGCGCGCGCCCAGACCTATGATCCAAACTACCCGGTTTGCCTGCAGACCTACGGCATTGACGGCGGTTATATCGACTGCAGCTTTACATCACTGGCGCAGTGCGCGGCGTCCGCGTCGGGCCGCGCGGCACAGTGCCTGAACAATCCGTATTTCGCGCAGGGCGGCAGGAAACTGCCTCGGCAACGCGGCGTTTACTAGTGAAGGCTGCGTCGGGCTCGCTTCGGAGGCATCATGCCCAATTTTGCCCACGCCGTCGCTTCTACGTATAATCCGGCGAACCACCTATTCCCGTGAGGTCATGTGACTGCCCCCAATCCCGCTGCCGGCAAACCGGTCGATCCCGCCTCCCTTGTCAACGTGCCGCAGTTGGTGACGGCCTATTTCGCGTCGAAACCGGATCCGTCCGATCCCACCCAGCGCGTCGCCTTCGGAACCTCGGGGCATCGCGGGACATCGCTGAAGAACTCGTTCAACGAAAATCATATCCTGGCGACGACGCAGGCGATCTGCGATCACCGCCGCGAGACGGGACTGACCGGTCCGCTGTTCGTCGGCATCGATACCCATGCGCTCGCCGAGCCGGCGTTGGCTAGCGCGGTGGAAGTGTTTGCCGCCAACGGGGTCGATATCATGATCGACGAGCGCGGCGGCTACACCCCGACGCCCGTCATCTCGCATGCGATCCTGAGCTACAACAGGGGCCGAACCAGCGGACTTGCTGATGGCGTTGTCATCACGCCGTCGCACAATCCGCCCGAGGATGGCGGGTACAAATATAACCCGCCGCATGGCGGCCCGGCCGACACCGACGTGACGGCCAAGGTCGAAAAGGCCGCCAACGCCTACATGGAAGCCGGTATGAAGGGCGTTGCGCGGATGCCGTATGAGCGCGCCCGCAAGGCGCCCTCGACGCATTTGCACGACTACATCACCCCCTATGTCGCCGATCTCGGCAATGCCGTGGACATGGCGCTGATCAAGTCATCGGGCGTGAAAATCGGCATCGATCCGCTCGGCGGCGCGGCGGTTCACTACTGGGCGCCGCTGATCGAGCGTTATGGAATCGATGCGACCATCGTCAACAACGCCGTCGATCCGACGTTCCGTTTCATGACGGCGGATTGGGATGGAAAAATCCGCATGGACTGCTCCTCGCCGTTCGCGATGGCGAGCCTGATCGCGATGCGCGACAGATTCGACGTTGCCTTTGCCAATGACACCGACGCCGATCGGCACGGTATCGTGACGCGCACGGGCGGCCTGATGAATCCGAACCATTTTCTTGCGGCTGCGATCGCCTATCTGTTCGGGCACCGGCCGCAATGGAGCAAGGAGGCCGCGATCGGCAAGACCATCGTCTCCAGTTCGATCATCGACCGTGTCGCAGGTAAGCTGAACCGCAGGCTGGTCGAAACCCCGGTCGGCTTCAAATGGTTCGTCGAGGGCCTCGGCACCGGCGCGTTCGGATTCGCCGGCGAGGAAAGCGCCGGCGCATCGTTTCTCAAGCGCGACGGCTCGGTCTGGACGACCGACAAGGACGGCATGGTAATGGGGCTGCTCGCCGCCGAAATCCTCGGCCGAACCGGCCGCGATCCAAGCCAGTTGTTTGCCACCCTCACGGCCGAACTAGGCGTGCCCTACTACGAGCGGATCGACGTGCCGGCAACGCCAAAACAAAAGAGCGCGCTGAAGGCGCTCGGGCCGGAGCAACTCGACATGCGCCAGCTTGCCGGTGAACCGGTCAGCGCGATTCGGACCCGGGCGCCGGGTAACGATCAATCGTTCGGCGGCATCAAGGTCGAGTCGGAGGCGGGATGGTTTGCCGCGCGGCCATCGGGCACCGAAGACGTCTACAAGATCTACGCCGAGAGTTTCCGGGACCAGGACCATCTGAAGACAATTCAGCAGGACGCCCAGCGCGCCATCGCGAAGGCCTTCTGATTTTCGCGGTGAGGCGGTTGAGGCAACGGGAATCGCCGGCCGCTCATTTGCACGACGAAAGAATGTTGCGCCAGGCTGCGCCCAACTGCACCAGTTCGGAACACCCCAACCAGATGGGAACCGCGGAATCGAATTTCGGGCGTCGCCGCGCTTGCGATCACGCTGAAATCACGAAGGCCGCCGCAATGTTAAACTCGGGAGCTAGCTGCCAGAAAGCCGTCCGGATGCGGAGGGCCTGTGAGCTATCACGAGGTACCGGGGGATGAAATGAGTGCGGAATCGGTCGTCTACTATCTGAATCGCGTGCCTGAGAGCGATCCGAATGACCAAACCGAATGGCTTTTGACGGCATTGGGTCAATATACCGGCGCGGAACTGCGTGAACTGCTCTATGTCGCGGAAGAACCGGGATTTTTTGAATTGATGCGCGGGCTCTTTGCGCTTTCGGACGAAAACCGTGCCGTCCTGCAGCAATTTCTCGAAACCGGTCGCCCGGCGGCCATGAAGGCGGCGATCGACCCGAATGGCCGGCTGACGATTGACCACGTTAATGTCGAGCAGCGCGTAAAACTGCTCCCTGTGATCGCAAATTAGTGTCCTGAGCTCCCTGAGGTTGTGCTAAGGTTCCAGCTTGAACAGTTGGGAGCCTGCCCATGGCGACGAGGAAGTCTGGCCCGCTCGATGCGATGGTGGGTGCCAGGATTCGTATGTTGCGGGTCAACCGCGGCATCAGCCAAACCACACTCGCGGAACGCATCGGCGTTACCTTTCAACAGGTGCAGAAATACGAGCGAGGCGCCAACCGGGTTGGCGCGAGCCGGTTGGCGCAAATCGCCTCCGTGCTGGACGTTTCGGTTGGCGAGTTTTTCGAATCTTCCCGGCCTGGACCTCGCAGCTTGAATTCGCCGGTTCACCTGCTCGCCGAGCCGGGCGCCTTGCGCGTTCTCAAGGCCTATGCGCGAACGCCCAGTCCGCGCGTCCGGTCTTGCATCGCGAAGCTGGTTGAAAGCATCGCCGATCGAACTTCCGGGACCAAGGCTACGGTTGCGCGTCTGAATACTGTCGATCTTGATGAGCGGCGGAAGTTTCCCTCGCGAGGATAGTCTTCCGCAGCAAGACAGGCGGCAATCTCGTGGTGCTCCGCAATTCGGCTGGGGGCGTCAGCCGGTCGCGCGCATCGCTAGCCGCTCCGGCGGTCTGCTGCTGGGAATGAACTCGCCGATCCAGTCACGGCGCGTCGCTTCGATATGCCAGGACATTGCCTCGGCCGAATAGGGGGCCGGATCAGGAATGTCCTTGCGGATCTCCTTGCCGTCGAGCCAGCCGCAGCTGTGCGAGTAGCGCGCCTTGCAGACGAGATGGATATCGCCGTGGTCCTGCAGCAGCACGTAGCCATCGGCGGGAAAAAATGTACCGGCAAGCTCGATCGCACCAGGCAACTGGCGCACCAACAGGAATGTGCTGGTGGATTGCGATTCCGATTCGGAAACCAGCACGCCGACGAGGCTGTGGATCGGCGCGATCACCTGCGGTGCAACCAGAGCGAGTGGCTCCGTGACCGGGCCGGCCGTCGCGATCGAGAGATATTCGCCCTCCGGTCCCCAACGGCAGGCGATCAGCCACTCGCGGCTACGGCTACGAATCAAGGTCGGCTTGGCATAGTCTGAACGGGCAATATCTGCTGCCATGGCTATGACTAAGGCTTTCGCGAGCATAAATTCCTCCAGGGCGAGGGCGGGTTGGCCTCTCGTCCGCAGTCTGCCCGTCAAGTCGTGAGGTCACCGTGAGCGGTACCGAAAATTCGATGCAGGAATTGTTTGAACGGGCGGCATCGTTGCTTCTTGGCAACGAAGTGGATGCCGCCGGCGATCACGATGCCAGACTTATTTTGCACGCGCTGGAATATGCCTCAGAATCCAGCAACCGGATTGATTCGGAGACCGCGAATCGCGCGCATTTGCTTATCGCTGCTTCCCGATTCGCGCGGGTGTTCGAACTGGCCTCAGCCGATGCGCCCGGCCTGTTCAGCTTTGGTGCGCAATTCGATCCGGCGCTTGCCGATTCCTTGCATGACGGAAGCCCGATGGTCGGCGTTTCCGCGCGTCGGTCTGACGTTGCGGGATGCATTTCAGGGCTGTATCGGCGAGGGGATCGAGTATCTCTCTCAATTGCAGGCCGGGACCGACCTGTTGCTCAAGGCAGGCGTCGATGACTGGGCCGGAAAGCTCGGTCCGATGGCGCTGGAGCTGGTCGCTGCCGTTTCGGAACGCCGCATGCAACCGGAGCGGGTGCTTTCATGGTGTCGTACAACGAGGCTGGCCGATGGCGGCGAAGTGTGGCTTCCGGCCGACATCTGTCTGCGGCGTCCGCCGGCGCAGCGTGACTTCGCGCCGCCATTCCCCTTGAGCATCGGATCGGCCGCCGGTCCATCACGGGATGCCGCAGCACTGCACGGCCTGCTGGAATTGATCGAGCGCGATGCGGCGAGCCTGTGGTGGCGGGGCGGTCAACTGGCCCGATCGATTCCGCCGCGGCATGAAGCCGGCATCGTGGCGGAAGGTTTGTTGCGGCAGCTCCGGCACGGCGCATCGGTGCAGCGCCGGACGTGGCTGCTCGATATCACGACGGATATCGGCGTGCCCTGCGTCGCGGCCGTCTCGTGCCGGGCCGACGGTTCCGGTTTTGCCGTCGGCCTTGCCGCGCGGCCGGCGCTTGAGGCCGCGGTCCGCTCGGCGATTCTGGAAATGTGTCAGCTCGAACTGGCCGACGCCGTCGTTATGGCCAAACGGAGCGAGCGCGGCGATGACGCGCTCAACGCCCAGGATCGCACCCACCTGCAGCGCGCGGCGATCGATGCCGATCAGTGCAGACTGTTGCAGCCGGTCGCGGAGTACGCGGTCCATCTTCCCCTGTGCGCAACTGAAGCGAGCGTCATATTAGGGTTGATCGTACAGCGTTTGGAAAAACTGGGAATCGAGACATTTTGCCTTGATCTCACGCGCCAGCGCTTCGCCGTTCCGGTGGTCCGCATGATTGCCCCGGGCCTGCAACTGGAGCCATCCGAAATCGTCACGGCCAGGCTGCAGGATGCCATTGCGCGAACCGGAGGCGGCACAACCTATACCGGGGGTGTTCCTTTGATATAGACTGGCCGGAAATAACCAACCGGTTCCGGAAACCCGTTGCATGCCGGCCAGCGTAAACGCCATCACAGCAGACAACGCGACGGCGGCGCCTGAAAGCGCTCCGCGTCTGTCGGTGTCGCTGGTCGGGCGGCTCGGCGTGCGGTTCAACGGCCGGCCGATCGAACTGCGAACCCGCAAGGCTGGCGCGGTCCTTAGTTACCTTGCGCTGTCGGAGGCGAAGCACGAGAGCCGCGAACGGCTGGTCGGCCTGCTCTGGAGTCGTTCGGACGAGGAAAAGGCGCGTGCCTCGCTGCGCCAGGTCGTTCGCGAACTGCGGTCGATGTTGGAGGAGGCCGGATATGACGGCTTCGTCGCGGAGCGGCTGCTGATCGGCATCGACGTCGGACGAATTGAAGTCGACATTGAAAGCGTGATTCAACTCGCTGAAGTTGGGCGCGTGCACCCGTTGCTGCTCGATACGCCGCAGCTCGACGGGCGGCTGCTCGAAGGAATGGACGATCTCGATCCGTCGTTCCGGGTCTGGGTGCTGGCCAAGCGGCAGACCATCCATGAACGGCTGATGCGAAATCTCGAGGAAGGTCTGACCTCCGCAAGCGTTCCCGCCGACTCCAGAAAAAGAATAGCGGCCGCGATCGTCAATCTCGATCCGACCCATGAATATGCCTGCCGCTATCTGATGCGGGCGCATGCGGAACATGGCGACACGGCCGGTGCGTTGCGCATCTACAAGGCGCTGTGGGATCTCTTGGATCGCGACTATGCCATGGAGCCGTCATCGGCCACCGAGGAGCTCGTCGCGAACATCAAGCTCGGCGTTCTGGAGAGCACGCCGGCCGATCGGGCCGCGTCGGCGGCGAATGATGAATTCGCTGTCAGGATGATCAGGGGGACTGCTCTCCAGCCGGTGGCCCCGATGTCGCTGTCGGTCAAGGCATCGGCCAGGACGTGCCTGGTGCTGCTGCCCTTTGCGATGCATGGCGTCGACGAGGACCACAGCCATCTGGTGCAGGGGTTCTCCCAGCATCTCGCCGCCTGTCTCGTGCGCTTCCGCGAATGGAGCGTGGTCGATCGTCCGCCCGCGACCGTAGTGCTTCCCGCCTCCGGCACGGCGCCGCAATACTGCATTGAAACCACCGCCTACCAGGCGGGCGCCGAAATCAATATTGTGATGGTGCTGCGGGACGATACCACCGGAATTTACGTCTGGAGCGAAAGCTTCCGGCTCGGCCTTGGCAACTGGTTCGAAACGCAGCAACGCATCATCCGCCGGATCGCGACCTCGCTCAACGTTCAATTGTCGACCGAGCGGCTGATGCGGCTGGCGGGCGAGCCCGACGTTTCGCTCGATCTTCACGACCGCTGGCTGCGCGGCCAAAATCTCATCGCGAAGTTCGACAAGGAAAGCTGGCAGCGGGCGGTCGTGATCTTTCGCGACTCGATCCGGGAAAATCCTGCTTTCTCGCCGTTCTACAGCAGCCTTGTGCAGATGAACAACATCGAGCATCTCGTGCATCCCGGGGTGCTTCGCAACCTCGACAAGGCAAAGGCGACCCTTGAACTGGCGAAAACCGCCGTTGAACTCGATCCGGTCGATTCCAGGGCGCATCTCTGTTGCGGCTGGTCCTATACGTTTGCGTTGCGCGAGGCCGAGGCGGCGCCGCACATGGACCTCGCTTGCGAGCTGAACGACAACGATCCGTGGACGCTGCTGTCCAGCGCTCACTATTGCGCTTTCTGCGGCTCGATCGAACAAGCTCAGCTACGCGCCAGCCAATCGCTTGCCCTTTCGCTGGCGCCCTCACGCCTTGAATGGGGCTATCACTGCATCATTCGCTGCCTGTGCGGCGACTATGCGGGCGCCATAGAGGCCTGCGACCGCGCCTACAATGTCATTCAGACGCTGCCCGCATGGCGTGCGGCCGCGCTGTTCGAACTGGGGCAGCCCGAGTTGGCGCGCGAGGAAACGCAGCGATTTCTGAACGGTATTCGCTCGTTTTGGGTTGGACCAGATGCGCCGACCGACGTGGCCATCACACGCTGGCTCCTGCAAGCGCACCCCATCAACATCAGGGCACGGTGGGAAACCCTGCGCCGCAGCCTGCGCGGCGCCGGGTTTCCGGTCGAAGGCATTGGGCCATTGTACTGGTGACAAGACCGCTGGTGGATTTCAGGCGCAGGCGCTGATGGTGTAGTCGCCGATACGTTCGGCATGCACCCTGAACTTCTCGCTCTCCGGGATCACGGGATCCATACCGTTGAACAGGCGCTTGTAGAACGGCGGAAGCGGATAGGTAGCTCCGGGCTGGTTGAGCAGCGCCTCGGAATCCTCGATCATCACCTTCGGCGGCAACTTTACCGTGATCGTGTCCTGTTCCTGCTTCACGAACGTGATGTGCTTGAAGCGATCCGGCACGGTGGCGAATACCTGTGCCTTGGCGAGCTGCTCCTTGAACTCGTCCATCGTCTCCGGCAGCGGATAGACGTTGTCGTCGTCGAGGTAGTTCGTGCCGGTCGCCCAGGTCTTCACCAGCTTGCCCCAACGCTCATGGTTGGTCACCTGTAGCCTTTCGATCCTCTGCATGCTCTTGCTCCTCCGGGTTTGGTGAGACGGAACAATTCCGCTTCACAGAAATGCAGGCACGGCCTGCTGTAGTTCGGCAATTTCGGTGGTGAACTTCACCAACTGCGTCATGGTTGAGATGTCGGGAATTTCCTGGAAAAAATTCGCCGGATAGTATTCGCGAGACAAATCGGCAAGCTGGCTCGCGAGCGCGTCGCCGTTGGATGAACGCGGATCGCCGGCAAGCGCGCCGAAAATCACTTCCGATACGATGATCGAGCCGAGCGGTCCAAGGCGCTGGCCCTCCGCCTGCGGTTGCTGCATCGCTTCGAACAGGATGAAGAAGGGCAACGGCGGATCGTTCGAAAGAGCTTCGATGTCTTCGGCCGTCAGCGCGCCATACGCCGGTGCGGCGGCCAGCCAATCGCGGAGCTGGCTGACGCGATAGGCGCGGTCGGCAAGCAAGCGTGACATGGCGATGAACTGCGGTTTCCGGGTCGCGATCTCGGCAATCAGCGCGTCCACCGACCACATGCCGGCGATCCCGGCGCCGAGCAGATCACGGTAGAGCAGGCCAACCCGCTCGGTCTCGTCGAACGCCGGAAAGATCTGATCGTTGCCCAACCCGTCGCTGAGATACGGTCCGATGCGCCGGCTGAAGTTCGGCTTGTTTTCATTGATCTCGAAGAAGCGCGACCACTGCACCATCCAGGTTTCATCGAGCGGCATGTTGACCGGATCGTTTGCGGAAGTCTTTTCAAGCGTGCTGTAGAGGTCCTGAATCGACAGATCATTGATGCAGTATTCGTGTCGCACCATGGCGTGACCGAAGCGAAACGCGCCGTGCGAGAACTCGAGCGGAATTTCCCAGTCGCCGATCGCAAGACCCTGGCTGGCTTCATCAGGCCGATCGATGAAGTGCGGAGCCGGCCCGCTATAGGCCGCATAGATCGCCGGGTGAATGACCCGCCGCATCAGATCGTTGCGGAGAATGTTGTGGTAGATCAGCGTGACGGCCTCGCGGGCGCACAGGAAGCGCTTGTAGGCGGCGCCGAACTGGCCGTTCGGCCCGCTATTGCGTTCCTGCCGGCGTATGAGATCGATCAGGGCGTTGTGCAGCAGCGCGAACAGCGCAGTCAGCTGCGACATCACGGCGTGATCGTCATTCCGCGGGTCGGCGACCAGGGCTTCGGTAAGGGCAACCCGGACGCCTGCAATGCTGCGGTCGATCCCCGTCACATTCTCGGCCCGGGTCCGTGCGATGTCGCGAAACGGGCAGCCGGTCACGGGTTCGTTCTCTTTCCAGCGCATTCGCCCGAGCCGCAGCTTGGTGCGCCGGTCGTCACTCGGCGCGTCGAGCGCGTAGATATGCGGCGATCCGACAGGACCGCTTCCGAACAGGGTTTCCAGCCGAAGCGGCGCACGGCGTGCATTGGCAGTGCCGGCGTCCAGGCTCCCCGAAACTGAAAGCGGGATCGCCGAATGGACCAGATCGTGCGCCACAAATTGCAGCAGATAGGTGTAACCTGAGGGGATCAGGGGGTTTTCCCAGTGCTCCGCCGATCCACTGCGGTGGGGCGGCCAGTGTACTTCGGCATCCATCCGGCGCGACAGGCGATGCATCAGCGCCCGAAGTTTCGGCAGATGTTCAGGTGAAGTGAGCGGGTCGATCCCGAACGCGCGGAAGCGCTGCGATGGATTTGGAGCGCCAAGGAAGTGACGAAAACCGGGAGCTGCTGTTGCTCGAGCAGAGTCGCGCGTATTGAACTCGGAAGTCCGGAACGAGGATGCGTCGGCGATCTTCTGCATAGCCATCAAAACTGCTCTCGCGTTTGGCCAATGCGGCGAGATTGGGAAAGAAGTCGTGAAATAATCGTGAGTTAAATCGTTAGAACCTGTGAACATCTGTGGACATCTTTGGGTCTTTCTAGCGGCCGCTCACGTCTGTTTCACGATCGACGACGTGGCGGTATGATTTGTCCTTGTAGCGGCGACTGCGACAGGAGCGCGTGTGAAGCTTATCGTGACGGCACCCTTGGCGCGATGTTTTGCCGCAATGCTCGCGTTGATGCTTGTTGTTTCAGCCGCCGTGCGCGCGGAGCCGGTTTTCTCGTTCGACGCCACGCCGGGCAAGCTGTCGAAGACAGTCGTTCCGATCAACTATTCAATCGAGCTGAGACCTGACGCCGAGAGGCTCGCGCTTCCGGGCGTCGAAGTGATCGACATCGAGGTGCGCGAACCGACGGCGCGGCTGACGCTCAACGCCGTCAACACGACGTTTGCTTCCGTTACCGCTGACGATAGCGTCGAGCGCGCCGACGTCACGATCGATGACGCGGCCGAGACGGCGATGTTCACATTCGCGCAGCCGCTCGCAGCTGGCGCGCACCGGCTGCGCATCGAGTTTACGGCGCGGATCAACAAGTTCGACCGCGGTTTCTTCTTCGTCGATTATCCGACCGATGGCGGTATGAAGCGGCTGTTGACGAGCAAGCTCGAACCATCGGATGCACGGCGGATATTCCCGTGCTGGGACGAGCCGGCCTTCAAGGCGAGTTTCGCCTTGACCGTGCGGGTGCCGCGCCATTTCCTCGCGGTCGGCAACATGCCGATCGTGCGCGAAGAGCCGCTCGAGCCGAACCTGAAGAACGTCAGCTTCGCGCCCACGCCAAAAATGTCGACCTACCTGTTCGTGCTGACGGTGGGCGAACTGGAGCGCATCACCGCGGAGGCGGAAGGCGTGACGATCGGTGTCGTCGCCACCACCGGCAAGGCCGCGAAGGGGCAATTCGCGCTCGACAGCGCGGTAAAACTGCTCGCCTGGTTCAACGACTATTTCGGGGTCAAATATCCGCTGCCCAAGCTCGACCTGATCGCGGTGCCCGGCGGCTTCGGCGGCGCGATGGAGAACTGGGGCGGCATCACCTTCTTCGAGAGCCGGCTCTTGTTCGATCCCGCAACGAACCCGGACAGCGCGCGGCGCGGCATCTTCGGCATCATCGCGCATGAAATGGCGCATCAATGGTTCGGCGATCTCGTCACCATGGCGTGGTGGGACAATCTCTGGCTCAACGAGGGCTTTGCGACCTGGATGGCGACGAAGGCTGCGGAGCAGTTTTATCCGCAATGGCAAAGCTGGCTGAACGGTTACGGCCAGAAGCAGTTCGCCATGGCGCTCGACGCCCGGCGCACGTCGCACCCGATCCAGCAGCCGATCGCCAACGAGAGCGAGGCGATGATCGCGTTCGACGCCATTACCTACAACAAGGGGCAGGCGCTGATCCGAATGCTGGAAAACTACCTCGGCGAAGCGGCGTTCCGCGACGGCATCCGCGCCTACATGGCCGTGCATGCCTATGGCAACACCACCACGGCCGATCTCTGGCGGGCGCTGGAGCGCGCGGGCCACAAGCCCGTGACCGACATCGCGGCGTCCTTTACCGAACAGGACGGTGTGCCGCTGATATCAGCCGAAACCGCCTGCAACGGCGATGCGCAGCGGCTGACGTTGCGGCAGGGCCGCTTCGTGATCGCGCCGGCGCGGGCGGCGGCCTTGCCGCCGCGCAACTGGCAAATACCGGTCGGGGTCGGGAAGGCAGGCATCGCGCCATCGGCCGATGTCGTGCTGCTGCGGGGCTCGACCGAAGTTTCGGCCGGATCCTGCGGCGAGGCGATCAAGGTCAATCTCGGCGACATCGGCTACTACCGGGTTGAGTACGGTCCGGCGAGCATGGCCGCGCTGGCGAAGGCGCTGCCGCAGATGTCGCCGGCAGACCGCGTCAATTTCCTCGCCGATGGCTGGGCGATGGTGCAGGCCGGCCGCGCCGAGCCGTCATCCTACCTCGCTTTGGTCGAGAATGTCGGCGTCGATGACGGCCGTCCGGTCTGGGATCAGATCATCACGGTATTCTCCGCGCTCAACCGTTTGTCGCGCGATCGGCCCGAGCGCCCGGCGCTGCAGCGCTATATCAGCGCCAGATTGCGCACCGTTTTCGACCGGCTCGGCTGGGACGGCAGCGGCTCGGGCGATGACGACAACACCCTGCTGCGCGGCAGCCTGATCTGGACACTCGGCGAACTCGGCGACGAAGCGATCATTGCGGAGGCGAAGCGGCGATTCGCCGGTTTCCTCAGTGATCCGCAATCGCTGCCGGCGGCGTTGCGCGATTCCGTCACCCATGTCGTCGGGATCGCGGCGGATCGCGCGACCTACGACACGCTGTTGACGCTGGCGCGCAAGAGCACCGTCACCAATGAACGGCTGCGCTATTACTATGCAGCAGCCGCCACGCGCGATCCGGCGCTGGCGCGCGCCACGCTGGACCTGACCCTGACTGATGAAGTGCCGGGCACGATCGTCACCGGCCTGATCGGCACAGTCGCTTCCTCCGGGGAGCAGCCTGATCTGGCCTGGGACTTTCTGCAGAAGAACTACGATGCGCTGTTCGCAAAGCAGGGGCCGCAATTCCGCGACCAGTTCATCGCCAACTTCATGACGAATTTCAGCGACGAGCGCCATGCCGCCGAACTCGCAGCCTTCGCGCCGGTTCAGGCGACTTCAGGCGGCCGCGTGACGGCGGCCCGGGCGCAGGAAGTGATTGCGATTTCCGCCGACCTCAAAACCCGCGCGCTGCCGGCGGTCGATGCCTGGATCAGGGCGCGCAAGTGATAGCGCAGCAGGATAGGTATTGAATGCAAACTGCAGCGCTTAAGGGTTAATAACCCAGTATTTGTCGCCACCGCGGCGCCGCTCGGTTAACTCTCGGAGCGTTCTCACCATCGGCCAACCGCAAGGCTGTATCTTCAATAAACTTCAAGTCGTGCGAGCCGCGCCGAAATCTAATGCGCGGTATTGTGGTACGCCCATGGCGAACCTAGCGAATTCCTACCGCTTGAGGCATTTCCTTCCATGGCTGATTTCCACGGCGTCTTCCCCTATCTGGTCTCGCCCATCGATGCGTCGGGCCAGATCCGCACGGAGGTGCTGGGCCGGCTCTGCGACGACCTCATCAAGGCGGGCGTGCATGGGTTGACGCCGCTCGGTTCGACTGGCGAGTTCGCTTATCTCGACCAGGCGCAGCGCGCGACAGTCGTACAAACGACCATCGAAGCCGCCAACGGCCGCGTGCCTGTGATCGCCGGCGTCGCCTCGACGTCGACAGCGGATGCGGTGACGCAGGCGAGGGCGTATCAAAAACGCGGCGCCGACGGCATTCTCGCGATCATGGAGGCGTATTTCCCGGTCGCCGACGCGCAGGTCGAATCCTATTTCCGCGCCATCGCCGATGCCGTCGATATTCCCGTCGTGATCTACACCAACCCGCAATTCCAGCGCTCCGATCTGACGCTCGATGTGATCGCGCGGCTCGCGACCCATCCGCGCATCGGCTACATCAAGGACGCCTCGACCAATACCGGCCGGCTGCTGTCGATCATGAACCGCTGCGGCGACAGCATCAAAGTATTCTCCGCATCCGCCCACATCCCGGCGGCGGTCATGCTGATCGGCGGGCTGGGCTGGATGGCCGGTCCGGCCTGCATCATCCCGCGGCAGAGCGTCGAACTCTATAACCTCTGCAAGGCGGCGCGCTGGGATGAGGCGATGGCACTGCAACGCAGGCTGTGGCGCATCAATGAAGCCTTTGCGCGCTTCAACCTGGCCGCCTGCATCAAGGCAGGCCTCGACATTCAGGGCTACGCGGTCGGCGATCCCGTCCCGCCGCAGGCCCCGCTGACGGCCGAGCAGCGCAAGGTCGTCGAACAAGCATTGCTGGACCTCGGGTAGCTGGCTTGCGAGTTGCATATCACTCGTCATTCCGGGGCGCGCTTTAGCGCGAACCCCAGATGCGCAATTGCGCATCGGGGAATCTCGAGATTCCCCGGGGTGCAATTGCACCCTGAGGTCTGGTCCTTCGGACCATCCCGGAATGACGACAGTTGGTTGTCTCGGCCCAAAAAACCGCTAAAACCCCGCCCAATCCGACAAGAAGCTCGAAGGACAAACTGATGAACATTCTTCCCGGCAATATGCGTTTTGGGGCGGGCCAGCCGGTCAAGCGTTTGGAAGACCAGAGACTGCTCACCGGGAAGGGACAGTTCATCGACGACAAGCCGGAGGAGGGCGCGCTGTGGCTTTACGTGCTGCGCTCGCCTCATGCCCACGCCAGGATCAAGTCGATCGACACCAAGGCCGCGCTTGATATGGCCGGGGTGGAGGCCGTCTATACCGGTGCGGATTTGGTGAACGACGATATCGGCACCCTTCCGACGCTCGCGATCTTCAAGCGGCCGGACGGCAAACCGATGACGGTGCCGCCGCGGCGGCTACTTGCGCATGAAGTCGTGCGCTATGCCGGCGAGGCGGTGGCGGCGGTGGTGGCGACATCGCGGGTGCTGGCGCAGACGGCGGCCGAGGCGATCGAAATCGACTACGAGGTGCTGCCCTCGGTGGTCGATCCCATCGAGGCAGTGAAGCCCGGCGCACCCGCGGTGTGGCCCGAGGCGCCCGACAACGTCGTGGCCGCCATGAGCTATGGCGACGCCGCCAAGGTCGAAGAAGCGTTTGCAAACGCAGCGCATAAGGTCTCGCTCGATCTGGTGAGCCAGCGGCTGGTGCCCTCGGCAATGGAGCCGCGTTCGACGATTGCCGAGATCGAGAAGAAGACCGGGCGGCTGATCCTGCATGTGCAGTCGCAAACCCCCGGCTCGACCCGGGACCTGCTCGCGGAATCCATCCTGAAGCGGCCAAAGGACAGCGTCCGCGTGCTGGTCGGCGATATCGGCGGCGGCTTCGGCCAGAAGACGAACCTCTATCCCGAAGACGGCATCGTCGCTTACGCCGCGACCAGACTGAACAGGAAGATCCGCTGGCGCGGCGACCGCACCGACGAGTTCGTCGGCGGCACCCATGGCCGCGATCTCACCTCGACCGGCGAATTCGCGCTCGACGCCAAAGGCCGCGTGCTCGCCTATCGCGTGCGCTCGATCGGCGGCACCGGAGCATACTCGTCCGGGACCGCGAATATCATCCCGTTGGTGCTCGGGCCGTTCGTGCAAACCGGCGTCTATGTTCTGCCGTTGGTGCATTTCGAAGTGAAGTCGGTGATGACCAACACCGCGCCGGTCGGCGCCTATCGCGGCGCGGGGCGCCCCGAGGCGGTGTTCATCGTCGAGCGGCTGATGGATGCCGCCGCGCGGCAGATCGGCATGGACCCGCGCACCATCCGCAAGGTGAACTACATCAAGCCCGCGCAACTGCCTTACACCAACGCCGTCGGGCAGGTGTACGATTCCGGCGCCTTTGCGCACATGCTGTCGCGCGCCTCGGAGCTTTCGGATTGGGACGGCTTTGCCGCGCGCAAGAAGGCAGCGAGGAAGAAGGGCCTGCTCTACGGGCGCGGGCTCACCAGCTACATCGAATGGACCGGCGGGCGCGCGCACACCGAAAAGGTCAGCCTGCATGCCACGGCAGAAGGCCGCATCATCCTGCATTCCGGCACCATGGCGATGGGGCAGGGTCTGCAGACTACCTACACGCAAATGGTATCCGATACGCTCGGCATTGCCATGGACAAGATCGACGTGGTGCAGGGCGACACGGATCTGGCCACCGGTTTCGGCAGCGTCGGCTCGCGCTCGCTGTTCGTCGGCGGCACGGCGGTCGCGGTTTCGAGCAATGACATGATCAACAAGGCGCGCGAGAAGGCCTCGAACGTCCTGGAGACGTCGGTCGAGGATATCGAATATCGCGATGGCTGGCTCAGTGTGGTCGGCACCGACAGGCGCATCAGCCTGTTCGAGATCGCGAAGAAGGAAGACGGCGCGCGGCTTAGTGTCGATTCCGAAGGCGAGGTCGATGGCCCGAGCTGGCCGAATGGCGCGCATATCTGCGAGGTCGAGATCGATCCCGAAACCGGCATCACGCGGGTGGTGCGCTACACCACGGTCGACGACGTCGGCATCGCCGTCAACCCCATGCTGGTGACCGGTCAGGTGCATGGCGGAGTCGCCCAGGGCATCGGGCAGGCGCTCTATGAAGGCGTTGCCTACAGCGAGGAAGGGCAACTGCTGACCGCGAGCTACCAGGACTACTGCGTGCCGCGTGCCGACGATATTCCGCCGATTGCCGTGACGCTGGATGATTCCGCGCCCTGCCGCACCAATCCGCTCGGCGCCAAGGGCTGCGGCGAGTCCGGCGCGATCGGCGGACCGCCCTGCATCACTAATGGCGTGATGGATGCCTTGAGCGAACTCGGCATCAAGCAGCTCAACACGCCACTGACGCCGGCGAAGATCTGGCAGGCGATCAGGGATGCGAAGGCGGGGGGACTATAGATGCTGTCGTTCCGGGGCGATGCGCAGCATCGAACCCGGAACCTCGAGATTCCGGGTTCGCGCTTCGCGCGCCCCGGAATGACGGTGGAGAGAGCTACAACCCCAGCACCATCTTCGCCACGATCTCCCGCTGGATCTCCGACGAGCCGCCGAAGATCGTGTACGCGCGGCCGTTGAGATATTCCGGCACGACGGGAAGCATCTCCTCGGGAATTCCCGGCGTCTCGTTGAGCCGGTAGAGCGGCCGCACCGGCTCGACATAGAGGCCGTCATTGCCGATCACCTCGACGCCGAGCCGCGTCACGGCTTGTCGGATTTCGCTGACGCGCAGTTTCAGCAGCGACGACACGGCGCCGGGATTTTGTCCGGTCTGCAGCGCCGAAAGCACGCGCAATTCCGTCATCTCCAGCGTGTCGATATCGACCTCGATCTCGGACATCCGCACCGCGATATCGGGATCGTCGATGGCGCGGCCGGTAGTGTCGGATTCGGCAAGATCGGAAATCGTCTTCAGCGCGTCGCGCAATTTGGCTGAGGCGATTCCGGCGCCCCGCTCGAATTCGAGCAGATATTTGCCGTAGGTCCAGCCCTTGCCTTCCTCGCCGACCCTGTTGGCGACGGGGACGCGGACGTCGTCGAAGAACACCTGGTTGACCTCGTGGTCGCCGCCGATGGTCAGGATCGGCCGCGTGGTGATGCCCGGGCTCTTCATGTCGATCAGGATGAAGGAGATGCCGTCCTGCTGCCGCTCGGTCTCGTTGGTGCGCACCAGCGCGAACATGCGGTTGGCGTGATGGGCATGCGTGGTCCAGATCTTGGTGCCGTTGATGATGTAGTCGTCGCCGTCGCGCACCGCGCGGGTTTTCAGCGAGGAGAGGTCGGAGCCGGAGCCCGGTTCGGAATAGCCCTGGCACCAGTAGTCCTCGCCGGAGAGAATTCGCGGCAGGTAAAAGTTCTTCTGTTCGGGCGAGCCGAAGCCGATGATGACGGGGCCGACCATCTTGACGCCCATCACATTCACGTTCGGCACGCCGGCGCGGGCGCATTCGGCCTCGAAAATCCAGCGCTGCGCTGGCGTCCAGTGGGGTCCGCCATGGTCGACTGGCCAGCCCGGCGCGCCCCAGCCTTTCCTGTGCAGCGCGCGCTGCCAGGCCATGCCGATGTCAGGATCGGAGAACACCGAGGGCGTCAGCGCGGTGGCGCGTTTCATCTCGGGCGTGAGGTTCGCCGCGATGAAGTCGCGCACCTCTTTCTCGAAGGCGCGCTCTTCGGCATTGAAGGTGAGATCCATGGATAGCGCTCCTTTCAGGCCTGAATGGCACGGCCGCCGAGGGCGGCGTGACGGCGGTAATGATGGGCGCTGCCGCCAAACAACGTGTCGAAGGCGAGCAGCCGCTTGAAATAGGAGCCGATGTCGAGCTCCTCGGTAACGCCCATCGCGCCGTGAAGCTGGACCGACTGTTCTGCGACAAAGCGCGCGCACTTGCCGATCTTGGCTTTCGCTCCCGACGCAGCGCGACTGCGCGCGACGGGCTCGGCATCGGCCATCAACGCTGCGCGCAACGCCATCGAGCGCGCCTCGTCGCATTGCATCGCCATGTCGGCCAGCCGATGCCGGATCACCTGATTGGCGGACAGCGGGCGCCCGAACTGCTTTCGAATTTTGGTGTATTCCAGCGTCTGGTCGAGCAGCGTTTGCATGATGCCGACGGCCTCGGCGCCAAGTGCGGCCATCGCGCGATCGACTACGGCTTCGATCGCCGGCAGCGCGTCGCCGCCGTCGCCGAGCAGGGCGTCGGTGGGAAGATGCACATCCCGGAGTTCGAGATTGCAGGCCCGGCCGCCGCCAAGCCGCGGAAAGTCGCGCGAGGTGATGCCGCGCGTGCCTTGCGGCACCAGGAACAGGCAGAGCTTGCCAGCTTTGCCTGAGCCGTCATCGACACGGGCCGAGACGATGATCTGTCCTGCGGCGTGGCCGTCGAGCACGGCGGTCTTGTCTCCATCGAGACGCCAACCGTCAGGCGTCTTCTTCGCCGTGGTTCTGACGTCGGCGAGATCGAAGCGCGCCTGACGTTCCGAATGCGCGAATGCCAGAACCAGCGATCCATCGGCGATATCAGGCAGCAATGCCTGCTTCTGCGTCTCCGTGCCGCATTCCGCGACTAACGACGCGCCGATCACGACCGTGGAAAGATAGGGCTCAGAGACGAGGCCGCGCCCGAACGCTTCCATCAGGATGCCAACCTCGATGGCGCCGCCGCCGAGCCCGCCATTGGCCTCAGTGATCGGCAGCGCCAGCCAGCCAAGATCGGCGAACTGCTTCCAGATTTTGGTGCTGAAGCCGAGCGGATCGTTGGCGGTCCGACGGCGGTGATCGGCGGTATAGGTCTCGCTGACGAAGCGGTCGACACTTTCGCGCAGCAATCGCTGCTCGTCGCTTGGGGTAAGGTCCATCTGATCTACTTTTCTTGTTCTATTTTGCCTGTGTCGGTTTCCGGACGGAGGGGTGCAGGCCTGCGGGGTCCACGATCATTCCGAATTCCTGAAGGTTATGCGCGTGGCAGAGCTGATGCAGCGCGAACGCCTGCTCGATCGCCGCCGGTTGCCCCATCACGTCGACGGAGCGATTGACGGCTTCCTTTGTCAGTTTCAGCGCGAACGAAGGTTTCGCTGCGATTCTTTCGGCGAGCTTCATCACGAAGGAGGAAAGTTCTGGCCTCGGCACGACATGGTTGACCATGCCGAGCCGGTGCGCTTCTTCCGCGCTCCAGACGTCGGCGGTGAACAGCAGTTCCTTGGCCTTGCGAGGGCCGAGCTCCCAGGGATGTACGAACCATTCGACACCGCAGACGCCCATGGTCACCACGGGGTCGCAGAACTCCGCATCATGGCTTGCGACAATGAGGTCGCAGGCCCACGCCAGCATCAGGCCGCCGGCGATGCACTTGCCGTGCACTTCCGCGATCGTGGGTTTCGCCAGATTGCGCCAGCGCCGTGTGATCTGCAGATAGATTTCCTGCTCGCGCGCAAAGCGGCCGTGTGCGTTGGGTTCGGCGAACCCGCCCCAATTTCCGACCGGCGGAAAATCCACGCCCGCGGTATTCTTTGCCCCGGGACGCAGGTCATGTCCTGACGAAAAATGCGGGCCGCTGCCGGCGAGGATGATGACCTTGACCTCGTCGTCCTGTACGGCCTGGTCGAAGGCAGCGTTGAGGTCGTAGGTCATCTGCAGGTTCTGCGCGTTGCGCGCCTCGGGCCGGTTCATCACGATCCGCGCGATGCGCGGCTCCGGCCGCTCCACGACGATGGTCTCGAACTCCATGGCGCCCTCGCGTTTCCCTTATTGTTGGCGGCCATGTTGTTATTTCGGCAAATGATACGCAAGTGGCATCGCCTGCAAAATCTGGGCTCGCGGCTGCATACCGGATGCAACCAATCTGCTATGTTGGCGTTCGTTTTTCTTTGGGAGAGTGCGATGCGCAGATTATGGACCGTGCTGGCGACGCTGTCGTGCCTGAGCTTGACCAATTGCGGTTACAACGCGATCCAGACCAATGACGAACAGGTCAAGGCGAACTGGTCGGAAGTGGTCAACCAGTATCAGCGCCGTGCTGACCTGGTGCCCAACCTCGTCAATTCCGTGAAGGGTTTTGCGCAGCAGGAAAAGGACGTGCTGCTCGGCGTCACCAATGCTCGCGCCAAGGTCGGCAGCATCCAGGCGACGCCGGAGGTGCTGAACGATCCCGCCGCGTTCCAGAAATTCCAGGCCGCCCAGGGCGAACTGTCGAGCGCGCTGTCGCGGTTGCTGGTGGTGACCGAAAACTATCCGCAGCTCAAATCGGATGCGCTGTTTCGCGATCTGATGTCGCAGCTCGAAGGCACCGAGAACCGCATCACCGTGGCGCGCAACCGCTACATCAAGGCGGTGCAGGACTATAATGTCGGCATTCGCACCTTCCCGAACAATCTGACCGCGATGATGTTCGGCTACAAGGACAAGCCGAATTTCTCGGTCGAGAACGAGAAGGAAATCTCGACGGCGCCGAAGGTCGATTTCAACCCGACGCCGGCGCCCGCGAAGTAGCGGCTGAAAAGACGATCCGCGATGAACGCTGCAAGAGCCTCCCTTCTTGGGCTGCTGCTGTGCTGGGCTGGTGCGGCGCTGGCGCTCGTCGCGGTGCCGCCGCTGAGCGGACGGGTGGTCGATCAGACCGGCACGCTCACGGCGGCAGACGTCGCATCGCTGACGCAGACGCTGAGGGATCTCGAGACACGCAAGGGCAGCCAGGTCGCAGTGCTGATCGTGCCGACGACCGACGGCGAGGCCATCGAGCAGTACGCGCTCCGGGTCGCGGAGGCCTGGAAGATCGGCCGCAAGAAGATCGACGACGGTGCGCTGCTCGTCATCGCCAAGAACGACCGCCGCTTGCGGATCGAGGTTGGTTATGGCCTCGAAGGCGCGCTGACCGACGCCACCACCAAGCGCATCATCGACGAAGACATCACGCCGAAGTTCAAGACGGGCGATTTTGCCGGTGGCGTTTCTGCCGGGACCGACCGGATGGTCCGGGTCATCAATGGCGAGAAATTGCCGGAGCCGGAGCCGCCGCATTGGCAAGACACCGGTTTTTTCAACTCCATCGACCCGTTCAATCCGTTCGTGCTCGCCTTCGTGTTCCTTGTCGGCGGCGCCCTGAGGGCGGCGCTCGGCCGGCTGGTCGGCTCGGCTGCGACCGGCGGCTTCGTTGGAATTTTGGCATGGCTCGTCGTCGGCAGCCTCGGCGTGGCGGCGATCGTCGGCGTGCTCGCTTTCCTCATTTCCGCGTTCATCGATCTGATGCCCTCGGGCGGCAGCCGCGGCACACGTGGCGGCTGGTCGAGTGGGGGGAGCAGCGGTAGCAGCAGTGGCAGTTCGGGCGGCGGCTTCAGTGGCGGCGGCGGCAGCTTTGGCGGCGGCGGCGCATCGGGGAGCTGGTAGCATGAGCATCAAGCGCGTCGGCAAGCATCTCCTCGAACACCGCTGGCGGCTGCGGCGGATCTTTCCGCCACAAGCGCTGGCGAGGATCGAGCAGGCGATCAAGTCAGGCGAAGCCACCCATTCTGGACAGGTCCGTTTTGTGGTCGAAGGCGCGCTCGATGGTGCGCCGCTGTTTCGCAATCAGCCGGCGCGGGGGCGGGCGTTGGATATTTTTTCGCAATTGCGGATCTGGGACACCGTCCACAACAACGGCGTCTTGATCTACCTGCTGCTGGCCGACCACGACTTCGAGATCGTTGCCGACCGTGGCATCGATGCCAGGGTCGGCAACGCCGGCTGGGAAAAAATCTGCGTCGAGATGGAGAGGCAGTTCAGGGCCGGAAATTTTGAAGGCGGCGTGATCAAGGGAATCGAGGCGGTGTCGCGCGAGTTGGCGACGCACTTTCCGGCGCAGGAGCCAGGGCCGAATGAGCTACCGGATGCGCCGGTGGTGATGTAGATCGCCACCACCGCCGTAAACCAATGGATAGTCGGCTCCATCCGTTTTGATAGCATGAGCCTAACCTCGGTACGGCTCGGCAATACCTACGCGCAATGGCATCAGCCGTCTCTGGGTGCTACTGGTCAAAATAGTTCTGGTAACCGCAATGCAAAGCAACGGAACCGGACCCACGAGCCGGCAGTTGCAAGACAAGGTCGGCGGCGTAACGCCCGTCGGCCTTTCTCTTTGGGGCAAAGTCTACCAGGCGGCTGTCAGACGACGAGATCGATCACGCCGTTCAAGTCGTCAGAGCGTTCAACACGGAGCTGTGCAAGGCATCGTCGGGCTCAAAGTTTCGCGCAAGAGTTCGCATCACCGTCTCAAAACGGATCCGATAAGTGGTAGCATCGTCCGCTTCGCCGATACATTCGAATATCTTCGCGGCGCCGAGATAAACTCGCCATGCAGCGAGAGGAAAGTTGGCATTGTCAACGATCGACAAAGCGCGCGACAAGTGTTCCCGAGCTTCGTTCCGATCGCCGGTAGCAAAAGCGATCCGCGCCAACAGACCATGGGCGAGCGCGAGATGGTTCTGATCGGGTGCCGGGGCGGCGTAGTCGCGCAGCTGGATCGCCCATCTTCTCGCCTGATCAAATTCGGCAATCTGCAGGCAATATTCTCCCAAACAGTGATAAAGCTGCGTGGATATTGTAAAATCCAGCGGAATGCCGTCTTGTTCGAGGCGGCGCTGAACGTCATTAAACTGTTTGCTTGCTCCCTGCGGGTCGCGCAGTCCCACGAAAGCTTTCGCCAGGACCGCTCGCTGGAAGAAATAAGCAAACTGGTTTTCGTTGAGAGTGTTCTCGTCGACGCCTTCGCAGAGGGCGCGGGCTCCATCAAAATCCATTGCTTCGACGTGCAACCATGCGAGTGTCAGTCGACATAATCCGCTGGCCTGTTCATTTCCGTTTTTTCTCGCAAATTCCAGGGCGGTTGTGGTTTCGCGCTGCAAATCCCGCCACTCGCCCAGATGAAGCAGCGCGGTGGATTCCAGCACATTGAAAAGGACAAAGACGTAAACATCCCCGGCTTCGCTGGCCAATCGCTTTCCATGCGTCGCCGAGCGTCGACACTCTCGGTACCGCGAGCGCCAACAGTCAAGAATTCCCTCGATTCCATAACGCCTGATCAACGTGCCGTGGTCCTGCGCGCCCGCACTCAATTCCATTGCTCGCATGCAACGAGCGGCGTCCTGTTCGTGCCAACCCTTGAGATACAGGTTGATGCTGGCACTGCTGCCTTGTACCATCGCCTTGAAGGTATCGTCCTCCAGGGCTTGGCTTTTAATCAGCACATCTTCGGCCGCCTGAAGGCAGAGGCGTCGATCTGCGTGCAAGCAGAACCGGCTAACGGCAACAAGGCCAGCGACCTCCTGTCGAAGTTCGCCGGCGTGTCCAGCGCAGACAATCATCTCCTTGAGATCACGGACAGAGCCGGCGAGATCGCCGCTTGAGCGAAGCGCAAGGCTGCGATGTCGCAACACGGAGATGCGCAGCCTGAACTTGTCCGGCGCATCAAGGCGATCGAGGATACTAAGACCACGCGTTAGATAGCTGGCGGCTTCCGCGTGGCCGAGGCGCTTCGCGGAACTCTCTGCCGCCTGTCCGAGGTAGCGCAAGGCGCTCGGAAAATCCCGGCCCTGTTCGAAATGGAGCGCGAGCACCGGCGCGATTTCCGAGGTGAGATCGCCATATGCCTGTTCCAGCCTCTTGCCCAGACGCCTGTGCGTTTGCACGCGCTGTCCCGGCGCGAGATGCTGATAAACGACGTTTTGATACAGGATATGCCGGAAGGCATATGATCCCGAGTACGTGCCATCCGGCCATTCGGACACACCCGACGGCACCAGCGTGTGATCTTTGCGGGTCAACGCTTCCAGCTCACGCTCAACCTCGACGGCATCGCGTGACAAGCCGGCTGCCACCAGGGCAGCGGAAAAATCTCCGCCTGCCACGCTGGCGACTTCGAGAAGACGCCGTTCATCCTCCGTGAGGCGGCCTACCTGATAATTGATCATATTCAGCAAGTCGGTCGGTACGCCATCGTGCGGAATCACCGCTTCCGATGGCAGGCGCCAGGCACCGTCAGTTTCGACGATCACTCGCTGATCGATGAAAAACTTGATCAACGATGCGATGAACAGCGGCTGTCCCTGCGTTCGCTCGAACACGGGTTCAGACAATGCGGACGCCACTGCATCATCGCGGAACCGCAGTGCGAGATGTCGCTCGACCTCCATTCGAGACAATCGATCGAGGCGCAACTCGCCGCAGCGTTCATGTATCTCCAGATCCTGGTGCAGACGCCGAATGGGATGTTGGCCGATGATGCTATCTGCCGGCCGATAGGAACCGAGGATCAGCACCGAGGCCTTACTGTCCCCTCGTGCAAAGCGGGAGAGCGCGTCCAGCGTTGCCAAGTCGCTCCAATGCAGATCTTCGAGAACGATTGCCCATGGACGATCGGCGGTCAGTGCTTCCACGAGATCGCAAAATTCGCGGAGCATGCGCTCGCGGGTCGCCCCAAATACTTCGCGCTGAAACGCGGCGCGCTCCGTCGCACCAATCGAACCTGGTATCTGCAGCATCCAGGTTGGCGCGTGGGCGCGAATAGCTGTCTGCAGTTCTGCTCCGTCCGTGCTGCGACATCGTGTCACCAGCGCGTCGATTAAGGGCAGGAACGCTTCATCGGTTCCGAACCTCTCGGTGCAGCGCCCGCACAGCAAATCGACGCCCTGCTGCGACAGCCGGTCCACCGCCATCTGGAGAAAGGCCGTTTTGCCGATCCCGGCTTCCCCGGTGACAAACGCAATCTGTCTTTGGCCGGTCAGCATGCGCTGTGTCATCCGGTCCAGCATATCGAGCGGGGCGGCGCGCCCAACCATGTGGTGCGTGCGTGAATCGGTGAGCGCAGGCGGCGTCGGCAGGCTTTTTTTATCGTTTGCGAGTTTGGACGAGGGTAGCTGTGAAGACGATTGGGCTGCCCGTGGTTCATCCGACGTCGGTGGGTCTTTATCTCCGGATCGTACGGCGATACCGACGAAACGATAGCCGCGCCGAGGCAAAGTCTCGATCCAGGACCTCCCTCCAGGGACCAACGCCAACGCACGCCGCAACGCAGCAACCTGAACTGTGAGATTGCTGTCCTCTACGGCTAAACCCTGCCAGGCAAATTCGATGAGGTCTTCCTTGCTGACCAATTGACCCGATCGCTCCACCAGCATCAGAAGAATTGAAACAGCCCGCTCACCCAGGGGCAGGGGGGTACCGTCATGAATCAGGATGCGCGCAACTGGGTCCAGCACAAGCGACCCCATCCGCCACTCAAGGTTAGCGGCGCGGACGGGGGGCGCTTCGTCATGCGGATGAGGAAAATTGGGCTCCGATCGCTCGACGACCATGGATGCCTGCCCGTCAATCAAAATAATATATTGGAAGTCAACTCCTTCATCTGGATGAAGTCAACGCGATAACAAGGACTTCGCTCCGTTCGATCGCTCGCTGCGGTCCGCTCAATTCGGAGACATTTTGCAACCTTTTCGGGAGTGCTTCAGGACATTGGGCCGTTGCGGAGCGCACGTTGGCGGTCAGCATTACTCGTTGTCCAGCAACCAGAGGAGGCTCCAGCCATGATCAGCGAGATCGATCTGGTCGGATACGCAGCCCCGATGATGGTGCTCTTGATGACCAGGGAGATGATCTTGCGCACACTCGACCTGCTCAGCCACGTAGCGGTTGTCATCATCAGCATCGCAATGTGCCTACTGCCCGTCTTGTTGCCGCATTTGATGCTCTTGCAGATGAGCGCCCTACGGCTGTGGGATATGCTGACAGGCACCTCCGGGGCCGCGTCATCACAACATGCCAATGGATCTCCCGATCGCTCCCGCGTGGTCCGAAGCTAGGCTTGGTGGGAGCGACCTCCAATAGAGAGTCACCCATTGTTGGATTCTTAGTGGCAGCGCCAAACAGAGTGGCTTCGTCAGCAAGGAGGCGAAAATGACAAAGCTTCGAATTGATGCGAGCAAAGCAGAACGAATAATAACGCAGATGTTGCGCGACGATCAGGGTCTATGTGCAGCCGATGCAGCCGCGGTGGCTGCGAGAATTTGTCGGCGGCTTGCGACGGCGATGCCGGCGAGCCCGTCATTGGATTGCTGTCGGATCATTTCGAGAGAGCCTCCAGATGCTGATGAGTTCGCGATTGCAGTGGCAGAAAAGCTCAATGAGAAGAGTGAGCGT
Organism: Bradyrhizobium sp. AZCC 2262; assembly: GCF_036924535.1. Taxonomy (NCBI): domain Bacteria; kingdom Pseudomonadati; phylum Pseudomonadota; class Alphaproteobacteria; order Hyphomicrobiales; family Nitrobacteraceae; genus Bradyrhizobium; species Bradyrhizobium sp. AZCC 2262. The sequence goes on along the minus strand of NZ_JAZHRT010000001.1, from coordinate 6,459,769 downwards.
TGGAACGCGAGTGAACTTTGGGAGCTTGTCTACAATCAAGGTCGCCATCTTCGGATGAACTAGAGCTCGCGCGGTAGCGCCTTCGCAAGGCCGCTCGCCCACCCGCGCCATCCAGGCGACGATGTTGGTATTGGCCGTATCGAGCGGCTGGCTGGCCTGGCCGCCGAAATCGAGCCCGCCGCGCCATTTGCCAAATGGGCGGATCACGCATTCGACGCTGCGGAATATGTTGCGGTCGGCTGGCCTAGCTGTCGTCGAGCTTGTTGAGGTCGCGCACCGATTGCATGATCGGTTCGAAATTCGATCGCGCATCCAGCGCGTCGAACAATTGCGCGGTGTCCGACAACAATCCGTGCGAGCGCTGGATCGCGATCCGCACGTCGTCCTGCGGGGTGTCGGACAGCCGGCCGTGGCCAGACAGCAGGATCTTCGAGTTCAGGCCCTTCAGCCGCTCCAACGACTGGATGTAATCGGCGATGCTGCCGGAGCCGAACACGCCGCCCATCACGCCACCCGGCATCAGCGTATCGGCGGCAAACAACAGCCCCTTGTCCTGCTCGAACAGTGTGATGCAGGCCGAGGTGTGGCCGGGCGTGTACATCACGTTGAGGCGGAAATTGCCGAGATCGATCAGATTGCCTTCTTCCAGCCAGAGGTCGATGTTGATCGGCACGTTCGGCTCGTTGAACATCTTGCGCAGCATCGAGAAGTCGTCGCGCAGCATGATCTTGTTGGCGGCGAGCCGATGCGCGGCGATGAAGGCGCGGCCATGGAAGTGATAGGCCGCGCCGATGTGGTCGAGATGCTCGTGGCTCAGCACCACCATGTCGATATCGTCGGGCTTCACGCCGATATGGTCGAGACATGTCAGCAGATGCGGATAGTTCGAGGATAGTCCTACGTCAATCAGGATGGTGCGCGAGCTTCCGCGCACCAGATAGGCATTCGCCGCGCGGTTCTTGAAGCGGATCTGATAGACGTTCTCGGCCGCCTCGATCAGCGTACAGACGTCGCTGTCGAGCAGTGTCTTGAACGGGCTCGGCCTGCGCTCGCTCATGAATTGGCCGCGGTTCTGAAGGCGACCGTGTTGGAGGCCCGCAAGCGCTTGCTGAGCGCATCCATGATCATCAGCGCGAAGGCCGGCTGCTGGCTGACCAGGTAGACGAAGCGGGCGTGGTTGATCCGCATCACGCGGGTATTTGGCGCCGCCGCGATGGCGGTTGCCGAACGGGACGAGCCGTCGATGACAGCCATCTCGCCGAAGAACTCACCCTTGCCCAGCGTGACGATCACCGTCTTGCTGGCGCCGTTCATCTTGGCGATTTCGACTTGGCCGTCGAGCACCACGAACAGTTCCCGCCCGGTCGAGCCTTCCTCAAAAATGACGTCATCTACATCAAACTCGTTGATGCATTTCTCGATGGTCATGGTGGCCACCTGCCTTTCTGGCTGGTCGGTCCATGTTAATCGGGAAACAGACCGGCGCAAACGGAACCAGCAAGGATGCCGCAGGGCAGCATGGTGCCCCGGGGCCGGGCTGGCCGGCATGTGGCGGCCCAAAACCGGGCCTGATGAGTTCCTAAAATTTCGGTAAGCCCGAGGCCGGTAACGATTTGGCAAGCAATAAAAGTTACCAAATGGTCAATCAATTCTGGAGAATCCAACGTGAGCGATCAGCAACCCCAGCCCAGCAGCGGTGAAACCGGAACTCTTGGCGCGGGGCCGGCCGCTCCTGACATGCCTGCGCTGAATGAGCCGGTAACAGCGGCGGCTGAGGTGGAGGCGGCAAAACTCACGCCCGCACAGGAAGAGACCTCTCCGAAGCCCGACGCGCCCAAGGTGGACGCCGTCAAGATGGAGGCGCCAAAGGTCGAGGCCTCAAAGGCTGAGCCTCCCAAGATCGACGACGTGAAGCCGGAAGCGCCGCGCTTCCCCGGCAACGTGACGATCATGTCGCCCGGCGACCGCGTCGGCGCCGATGCCAAGGCTGCGCCGGCGGAGGGATCGTCCGGCAAACGCAGGATCGGGGCGATGGCTGCCGTGGTGGCGCTGGCGACGGTGGCGGGCGCGCTGGGTGGCGCGCTGGCGACCGCCGGCTTCGGAAAGCTGATGGCCGGAGATTCGGCCCAGGCATCTAGCCAGAATTCGGCAAAGGACAGCGCGCTCGAAACCTCGGTGGCGCGGATCGATGCCGAGATCGTCGCGCTGAAAGCCAGCCTGGAGCACACTTCCAAGACGACGACGGGCCAGCTCAACAAGGCCAGCGACCGGCTCGACAAGGTCGAGAAGGCGCAGGCCGAGCCCGCCGCGAAACTCGCCAAGCTGAGCGAAGCCGTCGACAAGCTCCGCACGGCCCAGGCGTCCGCGCCGACGGCTGCCGCCGCGCAGGCTCCAGCGAAGGACATCACAGGCTCGATACCGCAGCAGGCTGCGGCCGCAGCGCCGCCTGCGCCTGCCGCTTCGCCCAAGCCTGAGGTGGCCCGGCTGCCGACCGTGGAAGGCTGGATATTACGGGACGTCGCTAATGGCAGTGCTCTGATCGAGAGCCGCCGCGGTATGTACGAGGTCTATGCCGGCGATCCCATTCCCGGTCTCGGCCGCGTCGACGCCATTCGCAAGCAGGATGGCCGCTGGGTGGTCGTGACCAGCAAGGGCCTGATCGTCGCACGCTGACGGGACGATATGCGAACAGGAAGGCGCTTCACGGCGATGTGAGGCGCCTTTTTTCTTGAATAGGTCTCATTGCGCGGTGTTACTTGAGGCATGAGCCTCGCGCCCCGATTTCTTGCCATCGTATTTGCAATGCTTTGCGCTGCTTTGCCGGCGTATGCGGCACAAGATGCGGCGCTGGAGCGCGGAACAGCGATTACCGATCCCGCCACACTGCGCGAGCTCGATGGCGGAAAATTCCGCATCGATCGCATGCTGCTGCCGGAGCGGTCGGCTGATATTCCGCTCGCCAACAGCGCGTTGTTCACCTTGCCGTCGATAGTGCCGGTCCGGCAGGCCATCGATGGCGAGTTCGATCGCTATATCGCGCGGCACCAGGCAAACTTGCCAAAGGAGACGATCGGCGTCGGCGAGGGCTTTGATTTCCAATTGTTCGACCGCACGCTGCTTTATTCGGCAGAGACGCGGTTTGTGCTGGCCGGTATCGTCAACCGCATGGACCGCACTTACGCCGCGGAAGCGGGCTGTGGCGAGATCCGCCTGATCTACCGCCTGACGCGGATCAACAAGGCGGCCGGCGATAACGCTCCGCCGCCGCGGCTGCCGATGACGCTGAACCTCGTGCTGAAAGCGAAAGCTGAGGGATCCACGATCACCTGCTCCGAAATTGCCAATCGCTGGCTCGCCGCGCCGCTCGGCGGCACGCTGCGGGCAGAGGATGGCCCGCTCGACCTGATCAGCCACGAGAATATCGACCGCATCGAAACCAATCTGCAGATTGCGCACGCGCCGAAATCTTCGGTCCGCGATTTCCGCACCGACTATCTGCTTAAGGTGTTTCGCTACGATCGGGACGCGCGGATCTTCGCGGAATCTCCGATGGAAAACCAGATCGACCGCCCGCGCCTTCTGGCCGACGATGGCCTCAAGCGCGAGTTCAGGGCATGGCTGCTCGATCCCATCAATCTCGCAGCGTTCGATCGCGGCACCGTGCTGATCCCGGAAAAATTCCTCGCCAATGGCGCGATTGCGCCAACGCCGGTTGGGTTCGATCCATCGGATCTGGAGCCGGAATTCGGGCTGCTGCAGGGCGAGGGCGCCGTGTTCAGCGAGGCGGACGTCGTGGCCGCGCTCAGGAGAGCGACGGAAGGTGGTGTGAAGCTGCAAAACATCCGCTCGCCTGCCGGGTTCGAACGGCGGCTCAACGATGTGACCTGTGCCGGCTGCCACCAGACGCGCGGCATCGGCGGCTTTCACTTCCCCGGCGTCGACTGGATGGCGGACAAGCCGTCGAATACGACCGTCGTGCCGGCGTCGCCACATTTCTTCGGCGACCAGGTCCGCCGCCGCGACATTCTTGCAGCGCTCCGCGACGGCAAGCCGCCGGACTACTCGCGCGGGTTCGCCAGCCGCCCGCAATTGCGCAGCAGCACCGAGCTCGCCGGCACCAATTATTACGACGGCTGGGGCGCGCATTGCTATGTGCAGGGCAAACCGGCCGCCGGCAACGACGGAAGTTTTCGCGACTGGACCTGCGCCGAGGGACTGACCTGTCAGGCCGCCGGCAAAACCTCACGCATCGGCATGTGCTTCGTCAAAAGCCGTTAGCAACGGTTCCCGGGCTGACCGGCCGTCATCAATTGATGGTAAGGTACGAACAGCGGCAGCAGCAAGCTGAGCGGAGACCGCCGATGAGCTCTTCCGACCAGGAAAACAAGCAGCGCAATCGCGAGATTGCGGCGAACGAAGCCAAGCGCGAAGCGGTAAGTGCTTTCCGTGTCAGCACCTGGGCGATCGCGGTCACCGTCATTGCTGGCGTGATCGTGTTCGGCATCGCCTGGGCCTGGCTCAACCGCTGAGTGATTATTTGGCGTAATGCGTCAGGCGCTTGCCGGGCAACAGATCATAGGCCGATTTCCAGCCCGGCAGTTGCGCCATCCGCGCGAGCCAGGCGCTGATCGCGGGGTGGCTCGCGGCCAGATCATAGCCGGTCTCGTCGGCGGGATAATGCAGATAGGCCATCATCGATATGTCGGCCACCGTCGGCCGCTCGCCGATCGCGAATGCATTCTTCTGCATGTGCTGCTCGAGGATCGACAGGTAATCGTCGATACGCCTGCGATAATGTTTCAGCACATGCTCGTCCGGCGATGGCGTAAACGTCCGTAGATAGCGATAGGTCGCCATGTAGCCGGTGAGCTTGTGGTTGTCCCAGAACAACCAGCGCAGCAGTTCGAAATGTTCCTGCTCGGTCTCAGCGCCGAACCGGCCTAATTGCTTTGCCAGCATGAGCAGGATCGGCGCGGTCTGGGTCAGGCGTTCGCCGTCGACCTCGAGCACGGGAATTTCGCCCATCGCGTTGACGTCACGCCGCCATTCCGGCGTCCGCGTCACGCCGCCGCCGAAATCGGTCCAGACCGGCTCAAAGGTCTGGCCGCATAGGGTCAACATCAGCGCGAGCTTGTAGCTGTTTCCCGACTCCGGGAAGTAATGCAGGCGATAGCTGGGCATGGCTCGTTACCTCAAGCCACTGCGCCGGCCGCGCGCAGCTTGCCGATCGCTGTTTCGTCATAACCGGCGTTGCGCAAAATTTCGTCGCTGTGCTCGCCGAGCCCGGGGGGCTTGCGCGGCTGGACCTTCCGGCTGCCGTCGACCCAGATCGGGCTGCTGATGGTGAGCATGGTGTCGTTCTCGAATGGCACCAGCACCTCGTTCTCGATCATCTGCTTGTCGTTCGGGATATCGTCGAGGATGCCGACGACGCCGAACACCAGGCCGTTGCCGTCAAGGATCTTGCGCCATTCGGCGAGGTCCCTGGTCGCAAAGGTCTCGTCGAAAATTTTGATCAGCTCCACTGATCGCGCATGACGCTCCTTCCTGGTCTCGAACCTCGCATCGGTGACGAGATCCTCGCGGCCGAGGCAGCGCGCCAGCGTCGGCCATTGCCGGTCCTCATTGAGCAGGGAGAGGATCAACCAGCGTCCGTCCTTGCACTGGTAGTGGTTGGTGACCGCGTTGAGCGCGCGCTCGCGTGGTCGGCGTTCGCCGAATTTCGCGCCGACCAGTTTTGCCTGCGCCAGCACCGAAGCCGCCCAGACGCCATTGGCCATCAGGTTGGAGCTGACATGCGAGCCCTTGCCGGTGCGTTCGCGCTTGTAGAGTGCGGTGACGATCGCGCCGTAAAATGCCATCGCGCAAGGGTGGTCACCCATGCCGGCGATCGAGCGTGCCGGCGTGGTGCGTTCGTCCGCCCGCACCAGGTCCATCAGGCCCGACCGCGCCCAATAGGCATTGCTGTCGAAGCCGGGCTTGTTGGCCTCTTCGCCCTTTTCGCCATAGCCGGTGAAGGAGGCATAGATCAGGCGTTCGTTGTGGGGCGCCAGATGGGCGTGGGCGATGGCGAGTCGCTCGCGCACCTGCGGCGGATAGTTGGTGATGAAGACGTCGGCTTGCGCGGCCAGCCGATGCAGCACCGCCTGGCCCTCGGGCTTCGAGAGATCGAGTGCGAGGCTCTTCTTGTTGCGCGCTTCCAGCATCCACGCGAAATTATGCTCGCTGTGGGGATAGCCCGGCAGGTTCGGCAAGTTGCGATAGGGGTCGCCGGCGCCGGGCGGCTCGATCTTGATGACGTCGGCGCCGAAATCCGACAGCACGGTGGCGGCGGCAGGCGCTGCGATGAAGCTCGCGCAATCCAGAACCTTGAGGCCTTCAAAAATACCCTTTTCCATCGTGGCGCCGCTCCGTGACGTTTGTCGTTCCGGTTGAATTACCGCTATGAGCGATCAGGTTCAAACGTCATTTGGCCCATCCTGGAAAGTGATGCAACTACTCCCCGCCGGACATCAGCGCTGCATTTCCGCCGGCTGCGGCGGTATTGATGGTCACTGTCTGCTCGGTTGCAAAACGTGCCAGATAATGCGGCCCGCCAGCCTTGGGGCCGGTGCCGGATAACCCATGGCCGCCGAACGGCTGCACGCCGACGACGGCGCCGATCATGTTGCGGTTGACGTAGATATTGCCGACTTGCAGTCGCTCGATCGCATCTTCGACCGTATCGTCGATCCGGGAATGGATGCCGAGCGTCAGCCCGTAACCCGAACGCTCGATCGCTTGCAGCACCTGATCGAACCGGTCGGCGCGGTAGCGCACCACATGCAGCACCGGGCCGAATACCTCTTCCGTGAGCTGGCCGGCATCGGGCAATTCGAAAACATGCGGCGCAACGTAATTGCCTTGTGGTGCGCGACCGGCAAAGTGCACCCGAGCTTCCTGCTTCATGCGTTCGATATGCGCGTCCAGCCGCTGCCTGGCCTCGGCGTCGATTACCGGGCCGATATGCGTGGCGGGATTTGCGGGATCGCCGATGACGAGTTCGCGCGCCGCGCCCGCTATCATCTCGATCATCCGGTCGGCGACGTCGTCCTGCAGGAACAACAGCCGCAGCGCCGAGCAGCGCTGTCCGGCGGAGCGGAACGCCGAGGTCACCACGTCGTCGGCGACCTGTTCGGGCAGGGCGGTGGCATCGACGATCATCGCATTGATGCCGCCGGTCTCCGCGATCAGCGGCACGATCGGTCCATCCTTGGCAGCGAGAGCGCGGTTGATCGTCCGCGCGACTTCGGTCGAGCCGGTGAAGACGACGCCGGCGATATCGGGATGCGCCACCAGCATGCCGCCGATGCGGCCGTCGCCTGCCACCAGATGCAGCGCCGACGCCGGCACGCCGGCTTCATGCAACAGCCTGATGGCTTCAGCCGCAATCAGCGGCGTCTGCTCGGCCGGCTTCGCAACTACGGCATTGCCCGCCATCAAGGCCGCCGTAACTTGACCGAGGAAGATCGCCAGCGGAAAATTCCACGGCGAGATTGCGACGAAGGCGCCGCGGCCGCGCAGGCAGAGCATGTTGCTCTCGCCCGTCGGTCCCGGCATTGCCTTGCCTTCGCCGAACAATTCGCGTCCCTGCGCGGCATAGTAACGGCAGAAATCCACGGCTTCGCGGACTTCCGAGATCGAATCGTCGAGTGTCTTGCCACCCTCGCGTTGCAGCAGCGCGATGAAATGCGCCGCGCGCTGCTCCAGCAAACCGGCGGCCTTCTCCAGCGCCGCTGCGCGCGTCGCGGCCGGCGTTCTGGCCCAATGCTTGAAGCCGTCGCGCGCAGCCGCTACCGCCGCATTGGCCACGCTCTCGGTTGCGTCGGTGATGCTCTGCGATGCCAGTGTTGGTGCGGCGGCGATGTCTGAGGCGAGTTGCTCCAGCGCCGTGCGTTCGCCGAATTCAATCCCGCGGGAATTCTTCCGTTCGGGCCCGTAGAGATCGCGCGGCAACGGGATTTTGGGATGCGCGGCTCCGTCTGCGCTGCCGACGATGTCGGCCGGACGCCGCAGCAATTGCGACACCGGCACCGCCTCGTCGGCGGCGAGCGCGACAAAGGATGAATTGGCACCATTCTCCAGCAATCGCCGCACCAGGTAGGCCAGCAGATCACGGTGGCTGCCGACCGGCGCATAGGTGCGATGGGCGATGTCGGGGCGATCCTCTCCGAGCTTCGCATAGAGCGCCTCGCCCATGCCGTGCAGCCGCTGGAATTCGAATCCGCTCTGGTCCGTTGCCAGTTCGAGGATGGTTGCGACCGTCAGCGCATTATGCGTCGCGAACTGCGGAAAAATCCGCGGTCGCAACGCCAGCAATTGTTTTGCGCAGGCGAGGAAGTTCAGATCGGTCATCGCCTTTCGGGTGAACACGGGATAGCCGTCGAGCCCGCGTTCCTGCGCGCGCTTGATCTCGGTGTCCCAATAGGCGCCCTTGACCAACCGCACCATCATTTTGCGGTCGAGGCTGCGTGCGAGACGGTCGACGTATTCGATCACGCCAACGGCTCGCTTCTGGTAGGCTTGGATCGCCAGGCCAAAACCGTCCCAGCCTGCAAGCGATGAATCGCCAAGCGCTGCCGCTATCACGTCGAGCGACAATTCCAGCCGGTCTGCTTCCTCGGCATCAACAGTGAAATTGAGGTCATGGGATTTGGCTTGCCGGGCGAGATCGATCAGGCGAGGGACCAGTTCGCTCATCACCCGTGCGCGGCTCACGGCCTCGAAGCGCGGATGCAGTGCCGAGAGCTTGACCGAGATGCCGGGCCGGTCGGGGAGGGGACGGTCACCAGCCGTGCGGCCGATCGCCTCGATCGCGCTGGCGTAGGAATTGAAATAGCGCACGGCGTCATCGGCTGTGCGGGCGCCTTCGCCAAGCATGTCGAAGGAGTAACGTTGATGGCGCGAGGAATGCGGCTGCGCCCGCGATAGCGCGGCTTCAATGGTCTCGCCGAGCACGAAATGATTGCCCATCAGCCGCATCGCCTGCCGCGTCGCCGCCCGCACGGCCGGCGCGCCCAGCCGCTTGGTCAGCCGTCCGATGGTCCCCTGCGGCGTCTCGCCGGGCTGGATCACGCGGGCCGACATCCCGAGCGCCCACGCCGAGGCATTGACCAGGAACGCGCTCGACCTGGTTTCGTGATGGACGAAGTCGCCCTGCGCGAGCTTGTCCTCGATGAACTGGTCGGCGGTGCGGGCGTCCGGTACGCGCAACAGCGCCTCCGCCAGCACCATCAGCGCCAGCCCTTCCTTGGTCGACAGCGCGAACTCGCGCAGCATGTCCTCGACGCCGCCGAGCGGATCGTCGTTGGCCCTGATGGCCTCGATCAGCCGGGTCGCCGTGCGATCGATGCGCTTCTCCTGCGCCGTGTCCAGCCCCGCGGCTCCGAGCAGGCGGGCGGCCATCGCACGATCGTCGGGTGCGTAGGGCGCGCTGAAAGGCGGAGGGAATGGCGGACGGGCCGGCATGCGATTCTCTTGGCTGCTACCGCAACCTTACTGCCGCTCAAACCGTAGTTCGATAGACAAATATGTGATTTTGCCTTAGAAAATCAGGAAAGGAATTGGAATAGCTAGATAAATGGTCGAAATTGACAAGATAGACCGGAAAATCCTCTCAATCCTTCAGGGGGATGGCCGTATTGCCAATGTCGAGCTGGCCGAGCGGATCGGGCTGTCGCCGACCTCGATCGGCGAGCGGTTGAAACGGCTGCAGCGCGATGGCTTTGTCGAAGGTTACGGCGCCCGGCTCAATCCGCACCGGCTGGGCCTGGGCTTGCTCGTGTTCGTCGAGGTGGTGCTCGACAAGACCACACCTGACGTCTTCGAGCGGTTCGCCAGAGCGGTGCAGACGGCGCCCGAGGTGCTGGAGTGCCACATGGTGGCGGGGGGCTTCGATTATCTGGTCAAAGCCCGGGTCGCCGACATGACCGCCTACCGCCGGTTCCTGGGCGAGAGCCTGCTGGCGCTGCCGGGCGTGCGCGAGACGCGGACTTACGCCGTGATGGAAGAGGTCAAACGCGACGCGCCGCTGCCGGTCGGTTAATCCCGTGGCTTCGAGACCCGCGCGATGCGGGAGGAACCAACTGGCGCACGGAAAACACAGCTGCCGGAATTTCCGCGGCGTGATCCACAGATCGCGGGCTTGCTGGTTGGCAGCGTGAGGACGCCGCGCTAATCGTCAGGCACGTCGTCGCTTGGGAACAGCAGGGATCATGAGAGACGCCGCTTTGCCGATACGGGGAAGCCGCACGCGAACCAGCTTCGCGGCGGTGCTCGGCGTTGTCCTCACCGCGCTATTTGGCGCGCCCGCGGCGAAGGCCGTCGAGCTGAGTTCTGCGATCGCTTATCTCTACAGCTCGGTTTCGATCTATCCGCCGTCGGCCACATCCATGACGGTCTGCTACGGCTTCGTCTGCCGGCGCCGCGAGATCCTCGATTTTTCGGCCGGCGACCGTAGCGCGATCACACAAATCATGGCGGCGGGGCGGGCCTCGGCTGCGGCCGAACGCGCCGCGGTGCAGAAGGTGGTAGTGTGGTTCGACCGCCGCATGGGGCCGATCCTCGGTACCAACAAGCGCGTGGCGAAAGCGGACTTCCGCTACTTCGACGACAAGCACAATTTCGATTGCTGGGACACGACGCGGAACACGACAAGCCTGTTGCTGGTGCTGCGGGAGTGGGGCCTCTTGAAGCATCACGCGATCGGCGATCCGAAATATCGCGGCAATACGCTGGTGCTGCAGACGCCGCACAACACCGCAGTGCTGGTCGATCGCGCCACCAAGGTCGAGTGGGTCGTCGATCTCTGGCCGCGCGGCTATTTGCAGCCACCCGACGTGATGACGGTCCAGAAATGGGTTACGGAAGATTGAGCGGCCGGTTTTCGCGCACGAAGGATCTATCGCACGTGCAGAAGCGGTGCCCGCTCCGCCGAACGCTCACAGTTTTTGAGAAATTTTCTTAGCCCAACTCCCGGATTTAACTCCGAGAGCGCGCCGTTGCCGACCGCGCGTTTGCGCTAAACCTTGAGGTTCTCGGCCGAAGTCTTACCGCGATTGGCGATCTCTTCGTATTCGACGGTCTGCCCTTCATTGAGTGTCGAAAGACCAGCTTTCTCAACTGCCGAAATATGAACGAACACGTCCTTGCCGCCGCTCGAGGGCTGGATGAACCCATAACCCTTGGTTGGATTGAACCACTTCACCGTACCTTTAGCCATTCACGTCGTCTCCGCGGAATCAAAAAAAGTAAACGAGCCGCCGGTCCCCGCACTAACCGGCATGCCCGAGGCATCAGGATACGCGGGTTGGGGCGGGCTGGGTAGCGCAAACGGAATGCCCGTTTCGGCAAAAAAGCGCCGATTCGGTCCCGATTTCCGCCGTTTTGCCGGTTTCGGGCTCATCTGACGCGGTCGATTCGCGCCCGGCTGCCCAATTTGGCGAGGGGCTGGTCAGCGGTGCCCGGCCTCTCCTCCGGCCTGTGGGGAGGGTCGGGGTGGGGGTGTTCCCGCACCACGTGCACGCCGAGGTGGGAGGTGGATAGATTTTCCTCGCCTGCCGCGCTCGGGAAGCGGGACCTGCCACAAGCGGGAGAGGTAAGACGGTGCGGTGCGCCTTCAATAATTCGCGGTGAGATAATCGACGATCTTGCCGACGTCGGCACCCTCGATCGGCGCGCCATAGACCTTGATCATCTTGGTGACTTCCGCGGTCCAAAACTCCTTCTTGAATTTCTCGCCGCGCGGCTGGGTCTTGACGTAATCGGCGGAGTGGCAGGCGGTGCAATTGTTCTGCACCACCTCCAGATTGGCGCCCGGCTTGAAGGCGGCGGTCTCTTCCGGAAGCGTGTAGGAGACCGGCGCGGCCTGCGCGGCGGCGAGGCCGAAGCCGATCACGGATGCGAGCGCGAGGAGAATCCGATGTCGCATGATCATTCTCCTCATGCCGTGACGCGAACGGTTTCGACGACGTTGCGAAGATAGCCGGCCGGATTCCACAGCGGCGTCATCGGCTGCACGTCGCCGGCATTGTTGGTGGCGCGCACCTTGAGTTCGTGGGCGCCCGCCGCAAGCTTCACGCTGAGCTTCCATTCGCGGAACGAATATTTTCCGAGATCGCGGCTGAGCCTGGCCAGCATCCAGGTCTTTCCGCCGTCGATGCTGACGGCGACTTCCTTGATGCCCTTGCCACCGTCGAACGCGATGCCTTTCAGCGTGATGTTGCCCGGCTTCAGTTTGGCGCCGTCGGTGACATTGGTGATGAACGAACGCACCGTGAAGCGGTTGATCGGGATGGTCGCCTTCGGCGCGGTGCCCGGCTCGACGCTGTTGTTGGGCGTATCGGGAATCCGGTAGGCGGATTTCATCCAGAAGCCGTCGAACACATTGTCGATGACGGCGATCTCGTTGAGGTGCTTGACCCAGTAGGTGCCGTAATAGCCGGGCACCACGAGCCGCAGCGGGAAGCCGTTGAGAAGAGGCAGGTCGTCGCCGTTCATGCCGTAGGCCAGCATCACTTCACCGTCGCGGGCGTGATCGATGTCGAGCGCCTTGACGAAATCGGGCGTCTTGTCGCTGACCGGCCCGTCCATGCCGTTGAAGGTGACTTGTCTGGCGCCCTGCTGCACGCCCGCCATATCCAGCACCGCCTTCAGCGGCACGCCGCGCCAGCGCGCGTTGCCCATCGCGCCGTTGCCGAGCTGGCCGCCGGCGACGCACGGGTTGAAGAAGCCGCGGCTGTTGCCGGAGCACTGATTGACCGCAACCAGCTCAACCGCCTTCAGCTTCTTGATGTCCTTCAGGGAGAGCTTGAGCGGCCGGTCGACCTTGCCCTTCACCTCCAGCGTGAACTTGTCGGGATCGATATTGTAGGGCACGTCGGCCAGATGGTAGCGGACGAAGAACGCATTGTTCGGCGTGATCGCGCCGTCGTTGAAGATCGCGAACGGGGTTTCGAGTTGCGGCGGCCGTTGCGTCAGGCCGATCATCGGGCGCTTCTGCGGGTATCGCACCAGCGGCCGTTCGCCATTGTCGAACGGCAGCGTCACGCTATCCAGCGCCAGCGCGCGCGCCGAACCCAGGCCTGTCGCAAGCACTGCCGTGCCGGCACGCATCATCAGTTCTCGCCGATCGAGCATTTCGCTTCCTCCGAAGCTCTTCTTGTCAGCCGGTCATCACCAGACTCATGCGCGCAAGTGTCGCACTTGATGAGTCGGAGTCAATTGATGCTTTCGCGAGGGGCGCATGACTTTGCGTTGCAGCAAGGTGAACGGAAAGCCCCGGCCTCGCGGGCGACCGGGGCTTCCGAACGGAACGTCTGCGGCCGGATCAGTAGCAGACGTTCACCGTCCGCCAGCGAAAGCCAAACGGCGTCAGCACGCGGCGGGTCACGTAGCAGCCGTCATAGCCGCCACCGCCGAAGCCGACGCCGAAGCCATGGCCCCAGTGGTGGTGGTGATGATGCGGCCAGAAGAAGCCACCCGCCGAAGCGGAGGTCGGAGCCAGCGCCATGGCGCTGAGCGAAGCAGCGGCGACAGCAGCGAGAGTCAATTTGCGAAACATGGTCGTTCTCCGTAAGTGTGCGCGTTCGACGTTTTTGTCCTGGCGCGGGTTTCAGTTTCAGTCTTACCCATCGCCAATCAGTCGTGCGCCCAAAGATGCGGGTTCGAGGAATCTGCGCCGCGTTTCCCGACAATTTTCTGAATGATTATTCAGATGTGAAAAACATCACACAGGCTTCGAACCGCTATGATCACAGCGGTTTCAGGCTGCGGCGCTTTGCTCTTGGTTAACCAGCGCCGGCAGCATCCGCGCATCCGCGATCGCGCGCACGATCATCGGCTCGTTGCGTCCGCGGATCTCGACGTCATGCTGCGGCAACGCATCGGCGGCGAGGCCCGCGGTGGCGCGAACTTCGTCTGACACCACGACCTCGCATGCAAGGCCCTTGGTCATGTCCTGCAGCCGCGCCGCGACGTTGACGGCGTCGCCGAGCGCGGTGAACACCATGTGATCGCGGTAGCCGATGTCGCCGACGATCACTTCGCCGCCATTGATGCCGATGCCGAAACGGATCGGCTCGCGCAGATCATGCTCGAGAAATTTATTCAACTCGTCGACATTGGCGGCGATCATCGCCGCCGCGCGCAACGCCTGACGGCAGGCTTCCTGTCGCGTGGTCGAGAGCCCGAACAGCGCCAGCATGCCGTCGCCGACGAACTGGTTCGGCATGCCGCCGCTCTCGAGCACCGCCTGCGACACCCGCGCCGAGGAAGCGGTTGACGATGAACACGGTGTCGAACGGCAGGCGCTTTTCCGCAAGCTTGGTCGAGCCGCGCATGTCGACGAACATGTTGACGAGATAGCGCTCCTGTCCGATCCGCGTCGGGTTCGAGCCGTGGCCGTCGGCGGCCGTGTGCGGCAGGAAGAGCTGGAAGAACGACAGATCGGTGGCCGGCCGCAACTGGCAGGCGAGGCGAATCGACGGATCCGACGCGCCGACCCTGCCGAGCACGAAGGCCTCGCGCTGTGAGGGCTCCGGCAACGCGCTGCAGTCGCCGATGATGCGGATGCGGCAGGTCGAGCAGCGCGCGCGGCCGCCGCACACGCTGGCGTGCGGCACGTTGTTGCGCAGGCTCGCCTCCAGCACGCTGAGGCCCTTGGGCACGCGAACGGTGCGGCCGTTACCGTAGGACAGGCTGACCATGCCGCGACGGCGCTCGTTGATGGCGCGGGCACCCTTGGCCAGCAGTGCGATGCCGAGCAACCCGAGATAGAAGATCAGGGCGTAGTCGGTGATGCGGTCGAGCGCCGCTTGCTGCTCCTGCGTCCCGACCTGGCTCGGCGTCAGGTTTTCCGCCCGCCATTCGCGGCTGTCGTCGTCAATGACCTTTCTTCCGCCCTGATAAAAACCCAGCATGGCGAGGGTCGGGATCAGCACGGCCGCCGCCAGCAGGAACGGCGCGGCGCGTTTGAAGAACGCCTTCATCCGGAGCCAGAGATAGAGGCCGATGCAGCCGTGCACCCAGGCGATGGTCATGACCGCGAGCATCAGCCAGATCCGGTACGGCGCCGAGACCCAGTACAGAAACAGCACCTGCGGATACATCTTTTCATGTCCGTACAGCGTCTGGCCGAGCCGCACGCCGATGATGTGGGCGATCACCAGCATTGGCACGCTCAGGCCCAGCACCAGCTGCAGCGGCTCGATCGCTTTCCAGCGGAATTGGCGGCGTTCATAAAGCGCCCAGATGCCCAGCGCGGTATGCACCAGGCACGCGGTATAGAACAGGATCGCGACGGGAAGAAATTGCCAGAATGTGGTGTGGAGCTCGAGGCCGCTCGCCAGCGCCTGCATCGAGATATTGCCGAGCGCGTGGTTGAGGAAATGGCTGATCAGGTAGGCGAACAGGATCAGGCCGCTGACGAGGCGGACCTGACGCAGGCCGGTGCCGCGGACGAATGCCGTCAGTTGTTCTCGGGAAAAGGTGGCCATGCGATCCATAGGGTATATATCGGCGATACTAGTGTTTTATTCCATCGCTGAATACCATCTACCGTCGTCCCTGCGAACGCAGGGACCCATACGCCGCGGCTTCTCGGTGGCGCCGTGGCCCATGCGGTTTTCCTTATCATGATCGGTGGTTATGGGTCCCTGCGTTCGCAGGGACGACGGAGGGATCATTTTTTCGGCGGCACGTTGACACCCCCGGGGTAGTCGGGGAGAAAGCGCCGTGACGATCGCCCCGCCCGATAAAGCCAGCGCCATACCGGACCGTTCTGCTGCCTCGCCGTGGCTTCGCGTTGCGTTGCTGATCGCCGCGCTGACGGCGATGCGGCTGGTCTATGCCGGCGTGCTCGATCTGCGCACCGACGAGGCCTATTACTGGACCTGGTCGAAGGAGAGCGCGCTTTCCTTCCTCGATCATCCGCCCGGCATCGCCTGGCTGATCCGGTTCGGCACCGCGATCTTCGGCGACACCAGTCTCGGCGTGAGGTTCGGCGGCATCGTCGCGATGCTGGTGACGCAATTGCTGCTCGCCGACATCGTCCGGCGCGTGACGCACGATGTGCGCGCGGTTGTGTTCGCCGTGCTGTTGCCGGAAGCGGCGCTGTATTACGGGCTGTTGATGGCGAAGGTCGCGCCCGACACGGCGATGATCCCCTGTGCGGTCGCGATGCTGTGGTCGCTGGTGCGGCTGCACGAGAGCGGCCATCCGCGCTGGTGGCTGGCCGCGGGTCTTTTTGCTGGCCTCGCGATGCTGTCCAAGTTCACCGCGATCATGTTGCTGCCGGCGGTCGCGGCGTTCACGCTGGTGCCGGACTGGCGGCGGCGCTGGCTGTTCAGCCCCTGGCCGTGGCTGGCGGCGCTGATTGCGGTGATTGTGTTTCTGCCGGTGCTGATCTGGAATGCAGAGCACGACTGGGCGTCGTTCCGCTTCCAGTTCGTGCGCGCGGTCGCGACCCATCCATTGTCGTTCCGCACCGTCGGCGAATTCATCGGGCTTCAATTCGGTCTCGTCGGCTTCGTGCTGCTGCCGGTGGTGCTGTCCGGCGTGACGCTGACGGCCTGGCGCGGCTATCGCAGCCGCGAGCCGGTCGCGATCCTGCTGTCGACTGCCGTGCTGGTGCCGTTCCTCTATTTTCTCTGGAAGTCGCTGACGCTCCGCGTCGGCGACACCTGGCCGATGTTCCTGTGGCCCGCCGGCTTTGCCGCGACCGCCATCAATCTCGTCATGCTGTCGCGCGAAGGTTGGCCGGACTGGATCGTTAAGTCGTCGTTCTGGTGGGCAAGGGTGGCTGTCATCTCCGGCATCGCTTTCGTGGTCGGCGTGTTCTTCTATTACGTCGCAGCGCCCTGGAATCTGATCGGCAAGACCGATCCCGTCGGCGGCGAGGCCGGTTATGAACAGGTCGCGGCGCGCGCGCGCGAGCAGTTGCGAGAGACCGGCGCGACCTGGATCGCGACATCGGATTATCGCACCTACGCGATGCTGCGCTGGCATTTCAACGGACAGGTGCCTGTCATCCAGATCAACGAACGCGGCAGGTTCCAGGGGTTCGGCGATCCCGGCATGAAGGTGATCAAGGATCATCCCGGCCTCTATGTCGCGCGCGAGCCGGACCATCGCCTGCCGCTGTGGGATCTTACGACGGCCAGGCGGCAGCCGCTTGAGCGGGTCGAGCGCGTCTGGCGCGGGGTGGTGATGGACACCTACGCGCTGGAAAAATTGACGGGCTGGACCCCGGAGCTGTCGCCGCCGCCGGAGTCGCCACTGTTCCGCTGGCGCGTGCTGGCGGGGGTTTTGAGGTTCGATGCCGCTTCGTAGCTGGCGGGGCGCCGCCACAGAGCAGATCGTCGTCCCCCGCGAATGCGGGGGATCCAGTACGCCGCGGCTTCTCGGTTCAATCATTGACGTCTCTGGAATACTGGGGCGCCCGGTCCCAGTGCGCAATTGCGCACAAGGCCGGGCGATGACGACTGAGTGTGCGTCCGCGATCCCGCGGCGCATTGCGCCCGAGGTTTGCTTGGTAACTTCCCGCCCTCTTGTTCAGAGGGCGCAGGGAAGACCGGGTGCTTGCTGCACCCGCGGTCTCGCGTGCGATTTGCGCAAACAAAACTGCACACGAGCATACAGGGCAGCGGGAGCATTCCGGCCTTCCCTGCGCAATGGCTTTACGGCTTACTTCGTGCTCTTCCCGGAGAACGGCTCTTTTGCCTCCGTCGCCAGCGAGACAGATCCCGCCAACTTAACGCCAGCACCGCGGCGCCCGAACCACACGACTTCGCCGTACGCTTAAGGCGCGTACGTCTCGCGCGCATTCAGCGTCCATCGCATCTCACCGCACGTTCGTGACGATGGCCAACGCCCCTCATCCGCCGTGAGACAAGCGGAGTTATGCGGTTGATTTGGGTGAGAACAAAAGCAGAATATTTTTGCAAAAGGGGCTGGACAGACTTTTGGTGATTTGCCCGACAAGTGGTTTTGTCGCAACCCCACTGCCTCCAAATCGTCATTTGCGGCCAACGCCCAGCCTGCGGACTGACTTGCCCGTCCGGGTTGTTTGGTCGCGCCACGACGACCACAAACCTTCGTATAGTAGCTGCATCTGTTCGTATCTGCGACGCTTACCTACGGACAATTGAGCGTCAATGTTGCGCACCTTATCGTCACTGCCATCGGCTTCGGCTGTCGCAGAAAATTTTCACAGCCAAAGCGATCGGGTGCGGCAACGATATTTGAGCTGTCCACGGCGACGAGTCCTGCTTTCTTCTACGCGTTGATGGTGAGTGCGGCCTGAGATACCCGCAGGCGAGTTGTGCCGCGCATCCAGACAGCAACCTGAAGTAACGTCTTCGTTTCCCTGTCATACAATTTTGGAGTCATTGCCTGAATGTCATCCTCCCTCGGCAAGATCGCGGTCCTGATCGACGGCGCCAATCTCTATGCGACCAGCAAAACGCTTGGTTTCGATATCGACTACAAGCGGCTGCTCAAGGAATTCCAGAGCCGGGGCACGTTGCTTCGTGCGATCTACTACACCGCGATCATCGAGGATCAGGAATATTCGTCGATCCGGCCCTTGATCGACTGGCTCGATTACAATGGCTACGCCGTGGTCACCAAGGCGACCAAGGAATACATCGACGCCAGCGGCCGCCGCAAGGTGCGGGGCAACATGGATATCGAACTCGCGGTCGATGCCCTGGAGCTCGCAGACCACGTCGACCAGATCGTGCTGTTCTCCGGTGATGGTGATTTCCGCTCCCTGGTCGAGGCGTTGCAGCGCCGTGGTGTTCGCGTCACGGTCGTTTCGACCATTTCGAGCCAGCCGCCGATGATCGCCGACGAATTGCGGCGCCAGGCCGACGTCTTCACTGACCTGATGGAGTTGAAATCCAAGGTTGGCCGCGACCCGTCCGAGCGACCGCCCGCGCGCGAACTGCGTCAACACACGCCGGAGTTACTGCAGCGCGACAATAGCAATGTGTGATCACGGCGATCTTCAACGCTCGTCGCAATCGCCACCTGGTTCATAGGGTACGCAAAGCGATAGCGTGCCCACCATCAAGACGTGCGCTCGGCGATGAACACGACGCCATGATGCTCGGTAATTGCAGCAATTTCGCAAATTCGCGCAATGCATTGCCAAGCGATGAGTGGAGGTCGTTCTTCATGCGATCTCGCTCCTTTAGCCGATGTCGCGCATCAACGCCTTGCCGGAAATATGCCCTTCCGAGGCTACACTTGGCGTGCAGCCAAATCGAAGGCGGAACGTTCGAGAAAAATGCGCATAGTCGCGGAACCCCGAGGCATAGGCGATCTCGGTAAGCATCTGGCCCGATTTGGTCAGTTTTCGTCTATTCAGAAGACGCGCCGCGTGATCCAATCGAAGCGATTGAATGAACCGGCTGCACGTTGTTCCGCGCGCCGTGAACAGCTTCTGGAGATAGCGCAATGAAATGCCCGCTTCGCGGGCCACATCGCGAAGGGAAAGGTCAGGATCGGAGAACTGGTTCCTGGCGATGCCGCAGACGCGCGTGAACAGCTTGTCAGTGTGAGAGGAATTAGGCGGCAAATCGGAAACGGCGAATAAGGCGCCGAGCAAATCGTAGATCGCGAGCTGAATGTAGGGCTCGGCCGCGGTGGATGAAGTATCGCCTTCGCCAAGACCGTCCGAAACGAGCCGGAACAGGAGGCGACACGCGGGTATTGCACCGTGCCAGTGCATTCCGCTGCGCGGTTCCACGCCCAAATGGGAAATCAGTGGCCGACGTGGCATAGATAAAGACAGCCATCGGCAGGACGTGTTACCAGAGATCAGGCTCACCGGTCGGGCCACATCGACAAATCCAATGTCGCCCACAGCAAGCTCCGTCGCACGATCGTTCTGAATCAGCGTCGACCGGCCGGAGATCTGAAACACTGCGTTGTAATAATCGCTGCTATTGAGGCGAGGGTCCCGGCGCATCCGTTCGAACCGGCTGACGCTGGGGCTCGCAAATGCGGTTTCGAGCGCAATAATCCCCCACATGCATGAGCCGCGGACCGAACCTTTAAAAACTTTCGATTCGACTTCCTGGGGACTGAACACACCGATTGAGCGGATGCCGGTTCGCCACGTCTCGTAATCCGATGTTGGCCCGATAAGAAATTCACTGCCGCTAGTCATCTAGCCTTCCCCTTTTGCAACGAGGAAATGATGCAACCTAGCTACTCCAAGTCGGCACAAGTCTGAATGCCGCAACAGCGGTACACCAAAATGTGTTTCCTATCCGCTAACCAAAATGACGAGCTCCTGTTCGTTGAAAGAGTGCGCGTTACCGCATCGGAAAGGGCGCGCCAGCCACTCCACGTTCATCCCTCATTGTTCTAGATATCAGCCGCCCGAGAGAGGACCAGCACGGCAATCCTTGTGCCGATCGGACGGCGCTCTGGTGGCGATGGTGTCAAACTGCTGCGGTCAACAAGTCGAGCGTTCATCTGCAAGTTTCTTGCCTGCAGCATCACGCAAGAGGTCTCTGACGATGTCTGACAATCTCAATCTGAATAATCGTCGCTCGACGAGCGCAGCCAATGCCCAGGAAGTATTTTCCCCGCAGAAACACTTGCGTCCGATGAACGAGTATCTCACGGACGTTTCCGATAATGCAGGAGATTACTGTCTCATCCGATGTACCTTGCCCGCGGGCGCGGTGGTGCCGATGCATAGTCACGCCGATCGAGAGACGTTTTATGTGGTGTCCGGGAACATAAATGCTCTGAACGAAGATCGCTGGGAGGAGCTTGGACCAGGCGACGTCTTCGATGTGCGGGACGGCGCCAAGCACGCTTGGAGAAACTCGTCGCAACTGGCCGCTTCGATCATATGCGTGACAACAACAAAGATGGCCCGGTTTCTACAAGAGATATCGAGTTCAGCCGCCGGCTCGTTGCCCGAAGAGCAAACTCAACGCTTCCTCAAGCTTGTCCAGGCAAATGGGTATTGGCTCGCTAGTTCGGAAGAGAATGCAGCGGTCGGATTGACCGTCAATTGGAACGGAGTTGGCGACTGACTGCGGTTCCTTCTTACGCTGGATGCCAAACATAACGGCGGTTATGTCGTCCAGCGTCGATAGCCGCAAGGTATCGCGCCGCGACGCCGTGGCCGAGCACTTGCTGCACTGGGCCGTCGCCGACCGCCATGCCGCCGGTGATGGCGAGATGACCAATGACGTGGGGGCAGGCTGATCATGCCGAGCGTGTCGGCTCGGCCACCTTTAGGCGCGGGCATTATTTTTTCCGAAATGGAACGCTGCGTGAACCTTGATGTTCTATCCATGGAGATGGAATTTCGCGAGGAGCGGGACAGTCACCGGTCACGGTCAGGCGGCGTAACGCCCGCTTGCCGTGGCCCTCTCCCACAGAACAGGTAGCCAGATGATGATGCGCCGGAGAACCCTCTCGCGAAACTGTCTTGACGTGCGTGACCGTGTGCAGGTCAAGGTCGTGAGAAAGCGTTTGAAGCTCACGGATGCGCAACTCGCCGATATCATTCGCAAGACCGGCAATTCGATCTCGGCCATCAGCAAGGAGGCCGGCGCCAGGCAGTGCCTCTCGTTGCCGAAGCGGATCGAAACGCCGCCGGCCGCGGTGATCGAGGCGGCCGAACCGGATGCCGCGCTGTCGATGCAAGCCGAAGCGGTTTGATCGGACCACGTCGCGATATGCGCATGTAGAGGTCATGTCGAAAAAACCCTTGCTTCGCGCGCTGGAGCTGCGGCGGCCCGGCCCCGTCCTGGTGTGCCGGAAATGTCTGAAGCGAATGGCCAATGGCGGCAAGCTAAGACGACGTCTGAAGGCCAGCCTGAAACAGCGTAGCGCAGGCCAGAAAAAGGGGCGCGCGCGACTTGTATTTACGAATTGCTTCGGGATCTGCCCCAAGGATGCCGTCGTTACCGCCAGCGCGGCAACATTTGCGCGCGGTGAGCTTTTGCTGATCCGGGACTGTTCAGAAGAATCGATCGAGAAAGCAATCGCGACGCTTTTTTGATTCCCGAATTGCTCTATCAGCTACCAGGAGGGGAACGATAGCGCCGGGCGCGCTTGAGTTCCCGTTTTCACTCTTCACCATCGCGCTTGCGCACCAAATCCTTGGCGAGATCGCCTAGCGCAGGTCGCGGCAGTGCGGTGAACGGCAGCGGGCGGGTGACGTCGATCGCGGCCAACCCGAGCCGTGCGGTGAGCAGGCCGTTGAGCACGCCTTCGCCGAGCCGCTGCGAGAGCTTTGCTGCGATGCCGTGGCCGAGCATCTGCTGCACCAGGCTATCGCCGACCGCCATGCCGCCGGTGATGGCGAGATGGCCGATGACATGCCGCAGCAGGCTGATCATGCCGAGCGTGCCCGGCCGGCCGCCATAGAGCCGCGCCAATTGGCGGATCAGCCGCATCGCGGCGACGAACACGAACAGCACGTCGATCAGGGCGCGGGGGCTGACGGCTGTCACCACCGAGACGCGCTGCGCGGCTGTGGAAACCAGCCTGCGCGCTTCCTCGTCGAGCGGCGCCAGCAATTCGCGCTCGGCCAGCTTGATCATGTCGGCGCCGTCGATGATGTCGTCGGCATGGCCCACCAGCGTGGCGCGGGCGCGCGCCAGTTGCGGGTTCTGATGCGCGAGCTTGAGCAAATCGTTGACGACGGCGCGGCTCTCGGCGCGGTCGTCGCTGCGCAGCACTTCGATCGCGCGCTGATGCAGCTTTTCGATCGCCGCCAGCCGCGCCAGCCCGAAGGCTTCGCGCCCGATGACGACCGCCAGCGCGAGCGCTGCGGCGGCCGCGAATGCCAGCGCGACGTAGCCCAGGGTTTCGCTGCGCGCGAACAGGTCTTCGATCAGATTGACGACGCCGAGGCCTGAGGCCAGCAGCACCAGTCCGCCGACGGCGGACCAGAACAGCGTGCCCCAGCGAAAACCGCGGCGTGCCGGGACACGCGGTGTATCGATCGGCACCGGCAACAACACCGGATCGGCTTCGGGCGTGATGTGCACGGTGCCGCGGGCGGGGCGGCCGGTTTCATCCGGACCCATCACGACCACGCCGGGATCGCCGAGCTTGAACGTCGCCGGCCGCCGATGCGGCGTTTTCTCGCTCATTGCAGTCGGTCTCCGATCAGGAACTGGAGGGCGCGGTCAAGGCGGATGTGAGGCAGCGCGGGCTCATCGTTGACCGTGCGCTCCAGCAGCGGCGGCCGGAAGCGCAGGAAGCGGAAATCGGCCTGTTCGGAAGCGGTACTGGAGAGGCCGCGAAAGCCGCCATTGAACAGTTCCTCAGGGTCCGCGGGCAGGTCGCCCGGAAACGTCGCCACCTCGGTCTCGCCATCGAAGGCTTCGCCATTGGCGGTCTCGCCGGGCGCGGGCGTGCCGATGATCGACGGCAGCTTCTCGCGGCCGCGCGCGACCTGCGCCTCGCGCGTGGCGCGCACCGCTGAAAGCGCGACCACGTCGATGGCAGCACCGGCATATTCGGCGCGGCCGGCCGCCTTGGCGACCGCCCGCCGCAGCACGGCTTCGAGCCGGTCATGGCTCTGATGGTGCAGATGATCGGCCTTGGTGGCGGCAAACAGAATGCGATCGATCCGGGGACGAAAAAGGCTGCTCAGGATCGTGCCGCGGCCGATGCGGAAGCAGTCGAGAATGCCCGACAGCGCCGCTTCGAGATCATGCAGCGCTTCCGGCCCGGCATTGAAGGCTGCGAGTGCATCGACCAGGACGATCTGCCGGTCGAGCCGCGCAAAATGATCGCGGAAGAACGGACGCACCACGACGTCCTTGTAGGCTTCGTAGCGTCGCCGCATCATCGCCCACAGCGAACCGTCGGGCGCGCTGGCCTCGGGTGCGACATCGAGCGGCGCAAAGGTCAGCGCCGGCGAGCCGGCGAGATTGCCCGGCATCAGGAAACGGCCGGGCGGCAGCAGGCTCATCGCAAAGCGTTCGTCGCGGCAGGCGCGCAGATAATCCGTGAACAATTTCGCCGCGGCGAGCGTCGCCTGTTCGTTCTCGCGGCCATCGGGCTCAAGCGTCTTCAGCTGCTCGTGCCACGGCGCGGCAAGTTTTGCGCGCGGGCCCTCGCGGGACAATGCGAGACTTTCCGCCGACCATTGCTCAAAACTCTTGTTGAGCAGCGGGAGATCGAGCAGCCATTCGCCGGGATAGTCGACGATGTCGATGGTGAGCGTGCGGTCGGCGCCATTCTGCCGCTGGTAGTCGATGACGAGGCGCAGTTCGCTGATGTCCACCGTCGAGCTCGGCCAGCGTCGCTCCTCGATCAGGGTGCGGACATGGTTCTCATAATCGAAGCGCGGCACCGCATCGTCCGGCTGCGGCTCCAGCCGGGCGCGGGCGATCCGGCCCGTGGCATAGGGCTCGAAGACCGGAAACCTGCCGCCGCGGGTCAGGCCGTGGATCAGCGCCGTGATGAACACGGTCTTGCCGGCGCGCGACAGGCCTGTGACGCCGAGCCGCACCGTCGGATTGAAGAAGCTGTCGCCGTAGTCGAAAAGTGCCCGCGCCGACAGGCGCGCTTCCTCGACGATGTCTGAAAAACTGGGGGCCATGCGGGCGCGGAAGGCTCGAAACAAGCGTTGGTGGGCGATGTCAGGAAAGTGGCGATCGGCGGGCCAAAATCAAGCATCCGTGATAGGGCTGACGACGGGCTTCCCCGGGGATATACGGTCTCCGGCAGCACGAAAATGCCACGGCGGTGGCGTTGAACGGGTTCGTTGCCTCGGAAGACCCACGTCTTAATCGCTCCCTCATCAGATTCTGCAGGCCTGCATGACCATCTTCAGACTGAAACAACTCGCCTCGACATCCTTCCATGCGGCGGCTGACGCCATGCAGTGGAACTACGACCGCGCCGAGCTGATTGCCGATGGCGTCGTGCATGTCGTCGGGATCTGTCTGGGGCTTGTCGCCGCTACCGTTCTGATCGTGTTGACCGCGGTCTATGCCAGCGCGTTCGAAATTGCCGTGGTATCGGTTTACGTCGCGGGCCTGCTCGCGATGCTGACATTTTCGGCGATCTATAATCTCTGGCCGGTGTCGCGCGCCAAATGGGTGTTGCGGCGCTTCGATCATTCCGCGATCTATCTGCTGATCGCCGCCACCTACACCCCGTTCATCATGGCGCTGAGGGAGAGCTATCTCGCCATCGCGCTGCTCGCCGGGGTGTGGTGCGTCGCGATCGCCGGCGTGGCGTTGAAGCTTGTGCGCCCGGGACGATACGATCGTTTGGCCGTGGGACTCTATCTCGCGTTGGGCTGGAGCGGCGTGATGCTCGGCGATGCCGTGGTCAAGGCGGTGCCGCCGCTGGCGCTGGGCTTGGTGGTGGCGGGCGGCGTGCTCTATAGCCTCGGCGTGATCTTCCATGCCTGGCAGCGACTGCGATTTCAGAATGCGATCTGGCACGGCTTCGTCTTGCTCGGCGCGGCGTGCCATTATACGGCTATTCTCGATATGATAATCTTGACGTAACATCATAAAAAACGGGAGGAGCGGCCATGCAGGTGACCGGCAAAGTCGTGGTTGTCACCGGTGGCGCCAACGGCATCGGGAAGGCGATGTGCGAGGCCTTTCATCGCGCCGGCGCCGCCAAGGTGGTGGTCGCCGATATCGATCCCGGTGGCGCGCGCGCCGTCTCCACGCCGATCGGCGGGGCGGCCTTCAAATGCGATGTCGGAAAGGAGAAAGACATCCTTCACGTCGTCGAGGAGACCGAACGTCAATTCGGCCCGATCGCATTGTTTTGCTCCAATGCCGGCATCGGCGGCGGCTTCGACCCGCTGTCCGCCAACGCGGGCGGAACCTCTGACGAACCCTGGTCGCGAAGCTGGGCCGTTCACGTCATGGCGCATGTCTATGCGGCGCGGCACCTGATCCCGCGCATGAAGGCGCGCGGCGGCGGTTATTTCCTCAACACGATTTCCGCGGCCGGACTTCTCTCACAGGTCGGCAGCCCGGCCTATTCGACCACCAAACATGCCGCGGTGGGGTTTGCCGAAAACCTCGCGATTTCGCACAAGGCAGACGGCATCAAGGTTTCAATCCTGTGCCCGCAGGGTGTCGATACCGCCATGCTGCGCTCGATCCCGAAGGGCCCGCAATCCGGCGACGGTGACCTCTCGCCGGAGCAGGTGGCGCAGGATGTGCTGAAGGGCCTGGAAGAGGAAACTTTTGCGATCCTGCCGCACCCGCAGGTGCTCAGCTACATGCGCAAGAAGACCGAGAATTACGACCGCTGGATATCGGGCATGGCGAAGATCCAGGCGAAGATGCGGGAAACATACGCCAAGTAGCCTGGCGAGAAGGGCGGCCTTTCGGCCGCCTTTCCCCGATCACCTATCTTACTGGCACCTGTGCATCAGGCCGTCATCCAGGCGGACCATTGTGCCGGGCTGACAGATAATGCCGTTGCGCGACGCGTAGTCCTGGCTCCACGCACCGGGACCGCCGTAATAGCCGGGGCCGCCGTAAGCGGCATAGGGGCCGCCGCCTCCGTAGTAGGCAGCGGCCGTGGCTCCGGCTGCGACAGCACCGGCGCCAACCGCTGCGCCGGCGGCCGCGGCCCGACGCGCCTGCCGCCGGGTAGCGCGCGGGGTCGATGGATCGGCCAACGGGTCAACCACCTGTGCCTGTGCGCGCTCGATCGACAGCGAAACCCCCTTTGGTTCGCTCCAATCAAACGAGAGCAGGCTCGCACATGCGAAGACGGAGACGGCGAGGGCAGCTTTTCCGAAACCTGGTTGTTTCATGATACTCACTCCAGAGTTGCCCCGTGCTGAATTCTCGTGCGAGCGTAGAGGGCCGTCAAGTGGTGCTGCGGGCGGAACTCGCGTTGGAATTGTCGAGCCTTTAAATCAAAGAGGTTCCATGAGCTGGCGTTCCTGGTCATTCGGAAAAGCGCCACCGGCGCCGGATGCTCCGCATGCGCTGCTGGCCGACATCGAGAAGCGGGGCAAGCAATATCTCGACGAGGTCGACAACGGGAAATGGGTCTATCCGGCCTGCAAGCGGACCGCGTCGGATGCCGGCGCCGACAAGGACCAGGTCTGCAACCACACGCGGCTGGAAGCCGTGCGCTATCTGCTGACGGTGCCGCGCGGCGAATTCAGGCTGCTCGCCGAGCCCTGCTCGCAAGCGGCGATACTGGACGGCTATCTTCGCCAGTTGCCGCACGATGAAACGGTGATCGAATTCACCGGCAACACGATGAGCGACCTGGCGATATCAGTCATTGCCGGATTCAACTGGCTCAATCACTGCGCCGGCCTTGCCGGGGCCGACCGCAGGACATTTTCGGGGACGCTCAACCACTTCCGAAGAGTGGCGATGTCGGCGCAGAAATGGTGGGAGATGAAGGGCGCCAGCGAGCGCTACGCGCAACTGCTGCAGGCGCAGCAGGAGCCGCCGCTGTTCCTTAATCTGGTCTGGGCGGATTATGGCCGGCTTGCGAACGAAATCGCCGCGGCGCGTAGAACACCGTAGCCCGGATGAGCGCAGCGATATCCGGGACCGGTGCGCGTGAGTTCCCGGATATCGCTGCGCTCATCCGGGCTACGAAGTTGCTCGCCCTCAGAATGAGGGATAGAGTCTCGCCTTCACCCCTTCTGCGCGTAAAGCAGTGGCACGGCGGAATCCACCATCACCTCGATCAGGCTGGTGCCGTCATGCGATAGCCCGTCCTTGAGCGCGCCTGCGAGTTCGGATGATTTCGTCACGCGCACGGCATGGCAGCCCATGCCTTCGGCGAGTTTTACGAAATCGATGCCGGGCAGTTCGAGGCCCGGCACATTGCGCACCTGCATCACCTGGCTGAACGAGCGCATCGCGCCATAGCCGGCGTTGTTGATGACGATCACTGTGAGCGGCAGCTTGCGCCGGGCCGCAGTCCACAACGCCTGGATCGAATACATCGCCGAGCCGTCGCCGATCAGGCAGACGGTGCGGACGCCGGGACGCCCCAGCGCCATGCCGACGGCGGCGGGCAGGCTGTAGCCGAGGCCACCGCTCGACATCGTGTAAAAACTGTCCTGGCCGCGCATCGGCATGAATTTTTGCATCGCCGGGCGATGCGAGGGCGCTTCCTCCACCAGCGCCGCATTGGCGGGCATGGCTTGCGACAGCGCGTGCAGCAGGAATTCGACGGGAAGCGGATCGGCGGCTGATGGCGCCGGCGGCAGTGTGCGGCCTGTCGGCATCGCGCGCGTTGATTCCGGAAGCAGGTCGAGCAGCATCGCCAGCGCCGGCTTCATGGTGGCGATGATGCTGGCGCCCGACGGCGTGACAGCGGCGGCGTCCGGATCGTCGGTGATCTGGAAGATCGTGGTCGCGCCGTCGAAGATCGCGGCATGGCCCTCGACATGGAAGGTGAACACCGGCGCGCCGATCACGACCACCAGGTCATGATCGCGCAACGCTTCCGATAGCTGTCCCGGCGAGGCGTGCAGGAAGCCCGAAAATTGCGGATGCCGTTCCGGGAACGAGCAGCGCGCCGAGAACGGGCTGACCCAGACGGCCGCCTTCGTCTTCTCCGCGACCCGCACCATCAGATCGACAGCCCCGGCGCGGTCGATGGCGGGGCCGACGACAAGGGCGGGGCGCTTGCTCGCCGAGAGCGCGGCAACCAGCGTCTTCATCGCCTCCGCATCGGGGCCGATCTCCCGGCTGACCTGGCGGGCCTCGACGGGCTGCGTCGGCCGCGTCCAGTCGTCGATCGGGATCGAGACAAAGGTCGGCCCGCAGGGCGGCTGCATTGCGACGTAATAGGCGCGGGCGATCGCCGCCGGCACGTCTTCGGCGCGCGCCGGCTCGACGCTGTATTTGACGTAAGGCCGCGGAAATTCCGAGGCGCGCTCGGCATAGAGAAAGGCCTGCAGCGGCAGGATCGAGCGCGCCTGCTGGCCGGCCGTGATCACGAGCGGCGTCTGGTTGCGGTGGGCGGTGTAGATATTGCCGAGCGCATTGCCGACGCCGGCGCCGGAATGCAGATTGACGAAGCCGGCGTTGCGGGTCGCCTGCGCATAGCCATCCGCCATGCCGACGACGGAGGCTTCCTGCAGGCCGAGCACATAATCGATGTCGTCCGGCCAGTCGCTGAGGAACGGCAATTCGGTCGAGCCGGGATTGCCGAACACGCGCTTGATGCCGAACGCGCGCAGCAGGCCGAAGGTAGCGTCCTTGACGGTGAGCGAGGCGCTCGCGGTTCTGGCTGACTTGCGCGACGACATCGGACGGCTCCCATTTGAATTTTCTTGCTCCGCCATGGCTCCCGAGCGGAGGCGATCCACCTCTCGATGGATTGCCTCATGAAGTCAAGCCAATGGCGCGCGATGACGGCCAGGGGTTCAGGCCATCTTCTCCCACAACCGGGGCACCAGCGTTCCCGCTCGCTTCTCGATTGCCGCCGCCGCATCCAGTGCGAGGTCCTCGCGATAGCGTCCTGCAATCAACTGCACGCCGATCGGGTGGCCTTCATGCAGCGTTACAGGCACGACGGCGCCGGGCAGGCCGAGCACATTGATTGCGGAAATGAAACGCAGGTCGTTCCAGAACAGCTCGCGCGTACGCTCCGGGCTGATAGCATCCTCGCGCGGACCGGGCGTCGGCTTCACGGTCGTAGGCGCAAGCACGACAGGGTACTCCTCGAAGAACAACTGCCAGGCCCGGATATGGCTGTTGCGCGCGGCCGTGGCGCGCATCCAGCCCAGGAGGTCGAGCGTGTTCGCCTTCGCCTTGATGCCGTTCCAGGCGGCATGGAAATCGGGCGAAGTGACTTTCAGCATCGCGGCTTCCTGCAGCATCGCGGTCTCGTTGGCGATGATGTCGCACCAGGTCTGCCAGACACCGTTGATATCAGGAACTTCGATTTCGCTGACGCGATAGCCCGAACGCTCGAGATGGTCCGCGGCCTGCCGGAGTGCATCACGCACCGAGGGAGCGACGTCCATGTCGTCAGGCAGTTTGGCCAGCGCGACCTTGATTGGGCCTTTCGGCTTTGGCCCGACCAGAGGCGCTGCGACCCACCAGGGATCCCGCGGATCGCGCTGGCTCATCACTTCGAGCGCGACCCCGACGTCGCCGACGCTGCGCGCCAGCGGCCCTTGCGCCGACATCAGGTGAGCGAGCATCGGCCGCTCGGCCGCGGCGCTCTCGTTATAGGCCGGAACGCGGCCCTGCGTCGGCTTGATGGTGACGACACCGTTGCAGTGCGCCGGCCAGCGCAGCGAACCGCCGATGTCGTTGCCGTGCGCGATGGTGCCGATGCCGGCCGCTACCGCGGCGCCGGCGCCGCCCGACGAGCCGCCGCAGGTGATATCGGGATCCCACGGGTTCAGCGTCAGCCCGTGCAGCGGGTTGTCCGTAAAGCCGCGGAACGAGAACTCGGGCGTGTTGGTCAGGCCGAGCACGATGGCGCCAGCCTTCCTGAGATTGCGCACGACCGGCGCATCGGAGGGGGCGATGATATTCATCTGCGCGGCTACACCGTTGGGGTTGGGCCGCCCCTCATAGTCGACGTTTTCCTTGATCGTGATCGGTAGGCCGTGCAGCGGGCCGAGCTCGATCTTTCTTGTCCGGGCATTGTCCGCAGCTTTTGCCGCCTTCAGCGCTTCCTCCGACAGATCGACCACAACCGCGTTGAGCTTCGGATTGACGTCGCGCATGCGTGCGATGTGGGCTTCGACAACTTCAACAGAGGAAATCGCACCGGAGCGGATGGCGGCTGCCGTCTGCAGCGCCGACCATTGCCAAACCGGTCCCTTGGGCGGCCGCGCCTTGGCGGGTTTTTGTAAGACCGCTTTCTTTCGTGTTTTTGCGGCCGTGCGTCCGGCGGACTTTTTCGCCGATTTCTTTGCTGCCTTCGCGCCGCTCTTCCGCTTGATGATGGTTTTCTTTGCCATTTCTCGCCCCGTTGCTGTGGCGGGAAACGTTAAAGACGCCGGGGCCGCGAGTCGAGACGGGCGGGGATTTTTGTGGGGTCCGGGAGGACTGCTACCCGGACGATGGTTGGTTTGATGACGATGAAGCGGGGGAAGCAAGCTATGGGCCAAGGGGTCAGGTCGAATGCAGCGCGGCTGATCTTCGGTCAACGTCCTCAATCACGCCTGAATTGTCGGATTGCTTTGCAAGCTTCATCGAGGCGCGATTCCTTGCGGCTTGGCCTTTGGAGAGACGAGCGTGGCCAAGAAAAAGGCAACCTTACCGAAATCAGTCACGCACGCGGCACCCCGGATAGAAAAAGCGACGGCAACTGGCAGGACTGCGGATCGATTGCAGATCCGTCTGCCAGAGGGGATGCGAGACAAACTCGTCGAAGCGGCAAATGGGCGCTCGCTCCACGACGAGATCATTCATCGGCTCGCGCAGTCACTGGAACGCGACGAGATGCAGAAGCTATCCGACCGCCTCAAGACACAGGGCGACCGCCTTGCGAAGTTCGAGGGAGAAATAGCCGCCATGGTCGAGCAGCTCAGGCTACGCGACGACTAGCGCCCGGGCATGGGGCCGCGCGATGTTGTCGCAGAGTAAAGTTGTGATGGTTGCAATTATCTTTCAGCCCTGATTATGCCGCGTTGCGCCCCAGCGCGGTTCGGGTACCGAGCAGCCCTGCCTCGATCAGCGCGTCCCGGATCCGCGCGATTTCCGCGTCCGATATCTTAACCAGCGGCGGACGCACCACGGCGCGTGGCAGCTTGCCGAGCAACACCAGCGCTTCCTTCATGCGGTTGTGCATGTCGACGAAGGGATCGGCGTAGAACACGCGCGCCGTCGGATAAATTCGGTCGTTGAGTCGGCGCGCTTCCGCAAGATCGTTGGCCTGCACGGCGCGATAGAGCCTGGCTTGAAGATCGGCGATGACGCTGCCACTGCCTGAAAGCAGGCCATTGCAGCCGAGCACCAGCGAACTCAACAGCCATGCGCTGTTGGTGGACAGTACGTTGATGGGACGCGCGCGCCCCTGCAGCGCGCGAAGCTGACTCTCGTGCTGCGGCACCGTTGCCGTCCAGTCCTTGATGGCGCGGATGGTCGGCACTTCGTCGAACAGCCGCTCCAGCGTCGACGCCGGATAGCCCTGGCCCGTGGCCAGAGGATATTGAAATACGATCAGCGGCAGATCGGTCGCATCGCTGATGGTCTTGAAATGGGCCAGCGCCATCTCGGCCGACTGGCCGAGGGTGAAGGGCGCCGGCGGGAACACCAGCAGCGCCGAAGCCCCGCCGGCCTCAGCCTGGCGCGCGATCCGCGCCGCCTCCAGGCTGCCGTCCGCCCAAACGCCGTGAATGATCGGCAATTTGCCGCCGACTTCCTCGCTCGCGATCTCCATGACGCGACGTTGCTCATCCCGGGTACACGAGGCGACCTCGGTGGAGTGAGCATTGATCGTGATGGCGGACAGTCCCTGCACCGCGGCGACGTCGCGCAAGTGAGCCCGAAAACTCTGCTCGTCGATCGACAAATCCTCGTGGAACGGCAGCAGAACCGCCGGGATCACACCTTGAGGCACGAAATCAGGATGGCGGCTCATGTCTCGTCTCCTTCAGCGTTGTTCTCGTTGCGGCGTTGATTGCGCCGACGGCTCAAACGACCGGTACTCGCTTCGCGGCCACGGCGGCCGGCGAAATCACCTCGATATCAAGCGGCACGTGCCAGCGTTCGGTGAAGTGCACCTGCGGCGGTGTATTGCCCAGGCGCGCGCCCTTCAGCACAAAGCCTTCATAGGCATTGTTCATCACCTCATTGCACTTCTGCACATAGACCGGAAAGCCGCCGATATAGGGCATGAACACGCGCGGGCGCCCGGCAATGTTGGTGCCGACGTACCAGGAGCTGCAGGTCGAACGCAGCGAAACCGTCGAGACATCGTTGACGTGCGCCATCCAGGCGTCCTCGTCAGCCTGCAGCGGTTCGATGCTGCCGGCTCCGATATCGCGCATGTGGCCGAGGCAATCGGCCAACCAGTCGACATGTTGCTCGATCGCCTGGATCATGCTGGCCAGGACCGATGGGCTACCCGGACCGGTGATCATGAAGAGATTCGGAAACCCCTCCGAAGCGAGGCCGAGATAGGCACGGGGGCCGGCGCGCCATTTCTCGGCGAGCGTGCGGCCGCCGCGGCCGGTGATCCCAATCCTGTCGAACGAGCCGGTCATGGCGGCAAAGCCGGTCGCCGAAACGATGGCGTCGACCTTGTATTCAGTGCCGTCCACCACGATGCCGTCTCTGGTGAAGCGCTGAATCGGCGTCCTGGACACATCCACCAGCTTCACATGCGGCAGGTTGTAGGTTTCGAAGTAATTGGTGTCGACACAGAGCCGCTTGCAGCCGAACACGTTCTGCGGGCACAGCAACTCCGCGGTCGCGGGATCCTTGACGATGCTGCGGATCTTCTGCCGAGCGAACTCGGCGATGGTGTCGTTGGCCGACTTTTCGAACAGCAGGTCGCCGTAGGCGCCAAGAAAGGGAAGCCCGCCGCGCTGCCACGCCGCTTCATATTGTTGCCGGCGCTGCTCCTCGTTCGCCTCCAGGGCCGGCTGGAGATTGAACGGGAAATAGAAGCCGGTCGGACGTGCGCGTGCCTTCGCGCGCAATTCCGGATAATGCGCCTTGGCTTCCTTCAAATATTCTGCCGACAGCGCCTCGTTCCACGCCGGCACCGACCAGGTCGCGGTGCGCTGGAACACGGTGAGTTGCGATGCCTGCTGTGCGATGATCGGTATCGACTGGATCGCGGACGAGCCCGTGCCGATGACGCCAACGCGCAGGCCGGTGAAGTCGACGCCCTCGTGCGGCCATTCGCCGGTGTGATAGATCGGCCCGCGGAAGTCGTCCATGCCCGGGAAGGCTGGGCGGTTCGGCGCCGACAGACAGCCGACCGCCATGATGCAGAATTTTGCCGTAACCCGGTCGCCACGATCTGTCTCGATCAGCCAGCTATCGGTATCCTCGTTGAATGTTGCCGCCGTGACACGGGTATCGAACACGATCTGGCTGCGCAAGTCGAAGCGATCGGCGACGTGGTTGGCGTAAGCGAGGATTTCCGGCTGCGGCGAGTACTTCTCCGACCAGTTCCAGTCCTGGTCCAGTTCCTCCGAGAACGAGAAGGAATATTGCAGGCTTTCGACGTCGCAGCGGGCGCCGGGATAGCGATTCCAGTACCACGTCCCGCCAACGCCGCCGCCGGCTTCGTAAACCCGTGCCGTGAATCCGAGCCCCCGCAACCGATGCAGCATGTACAGGCCGGCAAAGCCCGCGCCGACCACGACCGCATCGAAAACCCCTGTTTCGGGAGCGCGCGCTGCTGCACTCGCCTGAGCCATGCCTGTCCGTTCCCTCTGTTTTTTGCCGCGTTTCCGCTGACAAGATTAGGGCGGGTGCACGGAGGTCGGCAAGCGCGACTGTCGCCGCGTCACGAATGGCACCTATGCTGCGCGGGCGCCTGGCGCCGACTACACGAGCAATGGTGAGTGCGGCCGCTGTGGCCTTACCAGGTCGCCGTGCCCTTCATGGTCGGCTGGCCCTCGGCGTTCGCGATCCACAGCTCCATGCCGGCGCTGGTTTCGTTGGCGTTGATCGAGAACTCGCCGCCTTCGAACAGCGGCTGCACGCCGCGGTAGCTGAACTTTTTCGGTGCGCTATCGCCATGAAGCTTTGCGGCAAATTCGACGATCAGCGCCGCCTGCAGCGGGCCGTGAAAAATCAGGCCCGGATAGCCCTCGACCTTGGTGACGTAGTCGCGGTCGTAATGGATGCGGTGGCCGTTGAAGGTCAGCGCAGAGTAGCGAAACAGCAGCACGGGGTCGCTGACATGGCTTTCGCGATGTTTTGCAACCGGCGCCGGCGGAGGGGCCTTCGGCGAGGCCGGGGCAGCGCCGCCCATGTCGCGGTAGACGATGTCCTGCCGCTCGCGGATCGCTGTGCCGCGCGGCGTCGTGATCGTATGTTCGACGGAAACGAAACACAGCACGCCGGTCGAGCCGGTCTTCATCGTCACGTCCGATATCCGTGAGGTGCGGGTCGATTCATCGCCGACGCGCAAGGGCTCGAAAAATTCGATTTCACCGCCGGCCCACATCCGGCGCGGCAGCGGGACCGGTGGCAGAAAGCCGCCGCGGGTCGGATGGCCGTCGGGGCCGAGCATCGACATCGGAAACACCGGCTGCGCCAGGCACCAATGCGTGGTCCACGGTGCGGCGTCGCCGGCCTTGGGCTCGCCGATGTCTTGAAACAGTGTCGCGCGCAGGCCCTTCACGAGTTGGGCGGTGACGATGTCTGACGCTTCCGTGCTGCGGCCGATCCATTGGCGCAGATGGTCGAGATCGAGTTTGGCGGCGGTGTCGGTCATGACTTCAGGCTTTTAATACGGGGAGTTTTGGGAAGTTCGACATGCTCGCCGATGGCGGGAACGGCGCCATAGTGCCTGTTCTCGCCGACGAAGATCGCGGCGGGCGCGGCATAGCTGACTTTGCCGTTCGGCGTATCGACCTCGATCCGACGAAGATGCGGGTGCACCGCGAGGTCGGCCATGGTGTTCACTTCGGCGAAGGCGATATCGGCGTCGTGCAGGCGCTTCAGGAGCTCGACGCGCGTCATCGTGGCAAAACTGTCGGCCACCGTCTTGTCGGTGAGGGAGCGGTTGCGCACGCGCTCGACCATGTTGGCAAAGCGCGGATCGTTCGGCAGGTCGGGCTGATCCAGCACCTCCGCGCAGAGCTTCTTCCATTCGCGCTCGCTCTGGATCGAGATCAAAATGCCCTTGCCGTCCCTGGAATTGAACACGCCATAGGGCGCGATCGAGGGATGGGCCAGCGCCATCCGCTTCGGCGGATTGCCGGCTTCCGAATTGATCAGCGGCACCGCCATCCAGTCGGCCATTACGTCGAACATCGAGATCCTGATATCGGCGCCCTTGCCGGTGCGTCCGCGGGCGATCAGCGCCTCGAGGATGGACGCATGCGCGGTGGCGCCGGTCGCGATATCGACGACGGAGATGCCGACGCGCGACGGCCCTTCCGGGCCGCCGGTGATCGAGGCAAGGCCGCTTTCGGCCTGGATCAGCAGATCGTAGGCCTTGCGGTCGGCATAAGGGCCGTCGTCGCCATAGCCGGAAATGGTGCAGCAGATCAGCGCCGGATAGTCTTTTCGCAGGCGCTCCAGCGAGAAGCCGAGCTTGTCCATCGAACCGGGCTTGAGATTCTGCAACAGCACGTCGGCGCTCGCGATCAGCTCCTCGAGCGCGGCGCGGCCCTCTTTGGTCGCAAGATCGATCACCGCGGAATTCTTGCCACGATTGAGCCAGACGAAATAGCTGCTCTGGCCTTTTGCGGCCGCATCATAGCCGCGGGCAAAATCGCCCTCAGGGCGTTCGACCTTGACGACATGCGCGCCGGCATCCGCCAGCCGCGAGCTGCAGAACGGAGCGGCGACCGCCTGTTCGACGGAGACGACGATCAATCCTTCCAATGGCAGCATCTGATATCACTCAGTAGGAGCGGGGCAGGCCGAGCACATGCTCGGCAACGAACGACAGGATCAGATTGGTCGAGATCGGCGCGACTTGATAGAGCCGCGTTTCGCGGAACTTGCGCTCGACGTCGTATTCCTCGGCAAAGCCGAAGCCGCCATGGGTCTGCACGCAGGCATTGGCCGCTTCCCAGGAGGCGTCCGCCGCCAGCATCTTGGCCATGTTGGCTTCAGCACCGCAATCGAGCCCGGCCTCATATTTGCGCGTGGCTTCCTTCACCATCAGCTCGGCCGCGCGCATCGCGGCGTAGGCTTTTGCGATCGGAAACTGGATGCCTTGATTCATACCGATCGGACGGCCGAACACGGCGCGCTCCTTGGCATAGGCGGTGGCTTTCGCAATGAACCATTTTGCGTCGCCGATGCATTCGGCTGCAATGAGAATGCGCTCGGCATTCATGCCGGACAGGATGTAGCGAAAACCCTTGCCTTCGTCGCCGATCAGGTTTTCAGCGGGCACGCGCATGTCGGTGAAGAACACTTCCGTCGTGGCGTGGTTCATCATGGTGCGGATCGGGCGGATCTCCAGCCCGTTGCCCTTGGCCTCGCGCATGTCGACGATGAACACGGACAAACCATCGGTGCGCTTCTTCGCCTGTTCCTTCGGCGTTGTGCGCGCGAGCAGGATCATCAGGTCGGAATATTCGGCGCGGCTGGTCCAGATCTTCTGGCCGTTGACGATGTAGTGGTCGCCGTCACGCTTGGCGACCGTCTTCAGCGAAGAGGTGTCGGTGCCGCTGGTCGGCTCGGTGACGCCAAAAGCCTGCAGCCGCAATTTGCCGCTGGCGATCCCGGGCAGATACTTTGCCTTCTGGGCGTCGTTGCCGTGCCGCAGCACGGTGCCCATCGTGTACATCTGGGCGTGACAGCCGCCGCCATTGCAGCCCGCACGCTGGATCTCTTCCAGGATCGCGGCGGCCGCCGACAGTTTCAGCCCGGAGCCGCCATATTCCTCGGGGATCAAGACCGAGAGATAGCCGGCTTCCGTCAGCGCGTCGACGAACTCCTTCGGGTACGCCATCTGGCGGTCGAGCTTGCGCCAGTATTCGCCGGGGAACTGGGCGCAGAGCTTTGCGACGGCGTCGCGGATGTCGTGGAATTCGTCTTGTTGTTCTTGTGCGGTCATTGGTTTTTCTGGCGATGGATACGGGTTGATGTCAATTGCCGAGGTGGCGGGCCGTTGTGAAACTGGCGCTGGGGCCCTATGCTGAATTGTTATAGCGTATGAACCTGCCTTCGAAGATTGGCAAGCGATGGATATCAGGCAGCTCAGGACGTTCAGTTGCGTGGCGGAGCTCGGCAGCCTCAGCAAGGCCTCGGACACGCTGCGGGTGGCGCAGCCGGCGCTGAGCCGCCAGATCAAGCTGCTCGAGCATGAATTGCGGGCCGAGCTGTTCACCCGGAACGGCCGCGGCATGGTGCTGACCGACGCCGGCCGGCTGCTGCTCGCAAGGACGGCGGGCATCGTCCGGCAGATCGACCAGGTGCGCGACGAGATCCAGTCCGCGGGCGGCCCGCCGTCGGGCCGCGTGGTGCTCGGGCTGGTGCCGACCGTGAGCTGCGTGATTTCGGCGCGGCTTGCACGGCGCACCGTCGACAAATATCCGGGCATCTCGCTGTGCATCGTCGAGAGCTACAGCGGCCATCTGATGGAATGGCTGCACCGCGGCGAGATGGATCTGGCTTTGATCTACGGGCCGTCGAGCGATCTGCATCTGACCGTGCAGAGCCTCGGCCGCGATCCCATCGTCGCCGTGGGCCCGCGCGGCAGCGGGCTGTCCGAGAGGAAGCAGGTCGATATCGGCTGGCTGCTGAAGCAAAGACTTGTGCTGCCCAGTCATTCGCATGGGCTCCGGGCGCTGATCGAACAGGCGGCGGCGAAGAAGAAACTGAAGCTCGACGTCAAGCTGGAAGCGGATTCCTTCCGGGTGCTGACCAGCCTCGTCGAGGAAGGGTTGGGGTACACGCTGTTGCCGCCTTCCTCGGTGCGCCACGAGGTCGCCAGCGGCCGGCTGGAAACGGCTGCGATATCAAAACCGGCGCCGATGCGCGAACTGACGCTTGCTTCTCCCATCGATCATCCCGGCTCGACGGCGATCACGCTTGTGACCGAGCTGCTCCGCGACGAACTCACCGCCTGCCGCGAAGAGGGCCTCTGGGACATCAGGTTCGCCTGAGTCGATGTAAGGGCCGAGATTGGCTTAGAACAAAACGGGCGAGCCCGGCATTCTCATCTGGCTACAGCAGTCATGCCGCAATTGTATAGGGGCGCTACAGCCATGTTCGCCAGGGCGAACGCCTGATGGCACCGACGTGCATCAGTTTCGCTCGAAGGCCGCCCAAATCGCTTCAACCGCATGGCTCTGACGCGCCGCAGGCCGGAAAAGACGAATTTCGATGGGGATCTTCAAATCCGCATCGCCCGCTTCAACCAGCAGTCCAGCCGAAATATCATCTTCGGCCAAAGTCCGGGGCAGCCATGCCACGCCGTCTCCAGCACGGGCCATCGACTGCAGCGTCGCGGCCAGATGAGAGGTAAAAATCGTCTCGAGCGTAAAGGCTTGATCTTTCGTTCCCCATCGGGCGGCCACGATCCGTCCCAATCCCGACTGCGCACTATAGGCAAGGTATTTGACCGGCTTGCCGCCACGAAGCCGCCAGCGTGGGGCACCGTTTCTGTCGGGCACACTCAGCGGAACGAGGGTGTCGGCGCCGACCACGATGCTCTTGAATGGACCGGACGCGATCCGGCTGCTCATTTTGCTGTGGAAATGACAAAGCAGAAACTGGGCATCGCCACGCAGCATCATCTGCTCGCACGCTTGCATGCTGTCGGAGATCAGATTGAGATTTCCAAGGGCCAGAACTCTTTCATTGCTGCGAACCCACTTTGGGAAAAAAGTGAAAGACAGCGCGTGCGTCGCCGCGATCGATAACAATCTTGCACTGCCGCTGGAAACTTCGAATGTTTCACGGCGCAGTTGATTCAGCGCGCGCGTCAGTATCTCCGCCTGATCGTGAAAATGCTCTCCCGCCCGGGTTAGCGCAACGCCGTGCGTCGTGCGGGTGAACAGGGCCGCGCCGACCCAATTCTCAAGGGCGCGAATCCTTCGGCTGAAGGCCGGTTGGGTGACGTGCCGTGTCTCGGCGGCCCTCGAAAAGTTCAGGGTTTCAGCGAGCGCCAGGTAGTCCTCAAACCAGATCAGTTCCATTGGTAATGCCGTATCAACATAACCAGTTCCGGGAATAGCATTGGCCGTGAGCCAAATCCAGCCCTAAGGATGATACGGAACAGTCTTGGTGGTGTCGTTTTCTGCATGGCCAGCGGCAATCGCGTGCCGGCGGCAGACAACAAACCCGTGGAAGGAAAACATCATGCGCATCGTCGATGTCGTCGAAATCACCAAGCCGATCGCATCTCCGATCCGGAACGCCTATATCGACTTCTCGAAAATGACGGCGAGCCTCGTCGCCGTGGTAACGGATGTGATGCGCGACGGTCGCCGCGTCGTCGGATATGGCTTCAATTCCAATGGCCGCTATGGTCAGGGCGGTCTGATCCGGGAACGCTTTCGTAATCGCATCATCGAAGCCGAGCCCGCGAGCCTGCTCGATGACGCGGGCACCAACCTCGATCCGCATCGGATCTGGACAGCGATGATGTCCAATGAAAAGCCGGGCGGGCACGGCGAGCGTTCTGTCGCCGTCGGTACACTCGACATGGCTGTCTGGGACGCGGTCTCGAAGATCGCCGGCAAGCCGCTGTTTCGCCTTCTCGCCGAAAAGAAGGGCCGTGAGGCCAATCCCCGCGTCTTCGTTTACGCGGCCGGCGGTTACTACTATCCAGGCAAGGATAATTCGGCGCTGCAGGCGGAGATGCGCGGCTATCTCAACCGCGGTTACAACGTGGTGAAGATGAAGATCGGCGGCGCCTCCATCGACGAGGACCGCGGACGGATCGAAGCCGTGTTGAAGGAGATCGGCTCGCAAGCGCGGCTTGCCGTCGACGCCAACGGACGCTTCGATCTCGAGACCGGTATCGCCTACGCGAAGATGCTGCGCGACTACCCGCTGTTCTGGTACGAGGAGATCGGCGATCCGCTCGACTACGCGCTTCAAGCCGCGATCTCGGAATTCTATCCAGGTCCGATGGCGACCGGAGAAAATCTCTTCTCGCACCAGGACGCGCGCAATCTACTCCGCTACGGCGGCATGCGGCCGGATCGGGATTGGTTGCAGTTCGATTGTGCGCTCTCGTATGGGCTTGTCGAATATCTCCGGACACTCGATGTTCTGGCCCAGCATGGCTGGTCACCGTCCCGTTGTATTCCCCACGGCGGCCATCAGATGTCGCTCAATATTGCGGCGGGCCTTGGTCTCGGTGGCAATGAAAGCTATCCCGATTTGTTTCAGCCGTACGGCGGCTTCCCTGACACCGTGCAGGTGCAGGACGGGCACATCGTCATGCCCGAACTTCCGGGCATCGGCTTCGAGGGTAAATCCGACCTGATAAAGGTCATGCGCGAACTGGCTGAATAGCCGCGACGGGGAGCCACAGCAGGAATCGTCTGATCGTACGCGATGCCTGTCGCAGTTTCCCTTTCGGACCTCGCGCGGTTGAGGTCGCTGTTGCTCACGCGGGAATGCGCACCGGCAGCTGCTCGATGCCGCGTACAAAGCTCGAATAGACCCGCTTCGGCTCGCCGACCACTTCGATGCGGTCGAAGCGCTTGAGCATTTCCTGCCACACGATCTTGAGCTGCAGCTCGGCGAGCCGCATGCCGACGCAGCGGTGGATGCCGAAGCCGAACGACAGATGGGTACGGGGGCGGGCGCGGTCGATGATGAACTCGTCGGGCTTCTCGATACCTTCCTCGTCGCGGTTGCCCGAGACGTACCACATCACGACGCGGTCACCCTTCTTGATCTTCTTGCCGCCGATCTCGGTGTCGACCAGCGCGGTGCGGCGCATGTGGGCGAGCGGCGTCTGCCAGCGGATCACTTCCGGCACCATGGAATCGATCAGCGCCGGGTTTTCACGCAGCTTCTGATATTGATCCGGGTGCTCGTTCAGCGCCAGCACCGAGCCGCTCATGGTGTTGCGGGTGGTGTCGTTGCCGCCGACGATCAACAGGATGATGTTGCCCATCAGATTGTCGGGGTCCATGTGCCGCGTCGCGTCGCTGTGGGCCATCATCGACAGCAAATCATTACGCGGCGGCGCGTTGACGCGCTCGTTCCAGAGTTTTGAGAAATAGGCGTAGCATTCATCCATCTCCTGGCGCCGCTGCTCGGGCGATTCCACCACGCCGCTCTTGGGCAGCGCGGTCGAGACGTCGGACCAGCGCGTCAGCTTGCGCCGCTCCTCCCAGGGGAAATCGAACAGCGTCGCCAGCATCTGCGTGGTCAGCTCGATCGAGACGCGCTCGACGAAG
This sequence comes from Bradyrhizobium sp. AZCC 2262, assembly GCF_036924535.1. Classification (NCBI taxonomy): domain Bacteria; kingdom Pseudomonadati; phylum Pseudomonadota; class Alphaproteobacteria; order Hyphomicrobiales; family Nitrobacteraceae; genus Bradyrhizobium; species Bradyrhizobium sp. AZCC 2262. Next base: position 6,417,741 of record NZ_JAZHRT010000001.1, on the reverse strand, counting down.
TTGAAGGTCTCGTTGCGCGGCAAATTGTCCAGCACCTTTTGCGCGCGCTCGCGGATCAGCTTTGCCAGTTCATCCAGATGCGTCGGCGTGAACATCGGCGACACCGTCTTGCGCTGCGAAGAGTGTCGCGGCTGATCCATCGCGATGAAGCTCGGATAGTCATAGCCCGGCGGCACGTCGCGGATCGAGATGCCGCCCAACGTGGAATCGGAGGAGAAGATGCCGTGGTTGGTGTCGACATGCATGATGTCATTGTACTTGGTGACCGACCAATAGGGTTCGATCGGCGCGTTGGTGCAGTAATGCACCGGCTCTTCCTTGCGCAGCCGCTCGAACCAGGGCCACAGCGTGTCGTTCTGGAATAGCCTTGGCGCACCGGGATGAAAATCCCTGAGCGGCGTGGAATAGGCTTCTTCACGCGCGGCGCGCAGAAGCTCTTTCTTGTCGGCTCTGACGGCGGTCTGGACGTTCATTTCTCATAATCCCAGGTGCTAAGGGGCGAGGTTAGCCGCCGATCCGGACCGGCAAAGTCTCGTAACCTTTGACAAAACTCGAATACACCCGCTTCGGTTCGCCGACCACCTCAATATTGTCGTACCGCTTGAGGATTTCTTCCCAGATAATCTTCAGTTGCAGCTCGGCCAGTCGGATTCCGACGCAACGGTGGATCCCGAAACCGAAGGAAATGTGGGTGCGCGGCCGGGTGCGATCAATGATAAATTCGTAGGGGCGGTCGATCACGTCCTCGTCACGGTTGCCAGAGACGTACCACATCACGACCTTGTCACCCTTCTTGATCTGCCGGCCGCAGAACTCGATGTCTTCGAGCGCGGTGCGGCGCATATGCGCCAGCGGCGTCTGCCAGCGGATCACCTCCGGCACGAAACTGTCGATCAGGGCAGGGTTGTCGCGCAGCTTGCGGTACTGATCCGGATTCTTGTTCAGCGCGTAGACGCTGCCCGACAGCGTGTTGCGGGTGGTGTCGTTGCCGCCGACGATCAGCAGGATCAAATTGCCGAGAAAATTCTTCGGGTCCATGTCGCGCGTGGCAGGGCTATGCGCCATCATCGACAACAGGTCACTCTTCGGCGGCTGGCTGATGCGCTCTTTCCAGAGTTTTCCGAAATAGGTCGCGCATTCCATCAGCTCGGCCTGCCGCTCCTCCTCGGTCGCGACGAGGCCGTCGGGGCCGGGAAGCGTGGTCGCGACGTCGGACCAGCGCGTCAGTTTGCGGCGGTCTTCCCAGGGAAAGTCGAACAGCACGGCGAGCATCTGCGTGGTGAGCTCGATCGAAACCTTGTCGACCCAGTCGAACACCTCGTTGACAGGAAGGTTGTCGAGGCATTCGGCGGAACGCTTGCGAATGTTGATCGCGAGCTGATCGAGATGAGTGGGCGTGAACATCGGCGCCACGGTCTTGCGCTGCGCGGAGTGGCGCGGCTGGTCCATGGCGATGAAGCTCTCGGAGCGTAGATTCGGTGCGATGTCGCGGATGGTGATGCCGCCAAGGGAGGAAGCCGAGGAGAACACCGCGTGGTTGGTCTCGATGTCCATGATGTCGTTGTATTTGGTCACCGACCAATACGGCCCGAACATGCTGTCCTTGCAGTAATGCACCGGGTCTTCCCGGCGCAGCCGGTCGAAATACGGCCAGAACGAGTCGGTCGTGAACAGTTCGGGATTGCTGACGTCGAAATCGCCGAGTGGAATCGACCGGGCCCTGTCGCGCGCGGCGTGCAGATGGGAATCTCCGGCGAGATCGATGGTTCCGTGCATGAACACCTCCCTGACTGTTCCCCCGCCGAAGCATGCCGGAGGGGCGATGTTTTACCTTATTACATCCCGAGCCGTGCGCCGACGCAAGGACGAGTTGGGTGCATTTGGCCGGGCCGGACACTGGAGCCCGGTTTTGATTGAACCAGGGCTCCAGATTCTTGTTTTGACGCGTTTTCTTGACGCGAACCGTGTCCACTTCGCTCGAAAACGCTATAAGGCTGCTTGAAACAACATTTAATTCGCCGGGAGGCGGCCATGATCCCCAACGCCCATCGGATGTTCAACTTCGATCTCGGCGAAACCGCGGATGCGATCCGCGAGACGGTGCATGCGTTTTCGCAAAACGAAATCGCGCCGCGCGCCGCCGAGATCGACCGCAGCAATCAATTCCCGCGCGACCTCTGGCCCAAAATAGGCGCGCTCGGCCTGCACGGTATCACCGTCGAGGAGGAGTATGGCGGCACCGGCCTCGGATATCTCGAGCACTGCATTGCGGTGGAGGAGATGTCGCGGGCCTCGGCTGCGGTCGGCCTGTCCTACGGCGCGCATTCCAACCTCTGCGTCAACCAGATCCGCCGCAACGGCAGCGAGGCGCAGAAGCGGAAGTATTTGCCGAAGCTGATCTCGGGCGAGCATGTCGGCTCGCTGGCGATGTCGGAGCCGGGCGCCGGCTCGGACGTGGTCTCGATGAAGACCCGCGCCGACAAGAAGGGCGACCGTTTTGTGCTCAACGGCAACAAGATGTGGATCACCAATGGCCCGGTCGCCGACACGCTGGTGGTTTACGCCAAGACCAATCCCGAGGCCGGTCCGCGCGGCATGACCGCCTTCATCATCGAAAAGGGCATGAAGGGATTTTCCACCGCGCAGAAACTCGACAAGCTCGGCATGCGCGGCTCCGACACCTGCGAACTCGTGTTCGAGGATTGCGAGGTGCCGGAAGAAAACGTGCTCAGTGAAGTCGGCCGCGGCGTCAACGTGCTGATGTCGGGCCTCGATTACGAGCGCGCCGTGCTGGCGGCGGGCCCGATCGGCATCATGCAGGCCTGCATGGACGTGGTGCTGCCCTACGTGCACGAGCGCAAGCAGTTCGGCGAACCGATCGGTACCTTCCAACTGGTGCAGGGCAAGCTCGCCGACATGTACACCACGATGAACGCCTCGCGCGCCTATGTATATGCGGTGGCAAAAGCCTGCGACCGCGGCGAGACCACGCGCGAGGATGCGGCCGGCGCGATCCTCTATGCCGCCGAAAAGGCGACGCAATGCGCGCTCGACGCCATCCAGCTGCTTGGCGGCAATGGCTACATCAACGACTATCCGACCGGGCGTCTGTTGCGCGACGCCAAGCTCTACGAGATCGGTGCCGGCACCAGCGAAATCCGCCGCATGCTGATCGGCCGGGAGCTGTTCGAAAAAACAGCATAATTATAGCTCTGAGTGTGGGACCTTGGTCACACAACGGCCGACAAATTCGTGGTTTGATCCGCCACCGTTCGCGCTGGAGTTGAACCATGAACGAGATGAGCTGGCCCCCGCAGGTGCCGCCACCGCCGCCTTCACCCGTGCCGCCGCCGATGCCGGTGGCGTTTTCCGGCAAACGCGGCGAATTCTTTGATCTGGCCAAGCGCGGCGCCGCGCTCGAATTCGTCACCCTCGGCTTCTATCGATTCTGGCTCCTCACTGACATCCGCCGCCATCTCTGGTCCAACACATTGGTCGATGGCGATGCTGCCGAATATACCGGCCGCGGCAAGGAGTTGCTGATCGGCTTTCTGGTCGCGCTCGCGATCCTGGTGCCGATCTATCTTGGTTATTTTCTCATTGGTCTCGAGGCCGAGCGCTATAAGGCGTTCGCCAGCATTCCCCTGATCGCCTTCTTCTTTCTGTTCGGGCAGTTCGCGATCTACCGCGCGCGGCGCTACCGCCTGACGCGTACGGTATGGCGCGGCGTGCGCTTCTGGATGACCGGCTCGGGCTGGCTCTATGCCCTGCAGGCGTCGCTGTGGGGCCTGCTGATGATCCTCACGCTCGGACTGGTGCTGCCATGGCGCGCTGCGGCGCTCGAACGCTACAAGATGCGCCATTCCTTCTACGGCGACCTGCAGGGCAGTTTTGAGGGGCGCGGCTGGGAGTTCTTCAAGCGCGGCTGGTGGCTATGGCTGCTCACGCCGATCGCAATCTACGTAAGTCCGATCGCCCCCTTCATTTATGCAGGCTACAAGGCCATCGAGTGGCGCTGGTGGCTGTCCGGCATCCGGTTCGGCGGCGTGCGTGTGGAATCGTCGTTGCCCAAGAGCGCATTGATCGGACTGTACTGGAAAGTGATCGGCTGGATGGCCTTGCTCGGGCTTGTCTTCGGGATCTATCTGGCCCTGTGCGCGGTGCTGGTCGCCAGCATGAGCGGCGAGGGATTGATGGAGTTTTTCAAGACGCCGGAATTGATGAGGAGCATTCCGCTGCTGGTGCTGGCGGGTCTGGGCTATCTGTTGCTGGCGCTTTCGCTCAACATCGTGATCCGGGTCTATCTGACGCGGGATCTCTGGGTGAAGGTGCTGGGCTCGGTCAATATCAGCGGTCTCGAGGCTGCCGCCAACGTCGCTGCGCGGGGTGACCTTGCCAACGCGCTTGGTGAAGGGTTTGCCGACGGTCTCGATGTCGGCGGATTCTAGAGCCTTTTCCGTTCCGATGGAATCGGAACGGGGCTCTAGATTTTTGATTTGACGCGTTTTCTTGACGCGAACCGGTCCCCACTTCGCTGGAAAACGCTCTAGCGGCAAGGCATGATGACCATGGAAAACGACGCGCCGGAGATTTCGAAAACGCCGCCGGCCAATGCGGCGATCTATTTCGACGGGGCGTCGAGCCGGCGCCGCGCGGTTGTGCTCCGTTTCTCCGACCGGCTCGAAATCAGCGAACACGAACAGGTTTTGGCGGTGTGGGACTATGCCGACATGCGCCGCGCCGACAGCCCTTCAGGCATGCTGCGCCTCGCCTGCCTGAGCGCGCCTGCGCTGGCGCGGCTGGAGGTTCGCGACGACGCGCTGGCGGCCGAACTGGTCTCACGCTGCGCCAAGCTGGATGCGAACACGCCCGGCCGCCGCGGCGTTGCCGTCATTGTCAGCTGGTCGCTCGCGGCCGCGGTTTCGATCGTTGCCGTGGTGCTGTTCGGACTTCCGTTGATCGCCGATCGCCTCACGCCGCTGGTGCCCGAGGCGTTCGAACGGCGGCTCGGCGATGTCGCCGACAGCCAGATCAAGACGATGTTCAATGCCAAGGCTTGCGATAATGCTGCTGGGCAGAAGGCGTTCGTCAAGCTCATCACCGCGATTCGGGAATCCGCTGATCTCGACACCACGGTGCAGTCGGGCGTGCTGTCGAGCCCGATTCCCAATGCCTTCGCGCTGCCGGGCGGCAAGGTGTATCTGTTCGACGGATTGCTGGCGAAGGCCGAGAATGCCGACGAAATCGCCGGCGTGCTGGCCCACGAGCTCGGCCATCTCAAGCATCGCGATAGCATGCGCGGGCTGATCCGCGACGGCAGCACGTCGTTCCTGATCGGGCTGCTGTTCGGCGACATCACGGGCTCCAGCGCGCTGATCTTCGGCTCGCGCACGCTGGTGACGTCGTCGCACTCGCGCGAGGCCGAGACCAATGCCGACGGTTTTGCCATCGACGTCATGCACCGGCTGGGCCGGCCGGCGAAGCCGACCGGGGAATTGCTGCTTCGGGTCACCGGCAAGGAGAGCAAGGGCCTCTCCATCATCTCCACCCATCCCCTGAGTGAGGACCGGCTGACGCGGATGAGCCGGGAAGACCAGTCGGCAAGCGGGCCGCCGCTGCTGACATCAGAGGAATGGCGGTCGCTGAAATCGATCTGCAACGGCAAGTCTGACTCAGCCAAAAAGCCTGACTCAGCTAAAAAGTCTGCCCCGGCCAAAATTTGAGCCGATCAGGCTATCTCCGGGCGCTTTTCCGCGATCGTGCCGCTTCGATCGGCGCAGGCGCTGCGCCGCCCGGGTTCAACTCCCAGACCGCCTGTATGGCCGCGAAGGCCTGAGAGATGATCGGCTCGTGACGCCGCGACGTCAGGCAGGCGAAACTGAGGTCGCAGGTCAGCGCAACCTTGTCGGCAATCACGAAATTCCGGTTGCGCGTGATGCGGTCGAGCACGCTGTCGCGGGCGAGGCTGAGGCCGTTGCCGGCTTCGACGAATTCGATCATGGCGTCTTCCTGTTCGGCAAAGGCGACGCGCTTCGGTAATGCCCCCATCGGCCGGAAGACGTCGTCGATCAGCCGCCGATGCGCCGAGTCGTGCGGCGTCGCGATCCAGGGCAGGTCGGCGAGGTCGGCCCAGTCCTTTCCGATCACCTTGTCGCTCCATTTTCGAGGGGCGATCACGCGGTAGTCGTAGCGCGTCAGTGCCGTGAGGCGGAACTTGCCATCGTCGATGGTGCGATCGGGCAGCATCCCCGACTCAAGGCATTCGAGGGGCGTGGCATCGATATAATATCCGACGTCGAGCTCACCCCTGCCGATCTGCGACAGCACGTCGTCGCTCATGCCGTAGCGGAGGAAGACCTCGGTCTTCTTCGAGGAGGTGGCGAGGCTACGCACGAACGGTCCCAGCCGGATCGACTCGGGATCCAGGATGGTGCCGACGCGCAGCGTTGCCCGCAGCGATTCGCGCAAGGAATCCGCCGCTGTCCTGAAATCCGCCGAGGCCGATACCGTCCGGTGCGCCAGCGGCAGCAAGGCGGCGCCCGCTTCGGTCAGGGTGAAGCCGCCCGGCGTCCGGTTGAAGAGCTGCAAGCCGGTGCTCTCTTCCAGCCCCTTCAGTTGCAGGCTTACTGCGGGCTGGGTCAGATGCAGCAAGCTGGCCGCGCGCGACACCGTGCCTTCGCGGGCCACGGTGATGAAGCAGCGCAAGGCCTGGATACGTGGCAGGTCGTTCATTTGGAAAACTTATAGAAAGCGCCCATGAGTCCCATTAGACAGGATTTGCTCTTGGAAGTCACAATCTTTCGCAAATAAAACTTTGCGTTGTCATTGGAAAATAGGTGGACTGCGCGAAGCGCCGGGCTTTCAACCATCGCGCGAGGGATGCTCGCCGAACGTAGCCAAGACTGGCCAGGACTTGGCCGGGCGAGTCCTTGCAGGGAACTTCCCCGCTTTTGGCGGCTGGCCCAAAGCCGCGTAGCAGCCGTCGCGGCGGCCGCCACTTACGGCAGGTTGTTGACCTTGCGCACCCAGGCGCGCACGTCGGCCAGCACATCCGGCAGCACCTCCCTGACCTCCTGCACGGTCATGCCGGCCTTGATCCGGGGATCATAGAGCAGGTTCAGGAGATACTGGTCGTAGACGTCGAAATAACCCATCGACACATTGTCGTTGAACATGGTCCAGGGCACGCTCGAGGTATCGTTGATCGGTCCCAGCGATTGCAGCAATTCCTCATAGGCGCAGTCGAAGAAGACGAAGTCGCCATTGTCGACGGTGAGGATCACGTCGGAATGCTCGATTTCGAACTTCTCGTTCTTGCGAAAGCCCGACAGGCATTGCGGGTCGAGCGAAGAGCGAATCTCGCGCGCCCGTTCGCTGCCGTAGAAGGTCGTGATGGTGCGCTGGAGATCGCGGTCGCGCACCAGCTTGACCTGCACGTTGGCGTCTTCGATGGTTCCGGCCATGGCGATGTCGAGGTGCTGAACGCGCGCGGCGATGTCGGCCACGATCTTCGCCAGCTGCGCCTTGCGGTCGGTCCGGGTGCCGTCGGCAAACACCCGCACCGGCCCGTCATATTTGCGGATGCGGTCGACGCGGCCGGCGAGATGATATTCGGCGCCGAACGCGGTCTTCAGAAAGCCGTCGACGATCTCGCTGTCGGTGAAGGTCTTTTTCTCGGCGCGCTGGCGCTGCGCGATGGCGGGAATGTCGGCGAAAGCCGTGCACGGCACCAGGATATCGCCGAGCGCGACGGCACCAAGGGCCGCCGCGAGCGTCGATAGATTCAGGGATCGGCGGGGCGTGCGCATTCAGACGACGCTGCAGCAATCGCCGCGTGCGTGCAAGGGTTGAAAGTCTCGATCACGCGCTTGCGCGCATCGCCGCACCGGGTTCCAGACAACGGCAGCCTAGTTCTTGACCACAACCGTGGTGCCGACGGACACACGGCTATAGAGATCGGTCACGTCCTCATTGGTCATGCGGAAGCATCCGGAGGAAACCGCCTGTCCGATCGTCTCGGGCTCGTTGGAGCCGTGGATGCGGTAGAGCGTCGATCCCAGATACATCGCCCGCGCGCCGAGCGGATTGTCGATGCCGCCCGACATGTGACGCGGCAGGTCCGGCCGCCGCCGCAGCATCTGGGTCGGCGGCGTCCAGCTCGGCCATTCCTTCTTCGCGGAAATGCGGTGGGTTCCACCCCAGCGGAAGCCGTCGCGGCCGACGCCGATGCCGTACCGTATCGCCTGGCCATTGCCGAGAACGAGATAGAGCCGGCGTTCAGCGGTGCTGATGTAGATCGTGCCGGGCGCGTAACCGCCGGAAAAGCTCACGGTGGTGCGCGGGATCGAGCTCGATCCGCTGGGCATGCCGGGGCGGAAGAAACCGGGCCCGCCGCCCATGATGTCCCGCGAGTCTTCGAAGAAGTTTGGAAAGCCTTGGGCCTGCGCGTGGCCGGCTCCCGCCAACACCACGACCGCCGCAAACAGAAAAGCAAAAGCCCGGGTCATTTTCTTCCTCGTGAAAAAATCTGAATATGCTGATCGAGACAGGCCATAATTGCGGCGATCGTGCAAGCAACGACCCCGTGACCCCAGCCATTTTCGAACGCCGCGGTTAAAAAAGGCAACATGCCTTAGGCGATGGCTGCATTGTTCCGCTAAACCTTTGACGAAACGTGTGAACAATGATTGATCGTCAGCGGCTCATAAGAACGATCGAAGGGGAACGAGACCATGAACGGTGCGGAAAGTCTGGTGCGGACATTGGTCGCAGGCGGCGTGGATGTCTGCTTCACCAATCCCGGCACCTCGGAGATGCATTTCGTCGCCGCACTGGACCGGGTCGAGGGGATGCGCTGCGTGCTCGGCCTGTTCGAGGGCGTGGTGACGGGGGCCGCCGACGGCTATTACCGCATGAAGGGCACGCCCGCTTCGACGCTCCTCCATCTCGGCCCCGGCCTCGCCAATGGCCTGGCCAATCTGCACAACGCCAAGAAGGCCAATTCCGGCATCGTCAACATCGTCGGCCAGCACGCCACCTATCACATCGGCTATAACGCGCCGCTGACCTCCGATATCGAGGGGCTGGCGCGGCCGATGTCATCCTGGGTGCGGACCTCGCCGGATTCCAAATCCGTTGCCGCCGACGGCGCCGCCGCGATCGCCGCAGCCAAGAGCGCGCCGGCGCAGATCGCAACCCTGATCCTGCCCGCCGATACCGCCTGGAACGAGGCCGACGGCATCGCCCAGGTTCCGGCGGAAAGCCAGCGCGCCAATTATTCCGCGCAGGCCGTCGACCATGCCGCCAAGGTGCTGCGCAACGGCGGCGCGTCGACGCTGCTGCTGATGACCGGCAGCGCGCTCACCGAGCACGGACTGGCGCTGGCCGCCCAGATCGCGGGCAAGACCGGATGCAAGGTGATGGGCCAGACCTACAATCCGCGGATGGCGCGCGGCAAGAGCCGCTTCGCGATCGACCGCATCCCTTACGTGATCGAGCTGGCGCTGCCGATCCTCAAAGACTTCAAGAATATCGTGCTGGTCGAGGCCAACGATCCCGTGGCCTTCTTCGCCTATCCGAACAAGCCGAGCATGCTGAAGCCGCAAGGCTGCGAGGTGCACCGCATGACCTCGGGCGCCGAAAATTCCGTCGCAGCGCTCGAAGCGCTGGCCGGCGCACTTCACGCGCAGCCGTCCGACCGCCAGCCGCAGAAGCTGGTCGAACTGGCAAAGCCGACCGGCGCGCTGACCCATGCCTCGATCGCCCAGGCGATTGCGATGGCGATCCCGGAAAACGCCATCGTGGTCGATGAATCCGTCACCACCGGCCGCAGTTTCTTTCCGCCGACGGCCGCCGCCGCCCCGCACGACTGGCTGCAGAACATGGGCGGCTCGATCGGCTTCTCGACCCCGGTCGCGACCGGCGCTGCGGTGGCGTGCCCCGATCGTAAAGTCATCTGCATGGTCGGCGACGGCAGCGCGATGTACACGCTGCAATCGCTGTGGACACAGGCGCGCGAGGGCCTCAACGTCGTCACGATTGTATTTGCGAATAAGATCTACCAGATTCTTCGCGGTGAGTTCGACGGCGTCGGCGCCGGTGAGCCGGGGCAGCGCGCGCTGGACATGCTCAAGCTCGACCGCCCGGACCTCGACTTCGTCGCGCTCGCCAAGGGCATGGGCGTGCCGGGCCGCGCGGTCGCCAATGTCGACGATTTCGTCAAGGCGCTGGCGGAAGCCGTTGCCGAGCCGGGACCGCGGCTGATCGAAGTGCAGATGTAAGGCGACGCTGACCGCTCGCCTTCGTGGGAGGCGTCATGCAGACCGAACTGAACAAGGTCATCACCGCGCTGCACGAGTTCTACGCGCACGAAGCCTTTCTGCTCGAAAAGGAGGCCGGCGAGCGCGCGCTGACGCACCGGCTGGCGGTGCATTTCGAAAAGCAGTTCCCGGGCTGGGAGATCGATTGCGAATACGACCGGCTGGGCGACCGCACGCTGCGGTTGCCGCACGGAACCATCGTCTCGACCGACGATCACCTCGCCAAATCCATCTACCCCGACATCGTGGTGCACCAGCGCGCCATTCCCAACAACCTGCTCGCGGTCGAGGTGCGGAAATCGGCCAATCATCAGCCGCTCGAACATGACCAGCACAAGCTGCGGGCGCTGACCGATCCGCATCTGTGGTTCGCCTACTGGATCGGCGTGCTGCTGACGCTCGGCAAGACGCAGGTCACGACGACCGAAGTCTATACCAGCGGCGCTTTCGACCAGGCCCTGTCGGTCTGGTTCGCTGCGCGACTGAAGGATGCGGGCTTAAGCGCGGGATGAAGCCTGCGATACGGAGGTTTTTGATGACGTTCACGCGATCGATCCTGGCCATCGCCCTTGTCGCCGTCGCGCAGCACGCGCTGGTGCGAGAGGCGTGGGCGCAAGCGGCTTCCGCGCCCGATCTGGAGGCCATCCTCGCCCATCCCAAAATCGTCAAGGCACTCGACGACATCAAGGCCGACGACGAGCGGGCCTTTGCCGAACAGAAGCGCATCACCGAAATCCCGGCGCCGCCGTTCAAGGAGAAGGTTCGCGCCGAATATTATCAGAAGCGGATGCAGGAACTCGGCTTCAAGGACGCGTCGATCGACGCCGAAGGCAACGTGATCGCGCTACGCAAGGGCAGTGGCGGCGGCCGGCCCAGGCTCGTGGTGTCGGCGCATCTCGACACGGTGTTTCCCGAAGGCACCGACGTCACCGTGAAGGAAAAGGACGGCGCCATCGTTGCTCCCGGCATCGGCGACGATTCGCGCGGGCTTGCGGCGATGCTGTCGCTGATCAAGGCGATGAACGAAAACCAGATCGCGACCGTCGGCGATATCATGTTCGTCGGCACGGTCGGCGAGGAAGAGCTCGGCAATCTGCGCGGCGTGAAGGCGCTGTTCCGCGATCACACCGATATCGACGGTTTCATCTCGATCGACGGGCTCGGGATTACGCGCGTGGTCAACCAGGCGACCGGCAGCCATCGCTACGAGTTCACCTTCAAGGGCCCCGGCGGGCACTCGTTCCAGGAATTCGGATTGCCGAGCGCGATCCATGCCATGGGAAGGGCGATTGCGAAAATCGCGGAACTGCAGCCGCCGTCCGATCCCAAGACCACCTTTACCGTCGGCACCGTGACCGGGGGCACCTCGGTCAACGCCATCGCGGCCGAAGCGCGGATGGCCGTCGACATGCGCTCGAACTCGACTGACGAACTGCTCAAGCTCGAGGCGCGGCTGCTCGAACTCGTCAGGGAAGCCGTGGCGGATGAAAACGCGCGCTGGAAATCGGACAAGATGACGGTGGAGGCAAAACTGATCGGCGACCGGCCGGCGGGCATCGTTGCGATGGATTCGCCGATCGTGCTGGCGACCCAGCGCGCGGTCTCGGCCGTCACCCGCGGGCCGCGGCCGACCTTTGCCGGCTCCTCGACCGATTCCAACATCGCGATGTCGCTCGGCATCCCGGCCGTCACCATCGGCGGCGGCGGCGGGGAGGGCGGCAACTGGCACTCGCGCAACGAATGGTACAAGCCGGTCAACGCCTGGTACGGCCCGCAGAACGCGCTGTTGACCGCCCTGATCCTGACCGGGCTCGATGGCGTGACCAAACCGGCACTTACGGTGCGGAAAGCCGCCAAATAGGGCCAAAACGGCCTTCAAAGCCGCCTTTGCGCCGTTAACCATGCCCCCGATTGGACAAATTGTCGGCCCATTGCCGACAAAGCAGTAACGGAACATGGTTCCCCAGTAGTTCTACGTGTGTAGGGGGTGTGGCATGGCGTACAGGATCGTGGCGGAACGCGGCAACGAGACTGTCAGGATGGACAGAAGCAGTTCGCTGCTGGCGGTTGCCAAGGCGCGGGTTTGGGCAAGCGAAGGTTGGGAAGTCACCATTATCGTTCGTGATCAGGAAGTCGCTCCGCCCGCTGAACCCAAGCGTCGGATGCTGGCTTATTCGTGATTTTATCGCCCTGGCGGCGATAGCCTGGCCAACGACCTCAGAACTAAAGCTCTTTCCAGATCTTGAGATGGAACCGGCCACTTCGGCCGGCGTTATGGCTGCGGGCAGGCTTTGAGGAGCAGTGCCATGCAGTGGCGCTCTGTGACCACGGAAGCCGACGAGATGAGCGGCTCCGGTGACGACCAAATCCTTTACGCAACCGGATGGACTATCAGCGGCCTGGCAACACTGGGCACCATCCTCGCGATCTGGGTGTTTGCGATCTAGCGCATGCCGAGATCCTGGCGATCGTTATTTTTATCATCGCTGCGCGACCCGCTTGCTGCCGGTCACGAGTAGTCCTGCCCTGCGCCCGATCAACAGGCCGAGCACCACCAGCAAGCACCACACCGGAAAGAAGAGCAGTGTGAGGATGCCGGCCTCTTCCGGGTCGGTTCGCAACAGCCATTTGACGAAGCCGATCGGTGCGAGCAGTCCGACGGCGCCGCCGATCGCAGTCGTGATGATCATCATGAGCTTCTGAGCGGTCATCTTTGGCTATCCGGCAATGGCTTCATACAAACCGACCGATAGGATATCGAGACGGGTTGCAGAACAATGGTGGACGCGAAACCGTGTCAGTGATTCACGGCAAGGCACCACTACCCCACCCGAACGGGCGTAGCCGATATCATGTCTACCGCCCGAACGTTTGCGATCCGAATTGACGACTCGGCTTTTGGCTTGCCGCGGTGACATTCTTTCTCGAGTTCGGGAGCGTCCGTCCAGTCGGCGCGAAGCGATTTCGATAGGGCAGCAGCCATGGGTGTTCGGAGTGTATCGGACGGCGGTCACCTCGGCATCAAGTATCCGCTCGGGTACGATGCACCAGGCTCGTGGTGGCTTTCCGCGGATTCGTGGCCAAATTTTCCGATCCACACGGGAGATAACAGCGCCGGCAATGGCGGCAACGGCTATTTTGCCGGGAGCCTGATCGCGAGGAGCTACGCTGCTTTCGAGCCGCTCAACGTGGCGCATGCCGGCTCCCATGCGACAGCCGACGCCGATCAGACGAACATTGCGTATTTTGATCAGTCCGCGACGCAGATCGCGGGCGTGGGCGGTGATGGCGGCAATGGGAATGCCGCATTGGGCGGAAACGTCGGCGCGTTCGGGTCTTTCGGCCCTGGCGCGATCGCGACCGGTGACAACAGCGCCGGCAATGGTGGCGATGGCACCTTCTTCGGAGCAATGGTGCATGCTCCTGTCGCGGTCTATGCCCCGATCAACATTGCGGTGGCGGGATACAATTCCAGTGCCCACGCCGATCAGACGAACAATGTGGTGTTCGATCAATCCGCGGTTCAGATGGCCGGCGTCGGGGGTGATGGCGGGAACGGCAATGCCGCGATTGGCGGAAATGTGTCTGTCGCCGGAACGAGCCACGGGTCTCAACAAACCATCGGCGGGTCAGGCCTCGCATCCGACCAGGGCGGGACTGGCTCCGATGCGATCACGAGCGGGGATAACCACGCCGGCAACGGCGGAGACGGCTACGCCTATGGGGGCATCATTCACGCGACCTTTGCATTCTACTATCCGATCAACATCGCGGTGGCGGGATACAATTCCACTGCCAACGCCGAACAGACAAACAATGTGGTGTTCGATCAATCCGCGGTTCAGATGGCCGGCGTCGGGGGGGATGGCGGGAACGGCAATCACGCGGTTGGCGGAAGTTCCGACATTTTCTCTTCCATCTTCGACTTGATCGGCTCTGACGTCATCGCGACCGGCCACAACAGCGCCGGCAACGGCGGCAACGGCCATTTCTCGGGAAGCATGGTCGACATCGACGTGGCGATCTACGCCCCGATCAACATTGCGGTCGCCGGCTACAATTCAACAGCCGAGGCTCATCAGAGCAACAATGTCTGGTTCGATCAGAGCACGGTCCAGACGGCCGGAATCGGCGGTGACGGTGGCCACGGCAACGCCGCGCTTGGCGGCGATCTCGCCATGCACCTGTTGTCGGACCTTCACTTGCTGGATCATGCCTAGGGCCTTTTCCGTTTCGATAGAATCGAAACGGGGCTCTCGATTTTTCAATTGACGCATTTTCTTGACGCGCACCGGTCTCCGCCCACGGACCAAGTCCACGCGCATGCTTCGCTCGAAAACGCTGTAGCGGCATTGAAGCTCGCCGGATCTCGGCGGAAGGATAGTATTTCGGGCGTACACCGTTGCCACAGGGTGGCATCAGCTTTGGTGGCTAGACCGTTCCGGTGTCCAAATCCAAAATCGTTGCTGTCCACATTGGGACGCACAGTGTGCAACCAAATCAGGGAGACTCACATGTCAAAGGCCAAGGCAATGTTTCCGTCCGACACGATCTCGCTCAAGGACGTTTACACCGGCGGCAACAGCGCAGGCAATGGTGGAGACGGCGTTAACACGGGTGACATCAGCAGCAAGCCCAGTCTCGAGTTCAACCCGTACAACAAGGCTGAGGGCGCCGACGTCCACGTCAACACCGGCGATAAGGTTCACCAGGACGCGGACTGGAGTGCCGGCGGCGCGAATGCGAAGGCGGAGAAGTATTCGAAAGCGGAGGGCGGAAAAGCCTATTCGAATGGCGACCAGGAATCGGAAAGCGGCCACAACAAGTCCGACGTAGATGCCAACACGTCGGCCCATCAGGAAAACGACCTCAAGGTCGACATGAGTCAGAACGTGTGGGCCGGCATCGGCGGCAACGGCGGAGACCACAACAAGGCTGAAGGTGGTGACGTTGACGTCAAGGCCAGCATCGAGTCCGCGACCGACTCGTTCAACAGCCACGAGTACTACCATATCGACGATTCAGGCATGATAGCGCACGGCTGATCGGCGCCTCCGAGGGGCAGAGAGCCGGCAGCGGGGGCTGCCGGTTCTCACTTCGCCAGCGAAGGCGGCGAATGAGCTTTACCGTCATCGCACCCGATGACAGGCTTCCGCGAAGCAATCCATCGCTCCGCGTGTGCGGTATGGATTGCTTCGTCGCTTCGCTCCCTTGCGCAAACGCTTCGCGTTTGTCGCGGGCAATGACGGTAGCGGAACTACTCCGACTTCTTCGCCGCCAGCCGAAACAATGCGGGAAGGGTCGGACTCAGATCTCTGGCAGGACCGCAATGCTGATGCCACCGCTCCGGCTGCAAACGATCTCACCACTTCGGACGCCGTTGAAGTCGGCCTTGCGGGCCTGCGCGGGGTCGCTCGGATTAGTTTTCGCATATAGCTGCAGCTATAATCTCCTTCTCCTCGCGCCTTCCATCTATCTGCTTCAGATATACGATCGCGTGCTGTCGAGCCGCAGCGGCGATACGCTCCTGATGCTGACGCTCATCGTGGCGTTTACCGTCGTGGTTGGCGGCGTGCTCGATGCGCTGCGCCGCGCCGCATTGGGCCGGATGGGCGAGTGGCTTGAGGAAGAACTCCATCCGGCAGTGCTCTCCGCGTGCTTCAGATACGCCTATGAAGCCGATCGGGCGCGGGTATCGGAAGCCTATCGCGATCTTACGACCCTGCGTCAGTTCGCTCAGTCAGGAGCGAGCTCGACGCTGTTTGACGCGCTCTGGACGCCACTCTTTCTCGGCGTTCTCTTCCTTGTGCATCCGTTGCTGGGAGTGGTAGGCGCGCTCACCGCGCTTCTCCTGCTTGGTCTCGGGCTTGTCGGAGACCGGCTCACGGAAGGCCCGCAGGCGCGGTCGGCTGCCGCACTGACGAGGAGTCAGGGATGGTTCGCGATGGCCGCCGGAAACCTCCACGTGATCAGGGCGATGGGAATGCTCGAAGGTGCCGCGCGCCTCATCGGCCAAGCTGCGCAGGATGCGAGAAGCGAGCAAGCCGTGGTGCAACGTCGCCACGAGACCATCATGCTGATCTCCAAACCCGCGCGGGCGCTCGCGCAGGTCCTGATCATGGGCACTGCCGCCTGGCTCGTGCTGGAACAGAGCAGAAGTCCCGCCATCATCTTTGCTACCAGCATGCTGTTCGGACGCGCGCTTGCGCCCATTGAAGGGGCGATTGCAGGATGGAAGGCGTTCGCGATGGCCCTGGCCGCCTACCGCCGGCTCAACGACATCATGTCGGCTGCCACCCCGGTCAAGAGCATCAAGGCCTTCCCGGACCGGAAGGGCAATCTCATCGTCAACAATGTTGGCGCCGCCCTGCCGGGATCGAACCATTTGATGCTGAGAGATGTGTCGTTCAGTCTCGCGCCCGGTGAATGCCTTGGCATCATTGGTCCCTCCGGCTCCGGCAAATCCACGCTCGGCAAAATCATCACTGGAATCTCAGCTCCGACGGTGGGTTCGGTCTCGCTCGATGGCATCGACGTTTTGGCCGTGCGCGATTCCGGCGGCGGCCGGCGTCTCGGATATCTGCCGCAGGATATCGATCTCTTCGGAGAAACAATAAAGGACATCATTGCACGGCTGGACGACGCCGATTTACAGAAGGTCATTGAAGCGGCGAAGCTGGCCGGCCTTCACGAAACGATCATTCGGCTGCCGCAGGCGTACGATACGGTCGTCAATGTCGCAGGGGCCAATCTCCCACGTGGGTTTCGCCAGCGCCTCGGCCTTGCACGGGCGTTTTTCGGCAACCCGCACCTCGTGGTCCTCGACGAGCCGAACTCCAGCCTGGACAGTCTCGGCGAGCGCATGCTCTTCGACGCCATTGAACGGATGAAGGCAGCCAATACGACTGTCATCATCATCACCCACCGGATAGGGATCCTCGGCGCAACGGACAAGCTTGCCATCATGCAGGGCGGAGCGGTCAGCGCATTCGGTGAGAGCAGGGAAGTTTTCGAAAGGTGTTTGGCACGCCCCCAAGTTGCCTCGCGCGAGCCGGTCGCATGAAGATTTCATCCGCTCACATCAACATTCGGGAGGTGCCGCGGTGGCTGGGATCGGCGGCGTCGGCTCTCCGCGACCGGCTGCGCGGCGTCACCTGGATCCGCATCAAGCGTTTTCACCGTCGCTTTGCCCGAAGGGGATGGGCTCGTCTCAAAATTGCATTTGCTGAGGTCGATATCTGGGAGATCCCACGGTGGTTGAGATCGGCGCCGCCGGCGCTCCGCGACCGACTTCGCGGCGTCACCTGGACTGGAAACCTGCTGGTCTGCGGCTTTGTCCTTGGTCTCGGTACCTGGTCAACCTATGCCCCGCTCGAAAGCGCGGCGATTGCTATCGGGACCGTCGAATCCGAGTCGAGCCGCAAAACGATCCAGCATCTTGAGGGCGGCATCATCAGGGAAATTCTGGTCGCGGACGGCGACGCTGTCCGAGCTGGACAAACACTGATCACGCTGGAGGACACCAAGGCTCGTGCCGAAGCCCAGAGCCTGCAAGGCCAGTTGTGGGAGGCGACGGCACGAGAAGCGCGGCTGCAGGCAGAACAGCACGGAGAAGAGCGGGTGTTGTTTTCGGCCAAGCTGGAGATGGCACAGTATGAAAGTCCGTCGGTCGCGGACGTTCTTGCGGGGCAGCAAGCCATCTTCGAAACGCGTCGGCAGGTCTTTCAATCGCAAGCGGCCGTAAACCGGGAAAAAAGGTCGCAGGTCGAAAAGGAGATCGAGGGCCTCAGGGCGCAGGAAAGCGCGGCCTCAAGGCGCATCGAAATCGTCCGCGAAGAAGCTGCCACCGTCGCCATGCTCGTTAACAAGGGACTTGAGCGGCGTCCGCGACTTCTGAACCTCGAGCGGGAGATGGCTGACATCGAGGGGCGGCGGGGTGAGGTTGTCGCGCAGATATCGCGCGCCGGTCAGGTCATCAACGAATCGCAGGCAACTCTTCTCAAACTCGAGAACGACCGCCAGAACGAGATCGCGCAATCGCTGCGCGAGGTGCAGAACCAGATTTTTCAGATACGCGAACGACTGCAGGCGGCCGACGACCAACTGTCACGAACGGCGGTCAAGGCGCCCCAGGACGGCGTGGTAACGGACCTGAGGATTCATACTCCAGGTGGCGTGATCGGCGCCGGCGCACCTCTCATGGATCTGGTTCCCCGGCAAGATCGGCTCATCGTGATTGCGCGCGTCAGGCCCGAAGACATCGATGTGGTCCGTCCCGGACTGAGCGCCGAAGTGAATCTCCTGCCCTACAATCAGCGGCGCGTGCCACCGCTCCATGGGACTGTGATGCACGTGTCTGCCGACCGTCTGGTCGACAAGCGAACCGATCAACCCTACTACGCAACGAAGATTCGAATGCAGGATCCGGCCGGCGCCGGGTTCTCTGGTGTCCAGATCATTCCGGGAATGCCGGCCCAGGCGTTCATCAAGACGGGTCGCGGCACCGTGGCGCTCTACGCCCTCAGGCCTCTGCTCGACAGCTTCCACAGCGCGTTCCGCGAGGATTGAACTGCGAGCAGAACTGCCAGCTCAGGCAGCTCTCAAGATGATCGCACGCGGGAGGGCAGCGCATGACCATTGGCGCGTCGGCTCCAGCGAATGACCGCCTCGGTGCGGTTATGCGCGGAACATTTTCGCATGATGCGCTGAATATGCATTTTTACGGTGTTTTCCGAAAGGTTGAGCCTGACGGCAATCAACTTGTTGGGAAGGCCGAGCTGCAGCGCCTCGAGCACATGTTGTTCGCGTGGTGTAAGGTCGACCATCGCCTTCTCCGGCACAATCCTGGTGGCGCCGTTACCCTGGCTAGTTCCGAATAGCTCGGGCGCGCCGGGGCATTCCGATATCGCCTTGAGGCTCGACGCTCCATTTTGCCCAACGATCGGTAACGGTCGGTAGACCCCACCGGCAAGAACCAGGCGTAGTCCGGCAATAGCGACTTCGACCGGGATCGATATCGGAAAAAATCCGCGCACTCCGCGTTGCATCGCGGCTGAGGCCGTCGCATCGTCGTCGCGATTTGACAACACGGCAACGGACGCATTCGGACAGGATTTTGCGAGAAGCGCGAGACTCTCCTCGATCGAAGGGTCAGTGATCTGCTTGTCCCCGATATTCAGCGCAATCAGGCGGATATCTCTGCCTGACAACCAGTTCAGGCCGCTCGTCGTTGGCATCTCGACGATCTCGAATCCAGTGAGCTCTCTCCTGAGGATATTGAGGATGCACGTACGCGCCAGGACATGTTGCTCGATGATTACGAGCACCGGCGAGTTTTGTGTTACCAGGGCTAGTTCCGCGGGATTAGTAAGATCGTCCATGGTGTCCCCGAATTCAGAGAAAGGGCTTGAGTCACTCCACCAGTTTTGATTTCCATTTTCCTTGGAGCAAAATCTGCCCCACACGCTCTGCAGCAAATCGCTGCTAATTCGCGACGTTGCTTCCGACTTTCAAGTCCGTTCGCTGGAACGTCGCCAGGGGACCTTCTGGTCCCTCGCAACAGATCTAGCTGCTGCAAATATTGCGATACGCGCTCGCCGCCGCCGAATTCGCGGGGCCATCGACGACGTATGCTTCATCTTCCGTTACGAGATATAGAAAAGGCCTGTCTCCAGTATCTTCACCCGACGCTTTCTTTCCTTTGACGCGGCCGCAAATGGTGTCGACGGATTTTCCGAGCGTATTTTTGCGGCTGGCCCGTTTCATCTCGCCGAACTCGGCGGACGCGGGGTCCTCCAACTTCGCAGCAACCGTGGTCTTCGCCTTGGTAATGACCGGATCGGGCGTCTCGGCGGGCCGACCAGACGCCGGAGCCTCGACTTTCGCTTCGACTACGGCGGACTTCGGCTTTTTCGCAGCGAGATCGGACCCGTCGCGGGCGCGGGCAATCGTCGGCTCCTCCATCTTCGCCGTGCTTGTGGACTTGGCCCTTGTTGTCTCGGACTTGGTCCTAGATGACGCTGGCGTCGGTTCAATCGGCCGACTGGCCGCCGTTTTGCCGAACCCGTTCGCGTCCGTGCATGCTTCCATGCTCGCTTGCGGCGGCCAAGGGTAGCTACAGCCAACCAGGGTCGCAGCCAGAATTCCAATGAGAAGCGTTCTCATGCCATTCCCTCATCAGGAGCCTGAGTTCCGCTCGCATTTCTTGCGGCGATCTAATAATGTTGCGCTGGTTGTCTATCCTTTGCGCAAAAGTATTAAGTGGTTGTTAAACGCCGGGCCTTTCGCCGCGGCATGCGTTGCATAGCCAATGCCGGCGCATTCAAGCTCTGAGAAACGTCAAAGCCATATTTCAAAGCCCATACATCACGGGCTTGATGGTGGACGCACAAGGGATCGAACCTTGGACCTCTCCCGTGTGAAGGGAACGCTCTCCCGCTGAGCTATGCGTCCGGGAACGGCGAAAACCAGGGCCGTCAGAGCCCGCGATTTACGAAGTGCGGGCCCTCAGTGTCAAGCGATAGTCAGGCCGCGCCATAGCGTTTTCGAGCGAAGTGGGCACCGGTTCGCGAAAAGAGAACGCGTTAGAACAAAAAATTGGGAGAATTACGCCCCCTGCTGCCGGGCGCGGGAGGCGTGGGACTGTAGCGCGCGGATGCGTTCGGCGAGCGTGCCGCCGCCTTCCGCGACGGCTGCGGTGCCGGGGACGTCGTTGGCGGGCTTGGCCGGGGTTTTTGGCACGGCCGGTTCCGCGGCAAGCATGGCCTCGATCGCCGAATTCGGGCCCTCGAGCTGCATGGCGAGCTTTGCCACCTCGGCGGCGATGTCGTTGATGCGCTCCCGCAGCAGCGCGTTCTCCATCCGCTCGGTCTGCCACGAGCTTTCGGCCTGCTGCTGGATCGCGTTGATGTCACGCTGCAGTTTGGCGCGCTCGTCGCGGGCGGCGCGAAGCTGCTCCTCGACCGCAGCTTTCTCAGCTCGCAATTTCTCGACGACCGGGGACTTGCCGCCGTTCGTCGCCGCGATCTCTGTGCGCAGTTCGCGTGCGGCGCGTTCGGCGTTTTCGTTCGCCTGCCGGAGCTGATTGTTTTCGTATTCGCGCTCGGCGAGGATCTTGCCTTGCGTCGCCAGCCGCGCTTCGAGGTCGTTGACGCGGCTGCCGAGCATCTCGGCTTCCTTGACCTGGACGATCAATTGCCGGTCGAGGTCGGTGACGCGCTGGCTCAAATTTTCGACGCGGCTGCGCGCTTCCGTCAGCTCGTGCGTCGCGCGCTCGGAATCGGCGCGCTCCTGGGCGAGGCGAGCCTGCGTCGTCGAAAATTCCTTTTCGGCGTCGCCGACGCGGCCCTTCAGTTGCTCGATCTGCGTGCGCACCGCGACCAGCTCGACCTGGCGGCTGTCCGCCGTCATCGAACGATCGTTCAATTCGTGATTGATCCTGGCGAGATCGGCCTGCTTGTCGGTCAGCGCATGTTCGGCGTTGCGCAGCAGATCGGTCTTGGCGGCGAATTCCTCTTCGGTGGCGCGCAACTGTTCCTTCACCGCCTTCTCGCGCGCTTCGAGCGAGAAGATCGTGGCGTTCTTTTCGCCGAGCTCGATCTTCATGCGGTTGATCGCGTCGCTCTTCTTGCCGAGTTCGGCGAGCTGGCTGGTGGTCTTGTTCTTGAGCTGCTCGACGCTCATTTCGAGCCGTCGCGCCGACATGGCGAATTCCGCGCGCAGCTGGTCCTTGTCGGCCTGGATCTCGGCCATCGACAGCGGCGTTGCCGCCTCAAGCCGCCGCGTCGTCAGCCGCACCGCACGGTTGTGCACCAGCGGCACGATCATCAGGCCGAACAGCATGGAGACCAGAAAACCGATTGCCAGATACATGATCGGTTCGATCATGGATGGTTACTCCACACAGACAGGGAATTTGTTAATCACAATGCCACGCCGGGTCGGCCAAAGACCAGCCCGTTGCCGCGTTAACCTGAATCGGCTGGACGAGACGCGCGCATTTTTTAGTTTAAGCATGATTCTCCGGGCAAGACGCGCTGCGTTTTGTCCCAAGGGAAAACCGGTCCCCAGTTTTCCGGATCACGCTCCCGACAACGGGCTCAGAACGGGTTCCAGGTCGCGCGCGGGGTATATTTGAGATAGCCGACATTGGCGCCGAGCCGCAGTCCGATGCCGGAGCGGATCGGCACCAGCACGATGTTGTTGGCGGTCAGCGCGGTCATGCCGAAGCCGCCGACGATATAGGCGGAGCCGTCGATACCGACGAAGCGCTGATAGATCGCATTGGTCGCGGGCAGGTTGTAGACCAGCGTCATGGTGCGCGCGCCGTCGCCGCCCCAGTCGAAGCCGACCGACGGCCCCTGCCAGTAGACCCGCAGATCGCCGGCGTTCTTGGTGTAGAGCGTGCCTTCGCCATACCGCAGGCCCGCCACAAAAGCGCCCGAGCCTTCCTCGCCGAGCACATAGCCGTTGGGCAGGCCCCATTGGCTGACCGCGCGCTCGATGATGGATGCCAGTCCACGCGAAACATTGCCGAAGAATTTGTGCCCGGCCGAAACCAGTTCGCCAGGTTCGAAGGTGTCCGGGCCTGCCTGGCGCTGTGGCGGCGGCGCCGGCTGGGCAGGATATGGCTGTTGTGCCGGGTAGGCCGGTGGTGGTTGCTGCGCCGGATAGGCCGGCGGCGGCTGCTGCGCGGAAGCCGACACGGTCCAGCACATCAGCGCGGCAAACGTCACCGCGGCTAGGCGTGAAGCAAACGTCATGAAAGAACCCCTGGCATCGAAATTCTGGCCGCCGCCTTAACCTGACGCCAACAAGCATGGCTCTAGGTTGCGCCCAGTGTCCCCTCGACTCGCAATGTTATCGGCACCAACTATGACGGCACAACGGCAGGAAAGATACGGTTCGCGCCCCGGAATAGCCCTTTTTGCCTTATTGGCGGGCTTTTTTGCTGCGCTCAGCCTTGATTTCGCCGCGTGGGCCGCGACCACCGAGCGCGTGGTGGTGAACCGCTATTCCGGGCTCGCCATCGAGGGCTTCGATCCCGTCGCCTATTTCACGGAATCCATGGCCTTTCAAGGCTTGCCCGACTTCGAGGCCCGCGAAGCCGGCGCTGTCTGGCGTTTCCGCAACGAAGGCAATCGCGCCTCCTTCGTGGCGCATCCGGAAATCTACGGGCCGCAGTTCGGCGGCTATGACCCCGTCGATCTGGGACGCGGGGTAACCTATGCGGGCAACCCGCGCTTCTGGGTAGTCGCGGGTCAACGGCTCTATCTGTTTGGCCGCGAGGAAAACCGCGATGCGTTCGCCGCCGAGCCGGCACGTTTCCTGAAAGACGCCGCCGCGCGCTGGCCAGCGCTGGAGCGAGGGCTCGCGCAGTAGCGAGGTGGCGGCTGTAGCGAACTGCTGCGAAACTCACACTGCCGCGTTCGGATCGCCCCAGGCGATGAATTCCGGAACGATAAAATCCTTTCGCTCGGTGCCGAATTGCAGCGCTGCGCCGCTTGAATTCGTGACCCTGCCGCCGGCGGCCAAGACGACCGCATGACCCGCAGCCACGTCCCATTCGGAGACCGGTGACAGCCGGGGATAGATATCGACCCCGCCTTCGGCGACCCGGCCGAATTTGACCGCCGAGCCGAGTTCACAGCGTACCGCGCCCGGCCTTGCCGCAATGAAGGCTTCCGTCCTGGCATCGCCATGCGAACGGCTGACCGCGACCGTCCACGGTTGGCCGCGCGGCGGGCAGGGACGGGTGTGAATCGGCTCGATCAACGGTTTACCCTTGCCAAGCGTCAGCCGTTCCGCGCCGCGTCCGACAATGCCGCGCCAGATCAGCCCGAGCGCGGGCGCGCTGATAATGCCGAGCAGCGGTGTTCCGTGGCTCACCAGCGCCAGATTGACGGTGAATTCGTTGCGGCCGGCGACGAATTCCTTGGTGCCGTCCAGCGGGTCGATCAGGAAGAAGCTTCCCCGATAGGGCAGTGTGGCCTGCGCGGTGCGCTCTTCCGACAGCGACGGTATATCGGGCACCACCCGGGCAAGGCCCTCGGCGATGACCAGGTCAGCCGCCAGATCGGCCTCCGTTACCGGCGATCCGTCGGTCTTGCCGTCGACCTTCATGGCGGAACGGTTGACGGCAAGGATCGCAGCGCCAGCCCGGATCACGGTGTCGGTCAGCGATTCGATCAGCGCCGCGGCGGCATCGCAGTCGAGTGCGGGCGGACGTGCCTCATTCATGAGCTAAGCCTATTTGCTGTTCGTCCTGCCTTACCATTGCCGCCCCGTGCTGGCAGCACGGGGCTGCGCAGTGTATCAAACCGATAAGCACGCGTGATTCGTAACTGCCCGCCAGCAATTTGCGATTCGGCGGCTTTCCAGGAACCCATGATGTCTGGCACTCCGTCTCCCGGTCCTGCTCCCGATGCCCTCGAACTTGCGGCGCTGTTGTGTTCGCGAGTCTGTCACGATCTCATCAGCCCGGTTGGCGCGATCGTCAATGGGCTTGAGGTACTTGACGACAACCCGAAACCCGAAGACCGCGATTTCGCGCTCGATCTGATCCGCAAGAGCGCCAAGACCGCTTCGGCGCGATTGCAGTTCTGCCGCCTGGCGTTTGGCGCCGCGGGATCGGCGGGTGCGCAGATCGATCTCGGCGATGCGCAGACCATGGCGCGCGGCCACATCGAGGACGGCAAGATCACCATCACCTGGAATCTGCCGCGGCTGTTGCTGCCGAAGAACCGCGTCAAGCTGCTGCTGAACATGCTGATCATTGCGCAGCAGACGATCCCGCGCGGCGGTACGTTGACGGTCGATCCGATCGGCGACGGCGAGACGATGAGTTTTCGCGTGACGTCGGCCGGCCTTAACGCCCGCCTGCCACAGAACATCGCCGATCTCCTGAGCGTGAACTCGACGGCTTCCGTCGATGCGCATGCGGTGCAGCCTTACTATACGCGGCTGTTGGCGCAGGCCTGCGGGCTCAGCGTGACGCTTGCGCCCGACGGGGAAAAGGTGATCGTTACCGCGGCTTAAAGCGCGCGCCAACGCGCAAACCCTGAACGCGTTTAGGCGCGATCCCAGAACGCGCTGAAGCGCGTTTAAGGTTAACCAAGTGTTGAAAACAGGCGGCAGAATTCATTTCTGCCGCCTTATCTCTTTGTTGATCCCGTTCTTTTCCATTTGAGCAACCAATATTAAACGCTTTGCATAGAAGCTGGCCTCGTTCCGTAAGGCGCGTCGATGTCGCGTGCCGGTGCGTGCGAAGGCCAGTTTCATGGATGACTTATTGCGGGAGTTTTTGACCGAAACCAGCGAAAGCCTGGATACGGTCGACAATCAGTTGGTGCGGTTCGAGCAGGACCCGAGCGACGCGAAGATTTTGGATAATATCTTCCGCCTGGTCCACACCATCAAGGGCACCTGCGGTTTCCTGGGGCTGCCGCGGCTGGAAGCGCTGGCCCATGCTGGCGAGACCCTGATGGGCAAATTCCGCGACGGCATGCCGGTCAAGGCCGAAGCCGTGACGCTGATCCTTTCTTCGATCGACCGCATTAAAGAGATTCTGGCCGGGCTGGAAGCGACCGAGACCGAGCCCGAGGGCACCGACGAAGACCTGATCGAGAAACTGCACGCGATGGCCGAAGGCGCCAAGCATGCCGCGGCCGAGCCGGTTGCCGCGCCGGTCCCCGTGGTTGCCGCACCCCCGGTGCAGCCCGCGATCGCCCAGGAAGTTGCCAAGGGCACGCTGGTGGACCAGGTACTGGAACGCCCGTTGCGTCCCGGCGAGGTCTCGCTCGACGACCTCGAACGCGCCTTCCGCGAGACCGAGACCGAAGCCGCCCCCGCGCCCAAACCCGCGCCGGTTCCTGTCGCCAAGCCGGCCGCGCCCGCCGCCAAGCCAGCCGCCACCGTGCCGGAAGCCAAGGAAATCGCCAAGGAAACCGCGAAGGCCAAACCGGCCAAGCGCGCCGCGGTCGCCGATACCGATGTTCAGGAAGCCGACAAGATCGCCAACCAGTCGATCCGCGTCAACGTGGACACGCTCGAACATCTGATGACGATGGTCTCCGAGCTGGTGCTGACCCGCAACCAGCTCCTGGAAATCTCCCGCCGCAACGAGGACACCGAGTTCAAGGTGCCGCTGCAGCGGCTGTCGAACGTCACCGCCGAGCTGCAGGAAGGCGTCATGAAGACGCGGATGCAGCCGATCGGCAATGCCTGGCAGAAGCTGCCCAGAATCGTCCGCGATCTCTCCGGCGAACTCGGCAAGCAGATCGAACTCGAGATGCACGGCGCCGACACCGAGCTCGACCGCCAGGTGCTCGACCTGATCAAGGATCCGTTGACGCACATGGTGCGCAACTCCGCCGACCATGGCCTCGAGACCCCGGCCGAGCGGCTGGCCTCAGGCAAGGGCGAGCAGGGCACGATACGGCTATCAGCCTATCACGAGGGCGGCCACATCATCATCTGCATCGCCGACAATGGCCGCGGGTTGAACACCGAGCGGATCAAGGCCAAGGCGCTGCAGAACGGTCTCGTCAGCGAGGCCGAACTGGAGAAGATGACCGAAGCCCAGATCCACAAGTTCATCTTTGCCCCGGGCTTCTCCACGGCGGCTGCCGTCACCTCGGTCTCCGGCCGCGGCGTCGGCATGGACGTGGTGCGCACCAATATCGACCAGATCGGCGGCACCATCGACATCAAGTCGGTGGCCGGCGAGGGTTCCTCCGTCACCATCAAGATCCCGCTGACGCTCGCCATCGTCTCGGCCCTGATCGTGGAAGCCGCTGGTGACCGCTTTGCGATCCCCCAATTGTCTGTGGTGGAACTGGTGCGCGCCCGCGCCAACTCCGAACACCGCATCGAGCGCATCAAGGACACCGCTGTCCTCAGGTTGCGCAACAAGCTGTTGCCGCTGATGCACCTGAAGAAGCTTTTGAAGATCGACGACGGATCATCCAGCGACCCCGAGAACGGTTTTATCGTGGTGACGCAGGTCGGCAGCCAGACCTTTGGCATCGTGGTCGACGGCGTATTCCACACCGAAGAAATCGTGGTCAAGCCGATGTCCACCAAGCTGCGGCACATCGACATGTTCTCCGGCAACACCATTTTGGGTGATGGCGCCGTGATCATGATCATCGACCCCAACGGCATTGCCAAAGCGCTCGGCGCCTCCGGCTCCTCGGCCCATGAGATGGCGGACGAGGCGTCTGCGGCGCATGCGATCGGCGGTGAACAGCTCACCTCGCTGCTGGTGTTCCGCGCCGGATCGAGCCAGCCCAAGGCCGTCCCGCTCGGGCTCGTTACCCGGCTGGAGGAGATCGCCACCGACAAGATCGAGCTCTCTAACGGCCGCTACATGGTGCAGTACCGCGAGCAGCTGATGCCGCTGGTGCAGATGACCGGGGTCACCGTCCAGACCCAGGGCTCGCAGCCGATCCTGGTGTTTGCCGACGACGGCCGCTCGATGGGGCTCGTGGTCGACGAGATCATCGACATCGTCGAGGAGCGGCTGCACATCGAGGTCGCCGGCCAGCAGGACGGCATTCTCGGTTCGGCCGTGATCAAGGGCCAGGCCACCGAAGTGATCGACGTCGGCCACTTCCTCCCCATGGCGTTTGCCGACTGGTTCTCGCGCAAGGAGATGCGGGCCTCGTCGACGGCGCAATCGGTGCTGCTGGTCGATGACTCAGCGTTCTTCCGGAACATGCTGGCGCCGGTCTTGAAGGCCGCCGGCTACAAAGTGCGGGTCGCCGTCAACGCGCAGGAGGGCCTCGCCGCGCTGCGCTCGAGCCACACATTCGACGTGGTGCTGACCGACATCGAGATGCCGGACATGAACGGCTTCGAGTTCGCCGAGACGATCCGCGCCGACCACAATCTGAGCACGATGCCGATCATCGCTCTGTCTTCGCTGGTGTCGCCGGCGGCGATCGAGCGCGGGCGACAGGCCGGCTTCCACGACTACGTCGCCAAGTTCGACCGTCCCGGCCTGATCGCGGCGCTGAAGGAACAGACCGCCGAGACCAGGAAAGCGGCTTAAGAAGGTAAGATCATGACAACCAAGACCGAGACCATCGAGGGCACCGTGGCCGAATACGTCACCGCGGTGATCGGCGGGCAATTGTTCGGCCTGCCGATCTCGCGGGTGCAGGACGTGTTCATGCCGGAACGGCTGACCCGCGTTCCCCTGTCGTCGGCGGAGATCGCCGGCGTGCTCAATCTGCGCGGCCGCATCGTCACCGTGGTCGACATGCGTGCTCGCCTCGGCCTGCCCAAGAACGACGACGGCAAGCCGCCGATGGCGGTCGGCGTCGATCTGCGCGGCGAGTCCTACGGCCTGCTGATCGACCAGATCGGCGAGGTCTTGAAACTCCATGATAACGGCCGCGAGGAAAACCCCGTCAATCTCGATCCCCGCATGGCCAAGCTCGCCGGCGGTGTTCACCGTCTCGACGGCCAGCTCATGGTCGTCCTCGACGTCGATCGCGTTCTCGAAATCGTGCCGGACCTGATGGCGGCATGAAGACCGAATTTGGAATGGAAACATCCCTCTTGGGATCTGGTGTAGTTGGAGGCCTGAAATGAAAACATGTCTGGTGGTCGATGACTCGAGCGTCATCCGAAAAGTCGCACGCCGCATCCTCGAAGGTCTCGACTTTCAGATCGTCGAAGCCGAGGACGGCCAAAAGGCGCTTGAAGTCTGCAAGCGCGCCATGCCCGAAGCGGTTCTGCTCGACTGGAACATGCCCGTCATGGACGGTTACGAATTCCTCGGCAATCTGCGCCGCATGCCCGGTGGCGACGCGCCCAAGGTGGTGTTCTGCACCACCGAAAACGACGTCGCACACATTGCACGGGCGCTGCATGCCGGTGCCAACGAGTACATCATGAAGCCGTTCGACAAGGACATCGTCACCGCGAAGTTCCAGGAAGTCGGCCTGCTCTGAGTAGGTGATCCCGGCGGCTCAACGGCCTTCGGCGTTGTTTTGTAAGTGTGCCGCTTGAGTCGAGTCGGGTGAATTAATGAGTGTTGCGTTAACGAGGTCTCCACCGCCAATCTCGACACGGCAGGACAAGCTGCGCGTCATGGTGGTCGACGACTCCGTCGTGATCCGCGGGATGATCTCGCGCTGGATCGGCGCCGAGCCGGACATGGAGGTCTCGGCCTCCCTGCGCACCGGTCTCGACGCCGTCAACCAGATCGAACGCATCAAGCCCGATGTTGCCGTGCTCGATATCGAAATGCCGGAGCTCGACGGCATTTCGGCGCTGCCGCAACTGCTGGCGAAAAAGCGCGACCTCGTCATCATCATGGCGTCGACGCTGACCCGCCGCAATGCCGAGATCAGCTTCAAGGCGCTTTCGCTCGGCGCGTCCGACTACATTCCAAAGCCGGAGAGCACGCGCGAGGCATCTGCGGCCGAGACCTTCCACCACGATCTGATTCAGAAGATTCGTCATCTGGGCGCCAGGGCCCGCCGGCGTGCGTCGCCGGCCGCAAGCCCGTCCATCGCGCCGGCCCCTGAGCGGGCACGCGGCGTATCGGTCCAGCCGGTCGCTGCACCGGTGGCGCAACTGCAACTGGCGCGCCAGCCCTTCAGCATGCTGGCGCCGCGGGTGCTCCTGATCGGCTCGTCGACCGGTGGCCCGCAGGCCCTGATGACGCTGGTTGCCGACATCGGCCCGGTGATCGATCGTTTCCCGGTGCTGATCACCCAGCATATGCCGCCGACCTTCACCACGATTCTCGCCGAGCATCTGGCGCGCGCGAGCCGCCGGCCGGCGCATGAAGCCGTCGATGGCGAGATCGTCAAGCCCGGCCGGATCTATCTGGCGCCGGGCGGCCGCCACATGCGCGCGGTGCGCCATGGCGCCGAGACTGCGATCGCGCTCGACGACGGGCCGCCGGTCAATTTCTGCAAACCCGCGGTGGATCCGCTGTTCAACTCCGCCATCGACGTCTGGCAGGGCGGCATCATGTCGGTGATTCTGACCGGCATGGGCTCCGACGGCATGCGCGGCGGCAAGGACATCGTCGCCGCCGGCGGCAGCGTGATTGCCCAGGATGAAGCGACCAGCGTTGTGTGGGGCATGCCAGGCGCGGCCGCCAATGCAGGTATTTGCGCGGCGGTTCTGCCGCTCACTCAGATTGCGCCAAAACTGGTTCGGTTGTTTTCGGGAGATCGTTCGTGACGCCTTCAGACTATGAGTATCTGCGTAAGCTTCTGAAAGAGCGCTCCGGGCTCGATCTGTCAGCCGACAAGCAATATCTGGTCGAAAGCCGGCTGTTGCCGCTGGCGCGCAAGGCCAGCCTGCCGGGAATTTCCGAACTCGTCGCGAAGATGAGGAGCGGGGCGGAAGCACAGACGGCGGAGGTGGTCGAGGCGATGACCACCAACGAGACGTTCTTCTTCCGCGACAAGATTCCGTTCGATCATTTGCGGGAGACGGTTATCCCGGCGATGGCGCAGGCGCGTGCGGCCCGTCGCGCCTTACGCATCTGGTGCGCGGCGTCCTCCACCGGACAGGAGCCGTATTCGATCGCGATGTGCCTGAAGGAAGCAGGTCCCCTGCTGTCCGGCTGGCGCACCGAGATCGTCGCGACCGACCTGTCGCAGGCGGTGCTGGAAAAATCCAAGGCCGGCATCTTCAGCCAGTTCGAGGTGCAGCGCGGATTGCCGATCGGGTTGCTGGTGAAATATTTCGCCCAGAACGGCGAGCTCTGGCAGATCAATGCCGAGATCCGCAGCATGGTGCAGCATCGTCAGCTCAACCTGCTGCAGGACTTCTCCCATCTTGGCGTGTTCGACATCATCTTCTGCCGCAACGTGCTGATCTATTTCGATCAGAATACCAAGACCAATATCTTCGAGCGGCTCTCCCGGATGCTGGAGCCCGATGGCGTGCTGGCGCTGGGCGCGGCCGAATCCGTGGTCGGCATTACCAACACGTTCAAGCCCTATCCGGAGCGGCGCGGACTTTATCGTCCGAACATCGCACCGGTGATACGGGTGGGGGCGTCGACCCTGGTGCCGCAAACCCTGCGGGCCGTCGCCGCGGCGCGCTGAGCCTGGTCCTCTCCTCACCGCGTCCGCTTGCCCAGCCGCGCTACACGATCGCGTGCGGCAGGAAGCGTGACGTGTTGCCGGTGATCGGGTTCTCGTCCTCGCGGATCGACAGGCCGCATGGCGTGTGATCGACCAGCCAGCTGCCGACCACCGCGTATTGATCGGCGAAGCTCGGCAACGGCGCGAAAGCCTGCCGGATGAATCCTTCCGCCCCGTACGGGCCTTGCTGTTCCATCAGCGTGGTGCCGGCGCTGACGAGCGCGACGTTGGCGCCTTCGCGCGAATAGAGCGGCTTGCGCACGAACGAGGTGCCGAGCCTGGCCGCGTCCGGATCGTCCTCGAAATAGGCCGGCAGCAAATTGGGATGGTTCGGAAACATCTCCCATAGCAGGGGAAGGATGCCCTTGTTGGAGAGGATCGCTTTCCATGGCGGCTCGATCCAGCGCGTCGGCGCGCTCAACAGTTTTGCGCCGAATTCGTCGTGAAACATCCATTCCCAGGGATAGAGCTTGAAGGCGAGTTCGATGTTGCGGTTGTCGAGATCGACGAAGTTGCCGTCTTCGCGCAGTCCGATGTCTTCGACGTCGATCAGCGTGGTCTGCAGTCCGGCCTGGCTGGCGGTGTCTTCGAGATAGGCCAGCGTGCCGGCATCCTCCTCACTCTCGGTCATGCCCGCGAGATGGAGATGCCTTGCGTGGGTGAATTTCTTCCAGGCATCGATCAGGCGTTCATGGATCGAATTGAACTGGTCGGCACGCTTCGGGATGATGTTGCGCTCGATCCCCTGTTCGAGCCAGGTCCACTGAAAAACCGCGGCTTCGAAAATCGAAGTCGGCGTGTCGGCGTTATACTCCAGCAGTTTCGCAGGACCGCGGCCGTCGAAGCTCAGGTCCAGCCGGCCGTAGAGGCTGGAATCGTCGCGGTGCCAGCTTTCGGAAATCAGCGGCCAGAATGCTTCGGGTATTCGCAACCGCCGCAGATACTGTTCGTCGTCGATCGCATGGCCGACCAGTTCGAGGCACATCGCGTCGATTTCGGCGGTGGGCTCCTCGATTCCACGTTCGATCTGATCCAGCGTGAATGCGTAGTAGGCCCGTTCGTCCCAATAGCGTTCGCCATCGATGGTGTGAAAGTCGAATCCGGCGTTCTCGGCGGTCGCGCGCCAGTCATCGCGTTCGGGGCAGACGATGCGTTGCATGGAGCGCTCTAACCGCCACCATGGTGGCCGCCGTGGCCGTGGCCATGCAGCCGGTGCGGTGCGCCGCCGAAGCCACGATAGGTCGGGCGGCAGTACAGTCTGCCGTCCGGACCAACGACCGGCCCGCTACCGGGCCCGCAATCCTGCCGCGGCACCAGGCCCATCGACACCGCGCCGATCGCGGCGCTTCCCATCAATGTCAGCACCACACGACGCGAGCGTTTCATGGTTGCGATCCTGTCCTGAGACTTTTGGGGAGACGTCAGTCTCCATCACCTCCGGCCGCGGAAGCAAGCGAAAGCCGGCCCCTTTCACGGCATCGTGCTGGGATCAGCCGCCGGAAAAACCAAAGGCATGCGCAAACGAGCCGAAGCCACCGCGCTGCACGCTGTGCGAAGCGGAATCGGATGTGCCTGACGATGAATGGCTCGAGGACGAATCGCTGCTGTAGTAGCTGCTGCGCGACGAGCCGCCGCCTGAGCCGCCACGGCTGCTGGATGACGACCCGCGCGACGAGCATTCGGTATCGCTCGACGAAGCTGCATTCGGCGATTGTTCGCAATTGCGGTTCGGCATCAGCGTGTAGGCGGCGCTGCCGACCGCGAACGTACCCATCAGCAGCAGCGCAACGTGGCCCGAGCGCTTCGCCGGCGGCGGAGCGGGGCGCGGCGATGCCGGCACCGACACCGGCTTGCGCTTGCCGAATTCCTGGTCTGGTTTGTTGGCCATGGTCAGTAGATCATGCAGGCAGCGTTGAGGGCGCCGGCGGCGAGCGAGGACAGCCCGAGCCAGATCGCGGCGGCGAGTTCGCCGGAAGCGATTCGCTCCGACAATTTCGGCACCGGAACCCTGACGAGGAAATAGACGATGATCTGCACGATCAGCGCGATCGCGGCCCAGATCAGGCAATCCCAGACATTGGCGGAATGGGCGATGGCGCTGACCAGCGGCAGTACGAAGCCGAGCAGGCTCAGGCCCAGCGCGATCGCCGCCGCCGGCTCGTTGGCGCGGATCAGCTCGAACTCGTTATGCGGCGTGACGCGGGTATAGACGAAGAGGTAGGCCACCACGGCTGTTATCGCCGTGCAGAAATAGACCAGGAACGCCGGCAGCCCGGCGAGGGATTGAAGGATCATTAAATCTGCCCCAACTCGTGCGTTCCGAGAGGTTCGCACGATCTGTCAGTCGGTGCACGGGAGGTGGCGGTTCAATCCCCCGAAAACAAAGCCCCGCCATCGCCGGCGGAGCTTGCGAGGAGTGTTCTCGCCTTATTGCTGGTTTGGCTGATGCGATCTCCGAGCCAAGCCCCGAAGCAGCCGGAATGCCAGCCAGAAGAAGAGGATGACCAGAGCGAGCGCGGCGATCGGCGCGGTCAGCGCCAGGATCGAGATCAGCGAGGCGCTCCCGAGTTCGGCCGTGGCAACTGCCGAATTCCCAAGGCCGCTGGTAAAGACGGTGGATTTTGCCCTGAGCATTGCAGTCAAACCTTGCGTGATACCGGCAACGCCACCTCCCGCGATAATGGCTGCCGTCCATTTCAGCATCGGCGGCAGGTCGGTCATAACAGCGGCGGATACGATCGTCCCTGCGACGACGGCGCCCGGCGTCGCTACCGTATCGAGCAGATTGTCCACGCCCGGAACATAGAATGCGGCAATCTCCACGATGGCTGCCGTGCCGAGCATGATGACGGCGGCTGGCGTGCCGAGCCATGCGAAGCCCTCGTTCAGGCTTGCATGTCCGGTGTAAGCCGCGACGCTCAGAACCAGCAACGGGAGGAACAGCCGAAAGCCGGTTGCGGCGGCAAGCCCGATGCCAAGCGCAACCGACAGTGCCAGATCGAAGTTCGACATCTGCTCAGGCTCCATCGGCCGCAGTTCAGCGCAGCGTGAAGGATCAGCGGTGACGTGTACTGATCGGCGTTATCGGCCGCGATGTTTCCGCGATCCGACATCGCCCGCCATGAACGCGCCTTTCAAGTCGTTCGCCGGCTCGTGATGAGGCCATAGACGAACAAGATGATGATCGCCCCGACGACCGCTCCGATAAGTCCTGCACCTTCACCCGGGCTGTACCAGCCGAGGCCTCGTCCGAGATACGATGCAACGAAAGCACCCACGATCCCAAGGATCGTCGTCATGATGAAGCCTGATGGTTCATTATCGCCCGGCATAATGAATTTGGCGATGACGCCGGCGATGAAGCCGATGATGATCGTCCAGAGAATACCCATTCGCGCAACTCCTTGCGTTGAGGAGCGAAATCTTCGTTGAGAGGCCAAATCGTAGCAGTTTTTACGGAACTTCGATTAATCCGGCGAGGTTGTAATATAAGGTGATCAAACTTTGGGGCGCAATCCGGAGGGGACGGATTAGCTTGAGCAGGCAACTACACCCTTGCTCGGGAGAATCGCCATGGCGACGAATCTGGTCTCTGTAGTGATGCAATTCCTCACGCCGGACATGATCGCGAAGATCGCTTCTGTTCTGGGTCTTGATCGCAATATCGCGCAAAAAGCCATCGCGGGTGCAGTTCCCGCCCTTCTTGCAAGCCTCGCTGACGTTGCCTCCACTCCCAATGGGGCACGCCAGCTTACCAACACGCTGACGCAGCAATCCGGTTCGCTCGAGAGCCTCAAGAATCTCGTCGGCGGTGCCGGCCAGAACCTGCTGGCGGAATCCGGATCGAACATGCTTTCTGGCCTGTTCGGTGGCGGAGCGCTGGATACAATGGCCCAGACGATAGGCAAGTTCGCGGGGATCGGCGAGGGCACCAGCAAGTCGATGCTCGGCATGCTTGGCCCCGTGGTTCTCGGCTCGTTAGGTCAGCAGCAACGCAGCATGGGTCTCGATGCAAGCGGGCTGGCATCCCTTCTCACTTCACAGAAGGATCAGATCGCCGCGGCAATACCGTCCGGTCTTGCCAGTCAGTTGAATGCAGCCGGTCTCATCGATGGAGCGACTGAAAGCTTGCGCAGCGGCGCGGCGGCAGCCAGCGCGGCTGGCGGCCGAATTGCAGAGGCTTCGGAGCGGACCATTTCCGGGGCTGGTCAGGCGGCCTCTGCGCTGGCCAGCAGAACAGCGGTACCACAATGGCCGTACTGGTTGGTCGCCGCGGTAGTATTGGGCGGTCTGGTCTGGTTCGCCCTTGGGCGCTCAGGGGAGGACACAGTCGCTCAGGTGTCGCCTCCCGCCACGACGCGGACC
Organism: Bradyrhizobium sp. AZCC 2262; assembly: GCF_036924535.1. NCBI lineage: Bacteria > Pseudomonadati > Pseudomonadota > Alphaproteobacteria > Hyphomicrobiales > Nitrobacteraceae > Bradyrhizobium > Bradyrhizobium sp. AZCC 2262. Next base: position 6,381,938 of record NZ_JAZHRT010000001.1, on the reverse strand, counting down.
GCGACCGGTACCGTGGGCAAGGCTCCGGCGGATTTGACGGTCGGAGGGATGAATCTGGCGAACCAGATCAACGCGTCGGTTGGTTCCATCAGGACCTTGCTTCCCGGCATCACCGATGCCGCTTCGGCCCAGGCCGCTCTGCCCAAGCTGAAGGAGGCAGTAGCTCAACTGAATGAAGTCAGCTCCCGCGCAACGCAGCTCCCTCCTGAAGGAAAGAGCACCCTCGTAAAGCTGATTGTGGTCGCGACCCCAACGATCAACCAGATGTGTGACAAGGTGCTGGCAACGCCCGGCGCCGGCGATATTGCGAAGCCGGCGATTGATGAGCTTCGAGGCAAGCTCGACACGCTCGCGCGCACCTGAATTTTCAGGGGGCGTCGTGCCGTCCGGCCTGCGCCGGACGGCTAGGCAGCGTGCTGTCGGCGGCTTTGTCGATCGCGCGGTTGACGGGGGCGACCTCCCCAAACAAAAACCCCGCCATTTGCGGCGGGGTCCAGTCGGGAGGAGTGAGCCTTGCGACTCGCCTTAAACCCTGATCAGGCGGGGATGCGCTCGTCCGCCTCGTGCGGCTCGCGCAGCACGTAGCCGCGGCCCCACACGGTTTCGATGAAGTTGCGGCCTTCGGAGGCGTTTGCGAGCTTCTTGCGCAGCTTGCAGATGAAGACGTCGATGATCTTCAGCTCGGGCTCGTCCATGCCGCCATAGAGGTGGTTGAGGAACATTTCCTTGGTCAGCGTGGTTCCCTTGCGGAGCGAGAGCAGCTCCAGCATCTGGTATTCCTTGCCGGTCAGGTGGACGCGCTGGCCGCCGACCTCGACCGTCTTGGTGTCGAGATTGACGACGAGATCGCCGGTCTGGATGACCGACTGGGCATGACCCTTGGAACGGCGCACGATCGCATGGATGCGGGCAACCAGTTCGTCCTTGTGGAAGGGCTTGGTCATGTAGTCATCGGCACCGACGCCGAGACCCTTGACCTTATCCTCGATGCCGGCGAGGCCGGAGAGGATCAGAATGGGGGTCTTGATCTTCGAAACCCGGAGCTGCTTGAGCACGTCGTAGCCGGACATGTCGGGCAGGTTAAGGTCGAGAAGGATAATGTCGTAATCATATAGCTTACCGAGGTCGACGCCTTCTTCTCCGAGGTCCGTCGTATAGACGTTGAAACTCTCGGATTTGAGCATCAGCTCGATCGACTGCGCGACAGCGCTGTCATCTTCAATCAGCAAAACGCGCATGCCAGTCCCCTTTAGTCCGCCGCTCCGGGCGTCAGGTCGGCCGCACTTGCGGCACTCAAAACGCCTTTAACAACTGATTCGGATCCTGACAGACATATGGTTAACAAAATCTGATTCCGGTTCGCAAGCTCTTTAAGTGCAATTTTTAGCGAATCGCCCTAAGATATTGCTCGGAAGCAGCTTTTCTCTACCGTGTCTACTCAAGCTCCAGATTAAGAGACGGACCTAACCGACTCCCCCGTTTCGCCCTTCTGGGCGAGCGCTCTCAGTCACCAAAGACAGTGACGCAATGATTAATGATGCGGGTAAACACGAGGTTAAGCGGCGGGCTCAAATGCGTGAAAACTTAAGGTTTTCGCAATGAAGGCGCTCGCGGAGCAGATCGGCGATATCGACGGCGTCAATATATATGGCCGTGTTGTGGGCGTGCGCGGGCTGATGGTCGAGATCGCGGGGCCCATTCATGCGATGTCGGTCGGCGCGAGGATCGTCATCGATACCGGCGGAAACCGTTTCATCCCGGCTGAGGTCATCGGGTTTTCCGGCAGCAACGCTGTCGTCATGCCATTCGGCGGACTCGAAGGTGTCAGGCGCGGCTGCCGCGCGGTCATAGCCACGGCGGCCAGCCAGGTGCGGCCGTCACCGGCCTGGCTCGGCCGCGTCGTCAACGCGATGGGGGAACCGATCGACGGCAAGGGGCCGCTGATGCAGGGGCCGTCGCCGATGCCCTACCGCAATTCCCCGCCGCCGGCGCATTCGCGCAAGCGCGTAGGCCTCCCGCTCGATCTCGGCGTCCGCGCGCTCAACACGTTCCTGACCTGCTGCCGCGGCCAGCGGCTCGGCATCTTCGCAGGTTCCGGCGTCGGCAAATCGGTGCTGCTGTCGATGCTGGCGCGCAACGTCGATGCCGACGTCACCGTTATCGGCCTGATCGGCGAACGCGGCCGCGAGGTGCAGGAATTTCTGCAGGAGGATCTCGGCGACGAGGGCCTGGCGCGCTCGGTCGTGGTGGTGGCGACATCGGATGAGCCCGCTTTGATGCGGCGGCAGGCGGCCTACCTGACGCTGGCGATCGCGGAGTATTTTCGCGACGAGGACAAGGACGTGCTCTGCCTGATGGATTCGGTCACGCGCTTTGCGATGGCGCAACGCGAGATCGGGTTGTCGGCCGGCGAGCCGCCGACGGCCAAGGGCTATACGCCGACCGTGTTCACCGAATTGCCGAAACTCCTGGAGCGGGCAGGGCCGGGCACCGGTATTGGCACCATTACCGGCATTTTCACGGTGCTGGTCGACGGCGACGACCATAACGAACCGATCGCGGACGCGGTCCGTGGCATTCTGGACGGCCACGTCGTGATGCAACGCTCGATTGCGGAGCGCGGGCGGTTTCCCGCGATCAATATCCTCAAATCGGTCTCCCGCACCATGCCGAGATCGGCCAATCCGGACTATCTGCCCGTCATCATGCGGGGCCGGCAGGTGATGGCGACCTACGCCGACATGGAGGAATTGATCCGGCTCGGCGCCTACCGGGCGGGTTCGAGCCCCGAAGTCGACGAGGCGATCCGGCTGCACGAGCCGCTGGAAGCTTTCCTGCGCCAGGCCAAGGACGAAAAATCGAGCCTGGATGACGGCTACCGCCAGTTGGCGCAAATCCTCGCCAATTTGGAAACGGAACGCTAACTTTGTCAGGCCATCATCCGCGTCACATGATTAATGACGCCGGTAGGGCCCCCCGGGGTGCCGGCACCGTCCCGCGTTCAGATTGGGACTTCTGGGGAGTATGAGTCGATGAAGTCACGAGAAACGCTGATCCGCCTGAAGAAATTTCAGGTCGATGAGAAGCGCCGAAGGGTTACCCAGATCGAGGGCATGATCGCCGACTTCCAGCGCATGTCGGTCGATCTCGAGCGCGAAATCCAGACCGAGCAGGAGCGGGCCGGGATCAACGATCCCTCCCATTTCGCCTACCCGACCTACGCCAAGGCCGCGATCCAGCGCCGGGAAAACCTGACCCGCTCCGCCGACGAACTGCGCATCCAGCTTGAGGACGCCAAGAGCCTGTTGAGCGAAGCGTTCGAGGAGCTGAAGAAGGTGGAACTGCTCGACGAGCGTGACCAGGCGCGTGAGCGCGCCGAGGAGAGCGCCCGGGAGCAGGCCGACATGGACTCCATCGGCCTGATGCGCGCCCGGCTTGGCGTCGCCTGACGCTTCTCACACTCATCGGTTGCACGAAACGAAACCCGGGCTGCAAGGCCCGGGTTTTTCCTGTCCAGATTCCCCGAAACCGGCGACTTGGTGGCCCCTCTGGCGCAGGGTATGCTACGAAACTTCTCGACGGCTCCGGCGTAAGACGCGGGTGGAGGATCGAGGTTTTGGGGGACGCTGAATGCTGACGCCAGCGGAGCTGGTCTGGCTGATTGCCGCGGTAGCGAAGGGGGATGAGGCCGCTTTTGAGCGCCTTTACGCCGCCACGCGCGCGAAACTCTTCGGCGTCGTGCTCCGTATCTTGCGCCGTCAGGACCTTGCGGAGGAGGTCATTCAGGAGGCTTACGTCAAGATCTGGAACAATGCCGGACAGTTCAACCCGGCGCTCGCTTCGCCGATTACATGGATGGCGTCGATCGCGCGCAACCGGGCGATCGACGTGGTGCGCAAGAAGAGCGAAGTCTCGATCGAGGAGGAGCCGACCGCGATGGAAGTCGCGGCCGATTCACCCGATCCGCTGGCGCGCCGCGAAATGACGGAAGAGTTGAAGCGGTTGCTGGAATGCGTCGGCCGCCTCGAGCCGGATCGGCAGAAGCTGGTGCTCCTGGCCTATTACAACGGCTGGAGCCGCGAGCAGCTTGCCCTCAAGTTCGAGGCGCCGGTGAATACGGTGAAGACGTGGCTGCGCCGCAGCATGATGGACATAAGGGAGTGTCTCGGGCTTTGATGTCCGGATCTTGAACGATGGCCTATAGCGAAGACCATATCGCGCTCGCCGCGGAATATGCGCTCGGCACTCTCGATGCCGACGAGCGCGCGCAGGTCGAGACCATGATGGCCGTCGACACCGAATACACCGCGCTCGTCCATGCCTGGGAATACCGGCTCGGCGCGCTGAACCAGATGGTCGGCTCGGTCGAGCCGCGGCCGATCGTGTGGGAAAACATCAAGGCCGCGATCCATTCCAGCGGACAACAGGCGCCGCTGGTGTTGCCCGAGGCGCTGCTGTCTCCGCCTCGGCCGTCAACCGAGTCTCGGGTCGAGCCCGTTACGGCCCCCGTGGTCGCCGAGGCGGCGCCGGTCGCCACTGACAATTCGAACGTCATCCGATTGTCTGATCGGGCGAAGCGCTGGCGCAATGTCGCCTCCGTCGCCACTGCGCTTGCCGCAGCCCTGGTCGGGATGCTGGCGGTGCAGGTCTATCGGCCGGAACTGCTGCCGGAAGCGCTGCGGCCGAAGCCGCGTATCCAGACGGTCGAGGTCAAGACGCCGGCGCCATCGCCCGTGCCCTCGGCGCAATACGTTGCGCTATTGCAGCGTGACGGCGGCTCGCCCGCCTTCATCCTGACGGTCGACGCCGCGACCAAAAACTTCACCGTCCGCAAGGTCGGCGCCGATGCCGAGCCCGGCAAGAGCTTTGAGCTCTGGCTGATCTCCGACAAGCTGCCGCAGCCGCGCTCGCTCGGCGTGATCGGCGGCAGCGATTTCACCGCGCGCCCGGTGCTCGCCGACTTCGACGCCGGCACGATCAATTCCGCGCTCTACGCGGTGACCGTCGAGCCGGCCGGCGGATCGCCGAGCGGCCAGCCGACCTCGGCGCCGATCTATACCGGCAAGCTGATCGAGACCGTGCCGGCTGCGGCGGCGCCGCGGTAAGCCGAGGCGATCCAAACGGAGTTCACCATGCCGAATTGGCTGGGGCCACTTCTCGTTTTCTTGCTCCTTGCGGGATTCATCGGGTTTGCATTCAGGCAAGGCACGAAGGTCAAGCGGAGCGGCGATTCAAGCGAGCCGTGGACAGGCGGTGACGGCTCGACCGGCGGCGATGGGCACTCTGGACATTGAGACGCCCCGACAAAAAGAAAACGCCCGTGGGGAGCGGGCGTTTTCGTAGTCAACTTGGGGGTAGTTGGGGTCTTAATTATCCACGTGGCCACTTTGGGGGCTGTAAAGAGCCACGTGAATTCCGTGAATTCTCCTTTACCGTACGACAGAGTTGCCTGAACTGGTAATCACGACCGGCTTACCGGCCTTCATCACGCGCGTACTCGCGGTCTGCGTCAGACCTTCATCCGAGGTGTTGCGCGCGGAGATGCTGAAACCAGCGACCGTGATACCCGCAATCAACGCAACAACCACGACCTTGAGATGGGTCATGCGGTCTGCGCTGTAAATCGAGTGGTTCATGGAAGTCTCCTGCCGCCTTCCGTCCTGTGAATTCGTCGATGTCGTTCACAGACCGGTTCAACATCTCGCGTCAGGAAACGTAGGAATCCGGGGAATAGTTCCCAAGTGGCGATCACAAGGCGGTGAAAAGACTTGAACGATCGCGATCAAAGGACCGCGCGTTGAGGGCTGAAATCGAAATTTTCCTATATGTTATAATATGTTGTGACATAAGCCGCGGCGCGTGCGGCGAATGCCTGCCGATCGGTGCGATGTTAACAAATTATTTGCATGTGGCGAAAAAGCTTCGCCTTTTCCGCCGCTGATTTGCCCCCGCGCGCAGGCCCGGCCTACACGCTGCCGACCGTCTTCAGCCGCGCGCGCGGATGAATTTCAGCCTGCGACAGCACGGTGGTCTGCGAGCGGAAGCGCTCGACCAGCGAGCGGACGAACGGGCGGATCGTCGCCGAGGTGACCAGCACGGGCGCCTCGCCTTCGCGGGCGGCCTGCTCGAAGGCGTTACGGATCGAAGTCATGAACTCCGACAGTTTTGAGGGCTGCATGGCGAGGCTGCGGTCCTCGCCGGTGCCGACGATCGATTCCGCGAACGCCTGCTCCCAACGCGCCGACAGCGCGATCAGCGGCAGATAGCCGTTATAGGTGGTGTTCTGCGCGCAGATCTGCCGCGCCAGGCGGGCGCGGACGTGCTCGACCATGGTGGCGGGGTGGCGCGAGAAGGCGAGCGCGTCGGCGATGCCTTCGAGAATGGTGGAGAGATCGCGGATCGAGATCCGCTCGGCCAGCAGCAATTGCAGCACGCGCTGGATGCCGGAGACCGTGACCTGGCTCGGCACGATGTCCTTGACCAGCTCGCCCTGTTCCTTCGGCAGGTCCTTCAGGAGCTTCTGCACCTCGCCATAGGACAGCAGGTCGCTCATGTTGTTCTTGAGCAGCTCGGTCAGATGCGTCGACAGCACGGTGGCGGCGTCGACCACGGTATAACCCTTCAGCGACGCCTCTTCCTTCAGCGCGGCGTCGACCCAGGTCGCGGGCAGGCCAAACGTCGGCTCGACGGTATGGATGCCGGGCACGCCGACCTGGTTACCGGCGGGGTCCATGACCATGAACTGGTTCGGCCAGATCTTGCCCGTGCCGGCGTCCACTTCCTTGATCTTGATGACGTAGGTGTTGGCCTCGAGCTGGACGTTGTCGAGGATGCGGACCGCCGGCATCACAAAGCCCATTTCGATCGCAAGCGAGCGGCGCAGCGCCTTGATCTGCTCGGTCAGGCGGTCGGTGCCGTCGGGGCCGTTGACCAGCGGCAACAGCGCGTAGCCGAGTTCGATCTTGAGGTCGTCGATCTTGAGCGCGGTGGCAATCGGCTCTTCGGCGGCGGCCTGGGCGGCTGCCGCCTCAAGGCCGGGTGCCGCGGCCTCGGCCGCTTCCGCAGCCTTGGTGACGCGCTTGTGGTTGCGCGCCTTCCAGGCCAGCGCCGCGGCGCCGCCGCCGAGCGCCAGGAACGGCAGCATCGGAATACCCGGCAGCAGCGCCAGCACCAGCATCACGCCGGCCGACATGCCGAGCGCCTGCGGATATCCGGAAAGTTGCTTCATCAGCGCCTTGTCGGCCGCACCCGTGATGCCGGCCTTCGACACCAGCAAGCCTGCCGCGGTCGAGACGATCAGCGCCGGCACCTGCGTGACGAGGCCGTCGCCGACGGTGAGCACGGTATAGGTGCGGGCGGCGTCGCCAAAGCTCATGCCCTGCTGCGCCACGCCGATGATGATGCCGCCGATGACGTTGATGAAGACGATCAGCAAGCCCGCGATCGCATCGCCGCGGACGAATTTCGAGGCGCCATCCATGGCGCCGAAGAAGCCGCTTTCGTCTTCCAGCGCCTTGCGGCGGGACTTGGCGGTCGCCTCGTCGATCAGGCCGGCGGAGAGATCGGCATCGATCGCCATCTGCTTGCCCGGCATCGAATCCAATTGAAAGCGGGCGGCGACTTCGGCGATGCGGCCCGAACCCTTGGTGATGACGACGAAGTTCACGATGACGAGGATCGCGAACACGATAATTCCGATGACGAAATTGCCGCTCATCACGAAATTGCCGAAGGCCTCGATGACGTGGCCGGCCGCGGCCGTCCCCTCATGGCCATGCGACAGGATCAGGCGGGTGGAGGCCATGTTCAGCGACAGCCGCAGCATGGTCGAGATCAGGAGCACGGTCGGAAACGCCGAGAATTCCAGCGGCGTCTGGATGAACAGCGACGTCATCAGGATCAGGATCGACACCGTGATCGAGATCGCCAGGAACAGGTCGAGCACCAGCGAGGGCAGCGGCAGGATCAGCACCACCAGGATGGTGAGAACGCCGAACGCCAGCGCCAGATCGCCGCGCTTTAGGATATCGCCGATTTCGCTGAGGCTTGGAAATTTGGTGCTGGGCGCTGCGCCGCCCTGACCCGCCGTGACATCGACCATGGTAGCCGCTTCCCCTCGCGATTGACGCCCGCGGGCGCCAAACGTCTGCGCGGCGGCCGAAGGGCCACCGGTCCGAAAGTGAGGCACCGCACTGGCGTCCACGGGGTTCCTCCCGTTCTACGCGGCCGACGACACTCGACTTCACCCGGCAATTCTTGCCGGGTGTATGGTTAGCAAAGGGTTAACGGGGGGTGGTTTGTGGTTTGGCGCCCGTCATTCCGGGGGCGCGAAGCGAACTACGATGTGCACGTGCACATCGGAGAATCTCGCCCCGCACCCAACCCGTCATACCCGCGAAGGCGGGTATCCAGTACGCCGCGGCCTATCGGCTCTATCGCTACTCGTCTCTGGAATACTGGATCGTCCGCCTTCGCGGACAATGACGACCGTGGACACACACACCTCCGCATTCCCGCGGCGCGTTTCGCCCGGGCTTTGCCAACCGTTTCGCCCAGGGAAGAGGGCGCAGGGAATGCCGGGTGCTGGCTAGCACCCGCGGTCCCGTGTGCAAGAGATGGGGGTAGAGGCGCACACGAGCATACAGGTCCAGCCGGAGCATTCCGGCATTCCCTGCGCAATGGTTTTACGGCTTATGCCGCGCTCTCCCCGGAGACGAATTCCTCTTGCCTCCGTCATCGGCGAATTGACGGCATCGCGCACCCGGTCGGGCTCGCAACGCCTCCGCCGAATTGACGCCAGCCACGGGCGCCAGGACCACACGGTTTTGCCGTACGCTTCAGCATCGTTCGTCTGCCGCGCCGCCGATCGCTCACGGGCCAAAGCCCGCCCTGCGATCCGCTTCAAGCGCAGCGGATGCTGCCGCGTCCACCGCATTCCGACCCAACGTCCGTGACGATCGCGATACGCCCCTCTTGGCGGGCCGGAACGGGCGGAGTTGTAGGACTGATTTGGGGTTAGCGCGAAGAGGTTTATTTTTTCAGGCAGGACTGGACGGGGCAAATCGCGTTGAATGGTTTGAAGAAATTCGTCCCATCGTGCATCGTCCTGCAGGACCGCTCGCCCTGGCCATCGTGCACCGGACAGAGCCGCGCCGCCAAACGCATCCGCGGAAACACAAAGGTTCGTTCATCCGCCTGCCGATGCCGCCAAGCACTGGCAGCGCCCGCCAACGGCGAAGCGGCTTTCATTGGTCTGGTGTTCAAACCCCATGAAGCATCCTCAAACCGATTTGCGCTAAAAAAACAATCCCGTGGGGAAAACCCTGTTTAGGTCAGTGCAACTGCATTTTCCGACTCGACAGACCGTGCTCGTTCTTAAAAATTGAGTGCTGGTAGCGGGGCCAAGGCGTGAGCCAGTTTTCTTCCATGCTTCTTCTCGTGACGTCGCTGATGCTTACTGTATGCGTCGGAGTGGCAGCTTGGCGCGTCTCCGATGATCGCGCGGACGTTACTGGAAGCACTTCGCCGGCATCGATCAGCATGCGCTGAAACTCTATCTACTCCCGCGCACACCCGTAGGTCTACGGGCTTGCTCTTTGTGAGGAGAGGTGCGCGCGCGATCATCAAGATCGCTGCACCTGAGGTTCACGATCCAGATCGACAAGAAGTGACCTTCCGATGTGTAACCCCTGTCCGATCATCACCAGTGAGAGCGAGATCGCCGCAAGGCAATGCCGATTCCAAGATCGAAATAGGCGTAGGCTGCTTGCTAGCCCCGTGTTGAATGAAGCGTTGCCCTGCTATCCACATGCCCGTTGCGAATGCGAAAAGTATCGCCGCGCTCGCGCACTGCATCAGCCATTCCCGCGAACTAGTCACGAAGGTCGACCAATTTGAGATATTCGCCATTGGCGCTGCTCGCGGCGTGACTGGCCACCACTACAGCTGCCGTCGAGCTAACCATCAAGGTCAAAGCGGCAAGCATGATGCCAATCAATTTCAGAGCGCGCTTGTCGGCCATCGCAAAGCGTCCTTCCGAAGACGGCCAGGAAAAGCCCGGCTGGCCTTCCCATGGCATGTAGGTCTCCTCCTCATCGGACTGACCTCATCCATAAACGCAAGCTATTGCCACTTGTTCCCGATCGCCCTCATGGCAAATGATGCGATGTGCCGAAGCGGTTGGTTATTGCGCACCGCAGAAGCGCATCCAGAAATGGTTTTGCGTGCAAGCGCTACCGCCGCCGTTCCTGTCGGCCCTTGCCCAAATTGTTCCAGCGGAACGCTGCATTAGTTGCGGGAACTGCGTGCCCGAAAATCGATTGTTCCTGTGCTGGATCCATCGCCCTATTGAGGCAGGGCAATTGGAAGTGGACGGCACAGGCTTCTACGGGAGCACTTTGGATGAAAGCTTTTTTTAAGGTCGTTATCTGGATCGCGGTCATCGTCGCAGGTCTTGTTGGCTGGAACGTGGCTCCTGACTTTCGGCCGCTGGTCTCCTCGATCCTGGCAGCAGCATTCGTCTGTTACGTATTGTCTATTATCGTTTCAGTCACAGTCAGGCGTGTCATATCGGACGAACAGCTGGAGCTTCGCAGCCGTCTTGAAGTCCTGGATCGCAAGGTTACCGCAATTTTGCAGGACGCCTTCGAACGACGCCGCGTTCGATAGCAATTTGATGCTGGATATACGGGCTGGCGTTAACCCTGTCGGCAAACGGGCTGTACGTGGGTCGAGTTGTTACGTGAGCCGCCGCCAAGTTGCCTCATTAGACCGGAGAATTGTCTCCGCCACTGAACAAGTGGAGGAGCATCATGCTGAGAATGATGTTGTTGGGCCTCCTCATCCCATTGGGCGTAGGAGTGCTCGCGGCCATGGAACTCAGAACTCCTGCGCGCAATGCAGTAGTGGTCGTCCAGTCCCCTGGCGAGACAACCGTCGGCATTTCCGATTCACATGGTGCGTTGGCGAAGGCTGATCGACTTGAAATTACTGCTGCGAGCAGCGAGGCGCCAGCGCAGCCTGCTCCAGTCGACGAACGCATTTCTCCGTCGGAAGGCATCAATATCGGTCCTTCGGAGCCGCCGAGGGTGATCAACCGCCATCGGCACGAACCCAAATCAAAGAAGGTCACTACCGCGGCCCCTCCCAAGACGAAGCCAAAGACAACCGATATCAAGCGAACCATCATTTCCGGGCAGCGAAAGGCCGCTAGCGACACCGAGCCCTGCCGGCTAAGCGCGTTTGGTGGCTTGCGTAAGGCTTTGAATTCAGTCGACTGCAAAATCTGATTTATTGGAACGGCTTGGAAGCTGGCTTCTAACAAGCCGTGTCTCGCCGCAGGCCTTCACGGATTCCATCCGCCGCTGCCATAGGGGCGGGTGATGATTTCAAGGAGGTGACCGTTGAGATCCTCGAAGTAGACGCCGCGTCCGCCGTCGTGGTGATTGATCTCGCCCGGCTGCTTCCGCGCCGGATCGGCCCAGTAGGCAAGATAGCGTTGCCGGACTCGGCCGAAAATCTCATCGAATTCAGCTTCGCTGACCAGAAAGGCGTAATGCTGTGGCGTGATTTCGTGGGTGTCCATGTAATCGAGATAGGCCCCGTTCTCGGTGACAACCATCTCGAATGGTCCCCAGTGCTTCGGGGCTGGAAGGTTCAACATCTCGGTGAGGAATTTCGCCGAGGCCTTGCTGTCGCTTGCCGACAGGATCGTGTGGTTGAAATGGACAGCCATGCCGCTTCTCCCTGGATAAGCGTTCTTGCCCAACGGCTCCAACGCTTAAACAGCGCAACTTCGGTTGAGTTCCCTTGCCTGCATGAGGGCTCAGTTTCTAGCTGTGGAGCCGTTTTTACCGGGCGAAAGGGTAAACAGGCGCTTAACGGCTGTTCGGCGGCGGATGTTGCCCGTTAGGACAGCTTGATTGGCCACGACGAGGAGCGCAGGCTCGCGCTGCTTGCCCAAATGCGGTTTCGCTTACTGCCTCGTTCGCTGAGACCTGTTCGATCCCGATTACGACAGCGAAAGCCGCGCGGAGGTTAAGCGCCTTCGAGCTATCCCTCGCTTACGAGGAGGCTGAACACGATGTTTACATTTCGTGCATCGATCACTCTCACGGTGATGATATTTGTCGTCGCGCTTGCGGCACTGCTGATTGCCATTCAGGTCCAGTCCCTGCACTGGGCGACGCGGGAAGCGGCGTCCGCCTATATGGACGCCGCCAGCAACAAGGCGCTGGGTCGCCTGCAGGGCGAACTGAACGCGATTGCATCGCTGGTGAACGTGCTCGCGACCAGCTCGAGCGTGGCTGATTCGGATGAGAGGTCGGAGACAGGTCGCGCGATTCCGCTGTTCAAGGCGGCTTTGCGGGAACTGCCGCAGATGGACAGCATCTATGCCGGCTTCGAGAACGGCGCATGGCTGCAGGTGCGGCGGATCAGCGACCTTACCGTAGATCAGCGCAATCGGTTACGTGCACCGCCGCATTCCGACCTGATGATCAGCCTGGTTCGTCCGGCCCCCGATGGCGAGCTGCCGATGCGGCGGGTTTTTTGGGATCGACAGGACAACGAGCTCGATGAAATCGATTTGTGGAAGTACGGATATGACGCCCGCAAGCGCTCCTGGTATTGGCAAACAATGAGAACGGACCGTCCGTATGTCTCGGCGCCCTATCTCGCCTTCAGCATTGGCGCGCCGGTGATCACGGTCAGCGCACCCTTGCGGGGAAAAGTGCCCGGCGTGCTCGCCGCCGATCTCAAGCTCGACACCTTCAGCGATTTCGTCCAGGCCCAGCGGCCCGGACAGAATGGCACCGTCACGATCTTCGACGAGGCGGGAGCGCTGATCGCCCATCGCGATTTTGCGCAGTTCGTCGCGGCTGCGATGACGCATCCTTCCCAATCACAATTGCCTGGCATCGACGAGGTCAAGTCCGGCGTCGTGGCCTCGGTCCTGCGAACGTCACACAATCTCGACAAAGACGAAGGGATCGTCCGTGATGACGATGGACGGGATTATCTGTTCAGGTTGACGAAGTTCGCCCTCGGCGAAGGCTATGGCGGCCGCATACTGCTGCTGGCCGCCCAGGATGACTTTGTCCAGAACGTTCGGAATCTCCAATTCAGGGGATTAGTCCTTGCGATCATCGTTGGCGCTGCGTTTATTCCGGCTGTCTGGATGTTCGGCAGCACGATGGCGCAAGTGCTGAAACGCATTACGGAGCAGGCAAGCCAGCTTCAGCGGCTCGCGGAGCCCAGCCTCGCGCCGGTTACCTCGCATATTCGGGAGATTCACGAACTCGGAACCACGGTCAATCTCGCCCAGCGCGCCATCTGGTCGTTCGCGCACTTCGTCCCCAAGGAGATTGTGCGCGGGGTAATCGACAACTCCATCTCTACCAGGCTCGGCGGCGTCAAGCAGGAGATCACGCTGGTGTTCACCGACGTTCGCGGATTCACGACGATCGCGGAGTCGGCCGATCCCGATATGCTGATGCAGCAGACGTCGCGATATTTCTCCGTGCTGACGGAGGCGTTCCTCGCGGAAGGCGGAACGGTCGACAAGTTTATCGGCGACGCGGTCATGGTGTTCTGGAATGCTCCCAATCCGCAAGCAGACCATGTTGCGCGCGCTTGCCGGGCGGTCCTTGCGGCCAAGGCAGCCGGCGAGAGGCTCAACGCCGAATTCGAGGCCGAAGGCTTGGCGGCCTTCTTCACGCGGTTCGGCATTCATGTCGGGGAAGCCGTCGTCGGCAATGTCGGATCGACCGAGCGCATGAACTATACGGCTCTCGGCAACACCGTGAACCTCGCCGCCCGCCTCGAAGGGCTGAACAAGCAGGCCGGCACCGCTGTCCTCGTCAGCGAGGACGTATATTTGCGCGTTCGCGATCAGTTCGAGTTCAACGCCCTGGATGCAGTTGTTGCCAAGGGCATGACAAAGGAAACCCGCATCTTCGAACTTGTCGGAGTATCGGCATGAACCTGGCCTGGACCTTGCGCAGGCTCCTCCCGGCGCTGCTCGTTCTCCATGCATCGGCGGCGCATGCCGCCGAGGAACCCATCAGGGTCGGCATTCTGCACTCCCAGTCGGGCACCATGGCCATCAGCGAGTCCGTGCTCAAGGATACGGTTCTGATGCTGATCGCCGACCAGAACAGGAAGGGCGGGTTGCTCGGCAGGAAACTCGAGCCTGTCATCGTCGACCCGGCGTCGGAGTGGGGCGCCTTTACGGACAAGGCATATGAACTGCTCGCAAAGGAAAAGGTCGAGGTAGTATTCGGGTGCTGGACCTCCAGCTCCCGAAAGGCAGTTGTTCCTGTCTTCGAGCGGTTCAACGGTCTGCTTTTCTATCCCGTTCAATACGAAGGCGAGGAAAGCTCGCGCAATGTCTTCTACACCGGTGCTGCGCCAAATCAGCAGGCCATTCCGGCCGTTCGCTATCTGATGAGCAAGGAAGGTGGCGAGATTCGCCGCTGGGTTTTGCTTGGCACCGATTATGTATATCCGCGGACCACCAACCGGATCCTGAGCGCCTATCTCGCCAACGAAGGCGTGGCGGCCGAGAATATCATGACGATCTACACGCCATTCGGGCATTCCGACTGGCGCGAGATCGTTGCAAGGATCAAGGCTTTCGGTTCGGAGGGAAAACGGACCGCGGTGATCTCAACCATCAACGGAGACGCGAACACGCATTTCTACAGAGAACTCAGAGCCCAACAGGTGAACGCCGACACCCTTCCCGTGATGGCGCTCTCGGTCGGCGAACGCGAAATGCGCGACATAGGCGTGAGCGGTCTGGCCGGCCATCTGGCGGCCTGGAATTATTTCCAATCCGTCAGCTCACCGGAAAACGATACGTTCGTGAAAATGTGGGCGGACTTCACCGAGCAACGGGACAAGACGACAAATGACCCGATGGAAGCCACCTTTATCGGCTTCAGGATGTGGGCCCAGGCGGTGACCCAGGCCGGCACGACCGATGTAAACGCGGTACGGCAAGCCATGTACGGTCAGAGAGTGAAGGCGCCGAGTGGTTTCGAGGTGATGATGAACACCAATCACC
The DNA here is from genome assembly GCF_036924535.1 of Bradyrhizobium sp. AZCC 2262. NCBI lineage: Bacteria > Pseudomonadati > Pseudomonadota > Alphaproteobacteria > Hyphomicrobiales > Nitrobacteraceae > Bradyrhizobium > Bradyrhizobium sp. AZCC 2262. The sequence goes on along the minus strand of NZ_JAZHRT010000001.1, from coordinate 6,366,871 downwards.
ACCTTTCCAAGCCGGCCATGATCGGCAGGCTCAATCCCGCGGGCACCTTTGATGTAGTCTGGCGATCGATCAACCCGATCAAGGCCTCGGTCTGGAGCAGATATATTCCCGAGAGCGCAAGACTTACCGCCGACTGGACCTTCCCCTGGGTTTGCGGCGGATGCGCCGAGCCGACATTCAAGGAATGGTAGTATTCTAACGCGTGCGCGGAGAGGCGACGGGCTCACTACCGCCATTTGCGGCAGCAAACCCGCGCCACGCCGGCAGCTTCAATCGCAGTAGGACCACCCGCCATAGCCGTCGTCGCATCGTGCCCGCGCCCGCGTGCGATAGGGCACGGGCAGCGGCGGCCTCGGCGCATATTCATAGTCGTACTCCTGCGCGGAGTAGCGCTCCCGGGCGTAGTAACGCTCGGGATACGCGGGCGCGCGGTCGACGTAGACCGGCCGCGCGGCGTAGGGCGGTTCGTAGTCGCCATAGACCGCTGCCGGCGCGCGGTAAGCGGGGCCCGGCGCATAAGAGGGCTGCCGATATCCGTAACCAGGTTCCGCGTAAGGCGGTTGCCGATAGCTCGGTCCGGGACGAACATAGACATCAGCGGAAGGCGCGTAGATTCCGCCGGGCGCCACGTAGACGGACGACAGGTCGCTGGCCGCGCCGGCCGTCGAGGACAGGACAACGAACGCCAGTGTCAGCGATGATCGGTACATGTGTGAAACCTCCAACTACGCAGCCCCGCCAGCCACAGCATGATTAATTTTCGCTAAACAAACCGCACAGCACAAGGATATTCTGCGCGAAGAAGTGTGCCATTTCTGGACTGCGCACAGCTGCATCCGCATTGTGAGTTGAGGGCCCAAGCATTGCGCAATTGCGCTCGCACAGTGATGACAGGCTCCGCGAAGCAATCCATCTTTCCGCGCGCGAGGATCGATGGGTTGCTTCGTCGCTTCGCTCCCTTGCGCAAACGCTTCGCGTTTGTCGCAGGCAATGACGGCTGGAGACACATATTCGAGGACCGTCCCCATGAACACCTTCACAATACGGCCGATGCGGCCAGACGAAATTTCATTGGCCGTGGAGTGGGCCGCGGGCGAGGGGTGGAATCCGGGCCTCGCCGATGACGCGTGCTTCGCTTCCGTCGATCCGGAAGGCTTTTTCATCGCCGAGCTTGACGGCGCGCCGGCCGCGACGATCTCCTGCGTCAATTACGACGCGCGCTTTTCCTTTCTCGGCTTTTACATCGTGCGCGCGGATCTGCGCGGCAGAGGTTACGGCTTGCGCATCTGGAATGCGGCGACCGCCCATGCTGGTTCGCGCGTGATCGGACTGGATGGCGTGGTGGCGCAGCAGGACAATTACCGAAAATCCGGCTTTCAGCTCGCTTACGCCAATGTCCGCTACGGCGGCACGGTTGCCGCGCCCGCTGCGCCTCGGGCTGACGTCATGGCACTGTCCGATGTCGCGATGGCAGCGATCGAGGCGGACGACGCAACCGTGTTTCCGGCGCCGCGGCCGGCGTTTTTGCGGGCGTGGATCGGCGCACCCGGACATGCCGGTTGCGCGGTCGTGCGCGATGGCAGGCCCGCCGGCTGGGGCGTGATCCGTCCATGCCTGAAGGGTTTCAAGATCGGTCCGCTGGTGGCCGACGACCGCGCCACCGCCGAAACGGTGCTGTCAGCGTTGCTCGCCAAGGTCGGCGGCGGCGAGATTTTTCTGGATGTGCCCGGCGTCAACCGTGAGGCGATCGCGCTCGCACAGGATTTTGGGCTCGCGCCGGTGTTCGAGACGGCCCGCATGTATACCGGCGCTACCCCGCTGCTGCGGCTGGGGCGGGTGTTTGGCGTCACCAGCTTTGAGCTGGGGTAGGTTGCCGGGATCGACCGGGAACACTCGCCCCAACCATCCAGTTCCCAGGGAACGGGGAGCGCACTCGCTTGTTAACGCCGATGGATCGCTTCTGTCTTCAGATCATCTGCGCGAGCACCCTGCTGCTGGTGACCGCGTTTGCGCTGGGAACGCCGGGATTGCAACCGGAAGGTCCGCCCCAGCAAGCACTTTTGCTGCGGGTCGCAGCCCGATGAAGCGGCGGTCGCCAAATTGATGCCTGGCGCTACCGCGAGAAGTTCTCAGTTCGGCTTTCGCAGACCGGGAGACGCGAGCCATTGCTCCATGTCGGCAGCCGCTTCGGCCTGTCGCGCTCTGCGGAGAAGCTGTTCGCGCGCAATGCCGGGCGGGGTGCCTCTCGCCTCTTTGCGCAGGCGCTGCGCGTGATCGGCCAAGCGTTGATCCAGTGGCGAGGTTTGTATTACACGGCGTCGTTGCTGCACGGCGCTACTCCACAAGGCAGCACGGCTGGCGTTCTCGTCACCGATGGCTGCCATGGACGCGGTGATGATTGAGCCTAGGCCCCCATCGAACGGGAAGTCAGTTCACTAGTGTACACAGCGCGCCTGGGGCGGGAGCGCTGGCAGCCTATTGATGGATTTCGCGGAGTTTATCATCGAGCCGGCCGAAGGCCGGACCCGTTGGCTCATCCATCCTATGAAGGATGTTGTCCCACCACAACTGCATGCCCAATATCGCGGCAATGTGGCTTGACCTTGGGCGATTTGCCTACGAAGTTCCATGCGCCGTGGTCATTTCTTCTGAACTTCCCCGAGATTCCGACCTGTTCATTCCCGACTCGCGCCGGGCATGGCTGCGGCTTGCCGTCGCCGTGCTGATCGGCTCGCTCGGCAGCGTCGGCATGTGGTCGGTGGTGGTGGCACTTCCCGTGGTGCAGACCGAGTTCGCCGCGAGCCGCGGCACCGCCTCGCTGGCGTTCACGATGATCATGCTCGGATTCGGTTCCGGCGCGGTGCTGACCGGCAAGATCACTGACCGCTACGGCATCGTCACCGCCATCGGGCTCGGCATCGGCATTTTGGGCCTGGGTTATGTCGTCGCGGGGATGTCATCCTCGATCTGGCAATTCATCCTGGTGCATTTCGCGATCGGGCTGTCCTCGTCGGCCACGTTCGGACCGCTGATGGCGGAGGCCTCGCACTGGTTCGACCGCTACCGCGGGCTCGCGGTCGCCGTCGCCGCCAGCGGCAATTACATCGGCGGCGCGATCTGGCCGCCGCTGATCAACCACGGCATCGAGACGATGGGCTGGCGCACCACCCACATCGCGATCGGCATCTTCACGGCGGTGGCGATGACGCTGGCGCTGATCGGCTTGCGGATGCTGATGGGGGCGGGGGCGCAGCGTGACCATCAGAACGCGCCGCCGCCGCGCGTCGACCTGCGGCTTTCCACCAATGCGCTGACCGTGATCCTGTCGCTCGCGGCAATTTCCTGCTGCGTGGCGATGTCGATGCCGCAGGTTCATATCGTGGCCTATTGCAGCGATCTCGGTTTTGGCGTGGCGCGCGGCGCCGAAATGCTGTCGCTGATGCTCGGCTTTGGCATTATCAGCCGCATCGGCTCGGGCTTCCTCGCCGACAGGATCGGCGGCATCCGCACGCTCTTGATCGGCTCGGTCGCGCAGGGCACCGCGCTATTGTTCTATCTGTTCTTCGACAGCCTGACCTCGCTCTACGTCATCTCGGCGATGTTCGGCCTGTTCCAGGGCGGCATCGTGCCGAGCTATGCCATCATCGTGCGCGAGGCGATGCCGGCCTCTGAGGCCGCGACACGCGTGGGCATCGTGATCTTCGCTTCCGTGTTCGGCATGTCGTTCGGCGGCTGGGTTTCAGGCGCGATCTTCGACGCGACAGGTTCCTACAGCGCCGCCTTTGCCAATGGCCTGGCGTGGAACGCGCTCAACATTGCGATCATGCTGCTGCTGCTGATGCGCGCACGGCAACGGCTGGCGATGGTGTAGAATCTTTTTTGACGCGTTTTCTTCACGCGAACCGGAATCCACTTCGCTCGAAAACGCTATGTTATACCGCCTGTCCCGCCTTCAGCAGTGAACAGCCCGTGATCTTCAAGTTGCCGTCAGGCTGCTGCTCCAGCGTATACATCGCTTCCCAGGCTTCGCCATTGTCGTCGACGATGTGGACGCGCTGGGCAATCTGGCCGCCGGCCGTGCGCGCCTCACCGAATTCAAAACTCTTGTGGCGATAGACCGGCGGATAGCCCTGCTGGACCATCTGCATGAAGATGTCGGCCTGCGGGAAGAGCTGCCTGATCTCGGGCGCGGCATGGGAATAGGCCGTCGCGGCATCGTCGCGGCTGAACGCCTGCTCCTGCGCGCGGATCACGCTTTGTGCAGCGGCGACGTCGTCGGCGAATGCGGGTGCGGCGAGGCCGAACAGAAATACGAGAAGCAGGACGACGCGCATGGATGTGCTCCCGTTGGTCGCGCTGGTGCAGCGGAAGCAAAGTTACACCGGCCGGAAAGGGCAAGCAAATCACGGCCCGCGGCGTCGATGCCGATTCCGCGCGAGCCGGTCCGGAAGTTCTCTCCTAGTGCGACATCATGTCGAGAAATGGCGTATCGTTGGCGCTGACATAGAAGATGACGACCTTGGTCGGCTCGGTGGCGCTGCGGTTATAGCCGGTCATCGGCACTTTCGGCGGTTCGACCAGTGCTTCGCCAGCCTTGACGGTAAGCGGCGGGCGGCCGTCGAGCTCGAGGGTGAAGGCGCCTTCCAGCACATAGACCGTGACCGGAAAACGATGCGTGTGATAGACGGTCTTGTCGCCTGGCTTGAACGTTGCGGTCATGACCCGCACGGTCTGCTTCTCATCTGTGGGCAATCCCTCGACGACTTGCTGCAGCACCATATTCGGCTTGGCGATATTAGGCGCTGCGGCGCCGTGTTGTTGCGCCAATGCCGGATCGCTCGCGCCGACGCTGACGAGCAGGGTGATGCCGGGGACGAGATGGCTGCGCATGTATCGCTCCTTTGTTAGCCAATCACCGCGCTATTTCGGTGCAAAAACCTAGGCAAGCCGGCCGCGCCGCGGGAGCCGCAAGATTGCGAGGACCCGCTCCAAAAGTGCATAATGGCCGCATGTTCGATTGGAACGATTTAAAGTATTTCCTCGCGGTTGCGCGCCACGGCAGCACGATTGCCGCCGGCAAGGCGCTCGGCACCAGCCAGTCGACAGTGCACCGCCGGCTCGAAGAGCTCGAACGCAGGATCGGGCGGGCGCTGGTGACGCGGCAAGCGAGCGGCTATCGCCTTACCGAATACGGCACCACGCTGCTACCGTTCGCCGAACGCATCGAGGCCGCGGTCGGGGATTTCCAGCGGCGGGCAACCGACATCGAGCAGGACATGAAGGGCGCGATCCGCGTGACCTGTCCGGAGCCGATCGTCATCCGCATGACGCAGTCGGGCCTGATCGAGCGGTTTCATGCCCGCCATCCGCATCTGCGCGTCGAATTCATCACCAGCGACCGCTATCTCGACCTGTCGAAAGGGGAGGTGGACATAGCGTTCCGCTCCGGTGACACCGACGACGAGCTGATCGGCCGCAAGATCGCGGACTCGTTCTGGGCGGTCTATGCCAGCCGCGACTATGTCGGCCGTCACGGCAAGCCCGACCGCGTCGAGGACTTGTCGCAGCACCTTCTCGTCGGCTTCGACGAGACGCTGGCCAATCACCGCGCCGCGAAGTGGCTGAAGGATGTCGCACCCGATGCCAGGATGCCGGTGCGCAACAACAGCGTGCTTGGCCTCGTCTCCGCGGTGAAGTCCGGCGCGGGGCTGGGGCCGCTGCCGACCGCGCTCGGCGATGCGGAGTCCGATCTGGTCTGCGTGCTCGGGCCGGTGCCGGAATTGACGCGAAGCTGGCGGCTGTTGACGCATCCCGACATCCGCCGCGTGCCGCGCATTGCCGCTTTCTTCGACTACATCATCGAGCAACGCGATGCGCTGAAACCGATCCTGACGGGATAAGGATCGAAGTAGCCATTGGCCGTAACGCTGCCGTCCGCGTTCGCGGTCGGCCGTCGCGCTGTCTCGGTTCAGTTCAGCTGGCCGCCGGGGCCGCTAGGGATCGATCATAATCTCTATCGTCGCCGAAAGGTCCTGCCGTAGATCGGTCCGTCCAGTTGCAGCTTGTCGCGCACCGCGTCCGTTGTGCCGGCGATCTTCCAGCCCAGCGGCTCCCAGCCGAGACGTTCCGCCACGGTCTGGTTGACGGCATAGGCTTCAAGGGCCGTAGCCGGCACGAGATCATCGGGCAGGGGGAATTGGCTGACGTTGCGCCGCGCCTGCACGAGCAGGTTCGCCAGTTCTTCCTGTTTTCCGGAGATTGATTTCACGTTCGTCTCACCGCCCCTGAAACACCGCGGCGCGCCGCTCGATGAAGGATTGAATGCCCTCGCGCGCGTCGGCGCTGTTCAGCACCCGCTCGCGAACGGTCGGAATGTAGGCGATGGCTGCCGTCTCGCCCTGTTCGACATATTTCAGGGCGGCCTCCTTGGTGACCTGAATGCCGAGCGGCGCATTTTGCGCAATGATCGCGGCGAGCGTCATCGCGCGTTCGACCTGCTGGCCCGCCGGCACCACCTCCTGAACCAGCCCGATCTCGCGGGCGCGCGCTGCCGTGAATTCATCGCACAGGAACAAATGATACATCGCATTGCCCCAGCCGGTGCGCGACAGGAAGCGGAAATGCGCGCCCCCGAGCGGCGCAATGCCGCGCTTGGATTCCATCTGGCAGAACCTGCTGTCGTCGGCGGCCACGACGATGTCGCCCGCCAGCATCAATTCGATGCCGATGGTGAAGACGATGCCTTGCACGGCGGTGACGATCGGCTTCTTGCAGCGCTTTTGCAGGCCGAATGCGTCGACGTTGCCCCCCTTGAAGTTTCGCTTCTCGGCGGTGGGGCCGAAGAATTTCGGCATGTCGAGGCCGGCGGTGAAATCCTTGCCCTCGGCGCAGATGACGCCGACCCAATAGCTGTCGTTGTTGTGCAGTTCGGTCAGCGCGTCCGACAATTGCTCCATCATGGCCGGCGAGAACGCGTTCTTCTTGGCGGGGTTGTCGATGATGATCCTGAAAATGCGATCATGGGATTCGGTGCGGATTTTTCCTTCGGTGCTCATGATGCTGGTTTCCTCTGTCCTGGATGTCTCAAATGCCGCCGCGCGGCTATCGCTCGTATTTGACGGCAAGCGCGGTGCGGATCGCAGCAGTGCGTTCCGGCGAAAAGTGCGATGCGCCGTGGTCGAGCAGATCGAGGAACGATAGCACGCCGCCGCGCGAGCCCCAGCTGCCTTCCTCGATGACGCGGAAATTGATCATATGGATAAACGTCATCGATCGTTACCTCCCGCCCGCTATGACAGGTGGCATAGTGCCGGCGGGCTGGCTATGTCAAGCGTCATATTCTACAATGGCGCGACTCAAGGGAGAGTTCCGATGTCGTCCAATACCCGCGCCAAGATGGTGGCCGGCGCCGCCGACCTGATGAGCCGGCGTGGCGTCAATGCCACCAGCATGCGCGACGTGGTCCGCCATACCGGTACGCCGCGCGGTTCGATCGGCCATCATTTTCCGCGCGGCAAGCAGCAACTGATCGAGGACGCGCTGGTCTTTGCAGGCAGCCAGGTCTCGGGACCGCTTAAGTCTTTGACGGAGCAACATGGCGCGATCAGCGGGCTCCGCGCCTTCATTGCCTGGTGGCGCCAGACGCTGGAGCGATCGAAATTCCAGGCCGGCTGTCCGGTGCTGGCGGTCGCGGTCGAGCAATATGTCAACGATGCGACGGAGAAAGACGGCATGCCGGACCAAGCGGCACAAAAGCGCTTACTCGATCTGGCTGAAGGCGTGTTCGCCGATTGGCAGGGCATCATGATCACGGCGATGCGGCGCGAGGGCGTGACCGCGGCGCGCGCGCGGCGGCTTGCGGTGCTGGTCATCGCATCGCTGGAAGGCACGGTCGCAATGTGCCGGGCCGCGCGCAGCGTCCATCCGCTCGAAGATGTCAGGCAGGAGCTCGAGCTGGTGCTTTCGAGCGCGCTGCCGAAGTAGGCCGGGATGTATCACCTTCGAGTGCCGATGCCGGACATCCAATGGAGGGGATCGGGCGAGCTTGAGCGGTTTGAGGTGACGTAGTCGATCTCGCCGCGCGTGATACCGATGTCCGCAAGCTCGCTGTCCGTCAGGCGACACAACTCGGTTCGCAGCTTCTCGCGTTTGCGCCACGCCTGAAACGCATTCCAGTATGCTTCGAGAGGACTGTAGACCTGCCGCTTTGCGGTTGCCGGTCCCAGCTCGGTAGGCCCGTAGATCGTGCTCATTGCGGTGTGTCCTGTCTGGATTTCTTGACCAGGCGAAGTTGCCGCAAGATGCGCCGGCGCGCTTAACTCGTGGCTTACATTTCCCTTACCGGCAGCTTATTCTTCGTGCTCCGGGGGCCCTAGAGGTGCCCCCAGGAGGAATGGCAGCTTGCGTTTTCTCTTCGAGAATTACGCGCTTGATACTGAAAAGCGTGAACTGCACCGCGGGGCGGATGCAGTGTCGATCACGCCGCAGGTTTTTGACCTGCTCGATTACCTGATTCGAAACAGGGAGCGCGTCGTCAGCAAGGACGACCTCATTAGTGCCGTTTGGAATGGACGCATCGTATCTGATGCTGCGTTGACGACCCGCCTGAACGCCGTCCGGAATGCGATCGGCGATTCCGGCGAAGAGCAGCGCCTGCTCAAGACACTGGCGCGAAGGGGCTTCCGTTTTGTCGGGCAAGTGCAGGAAGAGCGAGGCGACGCAGCGCCCGACAACGGGGCAGAACCGCCGAAAAGCTCCCTGACGCTGCCCACCAGGCCGTCAGTCGTCGTCCTCCCCTTCGTCAACCTGAGCCTGGATCCAGAACAGGAGTATTTTGCCGACGGCGTCGTGGAGGACATCACGATGGCACTGTCGCGCTTTCACTGGCTCTTTGTGATCGCACGCAATTCCAGCTTCACCTACAAAGGCCGAAGTGTGGACGTGAGGCAGGTCGGCCGCGAGCTTGGGGTGCGCTACGTACTCGAAGGCAGCGTGCGCAAGGCGGGAAGTCGCCTGCGCATCGCGGGGCAGCTTATTGATGCCGAAACCGGAGCACATCTGTGGGCCGGCCACTTTGACGGCGCGCTCGAGGATGTGTTTGATCTGCAGGACCATGTGACTTCCAGCGTGGTGGGTGCAATCGCACCAAAGCTGCAGCGCGAGGAAATCAAGCGGGCAAAGCGCAAACCAACTGAAAATCTGGATGCATACGACTATTATCTGCGTGGGCTGGCCAGCGCTGGTCGGTGGACCAGGGAGGCGAACGCCGATGCACTCCGGCTGTTTTGCAAGGCAGTCGAGCTCGATCACGGTCTGGCCTGCGGCTATGGCATGGCTGCGTGGTGCTACGTGCGGCGGAAAGCGCGTGGCTGGATGGACGAACCCATTCAGGAAAGCGCGGAAGCTGTACGGCTGGCTCGGAAGGCGGTGCTGCTGGGGGAAGATGACCCTGTTGCGCTGTGTATGGGTGGATATGCACTCGCCTTGATAGCCCGTGAGTTCGACGACGCGGCGGCGTTTATGGACAGGGGACTTGCGGTAAATCCCAACTTGGGGCGAAGTTGGAGCCTTAGTGCGTGGTTGAGAGTTTGGAGAGGTGAGCCGGACCTGGCACTTGAGCACGCTGCGCATGCCATGCGCTTGAGCCCGCTCGATCCTTCCACGTACGCCATGCACGGGGCCATGGCCTATGCCCATTTTCTCAAAGGCCGCTATGACGAGGCGTCGTCATGCGCCGAAAGCTCTCTGCGCTTCAATCCGAATTTCCTGCTGGCAACATGCGTTTCTGCAGCGAGCAATGCGGTTGCGGGGCGACTTGACCTGGCACAACGAGCGATATCACGAGCACTCGAACGTGATCCCGATTTGCGCGCCGCCAATCTGAGAGATTTGTTTCATCGGAAGGAGGACTTCGCCACCTTCGCCAAGGGTCTCCGCGATGCGGGCCTTCCCGATTAAACCTCATCTTATTGATTGGGCCGGTTCGGCAGGTCATCGAGCCGCGTTTTGATTAGGTTCGCTGGGAGGAACGGATTATCAGCCAGCCAGCGCCTGCCGCATCTCGGCCGGAGTGGCGGGTTCGCCGCCGTGATCGCGCATCATGCGCACGGCCTCTTCAACCATTTCGAAGTTGCTCGCTTTTGTCCCCAGCGGCGCATCCTCGAGGCCGACGCGAATATGGCCGCCGCGCCTGACCGTCTCCTCGATCAGGGGACGGATATCGGCGCTCACGCCCGCAATCATCCAGGGCGCGCCGGGCGCTTCCTCTTCCAGCAGCGCCAGGTAGGCGGCGAGCGCATATGGCTTTGGCGGAAAGCCGACCGCGATCACATTGCAGAACATGAGACGGTAGATCGGAGCCTTGGTGCCGGCCGCGCGGGCCAGCGCCGCGCCGGCGCGCAGGAAGCCGGGTTCGTAGATCGCGAAATCAGGATGCAGCCCGTATCGCGCGGCAAAGTCGAGTACATACCGGACATGGTCTTCGGAATTCATGTAGGTGCCGGCGGGTTTTGCAGCCGATGTCGTCGTTGTGAGCGTGAAATTGACGCTGCCGGGGTCGACGAACGCGAAGTCGATCAGGCCGCGTTCGACCAGCGCTTCGATATGGGCATATCGAACCGATATATCCGCAAGAGCGGCGTCGCCGTCCGTCATGAACGCCGGGTAGGAGGGATAGACGGGGACGTCCACCTGACTGCGAATACCTTCGATGATGCGTGCATAGACCTGCCAGTCGTGGGTTTGCGGGCCGCCGCCATCATAGGCATGGGTGTGAATGATGGTGGCGCCGGCGCGTGCGCAGGCGACGCCTTCGGCGATGATCGCCTCAATCGTATCGGGAATGCCCGGCTGCAGCGCGCGGCTCCAGGGGCCATTCAGCGCCGCCTCGATCCAGACTTTTCGCATCATGTTGCTCTCTCTGGAATTCGGGTCGTGTACTCATAGGCGAAACCATATCCGATTTTGCGGCCAGGCAGACAGGCAATGAGCCGACATGTCCTGCTTCCAGGCTGGTCGTGTCCGGAAGAGCAGACCCCAAAAGTTCCGTGTTACGTTTGTAGCCGTTTCACGTCTCCACAACATCCACCCGTAATCTCGCCTCCTCAAGGTGAGCGTCTCGAACCACACGGCGGTCGCCTGACCGATGGGTGACGCACGCATTTCGGGAGAGATGGACATGCGAGACATGATCAAGATCGTAACGATATTGGCTTTACTTGGCAGCCGCGACGCCATTGCGGAGACGGTGGGGCCCGCGAGATCATCCGTCGTGTCTTCCTCCACCGCGGCAGGCCCGCTTTCACTGGCGCAGCGCACGCGATTAATCGACGAAGCGCCGGTAGGCCACCGTCAACCGCGCGCCCGCGACGTGCCGCTGCAAAGTCCAACCGAGATCGAGCGCCTCGCTCCGGAGGATGCAGCGATCGATCGCAAGCTCGTCATCTGCCGCGGCTGCTGAAAACGATGATGACAATGTACAACAGAGCTTTTGCAGGTAGCCGCGCACCTGGAATGGGGGCGGCGAAGAAGCAAGAGTTGGCCCTTGTCCGCCCACTAGGCAGTTGCGAGCGGTTCTTTTATCTCTATTCGTTGGCCTTTCCCGTGCATTTCTGTCTCGCCGCAGAAATCGAAGGCGCATTGGATTCCACCAAGCTTGGAGCTGCGCTCGAGCAGGTTCGAAACCGGCATTCGGCGCTAAGGCTCTGCATCGTCGACGATGCAGAAACTGGACCGACGTTCTGTCGCACCGACAGCCCGATCGAACTGAACGAGGTACCGGCCGAAACAGGCGCAGACTGGCGCGAGGTGGTCGAAAGCGAGCTCAGTCTGCCTTTCAGTACTTTTCCGGGCCCGCTGATGCGGGCAACGGTCGTGTCAGCATCCGATGGCGCATCGATTATTCTCACTTTTCATCATGCGATAGTGGACGCATTGTCCGGAATGCGCATTCTCCATGATGTCATGCGCGCGCTCGCGGACGACTGTCTTGAGATCTTGCCGCCGCCTCCTTTGCTTGAAGAGATGATCGCGAGGGTTGCCTCTCATCCGATCGTGGTCGAAAAGGCGACTTCCCACGATATCTCGAAAGCCGGCAGCCGGGCTGCACAGGGGTCCGAAATGCCCGCCGCGAATTTGGCGATTGCGGAGTGGGACCGGGAACAGACCGCTCGCCTCCTGCGATTCTGCAAGGCAAATGGAACGACCGTGCATGGCGCAATCTGTGCAGCCGCCTCTCGTCACCTTCCAGCCTCGGACAACAATATCATCAGGATGCACTGTCCGATCGACCTGTCCAGGATAACGAGAATTGAGACCACGGGGTGCGGCGTGTTTATCGGCGCCGGCATTGTCGAGGTCCCTGCCGGGGGCCGAAAGCTCTGGGAGGACGCCCGCTGTGTCGTCGACAACTTGCGGATGGCGCGGTTACCCGCGACGGCGGCTGGAATGTTGCAGTGGATCGCGGCTGAGATGCCGCCAACCGCAGCCAAAGACAGCGCGGCGGCGTATTTTGCCTCCCAGCCGCAAAGCTCCGCCGTCATTTCGAATCTGGGAGTCCTGCCGCTTGCGGTTGAATATGGGCAACTACGGCTCAGGGCGGTCTGGGGACCAGCGATGTTGACCAATCTTCCAGCCGACCGGCAAACGATCGGCGTCAGCACGTGTGGCGGCCAGCTTCGTATGGTTCACCAGAGCTACGAGCCGATATCGGGCCTTCTGGAATCAATCCGCGAGACGCTTTTGACTTCCTGTGTCTAGCATCGCAGCGCTACGACGGGTTGATGAGTATACGCCCTTGCTCCCTCAAAACGTCGGCGGCGTGCAGGCGCTGATCACTTCGCACGGCTTTCCGCCGACGCAGCGGAAGCGATGCGGCCTCCGGCTTTCGAAATAATAGGCGTCGCCGGGGATCGAGGATACGGCGCTCGTCATCGACGGTCACCTCCAGCCGGCCAGAAACCACGATGCCGCCTTCCTCGCCGTCATGTGTCAGCGGCACCCGGCCGGTGTCGCTGCCCGGCTCGTAGCGTTCTTTGAGGATTTGCAGGCTCCGGCCAAACAGATTGTCGCCGATCTGCCGATAGGAGATCGGCTTCTTGCCGATCTCGGTCAATTCGTCTGAACGGTAGAACGCCTTGCGCGGCCGCTCCGGCTCGATCGCGAAGAATTCGGCAAGGCCCATCGGCAGCCCGTCGAGGATGCGCTTGAGCGCGCCGACCGAGGGGTTCATCTGGTTGGATTCGATCAGCGAGATCGTCGAATTGGTCACCCCGGAGCGCTTGGCGAGCTCGCGCTGCGACAGCTTGTGGCGGGCGCGAACGAAGCGGAGTCGCCCACCGATATCGACGCTCATCGGAAATCCCTGTTGCAAGTGTTTCGGATCGAACAAATATGCCCCAGCGAGACCAGTAAAATCAATGGGTTGCCGGAGCGAAGAAAAGGACTTGTTGTGGCTTTCCGAGCGTGGCCCGGTGCTACCTTGCGCTGCCAGCACAGGAGCTAGAGCCGTGACCCTCCATCAGAAGCCGAACACCCTGCAAACCGATTCGTTCTGGATGCCGTTCACGGCCAACCGGCAGTTCAAAAAGGCGCCGCGGCTGTTCGCCTCCGCCGAGGGCATGCACTACACCACCGTCGACGGCCGCAAGGTGATCGACGGCTCGGCCGGCCTCTGGTGCGTCAATGCCGGCCACGGCCGCCGCCAGATCGCCACCGCCGTCGAGCGGCAGTTGACGAACCTCGACTTCGCGCCCTCGTTCAACATGGGCCATCCGCTGGCGTTCGATTTTGCCGAACGACTGGCCGAGATCGCGCCGAAGGGACTCGATCGTATCTTCTTCACCAATTCGGGTTCGGAGTCAGTCGACACCGCGCTGAAGATCGCGCTGGCCTATCAGCGCGCCATCGGACAGGGGACGCGGACGCGCCTGATCGGCCGCGAGCGCGGCTATCACGGCGTCGGCTTCGGCGGCATGTCGGTCGGTGGCATGGTGGCGAACCGCCGCGCGTTCGCAACGCACCTGCCGGGCGTCGATCACATCCGTCACACCCATGATCTCGCCCGCAATGCATTTGCGAAGGATCAGCCGGAACACGGCGCCGAGCTCGCCGACGATCTCGAGCGGATGGTGGCGCTGCATGGCGCCGACACCATCGCCGCCGTCATCGTCGAGCCGGTGCCGGGCTCGACCGCGGTGCTGCCGCCACCGAAAGGCTACCTGAAGCGCCTGCGCGAAATTTCCGAGAAGCACGGCATCTTGCTCATCTTCGACGAGGTCATCACCGGCTTCGGCCGGCTCGGCGCGCCGTTCGCGGCGGATTATTTCGGCGTCACGCCCGATATGATGACGACGGCCAAGGGCATCACCAACGGGACCGTGCCCTGCGGCGCGGTGTTCGCCAGCCGCAAGATCCACGACGCGCTGATGAACGGCCCGGAAGGCACGATCGAGCTGTTCCATGGCTATACTTATTCGGCGCATCCGACCGCCTGCGCGGCGGGCCTTGCGACGCTCGACATCTACAAGGACGAGGGGCTTTTGACGCGCGGCGCTTCGATGGCCGAATACTGGCGTGATGCACTGCATTCGCTGAAAGGTCTGCCGAACGTGGTCGATATCCGCAACGTCGGCCTGATGGGCGCCGTCGAAGTCGCGCCACGCAAGGAAGGGGTCGGAGCGCGCGGCTATGATGTCATGGTCGATTGCTTCAATCGTGGGCTTTATCTGCGCATGAGCGGCGATTCCTTTGCGCTGTCGCCGCCGTTGATCGTCGAGAAAAGCCATATCGACGATATCGTTTCGATCCTGGGCGACGCCATCAAGCGCGTGGCCTGATCCTTGCTCGCAAGAGCAACAGAAGCCGCGGGACAATCCCGCGGCGGATGCGTGAGGGATCGTGAAGACAATCGTTCTCGGCAGTGGCGTCATCGGCGTCACCACGGCCTATTATCTGGCGCGCGCCGGCCATGAGGTAACGGTCATCGACCGCCAATCTGAGCCCGCGCAGGAAACCTCCTTTGCCAATGCCGGCGAAGTGTCGCCCGGCTATTCCTCGCCCTGGGCCGGCCCGGGCGTGCCGGTGAAGGCCATCAAATGGCTGTTGATGCGGCACGGGCCGCTGGTGATCTGGCCCAAGCTCGATCCCGTGATGTGGATCTGGGGCATGAAGCTGCTGCGCAACTGCACGGCGGAGCGCTATGCCATCAACAAGAGCCGGATGATTCCGATTGCCGAATACAGCCGCGACTGCCTGCGGGCGCTGCGCGCCGAAATCGGCATCAAGTATGACGAACGCAGCCGCGGCACGCTGCAGCTGTTTCGCAAGCAGAAGCAGCTCGACGGCACCGGTGACGATATCGCGGTGCTCAAGCAATATGGCGTGCCTTACGAAGTGCTCGATCCTGCCGGCTGCATTGCCGTCGAGCCCGCGCTCGCTACTGCAAAGGTCAAGTTCGTCGGCGGTCTCCAGCTGCCGCAGGACGAGACCGGCGATTGCCACATGTTTACGCAGGCGCTTGCCAAGGAGGCAGCAAAGCTTGGCGTTCAGTTCAAGTTCAACACCGGCATCGAGCGGCTGGTTGCGGATGGCGGCAAGATCACCGGCGTCGTCACCAGTGCGGGGCTGCTGCAGGCCGATGCCTATGTCGCGGCGCTCGGGAGCTGGTCGCCGCGGATGCTCAAACCCATCGGCATTCCCGTTCCGGTCTATCCGGTGAAGGGTTATTCGATCACGGTGCCGGTCATCGATCCCGACGGCGCGCCGGTTTCCACCGTGATGGACGAGAGCTACAAGGTCGCGATCACGCGGCTGGGCGACCGCATCCGTGTCGGCGGCACTGCGGAAATCTCGGGCTATTCCGATACGCTCGACGCGGCGCGGCGCGCGACGCTCGATCATTCCCTGACCGACATGTTTCCGCGCGGCGGCGACCTCGGCAAGGCCACGTTCTGGAGCGGCCTGCGCCCGATGACGCCGGACGGACCGCCTGTCATTGGCGCCACGCGCTACAGCAATCTGCATCTCAACACTGGCCACGGCACGCTCGGCTGGACCATGGCCTGCGGATCGGGAAGGGTGCTGGCGGATCTGATGTCGGGGCGGAAGCCGGATATCGATGTGAGTGAACTCACGGTGAGCCGGTACGATCATCGGTTCGGGTAGTGGCGGTGCTCAGCCTCGCCCCGCGCGCGGGGAGAGGCCGGCGCGAAGCGACGGGTGAGGGGGACTCTCCGCGTACTCCCGTCTATCGAATTTGCGGAAGCAGCCCCTCACCCCGACCCTCTCCCCGCAAGAGCGGGGCGAGGGAGAGTAAAGCGCAGGCCGTCATTGCGAGGAGCGGAGCGACGAAGCAATCCATGCCTCAGCACGCGGCGGCATGGATTGCTTCGCTGCGCTCGCAATGACGGTGGAACTAGCTCGCTCTCGTCGCGCAATTCACCCGCCGCGCTGGCGTCATCGGCGGATGTCGTTGTCTCCGCCTCACCGCTGATCTGGAGGATCGAAGGCCCGGATCGCAGGCAGCGTGCCCTGGTACTTCTCGCACTCCACCACCGTCACCTGACCGCAGCAACCCTGTGCTAGTCGCGAGGTGCCGATGTCGCGGGTGAGCACGTTCGGATTGCCATGGATGCAGAGCGGATGCTCTGCTGCGCCGGCTTGCGGATCGTACCAGGCGCCGGTGGACAACTGCACCACGCCGGGCATGACGTCATCTGTGACCGCAGCGGCGGCCAGGCACGCGCCCCGATCATTGAAGAGGCGGACGATGTCGCCATCGGCGATGCCGCGGCGCGCCGCATCGTCGGGGTTGAGACGGACAGCTTCGCGGCCGGCAATTTTCCTGGACTGGCTGTAGGCGCCGAAGTCGAGCTGGCTGTGCAGCCTCGTCGATGGCTGGTTGGCGATCAGCGTCAACGGGTGGCGCGAATCCGGCGGTTCGGTCGACGGCAGCCATGCGGGGTGGGGCGGGCAATCGTCGTAGCCGAAGCCTGCGATGGTTTTCGAATAGATCTCGATCTTGCCGCTTGGTGTCGGCAGTCTTTTGTTGAGGGGGTCGTTGCGGAAGGCGCGCAGAAAGCCGCCGTCATCGGGGGCCGACGGCAGTGTGAGTTCGCCGCGCCGCCAGAATTCATCGAAGTCGGGCGCATCCCAACCGGCATCGGCAAGCGCGCGCCGCGTCGGTTCGTAGAGGGAGGCCAGCCATTGCCGGCTGTTGCGGCCTTCCGTAAAAGCCTGCTCGATGCCCAATCGCTGCGACAGCGCGGCGAAAATATCGAAATCGTCGCGGGCTTCGCCGACCGGGTCTATGGCCTTGCGCATCGCGACCAGCCTTGGATCGGTGGCGGCGGCGCCGATATCGTCGCGCTCCAGCGTCATGGTCGCCGGCAGCACGATGTCGGCAAATTTCGCCATCGGCGTCCAGGCGCTCTCGTGCACGACGATGGTCTGCGGGACATTGAAGGCGCGCCGCAGCCGGTTGATGTCCTGGTGATGATGGAAAGGGTTGCCGCCCGCCCAATAGACCAGCTTGATGTCGGGATACCGCATCGAGCGCCCGTTATATTCGAACGCCTCGCCCGGGTGCAGGAGCATGTCGGCGACGCGCGCGACCGGGATGAAATCGGCGGTGCCATTCTTGCCTTGCGACAGCGTCGGAATCGGGACCGCGTTGAACCGGCGGCCGGTGTGGCCGAGCGCACCGAGCGCGTAATTATATCCGCCGCCGGGCAGGCCGATCTGGCCGAGCATGGCCGCGAGCACCGCGCCCATCCACACCGGCTGCTCGCCATATTGCGCCCGCTGCAATGAGTGCGAGACCGTGATCAGAGTGCGCCCGCGCGGCAGCCGGCGCGCGAGGCCGGCGATCTGGGCCGAGGGAATGCCGGTGATATCGGCAGCCCACGCCGCGTCCTTTGCCGTCTTGTCGTCGCGGCCGAGCAGATAGCGTTCGAAGATGTCGAAGCCGGTGCAATAACGGGCGACAAAGGTGCTGTCCCACAGGTTTTCGACGAGCAGCGTGTGCGCGAGCCCCAGCATCAGCGCCACATCGGTGCCGACCTTGATCGGCAGCCATCGGGCGCCGGCTTCCTCCGGCATGTCGTCGCGCAACGGCGTGATGCCGTAGAATATCGCGCCGCGTTGCGCAGCCCTCTGCATCGCGCCGCGCTCGATGTGCCGGCTGATGCCGCCGCTGGCGACATCCGAATTTTTCAGCGCCATGCCGCCGAAGGCCAGCACGGTATCGGTATGCTCGGCGACCTGGTCCCACGTCACGTTTCGACGCGAGACGTCTTCGTAGCCGCCGATGACATGCGGCAGGATCACCGCCGAGGCGCCGGCGCTGTAGCTGTTCACCGAGCGTATGTAGCCGCCGAACGCCATGTTCAAGAAGCGATGAACCTGGCTCTGCGCGTGATGGAAACGTCCGGCGCTGGACCAGCCGTAGGAGCCGCCATAGACCGCGGCGGCGCCGTGCTCGGTTCGGATCCGCGACAATTCGTTGGCGAGCAGGTCGAGCACTTCGTCCCAGGGGCACGCGACGAATTTCTGGTCGAAGGTGCGCTCGCTGCGTACGCTCCGGTCCAGCCACGCCTTGCGCACCATCGGCCGCACGATGCGGGCCTTGTGGCGCATCGCCGTGGTGAAGTTCTGCAGGATCGAGGAGGGCGCAGGATCCTCCGCGTAAGGCTTGATATCCAGCGTCGCGCCGTTCCATCGCGCCGAGAACGCGCCCCAATGCGCGCTATGCGGGCTCCAATCCTCTCGGGCTTGATCCATTTCTTGTTCCAGACTGTCGCTCATGGCGCCGCCGTCACGCAATTCACCCACAGCACCACCGCTTTCGCATCTTCCGCCGGATTTGAAAAGCGGTGCGGGCGGCGGCTGGCGAAGCGAAAGCTGTCGCCCGTCTTCAGCGACCAGGACTCCGCGTCCACCGTCAGCGTCATCTCGCCTTCCAGCACCAAGCCGGCTTCCTCGCCATCATGCGTGTAGAGCTCATCGCCGGTGTTACCGCCGGGCTCCAGGTGCACGAGAAACAGATTGAGGCGGTTCTCCGTTCCCGCCGGGCTCAGCAATTGTTTTGATATGCCGGTGCGCCACAGTTTCAACTCGGCGCGCTGCAACTGGCGCGTCACCACGCCGCCGGAAGCGGGATCATCGCTTGGCTTTGAGCCGAACAGCGCGGCGATGCCGACGCCGAGCACATCCGCCAACGTTGCGAGCACGCGCAGCGAAGGCGACGACAGCCCGCGCTCGATCTGGCTGAGGAAGCCGATCGACAGATCGGCACGATCGGCGATCGTCTCCAGCGACAATTTGTGTTCATGGCGCAGTTGGCGAATGCGGCGGCCGACCGCAAGATCCATCGCCGGCTCGGCCGGCCGCGCGGCGGCCTTCGTCTTCGGCCTGCGCGCCGGCTTTGCCGTGGCCCTTGCCTTGGCCTTGGGCGCCGGCTTCTTGATTCTCCTGCCACCACTCACGTCAGCCTGCTTCCTTCATGTGCATGAAAATTGCTTGCAATGCCCTGGGAAGTGTGACCACAATTTCATAATGGTGAAAGTAGGCCGGAACGGCGTTTCCCGCAACTCTTTGGTCTGATGCGGGCGGCGGTGTTCGATCCAGGAGTGGTGCAATGGCTTTCAAACGTCTCGTCCAGGCCGCGATGACGGCCGTTGTTGTCGCCGCTGCTGCAATACCGGCATCCGCGCAGCAGGTGCTGAAAGTCGGTTCGACCCCGACCGGCATCCCCTTTACCTTCCTCGACACCAAGACCAACAGCATTCAGGGCATCATGGTCGATCTCATCACCGAGATCGGCAAGGATGCCGGCTTTGCCGTGCAGATCGAGCCGATGCAGTTCTCCGCGCTGGTGCCGTCGCTGACCTCGAACAAGATCGACATCATCTCGGCCGCGATGTTCGCAACGGCGGCGCGGAAGGAGGTGATCGACTTCTCCGACGCCGTCTACACCTATGGCGAAGGGCTCGTGGTGCCGAAGACCGACGCTAGGAATTACGCTTCGCAGCAAGACCTCAAGGGCGAGGCTGTCGGCGCCCAGGTCGGAACCGCCTTCGTCGACGCATTGAAGAAGACGGGATTGTTCAGCGAGGTCAAGGTTTACGACACCATTCCCGATATCTTGCGCGATGTGAATGCGGGCCGCCTCAAGGCCGGCTTCGCCGACTATCCGATCCTCGCCTACAATCTCAAGCAGGGCAATTTCGCCGAGGTGCGTCTGGTCGATTCCTACAAGCCCGTCACCGTTGGCACCGTGGCGATCGGAATCCGCAAGAGCGACACCGAGTTGCTGGCCAAGGTCAACGCCTCGCTCGCCAAGCTCAAGACAAACGGCACCATCGCCAAGATTCTCGAAAAATGGGGACAGAAGGCCGACGCCTCCTGATATCTTGCAGCGCGCCGCAACATTCCCTTGGCAGGACGCAACCCTGATCTGAGCCGATGCAGAAGTTTCTCAGCGACGCCGTCGAGTTCGTGCCCATCCTGCTACAGGGCGTCTGGCTGACGATCGTCGTCACAATCGGCTCGCTGGCGTTGTCGACCGTGCTCGGGCTGTTCTGGGCGCTGATGCGGGTGTCCGGCATAGGCGTGCTCGCCGGCTTGACTGCCGGGCTGATCAACGTAATCCGCGGCATCCCGATCATTGTGCTGCTGTTCTACCTGTATTTTGTGATGCCGGATTTCGGCATCGCGCTGACGGCGCTACAGGCCTCGATCCTCGGGCTCGGCATCGCCTATTCCGCCTACCAGTCGGAAAACTTCCGCGCTGGCATCGAGGCAATCGACAAGGGGCAGATCGAGGCGGCGCAGACCATCGGCATGGGTTGGTGGCTCACCATGCGCCGGGTGGTGTTGCCGCAGGCGGTGAAGATCGTGCTGCCGCCCTACGGCAACATCATGATCATGCTGCTGAAGGATTCCTCGCAGGCCTCGACGATCACGGTCGCCGAGCTGGCGCTGCAGGGCAAGCTGATTGCCTCCTCCACCTTCAAGAACACCAGCGTATTCACCCTGGTGGCGCTGATGTATCTGACCATGAGCATTCCACTCATCCTGCTGGTTCGGCATTTCGAGAAGAAGGCGAACCGGAAATGATCGAGCTCCAGGACGTCCATAAGAGCTTTGGCAAGGTCGAGGTGCTCAAGGGAATCTCCGCATCGATTGCCAAGAGCGAGGTCGTCTGCATCATCGGCCCCTCGGGCTCCGGCAAGTCGACCATTCTCCGTTGCATCAACGGACTCGAAAGCTACGATCGCGGCGACATCCGCATCGAGGGCGCCCGGGTCGACCGCAACGCGGCCTCGATCGTTTCGGTCCGGACGCAGGTCTCGATGGTGTTCCAGCGCTTCAACCTGTTTCCGCACCGCACGGCGCTCGAAAACGTCATCGAGGGGCCGGTCTATGTGAAGAAGGAGCCGCGTGCCGAGGCGCTGGAGCGTGGCCGCGCGCTGCTGGCGCGGGTGGGGCTGGCTGAAAAGGCCGATGTCCATCCGCCGCAACTCTCGGGCGGGCAGCAGCAGCGCGTTGCGATTGCCCGCGCGCTGGCGATGCAGCCGAAGGCGATATTGTTCGACGAGCCGACCTCCGCGCTCGATCCGGAACTGGTCGGGGACGTGTTGGGCGTGATGCGCAAACTTGCCGATGACGGCATGACCATGGTCGTCGTCACCCATGAAATGGCATTTGCCAAGGACGTCGCCGATCGCGTGCTGTTCATCGACGGCGGCGTGATTGTCGAACAGGGGCCGGCAAAATCCGTTCTCAACCAGCCGCAGCATGCGCGCACGCAGGACTTTTTGCGGCGCGTGCTGCATCCGCTCTAAACTTGGGTTGCTGTCCATGATTTCGCCTGTCTCGCTGCCGCTGCCGCCAAGTCTCTACGCCGATACGGCGGTGGCGCCGACACCGACGCCGCCGCTCGATGCGGACAAGAATATCTCGGTCGCGATCATCGGCGGCGGTTTTACGGGCCTGTCCACCGCGCTGCATCTCGCCGAGCAGGGCGTCGACGTGACCGTGCTGGAGGCGCAGCAGCCGGGTTGGGGCGCGTCGGGCAATAATGGCGGCCAGGTCAATCCGGGACTGAAGCACGACCCTGACCAGATCGAGGCCGATTTCGGCACTGAGCTTGGCGACCGCATGATCGCGTTTTCCTACGGCACCACGAACTACACGTTCGACCTGATCCGCCGCCACCAGATCCCCTGCGAGGCGCGGCAGAATGGCACGCTGCGCGCGGCCTACAATGAAGCGAGCGCGGCGGGAATCGAGAACACCGCAAAACAATGCATCCGCCGCGGCATGCCTGTGTCGCTTTTGGGTCGCGAGCAGATGCGCGAGATGACCGGAACCGACCGCTATCTCTGCGCCATGCTGGACAATCGCGGCGGCGACCTGCATCCGCTGAGTTATGCGCGCGGCCTGGCACGCGCCGCGATCGCGGCCGGCGCTGCCGTTCATGGCGAGACGCCGGCGCTCTCGCTGTCGCGTGAAGGTGCCGGCTGGCGCATCGAGACGCCGCGTGGAATCGTGAACGCCGAAAAGGTGCTGCTGGCGACCAACGGTTTTACGGATGATCTGTGGCCGGGCCTGCGCCGCACCATCGTGCCGGTATTTTCCTCGATCGCGGCCACCGCGCCGCTGCCCGAGGCGATCGCGCGCGAGATCATGCCGACGCGCCCGGTGCTGTACGAAAGCGGCCACATCACGGTCTATTACCGCATCGATGCGCATAACCGGCTACTGATGGGCGGCCGCGGGCCGATGCGCTGGATCAGCAAGCCGTCGGATGTTGCCTATCTCATCCGCTATGCGGAGCGGTTATGGCCGGGCGTGAAGGGTGCGACCTGGACGCACGGCTGGAACAGCCGGCTCGCAATCACGCCCGATCATTATCCGCATGTGCATGAGCCGGCGGAGCATCTCCTGATCTCGCTCGGCTGCAACGGCCGCGGCGTCGCACTCTCGACCGCGATGGGCGGGCAGCTCGCGCGCCGTCTGATCGGCGGCAAGAACGCCGCGATCGACATGCCCGTGACCACCATCAAGCCGATGCCGCTGCACGCGTTCTGGCCCGTCGGCGTGACCGCGGCGGTGCTGGCGGGACGGGTGCGGGACCGGCTGGGGATGTAGTCGGAACGGATCGTCGGACTTCACCATCGCGTCTATTCGCGAGCAGCATGGTGAACGTGGAGAATTTCTACCGTGTCACCCGATACCCGATAGAAAGATTTTGTATGGATATCGGATCAGCGGTGCGACACGAACTCCTGGTCGCTCGGAAACTTCCTGTGCGCTCTCTGGCCATCGGCCGACGCGCGCAATGACTGCGTGAAGCCGATGTTGGAACGCATCGGAAATGGCGGGGTAATGGTTAGCGATGTAGTCGAGGATACCATCGAGGTCAGCAAGCGCCTCGGTAGTATACACCACGTTCATGCAGGGCGGTGTTTCTGAAAAACCTGCTTGACCTGATCGTCGGTAGCGAAGCGGCCTTCGCGCGCTGCCTTCAAGCCTCTATCGATACCCTCAAGTTCCTTCGGTGTCGCATGATACGTACCCGCAGCCAGGCCTGCTTCAATCTCCAATGCGATCTCTGCGAGTTCGACCTGAGCTGCCTCAGGCCAAGCCTCGACACGGCGCAATGCGTCCTGAAGGATCTTGGTTGTCATGCCAGCAAATATAGCATGTTGTTCGCCCAATTAAAGAGGCGGTCGCGCTGGCGCGCATCTTCGTGTTTTAGACCTCACCCCTCCGCCACCGCCTCGCTCCACGGCTGGAACACCTCGGTCGCGCCGCTGTTGGTGTCGCCGTCGCGCAGCACGATGCTGGGGCAGGCGAATTTCATCGGCAGGGTCTGGACGCGCGCTTCCTCATAGTCGAAGCGCGTGCGCAGGGCCTCGCGCGCGGCCTGCGGCAGGCGCATATCGCCGATCACAACGGCGCCTTCGCTGGCATCGATGCGGGGCTGGTGGATCACCGCATCGAGGTCCATGCCGTAATCCATCACAAAGGACAGCAGCTGGCTCACCGCCGGCAGGATGCGCCGGCCGCCGGAAGCGCCGATCGCAGCGCGGCGGCCGTCGTGGGCCTGCGCCAGCACCGGCGTGTAATTGGTCAGGCAGCGCTTGCCCGGCGCCAGCGAGTTCGGCGCGCCCGGCGCCGGATCGAACCACATGATGCCGTTGTTCATGGTGATGCCGGTCTGGCTAGATACGAATTTGGAGCCGAAGGTCGACAGCAGCGTCTGCGTCACCGCGGCCATGTTGCCGTCGCGATCGACCGCCGAGAAATGCGTGGTGCAGGCCGGCGCCAGCGCTTCCGCGCCGAGCGCGCGCCTGCCGTCTTGATCGCCCATGTCCTTCAGCCGTTCGCGATAGGCCGCCTGCAGCGCCGAGGCGTAGGCGACATAGGCCGCCGCATCCGGTACGCCGCGCGCGGGCTTGAGATCGTTCTGCAACAGGCCGAGCGTGCGCGAAAGCGTTGGACCCGCGGTGAGTTCTGGTGTCGCGAACACCTCGCCGCCGCGATAGGGAATCGCCAGCGGCTCACGCACAGCGCTGCGGAACGGCTTGAGGTCTTCGACCGACAGCGCGCCGCCGGCGGCCTGGATGTCGGCGGCGAGGTTTTGCGCCAGATCGCCTTCGTAGAAGTCGCGCGGGCCGGCGCTCGCCAGATGCGCCATCGTGGCCTTGAGCCGGTCCTGGGGCATGCGGACGTTGGCCTTGATGCTCCATTGCGGATTTGGCGGCAGCCCGTCCTGCAGATAGGCCGCGGCGCTCGCGGGGTAACGCCGCAGATCCGCAGCCGCACTCGAAATCATCAGCGTGGTCCACCAGTCGACCGCAAGCCCTTCGTCGGCAAGCTTGACGCTCGGCGCCAGCAATTCCTTCCACGGCAGTTTGGCGTGGCGGCGATGCGCTTCCTCCATGCCGGCGACCACGCCGGGTACGGCGATCGAGCCGGGACCATGAAGGTTGCGGTCGTCCTTGACCCGCGGCCAGGGAAAAATATCCGATGCCGCGCCGTCGCCGGTCAGCGGATATTCCGCAAGGTTGAGGCTCGCCGGCGCGCGCATGCCGTAGTCGATCACTTCATAGCGGTCTTCGCGCGCCCGGTAGAGCACCATTGCGCCGCCGCCGCCGAGCCCGCTCATCCAGGGCTCCAGCACGCCCAGCGCAAACGTGGTCGCGATCACGGCGTCGACGCAGTCGCCACCCGCGGCCAGCACCTCGGCGCCGACGTGCCCGGCCCGGCTCGATTGCGCTGCGACGATGCCGCCTTTGGAGGTGACGGCGGGTTTGCGGATCGCTTGCGTGTTGGAAAACTGGTCGCGCATCGGGTGACTTTCGATATCGGGTGGAAGTTTGCGGGGAGGGCGTGGTCGAGGTGGACTTCATTACACCCTAAAAATCCTGGGCGAGCCATGACAGAATAACATGCAGGGGGAGCGCATCTGTTCGTCTTCATGGTTGGCGCCGGGCGGCCGACAATGGCAGATTGCGGAGAATTGTCGCGTCACCAAAGGGGCATGCCGGCTTGACTGCGGACGCATTCATTCATTTGCCCGAGCTTCGGACCCGGGTGACGCATCCGGAAAAATCGCTGCTGCGGCTGACACCGGAGATGTTTGCGATGTGGGAGCAGCGTGCGCGCGCCGCGGGATGGCCGGAAGGCTGGCGGCTGCCGGACGAGGTGATCGAGGCGTCACGGCTTGCGGTGCTCGGCGATCACAGAGCGGGCTGCGACCTCTGGATCTATTCCTACGGCTCGCTGATGTGGGACCCCGGATTTCATTTCGCCGAAGTCCGGCTCGCCGATGTCGAGGGCTATCAGCGCCGCTTTACGCTGAAGATCAATCTCGGCCGCGGGTCGCACGACTATCCAGCGCTGATGCTTTCGCTGGAGCCGCAGGAAGGACGTTGCCACGGACTGGCGTTCCGCATCGCTGCCTCCTCCGTCCATACAGAGACCGCGATCCTGTGGCGTCGCGAGATGCTGCGCGGCGGCTATGCGCCGGCGATGGTGCCGTTGCTCACGCCGCAGGGGCCGATCGAGGCGCTGGCCTTCGTGTCGAACCCTTCGCACCCGAGCTATGTCGGCGAACTGCCGTTTGCGGAGACCGCGCGCCTGATTGCGAGCGGGAAAGGTATCCTCGGCACCAACAGGGACTACCTCGTGCAACTGGCGACGCAACTCGACGCGCTGGGGATCGAGGATCCCTATGTCGCGCAGCTCCACGCCGAGCTTGGTGTCACGCCGGATATCTGAAGCAGCTAGCGGGGAGGCGACAACACGCGCCGCTTTTCAAACAATGTTTGAGCGCCCGTTTCCGCAGGCCCACCGGCATCCTGACGCAAGTGCATGGCGCGAATAATTCGGTATAGTCGAACCCGACTGCGCCAAATCGTCCAAGAAACAACAACGGGGAAGCCGCGCATGACCGGGGACATCAAGTCGCATTACGAGGTCGTCGTCGTTGGCGCGGGCGTGTCGGGCATTTACCAGATCAAGCGGCTGGCCGATCTCGCGGTGGATGCGCTGGTGTTGGATGCCGCCCCCGACCTCGGTGGAACCTGGTACTGGAACCGCTATCCGGGCGCGCGTTTCGATTCCGAGAGCTACACCTACGGCTATTCCTTCTCGAAAGAGCTGCTCAACGAGTGGCACTGGAAGGAGCGGTTTTCGGCGCAGCCGGAAAACCTCCGCTACCTCAACTACGTCGCCGAAAAGTTCGACCTGCGCAAATACATGCGGTTCAACCGCAGGGTGGCGGCGGCGGTCTTCGACGAAGCAAATCATCTGTGGCGGCTCAGACTCGACGACGGCTTTGAGCTGACCTGCCGGTTCGTCATTCTAACGGTCGGGTTGCTGGCGATACCGACGCTGCCGCGGCTGCAAGGCATGGACGCGTTCAAGGGGCGCTCGTTCCACACGTTTCATTGGCCGCACGAGCCGGTCGAGCTGGCCGGCAAGAGGGTCGGCATCATCGGCACCGGCGCCACCGCGATCCAGGTGATCGGCGAGATCGCGGACAAGGTGGGTGAACTCACGGTGTTTCAGCGGCGTCCGAACTGGAGCGCGCCGCTCAACAACAGCCCGATCTCCGACGAGGAGATGGCCGACATCCGCGCGCGCTACGAAGACATCTTTGCCGCCTGCACCCGCACGCCCGGCGGCTTCGAGCATGAGCCGGACCGGCGCGGCTTTTACGAGGTTACGGCCGAGGAGCGGATCGCGCTGTGGGACAAGCTCTATGACGAGCCCGGCTTCGGCATCTGGCTGAGCAACTTTCGCGAGATCTTTACCGATGAGGCGGCCAACGCCGAATTTTCCGCCTACATCGCCGGCCGCATCCGCCGGCGCGTCAAGGACCCGGTGACGGCGGAAAAGCTGATCCCCAGGGATCATGGCTTTGGCGTGCAGCGGGTGCCGCTGGAGACCAATTATTTCGAGGCCTATAACCGCTACAATGTACATCTCGTCGACATCAGCGAGACCCCGATCGAACGGGTGACCCCGACCGGCCTGCGCACCAGCGCACGCGATTACGAGCTCGATATCCTCGTCTATTCCACCGGCTTCGATGCCATCACCGGCTCATTCGATGCGATCGACATCACCGGCGTCGGCGGGGTCAAGCTGGCCGACCAATGGCGCGACGGACCCTCGACCTTCCTCGGCATGATGGTCCACGGTTTTCCGAACCTGCTGATGCCGACCGGGCCGCAGAGCGGTTCGGCTTCCACCAATTTTCCGCGCGGCATCGAGAACGGCGTCGGCTGGTGCATGGGCCTGCTCGAGCACATCTGGCGCCGGGGCTACACGCGGGCGGAGCCAACGCCCGAAGCGCAGGCGCGCTGGACCGCGCATGTAACCAAGATGTACGCCATTATGCTGATGCGCAAAGCCAAGTCGTGGTTCACCGGCTACAATTCCAACATCCCCGGCCACGAGCACGGCAAGACGCGCTATCTCGTTTATAATGGCGGCACGCCGAAATACGTTGCCGCCATCACCGACGTTGCACAGAAGGGCTATGAGGGCATCATGTTCGATGCAGACGCGCGGGCATCTGTAAGGTCCGCGATCGCCGCGGAGTAAGTCTGGACAGGATGGGTAGAGCGCAGCGAAACCCATCATCTTCTCGCCGCGCCAGCCGCGACGATATCGAAATTGGTCGCGCAGATCGGCAGCGCGCCGAGTCCAGTTCGCCGAACGCACGAATCGAGCGGGAAGGACCACCGTCAACCGAACCCCATTTTGGTAAGTTGGCCAAGCCAAGCCAAAACCGAAGGGGCGAAGATTTCCAATAGAGCGACGACGATCAGAAGTAAGGCTGTATAAGTTGCTGCTCCGCGCAGCAGCCGCCGCGTTAGCGGCGGATATGGGGGTTCATTGTTCGCGGGCCAGGCAAATTGCTCTTCCCAGGTTTTCTGGGGAATGTCGGACGGCCTTATTTTCTCAAGCGGCAGCCAGGCTCGGTAAGCCTGAATGCCACGATCCCGCGCAATGAGATTTCTTGACCACAAGAAATTCCGTTTCCCCATCAAATCGATTGCAGCTCTGAATATGACGCGCCAAAGGAGCAGAATTAACAAGCAGGCGAGATAGACATACGCAATCATGAATCCTGACGTAAGCCATGATTTTGTGAAAGACTTCACTGTGAAAATTCTGGAAAACAATTGCACGGTAGAGTCGACGAGTTTATCGAGGCTATTGAATATCTGACCGAACGTCGATGCATCATCGGCAGCCTGGAGCCACAGAATGACGACAATAACGATAATGAGCTGAAAGAGGGGAAACCTTACGACAGTGCGGATTGGAGCCGAAAGCAACTTGATCACGCTCATAGTTGCTCCTGTTCATGCTTGGCAAGGCTAGAGCTGATTTTCGTAATTGCGCAGGATGGTTGAGCGCGGCGAAACCCATCATCCTCCGAGAAGCCAGGCGATGGGTTTCGCAAGAGCTCAAACCATCCTATGAGTTCTATCGTCCCGCTCGTGCCTTCGCCAGCATCGCGTCATTGCGTCCGAAGCAGGCGCCTGGGATGGACGCCGTCGACATATCCCATGAACGGCGGATGGATCGAGTAGCCGATCAGCTCGCGGGCGCGCTCCGGCAATTGGCTGGCCACTTCGGCAGGGACGGCGAGCGCCATGTTCTCGAGTTGCCGCACCCAGCCCACGCAATATTGCGGCGTGATGATCAGGCGCGGGTGGTCGGACCAGTTGGCGCCGCCACGGTGCCACAGTGTTCCCTTGGTGATCGCCAGCGATCCCGCCGGCATGGTCAGCTTGACGGCGTCCGGCCGGTTGCCCTCATCGTGATGGGCCTGGTGGGTGAAGTGGGCGGGCTGCACCGCGCCCTCGATATATTGCCCGTCCCACAGATGGCTTCCCGGAATGATTTCGGTGGCGCCGTTCTGTTCGGTCGTGTCGTCGATCGCCCAGAACGTGCTGATGCCAAGGGCAGGGCGGGGCCGCGGGATCTTGACGCCGCCGTCGTCGAAGTGCCAGGGCTGCACCGTCTCGCCGGGATGCAGGTTGATCGCGAGCATGGCAGACAGCAGGCAGCTCTCGCCGAGTTCGGCTTCGACAAAGGCCATGGCGAGCGGATGGGTCGCAAGCTCCGCGAAAACAGGTGATTTCGCCAACAGGGCATACACCCGGTTGGTTTTGGTGCCTTCAAAATCGTTGCGGCCGAGCAGGTCGCGCGCCAGATGCGGCGCCAGCGCCGCGCGGATTTCAGCGACGCGCTCGGGCGCCAGAACGCGTTCGAAGATCAGGTAACCGCTGCGGTCGAACTCTTCCCTTAAGGAGGCGAATGATCGCCCCTTGAGCCAGGGTGACGCTTGCTCCGCTGTCGCTGCCATCGGCGCTCTCCCTTGCGAGCCGGTAAGACCACGGCTTCTTTGGGAAGCATCATACGCAATTGAGAGCACTTTCACGAGGTATTTATGATCGCGGCGCGAACCTGTAACGGAACGTGCAGCTTGGCGCGCCCTGCATCAGGGTCTGGTCGCGCGTGAGGCCGACGTCGCTGCCGCCGGCGGCGACGATATCGAAGTCGGTGGCGCAGACCAGCAGCGCGCCGAGCTCCGGCTCGCCGAGCGCGCGAAAGAATTCCGCGAACCGGCAGTGCGTGACGTCGAATTCCAGCGCTTCCTTGTCGTGCCGGTGCATCTCCACCGTCACTTCGCGCTCGGTGATTTCGGTCAGCGCGGTCTGCATGGCCGCCCATTTGCGCCGCGAGCTACCCTCGACGCTCTCGCCCACAGCGGCGAAGAGCTGCTTCGACCAATCGCGCAAGGCTTGTCGCGCAATCGCGTCGGCTCTTTCCTTGCCGAGTTCCGCGCGCAACGCCCGCAGCACCGGCACAAGGACCTGGGCCTGGATCCGCGTCTTGTCCAAGAGCGACAGGCGGGGATCGACCATATAATCGTCGAGTACGTTCATCGCGGGCCTCCTTCCATGTTGCGACGCGCGGTTCTCTTCAACCTCGCCCCGCTTGCGGGGAGAGGTCGGATTGCGAAGCAATCCGGGTGAGGGGGTACAGGTCTCACGTCGTTCAGAGCTCGCGGATAGAGCCCCTCACCCCGACCCTCCAAGAGCGAGCTTCGCTCGTCTCGACCCCCGCAAGAGGCGGGGAGAGAGAGTGGAGAGAGCTTGCGGAGATCATTCCCGCAGCTCGGTCATGAAAACTTTTTGCGCGATCTGCCAGCGGCCATCGATTTTCAACAGCGACAGCTGATCGGTAAAGAAGCGCGGCGGAATCGCACATCGGAGCTTGACGTAGGCCATCGTCGGACCGACGAGGTCGATCGACAGGACTTCATCGTGCCGCGGCAGGCCCCGGTGCTTCGGTGATGGCCTGTTGCGGACGTTCTCCAGCCAGGCGTCGCGGGGCGTGATCGCCAGCTCGCCTGCCTCGGAGATGCTGGTCAGCGCGCTGGTCGGATGAAAGGCGCTGGCGATCTTGGCTGGATCGCCCTCGTGGAGACCGTCGAGGTAACACTGAATCACGCCTTCGATGGCTTTTGCGTCGTCTGTAGCGGTCATGAGATTTGATTTCCGATGTTTTGCGATCTTGGTAGGAAGCCCGGATGCAGCCCGGGGTCACGGCGACAATAAGCGAAATTCATTGGGCGGTTGACGTAGAAAATCTATTGCATGACAGTCTGCCTTATCCCGCAAATAAGCGGCGCGACCGAGTTTGAACCAGGCCGGATGGAAGGATGGTTGCCAGCGAAACCTATGCCGAGTTTCTGCGCGAGCAGCTCGCGCCGCTCGGCCGTGTTACCCTGCGGCGCATGTTCGGCAAGAGCGGCGTGTTCTGCGATGGGGTAATGCTTGGGATGGTGACGGAGAACACGCTTTATTTCCGGGTGGACGATCAGAACCGGGAGACGTTCAAGGAAGCCGAGGTGTTTCCGCCGCTCAATTACGCGAAGCAGGGCGAGACGATAGATCTCGCATTCTGGCGTGTACCGGAGCGGCTGTTCGACGAGCCCGACGAGTTCATCATTTGGGCGCGCGCCGCGCTGGCGGCGGCGCACCGGGTTGCGGCGAAGAGGCCGGCGCCGAAGCAGCCCAAAGGGTCAAGTCAGCGCAAAGGCTCAAGGCCCCATAAACGTCCGTCGTGAGCGGCCCGCACCTTGAGGCCGCTCAAAGGACAGGCCATCATTGCCTTGCGCGCTATCCCGCGGCAGCGTTCACGGCGATCGGCGAGATGTCCGCGCTCTCTTCCAATTTCCGGGGCAGACCCGCAAAGCCGCGCAACGCTTCCGCCATCTTCACACGTCCGCTGACGCCGGTGATCACCACGTCCACCATCACCAGGGATGAGTGGATGTGGCCGCGCGCCTGCAGTTGCTCGACCGGGACACCGGCGGCAGCAAGCGCTTCGGCGTATTCGATGCCCTCGTCACGCAGCGGGTCGAACTCGCAGGTCGCAACGAACGCCGGGGGCAGGTTCGCCAGATTGCCGCGCAGGGGCGACGCGCGCGGGTCGGTGCGGTCGGCGGGCGAACAATAGATGTCCCAGAACCAGAACATCAGCGCCCGCGTCAGGAAATAGCCGACCGCGTTGTCGGCGTAGGACGGACGGTCGAACCGGCAATCGGTGACCGGGCATACCAGGAGCTGGCCCGCAATCTGGGGACCGCCGCGGTCGCGCGCCAACTGGCAGGTGACAGCGGCAACGTTGGCGCCGGCGCTCCAGCCTGCAACCAGCACCGGTCCCGGCCTGCCGCCAAGGTCAGCGGCATGCTCGGCGATCCAGCGCGTCGCTGCATAGCCATCCTCGGCCGCCGCCGGGAAGCGATGCTCGGGCGCATGGCGGTAGCCGACGCTGACCACGATCATGCCGCTGCGGCGGCAGAGGTCGCGGCAGAACGGATCGTCGGATAATTCATCACCTAATACCCAGCCGCCGCCGTGGAAATAGACCACGATCGGGTGCGGTCCCGGCGTTGCCGGCCGATAGAGGCGATAGGGCAGCGGGCCTTCGGCGCCTTGCAGCGCGCCGCTGCCGACCTCGCCGACCGGGCGGCCGGCGGGACGGCCCTTGTTGAATTCGGTGAGGAAGTCGCGTGCGCCTTGCGCGCCCAGCGACTCGATTTGCGGCAGGTTCATCTCCGCCAGCATGCCCAGCACCAGCCGCACATCCGGCTGCAAGCGAACCACCTCGCCATCGTTGCATTGCCCGGCAACGTTGGGGCCGGTCAGCTTGAAGCCGAGCATGCCGCGTCCGACGACCTCGTTGCAGATGCTGCGGTAGGGGCCGACGCCGCCCGTGTAGGGCATCAAGCCCTGCACCTTGCCGGGAACGTTGGCGCCCGTGTACCAGGTGTTGGCGAGCCGATGCAGCGTGATCATCGAACAGTCGGCCATGTGCTGCGCCCAGCCGGCCTGCGCGGTTTCGGTTGCTTCCATGGTCGTGAAGCCGGCGTCGCGCAACGTCGCCAGGCGATCGACCACCCAGTCGGCATGCTGCTCGATCGAGACCGCCATGTTTGAGAGCACCGAGGGGCTGCCTGGGCCCGTGATCATGAACAAATTGGGGAAGCCGGCCACGGTAAGCCCGAGATAGGTCTGCGGGCCATCGGCCCAGACGTCGGACAGCGATTTGCCATCGCGGCCCGTAATCGGATGCACCGCCTTGATGGCGCCGGTCATGGCGTCGAAGCCGGTCGCGAACACGATCACGTCGACATCGACGCTGCGCCTGTCGGTGGCGATGCCGGAGGCGGTGATCGCCTTGATCGGCTCTTGCCGCAGATTCACCAGCGTGACGTTGGGACGGTTGTAGGTCGCGTAGTAGTTGGTATCGAGGCACGGCCGCTTGGCGCCGAATGGATGGTCATGCGGGCTCAGTGCCGCGGCAGTTTCGGGGTCCTTCACGACCGCGCGGATCTTCTCGTGAATCAACTTGCCGATCAGTGCGTTGCCGTCGAAATCGACGCCCTGGTCGGCCCAGAGCTGGGTCAGGATGTGGACGAGATCGCCGGCCGCCCACGCTTTCTCGAAGCGCTCGCGGCGCTCGGCATCGCTCAGTTGCCAGCTCACCGCCATCTCCTGCGGATACGGCACGCCCGCGAGAGACCAGCGCGCCTGCTCGCGATAGGCGGCGCGGTCAGCCTCAAAGTAGGTCTTGCGATCGTCGGGCGCCGGACCGTTATGCGCGGGCAGCGCAAAACTCGGCGTGCGCTGGAACACGGTGAGATGCGCCGCCTGTTCCGCGATCAGCGGAATCGACTGGATGCCCGATGATCCCGTCCCGATCACGGCGACGCGCTTGCCTGCGAGATTGACGCCATCATGCGGCCAGCGCCCGGTGAAATAGATCTCGCCCTTGAAATCCTTGACGCCATCGATCTCCGGCGGTTTTGGCGCGGAGAGGCAGCCGGTCGCCATGATGTAGTGGCGGCAGGAAATGCTCGCGCCGTTATCGGTGACGAGCTGCCAGCGCTCGCTGGTGGCATCCCAGTTCGCGGCGTTGACCCTGGTGCCGAAGCGGATGTCGCGACGGAGGTCATAACGATCGGCGACGAAGCCGAAATAGCGCAGGATTTCCGGTTGCGTTGCGTATTTTTCCGACCAGGTCCAGGCGCGATCGAGTTCGGGATCGAACGTGTAGCCGTAGTCGATGGTCTGGATGTCGCAGCGTGCGCCGGGATAGCGGTTCCAGTACCAGGTGCCGCCGACGTCGCCGGCCTCCTCGATCACGACAGCCGAGAAGCCGGCCTTGCGCAGCTTATGCAGGAGATAGAGGCCGGCAAACCCGGCGCCGACCACCGCGACGTCAACTTGTTGCGTTGCACCGCTGTTGGTCGTTTCAGAAGAACGTGCTGCGACCGCTGCGTCTGGCATGCCACTCCTCCCATGTGTTTTATATTTTGGGGCAGGCTACTGCCGCGTATTCAGTTTGTCATCAGGACAAATGCAATCGTTGGATGTTTCGTGCAAATGCGATGTGCCGAGGCTCCAGGTTCATGATTTGGCGAATTTCTTCGTGCGAAGCAGCGACTTACCCGCAACGCTCTGCACTCTCTCAACGTCGTCCCTGCGAACGCAGGGACCCATACGCCGCGGCCGTCGGAATGGGCAGGAGAGGAGACGGCTTTGCTTCGGCAACTCACAACAGTAGGCGGCCAACGCAGGGCGTCTGCGACCGCGCTTCCTTGATGGATCACGCGGTATGGGTCCCTGCGTTCGCAGGGACGACCATGAGTGTGCCGCGCGCTCGTTCGCTATATGCGCCTGCGCCGTTCGCTCGTGCGGCGGCGCTCGTTGCCGATCGCCGTCCAGTTGGGGCTGAAACCGAGCGTGAAGTCGCGAAAGCTCTCCACGGCGGGCGAGAGCGATGCGCTGTTCGTTACGAACATCGCGATCTTCCATTTGACGGCCGGCTGCAGCAGCGGCAGGAACGTCAGTCCGAAGCCGCGCACCAGCGGCTCCGCCATCGAAGGACAGATCACGGCGCCCTGTCTGACCCGCAGCATCGACAGCGCGGTGTTCACCCGGTGCACCGGCACCAGCTCCCTGGGGTGATGCCGGGACGGGACGTTGCTCAACACGTTGATGGCGATGTTGGGCATGTAGTTGAGCAGCGGCCGCTCGCGCAGATCCTTCCAAGCGACCGACTTGCCTTTTGCCAGCGGGTCATCGCTGCGCAGCGCCACAAAGAGCGGGTCGGCGCAAATCATGTGCACTTCGACCGATTGATCGGGGACGACGCCGGCCGGGCCGAAGCCGATGTCGGTGGAGCCGCTTTGCAAGCCCGCCAGCACCTCCTGGATCGGCACGTCGTCGAAGCGGACGTCGACGCCGGGATGGCTGTTGTTGTATCCGGCGATCAGCTCCGGCAGCAGCGTGCAGGATAGCGTTTCGGGGGCAGCTACACGCACCAGGCCACGGCGCAGCTCCTTGAGATTGGTCAGGTTGTCGAGCGCCTCGTCCAGGTGCGAGAGCACGCGCCGCGCCATCGGGGCAAAGGTCTCGCCGACCGCAGATGCAGAAACTTTTCGCGTCGTGCGGTCCAGCAGGCGGACGCCGACGCGGCTTTCCAGCTCCTTGATCAGGCCCGAGAGCGCGGCCTGCGACAGGTGCATGGCCTTCGCGGCTTCCGAGAAGCTCGCGCTCTCCAGCACGGCTACATAGGCGCGCAACTGCCGCAATGTCACGTCCATCGCCATGTCGAGCCTCCCGGCGTCGCCGTTTCGGTATTCATAGGCCAGGCTTATCAATCGGTCAAAAAATACACATTGTTCGATAGAAGGCGCCTCTTTATCGTTGCAGCCTCGATAAGACGAAGGCCCGGCGGTCCAGCAATGCGATCGC
Source organism: Bradyrhizobium sp. AZCC 2262 (assembly GCF_036924535.1). Lineage (NCBI taxonomy): Bacteria > Pseudomonadati > Pseudomonadota > Alphaproteobacteria > Hyphomicrobiales > Nitrobacteraceae > Bradyrhizobium > Bradyrhizobium sp. AZCC 2262. The sequence goes on along the minus strand of NZ_JAZHRT010000001.1, from coordinate 6,331,004 downwards.
GCCAACGCGGCCCGACGAAGACGGGACGGACTGGCCGCCACTGCAGGCGGCTCCTTTTTCCCCAGGAGGCATTCATGAAAATCACCCGCCGATCCCTGCTGGGGACCATCGTCGCCGGCTTCGCCGCAGCTCCGCACCATCAGGCGTTTGCCGAAGGCGATTGGCCGTCACGGATCGTGCGGCTGGTGTCGCCCTACGGCGCGGGCGGGGCAAGCGACATCTCGTTGCGTATCCTGGCCGAGCAGTTCGGGCGCAGCTTCAACCAGCAGTTCATTGTCGAGAACAAGCCGGGCGCGGGCACCCGCGTCGCCAACGAGCTGGTCTCGCGCGCAGCGCCGGACGGATACACCTTCCTCTATGCGGCCGCGCCGTTTGCGACGGCCGAAGCCCTGTTCGAGAAACTCAACTACAACCGCAAGGATCTGCAGCCGGTGGCGATGGCGATGATGGCGCCGTTGTTCCTGGTGGTGAACGCGCAGGCGCCCTTCAAAACCCTTCAGGAAATGATCGACTACGGCAGGTCGAAGCCCGACGGCCTGACCTTTGGTTCTCCGGGCGCCGGCTCGCAGCCGCATCTCGCCGCCGAGTTGCTGTTCAGGGACGCCGGCATCAAGGGCCTCATCGTTCCCTTCCGCGGCGACAACATGGCCTACACGGAGCTGCTGGCGGGCCGTCTCGACGCCACGTTGACTGCGATCAGCACGGCCTTGCCGCACATCCAGAGCGGTCAGTTACGTGTGCTGGGTGTGGCATCGGCCGAGCGCAGCCCGATTTACCCCGAGGCTTTTACCTTGCGCGAGCAGGGACTTTCCAAGGTGATCGCTTCCGGCTGGTACGGCTTCATGGCGCCGGCGGCAACGCCGGGCGCGATCGTTGATCGCTTGCAGGCCGAGGTTATTCGCGTGCTTGCCGATCCCGAGGTGAAGCAGAAGCTGCTGGTCCAGGGGCTGGAAGCACGCCCCGGCACGGCGGGCGAGTTCGGCAAGTTCATCGGCGACGAGACGCGCAGATGGGACGAGGTGATCCGCGCGGCAGGCCTCAAGGGGGAATAGCTCAAAAGCGTTTTCGAGCGAAAGCCTGCCCCGGACTTGATCCGGGGTGGACGCCGGTTCGCGTCAAGAAAACGCGTCAAAACAAGAATCTAGAGCTCGGTTCTGATCCGATCAGAACCGAAAGGCTCTAGTGCGCGTAAAGGCCTTCGACGATCGGCAACCGCGCGGCCCGCAGGGCCGGAAACAGTCCGCCGATCAGGCCCACGATCAGCGCAAGCGCAACGCCCTCGGCGATCAGCCAGGGGCTGAGCTTGAAGTCGAACACCACCTGCGTGAAGTTGCCGCCAAGGGTCGAGGCCGTAACGCCGTCGAAAATCAGGTAGGTCGCGGCGGCGCCGAGCACGCCGCCGATGACGGCGAGCAACAGCGATTCGGCCAGTGTTCCGACAAACGCAGGAAAGCCACCGAAGCCGATGGCACGCAGTGTTGCGATTTCCGTCGCGCGGGCTGCGACCGATGAATACATCGTGTTGAGCGCGCCGGCGACCGCGCCGAGCGCCATCGCGATTGCCAGCGGCCAGCCGAGTTTCTGAATCAGATCTGAGGTCTGCGAGGCCTGTTCGGCGAAGTAGGCGGCTTCGGATTTGACATCGAGCTTCAGCCGCGGATCGTTGTCGCTGTAGCTCTTGAGTTCATTGAGCGCGGCCGGCCCGGTGAGGCGCGCGCGCACGGTCTGGACGACGTTGTTGCGGTTGAACAGGCTCTGCACCACGTTGAGATCGGCCCAGATTTCGGATTCGAATACGCTGCCGCCGGCCTCGAACACGCCGACGACGTTCCAGCGCGTGGCGCCGAACGACACGGTAGAGCCGATGTCGAAGCCTTCGAATTCCCGCAGCAAGGCCTTGCCGACCACCACCTCATTGCTGCCGCGATTGAACATGCGGCCGGCGGTGATGGTGATGTCCTTGCGCAACGCGGTGCCCTGTTCGCCGATCCCGCGCAGCGGCAGGTTGGCCTTGGTCCTGGTCGAACGCTTGATGCCGTCGACCACGAGATAGAGTTCCGGCGAGATCAGGGGCTTGCCGTCGCCGCCGCGCGCGATGCCGGGACCGTCCTCGATCAGCCGCACCTGATCGCGGCTGACCGTGCTGTTGATTTCGGCCTGCGAGCCGGCCCGCAGCACGATCGCGATGTCATCAGCTCCGGAGCCTGCGATGGTGCGCTGAAAACCGTTGGCCATCGCCAGGAAGGCGAGCAGCACGATCACAACAAGCGCGATCGCGATCACCGTCGAAAGCGAGAGCCAGCGCCGCTGTCCAATGCTCTTGAGATTGATGGCAGTGACGGCAGCCACCTGAAGCCAAAGCGAACGCATGCCTATCCCCGTCCGAGCGCGGTTGCAATTTTGAGGCGCATGGCGTTGAGCGCCGGAATGATGCCCGTGATCAGCCCAAGCGCGATCATCAGCGCCAACCCTTGCAGGGCGATGGTCGGCGATACGGCAAAAGCCGGCGCGACGTTGGCGAGGCTGTTGCGGAGCGCCACTGCGATCAGCGCCGCAATCACCAGCCCCGGAATGCCGCCCAGCAGCGCCAGCAGCACCGATTCGCCGAGCACCATTGTCAAAATTCGCGGGCCTGAAAACCCGAGCGTCTTCAGCACGCCGATCTCGCGGGTGCGCTCCCGGATCGACAGCGCCATGGTGTTGCCGACGATCATCAGGATGGTGACGAAGGCCGCACCGACCACCAGCAACACGATCAGCGCGATGTTGCCGAATTGCGCGGCGAACGCCTTGCCGAATGCCTTTTCGGTGTCGGTCGAAGTCTCGGCGGTGGAATTGGCGAACATTGCGTCGATCGCCTTTGCGACGCGATCGTTGTTTTCCGGCGAGGTGGTCTGAAGGATCATCCAGCCGATGGTGTCCTTGCCGAACGAGCGGGTCTCGTCGAAATAGGGGTACTGGAACAGCATGAAGTTGGTGTCGACGTGCTCGGCCTTGCCCTTGACGATGCCGGCAATGGTGAGGTCCCAGGTGTGGCCGCCGCTCTTCTGGCTGAAGATGTTGCTATTGAGAGGGATGCGATCGCCGATCTTCCAACCCCACTTTCGCGCCAGCTTTTCGCCGACCACCGCGCTGCCGCGGTCGCGGGTGAAGGCCTGAAGCTGGTCAGGCGCAACCTCGAATTCGCTGCGATATACGTCGAAATAGGTGTTCGGCTCGATTGCGAGCGCCATGATGAAGTTTTTCGGGTCCTGATAATAACCGCCGAACCAGTTGGCGAAGGTCACCTGCCGCACCCCTTCGACCGTTTTCACGCGGTTGAAATACGCAATCGGCATCGGCTGCGTGAAGTTGATCTTGTTGACGGTGATCATCCGGTCCGCGGCCGCGCGATCTTCGCCGGCGGTGAAGGCGCGGTAAAATCCCGCGAGCACGCCGAAGATCATGAAGGCGATCAGGATCGACACGATCATCAGGCTCGCGCGCAATTTGCGGCGGAACAGGTTTTTCCGGACCAGGTCGAAATCGTTCACGCGGCAAGCTCCCGTTCGACGAAGCGGCCCTTGTCGAGATGCAGGACGCGCTTGGCATAGTTTGCCGCGGCGGGATCGTGCGTCACCATCACGATAGTCTTGCCGAGCTCGCCATTGAGCAGTTGCAGGATCGAAAGGATCTCGTCGGCGGATTGCCGGTCGAGGTCGCCGGTCGGTTCGTCGCACAGCAGCAAGTTCGGATCCGAGACAATGGCGCGCGCAATCGCCACGCGCTGCTGCTGTCCACCAGACATTTCGCGCGGGCGATGCTTGATGCGATCGGCGAGACCGACCACGGAAAGCGCGGTATGAACGCGCTCGGCGCGCTCCTTGCGGTTCAATCGGGTGAGCAACAGCGGTAGCTCCACGTTCTGCGCCGCCGTCAGCATCGGCATCAGATTATAGAACTGGAAGATGAAGCCGATATTGGCGGCCCGCCAGGCGGCTAGTTCGCCCTCAGAGAGACCATCGATGCGGCGGTCTGCGACGGAAATTTCGCCGGCGTCGGCGCGGTCGATGCCGCCGAGCAGGTTGAGCAGCGTGGTCTTGCCCGAACCTGATGGTCCCATGACCGCGATGAAATCGCCGCGGGGGATCGCCAGATCGAGATGATCGAAGATCGAGATCGTTTCCTTGCCCTTGGTGAAACGCTTAGCTACGCCGGTAAGGCGAACCATCGGATGCTCGGCTGTCACGCTTGTCTCCTTCAGGGATTCCGGCTGGAAGCTAGTTCGCGGCGGTGGTTTCGGTGGCGCCCTTTGTCTTGCCGTTTTCTTTGGCGTCGGCCAGAAAATTCACCTTCACCGCCATGTCGGGCAGAATGCGCGGGTCCTTCTTGTCGAAGCGGATGCGCACCTTCACCGTGGCCTTCTCGCGGTTCGCGGTCGGCACGATCGCGATCACCGAGGCGGGAATGGTCCAGTCCGGATAGGCATCCAGCATCGCGTTCACGGCGCCTCCAGGGACGACCCGGCCGATAAAGGCTTCGTTGACGTCGACTTCGATTTCGATCGAATCCATGTCGACGATGGTGCAGATGCCGGTGCGCGTGTAGCCGCCGACCGACATCGGCGAAATCATCTCGCCGGGCTGCGCGCTACGGTCGATGACGACGCCGGAAAATGGCGCACGGATTTGATGCTTGTCGAGCATCGAGGCGCTGCGCTTGGCGTCGATCTTGGCGGTCTCGAATTGCGACTGGGCCTGGCGCAATTGCGCGCTGAGCACGCCGACCCGGGCCTGCGCCTTGGTCAGGTCGGCCTCGGTCGCGAAATTCTTCTGCGACAGTGTCTGGACCCGCGTCATGATGCGGGTCGCGTCCTCCAGATCGGCGGTGATCGCGGCGATCGCAGCATCAGCCGTCTCGACGCGCGAGCGGGCCAGCTCATAGTCCCTTTCGGCGAGCACGCTGTCGAGCCGGGCGACGACCTGGCCCTCGGTCACCGTCATGCCCTCGTCGATGAAGACCTCGACCACCTTGCCGGTGATCTCGGCCGCGACGGTCGCCTTGCGGCGCGCCACCACATAGCCGGAAGCCGCCAGACTGCCGGCCGTCTTGCTATTCGTTGGCGCCTGCGGAGGTTGCTGAGGTGTCTGTGGCTGCGCGGCGGACTGTTGCGCGATCTGCGATGCGGTTTCTTTCGGCGGGTCTTGCCTGCGGAACTCGTAAGCGCCAAAGGCCGCGAATGCGACGACGCAGGCAACAATCGCAGCCGAAATCGGCAGCCAGCGGCGACTGGATCGCTCGGCCTTGTTGGCGCTGCGATCGATGGAAAGCGATCTCAGCAATTTGCTCTTGTCGTCGGTCATTATTCATTTCCATCCGGCTGCTCGCTGCAATTTTCGCGCGGGCGGCATCATCTCCAGCGCTGGTGGTCTCGCTCACAGCCGGTTCACATGTCTCGCCATCGAAGGGGGGCAGGCCTCAAGCTTTCCGCACGGCAGCGACCCCAGCTCGGTTGTAATCCCGTTGAGCTCTCGCGAGCGCCGGGCGGCGCCCGATTTTCGACGAGGCGAGTGTACCACGAATTTAAAGCCTATTGGCGACGGAGGCAATTCCGGAAACCAGCAAGAGTTGTACGCTCCGTGTTGCCAGTTGTGGCCATGCGCATCGAGGATCCTTCGCTGAGAGGCCTGTCGATCGCGGAAATACGCTCAAAACCCGGCAAAATCTTGCTGCGGGAACCACCCGCTGGAATCGGCAGTCGATGGCGAAATGTCGCGGTCAGCCGATCTCGATCGCCACTTTGCCGAAATGCGCGCCGCTTTCCATATGGGCAAATGCCTGTTTCACCTGATCGAACGAGAAGGTCTTGTCGATCACCGGTTTCATGCGACTTGCCGCGATGCCATCCACCATCGCCTTGAGGTCCTCGACCGATCCGACGGTGACACCCTGCAGCCGCTGCTGTTGCATGACCATCAATGGCAGCCGCGAGTTGGACGGCGGCGGTCCGGCGAGCACGCCGATGAACGCGATCGTGCCGCCGATCCTGGTCGCCCGGATCGATTCGTTCAGCGTGCCGACGCCGCCCACCTCGACGACCAGATCGACGCCGTGGCCGCTCCATTCGCGGGCTTTCTTTCCCCAGTCGGGTGTCGCTTTGTAGTTCAACGTGAAGTCGGCGCCGAGCATCTTGAGACGTTCGATCTTCGCATCGCTCGACGAGGTCGCGATGACGCGCGCGCCGCACATTTTCGCAAACTGAATTGCAAAGAGAGATACTCCGCCGCTGCCTTGTGTCAGAACGGTCTCGCCGGGTTTCACGCCACCGAGCTTGACGACCGCGCTCCACGCCGTGAGCGCGGCGCAGGGTAGCGCTGCGGCCTCGATGTCACTGAGGTGCTCCGGCGTTCTGACCAGCGCGTGCTTCGGAAAGATCCGATACTCGCTAAGGACGCCGTCCACGGCGCCGCCGAGGTTTGTGCGCATCTTTGCTTCGCTGGGCTCGCCGCTGATCCAGCTTTCGAAGAAACTGCCGATGACGCGGTCGCCGTCGGCGAATTCCCGCACGCCCGGGCCAACGCGCTCGATCACCCCCGCACCGTCGGACACCGGCACAAGCGGAAATTTCTGACGCGAACCGTAACCGCCCTTGACGATGAGAAGATCGCGATAGTTCAGCGTGGCCGCCCTGAGCCGAACCAGCACCTCGTTCTCACGGGGCTCCGGCACAGGCTTGTCGACGAGGGCGAGTCCATCGATTCCGCTCGGTCCCTGTAGCTCGTAACACTTCAAGGGGGCCTCCTTCGGCGCAGCCGGGTAAGTGCCATATTGCCGCAAATGTTACGGTTCCGCCAAGCCTATGGATCAGAATCGCGCGGCCATCTCGGCCAACCGCCGATGCGCACCGTGGCGTGCGGTGCGGATCGGCTCTAGCGGCCCGGTGGTCGGTCCGATCGGCACGAAACGCACGTCGCTGATGCCGATGAAGCGCAGCGCCTCGCGCAGATAGGGGGTCGCCATATCAATGCGGCCGCGATTCATGCCCGTGATGAAATCGCTGCCGCTCGCCAAGATGACGACCGTCGGCCGGTCCTTGAACAGCGGCAGATATCCTTGCGCGGGATCGAAGCGGAACGCCAGCCCGGGTTGCGTGATGACGTCGATCCATTGTTTCAGCTTGTAGGGAATGCCAAAATTCCACATCGGCGTCGAAATCAGCACACGGTCCGCGAGCGCGAACCGGAGTGCGATGCGCTCAGTGACCGCAAAGGCATCGCGCTGCGAATCCGTGAACGCCCGCCCGCCGATGCGGGCGTATTTGGCTTCCAGTACATAACCCTCGAATTCCGGCAGGTGATCGCGCCACAGGTTCATCACGTCGATGTCCCAGTCCGGCCGTGCCTGGCGGAAGCGGTCGATAAAGACCCGCGCGCCGGCGGAGGATTCCGAGTCTGCGCGCGGTGAGCAGCTCAGATGAAAGAGTTTGGGCATGGCCGCGCTCTGTTCATCCCAATCCCCTGATGACCGCATCGGCGTTGGTGACGACGGCGACGTTCTGCATCGCGAAATTGATGGAGGCGTTGTGCCAGTCGGCGTTCATGGTCGAGCAGCAGTCTTCAGGCACGATCATGAAGTAGCCCTTGTCGGCGCCGGTGCGGGCGGTGTGCTCGACCGACATGTTGGTCCAGGCGCCGGTGTTGATGATCATGTCGCGGCCGGTCGCCTTAAGGATGGTTTCCAGCCTGGTGCCTTCCCAGGCGCTCATCCGCATCTTTTCGACGATGAAATCGCCGGCGCGCGGCTCCAGTCCCGAAACCGGCGCGGCGCCCCAGCTTCCGCGCACCATCGCGCCGCTGTCGACCAGTCCTTCGAACAGCGGCGCATTGAGCGTGACGCCGGGCGCGCCGGGCTCGACGATGAACCATACATGGATGATGACGACTCCGCGCGCCCGCGCCGCCTCGGCGAGGCGGCGGACATTGTCGACCACCCGCTGCTGGCGCGCATGGCCGGGCGAGCCGGAATCGGCGAACGCGCCGCCCTCCATGATCACGTCGTTCTGCAAATCCTGAATGATCATCGCGCAGCGACGGGGATCGAGCTGCATGTCGCCGCCGGCGAGTTGAGGAGAGGTTGGCGCAGCGGAGGCCGTATCGGGGCCCGTCGAAGCGCGGCCGCTCATATAGGGTTCGTGGCGCGGTCCGGCCTTGACCGGGATGGCATAGACCGAATGGGTCGCGGTCAGATAGAGCGTGCGAAACTCAGGCCCGCCCCAGGCAAGATTGGCGACGAGTTCGGGCACGCGCACCTTGCCGAGCAATTCGCCGGCCGACGAATAGACCCAGACGCCGCCGGGTGCGGTGACCCAGACATTGCCGCGCTGGTCGCACTTCATGCCGTCGGGCAGGCCGGGTTCGAGTTCGGAGCGAATGCCGCTGGCGAAGACGCGTGCATTAACGAGCGAGCCGTCGGCTTCGACATCGAAGACGCGGATCAGCGCCTGCACGGTGTCGTTGACATAGAGCAGGCGTTCGTCGGGCGAGAAGCAGAGGCCGTTGGGCTGATCGAACAGATGGCGATCGACGACGAGTTTTGGTGGGCCGCCGCCCGGCGGAACGCGATAGACGCCCTGGAAGCCGAGCTGCCGCGGCCGCTCGACACCGTAGACCGGCATGCGGCCATACCAGGGGTCGCTGAAATAGATCGCGCCGCTCGAATGCACGCAGACGTCGTTCGGGCTGTTGAGCTCCTGATTCTCGAAATGCGAGGCGATCACCTCGCGCCTTCCGTCGGGCCGCTCGCGGATCAAGGAAGAGGTGGCGTGCTCGCAAACGATCAGGTTGAGCTCGGCGTCATAGGTCATGCCGTTGCATTTGTTCGACGGCCGCTTGGCCTCGACGACGCCGCGCTTGGCATCCCATCGCCGGCGCACATCGCCGGGCATATCCGAAAACAGGAGATAGTGATGGACCGGATGCCAGATCGGCCCCTCCGTGAAATCGAAGCCAGTGCCGACCTGGCCGACCGGCGCGTAGGGGTCGATCAGGGTTTCGAATTCCGGGCGCAGCGTGACATGCGTCATCGGTCCGTCCTTTTCTCGGCGCTCAGGCCGGGAACCAGTTGCGCTGGGGCAGACTCTGAACCACGGGGCCCGGCACCTGGTCGTGCAGCCGGCCAACCACCACGCCGCCTTCGATCTTGGCCGGACGGTCGTGAACCGGGAGCAGATAGCGCGAACTGCTCAGGAGCTTTTTGATCGCTGCCTTTTCCGCGCGCTTGCTGGTGCCGTGGTTGCCGGTTGTGCGCGGTTCGGCGTCGTGGATTTCGTTGAAGGGGGTGACGATCTGGTCGTTGAAATCGTAGATGACGTCGCCGCAGATGGTGGCGATGCCGTCAGCCGTATGAACATGGATGTTCATCGAGCCTTCGGTATGCGCGTTGGCGGCGTCGCAATAGACGCCCGGCATCAATTCGATCGGGCCGGTCACTTCGAGATCGAGAAAGCGCAGCGCGCTTTTGGTGTGCAGGCGGTCGATCAGGTGCTTGATGTCCGGCGCCGGATATTGCGGGTGCATCAAGCCGGAGACGGAGTATTCCAGCTCCTTGCGGTTGAGCACGACCGTCGTGTTCATCGGAAACAAATCGTCCTTGCCGGCGTGGTCGATGTGCAGATGGGTGTGGCAGACATAGCGGACATCGCCCATGCGCACGCCGTGACGCGCGAGCTGGTTCTCGATCATGTTCTCGTGAAACTGCAGGCCGCGCATGCCCAGTGTTTCCATGATCTGGTTGGAGCGATAGCCGGTGTCTATGACGACGGGGTAGGGCCCGCCAACGATCAGAAAGCCGAGCGTGAGGACACGGCGGGTCCGGCCGCAATCGCGGCCGAGCACGAGAAAGCTCGATTCCAGTTCGATATCCCCATAATCCAAAATCTTGATTTCAAGCGGCATGTCTCTCTCTCCCCGAATCCTCTTATTCGCTTAACTTCCCAGCCGATAAACGCGCAGCGCGGTTGTTCTTAAGATTGCATCGCGCTGGTCTGCGCGAAGATGCGCCGTCGCGGCGAGATAGGCGTCCACCAGTTCGCGATAGCTGGTCCAAAGTTTTTCGATTGGAAAATTGGATCCGAACAGGCAGCGCTCGGCGCCGAAGATCGTCACCGTCTCGGTGAGGACATCGAATACATGCGCGGGATCGTTGCGATGGATGAAGGTGCCGAGCCCGGAAAGTTTTGAAACGATATTGGGGCAGGCCGCGAGCCGGGTCATGCCGGCGCGCCAGGCGGATCGGCCTTCCTGCGAAAGATCTTCCAGCATGCCGGCATGCTGCAGGATGAAGGTCACGTCGGGACAGGTTTCGGCGAGCCCGGCGGCGCCCGCCATCTGCGGCGCGAACACCTGCAGGTCGAAGCTGAAGCCGTAGTCGGCGAGCCGGGCGATATTGCGCTGGATTTTTGGATCGGCGCAGAGGTCCGGCCGGGCCGCAAAGCGATAGAGCGGGTTGTCGTGCCAGTGCAATTGCATGCGCACGCCGCGCACCAGCGGATAGCGCGCGAGACGATCGAGTTGCGGGCGGACATCGTCGACATTGAAATCGGCATAGGAGACGATGGCGTGCGGCCAGCCATGATCTCTCGCGGTCTGCTGCACCCAGGCGGTTTCGTCCTCGAAGCGGTCGTTGGCCCAGTTGGTCTGCACATAGACCGAGCGCGTCACCCCGGAGCCAGTGAGGTCGCCGAGATATTCCTGGATCGGATAGTCGCGCCTGATCGGCTCGTAGGGGCCGAAGATGCGCGGCTGCATCGGGCCGCTCAGCCAGGGCAGGTCGGCCTGACGCCAGATATGATGATGGGCATCGATGATATCGGTCATGCGGCCTTCTTCTGTCCAAGTGAAAGAACGTGCGAGACGATCGCGGCGGTTGATCCGCCGTCGACCAGGTCATCCACAAAACGGCGGATGGCGATCAGTGCCTCGGTCTGCGGTTGAAAACCGGGACCGGCGGCGAGCGGCGTCAGCCAGCTCAGCCGCCAGGCGCGCCGCGACAATCTTGCGACGGCGTCCTGCAAGGCAGAAGGATCGCCGCGCTCAAGGCCATCCGAGAGAATGACGACGGCGGCGCCGCGCGCATAGCTGCCGAATCTTGGCACCGCCAGGAACGCCTGCAGCGCGTCGCCGATGCGGGTGCCGCCGTCCCAATCGCTGACCAGATGGGCGGCGGCGGACAGCGCCTGCTCGCGGCGCTTGAGACGCAGCGCGCGGCTGACGCGGGTGAGCCTTGTGCCGAACGTGAAGACCTCGACGTGAGGGATGGCGTGCGATAGCGCATGCGCGAGCTTCATGTTGTCGTCGGTGCGCCCCTTCATCGAACCGGAGACGTCGATCAGCAACAACACCTTGCGCGGGCGGGCGCGGCGCTTCAGGCGTCCGAGCCGCAGCACCTCGCCGTCGTTGCGCACGCTTTCGCGCAGGGTGCGGCGGAGATCGGCCCAGGGGCCGCGGCGGGCGCGCATGCGGCGATGGCCGCGCCGCCGGGGCAGCCGGGCAGGGGCCTCGCGCGACAGTTTTCGTAAGGCATCGCCGGTTGCGCTTACCGCGAAGCGGCGTTCGACCAGCGCCTCGGCGCGGGCTGCGGCAAGTCCTGATTCGTTGGCTTCGTCGGCCAGCAGCGTTTCGTCCTCGCCGCGGCCTTCCTCCTGCAGGCGAACCACTCCCTCATCTTCAGCGCCCGCTTGGTCGATCGCTTCGCTGCCGATGAAATGGATGTCGAACAGCCGGTCGTAGGTCGCGCGCCGCTCGGGCGGCGGGGCGAGCGTCGCCAGCCCGGCCTGCCGAATGGCTTCGAGGCTGCGTGGGCCCAGCAGCTCGATCGCGGCCAGGAACGCCGTTGTCTGTTCGGGCGCCACGGCGAAACCATTGATGCGCAGCAGCGCGACAAAGGAGACGAAGACGCGGGCCGCGTGCGGTAGCTGAAATTCTTCGCTCACGCGGCAGCCTCCGCAATGAGGGCGTCGAGCCGGCCGGAGATGAAGGTCAGATCCTCCTCGTCCTTCAGCGCAACGCCGATCGAGCGCTTGAAGGCATCCGGCCAGCGGGCGCCGCGCTCGTGCAGCAGCGTGGCGGCTTCGGCCCAATCCACGGCCTCGGCGATGCCCGGCGCCTTGCTGAGCGGCTCGCGCCGGAGCTTGCCGACGGCCGCGACGATGGCGCGTGCGGTTGCTTCGGCGACGCTCGAAGCCCGCATCATCACGATGCGCGCCTCGCGCTCGGCCGTGGGGTACTCGATCCAGTGATAGACGCAGCGCCGTCGTAACGCCTCGTGCAGATCGCGGGTGCGGTTCGAGGTCAGCACGACAACGGGCCGTTCTGCGGCACGCACCGTGCCGCGCTCGGGGATGGAAATCTGGAAGTCCGAGAGGAATTCGAGCAGGAACGCCTCGAACTCCTGGTCGGCGCGGTCGATTTCGTCGATCAGCAGCACGGTGGAGTCAGGCGCGCGCAAGGACGCGAGCATCGGCCGCTCGATCAGAAAAGTCTCGCCATAGATGTCGATGCTCTCTTCGCCGGCCTGGCGGATCGCAAGCATCTGGCGCGGATAGTTCCATTCATAAAGCGCGGCTGATGCGTCGATGCCCTCATAGCATTGCAGCCGGATCAGGCGGCGGCCGAGCACGGCGGCGATGGCTTTTGCGGCTTCGGTCTTGCCGACACCGGGCGAGCCTTCCAGCAGCAGCGGCTTGCCGAGCGCGAGCCCCAGATAGGCCGCCGTCGCCAGGCCGTCGTCAGCGAGGTAATACGCTGTCCGCAGCGCCCGTTCGAGCGCCTCGGGACTATCGATGCCGACGATGTTGCCGCGAACCGTCATGTTGTGCCTCAGCGCCGCGCCTGCGGCCGCGCGCCGCCCTGGGCCTTGATCGCCCGCAAGACTTTCTCCGGCGTGATCGGCAATTCATCCATCCGCACGCCGACCGCGTTGAAGATGGCGTTGGCGACCGCTGGCAGCACGGGGTTGGCGCACATCTCGCCGGGCCCCTTGGCACCGAACGGTCCGTCGGCTGCGGGGCGTTCCAGCACCGCGATATCGTGCGGGCAGATGTCTCCGGGGCCGGGCATCAGATACTCGACAAAGTCGCGCGGGCCATGCGCGGGATCGGGATAATAAGGCTCGGGCGTTTCAAACAGGGTGTGGCTGATTCCCATCCACGCGCCGCCGACGAGCTGCTGCTCGACGAGGCGCGGATTGAGCGCGCGGCCCAGTTCATACGCACTGTCCATGCGTACCATCGCGATCTCGCCGGTCTCGTCGTCGACCTCGACCTCGGCGACCAGGCAGGCGTGCGCGTAGCAGGTGGCGGGGGACATCTCGCCGGTCTCGGGGTTCACCTCCGATAGCGGCACCAGAAAGATGCCGCGTCCGGATATCGTCTTGCCTTGCTTGAACTGCGCGGCGATGGCGACGTCCTTGGTGGAGATCGAGCGGTGCGGCGCGCCCTTGACGTGGATGTTGCCGCGCCCGTCGGTATCGAGGTCGGCGGCGTTGACCTCCAGCTCCTCGGCGGCTGCCTCCATCATGACGCCGCGCGCTTCCTTGGCCGCCGCCATGACGGCGTTGCCGACGCGATGGGTGCCGCGCGAGGCGAACGAGCCCATGCAGTGCGGGCCGGTGTCGGAGTCAGCGGTGTCGACATAGACGTCCTCGACCGGCACGCCGAGCGTCTCGGCGCAAATCTGCCGCGTCACCGATTTCATGCCCTGGCCGAGATCGATCGACGACAGCGACACCGTGAACTTGCCGCTGGGGTTGGAATGAACCAGCGCCTGGCTCGGATCGCCGCCAAGGTTCATGCCGATGGGATAGTTGATCGATGCGATGCCGCGTCCGCGATGCCTTGCCATGGTCAGCGCCTCCTGGTGCCGAAGACGGAAGAGAAACGGGCCGCGCCATGCGACGGCGACGGAGCCTGTGCCCGTGGGGGAGGGGTCGGCGGCGTCGGCGTGGGGGGCGGCGGGGGCTGGATCGTCGCAGGCGGCGCACGGTCGTAGGTTGTTCGCTGTTGCGATGCCGCGGCGCGTTGCGGTACAGGCTCGCGCGGCGTCAAGGATATCGCGGCACGCATGCCGCCGCCGTCCTTGAGCGACGACATGCGCTTGACCTCTTCGCGAAGCGGCCACTTGGCCTTTTCGGCCGCGACCTGGACGCATTCGATCAGCGCGGTGTTCTTGGCTTCGCGCCGATGCGCCTTCATGTCGCCGTCGCGATAGGCGTTGAGGATGCGGAATTCCATCGGGTCGATGCCGACGAGATGGGCGAGCTTGTCCATCTGGCATTCGAGCGCAAAATCCATCGCGGTGACCCCGAAGCCGCGCATCGCCGTCGCAGGCGTGCGGTTGGTGAACACGCAGTAGATATCGCCGTAGACGTTGGGGATCGTATAGGGGCCGGGCAGGTGCGCCGCGCATTTGACGACGGCGTAGCTGGACAGCCGGGTATAGGCGCCGCTATCGAAATAGGCGCGAATCTTGCGCGCGACGATGCGGCCGTCGCGCATCACGCCGTCCTTGATGAAGATGCGCTCGGCGCCGCGCGGCGAGCCGAACTGCATCTCCTCCTCCCGGCCGAGCTGATAACGTACCGGACGCCCGGTCAGCATCGCGCCGAGAATGGCGAGCGGTTCGGTGAGGGTATCCACCTTGCCGCCGAAGCCGCCGCCGACAGTGCCGCCGATGAAATGAAAGGTGTTGGAGGGCACGTCGAGGATCTTTGCGCAGGTATCGAGCGAGAAGAACAGCGCCTGCGTCGAGGTGTAGACGACATAGCGACCATTGGTGTCGGGCGCTGCGATCGAGCCGTTGGTTTCGGTCGGCGCATGCTCGATCGGCGACATCTGGTAGCGCTGTTCGAGGATATGGTCAGCCTCGGCGAAACCGCGCTCGACATCGCCGAACCGCAGTTTCTGGTGATCGTAGACGTCGTGGTAGACGAACGTGTTTTTGGGGTAGGTCTCGTTGACGACGGGCGCGCCCGGCTTCAGCGCCTCCTCGACGTCGAACACCGCGGGCAGCGGCTCATAATCGACGCGCACTTTCGCGAGTGCCTCAAAGGCTTCCCGCGGACTGTCGGCGACGACGGCGACGATCGGCTCGCCCTTGTAGCGCACTTTATCGACGGCGAGCGACGGCTCGTCGTCCTTGCCGAAGTTGATCAGGCTGAGGAGCGTGTTGAGATTGATCGGCACGTCGGCCCCGCGAATGATGCGCCGAACGCCGGGCGCGCGTTCCGCTTCCATCGTGTCGATGCGGCGCAGGCGGGCGTGGGCGTGCGGGCTGCGCAGCACTTTAAGATGGAGCATGCCCTGCAGCTTGTGGTCGTCGAAATAGGTCGAGGTGCCCGTGACATGCCCGAGCATGTCCTGGCGCTGCGTGCCCTTTCCGATCTCCTTCAGATTATCGTCGCGCTCGTCGGCGAAGATGTCCTTGCGCAATTCCAGCATGGTCGTTCCCTCTAAGCGCGTGCGCGTCCGCTCGTGGCGGCGGCGAGGACGGCATTGATGATCGGCTCATAGCCGGTGCAGCGGCAGATATTGCCCGAGATCGCCTCGACGACCTCGGCGCGGGTCGGCGAGGGGTTGCGATCGAGCAGCGCCTTCGCCGCCATCAGCATGCCCGGCGTGCAATACCCGCACTGCGCCGCGAACTGCTCCATGAAGGCGCGTTGCAGCGGATGCAGATTGGGCCCGTCCTTCATCCCGTCGAGCGTTTCGATCGCGCGGCCGTTGACGGTTTCCGCCAGCGTCAGGCAGGAGAGATGCAGTTCGCCGTCGATCAGCACGCTGCAGGCGCCGCAGCCGCCCTGGCCGCAGCCGAATTTCGGCGTCATGTCGCCGATCAATTCGCGAAGCGCGACCAGCAGATTGACGCCACCGTCGACGAACAACGCGACGTCGCGGCCGTTGTGACTAAACTGGAGCGGGGTCTTGGTCATGAATCTTACTCCAGGCCGGACAGCAGGCGGCGCAGATGGACGCCGACGATCTCGCGGCGATACCACGCGCTGCCAAGGGCATTGTCGGCGGGCGATACGCCCTCCGTTGCGGCCGCGGCCGCGGCGCTGATCGCTGCATCGTCAAGCGGGCGGCCCTCCAGTGCGCGTTCGGCGGCCCTTGCGCGAATCTGCGTCGCGGCCATCGAGCCGAGCGCGATGCGGGCTCCCGATATGCGGCCGCTGCTCGACGGAAGGTGCGCCGCCAACGTGATCACCGAGCCGCCCTTTGGCTTGATGCGGGCGATCTTGCGATAACGGAAGGCGTCGGCGCTTGCGGGCCTCTGACAGGAGACAGCCAGCACAAGCGCACCGCTCTGGCGCTCGCGGGATTGCAAAAATTCCTCGATCGGAATGTCGCGGGCGCCTAGTCCGCCCTGGACGGAGACGGTCGCGTCGAGCGCCAGCAGCGCGACGGTGAAGTCGCCATAGGGAATGGGCGCGAACAGATTGCCACCGACTGTACCCATGTTGCGCACCGCCGGCCCGCCGATCGAACGGGCGGGGGCGTGCAGAAAGCCAAGATCGCGTTCGGCCAGAATTTTTGCAAAAGTGACGCCGGCGCCGAGCGTGATCCGTGCGCTCGCGACATCGATGCGGGACAGCGCCTGATCGGTCGCACGCACCACCGTCGAGATCGAGACGTCGCCCTCGTTGAGGGCGCGCATGACAAGCGTGCCGCCGCCGAGATAGCGCGCGCCGCGATCCGACGACAGCGCCGATGCCGCTTCGCCAGAACTGGCAAATGTCCTCACCGTGACGGGCATCGTTTTGCCTCCGCTTTCATGCGGCCTCCTTCAGGTGCCGGCGAATGGAATCGAAGCCGGCTTGATAGATCTGTTCCGCGACCATCTGCGTCAGCCTTTCGGCATCCGCGGGCCGCGTGGTGAAGCGGGATTCCCAATGCCAGAAGGTGCGGTCGCCGTCGGTGACCGGCAGCAGGCGAACATGGGCCACGTAATTGAACATTGGGATCGGCGTATCGAGCAGGCAATAGCTGAAGGCCTGTTCGAGGTCCGACAGCGCCAGCAGTTGCTCGCGCAGCTCCGAGCCGTCCTGCAGCTTGAAGCGTCTGATACAGCCGATCTTGTCGGAGGCCTGCGCGCGCTCGATCGTGCTGGTGGCGACCGCCGGGTGCCAGCGGTCGTGACCGTTGAAATCGCGCAGCACATTCCAGACCGCGCCGGTCGGCGCGTCGAGGATGGTGCTTTTGACGATATGCGGCACGCTAGCCTCCGAAGGCGCGCTTGAGAGCATCAAAGCCGCCCTGAAACACACCGGTCCCGATATTGCCGACCAGTTCGTTCTCGCGCTCGGGTGCACAGTCGAACTCGGCGGTCCATTCGAGAAAAGTCTGGTCGCCGTCGGTCACTGGCGTGAGCCGCAAGGTAGCGACGTAGTTCTCCACCCCCATCGGGGACTCCAGGATGGAGTAGGTGCAGAACATGTCGTAGTCCGAGAGCCCGAGCAGCTTTTCGCGGATGCGATCGCCGTTGCGCAGGCGAAAATCCCGCACGCATCCGATCTTGTCGGCGGGTTCGCCGCCCTCGATGCGGCTCTCGGCGATGGCGGGATGCCAGTTCGGCAGGCCGTTGAAGTCGCGCACCCGCGCCCAGACGCGGTCGTTGCGGGCGTTGACGACGGTGGAGACGTAGACCCGGGCCATGGCGTGATCTCAACCTTTCTTGCGTGGTCCGCGTTCGGGGGCCGGCTCGCCGGAGGCGGCAGGGGGCGCGTCAGGCTTGGTTTGGCTGCCCTTGCGCGTGGATTCCTTGATGCCCTGCATGTCGCGCGCCTCGCGAATGAGGCCGGGCATTTTGGCAAGGCTGCCGCCCTCGACGCCGATATCGGCGAGGATCGAGTCGATCAGCGGCGCCTGCACCCGGTAACGCAGCGCCGAGTCGATCACCTCGTCGGTGGCGCTGCGGCCGCCATTGCCGCCGCCATTGAGCCCGTCCACCTGAAGGATGCGGATGCCCTCGATCTTCTCCATCGGCTTGACGCTCTCGCGCACGATGCCTTCGATGCGATCGAGCAGCTTGCGGCGGAACAGCGAGTAGCGTGCCTGGTCGGTGAGCACGTTTTCGGCTTCGTTGAGCAGCCGCTGCGCCTCGGCCTCGACGGCGGCGCGTACGCGCTCGGCGTCGGCCGCGATCTTCGTCTCCTCCGCCCGTTTCTCCGCCAGCAGCACCTCGATGGTCTTCTGGCGCTTGGCGATCTCGCTGTCGCGGGCGGTGACGACGCGCTCGGCTGCCTCGGTCGCTCCCGCGCGCGCATCCTCCGCCGCCACCTTGGCGGCCGATTCCTCGAGAGACTTCTGATACAGGGCGATGGCCTTTTCCATCAGCGCCGTTTCGACTTCCTTCTCGCGATTGACCTCCAGCTTGCGCAGATCGCGCTCGCGGCCGACGCGCGCTTCGTCGAGACCGCGGTCTGAGGCGATGCGCGCCCGTTCGACTTCCTCGCGGGAGGCGATCTCGGCTTCCTGCAGCGCCTGGACGCGGCCGACTTCGAGCTGCTCGATCGCACGACGGCGGGCGAGCCGCGCGGCTTCGAGCGCCTGTTCGCGCGCGACATCTGTTGTCTCGACTTCCTTGCGCGCGATGATCTCGGCCTGCTTGACCTGGCGATCGGCATCGATGCGCTCGGAACGTTTGGCGGCGAGCGCGATTACGCGCTCCTCGTCGGCGATCTCGACCGCCTTCTTCTGGTCGATATTGAGCACCTCGCGGGTCTTCGACGAGGCGATGCGTTCAGCTTCGAGCGCCAGCTCAACCTCGACACGCCGACGTTCGATGGCATCGCGCCGCTTGAGTTCGGCGGCCTCGATCGATTCGGTGCGGTCGATTTCGAGCCCCCTGGTTTCCTTCTCGGCACGGATGCGCTGAGCGGCGATCACCTTCTCCTGGGCAATGCGCGCGGCCTCGATGGCTTCGCGCGAGGCGATGTCGGCCTCCTCGATCGTGCGGTTGCGCGCGATTTCGAGCGAGCGAACGCGCTCTTCCTGGGCGATGCGGGAGGCTTCCGTTGCCTCGCGCGCGGTGATCCCTGCGACTTCCAGCGCCTGGTTGCGCTCGATTTCCAGCTTGCGCGTAGAGTGCTCGGCGCCGATCCGCTCGGCCGCCAAGGTGCGCTCGCGGGCGATCCGTGCGGCTTCCACCGCTTTTTGCGCCTCAATCTCCGCTTCCTGAATAGTGCGCACCTGCGCAATCTCCAGCGAGCGGGTGCGTTCGTCGGAGGCGATACGTTCGATGTTGACGATCGTGGTCTGGGCGATGCGAGCCTTTTCGGTCGCCTCGCGCGCCGCGATTTCGGCTTCGTCGATCGCGCGGGTGCGCTCGATCTCGCGCCTTCGAGTCTCTTCCTCGTTGGCGATCCGCGCATCCGTGATCGAGCGATCCTGCTGGATACGTGCCTTCTCGACCGCTTCGCGCGCCGTGATCTCGGCTTCCTCGACCGATCGCGTGCGCTCGATGTCGCGCTGCCGCACCTCGCGCTCGGAGGCAATGCGGGCGGTATCGACCGCGCGCTGATTGGCGATTTTGGCCTTTTCGATTTCCTCGCGCGCTAGCAGTTCCTTTTCCTCCACCGCGCGCGTACGCTCGATCTCGCGGTGACGGGTCTCACGTTCGGAGGAGATGCGGGCTTCGGCGATCGCCTGTTCGTTGGCGATGCGGGCCTTCTCGATCGCCTCACGCGCCGAAATCTGCGCCTGTTCGGCCTCGGTCTCGCGAAGCGCGCGTTCGCGCGCCACCTCGGTGCGCTGCAGCGCACGGCGCATCTCGATGTCGCGTTCCTGTTCGAGGCGCGCGGTCTCGCTCTCGCGCTCGATCTCCAATGCCTGGCGCTCGGCATCGAGGTTGCGGGTGCGGATCTTGATCATCGAATCCTGTTCGATGTCATTGCGCAGCTTGCGCTTGGCCTCGATGTCCTCCATCAGGCGGGTCAGACCTTCGGCATCGAACCGGTTCGACGGATTGAAATATTCCAGATCGGTTTGATCGAGATCGGTGATGGCAACAGATTCAAGTTCAAGTCCGTTCTGAGCCAGCGCCTCGGCTGCGGCGGCCTTGAGCCGCGTGACGTATTCGCCGCGCTGCTCGTGCATCTGTTCCATGGTCATTTCGGCGGCGACCGATCGGATCGCGGAGACGAACTTGCCGGAGAGCAGGGCATGCAACTGCTCGGGTTCGAGCGTGCGCCGTCCGAGCGTGGCGGCGGCGATTGCGACCGCCTCGCGCGTCGGCTGCACGCGGACGTAAAAATCGGCTTCGATGTCGACACGCATGCGGTCGCGGGTAATGACCGCGTCGTGCTTGGCCCGCACGATGCCCATTGGCAGCACGTTCATGTTGACGGGCGTAAAGTCGTGGATGAACGGCAGCACGAAGGCGCCGCCATTGATCACGACGCGTTCACCGAGCAGACCGGTTCGCACAAAGGACACTTCCTTCGACGAACGGTGGTAGAGCCAGTTCACGATGTAGACGACGATGGCGATCACGACGATCGCTATGATCAGCCAGAGAATCAATTCGCCAACCAGAGTCCCCGACATCTTCTCCTCCTTTTGGTCTCGGCGTTACCGCGCGCCGATCGCCTTGAATTTACGAACCTGTTCTGTCAGCGCCCGCTCCACCGGCAGGCGCTCCATCGAGGAGGCGCCGTAGAAGCCGTGGCACTTGCGCGTGTGTTTCATGATGAAGTCGGCGTCATCAGGCTCGGCGATCGGACCGCCATGGGCCAGCACAAAAATGTCCGGATTGACGCTGAGCGCCGCCGCCGCCCAGGTGTCGATCTGTTCCGGGCAGTCTTCGAGTTTTAGCGCGGTGTGTGCGCCGATCGCACCGCCGGTGGTCAGGCCGAGATGGCAGACGATGATGTCGGCGCCTGCGATCGCCATCGCCGCGGCCTCACTTTCGCTGAATACATAGGGCGTCGTCAGCATGTCCTTGTCACGCGCCTTGGCGATCATGTCGATCTCGAGCGCGTAGGACATTCCGGTCTCCTCGAGATTGGCGCGAAATACGCCATCGATCAGCCCGACGGTTGGAAAGTTCTGCACGCCGGCAAAGCCCAGCGCCTTTAACTGATCGAGAAAACTGTCCATGTCGCGGAACGGATCGGTGCCGTTGACGCCGGCCAGCACCGGCGTCTTCGTGACGACGGGGAGCACCTCGCCCGCCATCTCGACGACGATCGCGTTGGCGTCGCCATAGGGCATCATGCCGGCGAGCGAGCCGCGCCCGGCCATGCGATAACGTCCCGAATTGTAGATGACGATCAGGTCGACGCCGCCAGCTTCCTCGCATTTGGCTGATAATCCAGTGCCGGCGCCGCCGCCGACGATCGGCTCGCCCCTGGCGGCCATGTTGCGAAACTTCTTCAGAATGGCTGAACGTTCGAACTTCGCCATGGTCACCTCGCGACTTTCCGACGGGTCCCCGGGCGTCCGACCAGAGGGCGGAGCGCGTTGACGATGGCGGATGCAAATTCGGGCTCGTTGATGTGGCGCTTGACGCGGATAAGCTGGCGATTGCTGGTCTGGCGCACGCTGCGGTCCAGCGCGCCAAACAACGCCGCATCGGCTTCCGGATCCCAGAATGGCTGGCCCGGCGCATCGAGCGCGGAAACGCCGCCTTCCGGCAGAAAGAAGCGCACCGGCCCGTCCATGCGGTTGAGCTTGTCGCCGATCCAGCGCCCGATGCGCTCGTTCTCCTCCGGCGTGGTGCGCATCAGTGTCACCTGCGGATTGTGAACGTGGAATTTGCGCTGGCGGTAGCGTTCGGGGATGGTGTCGGGCGCGCCGAAATTGACCATGTCGAGCGCGCCGACAGAGCCGATGAAGGGCACGCGGCTGCGGATGATTGCGCCAAAGCGGTCGTCGGTGGCGGGAAACACGCCGCCCATCAGGAGATCGCAGACTTCCGTCGTCGTGAGATCAATGACCCCGGCGAGCATTCCGGAATCGACCAGCTTTTCCATCGAGCGGCCGCCAACGCCGGTGGCGTGGAAGACGAGACATTCGAAATCGCCGCGCAAGTCGGCCGCGATCTTCTGCACGGCCGGCGTCGTCACGCCGAACATGGTGATACCGATCGCCGGCAGATCAGCCGGCGCGCTGCGCTCGGTCCTGGCCTGATTTTCGAGCCGTGCCTTCACCATGCCGGCGATGGCGTTGGCGCCGTTGGCAAGCACCGCGCGCGAGATCGAGTTGAGGCCCTGCACGTCGGTTACCGAATACATCATGGTGATATCGGCAGGCCCGACATAGGGGCCGACATCGCCCGACGCGACGGAGGAGATGATGAGCTTTGGCACGCCGACGGGGAGGGCGCGCATGGCGGGCGCGACCAGCGAGGCGCCGCCGGAACCGCCCGCCGAAATGATGCCTGCGACATTGCCCTGACGGCGCAGCCAGTTGGCGAAGGCGTCCGCCATCGCCGTCACCGACGCGCCGCGGTCGGACCCAAACACGCTCGATCCGCCGCGCCCATGGTTGAGCGCGATTTCCTGGGCGGAGACGTCGCAGGTGGATAGCTTGCCGCTGGTGGACACGTCGACCAGCCGCGTCCGCAGACCGTGCCGGGCGATCAAATCGCGAATGAAACGCAACTCCTCACCCTTGGTGTCGAGCGTGCCGACGACCAGCACGACGGGCGGGCCCGATGCGTTTTGCAGTCCGGCGCCGCTTTGGCGTTTCTGCCGTGCAGCGTCTTCGATCCGCGTGACGCCCGTCGAAAGCGTGCGCGCTGCGCCCTCGATGCGCGCAATGGGCGCTGGTTGCGACCAGCGCGTCGGCAGCGTGGGATTGGAGATGTAGACCCGGATCGGTGCGGCGCCGGTGGCGCGGGGTGCCGCGGGACGGCCCCCGGCCTCGGCGCCTGTATCGACAGCTTCGACATCCGCTTCCTGTCCGACATGGACGCCGACGCCGAGCAGACGCTGTTGCAACTCGCGGTCGGCCGCCAGACGCGCAGAGTCGATGATGCGATTGACGCGGCCATTGACCATGATCGCGACGTTCTTTGAGATCGCGGTGGCGACGCCGATATTCTGCTCGATCACGAGCACCGACATGTCGCCGTCCTCGCCGAGGCGCACCAGCATTTCCTCGACCTGGGCGACGATGACGGGCGCGAGGCCTTCGGTCGGCTCATCCATGATGAGCAGATGCGGATTGGTCAGAAGCGCGCGCGAGATCGCCAGCATCTGCTGCTCGCCGCCCGAGAGCTGACCTCCGCCATGGTCCTTGCGTTCGGCGAGGCGGGGAAATGTCTCGTAGATGCGGTCGATGGTCCAGGCGCCGCGTCGCATCCCGGCGGCCAGGCTCAAATGCTCGGCGACGCTGAGCGAGCGCCACAGCCGCCGCCCTTGCGGTACATAGCCGACGCCGAGCCGCGCGATCCGCGCCGGGCTGAGGCGGGTGATTTCCTCGCCGCGAACACGAACCGAACCGCCGCTTGCCCGCAACAAACCCATGATGGTCTTGCACAGGGTGGTCTTGCCCATGCCGTTGCGGCCGACCACCGAGAACACGCCTGAGTCCAAAGTCAGGTCGACGCCCTGCAATGCGTGCGAATGGCCGTAATAGACGTCGAGGCCCCTGACTTCGAGGGCGGGTGCGGAGCGGCGGACCTCACTCATGGCCGGCCCCCAGATAGAGTTCCTGGACCTCGGGGTCGGCTTCGATCTCGTGCGGCAGGCCTTCCTTGAAGATACGGCCGTTGTGCATCATCGTGACGCTTTCGACGACGCGCAGCGCGACATCCATGTCGTGCTCGATGATGATGTAGCCGATATGGGCGGGCAGCGATGTCAGGATTTCGATCAGCTCGCGCCGCTCGGCAGGCGACAGGCCCGCGGCCGGTTCGTCGAACAGGATGAAGCGCGGGGCGCCGGCGAGTGCGAGCGCGATCTCGAGCTGTCGCTGCTGGCCATGCGCGAGTTCCGCGACCAGCTGTTCCCTGACCGGCGTCAGATGCACCGCCTGGATCAGCGCTTCGGCTGCATGCATCAAGGCGTCGTTCGCGCCCGGGCGCAGCGGAGAAAATCGTCCGCGGGAAACGCCGCGGCAGGCGAGGTAGACATTGTCCCGCACCGTGAGGCCGGGGAACAGCGCCGATATCTGGTAGGTGCGGCGCAAGCCGCGCCTGATACGTTCGTAAGGCGGGAAGTGGGTGATGTCCTCGCCGAAGAAGCGGATGGTGCCGGAGGACGGCGGAAAATCGCCGGTCACGCAATTGAACAGCGTGGTCTTGCCGGCGCCGTTGGAGCCGAGCACGGCGCGGCGTTCTCCCGGGCGAACCGTGAGGGTGACGTCGGTCAGCGCCGCAAGCGCGCCGAACAGCCGCGTCACGCCGCGCAGCTCCAGTGCGGCGCCGGCACCGACGGCCGAGAAGCGTGGCGCGGCGCTATCCATGGCCATGGCCTCCGCCTCCGCGTTTTTCTGGAGTGGCCGCACGGTGGCGCCATCGCTCCCAGAGCCCGATCACGCCGTCTGATGACCAGAACACGATGGCGAGGAAGCCGAGGCCGATCAGCAACCGGAAGCGATTGCCGTCGAGTCCGAACTTGACCAGGAGATCGAGCGCAAAGGTGCGCAGGATGACGAAGATGAAGGCGCCGATGAAGGGGCCAACGGGGCGGGTGATGCCGCCGACCACGGCGATGATCAGGATATCGATGCAGGCGCCGACGCTGACCGAGCCGGGCGAGATCTGCCGGTAGTTCCAGACCTGCAGCACGCCGCCGAGCGCGGCGATAAAGGACGCGAAGGCGTAGGCCGCCACGCGATGCGCGTTGACATTGAAGCCGAGCGCCGCCATGCGGCGGGGATTGTCCCGCACGCCCTGCAGCGCGAGGCCGAACGGCGCGCGTGAGACATATTGAACCGCGAAATAGCAAAACGCCGCGACGCCCAGCGTGATGTAATAATAGGGGACGTCGGAGCGCCAGTCGACGCCCCAGAACTTCGGCGTGGCGATGGTGTTGATGCCGGTGTGGCCGCCGAAGATCGCCCAGTTCTGGTTGGTGAAATAGTAGAAGGCCGCGCCGATCGCGAGCGTGATCATGATGGTGTAGATGCCCTCGGTGCGCACCGCGAGTGTGCCGCCGAGCGTGCCGAAGATGGTCGCGAGCACCAGCGCCATCGGCGTTGCAAGCCACCACGGCCAGCCGAGGCTGATATTGGTGTTGGCGCTCATGCCGAACACCGCGACCATGTAGGCGGCAAAGCCGGCGATGGTGAGCTGCATCAGGCTGACCATGCCGCCATAGCCCGCCAGGAACATCAGGCTGAGGGCGATGGTCCCCAGGATCAGCGTGGTGGCGAAGATCTCGATCAGGAAGAAGCCGCTGGCGATGAACGGCATGATCAAGAGGATCACCGCCACCAGCCAGACAGCCGGCTTGTTGAATTCCGGCCACGCCAGCAGCGTCGCGCGCGCATCTCGCGGCTGTCTGGTCTCTTGATGCGCGCCCTGGACCAACGACATGTCAGCGCCTCGCCAACAGGCCCTGCGGCCGCAGCGCCAGCACCAACACCATGATGAGGAAGGTCACGACGATCGCGTAGGTCGGGATGTAGACGGAGCCGAGCTGCTCGGCGAGGCCGATGATGACGGCGCCCAGCGCAGCACCGGGGATCGATCCCATGCCGCCGACGATGACGACGACGAGGGAAGCCAGCAGAAAGCGGGTGTCTTCGCCGGGCGAAAGCGACTGAAAGGTTCCGCCGACCACGCCCGCGATGCCGGCAAGGCCAGCGCCGAGCGCGAACACGACCACGAAGACGAGCTGGATCGGCACGCCGGTCGCGGCGAGCATATCGCGGTCATCGACGCCGGCGCGCACCATCATCCCGACGCGGGTTCGATTGAGCGCCAGCCACATCACGATGCCGATCGCAACGGCAGCAACGAAGATCACGAGCCGCACCATCGGATACCGCAGATAGACCGCCTCGCCCGACGATTTGACCGCGGTGACCAGCGGCAATTCGACCGGGCCGACCAGCCAGTTCGGGGTCTGGATCTGATAGAAATCGCCGCCGAATACCCACAGCATCAGATCCGCAAACACGATCGAGAGCCCGATCGTGACCATGGTCTGGCGCAAATCCTGCCCCTCCATGCGGCGGAAGACGGCGATCTGCAGGACGATTCCGAGCAGCGCCACACCGAGAAACGCGATGATGAAGCCGAGGATCCAGGAGCCGGTCCAGGTACTGATGGCGTAACCGATGTAGCCGCCGAACAGATAGAGCGAGCCATGCGCCAGATTGACGTTGCGCATCAGGCCGAAAATCAGCGTGAACCCGCTGGCCACCAGGAAGTAGAGGCTGCCGAGCGTGATGCCGTTGAAAACGGCGTTGAGAAAGACCCGCTTCCGGCCGATCGCCTCTTCGAGGCCGGGTGGCCAGACGGCAAGGATCAGCCACAGCATCACCGCGACCGCGATCAGCAGGATCAGCGCCCATGCCGGATGACGTTCGATGAACCTTGTCACGGTTTTGGCCCGGCCGTCGCCATGCCGTCCTCCCAGACGCCGCGGCCGTTTCGGCTCGCGTTTTCGGCCATCCTAATGGCGCCGCGGGCCTTGCACTTGATTGTCAGTATCTTTTCGCGCCGGGTGCGCTCAGGGGCGCAAGACTTTGGCGGCGCGGCGGTATTCGGTCGGCGCCATCCCGACATTGGCCGCGAAGAAGCGGGTGAAACCGCTCTGGGAGGAGAACCCGAGATCGAAGCCGATATCGGCGATCGGCACTTCGGTCGCGACCAACGCGTCCAAGGCCTGTTCCATGATGAGCGTGTTGAGATAGAGGTTCGGGGTGACGCCGGTCTGGGTGCGGAACAGCCGGTAGAAGTGTGGGCGCGACAGCCCGGAGGCGCGCGCGATCGAATCCAGTTCGATCTCGGCGCCAGGACTTTCGGACATCAGCTTGATGGATTTGCGGACGCGAAAGTCGGTGACGGCGGCGGCGGTGCGGGTCTCCTGGACCGGCTCGGACCTCTGCCAGCTCTCTTCATAGCAGCTGTCGATCAACTGCCTGAGTTCGCAATCGAGGCTGCTGAGTGAAGGCGCGCCGCAGACAAGTGCCGCGGATCGGCGAATATGCCTGTCCAGCGTGGCCGTGCGCTTGAAACAGGTGCGGCCGAACCGCAGGCCGTGGGCCCGCGCCGCATCGGGAGCGAACCATTCGGCGTTCACGTAGAGCACGAAGAAGATCGCGCCGTTCTCCATATCCGTCGGGACAAAATTGTGTGGTTCCCAAGGGTTGATGGCAACAATCGAGTCTTCCATGAGGAGCCATCGCTCATCGCACACATCAATGCGGGCTGGCGTTCCACCGACATGAAAAATCAGATGCCCTTCGCGATGCGCATGCATGTTGAAGGGGCGGTTTAACTGATAGACCGTCGCGCGACCGAACCGGCCGTGGAAGACGGCGAGAGCCTTGCTCATGCCTTCCCTCCCGCGGGGATGTTCTTGTCTTTTCAATAAGCGTTCAACATCCGCCGTGAGAATGCAAGGGAAGATCACATCCCGCCGGGTCCGGCCCGGGCCCCGGCGCGTGACCGGGGCCCGTTCGCAAATGCGAAGAAACTCAGTACTTCTTGCACTCCGGAACCGTCCGGCTCGGCAGTCCGATCTTGGAGAATACCGCCGGGTCGTAGCCCAAGGTCTGGTTCACGTTCGGGATCACCTTCACGACCTTGCTGAACAAGGCACCCTTGCCGTCATCCACCACTTCGGTGACGAAGTTGGTGCCGATGGCCTGGCGGTTGGCGTCGAGCTTGATCTTGCCGTTGGGGGCATCGATCTCGGTCTTGGCGAGGGCTTCCTTGAGCTTCGCCTGGTTGTTGCTGAGGTCGCCGTTGACCTGGCGCAACGCCTGAATCAGTGCCATCGTCGAGCCGTAGTAGTTGGTGGCGAGCAGCGACGGGCTCGGGAACCGCTTGTTCGGCGGGAAGGCATCCTGATAGGCCTTCACGAACTTCTGCCAGCCCGGATCCCTCCCAGGTGTCGGCCTGGCCGCTCGCCGCAATGGTGCCGAGCAGCGCATTCTTGGCGTTGCCCTTGGCGGAGAGGATGGTCTGGTCGACCATGATCGAGCCGCCCATCAGATGCGCCTTGCCGCCGGCCTGCTGATACTGGTTCAGGAAATTGACGGCGTCCGCGCCGCCAAGGCCGAGATAGATCGCATCGACATCGTCGGGCAGCGCGGCAATGACCGAGGCGAAGTCCTTGGTGCCGAGCGGCACCCATTGCCGGTTGGTGACCTGCCCGCCGGCGCCGCAGAACTCCAGCACCAGTCCGAACACCTGCGTGTAGATAAATGAGTAGTCTTCGCCGACGGTTGCGATCTTTCGATAGCCCTTGGTCTCATAGGCATATTTGCCAAGGCCGACCTGCCACTGGGCGCCGTCCATGTTGTAGCGGAAGAAGTTCGGCGCCGGATCGACGTAAGTGGTTTCCTGCGCGCCGGAGGCGGCGTTGACGAAGGTCAACTCGGGCCGCGTCTTGGCAAAGTTCTTGACCGCAATGCCTTCGTCGCCGGACAGCGGCGAGAGCAGGATCTGGACCTTGTCCTGCTCGATCAGCTTGCGCACGGCGCGAATGGCGGAGTCGGGCGTGGCATCCGTCGACGCGATGATGAATTCGAGTTCCTTGTCGCCGACCTTCTTGCCAAGCGTATTGAGCGCCGTCTGATGGCCCCGTATGCCGTCCTCGCCGAGCACCGTATAGGTGCCTTCGAGCGTCGCGGTGACACCGACCTTGATCTTCTCTTGAGCTAAGGCGGCGCCGGAAAGCAACAGGCTGCTCAGCGCGACCAGTCCCGCACAGCTTTTAAACATCGAACCCCTCCCTTGTATCGCCAGTTTTTAGGTCGTTCCAAATCGCCATGCGGCCGATGCCGGTTGCGTACCGTGCAGCCGGAATGCATTGCGACAGAGATCGCCGGGGCTGAAGCTAACCGATGACGGGGGCCGCGCACGCAACTTCACCTGCTGCAACTTGACAGGTAGTCTCATTTTGCATGCTGCGCCGCGACGAGGTTTGCGGTGATTTGGCAGCGGTGATTGAAGCATGTAGGACGTACAGACGAAGCAATAAGTCCCTGATTTCACTCGCGGGTGCCGCAGGACTTGAATCACGACCGGAGCGCCGGTTGAGTTGCTGGTTGAAGCATCGCAAGAGCGCCACCGCGATGAGTCCGCTCGTGGCCCTTTGCGCGGCTGCAAGCGGTCTCGGAAAATTTGCGTTTCCGCAAAAACGAACGAATGTTTGGAGAAAAGAACATCCCCAGGCGGAATCGCGGAGGCATCGTCATGGCCGATCTGCATAGGACGACACGCCGGTCTATCCTGACAGGCCGTGGTGCGGACCGCGCGATTATCAGCATTTTTCTGACAGCCCTCCTGACCTGGTGCGCCGGCACCATGGCCGCGGCGGCGGCTGATCTCTATCGTACGAAGGTCACCGTGACAGGCCAGGGTGAGGCGAACCGCATGACCGGCTTTGCCGCCAGTCTGGAGGACGTCCTCATCAAGGCATCCGGCGCACAGAAACTCAGTGGTGACCGGCGATTGGCCGCCTACAAGTCGAAGGCAAAGGATTTCGTCAGGGCATTCAGCTATCGCGATCAGTTCTTTGGCAAACCTATTCGTGACGAGCAGGGTACCCGCGACCGGCCTTTCGATCTCACCGTGGAGTTTGAGGAAGACAAGATCGACGACATTCTTGGGGCGTTTGGCCTCAAGCCCTGGCTTTCACATCGCCCGTCCCTTGCCGTCTTTGTCGAGATGGAACAAGGCGCGAAGAACTATATCGTGACCGCGGATGGGACCCAGTCCGACTTGCAGCGTGACGCGCTGCTCGCCGCGGCCGACAAGCGTGGCATGGACATCGTGCTGCCCGGCACGGCGGCGTTGGCGAAATCGAACATCACCGGCGCGGAGCTCAGGACGCCGTCTTTCCCGGCGCTGGCGCCGGTTGCGGCGGCGCAGGGTGGCGAAGTCGTTTTGGTCGGGCGATTGGTCTGGGATGACCGGGACCTCGGCTGGGCCACGCAGTGGCAGATGGACTGGCGCGGCCAAACGCACCGTTGGCAAATTCGCGGCGTCACATTCGATGAAACCTTTCGACGCGGCATCGGCGGCGCGGCCCAGATCCTGTCAGGCAATGGCGATCCGGTCACCCGATCGTCGTCAGCGGGAGCAAACAAGCTTCATTGATACGGTTGATGCTTGACGCGTTTTCTTGACGCGAACCGTTCCCACCTCGCGGGAAAACGCGTTATCCGGCGAGAAAGCCGCCATCGACCGCGACCACCGTTCCGGTCGCATATTGCGACGCCGGCATGCAGAGGAAAGCGACCGCGCCGGCAACGTCTTCCGGCTGCCCCCATCGCTTGAAGGCGGTGCGGTCGGCGATGCGCTGGTAATGCGCAGCGTCGGACCGGCCGGCGGCGTTGATCGAGGTCTCGATATAGCCCGGCGCCACCGCATTGACGCGGATGCCTTCCTCGGCCCAGGCCAAGGCGAGCGACTTGGTCAGCATCACGACGCCGCCCTTGCTGGCGCAATAGGCGGGAATGCGTGGCAGCGCCAGCGTTGCATTCATCGAGGCGATGTTGACGATCGAACCCTTGGCCTTGGCCAGCAGCGGGCGGAACGCCATGCAGGTCCGGAACGTGCCGGTGAGATTGACGTCGAGCACCTTGGTGAAGGTCTCGATCTCATATTCCTTGTCGCGGGCGAGGATGCCGGCGCAATTGACCAGCGCGTCGACGCGGTGGTGCCGTTGCGCAAGTGCTGTGACCGCGGCGTCGTTGGTGACGTCGAGCGTCGTCAGCTCAAGCCCGGCCCGCGGCTCAAGCGGCGTCCGGGCAAGATCGGCTTCGTTGACGGCGGTGGCGGTGACGGTTGCGCCTAATTCGCACAACAAATTGCTGATGGCGGCGCCGATATCGCCGGCGCCCCCGATCACGACGGCATGAAAACCCTGAGCCAGCGAGAAGGTGCAGGTCATCGCGATCGTCCGTGTCGTTTCAGGGGCGGGGCCGTCGACTCGCGAACGACGAGCGAATGGTCGATCTCGTGATGCATGATGGTCTGTTCGCCGGCCAGCCGCCGGACCAGATACTCGCCGGCGCGCTGCCAGGTCTCGCCGGTGGGAACGTGAATGGTGGTCAGGCTCGGCCGCAAATGCCGGCTCCAGTCGAGATCGTCGAAGCCGACCACGGAGAGGTCGCGCGGCACCGAGAAACCGCTGCGCTCGGCTTCCAGCAGCACGCCGTAGGCGATGACGTCGTTGCCGCAGACCACCGCCGTCGGACGGTCATCGAGGCTGAGCAGATAGCGCGCCGCCTCGCGCGCATCGTCGAGCGTGTAGGGCACCTCGACATGCCATTTCTCCGGCAGTTCGATGCCGCCTTCGGCAAGCGCGCGGCGGAAGCCGGCGACGCGGGCGCTGGCGCGATCGTTGTTGCGCTGGAGGGCGGAGACGATCCCGATCCTGACATGTCCGAGTTCAACGACATGGGCGGCAGCGCGGTAGGCCGCGGCCTCATTGTCGGTGCCGACGCAGGGGTAGGGACGATCGGGCCGGTAGATGCCGACATTGATGAAGGGCACTGCGTTGTCGGCGAGCATCTTGCGCAAGGCGTCATGATGGCAATCGCCGCGCAGCACCAGCCCATCGACGCCGCGACTGATGAGGTTGCGCGCCTGTTCCAGCTCGGCTTCGAGATCGTAACCGCTGGTGGTCAGGAACAGCATGTAACCGACGGAGGAAAGATATTTTTGCAACGAGGCGATGCCGCGCGCGAACATGGTGTTGTCGATGGTCGGCACGATCGCACCCAGCGTGCGCGAGCGGCGCGACGAAAGAATGCGGGCAGGCGCATGCGGGATGTAGCCGACCGCCTCGATCGCTTGCGAGATGCGTGCGCGCAAGGAGGGGCTGACCGCTTCGGGATTGTTGATCGCGCGCGAGACCGACGCCGTCGAGACGCCGGCGCGCGCAGCGACGGCGCGGATGCCTTGCTTCAATGAACTGACGGCAGTCGGGCTCATGGGTTTGTCAATGTAACGTTACATAAATGGTTGAGCGCTTCATCGAAGATCGCTTCGCAATTCTGCTCGATGTTCGATGAATTGTCCATCTCTTGACAGGCGGAGGACGGCGCTTAGGATGTAAACGGTTTCAGAAAGGCGCTGCCGAACAGGCAGACAACAAGCCGGTCAGGGAGGAGTTCAATGAACCCCAGGATGTTTGCGGCGCGCGTCGCGTTGCCGGTTCTCGCGGCGGCCGCCGTCAGCGCACAGGCGCGTGCGGCCGATTTCGAATGGAAGAAGTTCCAGGGCAAGACCGTCACGTTCCTCGCCAACAACAACCCCGTGGCGCTGGCGCTGCTGACCTACAAGGCCGATTTCGAGAAACTCACGGGAATAACGCTCAAGGTCGACGGCTACCAGGAGCAGCAGATGCGCCAGCGGCTGGTCACCGTCATGAATGCGCGCAGCGACGAGGTTGATGTGTTCATGACGTTGCCGTCGCGGGAAGGCGAGCAGTTCGCCGCCGCAGGCTGGTATGCCGATCTGGCGGCGATGTCGAAGAACGAGGTGGCGACGGACTACGATCTTGCCGGCCTGAGCCAGGCGCTGCTGAAAGCCGGGACATACAACGGCAAGGTGACCAGCATGCCCATGAACATCGAGGGGCCGATCCTCTATTACCGCACCGACGTCCTCAAGAAATGCGGCGTCGAGAAGCCGGCGACCATCAAGGACGTCGAAGCCGCGGCGCAAAAGATCAAGGCCTGCGACTCTACCATCACGCCGTTTGTCTCGCGCGGGCTGAAGCCCGCGATCGCCTACACCTTCAGCAACATGCTGCACAATATCGGCGGCAGCTACATGGCAAATGGAAAATCCAATCTTTGCTCGGCGAAGGGCAAGGAGACGCTGGATACCTACAGCCGGCTGCTGCGGGACTATGGCCCGCCCGGCGTCGTCAACTACAGCTTCCAGCAGATATCGGCGCTCTATCGCAGCGGCCGCGTCGCGATGTCGTTCGAATCCTCCAATGAACTGCGCACCGTGATGGACGGCGGCGAGCGGCTCAAGGACACCGGTCTGGCGCCGTTCCCGGCAGGCGAGGCCGGGCAGGTGCCGACCGCGATCGGCTGGGGCATGGCGGTGTCCGCCTACAGCAAGCAGCCGAGTCCCGCCTGGTACTTCGTGCAATGGGCAACCAGTCCGGAGATCCAGAAGCGCATGGCGCTGCAGGGGATCGCGCCGCCGCGGCCGGCGGTCGCCAACGATCCCGAATACCGCAAATGGATCGACGCCGAGCCGGTGCGCAAGGAATGGCAGGCCGCGCTCGACGTGCTCGCAACCAAGGGATCCTCCGAGGTCGGCTACCCGATCGTCGCCAATCCCGAGTCGCGCGAATTCATCGGCCAGGCCGTGCAGGATCTGATCCTGAAGCAGAAGAGCGTCGATCAGGCCTGTGCCGATGCGGACAAGGCGCTCGATGCGCTGATCGCGCAAAAGTAGCGGCTGGCGTGACGTCGACGGGTGGGATGATCTGAAAGGGAAGTGTACGCATGTCGGATGCGGCTGCGACATTGACAGAGGACCGGCAACGGCTGGAACTGTCGGCGCTCTCGGCGCCGGCAGTGATCTTCACTGTCGCCATGATCGCGTTCCCGGTCGTCTACACGATCTGGCTCGGCTTCCAGAGTTTTTCGTCGACCGGCAAGCAGTCCTTTGCCGGCCTGGCGAACTATTCGAAACTCATTTCCGATTACGAGTTCTGGCACGGGCTGTGGGTCACCATCGCGCTCTACGTGCTCTCGCTGGTTCTGCAGCTCGTGTTCGGCGTCTGGCTGGCGCTGGTTCTGTTTCACGCCAAGCGCCTGCCCGGAATCGTGCGGTCGATGTTCATCTCGCCCTTCATGATGCCGCCGGTGGTCGCCGGCATGATGTGGCTCGTGATCCTCGATCCGTCGCTCGGGGCGGCAAACTACATCCTGCAATCGCTCGGCCTGCCGCCATCGGAGTGGCTGGCCTCGCCGAGGTGGGTCATTCCGACCGTCGCGCTGATCGACAGTTGGCAATGGACGCCCTATGTCGCGCTGATCGTGCTCGGCGGGCTGCAGTCATTGCCGCCGAGCGTCTATGAAGCAGCCCAGATCGACGGCGCTTCGGCGTTCAAGACCTTTCAGCGCATCACGCTGCCGCTCCTGCTGCCGACCATCGTCACCGCAGCCATCCTGCGTAGTGTCGACCTGCTGCGCTTCTTCGACATCATCTACATCACTACCCAGGGCGGTCCCGGCAACGCATCGAACACGCTCAATATCTACGGTTTCCGGGTCGGATTCGAATTCTTCAACATCGGCTATGCCAGTGCGTTGATGCTGACGCTGACCGCGATCGTGTTCGGCGCGGTGCTCGCATTCAACCGCTTGCGCGGCGCGGTCGCCTGGTAGGTGCTGACATGACCGACGCACCGACCACCGACCGCTGGATTCGCCACCTCAACCTGCTGCAACTTGTGCTCGCCGGCATCATCATCATGACGCCGACGGTATGGATGGTGGTGTCGTCGCTAAAACCCTCGTTCGAGGTGACGGCGTATCCGCCGACATTGATGTTCTCGCCGACGCTGGAGAACTACGTCCAGCTCATGAAGACGACACCGTTCGTGAGCTATGCGGTCAACAGCCTGATCGTCACCATCGGCTCGACCAGCCTCGGATTGCTGTTCGGAATTCCCGCGGCCTTCGCCGTGTCATGGACCCGGATTTCATGGCCGGCCATCCTGACGCTGGCGGCGCGCATGGCGCCCGGCACGCTGTTCCTGCTGCCGTGGTACGTCATGTTCCGCCAGGTCGGCATGATCGGCTCCTACACGGCGCTCATTCTCAGCCACGCCGTCATCACGCTGCCGATCGTGATCTGGGTGCTGATGCCGTCCTTCGATGGCATCCCGCGCAGCGTCTTCGAAGCCGCGCAAGTCGACGGCTGCAGCGTCACGCGGATCCTCTGGCGGATCGCGCTCCCGCTGGTTGGTTCGGGCATCGCGGTGGCGGCGATCCTGGCCTTCGTCTTTTCCTGGAACTATTTCCTGTTCGCGCTGGTGCTGTCGAACGGTGACAGCAAGACACTGATCGCGGCCGCCTTCAATTTCATCGGCGAAGGCTCGACGCAATGGGGCGCGCTGATGGCGGCGGCGACGCTGATCGCGCTGCCGCCGCTCATTCTCGCCGCGCTGGTTCAGCGCTGGCTGGTCTCCGGGCTGACGCTCGGTGCGGTAAAGGGTTAGGTGCTCCGATGAACGTCTCTCCATCAGCGAATTCGATCATGCGCGCTGCGGTCTTCCACGGCCACGAACGCATCACCATCGAGCGCGTAGCGACGCCGGAAGTCGCTGCTGGCGAGGTGCTGGTGCGCGTCTCGCGCACGGCGCTGTGCGGCTCCGACTTCAAGCTCTGGCACAAGGGCGCGGAGTTCACGGCGGGTCACGAGATATTCGGCGTGGTCGAGCAGCCGGGCCATCGCCTGCATGGCCGCCGCTGCGCCGTCTATATCCCACTTCATTGCGACCGTTGCGCCGCCTGCAAGCGCGGCGACACCCAGATGTGCCTCGAAGTATCGAGCCTGATCGGCTGGAACCGGCCGGGCGGCTATGCCGAATATGTGCCGGTACCGGAGAACTGCCTGCTGCCGGTGCCTGACGACATCGAGGACAGCCTCGCGCCGCTGCTCCTCGATGTGATCGGCACCTCCGGTCACGCGGTGCGGTTCGTCAGCCGCGTGGTGCCGCCGCAGGAGGCTGCTCCTGTTCTGGTGATGGGGGCGGGGCCGGTCGGGCTTGGCGTCGTGCTGGCGCTGCGCAGCCTCGGCTATGACGACATCCATGTCGCCGATCCCAACGCTGCGCGGCTTGCCATCGCGCAATCCTTCGGCGCAAGCGCGCACCCGGTCGGCGACACCTCGAAACGCTTTGCGCTGATCATGGAATGCTCGGGCGCGCATGCGGCGCGCAATCTCGGCATCGAACTGGTGCTGCCCCGCGGCGCGCTGGTGCTGGTCGGCGAGAACGCCGCGCCCTGGACCATCGAGGAAGGCAAGGTGTTTCGCCGCAAGGATTTTTACATGATCCGCACTTTCTATTTTCCGATCGCCGATTTCGAGCCGAACGTTGCGCTGTTGCGCCGCTACAAGGACGAATATCGCGTCCTGGTCGACGGCGAATTCGGCCTTTCGAGCTTGCCGGAAAATTTTGCACGTTTTGCCAAAGGCGAGCTGATCAAGCCCGTGCTGGCGCTGGACTGACCATTATGGCCTCGATCTCGATCCGCAATCTCGTCAAGCGCTACGGCACCTTGGCCGTGATCCCCGATCTCAATCTCGAGATTGCCGATCACGAGTTTGTCGTCTTTGTCGGCCCGTCCGGCTGCGGCAAGTCCACGCTCCTGCGGATCATCGCGGGGCTCGAGCCGATCACGGCGGGCGACGTCTATATCGGCGACAAACGCGTCAACGGCATCCCGGCGGCGCAGCGCGATATCGCCATGGTGTTCCAGGACTACGCGCTCTATCCGCATATGCGGGTCTACGACAACATGTCCTTTGCGCTCGAGCTGCGGGGGACGCCGAAGGCCGAGATCGATGCGCGGGTGAAGCGCGCCGCGGCGCTGCTGCACATCGAGCCCTATCTCGACCGCAAGCCGAAGGAATTGTCCGGCGGCCAGCGCCAGCGCGTGGCGATGGGACGCGCCATCGTGCGAAATCCCAAGGCGTTTTTGTTCGATGAGCCGCTCTCCAATCTCGATGCAAAGCTGCGCGGGCAGGTGCGGGCCGAAATCAAGGCGTTGTCGCAGGAGCTGAAGACCACGATGGTCTTCGTCACCCATGATCAGATCGAGGCCATGACCATGGCCGACCGCATCGTGGTGTTGCAGAGCGGCACGGTGCAGCAATACGACACGCCGGAGGCGGTCTATGAGCGGCCGGCCAACCAGTTCGTGGCGGGCTTCATCGGCTCGCCGACGATGAATTTCTTCCCCGTAGAGTGGCGTGGGGACGGCGTGGTGTTTTCCCAGAGCGGCGCGGTAGTGCCGCTGGGTGCTGCGAGTTGCAGCCCGCTGCGCCAGGCCGCCAAGGGCGTGCTCGGAATCCGTCCCGAGCATTTTGTCGTGGCGGCGGATCCGGCCGACGGCATCGCCGTGACGATCAAGCTGGTCGAGCCGCTCGGCTCGGATACGCTGATCCATTTCGACCTGGCAGGCGCCTCGGCGATTGCGCGCGTCGATCCGTCGCTGCGGCCGAGGGTCGGTGACCTCCTCAGCCTTCGCCCGCAGCCGGGGAAAACCCATCTGTTCGACAGCAACGACGGCCGGGTGCTGCAGTGACCGCGCGCGAGGCGACCGAAGATCGCGGGGTGATCGCGGATATCGCGTCGAGGGCCGGGCGGGTCCGTATCATCTGCCTCGGGCTCTCGGCGCTTGATCAGGTGTGGCGCGTCGACCGGTTTTTTTCTGGCCAAAGCGAGAAGATCAGGAGCCCCGACTATGCGACGCTCGGCGGCGGAATGGCGGCAAACGCCGCCGTGACGGGGGCGCGGCTCGGCGGCTCCGTCGCATTCTGGGGCCGTGCGGGAGACGATGCCGCGGGGCGCGAAATGCGGTCGGCGCTGGCTGCCGAAAGAATCGACGTCGCAAATTTCAGATTGTTTCCGGACGGACGCTCCTCGGTCTCGGGGATCATCGTCGACAGCGCCGGCGAGCGGCAGATCGTGAATTTTCGCGGGACCTTTCCCGAGGCTGCCGATTGGCTGCCGCTGGATGAAGTAGTGCAGGCGTCCGCGGTGCTTGCCGATCCGCGCTGGGTCGAAGGCGCGATCGCGCTGTTCGGCAAGGCGCGCGCGCTTCGTATTCCGACCGTGCTCGATGGCGATGTCGCCGGCGCCGAGGTGTTCGAGCGCCTGCTGCCGCTCACCGATCACGCCGTTTTCTCCGAGCCTGCGCTCGCTTCCTTTGCCGGGTCGGCGGACGATGCATCCCTGAACAAGCTCGCGCGCTTCAATTGCCGTGTCATGGCCGTCACGCGCGGCAGCGAAGGGGTGAGCTGGTACGAGGACGGCCATCTGCGGCGGCGCGCCGCATACCCTGTTGCCGTCGTCGACACGACGGGTGCCGGCGACGTCTTCCACGGCGCCTATGTCTTCGCGATCGGCGCGCGCCTCGATGTGCAGGATGCCATGGCATTCGCGGCTGCGGCCGCTGCGCTGAAATGCACCCGGTCGGGCGGCCGCGCCGGAATTCCTTCCATCAATGACTGTCTTGCCTTCATGAGGACGCACCAATGAGAACGATCGGAAAGAACCGGGGCATCGCGCGCCTGGCGGATGCGGATGGCCACTTTCGCATGGTTGCGCTGGATCAGCGGCCGCCGCTGTTCGACGCCATCGCCCAGGCAAAGGGCATCACGCGCGATCAGGTCGAGTATTCCGATGTCACCGCCGCCAAGCGCCTGCTGGTGGAAAGCCTCGCGCCGCATTGCAGCTCGATGCTGTTCGATCCGAACTTTGCCGTCCCGGCCGCGATCGACCTGCTGCCCGCGCGCTGCGGTCTCATCATGACGCTGGAGGAGCACCGCGTTGAGGAGGCCGCCGGCGGCCGCAAATCACGCGCCATCGCCAACTGGAGCGTGGAGAAGATCCGCGCGATCGGCGGTGACGCGGTCAAGGTGCTGGCCTGGTACCGTCCCGATGCTGACGCTAGCGTCAACGAACATCAGAAGCGGTTCGTCCGCGAGATCGGGCAGGAGTGTGCGCGCCACGACATTCCCTATGTGCTGGAGCTGCTGGTCTATCCGTTCCTCGGCAGCGCCAATCACACCGCTGACTATGTGGAATCGCCCGGCAAGCTGCCAGGACTGGTGATCGACAGCGTGCACGAGTTCGTCAAGCCGGAATACGGCGTCGACCTGCTGAAGCTGGAGAGCCCGCTCGCCGCCAACAGCCTGCCGCCGCG
Source organism: Bradyrhizobium sp. AZCC 2262 (assembly GCF_036924535.1). Taxonomy (NCBI): domain Bacteria; kingdom Pseudomonadati; phylum Pseudomonadota; class Alphaproteobacteria; order Hyphomicrobiales; family Nitrobacteraceae; genus Bradyrhizobium; species Bradyrhizobium sp. AZCC 2262. The sequence continues at coordinate 6,291,928 of NZ_JAZHRT010000001.1, read as the reverse complement.
GGACGGGAGCGCGGCGGCGCAAGCCGCGCAGAAGGAGTTCGATGCCATCGGCGTGATCTGCCGCGAGCGGAACATTCCCTGGGTGCTGCTGTCGGGTGGTGCAGCGCCCGAGAAATTCGAGCGGGTGCTGGAGTTCGCCTATGCGGCGGGCGCCGGCGGCTTCCTTGCGGGACGCACGATCTGGCTTGACGCCGTTCGCAAGCATTTTCCGGATCGTGCGGCGGTGGCGGCAAGCCTGCGCAAGGACGGCGTTGCGGTGCTTGAAAGCCTCAATGCCCTGACAAAGGCCAAGGGCACGCGATGGCAGGCGCGCTTTCCGGCCTTTGGCGAGATCAAGCAGGAAGGTGATTTCGCACGCGCTTACTAGTCGCGTACTGGTAAATGTCGTGTGGCCTTCTCCGTTCGCACAATCCAGGCGTTCGGTTACCGCTATCCGCTGTCTTGCCCCATCGGGTCTTGACGCACCCACCGGGTCCGACGGCACCCGTTGCTGCAACGCCCGATTGGCGCAGAAGCGGATCGGCCGAGATGAGGCCTTCAGCGCAGAATCCTGTCGGGATTGTAATGATCTGCTCGCGCAATCGTGTGCGGCCGGGCGGCGCGCGGCACCTACCTTTAAGTTCAGGTCGTCGCAACGCATGGAGTGTGAACCATGAAACCAGTTTCGCTTCTCTTGTTCGCCGCCTGCCTTGTGCTCTCGGAAGCCGCGTTTGCCCGTGGCGGGATGGGATCCCACATGTCGATGTCGATAGCAGGCGGCGGAGCGCTCGGCACGAGCGGTGCTGCACCGGGGACGAATTCTCTGGGTACGGCACTGCCATCCGGCATCGGTGGCCACGTCATGAACGGGCCGTTGCTTGGTACGGACCCGACCATCGACAAGGAAGACGCGCGGCTCCAGAAGATGCTTGAAGGATCAATCTGCCGCGGCTGTTGAGGAAAGCTCGGCTGGACTCGAACCTGCAACCAGACCGCTATGAGCGGCGTAATCCAGGTCGCGTCTGTTGATTTTCCTGCACTTTTCGTGGCTTTCGCACGCGATCGCCGTATCTCGTCAACGCCCATTCTGGTGCGAAACCTGTGCAAGCGCCCTCTCCAGGTTCGGCAAGCCTGCGAACTCGGCCCAAACGAGGGATGATAGTTTACGTCAATCCGATGACGATCCGACAACAAGGGTATCAATCATTCTGGATCCGCACGGCGTCTTGCGAAAGCCTGTGATGCGGCAGAGTTTGGCTTTCGCCATGCTACGGCCTCAGAGAGCAGCGATGTCAAACTTCTTGCAGTGCGGATTCGGGCGGTTGAGGCATGCGAGTAAGTCGAAGATTTGCTGGCTTAACTATTGTCACCGTGTTTCTCGCAGGCATGGCTGTGTTGCCTTGCCGGGCGGGCCCGCAGGAAATGCTGACGCTGATGCAACGCATTACGGCGCTTGCTCAGGAAGGGCGATACGGGGAAGCCGTAGCGCTGGCGCGCAAACTGACAAGTGAAGCCGAAAAAGTTTCAGGACGGCAGTCGCCTTTGACGGCGACGACCCTTGTCGTGCTTGGTCAGACGCTGCAAGCGCAGGGCGAAACGACCGAGGCTGCAACGGTGCTTGGAAGAGCGCTTGCCATCCGCCAGAAGACGCTCGGTGTAAATCATCCTGATGTTGCCGCTGTGCTCGCCCCGCTCGGCCAAATCGCATTCAGCCAAAACCGGCTGAAGGACGCCGAACGCGATGCTTTGCGCGCGATCGCCATCGATGAAAGCACATTGGGCCGCGACCATCTCACGACGGCATTGGCGCGGATGCAACTGGGCAATGTCCGTCACAATCAATTGAGAGAGGCGGAGGCGCTCGATATCTACGGCCAGGCGCTGGAAGTTTTCAAACGCGCATCGGGGCAAGCGGATATCATGGTCCCGGTTGCCCTCAACAACATAGCAGAGGTGTACAAGGCGCAAGGCAGGCTGCAGCTCGCTGAGGAGCGCTTCCTTGAAGCGCTTGCGCTTCAGGAAAAGCGACATGGCCCCGATAGCCTCCATGTTACCGCAACGCTCAACAATCTGGGAGAACTGAGGCGTCTGCAGGGGCGGCTCCAGGAGGCCGAACAACTGGCGCGACGTGCATTGGCCATCAGGGAAAAGGCGCTGGGGGCCGCTCACCCCGACGTCGCCGCCAGCCTCAACAATCTTGCGATTGTTTTCTCGAGAGAGGGCAGGGCTTCAGAAGCAGAAGGCCTGCTTGTTCGTGCCCTTGCCATTCAGGAAAAGGCTTTCGGACCGGATCACCCAAACGTGGCGATTGCACTGAACAATCTCGCTGACGCGAAGGCATACGCCGGTCGAAAGAAGGAAGCCGAACCGCTGTTTCGCCGATCGCTGGCCATTCGCGAAAAAAGCCTCGGACCGAACCATCTCGATGTCGCTATCGCGCTCGACAATCTCGTGACGCTGATTAGCGACGATGAGCGTTACGCCGAAGCAGAAGTTTTGGCGCGCCGGTCTCTTGCCATACGCGAGGGCGCGCTCGGCAAACTCCACCCGCTGGTCGCCAACAGCCTCAATAATCTGGCTGTGATCATGGATAGCAGTGGAAGGCCTCAGGAGGCAGAACCGCTCCTGAAGCGGGCGCTGGATATCCGTTTGAGTGTCCTGAGCGAGGTGCATCCGGACGTCGTCACCAGTCTCATCAATCTCGGCGCGCACTACCTGGACTCGAAGGATTGGCAGCAGGCCCACGATGCGTTTGCACGCGCCTCGGCAGCATCGATCGGCCGCAGCTCCAATGAATTGAGCGAGGCGCAGACAACAGCCGAGCCAAAGATCCGCGACACCACAAATCCTTTCCCCGGGGCAATCGTTGCCGCCTACCAGCTCGCAGAGACCTCCGACAACGCCAAGGCGATCACGTTGCGATCCCAGGCTTTCGAGGCTGCGCAGTGGATCGGCGACGGGCAGGCGGCAAGGGCGATTGCCGGAATGTCAGCGCGCGTTGCGGCGGGCAGCGGGGACCTGTCGGCACGGGTTCGTCAGCGGCAAGATCTGAGTGACCAGGCGCTTGCGATCGATCGATTGCTGATCGCGGCCATTTCACAGCCGAATGCCGCGCGCAACCCGCAGACAGAGCAGGAAATTCGCGCGCAGGCGTCGGGCATTGCCAACCAGATAAGAGAACTGGATCGCTCGATCGCCGCCCAATTCCCGGGATATGCAACGCTCATCACCAAGGCCCCCATTGCCATCGAAGATATTCAAAAGCAGCTCGGTCCGAATGAGGCGCTGCTGTTGTTCACTACGACCTCGCGCTTCACCTTCGTCTGGGCCGTCACGCGCCTGGACGTCCGATGGCATGCCACTCCGATCGGTGCAAAGGAACTGGCAGAAACGATCGGCATCTTGCGCTGCGGCGTTGATCAGGAAGCATGGATGGACGCCACCAGGGCTTGCGCTGAAAAGCTCGGCCTTGGCCGGTCACCGGCTGCAGGCGACCCATTGCCGTTCGATTTGAACAAAGCGTTCGGGCTTTACCAGGCGCTCCTTGAGCCGGTCGCAAAGGATATTGCGGGCAAGGAGCTTATTCTTGTGCCATCCGGTCCGCTGGCCACGCTGCCGTTCCAGCTTTTGCTGACCGAGAAGCCGGCGCCGGGCGGCAGCCGGCAGGATCTCGCCAAGGCGCCATGGCTGGTCAAACAGTTTGCGGCGACCGTCCTGCCGTCGGTCTCAAGCCTCAAGGCGCTACGTCAAGTCGCGCAAAAGAGCAGGGCGCAAAAGCCGTTCATCGGTTTTGGAAATCCGCTGCTGAACGGAGATGGTCAGAGCTGGGTTTTGGATCGCGTCAAGCAGGCGCGCCTTTTTCAGAATTGCGCGGAAAGCTCGGAGCTGCGAACGAGTCAGCTAGCTCAAAGAGGGCGACGTTCAGCCGTGGCGCTTTCAGGCGGCACCGCCGACATCGAGCAGCTCAAGCGCTTGACGCCGCTGCCCGAGACGGCCGTCGAATTGTGCATGGTGGCGAGTAGCTTTACGCCGAAAGGCGACGTTTATCTCGGCAATGAGGCAAGCGAAGCCAGGATAAAGTCGCTTAGCGAAGGCGGACGCCTCGAACAGTATCGCGTTCTCCACTTTGCGACGCACGGGGCGCTTGCAGGCCAGGTCCATGGTTCGATCGAGCCTGGATTGATCCTGACACCGCCTGCCGCAGCCACGCAGGCCGATGACGGCTATCTCTCGTCATCGGAGGTTTCCGCCCTCAAGCTCGACGCCGACTGGGTCGTGCTTTCAGCCTGCAACACCGCAGGCGGCGGCGACGCATCAAATTCTGAAGCCTTCTCCGGCCTTGCCAGAGCGTTCTTTTATGCAGGCGCACGTGCCCTGCTGGTCTCACACTGGCCTGTCGGTTCGGACGCGGCCGTAGCTATCACCACGGGCGCAACCCGTGCCATGGCGTCGCATTCCGATATCGACCGCGCCGAGGCGCTTCGCCGCTCGATCGCGACCTGGATTGCCAAGGGCGGCGAGACTGCGCATCCCAGCGTCTGGGCGCCTTTTGTGCTGGTGGGAAATCCATAGTGCCACGCGGCAGCGTTCGCTCGCTTCGCGAGCGAACGTGTTTGGCTTGCCTGGCCGTAGCTGGCTCGAACGGCCCGCCCTGAGGACGATCTTCTCAGTAGTCGATCTGCGCGACAGCCCTGAGTTCCTCCGGCGTGGTGGTGCGAAAGCCGAAGAACTCGAGATAGGCTGGTATTTGCTCGAACAGCATGTCGGTGCCGACCTGAATTTCGCAGCCACGCGCCCTTGCCGCCGCCAGAAACGGCGTGATTTCCTGCTTCATCACGACTTCGCCGACGAGCGTCGAGGAAGCAATTCGATCAACGTCCATCGGCAACGGGTCACCATCCTTCATTCCGAGCGGCGTTGCGTTGACGACAACATCGAATCCGGCCGGATCCCTGGAACCGACCTCTATCTTCAACGCCGGATAATAGGCTCGCAAACGCTCCGCCAAACCGTTCATTGTCGCAGCAGAGGCATCGAACAGCGCAAGCTCGGCCACGCCAGCCTTGGCCAGTGACGCCACAATCGCTGAGCCGACGCCACCGCCCCCAACGACCAGCGCGCGCGCTCCCGCCAACACCCGGCCTTTGCGCAGAATGCCGCGAACAAAACCTTCGCCGTCAAACATGTCACCGACGAGGGTGCCACCCGGGCCAAGACGGACTGCGTTGCACGCACCCGCGACCTTCGCCGTGGTCATGACCTCATCCAGCAATGGGACAGTGGTCACCTTGTGCGGCATGGTGACAAGCGCACCATGGATATTGGAAAGCTTGAACACGAGCTCGAGAAAGGCAGGGTAGTCCTCGGCTTTGCAGCCCATCGGAACGACAACGGCGTCAATGTTGTATCTCTCGAAATAGGGGTTGTAGATCATTGGCGCCTTGAAGCTCTCGGTCGGATAGCCGAGATGGGCAATGAGCTTTGTGCGTCCGCTGATCGTCATTGGCGTGTTCCTCTTCTCATCAAGATGGCCGTGCAGAGCGGAGGATGGCGATTTTCGACGCCGCCGCCCTGGAATCCGAACTCATTTTGCGGCTGATTTATCGAGCAAGTGCGCAAGACGGCGCAGCGCCAGCGCATATCCCTGGGTTCCAAGCCCGGCGATCACGCCATCGGCGCGAAGCGAGACATAGGAGTGATGGCGGAATTCCTCGCGCTTGTGAACGTTCGAGATATGGACTTCGATGACGGTGGCTTCGAAGGTATTGAGTGCGTCAAGGATCGCAACCGACGTATGTGTAAATGCGGCAGGATTGATCACGATGCCGGACGCAACTTCTCTTGCCTCGTGAATCCAGTCGATGATCTCGTACTCGCGGTTCGACTGGTGAAAGCGAAGTTCAAGTCCGTGCTCGCTGGCGACCTTGCGGCAATCGGCCTCGACGTCAGCAAGAGTTTCGTGGCCGTAGATGTGAGGCTGGCGTTTGCCAAGGAGATTAAGGTTGGGACCGTTCAATACGTAGACGAGGCGGCTCATGGTGACTCCGATGGTTCGATCAGTTCGATCTGAATGTTTCGCAACACTTGTGGCAAAGCGGCCATGGCAAGAAGCAGCGACCAGCCGGACGCGATGAAATGGGATCGAATGCCGGAAGGCATGTCAGGGTGGCGGGAAGCATTGAGTACGACGATGTCGGACACCCATTCCTTATGGGCCTCGGCCATCGCCGATGCGAACGGCACACCGGAGGCGGCAGCTACCAGCACCGCCTTCCTGCCGATTCGTTGGGTAACGGCGCCTATCAAACCCGTTACCGATTGGTCGTCCATATTCACGGACAGGCCGGTGGTCGCCGGGCGATAGCCGAGCACCTTGAGCCAATTCGAGAGCAGCAGGAAAGGCAGATTGTTGCTGAAGTCCGGGACGAGGATTATTGGCTTGCCGTCACCAAACTGAGCCTTGCCTGCGAAATAGATCGATTGCCGGGCGATCGTCATCGTATCGATCCCGGCTCCCGCCAGCATCCACGGCAAGTCCGTAAAAAGGTCGACTGCGGGCGTGAAAAGGCCGACGAAATCTTCCAGCGTGTCGTCACCGTCTTGCGAGACAGGCGAAGCCATATTTTCGCGACGCTCTTCGGAAACGCTCAGAAATTCCGTGACGAACCCGATACATTCATCGGTGGCTTCCCACATCATTCGATGACCGCAGCGAGGAATGACGACCAGGCTCGCCCCCGGAATGTGACTTGCGATGAGTTTGGAGTTCTGCGGTGATACCAACCGGTCGAGATCGCCGGTCAGCACAAGAGTTGGGGCTTTGATGTTCGGAAGCGCTTTGGAGCAATCGAATTCCGCAAACGCCTGAAACTGTAGATCCGCGGCGTGCAAAGGGGTTGGCGCCGCGATCTCGCGCCGCATCTGGTCTTCGGCCAGGTCCCGGTGGTTCTCGAGGTATCCCGGCGAATATGTAACCTCCCAGATCCGCCGGGCGATTTCCTCCGGTTTCAACCCGTCGAGCTCTCGCATCACGCGGACAACGGACGGTGGTGCGTATACTGCGCGTGGACCGCCGCACGTCGTCGCGCAAAGCACCAGACCCAAGACCCGATCGGGAAATTGCCGAATGAATTCCTGCGCGATCGCGCCTCCCATTGAATAGCCAAGGACATGGGTCCGCGCGATTTTCAAATGATCTAGAAGGCCCCCTACATCCCTGGCCATATTTGAGATTTCATAACCGAATGTGGGCTTGTCGCTTGTACCCGTCCCGCGATTATCGAACAGCACCACGGTAAACCGCTCCGCCAGCGCCTCGATGAAGGCGAGCGGCCATGCGAGCGAACCGAGGCGATAACCCATGATGAGAACAAGCGGTGGCCCCGAGCCCCGGACGCCGTAAGCGATCGTGATACCGTTGGCCTCGGCGTGCTGCATCGTCATGGAACGCCCAACCGGTGAGCGGTCCACCTTGCGATGCTCTTTCGCGCTATCAGGCCCTTTGTTCACAATGCGCCCGCCTGATCACGGAGCACAAACTTTTGTATCTTTCCTGTCGATGTCTTCGGCAGCGCGCCGTAGATAAAAACCTTGGGAACCTTGAAACGTGCCAGGCGTGCCTGACAGAAGGCAACGACCTCTTTGTCGTCGGGCCGGGTCGCGCCTGGCTTGAGTTCGAGGAATGCGCAGGGTGTCTCGCCCCACTTCGGGTCAGGACGGGCGACGACTGCCGCTAACATCACTGCAGGGTGCTGCGTAAGCACCTCTTCGACCTCAAGGCTCGAAATGTTTTCGCCGCCGGAGATGATGATGTCCTTGGAGCGATCCTTGATCTCGATCGCACCATCGGGATGCCAAACAGCGAGATCACCGGAGAGGCACCAGTTTCCGACGAGGGTTTTTGCCGTTGCAGCTTCGTTCTTGAGATACCCCTTCATCACGGTGTTGCTGCGCACCATGATCTCGCCGACTGTCGTGCCATCGCGCGGAACCGGGACCATTGTCTTGGGATCGGCGACGGTAACCGCCTCGACCATGGGATATGCAACACCTTGCCGCGCCATCCTGGCAAAGCGCTCATCATCCGGCAGCGCGTTCCACTCCGGCTGGAAGACGCAGGAAGTCGCGGGTCCGTAGGTCTCGGTAGCCCCATAAAGATGTGTCACCCGAAAGCCGAGGGCTTCCATCGACCGGAAGACGGCAGAGGGCGGTGCCGCGCCACCGGTCGCAACCGTCACCGTGTGCTGGAACGGCACTCGCTGTTCTGCGGGCGCGTGAGCCAGCATATTCAGGACGATAGGTGCACCGCAAAGATGCGTGACCCGATGTTCTGCGATCAGCCGGAAGATCTGTGCTGGCTCGACCTTGCGAAGACATATCTGCGTGCCGCCCGCGGCGACAACTGCCCATGGATAAGACCACCCGGAACAGTGGAACATCGGCAATGTCCAAAGGTAGATGCTGTCGAATGTGAGTCCGAAGCTGAAGCCGTTGCCGAGCGCCGAAAGATAGGCGCCGCGGTGACTATAGACGACGCCTTTTGGGTCGCCGGTGGTCCCTGAAGTATAGAGCAGGCATAGCGACTGCCATTCATCTGTAACGCCAGGCCAGTCAAAATTCGGGTCGCCGGTGCCGAGGAGCGCCTCGTAGGCATGCGTGCCTAGTGGGTCGACCGGTAAATCAGGGGAAGCGATATCGATGACGACGATCTCTCGATCTACCTGTTGCAGGGCTTGCCGCACCAGCGGCGCATATTCCGCGTCGACGATCAAAACCTTGGCGCTTCCATGCATCAGTGAGAAAGCGATATTCGCAGCGTCGAGGCGCGTATTGAGTGGATTGAGTACAGCTCCAAGCATCGGTACGGCAAAATGCGCTTCGATCATTTCTGGAATGTTCGATGCGATGATCGCCACGGTGTCGAGCCGCTTGACCCCAAGCCGCGCCAATCCGGATGCGAGCCTGATACAGCGATCAAGGAGCTGCGCATAGGTATAGCGACGCTCGCCATCGATCACGGCCAATTTGCTGGCGAAGGCGCTTGCGGCGCGGGTCAGGAAGCTGACGGGCGACAACGGTATGTAATTGGACGGATGCCGGTCCAAGTTGGTCTCGAAAGGATGCCTGTCGTTTGCGTTCATTGGAACATCATCCTTGCTTCGCTGAAGCTTTGAAGTCCGTAAGAAGCCACCATTCAAAGGGTCGAAACGACGTGGCCGCCGTCTGCGACGATCACGCTTCCGGTCATGTAGGAACCAGCCTGCGAAGCCAGCAGCAGAAGCGGCCCCTCGAGTTCCCGCAATTCGCCAAGCCGCCGCTGCGGAATCCGCTTGATGAGGGCCTCGCCCGCGGCCTCCCGAAAGAAATCGTCGTTGAGTTCGGTTTCGAAGTAGCCGGGCGCAAGTGCGTTCACACGAATGCCATAGCGCGCCCATTCCAACGCCAGCGCCTTCGTCATTTGTACCACGCCGGCTTTCGAGACGGCATATGGAGCGACGGAACTTGCGACCCGCAGGCCAAGGATCGAAGCCACGTTGACGATCGAGCCCTTCACCTCATGCGCGACCATTCGTCGTCCAACTGCTTGCGCGACCAGCCAGACTCCTTTCAGATTGGTATCGATAACCTTGTCCCAGTCTGCCTCGTCCTGCTGCAGGGCCGGTCGGGTCGCCGTCACGCCGGCGTTGTTGATGACAATCTCCACCGGACCGAAGTGTGCTTCGGCGGCGTCCAACGCGGTCTCAATGCTCGCTGCGACAGTGACATCCATCACGACGCTTTGAGCCTGGCCTTTGGCGTTGCCGATATCTTCGACGGTCTTTGCCAACGCTTCGGCACGGCGCGCACCGACGGTTACGCGCGCCCCTCGCGCGGCAAGAAATACCGCGAAAAAACGTCCGAGGCCGCTCGAGCCGCCCGTAACCAGCACATGCGCTCCCTCGATTGTAAATGGATCATTCATCGCAAATCTCTCGCGGATAGAAGCGTGGCATCAGGACACCTTGTCCCAGACGAGAATCGACCGGCCCATGGTGCCATCCAGATAGCTCTTGTACGGAGCGGTCGTGATCGTCAGGGTATTCGCCTCCAGTACGAAGTGCCGGATCTGGTTGGTGCCGGTCCATGCCTGATTCCAGGATGTGTCGATGTGATGAACCACGACATTTTCTCCCAATGAGAAAGTGCCGGCATAGGCGACCATGGTACCGAGCAATTGAACGCCTTCTTCGTCAGTAGGCACCACGTCGCGAGGCGCCACGCGGTCGTCGCGCGTGAAGATGGCGTACATCCTGCCGTCCGGCGCATAACCGATGTAGCCGTCCGGTGCTTCTCCGAACTGGTTGTGCCGTTGGCCGTCAGACAAGCGCTCGCGAACATAGGTTCGCAGCCGCCAGGTGCCGAGCACGGGGCAATTGACCGGTGGCTTGCCGGGCCTTACCGAGGCTAGGATCTGCTCGTCCGTCGCCATATCATCTTCCTCCGTTGGTGGTTGGTCCAAAACCCATCTGTGCCGATCGTCGGCGCAGTCACTTCAAACATCGAAGAACACAGTCTCCCGATCGCCCTGAAGATAAATGTCGAACGTATAGACGAGCGCACCGTCGCGTTCCGATCGCGGCGCTATCAATGTTTTGCGCCGTTCCGGTTGCTCGATAATGTTCAGGACCGGATCATCGGAATTCGCCGCTTCCTCGTCGCCAAAATACATGCGCGTAGCGAGGCCGATATTGATGCCGCGAGAGGCCAGCCAGAAATTGACGTGAGGCGCCATCGCCTTGCGGCCCTTACGGCCCGCCACGCTTCCCGGCTTGATGGTGCGGATTGTGTAAAGTCCGGTGGCGAAGTCCGTTCCGGTCCGAGCCCACCCGCGGAAGTTATGGTCGATTGTCTTGTTCTGCATGTCAGCCGGATGATTGTATCGCCCGGCCGCGTTCGCTTGCCAGGTCTCCACCAGGACGTCCTTTGTCACGTGGCCGGCGCCATCGAAGATTCGTCCCTCGATGATGATGCGTTGGCCCACGACATCCGGACCGGCGATATCGCCGCTGAAGTTGTTTTCGAAGATTTCAAAGCCCGCTTGTTCCGGTATGAGACCGATGTGAACGTAGGGGCCGGCCGTTTGTGACGGCGTCTCCGGCAGATAGGAAGGAATGAAGGGGGGCGGTGTCATGTCAGCTTCCCTGAAGCTTGTTTTCGAACAAGGTCTGGCGGCGCCCGCGCAACACAATATCGAAGCGGTAGGCGAGGCACTCCAGCGGGCGCGATGCGTTGAGGTCGAGCCTTGCGGTCAAACGATCTGCCGCCGACTTGTCGGGGATGGTTGCGATGATGGAATCGTGGGGGATGAGCAGATCGCCTTCGAAATACATCTGGGTTATCAGTCTTTGCGCAAAGCCGGTTCCGAACACCGAAAAATGGATGTGGGCCGGCCGCCAGCTGTTGATGCGATTTCGAAACGGATATGCGCCAGGCTTGATCGTCCGGAAGAAGTAATAGCCCCGCTCATCGGTCAGCATCCGGCCGCAGCCACCGAAATTCGGGTCGATCGGCGCGATATAGGTGTCGTTGCGGTGACGGTAGCGTCCGCCGGCGTTGGCCTGCCATACCTCGACTAGCGTGTTGGATACCGGCTGGCTATTGCCGTCGAGTACGTAACCGTGAACGATCGTCTGCTCGCCGATCGCCTCGCCCTGTTTGGCATAATTGAGGACGAGATCGTTATCGAGCGGACCGAGTTCGTCAGGCGAAAATATCGGGCCGGTTACCTCCGATAGCGAATTTTGCAGAGACCAAAGCGGGATGCGCGGTGAGCGCAGTACGCTCGTCTTGTAAACGGGCGTGTGCGCCGGAGGATGAAGATCGCGATCGCGTTGGTGAAACTCGGCTTGGGGTGTCATGCTGCCGTAGTCTCTCGTGTCTGGTTAAATTATCGGGAGCCAGCTGCCGCCTTCGTTCGGTTTGCTTCGATGGCGGCAGCTTCACATTTAGGCACGGTACACCGCGCAATCGCTGCGACGTTGCGGCTTTTCCCTCGTCTCTTCGGGTCTCATCCAACCATCACGTCAGAACAACAGCTGCTCCACTTGCGGCCTGAGCCCGCATCCTCTCATAGTCTGCCTTCGGCATTGGAACAGCGCCGGGATTTCCGAGATCATTGATGTTGATCCGATAGGTTTCCCGGGCAGTCACAGCCGCCAGCGCTGCGATCACGGTAATAGCGAAGGCGATTGCTCCGACGGTGAGGGGGATGTTGGTCGAGCCCGGAGGCGCCACGATTGCAAACAGCGCAGGAAGCAGAGCCGTGATCGTTGTCCCGATGTTCTGGGATATCGCCATCGCCGAGACCCGGGTTCGCGTCGGGAATAGTTCGGGGTAGAAGCTCGGGAAGATGGCGTTGTAGCCCTGGTAGACGACGCCCCACATCAACAGCGATATGAAGATTGCCAGCGGCACATTGTGGATGCTGATCGCGTAAAGATAGCCGAACGCAAGCAATCCGGAAGAGAGGGCGCCGACGATGATCGGCGGTTTGCGGCCGACCTTGTCCGACAGGTTGCCGACGAACGGGATGACGAACACGGCCAGCATGTTGCCGAGAACCGGAATCCACAGGTAGACATCTTTTTCGAAGCCGATGCCGTATGCCGGTTGGACCGCATAAGCCGCGCCGAATATCGTGGCGACCACCGGGATAACGTTCATGAGCGCCATGCAGACGACACGGATCATGTCTCTCCAACTGTGCTTGACGGCCTGGACGATCGGCGCTCTCGGAACGTTGCCCTCCTTGTCCTCCTTGGCAAAAGCCGGCGTCTCGTCAACTTCACGACGGATGATGTAGCCGGCGACGATGACAAAGAAGCTGAGCAGGAAGGGTATCCGCCAACCCCAGCTGTTGAACGCCTCGGTAGGCATGTAGGCTGCCAGTGGCAGGAAAACCGCCGCCGCAAGAATCTGTCCGGCCTGTACGCCTTGCAGCGTAAAGCTCGCATAGAATCCGCGCCGGCCAAACGGAGCATGTTCCAGGATCATTGAGCTGGCTCCGGATATTTCTCCGGCGACGGCGAAGCCCTGGATGAGGCGCAAGATAACGAGAAGCACCGGCGCCAGTATACCGACCTGCTGATACGTGGGCAGGAGGCCGACTGCCATCGTGGAGATGCCCATCAGGAACATGCAGAGGATCAACACGGTTTTTCGGCCGTGGGTGTCGCCCCAGTGCCCGAGAAAGAATGCGCCGATAGGCCGTGCAACGTAGCCGACGCCGTATGTCGCAAGCGAAGCGACGATGGCGACGGTAGGATTCTCCGATGGGAAAAATATCTGCGGGAATACCAGCGACGCTGCCGTCGCATAAATAAAGAAGTCGTAGTATTCGAGCGCCGATCCAATCCAGCCGCTGGCGGCGGCCTTCTTCGACTGACTCTTATCGTGTTCGCTTTGAGCTGGTGAACTTGCCACGTTGGTTTCTCCCAATTGTGTTTGCTGAAAGTCCCTTGACGGGCTTCTTCGAAAAATTGCATGCAACGAGCCGAGCGCTTGTTGCGTCTCGACTTTCCAGTTCGCGTATTGACGGTTGTGCATTTCACTATCGACCTGGACTGCGCCGCCGGTCGAATGCCGCGCCACGATAGTTCATCGACGAAATAACACAATTACTCTGTTATTCGAGAAACATAACACAATGTTAAGTGCCGCTTTGCGCGACCTGGAGCGTCGTTGGCCTGAGATACCCGCTTTGATAGAAATCAATAAGCGCAGATTTTTTAATCGCGCCTGAAGCCAGCTGGCGTGTCGCAACGTGAGCGACGGGAAGTAGTGATGTTTTCTCGTGGCGGATTTTCTTATGGCTACTTGCGAAGAAGTGGCCGACACCGCACACGTTGGGATCGGGTATTGTGCGAGTCCTCGGCACGAGGTCTGAACCGCAAGTTCGATCTCGAACGGATGGGCTCGAATTGCAGGAGCAGCAAATTGACGCGTTTCTGGTGTGGTGAGCCAACAGGCCGTTTCTGGTGCGAAACTGGTGCGGATGCTCGGTTCGCCATTCGAACGATGCGCGATCGCCTCGCGCCCCCAAGTTGCCACGTTGTCGCGAGCAATCCGGAATATCGATGGGTGACCGCAGCGGACTGTGAACTGGCGCAGCAAAATGAATTGCGTTGATATTGGAGCGCCAGCGGGCCGCGCGAATCCGCCGCCCAAAGCGTCTGAGCTAATTGCTTTGTGAGCTTTGCCCCGGCTGCCACAAGCAAGCGGGGAAACCACGATAAGGGACACTGGCTTGGGATCCGGCTCATTTCGAGCCCACATCGCGCCTGGCAGCGACAGCTCACTTGCAATGTTTAGTAAATCGTGCCTAACTAAACAAATCGAGCTTCGCCGGTCCTTAAGAATCCGGGAAAGCGCGAGGAAACGTTAGTTTAGTGAATCAAACCGTCACGGACTGTGTCGCACTGCTCGAAGCATTCGAGCGGGCAGGAACGCCGCGCCATGTCGATGGCGGGGCTCAAATGGAGGGAAATGCGCATGAACACGATGAAGGCGCTTCTTGTTGCAGGCGGTGCCCTTGGCGCCGTGCTCGGTAGCGGAGCTATGACCACGCCCGCGCAAGCCCAGGGCAAAACCATCACGCTGTGCTGGGCCGCTTGGGACCCGGCCAACGCACTGGTCGAACTGTCGAAGGACTTCACCACCAAGACCGGGATCGGCATGAAGTTCGAATTCGTGCCCTGGACCAACTACGCCGACCGCTTCCTCAACGAACTCAATTCGCGCGGTTCGCTGTGCGACCTCCTGATCGGCGATTCACAGTGGATCGGCGGCGCCGCCGAGAACGGCCAATACGTCAAGCTGAACGATTTCTTCAAGAAGGAAGGCATCAGCATGGACGACTACATGCCGGCTACCGTGGTCGGCTATGCACAGTGGCCGAAGAACACGCCGAACTACTGGGCGCTGCCGGCGATGGGCGACGCGGTGGGCTGGACCTATCGCAAGGACTGGTTTGCGCGGCCCGACGTGCAGAAGGACTTCAAGGCCAAATATGGCCGTGATCTCGCCGTGCCGAAGACGCTCGACGAACTCCGTGACATCGCGCAATTCTTCCAGGGCCGTGAGATCGACGGCAAGAAGGTCTATGGTGCGTCGATCTATACCGAGCGCGGCTCGGAAGGCATTACCATGGGGGTTTCGAACTATCTCTACGACTACGGCTTCAAATACCAGGACCCCAACAAGCCCTATGCGATGGACGGCTTCGTCAACTCGCCGGGTGCCGTCAAGGGGCTCGAAGCCTACAAGGAACTGTACAAGTGCTGCACGCCGCCGGGCGCTTCCAACTCCTACATGTCGGAAGGCCTTGACGCCTTCAAGTCCGGCCAGGTGGCATTGCAGATGAACTTCTTTGCCTTCTTCCCGGGTCTTCACAAGGATCCGAATGTCGGCGGCGACAAGATCGGCTTCTTTTCCAATCCCGCCGCCACCACCCGGGCAACCCAGCTCGGCGGACAGGGAATCTCCGTGGTTTCCTATTCCAAGAACCAAGGCGAAGCGCTGCAATACATCAAATGGTTCGCCGGCGGCGACGTGCAGAAGAAGTGGTGGGCGCTGGGCGGCTATTCCTGCGCCAAGTCCGTGCTGAACGACCCAAGCTTCCCGGACAGCGCCCCGTTCGCCAAGGAATTCCTGACGTCGATGGGCATGGTCGTCGACTTCTGGGCCGAGCCGTCCTACGCCCAGCTCCTGCAAGCCGAGCAGAAGCGCGTCCATGACTACGTGGTCGCCGACAAGGGCACCGCGCAGGAGGCGCTCGACGGGCTGGTGAAAGACTGGAAAGCCATCTTCAAGGAAGAGGGCAAGAAGTTCTAGGATAGCGGCCTGGAGCGCGGTTCGCTCGCGCTCCAGGCCATTCTTTCCGGGAATACCAGGACTTGCTTCAGTCGCCGACAATAGCGGCGCATCAGGACCAGTCGACGCCATGAACGATTTGAGTGCCTCATCGCGGATTACTTACGGCGCCGTGCCCGTGCAGGCCGCCGTGGTGCGTCGTATCCGGGGCTTGTCCGACAAGGTGCTCGCATGGCTGTTCATCACCCCGACGATCGTGCTGCTGCTGGCGATCAACATCTTCCCGCTGGTCTGGACCATCTATCTGTCGTTCACCAACTATCGGGCCAACCGGGCCAATGCCCCGGTGAAGTGGCTCGGGATCGATTGGTATCAGACCATCCTGACCGATCCGGACATCTGGGCGGCGATGCAGGTGACGGCCCATTTCGTGTTCTGGACCGTCGTCATCGAAACCGTGATCGGATTTGGTCTTGCTTTCCTGATCGACAAGAAATTCCGCGGCCACGGCATGTGGACGACCATCATTCTGCTGCCGATGATGCTCTCGCCAGCTGTGGTTGGCAATTTCTGGACGTTTCTCTATCAGCCGCAGATCGGGCTGTTCAACTATGTGGTCGGCTTTCTCACGGGCCGCTCCGCCTCGTCGTTCCAGATGCTGGGTGATGTGACCCTGAGCCCCTGGGCGATCGTCATCGTCGACGCCTGGATGTGGACGCCTTATGTGATGCTGATCTGCCTTGCCGGCCTGCGATCGATACCGGACTACATCTATGAGGCGGCGGAGGTCGACCGCGCATCGAAATGGCGGCAGTTCTGGTCGATCACGCTGCCGATGGCGTTGCCGTTCATCATGCTCGCCGTGCTGTTTCGCGGCATCGAGAACTTCAAGATGTTCGACATGGTCAACCTGCTCACCGGGGGCGGGCCGGGATCGACCACGGAGGTCGCCTCGATCACGCTCAAGCGCGCGGCGTTCGAGAGCTGGCGGACCGGCTATTCGTCGGCGTTTGCGATCATTCTTTTCGTGACGGTGTTTGGTCTCGCCAACATCTATGTCAAGGCGCTGAACCGGGTGAAAAGCCGATGAGCATCGCCAACACAGCCCATTCCGTCGTCGAACCATCACCCAATACAAGGCGATTGGCTGGTTCGCTCGTGGTTCTCTACGCCGTGATCACGATGATTCCGTTGGTCTGGATCGTTCTCACCTCGGTCAAGTCGCCGGACGATGCGATCTCCTATCCGCCCAAGGTCTTCTTCACGCCGTCGCTCGAAGGCTTCTGCAATCTCTTCACCACGCGCTCGCGCCAGACGCCGGAATTCATCCGCACGCTGGGACCGCCCCAGGGAACGTGCGATGAAATTGCTCGTAGCCGCAACATGGTTGTCGCCGGACCGTCGAATTATGTGCCGCGCTTCGTCAATTCTTTGATCATCGCCTTCGGCTCGACGGTGCTCGCGGTTGCTCTCGGCACGTTGTCGGCCTACGGGTTCTCGCGGTTCCGCGTGCCGCTGAAGGACGATCTGCTGTTCTTCATCCTGTCGACGCGGATGATGCCGCCGATCGCGGTCGCGATCCCGATCTACCTGATGTACCGCACCATCGGGTTGTCGGATACACGGCTAGGCATGATCCTGCTCTACACCTCGGTCAATGTCTCGCTCGCCGTCTGGCTTCTCAAGGGCTTCATCGACGAGATCCCGCGCGAGTACGAGGAAGCGGCCATGATCGACGGCTACACGCGCTTTCAGGCCTTCGTGAAGGTGGTGCTGCCGCAAGCAACGACAGGGATCGCGGCAACTGCGATCTTCTGCCTGATCTTCGCCTGGAACGAGTACGCCTTCGCAGTGCTCCTGACCTCCGGGAACGCACAGACAGCGCCGCCCTTTATTCCGATCATCATAGGCGAGGGCGGGCAGGACTGGCCCGCGGTCGCCGCCGGCACCACGCTGTTCCTGGTGCCGATCGTCCTATTCACGGTGCTGTTGCGCAAGCATCTGTTGCGCGGCATTACCTTTGGAGCCGTTCGCAAATGAGCCTCGGTGCAAACTCCTCCATGACGGGCCGCCGCTTGACGGACAGAATTCTGCGGCGCGGTCCGCTGGAAGCCGTCGCGACGGCGATCATCGCCGCCGGCGTCTTCATGCTGATGCAGCCGTTTTCGCTGACACTCTATTCCTGGTCGTTCGCGACCACGCTGCTCGGTACCGTGATGTTCACCATCGTTTCGAAAATCAGGGAGTAGGGAGGATGGCACAGATCAAGGTCGAAGCGCTCGACAAGTCGTTCGCCGATTTCCATGCTGTCAAGGCTGCCAGCTTCACGGTGGAAGATGGCGAGTTCCTCTGCCTGCTCGGACCTTCGGGCTGTGGCAAGACAACGACGCTCCGCATGATTGCAGGGCTTGAACTGCCGACGGCCGGTACCATCCGGCTTGACGGCGAGGACGTCACGATGAACCGCGCCTCGGCGCGCGATATCGCCTTCGTATTCCAGCTCTTTGCCCTCTACCCGCATATGAACGTCCGGCGCAACATCGGATTCCCGTTAAAATGCGAGGGCATCGGCGCGGCCGAGTCCGACCGGCGGGTCGTGGAGGCCGCGCGGATCCTGCGCATTTCGCACCTTCTCGACCGGCCGGTGTCGGGTCTTGCCGGCGGCGACCGGCAGCGTGTCGCGCTAGGGCGGGCGATCGTGCGCAAGCCGAAATGCTTTTTGATGGACGAGCCGCTCGGCGCACTCGATACCGAAATGCGCGAGGCGATGATCCGTGAATTGCGTGCGCTGCACGACCGGCTCGGAGCGACCACGGTCTATGTCACGCACGACCAGCTGGAGGCCATGGCGATGGCCGATATGATCGCCGTGATGAACAACGGTGTCGTCGAGCAAGTCGCGAGCCCGCGCGACATCTATGATCGGCCTGCCTCACTCTTTGTTGCAGATTTCATTGGCTCGCCGCCGATGAATTTCCTGCCGTTCCGCGGCGACCTGCAAGCCGGCGCGCGGGCGATCCGACTCGGCGAGCGCGATGTTGCCATCCCCGCGGCGCGCGAAGGGCTGCCGGAGCGCGATCTCGTTCTCGGGGTCAGGCCCGAGCATGTGCGCTTCGCCGATCTCGGCGCCGTGCGGGGCGAAGTCTACGGATCGGAATATCTCGGCACGACGCAGATCGTGACGGTGACGACGCGCTATGGCGCGCTCAAGGCCCGGTCTCCCGCCAGCGTGTCATTTCGAACCGGGCAGAATGTCGGGCTCGACTTTCGGCCCGATACGCTGTCGATCTTCGACAAGACGTCCGGCCGGGCGATCCGCACTGCGTTGCATGACGGAGGCACGCATGGCTGAGGTCGAAATCAGGGCGGTCTCCAAGGCGTTCAAGAAGGCACAGGCGGTCAGCGATCTGTCGTTGACGGTAGGAGATGGCGAATTCGTTGCCTTGCTCGGGCCGACGGGGGCCGGCAAGACGACGACATTGCGCCTCGTTGCCGGACTGGAGATGCCGGACCGCGGTTCGATCCGGATCGGCGGACGCGACGTCACCGGGGACGCGCCGGCCGATCGCGACGTCGCCTTCGTCTTTCAGCAATATTCACTGTACCCGCACCTTACCGTGTTCGAGAACATGGCGTTTGCGCTGCGTGCGCCGATCCGTCGCGTAGCGGAGGCCGAAATCCGCGCCAGGGTGCGGGAAGTCGCGCGCCTGCTTCACATCGAGACCAAGCTGGAAAACAAGGCAACCCAGTTGTCGGGCGGACAGATGCAGCGCGTCGCGATCGGCCGGGCCCTGGTACGGTCGCCCGCGATCTATCTGATGGACGAGCCGCTCTCATCGCTGGATGCCAAGCTGCGCGGTGAAATGCGGCTTGAACTCAAACGCATCCAGACCGATCTCGGCGCGACCATCCTCTATGTCACCCATGATCAGACCGAAGCCATGACCATGGCTTCGCGCATCGGTGTCATCGAGGCCGGGCGACTGATGCAGATCGGTACGCCGCGGGAGATCTACGAGAACCCGATCAACGCCCATGTCGCCGCGCGGCTTGGGCAGCCGGCGATCAACCTGTTGCCGGCGGCTCTCTTTGCCGGCGCGCCGGTCGGGGCCAGGACCATCGGCGCTCGCACCGAGCACCTGACCATCGCCCGCGGTGGCGGCGACGTGTCGGCGACCGTCACGCGGATCGAGCATCTCGGCGACCAGAGCCACCTCCACCTCGATCTCGGCGGCCAACCCGTCGTGACGCTGTCCGACCCTGAAGCAAGGCTCGGCGCCGGGGACGTCGTGTCGCTCCAGCTCAAGAACCCGCTGTTCTTTGACGCGGCCGGTGTGAGGGTCGCGGCATGACTCTCGATAGGGAAGCGAGGGAAAGACTGGTGCGGGCATTGGCGGCGACGGTGATCGCGCACGCCGAGGAGTTGACTAGCCTCGACCAGGCGATCGGCGACGGCGATCATGGGTTGAACATGAAGCGCGGCTTCGAGGCCGTGCTCGCGACGCTGCCTGGCCTTGCAGATAAATCCTTGCCGGAGATGCTGAAGGCGATCGGCATGACGCTGGTGATGAAGGTTGGTGGTGCATCCGGACCGCTGGTCGGCACCTTCTTCATGGAACTTGGCAAAGCCCTTCCGGACGAGCCGGCGCGTGCCGATCTCGTCGCGGCGGTGGGCAATGCGATTGCGGCGGTCAAGACGCGCGGACGTTCGGAGGCGGGGCAAAAGACCCTGCTGGATGTCCTGGTGCCGGTGCAGGCCTTACTTGCTGGCGGCGGTGATGCGAGGGCGATCGTGGCCGAGGCGGCGCAAGCCGCCGATCGCACAGTGCCGATGCTTGCGACCCGCGGTCGGGCATCTTTCCTCGGCGAAAGATCCATCGGCCATATGGACCCTGGGTCGCGTTCGGCGTCCCTATTGATCAGTGCAGCGATTGCGGCACTGGAATTCGAGGCAACTTCATGAGCAATTCAAGTTCCGGCAATGTCGGCATCGTCATCGTTTCGCATTCCTCCAAAATCGCGGAAGGCGCGGCGGATATGGTGCGCCAGATGGTAGGCAACGCCGTGCCGCTCGGCTGGACCGGCGGCGATACCGATGGCGGGCTCGGCACAAATGTCGCCGGCATCCTCGAAGCGATCGAAACGGCATGGTCGCCGGCAGGCGTGGCGATTCTGGTCGATCTTGGCGGTGCGGAGACTAATTCGGAAATGGCTGTGGAGATGCTGGCTGAAGATCGGCGCGCGCGCGTCGTTGTCTGCAATGCGCCGGTGGTTGAGGGTGCCGTGATCGCCGCGACCGAGTCCTCGGGCGGTTCGTCGCTCGCCGCGGTCAAACGTAGCGCGGAGGAATTCTATGCATGATGTCAACGCCAGCCGGGCGGCCAACGCCTTCGCGCCGCTGACGGCCTCGGCGGTTCTCGTCAACGCCGTCGGTCTTCATGCGCGGCCGTCGGTCAAGCTCACGCAGTGCGCGAAAGGCTTCGCAGCGAAGATCGAATTTGCGCTTGCGCCGGACGGGCCCTGGACCGATGCGAAGAGTCCGGTGAAGGTGATGCGCGTCAAGGCACCGCAGGGAGCGACGCTGCATTTCCGCGTCGCCGGCCCCGATGGCAAGGCAGCGCTTGCTGCCGTGCTTGCGCTGGTGCAAGACGGTTTCGGCGAGGCCTGATCGCGGTGGCAGAGATTCATCTCATCGGTCGTGCTGCCTCGCCGGGTCTCGCGATCGGACCGGTCACCATGCTGACTGCGGCTGTGGCCAGGCGAACGGCGAGCGACGATCCCGCGCAGGAGGCGGCGGCACTGCGGGCGGCGATTGAAGGCGCGAGGGCGGAGATCGCCGAGCAGATCAAGACGATTCAGGGCGAGGTGGCCGACATTCTGGAATTCCAGGTCGCCATGCTTGAAGATGATGCGCTGGCGGTTGCGGCATATGAGGTCATCTCGGTGGGGATCACGGCCGACCATGCCTGGCGCTTGGCACTCGATACAGAGATCGATGGCTATCGCAGCGCTGAAGATGAATACTTCCGTGCCCGTGCCGCGGATATCATCGACATCCGCGACCGCGTGCTCGCGCATCTGAGCGGCGTGGACACCGTCGCCAGGATTGCCGGTGGCGCGATCGTTGCGGCCGACGACATCACGCCTTCCGCCTTTCTTGCCGCCGACTGGACGCGGGGCGGCGCCATCGCGCTGGCCGGGGGCTCGCCTTCCTCGCATGTTGCGATGTTGGCGCGCGCGCGGGGTGCACCCATGGTGGTTGGACTCGGCCCGTTACCGTGGAACGGTCACCCGCCGGCGCTGGCGCTGGTCGATGGCGATTCCGGCACCGTGATCTTCGATCCCGAGCCGGAGACGCGCCGCCTGTTCGAGCAGCGCATGGCGACCGCGAACGCCGCGCAAGCCGCCGCCGAGATCGGCCGCGTTGCGCCGGCCTGCACCGCCGACGGCCGGCGCATCGCGGTTCTGCTCAACATCGCCGCCCCTGAAGACCTTGCGGGCCTCGATCCCGAGATATGCGACGGCATCGGCCTCGTGCGCACCGAATTTTTGTTTGAGGCATGCCATGGCTTGCCGGACGAGGACACGCAATACGACTTCTATCGGCGCATTCTCGACTGGGCCAGGGGAAGGCCGGTGACGATCCGCACCCTCGATGCCGGCGGCGACAAGCCAATTGCCGGTGTGACCATCGATGGTGAGAGCAATCCGTTTCTCGGCCTTCGCGGCATTCGCCTCTCGCTGGCGCGGCCGGAAGTGTTTCGCGTGCAATTGCGGGCATTGGCGCGTGCGGCCGTGCACGGGGTGCTGAAAGTAATGCTGCCGATGATCGCCGTCCCCTCGGAACTCGATCGCGCCGGCGCGATGCTCGACGAGGAGGTCGCCGCACTCCAGGCGAAAGGGGTCGCCTGCGCTCGCCCACCGCTCGGCATCATGATCGAGGTTCCGGCGGCGGCACTCTGCGCCGAGGATTTCGGGGCCGCGTTCTATTCGATTGGTTCGAACGACCTGACCCAATACACGATGGCGGCGGCGCGCGATATCGGTGCGGTCGCCGACCTCAACGACGCGAGCCATCCGGCGGTGCTGGCGCTGATTGCCCGCACCGTTGAGGCCGCCCGCAAGCGCGATGTCGAGGTCTCGCTGTGCGGCGACGCCGCGGCCGACACCCGCTTGACTACGGCGCTGCTGGCGACCGGCTTGACGACCCTTTCGGTGGCGCCGGTGACCGTAGCGCGGCTCAAGGCGGCGATCGCAAAGGTAGGTTCATGACGGACGAAACAGCCGAAGACGCCCGGGCACCTGGCGACAGCAATGTTGCCGACTACAAAGCCATCCTGCGCCGGGTGCTCGACAACCGGCCGTCCGGGACCAGGCTCAAGCTTGCGGCGGCGCTGGGCAAGAACCGCTCTTTCGTGACCCAGATTACCAATCCGGCCTATCTGGTGCCGATTCCGGCGAAGCATGTCGCGATCATTTTCGAAATCTGCCATTTGTCCGGTACCGAGCGTGCGGCCTTCCTGCAAGCCTACGGACGCGCGCATCCTGGCCGGCTGCGAGCACCCCATCGTGAGGCGCGCACGCGTACCATCGCGGTGACGGTGCCTGACCTCGGCGACGACAAGAAGAACCGTGCGCTCGAACAACTCGTGATCGATTTTGCGGCGCAGCTCGCGCGCTATGCCGAGAGCGTCGGCTGACGGACTGATTCGAACCGCAAATAAACCATCGGGAGGGCGTTATGAAAAAGCTGATCAACGGCGCCGATACGGTACTCGAAGAAAGTCTTGACGGCTTTGCGGCCGCGCATGCGGATATCCTGCTGCTTGGTGCCGAGCGCAAATTCGTGCGCCGCCGGTCGTTGAAGCCGGGCAAGGTCGCACTGATTTCAGGCGGCGGTTCGGGGCATGAACCGCTGCATGCGGGGTTTGTCGGCCGCGGTATGCTCGATGCCGCCTGCCCCGGCCAGGTCTTCACCTCGCCGACGCCGGACCAGATGGTCGAGGCCGCCGAGGCCGTCGATACCGGTGCGGGCGCTCTCTTCATCGTCAAGAACTACGAAGGCGATGTGATGAACTTCGCCATGGCTGCCGAGATGGCCGGCCGGGAAGTGGCGAGCGTGGTGACGAACGACGACGTAGCGGTCGAGAAGTCGACCTACACGACTGGTCGCCGCGGTGTCGCGGGGACGCTAATCGTGGAAAAGATGGTCGGCGCGGCGTCCGAGACCGGAATGGCGTTGGCGGCTCTCAAGGCGCTCGGCGACGACGTCAACCAGCGCACCCGCTCGATGGGCGTGGCGCTCATGCCGTGCACTGTGCCGGCGGCGGGACGGCCGAATTTCACGCTGGCCGACAATGAAATGGAAATGGGGGTCGGTATTCATGGCGAGCCCGGCCGGCGCAGGGTCGCGCTCGTTCCCGCCGATGCGATTGCGGCAGAGCTGGGCGAGGCAATCCTCAAGGATCTTGCGCCGAAGCCGGGCAGTGAAGTGCTGCTGCTTGTCAACGGGTTCGGCGCAACGCCGCTGATCGAACTCTATCTGATGGTCAACAGTGCCAGGCGAATTCTGGACGGTGCGGGGCTCAAGGTGACACGTTTCCTGACCGGGTCCTACGTGACATCACTCGACATGGCCGGCGCCTCGATCACGGTATCCGTGCTCGACGACCAGGCAAAGGAGTTATGGGATGCGCCGGTGCACACCGCAGCGCTCCGCTGGGGAGGCTGATCCGATCTCCCGGCCATTGTTGTCAGTTATTTTGGCTCATGACTCCGTCGATGGACGAAGAATGACACCTTGCGGCGGCTGTCTTCGAGGAAATCATTTCACCTGATTGCCGGAATATTTCATCGGCAATGTCTGAAGGTGGGCACAACACGGACCCATGCGTAACACGGTCGACCGTTGATAGGCAGATCGACGATGGAAGCGCAAATCGCTGTTCGGCTGTTTGGTGCGACAGGGCCGTCGATTCTGCGACCGAGTGGAAAAGCCGTAGCCCGATCGGACGTGACGCCCTAGCTTAGAGGCCATGGGGACCATGACCACGCGGGACGATAGATTCGTCCCACTGATTTGCCCGACGTGTCAAATGCCGCGGCTTCGCCGGCATAGCTGCCGGCGATCGCCATTTCTACTGTGCATGGGGTTGTTTTCGATATTTTGGTTGAGAGCGAGAGACCGGCACGGGTCCGCCTTCGCCCTGCGAGCTTCGGCGCGACGGCCTTGGCTCGCTTCGCTGAGTGCTCTCGGCACAGGCTTGCCGAGCCGAAGCTCGCGAAGCGAGCGAAGGCTGGTGGGCCCGGCAGGACTCGAACCTGCAACCAGACCGTTATGAGCGGCGGAATATCGAACAAGTTCGTTGATTTTGTTGTCTTTTCGTTTGAATTCGATGGCGCTCGTTGCGCTTTGGTTGGAGCGTTTCTGGTGCGAAACTGGTGCGGTTCATCTGGAGGTCGATTACCCGAGGCTTTGTGCTTAAGAATTCCGCTTCCGGATCAACGCGGACAATCCTTGGTTCATCGAGGTTCGCCTTGGGCCCAAAAGCAGACGTCAAGTGCGGATGATGCGTGTGCACTTTGAATGCGAAGCCGGCGTTCGCTTTGGCGGTACTCCAATGCGACGCACAGCCCCGCTGGCCGGTATCGAGGACGTCAGTCCCAAACGCGTGTGGCAAGCCCCGTCGGCTAAGCGGGCCGCGAAGGCAGCGAGGTCATCGCTTCCAGTTGCGCTGTTCGCGTTGCCAACACAGCGAGCAAGCTCTTGTGCAGGCAATCCTCGGGTTCGAAATTTTGCGCGAGCCTTCGGACGGTCTCGACAAATCGCAAGCGATACGTCGCGGCCCTGTCGATGTCTCCGTACTTCGCGAAGATCTCGGCGGCCGTGCGGTACACCCGCCAGGAAGCGATCGGGAAGTCGGCATTGTCGACGATCTCCAGCGCGCGGGACAGGTGCAACTGAGCCTCCGCTGAATCACCCAAGCCAAGCGCCGTACGCGCGAGCAGTCCGTGGGCCTGGGCCAGGTGATTGAGATCTGGAGCCGATGCCACATAGTCGTGGAGCTGGCGCGCACAGCTTTGAGCCTGCGTAAAGTCGTCAACCTGCAAGTAATATTCGCCGAGGCAATGATACACCTGCGTCGCGGCGGTAAATTCGATGTCGATGCCTTCTTCATGCCTGCGGCGCTCAATATCGTCAAATTGCCTGCGAGCTCCCGACGGATCGTTCAGGCCGACATAGGCCTTCGCAAGGACGGCCCGCTTGTGGAAATAGGTCGACTGATCGCCGACCAGCAGACTATCGTCGACGCTTTCGCAGAGCTCCCGGGCTCCATCAAAATCCATCGCTTCGACGTGCAACCACGCAAGCGTCAGCCGGCACAATGCGCTGCTGGGGCCGTTCGCGTTCCTGACGGCCAGTTCCAGGCCAGCCGTGATTTCACGTCGCAATTCGCGCCATTCGCCCAGATGGATGAGCGCGATTGATTCAAGAACGTTGAACAGAACAAAAGTGTAGACGTCGCCAGCCAAACGCGCCAATCGCTTTCCTTCCGTGCCCGCGCGGCGGCACTCCTGGTACCGCGACCTCCAGCAATCAACGATACCGGATATTCCATTGCGTCTGATCAAGATGCCATAGTTCGTGGCACTCGCACTCAGCTCGATCGCCCTGTCGCAGAGCGTGGCGTCCTGTTGGCGCCAGCCATTGAGGAAAAGGTTGACGCTCGCGCTGCTGCCCTGGATCAGAGCCTTGAATGTGTCGTCGGCAAGCGCCTGGCTTCGCGACAGTACGTCTTCAGCGGCCTCAAGGCAGGCGTGGCGATCCACGCGCAAGCAGAGACTGCTCACAGCCGTGAGGCCGTTGAGCTGTTGCTTGATCTCGCCCGCCTGTTCGGCGCACGCAATCATGTCTCGCAGATCGCGGATGGAGCCGACGAGGTCGCCGCACGAGCGAAGAGCCCAGCTTCGCTGCCGCAGAAGAGCGACGCGAGCTGAGAATTCGTCGGCAGCATCGAAACGATCAAGTATGCCAAGCGCGCGGGTGAGATAGCTTGCGGCCTCCGCATGGCCGAGGCGTTTCGTCGAGCTCTCTGCCGCTTCCCGGAGGTAGCGCAACGCGTTCGGAAATTCGCGACCCTGCTCAAAGTGAAGTGCGAGCACGGGCGCTATTTCAGGAGTGCGGCCGGCATGGGCCTCCTCCAGCCTCTTGCCCAGGCGCTTGTGCGTTTGTGCGCGGTGTCCCGGCGGCAGATTCTGGTAAATGATATTCTGATAGAGAATGTGACGGAAAGCGTAGGAGCCCGAATATGTTCCATCGGGCCACTCGGAAACCCCCGAACGAACAAGGATATGATCCTTCCGGATCAATGCTTCGATGTCCCTTTCAACGTCGATCGCATCATCGGACAGGCCGGCTGCAACGAGAGCCGCAGAAAAATCTTCGCCGGCAACGCTGGCGACATCGAGCAGACGTCGTTCGTTGTCGGTGAGGCGGTCGAGTTCATGGCCGATCATGTTCAAGAGGCTGTCTGGAATGCGATCTTGAGCAAATGCCGCCTGCGAAGACAGGCGCCATCGGCCGTCCATTTCGACGATCGACTCCTGGTCGATGAGGTGTTTGAGCAGCGAGGCAACGAACAGAGGGTGCCCCAGCGTCCGCTCGAATACCGGCTTTGACAGGCTCGAGGCCAATTCCGCGTCGTCGAAGCGCAATGCGAGATAGCGCTCGACCTCCGAGTGCGACAATCGATCGAGGCGCAATTCGCTGCAACATCCATGAATCTCGAGATCACGATGCAGGCGACGGATCGGATGCCCGTCCGCGGCGCTGTCGGCTGGACGATAGGAGCAAAGGGCCAGCACGCGCGCCTTGCCGTTCGCGCGCGCGAAGCGAGACACCACGTCAAGCGTCGCGAAGTCGCTCCAATGCAGATCTTCGAGAACGAGGACCCACGGGCGGCCGGCGCTCAGCGCTTCCAGAAGATCGCAAAACTCCCGCAGCATCCGCTCGCGCGTCGCACCGAACACCTCATCCTGGAAAGCCGCGCGTTCCGATGCGTCGATGGCACCTGGCAATTGCAATATCCAGGTGGGCGCGTGCGCGCGAACGGCCGAAATCAGTTCCGGGCCGTTCGCCCGATAACGGTTCACCAGCGCATCGATGAGTGGCAGGAAGACTTCGTCCGTTCCAAACCGTTCGGTGCAGCGTCCATAGAGCAGGTCGAAGCCCTGTTCCGTCAATCGCTCGATCGCCTTGGCGATGAAGGCCGTCTTGCCGATCCCGGCTTCTCCCGTGACAAAGGCCATTTGCCGTTGACCGGACAATGCGTGCCGCGTCATCCGGTCGATCGTCTCGAAGGGGGCTGTCCGGCCCACCAGGCTGGATATCTCGACCTTCGGAGGTGCGACCGCGCTCTCGACCTCCTTGGCTGCTTCGCGCACCGCGCCGATAAAGCGCACGCCTTTGCGCGGCAAGGTCTTGATTAGTCGCTGCGCCTCGCCGGAATCGCCTATTCCCGTGCGGGCTGCGTTGATGCGGGTCGTGAGCGATGACTCCGAGACGATGCGACCGCCCCAAATTGCACCGATCAGATCGTCCTTGGTCACCACCCGGGCTCGGTGGCGGATCAGATACGCGAGGAGGTCGAAAACCTGAGGCTGCAACGGAATCGGAGATCCGTCACGGCGCAATTCCCGCTGGTCGGTGTCGAGAACGAAATCGTCAAATAAATACAGCAAAACAATGCCTTCGCAGCAGCGGTGAGGTGGATATTCAACCGGCACGCGGGCCCGAAATCAAGGACATCCTTCAAGAATCAAGGAAACGATAAGGACAAGTTAAGCTCGCGTTAAAGCGTGGCCCGGCGTCCCGTTCGATACTTCCAGCCGCATCCAGTCACTCACATACGGTGTTCGTGTCATGCGCATGGAAGAAAAGGCACGGCGCCTCACTCGCGTGTTCTATGGGTTGTTGTTTCACAAGATGTTTCAGTCGATCGCGGCATCGTTCGTACCATTGTTTGACAGCAGAGCTTCAACCAGGAGTGATGCATCATTTTCAGCGAATTTGTTTGCTGCCTCCGAGAGGTCTTCTCGAAAGGAAGGCTCGTTTGGGCGCCTCCTTCAAGCGTTGCACTATTCGCGACGGCTGCAGGCAGGGCGCACCCTTCGACAGTATCGTCGCCTGATCGACGATAGGTGGCACCAGTTTGACTCTCGGTCAGATGTTGGAGGACGTGACGATGTCGCTCAGTGAAACGTCGTCCGAACGCAAACGTCAGATTTCGGCACCGGGCGAGAATAGGCTGCTGGCAACGATCGCCATCTGCTTTGTCATTCTGCACATCCTTGCGGCCACGATATTGACCTCCGCCCGCCAGAGCGACGCCGGGGCAGCGCCCGAGTCGCCCGGACTGTCGTCCGGCGACTAATCGCCAAGCTGTTATTCCAGGATATTATCCACCGGGAGGGTTCGCTCATGGGCGACATGGCGTCGTTTTGCCTGCTCAGTATCGCCGTGTTTTGCGGCGCCTTCGTCTCGGGCCTCGCGGGCTTTGCCTTTTCGGCGGTGGCCGGCGCGATTCTCCTTCACGTTCTCCCACCACTGGAGGCGGTCCCGCTGATGATGGCCTGCAGCATCACCGTGCAGGCCACGAATCTTTGGGCGTTGAGAAAAAGTATCCGCTGGAAGCAGAGCTCGGTATTGATCGTCGGCGGATTGCTTGGCGTCCCGATCGCCGTCTGGTTGCTGCAAGCTGCAGACGCGCGGATCTTCAGGGAGAGCTTTGGTCTCGCCATCGCCTGTTATGCAGTCTACACGTTATTCCGGCCGGTGCTTTCTCACCGCCTGCAGATGAATGTGGGACGCAATGCACTAATCGGCTTCGGCGGCGGCTTTGTCGGCGGGTTGACGGCAATGCCGGGTGCAATACCGACCATATGGTGTGACATCCACGGCGTGCCAAAAACTGAGCAGCGCGGGCTGGTTCAGCCTTTCATTGCTGCCATGCAGATTTTCGCGCTCGTGCTGATGTTGTTACAAAATGATTTGTCTTCGAAGGTCTTGGTAAAGTTCGTCGCCAGTATTCCGGCACTGCTTGCCGGCGCGGCGCTGGGGATTTTCGCTTTCCGCCGTGTCAATGAAGCGTCGTTCCGGCGGATCATCCTCACCATGTTGCTATTTTCTGGATTGCTGCTGGTCTTGTAGTTACGCCAGTCGCGCCTCTGGTTACGATGGCAGCCATTCGAGCACGTACGGGCTCGCTTTACGTCGGCTTCGGGTCAAACGGTGACCTCGTGCGAGCAAAGCGGACACTTGCGAGCGGCCGTTCATTGGCAGCACAAACACGCTGCTTCGGCCTTTTCTTGCGATAAAGCCCGTCGTAGCTACGATCGATTGGAAAGGCCATCGTAAGATCCGAATATGGAGCGGTAGCTTGATGGTTCGCTGAAGCAGAGCAACAAGCGACGATGGAATAGTGCCGCTGATTTGCCCGACGTGTCAAAATGTTTTCGCCGGATCGCTCGAGGCATCGACCGCGTGGCTACTTTGCATGGGGTTGTTTTCGATATTTTGGTTGGGAGGGGCGTCGTTCACCTTGCAGCTGCCTTCCGGAGATGATCGCAGGGTGGCTTGCCGAGCCGTAGCTCGCGGGCCGCGCCCGCCTTCGCCCAAGTGGGGCTTCGGCGCGGCAGCCTCACTCGCTTCGCGAGCGAAGGCTGGTATTTTGGTTGGGAGGGGCGTCGTTCACCTTGCAGCTGCCTTCCGGAGATGATCGCAGGGTGGCTTGCCGAGCCGTAGCTCGCGGGCCGCGCCCGCCTTCGCCCAAGTGGGGCTTCGGCGCGGCAGCCTCACTCGCTTCGCGAGCGAAGGCTGGTGGGCCCGGCAGCGGCCATATGAAGCTACTTTTCTTGAGGGGTTTCCTGGTCTTAGCAAAATGTTGATTCAACGAGTACCAACAAAGATACCAACAAAGTTGCCAAGGGGAAGAAGATCGGTCCGCCGCCCCTACGCGCAGTCGCCAGCGGCGCTCAGGTCGTCCATCGCGTCCGATCGAACTACGAAGGCAGCTCGATCGCTATCAGTCGGAAAAGTATTTTTTGAAGTTGGTCCGGCACGAGCAGCTCGATTGTCGATGCCACGGCGAGCTGTAGGTCAATCTTGCATTTCGGCGCAAATATCTAGCGATGCCCGTGATCGACCTGGCTCTCATCCGATTCGCTCAGGTGCCGAAGCCGTGCCATAAACGCGGCAAGGTCGGCAGCGTAAAACAACGTCTTCTTGCCGAACTTGACGCGTTTGAGGTCACCTCGTTTGACCGCTGCGTACAGCGCAGTGCGGCCGATACTGAGCAACTCAAGTGTCTCGCCGACCGCGTACGCTACTTTCGTGAAGCCGAGGGCCGAAGGGTCGATCGGATCAACTCCGGTGCTCTTATCGTCGTCCACACTCGACACTGCCTTGTTCGTCGAAACGTGGTCATGGGATGTGCGAGGGTGAGCCATGGTACGCATTGTGTCACGCGCCTTGGCTTAAATGAACAGCCCAAGTCTGCGCTACGCTACGCTATGGCGTCCTCTCAGTGGGCGGTGAGACTGTCCTGTTTGGCCTCAAGCTCGGTCAGCCGGTCGGACAGGGCGCGGTGCCATCCGCGTTGCTCGATGACGAGCACGATCTCCGCGATGGGCTTTCGCGGCTTAGGCAAGCTTGGGCGGGTGGATTCCGATGAGCTTCGGCGCTGGCGGTTGAGCCGATTGGTTTCCTGCGTATAGGTGCGCATGGCCTCGGCGGCGATCTCCGGCGTCATCATGCTCGCGCAGCCCGGTCAGCACGCGGCTTTCCAGAGCCTTGCGGTCCACGGTGCGGGCGTTGTCGCAGCCAGTGCCAAGCACATGGTTGGTACAGGTATAGCAGTCCGGATTGGGAGCGCTGTGCGCCCCTAATCCGCCTTTGTCTGCTTGGAGAGCCCAAACCGGGGCGGCATCAGGCCGTCAAGGCCGAAGCCGCGAAGCGGGGGCGCGACAGCGCCAGCCTTTACGGCCTGAGGCCGGTCCGGTTCACTGCTGTCAGCAGCAAAAGGACATGCCGCCGGATGGTCTGGCCGAAGGCAGGCAACCACCGACCTCACAAGATCTCATCGAACTCGCGCGGACGCCATGAGACGGGATCGGCGACCCAGCGGTTGATGTCGGATTCATGCCACCCAGTCCCGTTGGTGCTGATTTTGAGCTGAGCCGGGAACGTGCCCTCGGCGATCTTGCGGTAGATGGTGGACCGGGACAGCCCGGTCCGGGAAAGAACGGTTCTCAAGCGAATGATACGGTCTGGTTCGCGCATAGCCGCGCCGCCTCCTGCTGGCTGTTTCTGACGGCTTCTGAGACCAGACAGGGCAGGCATTCAAGGGCACGCAAGCGGGTTCTACACGTCGCCGTACTTTGGCGAAGAGTCGGCGGTAAATCGGATGGGTCAAATTCCGATGCCCCGGCCTCTGCCAATGTCGATGCCGTGAGTGAAGGCCAATTCCTGGCCGAGTCGGCGGCCTGATTCAAATGCGATGCCAAGTTCCTGCTTGCGGTTGGCGAGGATGGATTCCAGTTGCGGATCGCGTTCGAGGATTTTCGCCATGTTGCCCATCGCCGAGCGCGTCGCCTTGTAGCCGGAGATGTCGCCCGCCTCATACTGGCGCTGACTGGCCTGGTCGAGCTTCTGCCAGCGCTCCACGAAACGGTCGGCGCGGCGGCTTGGATCGGTCCGCAGCTCGGTTTCGAGTTGGAGAGCGCGGATGGCGCGGTTGACCTGGCCGCCAGCCGCCTCGCGGACAAGTTCCGGCTTCTTCTTGTAGGCGGCTTCGGCGTCCTGCGAACCGTAGGGCCGCACCTCCTCGAAGACCTTGCGGGCCTCCTGCAATTCCTTTACCTGCGCCGGGCTGGCCTTGCCGCCCCGCTCCTGCATCTCGAAGATCGCATCCACGGCTCGGGCATGGCGGGTGAGGGCCTTGGTGCGGGCTTTACGCAGCGCCGCTTCCGGGTCCTCCGCCGTCTTCCTTTCCGACGCTTCCCGTTCCGGCCTCCGCGCGCTGTCCGTGCCAGGCACAGCTTCGGCAGACGGGCGCAGGCCATCGAACATGTTGCGCACCCTCTCGGGCACGACCCTGCGCAGGATCTCGGCAACGCGCTCGCCGAAGGTGATCCCGCGCCGCTCGGCATAGACTTGCGCCGGATCGCGCTGCTCGTAGTCGGAGGCCATGTCCTTGGCCCGGTCACGCGACAAGGTTCGGGTGAGGCGGTCCGGATTGGCAAAATCGTCGCGGCCGTAATGCAGCGCCAAGCCATCCCGGTGTCGCGACAGGGCGACATAGCTGCTATGGGCATCCATGCCCGGCGTCGCCAGCACATGGATGCGGTCCACAGTCATGCCCTGCGCCTTGTGAATCGTCGCCGCATAACCGTGGTCGATCCGATTGTAATCCCTGAGGTCGAAGCCAACGGATCGGCCATCGTCGACGCGCACAATCATGGACCGCGCGTTCACCTGTTCGATGGTGCCGAGCGTGCCGTTCTTTACGCCAAGGCCTCGTTCGTTTTGCAGAAACATGACGCGATCCCCGCTGGCGAAGCCGCGCTCGCCGCGCTCGACCGTCACATGCACCTCACTGCCCAGATCACCGGCGACACGCATCCGCATCCGCGCAGCCTCGTTGAGGGCCCGCACCTCGTCATTGGTATGGGTGAGGATGATGCGGCTCCCGTCGGGCGACGTTTGCCGGTCGTGATCCCAGCGGTCGATCAGATCACCGCGCGCCTGCTCGCGTGTTGGGGCCTCATGCACCATGCCGTGGGAGCGGTAGGCTTCCAGCGCGTTGCCGGTTCGGCGATTGGCGAGATCACGCGTGGCGTCCCGCTGCCACTCCTGACGCTGGCGGCGCACCTCGCCGATTTCCGCGCCGCCATGGCGCTCATGGATCGAACGGAACCCCGCGCCCGCCTCTATTGATTGCAATTGCTGCGGATCGCCGACCAGGACAACCTTTGCGCCAGCTTCGGCAGCATGGGACATCACGCGTTCCAACTGCCGTGTGCCGACCATGCCCGCCTCGTCGATCACCAGCACATCGCGGGTCGTGAGCAGGTCGCGGCCCTGTTGCCAACCATACTCCATGCTGGCGATGGTGCATGACGCGATGCCCGATCCGCTTTCGAGGTTTTCGGCGGCGATGCCGGACAGCGCCGTGCCCCGGACCTCGTAGCCCGCCGCTTCCCAGGCCTCCCGCGCCACGCCCAGCATCGCGCTCTTTCCCGTTCCGGCATGGCCGACCACGATGCCGAGATCGCGCCCATCCGTGACATGCGCCAGCGCATCGGCCTGCTCGCCGGAAAGGACAAGGCCGCGCTGTACGGCGCGCGCCACGGCGGCTTCTCTGTCCCTGTCATAGACGTCATGGCGTTGCCGTTCTGCGATGAGTTTGGCGGCGCGGTGCAGGCGCTGTTCCGCCTCGATCATGGCGCGGGTCGTGAAGCGATCTTCGCCGCGAGCGTCCTTGCCGAGTTCGACCAGATCGGGCGCACTGCGCATCGCGCCCATGACCGCGTTGAACTGATCGATCCCATCGCTGTGCCGGTGCACGAAGACAGCCATGTCGCGGCGCGTGAACGTCGATTGCTGATGCGTGATCGCGTCCAGCCCAAGCGATGGATCGGCGATGATCCGTGCGCCGTTGCCGCGTGCGATCTCGCGGTGCATCTCCGCGCGGTTGGCCTCGATCCTCTCGCCCTCGATGCCCCGAACCTCGATACGTTTGGCGGGCGCGCCGATCTGGCTCTGCGGCTCCAGCGCGATACCCTGCGCTTCCAGACTGCGATGGTCGATCCGCGCGTCGATGTCGAGTTCCGCCAGGCGCTCGTTGACAAGCTCGGCCCAGCGTTCGCGCCAGCGCTCGACCATCTCGGTGCGGTTCCAGTCCCGCACCTTCGGACCAAAACCGTTCTCGTCCACCGCGCGCATGGTGAGCATGACGTGGGCGTGGGGTTTGGCCAGGCCGTCTTCGGCGATGTCCCAATGCACGTTGAGATCGGCGACCATGCCCAAACCTACGAACTCCGCCTGCGCGAAGTCGCGGGCGAGTTCAATGCCCTGTGCTTGCGTCATCTCGCGCGGAAGGGCGAACTCGACCTCGCGGGCAAGCTGCGCGTCTTTTCTGACCTCGAACGCCTCGACATCGTTCCAGAGCCGTTCACGGTCGCTCCATGCTTCCGGTGCATTCTCCGGCAGCAGCACCTCGGAATGGATGACACTGCGCTTGGCGGAAAAATCGTGGCTGCGATCAAGCCGCTCGTCGCGCAGCCGCGAGCCCGAGCGGTAGGCAGCTGACGCCACCGCGCTGGAGCCAGACTTGCGGCCAATGACCTTGACGTGAAGATGATAGATCGCCATCGCGATCAGATCAGTGGCACGGTCAAGCGCACGTCGGAACGACGTATAAGCGCGCCCTCCCTCGAAAAATTCTCGGGCGGGACTACCGCATCCCAGGCCGTCCCGGCGACCTTACAGCATTATGCCCAGGGCTCAACTATCATCCCCTCATTAACATTGCTGGAGAACGTGATGCGTAAGCCGCGAGATTTCGACGGGGAACTGAAAGCGCTTCAGGACAAGGCGCGAGACCTCAAGAGCCGCAAGGTGCAGCAGCTCGGCGAACTGGTCATCGCCACCGGGGCAGATAGCCTCAACGTCGATGAACTGGCAGGCGCGCTGATCATGCTGACTGAGACCAAAGATGCTGGAAAGAGGGAGGCGTGGGCCAGGCGAGGAACCGCGTTCTTTCAGAGCCGGGCGCGGCGAACTGCGCCGGCAGCTGAGCGCCACACTGGCGGCGCTCGGGCGCAACCGGGCGGCACGCAGCCGTCAACAGGCAGCAAGGGCGCGGCATGATATGCGCGCCTGGCAAGTCGAGCGCCGCAAGCGCACGCGGCACCTGATCGAACTGGGCGGCCTCGTCGTCAAGGCTCGTGTGGTGGACCTGACTGGCGATGATCGCGCCATCATCCTCGGCGCGCTGCTCTGGATGGCAGACAAGCTCAAAAGCAATCAAGGCGAACAGGCGCGAGCGCTCTGGGCCGCAAAGGGAAAGGAGGCATTCGCTTTGGAACGGGCGACAGATGTGCCCACCATCTCGCAGGAAACGCCGCAGGATTGGGCATGACCGATGGCGCGCGGCGCGGAGACTCGAAATATCGCAGCGCTGCCCGCCATCGCGCGGCTTGGCACCTGTGAATCGGCGCGGGGTCCCGACGCCGATGGGCACGTTAAGCTATTGATCCAATTTGCGGTGGAGGGGGCACTCTCGGGCGCTTATTCACAATAGCCCTGATCAGTGCCATCGGCTCGTTCGGTGGTGCCGCGTGCCCGGCATTTGTTGGCTGGCTGACCGTCAAAACCGGAAGCCTTTATGGCGCGATCGCCGCCGTTGGGGTGCTGCACGCCGTCGGAATGATCGTGCTTCTGATCTGGGCGCCGCTGGGCATCCGAGGTGGGGAAGCGAGTAGCACCACATGCTGCGAGGGGCCTGCAAAGAGCGCACGATGACGCTAGCCTCGACTTCGTGTTTGGCGGCATGCTGGACTTCTGCCAGCGTCTGACTTCTCGTAGCGAGAATCTGCGACGGACGGTGAGGATCCCCTTTTGCGCTTACAGTCCACAACGACCCCTTCTGGCCGCAAAGCGGTCGTTGGCCTAAATTGCCATGTGCGCTAGGCAGCCCTGCGACGACTCCTTGGTCAAGCCTCAATGAAAAACCGGACCTTTATGCAGCAGCCATCTGCATAAAGGTCCGGTCAGACTGTTCGTTGCGCGGATATTCTGCGACGAAGGCTGCCGCCGATCCGTGCGGCGAAGAATGGACCTCAGACGCAATCTGATTGCAATGAGGTTTCGTCGAACGATTACTTCTTTTTCGACTTGGCCGTCTTCTTGGCTGTCTTCTTTGCCTTCTTCGCTTTCTTGGCCATGTTACCCTCCATCATCCCAAAAGTTGTCTCAATGCAGGTCGACCATCGACATGCATGCATTCAGAGTACACCATAATATTAGAATTGATACCGCGCGCTTCGAAGAGGGTAAACGATGGTCGCGCCGTCTTCCGACCGGATGAAGCCCTCGCGTGATGTGTCCACACGCCTTGCTTTGCCGGATGAGTGGATGACCCGGTATTTTCGAACTCGACGAATGCACCAGAGAGACCGCGGATACCTGTTCAGAAAGTCGTGTTTTATGGCTGTCCACATCATTTCCGGCTTGAAGTCCCTCAGATCGCTGCCTGCAGCATTACGTTCGCGCGAGCCTGGTTGTGTGCTGCTCAAGGACCTTCACCTTTGTCTGAGATATGAGGTACGGTGCGGTCACCGCGCGCCGATCGGACAGCGCGCTATTGCTTTCAACTCGCTCTCCATTTTGCTGCGCGTCACGGCCGTCAGTCGCGAGGCCAGATCCGCCTGGGCACGCTGCGCTTCGATCGGCAA
Organism: Bradyrhizobium sp. AZCC 2262; assembly: GCF_036924535.1. Classification (NCBI taxonomy): domain Bacteria; kingdom Pseudomonadati; phylum Pseudomonadota; class Alphaproteobacteria; order Hyphomicrobiales; family Nitrobacteraceae; genus Bradyrhizobium; species Bradyrhizobium sp. AZCC 2262. The sequence goes on along the minus strand of NZ_JAZHRT010000001.1, from coordinate 6,254,584 downwards.
GCGCATGACCAGCTCCGTATTCTCGGCCGAAATGCCACTCAGCGCGCCGCAGATGCCAGCCGCGATGCACGCGATGGTATCGGCGTCACGCCCGAAATTAGCGCCGAGACAGGCGGCAAGCCTCGGATCGCCCCGCGCGAGGCGGACAATCGCGAGCGATGCCGGCACCGTTTCGCGGCTGTCGCAGGCAATCCGTTGCCGGAATTTGAGGTGATAGCGATCGCGGAACGCCTTGTAGTCGCCGGCTTCATCGGCAAGTTCCAGCGCCGCCGTGATCAGAGACCGCATCTCCCCGCCACTCCACGGCTTTAAATGCGCTATCGAAACCTTCAGCACCGAATCAACAGTGGCTTCCGGTATCAGCGCTTCCGCGACGGCGGCAGCAACCGCCGCCGCGCCATCCTGACAGAATGCGACATCCGTCACATGGATCAGGCTTGCGATTTCCATTGCCTGCGCAGCCGCGGCCCTCGGGTTGCCGGCATTAACGATGCCGACGGGGGCGATCGCCATGGCCGAGCTCGAACTCGGCATCGTGCCCGCCGCAATGGTGCGCGGCGCGTAGCCGTGGCGCAGCTTGGCGGCCGCGTGCAGAACGGACGGAAAAAAGCGCCCGACCTTGCCGCCGAAGATCGCATCGTGCCTATCGCGCCATTCCTCGGCCCAATGGTCCGCGTCGGCATAGCCACCGGTGCGGATCAGCGCGGAGGCGACCAGGTCCCGCATGATCGTGTCATCGGTTCCGTCACCCTCGAACCAATCCACCCAGCCGAAGCGCTGTTCGATCTCGGCAGGCTCGAGATTCTCGGTTGGCGTTCCCGTTGCGTCGCCGATCACGCCAAACACCAGGCACGCCAGAACGTGGGCTTCAAACCGGCTGGCCGTGGCGGTCAACATTGCAATCCCTCATATTGGAGAAACGTGAACCGCCTGGGTGGCGATCGATCCCGTATCGACGACGAGTCCGATCGCTCCGCCACGCAGCGGCTGTCCGTCTTCATCGCGCACCAGGAACATCTCCTTGCCGTCGATGAGGGCCTGGATCTCCGTGCCGCGCAGTCGCAATTCCACGGCGTAGGGCCGGTCCAACTCCCATCCGAAGCGATCCGTGGCCAAGATGGTCTCGTCGTGATCGCGCTTGACGAGCTTGACCCGACCGCCATCGACCGCCTCGAACATCAGCGCATAGTAGCGTTCGCGTCCCTGCACCCGGGCAGCAAGGCCCCACGATCTGGCGAGCAGCGGCGTGATCTCTGACCTGACGCGGTAGTCGCGCCAGTCCCGTGTGCCCTGCGAAATGAAACCGATGCCTTCGCCGTTGGCGACGCGCAGTCCCTCCCAACGGGTCTCAAACTGGCTGACATTATTCACCCAGGCATGCTTCCACATCGTGCTCTGATTGTTGTCCGGCCGACGAAGCTCGACCTCGGGCGCGCCCGCCCAAGTCAGATAATCGAGGTAGGCCTTGCCATCGATTCCGAACGAGTCCTGTGTTTCAAGTTCGAGGCCGATTTCAAAAATCGGATAGCCGCCGCTATCCGGAACGCGCCAGGCCAGGATGGTTTCGCCACCTGGCGCCAACGGCTGGCGCTCGCCATGGATATAGCCAAGCTCGTCACGCTCGTTGTACACGCTCGCAAAAAGACGCACCGAAACGTCCTTTGCGCCCGGTTCGGCCTCAACCCTGCATTCGACGTGCTGCCCCGAGTACAGGGTCGGACACGCCAGAAGCTGATAGATCGGCATCGTGAAGACGTCCTTGTCGAAAAACGTCGGCGTGGCAACGCGCGCGACCCGGCCCTGCGACAGACACCGAAAGCCGATCGCAAGGCTGCGACGGCCGTCCCGGCTGTGACCTTCCACGTTGCCGATCTCAACGTCGTGAAGAAAAGCCGGTCCGCTGGACGTTACGGAAAATCCCTGCAAACTGCCGGGAAATTCGAAATTGAACCGCGCTCCATTCTTGACCGGAGCGGGCGCTTTCGATCCCGCGAGAATATGACCGGCTTGAATCAATGCATTTGCCTCGATGACGGCATCGGTGATCGACGCGCCGCCATCGGCCGTCGAAATATACATCCGGTCCGCGATCGGCTTGCGAAAATCGGGGCCTGCATCGATGCCGGCAAGCCCTCTCCTGATGCCGAACAGGCATCCGACGTTGCCGGCATTGCAATCGGTATCCCAGCCTGCCGTGTTGGCGATGCGCATGGCGCTCTGGAAATTGTCGGCGCCATAGAGCGTCGCCAGGATGATCAGGGCGTGGTTGGGAATGACGTGGCAGTTGCCCTTGAACTTGTCGTAGCCATAGCGCTCTGCGATCAGCGCCCGAGTCCTCTCCCAATCATTCCTGTTGTCGCCCGCATGCCATTCGCGAACATCCTCGACCACGCGGCGGACAAGGCAGTCCTCGGGAACAAATCCAAGACCGACATCCAGCAGTTTCTGGATGTCCACTTCGACAAAGGCCTGCGCCTCAATCGCTGCAAGCAATTTGGCCGCATGGACGGATTCGCCATCGTGACTGACACGGCCTGCCTGCTCCGCGAGGTAGGCGGCCTGTTCGGGGTTGCCGGGGCTCGCCATCGCCCAGCCATCAATGAAGATTTGAGCCCCGATCTGCTCGGCCACGGTCTTGCCGTTGAGTTCGATCGAGCCGCTCTGCGGCGCCGGGATGCCGGACTTGAGCCGCAGATAGGCGGTGTGTTCGGTCGAATTGCCCAGGCCGCCCCACCACAGGACCGAGCGATCCTCGACGATATAGTTCAGCCAGCCGTTTCCGATTTGCTCTGAGCTGATGCGTGCGGGAAAGCCGCAATCGGCGAGCGCGCGTGGGAACGCGAAGGTGCCGGAAATATCGTCGTCGGTCACGACGAGATGGTGTGAGCGCAGCGCGACGTCGCGCCGCTCGTTCACGTAGAAGTTGATCGGACCGAGCTCCTGCATGATACGTTCATAGGTCCAGCCCTCGAACGGACGCCCCAGATAGACGCCAATCAGCTTCCCGAGTACGCCCGCATAGACGCGCTCGGCATAGTCGCTTGGTATGGCTGGCACGCCTGGCTCCCTTGTCCGCCCGTTCAAGCCGACGAACGCTTCATGATTTCGAATTTCAGTTCGAGGCTTTGGCCGTGCAGCTTCAACCCGCCGGGCTGAAGCCGTTCGACCAGTGTGCGCGCGGCGAGCGCGCCCAGATCGAACTCCGGCTGGCGGACGGTGGTCAGGCCAAGCAGCTTCGCCGCGGGGATGTCGTCGAATCCGGCGATCGCGATGTCGCCGGGAACCGACAGGCCTGCGCTACGCGCGAAAACCATCGCACCGACCGCGAGCATGTCGTTGGCGCCAAATATCGCTGTGGGTCGCTCTTGCCCTCTTGCGAGGATCTCGCTCATGGCACGCGCGCCCGATTCTTCCGAATACCGGCTGTCCGTCACTACGTCGGGACGGAGTCCGGCAGCCCGCATGACCGAGGCGTAACCCAGCGCTCGCTGCCGGCTCGGCCCGACTTCGGCGAGGATCATGGCGATGCGACGGTGTCCGCGCTCTATCAGGTATCGCGTCATGGCTGCCGATGCTTCGGCGTTATCGATATAGACGCTGTCGATCGGCAAATCGCCGCCTGCCTTGTGCTGGCTCTCCAGACGCACGATCGGAACGCCTTGTCCGGCGAGGGCCGCCAGCTTCGGAACGGGGAGATGAAAGAAAGTGCCTACCACGCCATCCGCGCGTCCCTGCAGCAGCCAGTTGACGGCGCGGACCTCGCCATCTTCGCGGCCGTCAGTATTGAACATCAGCACATCGTAGCCGGTCGGGGCCGCAATTGATTGCACGCCCCGGACGAGGCCCGGATAGAATGGGTTGGTGATGTCGGGCACCACGCAGGCGAGCGCCATGGTCCGGGCACGGCGCAACATGCGCGCGGGATGGTTTGGCTGGTAGCCCATTGCGCGGGCGACTTTGAGGATGCGCGCCCGAGTCGTGTCGGGAACGGACGGCGTTTCGGCCTTGTTGAGCACGAGCGACACGGCCGCCTGCGACACGCCGGCGGCGAGCGCAATGTCCTTTTGTGTCGGGCGCAGTCCTGCGCGCGCGCTGCGTCCGCCCAGTGTTCGTGTTGACGCTCTCATGGAAACTAGTTATACGTATTACCAAAGTAATATCAACAGTCATGTTCAGCTGTCCGCAGGGAAGGGGAAGCGCCATGCCAGTCACCCGACGCCAAATCGTTGCTGCCATACCAGCCGCGGCCGTTGTGGCGAGCCTGCCGCGCGCACGTGCCGTGGCGCAGGACGGACGCAAGGTCGTGACCTTCTGGTTTGCGCAGGCCAATTCCGACGGCCAGGCGGCGCTGCACAGCAACCTCGTCGACGCCTTTAACGCCTCGCAGGACAAATATCTGCTTCAGCTCGAGGTAAAGGGCGCGGCGGTCAACAATCTCCTCAAGGTCGCGCTGCTTGCCGGCAACGGGCCCGACATCGTTCAAACATCGGGCCCGTCCTACCTCACAGGCATCGCCAATGCGGGCCACCTGCTGCCGCTCGACGATTTTGCGGCGAGGTACAAATGGAAGGAGCGTTTCCTGCCCACGTTGCTCAACACCGGCGTCTATAGCGACAAGCTCTATGCGCTGCCGCGCGACTACGAATCGATGCACCTGTTTTACAACAAACAGTTGTTCAGCCAGAACGGGTGGAAGGTTCCGACCAACCGTGCGGAGTTCGAGCAGGTCGCAGATGCCGCTCTTGCCAAGGGCATCACTCCGTTCAGCAACGGCAATGCCGACTGGAAGGGTGTCAATGAATGGCTGATGACGGTTTTCTTCAACAACGTCGCGGGACCCGACAACGTGCGCAAGGCGCTCGGCGGTGAACTGCCCTGGACCGCGCCGCCTTTTGTCGAGGCTGTCGATCTCTCCAAGGCCTGGTACAACAAGGGTTACTTCGGAAAGAACTACTTCTCGCTCACCAATGAACAGAGTTTTCTGCAAGTGGTGAACGGCAAAGCGGCCATGGCGTGGAACGGCACATGGTCGTTTGGCACCAAGTCCTACGGCATGTCCAAACCGGATACCGTGATGGACGTGGTTCCGATCCCCGGTCTGAGCGACAGGGTGACCGAGCCGTTGTTGCATCTGGCATGCGGCGCCACCCTTTCGATCGCAAAGACCTCACCGAATGCGGAAGGTGCGGCGGCGGTGTTCGAGTTCATGCTGTCGCGGAAGTTCTACCAGGACATGAATCGCGACTGGCCCGGCAAATGGGCATTGCCGATCAAGGACCTGCCGCCCGATCTGTTGCAAGGCATCGGCTATCCCCTGTTCGAAAAGACCATCGTCAGCCTGCAAGAGGCGTTCAGCAAGGGGCGGTATGGCTTCACGACCTGGACGTTCTGGCCGAATGCCGCCAACGTCTATGTCATGGAAGGGATCGAGCAGGTTTGGCTCAACCGGATCACTACCGAAGCTTTCCTCAACCGCCTGCAGACGGTGTTCGCCCAGGAATTGAAGGAAGGCAAGGTGCCGCCGCTTCCTCCCCGTTCGGCGTGAGCGGCGCGATGTGGCTGTTTGCGCTGCCGGCGTTGCTCATCAACGTCTGCATTATCCTGATTCCGGCGCTCCTGACGCTCGCAGGAGCGTTCTTCCTTTGGGACGGCATCGGCACGCCGGTATGGGCGGGACTGGCGAATTTCCGGGCCCTGTTCGATGATCCCGTGTTCTGGTCGGCGCTGACCAACAATTTCATCTGGACCGCGATCTTTCTGATCGTACCGATGTGCATGGCGCTGATCATGGCAGCCGCGCTGATGATGGTTCCACATTCCCGCATCGTGGTGCAATCGATCATTTTTCTGCCGCGGATTCTCGCTGCCGCCATCACCGGCCGCATCTTCCAGGGCATGATCTTCAGCCCGGCGACCGGACTGGTGGGTTGGCTGAACGGGTTAGGCCTGTCCATCTCGGATCCGCTCGCCAACCCCGATCGATCACTCTATGCCGTTGCCGCGGTCGACATCTGGCATTGGTGGGGATTTCTCGCGGTAGTGTACTTCGCCGCCATGCGGCAGATCAGCATCGATCAGATTGAGGCCGCGCGCCTCGACGGAGCCGGCTTTTTTGCACTCTTGCGTTACGTCCTGTTACCGGGGATACGACCTACGCTGGTGCTGATGATGATCCTAACGGTGATCTGGTCTTTCCAGGTCTTCGAGTTCATCTACATCGTGACCCAGGGCGGCCCTGCCTACGGCAGCGAAGTACTGGCGACGCTCGCTTACCGTCAAGCGTTCTTCGCAAACGACATCGGCAAGGCGACTGCCGCAGCTTGCGTGATGAGTTTGTTCGGTCTGGGCGCGACATCGCTGTATCTTTGGCTGCAAATTCGCGAGGGCGCGCGCGCCGCATGATGGACAGCCGCCTGAACCGGACGCTTTGCTTGACGTTGATCGGCGTCGCGTTGTTCGTCTCGCTGCTGCCGATCGTGCTCGCGGTGATGAATGCGCTGAAGACGACGGTCGAGATCAGCACCAATCCACTCGCGCTGCCCAGTCAGTTCCAATGGCAGAATTTCGTCAATGCGTGGAAGAACGCCTCGCTCGGCCCGAGCCTGCTGCACAGCGCCCAGGTGGCCGGCCTCACCATTGTCCTGGTGTGCCTCACGGCCGCGCCTTGCGCTTACGTGCTGGCGCGCCAGCGGGGACAAGGATTCCGCTTCCTCACCTTTTACTTCATGGCTTCGATCACTGTTCCGGTGCAGCTATATCTCTATCCGCTGTATTTCATTTTTGCGAAGCTCGGTCTGGTCAATTCGATCCCGGCCGTAGCCGTGGTCTACACGGCGATGTTCTCGCCCTTTTCGATCTTCCTGCTGCGCACCTACGTTCTCTCGATTCCCGAGGCGCTGGAGGAGGCCGCCGAAGTGGACGGCGCGACGGCCTGGCAGAAATTCTTCTATGTCATTCTGCCGATGATGCGGCCGGGTCTGCTGACCGTTGCTATCATCGTCGGCCTCAACGCCTGGAATGAATTTGTCATCGCCGTAACGTTCCTGCAGAACGACGCCAATGTCACGGCCATCGTGAAATTCTACAATTTAACCGGGCAATATTCGACCGATTGGGGCGAGATGCTTGCTGCAGCGGTGATCATCGTGCTGCCGGTCGTATTGGTCTTCGTGCTGCTGCAACGTCGCTTTATCGACGGCATGACGGCTGGCGCAGTGAAGTCGTAAATTCCGCGATCAGCCCTCTTTGATTCGGACGGGGGACATGATCGGAGGAATGGTCGCGTTGCGTCCGAATTCACCAAAATAATTTGGCCTTTCCATGTCGCTTCTGAAGTTGCCTCGAAGGGTGGTGTCCATGGTGCGGTTTCTGTGCCCTGGGCGCGCCATCAGGTCGCTGCCTTCTGCTGAGATCCAATTCACGAGATAGCAATTGTGGAATGACTTCTTCTGGCGCAAAGCGGCCGTTTCCTTAGTATTCCGCTGTCACTATGGGCTAATTCGGAAGAACAAAAAGAAAGAGCAGCGCCCTTCCTCGCAGGCATCCTTGAGCTTGCGGACCTGTGGCCGACCGCGAGAATAGCCTTTCGATACACCCGCCCCCAGTTTCTTCGAAGCCCCAAGAAGTCGTTGGCCACGATCAGCCCCTTCGCCGTCTTGCGAGCGTCGCCGCCGCAGGCGGAAATGGCCCGCTCGGTGGCTGCGTCCAGCTCGACGCAGATGACGCAAAGGGTTGGGGCGCAGCGGACGCTTGGGATGGGCCAATGGCTGGTAGCCAGGACCGTAGGTTCCCACGTGCCGAAATGAAAAATAGCTTTTGCATCAATGGGGATTGACTGACACTCTCTCTGCCATATCCTATTGAAATATAAGGAAAATCCGTGTTTTCGATAGTTGACCGCCGGATTACTTCTAGGCGGGGCAAGGGTTTGGAAAGCTAGTGCGATCCGTTCTGAAATTCGGTCGAGAGCCGAGCTTGACTGCGCTTTGCCTTTGTTTCTGCACCCTTCACACCAACGAGATACCGCGCACAGACCTATTGGTACAGGTCGACTACGCGCTCGTCGTAGATTTGGATATTGGCGCGAGCAAATCGGACATCTGCGCGATCAGAGTGGTCACCATTTCGGAGCGCGCCGGCAGAACTCGAGCCCGCAACCGCGGGTTGGTGTAGAAACAGCTATCGAAAACGTTGAGTCTACGGTCGTCCGGCGATTGATCGCTAAAGAGGCGGGGGTTCGAGCCTTCCGCCCCGGCCAGGCATTCATGCGTTCGGCCAAGTTTCCCAAGAAACGCGAGAATGGCCGGGAAAATCCGGCATTTTGCACATTCGATTTCGTCTCCGGACTGCTGGTTCGCCGATCCTGTGCAATTTGCTGAAAGTCTCCGGCCTTGATGGCGAATATTCCCGTTTTGCGGAGACTATCGCCGGAGACCAGTTTGATCACCCGCACGTGGCTTTGTACTCGCTATTCTGAGCCACGCCACGGTGATGATTAAGGACTAGACTTTCATTGGTTTTGGCGGGCGACCGGGCTGGCCCGGTTTAAAGGTAGAGCAACCACTTTGAGGATCTACATTCGCGAGCGCTGGTTAACCTGGACCAAGAAGCACCGCGATCAATAGCCGTCGTCGCTTGCCCGACGCCAATCGATGTCGGAGACTCAAGTTTCTGCCGCCGACTCGAATCCCCGACGGGTCGAAATAGAGCCGCGTGTGCTTGTCTTCCGACGAGGCACCGAGATATCCGGTCAGCATCAATGTGGCGGGTGAATTCACGATTGCGCATAGCGAACTTCCGCTCGACCGGCCACCCTTCGCGCCGGCTGGATGATCCCGAACTCGCGCCGGCGCGCGTTTCGCAAGCCGAGGGAATTTCGGAACGATATCTGCAGAAACTGTTCGAGGGCGCCGGCGACAATTTTACCCACTACATTCCCGAGCGAAGATTGCAACGAGCCTGGGCCGATCTCGAATCCGCACCTGTTCAATCTCGCGACGCTTCGCGCTTAGGCGGCTTGCCTTTCCGCAAGAGTCGCATCAAAGCCGACTCGCGGGAAGCGCAGGTTCACTTTGCCAACCGAAGGGTCTTCATGCCGGATGACAATCTCATCGGGCGCCCAAGCAAGAATGCTTCCGCACACGGGATTGCCATAGTCGTCGGGAGTTACGCTGACCCAGTCACCACGCCGGAGGCCGACATTCTGCGCCTCTGACGACCATTCGTCGGGCTCACTCGGTTCATTCGCCTTGGCAACTTCGATCGCTTGGTCGGGTGTCATTTCGGAGAATTTGCCGTGCCCAATGGCCGCAACTCTCGCGTACCACGGGTCGATCACGGTTGCGAAAGAGATCAGCTCATTTACCTCGCTGCCACCATTCTGCCGTGCAAACCAAATCGGGTGGTAAACTGATAAGTCGGCCGCGGAAGGATCTGTCCCGAATACGAACTTGCGACCATCGGCCAGGACTTCAGCGAGCCATGCAATGTGTGCGTTGACCCTCTGCAAGTACAGCGCTCGCTTGGGACGTAATGCCTCCGGGTCCAGATTGACCCGGAAGAGCGGACGTCGTTCCTCGACAAGTTCTTGAGGCAGCCCTGCCATGTTGCCGATCGTGAGACAGACCGCATTCATGAAGGAGCCTTTCTCGATCCACCAGCCAAGAGCCTTTGCGAGCCCTTCCTGACCTTTCGGATAAAGCGATCCCGAAGAGCCCAATTCTTCAATGGCTCGGAGAATGTGCAGCGTATCGCAGTGGAACTCCGCCCCGACTTGAAGGATCGGAGTTCGCCGGTAGCCTCCCGTCATCGGCGTCAGTTTGGGGCGCGGCGTCCATACCGGAATATCGACTGAGTTCCAGCTTACGCCCTTGAGACCCAGGGCAAGGCGTATCTTTTCCGAGTAAGGCGAAAGTGGGTAGTGATGCAGGATGACCTGTGACATCTGTTTCCCTCCCTGGGTTGTCTGCCGGACATTCCGTTCCGGCTAATTGTTGAAGTCCGCCCCCCTTTGTTCGGGAGCGCTCGTTCGCCGGCATTTCGCGAGAGTGGGGCCCGGGCGAGCCCGGGCCCTTGAGCGGCATCCCGGCCGCCGCACTTGAGGGACGGCGATGAGGAAACGCTTTGCACGGTGGAAGCTGCCAACTACCTACTTTCGCAATACCGGCATATCGAAACCGAAGAATTCAAACGCCGCGTCGCCGTTGACCCAGCCATGCAATGGGGTTGCCACCATTGGATCTTTGCTCGCGCCGATGGGCTGGCGTTACTATTTCTTCGGCGCCTGCATGTCGAAGCCGAGGAATTCGAACGGCGTATCGCCATTGACCCAGCCGTGCCACGTATGCGGCTGGAACAGAATGACGTCATCGGGCTTGTAGGTGATATCGCCGTACTTTTTGCCATCCTTGTCGTTCAGGGTCATCTTGCCAGTGCCGCTGATGACGTAAAGAACGTATGTCTGTTCCGCTGGTCCCTCGTGAAGCGCGATCAAGCCGTTGGCGTCGACGTGCCCGCGCATCACATTGATGCCTTTGCCGATATCAATGCTGTTTGGTGGCACTTGATAGAGTGCCCCATAGTTGAAACCCTTGTTCGGTATGCCGCCAATGTCCGGTATCGGCGCGAGCTTTCCAGGCTCCTTCTTGACCGCAATCGCTTTGCCGCTGGGATCGACTTCAATGCTCGTCAGATCGCCGGCAAGCGCCGGAGCAGCAATTGCGAGTGCCACCACCGCACCTAACCCATAGATTAGACCACGCATTCTTCCCTCCCCGTTGCTATACTTGCTTCGAGATATCGATCGAGTGTCGTTCCGGGCCGCTGCGGAAGCAGCGCCCCCGCCGTTGGGTAATATTCAGCAGACCTTCTGCTTAGCCGCCCGTTCGCGCGTCGAGGAAAAGCTGAGTGAACGGCTTTGCCAGAACGGGCTCGAGCTTTGGCACGATTGCCTTGATCTCCGGGGTAACCATGTGGCCTTCGAGGGCAGCCTTGTCGGTCCAGCGCTCGAAGGTCAGGAAACGCCCTGGCTCGCCGATCACTTCCATCAGCGTGTAGACCAGGCAACCTGGTTCCTTGGCCGACTTCTCGGCGAAGGGCACGAGCAGCGCGCGGAGATCGTCCGCCTTGTCCTTCTTGGACACGATTTCGGCGATCACGAAGTAACCGGTCTGCCCCGCCGCCATCGCGGATGAAGCGGCAAGAACGGCAGCCGCCACGCCACCCACAGCGGCGGCGCCAACGAATGCACGGCGATCCATATCAGGCATGATGATTTCTCTCCCTTGAGTTTGTTTTCTTGTGATGACCAGCTGCCGGCCTAAAGGCGGAGGCAGGTCACGCCTTCTTCTTAACAGTCGTTGACAGTTACAGAAGACACTATTAGTTTGCACACGATATAATAAGAGTCAATGATATGGGACGCTATGTAAGAAGAAAAAGCTCGATTGCTCCGGTAGAAATGCCAGGGCTCGACAGCCATCTTTGCTTCGCGCTCTACGCCGCCAGCAATCACATGACACGTCTGTTCGTGCCCTTCCTTCAAAAGCTCGGCGTGACCTATCCCCAATATCTGGTTCTCGTCGTGCTTTGGGAGCGTGGCGCGCAAGGCGTGGGAGACCTCGCCTCACTGCTGCGTATGGAGTTCGGCACTCTTTCCCCGATGCTCAAGCGTATTGAGAGCAAGGGGCTGATCACGCGGCAACGGCCGCCCAGCGACGAACGTCGCGTGCTTGTCGCTCTAACATCGAAGGGGGCTTCGCTTCGGAAGCGAACCGAGCAGATGTTGGGTGAGTTTTACTGCTTTCTGAACATGCCCTTGGACGAACTCACTGACCTGAAGGATCGGCTTCATCATTTCGTGAAATCGGCAGGACCGAAGGAGTCTCCGGCACTTCCCCGCAAAATTTTGAAGGTGGTTTCCTGAGCTTGTCGCTTGGTCGATCGAGGCCGGTAGCTGCGAGACTGCCGGAGGGCACGAAAGTCGTGTGTTCGTAGAGACAAATATTTCCACAAGAAGATGGAGTGACATGGCCGGATAGGCGGATGGCCATGTTAACCGATAGACACCGCCTTCGGAGGAAACATGACCACCTTGAACGTCAACGGGCGGAATATGTCCGTCGAGGCGGCCAATGATACGCCGCTGCTCTGGGTCATCCGCGAAAACTTGCAGATGACCGGCACGAAATTCGGATGCGGCGCCGGCCTGTGTGGCGCTTGCACGGTTCACGTCAACGGCGAGGCCGTCAGGTCCTGCCAGACCTCGGTCAGCGACGCCGTCGGCAAGAAGATCACCACCATCGAAGGCCTCAGCGCCAAGGGCGATCATCCGCTGCAGAAGGCCTGGATCGCCGAGCAGGTTCCGCAATGCGGCTACTGCCAGTCCGGCCAGATCATGCAGGCGGCTTCGCTGCTGTCGAAGAATTCCAATCCGACCAAGGATGAAGTCGTTGCGCATATGGACGGCAATCTGTGCCGCTGCATGACCTATTCCCGAATCCAGAAGGCCATCATGCGCGCCGCCGCCGACATGCGCACCGCGTCCAACGCCGGCACCGAGCGGAGGCCCACATGAATACGCACGTGAAAACAATCTCCGGCGAGCCCGCCGACCTCAGCCGCCGCTCGTTCCTGGTCGGCACCGCCGCCGCGGGCCTCGCGCTCGGCTACTCCGCCGTTCCCGGTCTTGTGGGCTCCGACCAGGCCTTCGCAGCACCGGCGAATTTCGATGCCAGCGTCTGGTATTCGATCGCACCCGACGGCATCGTCACGGTAACGTGCGGCAAGGCCGACATGGGCCAGCACATTGCCTCGACCATGGCGCAGATCGTGTCCGAAGAACTCGGCTCGAGCTGGAAAGACATGCGGGTGCAGCTCGCTTCCAACGATCCGAAGTTCAACGACCCCGTGCTCGGCGCGCAGATTACCGGCGGCAGCTGGAGCACGATGATGAACTTCGACGCGATGAGCCGCGCGGGCGCCGCGGGGCGTATCGCGCTGACGGAAGCCGCAGCCGCATCGATGGGCGTGCCGGCCAGCGAACTCGTGGTGCGCAATTCCACGGTCTCGCATCCGAAGTCGAAGAAGTCGATGAGCTTTGCCGACATCGTCAAGAGCGGCAAGATCACCAAGACCTTCACGCCGGATGAACTCAAGGCGCTCAAACTGAAAACGCCCGATCAGTACACCATGGTCGGCGTCTCGGTGCCGCAGCTCGATATCCCGCCGAAGACCAACGGGTCAGCCAAATACGGCATCGACGTCAATCTGCCGGGCATGGTCTACGGCAAGGTGGTCACGCCGCCGGTGCGCTTTGGTGCTACGGCGAAGGCGGTCGACGAGTCAGCGGCAAAGAAGGTGCCGGGCTTCATCAAGGCCGTCACGCTCGACGACAAGACCGGAAGCACCACCGGCTGGGTGGTGGCGGTGGCCAATACCTATGCCAACGCCCGCAAGGCGGCCGATGCGCTGAAGATCAGCTATGACGGCGGTCCGAACGCAAAATTGTCGAGCGAGTCGCTGCTGGCGGAAGCCAAACGGCTGCAAGGCCTGGAAGATTCCGGGCAGTTCTTCGTCAAGGACGGCGATACCGCAGCCGCCTTCGGGACGGCGGCGAAAGTGCTGGAGGCGGAATACACCACCAGCATCAACATCCACGCGCCGCTCGAGCCGATGAACGCCACCGCCGAGCTGAAGGGCGATATTTGGCACATCTATTCCGGCAACCAGTTTGCGACACGCTCCGGCGCGATCGCGGCGGGAGCTGCCGGGGTCGATCCCAAATTCGTCGTGATGCATCAGATGTGGCTGGGCGGCGGCTTCGGTCGGCGTCTCGACGCCGACATGATGGTACCGGCGGTGCAGGCGGCCAAAGCCGTCGGCAAGCCGGTCAAGGTGATCTACTCCCGCGAAAACGACATGACCATGGACTATTCGCGGCCGCTGACGTTCCAGAAGGTCAAGGCGGGCCTCGATGCCGATGGCAAACTGATCGCGCTCAATCACGACGTGGTCAGTGCGTGGCCGACGCAGCGCTGGGGCATCCCCGATTTCCTGTCGCCTTCGGTCGACAAGAAAGGACCGCTGGATGCCTTCACCGTGAACGGGGCGGATTTCTTCTATTCCGTGCCCAATCACAACGTCCGTGCGATCAAGAACGAGATGGCGCACAACGCCACCCCGTCGGGTCAGTTGCGGTCGGTCGCGCCCGGTTGGACCTTCTGGGCGATCGAAAGCATGATCGACGAACTCGCCAACGCCGCCGGCAAGGATCCCGCGCAATACCGGATCGCGCTGCTGGACGGCAAAGGCAAGAACGATGGTGGTGCGCAGCGTCTGCGCAACACCCTGCTCGCGGCGATGGGTCTTGCCGGTTACGGCACCAAGCAACTGCCGAAAGGTGAGGGCATGGGCGTGGCCTGCGTATCGTCGCAGGAACGGGCGACCGCAAGCTGGACCGCGTGCGTGGCCCATGTTGCGGTGTCATCAAGCGGTGAGGTCAAGGTCAAGAAGCTGACCGTGGCCACCGACGTCGGCATGCAGGTGCATCCCGACAACATCCGCGCCCAGGTCGAGGGTGCGGCGCTGTGGGGCATGTCGCTTGCGTTGTTCGAAAAGGCGACGCTGAAGGATGGCGGTATCGAGCAGACCAACTTCGATACCTACACACCGTTGCGGATGAGCCAGATGCCGGAAGTCGCCGTCCACGTCATTGCCAATGGCGAGAAGCCGACCGGCGTCGGCGAGCCGGCGGTGACGGTGATCGCGCCCGCACTCGGCAACGCCATCTTCAACGCCTGCGGCGCCCGCGTCCGCGCGTTGCCGATCACGGCGGAAGCGGTCAAGGCGAACATGAAGGCGTAAGCCAACCGCGCGTCAGGCGACAACAATGATCCGCCGGAGGAAGCTCCGGCGGATTTTTTGTGCGCGACTTGCGTGGCCGGGACTGCTAACTGTACGATTCGGCTCAACTAATGCTTTATACACGAAACGGCGGTCTAATGGGCCCGTATCCATATGCTCTCAAGCGGTTGTTGGCAGCTATCCCGGAAGTCGGTGGTATGCAACGCGAACTTAGAAGAAAAAGCCTGAACGCTAAAAGCACCATTGCGCCGGTGGAAATGCCGGGGCTCGACGGCCACCTTTGCTTCGCGCTGTACGCCGCCAGCAATCACATGACACGACTGTTCGTCCCGTACCTCCAAAAGCTCGGCGTGACCTATCCCCAATATCTGGTTCTGGTCGTGCTTTGGGAGCGTGGCCCGCAAGGCGTCGGAGATCTGGCCACCGTTCTACGAATGGATCTTGGCACGCTTTCGCCTATGCTTAAACGGCTCGAGGCCAAGGGACTCGTTACTCGACGACGGCAGGCCACCGACGAGCGTCGCGTACTTGTCGATCTAACACCGAAGGGGGTTTCCCTTCGGAAGCGAACTGAGCAGATGTTGGGTGAGTTTTACTGCTTTCTAAACGTGCCTTTGACAGAACTTTTCGACCTGAAGGATCGCCTTCGTCATTTCGTCCGCTCAGCGGGACCTAAGGAGATAAGGACGAATCCTGTCAAAGGGTCAGAGTGAGCTTTCTGAGCTATCGTTTCAACGCCACCTTCCGACGAGTAATCGCGACCTCAATCCCAATCTCCGCTGTCACCTTCGTTCGCCTTCGATCCGGGTATCATCAAGCCAGCCTCGCGACGGGGCGCAGGAGATCGGGGCAAACCTCGGAAGCAGGGACGGCAGCACTAACCCGTCTGCTCTTTGCATTCGATGATCGGGCCGGATTGCTGCGATTGGCGTGCTGCAATTAAGGATGCAGACTGCCCAGCCACCTGAGCAGAGATCGCGACACTTCCGTCGACTGCTCCTGTTGAGTCCAGTGGCCGCAGCCCTTGAGTATGTCATCCCGCGAAGTTGGGGAACTAGCCCACGCATTGCGCATAGGGATTTCGAGCTTGCCCGCGTATTATTCTGGAATGCTCGACGGCACTTGTTACCGTGACAACTCGCCAACACTTTAAGCCCAGTCGACTTCATCATTCCGTTGATTTAAGCGGGAGTAGGTAGCATGGCCACGGCGACGCAGGCTGATCTATTTTTCGTTGGCCAATTCGGTTGTTGGCACCTTTGAGACATGTTGACCGTTCTAGGAATTGTCCGCATATGGAGAAGATCGGAACCGATCGGCCCTCCTATTTCAACCATGAGGCTTTGGCTATGTACAATTGCGCCGAAAAAACATCAAATCTCGTGACCCGTCGTGGAGTGTTGTATGGCGGCGCTGCGATGATAACGGCAGGTACAGCCCTGTCGCATGAAACGACGGTTCACGCGGCCGCGCCCATCGCGGCGAAGCAGGCTCCCGGCTTCTATCGCTACAAGGTCGGCGACTTCGAGGTCACTGTCATCACTGATGGTGCGCTGGCATTCCCGGTCGAGAACTTCGTTTCAAACGCGACAACGGAGCAGGTCAAGGCGGCGCTTGCGGCTGCCCATCGCGCGACCGATGCCCTGTCCGTTCCATTCTCGCCCATCGTCGTGAACACGGGGTCGAAGCTGATCCTGATCGACACCGGTCTCGGCGATGCGGCGTTTGAGCGAAGCAAAGGCACAGTCGGGCAATTCGCGACGAACCTGAAGGCCGCGGGTCTTGAACGCTCGAATATCGATGCCGTCGTGATCTCTCACTTCCATATCGATCATGTCGATGGCCTGGTTGCGGCGGATGGCAAGCCGGCATTCCCGCATGCGGAGATCTTCGTGCCGGCCGCTGAATGGAAATTCTGGATGGACGAGGGCGAGATGAGCCGGGCGCCGAAGGGCCGGATCGAGGGCTTGTTCAAGAACAGCCGCCGGGTTTTTGGCGCGCTTGGCGGCAAGGTCACGCCTTACGAGGAAGGCAAGGAGGTCTTGGCCGGGCTAACCGCCATTGCTACGCCCGGGCACTCCGTTGGGCATACGTCGTTCGTTCTGTCCTCCGGCGCCAGCAGCGTATTTATTCAGGGGGACGTGGCGCATATTCCGGTGCTGTTCGTCGCTAATCCTGGTTGGCATGCATCGATTGATCAAGACCCGGTCATGGCCGAAGCCACGCGCCGAAAGGTCTACGACATGCTCGTGGCCGAAAAGATGCTGGTTCAGGGCTTCCATTACCCATTCCCCGCTCTCGCCCATGTAGAAAAGACCGCGAACGGTTATCGCGAAGTCCTGATGCCGTGGAATCCCAACATCTAGGTATCCCTGGAGAATGACTCCTGACTAAACGAATTTGGCACCGGCACGTAGCTCCATGAGGAGCCTTGCTCTCTCGCCAAATGGGCGCGCGCCTTGAGGCTTCTTCTCTGCAGAATGACGCTGGGTCGGCCGCTGTAGGCGGGCGCCAAACCATCCCAGGAATCCGGGCAAATGTCCGTTGTCGGGAACTAAGCTCCGTTTGAGTATTTCGCAGTTTGAAACCGAAGCGGACCTGGGTTGCGCACATTTCGATGAGTATGTGAGATTTTATCGGTGGGATCGCGAATGGTCCGGCGACAGCACGCCATGGGGGAAGTTTCTCGATGCGTATCGAAATATCGATACAAGAAGTTGCTGGTCTCTAATCTTTTGCTCCGTCGAAGAGGCCGGTGAACCGGGACGGCTCATAGGGACCGAGACAGATCTGCTCGAGCACACCGACGCCGGTGCGCTGTCCATCGCTGGCGCGGACAACCTGCTGGACGTGAAGATGCTCCGGCGCGAGTGGGTCAAGCTGTTGCGGATCGAATGACTCCCCACCGATCTCCAACTCGCCCTTCCACATCCCCTGTCCCCATTGGGGATGGCCGTAGCCAAGGCCCTTCATCTGGAACTTCAGGATTGGTTCGAGGGCGATCGTACGTGTCTTGCCGTCGTGATCAATCAAGTCGATCTCGGCGGACCGCGCCAGCCGCGTGCCGGGGACATAGTTCACCCGATGACGCGCTGTCGCCATGCGCTGGTCCTTCCCGTCCTCAACGCCGGGCACGTCGGCTTCGGCCGGATAGAGAGGCGCAACGATGCCTTCCCTGATCAAGGCCTCGCCGCGCGGACCA
The DNA here is from genome assembly GCF_036924535.1 of Bradyrhizobium sp. AZCC 2262. Taxonomy (NCBI): domain Bacteria; kingdom Pseudomonadati; phylum Pseudomonadota; class Alphaproteobacteria; order Hyphomicrobiales; family Nitrobacteraceae; genus Bradyrhizobium; species Bradyrhizobium sp. AZCC 2262. The sequence continues at coordinate 6,236,520 of NZ_JAZHRT010000001.1, read as the reverse complement.
TCGAAGAAGATGGCGTGGGAAATGTGGTCGTCCCACACCAGCGGCGCCCAGAGGAAGAACACGCTCGGCGGTGCAGCCGGCGCACCGCCGACCTCGCGCTCGCCGACGCTGCGCACGCCCCAGGAGCGGTCCTTGGTCCCGTGGCAGACCGCTTCATCGACCTTGATCTCCCCGTCCGGATGGTGCACCACGCCGCTCCAGCGGCCGAACTGGTCGAAGCGGGTGGCGTCCATCACGCGCCGCGCGCCCCTCCACAGGGTCTGGCGGGCTTCCCGGATCGCCGCCGTGCGGGCAGAGAAGGTCAGGTCGCAGGAGATGCCGCTGGCGTTGTCCTCCAGCACCACCCGGGCTCGGCGCATCGGCTCGATTACCTGTAGACGGAAGGGACCGACCTGCATGTCGGTGCGCTCGAGCGGGGCGCGGCGCGAGCCGTAGAAGCAGTGCTGTCGCCCGCCCGGCTGCACGACGCTGAAGGCGCAGTCGAGGATCCCGCGATGCGGATAGATCGCCATTCCGACTCCGAAATAGTAGGAGCCGTCGCTGGAGTAGCCATTAAACCATGTCCGATCGTAGACATTGCGGTCGCTGGTCACGGGAACAGCAATCGGCTCTGGTGTCTGGTGGATCGGGAAGTCGTCGAGCTTGTTGAGCATAGGGCTTCCGTTACTGGTCCGACGGCAGAACCGGCGATCGTGATTAAGTTTGCTCAGGCGGATGGCAAGGTCAGTACCACTTTGACGCAGTCGCCTTGGTGCTGCGCCAAGATGGCGTGGTTGATCTGGTCAAAGGGAAAGGCGTGGATCAGCATCTCTAATGGCAGCCGGCCGGCGCGCCAGTGATCGATCAGTATCGGCAGGAAGAACTCCGGGTCGCTATCGCCCTCGATGATCCCCCGCACGGTCTGACCCAATTGGAGCACGACCCCAAGTTGGCCCGGCATGGGTGTGCCTACCGGCGGAATCCCGACGATGCCGAGCACACCCTTGGGCGCCAGCGCGCCCATCGCGGCGGTGAGGATCTCAGGCTGGCCGGTAGTGTCGAAGGCATAGTCCACCCCGTTTGGCAGGATGGCTCGCACCGCCGCGGCGAGGTCCGGACATTCGTTCGGGGCGATCAGGTGCGTGGCACCCAATTGTTGTGCCAGGACACGCCGCGCCGCATGTGGCTCCACCACGATGATGGTCCGGCAGCCTTGGATCGCTGCTCCCATCACCGCCGACAGCCCAACAGTCCCGCCGCCGGTGATCAGGATTGAGGAGTTCCGGGGGCAGGCGAGGGCCAGCATCACCCCGCCCGCGCCGGTCTGGACGCCGCAGCCCAGGGGTGCGGCGATCTCGAAGGGGATGTCGTCCGGGAGCTTCAGGACATTGCGTTCGTAGGCCAGCGTATGGCTGGCGAAGGACGACTGGCCGAAGAAGTTATACGAGATGGCGATGTCGCCATGACGGATCGCCGTTGAGCCGTCAGGCCTCATGCCGATATAGTTGAGTATCGGCATGGTGTAGCAATAGGCTGGATCGCCGCTCCCGCAGCGGTCGCACGATCCGCATGATCGGAAGATGATGGCCACGCGGTCGCCTGGCGCGATCTTGGTCACCGCCGAACCGACCTTCTCTACGGTCCCGGCGCCCTCGTGGCCCAGCACAGCCGGCATGGAGAAGGGCATGACGCCATCCCGCGCCACGAGGTCGGTGTGGCAGACGCCAACCGCGGCGATGCGCACTAGAATCTCGTCAGCCCGCGGCTCGTCGAGCTCGACAGCCTCCAGGGTGAAGTTTGCGCCCGGCTCGCGGACGACTGCGGCTGTAATCTGCATGGGCGTTTCCCGTCAGGCCTGCCAGAGTTCAATGCTTTGGTGGTCGAGCGCCTGTTCGCAGGCGCCCCTGGTCATCTTCAGGAAGAGCGCATCGCCCCGTTCGGTCCGCTCGACGCTGAGGGCGGAGAACACGCCCATCAGAATGCCGTGGAAGGTCTGACGCCGATACTCATGCCAGCAATGATCCCAGTCATAGTTCCGCACGCCACGCCGGGTCAGCTCGGCGTGATAGAAATGCACCAGATCGGCTTCGTGCTGCCGCCGCTCGGACGGCTCGAGGCCCGCGGACAGGAAATAGGCCACGTCCATGGCACCCGGTCCGATTCTCAAGGTCTGCCAATCGAGCGTCGCCATCGGCCGCGCTCCGCCCTTGACGTCGAACAGCACATTGTCGAGCCGGAAGTCCGCATGCTGGACCGTGCGCGGTGACGATTGGTCCTCGCGGCTGCGCGCCAGCACTTCGGGAAGTTTTTTCACGAGCGCCAGGTACTCCGGTTCGAGGGCGTCCCGGTAGCGGTCCTTGAAGAGACCGATGATGGGAGGCAGCGTCTCATGGACCGCGGCCGAGGCCCGAGCCGGGCGGGCCACCAGCCAGTCCAGCGATTGCAGCGCCGGGTCGTCCCAGCGTGATGCGTGCAACGCCGCAGCCTCCGCCATCACGGTCATGGCGTCGTCGAGTGAACAGCCGGCGAGCTGATCGGCTTGCCGGAAAGGTGTCAGGTCTTCCAGGATCAAGATGAAGTCGTCGGATTCCGGATCGATCTCGGCGACGAAGGGGCGGGGCGTATGGATGGCGAGGGTATGCGCGAGCTCGCGATAGAACGACACCTCGCGCAGATAGAGCAGGTGCTCAGATCCCGAACGGCGGCTGTTCGGATCGGCCGCAGGAAACTTGCCGATTACGCTGGCCGGCGCGCCGGGCTCGACCCCTTCATAGGTCAGGCTGAAACGGTAGCTGTCCCCAACAAGTCCGTTACCTACCGGCTTGCAGGTCATGTCTACAACCCTGGCCTCGCGTATCGCGTCAGCCCGCCGCAACGCATCCGTCATCCACTCCGGGTCGATCTGGAGCGGGCCCGGGATCAGAAAATTCATCGTCGCACCCTCCCCATTCCTCCAAGCAACCGGCGTTTGGGCGGTCTTCTTCATTAGCCGGTGAAGGTCCGTCAATTCGCGCTGGGCATCGACCCAGGTACGGATGGGCGCCGTCGCGAAACGCCAGCCGAGCGATTTCGGCTCGGCATCGACGCGCCCGCGGGCCTAAGAGAATTCGAACCGGATCGGCAAGCTCTTCAGCCCGTTGACGAACAGGGCCTGGGACATCTTCGGCTCGCCTGCGAGTTCGACGGATTTCAGCCGCGGCAGAAGCTCCTCGTAGAGTATGCGCATTTCCATTTTGGCGAGGTGCTGGCCGAGGCAGAGGTGCGCGCCATAGCCGAACGCAAGCTGCTTGTTCGGCTTGCGGTCCGCGCGGAAGCGATTCGGCTCATCGAACACGGCCTCGTCGCGATTGCCCGACGCGTAGCAGAGCATCAGCCAATCGCCCTTGGCGATCGCCTGACCGCCAACCTTTGCGTCCGCCGTCGCCGAGCGCATGAAGGTCTTGACCGGCGTCGTCCAGCGAATGGCCTCGTCGATGAAGCCCGGCACGCGCGAGAGATCTTCCTTCACATAGGCGAACTGGTCCGGGTTCTCGCACAAGGCCCGCATCGCCCCGGCGGTGGTCGATGAGGTGGTATCGTGCCCGGCGGTGGCGACGATGACGTAGTAGCTCATCGCCTCGAATTCGGAGATGAGCCGTCCATCGACCTGGCTGGTTGCAATGACCGTCGCCAGATCGTCGCGGGGATTGGCGCGGCGATCCGCGCTGATCTTCGCGAAGTATTGATAGAAGTCGGCCAGCACCGCCTGGATCGAACCGATATCACCGGGGACGGCCGCTGCGCCGGGGGCGCGACCGAGCTCAGGATCCGTCGCGCCGAACAGTTCTTGAGTCAGCATCAACATGCGCGGCTCGTCCTCCTCCGGCACGCCCAGAATTTCCATGACGACGTGCAGCGGATAGTGGAGGGCGACCTCGCGGACGAAGTCGCATTCGCTGCCTTTCGCGGCCATGCGCTCGACCGAGGCGCGGGCGATGTTGCGGATTCGCTGGTCGAGGCCGACGATGTTGCGTGGCATGAACCAGGCCTGGGTCAGGGCGCGATATTTCGCATGATCCGGCGCGTCCATCTGAACCAGGCTGCGTACAAGGTGCGGGCTGCCGCCGGTCTGCTTGCGGATATGATCGTCGGCCGCCTTGTTGGTGATCGTCGTCGCCCGATCGCCGCTATGAAAGAGATCGTTCTGGCGGCTGATATCGAGGATATCCGCGTGCCGGGTGACGACCCAGAACGGATCGTAGCCTGCTGGTTGTGCTACCCCGAGCGGATTGTTGGCGCGAAGCCAAGCATAGCTCTCGTAAATTTTTCCGTCCGCGTAAGCCTTGGGATCGACGATGGTGTCCGCCACCTCCTGGGGAATGGTCATCTCAAATCTCTCCCTTGCGGTATTCTTGGACGTCGGCTGCGGCTCTGCGACGGCAAGCTAACATTAAGATAGTAGTTCTCCAACTACTAAGTTATAAGGGGGTATGTTTCAGATGATCGACCGATCAGCCATGCGCGTTCGCCGTACCCAGGCCGAACGTCGGGAAGATTCCGAACGCGGCCTCGTCAGGGCCGCAATCTCCGTTACCGCCGAACACGGTGTCAGCGCGGCTACGTTCGAAGCGATCGGCCAACGAGGAGGCTATAGCCGCAGCCTGGTCACACGCCGGTTTGGCTCAAAGCAAGGGCTGATCGACGCCGTAATCAGTTATCTCCATGACCGCCGAACTGTGTTGGCCGCGGAGCTCGGCATCGATCAGATGCCTGGGCTTGATGCGCTACTCGCCGATACGGACCTCTATCTGCGGAGCCTGTCCGAGAAGGGCGAGCTGAAAGCTTACTTTATGTTGTTGTCGGCCGCGGTAGCCGATGCGAGTTCATTGCGTACGGCGTTCGCCGCATCGCATGAGCAAGTAAGGACGCGACTTCGGGGCTATGTCCAAAAAGGACAAGCCGAGGGCTGCATCCGATCCGATCTGGACGCCGACGCCGCGGCGCTGATGGTGGGCAGCCTGCAGCTGGGCCTCTCCATGCAACTGCTCGTCGATCCAACGATGAACCTTGATCCGATCCGCAAAACCACTCTCGCCACGCTGCGTCTCAGTTTTGAGGCCAGACGATAAAGCCATGCCAGGAGAAGCCGGACCCATGCATCGCAGCAAGAATGGCCACGTTCGGCTGGCGGATCGTCCTGCCGATTACGAGAGACTTGGCATCGACCCCGTCCAAATAGCGCAGTTTGAGGACGGTCAACGCATCGGTACGGAAAAAGGCCTCTACGAATGGTGGTACTTCGACGCCCATCTCGACGATGGTGCGACTGTAGTCGTGGTTTTCTATACCAAACCCAATGTCAGCCCGAGCGGTCCACTTGCACCAAGGGTCACCATCAACATAACCCTGCCTGACGGCCGGATCTACGACAAGCTCCTCGACACCACCCCGGAGATGTTCACCGCATCGAAATCTACCTGCAACGTTAAAATCGGAACGAACCACTTCGTCGGAGATCTCAATCGCTACCACATCACGGCAACCATCGGGGAAATATCGGTCGACATCGAATTGACGGGAGACGTTCCCGCCTGGCGTCCCAAGTCCGGTCATTCATATTTTGGGGTCGAAGGGCGAGAAAAGCTGTTTGCGTGGCTTCCCGCCGTGCCCCATGGACTGGCAAATGTCCGCTACAGCATCGGCAAAGAGGAATATGGCGCCTCCGGCAGCGGATATCACGATCACAATTGGGGCGACGTCCCCATGCAGACGCTCATGCACAACTGGTACTGGGCGCGGGCCAGCGTCGGTCCCTACACGGTCATCGCATCCTACATCACAGCCACCGAAGCCTACGGCTATGAAACGCAGATCGTCTACATGCTGGCCAGGGACGGCAAGATCATCGCTGACGACGATGCCAAAGTATCCTTCGAGATGGATCGCGTCGTGATCGACGGCAAGACCGGCAAGCCGGTGGCTGATGTCACGCGCTACACCTATCGCGACGCTGATACGCGCTATGTCGTGTCATTCGAGCGCGAGGAGACCATTCTGCAAGCCATTTTCACCGAACGTATGCCGCTCCTGAAGCGGATCGTCGCCCGGCTGATCGGCTTTGACGGCGCCTATCACCGCTTCACCGGCAAGGTCACGATCGAGAGATTCGAGGGGGATGCGCGGGTGGAGCATTTCGACGATCGTGCGATCTGGGAACTAATGTATTTCGGCAAGGCGCGACCCGGCGTGTAGAGTTCTGAAATTTCGTGAAGGGGATCGAGGCTGAGTTCGAAGGGATAGGAACATCTAATGAGAATCCTTCGCGGGTGCATTTCCGTAGCGGCGTTGGCGGTAGCTTTGGTTGTGACCCACCTGGCGCAGGCGCGTGTCACCCGGATCGTCGTGGATCAAACGATCGCACTTCCTGGCGGACGAAATAAAAGTCTGTCTGGGCGCGCTTACGGTGAACTCGATCCCAAAAACCCCCTCAACGCTATCATCACCGATATTCAATACGCGCCCCTAAACGCGCGCGGTCAGGTCGAATATGTCTCGCATTTCACGCTGATCAAGCCTGTCAATATGAGCATGGCGAGCGGGGTGCTCTGGTATGACCTGGTCAATCGCGGCCGGCCGGTTGCCATGAACAACAGTCCCAGCTCGATTGGTCCGTCCGCCACCAAACCCCAGGATTTCGGTCACGTTGCGCTGATCAGCGGTTGGCAGGGCGATATCGAGCAGACGGCGGTCAATTGGACGGTTCAGGTTCCAGTGGCGCGCAATCCCGACGGGTCCTCGATCACAGGAGTCGTACTGGCCCGCATCGCGAATGCACCAAATGGCTCCAACACCCGTCCACTGGGGATGGTCGCGACGCTGATTCCCTACGATGCTGCGTCCCTTGATACGACCAAAACTCGCTTAATCGCCAAGAGCTCGGAGACACGCTCTGGCGAAACTGGCGTTTCAAAAGAAATCCCCGACAGCGATTGGGCCTTTGCTGACTGTACGAAGATTCCATTTCCCGGCAGCGCCAACCCCCGCTCGTTGTGCTTGAAGAACGGGTTTGATCCGGGTCTGCTGTACGAACTTGTCTACGAGGCGAAGGATCCAAAGATACTGGGCATAGGCCTCGCGGCGATGCGCGATGTCGCATCGTTCTTCCGTTTCGAAGCCGCTGACGATCAGGGCTCGCCAAATCCGATCGCGGGCACGATCCATCATGCCGTGGTGCAGGGCATTTCCCAGTCGGGTAACGCATTGAAGACTTTCATCCTGCTCGGCTTTAATCAGGACGAACAAAAGCGCCGCGTGTTCGACGGAGCTAACCCTCACATTGCTGGGCGACTGACCTCTATCAATGTCCGCTTTGGACTGCCGAGTGGGTCTGGAACCCTCTACGAGCCTGGAGGAGAAGGAGTTTTATGGTGGGCCTCCTACATCGATATCAAGCGTGGTCGAGGCGAGGCGAGCCTTCTGGACAGGTGCACCGCGACCGGGACTTGCCCAAAAATCTTCGAAACCTTCGGCGCCAGCGAGTATAATGCCAGACTGATGACGATCGCGGAGACGGGTACAGACGGGAAGGCTGATCTTCCCTTGCCGCCAATCGTGAGGCGTTACTATTTTCCGGGTACCACGCATGGCGGAGGGGCCGGCGGTTTCGGCCTGACATCTCGCCCGGCCGCCGGTTGCGTTCTTGCTCAGAATCCCAATCCCGAAGACGAAACGATGAACGCGCTGCAGGTTGCGTTGGTCGACTGGGTCGTGCAGGGGATAGAACCACCACCCAGTGTCTATCCGACGCTCGGCGGTGGCGATTTAGTGCCCAACACGATGGAAGCCATGCATTTCCCGTCAATCCCCGGAGTGCCTCCGCCAACTGGCCTGGCGGTCGGGCTGTTCGACTATGACTTCGGAAGCAAGTTGGACTACGCGAATTTCTCTGGGATCATCACGCGACAACCCCCTGCCATCAAACAGATCATCCCAGCTCTTATGCCGCGAGTTAATCAGGACGGGAACGAACGGGTAGGCGTGGCATCGGTGCTGCATCAGGTGCCGCTCGGCACTTATACCGGATGGAACGTTACGGCAGCAGGGTTTTTCAAGGGGCAACCCTGCGGTGGCGGTCTGACCGGGGGATACATCCCGTTCGCCAAGTCGAAAGCCGAGCGTGACGCCATCGGTGATCCACGGCCCTCGTTGGAGGAGCGATATGGCACCCAAGCGGGCTATATCTGCGCGGTGAAGAAAGTTGCCAAACAAGAAGTCGCGCGCAGGTTTCTGAGATCGGAAGACGCCGATCGTCTGGTCGCAGAGGTCTCGACGGTCGACAATTTCTCGGACATTCCACCAAATCCAGAGAGAGACAAGGTGGCCAGGGCTCTCTGTGAGTTCTAGCCGCAACATGTGAATCGTCGTGGGGTCCGGAAGCCGATCGGCGCCGCAACCTTATGACTCTACTCACACCAGAGGGGTCAAGGTCTGGCGCCGATCCACAGCGGACGCTACCGAGACGAGTTGAAAGCTGGAGAACGCGAGGCAGGAAAGCAGCTTCAGCGTGCTAAGATCCTGCTCGCGGGTCGATCGCTTGGCGTTGTCGAACGCCCGCGTTTTGGGCGAATCCACGCAAAGGGTCCCGGCCACGAGCATCTGCTTGTATATAAACCAGTCCTTCGTTTCGCGGGCATCGGCATTGGGCAAGGTTCCGTAGATCGGATACACCGCAAGCGAGCGATAGAAGGGCAGCGTCTTGTCGTTAGGATGGAGAAAGCGTTCATCCCGCAACTGGAGCACGAGGGGCTTAATATCCCTGTCGATGTAAAAGTCCTCGCTGATCTGCGTCGAGAACATGCGGTTGTGGACGTAATTGTCGGCGATCCTGGTCGGTTGGCCGAACTGGTCTTTCTCAAAGGCGAGCCGCGCATCGCCGTCGGCGCCGACATAGCGGGTCAATTGGGAATATTGAACACAACGCCTCGGCGTCGGCCGCGTCGTTCTTACCGCGCTTCACGTAAGCCTTCACATACTGAGGTGGGATCAGCTTCACCTCGTGACCGAACGACTGCAGCAGGCGCGCCCAATGATGCGAGCTGCCGCAGGACTCAATGGCGACTAGAACCGGCGGAAGCCGCTCGAAGTAGCGGATCATCTCGGCTCGCCGGAACTGGCGGCGGACAACCACCACCTCGTTCTCGTCAACACCGTGAAGCTGGAAAACCGACTTAGAAGTATCCATACCGATGCGAATAGGAAGATTCATCAGACTTTCCTCTCATCTAGCTGTGACGCCGAGAGCGCCATAGAACCGTGGGGATGAGAGGCCGTCCACACCAGCACATGAATTGCAGCGTTACTGCTGATCCTTCGGCGTGGCCCCGCCCGCCGCGTCGGGGACCGACGGACCGGACTCTTCGGATGGCGTACCTGTTCTTAGCTCCGGTGTCGCCGTGCATTCGCCCGCCCAGAGCTTCGTTCCCTTGACCGTTCCGACGAGCTTGCAACCAACGGGCGCTCTCGGCTTCGTCTGAACGAACGGCTTCGCGCTGACGATCGGCCGCTTTGCAGTTGTTGCGCCTTGAGCGAGCGCAATCGTGGGAATGAGCAACATAGCGAAGCAAAGCGCTGTCCTCATAACGGGGTTCCACTTCTTCAAAAAGGGCGAGCGTCCGCAAAAATCAGCTCACCAACTTGTTGGCGCGCGCCAGATCCTCCAGTGCGTCGGAAAAATCAAAATCGGCTCATCGGCCCAAGCATTGTACCATCCCCCCAATTTTCGACGGCAGGGAAAACCCAATGGGATAATGCCAGTCTTATCAAGTTCGCCAACTTCCAAATCGCAATCTTCCGGCGCGAGTTGGATCGGTCGCCACCGCAGAGCCCGACACGACATCCCTGAGAGCCTAAAGGGCGCGCGTAATTAATGCCGCCAACCGGCTATGGAAGCCGCCAATCTGTCTGAAAGCATCCTGCCGTTCGGATGATCCCTTAGGAAGCCGTTGCGCGGCTTCCCATAAGCTCGCTAACACCCTTGTCATGTCTTTCAATTCATCGGCCTCGGGCATTCCAAATGTGCGTCGGCTCAAGGTTAGGTCCTCGTTGTACGAACGGATAAATGTGGGTGTGGGGGCCGCGACGGGATAGCGCGGCGAGTAAAGGAAGAGAGTAAGTACAAATGGCAGTATCTATGCAGTTGCCGCGCGGGAAGTACTGGCGCAGCAAAAGGTGCTCTTCTCCACGCACGCGGCGTAACATCGATCTCCTCGTTTTACTCATGTTGAAAACGAGGAGATCGGCCAGCATTTGCGGCATACATTTACGGGAGTTCCCTAGGTCATTGGGGAGTAGCTGTTCTTTCTGACGCGTTTCGCTAAAAACCGAGCGCGCGTATGAAAGAGCCGCAACTCAATCCGCAAGTCACTGATGTTTGCGCCAAGCGGGCCAGTCCTCACTGCTTATGACGAGGAACACATGATCACGTACATGCGGGTACTTGATGCTGATCAACAAGGCGCTGACTGGCGTGAAGTCTCTCGGATCGTGCTGCGCATCGATCCAGACACTGAGGCCCACCGCGCGCGGCGAGCCTTCGAAAGCCACCTCTCGCGTGCCAGATGGATGACCGAGCAAGGTTATCGCCAACTGCTGCGCGGCGGCGCGTGATCACCGAAGCCTGCCTTTGCCTATAGCTCTCGATCATCACGGGCGTCACATCGCTAGGATAGCAAAGCGGTGTCGCGCTGCCCGGCCGAGAATAGGCGCTCCGAGAGCCGCACGCTCTGCCGTTGCGCATGGTGTCATCCGGGCAGGCGCATGACCTACCGGTGGCATGATACTGGTCTCGACTTGCCTTGATTAGGATTGCAGCGATTGCCGCGGCCTTCAGTGCGATCTCAGGAGCAGCTTCCGCAGCTTCCTGATTGCCGCGCTTAGAGAAATCTGCGGTCTGACATGCGCCGCTCAATCCCCGCTCAAGGCGGGCGATCCAGGTCCCGTTCCCCAGTTCAGCACCGTCCGTGATCTCGACGCAGGACGGCAGTCTGGTCGTATGTCGGAGAACGCATTCGAACCCATCACTACGGACTTCCTAGTTGCCGGCTCTTCGGGTTCTGGCGGATTGCCGTGCCTCGAATTGCTTTTAGGATTCGCGCGTGCTGCCCGACAATCGCCTGCATCCTGAAGCTGGGGAATTCATCATGCGGTCATTTGCAAATCAACGCCGCGAGTAGCGGCGGCCAGCGCCGGTTCCAGCGGCTCAAGAAGAACGCGTGTTTCTCCGTACGCGGCCATCTCTCCGAAATTCGTCATGATGTCTTCCGTCAGAATGTTTACGCCGCCGTGGCGTTTCATCCATGTCCCGACGGCCATGATCACCATCTCCTTGCCGACGCGCGGATCGACCTGTACCTCGACCACGAGTTCTCCGACAGCGGAGCGTAGCCGCATCTGCCGGCCGTTCTCAATCCCATGGTTTGCGGCCCAGTCGGCGCCGACGCGGACAGTGGCAAGCTTGGGATGTTCGGCTTCCGTCATCTGTGACAGCAACCATTTCTTGCTAAAATTGGTAACCAGCGTGAGGGGAAACGCCGGATCCCTCCGTTGCTCGACTTCGATCTCGGAGATGAATTCGAAGTGCCCCGACCTCGTGGGAAACTTCTTGTCTGCAAACGGTATAAGAGGCGCCACCGGGCAGCGAATGGGGCCGTCCAGAAGTGCATCGACCGTCACACCCTTTGCCTCCATCGGGCTCATGACGCGCCTCAACCACTCGCGCGGCGTGCCGGCCATCTCTTCCCCGATACCCAACCGATCGGCGAGCTGCTGCACAATACAGAGATCCGACCTGGATTCTCCGACGGGATCAATGGCGGGGTTTACACCGCCGAGAATGTTGTGGCCCCACGAGACGAGTGCGTCTTCTTCCTCCAGAAACGTCGTCGTCGGAAGGAAGATATGTGCGTAGTCCGTCGTATCGGTTAGAAAACTGTCGACGACGACAACAAAATCTAGTTGCGTGAGCGCCTTGGCGACCAAATTTGAGTTAGGCGATTGGTTTACCGGATTTCCGCCGTTCACGAACATCATGCGGACGGGAGGATCGGAGGCTTCCAGCAATCCGCGGCCCAGGAGAGGCTCTGGAATCGCCCGATGAAATTCCGCCCTGTCGGATGCTTCTATCGTCTTGTCGAAAAGACGTTGGGTGTCATAACCGTGGGTCACGCCGCCGCCGGGAATGCCGATCTGACCGCAGAGCGCGGCGAGGGCATCGACGCAGCGGAAGATCTCCGCGCTGCTCTTGTACTTGTTCAATCCCCATCCGAGCTGGATGGACGCCGGCTTCGTTGTTGCGTATTCGCGCGCCAACTCCCGCAGGTCCTCGATCGACAATCCGCAACGGTCGCTGAGCGATTGGAGCGAATGGGAATCGACGAGAGTTCGGAATTTTGCGAACCCGTCGGTGTGACGTTCAATGAAGTCCTTATCCTCCAGGCCCTCTTCCAGGACGATTTTGGCCAGAGCAAGCGCAAATGAGGCGTCCGTTGCGACGCGCGGCTGGACGTGCCGATCGCAAATCGTCGCTGATTCGCTTTTAACGGGATCGACAAGGATCACCCTGCCGCCTTGCTCACTGACCGTTTTCAGTAGTGGCACCAAGTGCAGGTTCGTGGCTAGAGGATTGCGTCCCCAGAGAAGGACAAGCTTGCTGTTGACGATGTCTGAAGGATCGTGACCTAAGCGAATGCCAAAGTCGAGCTTCTGTCCGGCGCGCGCGGCTCCGCTGCACAGTGAGCCGCTTGGCGTTGTTACACCGCCCAATAGATTCCAGAAGCGGTGGTTGAGTTTCTTCGTCACTCCCCACGATCCGGTCCGCTGATAGTGCATGATCGAAAGCGAGCCCGTTTCCGCCTTGAAGCGGCGGATTCTGTCGGCCACCAGGTCCAGCGCTTCATCCCACCCGATGCGTACCCACGGCGAGTCGATGGATCCGTTTGCGCGCTTGAGCGGATGAAGCTGCCGCTCAGGACTATAGAGCCGCTTCGGAAATCTATAGGTCTTGGCGCAGAGGTAACCCTTCGTAAATTCGTGATCCGGATGTCCCTCAAGCTTCACCACGCGGCCATTGTCGACATGGGCAATGATTCCGCACCCGTCGGGACAATCCAGTGTGCACGATGTGTAGATCTTTTTGGTCATTGCCGGCCTCCCACTCGAGCTTCAGTGCCAGTTTGGCAACCATTTGTCGACAAACGAACCCTGAACGAAGATTATAGTATCCAAGATTATTAGTACTGGATGTATAAATTATAGACTTGTATGCTTAAATTTTAGCCCATAAGTTAGCTGTGCCGGCGATAGCCGGCAAAGGAAATAACGCAGAACGTTGTTTTAACTACATAATTCTGGATATGGTGTCACGGATCGGCGGTTTGGCAGGTGGCACGAACCTTGCGAAGTCGCTCATTGGTCAAAAATAGGAGTATTTCCATGGGCAGTGCTGTCTCGACCTCGGTGCGTCAACCCGAGCGCGCCGCCACCGCCGCCTTCGCGGGCACCACAATCGAATGGTACGATTTCTTCATTTACAGCACGGCTTCCGCACTGGTCTTTCCGCAGCTCTTCTTCCCCAACAGCGACCCCAACGTGTCGCTGCTGATCTCCCTTGCCACTTTCGGCGTCGGTTTCTTTGCGAGGCCGCTTGGAGGTTTCTTCTTCGGTCATCTGGGTGACCGGTTCGGCAGAAAAAAAGCGCTCATTGCGACGCTGCTGCTGATGGGATTGTCGACGTCGGCTATCGGCGTCCTGCCCACCTACGCTCAGGTCGGAATATGGGCACCCGTGATGCTCATTGTTCTTCGGATCTGCCAGGGCATCTCGGTAGGTGGAGAGTGGGGCGGGGCGGTTCTGATGGCCGGCGAACATGCGCCCGAGGGTCGTCGGACCTGGTATGCCTCGTTCGCGCAACTTGGCAGCCCCGCCGCGGTGTTGCTCTCGATGGGCATCTTCGCGATCGTTTCACGCGCGTCGGGCGACAGTTTCGCGGTCTGGGGATGGAGAATTCCGTTCCTGTTGAGCCTTGTTCTCCTCGTTGTCGGAATAGCGATTCGTCTGGGGGTCAATGAGTCGCCCGAATTCACCGCGGCGAGCGAAAGCAAGAAGCTGGCGCGCTTCCCGATCGCCGAAGCCTTCCGGCAAGCTACGTGGCCGATCCTGTTCACGATGCTGGCCTTCACCATCGGCACCGCCGGGTTCTACTTCACGAACACATTCCTGATCGCCTACACCACCCGCACCCTGGGCCTCGATCGTGCGGTAATTCTCGACTGCCTCGCCATGGTGGCGGTCGTGCAATTCCTTGGGCAGCTCGCGGCCGCTAAAATCGCGGAGCGGATCGGTGACAGCAGATTTTTGCTCGTGGCTTCGGCGCTCGCAATGCTTGCGCCCTATCCGATGTTCCTGCTGGTTCAATTAAAGACGACAACCGGCATCGTCGCCGGGGTTTCGATCGCGACACTGTGCGCCTCCGGCTTCTATGCGGTCATCGCTGGTTACGCGAGCAAGGTGTTCCCGGTGGAGGTTCGGTACAGCTCGATCTCGGCATCGTATCAGCTCGGAGGCGCCATCTTTGGCGGCTTCACACCGGTGATCGGCGTGGCTCTGTCGGCCAGTTATCCGGGCCAGTGGTTCCCGCTGGCGATCTTCTACAGCATCCTCGCTGGAGTCTCGTTCCTTGGCGTGCTGCTTCTCGCGATGGCCGGCTTCGCGACAAAGACGAAAACGGACGGCGTCGCGGTCATGATCGCGGCGCCCACCCACGAGGCAGTGGCGCAGTAACCGACGAAAGGGCGCGACGTTTGACCGCGCTGCGCCCTTCTTCGGCCCGATAACTTTCCACAGGACGATACCGTCATGAATCCCCCAGCGACCCAATTGGACGCCGCCAGCGACAAGATCAGATGCGATGCCTGTCCGGTGATGTGCTACATCAAACCAGGCGCAGCGGGCGCGTGCGACCGCTATGCGAATGTCGAAGGGGAGCTGGTCCGCGTCGACCCGCACGTAATCCTCGAAAGGACGGTTGCACAAGGCGGACATCTCGTCCCGTTCCGAAGCAGCAAAGATTGGGACGGCTCGCCGCTTCATGAGCGCAGAACTTTCGTGACCGCCATTGGTGCGGGCACGACGTATCCCGACTACAAGCCGGCACCGCTGATCGTATCCTCCGCAATCGACGGCGTCGACATGGTGACCGTCGTCACCGAGGGAATATTCAGTTACTGCGGCGTCAAGATCAAGATCGACACGGACCGTCACCTCGGCGCGGAAGCGGCAACGGTTCGCTCGCAAGGCGAGGCGGTCGGGCACGTCACGACGAGCGAATACGGCTCGCAGATGTTTTCGCTGGGCGGCGTGCACCACCTCACCGGAGGATCGAAAAAGGAGGGACGCGCGACCTGCGATGCCCTGGTGTCACTCTGCAACGGCAATCCGCTTGAACTAACGGTGGACGGCGGTGCTTCCGTTATCGTGCAATCCGGACACGCGCCCATCGTGAACGGCGTCGACGAACTGCGCATGCGCGCCGGCTGCGGCTCGGCAACGATCGGAATGTTCGCCAAGCAGTGGTTAGGCCAAATCGACGAAGTGGTGGCTGTCGACGACCACATTACCGGCGTGTTGTCCGAACATCAGGCCGGCAAGATGCTCGGCATTCCGGGAACGGGAATTAAACTGAAGGGCCGTCGCTCGACCCCGGGCCGCTATTTTCAGGTCGCCGAGCCGGGAAGCGGGTGGGGCGGCACCGATATCGCCGACCCGCTTACGATTCTCGGCCCTTTCGATACGAAGCAGGCCTGGCCGGGTCTGCGATTGCTCATGGTAAGCACAACGGGCGAGCAATGGGCCTACTATGAACTCGACCAGGGCCTGCGTCCTATCGAGAAGGCGTTGCCGGTCCATCTAACACCGTCGATCGAACGCATCAGCGAAAACTGCGAGCCGGGAATGTGCACGGTGTTATTCATGGGCGGGGCCGGAGGCTCGCTGCGGTCCGGCGTCACCGAAAATCCCGTGCAACTGACGAACTCAGTGAAGGAAGCGATTACGTCAGTCACGTGCGGCGGCGCGCCTGTATTTGTCTGGCCCGGCGGCGGCATCACGTTCATGGTCGATGTTTCTCAACTTCCCAAGAACGCATTCGGCTACGTGCCGACGCCGGCGGTCGTTGCACCTATCGAATTCACGATGCGGCGTGATGACTATGCAAGGCTAGGAGGGCATGTCGATCACATCCAGCCGCTGTCTTCGCTGAAGGCGATGAAGACATGGCAATGATTCGGGCAAAGCTCAACGCGCGAAAACTGTCGCGGTCAACTCTCCAGATAGGCATCGATCAAAGATCAGCATGATGATCCGATCGATCTGATCACGGAATAGGCCCCCTCGTCGAACACAGACGTCTCCTGGCCCCAAACGCAAATCGCAGCAAATGCGGACGCGACCGTCAACACAGTTTCGGTCGGGCCCGCCAATGGAAAGAGAAGGAACGATGGCAAATTTCAACCAGGAAAGTGTCCTGAACGTCCATCACTGGACGGACAACCTGTTCAGCTTCACGACCACCCGCGATCCGTCGTTCCGCTTCCGCAACGGCGAGTTCGTGATGATAGGACTTGAAATCGGCGACAGGCCGCTGATGCGCGCCTATAGCGTCGCGAGCGCGAATTACGAGCCCAACCTCGAGTTCTTCTCCATCAAGGTGCCGGACGGGCCCCTCACGTCGCGGCTTCAGCATCTGAAGGAGGGCGACCAGATCATCGTCGGGCGCAAATCGACGGGGACACTCGTCATCGACAACCTGACAAACGGCCGAAATCTTTATCTGATCGGAACGGGTACGGGCCTCGCGCCGTTCCTGAGTGTGATCAAGGATCCGGCAACCTACGGCCGCTTCGAGAAGATCGTTCTGCTCCACGGATGCCGCCGTGTCGTGGAACTCGCATATGGCGAGATGATCACGGAGAAGCTGCCGCAGGATGAATTGATCGGCGAGTTGATTAGAGAGCAACTGATCTACTATCCGACTGTGACGCGCGATCCCTTCCGCAACCGTGGACGCATCACCAGTCTCATTACTTCAGGCAATCTCTTCTCCGACATTTCGCTGCCGAATCTGGACGCGGCAAAGGACAGGATGATGATCTGCGGTAGCCCGGCCTTGCTCGCCGACACGAAATCCATCCTCATCGAAAAAGGATTCGAGGAAGGCAATCACGGGCAAGCCGCGGATTTTGTCGTCGAGAAGGCTTTCGCGGAGCGATGATCTCATGACGAGTTCGTCCGGCCTGAAGACCGGCCACTCCACGATGCCGAACAAGCCGTCGGAAGCGAAATCTAATCAGACCATGCTCCTGCAGGTTAACGGAAGCACGTGCGAGATCGTAGCTGCCCGTACTACGCCGTTGCTGTATGTGCTGCGCAACGATCTGAAGCTGAACGGCCCCAAATTCGGATGCGGCCTCGGAGAATGCGGCGCATGCACAGTCATCCTGGACGGACTGCCTGCGCGATCGTGTGTCATTCCCGTCGGCGGCTGCGTCGACCGAAGCATCCTCACACTTGAGGGTTTAGGCTCGCGGTATGATCTAGATCCGATCCAAAGCGCTTTCATTGCGGAAGAAGCGGCGCAATGCGGCTATTGCCTCAACGGGATGATCATGACGACAAAAGCCTTGTTGGCGCGAAACGCCCGCCCGTCCGAACAAGAAGCTGCCGAGGCGCTGAAATACAATCTTTGCCGATGCGGCGCCCATGTCGAAATTCTGCGGGCGGTGATGAGGGCAGCCTCCGAAACGGCAAGTTCGGAGTAGTCATGCCGAACATTGAAATCCCGGCGGTAACCGCCGGTACCGGTCCCGATGGAACCTTATCCGTCGTGCGGCGATCGTCTAGAGGTGCGACCGAGAACTTTCTCGTTCTAACGTCGGACGGGTCGATAACTGCCTTCAGCGGTCACGTGGATCTTGGAACGGGCATTCGTACCGCTCTCGCGCAAATCGTTGCCGAAGAGCTCGATGTGGCATTCGAACGCGTCGTCATGTCCCTCGGCGATACCGCACGAACGCCCGATCAAGGCCCGACGATCGCAAGCGAGACCATTCAGCTCGCTGCAGTGCCGATCAGAAAAGCGGCTGCCCAGGCCCGCCAATTCCTGGTTGCTCGTGCCGCGGAGCGCTTCGATGTGCATCCGGACGAACTATCCGTCGAGGACGGACTCGTCCGTTGCAGCGGAAACCGCGGCGCGAGTTATGGCGAGTTGATCGCGGGGCAAACATTCGCGATAGAGCTTACCGACAACGTCGCGGTGAAATCCTTTGAATCGTACAGAGTCGTGGGCAAACAGGCTCCGCGTGTCGACCTTGTCGCAAAGGCTACCGGCGAACTCACCTACGTCCACGACGTGCGTGTCCCCGGCATGGTCCATGGGCGCGTCGTGCGTCCGCCTTATGCCGGCGTCGATGCAGGAGATTTCGTCGGAAACAGCCTGATTTACGTCAACGAAGCATCGGTCGCGGACCTTCCCGGGATGATCGGCGTCGTGACAATCGGGGATTTCGTCGGCGTCATCGCAGAACGCGAGGAAAATGCCATCAAGGCGGGCGAGCTTCTCGAAGTCGCGTGGAAGCCGGTGCCGCCGGTTCCAGACCTGAAGGACATCGAAACCGCGTTGCGCGCCAACCCGTCAACGCCCAGGACGCTGATCGACAAGGGTGACGTGGGGGAGGCTATCTCGAAAGCCGATAAGCGGATCAAGGCCAAATATATCTGGCCTTACCAGATGCACGCATCGATCGGACCTTCGTGTTCGGTGGCGGACTACCGGGATGGCTTCCTCCGCGTTTGGTCCGGTACCCAGAATCCTCACATACTCCGCGCCGATCTTGCGTTGCTTATGCAGATGGACGAAGCGCAGATCGACATCGTGCGCATGGAGGCCGCGGGCTGCTACGGACGCAACTGTGCAGACGACGTCTCGGCCGATGCGACACTGCTATCGCGGGCAACCGGCCGTCCCGTGCGCGTCCAACTGAGCCGCGAACAGGAGCATGTCTGGGAGCCGAAGGGCACCGGGCAGTTCCTCGAGGTGGACGGTGGCCTCAACGCTGACGGCAGCGTCGCAGCTTACGATTTCACGACGCGGTATCCCTCGAACAATTCGCCGACGCTCGCGCTTCTGCTCACCAACACCATATCTTCCGCTCCCGAGGTGATCGGGATGGGAGACCGCACCGCCATCCCCCCATACGAATTCGACTCGATGCGCGTGGTCGTGCACGACATGCCACCGATCGTGCGTGCATCATGGCTCCGGGCCGTGTCGGCACTCCCGAACACGTTCGCGCATGAATCCTATATCGACGAGCTTGCCGCGGAAGTCGGCGCTGATCCGATCGAATATCGTCTGCGCTATTTGAAGGATCAACGCGGAATAGATCTCATCAAGGAGGTCGCCGCGCGGGCCGAATGGACGCCCCGAACTCCGCATCCGAATCAGCTCGGGGAAGGCGATGTCGTCTCGGGCCGGGGATTCGCATACGCCCTTCACCTCCACGGCAAGTTTCCAGGTATTGCGGCGGCCTGGTCGGCATGGATCGCCGACGTGACGGTGAACAAGACCACCGGCGACGTCAACGTGACGCGTGTGGTCATGGGCCAGGACGCCGGCCTGGTGATCAATCCTGATGGTGCGCGGCACCAGATACAAGGCAACGTCATACAGTCGACGAGCCGGGCGCTGATGGAAGAGGTGGCGTTCAATCGCGCGGGTGTCGTGAGTCGAGAGTGGGGCGCCTATCCGATCATCAAGTTTCCGGACGTCCCCAGAATCGATGTTTTGCTGATGCCGCGCCAGGACCAGCCGCCACTCGGAATCGGAGAGGCGTCTTCGATCCCGAGCGCTGCGGCGATTGCAAATGCGATCTTCGACGCAACCGGCGTGCGTTTCAGGGAGTTGCCCTTCACGCCAGACCGTATCAGGGTCGGCCTGAACGGCGCGACGTCCGGGGCACTGTCGCGAGCCAAGAAGCGCACCGGCCTTTTTGCCGGGTTGATAAGCGCGTGGGTCGCGGTGGCCGGCTTCGCTACGATGGCAATGCCTTGGAAGTCGGCGATAGCGCCGATCCCAAGACCCGATGCGACCGTTTATTCAAAGTCGACGATCAATCGCGGAAAGCAGCTTGCCGCGCTAGGCAATTGCGCGGTATGCCACACGACGGATAACGGTATCGCGAACGCTGGGGGACTCGCCATAGAGACGCCGTTCGGGACGATCTACAGCACAAACATCACGCCCGATATTGATACCGGAATCGGAGATTGGTCGTATCCCGCCTTCGAGCGGTCCATGCGCGAGGGCATCCACCGCGACGGACGGCATCTTTACCCGGCGTTTCCATACAATCATTTCGCGAAGACGTCTGATGCCGACTTGCAGGCGCTCTATGCGTATCTCATGTCCCAGTCCCCGGTCCATGCGGAAAATCGCAATTCGGAATTGGCGTTTCCATTTGGCGCGCGTCCTCTGGTTTCAGTTTGGAACGCCGCATTTCACAGCGCCGCCGTGTTTCAGGCGGATCCGTCGAAATCTGAGGCTTGGAATCGCGGCGCTTATCTTGTGGAAGGGCTTGGCCACTGCGGCGCGTGTCATACTCCGCGCAATCTCTTTGGCGCGGAGAGGGGAGGGGCGCCGGCTCATCTCGGTGGGGCGATGGTCAAGGGTTGGGAGGCTCCGGCGCTGAACTCCCTATCTCACGCGCCAATTCCCTGGACCGAGGAAGAGCTGTTCGCCCATCTGCGGACCGGTACGTCCCGCTTTCACGGCGTAGCCGCCGGACCCATGGCGCCCGTCGTCAAGGAGCTCGCGGTCCTCCCCGACAGCGACATCAAGGCAATGGCCAGCTATATCGCCTCTTTCAATGCCGACAGACATGATCCGGTGGGGCAGGAAACATTGGCCAAGCAGATCGAAACGGCGGCAGGCGCCAGATTCATCACGGCGTCGTCGATCGGCGAGAAAATCCATGAAGGCGCCTGTGCAGTCTGCCATCAGGCAAGCGCGCCGGGGCTGTTCGGTACGAGGCCATCGCTCGCCCTCAACAGCAATCTCCACAGCCAGAGGCCTGACAATCTGATCCAGGTGATCCTTCACGGGATTAGCTCGCCCGTCTCAAGCGACCTCGGCTACATGCCCGCCTTCAAGAACAGTCTGGACGACGAGCAGGTTGTCGAACTCGTTTCCTATCTGCGGCAAAAATTTGCGCCCGAGAAACAAGCCTGGATCGGTGTCCCCGAAACCATTCGGCGGATCCGAATGAGCCGGTAAGCCGCTTGCAGCGATTGGAGGAGCCGGCGAAGGCCATCGCAAAGTGTCGCTGCAGGCCGGGGCGTGCACCTGCCCACGGAGCATTATCTTAACTGTCGGCCATTTGGTTCGAAAATGATGCGATAACGAATTCGCCGGATTCCATGACGTGATCCACCATGGCCCTGCGCGCACGCGCCGGCTCGCGGTCCTCAAGCGCTTTGAGGATTCGTTCATGCTGGACGATGTTCTGCTCAATTCGGAAGCTATTCATGCCGAAGGCCGAAGACAGCATGACGCTCCTCGCATATCCCGATGTCACATCCAGAATGGTGCGGGCGAGATATCGATTGTTCGACGCATCATTGATGGTCTTGTGAAACTTCGCGTTCATGTCGATCCAGCGCTGCGCGGCCTGCTCGAACCACTTCGGATCGGCGCGCGACGTGGAATCCCGATCGCCGCGAAGCTCCTTCACAGCTTGCACGAACTCGTCATGGGAAATTCTGAGATCCACCAATTGCTGATCAGTGATCCAGCGCGCCGCAAGCTGCGCGGCCAGGCCCTCAAGTTCGGCTCTTACCTGGTACATTTCGGATATTTCACGGCTGGAAGGCGCGCGGACCACCGCGCTGCGGCGCTGGGCCTGACTGACGATCCCCTTGGCCTCCAGCCGCGAGAGTGCCTCCCTGATTGGAGTACGGCTTACGTCAAATTGCTGGGCCAGCACTTCCTGCTTCAAGCGTGTTCCCGGTGGGTATTCGCCGGCGACGATCTTGGCCTGGATCCGGTTGGCCAGATCCTCGATAAGCTTCGGAGAAGCTGCTGCTTTCAAGGGAGTTCCGCCTTTCTTCTATGTGACATCCGGTAAGGCCGACTCGGCGGCAAAGCAAGCCGGGGAGCGGACATCCGTGACTAAAATGTTAGCTGTTCTTGATGAACCGAATACCACCAAGCGAACAATCGCGCTTGACTAGCATATTTTTGGATACAATGATATAAATTATGGATGTAAAATTCCACCGGGAGAAGACCATGACCACCGATAATCCCACAGATTTCGCGCCAGAGTACTGGCACGTAAACGACATGGAATGGGTAGTGGGCCGGCCGCAAGATCATCTTCCTCAAGTATCCCGGTCCGAGGACGTGCGCGACGCCGATCTACGCCGGCCGCATGAACCTCAAAGCTGAGCAAGTAAAGCGAGCCTCCTGACCTCGATCACTAAGCGTACGGAACCGGCGCCGAGTTTGCCCTGATCGGGCATCTATCGCCGCGATCCGGGCACAGGAAATGCATCGAATTATTCACTGAGATATCATTGGAGATAGTTGGAAATGGGTGCGGTCATTGTCGGCTGTGATGTCGGCGGCACGTTTACGGATCTAATTCTGCATGACCCCTCCAACGGAGGGCTGCAGTTGGCAAAGGTGCCGACCACGACCGCCAACCAGGCTCATGGCGTGATCGCTGCGCTCGAAAAGACCGGAATGAGTGCGCATGGGGTCGACCTTTTCATTCACGGCACGACCGCGACGACGAACGCCGTGCTTGAGCGCAAGCTCGCGAAATGCGGACTGATCACGACCAGAGGCTTCCGAGACGTCCTCGAACTCGGCCGACGAACACGGCCGAACCCCTACGGTTTGATCGGAACGTTCGAGCCCATTATTCCCCGCGACCTCCGTTTCGAAGTCACGGAGCGCATGGATGCTTCGGGCTCAGTCGTAGATCCGCTTTCCGAGGACGAGGTCCGCGAAGTCGTGAAGAAGCTGCTTGCGCTGGGCGCCGAGTCCGTCGTTATCCATTTTCTGCATTCCTACGCCAATCCCGATCACGAATTGCGAGCCGCGGAGATCGTGAGATCGCTGTGGCCCAACGAGTACGTTACGGCAGGCCACCAAATCATCGGGGAATGTCGAGAGTACGAGCGCGGCGTGACCGCTGCCGTCAACGGTTCGGTCCAGCCGATCCTGCATCGTTATTTGAACAAGCTCGAAGCTGAACTCAAGGACCGCGGGCTGAAACGCCAGCTTCTCGTCATGCAGGGAAACGGCGGTACGGCATCGTCCTCGATCGTGACCCACACCGCCGTCCAGACCGTCATGTCGGGCCCCGCCTCAGGCGTGATCGCAGCTGCCAGTACAGCTACGGCTGCCGGATTTCCTAACGTCGTTACCTATGACATGGGCGGCACGTCGACAGACGTCGCTCTGATTCAGGACGGGGTGCCGCTGGTCTCCTCCGAACTGGAAATCGAATATGCGATGCCCATCCACGTACCAATGGTGGACGTTCACACCGTTGGTGCCGGAGGAGGTTCGATCGCGCACGTCGACGAAGCCGGCCTGCTTAAGATCGGGCCGAAGAGCGCCGGAGCCATTCCCGGCCCGATCTGCTTTGGCAGGGGCGGGACCGAACCTACAATCACAGACGCCAATCTGGTCCTGGGCCGGCTAAACCCCGCGCGGCTGCTGGGCGTGCAGAACTTGACAACGATGACCGTTGTGGAAGAGGCCTTGATGACCCAAGTGGGAGCTGCGCTGAAACTTAGCGCGGAACAGGCCGCAGCTGCTGTCATCCGGGTGGCCAACGACAAGATGGCCGGCGCCATCCGGCTTGTCTCGCTGTCGCGTGGGCATGATCCTCGGGATTTCATCCTTCTGGCATTCGGCGGTGCAGGACCGCTCCATGCGGCCGCGTTGGCGCGCGAGCTTGGCATTCCCAAAGTTCTTATTCCGGCCCGTCCTGGTCTGACGAACGCTTTGGGTTGTCTCGTTGCGGACTTGCGGCATGACTTTGTGCGGACAATCAACAAGCCGCTTTCCATGGTCAACGAGGTGGACGTCCTCTCCGTGCTCGACGCGCATATCGAAGAGGGAAACAAAATTCTTCAGCACGAAAATATCGAAATTGAAAACGTGCAGGTCTTTCACACAGCTGACATGCAGTTCCAGGGTCAGACGCATATCCTGAACGTCGCGTTGTCAGGACGCGGAGTAAAGATTGCCGACCTCGACAAGGCGTTTGCCGAAGCCTACTGGAACCGCTTCAGGGTTGCGCTTCCCGAAATCAAACCCGTGCTCGCCAATCTGCATACCGCTGTGATCGGAAAGAGAAGGCCTTTCCCAGTCGACGCATTGACATCCAGCACCGCCGCCAAGAATCTCGACGACGCAAAGATAGATATGAGACGCGTCTGGTTCGAAGACGGATGGCTGTCGACACCGATCTTCGATCGAGACCGCTTGCCGCTGAATAGCGAATTTCTGGGTCCCGCGATTCTGGAGCAATTGGATGCAACGACCGTGATTCATCCCGGTGACCGGGCGCAGGTGGACCTATTGGGTAATGTGATCATCCATGTTGGGAAGGGACAATAACGTGACGACGATCGATCCGGTAACGCTAGCGGTCATTCAGAACGGATTGCAGCAGGTCTGCAACGAGATGGACACTACCTTCGTCCGCGCGGCGTTCAGTCCGGTGATCGCAGAAGGCCTCGATCGCTCCGACGGCATCTATCATCGCTCAACCGGGGAGCTCATCGCGCAGGGTGAGTTGGGGCTCCCGATCTTCGTGGGGACGATGCAGTTCTCGACGCGCGCGGTGATCGACCGCGCCAAGAACCTCGAGGAAGGCGACATCTTCATTCTGAACGATCCCTATCTCGGCGGCACGCACCTGATGGACGTGAAATTCGTCAAGCCATTCTTCTACAGGGGGCATCTTTTCGCCTGGCTTTCGAACACTGGCCACTGGCCGGATACCGGCGGCATGGTGCCCGGAGGCTTTTCAGCTAAGGCGACCGAAGTCGAACAAGAAGGACTTCGAATTCCTCCGGTGAAGCTCTACAAACGTGGCGTGATCGACGAGGAAATACTGTCGATCATCCTCTCAAACATCCGAATAGCTGATCAGCGGATCGGCGATATCAGGGCGCAAGCAGCCGCGCTTGAGATCGGAGAGCGCCGCTTGACCGCGCTGCTCGATCGTTATGGCGCTGACACTGTCGAGCTCGCGATCGAACTTCTCAAGCAGGGCGCCTGCCAGCAGATGAAGGCCAAGATCACTGCGATACCGGATGGCGACTACCGCAGCATTACGATCGTCGATTCCGACGGCGTCGTCGATGAGCCGCTCGAGATTAACCTTTTGATCCGCAAGCGAGGCGAGAGTCTCGAGTTCGACCTTTCGAAATCAAGCCCGCCTTGCCGCGGACCTATGAACAGCGTGATCGCGACCACCAAGTCCGCAATCTACCTCGCGATCAAGCATATCTTCCCGGAGGTTCCAATCAACGCCGGGACGTTCGAACCACTCCACGTGCCCGTGCCGACCGGTACATTCCTCGATGCACAATATCCGCGTCCCGTGTCCGGATGTGCCGCCGAAGTCAGCCAGCGCATCGCGGAAGCCGTTTTTCTGGCCCTCGCCGAAGCGCTACCGGAACGACTGTTCGCAGCGCCCGCCGGCACGAGCGGAAACCTGGCGATAGGGGGCACGGACCCCGAGACCGGCAGCAACTTCGTTATGTACATCGTGACTGGCGGCGGATACGGCGGATCGATCGAGTTCGACGGCATCTCGAACGGATGTTCGACAATTGGCATTGCGAAGACGCCGCCTATCGAGATCCTGGAGCAGCGTTTCCCCGTTCTGTTCAAGGAATTTGCGATAGCCGAAGAGTCTGCCGGCGCGGGAACGCATCGCGGAGGATTCGGTGTTCGCTATTCCATTGCGCTGCGGCGCGGCGAAGCTCGCGCCTCCTTCGTGATGGATCATGGCAGGGTGGGGCCGCCTGGCGTCCTCGGCGGCGAGGCCGGCCAGCCGAACCGCATTGTGATTCAACAAGGCGGCAGGACGTTCGTGCCCCTGCACTTGTCGAAGGACCAGGACATTCAGCTTCGCGCCGGTGATATCATCAACGTGCAGACGCCCGGCGGCGGAGGCTATGGAAATCCGGCGGATCGACCTGCCAAGCTAACGGCGAAGGATGCGAAGCATGGCTACCGGGCCTTTCCATCGACTTCGGGAGCCGCAGATCGTTCTGTCGCCAAGCTGAAGGCAGCTGAATAACTTCCAGACGGCTATCAGAAAAGTGGTTTCGGCTAACGGCCACTTCAATGAAAGCGTACCTATCCGTGGATAAGGACGCGCCAGTCACACGCGCGTCGCGAAAGCTGGACCGCATCATTGCCCGCCCCAATCATTGAGGTTTGTACCTAGCCAATCGAAATCGCGGGCAGGGCGGCAGACCCATTCCTGCCCGGATACCGCTCGGCCGAACCGCGTCTCCCTCGGAGATTGCTGCTCTGGTGCTTTGGCTGGTTGAAGGTGAGGGGAGAGATTGGCCAGCACCTCAACTTAGACTTTCGGGCTTTTAGGGACAGCCCTCGCTATTGATCGCAAAGGTGTCCGACCGCTGTGTGGGATACACGTGGCTATTATTGGATACAGTTGCTATAATTTTGGACTCGTATTTTCAGGACCCGTATCCTTTAGTGGAACTCCGGCCGATGCCAGAAACGGAAACAACATGGTTGCCAGCAATTTCGGAGCCCGTCTCGCTGCACGGGGCCTCACCCTTCCTCCAGCGGTTGTGCCGATAGCGAATTCTAATACTGGGCCGGTGAGATGATGGTCCTCGCTGGTTTCGGCCATTGGAAGTCGGATGGCACCTGCATCCGGGGTCACGTGGGAAAAGGGCTCACCGTGGAGGAGCGTTATGCAGCAGCTCGGCTCAGCGGGCTTAGTTTATTAGCAACTTTCCGCCCCGACTTCGGAACGCTCGACGGCGTAGAGCGCATTGTGCCCGGATTCATGGCGTCGCCGCCGGCCTCCGCCGGCCATTCGAGCGTCGTCGAGCGCTGCACAGATCTTTTTGTCGACTTGTTCGGTGACGAGGGGCGGTCCGCGCGATCGGCGTCGCGTGGTTTCGCGGTCGAGATCGAGGCCGCGGCCTGGGCGCGCCTGCCTCACACACCGCAGCCATCTTAGTCCTCACGGTCGGGGATAAGGGGACTTTTCAGCTGTCAGAACCAAAATCGGAAACGTCCGCAAACTAGAATCAAGCAGAGGGGACTTCAGATGTTAGAACTCAAATGTACCAAGCCGGACGTCGCCAAATCTGGCGCGGCGATCTCGCGACCGAGCAAGTCTCTTCGACGAAACTACTGGGCGTTCGCGCTTGGTACGGTGCTTACCGTTTTGTGTGCGCCCACCGCTGCGATGGCCCAGACGCCGATCAAGGTTGGGGACATCAACAGCTACAGCAACCAGGCGCCGTTTACGGAGCCCTATCGCCGGGGTGCCGAGCTCGCCATCGAAGAAATCAACGCCGCCGGCGGCATCAACGGGCGGCCGCTTCAGGCTATTTTCCGTGACGACGCCGCCAAGGCCGGTGATGCTATCCGCCAGGCCGAGGAACTGACCGCATCGGAGGGGGTCAGCGTGCTCGCCGGCGGCTTCCTCTCCAGCGTCTGCCTCGCCCTCGCGGACTTCGCCCAGCAGCGCAAAGTACCGTTCGTCTGCGGCATTGCGTCCAGCGACGCCATCGTCTGGGAGAAAGGCAACCGCTACACCTTCCAGACCGCAGCCACCACTTACATGAACACACTGGCTCTTGCGGAAATCGCGGCGAAGCTTCCTGCAAAGACATGGGCGACGGTTGCACCTAATTATGAGTATGGCACTTCGAATATAGCCCGTTTCAAGCAACACCTCCTGCGCCTGCGCCCGGACGTGAAGTTCGTGGCTGAGCAATGGCCGGCTCTCGGCAAAATCGATCCGGGACCGACCATCGACGCGCTCCTGGCCGCGCAGCCAGACGCAATCTTTAATGCGGAATTCGGCACCGATCTTGTCCGCCTGGTGCGCGAAGCTAATACACGCGGCGCGTTCAAGGGCAAAACAGTGGTGAGCACCCTCACCGGGCAGCCCGAATATCTCGACACGCTGCAGGACGAGACGCCGGAAGGCTGGATCGTCACCGGTTATCCCTGGCAGAGCATCGATACGCCCGAGCACACGGCGTTTCGTGCCGCCTACGAAAAGAAGTTCAAAGACTATCCCCGCGTGGCATCGATAAACGGTTACATGACCTACAAGGCCATCGCCGCGGCAATTAAGAAGGCCGGCAGCACGGATCCGGAAAAAATCGTTGACGCGTTCGCCGATCTCACCATTCCGACGCCATTCGGTCCAATCACTTACCGTGCGGCCGACAATAAATCAACAATCCCTGTGTTCACAGGCAAACTTGCCAAGAAGGATGGCAAGGGCGTGATGGTGGACTGGACCGTTATCGACGGCGCCAAGCTGCTGCCGCCGCCAGCGGAAGTGGCAAAGCTACGCCCGGGCAAGCCGTGACGTCACGGCAACACCTGAAGATGCACCCACCAGCACAACATCCGCGAGCGCGCCCACACGAGCGCCTAAACGGAAATCCAATAGGTAGCGAAGAATCTGACATGCGATATGTACGCAACACGTGGTACCCGCTCGCTTGGTCGCACGACATAACGCGCACGCTCACGCGTCGGACCGTCATTGAGCAGAATGTAGTTCTTTACAGATCGAGCGACGGCTCTGTTGTCGCGCTCGACGACTTATGTCCTCACCGCATGCTTCCGCTTTCCCTTGGCCGGTTGAAGGGGGACGCGATCGAGTGCGGTTATCATGGAATGACTTTTGACGGCGCGGGCAAATGCATCCGTGTTCCCGGTCAGAACGTCATTCCAAGGAATGCCGTCGTGCGATCTTATCCGACGGGCGAAAGACTCGGTCTGGTTTGGATCTGGATGGGAGATCCGGAATTGGCCGACCGGAGCAAAATTTTTGATCTTCCCGAGTTTCACGACCCGAACTGGTCGGTCGTCTTCGGTGACGCCCTGCACAATCAGTCCAACTACCTCAACCTGGCTGACAATCTCTGCGATCCTTCACACGTCAGCTTCGTTCATTCCGGTTCATTGGGCAATGCGGCGAGCGAAGACATTCCCGTACAGAGCGAAAGGGATGGCGAGAAGATCTTGGTCTGGCGCTGGGTTCCCGATGCGCCCCCGATCGGAATTTTCCAGAACTATCGAAAATTCAGCGGCAACGTCGATCGTTGGCATTATTATCATTACTATGCACCGTCGATCGCCGTAATCGACTTTGGAACGGCGCCGGCCGGCAGTATTCCTGTAGACGGCGATCGCAACCGAGGAATGCGGATTTTTGCCGGACATTTCATCACGCCCGTCGACGAGCGAACGAGCATCGACCATTGGCTTCATATCCGGAATTTCAATCAAGACGATCCGGATGTCGCGTCGCAGTTGAATAGCGATTTTCGCGCCGTCTTCGACGAAGACAGATTGATTCTCGAAGCGCTGCATCGTGAAGAGGAGGCGCGTCCTGATTTCAAACGGATCAACCTGGCTATCGACGCAGCGCCGAACAAGATGCGTCGTATTGTGGATGATATGATCGCCCGTGATCAGACTCTCGCAAGCCAATGAACATTTTGAGAGCCGCACCGATGACCTCGAATTTCAAGATCGGATGCAACGGACGCGGTGCCCAACAGTCGTCTCTTCAGAATCCGGTTGCGCTGGAAGAAGCGTTCATCGACGAACAATTTCGCCTGGTAAAAGAGGCCGGCGTGTTCGACTACTTCGACCGGCTTCCGTCGGCTGAAAACCTAGATGAATACCGAAAGGCTATAGACAAGTACGATCTCCCGGTGCTTACGGCGAGCTGGTTTTACCGATTGGGAGAAGAGGACGACTTAATACCGAAAAACCTTCGGATCGCCAAAGAGATCGGTGCATCGCTGCACAATATCATGATCTATACGCGTCATGCCGATGGTCATGTTTTGCGCAACGAGGAAATAGTCGATTGTTATCTGCGTACCTATGACGAAGGATTGAAGATCGGAGTCGAGCCGACTTTCGAACTTCATGTCAACATGTGGTCCGAGGATTTTCGTCGCGTAACGCCCGTCGCGTCGGAGGTGCAACGACGCGGCGTGCCCTTTAATTTGACGCTTGATTACAGCCATGTAAATTTCAAGATTGGAAACCCGGAGGAACTGGATATCTCGTGCGTCCGCGAGGACGTCGAAACCGGTCGCTTGATTCTGGACCCGTTCGAGCAGGGTAACCTGTGTGACGAGTGGCTAGCGATGGGCATCGTACGCTGGATGCAAGTTCGCTCCGCTGCGCCGGACGGACCAAGAAATATCTGGTCCAGATTCGATCCCGGCAACGTCATCGCCGCTGTTCCCAGCGATGCGACAGATACAAACAGAGCCGGCGATCCAGGTCGTGGGATATTGTATCCCTTCACAAAGCCCCTTCCCGGTGAGTGGCATTCGGCATGGCATGCCTACAAACTGGAGCCTACAAAGGAAGTCGTGCGAAAAGTCTTGCGGCACCATAAAAATGATCCCGCAAAAAGGCTAAAATTCATCACCACGGAAATGATCAACCTTCCCGACTATGCTCACAACGCCAAATTCTCGTTGATAGGCCAGAATGCAGCGATCGCTCAGTTCGTGCGGGATACTTGGGCCGAAATAGACTCAAGCGTCGCATGAACAATGCAACTCTCGAATCCTTGTTAGGAGGCCGGCCATAAGCAGCAGATGAAGAAGTCACCGCAGATGGCGTCGTGATCACTAATAATCAACCTTCCAATGTTTCAACTCGATAAGTGTCTCGATTCATTTCTATCATCTCGACGCTAACTAATATGCGAACTCCCGGTAGGCGTGGCACGTGTCGACGAAGAACGGATGCGATTCGGTTCGCGAGATCCTTCCTGGTTTCCGGTGACCTTCCAGGGAAGAGATAAAACTGAGCGTACACAAAGGCTCGGTTTTCCTCTTGAGTGCCAATCTTGTAGTTGGATAAGGCGCTGACACTTGATTTTAGATCGAATTCGTCGCGAATGGCTTCGCTTTCGGCCAGCAGTTCATTGACTTTCGCGAGTATCACGGGTGCGGGAAAGTCGAGTAGGTTATCGGTATAGTCGATTTTTAAGTATGGCATTGAGTGATCCCACAAGTAGTCGGTACCAGTGTACGCGTCAGGTACGTCACGCAAATCGAAAATTATGTCACGTTAAAAATAGTCCGGATAGCTTGATAGGGTGCTTCACGAATGAATGTGATGTCGGGGCACCAGAGTTGAATAGGGATCGCGGCGCCGCTTTCCAGCCATAGGTCTCGGTGGGTGGTGCGAAATCCATTCAGCCCACAACATTTGCCGGCGTCGCATTGAAGCCACTGGTGAGTTGTTATCAATGTCGTAGGCCACGAGTGTCGCC
Organism: Bradyrhizobium sp. AZCC 2262; assembly: GCF_036924535.1. NCBI lineage: Bacteria > Pseudomonadati > Pseudomonadota > Alphaproteobacteria > Hyphomicrobiales > Nitrobacteraceae > Bradyrhizobium > Bradyrhizobium sp. AZCC 2262. The sequence continues at coordinate 6,204,880 of NZ_JAZHRT010000001.1, read as the reverse complement.
GCGGATGGTCGCCTCATCCGAAGCCGTCCCACCGCAACTTGATGAGATCGCCCATATTGGCTTGCCGTCGAAGCCAGCCTTCGCATCGGCGTACCGCGGCTAGCGGCGGCCAAGGCCGCGCTCGAATGCAGACGGTCGCGCACGATCCAGCTTAGCTTCGGACGGCGGACGACGAGATGGTTCGTCGGAATTCCGAAAACACGGTGACGTAGGATATGCACACCGCGCATGTTTGCGCGGCGAGCATGTAAAAAAATTGTCTGAGGGTTGACGGCATATGCGCGCTTATGCCAAAAATTGTATCCACAAAAAGATCTTTTGCATCCGAAAATGGTTGCGATCACAGAAGGTCTAAGGAGAAGGTTTTCATGATCGCAAGTCATAAGCGGGGTTTGCTGACGGAGGCATTGGTTGGGCTCGCCGTTCGCGGAAACCACACCTTTGCTGAGACCCGATTCTCCTACGATCAGATCGGAATTCTTACGGACATATCCGGTCTCTGCGCCGTTCTGGCCGGACCTGGCTCGGCGGAAGCGGGCGTGGGGTACACAAACGCGGTCGCTTTTGCAGATCAGATTGATCGCCAATCGCTCGGGGGGACGAATACGTGACGATTCAATCGGAACAGATCGAGGGCTGGATCGTCGTCACCGGCGCTGGCAGGGGCATAGGCGCAGGCATCGCGCGACGCCTCTGCGAGCGAGGCGCTTGTGTGATGGTCGCGGACCTCGATCTCGCGGCGGCGGAGGAGACGGCGGAGTGCCTGTGCCGCGATGGACACCGAGCGCAGGCCGGACATGTTGATGTCACCGAAGAGAATTCGGTTGAAGCACTGGGAGATGTGACCGTACGGCTCGGCAAACTTGTCGGCTGGGTCAACAATGCCGGGATTTCCGAGGTCATTCCGCTGACCGACATGTCTGTCGAGGCCTGGGACCGCATGATGAGCGTCAACGTCCGGGGTGTCTTTCTCGGCACGCGAGCGGCTGCGAGAAGAATGGAGAGCGGCGGAGCCATCGTGAACCTTGCAAGTGTGTCCTCAGTCATCGCGTTTCCCCACCGATCCCATTACGGCGCATCCAAAGGTGCTGTCGTCGCGTTTACAAAGCATGCAGCGATAGATCTCGCGCCACGGGGTATTCGCGTCAACGCCGTCGGGCCGGGAACGATCGAGAGCCAGATGACACAGGGTCGCCTCTCGGATCCGGAACAATTGCGATGGACGCTGCAGCGGGTACCTGCCGGTCGAGTTGGCCAGCCGGAAGATATTGGCAACGCCGTGGCGTTCTTGTGTAGCCAGGATGCAGCTTACATCACCGGTGTCGTGCTGATGTGCGATGGCGGCTGGACCGCTGCTGCCTGAACCTTATTCGCTTCTGTTCTATTTGATTCAATCGGAAAGACATGCCAATGCCCTCCACCGAAAAGCCTCTTGTCGTTATCTCGGGAGCAGCGAAGGGAATCGGGCGGGCCTGTGCGGAGGCATTCCTGGCGACTGGATGGCACGTTGCGGCGCTTGATTACGATGCCGAGCCGCACCTTCGCGGCAGGAAAAAGCAATGTCTCTCCAATCGTGACAGACGTTGCCGATCGGGCATCGGTTGAGGCCGCAACGAGCCAACTGACGCAGCCAGCACGGGCCCTCGTCAATGCTGCCGGAATTTTTCCTCTGTCGTCACTGGCGACTGCCGACGTTGCAACCTACCGGCGCATCTTTGATATCAACGTGCTTGGAACAGTGTTGCTCAGTCAGGCCATCGCGCGAACGATGCCCGCTGGCGGCGCGATTGTTCACTTCGCGTCGATCAACGCGTTCATGGCCAAGCCGGACCAATTGCTTTACAACGCGTCCAAAGCGGCGGTTGTGAGCCTGACGCGGGGTATGGCTGCGGATCTTGCCGAACGTCGTATACGGGTCAACGCTGTTGCGCCCGGCCCCGTCGATACCGAAGGCTTGCGCGCAATACCCGGACGACTCGAGAAAATTTCCGCTCAGATACCGCTCGGCAGAACCGCGTCTCCCTCGGAGATGGCTGCTCTGGTGCTTTGGCTGGTCGAAGGTGAGGGGGCCCAGTTGATGACCGGGGAGACAGTCGTGAGCAGCGGCGGCGTGCTGATGCGATGATGACCGGCCCATGTGCCGAGCCAGGGGTAGATACGGATTACGACGTTGTCCGGCTGGCACCGCTGGATTGTGCGCGCCTCATCAACAGCATCGTCGTTCGGAGACCCATCGCCTGGGTGACGGGTCATCATCGCGACGGCGTGGGTCGATATCCGACCTCGACAATATCGAACAGGCGCTTACGGAGTGTCCAATGCGACGCCCACCTTTCGGATCCGAACGAGCCCTGGTCCGGTAAGCGTTGCCGGATTTGGCCAGGTTAGCACTGCTTGCCGATGGCTTCGCGAGTCCGGTGCGAAGCGTAGCTGACATAGATACCAATTTGAACAAGCCGGCCAGGTCGGCACCCCCGAACGGGATGCATACGACTATTTTTTGGATACAACTGCTACAATTTTGGACTCGATTTTTCCGGAACCTTGTCCTTCAATGGAACCTAGGCAGAAGACGGAAACGCCAAGGTCGCCAAAAATTTCGAAGCCTATCTCACTGCGCTGGGACTTCCTCCGGCGACGCCCAGGCAGGCCGCGACGTCACCGCAACACTAAAGGCGTTTGCTTATGCACCTCGATGCGCAGACCTTCTTCTCGCTGCTGATGAACGGATTGGCCAGCGGTTCGATGCTCTTCATCGTCGCTTGCGGTCTGTCGCTTATCTTTGGGGTCACGCAGATCGTCAATTTCGCCCACGGCTCGTTCTACATGTTGGGCGCCTACATCGCCTACACGCTGACTCGCCATTGGGGCGGAAGCGGGTTTGGTTTTTGGACTGGCGTAGCCGCATCGGCTGCACTAACGGGGGTGATCGGCGGGCTCGTCGAAATCATTATCCTCCGGCGCCTCTATAAGGCGCCGGAACTACTTCAATTACTTGCTACGTTCGGCGTTGTACTCGTGGTGCAAGACGTCACACGTTACGCCTGGGGCAATGAAGACCTCATAGGGCCGCGCGTGCCGGGCCTTGCGGCAGTTGAATTCTTCGGCGTCCGTTTCCCGTCCTATAATTTGTTCCTGATGTTGCTAGGGCCTGCGATTCTGGGCCTGTTATGGCTTACGTTTCATCGCACTCGATGGGGCACGCTCGTACGCGCTGCGACCGAGGACCGGGAAATGGTAGGGTCCCTTGGAGTAAACCAGCGTTGGCTGTTCACTTCCGTTTTTGTTCTCGGCTGCGCCTTGGCCGGTCTTGGCGGCGCGGTGCAGTTACCGCGGGATGCCGCTAACTTGGGCATGGACTTTAATCTGCTTACTGAAGCCTTCGTTGTAGTCGTTGTGGGTGGGCTCGGCAGCATCCCCGGTGCCTTTGCGGCAGCGCTGATGATCGGCGTCGTCCAATCGTTCGGCACGCTGCTTATGCCATCCATGACCTTGGTCACAATTTTCATAGTCATGACCGTGGTGCTCGTCTTTCGGCCCCACGGTCTTGCCGGAAAGCCCCAAGTGCTGGTACGCGATCCTCGGCAGGCTGACGATACAGTGCTGTCGCCCGGCGGCCGGGAGCAATGGATCTACTGGGGATTGGGCATCGCCTTCGTAGTGTTCGCGCCGTTGCTGCTCGGCGACTACGGCGTCACACTGGTGATCGAAGCTCTCATATTCATCCTGTTTGCGGCTAGCCTACATTTTCTGGTGGGGCCGGCCGGCATACTTAGCTTTGGTCATGCCGCTTATTTCGGACTCGGCGCCTATTTCGTTGCACTCGGCGTGAAGTATTTCCACCTACCGTTTATCGCGGCCCTGATCGGTGCGCCGATAGCGGCCGGACTGGGCGCGGCTCTGTTTGGCTGGCTATGCGTGCGGCTCAGCGGCGTCTACCGCGCAATGCTTACGCTTGCACTTGCGCAAATCGTTTGGTCTGTGGCTTGGCAGTGGATCAGCGTGACAGGAGGCGACAACGGCATTTTGAAGGTGTGGCCGGATACTTGGGCGCGCAATCACATCGTCTATCTCTATCTCACCTTCGCCATTGTGGCGGCTGCAATCTTTGTCTTGCGCAAGGTGGTTTTCTCGCCTTTCGGCTACGCCTTAAGAGCGACGCGCGATTCACCGTCCCGGGCAGATGCCGTCGGCATCAATATTCGACGAACGCAATGGTTTGGCTTCATTCTCGCCGGCGCGGCCGCCGGACTCGCTGGAGCTCTTTACGCTTTCGCCAAAGGCAGTGTGTTCCCGGATGTCGTGTCGATTTCTTTGTCGGTTGATGGCCTCGTCATGCTTCTGCTTGGCGGGTTAGAGAGCATGGCCGGTCCCATCGTCGGCGCCGCCGGTTATCATTGGCTTTTGGCGGAGCTTCAGCGCACCACAGAATTCTGGCGCGCGCCTCTTGGCGTCGTGATCGTGCTTGCCATCATGTTCTTTCCGCGTGGCATTGTCGGGATGCTCCAGAAAATCTGGCCTTTGGTGTGGCGCAGCATGCCGATTTCCAAACGCGTTTCTGTGGGGGACGCGCCATGAGTGTCGCCGGCGAACTCACTGTTCGATCCATCCAGAAGGCCTTTGGTGGCGTGAAAGCTGTGGACGACGTCTCCTTCCTCGTTAATCCGGGCGAGATGGTTGCAATCATTGGCCCCAACGGCGCCGGAAAGTCGACCTGCTTCAACATGCTGGGTGGCCAGATCACGCCGGACGCGGGCGAGATACGTTTCGACGGCCACCTCATCAACGGCCTTGGCCCGTCTAAGATCTGGCGGCTCGGCATTGGCCGGACATTCCAAATCGCCGCTACGTTCCCATCCATGAGCGTGCGCGAGAATTTGCAGATGGTACTGCTGTCGCACCACAAAAAACTCAGTAGTTCGTGGCGACCTGCACCATCTTACTTTCTCGATCAAGCAGATCATCTGCTCGATCGCACGGGTTTGCGCGCGCAGGCTCGCCGGCCTTGCGGTGTGCTCTCCTATGGCGATCTAAAGCGCCTGGATCTTGCCATGGCACTCGGTAATAGCCCTAGGCTGCTGCTGATGGATGAACCAACGGCAGGCATGGCGCCGACCGAGCGTATCGCCATGATGAAGCTGGTACGTAACCTCATGGAGAGCGAAGGGGTCTCCATCCTGTTTACGGAACACGATATGGACGTGGTCTTCGGCCATGCGGACCGCGTTATTGTGCTCAATCGCGGCCAAGTCATCGCTAGCGGGGTGCCCACCGCCATTCGCGAAGAAAAGCTCGTGCAAGATGTGTATCTGGGCGGCGGTACGATGTACGGGGCGGCATAATGCTGACAGTTAGCAACATCAATAGTTTCTATGGCGCCGCGCATATCCTGCACGACGTGTCGCTTACCATTAGCCAGGGCGAGGCCGTCGCATTGTTGGGTCGTAACGGCGCGGGAAAATCGACGCTAATGAAATCGATCATCGGAATTGTCCCGCCCCGTTCGGGCAATATCATGTTCGAAGGGAAGGAAGTAAGCGGGCTCGATCCCTTCGTGATCGCTCGGCGGGGTGTCGGCTTCGTTCCAGAAGATCGACGGATTTTTGTAAGCCTAACCGTCGAGGAAAATCTTGAGGTGGGACGCCGCCACGCCCCGATGGGGCGCGAACCCTGGACGCGCGAAAAGCTCTACTCAATTTTCCCCAATCTCGCTGAAATGCGCGGGCGCCTGGCCGCCCATATGAGTGGCGGTGAACAGCAGATGCTAACCGTCGCGCGCACACTCATGGGAAACCCCTCTCTCATTCTTCTGGACGAGCCCTCCGAAGGCCTCTCGCCCAAAATCGTCGAGCAAGTCGCGCAAGCAATAATTCACGTCACTGCGTCCGGCATTACAGTCTTGCTGTCGGAGCAGAATATGCATTTCGCCAGTTTGGTCTCGGAGCGCGCCTATGTGATCGAGAAGGGCCAGATTAAGTTCTCCGGTACCATCGATAGTCTTCGATCGAACGATGATATCCGGCGAAACTATCTCGCCATTTAAAGGTCGACCGATAATGTGGATATCGGTGATGCGGCTCTGTGCCAGTGCGTCGAGTCCATGCGCGGCGACGTCGGTGTGAACCAGATCGCTGGGCGTCTTCGCCAATATACGTGACACGTCCAACGCAACCTTGCCATTGCCGACAATTACCGCGACTTTGCCGCAGAGGTCGAACGCAAAGTCGCGATAGTGAAGGGTGCCCATTGTACCATTCGACGAATTCGGTTGCGGTATTGCTGCCGGAGAGTTTCTCGCCGCGAATGTCCATGGTGAACGTGGCAACGGTCATTCTCGGATATAACCCAAATCTCAATTATTTTACCCAGAGCAGGAAATGCTGGCTGAAGAATTCGCCGTAAGCCGAACGCCGATCCGCGAAGCGCTGTCCCGCCTGGAGGCGCAGGGGATCGTTGCCCAGGAGCAGCAGCGCAGCACGGTAGTCTCGACGCAGGCCCTTGCCGTTCGGATTGCCGGTCCTGGCGAAGTTGGTCCAGTGAGCGTTTTAGGATAATCCTCCCCAGTCATTGGCTTCTTGATGTCGAGTTCGGTGAGACTCGTAAACCAGGTCCATTCGTCGGCATTGTTGCTCATCAGAATAGGCACCTTGTGGAACTTGCCTTCCGCCATCAAGGCCTGCATCTGCGCCGGCAGGATTGTGCCGTGCACCGAGCGCACCGCACCGTTGAGGAAGCGGCCCGCCTTGGCGATGATCTCGTCCACGGACTTGGAGCGCATGCATACCGCGGTCGGTCCTCGCAACCCATCGTGGACGCGAAGTCCAAACCTGTCTTTTCGGCCATCTCAAGCGGAGTCTGCGCTGGCGCCGACACCCCGCTTTCAAGGATGACCTTTTGAAACAGGCCCGCGGCGCCTGGCGAAACGAGGTTGAACATGATGGCTATGCCACCGGCGCTTTCGCCGAATACCGTCACATTGTTAGGGTCACCGCCGAACGTCTTGATGTTCTGTTGCACCCATTTCAGCGCAGCCTGCTGGTCGAGCGTGCCGTAATTGCCGAACGGATGGCCTTCCTTGTCGAGCGACGGATGCGCCATATAACCGAACACGTTCATGCGGTAGGTCGTGGACTCCACGACGAGGTCACCGTCTTTGACCAGCTTGCGCGGGTCATAGTCGTTGGTACGGCCGTTGAGCAGGCCGCCGCCATGGAGCCACACAATCACCGGGCGTAGCTTGCTGCGGCCCGACGCCGGCGCGAAGACATTCAGATAAAGACTGTCTTCCGTGGTGCTGCGGACAGCCATGACACCGAAGAGGTGTTTGTCTGCACGCAAGCGGGGCGAAGGCACGGGCGTCACGCTCGCCTGTCCACTCGGCAGGCGGAGCGGGCGCTTCCAGCGCAGTTCGCCGACCGGCGGCGCCGCGAAAGGAATGCCGAGAGAAGCGCCTGATGCCGTTCGCGGCATAGCCTTTCAGCGACCCGTCGCTGATCTTCGCCACTTCGGGCTTGCCTGACTTGACATTGCCGAACAGATCTTGGCGTCTGCCGAAGTCGCGCAGGACAGCGCCGGCGTCATCAACGCCGCTTTGCCGGAGTGACCGCCTTTGGCGCAACAACTGGCGTAATGAAGGGGTTATGGAATGACGTTTTTGGCGTGAAGCGGAAATAGGCCAAAACGGCGAGATCAGCTAAGCCGCGGCTAACGAGTCGTGCCGCGTTCATGATACCTAAATCCTCTAAGGTCATCGGGAATGAGTATTTGTGTTGGCACCGAGACCAAATCATTGTTGGCGATCCTAGGCCGTGCTTCCTGGCAACTGCCACAAAGCACAAACTACAGAACGTACCTTTTTGACGCGTGAGCAAGGCTGTGAAACCCACTTGTTTCAAGTTGCACGCTTGTATTCCTGCAAGTTATCGAAGTTGTCGCCGGCGAAGGGGAGGTGGCAATGAGTGCGGTGGCTCTCGCGACTAAGGTCGCTCAATTCGTTTTTGGGCCGAACGAATCCCTTTGAGAGCCGCGGGGCGCCGCTCGACTAAACCAAGGATCATCGGTGGAAGATATCGCACCAGACGATTTTGAGCCGATTTTTCGAACGAATGGCTTCGATTCGGCTTTTGGCACAGTTTATCTGAATCGAAAGACGACGACGCTTGGATTCCGTGTCATGGAGTACCACACCAATGCTACCGGAAATTGTCATGGTGGCGCGATGGCAACCTTTGCCGACATGCAGATCGCAGCCATCATGCGTTCGGGATTAATAACCACGGAACGTCATACGCCAACAATCAGCCTATCCGTCGACTACATCGCTCCTGCGCCGCTTGGTGCTTGGGTTGAGGCAAACGTGATTCTTATTAAAGAAACCAAATCGCTGATTTTTACCCAGGCTCTTATCACGGCGAACGGTGAACCGGTCGCCCGGGCAAATGCAACTTATCGAAACTATAGCGCGGTGGCTGTTCCTCGTCGCTGAGGCCTGCCTTTTGCTCTCAAGGAGACGAAAACCTACTTTATGAATAAATTTGGAAAACCTCCGGCGATGCCCTGCCGGAGTTGTCTTGTCCAGAGCTCATTACGGAATGAGTCCCAGCCAGTGGATCGGGCGCTAACGAATCGGCGCACTGCGCGCCTATTCTCATGCACGCAGATGCAACACTATTTTCTTGGGAAGATACTGTCCATTCTGGAGTATTCCGAAATACAAACGAATTCGGGAGATGGCGGACGGATAAGAGTTAGCACGCATCCTCAGCTTGCGTCGGCCGCGGGGTCATCCGCGAACCGCTGCATCTGAGTTATCCATGATTGCGAGGAAAGACAGAATGGACGAGTTATTTGATCTGACCGGAAAGGTCGCCTTGGTCACGGGAGGCTCCCGAGGGCTTGGTCTGCAAATGGTGCGCGCATTCGCCCAGCGTGGAGCCGACGTGGTTATTTCGAGCCGCAAGCTTGATGCCTGTGAGGCGGCCGCTGAGGAAATGCGAAGGCTCGGTCGTCGCGCGCTGGCCATCTCGGCAAACGCCAGCCGGTGGGATGACGTTGATCGGCTCGCCGCAGCCGCCTATCAGGCGTTCGGTCGTATCGACATCCTCGCGGCACGTCGCCCGCCATTCCTTCCCACGAGATAGCGGAAGCGATGTTTGACAAGATCGTTTCCCTCAATTTCAAAGGTCCTTTCCGGCTCGCTTCTCGCCCGGAAGGGCTATCCGACCCAGGACGGAATGCACGCGGCCGACATCGCCTTCACGGGCGTCGAGGTCGATGCCGATGCAGCGATCGGCGACCCCGAGAATGGCCTGCCACTGATCGAACGCGTGGTCGATGACGGCCGCATCGCGTTATGCGCCGCAGCCGGCGGGGCGATGGATGAATCGTTCAAGACCACCGTCGAATATCTCAAGACGCGAACCCAGTTCGGCGTCGCCATCGGCACCTTCCAGACCCTGCAGCACCGCGCCGCCGACATTTTCGTCGCCGCCGAGCAGGCCCGCAGCATGTCGATGTTCGCGACCGTGGCTTGCGATTTCGACGACGCCAGGGGACACGCCACCGCGGTCGCGGCGGCGAAGGTGCAGATCGGCAAGTCGCTGAAATTCGTCGGCCTGCAGTCGATCCAGCTCCATGTGACGGCATCGGCATGACCATGGAGGCCCGGATCGGCCATTACTTCAAGCGGCTGAGCATTATCGAGAACACATGTGGCGATACGGACTTTCATCTCCGCCGCGTGGCCGGGTGCGGGGGTTTGATCTAGCCCGCCCGTTCCGCACGTCAGATCAAATCGCCGCCAGCGGCTGAAGCCGTGGTGCCGTGCTTGCGGAAGGCCTTGATGACGTTACGGCCGACTTTCCATTTGTGCACCTCGTCAGGACCGTCGACCAGACGCTGCATACGAACCTCCGTATACCACTTCGCCAGCGGAAGATCCTGGCTGTAGCCCAACGCACCATGCAACTGGATCGCGGTATCGATGACTTTGTGCACCATGCGAGCCAGATAGACCTTGGCGATGGAGTTTTCCTGCGTTAGGTCCAGGCCCTTTTCAGCCTTGTAAGCAATATGCAGCAGCATCAGCCGAGCCATATAGAGCTGGCTGGCGCAATCGGCCAACATGAACTGGACAGCCTGCCGATCGGCGAGCAGCACGCCGAAAGTCGAACGCTTGGTGACATATTCCGTCGCCATATCGAGAGCCCGCTGGGCCTTGGCGACGTTGTGCATGCCATGGCGCAATCGGCCGTAGGCAAGGCGGTGTTGTCCCATATCGAAGCCGTTGCCTTCGCCGCCCAGCAGATTTTCGGCGGGCACCTTGAGATCCTTGATCTCGACCTCCGAATGTCCGCCGGAAAGCGCGTGGGCATGCGGCCCCTCGATCGCCATGGTCTTGATGTCGCGTTTGATGTTGTAGCCGGGGTTGGGCAATTCCACGATGAATGTCGAAAATTGCTTGTGCCGTGGCGCGTTCGGATCGGTCTTGGCCATTACCAGGGCCAGGTCGGCGACACCGGCGGATGACGTAAACCACTTCTCGCCGTTGAGAATATAATTGGCATTGCCATCTCTTTCCGCGCGGGTCTGCATGCCCGTAGCATCGCCACCCGCCACCTTCTCAGTCATCGAGAAGCAGATGCGCTTCTCCCCGTTCAATAACGGCTTGAGGAATTTTTCCTTCTGATGTTCCGTTGCGTGCGTCATGATCGTCATGATCGAGGCATCATCGGGCCCCTGCGTGTTCATCGACAGCGCACCGAGTGTGCTTTCGCCGAGCTCCATCTGCACCAGTGAGTTGGCGAGCGGGCCGAGCCCCATGCCGCCATATTCCTTCGGAGCGAACGGGCACCAGAGGCCTTGCGCGCGCGCTTTGGCGCGCAGCCTGCCCAGCACTTCCTTCAACGGCTTAGTGTCCAGTTCCTTTTCCGCCGGGATACATTCATCGTGAACCCATTTGCGGACTTTCTCCCGGACCGCCTTCGCCTCTGCCGGGATTTCGAAATCTATCGACATAATTCTTCCTCGCTGTACTGGATAATCAAGCTTATAGGGTGACATACGCCCGTGGCGAGGCGCTTGGTGGCGTGATTAAGATCGATACGATATCGAATGAGATCGATACGATATCAGCCCATATTTGCCTTGACGCCGTCAGGCGAGTGATGATGTTGATCGCGGACGTAGGCTTTTAATCGCTGTTTGGCGTCCCATGGAAACTGCCGGCGGCGGATAGGGGAAAAACGTTTGCGTGGAGGACATCCCACAGGGGCCTGTAAGGCCGATCAAGCTACCGACGACCGGCTTCATGTCGCACCTCGTCTCTGTGTAACGCAGTGAAGGGCTCAGCGCGTGAAGCCGCAGGGAGCTCCGATGTGCCAAGCGAGAACTACGGGTTGGTCTGAGCCCAGACTGACTTCTGCTACACTGACTTGTCGTTACATTTATTGTTTTCACAATGGTTAGCTTGATTGAAGCGGAAAGCGGGCTCACCTGACGCCGGGCAAACATCTAAGAAATGAGGGACGCATGACTCTGTTCGATATGTCCGGGAAAGTTGCAGTCATCACTGGCTCTTCGCGGGGGATAGGTCGTGCTATCGCGGAGCGGATGGCCGAACACGGTGCTAAGGTTGTGATCTCCTCACGCAAGCAACAGGCTTGTGACGAAGTGACGGAGGCGATTAACGATACGGCCGGCAAACAGGTCGCGCTCGCCATTGCGGCGAACATCTCGGTCAAGGAAGAACTCAAGGAGCTCGTCGAAAAGGCCAACGGCGCGTTTGGCAAGGTCGATACGCTGGTCTGCAACGCGGCGACGAACCCATATTACGGACCGCAGGCGGGAATTTCCGACGACCAGTTTCGCAAGGTTCTCGAAAACAACATCATAGCCAACCATTGGCTAATTACGTTCGTAGCGCCCCAGATGATCGAGCGCAGAGATGGTTCGATCACCATCGTCTCATCCGTCGGCGGTCTCAAAGGGACGACAAATCTGGGCGCCTACTCGATTTCGAAGGCTGCCGATATGCAACTCGCCCGGAATCTGGCCTGTGAATACGGCAAGCACAACGTCCGCGTGAACTGCATCGCGCCTGGCCTGGTCAAGACGGATTTTGCCCGGGCGCTTTGGGAAAATCCGGAAACGCTGAAAGCCATAACCGCCACTGCGCCGCTGGCACGCATCGGAGAGCCCGATGAAATTGCCGGCGCCGCGGTTTTTCTGGCATCAGCGGCCGGTACCTTCATTACGGGACAGACAATCATCATCGACGGCGGAGCATTGATCAGCTGAGTGCTGCAATTGTGGCTTTACCTGCGCTGCGATTTAAGCTCGCCAAAAAGCCAACACCCGAGATCTCATTGTCGGCGTCCCCGAGATGATCGCGATGGCCTCCTCAGTCATGACGCTCTATCCGGGTGACATCATTGCAAACGGGACCCCGCCGGTGTCGGGCCGCTAAAAGCGGGAGATCGGGTCGCAATCCGGATCGCAGGCGTCGGTGAGATGACGCTGGATGTAAAGCAAGGAAGGAACGGTGCGCATCCAGTTTGGAAATAAAGCGCCGGCCATGAGTCCTGCATAAGATAATGGCGGTTCTCTCCGGAGGGCCGCTCATGTTCGGGCGGCGCTTGTTTCGCGCTGCAGATGGCTCGCATCAATGCATTTTCGGCACCGCTCCAATGCATCACGGTGGCCGTGTTGACCTTCGAAGGCTATGGGTCTATGGTTGGACCAAAGAACATATGAGGGCCAGGGATGGCGGCAGACGGTTTTGATGCGGCGGCACAGGTGGCTGTCGTTACCGGCGGTGGAAGCGGCGTCTGGCAGGCGCTCTGTGGGGCACTTGCCCAATCCGGCATTCGCGATCTCGAAGCAGCCCGACGGGTAGCGGCTGCGATCAATGAGACGTACTCCCACAGTCCCGCGCTGGCGCTTGAACTCGATGTAGTTGAAAGCCGATCCGTCGAAGCCTTGGTGGAGAAGGTCGAAACGGAGATCGGCCCGATCGATCTCTGGTGCTCGAACGCTGGAATTCACGCCGGCGACGGCCTTGGCGAAACGACTAATTGGCGGAGGTCGCTCGACGTCAACCTGATGGGTCACGTCAACGCCGCGCGAGCCGTCATTCCACGCATGGTCGAGCGCGGAAACGGACACTTTGTCGTCACCGCTTTCGCGGCCGGGCTGCTGACGGACTTCCGCTGTGCGCCTTACGCAGCTAGCAGGCACGCCGCCGTCGCGTTGGCCGAATGGCTCGATTACGTATGCCGATGATGGCGTCTCGGTCTCGTGCGTCTGCCCAGAGGGTGTACGGACCGGAATGACGAAGCCCGACAGTCTCAGGGCTGGAGTTTCGAGCAACTTTCTCGCGCCGGAAGACGTCATTCGAGAAATTATCGAGGCCGTGTAGTAGTGATTGTGCTCTGAATTATTCGCGAAACGCCAACTTCATGTTCGTTGAGAGCGGTCGTGCCAGAAAAATATGATTATATCATTGTCGGATCCGGTTCGGCAGGCGCGGTCATAGCAAACCGCCTCACCGAAACAAGCCGCACCCGCGTATTGCTTTTGGAAGCCGGCGGGCCGGATAATAATCCTCTGCTTTCTATGCCTCTTGCTTTTCGAACGGTGTTCAGCAGGCCAGCCTATAGCTGGAATTATATGTCGGAGCCTGAACCCGGTCTGGGAGGGCGGCGGCTGCCAATCCCGCGAGGACGGACGCTCGGAGGGACATCGAGCATCAACGCTATGATCGCGATTCGCGGAAATTCGCGCGACTTCGATCAATGGGCTGACTCGGGGCTGCAAGGCTGGGGCTATCAGGACGTTCTTCCCTATTTCAGACGTCTCGAGCGGAGTTGGCGCGGCGACAACGTCTACCATGGTGGAAGCGGGCGGGTCGAAATCACCCAGATGACGTCGCCGGACATGCTCTACGAGCCTTTGCGGAAGGCGGCGGAGAGCATCGGAATTCGCTCGAACGACGATCCTAACGGCCAGTCCCAGGATGGAATCAGCAGGATGGAGGCCACGATCGGCGGAGGATATCGTTCGAGCACGTCGCGAGCCTATCTGAAGGACGCGAGAAAGCGGTCGAACTTAACTGTCCTGACCAAGGCCGTAGCTTCGAAAATCATTCTTGAAGGCGTGCGAGCCATCGGCATCGAGTATGTCCGAAACGGGCTTCGGGAATCTTCTTTCGTTGGAAAAGAAATCATTGTTTCGGCAGGGTCGTACAACTCACCCCAACTGCTGATGCTGTCCGGCATCGGTCCTGCCGAGCACCTCCGCGAGAAGGGTATCGTTCCTGTGGTTGACTTGCCTGGCGTGGGACGAAATCTGTCCGAGCATCCCAATATTATTATGGCGTTCGGTACGCCAGGCAAACTGGGATATACGAAGTTTCTGAGGTTTGACCGCGCAGCCATGGCCGTTGCACAATGGTTTCTCTGGCATAGCGGGCCTTTCGCAACGAACGGAGCGGCTGCAAATATCTTCCTCCGTACTCGCCCCGAGTGTGACCGTCCCGATATGCAAATTATTTGCATGCCCGTGAACAACACGGCGACCCTCTGGTTTCCGGGAGTGCGGCCTCAGGAGATCGTCGGACTTTCGGCGCGATTGGGAGCACTTCATCCGAAATCGCGCGGTGCGGTCGAACTGCGTTCCAGCGATCCGGCGGAAAGCCCACGGATCTCTTTCAACATGTTTTCCGAACGGGACGATCTTGCCACCATGGTCGCGGGGGTTAAACTGTGTCGCGAGATTTACAAGGCGCTGCATCGCGACGGCATCGTCACAGAAGAAATTCTGCCCGGTTCGCAGGTTCAAACAGACCAGGACATCGAGGAATTCATCCGCGAAAATGCGGGTCATCGATCGCATCCTGTGGGGACTTGCAAAATGGGGACAGATCGGATGTCCGTAGTTGATGAGCAATTGCGGGTCAAGGGCATCGCCGGTCTTCGCATTGCAGATGCCTCGATTATGCCGGAGTTGCCAAGCGGCAATACGAACCTGCCGTCGATCATGATCGGAGAGAAGGCGTCCGATCTATTGAAAGGCAAACTGCGTTATGATAGCGAGGGCGCGGGTCGCGCATGATTGCGCGCGTTTGAGTTTTCCTTCCCCGCCGCCAGACGCGCCATGGGACCGCAGCGGCGGTCGGTTTTCCCGGCCTTGTGCTGATCAGCCTTTTCATTGTCGGCCGCTCGATCCCAGACATCACCTAGGATTCAGGTACTCCACGATCCGATCTTTCAGATGTATGTGGCGTTCTGGATTTTCGTCTGCTTCACCATTCGTCCGAGACCAGCTTTTTTCGACCGGGCCGATCGGTGTGACGCATCTCACGCAAAGCAGAAACGATCACCAGACAAGCCGTCTCACGATGAGGGCGACATCGGCCGCTGGGCGCTTAGCTTACGCGCCGTGATATGCCCGATACCAATCCACTAACCGCCGATGCGGGTTTCGATCGGCGTGGCGGTGGTCTGCCCCCCTTGAAAGTGGTCCTCCCTGAAGTATGGCTTTAAGCCTGATGGGGGATGCAGAATGCCCGAGAAGAGACATATGGCGGAAGAGATTGTCGCGAAGTTGCGGCAGGTTGAAGTGCTGACAGCGCAGGGCAAACCGGTCGCTGAAGCGATCCGATCGATAGGGGTGACGGAAGTTACATTCTATTGCTGGCGGAATGAGTATGGCGGGTTGAGGGGCGACCAGGTGAAATGGCTGAAGGAGTTGGAGGCGGAGAACACCCGGCTTCGGCGTTTGCAGTCTCGGTGTCAATCGGCGCCTCAGCTTTTCGGAAGGATGGTCGGGCGTCCTAGTCCCATCCATGCGATCGGTGAGGAACAGGCCTCCGGATTGCTTTCCACGCGCCATTCGGCCGCGACGATGCGTCGGGCGGTAAAGTTGTTGGCCTGATCGGAGACCAGCCACTTCAACGGTTCGGCCATGATTTTCGGTTGCAGCATCGCTTTCCGGTCGAGGCCGGATTGCATGGGCACGAAGTCCGTATTAACGGGACCGCCTGGGACGAGGACATTGGATGTGACGCCGGTTCCTTCCAAATCGGCAGCCATGACGGCGGCCGCCGCCTCAGCCGATGCCTTGCATGGGCCGTAAGGAATGCGCCCGCGATAGATCATGCTGTTGAGACCCGTGGTATTGACGATAAGGCGTCCCCATCGCCGCGCAATCATCGCCGGCGTAACGGCCCGTGCGAGCCGGAAGAGTCACTTCAGCATGGATTGCGCTGAATTCGCGCCACTGCTCTGCCGTAACCTCCCAAAATGGCACGGGATTTTGCCAGCTATCCGCCCGGATGGAGCCCGTGCCGATGCCGGCATTATTAATCAGTACGTCGATCCGCCTTTCGCTTTCGAGGACCTTCGCGACCGTATCTTCCGGCGCCTGACCTGAGGCGAGATCAACAAACATCGTTCGTAGCCGTTCCGTATTGCCGCCGAGCGCCTCGCGCAATTCACGGGTGCTTTTCTCGTATCGCCCGAGAGCGACAACGATGAACCCTTCCTCAAGAAGCGCTTGCACCATGACGCGCCCCATTCCTCGCGTGCCACCAGTGACGAGGGCAACCTTCGGGGTTTGTCCGACCGAGCGCTCCGAAGAGCTGATTTCTGTTTCCATTTTGAGTGGCGGCCTTCGGAGTTGCATGATGTTTAGCGTGTCGCTATTCAACTGACTCGAAGATAATCTCAAGCGGCATGATTGGTAGAATAAAGTCCAAGACAGGCCGTTCTATCTCGGAAGTCCCAGGACGCCCGCGGCCAGAATATTGCGCTGAATTTCCGATGTTCCGCCAAAAATGGTGGTCGGTCTGGCGATGAGAAATTGTTCGCCGACCGAGACGTCAGTGCCCGGCAGGGCACCGACCCGGCCCGCATCTTCCTCGCAGATCAGGAGCGTCCATTCGGTCAACCTCTGATAAAGCTCCGACTGGTTTATCTTCAGCATGGACACGTCGGCGCCCAAGTCGCCGCCGTCCCGAAGACGATCGACGAATGTCTGATAGAGCGCTGTGTGATCTTCCAGATCCAGGCGCAGTTGAACGTACCTGCTCACCGAAACGGGATCGTCCCATGCCTTGACCCGTCTCATGACCTCATTAAGTTGGGCAAGAGCATTTTCCGATTGCTTTGGAGATCCTAGCGAAATTCGCTCGAAGCCTAAAATGGCGTTTGCCATTTTCCATCCCTGACCGACTCCACCGACCAGATAATCGGCTGGCACTCTCACATTTTCGAAGCGAACCTGGCACAGATCCTCATCGCCCGAAATGTCGAGAATGGGCCTAACGCTGATGCCCGGAGCATCCATAGGCAAGAGCAGAAAGCTGATACCCTCCTGCTTTCGCTTCTCTTGGCTTGTCCTGAAAAGCCCGAACATCCAGTTGCAATTCGCGCCTCTCGTCGTCCAGATCTTTTCGCCGTTGATGACCCATTCATCTCCTTGGCGCTCAGCCCTGGATTTGAGGCTCGCAAGGTCGGACCCGGCATTCGGTTCGCTATATCCTTGGCACCAGGCGTCTTCGCCCGACAGAATCCGGGGAAGAAAATGGGCTCGCTGGGCGTCGGTCCCGTAATGGATGATGAGCGGGCCGATCATGACGATACCAGTTTCATTTAGGCGAACGGCGCCGAAGCGGGCCAATTCCTCCGTGATGATCAGCTGCCTGACGGACGACATGCCTTGCCCGCCATACTCCACCGGCCAGCCGGGCGCCAGCCAGCCGCGCGCATGAAGCGCCTGATACCAGGGCAGGGCAACCTCGAACGGAACCCGCTTTGGTGAATTGCGCACTTCGAAGGGGTAATTGTCCGCAATCCACTCGCGCGCACGTAACCGAAATTCCTCGTCGCTCAGTTCATTGTCGGAAGCGACTTGCAACATCACAACTTTCCTCGTGCTGCGCATACAAGCGTCAAATAGCGAGCGCGGTGCGCAGTCGCTGATCCGTAGCAATTCATAAGGGCCATCGCTTTGCGCAGGAACAAGCCTATGTCGGCTTCATCCGTGTAGCCAATGCCGCCATGAAGTTGAACCGCCTGCCTTGTGACCAGAAGAGCCACATCCGAAGCACGAGCCTTCGCCCGTGACACTGCCTGTTTCGCTGCCGCAAGAGAGGGGCTCGATTCCAGTATCGCTGCGGCCTGCTGGATGGATGCGCTCACCAGCTGAATCTGGATATAGAGATCTACCATGCGATGCTGGATGACCTGAAAACTACCGATCGATCGATCAAATTGCGTCCGCGTCGTAACGTAATCCTTTGTGATCGCGAACGCTCTGCGCATGACGCCCAGCAGGTAAGCAGCGATTCCAAGCGTAATTTCTTCCTGGACCGTTTCGAAGGACCCCTTGATCGGCTCGGTCGGCGTGTTGTCGAACGTCAATTCGGAAAAATGCCCACCATCCTGCAGGGGCGTCGTCAGCACACTTAGTCCGGGTGCATCCTTTCGTACAAATTGCAGTCCGTTAGAGGTCGTAACCACGAAGCCGCCTGCGGCCTCAGCCATATGAACGTATTTTTTCGACCCGATCAGCTTGCCTTGCGCCAAGCGAACCGTCGGCGCTTTCGATTCAAGGTCCCCCGCGCGTTCCTGCCATGCCGGCAGCACGATCAAGGATCCACTCATCACGTCTTCGAGAAGAGTGCCGCTCAGAAAAGGCGCGGTGCATATCGCCTCTGGAACGGGCTCGGGCGCCATACAGGCTCCCAAACGCTCGGAGAGAACGCATAACTCCTGAATTCCAAGACCGATGCCGCCCTGTTCGTTTGGCACGCGCAGCGAAAGCCAGCCGAGCTTTGAAACTTGTTCCCAGAAGTCGCGGCTAATTCCTGGCCGATGACCTCGAAGCGCACGCGCGCGCCGCAATTGTTCCAACGATTCGAGAAAGGCCGCGCTTCCAACAATGAGCGCAAGGGTTTCCGCGCGATCGCCGGTCTCCTTGTCTGTCATCGCGCTGCCTCCTTACTAATGATTAGCGCGTCCACGGCCTGTCCCCGCGGGCTTGCGATTTCTGGATGCCGTGCAATTGCCGCTTGGATTTCCATTTGCAACCTTTATCCGTGGGTTCTCGGTCGAGTTTTCGAGTTTCTGATGAATTGACCTGGTTCACTCATTCTTTCACTACGCCGCAACTTTCCGCATCGTGTAACTGATGGGAAGCCGTTCGAGGCCGCACACGAAATTGGCATCCGCCCATGACACATCGCCATCGAGGCTTACGGCATCGAGGCGCGGTAACAATTGAGCGTAAAGCGCGCGCATTTCCATTCTGGCTAGGTGCATGCCGAGGCAAAGATGCGCGCCATAACCGAAGGCCAGGTGACGGTTGGGCGATCGATCGACCTTGAACGAGAAGGGATCGTTAAATGCCTCCTCGTCCCGATTGGCCGACTGGTAGCACATCATGAGAGAGTCGCCCGCTTTGATATTGCGACCGCGCAACACGTAATCTTCCTGCGCGGTGCGGAAAAAGTGCTTGACCGGAGTCACCCAACGGAACATTTCCTCAATGGCGCTCGGTATCAGGGCGGGATTGTCCTTGAGCTTTCTGAGTTCGTCCGGATTTTGCATCAGCGCAAGAAGTCCGCCAGCGGTGCTGGCGCTCGTCGTGTCGTGGCCGGCGGTGGCGACAATCACAAAGTACGAAATTGCCTCGCGAGCATCGATCGGCTTTCCAGCGATGGTCGCGTTGGCGAGCACCGTAGTAAGGTCATCGCGCGGATCCGAATGGCGTTCCGCCGACAGCCTACCAAAATACTCCGAAAATCGTTTAACCGCGTCCAAACGCACTTGTGAACTCGTACGTCCTCGCATCACGTCCGGATCATTCGAACCGAACAGCTCTCGCGTCAAACTCAGCATCAGCGCATCGTCCTCGCGCTGGACTCCGAGGATCATCATAATGACGCGCAGTGGATACCACACCGCGACGTCTTTCACAAAATCGCAGCGTCCACCTAGGGCCTCGAGGCGATCGACAAATTCCCTCGCAAGAATGGTGAGTCCCTCTTCCAACTTCTTCAAGTTTGGCGGCATAAACCAGCCTTGGGTCAGCGCGCGGTAAACCCGATGATCAGGATTGTCCATGCTGACCAGGGTTCGAACACTGGACACGCTTCCAGTTGCAGCCTTCATCCGTTCGTCGTCCGCGGCGAGCTGAAGGATTATACGCTGTTCGTTGGTGAATCGATCATTTTGGCGTTCGATTTCCATGACGTCCGAATGTCTGCTGACAGTCCAGAACGGATGATAACCTTCGGGCTCGGTCCAATGGACTGGATCGTCGCGCCGAAGGTCGCGAAACAGATCGTCGTATGCGCCCGGCGTTGAGTAGGTAGTTGTTGCAACAATCTTGCTGTCCATGGTCTTGCTCATAATGCCTTTGTCCATGATGCCCTTGTGTGCCGTGACGTTGGCAAATGCATTCAATTCGACGAATTTCGGCGGTCTGGAGGCGTTGATTGAGACCATCAGGGATAGCCGCAAGGCCGGATCGCGGTACTGTTGGCTAGCTTCATGCACAATGAAGTAGAAACGGCGTTTTCCTCGTTGCAACTATCTTTGCGTCGTTATTGTTTTTGCTGGGTGACGCGCTTTTATTGGGTGAGCGCGCTTAGAGAGAGTACTTATGACAGCCTTCCGAAGGCGGCGTCTAATATCCTTATAGTATCCGGTGATACTGCTATCCTATTAGTAGAGACGAACTTACGTTTGATTTCAGACCGGACATAAGAGAGAACCGGAGGATCAGTCGAAGCAAAAAGGAGCAGAGGATGGAAGAGGTGATGTCTTTAAGGGGAAAAGTAATTGTTGTTACGGGCACAGCGCGCAGGGGATTGGGCGCGCGATTGCAGCGGCGAAAAGTGGTCTTCTAGGGATGACAATGACGGCCGCAAAGGAATGGTCGAAGTTCGGCGCCGCACGAATTCGGTTTGTTTCGGAGTGGGCAAAACCCCCATGACGGAAACGATCCGGGCGACTAATTTCGCGATGGCATTTTGGCGCGGATCCCGATGGGCCGTTGGGCACAGGCGGAAGAGGCCGTGAAGCCCGTTTGCTTTCTGCTCTCTGACGCCGCTTCATTATTACGGGTCAACACATCGCGGTTGACGGCGGATTCCACATCTCTATCTAGCGGAATGCTGCTGAACGACCTTCTCCAGGCGCGGTTGATCTCCGCAAGCTGAGTGTGCGCGGCTTGCCTAAGTGTTGCGACGACGTCGCCTTCGTCCGCGGCTTCGTGTTTCAGTTCTCGTCCATAATAGGCACGTCGCGTTTCGCGTTTACTATACGTAAATCCTCTAAGGTCATCCGCAATGAGTCTTTGTATTCGCACCGAGACCATCTCACTGTTGGCACTCTTGGGCCGCGTTTCCTTGGCAAGTGCCGAAAAACGCAAACTACAGAACGTGCCTTTTACTAAGTTGCGCGCTTCTATTCCCGCAAGTTGGCGAAGTTGTCGCCGGTGACGCACGCTAGCGCGCGATCTTGAAAGGAAAATGTAATGGGGTCGGGACCTCAGAGAGTCGCTCTCGTAACCGGAGGAAGCCGCGGTATTGGAGCTTCGACGTGTTTAGCTTTGGCCCGGAATGGGATCGATCTCGCGATTGGGTACCGCACCAGCGAAGACTCAGCACATCGGATCGCTCAGGAAGTTCGAGCGATGGGTCGAAGAGCTGAAATATTTGGCGCAGATGTCACGGTGGAGGCGGAAGCTCAGACGCTTGCCGAGCAGGCACTCGCAGCCTTCGGCGCGATCCACATTCTAATCAATAACGCCGGCTTCGGAAGTGGTGTTGTAGGACGGCCTCAAATTACAGAAAGCCGGCTGGATCATCTAGATCTTCTCATGCGCGCTCACGTTTACGGACCCCTTACACTGTGTCGCGCACTGGTGCCCCAGATGAGAAAACACGAGCGAGGAGATGTTATAATGGTGTCTTCCTCGAGCGTTCAGATGCTCGGCAGAAATATGGGCACTTACATCATGGCTAAGGCTGCAATGGAAGCGATGGCGGGCGTCCTGGCGCGTGAAGAGCGATCTCACGGCATCCGCGTCAACATAGTCGCTCCAGGTCTTACCGATACCGACATGGGTCTTGGTTTCATGAGAATGCGCGCGGGGATCGAAAGTATGCGAGATGTTGATGCTAAGATGCCATTTGGCTTCGTTTGCCAACCGTCCGACGTCGCGAATACAGTCGCGTTCTTAATCTCGGATAAAGCGCGCTATATTGCTGCTCAACGACTAACGCTCGATGGGGGTAATTTCTAAACGATACTTTGCTGCCACTGAATTCGCGCGGCTATCATACGGAAAGGCGCCGCGCACCGAACCATACGCAACCCGTATGACGTCGGTCGCAAGCAATCTTAGACAATGGCTTCCCCGGTCCGCATGGTGCGCAGGCACGAACTGTTGACGGGACCGGGCATCCTGAGGATGCCGGGGCATTGCAGACGAAGCAAGCCGGTTTCAAGGCGCTCTATCTGTCAGGCGCTGCGATGTCGGCTTCGATGGGCTGCCGGACCTCGGGATCATCAGCAAGGAAGACGTCTGTATCTTTGTGAGGCAAATCTGCGGCTCTTGGCGTGAAGCGGCCGACGCTAGAGTCTGCTGGCGGCTGACAAACCCGTTCGCTACTCGATTTCGTCGATCCTCGAGATCGTCGTTTGCTGCGCCGTGGGCGTCAGCCCACGGGGATGTGTATTAGTTTATCTGGCAGGCCTTCTCAAACGCCAAGGATTTGGACATGGTTTCATTGGACATGGTTTCAAGGAGTGTTGCGGTCGCGGTCGGTGCGTTTCTGCTTGCGGTTTCTCAACCTGCTTTGGCCGAGAAGAAATACGGTCCGGGCGTAACAGATACCTCGATCAAGTTCGGCCAGACAATGCCATATAGTGGCGGGGCATCCGGCCTGAGTGCGGTCGGTAGGGTCCAGACCGCTTATTTCAAAATGATCAATGCTCAAGGGGGCATTAACGGGCGCGCGATCAACCTGATCTCGAAGGATGATGGATTCAGCCCGCCCAAGACAGTCGAACAGACGCGCTCCCTGGTCGAAGGTGACGAAGTCCTGGCAATGTTTTCGTCGATGGGATCAGCGCCAAATCTGTCCGTCGCCAAATATTTAAATAGCGCGCAGGTCCCGCAAATAATGGCGCTGGCCGGTACTCCGAAGGCCATCGACCCCGTTAACTTTCCCTGGACGACAACATTCTATTCGACGTTGACAGTCGAGGCGAAAGTGTTGGCGGCTTACTTGCTGGAGGTGAAGCCGAACGCCAAGATAGGTATTCTTTATCAGAACGACGAAAGCGGTAGGACATATCTCGAGGGTATGAGGGCTGGCCTGGGTGACAAGGCTGGAACGATGATTGTGAAGGAAGTTGGATTCGACCTGAGCTATCCGACTATCGATTCTCAGATCATCTTGCTTCAGTCGTCTGGGGCCGACACCGTCTTCGTCGCGTCAGCGGCGCCGAAATTTGGTGCTCAGAGCATCCGCAAGATCGGTGAGCTCGGTTGGAAACCATATCTAATTTTGGCGCCAGGCGCGTCAGTGATCGAGACCTCGCTAAAGCCGGCTGGCCTGCAATATGCTGTGGGCGCCGTCAGTGTGCAATTTTACAAACAGCCTGGCGATTCCAAATGGGATGCGGACCCCGGGATGATGGAGTATTATACGTTCATGAAAAAATGGGCGCCGGCAGAGGTACCTGAGGACGCGCTCGCGGTCATTGGCTACAGTGCGGCGCAGATGCTCATCGACACGCTAAAGCGATGTGGTGACAATCTGACGCGAGAAAACCTAATTTACGAGGCGACCCATATTAAAGACTACGAGCCAACTTTGTTCCTCCCGGGCGTAAAGGTCAATGTCACTCCGGAAAGTCGCATCCCGTGGCGGCAGAGGCAGATAATCCAGTTCGACGGCACGAACTGGACCTTTGTGGGCGGCGTTGTGACTGCAGGCGGTGAACGATAATTCGATAGGACGTCTCCAGGCAGATAGCCGTGCTAGCTGGAGCGCACAAACAAAAGCTGACGGGCGAGGGTGTCTCCTACGGGCAATCATCCGTTTGGCCGCATTCGCGGTGCTTTGATCAATTGGGCATCCTGTCCGCTGGCGCCATTGCGACGGCACACGAAATTAGTCGTGAATGCGTTTAGTTGCGGTTGGAGATATGAAAATCGTCTTCGGAGTGTGCCGGTTCCGTGACGCGTCGAAGCGGGCTGGTTACGTTTCGGCGGTTGCTTTCGTTGATTTAAGAATGGGAATTTTATGAGGACTCTTCGCGGAAAGTTTGCTGTCGTTACCGTTACCGGAGCCGGTGGCGGGATGGGACGGGTTTACGTACATCGGCTGGCCAGCCTCGGCGCTGATGTTGCAGTCCTCGATGTCGATCTCAACGTCTCTAAGCGTTATAATGAACGCCTATACCTGGTCTCGGGCGCAGGAAGCCCTGTCACAAGTGGTCGGGCTTGATCCGGATCCTTCGACGACACGCTTCTCGAATATCAGAACCCTCTGACCGGCGGTCCCGCGCTGCCGACAATCGGCACCGCAATCCAGACGCTACGGCCCGGCGCAAATGCAAACCGCATCGTCGCACAATCCATTCTGGCGGAATCGGAACTCCTTGGCGCGATTTTGTTCCCTACTTCTGGTCAGACTTGTACGGAGTAAGTCTACAAATGTTCGGTTCCGCGGTTGATGCCGACGACATACGGATTGTGCATCAAGACAACGAAAAGCAGGCGTTCGTGGTGGAGTAGTCATGGTAGCTGTCGAGGAGCGCGGGCCAGCGCGGAACCTGCTGCTCCAGAAAGCCATCGATCTTGCCGAAATCTTCCAGCCCAGCTGCCTTGTAATCGAAACGCCCGAGCGCCAAAGCGCCGTCGACCAGCGCAAATCCCGTGCGCCGCCGGACCGCGGCATCTCCGGCATGGAGCGGCGGCAGCGCAACCATGGCACTGAACCCCGCCACCGGCTCCATCAAATAAAAGGCCGCGCCGATTACGTCGGTCGATGAGCAGGCAGCGATCAGGCCGGGATGCGAACGTCGGAACCGGCGAGGGCGCCGAGCACCCGCGCCTCACGACGGTTGGTGGCATTGCCGTCGCCACGCGGACTGCGTGCCGACCGCCGTAGGACGTAGCTGCGACCGTCGCGTTCGAACCGCAACAGAATATCCGAGCATTGTCATGTACCTTTCTCATCATTAATTGCGTTGCTTTCTCGCCATCGCGTCGCGCGAACCTAAGGGCCGTGGGGTGCCATCGCCGTCAAATAGGCCGTGAGCAGGGTGGCGTCGGGACAACTGTTCTCAGGCCCCAAGTGTCGGTCAATTCGGACCGGATTTGGGGCTTGAGCAGCTTTCCCGTGGTGTTCCTGGGGAGCGGTGACCGCCTCAGCTCGATCATCACCGGAATCTTGAATGCTGCCAGACGCGTCGAAAGAAATCGCTTCAGCTCTTCCTCACTCACGTCGTCGTTTTGGGGGATTTCAACGACGGCGGCGACTTGTTCACCGAGTGTTGGATGGGGAAGGCCGATGACAGCCGCATCCTTCACCGCCAAATGCTCAAGCAGAGCGTTTTCCACCTCGACACAGTAAACGTTCTCGCCGCCGCGGATGATCATGTCCTTCGCGCGGTCGACGAGGTAGACGAATCCATCTTCGTCGAGCCGACCGAGGTCACCGGTGCGCAGCCAGCCATCGACGATCGTAGCCTTAGTCGCTTCGGGATCGTTCCAATACGCCTTGATCACGCCAGGACCGCGAACCCGGATTTCGCCGATTTCACCGGCTTGCGCCTCATGGCCGTCGGCGGCGATGACCGCGATATCGACCACCGGCATGGGATATCCGGCGCTGGCGGGATGATCGGCGCAGTCGGGACCCACAACCATCGCAATCATTCCGGAGGTCTCGGTCAGCCCATAGCCAGTCGCCGGCACTACCGTAGGAAACGCCTTCATCAGCCGCGCCGCGAGCTCGGGCGGCGATGGAGAGCCACCATAACTGATCATCTGAATGCTGTCAGTGGCAACCTTGCCGTTCTGGGCCTCCTCAACCGCCTGCAACATTGCCGTCGGTACACCGCTGAAATTGGTGATGCGCTCCTGCTCGATCAGCTCGAATCCACGGGCCGCATTCCATTTGTACATAAGGACGAGCTTAGCACCGCCCGCGACAGCCGGGAGTAGCTGCGCAAAGCAGGCAATTACATGGAACAGCGGCCCCATGGCGAGCAGCGCGCGCGGCGGCATGGGTTTGGCCAGATCGCTTAGAGCGCCGCCCGAGCGGAGTTTTGCGCGCGCAAGAGACACCGCGCTATTCATGAGACTTGTGCACGCGCCGCGGTGAGACCCCAGGGCCCCCTTCGGCCGGCCGGTAGTGCCGGACGTGTAGAAGAGGGTCGCGCGGTCGTCTGGCCGCAACTCGCGGCTTGGCATCGCAACGCTTGTATTGGAGCGATAGCTTCCGTGCTCGCCAATGATCGACTCCAGGCGACAGGCAAGGGCGGGTAATTCCTGTTCCTTCAGGCGCGTGACTATTGCCCCGCGAAGCGGAAGGTCAGGAAGGAACGGCGCGAGTACGCTGTAGCGCTCAGCGTCGAGGAGGATTACCTTCGTGCCGCTATCCGCTAACGCGTAGTTGAGCTCGGTGCCGACCCACCACGCGTTCAGCGGCACCACGATAGCACCGATCGCCACGCCGGCCCAGAACGAGATCGACCATTCCGGGAGATTGCGCATCGCGATTGCAACCCGATCGCCCTTCCCGACGCCGTAGCGTTCAACCAATTCGTGCGCGAGCAACGCCACAGCCTGATAGTGTTGCTCAAAGGTCAGACGTTCGCTTTCATAAACGATGAACTCCCGGCTGCCCCAGTTCCGGCTTGTCTCAAGAAGCTCACCCAGATGTCGTGGTGCCTTCTTGTAGGTGCGTAGGGGAATGCCATCGATCTCTTGGGTCTGAAGCTCGAATGGTGCTCCCGGACCGGTAAGAACCCGATCAACTTCGGGTAGAGTCGGCAGCGCTTTCGCCATAAGCGACGACATGAGATATCTCCCTAGTTTTATTGATCTTTCTAACGGCCGCTTGCGCGGCTTCCACCGCGCAAGCGTAACGTTTCACTCTTTCCGAGGCGTGCGCCCAGGATAGTCCCGCGGCTCAGTCCTTCCAGATCGCGTTGGCGAGTACCCGGCGTCTGTCCCGCCCTTCCTTGTTTACGAAATCGCGCACACCCTCCGGGCGGCCCCTGCTCGTCGTGCGCGGCGGCGCACCCTCGAATGCAAGGCCGATCTCGGTCGAGCATTCGGCGGCAGCGTTAAGGAAGTGCTTGGTGCAGCGAACGGCCGTCACGTCCTTTTCGAGCATGGCCGCGGTCAGGTCCTGAACATCGCGTTCAAGGCGCTCCGGCGTCGTCAGGCGGTTAACGAGATCATAGCGCTCTGCGGTCTCGCCCGTGAACATGGCGCCGAGCAGGTTCCACTCCTTGGTCTTGCGGGGTCCAGCGTACCGAGCGAGGCGGGAGCAGCCGCCCCAGCCGGGCGTAATGTCCCAATTGATCTCCGGCATGCCCCAGCGCGAGCTGCTTGTCGCAATGACGAAGTCGCATACCAGCGTCAGCTCGAGGCCGCCACCGGTGCACACCCCATCGACCGCTGCGATTGTGATGGGATACATGTTTTGAATGATATCGACCGTCTCCTGATACTGGCGGATCTGCCACGGACCGTCGTTCGGCCCCCATGTGCTGATCTCCTTGATGTCGTCACCAGCGCAGAAGGTGTTGCCGGCGCCTTTGAAGATCACGACGCGGCAGTCGCGATCCACGTTGATTTCTTTCACAACCGCATTGAGCTCCGCCGAAATTTCCTTGTCGAGGGCATTGTGCACTTGAGGGCGGTTCAACGTGACAGTCGTGACGGGACCATTGCGCTCCACGAGCAGTTTTCCGGACTTGGACGGTACAGCACCGGACGACTTGGTAGCTTGAGCTGAGTTGGCAGACATGTGTTTCCTCCCATGGGTTTGACTTGCGTAAGGGAACTTAATGCAACTTAGTTCCCATATGCAAGTCGAAATTTGCATGTTTTGTTGCTTTTTGCGATACAGGATGGAATGACCGCGACCGTCCGTAAAATGGGACCCGATCTCTTGGCCGCCGATCTGCTCGGTGATGCCTGGTCGTGGATGATTTTGCGTGACGCCATTTACGACGGCGTAACCCGGTTCGAGGAGTTCCATCAGCGGCTGGGCATTGCGCGCAAGGTTCTCAGCAAGCGGCTGGAGAATCTGACGATGAGGGGCTTATTCCTACGCCGGCACGTTCGCCAGGACGGCGGGCACCTGGAGTACGTGCTGACAGAGATGGGCCGCGATTTTCACCCCTGCCTTCTCACCGCCCAACGCTGGGGCGATCGCTGGTGCAGCGACAGGGGAAATACGACCCGTCGCGCGCTCCATGTTCCGTTCGGTCATTCCATGGAGGCCGTGCTTTGCTGCTCGGAATGCGGACACAAACTCGAGGCACGTGAAGTCACTGTCGCCTCGGTTTACCGCGCCTCTACCGAGTCGACCGGCGCGCGACGGCATCGGTCGCCGGACCTCGACTTGATCGAACGTTCGCAAGCCTGTTCGATTGCCCGAGCGCTGCGGATCATAGGAGATCGCTGGAGTTCGCTGATCGTCCGCGAATGCTTCCTCGGCACCCGGCGGTTTGGCGAATTCGAGGCGTATCTCGGGATCGCGCCGAATATCCTGGCCAGCCGGCTCAATCGGTTGGTCGACCTGGGCGTGCTGGTGAAAACGGCCTACCAGAAGACGCCGGAGCCACGCGAATATCGGCTGACCGAAAAGGGCCTCGATTTCTACCCGGTCCCCTTGGCGTTGCTGACTTGGGCTGGAAAATGGCTCTCAAACGGCCGGCCTGTAATCGATCTCCGACACAAGCCGTGCGGCAAACACGTTGTTCCAGTGCTGACCTGCGCGACGTGCGGGGAGCGCGTGGGCGCTGACGACATTGCCATCGAGCACGTTCCGCGTGGCAATTCTGCTGCCCATGACACAGCCGTCGCGGGTTAGAGCAAGTTTGCCACTTCATTATCGATCTCGATCACAAGCTTTCCGGCAGCCTCGACTAGCCAAGGATCTCCGGGCACGCCTGCGTTTGTACCGAGGGGAAAACCGGTTCCCGCTTTTCCGGATTATGCTCGGCTCTAGGAATTCCCCGGCCTTCAGTTTGATTAGAACCGCACCTGCAATTTGCCGGAACGCGAATTCGCATAAAGGCCAGCGACCGCGCCCGGCAGATTCTCGAAACCCTCCACGACATTGTTGACAGGCTTCAATGCGCCGCTGCGTAAATGTCGGGACAGATCGTCCTCGGCTCTCAGCCGCTCATGATAGAAGGCATCGACGATCCAGCACTCTGACTTGATGTTGCGTTTCTTCAAGACGGCTTCGACATACTCCGAAATGCCAAAGGCCTGCCGCAACGAGGGACGCTGCTGCGGCGCGTCGGGCTTGTCGGCATAGTAAGCCGCCGCACCCCCGTAGGAAAACAGGCGCCCATTCTGGTTCACGAAGGAGATAACGGTCTCCGTCATCGCGCCGCCAATCCCGTCGGAGAAGAAGTCAATGCCTTCGGGGAACGCGGATTCGAGCTGCCCGGCGAGATCGCCAGCGCGATAGTCGATGCACTTGTCGATGCCGAGTGTATCCACCACCCATTGGCAGCGCTCCGGCCCGCCGCCGAACCCAACCACATGACACCCGGCTATTCTGGCGAGCTGCGCGGCAATTGAGCCGACCGAGCCGGTGGTGCCGGCGACCGCGACATTATCCCGCGGTATCAGCGGACCGCATTCCCTCAGACCGAAATAAGCGGTCATTCCCGAGGTGCCGAACATTTCCATCAGCACTTCGGTCGACCACATCTTCACCATCGCCGGCCTGAAGACGTAGTTCCATTGCGAGTTGGTGCCATTCAGGGCCTTCGTGAGGTCGCTGGCGGGGCCGTAACCCACGCAGGCGTCTTCGCTGCTGACAATCTGGTAATCCTGCCATCCCGCCTGACACGCAATCACATCACCTTCCTTGAAGGTGCGGTCACGCGACTGAATCACTTCAGCACAGGCATAGTTGCTTTTGTCGGTATCGCCGAGCTTGGTCATCCCGTTGGTCATGCGCGCGCGCGTGCCGGAATGAATGTTCACAAGCTTGACGCGGACCAGCGCCTGCTCCTGCAGCAGTTCGGGAATCGGGACTTCACGCAGTTCAAACTGCTCCGGTCCGAGGATGTTGTCGACCATCGGCCGGGAATAAATCCACCGTCGCAATTTTTCAGGCATCTTCAGGCTCCAGCTCCGAAGGACCAGGGACTTCGAACGCGGCCCAGCGCTGCGGCTGCATTACGATACGTTCTAGGGTTAGAACGCATCAATTCTTCCAGTCTGACAAATACGATTCTACTTTCCTTTTTGCGAAGGTCTGACCGCCCACATATCTAGTCGACGAGCCACCATCGATCGCCCTTGAAGACCTGCAGGCGAATGTTCTTGATAGGACGGTAATCGTCAGGGGATATCTTATAGCGGATGCCGGGCAGCAGCATCGGCCTTTCGAGGTCCAGATTGGTTGCCTGCTTGAGGATGTTCTCGCGGCTAAGATCGCTTCCGCATTGTTCAAGGACCTTGGCCATCACCTGCGCATTGTTGAAGCCGCTGATGTAGAGACCCTCCGACTTGTTCGCACCCGGAAGATATTTGTCCATCCAGGCCGCATATTCCTTGTAACCCGGATCGTTCGCCCATCTCGGATCGTCCGGATCCTTGAGATAAGCGCCCGAGTTGATGCCCTGAGCTGTTTCTAACCCTGCCGGCACTAGAGCCGACGCGAGCGAGCTTCCCGTTGCCGCGACATAGGTCTTTGCATTCCAGCCGAGCAGATGCTTTCTTCGAAGGATCTGCGCGCTGAATTTGGGGGTCGCCTGATAAAAGAACACGTCCGCGCCTGTCGCCGCCAATGCTACGACCTGGGAATCCACAGTCGGATCGGTCGATTCATATTTCAGCTCGCTGACGATTTGACTGACCTTGGCGCCAAGTCCCGCCTTGAAGGCGGCGGCATAGTCCCGGCCGGCATCATCGTTAGAATATAAAATTGCGATTTTGGCATTGGGTGTGTTCTTGAGGATGTCCGCGGCATAGAGTTTCGCCTCGTCGGAATAGATCCATACGCCCGGTATGGTCCATGGAAAATGCTCCGGATCGGCGAAAGCCGATGCGCCGGCCACGATGAACAACTGCGGAATCTTGCGCCCATTCAAGTATTTTTTGATAGCTGAGTTCGTAGGTGAACCCAGTGTTCCGAAGATTGCCGCGACCTCATCTTGCTCGACGAGGCGGCGCGTCTGTTCAAAGGTTTTGGGTGGGCTGTAAGCGTCGTCCAGGCTGATCAGATTGACCTTGCGGCCATTGATGCCACCGTTATCGTTGATCATCTGGAAATAGGCGGTCTCCGCTTTGCCCTGAAGTCCGTAGGCTGAGGCGGGACCGCTATAAGGCTTGGTTTGACCCAGCTTGATTTCCGTCGCCGTGACGCCCGGGGTTTGCGCGACGGCGATGCCGGCCACACCCCAGTCCATGCTCAGGAAACCTAGAAGCGCTAATAAGACCTCAAGTTTCTTCATCTTCTTCTCCGTTAAGGTGTTCGAAGCCTGACGCCCATTTTCTCTTCCGCGCATCAATCCGCGATCTGGTTTGAAGCATTTCCGGCCATGGCATAGCCACGACTAGCCGCTTCATAGGCAAGCCGAACTCCATTCAGGCTTTTGCTAATCGATCTCGATCACGAGCTTTCCGGTCGCCCGACCTTCCATTAGGTCCGCGATGGCGCGCGGGGCTTGCTCAAGACAGTAGCGCGCCCCGATGTGCGGCTTCAGCTTGCCCTCCGCGAGCCACCCAATGAGATCTTGCATATCGGTCTGGAATTGCTCCGGCTGCTGCTCAACGGAGGCCCCCCAAAAAACACCGATAACCGAAGCACCCTTCAGCAAAGGCAAGTTGAGGGGTAAGGCTGGAATCCGACCGGCTGCGAAGCCGATCACAAGAAACCGCCCGTACCATCCGAGTGAGCGGAAAGCCGGCTCCGACAAATCCCCGCCAACGGGATCATAAACGACATCCACTCCCTTGCTCCCGCAGAGTTTCTTCATCTCCTGACGGAGATCGACCATGCGATAGTTGATCAAATCATCCGCGCCACAACGCGCCGCGACATCGAGCTTCTCGGCGCTGGAGGCTGCAGCAATGACCCGTGCCCCGAGCAGCTTGCCAAGTTCCACAGCAGCGCTGCCGACGCCACCGCCGGCACCCAACACGAGCAACGTCTCACCCGGACGAATTCTCGCCCGAGTCCGCAAGGCATGGATGGTCGTTCCATAGGTCACGGTGAAAGCTGCCGCGATATCAAAACCGACCGACGCGGGCAGGTGCAGCGCCCGGTCCGTGTCGACGATCACCTGCTCAGCGTAGGAACCTCTGACGAAAGCCGCCACCCGGTCGCCAGGCACGAAGGCCGTAACGCCCTTTCCGACAGCATCGACGACGCCCGCACCTTCTCCTCCCGGCACGAACGGCGGCTCGAGCTTCGTCTGATAACTGCCCGCGACGATCAACCCGTCGGGGAAATTGACGCCGGCCGCATGCAACCGTATCCGGATTTGGCCGGGGCCAGGCTCGGGTGTCGGCAAATCCCGCACCTTTAATAGGTCTGGGCCACCGAATTGTTCGCAGACGACTGCACGCATGCTTACTCCCAATTTCCATCAGGTCATCGACGCTGCACAACAGATCGCGCAGCGTCGCGATGTCGTCCGGCGGCTAGACGGAGGTGACAGACCGATCGATCCGGATCACGTCAGCGCCGTTGTCCGCCAGCATCATCCCAGCGAACGCGCCCGGCCCACGCTGCCGATTTCGATCGCGCGCAAGCCTTGCAATGGCCCGCTCATCGTCTTCCCGGAAATGCTCCGCTCTGGATGTCGTCGGGACAGCCTCTATTTGGCATACCCGCATCAAGCCGCCTCGCTACCACCGATACTTACCAACTTCAGATAGTGCTCCCGCAACTCACGCTTCAACATCTTGCCGTTCGGCAACCGTGGGAGTACCGCGAAATCAACTGTCTTGGGACATTTGTAGGAGGCGATACGTTCTCGACAAAAGGCGATCATATCGGCACCGAGTTCTTCGCTTTCCTTGGCGCCGGCCTTTAGTTCGACGACGGCTTTGACATCCTGTCCGAACTCGAGGCTCGGAACACCGATAACTGCGACGTCTAACACCGATGGATGTTGGATAAGCACATCCTCGATTTCCCGCGGATAGATGTTGACGCCGCCGGAAAGGATTAGATCCGCGCGCCTGTCACACAGATATACAAATCCGTCCGCATCGACGTGACCAATGTCGCCCAGCGTGCTCCAGCCCCGCGCGTTATGTGATGATGCTGTTTTTTCAACGTCCTTGAAATATTCGAACCGGCTGCCCCCACTGAAATAGATCGTGCCGACTTCGCCGGTGGGCAATTCTTCGCCGTCCTCGCCAACGATGTGAACCTGGCCAAAAACGGGACGGCCTACCGTGCCGGGATGACTGAGCCAGGTTGGCGTGTCGACTGCCGTCAGGCCGCTAGCCTCGCTCCCGGCGTAATACTCATAGACGATGGGGCCTAGCCATTTGATCATCTTCCGTTTGATTTCCGGCGGACAAGGTGCCGCCGCGTGAATGACGACCTTCAGACTGGAGATGTCATATTGCGTCCTCTCCGCTTCTGGCAGGCGCAGCATTCGCACGAACATCGTCGGAACGAATTGGGAGTGCGTGACCTTGTAGGTTTCAATCAGCCGGAGCGTCTCGAGCGAATCGAACTTGTTAACGACCACCACTGTGCCGCCGGCGCGCAGTACGTTCATGCTCCACGCGAGGCCGGCCGCGTGATAGAGCGGCGCCGGAACCAGATAGACGGTGTCACGATCGAATCCGTAAAATGAGCGCAAGAATTGAGTGATAGGAGGTTGCTGCCCCCACGAAAGTTGTCCGCGTTCCGTCTTGAAGATGCCCTTCGGACGGCCTGTTGTGCCGGACGAATAGAACATGCATTCGCCCTCCAAGAGGCCAACGTCCGAACCATCCGAGGTGCTCTCGATGACCTCTCCGAGATTGCGAAACCTCCCGAAAGCTTGCCCATGCGTGAGGGCAACGCTCACGCCCGGGATATCTTGCGAAATCGCTTCAGCAACATGGCGGACCTCTTCCGACACGACGAGGATTTTGGCTTCGCAATTCTGCACGATATAGGCTACTTCGCTCGCGGCAAGATGCCAGTTGATAGGCGTGTAGATCAGGCCCAAACGCTGGGCGGCCCAGCAGACGACAAAATAGTCTTTGCTGTTGTTCATCATGATCGCGAGGTGGTCCCCTGGAACAATACCTTGTTCGTTCAAGTATCGCGCGAGTTTGCGCGACTGCCTGTCCAGTTCGGAATAGCTGATCACGTCGCCAGTCGTCCCCATCACAAACGCAGGCCGGTTCGGGGTTTCTTTCGCATAGATTGCGATATGGTACGGGCGCTGTTCGATTGTCATATAACCTTCCCTTGTCGTCTCTTCTCTTGTTCGTCCCACTGTTCTTTTGGGCGCATCGGCTGCCGCCAATCCGCCTAGATCAACTTATCCCGCTCAAGCCATCCCAGCGCGCGCTGGAATAACGTCACAGATGCACCGTGCAGCCGATCTCCCGTCAACTTTGATGCGACGCCCGCGCATGCACGCGCGTGAGTGCCTTCAAGAATGATCCCCAATTTGTAGCAACCGAGAACGCCGTACCAACGCATATACGAAGTGTCGCGAGTGCTTCCCGCCGCATAATGGGCGAGCAGTTCCTCAATGCGCGGAAAGCCCTCCCATGGCTCAATCGGGTTCCCGGAGATGGACCGGCCGTCGGGCTCTGGCCAAGTCGCCATAACCCAACCCATGTCGAGCAGCGGATCACCAATCGTGGCTAGTTCCCAATCAACGATCGCGGCAAGCTCGGGACCATCGTTGCAGAACATGACGTTGGCTAGATGATAGTCGCCATGCAGAAGACCCGGCGTGAAGCGGGGTGGGGTATTGCCGATCAGCCAATTTGCTACAGTCGCAATGCCCGGGATCGAAGCCGGACCGGGCCAGTCCTTATAGTCACGGTAGCTGTCGAGGAGCGCGCGCCAGCGCGGAACCTGCCGCTCCAGAAAGCCATCGATCTTGCCGAAATCCTCCAGACCAGCTGCCTTGTAATCGAAACGCCCGAGCGCCAAAGCGCCGTCGACCAGCGCAAATCCCATGCGCCGACGGGTCGCGCCATCTCCAGCATGGAGCGGCGGCAACGCAAGCGTGGCATTGAACCCCTTCACCGGCTCCATCAAATAAAAGGCCGCGCCGATCACATCGGTCAACGAGCAGGCAGCGATCAGGCCGGGATGCGGAACGTCGGAACCTGTGAGGGCGCCGAGCACCCGCGCCTCACGACGGTTGGTGGCGTTGCCGTCGCCACGTGGACTGCGCGGCGATCGCCGCAGGACATAGCTGCGACTGTCGCGTTCGAACCGCAACAGAATATTCTGGGTGCCGCCCGCCAAGGCCGTGGGATTCTCAATCGGGCCTCCTCCAAGGTCACGAGCGTCCATCCACGCGCGCAGCTTCCCGAGATCGACGAGATCCTGCCAGGGCTCCCCGCTCATGCGTCACTCCCAATAGGCCGCGATCAATTTCAACTTCGACAAAGACTTCATCTTTCGAGGCTGGATCAAATTGACCGGTTCAATCGATGACGGCATTTCCGGATGTCGTGTATTCGGCGCTTCCTGGGTGAGAGCCGAGTGTTATGAGTGAGCTCTTCGAGTAGGTGTGACTATGACAGCCTTCCGAAGGCGACGTCTAAGATGATTATTGTATCCGGTAATACTGCTATCCTATGAGAAGCGACTAATCTCACATTTGATTTCTGAGTGGAGATAAGAGAGAAGCGGAGGATCGGTCGAAGCAGACAGGAGCAGTCGATGGAAGAGATGATGTCGTTAAGGGGAAAAGTAATTGTTGTTACGGGCGCGGCGCAGGGGATTGGGCGCGCGATTGCAGCGTTGGCGATTGACTTAGGTGCGAGGGTTGTCGGTG
Source organism: Bradyrhizobium sp. AZCC 2262 (assembly GCF_036924535.1). Taxonomy (NCBI): domain Bacteria; kingdom Pseudomonadati; phylum Pseudomonadota; class Alphaproteobacteria; order Hyphomicrobiales; family Nitrobacteraceae; genus Bradyrhizobium; species Bradyrhizobium sp. AZCC 2262. The sequence goes on along the minus strand of NZ_JAZHRT010000001.1, from coordinate 6,168,608 downwards.
TTGATCTCAACGCAGAGAAGCTGGAAGCATTGGCAACAGCCAAGAACGGTCACCTGCTGCCTTACGTTGGCAGCGTCGCGGACCCGGAATTTGCCGAGGCGACTGTGCGCGACGTCACTTCACGTTTCGGCTCCATACACGGCCTCGTGAATAATGCTGGAATCACCAGGCCGGCGATGATCGAGAAGATGACGTTGCAACAGTGGACCGAGGTCATTGCGGTACACCTGACAGGAGCCTTTCTGTGGACACAGGCCGTCGGTCGGACCATGGTCAAGGAGGCAAAGGGCGGTCAGCAAAACTCCGGATCGATCGTCAATATATCGTCGGATGCGGGACGAGCCGGGGCTATTGGCCAGATAAACTATGCTGCGGCGAAGAGTGGTCTTCTCGGGATGACAATGACCGCCGCAAAAGAGTGGTCGAAGTTCGGCGTCCGCACGAATTCGGTTTGTTTCGGGGTGGTCGAAACACCAATGACTGAAACGATCCGGGGCGACAAATTTCGCGATGGCATTTTGGCGAAGATCCCGATGGGCCGTTGGGCGCAGCCGGAAGAGGCGGTCAAGCCTGTTTGCTTTCTGCTCTCTGACGCCGCTTCGTATATTACCGGCCAACACATCGCGGTTGACGGCGGATTTCACATTTCAGTTTAGCACAGAGCACCCGAGCAACCTTCCGAGGAGACTGCTTGCCTAAAGTCCGCTTCGCTTGGCGGAAGCGGAAGAAACATTGTTTCGGAACGAAACGTCGCGAAGGCTGTCGGTGCCCGCCGAGGCCGTGATCCCGGCATGCGCAACCAAAAAGGGGGGCCGACAGAGATCAGCGACGCGATCGCAGTGTCGACGTATTGCAACACGTTTCGGCAAACTTGCAGCCAACCATCACCCCATCGTCAAGCTGGCAGCTATCCAGTCTGGCTACGTACGCCGCGTCAATCATATGTATATCCTCTCAGGTCATCGGCAATGAGTATTTGCGCTTGCTTTGTGGTCATCTCATTGTTGCGTTCCAGGGGCGTGTTTCGTTGGCAAGCGTCCGCAAAAGACGGACCCCGCTCTAAGTAAAAACTACCGAACATCCCTTTCGAAGAGTGAGCAAGGCTGTGAAACTGCTTTTCCTAGGTTGCGCGCTGCTATTCTTGCAAGTTGGTGAAGTTGTCGCCAGCGACGCAAAGCCGGTTCCAGGCGTGAGCGCCACGGAAATCAAGATCGGCAATCTGATGCCTTATAGCGGTCCGGCATCCGGATATAGTCTCTTGGGAAAAGTAGAGGAGGCCTACTTCAAGAAGATCAACGACGAAGGCGGCATCAACGGCCGAAAGATTGCCTTCATTTCCTATGACGACGCCTTTAGCCCTCCCAAGTCCGTCGAACAAACGCGAAAACTCGTTGAAAGCGACGAGGTATTCGCGATTTTCAGTTCCCCCGGAACAGCATCGAATACCGCTACGATGAAGTATCTAAATCAAAAGAAGGTCCCGCAGATATTTGTGGCCTCCGGAGCTACGAAATTTGGTGATCCAACGAGATTTCCATGGACGATGGGATGGATCCCTCACTACCAACGCGAAGGGGTGATTTACGGAAAACACATCATTTCGCAGAACCCGAGCGCCAAGATTGCGATTCTTTATCAGAATGACGATTTTGGTCGGGACTACTTAGCCGGTCTAAAAGAAGGACTTGGCGAACGAGCTCCCGAAATGCTTGTTGCCCAAGCGTCTTATGAGACTTCCGAGCCGACGATTTCGTCGTCGGTGATCACTCTAAAGGCGGCTGGAGCCGATACACTCGTTGTCGCGGCTATTTCTAAGTTCGCAACTCAGGCCATCAGAACTGTTGCCGAGTTGGCGTGGAAGCCTACGATCTATGTCAGTAACACAGCCGCGACAATCGACACCACGCTGAAGCCCGCGGGTTTGGGGAATGCGGTCGGAATAATGTCGGCCGCCTATAGGAAAGATCCAGAGGATCCGGCTTGGGCCAAGGATCCGGGAATGCTGGAATTCTTCGCCTTCATGGACCGGCATTATCCATCTGGTGCCAAAGACGATATTGCCGCACTCGGTTACGCTTCTGCGCAGAGCCTTGTGTATTTGCTTCGCCAATGCGGAGACGATTTGACCCGCGAAAACTTCATGACGCAGGCGGCGAATCTTCGCAATGTAGAAATCGGGCTGTTGCTTCCCGGTATTACGATGAACACGAGCCCTACCGATTTTGTTCCGATCGATCAATTCCAAATGATGCGGTTCAACGGCGAGCATTGGGTTCTGTTTGGGCCGATCCTAAGTCCATAAGCCGCAAGAAACCGTTGAAATCCAGGAGCGCAAGTTGCTGACGAGACCATCAAACCCGGGAGCAGCATACATCGCTGGAGCCTTCGAGCATCCGACGCGGCTTGCGACTGGTCTAAGTATTGCCCAGCTTCATGCCGAGGTCGCCCGGGGCGCGTTGGAAGACGCGGGGCTAGGCATCGCGGACGTTGATGCCTTCTATACGGCGGATGCCCCCGGTTTAGGCCCCATCGCCATCGTCGAGCATCTTGGGATCAAGCCGCAAATCGTTGACTCGACCGATGTCGGAGGGTCGTCCTATTTACTGCACGTGAATCACGCGACTCAGGCCATAGCAGCGGGCAAGTGTTCAGTCGCGCTTATCACACTGGCGGGTCGACCCAGGGCTGAGGGAAAGATCACTGTTGCGTCGAGATTCGCAGGGCCCGACGTCGGTTTCGAGAGCCCTTATCGATCATCGGTCGTTGGTATGTACGCGATGGCCGCTGCACGCCATATGCACGAATTTGGCACGACGGGCGAGCAACTCGCGTGGATCAAGGTCGCGGCTTCCGTCCATGCCCAACACAACCCGCTGGCGTTGCTCCGAAACGTCGTGACGGTGGAGGAAGTTGTCAATTCCCCAATGGTGGCCGATCCTTTGCACCGGCTGGACTGCTGCGTCATAACTGACGGTGGAGGAGCCCTCGTTGTTGTAAGCCCTGAGATCGCCAGGTCGCTCGCTCGCCCTAAGGTCAGGGTCCGAGGCGCCGGAGAGTTCGTGAAGCATATTCGTGGCGGCTATCCGGATATAACGTCGTCCGGCGCGGTCGTCTCCGGCGCACAAGCTCTTGCCGAGGCGGGCGTTACTCCGAAAGATATTAAGTGCGCCTGCATTTACGACAGCTTCACGATTTCTGTTCTTATCGCGCTTGAGGATTTGGGTTTTTGCGAGAAAGGGAAGGGCGGCCAGTTCGTCAGCGAAGGAAATTTGATCTCTGGGGTCGGTCGGCTGCCGTTTAACACCGATGGAGGCGGCCTTTGTAACAACCATCCATCAAACCGCGGTGGAATGACCAAGGTGATTGAAACAGTTCGTCAGCTGCGCGGTGAGGCCCATCCCCGTGTCCAGGTCCCGAACTGCGATATTGCGCTTGCTCATGGCACGGGCGGCTGGATTGCCTCGCGTCACTGCAGCGCGACACTGGTTCTGGAAAGAGAGTAGACGATGGCCGAAACCATTCAGACCGATGTGCCGCCCCCTAATGTTGATTTGGACAACGAGCAGTTTTGGGCCGCGGCGAACAGGCGACAACTCCGAATCGGCCAGTGCACGAAGTGTCAGAAGGCGTTCTTTTACCCGCGGCATTTTTGTCCGTTCTGCCTTTCTGCCGACGTCGACTGGGCGTTGGCTTCGGGCAAGGCACAGATCTACTCATATACCGTGATGCGAAGGGTCGATAATCCGTATGTACTCGCTTACGTGCAGCTCGACGAGGGACCAGCGATGATGACGAACATTGTCGAGTGCGACTTCGAAAGCCTCAGAGTCGGCCAGATAGTCGAGGCTGTATACGCTACGTCAAAAAACGGATCGCTCGTTCCGATGTTTAGACCGATAGATGGACATTAGTCGAGGCTGTTCACTTAACAAACGAGCGTCGATTGTGGGTTTCCTATTCGCCGAGCGATTGCGCATGAAGGGGTCTAAGGTTGATCAATAAAGAAGTAAAAACATGTGCCGAAGCGGTGGCTGGGATCAGCGACGGCGCTATCGTGCTGGTCGCGGGGTTTGGTGCGGTAGGTGTGGCCGATCATCTACTGGATGCACTTCACGACCAGGGCGCCAAGGAGCTAACTGTCGTTGCCAACAACGCTGGCACCGGCGACTACGGACTGGCGAAGTTGATCGATTCGGGTCGTGTCCGAAAAGTGATCTGCTCATATCCTCGCTCTGGCGACTACCGTGCCTTCCTTGCAGCCTACCGGGCCAAGTCGCTTGAGCTTGAACTGGTGCCGCAGGGTACCATTAGCGAGCGAATGCGATGCGCCGCTGCCGGTCTCGGCGGCTTTTTTTCACCGGTCTCCGCTGGCACCAAGCTCGCCGAGGGTAAAGAAACCCGCGAGATCGGCGGCCGGCTCCACGTGTTCGAGAGCCCACTCAAGGGTGACGTCGCGTTTATCAAAGCCAGAACGGCCGATCGTTGGGGCAATCTAGCTTACGCCAAATCGGCGCGAAACTTCAATCCGGTCATGGCAACGGCCGCCGAACTTACTGTGGTGGAGGTAGACATGATGGTTGAACTTGGTGAAATGGATCCGGAAGCGATCGTGACGCCAAGTATATTCGTTGATCGGGTCGTCGTGGTCGGAGAAGGCGCATGGTCAAGCTGACGCGAGAACAGGTCGCATGGCGTGCCGCGCAAGACCTGAGAGAAGGTGCCTTCGTCAATCTCGGAATTGGCATTCCGACACTGGCAGCAAACTTCGTGCCGAAGGATCGAGAAGTCATCTTTCATAGCGAGAACGGCATTCTGGGCCTCGGGCCACGGCCGACATCCGGGATGGAAGATCCGAATTTAATTGACGCAGGCAAGAGTCCAGCGACTTTGGCCATTGGCGGTTGCTATATGCATCACGCCGATGCGTTCCTGATGATTCGTGGTGGGCACCTCGACGTTAGCTTGCTGGGTGCCTTTGAGGTTTCAGAGGCGGGAGATCTGGCAAACTGGGCTACCGACGATCCGACGTTTCCGCCCGGCGTTGGCGGAGCAATGGACTTGGCGGTTGGTGCCAGACAGGTTCGCGTCCTCATGGACCACGTCGGAAAAAACGGCGAACCGCGTATCAGGCATCGGTGCACCTTGCCACTCACGGCATCATGCGTTGTCAAGCGAATCTATACAAATTTGGCGGTCATCGATGTTCAGCCGAACGGACTCTTGGTGAGGGAGATCGTCGGTGGGATAAGCAACATTGAGCTTCAGTCGCTGACGGAGCCGAAACTCCAGTTTTCCACCAACTTGCAGATCTTGGCTCCGCCACTTGCGGCCTGAGCCTGGGGAGGCTGCTTCTGATTCTCGCGCGGTTCAATCGATCATGATGCAATATTCGATCGGCGAGATATCGATAATTCAAGTCATCGAGCAGCGCGGAGCTAGCTTTGCGCCCGAGGTTCTGTTCCCGGATTGGGACCCTGCGCTTTTGCAGCAGTATCGGGCGCTGATGGTGCCGGCGTGCTTCGATGAGCGGGAGGGGCGCCTGATCTCGAGCATTCACACGTGGGTGTTGCGGACCCGACACCATACGATTCTGATCGACAGTTGTGCCGGCAATCACAAGAACAGACCCGGTGCCCCGCGCTTTCATCAACTCGATCTGCCGTTTCTTAAGGGGTTGGCGGCAGCCGGAGTTTCACCGGAGTCCGTGGACTACGTGATGTGCACACATCTTCACGTCGACCATTGTGGATGGAATACAAGGCTGGTCGACGGCCGCTGGGTGCCGACGTTCTCCAATGCGAGATATCTGTTTTCCAGGGCTGAATATGAGCATTGGCGAGGTCCTGCGGGGAAGCAGGGTGTCAACGCCGGCGTCTATGAGGACAGTGTTCTGCCGGTGGTCGAGAGCGGGCAGGCGGAAATCGTCGACGGAGAGGGCGCGGCGGGAGATGGCCTTATGTTTCATCCGACGCCAGGACACACGGTTGGTCACGTCGCCATAAAGCTCTTAAGCGGTGCAGACCAGGCCGTCTTCAGCGGAGACATTATGCATCAGCCGTTGCAGGTGTTTCGTCCCGACTGGAACAGCGCGTTTTGCGAGGATCCGACCCTTGCGCGTGCCTCGCGCCGTTGGTTGCTTGAGCACGCGGCGGATACCGGGTCGACGGTATTTACCGCGCATTTTGCGAACAGCTCTGCTGGCCGCATTACACGCCACGGCGACCGCTTCGACTGGCGTTTTATCTGAAGAGAACAGTCCGCGCTGACCCAGGCAGTCGCAAATCTGCGAGGTGGTCTTTCATGACCTCACCTCGCTTACTCGATCGCTATCTTCTGTGCAGCAATAATTGGTCTCCAGCGCTCCACTCCGTCTTTCCGCATCTGATCGATTTCTTCGTATGATCTTGGTTGTTGTGGAAGAAGTCCGGATCTCAGAAGCAGGGCCCGGAATTCCGGATCGACGATGGCGCGGTCGGCACTCGACTTCAGCGCGAGCGCAATGTCGGGTGATATGCGCGAGGGCGCGGCGATTACGAACCATGAACCTGAAATGAAGTTAGGATATCCGCTCTCTATCATTGTCGGGACGTCTGGAAGCAACTCCAGACGATCGGAACTTGTGACCGCGAGAGCCCGCAAGTCACCATTCTTGACGTAGGGTAAGAAAGTTGATGTTTCTCCGAAATAGAAGTCGATCTGCTCACCCAAGAGAGCGGTTGAGGCTGGGTTTGAACCGGAAAACGGCGCGTAAGTAGAATCTATCTTTGCATGAACCTTCAGCATTTCGGCCGTAACATGGGTAATACTCCCCACACCCGCCGAGCCAAAGGTCAAAGTCTTTCCGCTCTTCGCCAAACTCACTAGTTCGGCAACTGTCGTCGCAGGGGAAGATTTTTTCACCAAAAGTATAAATGGTGAGTCCGCGACGATCGACAAAAGACGAAAATCACTCTGTGGATCATACTGAAGGTTCTTATAGATATGCGGATTAAGAACGAGCGGCGAACTCGACATCATGATGAAGGTGGTACCATCTGGGGTCGATCGCGCGACTGCGGTTGCGCCAATTCCCATCCCAGCGCCGGCTCGGTTTTCAATTATAAAAGTCTTCTTGAGATCCTTTGCCAGAAATTGAGCGGTAGCTCGACCCAAAAAGTCTACGATTCCTCCCGGTGACACTGGAACGACAATCTTAATCGTACGGTCGGGCAGGGGACTGGCTTCGGTAATCGAAGGCAAGCAGCAAGCTCCTGCTGCCAAGAGTACTGAGCGTCGAGAAATGTTCATGGCTCATTCCTGATTTGCTCTACCTACGAGCGTTTTTTTGCGTTGCAGTTGCCGGAAAAAGCCGCTGTCGCACCAAGGCGACAGCGGTCCAGTCAAGGGAGAAGCAGACTAACCGGTCTGCAAGCGGAACTATTAGTTGTTTTTCATCACAAACGAACACTTCCCGTCAGCGAGCGAGCGATACGCCTGGTCGCCGGGAAGCGATCCGATCTTTTTGAAATAGTCCCAAGGGTATTTCGATTCCTTGGGCGATTTTACCTCGAACAGATGCATGTCACGGATCACGCGGCCATCCTCCCGGATGTAGCCGGAGGCGCCGGTCGGGTCGTCGACCTTTAGCTCCTTCATCTTCTTCATGACCGCCTGGGTGTCCATCGTTCCCGCGGCTTTGATCGCCTTCAGGTAATGGTAGAGGCCCTCATAGGCGTTCACCTGCGGTGCGGTCGGCATCTTGCCATTGCGATCGAAGAAGCGCTTCGACCAGGCCCGGGTCTTGTCGTCCAGGTCCCAGTAGAACGTGTCGACGAACTCGATGCCCGCGGTGTCTGTGAGTCCAAGGCTGTGGACTTCCATGATGTAGAGGAGGAAGACGGCCGTCTTCATTTTGAGCCCGAATTCGTGCGATTGCTTGACCAAATTGGCCATATCGGCGCCGGGGCTGGCGATCGCCAGGACCTTTGCGTTGGAAGCCTGCGCCTGCAACAGCAAGGAAGCAAAATCAGACGTTCCAAGCGGGTGCTTCACGGCGCCGAGCACCCTGCCGCTATTTTCTGCGATGGCCTGACTGGCCGAATTCACCAAGGCGTGTCCCAAGGCATAGTCGACGCTGACAAAAAACCAGGTATCGAGACCGTTCTTTGTCAGCATAGAAGCGATGGTCCGCGAATTGGAATAGGTATCGGGCAGCCATTGCACCAAATTGGGCGAGCAATCCTTTCCTGTCAGGCTGTCCGACGCCGCGGCCGTTGCGAGCAGGATCTTGTTCTTGGCCAGGACCAAATTGTTGGCGGCGAGGGCAATCGCGGAATTGTTCATGTCCATGACCGCGTCGACGCCATCGACGTCGAGCCATCGCCTCGTGATGCCGGCGCCGATATCGACCTTGCCCTGGTGATCTCCTACCAGGAGTTCGATACGCCTTCCGAGAATCGTTCCACCAAAGTCCTCGATGGCCATACGAGCGGCATCAACGCCGGCAGGGCCGTCGTTGCTCGAACTCGGACCTCCAACGTCGGTCAGATAGCCGATCCGTATCGGCGGGTCCTGGGCTTGCGCCGAGGCCGGTACGATGCCTTCTCCGGCAGCGAGGCCGATCAGGATTGCCAGAGTCGAGGCGATACGAAATCCGGTCTGCAACTATACCTCCCCGCGTGCCTTGATTTACGGAATTTTGTTCTTGGATCGTCAGCCGCGCTGCGCGATCGCAAACGGCAGGGCAGACGATTATTAACTGAGGATGCATTTCGGCCCCTGTGCTGTCTAATACACAGATCGATCGTGCTGAGACCGGATTCGTCTAAATAGCTGCCAAGCTGGTGATGGCAGACTCAACTGGGCACTTGCTTCGGGAATCCTGGCTAACGCTGATCCGATGGTTTGCCGGTGCCGAGCGTGGCTCCCAGCTCCGGCGCCAGGCTTTCGACCATGCGGACGAAATTGCCCAACACGGCCGACGAATTCTCCCTGTTGTACACGAGTTGAAGCGTTGTAATCGGAGTCTTCTCGCGCATTCGAATGTATCTGACTTGCGCAATTTGCAGGTTCTGGAGCGACGCCGGCACCAATGACACCCCGACTCCTGCGGCAACCAGTCCGAGGAGGGTGTGTGTGTCCGAAACCTCTTGCACGATGTTGAGCTTGTGTCCTTGGTCGAGCAGGGCCCCGAACATGCGCCGGCTGAAATCCCGGTTTGCGGTGGGATAAATCCGGATCAGAGGCTGGTCCGCGATCTGGGCTAGCGTAAGTGATTTCTCCCGACAGAACTCGTGGCCACTCGGAACCACGGCGACGAACGGTTCCTGAAACAATGTCACCGCTTCAAGCTCCCGCTCGTTGATCGGACCACGAAGGATGCCGGCATCGATACGATGTTCTTTCAGGGCCGAAATCTGCTGCGAGATGGTCATCTCCTGAAGGTGCAGCTTGACCTTGGGATACTTTTTTATGAACGGCGGGAGGATGCGGGGAATGACCGCGTAGATCGACGAGAAGATGGCGCCCAAAGCGAGCGGCCCATCCTCTCCGCGCGCGATCGCCTGAACGACTTGCGCTGCCATCTGGGTGGTGTTGTTAAGGCGGCGGGCAAAGCTTACCAGCGCTTCGCCTTCCGGCGTCAGCGCGACGTTGCGGCGTGACCGGACGAAGAGCTTGACGTCTAATTGGCGTTCGAGCGCCAAAATATGCTGACTGAGCGGAGGTTGGGCAATTCCCATCTGTTCCGCGGCGCGCGTGAAATTGAGGTGTTCGGCGACAGCCAGGAAATATCGCAGCTGTCGGAGTTCGATCCGTGGCGTGTGCTCGTAGACGTCGGCCCGTCCGCCTTTCTCGTCCAGCGGCACGGGACTGCGGGTCTTTCGGTTGCGTGCCAATTCAGTCCTCCGAGTTCATGCGAAATCCCCGTCCGGCCGCCAATCCGACCGAATTAGTCAGGTGACCGGCTTGAGCGCCGGGCCGCCACGCCGCTTGCGGGGCGGTTTGCGAGGGGAGGCTGCTCCGGTGTTTTCGCCGCGGAGCCAGAGTTCATGGAGTTCTTCCAGATAGGTCTCCAGTTCCTTGTGCGCGGCCTTGGCATCACCGGCCCGCAGGTTCTTGACGATGGCCCGCCGGGACCTGATCACCCGGTTGCCGCTCAACGAGCCGAGCCGGACCACCCATTGCTGCAGGAGATCGACGAAGGAATCGGCGATGGTGACGAGGATCTTGTTTTCGCTCGCTTCCGCAAGCTGGCGATAGAACTGAATAAGAATGGCCGAGCGTTTCTGGGGATCGTCGATGACCGCTTCGGCTGCCTTGATATTGGCTTCCATGGCCTGCAAATCGGCCTCGCCCAAAGTCGGCATCGCCGCATCCAGCAGCATGACGGTGATGGCGCGCATCGCCTGGGTCAGATCAGCCACGGAAAAATCCGTCAGCCGAAGCGCGCTCGTCAGCTGGCTGTTGAGAATTTTTGGATCGCTGGCCGCGACGAATGCGCCGCCGGTCGGTCCTCGTTTCAGCGTTATGAAGCCGCTTATCTCCAGCGTTCGCAGCGCTTCGCGCACGGTATTGCGGCTGACCTGGAATTGCGCGGCGAGCGCACGTTCGGTAGGCAGCTTGTCGCCGCGTTGGAGCCGCCCGTCCTCGATATTGGCCTTGATCTGGTTGATGATCTCTTCAAACGTCCGGCGTGGCCTCGCCGGACTGAACATCGGATTCTTTCCGGACTCCGGAAAGAGCTCTGGTTTCTTCACCGGCGTGGGGCTCATGGGATTCTCATTGACTGCGAAAACGCTGATCGGAACTCGGGGGAACCGGGGACGGTAATGCGATTTACCCGCTTATAGGCTTATTCGGCGCTTGGTCCAACCTTAGACCGTTTTGTCCGGGCTGGCGCGGATGGGCATCGGGCCTGCCGGGTCCGGGCGCCGGAACCATAGCGAATGCGTATGACGTTGGTCGCAAGCAATCTTAGACAATGGCTTCCCCGGTCCCCATGGTCGAGCCCAGGCATTGCCGACGGCAACGCCTTTGGCTCGGAGGTTTGTTCGAATGACCAGCCGCAAGGTACCGGTCCTTATTGTCGGCGCGGGGCCGGTCGGGCTCGCTTTGGCCGGAGATCTCGGCTGGCGAGGCGTGCAATGCTGCCTGGTCGAGAAGACCGACGGAGCGATCTATCAGCCCAAGATGGACATGGTCGGCATTCGTACCATGGAGTTCTGCCGGCGATGGGGAATTGCCGGTTGGGTCGAGAACTCGCCCTATCCCCGCGACTATCCGCAGGATAACGTCTGGCTCGAATCCCTGACCGGCTTCGAGTTTGGCCGCGAGCGCATGGCCAGCAAGAGCGAAGAACCGTGCCCGCCGCAAAGTCCCCAAAAGAGGGAACGGTGCCCTCAGGACATGTTCGATCCGATCCTTCGCCGCTTCGCCGGTCAGTTCAGCGCGGTCGAATTTCGCTATCGAACGGAATTGATAGATCTTGAGGAAGGCCGCACAAGCGTCGTGGCAACGCTTCGCGATATCGAGACCGGACAGGAAGACAACGTCGTCGCCGACTATCTGGTTGGAACCGACGGCGCGGCAAGCATCGTCCGCGAAAAGCTCGGTATCTCCATGCGGGGGGAACCGGTTCTCACCTACACCACCAACGTGATCTTTCGATGCCGCGACCTTCCGTCATTGCACGACAAGGGCAAGGCATACCGCTTCATTTTCATCGACCGCGAGGGGACCTGGCTAACGATCGTCGCGATCGACGGCGCCGACCGATGGCGAATGTCGATCATCGGCGACAAGTCGAAGCGGGAAATCCCGGAAAGCGAGATCCGCGCATTGATCGTTCGGGCCATGGGCAAGCCGTTCGACTTTGAGATCGAATCGATCATGCCCTGGGTGCGACGCGAACTGATGGCTGAAAGCTATGGTACCGATCGCGTCTTCCTGGCCGGCGACGCCTGCCACCTGATGTCGCCGACCGGCGGCTTCGGCATGAACACCGGCATTGCCGACGCGGTTGATCTGTCGTGGAAGCTGGAAGCCGTCGTCGAGGGATGGGGCGGCGAGGGGCTGCTGCGGTCCTACGGCATCGAGCGCAAGCCGGTTGCGGAGCGGGCCGTGAAGGAAGCAAGCGGCAATTTGGGACGCATGCTCGCGGCGCGCAGGAAGGGTCCACCGGAGATCGCCTTCCAGCCCGGTCTGGCGGGCGACGCGGCGCGGAAAGTGTATGGCGACTGGTACACCGAGACCATGAAGCGGGAATGGTACTCGACCGGCATCCATCTCGGATTTGATTATTATCACTCTCCCGTCGTCTGCCCCGACAATACGCCGGCGCCACCCGATGAAGTCTCGAACTACGTCCAGACCGCGCGACCTGGTCATCGTGCGCCGCATGCCTGGCTGAAGGATGGCAGATCGACTCTTGACCTGTTCGGCCGCGGCTTTGTGCTGGCTTGCTTCACAGTGGCCGGTTCCGTGGGCGACAGCTTTGCTGCGGAGGCAAGAAAACGCGGCTTTCCCCTGCTGCTCGTAGATCTCAACGATGAAACCAAGATCCGCGAACTTTACGGCGCGAATTACGTTCTTGTCCGTCCCGATGGACATGTCGCTTGGCGAGGCAACGCACAGCCTGAAAGTGTGGGGCACGTTATCGATGTCGTGCGCGGCTTGGCAGCGCGCCGCGCGGGAGCGCGCCTTGCAGGGGCCGATCATCAATTAGTCAAGGAACAGGCGGTTCCGGCCGGGAGCACTCAATGACCTATCTTGTTGCAACATCGCGCGATGCGCGACCGGCGGGCGATCGCTTTCGCGAGCTGTTGACTGGGCCGGGCATCCTGAGGATTCCGGGAGCCTTTAATGGCTTGGCAGCATTGCAGGCGAAGCTGGCCGGTTTCAAGGCGCTTTATCTGTCAGGCGCTGCGATGTCGGCTTCGATGGGGCTGCCTGACCTCGGGATCATCAGCAAGGAAGACGTCTGTTTCTTTGTGAGGCAAATCTGCCGTGCTGCCGATCTTCCCCTCGTGGTGGACGGCGATACCGGGTTCGGCGGCATCTTAAATGCCATGGACATGGTACGCAGCTTCGAAGATGCGGGCGCTGCCGCGGTTCAGATAGAGGACCAGGAACTGCCGAAAAAGTGCGGACACCTCAACGACAAGAAATTGATCTCGCCCGATGAGATGGCCGCCAAGATTGCGGCTGCGGCCCGTGCGCGCAAACATCTCTACATCATTGCCAGGACGGACGCGGCGGCCAGCGAGGGATTTGAGGCGGCGGTCCGCCGGGCGAAGCTTTACCTCGAGGCCGGCGCGGATGCGATTTTTCCGGAGGCCTTGACCACAGAGGACATGTTTCGTGACTTCGCCAAACAGGTAAAGGCGCCGCTGCTCGCGAACATGACGGAGTTCGGCAAGACGCCCTATCTCTCCGCAAGCGCGTTCGAGGCGTTCGGGTACAAGATGATCATCTGGCCGGTCAGCGCACTCCGCATTGCGGCCAAGGCGCAAGGGACCTTCTACGATCACGTGCGGCAATATGATCGCGCGGACGGAATGCTGGGCAGCATGCAGACACGCGCGGAACTCTACGATCTCATCGGTTATGCGGACCATGAGGCACTCGACGGTTCGCTCAAGAAGACCGTCGTTACGGATGCGATGCGCGGTGTCGCGGCCGAGTAGCCGCGACAGCAGGCTTCGGCTTCATCTGAAGCCTAGGAACGAAAGGGAGAGAAACATGGCCTCTGAAGTCATGAGCGACGCAAGGCAGCGTCAGGAACTCGCCGATGAATTGGCAAAGTACGGCGTTCGGGTCGCGCAACCGGACGATCCTCCGTTGTTCACCAAAGAGCCCAAAAGCACAATGCAGCCGTTTCACTGGAAAGCGGCTGATCTAGCGCGGCTGCTTGAAAGGATCGGCGCATCGCTCAAGCTCGAACAGGGAGGACAGCGTCGCACGCTGCGCCTGACCAATCCGGGCCTGCCCTACGGCACGACGCCGACGTTCTGGGCTTCCATTCAATATATTCTTCCCGGCGAAATCGCGAGCGCGCATCGTCATGCGGCGACCGCGCTACGGTTCATCATGGAGGGCAGCGGCGCCGACACCATCGTCAGCGGCGAGCAATATGTGATCAACGAGGGCGATCTCGTCCTGACGCCAAGCTGGACCTGGCACGACCACGAGCACAAGGGCAGCAAGCCGATGATCTGGCTTGACGTACTCGACATTTCGCTGGTGCGCTTGCTGCATGCGACGTTCTTCGAGGGGTCAAGCGAACCGCGCCAGAGCGTCAACCGGATCTCGGATCGCTCCTATCGCGAGTTCGGAAGCGGTCTGCTACGGCCGATGCATGAAAAGCGGGCCAGCGGTTCGAGTCCCGTTCTGGCCTATACCTGGTCGCGAGCGCAGGAGGCTCTCTCGCAAGCGGTCGGGCTTGATCCGGATCCCTTCGACGACACGCTCCTCGAATACCAGAATCCCCTGACCGGCGGTCCGGCGCTGCCAACGATCGGCACCGCGATCCAGGTGCTACGTCCCGGCGCGAAATGCAAGCCGCATCGGCATACCGGAAGCGTGGTCTACTACGTCGTGCGCGGGCAGGGCACGACCGTGATCGATGGAAAACAGTTCGACTGGTCGAAAGGCGATTTCCTGGCCTTGCCGCCCTGGGCCGTCCACGCCCACGAAAACCGCTCGGACAAGGCAGACGCGGTGTTGTTTCAGGTCAACGATATCCCGGTGTTGAAGTCGCTCGGCCTTTACCGAGAAGAAGCGGCCTGACGGCTCGATATTACGAGGAACAGCAGCATGAAGATCGCGAATTTCAATCAAGGGCGAATCGGAATCGTCGAGGATACGGCCATCGCCGACATCTCCGGCGTCATCGGCTACGACCCGATCGCATGGCCGCCAACGGGCATGCTGCGCTTCATCACGGCGTTCAATCACATCAAGCCGCGAATCCTTGAGAAACTGCAGACCGCGGAACGGATCCCGTTCGCGGAGGCACAACTCAATTGCCCGGTGGCATGGCCGAACAAGGTCATCGCCTATCCCGCCAATTATCACGCTCATATCGACGAGATGAAAACGGGCACAGGGCTGATCTCGAAATTTGATGCAAGCGGACAAGGGTTTTTCCTTAAGGCGAATTCGAGCCTTAGCGGGCCGAACGATCCCATCGTGCTGCCTGTTCTGCCCGATCGTGAAATCCACCACGAGTGCGAACTCGCGATCATCATCGGCAAGGGTGGCCGCAGCATTTCGCGTGAGCGGGCGCTCGAGCATGTGTTTGGCTATTCGTGCCTGATTGACGTCGTCGTTCGAGGCAAGGAGGAGCGTGTGATGCGCAAGTCATTCGATTCGTTCTGCCCGATGGGCCCCTACCTCACGACAGCAGATGAGGTTCCACGTTACGACGACATCGATCTCGAACTGAGCGTCAACGGCGATCTGCGGCAAAAGGCTAACACACGCAACCTCATCGTCGGCGTTCCCGAGATGATCGCGATGGCGTCCTCGGTCATGACGCTCTATCCGGGCGACATCATTGCAAGCGGGACCCCCGCCGGTGTCGGGCCGCTAAAAGCTGGAGATCAGGTCGCAATCCGGATCGCGGGCGTCGGCGAGATGACCCTGGATGTAAAACAGGGAAAAGACGGCGCGCATCCGGTCTGGAAAAAAGTCCCGACAATGAGCCTCGCATAAGGCGATCTCGGTTCCCTGCAGAAACATTCACTAAGGCGAGCCATGAGTGTTTTGGCCGCACGGATTGTCTCGCGCTGCAGATTGCTCGCCGTCAATGCATTTCAGCATCGCTCCAATGCATTGCGGCGAACGGGTTGACGTTCGGAAAGTTATGGGTCTATGGTTGGACCAAAGAGCATATAAGGACCAAGGATGGCTGACGGCTTCGATGCAGCAGGACAGGTAGCTGTGGTTACCGGTGGCGGGAGCGGCATCGGGCAGGCGCTCTGCCGGTCGCTAGCGCAATGCGGCATTCGCAGCGTGGTCGTGGCCGATCGCAATATCGAAGCAGCCCAGCGGGTAGCGGCTGCGATCAATGAGACATGTTCCAGCGGCCCCGCGCTGGCGCTTGAACTCGATGTGGCCGAAAGCCGATCCGTCGAAGCGGCGGTGGCGAAGGTCGAAGGCGAGATCGGTCCGATTGATCTCTGGTGCTCGAACGCCGGAATTCACACCGGCGACGGTCTTGGCGAAGCCAGCGATTGGCGGATGTCGCTCGATGTCAACCTGATGGGTCACGTCAACGCCGCGCGAGCCGTCATCCCACGCATGGCCCGACGCGGAAACGGACACTTTTTCGTCACCGCCTCTGCGGCCGGCCTGCTGACGGATTTTCGCTCCGCCCCCTACGCGGCCAGCAAGCATGCGGCGGTCGCACTCGCCGAATGGCTCTCGATCACCCACGCCGACGATGGCGTTTCGATCTCCTGCGTCTGCCCGGAGGGCGTTCGCACCGGCATGACGAAGCCCAGCAGCCTCAAAGCGGGCGTGTCGAGCAATTTTCTCGAGCCGGACGACGTTGCCCGGGAAATTATCGAGGCGCTCAGGACACGACACTTTTTGGTGTTGCCCCATCCGAAGGTCGCCGAATACGAGCAGCGCAGGGCGGCGGACCGGGAAAACTGGCTGGACCGGATGCGTGCGGCCCGACGCAAACTGACGCAGGCGACGCCGTCGGCGGCTGCGTCCTGAGATCAAGGAGAACAAGATGTCACAGACTGTTGCCGAACTCGCCTATCCAATGAGCCGGACTGAGCCGTTCAATCCGCCCGACGACTATGCGGGACTGCGCGCGCACGAGCCTTTTGCGCGGGTGCGGCTATGGGACGGGACTTATCCGTATCTCCTGACCAAATTCGACGACATCCGTGCCGTGCTCAGCAATCCCATGTTCAGTTGTGAGCCGAACCGGGAAGGGTTCCCTCACGTCTTCGAAGGGCGCATGGTTGCGGACAAGGCGGACAGGTCGTTTCTTCGCCTGGACAATCCCGAGCATGATCGCCTGCGCCGGATGGTGACAAAGGAGTTCACGGTTCGCCGGATCGAGCAGTTGACGCCGCGCATCGAGGAGAGTGTGGACAGGCTAATCACGCAGTATTGCCAATTGCCGCAAGGGGCCGATTTTGTCGAGCATTTCTCGGCGCCGCTGCCGACCGAGATCATTACCTTCCTGCTCGGAATTCCCTACGAAGACCACGCGTTCTTCCACGAGGCCACGCGAATCCAGTTCGGATCGAAATCCACGCCGGCCGAAGTCCGCAAGTCGCTCGACGACCTCTTCGGCTATCTCGACGCGCTGATCACCCGCAAGGAGCGCGAGCCGCAGGACGATATCGTGTCTCGGCTGGTCGTCGAACAGCTCAAGCCGGGTCACGTCGACCGGTTGACGCTCATCAACATTGTCCGCCTGCTGCTGAGCGCGGGTCATCAGACCACCCAGAACATGACGGCGCTGGGCGTGCTCACCCTTCTGCAGCATCCAGACCAGCTTGCCCTGATCAAGAGCAATCCCGAAATGATCCCGGGGGCGGTCGAGGAACTGTTGCGGTTCTCAAGCGTGCTGCACGTCGGCGCGCGCCGCGTGGCAATGGAGGATATCGACGTCAACGGCAAGCTGGTAAAGGCGGGGGAGGGCGTCATTTGCTCGATTCCGGCCGCCAACCGCGATCCTGATCTGTTTCCGGATCCGGACAAATTCGACGTGGAACGGGACGCGGCCCGCCACGTCGCATTCGGCTTCGGCATCCATCAATGCCTGGGCCAGGTGCTCGCGCGGGCTGAGCTGCGCATCGTCTATGGATCGCTGTTCAACCGGCTCCCCAACCTCCGCCTCGCCGTCCCATTCGAGAAGCTCCGCTTCCGCCATGACATGTTTGTCTACGGAGTGCACGAGCTTCCCCTGGCCTGGTGAACCAACCGAAAGCAACTCTCATGCGTATTACCATCAATAGATTACGTTGCATTGCGGCCGGACAATGCGTTCTCAAGTCGCCCCACGTATTCGACCAGGACGAACAGGACGGCATCGTGGTCCTCCTGACCGAAAATCCGGCGCCCGAATTCGAAGCCTCGGCGCGGCTCGCCGCGCGCGTCTGTCCGTCCGAAGCTATCACCGTTCATGACGAATAATCGTCGGCGAAAGACGCGAGAGCGTGGGGAATTCATATGAATCAGCATCAGAAGACCATTTCGGCCGACGTCGCATCGGAGCACCCCCGCGCGCTGACGGGGGTCAAGATCCTTGACCTCACACAGTGGGAGGCAGGATCGGCGTGCGCGCAGTCACTCGCTTTTCTCGGCGCCGATGTCTTCAAGGTCGAAAGGCCGAAACTTGGCGATCCCGCGCGTATTGCCTCGGCGGATTCGCCCGACGCCGACTCGCTCTATTTCCTGGTGCTGAATTCGAACAAGCGAAGCATCACGATCGATTTGCAGAACAGCAAGGGTAAAGAAGTTCTGACCCGGCTGATCCGCGAGTGCGATGTCTTCCTGGAGAATTTTGCGCCGGGCACCACAGATAAACTCGGCCTCAGTTATGAAGCCGTCAGCAAGATCAATCCGCGGATCATTTACGGCACCGTGCGCGGGTTCAGCGAGGAAAGCCCGTACAGAGACTTTCGCTGCTTCGATGCGATCGCACAATCCGCCGGAGGCGCGGTCGCATTCACCGGCGAGCCGGATGGACCGCCGATCAAGCCTGGTCCGACTTTTGCCGATACCGGGTCCGGGCTGCATCTGGCAATCGGCATTTTGGGCGCGCTCTATCAGCGGGAGTTCACCGGCAAGGGGCAAAGCATACGGGTCGCGATGCAGGAAGCTGTCATGAACTTCAGCCGGATCACGTTCGCTCGCCATCAACTGACCGGGAAGCCCGTGACGCGTGTAGGTAATGGCTCGCCGAGCAGCACCGCGGCGCCGTCGGGACTTTATCCGTGTAAGGGCGGGGGCCCCAACGACTATTGCTTCATCTACACGGCGCGGGACGAACTGACCGGCAATCGCCAATGGCGCGCCCTGCTGAAGACGATCGGGCGATCCGATCTGCTCGACGACATCAGGTTTGTAACTCCGGAAGCCCGCTTCGAGCGCAAGGAAGAGGTTGATGAGATCATTCGTCCCTGGATGTTGAGCCAGGACAAACGGACCGCGATGGAGATGTTGAACGGCGCCGGCGTTCCGGCGGGAGCCGTATTCGATACTGGTGACCTGATGAACGATCCGTCCTTCCGGGCTACCGGCATGCTGACGGAAATCATCCATCCGACACGGGGTCCTGTGGTGCTGCCTGGTTGGCCGGTCAAGATGAGCGGATCGCCGACACCCCCGATCAGTTGCCCGCCGATGCTTGGGCAACACACGGACACCATCTTGCATGATCTCCTCGGGATGGACGAATCCGAGATCGGCGACTTGCGCAGCAGCCAGGCGATTTGAGACGACGGATTTCCGGTGACGGCGAAGCGGTACGAGGGATGCCGCAATTCGGGAGAAAGTCTTGAGCCAGCAACGATTAAGGGCGGCATTCTATCGCGGCGGAACCAGCAAGGCGGTGATCTTCCGCAAGGCCGATCTGCCGCCTGGCGAGCCGCCGGAGAATTGCGCCGAATGGGACCGCTTGTTTCTTTCGCTCATGGGCAGCCCCGATGGCGCCGAGCGTCAGCTCGACGGCATGGGGGGCGGGATCTCTTCGCTCTCGAAGATCGCGATCATCTCTCCGTCCGCACGAGAGGGAATCGATATCGACTACACCTTCGCCCAGGTTGGTATCGAAAAACCGGTCGTGAGCTATCGGGCAAACTGCGGCAACATCAGCTCAGCTGTCGGGCCGTTTGCCCTGGATGAAGGTTTGATTTCCGCGGCGGATGGGCAGGTGACCGTGCGGATTTTCAACACCAACACGAACAAGAAGCTGGTCGCAGAGTTTGCGGTTGAGAGCGGCAAGGCCAAGGTCGCCGGCGTTTACAAGATCGACGGCGTATCGCGGCCGGGCTCCCCGATCAAACTGACATTCGTCGACCCGGCCGGGGCGGCGACCGGCAAGCTCTTGCCGACCGGCAATGTTCGCGACTTGCTGGATATCGGGAGAGGTCGCAGGATCGAGGCCTCGCTTGTCGATGTCGCCAATCCCGTCGCCATCATCAACATGGACGATGTTTGTTCGGAGGTGCAAGGGTTTGATACGGCGTGGTTCCAATCGGTCGAGCAGCGCCAATTGCTCGAAGAGGTCAGGATTGCTGCCGCGCTGGCGATGAACCTTGTTGCTGACGAGGATACCGCCCGCACCCGAATGACCAATCTGCCGCTGGTCGCGATCGTCAGAAAGGCGACCGGCTACAAAACGGGTTCCGGGGCCGATGTCGATGCGAACAGGGTCGATATCGTCACGCAAATGATGTCCATGGGCTTGCCGCACAAGGCAACGCCTCTGACTGGCGCCATGTGTCTGGCAGCGGCATGCAAGATCACCGGCACCGTCGCCAACGCCGTCGCGAGTCCGGCTGGCCTTGGCCGGGAGGAGTTCCGGATCGGCCATCCGTCCGGCGTTCTGCAACTGACGGCGGCTTGCGAATGCGTCGAAGGCGCGTGGCGGGTAGCGGAGGCCGGCGTCTTCCGAACTGCCCGCCGGCTGTTTGAAGGAAGCGTTCTGCTTCCAGCTGCTTGAAGAGTTCTGAGCGACATCGTTTCGATGCGTCATCGAGGAGTAGTTGAAATTGCATCGGATAAATTCAGTTGCATCGAAACGCAAAATTTCGTCGAGAATCGAGTGGCGAACTATCGCGACGCTTGCAGTGGGGGCATTCATTGCGCTAGCAATCAGCGCTGGCCTTGCCAGCGCCGTTCACGCACAAAGCTATCCGTCGCGTCTCGTGCGTTTCGTCGTGCCGTTTCCCGCCGGTGGCGGTGTCGATCTCGTCATTCGCGCTGCCGCACAGGAGCTCAGCTCGAAATGGGGCACGCCTGTCATCGTTGAAAATCGGGTGGGTGCCGGTGGTACGGTTGGAACGGAAGCGGTGTTTCGCGCAGCGCCCGACGGCTACACCCTGCTGGCCACCGTCAATCAAACCATCACGACGGCGCCCTATTTGTTCAAGTCCCTGCAGTACGATCCGTCAAAGTTCACGCCGATAACCCTGATGGTGCAGAGCGACAACTTTGTCCTGGCTCATCCGGCGGTGCCGGCCAACAGCCTTCGCGAACTGGTCGATCTCGTCAAAAAGCAACCCAAGAAATGGAACTACGGTTCGTTCGGACGCGGTTCACAACCGCAATTGCTGTTTGAGTATTTGAACAGCAAGGAGCGTCTCGACCTCCAGCATATTCCTTACAACGGGATATC
Organism: Bradyrhizobium sp. AZCC 2262; assembly: GCF_036924535.1. Taxonomy (NCBI): domain Bacteria; kingdom Pseudomonadati; phylum Pseudomonadota; class Alphaproteobacteria; order Hyphomicrobiales; family Nitrobacteraceae; genus Bradyrhizobium; species Bradyrhizobium sp. AZCC 2262. The sequence continues at coordinate 6,147,259 of NZ_JAZHRT010000001.1, read as the reverse complement.
GCCGCTTCTGATCGCGATGATTACCGGAGAGGTGTCATTCACGACAGGAAGTGCGGGCGTCGCCGGCGAATTCCTGCGAGCGGGAAAACTGAGGGCGCTCGCGATCGCCGGCAAGAAACGATCGCCGCAGTTTCCGGATGTGCCGACAACCGAGGAGGCGGGCTTCGGTTACCTGCAATCCTCGATCTGGTACGCCGTGTTCGCCCCACCAGGTACATCCGATGAGATTGTGCAGAAAGTCGGAAGCGATCTCCGTGCCATTCTTAAGCAGCCGGATTTTGTCGAACACCAGATAACATCGAAGGGCCTCGAGGTCATCGCTAGTACGCCCCAGGAACTCGCCGACGTCGTGCAACAAGAAAATGCCTCGTTCAAGACGATGATCGAAGCGGCCGGCATCCAGCCTGAATAGGGACATTCAACTACGTCGGTCTGCATTGCCAGACCGCGAATTACGGAGAGCTCGATATGAATCGTCCAGTGCCTGGCCTTGGCGCGCTTCTCAAGAGCGATGAAGATCCATCCGATTCGCCCATCGGGCGACGAGCGGCCAAGGATGCCATCCTTCGCTTCTTTAAGGCGATCGCCACAAGGGATGCTGCGGCTATCGCCGACGTCATCACTGAAGACGCGGTGCATGAAATTCCGTTCAGTGAGAGCGGATCTACCGCCCCGGGAGGGTTTCGCCGCTATGTAGGAATTGCCGAGGTGGTCGACTTCTGGATGACCACCACCGCCAACGGTCTGAAGAATCTGGGAGCCGAAGAGGTGGAGCTTTCCATCACGGGCGATGGCAGCCGGGTCTTCATCGAGCAGCGCGGCAACATGATTTTGTCCGACGGACGCGAGTATCGCAATCGATATGTATTCCGGTTTTCGATCCGCGACGGGCGGATCAGCCACGTCCGGGAATACGTCAATCCGGTGATCGCTGCTTATGCGTTCAGGCGAAAGATTGCCAATTCGTTTATCGTCGAGACCCTCTGAATAATCGGCGTTGGCCGCAAGAAGGCGAAAGCATGGCGGATAGTGTACTCATCATCGGTGCTTCGGTAGCCGGCGTAGGCGCGGCGAATGAGCTGCGGCGATGCGGCTTCCTTGGCAGGATTACCCTGGTCGATGCACAGGCTCACTTGCCTTACGACCGGCCGCCATTGTCCAAGGCGGCGTTGCAGGTTGAAGTAGCGTTGCCGGACCTGCTATTTCATGATCGTGGCCACTATGCGCGATCAAAGATCGATCTGCAACTCGGAAGCGCTGTGCAAAGGCTCGACCTCCATACGCGTACGGTCTCCCTCGAATCGGGTCAATCGCTCACCGCAAAACGCATCATTATTGCGACGGGCGCACGCGCCCGGCCATTCCATGCCGATCGTTGCACAGGCACAGTTCATTTGCTGCGTGGTCTGGACGACGCAACGCAGTTGCGTGCCCTTTTTCGCCCGGGCAAGCGCCTCGTGGTCATTGGTGGGGGCTTTATCGGGGCTGAGGTGGCATCTACCGCTTCTAGTCTCGGGCTCGACGTCGTCGTGATCGAAGCGGCGAGGCTTCCGTTCGAGCGGATTCTGGGTAGCCAGATCGCCGCTCGGCTTGCAGATTTGCATGTCCAGGCTGGCGTCGAACTTCTGTGCGGCGTTGCCGTCGAAAGGATCGAAAGGGCGGCTTGCGGGCAGCGAGTTTTCATCGCCGATGACATGCGAATCGACGCGGACGTCGTGGTTGCGGGCCTGGGCTCGCTACCCAACGTGGAATGGCTGGCTTCCTCCGGACTTGAGTTATCGAATGGTATCCTCTGCGACGAGAAGGGAAGGACGGGGGCGCAGGGCATTTTTGCAGCAGGAGATGTCGCGGCGTGGCTTGATCCATTGAGCGGACTGCATGTACGACACGAACACTGGACGGCAGCGAGGGAGCAGGCTCGCATCGTCGCACAATCCATTTCTGGCGGAATCGGAACTCCTTGGCGTGATTTTGTTCCCTACTTCTGGTCAGACTTGTACGGAGTACGTCTACAAATGTTGGGTTCCGCGGTTGATGCCGACGACATACGGATTGTGCATCAAGACAACGAAAAGCGGGCCTTCGTGGCGGAGTATCACAAGGCGGGGGAACTCATCGGCGTCGTAGGATGCAACGCTGGTGCAAAGACCATGCGTTATGGTGCTAGGCTTGCCCGTGGCGTTATGGGCCTTGGTGCCGATGCATAAGGTTAAGACCAAGTCGCCCAAGGCCGAAGCTCGTTCCGCTGTGGGAGACAAATCGCTCGAAGACATTGCCCGCACGCTCAAGCTCGACAAGGGACTTGGCTTCCTCGTGCGGCTGCTCGATACGCGCTTCAAGAGTCTATACGAGCAATTGACCACACAGAGTGAAATCACGCCACGTCAGTTCGGTGTGTTGTTGACCTTGTACCAGTGTGGCACGCTTACGCTGACGAAACTCGCGGGACACATCCGGGTCGATCGCAGCACGCTAGGCGAAATGATCAGTCGCATGGAGGAACGTTCCCTGATCACCAAACGCATCAACAAGAATGATCGCCGCTCAGCCGAGGTATCTTTGGCTCCTTTCGGAAAACATGCGCTGTTGGAGCTGGTTTCTGGTGTATCTCAATTGCAAACCGTACTGCTCGCGCCGCTGGCACCCGAAGACCGACCGCATTTCATGAGGTGCATGAAGTTTATCGCAGAGCCTGGAATTGAGAGAGGCTAAGCGGGCATAATTTTGCGAGTGGATGACCTCAGTTTTTGACCAAGGCTGCGTGAAACGCTGTCTGAAATGATTCTCCTGCGATTCGGCCGGAGGCCTTTCTTAGTTACATTGCGTTACAATATGTCCCAGAAGTCGCATTTGCGGTCCTTGGCGAATTCCGTGCCCGTCGCGATCTTCATATCGAGCATTTAGGACTGTTCCGTGGCTCGCGTCCATTGCGGCCAGTTCGGCAGGCCCTTGCCGTTCGGATTGCCGGTCCCGGCGAAGTTGGTCCAATACTTGATCATCGCGTTGGACAACATCTGCTGGTCGGCACTGAGCGGCTTCTTCACACCGGCCGCGCCATGATAGCCCGGGAAGATGTACTGCAGCTCAAGCGTATGTGCCGCGCCATACGGGTAGGACGCTGGCGGGAGATATTGCGGTGCTTTGCGGTCATTGAATTCGAAGACATAGACCGGTGAATCGCTCTTCGACGCCGAGCGCATCGCGCGGCGGGACGGGTTCGGTTCGCGACAGCTTCCCCGACTAGACTCGCCTGGTCGGCGTAGGAGGGCATGCTGAAAACTTCCGCGACGCTAGTGTAGTCCATGTAGCCGAGCCGGGCCAACGGTCTGATTGCCCCGCCGCGTGCAACTTTCCATATCCCACGCAGCCGCACGGTAGTAGCGCACTTTTGCCGATCCCGTGGTGACCAGAACTCAGGCTGCCTCGGCGACCCTGTCGCCGGAGCGGCCTTCCTTGAGCGTGTTGGCCCACCAGACGAGTTCGTCCAGCATCGGCTTGGCGTAGTCGTCGAGGTAGGGATAGTCCGCCATGGACTTGCCCTCGCGCATCATGCCCATCATCTCGATCATGCCGATATGAACGGCGCGCGGGAGCGAGGCCACTTGCGCCGTGGCGAGGATATTCCGCAAATGCTCGACGGCGCGGGCTGCGCCGCCCCCGCCATAGCCCAGGAAGGTCGCCGGCTTGCGGTGGATCTGGGACCAAAGATAGTCGAGGGCATTCTTCAGCACGGCCGGAATGCTGTGATTGTATTCCGCCGTGACGAAGATGTAGCCGTCGAGGCTGGCGATCTTCTCGCCCCAGCGCAGTGCGACTTCGTTCTGCGGCGGCGCAACGTGCAGCGGCACCCTTTCCTCGAAGAACGGCATGGGATAATCGCGGAGATCGACAATCTCGAAATCGGCGTCATTGCGGTCCTTAGCGATATTGAACAGCCAGTTCGTCGGGACTTCCCCGAACCGCCCGGGACGGGTTGTGCTGATGATGATGCCGATTTTGGGTCGTTTTTGCATAGTCGCTTTCCTAGACACTTACGATTGGTAAGCCACCATGTAGCGGTAACCGCGGTGGGCGCAAGATCGCACTTTTTCCGCAGTGACTTACCCGGCAGTAAGTGAGGTCGCGGCTTTAATCGTCGATGACGGCGCTATCCTCAGGGGATTGCTGTCGGAGTCGCTCGCGCGCCTCTTCGATGTCGGTCTGGTTCTCCATCACCCACCTACCGATCGGGGCCAGCGCAAGCTTGAGCGAGCGTCCGCGGTCGGAGAGTTCGTATTCGACCCGCAGCGGAATCGTGACGTAGACTGTCCGGATCAGGATCCCGTCGTGCTCGAGATTTCGCAGCGTAACGGTCAACATGCGCTCGGAGATGCCATCGATCGCCCGGTGCAATTCCGTGAAGCGCATCCGCCGGTCGCCGAGCACCATCAGAAGCAGGATTGTCCATTTGTCACTGACCCGCGCTAGGATGTCTTTGGCCCGGCGGCAATCAGCGGGAAGTTGTTCTGGTTCAATGCTCATGCAGCAAACATAAGGTCGATCACGCCATGAATAAAGACCGCAGGCGCATCGATTTTCGTGATGGGCTTTCATCTGGCCGCGGGGAAAGCCATCAAGCTGATGGCCCCTACAGCCTCCAGCGTGTCAATCGGCTCGGGCTCAGGGCGCTGCGGTGCCGGTCTGATCAGGCGGACAAACCGGATGATTGCTCAGGCGTGGTCGAGCAGCATCAGCTTTTTGCATCGGCGCTGACCGGAAAAAATCCCGAGCGGGCGTCGAGAGAGGCATGGCTTCACATCGAAACCTTCGGCAGAGAGCTGATGTCACTGATGCGAGACGAGAATAACGCTTGATAGTACGAACTTGGGATTGTCGAATGCCAGTAATCAACGCGCCTCTGCCCAGAGCAAGAAGGGCGAAACAACCGGCCCCTTCGCAGCAAGCTTCGGTTTCACCAAGGCAGAAGCGCACCGCGTTTCGGTGTTCTCGAGGTTTAAAGACAAAGCTCGGTGCTAGATGGTGGTCAGTCGCCGGCTGATCGAGTGGTTCCTAGGAGACGCCTGAGCCGACCAAATACTTGGCTGTATGCGCGCATCATATGTAGCGCTGAGAATCAGCGTCGTTCGTTCCAACGATGCATCTGAAATAAGTCGACACCGCATCGGCGTGCGCCGTTCCCAATTCATGAAGCCATTCCCTGAACGCGCGAACCGGAGGCCTGTTCTCCTGGCCCGTTCTGCACAGAACATGGTAGCTATCGTCTGGCGCCATCAATTCTGGAAACGGCGCGATCAAGCGGTTTGTGCGCAACTCGGCCTCTATCAGATAGACAGGAGCGATCGCACCAAGCCCGTCCATCGCGGCACCGAGTGCGAGGTTGGTGTGGTCGAACGTCACCCAGCGCGCCGGGCTCAGGCCCGCCAGCCCGGCTTTGGCAAGCCAGCGCTGCCAGTCATCCGAGCGCATCGTCGCCGTCAGCCAGGTCGTATTGGCAAGATCCGCTGGCGCGCGGATGTTGTCCCGACCGGGCAGGCCCGCACCGAACACCGGCAACAGGGCTTCTGGCATGAAAGGATCGGCGGAGAAGCCGGTCGCATCTGCCAGCCCGCGACGGACAGCGACATCGGCATGTTCCGGCAACGCCCGACTTCGATCCCGCTTGTTGTCGAGTTGGATCTCAATGTGCGGATGGCGCTGTTGGAACAGGCCGAGCCGGGGCACCAGCCAATACGCCATGAAGACGGGGGCGCGCTGATGCGCAAGGCGTTGGGCGATCGACGATCGACCTGCCGGCTGGCGGCTTCGATCTGGTCCAGGGCCGGCCCGATCTCTTGCAGCAGGCGCCGTCCTGCCTCGATCAGGAGGAGTCCGCGACCGGCGCGCTGAAACAGGGCACACCCGAATCACCGCTCCAGCCTTATGATCTGCTTGCTGACGGCGCCTGCCCAGGGCGCCGTCGCGACCGAGTATGGGATCGGCGGGTGTCAAGCGTCAAAGCCGATTGACACATTGGGCAATACCCAAGACTTTTCGGAACGCATAGATTCCGGCCAAGCCGACAATCTTGCGAGAAGTTTACCCTCGCCAGGCGGAGGCGCGGATCACGCTGCAGAAATTGCCGCGCCTGAAGGACGGATCCTTATCCGCCAGAACATCTGCTTTCACATTGCCGAAGGTCGTCTCCGGCTTGTGCTTGATCCCGCCATAGAAGGCTTGGATGATGTCTTCTTTGAAATGCGCAGTACGCGGATGTGCATGCACCACCGCCTCGCGCTCTACGTCGCTGTACTCGGCATAGCTTAACCCGAGCACATCCATTTCGACGCCGGCGGTCACTAGAGCTACGACCGGGTGCATGTGCTTCGGGATGCCGGGCGTCGTGTGCAAGGCGATGGCGGTCCAGACCGTGTCGATATCTTGTTGCGCGATGCCGTGGCTGCGCAGGAAGTCACGGGCGACATTCGCGCCGTCAACTTCGAAACGCTCGTCCGCGCTGCTGTGCTGATGGGTCAGGCCCATGTCGTGGAACATCGCGCCTGCATAAAGCAGCTCGGGATCGGACCTGAGTCCGCGACGCTTACCTGCCAGAGCGCCCCAGTAATAGACGCGGCTCGAATGGTGAAAGAGCAGCGCCGATTCGGCGTCCTGCACCAATTCCATTATTTCGCGAGCAAGCTTGCTATCGGGAATTCTGATCCCCGCAAGATCGATAGTCATCGTGAGATCGATATTCATTGCACGTCTCCTGGCGATTGATCTTGAGAGAAGATTGTCAGGTGCGGCCCGGCACGACGTCTGTTGACGGAATTGCGATTGCGAGAACCGGGCACGAAATGAAAATGTATCCATCCGCTTCGCAATGACTTGGTTCTGTTGCTGTGGTTGCACCGGTCTTGCTTCAATCTTCAGAAACCGAAAATTATTCTGCTGTCGCTGCCCAGGAGCCGGTGCATACGAGCGCACAGCGTCGATCAGAGGGATGCCGTCTCGAGCCGGCAGCAACCGGGTTGTCTCGAACATATCAATCTGCCAGAAAACCAAGTCCCTTGCTGTGATTGCCTGATCTTGCGCCAATCCTCTGTGGCATCACGTCTTGGTCTCGCCGCAACGCGGCGGTCTTCAATTCAAACAATCGTGGGGGCAGCTTCAACACTGCGTGAGGAGCCAGGCTGCGCGTCTTGATCGTCCCTATTAGGAGCGTCTGGGCCTGAACAGGCATCATAGCAGGGAGTCGAATAGTGGTTAGCTCCGCCGAAACGACCTTGAATCAATCCGCTGCTCTTGCGCCCCGTCCCGCACGTCCGATTGGAGAGGAACCTCGAATGCAAACGAACCTGCAAGACAGGATGGATATCGCTGACCTGATGACGGGCTGGATTCATCGCGATCTCGCTCAGTGGGATGACCTACGCGCCCTGTTCCATCCGGACGGCGAGATCGAGGTCACGTGGTTTGAAGGTAAGGCGAGCGACTTTGTCGATGCCTCGATGCGCATGGGCGCATCGGATCTGCGGACGAAACACCTCATCACTTCGCCGGTGGTGGCGTTCAACGGCTGCAAGGCAGTGGTCGAGACCAACGTAGTGATAATTGGCGAGAACCTGAAGCTTGGTCTCGGCTGCGCGGGACACAGCCGCTTCTACGATCTCGTCGAAAAGCGCGGCGGCGTCTGGAAAACAGTCAAGCGTCAATGCATTTACGACATGGGATCTTTCACATTTCCGACCGGGATTGTCGACATCGACAAGGCAATCGTTGCCCGTTATCCCAGCGCTTATGCACCGCTTGCCTATCTGCTCGAAAAAAGCGGCTTTCCGGTGCGCCGCGTCTTTGCGACGAAGGGTAGCGACCTCGAAGTACAGATGAAGAAGGGTGGGCAGGCCTGGCTCGCGCAATGATCGCGTACGACGTCGAAGGCACAGTCCACCGTTGCTGCCGGTGGTTGGCGGCAACGGCGACAGTAAGCCGTGCGCGGGTCCCTCCCGTACTTCTCGACCTCCCACAACTCGACTACCTGATTTCTCTTTTCGGGGCTGAGCAGGAAATCACGATCATACTTCCGATCCGAATTGGCTGAGCTTTTGTGTCGCCATAAGGCCCCCCTTGCGTATGACCTGCCCCTTGTAAGTGCCATGCGCGCGGCGGCATGCATGGGGCATGGTTGGCAGCATGCACGACGGTATTTCGGGCGGTATGCATAGTTATGGCACGAGCGGGTTGATGGCACCGGCAAATCCGACCGTCCCGCCCGCAGCGCGCACCCCTTCCACTGGATCAACAACCGACGTACGCCAACAGTGCTTCGCCAGACATTCTGCTTAGACCTGATCCGGAGGACGCAGCGGTTGCTGACGTCCGCCGAACCGATACTGAAGGCCTGTAACGCGGCTTGACGTGTGCGTGATTGGTTCTTGGCTGTCGGTTTGCTTTGGGTGTTTTCATTGCAGCAACACAATGAAACGTCGTGGAAACAAATGGAAAAGATGATCTTGGATCACACGCGCGTGTTCGGCGGAAGCGACTTATTGTAGCGGCAAATGGCGGTGGTGACGCCGTAACCCGATGGGCGTTGACGGCGCAAGCACGGCCTTTTTATTGCCTTGCTGGCATGTTGCCTCATGTTGCGAGGACGACGTCAGAACTATTCCGAAACAAGAATCTCACGTAAAGACTTGGGCATGGCCACGGCATCGCCGAACATTCTTGTCGTCGAAGACGATCGCGAGACGCGGACGCTGATCGCGAAATATCTGCGTACCAACGCCTGCAATGTGACGACGGCAAACGACGGACGCGAAATGGCGCGGGCGATGGCCGACCGTCGCGTCGATCTTCTTATCCTCGACGTCATGCTGCCCGGCGAGGATGGCCTCAGCCTGTGCCGCAAGGTTCGCGCAGAGTCGCAAATGCCCATCATCATGCTGACCGCGCGCGGCGAGGACGTCGATCGGATTCTCGGGTTGGAAATGGGCGCCGACGACTACCTTGCCAAACCGTTCAATCCGCGCGAATTGCTGGCCCGGATCAACGCCGTGCTTCGCCGCCAGGCATCCGCCCAGACCGTCAGCGCCACCGATGGCGCAACCGCCCTCAGCTTTCTGGGGTGGCGGATCGATTTCAGGTTGCGGGAGCTTCGCAATCCAGCCGGCGCGCGGGTTGCGATGACCAGCGCCGAATTCGATCTGCTGCGTACCTTCTGCGAGCGGCCAGGCCGCGTGCTGTCGCGCGACAGCCTGCTCGATCTCACCCAGGGCCGCAACGTCGGCTCATTCGAGCGAAGCATCGATGTGCTGGTGAGCCGTATCCGGCGCAAGATCGAACCCGATCCACTAGACCCCACCATGATTAAGACGGTGCGTTCCTGCGGCTACATGTTCACCCCCACGGTGGATACGGTCACACCCCCAGCAGACAGCCGATCATGAAGCTGCTCGGTTTTCTGAATCTGAGGGGTATCAGCGGACAGATCGCAGCGCTGGTAATCGCCTCGATCATTGCAATTCACCTGATCCTCACCACAACCTTTCTTATCTACCGGCCGGACTTGACGCCGGTCGGCCGCGGACACAGTCAGCTGGCCGCGGTGGTCCAGCTTCTCGGCGCCACGCCCATGGCCGAACGGCCACGGCTTTTCGCCGACGTCGCGCGGGCCTTTCCGCAACTGGACATTAGAGATCTTGCGCCGGGTGCTGCTCCAGCGGCGGACCAACCGGATGGTCCAAATCTGCGCAGTCTGCATCGCCACCTCGGCAGCAACTACCGGATATCGTCACTCCCGCATGAAGACACCCGCAAGGTCGGTATTGCGCTGCCGGATGGCGCGATGATTTCCGCAAGTCTCCTGCCGGACCAGCGGCCACGTCCGTTCTGGATTGGACCGTGGTTCCTGACATTGCTGTTTGCCGCCATCAGCGTCACGTTGCTTGGCCTGTGGACGGCGCGCGCCTTGACGGCGCCGCTGTCGTCGTTCGCCAGCGCCGCCGAAAGCTTCAGCCTGAACGGCGCCCCTGCGCCGCTGCCCGAACGCGGCCCCGAAGAAATTCGTTCGGTTGCAAAGGCGCTCAACCGCATGCGGGAACGGATCAGCACCCTTATCGACGACCGCACCAGGATGCTGGCCGCGATCAGCCACGACCTGAGGACTCCGATCACCCGAATGCGCCTACGCTCCGAATTTATCGAAGACGATGGGCATCGTAGCTGCATGTTGGGCGATCTCGATCAGATGCGATCGATGCTGGAGTCGGTGCTTTCCTTCCTGCGCAACGACCGTAGACTCGAATCCATGACGCTGGTCGACATCGCCAGCACGTTGCAGCTCATCACCGATCAATTCGCCGATATGGGACACAAAGTCGCTTACTACGGGCCGCAACACGCGATGGCCACGTTGCGGCCAGACGATCTGCATCGCAGCATTACCAATCTTGTCGAAAACGCGGTCAGATTCGGTGCCGAGGTCACGATCCGTCTAAGGATGTCGCCAGATACCGTGACGATCGACATTGAGGACGACGGTCCCGGCATTTCCGATGCGCGCAAGGATGCGATGCTCGAACCATTCGTGCGTGGCGACGTCGCGCGGAACATGGATGAGGCCGCCGGCTTTGGTCTCGGGCTTTCGATCGCCCGTGCTATCGTGCTGGCGCACAGCGGCGAGCTGTCGCTCCATGATCGGCAACCTCATGGGTTGATTGCGCGCGTTGAATTGCCGGTTCACCAGCAGAGCCAGGAGGCCGCGGCCTGAGCACGCAAAATCCCGAGCAATGATGTTCGCCCGAAGCCACATGAGCCGAACTCGTTGCGGCTCCAATTACCATTGAGCAACATTTCAAAATGACTGGAAACGTTTCGGAGGCTTTTTAGCCGCATCCACACTTTAGCGTGCCGCTCGGAATGGCGAGGGCGCGTTGGGCATGAATGTTGGAATGCAGTTGCGGGGAGGCTTACTGGCCGTTCTGATGATGTTGGCAATACCGGTCGCTGCTACGCTGTCATCGTCGCCTGCGGTCGCCCAAACGGTGTCTTCGATTGAGGTCGAAGGTAACCGGCGGGTCGAAGTCGAGACCATTCGCTCGTATTTCAAGCCGGGTCCCGCCGGGCGCCTGGATCAGGCGCAGATAGATGACGGTCTGAAGGCGCTGATCGAGACCGGATTGTTCCAGGACGTGAAGATCACCCAGACCGGTGGTCGCCTGCTGGTGACCCTGGTCGAAAACTCGGTGATTGGCCGCATCGCCTTCGAGGGCAACAAAAAGGTCAAGGACGAGCAGCTTTCGGCCGAAATCCAGTCCAAGCCGCGCGGAACGCTGTCGCGTCCCATGGTGCAGTCGGACGCTCAGCGCATCGCCGAAATCTATCGTCACTCGGGGCGCTACGACGTGCACGTTACCCCCGAAATCATCGAGCAGCCGAACAACCGGGTCGACCTCGTCTTTACGATCGAGGAGGGGTCGAAGACCGGCGTCAAGTTGATCGAGTTCATCGGCAACAACGCGTATTCGTCCTATCGCCTCAAGGACGTCATCAAGACGCACGAATCCAATCTGTTGAGCTTTCTCGGCGGCAACGACGTCTATGACCCGGACCGGGTCGAGGCCGACCGCGACCTAATCCGCCGGTTCTATCTCAAGAACGGCTTTGCCGACGTGCAGGTGGTGGCCGCGCTGACCGAATACGATCCGGAGCGCAAGGGTTTCCTGGTCACCTTCAGGATCGAGGAAGGCCAGCAATACCGGGTCGCGTCGGTGGATTTCCAGTCCTCAATCGCAACCCTGGCTCCGAACGTGCTGCGCTCGTTCTCGCGCGTCAGCGTTGGTTCGCTGTACAACGCCGAAGCACTTGAGAAGTCGGTCGAGGAAATGCAGATCGAGGCGTCGCGACGTGGCTACGCCTTCGCGATGGTGCGTCCACGCGGCGACCGCAATTTCGAAGCGCACACCATCTCGATCGTCTTCACCGTCGACGAGGGTCCGCGCAGCTATATCGAGCGCATCGATATACGCGGCAACACCCGTACCCGCGATTACGTGATCCGCCGCGAGTTCGATCTTTCCGAAGGCGACGCCTACAACCGCGCGTTGGTCGATCGCGCCGAACGCCGCCTGAAGAACCTCGACTTCTTCAAAAGCGTGAAGCTCGTCACCGAGCCCGGTTCCTCCAGCGATCGCGTGATTCTGATTGTTGATCTTGAGGAGAAATCGACCGGCGACTTCTCGATATCGGGTGGCTATTCGACCACCGACGGCGCGCTCGCGGAGGTCAGCATTTCCGAACGCAACTTCCTCGGCCGCGGCCTGTTTGCGAAGGCGTCGGTAACCTATGGCCAGTATGCGCGTGGTGCTTCGCTGTCGTTTGTCGAGCCCTATTTGCTGGACCACCGCGTCGCCCTCGGCCTTGACGTATTCTATCGCGAGCAGCTTGCGAACGATTACGTTTCGTACGGCACCACCACGCTCGGCTTCAGTCCGCGACTTGGATTTACCTTGCGAGAAGATCTGTCGCTGCAGCTTCGATATTCGCTCTATCAGCAGTCCATCACGCTGCCCACCACGCTCAACAACTGCAATAACCTCGCGGGGCCGGCATTTTTCCCGACGCCGACTTACATCAATACGGTTCTGGGCGGTGTCGACCCGACCGGTAATGCCCAGGCCGGACTGCTTCCGGGCTGTTTGTCGGACGGAGAGTCTTCACTACCAGTCCGACAGGAATTGGCAAACGGCGCGACATGGACGTCGTCGCTGGGCTATTCGCTGAACTACAACACCCTCGACAACAACAAAAATCCGACAGACGGCCTGCTGATCGACTTCAAGCAGGATTTTGCCGGTGTCGGAGGCGACGTCAGCTACCTGAAATCCGCCATCGATGCGAAATACTACACCCCGCTGGTTGCCGATATCGTCGGGGTGATCCACGCCCAGGGCGGCATGCTCAACAGCATGGGCAGTCAGCTTCGAATGCTTGACCAATTCCAGATGGGTCCAAATCTTGTTCGTGGCTTTGCGCCAAACGGGATAGGTCCGCGCGATCTCACCTTCTACCCCTATACCGGATCGGGCGACGCCTTGGGGGGTACCAAATATTGGGGCGTGTCGGCGGAACTACAGATGCCGTTCTGGTTCCTGCCGAAGGAGGTCGGTCTTAAGGGCGCGGTCTATGCCGATGCGGGGTCGCTTTGGGGCTATCAGGGTCCCACCTCCTGGACCGCAACGGGGGAAGTGAATTCACCGACCTGCCCGACCTGTGCCATGCAGTATGACGACACCAACATTATCCGGACTTCGGTGGGTGTGGGCTTGATTTGGCAGTCTCCCTTTGGACCCCTTCGCTTCGACTATGCGGTCCCGCTGACCAAAGGCAAGTACGATATCGTGCAGCAATTCAAGTTCGGTGGCGGGACGTCGTTTTGACATTCAACTCCAGAATATGTTGCTTCAGATGGCGGGAGGCACCAAAACAGAAGAGAGATTTGTTGCGCACGACGTCCGCTCGCGGCATGAGCATCGCCGTGGGATTGCTCATGATGGCCGCACCCTACGCTTCTGCACAATCCGTTCCAGCCGGAGACGCGGGGCGTGGCCCCAAATCGACCAAAGACGCTCCGCCGACAAACGGCCCCGATATCTGGGACGCCAATCATGATGGTATCAATACCTGCGAGGAGTGGAAGAGTTACCTTGATCGGCTATTTAACCTGGCCGATCGCAACCGCGACGGACATCTCGATACAGCCGAATTCACCATCATCCGTCGAGTCGGGACTGCCTTCGCCGATGCAGACTTCGGCTACTTTGACGAAAATCAAGACGGAAAGATCACCCACAGCGAATTTGTGGACAAGCCGAGTGAATTTATTTTGCAGAATGACAAGAACGGTGATTGCCGCGTCACGCAGGACGAAATGAAAGGCGCAAGCGCTGATCGAAAACCGCAGAGTGGCAGGGGCAAGAAATTCTGAGGGGCGACGTCGCCTCTTGCACGACGCAAGCGCGGGCCAGCCAACAATGTGTTGCGCCGTATTGCGCCAGAAAAAGTTAGCGCATTGTTGTCTCGGTTTGTTTGGTCTCCAGCACAGAGACAGCGCGGCCCTCAATCAGCCGCTGGCCTGGATGTGGGGCCGTCATTCGGCCTGCTTATAGATGAGAGTTGGCCCGGAGTTCCTCCAGCAGCGCGGCGAACGCCGGAGAGGGGTGACGCCGGTTAGGGTAATAGAGATGGTAGCCGGAGAACGGCGGGCTCCAGTCTTCCAATACCCGGACCAGGCGTCCATCGGCGATGAACGGCGCCGCCATGTCTTCCATCACGATCGCCAACCCCGCGCCATGCAGGGCGGCGTCGATGAGCAGGTGCATGTCATTCAGGACGAAGGGGCCATCGACCTGGAAGTTGACGCTGCGTCCGTCGCGCTCGAACTCCCAGGCATAGAGGCCGCCGGAGGTCGGCAGGCGGATGTTGCAGCAGCGGTGATGCGTGAGGTCCTGCGGTTCGATCGGGATGCCGTCGTCAGCGAGGTAGGCCGGGCATCCGACCACCACCATCGGTAGATCAGAGCCGATGCGCAGGGCGATCATATCCCGGGCGATCTGTTCCCCCAGCCAGACACCGGCGTCGTACTGTTCGGTGACGATGTCCGTGAGAGCGGGTTCGATCGACACCTCAACCTTGATGTCGGGATAGCGCGAATTCAGCCGAAGCAGGGCGGGCCACAACACCGTCTGAACGGCATGCCGGCCGGCGGTAAGCCGGAGCGATCCCGAGGGCAATTCGCGCAGCTCGCTGAGCGCATTAAGCTGGGCCTCAATCTCGCTCAGAGCGGGGCGAAGGGTGCTTAAGAGTCGCTCGCCCGCAGGCGTCGGCATCACGCTGCGGGTCGTGCGCGTGAGCAGACGCAGCTTCAGGCGCTCTTCCAGCCGGCGAACCGACTGGCTTAAGGCTGACTGCGACTTCCCAAGCTTGGCCGCCGCCCGTGTAAAACTGCGGGCATCAGCGACGGCGGCGAAGATCGCGAGATCGCTCAGTTCGTCGTTCAGCATTCATAAGTCCGACTAATAACTTCATGCGCGATTACCACTCTAATCGGCTGCACGCGGCCAGTCCATCTTCACACCACACCACCGACGGCCAGCGCGCCGACGGCGCTCGGCCGATCCGGTTCGATAGGAGTTGCAACATGCGTATGAGAAAGTTGGGCGCCCTGGAGGTGTCTGAACTCGGCTTTGGGACCCTGAGCTTCGCTAGGACCTACGGCCAAGCGCCGGAAAAGGCCGAGAGCATCCGTGTCATTCGCGGGGCCCACGAGCTTGGCGTCACCCTGTTTGACACTGCCGAGGTCTACGGTCCCTGGACTAACGAAGCCCTGGTCGGGGAAGCGCTGGCGCCCGTCCGCAACGAGATCGTGATCGCCACCAAGTTCGGCTTTGACATTGATCCTACGACGGGCGAACGCCGCGGGCTCAACAGCCAGCCGGAGCACATCAAGCGCGTAACGGACGCGATGCTGCGACGCCTCGGCACGAGCCACATCGATCTTCTCTACCAGCACCGCGTCGATCCGAACGTCCCCATCGAGGACGTCGCCGGCGCGGTGAAGGACCTGATCGTGGCCGGCAAGGTGCGCCACTTCGGTCTTTCAGAAGCGGCGGCGGACACCATTCGCCGTGCCATGCCGTCCAGCCTGTCACCGCGATCCAAAGCGAATACTCACTGTGGACCCGCGACCCAGAGCCGGAGGTGCTGCCTCTCTGCGAGGAACTGGGCATCGGCTTCGTGCCCTGGGGCCCGCTCGGGACCGGCTACCTGACCGGCAAGATTGCGAGTACCTCGAGCTTCGGTGTGAACGACTTCCGCGCGGGATCCCCGCGATTCACTCGCGAGGCGATGAAGGCCAACCGGCCTGTGGTCGAGGCGGTCGAACAGCTTGCCGCGGCCAAGGCTGCCACGGCCGCGCAGGTGGCGCTCGCCTGGCTCCTCGCAAAGGGCCCAGCATCGTGCCGATCTTCGGCACGCGCCGCCTGGACCGCGTGAAGGAAAACCTCGGCGCGGCCGAGGTGAGCCTTTCCGATGAGGACATGGCCGCTATCGAAGCGCGCCTGGCCCGGATCGAGGTCGCTGGCGAGCGACTACCGCCCGCTGTCCTCAAAATGTCTTACCGCTAATCACCGCACCCGGAGTAAGAAGATTAAGAGCGTGAATCGGGCCGGAGCGGCCTTGTGGTCTCTGCCATCGGCCTCGGCTGTATGGGTATGAGCGCAAACTACGGCCCGCCAGCCGACAGGGTCGAGATGATCGCCCTGCTGCGTAGCGACAACCGTCAACTACACCTCAAACCTCCTTACATGCACCGCCGCAGCCGTTATTGAGCGGGTTGGGGGCACTTGAAGAATCGAATGCTGCACCGCGTTCAAGGGTGTGGTCCTGCCCAATTGGCGCACAGACCCCAATCGGCGCGTGTTTGGCGGCCGGAGCCGGTGACGCCGCCAGCCTGTCAATCTACAGTCGGCAAATGCCGGATCGCAAATTCAATCTGACCATCGGGAAGCTGTCGCCATTTCTCGATGACTGGCAAGAAGCCGCTGCGTGGAGGCTGGTCAATAAACTCGCGGGCTTTGCAGCGAGCCGCATCAACGGGCAGCGTGAATATTTGTGACTGCTGCGTGCCGGACATTTGGTCTGCCAAATCACGCGGGCGGGCGATCATGTCAGAACTCCGAGGTTGGTCAAACCGACGATCGCGTACATCCGACCGTGGGATTAGATAATTGCAATCAATCCGGCTGTCTTGTCCCCGCTGTCCACCGAGCTAGCGGAGCGGCTCCATCCATCTATCTCGCGCACCTTTGGCGTCGCTGCATGGCGCCGCTCCAGGTAACGGCGGAAGCGCAATGGGCGTTCTCATCACCGATAGCCGCCGCGGGCTGAGCATCTTTAGCTGTTGAGCCTCGCCGGATTGAATGTTCCTCTTCACCGTGAGCAGCGATGAAATATTCGCCGCGTCAGGCGCAATACGACCGCTTGGTGCAATTCACTTAGCTAGCCGGCGCGCGACAACGGAATGATTTTATCTCCTTCGAGAGCCAACGCTGTAATATGGTCTGCCCACCACTGCATCATTCTTCGACGGTCAGGCATCCACTCCGCAGCGTTGTAAGCGCGTCGCACTTCATTTCGTTCTACGTGCGAAAGCTGGCGTTCGATCCAATCTCGGTTGAACAAGTTGGTTTCGTTCAAGATCGTGGAAGCGACGGCGCGGAAACCGTGCGTCGTGGCGCGGCCGTGATATCCCATCCGGTAGATGGCATAGAGCATGGTGTTGCTGGACATGCAGTCGCCTTTTCCGGGCGAAGGAAAGATGTTGGGGCTGCCGCCCGAAAGCGCGCGCAGCTCGCGCAATACCGCGACGGCTTGGCGTGACAGAGGCACCAGATGCTCCAGGCGCACTTTCATGCGTTCGGCCGGAATGCGCCACACAGCGGAATTTTCATCCAGGTTCTCCAGTTCGCTCCACTTGCCGGCGCGCAGCTCAGTCGTTCGAAGAAACGTCAGGGTTACCAGTTTCAATGCAAGTTTGGTCTGCTGCTCGCCACTGTAACATTCCAACTTCTGCAAGAACGTTGGTAGCTCTGAAAGCGGCATCGCTCTGTGACGCTGCGGTTCTCCGGTGGCTCGTAAGGCGTCCTTGAGATCAACAGAGGGGTCCCGCTTCGCTCGGCCGGTTACGATAGCGAAACGGAATATTTGTCCGACGAGTTGCTTTAGCCGTCGCGCCGTTTCGTTCACCCCGCGCTTCTCGACTTTGCGCAGCATGTCCAGCAGTTCTGGCGGTTCGAGCGCCGCAATCGGACGGCGGCCGATCGCCGGGAAAGCATCCGCCTCCAGACGTCGGAGGATCTGGGCAGCGTAGTAGGGGCTACGTGCACCTTTCCAGTTTTCGTGCCACTCGCGCGCGACGGCCTCGAAGGTATTGTCAGTCGCAATCTTTGCGGCCCGCTTACGCTCCTGTTTGACTACGGAAGGATCGATGTCAGCAGCAAGGTTACGTTTGGCTTCATCCCGCGCAGCGCGCGCCTCCATCAACCCAATGGCCGGATAGACGCCGATTGCGAGGGTGCGTTGCTTGCCACGCCACCGATAGGCCAAGCGCCAGTATTTGGCTCCGTCAGGATTGATTAAGAGGTGCAAGCCACCGCCGTCGGAGAGCTTGCATGGCTTGATTTGCCCCTTGGCATTCCGGCACTTCGTATCCGTGAGCGGCATGTTGGTATCTCGCTTGGGCTTCGATAAGATACCAACAAATATGCCAACAAAACGGCGGGATGTTAGCAAACGGCATGCGAACGTCGGCGAACGTTTGAACGCCGCAGACCATTGGAAAATTGGGAAAAGTATCGTTTTAGCGAATGAGGACGCATCGTTGCGAACGCTGGCGGACTATCAATGTGGTGGGCCCGGCAGGACTCGAACCTGCAACCAGACCGTTATGAGCGGTGGAAACTCGTAGTATTCCCACTAGAAATGCCCATTTTCATTGAATTTTGACGACGTTCGTTTCCTTCTTTTCCACTCGTTTCTGAGGCGAAGCTGAGGCGGTAGGCTTGGCCGTCATCTTGGCGACGGCATCCTTCAGGTGGTCCGGGTGGTGGTGCCCGTACACGCGCAACAATGTCTCGACGCTCATGCCGAGATACCCGGCGGCTTGCCATGGGTCGGTACCGTTCTGCATTAGCCACGTTGCTGCGGTGTGCCGTAGCGTATGCGGCGAAACGCCGGGCCCGAGCTTGGCCAGCGTCACCGCATGTTTGAACGCGGTCTTCACGGAAGATACACCGTCGCCGTTGAACTCGACAAAGTGTCGCGCAATAATCTTGCGTTCCTTCCAGCGTCGCAGGTGTGCCAGCAGGCGCGGTGGAATCGGCATCGGCGGCTGCCGTTTGTTAGTCTCCTGCTTTCCCTGGGCGCGTCGGTAATAGACGCCACGTTCAAGGTCGACAAAGGACCGCCCGATAGCTGCGGTCGGCGATGCTGACGCAATAGCGCCCGCGCGTGTCCCGCTATAGACCCCGATAAGGATGAACCGGGCGAGATGGCGGAGGGGTCGCTTATTCGTTTCAACCTGCTGTCCCTTATTGGGTCCGCGGTGCACGGTCTGTATCTCGCGGGCGCGCCAACACGTCCAGATTAGATGGGCAGCTTCACCGCGGGTCAGCCATCGATCGCGGGCAGGGCCCTTCTTGGGAAGCGTGACCTTCACAATGGCACGGTGCAGCCCTTCCGCCGCATGGTTGGCGATGGCTGCCCTGAGATCCTCCAGATCTCGGCGGGCACCGCCTTTATTGCCACGGTGTTGTTGGTACTCACGGCACGTGGTCCGTGTTACCTCCGACAACATGAGCTTTCCCCAAAATTCTTTGAGGCGCCCGATCCGGTTGAGATACTTCTGAGCGTCGGAGTTCTCGACGTAAAGGTCGGGGCGGTCGTCAATGAAAATCGAAAGCACGTCGGCGACGGGGATTTTCTCTAAGTCTTGTTCCTTGCGCGCCGGCGCGTACTTTTTTGCAATATAGTTCTTGAGGACTTGCTCAGCCGCTGCAACTTCGCGTTCAGCGCATCCAGTGGCGTAATATCCCGTGCCGTCCCGGATGACCCAAGTGGCTTGATGAGTGAGCTTTCCGGCCCTGTAGCGGGCTGGTCTGAGGTGGAGACGGGCACCCTTACTTCTACGCGGCATCGGCCACGCATCCTTTCAATTTCATTGAGGGTCGTAAACGCCTTGCCTGCAATAATCTCGATCGTAAGCCGCCCGCGCTTCGCTTCTCGTCTCAAGCTGCTCTCCGAAATACTCCGATCCGGAAACGCGATCGCAGCTGCTACGGACAGCCTCAGCGGTGTATCAGGTCCTATGTTCTCGAACGATGTTAGCGCTGATTTGCGCAAGGGTCATCTCACAAATGATTCAAGCGAGCAAGCGGCCGCAAGTAGCGCCCACGGAAGCCCTCAAGGTGCTCGGCTACGATATTTCCGACTTAATACGTTCGAGCGAAGCACCGCATTTGTGCAGAACTCCCTATCGCATCGCCCAGCAGTTCCAGGAAGAAAGCCGAAGTGCTTTTGCGGTTCTCGATTTCTATGACCAACTCAAACGCTCTTTTGCGTCTTACTCAACTGCGTGCAGGAGAAATTTGCCGCAACATGGCCCGAGGCTAGGAAAGTGGGCTTCACTTCGTATGGTTTAGTGCAACTAGAGCCGTGCGATCATATTTTTGTAATCAATGCCATTTCCTCACTCTGGAGGAATTCGCGTTGGACCTGCCGAGCCTCCATTTCGGTCCCATTGTTGGACTGGACGACTGAGCAGAAAAAGCAAGGCACGATCAGTAGTTAAGCATGGTCGCCGTCAGCCATGCTGTACCAAATGCAGTACTGGCCATCTTCAAATAGCCAACTAGCGGGCAATTTCGCGTTGTTGTTTTCGGTTGGTAGCCGCTTCGTAGCGCAGCGTATCGTGCCAATCCAGCAACTGACCTCTTCGAACAAATGGCCGCTCTGAGATATCCCAGGAAGGTCCAGCGCAATTCAGGAGCATGATCGTCACCCATCTTCCCGGTCGAAGGCCCTTCGTGGCGAAGGGTCGTTGACGTTCAGGCGTTAGATCTCGCTAACTGCGGATGGATGGGCCTAGCTAAAACCCTATCACGGACTGGACCGAATAGCATTGTCGTGCCTCCAACGCCTAGTGAGGCGGTAGCCCTAAAAGAGTATTTTCGTGGAATTGTCGGCCTTCGGATTCCAATCTCGCGGATCACGGCGGCCATACACACTACTCGCACGGAAGGTTCGACGACCCGATCGTATCGCCAATCCGAAAAAATGCCGGGATCTTTCGCAAGACCCCGGCAAGTTAGGGAGGAGACACCTGACAGGTGTCTACCGCTATTTGCCAGTCGATTGTGACCGGCTCCGTAGCGGCGTACGGAATCAAAATTCGGGCAGTCAGCTGCTCGGAAGGGTCAACGAATTCCAACCGCATCGAGCCGCGTCAGTACCTTACGAGAGCGCCATAGATGTTCACGGTTTCCAAATTCGCGGTGTGGCGCATCACGTGATATTCGATCTGGATGCCGTTGCCACCACCGTGCACGTCGCGGGACACGCGTGCGATATCGAGCACCTCGCCGCAATTGTTGCACTTGACAATCGAGATCATCTCCGAGGCCATCTTGCCCTCGTCCATCTTGCGGTATGCCTCGGCCCGAAGACAGATTCAGTCTCATGGTATTGGTGGCATACGCAATCCGCGCTGCACGGCCGGCCGCGCCAGCCCCTGCTCGAGCCAGGGCGGTCTAGTACGGGAGCGAATGGATTGGGCTCCCGCACATTGTTGCCGATACTAAGAAAATACACCCCACGAGAAGCGTCGGTTGTGCCTGCTGCCCGGAAAAGTGGAAACGCGGCGAATGACACCGCGTTTCCAAGTGTAGCGCTCCTCTAGGGAGACGCGCCGGGAGGACCTCTAAACGATCTGCAGGGCCCTTTGCTCCGCGACCTCAGTACGGAAACTCAATTCCCTATTGATGGTCCTCTAAGCGCGTGGGGATCACTTTCACTTACGAAACTGCGGCCGCGTTGGAGATGACGAAGCGTCTGGCGCCCAGAGCCGAAAGCTCAAATTCGCAAACACACTCGTGCCCTTTGCGATGGTCGCGGAATCAATACCCGTAGCCGGTGTGCCACCGGAAGCGTTCGCCGAGACGTCTTGAAAGGCCCAGACCGTCAGAGATGCCGGCCCGAAGTTGTAGCCGACCATGCCACCAACCGCCCATTTGCTATATCGATCGACGTTGATGGCACCGTTATAAAATGCGCTGGATTTGTCGTCGCTGACCTGGCCTACGTAGTACGCAACCGGCCCGACCGTCCAGTTCCCGATCGTCTTGGCAGCCGTAAATTCCGCATGAAAGACGTTGCCGCTTCTATAGTCGGTGATCGTATTCTTGGTGTTAATCTCTTCGTAAAGGAACGTCGTAAGATTCCAGCCATCCTTCAGGTAGGAGACAATCAACTCGGGCTGAAACGTCCACCAGGGATTCCCGACGTTGCCGAGCCCGTTGGCGCCAGTCTTTGTGCCGTCCGGCACATACATACCGAGGCCCGCCTTGACGAAGAAGCCACTTTCTCCGAGTTTCCAGCTTAGCTCCGCAGGCACGATATAGGTGTTGTGCATGCCCGCCGCCTGCACATTCACGGGACTTCCGACGCTGTCCATCACAAACGGCTGCACCAGCACGGCGCTGTAGTCTCCGCCAAGAAAGGTCCAGCCGGGAACGAACAAGAAACCGGTCGCGCTGACCGCGACCTGAACACCTGTCTTCGTGCCGGCAGCGTTGAGTAGTGCGCTGCCAGGCCCAACCAAATTTGCTTGGGTGGTGAAGACCTGATTGAACGAATAGATACCCGGCGGTGGAAGCCCCGCGCTTGCTCCGATCGTGACACCAGGTGTTTGCGTAAATCCAGGATAGCCCAACTCATACGCGTTCGCGTTGGTGAGCGCGGCGCCTGCAAGTAGAAATGCAGCACCGCTCAATACCGTCCTCAAATTCATTTCCCCCTCCAGATCACCGGTGCCGGCACATTTGCCGCGCACTTCGGTTGCAGCACCGCTGACAAGCTCCGGCGTGCGGGAGAGATGACAAATCAAAAACGTTGATCAGGCAAGTATAGGCATAAGTAACTCGTACGTATTATTTCCAATGTTGTTCACTCGATACATGGTGATCAAAGTCGATATCTCAGATATCAATCGGTATTACTTTTGACCTTTCTCCGTGCGGTGCGAGGCACAGCTGGCAGTCAGCCGTACGCACACACCGGGAGAAGGCTCTCCGACAAACTCGATGCCGGCTTCTTCAAGCGTGCGCCTGATCTTCTCGACGGTCTCGAAATGCGCGTTGATAGGTCCACTCATTCTTTCCAGACGTCGAATCGTTGCGATACCGACACTCGCCTTCGTTGCGAGTTGGAACTGCTCCCATCCGATGAGTGAACGCGCGGCTTTGATCTGGCGCGCCCAAACCAACATCTGTGATGTCCCTTACTGTGAATCAGCCAGTCACGCATCGTAGCCCAGCCGATATCGCCGAAACGAGCAGTCAATCAGTATCTATCAAGATGTTCTTACGAGCGAGTTGCCGCATCCGTCCAGTCCAGGTGACCATATCTCAACCGACATGTCAGGTGCACGCAGCTGCAGCTCCATCTACATAAGGTAGCTGCTCTCGTGGTAGCCATCTTGCGGTATGCCTTGGCTGCGAAGGCAGAGTCAGTTTCATGATAATGATGGCAGGTGCAATCCGCGCTGCACGGCCGGCCGGGCCAGCCCCTGCTCGAGCCAAGCCGGGACGTTCTTGAGGCTGTCGAAGTCGACGAGCTCGCGCGCCTCGTAGAAGTCGATGACGTTGCGCACCCAGCCCAGCATCGAAATGTCGGCGATCGTGTACTCGTCGTCCATGAACCATTTCCGGCCGGCGAGATGTTCGTCCATCACGCCAAGCAGGCGCTTAGCCTCATTTACGTAGCGCTGCAGCGGGCGCTTGTCCTCGTAGTCCTTGCCAGCGAATTTGTTGAAGAAGCCGACTTGGCCGAAGATCGGGCCGATTCCGCCCATCTGGAAATGCACCCACTGGATGGTCTGCCAGCGCCGAGCCGCGTCCGATGGCAAGAGCTTGCCAGTCTTCTCGGCAAGGTACTGCAGGATCGCGCCACTTTCAAACAGGGGCAGTGGCTTGCCACCGGGGCCATTTGGATCAATGATCGCGGGGACCTTGCCGTTGGGATTCAACGACAGAAACTCCCGCGTGTGCTGGTCGCTCTTGTTAAAGTCGACGAGGTGCGCCTCGTAAGGTAGTCCTGTTTCCTCCAACATGATCGACGCCTTGACGCCGTTAGGCGTCGGTAGCGAATAAAGTTGCAGGCGGTCAGCGTGTTTCGGAGGCCAGCGTTGGGCTACCAGGAATGCAGAAGCGTTAGTCATCTTTCAACTCGCTCGTTCCGGTGGGACTGAGGTACTTTTCGAGAGTGGGTAACGTCGAGGCTGCGTGCGCAAGGACCGGTTCATGTGACAGCGGAATGTTTTCGAGGCGCGAGTATGCGTCTCATGAAATCAATGCATGACGGAATCAATCGCCGTGCGGCGCGTCAAGCTGCGCCCGCGACGAATATCTTCCTGAGTAACCCGTACTTGGCGCACAACATCGCGGAACTTGGAACATATCCGGAATGAGAGTAGCGCCACTTCGCGAGCCGCGCTCAGCGCTTACTTTTCGTGTACGGCCTGTGGTGTGTTTCTAAAGCTGATTGCCATGCGGTTGTAGGCGTTCATCAGGCTGATTGCGATCGTAAGGTCCACAAGGTCGCGCTCACCAAACACGGCTCGTGCCGCTTGGTACGCTTCGTCGGGCACACCAGTCTCGGCAACGCGCGTCACCGTTTCTGCCCAGCCGAGGGCGGCCCGCTCCCGCTCGTCAAACAGACTCCCTGCTTCCGCCCAGGCTTGCACCAGCGCGATTTTATCGACCTGTTGCCCGTTCTTCAACAAGTCGCGCGTGTGCATATCGAGGCAGTAGGCGCAGTTGTTGATCTGAGAGATGCGCAGATACACCAACTCGACAAGCGTGTTGGGGAGGCTGCTTTGCGCGACGTAGCCATAGACACCACCCAGAGCCTTGATACCTGCCGGCGCGAGTTGTGTGTAGTCGAGACGCTTGCTCACTCGTTTCTCCTTATTACTTAATACAACGTCTGGGAGTCGTAATCATTTGTCAGGTGTAGTGAGCGCGCGATCTTTGGTATCGACCACGAACACCGCGAGTAGTTTCGCGGGCTCCGTCGAACTAGCATTGCGGCTGACGACGTGGTGGGCGCCTGGGAGCTCGAAGAAGCTCTCGCCGGCATGGTAGATCCGCTGTTGCCCGTCGTTCACCTGCGACTCGATGTTGCCGGAGATGACAAAGGCGTAGATAAAGGCGGACTTGGCATGGCTGTGCGAGGGCGAGGCTGCGCCAGGAGCATAGTCGACGGTCACGGCGATCAACGATTTTCCTGGAATCCCAGGTAGCGCCTGATCGAAGTTCGGTGTGACTACCTCGCCTTTGTTTTGTGCGACGCTTGGCGTCGCAGCAGCGATGGCGATGCAGGTGCATGCCGCACCGAGTACGGTTCTTATATTCATCTAAGCGCCCCCTTTGATTGTCAGATCGATTGCTTTACTTACCGTTCTCCGATCGACGGGAAAGTACCAAGAACGGAGAAAAATTGTGCACTACCATGGGCACATGATACTGGCGTTGCCGAGTGTGAAGCGCCAATCTTGGACGCGAAGGTCCTTCGTCCGACCCGATGGTGGCAAAGGTTTCGCGAAACGCAAGGAGCGTTGTCGGTAGGGCGGGCGAAGAGAGGCGACTCTCTGCCACTACACCATTCTCCACTATATCCAATCGTTCGGATCGACTGCAAAAGTATCGGGTAGCGTGACGAAAGCTGTTGTGGCTATCCGCTCTTGCACCGACCAATGTATGTCTCTCCGGCTGCGGTGCTCGGTTTCGGCGTTTCCTTTGTAAGACCGTTGGACGTGTGGCGCTTCACTAATAATGACAAGCCAGAGAGCCTGGTGCTCGACAGCCCCTGAGGGCAGGCTACGCGAGCGGACTTGTCAGCGCAGCCGGAAAAGCGATTGACTGGCACACTCAGACAATCTCGTGGCAACTCCAAGCAAGCGGGGGACCAAAGTCCGAGCTAACCTCCGATCGGTCAACCTGTTGTGATCAATAGCCCCGGGGGGAGGCATTGCCATGGTTATGAATCGAAGATCCTTGCTGAAGGGCGGTGCGGCTGCGACGGTGTTCGCTCCCACATTGCTTCGCCAAGCCGTTGCGGAAGGCGGCCCGATTGTCGTCGGCAGCATGTACGACCTGTCCGGCGGTCTTGAAGCGTACGGAAAGTCGATGTCCGACGCTCTCAAGTTTGCGGTGGACGAACTGAATGCAGCCGGCGGGCTGCTTGGCCGTCAGATAAAGGTCGTCAGCTTCGATACCCAGTCCAATATGCAGCTTTACGCGCAATATGCCCAGGAGGCGGCGCTCAAGAGCAAGGTTGCCGTCGTGCACGGAGGAATTACGTCCGCCTCGCGCGAAATCATCCGGCCGGTGCTCAACAGGTACAAGACGCTCTACTTCTATTCGATGCCGTATGAAGGCGGTGTCTGCGACCGGAACGTGTTCGTAGATGGCGCGACCCCCGGACACAATACCGAGGTGATGGTCGACTACGCAGTGAAGACCTGGGGAAAGAAGGGCTATATTCTTGCCGCGGACTACAACTATGGCCAGATCAGCTCCGACTGGGTGAAGAAGTATGCCAAGGAGCGGGGCGGGGGGGTTATCGGTACTGAGTTCTTCCCGATTGACGCGACTAACTTCAGCAGCACAATTTCCAAAATCCAGGCTGCGAAGCCCGACTGGATCATGACAGTGCTTGTCGGTGGCGGCCCGATCTCGTTCTATCGGCAGTTCAATGCGGCTGGGTTGTCCGGCAAGATTCCGATCATGTCGACCACCTTTGGGGGTAGCAATGAGCAGATGGTACTCACGAATGAAGAGTCCAACGGTATCGTTGTTGCGTACAACTATGTAGAGGATATCGACACTCCCGCAAACAAGGACTTCTTGCGGCGCTTCCGCGCGAAGATGGGGGCTGACTATCCGCCGGTGACGGACTTGACGATGTCGAGCTACCTAGGCGTCCTGCAGTGGGCCGAGGGTGTCAAGAAGGCAGGCACGATCGACCGCGACAAGGTGATCGAGGCGCTTGAGAGCGGACTGACGATCGATGGGCCGAGCGGAAAAATAATGATCGATCCGCAAACCCATCACAGCATCTTTGACGTTCGCCTCGCAAAATTCAAGGACAAGAAGACCGTCATTCTCGATACGCTGCCCCAGCGCAAGCCGATCGATGTTGCCGCAGTCTGTGACTTGAAGAGGAATCCCCGTGAATCGAAGCAGTACGTGATCACTGTCAAGTGAGACGTGATTGTCATTCAGGTGTCTGCGGCCCGCCGGTAGTACGATCGTAACATCGTCTGAGAAACAGCGCTCGCACGACCTCTCGGTCCAATTCTGGAGATATTTAGTTGGATTTCGTCATCCTCGTTGGAATTGATTTCGTTAACGGCATTGCGACGTTGGCTCTCATGAGCATCGGCCTTGCCGTCGTCTTCGGCATGATGCGCATTATAAACCTGGCACACGGAGAGTTTATGGTCATGGGCAGCTACAGCGCCGCTGTCGCAACCCATTTTCACGTCAACATATGGATTGCGATCCTGATTGTCCCACCGATCACGGTGGCCATCATCGGGTTGCTCGTTGAGCGCGTCATCATGCGTCATCTGTACGGACGGATGGTGGAAACAATGCTGGCGACCTGGGGGCTGAGCCTATTCATAGTCGGCTGCCTGACAATGGTTTTCGGCGATCACACCGAAGGCGTTCCGGCTCCCCTGCCAGCGATCAAGGTGGGAGACTATCAAGCGAGTGGCTATGGGCTCTTTGTCATCTTCATGTCGACGGTCACGATTGCCGGGGTGTATGCGGTCTTGCGCACGACGCGGCTCGGGCTGTTAGCCAGGGGAACGATGCAGAACGCCGAGATGGCTGCAGCCCTGGGTGTTGATACCTCGAGGATCTATGCAACAACATTTGCGTTTGGCGCGGGGCTCGCCGGACTGGCCGGGGGGGTGCTCGCGCCGATCTCCGGTGTTTTCCCGTCCATCGGCGGGTCCTATATTGGTCGTGCCTTCATCACCGTCATAGGCGGCGGGCCGGCGCCGCTTGTGGGTACGATTTCGGCTTCCGCCGTATTCGGATTCGTCAATCAACTTGCAACATTCGTCTCCAACCCCGTCTACGGGGAGGTGGCGCTGCTTATTGGCGCGGTTATCTTGATCCGTCTGTTGCCAAACGGGATCACCGGCCGATATTTCCGACGAGCACTCTGATGTACGCTTTTGTTCGCTCCAATGCTTCCCTTTTCGCAGTAGGCGTCATCGGGATTGCGCTGCTCATCGGGTTGCCTCTCGCACTTGACTTGTTCGCTCTTCTGCGGGCCACGTTGTATGTGATCTTCGCCATTCTCGCCCTCAGCCTGGCCTTCATCTGGGGCTATGGCGGGATTCTTTGCTTCGGCCATTCCGCCTTCTTCGGCCTGGGGGGCTACGCCTACGCGGTGGGTGTGCTCAATCTTGGAGACAGCACCATCCCTATGGCAATCGCGATGGCGTTGCCGGCCCTGCTCGCGGCCACGCTCGGCTATTTCATGTTCTATGCGCGCATCAGTGACGTCTACGTCGGGGTGATCACCCTGACGGTGACGCTGATCTTCTATAACGTGGTCAATTCGACCGCGGGGCCGCAGTATCGTATTGGCGACGTTCCTCTCGGCGGATTCAACGGGATCCCGAACGTACCCGCCCTGAACGTGCCCTTTAATCCGGACGTGGTGCTCGATCCCGAGGGCATGTTCGCCGTCTGCATGGTCGTGCTGATACTCGTCTACTTCGCATTGCGAGCGTTGCTTCGCATGCGGTTCGGGCGGGTGCTCGTCGCAATCAGGGAGAATGAGAGTCGGGTCGAATTCCTGGGCTACGATGCGCGGCTCCACAAGCTGATTGCATTTGCAATCGGCGGCGCGATTGCGGGCCTCGCTGGTGGGCTGTTTACGGCGTGGGCAAATTTCATAAGCCCGACGGCGTTCAGCGTGGTTCAATCCGCCCAGATCATCATCTGGCTGATGGTCGGGGGAGTCGGAACGTTGGTTGGCCCAGTGATCGGCGCGGTGTTGATCGCATGGCTGACCGCAAGCCTTGGATCCCAGCAGACCATCGATGCGAACGTCATTCTGGGGACGGTTCTGTTAGCCTTTGTGCTGCTTGTTCCCAAGGGCGTGGCGCCTATCGTGACGGACCGGCTGGTCCCTTGGCTGCTCTCGCTGCGCCGTTGGCCGATCGCAGTTACGAACGCGCCGCAGAAGGATAAACCGTGAGTACCCCTCCACTGATCGAGACGGTTGGGCTGGTCAAGCATTTCGGCGGCATGCAGGCCATTCGCGGCGTCGACTTTTCGCTCGCGGAAAGCGAAATTCGTTGTCTGATTGGACCCAACGGCGCGGGAAAGAGCACTTTCTTCAAGCTTCTCACCGGCCAGATCAAGCCGACGAGCGGATCCGTACGTTTTCGAGGCAACGACATCACGTCGCTTCAGGCCCATGAAATCGCCCGGCTTGGCATCGGCATCAAGACTCAGCAACCCAGCATCTTCGACGGCCTCTCGGTGCGCGAGAATCTGTGGATCGCCGCGGCACGACGCAAGAAGGGAAAAGCGATCGAACAGGCGGTCGATACCCAGGTCGAACGGTTGTTGCTTGGCGGTTTCGTGAACAGCATGGCAGGACAACTAGCGCATGGTCAGCGCCAGTTGGTCGAATTGGGGGTGGTGTTATGCGGCGACCCCGAATTAATCCTGCTAGACGAGCCTGCCGCCGGGATGACCGAGGAAGAGCGAGTGAAGACGGCGACGCTCATCGTTGAGATCAATCGAACGCATCCGATAATTGTGGTCGAGCACGATATGTCTTTTATTCGAAGCATCGCGAAGCGTATTACGGTATTCAATCAGGGAACGATACTCATCGAAGGGGGAGTCGAAGAGGTCTTCAGCGATCAGGTAGTCAAAGACATCTATCTCGGCAAGCGGGCTGCTGCGTGATGCTCCAAGTTGAAAACGTTCACGCCGGTTACGGTCGCATTCCGGTCCTCACGGGCATCAACTTCACCCTCACCGATGGTCAGGTCATCGGCGTGCTCGGACACAACGGAATGGGAAAGACGACTCTACTCAAAACGTTGGTCGGACAGACCTCACTGACAAGCGGTGCTATTAGATTTGATGATGCCGATATCACGCACAAATCGTCGTTTTTGCGTGCACGGGCCGGTATCGGCTACGTACCGCAAGGTCGCGCCATTTTTCCGAAACTGTCGGCTCTTGACAATCTGCGGATGGGCTTTGTTCCAAGCCGCGACCTTTCGGAAGAAGAGGCCATCAAGGGTATCGTGACCGAGTTTCCTCGGCTTGCTTCCATCCTCGATCGCGCCGGAGGAGCGTTATCGGGAGGCGAGCAGCAGATACTGGCGCTTGCGCGCTGTCTCTGTGGGCGTCCCAAGCTGCTCCTGCTGGACGAGCCGACGGAGGGAATTCAGCCTTCAATCGTGGACGAAATTCTGCAAGTTCTGATCCGGTTGCACCTCGAGCGGGGATTGGCCATCGTTGTTGTTGAACAACACCTCGACTTCATTCGCCGCTTGTCCGATCGCGTGCTGCTGATTGAGAAGGGCGCGATCACGGGAGAGATATCGCCCGATAAGGTGGACGAAGTTCAAGAGTATGGCGGGTATGTTTCCGCCGGATGATGTCATCCTTGGTTGAGACCAAGCAGGAGACGGCATTCCAATCAGGTCATGCCGGCCAATTCCCAGCCCAAAACAGAGCTCCGTCGGCGCTGCGGTCACGGTTGCGCTCACCGACTGTCGCCGCCCCAAGATCGAGTTAGCGGCGCGGGTCGCTCGCAATTCCCGCAAAACCCGACGGCGGATGTATGCGCCCGCGAATAAGCGTCTGTGGAGATTGGCCATATGCGGCCTTAAACGCGCGACTGAAGTGCGCACAATCGCTGAAGCCAAAGTTCAATGCCGCGTCGGTCACATAACTGACGTGTCCTTCCGCAAGTGCGTTAAAACTCGCGGCCAGCCGCTGTTGCCACAACCAGCGAATTGGCGTCGTGCCTTCCGATGCAAACAGGCGATTGAGGGTGCGAGTTGACATTTTCTGGATCTTGGCGATCGTATCGAGGTCCAGCTTGGGATTGTGGAGGTTTGCCCTGACAAATCGTTGCACCTGAGCCAGGCGCCGCGTCTGCGCCGTGGTGTCATCCGTTCTTTCCGCCAGCTGAACCTCAATCGTGGTAGCCAAAATATCGAGCGCCGAAGAACCGACGCGCCCGGCTACCTCGTCGGACGTGTCCCCCAGCGCAATTGATTGACGTATAATCGCGGCGGACAGTTTCCCGAGATTTGTGTCGCCTGAGATTCGACGGGCAACGAACTTGCTCGCTGCGGGTAGGCGCGAGATCATCAGGGGGCGCGGAATTGTTATCAATATGGCGTCGTGCCGGGGACCGAACTCCAGAGCGAAAGGGCGAGCCTGGTCCTGCAGGACCAAGTCGCCGGGCTGCATCCGTGCTTCGAGCCCGCCCTGTGCAAATACCGCGCTACCCGCAGTTATAAGCCATAGCTGAAAGTCGTCCCGACAATCTCTTCGAAGGTGGGCCGGCGTGCGGGTGATTGTGATCAAGTTATCGACGGCGGTGCTGCAGGACAGGTCGCTGATCACCAGTGCGCCGAACCGCCAAACCGAGATATGCGCGCAGAAATGTTTGATGGAGACGGGTCTACATTCCGTCACGGAGTAGTTGCGGCAAGTGACCTCATGCCAGTGGTCGAAGCTGTCGCCACGCTTGACGTTGATCGGGATTTTTTCCGCGAGCATTGGTCAACCTCCCCGGGATTTGTCGACCACGTAAAGTTGAACCTTTCGCAGTCCAGTTCACTCCGCAGTTCCTAGTTCTCGCATCCGAACGGCATTGTGTCGTGGTCACGACCGCAACGCGAGACAAAGCACCACGCTAACATCGTTGCAACGCGAATGTATATGGCAATTCCAGTCAGTGGGCAGGGCAGCCATGGTCAAGCCGTCGAAAGCCGAAAGAGCGTGTTTGCAAGAGGTTCGGCGCGCGGCATGCGTCGAGAGATCGAGCAACATAGTCACGAGTCACGCTTTCAGTCCCGCGCGTGCCGACGTGACCTTTTTCGCAATCTTCAGGAAGTTGAAGAGATGAGGCATGCGGTTATCGCGCCTGTAGTTCAGCGAGAGAGACGCGCCAGGATTGCTTCCTATATAAGTGCAATAAGTGACGCCTGGTCGTTCCGACTGGGAAACGGATTCCGGTACCAGCGCAATCCCGACTCCGACGGAAATAAGACTGATTGCGGTCTGAAAATCCTGGGCCAGCACCTGCGATTTGGGAATGAAGCCCTCATCCAGACAGATCTTGAGAATGTAATCGGCGAAGCTCGGGCGTGGCTTTCGCGGGTAAAGAACGAACGTATTGCTCTTGATATCTGCCAGCCGTATTGGGCGCGCTTGAGCCGACGCTAACGCGGCGGGCAAAGCGAGAATCAGGGGCTCATGGTGAAGAGGTTCCACTTTAAGTTCCTCATCATCTAGTGATGGCCGTGCGACGGCAATGTCGATTTCGCGCTGGATGACGGCCCGCTTCAGCTCAGCATTGTTCATCGCCGACAGTGCCAGTTCGACTTCTGGATATGCCAAACGAAATGCCTTGATGACGTTAGGAAGAACACCATAAGTAGCTGAGCCAACGAACGCGACGCGAAGATGTCCCGAAAAACCTTCTCCGATTCGCTTTATCTCGCGCTGGGCGCGATCGAGCCGTTCCAAGACGTCGCGTGCACGCTCAAGCAGGACAGATCCGGCTTGGGTCAAACGTATCTGCATCCGGCTGCGGTCAATGAGTATGACCCCCAAATCGGCTTCGAGCTGAGCTACCTGGCGGCTGAGCGGTGGCTGCGCGATTGCAAGCCGCGCTGCTGCCCGCCCAAAATGCAGCTCCTCCGCCACTGCAACGAAATAGATGAGCCGCCTTAGATCTATCGCATCTGCGCGGTCGTTCACGGTCTACCTGATCCTTCGCGAGCGTTCTTCAACAAAGTGCAATCGGATCACTCGTGGGTTCTCGCTCGTCAGAAAATGTCCAGTGTTGACCGTATCACATGGTCGCATCTGGGGCATCGTATCCGCTGCTTAACTGAGCGTTCTCTGATCGTTGGAAAAAGTACCAAGAATTGAGAAAAATCATGTACCACAAGGCCTGACAAAACAGTTGCTATTGGGACTCGACCGATCTGCAAAAATGCCGCTGGCGAAGCAAATCCGAAAGGGTATCAGCGCGGCAATCAAGACCCTGCCGCAATCGCTTTGACTCGTCTGGATTCATCTATTTCAGATCCGCTGGATCTATGTGGCACGCCCCGCATGACCTACGGTCATGACCAACTTGCCGCAAAGGAACCGCTACGTCAGTAGTTGGTCACCCGGTTCGGAACAAATGGGGGGATGTTTTTCATGCCAAGCGACTTGCCGCGCTTTGACGTCGACTTGTTTTCTGATGAAGTCTTGAGTGATCCGCATCCCACCTACAAGCGCTTGCGTGACGCCGGGCCGGTTGTTTGGCTCGAGCAGCTGCAGGCCTACTGTTGCGCTCGATATGCAGAGGTGCGGCAGGTCCTTGGTGATAATGCGACCTTCATTTCGGGCAAAGGTGTAGGATTCAACGAGTTCCTGAATCAAGCCTTCGAGGGATCTATTATCCAGAGCGACCTTCCACAGCACACCGCTCTTCGAAATGCCCTCGGTGATCGACTTACGCCCAAGGGCATGAATGAAATTCAATCTTATGTCCAGGCCGAGGCGGATGCCCTCGTCAGAGCGGCAGTACAGCGTCGGAAGTTCGACGGCGTTAGCGATCTTGCCGCTGTGTTTCCTCTGAAAATCGTCGGCGAACTGATCGGGCTGCCGAAGGAGGGGAGCGACCAGCTGCTCGCGTGGGGCGCTGCAAACTTCAACGTTATGGGGCCCCAGAATGAACGTTACGAACGTTCTCTTCCCGTGTTTGTGGAATGTTTTGAGTACATCAAGTGGCTGGACCAGGATCCGAACCGGCTCCGTCAAGGCAGCTTGGGCGCTGCGCTGTACGAAGCAGCCGAAAAAGGCATCATCCAGCGTGATCAATGCCCGCGCCTTATGGCGGCTTACCTGGTAGCAGGTATCGACACGACCATAAGCTCAATAGCGAATGCGATTGATCTGTTCGGGCGAAATCCCGACCAATGGGAAAAGCTGCGGGAGCGGCCTACAATCGTGGGGCGCGCTTACAACGAAATCCTGCGCATCGAATCGCCTGCGTTGGGCTTCAAGCGGGTGACAAGTCGCGCCACCGAATTGGCCGGAGTTGCCCTGCCCGAGAACGCAGACGTTGTTGTTCTGTATGCATCGGCAAATCGAGACGAAAGAAAGTACAGCGATCCAGATCGCTTCGACATTGGCCGTAACGCGGCAGACCACGTCGCTTTTGGTCACGGCTTGCACGTGTGTGCCGGCCAGATGTTGGCAAGACTTGAGGCTAGTGCCGTACTTACGGCGATGGCAACTCAGGTCGCTCGGATAGAAATCGGTGAGAGGAAACATCAGTTGAACAACACTGTGCGGAGTCTTGAATCTCTGCAGGTTACGTTTCATTGATGAGCCCTGACAATGCTAGATAAGGATGCGATCACAGTTCAGGTCGCGAAGAAAGTGCAGCGTGCGCCTGACGTGTATTCATTCGAACTTGTGCCAACCTCCGGCGCCAGTCTTCCCGAATACACGCCCGGTGCACATATAGACGTCGAGATCGAGGCCGGAATCGTTCGACCATACTCCCTCTATGGCGATCCCGGCGACCGCACTCGCTATTGTATTGCTGTTAAGCGCAGCGCGGAATCCCGAGGTGGATCGAGCGCGCTTCACAGTCATACTGCGGTCGGCAGTATTCTTCGTGTGGGCGCCCCACGGAATCTCTTTCAGCTGAATTCGGAAGCGAAGCCGCGAATGTTCTTGGCTGCCGGCATCGGGATTACGCCCATCTTTTGCATGACAAACTGGCTATTCCAACGAGGGGAGGATTTCTGCCTTCACTATTCGGCTCGGTCTTCTCGCGAGGCCGCGTTCTATGAAGAAATCTGCAGCTCTGGCCTTCGCGGACATGTCACGTTTCATTTTTCGAAGGATGGCTCATCGCAGCGAATTGATCTTCGTGCGTTGGAGCAGAGGATGCGATCTTTTGCAGAGATCTATGTCTGCGGTCCTGCCGGCTATATGAAAGATGTTTGCGAAACGGCGCATCGAGCGGGGTACGAACCGGCCAATGTGCACTGCGAGCTATTTATAGGTGAGGATCCACGCGTCGAGGAGAATTCCTCGTTCGAAGTCGAACTCGCGAAGACGGGAAAGATTCTAGTGGTTCCGCCGGAGCATTCGGTCGCAGAAATCTTGAACCAGAACGGTGTTTCCGTTGGGCTATCCTGCGGCCAAGGCCTTTGCGGGAGTTGTCTAACTGGCGTGTTGGCGGGCCAGATCGATCACCGGGATCGCTATCTGACGGAGGAAGAGCGGTCGCGCCATGACTGCTTTACCCCCTGTTGCTCGCGCGCGCTGAGTTCGCGCCTTGTCATAGACCTCTGACACGTGCGTTCGCGTCGGTCTAAGCTTCTCTGAATCGGACGGGCAGCCCCGACACCACTTGATCTCGTACCGTTGGCCGATAAGGCCGCACAATTAGGGTAAGTACCATGTCGACAAACGATGCATCGAAGGACACCTGCTTTCTCACTGCGACAGAACAGAAGGCGCTTCTGGCGTCGCGACGCATCAGCGCACTCGAATTGCTCGAACTGCACCTCGATCGGGTCAGGCGCGTCAATCCATCTTGCAGCGCCGTTGTGGCAACGGATGAAGACGGGGCGCGTCGTCAGGCTCGCGCCGTCGACGAGAAACTCGGGCGCGGCGAAATGGCGGGACCACTTCACGGCCTACCCGTGACCATCAAGGATTCGTTCGCCGTCGTGGGCATGCCCGCGACCTGCGGCTTGGAAGAGCTGCGCAACTATCTGCCGGGAGAGGACGCGGTCGCGGTCGCGAAGATCCGCGCGAGCGGTGCGGTCATCTTCGGCAAGACGAATTGTCCACCGGGAGCCTCCGACCACCAGTCCCGCAACACGCTGTTTGGGTTGACGCGTAATCCCTGGAATCCCGAACGAACCGTCGGCGGCTCCTCAGGCGGTTCGGCTGCAGCGCTTGCGACGGGGCTGACGTCGCTTGAACTCGGTAGCGACCTCGGTGGATCTATTCGCGTGCCAGCCCATTTCTGCGGCGTTTACGGCCACAAACCGAGCTACGGCCTCGTCAGCACCGAGGGACACATTCCGCCGCTCGGCCATCTTGCACCCGGCGAGTTAGGCGTCGCCGGGCCTCTAGCCCGCAGCGCATTCGATCTTGAACTGCTGCTCGACGTGGTGCTCGGAACGCCCGATCTTGAGGCGGCCGGTGCGGAACTCCGGCTGCCGGCCGCGCGGCACGACGATCTCAGTTCCTTCCGAGTCGCGGTCTGGAACGATGCGCAAGCCTTTCCACTTGATCAGTCTTATGCGATCGCAATTGACGGGCTGGTTGATGATCTTGCGCGCCTTGGCGCAACGGTGAACAGGGTCGCGCGACCGTCCATCGATCCTGCCGCGAGTCATGAGGTGTATCTGCAAACCCTGTTCGGGGTCATCGGCACGCGCTTGCCGCCGCCAGCGCGCGAAACGCTGATAGCCGCCGGCGAGGGAGCCGAGAGCGGAAGCTACGCGCAACGGGTCGTGGACGCCGTCCGTCAATCGCTGCCACAATTTGTCGCCGCGACGGAAACGCGACATCACCTATTTCGCGCATGGCATCGCTTCTTCGCCAATTATGATGTGCTGCTGTGTCCTGTTACGCCCACCGTGGCGTTCCCCCACGACGCCGAGCGCCTCGAACTTGAGGCGCAATTTACCCGGCACCTTGTCGTGAACGGCGCCACGGTTCCGTACATGGACAATCTGGCCTGGCCCGGTCTCGCCACAGTTGCCAATCTGCCGGCCACCGCTATTCCGACAGGCCGCTTGGTCGGTGGCCTCCCCGCCGGTGTACAGGTTATTGGCCCATATCTCGGCGACCGTACCACGCTGAGATTTGCTCAACTCGTCGAGCGCGCATTGGGTGGATTCACTCGTCCGCCGAGCGTGTAATCGCTGCTGTCGGAGAGACCTTCACGCGAGGATGTAAGTATCAGCACCGGAGTGGTCGTCCACGTAGCGGCAAGATATGTAGGTTAATGTGCGTCGGGGTCCATCGACCCAGCCCTACGTTTGAGCGCAGCGTGACCCCATGGGGTCACCTCGCTAGTGGGGTTGCAGCTTTACTTTTGGCGGGCGAGCACAGGACATGGTCAGCGGCGGCGGAATAGGTCGACGATGCAATCACTCAGCATAGCGCGGTAAGAGATCGCAGTTTGCTAACTGGCACGTTTGCCAATCACGGTAGCGAGTCGAGCAATCGCCGTGCGGATTTCAGCCTCGGATAAAGCGGCGTAACCAATGACCAACGAGCGGTCACGGTAGCGTGGTAAACTACCGTATTCATGCGCTCCCGCTCGCTGAAGCGGATAGAGACCGACTCCGCAATTCAACGCCAAATTCTGCATTTCATCAGCGGCAGGAAGATAAGGCGGGAGCGTCCACATCACGTGCATTCCGCACTCCCTGCCTAACAGGGCGCCGCCCGGGAAGAATTGCTCGATCGACTCGATCAGAGCATCTCTGGCGCCCATATACATTCGTCGGATACCCCGAAGGTGTTGGAGAAATGCACCCTTGTTCAGGAAATCCGCGACGATCGCCTGCTCCAGCCAAGGCGCTCCAATATCCAGCAAAGTCTTTACGCTCCTGGCTTGATCGAGGAGATGCGGAGGTAGAACCGCGTAGCCAACCCGAATTCCGGCGCCGATCGATTTGGAGAATGTGCCAAGGTAGATAACGTGCTCGCGACGGTCTAAACCCGCCAGAGCGGTCAAAGGTGGACCGTCGTATCGGAAATCGCTGTCGTAGTCATCTTCGATTACATAGCTTCCGGTCTGATAGGCCCAATCTAATAGTTGAAGCCTCCGATCGTGGCTCAACGTGCAACCAGTTGGAAACTGGTGGGACGGTGTCACATAGACCAGGTTGCCTGAGAATCCCCCCAACTGCGATACGATCAGGCCCCGGTCATCCAGCTCTATTGGGTACAAATGGGCGCCGTAGCTCCTGAACAGGAAGGCCGCCCCTTGATAGCATGGATTTTCGACCGCAACCGATTGGTCCGATCCGTCAAGGAACAGGCGAGCTAACACGTTGAGCGCTCCCTGAACGCCTGAGGTAATCATCACCTGATCAGGGTCAGCATCAATGCCCCGCGCGGCTCCCAGATGGTCGGCCACTGCTTTGCGCAGCGTGTCCAGACCACGCGGATCTCCGTACTCTGTTTGAAGGCCGCGCGAATGGGCCAGAAAATGCGCCGCGGAGCGTTGCCAGAAGCTCGCTGGAAAGCTTTTCGCATGCGGACGCCCAACAGCGAAGTCAAATTGGGGACGTGTCCGCCTGTCACTCCATGCCTCTAGAGCGCGCCCGGAGGAAACATGCTTCTTCTTTAGGTGAACGCATCTCGCCTGTGAAACTTCGTCAGGGCGCTCCACCAAAAAGGTCGTATCGGGGATCTCATTGACAAAGATACCGGTCTTTGGGCGCGCGGCGATATAGTCCTCGACGGAAAGACGCTCGTAGGCCAGTGTTACGGTGTTGCGGGCAATACCCAACTGCTCCGAGAGACTTCGGGAGGAGGGCAGTTGCTTCCCCGCTTTGAGCGCGCCACTTATGATCAACTCGCGGATCGAATCGTAGAGCTGAACTTGCAATGGTCGCTTGTCCGCGCGGTTCACATTGATCAACATATGCATCGAAGTCCCTAGAAGCAGATACGTTAGACGATGTTCGATAATTCGTTGTGCTGTGGTTTTCGACGGCAGCGCAGGTCGCCTCTGCTTTCAAGTTGCGCTGATACCCCACTCCAGCCCAGCATCGTTACAGTGCAACAAGAGGCTGATAGGTCGAGTAGAGACACGGCAGTTCTTGACTTCCGGTGAAGGCGCAGCAGACGAGCTAAGTTGGCTAGCAGCTGCACCGACGAGAAAAGATCGCGAATGCCAACGGTACCGACTGCTAGTATCGTAGTCTCCCAACGGCGAAGTGTGCAGCACAGCCTGCGGTGGTGAAAGAAAGTGGATTCATACGGACGTCCTCGTTTTAGTTAACCAAGTGATTCATCAGTCGCGCGCGTGCCGGATGAGTTTCTGCGCAATCTTCAGGAAGTTGAACAGGTGAGGCATGCGGTTGTCGCGCCTGTAATTCAGCGAGAGAGAGGCGCCGGGATTGCTTCCTTCATAAGCGCAAAAGGCGGCGCCTGGTCGTTCCGACTGGGAGACGGATTCCGGTACCAGCGCAATCCCAACTCCGACGGAAACAAGACTGATTGCAGTTTGAAAATCCTGGGCCAG
This sequence comes from Bradyrhizobium sp. AZCC 2262, assembly GCF_036924535.1. Taxonomy (NCBI): domain Bacteria; kingdom Pseudomonadati; phylum Pseudomonadota; class Alphaproteobacteria; order Hyphomicrobiales; family Nitrobacteraceae; genus Bradyrhizobium; species Bradyrhizobium sp. AZCC 2262. Next base: position 6,107,863 of record NZ_JAZHRT010000001.1, on the reverse strand, counting down.
CACTTGCGATTTGGGAATGAAGCCCTCAACCAGACAGATCTTGAGAATGTAGTCGGCGAAGCTTGGGCGTGGCTTTCGCGGGTAAAGAACGAACGTATTGCTCTTGAGACCTGCCAGCCGTATTGGACGTGCTTGAGCCGACGCGAACGTCGCGGGCAAAGCGAGAATCAAGGGTTCATGGTGAAGAGGTTCCGCTTTCAATTCCTCATCATCCAATGATGGCCGCGCGACAGCAATGTCGATTTCGCGCTGAATGACGGCCCGCTTCAGCTCAGCATTGTTCATCGCCGATAGTGTCAGTTCGACGTCTGGATATGCCAAGCGAAATGCCTTGATGATGTTAGGAAGAACACCATAAGTAGCTGAGCCAACGAACGCGACGCGAAGATGCCCCAAAAAACCGTGCCCGATCCGCTTGACTTCGCGTTCAGTACGATCGAGACGCTCCAGCACGTCACGTGCGTGTTCGAGAAGAACGGTCCCGGCTTGCGTCATACGTAGCTGGCTCCGGCTGCGATCAATGAGTATGATTCCCAAATCGGCTTCGAGTTGCGCTACCTGGCGGCTGAGCGGCGGCTGCGCGATCGCAAGCCGCGCTGCTGCCCGCCCAAAATGCAATTCCTCCGCCACGGCCACGAAATATGCGAGCCGCCTGAGATCCATCGCATCTTCGCGATCGATCACGGTTTACTCGGGCATTCGCTTGTGTACTCAAGAAAGTTGCGAGTTCTGCCGATCGCCTCCGCGTTCCAAGGTTTGCGACTGCGTCCGCCTGTCCCTGGCATTGCTTCAGTCCGTGCGCGCAAAGGAGCGAAGTTTATCCTCGTCGATCTCGACGCCCAGACCAGGTCCGTCTGGGACGTAAACCTGAAATTCTTCAAATCTGAGAGGTACCACCGCAAGATCCTCGACCAATATGCGCGGACCAAAGTGCTCGGTACCCCATTCAAGCTTCGGTAAGGTCGAAAATGCGGCAAGGTGGGCCGCGGCCCCGATGCTGCTTTCAAGCAGGCAACCACCATAGAGCTCAATACCGTGGGCGGCCGCTACGCCTGCGGCACGCTTCATCTCGAAGAGACCGCCGCTCTTGACGAGTTTGAGAGAGTAGACGGTTCCGCAGCCCATACTGGCAGCTCGCGCTATTTCCTCTTTGGTAAAAGCGGCTTCGTCTATAAGTAGCGGAATGGAGGTGCGAGCAGCAATTCGTGCCATGGCCTCGAGTTGGAGCGCCGAAACGGGCTGTTCGACCAATGCCACGTCAAGTTCTTCCAGGGCCGGCATGAAGCGCAGGCACTCGGCCTCGCTCCAACCCTGGTTTACGTCAACGATGAGGGGCACCTCGCCGCCAAGGCCCAAACGCAAAGTCTGCAGCCGCTTCAAATCGGCCCGGGGGTCCTGAAAGCCGAACTTGATCTTGAACTGTCGATGCTCGCGTCGTCGGAGCTTTTCCTGTGCTTCCTCCAATTCCTGGCTGCTGTCACCCGAAGCCAGCGCCCAGATAACTTCCATGCGGTCGCGGACGCGTCCTCCGAGTAGTGCGCTCGACGAAAGACCGAGCGTTTTTCCGGCTGCGTCGAGAACCGCCGATTCAATCGCCGCCTTGGCCGCGAAATTGCGGGTGGCTGCCTTCCCGAGGCGAACTGCGTTCGCCTCGAACGCCAATGCTGATTGACCATCCATCGTCGGCGCAAGATACTTCGTGATCACAGCCTGAATTGATTCTACGCTTTCCTCGGCCCACCGCGGGCCTCCGAGCGTCGACGCTTCGCCGATACCCGACACTCCATTTTCCAGTAGAACGCGTACAAGAACGAGCCCCTGATGCGTGATCTCCGTGTTGGAAAGCCTATGTCGACGGCGCGTCGGGGCGTCCACAATGGTAGCGCTAATGCTACGGATCGCGGTGTCTTTGGCGGCAGCCCGCGCGTCCTCCACGGTTTTGGCGATTTCGACCAAAGCAGTTTCCATAATTCCTCTCACTTGCAACTCCGGTATCCCTGCCAAACGTCAGACGTTTGGCAGGGATTACGCCGTCTGCTTACTCGGCCGCGATGAGCGTCTTTGCCGACGCCTTCTTCAGTTTGAAGTCGAAACTCAAGACAAGATCAGTCTCAGAGCCTGCTGGTGCTCTATTGAACTTACCGATGAGGCTTTCCTTGACCGCGAATACCGAGTCGTTGTCGAGATATTTTGTGTCGGCGTCGTAGATTTGCGAGATGAGCGATTGATATCCAATTCTGGAGATCATGAAGTGAATGTGGCCAGGTCGCCACGGATGGTGGCCCATATACTTCAAGAGTTCGCCGCCAGCACCGTCATAGGGAATTGGATAGGGTATCGGACGGAGCGCGATGAAGGCATACTCCCCGTTTTCGTCCGTCGTGAAACGACCTCGCAGGTTGTAAGCGGGTTGCTCGGGGTCCTGAAGGTCATAGAGACCATTCGGTGCATCTTCCCAGATATCGATCGCAACACCTTCAATGGGATTTCCGGCGGTATCGGTGATCCGGCCACTGACCTTGACCGTCTCCGAGTTCTCGAAGTTCTTCTGGATAACCGACGCTCCCTTGGGCAGAACTGGTGGGTTCTCTCGATAAAACGGTCCAAGCACAGTCGATTCGCTTTCACCTTCGGTGATGCGATGATCGAGCATATCCACTAACACCTCGACTCCGAGGATATCGGAGATCAGAATGAACTCGTTTCGCTTTTCATTCGAGATATCGCCGGCACGACGCAGAAACTCGCAAGCTGAAAGCCACTCTGCAAAGGTAAGATTTACCTCTTTACAGAAGTCGTGCATGTGCCGGATCAGGCTTGTCATGACCTCGCGATTTCGCGGCGGAATGTCATTCGAGAGAGCCTTTGTCACCACTTCCGTGATGTTTTCCTTGGTTACGTTTCGCATCTTGGAGCCTCCTTTTGTGCAGTCGATCGCGACTGCTTGCTGGTCATGGTCGATAGTGAAATCAAGGTCGTGTTATATTCTCACCAAATAAATTCGTGATGCGCGCAGTCCAGCATCGGCGGGGCAGGACGCGGATCGGCCAGGCCACCAAATCGACCTCGGAAGAACAAAAGCGGGCGTTTACCGGAATCGTAGGACATCTCGCGGACGTGGCCGATGAAGATCGAATGGTCACCGGCTTGAATCTCGTTGGCGAGATCCGTCACAAAGTACGCGGCGGCGTTAGCGATGGTGGGCATCTGGTCGTGGCGGTTGAAAAAGTCGCAGAGTCCTGTCTTTGGCTTTCCGCCAAAGTGCCAAGCGAGATCTTCCATGCCTTCCGCCAGAATGCTTACCGCAAACTGTCGAGACTGCTCGACTTTGGCATGCATCTTGGCGTGCTTCGAAATCGAGATCGCCACAAGAGGGGGATCAAGCGAGATCGACATGAATGCGTTTGCCGTCATGCCATGGTCGTGCCCGTCGTGTCGTGTCGTGATGATCGTCACTCCCGTGCCGAATTGACTGCAGGCGTCGCGCAGTTGCCGGGTATCGATTACGCTCATGAGTCAACACTCCTGGCCAGCATGGGAAGTTCCTTCGGGTTGAAGAGTGCGCTGCTCCACCCCTCCAACGCCGCAGCCGCGGCAGTGAAGCCGGATCTACGCAGAGAGCGGATTCTGCTGCTGGACACGATCTGCCCTTGGCTGCACCGAACGGGCGGCACCGTAAAAGTATCGAAATGCCGCTGCAAAAGACTAACGTTCCCGCCCTTACATGAGCCAAAACGGAAGTCTTCGCCCACGATAAGCAGCTTGGGATTGAGGCTCGCGAGCTCCGTCACGAAATCTGCTGCGGTGCGCCGGGCATAACCGAGGTCGAACCGAGCAACTATGATGTGGTCGGGTAGAAATGCAGAAATGCGGTCGAGTTTCTCGGTCAGAGGAATCAATGCCTCGGCTTCGCCGAAGAAGACTTTTGGCGGTGTATCGAAAGTGTATACGACGGACGGTACGCTGAGTTGTTGCGCTCTTCCGACCGTCTGCCAGATCAATTCTTGATGACCCCGATGCACGCCGTCAAACGCGCCGATCGTCACGACGCTTGCAGCGAGATGCAGCTCGTTTTCGTGATGGAAACGCACAGCCAAGCTGTCGAGCCCGTCGCTCATAATTCGCTCCCCAGCCGATGGTGCGGGACTTCGCCCGCTGCGGCATAAGCGCCAGCAATTGGTCGTTGACGACCAGGCCGCGCGCCTTAGCCATAGCGGAGGTGAGTAGCTAATGCGATGACCGCCGAAGTATTGATTGATACCTTTCTCCGCTTTGATCCGGCGTTTAGCGTGCCGTTCGACAGCCGCGACTAGAGCGTTGGCGACAAACCGTCGGACCGGCTCGGCTTACGCTGTCCGGTCGACTAACCACCGGAGGAGGAGAAACGTTCATGACCATGGCAACTGCCGCGCCACCCGCGCCACCCAAGACTGACACGATTACGAAGACCGGAGCCTTTACCGGGGCCGAATTCCTGGAAAGCATCCAGGACGGACGCGAGATCTATATCTATGGTGAGCGCGTCAAGAATGTTACTACACATCCGGCGTTTCGGAATAGCGCGCGCATGGTCGCGCGCTGGTATGACGGCTTTCACGAAAAGAAACAGCAAATCGGCGTGCTGACTGATACCGGCTCGGGGCAATTGACCCATCCGTTCTTTCTCGGTTCGAAAACAACCGAGGATCTCATCAAGTGCCAGCAGGCGATTGCCGAACTTCAGAAGATTTCATTCGGCTGGATGGGGCGATCGCCTGACTACAAAGCGTCGTTCCTTGGTACGCTCGGTGCAAACTCTGGCTTCTATGGTGAATATGCCGGCAATGCCAAGAAGTGGTATGCTCGCTCTCAGGAACGACTTGATTTCTGGAATCATGCAATCGTCAATCCGCCTGTTGACCGCGACCGCCCGATCGAAGAAGTGCGCGACGTCTTCATGCATGTCGAGAAGGAGACGGATGCGGGTGTGATTGTTTCGGGTGCAAAGGTAGTCGCGACCGGATCCGCGCTGACGCACTTTAACTTTATCGCCCATTACGGTATCCCGATCAAGGACAAGTCATTTGCGCTGATCTTCACTGCGCCCATGGACGCCAAGGGCGTTAAGCTGATTGCTCGATCGTCCTACGAATTTATGGCTGCGGCCACGGGCTCGCCTTTCGACTATCCCTTGTCCAGCCGGCTTGACGAGAACGATTCCATTCTCGTGTTCGATAAGGTTCTGGTTCCTTGGGAGAACATCTTCGTCTACGGCGACATCGAGAAGATCAATACGTTCTTCCCGGCGTCCGGCTTTATACCGCGCTTCACGTTGCACGGAGTGACGCGTTTCGCCGTGAAGCTTGATTTCATCGCGGGCTTGTTTTCGATGGCCGTGGAGGCAACCGGGACTAAGGATTTCCGCGGCGTTCAGGCTGCGGTTGGAGAAGTGATTGGTTGGCGCAATCTCTTCCACGCCATCTCTGACGCGATGGTGAAGTCGCCGATCGCATGGCAGGGCACAGACGGCTACAACTTGCCCAATATGAACTATGCTCTCGCTTACCGCATTTTCGCCCCGATGGCCTACCCGCGTATCAAGGAGCTGATTGAGCGACATGTCGCGAGCGGTCTGATCTATCTACCGTCGAGTTCGGCTGATCTGGAGAGCGACGCTATCCGTCCTTACCTCGACCGCTATGTTCGGGGCTCCAACGGCTATGCTGCTATCGACCGGATCAAGCTGCTCAAGCTTCTCTGGGATGCGGTGGGCACGGAGTTCGGCGGGAGGCACGAACTCTACGAACGAAACTATTCGGGCAACTACGAGAACTTGCGGGTGGAAACGTTGTTGACCGCAACTGCAACCGGAGACCTCGCGGGCATGCAGGAGTTTGTTCGTACTTGCATGAGTGACTACGACGTCTCGGGCTGGACCGCTAAGGATATGATAAATCCGGATGACATCAACCTCATTAGCCGAGGCATGGTGCAGGGGTGAGGTGTACAGCTTTCTTGGCACGGTCGTAAGGTCGGACCGTATCAAGCAGGCCTCTAGCCAGCGTTCGCTACCCCCGCTCGTCGTGCCCGGCGGGTGGGGGGCGGAACATGCCTCGAGTTGCCGCATCGCCTTGGAAGCGTCGAAACCACGTGGAATCAACAGCAGGCGCGAAAGAGAAGCACTGATCCTATGCCGCTCAACTCCGAACAACTATTATCGCGATTCCGTGGAATGGGAGAGCGTCTCACCGCGATCGAACATTTGCGTCAGTTGGGTCGGCTATTCGATGCCACGGTGCTGATTGAGGTCGATGGCACCGAAATCTATCTTACGTTTGATCGCGGCAGCATCACTCGGATCGTCCAAGAAATGGGTCGGAAGATTCCCTGGCAGTTTGCGTTCCGAGTGAGGGCTGAGGCTTTGCAGCGATTCTGGGAGCCGCTGCCTGCGCCTGGGTACCACGATATCTTTGGTCTTGTGAAGCTTGGAGTTGCCCGCATCGACGGAGACATTCTGCTCCTCGTAAAGAACCTGCGTTTCTTCAAGGAATTTTTGGCTTTGGGGAGGACGGGGTCGTGAGCGCCGAGATCGAGTTAATTAATGGTCGTTATGTGCGTCTCGAAATGCCCGCCGTCTGCCATCGACTTTACTTCGAGGAGGCGGGGCGAGGCCGTCCAGTCGTGCTCTTGCACACGGCAGGAGCCGATAGTCGGCAGTGGCGGCACGTGCTGAACGATGCGGAATTGACATCGCGGCACCACTTTATTGCGTTTGATATGCCGTGGCACGGCAAGTCATTTCCGCCTGACGGGTTCGAAACGGCGGAGTACCTGCTCACAACAGAAACATATATCGAGACCATTCTGTCGTTCTGCGAAGCTCTGCAACTTGAGAAGCCCGTTATCGTTGGGTGTTCGATGGGCGGGCGGATCGCACTGCAGCTTGCCGCATTGTATCCAGAAAGGTTCGCGGGGGTCATCGCGATTGAGGCGTCCGACTTCCAGCCAGCATGGTATGATATTGATTGGTTTCATCGCCCTGATGCCCATGGAGGCGAGATGGGTGCCGGCCTTGTCTCGGCCAATATCGCACCGCAGGCGCCGAATTCCGATCGATGGACGACGCTCTGGATGTTCATGCAATCTGGCCCGGGCGTGTTTCGCGGCGACCTCAGTTTCTATACCAGGGATGACAGCTTGGTCGGACGCTTGTCGCGGATCGATACAACGAAATGCCCCGTACACGTACTCTGTGGCGAGTATGATTTGACCTGCACACCAGCGGACGCACAGCGAACGGCCGCAGGCATACCTGGAGCGACGATCGAGATCATGCAAGAGCTGGGACACTTTCCGATGAGCGAGAATCCGGCCGCTTTCAGGCGGTATTTCGTCGAGGCGCTCGAGAAAATGCCGCAATAAGTCTACTCGGTTTCGAAGGCACCTTCAGCCGAGTTTTCACTGCCAGGATCCGGTTTCGACTATATTAGCCACGATGGAGTTCGATCGAATGTCAGCTAACAGCCCGGCTAGGCCTCGCTACTCGCCCGCCCGACGTGTCCCGCTTGGCGCCAGCGGAGATCTGCTTTTTTTGTCGGGTGTCGTCTGCCACGATGAAGATGCACGCGACAACATCGAAATACAAACTCGTCGAATCTTTGCCCGGATCGCTCAAGTACTTGAGGAACATGGGGCCGCGTTGACCAGCATTATCAAGACGACATCGTTCCTTGTGGATTTGGCAGATTACGATTGCTTTAATCGCGTCCGCGTCGAAACCTTCAAGGATTGCAGGGAGCCACCTGCGAGCACAGCCGTAGGTGCCGGCTCGTTGCTCGGCCAGGGCACGCGGTTAGAAGTGGAAGTTGTCGCATTGGTTCGTCCGTACTGACGAAGCAACTGTCGGTATTTGTCTCGCGGCGTTATCGTCCGGTGCTGCTGGGTGTGTTTGTGGAGTACTAGCATGAGGATCAGTGATCACGGTGACCGGCTACGTGTAGTTCAAGCGCTACTGCTCGGTCTCGACGTTCGTCAGACGGCAGCACTGCTCATCGTGATACTGCTTGGTACGATTGCCGGCGTCTATGTTTGCCGCGGAGTCCTCGTCAACAGTACCGGGAGTGACCCCGAAAATCCTGCGTTGTGCTTAAGCTCTGGCTCGGCGCCGAGGGGGCTGAATTGAAATCACAACCTCTTCGCGCTGCCCTATCTCCCGTGCCGGGCTTGATCCTGGTGAATTCCTTCGGAGCAACAGAATGACTAGTGCAGTCGACAAGAGTGGAGTGTCGCGCCGCGACGGCATCAAGATCTGGTCAGCCTTCGCAACGGTCGCCTTGGCTGGCGGATCTCAACCCGTCTTTGCGCAAAATGCCAAACGAACATTCGTTCTTGTGCATGGCGCTTGGCATGGAGGTTGGGTTTGGAGAGAGGTTGCAGTCGCGCTACGTGCAGCGGGTCATACGGTTACGACACCTACAAACACCGGTCTCGGCGAGCGCAAACATCTTCTGAGTGACAAGGTCGATCTTGAAACGCATGTAGAAGATATTGTCTCTCACATAGAGATGGAAGATCTCCGCAATATTGATCTTGTCGGCTGGAGCTACGGGGGCATGGTGACGACGGGAGTGCTCGCGCGAATTAAAGACAGAATTCGTTCGATGATCTATCTCGATGCCTTCGTTCCAGAAGACGGCAAAGCACTTGTCGACTATGCCGATGCTGATACCAAGGCTCTTCTTGACAAGAGCAAGATGGCAGGCCAGCCGTTACCACCCATCCCATTTGAGGCGTTCGGCGTCAAAGATCCCGAGGTCATCAAGTTTGCAGGACCAAGGCTCGCGCTCCAGCCGTGGCGGACCTTCTACCAGCCGGTGAGCGCGCTCAAGTCCAGGCCCGATATTCCTCACACTTACGTGCGTGCGCTCGGTTTCAATCCGTCGCCGTTTATCTATTTCTACGAGGAGATGAAAAAGGATCCAAAGGTCAAGACAATTGAGCTCCAGGGCAGTCACCTCTGCATGTTGACCGAGCCCAAAGCTGTGATCGACATTCTCCTCAATACAGTTTGATCAGTCAAAGTCACAAACTCGCGCGGCCGGCATCTGGGGTGATCGCATTGCGGTCCTCGCGACATTCAGGCGAACTCTTCTTAGAGCGCTTGGAGTATCGCAAAAGTTGGTCGTCGCGCTGAACGAAGTTTCTCCCGTGCTGATGATCAGCACTACCTCTACGGGGGATCCACTTTGGATCCCCCGTTTTTTTTCAGAGCTCAATCTGCCCTCCAACTTCCCGTAGGCTTGTCGAAGGGCAGCAAAGCCTATGCACCGCTGCCGGTTGATAACGGATTATCGAGCGCATCTGCGAGTGATTGAGCCGCAGGCGCAGGGCTATGATTTCTCTAGGACGTAGCCGAAGATGAAAGCCGACTTCGCATGCGATGGCGATGCTCCGCCCGGCGCATAGTCGACGACCACGGCGATCAGCGACTTGCCAGGAATGTTGGGGATCGCCTGTTCGAAGTGCGGCGTGACTTTTGCGCCGGCGTCCTGGGATGCGGAAGGCGTTGCAGTGGCGATGGCGACTGTGGTGCAGGCCGCGCCGATGATGGATCCTATTCTCATGGTGGTGTTTCCTTTGTCCCCACAAATGCTCCTCTCATGGTCCATAAAAAAGGACCAATAAGTGATAAAAATCGTGTACCACGAAGACATGACCAAGCCACTGAACTTGCCGCTCGATCGGTCCGCGAAGACGCCACTGACTGAGCAGATCCGCAAAGGCATCACGGCCGCCATCGAGAGCGGCGTGCTCGCGCCGGGAGTGCGTCTGCCATCCTGGCTGGACCTGGCCGCCCAGCTTGGCGTCGCCCGAGGCACCGTTCGCTCGGCGTACGAAAAACTGTCTGCTGCCCAGCTCATCGTCGCCTCGCGCGCGACCGGAACCCATGTCGCGGATCGGCTTTCCACCACCGTTCGACAGGAAGTCGCGCCCGCTCCTGGCGCGTTCATGCGAATGTATCAAGAGCTCACCGTTGGGCCGGCGATTTTCCAGATGGGTGTGCCCGCGCAGGAAACCTTTCCCGCCAAAATGTTCGCCAGAATTCGCTCATCCGCCGTTCGCGCAGAATTGAGCGCGCCGGCCCTCTATCCGGACCCACGTGGCGAACTGGAACTGCGGCGGGAAATCGCCGCCTATCTGGCCATCGCGCGTGGCATCGAGTGTTCGCCGTCCCAAATCATCATCACCGGCGGCTTCAGCAGCGGCCTCGGACTGGCGCTTCGTGTGCTCGGACTTGAAGGGCAAAAAGTCTGGGTCGAGAATCCCGGCTTCCCGTTCACGCGGCGCGGCCTGGAGCTCGCAAGATTATCGCTCGCGCCGATACCGGTTGATGCGGATGGCATGGATGTCGATTACGGCCTCAACCATGCCTCGGATGCCGCGCTGGTTGTCGTAACGCCGGGGCAGCAGGCGCCGCTCGGGTTCACATTGTCGCTGGCGCGGCGTTTACGCCTACTCGACTGGGCCGCTCGGGAAGGGGCGTGGGTGGTCGAGGATGATTATCTGAGCGAGCTTCAGCTGAAGGGTCGGGCAACGCCTGCGCTTGCCTCGCTCGATCGCGCCGGGCGCGTCATTCACATCGGATCCTTCAGCAAGACACTGACCCCTGCCTTGCGCCTCGGCTTTCTCGTCGCTCCCTTCCAGCTGGCGAGCCGGTTTGCCGAAGTCTCAGCGTGCCTTTCGCCGGCGCCTGGGCCGGCGGTGCAACTCGCGACCGCGGCGTTCATGCGCGACGGCCACTACATGCGGCATCTCCGGCGCACCAAGCGCGTCTATGCAGCGCAAAGCGACGCGCTGCTGAAATTTCTTCGCCCACGCGCCAGCGACGTTTCGATTGCCGGATTGGCCGTGCTGCTGCGATTGCCGGACGGCGCTCCGGACCTCTCGATCGCCAGAGAGACGCTGCCGTTCGGATTGGCGCCCACGCCGCTGTCACTCTGGTATGCGTCGGCGGCTTCGGCGCGACCTGGTCTGTTGCTTGGCATCGCCACTTCTCCACAAAAGAGAATCGAGGCGTCCTGTGATCGGCTCATTCGGATCATCGATCGCCTTAGGTGACGAACGCAGATGCCGCAGGCGATCGTGGCTTGAGGGCTCCAAAGTCCCAAATTGGAGTTAGAACGGCAGGACTTTCCGGCTGCTGGGTGTGCGGCTGGCCGGGGTCAATACGACCCCTGACGGCTACCGCCTGATCAAATCGCTCCGACCGCAACGCTTCGATGGAGAGCGTTGGGTTCCGATTTCGAGCACCACGGCAGCTCAATAGGGGCGTAGCACCAGTCTCCTGAGCTAAGCTTACTATCCGCTACCGCCCGCGCCGGAGTTCCTCGGTCGCGCGCCGGAGGATTTCGTGAAGCCATTCGTGCGATGGCTCGCCCTCAACACGCTCGTGCCACAGCAGTCGGACCTCGACGGGTGTCGTGGTGTAGGGCAGCTCGTGGGTCGTGATCGCATGGGTGTGCTCGAGCGCCCTCGCCACCGGGCGTGGGACAATCGCCGCCAGTTCGGAATCCACGAGCAGCGCGGGCAGGGTAAGAAAATGCGGCAACGAGACCGCGATTCGCGGCGGCCGGTCGCTTTCGGACAGCGCCCGTTCGAGCGCGGCGCGGTCGTACATTTCCGACCGCCTGGCAAGACCCCGCTCGGAGATGAAGCCCCCGATCGCTCCCTCCTGTTCGCCGCCAAAGGAGACGACGACCACCGGCAGGCGTACGCGTTTAGCCTTGTCGAGCCGGCCGAGCTAGCGTTTCCCGCCGGCGATCAGCACGACGTCATACTCGAACAGCAGTGCCGTGCGGAAACGGGTTGGAGGGACCGAGAAGACGCCGATAGCGACGTCGATGCGGCCAAAGTCGATCTGCTCGGCAAGGTCGATCCGCGTTACCGGCTTGATGACCAGGTCGATCGCTGGCGCCTCGCGACCGAGTATCTTTAGCAGCGGAGACGCCAACACCATCGTGGTGAAGTCGTTGGCGGCAAGCGTGCATTGCTTGGTGGCGACCGCCGGAACGAAAGTCGGCAGCTCCTTTGCGGCCATGGTATCCCCGACCCGAAAGAGGATCTGGTCTGAGAGAAGGCAGTGAGCGGGTGACCGGCGGCGGGCAGTCCAGCGTTCAGATATCGGGCCAAGCCAGACAACAGCCTAGCGACCGCAAAGCCTGCGGTGCCTATTGCGAAGGCGCCGAGAGCTAGCCAGAGGAGGTAGTTGAGTGATCTTGGTATGGGGCTCGCAACACGGAACGGTACACTTCCACGGCAGCAACGAGTTGTGTGGATGCCACAACCATCGCCCATTCAGAATTCACGGGAACAAACGTCCACGGCGGTTCAGCTACGCCAAGGCGCGTTGCGGATCAGAATGCATGCATTTGGCATGTGAAATTTGTGGTCGTGTTCTTGGATGTAGTCGGAATTGACGGTGCCGTGAGTCGTCAGAGGCTTCTTTAAGGCCGAGCAAGTCTGAACCTGGATAAAATCTCTTTTGAAATTATCACCGCGGGGAAGGGCGGCGATGACCTGGTCGCGTTGCTCTGGCGTGTATTCATCATATCCAATCCCGACGACGTCCACCAGGACACCCGCGTTTGTGAGACCGATCTCGGGCCGCATAAATTGGGGGATGCCGGGCGTGGTATGTAGCGCGATCGCTTCCCACACCAGGTCCGCTTTCGGGTCGGGAATGCCATGGCTGCGGAGGAATTCGCGCGCAGCGTCGGCGCCATCGACTTCAAACCGCTTTGTGTCGGTATGATAAGCATCGACAAGCCCTAAGTCGTGAAACAGCGCTGCGACATAGAGAAGTTCAGAGTCGAACTTTAGATTCTGGCGAATGCCTTTCATCGCACCAAAGACAAAAACGCGAACTGAGTGGTTGAACAACAGCTCAGACTCATGCTGTCGTACGAGCTCGGCGGCTTCGCGCGCGATCTTGCTATCGGGAATCTTGATGCCAGAAATGTCAGCCATTGGAACGCCTATCTCTGTGTGTGTGTGTGATGTACGCCGTCTGCATTGACCAGGTTAAGGCGAAGCCTGATCGCTCCGATCGCTGGTGTTAGCGACCGGTCTAAAAATTGATGCTGTCCTGTTGTTTCCGACGGTGCCTTTTCACCCCAAATTCGTCCGTCGCGAAATCGAGGCGCTTTACGCGATGCACCACCACGCTTTCCGGCACGATGCGCAAACTATGGTCGCGCCAATCGTCATCCCCAGGATTAAGAGGCATTGCTTCCGCAATTGCGGTAGACTCCGGCCATCCCGACTCGTTCTTATCAATTTCCCCGTGCAAAGGCGGAACTTTCTCAAGCACTTCGTAATCTTCCACCCAACCATCCTCTGCCCAACGGCCCGTGCTCGCGCTGATCTCTGTTCCCTCTGGAACGTTCAGGGGCTCGACGCGGGCTGCCTTATGAAAAAGGATGACATTGAGGACGTCTCCGGCGGCCTGCACTGATGGAAAAATGATGCCGTCAATCGGCGCCGAAGCCTCGGTCGCAAGAAAATCGACTATGGCCTGCGTTGCGACGTATCCAAGCGGTTCGTCATCGGGCATTGTCGGCCGCGTGATATGTCCACTCAGCGACCGCAGGAACACGGCGCTCTCCATTCTCCCAGCTAACCCGAAATCGGCAAGGCTTCCAGTGACGCGGACGTCCCTAAGAGCGGTCAAGTCGAGCAGTCGAAGATTCCTAACGATTTCGAATTGGGCCACCGCGACCTGACTACCAACAGGCGGCCGCACCTCGGCAACAACCGCATTGTGATTGTTTGCACCATAGAAGACCGAGATGCCACGTGCGTTCATTCGGTTGGCCGCTGCCAAGGGGGGCGGCGGCGAGCCGAGGTGGATGTCCGGCCTGCCGAGGGCGGCTCTGAGTTTGTCGTCAGATTGAAAGACCCGAGCGCGATAGAGGATATGAAAATCCGTTCCAGGACCCGCATCCACGACGAGTGGGCGACCGTCGCGCGTTTGCAACTCACCAATACCATCGAAGATTGATGTAAGCTGACTTGCTGCCGTGCGACTGAAAAAGTGGGCCTCGGTTTCGAATGAATTCTCGAAGCTGCGCCAATCCGGGCCTTGAATCATCTAAATTCTCCTTAAGAAGCATCAAGCTTTGGTCGAGTGCCAACGCTGATCGTGCGGCTCCTTCCGCTTTAGACCCAATCACAAGAGATTGAGGTTGCATCAGAGCCGCTCGGGCCGTTGGTTATGGCGAATAGATGCGTTGCGCTTGCGCATAAAATAGCACCAAGATTGATGATTCTGGCTGTACCACAGCGCGATGGCTACCCTCCCCATCCAACTCGATCGTGTCAGTCTGGCCCTGCCAAGTCGTGATGACGTGCCAGTTCGTCTTGCCTTTTTCAGGTTCGCGCTTGACGTCGTCGATCCGCGCAAACAGGTCGTCAATATTGATGCCGTTGACGACTGTCTGTTCGGCTGTCTTCGTTGATGCACCCATGATGGGCTTCCCTTGTTTGGAGTGGGGTGGACTTCACATTTGGATTATTGCAGCGTTGCGAGTACCTGCTGGATGCGCTGGCCCTGTTCACGAGCGGTAGCGACAGGCGGCGAGGCGCACCTGACCCGGAATTACGGGGGAGATCAGGACAACCTCGCCAGCGACGTGCAACCGAGTTTCGTGACCGCGGCGGCGGGTCGAGCAGGCGTTGTTCGGGGAGCGGTTGACCATCTGTAGACAACACGAGTCACGCGCTCATCCGAGAGCAGCCTAACGCGGTTGTCGCTGCCGTCCGCAACTAGGAGAAAGAAGATGCTCTAGCCCTGATCCCCTCGCGGGCACAGCTCGCGCCGGACGAAGCGTGCCAATGAACATTGCCAGCGAGCCGATGCCGACGCGGCCCTTTTCGAGCACGCGGGGTTACGATGTTCATCGCGCAGCATTGTGATCATCGACATGGCGGATCTCGGATGATAGGGAAAGATTCACCTGCAAGAATCTGATCAAAGCGGCGATCCTCGACGGCTGGGGCGATCGCTTCGGAAAAACCGCCCAAATCGCCTGGTCAGAAGGGCGTTCTTCGGCAAGCAGCTCTACCAGCGTTCCGTCGCGTAGATGATCCTGCACGTAGAAATCGGGAAGCTGGCAGAGCCCCAGGCCTTGAATTGCGGCATCCAGCACCGAAAAGCCGCTGTTGCAGCGCCACCGTCCCTGCGGGGCGATTTGATTTTCCTGTCCTGCGGTCTTGAATTGCCAGCGTTGGGCTGTTCCAAGCAGGCATGCGTGGGCGTTTATGTCCGACGAACTCGCGGGAGCGCCGTGGCGTTCCACATAGGCAGGAGCTGCACACACGTGAAGCGACCTTGACCCAAGTTGAACCCGACCAAGACGAGCGTCGGTGATTTCCCCAATCCTCACTCCGAGATCCACGCCGTCGGCGACCAGATCGAGCACACGGTTGGTGAGCTCCATGTCGACGCTGATTTCGGGATGCTCGGCTACGAATCGTCCAATGATCGGGGTGATTGTTCGCTCGCCGTAAGCTACGGCGCAAGTCAATCGGATCAGCCCCTTGATCGCATCCTTGCCGGAAATAACGGAATCGAAGGCCGCTTCGCGGTCATCGATTAGTTGACGGCAGCGCTGCTCAAACAGGCGTCCGTTTTCCGTCAGCGCAACACGTCTGGTATTGCGCACCAACAGCTGCGTGCCTAGGCGCTCCTCAAGCCGATTTATTTCCCGGCTGACCTGAGAGATCGATACTCCGAGGCGGCTGGCCGCGCGGGTAAAGTTACCAGTTTCGGCGACAGCCACGAAGGCATCGAGACCCTCCCAGCTCTGCATTTACATCCTCATCTTTGCGAATTGGGAAAACTGTTTTCAGAAAAAGCTGGATTATCACCATGTCGCGAAGCGACTAGCGTTCGGCCACAGGGAGGACGACATTCATGAGGACGCGCGCTGCCGTTGCGTTTGAAGCCAAGAAGCCGCTTGAGATTGTCGAGATCGACCTTGATGGGCCAAGGTTCGGTGAGGTTCTGGTGGAGATCATGGCAACAGGGATCTGCCATACTGATGCCTATACGCTCGATGGTTTCGACAGCGAAGGTATCTTTCCGTCCGTCCTGGGACATGAGGGCGCTGGAGTTGTCCGGGAGATCGGACCAGGAGTGAGCTCGGTCAAACCGGGTGATCACGTGATCCCGCTTTACACGCCCGAGTGCCGTCAGTGCAAGTCGTGCCTGTCGGGCAAGACCAATCTCTGCACCGCCATCCGTGATACGCAAGGTAAGGGAGTGATGCCGGACGGAACGTCGCGCTTCAGCCACAAGGGCAAGACGATCTTCCACTACATGGGCTGCTCGACGTTCTCCAATTTCACCGTCTTGCCGGAGATCGCAGTTGCCAAAATTCGTGAAGACGCGCCATTCGACAAGAGCTGCTACATCGGCTGCGGCGTCACCACGGGCATCGGCGCGGTGGTCAACACCGCCAAAGTCACGCCTGGCGCCAATGTAGTGGTGTTCGGGCTTGGCGGAATCGGACTTAACGTGATCCAGGGCGCCAGGATGGTGGGCGCCGACAAGATCATTGGGGTTGATCTCAACGACGCCAAGGAGGAATGGGGGCGCCACTTTGGCATGACGCATTTCGTTAATCCATCCAAAGTCGGTGGCGATATCGTTCAGCATCTGGTGACGCTTACCGATGGCGGCGCCGACTACACCTTCGACTGCACCGGCAACACGACCGTGATGCGCCAGGCACTCGAGGCGTGCCATCGCGGTTGGGGCGTCTCCGTCGTGATCGGCGTGGCGGAATCCGGCAAGGAAATCGCCACACGGCCGTTCCAGCTGGTGACCGGCCGGATCTGGAAGGGCACCGCGTTCGGCGGCGCGCGGGGCCGCACCGACGTGCCGAAGATCG
Organism: Bradyrhizobium sp. AZCC 2262; assembly: GCF_036924535.1. Classification (NCBI taxonomy): domain Bacteria; kingdom Pseudomonadati; phylum Pseudomonadota; class Alphaproteobacteria; order Hyphomicrobiales; family Nitrobacteraceae; genus Bradyrhizobium; species Bradyrhizobium sp. AZCC 2262. Next base: position 6,090,932 of record NZ_JAZHRT010000001.1, on the reverse strand, counting down.
TCGACTGGTACATGAACGGAAAGATCCAGATCGATCCGATGATCACCCATGTGCTCAAGCTGGAGGAGATCAACAAGGGATTCGATCTGATGCACGAAGGCAAGTCGATCCGCTCGGTCGTCATATTCTAAAGCAAAAACGCCAAACACTAGGAGGACAGACCTATGACTGCTCATATTCATCCATCGGTTGACAACGGAATAAAGAAAGGCTCCGGGCACTTTGCCGGCGGAACCTTGGCCTGCAAATGCAAGGACAGACCGGTCAACGTCGGCATCAAGGGCGACGTCGCCCATAATCATGCCTGCGGCTGCACCAAGTGCTGGAAGGCCGCCGGCGCGATCTTCTCGGTGGTCGCGGTGGTGCCGCGCGAGAACGTGACCGTGCTCGAGAATGGCGACAAGCTGCACGTTGTCGACGTCTCGGCGGCGATTCAGCGCCACGCCTGCAAGGTCTGCGGCACGCATATGTATGGCCGCATCGAGAATAAAGGCCATCCCTTCTATGGCCTCGACTTCATCCACCCCGAACTTTTCCAGGAAGCCGGCTCGGCAGCCCCGGGGTTTGCCGCGTTTGTGTCGTCCGTAATCGAGTCTGGCGTCGCCCCATCGGCGATGGCGGGCATTCGATCGCGTCTCAAGGAACTCGGGCTTGAGCCTTATGATTGTTTGTCTCCGGCGCTGATGGATGCGATCGCGACCCACGTCGCGAAATCGAAGGCGGCCTGAAACCCCAGCGAAAATGGCGCAGCTTGCGTGACACAAGCTGCGCCTGTTGCTGTTTAACAATCACGGTGCCTTCCATGTTGCCCAGAACTTCCGGGACTTCGATAAATATGGTGATCGAAACCATGTCGCTCTTTCAGTCGCACAGCGGAATGCAGGGCGTATATCTTCCGTCAATAGCCGGGGTGGATCGTCCTGCACGTATAACGTAATTATCGATAGTATCGCCGTTCCTCTGACCGGCAATCCCGGCGAACCGGCGTTCAAGAACACGCTCGGCGCGGGCGATCGCAATACCCTAGCACTGGCTTTCTTTTTTGCATCCCTTGATCGGGATGCGCACCTCGCGCAAAAAATTGTCGTGATCGATGATCCAATGACGAGTTTAGACGAAAGCCGATCACTGACCACAGTGCAGGAGTTGCGCCGCCAGGGTGGGGCAAGTTATCGTGCTCTCCCACTCGCGACCCTTTTTATGCACTGTGTGGGAGAAGGCTGATCGAGTTTTCCCGTGCAGCCATAAAGGTCATCAGCGAAAACGATGGATCGAGCCTAGTTGCTTGGAACGTGCAGCAGGACTCGATTACCGAGCACGATAAGCGGCATGCCAAGGTGGTCGCATACATCGCTTCGAACAACGCCGCCGACGAGCGCGAAGCTGCTGCATCGCTCCGGCCACTTCTCGAAGCCTTTATGCGGGTGGCATATCCGCAGGAGTTTCCGCCCGACACATTGCTCGGCCCCTTCCTCGGCCTATGCAGGCAGCGTCTCGGCAAGCCAGATGAGATATTGGCGGCGACGGACTCCGCAGAACTACAGGATTTGCTCGAATATGCGAACAAGTTCCATCACGACACCAATGCCGCCTATAAGACCGAAATCATCAACGATCAGCAGCTGCAGCAGTTTTGCCAACGCTCTATCAGGTTAACTCCCGACGATAAGATAGGGCGTAGCAATACATTCTGAACTAGATGCCGGTCCCAACTGTCCGCCGGTAGGAACGCGGCCTTCTCTCTATGTCAAACGGCATCAACGCAATCCAAAGCTTTGAGTACCAGGCCACGGTCATCTTGGATCGCCTCTTCGACCATTTCGATCGCAATGGTCCGGCTGCGCGCGTGCGTCCAGAAGGCATCGAGGACCTCGATCTCTACTGGACGGTAGGTGCGATCGAACGACGTCACTACTTGCAGATAAAGAAGCCGAGAGAAGATAACGACGGTCATCTTAAGCCGAAACCCTGGACGCTGTCTGAGGCAGTTACCGAGCTGCTGCCGAGCACAATCAGAAATCTGCGTGGCAACCAATTCGAGCAGACCTGGCTCATCGGAGACGCCGTCTCCGATGAGCTGCGGTCCCTTCTTGATGGTGGGGTCGATGCCCCAGCCGTCGCCGCGGAAGCCTATTGGACTGCAGTGCATCTGCTTGTGCGCAATGAAATAATAGACGGCGAGAAACACCGCGCGCCGGTCTGGCTTGTGTGATTCGGGCTGCACGTGCGTCCCCTCTTTAGCAGCTTGCACGCCGTGCCTTGCGAGACCGCGCCAAGCTTTCCTTGAAGAGCTTTTCTGGGGCGTCGTCGGGTAACCCGAGATATCCTGCTGTTGCTCGCGGGATTGCGCCGCCGTAACTCAAGCCCTTGGCGGCGATAGAATCAGCGTTTGTGTCGCCGTAGATCAGATTGTGCGAGTAGCCGTCGTGCGGCAAACAAGCCGATCGGAAGCGTACGGCGTACGCCGTGTCATCCACCCGTGACGGCGAGCACCGTTTTCTTGACCTTCGTGACCGCGTAATTCTCGATCTGCTCTAGATCGAGATGCGGCAAGTTCGGCACTTCGTCCGGCGCTACGAACACATCGATGATGGCCGGATTATGTAGCTGGAAGTCCGGTGGCAATTATAATGCTTCCTTACATATCTCACTGGCCGATTGGTTTATTGTGGTTGCCAGTTCGTCGACGACGGGCTGCACTGCATCACCTTGTGTAAGGCTCACTTGCCCAGGGAGCGAAGTCCGGCGCGGATTTCGCTCACGAGCTCTTCGGGTTTTTCCAAAGCTGCGAAATGTCCGCCGGACGGCATCGCGGTGTACTGAACGACGTTGTAACCGCGCTTCGCCGCGCTTAGCGGTGGGTTGGAGATCGGATAATCACCCGGAAAGATAGTGATTGCGGTCGGCGTCTTCACGTACCTAGTGAAAAAAAAGGCCATTTCACCTTAAGCAGGTTCAAGTCCAATGTCTTGAAAGAAACGGACACGATATGGATCCAATCGATGGCGAACCGTCCGCCCACGTGTTGCTGCGATCGATTCCAGTTAAAGCCAGACGCGCTGCAGACCCAACTGAGTGGACGAAGAATGCTGCGGCGTTGCAGACGCCGGCAGTATGAATGCTGTTCAGGACCTCTCTGCAAGAGTTTCACTTCCGCAACCGGGCGATCCCGTCATTATCGTGGCAGCCGTGGGTGGAGGAGACGGGCAGTGAGATTTTGCGTGATGTCGATCGCAGCTGTCAAAGGCAATGCTATCGGGGCCGTCATGGCGTCGACACTGTTCGTGACGTCCGCGATGCAGGACGGTCCGGTCAAGCTCGGGGTCCTGACCGACATGTCCTCGCTTTACGCCGATAATGGCGGCCAGGGATCGGTGGTTGCGGCGCAGATGGCCGTTGACGACTTCAAGGGCAAGGTACTGGGTCGTACCGTTCAGGTTGCCGGCGACCATCAGAATAAGGCAGATGTGGGATCGATGATCGTGCGGCGTTGGCTGGAGAATGAGGGCGTCGAGGAGATCCTCGACGCGCCGAATTCCGCCGTTGCTTTGGCGGTGCAAGGCATCATGCGAGACAAGAAGAGGCTGTTTCTCGCCACAGGCGCCGCGACGTCTCGCCTGACCGGAGATCAATGCTCGATGACGGGCATTCACTGGACCTATGATACCTACGCACTGTCTCAGGGTACAACCAGGGCGATCTCGCGTCTCGGCGCAAAGACATGGTTCTTCCTCTCGGCCGATTACTCTCTCGGCTCGCAGCTTGAGGCCGATAGCCGCAAGGTCATCGACGCGACGGGCGGCAAGGTCGTCGGCGCAGTGAAGCATCCGATCAACACGTCTGAGTTCTCCTCGTTCCTGCTGCAGGCGCAATCCTCCAAGGCGCAGCGCATATCCATAAGTGCAGGATTCAACCAGCAGTCCGCTGCTTGATAAGACCGAATGCAATCAGGTCGCATTACGTTGTCGATTGGGCCAATGCTTAATGACATTGCTACCCGACACTTGGCCGAAATTGCGCCAAGTTTGTCCGATCGCGACGTTTAGGATTTCTGTTGTCAGAGAGGCGAACTCGACGCAATGCAAAACGACGCGGGTAGAAAGGGATTGTGATGAGTTTCAAGTTTGGATCAGGTGACGCGGCTGATCGTAGCACATCCGAGTTGCCGTCTGAGGTGTGGCGCTGGGATGCTAAGGACGTTGCTGATCAGATACGTGCTGGCACAATCTCATGCTCTGAAGTTGCCGCAAGCTATTTGAAACGTATCTCTCAGGTGAATCCGAAGTTGAACGCCATTGTTCATCTGGACGAGGAGCGCGTTCTCCGAGCTGCCAAGCAGGCTGACGAAACGCTAAAGCGTCAAGGCGCGGTCGGGCCGTTGCACGGTGTTCCAGTCACGATCAAGCTCAACGTTGATGTAAAAGGTGAGGCGACGACGAACGGAGTCGTTGCCAATAAGGCGCTTATCGCTCCCGAAGACAGCGCTGTGGTCACCAATCTTCGTAGGTCTGGAGCCATCATTCTGGGCCGTACCAATGTGCCATCTTTCTCGTACCGATGGTTTACGGAAAATCCGCTCTACGGGCGAACGCTTAACGTTTGGAGTGATGAGATTACAAGCGGTGGATCCAGTGGCGGCGCCGCGGTATCCGTTGCGGCCGGAATGTGCCCACTTGCACATGGCACCGATATCGCAGGGTCAATTCGCTATCCCGCCTATGTTTGTGGTGTGGCTGGCCTCAGACCGACACCGGGGCGAGTTCCGGCGTATTCATCGACGGTGTCGTTGCGTGCATTCGGTTTGCAGACGATGTCCGCGCAAGGACCGATTGCTCGATCCGTTGGTGATCTCCGTCTGTCGCTGAAGGAGATGGCGCAGCGGGATACGCGTGATCCCATGTGGGTCGATGCTCGGCTCGAATATGAAGATGACGACAAGCCGGTCCGAGTCGCTCTTGTTGACGATATGGACGGAGTTGTCATCGCACCTGAAATCAGGGATGCGCTGGTGCGGGCCGCTGGATGGCTTTCAAATGCCGGCTATTTTGTCGAACGCGTCCGCCCACCGTCGATCGTTGATGTAGCTCAGATGTGGCTTTCGTGTGCGAGAACGGAAGCAGAGACTGGCATGCTCGCGGCAGTCGAGGCGACAGGCGATCCGATCATCATGAAATCAGTTCATGATTTGTTTGGCTTGGCAAAACCTTTGGATGCTAGTGGATACGTGAATTTGATGAAGACGCGGGATGTGATGCGGCGTGAGTGGAATGAGTTATTTGCTCGCTTTCCATTAGTGCTGATGCCGACATCGTGTCAGCTTCCGTTTCAATGGGGTGAAGATTTGCAAGGGCCAAACCGATACGAACGGATGGTGTCGGAGCAGAGCCCTCTGATGGCAACGGCTGCACTTAGTCTTCCCGGCTTGAGTGTGCCGGTTGGACTTGTGAATGATATTCCGGTCGGCGTTCAACTCGTCGCTGAGAGTTTTAGGGAGTTTCGTATGCTGGCTGCTGGCGAGGTCATCGAGCGGGCAGCTTCCATGCCCAGGAGTTATGACCGGATCTTCGACATCAAGTGACGATTTCAATCTGACCCTCGGACGTTAAGAGAGCGACATGTTGAATAAGGAAGTTCCTAGCAGCCAACCTTCCCGTGTAGATGTGGCAAAGGTAATCGACGAGGCAAGCTTTGGAGGATTCCATCTCCGGACTGCACTCCTGCTATTCGCGATTATGTTGCTTGACGGATTTGATACTCAAATCATTGCGTTTGTCGCTCCGGCCATTGGCAAGGAATTGCATATTCCTCCTACAAGTTTTGGAATTATCTTTTCGGCTGGCCTCTTTGGGGCGGCATGCGGGGCCTTCGTTCTAGGGAGGTTGGCCGACCGAATTGGCAGAAGAGTTGTCCTTCTTGCATGTATATTTGGATTTGCGCTCGCAACTCTCGCTTGCGCCTATGCGAAGTCGTACGAGCTTTTGGTTGCCTTGCGGGTATTGGGAGGGATCGGGTTGGGGGGGGCCATGCCAAACCTGTTTGCATTGGCTTCGGAATATTCGCCTGCCAAATACCGTATAACGGTTGTAACGATGACTTTATGGGGGATTCCGCTTGGCGGTGTTCTGGGCGGGTTCCTAACGGCTGCGCTTATTCAGGACTTTGGCTGGCCCATAGCTTTCTGGATTGGTGGTGTTGTGCCGCTCTTTTTGTTGCTGATTTTCTACTTCGTGGTGCCGGAATCGGTTCGATTCCTCACTCTTCAGGGGCGCTCTCCCGAAGTAGTCGCTCGGACCTTGAATAAAATCGTTTCGGGCAACCAGTTTGCACCGACGGACAAATTTGTGCTCCAGGAAACCAAGGTATCGTCCGCTCGAATATCGGATCTTTTTAGTCGTGAATTCAGGGCTGGAACGGTGCTTCTCAGTCTGACGCTGTTTTTCAGTTTCGTGATTGTTTTCCTGCTGACAAGCTGGATCCCGTTAGTGTTGACAAATTCGGGGCTGCCCATCGAGCGAGCGGTGATGGGTACCGTTGTCTTTAATATCTCGGGAATTGTCGGAAGCTTGATCGTGTCTTGGATTGTGCAGCGCGTGAACCCATTGCCGATCATATGTGGGGGTTACTTCATCGGTGCGTGTGCTGTCGTTGCGATTGGGCTCGTTCCTGCGCAGGCCACTCCTTTAATGATTTGCATTTTTCTTGGTGGCTTCTTTATTGTGGGAGTGCACCTTTCGATCGTTGGCTATATCGCCGCGTTTTATCCCACCCAAATTCGCGCCACGGGCATTGGATTTACGCAATCCATCAGCAGAATCGGCTCGTTCATCGGTCCAATGCTGGGTGGATTACTGATCTCATTCAACCTGTCGCACGATCATCTCTTTCAATGGATCGCTCTGCCTTCTGTGATTGCTGCGATAACGGTATTTGCGTTGGAAAAGAGTCAGTCCGGCAAGGTTGCCTAACGCTGGCGCAATGCCGCGCCGGTAAGCTCGTTGCAGCGAGAGGCGGCTTCGTGCCATCGCAGCCTCCAATCACCACATTTCGACGCCGAGTCGACACATCGCCCAACGCATATCATCAGGAGGCTGCTTCGTGAATGCCGCGCCCATGAGCTACGCCGACTATTACCGCTCTATATAGCCGTTCAAGCAAGAGCACAGATCTGCTGGTGGACTGAAGCTGTTCCGTGCGCCGCGGCACCTAGCCGGTGAGTACGTGGAATCTGCCCATGGAGTATCGCTTCAGATTAGCCGCGCGTCTCGGCCCGGTCGGTCTGTCATCGATCTCGGCGCAGGCCGTTTCACCGCCGATCTGTCCGCACCAAACTATCTAGTCGCGCCTCCCGATCATGCCTGCACGTATAACCTCACCTCCGACATCGATCTTCTCGTCGTTGAATTTTCGTCCAAGATTTTTTGGGATGATCCCTGGCGCCTCCAAGACTGCGGACCGCTCTATCATGGCGCGCGCTATGACACGTTGCCGCTTCTGCTCGCCGAGCAACTTTGGGAACTAAGCGCGCATGGATTGACGCAGTTGGAGGCCGACAGTCTTGGCATGGCGCTCGCGACCTTGCTCGCGCGAGCCTCGCAGCCTGCGTTCGGCATGAAACCGGCGAAAGGCGGGCTAATACCGAAAGAGTTGAAGCTCCTTACTGAGTACATGAAGGGCCAACTCGCGAGTGACTTGTCGCTCGCCGAGCTTGCTGCACTTGTTTCTCGCTCTCCTTATCATTTCGCACGCGCCTTCAAGGTCAGCACGGGAGTTCCGCCCTGTCCTCGCGTTCGCCTTAACGCTCGTTGTTGCGGTCGTTCTGCGCGCGTTTACTTTAGTGTCTGCCGAAGAGTGGCGAAACCGAGTGCGTATCCTTTTTCGAGCGGTATCGGCAAGCATTCTGGTCATTGTTTCGGGAGCCATGATTTGGCTCATGATCATGCCGCGCGCCGATCAGCCGATGCTTGACCTCCTGGAGTGGGCTAGTGGCATCGGTCCCGAGGCGTTCTTGACGCCGATCGAGCGAGCGGTCTATGCGGATGCCGCGAGGGACGCCGGCCTTCGGCAATCGCAGGCAACGGAGCTGACCAACTTAGAGCGGCAGTCGCGCTGGCAGGGAGCGGAGCTTTCCGACGAGGCAGTGCGACGCCTCAGCACTTTCCAGCAAGCCTTCAATGAGATGGCTCGCGGTGAGGAGTTCGTGCTCAAGTCGCTGTCTGCACGCGCCCGCGAGCGCGAGCGCTGGGACGTCGGGGCGCCCCTGCTTACGGTAGCCGTTTTGGGCCTTCTGGTCCTGCTGCCGGGTAAATGGGCCGCTGGCCGGTGCGGACCACGCCCGGCGCAATCGGCCTGATCCTCGTCCGCGTTACCCTTACGCCTCGGACGCCGAGATATGGAGCAGACTAGACACTAGATACCTCTATGTATCTTCCTAGGAAGATTAGCGTCCTTTCCCTTGTTTGCGGCAGCTTTCGGATATCGGCGCGCCGAAAGTACCACCTTTAAGCGGTCCATAGTTTCCCCGAGCACGGTGGGGGAGCAGGCCGAATATCCGAGCACCAGGCCTGGATGACCGCGCCGAATGCGGAAGGATGCGAGAGGGGCGGTCTCCACGCCGACCCGTCTCGTCATTTCGGAAAAGGCGACGTCGTCGACGCCTTCCTCGAAGAGGGCAGTCAGATGCGTGCCGCCCGCTGCCTCGATCGGTTGGAGTCGACCATTGGTCCTGTCGGCGATCGCGGCGACAAGATCTAGTCGGCGTTTGCGATACAGAGCCCTCATCTTCCCGAGATGGCGGTCGAAGGATCCCTCTTCGATGAAACGACGCACCGCATCCTGCATAAAATACGGTTGGTGGCCGTCCATGACCTGACGCATCTCGGAGAAGCGCCCCACCAACGCGGGCGGTATGACGGCGTACCCGATGCGTAGGGAGGGAAACAGCACCTTGCTGAACGTCCCGATGTAGACAACCCTCTCGTCGCTCATGGTGCCAGCCAACGAATCGGGAGGCTTACCGGCGAAATGGAATTCCGTGTCGTAGTCGTCTTCGACTATCCACGCCCTCGATGATCGGGCCCAGTCCAGCAACTGCCGGCGCCTTTCGTCGCTCATCGACATTCCCAATGGGAATTGATGTGCCGGGGTCACCACCGCCAGCTTGGCATCCGGCCACAGATCGGTCCCGGCCTTCACCATCATGCCATCGGCATCGATGGGAACGGGGCGCGCTGCCATGCCGTTGAGCCGGAGGGTGTCCCTAGTGGGACCATGTCCAGGATCCTCAACCCATACCTGATCTCCGTGCTGGAGCAGCGAGCGGATGACGAGGTTCAGCCCCGCCTGGTAGCCAGGAACAACCACGATCTGGTCGACGTCGCATCGCAAGCCCCGTCTAGTGAGAAGGTAGGCGGCAAGCAGCCGACGGAGACCAATGTGTCCGGAGGTGTCCTGATAGGCCAGGTCGCCAACGGTCTGTGCGCGGGCGCTTCGGTTGACCGTTGCGTTCCAAGCGCGCATCGGGAAGTTCAGGTAGGCTGGCACCCCGACCTTGAACGGCGCATGCTGTGGCACGGACGTCGAAGGGTCGTGCGAGAATGGAACCTGATCGAGTTCGCGATGCTCGAAGTCGAAGCGCCGTTCGGACAGCGGCCTCACCGTGGTCCCGCCGCCAATCTGCGCTTCGATGAGTCCTTCTGTATCGAGAAGTTCGTAGGCAGTTACGATAGTGTTTCGGGACACGTTCAACTCGGCGGCCAGACTCCTCGTCGAGGGAAGTCTGGCGCCAGGCTGAATCTGTCCCGACAAGATCGCGTGTTTCAGCCGCTCGAACAGCTGGCGGTGCAAGTGCGTTCTTACGCCGACCGGAGCTCTTAGTGAATAGAGGAGCGAGGCCCGCGAGAGTCCCCCGGCTCGTGTCGATAAATGTCCCCTCGCGCGATCCAAAGTGGCCTCCTCGAGAGATCGGGAATTGGTACTTCACCACCTTGAAATTGAAACCGCAACAGGGCGAGGAGTGGATTCACGAAATCAAGTACGACGTATATCGCGTCCCGGTGCCCGTTGAAAAGGGCGTGTGAGGATCTTTACCCGCCGGCCACGATTGGAAAAACGCCTCCATCTCATGCGTGCGCCACCAACACGTCAGCTGCAAACGCAATCATCGACGGCGAGCTGGTGGTCGTTCAGTGAACTGCAAGCCGATCTCGGTTCAGGCAAGCAGCGCCGGCTCGCCTTTTATGCCTTCGATCTTCTCTAAGTCGACGGCTCGATTTGAGGAGCTCACTGCAGCTCGATCGTAAGCTGGCGTTAAAACAAGTCTTCGATCGAGCTAAGCTCAAGTCCCCGATCATCTATCGACGCCTGCTCACTGATGCTCAGCGGATGTTGAACACACCTGCAGTCTGATTTGGGAAGGCATCATCTCAAAACGCGCAGACGCGCCGTATCACTCAGACCGCAACGAAGGTTGGCTCAAGATCGAATGCTCGCAGCGCGGCAAGTTTCCGGTGGTTGGCTTCGTCAAAGAGCTCGGTGGGATCGCTGCGCGTTACCTCGGAAAGCGCGAGGGCGGTGAGCTGACCTATGTAGGCAAGGTAGGCACTGACTTCGCAACGCCGCATCGGCGGACATGCGCCGACGTCTTGAGCTCTGGTGACGCCAGAACAGAAGCTGACACGCACAACAAGAAAACCAAAGGCCACCTGGGTCCGTCCCGAAGTCTTGGGCTGAGGTCGAATACCGAGACATCACCTCAGACGGACAGCAACGTCAGACCGGCAGGCCCATCCCCACCTTCGGCACGCGCGTTCTTCAGCGCTCAAGCCACATCATCGTCGCCATCACGTCCTTACTAATGTCCGGGAAAAAATCCGAGCGGTAATCGCGCGGGAGAGGAAGTCTTCAATCGGCGCCCGTTTTTCCGCTGTATCCCTGGTCTCGACCTCGTTTCTCCTGCGAGCAATCGCTCCACCCTTTCCCGCGCTCTGCGGCTAACCGGTCGCGCTGTGCAGAGGCCCCGTATGGGCATTTGATTGCGTAAAAGGCTAGATTGGCGCGCGACTTTGCAAGCCAATACCAACCGCTGTGTGGGACGTTCCAGTTGCTTTTAAGGACAAAGCTTTTAACTTGTAAGTGGTAGGGGAACTAGATGCAGGCAGCTCTCGACCATCTCGTGGTCAACGTGCGGGACAAGATGGACGAGGCGGCCATGCGCTATCGAAAGCTCGGCTTCCACCTTCCTCCTGAGGGCCGGCATTCGCTTGGGTCGAATAACCACGTCATGGTGTTCGAGACCGAGTATCTCGAGCTGATGGGCCTGCCGCCTGAAGTTGCGGCGAGAGGCGGAGGGCCGGACATCACGCGCGACCCGGTCGGTCTCGCGGCCTGCGCGCTGACCACCGTTGACGCGGGGGCGACCCACCGGGACCTCCAGGCGCTCGGCATTTCCGCGAAGGAGCCTGCTTCCTTCTCCCGGCCGGTGGACCTCGGGGAGGTGACGCGCGAAGCGGCATTTACCATCACCCGCATCGACCCGGCCGAGACGCCGGCCGGCCGGGTCTTCTTCTGTCAGCATCACACCCGCGATCTCGTCTGGCGCCCGGAATGGCAGACGCATCCGAACGGCGCCCTCGGGATCGCGGAAGTTGACGCAGTCGTGCCTGAGCCCGCGGAGTCCGCAGTCTTCTACGAAACCCTTCTCGGTCGCGACGCGGTGCAACGAACGGCGGGTTCGGTCCACGTCACCCTCGGATCAGTGACGCTGCGGCTGATGACCAGGGCCGAGCTGTCGGCCTTGTACGGAGTGGGCTCGGCTCCGAACGACAGCAGGCCGGCCTACCTGGCCGCGGTGACGCTAAAGGTCGCCGACGTGGATAAGACGGCGACCTATCTCAACAGCAAGGCTATCGTCTACGCAGTCGCGGACAGGGCAGTGGTCGTGCCGGCCCACGAATGCATGAACATGATCGTGCGGTTCCGGAACGATCCAGAACCGAGGTCGCCTCACCCGTGAACTTCGTCCATCTCGTGGACCGCGTTTGGGCGGCTTAGCCGGCGCTGGTCGAGGTAGGCGAGCCAGCCTCCTCTCGCGCACCTTAGCCCTCCGGGAATTTGCGCGAGCAACCGCCGACGGCCTCGCCCACACCGGCGACGTGCTGCGACCGACGAGGGGTACTTCGATTTCGTCGGCCGGACCGACGACATGTAAGGTCTTCCGGCACACGGTCGAGTTCATCCTCGAACGTCATCCCGCCATACGCAAGATCGTGCGTCGCTTCCGTCCCAAACCCCAATCAAGCGCGCTAAGCCGGTCGCCTTCGTTGCGCATCTTGCGGCGATCAGCGCCGCCTACGCTTCAACGTGAGGCGATCATGCTCTAGGAGGCGATCCGCCGTCACGCGATGTCGCACGGTCCGCCTTCCAGCATCCCTAGCTCGTCTTCGTTCCGTAGAAGGCACGCGGTAAACCGTGGAGAGTTTTGGGTACGTGCTATCGCCAAAAGGCGAAACCGACGGAGCGCAAGCTCATTGTTTGATAGCGTCATAAATCGAAATCAGCTTCTAAGGCATCGGAAGAATATAGGGCAATTTGGCACCCAGCTGTCTAACGTCTTGTGTAGGGTCGTTACCGGGATTGTAGATCTCTGACGCGGGGGTTCAGCGGTTCGCGACGTTTTGGTATGCCGCGTGACTTTTCTGAAGAAGCAGGCGAATGGCGTTGAATCTTACAGCGACTCTATCATGTCGTGATAAATGCGAGGGAGAGATGGATGAGCCTGCCGACTTCTATCGCCGCCTTGGTTTCACGCTCGCGGAACGAGGCTATTTCGGTTCGATCAATCATCTAGCGTTGTTAGGCGCCGACCCTCTGGAGTTGATCGGCATCCCTAACGGCGCGCCGGCCGGCCGAATCGGACTGCTGGAGGTCTCAAGGGCCTCGTGTTTGGCCTTGTGCTCGCGCGTAACGCTATGAACATGGCTCTGGAGTTTGTCGAATGATGGAAATCGATCGGGACAATCAGGGCGCCGCGATCTCTGGTGCGGTGCCGGAGGACAGTCTGGCGCTTATCGATGTCGGCGGGAACGGCGAGGGGCGACGTTACAATTATGGCGAACTAATACGACTGAGCGGTGGGTTCGCGAGAGGTTTGCTCAAACGTGGTTTACAACGCGGCGACGCTGTTGCCATTTTCTCCGCCAACCGCGCGGAATTTCTTATTGCGTTCCTCGGTACTTTGCAGGCTGGACTAATTGCCGTCCCGGTGAATTGGAAACTGCCGAGTGATACAATCGCGTTCATTCTAGACGATTGCCAGGCGAAGCTCGTTGTTGGAGATGACGAGCGCCTGAGATTGTCGCCTCGGCATCTACCACGCGTCTCCTTCGACTCAGCATTTCCCCAGTTTCTGGACAATGGTCCATTCGTCGCCGTGAAGATGCAGCCGGATCATCCGGCGATGTTCTTATATACATCTGGTTCGACCGGCCGCCCAAAGGGCGTGGTGTTATCACACTACTCGCACTTATGGTGCATGCATCAACGCAAGCGCGGGCCTGTCCCTCACGGGCAACGATCGTTGGTTGCCGCCCCCCTCTATCATATGAACGCGTTAGCGGTTTGTCAGAACGCGTTTAATCAAGGGGATACGATCATTCTGTTGCCGAGTTTTACGACCAAAGGTTTCGTCGAAGCTGCCGCAGAATACCGAGCCGACATCCTAACAGCCGTGCCAACAATGATCGCGATGATCATGCGCGAAAAGGACTTGTTGGCCAACAACGATCTTTCAGCCGTGAAAGCCGTCAGGATGGGTTCGGCGCCCCTAACCCAATCGCTGATAGATCGCGTTCGCGAGGTGTTTCCTCGCGCGTTGATCGTCAACGGATATGGGACCACGGAAGCTGGTCCTATCGTTTTTGGTCCGCATCCAGGCGGGCTCCCTCAGCCGCCGCTATCTACCGGTTATCCACATCCAGCGGTTCATCTCCGACTTACTCGCGATGGTCAGAGCGTTTCTGACGAAGGCGTCCTAGAGATGAAATGTCCGGCGGTCATGACCCGCTATCACAATTTGCCTGACGCAACAGCAAAGGTAATCACCGCGGACGGCTACTATCGTACTGGCGACGTCTTTCGGCGAGATGAAAATGGTTTCTTTTTCTTCGTAGGGCGTGCCGACGATATGTTCGTTTGCGGTGGTGAGAATATCTATCCCGGTGAGGTCGAGAAGATGCTCGAGCGCCATCCGGGTATCCACCAGGCGGCCATTTTGCCTGTCGCTGATGAATTAAGAGGCTTCAAGCCGATCGCGTTCGTCGTCCGGAGCCCGGCCTCCGAGATCAATGATGATGACGTAAAACAGTATGCGCTTGAGAATGCGCCAGCCTACCAGCATCCCCGTCGTGTCATATTCGTCGACGAGATGCCGCTAGCCGGAACTAATAAAATCGATAAGCGCGTACTAGCCGCAAAGATTACCCCTGAGGAGATGTCTTGATGAAAGCCGCAGTCGTTCGCGAGCATGGTGGCTCTGACAAACTTAATTTTGAAACTGACTTTCCCGACCCGATACCACGGGAAGGCGATGTGATTGTTGCTGTGAAGGCGTCGTCGTTGAATCATCATGACGTATTCACGCGAAGAGGTATGCCCGGCATTAAAATTCCCATGCCGGCCATCATGGGTCTGGACGTCGCGGGCGAAATCGCGGAAGTGGGGCCGAGGGTTATCGGGTGGAAGAAGGGAGATCGCGTCCTTGTCGATCCGATCAACCGTGTGGAAGGCGGATTGTTGGGGGAAACCGTGCATGGCGGCCTGGCAGAGCTTTGCCGGGTGCCTGCGCATCAATTGATCCGCGTTCCTGATGGCGTCAGCTTTCCAGATGCCGCGGGTCTACCCGTAGCTTATGGCACCGCCCTACGCATGATGAACACTATCGGTCAGGTTGCAAATGGCGAAAGGGTCCTCATCCTAGGCGCTTCCGGTGGCGTTGGCGTTTGCTGCTTGCAGCTTGCCAAGCTCGCGGGGGCGCACGTTGTAGCGTGCGCGGGCACCGACGCCAAGGCAAAGCGCTTGATGGAAATAGGGGCTGATAAGACCATCAATTATACGACGCATGATTTCAAAGAAGAAATCTACAAGATGTATGGCAAGCCGACCCGTCGGGGGACGGATCGAGGAGTTGATGTCGTCGTCAACTACACCGGCGGTGACACGTGGGTAAAATCTTTGAAGGTTTTGAAGGTTGGCGGACGGATGCTCACTTGCGGCGCTACTGCCGGCTTCGATCCGAAAGAGGATATTCGGTACATCTGGACCTTCGAATTGAAGGTGATGGGATCCAACTCGTGGGCTCGATCCGACATCGAGAAGTTGCTTGAGCTGGTGGAGGTCGGCAAGCTTAAGGTGATTGTCGATAAAGTATTCCCTTTAAAGGAAGCTCGCGAAGCTCTCAGGGTCCTCGAGGACCGCGAATCTTTCGGTAAAGTCGTGGTGGCACCATGATTAACGCGACCAACACCCTCGGGGCCGACGATATCCAGAATATGCTTCGTCAGTCGCCATTCATTGCGTTCCTTGGCCTAACGGTCGAACAAATTGATCCCAGAAACGAAACGATCATTATGGAATGCGCCATGCGGCCGGAGTTCGAGCGCGGCAAAGGCTCAGGTCAATGGCACGGCGGTCCGATTGCAGCAGTCATCGACACGGTTGGCGATTACGCTCTTGTCATGGCACTGAGGCGACCACTACCTACCATCAATTTCCGCGTCGACTATTTACGGCCAGCGGTCAATACGAAGCTCGTCGCGAAAGCTACGGTGCGGCGTAACGGAGCAACCGTGGGGGTCGTGGATGTCGATGTTCGGAACGAACAAGGGCAATTACTCGCCATCGGCCGGGCAACGTACGCTACAGCATCCGCTTCAACATCATTGAGTAACGTCGGCTAGCGTTATGCCAAGCCGCTTGCGTAAGGACATTGGTCGCATTGCGCCGGGCGTCCTGCTGTGCTCGACGATCGCTCTCGTGGCGGCCGCCGTCCAGACGGCAGAGGAACATGTTTTCGGCTACCCGTATGTCGAAGGGCTCGTGGCGGCGATAATTCGCGGCGTAGGCATTCGCACGGTGTGGTACCTGGGTCAGCGATGGCGACCATGCATTCCGTTCAGCGGGACACTTTTCGGAAGCAATATTGCTCATACGCGCAATTCGAAACGTATTCCTTGTCGAACGGATTGCGGTGTAACGATGGTTCCAGCGCGCCGAAACCGTAATGCAACGCCGCGTCGACAAGTGCTTGAGACGGTATTGTCATAGCACCGCGGCCCGTGAGTACCTCGTCCTCATAACGCGCACCGGCGGTCAAACCAAATCCGCGGAGCCATTTTAGAAGATTACGCAGTT
This sequence comes from Bradyrhizobium sp. AZCC 2262, assembly GCF_036924535.1. Lineage (NCBI taxonomy): Bacteria > Pseudomonadati > Pseudomonadota > Alphaproteobacteria > Hyphomicrobiales > Nitrobacteraceae > Bradyrhizobium > Bradyrhizobium sp. AZCC 2262. The sequence continues at coordinate 6,074,528 of NZ_JAZHRT010000001.1, read as the reverse complement.
GGAGGGTTATGCGATGAACGCGGTGAGTCACGAGCTGGAGATACCCACAGACTCGTTTGCGGGGTTCACAGAAGCGCTTATGGAGGGCGACCATCTTTCTCGTCTCTCCGCGGATCTAATTGGCGGTGACGCGAAGGTCATTGGTCCTTTTGGGCCTAAGACGTTGGTGTACGCTGATTACGTAGCATCTGGCCGAGCGATGTATTCGGTCGAGCGCTTCGTGATGGAACGCGTTCTACCCTATTATGCTAACAGCCACACAGAGGCGTCGTACTGCGGGGGTGCGATGACGCGCCTGCGCCGCGCTGCCCGTAGTGCAATTGCGAAATGCTGTGGGGCTGATGAAGATTGCGCGGTGATTTTTTCCGGATCGGGTGCCACGTCCGGCTTAAATCGTCTGGTTCATTTGCTGGGAGTGCACGACAGTGTTCGCGCCGGCATAATTCCCCGGATTATTATCGGCCCATACGAACACCATTCAAATATTCTACCCTGGCGCGAGAGTGGCGCAGAGATTGTCGAGATTGAAGAGGCTGCAGTGGGGGGGGCAAGTATCACCCACTTGGAATCGGCGCTTCGTAGCGCGAAGGGACGATCAGTAATCTGCGCGTTTTCCGCCGCTTCTAACGTAACGGGAATTATCGCGGACGTGACCGGTATAACGAAGCGGGTTAAGGAAGCGGGTGCCAAGATCATCTGGGACTACGCTGGCGCAGGCCCTTATCTGCCGATTTCGATGAATCCTCCGAATGGATCGCTCATTGACGCCATAGTCGTCTCTCCTCACAAGTTCATAGGCGGGCCAGCAGCTTCTGGCGTACTCATTGTTCGCCGTAGTGCGGTGGTTGCTACCAAGCCTACGTGGCCCGGCGGAGGTACCGTAAAATTTGTTACGCCAAAGGCACACGACTATAGCGACGCGTTAGAGGTACGTGAGGAAGGGGGAACGCCTAATGTGGTCGGGGATATTCGTGCAGCGCTTGCGTTCCTCGTAAAGGAAGCGATCGGTGAGCGGGCGATGTCGGATCGTAATGTGGCGCTTCGCTCCCGCGCATTACTTTCGTGGAGTAAAGTTGACCGGATCGAGCTTCTCGGCAACTTGCAGGCCAAGAGTCTCCCCATTTTCTCGTTCCGAATAAAGGACGGGAAGGGCGGTTATGTTCATCAGCAACTTATAACTCGCCTACTTAGCGACCGGTACGGAATTCAGGCGCGCGGTGGGTGTGCATGTGCCGGACCTTACGTGCATAGGCTCCTGAATATCGATGAAGTGTCGTCGGATGCATTGCGAGTTGCGATTGCTGAGGGCGAGGAGATTCGAAAACCAGGCTTCACTCGCCTAAATTTGAGTGTTCTGCTTAGCGACGAGAAAGTGCAGTATATTCTGGATTCTGTTTCAGCGCTGGCGAATGATGCTGTCGGGCTGTCGGGCAGATATGCCGTCGATTTACGCAGGGCTATCTTTTTTCCGCGCGAGGAGTCCGTCCTATCCGACATTCAATGACATCCAATTCAAGATCGGGACGCGAGTGAGCTGCAACACCCAAGGTCCAATATGATTGAATCCAAGCCTGGAAGGCCGCAGGTCGAGGCGTTTTTCGATCCGAAGACATCGACGCCGTCTGTCCAGCGGAACGCACGTTTTTAAGCGTGTATTGTTCTGTGTAATGTTCGTTGTAGCAATTTGCGTTATTTATCGGAGTGGGCAGTCGATCTAAGTTTAAGGAAACGGTAGTTCGCACTGGAGCGGATTGTGTCGTCAGTCAATCCGATGAATCGTGTAAAGTGTAATCGGGTTCTCATCAGCGCTTATAAGCGTTGAAGGAGCGGGGCTGACATTTGGTCGTCGGACATACCCGTGAAATGCTGAAGGAGAACTCCAGCGGTTAGCGCCAATCTTTAACCCTGCTGCGCATTCCGTATGGCGCCGCAGTGAAAGAGGTGGCCGCGGTCCGACGAACCGCGGCCCAAGTTGGGAGGATACAGCTAGGCCAACAGAGCCTCTGGTGTCCGATATGGCAGGTTGAGGCTTTTTGCGACTGCAGCACAGGTTAGCTGTCCTCGGCGGACGTTCAGGCCAGCACGCAAATGTTCATTGTCTAGTATTGCTGCGAAGCCCCTATTCGCCAAAGCAAGACCAAACGGAAGCGTCGCATTGTTCAAAGCGATGCTGGAGGTTAGTGGAACAGCGCCCGGCATGTTCGCCACACAATAGTGAATTATGCCGTCTACTTCGTAAGTTGGATCGTCGTGCGTAGTTGCGCGAGAGGTTTCGAAACATCCTCCCTGGTCAATGGCGACATCAACGAGAACAGAACCTCGCCGCATGCTTGATAGCATTGCCCGACTTACGAGTTTGGGCGCGCTTGATCCGGGCAGCAAGACTGCACCAATCACAACGTCTGAATCTAGGACCTCATCTTCGACAGCCTGAATAGATGAGAAGCGAGTTTTTACCCGCCCTTGGAACAATTCATCAAGTGCGCGAAGACGGGGAATGGAGCGGTCTAGGATGGTGACATCCGCACCAAGTCCAACAGCCATACGGGCCGCGTGAGTACCGACAACGCCACCGCCCAAAACCAGGACTTTGGCTGGCTTGACGCCGGGTACGCCTCCAAGGAGAAGGCCACGACCGCCCGCGTGACGCTTCAGTGCTACACCCGCGGCCTCTATTGACAATCGGCCCGCTACCTCGCTCATTGGAGCCAACAAGGGAAGGCCGCCTCGTTCGTCCGTGACAGTCTCGTAAGCCACTGCCGTACAACCCGACTCGAGCAGACCGCGTGTTTGATCCGGATCGGGTGCCAAATGCAAATACGTAAAGAGAATTTGATCTCGCCTGAGCTTTGTCCACTCCTGCGGTTGCGGCTCCTTCACCTTGACGATCATGTCTGCCGTTGCGAACACCTCGGCTGCACTCTCCACGCACCCGGCGCCGGCGGCATTGTAAGTAGCGTCAGTCGCACCAATGCCGCTACCGCAACTGTTTTCCACAATAACAGTGTGGCCCGCAGCAGCATATTCCCTGACCGCATCTGGCGTTAGGCCTACTCGGTACTCATGCCTCTTAATCTCTCGTGGGACGCCGACAATCATTTGGTTGCTCCATGTTGAACACCTCTATTGTTCACACGGTTGTCTAGGGCGGTTCCTGCAAATATCGGCGGTGATCAAGCGTCGTTTGCTGGGAAGCGGCGCGGAATGCAGAGATGACGCAGGAATCCGACAAAACGATTAAGAGAGAATCGCGTTTGCAGTGATGCTCAATGATTGTTTGAGAAGGCCTCTGCAAGGTCTGCAATCAACTTGGACGAGGTATCGAAAATCTTAGATCATTTGTGATAAATTTCGGATTTGTAGATTACCTGACAGCAAATCGACCGAAAACGTCCAAAGGAAGGTGCGGATTTGGTTGCTTCCTACGAGTATTCTCCCCTAACTACAGTATCGACACGACAGCATGTCGGCCCAAAAAGCGTCATTGAGTGGAACGAGACGCTAGTCGCCAACTAGAGCAGACGTGGAAATGCTTCGCTTTATCACGCTGCGCATCACAAAGCTGGACTGCAGTCTTATGACACCCGGCAGGCGCGATAGGTATTGGTTATGGACGCGTTCATAGTCCTCCATGTCCCGAACCAGTACTTGAACGAGATAGTCATGGCTGCCGGACATTAGATGACATGATGTGACGTCGGGACAGTTCCTTACCGCTCTCTCGAATGCTGCAAGCGCGTTCTCGTTCTGATGATCGAGGGAGATGTGTACGATCGCTTGCATGCGATAGCCGAGAAGAGAGGGATCTATGTCCGCTGAGTATCCGTAGATAATCCCGATCTTCTCCAGGTGCTGTAGACGACGTGCACAGGCAGTTGAAGAAAGCCCGACGCGTTCCGATAAGATTACGTGACTAATTCTTGCGTCGTGTGAGAGTTCACGCAGTATTTTGTAGTCAATCGGATCAAGATCGGTGGGCATCAAAACTCTCGGGGTGAACAACTTGAATCAAGCGTCTGGCGAGCTCGTAATATACTTTATTATGGAGCATTTCGTCAGCGGAATATGTCTCTAGGTACCTAATGAATCCGACGATAGTGAAAATCGAGCGAGAGTGATGCATCCGGCATTGGAGCGGCGACGCGTTTTTCTGCCATAGGGGCATATGTTGATGCGGTGGATGCCGCAATGGACGCTATGAGTGGGGCAACGTCTCGGCCGGCCTTTGGATCAATGGCTGACGGTCTAAAGAGCACGGATCGCGCCACGGGGCCGTCGTCGGAATCGATCCACCAAATCAGCTCGTATTGGGAGGCTGTGCGAGACACTACAAACCATTTTAAAGTGGGTTAAGAGCTGGCACGTCCGATGTCTACCGTCATCAAAATGCCCGGTGGCCACTTTAAATCTGAAAGAAACTCCTAGTCGAAGGAAGTCTCGCGCCAGGCTGTATCAGTCCCGACAAGATCGGTTGTTTCAGCCGCTCGGACAACTTGCGGCGCAAGTGCGTTCTTACGCCGACGGGAGCTATCAGTGAATAGAGGAGCGAGGCCCGCGAGAGTCCCCCGCTCGTGTCGATAAATGTCCCCTGTACGATCCAAAGTGGTCTCCTCGAGAGATCGGGAATTGGTACTTCACCGCGATTAAAAACCACAACAAGATCGTCGTGCAAGTTTCGCGAGAAGGAACCTGGAATGTCGGACGAATTTGAGATCACGGAACGGTCCAGGGTAAGCCTGTTCGGGAATCGGGCAAGTCATCGGAAGGACGATATCTACGCCGCGATCGACGCTTCGCTCTATGGAACGATCGCCTATTCGATCGGCGATCAACCCTACGCGACACCTACGATGATCTGGCGGCGAGGTGACTACATCTATTGGCATGGTTCCGCGGGAAGCCGGATGCTGAAGACCGTCGCCGCAGGCGCTAAGGTGAGCGTCACATTCGTCCACGTCGATGGTTTCGTGCTGTCGCGCTTGGCCTCGGCCCACGCGATGAACTACCGCTCCGTGATGGTGTTCGGAAATGCGGAACCGGTCGAAAGCCTCGATGAGCGCCGGAGCCAACTTGAGTTCTTTCTCTCGCGGCTGTTTCCGGGTCGTTGGGATGAGGTGAAGCAGCCGTCGCCGGAAGAGTTGAAGGGCATCATCATGGTCCGGATGCAGATCCAAGAGGGTTCGCTGAAGAGGCGGGCTGGTTTGCCGGGCGACGGCCGTCCAGTCTTCGGAGGCGAAAAGCTCTTCGAGCAAAGTTGTTGGGCCGGCACCCTTCCAATAGAATCTTGCGTCGGAATTGCGGAGGACGCCAATCGCTTGAAGGAGCCGGTGAGGCTTCCAGATTACATTTCGGATTTCGCGCAGCGGTTCGGAATGGGTACCAGGCAAGAGCAGCGGACGGCGAACGTGGAGGCCGAGGTCGTGGCCGTCCGCAACGTTGCGCGTAGCGTAAAGCTCCTGCGTCTGAAACCGAAGGCAGGGCTTTTCCCGACCGCGAGTGCCGGAGCCCATGTCAAGATTAGCGTGATTCTGGTCGATAGAACGAGGGATTTCCGCCAATACTCGATAGTCAAATCCGATCCCGGCGGCCGGTGGTACGAAATCGCAGTGCGTCGGGATCCGGCCGGGCGAGGCGGCTCGATGTATGTGCACGACGAGCTCGGGCTCGGACATTCTGTCAGCGTCATGCCAGCGGAAAACGACTTTCCGCTGGACAGCAACGCCACCCATTCCATCCTCATCGCGGGCGGAATAGGCATTACTCCGATTCTCGCGATGGCCAACGAACTCGAGACGTCGGCGCGATCCGCCGAACTCCACTATAGTGCGAGGGGGACCGAGGAAGCTGCCTTCGTCGACGCCCTTGGAAACCTACGGTCGGTGCGCACTACTTTCTACGACACCTCCGCAGGCGCCGATCGACGCATGGATCTCAAGAAGGTGCTCGGACTGTTCGAGAAAGGACGGCACGTCTACGTCTGCGGACCAGAGCGACTGATCGGCGATGTCATCGCTGCGGGCGAACTTCTCGGGTATCCGCCGGATCACGTGCATAGCGAGGCCTTCGCCGCGCCGACTCCGCAATCTTCGGACAAGCCGGTGGAGATCAAGTTTGCCAGGACGGGCAGATCGGCCACCGTGCACCCCGGCCAGTCCATTCTCGACGTTGCCCTCGCTGAAGGTTTCGCTGTGAATCACAGTTGCAAGCGCGGCGAATGCGGCCTCTGCGCCACGACGGTCCTACAGGGCATTCCCGATCATCGGGATCGCTTCCTGACGGCCGGCCACAAGGAGCAGGAGCACAAGATGTGCATTTGCGTTTCCTGGGCGAACTCGCCGTCTCTACTTTTGGACTTGTGATGGGCCGCGCTTTCTTCGGCGCGCATCATGCGGTGCCAGCGGGAGGGAAGACAAAGAATTGTTGTGCCGGGTCACCGGCGACGGCCCGATGGGAAATGCGTCGTGCTGGTCTGACCAAAAAACGCGGAACGCTCGTGTAGGGACCGACGCTCCCTGCGATCGCCAACCCGGCCGCCTTTGCCTAGTCATGAGCATTCTGCACAGGCTCAAAAATTTTTCTTGCAAGGGAGGGTCTTCCCGTGCATTCTCATCTCCGAACTTATGTTCGCCTATCGAACAATTCTGCTCCACCTGCTTTGAAGTACAAAGCTTTCTGACTTTAACTTTTAGCTTGGAAGTTACAGGGGAACTAGATGCAGGCGGCCCTCGACCATCTCGTGGTCAACGTACGGGACAAGATGGACGAGGCGGCGATGCGCTATCGAAAGCTCGGCTTCCACCTTCCTCCTGAGGGCCAGCATTCGCTTGGGTCGAATAACCACGTGATGGTGTTCGAAACCGAGTATCTCGAGCTGATGGGCCTGCCGCCTGAAGTTGCGGCGAGAGGCGGAGGGCCGGACATCACGCGCGACCCGGTCGGTCTCGCGGCCTGCGCGCTGACCACCGTTGACGCGGGGGCGACCCACCGGGGCCTCCAGGCGCTCGGCATTTCCGCGAAGGAGCCTGCTTCCTTCTCCCGGCCGGTGGGCCTCGGGGAGGTGACGCGCGAAGCGGCATTTACCATCACCCGCATCGACCCGGCCGAGACGCCGGCCGGCCGGGTCTTCTTCTGTCAGCATCACACCCGCGATCTCGTCTGGCGCCCGGAATGGCAGACGCATCCGAACGGCGCCCTCGGGATCGCGGAAGTTGACGCAGTCGTGCCTGAGCCTGCGGAGTCCGCAGTCTTCTACGAAACCCTTCTCGGTCGCGACGCGGTGCAACGAACGGCGGGTTCGGTCCACGTCACCCTCGGATCAGTGACGCTGCGGCTGATGACCAGGGCCGAGCTGTCGGCCTTGTACGGAGTGGGCTCGGCTCCGAACGATAGCAGGCCGGCCTACCTGGCCGCGGTGACGCTAAAGGTCGCCGACGTGGATAAGACGGCGACCTATCTCAACAGCAAGGCTATCGTCTACGCAGTCGCGGACAGGGCAGTGGTCGTGCCGGCCCACGAATGCATGAACATGATCGTGCGGTTCCGGAACGATCCAGAACCGAGGTCGCCTCACCCGTGAACTTCGCCCATCTCGTGGACAGCGTCTGGGCGGCTTAGCCGGCGCTGGTCGAGGTAGGCGAGCCAGCCTCCTCTCGCGCACCTTAGCCCTCCGGGACTTTGCGCGAGCGACCGCCGACGGCCTTGCCCACACCGGCGACGTGCTGCGACCGACGAGGGGTACTTCGATTTCGTCGGCCGGACCGACGACATGTTCACCCGCGGCGGTATTGGAACGACACTGTCTCGAAAATGGCCACCTTGGAATAGCATTTCATGGATCGCATCGATTGTAGGATTCTAGTGGCGTTGCAGGAAGACGCTGGGCTTCCATTGGCGGAGATCGCGGAGCGCGCGGGCCTTTCCCCGTCCCCATGCTGGCGACGAATGCAAAAGCTCGCTGACTCAGGCGTCATCCGAAAGCGGGTTGCACTCGTCGACCCGGAAACGTTGAACGTCGGCACTACGGTTTTTGTGAGCATTCGCACCAACTGCCATGATCCCAAGTGGTCTCGCGACTTTTGCGAAGGGGTCGCGCGGATTCCGGAAGTGATGGAATTCTACCGCTTGTCAGGGCAGGTCGATTATCTTCTCAAGATCGTCGTTCCAAATATCGCTGCCTATGACAAAATCTACCATAAGATAATCCAAATCGCGGCGATATATGACGTAAGCTCCAGCTTTTCGATGGAGACCATCAAATACACGACTGCTCTCCCGGTCGCTTACGCCGAACTGGACGGATCTTCCAATAAACTTGTCAAAAAGACCAGGCGCAAAACTTCGCGCCGGGCCTGATTTCAGAGGAGGGCATGTCGCGACATGATAAGGACATGCCCCGATCAAGACAATTCAACCAAGGCGATGTTCGACCAATTTTGCCCAATAGTTGATCCCTATCGGAATTATCTCATCATTGAAGTCGTAACGAGGATTATGGAGTCCAGGCCCGTCGCCCTGCCCGATAAATATAATGGCTCCCGGACGCGCTTCTAACATATAGGCGAAATCTTCGCCGGCCATGATGGGGTCCATGGCGCGATTGACCTCAATGCCGGGCATTGAAGCAGCTGCATCGGCAGCGAACTCCATGTATGCCGCATGATTGAATGTCACCGGATAGTCGCGGTTGTAACGTACCTCCGCCTCCATGCCGAACGCCGCGGCCGTACTGTGCACTAACTCGCACAAACGCTTTTCTGCCAGATCGCGCGTTTCGTTCGTGAGAGTGCGGACAGTGCCTATCAATTCGACGGATTGAGGGATGACATTGTGCGTGGTCCCGCCATTGATCGTGCAGATTGATACAACGGCGCTCGAAAGGGGGTCGACATTTCGAGACACGATCGATTGGGCGTTCATGACAATAGCACACGCCGTCACGACGGGATCGCCGCAGAAATGAGGACGTGCTGCATGGCCGCCTTTCCCGTTGACTTGGATCCTGAAATTGTCGACCGAGGCAAAAATAGAACCGGCCCGTATGCCAAATTTCCCGACTGGCATACTAGGAGTGTTGTGCATCCCGTACACCTCCTGGATGCCGAACCGCTCCATCATTCCATCCTGCACCATCTCTCGGCCGCCGCCACCGCCCTCTTCCGCAGGCTGAAAGATAACGACAACAGTCCCGTCAAAATTGCGCATCTCCGATAGGTATTTGGAAGCTCCAAGAAGCATCGCCGTATGCCCGTCATGCCCACAGGCATGCATCTTACCCTCGTGCGTAGAAGCGTAAGGCTTGCCAGTCTCCTCGACTATCGGCAATGCGTCCATATCAGCGCGGAGGCCGATGACCCTACCTGATCGGTTGGACTTGCCATGAATGACGCCTACGACGCCGGTCCTGCCCAATCCCGTGACAATCTCGTCAACGCCAAACTCCTTCAGTTTGCCTGCCACAAACTCTGCCGTTCGATGAACGTCGAAGAGAAGCTCAGGATGCTTATGAAGATCTTGCCTCCATTCGGTTACCGTCGAATGCATATCTGCAATTCGGTTGTTGAGGACCTGCATGGGGTTACTCCTTTTGCTTTCTATCGGGGCAGGGGGCACTCGCGCCAAACGTATCCACGGCTGGCCAATCGAATGCAGTTACACGCGGTGGGGAAACGTCTTCCACGAGAATGGTCTCCGCTGCGGGCGAATGCCAAAGTTTTGACGTTCCGGAGCCGAAAGTGACGACATTTGGATTGCCGTGCTCCTTCAGAGAACCCGGCTCCCCAGGCACCTCAGGATCGCAGTTTTCGGTCATAACGGCGTCCAAATCATCTGGCTTTGATCCTTCGAATCGTCGCGGGACGGGCTAGTGTTGAGCAAACGATTGTTCAACTTTCGTGCGTGCTCCGTCCAAGCTGGAGTGTCGTGCAATGTTGCACCACTCGAGTCGATCGCCGTGTTCTTAAGATGCCCCCAGACATCGCGACTAGCTTCGTATGCGCCGCAACCTCGGGCCAAAGTGTCACAAGAGCGAACGCGTCCGAGCGCCTAAGGACCTGGGGAACGATGCCAGCTGCGGCACCGAAGCTGTGGTTGCTGAGCTTGTCGACATAGCCGCCAATTAGCTCAAGGAACCGTTTGAGAACACTCGGCAAATGATGAAGCCGCCCGGCACTTGCCCAGCCGTACGAGCCCCCGTAGAAAGATTCGTTACCAAAACCAGCGCGAACGCGTCGCAACTCTTGTTCAATAGGGGTCAACGCGGCTTCCCAGATCACGGGGCCAAAGAATTCGCCGCCGCGATTGCTTTTATCAGCGGCATTGCGCTTCAAATAGTCGTTGCGCTGGTCGCAAGCGAACGGCGTGACCGAACCAATGGAGCCATCGCGGGAGGTTTCGACGTTGTATACGCCCCAATGCGAAGCCGTTTGCGTATGTCGAGACATGGGCGCGCGCTATTGCGTCTGCACGCGCGCAGCGGCTTGCCAGAACACAATACGCCTGTGAAGGTACCGGGTGGCAGCGGAAGCGATTGAGCCAATGAGCGCCAGCAGGACGATAGCGGCGAACATCGAGGAAACGTCAAGTTGATCGGAAAGCACCTTAATTAAATGACCAAGGCCATGAACTGAAGACACAAACTCGCCGACCACGCAGACGATCAAACTTACAACGACGGCTACCTGGAGCCCTGAGAAGATGTAGTTCAGCGCGCTTGGAAGACGAAGCTCCCACAGGGTCCGAAACCTGCCCGCAGCAAACACTCTGAAAAGATCGCTGAGGTCGCCATTTGTAGCGGCAAGCCCCGCCACCGTACTTATAAAAACCGGAAAGAAGCAGCTGAACGCGACCAATATGATTTTTGATCCCAGATCGATACCCAACCAGACAGCAAGCAGAGGTGCGATGGCGATCGTCGGCATCGATTGCGCGCCTAATATCACGGGATAGAAAAAACGGCTGACGGTCTTGGATTCGCCGACCAATATTCCTGCGACGAGGGCTACGAGCGATCCGATAATTAGTCCGGCACCAGCTCCATACAGCGTATAGAGAATATCGACATGCATGACACCGCCGATGACGCCTCGGTTCAAAACGCCCAGCACGGCCTCTGGAGGAGGCAAAATCGTTTGATCCCACTTCAATGTGTGAGACCCGAACCACCAGATGCTGAAGAGCATCAGTACGCTGATCGACGCCAGCACTATCCGCAAGCTCGCTGTCATTGGTCGGCTCTCGCAACGCTCAATCGACGACCCTCTGTCGGTTCCCAAAAAATTAGTCGCTGACGTAACCTGCGTATGGCGAGGCCTGCCGATGCACCTATGAACGCCAGCAAGACCATCGCAGCGACACCCGACGCCGTATCGAGGTGATTGGCAGAGTCTTGTATCAGAAAGCCGATACCCTGTGTCCCGACCAAAAATTCAACAACGACACAACCAATCAACGAGAATCCCACAGCGATTTGAAGGCCGGCGAAAATCTGCCCCGCCGCGGCAGGAAGGGCGAGATGCCAGAACTTAAACCATCTGCTTGCGTTAAAAGTTCTGAGCAAATCGACGAGCCGGCTATCAATCCCCTTAAAGCCGGTGAGCGCGCTGCTAAAAATTGGAAAAAAAACGATCAGCGCGACAAGAATGATTTCTGAGACTATGCCATACCCCGTCCAGATGAGGAGAAGGGGAGCCATTGCGACTTTCGGTATGGCTTGGAAACCGGAGAAAAGCGGGTAGGCAAGGGCATCCAATATTTGGCTCTCACTCAGGACCCCAGCAATAGCTAAAGCAACGATTGTAGCTATCAGGTAGCCGCATACGGCGGTAACGAGGGTCCAGTAGAGACTGGTAAGAAGGTCGCCTCTAACAAGTCCCGCGTAGAAGCGCGTTGCTACCAGCCAGGGCGACGGAAGCACATGCGACGGCAGGCTGGAGGAGACCACGACGATCTGCCAGCCGACGAGCAAGACAACTACCGTCGCAAATGGTGCGGCAGCGCCGAAAATGCGCTTAGGTAGGCTCAAGATACCTGCCCCTCAGACATGTGTGTGAAAAGGCTCCGAAGATACCTCGCCTTTTCGCCGAATTCCGCAGTGCTTAACATATCTATCGATCGAGGCCTTTCCGCGTCGACATCGACAACGTGGATAACCTTGCCAGGCCTATGGCTAAACACGACGATGCGATCCGAGAGGAACAGAGCCTCGGGAATGGAGTGCGTAATGAACAAGACGGCCTTGTGGCTTTCCATCCATATCCGCTGCAACTCCACCATCATGTTCTCTCGCGTCATGGCGTCGAGTGCAGCAAAAGGTTCGTCCATGAGCAGCAGTGACGGATCATGAATGATGCCGCGCGCAACAGCGGCCCGTTGTTGCATTCCACCCGACAGTTCGTGCGGGTAGGCTGAAGCGAATCGTTCCAAACCGACAAGCTTTATAAGGTTGTCGGCACGCGCTTGATACGAGCGCAAATCGCGTCCCATGGCTCGCAGTGGCATCATGATATTGCCGCGCACGGTCTGCCACGGCAACAAAGTCGCCTGTTGGAAGACCATGCCGACATCGGGGCGCGGCGTACGAACAACAGCACCGTCGAGTTCAATAACGCCAGAGCTTGGAGCGATGAGTCCTGATACAAGGCGCAGCAATGTCGATTTGCCGCAGCCTGAGGGTCCGAGTACTGAAACGAACTCACGCGGCTTTACGTCCATGGATAGCCCGTTGAGAACTTTAAGATCGCCTCTATTTGTCGAATAGGTGAGATGTACATCGCGGATGGACAATCCGCTTCTTTGCAAGCCCTGAGCGTTCATTGCGCTGCTTTTGCGCGCGCTGCGATCTCTGCGCGGTTCCAGTTGTTAATTCCAGTGAGGAACTCTCGAGTATAGACCTGCTCGACAGGGAGAGACTTTGAAGAAACTTGGCCGCCTTCGTACATCAGATCTGCGAGATCGCGCCAAATGGCAGGGTCGTAATCTCCCCACCGGTCCTCTTTCGCGCCGGCGATGAAGGTATGATATCCTGCGAGGAATAGGGACACGTTGCGAGCAATGGTCTCAGCTTCCTTGTCCGCAGGTGGCCTCGCAGCGGGATTGTAGTCCCAATAGGATCGCATGCAGCTTTCCGGATTTTCTCGGCATGCGAAATATGACTTTGCCCAGGCGCGGCCAAAACCCTCCACGAGTTTAGGATTCGCCTTCATTGTATCTGCATTAGCGACGATGGCATTAGAAAACAGACGCTTGAATTTGTCTGGCATAGGAAGGCGGCGTATCGCCGTCCCGGACGCGGCCATCTGATTGTTCGTACCCGTGTAGAGATTGAGCGCATCGACATCGCCAACGCGCAATCTACGCCAAGCGGTAGGACCGATTCCGACAGGCACCACCTGAACGTCTTTCATCCACTCGACGCCGGCGTCTTTTAAAAATACACGCGACATGGGAAGGTTTCCCCACGTCAGCGCGCCGACGCCGAGTTTTTTTCCTTTCAGATCCGAGAGCGTCTTTATCGGGCTATCTTCGAGAACGGTGAATTCAAACACCTGCTCGCGCATGTAGTTGAAAAAAGCCTTGACGGGGTAAGGCTCGCCCTTGTCCAAGGCGACTAGCATCAGGTCTGGATTTGTTATAGCGAATTCCACGGCCTTGCTCGCTACCTGAGGGTAGATCGCCGCAGAACCCTGCAGGGCAATGAATTGCGGGTCCAAACCTTCTTCAGCAAAAAAGCCGAGTTTTTTGCCAAAAATTGGGGAAGGGTCATGTGCTTGCCACTCCGCAGGCGTGGCAACGCGGACTTTTGCGAATTGGGCAAATGTCGCTGTGCTCGCGCACAGCAGACTTACGAGACCACATAAAATCGTCAGCGCTTTACGCACTCTGTCCCCCCCGAACACCGGTTCACAAGCATGTCGCATATCATATGAGGTGGCGGGAGAAATCGCTTGCCTCACTTCGCCACATAAAGAGGTTTTTTTGGAATTTGGGGCCGTCAGAACCTAGAAAAGCGGCATTCAATGCTAAAGATCCTCCGAAGAAGGCGCGCGGTAAACCGTAGAGAGTTTTGGGTTAAACGCCCACAATAGTTCAGGTAAGCCAAGGAGTGTTGCGGATCCGAGTGCATGCGTTTGGCTTGTGAAATGTCAGGTCGCGATGTTCGATGTAATCGAAATTGACCGTGCCGAACGTCGTCAGGGGCTTCTTCAAGGCCGAGCAAGTCTGAACCTCGATGAACTCGTTCTTGAAATCACCGCGAGGAAAGTCGGTAATGACTTGGGCCCGTTGCTCTGGTGTATAGTCATCATATCCAATTCCGACGACGTCCACCAGGACACCCGCATTAGTGAGAGCGATCTCGGGCCGCATATATTGGGGGATACCGGGCGTCGTATGCAGGGCGATCGCTTCCCACACCAGATCTGCCTTCGGTTCGGGGATGCCATGGCTTTTGAGAAATGCGCGCGCGGCATCGGCGCCGTCGACCTCAAACCGCTTGGTCTCGGTATGATAGGCGTCAGCAAGACCCAAGTCATGAAACAGCGCGGCAACGTAAAGCAGTTCAGAGTCGAATTTTAGATTCTGGCGGATGCCCTTCATCGCCCCGAACAGGAAGACGCGAACCGAGTGGTTGAACAGCATCTCGGATTCGTGCTGCCGCACCAGTTCGGCGGCTTCACGCGCGACCTGGCTGTCAGGAATTCTAACGGCGGAAATCATGGGGTCTCCTTATCTAATTGCGACTTGGTCGGCCGGGCGGCGGGTCAGGCGGCCTTCTCGATCACGGCTTGCGGCGTGTTGCGGAAGCTGATCGCCATGCGGTTGTAGATATTCATCAGGCCGATCGCGATCGTGAGATCGACAAGCTCGCGCTCCTTGAAGACCGCGCGTGCAGCCTGGTACGCTTCATCCGGTACGCCGGTCTCGGCGACACGCGTCACCGTTTCTGCCCATGCAAGAGCGGCGCGCTCGCGCTCGTCAAAGAGGTTGCCGCCTTCGGCCCATGCCTGTACCAGCGCCAGCTTTTCGATCTTCTGCCCTTTCTTGAGCAGGTCGCGCGTGTGCATGTCGAGGCAATAGGCGCAGTTATTGATCTGCGAGATTCGCAGATAGACCAGATCGACCAGCACAGCGGGAAGGCTGCTCTGCGTGACGTAGCCGTAGACGCCGCCCAGCGCCTTCACGCCTGCCGGTGCGATCTGGTTGTAGTCGAGACGCTTACTCATTTTCTTTCCCTTGATGGTCGGATTATTTGACTGAAGTGGTTAGTTCCTTGTCGTCAGTATCGACGACGAACACCGCGAGCAGGCTTGCAGGGTTGGTCTTACTCGCATTGCGGCTGACGGAATGGCGATCGCCCGGAGCTTCGTGGAAGCTTTCGCCGGCACGAAAGACCTTCTTGGGTCCGTCGTTCACCTGCGACTCGATTTCTCCCGACAGGACATAGGCGAAGATGAAAGCCGACTTGGCGTGGGTGTGCGCAGGCGATGCTCCGCCCGGCGCATAGTCGACGACCACGGCTATCAGCGACTTGCCGGGAATGTTGGGTATCGTCTGTCCGAACTGCAGCGTGACTTTTGCGCCGGCGTCCTGGGCTGCGGAAGGCGTTGCAGTGGCGATGGCGATAGCAGCACAGGCTGCGCCGATGATGGACCGCATTCTCATGGTGGTGTTCTCCGTTGCCCCTACAAATGCTCCTCTCCTGGTTTATAAAAAAGTACCAAGAAGTGGAAAAAATCGTGTACCAAGCAGGCTATGACCAAGCCACTGAACTTGCAGCTCGATCGGTCCGCAAAAGCGTCACTAACCGAGCAGATCCGCAAAGGCATCACGGCCGCCATCGAAAGCGGCGTGCTCGCGCCGGGAGCGCGTCTGCCGTCCTGGCTGGACCTCGCCGCCCAGCTTGGCGTCGCCCGAGGGACCGTTCGCTCGGCGTACGAAAAACTGTCTGCTGCTCAACTCATCGTCGCCTCGCGTGCGACCGGTACCCATGTCGCGGATCGGCTTTCCATCATCGTTCGACGGGAAGAAACGCCCAATCCCGGCTCGTTCATGGAGATGTATCAAGAGCTCACCGCGGGGCCGGCGATTTTCCAGATGGGCGTGCCCGCGCAGGAAGCCATCCCCGCCAAACTCTTCGCCAGAATTCGCTCGTCCGCCGTTCGCGCAGAATTGAGTGCGCCGGCGATCTATCCGGACCCGCGCGGCGAGCTGGAACTGCGGCGTGAAATAGCCGCCTATCTTGCGATCGCCCGTGGCATCGAATGTTCGCCCTCCCAAATCATCATCACCGGCGGCTTCAGCAGTGGCCTCGGACTGGCGCTTCGTGTGCGTGGCCTTGAAGGGCGAAAAGCCTGGGTCGAGAATCCCGGCTTCCCGTTCACGCGGCGCGGCCTGGAGCTCGCAGGATTATCGCTCGCGCCGATACCGGTTGATGCGGACGGTATGGATGTCGATTACGGCCTGAACCATGCACCGGATGCCGCGCTGGTTGTCGTAACGCCGGGGCAGCAGGCGCCGCTCGGGTTCACCTTGTCGCTTGCACGGCGTTTGCGCCTGCTCGACTGGGCCGCCCAGCAAGGGGCGTGGGTGGTCGAGGATGATTATCTGAGTGAGCTTCAGCTCAAGGGCCGGGCCACGCCTGCGCTTGCCTCGCTCGATCGCGCCGGGCGTGTCATTCACATCGGATCCTTCAGCAAGACGCTGACCCCTGCCTTGCGCCTCGGCTTTCTCGTTGCTCCCTTGCCGCTGGCGAACCGGTTCGCCGAAGTCGCAGCGTGTCTCGCGCCGGCGCCTGGGCCGGCGGTGCAACTCGCGACCGCGGCGTTCATGCGCGACGGCCACTATATGCGGCATCTCCGGCGCACCAAGCGCGTCTATGCAACGCAAGGCGACGCGCTGCTGAAATGCCTTCGCCCGCGCGCCAAGGACGTTGTGATTGCCGGATTGGGCGTGCTGCTGCGATTGCCGGACGGAGCTCCGGACCTCTCGATCGCCAGGGAGACGCTGCCGTTCGGATTGGCGCCCACGCCGCTGTCACTCTGGTATGCGTCGACGGCCTCAGCGCGATCCGGTCTGTTGCTGGGCATCGCCATGTCTCCGCCAAAGAGAATAGATGCGTCCTGTGATCGCCTCATTCGGGTCATTGACCGCGTCAGGTGACAAACGCTGATGCACCAGTTCGCGGTCAAATACGAGTTCGCCGAAACTAAATGCTACGGCCAGGGTACACAACCTCCCGGGTCGCGAGATCGATGATCAAGCGCTGATCTACACGGTTCAGAAAAGCTGACAAGCCTCAATGATTTCAGTGGCCCGACCGAACTGAAAATTTGGTTCTCCTGCAATTCTACTCAACGAGCCGCAAGCGTTGTGTATCATGCGAACCGCTCGCGTGATGGCGGCGACTAGAACGCAAGTATTCCGGGCGAGGGGGGCGACCCTGATGCTGTTCGCGAGCAAGTCACCGATTTGACGAGCTATTACTTCGATATTCCACTGCAGGGCAAAGATATGCGGCTCTGTCGCGCCCTCGTGTACCCAAAGTAAAGAAGAAATGTTGCCGGGTATCGGCTAGAGCGTCAGTCTTGCATACTGGCTTGTCAGGATCGTCGCGGCACGTGCGGGGAGCACCGTATCACCCGCAAACCCAGGGCAAGATCGAGCGCTGGCACCAGACTTTGAAGAATCGCATTCTGCTCGAAAACTACTATCTACCCGGAGATCTCGAACGCCAGATCAGAGATCTTTGTCGAGCACTACAATCACGTTCGCTCTCACGAGAGCATCGAAAACGTCACACCGGCCGATGTCTACTTTGGCAGAGCGGAGAATATCCTTGCAGAACGCAGACGCATCAAACTTGCCACCATTGCAAACCGTCGCTTGCAGCATCGACTGCAGGCCGCTTAAACTCTAACCTTGATTAGCCAGAGCCTCTCTTCTCGAAATGCCTGATCAGTCTCGAATTGCCTGACGACGAACAATCTTTGCTTCCGGCCACGGCTCGTGGCTGCGGGCAGACACGGGGCTTTGTCCAGCGACATGCATCGTCCGTTCCGCTACCCAGAGAATCATCGGGATAAAATGCGCTTTGACAGGTTGGAGCCTTCGTTGCACAGTGGACCGGTCCAAATAAACGCAGGCGCCACGGGAACTGCATGGCACTGCTTCCAACGGAGCGAAAGCTTCATTCGGAAGTGCCAGGCGGTCGTGGTAGAGCCATGGGAACAGGACCGATGAAGATTGGACTGCTTTATAGTCGAAGCGGTGCTTGTGGCATCTGGGTGCCTGCCAAGGACGCCGCCGCAACCGTAGCCGCCGCCGAGATCAATGCCGGCGGCGGGATTCTGGGCAAGGATGCCGAACTCGTCATCGCAGATTGCGGCTCCTGCAATTCCCAGGCGATCGAGGCCGTTGATACACTGGTCAAGGTCGAGGGTGTCGACGTCATCATCGGCGTTCATCCCAGCGGCATTCGCTATACCATCAGCAACAGGCTGGCCGGCCAGGTCGCCTATGTCTATACCTCGCAATACGAGGGGGTCTTGTGCGGTCCCTCGACACTTGCGATCGGCCCGCAGGATGAGGACTTCCTGACACCGGCTCTGCGTTGGCTGCATCAGGAAAAGGGCATGGAGCGGTTCTATTTCGTCGGCAACGATTACATCTGGCCGCACATGGCGTTCGATACGACGTGGAAGCTCGTGGCGGAGCAGGGTGCGCAGGTGGTTGGCGCCTCCATCCTGCCGCTACAGGTTCCCGATTACACGGAACTCATGGCGAAGATCGCCAGGAGCGGCGCCCAGGTCGTCGTTCAGGCGCTGGTCGGTCAGGCCGCCGTCGAGTTCAATCGCGCCTTCGCCGCTGCGGGGCTGGACGAACGTATCCTGCGCTTCGGTTTGATCACCGACGAAACGATCATCTGTGCCACCGGCGCGGATGCGTCCCGCAACCTGTTCACGGCGGCACGGTTTTTTGCCAGCCACCGTTCCCGCACCAACGACCTGTTTCTCGAAACCTATCATGGCATGTTCGGGGAATATGCGCCGCCGATCTCTTCGGTCAGTCTTGCCTGTTATCAGGGTGTCCACTTCGTTGCCGAACTGGCGCGTACGCTGGGCACCCGCAATCGCCGCGATCTAGCGCGCCATCTGCGCAGGCCGATGGAAAAGCGCTCCACCTACAGCCTGCTCGACGGCAAGCCGGGCGTAGCGCCGGAAGTCTACATGGCAAGCGCCGATGGCGTGAGGCTCGAGGTCGTCGCCAAGCTGACCCGGTGACGACCTCGATTGTCCTGTTTCAAAAGCCGGCGGGTCGGCGGGTGTGCCAGTCGGTTGCCTGCTGGTGGGCGTCCGCAACGCGCAGAAGCAGGGCTTCCGAGCTGTGCGTGCCGACCAGCTGGAACGCCACGGGGCGTCCGTCCTGTGAGAAGCCGCAGGGCAGGGTGACCGTTGGCACGCCCGCCGCGTTCAAAGGCGAGGTGAAGCAGAAGAGGGCGTTCGCATCCCCCGCGATGGCTGCCCGCATTTCGCCCCAGGTCGGGGTCATCAATCTTGAAGACCGGCAGGACCGTGATCTGGACGTCATCGAACATACGCCGGACGCTGCCTGTGAACTTGCGCCGCTCCCAATGCGCCTTGGCAAGATCCGTCGCCTTGGCGGCAAGACCGGTTTCCAGTCCCTTGCGAATGTAGGGGCCATAACGGTCAGCCTTGGCCGGATAGGTTTCCTCATGCGCCGCCGCCAGTTCCGACATGGACATGAAGCGGTGCCGCTTGATCAACTCCTCGATCGACGGGAAAACGGTGGGGACCACGTCGGCACCGAGGGTTTCCAGCATGTCGATGGCGGCCTCGACCAGCGCCAGCACGGCGGGATCGGCATCGAGGCCGATGAAATCGCGATCGATGCCGATCTTGACGCCGCGGGCGCCGTCGATTCCGGTCAGGGCTGCCAGATAGTCCGGCAGCGGTGCCGGAGCGACGTCGTGTCGAGAGGATCCCAGCCCGCCAGAACCTGCAGCATGGCGGCGCAGTCCGCCGTCGAGCGCGCCATCGGCCCGAGATGATCGAACGTGGCGGCCAGATCGAAAATGCCGTGGCGGCTGATGAGGCCCCAGGTCGGTTTCACCCCCGTCAGATTGTTGCAGGCAGACGGGAAGCGGATGGAACCGCCTGTGTCCGAGCCTATCGACGCGTAGGCCAGGCCGGCTGCCGGCGCGACACCGGAGCCGGACGAGGATACGCCCGTCCACAGATCGGATTTCCACGGATTGACAGGTTGCGGCAGGTCGGGATGGTGCTCCATGGTCGCCCCCTCCGTCATGTGCAGCTTGCCCAGCAGCACGGAGCCGGCGTCACGAAGACGGGTGACGACGGTGGCGTCATAATCGGGCATGAAGTCGGCGTGGATCGCCATGCCGCCGGTCGTGCGGATGCCCTTGGTGAAGCACAGATCTTTCACGGCAACTGGCACGCCATGCATCGGGCCGCGATAGCGGCCGCAGACAATCTCCGCCTCCGCCGCGCGGGCCTGATCCATCGCCAGTTTGGCTGTGACCGTCGTGTAGCTCTTGAGGCCGGGATCGAAGGTCCCGATCCGGCCCAGGAGCGTTTCGGTCAGTTCGACCGGCGATATTTCCCTGCGACGGATGGAATCGGAAATCACGGTGAAGGGCAAGTAATGGATGTCGTCAAACGGTATGGAGAGCTCCAGTCGGCATGGTGGCGGTGACCGTCGAGGACATGGGACGGCGGGTGTTGAGGGCCGCCGATGCCTCGAAGGCGGCAGCGATACGAAACAGCGTGGCTTCGTCGAAGGCGCGGCCGACAAGCTGGGCGCCAAGCGGCAGGCCGTTCGCGGAGAAGCCGATCGGAAAGGCGAGGGCGGGATGGCCGGTGGCGTTGAACGGCCCGGTCATCATGCCGCTCCATGGCGCAACGTCCTCGCTGTAGGTGTCCATCGCAGGGGCGGGCGTCAGCCCGGTCGGCGCGAGGATCGCGTGATAGGGGCCGAGAACCGTGTCGCTGATATAGGCCGCAAGTTCGCGGCGCAGTCGCAGCGCCTGGAGATAGTCGGCGGCGGACAGGATGCCACCCTGCAAAAGGCGCTGATAGGCGTAGCGGCCATAAGCCATCGGCCGGGTCTTCAGATCCTGTTCGTGAATGGCGAACGCCTCGGCATACATGATGGTCCGCTGGCAGGCAGCGAACTTGTCGTAGGGCGGCAGCGTCACCTCCTCGACAATGGCGCCAAGCGTGGCGAGGCGTTCGGCAGCGGCGTCCAGCATCGCGACGATTTCGGGATTGGCGACCGGATTGCCCACAAGGAAGTCACGGGCATAGGCGATCCGCATGCCTTTGAGATCCTGGCCGAGCCCCGCCGTGAAATCGGGAACGGGGACATCGACGGAATGGGGGTCGAGTGCATCGTGGCCGGCGATGACCTGCATCGTCAGTGCGGCATCCTCCACCGTCCAGGTCAGCGGGCCAGCATGGTCGAGCGTGTAGGACAGCGGGAAAATGCCGCGCTTCGGCACGCGGCCATAGGTCGGCTTGGTGCCGACGATGCCGCAATATGCCGCCGGACCGCGGATCGAGCCGCCGGTATCGGACCCCATGGCCATGGGAACCATGGAGGCCGCCACGGCCGACGCCGATCCCGAGGAAGAGCCGCCCGTCGTGTGATCGCGGTTCCAGGGATTGCGGGCCGGCGGATGGAACAGATCGAAACTCGGACCGCCGATGGCGAACTCGTAGGTGCCGAGCTTGCCGATCAGCACGCCGCCGCCAGCCGCCAGTCGTTCGGCAACCGTGCAATCCTGTTCCGGAACGTTTTCCAGACGCAGCCGCGAATGGCATGTGGTGCGGATGCCGGCGGTGTCGAAAATGTCCTTCAGGCCGTAGGGCACGCCCTGCATCGGTCCCTTGTCCACGCCCGCGGCAAAGTCGGCATCGGCCTTTCGGGCATCGGCCATCGCGCGCTCGGGTGTGAGGAGGACGAATGCGTCGAGATCGCCATCGACCGCCGCAATGCGGGCAAGGCTCGCTTCGGTCAGTGCGACCGACGATGTTTCCCCTGCCCGGAGTGCCCGACCCGCCTCGGCAATCGTCATTTCATGAAGGATCTTTGCAGTCATCACTCGGCTCCCGGCTTGAGCGTGAAGATATTGGAAGGCTCGGCCGCCGCCGTGCGTGGCCCGCGCAACCAGAACAGGATGCCCAGCGCCCGCTCGGCCTCCTCGACGCACCCTTGGCGCGTTCGGCCGGAATGCTGATGCCGGCCGTCATGAAGCGTGTACGCGCGCCGCCGTCGGAGGGTGGCTTGATGTCGGACATTTGTCGTCTCCCTGATGTTAGAATTTCTAAATAGTTGAAATTAAAAATATCAAAAAGCGATGTCTGAAGGCAATTGCCGAAGAAATATACGTATCAACATGTTGAAATAAAAGAATAAATTAACAAGTGCACAAAATCGCATAGTAGGCATGCGCAATAAAAGTTTGATATAGATAATATTGCGTGCGTCCATAACGCACGCAATGTGCGCCATGTCGGAGATATGGCTTCAGCACTCGAAACTTCTCTGCCGTTCAAGCCGGCTCATGGTCACGGAGATGTCACCGCCAATGAAACCACTATCCATGCACGGGGTTTGCAAAGGGGCTGCAGCCCGAGGTGTCGCGATTGCGACGATGTTGGTCGCAACCATGGCGGCTGTGCCCGCGTCGGCGGGGGGAACGCTGCGCGTGGCGATGACGGCCGCCGATATTCCCGATTGGGGCAGTGTGCCCGACCAGGGTTACGAAGGCCGCCGTTTCGCCGGATACACGCTCTATGACGGACTTGCGAACTGGGACCTTTCCAAGCCGGATGTGGCCGCCGACATCAAGCCTGGCCTTGCTACCGGCTGGCAGATCAATCCGGCCAACAACAAGCGCTGGACGTTCAACCTGCGGCCGGGTGTCAAGTTCCACGATGGTTGCGAGTGGAATGCGGACGGCGCGCTATGGAATTTCGAGCGCCTGCGCAACGACAAGGCGCCGCAGTACAACATCCGCCATGCCGGTCCGAGTGCGTCGTTTCTCATCAACGTCGATACGATCGAGAAGGTCGATGACCTGACGATCGCCATCAATACGAAAATTCCCGATTCGCTACTGCCCTACGAGATGTCGCTGGTCCTGATGATCTCGAGATGTGCGGTTGAAAAGGCCAATTACGACTACACCGCCGCATTGCAGACGCCCATGGGCACCGGCCCTTACAAGTTTTCCAGCGTCGTTCCGCACGAGCGGCTGGAACTGATACCCAACACGGAATACTGGGACAAGGAACGTATTCCTAAGCAGGACAAGCTTGTTCTCCTGCCGATGCCCGAAGCTTCGACGCGCGCTGCGGCACTTCTGTCTGGCCAGGTCGATTTCGTAGAGGCTCCGGCGCCGGACACGATCCCACAGCTTAAGGGTGCCGGAATGCAGATCGTCACCCGGCCCTATCCGCACAACTGGACCTATATCCTCCGCCACGACCGTCCGCCGTTCAGCGACGTGCGCGTTCGACAGGCGATGAACTACGCGATGAACCGCAAGGAAATGGTCGAGATGCTGCAAGGGCTTGCAGTTCCCGGTTACCAGACGCTGACCGAAAGCCAGCCATGGTATGGCAAGCCGGTGCGCTACGAATATGACCCCGACAAGGCCCGCAAGCTGCTTAAGGAAGCCGGCTGCATGCCGTGCAAATTCAAGGTCGGTATCTCCACGTCCGGTTCCGGACAGATGCAGCCCCTGCCGATGAATGAACTCGTCAAGGAACAGCTCGAGGCTGTCGGCTTTGAAGTCAAACTGGTTCCGATGGACTGGAGCGCGCTGGTCGGCGTGTGGCGCGGCGGCGGCCAGAAGAGCGAATTCGACGCCATCAACTTCTCGCTTGGTCCGATGGATCCGATGCAGGGTATCGTCAAAAAGTGGACGACGCGCTATTTCACGCCCAACGGCTTCAACTGGGGCCGTTACGCCAGCGCCGAGATGGACAGCCTTGGCGATCAGGCCCTTGCCACATTTGACATTCCCGCCCGCGATGCGCTCCTGACCAAGATGAACGAGCTTTCTGTGAAGGATGCGGTCGAACTCTACGTCGTGCACGATCTCAATCCGCGGGCCATGTCACCCAAGGTTAAGGGCTTCGTGCAGGCCCAGAGCTGGTTCCAGGATCTGACGCCGATTTCTGTCGATCCCTGACCCGTGTCTTGCGCTCTTCCTCTTCATGCCGGGGAAGGGCGCCGGCCGGGCGGACGGCCGCGGCAAACCGCTTTCGCCTCGCCATTTCCGCAACTCGAGCCGAGTGACACCGAACGATGTGGCTTTATACGCTCAGACGAATCCTGATGACCGTCCCCATTCTTTTCGGGGTAACGATCATCTGCTTCGCGCTGGTGCATATCGCCCCCGGCGATCCTATCCAAAACCTCCTGCCACCCGATGCGACCGAAGCCGATGCCGCACGCATGCGCTCCTTTTACGGTCTCGACCGGCCGGTACCGATCCAGTATCTGGTGTGGCTAGGCAACGTTCTGCGCGGCGATTTCGGCTTTTCGATCTCGAATAATTCCGCCGTGCTGGGTGAAATATCCCGCGCGTTCGGCAATACGGTGGTCGTCGCTATAGTATCGGTCCTGCTTGCGTTTTCCCTGTCGCTCGTTCTCGGTATCATTGCCGCCTACAACAAGGGTGGCACAATCGACAAGATCATCACGGCCATCTCCGTTTTCGGCATCAGCGTTCCCATGTTCTGGCTCGGTGTTGTGCTCGTCATCATCTTCGCGGTCGAGTTGAACTGGCTGCCGGCCACCGGTATGGGCGCGCAGGGTTCGGAGAACTTCAGCTATTTTCGCTGGGCGGACCTGCGCTTCGCAGTTTTGCCGATCATCGCGCTGACCCTACCGCCGCTGGCGATCATGACGCGCACCACCCGTTCGACGGTCGCCGAAATCCTCAACCACGATTTCATCCAGACCTTGCGCGCCAAGGGATTGAGGGAGCGGTCGGTGGTTTCCCATGTGGTGCGCAATGCCATGCCCCAGGTTCTAGCGATGCTTGGCCTGCAGCTCGGCTATCTGCTCGGCGGGTCCGTTCTGGTCGAAACGGTGTTTACCTGGCCCGGCACGGGCTTTCTTCTCAACAAGGCAATCCTGACCCGTGACATCCCGTTGCTCCAGGGAACGATTCTGTTTCTGGCGGTGGTGTTTGTCGGGATCAACCTGGTGGTCGACCTTTTGCAGTCGCTCATCGACCCGCGCATCAAGCGCAACTGAGCGAGGTGACATGATCGATACCATGGCCAATTTCGATATCGCCAATACGAAAGCACCCGCCGAGGTCAAGATACGCAGCTACTGGCAGAACGTGTGGCATCGGTTACGCTACGATTATGTGACGCTGTTCTGTATTGCCGTCATCGTTCTGATCGTCGCCGCCACGGTTCTCGCGCCCTATCTGGCGCCGATGGACCCCAACAAATCGAGCATTGCCAATCGGTTGAAGCCGATGGGCTATCGCAATTTCCTGCTTGGCACCGACGAGCAGGGCCGGGACATGCTGAGCCGCATCCTGTTCGGCGGCCGTGTGTCGCTGGTCATGGGCATCGTGCCCGTGTTCCTCGCCACGGTGATCGGCGGATCGCTCGGCGTGATCGCCGGTTACTTTGGCGGTTGGGTGAACATGGTGATCATGCGCACGATCGACATCTTTTTCGCGTTTCCGTCGATCCTGCTTGCTGTCGCCATCGCTGGGAGCCTTGGCGCGGGGATGTACAACCAGTTGGTCTCGCTGACCATCGTCTTCATTCCGCCGCTTTGTCGCGTGGCGGAAACGGCATCGAGCCAGATCAGGTCGATGGATTTCGTCGATGCCGCCAGAGCCAGCGGTGCCTGGTCCGGGTCCATCCTGAACAACCACGTCGTGATCAACGTCATCTCCCCGGTGCTTGTCTATGCCTCGACGCTGGTTTCCGCCTCGATCATCCTGGCGGCGGGCCTCTCCTTCCTCGGTCTCGGCGTCTCTCCGCCCACGCCCGACTGGGGACTGATGCTATCGACGCTGCGCCAATCTATCTACGTCCAGCCTTTCGTCTGTGCCATTCCGGGTCTGGCCATTCTTGTCACCTCGGTCGCCCTCAACCTCGTGAGCGATGGCCTGCGGGAGGCCATGGACCTCAAGTCCTGACGGAGCAAGCCATTACAAAAGACACCCAGACCCTCGCAACGGCAGCTGCCGATCGCGATCGCGGCGGCCCGGCCCAGCCGATGCTCATCGTCCGCAACCTGAAGAGATACTTTCCCATCCGGGCGGGGCCCGTGAACCGGCATGTCGCCGACGTCAAAGCGGTGGATGGCGTTTCCTTTACGGTGCTGAAGGGGGAGACGCTCGGCGTGGTCGGTGAATCCGGCTGCGGAAAATCGACGCTTGCCCGACTGCTTATGCATCTGATGCCGAAGGATTCCGGCGAGGTGATCCTCGACGGCGAGGCCGTGGGCGACGAACGCGGGCTCAGCCTGCGCGATCTGCGACGTTCGATGCAGATGGTTTTCCAGGACAGCTATTCCTCGCTCAATCCACGCCTGTCCGTTTCCGAATCCATCGCCTATGGACCGAAAGTGCAGGGCGCGACCAAAGACAGCGCCCGCAAGCGGGCCGGAGAGCTGCTCGACCGGGTCGGGCTCAACCCCGGCATCTTCGGCGCGCGCTATCCGCATCAGCTGTCAGGAGGGCAGAAGCAGCGTGTCAACATCGCGCGGGCGCTGGCGCTTGATCCGCGCGTGCTGATCCTCGACGAGGCGGTCTCCGCTCTCGACAAGACGGTGGAGGCACAGGTTCTTGAACTGCTCGAAGAGTTGAAGACGCAGTTCAACCTGACCTACATCTTCATTTCCCACGATCTCGAAGTCGTACGCCATATTTCGGACCGGGTGCTGGTCATGTATCTCGGTCGTGTGGTGGAGATCGGACCGGTCGAGAAAATCTACGCCAATCCGCTCCATCCTTATACAGCCGGATTGCTGGATTGCCGGCTGAGCGTCGATCCGCGCTACAGGGTCGAGGCGGCCCCTCTGGCCGGCGACCCGCCGAACCCTGTCAATCCGCCGTCAGGCTGTCATTTCCACACGCGATGCGCCTTTGCGGAAGGCGTTTGTAAAACGGTGTCACCCAACCTTGGCGATGCGCTTGCCGCCCCGACGGATGCCCATCTCGTGGCTTGTCATCGAAACATCGCTGGCTCGGGCCATTCGGCGGCGCCAGCGGTCGACGCGAGCTGGACCGGCGAACGGTGGATTGGCTGATGCAACTAATGACAAGAAAACCGACCGTGGAGCACCCGATGCCATCAGCCGCGCCACCCCCGATGGTTTCGGTTCGCGATTTGAAAGTGTCCTTCCTCAGTCGCGATGTCGTCACCCATGCGTTGAAGGGTATCTCATTCGACATCGCCAAGGGCGAGGTTTTGTGCGTGATCGGCGAATCCGGTTCCGGAAAGTCCGTCATGATGCGATCGCTGCTGAGGCTTCATCATCCGAAGCGGACCCGCGTTGAAGGCACGATGTCGGTGGCCGGCCATCAGATCGACAGCATTTCCGAAACGGCGATGTCGAACCTGCGTGGCTCGATGATCTCGATGATCTTTCAGGAGCCGATGACCGCGCTCGATCCGCTCTACACGATCGGCGACCAGATTGCAGAGACGGTGCGCCGCCATGAATGCTGTACCCGCAAGCAGGCCATGGAGCGGGCGCTGGAACTTCTCGAACTCGTGCGCGTGCCGTCGCTCGAGCGGCGACTGAAGGCCTTCCCGCATGAGCTTTCGGGGGGCTTGCGCCAGCGCGCCATGATTGCCGTCGCTCTGTCGTGCAAGCCACAGCTCCTGCTCGCCGACGAGCCGACGACCGCCCTCGATGCTTCGGTGCAGATCCAGGTCCTCGTTCTCCTGCGCAAATTGCAGCGGGATCTGGGCATGTCGATGATCTTCGTCACGCACGATCTGGGGGTTGCCGCGCAGATCGCCGACAAGGTTGCCGTGATGTACGATGGTCAGATCGTCGAATACGGCACGGCCGAGAGCTTGCTGCTCGATCCGCAGCATCCTTACACGATCAAAATGCTGGCCTCGACTGCCAAGGCCGGCCGGCACAGCGTCCCCCGGACCTTGAAACACACCTGAGCCAATTTGTGAGGACAAGATGCATCAGATCCAGATCGGACAACATGCCATAGACCGCGTCATGAAGCATCGGGACAAGGTGGAACTTTACGCTTCTATCGTGCTGGAGAAGTCAGCACTCATCGTCGTCGCCATGTAGAACTGCTTCGTGTCACCCGCATGCCGGCCGAGATGCCGCACGCCCGCGATGGCGTACCCAATATCAACCGCCTTGCGGCCGCCTTCCGGGCTGCCGGCGGCCACGTCGTCTGGATCAAGAATGCGATCTATCCGGAAACCCGGAAAAACTGGTCGGTGTGGGTCGACAATATGATGCATGACGACCTGCGCGAAGAGATGTGCCGCGAGATGCATCCCGGCAGCAACGGTTACGAGTTGTGGCCGGAACTCGACGTGAAGGCGCAGGATGCGCAGATCGAGAAGACCCGCTTCAGCGCTTTCATTCAAGGGTCTTCCGGCCTTGCCGAGTATTTCGAGAAGATCGGCGTCGATACGATCGCCGTTACCGGCACGGCGACCCAGGTGTGCTGCGAGTCCACCGCCCGCGACGGGATGATGCTGAATTACAAGGTCATCTTCGTCAGCGGTGGCTGCGGCGCGCCGACGGATGCCGACCACAATGCGACGCTGACCTCTTTGTTGCAGTCCATTTGCGACATCCGTCCAACCGACGACATCATCGCCTTGCTCGACGCCTAACCGGTGTCTGTCGTTGCCGGGTGGCGTCCATCCGGCGCCTGGCGGGGCCGGTGCGCTCTCACCGTCACGCTTGCGTTTTCGGCTCAGCCGGTTTGGCGGGCCGGCATTCGGGTATCCCTCCAGGGTTGCGTCTTCCGGGCGCCGACTTGGCCAAGAAAGGAATATCGCGTCCCGGGATGCGGGGAACGACGCAACCGATCCCGGTTCGATCAAAATCGTAATTTTCCGATGTGATTGTTGCAATTTCAAAATTGTATTTCGAATAGCATTATGCTATGCGGCAGCAACAATGAGCGGAGCAGCCGACGAGATTGGAGTAAAGCCGGCGGGCGTTTCGATTGATTCCACGGAGAGGAACAAGGTAGGCGAACATGAGTCAGAGTGCCATCAATGAACGACTGACCTATCTCATCACTAGCCTCAACAAGCAGATCGAGAACGATCTCGAGGATCGGCTGCGCCCGGGTGGAATTCCTGTGGAACAGTTCCGCATTCTCGAAGTGCTCGACGCCAGCGAACCATGCTCGATGGGCGAGATCGCCGCGCAGTCTCTGATCGAGCCGCCGACGCTGACGAAGATTATCGACAAGATGGTGACCGCCGGATACGTCTATCGGGCGCCCGATTCCAACGATCGCAGACGGGTTCTCATCCTGACTGCAGCTGGCGGAAAGGCGCTGTTCAAGAAATTGCGAGGCGTTTCCAGCGCCAACGAGAAGCAGCTTCTGGCGCATTTGCAGGACGAGAAGGCGAGCGAATTACGCGAACTCCTGCGCGGACTGATCCGCGACTGATCCGAACCGCTTTTACCGCGACAGGTGGCCCCCCGGCTGCTTTCGCAGTCGTTCCCCGTTCGGACCGACGCGTTGCCGCCCCGTGTTTTCACACAGGGCGTTTTTGCGCGTGCCGTTCGCCGTCGCAGGCGGGTTGAGGGATTTCCGGTCCTGCCGATGCGAAATTCCTCTTGTGTGGTCCGGGAATGTAGAATATTAATCATTTTCATATTCAACTATTTCTAAAGGCGCATAAGGCTCGGATATGAGTTCTCCGCTCTCCATCGATTCCGCCCGTCTCCGGTCCGATCTCATGGTCATGGGCGCCATAGGCGCAACCGCCGGAGGCGGGTGTTTTAGTCCGGCTGCTTCGGATGCCGTTCGCGAAGCGCGCAATCTATTGGCGTATTGGGCGAAGGAGGCTGACCTCTCGGTTTCCATCGATGCGATTGGCAATATGTTCGCTCGCCGCCAGGGAGACGATCCTTCGCTGCCTCCGCTTGTGATCGGCAGTCATCTCGACACGCTGACGCCGGCGGCCGCCGATCCGGCCAACCCGACGGATGCCGAAATGGCGGCCTTCACCGCCGCCAAGGCGGCTTATCAGACGATTTTCGATACGCACTAGGACTGTTCCGCGAAAAGCGGAAACACCCTGTCCCTATGTTTCAACGCATTTCCGAACGCAAAGCCGTTTTACACTTTTGCTGGAAATGCTCTAGGAGGCGAAATGCTGCGGCTTCATGGCGTTCTCGGCCATAGCAGCGATCCCAGTTTCCGGGGCAGGCTGCACAGGCTCGAACATAGTGACGGCATAGAGCTTCTGTTCGTGCCGCCTGAGGATGTCGGTCGCCGGCGTTTTCGCGCCGATACCGACCGTGGCACGGATTGTGCCGTGAGCTTCGACCGCGATGGCGATCTTCAGGACGGCGACGTGCTTTATCTCGACGAAGCCCGCGCCGTCATCGTCCGCTTCGGCGCCGAAAAGGTCTGGCGTTTGCGCCCGCGCGATCAGGCGGCGGCGTTGAAACTGGGCTGGAACGCCGGAAACCTGCATTGGCGCGTGCGCTTCGACGGCGATGGCCTCGCCATTCTCCTCGATGCGCCGCTTGAGACCTACCGCGCCCGCGTTAGATCTCTCCTGGAGGATGGGTCGGTCGAGGAACTCGGCGCCGATGTTTGACGTTCCCGCCGCCCTTGCCCTGCTTCATTACGGCGACAGCGCCTATCCGGCGGGAGGCTTTGCCTTTTCCTGGGGCGTCGAGGGCCTGATGCTCGACGGGCGACTCGACGGTGCGGTGGATCTCGACGATTTTGTTGCCGATCAACTGGGCATGCGCTGGAACGGGATGGATCGTGTCCTGTTTCTCAGGGCCTATGCCGCCTCCGACTTGGGGGCGGTGCGTATTGTCGATCTCCTGGCCGAGGCAATGACGCCGCTTGCCGAAATGCGCGAAGGTTCGCGCCGCGCCGGCAGGGCGCTGCTCGGTGTCGCCGCCCGTCATGGAGGGGCGCTTTCTTCGGCCTATCGCAGCCAGTCTTCCACCGATACGCGCCTCGGTCATCTTCCGGTCGCGCAGGCGCTGAGTTATCGCGATGCGGGCCTCGACACTGCGGCGGGCGAGATGCTTTCCGCGTGGACATTGGTCACCGGCCTCGTCAGCGCGGCCGTCCGGCTGGGCGTCATCGGGCATGTCGAGGCGCAGCACAGCGTTGTTCGCGCCCGCGGTGTCGTCGCCGGTCTTCTTTCCCGGCGTGCCGATCCTGACGCGGAACCCTGGAGTTTCACGCCGCTCATCGACATTGCCATTTCGCGCGGACCCTGCCGCGACGTGCGCATGTTCTCAACCTGAGGATCGACCATGATCAACCTCTCTCCCACCGAGATGGATCGCCTGATCGTCTTCACCGCCGCCGAATTCGCCAGGCGCAACCGCAGTCTCGGCATCAGACTCAGCCATCCCGAGGCGGTGGCGCTGATCACCGACGAGGTGATGACGGCCGCGCGTCGCGACATGGCCTATGAGGACATCCGGGACATGGCGGGCCGGCTTCTGACGACCGACGACGTGGAGCCCGGCGTCGCCGGCATGGTGAAAATGCTCTACATCGAATGCATGTTCGCCGAAGGCACCAAGGTGGTCGTGGTGTTCGAGCCGATCGCGCCGGGCGACCTGCCGTTGTCCGACGACATCGTTCCCGGCGACGTCATTCCGATGGATGGCGACATCGAGCTTTTTCCCGGAGCGCCTGTAGTTGCAATCGATGTGGTGAATACCGGCGACCGCGACATCCAGGTGCGCAGCCATTCGCATTTTTTCGAAACCAACCGCGCCCTCCGGTTCGACCGGGCGGCGGCCTGGGGCATGAAGCTCGACACGCCGGCAGGAACCGGCATCCGTTTCGAGCCGGGCGTCGTCAAGACGGCCCGGCTCGTTCCGCTTGAGGGCGGGCGCACGGTCATTGGGGAGGCGGGACTGGTGGACGGGCCGCTCGATGCACCGGATGCCCGCGAGAAAGCACTCGAAACCGCCCGCCTGCGCGGCTATCTGGGAGCCTGAGACTATGGTTACGATCAGCCGCCGCGTCTATGCAAATCTTTACGGCCCCACGACCGGCGATATGGTCCGGTTGGGCGATACCGGGCTTCTTGCCGAAATCGAAGAGGATTTCACGCCGCCCGGCCACGAACTTATGATCGGCGCGGGCAAGAACTTGCGCGACGCCGAGGGCATCAGCAGCCATCTGAAATCGTCGGACGGTACGCTCGACGTCGTCATCACGAACATCGTCATCATCGATGCGATGGTCGGTATCATCAAGGCGGACATCGGTATCCGCGAGGGCCGCATCGTCGGCATCGGCAAGGCGGGCAATCCGGATATGATGCCCGGCGTCGATCCGCGCATGATCGTCGGCTCGACCACGACGATCGTTCCCGGCCACGGGGTGATCTGCACCGCCGGCGCCGTGGAATGCCACGCTCATCTGGGGTCGCCCGAGCAGTCCGACCATGCGCTTTCCGGGGGCACGACCACGCTTGTCGGTTCGGCCGGCGCGGGCGCATCGGATGTCGGTTCGGGCACATGGACCAATTTCGGCCGCTTCCTGCAAGCCTGCGAATTCTCGCCAGTCAACTACTGCCTTTTCGGGCGAGGAGCTTCGAACGCGGCGGCGGTGGAAGAATCCGTTGCGGCCGGCGGCATGGCCATCAAGATCCACGAGGATTACGGTGCCGCGCCGGCAGTGATCGACCAGAGCCTGATCGCTGCCGACCGCAACGATTTCGCCGTGCACCTGCATACCGATTCCATCAACGAATTCGGCTTCTGCGAGGATACGATGAACGCGGTCGATGGCCGCACCATCCATATGTACCATGTGGAAGGGGCAGGCGGCGGCCACGCGCCGGACCTGATCAAGGTCGTATCCTATCCGAACGTCATTCCCTCTTCGACCAACCCGACAAGCCCCTACTCGCTTTATGCGACCGAGGAAGGCGTGCCGATGGGCATGATCGCCCACAAGTTGAACTACAATATTCCCGAGGACGTGCTCTTCGGCGACGCGCGCGTGCGCGCCCAGACGATGGCAGCCGAGGATCTCCTCCACGACATGGGCGCCATTTCCATCTTCGGTACGGATTCACATGGCATGGGTCGCCTTGCCGAGAATGTCGCCAATTGCTGGCAGCTGGCGAGCGTCATGAAGGAGCGCGTTGGCCGTCTGCCAGAGGAAAATACGGCGCGGGCGGATAACGAACGCATCAAGCGCTACGTCGCCAAGCTCACGATCAATCCGGCGATCGCGGTCGGCATCGACGACCATGTCGGTTCGATCGAGGTCGGCAAGATGGCGGATATCGTGCTGTGGCCCTACAATTCCTTTGGTATCAAGCCGCTGATGGTCATCAAGAGCGGCTTCATCGTCTGGGCTCCGAAGGGCGACGGCAACGGCAGCCTCGGTGTCGCCGAGCCGATGGTGCAGAAGCGCATGTGGGGTGCGCTTGGCGACGCGCCGCGCCATCTCGGCGTCACCTTCGTCTCCTCGCTGGTCGATGCGGATGCCGCGATGCGACGGCTTAACCTGCAAAAGCGCATGGTGACGATCAAGAGTGTGCGTTCGCTCACCAAAGGGGACATGGTCCGCAATGCCGAAATGCCGCATGTGGAGGTCGATCCCCAGACCTTCGAGGTGCGCGCCGACGGCAAGCTTCTGATGTGCCCGCCGGCGACGCGGGTGCCGCTGGCAAGGAGGTACATGTTGCGATGAACATGGCTTTGACAAACCGTCGCGGCGCGGCGCGGGTCGGGATCGGCGGCCCGGTCGGTTCCGGCAAGACCGCGCTTGTCGAGCGGCTGATCCCCGAACTTCTGGCGCGTGGCATCGATATTGCCGTCATTACCAACGACCTCGTGACCAATGAGGATGCCGAGCGCATCCGCCGCTCGGGCCTCATCGATCCGGCGCGGGTGGTGGCGGTGGAGGCGGGCGCCTGCCCGCATACCGTCATCCGCGAGGACCCGACACTGAACATCGAGGCCGCAGAGGATCTCGAACGCCGGTTTCCCGGTGTCGAACTCATTCTGCTCGAAAGCGGCGGCGACAATCTCGCCTCGACCTTCTCGCGCGATCTCACCGATTTCTGGATGTTCGTGATCGATGTCGGCGGCGGCGATGACATTCCGCGCAAGAAGGGGCCGGGCGTCATCCGGGCCGATGTACTTGTCATCAACAAGACCGACCTTGCGCCCCATGTCGGCGTCGACCTCGAACGAATGCATCGGGAAGCGCTTTCCGTGCGTGGCGAGCGGCCGGTGCTGATGACCAATTGCCGTAAGGGCGAGGGGATCGACCGTCTGGTCGAACTGATCGAGCGCGAGGTGCTGTTTCGCGCGTGAACGCTATGGCTCCCCCGCCGGCCTTGCTCGACCTCGGCTTTTCGCTACGTGGCGGCCGCACGGTGCTCGATCGCCGTGTCTTCCGCTGGCCCTACGTGCTGACGCGCACCTTTCAGGTCGATCCGTCTATGGC
Organism: Bradyrhizobium sp. AZCC 2262; assembly: GCF_036924535.1. Lineage (NCBI taxonomy): Bacteria > Pseudomonadati > Pseudomonadota > Alphaproteobacteria > Hyphomicrobiales > Nitrobacteraceae > Bradyrhizobium > Bradyrhizobium sp. AZCC 2262. The sequence continues at coordinate 6,039,817 of NZ_JAZHRT010000001.1, read as the reverse complement.
TCACATGCTGACCGTCATCGTTCAGTCGAGCGGTGGCGCCATCAACGAGGGCGACCGGCTTGAACAGCGGTTGCGCCTCGAACCGGGTGCCGCTGCGCATCTGACCAATCAGGGCGCGTCCGTCGTTCATCGCGCGCGACCGGGCATGGCGGCCAGCGAGCGTGTTACCCTGTCGGTCGCCGCCGGCGCCATGCTCGAATACATGCCCGAGCCACGCATCCTGTTTCCCGACGCTGTGTTGAACCAGGAGATCGACGTCGATTGCGACCCGGAGGGCACGGCGATTATCGCCGATGGCTTCACGTTGCACGATCCCGAAGGACTTGGCCGACCCTTTCGGGGGCTGACGTCAAGGATCCATGTCCGGGTTGCCGGAGAGATGGCGATGATCGACCGTTTTACGCTCGATGGTACGGCGCGGTTGCGGGCGAATGCCTTCGGCTCGCTCGTCGTTGTCACCCGGCAGACGATCGATGCCGCCGCCCTGTCGCAACGGCTGGCCACGATTCCGGGGCTTTACGCGGTCGCCAGTCCCATGCCGAATGGCGCGGGTATCGGCATACGTCTCGCCGCCGAGGATCTTCGCGCACTGCGCGCCGGCACCGCTCTCGCGTGGCGGCACCTGCGACAGTGCTTCTTCGGGGTAGATTCAGCAGAGAGGCCTGTCGCAGGGGGTGGCGGGTAGCGGTCGTCCGGCGAGGCGAGCAACGCGATCGACCCGGTGCTGGCGCTGGTGCCGGCCGATCGCCGCGCGACCTTGATCGCGAAGCGCAAGGCGGGCGGGGCGAACGCAACCTATTCGCTGGACATTCGCCTGCAGGGCCACGAGGAAACCGTATTCTTTGAGGAGTAGGAAGGCATGAAGGGACAACTACGAAAGGACGGCGCTCGACCGCCAAATTGAACGATGAGAACTATCAAATAGTTGTCCTATCGGCGCTGTCCGATCGATCGCGCGACGTGATCGCGAGCTCGTGATTGACCGCGGTCGCCCAAAACCTGTTGAGCTTGCCGGCGTTCCTCTCTGGCGTGCCGCGCCTGAGCTCAGCCGCAACAGGCCGATGTCGTTAGCCGCCAGCATGTCTTTGGCGTCCTCACCTCCGACCATCATTTGTGGCAAGCACAACGGTCGCTCCCCGCTATCACGCGACAACTCGCGCAAAGCGCTTGCGATATTCGGCGGGGGTCACCCCAACGTGGCGTGCAAAAGCACGCCTCAATGTGTCAGCATCAGCAAAGCCACAATGGGTGGCTACTCGTTTGGGTGTCTCATGGCCAAGCTCAAGTAAGCGTCTAGCGGCGTTAACGCGGACTTCTTCGACCCAGGTCGCGGGCGTAATTCCGACTTCGCTGCGAAACAGCCGAGCAAAATGTCGGGGGCTGAGCCCCAACCGCCTCGCCAATTTGGCGACGCTGTGATCCAATGCGGGATTGGCGGCGATCCAGCGCTGCAGCTCCTGCAGCGCCGAGCGACCAGCCGGCACCGCTTCGCCCTTGCGGCTGAACTGCATCTGGCCTCCAGGGCGCTTAAAGAACATTACGAGCTGGCTAGCGACTCGCATGGCGATCTCGCGTCCGAGATCCTCCTCCACAAGATTGAGTGCCAGATCAAGACCCGCGGTCACGCCGGCCGCCGTTCTAAGTCGTCCGTCGGTGACGTGAATTGCGTCCCGGTCTACGACGACGGAGGGGAATTTCTCGGCCAACACGTCCGCCACTGCCCAATGCGTAGTGACCCGCCGGCCATCAAGCAGCCCTGCGGCCGCGAGGAAGAACGCGCCGCTGCACACCGACCCGAAGCGTCGTGCCGTGGGTGCCCGGCGACGAAGCCACTCGACCACAATGCTATCCGCTGGTGCCTCGGCGGCGTTCGGGCATCCCGCGACGAGTAGCGTGTCGATCCTCTCGGTAAAGCCACGATCAATGATCCTGTCGGGCATCAGGTGCACACCCGACGAGCTACGGATCGGACCCGGACTTCCTGCCGCCACGAATAGCCGGTACGCCGGACAACCGGCCTGAGTGTTTGCTTCTGCGAAAACGTCTAGCGGGCCGGCAACGTCCAGGAGCTGCACGCCGGGCAGGGCTACGATCACAACAGTCTTTGCTTTCACTTTCATATCGGTGTCCGCTTCAACCTGCTTTTGTCCGTTTTTTACGTATTACGTCATTTGCTGACAAGCAGGCGTAGCCTTAACGTGGGGACGAGTAAAAAGTACAGGAGAAAGCAATGACGCCTATCGTCGAAGAGGCCGCCGTTCCCGATAGCAAATTGGGACGCGCGATCACTGAATATGTCCGTGAAACCGAGACGGAATTGCTCTTCAACCATTCCAGCCGCGTGTATCATTTCGGCGCGCTCGCTGGTGTTCATCGCGGGCTTAAGTTCGATCGCGAGCTACTCTATGCCGGTGCGATGTTTCACGACGTTGGCCTGATGCCCAGCCACAGCAGCAAAAACGAGCGGTTCGAAGTTGACGGCGCCCATGCCGCGCGCAACTTCCTGCGTAGCCACGGCATTGCCGAGCATGACGCCTACACCGTCTGGACGGCCATCGCACTTCACACCACGCCGGGCGTGCCGGAGCATATGCACCCCGTGGTGGCCCTAGTCACCGCGGGCGTCGAAATGGATGTGCTCGGGCTTACGTACCAAGAATACTCCGAGAAGGAACGCGAAGCCGTCGTGAAAGCGTTCCCGCGCACGCCGCGCTTCAAGGACGACATCATCCAGGCTTTCTACGACGGCATCAAACATAAACCGGAGACGACGTTCGGCAATGTCAAAGCCGACGTGATCGCCGACAAGCAACCAGGCTTCCAGCGCGGCAACTTCTGCAGCGTGATCCGCTGCTCGCACTGGCACGGCTGAACGCCCTTACCCCGTGGCGCTGCCAGCCATCCAACAAGGAATCGTCCCATGATTAACAAGCCACAACATCTGACCTATGCCACCGGCGCTCCAGTCAACGACAATCTCAACGTCCTCACTGCTGGGCCTCGCGGACCGACTCTTTTGCAGGACATTTGGTTGATCGAAAAGCTCGCCCATTTTGACCGCGAAGTGATCCCGGAGCGGCGCATGCACGCCAAGGGCTCTGGCGCGTTCGGCACCTTCACGGTTACTCACGATATCACTCGCTACACGAAGGCGAAGATCTTCTCGCAAATCGGTAAACAGACGCCAATGTTCGCACGGTTTTCGACCGTCGCCGGCGAGCGAGGTGCGGCCGATGCCGAGCGCGACATTCGGGGCTTTGCTCTCAAGTTCTACACCGAGGAAGGCAATTGGGATTTGGTCGGTAATAATACCCCCGTGTTCTTCTTCCGGGACCCGCTGCGATTCCCCGATCTCAATCACGCGATTAAGCGCGACCCGCGCACTGGTATGCGTAGCGCTGACAATAACTGGGATTTCTGGACTTTGTTGCCGGAAGCCCTGCATCAGGTCACCATCGTGATGAGCGAACGCGGGCTCCCGCGTAGCTACCGCCACATGCATGGCTTTGGGAGCCACACTTACAGCTTCATCAACGCTGCCAATGAACGCACCTGGGTGAAGCTCCACTTCCGCACCCAACAGGGTATCGAGAATCTAACCGACGCCGAAGCGGAAGCTCTGGTCGGCAAGGATCGCGAGAGCCATCAGCGCGATCTGTTTGAGAGCGTCGAGCGTGGGGACTTTCCACACTGGACACTGTTTGTCCAGCTCATGACGGACGAACAGGCCAAGTCCGTCCCCTTCAATCCGTTCGACTTGACGAAGGTCTGGCCGAAGGCGGATTTCCCGTTAATCGAGGTCGGCTATTTCGAGCTGAACCGCAATCCGGAGAACGTCTTCGCCGAAGTCGAGCAGGCCGCGTTCTCGCCAGCCAACGTCGTGCCGGGCCTCAGCTTTTCGCCCGATAAGATGCTTCAAGCACGCCTATTCTCGTATGGAGACGCGCAGCGCTACCGGCTTGGGGTCAACTTCAACCACATCCCGGTAAATGCGCCGAAATGCCCCTTTCACAGCTATCACCGCGACGGCGCGATGCGGACGGATGGCAATCTCGGCCGGACGCCGACCTACTCCCCAAACAGCCACGGCGAGTGGGCGGACCAGCCCGACCTCAATGAGCCACCGCTCGAGATCGATGGATCGGCCGCACACTGGGATCATCGCATCGATGACGACCACTACCAGCAGCCGGGCGACCTATTCCGCAAGATGAACGCGGCCCAACGGCAGATACTGTTCGACAACACAGCGCGCGCCGTCGGCGGCGCGGCGATACACATCCAGGAGCGGCATATTGCCAATTGCACGAAGGCCGATCCCGAATACGGCGCGGGGGTTCGCGAAGCGCTCTCGCGGCTCGCGGCCATCCGGTCCGCGAAGAACAGCCTCGCTGCAGAATGAACGGAATATCCGCGCTTGCACTTGAACAAGACGCTGCGCTGGGTTGATCCGGCCGGAGACGAGCGGCATTTGGTGGTGCTTTCTGCGGCACCTGCTTTTGGGTGCGTGTCGTCCGCCAAACATAGACGGGATAAGGCCACTGGTGCTGGCCTTCCGATCCTTGCCAAGATCTGATCGGCACCGTAACGACAGGAAAACGATATGGCGCACTACGTGCTTGTCCACGGCGCTTGGCATACGGGTACCGAGCTTGGGCCGACGGCCGCTCTAATTCGGGCTGAGGGACATCAGGTCTATACCCCTACGATAAGGGGCAACCGCCCAGGCGATTCGAAGACGACCGGCTTGGCCGAGGCCATCGAGTCCATCGTCGAGTACCTGGACGAAAATAATGCAAAAGACGTCATCCTCGTCGGACACAGCTACGGAGGAATGGTGATTACCGGTGTTGCCGACCGTGGCGCCCACCGCCTCCGACGACTGGTCTACTGGAATGCCTTCGTTCCCAACAACGGCGAATCCCTCCTCGACATGGGGGCGCCGGGTAGCGTCGACATAATGGAGGCGTTCGCGGCGGAGCGAAATGACGGTTCCATCGAGTTGCCGTTTCCGTTCTGGCGTGAGGCTATGATCAACGACGCCGACATCGAGACGGCGAAAAGAACCTACAATATGCTCAACCCTCATCCGATGAAGACTTTCGGGGACAAGATCTCTCTCTCCCAAAATCCCGCCGAGATGGCTATTGCAAAGTCCTACATCAACTGCACCGAAGATACCGCCATGCCGCACAGCCATCCGTGGCACCCGAGACTTTCGGAGAAACTTGGACTTTTTCGTTTGATCCAGGTTCCAGGCAGTCATGAACTTTGTTTCTCAAACCCCGTAAAGTTGGCGCAAGCGATCATGGACGCAGGGCGTGACTGATGTGGCCGCAGGCCGGCATAGCCAAGCTGGATAGTGATTTCGGCGGCAACGCTTTTCGCTGCTCTCGACACGTCGCTGGAATGCGAAACTTTTAAATCACATGACCGCTGATCGCGGGAGCCAATTTATGCCCACGAGCTCGAAGGTGTCGCCCCGATCTAGCAGGAAGAGAGAGCAGAGAGATGCCAAATCTTTCTGCCTTCGTGATCACACAACGCTGGACCGCAAGTATCCCGATCGCCTGCAGCCTTATTCATTGCTGACGCCGAACGGCGTCAAGGTCTCGGTTGTGTTGGAGAAAATCAGGCTATTATAGGAAGCGCATCTCGTAAACGTCAACAAGGACGACCAGCATAGATAGGGTTCGAGAATGACCGACGTGATTTCTGGCATTGAGAGTTCCGACAGCGCGATCGCGCGGGAGGCTGCCAAACTGGTGCGGCAACACGAAACTGAGATGTTGTTCAACCACTCCCTTCGCATAGCTGAGCCGCCACTTCCCCGCATCGCGGTAATGGCGATCAGCCTCGAAGCCTTGTGGGTGTTTTCCTCTCAGACTAGCCGGGGTCTTCGGATCCCGGCGTTTTTTTGGCTGGATGGCCGAACGGACAGTCCGCAACTATCGCGCATTGATTGCTGTCTACAAGGCGCAGAAGTTCGACGACTTGCCCGACCGCCGGTGTCGCTGGCCAATGATTGAAAGGAACGTTTAGAAAGGGAAACGAACATGAAGGCGATCGAGCACTCGTTCCAGACGTTCGTCGACGCCATGTATACGGCGGACGACGAACTCGAATTCGAGAGAGTAGCCACGCGCCTGGCTCAACGCCTCGGCTTTCGATGGTTCGCCTATTTGCACCTGATCCAGAATGAGCCGGCGTTGATCTCCTCTTACCCGAAGTCCTGGACGGGGCGATACTTCGACCTCGGCTATCAACGCCTTGACCCGGTAGTGCGGAGGGCGAGCAGGGAGCATGACGCCTTTCCCTGGAGCGGATCAACGCCCAGGGCCGCTGGCACCCGTGAACAGCGCAGGTTCTTTGACGAAGCCGTGACATTCGGCATCCGTTCCGGAATCACGGTGCCGATCCGAAGCGGCTTCGGACGCATGGCCGCATTTACGCTCGCGACTGATGAACGGTCCGCGCGCGCCGAGCAGCTCTTGTCAGAGGCCAAGGATCTCGTTCAGCTGGCAGGACTTTATTTTCACATACACGCCACAACGAAGCTGAGGAGCCGTTCGGGTAGGCAAACAAAGCCAGACGTCCTGACCCAGCGTGAGCGCCAGTGCCTCGCATGGGCCGCCCAGGGCAAGACCGTAAGCGATACGGCCATGCTTGTTGAGATCGCGCCGCGCACGGTCGTCTTTCATCTGGAAAACGCCCGGCGCAAGCTCGACGCAGCGTCGATTGCGCAATGCGTCGCGGAGGCCCTGCGTCGCGGGCTGTTGCCCTGATCAGACAAGGCGGCCGATGTTACCGAGATCTAGCGAAACAGCCTTGCGACCACGCAGGTTGCGTTTCATGTCGGCCGAACCTATTGGTTTTCCTGATGCCTTTCGTTTCCCGGTTCACCTGCTTCGAACTGTAAAATAGATCAGGCGCGACTGCCGCAGGCTTTTGTTGTCGTGACCTCCTACTTAAACCGGAGGTCACCATGCACGTCATCACACTTAGCAATCGTCAATTTGGCCAGCATCTGGGTCTACTGTCCGAGATGTATCGGTTGCGGCGTCGGGTGTTTAGGGATCGTCTCGACTGGAGCGTCTCAGTCTCGGGCGACCTTGAGCTCGATGTCTTTGATACTCTAAATCCCCTAGTGCCTTGACGCCCGCAGCATGTTTTGGTCGACCGGGTACATGTACCTCGGAAGCGGTGATGGCAGTCGTTGTGCCGCCGTGAAGGTAGCTTTCGAGGAATCCGACAACACGCTGGCGCGGCGAATAGTCCCCAAAGGTGATATGGACATGACTGTCAATCAAGCCGGGGATCGCCGTGGTCCCGGCAGCATCGACAACGACATCGCAAGCCGAAGTGCTTTCCGACGAAAGTGTACCGACCAAAGTGATACGGCCGTCCTCCATCAGGATGCCGTCGCCTGCGCCGAAAGGCGCCTTGACGTCGCCAGTGACTATATTACCAATATTGGTGATCGCCACTCGCATGCAAGTCTCCGCCAAATCTAGCATAGCCCGTCTTCGCCGACGACCGCATTTGCGGCTAGGCCTCCGACGCGGGGGTTCAGGCGTCCCCGGTTGGCAAGACACACGATTAGCGCGACTTCGTCCGCGCCAGGTGCATCTCGCGGCAGGGTCACCGACACGCCGCCATAGTGCGAACGAACGTAGAGGGCGTCCTTGTGGGCCAGCGGGACATCGATCAAGGAACCGGGCGAAGCGAGCTTGGTGAAGGATGGGATTCAGGCTTTCGCGCCGCCAACGGCATCGCGTAGCGGCTTTGCAAATACCGTGGTCAGCATTGCGTTGGCGTGCTCAATCTCTCCATCCAATCCAACAACGCCGCCCTTGCCATAGCTGTCTACCCTGCAGGAACCCATGGCCTCGACCGCGAGCTTCGAGAGCACTTTGCCGACCCCGGCGCTGGCAGCGATCATTGATGACAGATCCTCAACATAGCGTCCGGCATAGGGATTGGCGACTACCGCGACCGCGGCGACACGACGCAACGGCTCCTCATGGCGGCGGCCGGCCTCCACCTCCTTGTGATCGGTAAAGCAGAGTAGCCGTCGGATATCGAGCTTCATGTGGATCTCGCATGATGTGTAGGCTGAAACGCTTTGGAGAATTCGTCGTCGCCGCGGGGTTATCCAGATGACGGCAGTTTGATTTTGTCGCGCTCTTCGAGAAGGCGAGGGAGCATCGTCGAGCGCATCACCTTTTCCGATATCAATTCGACACGACCACTGGCTGACAACGCGGCCACTGTCTTTCCATCGAACCTGCGCAACGAAACGGCTACCGATCTAAACCCGATGTTTGCCTCTTGGTTGGCAAACGCATAGCCACGCTTTCGGGCGAGCTCAATTTCTTCACGTATGTCCTTCTTTTTGGTCTTCGTGAATGTCGTCATGTCCTTCGGCACGAGACGCTTCATGTAATCCGACAACTCCGAATCGCTGAGTCCCGTGAGCAAGACTCTGCCAAGCGCGGTCGAGAAAGCTGGCAGTCTCGAGCCGACTATACCTCGATCGCCTGAAAACAAATGATTTGGGTAGGAGCGGACAATAAAAACGATCTCATCTTGATGAAGAACGGCAACCGAGATTCCCGTATCCAGCTCCGAGGCCAGCTTATCGCAGAGCGGTTGAAACACGGTCGAGAGCATATTGGAAAGCAGGTAAGCGCCCGCCAATTCGAGGACCTTCGGGGTGAGCCAAAAGAGCCGGCCGTCGGTTTCAACATACCCGAGGATTTCAAGCGTAATCAGGGCTCTCCGCACTGTTGCGCGAGGAAGACCGAGCGTCTTTCCTGCGGCAGCTAATGTCATTTTCGGGGAATCTTTGCTGAACGCCGAAATTACGCTCAGACCTCTGGCTAAACCCTCAAGATACTCCGCCGGCCTCTTGGCTGCCTTGCGGTTGATTGCGTGTTCGGTTCCAAGTCGTGACATTAATCAAATCCTATCGCGAGCCGCGTACACCGCGGCTGGAGACTTCACTCAATCGGCATCTGAGCTGCAGAGACTGGAAGCGTCCCTGCAGCCTGAAATGTTCTACTCTGCCGCCTTCGCTAATGACGTGGGTACGAAGTCACCTGCGGGGCTTAGTGCTTTTTGGGATATGTCCGCATAAGCAACAAGCCAGTCGACATCATTAGCAGCTATAAAGGAGCCACTTCTTGCACCTCGCAACACTGATGGTCGGTCAAGCCAGGGCGCCAACTCTCGACCACGCTCGTTGTTGGCCACAGCCCGAAGAATCGCCCGGCGCGTTACGACAACCATTCGGTCGCTGGGGGCCAAATGTTCCGCACCCCGATCAACGATTTCGCCCATGCTTTCAATAATTGACTGATCCTGCACAACCACGCTCTCGATTCCCGTAAAGCTGCTCGTTCGCTGTGCTTCCCGGTCAATCAGATAGTCGTTTGCTCGATTTGCGACACCACGCCAACGCCCGTACCAGTCTGGGGTGTTCTCCCTAAACTGAATATCTGTTCCAAGCCCAGGAACATCACTACCGTCTTTCTTCGTTCTAAGCGCTTGCGTTCTCTTCTTGTAGCTAAAGTTGAAGACCATAGTATGCGTGTCATCCATGGGCACCCAGGCTTGGGATACTATGTGATCCTCAAACGTGCCGTCCGGATAGAGGGTATAGAACGGAAACACATAATGCGCGAAGCGGTAATAGGTATTGCCGGGATCCGCATCTCTATACCCACAGTACATGGTGCCCCAATCGGTTTCCTGAACGTGATAGAGGGGCTGCCGGTTGGTGACAGCATAGCTGTGCATGTTAAGTGGATCAACGTCGTCGCCGCTGATAGACCCCATGTGCAGGAAGCCGAAGTGTGATGTGTCGATGTCACCCTCCAAAGCCTGCAACCAATTGCATTCGCGTTGAACGCATCTGACCGTGACGAGGTCAGACGGAAGCAGCGTTGCCTCAAGCTCCGGCATCGGAGGAGGGGCCTCTTTGCTTCCCATGTATGTCCACACGACACCATTTCGTTCAGTCGTACGATATGCCTTGGCCTTGACCCTGGGGCTGAAGTCCCATGGCGGGATTACGTTCGGCATTTCCAGGCAATTGCCGTCGACGTCGAATTTCCACCCGTGATAAACGCAACGCAAGCCGTCATGCTCGTTGCGTCCAAAGAAGAGTGAAACGCAGCGATGTGGGCACTGCTGATCCAGGATACCTACCCGTCCTGACGAGTCACGAAATCCGATCAGCCTCTCGCCCAAAATCAGCAAACGCACTGGATCACGGTCAGCAACGAGCTCGCTGGAAAGGCAAGCCGGGACCCAATACTCTCTCATGAAGCGGCCCATTGCGGTATTAGAGCCCACTCTAGTCAGTGTCTCGTTGTCTTTAGGTGAAAGCATTCCAACCTCCCTGGCAAATGTTCTACTACCGAACAACCGTTCGATTATAGCATTTGGGACACGGCTGGCAACGCGGTAAGCCCGGGGGGCAAAGTTGAGGGGGAATATCGCTGAGGTGGACCGGCATAGCCGACAGGTTGCTTTGGCCAGACCCGCTTGTTCGGCATCGTCGTCATTCTCGCCCGGATCGAGCCGTTGGATCACAAAAATCGCTAAAATCCGTTATTGCCATTTGAATGGCTTGGTTGACTTGCTTACCATCCAGGTCTCGCGCGAAGAGTTCAAACTCGAAGCGCCCGCGGTAGCCGGCGCGCCGCAAGAGATTTAAGGTTCCACTGATATCAACAACACCATCGCGCATTGCGCAGCGCTTCGGCAGTAGATTGGGTCCCCTCGGCTGGGTCACGCCGCACAATTGAACGAGCGTCAGACGGTCGGCGAGCCGTGCTAACGCCAACTCCAAGTCCGGCTCCCACCAGGAGTGAAAGATATCAAGAACAATACCCAAACCCGGAAGACGGTCGCATAGTGCGGCCGCCTGCGCGAGCGTGTTCACGGTACCCTTATTGAAGATTTGCACCGGATGCATGGGTTCGATGCCCAGTCGGACGCCATAACGGCTCGCGGTTTCAATTAGCGACGGCAGCTCTGTCTCGAGCGTGGCGCGAGCCCGCGGCAGATCGGCGGCAGTGTCTTGCGGCCCCATGTCATGAAGACCACCTCCAATGATGACGAGCGTGTCGGCCGACAGTTCGCTCGCAGCCTCGATCAGGGCCCTGTTGATCGCCTGCTGTTCTCTCGATCGCTCAGGGTCATCCCACAGAAAGAAGCCGGCACTATTTACCGAAGTGATGTCGAGCTGACGCTCTCGCAGCATGCGCTTGAGCGACGGCATCTCAGTCTCGGAGAGCGCGCGCTCCGTCACGCCAACGCTTCGAGCCCCAGCGGCTGCGGCATCGTCCAAGAAGCGCGAGAGCGGATAGCCGGGCGGAGCCACATAGTGGTTTATCGACAACCATGTCATAAGTTGCGTACTCCGTCGCGTCTCGTGACATAACTCTTGGCGCGAGGGGGGCGATGTCTCATGGGCTCGGATGTTTCGGAGGAGCGACCGGCATCGGTGTAGGCTAATTGTCTATGCCAGTGATCGAGTTGCGAAGTGCCCTCGGATCCCGGTTTGGCCAACGTCCGCTTTCAACCTGGCTCAGAAAATCTCCGACGATGCGGTTATATTCATCCGGCTCCTCAATATTGATGGCGTGGCCTGAGTTCGGCATTACGCACAAGGCCGCTGAACTGATAGTCTGCTTCATCAGCAGACCCGGAAGCAGGCAAGGCCAGTCCTCATCTCCGGTAATGATCAATGTAGGCACCGTGATGCGCTTCATCTCGTCAACCAGATCATAGAGAGAGGGACGTTCCTTTTGGACGCCCGATTGCGTATTGGCCGAACCTAGCGGAGAGTGTTCGGCCAGGATGCGCCTGAATTCCGCAAACCCCCGCGGGTCCTTTCTTTGGAACTGGACGCGCGTTGGCCCCAGCGAATATTGCTCGGCGAAAGCCGGCATGTCGCCTTTTAAGAGCTTTTTGGCGATCATGTCTGCCTCCGTGCGAAAGGAGTCGCGCTTTTCGAGCTCGGCGCCGTAGCCGCAGCCGCCAATGCACAAGGATAATGCGCGCGCCTGATGACGGAGCCCGAAGTGGAGTGTCGCAAACCCACCCATCGACAGGCCGACAACGTGGGCTTGCTTTTCACCGATGTGGTCCAGCACAGCGAGAATGTCATCTGCCGCTCGAGCCTGCGAATAGGAGGAGACGTCTGTCGGTACGTCTGAGGGCGGAAACCCGCGAGCATTGTATACAACCGTGCGATATCGTTTTCCGAAGTGACGCATCTGCTGTTCGAAACTGCGCATGTCGCCGGCGAATTCGTGCACGAGAATAAGCGGACGTCCTGATCCTGTTTCCTCGAAGTACAGTTGCACGCCATCGCTTGTCGTCGCGTAAGGCATTCTTCGCTCCTGCTGCTTGCCGAATAAATGCTCGGAATTGTCTGTGGCTTCGTCGAAGGCTAGATGGGGTTGATGTCTCAGCGCCGAGCGATTGCTCTCCAAAGTTAAATGTGTGGTCGAGAGTGAGACAAACCGACACAGGCGCCAATCAAGCACGTCGTGAGAGGCGCTGAAACCCTATCCTCAAAGCAAAGTTTTACTTGCGTGCTCCAAGATCAGCTATTACGCTCTTACGAACGGTCGTTCGATAGGCGAACATTCCTCTGATTGCTTATTTGTGCCCTTTATGGATGAGACAACAATGCGCGACCGGGTTCGCGACGGTGCGAGGTGTTCCGTTGCCCAACTTGTCGAAAACACTTTCCGAAACGCGATGACTTTGATCGCGCGATGCCAGATGAAATGAGCCGGTCCACCGCTGATGCTCGTAGTCTCTTGAATTGGGCGGCGCCAAAGAGTGCACCGAGTCCGGGCGGAGGCATCATTCGTCTGGAACCCGAGACAGGCGAACTCAAGGCATGTCGAAGAAGAGGTCCCAAGTTCGTGCGTACGGCGCCACCGGCGGGCGTACGAGCGCCGGAATAGACCAATTGGAGGAAGAGCGGTGGTAAGCCTGAAGTTCGACGAGGTGACACAGGTCTATGGCGGGACGGGCAGAGAGCCTGCTTTCGTCGCGTTCGACAACATTTCGTTTGAGGCGGGGTCATCGGAATTCCTGGCGGTCGTCGGTCCATCTGGTTGCGGCAAATCTACCCTCCTTCGCATTGCTGCCGGCTTGATGCCGCCGACGGAAGGACGAGTCCTCCTCGACGGCCATCTTGTTTCGGCGCCTCCTCAGGGCGTCGTCTATCTTTTTCAACAGTATGCGAAATCACTGTTTGCGTGGCGCACCGTGATCGAGAACGTGATGTTTCCGCTGGAAGGTGCGCCTCTCAGCCAGCGGCGGACGAACCGGCAGCGGTGTAGCGACTATCTCCGCCAGGTCGGCCTATCGGGTTTTGAGAATAAGTACCCTTGGCAGCTTTCGGGTGGAATGCAGCAGCGTGTAGCCATCGCCAGGGCGCTTGCGGCGGAACCGAGAGTTCTGTTGCTCGATGAACCATTTAGTGCAGTCGACGCGCTTACTCGCATGGAGTTGCAGTCGTTGATCCTTGAACTGTGGGGACGCAACAAGTTTACCGCGTTGCTTGTAACCCACGATGTCGAAGAGGCCATCTTTCTTGCGGACCGCGTTGCAGTGCTCAGCGCGAGGCCGACGACGTTGGCAGAAACAATCGAGGTCGGCTTACCTCGGCCGCGCGATCAGATCGTGACCCGCGAGACCGCACGATTCCTTGAGCTTCGGCATCGTCTCACCAGTTCTTTGCTCGGCAGGGGCAACATGAATGCCGTACTTAACTGAAAGATGGACATCGATTGCGGTGGGAACGGCCTCGCTGGCCGGAGTTCTATTATTGTGGGAGTTGGCTGGGGCGGCCCGTTGGATCAATCCAACGCTCTTGCCACCTCCGTCACGCATCTTCGAGACGTTGGTGGCCATCGTCGCGAGCGGTAAGTTTCTTGGCCCCCTCTGGCATACCTTCGCCTTGTTCGCCACGGGCTACGCCATCGCGTGCGCGCTCGGCGTCGGCCTCGGCGTTGCCATGGGCACGAGCCCCGCTCTGTACGGCCTTTTGGAACCTCTAGTCGAGATCATACGGCCGATTCCGAAGCCTGCTCTTGTCCCGGCGCTATTTCTGTTCTTAGGGATTGGGAAGACGACGATGGTGACGGTCATCGTTCTGGCGGTGCTGTTTCCCGTCCTGATTAATACCTTGCAGGGCGTCCGAGGGCTCGATCCAGTATTGTTGGATACGGCAAGGACATTTCATGTGTCGCGATTCAGGACGATCTGGACAGTTGTCCTTCCCGCAACGCTGCCTATGATTCTTGCGGGAATGCGGCTCGGACTTGGTCTTGGCCTTGTGCTGGCCATTCTCGCGGAAATGCTTGCCGGCGAAACGGGCTTGGGATTTCTAATTCTGGATTTGCAGCGTTCGTTCCAAATCCGGGAAATGTTTGCCTGGATAGTAATCTTGGTGGCTTTGGGAGGCGGACTCACCGTCGCTTTCGATGCCATGGAAAAGCGCTTCGTGCCATGGCGCGGTCGCGCCTGATCTTAGGGAGGGCAATAATGCCGACGTTCAATCTCACCCGGCGCAGCGTACTTGCCGGGGCTTTGGCCTCGGCCGCCACTTCTGGCAGGGCGTCGGCACAGACATTTGAGAAGGTGCGCGTAAGCATTATCCCTACTAACGATGTGGCACCTCTGTTCTCCGCTATCCATAATGGGTATTTCCGCGAACTTGGCCTCGAAGTCGACACAAGCCCTTCAACTGGCGGTGCCACCGGAATTCCCGCGCTGATAGCTGGCAGCTTCGATGTTGCATACGGTAACGTCGTGTCGACGCTCCTAGCGGTTCAACAGGGGCTTGACCTCAAGGTGATTGCGGCGGGAACGAAGATCATTCATGTCGATACGGACACCACGGCGATTATCGTCGGCAGTGAGAGTGGGATAAAGAACGGAAAGGATCTCGAAGGTAAAAGCATTGCCGTGAATACTCGCAACAACGTGATCTGGCTCTACTCAAGAGCTTGGATCAAAAAGACTGGCGGCGATCCCGACCTGGTCGCATACCGCGAAGTGCCGTTTCCACAGATGGAAGACGCGTTACGTCAAAAGCGGGTAGATGCCGCTCATGTCGTTGCGCCATTCTCAGTCATTGCAACTGCGAAACCTGGGCTTATTGCCATCGCCAAAGCCTATTCTGAGGTCCAGCCTGGCGCTGATGTGGGCCAATACGCGACCACAGGCAAATTTCTTGCTGAAAGACCAGAAACGGTAAGGAAGTTTGCCGCGGGATTGCGACGTGGTGCTGAGTGGTTCAATGCAAACGTAAAGAGCGAGGATGTCCTAAACATCATCACCGGCTACACAAAGGTCAACGTCGCTGTTCTAAAGACGATTGACATGGCTCCCGCACCGCTCCGCTGCGATCTGCTGCAGATCAAAAAAACCATGGACCTGATGATCGAAAACAAGCTTCTCAATGGCCCTCTGGACTTGACCAACATCGTGTCCCCCGTCGCGCTGTGATGACTGTGCTCAATCAGACTAGTCGCCCACCGGCCATCGACGCAAACAAGCGTATCGAGGAACAGAGGCGTTCTTTGGGTTGGTCGCACCGGCTCCGGCAGGAAAAGCGGCTGTACGGGCTCGCTCTAATTGCGGCACTTCTGATCCTTTGGGAAGCTTCGGTCCGGCTCGGCTGGGTGGTCAGTTCGTACTGGCCACCGGTTTCCGTCGTCTTTCTCGCCGCACTACGTGGATTGGCTGGCGGCGATATCGCGCTGACGCTCTTGGCGACTCTGCGGCGCGGAGCAATCGGATACGCATCGGGAAGTGTGGCGGGTATCACGCTCGGACTGCTGCTGGGGGTGAATCGTTGGTTGCGTTATCTTATCCGTCCAATCATTGAGGTCATACGTCCGATACCAGCGCCGGCCGTGATACCGCCGTTGATCTTGTTTCTCGGCGTCGATGATGCCTTGAAGATATTCATCGTGGCGCTTGCGAGTTTCTTTCCTGTTTTTACGAATGCGTTTTCCGGCGTGCAGGCCGTTGACGATACGTTGGTGCAGACCGCTCGCACATTCCGGGTCGGCTGGTACCGTACGATGATGAAGGTCATTTTGCCGGCAACGTTACCGCCGATCACTGCGGGCCTTAGGTCGGCTATCAGCATTGCGCTCGTGGTAGCCGTGATTGCCGAGATGATCGCCGGTTCGAGTGGGATCGGCTACTTCATCGTAGAGATGCAATATGCCATGCGACCAGACCAAATGTACGCTGCCATTATTTATCTCGCGGCGACCGGGTACATTTTGAACAGGTTGTTCCTGGCCGTTGAAGCACGCCTGATACCTTGGATGGGTAAGGTATGACGCGTAGTGCTGCGCCACGCGGACTTCTGTAGCTACCAAGGCGCAGTCGCGAACTGGCTCTGTCCACGCCCGCTCAGGAGTGCCTGCCCGGCATGAACGCGATAGCCATCGCCGCCCAGGGGCTTTATGCTTGTGCGAAAGCCAACCAGCTGGGATTAGCGTATGCCGAGAGCGACCCGATCGCAAGAGGAGGAAGAAAGTGTACAGGCTTTCGGGCCAGACTTTCTCGAAGGTACTGCGCGCAGCCTGCGCATCCTCAACCTTTTCGGACCGGAATTGCAGCGTATGACGATGAGCGATGCGGCGAATCGCCTCCAGATTTCGCGCGCGACCGCGCGCCGGACACTGTTTACTCTTGTTCAGCTTGGCTACCTGAGGGCGGAGGGAAATTCGTTTGTTCTTACGCCGCGAGTTCTTTCTTTTGCGTCGGCTTTCCTGTCGTCCGACACAGTGGCGACGGTGATGCAGCCTCTCGTCCAAACGGTTAGCGACAAACTCAATCATGCGTCCGCTGCCGGCGTCCTCGACGGCGACTGTGTCGTGATGGTGGCCAGGGCTAGTCCTTCTCGGGCCACCACGGCGGATATGCGGATCGGCTATCGCTTGCCCAGCTACTGCACATCGGTCGGTCGTGTGCTGCTCGGAGGTTTGAGCGACGCGGAACTCGACAAGATCCTGGATACGCCGCCGGCGCGACTGACGGCCAGGACCATAGTCGATCCGGCCGTATTGCGGACGCGTGTCATTGCTGATCGAAAGAAAGGCTTTTCGATTGTGGATCAAGAGGCAGAGGAGGGCTTCCGCTCGATTGCCGTTCCTGTAGCCAACCGTCAGAATCGCGTTGTCTGCGCAGTGCACGTCGGCGTTCACACCGGCCAAGCTTCCATTGGCCAGATGATTGACGAGTTCCTGCCGGTATTGAAGGACATCGCGGCCGAAGCCCAGACCATGGTCATCTAAGAGCGCTCTCACCTCCAGCGGCGTCCTAGAGGTGCTTGGCCCGCCGGCGTGGGACCAGCAGGCGAGCCCTTCGTTCTATCGGTGGTAGACGATATCGCCCCCGACGATTGTCTGGACAGGCTTGATGTCCTTGATCTGCTCCACCGGAACCGTGAAGTAGTCGCGGTCAAGTACGACCATGTCGGCGAGTTTGCCAGGTTCGATCGGGCCTTTGATCGCTTCTTCGAAGGTCCCGTAGGCGCCTGACACCGTGTAGAGCCGCAGCGCTTCCTCCCGGGTGATGGCCTGGTCAGCGCCATAAACGTTGCCCTTCGAATCCTTGCGCGTTACGGCGAGGTAGATATTGGTCCAGGGATTCATCAGGTTGCCCTGGAAATCGGTGCCAGAAGAGACGTTGTTGATCCCCAAAATGTCGATCGCCATGCGATTGGGGATGACTCTATGCGCGACGTCCTTGCCCAGGTTTCGCTCGATCGTGGGCCCCTTTTCCCAAAGGAATGCGTTCTGCAGTTGGAGGATCACGCCGAGCTTCTTCATTCGCTCTAGCTGGTCGCGGCGGATCAGGCTTCCGTGCTCGATGGAAAATCGCCGACCGACGATCGACTTCTCTTTGCTGGCCGCTTCGTAGGCATCCAGGACCCGATCGATAGCGGCATCGCCAACGGCATGAATCGAGAAGCGCCAATCGTTCTTGTTGCCGATGCTGACGTTCGAATTGACGTGCTCGGCGGCCATCGCAGCCACACCGTGGTAGTTGGGGTCGCCAGGATAGGCGTCCCGGGTAAAGGCCGTGCGATAGGTCATGCCGCCGTCGACGGGCATCTCGCCAATCGCGTCGATCCTTAGCCACTCGTTGCCGGAACCGGAAGAGATTCCAATCCCGTTTGTTGCCTCGGCCCAGCGCTCCTGGGACGCATTGAAGTCCGGCTTGTACATGACAGAATAGCGGAGCGTCATCCGATGGGTCAGCATGAGCCTCTGCAGCACTCTGATATTGGGCGGCACCAAACCGGGGTCGAGCACGCTGGTCAATCCATAGGCGTTGGCCACCTTCATCGCCAAGAGGTAACGCTCTTCAAGCTCGTCTTGACTTGGTGCGGGAATGTGCTGCGTCACCAGCCTTGATGCCAACTCTTGAAAGACACCTGTCGGATTGCCGGCGTCGTCTTTTTCGATCACCCCGCCATCCGGACTCTGAGTGTTGCGGTCAACGCTCGCAATCTTCATCGCTGCTGAATTGAACGACGACACGTGGCCGGGGAGGGCGACCGGGTTGTTGGGCGCGACGCTATCGATCTCCGCCGCCGTCAGATAGCGATGTTCCGCCAACTGGGAGTTCGGGAGCCAGGTGCCGCCGAGAATCCATTCACCCGGCTTTCGCGTTGCGGCGAACGCCTTGATCCGGGCGAGCGCGTCTGCAACCGTTTTGACGTCCAGCAGTTGAACCCGAACCGCGTCCTCACCGGCCCATACCGTGTGAATATGAGAGTCGTTGAGCCCAGGAACGACGGGTGCGCCCGCCAGGTCGATGACCTTGGTCTTGGGTCCAATGTAGGGTTTGACAGAGGCCCCGCTGCCGATCGTTAGGAACCGGCCGTCTAGGACCGCAACGGCCGAGACAACGGACGACTTGCGGTCAAGCGTGTAGATCTTTCCGTTCGTATAGACGACGTCCGCTTGGATTTCCGCCATCGCCAACGCCGGGTAGAGCACACACACTGCGCAAAGTGCAGCCAATCCGCTCGTCTCAAAGCTTCTCATGTATTTCCCCTTTCTAGATATCGTTTGTATCGTCGTAACGTCTTGCCCAGAGCGGCGGACCGAGGTGCTCGGCCTGTCTGCGTCGAGTTCGCAGGTTGGTCCTTACCCTACCGGTGATAGACAACCTTGCCCCCGACGATCGTTTCGACGGGTTTGATGTCTTTGATTTGTTCGACCGGGACGGTCATGTAGTCGCGGTCAAGCACGACCATATCGGCAAGCCTTCCGACCTCGACTGAACCTTTCTTCTTTTCGTCAAATGTCGCGTACGCAGTGGAGGTGGTGTAGAGGCGCAACGCTTCTTCACGGCTGATCGCTTGGTCAGCGCCGTAGACGTGACCTGTAGGGTCTTTGCGGGTCACCGCAATATACAGGCCGAGGAACGGATTGAGCAGGTTCACCGGATAGTCCGTACCCAGTGAAACCTTATCGATGCCGAGCAAGTCGATCGCCATCCGGTCGGGAATTACGCGATTGGCGGTATCGGCGCCGAGGAAACGTTCGACGGTTGAGGCTTTATCCCACATGAAGATGTTCTGCAGTTCGATGATGACGCCCATCGATTTGGCGCGCTCAATCTGATCGTGGCGAAGCATGCTGCCATGGATGATGGCGAACCGGCGTCCGACAATGGATTTCTCCTTATTGGCCGATTCGTAGGCATCGAGTACGCGGTCGCAGGCAGCATCGCCGACGCAGTGGATCGCGAACTTCCATTCGTTCTTGTTCCCCGTGCTGACCACCCAATTGAGACGCTCCGCGGGAGTTGACGGTATCCCGTGGTAGTTGGGGTCTCCGGGATAGGGATCACGCGTGAACGCTGTCCGCAACGTCATCCCGCCGTCGATCGACATCTCGCCGATTGCGTCGAGTTTCAGCCAATCGTTGCCAAATCCAGATGACACTCCGATGCCTTCGGTTGCCTGATCGTATTGTTCGGGCGTGACGTTATTGCTGAGGCCATTCATCACGCTGTAGCGCACGGTCATGCGACCCATGGTCATCAAACGCTGCAGGGCCCGGATATTGGTCGGTCCGAGTCCCGGATCGGTCAAACTGGTCAGCCCAAGACTGTTGGCGTACTTCATCGCGTCGGCATATTGGTCGACGAGGTCTTCCAGGCTCGGCGGCGCAATATGACGCGTGATCAAGTTCATCGCGCGCTCGAACATGATGCCGTCCGGCTCGCCAGCCTTGTCCTTTTCGATTACGCCACCCTCGGGGTCGGGCGTGTTGCGATCGACGCCGGCGATCTTTAATGCGGCGGAATTGAACATAGCGATGTGGCCGACTGTCCGCAGGTGCACGGGGTTGTTTGGCGCAACGCTGTCGATTTCGGTGCGGGTCAGGTAGCGATGTTCTTCCAGTTGGGAGGCGGGGTGCCAGCTCGTCCCCAGGATCCACTCGCCGGGCTTCTTGGTGGCGGCCGCCGCCTTTATTTGGGCCAGCGCTTCGGCGACGGTCTTGGTGTCGCGCAGTTGCACCTGGCGCGCCTCCGCGCCGCCGGCAAGCGAGTGCGCGTGATTGTCGTTCAGGCCGGGAATCACCGTTTGGCCATGCAGATCGACCACCTGAGTGCTGCTGGCCAGGTAGGGCTTTACGGTCGCGTTGTTGCCCACCGCGATGAACCGCCCATTCCATATCGCTACATCTGAGGCGACCGAAGAGTTGCCGTCTAGCGTATAGATCTTGCCGTTGCGATAGACGATGTCCGCTTTGACCTGCGCAAAAGCCAAACCTGGACCAAGAGCAGTAAAGGCACAGACAGCGGCCACAGGGGCGAGCCGGGATAACTTCATTGGTTTTCTCCTCGTAGTCTCGACGCGTTGTTCAAGCGTCCTGTTCTGTCGGATCGGCTCTCTTGCATCCGAAGCTCACGTCTCGCTCGATCAGTGATTGCTGAATTCCGTTCTCTCACCGAACACTTCCGCGCGCGGGTTGATGTTCAGGCCAGCATTGTCAGAGCGCCGCGCGGGAGAGTCAATATATGACGATATGTGCGGTAGGCGCACAAGTTGAAGGACGCGGGTTCCGTGGAATTTTGGATTCACGATGACCCGGACCGCTTCGGATACACCTTGCCCATCGAGCTGATTGCGTCGGTGACGATGCCGTTACTCGTCGTGGATGGTGAGAAGACCGAAGTTAGTTTCGACATGCGGTGCTGACAGTCGCCGAAGCTCTTCCCGACGCGGAGCACAAAACAACGCTTAAAGGGCAGACCCACAACGTGTCTGCGGCAGCCCTTGCTCCCGTGTTGGCGAAATTCGTCGCCTGAAAACCACGTTCTTCTACAGTTGGTAAGACGACGCGGCTTATGCCGCGCAATGGGCCACCTATTTTTTTTTGGTTTGGCGGCCCGTCGCCGAAGAGCGGCGTGCGGATGATCCGGTCAAATGCTTACGGGCTAATTCGCCGGCATGTCGGATGTGCTTTTCGAGTATGACGGTGGCCTTGGCGGTATCGCGTTTCAGCGCGGCGGCCAAGAGGGCCTCGTGCTCGTCGGTAATCGACTGCTCGATGCTTTTGTACTGCACGAAAGAACGCCGATAGCGCTCGCCGTTTTGGATGAGAAGTTCGCAAAAACGCAATAGCCAGGATGAGCCGCACATGCAGTACAGTGCGAAATGAAACTCTCGGTGTCGCTTTTCCCAGAGGTCGGCGGCTTTGCCCTTACTTAGATCGGTCGTGGATTGGATACCTTTCAGCTTGTAAAGCGCAGCGACAGCGTTGGCTTCCCAGTTGAGGTCGCCGTTGATGATCGAACGCCGCAGCGCTTCGCCCTCCAGTCTGATCCGCCAATCCACGATATCGACCAGCTCTTTTTCGTTGAGCTCCGCCACGCGGAAACCCTTTTGCCCGTCTGCGCGGACCAAGCCTTCCCCGGCGAGTTGGAACAGGGCTTCGCGGATCGGGCTTGTACCGACCCCGTAGAGCTCCTTTAAGTTCTCTGATTTGACCTTTATGCCCGATTTCAAGCGGCCCGATACGATGTCATCCCGAAGCCGCTCAAGGGTGGCGTCGGTCAAGGTCTTGGGCTCTAGTCCGGACCCGATGCGGATCGGCGGCCCCCAGCTTTCAGTCATCGTTCGGCCTCTCGGTAGTCCCGGCCGGGACGGCGGACTGTACATCGGATTTGCTGCCAGGCAAGTTACCGAGGGCCGCTATCGAGAGGGTCGACCTTCGAAGAATTTCGAAATATGGTAATAAATCGAAGAAAATGGCTGAGGGAGATTTCCTGATGTTTCCGTTGCCTCTGGTGGACCTGGAAGCCGTTACCCGGAGGCTTACGGAATCCCAAAAGCGCGTCGAAGTTCTATGGCAGGAGCCAGAGTCGCTTGCCTTCGTGGCTCGGGGCCGCGAATACCGAAGCGAATTCCACATCAACGACAGCGACGAGTTCACGTACATGATCAAGGGTACGATGAAGCTGCACTACCGCCCGCCCGGTGGCGGCGAGCAGATCATCACCATCGATCAGGGCTCCGTCAATTTCATGCCTGCCGGAACCCCGCATTCGCCGCGGTTCCCGCCTGACGCATTTGCGCTCATCGTGGAACGCGGAAGAAGAACCGGTGAGATCGACAAGTTTCAGTGGTTTTGTCCGAAGTGCGACCATCTCTTGCACGAAGAGACCTTCGTCGTAGAGGACTACCGCGCCGATCCGGTTTCGAAAGCCTACAAGAACTTCTTCGACAGCGAGCAAGCACGCACGTGCAAGGGCTGCGGGAACGTGATGCCGAAGCCTTAAGCGCGGCCGTCAGCCGGGGAAGCTATTCCGCCGGGTGTGTCTTTCGGAGAGAAATGCCGTCGGCAAGTCTGTCGTAGTCGCGGTCGCAATTACGGGATCGGTGTGCCCTTTTGGGCTTTCTTGGGCTTATCTCAATGCTATGTTTTGACCCGTTTCGTCGCAGACAATGCGTGCACGTTGGTCTGCTCTTTAACCCCTTGCCTATCCAACAACCGGATCGCGTTATGGCGACTTATGTTGTCGAATAATCCCTGCTGTAGGCCAAAACACGAGAGCGCCTTGACGGAATTTGCCATCGTCGCTTCGCCGGCGTGTGGATAGTCGCTTCCGAAAACCACCTGGTCGGGCGAAACGAGACGAAGCAGACCGCCGAGTGCGAACGGGTTGACCGAGAGCGCCGTGTCGTAGTTTAGAGCGCGGAGCTCGTTCATGACACCACGAGTTACCTTCTCCCGAAGATGCTCTCGGCTCTCTAGCCGGGCGAGCCTTTCCGCCAGGAATGGCACGGTCCCACCCGCGTGCGAGAAGATGAACTTGATATTCGCGTACTTGGACAAGGCTCCCGAAAACAGCAGACTAGCGACGGCCCTGGTCGTTTCGAACGGGAATTCGAAGGTCGCGGAAGGTAGATCTGGCAGTGGGGACAGGGGCGGGTTCGTGGGATGGACGAAGACGACGATACTGCGGCGGTCGATCTCCTCGAACAACGGAGCAAAGTGCTCGTCACCGAGGTACTTTCCGCCGTGGTTCGTGAGCAGGCAGACTCCGTCGGCCGTCAGCTCGTCCAAGCAGTAAGTCAGCTCCAAAAGGCTTGCATCGATATCCGGCAACGGAAGTGTCCCAAAGGAGCGGAATCTGCCCGGATAGTCACGCCCCATTCGCGCTGCGTACTCGTTACACTCCCGCGCCAGCGACGGCCGCCTGCCGGCGCGCACCGGGGCCACGGCGGGAGCTGAAAGCGAGAGGACCGCCAGTCCGATGCCGTGCCGGTCCATTGCTTCGATCGAAGCTGATGGGGTCCACATGGGAGCGCGCCCGGAGACCAGCATACGCGCAATTTCGTCGTCGCCGATTTCCTGCATGTATTTTGGAGGCAGGAAATGATGGTGGGTATCTACGGTCCGCATTTGCGGCTCATTGCTCGGCTGGCTGGTCGGGCCCTGCATCGCTCAATCAAACATCGCTACGCAATCGATCTCGATGTTCACGCCGGTCCGGTGAGGCGTGCCACCGACACAGGTCCTGGTGACCTTTTCAGCGCCGATCTCCCTGCGGAACACCTCGTTGAACTTCGCAAAATCGCTTACGTCTCGCAGAATGACCCGCATGTTGACGACGTTCGCCAGGCTTGCACCGGCAGCGTGGAGGACAGCTTGGAGGTTTTCCAAGGTCCGCAGGGCTTGTACTTCAATTCCGCCGTCGACAACCCGCTTCGTCTCAGGATCGAGCGGACCTTGGCCGGACACGAACAGCATGTTTCCGAACCTTATCGCCTGGACGATCGGAGATGCGTTCTGCGCGTCGGTAAAGCCGGTGACAGGGGCATTTTTCGAATTCACGATCGTCTTCGGCATGAGTTTTCCTTGACTTCGGCGCCCAACAGGATCCTAGACCTGCATAGTTCGGTTACTAACTGCACCGAGGGTAACGGACGACCAATGTTGTCGGGCGTGGCCGCACCGCAAAAGGTACTTGAAAATTTCGAAAATCTCAATAATAACCAAAATCAGAATACGGGGACGGATTCTAACCCATTCACTGCGAAGTCACCCGCATTCAGATTAGATCGCCATTCGGTCCGGCGGACAGCCGTGATCGTGACCGACTGGGAGCGCGTCTTACGGCCGTGCTCTCGGTGCCCCTTTGGGGGCTTTCCTCCCTAGACTTGGCGCCATTGGCCAAACCCCGTCGTTCATCATCGAACGACGGGGTTTTCTTTGAAACGGACCGTCGCGATGAACTCTCCAATCTGGTCTTTGCTGGCACCAATGTTTTCCAGCGCCGCGGTTCGAGGGGCCTTGGAAGATGCGCCGTACATTCAGTACATGCTCGATTTCGAAAACGCGCTTGCACGGGCAGAGGCGGTAATCGGCGTTATTCCGGAAAGCGCGGCCGGTCCAATCGCGAAGGCTTGCAAGGCCGAACGCTTCGATCTCGGTGCGCTTGCGGGGGCTGCGTCGCAGTCGGGTAATGTGGCGATTCCGCTAGTAAAGGCCTTGACGGTGAGTGTCGCTAGGACCGATCCGGACGCCGCGCGCTTCGTCCACTGGGGGGCTACGAGCCAGGACGTCATCGATACGGCCACGATGCGGGCTATTCGGACCGCGATCGATGCATTGTTGCCGCTGCTTGATCGCTCGGTCGCGGCATTCGCGCGCTTGGCCCGCAGGCACCGCGAAACACCAATGGTTGCCCGGACCTGGCTGCAACATGCGCTGCCGATGCCCTTTGGCCTCAAGCTTGCCGAATACGCCGCTGCGTTACACCGTTCACGCCGACGTTTGAAGCGCGTACGTGCCGAGGAACTGGCGCTGCAGTTCGGCGGCGCTGCCGGAACGTTGGCCGCGCTCGGTGACAAGGGACTGCTGGTTGCCGAGAAACTAGCACTGGCCCTCGGGCTACCGTTGCCCGAGGCGCCCTGGAATACGCACCGGGACAGAATTGCGGAAATCGCTTCCGTGCTGGCTATCCTGACCGGGACATGCGGCAAGATCGCGCGCGACGTCTCGTTGATGATGCAAACGGACGTAGCGGAGGCCTTTGAGCCGTCAGGGCAGGGGCGGGGCGGCTCTTCGACGATGCCGCATAAACGCAACCCCGTGGCGGCCGCGAGCGCACTGGCGGCGGCCACGATGGCTCCGAACCTGGCTGCGACGATTTTCGCCGCTCAGGTCCAGGAGCACGAACGGAGCGCCGGAGCCTGGCACGCGGAATGGTCAACCCTGCCGACGCTTCTTGCCATCACGTCGGGTGCGATTGCCGCCGTAGTCGACATCGCGGAAGGACTTGAGGTCGACGTCGACCGCATGCGGGTAAACCTCGACGCGACCCACGGCCAGATCATGGCCGAGGCCGTGACTTTCGCCCTGGCGGAAAAGTTGGGAAAGAGCTCCGCTCACCACCTCGTCGAGGCGGCAAGCAAAAAGGCGGTCGCCGCAAAGCTTCATTTGCGCTGCGTGCTGGCCAGCGATCCTAAAGTGACTGCACAGCTCGATCCGGACCGGCTCGCGGAGCTCTTCGAGCCCAGCTCCTATCAAGGAGTTTCACAGGCCTTGATCGACCGTTTGCTGGGGTCCCTCGAAGGCCGTTGCGTCACGTAACGGCAACTCGGAGGTGTTCCGTTGCCCGTCTCATGACTTCATGAAGCCAGTCTTGCGATGCGTCGCCTTCATAGCGCTCGTGCCAGAGCGACCGGACCTCAAGGCGTGTCGTCGGATATGGAAGCTCGTGAATCGAGATCGGATTAGTTTGGGCAAAAGAGTTGGCCAGAGGGCGCGGGACGATGGCGGAAAGTCCCGAACCGTCCAGGAAAGTCGGAAGCGCGAGAAAGTGGGGGAGGGAGACGGCAATCCTCGGCACGCGTTCTGACGCGGACATCGCCCGTTCGAACGAGGCTCGGTCGTACATCTCGGATCTGCGCGCCAGGCCGCGTTCCGAGATGAATCCGTCGACGGCTCCCTCCGGTTCGCCTCCAAACGAGACGACGACAATGGGCAGCTCGGAAAGTGTCTCGGTGGTGAGCTGGCCGAGGTGGTGCGATGAATGCGTGACAAGGACGTCGTCGTATTCGAACAGGAAGCCGGACTTGAACCGCGAGGGGACGGCGGAGAAGGTACCGATGGCAGCGTCAATCCTGCCGAGGTCAATTTGCTCCGCGAGGTCGATCCGGGTGACCGGCTTGATCACGATGTCGACGTGTGGTGCTTCGGTTCTCAAGATGTGAAGCAGGCGGGGAGCGACGACCATGGTGGTGAAGTCGTTTGCTGCGATCGTCAATTTCTTAGTCGAGGTAGCCGGTTCGAACTTAGGTAGCTCGATCGCCTGCTCGAGGGATTTCAGCGCTTCCCGGACCAGGGGCGCCATAGCCAGCGCCCTGGCGGTTGGCTGCATGCCTGTCGCCGTGCGGACGAACAGCTCATCGTCCAACATTTCTCGCAGGCGCGCGAGCGAATGGCTCACGGCGGACTGGCTCAAGCAGACCTTCTGACTGGCCCGCAGAACGCTACGTTCCTCCATCACCGCATCGAAGACGCGAAGCAAATTCAAGTCCAACGTATTGAAGGAACCCATCATATCAGAACCGTGCCAAGCGCGCCGGACGGCGCCGCTGATCCAGAAGATACTTTCCTCGAAAATCGGTCATTTCCGAACCGAAATGGTTAGTTCGACATTCGTTCGCTCGGTCACAGCGGGCGTACCCCTTCCTTGCTAGACCGGAATACGAGGGTTTCCAAGCGTCATTGGGCGCGCGGTGCATGGAGCTTCGATGTTGCGAAGAGGTGGCCGCATGCGCCTGCCAGTGGGATGGACCCGCGTTTCATCCCTTGGCTCGGGAAGACCTACGGGGCGCAGGGAGGGTGCAGCGCTGGCCTGCAGACGGCGTCCGAAACAGGCGGCAGTTTCGGTATGGCACCAGTGGCGTTTTGACCTGAGCCGGGCAGGCCCGTTGGCCCGGCTTTTTAGCTCCTTTTGCCCGAATTAGCGGGGGTATCGGCCGGGTTTCGTCGAACTGAACGAGGCGCATTTTGACCCTGAAGTACTTTCACTTCCGCTGTTCGTCACTCTCCTGAATATCACGGGACTTGCCAAGGGAGGGGAATCATGGTTGGCGGAAAGCGACTAGTGGCGACGATTTTGTGCCTCGTGGCGGTTGTCGGTTCGAACCGGGCGAACGCTCAGGCGACAGGTCCCTTGAAGCTCGGCGTGTTGACGGACATGTCGTCGCTCTACGCGGATAATGGAGGCCTTGGCTCCGTCGTAGCGGCTCAGATGGCGATCGATGATTTCGGCGGTAGCGTTCTCGGCAGGAAAATTGAACTCATCGCCGCGGACCACCAGAACAAGGCCGACGTCGGCGGCGTGATAGCGCGCCGCTGGATCGAAAACGAAAATATTGAAGCAATATTGGACGTACCCAATTCGGCTGTTGCGCTCGCGGTCCAGGGCATCACTCGTGAGAAGAAGAAACTATTTCTTGCTACCGGCGCAGCCACCTCGCGTTTGACCGGGGACGAATGCTCGCAGACCGGGATCCATTGGACCTACGACACGTATGCGCTTTCGCAAGGAGCCACTAAGGCGGTCTCTAAGCTCGGTGTGAAGTCGTGGTTTTTCCTGTCGGCCGATTACTCGTTGGGCGCACAGCTTGAGGCCGACAGTCGCAAGGTCATCGATGCGGAGGGGGGCAAGGTCGTCGGCTCTGTGAAGCATCCGATTAATACGCCGGATTTTTCGTCCTTCCTCTTGCAGGCTCAATCGTCGAAGGCTGAAGCGATCGCGCTGGCCGATGCGGGTGGGGATTTCATCAATGCTGTCAAGCAGGCCGGTGAATTCGGTGTGACCAAGACTCAGAAGCTGGTGGGTCTTCTGGTGTTCATCGCCGACGTCAACAGTCTCGGGTTGCCGAGTGCCCAAGGGTTGATACTGAGTTCCGCGTTCTATTGGGATCTCAATGACGATACGCGCGCCTGGTCGAAGCGCTTCATCGACAAGACCAACAAGGTTCCGACGATGATCCATGCCGGCACCTACGGCGCCGTTATGCATTATCTCAAAGCAGCGGCAGCCGCTGGTTCCGTTGACGGTCCGACGGTTGCTTCGAAAATGCGCGAGATTCCTGTCAACGATTTCATGACCAAAAACGGCAAGATCCGAGAGGACGGCCGCCTGATCCGAGACATGTATCTCTTCAGGGTCAAGAAGCCCGAGGAATCCAAGTACAGGTTCGACTATTATCAGCTTCTGGCAACAATACCGGGCGACGAGGCTTTCAAACCTCAGGAGGAGGGCGGATGTCCTCTAGTAAGCAAGAAGTAGCCGCCAAGGACCCCTCGCATTGCGGCGGCGGCGAAGGGCGGGAGGCTGTCGATAGGATCATAACGGGTCGCTTCGCCAGTCGGTCCTTTACGAGTCGAGCGGTCCCAAAGCAGACGATCGAAGACATTCTCGACGTCGCTAGGTTCGCGCCGAGCGGAGCCAATATCCAACCTTGGAATGTTTACGTCCTCGGTGGGAGCGAGAAGGAAGAGGTCTCGCGGGCGCTACTTGAGGCCCACAACAAGGCTAGGGATCAGCATAAGTCCGAGTACCAGTACTACGCCACGGAGCTGCCTGAGCCCTATCTGTCACGGCGCAATCAGTTTGGCCGCCTCTTCTATGGATCGCTTGGAATC
Organism: Bradyrhizobium sp. AZCC 2262; assembly: GCF_036924535.1. Taxonomy (NCBI): domain Bacteria; kingdom Pseudomonadati; phylum Pseudomonadota; class Alphaproteobacteria; order Hyphomicrobiales; family Nitrobacteraceae; genus Bradyrhizobium; species Bradyrhizobium sp. AZCC 2262. The sequence continues at coordinate 6,010,559 of NZ_JAZHRT010000001.1, read as the reverse complement.
GAGCAGGCGGACTTGGTGGGTCGCGCAGGTCAAACTTCGAAAAACTATGGGTTCTTCGGCGCACCGGTTGGGCTGATCGTCACCATCGATAGGCGGCTGCAGGTCGGAAGTTGGCTCGATCTTGGAATGTTCGTCCAAAATGTGATGATCGCGGCGGGCGCGCGGGGACTTCAGACCTGCCCGCAAGAGACATTCTCGAAGTATCACATTGTGCTTAGGGAATTTCTTCCGATCCCGGCCGAGCAAATGGTCGTCTGCGGCGTTTCAATCGGCTTTGCGGAAGACGAGTTGGTGAGTTCAGGCAGATTGATGCCGAGAGTCGCCGTAAGCGAATTCACAAGGTTTATCGGCTTCGAAGACTGAGCACGAGCGAAAGGATAGGATCGATGGGACACCGGGAAGACTTAATTCAACGTAGTATTCCATTTCTTCAGGAGGTCAAGGACATGACCCCGGGCGCAGACATGGAGAAGTGGCTGAACAAGAAGTACGGTGAAAACAGTGAGCTCTATAAGGACCTCGCCAGGCTGATCAAGCTCGGCGTGAAAGAGGGGTGGGCTGCCAATCAGGAAGTGGACGGACCCAACTACCGGCGCAGCAGGATACTGGAGCCATCGCCTGAGAGCTTCCATTTCAGCATCACCGCTGTCTACATGGACAGCAAGGACCCCAAACGATTCAAGGACAAGCACGACGACGATGTACTGCGCGGCCAGTATCACGGCCACCCCTATGGAGAGCTGAATGTAGTCATTCCGATCGATGAGGGCGCAGAGCTCAAAGGCTTGCAGGGCTGGCAAGGACCGGGTTGGACCGCGCCGGATCCTGGAAGCCGGCATTATCCCGAGGTAAGAGGGGGAGCCGTGATTGCCCTGTTCTACCTTCCGGCGGGCCGTATCTCGTACGATTTCGAAGCGCCGAAGTAATTGTTGCCGGCCGCTGGTTTGCAGATTGCTTGTGGGGCCCTGTAACCGAGCCACCCTGAGTTTCGATAGTGACAACCGAAGTGAGAAGAGTCTTATGACGTTCGTCTATCCGCGCGAAAGTACCGAGGAAAGCTTCGCCCCGCGGCTTTTTGCTGGTTACAAGAGCACGATCAAGCGTGCGCCCGCGAAGCCCTTGATCATCATGCCGCTTACCTTGTCCGAACTGACGGGACCGGTCTATGGCCACGAAACCGTGCGTGAGCGTGACAACGACCTGACGGTCCAGCACGCCGGTGAGCCCATTGGCGAGCGTATCATCGTCCATGGCCACGTGCTGGACGAGGATGGTCGCGGCGTCGCCAACACGTTGGTCGAGCTATGGCAGGCCAACGCCTGCGGCCGCTACATACACGTCGTCGATCAGCACCCAGCGCCCCTGGATCCCAATTTCACGGGCGCCGGGCGCGCGGTGACCGACGAAAAGGGCTACTATCGATTTGTCACGATCAAGCCTGGCGCCTATCCTTGGGGAAATCACAAGAATGCCTGGCGGCCGGCGCACATCCATTTTTCAGTGTTTGGGCACTCCTTCCTGTCGCGTGTCGTGACGCAGATGTATTTCCCCAATGATCCCTTGTTCGAGTTCGACCCGATTTTCAATTCCGTGGCGGACGAAAAAGCCCGGATGCGCATGGTGTCCAGTTTCGACCTCGACAGCACCCAGCCCGACTGGGCGCTTGCCTATCGTTTCAATATCGTGCTGCGAGGGCGCAACGCCACGCCGCTGGAGACCCATTGATGACCGGCATTACCCCATCGCAGACCGTCGGCCCATATTTCAAATATGGCCTGACGCCGGGTGACGACTATGCCTGGAACGACGCCTTTACCAACGATCTGGCCACTCCGGATGTGTCGGGCGAGCGCATCCGCATCGAGGGTAGGGTGTTCGACGGCGACGGCAAGATCGTTTCGGATTCGATGCTCGAAATCTGGCAGCCCGACGGGCAGGGTCGCTTTAGCGATCCGCAGGGCGGACGCTCGCTGCAGAACCTGGCATTTCGCGGGTTCGGACGCTGCGGTACGAGCAGCGATGGAAAGTACAATTTCAAGACAATCAAGCCGGGTTCGGTGCCGGGCCCAAACGACAGGCAGCAGGCGCCGCACATCGTGCTTGCGGTCTACGCGCGGGGCATGACGCGGCAGGCGCAAACCAGGATTTATTTCTCGGATGAGGTCGCGAACGCATCCGATCCTATACTGGCGCTCGTACCTGCGGATCGTCGTGATTCTCTGGTGGCCAAGAAGGAAAGCGACGCTCAGGGTACGGTCTATCGCTTCGACATCCACCTGCAGGGCGACAACGAAACCGTATTCTTCGACATTTAAACAGAGGGACGCGATTGCCCCATATTGTCTGTCACTACTCGGCGAAACAGGAAATGCCGCCGATCGGCAAGATTCTCCTTTCCCTGCATAACGCGGCTGCTTCGACCGGTGTCGTTAAGGCGGAGGATTTGAAGATCCGAGCTCAAAGGTTTGACGACTTTTTGGTGGCTGGAGAAGCCCGATCATTTTTTCATGTCTCGCTATACTTGCTCGCCGGCAGGACGGGACAACAGAAGCAAGCGCTGAGCGTGGAACTTCGAAGAGCACTGTCCGAGCTCCTCACGAGCACATACAGCATAAGCGTCGATATCCGCGACATGGACCCGGATGCATACAAGAAGCGTCTGCTCGAATGAGAACGGTTTCCAATACTCAATTTCAATCATCGGGTATGAGACGGCGGCGTTCTATGCGGGATCATGTTCAGTGAGATCGGGGATAGGCGCAACGGGAGCCGGATTCAAAAGTTGAACAGTTGAACGGCGCTGCTCGTTATGGAAATGGCTCGCGTGTTGTGCACATCGCACCAAGTTGGTCGGCATGATTCAGCGACCAATGTCGGTTCAACATCTTAGACTAGTCATCATATAATCTTCCAAGGAAGATAGTGTGTCAAGGTGTGTCGCGCGGTTGGGCAAGCGACGAAATCAGCAAAACTACCTAGGCTCGCTAATCCGCTAAATTTGCCGCATCATTCAGCAACGTTGGCCGCTTTTTGCGCACGACAGGATGGATTGCCTGGCGTTATAGAATTATCATCCTAGGAAGATAACTGGAGTGTTGTTCGTCATGGCCCGAATTCTCCGCATATCGTCCTCGCCTCGCCCGCGAGGTTGCTCTACAAAGATCGCCGACGCCTTCGTCAACGAATACGTCTCGATAAATGGATCTGACGTCGTGGACCGAATTGATTTATGGTCGTACGACCTTCCTGAACTCGACTCCGTCGCAATCGAGGCGAAGTATGCGGTGCTGCGACGCGCTAACCATTCCGAATCCGAACGGTCAGTCTGGCGCCGCATTGTGGATGAAGCCGAGAAGTTCAAGGCTTACGACAAATACATTTTTAGCGTGCCGATGTGGAATTGGGGTATCCCGTTTATTCTAAAGAAGTACATTGATACAATTACGCAGCCTGGATTGTTGTTTGAGTGGTCGCCAAAAGCCGGATATGTCGGGCTTGTTAACAAGCCTGTCGTCGCAATCTACAGTAGTTCGTTCGATTATGGGGAAGGGTCGGGGATGACCGGCATGGACCATCAGAAGCGGTATTTCGATCACTGGTTACGCGTTATCGGATGCAGAGACATCCAATCGATCGTCGTTGCGCCGACGTCAGCCGCATTTTCTGAGTCGGTAGTGGCTCTCGAAAAAGCGAAACAGCAAGCGCGAGAAATTGCCCGTATATTCTAGTGAGCTGCAGCAACTCGCCTCTTCCGTCCGGTGTGGTGGTTCAGAAATGTGTGGTAAGCGTCGCCCCCTCATCGTGAACAAAAACCGCAAGCACCTCTGCGGAGTCAGTGCGGCTGACGTTCTCAGCAAATATATGAATCGCTCCCAACGGCTCAAAGAACGTCTCTCCTGGACCGTAGGTTGCGGCCGGCGTTCCCTCGATCTGCGAACGAATGGTACCAGAGAGTACGTGGACTGTTACGGAGCCTCCATGGTAATGCTTGGGCGACCAGCCTCCCGGAGGAAATTTCACTCGAACCAGAGAGATATTCTTGCCCGGAACGTGAGAAAGTTTTTCGGTGGAGATGACCTCTGCGACGGCCCCGGGGCGTTCTGCGGCAGACTCCATGGTGTAGCTGCGATCAGTTTGCGAGCTGCAGAGATCCGCAAAAGTCGCGTACAAGAACTTGGGCAAGAGAAGCGAGGCGCTTGTTGACGGAGCGGGGCCGAGAAAAGTTGCGAACAGGATTGCCGCTAAGACGCCGCTAGCAGCTGATGTCACGGCCGCGATGGGAAGCGAATTCGGGGCCATTGTAGGGATTTGTGCGTTACGGTTGTTGGGCAAGAGTTTCTCTCCTCTTTCGCATTTTGGCTTTGCAGTCTATAAAAGCCATAAAGCTTCCTGGGAAGAGAAGCATCCAACGCGCTTTGCTTTCCAAGTGCGGCCGGCCGGCGTTGGACGGAGGCGTGTTTCCAACCGCCGCAAGCTTCCATGCAGAGGTTGGGCGACGAGATCCGACTGACCCGTCCGCATGATTTACTTCTAGCGAAACGGCACCTGCAGATACCCTACAGCCCACTCCATTAATGGACCCGCGTAAACGGCTTCCGCATCTCCCCTTTCACGATCCGCTTGTGGTTCTGCTGCATTTCGCTGGCGCCGGAATGGCCGCCTCCGGACGGTGCGGGCCGAGCAACCTCGCTTGAGGCCGCTTTGCAATCGTTTTCGGGTAGGAAGCGGACGAAAGAGTCTTGTGAAGCTGGTTCATGGCACCGTCAAGCGCCGAGTGCGAGCAGTTTGAAGATCCGAGTACCAGTCCCGGCTCACCGGATCGAACGCGGAACGACGTGAGAGGTGTCATTTTAACACCGGCGCGTTTGATTGCTTGGGCGAACGCAACATCATCAATGTCTTCATCAAACAGGGCAGTGAGATGTGTACCGCCAGCCGCCTCGATCGGCCTTAAGCGACCGCCGGTCTCGTCTGTGATCGCTGCTACGAGATCGCGTCGCCGTCTCGGATACAGCGCCCTCATCTTGCCAAGATGGCGATCGAAGTTCCCGTCTTCGATGAAGCGGTGCACAACAGCCTGCATGAAATGCGGTTGGTGGCCATCGATGATGCGACGGATTTGGGAGAACCGCTCGACCAGCGCGGGCGGTACCACGACGTAGCCGATACGCAACGACGGATTCAGCACCTTGCTGAACGTCCCGATATATACAACGCGCTCGTACCCGCCGGCGCCCGCGAGAGAGTCGGGAGGCTTCCCGACGAAATGAAATTCGGTGTAGTAATCGTCCTCGACTATCCAGCCCTTCGAGGACCGAGCCCAGGAGAGCACGCGACGACGCCTTTGTTGGCTGAGAGCCATCCCAGCGGGAATTGATGGGCAGGCGTCACCACAGCCAGCTTGGCGCCGGACCATAAATCGATGCCGGCATCCACGACAATGCCTTCGCTGTCGCCGGGACAGGTCGGGCAATCATCCCGGTACGACGAAGCGCGTCCCTCGTTGGACCGTGTCGCCGGCGCACATCACGCGCCGCTGGGGCCGGCGGGCTTGAAGACAGACAGGGGCGAGGGGTCGCGACTGGGAGCTGGTGGCACGCGCCCGTCGATGTCGGTGAACCCGTATTCCGCGGCCAATTCGGAAGCAAGCAGGATCTGCCCAGTCTTGTTCATGACGAGAGAATCGCTGGCTAAGGCCGCGACCGCACGTCCGACGAAGATCGGTGTTTCGCCTCTCTCTGCGATGAGCTTGGCGAGCGCCGGCGGAACGCGATCCGGTTGGGCGGCGAGCTTCTCGCTTTTTATGTATCCAGGCCAGATCGATACCGCGGCGATGCCGTAAGGCTTCAATTCGTGCGCCATGTCGCGTGCCATCCTGTCCACGCCCGACTTTTGAACGCCGAACGGTACGTTGAAGGTGTACCGGATCCCTCCGCCTGACGATGTGTTCACGATGAGCCCATTCCCGCGACCAAGCATCAACGGAACGCTTAATTGGCTGGCAACGAAATGGGAGCGTAAGCCCACGTCGTGCATCAGATCCCAGACTGAGACCGGCACTTCCCAGAACGGCACGTTCACCGGCATCACGTTTGGTGCGGCGAACACGTTGTTCACGAGCAAATCGAGACCGCCGCAGTCCCGCTGGATGCGGAGGAACACTTCCTTCACGGCCTTGTCGTCGGAGTGATCGCACTCGAGTCCGATGCCAGTGCCGCCGGCCTGCGCTATTTCGGCGATCGTCTCGTCCAACGAGCCGGGCCAATCGGCTGTTCCGCTCTTGCGGGTTCGTGCGGTCACGAAAATCGTCGCGCCCGCTTCCGCAAGCCCCAAGGCCACCCCCTTGCCGACACCGCGGCTGCCACCGGTAACCACTGCAATGCAGCCTTCCAGACGTTTGGTCGACATAGATCGTTCCTCCCTAGGAGCGACGCGCTCCTTTGGCTTGGTCGAATTTCGAAACCCCGGCGCCGATCGAACGACGCATTGACAACAATCTTCCTAGGAAGATAATATGACTCATGCTTCCTCTCGCGTCAACTCAATCAAAGGAAGGTTCCAATGGTCACCAGGGAAGAAAACGAATTGTTGTGTCGTGTTACCGGCGACGCTCCGATGGGAAAGATGCTGCGGCAGCATTACTGGCTGCCGGCCGTCCTTTCGGTCCGTGTCAAGAAAGGCGAGGCACCCGTACGGGTGAAGCTCTTCGGTCAGAACTTCGTCGCATTCAGAGGCGCCGACGGCAAGGTCGGATTCCTTGACGAAGCATGCCCTCATCGGGGGGCCTCGCTTGCCTTGGCACGCGTCGAGGACTGCTCACTGCGCTGCCTGTTCCACGGATGGAAGATCAGCTCCGGGGGCGAGGTGCTCGATGTACCGAACGAGCCGAACAGTCCGAAGGAGTTCGCCAAGACAGTGAAGGTGAAGGCGTATCCGGTCCGCGAGGGCGCCGGCCTTGTGTGGGTTTGGCTGGGCGAGGGCGAGGCTCCGCCGTGCTGCGATTTCGAATGGATGGATCTCCCGCCCGACCAGGTCTACGCCGCCGGTATCGAATTGAACGCAAACTGGCTCCAGGGGGTCGAGGCGACGATCGATTCTTCGCATGTTGCGCTTTTGCATGCGAGTTGGACGACAAACTCCGCGACCGACTTCGCCGCAACCCGCGAAAACACGGCGGTCAGCTACGAGTTCGACAGAAAGTCCTACGGTTTCCGGGCCGCCGCGCTCCGCTCGGCGCCGGACGGATCTTGTGTCGCGCGCGTCACCGAATTTGTGATGCCGTACTACGGGCTGATCGCTCCGATCTTTACCGGACCGAACCAGGATCGCACCGCCATCATCGCCGTTCCGATCGACGATGAGAACCTCATCCAGTGGTACATCTACTACAACCCCGTGAAACCGGTCGACTCCTGGCGTCGAACGCAGCGGGCCAACCAATGGCCTATGGCCGGGGGTCTGCCCGGCGACAAGAGCACCAATTGGGGACAGAACCGTCAGATCATGGACGCCGGCAACAACACCGGTTTCTTCGAGATCGTCATCGAGGATTTTGTCGTCATGGTCAGCATGGGACCGATCGTCGACAGGTCAGCGGAGTATCTGTGCTCGGCCGATCAGGCGATCGTTCGCGTACGCCGGCAGCTACTCGAAGAGGTCAAGGCGTTCATGGCCGGAAAGACCCCGAAGAGCGCGCAATGCGAGACCATGTCGTATCGGGACATCCGCGCCGTCGGCGGCCGGCTGGCGACAGCCTCCGAAGACTGGAGACAGATCGCGCCATAGGCGCGATCGATAACCGGCGCGGCGGCCAGCGCCGCCGCGCGCTTTCTCACTGATCAGGAGGATATCAAGATGTCGGCTTGGCAAGCCTTGTGTCCCGTCTCGAAGCTCTCGGATGGAGAACCGGTCGGGGTAAAGTTAGGGGACCTGCGCGTCGCCTTGTATATGGTGAATGGAGAGGTGTTCGCTACAGACGACGTCTGTCCTCACGCCTACGCGCTATTATCGAGCGGCTTTCTCGAAGAGTACGTCATTGAATGTCCCTTACACGGTGCGATGTTCGACGTAAGGTCGGGTAGGTGCCAGACCACGACATACAGGGACGTGCGGACTTACACGGTCGAAGTGCGGGACGGCGAAGTATTCGTCGATCTCGATACTGCGGACGCGGCCTGATTGGATTCTCGACCAGGCACCTCTCACTAAAATGGCCGCGCTGCGGGGGGGCCTGATTTGCGATCGCGACGCGGGCCCCGGCTTTACTGGACCGACAATTTTTCCGCGAGGGGCGTCCAGTGGCTTCCGTCGAAGCGCTGTGCCCGGAGCGTCTTGATCAGGCGATAGTCGTCGGCACTGGTGTTGACAGTGACGCCCGGGATCAATCCGGGAAGCTCGACCTTGTTCAGTGAAGTCGCCTGCTTCATGAGATTTGCGGACGACACGTCAGATCCGCATGCTTCGATCACTTTCGTCATGAGCACCGCGATGTTCCAACCCGTGAAGTTCAGCTGATCCTCCAGGTCCCCATCCGGGTAGTACTTCTTCATAAAGGCGAGCCATTCGAGGTAGGCCGGGTCGTTCGCCCACTCCGGATCGCCGACCGACTTCGTCGGCGTGGCCGAGATCGCGCCTTTTGCGTATTCGAGGCCTCCGGGCCGTAGGATTGTTGAAATAAAATTGCTTCCGATCGGAAGAAACTGTTGCGCACGCCAACCGATCTCGCCTGCCTTCCTGATTGCTTGTGATGTGAACTTTCCGGTCGATGCGTTGAGGAACACGCTCGCGTTGGTGGCCGCCAGCGCGATGACCTGGGACTCGACTGTCGGGGACGTCACTTCGTAAGCGGTCGCCGCTACGATCTCCGCGGCGGGATCCCGTTTGGCGAGCTGAGTCTTGAACCCTCGCAGGTACTCCCTGCCGTAATCGTCATTCTGGTAAAGGACCGCGACTTTTGCGTGTGGAATGGTGTCGGCGACTAGGTCCGCGTATATCGTTGCTTCGGTGCTGAACAACGTCATCCCCGATATGCTGTATGGGCTGGTTTTAGGGTCCGCGAAGCGGTCGCTTGCTGCAAATACGAAGAGTTGAGGTACCTTCTTGGCGTTGAGATACTTCTGCACCGCGGAGTTCTGCGCCGTTCCCATACTGCCGAAGATGGCGATGGCTTCTTCACTCTCGACCAGCTTGCGGGTCTGCTCGACGGCCTTCGGCGGGCTGTAGGCATCATCCAGGGAGATCAGTTTGATCTTTCGCCCGTTGATGCCCCCGCGCTCGTTGATCATCTGGAAATAGCGGGTCTGGACCTTTCCGATCGCGCTCAATGCGGATGCCGGACCGCTGTAGGGCATGGTTTGCCCCAACACTATTTCGCCGTCGGCTGCGTGCGCGGTCGATAACATGGCGGAAAAGGCCACTACGAGCGCGAGTTGTCGTCTTGAAATCTTCATTGTCAGCACCAGAACCTCGAAGTGAGCAATAATCTTCCTAGGAACAATCTTCCTAGGAAGTTAAATTGTCAAGGCGCAGCCAGCTGTGCTGGTCTGCACATTTCGTCGCAGTTTCAAACGATTCAAGGAGCGGGCCCGTTTCGCCCCAACTTCCGGGCGGACATTCCAACGCGGGAATGCTAGACCCTGTCGTAAGCGATGCCGCAGAATCGGTTCTCCGCTCTGCGACGACGGATGGGAAAGAATCGGATGAAAAGGGAAAGTGCAGGTCGAAATAAGTCGACTGCCGCTGCTTCGCGAACACATCGAAAGGAAATGATGTTCGACGACATCGAATCCGCGTGGCTGGTCGAACGGCCTGATCTCAATCTGGCGGTAGCTTGCACGCTGCTACGGATGGAGCGCGCCAATCACTTGCACGAGGCCAGGGTTCACGCGATCTCGAAGACAATCGGGCTGCAAACCGGCGAACTCCATGTCCTGCTTGCGCTAAGGCGTTCCGGGAAGCCTTACGAACTGCGCCCGACAGATCTCTTCCGTGCATTGCTTGTAACGTCCGGCGCGATGACAAAGCGCGTGGGGCGGCTGCAGGACGGCGGATTTATCCTCAGGGTTTCGGCCAACGACGACGGCCGGTCGGAACTGGTGCGGTTGACGGCCAAGGGATTAGCCGTGGCGGATCGAGGTATCGCCGAAATAGCCCGCGTCGTGGAGCACGTGAAGATCGCGAGCGGCTTGACCGACCAGGAGATAGACGGCCTGGACCGTTCCTTGCGAAAGCTACTGAGCGTCCAAACCCTCAAGCTTCCGAATGAGTTGAAGAAGAGCGCCGCAAGGCGGCGTGCCTCGTAGCGCCGGAAAGCGCGGACGCTTAGACCAATAGGGGCTTTGCGGTCGCCGACATATCGCGCAGCAGCGGAACAAAGCGGTCAATCATCTCGCCGGTGGTGATGCGATCGATGTGCGCTCCGATATTGGCAGCCGCGATGATCGTTCCATCATATCGGTGGATCGGAACGGAGACTGACCGAAAACCGGCCTCGGCCTCCTGGTCCACAAGCGAATAGCCCTTGCTTCGATCGGTGATGATGGTCGCGACGATGAGGTGCTTGTCCACGATCGTCTCCGGTGTCTCCGATTTCACGGGGATAGCGTCGATCGCTGCAGCCAGGTCTTCGTTGGAGAGGCGGCCGAGCAGGACACGCCCGACAGAAGTGCAGAATGCCGGAAGACGATAGCCGATGTCTATTCCGGAGGGGAACACCCGAGCGGGGCTGGCCCGTGCAACGAAGACGACCTCGTTCCCGTCGAGCAGTGCCAGGGAACAGACTTCCTTGGCCTTGCTGGAGACGTCGTCCATGAGCGGTTGCATGACCGTGCTGATCTGATTGGAAGCCAGGTAGGCCGACGCCAGGGTCAATACGTGCGGCGTCAGCGAAAACAGCCTTTCGTCGCCACTCACGAAGCCCGACTTCTGGAGCGTCATGAGGATCCTGCGGGCCGTGGCGCGCGGCAGGTTCGCGATCTTTGCGATGTCGCTGAGGGTCATCGGCCGGCGGTCAATCCCGAAGGATTGCAGGACGCGAAGACCTCGATCGAGGCTTTCGATGAACTCGGGTCCCTCCCGTCTGGCTTCCGTTTCTTCAGCCGTCCGCTTGAGTTTAGGCATTTCGCGTGAGCCGTCCGTTCCTCGTTGTTTGCCCTGCTTGGCAGAAAAGACCCCGAATCTCCAGACTATACACCAACGCCGGCGGCCGATTTGAGCAGGGATTTAAGATCGAAGGACGGATCCCTGATCTGATCCGGGGCCGGGGATATTCCCCCGGCAATAAGCCGCCGGGCCGCCATCTGGTCCCCGGCCCGGTTGATGCTGTCAACTGCGACGAGTTTGCTTTTCCTATAGTAAAAAACCGAGAATTTTCCGTCGTCGATCGAACCCCGTATGGCCTGGTCGTCGAAGTTGCGAGATAACCCGACGATCTGCAGCTTCGCGTCGTATTGGTCGGACCAGAACCGCGGAACACTCGCATAAGGGCCGGTGCTTCCGGCGATCGCCAGGCCGGCGGCCTTTGCTTGATCTTGGGCGTTCTGCACCGATTCGAGGCGCAGCCAATCGGAGGCGAAGGTATTGAAGTGCGTGGCGCAATCCCCTGCGGCGAATATGTTAGGGTCGCTGGTGCGGCCGTGGTCATCGACCACGACCCCGTTGAGGCAGTTCAGACCGGCGCTCTTGGCGATCTGATCGTTCGGAAGCCCGCCGACGCCGACCAGAACGAGGTCCGCTCGGATGCTCGCTCTGTTCTTGCAATTTACCGACGTGACCCGACCGCTTTGTCCATCCATCGAGACGACGGTCTCGCCGAGCTGCACGTCCACACCGTGTTGCAAGTGCATGTCGAGCAGGAATTCAGAGATGGTCGGTGATACCGCCCGCTCCAAGAGACGACCCGCGCTTTCCAGCACGGTGACCTTCTTGCCGAGTTTGCTGGCCGAGGCAGCCACTTCGAGACCGATGAAGCCGCCGCCGACAACGACGATTTCGGTAGCGTCCCGCAGCGCAGCCTTGAGATCGATCGCGTCCTGCATCGTCCGGAGGTAGCGGACACCGTCCAGGTCGGCTCCCGGAACAGGAAGCTTCCTCGCGTGGGATCCTGTCCCAATGAGTAGCTTGTCGAACACGAGCTCGGAATGGTCGCCGAGCACGACCTTCCGCGAACTTCTGTCGATGTCCGTTGCGCGGGCGCCGAGCACGAGTTCGATGCCTTTGTTCGCGAAAAAAGCCTTGTCGCGAAGGACGAGACTATCTTCCGTCGCGAGATCGACGAGGAAATCCTTGGACAGGGGAGGCCGCTGATAAGGCATCCACTCTTCGTCCGCCACGATAGTGATCGGTTCGGAATACCCCGAGTCACGTGCGGAAAGGGCACCTTGGACGCCGGCGTACGATGCGCCGATGACGACGAGACCGTTCATGATTGTGCCTCCGGAACGTAGATAGTCAGCGTATCGGTCGGGAAGGGCGGTTTGAGCTGACAGCTCAATCTGCTGTTGGGCTTTCTTGGTGCCGCGACAGTGCCGAGGAGTTCGAGTTCGTCGTCGTTCGGCGAAGGGAGCGCGCCCATCTGCGCTTCGTCGACGTAGACGTGGCATGTCGCGCAATCGAGACATCCGCCACACTCGCCCTCAATTCCGGATACGCCGTTGCGGACCGCGGCGAGCATGACGCTTACCCCGGATCCGATCTCGAGCACGCACTCCGCGCCGTCCTGCTGGACGTACTTCACTCTCGACATTGCAACTCTCCGTCGGTTCGATGGACGAACATAAGTTCGTGGAACGAACAAATCAAGAAGAATTTCTTAACTAAATCCAAGAGCTTGGTCTAATCGATCCTTTTCTGGAGCTTAAACAGGCCGCTTGGAACTAACATAGCACTTGCACCGGAATAAAATTAGATGCATTCTGCGAATATCGAACTAATGTTCGTCTATTGAACAAAATAACGAGCGAGTCAAATTCCATGTTCGGGAAGCTGAAAGCGTTGGTGGTCCTTGGGGTCGGCATGTGTGTCGCCGGCATAACGCACGCCGCTGCGGAGCAGATGGGCGTTAGTCCGGCCGAGTTGGTCTTGATCAAGGGAAAAATTCTGACGATGGACCTCGGCTCCACGGTTGCCGAGGCGTTGGCAGTTAGGGACGGCAAGATTCTCGCGGTCGGTAGCAATGCGGCGATCAAGCTTTTCGAAGGTCCGCAAACGCAGGTCATCGATCTCGCAGGCAAAACGGTCGTTCCGGGAATGATCGACACGCACGCTCACTTTAAGGCTGCGGGTCTCGCCGAATACGTCGTCAACATGAGCAGGGCAAAATCCGTCGCGGATGCTTTGGACGCGCTCAAGTCGTTCGCTGCAACCAAGAAGCCCGGCGAATGGATTATCGGCAGCGCATGGCATCCGCCGTCTCAACTCGCGGAAAAGCGCTACCTCACTCGTCAGGAGATCGACAGCGTTGCTCCGAACAATCCGGTCTATCTCCGGACGGTTGGCCATTTTTCGATGGCCAATACGCTCGCCCTCCAAAAGGCGGGCGTAGACAAGGGCACGCCGAACCCGAGCGGGGGGTCTTTCGAGCGAGACACCTCGGGCGAGTCGACCGGCGTCCTGGTTGAGACAGCAATCGACCGCGTCGAAAAGGCCGTGCCCCCATGGTCGGAAGACGACGAAATCCGGCAATTCCGATTGGCCGAGGGTACTCTGAACAGTTTTGGCATCACAAGCGTTGTCGAAGGCGCAACGGAAGCTCGAGATGTGCGGACTCTTCAGAAGCTCGCCCTGTCGGGAGATGCCTCGGTGCGTGTCGGCGTCATGTACCGTCCCGAGCCGCCTGCAGAGATGTCGGCCTGGGAAGCCATCATGAGCGGCAACGGCGCGTCCTCCGGCTTTGGGGACGACTGGCTCAAGTTTGCCGGAATCAAGATTTTCTATGATGGCGGCATGACGTTGAAGACGGCGCTGACCCGCGAAGTTTATCCCGACTCCCACGACGACTACCACGGCATAGCGCAGCAGACTCCGGAGCGGCTTAAGCAACTCGTCTCGATCTGTAACCGATACAATTGGCGCGTAGGTGTGCACGTCGTCGGGGACCTAGGCATCGACCAAGTACTGGATGCGTTTGAAGCCGCCGATAAGGAGAAGTCGATCCGCGATCGGCGTTTCATCCTCATCCACGCAAGCTTGATCAGACCCGAACAGATGGAGCGCGCCCAAAAGCTGGGAGTCCGCATCGATTTTCAGAACGTGTTCATGTGGGATAAGGCGGCGACGGTCGAGCGCTTTCTCGGGAAAGCGACTGCTGACCGCGCGGTACCCACAAAAACGCTGATCGAGAAAATGAGCCTAAACAACCTCGGCGCCGGTACGGATTTCCCCGTCAATCCGATCAATCCGTTCCTCAACATGTACATCATGGTTACAAGGAAAGATCCCAACGGAAAAGTCTACGGTGCCTCCGAGGCGATCAGCCGGGAACAGGCCCTGCGTCTCTACACCAGTGCGGCGTCCCGCTACATGTTTGAGGAACAGCGGAAGGGATCTCTTGAACCAGGAAAGCTGGCGGATTTGGTCGTGCTCTCTGCGGATTTCATGACCCTCCCGGAAGACGAGATCAAGGACATCAAGGTCGAAAAGACATTGGTTGGCGGCAAAGTTGTGTTCAATCGCTTCTGAAACAATCCTAGCAAGACTCGAAGGAGAACCTCACCATGATGAGTCAACAGCAGAATGACCTGATCACCCGCATCGGTCCGGCGGATCCCGCAGGCAAGCTCATGCGGATGTACTGGCAGCCGGCTGCACTTCTCGATGAACTGCAAGGCGAGCGTCCGATCAAGGCGGTAAAGCTGCTCGGGCAGAGCTTCGTACTATTTCGCGACGAAAGCGGACGATACGGAATGATGGATCGCGATTGTCCGCACCGCGGCGCGGATCTGGCCTTCGGGCGGCTGGAAAATGGCGGCCTGCGCTGTGCCTTCCATGGCTGGCTCTTCGACGTCAATGGCCAGTGCCTGGAAACGCCGGCGGAGCCGGTCGGCTCCTCGCTTTGCAAGAACATCAAGCAGCGCGCTTATCCGGTCATGGAGAAGGGCGGGATTCTCTGGACCTATCTCGGGGAAGGCGAGCCGCCGGCGTTTCCGGAGATCGACTGCTTTGCGGCACCGGAAGCATATACCTTTGCTTTCAAGGGATTGATGGAATGCAACTGGCTTCAGGCCCTGGAAGTCGGCATCGACCCGGCGCACGCCTCGTTCCTGCATCGCTTCTTCGAGGATGAGGACACTTCCGTCGCGTACGGCAAGCAGTTCCGCGGCGCCTCCGCTGACAGCGAAATTCCCATGACGAAGGTCCTGCGCGAGTTCGATCAGCCGATCATCAATGTCGAACACACTGAATTCGGTCTGCGGCTCGTCGCGCTGCGTGCCATCGACGAGGAGCGGACGCATGTCCGCGTCACCAATCAGCTTTTCCCGCATGCTTTCGTCATTCCGATGAGCACGGAGATGACGATTACGCAGTGGCACGTGCCGGTGGATGACAAGAATTGCTATTGGTACGCGATCTTCACCAGCTACACCGTCCCGATGGACAAGAAGAAGATGAAGGAGCAGCGGCTCGAGCTTTACGAGTTGCCCGAATACCGGTCGCGCAAGAACAAGGCTAACGACTACGGCTTCGATCCGCACGAACAGGCGCATGAGACCTATACGGGGATGGGCGCAGACATCAACGTCCATGATCAGTGGGCTGTCGAGTCGATGGGAGCGATCCAGGACCGTACTCGCGAGCATCTCGGCCAGACGGACAAGGCGATCATCCAGTACCGCCGGCTCCTACGGCAGGAGATCGAGAAGGTCGCTCAGGGCGGAAAGCCGTTCATGTTCCTGGACCAGGCACACGCCCGAGGCATCCAAGGACCGGCGACGATGGATGGCATCGGCCCCACCAAGGGCTGGGAAACCTACTGGATGGAAGTCGATGTGAAGCGGAGGAGGGGGGCGCCCTGGGCGGCTCCCGTGCCTGCCGATATCGCGCAGAAAGTCTCCCATTTGACCGCTGCCGAGTAATTGCTGCCGCGGATCCCAGTTTGGAAAGGAAGCTACCTTGAGTTTCGTCAAGAAACACGGGCTCTGGTCCGATGAACAGAACGACGCCGCGACCCGCTTACGGCGGGTCGCCGAAGACAGCAAGCTGGAGACCATCCGGCTGTCGTTTCCGGACCAGCATGGCATCTTGCGCGGCAAGACCCTGATTGCGTCCGAAGCGCTAAGCTCGCTCGAGAGTGGCTGTTCGATCACTACGACGATGTTGGCGAAGGACACGTCGCACCGGACGGTTTTCCCGGTGTTCACCGCCGGCGGCGGCTTCGGCATGAGCGAGATGCAGGGTGGCAGCGACGTCCTGATGATCCCGGATCCGACGACCTTCAAGGTGCTGCCTTGGGCGCCGACGACGGGATGGCTGCTGTGCGACCTCCATTTCGCCGACGGGCGGCCGGTGCCTTTCGCGACACGCGGCCTCTACAAGTCGGCATTGGAGAAGCTGGCCCAACGCGGCTACGACTTCGTGGCCGGACTTGAGGTCGAGTTTCACATCTTCAAGGTCACTGACCCGAAGATGCGGCCGGAACATGCGGGCCAGCCAGGTGAGCCTCCCGAAGTCAGTCTCCTTTCTCACGGATACCAGTATCTGACGGAGCAGCGCTACGATCAGATGGAGCCAATCCTCGAGCTCATTCGTCGTGATATCGTCGCGCTCGGCCTTCCGCTCCGTTCGATGGAAGTCGAGTACGGTCCCAGCCAGGCGGAGTTCACATTCCAGCCCACGGTCGGTCTCGTTCCAGCCGACACGATGATTCTGTTTCGCAGTGCCGTTAAGCAAATCGCCAGGCGTCACGGCTATCACGCGACTTTCATGTGCAGGCCGCGCATTCCGAACGTCGTATCGTCCGGATGGCATCTTCATCAGTCGATTGTCACTCGCAACGGCGGCGAGAACGCGTTCATGTCGAAGGTGGCCGGCGAGCCGCTTTCTCCGTTCGGAAGGCACTATCTTGGTGGTTTGCTCGAGCACGCGCGCGCCTCGACCGTATTCACCACCCCGACGATCAATGGTTACAAGCGGTACCGGTCCTATTCGTTGGCGCCGGACCGGGCGATCTGGGGACGGGACAACCGCGGTGTGATGCTTCGTGTCCTGGGCGGTCCGAACGACAAGGCGACGCGCCTGGAGAACCGGGTCGGGGAACCTGCGGCAAACCCGTATCTCTACATGGCATCGCAGATCCTCTCCGGGCTCGATGGTGTCGACCGCTCGCTCGATCCCGGACCGTCGGCTGACACGCCCTACGAAACGAAGGCGAGCTTGTTGCCAAAGTCACTACGCGAGGCGGTCTTCGCGCTGCAGGAGGATCCTTTCTTCCGAAACGCGATGGGAGCGGAATTGGTGGACTACTACGTCCACATCAAGAACGCGGAAATCGAGCGTTTTCAGGAGGAGGTCACCGAATGGGAACAGCGCGAATACTTCGAGATGTTCTGAGAGAACACAAAACGTGCAAGCGGCCGGATCAGCCGTCACTTGAGAGAGGATTGAGATGAATCAGCCAGTTAGATTGCTTTCTGTTTTGGCCGCTCTCGGCTTGATGAGCACGGGGGCGTCGGCCGACGTCATCAAGGTCGGCGTAATCGGGACGATGTCCGGCCCGTACGCGCTGTTCGGACAGAACTTCAAGATGGGTATCGACGCTTGGGTCGCGCAGCACGGGAACAAGGTCGGTGACCACCAGATCGAATTCGTCTATCGCGACGAAGAATCGCCCAACCCGGCAAAGTCGAAGGCGCTCGCCCAGGAGCTGCTGGTAAAGGACAAGGTTCAGTATCTCGCTGGTCTGTATTTTACGCCCGACGCCATGGCAGTCGCTCCGTTGCTGGAGGAGTCCAAGACGCCGCTCGTCGTATTGAATGCCGCGACCTCCGCGATCGTGGAGAAGAGCCCGTACATCGTGCGCACTTCGTTCACGATGTGGCAGAATACCGTTCCGGCGGCCCACGTCGCGAGAAAGAACGGCTCGAAGAAGGCCGCGATCGCTGTTAGCGACTACGGACCGGGTATTGACGCCGAGAACGCGTTCAAGAAGACCTTTGAGGCCGACGGCGGCACCGTGACCGAAGCGATCCGCATGCCGTTGAACACGACCGACTTCAGCCCGATCATGCAAAGGATCAAGGACTCGGGCGCCGACACGATCTTCACGTTCCTGCCCGCCGGACCGCCGACGCTCGGGTTCGTCAAGGCTTATATCGACAACGGCCTGAAGGTTGCCGGCGTCAAGTTGATGTCAACCGGCGATGTGGTGACCGAGCCTGATCTCCCGAACATTGGAGATAGCGGCATCGGTATCCTATCCACCTACCACTACGCGGTCTCCCACGATTCGCCGGAGAACAAGGCCTTCCTCGATCAGATAGTGAAGGGCGGCGGCAAGCTCGACGAGGTGACGATGACGTCGGTTGCCGCTTACGACGGTGCCCGGTTGATCTACAAGATGATCGAGGCGACCAACGGGCAGCGCGATCCCGAGAAGGCGATCGCCTCGGTGAAGGGAATGAAGTGGGTGAGCCCGCGTGGGCCGGTCTCGATCGATCCCGATACCCGGCATATCCGCCAGAACGTCTACCTTCGCGAAGTGGCGAAGCAGGATGGCAAGTTTATCAATAAGGAAATCCAGACGTTCGACGCCCAACCGGATTGGGCGCTGAGCAAGAACTGACCTCTCTTGATGCCTCGCGGCCCTGCCGCGGGGCATCATAGCTCAATTTGCGTAGTGGTCTGCCAATTGCAGGGCCGCCTTGGACAAATAATGATCTGGCGCGGCGCAATTCCGTCGACGCGATAGGATATTACCTTGCGAACGATTTTCAGTATCGTTGTCGACGCGGTAGCATACGGCATGGTGCTATTCACGATCTCGATCGGCCTGTCCATCATGATGGGCCTGATGCGCGTCGTGAATCTCGCCCATGGCGCCTTTGCGATGATTGGCGGCTACCTTGCATCGTACGCCATACGTTCGATGGGGGCGAGCTATGTTGTCGCCATCCTCGTTGCGGTGGTCGGTACGATCCTGATCTCAGCCCCGCTGGAGTTCTTGCTGTACCGCCGAATCTACCGAAAGTCCGACGCGCTGACCCAATTGCTACTGACGATCGGAATCACGTTCTTCATCATCGGGATGGCGAACTTCGTCTTCGGTCCCACGCTTAAGTCGATCCCGCTCCCGGCGGCGTTGAGTGGTCCGCTGGATATCGGCTTCCGAATGCTCCCGACGCATCGGGTGTTCGTAATTGCGTGCGGCGGCGTCATTGCGGTGGCACTTTGGTACCTGCTTGAGCGGACGGAGTTCGGCGTACGGCTGAGGGCGGCCGTCGACAACAGCGACATGGCGGAATCGCTCGGGATCCGGACTGAGCTGATCTACTCCGCCACTTTTGCATTGGCCGTCGGGCTCGGTGCGTTCGGCGGCGTGATCGGGGCCGAACTTCTGCCCATCGAACCGTTCTATGCGCTTCGCTACATGGTGGTGTTTCTCGTCGTCGTTTCGGTCGGCGGCGCGGGCTCTATCCTGGGAGCGCTGTCCGCGTCGCTGCTGCTCGGACTGGCCGACACGACCGGAAAGTACCTCGCCCCCGAATTCGGTGAGTTTTTCTTCTATCTAGCAGTCATCCTGATCGTATTTCTGTTTCCGAACGGTCTGTTCGGAAGGGCTCATTGAGATGAACACGGCGTCGACGACTTCCGAGGTACCGATTGCGAGCTCGTGGCTTCCGCCCGAATTGATTGGCGTGGCGACGATCGCGGTGCTTGGTGCGGCCGGCTTCTTCCTGTTTCCTGAGGATCTCGCATTTTTGACGCGGTTGATCGGTATCGCGTTCCTGGTCCTTTCGCTCGATCTGGTCACCGGTTATTGCGGTATAGCGACGCTCGGACAAGCCGCACTTTTCGGTATCGGAGCCTATGCCGCCGGCAACGCCTGCATCGCGGGAGTAACCGAGCCATTCTTGCTCCTCGGGGTCGGGGCAGCCGGGGGCGCGCTTACGGGCTTATTGTCGGGCGCATTGATCACGAGATTCAGGGGATTGCCGCAACTCGTCATCTCCATCGCTTTTGGGCAGCTTGTCGCGGCGCTGTCCAACAAGTTGTCTTCGATCACTGGAGGGAGTGACGGCTTGTCGGGGATCGTCCCTGCGCCGGTGTTGCGTACGTTTTCCTTCGATATGTATGGCCGGACCGCCTTCGTCTTTTCCGCCGTCGTACTGGCAGTCGTTTTTGCGCTCCTGCTGCGGTTCGTGCGATCGCCGTTCGGTCTCCTGTGCCGCGGCATAAAGGACGACGATTTACGGGCGCAGATGATCGGGGCTGCTGTCTATCCGCGGCTCGTCGTGATGTATGGCGTGGCGGGCGCCGTGGCGGGCGTGGGCGGCGCGTTGACGGCAATCACGACCGGAGTGGTCGGCCTGGACAGTGTCGGGTTTGAGCGCTCGGCGGAGGCGATGGTGATGCTGGTCCTCGGCGGAGCAGGCAACCTGTGGGGGGCTGTGGTAGGGGCGGTACTGTTTCAGGTCTTCGAGCATATTGTTTCGGCGACGAACCCCTTCCACTGGATGACCTTGGTTGGACTGCTGCTGATATTGATCGTGATCTTCGCGCCGAGGGGCATATCGTACGGTGCGACGGTCGCCTGGTCGAAATTGTTTCCCAGGGAGCCAGCGCGATGACTGTGCTCCTGAGATTGCACGGCGTTTCGAAGTCGTTCGGCGGGTTACACGTCAACCGCAACGTATCGTTCGACCTTTCCAGCGGAGACCGGGTCGCACTGATCGGTCCAAACGGAGCGGGCAAGACTACGCTGGTCAACGTGATTTCGGGCGATCTTCAGCCGACAGATGGACGGATCATCTTCGGCGGCGAGGACGTCACGAACCTCTCGATTGCGCATCGTGCGCACCGTGGGCTCGTACGAACGTTTCAGATCACGCGGCTCTTCTCATCGCTGACGGCGACGGAAAACGTCGCCTTGGCGGTCATGCAGCGCAAGGGCATGACTCGACAGTTCTGGTCGGTCGTCGGAAGGGCCCCCGAAGTCCGTCATGAATGTCAGGAGTTGCTCCTGGCGCTCGGCATCGGCCATCTTGCGGGGCTTCGCGTGTCCGAGCTTGCCTACGGTCAGCAACGGCTTCTGGAGATGGCCATCGGCCTCGCCCTTGAGCCGAAGGTCCTTCTCCTCGACGAGCCGGCGGCTGGAGTTCCGCACGACGAAGCCCCGAAGATCCTTGAGGCCATCGAACGTCTGCCACCCGACATCGCCGTCCTGATGATTGAGCATGACATGGATCTGGTGTTTCGCTTTGCGAAGCGGGTTCTGGTGCTGGCAAACGGTAAACTGATCTTCGAGGGCACGCCTTCGGCCGTTACGGCCGATGCGGAAGTCCGTCGCGCCTATCTTGGGAGCTATGCCGATGCCCGCCGCACGGCTTGAGGTCGTCAACGTGAGCGCCGGCTACGGCGCGACACAGATCATTACGGACATGTCGTTTGACGTGCCGGCCGGAGACCGCCTGGCGATCCTTGGCCGCAACGGCATGGGCAAGACGACGTTGCTCGCAACGCTCATGGGGCTTTCGAGCCGTCATGGCGGAGAGATCAAGGTCGGCGGAATCGACCTGGCGGATCTTCGTACGTCGTCGCGGTCGCGTTTCGGTGTCGGTTATGTGCCGCAGACCCGCGGCATATTCCGCTCTCTGACTGTCGAGGAGAACCTTTCGACGGGACTGAAGGACAGGTCCCGTGGCGCGATCAAGGAGGCATACGAAATGTTTCCGAGATTGGGGGAGCGAAGGCGCAATCTTGGAATGCAGTTGTCGGGCGGCGAACAGCAGATGTTGTCCATGGCGAGGACCCTGCTCGGAAAGCCCTCCGTATTGCTGCTCGACGAGCCGTTGGAGGGGCTCGCGCCGGTGATTTGCGACGAACTGATGGAGATGATCTCCCGTTTGGGCTCATCCGGGGATGTGACGGTGGTGCTAGTCGAACAGCAAATCGAGCGCGCCTTGGATTTCGCCGATCGTGTCCTGATTCTCGAGCGTGGCAGGCAGGCCTGGCTGGGGCCGTCGGTTGAACTGAGATCGAACCGGGATCTCGTCGATCGTCTGCTGGGGGTAGGCATCCATTGAGCTGCTCGGTCGAGGCGAGGGTTTAGCCGATGTTGACGGCGAAGGAGCGTCAAGGCCGGAGGCTGCGCGCGGTTTTGGACGCGATCTTGCACGACGTGTCGGCTCGGCGCGACTACGGCGCGTTGGCGGATTACATCGCCCCGCTCGGCAGGATCGACCCGAGAAAATTCGGAATCGCGGTAGCCACGCGCGATGGGCGGGTGTTCGCGGCGGGCGATGCGGACGAGCCGTTTTCCATACAAAGCATTTCGAAGGTGTTCGCGCTCACCTTGGCCCTCGGCAAGGTCGGTGACGCGCTGTGGGAACGTGTGGGTCAGGAGCCTTCCGGCAACCGGTTCAACTCGATCGTTCAGTTGGAGTACGAGAGCGGCGTTCCGCGGAATCCATTCATCAACGCGGGGGCCATCGTCGTTTGCGACGTTTTGCTTGCCGGACATGAACCGAAGGAGGCTCTCGGAGAGACGCTCAGGTTTCTTCGGTTCTTGGCGGACGACGGCGGCGTCTTCATCGATTCAGGAGTGGCAGTAGCGGAGAAGGCCGGAGGATTCCGGAATGTCGCCCTGGCGAATTTCATGATGGCCTGCGGGAATCTCCTTCATCCTCCTGAATTGGCGCTCGGGGTGTATTTCCATCAGTGCGCGGTGGCGATGAGTTGCCGGCAGCTTGCCCTTGCAGGGAGATATCTTGCATTCGGCGGAGTCCACCCTTCCACCGGCCGTTCGGTCGTCTCTCCGCAGCGCGCTCGTCGCGTCAACGCACTCATGCTGACATGCGGCCATTATGACGGTTCGGGAGATTTCGCTTTCCACGTCGGTGTTCCCGGCAAGAGTGGTGTCGGCGGCGGCATCCTTGCGGTCATACCGGGTGTTGCGTCGGTCGCGGTCTGGTCGCCGGGCCTGAATGAGTACGGCAACTCCAAGTTCGGGACTGCCGCCCTCCAAAGCCTCACCACGGAAATGAACTGGTCGGTGTTCGGATGAATCGGTGCAAAAGGAGTACTCGCAAATGAATCGACGTCAGGTAATTGGATCGATCGCAGGAACGCTGCTGGCGGCGTCGTGGCGGAGCGCGCAAGCAGCGACTTCCGGGGGAACCAAGATTGTCCTCCTCGGCACTGCCGGCGGTCCAAGTCCGAAGGTCTCACGCGCGGCGCCGGCGAGCATGGTCGTTGCAGGGGGATCTCTGTACGTCGTGGACTGCGGTAATGGGATCGCCCGTCAAATCGTTCGATCGGGATACCAGCTAAAGGCGTTGCGCAGCATTTTCATCACCCACCAGCATTCGGATCACAACCTCGACTACGGCAATCTGTTCTACCTTGCATGGAGCGCGGCGTTGCGGAATCCGGTAAATTCGTACGGACCGCCGCCGTTGGTCGAAATGACGAAGAAGTATTTCGAACTCAATTCCTTCGACATCAATCTTCGCATTCACGACGAAGGCAGGCCTGATCCGGCGCCGCTACTAATACCGCACGAAATCACCGGCCCCGGGCAGGTGTTCAAGGACGACAACGTGACCGTCCGGGCCGTGCTTGTCGATCACCCGCCGATCAAGGTCGCGTTTGCCTACAGGTTTGACGCCGCGGACAGGTCGGTGGTGTTCTCAGGCGATACCCGGAAGACCGACAGCCTGATCGAACTGGCTCGCGGCGCGGATGTCCTGGTTTGTGAAGCCCAACATCTACCTGGAATCCGGGGGCTTGCGAAAAGGCTCGCGGCTGATCCTTCGAGAGAGCAGGCCATCTACGACAGTATCTCCGGCAATGCGCTCAGCGTCGAGCAGGCCGGCGAGGTAGCTGAGGCAGCCGGCGTGAAAACCTTGGTTCTCAATCACTTTGTCCCAGGGGACGACACGGTTCCTGAGGACGTGTGGCGCGAAAGCGCGGCGAAGGCGTTTTCTGGTGAAATCATCGTCGGCAAGGACTTGCTCGAGATCTAGCTAACGCGAAAAGCACGTGAAGAACGAGGCCGCCGCACCGCCTCCTGAATCGGAAAGGGCCGTGCTGGCCTCAGTGTCGTTTCCGGACAATACGTCATATGTCGAACAAATGTTCGTAATTTGTTTCGCGTCTTCGTCGGTGACTTAGATTCCCGCAATGCAGATATGTTGCCTGAAATGCAGGCTATAATCGAAACTAGCTTGCCTGGAAGAAAGATCCAACGTAGGATTTTTAACCGATGTACGAACTTTTGTTCGTTAATATTTCGCTCGAAGCGCCCCGGTTGGGTCGGCCAATTCCTTGTGACTGCCCACCGGCCCAGGTCTTTGGAGGATCGAAAGATGAATATTGAAGTGGGCTCGGTCGCGAAATCGGCGGCGAACATCGCGACGGTCCTGGGCTTTCCCGACACCGTGTACCTCAATGCCAAGGTAATAACCGCGGACAAGGATTTCAGCATCGCAGAAGCGGTCGCGATCCGTGGCGATCGCTTTCTGGCCGTCGGCAAGTCGTCGGATATCGAGCGCCTCGTGGGGCCTGACACAACGATCGTGGACTTGAAGGGCAGCACGGTCCTTCCGGGGCTGATTGACACCCATGCCCATGTCGAACGGGCGGGATTGTTGAAGTTCGTCGTATCGCTCAACGACGTCGCGACCGTGGCGCAGGCGCTGGAACGTATCGCAGATCAGGCGAAGCGGGCGCCGAAAGGCAGTTGGATTCGCGGCGGCATGTGGCACCCCGTTGCTCAGCTTGCCGAAAAGCGGGTCCTGACGCGGCAGGAGCTGGACCGGGCCGCTCCCGACCATCCTGTCTACCTGCCGATCGGGCATTTCGGCCTAGCGAATTCGCTCGCGTTAAAGTTGGCCGGAATAACCAAGGATAGCCACGATCCGGATGGTGGGATCATCCATCGGGATCCGGCAACGGGAGAACTTAACGGCACGCTGGAGGAAGGAGCCGGAGACATTGTAGCCAACATCCTGCCGGAGTGGACACCTGAAGAGCGCGTCGTCCAGGTCAGGGCGGCGATGGACTACTTCAACAGCTTCGGGATCACCAGCGCGATCAGCGCCGCAGTGGACCCTGCAACCATTCGCGCCCATCAGCAGGTCCGCCGGAGGGGTGACGCATCGCTCAGGATCAGTGCGATGTATGCCCCGACGGGTGGCCTCAACCCGACGATGACGAACGACGAATGGGAGAAGTTTTTCTCCCGCATCGGCGCTGCGTCGGACTTTGGTGACGAATGGTTGAGCTTTTCCGGCGTCAAGCTTCAGATCGACGGAGGAATGACGCTGCGAACTGCTGCGATGCGTGATGGATATCCGGACGATCGGAACTACCACGGCACGATCGTGATTGAACCAGACCGCTTCAATGCGCTCGTAGCCACCGCGAATCGTTACGGCTGGCGGGTCGGTGTCCACGCCGTCGGCGACGCGGCTATCGACCGCGTGCTCGATGCCTACGCACTCGCCGACGCCGAAAAGTCGATCAAGGATCGACGCTTTATTGTCATCCACGGAAGTCTCATTCGTCGCGACCAGATGGAGAGGGCGCTCCGTTTGGGGGTAAGGGTGGATGCGCAGAGTTCGTTCCTTTGGGACAAGGCCGCGGTGGTCAAACGATACCTGGGGCAGGAGAACGTCGACAGCGCGTTCCCGATGCGGACCCTTATCGACGTGATGGGACTAGATTCCGTTGCCGAAGGAACAGATTATCCGATCAATGTGCTTAATCCATTCGTCAACATCTACGTGATGGTGACGAGGCGCGATAAAAACGGCGACATCTATGGTGCGTCGGAGGCCGTTACGCGCGAGGAAGCAATCCGGCTCTACACGAGCGCAGCCTCCCGCTATTCGTTCTCGGAATCGCTCACGGGTTCGATAGAGCCGGGCAAGTTGGCCGACATGGTCGTCCTGTCCGACGACATCCTGACCGTAGGCGACGAGGCTCTCAAGAGTATCACCGCGAAACGTACGGTGGTCGGCGGCAAAACGGTGTTCCAGTCCGCGGACTGACGCCGCCCGCAAGGCTGGATCTCAGGAATGCGGCGAACTCGGAGTGTGCAAAGTGCTCAAAATCGTTTCAAGTTTGTTGTTTGCCGCATTCTTGTCAGCCGCCTTGCCTGTAGGCGCGACTGGGGCCGTCGCCCTCCGCGTAAGCGTGATCCCAACATCGACAATTGCGCCTCTATACATCGCCAAGAAGTTCGGCTTCTTCGCCGACGAGGGGCTAGACGTGCAGTTCGCACCGACCGCGGGTGGTGCTATCGGGATTCCGGGACTAGTAGGCAAGTCGTATGATGTCGCCTTTAGCAACAATGTCTCCGCGCTCGCCGCGGTCGCTCAAGGCATCGATGTACAGCTTGTGTCGCCCACGCCGGGTGGTGGGACTGTGGACTCGGCTCTGATCGCGCGCCGTGCGGACGGTGTGAAATCAGGGAAGGACCTTGAAGGCAAGATTGTCGCGGTAAACACCAATCGCAACGTGATCTGGCTCTATGTCCGAGAATGGATCAGGCAAACGGGAGGTGATCCTGCCAAGGTGACGTTTAGGGAAGTGCCGTTCCCGCAGATGATCGATGCCTTGAAGCAGAAGCAGATCGATGCCGCCTTCGAGGTCAATGTGTTTGTAATTGCGGCATCCCACGATCCGGCGCTTGAGGTCGTTTCGAGGCCCTATGCCGAGGTTCAACCGGGTGTGCAATCCTCGCAATACCTTGTTATGCGCAGCTTCATCGAGGCCAATCGCGACACCATGGACCGTTTCCTGCGCGCCATGCGACGTGGCGGCGAATGGTACGACGCGCATCTGGAGAGCGATGAACTGGTCGAGCTTGTGGCCGAGTTCACCAAGGTTCCCAAGACAGTGCTCAAGGAACTGAAGTTCTTGCCGATGGAGGACAAGATCGACGTCGGCGAACTCGAGAAGACAATGATCCTGATGCGTAAAGAAGGACTTCTGGCCAAGGACATCGATGTTCGGCCAATGGTCTACGCGCCAAAAGCGCAATGACGGGCAGCGGTATTCGCCGGCCCACAACATGACGAGGACTAAATGACGAAATTCTCCGCCCGTCGTAGGTCTTGGCGCTGGCCGCAGAATCAGAAAATTGCGGTATCAATCGGTCTTGCGTTCGAGGCCTTTGAACTTCAGTCGCAGTACAAGGTTCGGGACACGCCGGGCAAGCCGAACCAGCTTTCGCTTTCTTACGCCGAGTACGGCGCGAACGTAGGCGGATGGCGCCTGCTGGATCTGCTCGATTCCTATGGACTGAAATGCCATATTTCGACGAACGGATTGGCGGCGGAGCGGCATCCCGAGTTTCTTTCGACGGCCGTCGAGGAAGGTCACGAGATCGTCGGGCACGGCTGGGTCAACGACCGCACCTTCACTTCCGAGGACATTGACGCCGAGCGTGCCGACATCAGCAAGACGACTGAAGCGATAGTTGCGGCCACCGGCAAACAGCCCTTAGGATGGGCCAGTCCGGGCGCGAGCCCGACCGCGAATACGCTGCGGCTCCTGTCCGAACAGAATTACGTCTGGTGCGGGGACGACGCCAGCGATGACGTACCGTTCGTCCGCCAGGTTCCGGGTGGTCGATCCATGGTCGTGCTGCCGCAAACCAATGCGCAGCACAACGATGTGCAGATTTACCTCGCCCCCCGCAACGCGCCATCGATCATTTGGGAAGGCTTCAGGGATTCCTTCGATCAGCTTTATGCGGAAGGGAATGATGGTAATCCCGGTTGGACGGAGATCCTGATCCATTGCCACATCGGCGGACGTCCGATCTTGATTCCTACTTTGAAAAAGTGTTTCGACCACATCAAGCGCCATGAGGGCGTCTGGTGCGCCACGAGGAGCGAAATCGCACGATGGTCAGCGGCTCTTGCCGACGATGACGCTATTAAGTCTTCGGACTGATCCAGGTCGCGACTTGACGCAACTCGTTTGAGGAGGACAGGCACGAACAATTGGGAGCGATCGGACCGCATTTCACGCACTTTTGTATGGGTAAGCAAGGTACGAAAGGCGGCGTTTACCTTGGCCACGGACGATCGGGCCATGCGGCCGGAACGGCTCATCGCCAAGTCGAGAGATGTCGTCCAGCTAGTGGGGCTGTATTTCCAAACACACGTCGCAGCGCGGCTGGGCACAGTATGTGATCAACCGGATGCCGGTGACGTCTTGACCCAGCGCGAGCGTCAGTGCCTTGCGTGGGCCTCGCGAGGCAAGACGGTGGCTGACACGGCGGTCCTCGTTGGCATTGCTCCGCGCACTGTCGTGTTTCATCTTGAAAACGCGCGACCCAAGCTGGAAGCAACATCGACTGCACAATGTGTGGCGGAAGCGGTGCGTCGCCGGCTGTTGCCCTGAGTAAGCTGATATTCCCTGCATCTTCCGAATGCGAACCGATCAGCTTCTCCGGGGAAGCGGAATTGATTCTCGACGCATAAACAGTCAGTTTTGTTTGCTGGGACTTCTTCTCTTTGGCAAACAGCGAGAGCTACCTGTAAAAAAGTGCAGGCGCGTTTCACTTTCGTTTCTGTTGTTGTGACCTCTCTCTTCAACCGGAGGTTACCATGCACGCCGTCGCACTCGACAATCATCAATTTGGTCAACATCTCGGTTTGCTCACAGAGATGTATCGGCTGCGCCGCCGCGTCTTCAAAGACCGGCTTGACTGGGCTGTCTCGATCTCCGGTGACCTGGAGCTGGATATCTATGATGCGCTCAATCCCACCTATCTTCTTGTAAAGTCGGATCAAGATAGCCTTGTTGGCGGCGTGCGGCTTCTTCCGACCACGGGACCGACCATGCTTGCCGACGCCTTTCCTGCTTTGCTTGGCGGGCAGGCCGTGCCGCGCAGCGAACGAATCCTCGAGAGCTCGCGGTTTTGCGTGGATACCAAGATTGCGGCCGAGCTTGGAGGGAACGGTCTCAATCGTGCAACCTTTGTTCTGTTTGCGGCCATGATCGAAGGCGTGCGAGCCGTCAACGCCGAATCTATCGTAACAGTTACTGACGTGCGAATGGAGCGCATCCTCCGTCGCGCGGGCTGGCCGCTCGAACGCATCGCGCCTCCACAGCGGCTCGGGCAAACCATGGCGCTTGCCGGATATCTGCATGCAACAGATGACGCGCTTGCAGCGATGTATCGTAATGCTGACGTCAAGGGCCCGGTCCTTCTTGCGTCCCATTCGCTCCGGGCCGCTGCATAGTAATGATGAGGCGCGGTTGCTAAGTCGCGGCACAGACCGGCTGTACCAGGAATCCAAATGCTGGCAGATCCGCGGCGCAGCCGAGTTGTACTGATCAATCTGACGCGCGGCGAACAGGCCAATATGCCGGCCGAGTTCGTCGTGCGCCGCCGTGCGAGCTTGACTTTGCTGCCGATATGCCAGGAAATCTTCGATGTCCCTCCGCTTGCTGTCGGTGAATATGAGCCTCGCCAAATTCCCGATAGGGTTGCTGATTGGATCGTCCCGTTAAATATCGACGGTCTTTGCGTGTGGCGCGACCAGCAGTTTTTGACATCACTCGCAGCATCGAACATTGGCGTCGTATTTTTAGGCGGAGCGTGGCTCGAGGAGGAGGTTTTCGTTGCGGCCCTGGAAGGGGCGAGGCTTGGATATGACGTGCGAGTGCTTGCCGACCTCTCTGCCGCGCGGGTCGAAACTGACCGATCGCTGGTTCTGGATCGCCTCGCGCTTCACGGCGTGCTGGCCACGACGCTCCGGCAAACATTGCTGGAATGGGCGATGTGCCTGGACGATCTTGTCCTGATACAGAGGGTGCGGCAGTTCTTGGCGTAGCAGGGCGCCACCCGGCGCTTCGCGAGCGGGTCGGGCTTATATGAACGGAGCCTTGTCAACCCACCAATGGCCCACCAAAACCACCGCGGACCCGCCGTTTTCGCCTATCGGCGATGTCCGCTACTGGCAAATGCGGACATTCCACCGGAGTCACCTCGGTCGCGAATGACCCTAAGCAGACTTCATCAGGTCATACGTGCCATTGCTGACCGATTTTGCATAGCGCGCCTGCCGGACTGGTCCCTAGAATGCTTGATGGAAGTGACGGCACCATAAAATTACCCTTTTTAGGATACCGTCCCCTCGACAACGACAATGCCTGAAGTAGTTGTTGTCAATCAACGATGGAGCGACTGTCATGTTTTTGAAACAATTTGTTGCTGCGCTCTCGCTTGTCGCGCTCTTTTCAAGCGCTCCGGGCCAAGCACAGACTGTGACGCCTGCCGAGGCGCAAGCAATCGCAGAGGAAGCATACGTCTACGGCTACTCCCTGATTTCCGTTGAGATGTCGCGCAGGGTGATTACCAACGTGGAGAAGCCCGAAGCAAAGCGCGCCCCGATGGGGCAGTTCGCCAATCTGCGCGAATATCCGAATGCCGCTTACCGCGATGTCACCGCGCCAAACGCAGATACGCTCTATTCGAATGTCTTCGTGGATGTTTCCAAGGAGCCGTGGGTAGTTAGTTGGCCTGATATGGGCAATCGTTACTACGTTTGGGAATTCTATGATGGTTGGGTGCCAGTGGTCTTCGACCCCGGCACACGCACGACCGGGCAGAAAGCACAGACTTATGCGGTCACTGGTCCGAGCTGGACTGGTACACTCCCCGAAGGGGTCAAGCAGGTCAAGTCGCCCACGGCCACCATGTGGATACTTGCCCGCACATACAGCACAGGAACGCCGGAAGACTACAAAGCCGTTTGGGCCTTGCAGGACCAGTACAAGGTTTATCCGCTCAGTTCGTGGGGCAAAGAGTACGTCCCGCCACCGGCTAAGATTGATCCAACCGTGGATATGAAGCGATCTGTACGAGACAACGTCAACGCGCTGAACGCCGCTCAGTACTTCGGGTTGATGGCCCAGTTAATGAAGAATAATCCTCCTGCTTCCGAAGACGGTCCCATCATCGCTAAGATAGCTCGGATCGGCCTTGTGCCCGGTCAAGATTTCGACTTGGGCAAACTCGACCCCGCGATGGCCAAGGCAATTGAGCAGGCCCCCAAAGCTGCTTGGGAAAAGATTGCCGCCTATACCGCGAAGTCGGGTGTGGTCAAGCAGGGCTGGGTCATTAATCTCAAGGTCGGCCAGTACGGCACCGACTATATGGCACGTGCTTGGCTTGCTGCTTTTGGTATCCCGGCCAATGCACCCAAGGACGCAGTCTATCCCATGGGGCTCACTGACGCCGACGGACATCCGTTAGACACTTCCAAGAATAACTACGTCATTCGCTTTGCAAGCAAGAATGACCTACCACCGGCTAACGGCTTCTGGTCGCTCACAATGTACGACAGCGGCTATTTCTTTGTTCCGAATTCACTCAATCGCTACACACTTAGTGCGCGCGACCAGCTCAAGGTCAATGCGGACGGTTCAATCGATCTATTCCTTCAGAAAGCCAATCCGGGGCCGGATAAGGAGTCTAATTGGCTTCCGGCTCCTGATAGCAAGTTTATCCCGATGTTCCGTCTATACTGGCCGAAGGAAAATCCTCCGTCCGTCTTGGACGGCTCGTGGTGGCCGCCAGCCATTCGCAAGGTTACATAACCAACACGCAAACGGACGCCCGGCCTTCATTGGACCGGGCGTCTAGGTCCGCCTGTGGCACAAAGCGACGCTTTTGCCACTCAGTTCACTTCCGCTTCCGATCAAAGCGGACATACTTCTCGACGCCGCTCAGTCGCAGTCGAATGCATTGGGGCGACCCCCGCGCCAGGCGGGGCCGCGCTCTATCTCGCGGCCAAGCGACCGCTCAACCGAGCCCGCAAGCGGTCTCGGCCCATTCGGGTCACGATCGCTCCGCCAAGAACACCGGCGGCACACGCTACGCCCGCTTCCATAACGCGAACAATCAGGACTGGAGCCGTTGTCCCGCCTGCATGCTGCACCGTGGCAGCCGCATCAACTTATATCCGGTCGAGCGCCAGCGGCTCGTACCAAAATCCTGCATACTCGTGGCAGCTCGGCTCCAAGATGGATGGGACTCATCTCTCGTACGGCTGATAGGGCCAACCCGGCATCCTCAGTCACACATCCGTCCCGGCATTGGCCCGGAAGCGTGGGCCAAACTCATTTAACTGATCAAGTAGTGACGATGGCGCCCGTCGGAACCCTGCCGGTTTCGACGTATCGCCAGAGAGCGATCACCAGCTTGCGCGCGAGCGCGATGATCATGATGCGCCGGACGCGACCCTTCAGGTCTCCGACGCGCCTGTAATACCAAAGGGACAGTTCGCTTTTCGATTGGTACCTGAGCCACAGCCAAGCCATTTGCACGGCGATCACACGGGCTCGTGTGTTGCCGGCTTTATTGATTCCCTGGTCGTGTTTGGTGTCTCCGCTGTCGTAGGGTGCCGGCGTCAAGCCGACGTAGCTGGCGACTTGCCGGCGGTTCTGGAACGGTCGATAGAAGACTTCGCGCGTGAGCACCGTGGCAAACTCGGCGCCGATACCGTGCAGCTTGACGAGCTGGCGCATCTTTTCGGTGCAAGCGTCCCCTGATGGTTCGCTTCCTTTGACGAGCCTGTCACGTTCGGCTTCGACCTCCCGGACTTGCTCGGCGACCACCTTGAGCCGCTTCCATTCGCGCTCGATCTCGATCTTCAGCCGCGCCGGAATCGGCCGACCATCGCCGGTCCGCATCTTGTCAAGACGCTCACACCACTTTCCATCCGTGATCCGGAGCGCCCGAATGCCATGCGTTATCAAAAGGGCCTTGATCCGGTTCAAATGGCCAGTACGTTCGCGCACCAGTCGCTGCCGCTCGCGATGGAGGCGCCGCGCATCCTCTTCCTCGGGCGTTGGCGCCCGAACCACGCGGCAACTTTGCGGATCGCCTTGCACGAAGCCTACAATTGCCCTGAGCAGACGTTTGGCGTCGATATTGTCTGTCTTGATATGCTTGGCGCGACGATCGATCGGAAGACTCGCTGCATCGAGGACGTGGTTCTCGATGCCGTGGTTGACGAGCACCCTATGCAACCAGAACCCGTCGTAGCCTGCCTCATAGCAGCATACCGTCCGCACCCGGCTGACGCCCTTGTCTCGAAGCTTCGCTTGCAGGCGGCCAATAAGCGCAAGCAAACGCTTCGTGTCCCCGCCCGGTATCGCATGCACGCTGATCTTGTCGCCAAGCCGCGGTGCGAACGTCGCCACCAGCCAGGTCGAGCGGCTCAACTCCATGGCCACAAAAAGCGTATTCTTGAAATCTTCTGGCTCTACTTTCGCGGTGAAATCGGTTTGACCATTCATGTTCACC
This sequence comes from Bradyrhizobium sp. AZCC 2262, assembly GCF_036924535.1. Taxonomy (NCBI): domain Bacteria; kingdom Pseudomonadati; phylum Pseudomonadota; class Alphaproteobacteria; order Hyphomicrobiales; family Nitrobacteraceae; genus Bradyrhizobium; species Bradyrhizobium sp. AZCC 2262. The sequence continues at coordinate 5,977,072 of NZ_JAZHRT010000001.1, read as the reverse complement.
TCCTGTGTCAGCGAATCAGAAGCGCCTATTGGAGCACTCTTGCCTGCTGCATAGGATCTCTCGTGAACCGAGCCCGCTCGCGCGGTCTCGGCCTTCGGCTTCGATCCCTGGCGCGATACGGTGTCGCTCGCCGGAGGCACTCGCCCTCGGTCCCGCCGTCATTTCATGCCGGCGTCGCTATCACTGCCCTTCGTTCGGGTGCCTTTTTAACCGGTCTCGCAACTGCCGACTGACCTTCGCTTCGCTGCGGCGCAGACGCCCTCTTTCTGTTTGGGGGCTAAGGGCTCCGCCCTCGCGCGGGCAAGGGTGAAGTCCCGGAAGATCCGGGACCGGCCGGGGCGGTCTCCCCGACCTTCCGCGCGGACTTCAAGACCGATAACTGCCACTCGCGGAATCCGCTTGTGCAGGCCGGGTGATCCCCCTCCGCCCCGGCCGCCCTTGCCCTTGCTACCCCCGGTCTCGCCGACGGGCAGGGGTGCAGGCGCGAGGTGCGCTCTGCACCCACGCCCTAAAAGGAGATTGATCATGACTGCCAAGAACGTTGAAATCGTCGCGGCGAGCGGGACCGAGAACTTCATTCCGCTCAACAAGCTCAAGAAATCCCCCAAGAACGCCCGCAAGACGCCGCACAGCGAGGCGTCGATTGAGGCCTATGCGGCCAGCATCGGCGCCAAAGGCATCCTGCAAAATCTTGTCGTCGAGCCGGAACTGGATACCGATGGCGCGGCCACTGGGTTCTATTTCGTCACCATCGGCGAAGGCCGCAGGCTGGCGCAGCTTCTCCGTGTCAAGCGCAAGGAGATCAAGAAGACCGAACCGATCCGCTGCATCATCGACACTGCGAATGATCCCCACGAAATCAGCCTCGATGAGAACGTCACCCGCGAGAACATGCATCCCGCCGACCAGTTCGAGGCGTTCAAAAAGCTGGCCGAGGAACGCGGTTTCGGCGCGGAGGAAATCGCCGCCCGGTTCGGCGTGACGCCGCATGTGGTGCGGCAGCGCCTGCGGTTGGGCGCGGTTTCCCCCAAGCTGATGGAGAATTATCGTAACGGTGAACTGGCGCTCGACCAGCTGATGGCCTTTGCGATCACCGAGGAGCATGCCCGGCAGGAAGCCGCCTTTGAACGGCTGTCCTATAACCGGGACGCCAGCACCATCCGCCGCCTGCTCATGGAAACCAACGTCGCCGCCACGGATCGCCGCGCGATCTTCGTCGGCGTAGAGCCCTATACCGAGGCGGGTGGTACGATCCTGCGAGACCTCTTTACGGAGGATGGCGGCGGCTACTTCGAGGATGTGGCGCTGCTCGAGCTGTTGGTGACCGGAAAACTCGGGCGCGTGGCAGATACCCTCCGGGAGGCCGAGGGTTGGAAATGGACCCAAGCCCATCTCGACTTTCCGCACGCCCATGGTCTGCGCCGGACGTACCCGCATCCGGTGGAGCTTTCGGCGGAAGATCAGGCCGCCCTTGATGCTGCGCAGACCGAATTCAACAGTCTGACCGAGCGGCACGAGACGGACGAGGAACTTGCTGACGAAGTGGACGCGCGGTTTGGCGAGCTTGAGGCAGAAATCGAACGTCTGGAAGCCAGACGACAGGCCTATGACCCTGACTACATTGCGCGGGGCGGAGCATTCATCATCCTCAACCATGATGGCACCGTCCGGATCGAACGCGGCTTCATCCGAACGGAAGATGAAAAGCCCCAACCCGAATCCGAGCTTGCGGGCGATGCTTCGGAGCGCCCCGACGCGGAGAGTGGTGACGGCCGGTCAGCGGAGGATGGGGAGACGGGCGAGGAAGAAAACGACAGTCTTCTGTCGGATATCCTTGTTCGTGATCTCACCGCCCATCGCACCTTGGGGCTCAGGCTCAATTTGAGCGAACAGCCCGAAACAGCCATCGTAGCCGCCACACATGCGCTCGCCGCCCAAATCTTCTATATTGGCGCGGACGTGCATGTTGTCGGCATCCAGCCGGTCAAGACCGATTTGGCAGGGCATGCGGACGGGATCGAGGACGCCCCGACCGGTAAGGCTTGGGCGGATCGACATGCCAATTGGGCGAGGCAGATGCCCCGGGACGTGACCGGGCTTTGGTCCTTTGTGGCCGAACTCGATCACGACAGCCGCATGGCCTTGTTCGCGCATTGCGTTGCCCTGACGGTCAACGCGGTCAAGTTGCCTTGGGAGCGGAAACCACGGGCCCAGGCCACAGCCGACCAATTGGCGGAAGCCGTCTCGCTCGATATGACCGGGTACTGGCGGCCGACCGCGCGGGCTTATTTCGGGCGGATTACGAAGGCGCGCATCCTGGAGGCGGTGCGGGAAGGCATCAGTCACGAAGCGGCCGAACGTATGGTGGATATGAAGAAGCCGGATATGGCGGAAGCCGCCGAGCAACTGCTGGCCGCGACGGATTGGCTGCCCGCGCTGATGCGGACACCGAAAACCATGGAAGAGCGCGTCAAGCAAGCGCCGATGGATGCTGGTACGGAAGCGCATGCCAGCGTTTATGCTGACGCGGCCGAGTGATCGGCATGGCCGGGACCGTCAATGCGGTCCCGGCTTGTCACCGTGGAACAGTCGAAATTTTTGACCGCGCGCCGTCGGGCGCGCGGCCAATCTCAAGGGTACTCACGCCGTCGACCGGGCGCACTGTCCAGCGAAAGCGAGACGCTTGTTAGATTGGGACCGGTGGAGCAGGGCGCGTTGTGGTCAGCGCCTCAGAGCCCGCCCAAAGGATGGCACGTTGCAGCGAACCGGGTGGATCAGTTGCCGTTGCGACGGGACCAGATCAGCGTAAAGCTGTCGTCGCTGTCATCCTTCACCAGCGAGGCGTCGTCGGGGCGGACTATCGGCTCTCTGTGACATCAAGATCGTGAGCCGGACTCCGCGGGGTCTTGTATCAGGGGGCGCGCGAAACCGAGTGCGCGCGTGATGCGAATCGTGCGCCATCGTTGGCCAGGGTCGCGCCGTCGCCTTCACTGGTTCGCAGACGCGCGTCTTTGCCCAGTGAAACCCTTGTCCTTGGGCGGGGACGGTGATGGCATTCATGGTGGTCTCCATCAGTCTGTTTGATGGGCGTACTCCTCACGCGACCTCGAATGGACGGATCAGGCCCGAGGGACGGCTTCGCCTCGATCGCCTTCCCGCAACGGCTACGCCGGCTTTTTTCCCCTGCCGCGAAGTGGCGGCATTCCTCGTGAGGCAAAAAAGCCGTCTGACGCCGTCCTCCGCTGTGCTGCGGGCCTGACGGCTGCGGGCCGATCGCTCCCCGGGCCAAGGACCGCCATCGAGGCCGCGATGGTCGCGGCCCGACAACAGACGGAGACCACCATGGCTACCATCGGAACCTTTACCGCAGCGGACAACGGCTACACCGGCTCGGTCAAGACGCTCACGCTCAACGTCAAGGCCAAGTTCGTTGCGACCGAGAAGGACAACGACAAGGCGCCCGACTATCGCATTTTCGCCGGCGCCACCGAGTTCGGCGCCGCCTGGAAGAAGACCGCGCGGGAGACCGAACGCGAATACCTCTCAGTCAAACTCGACGATCCGAGCTTCCCGGCCCCGATCTACGCCTCGCTGGTGAAGGGTGAGGGCGACGACAGCTTCACGCTGATCTGGTCCCGCCGCAACGGCGACTGATCCAACCGGATCGACGCACCCCGCCTCTTCGGAGGCGGGGTTTTTGCTGCGCTCATGGTCGCAACGGAACGGAAGAAAGAGTGCAAGGACCTTCGGCCCCCTTGTTCACGCAGAAACGCTAAGGGCTCCGCCCTCGCGCGCGCAAGGGTGAAGCGCCGAAGCCGGCGCCGGCCGGAGTGGTCTCCCCGGTCTTCCGCGCTGTCGCACAATATTCATGAAGACATGAGCGCCAAGCGCGTGCAGACGCGCGCGTCGCGCGCCCCCTTGGGCGGGTGATCCCCCTCCACTCCGGCCGCCCTTGCCCTTGCTACCCCGGTCTCGCCGACGGGCAGGGTTGCAGCGCAGCGCTGCGCTTTAACCCAGCACCAGAAGGAGAACGAGCGATGACGATGATAACCCTGCCCCAGAACGAGCAGCCTGTTTCCGGCGGCTTTCGCGTGGATATATCGCGCGGCGAGCGCGTTGGCCGCGTGTCGTCGGAATGGTTTTCACGGCCGGACGATGAGAGATATCTGAACCTGACTGACTTATACGATGCTGTCCGCGGCCGCGCCGAGCGCGCGCAGGCCCGCACCGTGGAGAGCCGTGCCGTAAAGGTGGAGGTGAGCCGCGACAACGCCGAGCGGCTGGCCCTGATCGTGCCGGGACGTGACGAACCGGTCGTGCCGACGCATTGGAGCTTTGGGCAGTTGTGCAGTCTTGTTGGCGCGCCGTCATCCTATATGCGGCAGCTTCCCGCGCCGCTGGCCGGGATCAATCTGCAACATGGCTTGCTGTCACACCGCGCCGAGTTGATGAAAACACTGGAGGCCGATGACGGTCGCGTCGAACTTCGCGCGGTCACTGGGCCGGACTACGGGCGTATCTGGGATCACGAACTTGTCGCAGCGGTCATGAAAATCGCAGGCAACGGGACTGGAGATACGCGGTGGAAGGTGCCGGGCGTGCTCGATTGGAACAGCATGACGCATAATCCATTTGTGGACATCACCAAGGACACCACGACGCTTTACGCCAGCGACCGCGACGTGTTCCTGTTTCTGGTTGACGATGTCAATCCCATCGAGGCGGGACGTTTGCCGGATGGATCGCCGGATCTGTACTTCCGGGGGTTCTATTGTTGGAATAGCGAGGTCGGTTCGAGAACGCTGGGGATCGCCTCGTTTTATCTGCGAGCGGTGTGCATGAACCGCAATCTGTGGGGCGTCGAGAATTTCGAGGAAATTACGATCCGGCATTCCAAATTTGCCGCCCAGCGCTTTGCGCATGAGGCCGCTCCCGCGCTGACGCGCTTTACCGATTCGTCACCGGCGCCATTCATCGCCGGTATCAAGGCCGCGCGCGAACGGATTGTGGCGCGCAGCGATGAGGACCGTGATGGCTTCCTGCGCAAGCGCGGGTTCTCCAAGTCGGAGACGGCAAAAATCATCGAGACCGTCTTGCATGAGGAAGGCCGCCCGCCGGAAAGCCTGTTCGATTTCGTGCAGGGGATATCAGCGCTGGCCCGCGGCAAGTCACATCAAGACGCGCGTCTTGAGCTTGAGGGCAGGGCGAAGCGCCTGCTGGAACGCGCCACCTGACCACCGAAATCGCAGGGCCGCGCAACCGGAGGCCAGGTTGCGCGGCTGCCCGTCTTGAGGCTTGAAATTTGCGATTTTCCGCCGACCCGGTTGTCCGGATCGGCGGCGGGCGCGTTTCCGCGCCCGCCGCTCGCCGGGCCTGCGGCCCGGCTCGCGGAAAGCACTGTCCAACTCGTGACAAGAAGTTCACAGGGCTAAGCGCGAGATTGGTTTGGCCTCTCTTTTTTCTCCGGTCGGAGATCGTCGGCTGTGCAAATCTGCCGCCTCAACATCGGGAACCCGACCCACCCGACTAAGGACAATGTGAGCCTGTCGCTCGCAGCAGCCGAGTTCTGACTTCGCAAGCTCTGCGTCGATCTCGTCCGCGTCGCCAGCCAGGGACGACGACAGCTTCTTCGCTGTGATCTGGAACCCGGCAGATTCGTAGGGGCAGACCTCGCGCTGTCAGCGCGGGGGCCGTTCTGTCGCCGCATTTTGTTTCGACGATCATGGCTCGCTTGTCTGAACGCCGGGGCTTCTCCTGAATCACGACATCGCCGATCCTTCGCGCGCGCTCCCGCGCGACGCAGCCATTTCCTACGGTCCAACGTCCTACGATCCAAGCGACTGGGCGTGGGAATTCCTGCGCCGCAATCCGGATTACGGCGCGGACTGGCGTAGCTCCGTGCCCCGGCGCCTACCGCATGTGACGCTGAAAGACGGCACCCACCTGTTGCGGCTGCGGAGGCGCTTTCCCCGCGCCGAACGATGGGGACTTTACGCCTTCGCTGATCCCTCGGTCGCCGCCCGGCAAGCCCCGGTTTTCTGGCATGTCGCCGCGTTGAAACAGGTGGTCCGGGTCAGGGCCGCACCTCCGGCCCGTCGTGAAAATGTCACACCGCTCACGCTGTCGAGCTTCACTGTTGGCCGTACTGCTGCGATCGGCGTCGATGATGCTCCGTTGGTGCTGATGAAGGGACCAGGCATCCACATTCCCCTCGAAATCCATGACGTGGCGGTCCTGACCAATCCCTTTGTGCCCGTCTTCGAGATCGATGGGTTTGCAGACCTGAACACCCAAACCGAACTGCTCAAGCGCCTTCATCGCTTTGCGGAACAGGCTCCGTCCGCGGGCAGCCGGCCGCCATTTGCCATCGACGAACGCCTTCATCATGCGCTGATCGCGCTCGATGAAAGCCTGCGCGGCAAGACCTATCGGCAGATCGCCATCACCATCTTTGGCGAGAAGAAAGTAGCCGAGGAATGGCAAGGACCGAGCCAGTTCCTGAAAGACCGCACAAGGCGGCTGGTCGCCAAGGGCACCGAATTGATGAAGGGCGGGTACCGCGATCTGCTCTTTTAGCTGGTCCGGATATTTGCCGGTTTGACCATCTTGGCCGGCCTGGGGTGGCGAAATCGGCCGCCATCATCTTCGCCACTCCCGCCGATGCCGCAATCTGACGACGCTGCCTCTCGCCCGCGCATCTTGCCGAGCCGCGGGACAGGGAGAGCGTTGGACATGACGGATAATGAGAAGAAAGAGCCTGAACGGCCTTTTCTGAATACGGCGGAGGCTGCGGCCTGGCTACGGCTGACCAAGAATACCCTGGAAAAAATGCGGGTGCAGGGTACCGGTCCTCTCTACCGCAAGCACGGACGCTACGTCCGTTACCACATCGAAGACCTCGTCGACTATTCGCAAGCCAGCAAGCGGAGGTCGACCTCCAATGGGAGCTAACCGTGTTTCATTGCGTTCGAAACTCATGATCCTCGCGGGCGTGTCCGTGGGCCTTGTCGCGACCTTGGCCTCTATCCCGCCACAGACGCCGCTGATCGTCTACAACGCCAGCGGCAGTGCGCCGCTCGGCTTTTATCTGGTCGAGAGCCGGCTGCCCGCGCTCGGCGAAATCGCCGTGGTACAGCCACCGCCGCTGATCGAGTTGATGATCGTCGCCCGCGGAATCTTGCCGCCGGCGGTGCCGCTTATCAAACAGGTGATGGCCGCCGGCGGCGACGAAGTGTGCCGGTCGGAGCAACCAACCGGGACGGTTTCCATCAACGGCAAGGTCGTGGCCGAAACCTACGCGACCGATCTGGAAGGACGAGCTTTGCCGGCGTGGCAAGGATGCATGCGTCTCATCGACGGCGAATTCTTCCTGCTGCAGCCGCATCCGCTTTCGTTCGATTCACGGTATTTTGGTCCGGTCCTTCGTTGCGATATCGTCGGCGTCGCGCGTCCTTTATGGACCTGGAATCCCTTGGGCTAGTGGTCTGCCAGACCGGGCTTCGGTGCCCTGAGATCGCAAAATAGCGGCCGATCCAGCCAGGATCGGCCAGAAAAGCGGCCAAAATCTCTGAAATATCAAATATTCGTAATATATATCAATAGGTTATTAGATAAGTCAGATCGGCCAGAACTGGCTGTCGATCGATCGGCCTAAGATCGGCCACAAGATCGGCCAAAGCTGGCGATCTTTACAAGAAAATCATTTATATTGAATATCTTAATACCACGGCAGATCGGCCAATATGAGCCCCGACATGGAAACCGTCGAACGCATCGAGCCTGCCCGGCTGGAAAACTTGCCGGAGGCCATTTCGGACGTGGTCGCCGAGCTCTCAGCGGCGGCCGCGAAGCTTGGTCACGCGCTCAATCCGCAGACCGCCGCCAATCTCGCGGGCCTCGTGCGGATCATGAACACCTACTACAGCAACCTGATCGAAGGCCATAACACCAGGCCGCGCGATATCGCGCGCGCCATCGACGGCAATTTTGACAACGACGAGGCGCGGCGCAACCTTCAGATCGAGGCCGCCGCCCATGTGCGCGTGCAGTCCGAAATCGATGCAATGGCGCTGGAAAATCGCCTGCCTGAACCGGCCTCGGTCGATTTCATTCTCTGGCTTCATCGCGAATTTTACCGCGACGCCGCGCCTGAGATGCTGCGCATCCAGGGTGCCGGTACCGAATTCACAATGCAGCCCGGGACATGGCGCTCAAGCTCCGAACACGATGTCGCGGTCGGCCGGCATCAGCCGCCCTCCAGCGGTCGCGTCGAAGCGTTCATGACGTATTTTGCCGAGCGCTATCGCTTCGAGCGCCTCGGCAAATCGGCGCGGATCACCGCCATTCCGGCCGCGCATCATCGCTTCAACTACATCCATCCTTTCCCTGATGGTAATGGTCGCGTCAGCCGCCTGATGAGCCACGCCATGGCACATCTCGCCGGAATCGGCGCGCACGGACTATGGTCGGTCTCACGCGGACTGGCGCGCGGCCTGACCGGTCCTGGCGATTACAAACGGATGATGGACCACGCCGACATGCCGCGGCAGGGCGATCTCGACGGCCGGGGAAACCTCTCGCAGCGTGCATTGAACGAATACGTTCTCTGGTTCCTGCAGGTCTGCCTGGATCAGGTAACCTTCATGACAAGCCTGTTCGAGATCGAGACCCTGGCCCAGCGAATGCGCAGTCTCGTCGAACGCAGCGAGCAGCTGAAGCCCGAGGCGGCGCGGCTTCTGAAGGAAGCACTGATCCGCGGACAGTTCGACCGCGGCGAAGTCCCGCGCATCACCGGCCTTCCCGAACGAACGGCACGGCGCGTCTTTAATGACGTCATCGCCGCCGGCCTTCTTGCCTCCGATACACCCAAGGGCCCGGTGTCGCTGCGCTTTCCTTTTGATACGCTCGACGTGCTGTTTCCGCGATTGTTTCCGGAAATCTAGTGGCACCAAGAAGCGTCTTGGGAGCCTCGCGCGCGTCTGTTTTGCGGGCAAAATGGTGGTGCTTTTTGAACGCGTTCGCCGTCAACCAGGCTCTTATCGTAACCGCGCGCCCGGGCCTCGGCGTGTGCTGATGTTTCGCTAAAAGACCCGTTAGCCAGGATGAGCCAATCAACCCGTAGATCAAGCGGGAGGGCAAGATAAAAGCACTGGCGCCCAAACGCGCCTAAGTCGTTGTCTGCACATCCAGGATTTGTCGCCACCGTCGAAGACGGTGGCGACAACTCACAGTTAAGTACCTTTCGCGATTGATGAACCACGTCTGCGTCTTGACGCAGCGGAAACCCGTTCACACATGCGCCTGCCATTCGCGGAGAGCGCTTGTGTCCGATACCGACGACGAGTTCAGGGTCAGGCTTGGCCGCATCGGCAACCACCGCGGCCGCAAGGCAATCAGCTACGTCAAGCGCGTTGGCAAGATCGCGCAAAAAGCCGGTATCGGAACAACGCACCGAACTTCCAGCTTCACCGGCTCACGCATCGGCCGTGGCTATGCGCAGGGAACGGTGTCTGCAAGCCGTCGCTCCGCGGGCCAGCGCCGGGTCGTCATCAAGGCGCGGATCGTCCGCATCAAGGCGGGCAATGCCGGCGCGGTGCGGGCTCATCTGCGCTATGTCCAGCGCGACGGCGTCACGCGCGAGGGCAATCCCGGCGAGCTCTACGACGAGGGCAGGGATCACGTTGACGGCAAGGCGTTCGCGGAACGAGCGGAAGGCGACCGCCATCAGTTTCGTTTTATCGTGGCACCGGAGGACTCTAGCGAAATCGCCGATCTCAAACCGTTCGTCCGCGACCTGATGCGGCAGATGGAATCTGATCTCGGCACCAGGCTCGACTGGGTCGCCGCCGATCACTTCAATACCGGCCACCCTCACAGCCATATCGTAGTGCGTGGCAAGGACGATCTTGGCAGCGACCTCGTGATCGCCCGCGACTACATCGCCCACGGGATGCGGGCCCGGGCAAGCGAGCTGATTACCCGCGAGCTAGGCCCCGAAAGCGAACTGGACCAGCTGCGCAAGCTTGAGCAGGAGGTCGGCGCGGAACGCCTCACCCGCCTCGACCGCGCGATTCTCCGCGACGCACGCGACGGCGTCCTTGCGCTTTCCGCCAAACCTGAGCGTGATCCGCGGCATCATGCTTTGCGGATGGGGAGGCTCCGGGCGCTCGAGCGCCTGGGTCTGGTGGAAGAGACGATGCCGGGTACCTGGCGGATCGCCGGAGATATCGAGCCGACTCTGCGGCGCATGGGGGAGCGCGGCGATATCATCAAGACCATGCACCGCGACTTGAAGGACGCCGGACTCAATCGCGCTGCGGCCGATCAGGCGATCTTCGACCCCAAAGCCGGCGGCCGCGTCGTCGGACGTCTGGTCGCGGAAGGGTTCTCGGATGAATTGCGCGAGCGACGCTATGCGGTTGTCGACGGCGTCGATGGCCGAATCCATTACGTCGAACTCGGGTTGCGGCGCGCCGAGGACGAGCCGCTGGTTCGTAATACGATCGTCGAGCTCCGTGCGCGGGACGTCGGTCCGCGTCAGGTCGACCGCACCATTGCGGAGGTCGCGTCCCGTAATCAAGGGCTCTACAGCGCGGATCTTCATCGCGACACCGAACCCCGCGCTTCATCTGAATTCATCGAAAGTCACGCTCGCCGCCTTGAGGCGATGCGAAGGCAGGGCTTGGCCGAGCGGTTGCCGGATGGACGATGGCAAGTTGGGGAGGGTCACCTCGACCGGTCAGAGCGCTTCGAGGTCGCCAGCCGTTCAGAACGCCCCGTGCGAATGACGGTGTTGTCGTGGCAGAATCTGGAGGCGTTGCCCAATGCCAACGGCGCGACCTGGCTCGACCGCCAGCTGGTCGCGAAGGGGCCTGAGACGATCGCCCCGATGGGGCTAGGGTCAGAGGTCGGCTCGGCCCTTCGCGCCCGGCGCCAGTGGCTGCTTGAGCAAGGGCTCGCGCGCGAGCAGGAAGGGCGGTTCGTCTACGCCCGCAATCTGGTGCAGACCCTGGAGCGGCGAGAGCTTGCCGAGGTCGGCGCTCGCATTGCCGGCGAAACCGGCCTTGGATATTCCGAGATCAAGCCCGGCGATCGGCTGACCGGCACCTATCGGCGGACGCTGACGCTGAACAGTGGACGGGTTGCCCTGATCGAACGGGCGCAGGAATTCAGCCTGGTGCCATGGCGCCCGGTTCTTGAACGCACGAAGGGGCAGAGCGTCATCGGCGTCGTGGGCGGTGAGGGGATTTCTTGGTCGATCGGGATCAAGCGCGGTTTGGGGCGATAAGAGACCCTCTTGGCTATTGCGCGTGCCTGCCGCGACTGACCGTGATCGAGGCCCATGACCGGCTCGCTGCCTGCAATGCCAACGGGCTGATCGCGCCGCTCGAAAGCTGCCGCAAAAGGGCATCTGGCGAGTTAGGACATTTGACTGGACTCAACTACCATAGCGTGTGGCTGCTTGATAACATTTTGCTGCTCAAGCAACGGAGACGCTTTTCATGCCGAAAAACATTGTCGTTTATTCCGACGGAACCGGCCAGGACGGGGGCGTCCGGCCCGAGCAGCGCATCAGCAACGTCTACAAGATGTACCGGTCATCACGGGTGCATCCCGATAATGCAATCGATCCGGCCGAGCAGGTCTGCTTTTACGATCCCGGTCTGGGAACGGACAGCGGCGCGAGTGGTTTCACCGGCCTCATGCGCAAGCTTGACAAGCTGCTGCAGTCGGTGACCGGTCGCGGCATCACCAAGAACATGACCGACTGTTACGAATTCATTATCAATCACTACGAGGAAGGCGACAGGATCTACCTGATCGGCTTCAGCCGTGGCGCATACACCGTCCGCTGTCTTGCCAACACGATCATGCTGTGCGGCATTCCCACAATGGCTGAAAATGGTCCACTGCTGCGCTACCGCAAGCAGGTTCATGATATCGCCAGGGAAGCCGTTGAGACCGTCTATGAGCACGGCGCTGGACACGCGCGCGGCGATTATGAAACCGAGCGCGACGAGCAAGCTCGAAGATTTCGTGCGAAGTACGGTTCGAATTTTGTCGGCAAAGATGTCGACAAGGATAGGTCCAATGCGGCGGCCCATTTTGTTGGCGTATTTGACACGGTCGCGGCGCTCGGCGCCAGTGGCATGCGCAGGTTTCTGATCCAGGCGGGTCTGACGGTCCTCTTCGCCGGCGTCGCTGGCTTTGCATCCGCCGTACTGGCAATTATACCGTCGCTAATCGTAAGTCAGTACTTTGACTTCGGCTTCTGGTGGTCGGAACTTGCGACAAGTACCGTGCTGATCGTGCTGTCAATTCTTTGGTTTCTATACAGGCAGCGCGCGCAATACACCAAGACGATCTATGATTTCCCGAACAAGGGCGACAAACGCTCCCATCAGGCCGAATGGAAGTCAGGTAACTTCGACCGCCTATTATCGAGGTACGTCGGAACGGCGCGTTCGGCCAATGCCATTGACGAAAGGCGGAAGGACTTTGACCGCGTCACCTGGGGGCAGCCGGACAGCACGCAATTGTCGCAAGCGTGGTTTGCGGGAAACCATTCCGACATTGGCGGCAGTTATCCGGAGACGGAGTCACGGCTTTCCGATATCTCGCTGCATTGGATGCTGGAGCAGATACTTGAGCTGGAACATCCGATCAAGTTGGGACCAGTAACGGTCAACGGTGAAGCACTGGCGGGGGCGGGCGCTGCCGGAACGCCTCTACACCTCTATCCTGATGCGAACAGCATGCAGCATAGCGAGATTGCGGGTACGCGAGATGCAATTGACGCATTCAGGGAGCGATTGCCCCGCATCTTTCGAGGTCTCCTGGCGAACGCCAATTATGAGATCATCAAGCGATCTATTCTGCCCCAGGCAAAGATTCATCCAACGGTAAAGGAGCGGTTTGCGCTGGAAACGATTATTGATTGCGCGGGCGAAAAAGTAGGCTCCTATCGTCCGGAGGCACTTCGTCAGCACGACGACTTCAAGCAATTCTACCCTGCTTCACCACCAGTCGACGCACCACCGCCCGGCAGAAGCGAGGAGCCGGCGCTTCCAACGCAATTGCCCCCGTAAGCGCAAACGCTTCTCATTTTGCGGGGCGTTCTATCAGGCGCAGACATGCGGGTCGTTCGACCCGGCCGACCCGGCGAATCGTGGAACGCCAGGGACGGATGCGTGCAACAACTTGCCGTGGTTTGCGCCGGCCGGACATATGATCCTGTTTCGTCAAACCGCTCACTTTCTATTGAGGTGTTTGCCTAGGTACGTCGAAGTTGGATCACGCACGATCCCTTCTCGGTAAGCTAGATCAACGTAGAGTTCGTTGTTGCGCCCGAATTTTATTTCGATTGAATGTGCATCGTTCTCGCCGTCTTCATCGCGCCGTTCACGTGGCGTTGTGAATGGGGCAGGGAATGTTTCCGGCAAAAATCTATGTTGGCCAGATTGCCGTTGTCTTCGGCATTGTTGTCACGTCGACGTGGGGCGCGACGCAATGGACGGCTAGCGCGCTAGGCTATCAGGATGGCCTCGGCTCGCCCTGGTTCGCGCTATCGGGCTATCCGGTCTATCTGCCGTGGCGCCTATTTGAGTGGTGGTACGCATACGAGGCGTACGCGCCCGAGATCTTCGAGCGCGCCGGTGCGGTCTCTGCAGGCGGAGGCGTTGCGGGCGCATTTTTTGCGGTGGTCAATTCCGTCTGGCGCGCGCGCCAAAATCAGTTGGTCACGACCTACGGCTCGGCGCGTTGGGCGACGCCAAGCGAGATCGCAGGCGCTGGCCTATTCCAGGCCAAGGGCGTTCTCCTCGGCCGCGTTGGCGACGACTATCTCCGTCATGACGGCCCAGAACATGTGATGTGCTTTGCACCGACGCGCTCGGGCAAGGGCGTCGGTCTGGTGCTACCGACCTTGCTGTCCTGGACATCGTCGGCCGTGGTCCACGATATCAAGGGCGAGAATTGGCATCTGACCGCGGGCTGGCGGTCGCGCTTCTCACATTGCTTGTTGTTCGATCCGACCGACACCCGGAGCGCCAGGTACAATCCCCTCCTTGAGGTACGCAAGGGCGCTGCCGAAGTCCGTGACGTCCAAAACATCGCCGACATTCTGGTCGATCCGGAGGGCGCGCTCGAACGTCGTACCCATTGGGAAAAGACGAGCCACGCACTGCTTGTCGGCGTGATCCTTCACGTCCTCTACGCCGAGGAGAACAAGACGCTTACCCGCGTCACAGAAATCCTCGCTGATCCCGCCCAATCATTCGAGAAGACGTTGCGGATCATGATGGCGACCAACCATCTTGGCACGAAGGACGCACCGAAGGTTCATCCCGTAGTCGCGGCAACGGCACGCGAGCTGCTGAACAAGTCCGAGAACGAGCGCTCCGGTGTGCTGTCGACCGCGGTGAGTTTCCTCGGGCTTTATCGGGATCCAACCGTCGGCCGCAATACCGAGGCCTGCGACTGGCGGATCGCTGACCTTGTTGCTGGCGAGAGACCAGTCACGCTCTATCTCGTGGTGCCACCGTCCGATATCAGCCGCACCAAGCCCTTGATGAGGCTGATCCTCAATCAGATCGGTCGCCGCCTCACCGAAACGTTGAACACGAATGACGGAGCGCCGAAGCCGCGGCAACTGCTGATGATGCTGGACGAGTTCCCGGCGCTGGGGCGGCTTGATTTCTTTGAGAGCGCGCTGGCGTTCATGGCTGGCTACGGCATCCGTGCCTACCTGATCGCGCAATCGCTCAACCAGATCGCCAAGGCCTATGGCGAGAACAACGCCATCCTCGACAATTGCCATGTGCGGATCGCGTTTGCAGCCAATGATGAGCGGACTGCCAAACGGATCTCGGACGCGCTCGGCACTGCCACGGAACTTAGGGCGCAGCGCAACTATGCCGGCCATCGCCTCGCGCCCTGGCTAGGGCACGTCATGGTCAGCCGGCAGGAGACCGCACGACCCCTGCTAACGCCGGGCGAGGTGATGCAGCTCCCCCAGGATGAAGCGATTGTGCTGGTGTCTGGCCTTGCACCCGTGCGCGCCAAGAAGCTGCGGCACTATGAGGACGCAAACTTCAGCAAGCGGCTGCTTCCGCCGCCACAGCTTGAGAGCGGCGCATACGCCGATTGTCCCCGCTCACGAGCCCATGATTGGCAAGACCAGCTTCGGCAGGTCGATCTCCGGCTGACAACGCTTCCGTTCCGTGAGCTGATGCAGGGCGCCGATGAAGAGGGCGGGCTCAAGCAGCAACTGCCCCTGTTCGACGACCTCGCGCATGACGCTGGCGAGACGTCCCCTGGCGAGGAACGCCTCTTTGAAGACGACTCCGACGCGGCCTCCGATCGCAATCAGATGCAGCGCGCTGCCAACGGACCGGCAACGGTTCGCCGCGCCCATGCGGTCACGCGCGACGATGACGATCTGCTTCCGGCCTTTTGATGGACAAAATCATGAAACCGAAACTGTCGATCTATCTATCCGACCATGTCGCCGAGCGCCTCACGCTGGCGGCCAACCGACCAGGAACCAACAAGTCGGCGATCGTCGATGCCGCGCTCGATCGCTTTCTTAACCCGGAGCGCGATCAAAGCGGCGATGCAGCTCTGGTGCGGCGTCTCGACCGCATGAGCCGGCAGCTTGGTCAGATCGACCGTGATCTCTCGATCACGGCGGAAACGATTGCTCTCTTTGTCCGCTACTACCTCACGATCACGCCGCCATTGCCATCTGGCGATCAGAACGCCGCGCGTGCCTTGGGACGTGAACGCTTCGATATGTTTGTCGCACAGGTCGGCAAACGCGTCGCCTCAGGCGGGCGACTGGTGGCCGACGTCATGGAGCGGGTCAGTACGTCCAATCCGGATCTGTTTTTCCGGAATTTGGAAGAAGGCGCGCCGCTAGGCCAGCCAGCGGCAGACGATGAGACTAATCCCCGTGCAACGCAAGCAACGGGCGAGCCGCCGGAGCATCCTCCGGAAGGACGAGAGGAGGTCGGCAATGTCTGATCTCCTCTCGCCCGAGACCCGTGAGCGGCGCCGCAACATGTTGCGCACCGCCATGGGCCCAGCCATCGCATTGGCTCTCGATGAGCCGGACGTGGTCGAAGTTCTGGTCAATCCGGACGGACGGCTTTGGCTCGACCGTCATGGTTCCGGGCGCGCCGACACTGGCGTGGTTCTGACGCCCCACGAGGCCGAGCGGATCGTCCGGCTGGTCGCAAGTCACGTTCGTGCTGAGGCTAGTGGCTCTTCTCCGATTGTCTCGGCTGAGTTGCCGGAAACTGGCGAGCGGTTCGAAGGGCTCTTGCCGCCGGTCACGCTGGCGGCCTGCTTTGCCATCCGCAAACCGGCAACGACGACCTTCCGCCTGGCGGACTACGTCAAGGCCCAGATTGCATCGCCCGTTATGGCGAGGATTCTCGCCGCGGCGGTTGCGGAGGGTCGCAACATCCTGGTCGCCGGCGGGACTGGCTCCGGCAAGACAACGCTCGCCAATGCGCTGCTGGCCGAGGTCGCGGGCCTCGATCAGCGTGTCGTGATCATTGAGGACACCCGCGAGTTACGATGCGACGCCAAGGACGCGGTGCTACTTCGGACCAAATCTGGCGTCGCAACGCTCGCCGATCTGGTGCGCTCGACCCTTCGGCTGCGCCCCGATCGGATCGTGGTCGGTGAGGTCCGGGGCGGGGAGGCCCTCGACATGCTGAAGGCCTGGAATACCGGCCATCCCGGCGGAATCGCGACGGTCCATGCGAACTCGGCTCGTGCGGCGCTCTATCGCATCGAGCAGCTGATTCAGGAGGCGGTAACGATCGTTCCCCGCCGCCTTATCGCAGAAGCCGTCGATCTCGTCGTGTTCATCAAGGGGCGGGGACCGGGGCGTCGGATCGAGGCAGCCGTCGAAGTCAAAGGCCTCGACCTTTCAGGCGAGTACGCCCTCGAAATTCCGCACGGCCTGCCAAGCCCAATCAATCATCCCTGATCGAAAACCGGAGAAACCCATGATGTTCGGATTACGAAAATCAACGCGCGTGCGCCCCGCAAGGCTTTGCGACGTTGCAGGCCCTTTGATGGTGGAGATTGGCGCGAGTGCAATCGTCACGTTGCTGACGGTATCTGCCGCGCTTGCAGCCGGCTCGGGCATGCCGTGGGAAGCGCCACTTGAGCGCATTCTGGAGTCGGTGCAGGGGCCGGTCGCGAAAATCGTCGCTGTCATGATCATCACGGTGACGGGAATTTCGCTCGCCTTTGGCGATACTTCCGGCGGTTTCCGAAAGATGGTCCAGGTCGTCTTCGGCCTATCCATCGCCTTTGCCGCAAGCTCGTTCTTTCTGTCGTTCTTCTCGTTCGGCGGCGGAGCGCTGATCTGATGCAGCGCGATGGTTTTGAACTGGTCCTTCACCGTTCGCTGACCGAGCCGATTCTGATCGGCGGCGCTCCGCGAGCTGCCGCCATCCTGATTGGCACGCTCTCGGCCGTACTGGCGCTTGGCTTGCGGCTTTGGCTCGCTGGTCTCGTGCTCTGGATCGTCGGGCACGGCATCGCCGTCTGGCTCGCCAAGCGCGATCCGGCCTTTGTCGAAGTCGCAGTCCGCCACACCAAGCACAAGGGATGGCTCGCATGCTGAATTTGCGCGAATTCCGCTCCCACGCAAATCGCCTGGCCGATTGGCTGCCATGGGCTTGTCTGGTCGCGCCCGGAATCGTCCTGAACAAGGACGGCAGCTTCCAGCGGACCGTTCGTTACCGCGGTCCTGATCTCGACAGCGCAACCGAAGCGGAACTGATGAGCGCCGCGTCTCGCGTCAACAATGTCCTGAAGAGATTCGGGTCCGGCTGGGCGCTTTTCTTCGATGCTACCCGCATGACCGCCTCGGACTATCCGCGGTCGCAATTTCCCGACGCAGTATCCTGGCTGGTCGACGAGGAGCGACGCGCGTCCTTTGAGGGAACGGTTGATGCAGCATGGGATGGTCCTTCGCGTCAGGCTGGCCAACATTTTGAGAGCATCTCGCATCTTACGTTTGTGTATCTGCCGCCGATTGAGCGGGTCTCAAGGCTGGAGGCCTTGTTTCTGGAAAACCCGGGCGATGAGAGATCCAGCTGGAGTCCGTTATCGGGCTTGTTCCGGCGAAAGAGCGCCCCCCATGCACTGGTGACAGCCGACGATAATTCAAAGGAGACCAATGGCGAGGTTGATGAGCCGGCAGAACGCGGCACCGGGGCAGGTCGTAAAGGCGGGTACCAGGAGCACCTTCAGCGCTTTATCCAGGAGACAGATCGTGCCGTCGATCTGCTGTCATCGGTCCTGCCGGAAGTCGCCCCGCTCGATGACCAGGACACCCTGACCTACCTGCATGCTTGTGTCTCGACCAAGCGCCATCCGGTCGTTGTTCCCGAAATTCCGGCCTATCTGGACGCATTCCTGAGCGACGAGCCGTTGACAGGAGGACTTTCACCAGCGATCGGCCGCAGCCACCTTCGAACGGTCACCGTTCTTGGATTTCCGGCTGTCACCTTTCCGGGCGTGCTTGACGACTTGAACCGGCTTGGCGTTGCCTATCGATGGGCGACGCGCTTCCTACCGCTCGACCGGACGCAAGCCCACGCTGCACTTTCCCGCTATCGGCGGCAATGGTTTGCCAAGCGGAAATCCCTGGGCGCCATCCTAAAAGAGGTGATGTTCAACGAGCAGGCCGCCCTGCTCGATAGCGATGCCGATAACAAGGCGGTCGACGCGGATGCCGCGCTCCAGGAACTCGGCGATGACCTCGTGGCATTCGGGTACATCACCACGACCGTCACAGTCTGTGACGAAGATTCCCATGCCGCCGATGAGAAGATTCGCGCGGTCGAGCGGGCCATTAACAGCCGCGGCTTCACCACCATCAGGGAGAGCGTCAACGCAGTGGAAGCCTGGCTCGGCAGTCTGCCCGGGCAAGCCTATGCAAACCTTCGTCAGCCGATCGTCCATACCCTCAACCTTGCGCATATGTGTCCGTTGTCGGCGGTATGGGCTGGCCCGGCGCGCTGCGACCATCTGGACGGGCCTCCGCTTCTGCTCGCCAAGACCAAGGGTGCGACGCCATTTAGGCTTTCGCTGTATGTCGGCGATGTCGGCCATAGCCTGATCGTCGGCCCGACAGGCGCCGGTAAGTCCGTCTTTCTGTCCGTGCTCGCACTCCAATTCCGCCGCTACGAGAACTCCCAGCTCATCATCTTTGACAAGGGGCGATCGGCGCGTGCGACAACGCTCGCACTCGACGGCGCTTGGTATGAGTTGGGGGTAAAGGGTGGACTTTCTTTTCAGCCACTTCGCGATGTCGACGACGAGGGCGCGCGGCTCTGGGCACTTGATTGGTTGTGCGGCGTCCTTGCCCACGAGCATGTCGCGATTACGCCCGAGGTCAAGGAAACCATCTGGTCGGCCTTAAAGAGCCTTGGCACAGCACCGGCCAGGGAACGCACTATGACCGGCCTCGTAGCCCTTCTGGCGCGCGACGCGCTACGTCAGGCGCTGGCTCCATATACGCTCGAAGGTCCGTACGGCCGTTTTTTGGATGCCGACGCCGACAGGCTGTCCGGCGTCGACGTACTGACGTTCGAGATGGAAGAACTGATGGCTCTGCCGGGGCTGGTCGCGCCGGTTCTGACCTATCTGTTTCATGCACTCGAAGCGCGTTTTGATGGCCGTCCGACGCTTCTGGTTCTGGATGAGGCCTGGTTGTTCCTGGACGATCCGCTGTTTGCCAGCCGCATCCGCGAATGGTTGAAGACGCTTCGCAAGAAGAATGTAGCTGTGATCTTTGCGACCCAGTCGCTGACCGATATTGCCGACAGCCAGATTGCACCGGCGATCATCGAATCCTGTCCAACCCGGATCTTCCTGCCCAACCCCCGGGCGCTGGAACCCTCGCAGGCGGAGACTTATCGTCGCTTCGGCCTCAACGATACGCAGGTCCGTCTGATCGCGGAAGCCTTTCCCAAGCGCGATTATTACCTGCAATCGCGCGCCGGCAACCGGCTGTTCGAGCTTGGGCTCGGCCCGATTGCGCTCGCGTTCGCGGCCACCTCGTCGCCGGAAGATCAGCGGTTGATCGAAATGGTCCTCGACAAATTCGGTCCTAGCGAATTCGTCGAACGATATCTCGCCGCGCGAGACCTCCAGTGGGCCGCCAATCTCATAAGAACACTCGAACAGGTCAGGAAGGCGTGACCTCTCGTGCCCTTTACCCATTTCCCTCAAACTTGGAGCTATCCGATGCTGGAAAAGCTTTTCGGTAAACCCGTCCCCCGAAAACTGTTCACTACCGTTGTCGCAGCCGCAGCGTCACTTGTTTTGGCCGTCAATGGGTCGCAGCGGCTTGGCGCCCAGGTCGTCGTGTTCGATCCGTCGAACTACAGCCAGAATATCCTTACCGCCGCGCGGGCGCTGGATCAGATCAACAATCAGATCAAGAGCCTCGAAAACCAGGCGCAGATGCTGATCAACGGCGCCAGGAATCTGACAAACCTGCCGAGCAGCGTCGTTGGGCAACTCACCTCGCGGATCAACGAGATCAATAGCCTGATCGCGCAGGCCCAGGGCATCTCGTTTGACGTCCAGAAAACCCAAAGCGACTTTGAGCGGCTCTATCCTCGTCAATACACCGCTGCTGTCTCTTCGGATCGGATGGTACAGGACGCCACAGCTCGCTGGGACAATACCTACCAGGCATTGAAGCAAACGCTGGTGACGCAGGCCACGATCGCTTCGGCGCTCGATCAGGACGGCCAGACGCTCCGCACCCTGATGGCGAATTCTTCGGGCGCCGTCGGGTCCCTGCAAGCCCAGCAGTCCGGCAACGAACTGCTTGCACTTCAGGTCAAGCAGTCGCTGCAGGCCCAGGCACTGGTTGCGACGCAGGCCCGGGCTGAAGCCTTGCGAACTGTCGAGCAGCAGGCCTCCGCTGCGGCCGCTCGCGAGCGTTTCACTCGCTTCATCGGTGATGGTCGCGCTTACACCGGCGGACGTTAGGGGAGGGGACCATGGCTGATCTCGCGGTCATCGACCGTTTCACCGATACGTTCTCCCGCTACATCGATTCCGGCTTCGGAATTCTCGGCGGCGATGTTTCGTTTCTCAGTTCGACGCTTGTCGCGATCGATTTGACGCTTGCCGGCCTCGCGTGGAGCCTGCGGGCTGATGATCACATCCTGGTCACGCTTGCCAAGAAGGTGCTCTATGTTGGAGCCTTCGCCTTCATCATCGGCAATTTCAAGTCGCTCGCCGGCATCGTCTTCAGCTCGTTCTCAAGCATCGGGCTGAAGGCGAGCGGCGGTACGCTCAGTGCGGCGGATCTGATGCGGCCGGGCTTCGTGGCCTCCGCAGGATTCACCGCGGCCCATCCGCTGCTGGAGGAAACCAGCCAGTTTTCGGGCTTCGACATACTGACCAATCTGCCGACGATTCTGATCCTGCTGTTCTGCTGGATCGTGATCGTGCTCGCGTTTTTCATCCTCTCGGTTCAGCTATTCGTCACCCTAATCGAGTTCAAGCTGACGACGCTTGCAAGTTTTATTCTCGTACCGTTCGCGCTCTGGGGAAAGACGTCATTCCTCGCCGAAAAGACGCTCGGCAATGTGATCGCAACCGGCGTCAAGGTGATGGTGCTTGCCATCATCATCGGCATCGGATCGACCATCTTCAGTGAACTCGCCACAACGCTGACCCGGCCGGTCGATATCGTTTCTGCCATGAGCTTGCTGCTGGCCGCGCTTTCCTTGTTCGGGCTCGGCATTTTTGGCCCAGGCATCGCAGCAGGTCTGGTGTCGGGCGCGCCACAACTTGGCGCCGGCGCTGCCGCCGGCACGGTTGCGGGGGCTGCTGCGGTCGCGATCGGTGGCGGTGCGATGGCACTGGGCGGTTTGCGGATGGCGGCAGGTGGGTCGATGAGCGCCGTCCGTTCAGCGGCATCGCTTGCGGGTACACCGGCAAGGGGGGCTACCGCGGCTGCAGATTCGGCAGGGAGTGGCCCGAGTTCTCAACCGGCGGAATCTGCTGCAGCCGTTGTCGGTAACTCCGCTGTTTCAACCGGTGAGTCCTCGGGGATAGCCAGCCGATTTCGTCGCGGACAACAAATCCAGGAGGCGGCGCATGTCGCCGGTCGAACTTTGAAGGAAGGCGACAAGGGCGGGCAGGCCTCCGGCCCAAAACTGGGGGAGGACTAAAGCCATGGCGTCTCATCCATTCCATCGGCCGTCCGTTCGCTATGGCGACATGCCTGAACCGGTCACGCCCTATCAGAAGGCACAGCAGGTCTGGGACGAACGGATGGGTTCGGCCCGCGTGCAGGCCAGCAACTGGCGGCTTGCCGCTCTGGCTGCGACGGCACTTTCAACCGTGTTGGGTCTCACGCTCTCGACGGTGATCGGCCGGTCCGGCGTGGTGCCTTACGTCGTCGAGGTCGATCGCCTCGGCGAAGTGCGCGCGGTCGGTCCGGCATTTGAGGCCTACCAGCCGTCCGATGCCCAGATCGCGCACTTCCTGGCGCGCTTCGTCGAAAACGTCCGCTCGCTGTCGATCGATCCGGTCATCGTCCGAACGAACTGGCTGCATGCTTATGACTTTGTCACTGACCGCGGGGCCCAGGCGCTTAATGAGTATGCCCGCGAAGCCGACCCCTTCACCAAGATCGGCGCAAGAACCGCTACCGCCGAGGTGACCTCGGTCGTCCGGGCATCCGGCGACAGTTTCGAGATTCGCTGGAAGGAGAACACCTACGAGAACGGCGCGGTCGCAAAGTCAGAGCGCTTCACCGGCGTCGTAACAATCATCCTGAAGCCTCCAACCAACGCCGAGATACTGCGGAAAAATCCGCTCGGCCTCTACGTTCATTCCCTCAACTGGTCGCGCGACCTGATCGGAGACGCAAAATGATTTCCTTTGGCACGAAGAGCTGTGCGTCGATGAGTATCCTTGCCCTGGCGCTCTCACTTGGAGGCTGCGCCACAAAATTGAATCTTGAGGCGCCGTACGATGAAATGGCGTTTGAGAAGGCTCTTCCGGAAGCCGAGCCACCGAAGCCGATTCAGGTTGTTGAAATACCCAAGGTGCTGCCTCTACCCGGCCAACTCAAGCCTTGGCCTACCAAGGGCGGAAAGGAAGAAAAAGTTCCCCCGGAGCAGGCGATTGCTACCGCCAACAAAGCCGCACGGATCGAACCGACCCGGGCTGGTTATATCAACGCCATCCAAGTCTACCCTTGGACGGAGGGTGCGCTCTATCGGCTCTATGCCAGCCCAGAGAAGGTCTCGACCGTCGTGCTTCAGCCAGCCGAAGAGCTGATCGATGTCTCGACCGGCGACACCGTGCGCTGGGTCATTGCCGACACAATAAGCGGGCAGGGGAGCACTCGGCGGGTACATATCCTGGTCAAGCCGACGCTGCCGGATATTCAGACCAATCTCGTGGTGTTGACCGACCGGCGCACCTACCACCTCGAGCTCGTCTCCACCAAACAGACGTACATGGCCTCGATTTCCTGGACCTATCCGACTGATAGCTTGCTTGCGCTTCACAAGCAGAACCAAGCGGCGCAGGAAACCGAGGAACGCGTCGCTGATCGCGGCGTGCGGTTGGATAGCCTGAACTTCCGTTACCGCATCGAAGGGGACGATCCGCCGTGGCGGCCGCTGCGGGCCTTCGACGATGGCCACAAGGTCTTTATTCAGATGCCGTCGGGCATATCCCAAGGCGAAGCGCCGCCGCTATTCATCGCCGGCGCCGACGGCCGGCCAAACCTCGTTAATTATCGTGTACGAGGCTCCTACTACATCGTCGACCGAATGTTCGGCGCCGCCGAACTTCGCCTTGGCGAGAACCCCCAGCGGACGGTTCGGATCATCCGCACTGACGCTCACCCGATCTCGCAGATCTTCAGCACTGGAGGCGCATCGTGACTGAAGATTCCGACAAAGTTCCACCAGAGCGGCTTGAGTTGCGGGCGCGGCCGCGGCCGATCCGCCGCCTCAACAAACGCACCCTCATGATTGGCTGCGCGGTCGCCGCGCTATTCATTGCGGGAGCGACGATCGTTGCGCTCAGTCCGCCTCGGACGTTCAAACCAGGCGAACGAGCCGAGTTATACAACACCGACCGGAAGCAAACGGCGGACGGGCTCGCGAAGTTGCCCAAGTCCTACGAGAATTTGCCGCCCAAGCTAGGGCCGCCTTCGCCAGGCGACGTCGGCCGTGCCTTTGCGGAGAGTGAAAAGAAACTTGGAGCAGGGCCGGTATCCGAGACGCCATTCCAGGCAAACGCGGAACAGGATGCAGAGCGGGCGGAGCGGATCCGGCAGGCTCGTATTGCACAGCAGGCTAAGGAGTCGGGCCTCTTATTTCGTCTGTCCGACAAACAGGACCGCCGCAAACAGTCGACGCCTGCGGCCTCAACGACCGAGCAGCCCTCGGCGTTTCGCCCTGCGACCGCGGACAATGCTCCGACGACATCTGATATCCTTGCGAAGACGTCACCGGGTTTGACGGATCGCTCCAGCGAGATCATTCCATCTTCTCAGGCACGTAAGCTCGCCTTTGTCAGCGCCAAGGCCGACAAGGAAACCACGAACCCGCACTCCCTCGCAGCCGCGCCATCTCCCTATGCGATCATGGCGGGGTCGATCATTCCGGCGAGCCTGATTACCGGTTTGAATTCCGATCTGCCTGGATCGACGATCGCGCAGGTAACCGAAAACGTATACGACACGGTGACCGGCGAGCATCTTCTGGTTCCGCAGGGGACGAGGCTCTTTGGCAAATACGACAGCGTCGTTGCCTTTGGACAGAAACGTGCGCTGGTGGTCTGGACGCGCCTGATCCTGCCGAACGGCAATTCGATCGTAGTCGAGAATTTGCCAGCGACAGACGTAGCGGGTTACGCCGGTCTCGAGGATGAGGTCGATTTCCATACATGGCAGTTGCTCAAGGGAATTGGTCTTGCGACGCTTCTTGGCGTCGGGACCCAGCTTTCGCTCGGCAATGATGAAGGCGACCTGGTCAAAGCGCTGCGCGAAAGCATTCAACAAACCACCAATCGCGCAGGCCAGCGACTTGTCGAGCGTGAACTCGATGTCCAGCCGACCATCACGGTGCGGCCAGGCTGGCCGCTGCGGGTGATTGTTTCGAAGGATCTGGTGCTGAAGCCCTATCAGGACTTTCAAACTGCAACGACGACGAGATGACCCTGATGAAGCTCTCGAAGCTGCCAGATCGCACCCCGGTCAAGCTCAGCATGACATTGCCGCCCAATCTCGCAGCGCGGCTGCGCGACTACGCCAATTTTTACGCTGAGACCTACGGCACCCGCGAGGAGGTGGCGGACCTAGTGCCGTTCATGCTGGAGGCGTTTCTGGATGGCGATGCGGATTTTCGGCGAGTCAGCCGGGCAAACGGCGTGAGGGACTTGTCCGATGCCGCTCCACGGAATCCTGAGGACCGGCGCACCCGCAAAGGGCAGGACCAGGGTGAGTAGAGCCCTCGCCAGGGTAGACGAGCAATTTGGCGCCGGCGCCAGTGATGAATGCGCAAAAGTCCAACTATTCGTTTAGCTGGGGAGGCGAGGGCAGAGCCCGAGGTACCCATCATTTATGTTAGGGCCCCTTCGAGCACCTGGCCATCCCATCAATGGCCTCCCTCACAAGGTCGACCGAACTCTGAAGGCGCTGGAGTAGGATTCTTAGATCAGCAGCGCTAGCCTCCTCCATGCGCAGGTTTTCGAAGTTCAGCGCATTTCGTACTAAATTGTCGATAGGGGCGGCTCCGTGCAAGGCGGATTCCACGGAATTCGAGTAAGATACTGCGACTGCAACCTCACCATCCGGCGTGATGGTCAACGCTACCGACCCACGCAAATTCACAATCTTTTCAATAATTTCAGCAGTTACAGTTGTTGATGTAATAGCTTTGCCGTCTGGACCCATGCGGTATCCAATTCGATAGCCAGCGGCACCATTGAAATCAAGCGTCCTATCGATAGGCTCGACAAAGGGTTCGAGTGATACGGGTGGGGACATCAAGGCAAGCCTCAATTGATGGTCAATACGTTCAAGCTGCCGATGGGAAAAACCAGCTGCACGAGCGCAGGATAGCTCTTTTTATGACTCATAGTCTATGGGCTAACGTCGCGCGGTCTTCTGCTCTACCTGCATGGATCTGCGGGACCGAGTCGGATTGAATGTTCAGGAATTGCGCCGAGCCAAGAAGCTCAGCCAAGAGGAGCTGGCCTATCGGGCAAAGATTCACCAGACCTATTTGAGTGGAGTGGAAGGCGGCAAACGCAATCCATCGTTATTGGTCCTTGACCGAATAGCGAAAGCGCTCGGAACTGATGTCGAGGATTTGGTTCGTCGCAGACGTCGAGCGAGGGCCGATTAACCGTATGACTTTAGGAAGTTTCGTTTATTATCCAACGACCCCAAGCAGCTATGATTGGAGTAACGAGGAGTGCGAACCACTTCGCGCCGATACAGCCGGGCTTTCGAGGATGTTTCCCGATCGCGTTATAGGTCTCTGATCGGAAACGGATCGATTGCGTAGTTACTCCCTACCAGTCGTTTCTTTCGCTCAGCTTGAAGCACGTGACCGTCGTCGAGCAGGTACAGTAGCTCCAGAGCACCGTGCAGCCTGATACTGTGATCGAACGATGTTGTCGAGTTCAAGTAGGGAAGCGCGATGGCGTTCATGATGTTTTCGAATGATGCCAGCGCATCGTTGACGTGCTTTATCGGGACTGAGGGGAGCGGCTTTGCCTTCCCGCCCAGAGCCAGATCAAGATCCCGATGCGCGATGCGGCGGTTGCGCCAATCACGAGCGAACTTCGTGTTCGCCGTGGCCTCGTCACAGAGAAGTTTGACTTCACCCTTCAACTTCAGGTCTGGGATTAACGCCGGTAGATTGTGAAGAGTGAGGTTTTGTCGGTCTTTACCACCCGGGGATTGTGGCGGGTCGGTAACGCGCGCTATGTGCAGAACTATCGCTTCCCATATACCGTCTTGAACCATTCGGAAGAAGGCGCCCGCAGAGCGGTTCAACAACTCGATCCTGCTGGTCTTCGTCCCAAAAAGCTCGATGAACTCTTTCCAAATAATGTTCAGTTGCGCAATCTCCTGCCAGAGCTGTGTATATTGAACACCCAACGCCTTACCCATGGCCTTGATATTTTGCTCTTTGGCTTCCTCGCCTGTTTGCTCAGCCATCAGTGTCCAGCTTTCTTTGCGGAAGTATGAGCGGGAGCCATCAGTGCCTCGGTAGATAGGATCAGCTCCCGACCGTATTTTCGGGCACTCTCCTTGACGCTATTCTTGGTGACGACGAAAGCGAAGTAAGCCGCGTGAATGACCGCGACGACAAAAACCAGCGTCGTTCGTGTCGTCAGATCAATGCCCATATCAAGGGTCGTTCGATACCAAAGCAGCGCGGCGCATATCGCTACCACTATCAGGTTGAGCGCCAGTGCCACCCACTTTAAGCCAAACTGGTTGCGCCGGAAGCCGTAACCGACATTTTCGCCGAATACTAAAGGGAATTTCTTCGCGTCGCGTGTATGAGTACGCAGCCATGTCCCGCACGCCTCATAGAATGCATCGGCTACAGATTGATTTGCTGATTCTTGCCGTGACGACGGTACGGGTTGATTTATTTTCCCGGCGATGAACGTCCGGTACCGGTCCTTCGTGGAGTCCTCGATCGTCTTATCCGACCGGCGAAACATGGTTACCGACGGCTTGCCTCCCATTTCAGCGTAAATCTTCGGCTCGACATAAACACCAAGCTTGCGGGCGAAATCAGAAAGGGCGAACAGCAAGACGAGGAGCGTAGTGGTCGCGATGATGTTTGACAGATGGATGTGCTGCCAAGAAATCAGCAAGGCGAGCGCCGCCAGTGCAGGCGCCGCGCCGAGGATGGCAGGGAATAGCCGTGCCCGAATGCTGTACGCGTCGAGGAACTTGAACATGCTCACTCTTCCTGCTCGTCGGGGTAGGGCACATTTTTCATGGAGTTCCAGGCAGGTGCGGGCGAGTTCAAAGCAACGCGCATTGGTCCGTCTTCAGTTGTTCCGATAAATGCCCCGCGATGGAGCATTGCTCGAAGAACGGCGTTACGCGGGTGGGCTGTATCTTCCTTTGCCGAGCTGATCATCGCAGTAAAGGTTTCAAGGCCTGGCGGCAGAATATTGGGAAGTCGCGGCCCGAGCCATCGATCAACGATATCGGTAGACAGGTTTCTTCGTCCGCCATGGTGTGGCACTTGGAAACGGAAGATGCCGGGCAAGAACAACCCGACCGTCGGCGCGAAGTCAGCGGCTTCAGTCATTCCATCCCTGCCGGCGTCTCCAGTGAGTAGGATCCGATGCCCGGCAATGTTGGCGTACTGAACAACGCTCATTTCATTTTCGACGCTGGTGTTTTCCGAGGAAAAATTCTCGCTACCCCAACCGGACTTGATCAAGGTGACAAGCGGTTCAAGGGCGTTGAACAGGCCCGACAGGATACCCGCGGTGGCGGTCCTGATCTGCGGGGTTCGATCCGAGCTTAATATGAGCTGCCCATATCGCAGGGGCGACGGTGCAAGCACCGTGAAGGCTCCAATGGCGCGACCTTGAAATGGCTCGTCGATAGGAATCCCTCGACGGAGCGCGATTTCCTCAAGGGCTGCGATATACGGGTAGTCGTCCCGGAGTCTCTTTTGCAAATTTTCGACAGACCCGATCCGCGGGAAATGCGGCAGCAGTTCTTGCGCGTAAATCCACGGCCGAAGCATCCAGAGTTTGCCGACCTCGAAGTGTTCGAGGATGGGTGCCAAGCCTTCTGCGTGATCTTGATCTGGGTGGGTGACGACGACGTGGTTGATCAGCTTCGTGGCAAAATACTTGCCGATATGCGCGGCTAGGTCGGGCGCCGTGGCCGTATAGCCGCCGTCCACTACGTGGAGCGTCCATGTACCCCCAACCTGGTACCGGGCACAAATGCAGTCGCCGCTTTTCGACGTGTGGACAGGCAGAAAGTCGATTTCGTAAAAGTCGGCCATTCTTGGCCCCTCAATATCTAGTGCATTTTACCCCCTCGCGCTTGATATGGGGTTCCGTCGGGTTCCATGCAGCCCCTGATTCTCCTTCAATCAGGATGCCACCTTACTTCATCATTGATCTATGTTCCAGTTTTGTTCTCGCTAGGGGGTGGCCAAAATTCGCCGTTTTCCCCCCTTGGACCGTGGAGCGCTCCCACGAGGACGCCTTCACGGTGAAGGGCGCCAACGGCTTGGTGCTGGCGACTGTCCACTGCCGGGATGA
The DNA here is from genome assembly GCF_036924535.1 of Bradyrhizobium sp. AZCC 2262. NCBI lineage: Bacteria > Pseudomonadati > Pseudomonadota > Alphaproteobacteria > Hyphomicrobiales > Nitrobacteraceae > Bradyrhizobium > Bradyrhizobium sp. AZCC 2262. The sequence goes on along the minus strand of NZ_JAZHRT010000001.1, from coordinate 5,947,729 downwards.
TCTTCAGAAATGGTCATTCGGGCACAAGCTTTCATCGGAGGAGGCCCGGAGAATCGCCAAGCAATCACGCGCATCCCTGAGTTTATGATGCAGCGGCGCGGCTTTTATTCTAGAGGGTCGGGTAATTATCGATGGAAGCCGCCTCGCCCGTATCATGTCGCGTTAGAGGACAGTTACATCCGGGCGCACTACGACGGCATCACTGCCCTGTGCAGATTGAATGGCATCCCGTTTGACCCGACAGGGGAAAAAATCCGGCTTGACGGACTGTGGTGCGTTCATGAGTTTGGACAGCTCGACGCCATGATGTTTTGGGATAGATTCCAAGGCCGATGGTTGCGAGGCGAGGAGTTCTCATATCCCGGGCGGCCGGAGAATATGCCGGTCATGAAAGAGATCGAGCGCGCCAGACCCTGGAATGAGAAACCGCCGGACCTCAGGAGGTGAATATGACCCATGCGGACCTTGGCCAGGACGCGCCCACGAACTTACGGCCAGCGGCGGGATTACCACTCGCGAATGGATTTGTTCGCCAAGCGGACAATCCAAACCCAGAGGAGTGAGCGGGTGCGGTGTTGGTCCGGTAGCGCACCCGAGGATTTAAGGGGCAGTTTGTTCGGATGGACCAAGCGACTTCCACCAATTCAGCAGCGCACCGCGCGCGATATGCTCGAATGTGTTCAGCAGCATCGGCGTCTGCTCTGCCTTCCAGCTTGCATTGCGGGAATACATAGCGTGCCCTTGCGGCGTTCTCTTGAACGCTAAAGAGAACTTCAGCCGACTGGGTATATCGGGGCGGTTCGCACATCGGCAATGGAAAAGCCGTACCACGATGCAAGCTCTTCGAGCGGTGGCCGTAGATCAACTCCATGGCCTTCCGCAAATCCTTCGGCGCAAACGAAAACTGGGCATAGGTTTCCGCCCGCGTGAGCGGCGGCGGCGGCACGAACGCCTCGATAAACCCGACGAAGCGCTTGGTTGAACGCGTGAGCTGCTTCAAAATATCGGCGACGGGACCAAGAAGTTCAGGGCTGTCACTTCCTGCAATCAGCTTCACTAATTCGGGGAAGGCTGTTTCAAGCTGTTCAACGGGCGTTGCATCCGATGACCATTCCAAAGCCGCCGTCTCAATCGCGGAAACGAGCATCAACCACGCAAGCGAGGGATCGGAATCGGCGATCCAAACCGCCTGCTGGTATTGGCGCGCCGCTTTGATAAGGGCGTTTGTCTGCTCGGCGGTGCGATTTGGAAAGTCATTCAAGGGGGCGAGGCCCGCATTTAGGTTTACCGACAGCGCCAACCGCGGAATCTGCGGCCGTCCTTCAAGCAAAAGCTGCGGATCGGGCTTGCTGCCAATTTGCATCGGCCGCCCAAACCGGTCTTGTTCACCGCGAAATTCACGGTTCACGCCTCCGGCTTTCAGCCGTATGCCGAGGAAGAGGGAGGCCAGCGCCGCCATTTCATCGAGAGAGTCGCCGCCGTGATAGTGCTCGAAATCATTCTGCATCGGCGACCGATAAGCCGGATCGGTCGCAGGCTCGTAGTGATGGGCGATGCGCATCACTACAGCGGGCCGAAGGATACGGCCGCCCTGGTTGCCTGCATGGGCGATCGTATTGATGAGAGAATAGGGGCCTAGCTCGGGTATCTCGCCTGTAATCCACGTATCCGTAAACAGCATAGCTTCTGTCGTCTCCTGGCCTGCTTTGCCTTGAAGGGCTCGCTGCCAGTTTGCGTAGGTATAACTCGCTGTCTGTGTCGAAGTGGATGGGCTCATCCTGTGAGAATGAAGCTGAACCGCACGCGATTGCAAACTTTCTATGCCGCGTCCGGCGGATTTTCGCGATTTCTCCGATTGTTTCCCACGGGGTTGCTCCTGGCTTGGGGCAGCGTGCCAGCCTTGAAAGGGTGGGATAATGGGCATGGCGATCGGCACTAGCTATTCACTTTCAATTTGCTGATGGCAGGATCTGGTACGCTGAACCTGACCTCCAATAAGTCGTCGTCTCCATCCGGTATTTTGGTGAGGCTTATTGCATCCATTGTCTGGCCGAGGCGTAGAGCCCTCTCGAAGGGATTCTGAAACCGTTCTCCCGGACGCTCGTACTCGGAAAACAACTCTTGCGATGTTATTTTGCCGGCCAGCACTTCCTGAATTTTGCGTGCTGAAATCTTGATTGTTTGCGACATAAGTCCGCCTCCGTGAGTAATGGTGCCGATAGTGCGCCCCTCGTTGGCCTCTAACCGGGCAATCCAATAGAGGGCGTCACGTGGCGTCGCTGTTGGTTGAGGAAGTGCAGCAAGGCCCTGATTGATCAAACTTAAGAGTTTGTCAGCCGGCGGCGCGTTTGATGAGCGCGGATTTGAATAAATGCGCCCGGTGATTTTCAGTTCTTTGACAATGCCCGTGAAAGCTTCGGCCCGCGTCGGCGGGAATACGAGAATGACGACGAAACTGACGGAAGAGTTCTGCCGGAAGAATTCCGCGATGACTTCGTCAACGCTAACTTGCTGCGGTTGCCGTCCCGTTTTTGCCAGCAGCGTGCATCCGCCGTCGCAAAGGAAAATGCCGAACGGATCAGTCGCACCAGATTGCTTAAGCTGGCGGGCCTTGGCCTTGAGCGTGGTGTAGACAGGGTTCCTCGTCGGCGAGTAAGCGGCAGTGTATGATGGGTAGTGACCGCCGCTATATCGTTGGCCTTCGGCATAGGTAACCGAAAATTCGACCCCGGGTTGGTTGACGGTAATTGTCGCCGTCGCGAGCTTTTCCTCGGCGATGCGCCGGAACTCCGGTCCAACGTGTGTTTCCAGAAACCGGTCGAGGTCGGCTATTCGTGGCAATTTCAACTGCATCTTGCGATCGCGGTCGTTGCGGCCTGCGGAATCTCCCTTGATGTTGTAGTTCAATACCCCCGGCAGCCGACACTTCCTCTTAAGTCGGTGCAGACTCTGCGAAAAGCGCATGACCGGGTTTTCTGCTTCGAGACCCGCATCCGAGATCGTCGCAACGTCCGCAACGAAGCGAATTGGCCCATCTTGCCCTTCCACGAATGCTATGTCCGGCCGGCGCGTTCCCCGCTGCGACTCAGCTTCATATGTGACTTGACCGACACGGCTAAGCGCAAACAGAAGCGCCAGTTCCCATTCATAGCCAAGAGCCGACGCATCCTGGCGGTTTAATTCGTGCACGAGCTTTTGGCGCGCCTCGAAAGACAGCTTGCCTTCGAGGTCGATCAGGAAGCGTTGCAATGAACGGCGCGCAAACATCGCCATGCCGGATCGCCTTATGCGAGGATGCTCTGGAAAAGACCGAATCAGGCCCAATCGTTCTAGTATAGGGAATGAAACGAGACCGCCGGGGACTATGTAATCTGCTTGTAAGTGCTGCCCTGACGGGGATTTTATAGGCTCTGTGCGAAGATCGACGAGGTTGCCGATGAACATCATCCATTGCTTGGCTATCGCCTTTGCCTTTGCGGGTTTAGGCACTGCAATCGCGGCTGCCATTTATTGGCTGAGGGCAAGCCGCGTCCCGATCCAGACCCCTGCGGCCTCGATTTCTGACGTACCCGAGTTGCACATCATGAGCGGGCATGTCGCGTTCTACGAATCCTCGCGACTGAACAGCACCGCCGCCGTGCTGACAGGTGTCGCCGCAGTTCTCAGCGCCATCGGTTCGGTGCTGGGCGTTGTCTAAACCATTGCTTTCATAACTATGGTCGAAATGTCGAATACTACGGTAAAATTATTATCGACAATATCGGATGAAGGCTTTTTCGAGCGCCTCGCGACCGCGATTCTACGTGAAGCGGAGCCGCGCTATTCGGCACTTGTTCATCCCGGCGTGAATGCTGATGGCAAGACGGTCAAATCTCCCCTCGACGGGATCACGTTTGTTCCAGGCGCAAATCCTGCCCACCTCATTGCGGTGCACCACACTACGACCAAAGCTTCGGACCTGAAATCAAAATGGTTGCACGACCCCGCAACAGTCACTCCGCGAAAAGGCCGCCGCCCAACAGAGCCAGCGGGTGACCTTGTGAAAACGGCGAGCATCGTTGGCGATCAACGCAGCCGCTCACCTGAGCTTGAGGCGACGTTAGTATTGACGACCAATCAAGAACCCTCGATCGAAACCGTACAAGACCTGAACGACGCAGCGCAAAAGTACGCGATCACCGTCGATCTTTGGCATCGGTCACGACTTGCGCACTTTTTGGACAAACCAGAAGGGCAATGGATACGTCACACCTATCTGGGCATTGAGCCCGAATATATTTCCCGCGAACTATTAGCGAAGCTATCCCGCGACAGTGCACATAGCTCTAAGCCGATAGACGATCATAGTAATGCGTGGATTGATCGATCGCTCGACCGGGTCCTGGAGGCGGCGCCAAATGACATCGTATTCGTTGTTGCGGAATCGGGGTTCGGAAAATCCGTTGCTTGCTACAGAAAATTGCTTAAGCACATTGGTCAAGGCGGGTTCGGTATCATTCTTCCTCATGAGGTATTGGAGACTTCACTCAACATTGACCACGCAATTGATGCCGCGCTCCGCCAGCTTCATCCCCAACTGGTACCGAATGCTGCCAACGAAGCTCGCTTGTCCTGTGACAGCACCCATCCGTTTCTTATCGTTGTAGAAGATATCAACCGCTCTGGACGCGGTGCCCAACTCTCGGAAAAGCTTGCGACCTGGAGCAGGCCGGACAACCACGGAAAGAATGATCAGGCCGACACGTCCCGCACGTGGCAACTTCTTTGTCCGCTCTGGCCGGAGGTAATGCTTTCACTGAATGACCAGGCGCGCAAACGGGTTGAGGCGCTCTCGGTATCGTGTGCGCCGCTGACAACCGAGGAAGCCCGGCATGCCGTGCAACGTCGCGCCGCGATTGCAGGCCGAATTCTGACCGATATCGACGCAAACGCAATCGCAGATGCGCTCGGACACGATCCGTTACTCATTGCGCTGCATGATCTGAGTAAAACACCCGATGCATATAAGGTTGTTGATGAATTTATAGTGGCCAGCCTGTCACGTGCCGCCTCCAAGCATCCGGAATTTACCGCGCCTGACTATCACGCGACCTTATCAGCATTATCCCAGCAAATGCTTGCGAGGCGGCAATTGGAGCCCGCTTGGAGCGATATTGTCACTTGGTTCGGCCTGACCGGGGGAATAACGAACATTATTCGCAGACTGCTGGAACACGGAGAGATTGTTCGCCTTGCCGCGGGAGCAGCTAACGCCCGATTGCGTTTTCGGCACGACCGGGTGAGGGAGTCGCTGTTGAGTTCTGCGGTTGCCGAAATGATGACCGCTCGTACGCTCGACGGTTCCATTTTAGCCGATCCCTTCTTTGCCGAGGTTATCGGCGGCGCGCTAGCCGACCAAGCGAGTGACGCAGCATCTATCGAAGCGGCGCGCGATACCAATCCGCTCGCGCTGTTCTACGCACTGCGGCGGCTTGGAAAGCCAAATGCACCCAACTACCACCCTGTCATGCAGGCAATCAACACGTGGCTCGACCGACAGGGTAGCTACGGAGCGGCCACGAAGCATCTAATGTGGCACGCGGCTGGGGTATTAGCGCAGACAGACTCTCCCGACGTCGTGGCGCTGGCGAAACGCCTTCCTGTTCGGGGCACCACCACGCAATTTGCGCGCTTGCGCAACGGGGATGTTGGGGGAGGCATTGAACTCTGCCAGACGATCGATTTCGGTTCACTTGCTCCTTGGCGTGATAGTCAAATCGAACACGCGAAGATGCGGTGCGGAAAGAATCTTACGTCTAGACTTTCCGAGATTTTGCAACAGTCCGGCATCGGCGAGGGGGTGCGGTCTGGAGCGCTTAGGTTGGCAGGCCATCTTGCCGACCCGAGCCTATACGAAGCCATTGCGGTAAGTTGGAATATTGACCCTGAGCGGGCCGACCACCTTCAGGACTATCTGTGGGCTGGCGCCGAGTGCTGTTCCGACGATCCCGCAAGAGTGCTGGGCCCGGTTTGCGATGCGTGGGCGGCGTTACCCGATAAACCGGAGAAGGAACATCACTCATCGCCCCGCGATAGTTTGGCGGCCTTTGGTGTTCGGTACGCGTTTCGCCAGACACCGCCAGTTCGCGCGATCAAATACCTGATTGAGCGCGTGAACCAATCGGAATTGAATTGGCCGATCACCTATCTCTTGCATGAAATAGACAACCCAGATGCAGTCGAATTCATTGCACGTCAACTTGGAGATACAGCACGGAGGCTGCAAGAAACCGGAGGTTTCTCGCCGTTCGCCATGACAGCCGTAGACCGGTGGGATCCTGATCGGCAGCGGGGTCCCGGCCCGATGTCCGCTCCGTCAAAATCACGGCTTCTAGGCTTGTGGACCGAGCCAGAGTGTGACGCGTTTCTTCGTGAACAGGCGTTTCGCCTGTGGTCAGCGTCGGCAGCGGAGGGGGATCTGGAGATTCTCCGCCAAATTGATGCAACCGACGGCTTGTTCGACGCCGCATTGTACCAGCGTCTGAAACGTGGCGATCACCAAGCCATTCCAAGCCTGTTGGATAAACTTAAAACGGAACGGGAATCGTTCTGGTGGCAAGCAGGCCGATACCTATGGTCAGACGCCATGACGGCGGCGCTCGACGCCTCATTTCAGCGCCGGGCAGAAACGGCTGAGCGTAGTTGGGACGCAAAAGAACGAGACGGCGACTGGATCTCCTCCGAGAATCTTCTTCGCCTGCCAAGCGATGTCGCGGAGAAGCTCCTGCTGAAGCATTGGGAACATTTTCGCTATGTTCCAAATTTCGTTCAAGCGGCGCTGTTTGTCGCGACCCCAGAGCTTCGGTCCCTCGTGGCAGCAACGATGGCGGAATGCCCCGATCCAAAGGCCCTCATGCAATTCATCGACACTCATTACAATATAAAGAGGGGAGGCGGTTCTGGCGTGACGCGCCTCGTGCAAGTCGAGGCGCTTGTCCCGTATCTTGATCTCTTAGGTGATCTAGCGATCGATCACTTTTGGAGACGTTGCAACGAACGGGGTTGGTTCGAGTTCCGGCGACAGCACTTGGATTCCCGGCTATCTCACCCACGCTACACAGAACTTCTTGGCGAAGAAAACACATTCAAGGCGCTCGATGAATTTGCCGAGAAGGACAGAATACATTGGGTCGACCATTATCTCGAACGCCTCTTAACCACGGGAGTAACGCTCGACGACGTTGTCCAGGAAATTTACAGGTGGTTCAATTCAAGGGGGACTATTGACGCGCTTCGCATAATGTCTGTTGTCTTGATTGAGATCGGGCGCAGGAGCGATCTTGCCGCCTTGGATAACGTTCACGTCGAGCCACACGAGATCGCGGCTCAGATCAAGGCCGATACCGTGTTTGCGGTAATGCGCCGCACACTTCACTAAACGCCGCGGCCCTAGCGCAACCGGCGCACGCGTTCCTGCAACGCGAGCGCCCGTGGCAACTGGCGCGCTACGGCATGCGCAGTAAGATCGACGAGGGCCTGCCGGGCGGCTGAATTCCTCGTCAGTTCGTCGGCATCTTCCAAGACGGCTGCTTCCAATAATCCCATGAACGCACTGGAGATGGAATCCCGGTACCACTTGCCGGTTTCGGGCGTAGCGCACATGACAGCCGCGATCCATTGAAGGCCATCCATACGCAGCACACGCCCTGCATCGCTGCTCAAGAAGCCGCAGAACCCAGCCATGTTATCTTGATTGGAAGGCAGGCGTGTTTCGGCCCAGCTCTTGTAAAGGTCTCGCATGCCACCAATCAAGGTTACATGACCGGGAACGCGCGTGATAAAACCACTGGCACCAAAGCCAAGAACCTCGCGTTCCAGCCGTTGAGCGTAGTACCACTTGCCTTCCGCCGCCCATTGTTTGTTATTGAGCGTGTACGCGATCATTGGCCGCCAACGTTTCGAGAATTCAGCGACATCGGTTGGCTCTTTAATTAGCGTGAACCATTCCGTGAGAAACACTCCAATGGCTTGATAGCCCCTTGGCCCAATCGCAAAGACCTGTTCCCAAATCGCGTTGGCCTTGGCGGCCGGCGAAAGCAGCGCGAGGCGTGCCAACGCACACACGATCGGGTAGCCAAATTGGCCTCTCCATTTGAAATCGTCGTCATTGTCATCAGTGCTTCCGCGTAAACACCAAACTTCGTGGGACCAGAACGCACCCAAAAGGGCTGCCTGTTCGGTAGGGTCGGGTAGGCCGGCACCCTCCACAAACAGCCATCCAAAGGCTTTCTGCAGAAAATGTGTGTCCAGACCACCCGACATTCGCCGATCTGGTTTGATCTCCTCTCTGCGGCCATCCCGGGCATATCGCTGCTGCCATCGCCGCCGTTCAAAGTTCTCAACGCGCTTTGCTACGCTGAGCGGATCAATGTTGCTCATTGTCGCCGAAATGCCCGAAATTCGCCGTGTTCGAAGCCACCGCAACCAGCGCTGCCAGCGAGGCTCGATATCGTCTCCGTCGCCAAATCTGGGGACCAGGATGGACAAGCCTGAGCGCAGCAACGCCAAGGAGAGGAGCCGCCACCAAGCGTTCCTGAGTGCATCCCTGCTGCGATAGGCTAGGCTAAATAAGACGGTAACGGCGACATCGTCGCCGCTAGTCATAATCCGCATGACGGCTTCGTCGGTTTCTTTGGACGGTGTGGCGATCCAGTTCTCAGCCACGACGTGTGCCGCGAATTCCATTTCTGGATCACCGCGAATTGAGCGTGAGCGAACGTCCTGGAAATCCGCGCCGATGCCGTCCACTACGGCATTTATGATTGCGTGCGCGCGTTGTGCGACATTGGGATGCTCGGCAAGCCATTCGGGTGTTTTAAGGAGCAACGTCGCTGCCGCCGCGACGCGTGCGACTTTCTTGAAATCGTCCGTCAGCTTTATGTCAACGTCGCTACTTGCGACGTCCATCATCTCTGCGAGGTATGGCCCCGAGTTTGATGTCAACGCCTTCGCGCTGTTGAGGGCCGACCGGCACTTATACGGCAGCTCATTGATCTGCCGAGCCAAGCTAACTCCTTGGTCGAACGCCTGAGCGGCTCCCATCACATCGGCCGGGTACTGAAACTCCTCCTTGTGTTGACCAGAGACTGGGTCAGGCACACGCACATAATTTCGATGGTCAAGCTCGGCCACTAACATACGAAACTCGACGGCCTCCTTTTCCAGCGTGGGCGCTTTCCATTTGGCGGTCGCGGCTAGTAAATACTGGGCGACACCGTCGTCCTGCGTGACGATGCTGGCCACAATTTGCTGAAGTTTTGCTTTCCGATATGGCGCCAAGACCCAATCCCGGCCCATCTGGAAGATAAGTTCACCGCTTCGGGCCCAGCTCGACAAATCCACGCCCATTGCCGCATTATCGACGCGGTAATGGTCCCAGAAGTAGAGCCCGTCGTCGCCAAGAAGTGGCTTCAAAGTACCTTTGAACAGGTCGGGCTTGTATTTTCCGACGTTGATAAGCACCCCTACCACTGCGACCGAGTGGGATGTGCGCAGGAGATCGTCGAGATAGGGTGCAATATCGACGCCTTGATCGATCAAATTGCACAACCATTTTTCCAGCGCCGCAAGGGCAGAGAATAGCTGGCCGTTACGGTTGGAATTCTCCTGCGACCACGAAAACACTCCGCCATCACCGGTAAATTCCCGCACCGTGCCGTCAGCCATCGTGAACGAGATTTTTGTCGGAGAGCCGCCTTGGCGGGCCACCTCATGCGCCCATCGTTCGGTGCAGAAATTGACAAGCTGGTTTAGGCCACCCAATGCGGCGACTGGATTGATTTGCAGGAACGCGAAAAAGGGGCTTTTCCAATAGACCGTCGGGTAACTGCCATGCTCGTACTCGATGCCGAGGTCGTCGTCGATGCGGATGCTGCTGCGGTATTCCTCCTCCGGTGAATCTTCAACGATTGCTGCGACAAGAATTTCAGACGCCGCCGCAGGCCGCGCGCGCATCAACACCTGAAATAGTGGTGAGCCCAGAACGGTTTCACGGAAGCGCTTCTCCACGCTGCGCTGCGGGCCAAGTGGCCAAGGCGGCAGCTTCCTCGCTGATGGAAAGGCTGGAGAGAACGACCTCTTTCGTTCTTCACGTTCTGCCCGGTATTTAGGATCCGTTTCCAGTTTCTTGCGGTGCTCTTCCGCTTCCTGCCTTTTGAATTCGCGAATCCTTGCGACGACGTCGGCACCAAACGAGCGCCGTTGGATCATTTCGAGCGCCCATTGCGCTACATCATCGGGAAGGTCGGCAGCGCTGGCGAAGGCGGCGCAGTAGATCGCCTTTTCGGGGTCGCGGTACCAGACAATCGTCACTTCATTGGCGTATTGAAGCTCCCGGGCCGACGCCAGGGCAATCTCCGCAAATTCCTTGCGGAAGGGCATCCCAACAGGCGTCGTAGTAAGCCAGCGTTCGCACACGGCGGCCACAACGGGGGACGTCAGCGCAACGATGCGATCGCGGTGTTGCGTTAGGAAATTCGCAATCGCCGGCCAACGCGGATAGATCGGCGTGCGATACTGTGCTTCGAGGTAGAGGCTGATATCCAAGCCGCCAACAGGCAAACTCGGCTGATTGCCCGGCACCGATGCTACATGCTCGAAACGGCGCAGCAGGCGCGTGAGCCGCTTGGCTCCGTTCGCGAACAGCATGTCTGCGCGTTCATTCAAGAACGCCTCGGCATTCGGGTCTAGAAAGAGCGCATCCAGTAAGACATCGGCGGCTAGCGGCATGGTATCGTGCAGTTGCTCGGCTTCCTCGAACGCGGCGTCCCATTGCGTGCGCGTGCCGTTGGGTTGCCGCAGCAAATACTGGCCCAGCATTCGCAATGCATTATTCCATAGGGGATTGCCAGCAAGGGCAGCCCAAGCCTTTACATCATCGCTATCCTGTTTGAGGCGTTGGAACCGCGCCCAGTCGGCGGCTAGGTCATGCTCAAACTGAAAGCGGTTGTTGCTACCACTTCTTAGAGGGCATGCTTTCGGAAGGGCGTTGAGTTCCGTGACTTCGCCGCTGTCAAAGCTTGTCAGCGCAAAACTATGCTCGAATGATGCTTCACGTTCACCGAGCTTCATGAGCAGCCGTTGCAGCGAGGGTCTGTTCCCAGTCCAATAAGGCCATAGCCGGTCCGCGATGGTGGTCAGTGACAATTGTTGCGCGCCGCTTGTCGCTTGGAACAGTGCGGCACCGTCTATCACCCATGCGAGCGCCTTTAGATTTCGTAATGCTTCGACCGCGTCATCCTGGGCCGCCAGCCACCGCAGTCCCTCCGTTGCCCAAAGCACTTCGGAAACTTCCTTTGCTTCGAGGCGCGGAATCTCGACGGTGGGTGGTGGGGCTGAGCCGGCCAATTGTTGCAAGGTGCCACGCACGCCGGCGTCGGATTGCCCGACAATCAAAACGCGACAGCCGATCGTTGAAAAATTGGCGGCGAGGGCTGCGATAAGGCCTTTCGTTTTCACCATGCACCCGTCGGTAAGGCGCTCGGCGGCATCAATAACCAAGATCGTTTCTGGTTTCGCGCTCGACCGGAGCACGTCAAGCAAAGGCGCCATAAGGCCCAGCGTAGACCGCGTCGCCTCGTTCAAGGCAGTTTCAAGCTGTTCAGGTCCGAACCATACTTGGGTTGCATTTGGGAATTCTGAATCCAACACCATCCGGACGAGGGCCGATTTGCCGGTGCCGGATTCACCGTACACGACGCAGACCGGCTCATTCGCCATGGCCTTTTTCAATCGGTCGGCGTCAGATTCACGCGTGAGGGCATAGTTTGACGGTAGGGTCGTTTGAATTTCGGCCCGGTAGTCGGCAGTGATCGCGCGAAGGCGACGCCATGCTGCCGCGAAGTCGGGATGATCCTTTAACGCATATCGCGTACGTAGCCCTTGCCAAAGCGTTTCCACGCCCAGCGTGCTGGGTGAGAGCCTGACTTTTTCAGCCTGCCCAACGAGATCAATCCAAAGTGCACGGGCTTCGGCAAGGCTGCTACTCACAAGCAGGGATCGGCACGCGTTTTCGGCAAGCTGTTGGAGTTGCCCGCCCGCGATATCAAAATCAAGTGGCATGACCTCGATGTGCCGGATCAACGCCAGTACTTCAGCATCGCGTACCGTGAGGCCAGCCGCGGTCGCGGGGGTCTTCACGCTATCGAAGATGCGGCGATATTTGGCGGTTGCTTGGATGCGCGCAAGTCCGAGCGCCGGGTCAGCATCCGCTGCGGCCGACTTGATTTCAGACCACGTCGCTTGAAACGGATTATGCCGTTGCCGTGTTGCCAGCATCAGGCAGTCCGCATCCCGCCTCATCGGATGTTGGCCCTTGGGGTCCCACTGCTTCCACGCGCGCTCGACAAAATCGGCGGGGAGGCCGTTGGCGGAAACCTGCTCGTTGCTCTTGCATGAAATCGAGAGGTGGCGTGCGTCGCCCGGGCCCGCATCGGTGGTGAAGAGCACGTCGTCGTGCTGCCAGCCGAGCGCATTTACCTGCATCTGCAAACGGGTGACAGTGCCTGTGACGCCTGGCAGTTCCTGCCCGCTTAGCGCCTGCAACAGCAGCCACGCGGCCACCTGGTCTTCGAAACGAAATCCCGGCCCCGCCGTCGACCGTGTGGTCGCTGCCGTTGCCTTTTTCTTCTTTTTTGCTGCTTTTGCTTTCTTTTGCTTCTTCTTTGCCACTTCAATACCCGGCGCGAGATTCTGATAGCGAACCACGCACGACATTTTGCTCCGCCACGACCACAAGTGGAAGCGGCAATAAACTCGATCAACAGGTAGGGGCATCCTGCCGTTTGGCAGCGGCAGAACCGGCTAAATCACACACCCAATTGCAGCTTGTCGCTTTAGCCCGCCATGCGACGCAATTTGCCGTCTTCGCCAATTTCGAGCGGTGTCCGCCATACCCGGGCCAGGTAGTCGTCGGCTGGAGCCAGGAGCGACGCGTCACAGTGGTCTTCCGGCTTGAGGGTGGTTGCAAACATGCAGACCGGTGATGAAATCGGTTTTGCCGCATCGTTGAACTCGATCTGTACCCTCACTTCCAGAATGCCGTGCCGGTTGGCGCATCCGGCAAGCAATTGAGCGCTTGTGCCGTCCTCAAGCGCAATGGCCGTGCCGTGCATGCGGATCAATGCGTAGAGAGAAACAAGATCCCGCGCCGCCTGAAGGGCGGGCCGGTCCGCTTGTGAGACGATTTTGTTGAGCGTCAGCACATCGCAGAAATCCTTGACGACTTCATCGTCGGTGAAGGCCGGCTTCCACATAACCCGGTTGGCAAGATAAAGGAGCACCCGTAGCTCCTCGTCATCAATTGGCCCGCCGCTTTCGAAGCGGGGCAGAGCGCGGTCGAGAATTTTCCTTACAGCGGGCCGCTTGAGACCGCACCCATCCTTAAGCTGCTGGTCGAAAGCAAGACGGAAATTGGCCCGCGCTGCCTGGGCAAGTTGGGGGTAGGTCGGCTTCTTGTCTCGAAATCCTAGGCTCCAGACGCTGACGCTCGTTATGATGTCGCGGGCGACCTGCGTCACGGGTCCTCTATCGCGCTCGCCGCGATGCGCTACGAAATCGCCAATCTCGCGGAAGCTTGCGCGGCCGTACGTTCGCTCCCGAAGGTCGAGATAGAAGCGGTCAAGGTCGTCCACCCGGTGTTTCCCACCGAGAAAACGTTTGGCGCGCAGGCGAAGGTCGTCATCGATCATGTGTTCCACTATAGCGCGTACCAGAAGAATTGACTAAAATGGATGCTTTCCCTTCTTGTTTGGTGCCTACCTATGGCTGATGTCATTTCCTTTGAAAACGCCCTAAAGGGATCGGGCGAAAAGCCCCGGTCGCTGCTCGTGGCCAATGGGTTCTCGATCAAGTATTTTCATTATGGCACCCTGTTGGATAATTCGGGGCTTCAGAACACGGACTCGCTGCGGCGCCTGTTTGACGAGATCAAGACCAAAGACTTCGAGCGTGTCCTGCGCATTCTGAAGGACGCCGCCTCTGTGTGCCGCGCCTATGAATGGAAGGAACAGACCGGCCTGCTTGCAGCCGATATCCCCAAGCTGCGAGATGCGCTCGTCACTGCAATCCGAAAAACACACCCTCCGCATCGCGACGCCATAGCGGCCATCATTCCACCGTGCGTCGAGTTTCTTGAGAAGTTTGAGCGCATCTTCACCTTGAACTATGACCTCCTGCTAAACTGGGTCACGCTCGAAAATGGCACCTTCAGCGATGGCTTTGGCCTGGGAAAGAAGAGTAACGGGTTTATCGCGCCATTCACAACAGGTGCCAAATGCTCAGTCTTCAATCTTCACGGCGGGCTTCATCTGTTCCGCGGTTCCGGCGACACATTGGAGAAACGCATTGACGAAGGTAACGGCGTGATCGACGCCATTTCTTCCACAATCAAGAAGGGGGAGCGCTTACCCCTATATGTCGCTGAGGGTACCTCAGAAGCCAAGCTCTTCAGGATACGGAACAATGCGTACCTTCAACATTGTTATGAACACTTCGAGGCTAACACGAACACACTCTTCGTATATGGCCATTCAGCCGACGACAACGACGCCCATATCCTCAACGCCATATTCAAATCGCGCATCGAACGGGTCTATTTTTCGGTCTACCCGCCAAGCAACGACACCAATGCCATTGATGGCCAACTTGCCAAATACAAGGCGCGTAACGGATCAAAAGTAGAGTATGCGCTATTTGACGCGAGGACGGCCTCGGTTTGGGGAGCCGCTTAGCGTGCACCGGTCGCTCGACTAGAACATTGGATAACGGCCCGAGGCACAAATGACGATTACGAATAACTTTCAGCGCGTTGGCGTAGCCAGCAACACGGAGGCGGGGCGCGAATTCGAGGATGCCGCCCATATCTTTTTCGATAAAGCGGGCATCAAGCTCACGCGCGGATTTACAGCACCGGTCGGATTCAAGGTAAAGAAAAACAAGCTATTCGATCTCGGCAGTGATCAACCGCCCATCCTCGTGGAATGCAAATCATACACCTGGACCTCGGGTGGAAATTCACCGAGCGCCAAAATCCGGGGCATGAACGAAGCCATGCTGGTATTCAGCGTTGCGCCTCCCGAGTATCGAAAAATACTCTTTCTGCTGAAGCACGCGCATCAGCGTTCAGGCGTAACGCTTGCATCGCACTATATTAAGAATCAAGGGCATCTCATTGGCCCCGACGTCGAGATATGGGAGTTCGATCTGGACGCCAAACAGGGGCAGAGAGTGTTTTAGGATCGTCATTGGCGCATGGGGGCCCAGCGCCGAAACTTACCCGGTTAGAACGAAGCCCAGCGAATTTCCCGGTCGAGACAGGTATAGATCCTGGAGGCCCACGTATAACCCGAAGACACACTAGCTGTGGCCCTGAACCTGCGGTCTACTTCCTTCTGGCAATCATCTGGCAAGATACCCCGCAATCGCCGCCGCATATCATCGCGCACGCCCTTGGAGGGAAGATCATCCACGTGGTGATATATCCGCCCCAGCGTGATGCCCGTCTCCAGCACGTTCCCTTCCGAAATCGGCAGAAGCGACGATAGCGTGTTGGCATGTGTGGCGATGCGCTTGGCGCAATCTTCCACGTGATCCCACGACGCCTGGTTCTTACGCTTGGCATAGCTGCCATCGACGATTACTTTGATGCACTTGGTAATTGCTTTCGCTTCTTTCGGCGCAAACAGCTGCTGGGCGCGCTGCTCAACCATTCGAGCAATGACTTTGACCGTGTCCGGCTCCGTGTTGGCCATCTGGCCGACTTCGCCAAATGTGAGCAGAATGTAGTGCCACAAATACGGTGCGTAGTAGCCAAATTCCAGGGCAGCCAGGAGCCGCTCCCGACTTGGCATCGTCCGACTCTCAATCTGAATTTGGGGGTAATGAGCACGAAGCAGGGCAGGATTGGCTACGAGACCGTCAACGATATCATCCCAGAACAGCAGTGCCACGGCAAATTTACCCGCTGCGACACGGGTGTCGGACAGAAGGCGCACTTCCTCCTGTAGCCTCGCATCGGTCTCGGCGGTTGTCGCCACAAAGAGCGCTGACAGACTACCCTTGAATTTTGCGGCGCGGTCGATTTCCTTTTGAACGGTCTTCAAACCCAGCGCGCCTTTGAAGTTCTTGCACTGGATTCCGACTCTTCTTCCGATATCGTCAGACCCATAGACATCGACGCCTGCCTGCGCTTGGCCCGATCGGCCGTTCCTCTGCAGCGTCGTTGTCTTCCAGCGCTGTCCGAGCGAGGCGAGCACGAGGTCCTCAAATTCCTGCCAGGCCTTTGGCGGCGGCAGTCGCATGGTCGTCAAAGTAGGCATGTCGAGTTCTCTTCTGAAAGTATCGGTACCCCAGCTCAATCGTTGCCGTAGTCCGGTTCATATTCGCGCTGGCGCGTTTCTGTCTCGACATGGTCGACGTCTAACCCGACCGCCTCGATGGCATCCCGGCTTTCAAGGTGCAGATTGCAGGAAGGGCAAAGGAATTCTTCCGCGACATAAGAAACATCGACCATTTCTTCATAGGGATCGTCTTCGTTGTCGTCCTCGGAGACCTCCTCATCATATTTGACCCCCGCAAGGAACGAGCGCGATTTGCATGCCGGGCATTCCGCTTCCCAGATGTTATGGGCCTGCAATCTGAAACTGCGCCGCATCGTCCAAACGTCGATGGCGGCTGCCCGCGCATGCGCCTCTTCGCGTTCCTTCTTCGGGCGAGCGGCAAAGGCACTGGCCGCTGTCTCGACCCGAACTTTTGCGGCCTGTTCGATCGCGTGCGTGTACTCGGCGAGAAGCGCCTTCGGTGCTTTTGCCTTATCGGCACCGATCCAGGTCTCGATTGAACCGTCACCGACTTCAAGAATGATTTCCGCCGTATGCCAGTAGCGGCCTTCCCACGAGGCCGCCACTGCACCCGCAAAGGGAGCCTCGCCGGAATGTAGTTCGGCATTCCGTTTCAGGCTCATATTGGTGCAGAATTCTTTCGTCTTCTCGTCAAACCGCTTCGACACATGCGTGAGCCGGTCGAACAAGGTGGTGGCGGTGATGGTCTTTATGTCGGGACTGATACTCAGCCCCGCAGCGGCAAATAGCGAAACCTTGCTCTGGGGATCGGCGACAAGGCACGGGTGGATCTTTGCCAGTGCCGCCTTACCGACCAGTTCAAGCGCCAACGATGCCCAGAGTTGATATTCGCCCATCGACCCGGTTGTCTTTGCCGCTAGCGCGCGGGTGATATAGGCCTGTGATTTTCCCATCAGCGCATCGGGCGAGAGGGCTGTAGTCTCAGCTGGAGCTTTCATAGCCGGCGCTTTCATTGCACGCTCACGCGCAAGAGTTTCCTGTCGTCAGAAGCTTCGGTGGCTCCGAGACCGCGTCCGTGCAGCACATTCCAGTTATCAATGACGAGAACATCCCCCATCCGCCAGTGCACCGGGGTAAAGCCAACCTCGCCGGCGCGATGCGCGATGAGGCTGGCGCTCGCTTCGCTTTCCGCGCCCTGCGGCATCATGCAGCCCGCGTCAAACCGGATGAACATCCGGGACGGACTGCAAATGGTAGAGTAGAACGACCGTCTGCCGTTGCGCACGAGGAAGGGTGCCGCTTCAAGTCGCTGCCGCTCGGATGCGCTGATTTGCAGGTCACGAAACCGGATCATGATCGTGGGGACCGGGGACGTGCCTGGTGAAGCACACGCCAGCACCACGAACCGAGGCGGCTGAAGCCGGTGCGCGCCATCTGTGTGCATCGGGAACGACCCAAGTCCGTGCACCACGCTTAGCGATTTTGCGTTCGCGGAGGCCTGTTTCGTCGGTATCAAAGGCTCGGTCTTTCGTCCTGAGCGACCCGTAACCGGGTTACCGAGTAGTTTTGCGATATTCTCCGGCGCTGAGCGCATATCATGGCCCATCTCGGTCACAGTCGATTTGAACCAGCCGTCCCGCAGCACGCGGTCAGAAAGATTGTTGGTATCCATTAGATGATCGATGGGACCCGGATTAGCCTGCATGTCTCAAGCTTACACAACCTACCATCGTGTCGTCGAGATCGGTTCAATCAGGGGGTATCCAGCTTCGCTGGTCGGCTCTAGGCGCAAGCGCCCCGAGCCCCAGCTTCGCATGCGCTCCGCCCAAGGCCTCGGCCCTTCGGCTAACGATCACACTTGCCCCTTCGCAGGGTGGCGCCCTCGCCGCCTGACACGCTATTTCAATTGATGGGATGCGCATCAGCCGCGCACCTCGCTTCGTTGCCCCGACAAAGGCGGAGCAAACCGTTCAAAGCCTCTATCTCAAGTTCTGCCAGATGAGACTCCCGGCAAACCCGCCGAACATCTGCAGCGCATGACGATCCTGTCTGTCTCGGCGGTGTCAATCGAGACCATCACACGAACAAAACGGCAATCAATTCTGTGGCGGTAGCTGAGGCGGTACGAAATAATCAACCTTCAAAAATGTAGTAAGGTCCTGTAATCATTGGTGGGCCCGGCAGGACTCGAACCTGCAACCAGACCGTTATGAGCGGCCGGCTCTAACCATTGAGCTACAGGCCCCGCCGCGGAGCGGCCGCGGGGCGCGGCCGGCAACGGTGCCGCCATCGTTTACAGGCATGACAGCGATACGGCAATGCCGGGTTGGGGCCCAAGAACAGGCTTTCATCAGGCTCCGTGCTTGCCTACAACCTGTCTCGCGTCATTCGTCACCGAACGCTTGAGGCCAACAATGAAACTCGCTGGGTTCGCCTGTGCCGGCCTGCTCCTGTTCGCCGGCGCCGCCGCGGCGCAGGATGGAGGAAAGACCATTACAAAGACCACGATCAGTTTGGGGACTGCGACGCCGGGCGGCGGTTTTCCGGTCTACGGCAATGCGTTCGCCGAAATCATGAACGCCGCCGATCCGGGGCTCTCGATCGAGCCTCGCAACACCAAGGGCTCCAACGAAAACATCCCGCTGCTGGAATCCGACCAGCTCGACATCGCGCTGGTGGCGGGCGAGCCGTCCTACGAAGCCTTCATGGGCATCGGGCGGGCGCCGACAAAGCTGAAAATTCTCACCGCGATGTATTCCAGCCCCGGCATGTTCGTGGTGCGCGCCGACAGTCCCTACAAGACGATCAGGGATCTCGTCGGCCAGCCGGTTGCGTTCGGCGCCAAGGGCTCCGGCCTGCCGATCCTGTCGCGCTACATGCTCGACGGTATCGGCCTGAAGCAGGACGAGGATTTCAAGTCGATCTATCTCGACCGCGCCGGCGACGGCCCCGCCATGGTACAGGACGGCCGTGCGGCCGCGCTGTGGGGCGCGGGCATCGGCTGGCCGGGTTTTGCCGCGATGGCGCAGGCGCCCGGCGGCGCACGCTTCATCGCACCCGACGCCGGTGAGATCGTGCGCGTCCGCGCCAAGCACACGTTCCTGAAACCCCTGACGGTGCCCGCCAACAGCTATCCGAACCAGCCGGCCGCCATCGATTCCATCGGTTCATGGAGTTTTGTGCTCGCGCGCGAAAGCCTGCCTGACGACGTCGCCTACCGGCTGGCGCACACGCTGCACGGGGCCGAGGCCGCGCTGTGCAAGAAGCTGCCGCAGGCCTGCGAGACGACGGCGGCGAACACGGTTGCAGCCGCGCCAAATGCGGCGCTGATCCATCCCGGCGTGATGAAATATTTCCGCGAGGTGGGGGTGGTGAAATAGGGCGCGCCTGTTTCCACACGTCGTCCCTGCGAACGCAGGGACCCATAACCACTGATGCTTGTTGTTACATCAGCAAGCGGCCCCAGCCTTTTTGCAACACGGTGGGCCGGTGGCTATGGGTCCCCGCTTTCGCGGGGACGACGGAGAGAGTTATTTCTTCGCCATCGCACACGCCGGATCCGGCGGGCCGAACGCTTCATCGCCGGAAATCTTGGCGAGGATCTGATAATAGTCCCATGGATATTTCGATTCCTCGGGCTTCTTGACCTGCACCAGCCACAGGTCATGCACCATCAGATTGTCCTCGCGCAGCTTGCCGTTGCGCGAGAAGAAATCCTCGATCGGCTTTTCGCGCATCTTCGCCGCCACTTTCAGCGGTTCGTCGGTGCCGGTCTCCTTGATGGCGTTGAGATAGCTCATGACCGAGGAATAGACGCCGGCCTGCCACATCGTCGGCATCCTGTTCATCTTGGCGAAGTAGCGTTTTGACCATTCGCGGGTCTTGTCGTCCATGTCCCAGTAGAACGAGGTCGTCAGCAACAGGCCCTGGGCCGCCGGCAATCCCAGCGAATGGATGTCGGTGATCAGCGCCAGCAATGCCGCCATCTGCTGGCCGCCCTTCAACACGCCGAACTCGGCGGCGGTCTTGATCTCGTTCATGTTGTTGGGCGGACCCGCGGCGATGCCGATGATCTTGGCCTTGGAAGCCTGCGCCTGCAGCACGAAGGACGACAGGTCAGGCGTTGCGAGCGGCGGGCGCACCGAGCCCAGCACCTTGCCACCATTGGCGGTGACGACGCTGGAAGCGTCGCGTTCCAGCGAATGGCCGAAGGCATAGTCGTCGGTGATGAAGAACCAGCTATCGCCACCGCGCTTGACCACGGCCTGCGCGGTGCCGACCGCGAGCGAACGGGTGTCGATCACCCACTGCATCGCGTAGGGCGAGCAGAATTTGCCGTGGAAATCCGCGGCGAGCGTCGAATGCGTGATGAACAGTTTCTTCTTCTCGTTGGCGATGTTTTGGACGGCGAGGCCAACCGCCGACACCGGAACGTCGACGATCAGATCGACCTGGTCGACATCGTACCAGCGCCGCGCGATGCCGCCGCCGATATCGGGCTTGAGCTGGTGGTCGCCGACGATGATGCTGATCGGCTTGCCGAGCACCTTGCCGCCGAAATCGTCGATCGCCATCTGCGCGGCGGTGACCGAGCCCTGACCGGTCGGCGTCGATGCCGGACCGTTCATGTCGGTGAGGACGCCGATCTTGACCACATCGTCCGAGACTTGCGCGAGCGCGGCGGTCGACGCCAGCAGCGCGGCCGCGAGAATTCCCAGCCTGGAAAGGTTCCTGGCGAACATCCTGTCTTCTCCTCCCTGGAATCGGCGCGTTGGCCGTTGGTTTTCGCAGGCGGTTTGATCCCGCCAATTGGTCTCATTTGCAACTATTTTGTCCCGGCGTCAACGTGGCCAAATGGAGGGGGCGCCTGCAAGCGGTACCGGGTTCTGTTTATTTCCGGCCCGATTCAGGGCATAGGCGAGCCATGACCTTGCCGCAGCGCCTGCCGACCTCGCTTACGCCGCTTGATAAGACGCTCGACGCCCTGCTGCAGGGCGTGGAACCGGTCGCGCCGGTAGAACTGACGCTTGTCGAGGCGCTGCGTTGCATTGCCGCCGACATGCCGCCGCTCGAGGCTCATCCGCCGCGCGACGTTGCCGCAGTGGACGGCTATGCATTCGGTGCGCGCGATCTGGTCGGCGTGTCGTCGTATTCGCCATTGCCGTTGACGACGTCTCCGGTCTGGGTCGAGGCCGGCGAGGCCATGCCGGATGGTTGCGACTGCGTGCTGGATTCCGATTCCGTCGATTTGTCCGGGCCGCTGCCGCAGGTGCTGGCGGAGGCGATCCCGGGGCAGGGCGTGCGCCGGGCCGGCGGCGATATCGCCGCAGGCAGTCTCGTCGCGGAGGCCGGGCGGCGCGTGCTGCCGCGCGATCTCCTGATGGCGCGCGCGGCCGGAATAGCGCGGTTGAACGTGCGCCGTCCGCGGCTCGGCGTCGTCAATGTCCCCGGCGGCGCGGTGACGGCGGATCTGATTGCGGAGAGTGCGCGGGCTGCGGGCGCCGAAATCGTGTCGTCGACGGCCGCGGGCCGCGATGCCGAATCGATTGCGGCGGCACTTGGTGACGGCGCATACGATTTGCTCCTGACCGTCGGCGGCTCCGGCGTCGGCCGCACTGACACGGCGGTGACGGCATTGGCTGCACGCGGCGAAGTTTTCGCCCATGGCATTGCCCTGCAGCCCGGCCGGACCTCGGCCGTCGGGCGCCTGGGCAAGACGCCCGTCGTGGTGGTGCCGGGCGCGCCCGATCAGGCGCTTGCGGCATGGTGCACGCTGGCGCTTCCTGTACTCGATCGTCTCTCGGGCCGCCGCCCGCGCGAGACGGTCAATTTGCCGCTGGCGCGCAAGATTGCCTCCCACGTCGGCCTCGCCGAGATCGTGTTGCTGGAGCGGAAGCAGGATATGTGGATCCCGCTGGCGGTGGGCGAATTGTCGCTCGACGCGATCGCCCGCGCCGAAGCCTGGCTCGTGGTATTAGGCGGCTCGGAAGGCTTTGCGGCAGGCACCCCGGTCGATGCCTATATGTCGTGGGACTGATATGAATTCAGAAATGACCAATACGCCCGCTCCGAAAGATCGTGACAGCAGCGAGCAGGACCAGTTCCTGACGATTCTGTCGCGCGAGGATGCGCTGGCGCGTTTCGAGGCCGCTCTGTTCCCGCGTGCGGTGGCTGGAGAGCAGCGCCCGCTCGCCGACGCACTCGGCTGCGCGCTTGCCGAGGACGTGGTGGCGCCGATCGACGTGCCGCCATTCGACCGCTCCAATGTCGATGGCTTTGCGGTGCGTTCCGCCGATCTTGCGGCTGCCGGCGAGGCCTCGCCGGTGCGCGTGATGCTGAACGACGAGGTGATCGCCTGCGGCACCGCGCCGACGCGGCCGGTATTGTCGGGCACGGCCACGCCAATCGCGACCGGCGGTCCGGTGCCGCGCGGCGCGGACGCCGTCGTGATGGTCGAGCACACGCAGCCCGCAGGGGCTCGCGCGATCGAAATCCGCCGCGCCGCGTCCCCCGGTCAATTCGTGTCCTATGCCGGTTCCGATATCGCGCGCGGCGAGGCGCTGCTGCGCGCCGGCACCGTCATCGGCTCGCGCGAGATCGGCATGCTGGCGGCCTGCGGCATCGCGCAGGTCTCCGTCGCGCGGCGGCCGCGCGTTGCGATCATTTCCACCGGCGATGAACTGGTCCAACCCGGTCAGCCGCTGCGCCCGGCCGCGATCTACGACACCAACGGCGCGATCGTCACGGCCGCGATCTCGGAGAATGGCGGCGAGGCTCATTTTTTTGGCGCCATCCCGGACGACGAAGCGCAACTCGAAGCCGCCATGCGCAAGGCGCTGGAAGCCAGCGACATGCTGGTGCTGTCGGGCGGCACGTCGAAGGGCGCGGGCGATGTCTCCCACCGCATTATCGGCCGGCTCGGCAAACCCGGCATCATCGCGCACGGCGTGGCGCTGAAGCCGGGCAAGCCGCTGTGCCTTGCGGTGTGCGACGGCAAGCCGGTGATCATCCTGCCGGGATTTCCGACCTCGGCCATGTTCACCTTTCACGACATGATCGTGCCTGTGCTGCGGCGAATGGCGGGCCTGCCGCCGCGCTCGGACGCCAAGGTCAATGCACGCGTGCCGGTGCGGATTGCATCCGAACTCGGCCGCACCGAATTCGTCATGGTGTCGCTGGTCGAAGGGGCGGACGGGTTGATCGCATACCCGACAGGCAAGGGCTCGGGCGCCATCACATCATTCGCGCAGGCCGACGGCTTTCTGAAGGTCGATGCGCTGGCCGACCAGATGTCGGCCGGCAGCGAGGCCGAGGTGACGCTGTTCACGCCGCATGTGCGGGTGCCGGATCTCGTCATCGTCGGCAGCCACTGTACCGGGCTCGATCTCGTCACCGCGCCGCTGGCGCATGCCGGGCTCGTCGTCCGCTCGATCGCGGTCGGCAGTCTCGGCGGGCTTTCGGCCGCCGAGCGCGGCGAATGCGATTTTGCGCCGATCCATTTGTTCGACGAGAAGACCGAGACCTACAACACGCCGTATCTCAGCGATGGGCTCGAACTGGTGCCCGGCTGGCGTCGCATGCAGGGCATCGTGTTCCGCAAGGACGATCGGCGGTTCGAGGGATTGTCGGCGGAAGACGCCGTACGTGCGGCGCTCGCCGATCCCGCCTGTATCATGGTCAACCGCAACCAGGGCGCGGGCACGCGCATCCTGATCGATCGCCTGCTCGGCGGCGCGCGGCCGGACGGCTACTGGAATCAGCCGCGTTCGCACAATGCTGTGGCGGCTGCGGTCGCGCAGCACCGCGCCGACTGGGGCATGACGATTGCGCCGGTCGCGCATGCGTCAAACCTGGGTTTCATTCCCTTTTCCGAAGAGCATTATGATTTTGCACTGGTGAAGGCGCGCAAGCAGCGGCCGGCGGTGCAGGCCTTTCTCGATGCGCTGGCATCGGAAGCGGGCCGCACAGCACTTGAGCAGGCGGGTTTTCGGCCGGCCTGACGCGGGACACTTAAGAAGCCGTCGACAGAAGCGGCTTGGGCAGGGACGGGAATGGCAGGACCGCTATCGATTGCGATCATCGGCGCCGGCATGGGTGGACTCGCGACCGCCGCGGCGCTGCGGCGGGTCGGCATCGACGTCACCGTCTACGAGCAGGCCACGCAATTCGCGCGGTTAGGGGCCGGCATCCAGATCGGCTGCAACGCCATGAAGGTGCTGCGCGGGCTCGGTCTGGAAGCGAGACTGCGCGCGCAATCGTTCTATCCGCGCTCCTGGAACAACCGCGATTGGCGCACTGGCGAGATCAAGTTCGACATGATTTTCGGCGAGAGCGCCGAGCAGAAGTTTGGCGCACCCTATCTCCTGGCGCACCGCGGCGATCTTCATGCGGCGCTCGCCAGCGCCGTTCCGGATGAATGCGTCAGGCTCAATCACAAACTGGTCGGGCTGGAGGAAACCGGCGAGGGCGTTCGGCTCACGTTTGCCAACGCCGCGACCGCAACCGCCGACGCCGTGATCGGCGCCGATGGTGTTCACTCGGTCGTGCGAGATATGCTGTTCGGCGTCTCACCGGTGAACTTCACCGGGCGGATCGCCTACCGCACCACCTATCCTGCCGCGTTGCTCGGCGGCGAAAAGATCGACGATTGCACCAAATGGTGGGGCGAGGACCGTCACATCGTCATCTACTACGTCAAGCCGAACCGCAGCGAGATCTACCTCGTCACCAGCCAGCCGGAACCGGATTTCCGGATCGAGTCGTGGTCGGCGAAGGGCGACGTCAGGGAATTGCGCAAGGCATTTGCTGGCTTCGACCGACAGGTGGAGCAGGTGCTGGCCGCATGCCCCGACGTGCACAAATGGGCGATCGTCGATCGCAATTCGCTGGAGCGATGGACGGATCGCAACGTCACACTGCTCGGCGACGCCTGCCATCCGATGACGCCCTATATGGCGCAGGGCGCTGCGATGGCGATCGAGGACGCGGCGGTGCTGTCGCGCTGCCTTGACGGCGTGGAGCGGGAAGGCGTTACAGATGCATTTCGCCGCTTCGAAGCCACGCGCAAGGAGCGCACCGCGCGCATCCAGCAGACCTCCCGCGCGAACACCTGGCTTAGCGGAAGGACTGATACCGATTGGGTGTATGGCTACGACGCCTGGACCGTGCCGCTTGCGGCGTAACCTTTCCCTCACCCCTGAATGCGCAACAGCTCGCTGATGATCCGTGACTTCATCCAGCCGACGTTGTCCACGATCTCCCTGCGCAGCGCGTCCTGCTCCGCCTCGAACTGCTCTCGAGTCAGGCCCTCTCCGCCTGTCGCTGTAACTCCGAATGCTTCCAGCGCGACTTCATAGCGCCGCTTCCATTCGATCACGCGCTCAGTCATGACTTCCGTAACCGCCGGCACCGTGCCGGGATGGCCTGCCATGTCACAGGCCTCCTTGGTACGCACATCCGCTGCCAGCATGAGTACGTTCCATTCATCGTATCCAATGAGCTTCAACTGGGCATACAGAAACGCCCCGTGTTCGCCGTCCCAGATCGTATTGTCGATGACCAGAAAAGGCACGGCACGGCAATAGCCATGGCGCATCGTCATTTCCCGGTTGAAGGCCTCGGTGCGCTCCTCCAGCCGCTTCTTGGCTGCGGCGAAAAGCGCGATATAGTCGTCTGCCGTTGGCAGGATGTTGCGTGCATCATCCGGGGCAAAGCCAACTTCCCGCAGCAGCGTGCCGATCTTTGGATCGTCCCAGAGTTCCCTTGGGAAGACGCGGGTCACACCATCCGCGTCCGGTGTCGGACGCATGGTCTCCTTCAACCCGGTGAAGCTTTCCGGCTTCCTGCGTCCGAATATTGCCACGGTGCCTCGCGCTAAAGTTCGTCGCGGCAACTCTATCGGCAGGTATGTCCAATTGAATTAATCTGAAGCTGAAATCATGATCGAATTCGTCAATCTTTAGGTAGTCAAGAGGGTTGCTCCCCATCCAGCGCTGCCAGCCGTTCTGCCTCGGCAATGTCGTCCATGGTATTGGCGTTGAAGAATGGGTCGAGCGGTGAGGTCGGCCATGTCACGGTCGCCAGCTTGTAGCGCGCGGTCCAGCGGTCGATCTTTCTGATGTCTTCGACGACAAGCGCGTGGCGGAGTTGGTCTCGCAAGGCAACGCTCCACAATCCGATCACCGGATGCGACTGTCCATCGGAGGCGGCGACCGCAAGCTCGGCCTTCTCCGCTTCGAGCGCGCCATGCAGCCGCGACACCAGATCGCGCGGGAGGAAGGGGCTGTCGCCCGCGGCGCTTAGCACAAGTTTTACATCTGGCCGGTTGGCCGCAGCCCAGTCGAGCGCCGCTAGAATGCCGGCAAGCGGCCCCGGAAAGTCGGCGACGCCATCTGCAATGACAGGCAGGCCGAATGCCGCAAAGCGCGCGGGATCGCCATTGGCGTTGAGGATGAGGCCGTTGCATTGCGGCTTCAGCCGCGCGATCACCCGATCGAGGATGGTGCGGCCGGCGATGGTGCGCATCGGCTTGTCGCCGCCGCCCATTCTGCGCGCGAGGCCACCAGCGAGCAACACGCCGGGAATGTCCAGAGCGCCTCTTGGCGTCGCCCGCGCGTCTCTTGACGTCGCGTCAGTCATCGGCTTCGCCCTTGCGCTTGTGCCGCGCGGATTCGTCTTCGACATAGTCGAGGTTCTGGTCGAACACGATTCGCTCCTGTCCGGACAGCGCAATGAAGCGCTTGCCCCGCGTGCGGCCGACCAGCGTCAGCCCGACCTGCCGCGCCAGTTCGACGCCCCATGCGGTGAAGCCCGAGCGCGAGACGAGAATGGGAATGCCCATCCGCACGGTCTTGATCACCATCTCGGAGGTCAGGCGGCCGGTGGTGTAGAGGATCTTGTCGGCAGGATCGACACCGTGGCGATAGATCCAGCCGGCGATCTTGTCGACCGCATTGTGGCGGCCGACGTCCTCGGTGTAGCACACGGGTGTGCCTTCCTTGCACAGCACGCAGCCATGGATCGCGCCAGCTTCAAGATAGAGAGAGGGCATGGTGTTGATCGCGTGCGTCATCTGGTAGAGCCAGGAGGTGCGCAATTCCGCCTTCGGCAGCGCCACGCTTTCGACCGCTTCGAGCAAGTCGCCGAACGCCGTGCCCTGCGCGCAGCCTGAGGTCTGCGTGCGCTTCTTCAGTTTGGCTTCAAAATTGGTGTGGTGCTCGGTTCGCACCACCACCACCTGAAGGTCGTCGTGATACTCGACCTCGGTGACGACGTCGTCATATTTCAGCATGTTCTGGTTCAGGAGATAGCCGAGCGCTAGATATTCCGGGTAGTCGCCGATCGTCATCATGGTGACGATCTCCTGCGCGTTCAGATACAGCGTCAGCGGGCGCTCCACCGGCACCCTGATCTCGACCGCCGCACCGGTCTGGTCGGTCCCGGCGACGCGCTCGGTCAGCCGCGGATCCTCGGGATTCGGCACGATCAGTGGGGCGGGGGCTTTGTCGATTTTCATCATAAGATACAACGTAGCATGACATTGCCTGTAGGCTGATATAAGCACCGGAGTGAACAAGTCACGGTTTACTCCGTCATGGCCGGGCTTGTCCCGGCCATCCACGCCTTTTCTTGCTGCGATAGCGTCAAGACGTGGATGCCCGGGTCAAGCCCGGGCGTGACGATCCTGCAAGGCAATGCAGGCTCGGAGCGCAAGATGAAAGTGATAGGCCTCGCGGGATGGAGCGGCGCCGGCAAGACCACCTTGCTGACGCGGGTGATCCCGTATTTGCTGAAAGACGGCCTGCGCGTCTCCGTCATCAAGCACGCCCATCATGCCTTCGATGTCGACGTGCCCGGCAAGGATTCCTGGAAGCATCGCGAGGCCGGTGCGGCCGAAGTGCTGGTGTCCTCGACCCAGCGCTGGGCGCTGATGCACGAGCTGCGCGGCGCCGCCGAGCCGCGACTGCCGGAACTGCTGGCGAAGATGTCGCGGGTTGATCTCGTCGTCGTCGAAGGTTTCAAGCGCGAGCCGCTCCGCAAGATCGAGGTTTTTCGCGCCGCTAACGGCAAACCGTTTCTGTTCCCCCACGATCCCGACATCGTCGGCATCGCGACCGACACCCCGGTTGAAACCGCGCTGCCGACTGCCCATCTCGACGAGATCGAGGCGGTGGCGGCGATGATGCTGAAATCGGCGATCTCGCTCGAAGACGTGCTGGCCAAATGCGAAGCTGAGGGCTGATCAGGCACATGGCGCAATTGTCCGACGATTGCTTTGCTTTCGGCGGCCCGATGATGTCGGTCGATGAGGCCGTTGGTCTCATCGCTGCGCGCGTGACGCCGGTTGTGGATGTCGAGACGGTTACGCTGGCCCACGCCGATGGCCGCGTTCTCGCGCACGATATTTTGGCGCCGCTGCCGCTGCCGCCGTTCACCAACTCCGCCGTCGACGGCTACGCGGTTTCGAGCCGCGATCTGCCGCAGACAGAAGCGCAGGCATTCCCCGTCACCGGGCGCGTTCAGGCGGGCGGCTCTTCGAGTTCGCCGGTCATGCCGGGGCAGGCGATGCGCATCTTCACCGGCGCGCCGATGCCCGAGGGCGCCGACACCGTATTCATGCAGGAAGACGTCCGCGTCGAAGGCGACAAGGTCGTGCTTCCCGCGGGCCTCAAGCCCGGGGCCAATGTGCGCCCCGCGGGCGAAGATATTCCTGCAGGCTTTGCGGCGCTGAAGGCCGGCCAGCGGCTGCGGCCGCAGGATGTTGCGCTTGCCGCGGCCTTCGGCCTGATGCAGCTCGATGTCGTCAGGCGCCTTCGCATTGCGGTGTTCTCCACCGGCAACGAACTGGCCTCGCCGGGCGAAGCGCGCGCGGCGGCGCAATTGTTCGATTCCAACCGCTTCATGCTGATGGCGATGTTGTCGCGGCTCGGCTGCGACATTAGCGACCTCGGCATCCTCAGGGACGATCGCGCCGCGCTCGCACGCGCCCTGCAGGAAGTGGCGGGCACGCACGATTTGATCCTCACCACTGGCGGCGTTTCGACCGGCGAGGAAGATCACGTCAAGGCGAGCGTCGAAAGCATCGGCCGCCTGGTGCTGTGGCGAATGGCGATCAAGCCGGGACGCCCCGTCGCGATGGGCGTCATCGGCGGCACGCCGTTCATCGGATTGCCCGGCAATCCGGTGGCGAGTTTTGTCACCTTCGTTCACGTGGTGCGGCCGACCATTCTCGCGCTATCAGGTGCGCGGCCGGAGAAGCTGCTGCCGATGCCGGTTCGCGCCGCCTTCAGCTACAAGAAGAAGATTTCGCGCCGCGAATATGTCCGCGTTACCTTGCGCAAGGCCGCGGATGGGGCCCTCGAAGCCGTGAAGTTTCCGCGCGAAGGCGCGGGACTTCTGTCCTCGCTGGCGGACACCGACGGACTGGTCGAACTCGGCGAGGACGTCACGCAGGTGACGCCCGGCGAGATGATCGGCTTCCTGCCCTATGCGACCCTCATCAACTGATGTCCGTTGACGATGCGGACCCCCTTCACCAAGGTTGGAACATGACGACGACAAAACTCGATCTTGCCGGGCTGAAATGCCCCTTGCCGGCATTGAAGACACGCAAGGCGCTGAAGACGCTGCCGCCCGGTGACAGGCTGGAAGTGCTCTGCACCGATCCGCTGTCGGTGATCGACATCCCGAACCTCATTCGCGAGACCGGCGACAAGGTCGAGATTATCGAGCGCAGCCAGGACCGTATTGTTTTTTTGATAGAAAAAACAAATGGTTCCGTGGAAAACGCAAATGCCTGAACGGCCCCGGGCGGGCGCAACTTGCGCGCGTCAATTAGACGACTTCATTAAATCGCATGATTGCCGGGTGCGACGATCGGTCCTACAAATTCCGGCATGAATTTCCCGACATCGAAGGCGAGCGCAGCGGCTTCTCCTGCCGCGGTCAATGAACCGGCGGCAAAGCTCGGCAAGTCGGCCGGCGGCCCCGAGTTCGGCGCGCTGGCGCAGGCCTCGATCCTGATCGTCGACGACGAGCCCGGAATGCGAAATTTTCTCGTGCGCACGCTGGGGCCGCGCTGCAAGCATGTGGAAGAGGCCGCCGACACCGACGAAGCCTCGCGCAAGCTCGACAAGAGCCGGTTCGACGTCGTCATCCTCGACAATATCATGCCGGGCAAGAATGGCGTCGAGTGGCTGGCGGAGCAGCGGGCCGTCGGCTTCTTTGCAGATGCGATCCTGATTACGGCCTATGCCGATCTCGACACGGCGATTCAGGCGCTGCGCGCCGGCGCGGTCGATTTTGTGCTGAAACCGTTCCGTTCGAACCAGATATTGAACGCCGTGGCGCGCTGTCTCGACCGGGTGCGGCTGCAGCGCGAGAACTACGTGCTTCGTTATGCGCTGCGTGCTTCATCCGACCGCACGTTCCTGCGCGACAATCTGATCGGAGCGTCGCCGGCGACCCGCAATGTGCGAGCAACCATTGCCCGCGTTGCCCGCCTGCCGACATCGATCCTGCTCACCGGCGAATCCGGCACCGGCAAGGAAGTCGCCGCACGCTCGATTCATTCGCTCTCCGACCGCGCCGACAAGCCCTTCGTGCCGGTCAACTGCGCAGCCATTCCGCCCGAGATGATCGAGGCTGAACTGTTCGGCCACATCAAGGGAGCCTTCACCGGCGCAGACAGCGGCCGCGAGGGCCTGTTCCTCTATGCGCATGGCGGCACGCTGTTCCTCGATGAAATCGGCGAACTGCCGCTGCCGATGCAGAGCAAGTTGCTGCGTGTTCTGGAGGACCGCCGCGTCCGTCCTGTCGGCTCCGAACGCGAAGTGCCGGTCGACCTTCGCTTCATCTTTGCGACCAATGCCGATCTGCCGAAGGAAGTGGAACGGGGGCGCTTTCGGGCCGACCTCTACTATCGCCTGAACGTCATGCAGATTCATCTGCCGCTGCTGAAGGACCGCGGCGACGATGTGCAGGAACTCGCCACCATCTTCATGAGCAAGCTCTCGACACAACTCGGTATGCCGCCGGTGTCGATCGACAGCTCGGTCCGCGCCGCATTGGCGAGTTACGACTGGCCCGGCAATGTGCGGGAGCTGCGCAATCTGATCGAACGCACGCTGATCCTCGGCGCGTTCCCTGACGATTTCGCCGGGCCGCGTGCCGATGGGCAGGCCGCCACCGCCGACAGCCTGGCGGACATGGAGCGCCGCCACATTCTTTCGGTGCTGAAGGAGACCGGCGGCAACCGCGAGGAAGCGGCGCGGCGGCTCGGGGTCTCCCGCAAGACCATCGATCGCAAACTTGCGTTATGGAATGGCTGACCAGGCAGGCGGCACGGACGGGCCGGTACGCGGGCGATCCGTCCGCTTCCGGCTGCTCGCCATTGCATTGTTGCCCATGCTGGTCATCCTGCCGCTGCTGCTTGGCGTTGCCGTCTATCGCTGGAACGCGAGGTTCGACGCGACGCTGATCTCGAAGGTGAATGGCGATCTCACCATTGCGCATCAATATCTGGCTCGCATTCTGGAGAAGACCGGCGTTCAGATCCGCGCCCTCAGCCTCTCCGCCCGCTTCCGCGATGTGGAAGAGCACGATCCGCTGTCGGTCGTGAACGACCTGCTCGAAACCTCCCGCAAGGAGATCGGTCTCGACTTTCTCTACCTTATGGACGCGAGCGGAAATATCCTCGCCTCGTCGCCCGCGTTTCCGGGACGGCCAAAGAGCGACTGGCCGATCATCGCTTCGGCGCTGTCGGGGGAAGCTCCGGCAGCCGGCATCGACATCTTCAGCAATGACGAGCTTGCGGCGATTTCCCCCGCTCTTGCCGAACGCGCGCGTCTCGACCTGGTGCCGACGCCGAACGCCGTACCGACCGATCGCAGCACGGAAACACACGGCATGGTCGTGCATGCGGCGAGCCGGGCGGCGACCCCCGGGGGAGCGCCGGCTGCGTTGGTCGGGGGCATTCTGCTCAATCAGAATCTCGAGTTCATCGATACAATCAACGATCTCGTCTATCAGTCGGCCAGCCTGCCGGAGGGCAGCCAGGGAACGGCCACGCTGTTTCTGGACGACGTTCGGATCAGCACCAATGTCCGGCTGTTCGAGGGCCGGCGCGCGCTCGGGACTCGCGTATCGGCGGCCGTGCGTTCTGCGGCGATGGGTGAGGGGCATACCTGGCTGGACAGTGCGTTCGTCGTCAACGACTGGTACATTTCTGCCTACGAGCCGCTGGTCAACACGTATGGCAAGCGCGTGGGCATGCTCTATGTCGGATTTCTGCAGAAACCGTTCAACGACGCGAAGTTTGAGACGCTCCTGATCATTGCGCTCGCGTTCATCGTGATCACGGCAGCAACCGTGCCGATCTTCCTGCGCTGGGCGCAGTCGATATTCATGCCGCTCGAACGCGTCACGACGACGATTGGCGAAGTGGAGAGCGGCAACCTGTCCGCCCGCACCAAACTGCCGGCATCGGGCGATGAGATCGGCCGCGTGGCGTTTCACCTCGATACCCTGCTCGACCAGATTCAGGAACGCGACCGGCAATTGCGCGAGTGGAACGAGGAACTGAACGCGCGGGTGCGCGAGC
Source organism: Bradyrhizobium sp. AZCC 2262 (assembly GCF_036924535.1). Classification (NCBI taxonomy): domain Bacteria; kingdom Pseudomonadati; phylum Pseudomonadota; class Alphaproteobacteria; order Hyphomicrobiales; family Nitrobacteraceae; genus Bradyrhizobium; species Bradyrhizobium sp. AZCC 2262. The sequence goes on along the minus strand of NZ_JAZHRT010000001.1, from coordinate 5,914,792 downwards.
GCACCAGGGATCTCGAACACGCCAATCTGAAGCTGGAGGCGACCACCAAGCAGCTCATCATGTCGGAGAAGCTCGCCGCGATCGGCGAGATCACCGCCGGCGTGGCCCATGAAATCAACAATCCGATCGCGGTGATGCAGGGCAATCTCGACGTCATCCGCAGCGTGATCGGCCCTGACGTCGAAAAGGCCAAGGTCGAATTCCGGTTAATCGATGAACAGATCCATCGCGTCAGCCAGATCGTCACCAAACTGCTGCAGTTTGCGCGGCCGGAAGAATATGCCGGCTATGTCGAGCGTCACGCGCCCGGCGGCGTCGTGCTGGACTGCCTGCCGCTGGTCAAGCATCTCCTGAACAAGACCGACATCGCTGTGGTCCGGGATGATCGGGCAACCCGTCTGGTCCTGATGAATCGCAATGAACTGCAGCAGGTGCTGATCAACCTGATCGTCAACGCGATCCATGCCATGCCCGACGGCGGCACCCTTGCACTGCGGTCATTCGATGCCGAGCGGGACGGCAATCCGGGTATCGTTATCGAGGTGTCCGACACCGGCATCGGCATGCGTGAAGACATGATGGAGAAAGTGTTCGATCCGTTCTTCACGTCAAAGCGCCGCGAGGGCACCGGCCTCGGCTTGTCCATCAGTCAGACGCTGATCAAGCGCCAGCGTGGTCAAATCACGGTGGAAAGCGAACAAGGCAAGGGCAGCACATTCCGCGTGTGGCTTCCGGAAGCCGACTGATACTTTGGTTCAGCCCGTCGGACATTTTGTCCAATCGCGTCCGGACATTTTGTCCAATGTTGCGGCGCGGTTGTTTGCAAGTCATTGATATCTGGTATCGCGTCATTTGGCACATGGATTGCTCACTTCTTTTTAAGCAAGTGAGGGGGCGATGACCGGCGATGCGGCAGAGCTGAATTGTTGGCTGCGCATGTCATGCCGGCACAATCTCACCTCAATTGGCCGGCAATGCCGCGGGCGCAATCACTGCATCAGAAGTTTGGGTTTCTCGAGTGCGCTTGTCGATCTCGCGCATTCCGGAATGGCGTGGAACAGCAGGATGGGCGCTGTTTCCGCTGCATAACTGACGACATGGGATCGAAGACGGCAAAGAAACACCCGCTTCAGGAGCGGGCTGCAGGGGAAAATAGCAATGACGACAATCAGTAGCGCCGGGAGCGTGCCCGGTGCAGGAGCGGGATTCCTTGACAAGGAGCGGACGATCGCGACCGCTGGCTTCAACCGCTGGCTGGTGCCGCCGGCGGCGCTTTGCATCCATTTGTGCATCGGCATGGCCTATGGCTTCAGCGTGTTCTGGCTGCCGCTGTCGCGCGCGCTCGGGCTGAGCGCGCCGAAGGCATGTCCCGACATGACGCTGGTCCAGGAGCTCTTCACCACCACCTGCGACTGGAAGGTCGCCAGCATGGGCTGGATGTACACGCTGTTCTTCGTGCTGCTCGGCATTGCCGCGGCGGTGTGGGGCGGCTGGCTGGAGCGCGTCGGGCCGCGCAAGGCGGGCTTCGTGTCGGCGCTATGCTGGTGCGGCGGTCTGTTCCTCGGCGCGCTCGGCGTCTACACGCATCAGCTCTGGTTGCTGTGGCTGGGCTCCGGCGTGATCGGTGGCATCGGCCTTGGTCTCGGCTACATCTCGCCGGTGTCGACGCTGGTGAAGTGGTTTCCGGACCGGCGCGGCATGGCGACCGGCATGGCCATCATGGGCTTTGGCGGCGGCGCCATGATCGGCGCGCCGCTGGCGAACCTCCTGATGAACTATTTCAAGTCGCCGACTTCGGTAGGCGTCTGGGAGACCTTCGTCGCAATGGGCGTGATCTACTTCGTGTTCATGATGATTGGCGCGTTCCGCTATCGCATTCCGCCGGCCGGCTGGCGGCCCGAGGGCTGGACGCCTCCGGAAAAAGCCAACGCGATGATCTCGCAGAACAACGTTCATCTCAATGACGCGCACAAGACGCCGCAGTTCTGGCTGATCTGGTGGGTGCTCTGCCTCAACGTGTCGGCGGGCATCGGCGTGATCGGCATGGCTTCGCCGATGCTGCAGGAAATCTTCGCCGGCAAGCTGATCGGATTGCCCGACGTCGGCTTCAACCAGCTTGACGCGACGCAGAAGGCAACGATCGCCGGCATCGCGGCCGGTTTCGCCGGCCTGCTTTCGCTGTTCAACATCGGCGGCCGCTTCTTCTGGGCGTCGCTGTCGGACAAGATCGGCCGCAAGAACACCTATTATACGTTCTTCATCCTCGGCATCGCGCTCTACGCGCTGGCGCCGACCTTCGCCGCAATGGGCTCGAAGCTTCTGTTCGTGCTCGGCTTCGGCATCATCCTGTCGATGTATGGCGGCGGCTTCGCCACCGTGCCGGCCTATCTCGCCGACATGTTCGGCACGCAATTCGTGGGCGCCATCCATGGCCGTCTGCTGACGGCGTGGTCGACCGCGGGCATCATCGGCCCGGTCGTGGTGAACTACATCCGCGAGTTCCAGCTTGCCGCCGGCGTGCCGCGCGACCAGCTCTACAACACCACGATGTACATCCTGTGTGCCATGCTGATCGCGGGCCTGATCTGCAACTACCTGATCAAGCCGGTCAATTCGAAATGGCACATGAGCGATGCCGAGGTCGCCAAACTGCAGGCGGCGACGGCGAGCGCGGGCGCATCGGGACCATCGGGCTCGTACGGCATCGGATTTGGCGGACTTGACGTCAAGGCCGCGCTGTTCTGGGCCTTCGTCGGCATCCCGCTGGCCTGGGGTGTCTGGAAGACGCTGGAAAGCGCCGTCAAGATCCTCTGACGCCGAGGACGCCGCGGGACGGCCAACCAGGTCTCCCGCGGCGTCTCCCGACCTCGGTTCCGACCGGCGGATCGATAGGCATTCGCAATCGCAGCATACGATGGCTTTATTGATCTTGCGGTCATTTCGCGGTCTCATTCGCTGCAGACAGCGGGCGTGGGTCGAGAGCAGTGATTCCGCGACCCCGCTCACGTAAATCCTTGCCACAGCCCTATAATTCGCTTGGCATCTGGTATGCCAGAGATTAGAGTCGATCTAATCAGGTCCAGAGAACGAGACGCTATCAATGACTGTCCATGACGTACAAACGGTCCGCGCGTTCGATCATCCCGGCGCGGGCCGGAAGCGGGCCAAGGCGACCCCGAAGGGCCGCCAGGTCGACCCCACCGCCGCCCACGAGATCGAGCTTCTGCTCGGCGAGCGGCCGCGGCGCCGCGATCTCCTGATCGAGCACCTGCACCTGATCCAGGACAAATACCACCAGATCTCGGCGGCGCATCTGGCGGCGCTTGCCGACGAGATGAAGCTGTCGTTTGCGGAAGTATTCGAGACCGCAACCTTCTACGCCCATTTCGACGTGGTGAAGGAAGGTGAGCCTGATATCGCGCCGCTGACCATTCGGGTCTGCGATTCGCTGACCTGCGCCATGCTGGGCGCGGAAAAGCTGCTGCAAGAATTGCAGGACAATTCCGGCCCCGGCGTTCGCGTGGTGCGTGCGCCCTGCGTCGGGTTCTGCGATAGTGCCCCGGTCGCCGAAGTCGGACACCGCTATGTACTCAATGCGACTTCGGCCGAGGTCCTCGATACCGCGGCGCGGGGCGAGACCCATCCAATCATCCCGTCCTACGTCGATTACGAGACCTATGTCAGCGAGGGCGGCTACAAGCTGCTTGGTGACCTGCGCGCGGGTCGGATCGGCAAGGAAGACATTCTCAAGGATCTGGACGATTCCAGCCTGCGCGGGCTCGGCGGCGCCGGCTTTCCCACCGGCCGCAAATGGCGGGCAGTGCTGGGCGAGCCGGGTCCCCGGCTGATGGCCGTCAATGGTGACGAGGGCGAGCCCGGCACGTTCAAGGATCGCTTCTATCTGCTCCGCGACGTTCACCGTTTCCTCGAAGGGACGTTGATTGCTGCGCATATCATCGATGCAGAGGACGTCTACATCTATCTGCGTGACGAATATCCTGCCGCTCTCAAGCTGCTTCCGCTCGAGATTGCCAAGCTGCCCGCAGGCGGTCCGCGAATTCATATGCGTCGCGGCGCTGGCGCCTATATCTGCGGCGAAGAGTCCGCGCTGCTCGAGAGTCTTGAAGGCAAGCGCGGCTTGCCGCGGCACAAGCCACCCTATCCGTTCCAGGTCGGCCTGTTCGGCCTGCCGACGCTCATCAATAATGTCGAGACTCTGTTCTGGGTGCGCGACATCGTCGAGAAGGGCGCCGACTGGTGGAAGAGCCACGGCCGCAACGACCGTGTCGGCCTGCGCAGCTACTCAGTCTCGGGCCGCGTCAAGAATCCCGGCGTCAAGCTGGCGCCGGCGGGCGTCACGGTCCGCGAATTGATCGACGAGTTCTGCGGCGGCATGGCCGATGGACACACCTTCCACGCATACCTTCCGGGCGGCGCGTCGGGCGGCATTCTGCCGGCCTCGATGGACAACATCCCGCTCGATTTCGGCACGCTGGAAAAATACGGCTGCTTCATCGGTTCCGCCGCCGTCGTCATCCTGTCCGAGCAGGACAGCGTGAAGGGCGCGGCCTTGAACCTGATGAAATTCTTCGAGGATGAGAGCTGCGGCCAGTGCACGCCCTGCCGGGTCGGAACCCAGAAGGCGGCGATCCTGATGGAGCGCCCGGTCTGGAACCGCGAATTGCTCGATCAGTTGAGCCAGGCGATGCGCGATGCCTCGATCTGCGGGCTTGGACAAGCCGCCTCGAATCCGCTGACGTCAGTGATTAAATATTTTCCGGAAGAATTCGTGCCGAAAGAGGCCGCGGAATGACGAAGATCAAGTTCGAACTCGACGGCAAGCAAGTCGAGGCCAACGCGGGCGAAACCATCTGGCAAGTTGCAAAACGCCACGAGAGGGAAATCCCGCATCTCTGCTATTCACCGGAGCCGGACTACCGGCCCGACGGCAACTGCCGCGCCTGCATGGTCGAGATCGAGGGCGAGCGCGTGCTGGCAGCTTCCTGCAAGCGCACGCCGAGCGTCGGCATGAAGGTGAAGACCGAGAGCGCGCGTGCGGTTGCGGCGCAGAAGATGGTGATGGAGTTGCTGGTCGCCGACCAGCCGGCGCGCGCGACCTCGCACGATCCCGATTCGAAATTCTGGCACTGGGCCGAAAAGGTCGAGGTGACCGAGAGCCGTTTTCCGGCCGCCGAGCGCTGGCAGGGCGATAGCAGCCACCCCGCCATGAGCGTCAATCTCGACGCCTGCATCCAGTGCGGCCTGTGCGTGCGCGCCTGCCGCGAGGTGCAGGTCAACGACGTCATCGGCATGGCCTATCGCAGCCACGAAGCCAAGATCGTGTTCGACTTCGACGATCCGATGGGCGAGTCCACCTGCGTCGCCTGCGGCGAATGCGTGCAGGCCTGCCCGACCGGCGCGCTGATGCCTTCGGTGATGCTGGATGAGAACCAGACCCGCGTCACCTATGCCGACAAGAAGGTGGATTCGCTCTGCCCGTTCTGCGGCGTCGGCTGCCAGGTCACCTATCAGGTCAAGGACGAGAAGGTCATTTACGCCGAGGGCCGCGACGGCCCGGCCAACCACAACCGCCTCTGCGTCAAGGGCCGTTTTGGTTTCGACTACATCCATCACCCGCATCGCTTGACAAAACCGCTGGTGCGGCTGCCGAACGCGAAGAAGGATTCAAACGACCAGGTCGACCCGGCCAATCCGTTTACGCATTTCCGCGAAGCCTCGTGGGAAGAGGCGCTCGATATCGCGGCCAAGGGCCTCGTGAAAATCCGCGACGAAAAGGGCGTCAAGGCGCTGGCCGGTTTCGGCTCCGCCAAGGGCTCGAACGAAGAGGCGTACCTGTTCCAGAAGCTGGTGCGCACCGGCTTCGGCTCCAACAATGTCGATCACTGCACGCGGCTATGCCACGCTTCATCGGTGGCGGCGCTGATGGAAGGGCTGAATTCCGGCGCGGTGTCGGCGCCGTTTGCTGCCGCCATGGACGCCGAAGTCATCATCGTGATTGGCGCCAACCCGACCGTGAACCATCCGGTCGCGGCGACCTACATCAAGAACGCCGCCAAGCGCGGCGCAAAGCTGATCATGATGGATCCGCGCCGACAGTCGCTGTCGCGCCACGCCTGGCGGCATCTCGCCTTCAAGCCCGGCAGCGACGTCGCCATGTTGAACGCGATGCTACACACCATCATCACCGAAGGGCTGACCGACCAGCAGTACATCGCGGGCTACACCGAAGGCTTTGACGAACTCGCCGAGCGCATCAAGGAATTCCCGCCGGAGAAAATGGAAGCGATCTGCGGCATTCCAGCGGAGACGCTGAAGGAAGTCGCACGGGTCTACGCCCGCTCGCGGGCCTCGATCATCTTCTGGGGCATGGGCATCAGCCAGCACATCCACGGCACCGATAACGCGCGCTGCCTGATCGCGCTGGCGCTGACCACCGGTCAGGTCGGCCGTCCCGGCACCGGCCTGCATCCGCTGCGCGGCCAGAACAACGTGCAGGGCGCCTCCGACGCCGGCCTGATCCCGATGTTCCTGCCGGACTACCAGCCGGTCGGACGCACCGATCTGCGCGAGCCCTTTGAAAAGCTCTGGCATCAGGACCTCGATCCCGTGCGCGGCCTGACGGTGGTCGAGATCATGAACGCGGTCCATGCCGGCGAGATTACGGGTATGTATATCGAGGGCGAAAACCCTGCGATGTCGGATCCCGATCTGCAGCACGCGCGCGGGGCGTTGGCGATGCTCGACCATCTGGTCGTGCAGGATCTTTTCGTCACCGAAACCGCCTTCCACGCCGACGTGATCCTGCCGGCCTCGGCCTTTGCCGAGAAGAGCGGTACCTTCACCAACACCGACCGCCGCGTGCAGCTCGCGCGCGAAGTGATCAAGCCGCCGGGCGATGCGCGGCAGGATCTCTGGATCATCCAGGAGATCGGCAAGCGGATGGGCTTGCCCTGGAACTATGACGGCCCGGCCGATGTGTTCACCGAAATGACGCAGGTGATGCCGTCGCTGAAGAACATCACATGGGACCGTCTGGTGCGCGAGGGCGCGGTGACCTATCCGGTCGACGCTTCCGACAAGCCCGGCAACGAGATCATCTTCACCACCGGCTTCCCGACCGCGAGTGGCCGCGGCAAGATCGTGCCGGCGAAAGTGATCGCTCCGGACGAGGTGCCGGACGCCGAATATCCGATGGTGCTGTCGACGGGCCGTGTGCTCGAACACTGGCACACCGGCTCGATGACCCGCCGCGCCAGCGTGCTCGACCAGATCGAGCCGGAAGCGGTGGCGTTCATGTCGCCCAAGGACATGCGGCGCTTAAGTGTCTGGCCGGGCGATTTCATCCGCCTGATGACGCGGCGCGGCGCCGTCGAGGTCAAGGTGCGCTCCGACCGCGACGTGCCGGAGAATATGGTTTTCATGCCGTTCTGCTACGCGGAAGCGGCGGCGAACCTGTTGACCAATCCGGCGCTCGATCCGTTCGGCAAGATCCCGGAATTCAAGTTCTGCGCCGTGCGCGCCGAAAAGGTCGAACTGCAGTCGGCGGCGGAGTAGGCGAGAGCTGATCGTCAACGGCGACGTTACTGCGCCGCCGCGATGCCGGCGACGCTTCATTTCGCCGGAACGACAAACACCTGCCCGGGATAAATCAGGTTGGGATTGCGGATCTGTTCCCGGTTCGCCTTGTAAATGACGGCATAGCGCGTGCCTGCGCCATACGAGAGCTGGCTGAGGCGCCAGAGGCTGTCACCGCGGGAGACGGTGGTGGTCGCGATCTTCGGCACCACCACGGTGGAGGGCGGCGAGCCGCTGTCCGGCAAAACGGTGGTCCCCGCGGCGGCCAGCCGCGGATCTGCTGTGTCCGGGCGCTTGGACGCCGTGGCCTGCGCCGTCACGGATGCGGTTGTGTCGGGAACGCTGAACGGCACCTCGGCGCGTGCGCGCACCGAGCCGGCACTCGACGCCTCGTCCACCCTGACACGGTAGCTGCCCGCAGCGACGCCTTCATTGATGGTGACTGCAAAACGTCCATCCGCGCCGGCTGTTACCCCCGTAACAAAGCTGTCGTTGAGATAAAGCCTCAGCGCCGCGCCCGGCTGCGCCTGGCCGCTCACATGGAACTTGCCGCCTGCCTCGATCTCGACCGTCTCTACGACCACAGCGCCGGCCGGTTTTGACGCGCCCGGTTGCGACAACACGACGGTGGGTTTGTCCGGCGTGACCAGCGCCACGACCGGTCGCTCGGTCGATCTCGGCTCCAGCGCCGTCGTCACGCGCTGTTTGGACGTGGCGACCGTGCCGTCCGCCTGTTTTGAGCGCAGCGTCAGGTCGTACGTGCCCGGAGGAAGCTTGGGCGGGACCATGACGAATTGTCCGGATTTATCTGCGACCGCGCGATCATGTACTTCACCGTCGCGCAGCAGTTCCACTGTTGCGCCCGGCGCTGCCCGGCCCGCAACGACGGCTTCACCTGTCGGCTGGATGCTGGCGACGTCGAACGTCGGCACACCGTCGCTGCTCTCGGGCGGTGGGGGCGATCCGATCAGCGCGTCTACGACGGCTTTTGTTTCAGCTTGCGCCTTGGCGAGGGGGGCCGGAGCTTGCTCTGGCTTTGAGATCGCCGGCGCTGTCGTGGCCGTGCTGGTGTCGACCGGCAGCTCGCGGCGGGCGTGCTGAATGGCGAGGGCAAGCGCTGCACCACAGGCGAGAAACGCCAGGAAGAGGATGATGATCGTTCGGCTCGCCGATATGGCAGTCATGATAAACTCACCCGTCTGCCGGATCGCTGACTCCCCGACATTCTATATCGTCTCAAGCAGGGTGGGTACCGGTTTGCGCCAAGAAAACACGGCTTTCTGCCCGTCAGGTCATAGCCAGCCGACGCGCCGGAACCGCCAGAACAGTGCCGAGCACACGAGCAGGATCGTCCCGACTACCGCGAAATAGCCGTATTCCCCTCCAGTTCCGGCATGTGCTTGAAGTTCATGCCGTAGATGCCGGCAATCGCGGTTGGGACTGCGATAATGGCGAGCCATGAGGCGAGTTTCTTGGAGACCGCGGTCTCCTGCGCTTGGCCAACCAGAAGGCTTGCCTCGAAGGCAAATGCGAGCACCTCGCGCAGCGAATCGATGTGCTCCTGGACCGTGCGGACGTGGTCCGTGACGTCACGGAACAGCGGCCGCATGGTGGACCGCACCATCGGCAAATTGTCATGCTCCAGCTTGCGGCAGACCTCGACCAGGGGTCCGACGGCGTTTCGCAGCCGCAACAGATCGCGGCGCAGCAAATACAGCCGCTCGATCTGCGCGCGCGTCATCGCGCTCGCGAGCACCTGCGCCTCCATGGCTTCGACTTCCTCGTGAATGGCTTCGAGCACCGGCGAGTAATTGTCGACGATGAAATCGAGTATGGCATAGAGGATGTAGTCCTCGCCGCGGGCGAGCGCGCGCGGGCAGCTCTCGCAGCGTTCGCGTACGGGCTTGTAAGACGTCGAGGGACCGTGACGCACCGAGACCAGGTATCCTTCGCCGACGAACAGATGCGTCTCGCCGAATGCGATGCTGTCGCCGTCGAGCTGCGCGGTGCGCGCGACGATGAACAGCGCGTCGCCATATTGCTCGATCTTCGGTCGCTGATGAGCGTGGTCGGCATCCTCGATGGCGAGATCATGCAGTTCGAATTGCTGCTGCACGCGGTGCAGCAGCGCCATATCCGGCTCATGCAGGCCGATCCACACCACGTGGCCCGGTTTGCTGCGCCAGCTCGAAGCTTCTTCGATGGCGATGTTGGCGACGCGCCGGCCATCGACATACACACCGGCAGCGACGACTCCTTCGGAGCTGGCGGGCGCGGTGGTTCCAGCGGTTGTGGCTGCTACGTCCATGGTTTCCGTCCCTCAATGATCGTGTCCGAATCTTGCCTTGAGGCAACGTTTTTCAGGAAGGCTAGCACCGGCAGTTCTGCCGTCAATGCGTCGGGGGTTCCGGCGGTGTTGTCACCGCGTGCGCTCAACCCCACCCGTGGGAAAAGTGCGAGAGATAGGCCGCCGTCTTCAAGGCGATGATGCCGCCGACGGCGTATAATGCCAGCACCGAGGTCAGCGCGATCAGACAGACACGCTTGATCGTTTCGAGGTGGGCGTTCGCCGCGCCCGTCTGCTCTCGTTTTTCCGATGAATAGGGAGCCCGCTCGAAAGGGCGGCCGGTGTGCGTCAACAGGGTCATGTTCAAGCCTTCTTGCAGCGCTCGATCGCTGATGCGATTTGTCCGACGCCGGCGTTGGCCCGCTGCTGCAAATGCAGCGCAAGGTGCATCAACAGCCGGAGATAGGGGATAAGCGGATTGCCGCTGTTCTCCAGGTCGAGTTCGAACCTGTCGGCCGGGAAGATCGTTGCGCATCCCGCAGGTCCGCTCTGCGCCCTTGCGAATGACACCGCGGAAGCCTTGAGCAGGAAAAGCCCTCCGGTCCGCCCCTTCGCGTCGCGGGCAACCCAGAAGCCGTCTCCGTTGCGGCCGATGAAGAATGCCGGAATTGCTTCGTTGACGATGCCGGCGTCAAGCGGCTGAAACGGCATGGTGGTGCCCGCGAGTTCGTCGTCCGGCGGTGTGCGGGCGGGTTCGGCCTCGGCCGCCGCTTGCCTCATCTGGTAGCTGACAAACACATCGAACTTTTCACCCACGGCCGTCAGCACGGCCTCGAGTCGTTCCGCTGCACGCTGTGCGGTATTGAAGGTGATCGTGGCCATCGTGGCCTCCTCACAAATCCAGTGTCCATGATGTGAAGGCAAGGCCATAGGAATTCGAGACGAACCGATGGTGCATCGCATAGTGGGAATATAGGAATTCGAACGAAACGGCGTTCCGGTCGGTACTTATGCCGCCCTTATGAGAGGAGAGAGGCCGTCGCCTCGATTTCCCATGCGGTCGTCCGCATCTTGCGCATCAGGCGCCCGCCATCCGGGCGCACCGTGGAGATGCATGATGGCTCACTTACTCACTGGCGACGACAAATTCCGCGAGGAGTCTTCGGGCGATTACCGGTTTGCCCGGACGTATGCAAAACGCGGCAACCGGATGCGCAGCGTTTTGCAGCGCGTCAACGGCTACCTGAAAACCATGATCGAGGCCATCGCCGACTCGAAGGTGCGCCGGATGCAGCGCGATCTCGCGCTTCGCGGCATTCATTTCGATCCGCACGGCAATAACTGGGGGGTGCGTGATTCCGTGCCGAGGGAGCATTGGCGATGAACAGGCCCGTCCTCATCCCGCTGTTGCGCGGTGTCGTCAGGTCTGTGGTGAGGTTTTTCGGTCCGTCCTGGGATGGGCCGGCCAAACGATACCATCCAGAAGAACACGACATGCGCGGTCCCGGACCGAAATGGCGGGAGAAGCACTTTCTCGACCGTGCGTCGGCCGGCGGCGCGTGAGGGCGCCAGGCGAACCTGAGCCGGCTCCGCAGCAATGCTTCCTCGTCAACGGCCTCCGCGGGAGGCAAGGCCCTTCCACAAATCATTCCCGCGTCCGACGGCCCGGCGGGCAGGCAACACAGCTGGCTCGCTGGCGTCGATCGCCGCCGCGAGAGCCCGTTTGAGACGGTAATCATCAATCCGCGCCAGGTATTGCTGCAGGTTCGCTGACGCGCCTGCGTTCGGCTGCAGGATCGCGGTGCAGAGCTCCACGCTGGTCCGGCGGAAGAAGTCGAAATCCGCGCCGCCGTCCTGCCCGGGTTCAAGGCTGTCGATCTCAAGCGCGATCCTGAACACGGCCAATCGGTCGGCATTGTCCCTCGTCACGGCGTAGCGCAGGATCGCCAGATGCCAGGCACGCAGCGTGCCGGCATACCACTCCATTGCATGGGCACTGGAACTCATCCGGGCTGCGCCTAGGATTGAGCCAGGGAATTCTCATGAAGATGAGGACCATGCCGGCTTTCAACCGGGCAGGCGATATCTTCATCGCCGATCGCGGCGATCGCGCTTGCGACCTCCCCTTTTGCGGCGTCCGCCAGTTCGACGATGGGCAGGCGGGTGGCCGGGGACATGAAGCCGAGCAGGCAGAGCGCGTATTTCAACGCGGCGGGGCTCTCCTTCGTGAGGGCCGCGGTCAACGGCGCCAGCCGGTTCTGCAGGTATCTCGCGGTCTGCGGACGCCCCATCCTCGAGCTCGAAAAGACCGTCTGGCACAGCTCCGGTGCGACATTCGAGACGATGGAAATGCAGCCATCGCCGCCATTGGCGATAAAGGCCAGCGCCGTTGCGTCGTCTCCGGACAACAGGCGAAACCCTAATGGCAGCCGTGACCGCAGGCGCAGCAGCCGCGTGATGTCGCCGCTGCCGTCCTTTAGGCCGATGAAGTGCTTGGATTCGGCGAGCCGCAACAGCGTGTCGTCCGATAGCTCGCGCATGGTCCGGGATGGAACGTCGTGCAGGATGATCGGCAGCGCGGTGGAGATCGCGATCGCCCGGAAATGCGCGTGGATACCGGCCTGCATCGGCTTGTTGTAGTACGGCACCACCGAAAGCACGGCGTCGGCACCGATCGCTTCGGCGCGCTGCGTCTGCTCGATCGCCTGACTGGTCGAATTCGAACCCGCCCCGGCGATGACGCGGACGCGGCCTTGCGCCACTTCGACGGCGGTGCGGATGATGCTTTCCTGTTCCGCGGGGCTCAGTGTGGAGGCTTCCCCACCGGTCTCGCTGACGAGGATGGCGCTGATGCCAGCCCGGATCTGGCGCTCGCACAATTCCGCAAAAGCTGCCAGATCGAGCGCGCCATTGTCATCGAACGGCGTGGGAATGTCGGGAATGTAGCCCGCCAGCCAGGTGGCGGGAGTTGAAACTGAGGTCATGGGGATCCGCGGTCTGCAACGGGACGAGGCCGAACGCTTGCTCCGTCCCTGAGGGAGTCTGTCGCCTCTGTCAGGCGACGCGTCGGACGGGCGCATCTCCCGGGGAGGCCGTCGCACCACCCATGTCGAGTTCGATTTCGCGCGCCAGCTCGACGATCGTTTCGGGATGATGGCCGTTTTCGAACAGCGCGTATTTGACGGCTTGCGCATGGTTGACGAACAGACCGCCATAGAGACCGTTCTGTTCCTGGGCGACCCATTGGCCGCACCGGTTCCTGCCAATGAAGACGATTGCGGAGGGAGAGCTACACGATGGAGGTTCGACGAGCTTCACGTTGGTATTCCTTTTCGGAGATGGTAGTGCGCGCCCAATATGTTTTTCGCCGGGTATGAATTCGAGCGGGGTACATCGGCGATCTCATAAGGACCGCATAGGACCGAGGGTGGATTTCGATGAAAGTCAGCCGAGAGATCGGGTGAGCGCACACAGCGCGCTATAGGCCGCCATCTCGTCCCAGTGGTTGAGATCGTGATCGAGAAGCCGCTCCCGCCGGATGCCCGCGATCAGGGCGCAGAGGACCGCAGCCATCCAGAACAGCGCCAGCAGAGTTTGATTCAAGCCGATGCTGCCGAAGCCTGCGAAGGCGATCAAGATGAGCAGGCGGACGCCAAATCGTATCAGGACCTGGGACGATCGCAGCCGTCGTGGCAGGTTCAGCCAATGTTGCACGATGGCCCCGCGGTCAGGCGAAGTTGTCGCTGTAGACCGGCTCGCAGAGGGCGTCGACGCGCTGTGGCGCGCTCGGCACGCTGGTCCGGTGCGACGGCGCGCTGACGCGCCGGGCCTCGACGAACGCGCTCAGGATCGCCAGCGCCAGGTCGGCGTGGCGGGTCTCGATCGATTGATCCAGCCAATCGGGCAGTTCGCGCTGTCGCGACAGCGAGCAGTACCATTCGCCGTCGTCATAGGCGAGGCGGCGGATTTGCCATTGCGGCAATTCCAGATCGATCAGCGCCAGCGCTGCATCGGTCCATGCCTGCGACTGGATCAGCCGCTCGACACGAGCGGCTTTGGCGCTGCCTTCCGTGGACGGAAAGCGTCGGCAGGTCTCGCTGATGATGTCCGACAGGAATTCAGCCGTGACGCCATAGGCATCGCGAAGCCGGTCGCTGAGGGAGGTGGGGACTGCTTGCTCCAAGAGAATCGACATGGCTCATCTCACTTTTGGCGCGGCTGATACGGCAGCCGCACCTGCAAAATTGGCCAGATCGCCATTTGAAAACGAGAGGAAGCGAGGGGCGGAGAAATAGGGATTCCATAAAGGGGCCCCCGTCACAAGGCAGGGACGATTGGGGGTGGGTCTTTATGAGATTCCTATAACGTTGCCGTTGCTCCCTTCTCGAAAACCTATGTGCCTGGTGGCACCTCAGTCCGGCAAAACGCGAAAACCGTCCATTCGGTTCGCGGGCCACGATGCACAGGAACTTTCCCATGCTGGACATTGTCATGCTGGCGCTCGCCCTCGGTTTCTTCGTGGCAGGCATAAGTTACGCCTACGCCTGCGAACGTCTCTAAAGGAGCGGGCCATGATTTTCGATTATTCACTCGCCGGTCTCGTTTCGCTCGGCCTGCTGTTCTACCTGACCTACGCGCTGCTGCGGCCAGAGCGCTTCTGAGTGCGCCATGATTACGCTGGTGGAAGTCGTACTGGCGTTTGTCGTCACCTCGGCGCTGCTGATTGCGCTCGTTCACCTGCTGCTGCCTGCAAAGAAGAAATCGTGAAGGGTTCCCGACTATGACCGTCATCGGCTGGATTCAAATTCTTCTGTACTGCGCCATCGTGGTCGCGCTCGTAAAGCCGCTCGGCTGGTACATGACCCGCGTCTTCAACGGCGAGACGACCTTTCTGTCGCCGGTGCTGCGCCCCGTCGAACGCGGGCTTTACTGGATCGGCGGCGTCGATGAGAAGCGTGAGCAGCACTGGCTGACCTATACGGTCGCTATGCTGCTGTTTCATGTCGGTGGCTTTCTCATTCTTTACGCGCTGATGCGGCTGCAGGCCTTGTTGCCGTTCAACCTGCAGGAACAGTCCGCGGTCGCGCAAGATCTTTCCTTCAACACCGCGATCAGCTTCGTCACCAACACCAACTGGCAGAATTACGGTGGCGAGAGCACGATGTCTAACCTGACGCAGATGCTGGGACTGACGACCCAGAACTTTGTCTCGGCAGCCGTCGGCATTGCCATCGCGATGGCATTGATCCGTGGCTTCGCCCGCTCTTCGGCGCGTACCGTCGGCAATTTCTGGGTCGATGTAACGCGCTGTACCCTTTATGTCCTCCTGCCGATCTGCGTCGTCTACACCCTGTTCCTCATCTGGCAGGGCATTCCGCAGACGCTGGGTTCGTATGTCGATGCAGCGACTCTCGAAGGTGGCAAACAGACCATTGCGATTGGTCCTGTCGCATCCCAAATCGCGATCAAGATGCTTGGAACGAACGGTGGTGGCTTCTTCAATGCCAACGCCGCGCATCCGTTCGAGAATCCCACGGCACTATCCAACTTCGTCCAGATGATCTCGGTCTTCGCGCTCGGCGCCGCGCTGACCAACGTGTTCGGCCGCATGGTCGGCAACCAGCGTCAGGGCTGGGCGGTCCTGGCCGTGATGGGCGTGCTGTTCATCGCTGGCGTCGCCGTCACCTACTGGGCGGAAGCCAATGGCACCACCGCGCTTCATGCGCTAGGGCTCGCCGGCGGCAACATGGAAGGCAAGGAAGTCCGCTTCGGTATCGTTGCATCGTCGCTGTTCGCAGTCGTTACGACGGCGGCGTCCTGTGGCGCTGTGATCGCCATGCACGACTCCTTCACCGCACTTGGCGGTATGATCCCGCTGATCAATATGGAACTCGGTGAAGTCATCATCGGCGGGGTTGGTTCAGGTCTCTACGGCATGTTGATCGTCATCATCGTCTCGATCTTCGTGGCGGGTCTGATGGTTGGCCGCACGCCGGAATATGTCGGCAAGAAAATCGAGGCGCGGGAAGTCAAGATGGCGATGCTGGCCATGCTCGTATTGCCGTTGTTCTATCTCGGTTGGACCTCGGTAGCTGTTGTAGTGCCGTCGGCAGTGGCGTCGATGGCCAACTCCGGTCCGCACGGCTTCACCGAGGTGCTCTATGCCTTCACCTCGCAAACCGGCAACAACGGCTCGGCGTTCGGCGGCCTCACAGGCAACACCTTCTTCTACAATCTCACAGGGGCCAGTTCGATGTTCTTCGGCCGCTTCTTCGTGATCGTGCCGGCGATGGCGTTGGCGGGTTCGCTGGCGGGCAAGAAGTCGATTCCGCCGTCGGCCGGGACTTTGCCAACGACGGGCGGCCTGTTCGTCGGCCTCGTCGTCGGCGTCATTCTGATCGTCGGCGGCCTGACGTTCTTCCCGGCGCTCGCGCTTGGGCCGATCGTCGAGCACCTCGCGATGAACGCCAATACCCTGTTCTGATCGATCCCTCTTCGGAGTTACTTCCATGGAATCCATGAAACTGCAGAAAAAGGTGACGGCGTCGACAATGCTCGACCCGAAGATCCTCGTGCCTGCGATCAAATCGGCCTTCGTCAAGCTCGACCCGCGCCTGATGATCAAGAGCCCCGTGATGTTCGTGGTCGAGGTCGTGGCCGCGCTGACCACGGTCATCTTCGTCCGCGATCTCGTCACGGGTGGCGCCAGCCTCGGATTTACGTTCCAGATCATCCTGTGGCTGTGGTTCACCGTGCTGTTCGCCAATTTCGCGGAAGCCGTCGCCGAAGGCCGCGGCAAGGCGCAGGCCGAGTCGCTGAAGAAGACCCGCACCGAGAGCCAGGCCAAGCTGCTCACCGGCTCCGACAAGACTTATCGTCTCGTTCCCGGTACCGCGCTCAAGGTCGGCGACATCGTCCTGGTCGAAGCCGGCGATAATATCCCGTCTGACGGCGAGGTGATCGAGGGCGTCGCGTCCGTGAACGAGGCCGCGATCACGGGCGAATCCGCGCCCGTCATCCGCGAGTCCGGTGGCGACCGCTCGGCGGTGACCGGCGGCACCCAGGTATTGTCCGACTGGATCCGCGTCCGCATCACCGCGGCGCAGGGATCGACCTTCATTGACCGCATGATCAAGCTGGTCGAAGGCGCCGAACGGCAGAAGACGCCGAACGAGATCGCGCTCAACATCCTGCTCGCTGGGCTCACCATCATCTTCGTGTTCGCGACCGTCACCATCCCGAGCTATGCGGCCTATGCCGGCGGTTCCATTTCGGTGATCGTATTGGTGGCGCTGTTCGTGACGCTGATTCCGACCACGATCGGCGCGCTGCTGTCGGCGATCGGCATTGCCGGCATGGATCGTCTGGTGCGCTTCAACGTGCTGGCGATGTCCGGCCGCGCGGTCGAGGCGGCAGGCGATGTCGACACGCTGTTGCTCGACAAAACCGGCACCATCACGCTCGGCAACCGTCAGGCGACGGCGTTCCGCCCCGTCCGTGGCGTTACCGAGCAGGAACTGGCGGACGCGGCCCAGCTCGCCTCACTCGCCGACGAAACGCCCGAAGGCCGTTCGATCGTCGTGCTGGCGAAGGAGAAATACGGCATTCGCGGTCGCGACATGAAGGAGCTCGCCGCGACGTTCGTTCCATTTACCGCGCAAACCCGCATGAGCGGCATCGACGCCGGGTCGTCATCCGTCCGCAAGGGCGCGGTAGATGCGATCCTCAACTATATCGGCGGCGGCACGGCGCAGACCATGGCGAGCGGCAACGCGGTTCGTGCGCTGCAGCCGACCGTCAACACGGAGGCGGCCCGCGAACTTCAGGCGATTTCGGACGAGATCGCCAAGGCGGGCGGCACGCCGCTGGCGGTGGCGAAGGATGGCCGCCTGCTTGGCGTCATCCACCTCAAGGATATCGTCAAGGGCGGCATCCGCGAGCGCTTTGCCGAACTCCGTCGGATGGGCATCCGCACCGTCATGATCACCGGCGATAACCCGATGACGGCCGCGGCGATTGCCGCCGAGGCCGGCGTCGACGATTTCCTGGCGCAGGCGACCCCTGAAGACAAGCTGAAGCTGATCCGCGACGAGCAGGCCAAGGGCAAGCTGGTCGCAATGTGCGGCGACGGCACCAACGACGCGCCGGCACTCGCGCAAGCTGACGTCGGCGTCGCCATGAACACGGGAACGCAGGCCGCCCGCGAGGCCGGCAACATGGTCGACCTCGATTCCAACCCGACCAAGCTGATCGAGGTGGTCGAGATCGGCAAGCAGCTGCTGATGACACGTGGCGCTCTGACGACGTTCTCGATCGCCAACGACGTCGCGAAATACTTCGCCATCATCCCGGCGATGTTCCTGGCGTTCTACCCGCAGCTCGAGGTGCTCAACGTCATGCATCTCGCCAGCCCGCAAAGCGCGATCCTGTCGGCGATCATTTTCAACGCACTGATCATCGTCGCGCTGATTCCGCTGGCGCTGAAGGGTGTCGCCTATCGTGCCGTCGGCGCCGGCGCGCTGCTCCGCCGCAACCTGCTGATCTACGGTCTCGGCGGCATCATCATTCCCTTTATCGGCATCAAGGCCATCGACCTCGTCGTCGCGGCCCTGAACCTGGCTTAAGGAGCCACACCATGCTTCGCGAAATCCGTCCCGCCATCCTCATCCTCGTCCTGCTGACCGCGATCACGGGGCTTGCCTATCCGCTCGCGATGACCGCGATCGCCGGTGTGATCTTTCCGAAGCAGGCGCAGGGCAGCCTGATCGAGAAGGACGGCAAGGTGGTCGGCTCCGCCCTGATCGGGCAGGAGTTCAAGGACGACAAATACTTCCACGGCCGGCCCTCGGCGACCCTGGCGCCTGATCCTGCCGATTCCGCCAAGACGGTGTCGGCACCCTACAATGCGGCCAATTCCGGCGGCTCCAACCTCGGCCCGACCAGCAAGGCGCTGAATGACCGGGTCAAGGAGGACGTCGAGAAGCTGAAGGCCGAGAATTCCTCCGCCGCCGTGCCGGCCGACCTCGTTACAACGTCGGCCAGCGGGCTCGATCCGGATATCTCGCCGGAAGGCGCGCTGTTCCAGGTGCCGCGCGTCGCCAAGGCCCGCAACATGCCGGAGGATCGCGTCCGTCAGCTCGTTACCGATAACACCAAGGGCCGTCTCGCCGGGATTCTGGGCGAGCCCCATGTCAACGTCCTGGCGCTCAATCTGGCACTGGACGCGGCTTCCAAGTAGCGGCGGCTAGGCTCATTCGAAAGCGGCGACTATAATGCCTCATGGCAAATCGCGACCCTGAACAGCGGCCTTCGCCGGATGCGTTGCTGGAGGCCGCCCGGCGGGAAAGTGACAACGCCGGCCGGCTGAAGATCTTTGTCGGCGCCGCTCCCGGCGTCGGCAAGACCTATGAGATGCTGCAAAGCGCGCACGCCAGGAGGAAGGCCGGCGTCGATGTCGTGGTCGGCGTGGTCGAGACCCATGGCCGGGCAGAGACCGAAGCGCTGCTGCATGGCCTTGAAGTTATTCCGCGCAAGAAGCTCGAATACAAGGACCAGATCCTCGAGGAGATGGACCTCGATGCGCTGATTGCGCGCCGTCCAAAGATCGCCCTCGTCGACGAACTCGCGCATACCAACGCGCCGGGCAGCCGCCACCCCAAGCGTTATCTCGACGTCGAGGAGCTGCTGTCTCACGGCATCGACGTCTATACCGCGGTCAACATCCAGCATATCGAAAGCCTCAATGACGTGGTCGCGCAGATCACGCATGTGCGGGTGCGCGAGACCGTGCCGGACAAGGTGTTCGACCTGGCCGACGCCATCGAGCTGATCGACCTCACGCCCGACGACCTGATCCAGCGCCTGAAAGAGGGCAAGGTCTACATTCCCAAACAGGCGGAGCGTGCGCTGGAGCATTATTTCTCGCCCGGCAATCTCACCGCGCTGCGCGAATTGGCGCTGCGGCGCACCGCCGAGCGGGTCGACGAGCAGTTGCTGACCCATATGCAGGCCAATGCCATCGCAGGACCCTGGGCAGCGGGCGAGCGCATCCTGGTCTGCCTGAGCGAGGATCCGCGCGCCGCCGGTCTCGTGCGCTATACCAAGCGGCTGGCGGACCGGCTGCACGCGCAGTGGACCGCGATCAGCATCGAGACGCGGCGCAGCCTGCAACTGACCGACGAGCAGCGCGACCGGCTGGCCGACACCATGCGGCTCGCCGAAGCGCTCGGTGGCGAGGCCCTCACCATTCCCGGCGTCGGCCGCCGCATCGCCGACGACGTCATTCATTTCGCGCATGCCAACAACGTCACGCAGATCATTATCGGCAAGTCGACGCGCTCCTGGTGGTTTGAACTGACACGCGGTTCCGTGGTGCACGATCTGGTACGCCGTTCCGGCAACATCAGCGTGCATGTGATCGCCGGCGACGAACAGGGTGTGGCGAAGGCGGCGGTGCAGACCGCGGCGCGGCAGGAAACTTTCAACCCGCGACCTTATATGATGGCGCTGCTGTTCGTTGCGATCGGTCTTGCCGCCGCCGCACTGATCCAGCCCATGTTTGGCGGCATCGAGAACGTCGATCTGGTGTTTCTGACCGCCGTGGTCGCTGTCGCTGCCCGCTATGGCTTGTGGCCGTCGCTGCTGGCAAGTGTGGTGGCGTCGCTGTGCTACAATTTCTTCTTCCTGCCGCCGGTCTATACCTTCACCATCACCGATCCAACCAATGTCGCGGCGTTCTTCTTCTTCATGCTGATCGCGCTGCTGGTCTCCAACGTCGCGGCGCGGGTGCGCTCGCAGGCCGATACCGCCATCGGCCGGGTGCGCACCACCGAGTCGCTCTACGCCTTCAGCCGCAAGCTGGCCGGTACTGCGACGCTTGACGACGTGCTGTGGGCGACCGCCTATCAGACCGCGCTGATGCTGAAAGTGAGGGTGGTGTTGCTGTTGCCGGAGGAGGGCGTGTTGACGGTGAAGTCCGGCTATCCGCCGGAGGACCAACTCGACCAGGCCGATCTCGCCGCCGCCAACTGGGCCTGGAGCAACGATCGTCCCGCCGGGCGCGGCTCGGATACGCTGCCGGGGGCAAAACGGCTGTTTCTGCCGATGCGAACCGGGCGCGGCGCGATCGGCGTCATCGGCATCGACAACGACCGGACGGGTCCCTTGCTGACGCCGGATCAGCGTCGCCTGCTGGATGCGCTGGTCGATCAGGGCGCGCTCGCGATCGAGCGGGTGCTGCTGGTCGAGGACATGGACCGCGTCAAGCGCACGGTGGAGTCCGACCGGCTGCGCGGCGCGCTGCTGACCTCGATCTCGCATGATCTGAAGACGCCGCTGGCTTCCGTGCTCGGCGCCGCCTCTACCTTGCGCGATCTCGGCGCCGGCCTCAACGACGCCCAGAAGAACGAGCTGCTCGCCACCATGATCGACGAATCCGAGCGGCTCAACCGCTTCATCGCCAACCTGCTCGACATGACCAAGCTGGAATCCGGCGCCATCGTGCCGAACACCGCGCGGCATGATGTCAGCGAGATCGTCGGCAGCGCGTTGCGCCGTGCCGGCAAGATCCTCGTGCATCACAAGGTGTCGCTGGAGCTCAGCCCCAACCTGCCGATGCTGGAGCTCGATGCCGTGCTGTTCGAACAGGTGCTGTTCAACCTGCTGGACAACGCCGCCAAATACGCGCCTGCCGATACCACGATATCGATCAGGGGCGTGCGGGATCGGGAGCAGGTCACGCTGCAGATCGTGGATGAGGGGCAGGGCATTCCGCAAGCCGAACTGGAAAGCGTGTTCGACAAGTTCTATCGTGCGCAGAAGGGCGACCATGTCCGTCCGGGAACGGGTCTTGGTCTGGCGATCTCCCGTGGCTTTGTCGAGGCGATGCACGGCACCATCTCGGCCGCCAACCGCATCGATCGCCGCGGCGCGGTAATAACCATTCGGCTGCCGATACCGGTCACCGACAGCGCGCTGGATACCGCCGCATGAATGCCGCAGCGATCAAGGTTCTGGTCATCGACGATGAACCGCCGATCCGAAAACTGTTGCGGATGGGGCTCAGCACGCAGGGCTATGACATCCTCGAAGCCTCCAACGGCAAGATCGCGCTGGAGAAGCTGGCCGAGGGGCCGGCGCTGATCATCCTCGATCTGGGCCTGCCGGACATCCAGGGGCACGATCTGCTGCGCATGATCCGTGGCCGCAATGAGAGCGTGCCGATCGTGGTGCTGTCGAGCCGTGGCGACGAGGCCGGCAAGGTGCAGGCGCTCGACCTCGGCGCCGACGATTATCTGACAAAGCCGTTCGGCATGGATGAACTGCTGGCGCGGATGCG
Source organism: Bradyrhizobium sp. AZCC 2262 (assembly GCF_036924535.1). Classification (NCBI taxonomy): domain Bacteria; kingdom Pseudomonadati; phylum Pseudomonadota; class Alphaproteobacteria; order Hyphomicrobiales; family Nitrobacteraceae; genus Bradyrhizobium; species Bradyrhizobium sp. AZCC 2262. The sequence continues at coordinate 5,892,572 of NZ_JAZHRT010000001.1, read as the reverse complement.
CGCAGCGCTGCGGCACCAGTTGCAGGTGCAGGGCGAGCGGCCGGTGTTTCGCGCCGGCGATCTCTCCGTCGACCTCGTGCGCCGCATTGTCAAGACCGGCGAGCGCGAAGTAAAACTGTCGCCGAAGGAGTATGAATTGCTGCGCGTGCTGGTGCAGCACGCCGGCAAGGTGCTGACCCATCGCTTCCTGCTGAAGGAGCTCTGGGACGAACTGACGGATGCGCAATATCTGCGCGTCTATGTCCGCCAGCTCCGCCAGAAGATCGAGGCAGACCCGGAGCGTCCGCAATTCGTGCTGACCGAGACCGGCATCGGTTACCGGTTGCGGGCACCGGATTGATCATACTTCTGATGGTGGCGGTCCCGGTACCTGGCTTGTCGCGCGGGTCAGCTTGCCGCATCCGGTGCTTTCGTAAAGTGATATGCTTCCCCGTGGGGATCTGACCCGGGCTGACCACGCAACGCCCTGGTGAATCGGAGGAGGACGTACGGCCATGGCTCAAAGCGTCATGTACCACGAAGGCAATCGGCAACTGCAGGACCGGTTCGACAGCCGCCGGATTTCCGATCGGTTGGAAGAGAAGCTGATGCGCACGGAATTTTCGGCTGACGACAAGCGGTTCATCGAAAGCCTGCCTTATTTCTTTCTCGCGACGGCGGATGCCGAGGGGCGACCCGATTGTTCGTTCAAGGGCGGGGCGCCCGGCTTTGTGCGCATTACCGGACCTTCCGAGATCGCATTCCCCGACTATGACGGGAACGGTATGTTCAAGAGCCTCGGCAACATCGTAGCCAATGCCGATGTCGGCCTGCTCTTTATCGCCATGCATGACAAGCCACGGCGGCTGCGGGTCAACGGCAGCACCAGCGTGAGCGACCGCGATCCGCTGCTGACGGAGACCGTCGGCGCGCAGCTGATCGTCCGCGTGACCGCGCGCGCGATCTTTGCGAATTGTCCGCGCTATATTCCAACGATGAGTTCGATCGAACCGTCGATATACGTACCGATCGCCGGACAGGAAGCAGCGGAGCCAGCCTGGAAGGGCTTTGCAGATTTCAAGGACTGCATCCATCCAAGGCAACCGACCTTCAAAGGATAGGTGTTGCGATGACTAGATCGCCGTCATCTCGCCCTTGGTCCAGGCTTCGCGCAGCTTGAATTTCTGGATCTTGCCCGATCCCGTCAGCGGGAACGCGTCCACCACGAACCAGTGCTTTGGTGTCTTGTGCGGGGCGAGCGAGGCGCGCATGTAGTCGATCAGTTCTTCCTTTTCGATTGTTGCGCCGGGCGCCGGGCGGATGAAGGCGGCGACCTCTTCGCCCCACTTCTCGTGGGGAATCCCGACCACTGCGACCTCGCCGACTTTCGGATGCTTGAACAAGAGCTCCTCCAGCTCGCGCGGATAGATGTTCTCGCCGCCGCGGATGATCATGTCCTTCAGCCGGCCTTCCACCGTGCAGTAGCCGCGCGCGTCCATCGCGCAGAGGTCGCCGGTATGCAGCCAGCCGTCGGCATCGATTGCGGCTGCTGTCGCATCCGGCATTTCGAAGTAGCCGATCATCACGTGATAGCCGCGGGTGCAGAACTCGCCGATCGTCCCGATCGGCACCGTCTCGCCGGTGTTGGGATCGATGATCTTGTTTTCCATATTGGGCAGCGGCAGGCCGATCGTGTTGGCCTTGTCCTCGACGCTGTCGATGGTGCGGGTTTGCGCCGCGACTGGCGAGCACTCGGTTTGGCCGAAGACAATGGTGAAGGGCGCGCCGAGCTTTTCCTCCAATAGCCGCACCAGCGCGGCCGGCACTGTGGAGCCGCCCGAGCAGATCGCCTTGACAGAGGAGAGATCGGTCGTCGCGAAGGTCGGGTGCTCCAGCATCGCGACCAGCATGGTGGGAACGCCGAGCATCGCATTGCCGCGATAAGTCCCGAGCATCTCTAGCACTAGTCCGGGCTCGAACGCCTCGACCAGCACCGTGGTCGCGGCCTTCGATACTGCGCCGATCACGCAGCAGACGCAGCCGCCGGTGTGAAACAGCGGCATCGGGGTGACGAAGACATCGCCGGGATCGACGCCCATCCGGTCGGCGGTGTCGGCGCCGTTGTTGAGGAGGCCGCGATGCCGGAGCAGGGCGCCCTTCGGAAAGCCCGTGGTGCCGGAAGTGTACTGGATCATGACGGGGTCGTCGGGACTGACCGCCGGCAGCTCGATGGCAGCGTCGTCGCCCGTGGCGATGAAGGCGTCCCAGTCGTCGAAGCAGATGATCTCGCTCAGTTCGGGGCAGTTCGGCGCCACCGCCTGCACCGTCTCCAGCATCGGGTTGCCGCGAAAACCGTTGACGACGAAGATGCCGGCCGAGCGCGACTGCTTCAGCACATACTCCACCTCGCGCGCGCGAAACGCCGGGTTCACGGTGACGAGGACCATGCCGGCCATGCCGGCGCCGAATTCGAGCATCATCCATTCCGGGATGTTCTGTGCCCAGACGGCAATGCGCTCGCCCCGTTTGAAGCGCGACAGCAGCGCGCGTGCGGTGCGCTGGGTTTCGCGATAAAGCTGCGCGTAGGTCCATTGACGGCGCAGTTTTGGGTCGGGGACGCCTGCAATCAGGGCCAGGCGATCGGGCGCCGCTTCAGCCGCCTTGCGCAAGAGATCGCCGAACGTCATCTCCCGCACCGCAGGCGTGGTGGGTCCTGCGACATGAGATTGCGTCAATGCCATTCAATCCTCCCCGGTCTTGTGGGACGGCGCCGTTCTTGTCGCCGGCCTTTCAGGTGTCCCCAAGGGCCAAAATGCCTGCCGTCGCCGGTCAATGCAAGCAGATCCGGAACCTCGCCTGATGAAGGGAATTGATTTTGTGCAACGGAGAAAAGCCATGGCACGCAAATACTCAAAGAAAGCGTCAGCCGACGTCGAGCGCGCAATGAAAAAGCGCAAGGCCGGCACCTTGCGGAGCGGCCGTTCCGGCCGGAAGGTCAAGAGCCGCAAACAGGCGATTGCGATCGGGCTGTCGGAGGCGAGGGCCAAGGGCAAGAAGGTGCCGAAAAAGGCATCGAAGAAACGCAAGGCTTCGAAGAAGAAAGCAAAGAAGGCGAAGCGGTAGGGCGCTCGCCTCCGTCATTGCCTGCGACAAACGCGAAGCGTTTGCGCAAGGGAGCAACGCGACGAAGCAATCCAGAATTCCGATGGGACTTTGGATTGCTTCGCTTCGCTCGCAATGGCGGTGGCGTCACCCTGCCTTGCGGTGCCGGGCCGCGGACCGGTGCGCTTTCTTCGCCGTCCGTCGCGCCGGCGCCCGCCGCGACGCCGGAGCATGCGCCCGCCGTTTTGCCGCTGATTTTCCCTTCAGGCTCGCCTTCAGCGCATCCATCAGGTTGATGACGTTGTCAGGCTTTTCCTCGCGCTCGGCGACCTTGATCGGCTTGCCGGAGGCCTTCCGTCGCACCAGCGCCTTCAGCGCGTCCTCATACTCGTCCTTGAACTTCGAGGGATCGAAATGCGCGGCTTTGGTGTGCAGGATGTGGCCCGCGAGTTCGACCATGTCCTTGGTGATCTTCGGGGTCTTGATGTCATCGAAATATTCGTCCTCGTCGCGCAGCTCATAAGGATATCGCAGCGTGGTGCCGAGCAGGCCCTTGCCGAGCGGCTCGATCGCCATGACGTGCTCGCGGTTGGTCAGCACGATGCGGGCCAATGCGACCCGGTCCTCATCCTTCATGGCGTCGCGGATCACGGCGAAGGCGTCCACTGCGGCCTTGCCGTCCGGGGCGACGTAATAGGGATGATTGTAATAGCGCTTGTCGATTTCATCCCGCGGCACAAAACTATCGATCTCGATGGTGTGATTGCTCTCGATCTGGACGGCTTCGAGCTCATCCTTTTCGATCTCGACATACTGGCCCTTTTTCAGCTCATAGCCGCGGCCCTTCTGGTCGCTCTCGACGATATCGCCGGTCTCGGCGTCGACCATCTGCTGTTTCAGGCGGTTGCCGGTCTCCCGATTGATCATGTGAAAGCGGGTTTTCTCGACCGATGTCGAGGCCGGGTACAGCACCACCGGACACGACACCAGGGAGAGTTTTAGCGTGCCTTTCCAGTAGGCGCGGGGGGCCATTGCAATCTCCGGCATGGTTGGGTTTGGGAACTTCAACGGCTAGTATGGGTTTTCGTTCCAGATGCCGCCGCGCGAGCGGTCCGGATGGTCGAGGTTTGCCGTGGCGTTGAAGAAACTTAGCACGTACCGGAAGAAGCGCGATTTCGGCAAGACGGCCGAGCCCTCGGGCGACGTCAAGGTCGCGCCGGCGAAGCAGCGTCGGTTCGTGATCCAGAAGCATGATGCGACGCGGCTGCATTACGACCTTCGGCTGGAGTTCGACGGCATCTTCAAATCTTGGGCGGTGACGCGCGGACCGTCGCTCGATCCGCACGACAAGCGGCTCGCGGTCGAGGTTGAGGATCACCCGCTGGACTACGGCGATTTCGAAGGCACCATTCCGGACGACCAGTATGGCGGCGGCACCGTGATGCTGTGGGATCGCGGCACCTGGGAATCCGATGATCCCGAGCGTGGCTTCAAGAAGGGCGACCTGAAATTCACCCTGCACGGCGACAAGCTGCATGGCAGCTGGGTGCTGGTGCGGATGAAGGGCGACCGCTACGGCGGCAAGCGCACCAACTGGCTCTTGATCAAGCACCGCGACGAGTTCGCGAAAGAAGGCGAGGCCAACGATATACTGGAAGAGGATCGCTCCGTGGCCTCGGGGCGCGCGATGGCGCAGATCGCGCAGGGCAAGGGCAAGGCACCAAAGCCCTTCATGCTGGCCAAAGGCAAGACTTCGGCCGATGCGGTCTGGCAATCCAACCGGGGCGAAGCCGCCGAGGCGCGTGCCAGGGGCACGACCGCGGCATTGCGATCCACGCCGGAGACGAAAACCCGCGCGCCGGCGCAAGGCGCCGGGCCGAAGAAGGTCGCATCGATGCCGGATTTCGTCGCGCCGCAACTTTGCGCCTCCGTCGAGCGGCCGCCGAACGCGGAAGGCTGGTGCCATGAGGTCAAGTTCGACGGCTACCGTGTGCAATTGCGGATCGAAGATGGCGATGTGGCGCTGCTGACGCGAAAAGGGCTGGACTGGCGCGACAAGTTCGGCGCCATCGCGAGAGCCGCCAAGCCGTTGCCCGATGCGCTGATCGACGGCGAAATCGTCGCGCTGGACCACAACGGCGTGCCCAGTTTTTCCGCACTGCAGGCGGCGATCGCGGACAACAAGACCGGCGATCTCATTTTCTTTGCGTTCGATCTCCTGTTTGCCAATGGTGAGGATCTGCGCGGGCTGCCGCTGCGCGAGCGCAAGCAACGCTTGAAGCGCCTGCTGGAGCAGCGGAACGGAAAGGAAAAGCTGATCCGCTATGTCGATCATTTCGAGGATCGCGGCGATACCGTCATGGAATCGGCCAGGAAACTCGAGCTGGAAGGCATCGTCTCCAAGAAACTGGATGCGCCCTATCGGTCGGGACGCACCGAAAGCTGGACCAAGGCCAAGATCCGCGGCGGGCAGGAGGTCGTGCTCGGCGGCTGGAAGACGACCAACGGCAAATTCCGTTCGCTGATGGCCGGCGTCTATCGCGGCGATCATCTGGTGTTCGTCGGCCTTGTCGGCACCGGCTTCGGCCAGGATACGGTTCGCCGCATCATGCCGGCGCTGAAGGCGGCGGCGTCCGACAAAAGCCCTTTCGGCGGCAAGGACGCGCCGAAAAAGGCCCGCGACGTGCATTGGCTGAAACCTGAGTTGATCGCCGAGGTCGAGTTCGCCGGCTGGACCGATGGCGGCAACATCCGGCAGGCCGCGTTCAAGGGGCTGCGTCAGGACAAGCCGGCGAAGGAGATACGCGCGGAGAGGCCTGCCATGACTGGAATCGCAAAGCCCGCAGCGCGGTCCGTGAAATCATCGGCCAAATCCGCCGAGGTGATGGGCGTTGCCATCTCGAAGCCCGAGAAGGCGTTGTGGCCCGACGGAGGCGACGGCGAGGCCGTCACCAAGCTCGACCTGGCGCAATATTTCGAGGCGGTCGGCGAATGGATGATCGGGCACCTCAAGGGGCGTCCGTGCTCGATTCTCCGCGCACCCGACGGCATCAGCGGCGAAAAATTCTTCCAGCGCCACGCGATGCAGGGCGGCTCCAATCTCATGAAGCTGGCCAAAGTCGCGGGCGACCGCAAACCCTATTTGCAGATCGATCAGATCGAGGGGCTGGCGGCGGTGGCGCAGATCGGCGGACTGGAGCTGCATCCCTGGAATTGCGCGCCTGACGACTACGACACGCCGGGGCGGCTGGTGTTCGATCTCGATCCCGCACCTAACGTTGAATTCTCTGATGTGATCGAGGCCGCCAAGGACATGCGGCAGCGGCTAACGGCGGTCGGCCTTGAAAGCTTCTGCAAGACCACCGGCGGCAAGGGCCTGCATGTCGTGACGCCGCTGCTTCATGGCGCAAAGGACAAGGTGGGCTGGAAGGAAGCCAAGGCCTTTGCGCAAGGCATCTGCCAGTGGATGGCGAACGACGACCCCGAGCGCTATCTGCTCAACATGTCGAAGAAGCTGCGCAAGGGAAAAATCTTCCTCGACTATCTCCGCAACGACCGTCTTTCGACCGCAGTTGCAGTGCTGTCGCCACGCGCGCGCGACGGCGCCACCGTCTCGATGCCGCTGACCTGGCCGCAGGTGCGCGGCGATCTCGACCCGAAGAAGTACACGGTCCGCACCGTGCCTTCGTTGCTGGCAAAGACAAAGGCGTGGGATGGCTACGACAATGCGGCGGCGTCGATCAAGACGGCGATGAAGAAGCTGGCCGGAAAGTAGGATGGGCAAAGCGAAGTGTGCCCGCCGTTCTTGATCGCGTAAGAGAAGGTGGGCACGGCTGCGCCTTTGCCCACCCTAAGATCTGTCGCAGCGAACAAGACGTGGATGGCCGGGACAAGCCCGGCCATCACGAAGACCAGAATTGCGCGTGTCTATAGTCTCCCGAGCAGCAGCAGGATCAGCAGGATCACGATCACCAGGCCTAGCCCGCCACCGCCATAGTATCCGGTGCCGTAGAACGGACCGCCGCCGATGCCGCTGAATCCGCCCAGCAGGGCGATGACGAGAATAATCAGAATGATTGTGCCGATAGACATAAAACTCTCCTCAGCCCGAGCGGGCGTTCTGTATGTTCTGCCCTTCATGGGGAACAACAGCCGGGAGTCCTCTAAGTTCCGTTTTGCGCCGCGATAATGCGCGCGGCTCTTCTTTTCGAAGCGCGTGTGATTACATGAAGTTGGATAACTGAGGAATTTTGCGATGACCAAACCGCTGGCTGTTTCCATCCCGCATAGCCTGGGACGCGAAGAGGCCATGCGCCGCCTCAAGACGGGGCTTTCGCGTGCCGCCTCCGGCGTGCCGGTGCTGAGCGTCGATGAGGAGCGATGGGAAGACAACCGCATGATCTTCCGCGTTCGCGCCCTCGGGCAGGCTGTGGCCGGCCATGTCGACGTGGCGGAAGATCATGTGCAGGTGGAGGTCGTGCTGCCATGGCTGTTGCAGCGCTTTGCCGAAGTGGCCCAGGCCGCGATCCGCAGCCGCGGCCAGTTGCTCCTGACCAAGAAAAGCTGATGTTACCCTAGGCGGGGCTGCGCTTTCGCGCCTGCGTTATGGCGCCGTTGAACCTTGCTTTCAGCACGGCGGCCGGCAAATGGGTCAGCAGATCGGACAGGCGCAATTGCGTGGCGTCGGCGTCAGCAAAGCCTTCCACCGCATAGCCGCCGAGGTTCAACGCGGCGTCATAACTCTCCGGACGAGGCCAATGTCTGCCGCCGTCGGTCAACGGCGCAAACCAGCGCGTGACCACGACGATCGCAGCGTCGCGGCCCCGCCGCCGCGCGAAGGCAACGAAATGATCGCGATGCGCTCCGTTCACTTCGAGGGGGTCGTAGTCGCCGTCCGCGAATACGGCCGCGAGCTCCGTCCGCAGCTTGAGCTGATGCCGTGTCCAGGCCAACTTCAGATCGCCGCTCGGCCACGCCTCGACCAGCCGGTCCCAGTCCGGATTTTCCAGCGCGCCGAGCCGGCGCGCGCGATCGGCAAAGTCGACCGGCCGCCGGTTGTCGGGATCGACCAGCGAGAAATCCCAAAGCTCCGTGCCCTGATAGAAATCCGGTACGCCCGGCATCATCGCCTTCAGCGTGATCTGACTGAGCGAATTCAGCGCGCCCAATAACGACAGGCGCTGCGTCAGCGTTTGCAGTGCGTTCAGGAATTCGCCTGAGCGCGAAGGATCGAGAATTTTTTCGATGAAATCCTTGACGCCCGCCTCATAGGCTTCATGAGGATTGAGCCAGCTCGTTTCCTGCTTGCCCTCGCGCGCGGCCTTCAGCGCGTACTCCTGCATCCGCGCCGGAAGCGAAGCGTCGTTCGGCTGCCATGCCCCGAGCAGCGCCTGATACAGCATGTATTCGAACACAGCCGACGGCGCGCGAACATCGCCATCGACAAGCAGATGCGGCGCGTTGAGCAGCTTCCACCGGGCCACCGCGCTGGTCCATTCGCCCGGAATTTCCGCCAGCGCCATGATGCGCGCCCGCGCATCCTCGCCGCGCTTGGTGTCATGTGTCGCGGTGGCCGTCATGCCAAGCGGCCATTCGCGGGCGCGGGCTTGCATCATCCGGTGAAACTCGTCGGCCGAAATCGCTTTGGCCGCCGGATCGCCGCCGACCTCGTTGAAGGCGAGCAGGCGGTGGTAGCGGTAGAACGTCGTGTCCTCCAGCGACTTCGCCATCATGGGGCCGGTGAACTGCTGCACCTTCAATGCGAAACGTCTGACGCGCGGCGCGCTGTGGTGCGCGCGCCCGGGCTTGATCAGGTCCATCGTCAGGGTGTCGCGGAGAAAGTCGAAAATGCCGTCATCGGCGGCAAACCAGTCGGCGCGCGCCCGTTCGATCGTCCCTGATATCAACTCGCGATCATGCGCGGATGGGCCCGAGGATGTCAGGTAGGTGCGGTACACCGGGAAGTGCAGCACATAAAGTTCGAGGGCCTGCCGCAAACTGTCGGCGGAATAGTCGCGGGTGGAGTAATGCCCGCTGGCAATTCGAGCGAGGAGGCGCGTCAGCACCGTGAACTCGCTGGTCAGCAGCGTTTCCAGCACGCGGCGTTTGGCCTCTCGGAGGATCGGTTCGAGTCTTGGCGACTGGTTGCTGACCTGCCGCCAGATCTCGTCGAGGGGTTCAAGACCATTGCCATCGGTCAGCACATGGGTGATCGCGTTCATCCACTCATAGCCGGTGGTGCCGTGAACGCCGGCGAATGACGGGAGCCTCTCGTGTTCGCCGAGAATTTTCTCGATCACCACGTAGAAGGGCTGGCCTGGGCCGCCATGCGCCTCGCGCACCAGCCGGCGCAGGCGCTGGAAATACTGGACGGGATCGCGCAGGCCATCGATGTGGTCGAGCCGCAGCCCCTGCAGCTTTCCTTCCGCGATCAGCCGTTTGACCAGCCGATGAATCGCCTCGAAGGTGCCTGCGTCCTCGACGCGCAAGCCCGCCAGCGTATTGATGTCGAAGAAGCGCCGGTAGTTGATGTCGCTGGAAGCAAGCCGCCAGTGACCGAGCTTGTAGTGCTGGCGTTCGAGCAGATGGTGCAGCGAAAGCGTCGGCGCAGTGCGATCGGCGCCGGCGCGATAGGCATCCAGTCCTCGCGCGATGATGTCTGCGGCGCCGGAGATCGCCTTCAACTCGGCCTTGAAGCCAGGCGCTTCCTTGCGGTTGGGGCGTCGCGGCCCCTGATAACGGGAGGCCAGCGCCAGCATCGCCTTGCCTGGTGCGCTTTCCTCCGCGCCCGTCTCCTTGACGATCATGCGCAGGATTTCGCCGTAACGTTCCGGCGCGATCGGCAGCCGATGCTCGAAATACCAGGCTGAAAAACTGCCTTCGGCGGGATCGTAGCGCAGTTCGATATCACCATTTTCCAGCGCCTGACCATAGGATGAGCCGATGATCGGCAGCAGCACGCCGCCACGGGCGCGGTATGGCAACTGCTCCCAGTCGATGTCGAAGGAGGCCGCGTGCGGCGAGGCGGGACCCCATTCCAGCACGTCAAGCCACCATGGATTATCCGCAAAATGCACGCCGATATGGTTCGGCACGAAATCCAGGATCAGCCCGAGACCGTGTTGCCGCAGCGCGGCGCTCAGCCGCTCGAAGCCGGCTTCGCCTCCCAGTTCGGGATTGAATCGCGCGTGGTCGGTGACGTCGTAGCCATGCGTGCTGCCCTTGCGGGCGCGCATGAAGGGCGACGCATAGAGATGGGTGATGCCGAGCGCCTTCAGGTAAGGCACCACGGAAGCGGCGGCCTCGAAATCGAAATCCGCCGATAATTGCAGGCGATAGGTCGCGATCGGGATCGCCGGGGGCATTGTCCTATCCGATGCGCCAGAGCACCGTCCATGGCGGGACGCTGTCGCCCAACTCGTTTCCCCAGATCAGGGTTCCCGCGGACACGCCGGGCGCATGGCTGATGGCCTGGTCCGACAGGTTGGCGAGCAGGCGAAGCGTGGCGCCATCGCCCATTTGCCAACTGGCCGTCAGCAGGCGGGTGGGTGCCGCATGCGCCTCGCCGAAGGCGACGCCCGCGAGCCGCGGGACAATCTGCTGCCGGCGGACACTTAACAGCTCCCGCACCAGCTTCAGCCGCCTTCGTGCCTCAGGCGCGTCACGCTCTTCCCAGTCGAGCACGGCGGAGTCGCGGGTTGCAGGATCGAGCGCGTCCGGCACTTCGTCGCCGAATTCCGCATAGGCCCAGGCATATTCGGCGCGGCGGCCCTTGCGGACGGCATCGGCGAGGTCGCCGCCGAAATCGCAGAAGAATGGGAAGGGCGCCTTCGAGCCCCATTCCTCGCCCATGAACAGCATGGGAATGGACGGCGCCAGCAGCAGCACCGCGAGTGCCGCTTCGATGGCGCGCGCATCCGCATAGCTTTCGAGCCGGTCGCCCAGCGCGCGATTGCCGATCTGGTCGTGGTTCTGCACGAAGTTGATGAAGGCGGTCGGCGCCAGATGGCCGCTCGGCTCACCACGCTTGCCGCCGCGAAAGGCCGACGGCTCGCCCTGATAGACGAAGCCTGATGACAGCGAGCGGGCGATATCGGAGATCGGCGAACGCTGGTAGTCGACATAGTAGCCCTGCTTCTCGCCGGTCATCAGCACACGCCAGGCATGATGATAGTCGTCGTTCCACTGCGCGCGATATTTTCCCTGCGGCGGATCCTCGCCGGCATCCAGAATGCTGGCACGGTTGTCGCCGTTCTCCAGCACGAGATGAATGTGCCGGCCGTTTTGCGCGGCGAGCTTGCCGGCGGCCGTGCTGAGATCGCGCAGCAGCGACAGCCCGCCCGGCTCGACGATCGAGTTGACGGCATCGAGCCGCAAGCCATCGAATCGATAATCGCGCAGCCAGTGCAGCGCATTCTCGATCGCAAAGGCGCGGACTTCCTTCACCCGATAATCGATCGCGCTGCCCCAGGGCGTGTGCGCTTCGGTGAAGAAGGACGGCGCATAGCGGCCGAGATAATTTCCTTCGGGGCCGAAATGGTTATAGACCACGTCGAGCATCACCATCAGCCCGCGCAGATGCGCCGCGTCGATCAGCGCCTTGAGATCTTCGGGGCGGCCATAGGCGCTGTCGGGCGCGTACCACAGCACGCCGTCATACCCCCAGTTGCGCACACCTGCGAAGTCCGCCAGCGGCATCAATTCCAGCGCGGTGATGCCGGTCTCTGCGAGATTATCGAGCCTGTCGATCATCGCGCGGTAGCTGCCTTGCTTGGTGAAGGTCCCGACATGGGCCTCGACGATCACGGCTTCCTGCCACGGCCGGCCACGCCAGTTGGCCGCGCGCCATGGATAGGATTCGTGGTCGATCACTTCGCTCGGGCCGAAGACGTCATCGGGCTGAAACGCCGACGCCGGATCCGGCACGTCGATCTCGTCATCGATGCGGAATTTGTAGCGTGCGCCGGCTTTCACGCCGGCGATGTCGGCCGTGAACCAGCCGTCCTCGCCGCGCTTCATCGCATGAGGTCGCTCCAGCATGACATCGACGCGCTTCGCTGCCGGCGCCCATAGCCGAAACCGCGTGCCGTAGTTTGCCAGACACGGGCCGAATTGCCGGTCGCTCATGCCGCGCCCGCAAAGGCAAGAACCGAGCGCGGTGGCGCTTTGGTTTCAGCGCCCGATGCGATGGCGGCGAACGTCTGCACCGCCTCGGTGGTGTTCAGCACCTGCTGCCAGTTCTTGTATTCGGCCATTTTGGGCAATGTGAAAGCGATCTCTTCGGGTGCGGCGTTCAGTACGATAAAGATCGGCGCTTGCCCTTGTTCCATCGGCGCGAGCACATAGGCGAGGAATCGGCCTTCCGGAAAATTCCAGTCGGCTTCCTGCATCTCGGCGGCCGCCGGCGTCAGCCACAGCACGCCATAGGAGCCGTCCTTGCGCCGCCCATCGAGCCAACGCTGGCTGCGGAGCTGGGCGAAGCGCCGGCGCAGGGCGGTCAGATGGCCGACGAAATCGGTGAGGTCGTCGCCCTGCTTGCCGAGATTGTCCCAGCTCACCCAGCCGATCTCGTTGTCCTGGCAATAGGCGTTGTTGTTGCCGTTCTGCGAATTGCCGACCTCGTCGCCAGCCAGCAGCAACGGCGTCCCCAGCGCGAGGAACAGGCAGGCGAGCTGGTTCTTGCGAAGTTGCCGGCGTAGCGCTCTTATCGTGGCGTCGTCTGTCGGGCCCTCGTGGCCGCAATTGTTGCTGTGATTGTCGTTGGAGCCGTCGCGATTGCCCTCGCCATTGGCCTCGTTGTGTTTCTCGTTGTAGCTGAACAGGTCAGCCAGCGTGAATCCGTCATGGACGGTGATGTGATTGATGCTGGCGCGCGTCGCGCGGTTGTCGTGATGGAATAGGTCGGATGAGGCGGTCATCCGGCGCGAAACTTCGCCGATCAGGCTGCCTTCGCCGCTCCAGTAGCGCCGCATGGCGCCCCGATAACGGTCGTTCCATTCCGACCATTGCGACGGATACGCGCCGACCTGGTAGCCGCCCATGCCGAGATCCCACGGTTCGGCGACGAGTTTTGCCGTCGCCAGCACCGGGTCCTGCCGCACCGCGGTCAGAAAAGCGGCATTGCGGTCGTATCCGTTCGGCCCGCGTGCCAGCGTGGTGGCGAGGTCGAAGCGGAAACCGTCGACGTGGCAGACCTCGACCCAGTAGCGCAGCGAATCCATCACCATCTGCAGCACGCGCGGATGGGCGAGGTTGACCGAGCTGCCGCAGCCGGTGAAGTCGTCGTAGTAGCGCGGGTTTTCCTTGTTGAGCCAGTAATAGGACGCGTTGTCGATGCCGCGGAAGCTGAGCGTCGGGCCGAGATGATTACCTTCGGCGGTGTGGTTATAGACCACGTCGAGCATCACCTCGATGCCGGCGTCGTGCAGCCGCGCCACCGTGGTGCGGAACGCGTCGAGCGCGTTGTCCTGCGCATAGCGCGGCTCCGGCGCGAAGAAGGCCAGCGTGTTGTAACCCCAGTAATTGGCAAGTTTCCTTTCCACCAGCATCCGGTCGTCGATCAGCCCGTGGATCGGCAGCAATTCGATGGTGGTGACGCCGAGTTTCTTGAGATGGTCGATCATCGCCGGCGAGCACAGCCCGCCATAGGTGCCGCGCCAGCCTGGTGCGACGTCGTCGCGCTTCTGCGTCAGGCCCTTGACGTGGGCCTCGTAGATGATGGTGTCTTCCCAGGCGATGTTCGGCCGCATCTCGCGGCGGCCCCAGTTGAAGGTTTCGTCGACCACGACCGCCTTCGGCATGCCGCGCGCATTGTCGCGGCGGTCGAAGGAAAGATCCTCGCGCGCGCTCCCCGTTCGATAGCCGAAATGCGCGTCGCTCCACACCAGCCGGCCGGCGAGCCGCTTGGCGTAGGGATCGAGCAGCAGCTTGTTGGCGTTGAAGCGGTGCCCGCGCTCAGGCGCATAGGGGCCGTGGACGCGGTAGCCATAGAGCTGCCCGGGCGAGACGTCGTTGAGATAGGCGTGCCAGACGTCCTCATTGCGCTCCGGCAGTTCGATCCGCTCGAGTTCGCGGCGGCCCTGGCCGTCGAACAGGCAAAGCTCGACCTTCTCCGCATTGGCCGAGAACAGTGCAAAGTTGGTGCCCCGTCCGTCCCAGCTTGCACCTAAGCGGGCGGGGCTTCCCGCGGACAATCGCATGCGTCAGCTTTCCGGTACGAGAAAGATCGCAGCCAGCGGCGGAATGGTCAGGCTGAGCTCGGGGATACTGCCTTCCAGGGTGTGGACTTCGCCGACATTGCCGACATTGCTGCCGCCATAATGGGCGGAATCGGAATTGAGCGCTTCTTTCCACTTGCCGGCGAACGGCACCCGGACGCGATAATTTTGATAGACGTTCGGCGAGAAGTTCACGACCACGAGACAGCGCGCGTGCGCGTCGTAACCTTTGCGCAGCCAGGCAAAGATGTTGTTGGCGGAATCATGGGTAATGACCCATTCAAATCCCGCCTGGTTGCAGTCCATCTCGTGCAGCGCCGGTACGCTGCGATAGAGCCAGTTGAGATCGCGGATCAGGTTCTGGATGCCGGCGTGCCGCTGTTGCCCCAACAGGTGCCAGTCCAGCGAATGATCGTGATTCCATTCGCGCTGCTGGCCGAACTCGCAGCCCATGAACAAGAGCTTCTTGCCGGGATGGCCGAACATGAAGCTGTAATAGGCGCGCAGGTTTGCAAATCGCTGCCACTCGTCGCCCGGCATGCGGCCGAGGATCGAGCGTTTGCCGTGCACGACCTCGTCATGCGACAGCGGCAGGATGAAATTCTCCGAAAACGCGTAATGCAGGCCGAACAGGACGTCGCCGTGATGGTGCTTCCGGTACACCGGATCCTTGCCGATATATTTCAGCGTGTCGTGCATCCAGCCCATGTTCCATTTGAAGCCGAAGCCGAGCCCACCATATTCAACCGGCTGCGAGACCTGCGGCCATGCGGTGGATTCTTCCGCGGCCGTGGTGGCCTCCGGAAAATGCCCGAACAGTTCGATGTTGAAGCGGCGCAGGAATTCGATCGCTTCGAGGTTTTCCCGGCCGCCATGCCGATTTGGAATCCACTCGCCGGCGGGCCGGCTGTAGTCGAGGTAGAGCATCGAGGCGACGGCATCGACGCGCAGGCCGTCGATGCCGTAGCGATCGAGCCAGAACAGCCCGTTGGAGACCAGGAAGTTGACCACTTCGGTGCGGCCGTAATTGTAGATCAGCGTGCCCCAGTCGAGGTGGCGGCCCTGCATCGGATTGGCGTGCTCGTAGAGCGCGGTGCCGTCGAAATAGCCGAGCCCATGCGGATCGTCGGGAAAATGTCCGGGCACCCAGTCGAGCCACACGCCGAGCCCCTCGCGATGACAGGCATCGACGAGAGCGGCAAAGTCTTCCGGCGTGCCGAACCGGCTGGTCGGCGCGTACAGGCCGGTCGGCTGATAGCCCCATGATCCGTCGAATGGATGCTCGCTGACGGGCAGAAACTCGAGATGGGTAAAGCCCATATCCTTCGCATAGGCCGGGAGCTGTTCGGCGAGGTCACGATAGCTCAGCCATTCATTGCCGTTCTTGCGGCGCCAGGAGCCGAGATGCACCTCGTAGATCGAGATCGGCGCGCCCAGCGCGTTGATGCCAGATGGCGCGGGGCGCGGATGCGGGATTCTGCTTTCGTCTATGACAATCGAAGCGGTCGAGGGCCGGATCTCCGCCGCAAAGGCCACCGGGTCGGATTTCAACGGCAGATGCCGTCCGTCGGGTCCGGTGACGTCGAACTTGTAGCGGTCGCCGGCGCGGGCGTGCGGCACGAACAATTCCCAATAGCCGACGCCGCGCACCCGCATCGGATGCCGCAGCGCGTTCCAGAAATTGAAGTCGCCGACCACGCTGACGGCCTTCGCATTCGGTGCCAGCACAACGAACGCGACGCCGTCGACGCCGTCGAGTTTCATCGGATGCGCGCCGAGCTTGTCGTAGATCCTCCGGTGGGTGCCTTCGCCCAGGAGGTAGAGATCGAAGTCGCTGAGCACCGGCGGGAAGCGGTAGGGATCATCGAGATCGACAACGTTTTCGCCGAAGCGGGCACGGAGCTGGTAACGTTTCGATCCGTTCGGCAGCGCACCGGCGAACAGCCCGGCATCGTGAATTCGCTCAAGCGGCGCCGCTTCGCCATGCTCGACGATTGCTTCGACGTCAGAAGCTTCGGGGATGAAGGCGCGCACGACGCTGCGGCCGCCCTCGCTGTGCAAGCCGAGATAATGAAAGGGATCGGAATGCTTGCCTTCGATGATTGCATAGGCCTCGGCAGGTAGCTTGGTCATGAGGCCTCGAATGGCGGTTGCGACAACGTTCGGATGATTCCGGTCAGGGGCATGCGTAGCCAGTCTGGTCGATACAACAACTCGTGTTCGATTTCGTTCAGGGCCTTCTCGAGCAGGAAGAAGATCAGCAAGCCCTCGGCGGCGGTCGGATCGGTCGGCCACAGCCGTTGATCGGTCATGGCGTCGCTGTAGGCGGCGAAAAATGCGACGGTCGCCCGGTCGCGCCATTCGCCAAGCGCCGCGCCGAGCTTGCCCTGCTCATCGTGGGCTACTTTGAGCGCGCGCTCAAGGGCCGCGGTTGCCGAATAGTCGATCGAGCGGATCAGGCTGGCGACGTCGCGCGCCGCAGGCACCTTGCGTCGGCGTTCCGCGATGGTTCGCCCCGGCGCACCCTCGAAGTCGACGATGAAGATGTCGTCCTTGACGATCAGCAACTGACTGAGATCGAAGTCGCCGTGGCAGCGGATGTTGGCGACATCGAACTCGCGTGGCAGCAGCGTTTCGAGGCGATTGCGCAGGGTCGGCTGCAGCGCCAGCACCTGGTCGGCCAGCGTCCGGTCGGCCTCCTTCAGCGTATCGCGCCGCTGCCTGAGCGCATCGAAGACGCGTCCGGCGCAGATCGTCAAATCGTCGATCCAGCGCTGCACGTCGTCGCGACTGGTCAGCTCCGGCGCGAATTCGGCAAGCTCGCTGTTGCCGGCGAGCGCGACGTGCAGCTCGGCGACGCGCCGCCCAGCCTGCGACATCTGCCGAAGATAGGGCATCTCTTCCTCGCGTTCGCCGGGATGGATGCTGCTCGTCAGCAGACGCTGCTCCTCGACAAAGCGATCGAGATAGCCCGCGCTCAGGGTCCAGAGATCGCCCTGATTGGCGACGAAGGCGTGAACGACGCCGACCGCGCTCTTCTCGTTGCCCTCGACCAGTTCGACGCTGCCGAGCAGGGCGGGTGTGTTGGGAAAGTTGGCGACGTCGGTCAGGAAGCGCCCCATCTCGATCTCGGGATTGGGGCCGGCCTGAAGCGTCCGATAGATCTTGACGACATAGTCGTTGTCTACCAGGGCGGTGCTGCGGGGCTGGTCGGACTCGACGGTGCGGATGTGCTCGGGCTGCCGGATCGGCTTGTCGCCAAAGCGGTTGGTCGGCCGGAATTCGAGCCGCAAGCCCTGTTCGCTCTCGTCGACCGTCAGCGATTGCTGCAGGTTGCGCAACAATAGCGCGATGAAGATCTGGTCGGTGGCGACGTCGAGCAGGGTGCCTTCGCGGGCGCCTTGCCGAACGGCGGCCAGCGCCTGTGGGTTGTAGCGTTCGCGATCGAAGCGCACCCATTCGATCTGCATCGGTAGCACGTAGCGCGTGCTGACGCCGCGTTGAGTCGTTTCGAAAAAAGCGAGCCACGGCCGGTTGTCGCCGATGTCGCAGAACGGAATGGCCGAAGTCAGGGCCGGACGGATCGCCTTCGGCGATCGTTCCGGATACCAGCGGCTGCGTGCCAGATGTCCGGGAAGCACGTCGCGCTCGAACACGCCGCGTTCGCGCGCCAGCGACACCCAGGTCGCGTTCAGCGGCACGACCAGCGTTTCGAACTCGGGCACGGCACGTTGCACCACCGGCGCCGATTTGTCGCGCTCCTGCAGTTCGAACCAGTAGAAGCCGTAAGGCGCCAGCGTGATCATGTAGGGCAGTTCGCCGATCGCCGGAAAACGAGTGCGGCCGAGCATCTCCAGCGGGATGCGGTCCTTGAAGGCGGAAAGATCGAGTTCGGTCGCCTGCGCGGATCGCGACAGGTTGGCGACGCACAGGATGACTTCGCCCTGGTACTGGCGCACGTAACACAGCACCGAGCGGTTCTCCGGGCGGATGAACGTCATGGTGCCGCGGCCGAAGGCGAGCGTGGATTTGCGGACCGCGATCAGCCGTTTAGTGGCCGAGAGCAGCGATGACAGGCTGCGCGACTGCGCCTCGACATTAACTGATTCATAGCCGTAGACCGGGTCCATGATGGTCGGCGCGTAGAGCCGCGCGGGGTCTGCGCGGGAGAAACCGCCATTGCGGTCCGGCGTCCACTGCATCGGGGTGCGGACGCCGTTGCGGTCGCCGAGATAGATGTTGTCGCCCATGCCGATCTCGTCGCCGTAGTAGATGATCGGCGTGCCCGGGAACGACAGCAACAGCGAATTCATCAGCTCGATCTTGCGCCGGTCATTGTCCATCAGTGGCGCGAGCCGCCGCCGGATGCCGACATTGATGCGGGCGCGCGGATCGTTGGCGTAGGTCGACCACAGATAATCGCGCTCGACGTCAGTGACCATTTCCAGCGTCAGTTCGTCGTGATTGCGCAGGAACAGCGCCCATTGGCAGTTGTCCGGAATATCCGGCGTCTGGCGCAGGATGTCGGTGATCGGAAAGCGGTCTTCCTGCGCGATCGCCATGTAGATGCGCGGCATCAGCGGGAAGTGATAGGCCATGTGGCATTCGTCGCTGCGGCCGAAATATTCCTGCACGTCCTCCGGCCACTGATTGGCCTCGGCGAGCAGCACTTTGCCCTTGGCATAGGCATCGAGTTCGCTGCGCAGCCGTTTGATGATGGCGTGCGTCTCGGGCAGGTTCTCGTTGTTGGTGCCGTCGCGCTCGCAGAGATAGGGAATGGCGTCGAGCCGGAAGCCGTCGACCCCGGTGTCGAGCCAGCGCTTCATCACCTGCACCAGCGCGCTCACCACGCGCGGATTGTCGAAATTGAGGTCCGGCTGGTGCGAGAAGAAGCGGTGCCAGTAGAACTGGCCGGCTTCTGGGTCCCAAGTCCAGTTCGATTTCTCGGTATCGGTGAAGATGATCCGCGTGCCCTGGTATTTCTGGTCGGTATCGCTCCAGACATACCAGTTGCGGGCAGAGGAATTCGGGTCAGAGCGGCGGGCGCGCCTGAACCAGTCGTGCTGGTCGGACGTGTGGTTGACGACGAGCTCGGTAATGACCCGCAGGCCGCGCTTCTTGGCTTCCTGGATGAAGCGCCGGAAATCCTTCATCGTCCCGAAATCGGGATTGATGTCGCCATAGTCGGCGATGTCGTAGCCGTCGTCGCGGCCGGGAGAGGGGTAGAACGGCAACAGCCACAGCGTGGTGACGCCGAGATCCTGCAGATACCCCAGTTTCTCGGTCAGCCCGGCAAAGTCGCCGATGCCATCATTGTTGCTGTCGGCGAACGCCTTGACGTGGAGCTGGTAAATGATCGCGTCCTTGTACCAGAGCTCGTCGGTGGTGACGTCGGCGGTTGGTACCTCTTTTGCTTCAACGACAAGGCTGCCATCCGGATTCAGCGGATAGGCACCGTCGACAGGAAGGGAGACGCCGGCGTTGGAGCTCTCGGCGGTTTGCGCTTTTTTGTTCACGGTGATGCCATTGCCATGGAAATGACGTCCCCGTTTCGTTTGCAGAAAGGGAGACGTTCCGGACTGTGATAGAAAGCGCTCGGCTCGCTTTGGTTCCCTCGGAACCGTTGGTGGACCGCGGCGTTAGACACCCTCTATCTCCTTCCCGTAATTGGACAATTTCGCGACATCCGTTTGATGTTTGCGTGCAAAGTACGTGCCGAATGGACCTTTTTGCTCAAGCCAAAGCCCTGGGAATCCAGACCGAGTTCCTGGACGGTCAGGGTCACCGCCGTGTGACGGATGCCGCTGCGCTAAAAATTATCCTGGATGCCCTGCCGCCGCAGGCCCCGGGACCGCTGGTTGGCCACCCGGTCGTGGTGCGGTGCGGACGCCCGTCGCGAACCGAACTCCCCAAAGCCGAGCTCCCGGTGGAGTGGAAAATCGTTGCAGACACAGGAGTTATCGCCAAGGGTGAAAGCTCGGATCACGCCATCGACTGGCCCAAGGAGCTGCCGCTCGGCGTCTACCGGTTACAGCTGAGCGACGCTGCGACCGCCGAGGACGTACCGCTGATCTCGGCGCCGGAACGGGCGTTTGGCGGCGAGTTCGACCGTTGCTGGTTGCTCGCGGTCCAGCTTTACGGTGTCCGCTCGGCGCGCAATTGGGGTATGGGTGACTTCACCGACCTCGCCAGCCTGATCGAACTCGCCGATCATCTCGGCGCCGACGGCGTCGGCCTCAATCCGCTTCATGCCCTGTTCGACGATCGGCCGGGCGATTGCAGCCCCTATTCGCCCAACAGCCGGCTGTTTCTCAACGCGCTCTATATCGACATCGAGAAGCTTCCCGAATTTCAGCCCGATTCCGAAACAAGCGAGGCGCTGGCGCCGTTGCGGGCGGGCGATGTCGTCGACTACGTCAGCGTCGCCGGCCTGAAGTGGCGGGCGCTGCGCACGGCCTTTGCTGCTTTCAAGGCCAACGCCAGGCCGGGCCGCCAACAGGATTTTGACAAATTCCGCGCCGAGCGCGGCGCGTTACTGTCGCACTTTGCCTGCTTCGAGGTGCTCCGGCACAAATTCGGCAAGCCATGGTGGGAATGGCCGGACGAGTGGCGGCAGCCGGACGATGCCAGGTGCGCCGCGTTGCGCCAGGGCGAGGACGCCTCCGAAATCGAGTTCGTCGAATTCGTGCAATGGACCGCCGACCGGCAGTTGGGGGCGGCCGCCGATCTGGCGAAGCAGCTCGGCTTGAAGGTCGGGCTCTATCTCGATGTCGCGGTCGGCGTGCAGGCCGACGGCTTCGACGCCTGGAACGAGCAGGTCGCGATCTCCCGCCATCTCGGCGTCGGCGCGCCGCCCGATCCGCTCAATACCGCGGGCCAAACCTGGGGCCTTGCCGGCTTCAATGCGGCGGGCCTCGAACAGCAATCGTTTGCCCCGTACCGCGACATGCTGCGCGCCTCGATGCGCCATGCCGGCGCCATCCGTCTCGACCATGTGCTCGGGCTGAAGCGGCTCTATCTGGTGCCGCAAGGCTTCAGCGCACGCGACGGCGTCTACGTCCAGATGCCGTTCGAGGCGCTGTTGGCGGTGACTGCGCAGGAAAGCGTTGCTAATCGTTGCGTCGTGATCGGCGAAGACCTCGGCACCGTGCCGGAAGGTTTTCGCGACCAGATCGCCGATTGGGGCATCTGGTCCTATCTCGTGATGATGTTCGAGCGCGACGACGCCGGCACGTTCCGCAACATCGATCATTACCTGACCAACGCGCTCGTCACCTTCAACACCCACGATCTCTCGACCTATGCCGGCTGGCGCTCGTTTGGCGACCTGAAGCTGAAGCGCTCGCTCGGGATCGATCCCGGGGAGAGCGACGATGCACGCTGGCACGCGCTGGCGATGCTGGACGAGGTGCTGCGCCATCATACCATCGACCGCAACGACCTCTATTCGGTGGCGAATTTCCTGGCGCGCACCAAATCGCGGCTGCTCGCGGTCTCGCTGGAGGATCTGCTCGGGGTGGTCGACCAGCCCAACATCCCCGGCACCGTCAACGAGCATCCGAACTGGCGGCGGCGGCTGCCGGTGCCGCTCGAGGAAATGACATCGACGGTCGACGTCGCCGCGCTCAAAGCGGCAACCCATGAGCGGTCGCGCGCCGCGATCTGATACAGCATGATCCGGAAAAGTGGTTGCCGGTTTTCCGAAAAGATCATGCTCAAAGATGAAGGTGGAGCGGGATGCCAGTTCGAAGAAATGCCATCCCGCTCCAGCGGTGAAGCATCTTGCCGTGCCGTATCGAAGATTATGGGCTGATCGGCGACTGCGAGACCGCCGCGCTGGTTGGCCGGAACGGATCGATCGACTGGCTGTGCTGGCCGGCCTTCGATTCGGATGCCTGCTTTGCAGCCCTTCTCGGCACCGAGAAGCACGGCCGCTGGCTGATCGCGCCGGCGGGGGAGGTCACTGGCACCTCGCGCCGCTATTGGGACAATACCCTGATCCTGGAGACCCGGTTCGAGACCACTGATGGCGCGGTCGATCTGATCGATTTCATGCCGCCGCGCGGCAAAGCCTCCGATGTGGTGCGGCTGGTGCGCGGCGTTCGCGGCCGGATCAGGATGCACATGCAACTGGTGATCCGCTTCGGCTTCGGCATCGATATTCCCTGGGTCAAAAAAAGCGAGGACGGTTCGGCGCTGCTCGCAATTTGCGGGCAGGACATGACGGTGTTGCGGACGCCGGTCGAGACCCGCGGCGAGGACCTTACGACGGTCGCCGACTTTGAAGTAGGCGAGGGTGAGACCGTCCCCTTCGTGCTCACCTACGGCCCTTCGCATTTGCCGGTGCCGAAGCCGATCAATCCCGCAGACGCCTTGCAGGACACCGAGGCGTTCTGGACCGAATGGTGCAGCCGCTGCTCCTATGAAGGGGAATACCGCGACCTCGTGATGCGCTCCCTGATTACGCTGAAGGCGCAGACCTACGCTCCGACCGGCGGCATCGTCGCCGCGCCGACGACATCTCTGCCGGAAAAGCTCGGCGGCAGCAGGAATTGGGACTATCGCTTCTGCTGGCTGCGCGACGCCACCTTTACGCTGCTGGCGCTGACGAACTCGGGCTATACCGAGGAAGCTTCCGCCTGGTACCGCTGGCTGTTGCGCGCTGCGGCGGGTTCTCCCGCCAACATGCAGATCATGTACGGCATCATGGGGCAGCGACGCCTCCTGGAATGGGAGGCCTCATGGCTGCCCGGTTACGAAGGCGCAAAGCCGGTGCGGGTCGGTAACGCCGCGCATGCGCAACTGCAGCTCGATGTCTATGGCGAACTGATCGACGCCTTTCACCAATGGCGCGTGGTGGCCAAGCTCGAAATGGATGAAACGAGCTGGGCGATGGAATGTGCCGTGCTGCAGCACCTTGCCGAGGTATGGGACCAGCCGGATCACGGCATCTGGGAGCGCCGCGGCGAGGGCAGGCATTATGTCTCGTCGAAAGTGATGACGTGGGTCGCGTTCGACCGCGGCATCAAGAGCGCGGAAACATTCGGCTTCAAGGCGCCGCTCGAGAAATGGCGCGTGCTGCGCGACGCCATCCACCGCGACGTCTGCGCAAGGGGATTTGATCCCGAACTGAATTCCTTTGTCGAGTCCTACGGCTCGAAGATGCTCGATGCCAGCATCCTGCTGCTGCCGTCGGTGGGATTTCTGCCGCCGGAGGATCCGCGCGTCCGCGGCACGCTCGTCGCGATCGAACGGCATCTGATGCGCGACGGCTTTGTGCTGCGGCATGATCCCCGCGAAGCGGAGAAGCAACCGGCCGAAGGTGCGTTTCTCGCCTGCACGTTCTGGCTCGCCGATGCCTACGTGCTGTCGGGCGAGTTCGCTCACGCGCAAGAGCTGTTTACCCGCGTGGTCGCGATCGCCAACGATCTCGGCCTGCTGGCCGAGGAGTACGATACGGCGGCCAAGCGCCAGACCGGCAATTTCCCGCAGGCGCTGACGCACATCGCGCTGATCAACACCGCGCACAATCTCAGTGCGGCGAGGTCGACCGAGAAGCCGGCGATGCAGCGGTCGAAATAGCGGCAGGCTCCGGCCGCCGCAGCCGGCCCCGGCCGGGATAACGCTTGCCGAACGTCTCGGACGGATATTCGTCGAACAGCGCGCGGTAGTAGCCGGAAAACCTTCCGAGATTAAGAAAGCCATGCTGCAGGGCGATTTCCGCGATGGTCGTCGTGGCGGGATCGCAGTCACGAAGCGCGGAATGAATATCGCATAGCCGCTTGCGCTGAAGGAACGTGACCGGACCGATGCCGAGCACTTCGTCGAACGCGCGATGAAGGCTGCGGCGGGATACGCCGCACTCGGCGCAAATCTCGGAGACGTGCACGGGCCTGGGGCCGGCGGCTTCGATATAATGCTCGGCATTCCGCGTTAACCGGATCGCCGACGGGACCGGTTCTGTCGTGGGCGGTTGCGAATGCATGACGGTCGCGGTGACGACATCGATGATCGCCCGTCTCCAGAAGTCGGCGGCCTCCGGCGACACGCGCCCGTCCGGATCGGAGAGCCGCGACACGATCGCGCGCAATTTTGTCACGGCCTCTGCGCCGACGCGCGGGTCGGCGCGATAGCGATTTCTGCGGCGCCAGTTCGCGGGATCGTTCATCCAGCTCTCGCCCTGGAACACGCCGGCCACGTCGGCCAGATCGAGCCGGAGCGCCGCATACGACGAGGCGCCGTGGAATCGGCCGTCATGGTCGATGCTAGGCGGGATCACCAGAACATCTCCGGGATCCATGTCGTACGACCAGTGTGTGACGCGGTTTTCGGCGTGCAGCAGCATGCCGACGATCAGCTTGGGATCGGACGAGGTCCGCTGTGTCCGGAGCCCGACAGAGAACGATCCGACGCTGAGGGAGAAGTCGCCGACGCCGATGTGGGTCAGCAGGCCGCGAAACCGGCCGGGCTGAAGCTGCATCACATCGACATGCGAGCCGTGGACGGCGTCGCGAAAACCTTCAAAACCATCGACGCGAGACGTACTGACGGTCAAGTCGTCCATCGGTCAAAGCCCGCTGATTCGCTGCTCTATTCGATAGCATTCGACGGAATGCGCCTGAATCGAGGTGCAGGTCGTATGTCGTCCTGGAATTTGGCCTTTATGCTCTTGCCCGCATCGACTGTCATTGCATTGGTATCAAGGGCTAGCGGCAGCGACACCGTGAAGTAGCCTTCCATTCGGTTGACGGTTGCGAACTCCCGATAGACCTGGATAAGGTTATGCGAAACCCGGACAAGCACAACTCAATTTTTGAGCGAGCGTCACTTTGACGGTTCCGGCGCGATGCGAAGCTTTGATTTGAATTGTCGGACAAGCCTGTGTTCGCAACAGCTGAATGGTCAACGATTGTGCTGCAGCGTTTTTGCAGGGGAAGTGCGGCTTCGAAGATTGGCACAAACTGTACATCACATCAGCACTGACTTCGGTTACGTTGCGGGAATCGCTGAGGGAAAATGGGGAAGGGGAACTTACCGATCACTGATCTGTCAACGTAAGGGTGAATCTAGGGAAACCAAGAAGCTCGGACCTGGGAATTCATGGGGCGCTTGTCCGCAGCAATTGGAATGAAAAACCGGTTGAAATGCCATGACAGCGATGCTGCGGCTGGACAAGGAGCAGGGCGTTCGATCATCCGATGATCGCGCCGACGACATGGTCTGGATCCCCGGCGGTACGTTTCGGATGGGATCGGACCGGCACTATCCCGAGGAAGCGCCAAGCCACCGGGCTGCGGTCGACGGCTTCTGGATCGACCGGACGCCGGTGACGAACCGGCAATTCAAGCAATTCGTCATGGCGACGGGCCATGTGACGACGGCGGAAGTCCCCCCCGACCCGAAGGACTATCCCGGCGCCCTGCCGCATATGCTCTATGCGGGCTCGCTCGTGTTCATAAGGCCGCGATCGACCTTCGATCTGTGCGACTGGAGCCAGTGGTGGTCGTTTATGGAAGGCGCCGACTGGCGTCATCCCTACGGTCCCAGGACCAATATCAACGTGCTCGATAATCACCCTGTCGTGCATGTCTCGTTTGCCGATGCGCTGGCCTATGCTAAATGGGTGGGCAAGGATTTGCCGAGGGAAGCGGAATGGGAGTTTGCCGCACGCGGCGGACTTGACGGCGCCGAGTTCGCCTGGGGCGACGAGTTTACGCCCGGCGGCGTGCATATGGCCAACACCTGGCAGGGTGATTTTCCACGGCATAACCATAACGAAGACGGCTACGAGCACACCTCGCCAGTGACGGCCTTTCCACCCAACGGCTACGGCCTGCACGACATGATCGGCAACGTCTGGGAGTGGACCTGCGACTGGTGGTCGCAGAAGCATGAAGCTGATGCGCCGAAGGCGTGCTGCATCCCGCTCAATCCGCGCGGCGGCCCCGAAGCAGCAAGTCTTGATCCATGTCAACCGAACATCCGCATTCCGCGCAAGGTTCTGAAGGGCGGCTCGCATCTTTGCGCACCAAACTACTGCCGCCGCTACCGCCCGGCCGCGCGCCATGCCGAAGCGGTGGATACCTCGACCAGCCACGTCAGTTTCAGATGCGTTATCCGTCCAACAGCAGCGAACGAAAGGAGCGGATAGCCAGTACCAAGAGGCCACGGCGCAAGCGATCCACTCGGTCTCCCCCGTAACGCGATGCCCGGTGTGAGACGAAGCTGAATGCGGTCGACTGAAGAAGGCTCAACAACGAAAGCAATAAAGGGAGAAAGCGTTGCTGGGCGCCGAGATCCAGCAGATCAACGCCCGCTACATCGAAAGCGGGCAGCCGGTCGAGGTTACCTTCAAGACGTTTCCGGGACAGGTCTACACCGGCCGTGTTGAAACAGTACTGCAGGCGATCTCGACCGGGCAGGTCACGATCCGGCCTGGCCGTTACCCCGTCGCAGATCCAGTCGGCGCCGTTCGTCGTCCGGATCAAGCTCGACGATTCCGCGCTCGCGCCGCGATTGCCTGCCGGCAGCACGGGCGTCGCCGCGATTTTTACCGATCATGTCAAGGCGAGCCACTTCATCCGGCAAGTGCTGCTGCGGCAGGTCGCAATCACGAACTACGTCAATCCCTTCTAGAAGGGTCTGTTGAATGCCAGCGTCGCCCGAACCACGCTTTCAAGTCGGCTTCAGAGCCTCGATCATCGCGCTGTTCGTCGGGATCGTTCTGTTCGTCGGCCTTACGCTTGTCTATCTGAGCTTCAGCCGGGTTACGGAGATCACGCGGTCTGCAGCTAGCTCTTTCCTCGATACGGTCGCGGAAGTTTCGGCTGACCGGATCGACGCCCAGCTCAAGACCGTGCGCGATAGCCTCGAAATTCTTGCGGGACTGACCTCGGTACAGTCGGCGGATATTCGGGACAACCCGCGGCTGCTCGTCGTGCTGGCGTCGATGCTGCGGAACAACAAGCAGCTCTACAATCTGTATATGGGCTACGATGACGGCTCGTTCCTCGAGATGGGTTTCATCGATCGTGTTGGTGCCGCGGGGAGGGCGCGTCTTGGGGCTCCGGATGACGCCAAATTCCGGCTTGTCATCATTGCAAAATCCAACGGCGGCGAGAGCCCAATGTCGTCCGTCCAGTTTTTGTCCGACAAGCTGGTACCTGTTGCACCGCTCCCGCGACCGACCGACTACGATCCGCGCGAGCGGCCCTGGTTCAAGGGGGCCCACGAACCCGATGCCGGCCTGCTCACCGAGCCCTACATGTTCTTTGCGACCGGGGAGGCCGGCTACACCCTTCGGGTGCCGATCGCCGAAGGCCGCCGCGGCGTCGTGGCCGGCGATATTTTTCTGACGGAAGCCCAGACCATGCTGCGCAAGCAGCAACTCGGCCAATCCGGGCTTGCCTTCCTGTTCGATGATGCCGGCCGGGTACTCGCCCATCCCGACATGACGCGGCTGATGGCAATGGCGCGGGTGCAGGGGCGGTCGGATGGGCTGCCGCGGCTCAGCGACATCGATACCATCGGCATGTCCGGTGTGATCGCGTCATGGCGGAAGGGCGGCATTGCGCAGCGATTCTTCAGGGATGGCGAGGGCAGAACCTATGCGGCGGCGATCCGTCCCATTGCGCTTGCCGGCCCCGCGAACCTTCGTCTCGGCCTGTTTGCGCCGGTTGACGAATTTTATGCCGAGATCGAGGCCGATCGCCGGAGGCTGTTTATCGTCGCCCTCGTTTTCGTGCTGGCCACTCTGCCGATCGCCTTCGCGCTGGGGTCGATGCTGTCGGGTTCATTGCATACGCTGGCCCGCGAGACGGACGATATCCAGAATTTCCGGTTTACCGGCTCGCCGCAATTGCACTCGCCAATCCGCGAGATCGACGATCTGGGCCGATCGGTCTTCACCATGCGTACGCTGGTTCAGACATTTTCGAACTTCGTTCCGAAACGTCTGGTCCAGCAGCTCGTGGAAACCGGCGATGCGATGACGCTCGGAGGCGCGCGACGGGAGGTGACGGTGCTGTTCACCGACGTCGCCAACTTCACCGGCCTCACCGAGAACAGGGATCCGACCCAGGTGATGCAGTTCACCTCCCGCTACTTCGCGGCCTTGTCAGAGGCCATCATGGCGAACAAGGGCACGGTCGATAAATTTATCGGCGATGCCGTGATGGCGATCTGGAATGCGCCGATCGAGGACGAGGACCATGTCGCGAAGGCGTGCGCGGCCGTGCTTGCCTGCATCAAGGCCAACCGCGAACTCAACGCCGCGTTCGAGCGTGAAGGCTGGCCGGCCTACCACACCCGGTTTGGCCTGCATGTCGGCGATGTCGTGGTCGGCAACATCGGCTCGCCGGATCGGATGAACTACACGGTACTGGGAGCGACCGTTAACCTCGCCGCGCGCCTTGAATCGCTCAACAAGGAATACAGGACGACGGCGCTGGCCAGCGAGGCTGTCAAGCAGCGGGTCGAAGCGCGTTTCGAATTCAGGAGCGTTGGTCGGATCAAGCCGAAAGGCTTTGCAGCCGAGTTTGAAGTTTACGAACTGACAGGAGAGAAAGCCGGAGGCAATCGAAATGTCCGCCTGATCTCTCCGGTCGGCTTCGAGTTTTCCCGACAGGCAAATCAATTCGGATTTTCCGAAGTCGTGTCAAGCCCGGGAATCAAAAATATTTCGCTTAACGCGAGAGGCAAATCAGCCGCATAACTCCGCTCGTCTCACGGCAGATGAGGGGCGCTTCGCGATCGTCACGAACGTGCGGTGAGATGCGGTGGACGTGAATGGCGCAAGACGTACGCGCCGGACGCGTACGGCGAAGTCGTGTGGTTCGGGCGCCGCGGTGCTGGCGTTAAGTTGGCGGGATCCGTCTCGCTGGCGACGGAGGCAAAAGAGCCGTTCTCCGGGGAGAGCACGAAGTAAGCCGTAAAGCCATTGCGCAGGGAAGGCCGGAATGCTCCCGCTGCCCTGTATGCTCGTGTGCACTTTTGTTTGCGCAAATAGCACGCGAGACCGCGGGTGCAGCAAGCACCCGGTCTTCCCTGCGCCCTCTGACTTTCGGGAGGGCAAACGAAGATGCAAACCTCGGGCGCAAGGCGTCGCGAGATCGCGGAGTCGCGTTTTGTGGCTACAAATCCCTAACGAGACCATTATGAGAGCGGTCGCGCGAGCCGGCATCCGCCTTCGCCGCGGCAGGCCCGGGCTGGGGTGAACCTGCCTTCATGGGAGGAGGCG
This sequence comes from Bradyrhizobium sp. AZCC 2262, assembly GCF_036924535.1. Lineage (NCBI taxonomy): Bacteria > Pseudomonadati > Pseudomonadota > Alphaproteobacteria > Hyphomicrobiales > Nitrobacteraceae > Bradyrhizobium > Bradyrhizobium sp. AZCC 2262. The sequence continues at coordinate 5,863,037 of NZ_JAZHRT010000001.1, read as the reverse complement.
GCGGTCGGACACCGGCTCGCGCTTGCCGATCGTGCCGGCCAACAGGAGCGGATTCACCGCATGAAGACTTTGAGAATTCCTCGATTTATCCTTCACCCGCGCTTGATACGCCGGCCCGGCCTATCCGAGCTGCAGCACCGTCTCGATCGCGCCGGCAAAGCCGTCCCGCTCGTTGCTGTCGGTCACATGCGTCGCGCGCTGCTTGATGTTGTCGGCCGCGTTGCCCATTGCAAACGACACGCCGCTTTTTGCGAACATCGGAAGATCGTTCTCCATGTCGCCGATAGTTGCCACCGCCGCGGCCGAAATACCCAACCGCTTCGCCATGGCTTCCACGAAGGTGCCCTTGTCGTGACCGGGCGGCGTGACGTCGAGATAATAGGTCTGCGAGCGAACCGCGGTAGCCTCGGCGCCGACCGCCTCCTTCATCGCCACCTCGCAACGCTGCAGTAACGCCGCGTCCGAACTGGCGCCGACAATCTTGCAGGCCGCTCCGATATACGGCGTGAAATCCGGAATGATGGTCGGATCGGCCTTGATCGCGCGTTTTTCGTGGGGGACGTATTCGCCGTCGGGATTGCGCGTGTACCAGCGCTCATTGGTGAACAACCAGATATCGACGCCGAACGCATTGAGTACGTCGAGGCTGCGCTGCGCCGCGGCGGGGGCGATCAGATGCTGCTCGATCGGCCTGAGCTTGTCATCGACGATCGAGCTGCCGTTGAAGGCGCCGATGGGAAGGGCGATCGAAAGCGGCTCGATCAGAAATCCCATCCCGATGGTCGGCCGGCTGGAGACGATGGTGAAGCCGATGCCGGCCTCGTGCAGTTTGCGCACGGCCGCTCTTGCGCCATCGGTCAGGACCTTGTCCTTCGTCAACAGGGTGCCGTCGACGTCGGAGACAACAAGCGCAATGCGGGTCATTGGGGAACCAGGTTCAATTGAGTGACGATGTCATCCACGATTTTTTCGACCGGCGCATCGATCGATACCGTGATCGGCCGTTCGTGCGTTCCCGGCCGCTCCAGTGTCTTGAACTGGCTGGCGAGCAGGCCCGGCGGCATGAAGTGCCCCTTGCGCGCGGCGAGGCGGGCCGCGATCAGATCCTGCGTTCCGTCGAGAAAGACGATGCGGACATCGTCGCGGCCGTGCACGAGAATGTCGCGATAGGCGCGCTTCAGCGCCGAACAGGCGATCACGGCGCGCTCACCGGCGGCCGCAAAGCGGTCGATCTCGTCGGCGATCGCCTGCAGCCACGGCCAGCGGTCCTCGTCCGTCAGCGGATGGCCGGCGCTCATCTTCGCGACGTTGCTTGCCGGGTGAAACCTGTCGCCATCCTCGTAGCACCAGCCGAGCCGTCCAGCGAGATGATCGGCGATGGTGCTCTTGCCCGAGCCGGAAACGCCCATCACCACCAGCGCACAAGGGGTCTTACTGCCCACCAAAATTCTCCGGAATCGCGGCGCGGTCCACCAGCCAGACCGTCTCGCCGGTGGATCGCGCGCGGTTGGCGGGCAGGTTCTCGGCTGCGAAGAGGCGCGTCAAGATCGCACGCTTTTCCGCGCCCGCAACCTCGAACAGCATTTCGCGGCAGGAGGCAAGGGTGGGCAGCGTGAGGGTAACTCGCGGGACGAACGGCTCGACATTCGCACGTGGCACGCCGACCACCCAGCGCGCGGTCTCGTCGAGTGCGCCATCGCCGGGAAACAGCGATGCGGTATGGCCGTCGGGACCCACGCCCATCAGCACGAGATCGAACAGCGGCCTGGCTTGATCGAGCGTGTCGGCCCCGTAAAACGACTGCAATTCCCGCTCGTAAAGCGCGGCGCCCCGGTCGGGATCAGCAGGGTCGGCGGTCGCGGTCGGAATCGGATGAATGTTCTCCGCCGGCGCGCATCGATCCAGGAAGGCCGTTCGCGCCATGCCCATGTTGTTGAGCGGGTCGTCCGCCGGCACGAAGCGTTCGTCGCCGATGAACCAGTGCACGCGCTGCCACGGGATCCGGCTGCGATACGCCTCGGTCGCCAGCAACTGATAGAGCTGCTTCGGGCTCGATCCGCCGGTCAGGCAGATCGCCACGCGGCCGCTGTTGGCGGCTGTTCTGGCCAGCACGTGTTCGGCGGCGGTCGCCGCCAGCGCCGTTGGGTCGGCGACCGTGATCAAGTGGCGGTTGTCGTTCGCGGCCATTGTTCACCCGAGCTTTCGCCAGCTTCGGCCGTCGCGTTCAAGCAAATCGTTGGCTTCCTCCGGTCCTTCGCTGCCCGGTTCGTAAACCTTCAACCCCTTGCCGCCCGCCTTCTTCCAGGCATCGAGGAACGGCTGCACCGCCTGCCAGCCAGCCTCGACGCTGTCGGCGCGCTGAAACAGGATGTTGTCGCCGATCATGCAGTCATAGATCAGCGTCTCGTAGCCGGTGGAAGGTTCGGCCTTGAAGTAGTCCTTGTAGCGGAACTTCATCTCGACGCCGTCGATGTTGATGTTCGGCCCCGGCACCTTGGTGTTGAACTGCAGCGCGATGCCTTCGGTCGGCTCGGTCGAGATGATGAGGTAGTTCTGCGACAGCCGGTCCACCGGCGTGTCGCGGAACATCGCGAACGGCGCCTGCTTGAACTTGATGGCGATTTCGGTGCGCTTGACGCCGAGCGCCTTGCCGGTGCGCAAGTAAAAGGGCACGCCGGCCCAGCGCCAGTTGTCGATGGTCAGCTTCAGCGCGGCATAGGTCTCGGTGGTGCTGTCGGGCCTGACGTCGGGGGTCCTGCGATAGTCGTCGATTTCGGCATCGCCAATCCTGCCGCTCCGGTATTGGCCGCGCACGGAATTGTGCAGCGCCTCCTGCTCGCTCTGGGGCTGGATTGCGGAGAGCACTTCGGCCTTTTCGGAGCGCACCGAATGGGCGTCAAATTTCACCGGCGGCTCCATCGTGACCAGCGACAGCAGCTGGAACAGATGGTTAGGCACCATGTCGCGCAACGCGCCGGTCGCGTCGTAAAAGCTGCCGCGATGCCCGACGCCGAGTTTTTCATCGACGGTGATCTGGATGTGGTCGATATGGTTGCGGTTCCAGATCGGCTCGAACATGCCATTGGCGAAACGCAACACCAGGATGTTCTGCACCGTCTCCTTGCCGAGGTAATGATCGATCCGGTAGATCTGGTGCTCTTCGACCAGCTTGAGCAATTCACTGTTGAGCGCTTTTGCCGAAGCGAGGTCGGTCCCGAATGGCTTTTCCACCACCAGCCGCCGCCATGCGCCATTCTCCGCCAGCATGCCGGTGCGGCCGAGTTCACGGCTGATCGGCAGGAACGCGTTGGGCGGCGTCGCCAGGTAGAACAGGCGATTGCCGCCGGTGTCTCGCGCGGCTTCGAGTTGGTCGAGCTGTTTGCTCATGGCGTCGAACGATTCAGGCTCGCTCGGATCGGCCTCGATGCAGGTCACGCATGCCAGGAGGCGCTGGGCGATCGCGTCGTCCACGGGGCGGGTCGCAAACTGCCGCAGGCCTTTCATCAGGCTGTCGCGCAGTTTGTCGCTCGTCATGCCCTTGCGGGCGACGCCGGCCAGGCAGAACCTGTCCGGCAGAAGATCGCTGGCGGCGAGGTTATAGAGGGCAGGGACGACCAGCCGGTGCGCCAGGTCGCCGGTCACGCCGAAAATGACGAAGGAGCAGGGATCGGGTTTCTTCTGCGCTATCTGACCGACCGCCATGACTGCTCAGGCCTTCGTGCCAGGTTTCTTCGGCGGCTCCTTGTGGCCGCCGAAACCTGCCCGCATCGCGGACAGGATCTTTTCCGCAAAGGTGTGATCCTTGCGCGAACGGAAGCGCGCATAGAGCGCCGCCGTCAGCACTTCCGCCGGCACGGCCTCGTCGATGGCGGCGTTGACGGTCCAGCGGCCTTCGCCGGAATCCTCGACATAGCCGGAGTAGTTATCCAACGTCTGGTTTTCCGCGAGCGCAGAAGATGTGAGATCGAGCAGCCAGGACGGGATCACGCTGCCGCGCCGCCACACCTCGGCGATATCGGCGATATCAAGGTCGAAGCGGTGCTCGGGCGGCAGCGCCTCGATGTTGGCGTTCTTCAGAATGTCAAAACCCTCGGCATAGGCCTGCATCAGGCCATATTCGATGCCGTTGTGGATCATCTTGACGAAGTGTCCGGCGCCCGACGGGCCGGCGTGGATGTAGCCTTGCTCGACGCGCGGGTCACGGCTCTCGCGGCCGGACGTGCGCGGGATGTCGCCGATCCCAGGCGCCAGCGTCTTGAAGATCGGATCGAGGCGGTCAACCACGGCCTTGTCGCCGCCGATCATCATGCAATAGCCGCGCTCGATGCCCCAGACGCCGCCGCTGGTGCCGACGTCGAGATAATGCAGGCCTTTTGCCTTCAGCGCCGCGCCGCGGCGGACGTCGTCCTGCCAGAACGTATTGCCGCCATCGATGATGACGTCGCCGGGCTGCATCAGCTTTGCCAATGCCTCGATGGTCGCCTCGGTGATCTTGCCGGCCGGCAGCATCACCCAGGCGGTCCGCGGCTTTTCGAGTTTCGCCACGAAATCTTCCAGTGTGCTGGCGCCGGCTGCGCCTTCGCCGGCGAGGCCGGCGACCGCCTTCGCGTCCTTGTCGTAGACCACGGCGGTGTGGCCGTTCTTCATCAGCCGGCGGACGATGTTGCCGCCCATCCGGCCGAGCCCGATCATACCGAGTTGCATATCCCGATTTCCCTAGCTGAGCGCTTCCGCAATCGCGGCATCGAGTGCAGACAATCCCGATCCGAGATCACCCTTGAGATGGACGCGCAACGCGCGCCGCCCGCGTTCGGTGAGCACGTCGAAATCGCCGCGCGCCTGCGCTGCCTTGATGATGCCGAAACTTGCCTTCTGTCCGGGCACCGGCAGATCCTTGGCGTCGTCGGCGGTGATCTGCAGGAACACGCCGCTGTCGGGGCCCCCCTTGTAGGCCTGCCCGGTGGAATGCAGGAAGCGCGGGCCGAATTCGGCGCAGGTCGCGACGTGACGGGTGTCGCGCACCGCAAGCCGCATCTTCTGCAGCGAACCGATCGTCCCGGGGTCTCGCGCGATATAGGCGAGCAGGGCGACGTAGTCGCCGCTCTCCGAACGCGAAAGATGCGCCTTGATCCAGGAGCCGAGCGTGCCGTCGGCGCCGGCCTTGCGCAGCTCGGCCGCGTTGTGCGCGTCGGTGTAGAGATCAGCTTCGTCGGTCGAAATGACAGGCTTCTCCGCCGGCAGCGTGCCGGTCTTCTCGAACGCAGCCGTCAGTTCGCGGGTCTTGATCTTGGCTGCTTCCACATCGGGCTGGTTGAACGGATTGATGCCGAGGATCGCGCCCGCCACCGCGGTCGCCATCTCAAACCGGAAAAATTCCTGGCCGATATGGTCGATCGACTTCATGACGATGCGGGCCACCGGATGCCCGGCCGCTTCGAGCGCTTTGAGCCGGTCGTCATGCGAGGCGTCGTCTTCGCCTTCGGTCCGGATATCGATGAAGAAGCGGTCGTTGCCGTAGAGCGAGGGATCGCCGAGCGGTTCGCCGTCGATCGGGATCAGACCCTTGCCATCCTTGCCGGTGGATTCGGCAATCAGTTGTTCGGCCCAGGCGCCGAAATCGGCAACCTTCTCCGACGAGGTTATCGTCACCTTGTCGCGGCCTTCGAGGCCGGCGAGGCCCATCGCCAGCCCAAGCTGTACGCCCGGGTTTTCATGCGGCGGCACGTCGGCGCCGCAGGAACGCACCATCGCGAGCGCGTGCGTGATCAGGTTGCGAATGTCGATACCGGCGGCAGCCGCCGACACCAGGCCGAACGGCGACAGCACGGAATAGCGTCCGCCGATCGCGGGATCGCCATGGAATATCCGCGCAAAGCCCTGCTTGATCGCCGTCTTCTCCAGCGAGGAGCCGGGATCGGTGACGGCGATGAAACGATGCCCGGCCTTGTCCTTGCCGACGGTCTTGGAGACGCGATCGAAGAAATAATCCTTCATCACGTTCGGCTCGGTGGTGCCGCCGGATTTGCTGGAGACGATAAACAGCGTGTGGGCGAGGTCGACCGTCTCCTCCATTGCGCGCACCTGCGCAGGGTCCGTGGAATCGAGCACGTGCAGCTTCGGGAAACCGGATTTCCTGGCGAAGGTTTCCGCCAGCACTTCCGGGCCGAGGCTCGATCCGCCCATGCCGAGCACGACGGCGTCGCTGAAATTCTGTCCCTTCACGCGGTGGGCAAAATCCTCGTAGTCGGCGACATCGGCCGCCGCGGGGCTGTTCAGCCAGCCCAGCCATTTGTTCTCGTCGTCGTCGGTCCAGACCGATTGGTCCTTCTGCCACAGGCGGCGGATGGTCGCCGATGCACGCCAATCCTCGGTGCTGTCAGCCACGGCCTTGCTGATGCCGTCGCCGAGCGCGAGTTGCTGCCGGTCGATGCCACCGCCGAGCGAGGCCGCGCGCTTCTGCGCGACCGCGCCATAGAGCTTGTCGGCGGCATCCGCAAACAGCTTGACGCCGTCCTTGACCAGTTCTTCCGTGATGGCGTCGAGCGAGATGCCGGACTTTTCGAGCTCTTCCAGCACCAACCTCGCGTCCTCGATATTCTCCTCAAGGCTGTCCCTCGGCTTGCCATGGTCGCGGAATGCATCGAGCGTTGCCGGCGGCACGGTGTTGACGGTGTTGGGACCGATCAGTTCCTCGACATACAGCACGTCGCTGTAGTCCTTGTTCTTGGTGCCGGTGGATGCCCACAGCAGCCGCTGCGGCTTTGCGCCCTTGGCCGCAAGTTTTTCCCAACGCGGCCCGGCGAACAGCCGCTTGTAATCCTGATAGGCGAGTTTTGCATTCGCGATCGCGACCTTGCCTTTCAGCGCGCTGAGCCGCTCCTTCTCGCTGGGGTCGTTGGCCCGCGCGATCTTGTCGTCGAGCTGCTTGTCGACGGCGGTATCGATGCGGCTGACGAAGAAAGACGCGACGCTGGCGACGTGGGAGGGATCGCCACCCGTGGCGACGTATTTTTCCAGGCCCGCGATATAGGCCTCCGCCACCTCGCGATAGACGTCCTGCGAGAACAGCAGCGTGATGTTGATGCTGATGCCTTCGCCGATCAGATGTTCGATCGCGGGCAGCCCTTCCGGTGTGGCCGGCACCTTGACCATCAGATTCTTGCGCTTGACGTCCTTCCAGAGCCGTTCGGCTTCCGCAATGGTCCCCTTGGTGTCCATCGCCAGATAGGGCGAGACCTCGAGGCTGACAAAACCGTCATTGCCGTCCAGGCGGTCGTAGGCCGGGCGCAGCACGTCGGCGGCGTTCTGGATGTCCTCGATCGCGAGCGCCTCGAACAGGTCGGCGACGGGGCGGTCGCCGGCCTTCAGGGCGTTGCCGATCGCACCGTCATACTCGTCCGAACTGCCGATCGCCTTTTCGAAGATCGAGGGGTTCGACGTCACGCCCTTGACGCCATCGGTGTCGATCAGCGCCTTGAGGTCGCCCTTGGCGACGAAGCCGCGGGCGAGGAAATCCAGCCAGATCGCCTGGCCATGGTTTTCGAGTGCTTTGACGGGATTCATGGTGCCTGTTCTGTTCGGTCGGTTTCTTGGGTTTCCGGCAGCTTTCGGGGGCAGGGCCGGAAAGTCAACATTTGGTTGGGTGTGCCGCCGGATGGAATGGGGCGGTCCGGGACGATAACGCCATTGGCACCGGTTCGATCCCGAAAATGGCTGGTCTTGTCGGCCTCGTCCAGCAGATCGGTCGAGCCGGCCTCCCGAATTGTGATACCAACGGGCACAAGCACGAATTCGTGAAGGAGGCCGTCATGACATAACCCGCATGTCGGCGTGGGAGCGGGCAGGCAGGCGCCGTCGCGGCTGAATCCGAACACAGGAAGTATTCAGCTCGATGCAGCGGGCGAAAGTACGGCGATTAAACCGCCCAGCGATTGACATGAAAGCTTCACGTCAATCGGCAACGCCTCAAGGTCGGAGGTAGAGATAGCCTTGCGATTGCAGCTCCGCGATCCGCACCACGCCGCCGCGCTCGGCGGCAATGAAGCCCGGCAGCAAGTCCTTCAGCGTGACATTCTGCGACTTCATGGTGTTGCCACAGACGGCGAGTTCGAGGCCGGCTTTGGAGAACTGGTTGAAGCGCTTCGAAAGATCAGGACTGGCGGAAGCCGAATGAAACGCCCGCAACGCCTGGCCATGAACCACCAGCGCGATCGTGACATGGTCGGGACCGCCGACGCCGTCGAGATGGTTCTGGATGTTGCCGAGGACGAAGCTGACCTTGTCGAGATCGTTGAGGTGATAAACCACTTTCAATTTCGCCGGAGGTGCTGCCTCGCTGGCCGCGTTGGCGCGAGAGGCGGCAAAGGCTGCGCCGAAAGCTGAAATCGCGCCCCACAGGATATTGCGTCGATGCATGAAAATCTCTCCGACCAAAGTAATGTGGATCACAGACCTAAGTAGTGAGGCGTACCAACCTATGTAGTATGGCTCACTTGTGCCGGAGTGCCGCAAGCTCCTTGCGATCCGTCACCAACTCGGAGCATTCGTGCAGATCGGAGCGATCAACGCGGAAGATATTGTCGTCGGCGCCGGCAACCAGATCATTGCTGGCGTCGTCGTCGGGCTTGTTGCGCTGCCAGATCCTGATGCGCTCCAGCCGGATCAGCGCGGATCTGTCGTCCTTCATCGCCACTTGAATGCCGCCGCCTTCGCAATCGACGCCGCAGCCAAGCGGGATTTCGCCGCCGGTGTTCTCGGCGACGATGTGACTGCAGAAGCCACTGGAATCGAAATTGCCGGCGCGGTGGCGATATTTGAAGCCGAGGCGGAACGAATAGTTGACGGTCTTGTCTTCCGGTGCGTCCTCGGCGGTCACCAGCAGCTTCATCGCGCTGACCTTCTGCTTCGGATGCTGTGCCAGATGGCTGGCGTCATAACGACGCACGAAGCAGGCATAGGTCTTCTGGCTGAGCGGGCCGCCGAACATCCGGGTATCGAAGGCGGTGGCTTTGGCTTTGTCGACGCCCTCCTGGGCGTGACAGGCATGGGCTCCGACGACGAAGGCAATGGCGGCGGCGATGCAGGCGTATTTCATGGCAGACTCGGATTAAACGTGCGGCATTTGACTTTAGTTGCAGTTGGCGGCCGCCACGTTCAACGCGCGGGTGGCCAAATGAATGCGTGTTCATCTTGGCCATATTTGCCGCGGGCTGGCCGTCCGAATGTCAAAAAAGGCGCTGCTATCGTGCGTTCGGGCCGTTCAGAACCCCGGATTTTTCAGCTTTGCTGCTTGGGATCGCCAAACCGACGCCGATTCGAGCCGGCACGACCACTCGGAATCCTTAAAAAGTCCCTTACATGTTGTTCAGTAGTTACCCGGTGAAAATGTTGCAGCACGGATACAACGCGAGCGAAATGGGACCGTATCTTTACGAGGCAAGCGCCCTTAGCACGACTATTGCATTGCATTGTGAAGTCGCTCGCGTGTCCAATTGGTGCATGTGCTGATGGTGATTCGCGAACGGAAGCTGTGACGCTCCGACACTGGAACCCGAGTGGTGCGTCCGGCATTTACAGGTGACCATGGAGAGACGGATCATGTACAACGATTCTCTGTTCAATGCTTTCGCCCGGTCCTTCGAAGCTCGAAGCCAGACCGACATGTCGATGGCGGAATATCTGGAGTCGTGTCGAAGCGATCCGATGCGATATGCCAATGCTACCGAGCGGTTGCTAGCTGCGATCGGTGAGCCTCAGATGATTGACACGGCCAAGGATCCACGCCTTGGCCGTATCTTTTTGAACCGCACGATGCGGCTCTATCCCGCCTTCGCCGGTTTCTACGGAATGGAAGAAACGATCGAGCGCATCGTAGGCTTCTTCCGCCACGCGGCGCAGGGTCTCGAAGAGCGCAAGCAGATACTCTATCTGCTCGGACCTGTCGGTGGCGGAAAGTCCTCGCTCGCCGAACGCCTCAAATCGTTGATGGAAGTTCATCCGATCTACGTGCTGAAGGCGGGTGACGAACTCAGTCCGGTGTTCGAGAGTCCGCTCAGCCTGTTCGATCCGGATTCGCTGGGGCCGATGCTCGAGGAGAAGTACGGCATTCCGCGCCGTCGCCTCACCGGACTGATGAGCCCGTGGTGCTACAAGCGCCTCGAAGCCTTCGGTGGCGACATCTCGCAATTCCGCGTCGCCAAGATCCAGCCGTCGCGGTTGCGCCAGATCGCGATCGCAAAGACCGAACCCGGCGACGAAAACAACCAGGACATCTCGTCACTGGTCGGCAAGGTCGACATTCGCAAGCTGGAGACCTACGCCCAGAACGACCCAGACGCCTACAGCTATTCGGGCGGCCTCAACCGCGCCAACCAGGGCATTCTCGAATTCGTCGAAATGTTCAAGGCGCCGATCAAGATGCTGCATCCGTTGCTGACGGCGACGCAGGAAGGCAACTATATCGGGACCGAGAATATCGGCGCGATCCCGTTCACCGGCGTGATCCTCGCCCACTCCAACGAGGCCGAGTGGCAAAGCTTCAAGACCAACAAGAACAATGAAGCCTTCATCGACCGCATCTGCGTCATCAAGGTGCCGTACGTCCTGCGCGTCGCCGAAGAGCAGAAGATCTACGAGAAGCTGATCCAGGGCTCGGAACTCGCCAACGCGCCGTGTGCCCCGGCCACGCTGGAGACGATGGCGCGCTTCTCGGTGATGTCGCGCTTGCGCAAGCACGAGAATTCGACCGTGTTCGCCAAGATGCGGATCTATGACGGTGAGAGCCTGAAGGAATCCGATCCGAAGGCACGCAGCGTTCAAGAATACAGGGATGCTGCGGGCGTCGATGAAGGCATGGACGGCGTTTCGACCCGCTTCGCGTTCAAGGTTCTCGCGGCGACGTTCAACCACGACACCAGCGAAGTCGGCGCCGACGCGGTCCATCTGATGTACACGCTGGAGCAGGCGATCCGCCGCGAGCAGCTTCCCGACGAAGTCGAGAAGCGTTACCTCGAGTTCATCAAGGCTGAACTGGCGCCGCGCTATGCCGAATTCATCGGCCATGAGATCCAGAAGGCCTATCTCGAATCCTATTCGGACTATGGCCAGAACCTGTTCGATCGCTATGTCGACTATGCCGATGCCTGGATCGAGGACCAGGATTTCAAGGATCGCGACACCGGACAAATGCTCGATCGCGAACTACTCAATCAGGAGCTGACCAAGATCGAGAAGCCGGCCGGCATCGCCAACCCCAAGGATTTCCGCAACGAGGTCGTCAAATTCTCGCTGCGGTCGCGGGCCCAGAACAGCGGGAAGAACCCGTCGTGGACCAGCTACGAGAAGATTCGCGAAGTGATCGAAAAGCGGATATTCTCCCAGGTCGAGGACCTGCTTCCCGTCATTTCGTTCGGTTCGAAGAAGGACGGCGAGACCGAGAAGAAGCATGGCGAGTTTGTCGCGCGCATGGTCGAACGCGGCTACACCGAGCGGCAGGTCCGCCGGCTGGTCGAGTGGTACATGCGCGTAAAACAGGCTGGCTGAGGCGGATGAAAACGTGGCCATTCACATCGTCGACCGGCGCCTGAATCCGGGTAGTAAGAGTCTGGAGAATCGGCAGCGCTTCCTGCGCCGGGCCAAGGCGCTGGTGCAGGGGGCGGTGAAGAAATCGTCGCAGGACCGGGACATCAAGGATGTCCTGGAAGGCGGCGAGGTCAGCGTCCCGATCGATGGCATGGACGAGCCGCGCTTTCGCCGCGAGGGCGGCACGCGCGACATGGTGCTGCCCGGAAACAAGAAGTTCGTCGAGGGCGATATCCTTCCGCGCCCGAACCCGAGCGGTGGCAAGGGAAGGGGTGCGGGCGAGGGCGACAGCGAAGATACGTTCCGCTTCGTTCTCAGCCGCGACGAGTTTGTCGACCTGTTCCTGGACGATCTGGAATTGCCCGATCTCGCCAAGCGAAAGCTGGCGGAGGTCGAGAGCGAGGGCATTCGCCGGGCGGGTTACTCGACGTCCGGCTCGCCCGCCAACATCTCGGTGAGCCGAACCGTAAGCCGCGCCCTGGCGCGGCGTGTTGCGCTGCGGCGGCCGAGGCCGGAGGCGCTGGCGGCCCTTGAGGCGGAACTGGCGGACTGCAGCGACGAGGCGCGCCGCGCCGAGCTCATGGCCGAGATCGAGGCCCTGCGGGCCAAGATAAGTCGCATCCCGTTCATCGATCCGATCGACATCCGGTACCGGCGCTTCGAGACGGTGCCGAAACCGGTGGCGCAGGCCGTCATGTTCTGCCTGATGGACGTCTCGGGTTCGATGACCGAGCACATGAAGGATCTCGCCAAGCGCTTCTACATGCTGCTCTACGTGTTCCTGAAGCGCCGCTACCGTCACGTCGAGATCGTTTTTATCCGGCATACCGACCGGGCCGAAGAGGTCGACGAGCAGACGTTCTTTTACGGACCGGCTTCCGGCGGCACGCTGGTGTCGAGCGCGTTGCAGGCGATGCATGACATTGTGCGCACGCGGTTCCGGCCGGCGGACTGGAACATCTATGCCGCGCAGGCTTCCGACGGCGACAATTCCTACGCGGACGGCGAGGTCACGAGCCGTCTCCTGACCGACAAGATCCTGCCGATCACCCAGTTCTTTGCCTATCTGGAAGTCGGCCAGGAAAACGGCCTGTCCTACGAAATGCCCAATTCGTCGCTGTGGACCCTTTACGAGAGCCTGCGCGCGAGCGGCGCGCCGCTCTCGATGCGCAAGGTCAACGAGCGCAGCGAGATCTTCCCGGTGTTTCACGATCTCTTCCAGCGCCGTAGCCAGCAGGAAAGGAACGCGTCATGACCGCGACCGACCAACTGCTGTTTCGGGGCGCCGATTGGGACTTTCGGACGCTGCAGCGGATCTGCGACGCCTGCGAGCAGGTTGCGCGGGACGAATTGGGACTCGATGTCTATCCCAATCAGATCGAGGTCATTACCGCCGAGCAGATGCTGGACGCCTATTCGTCGGTCGGCATGCCGCTGTTCTACAAGCATTGGTCATTCGGCAAGCACTTTGCCTTTCAGGAGGCGTCCTATCGCAAGGGACTGATGGGGCTGGCCTACGAGATCGTCATCAACTCGTCGCCGTGCATTTCCTACCTGATGGAGGAAAATACCGCGACGATGCAGACGCTGGTGATCGCGCATGCCGCCTTCGGCCACAATCATTTCTTCAAGAACAACTATCTGTTCAAGCAATGGACCGACGCCGACGGCATTCTGGATTATCTCGAATTCGCCAAGCGCTATGTGGCGCATTGCGAGGAGCGCCACGGTCGGCTGGCGGTCGAGCACACGCTCGATGCCGCGCATGCCTTGATGTCGCACGGCATCGATCGCTATCCCGGCAAGAAGAGTCTCGACTTGCGTGCCGAGGAAAAGCGGGCGGGCCGGCGTCGCGCCCATGAGGAGAGCGCGTTCAACGATCTGTGGCGCACCGTTCCGGGCGGCAAAGTGAAGAGCGACGCGATACTGGACGTCGAGCGCCGCCGCCAGATGCTCGGTTTGCCCCAGGAAAACCTGCTGTATTTTCTCGAGAAGACGGCGCCGCGCCTGCGTCCCTGGCAACGCGAATTGCTGCGCATCGTGCGGCACATCGCGCAGTACTTCTATCCGCAGAGCCAGACCAAGGTGATGAACGAGGGCACGGCGACCTACGTTCACTATCGCATCATGAGCCGGCTGCACCAGCAGGGACGGCTGACCGACGGCAATTTCCTCGAATTCCTGCAGTCGCACACCAACGTCGTGTTCCAGCCCGAGTTCGACGATCCCCGCTATTCCGGCTTCAACCCGTATGCGCTCGGATTTGCGATGATGCAGGACATCGAGCGCATCGTCACCAATCCCAAAGACGAGGATCGCGAGTGGTTTCCGGATATCGCCGGGAAGGGCGATGCGATGGGCGTGCTGCGCGACGTCTGGGCCAATTATCGCGATGAAAGCTTCATCAGCCAGTTCATGAGCCCGCGGCTGATGCGGCACTTCCGCCTGTTCCATCTGCATGACGATCCGGAGGAGCGCGCCGGTATCCTGGTCGACGCCATCCACAACGAGCGCGGCTACCGCCGGCTGCGCCGCGAACTGGCGCGGCAGTACGACGTCGGCTTCATCGACGCGAACATCGAAGTCGTCGACGTCGACCTTGCCGGCGATCGTCGCCTGATGTTGCGTCACACCGTGGTGAAGGGCGCCCAGCTCAGCGAGGCCGACACCAAGCGCGTGCTCCAGCACCTAGCCGATCTCTGGAGCTACGACGTGTCCCTCGTCGAGACCGACGGGGTCGGCAAGGTGCTGAAGGAGTACGTCGCAAACCCGCGGAACATCGCCGTGGCGGCCTAGCTACTCGCGGCAGCGTGGTTACCGCAGGCTGGCGTTGATCTTCTCCAGCGCTGATGTGCCGGGGCACAGGTCCTCGGCTTCTAGCGTATTGAGCGGCCTCTCGACGGTGTCGAGATGGGTGTGCAGGTCTTCCGAATCCGGGTCGACATAGAGCAGTCCGGTCACAACCTGGCCCTTGGCGGCGTGCTTCTGCAGGAAGGTCATGGCTGCGAGCCGGTCGTTGGCGTCATAGTCGGCGTCGATCTTGCGCAGCGCCAGCTTGGTGCCGTCATGCTGTTCGACGACCTGCACCGTGCCTGGCGCGTAGTCGACCGTGATCGGGTCGCGGCCGGTGAGCACGTCAAGCCGGTTCACCGCGTCGTTGTGCTCGCGGACGTAATCAAAACTCTTGGTCGAGCCGGCATGGTTGTTGAAGGCGATGCAGGGGCTGATGACGTCGATGAAGGACGCGCCCTTGTGCCGGATCGCGGCCGCGATCAGCGGCACCAGTTGACTCTTGTCACCGGAAAAACTGCGCGCCACGAAGCTCGCGCCGAGCTGCAGGGCGATCGCCACCAGATCGATAGCGTTGTCGGTGTTCGTCACACCCTTCTTGGACTTCGAACCGCGGTCGGCGGTCGCCGAGAACTGGCCCTTGGTCAGGCCGTAGACGCCGTTGTTCTCGACGATGTAGGTCATATTCACGGCGCGCCGGATCGAATGCGCGAACTGGCCGAAGCCGATCGAGGCACTGTCGCCGTCACCGGAGACGCCGAGATAGATCAGGTCGCGGTTGGCGAGGTTGGCGCCGGTCAGCACCGACGGCATGCGGCCATGCACCGAGTTGAAGCCGTGCGAATTGCCGAGGAAATAGTCCGGCGTTTTCGACGAGCAGCCGATGCCGGAAATCTTGGCGACGCGATGCGGCTCGATCGACAGCTCGTAGCAGGCCTCGATGATGGAAGCGGTGATCGAGTCGTGGCCGCAGCCGGCGCACAGCGTCGAGATCTTGCCCTCGTAGTCGCGGTGGGTATAGCCGAGCTCGTTCTTCGGCAGGCCGGGATGATGAAACTTCGGCTTTGCAATGTAGGTCATGAGAACACCTGCGGATCCCAGCTCGTCATGGCCGGGCTTGTCCCGGCCATCCACGTCTTGGCCGGAAAAAAGGAAGACGTGGATGCCCGGCACAAGGCCGGGCATGACGCCGGAGAGAGCAACGCACAGGTCATGACACGGCCTTGCGGAGAGGGGTCACTTTGAGATGGTCCTGATGGTCGCCGATCGCGTTGGCGATGAAGCGGGCGGTGATCGGCGTGCCGTCATAGTGCAGGATCGGCACCAGGCGGACCGGATCGATGCCGTTCTCGTTGACGATCAATTGCCGTAGCTGGCCGTCGCGGTTCTGCTCGACCACGTAGACGAAGTCGTGATCGGCGATGAAGCTCGCCACGCTGGAGTGGAACGGGAACGCACGGATGCGCAGACGGTCGAGCTGATGCCCGCGCGCTTCCAGCAAGCCAATCGCTTCGTCCATCGCAGGTGCGGTCGAGCCGAAATAGATCACGCCGTATTTGGTCGGCTTGGCGGCGTTGGCCTGCAACGGCCGCGGCACCATGTCCTGCGCGGTCTCGAACTTGCGCACCAGCCGCTGCATGTTGTCGGCATAGATCGCGCCTTCCTCCGAATAGCGCGCGTAGCGGTCGCGCGAGGTGCCGCGGGTAAAGAAAGAGCCCTTGGTCGGATGCGTACCGGGATAGGTGCGGTAGGGGATGCCGTCGCCGTCGACGTCGAGATAACGGCCGAAATCGCGGCCAGGCTCGTCAAGCATTTCCGCGGTCATCACCTTGCCGCGGTCATACTGCCGGGCGTCGTCCCACTTCAGCGGACGGCACAGCCGGTGGTTCATGCCGATGTCGAGGTCGAGCATCAGGAAGATCACGGTCTGCAGCCGCTCGGCGAGGTCGAACGACTGTGCCGCGAACTCGAACGCTTCGGCCGGATCTTCCGGGAACAGCAGGACATGCTTGGTGTCGCCGTGGGACGCATAGGCGCAGGCGATGATATCGCATTGCTGGGTCCGCGTCGGCATGCCCGTCGAAGGGCCGGCGCGCTGGATGTTCATGATCACGGCCGGAATTTCCGCAAAATACGACAGGCCGATGAATTCCGTCATCAGGGAGATGCCGGGGCCGGAGGTCGCGGTGAAGGCCCGCGCGCCATTCCAGGAGGCGCCGATCACGATGCCGATGGATGCGAGCTCGTCTTCGCCTTGCACAATCGCGTATTTTGCCTTGCCGGTCTCCGGGTCGTGCCGCAGTTTCTTGCAGTGGCTCGTAAAAGCCTCCGCCACCGACGACGACGGTGTGATCGGATACCAGGCGCAGACGGTGGCGCCGCCGTAGACGGCGCCGAGCGCGGCCGCGCTGTTGCCTTCCATGAAGATGCGGTCGCCGACCTTGTCTGATTTCTTCACCTGCAGCCCGATCGGGCATTTCAAATTCTGCAGCGCCCAATCGCGGCCGAGATGCAGTGCGTGCACATTCGATGACAAGAGCTTTTCCTTGCCCTTGTATTGCTCGCCGATCAGTTGCTCGACGAGCTTCGGGTCGAGGTCGAGCAGCGCACAGAGCGCGCCGAGATAGATGATGTTCTTGAACAGCTGGCGCTGGCGCGGATCGGTGTAGGTCGAGTTGGTGATCGCGGTTAGCGGCACACCGATCACGG
The DNA here is from genome assembly GCF_036924535.1 of Bradyrhizobium sp. AZCC 2262. Lineage (NCBI taxonomy): Bacteria > Pseudomonadati > Pseudomonadota > Alphaproteobacteria > Hyphomicrobiales > Nitrobacteraceae > Bradyrhizobium > Bradyrhizobium sp. AZCC 2262. Next base: position 5,845,958 of record NZ_JAZHRT010000001.1, on the reverse strand, counting down.
TGATGTCGGCGCGGAATTTCGACGTCGGCATCGGCTTGGTCGAATCGTAGAACAGATAGCCGCCGGGCTCGATCGAGGCGACGTCCTTGTCCCAGGTCTGCGGGTTCATCGCCACCATCAGGTCGACGCCGCCGCGGGCGCCGAGATGGCCGGCTTCGGTGACGCGCACCTCGTACCAGGTCGGCAGGCCCTGGATGTTGGACGGGAAGATGTTGCGCGGGCTGACCGGCACCCCATGGCGCAGGATCGAACGCGCGAACAGCTCGTTGGCGCTCGCTGAACCCGAGCCGTTGACGTTGGCGAAGCGGACGACGAAGTCGTTTACGCTGCTGATCGGGCTTTGGACTGACATGTTGATCCCGCGTGAGTCATATCGATGAGGTACTTTTGCATGTCCCAGGCGCCGGTAGGGCAGCGCTCGGCGCACAGCCCGCAATGCAGGCAGACGTCTTCGTCCTTCACCATGACGCGCCCGGTCTTGAGTCCTTCGGCGACATAGAGCGCCTGGTCGTGGTGCGGCGAGGGCGCTTTCAGCCGCAGCCGGAGGTCCTCTTCCTCGCTGTTCTCTGTGAATGTGATGCAATCCATTGGGCAGATGTCGACGCAGGCGTCGCATTCGATGCAGGCGGGCGCCGAGAACACGGTCTGCACGTCGCAGTTCAGGCAACGCTGCGCCTCGCCGAGCGCGAGCTTGACATCATAGCCGAGCTCGACCTCGGTCCGGATGTCCTTCAGCGCGATCACCTTGTCGCGATGCGGCACCTTGTAGCGCTTGTCGCCGGAGATGTCGTTGTCGTAGCTCCACTCGTGGATGCCCATCTTCTGCGAGGAGACATGCACTTCGGGCAGCGGGCGTTCGTTGATGTCCTCGCCCGATATCATCTTGTGGATCGACAGCGCGGCATCATGGCCGTGCGCGACCGCCCAGATGATGTTCTTGGGGCCGAACGCGGCGTCGCCACCGAAGAAGACTTTCGGATTGGTCGATACGAAGGTCTTTGCATCGACCTGCGGCATGTTCCACTTGTCGAACTCGATGCCGCAGTCGCGCTCGATCCAGGGGAACGCATTCTCCTGGCCGACCGCGACCAGCACGTCGTCGCAGGGAATGGTCTGGTCGGGTTCGCCCGAGGGCACCAGGTTGCGACGGCCCTTGGCGTCGTATTCGGCCTTCACCTTCTGGAAGGTGACGCCGATGAGCTTGCCGCTGACATGCTTGAACGCCACCGGGACCATGAAATTGAGGATCGGAATGTCCTCGTGAAGGGCGTCTTCCTTTTCCCAGGGGCTCGCCTTCATTTCCTCGAAGCCAGAGCGCACGATGACCCTGACGTCTGCGCCACCGAGGCGGCGCGCGGTGCGGCAGCAATCCATCGCAGTGTTGCCGCCGCCGAGCACGATCACGCGCCGGCCGATCTTCTCGACATGGCCGAACGAGACCGACGCCAGCCACTCGATGCCGATATGAATATTGGCGGCCGCTTCCTTGCGGCCGGGGATGTCGAGCTCGCGGCCGCGCGGGGCGCCGGAGCCGATAAAGATCGCGTCGTAATTTTCGCTGAGCAGCTTCTTCAGGCTGTCGATGCGATGGCCGCCCTTGAAGTCGACCCCGAGGTTGAGGATGTAATCGGTCTCCTCGTCGATGACAGTGTCGGGCAGACGGAACTTTGGAATCTGGCTCCGCATCATGCCGCCCGCCTTGGGATCGGCATCGAACACGGTGCAGTGATAGCCGAGCGGTGCGAGGTCGCGCGCCACCGCCAGCGAGGCGGGGCCGCCGCCGACCAGCGCGATGCGCTTGCCGTTCTTTGCCAGCGGCTTCGGCATGCGGTGCTTGACGTCGTCCTTGAAGTCGGCGGCAACGCGCTTCAGGCGGCAGATCGCGACCGGAGTTTCCTCGACACGACCGCGGCGGCATGCCGGCTCGCATGGACGATCGCAGGTGCGTCCCAGAATTCCGGGAAACACGTTCGATTTCCAGTTGATCATGTAGGCGTCGCTATAACGCCCCTCGGCAATCAGTCGGATGTACTCGGGAACTGGCGTGTGAGCGGGGCAGGCCCATTGGCAATCGACCACTTTGTGAAAGTAGTCTGGCGCCGAGATATCAGTCGGTTTCATTCCTACCTTATCCGCGCCAGCAACGAGAACGCGGCCTTGTTTGCCTGCGAACGCTTAACGAGCGTTCTTGTGGTTTTTGAATTGGATCATAGGCTTATCTTATTAGAGCCATTCCAGACGCGGCACAAAGGCAAATTTGCGCGATCTGCAGCTTTCATCTGCATGGGAGCGTGGACTTAGCGTCGCAGTGTCGATGCGGCAGTGCAGCATGTGCGGTGCAGTTGGTCTTAACGGTTTCAAGCGCGATGAACTCGCGCATTTCGAGCAGACGAATACGCGCAAAAAGGATGACGTGCTCAGCGCAGTTGCAGAACCGCTGCCGTCGCTGCCAGCTGGACCACGACAATCCAGGGGGCCAGTTTCCAAACCGTCAGCAGCAGGAAGCCGGTGAGCGCCACGGCGAAATCGCGCGGGGTGAGCACCGCGCTGGTCCAGACCGGATTGTAGAGCGCCGCGCCAAGGATGCCGACGACGGCGGCGTTTGTGCCGCGCATGGCGGCCTGCGCGGAGGGACGCAGGCGCAGCGCGTCCCAATATGGCAGCATGCCGTAGACCAGCAGCAGTCCTGGCAGAGACAGTGCGATGAGTGCAATCGCAGCGCCGGCCAGACCATTGGGAGCGGGTCCTATGGCGCCGAGATAGGCTGCAAAGGTGAACAGCGGTCCGGGTACCGCTTGCGCCATGCCGTAGCCGGCGAGGAAGTCCGCATTGCTGACCCAGCCCGGCGTCACGACTTCCGCCTGCAACAGCGGCAGGACGACATGGCCGCCGCCGAACACCAGCGCGCCGGAACGATAGAACGCGTCGAACAGCGCAAGCCCTTGCGAGCCGGTCCTTGCAGCCACCAGCGGCGTGAGCAGGAACAGGACCGCGAACAGCACCAGCGCGACCGCGCTGTGTCGGCGCGATACCGAAAAGCCGAGGTGGCCCGCAGGAGTGGCCCCGTCGCCGCGGCACAGCCAGAGCCCGGCCATGGCTCCAAGCGCGATGGCGCCGATCTGTCCAAACGATCCGCCGATGAAAACCACGATCGCAACAGCCGCAAGCGCGATGGCAGCCCGCGCGCGATCCGGCGTCAGGCTGTTTGCCATGCCCCAGATCGCCTGCGCGACCACGGCGACCGCGACCAGCTTCAGGCCGTGGAGAATCCCTTCAGCGGAAGGGCCGGTGAAGGCCGTCGCACTAAGCGCGAACGCGAAGAGAATGATTGCTGACGGCATCGTGAAGGCGAACCACGCCGCCAATCCGCCGAACAGGCCATTGCCGCGCAGGATGCCGAGCGTGAAGCCGACCTGGCTGGAAGCCGGCCCCGGCAAGAACTGGCAGAGCGCGACGATGTCGGCAAAACTGCTTTCGCTGAGCCATTTCCGCCGTTCGACGAATTCCGCCCTGAAGTAACCGAGATGCGCAATCGGCCCGCCGAACGAGGTGAGTCCGAGCTTGAGGAAGGCGGCGAAAACCTCGGCGACGGTGCCTGCGGACTTATCCGCCATGCAATTCAACTCCAGTGTCGGCTGACGATAGCGGGAACCGATAACGTCACCAAGCGCTTGGGGCGATCTTCAGCAAAGAGAAGTGTGATGCACATGGCATCCTCAGCCGATTGGTTGCGCCAGCACCCGGAAGAAGGAGCGCTTCCGAGCGACGATCGCACATCTGAGAGATAACATCAGCAGGGCAATTGGAAGCGATGTTAGAGACTTCGGCGGAAGTTCTCATTCGCGCTATCAAAGCCTTCGCACATTACGAGAAGAGCGAAACTGCAGCTCTGAGTCGAGCAATACCGGCAGAAGCCAAGTCTCGGCCACCTCTTTACTCGACACCTCGTTAACAGCGCCTTGATCCGTAGTTCTACGGCCGCGCTATTGTCAATTCCCGTCCCGGAACGCCCGGATCAAGCCGCCACGGCTCACTTAACTTAGCGCGCCCATTGGCAGCAGCGAAAGCGCCTAGCCGATATCGCGCTTCGCCAGATCCCACATCAGCCGGTAGACGCCGCTTGAGATGGTCAGCGGCTTCAGTGCGATGTTACCGCTGAAGCGCAGCATTGCCGCAGGCACCGCGTTCACATCGGTGCCATCGATCAGCACGAACCAGTCGCCGGCGCCGGGATTGGGCGCGGAGGGATCGTCGGTGATCGGCTTCGACAGCGCCGGATCGCTCTCGATCAAATGCATGGAGATGATCCCGTCGAGCGTGGCCGGATCAAGTTGCTCGCTCAGCGCCGCACGCAATTTGTCCTCGCCGCCTGCCGGACGCAGCCTGACAATGCCGAGCGCCGCGCCGCGGCCGGTGCCGCGGCTGACCGTGATGCGTGCGACCGCCCGGATCATGTTCTGGAAGCGGGCGATGTTGGCCTTCGACCACGTGGTCTGGTTCGAAAGCGCGGTGCGATAGGCCGGGCTGTCCAGCACCTCAAAGGTTTCGGTGGAGTAGAGGCTGAGATATTTTGGGTTGCCGTCGTGGGCGACATAGCGGCGGGCTTCGATGAAGCCGTCGATCGCCACGCGCTCTTCGAGATGTTCGCGGTCATACCAGCGATTGAATTCGGCCTCGTGCACGGCGTCTATGTTCATCGACGTCAGCAGCATGCCTTTTCCGGCCATCGGCATTTTTCTTGATTCCTACTTGCTGGTTCTCGATGCCATGTCCGCGATCGCCTTCATCACGGCGTCGCGGACGCCGGGATCGTACAGCGTGTGGCCGGCGCCCTCGACGAAACGAATTTCGGCCTCGCGCCACAGCGCGCCAAGCGCGTGCGAGGTCGCGGGCGGGCACAGCAGATCGTAGCGGCCCTGCACGATGATCCCTGGGATGCCTTTGAGCCTGCCCGCTTCGCGCAGCAACTGGTTGGGCTGCATGAAGCAGTCATTGGCGAAATAGTGCGCTTCCATGAACGGCGTGGCCGGCAGGCCGCGCGATGAACCAAGCGCCGCCAGATCGAGCCGTGTGCGGTTCGGCGCGTGTTCGGAAAGAATGCGTTCGGTTTCGCCCCAGGCCCGCGCCGCCGGAATATTCACGTCAGGATCGGGGTCGAGGATGCGGCGGAAATAGGCCTGGATCGGTTGAGCGCGTTCGCCTTCGGGCAGCACGCTCATGAAGTCGTTGTAAAGGCCAGGATAGAAACGCGGCAGCGTGTTGAGAAATCCGTTTTCGATTTCCTGGATCGTGCCCAGGAAGGTAGCCCGCAGTACGATGCCCGTGACGCGGTCGGGATGGGCTTGCGCATACGCCAACGCCAGCGTCGCGCCCCAGGAGCCGCCGACGATCATCCAGCGCTCAAGTGCGAATTTCTCGCGGATCGCTTCCATGTCGGCGATCAGATGCGGCAGCGTGTTGGCTTCGCGGCGGCCCTTGGGGCGGCTGCGGCCGGCGCCGCGCTGGTCGAACAGCACGGCGTGGAAGCGCTCGGGATCGAACAGTCGGCGATGGTCCGGCTGGCAGCCGCTGCCGGGCCCGCCATGCAGGTAGACCGCGGCAACGCCACCGGGCCGGCCGACGCTTTCGACATAGATGTCGTGACCGTCGCTGACGACGAGTTGCTCCGACGTCAGCGGGGCAAACGGATCGGCGCGTTTGACGGATTTGCCGGCGTCGGCGTCAGGCGCCATGCTCGCCTTCCGTCTCCAGCGTGCCGCCGGCGAAATTGCGATAGAGGAAGCGGTCCTGGTGCGCGGCCGCCTCGCGCTCGGCGTCCTTGAAGATCTGCTCGTGCATCGGCGACAGCGTACAGGCCGGATCGGTATTGCCGGCATCGCCGGTCAGCGCAAAGGCCTGGCAGCGGCAGCCGCCGAAATCGATTTCCCTGAATTCGCAGCTCTTGCACGGCTCGGGCATCCAGCCGGTGCCGCGATAGCGGTTGAAGGCCTCGGAATTCTGCCAGATCCAGGCGATCGAATGATTGGAGCGCACGGATTCGAATTCCAGCCCGGTGATGCTCTCCGCCGCGTGGCAGGGCAGGACCTTGCCGGCCGGCGAGATGTTGAAGAACTGCCGGCCCCAGCCGCCCATGCATTTCTTCGGCCGCAGCGCGTAGTAATCCGGCACGACATAGTCGATGGCCAAAATGCCTTTCAGCCGCACGGCGGCTTCCTCGACGATCCGGCTGGTCTCCTCGATCTGCTCGATCGTCGGCATCAAGGCGGCGCGATTTTTCAATGCCCAGCCGTAATACTGGACGTTGGCGACTTCCAGCCGGTCGGCGTCGAGATCGACCGCCATCTGGATGATGTCGGAGAGCTGGTGCAAATTCTGGCGGTGCATGACGGCGTTGACCGTCAGCGGCAGGTCAAGCTCGCGCGTCCATTTCGCGGCCTCGATCTTCTTCTCATGCGCGTTCTTCAATCCGGCGACGCGATCGGCAACCATGGGCTCGTTGCCCTGGAAACTGATCTGCACGTGGCAGAGGCCGGCATCGGCCAGCGCCGAAAGCCGTTCCTTTGTCAGCAGCACCGCCGATGTAATGAGATTGCTGTACAGCCCGACGTCGGTCGCATGCTGCACCAGCTCTACCAGATCCTTGCGCGCGGTCGGTTCGCCGCCGGAGAAATGAATCTGCAGCACGCCGATTTCGGCGAGTTCGCTCAGAACTTTTTTCCATTCCTCGGTCGTCAGCTCGCTGCCGCCGCGGTCGAGTTCGATCGGGTTTGAGCAATAGGGGCATTGCAGCGGGCAGCGGTGCGTCAGCTCCGCGAGCACGGCAAGCGGAATGCCGAACGTCTCTGCGGTCGATCGTTGCGATTCCAGAACCGCGAGCCCGTCACTGGGCGCGGCGCCGGTGGTTTTGCTTCCAGCGAGAATGTCGCTCATGACGTCTTCTCACGCACTTCGGTCAGAAAACCCTTGTCGGCAAGGTCCTGCAGCATCGCGATGACGTCGGTCAAGATCGCCTCACGCGGCGCGGCATATTTGGCGGCGAGCTGGTCGGCCATATCGCCGACGCTGCGCACCCCGTCGCAGAGCTGCAGCACTTCCACCGCAATCTCGTCCGGCGCCAGCACGCGCTCCGGCGCCAGGATCACCCAGACCTGCCGCGTCTCATCGAATTTCAGCCGCGTGTGTCGCGGCAATTTCGGCCGGCTCGCCTCGCTGACACTGATGTTGCGGCTCGCAGCCATCGATCGCTAGTCTCCTCCGGGCACGAACGCCCCGGGCGGTATATGGCCCTCGACATAGGCATGATACAGCGCGTCGAGCTGAACCCATAGCACATTGGTCTTGAAGATCAGCGCATTGCAGACCGCCTCGCGCTCGGCGGGCGTCTTCGCGTTGGCCTTGACGTATTCCAGCGCAAAACCCGCGTCGCGCGGGGCCTGCGTCAGGCGGCGGCTGAAATAGCTCATGATATCGGGGTTGACGAAATCATAGTGCTGCAGCATGCCGGAGATGCGTTCCTCATGCAGGTTCGGCGCGAACAGTTCCGTGAGCGAGGAGGCGATCGCTTCCAGCGGTGTCTTGTCACGGCAGAAATGCACATAGGCCTCCACCGCAAACCGCGTCGCGGGCAAAATGCCTTCGGTCGATTCCACATAGGCGCTGTCGAGCCCAAGGCCCTCGGTCAGCTTCAGCCAGCGCTCGATGCCGCCTTCGGAGCCGATATCGCCGTCGTGGTCCTCGATCCGGTGCCGCCATTCGATCCTTGTGGCGCGGTCGCGGAAGCGGGAGATCACCATCGCGTCCTTGAGCGGGATCGTGCTCTGGTAGAAATAGCGGTTGAGCGCCCAGGCCTGCACCTGTCCCTTGTTGAGCTTGCCGCCGTGCAGCAGCCGGTGGAACGGATGCAGATTGTGATAGCGCGTCGCGCCGATGTGGCGGAGCATCGCTTCCAGTTCATCGGCGCTGTTGAGCGTGATGCCCTTGCCGATCGATAGGGCGGTCATTTCCGCGGTCATTTTCCCCTTGGCCATGACATTCACAGCGTGATCTCCGTTCCATCGGCTGGAATCTGCCAGCCCGCCTGTTCCAGTGCCTTTCGCTCGCCCGAGCCGGAGAGCAGGGCGGGGTTGGAGTTGTTGATATGCAGGAACATTTTTCGGCCGATATCGAGGCCGGCAAGGCTTTCGATCGCTCCGTGTTCGCCCGACATCGAAATATGTCCCATCCCTTGTCCCGTCTTGGTGCCGAGGCCCTGGACGATCAATTCGTCGTCGCGCCACACGGTGCCGTCAAAGAACACCAGCGCGGCGCCCGCCAGGCGCGATTTGAGATCGTCGGTCACGTCAGCGCAGGCGGCCAGGAAATAGAAGTACCTGCCGCTGCCCTTGTCCAGAATCCGTAAGCCCAGCGTATCACCCGCGCCATCGCCGCCCGCCGGATGCGCCTTGCCTTCGAGATACCACGCGCCCTTGCCGGGAACCGCGAAGGGGAGGATTTCCATGCCGGATGGCGAGCCGTCGGGTAAAGTAGGCTCGAATGGCCTGTCTACCTCGATCGGCCGCCGCTTCACGTTGTTCTCGCCGAGCACGTTAAAGATGTTGTTGGATCGCAAAATCGCAAGGACCCGCTCATGCGCATAGAGCGTAAACGGTGAACCCTCGCGCATCGACAACAGGCCTGCGACCGCATCGACTTCGCCATTGGTCAGGATCACGCCGGCGATCGGGCTGTGACGGAGCTGTCCGGCTTTGGGGTGAAGCTGCGGCGTTGCAATAAGCTGCTGGCGCAGGTCAGGCGAGGCGTTGATCAAATACCAGTGCGCACCGTCGGCGCTGACCGCGATCGACGCCTGGGTGCTTCGCAGTTCGGGATTTTCGCTTCGTGCTTTGCGGCACACCGGACATCCGCAATTCCACTGCGGAACGCCGCCGCCGGCCGCGGCGCCCAGGACGACGACGCGAAGCATGATCCGTCTCCTGGCGCTTCCAGACTTGAAGACACAAACTGAATTACGAACGCCGCAAAGTGGACACCGGCGTCGGACACAATCCCGCTCTCGGGAACGTGTCAGGCCCGGAAGTCCACCTGCGTGAGATGTGAAATGCGCTACCGCTTACTTGCGGGTGGCGCACATATACATGTTGATTTCCATGCCGACCGATACTTCGACGATTTTCGGCGTCTTCCAGGCCATTTGGCTCTCCCTTTGCTGTCGGACGAACTCCGCCCTCAGGGTTAAGGTAGCGTGGATCAAAAAGTTCGCCAGTTAAATCTTTTGCTGAAACAGGAGGTATGTTTATGCTGCGTCGCGAAAGGTTTCACGGAGTTGTGCGGGAACCCCTGGTCAAAACAACGTGGGATCAAGTGTTTCCCGGTTGTTCGGGCCAATGCGAATGACGATGCTTGGCTTGCGTGGCGCTCCCGGCGTCCCATAAAGAAACCCGTGAGGGAAGTGCGGTCCCCCGATTTCTGGACCCCAACGAGAGTGAAGTTTCCGCCGATGCCGCGATATTATTTCAACACCCGTATCGGCGATGAGCTGATTTCCGACCCCGACGGCGAAGTGCTCAGGGATCCCGACCGCGCCTGGGAAATGGCGCGTGCCATGATCCGGGAGCTGCTCAAGACCGATGGCGCCGACGGCGCGCTTCTCAGCGCGACCATCGAGGTCACCGACGACGACGGCGAGATCGTGCTGGAGTTTCCGTTCGCGGAAGCGATTCTCGACGCCCCCGGCGGTCCCATCACCAGACACTGACAGCGCGCCAGGCCTGCGGGCGTCGGCGTTTCGCGCTTCGTCCGTTTTGGCAGTACAACTTCCGGACGCCATGTTTTCCGATTGCGCACCGGCGGATAAATATCGGAGAGTGCCGCCCGGGAAGGCCTCCGGCGCCGGCATCATATCGGCCTGCGCGAAGAGAAAGGCTTCCAGGGAGAACGTGCATGATAAGTTATTTGCCGACACCGCGCAGCCTGTTGCTGGCCGGTGCTTTTTTTAGTGCCCTTACATTGAGTGTTGCCGCCCAGCAGCCCGCCACGCCGCCGGCCGCCGGCGCAGCCCCCGCGGCCGCGCCCGCGCTTCCGCCGGGGTCTCCGCTGATCGGACGCCCGGCCGGCAGTGAAGCCGCTGCCAAGCTCGCGCCGATTGCGCCGCCGCCGATCCCCGCGGCGCCGGACAAACTGCCGACCGCAAAACTGAAGGTGCCGGCCGGCTTCAACATCGAAGTCTATGCCGCCGGCATGGCGAACGCCCGCTCGCTCGCGCTCGGCGACAAGGGGACGGTGTTCGTCGGCAGCCGCCTGGTCGACAAGGTCTATGCCATCGTCAACAAGGACGGCAAACGGGAAGTCAAGGTGCTGGCCTCCGGTCTCTATCGGCCGAACGGCCTCGCCTTCAAGGATGGCACGCTCTACATCGCCGAGCTGTCGAAGGTCTCCAAGATCGAGAAGGTCGAAGACAACCTGGACAACCCGCCCAAGCCGACCGTGATCTACGACAAGCTGCCCAAGGACGAAGCCCATGGCTGGAAGTTCATCGGCATCGGCCCCGACAACAAGCTCTACGTTCCGGTCGGCCAGCCCGGCAACAACGTGCTGCATGACGACGATCACGGCCAGATCCGCCGGATGAATCTCGATGGCTCCGGGGTGGAAGTGATCGCGAGGGGCGTCCGCAACACGGTCGGCTTCGACTGGAATCCGGAGACCAAGCAGCTCTACTTCACCGACAATGGCCGCGACTGGATGTCGGAAGATGTCCCTGAGGACGAGCTCAACCGCGTCACCAAGGTCGGTGAACATTTCGGCGCGCCCTACTGCCTGCAGGGCAACATCGTCGATCCCGAATTCGGCTGGGGCAAGTCCTGCAGCGAATTCACCCCGCCCGTCGGTCTGTTGGGCCCGCATTCGGCCTCGCTCGGCCTGCGCTTCTACACCGGCAGCATGTTCCCGAAAGCCTACAAGAACGCGATCATCGTCGCGCGGCATGGATCCTGGAACAGGTCCAAGAAGGTTGGCGGCGACGTCGTGGTCGTCAAGCTGAACAAGGACGGCACAGTGAAGTCGATGGAGCCGTTCATCACGGGCTTCCTGGAAGACAACAAGTATATCGGCCGGCCGGTCGATGTGATGCAAATGAAGGATGGCTCGCTCCTGGTCTCCGACGACTGGAACGGCGCCGTCTATCGCGTCACCTACGGCAAGCAGAAGGTGGCGGGGAAGCAGTAACCCAGACCGTCATTGCGAGGAGCAGTCATTCCGGGATGGTGCGTGAGCACCAGACCCGGAATCTCGAGGTTCCGGGTTCGATGCTTCGCATCGCCCCGGAACGACGAGAGCGCGAGGAAAGGGTACGATGCGTAAGACAATAACGGCGCTGGCGTTCGCCTCGATCGCCTTTGCCGCAAGCGCCGAGACGATCGAAGAACGCATCGTGCCGTGTCTCGCTTGCCATGGCGAAAAGGGCCAGTCCGAAACCGAGAACACGCCCTCGCTCGGCGGGCAGCAGGCGCCTTACGCGCTGATCCAGCTTTTCTTGTTCCGCGAGAAGCTGCGCACCTTCGAGCCGATGAACGAGATGGCGAAGCCGCTGACCGACGACGATCTTCGCCTCTTTTCCGATTTCATCGCCAGGATGCCGAAGCCCGCGCCACCCGCGGACGCCGGTGATCCTGTGCGGTTGCAGCGCGGCCAGGCGCTGGTGCAGCAGCACCGCTGCGACACCTGCCATAACCCGGATTTGTCCGGCAAGGAAAACGTCCCGCGCATCGCCAATCAGCGTGAGGATTATCTCGCCAAGACCCTTGCCGAGTACAAGGACAACAGCCGCCACGGCTATGACGCCAGCATGGCTGACGTGATGGCGCCGATCACGCCGGAGCAGATCGCCGATCTCGCCTATTTCGTCGCCCGCATGCGCTAAATTCGGCCGGCGGGCCCGCTGGCATTGCCCTGCGCCCGGCGCTACAAGGGCTCCAATCGATATGGAGTTTTGCATGCAGGATCTATGGCGCCTGTCGGCCGCGGAAATGGCTTCGCTGGTCAAGTCGAAGAAAGTCTCTGCGAAGGAGGCGGCGACCGCGGCGCTGGCGCGGCTGGACGCGGTCAATCCCAAGATCAATGCCGTGGTCGACCACAGGCCTGAAGACGTGCTGGCGCAGGCTGCCGCCGTCGATGCCGCCATCGGGCGTGGCGAAGATGCCGGGCCGCTCGGGGGCGTGCCTGTCACGGTGAAGGTCAATATCGACCAGGAAGGCTTTGCCACCACCAACGGGCTCAAACTGCAGCGCGACGCCATCGCTAAAAGCAATAATCCCGTGATCGACAATCTGCGCAAATCCGGCGCCGTCATTCTGGGTCGCACCAACTGCCCGGCATTCTCCTATCGCTGGTTCACCACCAATCTCATTCATGGCGACACCAGGAATCCGCGCGATCCCGCCATCACGCCGGGCGGCTCGTCCGGCGGCGCGGGGGCGGCGGTCGCGGCCGGCATCGGCCATATCGCGCACGGCACTGATATCGCGGGATCGATCCGCTATCCGGCCTACGCCTGCGGCGTGCATGGTCTGCGGCCGACGATGGGGCGCATTGCGGCGTTCAACGCGGCGCTCCCCGAACGGCCGATCGGGCCGCAGATCAGCGCCGTCTCGGGCCCGTTGGCGCGCACCATCGGCGATATCAGAATCGCGCTGGCCGCGATGTCGGCGAGGGACTATCGCGATCCCTGGTGGGTGCCGGCGCCGCTCGAAGGACCGGCGATGCCAAAGCGCGTCGCGATGTGCCTCAACCCTGACGGCCTCGATCCCGTCCCCGAAGTGAAGGCCGCCGTGGCCGATGCCGGCAAGCGGCTCGCGCGCGCGGGCTGGATCGTCGAGGAAATCACCAACACGCCGCCGCTGCGCGAGGCCGCCGACCTCCAGACAAAGCTCTGGCTCGGCGACGGCTATGAGGCGCAGCTGGAAACCGCCGAGCGCGAAGGCGATCCCGGCGCGCTGGCCTGCCTGCGCGGCAACCGCGCAAAAGTGCATCCGTTCGACCTGTCGAAAGCGCTGACGCGGCGCGCGACGCTGACGCGCGAATGGCTGGCGTTCTTCGAAAACTATGCCGTGCTGCTGATGCCGGTCTCCGGTGAATTGCCGTTCCCCGATCAGCTCGACCGCAAGGACGACGCATCGTTTGCGCGCGTCTGGCATGCGCAATTGCCGCAGATCGCCATTCCCTTCATGGGGCTGCCCGGGCTAACGGTCTCGACCGGACTGGTCGGACGCGTGCCCGTTGGCGTGCAACTGGTTTCCGGCCGTTATCGCGAGGATTTATGCCTTGCTGCCGGCGAGGCGATCGAAGCCGGCGGAACGCCGTCGGCGGCGATCGATCCCGCGGGCTGACTTCGAGAGAAACAGGATGCCAGGCGTTTATGATTTTACGGCGCAGTCGCTCGCCGGCGAGGAGGTTCCGCTCAAGCGGTTTGAAGGTCAAGTGCTCCTGATCGTCAACACGGCGAGCGCCTGCGGATTCACGCCGCAGTACAAGGGCCTGGAGCAATTGCAGCGCGAACTGTCGCCGCGCGGCTTTGCGGTGCTTGGTTTTCCCTGCAACCAGTTCGGCGGGCAGGAGCCGGGCGACGCCAAACAGATCGAGGCATTCTGCGAAACCAAGTATGACGTGACGTTTCCGATGTTCGCCAAGATCGACGTCAACGGCAGCCATGCGCATCCGTTGTTCAACCATTTGAAGAACGCGAAATCGGGATTGCTGGGTCCGTCGATCAAATGGAATTTCACCAAATTCCTGGTCGACCGATCGGGCAGGGTGGTGGGGCGCTACGCCCCGACCGCTACTCCCGAAGGAATACGAAGAGAAATCGAGGCACTGCTGTGAGCGAGACCAACAAAGCGATGAGCGACCAATTCCCCGACCGTCTCTCGGTCGATCCGGACAGCCCGTATTACAATGCCGATATCCTCGCGCGCGATGTCGGCATCCGCTTCAAGGGCGTCGAGAAAACCAATGTCGAGGAATATTGCATCAGTGAAGGCTGGGTGCGCGTCACCGCCGGCAGCGCCAAGGACCGCTACGGCAACCCGCTGACGATCAAGGTGCACGGCCCGGTCGAGCCGTACTTCCGCGACAAGCCGTCGTCCTGATTGAAAACGCGCTGCGCGCGCATCACGCACCGGTCATGCCCGGGCTTGTCCTGGCTTGTCCCGGGCATCCACGTCTTGACAGTGTTGCAGCAAGAAAGACGTGGATGGCCGGGACAAGCCCGGCCATGACGAGAAACTAGAGGCTTGGATAGGAAAATCGGCTTGGCGCCAATAGTGGATTTCCAGGCCGTCAGCTTACCGATCATCTGTCTCTGAAGGATGCCGCGATCTTGCCCAGCAAACTTTCTCTTCCCCAACTCTCGCTCGCAAAGGACAAGATCCGGGTCTTGCTCCTCGAAGGCGTCAACGACAGCGCCGTGCAGCTGATCGAGGCTGCGGGCTATTCCAGCATGACGCGCTTGTCCAAGGCGCTGGAAGGCGATGCGCTCAAGGAAGCCATCAAGGGCGTGCACCTGTTGGGCATCCGCTCACGCACGCAGATCACCACGGACGTTCTGGAGGCCGCGGACCGCCTCATCGCGATCGGATGCTTCAGTGTCGGCACCAATCAGGTGGATGTTGACGCCGCTCGCCAAAGCGGGATTCCCGTATTTAACGCACCGTTTTCCAACACGCGAAGCGTCGCGGAGCTGGTAATAGGCGAGATCGTCATTCTGCTGCGCCGGATCGTCGCGCGTTCCAATGCAGCGCATCAGGGACGTTGGGACAAGTCCGCAAACGACAGCTATGAGGTCAGGGGCAAGACGCTCGGCATCATCGGATACGGCAATATCGGCTCGCAGCTCTCAAACCTTGCGGAAGCGCTGGGAATGAGGGTGATTTTCTACGATCACACGGACAAGCTTCGTCATGGCAACACCGAGCCGACCGCGAGCTTGCGTGATCTGCTGGCACAAAGCGACGTCGTGACGTTGCATGTGCCGGAGACGTCAGCCACGCATGGCATGATCGGGCGCGAGGAGATTGCGGCGATCAAGCCTGGCGCGTATTTCATCAACAACAGTCGCGGCACGGTGGTTGACCTTGACGCGCTCGCGGACGCGCTGCGCGAAGGCAGGCTTCGTGGCGCCGCGGTCGACGTTTTTCCAGTCGAGCCGCGCTCGAATGCGGATCGCTTCGTGTCACCGCTGCAGGGTCTGGAAAATGTCATCCTGACTCCGCACATCGGCGGCTCGACCGAAGAGGCGCAGGAGCGCATCGGCGCCGAAGTGGCCCGAAAGCTGGTCGACTACAGCGATTCCGGCTCAACAATGGGCGCCGTCAATTTCCCCCAGGTCCAGCTGCCGGCGCGGCCATCGGGCACGCGGTTCATTCAGGTGCAGCGCAATCTGCCGGGCATGCTCGGGCGTCTGAACGAAGTGCTCGCGCGCCACTCAGTCAACATTGCCGCGCAATATTACGAGACCGACCACGACGTGGGCTATGTGGTGCTCGACGCCGATGCCTCCGCAGCCGACGGCCAGCGTGTGCTCGCGGACATCCGGGCGCTGGAAGGCACCATTCGCGCCCGCTTGCTCTACGAATACAAAATCTGAGCCGGCGCTAGGCAGTCTGCCGCATCGGCTGTCGCACGCCATACATCAGCGTGCGCCACAGCCATTCGACCGGACCGTAGCGGTAGCGGCGCAGCCACCAGGCGCTGAAAAATATCTGTCCGATGTAGACGGCAACGCCGATGGCGAGTGCGCTGGCAACGCTGAGGCGGTCGAACAGGCCGAGACCGTAGCCATAAAAGATCCAGCCGAAGATCAGGGATTGCGCGAGGTAGTTGGTGAAGGCCATGCGCCCCAGCGGCGCGGCCCAGCCGAGCAGCATCTTCCCGCGCTCGAGATTGGCGATGCCGATGATACCAGCACCATAGCCCAGTGCCAGCAGGATGGTGCCGAGAGGTTCCGCCAGGGTGCCGATCCGGCCGACCCTAATGTAGCCGCCGGCCTCGAAAAGGATCAATGCCGCGCCAAGGCTGATACACGCGGCGGCGATCGAGAAGAGCAGATGGTGAGGCGGTTTTCGCAGAATGCCGGTGCGCCAGGCGAACGCGCCGAGAAGAAACAACCCGATCGTGCGCGGAAAGATAAAGGCGTGCAGGGAAGCGAAAAGGGGAAGCTCGCGAAGCCGGAATGCCAGCACGTCGAGGAAGCCGCCCGTCGGATAGATGCGATGCGCCTCCGCGATATCCTGCCTTAGCGCGACCGTGCCGGGCCACCATCCGGACGGGGGAAAGACCTGCATCTCAAGGTACAATCCGAGAGACGCCAGCGCGGCGAGCGCCAGCAGCCAGCGCGGACCAAACAGGAACGGCAGGACGATCAGGCCGGCAAGCGCATATTCGGTGAGAATGTCGCCGTTCCATATCAGGCAAAGATGAATCAGCCCGAACGCCAGCAACACAACGAGCCGGCGCACGAGCAGCGACGTGCGGCGCTCGCTCTTTGCAAGCCGCTCGAACTGGATGGCAAGGCCCGTGCCGAACAGCAGCGAAAACAGCGCAAGCGCCTTCAGATCGACGAACAGCATCAAGATCGTTTCGACGGCCCTGTCGATCGGCGATCTCGTAGGCTGGTGGGAAAGGAACCGTTCAAAGATCGAAACGCGAAATATCGTCACGACGTTGATTGCAAGAACGCCAAGCAAGGCAACGCCCCGCAATACGTCGATGGCGTCGATCCGCTCTGCCGGGCTTATCGGCCGTGCGACGCCATCGGCCATTGCAACATGGTTTCCAATTCAGCGAAGAATGAAATCCGCCGGCGGACTACGACAGCCGCATATCCAGCAATCGCCGGCCTTCGGTTTTGAGCAGCTTCCTCACGGCGCCTGACGCTGCGATCTCGCCCTGATTGGCGTAGGCCTCGTGGTTCTTCTCGATATCCTCGAGCCGGTAGAGATAATTGACCATGACGCCTGCGGATTCACGCAGGCCCTTGGGCGAGAGGTCGCCGAGCCAGTCGATCTTCTCCAACCGCGCGCCGTTGCCGATGTGGAAGCGCGCCACCGAATCGATCAGCCGGCCTTTCGGCGTCCGTGCTTTGAGGAAATAATGCGCCGCCAGCGGCTCGACCACAGCCCGCAATTGCGCAGTCAGTTCCGCGTTCTCGAACCAGTCCGGCCTGTCGAGGGCTTCCAGCAGCGTCCGTTCCTCGTCGCTGACCGGAATGTCTTCGGCCTGCTTCAGCCATTGCATGAAGCCCGGCACCGGCGACAGCGTGATGAACGTATCCAGCTTGGGCAATTCGCGCCGCAATTCCTCGACCACCTGCTTGATCAGGAAGCTGCCGAAGGAAATGCCGCCAAGCCCCTTTTGCGTATTCGAGATTGAATAGAACACGGCGGTCCGCGCGCGCTCGACCGGCACCAGCTGCCGCTCGGCGGCGAGCAGCGGCGCAATCGCGGTCGGAATCGTTTCGGTCAGCGCGACCTCGACGAAGATCAGCGGGTCATCGTTGAGCTGGGGATGGAAGAAGGCGTAGCAGCGGCGGTCTACGGGATCGATGCGGCGGCGCAGATCGTTCCAGTCGCGGATTTCGTGCACGGCCTCATAACGGATGATCTGTTCCAGAATATTCGCTGGCGTCGACCAGTCTATCCTGCGCAGCACGAGAAATCCCCTGTTGAACCAAGAAGACAGTAGATGCACCACATCGCGGTCGAGCGCGGCCAGATCCTTGTTGCCCTTCATCAGGGCAAGCAGGTCGGCGCGCATCGCCACCAAATCGCTGGTGCCGCCCGGCGCGCGGTTGAGCCTGCGGATCAGCTCCTGCCGCTGCGGCTCGGAAGCAAAGTGAAGGTCGCTGGCATCGCTGTCGTTCGGCTGGCTGCGCCAGCTCTCGATCGCCTGCGACAGTTTTTCGCGGTCGGGGCCGAAGTCTCTCGCCAGCGTTTCGAAAAAGGTAAGCCGGCCGGCGGCGTCGAGGTCGTGGTAGCGATCGAGCACCTCGCGCGCCATCGCGGTGCCGGACGCTTCGCCGCGGCCGGACAGCAGCGCCTTGCATAATTCAAGCAGTTCGGCGGCGTCTTGCCGGGCGACTGACGGCTCGCCCCGCCGAAGCAGCGTGCGGCCACGTTCTGATATCGTCGAGAGAAGGTCGGAAAAAAAGGCGTTGGCCATGCGGTGGGTCGAATCCAGCTGATATTGCGGAATCTTATATGAGATTTAGGACGGTGCCGATCACAATCAAGCGTATGGATCGTACGTAAATATGTCATGCCTCTAAGTCGGGCGTTTATTCCTTCCCGGCAAATTCCGTCGGCGTTTTTCCGGTAACCTGCCGGAAGGCATGGGAAAACGCAGGCACGCTGGCATAGCCTAAATCCGAGGCAAGCTGCTTGACCGAGACGCCGGCGTCCGTCGACAGCCTCTCGATTGCCGCCGCGATCCGGGCGCGCTGGCACCAGCTCTTGAAGCTCAATTGCGTCTCCGACGAGAACAGGCGTGACAGCGTCCGCACCGAGGTCCCGACCTCGTGCGCCAGCGTCTCGATCTCATGGTCGCCGGTCGGGTCCGCCAGCACGATGTCGGCGGCGCGCCGGCAGCGCGGCTCACGCGGCAGCGGGATGAAGGTGGCGGAATCCTCCGCCTGGTCCAACTCCATCATCGCCAGTCGCAGCAACAGCGCGGTTCGTTCACGGTCGCCCCGATCGTCGAACAGGGCGAGAATCGTCTGATGCAGCAGCGGCGACACCCGCACCACGAATTCCGCATCCAGGCTGTGGCTGCGCGCTTCGCGCTGCAGCCAGTCGAGCTCGAAATAGAGCGTCCGCATCTCGATATCGGCGAGCACGTCGATCGCATGTTCCGACAGGGCAGGGACCCAGACCGCGCGATCCGGCGGCACCAGCCAGCGGCCTTTCGGGGTCGTCACCTGCATCGTGCCCTTGGCCGCATAAACCAGCTGCGCCTCGCGGTGCATGTGGGTATGGATCCGGAAGCCCTTCCTGTAGCCGTTGGCGATCATGTGGATGCCGTCGCCGGTTGAGGTCAGGCGTCCGATAATGGCGGCAATTGGCTTTTCGGCGATATTCATTGGCGACATCCCGTCAGGACAACCCCGTATAACCTATTTCGGAAAATTGCGGGATTCGGGAATCGACCATGAACAGCCCCAGCCGGGTGATCACCTTCGTTAACGCCGCCCATTTCATCGACCATTATGCGATGCTGATTTTCGCCGCCGCCGTCATCATCATGGGGCCGGCGCTCGGCATGGCCTATTCGGAACTATTGCCTTACGCCACCCCGGGCTTCGTCGCCTTCGGCGCGGGTTCGCTGATCACCGGCTGGCTCGGCGACCGCTGGAGCCGCCGCCACATGATGGTGATCTTCTTTTGGGGTATCGGCGCGTCGATGATCGCCGTCGGCTTCGTGCAAACGCCGCTGCAGCTCGGCGCGGCGCTGCTGGCGATCGGCCTGTTCGCCTCGATCTATCATCCGGTCGGCACCGCGATGATCGTGTCCTATGCCGACAAGCTCGGCCGCGAGATGGGTCTGAATGGCGTCTGGGGCAATCTCGGCGTGGCGTCCTCGGCGCTGGTCACCGGCGTGATCGGGCAGTATCTCGGCTGGCGCTGGGCCTTTATCGTCCCGGGGGTCGTCACCATCCTGATCGGCGTGGCCTTCGCGCTGATGGTGGTGCACGAGGACCGAACCGGCACCAAGCAGGCGGCGGCGCAGGCGAGGGTGGCCAAGCAGGACATGTGGCGGGTGTTACTGGCCTTGCTGATCGTGGTGATCGCGATATCGACCACCTTCAACGCAATCACGGTGGCGATGCCAAAACTGTTCGCCGAGCGGCTCGCCGGCGTGACCCAAAGCCCGGCGCTGCTCGGAGTCATCGCGGCCGGCGTCTATGTGTTCGGCGCGATGACACAATATACGATCGGTAGATTGATCGACCACTACTCGCTGAAAACCGTGATGCTGCCGCTGTCATTCATGCTGGCTCCGTTCATTTATTTCGCAGCCACACTGTCGAACCTGCCACTGATCATCGCCTCGATCGGCATCGTCATGGGCGCGTTCGGCCAGGTCACCGTCAATGACGCCATGGTCGGCAAATACACCAGCGAGGAATGGCGCTCGCGCGCCTATTCGATACGCTACTTCATCGGCTTCACCGCGGCGGGCGCTTCCGTCGGCCTGGTGGCGTGGCTTTACGAGAAGGGCGGCTTCGTCACCATGCTGCAGGCGTTCGGCGCGCTGTGCCTGCTGGTGATCGTGGCTGCGATTATCCTGCCACAGGAGATCAAGGTGCCGGCGGCGCAGACGAATTGATCGCCGTTGAGTTTTTGCGACGGTCAGTTCGCCAGCGTCCTGGCGATGATATCTGAGCTCTTCTCCGCGACCATGATCGTCGCCGGGTGAATGTTCGGCGAGGGCATCGTCGGCACGACGGAGGCGTCGACGACCCGGAGACCATCGATGCCGCGAACGCGGAGCTGGCTATCGACGACGGCTCCGTCATCCTCGCCCATCCGGCAGGTGCCGCAGGGATGATAGACGGTCGAGCCGAACTTCCGGACGTAATCGGCTATCTGTTCGTCGCTCGTGATCTCCGGAGCGGGCCTGATCTGTTCGGTCACCAGCGAGCGGAATGGCTCGGCCGCGACGATTTGTCGGGCAATGCGAAAGGCCGCCAGCATGATGCGCATGTCGTCGGGGTCGGTCAGGTAATTGGCCTGGATGCGCGGTGGCGTGCGCCCCTCCGCGTCGCGCAGCGTAATTTCACCGCGGCTTTTCGGCCGGCAGACGCTGAAGATGAAGGTAAATCCCGGCCAGCGATGCAGGCCGGTCTTGAAGCCATCAGTCGAAAAATTGAGGCACTGGTACTGGATGTCAGGCACCGGCTCGGAGGGGGCTGATTTCGCAAACAGCGTCGCTTCGGTCGCGCCGACCGAGAGTTGTCCGGATCCCCTGAGCAGCCATTCGAACGCGAGTTTTACCGACTTGGCCGGGTTCATCACGGCTTCGTTCAGGGTATCGGTCGCGTTGGTCTTGAACGTGAAGCTTGACTGATAATGGTCCTGCAGATTCTTGCCGACGCCGGGAAGATCGCATTTCACGTCGATGCCAAGCTTCGTCAGTTCTGTGGCCGGGCCGATGCCGGAGGCGAGCAGCAGCACCGGAGAATTGATTGCGCCGCCCGAAACGACTAGCTCGCGTCGCGCGCCGATGCGCTGGATCTGGCCGTCACGCTCGATCTCGACGCCGATGGCGCGGCTTCCGTCGAACAGGATGCGGCGGACCCGGGTTTTCGTCATCAGCTCGAGATTTTTCCGCTTGAGGTTCGGCTTGAGATATCCGACCGCCGTCGAGCGGCGCCAGCCATTGTGGACATTGAGAGGTGCGAAGCCGACGCCGTCAATGCGCTCGCCGTTGAAGTCGGGGTTGCGCGGATACTGCAGGCGCTCGCAGGCCTCCACAAATGCCCGTGCTGTCGTCGAGGGGCGTTTGATGTTCGACACCGTCATCGGGCCGCCGGTGCCGTGCCACGCGTTGGCGCCATCAACGCTGTGCTCCATCCGCTTGAAATAGGGCAGTACGTCCTGGTAGCTCCAGCCGCGCGCGCCGAGGCGCTGCCATTCGTCATAGTCGGTGGGCGCGCCGCGCAGGAAGACGAGGCCGTTGATGGAACCGGAGCCGCCCAAAACCTTGCCGCGTGGCCAGATCACGGTTCGGCCGCCGAGACCTGGTTCGGGCTCGGTTTCGTAACCCCAGTTCATCTTCGGGTTCGGGACCAGTTTGCCGAAACCCATCGGAATGTGAATCCAGGGATTGCGATCGCGTCCGCCGGCCTCGATGACGCAAAGCGACACTTTTGGATTTTCCGTCAGTCGCGCCGACAGCACGCAGCCGGCGGAACCGCCGCCTACCACGACGACATCGAATTCAGCATCAAAACCGGATTTACGCATCAAGACGTTTCGCTCCCGATCTGCTTTTGCCGCAGAGGATAATGGCCGG
Organism: Bradyrhizobium sp. AZCC 2262; assembly: GCF_036924535.1. Taxonomy (NCBI): domain Bacteria; kingdom Pseudomonadati; phylum Pseudomonadota; class Alphaproteobacteria; order Hyphomicrobiales; family Nitrobacteraceae; genus Bradyrhizobium; species Bradyrhizobium sp. AZCC 2262. The sequence goes on along the minus strand of NZ_JAZHRT010000001.1, from coordinate 5,823,896 downwards.
CGGATGGTCCGGATAGGCTTGTGTTCGCGCTACTCGATCTTCGGCAGCACCATGTGCAGGTGATGGTTCGAGATCTGCATCAAGCCGTCAAAGGGCTGGCTGAGGTCGACGATCAGGAACAGCGCGCTCGATACGGAGAATGCGAAAACCAGAATGGACGCGATCACGATGGGGCTCGGTTCGGCGAACACGCTGAAGCTTGCAAAAATCACCACCAGCCAGAACGTGAGCACGATGAAGAACGGCACCGGGATCGCGTTGTCGCTCTGCGTGAAGACGAGTACCCGCGTCCGGCCGATCTCGGTGGTAGCCTGGACGATACGCGACTTCAGCGAGGTCTGTTCTTCGTTGGCCGGCGTCAGGCCCTCAACCGCGTTGTAGAACCGATCTGCAGTCCCGCTGACGACGAAGGTCGATTCGTGCCTGTTGCGCTCGGCATTCTCCTCCCAGATGCGGGAGGCGGCCGTCGAGATCAGCTCCCGCAGCAGCGTTCGCGCTGTTTTGGTTTCCGGCCCATATTTCAGGAGCATCTGGTCGACCAGCACGACATTGGCACCGAGCTGCCGGATGTTGGTATTCTGGCTGTCGTAGGAGTTTTTCGCCGACGCGATCATCAGGCCGATGACCAGCGCGGAGAGGGTCGAAAGAAAGCCGGCGCCGAGGCGGACGGCCTCCTTCGAGCCGCCGTCGAGCACACCGGCGGGCAGGAAGCGCTTCAGGCCCATGCCGATGGCCGCGCCGATCAGGATCGAGGCAAAGGAAGCCAGGAAAGCGGCGGTCGAACTCATGGTGTCGTCACCCTGTCATGATGCGGGCCGATGGGCATGGGAGTACTGCATATCGGGGCAAGCGCCCTCGGGCTACCCGCGACGATTTGCTGCGGCGCAATAGCAGGGGTGGTAACGTAGCCATATCAAACAGAACACTTGACCATCGCTACCCTCCTTGTGTGAGGTGAGGGCATGACCCGAATCCGGCTTTTCCTGTTCATAATTGCGGTATTGGCGCCTTCGCTTGCGGCGGCGCAGCAGTCCATGAAATTCGAGGAGGCTGCGGCCATGCTGGCCGCGAGCTGCGGCAAGGACATCGATGACAATTGCCGCGGCGTCAATCTCGATGCGACGCGCCTGAAGGAGTGCCTGGGCCGCAACCAGGACGTGGTGTCGGCGAAGTGCAAGGCCGATTATCCCCAGGCCTTCGGCGCCATCCAGCAGCGCATTACCGCGCGGACCTCCCTTCTAAAACTGTGCAATTGGGAATTTAAACACCTGTGCGGCGAGGTTCGGGAGGATCCCGTCAAGGGTCTGCAATGCCTGTTGGAGGCGACCAAGAAGGCGACCCCGAACTGCAACAAGGCGATCAGCGCAGCGGGGTATCGCTGATGCTTTGGGAGAAGAAGCTGCGCGGCATCGCTCTCGTGCTCGGCGCATCGGCGCCGCTTGCCTTGCCGATGGTGCCGGGCCGGGCGCAAACGGCGATGTCGAGCGGAGACATCATCGAGAAACTTGCCGTCGAAGCCGAGTCGGATATCGATCTGGCTGCTCTGAAGCAGCAGGCTGCCGATCGCATCAAGGCAAGGGCCGACGCCCAGCCGCAGAAGCGCCCACCGATCGTGCCTCAACTGACCAAACTGCCGCAAATCCGTTTCGACGTCGTGTTCGACCAGGACTCTTCCCTGATCCGGCCGGCCTCCTACCAGACGATCGGCAGCATCGCCGATGCGCTGACCGATCCGAAATTGCGGCCCTACCGCTATCTGATCGTCGATCATGTCGAATCCGCCGGAAGGCGTGACCACAATCTGATCCTGAGTCAGCGGCGCGCGGAATCGGTTCGGGATGTCCTGGTGAACACCTTCAAGGTATCGCCGAAGCGGCTTCAGGCTCTTGGTCTGGGCGAAGAACAGTTGCAGGATGTCAATCGCCCGGCGTCGCCTGCCAATGCGCGTGTCCAGCTCATTGCGATCGGCAAGTTTGAAGTGGCCGAACCGGCCAAGCCGGCAGCGCCGGCCGCTGCGGCCCCAAAAGGGGGCGCGGCAAAGAAAAAGAAACGCTGACCATTCTGCGGATGGATCAGCGCTGACAGGTCTGCGACGAGATGCCGGGCCGGGAGGAGTATCAATGTACAAACAGTTTTGGTCGGGAATGTCCGGCCTCCTTGTGGGATTAGCCATCATGACAACAACGCCCGCCGGCGCCGATGCGCTGAAAGACGAAATCGCGCCCACCGGCAAGCTGCGGGTGGCGATTGCGATCAGTCCGGCCGGTGGCGCGTTCTGGTCGACCAAGACCGAAACCGGTTATGCCGGCGTGCCGGTCGATCTCGGCAAGGCGATGGCCGAGCAACTTGGCGTCCCCGTCGAATATGTCGCGCACAACAATTCCGGGCAGATCGTCGATGCGGTGGGCAAGGGCGCCTGGGACATCACCTTCCTGCCGAAAGATCCCGAACGTGAGGGCAGGATGTCATTCGGGCCGATCTATGAGGTTGCGGACGCGACCTACATCGTCAAGCCGGGTTCACAGGTCACGAATTTCGCCACGCTTGATCATCCCGGTATCAAGGTCGCTGCCGTCAACAACACCACCACGATGCGCGGCGCCATCGCGCATCTGAAGAACGCCAAGGTCACGGGCTACCAGACCTACGACGAGATCTTCGGCCTGCTCAAGGCGGGCGAGATCGACGCGTTCGCGCTGTCGCGCGATCAGCTCAACGCCATGGCAAAACAGATCCCGGGCACGCGCGTGCTCGACGAGACCTTCAAGCAGACCGTGACGGCGGTTGCGGTGCCACCCAATCATCCGCTGTCGCTGGCGTTTGCGGTCAAGTTTCTGAACGAAGCGATCGCCAACGGTACGTTGCGCAAGGCCTATGACAACAACGGCCTGAAGGATCGGCCGGTGCGGACGCAGGCGAATTAGCTGGGACTCGCCTCTGACGGCAATCTGTCCACACATCACTCGCGCACTCTCTCTCCGTCATCCTGAGGTGCGAGCGAAGCGAGCCTCGAAGGATGGACGGCCCGTGGCCGTCGCCCTTCGAGACGCGCTTCGCGCTCCTCAGGGTGACGGATCACATTGGATTCAAGCTGCGCTCATCATGCTCCAGGCTGCGCGGCAGGCGCCAACATCTGTGCAACTGCACAAATACAAGGCATCCATGCCTGTCGGGACGTGCGCGATAAGGCAATAACCACGTAGAAATACGCGCTTTTTCGGCTCGGTGGCCAGATTCTCGACTGGCACATCGATTGCTTAATTGCTTCTCAGTCAATGACGACTGCCGTCTTACGGATCGCCAAGGCCAGCGTTGGCCCAAGTGCAGGGATCGAGCGACCTCACCGAGGCGCTTTGGAGCAGTCATCGGGACCATTCCCACGAAAGCTTGTGCATCTCTGTCTCTGATCGAGCGTGACCGTGTCACCCGCGGCGCCCAGGCGGAGCCCTCGCTCCTGCCGATGGCGCAGTGTCCGGCACGCCCGCCCACGAGATCGGCTTAGCTCTTTCACATCGGCGCGGCTTTTGTTGCCGGCGCTTTCTTGAATCCTTTCTGAGGAAATAAGGGGAACTGTAATGGCCTATCTCGTGCCTTCGGAATTCGTGACCAAGATGGTAGATGCCGGAGAATCCAAAATCTTCATGTCGACGCGCGACACGGTGATCCGCGCCTACATGGCAGGAGCCATTCTCGCGCTCGCCGCGGCCTTTGCGGTGACAGTCAACGTGTCGACCGGCGTTCCGATCGTCGGGGCGGCGCTGTTTCCGGTCGGCTTCTGCATGCTCTATTTGTTCGGCTTCGATCTCCTGACCGGCGTGTTCGTTCTGTCCCCGCTCGCCTGGATCGACAAGCGCCCGGGCGTGACGCTCGGCGGCGTGCTGCGCAACTGGGGCCTGGTGTTCATCGGCAATTTTCTCGGCGCCTTCACGGTCGCCGTGATGATGGCGATCGTCTTCACCTTCGGTTTCACCTCGCCGCCCGACAAGGTCGGCCAGGTGATCGGTACGATCGGCGAAGGACGCACCGTCGGCTATGCGGCGCATGGCGCCGGCGGCATGCTCACGCTGTTCGTTCGCGGCATGCTGTGCAACTGGATGGTCTCGGCCGGCGTCGTCGGTGCGATGATTTCGACCACCGTCAGCGGCAAGGTGATCGCGATGTGGATGCCGATCATGCTGTTCTTCTTCATGACCTTCGAGCATTCGATCGTGAACATGTTCCTGTTCCCGTCGGGCCTGCTGCTCGGCGGCAAGTTCACGATCATGGATTACCTGATCTGGAACGAGATCCCGACGGTCGTCGGCAATCTCGTCGGCGGTCTCGCCTTCACCGGCCTGACGCTGTACGCCACGCACATCAAGACTGCGCCGAAGCGCATCGCCGACCGTATCGCCGCGTGATGGGCGATTGACTTGAGTGGGCCTCGACCGTCCAGAGCGTTTTCGAGCGAAGTGGATACCGGTTCGCGTTAAGAAAACGCGTCAAAACGAAAATCTGGAGCTTCGGTTCTGATTTAATCAGAACCGAAGCTCCAGTCGAGGCCCTGCTCAATGGTCGTGAACATGCCGCGCGAACTGAAAATATCGGTCGGGCAACATTCTGACAAAGGTCGCAAGGAGACCAATCAGGATTTTCACGGCGTTCTGATTCCGGACGAACCTCTCCTGAGTCTCAAAGGCATCGCCATCGTGCTCGCCGACGGGATCAGCAGCAGCAGCGTCAGCCGGGTCGCGGCTGAGTCGGCGGTCAAGGGATTTCTCACGGACTATTACTGCACGTCGGAATCCTGGTCGGTGCGGACCTCGGCGCAGCGCGTGCTGGAAGCCACCAATTCCTGGCTGCACTCGCAAACCCGGCGCAGCCAGTATTCCTATGACCGGGATAAGGGATATGTCTGCACGCTGAGCGCCATGGTCCTCAAGTCGACCACCGGCCACATCTTTCACGTTGGCGACAGCCGGATCTACCGTCTTTCGGGCAATTCGCTCGAGCAATTGACCAACGACCACCGCGTCGTCATTTCCGCGGAACAGAGCTATCTCGGCCGTGCGCTCGGGGTGAATTCGCAGGTCGAAATCGATCATCTGACATTCAAGATCGAGAAGGGCGACACCTTCGTGCTGGTCACCGACGGCATCTACGAGCATGTCGGCGATCGCATCATTGCGAGGGCGATCAGGGACGGCTCGGCCGATCTGGACCTGGCCGCGAAGAACATCGTCGAAATGGCGTTCGATCTCGGCAGCAAGGACAATCTCACCGTCCAGATCGTCCGCGTCGACGAGGTGCCTGACGGTGCCGCCAGCGAAGTGTTCGCGCAGCCCCATGAACTGCCGTTGCCGCCGCTGCTGGAGGCGAGGGCGGTTTTCGACGGCTACAGAATCGTCCGCGAGCTGCACGGCTCCAGCCGCAGTCACATCTATCTCGCCGTCGACATCGAAACCGAGGCCGTGGTCACCATCAAGATCCCGTCTATCGATCTGCGCGACGATCCCGCCTACCTGAAGCGGTTCATGATGGAGGAGTGGGTGGCGCGGCGGATCGACAGCCCGCATGTGCTGAAACCCTGCCTGCTGCAGCGCAAGCGCAATTTCCTGTATGTCGCGACCGAATACATCGATGGGCAGACGCTGACGCAATGGATGATCGACAATCCGAAGCCGAGCCTGGAAACCGTGCGCGGCATCGTCGAGCAGATCGCCAAGGGGCTGCGCGCCTTCCACCGCAAGGAGATGCTGCACCAAGACATCAGGCCCGACAACATCATGATCGACGCCACGGGCACGGTGAAGATCATCGATTTCGGTTCGACCAAAATCACCGGAGTCGTCGAGGCCGCGCCGTCCGGCATGGGCAACGACATTCTGGGTACGCAGCAATATGTTGCGCCGGAATATTTCCTGGGTGAGCCGGCCACATCGCGCTCGGACCTGTTTTCGCTCGGCGTCATCACCTATCAGATGCTGACCGGAAAATTGCCCTACGGCGCGCAGATCGCAAATGCGCGGACGCGATCGCAGTTCAACAAGCTGGTCTACCGTCCGGCGACGCATGGCGACCGCGAATTGCCGCAATGGATCGACGGGACGCTGGAGAAGGCCGTGCATCCCAATCCATACAAGCGCTATGACAGTTTTTCGGAATTCCTGTTCGACCTGCGTCATCCCAACGCGAACTATCTCTCGACGTCCTCGACGCCGCTGATCGAGCGCAATCCGCTATTGTTCTGGAAAAGCACGACCATCGTGCTGGCGCTGGCGGTGATCGTGCTGCTTGCCATGCAGCACGGGATGCATCGCTAGAGCGTAATGAAGTAAGTCTGAATCAATGTGATCCGTCACCCTGAGGTGGCCGTGCGCAGCGCGGCCCTCGAAGGGCGACGGCCACGGGCCGCTCATCCTTCGAGGCTCGCTTCGCTCGCACCTCAGGATGACGGAACTGCGAGCGCGTTGCATCGACCTAATTAGCTGCTTTAGTTTGTTGCCCCCGCCGGAATCGGATCCATACCGCTCTTGACGATCTCGCCGCGCGCAGCGGGCGAGGCGAGGAACTTGATCAGCGCCTTGCCGGCATCCGGTTCTTTCGAGGCGTTGGCGATCCCGGCGGAGAATATCGTGATCTTCTGGAGCTCGTCCGGCAGCGGGCCGATGATGTCGATGCCTTCGACGGGCTTCAATTCGCTCATCTGCTGGAAGCCGATCTCGGCATCGCCATGGGCGACGATTTCGCCGACCGGGGTCGCCGGAATTTTTCGTGCCTTGCCCTGCATGGCCTCCTTGATGCCGAGCTTGTCGAACATCTCGGTCGAAACATAGACGCCGCTGGCGCTGTCGGAGTAGGCGATGGTCTTCGCGGCGAGAAGCGCGCGCTTGACCGCGTCCGCCGTAGAAATGTCCGGCTTCGGCGTGCCCGATTTCACGGCAACACCGATCGGCGACTTGACAAGATCAACGCTGCTGCCCGCGATCACCTTGCCATTCTTGGCGAGATCTTCGAGCGCATAGCCGACCATGATCAGGACATCGGCAGGCTCGCCGCGCTCCAGCCGCACCGGAATGGCATTGGTGGTGGTGCCCATCGAGGGCCCATAGGCGGTAAGCACCTTGTGGCCCGTGGCGCGTTCGAATTCGGGCACCAGTGCCTTGTAGGCCGCCGTCAGCCCGCCCGAAATCATCACGCGGACTTCGGCGGCGCCGGCCGTGACCGAAAGCAGGAATACGCTGAGGATGCCGAGCGCGAGGGGGCGAAGAGTTTTTGAAAGCCGCATGAAAATCCTCCCGGGACGACTCTTGAGCGGTCGGCCTTGGGAGGGTTTTACAGCGTGAGGGCGAGGGCGGCTAGTGCCACCTCGTCATTGCGAGCGGAAGCGAAGCAATCCATCTCTCCGCGCATGCGGGGGCCGATGGATTGCTTCGTCGCTTTCGCTCCCTTGCGCAAACGCTTCGCGTTTGTCGCAGGCAATGACGGGAAGAGAGTGGCGCGAACCCCTCTCACGCATTCATGTGCACGAAATCCCGCAGCAGCGGATAGATTTCGTTGTTCCAGCGCTTGCCGGAGAACACGCCGTAATGGCCGACGCCGGCCTGCATGTGGTGCACCTTGCGATAGGCGCGCACGCCGGTGCAGAGGTCCTGCGCCGCCAGCGTCTGCCCGATCGAGCAGATGTCGTCCTTTTCGCCTTCCACCGTCATCAGGCCCATGCGCTTGATCGAGGCCGGGTTCACCGGCCGGCCGCGATGCATCAGCTTGCCTTGCGGCAGCAGATGCTCCTGAAACACGTCGCGCACGGTCTCGATGTAGAACTCTGCCGGAAGATCCATCACCGCGAAATATTCGTCGTAGAAGGTCTTGATGAGTTCGGCCTTCTCCTTCTCGCCCTTCGCCAGGTGATTGGCGAGGTCGATGTGCTGCTTGATGTGGCGCTCGAGATTCATCGACACGAAGGCGGTGAGCTGAACGAAGCCGGGATAGACCTTGCGGAACGCGCCCTTGCACTGCACCGGAACGTAGTTGATCAGATTATCCGTGAACCAGTTGATCGGCTTGCTCTTGGCGAACTCGTTGACCTTGGTCGGCTGGATCCGCGTGTCGATCGGCCCGGCCATCAGGGTCAGGGTCGCCGGGCGGGAGGGATGGTTGTCTTCCGACATGACGGCGGCGGCGGCCAGCGCCGAGACTGACGGCTGGCAGATCGCCACCATGTGCGCGCGCGGTCCGATCTTGTCGAGGAAGGTGATGAGGTGGTCGGTGTAATCCTCCAGCCCGAAGCGGCCGTGGCCGAGCGGGATGTCGCGCGGGTTATGCCAGTCGGTGATGTAGACGTCGTGGTCCTGCAGCAGCGTCTTCACGGTGCCGCGCAACAGGGTGGCGAAATGGCCGGACATCGGCGCCACCAGCAACAGCCGGGGCTGCTCCGGCGCGTTCTCCTTCTTGAAATGCAGCAGTGAGCCGAACGGGGTGGCGAAGGTGACCTCCTCGGTCACCTCCAGTTCCTGATTGCCGACCAGTACCCGGTCGATGCCGTAGGCAGGCCGGTGGTAGGTGAGGGAGGAGCGCGAGATCAGTTCGAGCGAAGCGGCGAGCCGGCCAAACAGCCTGTCGGAGACGCCCTGCGGCACCAGATTGAGGTATTTCAGGGCCGCCGCGGCCCCGGTCCGCCATGGCGACGTCAGGTCCATGTGGTTCTGATAGGCTTGGTACATCATTGGCATCATTCACATCCGCCTTACTCCCTTGGTGTCATGCAATATCGAAGCCAGAGCAGGGCGGACCGCCTGCAAAACTGGCACGTGGCTTGCTCGGTAAAAGGCCTGGCGCACAGGCTTTGGGCGGCTCCCCAGCCTGCCAGGCGGGCGTTTGCGTTCGAGGGAAGGCCATATGGCGAAGACCACACTGACCATCTCCAGCAAGAATTATTCGTCCTGGTCGCTGCGCGGCTGGCTGCTGGCGAAATTCTCAGGACTTGAGTTCGAGGAGGTCGTCACCGCCCCCGACGATGCGTCGGCGCGGGCCGAAATCCTGCTGCTGTCGTCGTCGATCCTGGTGCCGTGCCTGCGCCACGAGGGTGCCACCATCTGGGATACGCTGGCGATCGCGGAATACCTCAACGAGGTCATGCCGGACGCCGGCCTGTTGCCGGCGGACCGTATCCAGCGTGCGCATTGCCGCTCGATCTGCGGCGAAATCCATTCCGGCTTCACCACGCTGCGCGCCTCGCTGCCGGTCAACCTGAAGGGCCATTTCCCGGGCTTCAAGATCTGGTCGCGCGCGCAGGCCGATATCGACCGGGTCAGCACCATCTGGCGCGAATGCCTGGCGGAGTCCGGCGGCCCGTTCCTGTTCGGCGAGCGCACCATGGCGGACGCGATGTACGCGCCCGTCGTCACCCGCTTCATGACCTATGACGTAAAGCTCGAACCACGGCTTGCGGCCTACGCCAGTACCATCATGGCGATGCCCGAAATGCAGCAATGGATCGAGGCCGCCAAGGCCGAGCCAGCCGACATCGAGGAGCTCGAGGTCGAATATTAGGCAGGCCTGGCGCGGCCTTGCCCGGGCGAAGGGCTCAGGCAACGGGCAGGTCTTGCTCAAGCCCGTGCCAGCCGTGAGCGGCGTGCAGCCGGTCCGCTGGCCGTTTTTCGCCGGGTCCTGAAACCGGATTCCTGCCTGCGGCCAAGCGGTTCGGTGCACCGCTGCAGGCTCTATCGCCGCACTGCAGCGCGCGTGGCGCGGATTTCGCATAGCAACATGCAGCCGTGAACGCGACGCTGCGACGCTGCCGAAAATTTGGACGCCTTCGCCTGGTCGCGATCTCGCCAACGCGAACCGTGGAGGCTTCAATGAACAAGCAGGCTGTCGTCAGCAAATTCTCTCACGTCAAACCCGGCGATACCGAATTCAAGGGCGGGGGTCTGCGCGACTTCTTCCTGTATCGCGATCTCGGCATCGCCGATGCGACCAGCGGGCAGGTGATCTGCCATCTGGTCAAGGCCAACCCCGATCTGCCGCCCGAGGAAGGCACCGGCTGGCACAAGCACGAATGCGAATTCCAGATCGTGATCATGACCAAGGGCTGGGCGCGGTTCATGTATGAGGACAAATCGACCCTGGTGCAGGCCGGCGACGTCGTCCACCAGCGGCCCGGCATCACGCATTACCTGTACGACTACTCGGAGGACATGGAGTACCTCGAGATCGTCAGCCCGGCCGATTTCAAGACCGTCGACGTGCCGCCAGCCGTCGACAAGGTGCCACCGCCGACCCCCTGGAAGTGACGATATGTCGTCCCCCGAGGAATTAACCTTTGTCGTCGGCCGCTGGCTGCGGCCGATTGTTGTGGTGCTGGATGTGGTGCGCCGCCTCGGATGGCGGACGACATCTAGCCGTGAACAACGGAGTACGGCGCCAAACAAGTGATTCGGGCGCGATTCGTTCCGTCGCCGTTCCGAACGTAAAGATCACGCGCAGTTCCGTCGCATTCTGACACAATGCGAGGGGTTCGGCTGCGCTTGCGGCATCCTCACATCGCGCTGGAACGCGGAAGCCGCCATCCGACCACCGTGGCCTCGACCATGCCGCCGGTCCTGTCATTGCGCCATTGGCCATCGATCCAGCGGCAGGCGAAGGGCAGTTGATAGGTTCCGCTGTGATCCTCGCAAAGAACTTCCACTGGCTGGTCGGGCGGCGGATCTCCGTTCCCGTCGAACTGCGCCAGCCGCTTTTCACGCGTTGCCATACAATCAATCTCCAATGCTACGGCCGTTTGAGGCGCGCGGCAAAATCCATCCACCGTTAACGGAATGAAGCACAACGCCTGAATGAGGTATCAGTATGGTATCATCGGGCTGGCGGGTCTGCTGCGTGCAAATTGCCGTGATGGACATTCCCCGTCCGCTGAATGCTTTTGGAACGAGGATTTTGATGGCCAGGATCATCTACGTCGCTGCCGCGCTGCTGATGGCGTCACTGCCGGCGACCGTTCGCGCGCAGGATGTTCCCGGCATCGAAATCTGCACCGTTGAAAAGACGATGGAGCGGCGCACCTCCTGCCTGCAGAGCAATGTCGACTTCCTGCAGAAGACGATCAACAAGCTCACGACCGATCATCAGCAGAAGATCGACGCCGCCAACCGCCAGATCGAGGCGCTGAAGGGCGCGGTCGCAGGTCTTCAGAAGGTCGTGAGCGACATGCAGGCGTCGCAGAACAAGGCAGCGGAAGACGCGAAGAAGGCCGCAGCGCCTGCGGCGAAGGATGCTGCGCCCGCGGCGAAGGATGCTGCGCCCGCCGCAAAGGATGCCGCGCCGGCAAAGGACGGCACGAAGTAGCGGCTCGCAGTCACGACACGCGGTATTGCTCCATCACGGCCTTGTCCGGTTCATAGCCAAGGCCGGGCCCCTGCGGGACGTCGACATCGCCGTTGGCATCGACGTCGACGCGGCCGCGCCAGAGGCATGCGGCGCGCTTCATGTAAAACATCTCGACGAAGGATGCGTCGTCGCGCAGCGACAGCAACTGCAGCGTCGCCAGCAAGCCCGGCCCGAAATAGGGCGAATGCGGCGCGAGCCTGACGCCAAGTTCGTCGGCCAATGCGACAACCCCGAGATATTCGCTGATGCCGCCGACCTTGATGACGGAGGGCTGCGCGTGGCTTACCGCGCCCGCCTTCATCATCTGCCTGAACTGATGAACCGTGCAGGCGTTTTCGCCGGCCGCAACGTTGAGCCCGCCTTTGGCTCGCACTTCGGCGAGCGTTGCAAAATCTTCCGGCGGCCAGACCGGCTCTTCGATGAACATCGGCGCGGCATCGCGGCAGGAATGCGCGAAAGCGATCGCCTCCTCGCCGTTCAGCGGACAGTTCAGGTCGACCATCAGCGGAATGCCGGGGCCGATCGCTTGCCGCGCGGCAAATACCGCAGGTGTTGTGGTCTCATGCAACTTGATCGCCTTGTAACCCTGCCGCAGCGCGGTCTCGCATTCGCTTGCGATCAATTCGGGTTTGCCGATCCGCAGCAGGCTTGCATAGGCGGGAATCCGCGTGCGTTTCGCCGCGCCGATCAAGCGATGCAACGGCACGCCCTTCGCTTTGGCGGCCAGGTCCCACAGCGCGATATCGAGCGCCGATATCGCGAACATGGTGATGCCATAGCGGCCGAACAGATGCAGGTTGCGCTGGATCTGTTCCATGACGGCGGGAATATCAGCCGCGTCGGGGACCTCGAGGCCGCGTGCTTGCGGCGCGATCATTTCCTCGACGGCGGTGTATGTTGTTCGCGGGCAGACATACGCAAAAGCATCACCCCAGCCGGTGATGCCGACATCGGTGGAAACCTCGACCATGACGATTTCCAGCGCGGAGATTGCAGATGCGCCCTGCTTGAAACTCGCCACCCCGGCGTCATAGGGGATGCGGACATGGTGCGCCCGGACATTGGTGATCAGCATGGTTCCCTCCAATCGTGCTCCGGTACATTGTCAGCGGCAGAAACAGAGAGCAAGGATTGTCAAATGAAACGCGAAGCAAACGATCATAATCGGATCGCTTCGTAGGAAAGCTGTCAGTCATGAATCCGGCCCAGAAAGCGCTCTGGTATATCGAAAGTCATCTCGCCGAACCATTGACGCTCGATGACGTCGCCGGCGTTGCCGGCGTCTCGCGCTTCCATCTGGTGCGGGCGTTCGCCACCGCCACCGGCATTTCGGTGATGCGCTATGTGCGTGCCCGAAGGCTCAGCAAGGCCGCGCAGGCGCTCGCGGCAGGCGCCCCCGATATTCTCAGCCTCGCGCTGGATGCGGACTACGGCTCTCACGAAGCTTTCACCCGCGCGTTCCGCGACCATTTCGGCGTCACGCCGGAGATGGTTCGCGCCGCAACGTGCCTCGATCGTCTCAAGCTTCAGGAGCCCATCGTCATGGACTCAACCCTGCTCGACAATCTCAAGCCTCCGCGTTTCGAAACCGGCAAGCCGTTTCTGGTCTCCGGCATCGCCGAACGCTGCACCCATGAAAACTGCGGCGCCGGCATTCCGAACCTGTGGCACCAGTTTCACCAGAGCGTCGACCACATCCCGGCGCGGATCGGCAAGGTCGCCTATGGCGTCTGCTGCAACGGCGACGACGCCGGCAATTTCGACTACGTCGCCGGCGTCGAGGTCGCCGACTTCTCCGACCTGCCGCGCGAGTTCGCGCGCGTGCGGATTCCCGAACAGAAATATGCTGTCTTCACCCACGCCGAGCATATCTCGACCATCCGCCGCACCGTCAACACGATCTGGAATCACTGGCTGCCGGCATCCGGCATGAAAGCGGCCGACGCCCCGAGTTTTGAGCGCTACGACGAGAATTTCGATCCGGCTACCGGCAATGGCGGGCTGGAGATCTGGGTGCCGGTGAGGGAATAGCATCACCGCAATGCTGCCCTGCGCCGCGGGATTGCCCGCGGTTGCTTGGCAAGCGTGATCTGCTTTGCCATAACATGACGCAACGAAATGTTGCGCGTGCGGTCGAGCCTGGAATTCGCCTGCGCCCAAGAAATGCCGGGAGGATTCATGGCCGATATCCGCGTTCTCGCCACCGATCTGGAATTTCCGGAAGGCCCTGTCGTCATGCCCGACGGCTCGGTCGTGCTGGTCGAAATCCGCGGCAAGCGGCTGACGCGGGTTTATCCCGACGGGCGGAAAGAGGTCGTCGCGCAGATTCCGGGCGGCCCGAACGGTGCCGCGCTCGGCCCCGACGGCAAAATGTATATCTGCAACAATGGCGGCTTCAGCTGGATTCCGACCGGCAAGATGATCATGCCGGGGCCGCAGCCCGATGACTATCAGGGTGGCTCGATCCAGCGCGTCGATATGCAGAGCGGCAAGGTCGAGACCGTCGTCGACAGATGCGGCGAGCATGCGCTGCGGGGCCCCAACGACCTGGTGTTCGACAAGCACGGCGGCCTCTGGTTCTCCGACCTCGGCAAGCGCCGCGCCCGCGACATGGATGTCGGCGCGTTCTACTATCTCAAGCCGGGCATGAAGGAGATCGTCGAGGCCGTGCACGGCGTGCTGCCCGCCAACGGCATCGGCCTGTCGCCGGACGAGAAGACGGTCTACATCGCGGAGACGCCGACCGCGCGGCTGTGGGCCTACGAAATTGCCGAGCCCGGCACCATCAAGCCGCGCGACGTGATTTATCGCGGCGAGCGCGGCAAGCCGATCGCGGGGCTCGGCGGCTACCAGATGTTCGATTCGATGGCAGTGGAAGCCAACGGCAATGTCTGCGTAGCGACGCTGGTCTCGGGATGCATCTCGGTGATCGCGCCCGACGGCAAGCTCGTCGAGCAGGTTCCGACCGGTGACCGCGTCACCACCAACATCGCCTTTGGCGGGCCTGAACTGAAGACCGCCTACATCACGCTGTCAGGCAAGGGCGAGCTGATCGCGATGGATTGGGCGCGCCCTGGACTGGCGCTGAATTTTTTGAACAAGTGACGATTGCGCCAAAACGCAATCGTCATCCCGGGGCGATGCGAAGCATCGAACCCGGGATCTCGAGATTCCGGGTTCGATGCCTCGCGTCGCCCCGGAATGACGATGATGGATCGCTGTCGCTCCTCGCAATGACGGTGAGAGAACGGAGTTTTGAATGGCCTTTCTTGAACCGGTTACCCTTCGCGGCGAGTACGCGCGGCTGGAGCCGTTGTCGCACGATCACATCGACGGACTCGTGGAAGCCGTGAGCGACGGCGAGCTGTGGAAGCTCTGGTACACCTTCATCCCGACCGCCGAAAACATGAAAAAGGAAATCGACCGCCGGCTCGGCCTGTTCGCGGCCGGCTCGATGCTGCCATTCACGGTGTTTGATGCCGAGGGCAAGATCGCCGGCATGTCGACCTATATGAACGTCGATGCCGCCAACCGCCGCGTCGAAATCGGCTCCACCTGGTATGCCAAGCGCGTGCAGCGCAGCGCGCTCAATACGCAGTGCAAATTGCTGTTGCTGACGCATGCCTTCGAGCAGCTCAACTGCATTGCGGTAGAGTTCCGCACGCACTTCTTCAATCACCAGAGCCGGCGCGGCATCGAGCGTCTGGGCGCCAAACAGGATGGCATCCTGAGAAGCCACCAGATCGCGCCGAACGGCACGTTGCGCGACACCGTGGTTTACAGCATCATCGCCAGCGAATGGCCGACGGTGAAGGCACATCTCACCTATCAACTCAACGACAAGCCGCGGTAACTAAGCCGCGCCAGAAGCGAGACGATGGAAACGTTCGATTATGTGATTATCGGCGCGGGCTCCGCAGGCAGCGTGCTCGCCAACCGGCTCAGTGAAGATGCTGCGAGCCGCATCTGTGTACTGGAAGCGGGACCAACTGATTGGCACCCGTACATTCATCTGCCGGCCGGCTTCATCAAGACGTTCCACATGAAGAGCGTCAACTGGGGCTACAGCCAAGAGCCCGGCCCGTGGACCGGCGGTCGCAGCATTTACGCGCCGCGCGGCAAGACGCTGGGCGGATCGTCGTCGATCAACGGCCACATCTACAACCGCGGCCAGCGCCAGGATTTCGACACCTGGGCGCAGCTCGGCAACCGCGGCTGGGGCTATCCGGATATCTTGCCGTACTTCAAGCGTCTGGAGCGACGGGTCGGCGAGGGCGATGAGACCTTTCGCGGACGCAACGGCAACCTCACCGTCACCACCATGGACTGGAACGATCCGCTCTGCGAAGCCTTCATGGAAGGCGCCATGAGCCTCGGCATTCCGCGCAACCCCGACTACAACGGCGCGATCCAGGAGGGCGTGTCCTACTGCCAGCGCACCATCGAAAATGGCCTGCGCATGAGTGCCGCGAAGGCGTTCCTGCATCCGGCACGCAAGCGCGGCAATGTCGATGTGCGGACGTACGCGCATGTCACCAATCTCATTTTCGAAGGCAAGCGCGCGGTCGGCGTGCGCTATCTCAAAGGCGGCAAGGGCGGTGCGCCGGTCGAGGTGCGCGCCAGCAAGGAAGTGATTCTTTCCGGCGGCACTTACAACTCTCCGCAGGTGCTGCAATTGTCCGGCGTCGGCTCGCCGGAATTGTTGCAATCGCACGGCATCGAGGTCCGTCACGCGCTGCCGGGCGTCGGCGAAGGCCTGCAGGACCATTACGCGCCGCGTTCGGTCGCGCGCGTCAAGAACATCAGGACCATCAATGAACTCAGGCGCGGCGTGAGCCTCTGGGTCGAGGCGCTGAAATGGGCGACGACGCGGCGCGGCCTGCTGTCGCTGTCGCCGACCATGGTCTATTGCTTCTGGCACTCCGGCGAGACTACCGAAAGCTCCGACCTGCAGCTCACGTTTACACCCGCAAGCTACAAGGAAGGCGTGCAGGGCCAGCTTGAGGATGAGCCCGGCATGACGGTTGCCTCATGGCAGCAGCGCCCCGAGAGCCGCGGTTATGTCCGCATCCGCTCCGCCGATCCGTTCGCGCCGCCGATCATCCAGACCAATTACCTCGTCGAGGAGATCGACCGCCGCGTCGTCGTCGCCGGCATGAAGCTGGCGCGCCGGCTGCTCGCGTCCGCGCCGCTCGCGCCGTACTATGCTTATGAGGATTTCCCCGGGCCCAAGGTGCAGAGCGACGACGAATTTTTGGCCGCCGCCACCGAGCGCGGCACCACCACGTTCCATCCCGGCTGCACCTGCCGCATGGGACCGGCGGACGCCAAATGGGCCGTGGTCGACGACCAGTTGCGCGTGCACGGCCTGCAGGGCCTGCGCGTGGTCGACGCCTCGATCATGCCGCGGATGATCTCGGCCAATCTCAACGCCTCGACGCTGATGATCGCCGACAAGGCCTCCGACATGATCCGCGGCAAGACCGCGCTGGAGGCGGTCAGGTTCCCGGTGCCGGCCTAGAATTGGCGCGAGGAGCATGGCGTTCGCGATCAAGGCCGAGGTTTCCGATCCGCGGTCGAAGACGTTCGCGTTCACCGCGCAAAAGACCATGTATGGCGGCAAGCATATCGCCGAGGGCGATACGGTTTTCGTGTTCGCGAGCGAGAACGAGGGCGGTCAAGGCCTGATTGCGTGCGGCGTTGTCATTTCGGCCGAAGCGACCGCCAGGAAGCGCGGCATCATCAGGCAAACGCCGCGCGTGAGCGTCACCATCGGACGCACCGCGCGCGCGAAGCGGCCGCTCGGGCGGAGCGAACTCAAGCATTTCACCGACTGGAATGACGGCCAACCCGCGACCGAACTCAATTTCAAGTTCTATCGTCAGGCAACGAACAAGATCGTCGGCATCTCGGATGAAGCAGCGGCGTTTCTCGGCGAATTCTTCTAGCGAGACAGGCGCCTCCAGGCGCTAGGCCACGTCAGCCCGGTACAGCGTGTCGATGGTCACAACGCCGATCGCGCGGGACACACAGGGGCAGATCTTGCGGTTGTCCTGCTTCTGCTGGTCGCTGAAGAACACGTCGCGATGGTCGATCTCGCCCTCGACGGCAACGACGTCGACGGCGCAGATGCCGCATTCGCCGCGCTGGCAGTCCGAGATCACCTCAAAACCGGCGCCGTTCAGTGCGTCCAGCATCGAGCTGTTCTGCGGCACGACGAGTTCGGTGTCGGTATCCTTCAGGCGCACGCGGAATTCGGCTGTCGGCTTCAGGCCGCTGGAGCCGAAGGTCTCATAACGCAGATCGGCCGGCGCTCTTCCCGCGTTATTCCAGGCGCGACGCGCCGCTTCCAGCATCCGCATCGGTCCGCACATGATGGCGATGGCGTCATCCGGCAAGGCCCGGAAGGTGGTATCCAGATCGAGCCGGGCGCCTTCATCGGAGGCGTGCACGATCAAGAGATCACCGAGCAGCGCGGTGAGTTCGTCGAGGAAGGCGGCGTCGGCGCGTGATTTGACGGCATAGTGCAGGGGAGCGTCGATATTCCTTCGGCGCAGGGCGGCTGCGATACCAGTGACCGGCGTGATGCCGATGCCGCCGGCGATCAGGCAATAGTTCTTCCTGGTCCAGTCGATTTCGAGCAGGGACGCCGGATTTGAGGTCTCGATCCGCGCGCCGGCTCGCAAATTCCACATGCCGCGCGAGCCGCCGCGGCTGTCCGCTGCGAGCCGCACCGCGATGCGATAGGTGCTGGGATCGCTGTTCTCCACCAGCGAATAGGAGCGCCGCGCCGGCTGCCCCTCGATCAGCACGGAAACGCCGATGTGGCTGCCGGCCGGGTAGGGCGGCACGCGGCCGTTCTCGGGGCGCAATCTGAATTCGCGGATCGCGGGCGTCACGTCGCGGACAGTTTCGACGGTGCACCAGCTCCATTGCTCGGCAAAACGCATGGGCGCTTTCCTATTCGGCTGACGATTTGAGCAAAGCGAGCGCAGGCATCAGTTCGAGATGCGTGCGGTTTCGGATCGCGAGCCGGAGATTGCGCGCGGCGAGGCGCGAATGCTCGCGCAACACGGCTTCGGCCCGGGCACCCTCGCGGTTCTCGATCGCGTCGACCACGATGCGATGATGATCCTGTGCGAGCAGCAGGATCTGGTGCGCTTCCGGCAATGCCGACTGCGCCATCACAAACGCGCTGGGGGAGGCGAACGGCAGCGCGGAGACGCGATCGATTTCGCGGATCAGTGGCGCGCTCGCGGATAGTTCATTGAGCAGCGCGTGAAACCGCGCATTCATGGTCACATAGGCGGAAAACGCTTCGACTGAAATCGGATCCTGCCGCACCAGTTGATCGAGGTCGGCGAGGCATTCCTTCAATGGCTCGAGGCTCCGCGCGCTGACGCCGCGCTCGGCCGCAAAGCGGGCAGCGAGGCCCTCCAGCGTGCCGCGCAGTTCGATCGAATCCAGGATGTCGCGTTCGGTAAACGCCTTCACCATGAAACCGCCGGAGGGGATCGCCTGCAGCAGGCCTTCATCCTCCAGCCGCACCAGCGCCAACCGCACCGGCGTCCGCGACACGCCCGTGATGTCGACCGCCTGCAGCTCGGAGATGCGCTCGCCCGGGCGCAGCCGCCCCGACAGGATCATGTCGCGCAGCGCGAGTTGCGCGCGCACGGTCTGTGAGACGGAGCGCTCGGCGTCGCGTTCGCTCATGGTCTCACTCCGCGGCTTGAACGGTCTGCGGCGCGGACTCGCGCGCGACCATGCGGTCGATCACGCGCCGCGCCCACATCGCGCCGGCATCGATATTGAGGTTGTAGAAGGTGCGGTCGGGATTTTCGTTCATCGCGCGCTGCTGCGCTTCGAGGATGATCTCATCTTCGTGGAAGATGCCGGCAACGCCTTCGCGGATCTCGGTGGTCAGCTTCTGCTCGGTGGTCCGGTAATTGCGGACGAAGGCCCAGAAATAGTGACAGGTGGTATCGGTCTCCGGCGTCATGGTGTTGAGCACAAAACCGTTGACGCCCCGCGAGCGGTCGCCCTCCGGCGCGCCGGTCCCGGCGGGGGCGACGCCGACGTCGATATTGACGGTGCCGGGCGCCTGGAAGTTGATGATCTGCCAGCGGTCGACGGGGCCGGACTTCTGCAATTGCGCGGCCCAGAATGGCGGGGCGTCGATGCCCTTCATCCAGCGCGTCACGGTTACGGTCTTGTCGCCATGGGTGACGTCGAACGGGGCTTCGGCGACGTGGTCATTGCCGATGCTGGAGCCATGCACGAAGGTCTCGTGGGTCAGGTCCATCAAATTGTCGACCACGAGGCGGTAGTCGCACTTCACATGAATGGTCTTGCCATCGCCGGCCCAGGCCGGATCGTCGTTCCAGTGCATGTCCGGCACCAGCGCGGGGTCCGCGAGCGCCGGATCACCCATCCATAGCCAGATGAAGCGATGGCGTTCGACCACGGGATAGGAGCGCACGCAGGCGGACGGGTTGATGGTGTCCTGCGAGGGCATGTAGGTGCAGCGGCCCTGCGCGTTGTATTTCAGCCCGTGATAGCCGCAGACGACGGTGTCGCCATCGAGCCGTCCCTTCGACAGCGGCACCAGCCGATGCCAGCAGGCATCCTCCAGCGCGCAAACCCGTCCGTTGGACTGGCGGTACATCACGACATGCTTGCCGCAGATCGTGCGCGGAAACAGCGCGTGCTTGAGATCGACATCCCAGGCGGCGGCGTACCAGGCATTGAGCGGGAACGATGACGGCATGGCTGCACTCCCTGATGAGTGCAAGATGTATACATTATAGTCGATGGTATGGCAACTAAAGCAAAATTAATAGTATTATACTACCTTACAAGTATACAGGAGCTTTGTGGACTATCTCATTCCGTCAACTCAGGTTTGCCGTCACCCTGATCGCAAGCCCAGCAGGCTTCTGCACGCGGCAGGCCTGCACGCGCCATCGAAGCAAGTGACCGCTCGCCTGAGTAACGGGTCGACGAAAGCCGCAGCGTCGATCCAAGCCCCTGACCGATGGGAGGCAATCGTGACGATGTTCTCGCCGATGTCTCGTGGTTCAGCCTGGACCGCTGATCGCTCGGCTCCCGGAAGGTCCGGCTGGCGCAACGCGCGGCGGCTGCGCGCGCTCGCGGGCCTTGCGGCCTTGGTTATGGCTCTCGTCGCGCCCATGTCCGCGAGTGCGGATTGGCCCGAGCGGCAGGTCAAGCTGATCGTGACGTTTCCGCCGGGCAGCGCCAACGATGCCGCGGCCCGGATTTTCGCCGACGCGCTTGGCAAGAAATGGGGCAAGCCGGTCGTCGTGGAGGATCGGCCCGGAGGCGAGGGCACGATCGGCGTCGGTTCGTTCGTCGCAAGCCAGGATGATCATACGCTATTGTATACCGTGGCCGGCTCGATCACCGTCGCGCCGATGCTGGTCGAGAAGCTGCCATACGACGTCAACCGCGATCTGGTGCCGATTTCTGCTACCACCGCAATCGTGTTGATGCTCACCGTCGGTAACCAGCTATCCGTCAACAGCATCCCGGAGTTGATCGAGGCGTTGCGAGCCGGCCCGGGGAAATATGCCTGGACTTCAGGACCGACGTTGCCGCGCTATGTATTTTCGGCGTTCCTGAAGCAACACGATCTCAAGATGAACTTCGTCAGCTATCGCGACGCTTCGCAGCCCCAGGCTGATCTGGGCGAAGGCCGCATCCAGGCTCTTCTGACCTCATTGACGGCGTCGTCCTCGCCCGTTCAGGCCGGAAAGGCACGCTTTCTCGCGGTCGTCAATCCAGACCGCGCCGCCACGCTGCCCGACGTCAAGACCGCTCGCGAACTCGGATATCCCGAGCTTGAAATCGAGGGGCTGGCAGGAATTTTTGGCGGCAAGACCTTATCCGAAGCGCTGAGAAGCCGAATTGCTGCGGACGTTGCCGCGATCTGCGGGGACGCCGATGTGCGCCGCAAACTTGAGGCAGGCGGGCACAATGTGCTGAGCGGCACAACTGAGGAACTGAAGGCAGGGATCGAAAAGCAGCGATCGGCAATGAACGAACTGGCCAAGATAATCGATATCCGGAATCCGCAGTAATGCGGTGATTAGGAGGCGCGATGGCAACTCAAGTATCCGCTCTCAGGCTTTTCGATCTGATTCAGTCGCACCGTGTGACGGCGGTCATCTATGTAGCGGCCAGGCTCGGCATTGCCGAGCTGTTGCGCGACGGACCGCGCCCGCTTGGCGAACTCGCAAAGGCGACCGGTGCGGATGAACGTTCGCTGGGGCGTCTGCTTACCGCGCTCTCCACCATCGGCATATGCAAAAGGACCGGCGAAGATTCTTACGCATTGACGGAGATGGGTGCCGGTCTCGACGGCGAAGCGGAGCAATCATTCAAGAGCTGGGCAATCTTTGAAGCCGAGATGCTTTCAAAGAGCTGGAGCGGAATGCTTGAATCCGTGATTACCGGCAAGACGGCGGCGGAGTTGCAAGGTCTTGCCAACAGTTTCGATCTGATGGGACGCGCGCCCGAGATCGTCTACAAGTTCAACGCTGCGATGACGGAGCTCACGCGGCTGGTAACGCCGGATAGAGGATTTCTTCCGTGGCTACATTGGAGCGGCCTGCAAAGGAGCTCCAAGGTTAGTTGGACGAAAGATCACAAGTTCACAGATGCGAGTTTTCTGTCGCCGACCTTGATGCGCGCGGTCTCGCTCATCAACCTGGCTTCAGTGCGAGCTTTGGAAGAAAAAATCGGAATGACACTTAATCCGCTTCGATTCCGAGGCAATATTTACGTTTCGGGATTGGAGCCCTGGCAGGAACTGGATTGGATTGACAAAGAGTTTCAGATTGGCCGGATCCACGTTCGTGGCCTGGCACGCACGCCGAGATGTGCCGCGGTCAACGTTAATCCGGATACCGCGATCCGTGATGCCAATTTGCCAAAGGCGATAAGTCAGCATTTTGGTCACGTCGATCTAGGTATCTATCGTCAAGCACTTTCCGATGGCGAGTTAAAGGTAGGTGATGAAGTTTTGGAGGCAATGACGCTTGCGAAATGCGTTTCTTAAAAACAAATCAAATTGCGAGCATTGGATCTATTGTCATTTTCAATCTGGACAGGCGTGTGAGGCCCTGTTCGATCTCTTCGAGGTTGTAGGCCGAAAAGCCGAGCAGAAGTCCCTGGCGTTTTTGACGGCCGGCATAGTAGGGCGACAGCGGACGTAGAACCACGCCGTGTTCCATGGCTTTCTTGGCGATTGCCTGATCATCGGCCGACTGGTCGAGCGGTATGATGACATGCATGCCGGTGTCAGTCGCCGACAGACGAAGACCGTTATCAAAAATATCCCTGAGACCGCCAATCAGCCTGACTTGACGCGCCCGATAAAGATTGCGCATCCGCCTGATATGGGCGACGAGCAGACCACGGTGCATGAATTCCGAGAGAACCATCTGCTCTATCAATGATGCGTGCCGATCAACGACCGCGCGCGCCTTGGCAAAGGGTTCGGCAAGATCCGGTGGCACGACAACATAGCCTAATCGGAACGACGGAAGTAGAATCTTGGAGAAGGTCCCGAGATGGATCGTGCGCTGCCCGCCGTCGAGGCCGTGAATTGATGTCGGAGTGTGGCCGACATATCGAAATTCGTGGTCGTAATCATCCTCGACAATCCACGCGCCGCAACGGCTCGCAAGTTCAATCAGGACGGAGCGACGTCGCAGCGAAAGCGTCGCACCCAGGGGATAGTGGCGCGACGAGGAGGTGAAGATCAGGCGAGGCGAGGGGTGCCTGGCAAGCGCTTCTTCAATACATAAGCCTTGCTCGTCGACCGCAATCGGGCACAGCGAAGCGCCATTGGCGCTGAATATGGAACGAGCCCCGACATAGCCCGGCTCCTCCAGCCAAATCGGATCACCGGGATCGAACAACATACGACTGACCAGATCGAGACTTTGCTGCGAGCCGGTCGTGATGATGACCTGATCCGATGTGCATGTCATGCCTCGTGAGATGTTGAGGTGGTGTGCGATTGATCGCCGCAGCGGCTCGTATCCCGCGTTGGATGTATCGGCGAGAATTTCACCGCGAAGGCGGCCCGAGGTTTCGTTGAGCAGACGAAGCCAGGTCTTGATCGGAAATTCGCGCAGGTCGGGTAGATCCGGCATGAACGCCGTGGGACGTTCCGGGAAAGCGTCTGTGGCCGAAGCAACGAGGCTCTTTCCTCTGCGTGATAGGGATCGGAACGGATAGTGTTCGCTCGCTGTCAACGTCTTTGATTCGACCGCCACCAAATCCGGCTTGCCAAGCACCAGCGCTAGAACGTAAGTGCCGTCACCAATGCGGCTTGAGAGAAGTCCTTCATCGATCAATCTGTCGAAGGCTTGCAAGATCACATTGCGTGACACACCGAGTTCCTCCGCGAAAATGCGGGTCGACGGCAATTTGATGCCGGCTGGTATCCGTCCGGCTTCGATAGCTCCGCGCAGATGGCCGGCAATCTGCTGATACTTCGGGAGCGCGGAGTTAGGATCGATCTGAAGGTCGATCAACGATCCGGTGACTGCCGTTTTGGACATCGAGCAGTTCCTATCGCCATTGCGTGCGCGGATTGCGCCGCCAAATTCGCCGGTAAGAAAAAACGATTGGTACCAAGCTTAAATTCAAAATGGCTCTGCTCGCTGCCGAATATTCATCATAGCGTTTGCGCCGCAACATTAGCTAAGGGCCCATCGGAAGCAACTCGTTTGTTTCGATTCGAGTTTGATCCGAGAGCGACCCGAAATCGTTTGGTTAGTCGGCCGAATTTACTTCGGCCGAAATAGTGGAGCGCGCGCATTCACCGGGATGTGTGATGACTTGAGCAGGTTGCCACGAAGTTGTGCAAACCCCGTCAAAGGCTGTCGCCAGAGGAAGATATGGACCCGAATATTTGCGAGATCAGGAGAGCCATCGGAGAATACGAGAGCGGTGAAATCGATCGCCGCAGCTTTTTGCGTTCGCTGACCTTGCTTGGCGTATCGACGTTCGTCGTCAACGCGATCGTGCAATCGCCGCTCGGCGCGTCGAAGGCATTCGCGGCGATCGGCGGTCCGGAAGAAAGAGCGTGGGCGCTCGCCAAGGAGGCCGCCGCCAAGGCGACCAAGAAGTCCCTGACCTTGTTGATCCCGACCGGTTCGATCGGAAACATGACTCCCTATGTTGAAAAGTGGACGAACGAACTCGGTATTACGCTCGAGTTCATCGAAGAACCCGATGAAGTAGTTCACACCAAAGGGATGCAGGAAGCTGTGGCCAAGACAGGCCGCTACGACGTGATGATGCCTACCGCGATGTCCTATCCGGACTGGATCGACTCTGGCGTCATCTTTGATCTCACTGAATGGGTCGAGAAGTACAATCCCGAAATCTTCGATAAGGAATGGGGTGTCGTATTCCCTGCCAGTCATCACGCGCAGCTTTATAACGGTCGCGTCGCGGGCCTTCTGAACGACGGTGACCAGATCACTTTGCTCTGTCGGGACGATCACCTCAAGATTCCTGCGAAAATGAAGGCTTTCGCAGACAAATTTGGCTATCCGATCGGCGTTCCGAAGACCTGGAAGGAATATTACAATCTCGCGCAATTCATGCACGATCCTGCCAATAAATTCTATGGCAGCCTCGAGTATCGCTCACGGTACTACGTGAAATGGATGTTCATGCAGCGCCTCATCTCCAAGGGTAGGCTGTATTTCGACCAGGACATGAATCCGACGTTCAACTCGGACGAAGGTCTCGCGGCGCTCGAAGACATGCTGGCCGTCAACCAATATCTGCATCCTGACGCCTTCAGCTTCATCTGGTCGTCGAATTACAATGCATTCGGCCGCGGTGAAGGGTTCATGAACATCGTCTGGCCGTCCGGTTTCAAATACTCCAAGGCGCCGTCGACCGGGCCGGCCACGACCGGAAAGATCGCCGCCACGGTTATGCCAGCGGACAAGTTGAAGGACGGTAGTCTGCTCTACGCCGGTTTGTTCTGCTGGGGCTACGGCTATGCGGTGTCAAAATATTCGGCCAATCCCGAACTCGCCTACGCCTACGCGCAATGGATGACATCACCGACCATTTCGTCCGACGCGATCCCCTACCTTGGCGGCTACTCGGATCCCTACCGCAAGAACCATATGCTGGCTCCCACGCAGCGATTGAAGGACACCTATTCTCCCGAATATCTCCAGACGTTGTACGACAACATGGTCAACACCGTTCCGGATTTCTGTCTGCCGGGCGGATTTGAATACCAGGATGCGCTGGATAAAGAGGTGCATTCCTGCATGACCGGGCAGAAGAAACCGAAAGAGGCGCTTGACGATGCATCGCGTGCATTCGAGCGCATCACCCGACGCATTGGCAAGGACAAGATAAAGAAGTCCTGGCTGGCGTTGGCCAAGAATCTTGCAGAACCGATCAGGAAGGCCAGCGGCGCGAGTCAGTGGAGCTAATCTCGCACAAACGAAGTTCACCGGCGCAAGCCGCGCCGGTGAAGGCTGGTTTCGGACCTGACGCGATGAGTGAAACGAACGAATTGCGGGCGGTTTCGCAGATCCCAGATCTAGCTACGGACGACGTTCCGAAAGCTGGAATCGTGCGGGGTAAGCTGCCCGGTAACCGTCTCGGACAGCTATTGATGCTGCCGGGCCAGATCGTCTCCCTGTTGGTGCTGGTGATACCGCTTCTAGTCGCGTTTTACATCAGTTTCACCGACTGGACGCCGACGCGCGGCTCCCTCGTACAGGCCGCGCTGGTGGGGTTGGAGAATTATAAGGAACTGCTCGTCTATGACACGCGGTTCGTCGAAGCGGTGGTGCGGACATTGCTGATCTCCGCAGTATGCTTGGCGCTGGAATTCGTGTTCGGCCTCGCTTTGGCCGTGCTGTTTCTTCGCGAGTTTCGGGGCAAGGCAATCTTGTTTTCGGCATTTCTGACGCCCATGATGATACTTCCAGTTGTCGTCGGGTACACCTTCTGGATGTTGTTCCAATCGAACGGCCCGATCAACCAGGTCTTGATGCTCGTGTTTGGGGAGGCGGCGGGCTTGCAATGGTTCAGAAGCGCGCCACTGGCTATTTCAGCAGTCATTATCACGGAGGTTTGGCACTGGACGCCACTGTTCTTCCTGATCCTGCTATCTGGACTTAATGCCGTACCGGAAAACCCCGTGCGCGCGGCGGTGATCCTGGGCGCCACCCCGCGTCAGGTGTTTTGGCGGATCGTACTGCCAATGCTCAAACCGGTGATCATCGTCGCCTTTGTCATTCGCGCGATGGAAATCATCAAATTGTTCGACGAAGTGTTCATGCTGACGCGAGGAGGCCCGGGCACCTCGACCGAAACCATCAGCCTCTACATCTACAAGCTCGCCTTTTCCGATTTTCAGCTTGCCTATGGTGCGGCGGCGGCCTTTCTGGTTCTGCTAGGTACGCTTGTCCTGATCCATTTGCTGCTTTCGCCCATCCGTAACCAGTTGCTCGAGGCGCGGCGATGATTGGACGCAAGCTCACATGGCCGCTGGCATTCGTGCTATTTGGCGCATTGATCGTTAGTCTCTTTCCGGTGTTTTGGATTGTCATAACAGCGATCAAGCCGCCGACCGACTGGAACGCCTCGCCGGCAATCTGGTTTCCGTCGCATCCGACACTGGTCAACTTCAGGACGCTATTCGATCCCGATGCAATCCGTGCCTACGGCGTGGGCGGTGTCAGCCAGGCCGCCACAACGTCGGTCTATGGTTCGCTTTTGGCCTCGATTGTCGGAACCGTTCTGTCGGTGGCAATAGGCCTCTTCGCCGCGATCGGTATATCCCGATACGCGAACGGCGGAAAGGCGACGCCCCTCATTATTCTCTCAGGCCGGATGTTTCCGCCGGCGGCAATTGCGGTGCCGTTCGTCATTATCTACTCGAACGTGGGGCTGATCGACACATTCCGCGGGCTTATCGCGATCTATGTCGCGGGCACGTTGCCGTTTTCGACCTGGATGCTGAAAAGCTTCGTCGACGACCTGCCGCGGGAAATCGAGGAAGCCGCCATGATCGACGGCCGTTCCCGGTTGATGGCAAATCTTGTCGTCACCATTCCCTTGATCCGGGGTGGTCTGCTGGCCACAACCTTGTTTATCTTCATTCTGAACTGGTCGGAGTTCATGTTCGCGCTGGTTCTGTCCTACTCCAACGTGACCACCATCCCGGTCCAGCTTGCTCGGTATGTTACCGCAACGGCGGGCACCCTCTACGGTGTTCAGGCTGCGCTCGCCGTTCTTGCGATGCTTCCGCTGATCCTCGCCGGTCTGTTCATTCAGTCCCATCTCGCGCGCGGAATGACATTTGGGGCGGTGAAGCGATGAGCGTTCCGAAGCTTGAAATCATCAACCTGCGTAAAGTGTTCGGCAACGGCTCCTTTGTGGCCGTGGACGGCATCGACTTCGCCATAGAGACCGGCGAAACCGTGGCCCTGCTTGGACCGTCCGGTTGCGGAAAATCGACGACGCTCAATATGATTGTCGGCCTGGAAGATCCGACCTCTGGTGATATCCGGATCGATGGTCGCTCGGTCGTCGCTGTCCCCGCCGGCAAGCGCAATGTTGGTCTGGTCTTTCAGGATTACGCGGTTTTCACCCATATGACCGTGTTCGAAAATCTCGCGTTCGGATTGGTCATTCGCGGTCGCCCAAAGGCGGAGATCACACGAGCGGTCCACGACGTCGCCGAATTACTGGGGATGCAGAAGAGCCTGAAACTGCCAGCCGCGGAGCTTGGCGGATCGGAGCTGCAGAGAGTGGCGATCGGGCGCACGCTGGTGACGAAGCCGGCCATTCTTTTGCTCGATGAACCGTTGTCGAACCTGGAGGCGTCGGCGCGTCTCGCGATGCGACGGGAGCTGAGGCGATTGCAGTCCGAAATAGGGTTGACAGTCATCTATGTCACTCACGATCAGGTCGAAGCCTTGTCCCTCGCTGATCGCATTGCCGTCATGAATGCCGGAAAGCTGCAGCAGATCGAGCGCACATCGGTCATATGCGAGAAGCCGGATCACGTCTTCGTCGCGGGCTTCATGGGGTCTCCGCCGATGAACCTGCTTCGCGGTGAAATCGCCTGGGACGGCGCGATCACCGGGTTCAGACGCGAAAGTCTCTTCATCCAGCTTCCGCCAAGTGAAATGGTCAGCTCCGGCCGTGCCGGTCAGCCGATCATTCTTGGTGTCAGGCCGGAATCCTTAAAACTGGCACTCGCCAACGAATCCATGATCTTCGGCAAGGTCACGATCGTGGAGCCGCGAGGACCAGAAGCCGTTGTGACCGTTGAAGCCGGCACCATTTCACTCAAGGCCGTCGTACTCGCGTCCGGCCGGCCGCAGGAAGGCTCGAATGTCGGTCTCGTCGCTGATCCCTCATCATTCGTATTCTTTAGCGGCGAAACCGGTCGTCGGCTGGCGTCCTGATGGAGTTAGATTTGAAGCCTTTACGCATCGACTCCATATTTCCGGCTGCACTCGAAGTCTGCGGGCTTTCCAAGGCCTTCGGTAAGAACGCGGCCCTGAACGATATTGGTTTTACGGTTCCCGAGGGATCGTTGACAGTATTGCTCGGGTCGGCTGGAGCCGGAAAGACCACTACGCTTCGCTTGATAGCGGGTCTTGATCGGCCGGACTCCGGCCGCGTAGTGATGCGTGGCTGCGATGTGACGGCGCTTGAGCCGAAGGACCGCGATATCGCAATGATCTTCGATAACCTCGCACTTTATCCTGACAAGACCGGATTTGCGAATATCGCAAGCCCGCTGTCGATTCGAGGTGTTGAAAAGTCGGATATTGAAAACCGCGTCGCACAGATCTCAAGCACGCTGCGGATAGCGCATGTCCTTAATCGTTTGCCGAAGACAATGAGCGGCGGCGAACGGCAGCGCGTCGCGCTCGGGCGGGCGTTGATACGAAAGCCGGGCCTGTTTCTACTGGACGAGCCTTTATCCAGTCTCGACGCAATGTTGCGAACTGAATTGCGTGCTGAACTCAAGCGGCTTCAGCGCGATCTGGGAGCAACATTCCTGCTCGCCACGCCGGATTTTTCTGAAGCATTGGCGGTGGCCGATTCCGTGATCATGCTGCGGGGCGGCTGCATTGTTCAGGTGGCGACCGCCCAGTCGCTTTACGACGATCCGGTAGACCGTGAGGTCGCACGATTTGTTGGAACTCCGGAAATCAACCTGCTCGAGGCGGTCTACGAGCCCGCAAGCCAAGGGACGATCCGGTTCGCCGGTGCCTCAATCGCCGGGTTGGCAAGGCTGCAAAAGTCGCTTCCGACGGGTGGCGGTCCATTCGAGATCGGTATTCGTCCAGAGCAGTTGAATCTGTCGCCACTGGAAGCAGCGCCGATCCAGGCCAGGGTGTTCGACGTCGAGCCCCTCGGTCTGAAATCGATGCTGACGGTCAAAAATGAAGAGGCGGAAATGCGGCTGGTAATCGATGCAGATTCTGCTCGGGGGCACGTCGTCGGGGATGCCGTCGGGATCAACGTGATCGATGCAAACCTGCTGGCCTTCGACACGGTTTCCGGCATCCGGATAGCCTAAAGAAAAATCGATCGGGAGAGTTATGGCGAAATCACTGACGATTAAAACGACCTGTCCGCGCGATTGCTACGATGCCTGCGGAATTTCTGCGACGGTAGTCGATGGAAAGATCAGCAGGGTTGTTGGAGATTCCGAGCATGCCATCGCCCAGGGAGTTTTGTGCGGCAAGTGCGCGATCGCCTATAATGGAGCCTGGCGCGATGATACGCTGCGGCTCAGCCGTCCGCTCAAGCGAACCGGATGGAAAGGCGATGGCAAATTTACGCCAGTGTCTTGGGGCGAAGCGCTCGACGATATCGCGGTTAGGTTCCGGGCTTTGGCGGACGCCGGCGAAGGACACAGGATCCTACATACCCATTACACCGGTACGGTCGGGCTGATCGGAGGTTGGTATCCAATTCGCTTGTTCAACAGGCTGGGTGCGACCGAAGTGGACCCCGATACTGTTTGCAACAAAGCGGGGCATGTCGCGCTTGAACTCGTATTTGGAAACTCGCTTGAGGGATTCGATCCTCGGACGATCAAGGATGCACGGACAATCCTGGTTTGGGGCGCGAATCCATCGCATTCTGCACCTCATCAAGACAAAGGATGGCTGAAACCGGCGCAGGATGCAGGGGTGAAGATCATTGCGGTCGATCCGATCGCACATGGTACGGCAGGTGCCGCCGATCTGCATCTAAAACTCTTCCCTGGAACCGACGCGGCGTTGGCCTTCGCCTTCCTGCATGTGCTCCGGGTCAATGATCTGATCGACCTGGAGTTTGTTTCCCGCCACGTGCAAGGAGCTTCCGACCTCAGCGCCGATATCGATGCCATGACACCTGCCAAGGCATCCGAGCTGTGCGGCGTGCCTGCGGATCTGATTGAGGAAGCCGCAATTGCTTATGGACGCGGCCCGTCACTCCTATGGCTAGGGCAGGGAGTTCAACGGCAGCCGCACGGCGGCAACGTATTTCGCGTTCTGTCAGCCCTTGTGGCGATGTCCGGCAATCTTGGCAAAGCCGGTGCCGGGTTGCTCTACATGAACGGTCCTGGAATGCGCGGGATCGATATGGCTTGTCTGACCGAGCCCGGACTGGCGCAGAACGGCATTCCGTCGATAAGTCATATGGACCTTGCTGCAAAGCTCGAGGACCGGTCCGGCTTCAAGATATTCTGCAACTGGAACAACAATCCCGCGGCGTCATCGCCTGAGCAAGGTCGGCTCCGGAATGCGCTGAAGCGTGATGATCTTTTTCACGTCGCGATCGATCTGTTTCATACCGATACCACGGCTTACGCCGACTATATCCTGCCGGCTGCCAGTTTTCTGGAGTTCGATGATTTGGTCGTTCCGTATTTCGACCTGACATTGTCGGCCCAGGTCAAGGTTTGCAAACCGCCTGGCCAAGCTCTCCCCAATCAGGAAATATTCAGGCGTCTCGCAGCGGCCATCGGATACGAGGACGGCAGATTGTTCGAAAGCGATGCCGATTTGATCGAGCGTCTTCTCGGACAGACTTCGTTCGCCGGCTCTTTCAAGGATCTGGCGGAGGTCGGGACCGTGACGCTCTTCCCCGAGCCACGAATCCAGTTTTCGGATCTTCAATTTTCGACGCCTTCTGGCCGGATCGAAATTTCGAGCGATCGCGCCGTTGAAATGGGGCTGCCGCGCTTTCCAATACCGCGCGCCGATGAACGTCCAGCCGGGGGCAGGCTGCGCATACTCTCGCCCGCATCGCTTTGGCTCATGAATTCAAGCTATGGAAACGACAAAAACATACAACGGCGGCTTGGTGAACCGAAGATCACGCTGCATCCGGACGACGCCAGGGATCGAAAGGTTGCAGACGGAGACGGCATCATCCTGGCCAACGAGGGCGGGGAACTGACGCTCACGGTTGTAATCTCGGAGATTACTCAGCCCGGCGTCGGCATTGTTCACAAGGGTCGTTGGCCGAACGCGTCGATAGGCGACGCCAATATCAATCTGCTGGTGCGGGGACGGAAGAGCGATATTGCTGAGAGCACGACGGTTCATGGTACCGAGGTGGAGCTAAAGACCGTGGAAATGATGAAAGCAGCCGAGTGAAAAAGCACCTAATGGTTTCGCGGGTTCCGGTCCGTTTTGCCGTTACCGCAAACATGACAGTCGAAGGATCTGATGCGAATACTGGTATTTCAACACGTAGCTGTCGAACACCCCGGTATATTCCGGGACCTATGGTCCGAGGGCGGCCACAGCATGGACCAGATCGAACTGGATGAGGGTGATCGAATTCCCGACATGTCGTCCTACGACCTTCTGGTCGCGATGGGAGGGCCTATGGACGTCTGGCAGGAAGACATCCATCCCTGGCTGGTGTTGGAAAAAGCCGCGATCCGCCATTGGGTGACCGAATTGAAGCGGCCGTATCTCGGCATATGCCTCGGGCATCAGTTGCTGGCAGAAGCGCTCGGGGGCAAGGTCACCACGATGTCCCGACCCGAAGTCGGGATCGCTGAAGTAGAACTAACGGAAGCCGGTCGGCGCGATTCGATCCTTGCCGGGTTCGGCCCTCGCTTGGAAACGTTCCAATGGCATGGAGCCGAGGTGTCGATGCTCCCGGAAGGCGCGGAGGTTCTCGCTTTCAATGAAGCCTGCGCGGTACAGGCCATGCGCTGGGGCGCCCATGCCTACGGCTTTCAATATCATTGCGAAATCATCCCGACCACCGTCGACGAGTGGAAGCGCATCCCCGCCTACAAGGCGAGTCTCGTCGAGGCGCTCGGCAAGGAGAAGGCCGGGAAATTAGGTGAGGCCGTCGCCGGACGTCTGCCGGAATTCCGGCGTTCGGCAGAGCACCTCAACCTAAATCTTCTGAAGATGATCCAGGCCGCGATCGAGCCCGCGCGCAATAGCGTCTAAGAAAGACAGATACGGAGCTTACCTATGCTGAAAGTCGTCGAAGAAGGACATCACGATCACGCAATGCCGACGCTTGCGCTATCGACTCCGGAAGCAGCCAGCGCATTCGTGGAAAAGGTCAAGGCCGCCGGATTCGATTTCGTCCGGTTTGAACTACCAGATATGGCCGGTCTCAGCAGAGGCAAGACCATCCCGATCGGTCATATCGCGGGATATATGAAGTCCGGCCTGAACCTCTATGGAGGCACCGTCGCGCTCGACAGCTATTCGATCCCGGTACGGAATTCAGGTTACAACGAGGAAATGAACTACCAGGATTGCGTGATGGTCGTCGACCAGGACACGCTGTCCCCGGTACCTTGGCTCGAGAAGACGGGCCGCGTGATCTGCGACACGATGTGGTACGACGGGCGGCCGCAAATGGCCTCACCGCGGCTTCTGCTCAAGAAGATGCTCTCGCTCGCGGCCGCGCTCGGCTACACCGTCAAGATAGGCCATGAATACGAATTCTATGTAGTCGATGCGAAGACCCGCGAACCGGTATTCGGTGGCCAGCCGATTTTCGTCACGGCCCGCACCCATCAAGTGCCGGCGATCGATGATCTGATCCGCGTGTTGCAGAGCCAAGGCATCGATATCATCACCTACAACGTCGAACATGGGCCCGGCCAGGTGGAGATCAACTATGACGCGCTCGATGGCGTAGCGGCATCGGATTGTGCTTTCGTCTTCAAGGGCACGGTGAAGGAATATCTGGCCAAGCACGGCTTGCTCGCGACGTTCATGACCAAGCCATATAAGGGATTGTCCGGAAGCTGTTCGCATTTCCACATCTCGCTGATCGACAAGGCGGGGTCGAACGCATTCCTCGATCCTGATGACGAGAACGGAATGTCGGAGACGTTCAAGCGTTTTATTCAAGGCGTCCTCGATCACATGCCCGCAGCGATGGCGGTCTGGAACCCGACGCCCAATTGTTACCGGCGGATTCGCCCGAAGACATATGCGCCCTCCAACGTTTCCTGGGGTGTCCAGGACCGATCCGCCAGCGTGCGGGTCAAGGCCAGCCGAGATCAATCGACTCACATGGAGGTGCGCGTTCCCTCTGCGTTGTCGAATCCCTATCTGGTCGCTGCGACGACCATTGCGGCGGGTCTCCTCGGCATGGAACAGGAACGTCTGTTGATCCCAGCGGGAAGCGGGCCGAAAGAAGACGACGACCGCTACGCCAAATTGCCGACCGAAATGCACGATGCGCTGGACGCATTCGAGTCCGATACGGCGCTTCGCGAGATGCTTGGTGAGGAATTTGTAAAAGTCTACCTGTCGATGAAAAGACAGGAAATGGCGCGATTAAGGGACGAAATCCCCGCGGCGGAAATAAACGAGTATTTCGAGCTGTATTGATGCAGAGGATGACAGAAACGGTTGTCCAAGTTATTCCGGCGATACAAGAGGATGACGGTATCGCATCTCTTAATGCGCTTGCCCTTTCGAAGGCTTTCCTGCACGGCAAGTTATCACCGGTCGAGGCGGCCCGCACCTTGCTGGATCGCATTGAACGGCTCGATCGACACGTCAATGCGATCGTGCATGTCGATCGGGAAAAGACGCTCGGGATGGCTCGGGCCTCAGAACGGCGCTACCTCACCGGCAAAGTGCTTTCTCCACTCGACGGCGTTCCCGTTACGATCAAGGATCTGTCGTCGATTGCGGGATGGCCGCGACGTCGCGGCTCGCTTGCATTTGATGGGTCGTCGGCCTGCGCCGAAGATACCCCATGCGTGGCGCGGTTGCGCGAGGCCGGTGTCGTTTTTCTCGGCAAAACGGCCACCCCCGATTCCGGCTGTAAGGTCGTGACGCGCAGCGCCGTGCACGGCGTTACCTTGAATCCCTACGATCCGACAAAGACCCCGGGAGGCTCTTCCGGCGGCGCCTCGGCGGCGCTTGCTATGGGTTTCGGCCCCATCGCCGTTGGCAGCGACGGGGCGGGATCAATTCGGATCCCGGCCGCATTGACCAACGTCTTTGGACTGAAGCCGGGCTTCGGTCGGGTGCCGGCGTTCCCGCCGGATATCGACATGCCTCATTCGGTCGTGGGTCCTATGTCGCGTTCGGTGGCAGACGCCGCGGTCATGTTGGCCGTAATGAGCCGTCCAGAACCGCGCGATCCGTTTGCGTGGCCCATTCCGTTCGTCGTGCCGGACGACCTCGGCGACCCCGATCTCAGCGACCTCACCGTGGCGTTCTCACCGCGCATGGGCTGCGACGCTCCGCTGGCCGACAGGGAGGTCGACGAGCTCGTTGCGGGCGCGATACCGCTACTCGCCCGCGCCGGAGCCCGGACCTGTGCGGAAGATCCTGGTTGGCCGGTCGATCCGGCCCGGCCGTTTCAGGTCTTTTGGGACACCGTTTGCTCCGCGACGGTCGATGGTTTCGCGCAGGACAGGCGATCACTACTTGATGCCGGAATCCTGCGTGCGGCCGAGGCCGGCCGACGGGTGAGCATCGGCAGCTATCAACTCGCGATGGAACAAAGATTGAAGATCACCGCCGCGTCGCGGGAGTTTTTCAACCGTTTTGACCTACTAATTTGTCCCGTCCTTCCTACCGCCGCGTGGTCCGCCGAACGCAATGTCCCGGAAGGTTTCGAGGATGATGATTGGCGATGGTGTCCGTACACGTTCCCTTGGAATATGACGGGCCAGCCCGCTGCTTCCGTCCCTATCGGATTTACGACGAGCGGGCTACCGGTGGGGGTCCAGATTATCGGAAGATGGGGAAAGGAGGAAAATGTTTTGCGCGCAGCAGCGGCGGTCGAGCGACGGAGAATGCTCGCCATCGTTCATCCACACAGTAGGTAGAAGACTAGCCGCACTTCGTGGTCGGCGCTGATCGCGGCCGAATGGTCACATTCGTCGGCGCTCCATTCGCCATCGAAGGCGAGATCAAGGATTTTGCTTCGGAGGAGCGGGTGCGCGTTGGCCGGGACCAACGTTGTAAGTTAGTCACCGAACTGCAGTCCCCTGGTGCTTACTTGCTCGAATGAGCCGGCGCCGGGGTTTTTATCGGAACGCGTATACGGGGGTGTAAATTAAGAAAAAGATGGCGCATCCGACACGATTCGAACGTGTGACCTTTGCCTTCGGAGGGCAGGGCTCAACGACACCTTGCGTGCCCACCACCAGCAAATGGCGGCGGGCGCGTTCCGCGCCCCCGCTTCCGCGGCTGGCGGCCTTGACCGGCTGTCGCCGGCCCGGCAAGGGCTTGCCAAGCAAGTAAGGCTCATTGGGGAACGGAACGCTTCCTCATCCAGAAAGGGAATTCGGGAAAGGGCTTCGCCGTTCTTGTGAGCGTCTATCCGCTCGAAACGTCTGGGATATAGGCATCCAACGAGCAGAAACCGCCAGCAGCAAGTATTTTTGCGTTCCGCTACGATGGCCCGACTTTCAGCCTTCCGCTCTTCGCTTCCTCATCGTTTTTCGTTCGATGGACCTGACGAGGAGCGTCGGAATAGCGGTGAAAGAGGAAAGGAAAGGGTCACGTCCGGCCAATGACAACGGACCGCGCACGAGCGAACCGCTCGACCCGCGCATCCTGCGTATTGCAGAAGCTATCGGCCGACAGCTTGCTCGTGAGCAGGCTAAGTCGCCAGCCGCCGCCAATGACAACGAACCGCGGCCACGATAGGGACAGCTTCTTCAGCAACAATTTCACCTACTCGGCTCGTTTGCACGTGACGGTGACCCCTGAGCAAGACGGGCAGAGACGGAGCGTGGGGCGGACGCTGGCGAACACATGCATCTTGACGGCGACGGAAATTATCGAATCGATGTGAAGGCCTGATCCGGAGAGAACATCATGCCCAAGGTTGCGCTTTACGCCCGCTATTCGACCGACAATCAGAGCGTGGCGTCGATCGAGGACCAGTTCCGCATCTGCCGTGAGCACGCGGGCAGGGAGCGTTGGCAGGTCGTCGATACCTATCATGACGCCGCAATCTCTGGCGCCAGCGTCATTCTTCGGCCGGGTGTCCAATCGCTGTTGCAGGACGCCCGGCGCGGCAAGTTCGACATCGTGCTCGCCGAGGCGCTGGATCGCGTTTCGCGCGACCAGGCCGATGTGGCGACGCTGTTTAAGCATCTGCGCTTTGCAGGCGTGCAGATTATCACCCTGGCAGAGGGCGAAATTTCCGAACCTCATGTCGGTCTCAAAGGCACGATGGACGCTCTGTTCCTGAAAGACCTCGCAGCCAAGACCCATCGTGGTTTGCGCGGACGGGTGGAGAAGGGCAAGGCGGGCGGCGGGCTCTGCTACGGCTACGAGGTGGTGAAGCGCACCGACAGTGAGGGCGAGCTGGTGCGGGGCGAACGCAAGATTAATGAGGCCGAGGCCGTTGTCGTCCGCCGCATCTTCCGGGAATTCGCGGCGGGGAAATCGCCGCGCGCCATCGCGACCGATCTCAACCGGGACTGCATTCCGGGTCCGTTCGGCCACACCTGGGCGACACGACGATCCGAGGCCACGCCTGCCGCGGTAACGGCATTGTCAACAACGAGCTTTATGCCGGGGTGCTGGTCTGGAACCGGCAGCGCTTCATCAAGGACCCAAACACGGGCAAGCGTGTGTCGCGTCCGAACCCCGAGGCGCAATGGATCAGGACCGAAGTGCTGGAGTTACGCATTGTCGATGACGAGTTGTGGCAGCGGGTGAAACTGCGCCAGGCCGAGCTTGCAAAGCAGTTCGAGGCGACGACGAAGGGCGTTCGCGCCGCTCGCGCGGAACGGCTGAACCGCCTGCGCCGCCCTGCTTTCCTTCTGTCAGGCTTGCTCACCTGCGGATGCTGTGGCGGCAAAATATGGCATCGTCGTCAACGACCGCTACGGCTGTCTTGGTCGTTTCCGCAAAGGGACCTGCGACAATGGCCGCACCATTCGTCGTGACGACATCGAGCGGCGCGTGTTGGCGGGCCTTACCGACAAGTTGGTATCTCCCGAGGCGGTAGCAGTCGCGGTGCGTGCCTATGCGGAAGAGACCAATCGCCAGAACCATGAACGGCGAGCGCAAGCAGAAACGAGCCGCCGCGCCCTTGAGAAGATTGAGAGGAGCATCAAAGGGATCATGGACGCAATCGAAGATGGTATGTACCAGCCGGCCATGAAGGCAAGGATGGGAGACCTGGCGCAGCAGAAAGCCGAGACCGAGGCACGTCTTGCAGAGGTTCCGGCCGATCTGCCGGACATACAGCCGAACATCGCTGAGCACTATCGTGCCAAGGTGATCCGTCTCGCGGAAACGCTGGCTGAGCCTGAGTCCAACGGGGAGGCCCGCGAGGACATCCGCTCGCTGGTTGGCGAGGTCGTGATAACCCCCGGTGAGAAGCGGGGCGAGAGCCACGCCATCCTACGCGGCGAGTTGATGGCTATCCTCGATCTTGCTACCGGCCGTCGGACGTCTCCCAGGCCAGAAGTTATAACAAACGGGCTTGCGGGTCCCCGATTTGAACCTATCGCCGCGACGCGAGATGGAAGCGTTGTGGCGCTACCTAGCCGCCAGCCATGTCACTGTCGTCTCGACCGATTATGTGAGTTGGTCGGAAACCGAAAAACGACTCCGACATGCTGAAGAACGCATCTGCCGATCCAGGGATCGAAGTTCTTTACGCGCTGCTGCTCAAGGATCTCTCGAGCACGGACTGGACTTCAGGTGGGCCGGGCGGTTGCTCGCAGCTGACCCAGCTCTGTTGTTCGCCCGGCCGTCGCAAGCGCGCGATTGAGCCAGGCCGCGACGCCGATCTCGTGGTGATGGCACACGAACCCGCGTCCAGCGGGCACAATTTCGTGGGATGGAGCCCGTACGAGAGAATCGAGCCGCCTTTCAGACCCGTGCAACCTTCCTGCGCGGGAGGCCGATCTTTGACGGCAGGACTGTGACGTCAGAATCCGGAGCAGGCGCCTTCATAAGGCCGACGCCGTAGAATCTTCCCGATTTCGGGGGGGGGGGCAGCTCGGCAGAGTTATACTCATTCAGCGGAATGAGTATAACTCCGCTGTTTCGCGGGGGACAGGCTGAGATGCGCCCCGCGTTGGCCCAAAAAAAGATGGACATTTCGATCGCCCGGTGTCGCATCGCGCGGTGTCCTGTGCCGGACGCGCTCCTGATCCAACGCGCTCACGGACCGATCCAGCCGTGTGGTCCAATTTCATCATGTTGCTCACGTTCTATTGAGGTGTTCCCTGAACTACGCCAACGCTGTGGCACCTATGATTTGCCCGGGCCGGGTTTGATCAATGCCGCCCTCACTGCCAAAGCTGATTTTAATTTCGCTTGAACGTGCGTCGTTCTTGGCGTTTTCATTGCGAGGTGAATGGAGAAATGAATGATTTCGGCCAGTTTCCGGAATGCAAGGAGTGAACTTCGTCATACGTGTGCACTCGGGTTTTCGGGTGCACGCATGCAGTGAGTATGCAGACGTGCAGCGTATCTGAGGCGGTTCGAAAAAAACACTTCTAACCGTGCAAGAAACGCCGCCCAATTTTATTGGTGGGCCCGGCAGGACTCGAACCTGCAACCAGACCGTTATGAGCGGTGGAAACTCGCTGTATTCCCAGCAGAAGCATCTATTTTCATTGAACTTTGACGACGTTCGTTTTTTCTTTTCGGTTCGTTTCTGAGGCGAAGCTGAGGCGGTAGGCTTGGCCGTCATCTTGGCGACGGCATCCTTCAGGTGGTCCGGGTGGTGGTGCCCGTACACGCGCAATAGTGTTTCGACGCTCATGCTGAGATACCCGGCGGCTGGCCATGGATCGGACCTTCACAATGCCACGGTGCAGCCCTTCCGCCGCATGGTCGGCGATGGCTGCCCTGAGCTCTCCCAGATCTCGGCGGGCACCGCCTTTATTGCCACGGTGTTGTTGGTACTCACGGCACTTGGTTCGAGATAGTTGCGCGCTGGCCAGTTAGGAATTCGCTAGTTGTAATCCTAGCTTTCTGACGCGGGCTTGTAGGGCGCGCTGGAGAATTCCTCCGATCGCCTTTTGGTAAGAAGCCGAACCGGCCATGCAGGCCGCGCACCAATGTGATCAATATGCTTCGGATCAAACACACTGGAGATCCCTTTCGCGCACAGGAAGATCACCAAATGTGCGCGGGCCGAGCCGCAAAAGACAGGTTCAATTAGGTGCACAGGGTGCGCAGTTAATAGGCAATTGCCTCTTGGCAGGGCTCGGGTAGCAAAACCCGTAAAGCACCCGTTTCGCAAAAATCGTTGTGTTTGAATGAGTTTTCATTTTGGCACGCCTTCTGCATTAATGGGCTTGAGTTGGTTGCTAGGGTTCCGGCTTTGCACAGTGCAGGGTGCTGGTCCGAGAGCGGCCGCTTGTGGGGGAGACATCCCCACAGGTGCACGGCGGGACAAAAGCCCGGGAGACCTCGTTGGCCAAGGGATTGGCGGAGCGATGGTCTATCGCCATTCCCTTTTTGTAATTTTTTACAAGAGGGATCTGCAATGAACAGGCTCACATCCTTTCTCCGCTCGGTCGTTGTTGCCGCGGCACTGACGGCTGCGCTCACCTCGATTGCCTGCGCAGCACCGAAGAAGGACTTCAGGATCGCGTGGTCGATCTATGTCGGATGGATGCCTTGGGGCCATGCGGCGGATACTGGCATCGTGAAGAAGTGGGCGGACAAATACGGCATCACGATCGAAGTGAAGCAGTTCAACGATTACGTCGAGTCGATCAACCAGTACACCGCCGGCGCCTTCGACGCAGTAACCATCACCAATATGGATGCACTGTCGATTCCCGCGGCTGGTGGTGTCGATACCACCGCCGTCATCATGGGTGACTTCTCCAACGGCAACGACGCGATCATCCTGAAGGGGAAGTCCGACCTTGCGGCTATCAAGGGCCAGAAGATCAATCTGGTCGAGTTCTCGGTCTCGCACTATCTGTTGGCGCGCGCGCTTGAGACCAAGAAGCTCGCCGAGAAGGACATCAAGGTTGTCAACACCTCGGATGCGGATCTTGCGGCAGCTTACAAGACATCGGAAGTGACCGCGGTGGTGACATGGAATCCCATCGTATCCGAAATTCTCGGCGCAAAGGATGCGAAGAAGGTGTTCGATTCATCGCAGATTCCCGGCGAGATCATGGACTTGATGGTAGCCAATACCGCGGTGGTGAAGGAAAATCCGGACTTCGCCAAGGCGCTCGTCGGCATCTGGTACGAGACGATCACCAAGATGAATGCGGCAGGTGCTGACGGCAAAGCGGCGAAGGAAGCCATGGCCAAGGCGTCCGGCACCGATCTCGCCGGCTTCGACAGCCAGCTCGCATCGACAAAACTGTTCGACAAGCCCGCGGACGCGGAAGCCTTCACGAAGAGCAAGACTGTTGGGACAACGATGGACCGCGTGCGCAAGTTCCTTTTCGAAAAGGAATTGCTCGGAAAGGGCGCGAAGTCCGTTGACGCCGTCGGCATCGAACTTGGCGACAAGTCGGTGCTTGGCGACAAGACCAATGTGAAGCTGCGCTTCGATGCCACCTACATGGACGCCGCAGCCAAGGGCAAGCTCTGACCGCAGCGTTGATGCAGCTTCGACAGGAGCACGGCCATGCGACTTGTAAACATCCGGCCCGGCCGGCAGATGCGGTTCTATCTCGCTGCACTGCCGTTCGTGTTGCTGGCGGTCGCATACCTCCTTGGTTCGAATGCGAGGCTTGCAGAAAATCCGAATGACAAGTTGTTGCCTGCGCTGTCGAGTATGGCGCAGGCAGTGAAGCAGATGGCGTTTCAGGCCGATACGCGTACTGGCGCGTATCTCATGCTATCCGACACGGTCGCGAGTCTCGGCCGACTGGTCTCAGCACTGGCAATCTCGACTGTCGCCGCGCTGGTTCTAGGAATTGTGATCGGACTGTTGCCGGGCGCGAATGCGTTGCTCGGTCCGTTTGTTTCGGTGATGTCGATAGTGCCGCCATTGGCGCTGCTTCCCATCCTGTTCATCGTTATGGGCCTCGGTGAAAACTCCAAGATCGCGCTGATCGTGATCGGAACGTTGCCCTGTATCATCCGCGATCTCGCGATGAAGGTGCAGGAGCTGCCGCGTGAGCAACTGATCAAGGCGCAGACGCTTGGCGCATCGACATGGCAGATGGCGCTGCGCGTGGTGACACCGCAAATCCTGCCGCGATTGATCGACTCGCTGCGGCTCCAGCTTGGACCTGCGTGGCTGTTTTTGATAGCCGCCGAAGCCATCGCCTCCGATTCTGGACTTGGCTATCGCATCTTTCTGGTCCGGCGCTATCTCGCCATGGATATCATTATTCCTTACGTGATTTGGATCACCCTTCTTGCCTTCCTGATGGATGCTGGACTGCGCCTGCTCCAGCGCAAGGCGTTTCCCTGGTTCGCGTCGGTGAGGGCGGAATGAGCGGGATCCGCTTCGACAATGTCTGGAAGGAGTACGGTGATCACATCGTGCTCGAACAAATCACGCTCGACGTCGAGCCGCGCGCATTTCTCGCGCTTGTCGGTCCCTCAGGATGCGGCAAGACCACGTTTCTGCGCATGCTGCTCGGCGAGGAGAGTCCGACGCGTGGGAAAATTCTTGTGGATGGTGTCCCGCTCTCTCCTGAGCCCAATGCCGACCGCGGCGTGGTGTTCCAACGTTACTCCGTCTTTCCGCATCTGACCGTGCTGCAAAATGTCCTGCTGGGACGTGAGTTGCAGCATGCCAAGATCACCAGCCGCTTGTTCGGCGCCGCGCGCCGCGCCGCGGTCGACGAGGCGATGGCCTTGCTCGCCGAAGTGGGATTAGCCGGGCAGGAAAGCAAGTATCCGGCGTCGCTCTCGGGCGGCATGCAGCAGCGGCTGGCGCTGGCGCAGGCGATCATGCGCGGTCCCAAAATTCTTCTGCTCGACGAGCCGTTCGGTGCGCTTGACCCTGGCATTCGTGCCGACATCCATGTGCTGATGAAGCGGCTGTGGAACGAGACCGAACTTACGGTGGTCATGGTTACGCATGATCTCAGCGAAGCCTTCCGGCTGGCGACACGGGTGATCGCATTCGAGCGTAACCGCAACCGGCCCGAGGAACGCGAGCGCTACGGCGCCACTATTTCGCGCGATCTCGAAATCTTTCCACGCCGCACTGCCGAGGTGCGGCAGCTTCCAGCATTCCGCTCTGGCCGGGACGACCCGGCCAAACAAGGAGCATGAGCCGGGACGACCCGGCGTGTCTGTCTGAGAAGGGCAAACCATGATCCTGACCAACGAGCAGCAGGCCGAAGTCGCGGCCAACAGAAAGCGCTACGAGGAATTGAAGGCGGCGGGGCAGGGCCACGCGCCGCGTGCGCTGCCGCCGCCGACACCGCGCGATGGTGCGGGTATCGTCGCGTCGGCGATCATCCATCGGGAGATCATTCCCGGCGGCTGGTACTGGACTACGCGGCTCAACTGCGGCGAGGCGCTTCGGCTTATCACCACCGAAGGCGCATCCAGCATCGGTCTGCTGGCATGGAGCGCGGCCGATACAAGCGAACGGTTGAATCATGCGGATACTATCAAGGTTCAATGGGCGGCCAACCTGCGCAAGGGCCGCGTTATCCTGTCCGATATGGGCCGCGTGCTGTTCAGTATTGTGGAAGACACCACCGGCGGCGCGCATGACGCGCTTGCGGGCGGTTCGACAACGGCAACGAACGAAGCCCGCTATCACACGACGACTCTTCGCAATACGCACGATAATTTCATTCTCGCGGCCGGGAAATTGGGCCTCGACCGCCGCGACGTTCATCCGTGCATCAGCTTCTTTGCGCCGCTGTATGTCGACGCCGAAGGACGCTTCCAGTGGGACCCACGCCGCCGGCAAACAGGCGATTTCATCGACCTGCGCGCCGAGATGGATGTGCTGGTGGCGTTGTCCAATTGTCCGCATCCGCTGGACCCGTCTCCGACCTATGCGCCGGGCGATGCGGAGATCGTACGCTATCGCACAGGAAGCGTGGGAGACGACGACCTTTGCCGCACGGCAAGCGCGGAAGCCGCGCGCGCCTTCGAGAACAACGCCTTCTTCCTCAATTCCGGCGCGGAGGCGTGACCATGTCGATTCATACAGTACCCGTCGCTGGACGCGTTGTTGTCGACATGGAGATTCCCGCGAACGCTCCGTGGTCTTTCGTTATTCGCAAGGGACAAACACTGCGCATCATCGACAGCCACGGCCAGCAGGCGGTCGATACGCTGTTCTATAGCGCCGACGACTATCAGGAGCG
This sequence comes from Bradyrhizobium sp. AZCC 2262, assembly GCF_036924535.1. Lineage (NCBI taxonomy): Bacteria > Pseudomonadati > Pseudomonadota > Alphaproteobacteria > Hyphomicrobiales > Nitrobacteraceae > Bradyrhizobium > Bradyrhizobium sp. AZCC 2262. The sequence continues at coordinate 5,779,741 of NZ_JAZHRT010000001.1, read as the reverse complement.
TTACAGCGGCCAAGACACCTTGCGCGCGCAAGGTTCCGCCTATGTCAGCACCGGCACCCGCATCATGTCCAACGAGGCGCGCGTCATGCTGCGCGTCACCGCTGATACTTGCGGCTTGCACGATACGTCTGCAGGCGCCTGTTCGTGTGAGAGCAATACCGTTCGTTTCGGTCACGGCACGAAATATCTCCATGCCTGCCGCGAGAATTTCCTGATCGAAGCGGCGAAACACGGCATGTCGAAGCGCGATATCGTACCGAACCTAAACTTCTTTATGAACGTGCCGATCGATCCGTCCGGCAATTTCACTGTGGTCGACGGCGTTTCAAAGCCCGGTGACTATGTCGAAATGGTCGCGGAGATGGACGTGCTGTGCCTGATCTCCAATTGCCCGCAGATCAACAATCCCTGCAACGGCTTCTTTCCAACGCCGATCCAGGTCATGATCTTCGAAGCGCAAGAGGACTGATCGCATGTTCAGCAAAGTCCTGATTGCCAACCGCGGCGAAATCGCTGGGCGGATCGGCAGAACACTGCGCCGCATGGGTATCGCGTCGGTTGCCGTCTTTTCCGATGCCGATCGGTTCACTCGGCCTGTGCTTGATGCGGACGAGGCGGTGCGAGTCGGTCCCGCGCCGGCCGCGGAGAGCTACCTCAACGTCGATGCGATCATCGCTGCGTGTCTGAAGACCGGCGCGCGAGCGGTACATCCGGGTTACGGGTTTCTCTCGGAGAATCGCGGTTTTGCCGAGAAACTGGCCGAACAGGGCATCGCGTTCATCGGGCCGCGTCCCGAGCATCTCGATGCGTTCGGGTTAAAACACAAGGCCCGCGAGATCGCGCGGTTAAGTCGCGTTCCGCTTCTGCCCGGGTCCGGACTGCTCGAGACCGTCGAGGAGGCGTTGGCTGAAGCCGAGAATGTCGGGTATCCGTTGATGCTGAAAAGCACCGCAGGTGGCGGCGGCATCGGCATGCAGCTTTGTTATGATGCGGATACACTCCGCGAACGCTTTGCCACCGTGCAGCGGACGGCACGGGCGAGCTTCGGCGATGCGCGGGTTTATCTGGAGCGGTTTGTCGCCGAGGCGCGGCACATCGAGGTCCAGATATTTGGCAACGGCAAGGGCAACGTTGTGGCGCTCGGCGAGCGCGACTGCTCGCTGCAGCGGCGCAATCAAAAGGTGATCGAGGAAACACCTGCGCCGGGCCTGAGCGATGAGACGCGCGCGCGACTACATGAGGCAGCGGTAGCGCTGGGCGGGGAGCGTTGCCTACGAGTCGGCCGGCACGGTGGAATTCATCTACGACGTCGAGCGCGAGGATTTCTATTTTCTTGAGGTCAACACCCGGCTTCAGGTCGAGCATCCGGTGACCGAAGTCGTGTTCGGCATCGATCTCGTAGAGTGGATGGTGCGGCAGGCCGCCGGTGAAGATGTACTGGTTGGATTGGGTCCGCTTGTGCCGAAGGGCGCGGCCATCGAGGTGCGGGTCTACGCAGAGAATCCCAATGCTGGTTTTCGTCCCAGCGCCGGACGCCTGACCCGTGTTCATTTTCCGGATGATGCGCGTGTCGACGGCTGGATCGAAACCGGGATCGAGGTCACGCCGTTTTACGATCCCATGTTGGCGAAGGTGATTGTCGCGGCGGACACGCGCAAGGACGCGATAGAAAAGCTCGTCAGCGTGCTGGACAGCGCAACTGTCGCTGGAATCGAAACCAACCTTGGCTATCTCCGCGCGATCGCCAGCTCGGAAGTCTTCCGCAGCGGGCGCGTCGCTACCAATGTGCTGAACAATTTCGTGTTTTCCCCGCGGACTGTCGATGTGCTGGCTCCCGGCGCGCAATCCGGTTTGCAGGAATTGCCGGGCCGGTTGCATCTGTGGCACGTCGGCGTTCCGCCGAGTGGCCCGATGGACGAGCGTTCGTTCCGCTTGGCCAACACCATCGTCGGGAACCCCGAGACGACAGCCGCACTGGAATTGACCGTCAACGGGCCGACATTGCGCTTCAATGCGGACGCCACCATCGGCCTTGCCGGTGCGCAGATGTCGGCGAAGCTCGACGGTGTCGCGGTCGAGCATAGCTCACCCGTCGTAATACGGGCGGGGCAGACGCTTGCGATCGGAAAAATCGAGGGCGCGGGCCAACGCTGCTATCTCGCCGTGCGCGGCGGATTCGATGCGCCCGAGATCTTCGGATCGCGCGCGGTGTTCACGCTCGGCATGTTCGGCGGCCACGCCACCGGCGCGCTGAAGGCAGGAGACGTGCTGCATATCGCTGAGAATACTGACGCTTTGAAGACTCCGCGCTCCCTGACAACCACTGAGCGCCCGGTATTGACCTGCAACTGGGGGATTGGAGTGATCTACGGGCCGCATGGGGCGCCCGATTTCTTTCGCGACGATGACATCGCAACATTGTTCTCCGCGCAATACGAGGTGCATTTCAACAGCGCGCGCACTGGCGTGCGGTTGACGGGGCCTAGGCCGGCATGGGCGCGGGCGGACGGCGGTGAGGCGGGGCTGCATCCTTCCAATATCCACGACAATGCCTATGCAGTTGGATCAATCGATTTCACCGGTGACATGCCGATCATTCTCGGCCCTGACGGGCCTAGCCTCGGCGGTTTCGTTTGTCCTGTCGTGGTGGCGCGCGACGAACTCTGGAAAATTGGGCAGCTTCGGCCCGGCGACGCCGTTCGTTTCGTCGCCGCTACCCGGAAAGACGATCCGGTTGCTGGGCCACTGCCATTGAATGGAAACCCGGCTCTCGGATCGGCCATTGTTGGGCATAGCGATGACGGGCCACTCCCGGTGATCTATAGGCGAGCAGGCGACGACAACTTGCTCGTCGAATATGGTTCGATGGAACTCGACATCGCGCTGCGGCTTCGCGTTCATGTTCTGGCGGAAGCCGTCGCCAAGGTGGGTCTGCCTGGCGTCATCGACCTCACGCCTGGAATCCGATCGCTGCAAATTCACTATGATAGCAAGGTTCTTTCGCGCCGCCGCCTGCTTGATGTTTTGCAGGAGCTTGAACGAGGCCTGCCGCAGGTCGATGCCATGAGAGTGCCGAGTCGCATCGTGCATCTGCCACTGTCGTGGAACGATCCGCAGGTCGTAATGGCGATGCAAAAGTATCAAGAACTGGTGCGTGCCGACGCTCCGTGGTGTCCATCGAACATCGAGTTCATCAGGCGCATAAACGGCCTGGATAGTGAGGACGATGTTAAGCGGATCGTGTTCGATGCCAGTTATCTCGTGCTCGGCCTGGGCGATGTTTACCTTGGTGCGCCAGTGGCAACGCCCGTCGATCCGCGTCATCGGCTTGTCACAACGAAATACAATCCGGCGCGCACCTGGACGCCGGAAAATGCCGTGGGCATCGGCGGGGCCTATATGTGTATCTATGGCATGGAGGGGCCGGGCGGCTATCAATTGTTCGGTCGTACGATTCAAATGTGGAATACATGGCGAACCACGCCGGTGTTTGAGCCGGGGCATCCATGGCTGCTGCGATTCTTCGACGAGATTCGCTTCTTTCCCGTCAGTGCGGAGGAATTGCGGGAGGCCCGCGCGGCGTTTCCGCACGGCGCCTATCCGCTAAAGATCGTAGAGAGCGAATTTTCCTACGCTGACTATGCCAAGGGTCTGGCCCGTGACCGCGACAACATTGCGACGTTCAAGCAGCGGCAGCAAGCGGCCTTTGAGGCAGAACGTCAACGCTGGAAGGATCTGCGTATCGATGAGGTGCCGGACGATACTGGAGTAGGCGCAGGCGCTGATGCCGAAGATATTCCAGACGGCAACACAGGCGCATTTTCGGAGGTGCCAGGCAACGTCTGGAAAATTCTGGTGGATGAAGGCGCAGATGTTGCGGCGGGCGATTCGCTTGCGATCATCGAGTCGATGAAGATGGAAATTAACATACAGGCTCCCGTCGCCGGTCGCGTAATATCTATCCGCATCAAGCCCGGGCAGACATTGCGCGCAGGCGACGTTGTGGCAGTGATCGACTCCCTCTAAAAGGCAGTTGGCGACGATCGGGGCGGATGATAGCTAGGGCTACTTTCGGTGCGAAGCGGACGAGCGTCTTGGGGCAACTAGTGACTTGCAGTTGCTCGCCGACTTCTATCTGGGCGCGATGCACGACCGGATCGGCGACAATCGCGCGAAAAGGCCTTACTCGAACTGGCGGCCTTCGTCGAAATTCTCCGTCTGCGCGTCTCGGGAGGGTAAATCGGCGTTCGTTGACGTGCTCCGGGCATTGAAGCACGGATTCGACCCCGGCCATCAAAGCGGCCTGCGCCGCTGCAAACGGATCCGGTTCGGCACCCGTCCGTCCCAACTCAGTATGGAAAAGTTCCAATCATGGATCCGCACCGCCGTTTTCGGAACGCCGGAAGCTCGCGCGATACTGGGCCGGTGTCACGCCCAGGCGCTCGCTGAACACGACGCGCATCCTGTCCGCCGTGCCGAATCCGCAGTCATAGGCGACGGACTTGAGAGGCTGTTTACTGCCTTCCAACCGCATGCGCGCCGCGTCGACACGAGCCCGTTCGACAAACTCGTGCGGCGTGATCGCCGTCTCCAGAACAAAATGGCGGGCAAGGTTGCGCGTGCTCATGCCAACCAAGTTTGCGAGAGACCCAAGCGTATGGCGCCTTCCGATATGGGCCATAACGTGATCCTGGATGCGCGCGATTGGCGAAGTAGGGTCGGCTTGCGCCGTAAGGTACGGACTGAACTGCGATTGCCCGCCTTGCCGCTGAGCCACGACGACCAGGCGCTTGGCGACCGCCACAGCGACCGCAGGGCCGTGACGTTCGCCGACAAGGGCAAGCGCGAGATCAATGCCCGCGGTCACTCCGGCCGACGTAACCAACCGACCATCGCGCACAGAGATCAGATCCGGTTCGACATACGCTTTCGGGAAACGCATCGCAAGTTGCGCGGCATTCTGCCAATGCGTCGTTGCTCGCCTGTCATCGAGGAGCCCGGCATTGCCGAGCGCAAAGGCGCCAGTACAGATCGACCCGTAGATGCTGGCGCGCCAAGGTGCTTCGCCCAGCCACTCCGTTAGGAGTGGATCTGCTTCGGCGTCCGGAAGCGCCGGGCCGCCTGCGACGAACAGCATATCGAAACCGCCCGTCGCTTCCGCGAAACTCAAGTCGGGGAGCAACCGCATCTTGTTCGAAGCTCGAACCGGCTTGTGATCGGCGGCAATGAGTACCGTTTCGTACCGTACATCCTCCGCGAGAAAGCCGTTGGCCTCGGCGAAGACGTCGACTGGTCCGGCCACATCAAGGGCCTGCACGTCCTCGTGAATGACGATACCTATCTTCTGGCCGACCATTTTCGTCCTTCCATAGATGTTGGCACGAAATGGTGTGCCATTGGCCTGATCCGACGGGCAAGCGTTAGTGCGGTCACAGACCGAAGTCGCCATAAAACTGCTGGATCGCCGTCATTTCCGCGTCAGTTCCTCGAGCAGTGCGACCCACTTTCCAGCGTCGTTCGGGGTCCCATCATCCGTATCATGCGGGTCCGGCGCGCATAACCGAAGGAATGCTCTGATGAATGAGTTTATCGCTGGTATCCGTGTTCCCGACAGCGCCATGGCCCGGGCCGCCACGCAGCTCGTCCGTGATACCGAGGACGATCTGCTCTATAATCACAGCCGGAGGGTGTTTTTCTGGGGTGCGTTGACTGGTGAAAGGAAGGGTCTGCAGTACGATCCAGAATTGCTCTACATGGGCGCGATGTTTCACGACATGGGACTGATTGAAGCGCATTCGAGCCCCGATCTGCGTTTCGAGGTCGACGGTGCCAATACCGCACGCGACTTCCTCAAGAGCTACGGTGTGCCCCAGCGCGACATCGAGGATGTTTGGACGGCAATCGCGCTGCACACGACGCCGGGTATCCCCGAGCATATGCGGCCGACGATCGCACTCGTTACCGCAGGCGTCGAGATGGATGTGCTGGGGATCGCCTATCATGACTTCACGCATGAGCAGCGCGATCACGTCTGTGCCCATCATCCGCGTGAGGCGAACTTCAAGGAGAACATCATCGATCACTTCGCCCAAGGCATCATCAAGAAACCCCTGACGACGTTTGGCAATGTCAAGGCCGACGTGCTGGCGCTCAAGGACATGAACTACACCCGCCAGAACTTCTGTTCGATCATCCTGGGTTCGGCGTGGCCGATCTAGCATCGAGAACCAAGTCTATACGCGCAACTGCAACAATCGACATCGGCCGTTTTTCAACTATGGAATGCTATAGATCATGACTGACACCCGTCCCCCAATGACTCATGCGACCGGAACGCCGGTCGTCGACAATCTGAACACGATGACGGCCGGACCACGGGGGCCCGCGCTGCTCCAGGACATCTGGCTCATTGAGAAAATGGCGCATTTCGACCGGGAGGTGATCCCAGAGCGCCGGATGCATGCGAAGGGTTGGGGGGCCTACGGCAAGTTTACGGTGACGCACGATATCACCCGCTTTACCAAGGCCAAGATCTTTTCCAGGATTGGTAAGGCGACCGACCTGTTCGTGCGTTTCTCGACTGTCGCCGGCGAGCGCGGAGCGGCGGACGCCGAACGCGACATCCGCGGCTTTGCAGTCAAGTTCTACACCGAAGAAGGCAACTGGGACATTGTCGGCAACAATACTCCGGTCTTCCTCTTCCGCGATCCGATGCGGTTCCCCGACCTGAACCACGCCATCAAGCGCGATCCACGTACGGGTTTGCGTTCGGCCGACAACAACTGGGACTTCTGGTCGCTCTTGCCCGAGGCGTTGCACCAGGTGACGATAGTGATGTCGGATCGTGGAATACCGAAGAGCTTCCGACACATGCACGGCTTCGGCAGCCACACTTTTTCGATGGTCAACGCGTCCAATGAGCGAGTCTGGGTCAAGTTCCACTTTCGCACCAAACAGGGAATCAAGAACCTCTCCGACCAGGACGCGGCCGCACGCGTAGCGGGCGATCGTGAAACTCACGGCCGTGATTTGCTCGAAGCTATCGACAGCGGCAATTTTCCGAAATGGACGCTGTTCATCCAGGTCATGACGGAGGCACAGTCCCATAGTCACAAGCATAATCCGTTCGACCTCACCAAGGTCTGGCCGAAAGCTGACTATCCGCTGATCGAAGTCGGTGAGATGGAGCTGAACCGCTATCCAGAGAATTATTTTGCGGAAGTGGAGCAGGCTGCCTTCTCGCCGGCGAACATCGTTCCCGGGATTGGGTTTTCGCCCGACAGAATGCTCCAGGCGCGGCTCTTCTCCTATGGAGACACCCAGCGCTATCGGCTTGGCGTCAACTTCAATCACATTCCGGTCAATGCGCCTCGCTGCCCGGTGCACAGCTACCATCGCGACGGCAAGATGCGTACAGACGGCAACGCCAGCAGCAAACCGACCTACTGGCCGAATTCGAAGGACGCCTGGATTGGAGATGCCCCCGAGTTGATGGAACCGCCGCTCAAACTGGAAGGCGACGCCGCGCATTTTGATCATCGCGTCGACGAAGATCATTTCGAGCAACCGGGCAACCTGTTCCGGATGATGTCGCCAGCGCAACAACAGCTTCTGTTCGATAACACGGCGCGCGCCATGGGCGATGCGCGCCTCGAAGTGAAGCAACGCCATGTCGACAATTGCGCCAAGGCCGATCCGGCATACGGTGCAGGCGTTGCCAGGGCGCTGCGGGTCGAGCGTTAGCTGGGCATTTGCTCAACGCCGGTTCCGTCGGCTAAGGTCGGGCGAGGGGTGTTCCTCGCCCGCTCGCCCGGGTTCGGCAATCGGAGGCGCACATTGAACGATCCTTTCGACAAGCTTTCCTGGGATGATTTGCGCATCATAAAAGCAATTGCCGAGAGCGGAGCCCTTTCCGCCGCCGCAACATTGCTCTCCGTCAACAATTCAACGATATCCCGACGCCTCTTGCGGCTCGAGCAGACACTAGGTGTGGCGCTCTTTGATCGCCGCCGCACCGGCTATTTGCCGACTGCGGCCGGTGCAGAATTAATTGCGCTCGCTGAACGCGTCGAACTTGATATCGTCAGCGTGGCGCGACGCGTCTCGGGGCCTGTCCAGGGCCACACGGGTGACCTGCGCGTGGCGACCAGTGACGCGCTGCTGCTCGATTTTCTGACACCGATCGTTGCGGAATTCAAAACGCTCAATCCGGCCGTCAGGGTCGAGGTAGTCGTCGGCAATAATTTGCTGAACCTTGCGCGTGGGGAATCGGACATTGCCTTCCGCGCTTCGACCGCGGCGCCGCCGGATAATCTTTTCGGTCGGAAGGTCGCAAACGTTGCATGGGCTGCCTACGGCCGCAGGTCAGAATTTGCCGGAGGGCGGCCTGATCCTGCCGACCTCTATGAGCGCCAATGGGCCTCGTACGGAAGTGGGCTGTCGGGCCTCAAGGCGTTCAAATTCGTCGAGGAGCGTGTGTCCCGCGAGAGGATCGGTTACCGAAGCGACTCTGTCGCCGGCATGGCGGTGGCGATCGCTGCCGGGATGGGTATTGGCTTCTTGCCCTGCATGCACGGCGATCTTTCGCACCAACTCATGCGCGTTAGCGTTGTGGAGCCTGATATCAGCGACGAACTGTGGATCCTGACCCATCCCGACATCCGCAAGTCGGGACGGGTGTGCGCGTTCATGGCGCATTGCATGGAGGCAATCGGCAGGCGGCGCGCCTTCATCGAAGGGCGGGAGACCCATGGGTTGCCGTGACACCGCTGGTGAGCGCTAGTCTTCGATCAGCCGACCATTGGTGCGGTTGATCCGCGCACGACGAGCTTGGGTGGCAGCACGATGTGCCGGGGGGTAGTATCGCGCTGTTCGAGGGCATCGAGCAGCAGCCGCGCAGCGTTACGGCCCATGTCCCGATGCTCGATTCGTATCGTCGTCAGCGGAGGTGATACCACATCCATCAGTGGCATGTCGTTATGGCCAATGACGGAAATTCCCTCTGGGCAGTTTTGGCCTAACTGCCGCAGCGCGATTAGTACACCAAGCGCCAGCAAGTCGTTGGCGGCGACGATCGCCGATACGTGGTGACTACCGAGCAGGGCGTGTGCCGCCGCTTCGCCGGCCTCGCGGGAATAAAGCGCGGCTTGCTCGATGGCTCCGGTCAGGCCGTGCTGTGCCATGGCCTGAACGAAGCCGTCACGCCGAAGCAGGCCGGTCGACGTGTCGAGCGGTCCGGCAATGTGCGCAATAGCGCGATGACCGTTCGAAACCAGATGATCGACCGCCAGCGCCATTCCCTTTGCGTCATCCGAAACGACCGAGGGAACGCGGTCAGATGCCTCGGAGCGGTTGACGAGTACCACGGGCAATCCGCGTTCCAGGCAATGGCCGACCAGCGCATCATCGCGCGAGACGGTAGCGAGGATCAAGCCATCGACGCGCTGATTGAGGAGGCGGTCGACGAACGCAATTTGTTGCGAGGCGTCGTTACCGGCATCCGCCACGATCGGGGCCAATCCTTCCTTCGAAAGCACTTCAGCGATGCCGGCAAGGATCGGCGCGAATACGGGGTTGGTAATATCGGGCAGCAATATCCCAATGAGCTGAGTTCGCCCGCGCCTAAGGCCTGCCGCGAGATGATTGGGTCGGTAGCCGAGCGATTGCGACCGCGAAATAATCCGCTGGGCGACCTCGTCGCCGACCAGATGCCGCTTGCGGGGATCGAGTGCGCGCGAAACCGTCGAGGGATGCACGCCGATTTCCTCGGCGATTTCCTTGATTGACGGTGATCGATTTCCCTGTGTTTTCCGAAGCATATCTTGATCTCACCGGAACGTTATAAAGAAGAATTTGACTCTATGCAATCGATTGCATACGAAACTGCAATCGATTGCATAGGAGGATTTGATGAAAATTGAAGCTCGGGAGCAACCATCCAGTGGGCTGCCGGCGGGCATCGTCGGAAGCCTTGGCGATGTCACGCCAGCGGTCATCCGAGCTATGGAGACCGCTAGCAATCCGCGGATTCGGCAGGTCGCGGAGGCCTTCGTGCGGCACGTGCATGCCTTCGCGAGCGAAGTGAAATTAACCGAGCGCGAATTCGAGTTCGGCATCGATTTTCTCAACCGGATCGGGCAGGCCACGAACGACAGTCACAACGAGGGGATCCTGTTTGCCGATGCGATTGGTCTGTCGACGCTTGTTTGCCTGCTGAACAATGGCAATGCAGGCGCGACCGAAACCTCCGCCGCCTTGCTTGGACCGTTCTGGCGCGCGAGCTCTCCCCGAACCGACAATGGTGGAACGATCGTTCGGTCGCCCACGCCCGGGCCCGAACTGTTCGTGACCTGCGAATTTATCGAGGCCTCCGGCAAACCGATTGCCGGCGTCGAGGTCGACGTGTGGCAGTCGTCACCGATCGGTCTCTACGAAAACCAGGACGAGACGCAGGCCGATATGAACCTTCGCGGCAAGTTTACCACCGATGCTGCGGGCCGCTTCGGATTCCGCTCGGTGAAACCGGCCGGCTACCCCGTTCCGACCGACGGGCCGGTCGGCGACATGCTGCGTGCGCAGAGCCGGCATCCGTACCGGCCCGCGCACCTCCATTTCCTCGGTTTCAAGCATGGCTACAAGACGCTGATCACGCAAATCTTCGTCGATGACGACACTCATCTCGAAAGCGACGTGGTGTTTGGCGTAACCCGCGCCCTGATCGGCGACTATCGCCGGCACGACAACGGCACGCCCCCGGCCGATGGCGTCTCTGCGCCCTGGTACACGCTGGAGCATCGCTTCGTAATGGAACCGGGTGAAGCCGTGCTTCCCCAACCGCCGATCAAGTAGGACCCATGACAATATCATCAAACCTGCAGAACAAAATTGTCCTTGTGGTCGGCGGTGCCGGCGCCATCGGCGCTTCGGCCGCCCGGCAATTTTCGTCTCTTGGCGCTCGCATCGTTATCAGCCATCGGGATGATTCAAGGGAAGCTGCTGCCGCTGCCGACGTGCTGGCAACGCTGACTGGTGAGGGCCATGTTGCGCTCGCCGCGGATGTCGCTCAAACCGCAACCCTGATTGCACTCCGACAGGAAATCGAAGCACGATTCGGAAGATTGGACGTATTGGTCAATGCCGCAGGTTTCACCAAGCCGGTGCCACATGCCAATCTCGAAGCGCTCGACGATGAACTTATCGACCGGATGTTCGCTGTAAACTGGCGCGGGCAATTTGCTGCGATTCGCACCTTTGCGCCGCTGCTCAAGGCTTCGGGCGACGGTCTGATAGTATCGATCTCCTCCATTGCCGGTAGCAACGGCATCGGCTCGTCTATTGCTTATTGCGCGGCGAAGGCTGGCATCGACGTCATGACAAAGTCGCTGGCGCGGGTGCTCGCGCCGGAAGTGCGGGTGCTCGCAGTGGCGCCGGGTGTCGTCGACTCCGGCTTTGTTCCTGGCCGTGATGCCGATTTCAACACCAGGACCGCAGCGACAACACCACTGAAGCGGATCGCATCTGCTGACGACATTGCCTCCGCGATTCTCGCCTGTGCCACCCAACTCGGCTTTTCCACCGGAACGACCTTCGTGGTCGACGGCGGCCGCTCACTTTAAAGGACACGACATGCGATCTCCCCGCGACAAGGTCATCATCACCTGCGCTGTCACCGGAAATCTCACGACGCCGGCGCAAACGCCATACCTGCCGATCAGCCCCGAACAGATTGCCGATGCCTGTCTCGGTGCTGCCGAGGCCGGCGCTGCCATCGTGCACATCCATGTGCGCGACCCCGCGACCGGTCGCCCTTCGATGGCACTCGAGCATTATGTCGCCGTTGTCGAACGGATCCGGGCTGAGAATCCAGAGCTGATTCTCAACATCACCACGGGCCCCGGTGGCCGTTTCGTTCCCTCGCAGTACGATCCGAAGATCGCAGATGAAGGAACCACATTGATGGTCCCGGAAAAGCGGGTCGAACACATTACCGCGTTACGCCCCGACATTTGTACGCTCGACCTCAACACCATGAACTCCGGGAATGAAGTCGTGATCAATACGCCGGCAAATGTACGGCGGATGGCCAAGGTGATCTCGGAGGCAGGCGTCAAGCCGGAAATCGAACTGTTCGATTCCGGGGATATCGCTTTGATGCGTGATCTTCTTGCGGATGGCACGCTTCGGGGGCCTGTGCTCTGCTCATTCGTCCTGGGTGTAAGATACGGCTTCCAGCCTCATCCGGAGACCGTGCTCTATGCGCGGGATCTGCTGCCGATGGACGCGGAATTTACAGCGGTCGGGATCGGGAAGGCGGCCTTCACCGCGGCTGGGCAATCCTATCTGGCCGGGGGCCACGTCCGCGTCGGCCTGGAAGACGCCGTCTATCTGTCGCGTGGCCAGCTAGCCACCTCCAATGCAGAAATGGTGACGAAAGCGCGTCGGATCGTCGAGGATCTCGGCGGCGAGATTGCGAGTTTCTCCGAGGCACGTCAGATCGTCGGGTTGCCGGTCTCGCCGTCCGCCATCCGCGCAGCCTAGGACGACGAAAATGAACGCAATGACGGAGCAGGACAAGATCGCGGTGGAAGCCGATTGCGTGCGGCTCAACGTGAAGGCAGCAAATGCAGCGTCGATCGCGCCGGTGATGGAGAGGCGCCGCATGTCGCGCGGACCTGACGACGTCCTGGTAGAGATCAAGGCCGCTGGCGTCAATCCGTCGGACGTCAAAGCGGCCACCGGCTTGATGCCCTATGCCGTATTTCCGCGCACGCCTGGCCGTGACTTCGCCGGCGTCGTGATTGATGGGCCTGCCGAATGGATCGGCAAGTCTGTGTTTGGCTCTTCCGGTGATCTCGGTGTCCGCAGGGACGGCACCCATGCATCGCATCTGATCGTGGAAGCCGCTGCGCTGGTCGAAATCCCGCGAGGGATCTCGATGGAAGAGGCCGCCGGCATAGGCGTGCCGTTCGTGACTGCGATCGAAGGTTTTCGCCGAACCGGAATGCCTGGCCGGGATGAGCACGTGCTGATTTTTGGTATCAATGGCAAGGTCGGGCAGGCGGCAGCTCAGCTCGCGACTTGGCAGGGTGCCAAGGTTATCGGCGTGATGCGAAGGGACGAGGGCTATCAGGGCCATGCCAATGCGCCGATCGAGATGATCAACTCGGACGCGACCGACATTCCGGAGCGGGTTCGGGAATTGACGGGCGGAAAAGGCGCCGACATCGTCTTCAATACGGTCGGCGACCCCTATTTTCAGGCGGCGAACCGCTCGCTTGCCAAGCGCGGCCGCCAGATACTGATTGCCGCCGTCGACAGGATTGTGCAATTCAACATTCTCGAATTCTATCGCGGTCAACATACCTATGTCGGTGTCGACACGCTCGGCTTTTCGTCGATAGAGAGTGGCGATATCCTGCGCGGTGCGCTGGCGGGATTTGCGGGTGGATGGCTCCGTCCGTTCCCGATTTCAGATTCGGCCATCTATCCCCTCAGCGAGGCGAGGACCGCTTACAGCGCGGTGATAGGCTCGGCACGCGACCGCATCGTCCTGCGGCCGGAAGGTTGAGGTGCACGTCGTGGGCTTCACGCAAGCCAGCAACATGCCGGCTCAGGCGATCGCTTGATGCATCGGATACCTGATCTCCGTGATACCGTTGTCGGTCGGAAATCAGAGCAACACAAAGGCATGAAACAGGAGCCTGACAGGAGCGGTGCTATTTCCAAGAGCGGCGCATGAACGGCTCCCACGCCGTTCATACGCCGCTGATTGAACCTATTCGCCGAACATGGTCTTGGCGTACGAGATGCCGATGCCAAATGCGCCGCCGTACTTCTTCGCGATGCCGGTGGTGAGATCATAGGTCTCGACGCGAGCCCAGTCGCGCTGCAGTTCGAGCAGGTAGGTCAGTGCCGTAAGCGGACGCGCGCCGGCCTGGATCATGCGCTCAACGGCCCGCTCGTGGGCTTCCGGCGTGCAGTCGCCGCATGCGTCGGTCACCACATAAACCTCGTAGCCCTGGTCAAGCGCGGACAATACCGGGCCGTTGCAGCACACAGAAGTCCAAAGACCGCAGATCACGAGGCGATCCTTGCCGATTGCGTTGATGCGGGCGATGAAGTTCTCGTCCTCCCACGCGTTCGACGTTGTGCGGTCGGTGACCTCCGCGTTCGGAAAGGCATCCGTGATCTCATCGAACAGCGGACCCGCGAAGGTGTCTTTCGAAATTGTCGAGATGATTGTGGGGACGTTGAACCCCTTTGCGGTATGCGCGAGAATTCCGGCGTTGGTCCGCAGATTGGTCACGTCGATCGACTTGGTGTTGAATGCCATCTGTGACTGATGATCGATCATGACCAGGGCATGATCCTTTGGGCTTAGCAGCGCCTTGGCGGGCTTTGCCGTCGCTTTGATGCTCACGTTGAGTTCCTTGTAATTTGGCCGAATTGCAGGATATGGCGCCGACGCGACCCGGAGGAGTGCGAGAACGTCGGATGCGTGAGGGTTACGATGCAGTTTGGCGCCGCGCGAGCGGCATTTTCGCGGAGATACTTTTGCAAAATTGCAGCGCTGGGCGCGCGTCGACACCGCGTGCCGACAACGGCCGGTACGCCGGATCACATGCGTTCGTCGGATCGGGCTGTTTTGAGTTTTTGGGACGACGGCACCTTTGCGGTCGAACCCCGAACGACCATGGAAGCCGGGAGGAGGACATGCTTGGGGAGCCGTTCCTCGGGACTAACCTTCATATCGGCGAAGAGGATCTCGGCCGCCGCCTTGCCCGCCTGGAAGGGGTCGACCCGCACCGTCGTCAGCGGCGGCGACCACCGTTCGGCCATGGGAATGTCGTTAAATCCAGTGACGGAGATATCATTCGGGCATTGAAGGCCGTGCCGCTGCAGTGTCTTCAAGGCGCCAAACGCCAACAGGTCATTGGCAGCCATCAACGCCGTAAAGGGTACACCGGATCGCAGCAGCTCCTCGGCACAGCGTGCGCCTTCCTCTTCGCGGTACTCTTTGCTGTAGACAATCAGGTCGTCCGCGCTGACTGCCTTGACCCGGTCGATCCAGTATCGATAAGCGGCCAGCCGTTCCTCAGCGGTCGACCAGGACGAGGGGCCGGAGATGAACGCGATGCGTTTGTGGCCCAATTCGGTAAGGTGCTTGACCAGAGCGCCAATGCTTGGCCGCACGTTGTAGCTGACCGACGATACGGTGTCGTCGTCGACATGACTGTTCACCGTAACAATCGGCGTACCGTCATGAGCGACGGCCGAGACAACCTCGTCTTCGCGCAGGGCGCTGGCAACGATCAGTCCTTCGATCCCGCGCGAAAGGAAGGTGCTTATCAGCTTTCCTTCCTTTTCCGGGCTGTTGTCGGTGTCGCCGATTAACGCGACATAGCCGTGCTGGGTCGAAATGCTGTCGATGCCTTTAATGATTGGGCCGAACAGGCTGTTTGTGATGTCGGGAACGATGATTCCGATCGTCTTGCTCGAATGGGTACGAAGCGTAGCGGCCGCGACGTTGTGGCGATAGTTGAGTTCAGCAACGGCCGCAAGAATGCGCGAGCGGACCTCGTCCGTAATCCGATGTGCGGTCGTCGGGTCGAGCGCACGTGACACAGTGGAGTAGTGGACGCCGACATGCGCCGCCACGTCCTTGAGGGTAGGCCGTTTGCCTTTCGAAGGGCCTGCCAACTGTTAAAGGTCCTTGCATTGTCCCGCAGCCAGTAGACGCTGCATCGGGCGTAGGCGTAAGCAGTAGCAAACGTTCTTCCGCGGGGCAAACTCGCCCCGCGTGCCGTACAAACCATCGAGCATTCGGTTACTGTCCGATATAACTCGCCGCTGCGGGACATGTGCGCTCGGGATAAGGCACCAGCCATTCGGCATGATTCGACTTGGTAATGATTGCGGCGGGGATGACGACCTGCTTGGGTACAGGTTCGCCTCGTATCGCCTTCAGACCGATCTCGGTTGCGACGCACCCGATCTTGAAGCCGTTGAACTCGGCGATCGCCAGCAAGCTGCCGGTCTTGACCGCCTCCACGGCTTCAGGAACGCCGTTGATCGAAACCACGGGAACGTTGCCGCGCCCGGCAGACTTCAGCGCCTCGGCCGCACCGAGCGCGGACGCATCTGCTGCAGCGATGACGCCGTCTATATCGTTGAACTGCTGGATCAGGTTTTCCATCACCTGCAGGCCGAGCAGGCGCTGGAAGTTGGCGGGCTGCGAAGCCAGCAACTTGATATTGGGATACTCCTTGAGTGCCGCATCGAACCCGCGCTTGCGTTCGTCGCCGGTGTTGGAGCCCTTGATGCCCTCGAGGATTACGATCTTGCCCTTGCCACCGAGGTGGTCGAACAGCGTTTTGGCGATATCATAGCCCAGTTTGTAATCATCCTCGCCGACAAATGCGAGATAGGGTGCATCGCCCGCACGGTCGTTGTAATTGAGAACCGGTGTTTTGGCGTCAATTAACCGCTTGATGGTTGGCAGCTGGGCCTTCGGATCGATCGGCATGAAGAGGACGAGGCTCGGCTTGGTTACACCAACGTCTTCGAGCTGCGACATACCCTCGGTGATGTTGTTAGGCTTCGTGGGGACGTATTGCCGAACCGTCGCATTCATTTTCTTCGCCATCTGCTCGACACCGGCGCGAACGTCTTCGAAGTGCGGGTCGACCTGGTTCTTGGTGAAGGCCGCGATGATCTCGCCGGCCGCAAGCGCGGGCGAGGCGGCAAGCCCGTAGAATGTCAGACCCATTGCGGCAGACAGTATCCAGATATTTCTGACACTTCGATTCGTCATGACACCTCCCAACAAATGTAATTGCCCATTGAGACGACCGTCCGCATGCGCTGACGGCGAGACCTTCATTTCCGCATACCGCGGTTGACCACCGCATCCGCAAGCATCGCCAATAGTACGATGGTGCCGGTAACGAACGGGTGCCAGCTGGCGCTCACGTTCAGGAGGTTCAATGCGTTGACGATAAGGGTGAGAATGATTGCGCCCAGCAGCGTCCCGAACAGACCGCCGCTTCCTCCTGACAGCGAGGTACCGCCGACCAGCACCGCAGCGATCGCCGGCAGCAGCAAGGGTTCGCCAATGCCGGGCTCGGCGGCGTTGAGGCGGGCGACATAGATGAGTGCCGACAGTCCCGCCATCAGGCCACTCATCACGTATAGAAAGACACGGTGACGGGCGACCGGGATACCAGACAGCACCGCGGCTGCTTCATTGGCACCCATGATGTAGACTTCGCGGCCAAACGTCGTCCGCGACAGGAAGATCAGGCCACAGGCGCCTGTCACCAGCATCACCCAGATCGGAACTGGAACGCCGAACCAGAATCCACTGCCGAAGAAGCGGAAGGCCGGCGAGAATCCGTAAATGACCTGGCCTGCCATAAACCAATAGGCAATTCCCTGCGCTACCCACAGCATACCGAAGGTGGCGAGGAAGGCTGGAATCTTCACGCGATTGATCAAAACTCCATTGGCAAGCCCGACCACAGCGCCGCAGCCGAGTGCGACGGCGATACCTGCAGCCGGCTGTCCGATGCTCTTGATCGCGGCGGCAGCGAGGCAAGCACACAGAGTGAGGTTGGCGCCGATCGACAGGTCGAGGCCGCCACCGATAATCACCAGCGTCAGACCGGACGCCACCAGGAATAGAAGACTGGCTTGCCGCAGAATGTTGAGGAAATTATCAGCGGATACAAAGCCTGGACTAACGCTCGCCATCATCAGACCGATACCGATGATCAAGCCAACCCGCACGATGATCGCGAGGGTGCCTGGTGCCAGGGATTGTCGCGGATGGGATGTCAGGGCAGGGGCTTCCATTGTCGTCATGCCATGCCTCTTGAAGGCCTCTTCCGGTTGCGATCGATCAGCAGCGCGGCAATGAGAAGCAACCCGACGCAGACGACTTGCAGCGCGGGCTGCACAGAGAGAACATTCAGGCCGTTGCGGAGCACAGAAATCGCCAGCACGCCGAGGACGGTCCCGAATAGCCAGCCTTGGCCTTTCTCGAATGAAGTGCCGCCGAGGACCACTGCGGCGATTGCCTCGAACTCCATTCCGACAGCAACTGACGGATGCGCTGAATTTGTTCGTCCCAACAGCAGCAGGGCCGACAGTGCGACCGTCGCACTGCAAAGCAGATAGACGCCCATATGAACGAGATTGGCGTTGATGCCGGCGAGATGCAGCGCATCCTTGTTGCCGCCGATGGCAAAAACATAGTTGCCGAAGCGCGTGCGATAGAGCACCAGCCAGAGCAGGCCATAGAGCCCAATTGACGCCAGTACCGGAACAGGTACCGAAACTATTGTGGAGCGGTAGAAAGTTTCGAGTGCCGGCGTGAAATTACCGATCGGATCTCCGTTGGTAATGACAAGGGACAGTCCTTCGCATAATCCCATAGTACCGAGCGTGACTACGAACGCCGGCAACCCGAGATGGGCGATCAAGAATCCGTTGACTGCGCCGACCATGAGCCCGACCGCCATCGCAGCTCCAATGGAGGCCGGCAGGCTCCATCCCGCGACGAGCAACGCTGCAATCACGACGCCACATAGGCCGAGCAATGCTCCCACCGAAAGGTCCAGGCCCGCGGTGAGAATGATGAGTGTCATCGGCAATGCCAGCATCAACAACAGCGATGCCTGCAGGCCGACATTTGTCAGATTGGCGCCAGACAGGAACCGCGGATTCCCGACCGTGAAAAGCACGATCATGCCGACAAGGATGAAGGTTACGCCGGGCGTTCGCCGCAATAGCGCGCCTGGTCCGATCTTGTTTTCATCGGCAATATGATAAGTCATTGGTGCACCGCCAGGTCGAGAATCGCTTTTTCCGACAGCTCTTCGCGGACGAGATGCCCGACGATACGATAGTCGCGCATGACGTAGGCGCGATCGCACAGGTGAATCAGCTCGGGCAGCTCGGAGCTGATCATCAGTACAGCAGCTCCGTCTTTCACCAGATCATCAATCAGCCGGTATATTTCGGTCTTTGCGCCGACGTCGACGCCGCGTGTCGGCTCGTCCAGCATGAACACACGGGATCCGGCCGCGAGCCACTTTCCAAGCACGACCTTCTGCTGGTTGCCGCCGCTGAGATTGCGCACGACCTGCCCGGAGCCGGGTGTTGCGATGTTCAATCGGGCAATCAGTTCCCGGCAGATGCGTTCTGCTTTCGCCGGTGCGAACCAGCCGCGCCGAAATAGTCGCCACATTGCCGCTGCTGTCGCGTTTTGGCCAACCGCTAGTGACAGCGCCAAGCCTTCGCGCTTGCGGTCTTCCGGCAAGAGCGCGAGACCGGCTCGAGTGCTGCGATCCGGACGCTGCATGAAGTCTGTGCCGCCGAGCTTAATTGTTCCTGCCAGGACGGGATCAGCGCCAAAGACGGCGCGCACGACTTCGGTGCGACCGGAGCCGACCAGGCCTGCCAGGCCCACAACTTCGCCGGCGCGCACCTCGAGCGAGATGTTTGCGAGTTTTGCAGTCCGCAGGTCGGTCACGGTCAGTGCCGACGTCCCAGCGGCAACGGGCTTGCGCCGTTCCAGGCCCTCGAGCGACCGTCCGATCATGGCGCGGACCATCGCGTCCGGGGTCACCTCGTTGCGGAGATAGGTTGCCACCACGGAACCGTCCCGCATCACGGTGATGCGGTCTCCCAAAGTGACGACTTCCTTCATTCGATGTGAGATGTAAACGATGGCCACGCCGCGTTGCTTAAGTCTGGCAATGACTTCGAACAGCCGGTCGGATTCCCGATCGGAAATCGCTGCGGTCGGCTCGTCCATCACCAGGATTCTAGCGTTTTGCGACAGCGCCTTGGCGATCTCGACCATCTGCTGTTGCGCCACGCCGAGCTCGCCGGCGAAAGTTCGGGTGTCGTATTGCAAGCCGAGCTGCGCAAGAACGTCGCGTGCGGCGGCATGCATTGCCGCCTTGTCGATCATACCGCCCTTCACAAAAGCGCGTTCGCGGCCGAGAAACATGTTTTGCGCAATGTCGAGGAACGGTGCGAGTGAGAACTCCTGGAAGATGACAGAGACGCCGATCGCATTGGCGTCGGCAGGGCCGCGGATCGCGACGCTGCGACCTTCGCACTCAATCGTGCCTTCGTTGGCGAGATAGGCGCCGCATAACACCTTGATGAGGGACGACTTGCCAGCTCCGTTCTGTCCAAGGATGACGTGCACCTCGCCGGACTGGATCTCGAGCGAAACCCCCTTCAGCGCTTGCACGCCAGGAAATGACTTGCTGATGCCGATCAGGCGCAGCAACGGCTGCGCGCTGTGGGTTACCGCATCTGCCATCGGCATCACCGCCGTCCCGCCAGGGCCCCGAACGGGGCTTTGCTCGTCCGCCAACACGCGTATTCGTCCCCTTTGCTGAGCGACGACGCTCATTCGTTAAAGGATGCCATACCTGCAAACGTTTGCACAATCAAGTCTGAAGTGTTGGCAGATTCGGAACAAAATTGTCGCAGGGAGCAATCGTCGTCAAAGGAATATCCGAATAATGGCAATAATTGGCGATTTTCCTCGGGGGCTCGTATAGGCAAACGTTTGCATAAAAGCTTCGGATTTCGTACAGAAGCTTGCGCGAGTTGGTCCATGCAGCGGTCGGCTCGCGCCCGACGGGGGCGATCAGCCTCCATTCGAAAATTCGAACAGGCTGGAGACAAATGCCCATGACGAGACGACCTGCTTTCGCAACTTCACCTTCAAACCCGGATATCAAGGAGATTCAGACGCTCCCCGAGCGCAAGATCGATATGCCCTATGCGCCGGCGATCCGTATCGAAAGCCCTTGCGGATTGTTGTTCATCTCGGGGGCGACGCCGTCGCCGCTCTATCACAAGCACCCGCATGTGCTGGCCGAGCACGAGCATCCCAACTCCATCATTGACCAGACTCGTCGCGCCATGGAGACGATCAAGACCATTCTCGATCACGAGGGCCTGACCTGGACCGATGTCGTGAAGGTAACGAAATATCTCACCGATATCCGCGATCAGGATGGAATGGTGACGGTGCTCAAGGAATATTTCGGAGCCTGGACTCCGGCAAGCACGACGATCTGCATCAACCAATTGTCGACACCAGGCGCACGGGTCGAGCTTGATATGATCGCTGCACTTCCAAGGGCTGGCTAGCGGATGGTTGTCGCGGACGTGCTTTCCATCCTGCTCGCCGTCGTTTTGGTTCGGGCAGGATGGCTCAATCCTGTAGCGCCGGATTTCATTCGCGCGGAATTTAAGGCATGGGGATATTCCGATAGCTTGCGCAAAACGGTTGGAGCGCTCGAATGGATTTCGGCCGCTGCGCTTCTGATGCCGCCGTTGCGAATGATCGGTTGTGCGGTCGCCATCGCGATCACGCTGGGTGTGCTCGTTACCCTGTCGCGGCAGCGTGAGTTCATGCGGCTTGAATATCCGGTGGTGCTGATGGCTCTGGTTCTGCTCGTCGTCGTCGACTCGTTGATAACGCGCGTGTAGTGATGTCCAATCAAGTCGGGATACATTTCTATCAAAAAGCAGGAAGGTTCAGTCTCATGTCGACAACAAACCCAAATAGACTGCGATATTCACCGGCCCGCAGCGTCCCGCTTGGGACAAGTGGAGAACTGTTGTTCTTGTCGGGAATCCTCTGCGTCGACGAGGACGCGCGCGACAATATCGAATTGCAGACCCGTCGCATCTTTGACCGTATCGCTGGCGTGCCGGCAAATCACGGCGCTTCCCTGTCGGACGTCGTGAAGACGACATCCTATCTAGCCGACTTGGCCGATTATGATGGCTTCAACCGAGCGCGCGTCGAAACGTTCATGGACTGCAAAGAGCCGCCGGCCAGCACGGCCATCGGAGCCGGGTCACTACTTGGCTCTGGTACGCGAGTGGAGATCGAGGTCGTGGCCTTCGTGCCTCCGCGCTAGGAGGAATCTGCACGCAAAGCGTACGAAAAGTATTCCTACTGACTCGATTGCGGTGAGAGCCGCAGTGACGTCGGGCGCGTGCATTCACTGCGTGAAGGAAGAGTGAACCTTCCTTATCAAACCATTCCGTTAGAATTCAGCGCTGTGGACGGCACAGCTTCAACAACGTCCCAGTGCTCGACTACTTTACCGCTTTCGACCCTAAAAATATCGACGACAGCCAAGCCGGGCTCTCCTGGAATCTTGATGATGTGGGCATGTGTTACCACCAGATCGCCTTCCGCGATGACACGCTTGATCATCAACTTCATATCCGGAAAGGAATTCAATAGACCGCGTACGAACGCGATAAATCCTTCGGTGCCGTCGGCTACGCGTGGGTTGTGCTGAATGTAAGTCTCTCCCGCGTAATCTCTTGCGGCTCGCTCAGGGTCGCCTCGAAACGCCGTCTCATAGTAGGCTAGCACGAGTTTCTTATTGGCTTCTACGTCATGCATGCTGGACTCCAGCGATTGGAACAAGAATGGTGAGCCCAGTCAGCGGTGTTTAAAGGCAAGCGCTGAGTAGTTCTCATCCTCGAACACGCTGTTCATTTGGAGATTGTACTACCATCAGTGTTCTTCGGACGTGGTATTGCGACAATGCGAAAAGCATTCGCAAAATTGCGCCGGTCAAGTTCGAGAACCAGAATTGCGATAACGGCGACGTTCGGCGATCTGGCCGCAGCCATCACGGCAGAACCGCCACCTAGCGCAGAGCGGATCGACCCGTTATAGGACTGCCCGACTTTATCTTTCCCGGTAACACGAGCAGTCATGACCAAGATTCAATTCAACGACAATTCCGGCGAGACCCGCATTATCGATGTCGAGAACGGCACGACCGTGATGGAAGCGGCGATCCGCAACGCCATCCCGGGAATCGAAGGCGAATGCGGCGGGGCCTGTGCCTGTGGGACCTGTCACGTCTATGTCGATGAGGCCTGGCGCGAGAGGGTCGGCGGGCGGACCCCGATGGAAGAAGACATGCTCAATTTCGGCTTCGACGTGCGGCCGAATTCGCGCCTGTCGTGCCAGATCAAGGTCAGCGACGCGCTCGACGGTCTGGTAGTGACGACGCCGGAGCGGCAGGCCTAGTTGTTGGTGTGGATCATTGACGTTGATGAGTGGCGCGTCATCTCGATGCGCAGCTCGCGACAAGACCTGGTTTATCCCGGCGAAGACGGGATCGACGATCATGTTCCATGGACTCCCCGGAGCATCGAATGAGATCCGCGTCCGGTCGGAGCTCGGCCCGCTTGTTGTGCGATCGGCTTTTCCTAGGGCGCAAAGTGAATGGCGCCGTCTTGGGGCACGACACTGATCGCCGAAACGAATCGTCAAAGCGTCGGAATGAGAGAGGATCATTCCGACCCCACGATCTCCCGCGTGATGCGCGACTTGTCCCTTCGTCGGTCAGGGGCGGCCGATTCAGCTCTTCGTAGGCGTGCCGAGCGATCGACAGTCTCCCCGAAATTCTCGCTTTGAGAATTTTTGAACTTCAACCAACCGTCATCAGCTGCAATCGTTCTCAGTGCCTATTGATTTCCAGCTGCTACGCAAGGGTGTGCCATGATGAACGATGATGCTGTTGACCTTTTCTCTTCTCTGACACTGGGGCCCGTCCAGCTTCCAAATCGGATTGTCATGGCTCCCATGACGCGCAGTCGGGCCGAGGCGGGTGAGGTGCCCGGCGACATGAGCGCGACGTATTATACCCAGCGCGCAACTGCAGGTCTTATCATCACCGAAGCCACTCAGATTTCGCAACAGGGCATCGGCTATCCCGGTACGCCCGGTCTCCACTCCGGCGAGCAGGTAGCGGGCTGGAAGAAGGTCACCAAGAGCGTCCATAATGCGGGAGGGCGCATTTTCGCGCAATTATGGCATGTCGGGCGGATTTCGCATCCCTCCCTGCAACCTGGAGGGGCGCTCCCCGTAGCGCCTTCGGCTCTGAAGCCAGCCGGCGAGATCTTCACATTTTCTGGGATGCAACCCTTTGAGACGCCGCGAGCCCTGGGTACTGACGAGATCAAGGGGATCGTCGATCAGTACCGCCAGGCCGCGCAACACGCAAAACAGGCCGGCTTCGACGGGGTAGAGCTCCATGCAGCAAATGGCTATCTGATTGATCAATTCCTTCGGGATAAGACCAATCACAGGACCGATCGCTACGGCGGCAGCGCCCTGAACCGATCTCGGCTGTTGATGGAGGCCTGCGTCGGCCTGGCTTCCGCTCTGGGTGGCAAAGGACAAGGGCATCTTTCTGCAGAGAGGTCTCGACGTCGATATCATGCCGGTGCAGAACCTCTCCACGACGATCGGCGCGCTCGGGCGTCAGTTGGAGATTTCGGGCGCCACCACCATTGATATCGTGAAGGCGGCGGCCGGCGGTCTCGATGTCGTGGGCGTGTGCGGCAACACGATCGAGACCGCGGCCAATATGCAGATGCGGCTCATGGCCGGTAGTCAGTCCGGGATCACCTCGGTCGGCCAGCTGCACGGCAAGACGATCGGTACGCCATCGATCAATGGCGCCGTTCATATCGCTACTCTGCTCGCGCTGAAGCGCAGCGGGGTTGATCCGAAAGGCGTGCGCTTCGTCGAGATGATGTTCCCCAACATGACGGACCAACTCAAGGCGCAGCGGGTCGACGCCGCGGAATCGGTCGAGCCGTTCGTCAGCGCACAAAAGAAGGCTGGTCACATCGACCTGGGCGATCCGATGCTGCAGGTCGGCGACCCGGTCACGCTGACGTGCTGGATGGCGAATGGCGCCTGGGCGCGCGCTAATCCCGATGCGATCGCGCGCTGGGTTGCCGCGCTCGACGAGGCACGGGCGTTCATCGAGGCTCATGCCGGAGAAGCGCGCGAGATCCTCGCCAAATGGACCCGCTTGCCGGCGGATGTCATCGAAAGCATCGTTCTTCCAACATACAGCACATCCTTGACTGCACAGGACGTCTCCGCCTGGATCGAGGCAACCCGCGAGGTCGGTCAGCTCACAGCTTCGCTGGAAGCATCCAAGCTGGTGCTCAAATGACGCGAGCCGTGGCGCAGATACGCAGTTTTGAATGCGAGGGCCTCTGCATCGATCTGCCGGGTGCTCCGGGCGTTCGCCGGATCATAGAGGGGCTTGATCTGCAAGTTGGCCGAGGTGAATTCGTGTCGATCCTCGGCGGATCCGGCACAGGAAAGACGACACTCCTCCGGGCACTGGCAGGGCTAACGCCTTATGCGTCCGGTCGCGCGGTCTACGACGGGAAGGACGTCCGGTCTCCCGTGCCCGGCATGGCCATGGTGTTTCAGGATTACGGACATGCTCTCCTGATGTGGCGAACTGTGCGGAGAAACGTCGCTCTCGGTGTGGAAGGTCGACTTCGTGCTGATGAGCTGGAGCGAAAGGTTCAGAACGCTATCCGCATGGTCGGGCTTGAGCGCTTCCAGGATGAATATCCTTGGAGGCTGTCGGGCGGCATGCAACAGCGGGTACAGATTGCCAGGGCGCTGGCCATGGAGCCGAACGCGCTGTTGATGGACGAGCCGTTCGGCGCATTGGACGCGATGACGAAGGCTGCCCTGCAGGATCAGCTTCTGGCCGTCCAGGCTGAGACAGGCGCGACCGTCCTGTTCGTCACCCACGACATCGAGGAGGCCATCTACCTCAGCGATACGATCATTATCCTGAAGGGTAGCCCGGCCCATGTCGCGCAGCGCATTACCGTCGACCTCCCACGGCCACGGGACCAGATCGTGACGAAGGAGCAGCCTGAATATCTGCGGCTGCGTCATCAGCTCTACGAGGCGTTCCGCCATGAAATCCATGCTTAGGCGGTCCGGGGCGTTTTTCAACTTGCCGGCACTTGCGACCGCGATGGCACTTCTGGCCACATGGGAGATTGGTGTCAGCGCCGCGGCGACCCGGTTCGAATTCCTTCCATCCCCGACAGAAATCGCCCGGGGGTTGTTCGTCGCGATCCGCTCCGGTGAGATCCTCGGCGATTGCGTGCATACGGTCGGCTGCGCCTTGACCGGATGGGCCATTGCGAGCGTTCTTGGAGCTTCAATCGGGCTCGCGCTAGCGTTTTCACGGACGGTCCGTCGCTTCTCGAACGCGTCGCTCGAACTGCTTCGGCCTTTGCCGGCGGTGGCGTTTGTTCCGGTCGCGGTCTTGCTGTTCGGGTTCACGGTCTACACGGAAATCACGGTAATCGTCTTCGCGAGCGTATGGCCAATCATCGTCAACACCGTCGCCGGGGCGAGGTCGATTCACCCGAGGCTGCTGGATACGGCGGCGACGCTGCACCTGTCACGGGCGCAACGGCTCGGCAAGGTGATCCTTCCAGCGGTTCTGCCATCTATCATTGTCGGCGCTCGCGTTGCGCTCGGCCTTGCCCTTGTCGTCGCCGTCATCGCGGAAATGGTCGGCAATCCGACCGGGCTCGGTTGGGGACTGGTGTCGGCACAGGAGGCGCTACGGCCCGACCTCATGTTTGGTTACCTCGTTGCTACGGGCGTGCTCGGCATCGTCCTCAATGCATGGCTTCGCGTGACTTTTGCGCGGCTATTTCCCGGAATTCGGGAGATACAGGGGCCATGATCGCGACCAGCGCGCCCGCGCGCCTTTCCTTTGGTGACAAGCGGCGCCGGTTGGCGCTCTCCGCGGCCAGCCATGTCTGGTCCACGCTGCAAGGGCTCTTGCCGCTGATCGTTCTGTTGTCGATCTGGCAGGTGCTCGGCGATCCACGGTCACCGTACTTCCCACCGCCGTCCGCATGGATCGTGGTCCTCAGCGAACGATCGGCAGCGGGCGATCTGCTTCCCGCCGTGCTGGTGACGTTTCAATCGGTCGCGGTGGCGCTCGCCCTTGCGACGACATTAGGCGTCGGTCTTGGCGGGCTGATCGGGGCCTCGCCGGTTCTCGCGCGCTGTCTCGGGCCGGTGTTGGAGTTCCTGCGCACGTTGCCGCCGCCGACCATCGTGCCGGTCGCAGCGCTGATCATCGGCGTCAACGAGACGATGAAGCTGTTCGTGATTATCTTCGCTGCGCTCTGGCCGGTTCTGCTCAACACCACCTCCGGGGTACGCTCGCTGCATCCCACGTTACTTGAGACGGCGCGGTCCTTGCAGCTCGGTGCGGTGGCCCGGACGACCAAGATTTTCCTCCCCGCACTTCTTCCATCGATTCTGACCGGCGTGCGCGTGGCCGCGCCGCTCGCGATCATCGTATCGCTGGTCGCGGAGATGCTCACACTGA
The DNA here is from genome assembly GCF_036924535.1 of Bradyrhizobium sp. AZCC 2262. NCBI lineage: Bacteria > Pseudomonadati > Pseudomonadota > Alphaproteobacteria > Hyphomicrobiales > Nitrobacteraceae > Bradyrhizobium > Bradyrhizobium sp. AZCC 2262. The sequence continues at coordinate 5,752,487 of NZ_JAZHRT010000001.1, read as the reverse complement.
TGCCGGGGCTGGGCGCATTGCTGCTGATGGCCCAACGTAATTTCAACGCGGCCGAGGTCTTCGGTTTGCTGGCCGTCGTCGGTTCGTTCGGCTTCGTCCTCAACGCGGCGCTTGCCGTTTTTGAAGCCTGGGCCTTGGCGCCTCAAGGCCGAACCTAAAGGAAACAGTCATGCCCATCGATTTTGAACGCAAGGGTGCCATCGCGCTCGTCACAATCAATCGGCCAGATGCCATGAACGCCTTGGACGTCGAGCACGACCAGGCGCTTGCTGAGGCCTGGAAGGAGTTTGAGACGGACCCGACGTTGCTTGTCGCCATCCTGACCGGGGCAGGCGGACGAGCGTTCTGTTCGGGCGGTGATCTGAAGACGTATATGCCCTGGCGCCGCGATATCGCCCTGCGCGGAAAGGAAAGCACCATCAGTTTTGGCGGCATGACGCTTGCGGGCGAGATCACCAAGCCGGTCATTGCCGCCGTTCACGGACACTGCATTGCTGGCGGACTTGAATTGGCGATGGCGTGCGACATACGGATCTGCACGCCGGACTCGCGGTTCGGATTGGCCGAGGTGCGGTGGGGCGTGCTTCCCGGCGGTGGGGGTACCCAGCGGCTTCCGCGGCTCGTCCCTATGGGATATGCCCTGGAGATGATCCTGACTGGGGAAACGATCGACGCGGAGCGAGCGGAACGGATCGGGCTGGTCAACCGCATCGTCGGCGCCGATGTGTTGCTCGATACGGCTTTCGCAATCGCAGAGCGCGTTGCGGCGAACGGACCCCTTGCCGTCAAGGCCGCAAAACAGGCCATCCATGACGGATTGGACCGCTCGCTACAGGACGGGTTGGCACTCGAAGGCACGCTGCAAAAGCGGTTGCTCCAAACTGCGGATGCGGAAGAGGGGCTTCGTGCCTTCGCCGAACGGCGGCGTCCGGTCTATGCAACTAGTGCCTTGGCCAAGGCGCCAAAGACCTGATCCCGTTCGCCCCTCGGCTGGCGACCATCCATTCAAGTCGGGATACATTTCTATCGAAAAGCAGGAAGGTTCAGTCTCATGTCGTCAACAAACCCAAATAGACCGCGATTTTCGCCGGCTCGCAGCGTCCCGCTTGGGACAAGTGGAGAGCTGTTATTCTTGTCGGGGAGCCTCTGCGTCGACGAGGACGCGCGCGACAATATCGAATTGCAGACCCATCGTATCTTTGCCCGTATGGCTGGCGTGCTGGCAAAGCACGGCGCCACCCTGTCGGACATCGTGAAGACGACATCTTATCTCACCGACCTGGCCGATTATGACGGCTTCAATCGGGCGCGCGTCGAGACGTTCAAGGACTGCAAGGAGCCGCCCGCCAGCACGGCGATCGGAGCCGGATCGCTACTTGGTGTTGGCACGCGCGTGGAGATCGAGGCCGTCGCCTTCGTGCCTTCGCGCTGAGAAGGGGTTTTCGGGCAGCGGACGGAGCGCTCCTGCGGACTCGATTAAGGCGAGAACCGGTAGTATCGATGGGGTCTGACTGCTTCATTGATACGCCGGCTGCGTTTGGGCCTCGGGCGCGGCGAGGAGTAAATAGCACTAGTCGGCTGCTTGGCTGACGACGAGGCTATTGAGCATCGAACTGATCAAGGTCGCGCCTTGACGCAACCCGTTTGAGGAGAAAAGGCCCGAACAATTGGGAACGGTAGGTCCGCACGCACACCCTTTCGGATGGATAAAGCAGGTCCCGTAACGGCGGGTAGTTCAACCAATAATGCACATCTGGCGGCAGCATGAATTCGATAGAGCACTCATTTCAGGAGTTCGTCGACGCCATTCAGACGGCCCATGATGACGCCAGTTTTGAACGCGTGGCAACGCGCGTGACGCAGCGTCTCGGCTTTCGATGGTTTGCCTATCTGCGCATTGTTGAGGACGCACCGAAACTGATTTCCTCCTATCCCAAGTCCTGGACTAGCCGGTATTTTGACCTGCACTACGAACAACTGGACCCCGTCGTTCGGCGTGCGCGGCTTGAGCATGATCTATTCAGCTGGGGTGCTGGCGCACCGACCCCGGTGGGTAATCGTGCGCAACGAAAGTTCTTCGAAGAGGCGACGACTTTCGGCATTCAATCCGGTATCACTGTGCCGATAAGAAGTGGCTTCGGAAGAATGGCCGCGTTTACCTTGGCCACGGACGATCGGGCCATGCGGCCGGAACGGCTCATCGCCAAGTCGAAAGACGTCGTCCAACTCGTGGGGCTGTATTTCCATACGCACGTCGCGGCGCGGCTGGTTACGGCAGGTGATCGACCAGATGCCGGCGACGTTTTGACCCAGCGCGAGCGTCAGTGCCTGGCGTGGGCTTCGCGAGGCAAGACAGTGGCTGACACCGCGATCCTCGTTGGCATAGCGCCGCGCACCGTCGTGTTTCATCTTGAAAACGCGCGAAGCAAGCTGGAAGCAACATCGATTGCACAATGCGTGGCGGAAGCGGTGCGTCGCCGGCTGTTGCCCTGAGCAAGCTGAATTCCTTGCATTCTTTGAATCCGATCGACCAGCTTCTTTCGGGAAGCGGGATTGATTTTCGGCGCATTAACAGTCAGCTTTGTTTGCTGAAACTTCTTCTCTTTGGCAAATGGCGCGAGCTACCTGTAAAAAAGTACAGGCGCGGTTCACTTTCGTTTCTGTTGTTGTGACCTCTCTCTTCAACCGGAGGTCAGCATGCACGCCGTCGCACTCGACAATCATCAATTTGGTCAACATTTCGGTTTGCTCACAGAGATGTACCGGCTTCGCCGCCGCGTCTTCAAGGACCGTCTTGGAATCCCCTGGGCTAGCGGCCTGCCGGTCAGAGACCGAGCTCCAATAGGCCCGAGATCGCAAAACGGAGGCCGATCCAGCCCGGATCGGCCAGAAAAGCGGCCAAAATCTCTGAAATATTATATATTTATAATATATATCAATGGGTTGCATGAAATGTTGGATCGGCCAGAATTGGCCATCGGTCAATTTGCCTAAGATCGGCCACAAGATCGGCCAAAGCTGGCGATCTTTATAATAAAATCATTTATATTGAATATCTTAATATGATCGCAGATCGGCCAAGATGAACCCCGTCATGGAAACCGTCGAACGCATCGAGCCTGCCCGGCTGGAGGACTTGCCGGAGGCTATTTCGGACGTTGTCGCCGAACTCTCAGCGGCGGCCGCGAAGCTTGGCCACGCGCTCAATCCGCAGACCGCCGCCAATCTCGCAGGCCTCGTGCGGATCATGAACACCTACTACAGCAACCTGATCGAAGGCCATAACACCAGGCCGCGCGATATCGCGCGTGCCATTGACGGCAATTTTGACAACGACGTGGCGCGGCGCAACCTGCAGATCGAGGCAGTCGCCCATGTGCGCGTGCAGTCCGAAATCGATGCAATGGCGCTCGAAAATCGCCTGCCTGAACCGGCTTCGGTCGATTTCATTCTCTGGCTCCATCGCGAATTCTACCGCGGCGCCGCGCCTGAGATGCTGCGCATTCAGGGCGCCGGTACCGAGTTCACGATGCAGCCCGGGATATGGCGCTCAAAGTCCGAACACGATGTCGCGGTCGGCCGGCATCAGCCGCCGTCCAGCGGTCGTGTCGAAGCGTTCATGACGTATTTTGCAGAGCGTTATCGCTTCGAGCGCCTTGGCAAAGCGGCGCGGATCACCGCCATTCCGGCCGCACATCATCGCTTCAACTACATCCATCCCTTCCCCGACGGCAACGGTCGCGTCAGCCGTCTGATGAGCCACGCCATGGGGCATCTCGCCGGAATCGGCGCGCACGGACTATGGTCGGTCTCGCGTGGACTGGCCCGCGGCCTGACCGGCCCTGGCGATTACAAACGGATGATGGATCACGCCGACATGCCGCGGCAGGGCGATCTCGATGGCCGGGGAAACCTCTCGCAGCGGGCATTGAACGAATACGTTCTCTGGTTCCTGCAGGTCTGCCTCGATCAAGTAACCTTCATGACAGGCCTGTTCGAGATCGAGACGCTGGCCCAGCGCATGCGCCATCTCGTCGAACGCAGCGAGCAGTTGAAGCCCGAGGCGGCGCGGCTTCTGGAAGAAGCGCTGATCCGCGGACAGTTCGATCGCGGCGAAGTTCCGCGCATCACCGGCCTTCCCGAACGAACGGCGCGGCGCGTCTTCAACGACGTCATCGCCGCCGGCCTTCTTGCCTCCGACACGCCCAAGGGTCCAGTGTCGTTGCGCTTTCCTTTTGATACGCTCGACGTGCTGTTTCCGCGATTATTTCCGGAAATCTAGCGGTAAGAAGCGGCGCCGTGGGAGCTTCGCGCGGTCTGTTTTGCGTGCAAAATGGTGGTGCTTTTTGCGAGCGTCCGCTGTCAGCCAGGCTCTGATCACAACCGCGCGGCTGCGTCTCGGCGTGTGGTGATGTTTTCGCAAAAACACCCGTTAGCCAGGATGAGCCAATCAGCCAGCAGATCAAGCGGGAGGGCAAGATAAAAGCACTGGCGCCCAAACGCGCCTAAACCGTTGTCTGCACATCCAGGATTTGTCGCCACCGTCGAAGACGGTGTCGCCAACTCGCAGCTAAGTACCTTTCGCGATTGACGAACCACGTCTCCGTCTTGACGCACCGGAGATCCATTCACACATGCGCTTGCTGCCAAACGGAGCGCGCGTGTCCGACATCGATGACGAGTTCAAGGTCAGGCTCGGCCGGATCGGCAACCGCCGCGGCCGCAAGGCAATCAGCTACGTCAAGCGCGTTGGCAAGATCGCGCAAAAAGCTGGCATCGGAACAACGCACAGAACTTCCGGCTTCACGGGCTCGCGCATCGGCCGTGGTTATGCGCAGGGAACGGTGTCTGCAAGCCGTCGCTCCGCAGGTCAGCGCCGGGTCGTCATCAAGGCGCGGCTCGTCCGCATCAAGGCGGGCAATGCCGGCGCGGTGCGGGCTCATCTGCGCTATGTCCAGCGCGACGGCGTCACGCGCGAGGGTAATCCCGGCGAACTCTACGACGAGGGCCATGATCGTGTTGATGCCAAGGCGGACATTCGTGCCAGCCGGCGAGCGTTCCACCACCTCACTACGGCGGTGCGGACAAATCACATGCGCGCAGCGCGTGGGTAGCAAATCTCTACCAATGCAGTCCTCAAGGTCACTAGCCGATCCGAATTCGCGCGCCAGCCGCGCGCAGCCGTGCCCTGTAATCGGCCTCAGACAAAGGATGGGATGCGATGCCGATCTAGTCACGGAGCCTTCCAGCCCTTGCTGGACATCTGGGCGCTCAAATCATCGATTCTCGAAAGGAATAGTTTCAGGATCAGCGATCTATTCGCCTTGTTGTAGCCGACAACCAAGTCGATCGTTGGGGCATCTCCTCGGATCGGACGGCTGGTTACGGACCAAGGAAGAAGAATATTTGGGTAGGCAGGCAGAAGCGCTACGGCGCCGGTCGACGCGATCATGGATATCGCATGGGTAATGTTGTCCACTTCGTGAGCCGGAACGATAGCCAGTCCGGACCGCTTCAAGTAGTCCTCGATCACAGCGCGCGAGGTCGGGGCCGTCTTCGATGGTATGATGAATGTTTCGCCCACGATCTCTCGCAGATCGATGGCGTCATGCCCGGCAAGGCGGTGGTCGCTGGGGAACACGACGACGAATGGCTCCGTAATCACACGCCTGTAAATCAGATCGTCCGCCCGCTCTTCCGGCCGCATGAACGCGGCGTCAAGCCTGCCCCTCATTAAGGCGTCAGCGAGGTCCGGGGAATTCTGGCTAAAGACCGTGACCTCTATATTGGACAGTTCATCGTGAAGGATGCGCATCGCTTCAGGCAACCAATCTATTTCCTTCCCCGTGAGACACCCTAGAGCGAAGGTCGGCTTGGCGGGTTGAGCCGCCCGCCGCGCTGCTTCCTTGGCTGCCTCTGCCTGGGTGAGCGCCAGCCGTGCATGGTCGAGAAAGGCCTTGCCAGCGGCGGTCAATTCAATGCCGTGCACGCTACGGCTCATCAACTCGACGCCAACCTCGTATTCGAGATCGCGGATTTGGCGGCTGAGGGAAGGCTGCGCCGTGTGCAGCCTTTTCTCAGCCGCGACCGTCAGGCTGCCTTCTTCGGCGACCGCTATGAAATAGCGAAGGTGCCGTAGCTCCATAGCGCTCCATATCTCCTAGGCATGCCGCCAAGCTTACAAAGTCTTTTTCGCGGGCGCCAGAGGAGCTTACATCGCTTTCAACGAAAGGACCTGAGACTGGGCTCGGTCACTAAAAGCCGAAGCCACAGGTTCCAGGTCCATGCTCTGCCGGTAGGGTAGCAAATTGCGAGGATCACAAATGAGTAACTCAGTCGTATTGATCACTGGCGCCTTGACCGGCATCGGTCGCGCCGCCGCCGTCGCCTTCGCCAAGAAGGGCGCGAAGGTGGTCGTAGCCGGCCGGCGTGATGAGGCCGGCAACGCACTCGTTAAGGAGTTGCGCTCACTCGGTTCGGAAGCCGAATTCATCAACGCCGATGTTCGCAGAGAGGATGATGTCCGCGCCCTGGTCGATAAGACCGTCGCACGGTTTGGCCGTCTCGATGTCGCGGTGAACAACGCCGCCACCGAGGGCCAAGGCGGCCCGATCACGGACCAGACGGCGGAAAGCTTTGCTGCGACGTTCGATACGAACGTTCTCGGGATGGTTCTGAGCATGAAGCACGAAGTGCGCGCCATGCAGGCCCAGGGAAGCGGCAGCATCATCAATATCTCCTCGACCTATGGGCACAGGGGCGCGGCCGGGGCCTCGATCTACGTCGGCGCCAAGCACGCCGTCGAAGGCATCACCAAGTCGGTGGCGCTCGAGCTCGCCAAGTCGGGGATTCGAGTGAACGCCGTTGGGCCTGGCCCCACGGATACCGGCATGCTGACCCGCTTCACTAGCACGCCGGAGAGCAAGGCGGCCCTGGCGACGCAGGTTCCGCTCGGTCGGCTCGGCCTCGCCGAAGAGGTCGCCGACGGCATCGTGTTCCTCGGCTCGGACGAAGGCCGGTTCATCACGGGCCACGTCCTCAACGTCGACGGTGGCCACAGCGCTAACTGATCATGTCCGGGCGCCGGCGGTTTGCTCCGCGCCCGAAAGCCACGGCTTCGAATACGTTTTAGGTCAACAACAAGATTCAGAGGACGACCGCTATGGGCGCTCCTGTTATCCTCATTACCGGTGCTCTGACCGGCATCGGTCGTGCCACGGCATTTGCCTTTGCCAAAGAAGGCGCAACGGTCGTTGCGTCCGGCCGCCGCGAGGCCGAAGGTAAGGCACTCGAAGCCGAGCTTCGTAGCCTCGGCGTTGAAGCCGCTTTCATTCCGGCGGACGTGCGCCACGAAGATGACGTGCGCAACCTTGTCGAACAGACGGTCGCGCGCTTCGGCCGCCTGGATGTCGCGGTCAACAATGCCGGCACCGAAGGAAAACCTGGCCCGCTGATCGAGCAGACTTCCGAGAGCTATGCAGGAATGTTCGACACCAATGTGCTCGGCACTATACTGAGCTTGAAGCACCAGTTACGGGCCATGCAGCCGCTGGGCTCAGGCAGCATCATCAATATTTCTTCGACCATGGGCGAGCGCGGTGCGGCGAATCTCGCACTCTACACCGCAAGCAAGCACGCGGTGGAAGGTCTCACGAAATCCGCCGCTCTCGAAGCCGCCCCTTCGGGCGTGCGCGTCAATGCAGTCGCGCCTGGTCCGACCGAGACCGCGATGCTCGATCGTCTGACCGGGACGCCCGACAAAAAAGCAGCGTTCTATGCTGCCATACCGCTTAAACGCGGTGCGAAGCCGCAAGAGATCGCCGACGCTATTGTGTTCCTAGCTTCAGACAAAGCGTCCTTCGTCACCGGCCAGATCATCAGGATCAACGGCGGCAAAACCGCCTCGTGATCACTCGCGGCAAGCTGATCCTGCCGGGATTTTCATCTTCCGATCTTTGGAGCCAGATCCTGACCACCGACAACCACCAGGGATACGCAAGAGAGTCGATTCATTGCGACCTACACCCGATCAACGCGCAGTGCATATGCAGTGCATATCAAGTGAGGAGTGAGCCCAATGGCTAACGTTGTGAAGAAACACAGCATCTCTTCTGAGCTGGCACAGAAAATGGTGGATGCAGCAGTGGCAAAAGCCAGAGAACTTGGCGTTAGCGAGAACGTGGCGATCCTCGATGACGGAGGCAATCTCAAGGCCTTCAGCCGGATGGATGGGGCCTCGATGCCTACCATCGAGATTGCGCAGAAGAAGGCGTACACCGCTCTATTCGGCGTCTCCACTCAGGACTTTTTCAACTTCATCCAGGGCGACCCGTCGCTTTTGGCCGGCATCCCCACGCTTGCGCGTGTAGCGGCGTGGGGTGGCGGGTTTCCCATCAAGGTGAACGGCGAGGTTGTCGGGGCGATCGGGGTGAGCGGAGCGCCCATGGTGCAGAACGACATCGATTGCGCGAGAGCAGCCCTGGCGCTCCTACCGGATGCGGTACCCACTGAGTGAAAAGGCCCGACCAGATGGTTCACACCCACCAGACCGCGCCGACGCAGTTCGTCGAAGCGAACGGCATCCGCTTTGCCTATCGCCGCTTTGGCAAATCGGGCGGCGTGCCACTCGTCTTCAACCAGCACTTCACCGGGACGATGGACCATTGGGATCCAGCGGTGACCGACGGTTTCGCCAAGGACCGCGAGGTCGTTCTGTTCAACAACGCCGGCGTCTCCAGCAGTTCAGGGCAAGTGCCGACTTCGATCGAGGGTATGGCCGCCAACGCCATCGCCTTCATCGGAGCGTTGGGTCTTTCAAAGGTCGACGTGCTGGGTTTCTCCATCGGTGGCTTGGTCGCCCAGGAGATCGCCGGCCAGGCGCCTGGCCTCGTTCGCAAGTTGATCCTTGTCGGGACCGGACCACGCGGGGGCGAGGGTATGGCCAATCTGACGCCCGAAGCGCAGCAAATTTTCGGCGCAAGCTACGAAGACCCCGACCACCTCTGGCTCGCCGTCCATTTCACTAGGTCGGAGGCAAGCCAGGCGGCTGGCCGCGACTTCCTCAAGCGGTTCCGCCTGCGCAAAGAAAACCGAGACCCCGAGGTCAACGAAAGGGTGGCACCCGCACAACTCGAAGCCTTGGGCAAATGGGGCATTCAGTTCAAAGGGTCTTACGACTATCTGAAGGCGATCAGCCAGCCGACGCTGGTGGTGAACGGCGGCAACGACGTCATCGTCTACTCCGTGAACTCGTTCATCCTGCAGCAGCACCTGCCGAACGCCCAACTCATTCTCTACCCCGACGCCAATCACGGCTCGCAGTACCAGTATCCCGAACTCTTCGTCCGTCATGTCTCGATGTTCCTGTCGGCGGGCGAGCGCCGAGGCGTGTGAGGATCGAAAGCGGTCACGCTATCCGCCGCAGCAACTATAAGGACGACGATCATGGCTAGTCTGGCCGGCAAAACCGCTCTCGTTACCGGCGCTTCGCGCGGCATCGGCCGCGCTAGTGCACTGGCGCTCGCCGCCGCCGGCGCCCAGGTTCTCGTGCATTACGGCCGTGGCGCGAAGGAAGCGGACGGTGTTGTCGCAGAGATACGCAAAGCCGGTGGCCGAGCAGATGCCATTGCGGCGGATCTTGCCGCCGCGGACGGCGCCGGCAAGCTTGCCAGGCAGGCCCGCAGCATTGTCGGAGATCGCCTGGACATCCTTGTCACCAATGCAGGGGTCTTGAAAGCGGCGACCATCGAGGAAACGACGGTCGAGGATTTCGACAGGCTGTTCGCAGTCAACGTCCGCGCACCGTTCTTTCTTGTGCAGCAGCTGCTTCCGATCATGTGCAAGGGAAGCAGCATCGTTTTCCTCTCATCGCTCGCGGCGCGCGCCGTTGTTGGAACGGAACCCGCGTATGCGGCAACCAAGGGTGCCGTCGACACTCTGGTGAAGCATTTCGCCTCGATGCTTGGCGCACGTGGTATCCGCGTCAATGCCGTCGCGCCCGGTATGGTCGAGACGGACATGTTGAACTTCACCAGGACAGGCGCGGGCCGCGACTTCGCGCTGGGCATTCAGGCGCTGAAGCGCCTCGCGCAGCCCGACGACATCGGCGGCGTTATCGCCTTCCTGGCATCCGATGATGCCCGATGGATCAGCGGCGATACCATCCGCGTCGATGGCGGCTCGAAGCTCTGAAGTTGGCACACCGGGAGCGCCGGGAGTAAAGCGATGATCAAGGGTCCCCTTCTGTCTCCAGCCGCTTGCGGGCCTCACCGGCCCGGCTGCTGTACCCAGCGGAACTCCGCACCGTACGAGCTTGGGCAACGCGCAAGCTTCTGGGTTGCGGCCGGCGTGGTCGCGCACACCTTGTGGACCAGCGCTGCGCCGGCGATGACCTATCCGCTATTTGCCGAGGAGTGGCATCTCACCCACACGGTTACGACCGGGGTCTTCGCCATCTATCCTATTGTCGTAGCCGTCGTTCTGGTCGGCTTCGGCGATGTGTCCGATTATGTCGGCCGTCGCGCCGCAATCCTGTGGGGTGTCGGCGCTTCGCTCTTTGGCACTCTGCTCTTGGCGCTGGCGCCCGATGTGCTCTGGCTGTTTGCGGGGCGCGCCTTCATGGGCATCGGCGTCGGCCTCACGGCAGGCCCCTCGACCGCCGCAATGGTGGAGTTCAGCGGCCAAGGGGCGGCGAAGCGCGCCGCCACGATCACAACCATCGCCCAAGCCGTCGGTTTTGCCGCGGCCCTGCTGCTCGGCGGTGCCCTCATTCAATATGCTCCACTGCCCACGCGGCTGAACTTTTGGGTGCTGTCCGCGGTCCTGGCCGCGCTGTTTGTCGCGGCATGGTTCCTGCCGCGCCGTACCGGCAGCGAAGCCCATGGCCGCTGGCGTCCCAAAACCCCCTTCATACCGAACCATTTGCGCAACGTTTTCGCGGTCGCGGCGGCGGCGGTAACCTCCGCGTACACGCATGGCGTACTGATCCTGTCGCTCGGAAGTCAGGTTGCCCGCGATCTCGTTGGATCGCCCAACGCGCTCGTGAACGGCGCCGCTCTTTCCCTATTCGCGATCGCCTCGGCCGTGGTCGGAATTGGCGCGAGGAGGCTGCAACCTCGGGCCGCGATGACCGGTGGCGCCGCCGCATCTGCTCTAGGCATGGTGCTGCTGGCAGCGGCAGTCGCCCACCATCATTTGCCAGTCTTCCTCGCCGCCACGGCGATCTCCGGCGCCGGATATAGCCTGCTGTTTTTCAGCGGCCTGGAGGCGATCAACAGCGCGGCGCCGGCCGAGCACCGCGGCGGCGTGCTCTCGGCAGTCTATTTGCTGGCTTATGTGTCGCTGGGTGCCGTCTCGCTCCTTCTCGGCGCGGTGGCGACCGCGCACGGGCTCGGTTTCGCCGTCAGCTTGGGCGCGGGCGTGATCGCTCTGTTCAGCGTGATCACGGTCGCTTTGGTCGCGATGACCCGCGCCGGATCGATCCAGATTGCTATTCCGTCGAAAAGCGAAGGACAACACATGATCAGGACCACACCGGAGCAAAACAAGGCACTCGTGCTCGAAGCATTCGACACGCTGTTCAACAAACGTGACTACGACGCAGCATCCCGCTTCTGGTCCGACAAATACACGCAGCACAGCGCGCACATCGAACCGGGCCGCGAAGGTCTCTTCAACCTCATCAAGGCCTCTCCCGCGTCCCTCAAATATGAGCCGGGCCTGATCTTGGCCGAAGGCGACTTTGTCATCGTCCACGGGCGATTCTCTGGCATTGGACTCCCGAGAAACTGGATTGCCGCCGAAATCGTGCGCATTGCCGACGGGGTGTTGGCCGAACACTGGGACGTTCTCCAGGATGAGGCGGCTCGCGCGGAGTCGAAGAGCGGTCTGCCAATGTTCGGTGACAGCTTCACCGGTTGATCTTCGGGCGTCATCGAGGGTTGCATGCAGCGAGGAATAGATATCTTTGAAGGGTTTTTGACTTCCGCTGTTGGCACTTTTCGGACATGCCGAGCGCGCTGAGGAATGTCCGTTCTCAGGGCAGAAGCGGGAGTAGCGCAGACCGACCGCGATTTCCGAAAATGACCCTTTGCGGACATATCGAAATCAAAAAAGACCGAAAAGGCCGAGACGAGAAGCCCTGCGGCTCAACTACGGAAGTCCTTTTGTCATCGTAAAGGGATTGAACCCACGTTCCGCGAGGGCAGCCCACGAAGCTGCGCCAAGATGTGACAATCGGAAATAGAGTCGCGGCTTGGTCGGGTCGGTGTCCAACACGAACCCAGTCGGTAACTCGCGGACAGTCGTGGCATAGAACCCACCATCGGGCGACCTCTGGGATTCGATTACAGCGATCAACGACTCTGCCCTCTCAGTCCTGCCGAGCAATTTCATCAAGAGAGCCATTTGGCCCGTCCCTTCGGTCCACACACCGTCCCGGTCTTCACCGTAAGAAAAGCCCCCGCCGACACTCATTCGCTGTTCGGCGGTCGTCATTGCCGCTGCAAATTTCCCGGCCGCTCCGTGAAGCGCTGTTAAAGGCCAGATCTGAGCATCCAGAGCCAAAGTCGGATTGTGCGTGACGCCGTCTTCAGCTGTCCCTGCGGCGAAACAGGCGCATGCCGGAGCCCACATCGTATCTACGAAGTGCTCAGCAGCCGTTGCCTTATCACGCCAGTGCGAATCGCCTGTACGGATCGCAAGAAGGCCAAACGCGGCGGCGAGGTCAGTATTATGTTCAGTCGATTTCCACGTCCGCACTTCCGGCGTCGGTTCGTGCCCAAACGTACCGCCCGTGAAACCGCCAGTACCGCGCGTATCGGCCCATTGCGCGACCCAGACGCCAAGCCGTGCTGCACCATCGCGGAACCGAGAGCCGGTGTTCACATCATCAATCGACAGCAACGCCAACATCGCCCATGCCATGTTACCATTATCGCTGCCCACCTGATATCGATCCTCCAACCATTTGTTCTGAGTATTGTCCCACCACCCCGGAAGTTTGACGGGGCCATTCGCCACCACAGCCGCGGCGTAAGCGTTCCGGAGCCGTCCATCATGCCAGGTGCGGTCGTTATCGATGGCCCAGAGAATCGCGGAGCCAATCCGATACGCTTTGTCCTGCTCACCGCAACCGACCAATGCGATGGCGGCTACCGCATTGTCATAGAGATAGGCGGCACCATGGAGAGGCCCCGATTCGACGGTCGGATAGCTGGGTAGGAACAACGGTCCTGATGGCGGTGCCTTATCAATTAGACCAGCGAGGTATCCGCACGCTGACGCTTTTGGTGCTACGGAAGCCTGTAGTGGAGCGGCGGCCATCATGATTGTGAAAGTCGTGACAATCGAGGTGTGAAGACAGAGCCCGCGATAACGGTAGAAACAGTAAGTAATTGGTTCCGGTAGCATTTCGCTGCCTCTCGTGTCTTTTCAACCAAGATAGACTTTGGGACATCGGGAAGAAAGCAGGTCAGGATCGAGTAAAAAATCGTGCCTTCATCTTCAATGGCAGTTTATGGCCCTTTTCGGACCTGACAGGCCCAGCCGGCGACGTCTGTTCTTGAGGGTAAAGCGGACCTCGGGACTTCGCGCGCCCAAGTCTGAAAATGACCCATAGCTGGCATCCTCGATGGCGTGTAAAATGGCCATCCAAATCTTTTTCCCGCGAGAATTGGCGAGGCAAATACGCGATGAGCAAAGCTGGGGTTTTGACCGAACGTGAACGGAAGCTGTTGATCGCACTCGTCAAGATGGTCGACCAGTATTTGGATGAGTACGGCGACGAGGTGGACAGCCGCGCCATGTCCGCTGGCGAACATGCAATAGAAGCCCTTGCGACTTTTGGTTTGATGGAAAACATCAATACTCGCTTCGGACGATGGACAGAAGCAGGAAACCAGTTTCGCGAAGAGTTCAACAGGATAAAATGACTCGCGTCGGTCGAAAATCCCGGCGGCATCAAATTGGTCAGGCGGCCAAAACCGGAAAGCTGATCGATCATCCGCTTGTGGCACATTCGAGACATGCCGACCCACGGTAGCGATGTCTGTTTATAGGGGTCCAACGGAAGTCGTCGGCACGTGGCCAAACCGACGCGAATGACCCATACCGGAACTCAGCCTGAAGATCAGAAGCGAGGTGAAGAGAACTCGACGGCCGGGACAACTAATTGTGGAGCCGCGTTCAATGCTCGTAGCAGAAAGTGATTTGCTAAGCTATTCTTGTCGGGTCGCGGGAGCACGCAATGTCGAAAGCAATTGCCGTCTTGGGCTCCGCTCTGTTCTTCGTCATTGCGCCGTTGGTGCTGGCAGGCTTCGTCCCCTGGTGGGTCACGCAGTGGGAATTTCGGCCAGCTTTTTTCGGCGTCGATCTAACCCGCATCCTCGGCGGTATATTGATTATCGTCGGAGTGCCCGGACTTGTGGATTCATTTGCTCGTTTTGCGCTGGAGGGGCTGGGGACGCCCGCCCCGGTCGCGCCGACACAAAAGCTCGTAGTGACTGGCCTTTATCGCTACGTGCGAAATCCGATCTACATCGCAGTCGTCGCAGTCATTTTTGGTCAGGCCCTTTTGTTTGGTGACTGGCGTCTCCTCTGGTACGGCGCTCTACTCTGGCTTTTTTTTCATGTCTTTGTGGTGATGTACGAAGAACCGACGCTCAAGCAAACATTCGGCACGGAGTACGAGAGCTTTCGGACTAATGTGCCGCGCTGGATTCCGCGGTTGACGCCATGGCGAGCCGCATAAAGGAAAATCGCTGCGAGCGGCTCGATGCCGGCTGCAACAAACAGTGCGAGACGGCGAAGCATAGCAAGCGCGCCTAGCGGCCTCGCCCCCGGAGGGCCCACTACCTTAGCCGCCAAGGTCGAAATAACGCATGGGCCGGGCAACTGCTCCGCACGCCGTGTCTTTCCGATCCCGGAGGAAGACCGGCCGTCTGCGCCTGCGCATTATGAGGACCGAATCTGGCCCGAAGCCGCCCAAAATGGACGGGCAGAGCATGTCTGCTCTGCCCACCGAATTCAGACGTCAACCTGTTCTGCTATGGCGAGCGCGTCGTCGACCTCAATCCCAAGATATCGAACGGTGCTCTCGATTTTGGTGTGCCCCAAGAGTAGTTGCACGGCCCGCAAGTTGCCTGTGCGTCTGTAGATAAGGGTGGCCTTTGTTCGACGCAGTGAATGCGTTCCGAATAGGTGTGGGTCCAGCCTTATGTCGGCAAGCCAGCCGGACAACAGCCGCGCGTACTGCCGAGTGGTTAGGCTGCGATCGGGTCCCCTCCGGCCGGTGAACAGATGTTCGCCCGGCTTCGTGCCGGTCGCCCTCAGATAGTCATCGATGGCTTGGCGAGTGGACTCAGTGAGTTCAAATTTGACGGGCCGTCCAGTTTTCTTCTGGCGGACGCTTGCGCGATCGGCCGCATAGCCGCTCGGCGCGATGTCGTCGACTCTGAGGGCTACTACGTCACAGCCACGAAGTTTGCTATCAATGGCAACGTTGAACAATGCCAGATCACGGGTGCGTCCTTCGACCTGGAGCTTCGTCCGGACGGACCAGACGTGCTTCGGGCGGAGTGGCGGCTTCGCTCCGACGATCTTTCCTTTGTTCCATGGGACGTGCTTCGAGATGTTGTCACTGGTGCTTGGGGCGTCGGTCATGATGACCTCCTCAGTTAATGAGGCTGGCCATTCTCAAACCGGTAACGTTCCTGAACCTACGTCGGCTTTCAGACGGTTGGAGACGTAGTTAGGCCCAATTCGATCGATCGGAAGGACGCAATTGACCCAAACCGGACGGCATCGCGAGACCTGCGCTGCGTCGGGATGTCCTGTTACCAAAAGTGCGAGACATCAAGAGCCAAGGGTTAAGCTATGTCATCCGTGGCTAGAGTCTGCCGCGCGGTCTTTTCTTGTGCGATAAGTCCTTCCAGCCGCGATATGTTCTCGAGCAAGCGCTGGCTGGTCAGCACAAGACAGTAATAGCCGAATTGTGGATTCTGAAAATATATCTCGAGCAGCTTTTCATAAGTAATAGTCATCACTTGCCGCGGCGCGGCGTGAGACCGTCTCGCGTATCTCACGTCTCACGGTATCACAGGCTCAATGCCCCGATGCGAGAACAGGCCGACGAAGGTTTCGGCGAGCGCGCCGCTTTATCGCGCCTCAACTGAGCTGCCCCCAGTCTGCTCAGCACGCAAAAGAAGGCCCCGCCAAAGCGGGGCGCCGTAAGCTTCCGAACGCTGCGGGGCTCTTCGCTTTGGCCGCCGGCGCTTCGTTCACGCTAACGTCATGTTATGGTTCTTCAGCGGGAACGACCGAATGCGTTTGCCGGTCGCTGCGAAGATCGCATTGAGCACCGCCGGCGCGGCCACGAAAATCGTCGGCTCGCCGACGCCGCCCCAGAATCCGCCGGACGGCATGATAATGCACTCGACCTTCGGCATCTCGCCGATGCGCATCGACTCGTAGCTGTCGAAATTGGTCTGCTCGATGCGGCCGTTCTTGACCGTGCACTCCTGGTAGAACAAGGCGGACAGCCCGTAAACGAACGAGCCGGCGATCTGCCGCTCGATCTGCGCGGGATTAACCGCGTGGCCCGGATCGGTCGCGGCAACGATGCGGTGGATTTTGACCGCTCCTTTGTCACTCACCGAGACTTCTGCACACGCCGCCACATAGCTGCCGTAACCCATGTGTTGGCAGAGGCCGCGATAGACACCCTGGGGCGCTGGTTTGCCCCAGCCCGCGCGCTCGGCGACCGCATTGAGGACCGCCAAATGCTTGGGGTGATCCGCCAGCAGCTTGCGGCGGAACTCGAGCGGATCCTGGCCGACTGCGTGGGCAAGCTCATCCATGAAGCATTCGAGGTAGATGGCATTATGATTGTTGTTTACGCCGCGCCAGAAGTGCGGCGGGACATGCGGGTTTCGCATGGCATGGTCAATCAACAGGTTCGGGATCGTGTAACCGAACACGCCTTCTGTCCCACCGGCGTTGAGACCCTGGAACACGAACGGATCCTTGCCGTTCTGCAGGCCCTGCGGATTGACGAAGGCAAGGATTGACTGGCCGGAAATCCGCATGTGCAGCGCGGTGAGGTTGTCGTTGGCATCGAACGCACCGACCATCTTCGCCTGAGTGACTGGATGGTAGCGCCCGTGCGTCATGTCCTCCTCGCGCGACCAGATCAGCTTCACCGGTGTGCCGGGTATCTGCTTTGCGATCGCGACTGCCTGATGCACGAAGTCGTGGGCGGTGCGCCGGCCGAAGCCGCCGCCGAGCGGAATCTTGTGGACGTCGCATTTGGGAATCGGCAGGCCGGAAGCCTCGGACAGCGCGGCCAGTGCCGCCTCGGCGACCTGCGTGGGCACCCACGCTTCACAGCGATCCGCCGTATAAAGCACGGTGGTGTTCATCGGCTCCATGGTGGCGTGGTTCTGGTAAGGATAGGCGTAGACCGCCTCGACCTTCTTCGCCGCGCCGGCAATGGCTTGTTTCACGTCGCCGTGCTCATTGCCGACGAAGGCCTTATCGGCGTCGAGCCCAGTCTTGAGGAACTCCGCGATGCTGGCGCTCGAGACCTTGGCGTTCTCGCCCTCGTCCCAGGTCGCTGGCAGCGCGTCGAGCGCGGTTTTCGCCTGCCACCAGCGCTCGGCAACGACCGCGACAGCGCTGTCGCCAACCCTCACCACATGCTTGACGCCGGGCATCCCCTGCACCTTGGCGGCGTCAAAGCTCGTGAGCTTGCCGCCGAAGACCGGGCAGTCCTTGATTGCGGCGCACAGCATGCCGGGCAGCTTCAGATCGAGACCGTAAATCTGCGCTCCGGTGAGCTTGGGCGCGGTGTCGAGACGCTTAAGCGGTTTGCCGGCGATCTTCCAGTCCTTCGGATCCTTGAGCGGCACATCCTTGGGCTGCTCGATCTTTGCAGCGGCTTCGGCGACCTTGCCGAAGGTCGTGGTTCGCCCAGACGGGTTGTGTTTAATCACGCTGTTTGATGCGCTGCACTCCGATGCCGGCACCTTCCACTCGTTGGCGGCGGCTGCAATCAACATCGTGCGCGCGGTCGCGCCGGCCTTGCGCACGTATTCATTCGATTCGCGGATAGCGCGGCTTCCGGCGGTGAACTGACTGCCCCAGACGCGGTTGCGCGCGAGGTTCTCGCCCGGCGTCGGAAATTCAGTCGAGACTTTGGACCAGTCGCATTCCAGCTCCTCGGCCACAAGCTGGGCGAGGCCGGTCATGCTCCCTTGCCCCATCTCAGAGCGGGCTACGCGAATGATCACGCCGTCATCCGGCTTGATAACAACCCAGGCGGTAACCTCGGGAGAGCCGTCCGCGGCGCGAACGACGTTGGCACCAAATGGAAGATCGACCCCAAGCGCGAGCCCGCCGCCAAAAGCAGCCGCACTGACGACGAAGGCACGCCGACTGATCTGTGGTACGTAGTTCATGGTCGCCTCCCTCACGCGCTCGCCGCAGCGTGGATTGCCGCGCGCACCTGCTGGAAGGTGCCGCAGCGACAGATGTTGGTGATGGCGCTGTCGATGTCGGCATCGCTCGGTTTCGGCTTGTCTTTAAGCAAAGCCGCCACGGCCATGATCATTCCGCTTTGGCAATAGCCGCACTGCGGCACGTCCTGCTCGAGCCAGGCTTTCTGAACCGGATGCAGATTGCCGTTCTCAGCAAGGCCCTCGATCGTGGTGATCTGCTTGCCGGCGGCCAGGCTAAGCGGCGTTACGCAAGACCTGGTGGCGACGCCGTCAATATGCACAGTGCAAGCGCCGCACTGGGCAATTCCGCAGCCGTACTTGGTGCCCGTCATGCCGATCCATTCCCGCAGCACCCACAATAAGGGGGTGTTAGGATCGGCGTCGACATCGTGTGTTTTCCCATTGACTGTGAGATTTGCCATTCGCGTAGCTCCTCAGTCGAAGACAATCGGGATTAAACGGCCGCCGCAGAGCGGATTGAATTTATGGGAGTGATCCGGCAGCAGCGGTCTCGTTTCCTAGATTACCTATTACCCGGGCACGCCGCCAGCCACAGTTTGGTGTTGCCAAGTCATTGAAATTGCAGCAAATGCGACCGCCCTCCGAGCGCGCCATAAGATCGCAGGGTCTGGCATCTCTAGAGCTGCTGGCGCACCTCGTTTCTGCTGAGCGTTTGCATGAACTCCTCCAAAGAGGGTTGCGGCGCCGTTTGTAGTTTGTGGAGTTCTTCCGGCTTCAGTTTGGTGTATCGCCGCAACGTTCGCCAATCCTCGTGACCAGTCACTAATGCAACCTTTTCGATTGTAAGACCGGCCTCAAAAAGACGGCTGGTACCTTCGTGTCGTAGATCGTGAAAATGAAGATCATCGATCTTCAGCTCATCGCACGCTCGCGTGAATGCCGCGCTCACTGAACGGTGGTTACGCGCCTGTACGTGCACTCCCCAATTCGTGTGCGCTACGTGTGCACCGAGAGGTCAAAACGGGTACAAACGTGTGCAATTTCGGCTAGTTTGAAGTGCACACGTTCCTCTTTCATCCCATTGAGATGGTAGGGTAAATTATTGAAATCGCAAGACTATCGATTTTCTGTGGCTCCGATCATGGATTGGAGCGAGAGTTCAAGTTTTTCAAATGGTTAGAAGGCTGCGTGTGCACGATGTGTGCGCCGGGAGATCAAAGAAAATCCAGAGACAACTAACGTGAGTACGCCGAATTGAACCTGCTCCCGTGTCGGCGTTTCGAGAGTGTGTGATCTCATTTGCCAAGCCGGTAATTTGCGAAGCCGATCTTCGCCGACCCATGGCGACTCGAGGGCCATGTTCTTGGCTCTTGCGGGGCTCCGTTGAACTTGCGTTGCCGATCTCATCCATAGACCTCAGCGACAAAGTCGATAAACGCGCGAAGTTTTGGCGGCATTCTCCGGTGCCGCTGCCAGACAAGGTGGCGTGGCCGGGACTGCGTCTTGTAGTTTGACAGCAATACTTGCAGGCGTCCCGCCGCGATGTCCTCGGCGACAAGTTCGGCGCGTTGCATTGCGATGCCCGCACCCGCCAGCGCAGCGTACCTGATTCCGAATCCGTTATTGATCTGCAGGCGGCTTTTGACGTCGACATGCACTTCGCCCTCCGGTCCCAGGAAACTCCACCGCGGCCCCTCGGTCCAGTCCGGAAAGTTCAAGCAGTCATGATCGACGAGGTCTTTCGGGTGGATTGGCGTGCCGCGCTCGGCGAGGTAATCGGGCGAAGCGCACACCACGGTTCTGTAGGGCGAAAGGGAGCGCGACATCATGGAGGAGTCGGCGAGCGAGCCAACCCGCACAGCGACATCGATCCCTTCCTCGACCAGGTCAACCATCCGGTCGTTCAGCGTCAGTTCGACCGTTACCTGCGGATATTTCTTCATGAACTTCACGATGGTCGGCGCGAGACTGTGAGCTCCAAACGCGATCGAAGCCGCGATGCGAAGCCTGCCGCGAGGCGCCCTTAGCGCTTCTTCGGCCAGCGCGTCGCCGGCCTCGGCTTCTTCCAGCAGATGACGACAATGATCGAGATAGTCGCGGCCGAGCTCGGTCAGGCTTTGCCGGCGGGTCGATCTGTTGATCAACAGTGACCCCAGCCGCTCTTCAAGGTGACGCATGTGCTTGCCGATCATCGTCGGCGACAGGCGCAACTCCTTGGCAGCCGCGGCAAAGGAGCCGAGATCGGCGACTTTTACGAAGACGGACATGCTTGCCAGTCGGTCCATGATTATAAACCAATGGTGTTTTCATTGCGTACAGGAAGCGACTTTATCGTCGGATAGTAACGATTTAATCGAAAGGATCAACGAAGCGCTCGGGGAGTGGCAGGTGCAGTTCGATTTCACGGAAATGTCGCCGCTCGAGCGATACAGGCTTTTGCTGGCGACCGTGTTGCCGCGGCCCATTGCCTGGATCACCACCAGGGATCCGAGCGGCAGCGTCAACGCCGCCCCGTTTTCCTTCTTCAATGTCTTTGGCAGTGACCCCGCGACCGTCGGCGTCGGCATCGGCAGCAAAGGCCCGGGCGAGCCCAAGGATACGCGCGCGAACATTCGCGCTAATGAGCAATTCGTCGTCAATCTTGTGCCGTTCGCCCTGGCACACGAAATGCGGGTTACCTCGATTGCTTTTCCAAGGGGCGTGGAAGAGCCGAAGGAGGCCGGGCTCTCGCTCGCACCGTCGGAGCATGTCGGCGTGCCGCGCATCGCGCAGGCTCCGGTTTCGATGGAATGCACGCTGATGCAGGAGGTTCTGCTCGGCGGCTTCAGCTTGGTTCTCGGACGGATCCTGCTCGTTCACGTTCAGGACCAAGCGGTCATGGATCGCGGGCGTCAGCATATCGACGCAAACAAACTCGACCTCATCGGTCGAATGGAAGGCGGCTGGTACACAAAGACCACCGATCGATTTGAGATGCCACCGATCGCCCTGGACGATTGGAAGGCTCGATCGCCCATCGATGCCGTGTCCTGATTCGACGGATAAATGACCTTTGCCGCGCGCCGGCGCACGCTTAACTCCGCAACGTAGCAGGGCGCAGCAGCGATGCTGCGGTCGGCCCCGGTGCTTGTTCGATCCCGCAGGAGCTCACCTTGACGTTCAAAATCAATATCAACGGGTCGTCGCGTTCGATCGACGTGGACGGCGACACGGCGTTACTGTGGGTGCTCCGCGATGTGCTGGGGATGACCGGCACCAAGTTCGGATGCGGCATTGCTCAGTGCGGCGCCTGCACCGTACAGATCGACGGCGTCGCGACGCGGTCATGTATCACCACGATCGACAGCATAGGAAAGTCGACGGTTACGACGATCGAAGCGATCGGTCGGACCCCAGCCGGTGAGAATATCCAACGGGCCTGGCTTGAGCGCGAGGTCGTGCAATGCGGCTACTGTCAGTCCGGTCAGATCATGTCGGCGTCAGCCCTGCTGGCCGCCAACCCGCATCCCACGGATGCCGACATCGACGACGCGATGGCAGGCAATATCTGCCGCTGCGGCACCTATCCGCGGATTCGCGATGCCATCAAGCTAGCCGCCGCGTCCGGTTCCAAGCAGGGAGGGCGCGGATGATTATCGATCGATTGTTGACGGCCATGGCAACGGATGACGATGCAGGCAAACATGATCTGTCGCGGCGGATGCTGCTGAAAGCCGGCCTTGCCAGCGGTGGCGGCCTCCTTCTCAGCATGCGCATGCCGATGTTCGCCGCGCATGCGGCCGCGTCGTCTGCCGATTTTGCTCCCAACGCCTTCATCCGGATCGCGCCAAGCGGACAGGTCACGCTGACCATGCCCTATGTCGAGATGGGGCAGGGCACCTACACCTCGATCCCGATGCTAATCGCGGAAGAACTCGAAGTCGGACTCGGCGAGATCACGCTCGAGCATGCTCCGCCGGATGAAAAGCGTTACGGCAATCCGATTCTGGGCGGTGTGCAGGCGACCGGCGGCTCGACCACCATCCGCGCGGTTTGGCAACCGTTGCGACTGGCTGGCGCAACCGCCCGCACCATGTTGATCATGGCGGCTGCCAGGCGCTGGAATGTCGACCCTGCATCGTGTCATGCCGAGAAGGGCAATGTCATTCACACCACGGGCTATCGCAGTCTTGGGTATGGTGCGCTAGCGCGCGACGCCGCGGCGCTGCCGGTGCCGGAAAGGGTCGCGCTGAAGCGGCCCGAAGATTTCAAGCTGATCGGCACGCCGGCCAAACGGCTTGATACCCCGGCGAAAGTCAACGGCAGTGCAGTGTTCGGCATCGATGCGCGGCCACCGGGTGTGAAGATCGCGACGCTGGCGCAGTCGCCGGTGTTCGGCGGACGGTTGAAGAGCGTCGACGACAGCAAGGCCAAAGCGGTTCGCGGCGTGCGCCAGATTGTGCGGCTGGACGATGCGGTTGCAGTCGTGGCCGACCATATGGGTGCCGCGAAGAAAGGTCTCGCAGCGCTGGTAATCGCGTGGGAGGATGGACCCCACGCAGCGCTCAATACCGAAGACATCGCCCGCGATTACACCGCAGCGCTTGAAAATCCCGGCGCGGTGGCCGAAAGCCGCGGTGACGTCGACGCCGCGATGGCGGCGGCGGTCACCAAGGTCTCGGCGCAGTATCAGGTGCCGTTTCTGGCCCATGCCGCGTTGGAGCCGATGAACTGCACGGTGCATGTACGCAAGGATGCTTGTGAGATATGGGTCGGCAACCAGGTGCTGGCGCGGGCGCAAGCCACCGCGGCGGAAGTCACCGGTCTGCCGCTCGAGAAAGTCATCGTGCACAATCACCTGATCGGCGGCGGCTTCGGGCGGCGTCTGGAAATCGACGGCGTCACCCGTGCCGTGCAGATCGCCAGGCAGGTCGAAGGACCGGTCAAGGTCGTGTGGTCCCGCGAGGAAGACATCCAGCACGACATGTACCGGCCGTTCTTCTCGGATACGTTTACGGCGGGCCTCGACGACAAGGGCATGCCGATCGCATGGCGCCATCGCTTTGCCGGCTCATCGATTCTGGCGCGATGGCTGCCGCCCGCCTTCAACAAGGGGATCGACCCGGAGACGATCGATGGCGCGGTGCATCTGGTCTATGCGCTGCCGAACTTTCATGTGGAGTTCATTCGTAAGGAACCGCCGGCTGTTCCGACTGCGTTCTGGCGCAGCGTCGGGCCATCGCATAGCGTCTTCGTGGTCGAAAGTTTCCTGGATGAACTGGCGGCCGCTGCGAAGCGCGATCCGGTTGCCTACCGGCGAATGCTGCTCGACAACGCGCCACGCGCCCGTGCCGTGCTGGATCTGGCCGCGGAAAAGGCCGGCTGGGGAAAGCCGCTGCCGAAAGGTGCCGGCCGCGGCGTGTCGCTGCAGTTCGTGTTCGGCACCTACATGGCGCAAGTTGCCGAGGTCGAGGTGGCGAAGGACGGCAGCGTCCGGGTCAAGCGGGTGGTCTGTGCGGTCGATTGCGGCAGCGTCGTCAATCCCGACACCATCGAGGCGCAGGTGCAAGGCGCGGTGATCTTCGGCATTTCGGCCGCGCTCTATGGTGAGATCACACTGAAGAACGGTCGCGTCGAACAGAGCAACTTCGACAACTACCAGGTCGTGCGTATCAACGAGGCGCCCGCGATCGAGGTGCATATCATCAGAAACAATGAGACGCCGGGTGGCATGGGAGAGCCGGGAACATCGGCGATCATGCCGGCGATCGCCAACGCGATCTTTGCCGCAACCCGCAAGCGGCTGCGAAAGCTGCCGGTCGACCCCGCGGTCTTGAAGCAGCCGGCGTGAACGGATGTTGAGTCGAAATTTTTAAGGAGGGAGGCCGGATGACCGAATTGCTCACCAGAGTTCTTGACGCGCATGGCGGCA
This sequence comes from Bradyrhizobium sp. AZCC 2262, assembly GCF_036924535.1. Classification (NCBI taxonomy): domain Bacteria; kingdom Pseudomonadati; phylum Pseudomonadota; class Alphaproteobacteria; order Hyphomicrobiales; family Nitrobacteraceae; genus Bradyrhizobium; species Bradyrhizobium sp. AZCC 2262. The sequence continues at coordinate 5,728,121 of NZ_JAZHRT010000001.1, read as the reverse complement.
TGGACCGCTGGAATGGCTACCAGAAGGTGGGGGCCACCATCGTAACCGGCGGCGGCTTTTTCGCGCTCAAGGGCGTGCTGCAGGATCCAAACCCGCGCCGCATGACCGTCTGGCTGCATGAGGAACGATCGTCGGTCACGCCCTATGGGGCTCCCGATCAACGAACAATGTTCACCCCGGACCGGATCGCCATCGAAAAGCTCGACGGCACGCTGGTTGCCGAACGTCACGCGCCCAGGGATTCCTTCGCCGGCCATCAGATGAACACGCCATGGGACCCCTTGCATCGCGCCTATTTCAACGGCGAGGCATTGTGGACCTATCTCACCACGCCGTTCCTGCTTGCGATGGAAGGCGTGCGGGTCGAAGAGACCGAACCCTGGCGGGAGGGCGAAGAAACGTGGCGTGTGTTGCGCGGATACTTTCCCGGTTCAATCGAGACCCACAACCTGGTGCAGGATTTCTTCTTCGGCGAGGACCTGATGCTGCGACGCCACGACTATAGCGTGAATATCGCGGGCGGATTTGCTGCCGCGCAGTTGACCTCGGATCACGCGACGGCGGATGGTATTCGGCTGCCGACCCGGCGCCGTGCCTACCCGCGCGGACCCGACCGCCGGCCGATCCTCGAACTGCTGATGGTGTCGATCGATATCAGCGCGGTTCAGTTCGAGTAGCGACTGATCTATAAGTTCAATAAAAGAATTATATACGGAGCGGCGGATCGATCGGCGTTCCGCCGCTCGCTTTCGTGACGGCGTTGTGCGCTCGGACCGCAAGCCCTGCCTTTGGTGACCTCAACAAATTGAATGATAACGTATAAATGGCTGCTATGGCAGCTTCTCGTGCTTCAGATGCCGTCGCGATAATCGGCTCGTTTTCCCATGCGGATGTCGGGCCTTGTTACCAGCATCCCAGACACCGAATTTCGGAATCGCTTGACTAGTTCAAAAAAAGAACTGTAGTTTGCACACGAAGACGACCGATCACAACGGTCGCGCCGCGCCACGGGGCGCACATTGCTGCGGGTAGACCCCGCGTATCCACGATGGGAGGAAGTCATGTTCGGGAAGTCAAAACTTGCATTGGCGCTGGTGCTCGCGCTGTCTGCACCGGCGTTTGCCGCAGATACACCGGGCGTCACGGCGACCGAAATCAAGATCGGTGGCGTTTTTCCCTTCAGTGGACCGGCGTCATCGATTGGCCTCGTCGGCAAGGGCGTTCTTGCCTACGTTCAATTGATCAATGACCGCGGCGGCATCAATGGCCGCAAGATTAATTACATCGCGATGGACGACGCCTATAGCCCGCCAAAGTCGGTCGAGCATATCCGCAAGCTTGTGGATGGCGACGAGGTGTCATTCATTTTCAGCCAGCTCGGCACACCCGGAAACACGGCGACGGCGAAATACCTGGCCGTGAAGGGCGTCCCCAGTATCGCGATCGTCTCCGGCTCGAGCAAGTTCACCAACGTCCAGGATTATCCCCTGACGATAACCGGGCTCGTCAGCTACGATGTCGAAGGACAGATCTACGCCAAATACCTAACCAGGACGGTACCGACCGGCAAGTATGCGATCCTCTACCAGAACGACGATCTCGGAAAAGATTATGTCAATGCGTTCCGTACGTTTCTGAAAAGCGATTTCGAAAAGCGGGTCGTGACCGCGGCTTACGAAGTCACCGAACCGACGGTCGATTCGCAGGTCGTCAATCTGAAGAGCTCAGGCGCGGAGGCGTTCTTTATCGCGGGCACGCCAAAATTCGCGGCCCAGGCCATCCGCAAGGCCGCTGAAATCGGCTGGAAGCCAACGGTGATCATCGATTTTCCGTCAAGCTCGATCGCAGGCACGCTGAAGCCTGCCGGCCTCGACAAGTCGGTCGGCGTGATCGTCGGTACCACGAACAAGGATCCCACCGATCCGAAATGGACCAACGATGAGGGCATGAAGGCCTATCTTGCGTTCTTTGAAAAATACCTACCGGGTGCCGACATTTCGAACACGAGCTATCTGACCGGCTATCAGCAGGGCATCCTGCTCGAGCAAATCCTGAAGCAGTGCGGCGATGATCTGTCGCGGGCCAATATTCTCCGCCAGGCCAAGTCATTGAAGGACGTCGAGATTGCCACCGCCTTGCCCGGCATCAAGGTGAACACCAGTGCGATGAACAACATGGTCTGGACGCAGATGCGGCTTCAGCGCTGGAACGGCACCAGTTGGGAATTGTTCGGTGACGTTCTCGACGCTGCTTCCGAGTGACGGCCATGAAAGGACTGATGCAAAATCAGCCATTGTTGCTTTCGTCGCTGCTGAAGCATGCGGATCGCTTTCATTCCGGCACCGAGATCGTCTCACGTACCGTCGAAGGCCCGATCCATCGATACACCTATGGAGATGCGGCGCATCGTACGCGGAAACTAGCCGATACGCTGCGCCGGCATGGCGTCGCGCCGGGCGACCGGGTCGCCACGCTTGCCTGGAACAATTTCCGGCACTTCGAGATCGAGCACGGCGTCATCGGTCTTGGCGCGGTGTGGCATGCGATCAATCCGCGACTGATCCCGAGCCAGATCTCCTACATTGTGAACCACGCCGAAGACCGCGTGCTGTGCTTCGACAGTTCTTTTCTTCCTCTCGTCGAGAAGCTGGCCCATGAATGGCCGACCGTCGGCCTGTTTGTCCTCATGGTGGACCGGTCATCGATGCCGGCGAACCGCTTGCCCAACCTTGTATGCTACGAGGATTTCATCAGCTCGGGCGACAGTGGGTTCGAATGGCCGGTCTTCGACGAACTGTCGGCATCGTCGTTGTTCTATACGTCAGGGACAACCGGCAATCCCAAGGGCGTGCTGTATTCCCATCGGTCGGACGTGCTGCATGCGCTCACCCTTGGTGGAGCCTGCGGTTTTGGATTCGTAGCGCAGGACACGATCCTGCCGATGACGCCGATGTTTCATGCCAACGGTGCCTGGGGCTTTACCCATGCGGCGCCGATGGTGGGAGCCAAACTTGTACTGCCTGGCCCCAAACTAGATGCCGCCAGCATTGCCGAGTTGATTGAAGGCGAGGGCGTCACCGTGACTGCGGGCGTCCCGACGCTTTACAACAATCTGCTGAAGCATTTTGAGGAACAGGGGCGCGGCGCCGGTACGTTGAAGCGCATCGCGGTGGCGGGATCAGCCCCCGCACCCCGTATGATAGAAGGGTTCGAACGGCTAGGCGTTGCGGTAAACCACGTCTGGGGGATGACGGAAACCAGCCCAAGCGGAACGTCTCCGCAACCATCGCGGCGGACGGCGAAGCTCTCGCCGCCGGAGCAAATCGCCAGAAAGACCACGCAAGGGCACCCGCTTTATGGCGTCGACCTGAAGATCGCCGACGAGTTCGGCAACGAGATGCCGCGCGATAGCAAATCTGCCGGCCGGCTTATGGTTCGCGGGCCCTGGATCATCAGCGGCTACTACCGCGACGATAAACCTCTGCTCCAGGACGGCTGGTTCGACAGCGGCGACGTTGCTGTCCTTGATGACGACAATACCGTCCGGCTTACCGACCGGGCCAAGGATGTCATCAAGTCAGGCGGCGAGTGGATCAGTTCGATCGACGTCGAGAACCTGACCATGGGATGTCCGGGCGTGGCCGAAGCCGCGGTAATCGGCGTTCCCCATCCGAAGTGGGAGGAGAGGCCGTTGCTCGTTGTCGTGCCGCTGGCCGGCGCGACTGTGACCGCGCATTCGATTACAGCCTTTCTGGACGGCAAGATCGCCAAATGGTGGATGCCCGACGATGTCGTTTTCGTCGATGCGCTCAGCTACGGGGCAACCGGCAAAATCCAGAAGATGGAGTTGCGCCGGCGCTTTGCCGACCATTATGCGTCGATGGCGAGGTCGACCGCGTGAGAATGCTGGAGGTCGCCCCGCGACCGGCAACGATCGCGAAGCGCGCAGGTACATTGGCGCCCGGAAGCGGCTCGCTGGAAGAGGCGCGTCAGGCTGCCTTGCCGGCCTTGGCTTTGGCCGGCTTGTCGGCGGCTCGTCGTGCCGAGGGATCGCGCGCGCCGGGACCCGGATGGGTATGAACCTGCTTGGCAAGCAGCGGTTCGTTGCATTCGGAGCACACCATCACGGGATCGAACATCTTCCCGCAGTTGCGGTGTTCGTGCAGCAGCGGCCGTCCGCGTTCGTCGACCATGTGGGTATCGCCCCAATGGACCAGCGCCATCATCACCGGATAGAGATCAAGGCCCTTTTGGGTGAGGATGTATTCGTGGCGTTTGGGCGACTCCTGGTAAGGGATGCGCCGCAGCACACCCTGCCGGACCAGCTTCTTCAGCCGTTCAGCGAGCAGGTGGCGGGTGATGCCGAGTGCGGACTGAAACCCCTCGAATCGTCGCGTGCGCAGAAAACATTCCCGCAGGATCAGAAGGCTCCAGCGATCGCCAATCACACCGATGGTGCGGGCCAGCGAACACGGCTCTTCCTCAAGTTCATCCCACTTCATTCCTGCGCTCTCCAGTGACGTACGGCATATCGAATCGAACGACGGAACCGATGCCGTCATGCCATTCTAAATAGGTACTCAGAATGAAACAATCACCCAAGTGCCCCTTATTGTTACAATAATCTACCAGAAACAGGCTCTATTTGACAGTTCGTTTTTAGAACTGTATGAACAATTTGTAGCCAAGGCACGGCTGCTGGTTAGGTTTACCAGCCTCTGAATCAACAACGCGTGCGCCCGAGGAGAACGCCGGTGGTCAGTCCCCTGAAAGTGGAATTTCAGTTCGATTTTGGAAGCCCGAATGCCTATCTGGCGGAGCTGGCGCTGCCGGCGATCGAACGGCGCACCGGCGTGAAATTCGAATATGTTCCGGTTCTGCTCGGTGGAATTTACAAGGCGACCAATAATATGTCGCCGGCCGAGTCACTTCGTGGGATCAAGAACAAGCCGGAGTATCAGGCGCTGGAGACCCAACGCTTTATTCGTCGCCACAACATCACGAAATTCCGTTCAAATCCGTTCTTCCCGGTCAATACGCTGATGCTGATGCGGGGCGCCGTCGCGGCCCAGTTCGAAGGCCTGTTCGAGCCGTATTTCCGTGTCGCCTACCATCACATGTGGGAAGAACCGAAGAAGATGGACGACGTTACGGTCTTCAAAAGCGCATTTACCGCATCCGGGATCGATATTGAACGGCTGATGGCGCGTGCGCAGCAGGATGACGTCAAGAAACGATTGCTTGATGTGACGAACGACGCGGTCAGCCGTGGCGCATTCGGGTCGCCGACGTTCTTTGTCGGCAAGGAGATGTTCTTCGGCAAGGACCAGCTTCGCGACGTCGAGGAATCGATCGTCGAACAGACCCGTCATCTTGCCGCCAGAACGGCCTGATTGGGTGCGTCCTTGCGAGCGAAGCGAAGCAATCCATCGCGCCGCATAAAGGAAGAATGGATTGCTTCGTCGCTTCGCTCCTCGCAATGACGAGGTCCAAATTTGATCAAGGGAGAGCATCATGTCGGGTCCACTCACTGGGGTTCGTGTCCTTGATCTCACCGGCGTGGTGTCGGGTCCATTCGCGACCATGTTCCTGGCCGATCAGGGCGCCGACGTGCTCAAGATCGAGCCGATCGGCGGCGATATCACGCGCCGCAGCCGTGCCACCATCGACAAGGGTGGCGAATTTTCCGCGCTGTTCATTTCCTCCAACCGCGGCAAACGCTCGCTGTCGATCGACGTCAAAAGCACGGTCGGCCGCGAGGTCCTCGCCAAGCTGGTGGCGCAGGCCGACGTCCTGGTGCAGAATTTCCGGCCCGGCGCCATGGAGCGCCTCGGCCTCGGTGCGGACGAATTGCGGGCGCGCCATCCGCGCCTGATCTATGTTTCGATCAGCGGCGTCGGTGATACCGGACCCTATGTGAAGAAGCGGGTTTACGATCCGATCATCCAGGGCCTTTCCGGTTTCGCCGACATTCAGTCGCAGCCGGTGACCAATCGCCCGCAGATGATCCGCACCATCGTTTGCGACAAGACCACCGCCGTGTTTACCGCGCAGGCGGTGTCGTCGGCGCTGTACGCCCGCGAGAAGACCGGGCAGGGCGATCACATCCAGGTCGCGATGCTGGACGCCATGATCTCGTATCTGTGGCCGGAAGGCATGATGCAGTACACCGTGGTCGGCGCGGAAACCACGGCGGCCGATCCCAACGATCGTCCGGATCTGGTGTTCAAGACCAGCGATGGCTACATCACCGCCGGCACCATCTCGGATTCCGAATGGCAGGGCTTCTGCAAGGCGTCGGGCGATCCGGAACTCGCCAAGGATGCGCGGTTCGCGACGCCGTCGGCCCGGTCAGTCAACGCCACCGCCCGCATCAACAAGATGGCCGAATACATTGCGCAACATACGACGGCCGAATGGCTGGAACGGCTGGATGCCGCCGATGTGCCCTGCGCGCCGATCCTGCGCCGTGGCGAGATCATTCATAACAAGCAGGTCGTCGCACGCGATCTCATCGTGGAGTTCGATCAGCCGATGGTTGGACGGGTGCGGCAACCAAAGCCCGCCGCGCGTTTCGAGATCAATCAAGCCGCGATCGGAGGGCCGGCGCCCCGTGTCGGCGAGCACTCACGCGACGCGTTGCGCGAGCTGGGCTATGACGACGGCGCCATCGACAAGATGGTCGGAGATCGCTCGGTTCGCGTAGCGGTCTAGGCAAAGCGCTGCGCGCAATTGATGCCGGTTGTCAGCTTTTCTGTGCCACCGGCGTGACTGGCGCCAGTGGCACGTTCGCCACCTTGGCGAGCTGATAGGCGTCTCGCGCCTGCATGCGTTCGAGATAGGGCTGGGCGTTGTCGCAAATGCCGACGCCGTAAGCGATCGCCCAATCCAGACATGTCGTCAGCAGGATGTCGGCGCTGGTGAACTTGTCGCCCATCAGGAACTGCCGGCCATCTGCCAGTGCGACTTCAACATGGCGCAACTGCTCGCGAAAATACTCGCCGGCCTTGGCGACCACCTCGGGCGCAACGCCGTAGATCGGTCCAAGCGCATCGGCCCGGTGCCTTCGCATCACGTAAAGGCTGGTGGAATCCAACTCGGCCACGACGAAGAAGCACCACTCCAGCCAGGCGGCATATTCGCGCGGCGTTTCGGGTATCAGCGCGCGTTCGGGCGTTGAATACATCCGAGAAAGGTAGGCAACGATCGCCGCACTTTCGCCGATACAGAAGTCGCCGTCCTGCAGCAGCGGGACTTTCTGCCGGGGATTCAGTCTGGTGTATTCGGCGGTCTTGGTCTCGCCGGTCCGCGGCCCGATCGGCTTCGTCTTATAAGACAGCGCCAGCTCGTGCATCGCCCAATGTGGCCGGATCGTGCGGCTCGTGCCAACCCCCCACAGGGTCAGGTCCGGTGCGGCGCCCATGTTACCATTTCTCCACGGAGGGACGTAGATCGAGTTCATGGGTCCAGCCGTCCCGGGTTTGCTGGTGGGCGAACCAATAGGCGTCGGCGATCGACGATGTCTTCGTCAGGCTGTCGGCGGGGATATCGCTGGCCTCGATCCCTTTCGCCGCTTTCATGCGCTGGTGGATGGCTTCGCTGTCCACGCCGGCGTCGATCAGCAGATGCACGACGTGGATATTCTTGGGGCCGAGCTCGCGTGCCATCGCCTGAGCCACCGCACGAAGCCCGAATTTCGCTGACGAAAACGCTGCAAAACCCTGTCCGCCACGGATGCTGGCGGTCGCTCCGGTAAAGAAAATCGTGCCGCGGCCACGGGGAAGCATGTAGCGCGCGGCCTCGCGTCCGACCAGAAACCCGCCGTAACATGCAAGCTCCCACGCCTTGAAGAACAGCTTCTCGGTGGTGTCCAGCAGCGGCTTGTTGACGTTCGATCCGGCATTGAAGAGGCAGACCTCGATCGGGCCGATATTCTTCTCGACGTCGGCAAACAGGCTCTGAACTTCGGCTTCCTGACGGGCGTCGATGCTGAACGCGTGGGCATCGTGACCCGCGGCCTTCAGCTCGTCGATCAGTTCCTGGGATTTGGCTGCGTCGCGCCGGCAGATGCAAACCGTATAGCCACCCGTGGCAAAACGGCGGGCGACAGCGGCGCCGATGGCATCGCCGGCCCCTACGAGGATCGCTACACCACGACTTGCCGTCATCTTTCCGCCTCCCATTAGTTCTTATTTGGTACTTAAATAAGTATCCCGGTTTAGGCCGCCTGTAAACAGCGGACCCGCCACAGCCAATACGCTATGGGGGTAAGTCACGGTTCCTGACCAAGTCGAAAAATGGCGTGCGCAGAAATCGATTGACGAGTTCTAAAAAAGAACGTTAATTGAGGTCGACGATAAGGCCGCGCGAACAGGCAGCTTGATAGACGTGGGAGGGCGAAAGTGCCGGAAGCGATGGATATCGGCGAGATTGCCGCTGGGCTTCCACGCCGCATGCATGAGGTCATTGACCGGCACGTTGCCGCATCTCCCCACCGCGCGGCGCTGATCGAAGATGGTGCCTCCTGGAGCTATCGAGAGCTGGATCGAGCGGTCGTAGATGTCGCCGCTGGTCTCAAATCGCTCGGTGTCAGGACGGGCGATCGTATAGTTATCGTCAGCGAAAACTGCATCGCTCTTGCTGCGCTGCTTCTGGCGGCGAGCCGGATTGACGCATGGGCGATCGTCGCCAATCCCAGACTCTCGGCGCGCGAACTGGACCAGATCCGCGATCACAGCGGTGCGCGGCGAATGCTTTTTTCTTCGGAGGTTTCGAAGGAAGCCGCGGCTCACGCGCAGCGTTATGGCGCGGAGGTATGGCGGCTCGGAGCCTTGATGGCGGTCGACGTCGGCCCGATGAACGAAGCGGCCGTAGCTGAACCGGTCGAGAAGGAAGCGGCGAAACAGGTCGCCGTGCTGATCTACACATCGGGAACAACGGGTACGCCGAAGGGCGTGATGCTTACGCACGAAAACCTGCTCGTCAGCGCGAAGACCACCGCGCATTTCCGCCGAATGGGTGCCGGCGACAAGGTATATGTCGTGCTGCCAATCTCACACATTGTCGGCATCTCGTTGCTGATCATGACCCTGATGGTCGGCGGGACAGTCCGCCTGGTAAGCAAGTACGATCCCGCAGCGCTCGCCAAGGCGATCGCCGAAGAAGGAATCACCATTCTCTGCGGCGTGCCTGCGACCTATCAGCGCCTTTTGGAATACAAGGCAGTGGCAGGTCTGAGGCATTTAGATCCGGGATCGCTGCGGCTGATTGCGGTGGCGGGCGCGCCACTCGATCTCGAACTGAAGTCGCGCGTCGAACGGGAGCTCGGCCTGCCGCTATCCAACGGCTATGGCATCACCGAATGCTCGCCGGGAATATCGGGGGTTCGCTTTGATACGCCGCGCAGCGATCAGGCCGTTGGAACGCTGCTGCCGGGCGTCGAGGCCCGCATCAGGACTGTCGATGGCATTCCGGTGGCGAGGGGGGAGATTGGCGAGCTTCACGTCCGGGGGCGAAACGTCATGCGTGGCTATTATCGCGCGCCCGACCTGACGGCGAAGGCCATCGATAGCGAGGGATGGTTCAATACCGGCGATCTTGCGCGCTTCGATGGCGACTGCCTCTATATCGTCGGCCGCACCAAGGAAATGATCATCCGGTCGGGTTTCAACGTCTATCCGGCGGAGGTCGAGGCCGTCCTCAGTTCGCACAAGGATGTCGTGCAGTCCGCCGTGGTGGGCCGCTCCGTCGACGGCAACGAGGAAGTCGTCGCCTTTGTGCAACTGATCCAGGGGTCGAAGGTGACGCCCGCCGATCTGTCGGCGTTCATCAACCCGCAATTGACTTCGTACAAGCGGCCGTCGGCGATCTTCGTGCTCGATGCGTTGCCGGCAACCTCGACCGGCAAGATCCTGAAGCACAAGCTTGCGGAGTCCTTGCAGGGCACTGCGTCAAGGACCGAGCCGGCGATCGCCAGCCGACATTCGTAACTGCCAGATTGACCGGGAGAACAGCTTTGCAGAAGAGAAACGCGACCGTGGCCGTGATCGGCGCCGGTGACTATATCGGCGGCGAGATCGCCAAGAAGTTCGCTTCCGAAGGCTTCACGGTGTTTGCCGGGCGGCGCAACGGCGCCAAGCTCGAGCCGCTGGTGAAGGAAATCGAAGCGGCGGGGGGAGAAATCCACGCCCGTTCGCTCGATGCGCGAAAGGAGGAGGAAATCACCTCCTTCCTCGGCGACGCCGACAAGCATGCGCCGCTCGAGGTCTGCATTTTCAACATTGGCGCCAACGTCAACTTCCCGATCGTCGAGACCACGGAGCGCGTGTTTCGAAAAGTCTGGGAAATGGCCTGCTATTCCGGTTTTCTTGCCGGTCGCGAAGCGGCTCGCCTGATGCTGCCGCGAGGCAAGGGCAATATTTTCTTCACCGGCGCGACCGCGTCCCTGCGCGGCGGGTCCGGCTATGCGGCCTTCGCCAGTGCCAAGTTCGGCCTGCGCGCCGTGGCGCAAGCGACCGCGCGCGAACTCGGGCCGAAGAATATTCACGTCGCCCACCTCATTATCGACTCCGGCGTGGACACGGAATGGGTGCGACAGCGGCGGATCGAGGCTCTGGGGCCGGATGCGCTTAATGATCCCGATCTGCTGATGCCACCAGCGTCGGTCGCCGAATCCTATTGGCTGCTCTACCAGCAGCCGCGCAGTGCCTGGACCTTTGAGCTCGAAATACGTCCCTTCGGCGAGAAGTGGTAGCAGGAGCGTCACGGTGGAACTCAACCTTTCCAGCGAAGATGCCGCGTTTCGCGACGAAGTGCGCGCCTTCATCGCGGAGAATTATCCATCGGAAATGCGCGTTCCCAATCCCGAGACCGACCTGACCAAGGAGCAGATGCTGCTGTGGCACCGCATCCTTCACAACAAGGGATGGATCGCGCCGCTGTGGCCGAAGGAATATGGCGGGCCCGGCTGGTCGATCACGCAACGCTTTGTGTTCGAACAGGAGACCTCGCGCGCCGGAACGCTGCCGCCGCTGGCGTTCAGCGTCACCATGGTCGGTCCGGTGATCTACACGTTCGGCAACGACGCGCAGAAGAAGAAGTTTCTGCCGCGGATTCTGTCGGGCGAGGATTGGTGGTGCCAGGGCTACTCGGAGCCGGGCTCCGGCTCCGACCTTGCCTCGGTCCGAACCAAGGCGGTGCGGGACGGTGATTACTACATCGTCAACGGTCACAAGACCTGGACCACACTGGCCCAGCACGCCGACTGGATCTTCTGCTTGGTGCGCACCGACACCGCGGCAAAGCCGCAGGCCGGCATATCGTTCCTCCTGATCGACATGAAGTCGCCGGGCGTTACCGTGCGCCCGATCATCACCATCGACGGATCGCACGAGGTCAACGACGTGTTCCTCGAAGAGGTGCGCGTTCCGGTCGAGAATCTGATCGGTGAGGAAAACAAGGGTTGGACTTACGCGAAGTTTTTGCTTAGCAACGAACGTACCAGCATGGCCGGCATCGGCCGTTCGACGCGCTACCTGAACCGGCTTAAGCGGATCGTAAAGACCGAAATTGCCGAGGACGATCCATCCTTCGGAGAGTTCATCAAGGACATTGCGCGCGTCGAGCTTGATTTGCTGGCCCTGGAGGCGACGGAGTTGCGCGTTGTTGCCCAGATGTCGCGCGGCATCGATCCGGGGCCGGCGGCCTCGCTGTTCAAGATCCGGGGCACCGAGATATTCCAGCGCATTACCGATCTGACCCATCAGGCGATCGGCAATTACGGTCTTGCGATCCGCGAGCATCCGGTGAGCGCCAATCGCTTTATGCCCGGGCCGGATTACGGGCATACCGCGTCCGAGAAGTATTTGAATTCACGCAAGCTCAGCATCTATGGCGGGTCGAACGAGATCCAGCGCAACATCATCGCGAAAGCGGTGCTGGGACTTTAACGGCAGTGAACGAGGCGTCCGATGGACATTCAGTTGACGGAAGAACAGGAATTGCTTCGTGGCAGCGTTCAACGACTGCTGCGGGATCAGTACGATTTCGACGCGCGCCGCAAGATCGTCGCGACCGACGAAGGCTTTAGCCGCAAGCACTGGAATGCCTTTGCCGAACTCGGCCTGTGTGCCGCGCCGTTCCAGGAAAGTTCCGGTGGCCTTGGCGGCGGACCGCTGGCGACGATGATCGTGATGCAGGAGTTCGGGCGCAACCTCGTGGTCGAACCGTTCTTCGAGACGGTGGTGCTCGCAGGCGGCCTGATCGAGGACGCCGGCACGCCGGCGCAACGCGAAGCGTATCTGCCGCAGATCATGGCCGGCGAATCCATTTGGGCGCTGGGCTGGGCGGAGGCGCGCTCGCGTTACGATTTCAGCAATGTCGATACGACAGCGCGGCGTCAGGGTGAAAGCTACGTTTTAAGCGGTACCAAGGCGGCGGTAATCGGAGCGCCGTGGGCCGACAAATTGATCGTCTCGGCGCGGACATCGGGCGGCCCGCGCGATCGTAGCGGGGTCAGTCTCTTTGTGGTCGATCGTCATTCGCCCAATCTTCACTTGCAGGGCTTCCGGACGATCGACGGCCGGCGCGCCGCTGAAATGACGCTGATGAATGTGCGGGTGCCGGCCGGCCAGTTGCTGGGAACCGAAGGGGAGGGTGTCGCCATACTGGAGGCGTGCCGCGCCCGCGCCATCGCGGCGCTGTGTGCGGAAGCTGTCGGCGCGATGACGGAACTGAATTCGTCGACGCTCGAATACAGCCGGACGCGCAAGCAGTTCGGCGCTGCGCTCGGGACGTTCCAGGTGCTGCAGCATCGCATGGTCGATATGTTCATCGCCCTCGAGGAGGCGGTCTCGTTCACGCAGCATCTGAATCTGAGCCTCGCGGCGAAAGAACCGCACGGATCGAAGCTGGCATCCGGCGCCAAATCGAAGGTCGGCAATGCCGCACGGTTCATTGCCGAGCAGGCGGTGCAGCTTCACGGCGGCATGGGTATGAGCGACGAATTGAACGTCGGTCACTACTTCAAGCGGATCGCGTCCATCAACACCCAGTATGGCGACCCGACCTACCATCTGATGTGGTATGCGCAACAGGCTTAGCGTTTTTTCGACGTGGCAGTCGATGTCGCGTCCAACCAGAGGTGAATGATGACGGATGCCGTGATCGTATCGACCGCCCGTACACCGATTGGCAAGGCCTACAAGGGTGCACTGAACCATACCGAAGGTGCGACCTTGCTCGGTCACGCCATTTCCGAGGCGTTGTCGCGGGCGAAAATCGAGGGTGCCGAGGTCGAGGACGTCGTGATGGGGTGTGCCATGCAACAGGGTACCACCGGCACCAACATTGCGCGCAAGGCGTTGCTCCGCGCCGGACTTCCGGTGACGGTCGCCGGAACGACGATCGATCGCCAATGCGCATCCGGACTTCAGGCGATCGCGTTGGCTGCAAGGTCAGTGCTGTTCGATGGCGTGGAGGTTGCCATCGGCGGTGGCGGTGAATCCATCAGTCTGGTGCAGAACAACCAGATGAACGGCTTTCATGCCGTCGATCCGGAGCTGCTCGCGATGAAAGGCGATGCTTACATCGCGATGCTCGACACCGCCGAAATCGTCGCGAAGCGTTACGACATCTCGCGGGAGCGCCAGGACGAGTACAGCCTTGAGAGCCAGCGCCGGACGGCGTCGGCCCAGCAGGGCGGCCGCTTCAACGACGAATTGGCACCGATCAGGACCGCCATGGCGGTGACGGACAAGGTCACGGGCACGGTATCGTACAAGCACGTGACGCTTTCGACGGATGAGGGGCCGCGTCCCGACACGACCGCGGAAGGTCTTGCAGGTGTCAAGCCGGCCAAGGGGCCGGGCTTTACGATCACCGGCGGCAATGCCAGCCAGCTTTCGGACGGCGCCAGCGCCGCCGTCATCATGAGCGACAAGCTCGCGGCAAAGAAGGGCCTCAAGCCGCTCGGCATCTTCCGCGGTTTTGTCGCGGCGGGCTGTGAACCCGACGAGATGGGGGTCGGTCCGGTCTACGCCGTGCCGCGGCTTCTCAAGCGGCATGGATTGTCCGTTGACGATATCGATCTCTGGGAGCTGAACGAGGCATTCGCGGTGCAGGTGATCTACTGTCGCGACAAATTGGGGATCGATCCGGAAAAGCTCAACGTCAATGGTGGTTCGATTGCGGTCGGCCATCCCTACGGCATGACCGGCGCGCGTCTGACCGGCCACGCGCTGATCGAGGGCCGGCGACGCAAGGCGAAATATGCTGTCGTCACAATGTGTGTCGGCGGCGGCATGGGAGCTGCAGGCCTCCTTGAAATCGTCCATTGAACCCCGGCTGCAAGCCGGTAGAGTTCAGAGCTCAAAAACATATTGGAGGCGCGCGTGAAGACAGCAATTACCGAGATGTTCGGCATTGAACATCCGATCATCCAGGGCGGAATGCATTATGTGGGATTTGCCGAGCTTGCGGCAGCGGTGTCGAATGCCGGTGGTCTCGGCATCATCACCGGCTTGACGCAGAAGACGCCGGAATTACTGGCCAAGGAGATCGCGCGGTGTCACGACCTGACGGACAAGCCGTTTGGCGTGAACCTGACCTTTCTGCCGACCTTCAGCGCGCCGCCCTATCCGGAATATATCGCCGCCATCAGGGAAGGCGGCATTAAGATCGTCGAGACGGCCGGGCGCAGTCCCGAGCAATATATGCCGGCGCTGAAGGCGGGCGGCATCAAGGTGATCCACAAATGCACCTCGGTTCGGCATTCCCTGAAGGCCGAGCAGATCGGCTGCGACGCCGTCAGCGTCGACGGCTTCGAGTGCGGCGGGCATCCCGGCGAGGACGATATGCCCAACATGATTCTGCTGCCGCGCGCGGCCGAAGAATTGAAGATTCCCTTCGTGGCGTCGGGCGGCATGGCCGATGCGCGAAGCCTGGTTGCGGCGCTTGCGCTCGGCGCCGCCGGCATGAACATGGGGACGCGCTTCATCGCCACCAAGGAAGCGCCGGTGCACGACAACGTCAAACAGGCGCTGGTGGCCGCTACCGAACTCGACACAAGGCTGGTGATGCGGGCGCTCCGGAACACCGAGCGCGTGCTGAAGAACAAGGGCGTCGATCGCCTGATCGAGATCGAGCGCGAAAAAGGCGCCAAGCTGCAGATCGCCGACATCCATAACGAGGTCGCGGGCGTCTATCCCAAGGTCATGATCGACGGCGAGATGGATGCCGGCGCCTGGAGCTGCGGGATGGTGGTGGGCCTGATCAAGGACGTTCCAACGGTCAAGGAACTAATCGATCGCATCATGGCAGACGCTGAGCGCATCATCATGGATCGGCTAGCGGGATTTGTTGGCGCAGACAGCAAGGCAGCGTTGCGGGTCGCGTGACCCGTCGCGATGCGTGAATGGTCGGTGATCGCGATGCCGGAGATGGGCATCGCGGGCAGCAACGGGAGCGGTTGAGATGGCAGAAGGTCGGATCGAGATCGACACCGGAACCGGCGAGCTGTTGTGCGAAATCCGCGACCGGGTCGCGCTGATCACGCTCAACCGTCCCGAAGCGCGCAATGCGCTTTCCGACCACCTCACGCCCGCGCTGCGGCGGATGATCAAACAGTGTGGCGACGACTCAAACGTCGGCGCGCTGTTGATATCAGGGGCGGGCACTGCCTTTTGCGCCGGCGGCGACGTCAAGGGCATGGGCAACAGCAACAAGGCAGAAATTACCTTCGAAGAACGCGTTGCCGATTTGCGAACCAAGCAGCGCACCTTGACCGGGGCGCTGGTGGCGGTACGAAAGCCGACGATTGCAGCGCTTCCAGGACCCGCGGCGGGCGCAGGGCTGGCGCTGGCGCTGGCCTGCGACATCCGCATTGCCGCTGAATCCGCGATCATGGCCACCGGCTACGCCCGCATCGGGTTGACCGGAGACTACGGCATTACGTGGTTGCTGACCCGGCTGGTCGGAACATCGCGGGCACGGGAACTGATGTTCCTGTCGGAACGGATTGCCGCGCGCCGCTGCGAGACCCTCGGCCTCGTCAATCGCGTCGTGCCCGACGCCGAGCTCCGCGAGACGGCTTTTGCGCTCGCAAGGTCGTTGGCCGAGGGGCCGTCGATCGCATTGGCCCGCATCAAGGACAATCTCGACCACGCCGTGAATTCCGACTTCCTGGATTCAATGGATCAGGAGGCCGAAAACATGGTTCGGTCCGCGCGGACGACCGACCACAAGGAAGCCGTGCGCGCCTTTATCGACAAACGAAAACCTGCCTTCGTCGGGCAATAGCGCCTCTCGACGAAAGGACGCGCCGATTGCCGTTGCGTTGTATGACGATAATCATCTAATATAACCGCGATTGCAACCGATGCGTGGTGCGGCAATGCCTTCTCAAATCGTATTCGATCGACATGGATGCTGGAGGGGCCGCCGCCATGGCTGACAAGCCGATTGCCATTGTCACAGGTGTCGGCCCCGGCACCGGGTCCGCGATCGTGCGGCGTTTTGCTGCCGGAGGATTTCGCGTCATTGCCTTGGCCCGCTCGCCGGATCGCATCCGCGCGTTGGAACAGGAACTTCCGGACACCCATGCGGTGATCTGCGATGTCTCGCGCGAGGCCGAGGTTGCGGATGCGGTTGCCAACATACGCAAATCGTATGGTTCTCCCAATGTCCTCATCCACAACGCGGTGGGCGGCGGTTGGGGGACATTCCTTGAAATCGAGCCGGAGATGCTTGATCGGAATTTTCAAGTGAACGTCATGGGCTTGTTGTATCTGGCGCGCGAAGTGGCGCCGGACATGATCAAGGCGGGCAACGGCGCGATCCTCGTCACCGGCAATACCTCAGCCATTCGCGGCAAGGCGAACTTTGCTGGCTTTGCCCCGACCAAGGCGGCCCAGCGCATTCTATCGGAGTCGATCGCGCGCGATCTCGGACCGCGCGGCATCCATGTCGCTTATGTCCTGATTGACGCCGTGATCGACGTGCCGCGCATGCGCGAACGCCTGAGCGACGCGCCGGACGAGTTCTTCATCAAGCCGTCCGCAATCGCCGACGAACTGTGGCACCTGTACAATCAGGACCGCTCGGCGTGGTCATTCCTTACCGAGATTCGTCCGTTCGCCGAGAAATGGTGAGATGAAAATGCGTCGCGTTGGCATCGGACCTTTTCCGACTTTTCCATGGAGCCGGCAATGCGCTACGTGAAAGGCCACGGGCTGCAGACCCGGAGCCGGATTGTCGAGAACGCCTCCTATGGCCTGCGCCAAAGCGGCGCCGAGGGTATCAGCGTGGTCGACTTGATGAAGCTCGTTGGTCTTACACATGGCGGATTCTACTCTCACTTCGATTCACGCGAAGCCCTTTTTATCGAAGCGTTCGCCCTCGCAATGGATCAAACAGTCGCCGATTGGCAGCAGCTCTTTGAGGCATTACCCATCGAGAAGCGATTTGATGCGCTCGTTGACGGATATTTGAGCGCCCGCCACCGTGACAATCGGGCCCGCGGTTGTGTGCTTCCGGCCTTGGGCGCTGATATCGCGCGTTCAAGCCCGAAGGTGCGCCAGAACTTCGCGAGGAAGTTCGAGGAGATGATCGATTCGATCGCGCTGCTATTCACGGAAGAACCACCGGGGGAGGCACGACAGATCGCTACCAGCACGCTTGCAACCATGTTGGGCTCGATCGTGCTCGCGCGCGCAGCCGGCGACAAGACGCTGTCCGGCGACATTCTCGAGGCCGGGCGGCAAGCGCTGCGCAGTCAATCGCCGCTCCGGAAGTCGGGCAAGCCACGCGGAAAATGTGGTCGCTAGACAAAGAAAAGAATTTGGAAAGGAACGATCATGACGGAGCATGTGAAGACCGAGGTCGCCGAAGGCATCATGACCTTGACGCTGGCTCGCGCCGACAAGAAGAACGCACTGAGCAACGCCATGTACAGCGCCATGTCGGATGGGCTGGAGCGGGCGGAGAAGGATCCGGCGGTCCGTGTGGTTCTGTTCCAGGGCGACGGCGACAGCTTTACCGCCGGAAACGACCTGGCTGATTTCAGCGCCCAAGCCAATGGCACGGCCACCGGTGAGCCCCAGGCGCATCGGTTCATCGGCAACCTCGGCAAGGCCACCCGTCCGCTCATTGCCGCCGTGCAGGGCAACGCCGTTGGCGGTGGGACCACGATGCTGCTCCACTGCGACCTGGTATTCCTGGCCGACACCGCAAAACTGATCACGCCGTTCGTCAATCTGGCGCTGGTTCCTGAAGCAGCCTCGAGCTGGCTGCTGCCTGCGCGGATCGGGCACGTCCGCGCCTATGCGATGTTTGCGCTGGGTGAACCGCTCGACGCGGCTACAGCCTTGAGCTGCGGATTGGCCAACGCCGTCGTGCCGGCGGCGGAATTGCGCGCCAGGGCTCGGGCGGCGGCCGAGGCTCTGACCAAACGGCCGGCCGGTTCACTGAACCACACCAAGGCGTTGATGCGCGACATGGACAGGATCGCCGCTCAAATCAGCCGGGAAGGCGCGTTGTTCCGCGAACGCCTGCAGACCGGTGAAGCCCGCGAGGCATTCGCGGCGTTTGCCGAGCGCCGCAAGCCCGACTTTTCGAAGGTCGCGCGCTAAGCCGCCGTCCGATTGCAAACGGGGCGTTCAGGCATCACTCAACGACGTCAACGCCCTGGCCACCTCGGTCTTGACGAGATGCTTGCGATAATCCGCTGACGCGTAGCCATCCGACAGGCAGTCGGCCTGTTCGCTGGCGAGCGCTGCGGCGCGAGCGATGTTTTGGCTGGATAGCGGCTTGCCGGTCAGATGCGCGCTTGCGGAGTCCGCCCTGAAGGCATGGCCGGTCGCGCCGGTGATGCCGATCGTGGCTTGCGAAACCGTGCCGTCGCGCCGGCGCAACGAGACGGCGACACCGACCACGGCATAGCCGCTCGCGGGATGGCGGATCTTGCGGTATCGGAACTGCAAGCCGGGGTCGGGACGAGGGATGTGGATTGCCACGAGTACTTCGTCCAGCTCGAGGGCGGTGGTCATGATATCGACGAAGAAATCCTTTGCCGCGACATGCCGGCGGCCGCCCGGGCCTGCGAGCTCCAGTTCTGCGTTCACGGCGATCGCGACCGCCGGCCAGTCGGCCGCCGGGTCGGCATTTGCCAGGGAGCCGCCGATCGTGCCGCGATTGCGCACCTGCGGGTCGGCAATCAGGTCGGCGGCTTGATTGAAGATCGGCAGCACCTTTCGCAGGGGTTCGGAGGCGAGCAGTTCGGCATGCGTTGTCAGGGCGCCGATCCTGATGCGGTCGGCGACCTCGATTCCCTTCAATTCGCCGACGCCTCCGATATCGATCAGCAGCGCGGGCGACGCCAGCCGCAATTTCAAAGTCGGGATCAGCGTATGGCCGCCGGCAACGAGCTTGCTGCCGTCGGGATCGTTTTGCAGCAGGCCGATCGCGTGGGCGAGCGAGGTTGCGCGAACATAGTCGAATGATGCCGGGATCATTGGGCCGCTCCGGCGCGTGCGTTGTGGATCGCAGACCAGATGCGCGGTGGCGTCATCGGCATGTCGAGATGTTTTATCCCGAACGGCGAAAGCGCATCGAGCACGGCGTGCACCATGCAGGGCGGTGCGGCGATCGAACCGCTTTCGCCGATACCCTTGACGCCGATCGGGTTGGTGGGTGAGGGCGTCTCCTGAAACAGCGACCGTATGCTGGGGACATGTTCCGCGCGCGGCACCGCATAGTCGAGCAGCGAGCCGGTCATCAACTGCCCGATATCGGGATCATAGCTGACCTCTTCGTAGAGCGCCTGCGCGATACCTTGCACGACCCCGCCGTGGATCTGCCCGGCGGCAAGAAGCGGGTTGATGATCGTGCCGGCGTCGTCGACGGCGACATAATCGAGAATATCGACGATCCCGGTTTCGGGATCGACATCGACATAGGCCATGTGGATTCCCGAAGGCGAGCCCATTCCCTTCGGATCGTAAAACATCGTCTCGTCGAGACCCGGCTCCATTCCGTCGGGAAGCTTGTGGCCGACATAGGCCATGCGGGCCACGGTGCCGAAAGTCAAAGGGGCGATGTCGGTCCCGGGAACGCTGAATTGGCCTGCCCGGTAGGAAATATCCTTTTCGTCGACTTCGAGCATGCCCGCCGCAATCTTCCTTGCCTTGGCGACGATGCGGCTGGAGGAGACATGGACGCTGGATCCGCCGACCGCCATCGACCGCGAGTTGAACGTGCCGTGACCGGCCTGAACCTGTCGGGTGTCGCCCTGCACCACGTCGATATGCTCGATCGGTACCTGCAGGACGTCGGCGGCGATCTGCGCCAGCGAGGTGTTGTGACCTTGTCCCTGACTCATCGAGCCCGAATAGATCGTGGCCCGGCCGCTCGAGTCGATGCTGACGCGTGCGCTTTCCCAGCCGCCGCGGTTGAAGCCTATCAGCGCCAGGCGGCGTGACGGCGCCATGCCGCACATATGGGTATAGGCCGCGACACCGATGCCGCGATAGCGGCCCTGAGCGCGCAATTGATCGCGTTCACTGCCGCGCGCCGCGTAGTTGAAGGCGTCCATCGCCTTTGCCAGGCAACCTTCGTAATTGCCGCTGTCATAAGTCACCGCCGGCCCGTTGTAGGGCTTGTACGGAAAATCGGCGCGCTGAATGAAATTGCGCCTGCGTATCTCGACCTGATCGATGTCGAGGTGCCGTGCAACCGCGTCGATCGCCCGTTCGGCGATGTAGCCGCCCTCGGGCCGGCCATACCCGCGATAGGCGTCGACCGGAACGGTGTTGGTCACGATCACCCGGGAACGTGCCTCGTAGTTCTCGATCTTGTAGGCGCCGGTGCCAAAATTGATCGTATTCACCGTCGGACCGCCGGTTGCCATGTTCGACAAATAAGCGCCGACATTGCCCAGCGTCTCAACCTTCAGGCCGAGTATCTTGCCGTCGTTACGGATCGCGATCTCGATCGTCTCCGTATGGGCGCGGCCGTGGTTGGTGGATTGATGGCTTTCGGAGCGCGATTCCCACCACTTGACGGGTACGTCGAGCCGGCGCGCCAAGTACGGGCAGAGCAATTCCTCCGGGTAGAGATGCATCTTCGCGCCGAAACCGCCGCCAATGTCCGGCGCAACGATCCTCAACCGATGTTCTGATATGCCGACGGTGTCGGCAATCCATCGGCGATGCATGTGCGGGACCTGGCTCTGCAGGTAAACGGTCAGGGTCCCGTCGACATTCGGTTCGGCCAAAATGGAGCGCGTTTCCATGCAGGTCGGGATCAGGCGATTATTGGCGACGCGAAGACGGATGACCTGATCAGCCTGTTGCATGGCCTTCGGGTAGTCGCCGCCACCGACCTTGTAGATCGTGGTAATGTTATTTGGCACGTTGTCGTGAAGTTGCGGGGCGCCGTCGTGGATCGCGGCTTCTTCATCGACAACCGCGGCAAGCGTTTCATAATCGACATCGATCAGCCCGATGGCATCGTGGGCCATGGCCTGGGTTTCGGCCACCACCAGGGCGACGCATTCGCCGACGAAACGAACCCGGCCGATGGCGACGACAGGCCGGTCCGGCACCTTGGTCCCCGGCATGATCCAGTTGGGCACGATCGAGCCGATCTTGCCTGCGAGGTCGGCACCGGACAAAGCCAAACGGACGCCGGGTGCCGCCATTGCGGCAGCGAGATCGACGTGCTTGATGATGGCGTGCGCGTGAGGCGATCGCAGCAACGCCATATGCAACGTGCCCGGCGCCTTGATGTCGTCGGTATAGCGTCCTTTGCCGGTGACGAACTTGAAGTCTTCGCGCCGCCGCAACGGTTGGCCGACATATTTGATCGCGGTTGCTTCAGTCATGGCGATGCGCCTCCGAGGCGAGGGATTGAACTGCGCGGACGATGTTGGTGTAGCCGGTGCAGCGGCAGATATTGCCGGTGAGGTGATGGCGGATTTCACTCTCGGTCGGGTCAGGGTTTTGCTTGAGCAATTGGCGGACAGCCATGATCATCCCCGGCGTGCAGAAACCGCATTGCAGGGCGTGGTGCTCGTGGAAAGCCGCCTGAACCGGATGCAATGCGCCACCGCCGGGCGCGAGGCCCTCGATCGTTGTGATCGACGATCCATCAGCCATCACCGCCAGCACCGTGCAGGACTTGACGGCCTGTCCATCGATATCGACAGTGCAGGCGCCGCATTGCGAGGTGTCGCAGCCGATGTGGGTTCCGGTGAGGCCAAAATCGTCTCTCAGCAGATGAACCAGCAGTTTCCGCGCTTCGATCGAAGCGCTTCGACTGATACCGTTGACCTCGATAGTGACGGCGTGATGCCTTTCACCTGCATCGATCATTGATTCCTCCGATATGATCCTGCGAAACGAGGGTGTCTAAACAAGGCAGGGAAATGCCCCGTGTCCGGACGGTATGGTTACGAGAAGCGGACGTCGGCGATATCGATCGCCACGAAGATCGGCTCCGGAATCGTGCCCCCGTCAGATTTTCTGCGAAGCGCCCGTCGTTTCGTGGCGACCTTGATTCCGGAAAATTCCTTGTGGTCGGACATGTAGTGCGCCGTCGGCGCACCGCCCGCGATGGGGGCGCTGTAGTCCACTCGGCAAATCAGGCCCTGCTCATTGATGTGGAAAATCTGCTCGGCGCAGTGCGTGGCAATGTGATCCGGAAACACGACCTTAAGCCGCCGGCGCTTTTCGCTGTGCTCGTCCCAACGTTCGATTTCTTCCGTCTTGAATCCTGGCAGCGCAAAGATGAAAGGCGTATTCAGGTAGTTCCACATTGCATAACCGCTGAAATAGGCGAGATTCAAATCGTCCCACGGAGTTTCGACGGTATGGCCGTCAAAGGCGGCGCGGGGATTCGTCCGATCCTTGATGGGTTTTCCGTCTAGCGTTTCGATGACGGTATGGTCGGGGGTGCATGAACTACGCATGCCTTCGCTGATGAAGGGCCTGTAGCTGATCCATTGTTTCCCAGTGGCGGCGGTGACGTGAACGTCCTTGAGGGCGTCGGGCCACCCCTTTCGTGCCCACATTGCACCGGTGATGGACATGTCACCTTCAATGGCCTTCACTTTGTTCCAACGCTCGATGCCTCCATGCGCATCGATCACAAGGTCGCGAAGCTCGCTCATGCTCATTGTGCCCTTCCGCCGAATTTTGCGGGCCCTGTTATTCCTTGTTCCGGGCCGTTCCGTGCCAGCGCAGACAGCGCTGGACAGACAGTCACTCTAATGATAAGAGTGATGGGGAGGCAAGCAATTTATGCGATCAAAAGGTTTTGATGGGATGGCGTGCTCGATAGCCGGCGTCCTGGAAGCGATCGGTGACCGTTGGGCGGTATTGATTCTGCGCGACCTGTCGCTCGGGTTGAGCAAGTACGAGGACCTGCGCCGGTCGACCGGCGTCACCAATGCGACTTTGTCCGATCGGTTGAAGCATCTTGAGGAGAACGAACTGGTCGAGCGGCGGCGATACCAGCTCAATCCCGAGCGGTACGAATACGTTCAGACCGCGAAGGGCCGGGACATCATTCTGGTGATTCAGGCGCTCGCGCAGGTAGGAGACAAATGGGCGGTTTCCGGAAACGCCGGGCCACCGCTCAAATTTGTGGATCGAAAAACCGGACACATCGTGAAGCTTGCAATGGTCGACAAGGAGACGGGGCAACGCGTCAGAGCGCAGGATTTGCTGCCGCAGGAAGGTCCGGGAGCTGATGAACTGGTCCGGTGGCGTTTGACATATTTTCAGAAATAGGGGCCCCGCCGAACCGGCCTTGGGTCTGAGAGAGGTCGCGTCGCGCGGCCGGTCGGGCTCACGCCACGCGACTGATGCAAGCCTCGGCCATCTATGTGAAATGACGAGGATCATCTAATCACTGTAATCCGCAAACATGACTTGCAAACTGCAAGTCATGTTGTAAGCTGGCCCGAATAAATAAACCGGGGCGCATCGCGGTGCGCGAAAAATGGAGGTGCGTTGTGTCCGAGGATGCACTGATTACGCGCGAGCAGCGCGGCAATATTTCCGTATTGAGCATGGTTTATCGGCCCTACAATCTGCTTGGACCGAAGCTCATCAATGCCATCGTCGAACAGATCGAACAGGCTCAGAAAGCCGGCGGCCGGGCAATCGTCCTTCGCAGCGGGCTTCGGCATTTTTCGGCCGGCGCCGATCTCGATATTTTCGACAAGCGCGTGGAGCAGGGTAGTGGCGACTCAGGCGGTGAAAACCGCCGCTTGAACGGCGTCGAGTTTCTCCGCTTCATGGAATTGCTGCCGATCCCGCTGATCGCGAGTGTCCATGGCGTTTGCCTTGGCGGCGGCCTCGAACTGGCGCTGTCTTGCGACTACATCATCGCGGCGTCGTCGGCGAAGATCGGTTCGGTGGAGGCAACGCTTGGACTGCATCCATTGCTGGGCGGTATCCAACGTCAGGTGCAGCGCATCGGCGCATTGCGCGCCAAGGAGATGTCGATGCTGGCGCGTCGCTATGATGCGCCGACGCTGGAGAAGTGGGGCCTGATCAATCTCACGGTTCCGGAGGAATCGCTGGAGAAGGCGACGATGGCGATCGCCGAGGAATTCGCGCAAGGTCCGACACTGGCCCACGCTGCGACCAAGGAGCTCGCCCACATCGCCGTCAACGAAGGTGTGGCCGCGGCCGACGAGGCGATGGCAAGGGTGCAGGCGCCGATCTGGGCATCAGAAGATCTGAAAACCGGCCTTGCCTCGTTCCGCAAGAACGGACCCGGTCTCGCCAAATTCGCGGGACGCTGATCATGAGTGGTCCTCTCAGCGGAATTCGCGTCGTCGACTTTTCCCGCGTGCTCGCAGGTCCATTGTGTGCGCGGACATTGCAGGATCTCGGCGCGGAGGTCATCAAGGTCGAACCGCCAAGTCCCGACGTGTCGCGCTTTGCGTTTCCATCCACCGACGGCATGTCGGGCTATTATGCGCAGCAGAACGCCGGCAAGCGCAACGTCAGCATCAATCTGAATATTCCCGGCGCCTATGATCTGGCGTTGAAGCTCTGCGATACCGCCGATGTCGTGGTGGAGAACTTTCGCGCAGGCACGCTCGGCTTCTTCGGTCTCGACTACGCAACCTTGTCGAAGCGGAATCCGCGATTGATCTACGCGTCGATCACCGGTTACGGCCAGGGCGGTCCCTGGCGCAGCCGGATGGCATATGCTCCGACGGTGCAGGCCGAAGCCGGTTTTACCGAGAACAGCGTTCGGCACTATGGCGAGGCCTTGAAGGAGCCGCGCACCGACAGCCTGTCGCATGCCGACGTCTATGCCGGATTGCAGGCGGTCATCGCCATTCTCGCGGCGCTCCACTGCCGCCAGACAACCGGGCAGGGCCAGTATATCGACGTCGCGATGGCGGCGACCTTGCTCGCGGTCAACGAACGCGCGCATGTCGATCTGTCGGATGAGGACATCGGCGCAGAGCCTGCCGTGCTCGGCGCCACCGACTGCTCTTTCTTCACGGGTCCGCAGGGTGAGCATTTCACCGTCGCCACCAGCATTATCGGCAGTCGGACGTTTCCGTCCTGGCTGCGCGCGATGCGGCGCGTCGATTTGATGGACGACCCGCGATTTTCGAGCGCCGCGGCGCGGCGGCTGAATTTCGGCGCGTTGCACCAGATCATCCAGTCCTGGATGCTGACATTCCCGGACATGGCGACGCTCGACGCGCAGTTTGACGAGGCCAAGATCGCGATGGGTGAAATCCGCTCGATCAAGGAGTTGACCAAGTCGGATTGGAGCGACTACTGGGGGGCGATCCAGCTCGTACCGGATCGCAGCGGCGGCGAATACAAATTGCCGGGCCGCCCCTGGCACTTTTCCGGAGATGAACTGACGCCGATCGGCACACCGGCCTTCCAGGGCGAACACAACAGAGAGGTGTTTGGCGAACTGGGCGTGAGCGAGGCGGAGCTGCAGAGGCTTTCCGAGACGGGGGCGCTCGTCGCGCACCGCCGTGCGCTTGAGCCCGAGGCTGCGGTCAAACCGCTGGAGGCTCCTGGCCAGGCCGCCTGAGTGCGATGCCCCTTGGCGACGCGATCCCACAATCAAAAAGGCGGTAGACCGCAAGCATTGGTTTCCTGCTATAAGTGATCGGGAATCACCGAAGCCAAATGGGCTGCGAGACATAACGTGAAGCGTTCCCGTTCCACCAACAAGGAATGCTCCATCGCCCGCGCCATGGAGGTGGTCGGTGACCGCTGGTCGATCCTGCTGCTTCGGGAAGCCTATTACGGCACCCGGCGGTTCGACGAGTTTCAATACTATCTTGGCGTCGCGCCAAACATTCTCAGCACGCGGCTGAAGAAATTCGTTGATCTCGGCATGATGACGCGTGTGCCATTGCCGGAGCATGGCGGGCGTTATGAATATGCATTGACCAAGAAGGGGCGCGATTTTTTCCCGACTTACATGGCACTTAAGAAGTGGGGCGATGACTGGCTTGCGGAGCCGAAGGGGCCGCAGTTGGTTTTCAAGGATCGCACAAGCGGGCGGCAAATCGAATATCCCACCTTGCTTTCAGCGCGCGGCAAGCCGTTGCAGCTCGAAGACGTCGAAATTGTTGCGGGATCTGGCGCCGTGCCTTTCAACCGAAAGCGATTCGGCGGTCAACTCCCGCACGCAAAGGTCAAACCAAAGGGTGCGAGTCGAGTTCTGCGCAAATCCGTAAAGAAAATCCAAGGATATTCAACGTGAGCAGCCTGAACGCCGCGAGAGAACCCGGTGTTTCGAGGAGCGCGATCTCGTTCGGCAGGTGGGATTGGAGCAGCCAATTTTACTGACCACCAAAACTCGCGGGAGAGTTGTTATGAAGCATCAGCGATTCGAAAGTATCGTGGATCAGTGCCGCCGTAAGCGGCGGAATAGCTGGAACTCCTGCCCGGCAGCAACGTCAGCCAGTTCACCCTGAGAGTTAGCATTGTAAGGCCATGACCGGCCAACAATGGTTCGATCGGGCAACGAACATGCTGCTCAAGCCCACACATAGCCGAGCTTATGATGGCTGCAGATGCGGGGATGCCGCCTTTTTGATGATCAGGTCAGCAGCTTTCTCGGCGACCATGACCACGGCTGCATTGATGTTGCCGCCGATAAGATCCGGCATCACTGAAGCATCGACAACACGCAGGCGTTCGGTTCCCAGCACACGAAGTTCGGGATCGACGACCGACGCTGAATCGGTTTCCTTGCCCATGCGACAGGTCCCGAGTGGATGATGTACGGTGATTCCCGTCGCGCGAATGTGGGCGTCGATCGCCTCGCGTGACGCGTTCGGCCCGGGTGCCAGCTCTCTTTCGACGAACGGAGCGACCGATGGTTGACGCCCGACGTCCTGCACCAGGCGAATGCCGTCGCGAAGTACCGCCCAGTCATTTTCGGTGGCCAAAAAATTCTGCCGGACCGTCAACGCGGCGCGCGGATCGGAACTAGCGAGGAAGACTTGGCCGCGGCTTTCCGGCCGCAGCAGCACCGCACGACAGCCAAAGCCATCAGCAAACGGCTTTCTGAATGGTGAAAGATACGGATGAGCCGTCATCGGAGCCGCTACGAAGAGAAGCTGTACATCCGGCAGCGGGGCCTCTGGCCGGGTCTTCAGGAAAGCCGTGAGCCCGCCAGGAAGATCGCTAGCCAGGCCTTGCCCGAACAGATAGGCGCGCGCCAGTTCAGGCACGATCCGATCGAGTCGCATCTGCCGGTGGAACGCTCCCGGCTCTCTGCGGCTGTAGCTGACGGCGGCGGAGATGTGATCCTGCAAGTTCTTGCCGACCGCGGGAAGCGACAGCTGCACCTTGATGTCATGCGCGCGAAGTTGCCCTGGCTCGCCGATACCGGACAGCATCAGCAATTGCGGGGAATTGATCACGCCGCCGCAGAGCAAAACCTCCCTCTCTGCGCGGACAGAATTCAGCGCCCCGTGGCTCAGATACTCTATTCCAACGGCCTTGCTTCCCGCGAACAGGACACGGGTCGCGAGCGCACCCACGCGCACCGTCAGATTGCGCCGCTTCAACGCCGGCCTCAGATAGGCGACGGCGGCGCTGCAACGTCGGCCATTGCGCATCGTGCTCTGCACAACTGCGAAGCCTTCCTGCTGCGCTCCATTGTAATCTTCAGTCGTCGGAAACCCCGCGGCGGCTCCAGCCGCGAACCAGGCATCAACCAATGGATCCTGGTATCGCGAATACTGCGTCGTCAACGGACCGCACCCGCCGCGATAGGAATCGGCCCCGCGCTCCCACGTCTCCTGGCGCTTGAAGTATGGCAGGACCTTTTCGAACGACCATTCCGGTAGTCCCGACGCCGCCCAGCGGTCGTAGTCGCCCCGGTTCCCCCGCACGTGGGTCATGGCGTTGATCGACGACGAGCCACCGATCACCTTGCCGCGGGCGCATTCTACGCCGCGGCCGTCCATGGTGGCTTCGGGCTCGGCGAAATACATCCAGTCGTGCTTGCGGTTTAACAGAATATGGGGCCACCCCAGAGGAATGTGGATCCAGGGGTCGCGGTCCCAGCCGCCGGCCTCAAGCAACAGAACTGACACGTCTGGATTTTCGCTCAACCGCGCAGCCAAGACGCAGCCAGCCGAACCCGCGCCAACGATAATGAAGTCGTAACTTGCCGTCTGTGACATGTCCGTCCCGCCGAAATAAATTGCCGATGATCCGAGTCCGAAGGTTATTCCGCGGCAGATCTGCTCAATCGCAGGAGCGCGGCCGCGCTCGCCGCGCACAACGCGGGTATCGCGCAACACACAAAAATGCTGCTGATCGTTAGGCCTCTGATCATCAGCGCGCCGATGACGAGCGGTCCCGTCACCTGGCCCATACGGCCGAGTGCCATCGCCCAGCCGACACCGGTTGCACGTATCGCGCTGGGATAGATCAATACCGCGACACTCAGCAGTCCGGATGTTCCGCCCCCCAGAAAAAAGCCCGACAGCGCGCCTAACAGTTCGAGCAGCATTACAGAATGCGTGACGTAGCCGAACGCCCCCACGCTGAAGGCACCCGCAACGAAGAGAACTGGCAGGATCAGGTACGGATCGAAGCGGTCGACCAGTCGCCCGCCGAGCGCGGTGCCCACGACGCTGCCGAGATTGTTCAGGCCAACGATCAGCACTGCCTGCGATCCGCCGATACCTGCTTGCCGCAGCAGCGCCGGCGTCCACAGCACCAGGACAATCAGCAAGACGAAGCACATGAAGCACGCGATCCACAGCAGCAGCGTTGATGCGGCGCGTCCGTCGGAGAACAAGTGCCTAAAAGGAAGGCGGCCGAGTTGTCCCTCGGTGTCGGGATAGAAGACCTGGCCCGCCTGAGACCCCGGGGCGATTCGACGAGCGATTGCCGCCACTTTGCGTTGTCCGTCCGGTTGCCGGATCAGGAAATGCAGTGACTCCGGCAGAGCCCAGGCGGCAAGGACTGCAAGCAGCAACGGGATCGACCCGCCGACGTAAAAAAGCGCGGGCCAGCCTAACCGCGGAACCAGATATGCACCGGTCACCGCGCCTATTGCTCCGCCGAGCGGGAAGCCGGCCCAGAGCAATCCGATCAGCAGACCGCGAATGCGACGCGGCGTGTATTCCGAAGACAACGCCAACAGGTTGGGAATTGCGCCACCAAGCCCGAATCCCGCAAGAAAGCGAAGATACGACAACGAGGAGAAGTTGGCAGCGTGCGGTGTCAGCAATGAGAACATTGCGAACGTGATCGCTGAGCCGACCAGCATCCACCTGCGTCCGAAGCGATCGCCGAGCGGCCCCAGGACAAATGCTCCCAGCATGGCCCCGAGCAGTCCGGCAGAAAACACTGGTCCGAAGGCCGTGATCGGAATGTCCAGCGAAGACGCCATGTCTGTGGCGACGAAGCCGATGGCCTGCGTGTCGAAGCCGTCCATGAGGACTATCAGGAAACACATGACGACGATGCCGGTCCGATAGGCGCCGAGCGGCAAGTGGTCGATGACCGACGCAATACTGGTTCGCCTTGGCTCCATGACGCCTCGCTCTGGCTGTCGTTCCGGTGGCCGCCTTGACTTAGGCGTATGTGCACGTACGTGGAAGCAAACACAGGTATGTTCAAGGGACGAATGACGATGGCTTCGGCATGGATCTAGAGAAACGCGTTACGGTCGTAACGAGATTCCCGGCGCTGAAATCGCGCCGTAACAAAGCCAGTGCACCTCCTCTTCTCATGGAAAGAAAAAGGTGGGAGATGGCACAGATCTGTCTGGCGCGACGTCGGCTCGCCAGTCGCATAGCGGCTTGGAACGCGACAATCTTCGAGAGCATCACCGACAGCGTCCTCGTCATCGATCATGGCCAGCTCATCAATCCGCGATCGAAACGAAAAATTGTACCCAATATCGTGAGGCTATTGCGGAACAGCGCCCGACCTCCTTCGAGGGCTGCAGCGGAGCGTGCATCGCGTGAATTCGAAAGGCGCGCTCACCGAGGGTGCACCGGCGAACTGCTCCGCACGCATGGCGTCATTTACTACCTTGAAACGCAGAGGCCCAAGAGCTGGCCGCCTCCAGATTTCTAATCTTTGGTAAGATGAGAAGTGGCCCTATTATCACGCCTATTCGTGCTCGTGGCGGTTGCGCTTCTGCCAGCGATCGCGATTCAATCGTACAATGAATTCGACCTGCGCCGCTCGCGCCAAATGGAAGTGCAGGACCAAGCGCTTGGCCTCGCCAAGCTCGCCGCCGCAGAGCAGCAACAGATCGTCCAGGGAATTCGTCAGGTCCTGATTGCGCTTTCGGAACTCCCGGCGATCAAAGCGAGGGACACCCAAGCATGCAGCGCATATCTTTCCACGATCAATCAGCGCTATCCGGCGTTCCTCACCTTTGTCGTCGTTGACATGAATGGCCAATCCTTTTGCGCCACCAACGGCAAGACAACGAGCGTCGCCGGGCGGGCCTACTTCGCCAACGCCGTGAGAACCGGCGAATTCACAGTCGGAGAGTTCTCGATCGGCCGATTGACCGGCCGCAAGGTTATTCAATTTGCCTTGCCGTTTTACGGTGACGATGCCCGCATGGGCGGCGTCATCATAGCGCCTCTCAGCTTAGGTTGGCTCGCCGACTACATCGCTCGGATGGGTGTTCCGCAGGGCGGCGCGCTCGCCATTACAGACCGCGACGGCACATACCTTGCACACTACCCTGATAACGGCCAGTTCGTCGGCCGGAAGATGCCGGCTGTCAAACATTTGCGCGTGGACCATCCGGGCACGACTGCCGCGCTCGACCTCGATGGCGTGGAGCGGATCGTCGGTTACTCAGCCCTGCAGGCTGAGTCCGGAGGGCTTCTTGTCAGCTTTGGCCTCGACAAGACGCAAGCATTCAGGGGGATCCAATGTCGTACGCGCCGCGGCATCCTTCTCATCGTCCTGAGCACGTCGCTGGTGCTGATGCTGACACGGTTGGGCGCCCGCCGGTTCATCCACCAGCCGCTCGGCCAATTGGTCGACGCCGCCAACCAATGGCGGCTTGGAGACTATGCGCGCCGTGTGAACATCCTGGATAAACAGTCTGAAATCGCCCGGGTCGCCGACGCATTCAACACCATGGCCGACGCGCTCGCGGACCGCGAGCGCGAGCTGTACCACGCCAAGGAGAAGGCCGAGGAAGCGGCGGCTCGGATCACGACGATCTTTGAGAGTACGACCGACTGCGTCCTCATCGTCGATCCAGACTGGCGCATCAATTATCTCAACGAGCGGGGCCAAGGCGCAGCTTTCTGAAGAACGCGACCTCATCGGTATGAACCTCTGGGAGGCCTTTCTAGACGCTATCGACACGGACATCTCGATCCAATTTCGCGAGGCCATGTCGGAACAGCGCTTGGCCTCCTTCGAAAAGTTCTGCCCGCGCCGGGTTATCTGGTACGCGATCAATGCGTTCCCATCCGGCCAAGGCCTCGCGGTCTTTTTCCGAGATATCACCGAGCACAAGCACGCGGTGGAAACGCGCCGCCTGATCGAGGAGCAACTTCATCAGAGCCAGAAGATGGAGGCCGTCGGCCAACTCACCAGTGGCGTGGCCCACGACTTCAACAATTTGCTCATGGTGATCTCCGGAAACCTCGAGCTCATCGAGGACCGTGCAGCGGATAGCGACAGCGTCCGGCAGCTCGCGGCAGCCGCACGACAGGCTGCCGACCGGGGTGCAAAGTTGACGGCACAGCTTCTCGCCTTTTCTCGCCGACAGAGACTGAACCCAAAAGCGGTCTATGCAGACCAGCTCGTTCGGGACTTCCAGGGGCTCATCCGCCGAGCGGTCGGAGAAGGGTGCGAGGTCAAACTGGTTGCCGATGATCGATTGTGGCCGTGCCATGTCGACTCGGCACAGCTGGAGGCCGCACTCCTCAACCTAACCCTGAATGGGGGCGACGCCATGCCGGACGGCGGTACGCTCAAGATCGAGGTGCGAAACGTGACCCTGGGCGAAGACGCCATCGCCGGCGTTGCGTGCGGATCATACGTCAGGCTCTCCGTCAAAGACACCGGCTGCGGGATGGCCCCCGAAACTCTGGATCGGGTCTTTGAGCCCTTCTTCACCACAAAGGAGGTCGGCAGGGGGACCGGACTCGGTCTGAGCATGGTCTATGGATTCGTCCGACAATCTGCCGGCCATGTCGCCATCGAGAGCGCGGTCGGAGTGGGGACCACGGTCAGTCTGTACCTGCCCAAATCCACCCAAACGCCCGATGCGGAGGCGGAAGTCGTCCAAATGCAGGCCCTACCAGCAGGCTCGGGGCTGATCCTCGTGGTCGAGGATGACGACGATGTCCTGAAAGTCACGTCGGCGATGCTGACTGAGCTTGGCTATCAAATTCTCTGTGCCCGCAATGGTACCGACGCAATCCAGATGCTCAAGAGTGGCAAGGGATTTGATCTCCTGTTCAGCGACGTCTCGATGCCGCAGGGAATGAGCGGCGTTGAACTTGCGCGCGAAGCGAAGCGGCTGGGCAACGGCATCAAGGTCCTGCTCACCTCGGGCAATGCGGGAGATGTGTTGGCGCAACACGGGGCGGTGGACGAGTTTCCAATCATCAGCAAGCCTTTCCGACGAGCAGACCTAGCGCGATGTCTGGGGTTGGTAATGCGCGAGGCGTGACGTCACTCCTGGCTGGGGTCGTCTTGGTTTGACGCGACTAAGCTGCTCGGCGCTAGCGTGACCGGTGCTACTTATTTGATGGGTGCTGGCGACGCGGTGTGTTGCCCTGCGCGTCGCCTCCGTGAGGAGGCGCCGGTCAGAACCGCTCGACCGGAAGGGCAAACAAGTAGCCGACGCCACGCTCGGTCTGAATGACGCCCGGCGCGCGTGGATCGATTTCCAGTTTGCGACGAAGCCGCAGCACCTGGACGTCAATGCTGCGATCAAATATATCCTCGTTCATGCGAGTCGCTTGCAGCAGGGTCTCGCGGCTGAGAGGTCGCTGTGGAGCATTGAGGAAGGCGACCAGAAGGGCGTATTCGCCCTTCGTCAGCGGGACTGGAGCGCCGTTCGGATCGGTAAGGCGCCGAGTTCGACCATCGAGCTGCCAGCCGCCGAAGCGCCAGCGGGCTGGCGCCGCATTTCGCTGAGGTTCGAGGCGCGCCGAGTCCCGCCTCCGCAACACTGCCCGTACTCGCGCCAACAGTTCCCGGAGGCTGAACGGCTTGATAACGTAATCATCGGCGCCAAGCTCAAGCCCGAGGACCTGGTCGGCCTCGTCGCGATGATGGCCGGTGGTGATGATGACAGGGACGCTGGAGCGCGACCTGATCTCGCGCAAGAGGTCGAGCCCGTTCTCCCGGCCGAGCTTCAGATCGAGGATCACCAGGCTAGGTTCTCTCTGGGCGAAATGACGGACCATCTCGTGCCGTCCGGACGCCGAAAGACAGCGTATGTTGTGTCCATCGAAATAGTTGACGACCATACGCCTGATGTCGGGATCGTCTTCGACTACGAGGATGCAAACCAGCTGACTGCCTCCGTCGTTCATATTCTCAACGCCCTGGACGCCGATCCGTGGCAGTCCTCACTGCTGTCTCGAGTGAATCAGGGCAGTCGCCGCGGCCACGGTGAGGCCGCGTCGCATCGTCGGCACCCTCGTCAATCTTCAGCCGATAGGCTTTGAAATTGCGCTGCTCCGCTTGCTTGTCGTTCAGCGCGCCCGCGCTGTGCGGCGCGGCGGTCGGCCCGAACTCGGTCGTCGGGTGGAACATGTCGGTCCCGCTCAAGGATGCGCTCCCTGCAGTGTTGAGGCCGACGGCTGCTGCTCGCCGAGGAAGCTCAAGAGCGCGTTGTTGAATGTGATAGGATCCTGCAGAAATGCGAAATGGCTGACATTGGCGAGAATCAAGAGACGCGCGCCTGGAATCGTTGCGGCGATATGCTCGGTGTGCTCCCGCTTGATTCCTTCGTCGTGTTCGCCGTCCACCACCCATACCGGTGTTCGAATCTCCCGGAGCTGCGTGTCGGTCCAGTTCGGCTCGTGTTCCCACATCCTGCCGATCTGATCGCGGAATGTGGTGTATTGCTCAGGCGTTGCCGAGAGCTGCGCATATTCCCGATTGGCGCGCGCTACAAACGCGGCGAAGGTAGGATTCTTCTCAAAGTCGTCCTTGAGCCCGGAGACCGAGGTATTGCCGCCGAATGCGAACACGCGGCTCACCCGCTCGGGATGACGCATGGCCAGATCGAGGCCGATGATGGCCCCGTCGCTCCAGCCGAGGATGGCCGCTTTGTCGATTTTCAGTGTGTCGAGTAGCGCGACGACGTCGTCAGCCATCAGGTCGTAGCCAAACGGCCTCTGGTCCCGCGTGCTGCGCCCGTGACCACGGCTGTCCACCAGGATCACACGGTAGGCCTGCGCGAGGGCGCGAGCCTGGTTGCCGAAATAGTCGGAGTTGGCAAGTCCCCCGTGCAGCAACACGACGGGAGGACCAACGCCGATCTCGGCATAGAAGAGTCTGATACCGTTCACGTCCGCGAAGCCGGCGCTACCGCCAGAGACCGCAGCCGGTGTTGGCGGCAGCGTCTGCCACAGTTCGTCCGCGGCAGCGGGTCGGAGCGGCGTCGCAGCCACGAGCAGGAAAACCAGCAGGCTGAATCGTGTCATCATCTTCTTCAATGGTGAGCTCACATTTTTGTCCCCGTAGAAGGCCGATTTGTCACCGTGAGAGGCCGAGGCGGGACAGGCTGGCGAACCCGTGCAGACGTTTGCAGGACGACAGTGGTTGCCTTTGTGACATGCTATTATGACGGCTTTTTCGGCGCTGAACCCGCGGATCTCAACAGGTCGGTGTTGATTGGCAGAGTGCGGATGCGTTTGCCCGTAGCGGCGAAGATCGCGTTCGTCACCGCTTGGGCGACAGCGGCGGTCGCAGTCTCACCGATTCCGCCGGGGGCCTCGGTGCTCTTGACCAGATGCATCTCGATCTCCGGCACCTCATCGATCCGCATTGGCCGATAGGTGTCGAAATTGCCTTGTTCCACGCGTCCATTCTTCAGGGTGATTGCACCGTGCAGGGCGGCGGTCAGGCCGAAGATCGACCCGCCTTGCATCTGGGCCGCGATCGTGTCCGGATTGACCACGAGGCCGCAATCGACAGCGCAGACGATGCGATGAACCCTGACTGAGCCGTCGACCGCGACTTCAACCTCCGCCACTTGCGAGAGGTAGGTGCCGAATGCGAACTGAACCGAGACGCCGCGACCGCGCCGCGCCGGTAAAGGCTGTCCCCAGCCCGCCTTTTCCGTCGCCAACGTCAGAACGGCCAGCGCACGCGGATTGTGCCCCAGCAGCGCCTTACGATAAGCGACCGGATCCTGCTTCGCCGCCGCCGCCAACTCGTCGATGAAGCTTTCGACGACGAAGACGTTATGAGTGGTGCCGACACCGCGCCAAAAGGCGGTCGGAATGCCCGGCGGCTCGACCCGGACATAGTCGACATGGATATTCGGCAAGGCGTAGGGCGGTTCCGCCGCTCCCTCCACCGCATCGGGATCGAGACCATTTCGGAAGAGAGGAGGAGTATAGCGGGCCATGACGGAGGAGCCAGAGATACGGTGGGTCCACGCCACCGGCTTGCCGTCCGCGTCGAGCCCGGCCGATATCCGGTCGTAGTAATAAGGTCGGTACATGTCGTGCTGGATGTCCTCCTCACGACTCCAGACGACCTTCACCGGCCCATCCACCTGTTGCGCGATCTTAACGGCGCGAACGCTGCCGTCCACGTCCAGCCGTCGGCCGAAGCCGCCGCCGAGCAGGTGGTTGTGGATCTCGACCGCATCCTTCGGCAGGCCGGTTATCTCTGCGACTGCGGCCTGGGTCAGGGTCGGCGCCTGCGTGCCGACCCACAGGTCGCAGCGATCCTTTTGGACGTGAACGGTGCAGTTCATCGGCTCCATCGCGGCATGAGCCAGGAACGGCACCTGATAGACGGCGTCGATCCGCTGCGCCGCCCCGGCGAGCGCATTTTGAGCGTCGCCGTCATTGCGCGCCATTGCGCCGGGTTTCTTCGACGCCTCCTCTAGCTGGCGGATGATATCGGCACTGTTGACCGCCGCATGTGGGCCGTCGTCCCATTGGATGGCGGCCGCCTCCAGCCCTTTCTTGGCCGCGCCCATGTGATCGGCGACCACGGCAACGGCATTGTCGATCCGGACAACCCGACGCACGCCTCTGATGGCGCGCATTGCTGCCTCGTCCACCGATTTCGGCTTGCCGCCGAAGACGGGCGAGATGGCGATCGCCGCGATCTTCATTCCGGGCACCTTGCTGTCGATGCCGAATTCCGCGCGCCCATTGACCTTGTCCGGTGTGTCTAACCGCTTGGCCGGAGTGCCGATCAGGGTAAAGTCCTTCGGCTTCTTCAGCTGTACACTGCCGGGTGACAGCACCGGCAGGGCGGCAGCGGCGTCGACCAATTCACCGTAGCCCAGGCGACGAGAGCCGGCGGAGACCATGCCATGTCTCGCGCGGCAATTGGCGGGGTCGACGCCCCATCGCTTGGCTGCAGCCGCAATCAACAGTGTGCGACCAACCGCGCCGGCATGGCGCAATGGAATCCAAAAGGCCCGGATCGATGCCGAAAGGCCGGTCGTCTGAACGTGGAGAAGCGAATTCGCATACAGCGCATCGTCGGGCGGAGCGTGCTCAAGGCGGACCTGATCGAGACCGACCTCCAGCTCCTCAGCCAGCAGCATGGCGAGCGAAGTATAGGTGCCCTGGCCCATCTCGACCATTGGCATCACCAGCGTTACCGCGCCTTGGCGGTCGATGCGCACGAATGCGTTAGGGGCGAAGCCGTGCGACGTCTCGGCCGCAGCCCAGGCGGGGCGGAGCCCGTGCGGCACGACAACGTTGACGGTAAGGCCGCCTCCGAGAGCGGCCCCGGCTTTCAGGAAGCTGCGGCGATCGAGCGGTTGTGTCAGTAAATGGTCAAGCATGATTGATCCTCCGTTAGATCGCTGCGCTACGGATCGCGGCGCGGATGCGCTGATACGTGCCGCAGCGGCAGACGTTGCCCGACATCGCATCGTTGATGTCGGAATCCGAGGGGTGCGGATTACCAGCGATGAGCGCCGACGCGGACATGATCTGGCCGGACTGGCAATAGCCACATTGGACGACCTCGTTAGCGAGCCATGCCTTTTGGATCTTGGCGCCGGCAGTCGTCGCGCCGACGGCTTCAATGGTCGTGATCTCCGAGGTGCCGAGACTTTCGATCGTGGTGATACAGGAGCGGATCGCGGCGCCATCCAGATGGACGGTGCAGGCGCCGCAGAGCGCCTTGCCGCATCCGAACTTCGTGCCGGTCATGCCGAGTACATCGCGTAGTACCCAGAGCAGCGGCGTGTCGCCATCGACATCCACGCTGTGCGAGGTTCCGTTGACTTTGATAGTGTAGGCCATGATCACCTCGAGGCTGATTAGAAGGGTAGTTGGTAAGAAAGGAGTATATACGCGTAAATAGGCGCGTCGGCACCATTGTCAAGAAAACGGCAGTCTCCGGTCCCGAGTAGTCGGAACCGGTCGGCGATGGCGACGGTCTGCTCTTCACGCGGAGAAGATCGTGCTGTCGGCAGGCGGAGTTCAGGGCTGTTACCGGATGTCAGACGGCTTCAGTTGACACCCGCGTATATGCGCCTATATACGGCAAACATTTGTCAATCGATTGAGGAACTACGATGCCGGTCGATGCCGCACAGTCTTTTGATGTGTGCAACTGCCTCGCCGTTCGTTCGGCGGCCAGGCATATAACGCAATTTTATGATCAAGTATTGGCGTCGACGGGCTTGCGCACGACGCAATTCACGATCCTTGCGAATCTGCAGGAAAAGGGACCTTCGACAATCAATGTGCTGGCAGAGGATATTGTAATGGATCGCACGACGCTCGGACGCAACATTCTTCCGTTGGAGCGAGACGGTCTGATCAGAATCGAATCATCTGCAAACGATCGGCGCTCCAAGGAGCTTCACTTGACCAAGGCAGGAGAGAAGCGCCTACAGGCAGCGGCCAAGAAATGGTCCATAGCCCAGGCTCAATTCGAAGGTACGTTCGGCCGGAAGCGCTCGGCGGACTTGCGCGCAATGTTGCAAGCTGCCGTTGCGACTGACTTTGAGGCGCCAAGTGCTCGCCGAATTGCTTGGCCCATAAGATAATCGTCTGTGCCAAAGAGTGCTTACGCCGAACGCGCGTGTCGTTCGACGACTATTGTCTTGAAACATGAGTAGCATGCCTGACCTCGACTGCGGCGGTGAGGGGTGGCAAGGGACTCGACAAAGGTGTGAGGCGCCCCCTGCAAAATGGCCCGGCCCTGCTACCGCCCCCATCTTCCAGCAAGCGAGGCATACGGGTGGTTAATCCGACAGCTGCGCAGCGATTTTGTCCAACGCCGAAGATTTCAAACGTTCAAGGTCCCGTTCGCCGGTCGCAGCTTGTCCAAGTATGAATTCGGCAATTTCAAGTGCGGACGTTGAGGTCGACTTCAAAAATAGATGATCAGTCAGCACCTCGTCCAGTACACGCCGCAAAACTGCAAGGGTCGGTGGATCATAGACTGGTTTCGAATGTAGCATGGTTAGCCTCCACAGCTTCCATTTAGGCGGCGGCGTTGACACGTCTATGTCGAAAGACGTTAGATAAAGCTGATCTTTGCTACGAATGTAATGACAGCACTCCCCAACACGACTGCGGTATCGAATTCACTTTTTCACAGCGAGCAAACGGGGGAAGGCGTGCGGTTTCGAAACGCCTAGCGAGCTCGCGCAGGGGCGTAAGAGCGGGGGATGGCACCCCAAAGAAAACTATCGGCCGATTAGTGTGCCCCGGAATACGATTACCCGGGTCCGGCCTGGCGCCCACTCGGAATTTCGTGACATGGCCCGGGACGATTACTCGTTGAGCGGATAAAGCCTTCAGCGTTTGATCGGTTTAGTTGGCGACAAACCGGTCATCCTGTGATGCTTGTCGGAGAGTTGAACTGAATCAGCTCGCTAGGCATTACAACGGTAACGATTTCGCACCGCTCCGAAATCGAGATGTAACCGCGACCGTCCAGCTTCTTCTCTGCTTGAGCCAATTAGCCGGACTGCTCTCTAGATTAGGTGCTCGTGGCTGGGTTTTTTCGGCTATCAGAGCCACAGGATCACATGAAAAATCTCATTGCTTTGGCTCCCTTGACGGGAAATCTTAACGC
The DNA here is from genome assembly GCF_036924535.1 of Bradyrhizobium sp. AZCC 2262. Taxonomy (NCBI): domain Bacteria; kingdom Pseudomonadati; phylum Pseudomonadota; class Alphaproteobacteria; order Hyphomicrobiales; family Nitrobacteraceae; genus Bradyrhizobium; species Bradyrhizobium sp. AZCC 2262. The sequence continues at coordinate 5,688,357 of NZ_JAZHRT010000001.1, read as the reverse complement.
GCTACTAGCGATTGGACGCATCTTGATCGCCGAGGGTATCTACCTCGGTGAGTTTGGACCGATGAAGGCGGCAGGCAAACCCTTGGAGTTATCCGTCTTCCACCTCTTCAGCGCGGCGTCTCGCGTTATAGCGGGGCTCCCGTGCCGCGTTTGGGACTAGCGGTTTGCCCGCCTCGCAGGTGGAGAAGGCACTGGCGGCGCGCTGGGACGGATCGACTCGGGCGGATGTCGCTCACACCCGCGGCTTTTTTCATGCAAGTCCCGCAACGCAACGAGATCCTCGTCGCAACTCCGAACGAAGTGAGTATGCTCGAAAGGAAAAGTTCGCGCACGCGCGGTCGACGAATCTAATGGGCCTTGCCCGTCAAGACGCGCCTCGGCGTGGAGGAGAGTAATGCCGGGGTCTTTCAAGGTTTTCCATCCGCGTTCGCTCGTAGATATTGTGGACGCAATCTGGGATTGGGACGTTGCCGATGGCGCCGCGGCAAGGGCGCTTACAATTAAGCATCCGCCAGGCACCGCGATACTTTTGATCGCGCAATACAGAGTGCCGTTGCGTTCGGACTGGCGATTCGGTTCCAGGAGCCACAGCCGCAGCGAGTACCAACTCTTCGCGACCCAAGGTCAGACTGGTGTTGTCAGCACGCACCCCAGGGGTCCGCTCGGAGTCATCATTGCTTGCCTGAAACCGGAGGTGGCCGTCCGCATGCTCGGCGCACCCCTGCAAGAGTTTGCGGACACTAAGATCGAGCTCGGTAGTCTATTTAACGTCGGCGAAGTGATCTTGCTGGAAGAGATGCTGGCGGAGGCTAGGGACAGCGCTGAGAGGGTGGCGTACGTCGAAAGCTTTCTACTGGGTCACATGCGCCACATCCGGCCAGAGTCCGCAGCATCCCGTGCCGCATTGCTCTTGCGGCGCTATCCCGCCTTACCTGTGTGGCGGCTCGCCTCGAAACTTGACATCAGCCAGCGGCACCTACAGCGCCACTTTCAGGGCACGTTTGGGACAAGCCCGAAGCAGTTTGCACGCATCGCCCGCATCGAAAAGGTTCTGGAGGCGAGGCGAGACGGACGGGCCTGGGTGGATACTGCTTACGCCTGCGGCTTCACCGATCAGGCACATATGATCAATGAGTTCAATCGTATAATCGGCCAGCCGCCGGAGGACTTCTTTCGTACGGCGCCGGCCGAGGAAGTTCACACGGTAAACGCAAACTTCCGCGTAACTTATGCAATCTCTCGTGCTGCAAACTCCCTTTCACCAAGTCGCGCATGAAGCAAAAAGGCCATTACTTCGAGGTGTGCGGGTGAGTTGGGGGGAGCGGTCGCGGAAAAATTGAGGCGCAACAACCATGAATGCCTTCGTCAAATGTGACGCTATCGACGCTGAACCGACGATTTGACCGATCCGAACCCCAAGTCCAAAACCTCCTCAACTAAATCGCTGATCCCGTGGCGTCCGCCGTGCCGCGCTGCTTCCAAGGGCGATGCGGCGATCTCACGGTCATCCATTGCGCCTATAGAGGCGATGATATCCCTTTCGAACATGTGCTCCTAAAGAAGCGCTGACGGCGAAGTCACGACGACGTGAGCGACTTGTCCAGAAACGCCAATTGGCCCCGCTCCAGTAAGAGCAACATGTGTTTCGCAAATGGCAGCGGGTGCCATTGGAGGGACTGGAATGGTGATTGCTTCTCTACGCAAAAACGAACCGCGCGACAAACTGCCTACGAGTGTCGCGTCGAATTGGTGGAGCGTGAACAAGCCTAGACGCTCAAGCGCAGAACTAGGCGAGCCCAAACCGATGACTGACGGCCCCGGTGGATGGAGGTACTCTTGCGGAAACTTGGATCTCAATCGAGATAGCCCCCGCATGAGCGATGAGGCCCGCAAAAGGGGCGGGGGCCACGTCGTTATTGTTGACGATGATCCGGCGATGCGCCGAATGGTGGCCCGCTACTTCGAAGAACACAATGTGCCTGTGAGCGCGGTGTCTAACCGAGCGAGTTTGAATCATCATCTGGAGGCGATGAATCCCTGCTTGATCCTCCTCGATCTCCGCTTGGGACAGGATGACGGACTGGATCTCCTGAGCGAAATACGGGCGCATTCGGATGTTCCAATCATCATCATGACGGGCCACCGTCTCGACGAAGTCGATCGTGTCGTCGGCCTCGAGCTCGGTGCTGACGATTACATCGTCAAACCTTTCAGTCTAAGGGAATTACTCGCTCGCGTCCGAGCTGTGTTGCGGCGGCAGGAAATGGGACGCGTCGCGCGAGTTCGCGATAGCGAACGAGGCGGGTACACATTTGGCGGGTGGCAGGTTGAACGTCGCGCACGAAGACTGGTCGATCCCAACGGCGCTCCAGTGTCGCTCACTAAGGGCGAGTATACCTTGTTGCTTGCCTTTCTTAAAGCACCTCAGCGTCCGCTTACGCGGGAGCAATTGCTGCAAGCTACCCGAACTCACGAGGACGTCTTCGATCGAAGCATCGATGTTCAAGTCCTACGGCTACGGCGCAAATTGAAGGCCGATCCAGGTGCACCAAGCGTCATCCTGACCGAACGAGGTATCGGCTATGTTTTTGCAGTAACAGTAGAATCGTTTTGACAGATTACGCGTACATGTTTCAGCGAACTGTCGTGCACAACGATCGTAACTGATTTTCCCACCCCGGCGACCACTGCCACTCGCATCTCTTAGCAAAGGGCTCCCTCTTGAATCAAATACTCGTCTTCGATGTCGGGTCTTCGGTACTGAAGGCTGTGCTTTTCGACCAGTCCGGCGCCGTCACAGGATCGGCATCGGCTCCGATAACGACTCGAACGAAAACCGATCGTTCCGTCGAGCAGAGTGTCGATGACTGGTGGCAGGCCGTGCTCACCGCTTCGGCGAAGCTGCCTTCGCGTGACAATGTGACGGCAGTCGTTTTGACCGGCTCAATGCAAAATCTGATCGCCTTGTCAAACGACGGCACTGCGGCCGGACCCGCGATCCTCTATTCCGACCGTCGGCTCGGTGGCGATGAGGTGGAAATGATGCGGGCCCGGCTTCCGGCTGATTATGCCGAGCGCACCGGAAATAGGCTGGATCCGGCTCACCCAATCCTGAAGATAATACGGCTCGAACGATATTCACTGACCGGGCGAACTGTCGCCCGTTACCTGTTCGGCGCCAAGGATGCGGTAATCCATCGCATGACCGGGCAAGCGGTGATCGACCCGACAACAGCGACGACCACAGGCCTCTTCAATATCCGGAAATATGACTGGGACACAGAACTTTTGGCCGCAACGGGCGTCACGCTGGATCGTTTGCCGCGCGTTGTGCCAGCCGATGCTGTCGTCGGGCCGTTGCTCGGCGCCCCGGCCGCCGCGCTTGGGTTGCGGCCGGGTGTTCCGGTCTTCAACGGTGCAGGCGACGGTGCGGCGGCGACTTGGGGTGCGCTGGCCGAATGTCCCCAATCTGCCTATGTTTATATAGGCACGACCGGTTGGGTTGCGGCGACCATGACCCTGTCGGAAGCCAATCCGCCACGCGACATCTATACGTTGGCGGACCCTATCCATCGCGACCGGGCAATTCTGATCTCGCCGTTCCTGAATGCGGGCTCGGCGCTGGATTGGCTTTCGGAGGTCACGTCAGTCACCGTCGAAACTCTGCTTGACAATGCCGAGCGTGAGCGGCCCGGGCCGCTGTTCCTGCCCTATCTGTCCGGTGAGCGCGCGCCCTTCCAGGACCAAGCCGTGCGCGGTGCCTTTCTTGGCCTGGACCGCCAACACCGATCGGGCGCGCTCTGCCGGGCAGTACTGGAGGGCATCGCCTTCGCGGTCCGCCACAATCTGGAGACAGCCTGTCTGCCCGCCGTGCCGCTGACGGTCATCGGTGGCGGCGCGCGCAGTCCGCTCTTGCGGCAAATCCTTGCCGATAGTCTCGGGCAGACGACGCACTGGCCTCTCGCCAGCCAGGAAATACCGGCGCTTGGCGTCTACCGCATGGTCGCGGCGAAACTCGGCTTCTCACCGGTGGAGCGGCATCATGGTTCGGAAACTGTCGACCCCAGATCGGAGGAGGCCGAATCCACCCAGCGCCGCTACGAGTCCTATCTGGAGGCCTCGTGCTTCTCTCGAACCCTGTCGCCGTCGCTCGCACTGCGTGGCTCCGCAGACCCGGAGGCTTCTCAACTTTGGAGGAAGGAATAACGAGGGCAATTTCACAGCTGACCACCGTTGCGGTCGCGTTGTTCGCCACAACGGCTTACGCCGCTGATGTGGCGGTACTCACACCCTATATCAGTTGGTCGCCACTAACGAAGTGGTCGACACCTTCAAGGTGAGTGCCGAAGCCAAGGGCTGGTCGATCAATGTCGTCGATACGCGGGGCGACTTCCAGCAGCTTGCCGGCCGTGTCGAAGATGTCACCAACGCCGGCGTCAAGGCTATCGTGCTGGTAAGCGTCGATCCGATCCAGACTGCCGACCAAGTGGCCGCAGCTGCCAAAAAAGAAAATCCCGGTGTTTCTCGCTTGACGGCTTTAGCATGGTCTGGGGCATGGTCTGGCTCCCTTTTCGGGAGCTGAGTTTTCTGGATCTCGATCACGGGACGATTTCGCAAGCGGGGATTTTGTCTGCAGATGAAACGGAATTGCTTCTTGCGGGAACCGCACTCGTCCGTCGGTTTTGCCGGGCAGCGGCTATTCCAGCGCCACTTCAGTCTGCGCGTCAACGCATAATGTTTCCGTTGATCGGGCAGGGGGGGTATCGGGCGGGCCGGACTAATCGCGCTCTGCTATCCGAGGTCAGCCGGGGACCTAGAAATCTCCTCGGCGAATGCACCGACCCTCGGTCGTGCGAATACATCGTGCCTGGTCCCGGTTCGATTGTTTGGCCAGGGCCAGGACCCGCTACATCCGTTCCGATCCCATATCAGGTCGATGGGTTGATTTAAGTACCTTCACACAGGGACGAGAGTAGAGATTCTCGACGTGCATTCTGCTTCCGTCTCGCACCTTCGCAAAGCCGTCACGCGTTGCAACCGTAACTCATTCGCGCCGCTCTGAAGTCGAGCCGTAACCGTGGTCTCTCAACCTCCCTCTGCTCGGGCCAACTTGCCGGAATCCTCACCGGCGAGTGGCCGTCTCCTCGACCATCAGAGCTGCAGGTTCACATGAAAATTCTCATTGTTTCGACCCCCGCGACGGGTCATCTCAATCCGCTGCTTGCGATCGGCCATCTGCTGATCGCCGAAGGCCACGAGATCGCCTTCCTGTCGGGCAGCGTTCTGCGCGACCGCATCGAAGGCATCGGTGCAAGATTCCACGCTTTTCCCGCCGACGCGGACTTCGATCTGCGCGACTTCGACACGGTGGCCCCCGAACTGAAAACCACACCGCCGGGGCCGGAATGGCTGCGCATCGGCATGGAGCGGGTGTTCGTCGACTCCGTCCCCGCGCAGCACCAGGGCATGCAGCAGGTTCTGCAAACCTTCCCGGCCGACGCCGTCATCGGCGACGATATGTTATTCGGCGTGTTGCCGATGTTGCTCGGGCCGCGCTCGAAACGGCCCCCCATCTTGCTGTGCGGCACGTCGATCCTGCACTGCTGCCGCGACGACGGCGCGCCAAATTTCGTCGGTCTGCCGCCCGCCACGACGCAAGCGCAGCGCGAGGAGTACGCGGCGATCTATCAGGAACACGACAGGATGATTTATCAGCCGGTGGCCAATCGCCTGAACCGGACGCTGGAAAAGATGGGCATCGAACCGTTGTCAATGACGCTGCTCGATTCCGTCGTGTACCTTGCCGATACCTATCTGCAGCTGACGGTTCCAAGCTTCGAGTTTCCGCGCGACATTCCGCGCTCAGTGCATTTCGTCGGCACGCCTCCGATCATTCCAAATCAGGTGTCGCTGCCGTCTTGGGCCCGCGAGCTCGACGGCTCGCGCAAAATCGTCCTCGTCACGCAGGGAACGGCGGCCAATCATAATTTCGGCCTGCTAATCGCCCCGACGTTGCAGGCGCTAGCCGATGAGCCCGATCTGCTCGTGGTCGCGACCGCCGGCGGGCGCCCGATCGAAGCCATCCCCGGTCCCATTCCCGGCAATGCGCGCCTGGCGCAGTATCTGCCGTTCGAATGGATACTGCCCAAGGCCGACGTGTTTGTCACCAACGGCGGCTACGGCAGTGTGAACCAGGCCATGAGCTTCGGCGTTCCGCTGGTCACCGCCGGGTTGACCGAAGACAAGGCCGACGTCAACGCGCGTGTCGCCTGGTCCGGCGTCGGGATCGATCTTGCCACCAATGAACCGGCGCCACAGCCGCTGCGCGACGCCGTTCGGACCGTGCTCGACACACCGAATTATCGGTCGCGCGCGTCGCTGATGGCGGCTGAATTCGACGCGATGGAAACGCGATCCGAGATCGTTCGGATCGTCAGCGAGATCGCGCGTCCCGCAACTGAGTCTGGTTCGCGCCAAATAGAGATGGCGGTCAAGCGGAATCAGCGTGGAACCCGCCGCGCGCAGCGCCTCGCTCCGAACTCTCGCGCGTAACATCAAACGGCTTCGCGCGAAGGCGGCACAGCTACAACAGTCCGGGTAGCCCGCGTTGCCGCCTGCGCCGAAGGTCGAGCGGTCCACGCCAGTCGAACTGGGCCGGACGCGCCGGCCCGACATCCGGGTTAGAGGAAGGAAGCATGACCGGTCGACGCATCGAGTCCGCCATCGACTGGCAGGTTTACTCCGTTGACGAAGCTCGCGTCGTCACTCGCAAGGAACGCGATGACGCTCGCGACTTCTTCGGGCTGGGCGGCGCGACCGAGTGGGATGCGTTCGAGTTGCCGCCGTAGTAACTCAGGGAATCGCTCGAAGGTCGGCATATTCAACTCGGTGAAGGTGATGCTCGGACAGACAGCGTTGATTCTTATGCCTATCGGGCCAAATTCGGCGGCGAGGCTGCGCGTCAGATTACTCACCGCACCCTTTGCGGCATTGTAGAAGTTCAGTCCCCGATCACCACCGAGTCCGGACAGGGACGACACGTTTATGACTGTCCCCTTTGTCTCGATGAGATGAGGCAAAATGCTTCGCGTCATGTTGAAAACGCCACCGACATTGATTGCGAACACGCGATGCCATTCCTCGACCGGCAGATCCAAAAAGCCTCCGCGCGCACCGACCCCTGCATTGTTGACGAGAACGTCGATCCTGCCGAAGCGGCGGACGGTGTTGGCGGTCAGTTGCTCCACGTCTTTGACATCCGAGACGTCAGAGGCCTGGATCAGGTAACGGTCGCTCCCTAGGCTCTGCCCGACCTCCGCCAGTTTGGCCTTCCTTCGGCCGCTCAATACGACGGCGGCTCCCTCGGCGTGAAAACGACGTGCGGTCGCGGCACCAATACCTGTTCCGGCGCCCGTCACGACAACTATCTTGCCTTCGAACCTTGAGCTCATCACTGTCTAGCTCCGATCTATGTCCATCAACACTCTCAATAGCTCACTCGATCCAGCAAGAGGCAACCTCGCAATGGCTACGATTGTAACAGCCCAGCCTCTATAGCGCGCGCGGTGCCGCAAGCTTCGACGGGATTTGTGATGCCTGGAACACCACACAAGAAACAATCTTCATGGAGAAGCAGGATTCCATGACGCCTTGGTATGTGCTGCGCTCCTACCCTAGCGAACAACAATATTAGCATGAGCAAGGGCAAACTGGGCTTGACGGACTTCGTACTCCGCGGGGCGCATCTTGGCGACGCGATTGCGGAAGGTGAAGGTATAACTCGGCCATAGCGCGGAATTGCGTCCGGTCGCATCGAGATACCAGCTTTCGCAGCCGCCGTCCACACCGTGCCACGCATCTGACGATCGAACCACGACGTAAAGCGTTGCTGCGCGTCGGCACGTGGCTCGATAATGGCGCAGCTCTTCCGCTCCGCATAACGCATAACGCTCAATGCATGCTCAATCTGGGCCTCCAACATCAAAATGACGGAGGTGTGCGCTAGGCCGACATTGGGGCCGTTCACCAAGAACAGATTTGGGAAACCATGCACCGTGGTGCCGGCCAGGGCTATCGGACTTCCCGCCCAGGTTTGCGCCAGCGACTTGCCGCCGGTGCCGACAACGTGGTGGGCATAGGGAGGATCTTTGATCTGGAAACCGGTGCCGAAAATGATGACGTCTACCGGGCGTTCGACGCCGTCGCCTCCGATGACTCCCGTCGGCGTCACGCGCGCGGCGTCTGCGGTGATCAGATGCACATTCGGTTGCGTCAGCGCCGGATAGTAGTCATTCGAAAACAGGATGCGCTTACATCCCTGCGTGTAGTTCGGCGTCAGCTTCTTGCGCAGTTGAGGATCTTTGACGGCGCCATGCATGTGCTTGAGGGTGCCGCGCTGGCTGACGCGCATGACCAGGGGATGGCGAAACGCGAAAGCCAGCATTTCGTGCTGGATATAGAGTTTGGTGCGCTCCAGCCGCAGCCGCCAAGGATGTGTCCGGTATTCGTTTTGCGTTTCCCCGCTGATGGGGCCGTCGTGACGGGGCATCACCCAGGGCGCCGTCCGCTGAAAAATATACAGCTTCGCCACGCTGGGCTGGATCTTCGGAATGAACTGGACAGCCGAGGCGCCGGTGCCGACGACGGCAACAGTCTTGCCATTCAGATCGATATCTTGCGGCCAATTGGTCGAATGGAACGCTTGTCCCTGAAAGCTCTCAAGACCCTTCAAATCGGGAATCAAGGGATTGCTCAACGTGCCCATCGCGGTCAATACGAACCGGGCCCGGAAGTCACCCTGACTGGTGTCGATCAGCCACTCGCCGGCCGCCTCGTCCCAAGCCATGCGTCGGACGTTCGTCGAAAAGCGGATGTGCGGCAGCACGCCAGCCTCCCGCGCGCACTGCTTCAGGTAGGCATGGATCTCCGGTTGCGGCGAAAATTGCCGGCTCCAGTTCGGATTGGGAATAAAGGACAACGAATACAGATGCGATTCGACATCGCAGGCGCAGCCTGGATAGCGGTTGTCGCGCCAGACACCGCCAAGATCAGTTGCGCGTTCCAGCACGACGAAGTCGTCGTCACCAGACTGCTTCATCCGGAGCGTAGCGGCAATCCCGGCAAATCCGGAACCAACGATGGCGAGCTTCACGCGATGGCTCGGCTTGCAATCCTTTGGGGCGAGTGTCTGCAACATGTAGGATTCTCCAAAAAACGGCCGCCGTCGTAATCAAAGCGCGCCTTGTTGACGATGAGCGAGCCTAGGGTTAAAGCGAACTTTAAGGTCAAGTTTTGCGAGAGCTTACGGAGTCACAACATGATGATCGGTGAACTGGCTGCGCGCAGCGGACTGACGCCATCGCGAATCCGCTTCTACGAGATGAACGGTCTGCTCCCCGGGGCCCAGCGCCGCACCAATGGCTACCGCGAATTCAAGCCGCAGAATTTGCAGATGCTGGAGATCATCCGCAGCGCCCAGCAGGCCGGCTTTACACTGGACGAAATCCGCGCGCTGCTGCCGACGAACCTGGACATGAACACGTGGTCTCACGACAAAATGCTTGAAACTCTCAAGCGTAAGGTCCGGGAAATCGAAACCCTGCAGAGGCGGCTGAAGAAGAACAAGGCGCAGTTGCAAGCAATTATCGACGCCGTTGAAAACAAGCCTGACGATATGGACTGCATTGCTAATGCGGAGCGCGTGATCGCAATTCTACGAAAATAGGCCGCAGATTTCAGCTGCGCAAGATTCGAACCAGCTCGATCGTCTGCACGCATACGTGGAGCGATGACGTGCTGCCGATCATCTCCCGGCGTAACGGTGGTTCTGCCTGATCCGCCGGCCGTGGGTTCTCGCAAACGCCTCGCCTTTCTAGAACTCGCCCGACATCTCGCTCAACTTCGGAACACAAGGCCGGCGTCAAATATCGCATCAGAGCACGCTCTCAGCTGTGCGCGACCGTGGCCAATTTTTATATTACATTGGTAATTTAATGATTGTGTTTTGAAATCATGTCGCCATCTCGCACTGGCATCGTCTGAGCCCAAAAAAATTGAAGTTCGGCTTCAGAACAGGCAAGCGTTTTAGGGGACATCGTCATGGCTAAAACTGAGGCGTCGGGGAACGGCGCTGCCGAACACGCAACTGTCCGAACGGATGTGCTCATCGTCGGTGCGGGCCCGGTTGGTCTTGCCCTCGCGGTGGAGCTTGGCTTGCGCGACGTCGACTGCCGACTCGTCGATAAGGTGCCGGAGATCGGCCATTGGTGGACGCGCGCCATGAATATGAACAAGCGGACCATGGAGCATATGCGCCGGTGGTGTCTCGCCGAGGACTTGAAGCGCATTAATTTCGTTCCGCCCGGCTGGCCCGGCAATGTGACCGCAGTGGATACGCTCGGTGGCCGGCCGCTTGCGACCGCTCGGGCAGAGGGAGTGGGTTGGCACCGCACGCTCGATGATGCCGCGGAGGATGCGCTGTGGGTGGCCCAGGGACAGGTGCAAAACCAGTTGCTCGAGAAAGCCGGCAAGCTCGGAGTAAACACCGCTTTCTCGTCGGAGGCTGTGTCGGTTGCCGTTGCTGAAGATGGCTGCGTGGAGGTGGAGGTCGAGAACCAGCAGACACACACGCGTCAGCGCATCATCGCGCGCTATGTCGTGGGGTGTGATGGCAGCCGCAGCATCGTACGGCAGGCCGCTAGCATTGCCTACCGGGGACCGGGGGCGCTATCGCGCCAGGTAATGACCTTCTTCCGCGCGCCGGATCTGCTTGCCGACATGCGAAGACGCAAGATTCCGGATTCGGTCATGTACCTGTGTGCTCAGGCCGGGTGCGCCGGGTTGGCGCGGTTGATTGCCGGCGACCGGTGGGAGTTCTCCTACAATCTCCCGACAGGAGTGCAAGAAAGCGACCTTGATCTCAATGCCCTTATTCGCTCCGTCGTCGGGCCGGATATTTCCTTCGAAATCGAGCGCAGCGTGCCGTTCTCCTACTTCGCGGCGGTTGCCGACCGCCTGCGCGAGGGGCCGCTGTTCATCGCCGGAGATGCCGCGCACGTCATCCCACCGCTCGGCGGCCATAACCTCAATGTCGGCTTCAACGACGCGGTCAATCTGGGCTGGAAGCTCGCTCATGTCCTCCGTGGATGGGCGAGTGAGGGCATTCTCGACAGTTATGGGCCGGAACGATTGCCGATGATCCATCGCACCGCGAGCGAAGCCTTCAACAATTACGAGCGGTGGCAGTTGACATTCGTATGTCTTTCCGAGGTCATGGCGATCGAGGGCGACAATGAAGACGCCTGGAGTAAGCGGTTTGAACTGAGCCAGATCATCGCGCGCGACCTGGAGCCGCAATGGCATTCCGACGGCACCGTTCTGGACCAGCGCTACGCGGACTCGCCGATCGTCGCACGAGAGAAGAGCTCTGCTCCACCCTATGATCGGGCGAAAAACCAGCCGTTCGCGGCGCCGGGTCACCGTGCACCGCTAAAGCGCAATGCCGAAGGCGTGCCGCTGTATGATTTTTTCGGCGACGAATACACGCTGCTCGATTTGGCGGAGGCACCGAACAATGGCCTGTCCGTTATCCGTCACCTGGTTGAGGCCGGTATTCCCGTCAAGCACCTTCGCTTGGATAACCCCGATTTGAGGATGCTTTATGGAGCGGACCTCACGCTCGTTCGTCCGGATCAGCAGATCGTCTGGCGCGGCAACGCAAGCCCGGAGAATTTCGCTGAATTGATCGATATCTTGACCGGCCGTGTGCTGGAGGTTGCGGGTGGCACTGTGCGTGCGTCATCGTACGTTATCGAATCGAGGGGACTGGTCGCGGACCGTTGAACGATCCCCTGCGCGACGAGCAAATTGGAATATGATCCGGAAAGATGGGAACTGGTTTTCCGAAAAGATCATGCTCCAACAAAGACAGGAGATGATCATCCGATCCAATCAGATCATGATCTGGTGGGCGGTAGTCGCCGGTAATGCGATCAACCGTGTGAGACTTTTTGCACCCGCTTTTCGAGAAACGCGCGCAGCCTCAATTTAGCTTCATCGTCCGCCACAGCCACGGCAGCCATGAGGCTTTCCAGCAGGAAGCCGACATCCGGATCTGCACGCGCTATGCGGGGTAGGGCCTGAAGCACGGCATAGTTTGATAGCGGCGCATTTGTGCTGATCTGCGTCGCCAGTTCGAGGCCCTTGGCCAGTCCCTCGCCGGGCTCCACGAGATACTGCGACAGACCAAGCGCCACACCCTCTTCCGCTCCGTAGGTGCGGCCGGTCAACATCATGTCCAACATACGCGGAACGCCGATCAGCTGCGGCACTCGCACGGCCGCGCCACCGCCAACAAAGATGCCGCGGATTCCTTCTGGTAGCGCATAGAAGGTGTCGCGCTCGGCCACGCGAATATGCGCCGCTGCCGCCAGTTCTAAACCAAGGCCGATCACTGCGCCGTGCAGCACTGCGATGACGGGCACGGTGCAGTGCTCAATTTTTTCAAGGACGCGGTGAATGGAGCGGGAGCCAAACAACGCGGAGGATGCGTCGCTCTCGGACATCATGGAAAGATCGACCCCGGCGGAAAAATGATCGCCCTCGCCGTGGATCACGACAGCGCGGATGCCCTGCGGCAACTCACCAAAGAAGCGGTCGATGCCTTCCGCCATCACACGGTCTATCGCATTGCGTTTTCTAGCGCGCGACAATCGCAGAACTGCCGTCTCTCCGCGCACTTCGACGGACAGGGAGTCGGGCAGGCCGAGCTGTGTGGTGTGGTAGGTCATCTCGCAATCCAATCCAGATAAGTACCCCGTCATATTCGAGGTTCGCGGGTTCTTCGCAACGTGGGATATTGATGCAGCCGCGTTACGGATTGATGTCGTTTCCCGCAAGACACGTTACCGACGTAGCATCCGGACAAATAGATCCTCGTTGGTCCTCCGACAGTGCTCGGTTGACCAAGGAATTGATGAAGTATCATCAAGCGATCGCTGAGGGCGTTCTAAATAACGAAAGAGTTGCGCCGATCGAGGGCGGAGCTCGTTTCCGAACAGCCGATCTGGTCGAGGTCGTCGACTGCCAAGTCTTTCGTGTCCGTCTTCGCTGCTCCCTCCAAGTAATCCGTTATGCGGTGTTCTGAACGGTGATCGCGGTGAACCATCCTGCTCGAGCAAAATGATCACGAGCACGATCAACAGGAATCGGTAGCCGACAGCATCGCTCAGCCCGTCGGTCATGGCTCCATATTACGTTTGTAGGCATTACAACATCCGCCAGTAACTTGACGTATGCATTGTCATGACCTCGGACTCGCGCCGAGAAATGGAAATAGAAATAACAACGCACTGATCTGAGGAGATCCAATTATGCGAAACTTGATGACGACAGCAGCATTGCTTGCCCTGCTCGGTAATCCGGCGGCGATGGCGGAGACTATCGGAGGCGGGACATCGTCGGTTGAACCCGCAAGTCCGGCCGTGTCTTCATCGCTGACGCCGGGTGCGCGATTGATCGGCGGCACCGGCCGCGACGTTTTCATCGGGCGCCTTGCGACGGGCTACGCCGCTGGCGCTACGGCCGGCCGAGCCACCGACCAGGGCCCTTCCGGTGTTGAAACCTTCTGGCCAATTGAAGGGATCAGCTATCAACTCGGATCGAAGCGTGCGGTGGGATATTTCGAACCTCGCAACGGCAAGTGCCAAGTCACGTTGATGATCGCCGAAGCGGTCGATCCAGACCAGGCGCAGCCCTCTTCGGCCGCGCGTCTCTCGCTTCCAATGCAGCCGGGCGAGAGTGCCGCGCTCGCGAGCGAAGAAGGTCGCTCGATAGAGCTGACTTGCGGCGCGGGCGCCCAGACCGTCGCCGTCAAATGCAGCACGAGTTGCCGCGGGCATCCGTGAAGCTTTGGCACCAAAGGACATGGAGACCGCGTCACGCGCTCTAATTCTCAGGAGATCCAATCATGCGAAGCTTGATCACGACGGTAGCATTATTAGCCCTGCTCGACAGCCTGTCAGCCATGGCGCAGACCTTAGGAAACGCGAGATCGTCGGCAGGCCCCACAGGTCCGACCATATCTTGGTCGCTGAAATCTGACACCCGATTGATCGGCGGCGCGCCAGTCGGTCACCGCCAGCCGCACGTGAGCGACATTCCGTCGGAGGTCCGCAACGATCTCGGGCATATCAATGAGGAGGACGCCACGCTTGATCGCAAGATCATTATTTGCCGGGGCTGCTGAGGTTATTGACGGACAATGAACGGCTGGTGGGAGACAGGCGCCATGCTTTGCCTCCCTTTCGCCATCTGTTCGTTCGTCCGCCTACAATAGCGACCGCTTTCTCGAAGCTGAAATAGCGCGGTAGCGCGGCTCTTGTGACGAGCCGTCGATCGATCGCCCTTCCTCAGCAGATGAGCCGCGCCGGGATGTGATCGAAGAGATCAGCATCGGCGCACCTTCCACCTGGAAACGTTCAGGAGATCCGAGAGTGACAAACTATGTTCTTGTTCACGGTGCATGGCATGGCAGTTGGTGCTGGAAGCGCGTTCGTGATTTTTTGGCCGCTGCCGGACACCACGTCTTTACCCCGACATTGACCGGTCTCGCGGAGCGCGTCCATTTGTTGAGCCGCGACGTTGATCTCGAAACCCACGTCGCTGACGTGACAAACTTGATGATATACGAGGAACTTCGTGACATCGTCCTGGTGGGGCATTCCTACGGCGGAATTGTCGCGCGACATGCCGCCGATCGTATGCCGGATTGCATTCGTTCGCTCGTCTATCTTGATGCCTTTGTTCCTGACGAAGGAAAGGCCCTCCTCGACTATTTGCCCGAACGCGGGAAAATGCTTCGCGACCTGGCCGCCTCTCAAGGCGATGGCTGGAGGGTGCCGCCGATCCCGGCGTCGGTGTTCGCGGTTAATCAGGCCGATGCCGCGTGGGTTGATCGCCAATGCACCCCGCACCCACTATCCACCTTCGAAGCTGTTGCCAAAATCGGCGGAGCCTGTGATCGCCTCCCTCGTCTCGGATACATTTGGGCCAGCGGTCATGACGGACCGTTCCAGCAGTTCTACAGCATGGCTGAAGATCGTGGTTGGTGGCGGGAGGAGTTGAAGTGCGGGCACGACGTCATGCTCGATATGCCGCGAGAGCTCACGACATTGCTGCTGCAATACATGTAACCGCGTTCGCCGGATTTTCTGGGGTCCGCTTCGATCCCAACGGAGCTGTGGCAGAGTGAAATTTCGACTTCAAGGGTCAACTCAAAGCGAACTTAATATTGGCTCAAATGTGGGGCCAAACAGTCTGTGTCAATATTCACGCAGAAAGGTCGGGCTTTGCCAGGTAGTTTGTCAGCTTGGCGATGCTACCATCGCCCGGACAACCTCACTCTAACCGGACAACCTCACCCTAATATGATTTCGTTAGATATCGTTTACTGCAGTTAGCTCAAACTTGCCCGTGATGGATTGTTCAGTTATTTCAAGAAGTTATGGGGTGGTGTGTGCACGAGATTTGTGAAGATCCTCAGGCTTGAAGATTGGTGTAGCGCTGCAGCATTCGCCAATCTTTGTGTCCGGTCATGACGGGACGCGTAGAGCGTTGCGGAGAGCGATGATCGTTTGCGCATTCATTCGCACAAGAGCGATTGCGACTGCGAGAAATCACCACAGGACGAACAACGAGTTTGTGCCCGTTATCCAGGTGGTGTCACGGCCTTGCTTCTGGTGCTCCCACGTACCGTAAAGCGTGTCTGCATGCCGCAAGGGCTTGCACGTGTTTCGACCCGATGTTTTCCTCGGCCCGATCCCTATTACTCGAAATATTCTCCCTGTTATCTCAAAAGAATTCTCTGTTAATCTGCGCAGGGAATTAGCTGAAAATCGCTGCGGCACACCGGTTTCTTGCGCTCGAATTAGCTACGCAAGCCCAGAATCGTGAAAATTCCCTGTAAAATTCCCTGTTAGCAGGGAATTTGCCTAGAGACGGGCGCGATCAGCACTGCGTCGCCAGCCAGAATTTAGCAAATAAAATCAGGCACTTCCTTCTTTTGGTGATTTTTCATTCCGAATCGTGTTTTCCTGCTCATTCCGAATAGATGTTGCCAATGCGTTCGCCATCAAATGAGCGTGTCGTTTTCGCGTAGCCGAGAGTGCACGCGTCAAATGCCGCTTCGCGTAGACTTGTTCTCGAGTGAATTCCTGACTGACCTTCCGAAACTCGTTCGCAAGCCCCGGCCAGGGCGCGATTTGGAGCCTTTGGATATCTGTCGGCTTGCCAAAACGGCCGTCGTCGCGGCGGTTGGCGGGGCAACTGTGCTTAGTTATACGATCCTGGCCGAATATTTCCCTAAAGAGTTTGCGGGGCGGGCCAACGGGGCGCTGAATGTTTTCCACATTGGTGGAGCGTTTGTCCTGCAATACGCAACCGGCGTAGTGCTTCAGCACTGGACGCCTCAAGCGGGGCATTATCCCGAAATCGCTTATCAGACCGCCTTTGCTCTCAATCTTGTCCTCCAGATCGCGGCGTGGGTCTGGTTTGCACTGCCGCGAGTGCAAATGTTGTTGAGTCAAAGGCTCACGCGATATCTCACCGGACCGACGCCGAATACAAGACTGAAGCGCCTGTGATGGACTGGACTGACCCACGTTCGCTGTCACTGGATGGAATTTGATGGAGCGACCCAACCGCGAAGGAATGAAGCACACCGAACAGATTCCATCCCTGGCGCGTTCAGCACGCGGGATGTCGTTTGCCTCGTCCTTCCACGTGATCGCGAAGGTCCTTTGAAAGAAAAGTTGGTCAGCGGAGTGTCAGCGACGTTGAAAGGCCAAACGATAGCAGGTCCCACAAGCATCCCGAGGCAGAACGATCCCACGGTGGCGGACCTTGTCGCTCATTCGACCACAGGATTGGCGTGCCGTGTTCGCATCGGGATCGAGGCGGCGGGCGACGGCACGACTTATGATTCCGTTGGCAAATCGTCTCACCAAGATTTTTTTGCCATCGGCAGTTGACTTCGAGATGTTGGTATTTGTGTTGGTATTGGTCAGAATCGTCGAAAAAAAGTCGCGAGATTTCAAGTAGTTATATGCCAATATCCATTACCTCAGCCGTAAACGAACGCCTTGTCCTTCAGGTCGATCGCCGGGAATTCGTCCTTCTCCGCCCAGTAATCCTGGTTGTGCTGCCATTCCGGCTTTTCGCCGCGCTTGGGCAGCAGGTGCATGCCGCGCATCATGTAGCCGGGATTGAAGTTTTCGGGATCGATCCATGGCAGCAGCGGCATGTTGTGGTCTTCAGGGCGGAGCTGCGGCGTCACTTTCCTGGCGCCGGTCGCCTTCATGTGCGTGAGCAGCCGGCAGACGAAGTCGGCGACCAGATCGACGCGCAGCGTCCAGCTCGCGCGGAAATAGCCGAACACCCAGACCAGGTTGGGCACGCCGGTGAACATCATGCCGCGATAGGTCACGGTGTCGGCGAAATCGAGCGGCTTGCCGTCGATGGCGAATTCGATGTCGCCATTGGCGCAGAGGTGGAAGCCGGTCGCGGTGACGATGATGTCGGCTTCGAGCTCCTTGCCGGATTTCAGCAAAATGCCCTTTTCGGTGAAGCGGTCGATCTCGTCGGTGACGACGGAGGCCTTGCCGGACTTGATGCCCTGGAACAGGTCACCGTCCGGGATGAAGGCGATGCGCTGCCGCCACGGCCGGTACTTTGGCGTAAAATGGGTCGCGATGTCGTAATCCTTGCCGAGATAGGCTTCGACCGCCGACAGCAAATCCTTCTTGGCCGCTTCCGGCTCCTCGAACGTCTTGCGGGTGAAGGCGTCCTGGTCAAACAGGATTTTCCGCCGCGTGATTTCGTGGATCCATTTTTCATCGACCTGCAACTGGCGCAGCTGCTCGGCAATCTCGATCGCATTGCGTCCGGTGCGGAAATAGGTCGGCGAGCGCTGCAGCATCGTGACATGCGCGCAATCGTTGGCCATCGCCGGGATCAGCGTCGCCGCGGTAGCACCCGAGCCGATCACGATCACGCGCTTGTTCTTGTAGTCGAGGTCTTCAGGCCATTTCTGCGGATGGACGATCAAGCCCTTGAATTTGGCCATGTCCGTCCACTCCGGCGTATAGCCCTCGGTATGGCGGTAATAGCCCTGGCACATCCAGAAGAAGTTTGTGGTGAAGCGAAGTTTTTCGCCGGTGTCGGTGCGCGTGGCCTCGATGGTCCAGAGGTTTTCCTCGCTCGACCATTTCGCCGAGGTGATGGTGTGCTGATAGCGGATATGAGGCGCGAGATCGTTCTCCTCGATCACGTCGCCCATGTATTTCAGGATTTCCGCCGCGCTTGCGATCGGCGCCGTGGTCCACGGCTTGAAGCGATAGCCGAACGTATGGAGGTCGCTGTCGGAGCGGATGCCGGGATAGCGGTGGGTGGTCCAGGTGCCGCCAAACGTCTTCTGGGCTTCCAGTGCGACGAACGTCGTGCCCGGGCATTGCGTGGTGAGGTGGTAGGCCGCGCCAACGCCCGAAATGCCGGCGCCGGCGATCAGGACGTCGAAATGCTCAGTGGTGCGGGGCGACGCCTTGTCGATCTGGGTTTGAACGTTCATCTGCCCTGTTCTTTTTTCGTTTGAAAAGCCAAACGCCAGAACCTGAGTTCTGGCGCCGTAGATCGTCAGCTAATTACACTTCGCGGCGGCTGAGGAAGGCCAGCCGCTCGAACAGGTGCACGTCCTGTTCGTTCTTGAGCAGCGCGCCATGCAGCGGCGGGATCAGCTTCCGCGGGTCGCGTTCCCTCAGCATTTCCGGCGTGATGTCCTCGTTCAACAATAGCTTGAGCCAGTCGAGCAGCTCGGAGGTCGAAGGCTTCTTCTTCAGGCCCGGCACTTCGCGCACCTCGAAGAAGATGCGCAGCGCTTCTTCCACCAGGCGTTTCTTGATGTTGGGGAAGTGCACGTCGACGATCCGGCTCATGGTGTCGGCATCGGGGAACTTGATGTAGTGGAAGAAGCAGCGGCGCAGGAACGCGTCCGGCAGTTCCTTCTCGTTGTTCGAAGTGATCATCACGATCGGACGCAGGCTCGCCTTGATGTTCTCGCCGGTCTCGTAGACGAAGAACTCCATGCGATCGAGTTCGAGCAACAGGTCGTTCGGAAATTCGATATCGGCCTTGTCGATCTCGTCGATCAGGAGCACCGGGCGCTTGTCGTGGGTGAAGGCGTCCCACAATTTGCCGCGCTTGATGTAGTTCGAGATATCCGAAACCCTGGGGTCGCCGAGCTGGCTGTCGCGCAGGCGCGATACGGCGTCGTATTCGTAGAGGCCCTGCTGCGCCTTGGTGGTCGACTTGATGTGCCAGGTCAGAAGCGGCGCGCCGAGCGCTTTGGCGACTTCCTCCGCCAGCACGGTCTTGCCGGTGCCGGGCTCGCCCTTGATCAGCAGCGGCCGCTCGAGCACGATCGAGGCGTTGACGGCGACCTTGAGGTCGTCGGTGGCGACATAGTCCTTGGTGCCGGTAAATTTCATCTATCCGTTTGCCTTGTTGCTCGTTCTTGGACCATTCGCGGCCTGAACAGTAAACGACCGCCGGTCCGGCGGTCGCGATTGGAGTTGAGGCGCTTGTCCTCAGCGTCTGATCAGCGACAGGATCACCAGAATGATCACCGCGCCGATGGTGGCGTTGATGATGTCGCGGACCCAGCCGCCGCCGAGGTTGACGCCCAGTTGCGGCAACAGCCAGCTCGCCAGCAGCGCGCCGATGATGCCGATCACGATGTTGCCGAGGACGCCAAAACCCGCGCCGCGCACGATCAGCCCGGCAAGCCAGCCCGCAATACCGCCAATGATCAGTGCCGCAATGATGCCCATTGAATTTCCCCTGCCGGAATAAGTCCTTTATGGCTCAATTGTAATTGAAAAAGCCACCCGGTCTAGGCCTGACAGCTATGCGCTGGCCTTTGGCGTTGCTGGCTCTTGACGTGTGCCGTCCGGCGGGCAATCTGTACCCCATGTTCCTGCAATTCTTCACATCGCTGCGCGACGCGCAGGTCCCGGTGACCCTGCGCGAATATCTGACGCTGATGGAGGCGCTCGACGCCGACCTCGCCGATCAGACCGTCGAGAATTTCTATTACCTCTCCCGCGCCGCCCTGGTGAAGGACGAGCGCAACCTCGACAAGTTCGACCGCGTCTTCGGCAGCGTGTTCAAGGGGCTGGAAAGCCTTCTGGATGCGATGGAGAAGGCGGACATCCCGGCCGAATGGCTGAAGAAGCTCGCGGAAAAATACCTCACCGAGGAAGAAAAGAAGCAGATCGAGGCGATGGGCTGGGACAAGCTCATGGAGACGCTTCGTCAGCGCCTGAAAGAACAGCAGGGCCGCCACCAGGGCGGCAACAAGTGGATCGGCACCGCCGGCACCTCGCCGTTCGGCGCCCATGGCTACAACCCCGAAGGCGTCCGGATCGGGCAGGAAAAGAACCGCAACAACCGCGCCGTGAAGGTGTGGGACAAGCGCGAGTTCAAGGACCTGGACGGCAATGTCGAACTCGGCATCCGCAACATCAAGATCGCGCTGCGCCGCTTGCGCAAATTCGCCCGCACCGGCGCCCCCGACGAACTCGATCTCGACACCACGATCCGGGAGACCGCCAACCACGGCTATCTCGATGTCATCATGCGTCCCGAACGGCGCAACGCGGTCAAGGTGCTGGTGTTCTTCGATATCGGCGGCTCGATGGATTCGCATATCGAGCAGGTCGAGGAGCTGTTCTCGGCGGCGAAGTCCGAGTTCAAGCACATGGAGTATTTCTACTTCCACAACTGCCTCTATGAGGGCGTCTGGAAGCAGAACAAGCGCCGCTTCACCGACCGCACGCCGACCTGGGACGTGCTGCACAAATACCCGCACGACTACAAGGTGGTGTTCGTCGGCGACGCCTCGATGTCGCCTTACGAGATCATGGTGCCGGGCGGCTCGGTCGAGCATGTCAACGAGGAGGCCGGCTCGGTCTGGCTAGATCGCATCACGCGCACCTATCCGCATACCGTGTGGCTCAATCCGGTGGCGCAGAAGCACTGGGATTATTCGGAATCCACCACCATCATCCGCCGGCTGTTGTCGGAGCGCATGTACCCGATCACGATCGAAGGCCTCGAAAGCGCGATGAAGGAACTGGTGCGGTAGCCATCGCCGTCATTCCGGGGCTGGTCCTTCGGACCATCCCGGAATGACGGTGTTCATGCCCCAGACCATCCACCGCGGCATCAAATCCCTGATCGACGAAGCCAACGCTGCGATCGAGACTGTCAGCGCGGCTGATGCCATCAAGGCCGCGCAGGACCCGGGCGTCGTAATCGTCGATATCAGAGACCCCCGCGAGATCGAGCGCGATGGCAAGATCCCCGGCGCATTCTCCTGCACCCGCGGCATGCTGGAATTCTGGATCGATCCGCAAAGCCCCTACGCCAAGCCGATCTTCCAGGAAGACAAGAAGTTCATCTTCCACTGCGCCGGCGGCCTTCGTTCGGCAGGCGGCCAAGACCGCGCAGGACATGGGCCTGAAACCGGTCGCCCACATGGGCGGCGGTTTCGCCGCCTGGCGCGACGCCGGCGGTCCGGTCGAGAAGTGGGAGCCGAAGAAGAAATAGTTTTCCCGCGTCATTCCGGGGCGATGCGAAGCATCGAACCCGGAATCTCGAGATTCCGGGTTCACGCTTCGCGTGCCCCGGAATGACAGCAAGGATTTTGCACCATGCCCGCCACCAACGATCCGCTCGTCTCCACCGAATGGCTCGCCGCGCACCTGAACGATCCCAACGTCAAGGTGATCGACGCCTCGTTCAAGATGCCGGGCGTGCTGCCGCTGCCGAAGGACGACTATCTCGCCGCGCATATTCCCGGCGCGGTGTTTTTCGACGTCGACGCGGTGTCCGACCATTCCAACCCGCTGCCGCACATGTTCCCTTCCGCCGAGCAATTCGGCCGCGATGTCGGTGGGCTCGGGATCGGCAATGACGACACGGTCGTGCTCTACGATTCCGGCGGCTGGGTCGCCGCGCCCCGGGTGTGGTGGATGTTCCTGTCGTTCGGCAAGGAGGTGCGCATACTCAATGGTGGCCTGAAAAAATGGGTCGCCGAGGGCCGCAAGGTCGAGAAGGGCGAGGTGACGCCGAAGCCGAAGACGTTCACCGCGACGTTCGATGCGCGGCGCACGCGCAGCATGCAGCAGCTGGCTGCCAATCTCGCCAGCCGCGCCGAGCAGGTGATCGATGCGCGCGCCAACGAGCGCTATCAGGGGAAGGTGGCCGAGCCGCGTGCCGGCCTTCGCTCCGGGCATATTCCGGGCAGCCTCAGCCTGCCTTACAACAACCTGTTCGATGCCGCGACCGGCACGATGAAGCCGCTGGACGACTTGCGCGCGGCGTTCTCGGGCGCGGGCGTGAAGCTCGACGCGCCAATCGTGACGAGTTGCGGCTCCGGCGTCAGCGCCGCCGTGCTGACGCTGGCGCTCTATCGCCTCGGCGTCGAGAATCCGGCGCTGTATGACGGCTCGTGGACGGAGTGGGGCGCCGCCGACGGCCCGCCGGTCGCGACCGGCCCAGCCTGATCCTTAAGTCCGGACACTACCTCGTCGCGGGCGCCAGCGGGAATGCGAACGGATTGGGTTGTTGCTGCTGCAGAGACGGATTGGGTTGTTGCTGCTGCAGAGTCAGCACCGCCTGCCGTGCGAGGCGCGCGCGACGTGCTGCAGCAATCCGCCGCCGTTCCCGGACCCGCTCTGCGGCCCGCTTCTTGACGGCGCTGCGGTCCGGCTTCGCTGCCGTGGTCGATGTCTGTTCATCGATGAGGACGGCGGGACCGCCGAGCGTCGCGATCAGGGTCGTGGCGATACTGCCTTCGAACGGCGAGATGTCCGCTGCCGGCTCCGGCGAAGTTGCAGATGGCGTGGCCGTGGCCGGTTCCGGCGTCCCCGCGATGGCGGTGATCTTTACTTCCGCATTGGCGACGGCCGCTTCAGTTGCGGTCGCGGGGGGCGGAGCGACCAGCGTCTCCGCGCTTGCCTCCGTGGCCGGGGTTTCCGGCTTTGCCGCTTCGACCTGCATCGGCTCTGCCGGCGTCAGCGCCGCCAGTTTCTCCGGCTCGGCCGGAGCCTGCCCGGCCGGCGCCGCGATGTCCGCGGTTGCTGCCGGAACCGCGGCGGGGACATTCTCCGCCGGCTTCTCCGCGACCGGCGGATCGACGCGCAGCAGCGCCAGCATCGGCGGCGCGTCGTCGTTCTGGCGGGCAAACATCGGCTGGGGCGGTGCACGTCGGGATGGAAGGTTGGCAAATTCCTCATGCGCGGCACGCAACAGGGCGGCGGCGCCAAGGCCAAAAACCAGGACCGACATCGACAGGACGATCGCGGTGAACAGGAAACGAAAGCCGGGAAGCATGGACGCGAGTTCCAGCCCTCCGTGAATCTGGAGGGTTATTGATGCCAAGGGAACGCGGTGACCACTCTGTGGCTGTGATTCGCGAGGGGTGAGCGCTGGGCGAATCAGGCCGATTTAAGAGTATCTCAGCGCACGGCGGCTTTTTGTTACAAAAATCTGCGGCGAAGGAGTCGCGCATCATCCGCAAAGGCGATTTCCGGCGCTCTGAGGCATCTTTGCCGCAGTCTGGTAGCGATCACAAATGACTGGCAGGGGCCGAATTTCGCGGATGTGTCTTGAATGTGCCGCTATCTTCGGTCATCTGCCGTTAACGGTCCGGTGGGGCTTGGGGTCTATACAAAGGCGATGATGATTAACCGCATTCTGACGATTTGTGCTGCCATTGCCGCTGGCATGGCGGGAACTTCGCTCGCCCATGCGCAACAAGGCTATCCGGCTCCCGGCCAGGTCTATTCGACAGCTCCGGGTCCGTATGTGCCCGGTGGTTATGCGACCGGCGAACGCCGCGGCCCCGGCGAGCCCGATTTCGACGCGCTGGATGATGACGATGCGCCGAACGGTCAGAACGCGGGAGCGTTGCCGCCGCCAGGCCCGGTGCTGTCGCCCAGCGATCCCCGTTATGGCCGTCCGGCCGGTGCCCCGGTTTATTCAGACCGTGGCGCTCCGACGCCCACGGGTCCGATTCTCTCTCCCGACGATCCGCGCTATGGCCGCACCGCGCCAGCCCCGGTTTATTCGGACCGTGGCGCAGCAACGCCCACCGGCCCGGTCATGTCGCCCGACGATCCGCGTTATGGCCGCCCGGCCGGTCCGCCGCCGGTGATCTATGCTGACCGCCCGCCCGGTTCGCAGCCGCCGGCATTTTCGGATCGCGGCGATAGCCGCATTCCCGGCGCCAGCATCCTCTATCCGAACGACGACCGCGCTGGCCTGCGCCCGCCAGGGGCGATCGGCGACGCGCCCGGCGTTGCCGGCGCGCAGCCGCAGCAACCTGCCGTCGGCGCCGACGGCAGGCCGGTGCAGCTCGCCGCGCTGCCGCCGGAAGAGCAGCCGGAAGTCGGCCCTGCGCAGCTTCCGCCGCACCTGCGCCGCCAGGAAGTGACCTTCCCGACCAAGGAGCCCGCGGGCACCATCGTCGTCGATACCGCCAACACCCACCTCTATTACATACTCGGTGGCGGTCGCGCGATCCGCTACGGCGTCCGCGTCGGCCGCGACGGTTTTACCTGGAACGGCGTGCAGAAGATCAGCCGCAAGGCGGAGTGGCCGGATTGGCATCCGCCGACCGAGATGATCGAGCGCCAGCCCTATCTGCCGCGCTTCATGGCCGGCGGCCCCGGCAATCCGCTCGGCGCGCGCGCGATGTATCTCGGTTCGACCGTCTACCGCATCCACGGCACCAACCAGCCTTCGACGATCGGCAAGTTCGTCTCGTCGGGCTGCATCGGCATGCTGAACGAGGACGTCTCCGATCTGTTCGACCGCGCCAAGGTCGGCACCCGCGTGGTGGTGCTGCCCGGTGGCGCGCCGCCCGCCAACACCGCAAGCGCCTCGGCCGCTCCGCCTGCCGCTGGCGCGGCTGCCGCTGCGGCCCCTGGAGGACCGGCACAGGCGCAACTGGCGCCGGTTCCCGGCGCGCAGCCGACTGTCGTGCCGCCGCTGCCCGCCCCGGTGACCGTGCGTTAGGCCCAGGGTCACAAACCACGTTTCAAAGGCGCGCCCCACGGCGCGCCTTTTTACTTTTGGTCGATACGCCGCGCGGATATGCGGCCGAGCTGTCCTGGAACAAGCCGAATCGACGACCGGGGGCTTTTTCGGGGTCGCCACATTCGCCCGCTTGATTTCACATTTGCTTCGACTACCTGCCGGGCGGTCGCAACGAATATGAGGATCACGCCATGCGAATTCTTGTTGCGGGCGCCACTGGCGCCATCGGTCTTGAGCTCGTTCCGCAGCTGATTGCAGCTGGTCATTCCGTCGTCGGCACGACGCGGACGGCGGCGAAGGCCGAAATCATCAGACGGATGGGCGCGGAACCCGCGATCGCCGATGGGCTCGACGCGGCGGCCGTTCGTGCCGCCGTGATCGCGGCAAAACCCGAAATCGTCATCGATCAGATGACCGATCTTGGGGCGGTCACGGATCTCCGGCATTTCGATCGCGCCTTCGCCACCACCAATCAGTTGCGCACGCAGGGCACCGATTTCCTGTTGGCCGCCGCGCGCGAAGCTGGCGTAAAACGCTTCATCGCCCAGAGTTTTTGCGGCTGGACCTACGGCCGCGGCGGCGAAACGATCAAGACGGAGGCCGACGCGCTCGATCCCGATCCGCCGGAGGAACTGCGCAGCACGCTGCAGGCGATCCAGCATCTGGAGGATGCCGTCACCGGCTCGGCAAACCCCGAGGGAATTGTCCTGCGATATGGATCATTCTACGGGCCGGATACCGGAATGCTCTCGCGCGCGATGATCGATCAGTTGCGCCGCCGCCGTGTGCCGCTGATCGGCGGCGGTGGCGGACGGTGGTCGTTCATCCACGTCGAAGATGCGGCTGCCGCTACCGTTGCAGCCGTCGAGCGCGGCAAGCCCGGCAGTGTCTACAACATCGTCGACGATGAACCGGCGCCCGTAAGCGAATGGCTGCCCGCCCTTGCCACCCTGCTCGGTGCCAGGCCGCCGATACGTGTGCCAGCCTGGCTTGGCCGGTTGTTCGCCGGTGAGCACCTGGTTTCGATGATGACCGAGGTGCGGGCCGGCTCCAATGCCAAGGCCAGGCGGGAGCTCGGCTGGCGGCCGGCGCATCCGTCGTGGCGCGAGGGATTTGCGGAGATCGCGAGCCGGGCCGCCGCGCAACATGCTGCCTGAGCCGGGCTATTAGCTAGGGCATTATGAAGCAAGCCTGATGTCATCCGTCACCCCTGAGGTGGCCGTGCGTAGCGCGGCCCTCGAAGGGCGACGGCCACCAGCGGGGCCGCTCATCCTTCGAGGCTCGCTTCGCTCGCACCTTCGGAATAAGCGCAAGTGCGCTTATTCCTGAGATGACGGAAATAGCGCAAGCGCCTTGCTTCGACCTAATCTCATTCCGCTCTACGCAAGCCGCTGTTTCGGCTCGCCTTTGAACCAGGCGTCGATGCCCTCGACCATCTGCTGATAGTGGTTTCGAAAGCTGTCCCCGGTGACGTAGCCGAGATGCGGCGTCAGCACCATGTTGTCGAGCTTGCGGAAGGGATGGTCGACCGGCAGCGGCTCGACCGAGAACACGTCGACGCCGGCGCCGGCGATCTTCTTTTGCGTCAGCGCTTCCAATAGCGCGCCTTCATCGACGATCGGCCCGCGCGCGGTGTTGACAAGGTAGGCGGTCGGCTTCATCCGTGCCAGCTCCGCAGCGCCGACCAGCCCGCGCGAGCGCTGGCTTAGGACCACATGGATGGTGATGATGTCGGCGGTCGAAAACAGCTCTTCCTTGCTGGCATAGGTAACGCCGACTTCCTTGCACTTCTCCGGCGTCAGGTTCGGGCTCCAGGCAATCACGTTCATGCCGAAGGCTTGCGCCAGCTTCGACACCTTGGTGCCGAGCTTGCCGAGGCCGATGACCCCGAGCGTGCGGCCCTCGATCTCCATGCCGACGAATTTCTGCAGGGGCTCGCCGGCATGCATGCGGGCGTTCTCGCGGCCGATATTGCGGGTCAGCTCCAGGATCAGGCCCATGGTCAAGGGCGCGGTCGGGTCGCGGCCCCATTGGGTGCCGCACAGCGTAACCTGGTGGTCCTTGGCCGCTTCCATGTCGATGGCGGCATTGCGCATGCCCGAGGTGATCAAAAGCTTCAGGTTGGGCAGCGCAGCAAACATGGTGCGCGGGAACGGCGTCCGTTCGCGCATCGCGCAGATAATCTCGAAATCCTTCAGGGCGCTGGCCGCGGCTTCCGCGGTCGCAAATGGCTGGTTGAACACCGTGACGTCGACCCGGTCAGAGACTTTTGACCAGTCGGCGACCGAAAGCGCCACATTGAGATAGTCGTCGAGGATTGCACAGCGCAGCCGCGTCATGGGAGGTCCGTTGATGGCGAGGATGACGGCCGGAAGCGGCCGTCCGGGAGGTCGCCATGGTTGCGCGCAATCAGGAAGCGCGCAAGCGGACTTAAACGCGTAGCTGCCTCAAATAACCGGGCAGCTCAGTTCGAGCGGCCGGGATGCTTGGCGTGCCAGGCCGGGCCGGGACCGCGCATATAGTGCAGTTCCGGGCGGTAGGGGTCGAAAGCCTTGGCGATGAACTTGCGCCAGAAGGCGCGGAGTTCTGCGAAGGGTTTTTCCAGTCCGTCGCGGCTGTTCGCCGGGGCGTGCAGGGATGCCGAACTGATCGTAGCCATGACGCGGGCCCTTGTTTTCAAATCGCCTTTTTCGGCGCTGAAGACGAGTTTTCGCCTGATTTATTAAAAGAAGGTTTCAATTGTCTGGATCTCGGCCCACATGGTGACCAACCCGTATTCATCCGTGGTGAACGGATGGAAAACGGGTTCCCGTGGTTGCCCTTTGGCGGCCACGCCGCTACATCAGCGGCAGCAAATCTCCGTAAAATCCAACGATTCTAAGGGCTCTCGATGGCGCGCCAGTTCGTCTATTTCATGCAGGGTTTGACCAAGAGCTACCCGACCCGGAAGGTGCTCGATAACGTCCATCTCTCGTTCTACCCCGACGCCAAGATCGGCGTGCTCGGCGTCAACGGCTCCGGCAAGTCGACGCTGCTCAGGATCATGGCCGGCCTCGACAAGGAGTATAATGGCGAGGCCTGGGTCGCCGAGGGCGCCCGCGTCGGCTATCTCGAGCAGGAGCCGCATCTCGATCCTTCCAAGTCGGTTCGCGAGAACGTCATGGAGGGCGTCGCCAAGCAGAAGGCGATCCTCGATCGCTACAATGAGCTGGCGATGAACTATTCGGAAGAGACCGCCGACGAGATGACCAAATTGCAGGACGAGATCGAGGCCGCGGGCCTGTGGGATCTCGACAGCAAGGTCGACCAGGCGATGGACGCGCTGCGCTGCCCGCCCGACGATGCCGACGTCACCAAGCTTTCGGGCGGTGAGCGCCGCCGCGTCGCGCTCTGCAAGCTGCTGCTCGACCAGCCGGAGCTGTTGCTGCTGGACGAGCCGACCAACCATCTCGACGCCGAATCAGTGTCGTGGCTGGAAGGTCATTTGCGCAACTATCCCGGCGCGATCCTGATCGTGACCCATGACCGCTACTTCCTCGACAATGTGACGGGCTGGATCCTCGAACTCGATCGCGGCAAGGGCATTCCTTACGAGGGCAATTATTCGTCCTGGCTGGTGCAGAAGCAGAAGCGCCTCGAGCAGGAAGGCCGCGAGGATGCCGCGCACCAGAAGACGTTGGCCCGCGAGCAGGAATGGATCGCGTCCTCGCCGAAGGCGCGCCAGGCCAAGTCCAAGGCCCGCTATCAGCGCTATGAAGATCTGCTGAAACAGGCGAGCGAGAAGCAGGCGACCACCGCGCAGATCACCATTCCCGTGGCCGAACGCCTCGGCCAGAACGTCGTCGATTTCGAAGGTCTCAACAAGGCCTTCGGCGACCGTATGCTGATCGAGAATCTCACCTTCAAGCTGCCGCCGGGCGGCATTGTCGGCGTGATCGGTCCGAACGGCGCCGGCAAGACCACACTGTTCCGGATGATAACGGGGCAGGAAAAGCCGGACCAGGGCACGATCACCGTCGGCGAAAGCGTGCACCTCGGCTACGTCGACCAGTCGCGCGACGATCTCGACGGTAAGAAGAATGTGTGGGAAGAGATTTCCGGCGGCAATGAACTGATCCTGCTCGGCAAGCGCGAGGTCAATTCACGCGGCTATTGCTCGTCGTTCAACTTCAAGGGCGCCGACCAGCAGAAGAAGGTCGGCGCGCTGTCAGGTGGCGAGCGCAATCGCGTGCATCTGGCCAAGATGCTCAAGTCCGGCGCCAACGTGCTGCTGCTCGACGAACCGACCAACGACCTCGACGTCGATACGCTGCGCGCGCTGGAAGAGGCGCTGGAGGACTTTGCCGGCTGCGCCGTCATCATCAGCCATGATCGCTGGTTCCTCGACCGCATCGCCACGCACATCCTGGCCTTCGAAGGCGAAAGCCATGTCGAATGGTTCGAAGGCAACTTCCAGGATTACGAGAAGGACAAGATGCGGCGGCTCGGGCAGGACAGCATCATTCCGCACCGCGTGAAGTACAAGAAGCTGACGCGGTAGCAAATTGGCGCGATAGCGCGTGGGCGGCGAAAAGGGCTTGCGGGGCCATTTCGCCGTGCTATGCTATTTGAAGTTGAAGATCCCGTTGCGATCTCGATAGATAGAAATTTATTTTAAGATAGTGATCGCGCGGCATTGCAGGGGCGCGCTATGGCTGGAGCAAGGGTTGGGCCGGTTCCGTTTGCCTTTTTGCTCGCGTTGGCGAGCGAGGCCAATGCCAGCCAGATTTCGCCTGCGGTGGATGGCAAGGATCAGCTCAAGCCCGGCATGTTGTCCGGCCTGCTGAAGCTGAATGCAAATCCGGAGTTCAGCATCAAATCCGTCGAGCAGATGCGGGATGGCGAGACCACCACCGTAGTCCAGTACTTTCCGAATTTTCCCAACTTCCGCAACTGCTTCTCCGGCTACTGGCGGAACTGTTAGGGGTTGATGATGATCGAGCCTCGTCTCATCATCCTGCAACCGACACCCTACTGCAACATCAACTGTTCCTATTGTTATCTTGGTCATCGCGACGATAGGCGCTTGATGTCGCGCGATGTACTCGAAGCCCTGCGTGAAAAGATATTTCGACGCCTAGCATCTCAGTCCGCTCCAATCGTCGTGTGGCATGCTGGCGAACCGACGGCGGCCCCGATCGAATGGTATGAGCATGCTTATGGCCGCCTGAGGGACGTTGCGCCGGCTCACACCAGTTTTGCGATGCAGTCGAACGGGATCGCCATCAACGACCGATGGGTCGATCTGTTCCGTCGTACCAACACCAATGTCAGTCTGAGCATCGACGGTCCGCAGCGGTTTCATGATGCGCGCCGTCGTACGCGCAATAACAGGCCCACCTGGCAACTGGCCGTCAGGGCGTTAAGGCGCCTTCAGGACGCCGGATTCGACCCTAGCGTGATCACCGTTTTGCATCCGGATGGCCTGAACTGTCCTGGGGACTACTACGCCTTTTATCGCGACCTCGGAATTACGCAGATCAGCTTCAGCGTCGATGAACTAGAAGGCGCAAACAAGGTTTCGAGTTTCTCAGGCAGGGATTTCAAGGCTGCCGTAACAGATTTCGTTCTTGAGATACTCAACCAGGCATACCGCGATGATTTTCCCCTGCATATCCGCGAAGTCGAGCGCATTGCGCAGAAACTGGCGGGTGTCGAATTGTCCGAAAACGAGCAGGTCGATCCGTGGGCCGCCATCGTGGTTGCAGCTGACGGTAGCGTCTCAACGTTCTCTCCCGAGTTCATGGAAATGAACGCGCCGGACTACGACAATTTCGTATTCGGCAATATTCTGGAAGGCGGCCTCGAAGATTTTTCTAACACCCAGGCATTCCTGCGAGCAAGCCGGGAGATCGCGCAAGGCGTTGCGGCCTGCAAGAGTTCCTGCCGCTATTTCGCTCTTTGCGGCGGTGGTAGTCCAGTCAACAAGCTCTCCGAAAAGGGAGACATGAGTGCGACGGAAACCGAGTTCTGCAGATTGACTACGCAGACATCGGCCGATGCGTTGTTAGGTTTGTTGTCGAAGCAATCCCGACCCAAGTCATTTGAAGCAAGTACATTTTGAGAGAGGCAGAAAATGGCATCGTACGGTGAAATACTGCAGCTTTCCGACCTTAGATCGTTGGCGACCTACTGCCTCGGCTTGCTGATCATAGTGATGTATTCGAAAGATAAATTTAACATGCCAACATACGACAAAGAGTCTGTTGGTCCATTTGCCCAATTGCCCCCGCAATCTCTAACGATCGATTCTCGCTACCAGTGGGGCCGCATGGTTTACGTGCTCCTGCTGGCGGCACTTTACACTGCGATTAGCATCATCGGCCCAACGATATTCAGTCTTGATCAGAGTAATGCCAACCAGACCAAATTAAGCTTGGTGGCCAGTGCGCAAACATGGCAAGTCGCCGCGGCGACATTTCTGATATCAACCGGAGCTGCGCGCGATGATTCCTTGCTTGGTCGCATCGAGCTGTTTATTCGGCAGTACGCCCACAAGATCGCTTACATTCCGGGAGCGGTGAGCGATCTCGCCTTCAGTTTGAGAAATTTTAAGGTAGGAACCTGGCTACTGAACGATCCGTCCATAGACGGGACCAAATTGATCGAACGGCGAACTGCCTTGATGGGTTTGGTCGGCGAAGAAAGCATAGCAAAATTTGAACGAAATCCGGAGATCGAGGACGAAACGACGGCATTTCTGCGCGCGAATATCCTGTTCTTTACTTTAAGCCAGATGTTCAACAAGAGTCCCGGTATCTCGAACCCGCGGCTCGATAATCTTACCGATTTGCAAGAGAATAGAGACGCGTTCGAGCGGTTGCAAAATTCGCAGCGCAATCTGCTGGCCCAGATCGGAAGCCCGGATAAGGGACGAGAAGGTCCTGATCACCTTTATGCTGACATACAGCGATTTTCGAGGGAGATCTCGCTTACGATTGCCGTGCTATTGTCTCGAACTGCTCGAAATGGAAACGATCTGGCGCATCGATTGGATCAACTAGGCTTCTCTAGTGCCTATGTAAACAACCGTTCGGATCACGTTGGTTATGTGTTCCTCGTCAATGCCTTCATATTATCTGGCGTCGTTATTTCTGGCTTGTTCCTATTTGCGCCGATGCTTTCTAAGACAGTCGGTGTTGACTGGACAAACAGGTACCTGCTCCAGGGTTTTTTAACGATCTTGACCGGCTTTCTGATCTACATCGTGACTTTCAGGGTCCTGGACTACTCGCGTGACAAGTTATTGGAAGCGCAAGCGTGGAAAGAGAGTTTGGAGAGCTACAGCACGGTAGCATTGTCGTCGAGCCTGTTGAGTAGTGTCATTTGCATCGTGTCGGCTACATTGATTCTGACGCTGTTCAATTGTCTGCAGTACGTAGCCTACAATCCGATGTCGTTTGTCTCGTTTGTATTGTTTAACACCATCATAGCGGGCGTCGGAACGGCATTCGGTCTGCTCTATTTTCGCCAAGCCGCTCGTCTTCCTCGCTCGCGTCTTTCACTCTTTGCTGGTTTGTTCAATGGGGCGGCCTTTGCTCATGCTTGCCTAGCCGCTCTTTTGGTCGGCATCCTGAACACAGTATCTAATTCATACCAGGTAAGCACATCGCCGAGGGAAACCTACAATCGGATCATGACCGATTTTACCGCCCTTCAGCCGATCATTGAGAGTAAGTCGGTCGACCCAAAAGCGGTGTATTCAATATTGTCTACCAGTGATCTGAAATCGATTTCGAAAAATTTGAACTCGCTCGGAAAATTGATGAATGTAAACCCTGACCAGGTTGAGCGGCAGCTAAAGGAGATTGCAGCCATCTGCATTTCACTGCAGAACAAGTTCAATGCGCAAAGCAAACCTGTCGTTCCAGGAGGGGTGGGCGATGATGCGGATGATATGCATTTGTTTGAAGAGCCAAAGGACTGTACTCTGGGCGCGTTGTTAAGCTCTTATTCGGCCAGTAATCGTTCACCGCCCGTTGGTTCGACAGATATTGCCATTCAGCAGCAGGTAGCGACATCGAGGAATGAAGGATTGTTTTCGAGCTTTGTATTTTCGCTGCCGCAACTCTATGCAAGCATACGTGCGACGAAAGGTGACGGCGGATCCAAAATTGCAGAGTACCAGATATGGATATTTCCGACCGTTGTTGCTTTCATAACTGCTCTCGGCTTTGGCATTGGATGTCGTCATTGGCGTGCATGGTGGCTTTACAACGAAGCCAATCGCGCTGACGGAAATGGCCAGAAGCTTCGGGAACTCATTCTGAGATATTACGGGAACGAGTTGGATCTCGACAAATGTCTGGTGTTTCCCATTCCGTCGCTTGGCAATCTCACACCGCTGGAAGCCGTTCGGTACGAGGACTATTGCGCGAGGCTGTTTGCAAAAGTTCAAAGACGTCAGGTCGAGTGGATTGACTGTGGTATCGATCAAGCCAGTGAGTCTAAAGAGGCGAAACTGAATGCCGTGACAGCCTGAGTCGCCGCTTCAGTACGGCATGGCTTCGCTGTGGCGGGAAGCAGGCCGCTACGAGACACTGCTCGTCCTCGGTTGGCACGATGGAGCTCCCGCAAGTCGTGCCGTCCGAATGCTACAGATGCAGTCCCCCTTCACGGCCGGCCGGGCAACGCCGTTATTTCGCCTTGTAAGTCTGGAACAGGCTTGCTTGACGTGACGTCGTGATAACGTGCGCTGCGGCCAGTTGTCGCTTCACAGCGCGGTCAGATTGCGTAGATATAGGCCTCCTTCCGCAATTCGAATCCCCCTGCAGCGAGCCCTCCTGAATGTCCCTCACTCCCGAAACACCCTTGCCGTCCGAAGCTCTGCGGAAGGGATTGCGGCCGATTCCGCTGCTGATCTTCAGCTCCCGCTGGCTGCAGCTGCCGCTTTATATCGGCCTGATCGTCGCGCAGGGCGTCTATGTGGTGCTGTTTCTGAAGGAGTTGTGGCACCTGTTCGCCCACGCCTTCGATTTCAGCGAGCAGCAGATCATGCTGGCGGTGCTGGGCCTGATCGACGTGGTGATGATTTCCAACCTGCTGGTGATGGTCATCGTCGGCGGCTACGAGACGTTCGTCTCCCGTCTCAATCTGGAAGGACATCCCGATCAGCCGGAATGGCTTAGCCACGTCAACGCCAGCGTGCTCAAGATCAAGCTCGCGATGGCCATCATCGGCATCTCGTCGATCCACCTGTTGCGCACCTTCATCGAGGCCGGAGGATTGGCCTCAGGCAAGAGCGGGTACACCGAAACCGGCGTGATGTGGCAGACCATCATCCACACGGTTTTCATTCTGTCGGCGATCGGCATTGCCTATGTCGACAAATTGTCGAACGTTTCCACCGAACATGCCAAGCAGGCCGTCTCGCATTGATGGGCGGCGTGTCGACCGACAGGATTCCGGTTTGCGACAGAGGTTGATAGCCGCGGTTCTGATACTGGCAGCGATGATGCCGGGCGCGGTGCGCCCGGTTCACGCCGCCGACGCTGCCTTCACCCAGTTCATCGCCTCGCTGTGGCCGGAGGCGCAGGCGGCCGGCGTGTCGCGGGCGACGTTCGATGCCGAGACGAAGGGGCTGGAGCCCGATTACAAATTGCCCGATCTGATCCTGCCGGGCCGGCCCGCCACCGGTGCGCCGTCGCAGGCCGAGTTCGTGCAGGTGCCGGCCGATTACGTGAAAGAGGCTTCCATCGCGCGGCTCGCGGCCGAGGGGCAGAAGCTGATGCAGAAGCATCGCGCGGCGCTCACCGAGATTGAAAAGCGCCTCGGCGTTCCCGGCAGCGTCGTACTGGCGATCTGGGGACGCGAGACGGACTATGGGCGCTACCGGCTGCCTTACGACACGCTGCGCGTGGTGGCGACGCAGGCCTATGTCGGCCGCCGCAAGGAGCAGTACCGCACCGAATTCATCCTGGCGCTGAAGATCCTCGGCGAGGGCGCGGTGGCGCGCAATGAGTTTCGCTCGTCCTGGGCCGGCGCCACTGGCTACACCCAATTCCTGCCGTCGGAGTATTACAAGCACGGCGTCGATCTCGACGGCGACGGCCGTGTCGACATCTGGCATTCGGTGCCGGATGCGCTGGCCTCCGCCGCGCAGCAGCTCGTCAACAAGGGCTGGCAGGGCGGCGTGCGCTGGGCCTATGAGGTGAAGGCGCCCGCCAACGTCGATTGCACCATGGGCGTGCCCGAGGTGACGAAGCCGATCGCCGAATGGCTGCGCGCAGGCTTCGTGCCGGTGCGCGGACAAAGATTGAGCGCGGCCGAGCAGGCGCAGCCGGCCTCGCTGCTGCAGGTGGAGGGCATCTACGGTCCGGCGTTCCTGACCACCAAGAACTACTTCGTCATCAAGGAATACAATTTCTCCGACTTGTATGTGCTGTTTGTCGGCCATCTCGCCGACCGCATGGTGAGCCCGCAGCCGTTCGCAACCCCGTGGTCCGCCTCGACGCAATTGCGCAGTTCCGATGTCGAGGCCATGCAGCGCCATCTGACGCGGATCGGCCTCTACAAGGACAAGCTCGACGGCAAGGCGGGGATGCAGACCCGCGCGGCGCTCGGGGCGTATCAGAAGTCCGCCGGCCTCAAGGTCGACTGCTGGCCGAGCGAAGCGGTGCTGCGCTCGATGAGTGCGGGGCGGTGACTATTTCGTAGACTTCGTAGCCTGGATGGAGCCAACGGGTCGCGCGAATGCGCGCCCGATGACAGGCTCCGCGCAATCCGGGATTCTCGCAGCATCGGATGGAAGCCCCGGGTTTCGCCCGGGCTACGGCACCGACTACCGACTAAAGAAAAAACCCGGCCGAGATCTCGGCCGGGTCTTGGATCAGAACGCGCTCGCGCGCCAAGCGATCAAATCAGTTGCAGACCTCGACGCGGCGGAAACGCCACTCGTAGCCGTCCCAGAAGCGTTCGCGAACCATGCGGCACGCCGGGTAGGGCGCTTCTTCCACGTACACCGGGCCGCCATAGGCCGGGCGGCTGGAGGCGATCGCACCACCGACGATCGCGCCACCGATCAGCCCGGCAGCCACGCCTGCGGCAACGCCACGCTGTGCGCTTGCGGGGGTCGCTGCGAGCGAACCGGCGATCGTTGCAACCGCGACGAAGGCAGCAAATGTCTTCTTCATGTCCTGGCCTCTCCTGGGGGTGACGCCTTCGGGCGCCGGGGGTTTAGGGATGACTCACACGCCGTT
This sequence comes from Bradyrhizobium sp. AZCC 2262, assembly GCF_036924535.1. Lineage (NCBI taxonomy): Bacteria > Pseudomonadati > Pseudomonadota > Alphaproteobacteria > Hyphomicrobiales > Nitrobacteraceae > Bradyrhizobium > Bradyrhizobium sp. AZCC 2262. The sequence goes on along the minus strand of NZ_JAZHRT010000001.1, from coordinate 5,651,965 downwards.
TTCGAACTGCCGTTTCGCTAAAAAAGCGCACATGGGTCAATCGAAAGTAAACGTGCCGGAACCGTCGTCGAAAAAAACGGTCTTTTTCAGGCCGGAAATGACGTACATCACGGAAAGCGGCACCGTTCCGTGATGCGGGGCGCTAATTTAATGAAGATGAACGGCTCGCTAGTCGCAAACCCTGATGTTGCGGACCCGCCAGCCATAACCATCCCAGAACCGCTGCCGCTGCCAGATGCAGGATTCGCCGTAGCCGGGATCGACGACGTACGCCGGGCCGCCGCCATAGTAGCCGGGCGCATAATACCCTGGGCCGTAGTAGCCGTTCTGCGAGGCGATCGCGCCGCCGACGATGGCGCCGCCAAGCAATCCGGCCGCGACGCCTGCCGCGACACCGCGCTGCGCATGGGCGGGAGCCGGGATTGCCACGGCCGAAACGGTCAACGCGGCGGCGGCACCGATCGCCATCAATGTCTTCTTCATGGCCTCACCTTTCTCGTGGGAGCAAAGGACGTTAAGTTTTGTCCCGGCAAAAGTTCCACATCTCGCTTGAATGATCAATGAACAGCCGTGCCTTTGGAGGCGACAAATTGGGAGAAACCGGCAAACTGCGGTGCAAAGATACCTAAGATCCTGCCCGGGCCGCCTGGAGCGAAGAACGCAATGACGAGCGGAATGACGGCATTCATGGTCGCGGTCAGCGGGACGTCGCTGATCTGCTACCTGCTGATGGTCCGGGTGCAAAACCGCAAGGACCAGCGCCAGAGCGCAGGCAGCGACACTTCCGGCATCGGCCCGGGCGACAGTTCCGGTGGCGAAGGCTGGAACCCGTTTTCCTGGTTCGGCAGCGACAGCTCTTCGTCGGATAGCTCCAGCTCGTCCAGCGATTCCAGTGGGGATAGCGGAGGAGGCGGCGACGGCGGCGGTGGTGGCGGCGATTAATGCCCGGAAAACCCGCCGATTCAGTGCCGGTGTGATTTACCGCACGGCCTTTTTAGATTCATTCCAGTATTTCCCTGGCATCAGTTTGGAATTGCTTGAAAATGCAGCTTTTCCTTTTGCATCTCGTCGCGCTCTTAAATATCGATGAGGTCGCATCACCCTAGGGTTCTTCTGTTTCATGATCGTCTGTTCCTGCAACGTTTTGAGCGACCACGATGTCCGCAGTGCCGTAAGCGCATCCTCGGACCTGCCGCGAAATCCGAAACAGATTTACGGTTGCCTCGGCTGCAGCGCCGAATGCGGCCGGTGCGCGCGCACGATCAAGACCATCATCGATGAAGCCCTCGGCGCCTGCGCCAAGGAATGCTGTTCCGGCTGCCCGCACAGCCGCCACGCCGCCAACGACGAGCCCGCGCAGGAAGCTGCCCCGGCCTTCGTGCTCGCGGCCTGCTGAAAACCCCTTCGAATTCCCCTGATTTCCGCCGTTCCCACCGCTTTTTTCGCGGTACGGTTGCTCTCGGCCCTAAACTGATTTAGAAGCATTCTAAATACAGTTTCAGGCCGTCTTTGGCCTCAAGAACCGGAGTGCACCATGCAGGGCGACCCAAAAGTCATCGATTATCTCAACAAGGGCCTTCGCAGCGAGCTCACCGCGATTAACCAATACTGGCTGCATTACCGGCTCCTGAACAATTGGGGCCTTCTGGAAATGGCCAAGGTCTGGCGCAAGGAATCCATCGAGGAGATGGAGCACGCCGACAAGTTCACCGACCGGATTCTGTTCCTTGATGGCTTCCCCAACATGCAGGTGCTCGATCCCTTGCGCATCGGCCAGAATGTCAAGGAAATCATCGAATGCGACCTGGCTTCCGAGATCGCCGCGCGCGCGCTCTACCAGGAAGCCGCAACCCACTGCCACGGCGTCAAGGACTACGTCTCACGCGACCTGTTCGAGAGCTTGATGAAGGACGAGGAACATCACATCGATTTCCTCGAAACCCAGCTCGACCTGATCCAGCGCATCGGACTCGAGCTCTACACGCAAAAGCATGTCGGCGGGTTGGAGAGCGGGGACTAGACGACGATCCCGGAACGCCCACCGACGTCATCACCCGCGAAGTGATCCAGTATTCCAGAGACGTCAGTGACTGAACCGAAAAGCCGCGGCGTACTGGATACCCCGCCTTCGCGGGGTATGACGGCGAGATTTTGGGTCACCAGCTAAAGCTGCGTCTTGTAGCGCTCGTAAATCACCTCCTGGCTTTCGCGCTCGCCGAGGCCGGTCTGGTCGTGGATCACTTCGCCGATGCTCGGCATCACCGAGCGCTCGACCCGCTCACCTCCCCACAGCTTTGAGCGCATCAGCGCCTTGCCGCAGTGGAAATAGACCTCCCTGACGTCGATGCGCAGCACCGCACGCGGCGGCTTGCCGAACTCCACCATCGAGGCCATCAGCTCCGCTTCCGCCGACACTTTGCCCTTGCCGCCGACACGCAGCGTCTCGTCGATTCCGGGTACGAAGAAGATCAGCTGCACGAAGCCACTTCCCTCGACGATGTTGCGAAAACTGTCGATGCGGTTGTTGCCCGAGCGATCCGGCATCAACAGCAGGTTCGGCCCCGCGACATGGATGAAGCCGGGATTGCCGCCGCGTGGCGAAGCATCGACGCTGCCGTCCGCGCCTGAGGTGGCCAGCACGCAGAACGGCGACATGCCGATGAATTTCTTCGCATGGACGTCGATCTCCGGCCGCGCCTTGGCGATCACGCGAGGCGAGGGCGCGGGATAGATCGTGGCGAGGTCGCTGGCTTCGAGATCGGACAAGGGCGGCTCCTTTCGATTTCGCCGGAGATTATCATCCCGCGGCACGGGCGTCATCTTGAGACAATCTAGACCGCGTCCGCCGGCACGAAGCAGCTGATGATGATGCTGCCGCGGTGGTGCACATACCACACCACGGCCTCGCCGACCGGATTGCCCTGGTCGCGAATGACCGCGCGCTCGGGCACCTGCATCCACTGACCCTCGATCGGAACCCAATAGGCGCCGGCGCGAACGTCGTAGCTGGTGCGATGTCCGTCCGAAACATCGCAGCAGGGCACGCCGTTCGGCGCGATCACGCGCTTGAACCAGGCGCGGATATCAGGCGGCACATGGTCGAACTGGCCCCTGTCGACGGCGAGTGCTGTGCTGGCCGGCACCGAAAGGCAGGCGAGCAAGACGAATGGCGCAAGCCTTCGCATCCGATCCTCCGCAGCGTCTTGTCCTCGCGGCATGCCACCCGCGATTCGCAAATCCTGAGGACAATTCAAGCGGAGGCGGCGTGCGGATGCACGCTCAAATAATGAGCGATGTGGCGGCAGTGAATTGATGCGGTGCGAAATCAGCGCGACGTTTTCTTGGCCGATTTCACCGGCGTTTTCGGCGCGACATTCTTCCACGCCATCGCAAGCGCGCTCTTCCAAAGCAAGATGGCTTGCCGAGCCGAAGCTCGCGGCCACGGCCCGCCTACGCCCGTTGGGCTTCGGCGCGGCAGCCTCGCACGCTTCGCGAGCGAAGGCTGGTGTAGCCCTGCCTGCCCCATCCGCCTGGAACGGGGCGGAAAATTTCCGGCTCGGCGTCAACCAGCATCGATTGCTGCGCTTGTGTCAGTTTCACCATGCCCCAGGCATCGTCGGGATAACCGAGGGTGGCGAAGATACGTTTGCCGACGCGGAAATCGGCCGTGCGCTGATGCGCGCCTTCGACCGCGCCGGGGAGAGCGAGTGCCGTGCGGCGAAAATGACTGGCCGACATCGCGTGCTCGCTTCAATGCCCGTACCCGTTCACATCGCCTTCTGCGGTGCGGTCTGCAGCAGTTCCTCCAATTGCTTCCTGTAGAATTTCGCATTGCCGGTCGTGAGATGGCCGCGCGTGTCGCTGGAGGCCGGGATCAGGAACAGGCGGCCGTTTTTGACGCGCTTCAGCGCGGCATCGGTGACGCCGGTTTCCGGCGGATTGCGCTCGTCGTCGGCGGCATTGATCAACAGCAGCGTGGCTTCGATCTTCTCGAGCATTGGGGCCGGATTGTAATCGTGCGAGGCTTCCCACTGATAGATGAAGTCGTTGGCATCGGCAGTGATGGCGGTTGCCAACCGCTCGTCGACCATCTTGTCGGCCTGCGCCGCTGTCGGCGCCAGCGCCTGATAGGCCAGCGTGCCGCCACCGGTCGCGATGCCATAGGCATTGATGGCGTATTTCATCATGCGCGGCTGGGTGATGTAATTGCCGCTGACGTAGTCGGGATCGTTCTTGATCGTTTCCAGCATCATCCGCCGCAGCATCCAGTTGCGCGCCGCCATCTCGGTCGGCTGCGACGCCATCGGCACCAGCGCGTCCATGAATTGCGGATACTTGCCGCCCCAGATCCAGGTGTGCATGCCGCCCATCGAATTGCCGATCACGAGCCGCAGATGTTTTACGCCGAGCCCTTCCTTGAGGAGGCGATACTGCGCATCGACCATGTCCTCGTAATTGTATTTCGGAAACGCCGTCTTCATGCCGTCGGAGGGCTTTGATGATTTGCCGTGGCCGACACCATCCGGAATGATGATGTAGTATTTGGCGGCATCCAGCGGCTGGCCGGGACCGAACAACTCGCCGCCGAAAGTCGCCGTCAGCATGCTCGCCGCCGAGCCGCCTGAGCCGTGCAGCACCAGCACCGGCTGTCCGGTCGGCTCGCCGATCGTGGTGTAGTGCAGCCGCAGCTCCCGCATCGTCTCGCCGGTGTGGAATTTGAAATCTCTGGCGATCCACTCGCCCTGTTTCGGTGCGGGATAGTCCGCGGCGAAAGCGGTGATGGTGGTCAGGGCCAATGCGGCGGCCGCGAAAGCGGCGTGCGAAAAATTCATGATGGTCTCCCCGGGCTTGCGGTTGTCTTTGCGGACCGCTTGGCAGGGAGCCTAGCACACCGGCTGTTTCCGTCACCAGATCGCCGGACGATAGCGTTTTAGAGCGAAGTGGATACCGGTTCGCATAGCAATCAAAGTTCACGCAGATTGCGTAGACTTATCTGCGGTAGAAAACGCGTCAAAACAAGAATGTAGAGCATTGGTTCTGATTCGATCAGAACCAATGCTCTAGCCCTCGACCTCGGTTTCCGGCCGGTCATTGCCGGCGGCGGTCTCCGAGTGCCATCGTCCGTCCGGGGTTTCGTATTCGATCACCTCCGTGCGGCCCGGCACCCGCTGCTCGGCGGCCGCGCGCCGGGCGGCTGCCAGCGCCGCGGCGCGGTTCGGAAACGGTTCGGAAAACACGCCGTCGACGGTGTAGGCCCAACCGCCGTCATGTTCGACGATCTTGTAGGTCACATGGGTCATCGGGAACTCGCTGTTTGCAGGTGCCGACAGGGGTGAACGCGCCGCGTGATCCATGACAGAATAGGCCATGCTGTCGGATTTTGCACCGGCCGTTCGTCCTTGACCGACGACGGGTGCAGAGGAGAAAACCATGTGCCGCAACATCAAGACCCTGTTCAATTTCGATCCCCCGGCGACCCACGCCGAAATCCACGCTTCCGCGCTGCAATTCGTGCGAAAACTCTCCGGCTTCAACTCACCGTCGCAGGCCAACGCCGAGGCGTTCAACCGCGCGGTTTCCGAAGTGTCCGACAGTGCGCGGCGCTTGCTGGCCTCGCTGCAGACCAACGCCGCGCCGCGCGATCGCGAGGTCGAGGCCGAGAAGGCGCGGGAGCGCTCGCGGGCGAGATTCGGCTAGGGGCGCGGACTCCTCAGCGCCCAACCAAATGCGCGGGTCTGCGGGGCCATCGGTTTCCGGCAGATCGCTCCAGGAGCATCCGGGCGCAAGACCCAAAAGATACCGTTCAGGACGCGTCGATCGTCAACGCGGAGAAAAGCCACGCGGCTTGTTCGGAAGGACGACCTGATCGCAACCCGCCGCGAATGACCCAATTGCGACATTTGCCAGTATGGCCATCTCAGGTGACGCGTTGTACAAATCGCGTTCAGGTTGGATCGCAGGCATGGAGCAGGAGCGGCCAGACCGAGTCGAGCGGAGGCTGTCGGCGATATTGGCCGCCGACGTAGCTGGCTACTCGCGGTTGATGCACCATGACGAAGAGGCGACCCACGCCAAACTGGCCGCTCTCCTGGCGAACGGCGTAAAGCCAGCGATTACCGACCACGGCGGCCGCGTCGTGAAGAACACCGGCGACGGGTTCTTGGCGGAGTTTTCGAGCGCCGTCGAAGCCGTCCGAGCTGCTGTACAGTTCCAGACCCGGATTGACGAACTGACAATCGGAGACGCTGAAGATAGGCGCATTACTTTCCGTGTGGGCATCAATATCGGCGACGTAATCGTGGAGTCCCACGACATCTTTGGAGACGGCGTTAACATTGCGGCGCGGCTTGAAAGTATCGCAGAACCGGGCGGCATCTGCATCTCTGCCTCTGCCTACGATCAAGTCCGGGGCAAGGTCAGCGTTGAGTTCGCCGGTCTGGGCGAGCAGAACCTCAAGAATATCGACCGCCCGGTGCGGGCCTATGCCGTGATCAGGGATAGACCTGGCCCGGCTACCCAGACTGAACGCGCAAGACAAGGTCGGCTTTCGCCGCCTCGTCGTTCCATGGGTCGGATCCGAGCGCGTTTGGCGCATGTCGGTGGCGCGCTTGCAGTCGTCGGTGCGGTGGCCGGCGGCCTCGTCGTCTATTGGAATGTCGGGAAGACGGTCCCCGCGGGTGCTTTGCAGGAAGGGCAAAAGACACAGAGAGAGGCAGCGGCCCGGCCTGATATCGCTCCCCGCCTGTCCCTTGTCGTCCTGCCCTTTGCGAACCTCAACAACGATCCGGAGCAGGATTATTTCGCGGACGGTATTGCGACTGACCTGACGACCGACCTCGCACAGATGCCCGATGCATTCGTGATCGGGCGCGGGACGGCTTTTACCTATAAGAACAAGCAGGTCGATCTTAAGACGCTCGGCAAGGACCTTGGTATTCGATGGGCCGTACAGGGCGCCGTGCAACGGGCCGGAGATCGGGTCCGGATGAACGTGTCGCTTGCCGACCTTTCGACCGGTCGCGACGTCTGGTCGGATCGTTTTGACGGTGATCGGATGAATCTCGCCGCCTTGCAGGAGCAGGTCACGGCGCGGCTCGCGCGCTCTCTCAACGTCGAACTCATCCAGGCCGAAAGTCGGCGCGGCCAAATGGACCAGTCAACGAATCCCGATGCTGTGGATTTCAGCATGCGCGGCTGGGCAAAGCTCTATGAGCCGCGGACCAAGGTAACAAACGCGCAGGCAAACAACCTGTTCGATAGCGCGCTGCGCCTCGATCCGGATAACATTGATGCGATGCTCGGGAAAGCGTTTTGCATAGCCAGTGGCGTGATAAACGGATGGTCAACGTCCGTGGTCGAAGACAAAAAGACGGCGATCAAACTAATTGATCAAGTTCTCGCAAAGCGCCCGGCGACCGCAAACGCGCACATAGCCAAGGGAAACATTTTGCAGCACGGAAATCCCGAGGGAGCGCTGCCTGAATACGATGCAGCTTTGGAAATCGACCCTAATTCGCCGGGCGCGCACGCATCAAAGGGAATGGCACTTGTCACGGCGGGACGCGCGCGCGAAGCGTTCTCCCCAGTTCAGATCGCTTTGCGCCTGAGCCCCAAAGATCCGTCCGCTGGCGCCTGGCACTTCTTCCTCTGTCATGCTCACGTACATGTGCGCCAATATGACGAAGCCGTTGCGGAATGCAGGCGCTCGATCAATCTGAACAAATTGGACTGGTTGCCGTATGTGGATCTGATTTCAGCTTATGGAGCCACGGGCCAATTGGAAATGGCGCAGCAAACGTTAGCCGAATTGAATGCAATCCGACCGGACTTCACGGTCCAGTGGTTCCATCAAAACGGCTACGCACGTTCGAACAATCCGCAGTTTCGTCGTGAGTACGACGACATCCTCGATGGACTGAGAAAGGCCGGCGTTCGCGAGCAATGAGGTGACAAGGATCTTCATTGCCTGTTTGCGGGCAGACAAGAGGAGTAACAAGGTCTCCTGCTGCACCTCACGCGATGTCCGACGTGAGTCCCGAATGCGCATCAAAGCGGAAGTTCGCCAACCACTTTGGATTTATGGATTCATAGCCGCCCGGTTCCGGCGCGGCGTGATGCACCTCACGGTGCGGCGAGGCCGTGGCTTCCATGATTGTCTCGGATGTCAGCCATCGGAGGGATGTCATGGATCAGGCAAGGCGATTGAAGCTCGGCGCGATTTTCTTCACCGTCTTCTGGATCGGTGGGATGCTGTGGTGGAGCGGTGAGTATCATCCCGCCTACATCATCCTTCTTGCCGTTTGCGGGAGCATCGGAGGCTACCTCTGGTATCTCGCCATGCGCTGGGTGTTTCAGCACATGCACCTGCTGACGCGAAACGGCAATGCCGGCGGGCAGGGGCGGCCGTGATGGCGCGCAGGCTCGGCTGGGCATTGCTGTTGATCGCCCGGTGACGCCTTCGCCGATCGCTGCTAGTTTCCCTCGTACAAAGATGAACCGGGCAGGTGGCCATGCGAGCTCTCGCCGTTCTTGCATTCGTCCTGATCTCCTCCACGTCCTTTGCCGCCACCTCGGAAAGATATGGTAAGGGCGGCTGGTACAAGGATTTCCAGCCGGAGATCGAGCGCGCCAATTCCAGCGGCGAACTGTTTCGCATCAAGGGTCACTGCCAGTCGAACTGCACGCTGTTTCTCGGCTTGCGCAATGTCTGCGTCGAGCGCAGCGCCACGCTGTTGTTCCACGCCGGCCACGACCGCCAACGCAATATCAATGCCGGCTCCACGCAGCGGATGCTGAGTGCCTACAACGCCAAACTGCGCAAGTATGTTCTCGACAATCACTACATGGATACGCTGGAATTTCATGCGATCCCAGGCAGCACGATCATCGACACGTTCCGCTACCGGGAATGTCCGCGCCAGTAGAAGCTCGCTGCAACGATCAGCCTGCGTCCCACTGCACCGGCAGATTGAGCAACCCGCGAAACGCCCAGCCGCGGATCCGCACCGGTTCGCGCTCGTCCAGCCTCAGGCCTTTCAGCCGGGCGAACAGGCTCGGCAGGGCGACGTCGGCCACCATGGCGCGGGAGGCGAACGCGCCGGCGCAGTAATGCGGGCCGGCGCCGAAGGCGATGCTCTTCTGGGTGTTGCGGGTGATATCGAACCGGTCCGGCTCGGCGAAGCAGGCCTCGTCGCGATTGGCCGAGCCGAACATGAAGAACACGCGGTCTTCCGGCTCGAAATCGATGCCGCCATACGTCCACGGCTTGGCGACGCGGCGCGGCGACATCTGGATCGGCGCGATCCAGCGCGCATACTCCTCGAACACGTCGATCCACTTTGCTTTTCCTTCGCGCACCAGCGCGAGCTGCCCGGGATGCGTCAGCAACGCCCATGTCGCGCCGGCAATTGCATCGCGCGGCTCGTTCTGCCCGCCGGAGATCGCAAGCTTGATGTTGGCGCGGATGCTTTCGATTGGTTGGCCCGAAGCCAGCAGCACGCTGAGGATCGAGGTGTTCGGGTGTTGCTTCACCACCGGAATCATGTCGTCGATCGCGGCATCGATGCCTGATGTCGCCGCATGGCAGCGCGCCTCGACCTCCTTGTTGCCGGTGTAGTTGGCGATGCCGTCAATCATCGCCTGCGACCACGCGTCCATGTCCTGGTAGCGCATGTTGGTGAGCCCGGTGACGTCCTTCAGGCATTCGGCCGACAGCGGCAGCGCCAGCGCCTTGCAGAGATCGGCTTCGCCTTGCGGCGCCAGCTCGTCGAGGATGCGGTCGGCGTGCGCCTGGAACTGCCTGACCCAGGTGTCGCGCACCGTGCGCGGCGACACCGCGGGAAACATCGCCTGCCGCTCCGTCATGTGCGCGTCGCCATCCTTGCGCATCATGTTATGGCCCATCAGTACGTTCATCAGCCCGTTCGGCTGGTGCGAGGAGAACACGTCGATGCGCTTCTCCTGGGTGAAGATGTCGTCGCGGCGGGTGAACACGGTGGAGCCGAACTGCGGCACGAACGCGATCGGCGCCTCCTTCCGCATCCTCGCCAGTGCGGGGTAGGGATCGGCCCAGAACGAGGGGACGTCGATGTCGAAATGCGGGGCGTTGGACATGATGCGCGCTCACACCGCCCGATAGCCGCCGTCGACCATCACGATCGATCCGGAGACGTAGGCCGAAAGATCGGACGCCAGGAAGATCGCGGGGCCGACGATGTCTTCCGCGGTGCCGGCGCGCCCCAGCGGGGTGTGATCCATGAATGTCTTCACCAGGTCCGGATTGTTGGCGCGGGCATTGGCGTTCAGCGGCGTCGCGATAAAACCCGGGCCGATCGCGTTGACGCGGACGCCTTCCTTGCCGAGTTCGGCGGCGAGCGCCTTGGTGAAGCCGAGCACGCCGTGCTTGGAGGCGGTGTAGGCCGGCGAACTCGGCGTGCGCACATGCACGAAGGACTGGATCGAGCCGATATTGACGATGCGCCCCTTGCTGGCGCGCAGGGCTGCGAGGAACGCATGCGTCACATTGAAGACACCCGTGAGGTTGATCGCGATGATGTCTTCCCAGTCGTTGATCACGGCCTCCGCCTCGCCCAGCATGCCGTTGCGGCGGACAATGCCGGCATTGTTGACCAGGATCGAGACCTGGCCGACCTTGTCGGCGATCTGCGTTGCCATCGCGACGCAGTTTTCGCGGTTCGCGACGTCGAGCGCAAAGCTGTCGGCCTTGCCGCCGGCGTCGCGGATTTCCTTCGCTGCCTCAGCCGCCGCCTTCTCGTCCCTGTCGAGCAGAACGACGCGCGCACCTTCGCGGGCGTAGCCGATCGCGATGGCGCGCCCGATGCCGGAGCCTGCGCCGGTGACGACCGCGATATGATTCTGGAGAAGGGGCATGCGCGTTCCTCTGCTTTTGGTTTTGGCGGAGGATAGCAAGCGTGCCCGCTTGTACAAGGTGGTCAAGACGGTTTCGCAGGGTGGGTAAAGCGCAAGCGTGCCCACCTCGAAACAAGGAAGGTGGGCATGGCGGGAGGCGGGTTGAAGCGGCTTAGCGAAACCCTCGCACCCTGTTATGGTTCGCCCCGGCGGCAGTGGGGTGATGCCAACGCCCCGGTTCAAGGAGACGAAGCATGATGCGAGCAGCAACCCCCTGGCGCGCGTTAAGCCCGCGCAACGGCGCGATGGCCGTGCTGATGCTGTGCGTGGTCGCCGCGCTGTCGTTTCATTCCGGCGCATCGGCGGCCGCCGCGCCGATCGCGGTGGCGGTTGCGGATTTCGATTATTTCGACACCTCCGGAGAAGTCACGGACCAGAGCGCGGCGCATCTCGCGCGCGTGGCGTCGTTTGCAAAATTGCTGCGCGATAACCTGGCGGCGCAGGGCGATTATCGCGTGGTGCCGATCGAATGCCCCGATCACCCCTGCACCGCCACCAGCATGTCGCAGGATGTGTTCATCGCCGCCGCGCGGAAGGCCGGCGCCCGGCTGGTGATCTATGGCGGCATCCGCAAGATGAGCACGCTGGTGCAATGGGGCGAGATCCAGTTGCTCGATCTCGAAGCCGAGAAATTGCTGATGCGGCGAACGGTGACGTTTCGCGGCGACAACGATGCCGCCTATCGCCATGCCGCCAATTTCGTCGGCGATCAGCTGAAGGAAACGATGCCGAAGCCGTGATAGGGCAGAGCAAGCCGACTTGTCCGCCGTAGCTCGGAGAGCGAAGGCGGAAGCCGTAACCCACCGATGACGCAAGATCGGCGATGACGCTCTCGCCAATCCTACGCCTTCGCCAGTGATGCAACAGCTTCGATCTCGATCAGCATCTTCGGATCGGGCAGCGCCTGCACCACGCAGGTGGTGCGGGCGGGGTAGGGCGCCGGCCCGAACGCCGACGCATACAATACGTTCATCGTGGCGACGTCGGAGGCGCGCGTCAGCAGCACATTGACCTTGACGAGATTGCGAAACGTGCCGCCTGCCTCGCCGAGCACGCGCTTGATGTTGGCGACGACGAAGCCGAACTGCGCCTCAAAACCATCCGCCAGCGCCCCCTTGTCGTCAAAACCTGGAATGCCCGAGATGAACAGCAGGTCGCCGGTGCGCGCGGCGAACGAGAGCGGTGGGGACTTGATGCCGGCGGGCGGCGCAAAATGCTGGATCGGGGCCATGGGACACCTTCATGAACGGTTCGGTGTTTTGAGCCTAACGCGCCGCTGCCTCGCTGGAAAGGCAGCGGCGCCGGGCTTACGACCCGCCGATAGCTTTGAAGGTCCCGCCTGTCAGTAAAATTCGCCCGTCACGAAATAGCGTGACACGCGCACCGTCGCAGTAATGCAGTTCACAGGTCGGCGTTTTTTGTTCGTGCAATCGTGATGAAATTGTGTCGGATACACGGCGCGGAATGGCGTGCGCCGTGTAGCGCGTAAAGCGTCGAATACATTTTGCCCCTTGCGTCGATCGATTACAATCCGATAGTTGCGACTCAATCTGCACTACGCAGCCCGCCCGACACGTTCCGATTTGCAAGACCTCCGGAGATACGATCCATGAAAATGCCATCCGCCATTCGCGCCACCGTGCTTGCGCTTGCGGGCCTGACCGGCGTCACGCTGTCCTCCGCCGTACGTGCCGACGAAGGTTTCGTGCAACTCACGATCTACAAGGCGGGATGGATCATCGGCGGATCCGGTGGCGGCGGCGTTCTGAACTTCCACGGGCGCCGCTATCCGCTGTCGACCGGCGGGCTCGATTACGGCCTGGTGTTCGGCGGCTCGAAGACCATTCTGCGCGGCCGGGTGAGCAATATCTGGCGCCCCTCCGATGTCGCCGGCGTTTACGGCGCGGCCGGCGCGGGCCTTGCGGTCGGCCGCGGCGCGCGCGCGATCGTGCTAACCAACCAGAAGGGCGCGGTGCTGGAATTGACCGGCCACCAGGTCGGATTGATGGCGAACGCGGATCTCAGCGGCCTCGCGATCACGATGCGGTAGGAGACGTAGTTTCGTAGGGTGGGCAAAGGTGCGAAGCGCCGTGCCCACCATCTCGGACGCTGATCAAAAGGGTGGGCACGCTTCGCTTTGCCCACCCTACGCGCTACGGCAGGGAGGCGGAGCCTGGCGATGAACCGCGAAGAGTTGGTTGCCGCCTACACTGCGCCGGGCCGCCACTATCACAACCTCACGCATATCGAAGACTGCCTCGGTGCGCTCGCGCGCGTCGACAATCTTTCGGCGGCCGAGCGCGAAATTCTGTCCGAGGCGATCTGGTGGCACGATGTCGTCTACGACGCGACTCGTTCTGATAATGAAGAGCTCGGCGCGCATTTGGCCGAACAGCACGTTCGCGAGGACCTCCGTCAGGAAGTCGGCCGCCTCATCCGTCTGACACAGACGCATGACGTGCAGCCCGATGATCGCCTCGGCGCCATCCTGATCTCGATCGACCTCAGCATCCTCGGCGTGGAGCCCGCGCGATATGATGCTTACGCCGCGGCGATCCGGCAGGAGTTCATCCATGTGCCGGAGGCCGACTATCGCGCCGGCAGCGCCAAAGTGCTCGGCCGGTTCGCCGCACGGCCGGTCATCTTTCCCGATGCAGTCTTTGCCGCGAGATATGACCGGCAGGCCCGCGAGAACCTTGCGCGCGAACTGGCTTCGTTGCGCTGACGATTACCTCACCCCGAGAAAATCCCGCTTGCCGATCTCCACGCCGTTGTGGCGCAAAATGCCGTGGGCGGTGGCGGCGTGGAAATAGAAATTCGGGAAGGCGAAGCTGACGAGATATTGCGCTCCCTTCATCGTCATGGTGTTGCTGGGGCCGATCGGGAAAGTCACGTCGCGCGTATCGCCGCCGTCGAACTGCGCCGGCTTGAACGACTTCACGTAGTCGGTCACTTTCGCGATCCGCTGCTGCAGCTCCTCAAAACTCTTTTCGGTGTCCGGCGTGGAGGGCACCTCGCTGCCGGTGAGGCGCGCGCAGGTTTTCGCGGCGAAGTCGCAGGCGGTCTGGATCTGCCGCGTCAGTGGATACATGTCCGGGTAAAGCCGCGCATTGAGCAGCACTTCCGGCTGGATGTTCTTCGCCTTGCAATGCGCTTCCGCCTTGGTGAGCACGCCGGAAAGGCTGCCGAGAATCTGCAGGAAGGCCGGCACGGTTAAGTCGTGGAAAGACATGTGATGCTCTTTTCGTGATGTGGAATAACGCCTCAAGGAGGATGAGGTGTTTTGCGACATGGGGAGGGGAGAGGGAAAATACAACGCTCGCTGTCTGCCGATCGCAGTCAATTATTCCCCTAGCTGTCATCGCCCGCCTTGTGCGCAATTGCGCACAGGGGCGGGTGATCCAGTATTCCAGAGACGTCAGTGACTGAACCGAAAAGCCGCGGCGTACTGGATTCCCCGCCTTCGCGGGGAATGACGGTGCCTACCGCGCCGCCGGCATCACCATGCCGGCGGGCTGCGCCTGTGCGCTGGGCCCGCGCATCCGCGCCAATAGCTCCGCCGTCGGCCAGGAATCCGCCGGCAATCCGTATTTCACCTGCATCGCCTTCACCGCCGTGCGGCTCAACTGACCCATCACGCCGTCGACCTTGCCGACATTGAAGCCCGCGCGCGCCAGAAGCTGCTGCAGCTCCTTCAGCTCGTTGAGCGGCAGCTGCGCCACCGGCGCGGATGGTTGCCGCATCGGCGCGGCGCCGGCGATGCGGCTCGCGAGATAGCCCGCGGTGGTCGAATAGATCAGCGAGTTGTTCCACTCGGTATAGACGGTGAAATTCGCGTACGCCAGAAACGCTGGTCCGGTGCGTCCCATCGGCAGCAACAGCGAGGCCGGCAAGTCGTCGTTCGGAAGCGGCCGGCCATCGGGATAGGTGACGCCGAGCTGCGCGAATTTTGCGCGCGGCAGTTTGATGGTGAGGTCGGCCTGCTCCCACGGGAAATTTTGCGGCGCGCGGACTTCCTGCAGCCACGGCTCGCCTCGCCGCCACTTCAAGCCGGTGGCGATGTAGTTCGCGGTCGAGCCGATCACGTCGGGCGCACTGCTCAGCAAATTGCGATGGCCGTCGCCGTCATAGTCCACCGCATAGTTGAAATAATGCGTCGGCAGGAACTGCGTCTGGCCGAGCTCGCCGGCCCATGAGCCGATCATCTCGGAAGCCGTGAGATCGCCGCGGTCGATGATCTTCAGGGCGGCGATGGTTTCCTTCTGGAACATCTCCGAGCGGCGGCAGTCATAGGCCAGCGACACCAGCGACGGCAGCGTATGCAGCTTGCCCAACTCGGCGCCAAAACTGCTCTCCAGCCCCCAGAACGCGGCGATCACGGCCGGCGGCACGCCATATTCCTTCTCGGCACGGTTGAACGCCGCCGCATGCATCCGGATTCGCGCCTGCGCATTTTTTGCAGCACCTTCGGACGCCCTGTTCCGTGCGAATTCGGTGAAGACCTGGCCGAACACGCGCTGGCCGCGGTCGCGGTTGACGATGCCCTGGTCGTAGACGAGGTAGGGCGCGGCCTCAGTGAGCGCGCGCTGCGACACGCCGTCCGCCAGCGCCTGCTGTTTCAGATCCGCAAGGAATCGGTCGAACGGCATGCCGTTGTGACAGGCCGCCGCACGGGGCGCGCGCGGAGCGGCGACCGGCTGCTGCCCTGGCACCGGCGCGACCGCCGGCCTCGGCGCCGCAGCGGCCGGCCGGGCTGGGCGGACGGGAGCGGGGGCTGGTTGGGCGATGGCGAGGGAGGAAAGGAACAGCGACGCCGCGGCACTAACAAGGAGTCTGAAAAGCGGCATCAATGTCCCCGGCAATCGTGAATCCGAATGCCGGATTTTAGACTGTCCGAGGCGGATTAGCCAACGGGCCGGTCTCGTAGCCCGCATGAGCGGAGCGATATGCGGGACCAGCGCCCCCGCATATCGCTGGCGCTCATGCGGGCTACAAGGTCCCGCCTCGGAGCAATCCGGCCCGCAAGTCCCGTCGCGCGCATAGGAGCCTGCCGTATCAACCTGATCTCGCAGGCTGTTCCAACCGTTCATCCCCGTGTAGGCTTGCCGCGCTGCCGGGCCAATATAAGGCCATCGCCCATATGGGGCGGGCAGACAAAATGGGAGATCGCGGAAGACCATGACGGAACTCCGATACCTGGCGCCCACCTCGCTTGACGAAGCGATCGGCGTATTTGCGAAAGCCGGCAGTGCCGCGCGCATCCTGGCCGGCGGAACTGATCTGCTGGTGCAGATGCGGTCCGGCGTGCTCAAGCCCGGCGTGATCGTCGATATCAAGAAAATCCCCGAGATGACGGCCATCGAGCAGACCGCCGATGGCGGCTTTCGCATCGGCGCCGCGGTTTCCGGCATGGCGCTCCACGACCATGCTCATTTCGGCAAGATCTGGCCCGGCGTGCTGGAGGCCGTGAACCTGATCGGTTCCAAGCAGGTGCAGGGCCGGGCATCCGCGGGCGGCAATCTCTGCAACGGTTCGCCCGCCGGCGACAGCGTGCCCGCGATGGTCGCCGCCGGCGCCATCGTCACCGTGCAGGGCCCGAACGGCCGCCGCGAGATCAAGGTGGAGGACGTCCCCGCCGGTCCCGGCCGCATCAATCTGAAACCCGGCGAGATCCTCGTCAGTTTTGCGCTGCCTCCGCGTCCACCCGGATCGAGTGATGCGTATTTGCGCATGATCCCGCGCACCGAAATGGACATCGCCGTCGTTGGCGTCGGCGTCAGCCTGACGATCAAGGACGGCACCGTCACCGCCGCCCGCGTCGGCCTCGGCGCAGTGGCGCCGACCGTGCTGCTGGTCGAGGACGCCGCAAAGGCGCTGATCGGCTCAAAACTCGACGACGCCGCGCTGGCAAAGGCCGCCGCTGCATGCTCCGCCGCCTGCCGTCCGATCGACGACAAGCGCGGCACCATCGCCTATCGCACCAAGGTGGCCGGCGTGCTGCTCAAGCGCACGGCCGCGATCGCCGCCCAACGCGCGACTCAGAAAAATTAAGATCGGAAAGTAGTTCATGGCCAAAGTTCACGTCACCACCACGATCAACGGCGAGCCGATGGAGTTCCTTTGCGAGCCCGGCGACACCATGCTCGACGCCTTGCGCGGAACCTTGAATCTTACCGGCTCCAAGGAGGGCTGCGCCTCCGGCGATTGCGGCGCCTGCTCGATTACGCTCGACGATCGCCTGATCTGCTCCTGCCTGATGCTCGCGGTCGAATCGCAAGACCACGAAATCCGCACCATCGAGGGAATGGCGAACGGCGAAAAGCTGCATCCCTTGCAGCAAAAATTCCTGGAAATGGCAGCGCTTCAATGCGGCATCTGCACCTCGGGCATGCTGGTCGCCTCCGACGCGCTGCTGAAGAAAAATCCTGACCCGAGCGAGGAGGAAGTCCGCTTCTGGCTCGCCGGCAATCTCTGCCGGTGCACCGGCTATGACAAGATCGTCCGCGCGGTGATGGAAACCGCCCAGGAACTTCAAAATCAAGAAATGCGCGCCCAATAAAAGCTGGAGCAGTCCAATGAATCTCGTCACCAACAACAAATGGATCGGCCAGCGCACCATCCGTCCCGACGGCATGGACAAGGTCACCGGCCGCGCCCAGTTCGCCGCCGACACCACCATGCCCGGCATGATCTGGGGCAAGGTTTTGCGCAGCCCGCATCCGCATGCGCGCATCAAATCGATCGACACCTCGAAGGCGGAAAAACTAGCGGGCGTAAAAGCCGTCGTCACCGCGCGCGACATCGTCGATTTCCCGATCGACAAGGGCGCCGTCATGCTCGGCATCCAGGACATGCGCTGGATGTGTCGCAACGTGATGGCGCGCGACAAGGCGCTGTTCCCCGGCCACCCCATCGCCGCCGTGGCCGCGACCACGGAGGCGATCGCAACTGAGGCCTGCAGCCTGATCGAGGTCGATTACGAGGTGCTGCCGTGGTCGATCGAGATCGACGATGCGATCAGGCCCGATGCACCCATCCTGCACGAGTTCAACAAGTTCGAAGGCAAGCCTTCCAACATCGCCGGCCGCATCGAGCACAAGAAGGGCGACCTCGCCGAAGGTTTTGAGAAGGCCGATGTCGTCATCGAGCGCACCTTCACCACGCGTCCCGTTCACCAGGGCTATATCGAACCGCATGCCTGCCTGATTTCGGTGGCGCCTGACGGCAAGACCACGATCTGGAGCTCCAGCCAGGGCCAGTTCATGGTGCGCGCGATGACGGCCCATCTCACCGGCATCCCGCAGAGCGACATCCGCGCCATCCCCGCCGAGATCGGCGGCGGTTTTGGCGGCAAGACCATCGTCTATCTCGAACCGCTCGCGACTTTGCTGGCGAAAAAATCCGGCCGCCCGGTGAAGATGGTGATGACGCGCGAGGAAGTGATGCGCGCGACCGGCCCCACCTCGGGCTCGAAGAGCACGGTGAAGATCGGCGCGACGAAAGACGGCAAGATCGTCGCCGCGCATGGCACCTTCTATCTGCAGGCCGGCGCCTTCCCGGGCTCGCCGATCCGCGGCGCAGCCGGCTGCAGCTTCACGCCCTACGACATCCCGAACCTGCTCTCCGAGGGTTTTGACGTCTGCTCCAACCGCTCCAAGGTCGCAGCCTATCGCGCGCCGGGCGCGCCGATCGGCGCCTATGCCGTCGAGTGCGTGCTCGACGAAGTCGCCGAAGCCTTGAAGATGGACCCGCTCGACTTCCGCCTGAAGAACGCCGCGAAGGAAGGAACGAAAGCCGCGCACGGCCCGATTTTCCCGCGCATCGGCTATATCGAGACGCTGGAAGCCGCAAAGAACTCCGATCACTACAAGGCTCCGCTCGGCAAGCTTCAGGGCAGGGGCGTCGCGTCCGGATTCTGGTTCAACGCCGGCGGTGAATCCTCCGCGCAGGTCAACATCACGGAAGACGGCAACGTCGTCGTCACGACCGGCCATCCCGACATTGGCGGTTCGCGCGCGGGCATCGCCAACATCTGCGCCGAATTGCTTGGCATCGACTACCGCCGCGTCTCCGTCATCATCGGCGACACGCAGACGATTGGCTTCTCGAATCTCACCGGCGGCAGCCGCGTGCTGTTCGCCTCCTCGATGGTGGTGACGCAGTCGACCGACAAGATCATCCAGACGCTGCGCGAGCGCGCGGCAAAAATCTGGGAGATCGATCCCGAGGCGGTGAAGTGGGAGAACGGCGCGGCGCACCCGGTGAGCCCGAACGCCGGCCAGTTCGAACCGCTGACGCTGGAAGAACTCGCCGAGAAGGCGCCCGCGATGGGCGGTCCGATCGGCGCCGGCGTCCAGCTCAACACCACGGGCGCGGACGGCGGTTTTGGCACGCATGTCTGCGACGTCGAGGTCGACGTCGATCTCGGCATCGCGCGCGTCATCCGCTACACCGCCGTGCAGGATGTCGGCCGCGCCATTCACCCCGGCTATGTCGAAGGCCAGCTCCAGGGCGGCGTCGCCCAAGGCATCGGCTGGGCGCTGAACGAGGAATACATCTACACGCGGGAAGGCAAGGTCGATAACCCCGGCTTCCTCGACTACCGCATGCCCGTTTGTTCGGACCTGCCGATGCTCGACTGCATCATGGTCGAGGTGCCGAACCCGAAACACCCGCAAGGCGTCAAGGGCGTCGGCGAAGTGCCGCTGGTGCCCGTGATGGCGGCGGTGGCTAACGCCATCTACAACGCGCTCGGAAAACGCTTCTACGCGCTGCCGATGTCGCCGCCGAAGGTGCTGGAGGTGCTGGAAGCGCCGACGCGAGAGGCGGCGGAGTAGGCGCGACGATATCGCCAAGCCGTCATTGCGAGGAGCGAAGCGACGAAGCAATCCATCTGTCCGCAAGCGGCACTATGGATTGCTTCGCTTCGCTCGCAATGACGCTACGATAAACATGCGTAGCCCGGATGAGCGGCTTGTCCGCCGTAGCTCAACGAGCGAAGGCGGAAGCGATATCCGGGACCTTCGTTATCGTTCCCGCATATCGCTGCGCTCATGCGGGCTACTGATCGGCAACGCAAATGAATGATGTGCTTCCCTACCGCACGATGGCGTACAACAACGCCTGGGCAAACCACCGGCTGCTCACCGCCTGTCTCGGGCTTTCACCGGACGAATTCACCGCAAAACGAACCGGCTTCTTTCCGAGCCTGCGCGCCACGCTCAACCACATCCTGATCATCGACCATTTTTACGTCGACGCGATGGAAGGCGGCACGCTGGGGCCAGCGGCCTTTGCGGATCAGGAGCCCTGTGCGACGGTTGTCGTGCTGAAGGAAGCCCAGGCCGCGGTCGACCGCCGTTTGCTCAAGGTCGTCGAAACGCTCGACGGCGGCGGACTGCAGCGCATCGTCTCCGTGCATCGCGGCACCTCCATCCAGCGCGAGCGGATGGACCGGCTGCTGCTGCACCTGTTCCAGCACGACGTGCACCACCGCGGGCAGGCCCACAGCATGCTCTCGGGCACGTCAGTGAGCCCGCCGCAACTCGACGAGTTCTTCGCGGTAGGTGAGGCGCCGTTGCGGGCGGCGGAGTTCGTGGTGCTTGGGTGGACGGAAGAGGGGATTTGGAGCTCGGACGCTGGGGCGTGAGCAGGCGTAGCCCGGATGAGCGAAGCGATATCCGGGACCTCATCGTTCCCCGCATATTGCTGCGCTCATGCGGGCTACTACCCCTTCCTCGCGCGCACGAAGATGAACGCCGGCAGCCGGCATAGCCGATCATACCCCTTTGGGTCTCTCAGCTTCAGTTCCTCGCCCGGCGTCGGCTCGCACAATCGTTCAATGACAAACCCGGCATCCCTGAGCGGCTCGGTCAGATCGCGTAGCGGTCTTCGGTAGTAGCGCATTTTGCTTCCGAGCCATCCCCATTTCTCTTCGATCAATTCGGCATTCAAATAGCCGGGATCGAGAATGCTGACCTCATCCTGAACGGGATGATGGGTCGAAAACACGAGCGTGCCGGATGGCCGAAGCAACCGCGCGCATTCGGCGAAGACGGCCAAGAGGTCCGCCTGGTAATGCAGCACGAGCGAGGACAGCACGAGATCAAACGTTTCGTCGGCGAGAACGCTTCGCAAATCGCTGATGTCACCCTGTATCACGCGGGCGCGGCCGGCCACGCGGTTTTGCGCAAGGGCAACCATGGCCGCACTGCGATCGACCGCAACCACGCGGGCGCCGTGACGCACGAGCCACTCGGCGTACCAGCCGTGACCGCAACCGGCGTCAAGAACATCTATCTCGGTGACCTCTGGCAGAAGCGCCAATGTCGTTGGCCGCTCGTAAAGCGCATTCCAGGGCCGTTCATCGATTTTTTCGGCATAACGTTCGGCGATGGTGTCATAGTCCGTCGGTTCGGGCACAGCGATCACACCTCCGGGATGCATGTTGTTGCCGGATCAATATCACCGATGTCCGCTCTTGGCTCACGCGGGCTACTGCTGCATGCCGAATATGAAAGCAATCATGAGCAACCAGAACCCACCCACCACTTCACCCTTCCAGTCCATCCGCGCCATCGACTACACCGTCATCCTCGTGCGCGACATGGCGGCGATGCGGCGCTTCTATGAAGGCATCCTTCGCTTTCCGCTGACGCGCGAGCTATCGGCCGGATGGATCGAGTATCAGATCGGCGGCAACACGCTCGCGCTGTCGCGGCCGGGCCGGACGGCGAAGGATGCGCCGACGCCCACAGGGAGCGCTTCGCTGCAACTCGCGTTCAAGGTTGCGGTTGATGACGTCGATCGCTGCGCCGACGAGCTGGTCCGGCAGGGCGTCGATCTGCTCGAACCGCCGACCAACCAGCCCTTCGGCCATCGCACGCTGTTCTTCAGGGATCCCGATGGGAACCTGCTGGAAGTGTATGCGGAGATTTGACGGGGGGCAAAAACCGTAGCCCGGATGAGCGACTTGTCCGCCGTAGCTCAACGAGCGTAGGCGGAAGCGATATCCGGGATTCACCGGTCCCGCATATCGCTTGCGCTCATGCGGGCTACATTCTTACCGCTACGCCCTAATTCAGCGTCAGCCACACCAAATTGCCGTCGTGGTTGCAGGTATTACAGTGCGCCGGCTGGTTGAAGGTATTGGCGAGCTGCCATTCCTGCGCCTCGTTGCTCCACTGCGCCGTGGCATGGCAGATGATGTCGTCGGAACCGCAGGCGGCGCAGACCGGCGTGGAACGGCCGGCGCGATTGATCACCTTGAGCTCGGCGGGCTGCGGCCGCTCCGGCGCAATCCGGTCCTGGACGATTTCGAACGGGTTCATCAGCTTGACACGTCGCAACATCGGTCCTGCATCCATCCGCGAGGTCTGGGAATCGCTGCTTACAAAACTAGCGAATCGGCTTGGCCGTTCCATCGCAAAATTGCGGAATACCCACGTTTTAAATGTGATCGTCACCAGCGGGACACAGAAGTGGCTTTTCCGTGAGGGAGGTCCATTGATGCATCGCACTGCGTCAATGACGCTGGAGACCTGTAGAAAGAGTGAACCTGCGCGCACGCAAAACGGCCCGGTGTCGATGCCGGGCCGCGCGTTGGAGAACTAGTATTTCTTCTTCGTAGCCATTCCGGTCGTCGTCTGATGACCCGGTGCGCTTCCCGAATGGCCCGGGGCCTTCGCCGATTTCTTCTGATGTCCGGGCGCGTATTCCGACGCACCCGGCGCGGTCGATGTCTTGGCCTTCTGCATCTTCTGTCCTGGGGCGGCTTCCGAGGACCCCGGAGACTTCGTGCCGGTCTGCGCAAACGCCGCGGTGGCGAGCAGCACGGTCGAAACGGTAATCAATGTCTTCAGCATTGGTCTCTCCTCTTGCAGGTGATCCAAGCAACGCTGCGCCCGCGGCGATGGTTCCACTTTTTCCCGATGGCGCAGCGCGATGCAATGCTGACGAACAGATCTTCATCTTCGCGCCGAAATGCCAGACCTCATCCTGAGGAGCGGCGTCTTCGCCGCGTCTCGAAGAATGAAAGCCGCCCACCCGGCGGCCGTTGCGCCAAAACAAAAAGTTTCTCAATCCTTTCAACCTGATTTGCCCGGTCCAGTCCTGCGCGAAAAAAGAATCGCCTTCGCGCGAGACCCAAATCAGTCCTACAACTCCCGCCATCCCGGCCCGCAAGAGGGGCGTATCGCGATCGTCATGGACGTTGGGTCGGGGATGCGGTGGACGCGAAAGCGCCGGCGCGTGATGCGGATCGCAGGGCGGGTTTCCCGTGAGCGATCTCCAGCGTGTCAGACGAACGGCGCAGTTGCGTACGGCAAAACCGTGTGGTCCCGGCACCCGTGGCTGGTGTCAAGTCGGCGGAGGTTTGCAAAGCTCAAGCGGGCGATGCGAGCCGCCAATTCGCCGGCGATGGAGGCAAGACGAATTCGTCTCCAGGGAGAGCGCGGCATAAGCCGTCAAACCATTGCGCAGGGAAGGCCGGATGCCCCGGCTGATACCTGTATGCTCGTGTGCGTTTTCTTTGCGCTTGTTGCACACGAGACCGCGGGTGCCAGCCAGCACCCGGCCTTCCCTGCGCCCTCTGATTTTTGAGGGGCAGAGATGAGAGCACAACTCGGGCGCATCGCGCCGCGAGGATGCGAAGCCATATCTATCCGTCGTCCCTGCGAAAGCAGGGACCCATAACCACAGGAAGCAGTATTTTGCTCGCTCATCGTTGCATCGCGTTTCAACAACAACGGCCGCGGCGTATGGGTCCCCGCGTTCGCGGGGACGACGTGTTGAGAGAGCGTGGCCCTCACAACTCCCTTGCATTCGAAAACGCGAACGAGCTCACCCGCCGCGTGTTCTCGTCCAAAATCAGCGTCCGCGTGATCGGCGGCTCGGCGCGCTGGCTGCAGTTTTCGCGTTCGCAAAGCCGGCAGTTGACGCCGATCGGCGTGCCCTCCGCCTTCTCCAGGTCCATCCCGGCGGCATAGACGAGTTTTGCCGCGTGGCGGATTTCGCAGCCGAGACCAATGGCAAAGCGCGGCTGCGGCTGCGCGGTGCGGGGCCACCGGGCGGCGCACCATCTGCGCGATCGAGAAATAGCGCGTGCCGTCGGGCAGTTCGATCACCTGCTTGAGCAGACGGTCCGGCGTGTCGAAGGTCGAGTGCACGTTCCACAGCGGGCAGGTGCCGCCGAATTTCGAGAACGGAAACGTGCCGGAGGAAAACCGTTTCGAGACGTTGCCGGCATTGTCGACACGCAGCAGGAAGAACGGCACGCCGCGCGCGTTCGGCCGCTGCAGCGTGGTGAGGCGATGGCACACCTGCTCGAAGCCGGCGTTGAAGCGTTGCGCCAGCACGTGGACGTCGTAGTTCAGATTTTCCGCAGCGGTGTGGAACGGCTGGTAGGGCATCATCACGGCGGCGGCGAAGTAATTCGCGAGCGTAATCCGATAAAGCCGCCGCGGCGTATCGTCGAGCGGGCCGGCGCGATTGACGATGGCGTCGATGCTGGCGCCGGATTCGGCCAGGCCCATCTGCATCGCGAGCTGGAAGGCGCGGCCCGATCCGTCGACCAGTTCGGAGATCAGCAATTGCCGGCGATGACGGTCGAACCGCCGCAGCGTCTCGCGCATCACGTCGACCGGCATGATGCGGGTGACGATCGAATGCTTTTCGCGCAAGCGCGCCGAAAGTGCGGCGAACAGTTCCTCCGCGGAGATGTTGAGTTCATCGCGCAAATTCTCCGCGGCCTGCTCGAGTTCCGGAAAATAGTTGCGGTTGGCCTCGATCAGGTCACGCACGCGCTCGATCGGGTTGGCCTCGAAGCGGGCGCCCTCGTCGCGGTCGGCCATTTGCGCCGCCACAAGGGTCTCGCCGCGGCGGGCCTCGGTATAGGCGGCGTAGAGCCGTTGCAGGGAATGAGTCACGCCGGGGCAGAGTTCGGCGAGGTCGCGCAGTTCCTGCTTCGGCAGGTCAATCTGTCGAAACAGCGGATCGGAGAAGATTTCGTTCAGCTCGGCAAAGAACCGGTCCTCGTCGGCGGTCGCGAGGTCGCGCAAATCGAGGTCATAGGTCTCGGCCAGCCGCAGCAATATCTGCGCCGTCACCGGGCGCTGGTTCCGCTCTATCAGGTTGATATAGCTCGGAGAAATGCCCAGCCCTTCGGCGATCTGGGTCTGTGACAGCCCGAGCTGCTGGCGGATCCGCCGGAAGCGGGGGCCGACGAAGAGTTTCTTTCCGGAGTCGGCGGCCATGGCAGGTTCCTTGACCTGATTTGTGACAAAATTTACAAGATGACATCTATGACAAGTTTATATGTTACATGACATCACCATTCGAAATCAAGCAGTCTATGCGAAATTGAGATTTTGGCGTTTAGCTCTCAGGACGTTTCGCAATGCACTGTCAAGAATGTCGATTGAAGGGATCAAGATCATGAACTACCAGCCGCGCGGCATCAGCGATAAGGCTATCCAGGGACCCGCTTCCTATGCGAGCGAGATCGGCGCCGCCAAGGCGCTCCTCGAGACCCAGCCGACCTGGAACGGTGTCACCGCCGAAGCCGTGGCGCGCATGCGCCTGCAGAACCGCTTCAAGACCGGCCTGGACATCGCCCGCTACACCGCGGCGCTGATGCGCGCCGATATGGCGGCCTATGACGCCGATCCCACCAAGTACACCCAGTCGCTCGGTTGCTGGCATGGCTTCATCGCGCAGCAGAAGCTGATTTCGGTCAAGAAGCACTTTGGCAAGACCGATCGCCGCTATCTGTATCTCTCGGGCTGGATGATCGCCGCACTTCGCTCCGAGTTCGGGCCGCTGCCCGACCAGTCGATGCACGAGAAGACCTCGGTGCCGGCGCTGATCGAAGAGTTGTACACCTTCCTCCGTCAGGCGGACTCCCGTGAGCTCAACGACATCTTCCGCGCCATCGACGCCGCCCGCAAGGCAGGCGACAAGGCGAAGGAAAAGGAACTGATCGAAAAGGTCGACAACTTCCAGACGCATGTCGTGCCCGTCATCGCCGACATCGACGCCGGCTTTGGTAACGCCGAGGCGACCTACCTGCTCGCGAAGAAGATGATCGAAGCGGGTGCCTGCGCCCTGCAGATCGAGAATCAGGTCTCCGACGAAAAGCAGTGCGGCCATCAGGACGGCAAGGTGACGGTGCCGCACGAGGTCTTCCTCGCGAAGATCCGCGCCTGCCGCCATGCATTCCTTGAACTGGGCGTCGAAGACGGCGTCGTCGTGACCCGCACCGACTCGCTCGGCGCAGGCCTGACGCAGCAGATCGCCGTCAGCCACAAGCCCGGCGACCTCGGCGACCAGTACAACAGCTTCCTGGATTGCGAGGAAATCACCGCCGACAACGCAAGGAACGGCGATGTCATCATCAATCGCAACGGCAAGATGATGCGTCCGAAGCGGCTTGCCAGCAACCTCTACCAGTTCCGTGCCGGAACGGGCGAAGATCGCTGCGTGCTCGACAGCATCACCTCGCTGCAGAACGGCGCCGACCTGCTGTGGATCGAGACCGAGAAGCCGCATATCGAGCAGATCGCCAAGATGGTCGACCGCATTCGCGAGGTCATTCCGAACGCGAAGCTGGCCTACAACAACTCGCCCTCGTTCAACTGGACGCTCAACTTCCGTTGGCAGGTGTACGACGCGATGAAGGAAGCCGGCAAGGATGTCAGCAAGTACAACCGCGCCGACCTGATGAAGGTGGAATACGACGATACGCCGCTGGCCATTGAAGCCGACGAGCGCATCCGCACTTTTCAGGCCGATTCAGCGAAGCGCGCCGGCATCTTCCACCATCTGATCACGTTGCCGACCTATCACACGGCGGCGCTGTCGACGGATAATCTCGCGAAGGAGTATTTCGGCGACCAGGGCATGCTGGGCTATGTGAAGAATGTTCAGCGCCAGGAGATCCGTCAGGGCATCGCCTGCGCAAAGCACCAGAACATGGCGGGCTCCGATATCGGCGACGAGCACAAGGAATATTTCGCCGGTGAAGCCGCGCTGAAGGCGGGCGGCGCCCACAACACGATGAACCAGTTCGGCTAACGGAAACAGCAGGAGACTAGTCATGACGAAGAGCAATTTCTGGGTGATTGGCGGCGAGTTCGGATCGATGAACTTCCACAAGCTCGTGGAAGGCTCGGCCCAGGTGCAGGGACCCTTCAAGACCCGCAAGGAGGCCGAGGATGCCTGGCGCGCGGTCTCTGAGGAGAACCGCCACAAGGCCGGCGTGCGCTTT
Organism: Bradyrhizobium sp. AZCC 2262; assembly: GCF_036924535.1. Taxonomy (NCBI): domain Bacteria; kingdom Pseudomonadati; phylum Pseudomonadota; class Alphaproteobacteria; order Hyphomicrobiales; family Nitrobacteraceae; genus Bradyrhizobium; species Bradyrhizobium sp. AZCC 2262. Next base: position 5,624,772 of record NZ_JAZHRT010000001.1, on the reverse strand, counting down.
TCGATCGTCGAAGAGCCCTCCCGCGTCTCGGCCTGATAAAAAACTGAGGAAGCCCAAGGACAGGCGGCCCCATCCGGAAAACCGGGTGGGGCCGTTTGCGTTCGGGGGTCTCCCTCTCCCCGTCCTTCACGGGGTCGAGATGAGCGAAGCTGGGCGGGGTGAGGGGCTCCCGCCGCAGCCTCAGAACCCGGTGGATCGCTAACCCATTGCAAATAAACAGCCATTGCGCGCGAGGTAGTTACTGATAGGTTAACCGGGCCCACCTCTCAGGATAAAGGCGGCTTACGATGGCAGACGCGCAAAACACCGGCAACCAGGCCCGCCACACGCGACCGACGCGGCTGCGCGACGCGCTCCGCCAGGCCCGCATCGAGGCTGCCGACCGCACCGGCGTTGTGGTCGAGCTGCGCGATGCCGAGGTCGCCCGGCTCGAGATTCTGAACGAAGCGCTCGATCCGCTGTTCGCCCAGGTGCCCGAGCAGGTCGACCTGTTCGATCGCGGCGTCAGCCAGGGCGAGACGCCGCGGCTGTGGATCGACGTGGTGGCGCATGTGGTGATGGGGCGCGACAAGCGCATCTATCGCTTCGTGCAGGATACGCGCTTCGGCCGCATCGTGATCGCCGAGTCGCATGACGTGCCCGTCATCGTCGATGCCGTCACCGGCTATGTCGCGCGCCGCATGATCGAGCGCGAGCATGCGATGGTGGCAACGCCGGTGGCCGCCGAGCCGGCCGTGGAGAAAAAGCCACGCCGCCGCGGCTTCGGCTTGTTCGTGCTCGGCTTCCTGCTGGGCGCGGTGGCGCTGTTCGGATTGGCGCTGTATGCGAGCCTGAAGAATCTCTAGCCCAGGTCGGCGGTTCGGGCATTCGGGGGCATTGTGGCAGCGTCAACTTCGCCGGTACCGTTCGTCATCCTGCTCGTGGCCGCGCTGTTCGGAACTTCATGGCTGTACGGCAAGTGGCGCACGCTGCGCCGGGCCGAATTCATCCGCACCTTCCGCTGGCCGCGCGGGCTGCTCGAGCGGTTGGAGAAACATCACCCTGGCTTTGCGCGCAAGGACAGCGCGCTGGTCTCGCGGGGCTTGCGGCAATTTTTCCTCGCCTACCTGATGAGCGGCAAGCGCCACATCTCGATGCCCTCGCAGGTCGCCGACGATCTCTGGCACGAATTCATCCTGTACACGCGCGATTACGACGCGTTCTGCCGCCGCGCCTTCGGCGGCTTCCTCCACCACACCCCCGCCGTCGTCCTCAGCGAGCACCGCAAGAGCAACGAGGGCCTGCGCCGTGTCTGGTGGTATTGCTGCAAATACGAGAACATCGATCCGGTCCGGCCGACACGCCTGCCGCTGTTGTTTGCGCTCGACAGCAAGCTCAATATCGCAAACGGGTTCGTCTATCACCCCGACTGTGAAGCGCTGCGCAAGAACGGCAGCGGGGCGTCGTATTGCGGCGGCGATTTCGCAGATACATCGTTCGACGGCAGTTCGGACGGGTTTGGTGACACCGGCAGCGACGCAAGCGGTGATGGCGGCGGCGACGGTGGTGGTGGCGACGGGGGCGGCGGCTGCGGCGGCGGGGATTGAGGATTTCGCTAGAGCAGCGTCGCCCGCTTGATCTGCTTGACGCGGAAGTCAGCGTCGATGGCGCGCACGGTCTGCACGCAGCGCCATTTATCGCCGTCACGCGCGATCGAAAACAAATTGTAGGCGGCGGCCGGATAATGCCGGTGCGCCAGCGCCGAGGCCGACGGCACGCCGACCGCGGGGATCTGGCGGTCGGCGCCTTCGAACCACATCGTCGAATGGATGTGGTCGTGGCCGTGCAGGACCAGTTCGACACCGTGCCGCTTCAGCACGGCGCGGAGCGCCTTCGAGTCGGTGAGCCGCTTCATCCGCGAACGCGAGTGCAGGGGATGATGCACCAGCAGCACCCGGAAGGCGTCATCGGCGGACATCTGCGCCAGATGGCGGTCGAGCGCATCGAGCTGCGCGCGGCCAAGCCGGCCGGTGGCCATCAGCGGCGGTGTCGGCACCGCCGAGGAGACCCCGATCAGTGCCAGCGGCCCGCGCCGACGCACGAACGGAAACGGCGTGCCGTCGGCTACGGCATCGCCGCGCAGATATTGCTCGAACGCGCCAGTGAAACGATGCCGCGTCGCCCGCACATAGGCGTCGTGATTGCCGGGAACGACCGTGACCCGTTGCGGCGTGCCGACGCTTTCGAGCCAGGCCTGGGCCGGGGTGAATTCCGCCTCCAGTGCCAGGTTGACGAGATCGCCGGTCACCGCGATGTGGTCCGGCCGCTGCGCCTGCATGTCGGCGACCAGCGCATCCAGCACTTCGCGGAGATGATATTTGTGGCGATTGCGGGTCCAGTTGAGATAGCCGAGCGCACGCTTGCCCGCGAGTTCGCGAAGCTGCGCTTCGGGCAACGGCGGCAGATGCGGATCGGACAGGTGTGCGAGCGTAAAGGTATCGGTCATTCGCCGCAATCCCTGTGATATAGAGCCGTCGCACGATCATACCGGCGATATAAGGATCAAACGTGATAGCTGTCCATCCGAGGTTTGCGTGACGGCGCTGCAGCACTTGCGAAAACGCATCGAACCGCAATTACGGCGGGCCTTCCACCTCTATTGGCGGATGGCCCGCGGCATGACGCTCGGGGTCCGCGGCGTCGTGCTCGATGGCGACGACAAGGTGTTCCTGGTCAGGCACAGCTATGTCGCCGGCTGGCACCTGCCAGGCGGTGGGGTCGAGGTCGGCGAAACCTTTCTCGAGGCCTTGCGGCGGGAGCTGGTGGAAGAGGGGCGGATCGAACTGACCGGGGAGCCGGTCCTGCACGGCCTGTTCTTCAACGGCCACGTCTCTCGCCGCGACCATGTCGCGGTCTATGTCGTCAGGCAGTTCCGGCAGGACCGCCTGCCGGAGCCCAATCACGAGATTGTCGAGACCGGCTTCTATGACGCTGCGGCGCTGCCGGCGGAGACGACCAAGGGCACGCGCCTGCGGATCGCCGAAGTGCTTGACGGCGCAAAGCCCATCGCGACCTGGCGTTGACCCTGCGGTGCCGGGCTGGTTGCGTGCGGCCGGCACAGCGCCTAGAAGCGAGGAATTCAGCCAATAGTCGGTTCGACATGGGAAAATTGCAACTATTCAGGCTGCTCTGCGGTCTCGGCTTCCTGCTGGTGCTGGCGAGCAACGTCTGGAACATCGCGCGCTGGAGCGAGAGCCGCGGCGTCTATGACGACATCTGCTATCTGCGGCAGGCGCATCTGTTCGAGAGGTTCGGCCTCCGCGGCATCGATACCAACGTCGCCTTCGACGACGATGACTATCTCAAAAACGGCCTGAAGGCGATCGGCTACGCGGAATGGCATGACGTGAAGCGCGCTCCATGCCACCCCTTCATTCCGGCGGTGGGCAAGTATGTGCTGCAGTATCCGCCGGGGACCGGCTTCGTCCTCTCGCTGTTTCCCGCCGGATTTCAGGCGGTCCCGCTCTATGTGCTGGCGAATGTCACGATCTTCGCGTTTGCGCTGTTTGCGCTGTTCCGCGCGCGCGAACCGGCATCGCTCACGCTGGCCGCGGTGTTCGGCTTCGCGGCGCTTTACCTGATGATCAACCCGAGCAAGGCGAGCTATTCGGTGGCGCCAACCATGATGGTTTGCTCCGTCGTGGGGTTATTGACTGCGGCGTTTTTCGTGGCTCGGTCGCGACAGCGGCTCTTGCTGATCACCCTGATTGGGCTGCTGATCGGCCTCTCCGTCAATTTCCGCTTGCCCAACATGTTTCTGGCTGCGGGGTATTGCCTCTACCTTGCCGGCGCCTTTGCGATGGCGCGAAGCAAGGACGCATTCCTGCAGGGCCTCGCGTTCGGGGTGGCGTTCGTGACCGGAATGACACCGACGCTGATTGCGAATGCGATCAATGCGGGGAGCCCGCTTGCGACGACCTATGGCAGCGTTGACGCCCTGCCGCCGGAGCTGAACGCCACCGTCCTGCTAAGCTATCTCGTTGACGTTCAGTTCACCTTGCTGGCGATATCGGCGATCTGGACCGCCTGGCTATGGCGGGCCGATCAAGGCCGCGCAAAGCATGTTGCAATTCTGGTCGCCGCAAATCTCGCCGTGAACCTGATTTTCTTCATGACCCATCCGATCTTTACGCCATATTATATTATTCCAATCGACATGCTCTCGCTCTGGACCCTCTTGTTCGCAACACTCGATCTGCGGGCGGACAGGTCGGCCCTCCCTCGGCAGGCCAAAGCCTGATTGCGGTATGAGCGCTCCATGGACAGCTTCGGTGAGCCAGCAATGACGAAATCAGGATTGCGGGTTGCGGTTCTGGTGCCGTGCTTCAATGAGGAAGCCGCGGTCGCCACCGTGGTCGCCGACTTCCGCAAGGCACTGCCGACAGCCGAGATTTTCGTCTACGACAACAATTCGCGCGACCGCACCATCGAGGTGGCGCGCGCGGCCGGCGCCATCGTGCGCAGCGAGCGCCGCCAGGGCAAGGGGCACGTGGTGCGGCGCATGTTCGCCGATGTCGATGCCGACGTCTATGTGCTGGTCGACGGCGATGCGACCTATGACGCGCCGAGCGCCCCGCGCATGATCGAAGCGCTGGTCAACGATCATCTCGATATGGTGGTGGGCTTTCGCGTCGACCAGTCGGCCACTGCCTACCGGCCTGGCCACCGCACCGGCAACTGGATGCTGACGAGCTTCCTTTCGGCGGTGTTCGGCCAGGCGTTCAAGGATATCCTTTCCGGTTACCGCGTGTTCTCGCGCCGCTTCGTCAAATCCTTTCCGGTGTTGTCCGACGGCTTCGAGATCGAAACCGAGCTCAGCGTGCACGCGCTCGAGCTGGCGCTGCCGGTGGTGGAAATCGAGACGCCTTATTATGCCCGTCCCGAAGGATCGTTCAGCAAGCTGAACACCTGGCGCGACGGCTTCCGGATTCTCGGCACCATCCTGAAGATGTACCGATCGGAAAAGCCGCTGCGGTTCTTCACGGTCATCGGCGTGTTCCTGATGCTGGTCTCGATCGGTCTCGCGATCCCCGTGATCATCACCTATCTCGAGGAAGGCGTCGTTCCGCGGCTGCCTACAGCGGTGCTGTCGATGGGCCTGATGATCGTGGCGGTGCTGTCGGTAACCTCGGGACTGGTGCTGGATACCGTGACGCGCGGCCGCCGCGAGATGAAGCTTTTGGCCTATCTGTCCCAGCCGGCCATCAAAAGGGATTAAGGCAATACGGGGATTGCGGTCTCCGGCGATGGACCGCGCCGCCGCCAGATGCTATCCCGCGCCCCATCATGAGCGAACTTGACGTCACCATCCTGACCGAAACACCAAAAGACGCGCAGGCGATCGAGCGCCTGCACGAGCGCACATTCGGTCCCGGCCGTTTCGTGCTGAGCGCCTACCGCCTGCGCGAGCATGTCGATCACCTGCTCGACCTCTCGTTCACGGCGCGGATCGGCACATTGCTGGTCGGCTCCGTGCGGCAATTGCCGATCTGCATCGGCGACACGCAGGCCCTGATGCTCGGGCCGTTGACGGTCGAGCCGCCGTTCCGGAAGCGCGGCGTCGGCCGCATGCTGCTCGATCGCTCGCTGCAGGACGCCAAGGCCAAGGGCCATCGGCTGGTCATACTGGTCGGCGATGAACCTTATTACGGCCGCGTCGGCTTCAAGGTCATACCGAAGGGACGGGTGATCATGCCGGGTCCCGTCGATTACAGCCGCTTGCTGGTAGCGGAGCTGGTCGAGGGCGCCTTCGACGGTGTCTCCGGCGATATTCGGCCGGACTGGAGCAAGGCGCGGTAGCGCCGATGGCGAAGCGACGCAGTGGGGGACGCCCGGTCTCGTCGCTATCGGAAAAGTCGCCGCCTTTTGGTGCCGGCCACCAGCTTCGATGCGGACCCCGTGCTTCCGGCTGCGTGCTGCAGTTCGTGCCGAAACTCCTCACGCTTCTCGTGGATGGTAGCAACGACCAGTCCCATCGCCACTCCCAGGCCGATCAGGGCTGCTTCGGACAACAGCAGGCTTGCCTCGATGGTTTCCGGCACTGCGTCGGTAACGCCAATTCCGTAGAGATGTCGCGCGTGGTCGGCGTCGCGCGCGCGCGAAACGATCAGTACATCTTTCCGTAGCGCGCGAACCTGCGCGACAATTTCGTCAATGCCTTTGGGTTCGTTGATCGTGACGATGACCGCGGCAGCCTCCATGAGGCCGCAGCTCTTCAGGAATTCCGGGTTTGTCGCATCGCCGTAGAAGACGGTGCGGCCCTGCTTGCGCTGCTCCGGGACGGCCGCAGCATCGTTGTCGACGGCAGTGTATTTGAACTGATGGCGATCGAGCATCGCGCAGACGACTTGTCCAACCCGGCCATGTCCGACGACAATGGCATGGCCACTCCCGCCGCTCGGTGCAACGGTGAGTTCTGGATCAAGCGGTTTGTCCTCGCGAACCATCGGCGCCAGCCGCCGCGCGACATGAGACAGTGCTGGGGTGAGCATCATGGTCAGCGTGATCAGCGCGACGGCAAAACTCGATATGTTGGCGTCAATCAGGCCAAGCGTCGTCGCCATCCCAATGCCGACGAAAGCGAACTCGCCGCCGGGACCAAGCAGCAGTCCGACCTCGATCGAAGCCGGCCAGGAGAGGCGAAACATCCGGGCCAGGAAGACGAGGATGGTGGACTTTACGACAATCAGTCCGGCCGCACCCGCAATCAGCCAGACCGGATCGCGCGCAATCTGACGAAAATCGATGTTCATGCCGACCGTGAAGAAGAACAGGCCAAGCAAGAGGCCCTTGAAAGGATCGATGGCGGTTTCGATCGCTTTGCGGAATTCCGTCTCGGCCAGCAACAGGCCCGCGACAAAGGCGCCGAGCGCCATGGAGAAGCCGGCCAGGGCAGCGGCTACTCCGGTCGCGACGATCACGAACAGCGTCGTGGCGACGAACAGGTCGCTCATGCCGACCGATGCCACAAGACGGAACAGAGGACGCATCACCACGCGGCCCACGACGACGATCACGCCGAGCGCGAGGGCGGCATTCGTGAGCGCAAGCAACAGTGTCGCGATGACCGATCCGGAGTCTCCCGCGCCGAAGATCGAGATGAAAAGCAGAAGAGGGGCGACTGCCAGATCCTGCGCGAGGAGGACTGCGAAACTTGCCCGTCCCGCGCTTGTGTTGAGCCGCTTCTGCCTGGAAAGAATCTCGATGACGATGGCGGTCGAGGACAAGGCGAAACACGCACCAAGGATGAGCGGCACCGGAGCCCTGCTGCCGGCCAGCGTGGCGACGAGGCCGATCACGACCGTCGAGAAAATGATCTGCAGGCTGCCCAATCCGAAAATCAGGCGGTGCATCGCCTTCAATCGGTCGTAGGACAACTCCATGCCGATGAGGAAGAGCAGGAACACAACGCCGAGGTTCGCGATGCCGGAGACGTTTGCCGGATCGACGACGGTGAACCAGTAGAGAAACGGAAATTTCTCAATGAACGATCCCAGCCCGAGAGGGCCCAGGATCGCGCCGGCTCCGAGATAGCCGAGAACGGGATTGAACCCGAATCGCCGTACTAACGGAATGACGACGCCCGCGGTGCCGAGCAGAACGAGCGCGTCGCTGTAGACGTGAACATTGATGGACGAAGTCATCTATTCGATGTGCTTCCGTTTCCAGTGGAGTGAGGGAACGTCCTTCGCATCGGTCGTCTCCGCCTCGAACGTTAACTGGTACCACCAGCTAACGCCACCCCGTGGCCCGGTACCTCCGTCCTAGAACTTCAGATTGGCAAACGCGCGCACGCCGATGCCCGGCAGCAGGACCTCGTCCTTGTTGTAGGATACCGAGTTGCGGATGTTCTCGTTCAGGAGGTTGTTTCCGACGAGGCCGACCGTCATCTCGCGCGCGCCGAACAAGGATGGATCGAGCTTGGTCCTGTAGCTGACCTCCGCCTTCAACAAATTATAGCCTGCGGTCGGCGTCTCGCCAATCGGGGCGATATCGTTCTGCGCGAAGGCGTGCAGCAGGTTGATCCGTGTCAGCCAATTGGCATCGCGCCAGAACAGGCCGCCGCCGACGCGCACCGGCGGAATTCGCGGAACATTGCTGCCATCGGCGAAGGTCGCGCGCACGACATCGAACTGGCTCTCGACGCCCCAGACGCCACCGTTGAGCGGCCCGACGTCCAACTGGCTCTGGAATTCGCCACCACGGAAAGTGGCGTCGCGCTGCGAATAGATCGCCTGCTTAAGCTCAAGTGGAAAACCCGGATCGGCAGGACCGACACAAGCGACATCCTCGCATGTGTTGCCGGTGAGACGACGGAAAATGAAGCCGTTGAACTTGGTGTAGTAAGCCGTCGCTTCGAATCTCAAGGGGCCAGTCGCGCGTCGTAATCCGATCTCGATCGATTTGGCGGTTTCGATGCCGAGATTGGGATTGCCGATATCGAACGTCGCGGTCGCATCGTGTGCGCCGCGCGAAAACAGCTCGGCCGGTTTGGGTGCGCGTTCGACGTATTGCCCGGTAATGCTGGCGACAAGACCCCACGGCAGGTCCTGGAGCAGACCTACGCTCGCGCTCTTCGGCGTGAAATGTAGGTTGCGCGGCGTGGCGGGACCGATGGCGGCCGGGTCGACGTTCAGGTCGAACACGTCGGGGATGAACCCCGGCGTTGTTCCCGTCAGATTGACGCGCTCGATGCGGCCGGCAATCTGCGCCTTGGTGGTTTCGCTGAATTTCAGTTCGTTGAAGACGTAGCCGGCGACCCTGTTGTTCCTGTTGGGATCCCACAATCCGTTGAGCGGACTGGTTGGATCATCCGGGCTTGGCGCCGTCAGTTCCTGATGCCCTGCCTGCAGGCCGAAGGCCGTCGTCACCGCCGCAAAGCGCGCGTTGAACGGCATCATCTGGACTTCGAGGCGGCCCTCCTGTTCCTTGTTGGTGAATTGCTGCCGGATGCCGACGGTAGAGGGATCGGCAGGATCGGCAAGTCCGATCTCGTTATGGTGATAGTTGGTGGCGCCCGCCCAGAAGCGGACGGCGTCGATCGCCGCGGCATCCGGCCGGTATTCGCCCTTGGCGGTGAATTTGGTCTGATGGCCGTCGATCCGCGTCTGATGATCGGCGCCGTCGATGCCGGGAATGCGATAAAGCGTGTCGTTCTGCGTGATCGCAGCGCCGATGAAGCCACCCTGGAAGATGTAAGAGCCGCCGATCGACGCACCATCCGCCTGCATCGCCGAATTCGGCTGGCGGCCGTTGACTGGCCGGGTCTGGTCGAACAGATAGGGATAGCTCGGGATGCTGTAGTCGCTGGCCTTGCGACCATAGGCGTCGGCGTGAAATGCAAAATTGCCGCCGCCGGTATCGAGCAGGATACCGCTATCGACACCCCGGTCGACCGAACTCACGGACGTTCGCGTCTCGACATTTACGCATGACGATGTTTGCGCGTTCGCCAGTGGCGCCTTCGCGGGCAGCCCATAGCTCTGGAATGGCACCGCGGCGCAGGTGGGCAGCGCATCCGGGATGCGATTGTTGGTCGCGCTGACGACGCCGCCGATCGATGTCGATCCGTAGCGCATCGCCGCCGGACCGCGGATGACTTCGACCTGGTTCGTCGCCAGTGGATCGATCGGCACGAAATGGTCTTCGCCAAGATCGGAAGCGCCGCCGGCGTTGTTGCCGTTCTCCAAGATGCCGACGCGATTGACGTCGAGGCCCCGGATGATCGGTCGGCTCGAGGCACCGGGCGCGAAGGTTGAGCCGGTAATGCCCGGCTTCGAGAACAGGAGATCGCCAAGCTGGGCGGTGCCTTGGCGGCGGATCTCCTCGTTCGGCACCACCGTGACGGTTGCAAATTGATCCGTGACGATCGGCAGCACGCCCTGTTGAGGCTCGGGAGCAGCCGGCGCCGGTTGTGGCGGCTGCGGCGCGCGCTCCCTGGGGCGGCCGGGCGCGGTGCGGGCGACGCGCACCGGCGTCTGCGAGGGAACGACTGCCCTGCGTCGCACGATCGGGCTTGGCGCCGTCACGGTGATCTCAGGCAGTTTTGTCGAGGAGGATGGCGCGTCCTGCGCCAGCGCGCCGTCGGCCATCGCGCACAGCAATAGCCAGCTTGCTCCACCGAAATGGAACGCTCGTTTCTTCTTGAATGTCATTGTCCCGATCCTGATCCCGTCAATGTGCGACGGGCCGATTCCGATTTTCCCTCGGAAACCGCGCGGGCGCGGCAATCCGTCGGGAGTGCATCAATCAATCGAGGTCAGGAGACGGGAGGCGCGCGGGACTGGAACGCGCGATGAATCGAGCCGAGATGCACGAACTCGGCGCCAGTGGTCAGGTGCAGAAGCTCGACCGCCTGCGGCAGTTCCAAGAGCGGCGGCGTGGCGAACAGGAAATTGTTGGCAAGCGAAACGACGGTGCAGATTGCGCAGGCGTCGGTGCGTTGCTGGTCGGAATCGTGATTGGAAGGCTGCTGCCGCGCTTCGGAGTTTATCCCTTGAGCATCAAGGGTCGCTGCGATGGCAAGATCGGCATTGGTCAGACCGGTCTGAATCGCCGGCGCCGCCTGGGCGGCGACCCCGTGGAAATGCCCGAACGACAGCGCAAACTGGATCGCGAGCGCAAACAGCGCCAGCCGCGAGCCGGTTTTCACGTGTTTTCGGAACCAGTTCATCCGGGTCTTCGTCCCAATGTTATATTATAACATCTTAAGGGAAGGACGAAGTCAACCGCAGCGCAAGCAGGCCGCGGTGAAACGGCGAAAGCTGTGTGATTGATGCAACGATTTGCGTCCGAGGGTCCGCGCGGCTAACGCCCCTCGCGCACCCAGGTCGCGGCGAACGCGCCGAGCAGCAGCAACAGCCCGATCAGGCCTGCGAACATCGGCAGTACACCGACGCCCTTCACGACGCTGGCGTCGCGCATCTTGACGCCCATCCAGCCGTCGCCGTGGAAGATGCCGGAGGCGCGCACCGGGACGACACGGGGCAGGTCGACGCTGGTGCCGTCGACCACGCGGCGGGCGTCGCCGCCGGTGGCCTGCGCCAGCGGCTTGAGCATCTCGGTGGTGGACGTGACTTCCGAAAATTCCTTCGGGTTGGTCGGCCCGACGTTGATCAAGGCTTTCAGCGCGCCATCGGTTGCCTGCCACAGCCCGAGTTCGTTGGCGGGAAGGGTGGAGCGCCAGGTGCCGGGCTCGCTTGCGGTCAGCGTGAGTTCCTTGGTGGCGCCGCTCGGCGACGTCACGGTCACCGGCGGCACGTTGTCGGCCATGGTCTGGCGCAGCACCACGAGGTCTTTGCCCTGGATCTGCAGGCGCAGCGCCTCTTCGTCCAGATCAGGCTGCTTCATCAGCCAGTGCGACGTCCGCCGCAGCAGATCCAGATGCGGCCCGCCGCCTTCATAGCCACGCGCCCACAGCCAGATGTGGTCCGACAGCAGCAGCGCGACGCGGCCTTCACCGAAGCGCGACAGCAACAGCAGCGGCTTGCCATCGGCGCCGGTCATCACGGGCGCGCCGATCGCGTTGCGCGTATCCACGGTGCGGAAGAAGCGGCTCCAGCGCGGCGGCTCGCTGGCGGAGCCTTCAAGGCCGCGCGTCACCGGGTGGCGTTTGCCGGCATCGCTCAGATGCGCATAGAACGGTTTTTCAGTGACACCGACCGGTTCTGCCGGCAGCACCGTGTCGAGCGGCGTGCGCCAGATGCTGGTGGTGGAGGCGTAGTCGGGGCCGGCCGACACCAGCACCGCGCCGCCGGCGCGGACATAGCGCGCGATGTTGTCGAAATAGGCGATCGGCAGCACGCCCTGGCGGGCGTAGCGGTCGAAGATGATCAACTGGAATTCGTTGATCTTCTGCTGGAACAATTCGCGCGTCGGAAACGCGATCAGCGACAGTTCGTTGATCGGCGTGCCGTCCTGCTTCTCCGGCGGACGCAGGATCGTGAAATGCACGAGGTCGATACTGGCGTCGGACTTCAACAGATTGCGCCAGGTGCGCTCGCCGGAATGCGGCTCGCCGGATACCAGCAGCACGCGCAGCTTGTCGCGCACGCCTTCGATCGCGACCACGGCGCGGTTATTGACCAGCGTCAGCTCGTTATCGAGCGGCGAGGCCTCGATCTCGACGATGTTCGAGCCGGCATGCTTGATGTCGACCTCGACATTGGAGGTCTGGCCACTCACCAGATTGCGCTCGCTGATCACCTCGCCGTCGCGGCGCACCACGATCCTGGCACGCTGGCCGGTGACCCCCTGGTCGTCGAGCCGGTAGGTGATGGTCTGGGGCTGCCCGACGATGCCAAACCGCGGCGCGGCCGAAATCGCGATACGGCGGTCGCGCTCGTCCTTGCGTCCGGTGACCAGCGCATGCACCGGCGCCTGGAAGCCGATGGCGGCGGCGTTGGCGGGAATGTCGTGCACCCGGCCATCCGTGATCAGGAACGCGCCGGCGACGCGGTCGACGGGAACGTCCGACAGCGCCGAGGACAGCGCGCCGAACAGCTTGGTGCCGTCGGTTTCGCCGTCGGCCTGTCCGGCCTCGACGACGCGGACTTCCAGTCCCTTGATTTTCTTCAGCGTGTCGACCAGCGCTTCCTGCGCCTTGGCCGTCTCCTGGTTGCGGGTGCCGAAATTCTGGCTCGGGCTCTTGTCGACCACGATCGCCGCGACCGAGGATAGCGGCTCGCGGTCCTCGCGGGTGAAGGAGGGGTTGGCGAGCGCCAGCAGGATCAGCGCCAGCGCCGCGACGCGCACGGCAGCCCCGCGCGACCGTCCGAGCAGCAGCAGCACCGAGATCGCGACGATCGCGGCCAGCGCGATCCAGAGCACGATCGTCGGAACCAGCGGGGTAAACGCGATGCCGTACTGCATGGCCTATTGCCCCAACCGCTCGATCAGGGCCGGCGCGTGCACCTGGTCGGCCTTGTAGTTGCCGGTCAGGGTGTACATCACGATGTTGACGCCGGAGCGGAAGGCGAATTCGCGCTGGCGCGGCTCGCCTGGCGTCAGCGGCAGCATCGGCTGCCCGTCCGGACGGTGCGCCCAGGCGCCGGCCAGATCGTTCGAGGTGATGATGATGGGCGAGACGCCGTCGCCGCCACGCGCCGGGCGCGAGGCCGCGTCGTCGTCATCCTCGCGCGGCAGGGTCTCGACCCAGGTCTGGCCCGAGTTGAAGCGGCCGGGGAAGTCGCGCAGCAGGTAAAACGTCTTGGTCAGCACGTGCTCGCGCGGCACCGGCTCGAGTTCAGGCACGTCGAGCGAGGAAAGAATTTGCCGCAGCGTCTGCATGCCCGGCGTCTGCGACGCGCCGTTCTCGCCGGGCGGCGCCTCGATGGCGTCGCGGGTGTCGAAGACGACCGTGCCGCCCTGTTTCATGTAGGCGTCGATGCGGTTGATGGCGTCCTGCGGCGGCTTCGGCGCGCCCGGCACGATCGGCCAGTAGATCAGCGGGAAGAACGCCAGCTCGTCGCGCGCGGGATCAACGCCGACGGGATCGCCGGCCTCCAGCGCCGTGCGCTGCGCCAGGAACAGCGTCAGTCCGGCCATGCCGGCCTTGACGATGGAATCGACGTCGGCATTTCCGGTGACGACATAGGCAAGGCGCGTCTGCGACACCGACTTGATGGCGAACTCATCGTTGCTCTCGGCACGGGTCGGCGAAGGCGCGATCGAGGTCGCAGATAGAATCAGGGCCAGCAGGACGGTGGCCGCCGCCGTGCGCCGCCGCCACAACGCGGCAAGGCCCGCGCCCAGCATCGCGACCACGACCGCGTCGATCAGGAACAGCGCCAGCGAAGAGGACAGCAGAATGCCGCGCAAATCGCGCGGTTCGGCGTTGGTGTAGCTGGCGCGCTGCGCGCGCAGCGAGGATGTATCGAGCTGCGCGATGCGATCGGCCGGGGCCAGCGTGTTGACCGCGATCGGACCGTCGGCCGGGCCGTAGAAGCCCGGCGGATGATCTGACGTCGCGCGGTCGCGATAATCCGCCGGCATCGGCTTGGCGTTCGATGGCGGAGGTCCAAATGCGCCAAAGCCGTCGAGCGTGCGCAGCGGCGCCACGGTCTCGACATTGGTCGCCTCGCTTGCAACGCCCGCGCCGGGCTTTGTGGTGTAGCCGGACATGTCGACCATCCGCCGCAGCATCTCGACGAAGCTGCCGGACATCGGCAGGTCCGACCAGCGCGAGTCGGCGCCGATATGGAACAGGCTGATGATGCCTCTGCCGCGATGCTCGCCGGTCACCAGCGGCGTGCCGTCTTCCAGCGACGCCCAGGTCTTGGTTGCCAGCACCGCATCCGGCTCGGCCAGCACCTGCCGGTTTACGGTGACGTCCTTGGGCACGGAAAGTCCCGCGAACGGACCGTCGGCGGTGAAGGAAGCCAGATGCTGCGGCTTTTCCCAGGTCAGGCTGCCGCCGAGGATGCGGCCGCCGCGGCGCAGTTTCACCGGCACCAGATCGTCATCGGCCTGCGCCAGACGGGGGCCTGCGAAGCGCACCAGCACGCCGCCCTGATCGATCCATGCGTTCAGCCGCTCGCGAATTTCCGGCGACAGCGTGCCGACGTCGGCAAGCACGATCATCGGCAAGCGCTGATCGAGGAATTGCGCGATCACCTGCTGCGGCGCGCCGCGGTCGCCCAGCCGTACGTCGGCGAATGGCGACAAGGCGCGGGTGAGGTAGAAGGTCGATGCCAACAGCGGCTGGGCGGTATCGCTGGTCGCGCCGGTGACGACGCCGACGGCGCGACGCCGCCATCGCTTGTCGAGCAGTTGCACCGCGCCGGCCGATCGTTCGCCCGATATTTCCAGCCGCGAAATATCGTTGCGGAGTTCGACGGGCAGGTCGAACGCCGCTTCGCTCTCGCGATCCTGCATGCCGAACGCGTAGCGCGCCTCGCCGATCGGCGAGCCCTTGGCGTCGAACGCGCGAACCATGCCGGCTGCGAGGCCGCCGGTGGCGCGCAGCACCTTGACCGTCATCTTCGCCGCGGCGTTTTCAGCGGCGACCAGCGCCTGCGCCGGGGCCGCGCCGCCCTCGAACACCGTCAGCTTGCGGTCGCCGATGGTCTTGCCGAGATTTTCGACGAATTCAGTGCCGCGCCCGGTGTCGACGCCGTCGGACAGCCACGCGATCTCGGTATCACCGGTCGTCTTCAGGAAGCGGTCGAGCGCGCCGAGCGTGTCGACGCGGTCGATCGAATAGGGTTTTGGCGAAATCTGGCGCAGCGCGACCCGCGCGGTGCCGGCCGGCATCAGCGTGATGTCGCGCGCAGGATCGGAGAGCGGAACGAGCGCGACGCCGCGGCGGTCGTTGTCGGCGTTGGCGATCAGTTCGTCCGCTGCCTTGACCCTTGTGTCCCAGCTTGCAGCCGCGCTCCAGCCGTCGTCGAGCAGGATCACCAATGGCGCGTTGCTGCCGCCGACCCCGGTCTGCGGATTCCAGATCGGGCCTGCGGCGGCAAGGATGACCAGTGCCGCGGCGGCGAGGCGCAACGCCGTCAGCCACCACGGCGTCCGCGACGGAGTTTCTTCCCGGGGCCTGATGTCGAACAACAGCCGGGTCGGCGGAAACTCGATCCGCCTCGGCCGCGGCGGCATCACGCGCAGCAGCCACCACAGCACCGGCAGGCTCAACAGGCCGAGCAGGAGCAGCGGTTGCGCAAAGGTGAGGGGGAGCCCCGCGATCATGCGCTACGCCCCGCCTTGACGGTTGAGCCGCGCGCGCTTCCCTTGGCTGCCATCATGCCCGAATGCAGGAACAGCAGGAGTTCGGCGGCGGAACGGCTGGTGGTGTGGGTCGAGAACAACCAGTCGAGCCGGTTGGTCTCGCTGCGGATTTCGTCGCGATGAAGTGCCACGCGCGCCACATAGTCGCTGGCCCAGCTCTCGGCGCGGCCGGCGGTGATGACGCCGAATCCTTCCGGCTCGACGAATTCGATCCGGCCGGCATAGGGAAAGGTTTCTTCGGCAGGATCGACCACCTGGATCAGGGAACCATGGGCGCCGGAGGCTGAAAGCCCGGCGAGCATCAACCTGATCTCGCTCATCGGCGACCACAAATCGGACAGCACGACAATTTCGGCCAGCGCCGACGGGACAAAGGACGGCGGCAGGCTGGCGCGCACCGCATCGTCGTGCAGCATCGCCTGCGCCATCTTGTCGATCACGTTGCGGCTTGCGGTCGGGTTCATCAGGCCGGGAATGCCGACGCGTTCGCCGCCCGAAACCAGCAGTTCGGCGAGTGCAAACGTAACGATCAGGCCACGCTCCAGCTTGGAGTCGCGCGCGCCCTTGGAAGCAAACGCCATCGACGGCGAACGGTCGGGCCACAGCCACACGGTATGCGCAGCCTCCCATTCCTGCTCGCGGACGTAGAGATGATCGTCGCGCGCCGAGCGGCGCCAGTCGACATTCTGCGACGGCTCGCCGGAGACGAAGCGGCGATATTGCCAGAAGCTCTCGCCGGCGCCGGCGCGGCGCCTGCCATGCAGGCCATGGATGACGTTGGCAGCAATACGGCGGGCTTCGAGCACGAGACGGGGCAGCGATGCGGCGAGCGTTCGGCTTTCGCCATCGGCACGTCGGATTGCTAAAATCTCCCTGGCCTCGTGGCTGGTCTTTGCGGCCATCAACCGATCCGCGTCTTCAATTGTCTGATCACGTCGGGAATGGTGCGGCCTTCCGCGCGCGCCGCGAAAGTCAGCGCCATGCGGTGCTTGAGAATGGGTTCGGCGAGATCGAGCACGTCGTCGATCGAGGGCGCGAGCCGGCCGTCGAGCAGCGCGCGGGCGCGGACCGCCAGCATCAGCGACTGGCTGGCGCGCGGGCCCGGTCCCCAGGCGATCAGCTTGTCGCCGCCGTCTTCGGAACTCGGGCGCGCAGCGCGCACCAGCGACAGGATCGCCTCGACGACGCTGTCGCCGACCGGCAGACGCCGCACCAGCCGCTGCGCCGCGATCAGGATTTCCGCGTCCATCGAGGCCTTGGCGAGCGTCTCTTCCGCGCCCGTCGTTTCAAACAGGATGCGGCGTTCGGCGTCGCGGTCGGGATAATCGACGTCGATCTCCATCAGGAAGCGGTCGAGCTGCGCCTCGGGCAGCGGATAGGTGCCTTCCTGCTCCAGCGGGTTTTGCGTGGCGAGCACATGGAAGGGTTTTGGGAGATCATGCCGCGCGCCTGCAACGGTAATGTGCTGTTCCTGCATGGCTTGCAGCAGCGCCGATTGCGTACGCGGGCTGGCGCGGTTGATCTCGTCGGCCATCAGGAGCTGCGCAAAAATCGGTCCGGAGATGAAGCGGAACGACCGTTTGCCGGAGTTGCTCTCGTCCAGCACCTCGGCGCCCAGAATATCCGAGGGCATCAGGTCCGGCGTGAACTGGATGCGCTTGGCGTCCAGCCCGAGCGTGATGCCCAACGTTTCGACAAGCTTGGTCTTGGCGAGGCCGGGAACGCCGATCAGCAGCGCGTGGCCGCCGGACAGGATCGTCACCAGGGTGTTTTCGATCACCCGGTCCTGGCCGAAGATGACGGTGGAGATCGCTTCCTTCGCGGCGCGGATCTGGCCGGCGACCTGCTCCGCCGACCGGACGACCGCGTCCTCGAGTTTCTCGACACCGTCTGCACTCGCCATGTCTTTCTCCTTCAACCGTCTAACCGCTTGATGACACCGCTGGTTGCGTCGTCATGCCACGAACCTCATGCTAAACCCTGCGCAAAGGCTATGTATTCGTTGAATTAAAGTATCCCCACATTATCGGTGTTTCGGGGTATGAACGGCATCACGATATGGCGACCCATCCGCAATAGTACGGACACACACCGTCGGGAACACATATCTCGGTATACGTGCACCAATCGTGCCAGATGACGTGCCGAGACTCAGGGCAAACAATGGCAAAGCAAGGGCAAACCGGCACTCAGGGTCTCGAAGGACTAACCGTCGCTGCGAGGGAAGCCGCCAACGCCACCCCGGCGGGCAAGGGGCTTCCTCCGGTCCATCTGTGGAATCCGCCGTTCTGCGGCGACCTCGACATGCGAATCGCCAGCGATGGTACGTGGTTCTATATGGGGACGCCGATCGGGCGGCCGGCGCTGGTGCGGCTGTTTTCGACCATTCTCAAGCGCGAAGACGGCAAGCACTTTCTCGTGACCCCGGTCGAGAAGGTCGGCATCCGCGTCGACGACGCGCCGTTCATGGCGGTGGAGATGCAAAACGAGGCCGGCGATCGCGGTCGGCTGCTGCGCTTTCGCACCAACGTTGACGACTGGGTGCCATGCGATTCCGCCCATCGCCTGCGGTTCGAGATGGCCGCCGATGGCGGGCTGACGCCCTACCTCCACGTCCGCGCCGGTCTGTGGGCGAAAGTGACCCGCGCGCTCTACTACGATCTGGTTGACATGGGGGAAGAGCGGGTGGTCGATGGTCAGCCGATGTTCGGCATCGAGTCCGGGGGCGAGTTCTTTACGATGGCGGACGCGAAGCAGGTGAGGGACGGGGTTTGAACGAGCCGATGCTGAAAAAGATGGAGGCGGCTCCGATCAACTCGGCGGAGTTCTTCGCCCGGAGCCGCGCTCGGCTGAATTTCGACGTGCCTCCCGGCCTAGTCGATCCCGATATCATTCCGAAAACCGGCGATGCGGGCAACGACCGCATGCTCGAGATCGTGGCGCGCGAGCAGCCGGTGCGCCCGGCGGCGGTGTTGATCGCGGTGGTCGATCACCAGGAGCCGACCGTGTTGCTGACACAGCGCTCGCCGCATCTGTCCAGCCACGCCGGCCAGATTTCCTTTCCGGGCGGCAAGATCGACGCAACCGATGCCTCTCCGCTCGACGCAGCCTTGCGCGAGGCGGAGGAGGAAGTCGGCCTCAAACGCGACTTCATCGAGCCGATCGGCTATCTCGACCTCTACGGAACCGCCTTCGGGTTTCGCATCCTGCCGACGGTGGCGCGGGTCAAGCCGGGCTTCAAGCTGACGATCAACGAGGGCGAAGTGGTCGACGCCTTCGAGGTACCGCTGGCGTTCCTGATGAATCCCGAGAATCATCAGGTCCATTCCAAGGAATTCCGCGGCATGGAGCGCTCCTATTACGCGATGCCGTTCGCCGAGCGCTACATCTGGGGCGCGACCGCCGGAATTCTGCGCGTGCTGTATGAGCGGATTTATCTCGCATGATCCGTCCGGTTCTGACCGAAATCGGAATTTTTCTGATCCCGTTCGCGGTCTATGCGCTGTTTCTGATTGCCACCCGTTCCGGCGTGCTGGTGTCGTCCTCGTGGCCGGTGCATCTGGTCGCCAAGCTGGTGCTGGGATCGCTGCTGCTGGTCGTGATCAGTTTCATCCTGCTCGCGCAATTCTCCGGCGCCGCGCCGGATTCGACCTACATTCCCGCGCATATCGAAAACGGCAAGCTGGTTCCCGGAGTCGAGAAATGAGCGAGGCCCGCGTGCTGTCGGACGCGCCCTGGCTCAGATCCGGTCCGGCCGCGCACGTGCTTGCGTTGCTCAACGGCGATGGCGAGGAAGCCCGCGTGATCGGCGGCGCCGTGCGCAATGCGTTGCTGAATATCCCCTTAGGCGACATCGACATCGCGACCACGGCGCTGCCCAACGAGGTCGCCCGCCGCGCCAAGGTGGCCGGCATCAAATGCGTGCCGACCGGAATCGACCACGGCACGGTCACGCTGATCGTCGATTCACATCCGTTCGAGGTCACGACCTTGCGCGAGGATACCGAGACCTTTGGCCGCAAGGCCAAGGTTGCATTCGGGCGCGACTGGATTCGCGATGCGGAGCGGCGCGACTTCACCATCAACGGGCTTTCCGTCGATGCCGGCGGCGTGGTGCATGACCATGTCGGCGGGCTTGCCGATATCGAAGCCAAACGCGTGCGCTTCATCGGCGATGCCAGGGCGCGCATCGCCGAGGATTATCTGCGCATCCTGCGCTTCTTCCGCATGCATGCCGCCTACGGGGCGGGTGAGCCCGACCGTGCCGGATATCTTGCCTGCATCGGCGGCCGCGCGGGACTTTCGAACCTTTCCGCCGAACGCGTGCGCATGGAAATGTTGAAGCTGCTGATCGCGGAAGGCGCCGCGGTCGCGGTGCGGGCCATGGCGGATGCCGGGCTGCTGCTGCCGATCTTCGGCGGCGTCGCCTACACCGGAACGTTCGCGGCGATGATTGCGGCGGAACGCGCGCTGGGGCTGCCGCCGAACGCGGTACGCCGGCTCGCCGCGCTCACGGTTGTCGTCACCGAGGATGCCAAGCGCATCGCGGCGCGGCTTCGCCTCTCCAACGCGGAAGCCAAAGCGCTGGACTCGATGGGCCATCGCTGGTGGCGGTTCGCCAGCAAGGACGAGGCGCGGGCGCGGCAGCTTCTCTATCGGCTCGGCGAGGACCCCTATCGCGACCGGCTGATGCTGGCATGGGCGCGAGCAGGCGGCATTGGCAATGGCGCTGCGCGCTGGCACGACCTCGCAACCTTGCCGCAGCGCTGGAGCGCGCCGAAATTTCCGCTAAGGGCGGCTGATTTCATCTCCCGCGGCATTGCCGAAGGCCCCGCGCTCGGGCACGTGCTGACGCTTGCGGAAGACGCCTGGCTGGCCGCGGATTTTCCGCTCGAACCATCCGTGCTTGCGGCAATCGCCGACCAGGCCGCCGCCCGATTCACGCGCGATCACCGGCTGTGAATATTCTGGCCGGCTTCGCCGACATTTCGCTCGGCCAACTCGTGCTGGTTGGCGGCATGGCGCTGCTGGCCTCCATCGTCGGCGGTCTTGCCGGCTACGGCACCGGCGCCTTGATGCCGCTGGTGCTGGTTCCGCTGGTCGGCGCCGAGCCGGTGGTGCCGATCATCGCGATATCGGCGATCATCACCAATACCAGCCGCTTCGTGGCCTATTTCCGTTACGCCGACCGGCGACGCGCGCTGATCGTGATTGCTGCGGCCGCACTGACGACGGCGCTCGGCGCTTACGGTTACACGCGGCTTACCGGTGTGGGCGCGGCACTGGTGATCGGCAGCATGCTGATGCTGAGCGTGCCGCTGCGACGGTTGGCCAAGAAGCGCGACATCAGGATTGGCGATACCGGCCTCGGTGCGAGCGCGGTGGGATATGGCGTGCTGGTCGGCGGCACGTCAGGCTCCGGCGTGATCCTGCTGTCGCTGTTGATGGCGTCGGGGCTCGAGGGCGCGGCGGTGATTGCCACCGACGCCGTGATCTCGGTGGTGACCGGCCTGATCAAGATTTCGGTATTCGGCCTGGCCGGCGTGGTCACCGCGCAGGTGCTGGCCTTTGCGCTGCTGATCGGCGCGATCGCTATTCCTGGCGCGTTCCTGGCAAAAACCTTCGTCGAGCGCATGCCGGTGCATATCCACACCGCGATCCTCGACGCCGCCGTGATGGTCGGCGGCATCGTGATGATCACAGCGGCGCTGCGGCAATGATCGGTCAATGAGTGAGCGAGGCTGTGCGGACCGGGAAACAATTCAGGCTTGATATGTTCCAGACAAGCGGCACGTTGCACCAAAGGCCGCCCGGGCGATATTTCACCCGAATTTGCTCCATCTGGTACAGCGCCAGGCTGTTGAACGCGTTGATCCGGCCGGCAAGATCATCAAATTGAGCGTTGGTCTCCTTTTCTCCCTGGAGGACATCGCTTTCCTTCGCGGCGTCGCGGCCGATCCCGGAGGCCCATTGCCGCGCCGCCGCCAGCTTGTTGTGTGCGGCCTCAAGGCAGTAGTGCATCGTCAGGACGTGGTGTTTGGCGCTGTACCAGTTGATTCTCTTGGCTGCCTTGTCGTTAGGGCCGGCGCAGATCCGGATGAACGCGTCTTTCGGTTTAGTCGTCTCGTCGACGCCGCGTTTTTCGGCGATCGCGCAATATTTGTCGTCGGCGACTTCCTTGGGCGGCGTGTCGTCGTCCGGCGCATGCACGTTTCCGAAGGCCGGAAAATTGAACTTGTCGGAACAGTCGAAGGCGTAGTCGCGCAACACCCGCCGTGACAACGGATCCTCGTCGACGTTATGCTTCTCGGCCGGATCGCGATAGCTATCGCTGGCCCTGTCGATATAGATTTCGGCCTTTCGCGTGAGCAGGTCGATATTTTCACGGAGCTCGACCCGCGCTTTCTCATAGCGCTCCGAAATCGCCCGCGCATTGTTGGTGGCCAGCGCCTTGTCGCCGGCATCGGATTTCTCGCCGACGGCGCGCGCGAAATCGGTATAAAGCGTTTGCTGCAGCGCCTGCACTTCGGAGAATGCGTGTGAGATGTCCGTGAAAGTTGCCGCCGCCAAGGTCATGTCTTCCTTGGCCAGGCTGCTCACCTTCTCCTGATAGGCGTTGAGATGCTGGAAATAGCCGACCGCGAGGCTGCTCAGCACGGTGAACGCGGACAGCCCCGTGACGATGTTGAACCCGTGATTGAACTTCGAGAGCCACCTTAGCGGGGCGGCTTTCGGTGCAATGTCATGCGTGTCGTCGTTCGGCATCGGTGAACTCCCCAATCCTTGGACTTCAACCTTGAACCAACGTCGACACAATCTGGGATTGCCGGTCTCCGCGCTGTGAGCCAACTCACACTCGCGATCGTGTGATGGCTCGCCTGGTAGCCGATGGAACTTCAGCGGCTCTATCAGCGCTCGCGGGGCAGCAGTTCCGTCAGCGAGCGGATGATGCGATCGGGCTTGACGGTGGAGTCCGCGGGCAGGCCGTCGCCATGCACGTCGATCCAGATGGCGTAGATGCCGAGCCGCTGCGGCGCCACGACTTCCCATTCCAGATTGTCGCCGATCATCCAGGTCTCGGATGCGGCGACGCCCAGCGTCTGCATGGCGTGCAGATAGGCGCGGTCGTCCGGCTTGCCGAAACCGTGCTCGCCCTCGATCTGGATGTGATCGAAACGGTGCGACAGCGCAAAGCGCTCGACCTTGGCGCGCTGGGTGCCGGCGGCGCCGTTGGTCACCAGCGCGAGCTTGACGCCGCGCGCCTTTAATTCGTCGATGGCGTCGTGCGCGCCGGGGAAGACGAACATTTCCTCTTCGCGGTAGGCGGTGAAGCGGTTGGCCAGCCGTACCGCAAGATCCTCCGGCAGCGCGTGGCCGCCTGCGGCAAGGGCGGCAAAGCCGTTGCTGACGGTTATGCGCCGCGCCTCATCCAGCTTCAGCCGCCATTCGGCGCCCGCGACCGCCCAGAATTTGCGCGCGGAATCCAGAACGGCGGTGGCAACCTGTTGCGAGGTCAACGGCCCGAACTCGGCGGCGAATTCCGCGGCGACGTTGTGCCAGGCGATCTCGGGACGGCCATAGGCCGACAGGATGGTGTCGTCCATGTCGATCAGCATGGCACGGGGCAGGTGGGTCATCGTTTCACGGCCATTTCGCTTCCAGCGCTGTCGGCCGCGGACAACCGCGGTCGATCTGCCGCGAATATCAGATCCCCCGCACGGGGTCCAATTCCAGGAAACGACGTCGCCGGGCCGATGCCGGGCGACGTCGAAATTCGCTCAGGCCACTTTGCTGGCGTGCTCGTCCTCTTCTTCGTCATCCTCTTCTTCGTCGTCTTCTTCGTCGTCTTCCTCATCTTCCTCTTCGTCATCCGACGTATCGGGCTCGGCGAGTTCAAGCACGGCCAATGGCAGCGTCTCGCGAAAGAGATCGCCTTCATTGCCCATCCACACGCACGCGACTTTGTCGTCGTTGACCTCCACCACACTCAGCGGGTGGCCGCCGGATTTCAGGATGACGACGTCGCCTGGTTTCAAATCCATGATCTGCTCCTTCGGAATACATGACACGAATCGCATTTTAGCGATCGGTCATGACAGCTGATCATGCGATCATGGCCACTTTACCTCCGGTGGCATCGACGAGAGGATGGAATCCACATTGCCGCCGGTCTTCAGCCCAAAAATTGTGCCGCGGTCGTAGAGCAGGTTGAACTCGACATAGCGTCCGCGCCGGATCAACTGTTCCTCGCGGTCGGCGGCATTCCAGGGCAGGGCGAAATTGCGCCGGACGAGTTCGGGATAGATCTTCAGGAAGGCGCGACCGACATCTTGGGTGAAAACGAGGTCGGCGTCCCAATCGCCGGAATCATGCCAGTCGTAGAAAATGCCGCCGACGCCGCGCGCTTCCTTGCGATGCGGCAGATGGAAATATTCGTCGCACCATTTTTTGTATTTGTCGTAGTCGGCCGCGCCATTCGATCCCCCGCAGGCTTCCTTCATCGCCTGGTGGAAGGCCTGCGTGTCCGGGTCCTCCTGGGTGCGCCGCCGGTCCAGCACCGGCGTCAGGTCGGACCCGCCGCCGAACCACGCCTTGGTGGTGACGACGAAGCGGGTGTTCATATGCACGGCCGGCACGTGCGGGTTCCGCAGATGGGCGATCAGCGAAATGCCCGACGCCCAGAACCTGGGATCGTCGGCCGCGCCCGGAATCTGGGCACGGAATTCGGGCGCGAACTCGCCGTGCACGGTGGAACAGTGCACGCCGACCTTTTCGAACAGCCGCCCGCGCATCATCGACATCACGCCGCCGCCGCCGGGCTTGCCGGTGTGGTCGGTGCGGTCCCAGGGCGTGCGCACGAAACGCCCGGCGTCGCCGGGGTAGAGCGAGGCGGGCGCCTCGTCTTCCAGCCGCTCGAAAGCCGCGCAGATGTCGTTGCGCAACGTTTCGAACCAGGCTCTCGCGCGCGTCTTGCGATCCTCGATGAGTGACATATCCATGTGGCTTAGCCCTGCGGTCCGAAATACGTGCAGCTTTCGTTGCAACTGTCGCGATGAACGCTGACGCGCGTGATCTTGCCGGCGTGCTGCACACGCTCGAAGATGTAGCGCGAGATGTTTTCCAGCGTCGGCGTCCCAAGCGCTTCGACCTTGTTCAGGAACTTGTGGTCGAGGGACTTGCGGACGTCTTCCATGCTGCGTTCGAGCAGGCCGAGATCCAGCACCATGCCGGTTACGGGATCGGGCGTGCCGCGCACGCTCACCTCGGCGCGAAACGAATGGCCGTGAATCTCCTCGCTGTCCGCGCCGAAGGTCGTTCCCTTCAGGGAATGCGCGGCCTCGAAGCGAAATGATTTCGTCAGTTCCCACATCTTGAAAATCTGGTTCCTATCTGATGCCGAGTGTCTTGTGTGTCTGCAGGCTGAGCCGCCATTGCGGATGGCGCAGGCAGTAGTCGACCGTGCGCGCGGTGTTTTCGATCACGTCGGGTCCGTCCATCGGCTGCAGCGAAAAACGTTCGAAATCGAGCCCCGCAAAATCTTCCGGCGCCGCGCCGGGTTGCGGATAGACCAGCTTCAATTCGTGGCCGCGGCGCACCACAAGCCCGGCGCCGGCTTTCGGGCTGACGCAGACCCAGTCCATCCCGTTGGGCGGTTCGATCGTGCCGTTGGTCTCGATGCCGATGGCGAAGCCGCGGGCATGCAGCGCATCGATGAAGGGGGCATCGACCTGCAGCAGGGGCTCGCCGCCGGTCAGGACCACATAGCGGTTGGTGTTGTCGCCGGTCCATTGCCCGGCGATGATTTCGGCGAGTTCGTCCGCGGTGGCGTAGCGGCCGCCCAGCGTGCCGTCGGTGCCGACAAAGTCGGTATCGCAGAACGTGCAGGTGGCGCTGGCGCGGTCCTGTTCGCGGCCGCTCCAGAGGTTGCAGCCGGAAAAACGGCAAAACACCGCCGCGCGGCCGGCATGCGCGCCTTCGCCCTGCAAGGTCAGAAATATCTCTTTGACCGCGTAGCTCACTGTCTCTCCTTGAGACCCGCATCCGCCTGGATCGCGGAACCCGTCTGCCGCAGCGCCTCACCCAATGCCATGGCCGCCGCCATGGCGACATTGAGCGAGCGCAAGCCCGGCCTGATCGGGATCGCCAGCCGCGCATCGGCCGCGGAGGCAACTTCAGCCGTGACCCCTGCGGATTCCCGTCCGAACAGCAGGACATCGTCCGGCCGGTAGCTGAAATCCAGATAGGAACCGGCTCCCTTGGTCGTAAAGAGCACCAGCCGGAAACCCGCCTCGTTACGCCATTGCTCGAATTTTTGCCATGAGTCATGGCGGGTGAGGGCGACGTGATCGAGGTAGTCCATTCCCGCCCGACGGAAATGCCGGTCTGAGGTCGGAAAGCCGGCCGGCTCGATAATGTGGGCGGCCGCGCCCAGGCACGCGCACAGGCGCAGAATCGTTCCCGTGTTCTGGGGGATATCGGGCTGGAAAAGCGCAATCTGCATGGTGTCGAGGCTTCGGAAGCGCGGGTGAATGTATTGAATAAATCACGGCTGGGCGCGGATTTAGTGCATTGCACGCTTGCGAGCCGATAGCGGGCTTGCGCTCTTACGGCAAGGGTGCCAATAGAACGATTCTGGACTGCTTGTTCCGCCGGGATTGGGGGAGGAAAAGCGGTTTTTCTGCCGCCGCGGGGGCCGCGGGCGCCGGCAGCCTCTTCAGGTCGCGTGTTCAGCGTGTCCGGGGCGGTTCCGCCGGCTGCAGACAAGAAAGGGCTTGGAATCGTGACGACAGCGTCTTCGGCGGACCATCCAACACGCCGTGATTTCCTTTTTGTTGCAACGGGAGCCGTCGCCGCCGTAGGCGCAGCTGCCACGATATGGCCGCTGGTTTCCCAGATGAACCCGGATGCCTCGACGATCGCGGCCGGTGCGCCGATCGAGGTCGACCTGACCCCGATCGCCCAGGGACAGGACATCAAGGTGTTCTGGCGCGGCAAGCCGATCTACATCATGAACCGCACCAAGAAGCAGATCGACGAGGCCCGCGCGGTGCCGGTCGCGAGCCTGCCCGATCCGCAGACCGACGAGGCGCGGGTCAAGGCGGGTCATGACCAGTGGCTGGTCGTGATCGGCATCTGCACCCATCTCGGCTGCATCCCGATCGCCCATGAGGGCAATTACGACGGCTTCTTCTGTCCCTGCCACGGCTCGCAATACGATAGCTCGGGCCGCATCCGCCAGGGACCTGCCCCGGCAAACCTGCCGATTCCGCCCTACACATTCGTTTCCGATACCAAAATCCAGATCGGCTAAGGGCTCGGGCGCCAGCCCGAGACCCCTTAACCCGTCGCGTCGTCTTACTTCCTCAGGATCGCATCAATGAGCGGACCATCCGATTTCCAGCCGACCAATCCCGCCTTGAAGTGGATCGAACGGCGCCTCCCGATCATGGGACTTATGCATTCGTCGTTCGTGGCGTATCCGACGCCGCGTAACCTGAATTACTGGTGGACCTTCGGCGCCATCCTTTCGCTGATGCTGGGCGTTCAGATCCTGACGGGCGTGATCCTGGCGATGCACTACACGCCGCATGCCGATCTTGCCTTCAAATCGGTCGAGCTGATCGTCCGCGACGTCAATTACGGCTGGCTGCTTCGCAACATCCACGCCTCCGGCGCTTCGATGTTCTTCTTCGCCGTCTACATCCACATGTTCCGCGGCCTCTATTACGGGTCGTACAAGGAGCCGCGCGAAGTGCTCTGGATCCTCGGCGTCATCATCTATCTCCTGATGATGGCGACCGGCTTCATGGGCTATGTGCTGCCGTGGGGCCAGATGAGCTTCTGGGGCGCCACCGTCATCACCAACCTGTTCTCGGCCGTGCCCTATGTCGGCGACAGCATCGTGACGCTGCTGTGGGGTGGCTATTCGGTCGGTAATCCGACGCTGAACCGCTTCTTCTCGCTGCACTATCTGCTGCCGTTCGTGATCGCGGGCGTCGTCGTGCTGCACATCTGGGCGCTGCATGTGGCGGGCCAGAACAATCCGGCCGGCGTCGAGGCGAAGACCGAAAAGGACACCGTGGCGTTCACGCCCTACGCGACCATCAAGGACATGTTCGGCGTTTCCTGCTTCATGCTGTTCTTCGCATGGTTCATCTTCTACATGCCGAACTATCTCGGCGACGCCGACAACTACATCCCCGCCAATCCCGGCGTGACGCCCGCGCACATCGTGCCGGAATGGTATTACCTGCCGTTCTACGCGATCCTGCGCTCGATTCCGAACAAGCTCGCCGGCGTCATCGCGATGTTCGGTGCGATCGTCATCCTGGCGTTCCTGCCCTGGCTCGACACCGCCAGGACGCGTTCGTCGAAGTACCGCCCGCTGGCCAAGCAGTTCTTCTGGATGTTCGTGGTCGTCTGCATCGGCCTCGGCTATCTCGGCGCCCAGCCGCCGGAAGGCGTCTATGTGATCGTCGGCCGCATCCTGACCGTCTGCTACTTCGCCTACTTCCTGATCCTGCTGCCGCTGCTCTCCCGGATCGAGAAGCCGCGTCCGCTGCCGAATTCGATCGCTGACGACGTGCTGGCAAAGTCGCGCGGCAAGGTGGCCACCGTGGCCTCTGCCGTGATCGCGCTCGTGGTCGCCGGCGGCTTGCTGCTGGGTGGCGCGCAGAACGCGCGGGCCGAGGATCACGGTGACAGCCCGCCCGGGCAGAAGTGGTCGTTCTCCGGTCCCTTCGGCAAGTTCGATCGCGGCGCCTTGCAGCGCGGCCTCAAGGTCTACAAGGAAGTCTGCTCGAACTGCCACGGCCTGTCCTATGTCGCCTTCCGCAACCTCGCCGAAGCCGGCGGGCCGGGTTATTCGGTGGCGCAGGCCTCGGCGTTCGCCTCCGACTACAAGGTCAAGGACGGCCCGAATGATGCGGGCGACATGTTCGAGCGGCCGGGCCGGCCCGCCGACTATTTCCCGTCGCCGTTCCCGAACGAGCAGGCGGCCCGTGCGGCCAATGGCGGCGCAGCGCCGCCGGATCTCTCGCTGATCACCAAGGCGCGATCCTACAAACGCGGCTTCCCGACGTTCCTGATCGACTTCTTCACCCAGTACCAGGAGCAGGGTCCGGATTACGTCGCCGCGATACTGCAGGGCTACGAGGACAAGCCGCCGGCCGGTTTCACGCTGCCGGAGGGCTCCAACTACAATAAGTATTTCCCCGGTCACGCCATCAAGATGCCGAAGCCGCTGAACGACGGCCAGGTCACCTATGATGACGGCTCGCCGGCAACGGTCGCGCAATACGCCAAGGACGTCACCACGTTCCTGATGTGGGCCGCGGAGCCGCATATGGAGGCGCGCAAGGCGCTCGGCATGCAGGTGTTCGTGTTCCTGATCCTGCTGGCGGGCTTGTTGTACTTCACCAAGAAGAAGGTCTGGGCCGACGCCCACTGATCACTTCTTCATTGCGACTTTCGGAAAAGCCCCTGAGGGGGCTTTTTTGTTGGGCGATGTCATTCCGGGGCGATGCGAAGCATCGAACTATGGGGCGCCCTTGCGCCCCTGAGAATCTCGAGATTCCGGGTCTGGTCCTTCGGACCATCCCGGAATGACGGAGCAAGCCGATTGCTTCCCGAACGCACTGCGGACAAAATGGCCCTCAATCATCCAGAAATCAGCGCGGAGGAACCCATGGGTACCAGCATCACTTTCAAACGGCCGGACGGCAAGGATGCCAGCGGCTACCTCGCCAACGCTGCGCGTGGCAATGCGCCGGGCGTGGTCGTGATCCAGGAATGGTGGGGCCTGCAGGACCAGATCAAGGGCCTGTGCGACCGCTTCGCGGTGGCGGGCTTCGATGCGCTGGCGCCTGATCTCTACAAGGGCACGGTGGTGCCGTATCACGATACGGATGCGGCCGGCAAAGAGATGAACTCGCTGGATTTCATGGACGCCACCACGCAGACCGTGCGCGGCGCCGTGCAATATCTGTCGCGCAACGGCGCCAAGGTCGGGTTGACCGGCTTCTGCCTCGGCGGTGCGGTGACCATCATCGGCGCCACCAGAATTCCGGAACTGGCGGCCGGCGTGGTGTTCTACGGCATTCCGCCGGAGCAGGCGGCAAAGCCTGCCGACGTGAAGATTCCGCTGCAGGCCCACTTCGCCAACAAGGACGACTGGTGCACGCCGCAGGTGGTCGATGCCTTTGAGCAGGGCATGAAGGCCGCCGGCAAGTCGCTCGAGCTGTTCCGCTATGACGCCGAGCACGCCTTCGTCAATGAGCAGCGGCAATCCGTGCATGACCGCCAGGCCGCGGAACTGGCCTGGGGCAGGGCGACGGAGTTTTTCAGGAAGCATCTCGGCTGAGATGTTTCCTCGTCATTGCGAGCCAACGGGTCGCGCGAATGCGCCCGATGACAGGCTCCGCGAAGCAATCCATGTTTCCACTTGCGGCGCGATGGATTGCTTCGTCGCTTCGCTCCTCGCAACGACGGTGGAGGCGGTGAATGCAAATCTTCTGCACGGGCGCGTCGGGCTATATCGGCGGATCGGTGGCGGCTCATCTCATCGCCGCTGGGCATCAGGTGACGGGATTGGTCCGCTCGCCCGAGAAAGCCGAGGCGGTTCGCGCGCGGGGTATCCAGCCCCTGTTGGGAACGCTTGATGACGGGGAAATTCTGGCGCAAGCGGCGCGGGCCGCCGATGTCGTCGTCAATGCGGCAAGCGCCGATCACAAGGGCGCGGTCGAGATCCTGCTTGGCGCGCTCGCGGGAAGCGGCAAGCCATTCATCCACACATCGGGATCGAGCATTGTCGGCACGCGCGCCAAAGGCCAGCGATCGGATGCGATCTACGACGAAGACACGCCCATCACACCGTCGCCTGCGCGCGTGGCGCGGGTCGCGTTGAACGAATTCATTCTTTCCTATCGTGACAAGGGCTGCCGCTCTGTCATCATCTGCCCGAGTCTGATCTACGGCCTCGGCCTTGGCGCCGGACCTGACAGCGTGCAGGTGCCACTGCTGATCAAGCTCGCAAAAAAGCGCGGCAACGCGGCGCATGCCGGACCCGGCGGGAACATCTGGTCGAACGTGCATGTCGACGATCTCGTGAGCATCTATGCGCTAGCCATCGAGAAGGCGCCGGCAGGCAGCTTCTACTTCGTCGAAAACGGCGAGAATTCGATGCGCGAAGCCTGCGAGGCGATCAATCGCATGCTGGGTTTTGCCGGACCGCCAACGGCGATGTCGATGGCAGGGGCGGCCGCCGAATGGGGTGAGGGCACGACGGAGGATACGATGGCATCCAACAGCCGCGTGCGGGCAAAGCGTGCGCGGCAGCTCGGCTGGCAGCCGAATGCGCGTGGACTGATCGAGGAGATCGAGCAGGGGTATTATCGGGAGTAGGTTTCCCGTCGTCCCTGCGAACGCAGGGACCCATACTCCGCGGCCTATCGGCTTCGATAAAGCTGCTCGACGACCTCGCTCAAACAACACCTTCCTGTGTTTATGGGTCCCTGCGTTCGCAGGGACGACGTGGGTTGATCAGCCGCCGCTCCCGCGCACCCCGTCCCACCACGCGCACGTTCCCGACATCAGCTTGTAATTGCCTTCCATCACCTGCACCGGCGCGCGCAGACCGCTCGCTGCGGCGCGCATCCGCATCTCGCGGGCGACCACGCGGTCTTCCGGCGGCAGCCAGACGCGCTCGTGTCCCCACAGGCTGGGGCCGTCATGCATCTCGAGCGGCTGCCATGTCGCGGGATCGATCTCGCGGCCGCCCCAGCCGCATTCGATCATGAAGGACGACGGCGTCTTGGCGTAGAACGAGGTCATGAAATCGTTGGTGTGCCGGCCGAGCGTGACGCCGACGCGGTCGCCCTCGGTCAGCGCGATGTCGTAGCACTGGCCGACATCGTCGAGCGAGAACAACTCCACCATCAAATGATGCATGCCGTTCCTGCCGGTCTCGATCAGCGCCAGGCTGTGATGCCGCGCGTTGACGTGAAAGAAATAGGCGCGGAACGGTTTTTCGATGTAGTCGGAGAGCCCGAAGCCGAGCACGTCGACATAGAACGCCATCATGGGGTCGATATTCTCGACCGTCAGCACGGCATGGCCGAGGCCGAGCGGGCCGGTGCGGAAACCCGAGATCGAACGGCCCGGGCGGAACGGCGTGTCGTCGATCTCGGCGCCGTAAAACGCCTCCAGCCGGTTGCCGGCCGGATCGTGAAAAGAAATCAGGCTGCGGACGCGCCTGGCGTCGGCCAGCGTCTGCGGTTCTGCGGTGACAGGCACGCCGGCTTTTTCCAGCCGCGCCGCCAGCGCATCCAGCGCCGCGCTGTCGGCGACCTCCCAGCCGAAGAAGCGTGTGCCTTCGCCCATCGCGCGGTCGATCACGATCCGCTGCTTGCGGTCATCCATCCGGAACGCCAGCAGCGAATTGCCGCGCTCGACCGCCTGCAGCCCGACCAGGCCGGTACCGAACTGCCGCCAGTCCTCGAGGTTATCAGATCCGAAACCGGCATATCCCAGACCCAGCAATGCCATCGCCTGCCTCCCTTGTTTGCAATCTTTGCGCGTTGAGAGCGCCGCTGCTTGCTCAAATCCTACGCAAGTTTTCCGCTTTCCGACACCCCAAGATGAGCCCCGGGGCAGGGCGTCCTGGCCCGTCCCTCTCTTGACATCATCAGCGGCGGATGTGATTAGGCTCCCATGAACACCGTTATCAGCCCATCCCGTCTCTGGTGGCGCACCTCTTAAAGAGGTGGCCGGTGCGATTTCATTTTTCAATCGTCGAAGGTCGCCATCGCAGTGCGACGGTCCCTTCGTTTGTCCTGTGTGGCGCTCCCTCCCGAAGTTTCGTAAGAGGATCACATGAACAGGACAGCCTTCTCCCTGCCGGAGCACAGCGAATACCGGACCAGCTGCGGTCTCGCGATTTCGCGCGCCGTCGAGCAGTTCACCGGCAACGCCAAGCGGCTCGACGACCTGATCGAATTGCTCGACCGCCGCCGCGGCGTGGTGCTGTCCTCCGGCACCACGGTGCCGGGCCGCTACGAGAGTTTCGACCTCGGCTTTGCCGATCCGCCGCTGGTGCTGGAAACCGCCGGTTCCGACTTTTCGCTTTCCGCCCTGAACGCGCGGGGCGAGGTGTTGATCGCGTTTCTGGGCGACGTGCTGCGCGAACCCTGCGTGGTCATTTCTGAAAAAAGCCCGACCCGTCTCGCTGGCCACATCATTCGCGGGGCGGCTCCGGTCGAGGAAGACCAGCGCACCCGCCGCGCCAGCGTGATGTCGTTGGTGCGCGATATCATCGCTGCCTTGTCAGCCAATGACGACCCGCTGCTCGGCCTGTTCGGCGCGTTCGCTTACGACCTTGTGTTCCAGATCGAGGACCTCGTGCAGAAGCGCGCCCGGGAGAGCGATCAGCGCGACATCGTGCTGTACGTGCCGGATCGCCTGCTGGCCTATGACCGCGCCACCGGCCGCGGCGTGGTGCTGAGCTATGATTTCGCCTGGAAGGGAAAATCCACCAAGGGTCTGCCGCGCGACACCGCCGAGAGCGTTTACGCCAGGACGCCGCGGCAGGGCTTTGCCGATCACGCGCACGGCGAATATCAGGCCACCGTCGAGGTCGCGCGCGCGGCATTCGCGCGCGGCGACCTGTTCGAGGCGGTGCCGGGGCAGCTCTTCGCCGAGTCCTGCGAGCGTTCGCCGGCCGAAGTGTTCCAGCGGCTGTGCCGCATCAACCCGTCCCCCTATGGCGCGCTGATGAATCTCGGCGACGGCGAATTTCTGGTGTCGGCCTCGCCGGAAATGTTCGTCCGCTCCGACGGCAGGCGAGTCGAGACCTGCCCGATCTCGGGCACGATCGCGCGCGGCGTCGATGCGATCGGCGATGCCGAGCAGATCAGGCAGCTGCTGAACTCGGAAAAGGACGAGTTCGAACTCAACATGTGCACCGACGTCGACCGCAACGACAAGGCGCGCGTCTGCATTCCCGGCACCATCAAGGTTCTGGCGCGGCGGCAGATCGAGACCTATTCAAAATTGTTCCACACCGTCGATCATGTCGAAGGCATGCTGCGTCCGGGCTTCGATGCGCTCGACGCCTTTCTGACCCATGCCTGGGCGGTGACTGTGACCGGTGCACCGAAATTGTGGGCGATGCAGTTCGTCGAGGACAATGAGCGGTCATCGCGGCGCTGGTATGCCGGCGCGATTGGTGCGGTGAACTTTGACGGCAGCATCAATACCGGGCTGACCATCCGCACCATCCGCATGAAGGATGGCCTGGCCGAAGTGCGCGTCGGCGCCACCTGTCTTTTCGACTCGGATCCCGCAGCGGAAGACCGCGAATGCCAGGTCAAGGCGGCGGCGCTGTTCCAGGCGTTGCGCGGCGACGCGCCAAAGCCGCTGTCGGTATTTGCGCCCGATGCCACCGGCTCCGGCCGCAAGGTGCTCCTGATCGACCACGACGACAGTTTTGTGCACATGCTGGCGGATTATTTCCGGCAGGTCGGTGCCAGCGTCACCGTGGTCCGGCATGTGCATGCCCAGGAGATGCTGAAGAAGAACTGGGATTTGCTGGTGCTCTCACCGGGCCCGGGACGGCCGGAGGATTTCGGGATTTCGAAGACCATCGGCACGGCGCTCGACCGCAAACTGCCGATCTTCGGCGTCTGCCTCGGCGTGCAGGCGATCGGCGAATATTTCGGCGGCCAGCTCGGCCAGCTCACCCACCCCGCGCACGGACGGCCGTCGCGGGTTCAGGTGCGTGGCGGGCGATTGATGCACAACCTGCCCAATGAGATCGTGATCGGCCGCTATCATTCGCTCTATGTCGAGCGCGACAGCGTGCCTGAGGTTCTGGAAGTCACCGCGACCACCGAGGACGGCGTCGCGATGGCGATCGAACACAAGACCTTGCCGGTCGGCGGCGTGCAGTTTCACCCGGAATCGCTGATGTCGCTCGGCGGCGAGGTGGGGCTGCGTATCGTCGAGAATGCGTTTCGTCTGAACGTGGGAATGAACTGATGCGAACATTGAGGCACGTCATTCCGGGATGGTGCGCTAGCACCAGACCCGGAATCTCGAGATTCCGGGTTCGATGCTGCGCATCGCCCCGGAATGACATTGGAAAGAGCAACCGATGACATTCGATCATGATCTGAAAGCCACCGTCCGCACCATTCCGGATTACCCGAAAAAGGGCATCCTGTTTCGCGACATCACCACCCTGCTGGCTGACGCCCGCGCCTTTCGCCGCGCGGTCGATGAACTGGTGCAGCCATGGGCCGGATTGAAGATCGACAAGGTTGCCGGCATCGAGGCGAGAGGCTTCATCTTGGGCGGCGCGGTGGCGCATCAGGTCTCCGCAGGCTTCGTGCCGATCCGCAAGAAAGGCAAGCTGCCGCACGCCACGGTGCGGATCGCCTACTCGCTGGAATACGGCCTCGATGAAATGGAAATGCATGTCGACGCGATCCAGCCCGGCGAGCGCGTGATCCTGGTCGACGATCTCATCGCCACCGGCGGCACCGCGGAAGGCGCGGTGAAGCTGCTGCGCCAGATTGGCGCTAACGTGGTCGCGGCCTGCTTCATCATCGATCTGCCCGATCTTGGCGGCGCCGACAAATTGCGTGCGATGGACGTTCCGGTACGTACGCTGATGGCGTTCGAGGGGCATTGAGTTTTCGTCAGTCAGCTCTCTCCGTCGTCCCTGCGAACGCAGTGACCCATAGCCCACGTCGGTCGTTGGTGGAGAAGATGTCAGCCATCTCGTTCTCATTGCGAAAGCAACGCGGTATGGGTCCCTGCGTTCGCAGGGACGACGACATCAGACCGCTTCAGCGCCAAGCTGCTTCCGCCAGTGCAACGCGCGCTCCTTCAGCAGCGCGTCGCGGATATAGGGCGTTTCTTCCTCTTCCAGCCGTTCGCATTCCCAAAACGTCAGGCTGTCCGGCCCATGGGTGGTCCAAGCGGCCTGCAGGGTGCGGCAGGTGTGGCTGCTCTGGCGCAGCGTGAACCAGATCCGGTTCTGTATTTTCTCCAGATTAGGCGTCTGGCCGACCCATGTCTGGGTCGAGGCCTTGCAGCGGATGACGAAAACCCCTGCGAAGGTTTTCCGCTCCCTGTAGGCGGCGATGGCTGCCTTTCTGTCTGATGTCACGGGATGGCCTCGCCAGTTGCGGTCAGGCGGAGGCGATACCAGCCGAGGCGGGTCACGTCAATATTACCCGGGTAATATTTATTGTGCGAACCGGCCGATGGGCTTCAGGGCCGCTGGGCGAGCAGGCTGAACTCAAGCTCCCGAAAGCTGATGTAGTTCCTGCGGATCCACTGGTGCAGCTCGGTCGATGAGTCCCTCTCGTTGCGCAGGTAGTCGGTGAAGGAAAAGGTCAGCCGGCCGACATAGGTCTTCAGGAACGAGGGCAGGGCCGTTATTCGCAGTACCCGCCCGGCGCCCATCGCCTCGGGCAGTTCGCCACGCACCACATACTCGTTGTCGACCGTAATCAGCGTTTTCAGCGGAATCTGCTCTCGTAACGTCGGATAGGCGCGCGCGGAAACGCGGTCGGTATCGGCCACGAACAGGACGATCGGCGCGACGCTGCGCCGCGTCGCCTCCTTGAGGAAGCCGATCTCGTTGGTCATCTTGAAGAACTCGTCGAACGCATGAAAGCCGAGGTCGATTACCTTGGCGACACCGTCATGGACGATCAGGCGGTCCATGAGCTGCATCTTGCCGAAGGTGTCCATGACGTCGGCCGTCTCGGTCAGGCGCGGCAGATATTCGAGCAGCGACGGTTCCTTCAGGTTGATGTCGAAGGAGGACACCGTGCCGTCTTTCAGCAGCAGGAACTCGCTCAGGAGCCGCGCGAGCAGCGTCTTGCCGACCAGCGGCCGCGGCGAGCAGATGATGTAGACGGGCGTGGGGTTCATCACCCGCTATATCAAAGGAATTTTTCGCCTAATCCAGCCCTCATCGCGGCGGGTGTGCGACTATTTTTCGCCGCCGCGCACACCCGGCTTGGCGCCGACGAGATCGGTCAACTTGATGCGGTCGAACTCGCTCCAGACATTGGCGAGCCAGTGTCGGACATAGCCGCGCAGCACGAACGAGTAGTTCGCGGCTTCGTCCTCCTTGCCCTTGTTGGCGACGAATTTGAGGAACGGCACCGAGGAAACCTCGACCTGCTCATAGGCCATTTCGTTGAGTTTGGGGATCGTGAGTTCGGTGGCGTCCTTGATGCGGTGGAAATAGGAATTGTAGGTCGCCTGGTCCCACTGGAAGAACTGGGTATCGTTGATGAAGTTCTTCACCAGGTAATATTTGGCGCCATGCATGAAATTCGCGGTCTCGGCGATCTCATCCAGCGAGGCGATCGAGGGGCCCAATATATGGAACACGGCGAAGGTGATCTGACCCGCCTTGGCCGCATCGAGAAAGCCGATGTCGCGCAGCGAGGCCAGCGCCGGCGACAGCAGTCCGGCCCGGACGTCGATCACGGTGACGGAGGGGCTGGCCGCGTTCAGCGTATCGAAGATCTTCATCTGGTCCGAAGTCGTCGTCATGTCGACGATTTCGGTGATGTCGGGGTGGAAGCGCATCAGGGTGCCCCGCGGCGATTCGGTGTCGAATGCCCGGGTCGGCACGTTGTTGGCGCTGAAGTAATCCAGGAGCGTACGCGATACGGTCGTCTTGCCGACCCCGCCCTTGTCCGCGCCCACCACAATCACGACTGGCTTTGCCATGGAATTCCCTTGAAACAGCAGTTCCGACCGCGGGAGCGATCGGCATGCCCCATTGCCTGCTTTGGGCGCGAACATGGCAGAAACAAGGGAGAATTCAATTCCTTAGACGGCCGCTGCCATTTATTCATACGGAATTTGTTAACCCGGTGCGGCGCTAGGCGCGGGGCTGCTCAGCGGTGCGAGCCCCAAGGGCCCTCTAAGGGGCCGGGGCGCGTGCCCGGAACGTCAGCGGGCTCGCCGACATTGCTCCACGGGCCGCGGGGAACTGTCGGCGGGAGTTGCCCGGTGGCTGATTCTTCGGGCTCGTCGGATTCGCCCGCCGTATCCGACGGCAGAGCCAGCGGGCCGGGGTCATGACCGCCGGCAAACTGCACCAGCGCCTTGACGCGCGAATCCACCGACGGGTGGGTCGCGAACAGGTCGGCAAATCCCTCGCGCGGATTGTCGACGCACAGCTCCATGACCGCGGACGTTGCGCCTTCAAGCTCGCCGCGGTTCTCGATCTTGCGCAGCGCCGTGATCATGGCATCGGGATTCTTGGTCAGTTCGACCGAGCCGGCATCGGCCAGCAATTCGCGCGACCGCGACAGCGCCAGCTTGACGACTTGCGACAACAGCCAGGCCAGCAGGATCAGCACCACCGCGATGATGACCGCGATGATCGCGCCGCCCGCCCCCTTGCTGTCACGGTCGGACGAGGAGGAGGAAGACGAGGATGACGAAGACCAGCCTCGACCGGAGGAGTTCCACGACAGGTTGGTGAACATGCGGAAGAACAATTCGCCGAAAAAGCCCACCACGCCGGCGATGATCACCGCGACCACCATCAACTGCACGTCGCCGTTGCGGATATGTGTGAGCTCGTGGCCGAGTACGGCCTCGATCTCCTGGTCGTTGAGCGCCTGCAGAAGGCCTGATGTCACCGTGATGGAATATTGCCGCCGGTTGAGGCCGGCCGCGAATGCGTTCAGCGCCGGGCTGTCCATCACCTTCAGCTTCGGCATCGGGATGCCGCGCGAGATGCAGAGATTTTCGAGGAGATTATAGAGCCGCGGCTGCTGCTGCCGCGTCACGCTCTCGCCGCCGGTCACGGCGTCGATCATGTTCTGGTGGAAGAAATAGGCGATCACGATCCACAGTGCCGCGGCGATCGTGGCCCAGGGGAAGGCCGCGATCAGGTCGTGCGACGCGCGCCTCAGGTAATAGTCGACCGATTTTCCACTGTGCGTCAGCGCTTCGGCGACCAATGCGCCGGCAAAGACCAGCACATAGATCAGGAGAAACAGGCCGGCGAGCAGCAGCATCGAACGAAACTTGTTCGATGCGATATGCGTGTAGAGACCGTACGCCGCCATAGACACTATCCTCCGTCATTCCGGGGCGATGCGGAGCATCGAACCCGGAATCTCGAGATTCCGGGTTCACGCCTTCGGCGTGCCCCGGAATGACGAAAGAGAGACATGGATAGCCCCTAGAACTTCACGGTCGGCACGGCCTCGACTTCGGTGCGGCTGGCGCCGAGGTCGAAGAATTCCTTGCGGGTGAAGCCGAACATGCCGGCGAACAGCGCGGCCGGCATCTGCTGGATGCCGGTGTTGTATTCCTGGACCGCGTTGTTGAAGAAGCGGCGGCTGGCCGCGATCTTGTTTTCGAGGTCGGACAGTTCGCTCGCCAACTGCTGGAAATTGGCGTTGGCCTTGAGGTCCGGGTAGGCCTCCGACAGCGCGATCAGGCGGCCGAGCGCGCCGCTCAACTGGTTTTCGGCGGCGGACACCTGCGCTGGTCCCTGCGCCGACATCGCGGAATTGCGTGCCTTGATGACGTCGTCGAGCGTGCCGCGCTCGTGCGAGGCGTAGCCCTTCACGGTCTCCACGAGGTTCGGGATCAGATCGTGGCGCTGCTTGAGCTGCACGTCGATATCGGCGAAGGCCTGGCCGACGCGTTGGCTGAGCGCGACCAGGCGGTTATACGCCCCGAAGGCAAACAGCACGATGATGACGATGACGCCGAGAACGATCCAGCCGGTCGACATGACGGACAACTCCTGTGGGACGAAGGGGCAGGGAACCTAGACGAAAAACCGGGCGCGCGGCAGCCCGCCCCGAGTTGAGGCATGGCTTTAGTCGGAAGTAGGGCGGGATAAGTTCATGAGGCGACGCTGTCATTCCGGGGCGATGCAAAGCATCGAACCCGGAATCTCGAGATTCCCCGGTGCGCAATTGCGCATCTGAGGTCTGGTCCTCACGGACCATCCCGGAATGACGCGTCAACTAACAGCATCGCCCCACCGCCAGCGTCGGGCCGTGGCGTAATCGGCCTTGGCGCGGCGGGGCACTTTCGTGAAGGAAAGACCTTCCGGAGTGCAGAGTTTGGCTGTTACTTCGACCTTGGTGACGACCGGTTGCGCCAATACCCGGGAAGGGCGCTCTGCAACCGCCGTACGCGTCAGCGCGACATAGGCGAATTTTTCGTCCTCGAACGGCAGCTCCGCACCCTTGACCTGCTTGTGCGCGCGCGAGCGCTGCAGGCGCTGGGTGAAGTGGCACCAGTCGGGCATCTGCAGCGGGCATTTGCCGTCATGCGGGCAGGGCGCTGCGACATGCGCGCCCACAGCGATCAGCCGCTTGCGCAGCGCGATGATCCGGGCATAGCCCGCGGGTGTGCCGGGTTCGACCACAAGCAGCGTGTTGCGGGTCTTTTCCCACATCAGTTCGGCGAGCGCGCGCTGCTCAGTATCGCTGATTTCGCCGATCATGTAGCTCGCCACCACCAGGTCGGAGGTATCGGCTTTTTTCAGTGTGGCGCCGGCTTCGCCGCGTTCGTAGCTGACGTCACGCAGGCGAAAGCTGTCGGTGACGAGGCCGAGCGCCAGCGTGCGCAGGGCGTCGTTGGCGTCCAGCAGTGTGAAATCCTGCAGCGACGGAAAGGCTTCGCCGGCCGCCCACGTGGCTGTGCCCGGCCCGGCGCCGACGTCGAGCAGAGTTTTCGGCGCAAAATCCGGCCTGATCTCGACGAGCGCGTTCAGGCTGGCCGTGACCGCGGCATAGGTCGCGGGCATCCGCGCCAATGCGTACGCGAGCGCATCGGCCTCCGAGCTGATGGCGGCCGAGCCGCCGCCGTCGCGATAGGTCTTTGAGATCGAGGCAGCGCGGCCGGCGGCGTCGCTGCGCGAAAAACCCCGCAGCTTGCCGTCAAGCGCGGCCTTCAGTTCGGCAGGGAGGTCGGGTGAGGTCATGGTCTAGCCGTCATTCCGATGTCATTCCGGGATGGTCCGAAGGACCAGACCCGGAATCTCGAGATTCCGGGTTCGTCGCTACGCGCCGCCCCGGAATGACGGACCAGAAATCACGCCACGTCCTGGTCGAGGATCTTCACGGCGTCGTCGAGGCCGACCGAAACCAGTTGCGAGACGCCGCGTTCGGCCATGGTGACGCCGAACAGCCGGTTCATCCGCGCCATCGTGATCGGATTGTGCGTGATGATGATGAAGCGGGTCTCGGTCGACGATGTCATCTCGTGCAGCAAATTGCAGAACCGCTCGACGTTATGGTCGTCGAGCGGCGCGTCGACTTCGTCCAGCACGCAGATCGGCGACGGGTTGGTGAGGAACACCGCGAAGATCAGCGCCAGCGCCGTCAGCGCCTGCTCGCCGCCTGAGAGCAGCGACAGCGTCTGCGGATTCTTGCCGGGCGGCTTTGCGATGATTTCCAGACCGGCTTCCAGCGGATCGTCGCTTTCGATCAGATGCAGCGCGGCTTCACCGCCGCCGAACAGTTCGGTGAACAGCCGCTTGAAGTGCTCGTTGACGGTCTCGAACGAGGTCAACAGCCGCTCGCGGGCCTCCTTGTTGAGGCTCTGGATGCCCTGGCGCAGCCGCTTGATGGCTTCGACGAGGTCGTCGCGCTCGGTGGTCAGCGCGGTGTGCTGGGTTTCCACCTCGCGCAGCTCTTCCTCGGCGCGCAGATTGACGGCGCCGAGACGTTCGCGGTCGCGGCGCAGCTTTTCGAGGTTTTCCTCGATCTCGTTGAGCGGCGGTAGTTCCGCGCCCGGCTCGATCTCGGCCAGCGCCGCCACCGCATGCGGCTCGACCTCGAGCATGTCGTGGATTTCGCGCTCGATGTCGGAAAGCCGGCGCTTCGTGCCTTCCATGCGTTCCTCGGCGCGGGCGCAGGCTTCGCGGGCGGAGGAGAGCGCCTCGAGCGATGCCTTGGCTTCGCGGTCGGTCTGCGCCATCACGCTCTCGGCGGCGGCGAGCGCGTCGGCGGCGACGCGGCGGGCGCTTTCGGCGGACTCGATTTCGTTGATCAGCGCGCGGCGCTTTTCGGCAAACAGAGCCGGCGCATTGTCAAGCTCGGCGCGCTCGGCCGTCACTTCGGTGATGCGCGCCTCGACGGTGGCGACCTGGGAGGCCGAGCTTTGCCTGCGGTTCTGCCATTCGGTGCGTTCGGCCGTGATCGCCTGCACGCGCTTGTCGGCCAGTTCGGCCTCGCGCGCCAGCGCCTGGGCTTCGGCCCGCACTTGCGCGGCAAAGCGACGATGTCCCTCGATCTCGGTACGAACGGCGGCAAGCCTTGTCTCGGTGTCGAGGGTCGGCGGCAACTCGGCCAGCGCGGCGTTGGAGCTCTCGTGCGCAGCTTCGGCCTCGCTGCGATCGGCGGCGAGGCGGGTATGGGCTTCGGTCAACGCGGATTTGCGCGCGGCGTGGCGATTGATCTCACGCTCGGTCGTGGCATGGCGCTCGCGCGCCGCATCGGCTTCGCGTTGCGCGGCACGCCAGGCCTCGCGGCCGGTGGACTCGGCGGCGGAAGCCGCCTTCAGTTCGGCCTCGGCGTCTTCCAGCGCCTGCCGCTTGTTGGCGGCGTCGGTGCGGGCCTGTTCCAGCTCGTGTTCGATATCGACGAGGCGCGCGCGTTCGGCGAGACGCCGTGCGGCGCCGGTCGGCGCGTGCGCGGCTGTGACAAAACCGTCCCAGCGCCAGACATCGCCTTCCAGCGACACCAGCCGCTGGCCGGTCTTCAATTGCGACACCAGTTCGGCGCCGCGTTCCTTGGGCACGACGCCGATCTGCGCGAGGCGGCGCGCCAGTTCGGACGGCGCCTCAACGTGAGCGGCGAGGGCCTCGACGCCATCAGGCAAGGCCGGATCGTCGAAGCTCGCGCCGGCATTGGTCCAGCGCATCGGCGCCGAGGGATCGACCGGCGCGTCAAGATCGTCGCCGAGCACGGCGCCAAGCGCCTTCTCATAGCCTTTGGTGACCGTGACGCCGTCGATGATCGGCGGCCACAGATTCTTGGTTTCGCCGTTGACGAGCTTTGAAATAGTACGCGCCTCGGTCTCGAGCCGCTGCACGCGCTTGTCGGCTTCGTTAAGCGGCGCACGGGAGGCTTCGAGCTTCTGTCGCGCAGCGACGTGG
Organism: Bradyrhizobium sp. AZCC 2262; assembly: GCF_036924535.1. NCBI lineage: Bacteria > Pseudomonadati > Pseudomonadota > Alphaproteobacteria > Hyphomicrobiales > Nitrobacteraceae > Bradyrhizobium > Bradyrhizobium sp. AZCC 2262. Next base: position 5,581,838 of record NZ_JAZHRT010000001.1, on the reverse strand, counting down.
CCGGTCTCGCTGGCCTGTGCCGCGGCTTCGGATACCGCCAGCGTTTCCTGCGCGGTCTCCATCGCCGCGGCGAGCGCGTCGAGGTCACCGAGACTGCCGGTCTCGTCGCTGAGCTTCTGCTCGTCGGCCGCAACGCTGGCGATTTCCTGATCGAGCCGGGCCAGCCGGTCGCGATGGGTGCGCACGCCGGCTTCGAGCTGGTTGCGCTTGGCGGTAAGGTCGGCGAGCGCGGTGGTCAGCTCGCCGAACATGCGCTCGGCGGCGGAAAGCGTTGCTTCCGCCTCGGAAACGCGTTCATCAATGCCGGAGCGCTTTTCGACGCGCGACTTGATCTCTTCCTTTAACTCGGCGTCTTCGGTGTCGAGCCGCTGCAGCGCGATCTCTGCATCGGAGGCCTGCTGCTGCTCGCGGGCGATGTCGGCGGCGAACTGGGTCAGGCGCCGGTCGAGCTCGGCGACGCGCTCCTTGGCGCGCTCTTCCTCGCGGTCAAGCTGTTCGCGCGCGTTGGTGAGGCGTTGCAGCCCCGCCGCGGCGCGGGCTTCGCCCTCGCGGAGCGCCGGAAGTTCAGAGGCGCGGATCGCCTGGATGCGCGCGGCCTCGGCCTGCTCGCGGGTGCGCTCGGCCATTTCGCGAACGTTGATGTCATGGGTATGCCCGGCTTCCGCGACGTCGGCATTGGCTTCCAGCCAGCGCAGATGGAACAGCGTGGCCTCGGCCTTGCGCACCTTGGCGGCGACTTCGCGGAAGCGAATGGCCTGGCGCGCCTGCTTCTTCAACCCGTCGATCTGGCCGGACAATTGCCCGATCACGTCCTCGACGCGGGTGAGGTTGGTTTCGGCCGCCTTCAGCCGCAGTTCGGCTTCGTGGCGGCGGGCATGAAGTCCGGCGACGCCGGCGGCGTCTTCCAGCACGCGGCGGCGCTGTTCGGGCTTGGCCTGAATGATCTCGCCGATCTTGCCCTGGTGGACCAGCGCCGGCGAACGCGCGCCGGTGGCGGCGTCGGCAAACAGGATCTGCACGTCGCGGGCGCGGACATCGCGGCCGTTGATGCGATAGGCCGAGCCGGACTCGCGCTCGATGCGGCGGGAGATCTCAAGAAGCTGGCTATCATTGACCGCGGCCGGCGCCGTGCGATCGGTATTGTCGATCGTCATGACAACTTCGGCGTGGTTGCGCGCCGGGCGGTTCCCGGAACCGGCAAAGATCACCGCGTCCATGTCGGCGGCGCGGAGCGATTTGTGCGAGGTTTCGCCCATCGCCCAGCGCAGCGCCTCGACGAGATTCGACTTGCCGCAGCCGTTCGGTCCGACCACGCCGGTGAGGCCGGGTTCGATCATGAAATCAGTGGCTTCAACGAACGACTTGAAACCGTGGAGGCGGAGGCGCGTGAGTTTCATGAACACAGATCTCTGTTGGCCGGGCGCGAATCTCCCTGCCGTGACAATACCATAGAAGGCAATGTCGGTGTGGATGGATAGCCCATTGCGGCTCTTCTGGAGCGCGACAATGGCGAGGCTGAGGCCGGAGGGCAACGGCTCCCCGGGGCTTTTCCCAAGAGTTTTAGGAAGCCTTTTGAGGCGCTTTTGTCGAGCCTTTTGCTGGACTTATGGGCTCGAATGAATCTGGCCCGTGCGAATCAGCTCTTCAGCATCGAATTGATGCGCTTCGAGAATTCCTCGAAGCTCTGCTCGCCCTTGAGCATTTCGCCGTTGATGAAGAAGGTCGGTGTCGACTGCACCTTCAGCACTTCGGCGGCGTATTTCTGGTCGGCCGCGATCTTGTCGAGCAGGGCCTGATCCTTCAGGCAGTCCTCGACCTGCGTCTGGGTGAGGCCGGCCTGCTTGCCGATCCGGGTCAGCGTCTCCGTGGTGTTCTTCACCACCCAAGCTTCCTGCTGCTTGAACAGCAGGTCGATGACGGCGAAATATTTCGGGGCGTCGTCCTTGGCAATGCAGCGCGCCAGCATCGAGCCCGCCGCGGCCTTGATGTCGAGCGGGAATTCGCGGAACACGAAACGGATCTTGCCGGTGTCGATGAACTCGGTCTTGATCTTCGGAAACACCTTTTCGGTGAACGCCGCACAATGCGGGCAGGTCATCGAGGCAAATTCGGTGATGGTGACCGTGGCATTAGCCGGACCGATCGCCATGTCGGGCAACGACACCGGCTTCGCCACGTCGGTGGCGGACTGCGCCATCGCGTCGGTGATCAGCCGCAGCGGCGAGAAGCCGGCGAGGGCGGTCAGCCCGGTCAGCGACAGGGCGGCGGTGAAGGCGCGGCGCGTGATCATCAAGGTCTGCTCCCGAATGGCGCGTTCACGCCCGAAAGAAGTACGAAAAGAAGCCTTCGCTAGCTTGAAACGCTAGTTGTGGCAATGGCGGGTTGCGCCGGGCGTGCTGCGCAAAAGGCTCAATTTCGCTTGATCGCGGCGCCGAGCCGCGCCAGCGCGGCGCGCAGTTCCTCGTCCTCGACTGCCGACAGGGTTTCGGCGACCTTTGCCACCGATTTCGGGTCCGGCGCGCGGCTGCGCGCGGCGCCCTTCCGGCGCGACAGCGGCGCCTGCCGCAGCGCCAGCCGGCCAACCGCGCTCCAGCCAAAGAAGCGGTTGACCCGCTGCAGGATCACGTCGGACGAATGCTGGATTTCAAGCGCCGCAGGGCCCTCGACCCGCAATATCAGCGTGGCCGGTTCCTGCGGTTGCCCCTCCACCGGCCGTTGCCATTGCATCTTCAGCGGCTCGGAATGGGCAGCGATTTCGGGCCCCGCAATGTCAGCCCAGCGCGTCACCAGTTCGCGCGCGGCAAAACCCTGCTTGGCGTAGGCGTCCGAAAACACGTCGCTGAGCAGGACGGAAAGCGGTTTTGCCGAGATCGGGCCGGGTTTTGCCATGGGACTCTATAGCATCATGCTCGTCGCAGGCGCCATCTTCACCGTCATGGCCGGGCATAGCCGTCCGAAGGACGGCGTCGCTGCCGCTCACTATGCCCGGCCATCCACGTCTTGGACAGCCGCGAAGAAGAAAGACGTGGATGCCCGGGACAAGCCCGGGCATGACGTGGAGAGATTTGTGTTCCGACACTAGAATGCACGGATGACGTCTTCTGCAGCCGCCAAAACCAAACGACGAACTGAATTGACCGAGAGCAGCGCCTCCCGTCCCATGCTGCTGCTCGACTGGTACGATCGGCATCGCCGCCGTTTGCCGTGGCGGGCCGTAGCCGGCGAGCGGCCCGATCCGTATCGGGTCTGGCTGTCCGAAATCATGCTGCAGCAGACCGGCGTCAAAACGGTCGGGCCGTATTTCGAGAAGTTTCTGGCGCGCTGGCCGGATGTCGCTTCGCTCGGCCGCGCCTCGCAGGACGACGTGCTGCGGATGTGGGCCGGGCTCGGCTACTATTCGCGTGCGCGTAATCTGCATGCCTGCGCAGTTGCGGTGCTGCGCGACCATGGCGGGGTGTTTCCCGATACCGAGCAAGGCCTGCTCAAATTACCGGGGATCGGCCCATATACGGCGGCGGCGATCGGCGCGATTGCATTCGACATCAGAACCATGCCGGTCGACGGCAATATCGAACGCGTGGTGTCGCGGCTTTACGCTGTGGAAGACCCGCTACCGCAGGCGAAGCCGCGCATACAGGAATTGGCATCGACGTTGCTCGGCCCCTCCCGCGCCGGTGATAGCGCACAGGCGCTGATGGATCTGGGCTCCTCGATCTGCACGCCGAAGAAGCCGGCCTGCGCGCTATGCCCGCTGAACGAGGATTGCGTGGCGCGCGCACGCGGCGATCAGGAGACGTTTCCGCGCAAGGCGCCGAAGAAGGCGGGCACGCTGCGCCGCGGCGCCGCCTTCATCGTCACGCGCGGCGATGAACTCCTGGTTCGCACGCGGGCGGAAAAAGGCCTGCTCGGCGGCATGACAGAAGTGCCAGGCTCGGACTGGCTGGCCGGACAGGACGACAAGGCGGCGCTGAAGCAGGCGCCTGCGCTCAAGGGGGGAGTGCACTGGCACCGCAAGGCGGGCGTCGTTACCCACGTCTTCACGCATTTTCCGCTGGAGCTTGTGGTCTATACTGCAAAACTGGCTGCGCGCTCGTGGGCGCCGGAGGGCATGCGCTGGGTGCCGATCGCGACGCTGGCCGACGAGGCGCTGCCCAATGTGATGCGCAAGGCGATTGCCCACGGGCTCGGCCTCTGAACCGGCAATACGCGCGCACTCTGCTGACACCATGCTGGCAGCAGGCCTGCGTTAGGAGGGAGCCTCACGGAGGTCCCCATGATCGCAACCGCCCTCGATAATTTCGCCGCCCCGCCGTCTTCCAGATTGCTCGGCTGGCACCTACTCGACGCGCGGCCGCAGGAGGGCTGGATCCGGATCGGCTTCGACGGCAAGCGGGATTTCTGCAACCCGGCCGGTTTCGTGCAAGGCGGCATTCTCTCGGCGATGCTCGATGACACCATGGGCCCGGCCGTGTTCGTCATGACGGACGGAAAGCTCTACACGGCAACTATCACGATGACCGTGAATTTCCTGGCGCCGGCCAAGCCGGGGCCGATTGCGGGCGAGGCCAAAGTCACCCAGCTCGGCAAGACCGTCGCCTTCGTGGAGGGGCGGCTGATGGCGGAGGATGGCACGGTGTTGGCTACCGCCACGACCAGCGCGCGGCTGGTCGAGACCGCGAAGGCGATCGTGCCGCCCGCTAGCTCGCAGCCCGCGGCGCTTCCCGCGTGAGCTGGACGATCGGCGGCTTGGCGTTGAGGCCCTCGACCTGGAAACCGGCGACGCGCTTGTAGTTGGTGGCGATGTCTTCCAGCTCCTGCAGCGAGAGTACGTCGGTGACGACATTGTAGCCGTTGGGTGCGCGCTCCTCGACCATTTGCATCACCTGCTCGGGACCGTTGCGGCGGTTGAGCATCACGAGATCTGATGTCGCCGTGCGGCGCTCGGCTTCATACGCTGATAACGCGGCGTTGGTTGTGCCCTTCGCGAGGATCTCGCGGGTGATGACGCGCGCGTCCAAAATCGCCTGCGACGCGCCGTTGGAGCCGATCGGGTACATCGGATGCGCAGCATCACCCATCAGCGTGACCCGGCCGAACGTCCATTGTGCAACGGGATCGCGATCGACGAGGGGGTATTCATAGGCGTGCGGGCAGTTCTCGATCAGGCCGGGCACGTCGAGCCAGTCGAATTTCCAGTCCTTGAACCAGGGCAGGAACTCTTCGAGTTTTGCGGTGCGGTTATAGTCCTCGCGCCGCCATTGATAGGTCGGCGGCATGTGCCGTTCGGCCACCCAGTTGATCCTGAACTTGCCCGCGCCGTCGGCCTGTTTGGAAATCGGATAGCAGACGAATTTCAAAATCTCGTGGCCGGCCATGATCATGGTGCGGCCGGACAGGAAGGCATCGCTGTCGGTGATGCCGCGCCACAGGATGCGCCCGTTCCAGATCGGTGGGCCTTCGCCGGGATAGAGTTTTTCGCGGACCGCCGAATGAATGCCGTCGGCTGCGATCAGCAGCGCGCCCTCGTGAGCGCCTTGCGATTTGCCGGTCGCCTTGTCGATGAACTCGGCACGCACGCCGCTTTCCGTCTCGGTCCAGCCGGAAAGATGATGGCTGGTGAGAATGTTCTCCCTTCCCAGCCGCTCGGTCGCGGCATCGAGCAGGATCTGCTGCAGCGTGCCGCGATGGATCGAAAATTGCGGCCATTTGTAACCGGCCTCGATGCCGCGCGGCTCGCTCCAGATCGGCTTGCCGTGCTTGGAGAAATACGCGAGCTCCTTGGTGCGCACAGCGAGCGCATCGAGCTTGTCGTGCAGGCCGAGCTCGATCAATTCGCGCACCGCATGCGGCAGCACGTTGACGCCGACGCCGAGCGGTTTCAGCTCGGAGACGCTCTCGAATATTTTGGCGGGAACGCCGATCTGGTGCAGGCTGAGTGCCAGCGTCAGCCCGCCGACGCCGCCGCCCGCGATGAGAACAGTCATGATAAGCCCCCCGGTACGCCCCGCGATAACCTGAATTTACATGGTCATGACATGGCAGTGCGGCCGTGGGCAACCGCGAAAAGCCCGGCGTCGCTGCTGTAGCCCGCTCGGGTGGACGGCGGAACGCCGGGCCGTTAACATCAGCTCTCCCACCGAGAGGATCACCATGTTCAAGCTCTATACCGCCCCCGGCACCTGCGCGCTGGCTTCGCATATCGCTTTGGAAGAGGCCGGCGCCTCCTACACGGCAGAGCGGCTCGATTTCAAGAACGGCCAGCAGACCACCCCGCAATATCTTGCGATCAATCCGAAGGGGCGGGTGCCGGCGCTGGTGACGGACCGCGGCACCTTGACCGAAACGCCGGCGATCCTCGCCTATATTGCGCAAAGCTTTCCGCAGGCGAAGCTGGTGCCGGACGACCCGTTCGCCTTCGCGCAGGCGCAGTCCTTCAACAGCTATCTCTGCGCGACGGTGCACGTCAATCATGCGCACAAGGGGCGCGGCTATCGCTGGGCGGTCGAGGAATCCTCGTTTGCCGACATGAAGCGCAAGGTGCCGGAAACCATGGCCGCGGCGTTCGCGCTGATCGAGCGCGATATGCTGAAGGGACCGTGGGTGATGGGCGAGCAGTACACGGTCTGCGATCCCTATCTGTTTACGATCTCCGGCTGGTTGGAGGGCGACGGCGTCGATCTTGCGACGCTGCCGAAGGTGGCGGCTCACCGCAAGCGGATGTCGGAGCGGCCGGCAGTGCAGAAGGTGATGGCCGAGGTGAAAGCCTGAACGTGTAGATTCCATGGGGCGGTGAGCGTGCCCTTTCCGGTAGGTTTGGGTTTCCACACTCGAACCATCGGAGAGCCAGATGCAAGCATCGACCGTAGACACGCCCACCGCCGGGCATTGTGGCACGATTTTCGTTGCGATTGAACTGAGCCAGAAGAGCTGGCTGGTAACGCTGCACAGTCCGGACAAAGGCAAGATGTCGCGTCACAAGCTGGAGGGCGGCGATCATGCTGCGCTGCTGGCGCTGATCGGTCAGGTTCGGGAGCGGGCGGCCCGGGCGCTGGGAGCCGTTCCGGCGGTGGTGAGCTGCTACGAAGCGGGCTACGACGGGTTCTGGCTGCATCGGCTTCTGCTGGCTGCCGGGATCACGAACTACGTGTTTGACCCTGCGAGCATAGCGGTGGATCAGCGGGCACGGCGGGTGAAGACCGACCGGATCGATGGCGAGAAGATGCTACGGACGCTGATGGCGTATCTGCGCGGTGAGCCGCAGGTGGTGCGGATCGTGCGGGCACCTGCGCCGGAGCAAGAGGACGCCCGCCGCACCAGCCGTGAACGCGGCCGGCTGATCAAGGAGCAAACCGCGCACACCACCCGGATCAAGGCGCTGCTGCGATTGTTGGGCATGGCGGTGGGGAACCCGCGCCGGCGTGACTGGCTGAGCTGGCTTTCGGCGCAGCGGGATTGGCAGGGCCAGGCGGTGCCGCCACGGATGCTGGCGGAGATCAGGCACGAGCACGCACGGCTGATGCTGGTGCGCGAACGGCTCGAGGAACTCGCACAGGCGTCGGCTCAAGCGGATCCGGCACCTGCGGCGGCGCAGATGACCGAGCGCAGCGAACTGTTGCTCCGGCTCAAATGCCTCGGTCCGGCGTTCGCGACGACGCTGACCAGCGAGGTGTTCTACAAGGACTTTCGTAATCGGCGTGAGGTCGCGAGCTATTTCGGGCTGACGCCCAGTCCATGGCAGAGCGGCGGGACCGACCGCGACCAGGGCATCAGCAAGGCGGGCAATCCACGCGCCCGCTGCGCCGCGATCGAACTGGCCTGGCTGTGGCTGCGGCATCAGCCGGAGAGTGCGCTCACCCGATGGTTCCGCAGCCGCACCCACAACAATGCCAGCAAGCGCAACAAGCGCATCGCCATCGTGGCCTTGGCGCGCAAGCTGATGGTGGCGCTCTGGCGCTACCTCACAACCGGCATGGTTCCCGAAGGAGCCGTGCTCAAGGCCGCGAAGGCGTAAACGTTTCAAGCAACGCGTCAGCGTCGCGGCGTCGGCCGCGGTCAGCGCGGAATGGATGATGACCGTGCCACCCTTGGGCCAAATCAACAGGCCGCTTCGTAGATGGGTCTCATCCTCATGGCTTCCTCGCCGCATGCATGCGGAATGTGGGTACCGGGCTGCAAAACGCCCGACCGGATATGAGGTGATGCAGTGAGATGCTGCATAAATCGCCGGAAGCCAGTTCCTGAGCGCACCGACCGCGGCGGCACGCTGCGCTACGCATGGCTCCGCGCGCCGCCGCTCCACCGAATGCAAAAAATCACATCCAAGCCCCGGTCGGGATGCTTGACTCAAAAGCCCTCATATGAGGGTGGGCAAAGCGAAGCGTGCCCACCATTCAAGTTCACGCCTGATGGAGAGATGGTGGGCACGGCGCAAGGGCGCCTTTGCCCACCCTACGCAACTTTTTTCCCCCGCTCCATCTCGCGGCCGATGCCGAGCATGATGTTGCGCAGCCAGATCGAGCCGGGGTCCATCTGGGCGCGGGTTGGATAGAACATGAACTGCTCGTCGATCCCGGGATCGAGCGGTGGCGCGATCGTTGTCAGCGACAATTGCTTCGACAGCGCACCGATCAGCCGCCGCGGCACGAACGCGACGAGATCGGTGCGCGCGGCCACGTGCAGCGCCTCGATATAGCCGGGCACGACCAGCGCGATCCGCCGCTCGATGCCCTTGGGGCGTAACCAGATGTCTATCAGGTCCTCACTCTGGCCACGGATCGCGACCGCGACGTGGCGCGCGTCGAGAAAGGTTTCGATCCGCTTCAGCCGCGCGCCGATGGGGTGACCCCGCCGCACCGCGAGCGCGTCGCTGTCGGTGTAAAGCCGTTGCCGGTGAAATCCGGTAAAGGCGTTGCCGATCGAGATCACCAGATCGATGGTGCGGGCGAACTCCGCCGTGAAGATCGCCGGTCCCCGCCACGGCACCACGTCGATCCGCACGTTCGGCGCCAGCTTCGTGATCTTCTCCATCAGGGGCGGCATCAGGAGCTCGACCGCGAGGTCCGGCATCATCAGGCGAAACTGGCGCTCACTCCGCGCGGCGTCGAACTCATCGGCGATGAACAGGGATCGCACCTGATCGAGCGCCTGCGCCAGCGGTGCGCGCAGCGCCTGTGCCCGCGGCGTCAGCTCCATGCGCGCGCCGTTCCGCACCAGCAGCGGGTCGCCGATCAGGTCGCGCAGCCGCTGCAGCGCATGGCTCGCGGCTGGCTGCGACAGCCCGATCCGCATCGCGGCGCGGCTGACATTGGCTTCCCTGAGCAAGGCGTCGAGCGCCACCAGCAAATTGAGGTCAAGCGAATTCAAATTCATGCGGCGAATATATACTATGCTGACTATCAATTGGAAGAATGAACGACGACGGCCGAGGATGGCGGGCATCCGAAATAGCGAGACCCGCCTGCATGACCGCACGACTGGAGCCGGCCACACCGCCTTATCCCGACAAAGTTCAGGCCGCCTTCGATCGCATGCCGCGATCCTGGATGCCTCCCTTTCGCCTGTTCACCACGCTCGCGCGCCATCCCGAACTGTTCGAGCGCTTCATTCGCGGCGCGCCGAGCTATCTTCCCGGAACAAAGCTCAGCATCCGGCAGCGCGAGGTCCTGCTGCATCGCGTGACCGCGCGCTGCGGCTGCGAATATGAGTGGGGCATGCGCGTGCACTACTTTGCCGGCGAGGCGGGGCTAACCGCAGCGCAGGTCAGCGCCACGGTGCATGGCGACGCCGACAGCGCCTGCTGGGAGGCCAACGATGCGGTGCTGATCCGCCTCGCTGACGAACTGCACGACACCTGCGACATCAGCGACGAACTGTGGTCGGAATTGCGGGCGGCGTTCGGGGATGAAGCGATCCTCGAACTGCTGCTGCTCGCCGGCTACTACCGGACGGTCGGCTATCTCGCCAACGGCCTGCGCCTGCCGCCCGAACCCGATGTCAGCCAGCCATTTCCGGCGGCCTGATGTCCATCACCCCCTCGGGGGCTCTCGCCCCTCATGCAAGAACGGAGACAATGATGAGTTCAGCCGCCAACAAGAAGCTGGTGCAACAGGTCTACACCGACTCAGCGAACCGGAGCGGGACCACGTTCGTCGACAACCTTGCTGAGGACGCGATCTGGATCGTCACCGGCCAGTATTCCTGGTCGCATGAGTTCAAGGGCCGCGAGGCCATCAACAACGGCCTGATGGGGCATTTCCGATCGTTCTTCGCCGGGCGGCCGCGCACGCTGGCGTTCAATTTTATCGCGGAAGGCGACTACGTCGTCGTCGAAGCCCGCGGGGACAATGTCACCAAGTCCGGGGAGCGCTACGACAATCAGTACTGCATGGTCTGGCGGATCGAGAACGGCAAGATCAAGGAGATCAAGGAATACTGCGATTCCGCGCTGGTGGAGCGTGTGCTCGGTCCGTTCCCCGCGGAGCAAAAGCTCGCTGTCGCGATTTGAGTCATTGAGTCGTTGCGAGGCTGAGCTTGTAGGGTGGGCAAAGCGAAGCGTGCCCGCCATTCCTCAAGCCACATTCGAAAAGAAAAAGGTGGGCACGGCGCAAGTGCGCCTTTGCCCACCCTACAAGTTTTCGGTGTCGGCCGCGCTCAGGCCGCCTTCACCGACATATGCTTGAACATGTTGCCGCGGGCCTCGTCGTCCATCTCGGCCTTGAACTTGAAGTTATCCTTCAGCGCGATCGCCTTGGCCGCGGCAGGCCGTGCCATGATCTCATCGACCAGCCGCTTGACGTTGGGATACTTTGCGACCGCCTCCTCGCCGAGAACGAAGGGGAGCATGCGGGCCCAGCCCCACACGTCCATGTCGACGATGGTATAGGTATCGCCGACCATATAGCGGCGGCCGGCGAGGTGGTCGTTGAGAATGCCAAAATGCCGCTGCGCCTCGAACTGGTAGCGGTTATGCGCGTAGTCGATTTTTTCCGGCGCAAAATGCTTGAAGTGGACGGCCTGGCCGGAATACGGACCTACGCCTGTCGCAGCGAACATCAGCCAGGACAGCAATTCGCCGCGGTTGGCCGGCGTGTTGGCAAGGAGAAACTTGCCAGTCTTTTCGGCGAGGTAGAGCAGGATGGCGTTGCTGTCGAACACCTTGACGCCGTCGTCGTCGATCGCGGGCACCTTGGCGTTCGGATTGATGGCGAGGTATTCCGGTTTGAACTGGTCGCCCTTGCGGGTGTCGACGGCGACCGGCTGGTAGGCGAGGCCGGCTTCCTCGAGGAAGAGGGCGACCTTGGTCGGGTTGGGCGATCCGTTGAAATAGAATTTGAGCATTTGGAATTTCCCCCATTGCTTCTTGTCAGGACAACTTGTTGCGGCACGCGGCGGCATTGCCGCCTTGCGTCATGTCCATGCTCAAATTTTTGCGTGGTGCGCAAGCGACGAGTTTGTGACCGGGCTTGGGCCGGTGCTCCCGAGACGAACGGAGCTCGCGCTCTCGAGACGAGCGAAGCTCGCTCTCTACGACAGCGCCAGACCGCCGATGCCGACGACCGCAAGGCCCGCACCGGCTGCGATCATGACGGATGCGAAGCGCATTTCCGAACGCAGCGCCGTTCGTTGCCCCGTGCGCTCCGATCCTCGCGCATAGCCGTGCACGATGATCTGCTCACTGAAGGTGCCGCTGGCGTCGAGAATGTCGGTCAAGCCCGCGCTGGCAACCAGGATGCCGAGGATGATCAGTCCGGCGGGGCCCATCAAACTCAACAGCAGTATTGGAAACAAGCCGATCAGGAAGATCGGCAGCAGCGGCAGCACGATGAACGATTCAGAGCCTCGCGTGCGCATGGGAGCAATCTCTTGTGGGCAAACGAAAGTTAGCACGTATCCTTTTAAATAGGAGCGAAAAGGTGCATCGCCACCCGCGTACTTGGCACGGCTGCCATGCCGCCGGATTGCGCCGGCTGCGCGGGGTATAGGCAAAGCCGCATTTCGCGCCATTGCGGGCCCGGCGTGCCATGCGCACGCTGCGGTGCTTTGGCGCGGCCATGGGCTGTGCCTGAAGGTCTTATGTCGACGTGAAACGAGGGCTCAGCCCGCCGCCATCCCGGAGCGGATTTCGGCGCGCAGTTCGTCGATCAGCCTCAGGCCGTTCTTGGTCTCGACATGCCAGAAGGTCCAGCCGTTGCAGGCGCCGGTGCCCTGCGCCACCGCCCCGATGCGGTGGATCGAGCCGACCTTGTCGCCGAGCATGATGGCGCCGTCGGCGCGAACCAGCGCGCCGTGGCGCTTCTTGGAGTCGACCAGCTTGGTGCCGGGCGGAATCATGCCGCGCTCGATCAGTTCGGAGAACGCCACGCGCGGCGCGTCGCGCGCAGTCATGAACGGCGCCAGCGTCGCCTCGGGCAGCGGTTCGACGGCCGCGATGCGCGCTTCGGCCGCAGTCGCATAGGTCTTGTCGCGCTCGAAGCCGATGTAACGGCGGCCGAGACGTTTTGCCACGGCGCCCGTCGTGCCGGTGCCGTTGAAGGGATCGATCACGAGATCGCCGGGCTTCGACGACGACAGCAGCACGCGCGCCAAAAGGCCCTCGGGCTTCTGGGTTGGATGCACTTTCTTGCCGTCGGCGCCCTTGAGGCGCTCGTCGCCGGTGCAGAGCGGAATCAACCAGTCGGAACGCGCCTGCACGTCCTCGTTGGCGGCCTTCAGGGCTTCATAGTTGAAGGTATAGCCCTTGGCTTTTTCGTCGCGCGCCGCCCAGATCATGGTTTCATGGGCATTGGTGAAGCGGCGGCCGCGGAAATTCGGCATCGGATTGGTCTTGCGCCAGACGATGTCGTTGAGGACCCAGAAGCCGAGGTCCTGCATGATCGAGCCGACGCGGAAAATGTTGTGATAGGAGCCGATCACCCACAAAGTCGCCGACGGTTTCATGATCCGGCGGCAGGCGAGCAGCCAGGCGCGGGTGAAATCGTCGTAAGCGGCGAAGGATGAAAACTTGTCCCAGTCGTTGTTGACGGCATCGACATGGGATTCGTCGGGGCGCTTGAGATCGCCCTTCAGCTGCAGGTTATACGGGGGATCTGCGAACACCAGATCGACCGAACCGGCCGGGAGCTTCGACATCTCGGCGACGCAATCGCCGACGACGATACGAGCGCTGGAGTCAGACTCGAATTTAGTGCGGGGCGCCCTTGCAGACGCCCCGCGACGCGACACTACCATGACTCAACTACTCTGACTCAGGCGACGCTGTCGGCGACGCGGGACTAAACAACCGACTGGCGGTACATTGACCCGGCAAAGTAAAAATCGACTTAATCGGTAAAGTTGCTGAGAAGAGATTGCCGGGAGAAATTGCGAGGGACGGCGCCCTAGGCAATTTTTGCCGGGCAGGTTATTGATTAATGGAATGGAAATTTTACGTGATTGCTGCGTTGGGTATTCGGGCAAACAGCCGGGGATGAGGAAACACCGCCATGCGTTACGATGATTTCCGCCGCAGCGACGATATCGATGACCGTCGCGACGACGGCGGCGGCGGAATGGGTGGCGGCGGCGGTTTTGGCCTGCCGATGGGCGGTGGCGGGCTTGGCATCGGCACCATCATTGTGCTCGGCCTCGTCGGCTATGCCTTCGGCATCGATCCGCGCATCCTGATCGGCGGCGCGGAAATTCTGACCGGAGGCAACCAGGCGCCGACCTACCAGACCGATCGCCGGTCGGGGCCGGCCAAGACCGGCGCGCCAAAGGATGAAGTCGGCAGCATGATCGCTGGCATTCTCGGCGAGATCGACGACCGCTGGAGCGAGATCTTCCAGTCCAGCGGACAGAATTACACGGGACCGCGCATCGTGCTGTTTCGCAACGCCACCAATGGCGGGCGCTGCGGCATGGCGCAGTCGGCGATGGGACCGTTCTACTGCCCGCCGGACAAACAGATATTCCTCGACACCAGTTTCTTCCGCGAAGTCGAGACGCGCTTCCGCGGTTGCTCGGGCAGTGCGTGCAAGTTCACAACCGCCTATATCATCGCGCATGAAGCGGGGCATCACATCCAGAACCTGCTCGGCATTCTGCCGCGCGTGCAGCGGTTGCAACAGCAGGCCGGCAGCAAGGCGGAGGCCAACGCGCTGCAGGTCAAGGTCGAGCTGCAGGCGGATTGTCTATCGGGCGTCTGGGTCAACCGCGAAGAGAAGAAGCGTCCCGGCTTCATCGAGCCCGGCGATATCGATGCGGCACTGAGGACGGCGACCGCGATCGGCGACGACACGCTGCAGCGGCAGTCGACGGGCAGGGTGGTGCCCGATAGCTTCACCCACGGCTCGGCGGCGCAGCGCAAGCAATGGTTCATGACGGGCTATCAGCAGGGCACGGTGCAGGCCTGCAACACGTTTGCCCAAGGCGCGTTGTAGCCGAATGACGTCATTCCGGGGCGATGCGCAGCATCGAACCCGGAATCTCGAGATTCCGGATCAGCCCGCCACGCGGTCTGTCCGGAATGACGGATGAGAGGTGGGAATGTCGATCGATGAGTCAAAACAATTCGTGCCGCTCAACATCGCGGTGCTGACGGTCTCGGATACCCGCTCGCTGGCCGATGACAAATCCGGCGCCACGCTGGCGGAGCGGCTGACGGCGGCCGGTCATCTTCTTGCCGCGCGCGAGATCATCGTCGACGACGTCGATGCGATCCGCGCCATCATCAAGCGATGGATCGCCGACGAGGGCGTCGATGCGATCATCACCACCGGCGGCACCGGTTTCACCGGCCGCGACGTGACGCCGGAAGCGATCGAGCCGCTGTTCGAGAAGCGGATGGATGGTTTTTCCATCGCCTTCCACATGCTGAGCCACGCCAAGATCGGCACTTCGACGGTGCAGAGCCGCGCCACTGCCGGAGTAGCGGGGGCGACCTTCATCTTCTGCCTGCCGGGATCGCCGGGCGCCTGCCGCGACGCGTGGGACGGCATCCTTGCCGCTCAACTTGATTATCGCACGCGTCCCTGCAATTTCGTCGAGATCATGCCGCGGCTCGACGAGCACCTGCGACGGCCTAAAGCCAAAGGCGCCTCTGCCTGACCAGCAGCCTCCATAGCCCGCGCCACATGTTGCGCCAGGCTTCGACGCGCAACTGATGCGCGCGCTTGATATGGAAGTCGAGGATATCAGGCGTCACGCGCCGCGAGTTGTCGCGACGCACGGGCTTCATAGTTCGAGTTCCCAGGTTTCGCCGACCAAGTCCTGGCCAAAGCTGCGGTGCGGCTCGGTGGCGACCAGCTTGAACCCGGCTTCCTGATAGATTTTGCGGGCGGCGACGAGGATGCTCTGGGTCCAGAGCGTGATCCGCCGATAACCGCAGGCCTTCGCGAACGCGATGCATTCGGTGACCAGGCGATGGCCCAGCCCCTGGCCACGCCCGGCCGGATCGACCAGCAAGAGCCGCAGCTTGGCGATATCGTCGGTGTGCCGCACCAGAAATATCGAGCCGACCTGTGCCCCCTCGATGTCCGCGATCCAGCAACGTTCCCGCGACGCGTCGAACGAGCTGAGGAATTTGGCTGCGATTTCGGCGACGAGCCCCTCGAACGAGGAATCCCATCCGTATTCGCGCGCATAGAGCGCGCCGTGGCTTTGCACCACCCATCCCATGTCGCCGGGACGCGGCTCGCGCAGTGTCGCCGGCCGTGGTGCGGCACTGCTATCGCCGAGCAGTCGCTCGATGTCGGCCATTGCCCCGATCAGGCGTTCCCTGCCGCCGTTCGGCAGCGAGCCAAGCATCGCCGCGACGTCGTCCTTTGTGCTCCGCTCGAGTTTTGCGAACGCCTGACGGCCCTTGGCGGTCAAAGCGAGCCGGTATTGCCGGCGGTCGGACGGCAGCGGTTCGCGGGTGATCAACCCGGCTTCATCGAAATTCTGCACGATCCGGCTGAGATAGCCGGCGTCGAGGCCCAGTTCGGCTCCGATCTCCTTGGCCGAGAGATCCTGGCGGTGGGCGAGTTCGTACAGCACCCGCGCCTCGCTCAGCGAGTAGGGGCTCTTCAGCAGCTGCTGGTCCAGCACGCCGAGCTTGCGGGTGTAGAAGCGGTTGAAGGCGCGAACCGCCGCGACTTCCTGTTCGGAATTCAGTTGGGACATGGAACTTCCTCGATGCTTGCCATTGTCAAATATATAGTTGCCTTTGGCAAGTATATTCTGACCGCAGCATCCGGCGAGGCCCCGCCCGGTCCCGCTCTACTTTGCATGGGGTTGTTTTCGATATTTTATGTCTGGGCCGCCCTAGGCGACGACCATGATCCGGCTGCGCAGCTGGGTGCGCGAGGCGCGGCCGAGCTGGCGTAGCAGCCGGGTCTCGGAACGGCGGGAATCCGGCCGGTAGCCGCCAAGCCGCTCATAATGATCGCGCGCAATCAGCAGCCCCTGTTCCGCCGACGGGCCGGCAATCAGGCGGACGACGAATTTGAAGCCATCGCGCAGCCGCGTGTCGGTATAGGGCGAGCGGGCATAGCGAAACACCCCGGCGCGGGGCCGGTCGCTGCTTGATACGTTCTGGATGAACTGCGTGGTCTCTTCGATCCAGCCGTTGTCGAGCACCGCACCGGCGTGCAGGAACATCAGCCATGGCGAGCGCGCCGCCCGCGCACCGGCGGCCAGCGCCGCGGCGCGCGTTCCTTCAAACCTGAGAAAACTGCAGCCGGCGACGTCGGCCACCCGTTCGATCACGCCGTTGCCGGCCCTGTCGACCAACAGCACCTCGCGGATGACGCCGGCTGCGGCTCCCGGCACCAGCGCCGCCAGCGTAGCGACGGCGGGCTGCTCGACCCCTTCGGTTGGAATGATCACGCTCAACATGGATGAGGCTTCGGTGGCTCAAACGAGGAAAAACGCTGCACTGTTATCACCTTGTCACAATCAAAGCAGCCGGCTTGCGTGCAGTTTTTTGCGGCATCTGAAGCCGCTGTCTTTTCCACGTGCGCGTCTCATTGCGAATTGTTGTCGATGATGTTCTTGATTTGTTCTTTTGACATGCTATGTTCGCTTCATGAGCCGAGCATCCTCTCATGCCCTCAAGCACCCGCCGGTCACGGCGCCCTCCGAGCCGGCGGGTGCGACACCTTTTGCCGAGCTCGCGGTCGCCATCGAACGCAAGCGACGGCGCGGGCGCGGCGCGCAGTCCAACGATAGCGGCCGGTTCGAGGCCGAGGCGCGGGTCGCCTTCGACGATGGCTGGCAGAGCCTGGACGACCTGCCGCCGTTCAAGACGACGGTATCGCTCGATACCTCGCGCAAGGTCATCACCCGCAACGACTCGCCCGATATCGGCTTCGACCGTTCGATCAATCCCTATCGCGGCTGTGAGCATGGCTGTGTCTACTGCTTCGCGCGGCCGACGCATGCGTTTCTCGGACTGTCGCCCGGGCTCGATTTCGAATCCAAGTTGCTGGTCAAGCCGGACGCGCCGGAACTGCTCGAAAAGGAACTGGCCGCCTCGGGTTACGAGCCGCGCATGATCGCGATCGGCACCAACACCGATCCCTATCAGCCGATCGAGCGCGAACACAAGATCATGCGCGGCATTCTCGAAGTGCTGGATCGGGCCGGGCATCCGGTCGGCATCGTCACCAAATCGGCGCTGGTGACGCGCGACATCGATATTCTGCAGCGGATGGCGAAACGCAATCTGGCCAAGGTCGCCATTTCCGTGACCACGCTCGATCCCAAGCTCGCGCGCACCATGGAGCCGCGCGCCTCGACGCCGCCGAAGCGGCTGGAGGCGCTGCGGCAATTGTCGGAGGCTGGCATTCCCGCGACCGTGATGGTCGCACCGGTCATCCCGGCGCTGAACGATTCCGAGATCGAACGCATTCTCGATGCCGCGGCCCATGCCGGCGTCAAGGAAGCAAGCTACGTGCTGCTGCGGCTGCCGCTGGAAGTGCGTGACCTGTTTCGCGAATGGCTGATGGCGAATTATCCCGACCGTTACCGTCACGTCTTCACCCTGATCCGCGACATGCGCGGCGGGCGCGACTACGACTCGCAATGGGGGACGCGGATGAAGGGCACCGGCCCGATGGCCTGGATGATCGGGCGGCGGTTCGAGATCGCCTGCGAAAAGCTCGGCCTCAACAAGCGCCGCTCGAAACTCACCACCGATCATTTCCTCAAGCCGAAGCGCAGCGGACAGCAACTGAGTTTGTTCTGATCGTCATTGCGAGCGAAGCCAAGCAATCCATCTCGCCACGCAGGGAAAGACGGAGAGGAAGAGTAGCATGAGTAGCAAGCCCACCCCGCGGTTCACGGTCATCACGCTCGGCGTCAGCGACATGCACGCCAGTATCGCGTTTTACGAAGCGCTCGGCTTTGCGCGAAAGTTTCGGGCAACCGGCGAGGCGGTCGCCTTCTTCGACACCGGCGGCACGGTGATCGGGCTTTTTCCGTGGGATCAACTCGCCCGCGACGCCACGCTGCCGGACCAGCCGCGGCCGAAAACCTTTCGCGGATCGACGCTCGCCTGGAATTGCGGCTCCGTCGAGGAGGTCGACGCCGTGCTGGATTTCGCCATTTCCTGCGGCGCGTCGCTGTTGAAGCCCGCGCACAAGACCGATTACGGCGGTTATTCCGGCTATTTCGGCGATCCCGACGACCACCCCTGGGAAGTCGTGGTTGCGCCCGGCATCGAGGTCGGCGACGACCGGCGGGTTCACCTGCCGGATTAATCCAGGCGGTGTTACCACAGCGCCGCTTCTCTCTGCCGGCGAATTGCCGTATTGCGGCTCGATGGACCAGAAGCCCGCGCCGCTATCGGAAAAGCAGCCGCTCGTCATCTTGACGACGCCGCGCCTGATTCTGCGCACTGCGGTCGAAGAGGACATATCTGTTCTGCAGAATCTGATCTTCGGCGACGGCGAAGTAATGCGCTTTGCATTTTCCGGTGCGCCGATGGCCGGGGACGCCGCCGAAGATTTCATCCGGAGATTCTTCACTTTCGGCGACAGCCTCACGGGGTTTGCGGTTCTGACTGAAAAGCCCGCGGGCGAAATTATCGGCTTTGCCGGCTTGGCCTCCTGTGGCGCGCTGGGAGCCGACGATTTTGAGATCGGGTTTGTCCTTGCGCGCCCGGCATGGGGCAGGGGGATCGCAACCGAAATCGGCGAGGCGCAGCTCGCCTTTGGGTTCGAGCAACTCAAATGCGGCAGATTGCTCGGGATGGTCGATCCGCGAAATGCACCGTCCATTCACGCGCTCGAGAAGCTCGGAATGCGTTATCGGGCGACGATTGCCGACCCCAAGCGCGGAAGCCGGAGCGTTTACGTGATTGAGGCCGGAGAGTGGCGGCGGCAGCGCGCTGAATAACGGGAATTGTGCCGTGTTCCCGGTTGCGCCCGGGCGCGCGCTTACGCACGATCCCGGCCATGATTCGAGACAGGTCTGCCAAAAAGATCGACAAGGAAGCCGGCAAGGAACAGGCCGGGCCGCCCAAGGGCGTCATCGCGGTCGCGCCGCCGAGCTTTCGCCGCGAGCGAACGCTGATCAAGCGCGGCGTCTGGCCGGTGGCCGGCTGCGACGAGGCCGGGCGCGGTCCGCTGGCGGGTCCGGTGGTGGCGGCTGCCGTCGTGCTCGATCCCAAGCGAATCCCGAAGGGTATCGACGATTCCAAGCGGCTGACCGCCGATCGCCGCGAGGAACTGTTCGAGGAGATCTGCGCGACCTCGTCCTTTGCGGTCGCCTTTGCCTCTCCGGCCCGGATCGATCGCGACAATATCTTGCGCGCCTCGCTCTGGGCGCTGGCGCGCGCGGTTCGGGCACTGCCCGAGATGCCGAGACATGTGTTTGTCGACGGCCGCGACAAGATCGATGCCCCTTGCGACTGCGACGCGGTGATCGGCGGCGACGGCATCGTGATGTCGATTGCAGCCGCCTCGATCATCGCCAAGGTAACGCGCGACCGCCTGATGAGCGCATTGGCGCTGGATTGCCCGGGCTACGGTTTTGAAAGCCACAAGGGCTATGCCGTGCCGGAACATCGCGAGGCGCTGGACCGGTTAGGCCCGAGCATCCACCACCGCCGATTTTTCGCGCCGGTTATTGCCGCGCGGCTGAAACACTATCCCGAGACCGTCGAAGAGACGGTCGAACCCGATCTCTTCACCGTCGAAGGAGAGATTACTTCCGAGATTTCAGCGACGATCTGAGGCCGGTTGCCTCGGCGGCGCGTGCGCACTATCAAACGTCTTGGGGACAGAGCGGCTCGGCCCGTGCATTCGGACGTTTCATGCGTTTCACCTCGCTCGTTGTCGAACTGATCCGCGCCCGGCCGCGGCTGGTGGTATGGATCGTGGTGCTGGTCCAGGCCGGCCTTTGGCTGTTCCTGCCGATGCTGCTCTACCGCAGCCCGCCCGGCGACCTCGCGACCGTGCTGGCGTTCGGCCGGGAATACCAGGTCGGTACCTGGCTCGGTCCGCCGCTGGCGTTCTGGCTCGCCGACATCGCCTTCCGCGCCGCCGGCAACAACATGTTCGGTGTCTACCTGCTGGCGCAAGCCTGCGCTGTCGTCACGTTCTGGATCTATTATCAGCTGGCCCGCGCGATCGTCGGCGGGCAGCAGGCGGTGCTCGCGGTCCTGCTCTCGTTGACGGTGGTGGCATTCAGTTCGCCCGGCGTCGAATTCGGCCCGCTGGTGCTGGCGCGCCCGCTGTGGGCGCTGCTGTTGCTGCATTCCTGGCAGTTGATCGGCCAGAACCGGCGCAATGCGTGGTTCGCCTGGTCGATCGAGGCCGGGCTGTTGCTGCTGACGACATCGGCCGCGCCCGGGATACTGCTGCTGCTCGCCGCATTTGCCGTTGCCACCCCGCGGGGGCGGCGAGTCCTGATGTCGCTGGATCCGCTCTATGCGCTGCTGGTGATCGCCGTCCTGGTGTTGCCCTATCTGATCTGGCTGCTTCGCGCCGACGCATTCGCCATGCCGCCATGGCCTGCGATCTCCGATCTCGGCGCGCGCACTCTGCAATGGGGCTGGCTGCTCGTCGGCCTCGTGCTTGCGATGTCCGCCGTCGTGCTGCTGGTGATCCTCAATTCCGGCTGGCTCGCCCGCAACGCCGGCGAAGCGCCGATCATCTACCGCCCGCCGGTCGATCCGCTGGCGCGCGACTTCGTCTATTTCTTCGCCGTCGCCCCGGCGCTGCTCGGAAGTTTCCTGGCCGGGCTGTTCAATTTCGACCATGTCGTGGGCGGCGCAGGCGTTGCCTTGCTGATGTCCGGGCTTGCCGTGATCGTGGCGACCGGCGATCTGCTCTACCTGCGGCGTCAGCGCGTGCTGCGCACCGTGTGGGCTGCTGCGCTCGCCGCTCCCGCCCTCGTGGTGATTGCGACCACATTTTTTGTGCCGTGGACCGGTGCTGCCGAAGTGCCGACCTCGCTGCCCGCGAAAGCAATTGCCGCATTCTTCGGCGACAATTTCGAACGGCGAACCAACCAGCGCCTGCGTGCGGTCGCCGGCGATCCGCAACTGGCGAGTTTCATCGCGATGAGCGCCGGGCGTCCGCATCTGTTGCTCGACGCCACGCCGGAACGAACGCCATGGCTGTCGGTCGCGAAATTCAACCAGACCGGCGGCGTCGTGGTCTGGCGCGCCTCCGATACCTCAGGCACGCCCCCTCCCGAGATCGCGCAACGCTTTCCGGGCCTCGTGCCGGAAGTGCCGCGCGCCTTCGAATGGATGGTGAACGGCCGCCAGCCGCTGTTGCGCGTCGGCTGGGCCATCGTGCGGCCGAAGGCGCAGTAGTCTCTCGCTCCGCTGGTGGTTCCAAAGTGCGCCTTGGTTCACCCTACGAAGGTGTCTGCTCCAGCGCCTTCGCAATCGCGCGCAGATCCTGCCACGACATCCGCTTGTAGGACGGCGACCGCAGCAGATACGCCGGGTGGAACGTCGCCATGGCGCGGATGGTGCGGGTGCCGGTGTCGTAGTCGAACCATTTTCCGCGCGTTCTCATGATGCCCTCGCGGGTCGACAGCAGCGTTTGCGTCGAGGGATTGCCGAGCGTCACCAGCACATCCGGGTTCACGAGTTCGATCTGCCGCTGGATGAACGGCAGACAGATTTGCGTCTCCTGCGGCGTTGGCGTGCGGTTGCCGGGAGGCCGCCAGGGAATGACATTGGCGATGTAGGCCTTGCTGCGGTCGAGCCCGATCGCCGCGATCATCCGGTCGAGCAGTTTGCCGGAACGTCCGACAAAGGGCAGGCCCTCGATGTCCTCGTCGCGCCCGGGCGCTTCGCCGACGAACATGATGCGGGCTTGCGGATTGCCGTCGGCAAACACCAGCCGCGTCGCGGTGTTTTTCAGCGCACAGCCCTCGAAATTTTCCAGGAGCGCACGCAGCACTTCCAGCGTCGGCGCCGTTCGCGCCGCCTCGCGCGCGATCGCGATGGCCGCTTCCGGTGGGGGCGCTGTTTCGCTGCGCGGAACTGCCGGCGTCGCGGCGGGCGTTTCCCGCAACTGTTGGGGTGGCGCAGTCTCGCGGACCGTGACGGGGGCGGCAGGGGCGTCGGGCTCGCTCAGCCGATCGACCGGCTCCTCCGTCAACGCGCAATCGACCCCGGCCTCCAGATAAAAGGCCAGCAATTGCCTGACATTAGGCGCGGGTTCGGGGATCAAATCCATTATGCCAATGTAATATGGATCGCGCCGGCGTGAAACGCCTCGCATTGCCATTTCCATGGTTGTCCTCCCCGCAAAAATCGGAAACAACGAGCCTTTAGAGCCGTTCTCAATTGGGCTGAGATCAGATCATGAGTGCAGAAGAACTTCCTCCTCGCGAATCCATGGAATTCGACGTCGTGATCGTCGGCGCCGGGCCGTCGGGCCTCGCCGCGGCGATCCGGCTGAAGCAGCTCAATGCCGATCTCAGCATCGTCGTGGTGGAGAAGGGTTCCGAGGTCGGCGCGCATATCCTGTCGGGCGCCGTGATCGATCCGGTCTCCCTCGACAAGCTGATTCCTGATTGGCGCGAGGATGCCGATTGTCCGCTGAAGACAGAGGTCAAGGACGACCGCTTCTACTGGACCACCGCAACCAGTGCGATTCGGCTGCCGGGCTTCGCCATGCCGCCGCTGATGAACAACCATCACTGCTATATCGGCTCGCTCGGCGATGTCTGCCGCTGGCTGGGGCCGAAGGCGGAGGCGCTCGGCGTCGAAATCTATCCAGGTTTTGCCGCGGCCGAAGTGCTGTACGACGACAACGGCGCGGTGCGGGGGATCGCGACCGGCGACATGGGCATCGCCAGGGATGGCAGCCTCAAGGATTCTTTTACGCGCGGCATGGAGCTGCTTGGCAAATACACGCTGTTCGCCGAAGGCGCGCGCGGCAGCCTCAGCAAGCAGCTGATCGCGAAATTCTCGCTCGACGCCAACAGCGAGCCGCCGAAATTCGGCATCGGGTTGAAGGAAGTCTGGGAGATCGATCCCGCAAAACACCAGAAGGGACTGATCCAGCATTCGTTCGGCTGGCCGCTCAACAATTCGACCGGCGGAGGCTCGTTCCTCTACCATTACGACGAGAACAAGGTGGCGGTCGGTTTTGTCGTGCATCTCAATTACGACGATCCGTATCTGTCGCCGTTCGACGAATTCCAGCGCTTCAAGACCCATCCCTCGATTCGTACCGTGTTCGAAGGCGGCAAGCGGATTTCCTATGGCGCGCGCGCGATCACCGAGGGCGGCTATCAGTCGGTGCCGCGGCTGAGTTTCCCGGGCGGCGCGCTGATCGGCTGCGCCGCCGGCTTCGTCAACGTGCCGCGCATCAAGGGCGTGCACAACGCGATGGACAGCGGCATGCTCGCCGCCGAACATGTCGCCGCCGCGCTCGGCGCCGGCCGCGCCAACGACGAATTGGTCGAATATGAGAACGCCTGGCGGGATTCCGCCGTCGGCCGAGACCTGCACCGGGTTCGCA
The DNA here is from genome assembly GCF_036924535.1 of Bradyrhizobium sp. AZCC 2262. Classification (NCBI taxonomy): domain Bacteria; kingdom Pseudomonadati; phylum Pseudomonadota; class Alphaproteobacteria; order Hyphomicrobiales; family Nitrobacteraceae; genus Bradyrhizobium; species Bradyrhizobium sp. AZCC 2262. The sequence continues at coordinate 5,557,884 of NZ_JAZHRT010000001.1, read as the reverse complement.
ACGTCAAGCCGCTGTGGTCGAAGTTCGGCACCATCATCGGCGTGGCGCTCGGCGGCTTCGACATGTGGTGCAATACGCTGGGCTTCTCGCTGTTCGGAACCCAGTCGCACGCCAAGCCCGACCGCAAGACGCTGGATGCGGCGAAGACGCACACCCCGATCGCTTACCCGAAACCGGATGGCAAGCTGAGTTTCGACAAGCTGTCCTCGGTGTTCCTCTCCAATACCAACCATGAAGAGGACCAGCCGGTTCATCTCAAGGTCGCCGACATGAACCTGCAGAAGACATCCGAGCACGATGTCTATGCCGGTCCGTCGAACCGCTATTGCCCGGCCGGCGTGTATGAATGGGTCGAGGAAAGCTCGGGTCCGCGCTTCCAGATCAACGCCCAGAACTGCGTCCACTGCAAGACCTGCGACGTGAAGGACCCGAACGGCAACATCACCTGGGTTCCGCCCGAGGGCGGCGGCGGGCCCAACTATCAGGGTATGTAGAGAGCCGTATCGACCACGATTGCGTGAGCTGGAGGAGGGTGATACCGCCTCCGGTCACGATACCGCCATAGTAAAAGCGTTTCCCGGATGGGCTGGCTAAATCGAGGCCCTAAGGGCTTAATCTGCCAATCGATTCGCCAACCCCTATCCTTGCGGTTGAGGGCCAAAAGCGGCATTGTCGCTGGCCGAGATGCTGCCGTTTGGGTTTGCATTCGAGACCGGTCGTAACGATCCTGCCATACATCCTGGAGCTAGGCGAACCGTGATGCTTTCCACTCGTATGAACCGTTGGACGATCGCTGCAATTACTCTCGCCGCACTGGCCGCGCCGGCTGCGGTTTTGGCCCAGACGCCCGAACACACGGGCGATAATGGCGCGCAATTCCCCAGCAAGGCCGATCTGAAATCGCTGACGACGTCCGGCAGCTATTTGGCCGCCCGCCACGCCAGCGTCGAGCGCGACGCGGCTTCCGCGGCAGCGTTCTATCGCTCCGCGCTGCGCACCGATCCGAAGAACAACGAGCTGCTGGACCGCGCCTTCATCTCCTCGCTGGCCGACGGCGACATCGATGAGGCCGTCAAGCTTGCCGATCGCATCCTGACGATGGACAAGGCGAACCGCGTCGCGCGGCTGGTAGTTGGCGTCCGCGACCTCAAGCAGAAGAAATATCCGGCCGCGCAACTCAACATCAACCAGTCGATCCGCGGGCCGATCACCGACCTGGTGGCGACGCTGCTGTCGGGCTGGGCGAGCTACGGCGCGGGCGATGCCAAGGCGGCGGTTGCCAGTATCGACAAGCTGACCGGCCCTGAATGGTATCCGATCTTCAAGGATCTCCACACCGGCATGATCTTGGAAATATCGGGCAAGGACAAGGACGCCGGCACGCGGTTCGAGCGCGCCTACAAGCTCGACGATTCGATGCTGCGCGTGTCGGATGCCTATGCGCGCTGGTTGTCGCGCAACAAGGACGGCGCGGCGGCAGCCGGCATTTACGAGGCGTTCGACAAGAAGCTGCCGCGGCACCCGCTGGTGCAGGAAGGGCTGCGCGAGACCAAGGCCGGCAAGAAGCTGCCGCCGCTGGTCGATTCGGCGCAAGCCGGCGCGGCCGAGGCGCTGTACGGCATCGGCGCTACCCTGACCCGCCGCGGTGGCGAGGATCTGGCGCTGGTCTATCTGCAACTCGCGCTCTATTTGCAGCCCAATCATCCGCTGGCGCTGCTGTCGCTTGCCGATCTCTATGAGTCCGTGAAGAAGCCCCAGATGGCGATCAAGGTCTACGAGCGCATGCCGGCGAGTTCGCCGCTCAAGCGCAACGCGCAGATCCAGCTTGCCACCAATCTCGACGCCGCCGACCGCAGCGACGAGGCGATCAAGATCCTGAAGGGCGTCACCGCGGAAGCGCCGAAAGATATCGAAGCCATCATGGCGCTCGGCAACATCGAGCGCGGCCGCAAGAAGTTCGGCGATTGCGCCACGACCTATACGCAGGCGATCGACGCGACGCCCGGGCTGACGGACAAGAATACCTGGGTCACCTACTATTATCGCGGCATTTGCGAGGAACGTTCCAAGCAGTGGAGCAAGGCCGAGGCCGACATGCGCAAGGCGCTGGAGCTGCAGCCCGAGCAACCGCATGTCCTGAATTATCTCGGCTATTCCTGGATCGACCAGGGTATCAATCTCGACGAAGGCATGAAGATGATCCGGCGCGCCGTCGATCAGCGCCCCGACGACGGCTACATCGTGGATTCGCTGGGCTGGGCGTTTTACCGGATCGGCAATTTTGAGGATGCGGTGAAGAATCTCGAACGCGCGATCGATCTCAAGCCCGAGGATCCGACCATCAACGACCATCTCGGCGACGCCTATTGGCGGGTCGGGCGGGCGCTGGAAGCCAAATTCCAGTGGGCCCATGCCCGCGACCTCAAGCCCGAGGCGGAAGAATTGCCGAAGATCGAAGCCAAGATTGCCAATGGTCTGCCCGAAGACACCTCTTCTGCGGCTTCCGCCGACAAGAAGAAGGAAGACGGCAAGGGCGGTTGACGGCAGGACTTTGGGGGCTGTTCGGTAATGCCGGCATTGAGTGACGAGGGACGCGCCAAGGTCAACCTGACCTTGCGGGTGAATGGCCGCCGTGCGGACGGCTATCACGATCTCGACAGCGTGGTGGCGTTCGCCGATTGCGCCGACCGGCTGACGCTGTCGCCGGGTTCGGATCTGAATTTGAAGATGTCAGGACCGCTGGCGCAGGCATGCGGCGAGACGTCGGATAATCTGGTGCTCAAGGCCGCGCGTCTGTTAGCCGAGCGCGTACCCGGAATGAAGGCCGGCAGTTTCTCGCTCGACAAGGTATTGCCGGTCGCGGCCGGCGTCGGCGGCGGCTCGGCCGATGCCGCTGCCGCCCTGCGGCTGCTTTCGCAGTTGAACGGGCTCGCGCTCGACGATCCCCGCATCATCGAGGTCGCGCAACTGACCGGCGCCGACGTGCCGGTCTGCGTCAACTCGCGCGGCTGCGTCATGACCGGCGTCGGCGAAACGCTGCAGCCGCTCAGCCTGCCGAAAATGCCCTGCGTGATGGTCAATCCCGGCGTTCCCGTCGCGACCAAAGACGTCTTTGCCGCGCTGGGCCTGCGCAACGGCGAATTGCTGGTCGGCGCCACCGATGTGCTGCTGCAGGACCGCTGGCCCGACGAGGGTGCATCGCTCGAAGACTGGGTTGAAGCGCTCGCCGCCAGTTCCAACGACCTCGAAGCGCCCGCCATGCGTGTCCAGCCCGTGATCGGCAAGGTCATCTCGGCGCTCAACGCGACCAACGGCGCCTGGCTGGCGCGGATGTCCGGATCGGGCGCCACCTGCTTTGCGATCTACGAGAACACCGCCGAAGCCGGCCGCGCGGCCGAAAAACTCCGGCGCGATCACCCCGGATGGTGGGTGCATGCGGGAACGCTGAGCTAGCTCGCCGGCCGCCGCGCCAGCGCCAGCGAAATGCCGAGGCCGGCGATGAACAGCCCCGAGCCCTGTCGCAATCGTTGAAGCAGATTCGGATTGCGCGTGAGACCGGCGCGCGCGGAAGCGGCCATCATCACCACGACGACATCGGCGAGTGTGTTGAGCGCCACCGAGATCAGGCCAAGTATGATGAACTGGAAAGCGACGTAGCCGGCCGGATCGATGAATTGCGGAATGAAGGCCAGAAAGAATGCCGCGGTCTTCGGGTTCAGGGCTTCGACCAGCACGCCTTCCCGAAACACCCGCTGTGTACCGGCAGCGATGGCCTGCTGCGGCAGCAGATCGCGTGCCTCGCGAAACGTCTTGAGGCCAAGCCAGACCAGATAGACCGCGCCTGCGAATTTGAGCGCGGTGAACAGTTCGGCGCTCGCAAGGATAAGCGCCGAGACACCAACTGCGCCCGCGATCACATGCACGAGTCCGCCGAGTGCCGTTCCGAACGTCGACGCGATGCCGGCGCGCTTGCCGCCCGACAGCGTCCTTGCCGCGACGTAAAAGATTCCGGGGCCGGGCACGGCCGCAACAATGAGCGCGGCCAACAGAAACAGCGGAAAATTGATTCCGTTCATCCGCTTAATGCGACCGCGCCAGACAGAACGCCACGACCTGTTCGAGCGCGGTCTTCATCGGCGAAGCCGGGAACAGCGCCAGCGCGTCGACGGCCATTGCGCCGTAATGCTGGGCGCGGCTGATCGTGTCTTCCAGTGCGCGGTGCTTGGTCATCAACCCGATGGCATGATCGAGGTCGCTGTCGCCGATCTCGCCGCGCTCCAGCGCCTTGACCCAGAACTTGCGCTCGCTGTCATTGCCGCGGCGGAACGCCAGCACCACCGGCAGCGTGATCTTTCCCTCGCGGAAATCGTCGCCGATGTTCTTGCCGAGTTTTGCGGCTTTACCGCCATAGTCCAGCACGTCGTCGACGAGCTGGAACGCAATGCCGAGATTCATGCCGACCGAGCGGCACGCGGTCTGCTCGGCCTTTGGCCGGTTGGCGATCACGGGTCCGACTTCGCAAGCCGCGGCGAACAGTTCGGCCGTCTTGCCCCTGATGACGGCGAGGTACTCGTCCTCGGTGGTCGCGGTGTTCTTGGCCGCCGCAAGCTGCATCACTTCGCCTTCGGCGATGGTGGCGGCAGCGGAAGAGAGAATATCGAGTGCGCGCAGCGAGCCGACTTCGACCATCATGCGAAAAGCCTGGCCGAGCAGGAAGTCGCCGACCAGCACGCTCGCCTCATTGCCCCACAGCATCCGCGCCGACAGCTTGCCGCGGCGCAGTTCGCTTTCGTCGACCACGTCGTCATGCAACAGCGTTGCGGTGTGCATGAACTCGACGGAGGCGGCGAGCTTGATATGGCCGTCGCCGGAATAGCCGGTGAGGTTTGCCATCGCCAGCGTCAGCATCGGGCGCAGACGTTTGCCACCGGATGAGATCAGGTGGTTGGCGACTTCCGGAATCATGGTGACTTCCGACCCGGTCCGCGACAGGATTGTGGCGTTGACCCGCTCCATGTCGGCGGCGACGAGCCCGACCAGCGCATCTATCGAAGCGTTCGACGGACTTTCGAAGGGTACAATAACCGCCACGCGGGTCTCCAATTTTGGCCAATTCGCACTATCCTTATTCTACAATAGAAAGTGCCGGGTAAGGCGGCAAGGGTAGGTAACGGTTGACAGGCCCGGTGCCGTTGCCGCACCCCGGTGAAAAGGAGAGTATCGCTTGCGGGAATTGGTCAGGACCAACGATATCGTGCTGGTTTCCGCAGTTGGCGCGCTGCTCGACGGCGCCAATATCCATCATCTGGTGCTGGACCAGAACATGAGCGTCATCGAGGGATCGCTCGGTATCCTGCCGCGCCGCATTCTGGTTCACGAAGACGACAATCGCGCGGCCCGCCAGTTGCTGGCCGAGGCGGGCCTGGCCCACGAATTGCGCCCCGATGACTGACCCCGTCCTCGAACTCACCGAGGATGCGTTTCTCGGCGGCCAATTGCGTCTGAAGCAACTGAAATCGGGACATCGCGCCGGTCACGATGCGGTGTTGCTGGCGGCGGCGACCGCGGCCCGTTCGGGTGACCGCGTGGCTGATCTTGGGGCCGGCGCAGGCGTCGCGGGCCTGGCGGTTGCCAGGCGCGTGGCCGGCATCGCTCTGGTCCTGGTCGAGATCGATGCGGCGCTGGCGGGCCTTGCGCGCGCCAATGCGGATGCGAATGCGATTGCCGCTGACGTGATCGTGCTCGATGTGGAGGCCGATGCCGCAGCTTTTGCCGCGGCCGGATTGGCTCCCGACAGTGTCGATGCGGTGCTGATGAATCCGCCCTTCAACGATCCCGCGCGACATCGCGTCTCGCCGGACACGGCGCGCGGCATCGCGCATATGGCGACCGCAACGACGCTCTGGAAATGGGTTCACGCGGCGCGGCGCATTCTCAAATCGAGGGGCGCGCTGACGCTGATCTGGCGCGCCGATGGGATCGCCGAGGTGTTTTCCGCGCTCGATCACGGTTTCGGGAGCTTGCAGGTCCTCGCCGTTCACGGCGACGCGCGGGGGCCGGCCAATCGCATCCTGGTTCGCGCCACCAAGGGTGGGCGGGCGCCGACGCAAATCCATCCCGCCCTGATGCTCAATGATGAGTCAGGCGTGCCCAATAAAAGGGTGCAGGAGATTTTGGCCGGGAAGGGGAGCTTGCCGCTCGCGAACCCGTAAAGGTGGCTTTTTCGAACAGGACGCTATTGCGGAAGCGTCTCTGACTGTTGTTTCGGCGCCGATGTAAAGTGGATCGCGGCCAGAAGGCTGCCAATGAGCATGATCAGCAGGTAGATTTTCATGTCAGTCTCCGCTGCGCCATTGCAGCTTTGGCATCTGCAATGCAAAAGGCATTCCGGCCAAAAAGGCGTCTGCGCCTTTCCAATGACAGTGGTGCGATAAAAAATGGTTAATTCGAGGTAACGGCATGAGTGAACAATTAAGTGATCGCGCGGGATTGCCGAACCTCTTTGACAGGGTGAAGCAACTCATTCCGGCAAAATTCCGGCGCGACGTCCCTGTCGTTCCGGTGGTGCGCCTGTCGGGAGTCATCGGTGCGGTGACGCCGTTGCGGCCGGGCCTGACGCTGGCGGGCATCGCCAAGACGCTCGAGCGTGCTTTCGCCACCAAACACGCCAAGGCGGTGGCGCTGGTGATCAACTCGCCCGGCGGCTCGCCGGTGCAATCGCGGCAGATCTACTTGCGGATCAAGCAGCTTGCCGCGGAAAAGAAACTGCCGGTGCTGGTGTTCGTCGAGGACGTCGCGGCCTCCGGCGGCTACATGATCGCCTGCGCCGGCGACGAGATTTTTTGCGATCCGTCCTCGATCCTCGGCTCGATCGGCGTGGTCGGCGGCGGTTTCGGTTTTCAGGATTTGATCAAGAGAATTGGCGTCGAGCGGCGGCTTTATACGGCAGGCGAGCACAAGGCGATGCTGGATCCGTTCCTGCCCGAAGATCCCGATGACGTGGCGCGCCTGAAAGCGCTTCAGCGTGACATCCACGCCATCTTCATCGCGCTGGTCAAAGGCGCCCGCGGTGCGCGGCTCAAGGGAACCGAGGACGTCCTGTTCACCGGCGAGTACTGGGCCGGCGAGAAGTCCGTGTCGCTGGGCCTCGCGGACAAGATCGGCGATATCAGGTCGACGCTGCGCGAGCGTTATGGCGAGAAGGTGCTGACGCCGGTCATCGCGCCCGCCAGCGGGATGCTGTCCGGGCTGTTGGGCCGGAGGTCGCCGGGCGCGGGTTCGCTGGCGGCCCTCGATGGTATCGGAGGACTGCCGGATGATCTGATTTCCGCCCTGGAGACAAGGGCAATCTGGGCCAAATTCGGGTTCTAGAAATCAATTGGAGGTCATCGAGCCGCGCCATTTAGTCCCAAAAGCGGAATTGCGGTGCAGGCCGGCTTGGGCGACAATGCACCTATTGGGGGCTGACACGTGAACGACAAGGATCGACCGATGCCGCCGCTGATCGCATTCGCGGGTGCCCTGGGAGGGCTCGCCGTGGTCCGCTGGGCCTACAAGACTGCCGTCCGCATCAACAGGGAACTGGAAGAGGCGCGCCAGGCACGCGTCGCCGAGGCCCGGACGGCCGATATTCCGACGCTCCGTCGCGACCCCGTCACCGGAGCTTATCGCCCGGGCTAGCTGCTGTCATTCCGGGGCGATGCGAAGCATCGAACCCGGAATCTCGAGATTCCGGGTTCGCCCTAATGCGCGCCCCGGAATGACTGGAGGCGGTGCCATACCACCGGCACCGCCTTGATTCCCTGCCGCCGCGTCGATACGGTCCCGCGCTCTTAAACCCCCCTTCGCGAGACCGATTCTGCCGATGGACGCACTCCCTGCCCATATGCGCCCGGAACGTTCGTTCCAGGGCTTCATCCTCGCCCTGCAACGATTCTGGGCGGAGCAGGGCTGCGTGATCCTGCAGCCCTACGACATGGAAATGGGCGCCGGCACCTTCCATCCCGCGACGACGCTGCGTGCGCTCGGACCGAAGCGCTGGAACGCGGCCTATGTGCAGCCCTCGCGGCGGCCCAAGGACGGCCGCTACGGCGAAAATCCCAACCGGATGCAGCACTATTACCAGTTTCAGGTGATCATGAAGCCGTCGCCGCCGAACCTTCAGGACCTGTACCTGAAGTCACTGGCCGCCATCGGCATCGACTCGAGCCTGCACGACATCCGCTTCGTCGAGGACGACTGGGAGAGCCCGACGCTCGGCGCATGGGGGCTGGGCTGGGAGTGCTGGTGCGACGGCATGGAAGTCAGCCAGTTCACCTATTTCCAGCAGGTCGCGGGCGTCGAATGCGCGCCCGTTGCCGGCGAGCTCACCTATGGGCTCGAGCGGCTGGCGATGTATGTGCAGGGCGTCGACCGCGTCTACGACCTCAACTTCAACGGCCGTGACGGTGCCGACAAAGTCACCTATGGCGACGTGTTCCTGCAGGCCGAGCAGGAATATTCGCGGCACAATTTCGAATATGCCGACACCACGATGCTGTTCGAGCAGTTCAGGATGGCCGAGGACGCCTGCCGAAAATATCTCGCGGCTGGCTGGAATGAGGGTAGCAACCAGAAGGAACATCTGATGGCGCTGCCGGCCTATGACCAGTGCATCAAGGCGAGCCACGTCTTCAACCTGCTGGATGCCCGCGGCGTGATCTCGGTGACCGAGCGGCAGAGCTACATCATGCGCGTGCGCGAACTGGCAAAAGCCTGCGGCGAAGCCTGGGTTCACACCGAAGCGGGCAGGGCGGTCTGATGCCTGATCTTTTGCTGGAGCTGTTTTCCGAGGAAATCCCCGCGCGCATGCAGGCGAAGGCGGCGGATGATCTGCGCCGCATGGTCACCGACAAGCTCGTCGCCGAGGGCCTGGTCTACGAAGGCGCAAAAGCGTTCGCGACGCCGCGGCGGCTGGCGCTGACCGTGCATGGCATCCCGGCGCGGCAGCCTGATCTGAAAACCGAACGCCGTGGACCGAAAATCGGCGCGCCCGATGCAGCCGTGCAGGGTTTTTTGAAAGCGACCGGCCTCAAATCGCTCGATGAAGCCAAGATTCAGAGCGACCCGAAGGGCGATTTCTACATCGCGTTGATCGAAAAGCCCGGCAGCGCCGCGATCGACGTGCTCGCGGAGATTCTGCCCGTCATCATCAGAACCTTCCCCTGGCCAAAATCGATGCGCTGGGGCGAACGTTCGGCCAAATCAGGCTCGCTCTCCTGGGTACGGCCGCTGCATTCGATCATCGCGACCTTCGGGCCGGAGACCGAAGAGCCCGACGTGGTGAAGTTTTCCGTCGACGGCATCGAGACCGGGCAGACCACATTCGGCCACCGCTTCATGGCGCCGGCTGCAATCTCCGTACGCCGCTTCGAGGATTACGAAGCCAAGCTGAAGGCGGCCAAGGTCGTGCTCGACCCGCAGGCGCGCAAGGACATCATCCTCGCCGACGCCAAGCAATTGGCGTTTGCGCAAGGCTTTGAGCTGGTCGAGGACCAGGTGCTGCTGGACGAGGTCGCCGGCCTCGTGGAGTGGCCGGTTACGTTGATGGGATCGTTCGACAAGGAATTCCTGTCGATCCCGGACGAGGTGATCCGCGCCACCATCAGAAACAATCAGAAATGCTTTGTGGTGCGCGACCCCAAGAGCGGGAAGCTCGCCAACAAGTTCATCCTGACAGCCAACATCGAAGCCACTGACGGCGGCAAGACCATCATCGGCGGCAACGAGCGCGTGATCCGCGCGCGGCTAAGCGACGCAAAGTTCTTCTATGAGACGGACCTGAAGACGAAACTCGAAGACAGGTTGCCCAAATTCGAACAGATCATCTTTCACGAGAGAATTGGTACGCAGGCTTCGAGAGTTGTTAGCAACACAGCATCTGCTGGGTATTTGGCAACGATTGTCGGCGCCGATGTCCAACAGTCCGAGCGTGCAGCTAGACTTGCGAAAGCCGATCTTCTTACCGAAGTAGTGGGCGAGTTTCCCGAAGTCCAAGGTTTGATGGGCCGCTACTACGCGGAGCATCAGGGGGAGGACGAAGCGGTCGCTTTAGCTATTGAGGATCACTACAAGCCACAGGGACCCACCGATACTATTCCCGCAGCTCCAGTGTCGATTGCTGTCGCCCTGGCAGATAAGCTGAACATGCTGGTAGGTTTTTGGGTCAGTGGCGAAAAGCCAACTGGATCAAGGGATCCCTATGGTCTTCGCAGGGCAGCATTGGGAATAATTCGGACCGTTATCGAGTCCGATGTCAGGCTTCCACTGAGTCAAGTAATCCCGAACATTGTGCGCCGCGTTGTTGAATTCACAACGCGGATAGTTCCAGCAGGCAATGCTGTCGAAGTTTCAGCTATGCTGGCAGGCCAGGTGCTGAAATTGCATCACAAAGCAGTCTCGGAGAGACCTATACCGGACGCGTTCGTGAAATCTCTTCGGGACGAATTTGAATCTCAATTCTCTGCAGATGTTGCCACCGACCTGCTTTCCTTCTTCGCCGACCGCCTGAAGGTCCAGCTTCGCGAGCAGGGCGCGCGTCACGACCTCGTTGATGCCGTGTTCTCGCTCGGCGGCCAGGACGATCTGCTCTTGGTCGTCCGCCGGGTCGAGGCACTCGGAAAGTTCCTTGACACCGACGACGGCAAGAACCTGCTTGCAGGGACCAAGCGCGCGAGTAACATCCTTGCGATCGAGGAGAAAAAGGACAAGCGCACGTTCGACGGCGCGCCGGATGCCGGGCTATACAAGCTGCCTGAGGAAAAGGCGCTCGCCGGCGCGATTGATCAGGTCAAGAGCGAGGCCGGTGCTGCGGTGCAGAGGGAAGATTTCGCCACCGCGATGAGTGCGATGGCAAAGTTGCGTCCGGCGGTCGATGCGTTCTTTGACAAGGTCAAGGTCAATGACGATGAACCCAAGGTGCGCGAGAACCGACTAAAGCTCCTGAACGAGATCCGCGCGGCGACCCGCGCGGTTGCGGATTTTTCGAAGATCGAAGGCTAGATCATGGATCGTCAGACGCTCGCCGCTTACGAACTGGATGCGGCGGCGTTCGCGAAGGATTGGCTCGGTCAGCCGTCGCCGGTCGACCTGCAGGAAGTCGTCGAGCGGTTTTTCGTGCGCGGCGGCACTTCGGCCGATATCGGCTGCGGCTGCGGCCGCGAGGTCGCCTGGCTCCACGCGAACGGGTTTTCAGTAGTCGGCTTCGACCCCTCGGAAGGCCTGCTCAACGAGGCGCGCCGACGCTATCCCTCGTTCAAATTCACGCAGGCCGAATTGCCCGATCTGCGCGGCGTCGGCACGTTCGACAACGTCCTGTGCGAAACCGTCATCATGCATCTCGACCGCAAGCAGATTGCGGCGTCGGTTCGCCGTCTGCTCGATATCGTCAAGCCCAGCGGCATTCTCTATCTGAGCTGGCGCGTCACCGAGGGCGCCGACCAGCGCGACGCGCAGGGACGGCTGTATGCGGCGTTCGATCCGGCGATCGTGTTGGCGGAATTGAAGACGACGACGGTGTTGCTCGATGAAGAGGCGGTCAGCGCTTCATCGGGGAAGAAGATTCACCGGCTCGTCGTGAAGAAGCCGGGACTGGAAATTCGGGAATAAACAAAACCCCGCCCGGGGGGGACACTCCGGGCGGGGCTTTTGTCCGGTCGTATCTCGCGCACATCCGCTTGCGCGGCGCCCGGACCAACCGTTCAGGCTACTGAGGTCAATCGACCACCTGAACGATGCGACGCGTACGCGGTTCGACCAGCACCGTCTGGCCGTTCACCACCGTGTAGCGATAGGGCGTCATGCCGAACGTTTGCGGCACGTCGTAATAGGTGACGCCGGTTTCCGGCAGCACCCCGCCGACGATCACGCGCTCGGGAATCGTATAGTTCGGGACGCGTTCACGCACGATGTATTCGCGGAAGGCCGGACGCTGGTCGGCAACGATGCCTTCGTGTTCACCGATGACAACCGTGCTGCCGCCGGCGGTTCCGGTGGTGATCGTGGTCTGCGCCTGTGCCGCGATCGGGGCAGCCATCGCGCCTGCGATCGCCGCAACGGCAAATAGTTTGTTCCGCATGGTCAACTCCTTCGCGAGAAGAGCGCCAGCTTGCGCCAGCGCATACGATGCGGGCCAATTCATCGCGTGCGGCATTGTTCCTGAAATCCGCGGCCTCATACGAGGCATTTCTGGGGAATTGTTGCGGAGCCTGGAACCCGTTGAAGTCGTGAGCGTCTTGCTATTCCGAAACCGCGCCAGCGGTTAAGTTGCGGCCCTCGATTCGATTCCCCTCATCAGCCGGAGATTTCAATGACCATCACCGCTGCGCACGTTCCCGCGATCGTCGCCCTTGTCGCGGGGATTTTTATCCTGATCATGCCGCGACTACTCAATTACATCGTGGCTATCTATCTGATCTTCGTAGGTCTGGTCGGTCTCGGCGTGCTCAAGATGTTTCGGTTCTAGAGCTTCGGTTCTGATTGAATCAGGACCGGAACTCCAGATTCCTGTTTTGACGCGTTTTCTTCACGCGAACCGGTATCCACCCCCGGATCAAGTCCGAGGGCATGCTTCGTTCGAAAACGTTATACCGCAGGAAAGCAGGGTTTCGCGGCTTGCGCGGAACCCCTCAAAATGGTGTAAGGCGCGCAATCTTCTCATCTTTTCAGATAGTTGGAATCCATGGCCAAAGCCGTCGCGAAGTCCAAGAAGGCTGCAGTGAAATCTGTAGCGAAATCAAAGCCATCGGCCCAACCCAAGGCCGCCGCCGCGGCCCCTTCCGCCCGCAAGGCGCTGAAGAAGACCCCGGCCAAGCCGGTCGCCAAGGCAGCGGCCAAGAAGGCTGTGGTCCGCAAGCCGGCCGCTGAGGCGGTAAAATCCGGCAAGTGGGTCTATACCTTCGGGGACGGCAAGGCAGAGGGCAAAGCGGGCCTGCGCGACCTGCTTGGCGGCAAGGGCGCCAACCTCGCCGAAATGGCCAATCTCGGCCTGCCGGTGCCTCCCGGCTTCACCATTCCGACCTCGGTCTGCACCTATTTCTACGCGCACGACAAATCCTACCCCGCCGCACTGAAGGCGCAGGTCGAGAAGGCGCTCGATCACGTTGGCAAGCTGACCGGCAAGGCATTCGGCGATTCGAAGAATCCGCTGCTGGTGTCGGTCCGCTCCGGCGGCCGCGCCTCGATGCCGGGCATGATGGACACCGTGCTCAATCTCGGCCTCAACGACAAGACGGTCGAAGCGCTCGCGGAGCTCTCCGGAGATCGCCGCTTCGCCTATGACAGCTATCGCCGCTTCATCACGATGTATTCGGACGTGGTGCTCGGCTTCGAGCATCATCACTTCGAGGACATCCTCGACACCTTCAAGGACGGCCAAGGCTACACGCTCGACACCGACCTCACCGGCGACGACTGGGTCGAACTGGTCGGCAAGTACAAGGAAGCCGTGGCGCGCGAGACCGGCAAGGATTTCCCGCAGGACCCGCACGAGCAATTGAGGGGCGCGATCGGCGCGGTGTTCTCATCCTGGATGAACGCGCGCGCGGTGACCTACCGCCGCCTGCACGACATTCCGGAATCCTGGGGCACCGCGGTCAACGTGCAGGCCATGGTGTTCGGGAACATGGGCGAGACGTCCGCGACCGGTGTTGCGTTCACGCGCAATCCCTCGACCGGCGAGAGCAAGCTCTACGGCGAGTTCCTGATCAACGCGCAGGGTGAGGACGTGGTGGCGGGCATCCGCACGCCGCAGGACATCACCGAGGAAGCGCGTCAGGAATCCGGCTCCGACAAGGCGTCGATGGAAAGCGCGATGCCGGAGGCGTTCAAGGAACTGACGCGGTTCTACACGCTGCTCGAAAAACACTACCGCGACATGCAGGACATGGAGTTCACGGTCGAGCAGGGCAAGCTGTGGATGCTGCAGACCCGCGGCGGCAAGCGCACGGCGAAAGCTGCGCTGCGCATCGCGGTCGAACTCGCTAATGAAGGCCTGATCTCGAAAAAGGACGCGGTGATGCGGATCGATCCGGCGTCGCTGGATCAATTGCTGCATCCGACCATCGATCCCGCCGCCAAGCGCGACGTGATCGCGACCGGCCTGCCGGCCTCGCCCGGCGCCGCATCGGGCGAGATCGTGTTCTCGTCCGACGAAGCCGCAAAACTTCAGGCCGACGGCCGCAACGTCATTCTGGTGCGGATCGAGACCAGCCCGGAAGACATTCACGGCATGCACGCCGCCGAAGGCATTTTGACTACCCGTGGCGGCATGACCTCGCACGCCGCCGTGGTCGCGCGCGGCATGGGCAAGCCTTGCGTCTCCGGCTGCGGCGCCATCCGCGTCGACTACGGCCGCGGCACGATGAGCATCGGCTCGCGCACCTTCAAGACCGGCGACGTCATCACCATCGACGGTTCGCTTGGCCAGGTGCTGGCCGGCCGGATGCCGATGATCGAGCCGAAACTGTCGGGCGAATTCGGCACGCTGATGGGCTGGGCCGATCAGGTTCGCAAGCTGGGCGTTCGCGTCAACGCCGACACGCCGGAAGATGCACGCACCGCGATAAAATTCGGCGGTGAGGGCATCGGGCTGTGCCGCACCGAGCACATGTTCTTCGAGGAAACCCGCATCCGCACCGTGCGCGAGATGATCCTTTCCGAGGACGAGCAGTCGCGCCGTGCCGCGTTGTCGAAGTTGCTGCCGATGCAGCGCGCCGATTTCGTCGAACTGTTCGAGATCATGAAGGGCCTGCCGGTCACGATCCGCCTGCTCGATCCGCCGCTGCACGAGTTTTTGCCGCACACCCAGGCCGAGATCGAGGAAGTCGCGCGCGCGATGAACACCGATCCGCGCCGGCTCGCCGATCGCGCCCGCGATCTTGCCGAGTTCAACCCGATGCTCGGCTTCCGCGGCTGCCGCCTCGCCATTGCCTATCCTGAAATCGCCGAGATGCAGGCGCGCGCGATCTTCGAAGCGGCGGTCGAAGCCGAAAAGCGCACCGGCAAGGCCGTCGGCCTCGAGGTGATGGTGCCGCTGATCGCGACCAAGGCCGAGTTCGACCTGGTCAAAGCGCGCATCGACGCCACCGCGCAGTCGGTGATGAAGGAGACCGGCAAGAAACTCGCCTATCAGGTCGGCACCATGATCGAGTTGCCGCGCGCGTGCCTGATGGCCGGCGACGTGGCGCAGACCGCGGAGTTCTTCTCGTTCGGCACCAACGACCTGACCCAGACCACCTACGGCATCAGCCGCGACGACGCTGCGAGCTTCCTCGGCACCTACGTGAGCAAGGGAATCCTGGAAATCGATCCGTTCATCTCGGTCGATCGCGACGGCGTTGGCGAGCTGGTGAAGATCGGCGTCACCCGCGGCCGCAAGGTCCGGCCGAATCTGAAGGTCGGCATTTGCGGCGAGCATGGCGGCGATCCTGCATCGGTGGCGTTCTGCCACGAGATCGGGCTCGACTACGTGTCGTGCTCGCCCTATCGCGTGCCGATCGCCCGCCTTGCCGCCGCGCAAGCCGCGCTCGGCAAGACGGTTGCGAGCCAGGCGTAGTTTAAGCGCTGACTATCAGCGGATACGACGGCATGCCCGGGCCAGTCCCGGGCATTTCGCGTTTTGCGCAGGCGCGAGAGCCGTCATTGCGAGCGCAGCGAAGCAATCCATCTATCCGCTATGCCCTGCGATGGATTGCTTCGCTGCGCTCGCAATGACGTGGATGGTTCGTGCGCAAGCATCTGACGACATTCACCCGCCAAACGTCACTCACTCCGCGCAATAACCGGTTCCCGTGTTCACACGACGCACAATTTCTTCATCATTTTCGTTGACGGGATATTTACCACTTTCATCGCGTAGCCGTTTACCAATACTTCTCATGCGTTCCGCAAAAATCGCACGATGTCTTGCGTGTAGCACGCAGGCCACGCCGGTTAACTCCCCGGCAACCTAAATTCGATACCAACAAAAAAGGTCGAATTGCACGGATGTACTGACGTTCGATCGTGTAAGCGTTGCGTGAGCGTACAATGTTTGTGTTGCGTAGCCAGCCGAAGGGCGCGCGGTTCGCGTCCTTCGGCCTCGGTCTCTGCGTCTTCGCATTGATGCCGACCGAGATCGGATATCAGGATATTGCTTCGCTGCTGGCACGCCAGCCCGGCGTCGCCGAGCGCTGGCAGAAGCGGGTGTTCTCCTCCGCCGGCACCATCCAGGTCGCTACGTTCTCTTTCGGCAGTCCGATCGGAACCTCCTCGCCGCAGACCGCGACCTACCGGCTGGCCAGCCTCGACAATCAAGGCATCGACATCACGGGTTCAGTGACGCGCAATCCGCTCGTCGCGCCGCCGCCGCGTTATCACGCCGCCGATTTCCCCAAGGTCGATCGCACGCTGAAGGGCGACCGCCTCGTCGTAACGCTGCCTGCGGAAACCCCAGCCCCCACTGAGCGTGCGCCGGCGACCGAGGATCCCGCGACATCGAATTCGTCGGTCAAGGGCGCCAAGACCGCCGAGACGGCGCCGTCCGTCGAGCGCGCGCCGCTCGATCCGGAACTGCAGGCCGCGCTGAGCGCGCCGCCGCTGGCGCAATACGACATGTCGCTGTCGCTCGAAACCAGACCTCAGGACGATCTCAAGATTGTTCCGGAAACGCGCGAGGCCACGCGCGCTCCTGCGTCACCGCGCGATGGTTTCTCCTTCAAGACCGCGAGCCTGTTCTTTGGTTCGTCGCTCGGCTCACCGGAGAGCATCGAGCGCTGGCGGCCCGGAGAAGAGCCCGTCATCGTGATGCCGGGCGCTATTCCCGATCCCGACATGAAGGTGATGGCCTCGCTGCCGGTCGATGCCGATGGTCCGGTGCGGGCCGGCGAGATGGGCGAGAGCGTTGCGCCGAAGGGCGAGGTCAATTCCGACAACCAGCACGCCAAGACGCCCGCCGAACGTCTCGGCCTGTTCGACGAAAAGTCGCGCGCCAAGTCGGAAAAGTGTCTTGCCGAGGCGGTCTATTTCGAAGCCCGCGGCGAGGCGGTGCGGGGCCAGATCGCGGTGGCGCAGGTCGTGCTGAATCGCGCCTTCTCCGGCAAATATCCGGAAACCGTGTGCGGCGTGGTTTACCAGAACAAGCACCGCCATCTGGCCTGCCAGTTCACCTTCGCCTGCGACAACAACAAGGACGTCATTCGCGAACCCGACATGTGGGAGCGCGCGCGCAAGATTGCGAAAGCGATGCTCGACGGCCAGCTCTGGTTGCCGGAAGTCGACAAGTCGACGCACTACCATGCCTATTGGGTGCGCCCGTCCTGGGTCAATGAAATGAAGAAGATGTACAAGACCGGCGTGCACACCTTCTACCGGCCGCGCGCCTGGGGTAACGGCAGCGACGCGCCGAGCTGGGGAAGCCCGGCCGAAACCGCGGCGATCTCCGCCAGGCTCGCCGAAGCCGCGCAAAGCTCGGCCGAGCAGGCGAGCGCGAAGCGATAGCGCTATCCGTCGTCCCTGCGAACGCAGGGACCCATAACCACCGGCGGTGGATCTCGAAACGAAATCGAACGACGGGCACCTCCTCAAATTGCGCGACCGCGGCGTATGGGTCCCCGCGTTCGCGGGGACGACATCCGGGTGCCGGCGCTAGCCCAACAAATTGCTCTCATTGCCCTCGCTAATTTTGCAGGGCTGCCTTGCAGCGGAAAATTTTTCTCCGGCGACCCCTTGGGATTTTCATGCAAATGCATTAACTGCGCGTAATGTTTCGTCCGGTAGTTCCGGGCGGCATACAGGCGGGGAGACATATGTCAACAACGACCGGCGACCTTCGTCCATCATCCGGCCTTGGCACGTGGCGCACACCGCTGGTGATCATCATCTGCGGATGCGCGATCGCGCTGTTGAGTTTTGGGCCGCGCTCAAGCCTCGGCTTTTTCGTCCAGCCGATGGGCCGCGAGTTCGCCTGGGGCCGCGACGTGTTCGGCCTCGCGCTGGCGCTGCAGAATCTGTTGTGGGGACTGGGCCAGCCGATCGCAGGCGCCATTGCGGACCGGTTCGGCATCCTGCGTGTGATGATTGTCGGTGCGTTGCTCTACGCGGGCGGCCTGCTGCTGATGCGCTATTCCACGACGCCGCTATCGCTCGATCTCGGCGCCGGCGTCCTGATCGGCTTCGGTCTTTCGGGCTGTTCGTTCAATCTGGTGCTGTCGGCGTTCAGCAAGCTGCTGCCGGTGGAGAAACGTGGTCTTGCGCTCGGCGCCGGTACCGCGGCCGGCTCGTTCGGGCAGTTCCTGTTCGCCCCATTCGGCGTGGCGATGATCGACAATTTCGGCTGGCAGGCGGCGCTGACGGTGTTTGCCTTGCTGATGCTCTTGATCGTGCCGCTGTCGCTTGCGATCGCGACGCCGCCTTCGACCACGTCAGCGTCTGACGTTCCAGCCGCCGACCAGCAAACGTTCAAGACCGCGCTGGCGGAGGCGTTCGGCCATCGCTCCTATGTATTGCTGGTGCTCGGCTTCTTCACCTGCGGCTTCCAGCTTGCCTTCATCACCGTGCATCTGCCGGCCTATCTCGCCGATCGCGGCGTCTCCGCGCAGACCGGCGGCTGGGTTGTTGCGGCCATCGGGCTGTTCAACATCATTGGCTCGCTCAGCGTCGGCTGGCTGCAGAACAAATATCCCAAGCGTTATATCCTCTCGATCATCTACCTTGCCCGCGCGCTGTCGATCATGGCGTTCATCTCGTTTCCGATCACCACCTTCTCGGCGATCGTGTTCGGCGCCGCTACCGGCCTGACCTGGCTCTCCACGGTGCCGCCGACCTCGGCGCTGGTGGCGCTGATGTTCGGCACCCGCTGGTTTGCCACGCTGTACGGCTTTGCCTTCGTCAGCCATCAGGTCGGCGGCTTCCTCGGGGTCTGGCTCGGCGGCGTGGTGTTCGAGCAGTTCGGCTCCTACACGCCGATCTGGTGGCTCTCGATCTTCTTCGGCGTGCTGTCGGCGCTGATCAACCTGCCGATCGTCGAGCAGCCGGTCGCGCGCCCGGTTGCGCAACCTGCCTGATGCGGTAAACACTCCGGACAGAGAAAAGTCCGGGGAGTTCGCCATGGGAACGTTCAAGGCCGTCAGGATCGACAAGGCGGAGAAGGGCACCACCGTCGCATTGACGCAGTTCGACGAAGCCGAGCTGATGGAAGGCGACGTCACGGTTGCGGTCGAGTGGTCGACGCTGAACTACAAGGATGGCCTGGCCGTCACCGGCAAGGCGCCTGTGGTGCGGCGCTTCCCGATGATTGCCGGCATCGATTTCGCCGGCACCGTCGAACAATCCTCGCATCCGGCGTGGAAGGCGGGCGACAAGGTCGTCTGCAACGGCTGGGGCATGGGGGAAACCCATCTCGGTGCCTATGCCGAAAAGGCGCGCGTCAAGGGCGACTGGCTGGTGCGGCTGCCGGAAAACATCTCGACCCGCGAAGCGATGGCGATCGGCACCGCCGGCTACACCGCGATGCTGTCGGTGCTGGCGCTGGAGAAGCAAGGCCTGACGCCTGCGAGTGGCCCTGTCGTGGTGACCGGCGCCGCCGGCGGCGTCGGTTCAGTCGCCACCGCCGTGCTCTCCAAGCTCGGCTATCACGTCATCGCATCCACCGGACGCATGTCGGAGGCCGACTACCTCAAGGGACTCGGCGCCGCCGAGGTGATTGACCGTGCCGAGCTCGCAGGGCCCGCCAAGCCGCTGGCAAAGGAGCGCTGGGCGGGTGGCGTCGACAGCGTCGGCTCGACCACACTCGCCAACCTGCTGTCGATGACGAAATATGGCGGGGCTATCGCGGCATGCGGCCTCGCGGCCGGCATGGATTTACCGTCCTCGGTCGCGCCGTTTATTTTGCGGGGGGTGTGCCTTCTGGGCATCGATTCCGTGATGTGCCCGTTGCCCCAGCGCAAGCTTGCCTGGAACCGACTTGCAAGCGATTTGGATAAGGGTAAACTGTCTGAAATTACTCAGGAAATTAACCTTGACCAGGTGGTCAGAACCGGTGCGCAAATCCTCGCTGGCCAGGTCCGCGGTCGAATCGTGGTAAAAATTCTCTAACGGCGTTCAGACTTTACCAACCAACCTGCTCCAATGTTGCCACGGTTGGTATGGTAAGCACGGGGTAAAGGCGGGCGCCCGCGCTATTGTTAAGTTGGAGTAGCAGCATGCTTGCGCGTTTGGTTTTGGGGGCCGTCACGGCCGGTGCGATGATCGTTCCTGCGCTGGCCGGGATGATGAATGCCGACGAGGCGCGCAGGTTTGTGAACGGCAAGGTGTTCGCCTTCACCTGCTTTGACGGCACCCGCGGCGCTGGTCGTATCATGGACGATCTCGGCGCGGCCGGTTCGGTCCAATTCAGCGGCTCTGGCCCGATCCGCCATGTGCGCCTGCCCGGCAATACGCTGCAGATTCGTGGCCAGGCCGTTTGCGCTTCCATCAAGGGTCTTCCGTTCGAGCCCTGCTTCAATCTCGACAAGCGCGACGATCGCTCGTTCCGTGGCTCGGTCTCGGGCATGGGCTTCGCCTATTGCGATTTCCGCCATCAGGGCGCCTCGCAGATGCTGATGGCGCGCTCCGTGGCCCGGCCGCGTTCGCTGCATCGCCGGGAGGAGCCTTCGCGCGACGCACGGGCCGAAGTAACGGGGCGGGTCGAGACGCCGGCGGTGGAGAACACCAAGCTTGAGCCGGTGAAATCCGAGCCGAAGGTGGAGCAGGTCAGGTCCGAACCGGCCAAGGCCGAAAGCGCCCCGGAGCTGCGCCGCTCGACCGATTGATCGCGGAAAACCGCGTCCGGGACCGCAACAACCCACTTTTGGATTGAATGGGCGTGCAGCCGGTCAGAGTGCCGGTGACCGGCCGGTGAACCGGCGGCCATGCCGCCCGTCGGCGAGGCGCGAAGCCGTAGTCATACGGGCTGGCGCATTCATGTCCTGGTAGCGAATCATATTCCAACTTGGTGACCGGCGACGAAGGCCGGGAGGCGGCCCAACACATGAGATCAATCATGCCGCTGTATTTTTTCCGGATCAGTCACGGCCGCTACGCAGGCGCGTCCGATCAGGGGTCCGAATTCGAAAGCCGCGAGGCCGCCTGGACCGAGATGACCAAGGTCTGCGGCAACCTGCTCGGCAGTCTTTCGCGTGGCCTGAAACAGAACGCGGAATGGCAGATGGAGCTTCTGGACGAGGCCAAGAAGCCGGTTTTCCGGATTCGTCTTGTCGCCGAATCCGTTGGTTAGCGCTCAATCCGGCATACGCCCCCGCACCACGTAATTTTACGGACTCCAAGTTAACCATCGCTTGGAACCTGAAGCGTACGATTGCCGAATATTCCCGGCGTATCGAAGGCTTGATGGCGGTTCCTCATGATTCAGCGGCGCCTGTCTCCAACGCTTGAGAGAGCCAGCCATGCCCGCACTTTCCATCCGCGCCAAGGTCATCGCCGTAATTGCATTCATGCTGATCGCGATGTCCGGATTGGGCCTGCTGGCGATCCGCAGTATGCAGGCGATCAATGCCCATACGGTGGAAATCGCATCGAGCTGGCTTCCGAGCGTCCGGGTGCTCGGTGAACTGCGCGCGGACATCAATCTGTTCCGCATTGCGCTCCGGGCCCATGTCATGGCGGAAACGCTGGAGGCGAAGGCCGCCAACGACAAGCGACTGGCCGGCATCCTCGAAAGGATCGCGAAGGATCGCAAGGCTTACGAGCCGATGATTACCTCTCCCGAAGAGCGCTCGATCTACGAGAACTGGGCGCGCGCCTGGGACAAGTACATGACCGGCGTCCAGGACGTCATCGAACTGTCGCGCCAGAGCATCGGCCGAATTCCCCATGAGGCCAGCGAGGCGATCTCCAAGAAGGTTGCAGTGATCGCTGCCGAATCCGATGCGTTTCTTGAGAAGGACATCAATCTCAACAACGCGGGCGCCGATACCGCGACCCAGCAGGCTGCGGAAGGTTACAATTTCGCATTCTGGATCGTCCTGGGCGTTGTCGCCGCCGTCATCATCTGCGATGTCGGCGTCGGAATGTATCTGGTCCGCGACCTGTCGAGCGGAATTGCATCCATCGTGAAGCCGATGCAGGCGCTGGGAAGCGGGGACCTGTCCGCCGAAGTGAGGCGCCGCGGAGAGAAGACCGAAATCGGCGTCATGGCGGACGCCTTGCAGGTGTTCAAGGATGCGCTGATTGCCAAGAAGGCTGCCGATCAAGCCGCCGCTCACGATGCCGAAGCCAAGATCGAGCGTGGCCGCCGTGTCGACAGCATCACGCGGGACTTCGAAGCCATGATCGGCGAGATCGTCGAAACCGTGTCGTCGGCCTCTACCGAACTCGAAGCTTCCGCAGGCACGCTGACCGCGACAGCGGAGCGCGCGCAGGAACTCGCCACCACCGTCTCGGCAGCCTCGGAAGAGGCTTCCACCAACGTGCAGTCGGTCGCATCTGCGACGGAGGAAATGGCATCCTCGGTCAACGAGATCAGCCGGCAGGTTCAGGAATCGGCGCGGATGGCCGGCGACGCCGTGGATCAGGCCTCGAGGACCAACGATCGGGTCGGCGAATTGTCGAAAGCCGCCGCCCGCATCGGCGACGTGATCGAACTCATCAACAACATCGCGGGCCAGACCAACCTGCTTGCGCTCAACGCCACCATCGAGGCGGCACGCGCAGGTGAAGCCGGCCGTGGCTTCGCGGTCGTTGCGTCCGAAGTGAAGGCGCTGGCGGAACAGACCGCCAAGGCCACCGGCGAGATCGGGCAGCAGATCACCGGTATCCAGGCTGCGACCCAGGATTCGGTCGGCGCCATCCAGGAAATCTCGGGCACCATCGGAAAGCTCTCCGAAATTTCCTCCGCGATCGCGGCCGCCGTGGAAGAGCAGGGCGCGGCGACGCAGGAAATCTCCCGCAACGTGCAGCAGGCGGCGCAGGGAACGCAGATGGTCTCCGCCAACATCACCGACGTGCGCGGCGCGACCGAGACGGAGACTGCCTCGTCACACGTTCTCTCCGCGGCGCGGTTGCTGTCGGGCGACAGCAACCGTCTCAAGGTCGAGGTCGCCAAATTCCTCGAGTCGGTACGCGCCGCCTAGAGGCCCTTGTTCGCATTTCGCGTTTTGCCGGAATCTCCCGGCAGGACAAGACTCCAACGGCCCTTGAACTGGCCAGCCGCCGCTTGCTCCGCCCATTTGAGCATCACCCTGTCGCAATCCGCGCCAGGGATTTCTCTCATCCCTGCGCCGCTTTAGCATTCCTGGGCCCGCATCCATGTGTGCATTTGCGCCATAAGTGCAGATTTAGCGAAGGTTTTACGAGTTCTCAGTAATCCTACGGACTTCGCGTTAAGACTAATCACGAACATCAGACTGTATTGATTGTGCTTGCTAGTTAGGCATTTCCACGGTCGCAACGGCGCAGACCCAAGGCATGGGCGTGTTGCGTTAGCCCGGATCGCACCGATACTTAAGACATCAGGAAACCCTTATGAGTGGCTTTTCCGTTCGTCTCACCCACAAGGTCATGGCAATCGGCATTGTCGGACTGATCGGGCTCCTCGCATTCGGTGCGATCTATCAGGCTGGAAGCTGGTCGCAGGACGCTTCGCGTACGGTTGCGAAAAGCGCGCGGGAGATCTCCGACCTCAGCAAGCAGCTTTCGATCGAAATGCTCGAGGCCCGGCGCAACGAAAAGAATTTTCAGCAGCGCCGTAATGAGAGCTACGCAAAATCGCACGCCGAGCTCGTGGTCAAGATCGATCGCGATTTCGGCCGACTGGAAGACCTGACCCGGGCCGCCGACCTCGGCGCGTTGACGGAGAAAGTCAGGCTCGCGCATGACGGCTTCAGGAAATACGCCGCCGATTTCGCAAGTTTGGTAGGCGCGGAGATCAAGCTGGGCCTCAACGAAACGTTGGGCCTGTCCGGTGCGTTGCGCGGCGCGGTCCATGATATCGAGAGCAAGCTTAAGGAGATCGACGATCCGCGTCTGACCAGCTGGATGCTGATGATGCGCCGGAACGAAAAAGACTTCATGCTGCGCCGCGACCAGAAATATGTCGCGGAGATCAAGAAATCCGCCGCTGAATTCTCAAAAGCGCTTTCCGCGGTGGCGATTGCTTCGCCGGTCATGGCCGAGATAACCGCGAAATTGGCGACGTACCAGAAAGAGTTCGCGGCGTGGGCCGAGACGGCCCAGCAAACCGCGGCCTACGACGACGGCATGATGAAGACGTTTCGGGGCTTCGAACCCTTGATGGTCGAGATTGGTCAGGGCGTCGAACGGCGCTACAAGGAGGCCGAAGCGGCCGAGGCGTCGACGCGCGATGCTGTGAGAACATGGATGCTGATTGCGTTCGCGCTGTCCGTGGTCGTCGTATGCGGCCTGTCGCTTTTGATCGGCCAATCGATCTCCAAGGCATTGGCCTCGATGGTATCCGCCATGACACGGCTCGCCGGCGGCGATGTCAGGATGGCGATCCCGGGCCTCGGCCGGCGCGACGAGATCGGCGAAATGGCCGGCGCAGTCGAAGTGTTCAAGAACAATATGGTTGAAGCCGAGCGGTTGCGCGCAGCGCAGCGCGACGCCGAAGCGCGGCAGGCGGAACAGCGCAAGGCGGACATGCGCGAGCTTGCCAATGCGTTCGAAGGTGCGGTCGGCGAGATCGTCGAGACAGTGTCTTCCGCTTCGACCGAACTTGAAGCCTCTGCCAATACGCTGACGAAGGCGGCTGAACGATCTCAGAGTCTGGCGAGTACCGTCGCCGCCGCTTCCGAAGAGGCCTCCACCAATGTGCAGTCGGTATCCTCAGCCAGCGAGGAGCTGACCTCATCCGTCAACGAAATCAGCCGTCAGGTTCAAGAATCGTCGCGCGTTGCCAGTGAAGCTGTGGACCAGGCGCAGAAGACCAATAGCCGCGTCAGTGAGCTGTCGAAGGCGGCAAGCCGCATCGGCGATGTGGTCGAGCTGATCAATACCATTGCCGGCCAGACCAATTTGCTAGCCTTGAACGCCACGATCGAGGCCGCACGCGCCGGCGAGGCTGGCCGCGGCTTTGCAGTGGTAGCATCCGAGGTGAAGGCGCTTGCCGAACAGACGGCAAAGGCGACCGGCGAGATCAGTCAGCAGATATCGGGCATCCAGGCCGCGACCCAGGATTCGGTAGCGGCGATCAAGGAGATCGGCGACACCATCGGCCGCATGTCGGAGATTTCGTCGACCATTGCCGCCGCTGTGGAAGAGCAGGGCGCGGCAACGCAGGAGATCTCACGGAATATCCAGCATGCCGCAACTGGCACGCAGCAGGTCTCCTCCAACATCACGGACGTGCAGCACGGCGCGACCGAGACCGGATCGGCCTCGGCTCAGGTCCATTCGGCGGCGAAATCGCTGTCGAGCGAAAGCAACCGGCTCAAGCTCGAGGTCAGCAAATTCCTCAACTCGGTCAGGGTAGCCTGATCGCTCGCGGCCGCCCGACTCAACCGGGCGTGAAAAGCACCTTGCCGCGATTTTTTGAGGCCACGGCCACGGCTTCGGCGATTTGCCCGAAGCTGAACGTGCCGGCAACCGGTGAGCTAATCGCGCCCGATGTGACGAGCGGCGTCAAGCGATCGTACATCGCGGTGATCTTGTCTGATGTGGCGGCGTCGAACCAATTGGCCAGCCAGAATCCGCGGATCGATACGTCGCGGAATATCAGGGGTTGCGCGGGGCCGACGAACGGTTTGCCACTCATCGCACTGTAGAACACCAGAACACCTTTTGCCGCCAGACAACCCAGCAGGTTCATCGTCGAGGTATCGGCAACGCCATCGACGGCGAGCGCAATGGGTGCGCCGCCAGTTTCAGTTGCAACCCGCTTGGCGAGATCCGGTCCATCGACCAGCACGACGTCGCCGCCGATCGCCTTGATCTCGGCGACTACATCCTCGCGCCGGACCACATTGACGGTCTTCAGGCCAAGCGATTTCGCGATCGCGATCAGCGCCCGACCGACGCCTGAGTTGGCGCTGTTGTGGATGACCCAGGCACCTGATGGCAGCGCGACGTATTCGGTCAGCAGCAGATAGGCCGTCGCGGGATTGATGCCAAGCATCGCAAGTTGATGGATGTCGCCGCCGGCAAGCGGCCGCAGCCGGCTCCCGTCCGCCTTGATCCGTTCCGCCCATGCAGCGGACGGATAGGGTACGAGCGTCCGGTCGCCTTCCTTCAGATGCGTGACACCGTCACCGACCGCGACGACACGGCCGACGCCTTCCGCTCCCACGATGCTGGGAAGCTTCGGCCGGTACCCGTACCGACCGGAGATCATCAGGAGATCGCTCATGTTAATGGGTGAGGCTTCCAGCGCGATCACCACCTCACCCTCACCAGGCGCTCCGACATCGGGAACGTCGACCAACTTCATCACCTCGGCCGGATTGCCGAACGCCTCGATCTGGATCGCTTTCATGACCATTCTCCATGTTCTGTACTACAAAGTACATAATGGAGATGTGCTGTCAAGCAAGCAGTTTCAAGGCCTGATCAAGCGTGGCACGAACGCGCGTCGCATCGGGCGCATCTTTGGCCAGCACCATCAGCCCGGTATAGATCGCCATGATCGTATGCGCGGTGGCGTCCGGATCGAAGCCGTCGGCGAATTGCGCGCGATCGGCGCGCAGCCGGTCTTGCAGCAGTTCCTCCAGCTTCCGGTTGAAGCTTTCGATCCGCTTGCGGACTTCCTTTTGCTCGGCCGCGCCGTCGGCCGATGTATTGATCGAAAGGCATCCGCGCTTGCCTTTGACGCCCGAACAGAGCGGGACAAAGCCGGTCAGCCAGCGGTGGACCGCGTCGCGGGCCGACGGGCCGTCGTTGATGATGCGTTCGGCATGGGCGACGATGCGCGCATGATAGCGCTCCAGAACCTTGAGGAATAACGCGTTCTTGTCGCCGAAGGCGGCATAGAGGCTCGGCTTGGCGAGCCCGGTGGCCGCGGTGATGTCGTCGAGCGATGTGCCCTGGAATCCTTTTTGCCAGAACACATCGCGCGCGAGGTCCAGCGCCTCGTCGGGATCGAAACTGCGCGGTCTTGCCATCTGCCCTATGTACGCGACGCCAGAGAAATCGCAAACCGCACCGGCTTAGCCTGGTTCAGGCGCCGCGACCTGCGCCGCGGCCTGCCTGCGGAACAGGATCCGCTGGTACAGCCAGCCGATCGCCACCAGCACCAGGCCGAGGCACATGAAGGACAGCGCGCGGTAGACACCCGTGAGCGTCGACATGTCGATCAGGAAGGCTTTCAGGATCGTCAGTGCGATGACGATCGCTGACACCAGCCGCGCGCGCTGCGAGTTGAAGAGAATGCCGATCCCGAGCAGCACGACACCGAACGCCAGATACGCGATCGAGTAGGTGTATTGCTCGGCGCCGGTGGTCGGGCCGTGGGCCATGATTGGGCCGTGATAGATTCTGCGAATTTCAAAGGTCACGTAAGCGAGCGCGAGAATGAGCGCGCCTGCCGCGATCGTGTTGGCGTAGGCGACGGGACGGCGGCCCGCCACCGCATAGGACAACAGCAGCGCGAGCACCGCGGGCAGGGCGTAGCCGAGCAGCAACAGGTTGATAATGGTGCCTCCGACATCGATCGACCAGAGAACCGGGTTTTCCAGCCCCATCAGCCCGAACAGCGCCGCCAGTCCGGCAAACGCCGTGAGCAGGATAGCGCCCGCATTGTGAATGACGCTGCGAGTGCGGATGCGCAACCGCTCCAGCCCGATCGCCATTGCGAGTGCGACGCAGATCTGCAGCGCAACTTCGGTGAGGTCGGCGCCTCCGCGATAAACGTCCCCATTGTTGACGGCGTGACGGATTTCCATGAACGCCAGCAGCACCGTGAACAGGATGGCTGCCGCCTCCACGGTTCGCAGCGGCGCATCATCGCCGCCACGGCGCAGCAAGATGCTGCCGGCCCAGAACGATGCCGCCGGAATGCCGTAGCCCCACAATAGCGAGTTGAAGATCGGCGTCGTGCCGACGGCCTGGCCGACAATGCGCGGATCGTCAGCGATCCGCAGCACCACGATCGCAGCCAGGAACGCGGCCAGCGCGCGCAAGAACGGAATCGGCCGCTGCGTCGAAATCCAGGCGGTACCTGCCGACATCAACGCCAACGCAATCGTGAGCCAGCCTTTTTCCAGCGCGAAGGTCAGCGCCAGCGCCAGTGCTGCGAGCGAGCCGGTCGCAAACAGCGCGATCGAGGCCTGCAGTCCCGGCCGGTCCTCGCGCTTGGCGAGGATCTCGGTCGCGGCGGCATAGGCCGCGGCCAGCGCGACCGCGAGAATCGCGAACGGGATCGAACGATCGAGATGGGCGATGCGGGCGTAGAGTGCGACCAGCAGCGCCAGCGGCGTGAAGACCGCCGCGGCCGACCAGATCACCGGTATGATGGGTCCGACGGAGCGGCCCTGCGCCAGGAAGCCCGCCACACCAAAACCTGCGGCGAAGATCGCGGCCGAAATCAGATGCAGCGACACCGACCCGTCCGTGGCGTTAGGTCCGATACCCGGCAGCGGGCCGCCGGGCAGCACCAGCATTTCTGAATTGGCGCGAACGGCCCATTCGGCGAATACGACAAACACCAACGCAGCCGCAGCCCCGACCGCGCCGGCGGCGGCATCGCTGCGCCAGGCGACCAGGAGACTGCCGGCCACCAGCAGGCCGAACACGATCATCGCGGTGTCGGCATGAAAACCGTTCAGCACGATCAAGGTCGCGCCGAGCAGATAGGCCGCGAGCGAACCCGACGAGATCGGCTCGACCTGGCCTTCGTCCGCGGGCGGCCCGAACACGAAGCCGCACACCACCAGCAACGCGGCGAGAATGAATCCGGCGAGCACGTGGAACGCATGCGGGCCGATCATCGACGGACCGCATTGCAGGCAGGGGAAGGTCCACAACAGCACGAACGCGATCGTGGTGACCGCGAGCCAGCGCCACAGCCTGACTCGCGCCAGGCCGAAAGCGGCGGCGGTGACGATCGCGAGATAGACGTAGAGCGCCCAGAAGTCCGGCTTGCCTGATGAGACCAGGACCGGCGTGACAAAGGCGCCGACGACGCCGAGACCGGCGAGCGCCGGCCCGTGCAGCAGCGCCGCGGCCAGCGTGCCCAGCGCCACCAGTCCGAGCAGGATGAAGGCGGTGGCGGGCACCAGGAAGCCGTACAGCGCATAGGCCGCATACACCGTGGCAAACGCGACTGCCGTTCCGGCGGCGGTCAGAATGGCCGGGATATTGGCGATCGGCGTTGCTTCTATGGCGGAGATGCTTTCCTTGCGGCGGGTCCATTCGCCGGCCAGCAGCAGGGCCAGCGCGAGCACGCCGCCCAGCATCGTGCGGACGCCGGGGCCGAGCAGGCCGGCCTCGATCGAATAGCGAACCATGAAGAACCCGCCGAGCGCCAGCGTCAGCCCGCCGATCCACACCACCCAGCGGGTGCCGATCGTTTCCTCGAAGCCACGATCGGGCTGTGGCAATGGCGGTGGCGGTGCCGCCGCGCCGCCTGCGGCCTGCTCTGATGCCTCGGATGGCGCAGCGGGCGCGACGGATTCTGCGTCGGGAACGATGGGCGGTGGCGCAGAGGTGACACCTGGCGACACCGGAGGCTGGGCATGCTCGAACCTCGTGAGCGGCGGGAGCGGTGGAGGCACGGCCGCAGCGGCTGCCGCCGGCGTCGCTTCGATCGCCTCCAGGCGCTGGCGCAGCTCCGCCACCTGGTTCATGGCCTTCCGCGCGAAGATCAGGGCGACGATCGCAATCACGAGCGCGAAGAAAACGAAGGGGTCGTCGAACATCTAGCCTCCAGGCGGGCGCGTCAAAACGTTAACCGGCCACGTCCGCAGCCTGGTTGCAATCCTGTGTGCGCCGTTGTCCGCTAAAAGTTCAAATCAAGCCCGCGAGCCAATGTCGCACGCTTCGCAGCAAAGGATATGGCATTTTCGTGCCATAACCTCAGCAGCTTACACGCGCTATTCCAGATCAAGCTGGAACGGCCGGCCTTCAACCATCATGCTGCCGGGCCCCATTTCGTCCAGCGCGCGCAGCATCCGGCCCTCGCGCCCCAGCGCCTTGTCGGCGAGGCTGACGATCAGCCGGTTGGGGGAAGCGATGGCGGAGCGGGCGCGAATTTGCCGCGCGATCTCGATCTCGTCGCGATGCGGATTGAGCGCGCAGGCGGCGGCAAAGGCGCTTGCGGTCGAGCGGCTGATGCCGGCATAGCAATGCACCACCATCGGCGCGCTGCGGTCCCAGTTGCGAACGAAGCTCAGCACCCTCTCGATATGCTGGTCCGACGGCGCGACAAAGCCGTCCATCTGCTCGGTGATGTCGTCCATCGATACTTTCAGATGGTTGGCCTCGAGCACCGAAGCCGGGCGCTGCACCTGATCGACATTGGCCATCACGGTGAGGATGTGACTGGCCCCGGTGGCCCTTACGGTCTCGGGAAGTGCGGCAAGCGAACAGACGTGAAGCATGATGATCCTTCGAAGCGTTTCCCTGGAAGGTCCTGTTTTGTCGCAATTATAGGCTTGCGGGTAGGGCGGTGAAAGCAGGTTTGCGCGGGGCAATCAACCGAGCAGCAGCTTGAATCGGGCCAAAAACTGCTTCTCGGCCCGGGCCGCGGTCCACGGCGTCAGATAATCGCGCACCGTGGCCTCGGGCAGGCCGGGGTCCCTGCCGAACAGGCGCTTCGCCTCTGCTTCCGAAAATCCGGCCAGATGGGTGGCTTCGAGATAGGCCGCGCCGCGATCGGCCGCCTTGATGGCCTTGGTGACTTCATCGGCGAGAATTGGCGGCAGGCCGAAGCGAATATGGATTGCCGCCAGCAGACGCTTCTCCACCACCTTGTAGTCGCCGCCGAGCACCGCCTTGAACGGCGAGATCATGTCGCCGATGACATATTCCGGCGCGTCGTGCAGCAGGGCTGCGAGCCGGAGGCGGGCGTCGACACGCGGCATCTGCTCGCGCATCACGGTTTCCACCAGCAGCGTGTGCTGCGCCACCGAGAAAATATGCGCGCCGCTGGTCTGTCCGTTCCAGCGCGCGACGCGCGCCAGCCCATGGGCGATGTCGGCGATCTCGATATCGAGCGGGGAGGGGTCGAGCAGGTCGAGCCGCCGCCCCGACAGCATCCGCTGCCAGGCGCGGTTGGCGATGCCAGACGTTTTGCGGGCCGTCATTTGATTCCAGAGCGGGATGAGGTCATCCCGCTCTGCCTTTGTCTGAGCAATGATCTTTTCGGAAAACCGGTTCCCACTTTTCCGGATCATGCTTTGAGGCGGGGCTTGCGAAGTTTGCCGCTGCAGTTCTCGTGGCAGAAGCAGGTGACCAGGTGGTCGTTGACCATGCCGGTGGCCTGCATGAAGGCGTAGACGATGGTCGGCCCGACGAATTTGAAGCCGCGCGCGCCGAGCTCCTTGGAAATCTTGATCGAGACCGGCGTCGAGGCCGGCACGCTGGCGGTGGTCTTGAACTGGTTGACCTTCGGCTTGCCGTCGACGAAATCCCAGAGAAACCGAGAGAAGCCAGGGCCTTCTTCCATGATCTTCAGATAGGACTTCGCACTGTTGACGGTGCCCTCGATCTTGGCGCGGTTGCGCACGATGCCGGCATCGTTCATCAGCGCATGGACTTTCTTTTCGTTGTAGCGCGCGATCTTCTCCGGCTGAAAGTCGTCGAAGGCTTTGCGGAAGTTTTCGCGCTTCCGCAAAATCGTGATCCACGACAGTCCGGCCTGAAAGCCGTCGAGGATCAGCTTTTCATAGAGCGCCCGGTCGTCATATTCCGGCACGCCCCACTCGGTGTCGTGATAGGCCATGTAGAACGGGTCTTCGCCCGGCCACGGGCACCGTGTTTTGCCATCGGGGTGCAGGCGCGCAGATCTGCTCATGCGACGGTCTGCTTCGGTGGGGTGCGAACGTCGTTCGGGTCGGTCAGCCGGATCGCAAGGCCGCCGGCCGTCAACGCCAGTCCCGCATCGAGCGCGTCCGCAACGCGGTCGATCCGGACCAGCGCGAGGCCGTGGCCGCCGGCGGTCGATCCCATGGTGCCGAGCTGCTTGTCGCCGCCGAGAACGGCGACGCCGGTCTCCGGCGAAAAGTCCTCGAGCGTGACGCGCACGATCCGCGTGCGCGCAGTGCCGCGATGCTGCATCCGCGACACCACTTCCTGACCGACATAGCAGCCCTTGTCGAAATCGACACCGTGCAGGCGGTCCATATTGGTCTCGTGCGGGAACGCGTCGCTGTACATGAAGTCGAGTCCGCCGCGCGGCACGCCCATAGCAATGCGATGGGCCTCGTAGGCGTCACTGTCGACGAGGTCGGCGCCGATCAGATCGGCCACCTTCTGCTTGAGATCTTCGGGCACGAGAATACGCCAGCCCAGCGCCTGATGCCGCGGATCGGCAAACGCCAGATCGGGCTTCATCGCGGGCTCGCCGTTCCATACCGCGAGCACGCCCATGCTGTCGGCGATATTCTCCACCGCGACCTTGGCGCGCAGCTTGTAGAAACCGAGCTTGTCGGCGAGGTTCTGCGCCAGCGCGCGGGGCGCGTCGATCAGGAAGCCGCCGCCATGGCTGGCCGGGGCTTCGGTGATCAGGAAATCGGCCGTGATCTTGCCCTGCGGCGTCAGCAGTGCGCCGAACCGGCCAAGGCCGGGCTGCAGCAGCGTGACGTCTGTGGTGACGAGGCCGTTGAGGAAGTTGCGGGCATCCTCGCCGCTGACCTTGACCACGCCCCGGTCCGGAAGAAACGCTGCTTTCATAAGCTAAATCGGCCTCTTTTGACGTGCTTTTGAAGTTGGCTTTCAAGTTCCTGGGGAAACGCCGGTGGCGGATATCCCATGCGAAGTTAAGGCGCTAAGGTGCCGCCAACAAGGCCTGCGTGATAGCCTTAAAGCGGGTGTCCAGGGACCTTTGAAGCTCCGATGAATCAACGATTTGATACCATTCTAAAATCCGGCACCGTGGTCAATCAGGACGGCGAGGGCGTCCGCGACATCGGCATTTCCAACGGTCGGATTGCCGCGATCGGCGGGCTCGGTCAGGCCTCCGCCGGCGAGACGATCGACTGCAAGGGCCTGCACATCCTGCCTGGCGTGATGGATACGCAGGTGCATTTCCGCGAGCCGGGCCAGACGCATAAGGAAGATCTTGAAACCGGATCGCGCAGCGCCGTGATGGGCGGGGTCACCGCCGTGTTCGAGATGCCGAACACCGATCCCTTGACCGTCACAGAGCAAACCTTCACCGACAAGATAAAACGCGGCCGTCATCGCATGCATTGCGATTTTGCTTTTTTCATCGGCGGCACCCGCGAGAACGTGGCTGATCTCCCCGAGCTGGAGCGCGCGCCGGGCTGCGCCGGGGTGAAAGTGTTCATCGGCTCCTCCACCGGCGCGCTATTGGTCGAGGACGACGAAAGCCTCCGACGAATTTTTCAGGTGATCCGCCGCCGCGCCGCCTTTCATGCCGAGGACGAATATCGCCTCAACGAGCGCAAGCCGCTCCGCATCGAGGGCGATCCGCGCTCGCATCCGGTGTGGCGGGACGAGACCGCGGCGCTGATGGCGACGCAGCGGCTGGTCAATCTCGCGCGCGAGACCGGAAAACGCATCCACGTCCTGCACATCTCGACCAAGCAGGAAATCGAATACTTGAGGGATCACAAGGACGTCGCGTCCTGCGAAGCGACGCCGCATCATCTGACGCTGGTCGCGCCCGAATGCTACGAGCGGCTCGGCACCCGCGCGCAGATGAACCCGCCGGTACGCTCGGCCGATCACCGTGACGGTATCTGGTACGGCATCGAGCAGGGCATCATCGACGTGCTCGGCTCCGACCACGCGCCGCATACGCTGGAGGAAAAGGCCAAGACTTATCCGGCCTCGCCCTCCGGCATGACCGGGGTGCAGACGCTGGTGCCGCTGATGCTGGATCACGTCAATGCCGGGCGGCTGTCGCTGGCGCGCTTTGTCGATCTCACCAGCGCCGGCCCCGCGCGGCTCTACAACATCGCCTGCAAGGGCCGCATCGCTGCCGGCTACGACGCCGATTTCACCATCGTCGATCTCAAGCGCAGCGAGACCATCACCAACCAATGGGTGGCCTCGCGCGCCGGCTGGACGCCCTATGACGGCGTTCGCGTCACCGGCTGGCCGGTCGGCACCTTCGTGCGCGGCAGGCGCGTGATGTGGCAGGGTGAGGTGATGACGCCTTCAACCGGCGAGCCGGTGCGGTTTCTAGAGACGCTGAAGGCGTAGCAGTTTCGGCTGTCGAGCGAAGGCAGGCGCCGCGCCAACTACAGTCGTCACCCGCGAAAGCGGGTGATCCAGTATCCCAGAGACGATAGCGATTGAATCGAGAGGCCGCGGCGTACTGGATCGCCGCCTTCGCGGGCGATGACAGTTTAGTTGAGGCTAGCTACTGCTTCGCCAATTTCAGCGAAAACTCGCCATTGCGGACGCGGGCAGGGACGCCCTCGACGAACTTTGCCACCGCGTCCTCGCCATAGGTCGAGACCAGCTCGGCCAGCGCGGTGAACAGGCTCGCCTGCGCGAGGCAGTCGCCATCGACGCCATCGTGCCGCGCTTCTGCCCACGCCTCGCTCAGGTAGCTCAGGGCAGTCTGCTTCTGATCGAGGTCAGGAAGCGGGTCGCGGGCGGTCGGGAAGGAGGCTGGGCGGCTCATGAAGCTCAACGAAATCTGTGCGCGAACCAGGGCGGAACGCATCCTAACGCGACAACCTGTAGCACGCGCGGCGGGCACGCCTAGACCACATCTTTAGGAAGGGTTAACAGCGCCGCCCGAATTTCGGGCGGCGACGGAAGTTCCCGCTCATATCAGGAAATGCAATCCAAAATGGCTGCCGGCGTCGCGCAAACATGGTGCGCGCCGGCGTCCAGCAGTTCGTCCCGGCTGCCGTAGCCATACAGCACGCCGATGCCCTTCATGCCGTTGTTCTTCGCGCCGACCATATCGTGGCTGCGGTCACCGATCATCAAAGTCTTGGCCGGATCGACCGCTGCTTGCTTCAGCGCGTATTCGAGGAGATGGGATTTGTCCACGCGGGTACCATCGAGTTCGGAACCGAACACGCGCTCGAAATGATCGCGCAGCCCGAAATGATCGATGATGCGCTCGGCGAACACATGCGGCTTGCTGGTGGCGACGAACAGCCGATGGCCGGAGGCGCAGAGTGACGTCAGCACCTCGCCGATGCCGTCGTAGACGCCGTTCTCATAGAGGCCGACATCGGAAAATCGCTCGCGATAATACGACACGGCGAGATCGGCCGACGTTTCCGCACCAAGCAGTCTGACGAAGCTGGCGCGCAGCGGCGGGCCGATGCACCAGGTCAGTTCGTCCTCGGTCGGCATGGTCGGATGATCGAGCTTTTGCAGCGCATACTGGATCGAGCGGGTGATGCCCGGCTTGGGGTCCGTCAGCGTTCCGTCGAGGTCGAAATAGATCGCGTCCAAATCCATCGTCCTAGTTCGCGTAGCGCGCGGTGAGATCGCGCGAAATCTTTGAGCCTTCTTCGATATATCTGCGGATCGCGACGGAGGCCGCGGGCGTGCAGGTCCGGTAGGTCTGCTGAAAGCCGTTATAGCCGCGGTTGAAGCCCGCGATCATGCGGGCGCGGCGGTCGCCGGACGGGGTTTCGGCGTCGATCAGCGCCTGCATTTCGTTGCGCCATTTCGCCCCTTCATTGGAACCGCAGATGCCGCGTAGATAGTGCAGGGTGCCGAGAATCTCGGCCAGCCGCTGCAGGTCGCCGTCAAACGGCGCGGCGGCATCCTGGGCCCGCACGGGGGCCACTTGGCATGCCGAAATGAGGATGAGGGCGGCGAGGGCGTGCTTGAGCATTTGAGGGCCGATATGCCCCCTCAATACGCCCGAGGCAAGGTGTGAGGGCCCTCGAAGGCCCGCCTAGACCAGCTTTCGGGCGGCCTCGATTACCTCCAGGAGGCCGCCGGTTACCTTGAGGTCGCCGAGCCCATCCGGCGCCAGCCATTTGAAATCGTCGTGCTCATCGTTCAGAACCGGGTCCCTGGCGCTCCAACGCGCCGCGAACGACATGATCAGGTAGTGTCCGCCGCCGCCGGCCCCGGGCAGCACCTCGCGCCAGCCGGCCAGGCCCAGAATCTCGATTCTTAAGCCGGTTTCCTCGTCCACCTCGCGATGGAGCGCGGTGTGCAGGGACTCGCCGAATTCGACCCGGCCGCCGGGGAACGAGTAGAATCCCTTGCCCGGCGAGCGGGCGCGGCGGACCAGCAGGACCTTGCCGTCGCGGAAGATCGCGCCGCTGACGGCGAGCTGGGGGCGGGTCGGCTGGACAGGGGAAGCCAAGGGGGTGATCCGGTACGCAGGAAACTTGCTGTAATCATGCCCGATTGGTTCGCGCAGGTCTAATGCGGCGGGCCTGAGCGAAGCGTGGAACGGCTAGTTCGACATGACCGCTTCGACGTCGGTCGCGGCGTTGCCGTTGATGACGCCACCGGCCAGCGCCACCAGCGGCTTGACCCAGGCGGTGGCCTGCTCGGCCAGCGTGGCGCGGGTCTTGTCCTGTTGGGCTTCGCGCATGGCGTTGCCAACCGCGGTCAGGATCGAGGTCATGGAAGCCGTGAGATTGTCGAAGTCGGCACGGATCTTGGGGTCGGCGCTTTCATAGGCCTCGATCGCGAGGTCGCGGGCCTTGAAGTTGGAGGCCCAGAAATGTTCGGCGTAGGACAGCGGAGTCCAGGTCAGGAAATCCTCTGCGCATTCCGGCATGTCCGGAACCATTTCGAGCAGCATGACGGCTTCGTTGAAATGATTCAGGTAGTCGGTGGCGAGCCCGGTGCGGGGATTGATGTTGGCGGCGCGCAATTGTTCCGCGCGGGCCTGGTCTATAAGGCTCGTCGGTGGCGGCATCGGGCGATCGGATCGCACTTCTGTGGTGGCCATTGAGATCATCCGTTCCACTGTTAACATCTGGGGTTAACACTCGTTAAACGGAGGCTTATCTTGGTCAGATAATGTGCGGACGTTTTGTAATTACCTCACCACCCGAGGCACTCCGGCAGATCTTCGGCTATATCGAGCAGCCCAATTTCCCGCCGCGGTATAATATCGCGCCTACTCAACCCGTTCCGGTTGTCATCCTCGAAAATGGCGGCCGCCATTTTCGACTGATGCGCTGGGGACTGATTCCGTCGTGGGTGAAGGAGCCCCGTAAATTTGCGCTGTTGATCAACGCGCGCTCCGAGACGGTTCTCGACAAGCCAGCCTTCAAAAACGCCATCAAGCGGCGACGCTGCCTGATTCCGGCGGATGGCTATTACGAATGGCAGGAGGCGAGCGGCCGCAAGCGGCCGTTTTTCATCCATCGCCGCGATGGCCAGCCGGTCGGCTTTGCCGCGCTCGCGGAAACCTGGATGGGGCCGAACGGCGAGGAGACCGACAGCGTCGCCATCGTCACCGCGCCGGCCAGCCGCGATCTCGCAGCGCTGCATCATCGGGTGCCCGTGACGATCGCGCCTGAGGAATTCGAGCGTTGGCTCGATGGCCGGACCAACGATGCCGACGACGTCATGGCGCTGCTGCGCGGGCCGAATGAGGGCGAGTTCGCCTGGCGCGAGATTTCCACGCGCGTCAACCGCGTCGTTAATGACGACGCGCAGCTAGTGCTGCCGATCACCGACGAGGAGCGGGCGGCGGAGGAGCCGAAGTCTGCGAAGAGGGCCGCGCCGCGCAAGGCCGCTTCGGCAGCTCCGGAAGATGACAATCAAGGCTCGTTGTTCTAGCGGCGTGCGCATCGGGTGAACGACGCGAGATCATTTCCGCCACGTGCCGCGCCGATCACGCCGCACGTGGCGGCGTGATGTGTCGTGGCATGTTCGGGTGTGCAAGCGGTCACGCTGCGGCGGCAGCGACGGCCGAACCGAGTTCGGCGTTGCTGTAGGCCTTGCCGCCGATGCCCCACGCGCCTTCGACCGCATAACTGACGCTTGAATAGATGTTCTCGCGCTTGATGCTTCCCGCGGTCGCCTGCTCGATGATCGCGGTGCCTTCCGAAATCCAGGCGTCCTTCAGCTCCTGAGTGGGGAGGACGAAGGAGGGCACTTTCAGCTCGAAGATTGCGATCGCGGTCGGCTTGCCGCCGGAGAAGGTGCGGCCCTTTGGAGCCACCGTGACTTCGCCGATGACGTTCGGCGTCATGAAGGTGTTGCCAGTGAGGCCATGGAGACGGAGCAGGAGCTCCGTCAGTTTGCGGAACGCTTCGGCCTCCGCGCTCGGGGTCAGGACGCCTTCGGGAACGATGATCTGGATCGGCATGAGAATCTCCAACATGTGGCTGCCCGCCGCCCGTTGCGGCCGGCCCGGCAATCGTTAATAACGATCGTTATCTAGAAAACATAACGATCGTTATGTTGTCAACAATAATATAACGATCGTTATTAGAAAGGAGGCGCTGGCTGATGGCGCGACCAAGAAACAGTGACGGCGATGCCCGGCAGCGGCTGGTCGAGGCCGCGGGGCGCGGCTTCCGCACCGGCGGGTTCGGCGGAGCCGGCGTCGATAGCCTCGCCAAGGGGGCCGGACTGACATCGGGCGCTTTCTACGCCCATTTCGATTCCAAGGCCGAGGCGTTCAGGCAGGTGGTCGCCGAGGGTCTTGCGATGCTGCGCAATGGCGTCCTTGCGTTCCAGGAAAAGCATGGCCGCAACTGGCGCGATCCTTTCATCGATTTCTATCTCGGCGAACGCATGCAGGTTGGCCTCGACGAGGCCTGTGGCCTGCCAAGCTTCTCCCAGGATGTCGCGCGGGCCGACGACGCTACGCGGGCCGTTTATGAGGCGGAGCTCGAAGCGCTCGTGGCGGCGCTGGCGGGTGGATTCCGTGGCGCCAACGCGCGCGAGCGTGCGTTGGCCTTGCTCGCCGTCCTGTCGGGTGCAGCCGCGATGGCGCGCGCCGTGAAGGATGATCGTGCCCGGCGCGACATCCTCGCTGCCGCCAATGCGGCGGCCAAGGCGATCTAGATCTGTGGGCCTCGGCGACAATCATCTACTTCCCGAAGATGTTCAGCGCGGCGTATTGCAGCAGCATGATGGTCTTGGCGTCGGCGATGCGGCCGTCCGATATCATCGCGAGCGCAGAATCGGCCGGCAACTCCAGCACCTCGATGTCCTCGCCTTCCTCGGCGAGGCCGCCGCCATTGCCGACGCGCATCGCCGCTTCATACTCGGCGACGAAGAAGTGCAATTTTTCAGTAACCGAGCCCGGGCTCATGAAAGCCTCGAACACCTTGCGCACATCGCCTAATCGATAGCCGATTTCCTCTTCCGCCTCCGCGCGAATCCGCTTCTCGGGAGTTTCATTGTCGAGCATGCCGGCGGCGGCCTCGATCATGAGGTCATCGTGACCGGCGAGATAGGCCGGCAGGCGGAACTGGCGCGTCAGCACGACGGTGCGGCTTGCAAGATTGTATGGCAACAGCGTCGCGGCATGGCCACGGTCGAAAACTTCCCGTTTCTGTGCCTGCCATTCGCCGTCGCCGCGGCGATAGTCGAACTCGACTTCGTTCAACCGATAATGCCGGTCGGAGAGCACATGAACGTTCTTGACGCGGACACGATCGGAGATGGTCATCGAATTCCTTTCGCCGTCACGGCGTCGGCTCGCGGCCGTCGAGCCATTTGGCGAAAACAATCGTCTGGGCTTCGGAGTAGCCGATTGTTTGGTAGAATGCTCCCGCCCTGGCGTTGTCGCGTCGAACCAGCAATTGCAATTTGGCGATGCCGGCCCCGCGCAGCCAGTCTTCCGCCGCGCTCATGATGGCGCGGCCATAGCCCTTGGCGCGGCGATCGGGATCGGTGGCGACGTAATAGACCCAGCCGCGATGGCCGTCATGGCCGACCATCACGGTCGCGACGATCGCATCACCGTCGCGGCCGATCAGGATCGTTGAATTCGGCCCGCGCCGGGCGAGCGCAATGTCGGCTGTCGGATCGTTCCACGGCCGCGTCAGGCCGCAGGCCTGCCATAGCGCAATCACCGCAGCCACGTCCGCATCCGCGACGTCGGCGATGGCGAGTGCCGGATTTGGCTTCGCAGCGGATACCGTCATAGCACCTTGCCCGGGTTCATGATGCCGAGCGGATCGAGCATCGCCTTGATGCCGCGCATCAGCTCGATCGCGACCTTGTCCTTGACGTCGGGCAGTTCGTCGCGCTTGAGCACGCCGATGCCGTGCTCGGCGGAAATCGATCCGCCCATCCGCAGCACGATCGCGAACACCACCTCGTTCACCTCGTGCCAGCGCGACATGAAGTCGGCGG
Organism: Bradyrhizobium sp. AZCC 2262; assembly: GCF_036924535.1. Classification (NCBI taxonomy): domain Bacteria; kingdom Pseudomonadati; phylum Pseudomonadota; class Alphaproteobacteria; order Hyphomicrobiales; family Nitrobacteraceae; genus Bradyrhizobium; species Bradyrhizobium sp. AZCC 2262. The sequence continues at coordinate 5,517,474 of NZ_JAZHRT010000001.1, read as the reverse complement.
TGTTGCCGCCGATCGGCTGGCTGACATTGTAGTGGATGTTGCCGTCGCCGAGATGGCCGAACGGCACCGGCCGCGAGCCCGGAATGAGTTTTACCACCGCGGCATTGGCTTCCTCGATGAAGGCGGGCACGGCGGCGACCGGCACCGAGATGTCGTGCTTGATCGAGCCGCCTTCCGGCTTCTGCGCCGCCGACATCTCGTCGCGCAGCTTCCAGAACCCGGCGCGCTGGGAGAGATTCGCCGCGATCACGGCGTCGTCGACGATACCTTCCTCCATGCCCTTGGCGAGGATCGCTTCCAGCGCATCACGGGCGTCGTCGCGCGACGACGATAATTCCATCAGCACGTACCAGGGATGCTTGCTCTCCAGGGGATCGCGGATGTCGATGCCGTGACGCAGGCTGAAATCGACCGCGATGTCGGCCAGCAGTTCGAAGCTGGTGAGGCTGCCGGCCGCCTCGTTCTGCGAGATCGACAGCAGCTTCAGCGCCTCTACGGGCGATTTGAGGCCGACATAGGCGGTCTCCACCGCACGCGGCTTCGGAAACAGTTTTAGCGTCGCCGCGGTGATGATGCCGAGCGTGCCCTCGGCGCCGATGAAGAGGTTGCGCAAATCGTAGCCGGTGTTGTCCTTCTTCAGCTTCGAGAGCCCGTTCAGGATCCGGCCGTCGGCCAGCACCACTTCCAGCCCGAGCGCCATCTCGCGCGCCACGCCATACGCCAGGGCAGCGGTGCCGCCGGCATTGGTGGAGAGATTGCCGCCGATGGTGCAGCTTCCTTCCGCGCCGAGCGACAGCGGGAACAGCCGATCGACTTCCGCCGCGCGAGCTTGCGCGATCTGCAGCACCACGCCGGCCTCGCACGTCATGGTGTTGGAGGCCGGATCGATCTCGCGGATCTTGTCGAGCCGCCGCAGCGAGACGACCACCTCGCCATGATGCGGGGTCTGGCCGCCGACTAGGCCGGTATTGCCGCCCTGCGGCACCAGCGCGATTTTGTGTTCGCTGGCGAGCTTGCAGATCGCGGACACTTCGGCCGTCGAGCCCGGCCGCAACACCAATGGCGAGCGGCCGTGGAACAGGTCGCGTTCCTCGGTGACGTAGGGCGCGATATCGGCCGCATCGGTCACCGCATATTTGTCGCCGACGATGGCGCGAAACTTTGCGATCAGCTCGGGCGGAAGCGGGGGCACGGCGCCTTGAACGATATTCATCGTCGTCTTCTCTTTTTCTTTCATTCTCGCCCGACTGCCGCGCGGCGCAGCCGGTCGTTGATGGCTTCGCCCAATCCCTCGTTCGGAATCGGCATCACCGCGATGGTGCGCACGCCCTTGCTGTCGAGCGCACGAAGATGGCCGAACAGGTTGGCGGCGGCCTCGTCGAGATCGCTGCGCTCCGACAGATTCATCACGACGGGGGCGGCGTCAATTCCCGAAATTGCTCCGAGGCCGAACGCGAGCAATGCTTCGCCGGGCTCCAGCCGCTGCGCGTTGAGGCGCACACGCGCGCGCGGCGCGTAATGGGACGCCAGCATGCCCGGCGCCAGCGGTTGGTCGCTGTCGGCATCCGCCGGCGGCTGCACCAGCGCGCGGCCCAGCACGCGCTCGATCTCCGCGCGCGGCAGGCCGCCGGGGCGCAACAGCATCGGCGCATCGAAGCAGCCGACGATCGTGGATTCGACGCCGACGGCGACCGGCCCGCCATCGACGATCAGGTCGATCCGCCCCGCAAGGTCGCTCTGCACATGGGCGGCGGTGGTCGGCGAGACATGGCCCGAGATGTTTGCCGATGGCGCGACCACCGGGCCGCCGAACACACGCAGGATGTCGCGCGCCACCGGGTGGGCCGGAATCCGGATCGCGACGGTATCGAGGCCTGCGGTGGCGAGGTCGGCGACCGCGCAGCCTTGCGTTTTCGGCAGCACCAGCGTCAGCGGGCCCGGCCAGAATGCCTCGGCCAGCGCGATCGCAGCGGCGTCAAAACGCGCGATTCCGCGCGCGGCGGCGAGTTCGCCGACATGGGCGATCAGGGGATTGAAGGCCGGCCGGCCCTTGGCCTGGTAGAGGTGGGCGATCGCGGCCGGGTTGGTGGCATCGGCGCCGAGGCCATAGACGGTCTCGGTCGGGAATGCGACCAGCCCGCCTTCCGCCAGAATACGCGCAGCCGCCGCCACGGCGGCGTCGCTGGCGTGCAAAATCCGGGTTTTCTGGCCAACATTCACTGTGATTAATTTCCTTAATCCGGCTGCTTGCGGTCGCCGAAACCCAAGGCTATAAGCCGCCTTCCAAGTCGGAGTGTGGCTCAGCCCGGTAGAGCACTGCGTTCGGGACGCAGGGGTCGCAGGTTCGAATCCTGCCACTCCGACCAGAAATCATTAGGTTTTTCCTTCTGATCGCTGGTCCTTCCCGAGTCAACCACCGTTTCAACCACCGAAACGTACCGGCCTTTTCGGCCAATGGCCGTTGCCGCCCCTTGCAGAAAGTCGGGGTGGTGGTGCCCATAGGTATCCTGCAGGACCTCCGGCGACATGCCTAGGAACCCTGCCGCCTCCCAGATCGGCACCCCGCGCTGCATGAGCCACGTGGCGGCGGTATGGCGTAGCGTGTGGGGCGTCACCTTCCCCGGCAGGCCGGCAAGCCCCACGGCCGTCTTGAAGCCCTTCTTCACCGAGGCGACCGGCCTGCCGTTGAATTCGACGAAGCACTCCGCGATCAGCTTACGGTTCCACCAGCGCCGAAGGTGGGCGAGCAGCCGGGGCGGTATCGGCGCCGGCGTCTGCCGTTTCTTTGTTGTGCGCTTGCCAATGGCCTTCCGATAGAAGATGCCGCGTTCCAGATCCACGTAAGACCGGCCTGAGACGGCATACGGCGACGCCGTCGCTATCGCGCCGGCCCGAGTGCCCGTGTACAGGCCGATCAAAATAAACCGAGCGATATGGCGCAGAGGTCTGCGGCTCGTGGCGACTGGTGCGCCCTTTGACGTCCCCGAGTGTATTGTCTGCTTCTCACGGTGCCGCCAGCAGTGCCAAAGCAACGCGGCAGCCTCTCTGCGAGTCAGCCACCGATCGCGCGCCTCACCCTTGGCAGGTAGCGATACGCGTACCACGCCGCGGTGGAAGCCTTCCTTCGCGTGGTGATTGATCGCGGCGCGTAACGTTTCAAGATCGCGGCGTGCGCCGCCTCTGCTACCACGATGTTTGGCATATCCCGCGCAGGACTGCGCGTTGACCTGCGCGAGCATTTTGCCGCCCCAGTACTCGTTCAGACGTTCAATCCGAGGCTCAATCTCCTGTTGTTCACCAGGCTCGCCGATGTCCGTCAGATAGATTGACAGCACATCAGCGCAGTCGATGTCCTCTATGTCCCGTCTGCTTCGCTCGGGTTGGTACTTGCGTGCGATGTAGGCCGCAGATGTTCTTTGTGTTGGCTCCAATGACCCGATCTGCCAGCACAAAGGTTTTGAGGCCGGGGCGCCAACCTGTCGCGGCCGCATAAGTAAACCGTGTTTCTGGAGCCGATGCGGCCGCCGCTTCGACGGTCGATTTGCTCAGCAGGGATGGATGAGCGTTTCTGTTGCGCAGTTGGTCACGGAGCGACCTCCATTTGTCGGCTTCGGCGGGGCGTAACTCCACAGTTCCCTCGCCCTTATCCTCTCGCGTGAAAGCATATCGTTGAAAGAACTGTCCGTCGGACAGATCTTCAATCAAAGCGGTCTTCTTCAAAACTGGCAAATGAGTCTCCTGGGCTGAGCCTGCACACAATGCACGGCCGATTTCGAAGGCCCGAAACTAGTCATTTGACTGAAGAAGAGTAATAAGCCGGAGGTTTGCTGGTCTAGGCCAGTAGTTTGTCGGCCTACTTAGTCGATCAGCTTTGGAGGTCTGTACCGTTTTAGAATGGCGGTTTGTGCAGAATCAAGCTCCAGGAGCTCGACGTCAACTTGGGCCACATTGGGCGGGAATTTGAGAAATCGGAAACGAGATCGGCTCCTCTTGTCCAAGCGAGAAATCAGTCTTGTTTGACAAAAGCGAGCTAACTCGAAGAATTCCATGACTTTGCTTTTCTTTGCCAAAAACTGCTCGACTCTATTGATCGTCGATTTGAGATCCGGGGAGAGGCGGGTGATGAATTCGTATTTGGATTGCATCGCGGACCAAACGAACGGTCCTGATATTGCGTAGTTCACCCAGCTGACCTTCAATGTAGAACGAGATCGTATGTACGCGTCCCGGTCGCTCTCAATAACGTCATCTGGTACAAAACCTCCCTGCTCAATGAAATGTAGTGCCTTCAGCAAGGAAGGCTTTTGCTCAATCGGGCAGATCATGAAGAATTCGATCAACTCGCTTATGTTGGCGAGTTCATTGAACGCAGATTCAAACTCCATACTGAACGTGTCTCCCAAAGGAAACTTTAGTAGGGTTTTTGCAAACGCGGCCTGCGCAAAGTAAGGATTCGCTTGAACAAGACTCGCGCGGCGTGTTTTTGGAAGATGGATAAAGTAATTTGCCGCACCAATAATCTGCGCTGTTCGAATGGTTTGAGGCCTCGTCGGAAACAACATCCACGTGACGAATGGGAAAGCAGCACGTTAATGAAGAGCTGTTGCAGCACTTCCCTATTGTTGCAGGGGTGTATGCTGGGCCACTAGCGGCACGAATGCTTCGGCTTGTTTCGGTGACCGATCACTACTCACCACTTTGGGAACGCAACTTCGCCGTCGATATGCGACACGATGGCTGGACTTGTGAAGATTCGCGCTTGGTCTACGACCACGAACTAGCTTGGTCGGATCTTCCCGCGTTTTGGGAGCGTCGCTGCGCCTTGCGGAGTGATTTCGCCCGACGACAGGCCCTGCTGGAGGTCGACGTGCTGGTAGCGCAGGCGTTCGATCTTACGCTCGACGAACTGCTGGTAATCTATCGAGTTCAATTCGCGGTAATGCGTCAATATGAAAATGCCGATGAATATGACGCCACGGGCCGGCGTCTCCCCAATACCGTGCGGAAGGACCCGGGGGCGAAGGAGTTGCGCGACGCCCGAAAAACGCATGATGGAACGAGCCCGCTCACCATATCCTGGAAAGTTGACAACGGCCTTGCCACCGTCACCAAGACCTTCCATCCGCCCTTTACAAAGGTCCATCGGGAGGAAGACTACCGCCGTGCCTGGGCAAGCTTCACTGCCCGCTTCAACGCCCACTGAGAGAGGCCGGCCCTATGCTCCCCGCCACGCTCGCGCAGGACGTCAAGCGCCAGATCCGACACTATCTGGAAGCCACCTTCAATTTCCGACGCCGCGACGAGGAGACCGCACTCAGCGCCTTCATCAATGACCCCGAAAACGGGTTGTTCAAAGGGCCGTGGGTGCAGCTACGGCGCCCATACCGGCCAGCGCACGAAAGCTATGATCCGGCGGAGCACTTCGATATCCGGCCTGATTTCCATCCTTTCCGCCATCAGTGGCAGGCGTGGAAGCGCCTGTCCTCCAAGGGACACGATCCGGAAAGCACGATCGTCACGACAGGCACCGGCTCAGGCAAGACCGAGTGCTTCCTGTTCCCCCTGCTCGACCACTGCCTTCGTTCGGTCAAGCGGGGTGAGAAGGGCGTCAAGGCCATCATCCTCTACCCGATGAATGCGCTGGCGGCCGACCAGGCCGGACGATTCGCTAACGAAGCTTTTTCGCGGCCAGAGTTGCACATCGGCACTGGAAACGATCGCAAAGCGCTGGTTAGGATCGGGCTCTATACCGGGCGCAGCGGGTCCGGCGAAAGCGGCGGGGAGGACTCAACCGCGATCAAGGCGATGCGAGCTGAGGGCGATGCTTGCTTTCACATCACCGACCATGACGCCATGCAGGAGGATCCGCCGGACATCCTGCTGACCAACTACAAGATGTTGGACTATCTGCTGCTGCGTCCGAAGGATCAGCGCATCTGGCGTTTCAATGAGCCCGGCCGATTGCGCTTCCTGGTGCTCGACGAGCTGCACACCTATGACGGGGCACAGGGCGCCGACGTCGCCTGTCTGGTTCGCCGCATCAAGGCCCGACTGGACGTGCCGGAAGGTGGGCTCTGCTGCGTCGGCACCAGCGCTACCATCGCCGGCGGTCTTGAGGAGGAGGAGATGGATCCCCTCCAGCGGCTGGCTGATTTCGCCGGCATCCTATTCCAGGAATCCTTCACGCCGGCGATGATCATCAACGAGGACAACAATCGTCTCGACATCGCCGCGATGGTCGTACCTGAACCGGAGGCGCCGGAGACGTTTCCGTCGGCGGCGGACTGTACGCCGCGCGACGACGAGACCGCGGCTGCGTTTGCGCAGCGGGTTGCCCCGCTCTGGGGTGCACCCGAATTTCCGCTCATGGCTGGCAATCCCTGGTTCGATTGCAGGATTCACCGGCCGGCGCCGGAAAAATACTGGGGGCTCGCCGTCGGCGACTGGCTTCGACGTCGAGAACTGTTCAAAGCGCTGCTCGAGATTACGGTTGCGCCAGTGTTGACCTGGGACGCACTGATCGAGGAGCTGTCGGCGCGGTTCTACGTTCTGAGGGCGGTCGGCGACCATGAATCCCGCAGCCAGGTTGTTGCCGCCTTCTTCGCTCTGGTTGCCCAGGCGCGCGATCTGCGCAGCGGGCGGGCGCTCCCGAAGGTCCCGACCCATGTTCAGATTTGGGTGCGGGAGCTGCGCCGACTTGGACGCTACGTCCAGGATGCGCCGAAGTTCGGCTGGATCGACGAGAAGCGGGTCGGCAGTCCGATCCTGCCAGTCGCCCACTGCTCGGAGTGCGGCGAATCGGTCTGGGTCGGCCTCTCCAATCCGGACATGGATAATCAGATCCGCGCCAAGGGCGTGAATGGCTTTCAGTTGCTCGACGACGCCAGCCGGATTTATCAGGGTTGGGGGTTCGAAGGTTCTTCTCAGTCGCCGAACATGGTCGTGCTGAGTCCGTGGCAGACCGATGACGAGGGTTCGTCGGGGCCCGATCAGCTGCCGCTGCCGACAACCCATTGGTATTTGGCACCGGACAGTCTGGTGGTTCGCGAGGGGCCGGGCAATTGTCCACTGACGGAAGCGAGAACGTTTCGGGTCAAGGTTAGCCGCGAAACCCGCCGGCAGGACAACGGCAAGGTCGTTGGCCAGGTTCGGTGCCCACATTGCGAGATGCGGGGCACCCTGATGTTCATTGGCAGCCGCGCGGCGACGGTTTCCAGCGTTGCGATCGACGAAATGTTCGGGTCGGTTCTCAACAGCGATCCAAAGCTGCTGGCCTTTACCGACAGTGTGCAGGATGCCAGCCACCGGGCTGGCTTTTTCTCGGCGCGTACCTATCACTTCACATTCCGCACCGCGCTTCAGCGCATCATCGATGATGCCGGCTCCGCTGGTGTGCCGCTGACTGAGGTTGGCGACCGTCTGCTTGCCTATTGGTCGGTAAAAGCGCCCGGACGGCCGGGCGTGCCGCTGGAGGCGCTGGCAACCCTGATGCCGCCGGACCTGCATGAATATGGTCCCTATCTGGCGTTTCGCGAGAATGCCGGCAAGGCAACGCCCATCCCCGAGCCGCTCCGCAGCGAGATTGCCGACCGCCTGACGTGGGAGGCGATCAGCGAGTTCGGCTTGATGCTCACCCACGGTCGCACTCTGGAATTGAACGGCAGTTCGTGCGTCTCGTGGGACCTTGACGTCATCGACGCAATCGCGGGCCGCCTCGTGGTGCGACTACCTGGCATCGACACCGCCTTCGAAGGCGTCGACGGCGATCAGCTGCGGCTGTGGATCCTCGGTATTCTGCATCGGCAGCGCACGCGGGGAGGCTTCGCCCATACCTTCGTCAAGGCATATGTCCGCTCCGGACTGTGGGGCAAGAGATCGAGAAAGAAGATTGTCGAAGGGCGAGAGGTCTACCCGCCACACGGGCGATACACACCGCGGCTGATCGCTACGGGCAGCAACCCCAGACACGACCATATGCTGACGGTCACCCGGACCGGTGCCCAGGATCCCTGGAATATCGTGTGGGCGCGACGCGCCCTCGGCCGGGGCGACCTGCGGCTGCACGGCGTTTCCGATGCCGCGATCGCGGACCTGACCCGCGCGTTTCTGAAGGAGGGGGTGGACGCCGGTCTCCTAGAACTACTGCATCGCGATGGCGACAAGGATTACTTTGCGATCTCGCCGAACGCTGCACGGCTTCAGGCCGACGGCCGTCCACTGGTCTGCGACCACAGCGGTCACTTCATGTTGCGGCCGACGCGCGAGGCCGAAATATGGATGGGGGCATCCAGTTTGGCCTATGGCTCGCGACGCGGACACTACGCCGAGGCGCCCTTCACCGATCGTCAGACCTATTACCGGCAACGCTATCGCAAGGGCGCGTTGCGTCGAGTGTTCGCCCAGGAACACACCGGGCTGCTGACCACCGATGAACGGGAGGATCTGGAACGGCGGTTCAACGGAGGACTCCATGCGGACGATCCCAATGTCATCACGGCCACCTCGACCCTAGAAATGGGCATCGATATCGGCGACCTCTCGACTACGATGCTGTGCTCGGTTCCGCCGACCACCGCGAGCTATCTTCAGCGCATCGGCCGGGCGGGACGAAGCACCGGCACCGCGCTGGTGGTTTCGGTGGTCAACCAGCGACCGCATGACCTATTCTTCTTCGCCCGGCCGGAGGAGATGCTGGCTGGCAAGATCGAGCCGCCCGGCTGCTGGCTCGACGCCAGCGCCATGCTGGTTCGCCAGTATCTCGCCTACTGCTTCGACAGCGCGGTCAAGGATCGGGTCATCTCCCAGCTTCCTTCCAGTGGAAAACAGCTCGACGAGCAGCTTCAGACGGATAGCGGTCCGATCATCGACCTCCTGGCATGGATGGTGATGAAGGAAGCCGCCCTACAGGATGGATTCCTCGCGCGGTTTGGTCCCGAAGTAGTCAGGCTGGACACTCGCCAACGCTTTCGGGTGGAGGCAGAAACGATGCGGCTACATCAACGGATCCGTGGCGCCGCGTCCGAGTTCGGCGATCAGCTCAGGAGTATCGAAACGGCGCGCCGGCGCCTGACCGACCAGAAGAAGGAGTTGGCGGGAGCCGATGATCAGGCCGGGCTCCGCGAGATCGAGCGCGAATTGCGCATCCTCAAGGCGCGGACGCTTGCGCTAAACCGCACGTCGGCGTTGGAGGTGCTCACTGAACAAGGTTTGCTGCCGAATTATGCTTTCCCGGAACGCGGCGTACGACTGACCGGTGCTGTCCATAATGAGCACCAGGGCGAAGAAGACGCCACGATCTCCATCGACATCACCCGAGCAGCCGCTGTCGCCATTCGGGAGCTGGCGCCCCGAAACATCTTCTATACACACGGGCATCAATTCGAGATCCAGCAGCTCTCGCTTGGCAATCAGTCGCAGCCGCTGACGCAGGAATGGGGAGTTTGCGGGAAGTGCGGTCACATGCGGCTGGTCGAGGACATGGAGAAGCCCGAGGCCAAGCCGGCCTGCCCGCAATGCGGCTACGACAAGCAGCAGCAATCGCAACTGGACCGAGCGCAACGTAAGACGTTCCTCGATTTCTCCCGATCCGGTGCTATTTCCTACATGGAATACTACGACAGTCTGTCCGGGGATCGGGCCGAAGAGCGCGATCAGCGCTATTATCGGCTGGTCTACAGCTTCGATCAGACGGCCGGTGGTTACAAGGGAGCCGTGGGCACGGAGGACGAGCCGTTCGGACTGGAATTCCGCAGCTCGATGATCCTGCGCCAGGTCAATACCGGACTTGCCGAGACCTCGCAGGGATTTCATTTCGGCGTGGAGCAGAAGGTGCCGGAGCTCGGTTTCCCGGTGTGTCAGGATTGCGGCGTGGCCGCCGACAGCGATGTTACCAAGGACAAGGTCGAGCATCGACGCAGCTGTGCCGGCCGCAAGCGCACCGACAAGGCTTTCCGCGAAGGGCGGACCCAGAATGGATATAAATGGCAGCGGGTCTATCTCTACCGCGAACTCAAATCCGAGGCGATTCGCGTGCTGCTGCCGCCCGACGTCGAATCGGAAGATATCCAGACGCTGCGAGCTTGCCTGTTCCTCGGCCTGCGTCTTCATTTCAGCGGAAACCCCGGCCACCTGCTTATCGAACCGCAGATTTTGCCGGACCACAAGCAGGATATCAGGCGCCATTACCTTGTGATCATGGATGCCGTGCCGGGAGGGACGGGCTTTCTGAAATCACTGTTCGAGCCGAAGCACGCTGGTGAAATTCCGGGTCAAGGCATCATGACCGTGCTGAGCCTAGCGCTCGACGCACTGCAGTCATGCTCCTGCCGCCACATCGGACCAGATGAGGATGACACCGACGGCTGTTATCGCTGCATTCGGGCCTACCGTTTGCAACATCAATCCGAAGAGATCAGCCGAGAACGCGGCATCAAACTGCTGGCAACAATGATTGAGGCCGGCAAAAAGCGAATCGTGGTCGAGGCACTGGATGATCTCGATGCCACTTCCCTGTTTGGCAGTGTGCTGGAAAAGCGTTTCGTCGAACGCCTGGAAGCGGCCGTTACCGAGAGTCATGGTGAATGGCACAAGGCCTTGGTGAAGGGCACCACGGGATTCCGATTCCGCCTCGGAAAGGATTCTCGATTCTGGGAGGTCCAGCTGCAGCCCAGATTGGCACAGGCCCAGGGAGTTATGGCAGCATGCCAGCCCGACTTCATGCTGACGCCTGATGATGCTGACATTCACCCCATCGCGGTCTTCACTGACGGCTTCGAGTTTCATGCCCATCCAGGCCAGCCGACGAGCCGTCTGGCCGACGATGCGGTCAAGCGCCGGTCAGTGCTTGAAAGCGGCACCTACCGGGTGTGGAGCATCACATGGCAGGATCTGTTGGAAGGGCCGCAAGCCGCGCTGAACCTACTGCATCCAAGGATCCATGCGACCCTCGAACGGAAGATGCAGGCTCTTGGAAGGACGGGTCTGGCCTATCCGCCGGTCGCGGAAGCGCTCGGCAACGGATTTGTTCAGCTCGTCGCCTTTTTACGGTCTCCCAATCCGGCCGGATGGCAGCGCCTCGCCAACGAGGCGGGTCTCATCCCGCTGCAGGTGCTGGCCAACAGGGGGGCAAAAGGCGCCACTCCGTCCGATCTGCTCGACCTACACGACCGCTGGCGTGCCGGTTCGGACATCCCAAAGGGTACAGACGAAGGCTGGATGGGCGATCTGCTGCACACGACCGTGTTGGCCGAAGGAGACGATTTCCTCGTAGTGGCCAACCAGGGCGACGTTCTCGCGAGCAGCTCTCACAAGGTCATTGCCCGGCTGCGGCTTGGCGACACCGCTGAGGAGCGCGCGTCGGCGCTTTATCTGGAGCGGTGGGGACGATGGCTCGGGCTCGGCAACTTGCTGCAGTTTTCCGGCAATTGCCGATCCTTCACGACGTCCGAGGTTGCTCTCGGCTCGGCACCCGACCTAGAATTCACCGCCACCGATGGGGTCCCCTCGGAATGGGAAGACGTCTTGGCCGCGTTGCTTCCCTCGCTGGTCGCCCTGGCAAAAAAAATGGCAATCGATGGCGTCCCCGTGCCCGAAGTCGAGCATTACCTCGAAGGCGCGCCGGATAATTGCTTCGCCGAAATGGCATGGCCGCTCGCCGGCCATCGCAGCTGTTTGCTGGTTGGCGACCAGATGCACTTCAGGAAGCAATGGGAGGATGGCGGCTGGCGCGTCGTTGCGCTTGACGAGGTCCATGGAAAAGGCACGCGCTGGTTGGCGGGTCTGCTGGTTCGTGCCGAGGAGAAGGTCTGATGGCGTCGCTGATGTTGCACCGTGATGTACTGACCGGTTTTGGCCGCCTTCCAGCCAAGGTCCAGAAGAAAGTCAGCGAACTGATTCGGAAGTTCCAGGAGGACAGTACCCAGCGCAGCATTCATCTCGAGAAGATCGAACAGGCGCTCGACGACAAGGTGCGAAGCGCGCGACTTGGCGACGACTGGCGCGCCATCGTCATCGCGCCGGAACGGGGCGATACCTTCCTGCTGATGCATGTCGATCACCACGACGAGGCTTATCGGTGGTGTGCCAATAAGCGCTTCGAAGCCCACGGCTCCCTGGGGATGCTTCAGGTCTTCGATGTGGCGGAAGTCGAGGAGGCAGCTGAGCGCAGCGGAGACGGCAATCGTGCCTTGGCAGACGACAGCCGAAGCTACCCATTGGATGAATTGACAGACGACGATCTATTTCATGCCGGCGTCCCCCGGCCACTCATCCCAGCGGTGCGTGCCATTCGCACTGACGCCGCCTTTGAAGAAGTCGCGCCCTATCTTCCTGAGGAAGCGCAGCAGGTCTTGTTCTGGGTCGCAGCCGGGCGGTCGCTCGACGAGGCGCTGAGGGAGACGCTGGGAACCCTGAATGCCGGAGCGGCGCGCCCCAAGAGTCCGGGCGATTTCTCCAAGCTCGATCAGGTCGGGAATTTCAATCTTGTGTTGATCGAAGGGGAAGAGGAGCTGCGCGCTATCCTTGCTGAAGACATCGAAATGTGGCGTGTCTTCCTCCATCCGTATCAGCGCAAGATTGTCGAATGGAACGCGGCCGGCCCGATCAAAATCAACGGAGCCGCGGGCACGGGAAAGACGGTCGCACTCATGCATCGCGCTGTCTATCTTGCGAAGCGACTGACCGATCCGAAGGACAAGATTCTCGTCACCACATTCACGACGAACCTTTCAGTAACGATCGAGCATCTGATCGCACAGCTTTCGCCGGACGCCGCCAAGCGCATTGAAGTCACCAATCTGCATCAGCTTGCGCGGACCATATGCCTACGGTCAGAATGGCGTGGACGGATTGCGGATGACCAGGAACTCGCTGAAATTTGGGACGCGACGCTGCCGCCGGCTTCGGAGGCGGGCGAGTTCGACCGGCAGTTCGTCAAGGATGAATACGAGAGCGTCGTCGACGCAATGGGGATCGACACCGAAGAGGAGTACCTCACCGTCGTCAGGACCGGACGCCCAAAGCTATCCCGGCAGCAGCGTCGGAAGCTGTGGCCGAACTTTCTGGATTTCAACCGCCGGCTTCAGAAGAAGGGACTCCTGACCTTCGAGGGGACGATTCACCAGGCCCGCATGATCGTCGAGAACGCCCGAGGCGAGAACGCAGGACTTCCAAAGTATCGGCACGTCCTCGTCGACGAGCTGCAGGACTTCGGCCTCGAAGGCCTGCGCTTGATTGCGGCATTGAGCCCGCAGGGTGGGACGGCGAACAACCCTCTGTTCATGGTCGGGGACGGACACCAGAGGATCAATCGGAGAATTCCGATCCCGCTGTCGCGTGCTGGCATCAATGTCGTGGGTCGGTCGCGTCGCCTTAAGATTAATTATCGCACGAGTGCGCAGATTCGGGTCTGGGCGCAGTCGCTGCTCGCGGGCATGGACATCGATGATCTGGACGGTGGCAAGGCCGACACGACGGGCGACCGCTCGGTCTTCAAGGGGCCCGAACCCAGCGCCCGCAGGGCGACCAGCATCGAACAAGCAGCCAGCTTGATCACCGACTGGGCGTCGGAGCTGATCGAAAAAGAGGAGTTGGGATCCCACGAAATCTGCGTCGCGCCGGTACGCGACGCGGTGAAATCGGCACTGGCCGCCAAAGGGATCGGCTTCCTTGAGCTTGAGGCGCGGCGCGTTGATCCCGGCAAGGCCGAACCTGGCGTACGTCTCGGTTCGATCCGTCGCATTAAGGGCCTGGAATTCAAAGCCGTTGCCATGATCATTGACCAATCGGACGATCATCCGAGCAGGCTGGAGAGATACGTGGCGGCGACACGGGCGCGCCAACGACTGCTGATAATCGAACTTTCCACGGCTGAAGCAATTGCTCCAGGTACGGCCCTGAAGAGTGCCGCGGACGGACGCGCTTGAGCGAGGCCCCACTTCGTTTGCCGCGAAATCTCTCCGCGAAGGATCGGCGGGCCCGATTCGGATGCACCGCGAGCCGTCCGAGCGATGAGGGCGTAGCGCCTAAGGCGTCGCAAGTGGCGCCTGAACGTTTTGTGAGGTCAGGTGGCTTTACCTTTTCACTTTACTACAATTCTTTCGGCAGTGGTTTGCCGGGCCGCGCATCGAGGGATACTGCGTAGTGCTGAAGATTGGAATCATCTCGGATACCCATGGGCTCCTGCGGCCTGAGGCTGAGCAAGGGCTTGCCGGGGTGGCGCATATCATCCACGCTGGCGATATTGGTTGCGCGGACGTTCTCGTCAGACTCCGTCGGATTGCGCCTGTCACTGTGATCAGGGGAAACATCGATACCGGCGACTTGGCGAAACGTTATCCCGACACTCAGGTGGTACGGCTTGGCGAGCGGTCTTTCTATGTCTTGCATGACCTTCAGCAACTGCAGATCGATCCAGCAGTTTGCGGAATTGACGTGGTGGTTTCCGGCCACTCGCATCGTCCGCGGATCCAAACGATTGACGGTGTGCTCTATCTAAATCCTGGAAGCGCCGGGCCACGGCGTTTCAAGCTGCCTATCACACTGGCTACTTTGGAGCTAACCGCAAGCGACCTTCGGCCAGTCATTCACGACCTGAGTCGCGCCGAGTGATGTGGGCGAGGCTCGACGGAGCACTGAGCAGTGTCCTCTCTAGGTATATTCCAGACCGTGCTGGAACAGGAAGACTAGCAAAAAAGCCCGGGCCTGCATCGCGGCTCGGGCTTTCTTTTTATCCTGCAACCGATCTAGTGAATGGTACGAACCAAATATTAGCCGACACCACCGACAACGATCAGGGTTGGTACGGCCCAAAGTATCAGTACTGGCATATTCGGCCTTCTCTTCAGCCTCCTCACTGCAGCAAGCACTATGCCGCGGTCGTATTCACCATCGACCGAGCGTCACGCTGCCGGTGCAGTCTTGGCGCTCCGATTGCTTCCCCCTTCCTTCCGAACGACAGCGCGAGATGCGAGCGGCGCCGAGGCGGCCTATGGCGAAGTTCACTTAGGGTCAAAACCTGACCGGCTCGAATGCCCGTTTCTGGCTGCCGGCGCAAAGCGGACATTCGCCAAGACCGTGAAGTCAGCTAGGTGCCATGACGGACGTTGGCTCACTGTTGCGCGCTCAGACGACGAAGCTAGGATAGAAACCAAAGGGAGACCTCAATGGCTATCCTGGGTGCCATCTTAGTGGTCGCAGGAGCGCGATTGTACTCGGGTGCGCTATCCTTTGGGCTTGGTCTGCTTACCGGCAGAAGCGATCGAGCGGCCCAGACGAGGGTTCGGATCGTCCACCCGAGGTCTGAGACGGAGTCGGTTCGTCGACTGATAAGTAAATCATACAAATGGAGTCAGTTGAGAAATTTGACAGGTTTGGGTGGGCGAAATCGTGCCTTCGTTGCCAGTATCATTCGTCTTTAGTCAGCAACCACAGACGAGCCAAGGCTTCGTAGGGATCGTGACCGTCGCCTTCTAGGCTACTAGAAGTGTGCGTTGCGACCCAATAACCTGAACGCCGCCTAACGATGGCTTGAAGCTTGTCGCCTAACGCGCCGCACAGCTCCTCGAGCGTTGGGATCGGAATATCCGGCAAATCGGGATGCTGGAATATAGAGATCGCCGTCTTAGGTCGCCCAATGCGTGAAATGTAAGGAAATCCAGCATCGTCGAGTTCCTTGGCCAGCGCATAGTTCATGACTACAGATCCACCAGCGGACTTCTGTCGCTGAGCAAAGCGTGTTTGAATCAAGAGGCAAAACTATCGGCAAAGGCGACTAAGGATCAATCAGTATCCGCAAGCCAGAAGTTTCGAGACCAAGGCGCTCAAGAGTCAGCAAGCCTGGGCCCTTGAAGGCGAAACGAGCGATAGCCAAAGGTACATCCCACTTTTTATCGGTGATGAACTCGCCTCTGATCTTCTGTGTTCCGACGCCTCCGGCCCTGAATATCCAGGTGCTATAGTGTCCTCCATGGGCTGTCTGGCATAACAATGCATAGATGGCGTAGGTGTTTCTTTCGCCGATCTCTTTCAGCATGTCTGGAATTGGCGGCATTCCTTTAGGTGAGTACCCACGGACAACTAGAAGTTTCGACACGTCTCCAGAAAAATCTCGGAGGCTGTCTCTGCGTTCTTCGGAAGGAGTTGGGTCAACGCCCATCGCCTTTGCTTCCCTCGCTTCCTTTTGCAGGTACGCAACCTCTCCCGCCAAATGTTCTTCGTGAACTGCCCGTCGCAACTGATTGGTCGGATACTCCAGGTGCAGCCGATCCAGATGCCGCATGATCGCGAGGTCGGCGGACAACACCGGACGCGGCAGATAATAAACACTGCCGCGGCTGATCTTCAAAACTTCCGCCTGCTTGGTGATCGACAGATCATGTCCACGGTCGATCATCGCTTTGCGCTCAGCAATCCCGCCTTGGTGAGCGCTCCTTCTAAAAAATCGTTCTCCAGCGTCAGCTCCCCGATCTTGGCATGCAGCGACTTCACATCGACTGCAGGTGCTGCCGGCGGCCCGCCCCCAGGTCCGAAAACCCTCCGAAGCATTGCCCTCAAGCTGCGATTTCCACGCCGTAATCTGATTGGGGTGAACGTCGAAATGCTCAGCCAGTTGGGCTATCGTCCGGTCGCCCTTGATGGCTGCCAGCGCCACCTTCGCCTTGAAGGCCGCTGAGTGATTCCGGCGGGCTCGTCTGCTCATGGTCTCTCCTGATTCGCGGGCCTATCGTGCCCGCCGTCAGGCAGAAACTCCACTTATCGTCCCGTTCAGATTTCCGGAACCGGCTCTGGGAGCCTGGGTCTTACTAGCGGTTCAATGGAAAAATTTGTCTCGAGTGCATTGAGAACACTTATCGATACCGCCGTTTTGAGGCGAAAGGCAAAATGCCAGAACTCTGATACAGCAATAAAAACAAGTAGCAAAAACATCAGGGAGCAATGGCTCTGTTGTTCCTGGCAGGATGCCCGGAACATTAACATCGACCAATGAGGAGATTGTATTCTTCGCATGAGGCGATGCAGCAACGATGATCATCAAAAGGACGATCGCTGATAGGGCCAATTGGCGCCACCACTTCCAGTTTCCGATAATCTGGGCGGTCACGATATCGAGGAGTATCTCTCCGAAGTAATCGTAGTTAGGTCCGGTGCGATACTTTTCTCGGGTAGCCTTTATGATTGGGGGCAGGAATCGAAGACGCAAATAAAGCCAAGCCAGGATGTCTATGCTCGTAAAGGCAGCCAATGCTAGTGAGAAATAGAGTTCATTCTTTCTCGTCAATAATACGGCGAGCGAGACAAGAGAAAGAGCCACTACGGAGACAACCGACCCAAACCGAACCCGTCCGCCAGATGGATCAATCAGGTAGACCGAGCTTTGAGCCTTCGTATCGATGGTCGTCCCGGCTGCCCAACAGGCGATGTATAGGCTTAGTAGGATGGATTGGAGGTACTCGGGATTTGTGCTCGAGAGTGCAGGGACGAATGGGATATCTCTTCAGGGTTACTCCTGCGAACACAAGGGCGATGCCCGCCGTCACTCCCCAAATGCACCAGTTTGCAAAAGCTGCGATCTTGGAGATGTCTTCTCGGCTGCGACGGATTGAAGGTGTCCTTGTCTTCTTGCTCAAGGGGGCCCCCAGCAGGAAGTCTACTGAAAAGCGAATAACATAACGGCAAATGGTTGCACATTGATGTTCGCCTTATAGTAGAAGGAAATTTTTGACTCTCGCAAGACCTATCGCAATGCGAAAATTCGGGTTGGGGGCCGGGGCCCGGGGCTATTCGGATCTGGTCCGAAAGGAGTAGGCTCCTGGCGACCGATAGTAACTGGCAAAAATGGAGTCAGTTCGCTGACTGATAGGGTTTGGTCGCAAAGCTTATCAGTTAGCCAGGTAGGTGTCCGTACCAGTCAGTGGGCCTAATGTGCAGAACTGGATCTCCGCGCTATATCTTTGGCCTATGATCAAAATGTCGCGTTGCTTTCCATCGGTCCAGAACGGCATGCCTCAGAAACTCTGCTGTATGCGGGTTGTAGCGGCAGCTGACCTTGAGCTTGTGCGCTAAACGCTGTCGTAGGCCCTCGACCGACGGCGAGGTGGGTCTATTTCAAGATCTTGCAAACAAATCCATCACAAACCCCGACACACAAGTTGTCAGAGCCGCAGCCGCAAGGGGCGTCTTTTGGCTTATAACGGCATTCACCACTGAGTGTGGAGTTCTTGATCCTGGACATGGCATCTTTAGCGGGAACGCTTTGCTGGATTGGTGAGAAAGTCGGTGTCGGAGGACTCGACGATGATTGAGCAAAAGCCGAGAAGGGGAGCGTGAGAAAGGCTAAGATGGCCAAGAATCGAAGCATATTAATCTCCATCAATAAGTGACCAATCATCGGCCGAGAGACGTTGCAATTGCTGAGGCTGATACGCGGGCGTTATGCTGTGCCTGGGCGGAATTATCCAAAGCAGCGGCGCTATATTCGGTTGGCGGTCTGACCGGACCCAATGTGATGATAAGGTCGTTTGTGTAGTTTCGTTGAGCGCCGATCAGGAAGGGAGTTGTGTTTCCAGTGAAACGAGCGAGTTTCCAAGTTGGATTGACGTTGCCACCATATGTAGCGAGAAAGGTAATCTGTTCGGTGAACGTATTGTAGACTGGCCATTGCCACGGTAAGTCGGGCCGCTTGAACTTACCCTTGTTAAAGCCCCCTGATAGCTTGCTGTACTGCGAGGTGTTACCGGTTCGCGCGATAAGCGCCTTATCGAATAAGAATTCTCGAATTTTCAGATCCCCTTCAATCTGCGGTCCGCGGCCAAATTCATCGCCGCACTCCTTCTCACTAGCGGAGTTGATTAGATCCGCATTTAGATAGGTATACTGAATCGTTTCCGTCCTTGTGGCCGTTGCGGCAGCAGACGCGCTCAATCCAATTGAGAAAGTTTGTGAAGGAGTGAAGGACACCCCGGGGTTAATTGCACCTTGGTCCTGGGCCGTAATTGTCAAAGTGACGGCTGTTCCCCAATCATCGAGCCAATGCAGATCGGAAAAGGCGCGTCGAGCAGCAAGTAATCCGTAGGCCAGCTCACACATAACATGCACGACAATTTGGTTTTCGTAGCGGCCTTGCTCTGTATAGCTACTCCTTCCATTTTGAGCGGGAACTGGGACGTCGCTCCGAATCTCACTTTTGAGCGGCGTGTAAAGTCCGCAGCCACCTAGAAGAAATGCCACAGATAAGCCTACCGCCCATCCCGCTTCCCCTCGCATCTGTGCCCCCGATTACTTTGCTCAAAGTCGGGATGACAATCTAGCACAGCCTGAACCTGCAATATGCGCAGCTTGCTCGCATCTGTGACTAATCCCCAGGAAGCTTTCGTTACACCTGAGAAAGGCTGGCAAGAGGGGTTACCAAATGGCGTCTTCCTGGCTGCTGGCCTTCGAAAGGCCTCTTGTTCGCGTCGGCGCTTCGGCGTCGAACGGCAATAGGGTCGGTTGGCGGATTGATAAGGAAATTACACAAAAGGAGTCGGCCTGCTAACTGAAAAAGTTTGGCATAAAACCTTGCCGGTTAGCTTGGGTAGGGACGCGGAGGAGCCTCGGGATAGCGTTCAAACTCCTCCAGGATACGAGAAGCAGTTAATCCGGCCAGTCCGATCCGCCGGAAACGAGGATTGCCCGCGGCAAAGTCCATTTTAGGTCAGTACGCGGCTTATCCATTGACGCCGGCAAATTAGCATAAGACATTTTGATCAAGGCTCGAGCGATTGGAAACCAGGCCATGGATGTCTTCCATTTCAAGAATTTCGAAATGCTCGACCCGGATGCGGGGGAATTACGCGGCGGCCATGAGCTGGTGGTCGAAGGCGATACGATCCGGGAAGTCTCGGCCAAACCGATCAGGCTCGAAAACGCTGATGTGATCGACTGCGGTGGGCGCACGCTGATGCCCGGCCTGATCGACAGCCATGTCCATGCGGTGCTGTCCGAGGTCGTGATCCGCAACATGGAAAGCGTACCGCTGACGCTGATGACAGCGCGCGCCGCCAGGCTGATGCATAAGATGCTCGACCGCGGCTTCACCACCGTGCGCGACACCGGCGGCGCCGACTGGGGCCTGAAGGAGGCGACGGAGAAGGGGCTGATACCCGGGCCGCGGCTGTTCATCGCCGGCCGCGCGATTGGCCCCACCGGCGGCCATAGCGATCCCCGCCGCCGCACCGATTTCGGCTCGCGCTGTCACTGCTGCAACGCGATGTCGTTCTCGATGGGCGTCGCGGACGGTATCACTGAAGTCCGCCGCGCGGTGCGCGAGGAAATGCGCCAGGGCTGCGACCAGGTCAAGATTATGATGTCCGGCGGCGTCGCCTCGCCCTATGACCCGCTCGACAGCCTGCAATTCTCGGTCGTCGAGGTCGAGGCCGCCGTGCAGGAGGCGCATGCCTTCGGTCGCTATGTCTGCGCGCACGCCTATACGCCGGAAGCGATCACGCGGGCGGCGCATGCCGGCGTGCGCACCATCGAGCACGGCAACCTGATCGACGATGCGTCGGCAAAACTGATGGCCGAAAAGGGCATGTTCCTGGTCGCCAATCTCGTCACCTATTTCGAGATGAAGAAGCATGCCGCCGAATTCGGCATGAATTCCGACATGCTGGCCAAGAACGATCTCGTGATCGACGGCGCCCTGAAATCGCTGGAAATCTGCAAGCGTCACGGCGTCCCGGTGGCCTACGGTACCGACCTGCTCGGCGAGCTGCAGGTGGCCCAATCGGAGGAGTTTTCGCTGCGTGCGGAAGTGCTGTCGCCGGCCGAGATCATCCGCTCCGCCACCACGATCGGCGCGAAGGTCACCCGCATGGAAGGAAAGCTCGGCTGCCTGAAGGCCGGTGCCTTTGCCGACCTGCTCGTCGTCGACGGCGATCCGCTCAAAGACCTGAAGCTGCTCGCGGGCCAGGGCCAGCACCTTTCGGTCATCATGAAGGCCGGGCGCTTCCACAAGAACAGGCTGCAGTGAGTTCAGATGCCCCAACAAATCCTGTTCAGGAATTTCGAACTGCTGGAGCCTTCGTTCGGCGAACTCCGCGGCGGCTATCAGTTGCTCGTCGAGGGCGACACCATCAAGGAACTCAGCAACAGGCCGATCAAGGCTGATGAGGCCGATGTCATCGATTGTGGCAAGCGCACCTTGATGCCGGGGCTGATCGACTGCCACGTGCACGCCATCCACAGCGAGGTCAATGTCCGCTTCATGGAGATGCTGCCGCTGACGCTGGTCACCGCGCGCGCGGCGACGCGGCTGCGCGCCATGCTCGACCGCGGTTTTACGACCGTGCGCGACACCGGCGGCGCCGACTGGGGCATCAAGACCGCGATCGAGACCGGTCATATCACCGGTCCGCGGCTTTATATCGCCGGCCAGTCGATCGGCCCGACCGGCGGCCATTCGGATTCGCGCCGGCGCACCAATCCGGGCGGCGAGTGCGTCTGCTGCAACGGCCTGCAATTCAAATCAGCGATTGCCGACGGCGACGACGAAGTCCGAAAAGTCGCGCGCGAGCAGATGCGCCAGGGCGCCGACCACGTGAAGATCATGATGTCCGGCGGCGTCGCGTCACCCTATGATCCGCTCGACAGCCTGCAATTCTCCGATGGCGAAGTCAGCGCGGCGGTGGAGGAGGCGACCGCGTTCGGCCGCTACGTCTGCGCCCATGCTTATTCGGCCGAATCCATCACCCGTGCCGCCCGCCTCGGCGTCCGCACCATCGAGCATGGCAATCTGATCGATGACGCGTCGGCCAAGCTGATGGCCGAAAAGGGCATGTTCCTGGTCGCCAACCTCGTCACTTATTACGCCATGAAGGACCGCGCCAAACAGTTCGGCATGATCGGCGAAAGCCTCGCCAAGAACGAAATCGTGCTGCAAGGCGGGTTGAAGTCGCTGGAGATCTGCCAGCGCCACAACATTCCGGTCGCCTATGGCAGTGACCTCTTGGGCGAGCTGCACTGGGACCAGTCCAAGGAGTTCACGATTCGCCAGGAGGTGGTCTCGCCGATCGAGATCATTCGTTCAGCGACCACGATCGGCGCCGATGTGCTGCGCATGCCGGGCAAAGTGGGCACATTGCAGGCAGGTGCCTTCTCGGACGCCATCCTGGTCGACGGCAATCCGCTGAAAGATCTGGCGCTGCTCGGCGATCAAGGCAAACATCTCTCCCTGATCATGAAGGCAGGGATCTTGCATAAAAACCGGCTGAATTGAACATTCGGCTGAATTGACCAACCGGTTGATTGCAAGCGCTCATCGAGAGGGCGATCTTGGAGAGGCGATCTTGACCGTCGTACCCCGATGGGCTTCATCACGCGTTGTCGGCCGGATGGCGCTCGGGGCGGCGGCTGGCGTATCGCTTGCATATATCCTGCTGCCGATGTTCTTCGTGATCTGGCTGGCGTTCTTCGCACAGGAGATTCCGTCATTCCCTCCGGAAGGCTATTCGCTGAAATGGTTTCGTGCTGTTCCCGGCAATGACAGGTTCGTCAACGGGTTTCTGCTCAGCCTGCAGGTCGCCTTGGTCTCGACGTCGATCGGTCTTGCGATCGGCGTTCCCGCCGCGGTTTGCCTGGTGCGCCGGCGCTTTGCCGGGCGTGAAGCCGTGAACAACCTGCTGCTGCTGCCGCTGATCGTGCCGGGCATCGTGCTCGGCATCGCGCTCTATGTCTTCCATGTCGAAACCGAGATCGCGACCGGCTGGCCGATCCTCGGCTCGCTCGGCGGTCTGGTCGCCGGCCACGTCCTGATCACGATCCCCTGGACGGTGCGGCTGATCACCGCGAGCCTCGTCGGGATGGATCGCGCCGTCGAGGAAGCCGCGCAAAGTCTAGGCGCGGATCGCCTGACCACGTTCCGGCGCGTTACGTTGCCCGCGATCTTGCCGGGCATCGTCGCCGCCGCTCTGTTCGGCTTCATCGCCTCGTTCGGCAATCTGGAAATGAGTTTATTCCTGGTCGGTCCTGGCCGCACCACGCTGCCGATCGCGATCCTGCAATATCTCGAATGGAAGATCGACCCGACCATCGCGGCGGTATCGGTTCTGCAGGTCCTGTTTATCGGCGGGGCGATGCTGCTGACCGATCGCTTCGTCAGGATCGGCCGCGTGGTCTGATCATGGCGCATCTGCAATTAACCGGCATCACCAAGCGCTATGGCGAGTTCAAGGCCGCCGATGACGTTTCGCTCGACATTGCCGATGGCGAGTTCCTTGTCCTGCTCGGCCCCTCCGGCTGCGGCAAGACCACGACCTTGCGCATCGTGGCCGGCTTCATCGAGCCGACATCCGGCAGCGTACGCCTGGGCGATCGCGATATCACCGGGCTTCCGCCATGGAAGCGCAACACCGGTCTCGTGTTCCAGAGCTATGCGCTGTTTCCACACATGACGGTGGCCGAGAACATCGCGTTCGGCCTCGAGATGCGCAAGATGCCGAAGGCGGAGATGGCGCCGAAGATCACGGAGGCCTTGCGCCTGGTGCGGCTCGATCATCTCAGCGACCGGTTGCCGCGGCAATTGTCCGGCGGCCAGCAGCAGCGCGTGGCGTTGGCCCGGGCGCTGGTGTTCCGGCCCGACGTGCTGCTGCTCGACGAGCCCTTGTCCAATCTCGACGCCAAGCTGCGCCAGGACGTGCGCGTTGAAATCCGCGAACTGCAGCGCAAGCTCGGCCTCACCACCGTGATGGTGACCCACGATCAGGAGGAGGCGCTCACCATGGCCGACCGCCTCGTCGTCATGAGCGAGGGCCGTATCCGCCAGATCGGGACGCAGCAGGATCTCTACGAACGTCCTTCGGAAAAATTCGTCGCCGATTTCGTCGGCCGCTCCACCTTCATCGACGGCCGGATGGATGGCCCGGGGCGTTTCGTCTCGGCCGGAGGTCTCGTCGTCGCCTGCGAGGGAAGCGGCACCGGCGATGCCTCGCTGGCGCTGCGCCCGGAACGGCTGGCGCTGATGTCGGCGGCGGCGCCCGCAATGGACAACAGCTTTCCGGGCGCGGTCGAGTTCATCTCGTATCTGGGATCGCAGGTGGATCTGCACGTCCGCCTGTCGCCCAGGGAACGCGTCATCGTGCAGATCCAGAACCGACCCGAACAGCCGCTGC
Organism: Bradyrhizobium sp. AZCC 2262; assembly: GCF_036924535.1. Classification (NCBI taxonomy): domain Bacteria; kingdom Pseudomonadati; phylum Pseudomonadota; class Alphaproteobacteria; order Hyphomicrobiales; family Nitrobacteraceae; genus Bradyrhizobium; species Bradyrhizobium sp. AZCC 2262. Next base: position 5,493,331 of record NZ_JAZHRT010000001.1, on the reverse strand, counting down.
CGGTGATCGGAGAGCAGGTCCATATCGGCTGGAGCAAATCGACAGGCCGCGTATTTCAATCGTAATATCTGCCAACCCATACCGGAGGCATCCGCCATGACCAGATCGAAATCCCGCCGTGAAGTCCTGCTTGGTGCCGCAGCCCTGGCCGGCGCTGCCAGCCTGCCGCGCATGGCATCCGCGCAAGCCAAGGGCCGCATCGTCGTTGGTACCTGGGGCGGCGATTACGCACGCCTCCTGAACAAGAACATCGAGGCGCCGCTCTTGATCAAGGACGGCTGGGAGGTGGTGCAGGACCAGGCCGGTGACCCCGAACGGCGCTCCAAGATGCTGGCCGAGATGCGGCTGCCGCGCGGCACGACGGATGTGCAGGGTCTTTCGGCCATCAACATGTTCCAGATGCATGACGCCGGCAGCGTGCTGCCGATCGACTACGGCAAGCTCAAGAACGCCGGCAATCTGCTGCCGGCGATGAAATATCCCTACGGCGTCGGCCACATCTATTCGGGCAAGGTCGGCGTCTACAATCCGAAGATCGTCACAACGCCGCCGGTCAGTTACAAGGACGTGTTCGATCCCAAGCACGGCAACAAGGTCGGCATCATCGACATCCAGTACCAGTACACGCTCGTCTGCGCCGCGCTCGCCGCCGGCGGCAAGGTCGATGATCTCGAACCCGGCAAGAAACTGCTGCTGGAGTGCAAGAAGGCCGGCATGCGGATCTATCCGACCAATGAGGCGTTTGCGCAAGGGCTGAAGGCGGAGGAATTCGGCCTAGGCGTGATGTGGAAAGCCCGCGTCGTGCAATGGCAGAACGCGGGTATTTCAGTGACGTCGATGACCCCCACCGAAGGCGCGCTGGCCTATGTCTCGGGCTTCGTCATCCCGAAAAACTCGCCCAACAAGGAAGGCGCCTACGCCTACCTCGACGCCATGCTGGACAAGAGCGCGCAGGAGGCCTTCGCCATCGACATGGGTTACAATCCCACGGTCACCAACGCCGTGGTCGCGCCCGATCTCAACAGGCGCATCGGCTTCACCCCCGACGAGATCAAGCAGCTCGTCGATCTCGACTACAACTATCTCAACAAGAACGACGTCGCGCTCAAGGAATGGTGGGACAAGGAGCTGAAGGGTTGAGCCGGCACTGGCGAGCAACCGATGGCCGCGACCGCTACAGCGCAGTTCCAGTCCGACGAGAGGCCGACGTCGTTGCTGTCGGCTTCGACGCTGGTCGGGCCGGCGACGGTGTTCGTGGTCGCCGGTCTGCTGCTGCCGCTGGCGATCCTGTTCCGCTACAGCTTCGACAAGGTCGACGCGCGGCGCATCATGATCGATACGTTCTCGTTCGACAATTACGTCAAGTTCTTCTCCGATCCCTATTACACCGGCGTGCTGGCGACGACGTTGCGGGTGGCGGCGCTTTGCACCGTCATCTGTCTCGCCATGGGTCTGCCGCTCGCCTATGTGCTGGCGCGCACCCAGTCGCGGTACAAGAACGTGCTGATCATGCTGGTGGTGCTGCCGCTGTTCGTCGGCAATGCGGTGCGCGCGGCCGGCTGGATGACGCTGTTCGGCTCCAAGGGCTTTCTCAACGTCACCCTGATGCAAATCGGTGTCATCACCCAGCCGCTGCAGATCATGTTCACCGAGGGCGCCGTCATCGCCGGCATTATCGCCGTCAATCTGCCTTACATGGTGCTGACATTGCAAAGCGTGATCGAGGGCATCAACCGCAATGTCGAGGAGGCCGCCTTCAGTCTCGGCGCCGGGCCAGCGACGATGTTTCGCCGCGTGCTGCTGCCGCTGTCGCTGCCGGGCATCCTCGCCGGCACCATCCTGACCTTCATCCTCGGCATGAATGCCTATGCAACCCCGGTGCTGCTCGGCGGCCCCAAATTCAAGATGATGGGGCCGCTGGTGTACGGACAGTTCCAGCTCAACAACTGGCCGTTCGGCGCGTCCGTGGCGTTCGTCCTGATGACCGCAACGCTGACGTTGACCGCGACGGCAAACATTCTGATACAGCGCCGGTTCCGGCGCTGACAATTGAAAGGGACGACTAATGACGGTTGGTGTGGGCGGTTCGACCGCGGAAAAGGAACTCGCCGCGATCAAGAACATGCGCGGCGATGTGCCGCCGATCGGCGTCGAGGAACGCCTGCAGCGCATCGCTCGCGCCCAGACGATCATGCGCGAGAAGGGCATCGACGCGCTCTATCTCGACGTCTCCTCCAGTATGACCTATTTCACCGGTCTGAAATTCCGCCGCACCGAGCGCATGCACAGCGCGGTGCTGCCGGCTAAGGGCGAGATCGTCTATATCTCGCCGGCCTTCGAGGTCGAGAAACTCAAGACCATGACGTCCTTTGGCGAAAAGATCGCAGTCTGGGAGGAGGACGAGGACCCGACCGCCACCGTCACCGAGACCGTGCGCGCCCTCGGCTATCCCTCCGGCACCATAGCGGTCGATGAGGCGACGCCGTTCTTCACCTTCGACGGGTTGCGCCGCGCCGGCAACGCCTACACCTTCATCAACTCGATTGACGTCACCGCTGGTTGCCGCATGATCAAGTCCGAGCACGAACTCGCGCTGATGCAGACGGCCAAGAACATTACGCTGGAAGCCCACAGACTGGCTGCTCGCATCATGCGCGAAGGCATCTCGACGACAGAGGTGCAGGCGTTCCTCACTGCCGCGCATCGCAAGCTAGGTTCCGAAGGCGACCCGCCGTTCAACGCGGTGCTGTTCGGCGAGGCGACCGCCTATCCGCACGGCGTTCCCTATCTGCAAATGCTGAAGGAAGGGGACATGATCCTGATCGACACCGGCGCGCCGGTCGATGGCTATCTCTCCGACATCACGCGCTCCTACGTGTTCGGCGAACCGACCAAGCGCCAGCGCGACGTCTGGAATCTGGAGAAGGAGGCGCAGGCCGCAGGCTTCGCCGCCGCCAAGCCCGGCAACCGCTGCGAGGATATCGACATCGCCGCGCGCGGCGTCATCAACGGCGCCGGCTTCGGTCCTGGCTACGCCACGCCCGGCCTGCCGCACCGCACCGGCCACGGCATCGGCCTCGATGTGCACGAATGGCCCTATCTCGTGAAAGGCGACACGACCGTGCTAAAACCCGGCATGACCTTCTCGAACGAGCCGACCATTTGCATCTACGGCGAATTCGGCGTGCGCCTCGAGGACCATATGGTCATCACAGAAACCGGCGCCCGCTGGTTTACCCAGCCGGCGCATTCGGTCGACGATCCTTTCGGTTTGGAGAGGTAACTGACAAGAAGGGATCGAAACTATCCAATCGCCAACTGGCCAAGAAATGGCAATTTGCTTATCAGTCGTGGCGGTATGCCACGATTTGAGCCGAGCGCTGGCGACGCGCTGATTATGAGGAAAACCCGAAGGTGATGTCGAGGCCGTGAGCATGCCGGATCGCGGAAGGGTTTGTTGCCGGTGAAGAGCATCATGACGGAGCGTGCGGCTGACTTGATAAGGCGATTTTTCAGTCAATCGGCCCGCGCCGCCTCATCCATCTGGTAGCTTCCCCCTTTTCTAATCGATTAAGTTGTGTAATCATTCGTGTTATTTCCTGGGGGCGGGAAGTTATGCTGAATGGTATTTCAAAGCCGCGCGATGCGCGGCGTGCGATAACTATTGCTACGAATTGTTTTGGATCGAGCCGCAAGCTCCGCATTTTGGCGTGCGGGCTCTTAAAAGACGGTCTCGTCCTTCTATGCGCGGTTGTGATTGGAGTTGAGCCGGTATTGGCAACAGCGTTGCCGCAGGCAGCCAAAGCGGCGCCAATAGACGCTCCAGAGTCAAATCCGTCAGTCCGATCTCGGTTTGCGTCGATTGGTGCAAACCAAGATCGCCTGCAGGTCTTTGGACTGTCGGTCGGGCGTCCAAAGCGAGCGCAGCTTGCATCCGTGAATCCGGAAATTCATGTGCTTGTCGCGTGCGAGGGGCGGGCAAGTATAGATGCGCGTCTGTTGAATCTCACGGCTGGTTGTGCCGCATTCAGGGTACTGTCGAACGCGCCGGTCGAGCTTGGCGTACCTTATGATCCCTCAACACTTCCCGAAGGGATTGCGGAGAGCGAGATTCGCTTGTTCAAGCAACCCGGCATTGCGCTCGCCAGCGTGATGATGCCGGTCGATGCCTATCTAGATATTGATAACAAAGCGACCATTACGACGTTATCCGAACAGTCTGGTCGCTTTATCGCGGGCGTTCTCAAGCCAGGTGAGCGGCCCGAAAAGGCACTGGCGAATTTCTCCGCCGAAACTCTGAAGGGTTTGCGCCAAGCGGACCCTACCAAGGGGATCCCCAAGCTCGCCGTGCCTCAGGCGAATAACCATGGCGATCTTCGTCTCACCTACCCACTTGATCTGCCGGGCGTCCGTGAAAGTTTGAAGCCGCAGATCTCGATAGACTACAGTGCGCAATCCAGCGCGGGAAATATCGCAAACGGTTGGAACCTGTCCGTTCCGACCATAACTGTCGAGACGCGCTGGGGCGTTCCCATCTACGACCCAAAGCTGGAGACGGAAACCTATCTGTTCAATGGGGAGCAGCTCGTCCCGGAGGCGGGGGAGGCCTTCGTTGATGCGCAAAGTGGAGCAAGTCGTGTCGGCGACGGCATCCGTTCCGATGAGAAGGACGCACTCGACCGCAGAATGGCTACACTTAATCTGGTGCCGCAGCCTCACAGAACGACTCATCTGCGACCACGCAAGACCGGGAAGGCTCATTTCGTGCTTCGGCGGGATGAGGGACTATGGCGATTCGTACGTCACGGAGATGAGCCTTCCAGTTATTGGTGGGAGGCATGGCAGGAGAATCCGGCCGCAGAGACAGCCCGAGTGATGTATTTTGGCCGTGCACCAGGCCGCATTGCCGGCGACATCGAGCCTGTGAATCTCGTCCATGACATGTCCCTCGTAGGCGGATCGCCACAAGCCTATCTGGACCTCGGACCCAAGGTGGGATTGCAAGGGATAGCGCGCTCGATCTCTACTTGGGGACTGGCGCGTGAGAAAGATGCGTTCGGAAACATCATCGATTACGAGTGGGTGTCGACATGCCTTGATGGAAGCAACCAGCCCTGTCCTCAGGGTTCAGTGCCCGGAATGCTCATGGACCGGGGGCTTTATCTCAAGCGCGTCCTTTTTACAGGTCACCAGGATATTGAGGAAACCATCCTGCGATGTCGCGAGCGGCCGTCCGCCAAGGGATGTCTGCGCAAGCAGGGGCTGTTCGAACTGAATCTGTTCTGGACGCCAGATGACAAGCTCGGTGGCATGCTGCACCGATCAGATGCGAGGTCGGGTGGTCTTGTCGTGCAAAGACGCCTACTGGAAAAGGCGGAACTGAGATTCCGGCGCAGGGATCCCTACAAGGTCGACGGTGACAAGAGAAACGCGGTTCCGCTGCACCTGGCCGCGTGGCAATGCTCGGCTCCCTTCTTGTCCTACGGCTTTCAAACCCAGGCGGACCCGCTGTATCAATCGAAGCCGGGAGCTCGACGGTGGCTGAGATCGATCACGAAGTACGCCTCGGTTCAAGTGACAGACAGGCTTGCCGACGAGGACGCAATATTTCCCGCGGGAATGGACGGAAGGGCCTGTTTGGGCGCGCCGCTGCACGACACCTCCTCAAGTCAGGTATCGCACTATGAAATGCGCTTCGATTACCGAAAGCCAGCGTTGGACGGTGCGAATGTTCAGGCTTTCAGCCAGAGTGACCCGACGCCCACCAAGTTTCCTGATTCACCCACCGATCGCGGTGCTCTGGTCGACTCCATCAGGACTGTGGTCGAACCGATCGGTCAGCTTGGCGACGCGGAGGGCCCGTTTGCTGCTTCCAAGATGGGAGCAGTCGAGACGGAAAGCTTCAATGCCGGCTTGTATGTCGGGTTTGGCGTTATTCCGCTGAAGGGGTTGAGCGGTGGAGCGAAGTTCACCTACTCCAGGCGGACTTCCCATCGTGAGTCGACGCTTTTGCTGGATGTCAATGGAGACGGCATCCTCGACTGCCTAGTCCAACAGGACGGCAGGTGGGTTGCGTATCTCGGGTCGGTCGATTCCAGTGGTCATCTGTCATTCGCTGCTGCCGGAACGGACATGCAGCTGCCGTCGGGTTTTCGCTTTCAGCACGAGCCGGTGATGGAGACGACCAACAGCGGAGGTGAAGCCCATGTGTATGGCGTGATTGCCGGAGCGCTAACGGGTAATTCGCACACGGTCCAGACGGTGCAACTTGCCGACATGGACGGTGATGGCCGCATTGATGTCGTCACGCCGGGAGGTGTCTTCTACAACACCTCGACCTCGGCGGCGGGCGCAATAAACTATCAGTTTGCAGGCAACACGCCATTCATACTCAATGGTACTGGGGAGCAGCCGGCCGCCGCTCCCGTCCTTCAATCTGTCGCGATGCCCAAAGTCGACTCATTCCCGGCCTCGAATGAACACCCGCGGTTCGATGTCGTTCGCACATGGCGTGCGCCATTCAACGGTCTCGTTCGCATTACCGGCAATGCTGCAGGGGTTGCTGCGAATGACGTTGCGGAAGAGGTTTGGGGCGTAGAGAAATCGGCGCGCTATCCGGGCCGCGAAAGGCAACCGCGTCCGGATAAGCTCTTACCGGCTCCTCATCGCGATGGAGTCATCGTGGCAGTCGAGCGATCCAGCGGCTCAACGGTCCAATCGTGTTCAGCAGGTCACTTGGGTCCGCGAGTGCTCGATCGCCTCACGTCACCCGAACCAGCCGGTCCTGGCAGCTGGTCAATACTAGGAGCAAGGTTGACACCGCGCGACGGCACAGGAACGGCCGTCCTCGATTACCGTATGGCGTTGTCCGGACGTGCGTTCCTGGGCTTGCAACCAAAACCGTGGACAAGCTCGATCAGGGTCCGCCCCATTGGGCGTGACCGGATGCCACTCGAGGTGCTCAAGGCGGCAATCGATGAAGCGATTGTCGCCTGGAATGACCAGTACGGAAAAGATGCCGCGGGTGCCGTCGTCGGCATGATGGAGTCTGGAATCCTTGTCGACAGCGCCGGAAATCAAAACGGTGTCAGGCTTACCTTCTCGGGAGAGATGCAATCGGTGCCTCCCTTCCGGATGGCCGTCAAGATCGAGTACGGCGCAGACACCCAGTTGATGGGAATCGAACTCGACACGATCGAACCTGATCTCTCGAAACTTCCTGCCAAGGACCAGGACGGCAGCCCCTCGGATGGCCACTCCCGGGTCGAGACGAGGATCGTTCCTTCGGTGTTTAACCCCGTAGGCGAGACTTGCGCAGCGGGCCATCAGGATCTCGATGCAGCCAAATTGCTGCTTTCCAACAACGGCATTGAATCGAGCCTGCTCGCGAAAGTCGACAAGGGCGACGTCTTCTATTTTCGCGTCCACAGTATCGACAATGGCGAGGACGACGCCGTCAGATGGAGCCCAAGGGTCGATTATCTTTCGGCCTCGGAACAGCTCCTGCCTGCCAGCGCGAGCGGCCCGACATTTCGAAAGATTATCGGACCGGGCCATTCCGGTTCTCCGGACTCTTTCATCGTTGCTCAACTCCAGGCGGCTTCTTCAATTTGTCTGGCCGCCGAGCAGCCGGCCTTTTGCGATATGACCGGCAGGAGCATGCTGCGATACAAGCTTACCGATTTCTCCGATCTCAACATACCCGGCGATCTTGCGCCGATGGCTTTGCCAATTCCGGGTACGCTGGCTCCACTGACCGGGGCGGTCGAATTTTCAGGGATCATGGAAAAGCCGGCGACAATCGGCGGTGCCTATCTGGAGTACGTTATTGTACCAATCGAGGTGCTGGCAACGCATAAGGCCACACACCTCGACGGCGTCTCGCTCAAGGGCGCAACAGAAGATGAAAGGAACGCCGGAGCGAATCCGATCAGGTCATGCGATGCCGACGCGACACGCATCGGGCGAAGCATCACGATAGCTGGCAAGGCCAGTCCTTTCAGACTTGAAGGAGGAAAACTCAACCTTGAGCATCTATCTTCGACCACGTCCGCGCTCATGACCGAAATGGCGCCAGATGCCGGCCGATACAGAATTCTGAAGAGCGGCTGGCTTGGTCAGGCGGGCTTGGAAACCAAATGTGACACGCGCGCGAACAGACGTGCCAACCCGGCTGATTGCGGTCGGCTCGGCAACGAGCTCGACATCAGGGCAGGGGACAAGATCTGTCTGTTCGTCCGCAGCAAGGCGCCAAATGACAGCCGCGATCCCGATGCAGATGCGACGCTCGGATATTGGCCAATTGACGCTGCGGGATTCAGGATCGCTGGCGATGGTCCGCTTGCGCTTAGCTACAACACTGAGTTGGCGCCTGTTCCAAAAGATGCCGATCGAGGCGAAAATCCGGCTGCGCCCTATCCTCCGGTGGAATGCATTGGACCATTGGGCGACAGGCCCGCTTTGGGCGAAGACGGCAAGGCCGAGCCGAGTGCAAATCCAAACGAAACAGTTTGGGAGTGCCGGCAAGGTTCGCGAAAGCTCTTTGCCGTCCCGCATATTCAGAACGGGCCGGCGAGCGTGGCAAACTTCGGGCACCTGCTCGATCCGGTTCCACCGCCCCCGCCCGGCCAGACCAGGGCAACTCCTGTCAGATCGGAAAATCCGCGCCGCGCTGCGTTCTTGCCGCGCCTGGCCGTATCGCCTGGAGTAAACGCTCCCAAGCAATCCTGTGTGTGGGGCCAGCAGCAGGACGAGGCGGGGAATCGCCTTTATGAACGGCGCTTTGCGCTGGAGATTCGAGGGATCGGCCCAGCGGAGCCTAATCCATCCGTCTTGGGCGAAAACTACGTTGATCCCGCAAGGCTTGATCAAAGGCTGGGCGAGCGAGTTGCGAAGCTGAGAACGAGGGTGCTCGCTTGGCGGGACGGTAAGGCACGGGAACTACCCGTAAAGCGTTTCGCCGTGTTCGAACCGTTTCCGCCCGGAACGCCGGGTGGCGCCGGCCTGTTCACAAAGCGGACCCGGGCTCTTTCTCCGGGAGCGCTTGTCGAAACGCCCGATCCCGTTCCGGGCACGATACCTGAGCTGCTCTACGACCATCGCGAGCCGCAGCAGTTGATTGCGCAGAACCTGCGATTTGTGCGCGGCGTCACCGGTACAACGACTTTCTCGAATTTCAGTGAAGAGCGAAAAGCCGGCGGGAATCCGAGCCAATACCGCGTCCATGAACTTCCATCGAGCCACGCTGGCTTCGCTGTCTGTGCCGCCGAGGATGAGGAGATTGTGTTGGAAACGGCGATCGACGATCGGATCGCCGACGGACTTTCAGCTCGTAGCCTGGGAGACCAGCTTGATCGTCTGCTCGGCGCCGCGCCATGCGCCAAGCTGCCCACGGATCAATTTGGCAAGCTCGATCCATCGGAAGACGACAACTCCAATGTACCGTTAAGCCGGGGTAATGATAATGTGTGTCCGCTCGGCCCGGCCAGAATCCTGCTCGCTGAGTTGAACGCTGCCGGCAACGCGCAATTCACAGCAGGGCCCACCGCGCTCTCTATCGCGCATCGGCTGAAGGTTTCGCCGGAGGCGGCAATTTCGCCACGCGGACGACTGCCGATTGAAACGATCACCACGAGATCCGTCGCCGTCTCTGCAATTCGTCACCGGGCCGACGCACCGGCTGGTGCCAGCGAATGGGACATCAAGGATCCGGTGCTGCCCGATTCGTTCCCGGGATTCCCAAAGAATCCGGCAAATGCACCGCTCGACAATGCAAACGCCTTAGCGAGCCTGCCTAGCTTCGTGTCGCTCGTGAATGCTTTGAGAAACCTTCCCTATGAAAGGGACTACCTGGACCTGAAAAAAGCCGAAGCCAGCGGCAGGAAACACCGAGACGCGGCAGCATTCGCGCTCGTCCCGGAATTCCGAGCCGGGCGCGAAACTGTGACCGCGAGAGCGGACAAGGCAAGCCTCGTTGACAAATCGGGTACGACAGGGCCCGCGACCGCCAGCGGCGCTGCGGCAACCGTAGACCTTGCCCACGCCTGTCAATGGCCTCCGGTTCAGACTCTCCCGCAAAAATCGAGAGTTACCCAAGGTGAACCCGCCGAAGACGTCAAGAACGCCAAGTCCAACGGCCCTGCACTTGAAGTGAAAAGCACATGGGCCCGCGATAACGCGAGCCTCGCGGCGGCTGCGGGAACCTATGGGGGCTTTCCAAGCCTATGCCTCACGGGCCGCGATCAGGCGATCTGGACATTCGGAGAGTACATATCCGCGAGCAGGCTTGGTTCAAAGGATTTGCATTTTGGTTCGAAACTCGTCGCGTACGATGCATATCGTGACAGGTCGAATCTGCGGATTATATCTTCGCCGACTCGTGGTGTCGGGCTAGTGGCGACCTCGAAACGATCGGATACGAAGCTTGAGACGCTGTTCGCCGACTTCGGGGCGGGTGTCTCGACATCGAAAAGTAAAACGTCGAGTGATCAGGATGCCATCGATCTTAACGGCGACGGATTTCCCGACCTCGTGGCTGGCGGTACGGTCATAGCGACCGACGCCCGCGGTGGAAATCGCTGTGCGCCGACCAGCCCATGGGCCCGTACCCATGCATGCAACAGCGCCATGGCATATCCAGCGTCGCCCCTGCGAAAATCGGGCAACCAGACCGACGGGACATCGTTCGGCTTTCCGTCGGCAAAAAAATCGGCGGAAATCGCTGTCGCGTCCGCGCGTGCAGCCTTTACGAGTTCGAGCGGAGGCACCTCTTCGAACGACAAGGGGCAACACAGCCAGGAATCCTTTTTCCCGCTCAACATCAATGTCGACAGGAAAGTTGCGGAGGGAGACCGCATAAGAGACGTGATGGATGTCAACGGCGATGGTCTGCCTGATATCGTGCAATGCGTCGACGCAGGGAGTGAATACACTTGCGGCAAGTTCAAGGTCAGGTTGAATCTCGGCAATGGTTTTGACGGCAGTGAGATCGAAGTCGACAGGCTCGCCCTCTTCGGTGAACGATCACGGAATCTCGGCCTCGGGCTGACGCTCGGGTTCGCGTTTCCTCTCAATGACAACTCCATGGAAGGAGGACTTGCGGCCAGCTCTGCGACCGGCGATCAATACCGGACCATGGCTGACGTCAACGGTGACGGTCTGATCGACATTCTGGAGATTGGCGAAAACTCCCAGATCAAAGCCCGATTGAACACGGGTTGGGGGTTTACTGATGTGATTGAACTGGGGAAAGCGGCGGCACTCAACTCCGGAACGTTTGGCCGCTCTGAAACCGACAATGCTGCTGCCGGCGGCGCTTACACATGGTCCACGTGCCTTTACCCAATTCCGGTCTGCTTCCACATCAACCCCAACGCTGGTCTAAGCGGAGCATTGACGCGACAAAGCATCGTTTTTCGTGACGCCGATGGTGACGGTCTGTCGGATTTCATTGTCGGCGACAGTCTTTTGCAGGGGCCAACCAGCCTCAAGCTCAAGTTCTCGCGCGAGAATGCCACGGTCGTGGCAAACCGGCTTGGCCAGCATGGGCTGCTCGAGCGCGTCTGGTTGCCAACCAATCCTTCGAGCGATCAGGCAAAGGCCAACCTTGAGTTCGCTTATGCCCGGACATCGCGAACAGTCCAGGACCCGAACCACCGGTGGGTGATTGCACGCGTAACGGCGCGCGATGGTGTCGGGGAAGATGATGCGGCGGACGTCAGCAACAACAGTCGTCACACGTGTTTTTCCTACGCCGACGGCCGCTACGATCGCTTCGAGAGACAGTTCGTAGGCTATAGTGGCGTATACACGGTCGAGGGATGCAACTCCGACGCCCGCACTCCGATCGAAGTGGCCGACCGGGAATGGGCTGTGAAAATTGCCGGCGTCAGACGGACCGAACGCCGATATGCGAATGGATCCATCTTCGAAGCTGGTCTGCTGGTGGAGGAGCGCGTCTACGACATCTCGCAAGGTACAACTGGCAATGAGCCACGGCGTACGCTCCGCCAGGATTATGTTTTGGTCGACACCGCGCTCTCCAACCCTGCGCGAGTCGTTTGTCATCACTTGCGGCATGTCCAGCCGACGGACGTGGACAGGAAGCTTTTGGCACTGGGCCTCGTACGGAATGTTTACCTCGCCCACGATGACCAGCAAGACTCCGTTGAGCAACTGGGTTGCAGAAAAACCTTCCCGGCTGAAACGGAAACGCACAGCACGATCGAATCCGTGTTTGACACCGGCCCGCGACGCCTCACGCCTGTCCTGGTGCAGATCGTACGCGAGACGGCCGAAGGCGAGGCCGCAAAGGGCCGTGTGCTCCGCACGGCAGTTCAGTACAATCTCGACGATGCGGCGAGGCCGCGTCGCGTTTGCGATCTGGGTGAAATTCTCGAAGGTCCCGGCGTCGTGCTGCATACCAGGGGCACGGTTTGCTCGGACGTCGTCTACGACGACACCGTGCGGCCGCGCTTTACCCATGGTGCGACGGGTGGCGGAACCATCTTCGTCGAGCAGCGCAATCGTATCAAGGAGGTGCTCATCAGCGACAGATCGGGCAAGCTTGTTCGCGACAACATCACGTCCGGATTCGACGCGGCGCCCGACAAACTAGACGGAGATGGCCGGCTTCTCCGCCGGCGGACTGCGTCGAACGATACCCAGACCGGCACGGTCCTGACGCTCTGCCACTTTCTTGACGCCGGTTCGACCAACGATCCGTGTGCTCGGGCTGGTCATTTTCCTGAGCTGACCTTTAGTCTTGAACAGGCCGCGCGAGCTGGCGTGGTCATGCGCGCCTACAACTACGATGAATTCGGAAATCTTGTCAGATATGTGGGACCAATCGGGTCCGGCAAGACGTACGCGGCCAAGGCTTACAGCTTTGATCCGTACATATCCCTTATCGAGACGGCCGAACGGACCGAACACTGCGGGCCTTCGGGAGCATACAAGGGGTCCACGATCTGCCTCTCGGGCAGCAAACCCCAACTCGGCAGTCTGAACTCCTATGGAGCTGCGCTGGACTATCGTCATGCGGTCGCAACGGTCTCGATCGACGTCAACAGAAATGCGACCTACGTGCCGCTCGACCAGCTTGCGCGGCCGACCAAGGCTCTGGTCAGCTGGAAGGCTGCCGGGCCATCCTGCGGTGCGGAATGCGCCGGTCTGAATGCCAATCTCACCACCGGCATGACCTTCACGCAGATTGCTGCGTATGCATACGGGAATCCCGCCCTGGTTGTTTCGCCTCCGTCAGCGATCATTACACGCTTTGTCGACAGCCAGGCCTATAGTGACCTGCCCAACAAGGCATTGCTGTCCAAGATGTTCTTCGATCAGTTCGGTGTCGCCGTGCAGTCGATTGTGGAAGCGTCGGTATGCAAGCGCTTGGCCGGATTTTCCGATGCGGCATGTGACGAGAAGGATAACTATTCGGCCAGTGGCGTCGTCAGGAAGGACCGGATCAATCGTCCGGTCAGCGACGCCTATCCTGTTTCGCTGACAGTTGACCCGGATCCCGTGACTGACCCGAATGGGCCCACCATCAATCTGGCGAAGCAGGGCCTTCTCGCGACAGAGGTTGGTCGAAACCAGATTTCGTTCGACGGACTGGACCGTCCGCTGACGGTTCAACTGCCGGATGGCAACGGCTATGACTTGCAATATGCGATCGAGCCATCCGAGAATCCGGCGAATCCCATTCTCCGTCATCGCACGAGCATGCGGAACGCACTCTGCGCACCGTCGGCGATTGAGCGCGACGTTCGGGGCGCCATCCGAGGTGTGGTTGAGAGTTATGAGACGACTACGGTTCACAAGGTAGTTTCAGCGGCGGAAGGCTCAAATCCTCCGGGAATGCTGCCGAACTCGAAACTTGTCGCGGACGTGATTGCCCGCGATGGCAAACAACAGATCTATGCCTGCCTGCCTGCACGCGCGCAGCCGTTTGCGCTGGCCAGCAATCGTTCCGTGGCGAGCTACGATCGAGATGCGCTGGGCCAGCTTGTCGCCATTAGGTTGCCACGCCGGTCAACGGAAGTCGGCGAGAAAATCGACGCGATCCTAGTCGGTTATGATGCGCTCGGCCGACGAGTTCTGGTTGACGATCCTGACCGTGGGTTCGAACGCATCGTGATGGATCTGTCTAGCAACTCAATGTGTACTTACAGTGGCCCCCGCAGGGGTACGCTGTCTGAGCCGGACCGCCCCAAACTCGACTTCGAGGAAATGGCGAAAAGCGCCTGTCGTGATCCCAAGACGGGCAAGGATGCGCCGCACAGCGAACGCGATCTCCGCCGCGTGGTGCGCACGGACTTCATCGTCAACCTGCCGCGCAAAACGACCTATAAATTATTCAGCTCGGACAGCAAGGACAAGGATGATGTCGAACGCGCCGCCAAGCGCGAAATCGCGATCGAATACGGCAAGGGCTCGGAAGACGACGGCAAGCCTTCGGAAGAGAACCGGAAGCAGAATAGGGTAGGCCGCCCCTACAAGACGGTTGATATGGTGGGCATGGAGACGAAAAGCTTCGATGCCCTGGGCCGTGCCGTTCGGAGCGAGCGCGAGTTCAGCAAGCTCGACGCAATGTCGCTCGACGATGGCCGCTATTCGACGCTGGTCGTGGAGGACAGCTTCGATTTGTGGGGGCCGCATAAGTCGCGGACGTTCAGCATCAAGGTTCCCGGCAAGGCAGCGACCGGGAAGCCAAAGCCTCCGGCGGCCAACATCAGCGAAAGCATGGAATACCGCTACAATTCGGCTGGCCAATTGCTGGACGTTCTTGCCGGCTCGAATCCAGGTCCTGGGGCTGCGAAATCGCCGCTCACTGCCATCGCTTCGGACATGATGTACGATGCCCGGGGCAATCTGCTCAGCATGAATTACGCGACTGGAGTAGGTGTTCGTCATTCCTATGACGAGAAATCGAACAGGCTGATGTCGTCGATGGCCCGAATGGGTTCGCCGTTGGCCGATGTGCCGCGCATCTATTTCCAGAACGTGGACTATCGCTACGATGCTGCCGGCAACGTGCTCGCCTACAACAACAAGCCGATCATCGCGGAGCCGTGCACGCTGCCGCTTCCGGAGATCGGTTGCAGCGAGGCCATCCCGCCGCTTGTCGCGCAACGCCACGGTCTCCTGATAAGCAATTCCCAAAATAGCTTCTCGTACGATCAGTCGAATCGAATCCGCGCTGCGAAAAAGTCTCTAACCAGTCTGCACACCAAGCGTACCGACAGGGAAGGCGAACCCAATCTGCTTGACGACACCGAGATCGCCAAGGCGCCGAAATTGACGGCTGATTTTGATGAGACATTTGCCTTCTATCCGACCCATGAAATGGCGCTGCAGCGGCGGGCAGAGGTGCGTGCTGTCGAGGTCACCAAGCCGGCGACAAAGACGTCGGAAGAAAGCAAAATTGTAGAGAAAACCACAGCGACGTTCACCTCCGTCTATACGTCGGACGGCGATCCCCGCCACGCACCCGGAAAGGTCAATACGTTCCATGATGAGGGCAAATTCCGGGAGATCACTAAATTCGGCTTTGACGATTTCGGCCGCATGACGGCCAGCCTGTGTGACCGGCCGGACAAGAAAGGTTGCCGGCCGGACCGCTATTTTGACTGGAACGTGGATGATTCGTTGCGCAGTCAGATCGTCCAAACTCCCTCGGAACGGCTGCCGAAGTCCAAGACGGATGGCGCGAACAAGCCCATCATCTACTACGACCACGTCCAGTCGGAATACGATGCAAGCGGGCAGCGATCCTATAAGAAATTGACTGAGCAGCATATTCGCAAGGTCAACGGCAAGGACAAGGTTGTCGGCGAACCGTTCGTGTCCGATACCCTCTATGCGGATGCACAGCTGACGATCTCCCGCCGGGAAGGACAGGCCCCGCAGGCGATTATGCATTACTTTGCCGGACCACTGCGTGTCGCTTCCAAATGGGTTGGCGATGAACGGATGTTCACCTATCACGCACAACTGCTGACCAGGAACGTGAGTGATGTCGTAGTAGGCTCACCAGGCAAAGCGGAAACAGCGCGTTTGAACGGGCAGCAGGAATACGCAGCCTTTGGGCAAGTATTGCACGAGCGCGAAACGTTGCTCGCGGGCAACAAGGATGGCACGACCAACCACGCCTGGCCGGGGCTGCCGCGCTATCGCTTCAACGCCAAGGAGCAGGACGAAAGTGGTCTGCAGGATTTTGGTGCGCGGTTCTATGACAACAACCTTGCAGTCTGGCTACGGCCGGATCCCATACTTCATGATTATTTGGGGGGTAGAAACCACGGCGGGGTCTATACTCCGAAGAATCTAGCAAGTTATGGTTTCGGGTGGGGCAATCCAATACGATATGGCGACTCTGATGGCACCAGTCCATTTGAGAGCCAAATAGATGAGCGCTACTTCACAGACGATAGTTGGACCATTGTCACCGTCCCTCCACCAACAATATTTGCATTGTACTTTCGCGAGAACAAAAGTGAGTCTGGCGGTGGCGGCGTTTACGTACCAATTGCTGGCTCTGAATCTCTGTTTGGTAAAATGTCCAAATCCGGCGGAATAGCTTCCCGCGACTTTACGATCGGCACAAAGCACCTTTTAGTCAAAGGCATACCAGTTGACGTGGCGGCCAAGATTTCCTTTTTCGGCACTTACGATCGTGAAGAAGGGCTAATGGCCGGCATGGGCACCGGACCAGAGGTGTCAGTTGGTCCGGTTCACGTTGGTGCAGAGGTTTTTCACCTGTCGGGGTGGGGTCACGGCGAGACAGGTATCCTTGCTGGTGGGGGTTGGAGGAAAAACAACTTCTTACTTGGGGCGGGAGTCCCTAACCCGCGTGTCGAGCCTGGTGGCAAGCTTCTACGCTTGATAGGTGATTTCCAACGGAACATCGAGTACTGGATTGCTCATCCCACCTACAACGCGGAGTGAGCAGTAGTTCTACGCTCTGTATCGATTTACGACTTAACACGCCCGACGTCGGTGTTGCTCAGCGATATATTCCGGAGGAGGAGGCTAATTCAAGGCGGGACAAGGAAGACGATCACAAACCCAGCGGGTCTGCTGAGTAGGAAGATTTCGGAACGGATCAACCTGCAATCTGATAAGATTAGAGCCGGTTCCGGAAATCTGAACGGGACGATAAGTGGAGTTTCTGCCTGACGGCGGGCACGATAGGCCTGCGAATCAGGAGAGACCATGAGCAGACGAGCCCGCCGGAATCACTCAGCGGCCTTCAAGGCGAAGGTGGCGCTGGCAGCCATCAAGGGCGACCGGACGATAGCCCAACTGGCTGAGCATTTCGACGTTCACCCCAATCAGATTACGGCGTGGAAATCGCAGCTTGAGGGCAATGCTTCGGAGGTTTTCGGACCTGGGGGCGGGCCGCCGGCAGCACCTGCAGTCGATGTGAAGTCGCTGCATGCCAAGATCGGGGAGCTGACGCTGGAGAACGATTTTTTAGAAGGAGCGCTCACCAAGGCGGGATTGCTGAGCGCAAAGCGATGATCGACCGTGGACATGATCTGTCGATCACCAAGCAGGCGGAAGTTTTGAAGATCAGCCGCGGCAGTGTTTATTATCTGCCGCGTCCGGTGTTGTCCGCCGACCTCGCGATCATGCGGCATCTGGATCGGCTGCACCTGGAGTATCCCTTCGCCGGTTCGCGTATGTTGCGAGGCCTGCTGGCTTTGCAGGGGTGCAAGATCGGCCGCCGTCATGTGAAGACGCTGATGCGGCGGATGGGGATAGAGGCGCTCTATCGCCGTCCGCGCACCACCAAGCCCGAACCGGGGCACAAGATCCATCCGTATCTGCTGCGCGGTCTGGCGATCGAGCGGGCCAACCAGGTGTGGGCGATGGACATCACGTACATCCCGATGGCACACGGCTTCGTTTATCTCGCCGTGGTGCTCGACTGGTTCAGCCGCCGTGTGCTGTCATGCCGTGTATCGATTACCATGGAGGCGGCGTTCTGCGTCGAGACGCTGGAGGATGCGATGGCCCGTCACGGCAAGCCGGACATCTTCAACACCGATCAGGGCTCGCAGTTCACCGGCGCGGCGTTCACCGGCTTGCTCGCCAGCAATGGTATCGCGATCAGCATGGACGGCAAAGGGGCTTGGCGGGACAATGTGTTCGTCGAACGGCTATGGCGCAGCGTCAAATACGAGGAGGTCTATCTGCGGGCCTACGAAACCGTCGGCGAGGCGCGACATTCGATCGGCCGGTATCTCGATTTTTACAACGGCCGACGTCCTCATTCGAGTCTTGACGACATGACCCCGGATCAAGCCTACTTCAACCTTCCGCCGCTCCGCGCGGCGGCCTAACCCCGGCAGAGGCTCCACTTATCGACGCGGAGAATCTGTTCAGACAACCGGAACCGGCTCTATTTCATGAAATTAGAGTTCGGTCGGCGCACTGATAAGCAAAGAGTAGAAATGTAGTCAGCTGGTCAGTTTGCTGACCTGATAAGGCTTGGTCGCAAATGGAGTCGGTTGTCCAACTGATAAGGTAATTACACAAACGGAGTCAGTTGGCTGACTGATAAGGTTTCATACGAAAGCTTATCAGTTGACGGGTTTGGATGTGCGGGCGAGGCGAGCAGATAGCCCGAGCAATTCGTAGTTGAATGCGAACCGTTTTACAGTGCTTCAGCGGCCTACGCATCGGTGCGGCGGATGAAGAGATTGGCAGGCGGTAACAAGCGGGGTCATCTCCCGACCAGCGGATCGGATGTGATCTCAGTCTCCCTGCCTCCTTGGAATTGCTGGACCAAGCCAGCGCCGCCCGTTGACGGTCTCCACTCTGTGAAGATTGGCGCTGGCTCGCTCCGCTTGCTGGCCGACTAGATCGCCATAGGCGTGTTAGTCGATCCAGTTCAGCAGCGCGACGAATTCGTCACGGAAGTAGTTGCGGTGCGTTGGATCAAAAAGAACTCTGATTGGTGTGCGCGTGAATAGGGGTTGAGCCATTAGAAACTCGTGAGCTACGAGAAGTCGCATTGCAAACGGTGATGGAATGGCGGCACGTGAGGCGACAATCGCTAGGGCGATACTAGTCCTATCGCAACCGGAGCGAGCGTATTTCGCGTTGCCTCGCTGATTTCCGCCTCTCAATCGTGGTCATTCCCCATCGAATGTGAACTCCCTCACATTACGTGTATTCCAAACGCGATATTATTAGAGATAGTAAGAAGAAATCTTGTGACGAGCCAAACGAAACGTTCAGAAGGGGCAGACCAAGGGAGTGATAGGCAGACGGGCTAGCGTGTTGTTCTTCTACAGCTGGTGTCTCGATTCTGCTGGCGATCGATTTTACGCCGCTCGATCCGCAAAATAATGGCTCGACGCAGCAGCGCGCCAAGTTCAGGCGGATCGGGCTCGTCTCCGTAGGTATTCTACTAGGTGCTCAACTTGTAATGGATCGTATGTTGAGTTGAAAGGCATTGTAGATGCCGGAGTTAATGGTCCAGGGCGATATTGCTGCCGAAGACCTTCTGTCTTCGCCGCTGCCGTGCCTTCTCGTTAATGACGACGGCATTATCTTGGACGCGAGTCTGGCCGCGAAACGCCTCTGCGTCTCGGCCGTGAACCGACCGCTGTCGGAAACATTCGGAATTTCCCGAGAAGCTTTAGCAGAACACCTGGCAACCCAAGGACAACGCGTTCTTGTCGGGGAAAGCGTCGACATAAGAGAACGGACTAATCATGTTCTCGCTCAAGCAATCGGAGTGCTCGAACGGTCGGCGACGCTGGTCGTGCTCACAGACCTTAAGCCGTCGCGCCAAGCGGAAGAACAACGATTCAATCTTACACCCTATCCCGTTCTGCGGCTGTCATTTGATGGGCGCGTGCTATTTGCCAATGAGGCAGCACAAAGTGCGCTTGGGGCAAACATAATAGACCGACTACTGCCGGATATATTTCCGGTGAGTGAGCGAGTCGGTTTAGTTAGCGAGTTTGCGACCGATCCTCGTGAAAGTTCGGAACGCGTCTTGCCAGCGCCGGACGCGCTGCAAAGTTCCCAGGGAGTTACGAAGGCGCGGCTGTTTCTGATGCCCGATTTTGGTCCCGGCGAATATATCATAGGACGAATCGCGGTGATCTCATGGGACCGTTACGAAAAATACCGCGATGCTCTCAGCAATGCAGTCAATCAGGGCCATGGGTGGGAGCGTGATTTTCGTGGGATGCTGGATGCGCTCCGCGAGGCCGTGCCCCATGATCGCGCCATCTTCGGCGCGTTCGCTGAAGATGGCACACGCTTTCGCTCAATGCTTGTCCATCCCCAGCCAGAAACGCCATGGCCTCACCGTTGGGTTAACGTTCCACCCGAGCGTCGGGCAAAGGTTGCCGAAGGGCCATACATCGATAACAACTGGAACGAGGCGATAAGAGGGTTTCCCGAGCTTTTGGAAGATCCCACCGTGCGACGCAGCGTCGACGACGGGATAGCTGGAGTACTTGTGCTGCCCATAGGCGCGCACGGTATCCCGGACGGAGTTCTCACGCTCTGTAGCCGCAGCAATGCTGCGTTCGATGACGAGACGCTGTTCCTACTTAGCTCATTGCGCATAGAATCCTACGTGGCCACGCTGCAGCGAGCGGCTGATCGCGAGCGCAATGCGGCGATAAGGCGAATTGGTGATGAAATCATCAAGGCACAAAATGCCGGTGATGCCGCCGATTTGCTGCTGAAGCGCCTGGTAACTCAATTCCAGTGGGATCATGCAGCGATTTTTTTTGCGGACATTGCCGACAAGCGCACGTTGTTGGCGCGCCAGTACCCTAACTTGAGTGAATCCGGCTCGCTGCACGAATTGGCCGTCACGCCGGGATACTCGCAGCCTCTGGACCCGGATCTCCCGGAGGAATCCGGAATGTTGGGAGCGGCTTTTTTCGCGGGCGAGCCGCTCGTAATCGAGGATACCGAGGCGCTCGGCCCCGACGGTAAACCGCTCTTCCACTATCGAACCCCGGAGGGTTGCAAGCCTCGACGTTCTGCAATGACTGTGCCGGTTCGGGTGAATGGCGAGATTCGTTGGCTGCTTGATATTGAATCACTGACCACCCGTGCGTTCGGCAACGAAGACAAGCGCGTGGTCGAAAGAATTGCCCGCCATCTCGAGCAGAGGGTGGCTTTGCTGAGCGAGCGGATCTGGAGCGTGGCACTATTAAATGCCACCGAACAGGGCACGATCATGGCGGACCGTGGGGGCCGGATTCTGCGCACTAACCGAAGGGCAGAAGAATTGCTGCGACTGAAAGGTCCGCGCGCCGGATGGGGCAGGATTGGCGATTACGGTGCCGATACGCAGAGCCGAAATGTTCTCGCAAGTCACGCGATCGTCGAGCGGCAACCGCTTCGAGTTTGTGGGCTGGAAGGAGGAGTCGGGAATGCCGTTCTGGCCTCCAGGCGAGATTTGGATTCCGATACAGGTGACTCGGTTTGGCTTTTCACCGATCTACGCGTCGATGAGTGGCAGCATGATTCACACTTCATTGAAAGCACCATCCGCGAAGTGGCCCGGCAAGCGCGCGGGCCTTTAATGTTGGCGGCTTCCTTCATCAAGCGAATAGCTGAAGGGGCGGTTGACAGCGACTTGGCATTGCGTGCCGTGGAGGAACTAAAAAAGGCCGACTTGACCTATGAGCGGATCGCCGAATCCGTCGAGGCTCGTAAAACGCCGCTGCGCGACCGCTGTCCTCTGCAGCTGAACGCGCTGCTTTCCGATTTATATGAGGCTCTGCCTAAGTGGGACGCTGACAGGATCAAGCTAGTTCTGCCACGCGAGCCCATGTTTATATCGGGTGACGGCGGCCGCATCGAACTAGCGCTTCGCGCCATTGTCGCATTTTTTCTCGCCAAGGCCCAGTATCATGGGGTCGACGGAAAGATTATCGATGTTGCGCTGCTTCAGCGGGCGGGAGCGGCGGTGATCAAATTCTCATTTCCGCACGCCGAAAACTCCGGCTCTCGTTTGAATAAGCCGAGCGGGCAACCAGGCGCACCGTTGCAGACGGCAACTATCATTATCACCGCTCATAAAGGACGAATTGTCGGAGCAGAGCTGGACTCGGGCACGCCGCGCATGGAGATCCGCCTGCCGCTAGTTTCGGAGGTCGATCATGGCTCTTAATCCGAAAATCAGTGGGGATCACGAAATTCTCGTGATCAGCGGTGACAGCACGATACCTAAGCTTCTGCAGAGTG
This sequence comes from Bradyrhizobium sp. AZCC 2262, assembly GCF_036924535.1. Lineage (NCBI taxonomy): Bacteria > Pseudomonadati > Pseudomonadota > Alphaproteobacteria > Hyphomicrobiales > Nitrobacteraceae > Bradyrhizobium > Bradyrhizobium sp. AZCC 2262. The sequence goes on along the minus strand of NZ_JAZHRT010000001.1, from coordinate 5,471,095 downwards.
AAATCGAGCGTTTGAACACCCGATTGCCGCTGGTAAATCCGCGCATCAGGATATCTCTCAACCTCAAGGATGCCCATGTCCAGATAGGCGAAGTTCGGCCAACCTTGATAGTCTTGGATCCGGAAACGCCACCAAGTGACGGAATGCAGTCGTTGCGTGAGATACCAGCACTGCTTGAGCGAATTGGCGCGGGGGCCCCCATACTCGTTGCCTTACCACGCTCGGATAGTGGTTGGGCGCGCGAAACGATTCTTCGTTCCGACCTTTTGGTCTGGAATTGGGACAACACAGACTCCAAATTGGAGGATCTTCTTCCGTTGCTTCTCGATCCGTCCAAAAAAAGGCGGCTGCGGGCTGTCATCCGGCTGTGCCAACCCGAACCGGTCTGCGATATCAAGATCGGAGACGCTAGTCTCTTTCAGAACCTGCGGCTGAGCGTCAAGGCAGGCTATCGGCGAAATTGGCGCGAAGATGAGCTGCAACATCTGTTCGATATGGAAAACCGAACAACAGCGTGGACCAGTCTCGCAGAAAAGGGATATTTTCTATTCAGTGCGATTTTTGAGGAATTCGGCGGCGCGTTGGTAGACGCGAGAGATCATGGCACCGCCCGTCGACCTCCGGTTCGAAATCGATCCAGACGAAACCAGTTTGTTCGCAATGCCAATTGAGCTTCTCAATCGGGAAGGGACATGGCAGGGCTTTTTCTGCCGGATAACGGCCATGGCGCGGCGGGTGAAGCCTCGCAAGGCCCATGAACACCGGAACGCCGCGGATCGACCGGTTCTGCTCTTCGTGGACGCGTCGGCGACGCGAGGGGCCATGCAGGTAATCGGCCTGAACGGTGAATTGGAGAGCCGATCCTTCCGCGATTTGTCCAGTGCCGTGGCCGCAGAACAAGACGAACTTGAAAGGCTCACGAAGTTCTGCTCGCTTGAAGTGTTGAAACCCGCAGCGGAGACCAGTCTGAAAGACGCCCTGCGGAATCGGTTATCCGACACTTCCAAGCCGCCCCCGGAAATAATCCATTTCACTGGCCACGCCATATCGCCGACAGTCGGCAGCACCGAACTTATCTTTCCCAGCAGCCGCCTCGGCGAGGTCGAACGACTCTCCGTTGAGGTTTTGGCGACCTGGCTTCCCGAGGAGGTCCAACTGGTCGTTCTGTCTGCTTGCCAGGGAATTTCCGTGGATACGGCCCGGTTTCTGCACGCCGCCAAGGGCATCGCCGTGCTTGGCTTCCGGTGCGAGGTTCAGGCAAAGGCAGCGGCCGAGTTTATGATAAATTTCTACAAGGAACGCCTGAAGCAACGCGAGTCCGTCGCTGACGCATATAAGAACGCCTGCTTCATGGGCAACGTCGCCAATTCTGCGTGGGCTGCGGCAGTATTGCTTGATCATGATTGACGGAGAAAAACATGTGGCGTGCCATTCAGCCGATCGTTGACTCCCTCAGTGCAGAATTCCGCGGCCGGCCTAATCTGCGCCAGATCTATGCGCCGATCGTCTCGGAGAGGTCTGAACCGGGGCTTGCCGGAGAAAAATTCGTCGCGGGCAAGAGTTATTTCAGTGTACGCTTAATTGAACTCCGGCTCGCGACGGCAGGCCGCTATCTGATCGAATTCTTGCCGATGTGTACCTGCGTCTTAAGCTTCCAGCAAGCTTCGGACAAGCGAACTATCCCCTTCATCGCTGGGGTGGAGATGATCCGCGGACTGGTCGGTCCGAACGCGCCACCGGACGCTGCCAAGCGGATCGCGTTCGCAAATCTTATTGTCGCCAAAAGCGTGCCAGTACCCGGCTCCGATGTGACAATGTATCTGTCGCTTTGCCGGTTCAAGGACAGCCATCTGGTACGCGGACTACTGGACCTCGCCGCAAAAACGGCTACGGCAGTTGGCGGCCCGGTTGTCGGACCCATGGCAACGGCAGCAAACAGTTTTGCCTCCGGGTTGATGAATATCTTTTCGATTGATGGAGTTGAAACCCGGTTTGGGCGTCTTGACGGAAACGCGATCGCGACTAGTGGCTATCGTCTGCTGGCCGGCTCGGCAGACCCTTCGCTCGACCCTCAGGAGCTGCGCGTGCAAGACGGTCAGCTCATCCGCCGTGCCGCCGGAAAAGATGTTCCGATAGACGACGTCGACTACCTTGTGGTGGCCTTCGAACATCGGTCGACCCTGATAGACGACACCTTCTCGCTCGTAGAGGCACTGCCTTTTCACGCGCATTGGCTGGCCGTCATCGACAAAATTGCGCGTGCCAAAGGCGCTCCTGACGCCGCTGAAGCCGAGATGATTGAACTTCGAGCGGCCGTACTGCAATCGGCGGAGCTGACAGAAACGGATCGGCTACCGATGCTGCAGCTCTACGATGTAAAGCGGGAACAATGGGAAGCGCAATTCAAGCCAAACAGAGAAAAGAAAAGTGGAGAAATAGGATTGCAGGCTGCACTGGCCCGGCGTGTGGAAATCGAGCGCAACAGTGGTAAGGACGCCGCCCCCCTGCTCGAGGCGGCGAGCGCAGCCATCGCCGATGTGCTGCTTTCGGGAGAAGATAATGTTCACGCGGATAGACGGCCTGACGGCAAGAGTATGGCAATAACGTTCAACGAGATCGTAAAAAGACAAAGGAAGGAGCTAGCCGCAGCTAGTCGCGAACAGCTTTCGGCAACAGCGCGCGCGTATGTGGCGGCCGTCGCACGACGCTAGCTCAGATGTTTGACAGTTAGGGCGCATCTTTAAGAAGGTGTCCTTCACGCCGATTAGCCTTTGCAGCCTCAGCTATCACCAACGTTCGAAGCCGCCGTTGGTCTACACTGATAGAAGGTAGCGGCCATGGTCGCCAGGGCGCCGACTTTGGCCAAATCAGTTGAGCATGTCCGTGTTTTTCGAAACTAGGTTTGGAAACCGTGGCACTTGGTGGGCTGTCGCACCACCACTGCTCAGCTACGGCTCAGTAGCATACAAGCGATGCCGGCCCGCAGTCCGGGGTCCCATGCAGTTTACCTTTTGCCGATAGACGGCTTGAGCAGGCGTCTGAATTTCCTGGCCGTGAATGTGTGCCATCTGGTCGAGATCGCGCATCCCGAAAGAGCGGACCGCACAGAGCGCACGAGATCGCGCGCAGCCAGGCGGCATTGGCGGCCGCACGGTTGGCGAATCTGCCCAACAGCGCATTGCGGTGATTGCGACTGCAGCGCCAATAGCGGTTCTGGCGTATCCAGTGTTTCGGTTTGTGCGAGCTCTATGTCACGTCGCCGTTGTCAATCGGCTTGCAAATTTGACCCCTCATCGGCGTCCAATTTTGACCCCTTTGCGCGGCGGGGTTTGCTGGTAGCGCTCGTCTCGTCGGAGCTGGCCGGGATAGCGGAGGCGAGACGAGCGCGGGTGGCGTGATCGTCGTCTCGGCTTTTGAACCGCCAGCTATCGTTGCCGGTCTCGACGATGTCGCAGTGATGGGTCAACCGGTCGAGCAGCGCGGTGGTCATCTTGGCGTCGCCGAACACGGTCGGCCATTCGCCGAATGCGAGATTGGTGGTCACGATGACGGAGGCGCGCTCATAGAGCCGGCTGACGAGGTGGAAGAGAAGCTGGCCACCGGACTGGGCGAAGGGCAAATAGCCGAGTTCATCCAGCACGATGAAGTCCATCCGGGTCAGATGCTCGGCGAGCCGTCCTTGCCGTCCGTTGCGGGTCTCGGTCTCGAGGCGATTGACGAGGTCGACTACGTTGAAGAAGCGACCGCGGGCACCGGATCGGATGCAGCTTCTTGCGATGGCAATGGCCAGGTGGGTCTTGCCGGTGCCGGTGCCGCCGACCAGCACGACGTTGCGTTGTTGGGCGATGAAGCCGCCGCCAGCGAGATCATTGACGAGAGTCTGATTGATCGGCGTGCCTTCGAACTGGAAGTCGGCGATGTCCTTGGCAAGGGGCAGCTTGGCAATGGTGAGCTGGTACTTGATCGAGCGGGCCTGCTTCTCGTTGATCTCGGCGGAGAGCAGGTCGCCGACAATGCGCTGAGGTTCGTGCTGGCGCTTGACGGCAGTTGCCATGATCTCGTCGAAGGCAGCCTTCATGCCGTAGAGTTTGAGTTCGCCCATGAGGTCGAAGATTTGGGTTCGTTCCATCAGATGGTCCTCCGGAGGTTGTCGTAGCGGGCACAATCGGCGATCGGCGCATGGCGGAGCGTCAGTGCGGCCGGCGTCATGATGTTGGCCGGTGGGGTGGGTTCGCGTTGACGAGCCAGGATGTTGAGCACGACATCGGCGGAATGGACGCCATGACCGAGGGCTTCGGCACAGGCGGCTTCCACCGCAGGCAGACCGTCAGTCAGCACCGCGTTGAGGATGTCGACCATCTGCCGGTTGCCGTCATCGGTGCTGGCGAGCCTGCGCCGGATCCGCTCGATCGCGGCCGGCAGCACCCAGTCCTTGAACGGAGCGCCGTTGCGCAAGGCGCCGGGTTTGCGGGCGAGCACCGGCACATAGTGCCAGGGGTCGTAGACAGTCTCGCCGCGGCCAAAGGATCGCGGGTGCTCGGCAACGATGCGGCCATCCTGACGGATCACGATGCGATCGGCATAGGCTTGAACCTCGACCGGTCGTCCGACTGCGCTGGCTGCGTTGTCGAAGCGCACCAGGTAGGTCTTCGAGACCGATGCCGTCACCGCATGGAAGCCGTCGAAGCGGCCGGCATAGGGAACGAGTTTGGGGCGTTCGGCTTCGAACACTTCCAGACCAGCTCCGGATGGCGATGCGCCTTGGCGTAGGCGATGCATTTGTCGAGCAGCCAGGCGTTTAACTCGTCGAGGTTTTTGAACCGCAGCCGCGGCGTGAAGAAGCGTTCCCTGACCAGCCCGACCTGGTTCTCGACCTGCCCCTTCTCCCAGCCTGACGCTGGCGTGCAGGCGACCGGATCGACCAGATAGTGACTGCACATCTGCAGGAAGCGGCGATTGTAGAGACGGCCTTTGCCGACGAAGATCGTCTCTACGGCGGTCTTCATGTTGTTGTAGATGCCGCGGGTGCAGGTGCCTTTGAACAGGGCGAACGCCCGGTCGTGGGCGTCGAACACCATCTCCTGCGTCTCCCGTGGATAGGCCCGCACGAACAGCATGCGGCTGTGACAGAGCCGGACATGGGCGGCCTTCACCATCACCGTGGTGCCGCTCAGCAAGACCACCTCGTGGCTCCAGTCGAACTGGTAGGCTTCGCCTGGGGCAAAGCTCAGCGGGACATAAGCGGCCGCGGTCGATTGCCCGCGTTCTTTGCTCCACCGTCTGGCGTAACGCCGCACCGCATCGTAACCGCCGTCATAGCCGCGGCCGCGCAGCTCTTCGAAGATCCGGATCAACGTCAGCTGTTCACGAGCCGATTTAGCCGCGTTCGCCGCCAGCAATCCGTCAAGCTCTACTGCCCATCGTCCCAGCTTTGGCCGCGGCTGCACCTGCCGCTCGTACTCGAAGGAGGTCTCTCCCGACCTCAGCACCTTCCGAACCGTGTTCCGCGACACCTTCAGGTCACGGGCGATCTCCTTGATCGTCTTGCCCTTGATGAAGTGCTCGCGCCGGATCCGGGCAATCGTCTCCACGATCAGCATCCCCCACCACCTGCTTCGTTCCAAAGCAGGCAGCGCAACAGATCAATCTGTAGGGGGTCAATTTTGGACGCCGATCCCCCGGCTTAGGGGGTCAATATTGCAGGCCGAATGACAGCCGTCTTCGCCGATTGATAAGCTTTTCGTACAAATGGAGTCAGTTCGCCAACTGATAAGCGAAGAAGCGAAACGGAGTCAGTTGGCGGACTGATAAGGAAATTCGTCTTACCGCTTGACGGACGCCGCGAGCAACAATGGATGGCGCAACGTTTTCCTGATGGCCGGGAGCACTCAGACGCAGGGCTTCGCTGCGGGTACCTACCTGACGCGACGTTACAAAGGAAACGGTATCGCACTGATTTCCGACAAATCCGCGTACGGATCCGGTTTGGCTGATGGATTCAAACTGGCGCTCAAGGACCGGAGCGCCTCCCCGAAATACGAAACTGCGCTTACAGGTAACGTCGTCGACGTCTCCCCTACCGTCGAGCAGCTGATAGCCAGTAAGCCCTCGGCGGTCTATCTCGCCATGACGCCAGCCAACGCGGCGGCTCTCGTCAAGCGGGCGAAGGAAAGCGGTCTCGATACGACATTCGTCTCAGGCAGCGCCGTCGCCCGTCGGGAGTTTTACGATATTGCGGGCTCGGCCAGTGAAGGCGTCGTCGGTACTTCGTTGCCTGACGCTCGATCATCGGCGATGGCTGCAGAAGCGGTCGCTCGCTTGGGCTCGCGAGGCTACGCCGCCGACGGCTATACTCTTTACGCTTATGCGGCCATCCAGGTGATGGCGCAAACCATCGATCAAGCGCGCTCCGAACGCTTCGAAGTGATCGAACCGGTACTACGACGTCAATCCTTTTCGACGGCAGTCGGTAAGGTGAAGTTCGACGCTACCGGTGATAGAGATGTGTCGGAAGTCGCCTTCACGCAATGGCAAAATGGAGTCACTACGCCTTTCAACACGACGGACTACTGGAACGTCATCCGAGATACGATGGCGATTAATTCCACCTTCGCGTCTGGATCAAAGCGTCCGGTTCTGATCGATAGCAGCGACGTGCCAATCATAGAAGCCAAAGCGCTCCAGGGAGTCTACCACCACCGATCCTTATCGTATGCGCGGTTTCGGTTCGCGGTGCCGTCGTGGGCCGACTGGATTAGGCAGAAAAAGAGCGTGATCGCAAACAACAAGCCAAAGCCATCCAGCCCTGTCCTGATTTCAGGCCTGATCTTCGCGCGGAGTCGCTTCAGATGATTCATGAGATTGACCCCTCGGGATCGGCGCATGATCGGGCGTTGGCGTATTTCAGTGATAGCTGCTCCCTATCAAGGTTGGAAGTTCGGCGTGCGCTGTGTCGATTCTTTTCCGTTGCGTTGTCGGGCAAATCAGTGGTCTAAGGCCAAACTACCGCTAGGCTCTTGTGATTTCCCTCTCAAGCCCCTAAGGGCGGCTCCCATTCCCATCCCCTAGACTTGCACAGCGGCGCGCAATCCGATCGCGTGGCCGAAGGAGATCCCATGTCCGACCGATCTTCCGAGCTTGTCGAGATTTCGAAGCTCAACGGCGATTTCAAAAGAAACTACGGCAAGCTGATCGGCGCTTTTCTCTATCTACGATCCGTCAGTGCCGCGCGTGGTCGTTCTTGGTTTTGGGCCGGCTTAATTTCGTTCGCTTGTTCTGCAGCATTGGCTTGGCTGGCGTGCCGTGGCTGGACGCAATCAATCTGGTTTTGATCTCTTTGATTAATTCGTCCACGGTCTCAACGCGAATCGCACTGTGGCGAACCAAGGAGGCGTCCGAAAGCGTCTGGTACCGCTTCGGATTGTCTGGCGCGGGAACGAGCAAATAGTCTTCAATCTCCTTGTTTACGTCGTTTAGTCGCAAGACCACGCGCAACTCCGCCGCGCCTGGCTTCGGTCGATGGGCTCGCCATTGAGCGGCACGGCTTGCGGACTTCTTTGCCATTTGGCGAACCACATGAAATGAGATCTTTCGTCTTCCATTCAGTGTCAGCCCCGGACTACCCACGGTGAGATCTACCCGGACGCCGAGGTCGCTCCTCAGCGTCTCAGCAACGCGCGCTGCGAGATTTAAGCGAACTTCGGACCAGTGAAGCCGCGAATCATACCAGGTACAGTCGCGGGGCGTTTCATAGCCTATGAGTGCATAAGCTTTCCGCATGGAACCAAAATGCTTGACGTACGAAGTGACGGAGGGGAGTCCGGGTGTATCGGTGATGATGCGGGAGTTGAGCTTTCCTTTGCGAGCGAGTGTCAGGCGTAGCCGGCGCAACATTTGGTCCTCTGGAATAACGATGTATCGCTCGGCCATGATTTTTTGGGCACGCGCGAAGAGTTCTTCGTCGACGATCGGGTCCAGCACAGACACACTTCGGATCCACAGGTGATGAGGATTGTTTACCAGCTTCTGTCCGAGGCGGCGGGATGTACGATTGTAGACGAGATTTCCGACATAGTTCTCGTTCTTGAGAATCGCCTGGATCATGATATCCGTCCAAGGACGGCCATGGTGGTTGGCGATGTTTGCCAAATTGAGCCGCCGTGCAATTTCAACGTTCGTTTTTCGCTCGAGAACAAATTGCTGAAATATCCACCTGATAATGGCAGCCTCTTCGTCAGACCCTAGCCGAAGCCGCACACGATCTGTTTTTAGAGCCTTGCACTCGCCCTTCGCTAGCTTACCTTTCGAGCGTTGTTTCTCATCGACCATTTCCCTGCGGAAGCCAAATGCGAGCGGGCCGCCGACGCGATAGCCGAGACTCGCTATCCGGCAGTGACCGGCGTGCACCTTCACCCCGAGCTCTCGGCTATACTCAGCCGCCATAACACGCTTTATGTTCTTGACGATGCTCGACAGGAGGCTTCCGTCGTTGTCGAATTGCTCAGCGCAATAGGCAACCTTGATGCCGCTTCGCCTACAGACAAACTCGTAATGCGCACTCTCGTCTACATCCTGAAAGCGTCCCCATCGGCTGACGTCGTAAACTAGGATGTGATCAAAGTCTGCGTGTCCTGATTGAACATCCTCGATCAGCTCGATCAGGCCCGGCCGCCTGTTGATCGTGAGACCGCTGCGCCCTTCGTCGACATAAGTCCGAACGATCGTGAGTTTTCGTTGCTGAGCGTATGCCGCGATGGCGGCGGCTTGGTTCTGTATCGAATAGCGCTGAAGCTCGGTCGACATTCGAACATATTGCGCAGCGCGGAGCGCCTTCTGGGCCCTTGCCAGTTGCGTAGTGCGGCGGATGACGAGCGCATTGACCATGGATCAACTAGCTCCGCCACCGTTTCATGATACCAAGCCGTTGATATCTATGCAATTCCTAGTTGATTTTACCGCAAGGCTGCGATTGGATAGACTTGGCCGGGGGACATTTCCAATGCGTGTTTTTGCGATTTTGGCTCTAACTGCAGCGCTGGTTGGATGCATGGAGACAACTAATCAGTCCTTCAAGGGACCGTCGGGCGCGACCGTCGAAACCGCGAAATGTAATCAATCATCCACGGCTTGCTTACAGAAAGCCGCACAAACATGCGGCGGTCCTTACTTAGTTCTAGATAGCGAAAGTCATGCAGGCGGCTTGCTGGCCGATACCGGTGCAGGCCCCTTCACCTGGTATTCAATGACCTATGAGTGTGGTCGGTCAGATGGAAAAATGCCGACCTTTGCTTTCAGGGGGCCACAATACGTCGAACCAGCCCGTATGAACGTCAACGTTCAAGTGCAGCGATAAAGCAAATGATCCGTGCGATCAGCAAGGAATGGAGCATACCAATCGATGCGTTGACAGCTCAGTATGAGTTAAGTCGCGCGTAGGCCTTGCACCGCAACAAAATTCGTCCCTATTCGCCACGTCGTTGCATCGGATGCGCTATCACCGGATTGATCGCGACCGCGGTTTCGAATCAAGCCGGCAGGCCTGCCGACGTTTGGTCGAACGCAGATTTCTGGCTGGCGAAGCCGAGCCAAGCCGTGCAGTATCAGCGCGATTGACAGTCATCGCGCGGCGGACCGTCACATGCTGTCACACCACGAACGCAGGTTCCTGTCGGCGCAACGGGTCGGGCATCTTGCCACGGCCGATGGCAGGGCCATTCCGCACGTCGTGCCAGTGTGTTTTACGATTTCGCAAGGCACCCTTTACATCACCATCGACGAGAAGCCGAAGCAAGTGGCTGGAGCAGCACTCAAGCGCGTCCGCAACATCGAGCGCAACCCGATGGTCGCCATCGTGGTTGATCGGTACGACGAAGACTGGACCCGGCTTGGCTGGGTGATGCTGCGTGGACGGGCCGAGATCCTGCGCGCCGGGACCGAGCACGATTACGCGCAGGAGCTGCTACGCTCCCGGTACCGCCAGTTGGCGGCGATGCAGATCGCCGATCGGCCCGTCATCGCGGTCCGCCTGGAGCGGGTGAAGAGCTGGGGCGACCTGTCCGTGGGCGCGGACGAGACCGACCATGATGGTCAAGCCTAGACGCTGTTGCGATCGTCACGTGCGGTCGCGTAGGCTGGAGCTTGGCCGCAACCGGGGAGTATGGGACATGCATGTCGGGCTTACGATGTTTCCGACGGATTACGCGATTCCACCGCACGACCTTGCGGTCGCGGCGGAGGCGCGAGGTTACGATTCATTGTGGTTGCCGGAGCACAGTCACATTCCCACCAGTCGCAAATCGCCGTGGCCGGGCGGCGCCGAGCTGCCGAAGTATTATTACGATGCCTACGATCCGTTCCTCTCGCTGGCCGCTGCCGCCGCGGTGACGAAAACCATCAAGCTTGCGACCGGGATCTGTCTTGTCGTCGAGCGCGATCCAATCCACACCGCCAAGGAGGTATCGACCGTCGACCAGCTTTCCTCGGGCCGGTTCATTTTTGGCGTTGGCGGGGGTTGGAACGAGGAGGAGATGGCCAGTCACGGCACTGCGTTTGCAACCCGCTTCAAGCTGATGGGTGAGCGGATCCAGGCGATGAAGCAAATCTGGACGCAGTCGACGGCGGCATTCGACGGCGAATTGGTCAAGTTCGAACCCATGATGCAGTGGCCCAAACCGGTTCAAAAACCTCACCCGCCCATCGTTGTTGGGGGCGCATTTCCCCACGCAGCAAAACGGGCGATCGCCTATGGCGACGGCTGGATTCCGATCGGCGGGCGTGCGCTGGATCCGCTTGAGGTGCTGCCGCAATTCCGACAAATGGCAAAGGACGCCGGCCGCGATCCCGCGTCGCTCTCCTTCAACGTCTTCGGGGCGCCCCGAGACCTGGAGGTGCTGAAACGCTACCGTGACGCCGGCGTTGATCGGGTCGTCCTGATGCTTCCGCCCAAGCCCCGAGACGAGATTTTGCCCATGCTGGATGAAAGCGCGACCCTCGTGACGGCGCTCTAAAGAGTCTGTGAGTCCATCACCTGACGGAACCAAAACGCTGGACTGCAGCGGCAGCCGTCCCCGCAATGAACTCTCGCCGTTGACCGCTTTTTCAATAAGCACGCCCAAACCTCGCGGCGCTTCTGGTAATTGCGCAAACAGTCAACGTCACCGCCGGGACGACACCGGAAGACAAATGAGATCGCGATCCTGCTGCTGGTGTCGCAAGGCTGGTTGATGGGCCGTATGTGCAGCACTGCGTCATTCCTCGCCGAATGTTTTTCTCTCAACGGTAATAGCTCTCAGGCTTTTCAGACAACTTGCGTTGAGAGGTTATCTCCATGTTTCGTCGACGCCGATACTTTGAGACCTGCATAGCGTGATCGGGTGAGCAACTTGCATCACACGTTACGCATCGGACGCCGTCAGATCGAGGTGAGTTCCAAGCCAAATTGCTAGAGGCGACTCGCCATAGTTTGGCCCGCACTCTCCTTTGTGTCGCCTTGCTTTGGTCAAAGCCGGCTAGTTAACCGGCCCCCTGTCATGCGCGTGAGATCGGCCCGCATTGGACAAGCGGCGGCGAAAATTGGGGAGCCTTAGATGGCCATTCAAAAGCCTACGATTAGCAACTTCTTTGCAGATAGCGGTACCCGGGGTGATGGTATCACCGACGCGAACGTGGTTACGGTGTGGGGGAGTGCGGATCCAAATACGACAGTGTCAATTTATGACGGATCGACCCTTCTAGGCACAGCCACGTCGAACAGCTCCGGTGCATGGGCGTTTGAGACACCAAAGCTCTCCGACAGCACCCATAGCTTGACTGCCACAGCGACTGATGCGTCGGGCGCCATCAGTGCGCCATCAAGCGCCTTGTCGGTCACCGTAATTCCGAGCGTTACGGACTTCAGGCCGGCCAGCAACAATTGGGCGAACCCGATTACGATCGACGGCCAGGGTTGGTTCGTCGAATCCGGCAATAAACCTTGGAGCCTTACCAATCCGGATGCGCACACCGTTCGCATGGAAGTGCGGCCCGGAGACCTGTGGGCCGATGACGAAACGGCTCGATCCGAAATCCTGACGGTCGACGAGGCGCTCGACCACCAGGTCTTCAACGCGGCTTACACGATGACTGTGGAGCCGGGGGCGGTGAATCCCGTCGATTGGCTATCGGTCGCCCAAATGCACGAGGAATCCGGCATCCCGTTCTCGATCTCGATCAAGGGCGACAAGCTGCAGGTGATTGTGAATATCAATGAGTCCTTTGAGCAGACCGTTTATGTAGATCCGAAATCCATTGTACGCGGCCAACCTTACGACATCCAAATTCAGGCCAATTTCTCCACCGATTCAACCGGTTTCCTAAAGATTTGGTCTAATGGCGTCCAAATCGTCGATTATCACGGCCAACTGGGGACCGAGACCGGCGGCCAGTATTTGAAGCTGGGGGTTTACGAAGGATATCCCGAAGGGGTGACGTCGCCGATAGCGGTCGACTACAGCAACATCGTACTCTCCTACAATAATTCGTCGTTTCCGACTCCTTCCACTTACGGTGGCTCAACGGGGCAGACCGGAGATACCACGGCGCCGACGGTTGCCTCGCTGGTTGCGTCCGGCACCGGCATCACGGCTGGCACAGGTAATCTCTCGACCGGCAACGTGGTGACGCTGACGCTCAATCTGAGCGAGGCGGTGACGGTTGCAGGCGGCACACCGACACTGACCCTCAACAACGGCGGCACCGCGACCTATACCAGCGGCTCCGGCAGCAAAGCGCTGACCTTCAGCTACACGGTCGGGGCGGGCCAGAACACCGCTGACCTCGCCGTGACAGCGATCAACAAAGGCACGGCGACCATCAAGGACAGCTCTGGCAACGCCGCCAATCTCGCCGGCGCGGTGGCCAACCCGGCCGGCACGCTGCAGATTGACACCGCGATCCCAGACACGACGCCCCCCACGGTTGCCTCGCTGGTTGCGTCCGGCACCGGCATCACGGCTGGCACAGGTAATCTCTCGACCGGCAACGTGGTGACGCTGACGCTCAATCTGAGCGAGGCGGTGACGGTTGCAGGCGGCACACCGACACTGACCCTCAACAACGGCGGCACCGCGACCTATACCGGCGGCTCCGGCAGCAAAGCGCTGACCTTCAGCTACACGGTCGGGGCGGGCCAGAACACCGCTGACCTCGCCGTGACAGCGATCAACAAAGGCACGGCGACCATCAAGGACAGCTCTGGCAACGCCGCCAATCTCGCCGGCGCGGTGGCCAACCCGGCCGGCACGCTGCAGATTGACACCGCGATCCCAGACACGACGCCCCCCACGGTTGCCTCGCTGGTTGCGTCCGGCACCGGCATCACGGCTGGCACAGGTAATCTCTCGACCGGCAACGTGGTGACGCTGACGCTCAATCTGAGCGAGGCGGTGACGGTTGCAGGCGGCACACCGACACTGACCCTCAACAACGGCGGCACCGCGACCTATACCGGCGGCTCCGGCAGCAAAGCGCTGACCTTCAGCTACACGGTCGGGGCGGGCCAGAACACCGCTGACCTCGCCGTGACAGCGATCAACAAAGGCACGGCGACCATCAAGGACAGCTCTGGCAACGCCGCCAATCTCACCGGCGCGATGGCGAACCCGGCCGGGACGTTGCGGATTGACACCGCGATCCCAGACACGACGCCGCCAACAAGAGTTGAGTCGTCCGGTTCGACAGCGCTGGATATCGTTGGCAACCATTACTTCCTGAATCCCGTTGGCGGCGGGACCGGCCCTCAACTGAAGTATAATGGCTCGCTCGTCACGGTGGGGCAGTACGCCGGTTGGACCTTTATCGGCGCGGAAAAGACCGCCAGCGGCTACGAGGTTGCGCTGAAGTCTACGCGTGGGAATCAGTACAAGGTTTGGAACACCGACAACAACGGCAACGTGATCGGCAATGCGGTCAGAGGCGTCGTGTCGGGCTCCAGTGCGGCGCTGCAAGGGATTGAGGCGAGTTTCCACCAGGATCTGAATGGCGATGGCACGATCGGTCCTGTCGCGATAAGAGTCGAATCATTTGGCGCAACCGCGCTGGATAAGGTCGCCAACCATTACTTCCTGAATCCCGTTGGCGGCGGAACTGGCCCTCAGCTGAAGTATGGTGGTCCCCTGACGGTCGGGCAGTACGCCGGCTGGACCTTTATCGGCGCGGAAAAGACCGCCAGCGGCTACGAGGTTGCGCTGAAGTCTACGCGTGGGAATCAGTACACGGTCTGGAACACCGACAACAACGGCAACGTGATCGGCAATGCAGTCGGAGGCGTCGTGTCGGGCTCCAGTTCGGCGCTGCGGGGGATCGAGGTGAGTTTCCACCAGGATCTGAATGGCGACGGCACGATCGGAAGCGGAAGCGCCGTCCCTGTGAAGAGCCTTTTGATCGGTCGTGGCGCAAGTGAGGAGAGCGACGTAGCCAAGCCGACCAGCAGCGCTCTCGCCAGCAACTATTCTTTGGCGAACTTCACTGCGTCGACTGATGACCATGGTGAGACAAATGTCGTCAACCCGCCGCCGCTAACCGACCAACCCGGCCGTTTGACATCGGAAAATTCGGGGACCGATCCCGCGCCCTCGCTTGCAGCCCTGGACCAGAGATTAGCACTGTGGACACAGCACATGGCTTCGGCATTTGCTTCTTCGGGCTGGGATAGCGCTGTCACCTCGTCACTTGGCGCCGGTGAACCGGGAGGCGCAGGCTTGCTCCCGCAATTGGCCCAGGCCGTTACAGACCGCCAGCATCCCGGAATCAATGGATAGATCCTCACGACCTGGGATGTCGGAAGATCAGGCGCGCGATAGGGTCCGACAACCGCTCTCGGAACCGCGTAGGCGGAGAAGGTTCGATCCCAGTTCCTCTCCCTCCGCCAGCTTGGCCTCAGCTGTCCATTCTCTGCGCCAGGACCTACAATTTCTCAATGAACATAAACGACGGCGTTGTGACGCATCCCAATCTGGTGAAGTTTAGGGGGCATGTCGGAAGATCAGGCGCGGTTCGCGCGTCGGTAACGGTCCACGACAAATACGCATCAGGTTCGGGAAAGTTGACGCGAGACTCAGGCGGCGGGACCTGGAGCGGCCGCGCAGAAGGTGGGCGCTGCTCGGGATATTGGACCGCGCAACGAAGCAACTAGGACGGCCTGTGTCGGCAATAAGCGTCTCGGCGTCTGGCGGCATTGGATAGATCAGAGCCGCGCCCTTATGGTCACTCATTTGTCCTTCTGTAAAAGGAAAGATAACCGGCCGGCCGGCGCCATCGCAAACCGCGTGTAGCATAGCTTAGCCGCGTTCTCTCCTTCGCGCGTCTACAGAAAGGGCTTGCCGCCGGTAACGGCGATGGTCGCGCCGGATACGTAGCTCGAAAGCGGATCGGCCAGCATGACGTAAGCCGTGGCCAGCTCGACCGGCTGGCCGGGGCGCTTCATCGGGACCTGTTTGCCGAAATTCTTTACAGACTCATCTGGCAAGGTCGAGGGAATGAGCGGTGTCCAGATCGGTCCCGGGGCGACCGCGTTGGCGCGAATGCCCTTTTCTGCCAACATCTGTGCTAGACCTGCTGTAAAATTATGAATCGCGCCCTTGGTCGTTGCATAGGCGAGCAGTGTCGGGTTAGGGACATCCGAATTGATCGAGGCGGTGTTGATAACGCAGCTACCCGGCTTCATGTGGCCGACCGCAGCCTTGGTGAGATAGAACATCGCGTGGATGTTCACTTTGAACGTCAGTTCCCATTCCTCGTCGCTGATCTCGTCGATTGACTTGAAGCTGGCCTGGCGGGCCGCGTTGTTGACGAGGATGTCGATCGCGCCCAGCTCCGATACAGCCTTCGCAACGACTGCACGGCACTGGCCCGGATCTTGGATGTCGCCGGGCAGCAGAACGGCCTTTCGGCCGGCTTCCTTCACCAAACGCTCGGTCTCCCGGGCGTCGTCGTGCTCGTCAAGATAGGAGATCAGAACGTCGGCACCCTCCCTGGCATAGGCGATGGCCACTGCTCGGCCGATTCCGCTATCACCACCGGTGATGATGGCCTTCTTGCCGTTGAGGCGGCCGCTGCCCTTGTAGGATTTCTCGCCGTGATCGGGCGCCGGTTTCATTGCGGCAGTCTTGCCGGGCATGCGCTGGTGCTGGCTCGGGAAGGGAGGACAGGGATAATGCAGCATTTTCGGTTCTCCAAGAGAGCACGGAGTGCTCGAACGTCGCCGGTGGTGTGTGCCGTAATGGTTGAGGCGATTCAGGTTTCCGAATGGAGTGCAGTCTGCCGTCCGCCGTCTTGATCTTCGCCGGCGTATTCCCCGGAGCGCGTCTTGATGTCCGCCTCGGCCAGAGGCCCGATGGCGGGGGCATTGAGCGGCGTGCCGTCGATGGCAAAATGAGATCCGTGACAGGGGCAATCCCAACACGTCTCGAAGGAATTCCAGTGCAGGTGGCAGCCCACATGCGTGCAGGCGGCAGAGCGCGCATATAGTTGGCCGGAAGGATCACGATAGGCGGCGATCTTGCTCATACCTTGCCGGATGACGGCGCCGTGTCCGGCTTTCAGATCGCTGACGTCACTCAACTCGCCGGGCGCGAGATACTCGGCAAAGTCCTTTACCGCGGTCATATTCTCCCTCAAGAAGTTGCTCATCCCGGCGAGCGTCTTGCGCGAGGGCTCATAAACTTCGGCCCATCTGGCCTCTCGTCCGAGAATCAGCGCCGAATTGATCATGGCGCCCACCACGCCGTGGGTCATACCCTGGCCGGAATCGCCGGTATGGACGTAGATATTATTGCTTCCCGGATTCCTGCCGATGAAGCCAGCGTAATCGATGGTGTCGAGGACCTGTCCCGACCAGCGATGGGTGACGTCTTTCACCGCTGGAATGAGATTGCGCGTCCAAGCTTCGAGAGCTTGAAAGCGTACATGGGCGTCGTCGGCTTCGCCGCTCTTGTGGTCGCCGCCGCCGACGATCAGAAAATCGGTGCGACCGTCGCCCGGCTGCAACCGTACATAATGGTAGGGGGCGAGCGTGTCCCAATACAGGGCGTCCGGGATTGCACCCTTCGGAATCGAAAAGGCCATCGCGTAGGTGCGATAGGGAGCCATTTTGGTGTGCAGGGCGAATCGATCGACGGTGGGAGAATTGGTGGCCACGATGGCTGCCCGAGCAGTTATAGTCCCGCCGCCGGCCGTGACGACAACCTTGCCGTCGTCACGCTCTTCGAAGCGTTCGACAACCGTGTCAGAGTGGAAGCTGCCGCCCTTTGCCTCGATAGCGGCGACAAGACCTTTAAGGTATTTGAGAGGATGAAAGGTGGCCTGGCGCGGATAGCGCAACACATGCTGCTGCTCGCAATGGGCAAGGGGGACACCGACCAGCCGATGAACGGGTGCACCGACCTTGCGGACCGCCTCCAGCTCGTCCTCGATGATCTTCGAGTCGGTGTTGAGCGCCTGAAACAGATAACCGTCGAGGCGACGAAAATCGCAGTCGACGGATTCCCGCTTCTGGATTTCCTCGATGCGATCCACCGCGGCCGCCTGACTCTCGTAGAACAGGCGGGACATTTCCTCACCCCGGAGGCTAATCATCGCAGATGTCAGGTCATCGCATAGCGGCGCCAGATGTGCGCTGGTGCGGGCCGTGATGCCGCCCGCGATCTTCCCACGATCGAGCACGACGACATGAGAGCCTTCGATGACCAGTTCATAGGCCGTGGAAATCCCGGCAATTCCCGCGCCCACGATGACGACATCGCATTCCCTGTCCCCTTGAAGCGCTGTAGCGCTCGGGGCCACCGCAACGTTCATCCAAAGTGATTTGCTACGCCGGTCGACGATATCGTCCATCGCGGAACCCGATTAATCGAATTGATCCTGTGGGATCAAACGGCCGATTGGGTGACTGGTTCCTGGGAGCACTGCGGCATCAGGCCTGACCCATCAGCTCACGCAAGAATCTGGCGTCGGCAGGTGCTGCGCTTTTCTGGTCGTTGTCGAAATAGACGAACACATCGCACCCCTGCTTCTTCCACGACCTGATGCGGCGTGCCCATTCCGAGAGGGTTCGCTGAGGATAGTGGGCCTTTGTAGCGGCCGGTGGGGCCGTGTCCGCGCACATAGACAAAGCGGGCGGTGCGCGCTTCCAGGGCGCGGGCGCGTCATGATGATCGGATATGCATAGCGCGATGTTTCGCGCCCGAAGCAGTCGCAATATCTCCGGTGCGTACCAGCTTGGATGCCGGAATTCGAAGCTATAGCGCCGTTTCTTCGGCAGCAGCTTCAAGAAAGACGCGAGCCGATCGGCGTCCACCTTAAAGTTCGTCGGCAACTGAAACAGAATCGGCCCCGCTTTGGAGCCGAGCAGTGACAGGCGATCCTCCAGCAGTTCGAGGCTGTTGACCGAGTTGCCTTAGAGCCGTTTCCAATGGGTGATGAATTTGGATGCCTTCCAGGCAAAGATGAACTGATGCCCGGTCTGATCCCGCCAGCTCTCCACGGCCTTTGACGTAGGCGTCCGGTAAAACACGCCATTGAGTTCGGTCGTCGAAAACTGGCTGCTGTAATTGTGGCGCAGGCCTTTGGGGAAAAATGGTCCGCGCCAGGAATCGTAGTGCCAGCCCGATGTACCGATCAGGACCCGCGCCATGAGGTCACGGCTTCACCATGCCGCTGCTTTCATCGTCGAGCTTCTCCGCATTGGTCGCTGAGAAGAAGATCGGGAAGGATGACTTGTTCCTATCGACCGGCGACGGCGAACGTAACCCAGCCGGCGGTTTGGCGAGTCCGCATTGCAAAATGGCTAAGTCCGGGTCCGCGAAGCGGCTCTGGCGACCTGGGCCTGCGATGGACCAAAGGGCCGCTCTTGGAACAATCGTCCCGGGCGGAGCGTTCAACGGCATTCACTCAGGAGGATGCCATGGGATTATTCACTAAAGACATTAAGACGATGGACGACCTGTTCCTGCTCGGTCTGCAGGATATTTATTATGCCGAGCAGCGGATCACGAAGGCTTTGCCGAAGCTGATCGAGAAAGCCACCAACCGCGATCTGATCGCGGGCCTCAAAGCGCATCTGGAGGAGACCAACAAGCAGATCGAGCGGCTGGACAAGGTGTTTTTGAAGCTGGAGAAGCAGCCGAGCGGTACCCAATGCCCGGCGATCGATGGCCTCATCAAGGAAACCGACGAGGTAGCCGGCGAAGTGGACGACAAGGCCGTGCTGGATGCGGCTATCGTCGCCGGCGCGCAAGCCGTCGAGCATTACGAGATCTGCCGGTACGGTACGCTGATCGCATGGGCCGAGAAGCTCGGTCACGACGAAGTGGTCCGCTTCCTGACGACCAACCTCAACGAGGAAAAGGCGACGAACACCAAGCTCAATACGATCGCGGTTCGGAAGGGCGTCAACACCAAGGCGTCCAACGCAGCCTGATGCAGCAGCCCGTAGGGTGGGCGAAGTAGCTCAACGAGCGAATGTCGATGGTGACGTTCTTCCTGGCGCACCCCAATTCTCGCTGGCGACCTTTCCGTTCGATTGCGGCCTTGCACACGTTCTGCAGCAAAAGCCTACCGCTCCGAACCGGTGCCGTGACGTTTGAATTCTAGGTCATTGAGCGTAAGCGGACTGCGAGCCGGGGAGTCATCGTCTTCGTACCGCGCAGCTAAGTCCAGAAGACGCCTTTTTGTGAAACGATCGGTTGCTATCGCTGCCAACTCGCGCGCCGTTTGGGCGCGTTGTTTCTTAAATTCGGTATCCAACATGACACATCTCCAAAGCCGTCTCCCGAAAAGCTAGATGCTACTCAAGACAATGACATGCGCAAAATGGATGCGCGGATGGATGTGGATAAGCCGAATGGGGAGTACCAATCGCCGGCGTGAGCGGTTCGACATGCGCGGCTCGCGAGTTCCAATTCTGCGATATTTTGGTCACACCGTGTACTCAATCGGATTCATTGCAAGCCACCCAAGTTTACAACGGCAGACCTCGGTAGATACTCGCGCCGACGCAAACTTCGAAGGGAGTCGTGCGGTGTCGGCAGTTCAGTTTGACAGCGAAATTGGCTGGGACGGCAATAGCCTGACTGTCTGGGCTACCGTGAATGGTTCTGCGAGATTCCTCGGTCTACTATTCATGGAGTGCCGCTCTTACGCGACGAGATTTCGTGGGAGATTTCACGGGATCGTGCAGCAATTTTTGATCGTCTGCGACCAGCCGTTGTTGCGAAAATCGTTCGCAGTCGTGACAAGTCGATACGGCTTCATTCGTCCGACATCAGTGCGCCAGCACTCGAGCTGGCCGTGGGCTGATGTCCTGAAATTAGACGGGCAAATTTCGATAGTGCGTCGCCTTCTCTCTAATGCTGCCGCGAATGCTCTGTGGGATATTTTCTGCAATCAGCCTCCAGAGGTGGGGGTGTCGTGAGGCAAAGGATATTGACGATGAGGTCACTGCTCATTCTCGTTGCTATCTGCTTTTCGGCAACCGCATTCGCTCAGAGTGTGCCGCGAAAGGTCGGTAACAAATCGCTGGTTCAGGTAAAGCCGAAAGAGCCGATGGGCTGCAAACTCGTTGGAACGGTCCGGGGCACAAAGCTATGGGCTGGTGACTGCACAGGGTCGGAACTTAGGGGCTCGACAACCACGACGGAAACGCAAGCCTTGCCTGAGCAAGCGACCGCAGTAATCCCGCCCGGTCAGAAAGAGGAATAGCGGCTCGGACGCCTGCCATTTGGGGAAACGCAGGAATGTACGTCGTCACGCTGGTCACGCAAAAAGGCGGAAGCGGCAAGAGCACGCTCACCGTGGCCCTTGCTGTCGCTGCGATGGAGGACGCAAACGGCGTTGCCGTGATCGAAGCAGATTCGCAAGGCACGGTATCAAGCTGGCGCCGACGGCGCACCAACCCCTATCCGCGCGTTGATCGGGTTGCCGATCGCGGTGAAATTGAGCGTGCAATACCTCGCCTCAGGGCCGAGGGGGTCAGGCTCGCAATTATCGACACCGCAGCCACGAACAACAACTTGAGCAGCTGCGCCATTTCGATGGCTGATTTTTGTCTGATCCCGGCCCGTCCGAGTCCGGCAGATATAGAAGCTGCGCTGCCCACGCTTACCACCATTCGCAGGTTCAACCGCCGATTTGCCTTCGTCCTCAACCAAACGCCGCCTCGCGGCTGTCGGCTGAGCGAAGCTGCGACGGCACTCAATTCGCTCGGGGTACTCGCGCTGCCCTTCATCGTCCAGCGCAACGACTACCAGGACGCGCTCGGGGCGGGTTTGGGCGTCACAGAATTTGCCCCCAAAGGAAAGGCCTCAGAGGAAATTCGCGCGTTGTGGGGCTGGGTTTCGAAACAACTCAACAGGGAGGCGGTCGTTCATGGGTAAACCGCGGTCAAGGCAGCCTGCTTATGCGCGCCCCGTTCGTCGTTCGCTCGTGGAGCTCACGGCCGCTGCAGTGAGCAGTGCCGTACGTGATGGAGAGCGCGTGACGTCGCCCGCTCCGATCGCGACTTTCTTAGAGGACGTAAAAGCGGGTGAAGCCGCAGCTGAGAGCGCTGACGAGCTCACCACGAGCATCACGGTTTCCCTTCCGGTCACGGGGCATGCGGAGGCCTCGGCCGTAATCCAATTGCCGGATCCGGCAGACGCGCTCACCTCGAGCGTTCGCCCGATCTCAAATTCCGCCGATGGTACCATCGAAATGGCTGTGGAGGCCGTTGAAGATCATCGGGCTCCTGTCCTGCAAAACCCGAAAGTCTGTGTGAGTGCCTCACCGGGTGATGTGAAGGACATTGCCAGCCAGGAGTTGCCGACCGGTACAACGCTGGAACCGGCGACTCAGGAAGCGAGCAGCAGCCATGGTGCTGTAAGCTCGGAGAAGACGATCCCGGCGGCTGCCGCTGCTGCGACCGTTGCTGACTACCAGGCCAAGGCGTTTGGACTCACGGAGGCGAACATGAGCGCCGCACTGGAATACGCGCAGCAGCTGGTCAATCTGAGGTCGGCCTCCGATTTCATCAAATTGTCGAGCACGCATGCGCGAATACAGATCGAGCTGATGGTCAAGCAGTCCAGCGAATTGCGGTCGCTTGCAATGAACTTGATGTCGTCCTACGACACCCACACCGCTGCTGATCCCCAGGTGTTAACAAAATCCACTGACCGGCCGCAGAGCGCGTTGGTTCCGAGCGTGATGTTTTCTTCCTGCGTGGACTTCTGATCTGGTTTGCCGAAGGAAGGATTGATGAACGCCCGTCCTGATCACGCTTGGCGCGGCTTGAGGAAGCACTGCTTGGGCGCGCATCCGAGATCGCGAAGGCTCATTCCGAATCGGGCGAGCATCATTGCCGTTCTCTTGAGTAATCAAGCAGAGGTGGTGCAACTGTTTGGTTGCTTCAAATCCGAGCGGCGTGAGCGCCGGAAGAAGGTTAGACAGGATCGCAAACAGCTTGAAGTAAGGGCGCGGCGATTCCTAAAAAGCTACCTAGAAGCAGATGAAGCGCGAAAGCCTGAGTTCTATCGCGCCGTTGAAGACACCAGCAGGAAATGCCGTCCCCCGATTTAGATTTTTCCCAACCAGATTTGAACGATGGTCAAATTGCCGAGGCTACGTCGAAAGCTGCGATGCAGATGGTTTTGGAACGTGAGAGCCGCCGAGTTGGAGATTTCGTGACTGGTGCCTGCGCAACGGTAGCGGTCGCATACCATCGTGCCGCAGGGCTCTACGAAGCCGACGCAGACATGCAAGAGTTGGGAACTGCCGCTGTCCACCTGCTAACGATAGCAACGTCCTATACCAACGCACAGAAAGAATGATTTACGGCAACCAATTTAGAGCGCTAACAGTCGGTGACTGCGTTTGCTGGAAAAACATCGATATCGGACCTTGTCACGATTGCTTGGAGCGGAGTTTCGACTGATTGGGATGACAGTCATTCGGCTTCAATCCGGCGCAACGATATGGCGCGGGTCGAGAAAGTTAAGTGAGTTCGCGTCGGCGGGGCTAGAGCCGAAGCGAAGGTCTATACGGCAAGTAGGTGGTGGCCTTGTGTCTTAGGCCGCTTGGTACCTATTGCAGCCACCTCTTTCGAAGACTTCCCGAACATGGCGATCCGCTTGCTTGTGAATTCTGCAATAACAGTGAAAAACTCGACGGGGCGACCTAATTGTCGCTAGCCTCTGGCTGAATTCAAAAGCAAATGTCATGTTAGCTTGCGCCATTTCCAGTAGCTTTGCTTGATAAGCGCGCACGTTTGCGGTGGCTGAAGATAAATCAAATCGTTTGCTCAAATTGTTATCCGTCATCGCCTGAGAGACATCTTCTTGTAGGGCTGTCACTGTATTCTCGATTGCAAGGGGGCCGCTGGTTTTGAGTCGTTATGAGGCTTGGGAGGCGATTCAGCCGAGCTTGCCGCAACCGAGCGACGGACCTTCGAGCTTCTGACGAGGCCCGCTGGGCCTTCGCGGCTATTTTCGGCCGCGCGCTCTAGACGCCGTTGCCGGTGTGCGTTTGCGCATCTTGCACTCCAAAGGACGGATTGGGACCACGGCGGTCATTCGTGCAAAGACACCACGCGTTGCAGTTTAACGTTCCAAACGGAAAGTTATGGAAGTTCCACATGTTCAACCCGATTGAGCCCTTCCGAGGGCTGAACCCGTTGTGGCAACGCCCGACGTGGTCGTCCCAACCTCATGCGTCGGTCCATTGGTATCGCAACCTTATCCCTTTTTCCCGTTCTCCAAAATCGCCTGCTCGACTTCGGATGCTAGCTGCGTCAGATGGGCCGCCAGCCGGTCGAACAGCTCGCGTTTTTTCGGATCGGTCGCCAAATCACGGACTAGCTCGCACTCTGCCGCGTCCCTGCGTAACTTTTCCAACTGCGCTAGCATGTCCTGCATTGGACCGCCCCTATCTCATGCTCGTATCCATCATCACGTATAGGACCACAGCGACAACGATTGATCATCCCATCTTCTGCGATGTCGAGCAGTGCTTGAACGATCCCGCCACTGGTTCGATAGGAGATAACCACCGCACCACCGTCTACCTGCAAGTCTTCCAGTTCGAGCGCGGGCATTGTGATGAAGCGATGTCGCCAGTAGGCCGCGATGCCTTCCTGACCATGGTTAATCTTGCGGCCTCCGCAGGCGTACTCGACCACCGCGTCCGGGCTGTGCATTCCCATAATCTGATTAATTCGGGCAGCGCGGTAAGCGTCCAGCCAATCGACCGCGACGGCCATCGGGTCACAGGGTGTCATTAGTCCCTACCTACTTGCCATAATGCAGCCGAGTTAGATCGGCGGGTGTGAATGAAGTCTGAATGGAAACGAAACTTACTCGACCGATTTAACTTAACATTTGTTGGGCGACTAGTGCAGGTACGGTCCCGCTTTACCCATCGGCAAGAAGGGATGCCGCGCAACGTCGGAAAACCGAGCGGGTCGCTAATGCTTTGTTGTCGGGGCTTCAGCCTAGTCCGAAGCAGATGGGACATTCGGGTCCGAAGTGAACTAAGTCCGACATTCCGAATTATCGTGTAATTCGGAGTTGCTGATGTCGAACTTCGTGACCCTGTTGGTCGAGGATGATGCGTTTCAGCGTGAGGCATTCGCCGATCTACTGAAGGATGAAGGATTTGAAGTGATCGAATGTACCACCGCCGAAGCCGCGGAATTGATCATCGCGTCAACTGGTAAAGAATTGCAGGCACTCATCACCGACCAACACCTAGCCGGTGCAATGTCCGGGGCACAGCTTGCTCAATATGCCCGCCGCCGCCACCCGCATATGAACATCATCATTATGTCCGGCAAGACCGTGGAGCCTATTCCGGTCAACACCACGTTCTTACAAAAGCCCTTCACTGCAGCGCAGTTGCTCGAAGCAGTCCGTGATTGAAGTCTGCTGCGCGGCACCACCCAGCCCAGATGGGGCAGTCAGGGCTGGGCATGCCGTGTGCGCGAAGGTCGATCTCCACGGAGAAATTTCACTCCTTCGACGGATAGCTGACGGGCGCTGTCGTCCTTGCCCTTCAAGAACTCGGTCAAGCGCTCCCTTGCAGACTGCTCTTCTTCCGGTGTGAGGTTGACCATCATCCCGTAGGTGCGCATCACCCGGTCAATGACCTTTTCCATGCACATCACTCCTAAAAATGCCGCAACGCTGCATCGGAACGAAAGTTCCTGAAGAGGGTTGAGGGGGCGCGGATCTAGGAGGTCGCCATGGAGGACTGCGTTACGCGCTGTTTGCACTGCGGGAAGCGTGCGGTGCCCATGCCTAGTTTGAGCGGACGCACGGAATTGAAGTGCTTGTTCTGCGACAAGCTAGGCCCGATGGAGATGACGGCGGCGAACAAGTGGGCCGATAGCCCGCTCGCCACGCCTATTTCCGAGACGGTCCCAGAGACAGTTTTTTAAACGAGCTAGCTCGCAGTAAGCCTTCCGACGTGATGTCCCGGTATTCAACGCTCATAAGGACTTCGAGGCTCACCAGGTCACCTATCCTGGTGGGCCCCCGTGTCGTTCGAAGTGCTACCATGGAGACGCTTGTTCCGGCAGATCGCCTTCCTCTAAGACGCAATGGTCAGCCCCTGCTCCGCTCTGAAGCGCTGGTAGGAGGCAATTGCTTTATTGGAGAGAAGGAGTGGTCGCCTTTCGCCGTGCCGGACCATGGCCTCGATGGTATCGAGAAGGTGGCTCGCAGTCCTATCGGGGTTCCCGAGTTCACCCATTGCGTCCAGATAGTCCCGAGCAATCTGGAATGACGTTGCGAAGATGTATTGCGTCGTCTCGCTCATGAAGAGCGAACGTTGTTAGGTACGCCCCGTTCCCTTCCATTGGGCAGGGAGGCCTTAGAAGGGCAAATTAGCCGGTACTTGGCGCTTTAGGATCGTGGTGTTGCCATCCGGCTCCAGCCGATCTTAGCGTGTCATTCTCAGCGCCCTCCGTGGCATACGCGATGGCAACCGCGCGGCCGATCCCGCTATTAGCAGGCGGCCCCTGATGGTAGCGGACGTGGGCTCTGCCTACGCTTTGGAGGCGCCCTGACCGTGACGTGAGGTCCACCGTCAAACGAAGTTTGCTCCGGACGATCGCGTCATCTGCCTGCGTCGTCGGTGACGGCCGGCTGCCGGCGCCCCGATGGCATGGCAAGCACTCGCAACCACGCAGCTCGCGAGAGAACCCGGGCGAGTGCTTCCTAGCGTATGCCGGAAGCTATGCGGAGAGCCGCTTGATGGTTTTGGCGGCCTGCTTTGGGCCGCGCCATCCCAAAAACTCGAGTTCCTTGTCTTCGAGCGCATTCGTGGCGCGGAAGAAGCGCTCCAATTCCTCGCGTGCGCGGGACGGAAGGTGGCGGATGTCCTTCAGATCGGTCTCGAGAGGAGAGCGGTCTGGCACCGCGAACACGCGGTCATTTCGCTCCTTCTTGCCTTTGCTCGTCTGCTCGACTTCTAGGATGCCCACGGGCCGACATCGCAACACGACCCCGGGATAGGTCTGCGCGTCGTGGATTACCAGGACGTCGAGGGGGTCGCCATCTTGCGCCTTGGTCGACGGGATGAATCCCCAGTCGTACGGATAGGTGAGGCCAGCCATCAAGGGCTTGGCAAGCGTGAACACCCGCAGCTTCGGATCGAAGTCCAGTTTGCAGGTGCTTCCACGAGGTGTTTCGACGATGGCGTGGACGTTCTCCTCATCGGCCCAGGTCGGAATCTTGAGCAGGTTCGTCATATCAGTCGCCCTTCGCCGCACAGACCGTTTCGGCCACCCGCGCGCCCCGCACGCTCATCGGCTTGGGCGATCCCGTCGTTGTGTCTCGCGCGGTCTGGTGCTCCATCTCGGCGTCGAGTTCGGCACCCAGCAGAATCACGATGGCAGAAATCCAGAGCCACGTCATGAAGCCGATTACGGCCCCGAGAGAGCCGTAGGTTTCGTTGAACTTCCCGAAACTGGACGCGTACCAGGAGAACAGCGCCGAGATTCCGAGCCACAGGAGCGCGGCCAGGGCGCTGCCCCAGGTGATCCACCGCCACCGCGGCGTCTCGCGGCTCGGCCCGTAACGGTAGATGACGGCCAGAGCGAGGGTCAGGACCACGAACATCGCCGGCCACCGGCCAAGACGCAGGAGCAGATCGGCCGCCTCGGAAAGCCCGATGTATTTAAGCGCGACGGGCATGACTACGATGGTGCCGAGCGCAGCCACGACGAAGAGGATGCCGCTGACCGTGAAGAGGAGCGATATCGCGTTCAACTTCAAGAAGCCTCGCTTCTCCTCCTCGCCGTACACGATGTTCAGGGTGTCAAAGAGCGACTTCATCGCCGCGTTGGCACTCCAGAGCGAGATCCCCAGGCCCACCAGAAATGTGAGCCCGAGGGTCTGCGGACCTTCGAGGCGACGCGCGTGAGCTGCTCCCGCGCGACATCGATGGCGCCGCCGGGCAAAACTCCGGAGACCTGATCGAGGTGCCTCGCTATCGCCGACGGGTCAGCGAAAAGCCCGTACACTGCAACCAGCGCTGCGAGCGCGGGGAAGATGGCAAGCAGACTGTAGTACGTCATGCCCGCGGCAAGAGCCAGGTTCCGGTGCTCCGATACGTTCGAATACACCCGAAGCAGGATGTCCTTCAAACCGCTTGGCGGGATCTCGGAAGCCGTCGTGGCGAGCCGGCCGCGGCCATCGTCATCCCTCGCGGCGCGCGAGCCGGCGGATAAGGACACCCTCGGCCGCTCGCCGCCGCCGGGGAAGAGGTATTCAATCGCCGCCGCAGCAGCCAACAGGGCAACGACCGGAAAGAGGGCCCCACCGTCGGAAGGGGAGGCATCCGTCTCTGTTCGCTTGCTTCGCAACATCCGCTTCACCGATCACCGGAAGACGTTCAAGTGAAAAGAGAAAGAGCAGGTGCGCAGGAACGTTCCTGCTGCTATAGCCGTACTCTTTTGGAACATTGTCCCCGTACCATCTTGGCTCGACGGACCACTGCCCGCCGTTGGCGGACGGCGCTGTAGCGGATAGCCAAACGCTCGCCCCGCTCTTCAAACATGGGTCAGCGCGGATAGCGGAAGGCGGTGGTCCCGGATCATCCGCCTCAGACCAGGAACGGACGCTTGAAGAAGCCAGCAAAAACACGTGAAGAACTCGAGGCCGCGATCAGGCTGGAGATGGAAGACATCTGCGAATGGCCGACGGGCCTGGCCATTTCCGTGGCGCCCCACGAGGATACCTGGAAGGTCTTGATCATGACGGAAGGACCGCAAGATGCGGGTCGCTCCGAGATGATCGAAGCGATCGCGGACAGACTGCGCACCCAGTTCGACTTGAAGGGCTGACGACCCAGCGCAAAGCGAAGCCCCCAAGGGACCCCGCTTCGCGCGAAGGCGTCAGTCGACTTCCTGTACGACGGTCCGGCTACCCGGATCGACCAACATTACGCGGTCACCCGAATACACATAGCGATACTTGGTGAGAGATGGACCCCAGTCAGCGGGCACCGATTCCAGTTCGACGTCGGCCGGCACACGACCGCCGACCACGATCTTCTCCTTCGTGGTCACGGGGCGGATCTTGTGTTCGGTGACGTAGCTTTTGATCTTGGTGCGGTACTGCGGCTCGATCTGGACGGTTGCTCCGGCTGTGCCGGTTGTGGTCGTAACCGTCGTCTGAGCGAAGGCTGCAGTGGCCAGCAGCGAGGCCGCCGCCGAAATCAGAAGCAATTTCTTCATTTGTCTTCTCCTTGTCCGCACCATGCGGCTCATCCCCACCAATGACTGCGACACCGGCTGGTTCCTCCATCCGGGAAGAATCGGCAACGGCGTAGGGAACACTCGGTACGTCTTGCTGGTTCTCGCATGGTCGCCAAGGAGCAAAGGTCCGGACCAGCTGTCATGCGAATTGCCCAGATCGCGCCCTTATTGGGACGTCAACATGATGGCATCGACTGGCCGGCAGAAATGACGACGCGCCGAGGCGCCCCGAAAGGGGATGGATTGACCAGATCAGACTAGGAGGCGTGAGGGAACTCTATAACCGAGTCTCGTGACATTTCGGCTTCAACTGCAACGATGGCAGCGTTGGCGAGCGCTATCTTGTGCGTCACGCCTCGGTCCGACGCTGCTCTTATCGATTTAGCAGCAAGCTCGGATACATATACGTAGTTCAGCGCTTGGCCCGTCTGCTCAAGGTACTGCAATGCGATATTCAGGGGCTCTTCAAGGGAAGGTCTTGTCTCGTTCAGGGGCCAAGCGTGGCGCATCGATCCAACTCACAAACGTCGCAGACCAATGAACTGCCTACGTCGTCGAACGTTCCTCGCTGGGGCCGATGGGATCAGGTTTCGTCTTGAGTGCTTGCGCCGCCAGTTCGGCCTGAGCCACTTGCTCCCGCAACGAGATTACTTCCGACATGCTTTGGAACAGCCGATCTTTAGGGGCACGGTGGGCGGCCGGCTTGGCGCGCTTACGATGATCGCTTCGATGTCGCATGGCAGTCTCCCTTGCCGACGAGAAAGAAGTCCCCGGCGAAGGATGAGTTCCTATTCACGATCGCGGTCAGTGAAAGTTCCAGCCAACCGGCTTCAATTTTGAAAGGCAGTTGAGCGACTCATTTTTTCGCCTTCAGCCCGATCTCGACTGCCTCTCGCGCCAGCCTTTCTGCTCTAAGGCGTTTGTGGTTTGCATGGAATTCTGGCTCGGCTTGGCTGTCCGATATCGTCTGTCTCGACGAAAGCGGGTGGAGAGCCCGTCGCTCGAGCTCGTCCGCAACCTGTTGCTCGGCAGACCGCTTCGGCTTGATCATTTGCTTTTTCCCTTCAGCCCCAGCGCTACCAAGCGCCGGATCGCGTGAGCGCGGGTAAGGGTTTTGTCGCTCGACGCTGCGATCCACGCATCAATCGCGGCAAGCTCGGAGGGGTGCCACCGCTCGCCGACTTGAACCCCTTTTCCTGTCGGGGCAGGGCCGCGCTTTTTCTTTGGTACCACACTTGTCTTCGCCATAAACCGTGGTACCATAGAAGCAAGCCGAGGGGAAGCTGTAACTTCCCGCTCGGCTCTAACCCGAGCCACGAAGGACGCAAATCCAAATGACCCGAGCTGACCGCGTGCATAGCACGCCACCCCTAAGCACGTCCTTAAACAACACCGCCGATTCGTCCGCCACCGATGGTGTCGACACCTCTCGGCGCCGCTTCCTATCCCAAGCCGCAGCAGTCACCGCAGGAGGCGCTGTCCTTGCGACGTCGCTCTCGGTGTCCGCATCGGCCGCGGGCGCTATGCAAGCCCCTGATCCGATCCTGGCGGCCATTGAAGCGCACAAGGCGGCACACGCCAAATTTGTCTCCTGGGTCGGCCGCCACTGCAAACTCGAGAACGAGCTTCCCAAGGAACGACGCTGCTCCAGCATCACTGCCTGGGAGGAGGAGATCGTGGAGGCCGACGATCCCAGGTGGATCGAGGCCGAACGGCAGGTTGGCCTGACCTGCAGCACCGAGATCGATGCTGCGTACACGCTCATCGAAGTAATCCCCACCACGCGGCTTGGGATGCTGGCCTTGCTCGAGCACGCTGTCAGCCACGACGCAGACGGCCATGCTTGGCCCGATGAATGGCGCGAGGGCTTGCTTGAGAACCTCTCCGAAGTTCTTCCACAGCTCTGGCAGGGGAGGATGGTCTGATGTTGCTACACAGCGCGGATTTATCACAAGGCTTACTGCAAACTGATATCGGCTTGATTGCTCTCAATGAGACCCATGCGGTCTTCTCGATTCGGGTCGCGCGCGCCACGCTCGCGGAGAACCACTTCTTCCTCAACGTGGTCTCGGACATTGCCGGCGGCGACGGCAGGCTTCAGATGCCGGCGCCCACTCCAGCACCGAAAAGCAACAGGCTCAGGGCCGCTGCGGCATGGTGGGGGAGTTGGATTAGGCCCAAGAAGCCCGCCAGCTAAGTCGTCCCGATATGGGCGATTTTCCCGTCGCTGATCTCCAGGCGCGCCCGGTTCATGCGGGCGGGCCTGGAGCCCCCGCATGGTGTGAGCCGGCCGCGGCCGCTCGACCGTTCGTTCCGGGACCTATAGCCGGTTCTGCCTGGAACCACGCGCTGGGCTGGCAATTAAACTCTCATGAAGATGGCCAAAGCAATCCGACAGCAGGCGGGCACCGCAGAACGGGTTGCGGCGACCTCCGCTGACGCGTTTGTGGCCGATCAGATGAAGTCTTTGGCCCAGGCCTTCAGAGCTCAGGCCGAAATCATGAAGAAGAACAAAAAGAACAAGAAAAAGAAGAAATGAGATTCTCGATAAAGGCGAAGTGCAAGGACGGCGAAATTCTCCACCGGAGGAAGACGCCCGAAGCTGCGCTGAAGAAGGCTCGCGAGATGTCGCAAACAGGGTGTTACGACATTCGCATCACAACGCCCGAAGGCCGAGACTACCATTCGTCAGAGTTTGCAGATCTACCCCGCACGCCGGTTGCGCGGCGACCTTCTCAGCCGTCCCGCGGAGGACATCGAAGCCGCTAGGATTGATTGCGGCTAAGAATGCCGCCCGGCCTAGCGCCGGGCTTTTTCATGGGTAACGACGCGACGGCCGGGAGGCGCCACTTTTTCCCGTAGTTGGAACGACTCTTCTCGCTGCGCTTTTGTAGTGCGTCATGTCATGGCGCAGCGCCAGGGGGAGCGGAACCACATGAGAGTTCCTCTGAGTTCAATGCTATTTCGCCGTGCACCGGCATCCGACGATGATCTTAAAGTCGCTATGGAAGAACTCTGGGCATTGCGGACCGAGGTGGCGGCAGCCGAACGGGCGGAAGCAGCGTCAGCAGACACGCTATGTCAGTCCGCCACCCTATCTTCGCACTATGCCAAAAACGCAGTAGTTCTGCGTTTCCACCGGCGAACCCGTGCCGACCGGCAATGATTGGTTCGACGAGATGAACTTCGCACCCGAACCGTACGGCGGGCCTTCCAGTTAGGGCACCCGTGCTGACAGGTGTCCTACGTTGTTGCCAATTTTTCTCAGTAAACGTTGCTGCATGTCGGTCGTGTTGCTCACCCAGCTGTCGCGGCCGGGCGGGGTTGTCGATGTAATGCCCCTTCGGCGGCCCCACTCATTCAGCCTCGACCATCGCCGCCTTAACAACCACGCGGGCCGATCCTTGTTGAACCGTGTCGGCCGCACCGGGTGGGTTCCAGGGCGGTCGGCGGGGGTCGCTGTTGGATAGCTCTCCTCTGGCGGCCCCAAGTAGCCTTTCGGCGTGGGCTAGGGGCGCCATACCCACTGTATCAGTTTGCCGACGGCAAAAACGATTGCGACGATTCCAACGGCAACGGCAAAGATGGTGTTTGGATCGTACATCCAGCTTCAAGAGACCGGGCAACGGAACGTTCCTCGTTGATTGGCCGCATCGCATGGGGCCGCTGACGAGCACGGGATCGCTGTGTTGATTTCTGCTCTCACCGGCGTGCCAATTGGGGTCGACCACGCTATCGAGTTGGCCGTCTAGTCAACACCGCAACTTGGGAGCCCGCCGGTTCACGCCGGCGGGCCGTTTTCGTTCTCATAGCAAGAATTTAATTCGACTCCCGGTCCAAAAGCGAATCTAGTTCCCTCACAGGAACTAGCCGGGTCTTGCGTCGGTTTGAGGGGCGGGACAATGCCAATCGATCGGTTGTTGAAAGACGGCCAACACACGCCGGAGCAAATCGAGCTTTTGAACAATGCCTTCAATCACGCCCTAAACTTGCTGAGCGTGGCTGACCGTAACGACCCCCTTTGTGAGATGGTGGCTCGCACCGTTATCGAAGTCAGCGCGACCGGCACTAGAAAGCCTCGCAAGATAGCGGAAGTAGCCGTGGCGCTGATCGGCCTAAGATAAGGCCGCCTCAGTTGGCGGCCTCTTCGTTCCCGAATCTCATAAATGCAACAAGCCGGGGCGGCGTTTGCTACAACCGCCCCGGCTCTAACCCGAGCCACAAAGGTTGCTGGAAATCATGACCCAGGCTCACAGTGGGATAGCACGCCACCCCTAAGCATATCTGTAAACCACCTCACAGCCGGACCTGGATGGCTGGCCGGCTTTTGAATGAGAAACGGGCCCCAGCCACGGGGGACAGGGCCGGGGCCGTCATTCCAACGCGCCAGACGACGGCGCCGGGCGCGAGCTTAAAACGTTCTTAACCGTAGCCCGTTCCTACCGTGTTCATACGGATACTTAAGCCTGTGGAAAACTGTACGGTAGCTCTTTGGCCGGCGCGGCTTTCATTCCGCATAATTTTCCAGCGAAGGGTCGCGCCAATGCGACCCTTTTGGATTCTTGGCGCTATGATGGGAGGGGAAAAATGCCTCGTAATCAGCCACAGCAAATTGCCGTTACCGAGACCGAGAGCAAACGACTGCGCGAAAGAGCCGTAAACTGTCACCGCCTAGCAGTCGGCGTAGGCGATCTTGAGTTCGCCATTAAGCTAGAGGCAATCGCAGGCGAATATGAAGCCAGAGCCGCCCAAGCGGATGCAAATACGGCCGCACCAAAAGAGTAAGGCCGACTTAGCAACCACCCAGGCCGATCCTTGTTGAACCGTGTCGGCCGCAACGGGTGGTTCCAGGGCGGTCGGCGGGGTCGCTGTTGGATAGCTCTCCTCCGGCGACCCCACCCGGATTTTTAGCAACTCCCCCAGTATTCATTCGCTGAACGCTGTCGGTCGCCGACCTCACCTGGAGGAGCAAGCGGCAGGCCGTGGCCGTCGGTTGGATAGCCCTCCGGCGGCCCCAAGCAGTCCTAAGCGTCGGCTAACGCACTCCGTCCCGCGCGGCGGCTGCTGGCCTGCCGTCTCGGTCACGCAGCAGAACCATGATCCAGATCAAGATGGGTGCTCAACAGCCGCCCAAGGAATTCGCCTTGGGCTGGACGCTCCTCGGCTGGGCCACCCCGCGTACAAACCGCCACCGCTTGTGGAATACGTCAACAATGAAACGCTACCTCGCTCCTTTCGCAATCGCCACCAGCCTGTTCGCGCCAGTTGCGTACGCCAACGACGCCTTGGAAGCCAAGGTGCGGGCTTACGTTCCGGTCGTCTCCCTCGCCAAAGTATGTGACCTCAGGATCAGTGACGCCGCCTCGGGTGAGCACCGCGCCATGTACGAAGCGGTGAAGTCCGACCCGAACGCCAACAAACTCGCCTACCGCGTGCACTACCAAACGCAGACGGCCTACATCAAGGCCCGCGATGGAGGTCAACGGGTCGCCTTCTGCAAGGACTTCATCGCAGCCAACAGCCAATACGCCAAGGCGCGCTTCACCACCGTGGTCGAGGGCCAGATGAGCGACGTCAGCAGTGGCGTACAGAAAGCGATTGCCCACAACGTCTGCGGTGCGCCCCCGGTCAAGCTGTCCAAGGCGGACTGGAAACCGTACGCGCTCATCAAAAAGATGCTTCAGAGCGAGCAAAAGGTGGCCAAGGAAAACGCCGAGACAAACGGCTGGAACGTCGCCGAGGAAACGGCAGGAAGCTACGTTTCTACCACCGGCCGACAGGGACGCCTTTGCCGGGCAAGCCGGGCAGCGCCGAGTTCATGGCGGCCTATCACGGCGCTTGCGGAGACTCGGCGCCGACGCTGACCGTTCTCAGGAAAACCCCCAGGCTGCGAGCCGATGCCGAGGGCAGCATCGACTGGCTGGTGACGAAGTATTTCAACTCGGACCAATGGAAGCGATTGTCGATAGACACGCAGGCCGGACGCCGCCGGATTCTGGAACGCTTCCGCGCCGATCATGGCGACAAGCCGCTCGACAGTTTGCAGGCCATCCACATCAAGGCGCTGATGGATCAGAACGGCGGCACCGCGCACACCAAGCGTAACTGGCTGAAGCACGTCTCCGGCATGTACCTGTTCGCTGAAGAGGAGATGATCCGCCCCGACAATCCGTGCAGGGGTTTCAAGCGACCGACACCGCCGAAGACGGAGGGCTTCCATAGTTGGACCGATGACGAGATCGCGCAGTATCGGCGCTTCTGGTCCAACGGAACGGTGCCGCGCCTTGTGATGGAGGTGGCGGTCGAGACATCGGCCCGCCGAGGCGACGTCACCCGGCTCGGGCCGGAGCAACTGAGCAACGGCAGGTTTGAATTTCAGCATCACAAGAACGGCGTTGACGTCTCGTTTCCGGTGTCCGCCGAATTGCAGACTGCCATCGATGCGATGCCGAAGACGAATTATTCGACGTTCCTGCACACGAAGGCGGGCGAGCCGAGATCGGCGAAGGCGCTGGGCAATGACTTCCGGGAGTGGTGCGACAAAGCGGAGCTGCCGAAGCGTTGCTCGCTGCACGGACTCCGCAAGGGATGCCTGCGCATCCTCGCCGAGGCCGGGTGCAACATTCTGGAGCTGCAATCGCGCAGCGGTCATCTCACATTGAGCGAGCTGCAAAAGTACATCGACAAGGCCGACAAACGCTTCGCCGCAGACCGCGCCGCCGAGAAGGTCATCGCACACAAAGTGAAGCAAAAAACCGGACGCAAAATCGCGGCCTAAATGTCTAACCTTTTCGAGAGGGCGTGTCTAACCGGCCATAAGTTATTGAAATTACAAGGGGGTTGGCGATCCCAGCAGGATTCGAACCTGCAACCCACGGAGTAGAAATCCGCTACTCGGAATTCAAGGGATCGGTGCCCGTCGAATCGAGTGGCTTCTCCAAGATCGACGTGGGCAGCGATCGTTTGGCGCTCTGCCGTTCTTGGAGAGGGTGAGCCCTGTCAGTTCGGATCATGATGACAGCCCCGGCTATGCCCGCGAGCACGCACAACGCCGCGAAAATGTGTTTCCGGTCCAATAAAGAACGTTCCCTAGACGCTCAATCATTCGCCTGTCGTCTCCCCTTCGCCTTGAGCCCAGCTCTATTGGTGCGTCCAGATGTAGATGCCGCAGCACAAAGCTATCAAGATGGCGATTGCCCATTTCCAGGGTGGCGATGAATGCATCTTGTCTGGCTTACGTTCGAAAGGCGGGCGGTTGAAATGCAAAAGCCCGGCTCTTGGCCGGGCGATTTGCAAGTATGAATAAGTGAATGACCGGATGTAAGTGAATGAGTTAAGGTTAGGGCAGCCAACTGGGCGCGTCTGTGAACTACTTCACATTGGTGGCGATTGTTTTGGGCGGGCCGTAATCTTACGGGGGTGGTCTGTCATCCAAACTTAATGCGCGCTGCCTTTAATGACCACGTTTCATCACCAAACCTTATTTCGATCGCCCGGCCGGTTGCCGGGCTTTTCGTTGGCATCGGCGCACTCGCCAGAGGTTTGATTGCTCCCGAAATCAAAGCCCGCCGGTTCACGCCGGCGGGCTCGCCGACCACCGATTGACCACCGAAATTCCGTGAACAAACGGCGATAAAGGTGGTCAATCACAAGCGGACTTAATTGTTTTTGTTGAACTTTCTGGCTGCTACTTACGTTCGGGACGCAGGGGTCGCAGGTTCGAATCCTGCCACTCCGACCATCCTTTCAATTACTTATAGTTTTCATCGGTTTACGGCGCAATGAAATGCGCAATCAATTGGTCCAGCAAGGCAGTTGAGGATCATCCCTCTGGCCGAAACGGAAGGCTCGGCTCGAAGCGGGTGATGGTGGCCGTAGCCGTTTTCCAACTGCTCGAGCGTCATGCCGAGCCAGCCTGCGGCCTGCCAGCGGTCAGTTCCTTCCTGCATCATCCATGTCGCGGCCGTGTGCCGCAGCGAATGCCGCACAACGTCATCACCAAGCCCGGCATCCTCCAAAATTCCTTCCCAAGCTGACCTGATCTTGCCCGCAAGCGGCTGGCCGTCATGCGTCCGATTGACGACGAAACGGATTCACTCTCCTTAGTGACTCATCGAACAAGGGTTGTTAACGATGAGCTGTTTCGGGCTCTTGGGGAGAGGCGTGATGATGGTCAGCAGTACAGCACCTTCGTCAGACACGTGGAGGGTGGGTGTCCTATTCTCCCGCGTGGGGCTGACGGCTGTCACTGAGACCGAGCACTTCCTGGGCACGGCGCTCGCGATTCAGGAAATCAATCAAGCCGGCGGAATCCTCGGGCGCGAGATCGAGGTGGTCGCCTACGATCCTCAATCCGATCCGGAGACCTATCGCAGGCTGGCCGACCGGATGTTGACCGATGACGGCATTTCGGTGGTGTTCGGCTGCAGCTCTTCGGCCGAACGCAAGGCCGTGTTGCCGGCGATCGAACGCCGCAACGGACTATTGTGGTATCCATCCCTCTACGAGGGCTTCGAGTATTCCCCCAACGTGATCTATACGGGTGCTTCGCCGAACCAGAACAGTTTTCCGCTCGCCGAATATATCGTCCGCAACCATGGGCGCCGCGTGTTCCTGGTCGGCTCCGATTACATCTATCCGCGGGAGTCGAACCGCATCATGCGTGATCTCGTCGAGTCCTATGGCGGCAAGATCGTTGACGAGGTCTACGTGCCCATGGCTGCGACGGAGGCGCGCCTGCGTGAGATCGTGGTGCGGGCAAAGGATCTGGCGCCCGACGTGATCTTCTCCACCGTGGTCGGACGTTCGGCCCAGATCTTTTATCGGCTCTATCGGGAGGCCGGTCTCGATCCGGCAGCGATGCCGATCGCCAGCCTCACCATGGCGGAAGGCGAGGTGCGCGAGATCGGTGCAGCGCTATGCGAGGGACATATCACGGCGGCGACCTATTTCGGGTCGTTGCAGGGGCCGACCAATCGCCGTTTCGCGGACAGCTTCAAAAGCGAATTCGGTGCGGACCGGCCGATCAGCATGTGGAGCGCCGGCGCCTATGCTCAGGTCCACTTGTTCGCGCTTGCGCTTGCGCGCGCCGGAACGCTCGACACGCAACGGCTGGTCGAGGCGGCGCTCGGCCTGTCATTCGAGGCGCCGGAAGGTCAAATCCAGATCGATCCCGATAACAGCCACACCTGGCTAACGCCGCGTATCGGACGGGTTCGTAGTGACGGCGGTTTCGACGTGGTCTGGGAAGCGAAGGCGGCAGTAAAGCCCGATCCCTATCTGGCGGTGTCGCCGCTGGGCGGGCGCTGGATTGGGGAGGAGGCATCGGTCGCATGAAGCCGGGCATCCGCCGCCTGATCGAAGAACTGCGCGGCGCGCGCGTCCTTGTCGTGCACCCGCGCGACGCGGAAGGCGACGCGCTGCTCGATCAGTTGAAGCGCATCGGCTGCAACGTGCGCGGCATCTGGCCGCCGCCGGTGGAAATACCCGGTGATGTCGACACGGTATTTCATTTGGTGGAGACCGCCGAGACGCCGGCCTTCGTCGCCTCCGCGTCCGAGGGCGGACCGACCTTCGTCGCGATCGTTGACTATGAGAATCCGACCGTGCTTCGGCGGCTGCTCGACAGTAATGCTCACGGCGTCATCAACAAGCCGATCCGCCCGTTCGGCATCCTCTCGTCGATGGTCCTCGCCCGTTCAATGCGCGGCTACACCCGCCGTCTGGAGAGCAAGGTTCAAAAGCTCGAAGAGACGCTGAAGGCGCGCCGCGATGTCGACAAGGCGGTGAAGATACTGGTGGCCCTGAAGAAGATCGGCGAGGCCGAGGCCTATGAATTGATCCGCTCGCAAGCCACGCAGAAGCGGTTGTCCATGGCCGAGATCGCCGCCACGATCATCAGCGCTCAGGATGTCATGGCCGGACTGGGCCTGATCGACGAACGTTGAGACAGCGGGCGTCTCTGGCGCTTGCACAATCCATCATCACCGGTGCCGATAATTCCGTCCGGTCACGCGATTGACATTTTCATCGCGTTACTGCTCTACTTTGGAAGTCGGCAATGCTCGCCCCTCGCGGTCGAGATTGTCGCGGCGGCCGGTTGGCCGTTTTCAAATGTGGCTATGTAGCCCTCGATAGGTGCCTGACGGCGCTATCGGGGGTTTTTGTTTTGCGCACTCCAGGAGTTTCGCGCGATGACTTCGCACGTCTCTAGCAATACCGCGACCGGATCGATCGTCGTTGCCTGCATCCAGATGCAACCGGCATTCGGAAACGTCGCTGCGAATGTGGCGCACAGCCTGGTGCTGATCGATCGGGCCGCGTCGCGCGGCGCCAATCTTGTCGTGCTGCCGGAATTGGCCAACACCGGCTACATGTTCGCCTCGCGCGAGGAAGCCTTCGGTCTGGCCGAGCCGATTCCGGCAGGACCATCGGTCGCGGCCTGGGCGGAGCGGGCCGCGCGGCACCGCATGCATATCGTCGCCGGCATCGCCGAACGTTCAGGGCCGGATCTCTACAACAGTGCTGTCGTGATCGGCCCCGAAGGCCATGTCGGCACGTTCAGGAAAGTGCATCTCTGGAACGAAGAGAACCTCTTCTTTGAACCCGGGAATCTCGGCTTTCCGGTGTTCCACACGCCGATCGGCCGCATTGGCGTTGCGATCTGCTACGATGGCTGGTTTCCGGAGAGTTTTCGACTCTGCGCGCTGCAGGGCGCCGATATCGTCTGCGTGCCGACCAACTGGGTCCCGATTCCTGGACAGGCCGAGGGCCGCGAAGCGATGGCCAACGTGCTGGCGATGGCCGCCGCCCACAGCAATTCGATCTTCATCGCCTGCGCCGATCGCGTCGGTGTCGAGCGCGGACAGCCCTTCGAGGGCCAGAGCCTGATCGTCAGTTATACCGGGTGGCCTGTCGTCGGGCCGGCCAGCCGGGACACAGAAGACATCCTCATCGCCGAGGTCGATCTCGGCGAGGCCCGGCGCAAACGCAATTGGAATGCCTTCAACCAGGTTCTGCGCGACCGCCGCGTCGACGTCTATGACGAGATGCTGGGCTCCGGCACGAAGCGCGGCTGGTACTGACCCTTGCCCGCCCATCCAGATCAGTTTCATTGAACTCACAGGAGTATCGATCATGACGCTTACCCGTTCGCTTTCGACGCTGCTGGCCGCCGCGGCATGCACAGCGCTCCTAGCCTCCGCGGCGCCGGCGGCGGATCCCATCAAGATTGGCGTGCCGGTCGGTTTGTCCGGCGCAAACAGCGTAGTTGCCCCCTCGGTGGTGCAGTCGGCACAACTCGCCGTCGACGAGATCAATGCCAAGGGTGGCGTTCTTGGCCGTCAATTGGCGCTGGAGGTCGCCGATGATGCGTCCGGCGCCGCCGGTGCGCAGAAGGCTTTCGACAGTCTGGTGTTCCAGAAAAAGGTCGACGTGCTGATCTCGATGGAGACGAGCGCGGCGCGCAATGCGGGCCTGCCGATCGTAACGCGCGGCAAGCTGCCCTACATCTACACCTCGTTCTACGAAGGCAAGTCGTGCAGTCCGTTCCTGTATGTTAACGCCTGGGTGCCCGAACAGCAGGTGCCGCCGATCGTCGACTATTTCGCCAGGGAGAAGAAGGCCTCGAAGTTCTTCCTGATCGGTTCCGATTATGCCTTTGGTCGGGGCATGCTGGCCTTCACCAAGGCCTATGTCGAGAAAATCGGAGGCAAGGTGGTCGGCGAGGAATATCTGCCGATGGATGGCAGCGACTGGACGCCGATCATCTCGAAGCTGAAGGGCGCGGCGCCCGACGCGCTGATCACGTCGACCGCCGGTGGGGCGCCGAACGTCACCTTGACCAAGCAGCTTCGCGCCGCCGGCGTCACGCTTCCCTACGGCAATCTCGCGGTCGACGAGGGCACCGCCAAGGGCATGGGAGCCGACGCGGAAGGCATCTATCTGTCGGCTTCCTATGTCACCGGCATCGACAGTCCCGCGAACAAGGCCTTCCTTGCCGCCATGCAGAAGAAGTTCGGCACCGAGCTGAAGACCCCGAACGACCTTTCGGTGCCGGAATATGAAGCGGTCTATGCCTACAAGGCGGCGGTCGAGAAGGCCGGCGGTACCGACGCTACCAAGGTTCTGAAAGCGCTCGCCGAGATCTCGGTGGAAGGTCCGCGCGGCAAGATTGCGATGTCAAAGCAGCATCACGCGCCGTTAACGATGTATCTCGGCCAGGTGCAGGCCGACGGCGGGGTAAGGGTCATCAAGAGTTTTGCCAACGTCGATCCAGGCGAACAGTGCCCGAACCTGAAGAATTGATGTCGACCATCGGCGGCGGGAGGAGGATAGTGCCTTCTTCCGCCGCGGCCCAACTTGGTTCGCCCTCATGATCACACTCGTGCTCGATATCGTCACCACGGCTGCGATCCTCTTCATCGTGTCCGCCGGCCTGCTGATTGTGTTCGGCGTGATGAAGATCATCAACTTTGCCCACGCATCGTTCATCACCATCGGCGCCTACACCGCACTGGTTGCCTCCCGCTTCGGTTTGCCGCCGGTGCTGGCTCCTGCTGTTGCCTTCCTGGTCGGCGGATTGACCGGGGCTGCGGCCGAACGCATCGTGGTGCGGCAGCTCTACGGTCGTCCGCTGGACGCGATCCTGGCGACTTGGGGTCTGAGCATCGTCATCGGCCAACTGGTGACCCTCGGCTTCGGGCGGGAAGTGCAGTTTGTGCCGGCTCCTGTCTCGGGCACGCTGGCGATCTTCAGCGAGGACTATTCGAGCTATCGCCTGCTGCTGGTGGTGGCGGCGTTCGTCATCGCCGGACTGTTCACGATGCTGCTCAACGGTACGCGGCTTGGTCTCTCCACCCGCGCCGTCATCATGAACGAGAACCTGGCGCAGGGTCTCGGTATCGACAGCACGCGTGTTCGTCTCATCACCTTCGGCATCGGTTGCGGCCTGGCGGCCATCGCAGGTGCGCTGATCACGCCGCTGGCGAGCGTCGATCCCAATATGGGGCTGTCCTGGTTGATCGGCGCGTTCATGCTGGTCATGATTTCAGGCGGATCGCTGCCGACACTCGGCCTATCCTGCCTCGTGCTCGGCGGGCTGCAGGTGCTGGCCTCGACGTTCATCAGCCCGATCCTCGGCGGGCTCACCATCGCCGTGCTTGCTGCCGTGGCGCTGCGGCTTCGACCGGAAGGATTCGCCCGTGCCTGACCTCGGCTCCGCCCTCTGGTCCCACGCGTCGCTGTCGTTGCCGGGCTTGCCGCGCGCACTTGTCCGCGTTGCGATTCCTTCGCTCCTGGCGGCGGCGCTTGTCGTCGTCGGCCCATGGATACTTGATACCTACACCTTGAATATCCTGGTCCGTGCGCTGTTTGTCGCGATCGCCGCGCTGACGGTGGATGTGCTGTGGGGATACAGCGGCACGCTCACCTTCGGGCAGTCCGCCTTTTTCGGCATCGGCGCCTATGCCCTGGCGATCGGTTTCACCCAGTTCGGCTTCGGGCCGTGGCAAGCGCTGCTGGCGCTCGGCGCGGCGGTCGGACTTGCCGCCGTTGTAGCGGGATTTGTCGGCTGGCTTTCTTTCTATCCGGGATCGACGCCGCTCTATGCCTCCGTGGTCTCGCTGGTCCTTCCGATCGTCCTGGTACAGCTACTTTACTCGGGCAGCACGTTTACAGGCTCTTCCAGCGGGCTGGTCGGTTTCGACAGCTTCGACCTTTCGCTCGAGAACTGGTTCCGCCTCGCCGGGGGCGCCGTCCTCGCCACGCTCGTTATCGCCTGGATCGTGCTCTCGAGCGATGCAGGTCGGGTGCTGGGTGCGATGCGCGACAATGACGAGCGCTGCGCCTATCTGGGAATCGATACGGCGCGGGTGCGCATCGCTCTCAGCGTCGTGATGGGCGTCGTCGCGGCTTTGGCCGGGTTAGGCTATGTCGGCTTCAGCGGCGTCGCCGCGCCCGAAAATGCCGGTTTCGTATTTGGCACCCAACTCGTCGTCATGGTGGCGCTGGGGGGACGCGGATCCCTGATAGGTGCGGTCGTCGGCGCCTTGGTGATCGAAGTTGCAAGCGCCTATCTCTCAAGCAGTCTGCCCTTTGTGTGGGAGCTGATTGTGGGCGTGGCGTTCGTGCTGGTCATCGTGGTGCTGCCGGGCGGACTGTTTGGCAGTTTGCGCGACGCAAGCGCGGCGATACATCCCCGCCTGCAGGTGTTGCTTGGGCGCGCCCTTTCGCCCGTCAGTCTGACGACGCTCGAACGCACCGCCCCAGCGCCGGACCGCGACGCTGTCGTGGTGGAGGTCGACAGCGTCTCCAGACATTTCGGCAGTCTTTCGGTGCTATCAGGCGTTTCCTTCACGGCGCGGCAGGGCGAGCTCGTCAGCATTGTCGGGCCGAATGGCGCCGGCAAGACGACATTGATCCGCTGTCTGGCTGACGGGCGCGAGCGCTCGGAAGGTGCCGTGCGCATTTGTGGACAGTCGATCGGCCGTCTGTCGCCCGATCGCATCGTGGGCCTTGGCCTTGGACGCAAGTTTCAGGCGGCATCCGTTTTCGAGACGTTGAGCGTGGCCGATTGCCTGCGCGTCGCGCGGACGAGGAGTGAGCGGCCATCCCT
This sequence comes from Bradyrhizobium sp. AZCC 2262, assembly GCF_036924535.1. Lineage (NCBI taxonomy): Bacteria > Pseudomonadati > Pseudomonadota > Alphaproteobacteria > Hyphomicrobiales > Nitrobacteraceae > Bradyrhizobium > Bradyrhizobium sp. AZCC 2262. The sequence continues at coordinate 5,427,716 of NZ_JAZHRT010000001.1, read as the reverse complement.
GATCGCAGCCTCGCCGGTGCTGGCCCTGCCGGCAGCGGCGCGCGCCGTGGTGGAGAGTTCGGGTCTGGCCGAACGGCTGGACCAGGAGGCGCGCTTTCTCAGCCACGGCCTGAAACAGGCCCTTGAACTCGCGATGGTCCTGGCGCTTGAGCCGCAGGTGCTGCTGCTGGACGAACCGACGGCGGGGCTGACGCGCGCCGAACGTCAGGGGTTCGCCGCGGTTCTCACCGATCTGGTGGCGCGTGAACGGCTATGCGTGTTGATCATCGAGCATGATCTCGATTTCGTCCGCCGGATCTCCTCGCGCATCATCCTGTTGCACCAGGGGCGGGTCGCCCTCGACGGGCCGGTGGCCGAAATTGTCGATGACCCGCTGATCCGCGAGATCTACACCGGCAGCACCCGGCCGAAGCAAGCAGGGGTGACGCCATGACCGCTGCGCTCGAACTCGTCAATCTGACCAGCGGCTACGGCAGTTCGACCGTCATTCATGGGGTTTCGCTGCAGGTTGGACCAGGCGAGATCGTCGCCCTTGTCGGCAAGAACGGCATGGGCAAGTCGTCGCTGCTGAAAACGATCCTTTCGTTCCTGCCGGCATGGGACGGGGCAGTCCGCCTTGATGGACGCGACGTCACGCGGCTCGCTCCGTTCCGCAAACGCGCGTTGGGCCTGGCTTACGCCCCGCAGGAGCAGGCGCTGTTCCAGGATCTCAGCGTGCGCGACAACCTGCGGCTCGGTCTCAGCGATGATCGCGGCTTCGAAGCCAGGCTCGCCGATATCAACGACTGGTTTCCCGTCATCACTGCGCGGCTCTACCAGCGTGCCGGCACGCTGTCGGGCGGTGAGCAGAAGATGCTGATCGTGGCGCGCGGACTAATCGCCGAACCGCGCCTGTTTCTTCTCGACGAGGTGACCGAAGGGCTGCAGCCTTCGGTCGTTGACCGGCTCGCCGAAGTTCTGGCGGCGGTCAGGCGCGACCGCGGTACCGCAATGCTGGTGGTTGAGCAGCATTTGTCCTTTGTTCTCGGACTTGCGGATCGGTTTGCGGTGTTCAAACGCGGCGAGGTAGTGGATACCGGATCGGTCGATGTCGGTTCGGCCGCGCGGATCGACGAGCACATGCGCTTATGACGCACTTCCGCGCCAAGAGCCTCACCAACAAGCTCTACGCGGCCTGGGGTGATCCCGGATACACGGACCGGATCATCCTCGGCGCGCCGCGCAGCTACCAGGTGGCCGCTTCCTTTAAGTGGTGATGTCCTACACTTGGCTTATTTCATAACAGAATCAGGAGCTTTGCGGTGAGCGATTGTGAGCGAGCCAAGCGTCATTGTAGCTGCTCGCTCTTAGCGCAAAAGTCGAGTCATCTGCGGGGCGGATTCGCTTCAGCCGCGCAAATAGCGCCAGCCGATCACGACACCGCTCACCGACACGATGGTACCGAGGATCGACAGCAGCCACACCACAATGTCCCACGCCGGGCGATACATCAGCAGTAGTTGAAAATCGAAACTGTGCAGTGCGTTGAACATCCAGCGATAAGTGCGCCGGCTGCTGTCCACGCGGCCAACGATGTCGCCCGTGACCGGGCTGATGTGAAACCACGTCTTCGCGTCGTCATCAAACATCGCACGCAGCACCGGCAATTCGCGGTCGTGATGATGTGCGTACCAATAAGCGTCGTATTCACGGAGGATTAGTTGCTCTGTGATCTGAGCTCGCGGCAGCAATTTCGCCGCGGCAGCTCCGAGGCGATCCTGTGTCAGTTTTGCAGATTCGCCCGATGTCGCATCCAGCGGCGTTTGCACGCCGTCGCTCGATGCGACGATCATCATCGGGCTGCCATCGAGCCAGACGAAGCGCGCTTCGACCGCTTGAGATTGTGGTGTTGGCAGCTTCGCCGCAATGGTCGGCGCATCGTGGCCAGCATAGCGTTGCAGCACCTCGGGCGTCGTGTTGCGGCCTGCAAAATATTCGCCGGGATTGAGCGACAGCCAGCCGGAGAACATCCAGGTCAGCACGAAGATGCCGGCAATCAGGCCGGTGAGGTGATGCCATGCCATCCAGCCGCGATATGGCGTGATCCTACCGCTCGCATAGCGCCGCTTCAGCCGCACGCGCAGGATGCCGATCCAGATGCCGGTGACGCTGACGATCAGGCAGATGCCGGATATCCACAGCACCACCAGCCGCCACAACGGTCCGTCTTTGCGCAGCACGGCGGGGTAGATCCAGTGCGGAATCGAGCCGAGCCAGTTCCAGACGCGTTCGGTGCGGTTGGTGTCAAGCGCGATCTCGCCGGTGCGCGAGGAGACATAGAGTTTGGTGCCGGCATCGTCCCCGAGTGTAATCAAATACAGCGGTCGCAGCGGATCGTAGCGGGCGGTGACGCTCCACTGGTCGCGATCGATGATCTCTTCGAGCTGAGGTGATCTACTTGCGCGATGGTGTCGCGCGACCGCAAGCGCCTGCTGTTCGGACAGGTTGACAATGGTGCGGCCATCGGCCGCAGAGATCGCCTGCCGTTTTCCGTCCCAGGCGGTCATCCGATAGACCGGTTCGTCGGCGAGCATCGAAAGCCTGAGATCGCGCGGATAGCGTGTAGCGGCCGCCGCCTTCATCGCGTCGTCCGGCGATAGCGCCACCTTCTCCCACTGAATATGAGGAAGCGCCGCCAGCCTTTCCTTGTCGGAAAGGCCGGGAAAGGCGACATACATCATCACCACGCCGGAAATGAACCACATCGCGAAGAACAGGCAGGTGACGATGCCGACCCAGCGGTGGCCGATATACAGCCACCGCCGGAGTGTTCGTTTCAGACCGCGTGCCACGCTCAGAACTTCACGTTGACCGCGAGCTGAGCCGTGCGCGGCATGCCGAGCAGCCACTGAGTGGTGCCGCCCGACGTCGTGTAAACCTCATCGAAAAGATTGTAGACGCGGAACGACACGGTGGTGTTGAGGTCGGGCTTCCACTGCACGCCGGCATTGACAATGTTGTAGGCCGGACGCGTCATGGTGTTGGCATTGTCCGCGTAGGTCTTGCCGACGATCTGGACGCCCGCATTGGCCGACCAGTTCGGTGCAAAGGCCCAGGTCGCCCAGATGTTGGAGACGTTCTGCGGCACATTGACAGGCACGTTGCCGGCATAATTCACGCTTCCGTTGCCGACCGCCTGCACGAAGTCGTCATACTTCGCGCGTAGGAAGGCGGTGTTGGCATCGATTCGCCAACCGTAATCGAGCAGGAGGCCGACCGATGCCTCGACACCGCGCGACGATTGCTGGCCGACCTGAACGGTCAGCGATGGAATGTTGGGATCGCGTGCGAGCAGGTTGTTCTTCACGATCTCATAGCCGGCCAGAGTCCATTCGCCGCGGCCGCCCCAGAACGATTGCTTGACGCCGATCTCGATCTGCTTGCCGGTAGCCAGGTCGAAATTCTTGTTTGCGGATGACAGCGAGATGAGGCCTCCGACCGGATCGACTGAGGTGGAATATTGGCCATAGAAAGCCAGGTCCTTGACAGGAGTATAGACCGCACCCGCACGCCAGGTCGTCGAGGAGAACGATTTTTCGAAGCTGTTGCCGGGTATGACATAGTCGGTGCGTGTGATTGTCGGCCCATCCTGACGGATGCCGGCAATCAGGGAGAGTTGCTCGGTGACCGACAGCCTGTTCTCGGCGAATAGCGCGTATTGGTTGGTCACGCTGCCAAAGCCGGGAACCGTGGCGTTCGGGCTGTTGAATATGCCCGGAACGAAGTTGAACGGGTTGACGGACGACGAGCCGCCAAAGGGCGAATTGTTGGTATGGGTGAAATTGATGCTGTTGACGTCGAAGCCTGCGAGGAACTCATTGACCATGCCAAAGATATGCCCGCGGAATTTCGCATCCATGCGGTTGCCGAACTGCTGCTGATCGTGAAAGATCTCGATGTCGCTGCTGCGATTGATCAGGCCGGTGGCGGGGTTATAGGCGTAACTTTCGACGTCCTTCCAGTGTCGCTTGGAGTTCAGATAGTAAAGCGTGTTCTGGATCGAGATGCCATCGGCGACCTGCCATTCGGTCTTCACCTGATTCCAACTGTCCTGGTAGCGGATGTGGCTGTCGCTGACGTTGTAATTTTTGAAGCGTAGCGACTCATCGAGCCTGCCGTTGATCAGCGGCGTGCCGAAATAGCGCGACGGGTTGCGGTCGCCGTAATCTGTAGACAGAGTCCAGGTGACGTCTTCGTTCTGTCTGATCTGGACCACGGCATGAAGTGCGACATTTGAAGTGTTGTCGCGATCGACCCAGCCGTCCGACATATTGCCGGAGGCGGTGATGCGATAAGCGACGTCCTTGTTGACCGGGCCGCCGCTGTCCACCGCAATTCGCCGCGTCATGTTGCTGTCTAGCGAGAGCTCGGCCTGGTTGCGAGGGACCCACAACGGTAGTTTCGAAACCACGTTGATGGCGCCGCCGACCGCGCCCGCGCCGTACATCACCGACGCAGGGCCGCGCAGCACCTCGATGCGCTCGGTCGACCAGGTGTCGAACGGGAAGGTCACAGTGCCGGCGCCGATATAAAGCTGGGTGCCGTCATACAACGTCATCACGGACCCGAGGCCGGTGAAGCCGCGGGTATTGAACGAGACGCCGCCATTGCCCGGTGCGGGGCTTGCCGTGAAGCCGGTGGCGTTTTGCGTCACCGCGTCGAGGATATTCTGCTGGCCGCGCTCGGCGATGGTTTCCGCCGAGATCACCTCCACGCTGGCCGGCGTCTGCAGCCGCGTCAGGCCGAGTCGGCTGCCGGCGGTGCTCGTGCCGGTGAGGTTGAGCGTCGGCGCGGCGAAGACAGGACCGGTCGGCGTGGCGACCGGTGCGCCGGTGTTGGCTGCTACGTTGCGCTGCTGGCGTGAACGCGCGTTGTGCGTCGCAGTGCCGCGTTTGGTGCTGCGGGCGCGCGGCGGCGTCGCCGACGGCTGCACCACCACGGGGTCGAGCGTCTGGCTCGGCTTTCCGGATTGTGCCCAGCCTTCGGCGGGCAAAAGAAGGCAGGAGAATGCAATAGAACTGAGAAACGCGCGGTGGTGCCGCGGCGGGAGGATAGTACGGGAGGTCATCAACATTACTCGCGATAACGTGGCACGTCACCGCGAACGCAGTCTGGCCGCTGCCTCAAGGAGACGACGGCTCAACACCCACCAGGACACCCCGCCCAATGTGCTCGCGTGTGACCACGACTGACGGCAGGTCTCCTGGCTCGTGGGTCGTTGCCTGTCGCCGCCTTCCCAGGCCTGTTGGCCCAGTGGCGTTTGGCGAAGGCTCACCACTTACAGTTGCGGGGACAGCCACGGCGTTGGGGAGATCCCCGCACCGTATTCCCTTTTGATCGCCCGAAGGAGAACCATCGTAGTGACCCTAAGTTTATTTGGAAAGAGCTGTCAACCACGAACGCCCAGAGGGCGGCATTCTGTCCAACGCGGGAGCGCCACCGCATTCAAGTCGTGATGCACCACGCGACCGACTCAAAACTCGGCTGGAGTTATTTGTGCTTATCGCTTGCGAGCGCACCCGAATTTTGCCTCACCACGCACGGATACCTATTCGCGCGCGAGCGCCGCGACCATGGAGAGGCGATTCAGATGTCATGATACACAAGCGCCCTTGATGGGTGAGAGACAGGTATTGCGGTCGTCCGCCCATGTTCGCTGACACGACTCTATGCAAGGCTCCTGCGACTAGCGTCGAATCGTAAATTCCTTCGGCGCCCGTCGATATTCCCAGTTAGCTCTCTCAAGTTCAGGTCGATCGAACTCTGCCTGGGGGTACCCGATGCAGAAATATCCGATGAATCGCCAGGATTCCGGCACATCGAGGATCGCGTGGATGCGAGCCGGGTTGAGAATCGACACCCAACCGAGCCCGAAGCCCTCAGCACGCGCGGCAAGCCACATCGAGCAGATCGCTGCGACGACCGAATACTCAATCGTTTCCGTCATCGTCATACGTCCAAGGCCGTGGCCGATGTCACTCGCCTTGTCCGCAAAGACAGCCAGATGTCCCGGCGCCTCCACTAGGCCAGAGAGTTTGAGCGTTGCATATTGCGTCGCGCGCTCACCTGAATACGATGCCAAGGCATCTGCGTTGCAGGCCTTGTAGTCTTCGACCACGGCGCTGCGTCTTGCCGCGTCCTGAACGATGACGAACCGCCAGGGCTGGCTCAGCCCGACCGATGGCGACAGGCAGGCGATGTCAATGAGCCGCTCAAGCGCGCCATCAGGAAGCGGATCGGTTCGGAATCGCCGCACGTCGCGCCGCCAGATGAAGAGCTCGCGCAATTGGTGACGAAATTGATCGTCGAAGGCGACCATCAGAGTTGCGGGCTGGAGTGAAGGAGGGATGCTGCCATCAGCAGGATGGCGGTCTCGGCAAGCTTTGCGCGTGTAGCCTCGCCATCGTCCAAAGCGTTGGCCGGACCGAAGGGAAGAACCGTGGCGAAAGAAATGCCGATCCTCAAATCGGCGAGAATGCTGCGGAGTTGCGCGACCTGAAACATCACTTGACCTTCATCGGCAATCCCGCCACCACGAACTCGACCTCATCGGCGACTGCGGCGACGTTCTGGTTTAGCAGACCGGCCGCATCGCGAAAGCTGCGCGCCAGCGCATTGTCGGGCACGATCCCGAGGCCGACCTCGTTGGTCACCAGAATGACAGGGCTGCGTTGTCTGCCGAGCGCGGCAGTCAACAGGGCGGCTTCCTCTGACCAATTGCGTCCGGCGTGAAGGAGGTTTGACAGCCACAGCGTCAGGCAATCGACGAGCCGGGCGCCGCCGCCGTCCGTGTCGGTCAGCGCCTGCACGAGATCGAGCGGGACCTCGCGCTCGATCCAGTCGTTTCCGCGGCGCGCGCGGTGACGGGCGATCCGCTCCTCCATCTCGGCATCGAGCGCTTCGGCGGTTGCGATGTAGACGGGCCGGCCGGGATAGGCGTGTGCGCGCGACTCGGCGCGCCGGCTTTTCCCGGAACGTGCGCCTCCCGTGATCAACACAATCGCCATCGAATTCTCCGTTCGGACCTCGCACTAACCATCAATCGCCGGCAAAGACAAAGCCGAATTCTCACCAGAGGGGCTTGCGCTTCACCGCAATTCTTGCGCATCAGGGCAGGCGTGACAGGAGAGGTGGTGTGAGTTTTGCCGGGGCAATGGCGGTGGCGATGACGGTGGACGCCTTGCTGGGGTGGCCCGGCGCGCTGTTTGCGCGCATCGGACACCCCGTGACCTGGATTGGCCGGCTGATCAGCCTCCTCGACCGCAACTGGAACCGACCCGCCGCCGCGCCGGCTATCCGCCGCATCGCAGGCGTCGCCGCCGCGCTATCGGTGATCGGGCTGTGCGTTGCATTGGGCTGGATCGTGCAGGCCGTGCTGTCTCCGGGATGGGGCAGCGCCATGATCCTCGGAATCCTGGCATGGCCTATGGTCGCGCTCCGCTCGCTTTATGATCATGTCGCTGCGGTGGCGCAGCCGCTGCAATCGGGCGATATCGATGCCGCGCGTCTCGCGGTCGCGCAGATCGTGGGGCGCGACCCCACAACGCTTGATGAAGCGGGAATCGCGCGGGCAGCCATCGAGAGTCTCGCCGAAAACGCGTCCGATGGCATCGTAGCGCCGGTGTTCTGGGGCGCGCTGTTCGGCCTGCCGGGAATTTTTGGCTACAAGGCCATCAATACGCTGGATTCCATGATTGGTCATCGTTCCGAACGTCATCTGTATTTCGGCTGGGCGGCTGCGCGCATCGATGATGTCGCCAACTTCATCCCCGCGCGTTTGACAGGCTTCCTCTTCGGGCTGGTCTCCGCGCGCTTCTCGAAGGCGCTGTCCTGCATGGTGCGGGACGCGAACCGCCACCGTTCGATCAATGCTGGCTGGCCGGAGGCCGCCATGGCCGGCGCGCTCGGCGTACGGTTGAGCGGGCCGCGCAGCTATCATGGCAGCATGACCGAAGAACCTTGGTTGAACGAGCGGGCATGCGATCCCCTTGCTGCCGATATCTCGCAGGGCCTGTGGCTCTACATCCGCGCGATGGCGCTGCTCGGTGCTTCGCTCGTGGCCTTGGCTTTGGCATGACGAGGCAAGCGATGCGCGAGCACGGTGGCAATCTTGATCAGGCGGTGCAGCGTTTCGGCGGCTGCGTGCAGGACTGGATCGATCTGTCGACGGGCATCAATCGGCAGCCCTATCCGGTCGGCGAGATTGGGCAGCGGCACTGGAGCGCGCTGCCGTCGCATTCCGATATCGAATCCCTGCACGAAGCCGCGCGGCAGGCCTATGCAACCGGTGCGCCAATTCTGGCTTTAGCCGGTGCGCAAGCGGCCATCCAGCTCTTGCCGCGGCTTGAGCCACGTGGCCGAGCCCGCGTTCTCGCGCCGACTTACAATGAATACGCTGCAGTTCTATCGGCTGCCGGTTGGGACGCTGCCGAAGTCTCCAGTCTTGGCGCCCTGGCCGGAGCCGACCTCGCCGTGGTCGTCAATCCCAACAACCCCGACGGCCGACGCCATGACAAGGCTGAGCTGCTCGCGCTGTTGCCGTGCGTCGGTCGTCTTGTCATCGACGAAAGTTTTGCCGACGCCACGCCCGAATTGTCGCTGGCAGCGGAGGCGGGACGACCAGGTCTCCTGATTCTGCGCTCGTTCGGAAAATTCTATGGTCTCGCGGGCTTGCGTCTTGGCTTCGTGCTCGGCGGGGGAAGGGGACATCGCTGCGCTATCTGTGATGGCGGGCCCATGGCCGGTTTCCGGTGCCGCGATTGCGGTCGGACGGCGCGCCTTGCTCGATCGCGATTGGGCCAAGGCGACTGCGATTCGTCTCGACGGCGATTGCCCGCGGCTCGATGCCGAAGCGAAATTGCGAGGATGGCGTCTTGTCGGCGGCACGCCGCTGTTCCGTCTCTTTGAGACGGAGAACGCCCGCGCCGCGCAGGAGCGGCTCGCCGGTGCGCGCATCTGGTCGCGCGTCTTCGAACAACAGCCGGGATGGATGCGGCTGGGCCTGCCAGGCGACGAGGCCGAATGGGCGCGCCTGGCCGGCGCTCTCTCGCGCTGATCCCTCAACGCGCGAGGCCGAGCAGCCCGTCGACATCGAGATGAGCCTCGATGTGATCAGCAAGCGCGTCGAGCGCGTTCTCCACTCTTCCACGGTATGGCTGATCCGTCACCGAAATGTCCAGCTGTCTGAGAAACGAGCCGCGGAAATCGTCGGACGCAAACAGACCGTGCAGATAGCTGCCATATACGCGTCCATCGCGTGAGACCGCGCCTTCCGGCGCTCCATCGAGCAGAGCGAACGGACGCGCGCGATCAGGCCCATCGGTTCGCCCGATATGGATCTCATAGGCATCGATCGGTTGTCTGGTCGCGACGTGCTGCGCGGTGACGCGGGTGAGCGTCTTTTCCCCGGTCATCACCGTCGTCACATCCAGAAGCCCGAGGCCTTCGGTTTCGCCCGCCGGTCCTTCGATCCCCTCGGGATCGGCGACGCTGCGCCCGAGCATCTGGTAGCCGCCGCAGACGCCGAGCACGTGGCCGCCGCGGCGGCGATGTGCGAGGAGATCGATGTCCCAGCCCTGCGCGCGCAGGAAGGCGATATCGCCGCGCGTCGATTTCGAGCCGGGAATGATCACGAGCCTGGCGTCGCCGGGAACGGCTTCTCCTGGGCGGACCATCACGAGGTCGACACCGGGCTCTAGCTTGAGTGGATCGAGATCATCGAAATTGGCGATCCGCGACAATGCAAGAAACGCAATCTTGCATTGGCCGGGCTTGCGCGCCTCGCCGAGCCCCAACGCATCCTCGGCCGGAAGCTCGGTCGCGCGCGTGAAGTAGGGCAGCACCCCAAAGCCGCGCCAGGATGTCCTGGCTTCGATCAGGCGGTAGCCGTCGTCAAACAGCGTGGGGTCGCCGCGGAACTTGTTGATGACGAACCCCTGGATCATCGCAGCATCTTCCGCGTCGATCACGGTCTTGATGCCGACGAGCTGCGCAATGACACCGCCGCGGTCGATGTCGCCGATCAGCACCACCGGGACGTCGGCTTTCCTAGCAAAGCCCATATTGGCGATGTCGGATTTGCGCAGATTGACCTCGGCCGGGCTGCCGGCGCCTTCGACGAGCACGAGATCGGCACGATCCTTCAGCCGCCCAAAACTCTCGAGCACCGCGCCCATGAGCGACGGCTTCAGGTTCGCATATTCGCGTGCCCGCGCAGTGGCGATGCGCTTGCCATGGACGATGATCTGCGCGCCGACATCAGTTTCAGGCTTCAGCAAGACGGGATTCATGTCGGTGTGCGGCTCGACGCCGGCAGCCAAGGCCTGCAAGGCCTGCGCGCGGCCGATCTCGCCACCGTCCACCGTCACCGCCGCATTGTTCGACATGTTCTGCGGCTTGAACGGGAGCACGCTCAGGCCACGGCGTCTCGCGGCGCGCGCGAGCCCTGCGACGATGAGCGATTTGCCCACGTCCGAGCCCGCTCCCTGGATCATCAACGCGCGCGCCATCGAATTGGCCTCAGAACTCGACGCCCGGCTGCGCCTTGATGCCGGATCGGAAGGGATGCTTCACCAGCGTCATCTCGGTGACGAGATCCGCGATCTCGATCAACTCGTCCTTTGCGTTGCGGCCGGTGAGAACGACATGCGTCATCGGCGGCTTCGAGGCTTTCAGAAATTCGACGACCTCGGCGATCTCTAGATAGTCGTAGCGGAGCGCGATGTTGATCTCGTCAAGCACGACCATGCGCAAGCCGGGATCCAGAATCAGTTGCTTCGCCTTCTCCCATCCCGCCTTTGCGGCGGCGACGTCGCGGGCGCGGTCCTGCGTTTCCCAGGTAAAGCCTTCGCCCATCGCATGAAACTGGCAGAGCTCGCCGAAGTGACCAGTGAGCAGGCGGCGCTCGCCGGTATCCCAGGCGCCCTTGATGAACTGCACGACCGCGCAGGGAAAGCCATGCGCAACACATCGCACGATCATTCCGAAGGCAGAGGATGATTTTCCCTTTCCCGCGCCTGTGTGGACGATGATCAGTCCCTTTTCGCCGCTCTTGGTCGCCATGATCTTGTCGCGGGCGACCTTTTTCTTCGCCATTTTCGTTGCATGGCGGGCGTCGACCGAGGCCTCGGAGGCGACGACGTCATCGTCCTCGGCTGCATCCTGTTCAGACATCATCTGCGGTGGTCCTTCGGCTTGACAAGTCGCGGGCTTAGGCAAATGGTGCGCCTGCGTTGGTTCCTGTCGTACGACAGGCGAAGAGGGAATGCGATAGGGCTCAAATCGAGAGGTTTGGGTTCGAAAAGCAGCCGCCCCCGCGACCGTGACCGGAGAGATGCCCAAAGCCACTGATCCCTGATGGGGTTGGGAAGGCGGGGATCGAAGGACAAAATCCTGCTCCGCAAGCCGGGAGACCTGCCAGCGCAACGTTAGAAACCGGCGGACGGGGTGTTCCGCGACGGGGAAGCGAGCCTTCCTTCGGATGGGTTCGCGCGCCTCATCGCCTCCCGCTGATTATCCTGGAAGGGGCGATGACTGTCATACTTCACGTCTGCATTACCTGCCGTGCCGGCCAGACGCTCAGCGAGGGCGAGACCGCGCCCGGCAAGCGCCTGCATGCCGCCATTCTCGACGCCGGCGTGCCCGAAGGTGTCAGCGTGGTTCCCGTCGAATGTCTGTCCGCGTGCAGCCAGGGCTGCTCGGTCGCGCTCAGCGCGCCGGGACGATGGTCCTATGTCTACGGCCGTCTGTCGGACGCCAATGCGCGCGATGTGATTGCCGGCGCATCTGCCTATGTGGCGGCGCCCGATGGCATCGTGCCGTGGCGCAGCCGCCCCGAAATTTTCCGCAAGCAATCGCTCGCTCGCATTCCGCCCATTGCCATCGTGCCGGAGGCCGCCGAATGAACTCCCTCACCAAGGTCCCTGTCACCGTCGTCACCGGCTTTCTCGGATCGGGCAAGACGACGCTGATCCGGCATCTGATCACCAACGCCAACGGCAAGAAGCTCGCGGTGCTCGTCAACGAGTTCGGCAGCGAAGGCGTCGATGGCGAGATCCTGAAATCCTGTGCCGATGCCAATTGTCCGGCGGAGAACATCGTTGAGCTCGCCAATGGCTGCATCTGCTGCACCGTGGCCGACGATTTCATTCCAGCCATGGAGCAATTGCTCGCGCGCAAGGTGAGGCCCGATCATATCCTGATCGAGACATCAGGGCTGGCTTTGCCAAAACCATTGCTCAAGGCGTTCGACTGGCCGGAGATCCGCTCGCGGATCACGGTTGACGGCGTAATCGCGCTGGCTGACGCGGAGGCCGTAGCTGCCGGTCGCTTCGCGCCGGATCCGGACGCCGTGGGAGCGCAGCGCGCGGCCGATGACAATCTCGATCACGAGACGCCGCTCTCGGAAGTGTTCGAGGACCAGATCGCCTGCGCCGACATCGTGCTGCTGACCAAAGCGGACCTTGCCGGCTCGGCCGGGCTCGAAGCGGCAAAGGCTGCGATCGAGGCCGAGATGCCGCGCCGTGTGCCGATGCTGCCGGTCGTCGATGGCGCCGTCGATGCGCGCGTGATCCTCGGCCTCGAAGCAGCCGCCGAGGACGATCTTGCCGCGCGTCCCTCGCATCATGACGGCGAGGACGAGCACGAGCACAATGATTTTGCCTCCGTTGTCGTCGATCTTCCGGAAGTGACGGACATCGATGCGCTGGTTGTTTCGATCCAGCGCCTGGCGCGCGAGCAGAATGTGTTGCGCGCCAAGGGCTATATCGCGATCGAAGGCAAGCCGATGCGGCTGCTGCTGCAATCGGTCGGCGAGCGCGTGCGGCATCAATTCGATCAGCCGTGGGGCACGCGAGCGAGGCAATCAAGACTGGTTGTGATCGGCGAACACGGCGACATCGATGAAGCAGCGATCAGAGCAGGACTTGGGATTGCGGGACTAGGCATCTGATGCACGTCGTTTTTCGCGAGAGCCGCGGCCTTGAGGAGACCGCGACGCCCAGAGACATCGGCCAGGACCCGGCCGATCTCGTGGTGCTCTCGTTCTCGGACAGTGATCTTGCAGCCTTCGCGTCGGGCTGGCGGCGCGGGCGCGCCAGCCTGCCGTCTCTGAGGCTCGCCAATCTTGCTGAGCTGCGTCACCCGCTATCGGTGGACACCTATGTCGAGCGAACGCTGTTGCAGGCGCGGGGCATTCTGGTCCGCCTGATCGGGGGAGAATCTTATTGGTCGTATGGGCTGGCTGCCCTGCACCAGTTGGCAAAGGATCGCAACATCGCGCTTGCCGTGCTGCCTGCCGATGGTCGCGACGATGAACGGCTGGAAGTTTTCTCCACGCTGCCGGTCTCAACGCTCAGGCGACTCAAGGTTCTCTGTGACAAGGGCGGCCCGGTTGCTGCGCAGGCGGCGATTGCGCAGCTTGCACTGGCGTCAGGCCTTTATGCGGGACCTGTCGTCGGGGAGATCGACATTCCCGAAGTCGGACTCTACGACCCCACGTGCGGTGTTGTGGCAGTACCCACATTCGAGGGGCGACCGCGTGCGCTGGTCACTTTCTACCGCTCCTATCTCACTGCGGCCGACACCGGTCCGGTCGACGCGCTGATCGCGGCGCTGCGGCAGAAGGGCTTTGAGGCGTACGGCGCATTCGTCACCTCGCTGAAAGCGGCGGGCGTCGCGGATTGGTTGCGCGCGCATTTCGCGCAGCATCCTCCGGCGGCCATCGTCAACGCGACCGCGTTTTCGGCAATCGGCGACGACGGCACGACACCATTCGATGCTGCTGCGTGTCCGGTGTTCCAGGTCGCCTTGTCCACGGCCCGGCGCGAGGATTGGGCGGAATCGCTTCGCGGCCTCGCGCCAGGTGACCTCGCGATGCATGTGGTCTTGCCGGAGGTCGATGGCCGGTTGTTCGCCGGCGTCGTGAGCTTCAAGTCACCGGGCAAGCTCGATCCCGATCTGCAATTCGCTCATCTTGCGCACAGAGCCGACGACGAGCGCGTGAGCGCCGTCGTTGCGCGGGTCGCGGCCTGGCATCGGCTTGCGATCAAGTCGGCCAGCGAGAAACGGCTGGCGATCGTGCTCTCGAACTACCCGGGCCGCCCGCACCAGATCGCCCATGCGGTCGGGCTCGACGCGCTCGCCTCGGTCGAGGCGCTGCTTTCCGATCTCGGCGAAGCCGGCTTCGATGTCGAGGCGACAGACGTGCTTGGCGACATTCTGTTGCGGAAGCAATTGACCTGGAGCGTCGCCGAGTACCGTACGGCGCTGTCAGGCCTATCACGCCAGTTGCGGGATGACCTCACCCGCGCCTGGGGCGCGCCGGAGGACGATCCGAGTTGCCATGGTGGTGCGTTTCGCTTCGCCGCGATCCGCTGCGGCAAGGCCATCATCGCGGTCCAGCCGGAGCGCGGCGAGGTCGGTCAGCGCGATGCCGACTATCACGATCTCTCGCGCACGCCGCGTCATGCCTATGTCGCCTTCTATCTCTGGCTCCAGCGCGAGGCGGTCGACGCCATCATCCACATGGGCGCGCATGGCACGCTCGAATGGCTGCCCGGCAAATCCGTCGCACTGTCGTCCGCGTGCTGGCCGGATGCGCTGATCGGCGATGTGCCGGTGATCTATCCCTTCATCGTCAACGACCCCGGCGAGGCGGCGCAGGCCAAACGGCGGATCGGCGCGGTCACGATCGGACATCTGCCGCCGCCTTTGGCGAAGGCTGCGGTGCCTGAAGGCCTGCGCCAGCTCGAGCGACTGCTCGATGAATATTCGACGGCCGACGGCCTTGATCCGGCGCGCCGCCAGCGCCTGATTGCGGCCATCCGCGATGAAGCGCGTGCCGCCGGGCTGGAAGATGATCTGGGTCTTGGTGCTTCGGCTGGACCAGCCGAAGCCATTCCTTTGATCGATCGCTTCGTCTGCGACCTCAAGGAAAGCCAGCACGGTGACGGCCTGCACGTGTTCGGCCGCGGCGCTTGCGGCGAGGGGGAGAAGGCGGCGCTGCTCGGGGCACTTGCCGGCAGGCGCGTTGCGCCGGGGCCGGCGGGCTCACCATATCGCGGGCGCGAGGACGTGTTGCCCACGGGCCGCAATCTGTTTGCCGTCGACCCCCGCGCCGTACCCACGCCGTCGGCGCATGCGCAAGGCATCAAGCTCGCCGAGGAATTGCTGCGCCGTCACTTGCAGGATCATGGCGACTGGCCGAAGGGGCTCGTCGTCGATCTCTGGGGTTCCTCGACCATGCGCACCGCGGGCGAGGATTTTGCGATGGCCCTGCATCTGGCGGGCGTCGCGCCGCGCTGGGATCACGGATCGGGCCGCGTGACGGGTTACGACATCATCGCGCCGGCCGAGCTCGGCCGTCCCCGCATCGACGTGACGCTGCGCGTATCCGGCTTGTTCCGCGACGTCTTTTCGGGTCTCGCGCAATTGTTCGAGGCGGCGGCTCAAGCGCTCTCGGAGCGCGAGGAGGAGGGCGACGAAAATCCTTATCGTCATCGCGCGTCACGCGTGTTTGCGCCGTGTCCCGGGCAGTATGGCGTCGGCTTGTCGTCGATACCTGCCGTCTTCACGCAGGAATCGCGCGATGCGGCCGGCGAGGCCTGGCTGTCGGCATCGTCCTGGGCCTTCTCGTCCGATGGCGCGATGCAGCCCGACCGCGCGGGCATCGAGGCACGGCTCTCTGCCGCCGATGCCTTTGTCCATACCCAGGATCTGCCGGAGACAGACCTGCTGCTCGCTGCTGACTATGCGGCGCATGAGGCGGGCATCGCGGCTGCCGCGGCGCGGCTCGGCAACGCGGTGGAGCTCTATCATCTCGATGCCACGCGTCCCGATCAGCCGCGTGCGCGCAGATTGACCGAGGAGATATCACGCGTGGTGCGTGCGCGCGCTGCCTATCCGGCCTGGATCGTGGGCATGATGCGCCACGGCTTTCGTGGTGCAGCCGAAATCACCGCGACGCTCGAGCACATGGCCACCTTTGCACATCTTGCTGATGCCGTGCCGCCGCATCTCTTCGATCTCTATTACGATGCGACGCTGGGCAACGACGATGTCCGCGCCTTCATGGCGTGCGAGAATCCGGCAGCGCTCGCCGCGATGGAGACCTGCTTCACCCGCTTGCATGAGGCGTCGCTCTGGAAGACGCGCCGCAATTCGATTGCGGCCGCGCTGCGGGAGGCATCATGAGCGCGGTTGCGATCAAGGGCTCGTGCCCTGGCGCCTTGCGGCCGATGCTATCAGGCGATGGGCTGGTGGTTCGCGTGCGGCCCTTTGGCGGGCGGCTCGATGCAGGGCAGGCGGCTGGCCTTGCTGATCTGGCCGAACGCTACGGCAACGGCCTGATCGACCTGACCAGCCGTGCCAATCTCCAGATCCGTGGCGTGAGCCATGACGGTCATTTGCCTCTGCTCGACGGGCTCATGCTCCTGGGGTTGCTCGATCCTGATTCAGAGACCGAATCGCGGCGCAACATTCTGGTGACGCCGTTCTGGCGCGCCGGCGATGATACATGTTCGCTTGCGATCGAACTCGAGCGGGCTCTCGCCGGCAGCTCTCTCGATCTTCCGACCAAGTTTGGCTTTGCGGTTGATGACGGGAAGGAGCGCGTGCTCACGACAGCGTCGGCTGATGTGCGCATCGAGCGCGATCCTGATGGCAAGCTCACCGTGCGCGCCGACGGTGCAGGACTTGGTCGCTCCGTCACGCGGACGGAAGTGGTCGATGTCGCACTTGCGATCGCCGAATGGTTCGTGGCGTCGGGCGGAGCCAAGGGCGGGCGAGGGCGGATGGCGGCCCATCTTCGTGCCGGCGCGCGGCTGCCCGAAGCGCTGCGCGGCCATGCCAGACCCGCAGCCGCGACGGTCGCGCCGCTGCCCGGCCTTTATCCGCAGGGTGCACTGGTCGGCGCGACGTTCGGACAACTGACCCATTCGGCGCTTCGCCATCTCGCCGGTTACGGGCAGGCGCTTCGCATGACGCCGTGTCGGATGGTGCTGGTGGAGGGTTTGCGCGAGATGCCTCGCCGCGAGGACGTCATCACACAAGCCGATGACCCGGCGCTTCGCGTGATCGCTTGCAGCGGTGCTCCGCGCTGTCGGGAGGCGCATGCCGATACGCGCGCGCTGGCGACAGCGCTCGCCCCCCGCATCGCCGCAGACGCCCGGCTTCATGTCTCCGGTTGCGCCAAGGGCTGCGCCCATTCCGGCCCGGCGTCGATCACGCTGGTTGCGACCAGCGAAGGATTTGATCTCGTCCGTGACGGCTCGACGCGCGATATGCCGATCAGGCGCGGCCTGCGCGGTGCGAGCATCGTCAAAGACCCGTCGATCGTGGCGGGAGCACACTGATGCCGCACGTCTATGAGACCGACGGCGCGGCGATCTACCGGCAATCCTTTGCCACCATCCGGGCAGAGGCAGATCTTGGCCGCTTCTCGGCCGACGAAGAGCCGGTGGCCGTGCGCATGATCCACGCTGTCGGCATGGTGGGTCTCGAAGCGCATATCCACTTCACGCCCGGCATGGCCGGGACCGCGCGCTCCGCCCTTGAGAACGGCGCGCCGATTCTCTGCGATGCACGGATGGTGTCGGAGGGAATTACGCGTGCGCGACTGCCGGCCGGCAACGCGGTCATCTGCACGCTCGGCGATGCCGCCGTTCCCGCGCTCGCGCAGTCCATGCGCAATACTCGTTCCGCCGCGGCGCTGGAGCTGTGGCGGCCGCACCTTGAGGGCGCGATCGTCGCGATCGGCAATGCGCCGACCGCGCTGTTTCATCTCCTCAACATGCTGGAGGACCGCGATTGCCCGAGGCCGGCGGCGATCATTGGTTGCCCCGTTGGTTTCGTAGGCGCGGCTGAATCAAAGGCCGCGTTGATGGCCGATCCGCCCGTGCCGGCGCTGACGGTCGAGGGTCGCCTCGGCGGCTCGGCGATCACAGTTGCCGCCGTGAATGCGCTGGCGAGCCGGAGCGAATAGCGATGGGGCGTATCATCTGCTGCGGCCTCGGGCCAGGCGATCCGGACTTGATGAGCGTGCGCGCCGACCGCGAGGTGCGCGCGGCAAAGCACGTCGCCTACTTCCGCAAGAAGGGACGGCCCGGCCAGGCGCGCCGCATCGTCGAGGGGATGCTGGCCGCGGATGTAGCGGAATATCCGATGGAATATCCGGTTACGACGGAGATCGCCTTCGACAGCCCGGACTATGTCCGTCTGCTCTCGGGCTTCTATGACGAATGGGCGGAGCGTCTGGCACGGATAGCCTGCGCCGTCGATGTCGTCGTGCTCTGCGAGGGCGATCCCCACTTCTACGGGTCCTTTATGCATCTGCACGCACGCTTGCAGGGACGAGCCGAGATCGAGGTGATCGCCGGCATTCCCGGCATGGCGGGCTGCTGGAATTCTGTCGGCCAGCCGATCGCCCTTGGCGACGACGTGACGACCGTCTTGATGGGCACGCTGGCCGAGGATGAACTGGAGCGGCGGATGCACAGTTCCGACGCGCTTATCATCATGAAAACCGGACGCAACCTGACAAAGGTGCGTCGCGCGCTTGCCTCCGCCGGCCGTCTGGCAGACGCGTGGCTGGTCGAGCGCGGGACCATGCCGGGCGAGCGCGTCGCGCGACTGATCGATGTCGACGAAGCGGACTGTCCCTACTTCGCGATCGTGCTGGTGCATGGGCATGGGCGGCGCTTGGTATCAGCCGAATGACGGGCACGCTGACCATAGCTGGACTTGGGCCGGGCGACGACGCACTGGTCACGCCGGAAGTCACATCCGCGCTTGCGGCTGCCACCGATATCGTGGGCTATGCACCCTATGTCGCGCGCGTGCGCCCGTGTGACGGGCTGACGCTGCACCCTTCCGATAACCGCGGCGAGTTGCAGCGCGCGAGCGAAGCCTTGCGGCTCGCATCCGAAGGCCATCATGTCGTTGTGGTGTCGTCCGGCGATCCCGGCGTTTTTGCCATGGCGTCGGCCGTGTTCGAGGCGCTCGAGGAGAAGCCGCAATGGCAGGGGCTTTCCATCCGCGTTCTGCCTGGCGTGACCGCAATGCTGGCCGCGGCCGCGCGCGCTGGCGCGCCGCTCGGCCATGATTTCTGCGCGATCAATCTCTCCGACAACCTCAAGCCGTGGCCGGTGATCGAGAAGCGCCTGCGGCTTGCCGCCGAAGCCGACTTTGCAATCGCGATGTATAACCCGCGCTCGGCCAGCCGTCCCGAGGGTTTTGGGCGCGCGCTGGACATCTTGAGCGAAGCGGGTTGCGGCGAACGCATCGTTGTATTCGCGCGAGCAGTCAGCGCGCCAGACGAGCGGATCGAGACGGTCAGGCTGCGTGACGCTCGGTCCGAGATGGCCGACATGCGGACGCTCGTGATTGTCGGCAATTCGGCGACACGCCGCGTCGGCCGCTGGGTCTATGCACCGAGGCAGGCACGATGACCGAGCCATTGCATGACTTCGGCGACGCTTTCTACCCGCAATCGTTTGGGCAATTGCGGGCGCGCGACCATGATGACGGGAAGACCGAGCGCGCGCGCGGCATCGATCTTGGCGTGGGCACCACTTCCCCCGGAATTGCGGGCGACGATCCATTCGATGCCGCGCACTTGCATCATCTCCAGTTCGCCGTCGAGGGTGAACGGCCCGCGCGACACGATCACGTCCGCATCGAACGGAAGCGCGCCCTCGGGCGGATCGACGAACCTCAATGTGTAGGCGTGCTGCGGCCTCGCACCGAAGGGCGCGATATGTTGCCGCCCGATTGCGAGAAACACGCGGGCGCGGTGTTCTGGCAAAGCCGCCACGGCAGAGGCAATATCGGCAACCTCGATCCAGTTGTCGTTGGACGTTCTGGCCCATGGTGCGCGTTCGAGCGCAATCAGCGGCGTTCCGGTTTCTGCGCATGCCGCAGTCGCGTTGCGGCTCATCTCGGCGGCGAACGGATGCGTTGCATCAACCACATGCGTGATACCCTCGCGACGGATGTAGTCGGCAAGGCCACTCGCGCCGCCAAAGCCGCCGATACGGGTCGGCAGCGGCTGGTTCGAGGGTGCACGGGTGCGACCGCCGTAGGAGTAGATCGCGTCAAGTCCTGCGCGCGAAACGTTGTCCGCGAGCAGATTGGCGTCGGCGGTTCCGCCCAGAATGAGGGCGCGCATCATGGCTAATCCCTGGTTGACCATCATCGGTATCGGCGAAGATGGCCTTGCTGGGCTCTCCGAGGCAAGCCGAAAGGCGCTTGCCCAGGCCGAAGTCGTCTTTGGCGGCGAACGCCATCTCGCGCTTGCGGGCGTTGGCAACCGCGGCCGTCCGTGGTCCGTGCCGTTCGATGCGGACAGCGTGCTGAGCTGTCGCGGTCGTCCGACAGCGGTGCTCGCGTCTGGCGATCCGTTCTGGCACGGCGTCGGCGGAACTCTTGCTGAGAAGCTCGAGGCAGGCGAGTGGATCGCCCATTCCGCACCTTCGACATTCTCACTCGTGGCGGCGCGGTTGGGCTGGCGCCTGGAATCCGTCGTCTGTCTCGGACTCCACGCCGCGCCTTTCGAACGGCTGGTGCCGCATCTGACGCGTGGCGCGCAGGTTATTTGCCTGGTGCGGGACGGCAAGGCGGGCGGCGAGCTCGCAACATGGCTGACGGACCACGGCTGGGGTCAGTCAACGATCTGGAGCCTCTCGGCCCTTGGCGGCCCGCGCGAACGCGTCAGGCTGCATCGCGCCGACAGTTACGCGGCCGAGCCCGGCGACGGTCTCGTAGCGGTTGCGCTGGAGGCGAGGGGATCGCAGGGGATCGCGCGCAGCCCTGGTCTCTCGGATGATCGCCTTGCGCACGACGGCCAGATCACCAAACGGCCGATGCGCGCGCTTGCGCTTTCGGTGCTTGCGCCGCGGCCTGGCGAACGATTGTGGGACATCGGCGCAGGCTCCGGTTCGATCTCGGTCGAATGGGCCTTGTGCGGGGGAACGGCGATTGCGATCGAGGCACGCGAAGATCGTGTTGCAAACATTCGGAGCAATGCAGCGGCCTTTGGCCTGACGCATCGGATCACTGTCAAGGAGGGAACGGCGCCTGACATCCTTTCGGGCTTTGATGCGCCGGACGCAGTGTTTATCGGTGGCGGCCTCAACACGGCGATGTTCGATGCCGTCTGGTCGCGCTTGGAGACAGGCACGCGATTGGTGGCGCATGCCGTGACGCTGGAGACCGAGGCGCTTCTCGCGGACCTTCATCAACGCCACGGCGGCGAGCTAATACGCGTGGAGATTGCTCATGCCGCTCCACTGGGTCGGTACCGATCCTGGGAGGCGGCGCGACCGGTCGTGCAATGGAGTGCGGTCAGATGAGGGTGGCCGGTTTGGGATTCAGGCGCGACGTTACGCTTGCCTCGCTGCGCGAGGCGCTCGTCGCCGCCGGCGGCCGCGAGGGCATCGCTGCGGTCGCGACGGTGAGCGACAAGGTGGAATCGGACGCGCTGAAACTCCTGGCGCGTGAACTCGGCGTGCCCATCAAGTCCGTTCCGGCTGAGGTACTGGCTGGTATTGCAACGCTGACCAAGTCGGAGTTCGTCAAGGCAAGATTCGGCACGGGTTCGGTCGCCGAAGCCGCCGCGCTCGCAGCGGCTGGGCGCCACGCGCGCCTGATCTCGACACGAACGGTCTCGCAGGATCGAACAGCCACCGCGGCGATTGCCGAAGGAGAGGGCGAATGACGGTGCACTTCATTGGCGCCGGCCCAGGTGCCGCCGATCTGCTCACTTTGCGCGGACGTGACCTGATCGCGGCTTGTCCGGTTTGTCTCTATGCCGGGTCGCTCGTGCCGGAAGGCGTGCTTGCGCATTGCCCGCCCGGCGCGCGGATCGTCAACACGGCGCCGCTGTCGCTCGGCGGGATCATCGCCGAGATCGCTGCCGCGCATGCGGAAGGCAAGGACGTGGCACGGCTGCATTCCGGCGATCTCTCGATCTGGTCGGCGATGGGCGAGCAGTTGCGCCGCCTGCGCGCGCTTGGCATTTCCTACACTGTCACGCCGGGCGTGCCGGCCTTCTCAGCCGCAGCCGCAGCGCTTGAGGCCGAGCTCACGCTGCCGGGCCTTGCCCAATCCGTCGTGCTGACGCGCTCACCAGGCCGGGCGAGCGCGATGCCGGAGGGCGAGCAGCTTGCTGCCTTTGCCGCGACCGGCGCCGTGCTCGCCATCCATCTGTCGATCCATCTGCTCGACAAGGTCATCGCGGAGCTTACGCCGCATTACGGCGCCAGCTGCCCGGTCGCGATCGTCTGGCGGGCGAGCTGGCCGGATCAGCGCATCGTGCGCGCCACACTTGCAACGGTCGACGCGGCCACCGGCACCGAGCTCGAGCGGACTGCACTCATTCTGGTCGGCAAAACGTTGGGCGCGGAGCAGTTTGCCGAGAGCCGCCTTTATGCTGTTGATTATGACCGCCGCTACCGGCCGGTCGGAGCGGCACCGCGCTTTCCGGAGGCATCGTGATGGCCGCAGGTCTCGTCATCTCGGCGCCCGCATCCGGGGTCGGCAAGACGACGCTGACGCTGGCGCTCGCGCGCGCCTGGTGCGACAGCGGGCTGACCGTGCAGTGCCTCAAGAGCGGCCCCGACTATATCGATCCGGCCTTTCACGCGGCAGCAACCGGGCGCACCTCCGTCAACGTCGATAGCTGGGCCATGGATCGCGAGACGATCGCGCGCCTGATCGGCCGCGGAGCGGATGCGGATATCGTGGTCGCCGAGGGCTCGATGGGTCTGTTCGATGGCGTCGCCGCGCGCGGTGTCACAGGCACCGGTGCAACAGCCGACATTGCGGAGATGATGGGTTGGCCGGTGCTGCTCGTGATCGATCCATCCGGCCAGGCGCAGACAGCCGCGGCGATCGCCGCCGGACTGCGCGATTTCCGCGCGGGCGTCCGGCTTGCCGGCGTGGTCCTCAATCGCGTCGCGAGCCCGCGACATGAGGACCTCGTGCGGCGAGCGATGATGGACGCCGGCATTGCTGTGTTCGGTGCGCTTCCCCGCCATGCCGAGATTACCTTGCCGAAGCGGCATCTTGGCCTGGTGCAGGCGGAAGAGCAGGCGGAGGTGAGCGGCTTGATCGCCGAGGCTGCGCGCTTCGTCAGCGAGCACATCGATCTCGATGCCGTGCTGCGATCGGCTGGCGCCTGGTCGTCGTCGACGCCCGCACGCGAGTTGAAGGTCTCTCCGCCTGGGCAGCGCATTGCGCTCGCGCGAGATGCGGCGTTCTCCTTCGTCTATCCGCACATGCTGGAAGCCTGGCGCGTGGCGGGCGCGGAGATCTCGCCGTTCTCGCCGCTGGCCGATGAGGGGCCCGATGCGAGCGCCGATGTGTGCTGGTTGCCCGGCGGCTATCCCGAGCTGCACGCCGGCCGAATCGCGGCTAACGCGCGGTTTCGCAGCGCATTGCGTGCCTTCGCCAGGACGCGTCCCGTGCATGGCGAGTGCGGGGGCTATATGGCGCTCGGCACCGCCCTGACCGATGCCGACGGCGCACGCCACGAGATGGTCGGCTTGCTTGGCCTTGAGACGAGCTTTGCACGGCGTCGCATGCATCTCGGCTACCGGCTTGCCGAGCTTGCTGCGCCGATACCTGGGCACAAGGCCGGCGCACGGCTGCGCGGCCATGAGTTTCACTATTCGACGATCATCGCGCAGCCCGATACGCCGCTCGCGGTGGTACGCGATGCGACAGGCGCGGTGGTCGCAGAAACGGGCTCGCGGCGCGATAACACCTCCGGTACGTTCTTTCATCTGATCGCGGAGGACCGGTGAGCGGGTTCGTGTCCTTCATTTCCGCTGGTCCCGGCGATCCCGAACTCCTGACGGTGAAAGGGGCCGCTCGGCTGCGCGAGGCCGACGTCGTGCTCTATGACGATCTGGCCTCCGGCGCGATCCTCGATCTTGCTCGCTCCGGCGCCAATCTGGTCGCTGTCGGCAAGCGCGCCGGTCGCCCCTCGACCAAGCAGCAGCATGTCAACCGGCTGCTCATCGACTATGCAGGAACCGGCGCGCGCGTGGTGCGGCTGAAATCGGGCGACGCAGGCATCTTCGGCCGTTTGGAAGAGGAGATCGACGCGCTCCGCGCGGCAGGCATCGGCTATGAGGTCATCCCGGGCGTCACCTCGGCCTGCGTCGCTGCGGCACAGGCCGGCATTCCCCTGACCCGGCGTCATACCTCGCGCCGGGTGCAGTTCGTGACCGGCGCCGATGTCACGGGCGAGCTACCCGCGAACCTGAACTGGGCGGCGCTCGCCGATCCGGACGCGACGACGGTCGTCTATATGGGACGGCGCACATTCCCGGCTTTGGCCGCCAAGCTGATCGAGCACGGGCTCGCGCCGAATACGCCGGCGCTCTTTGCAGAATCCCTGGGACGCGCCGACGAGCGACTCATTCGCACGACGATCTCAGAGCTTGCGGAGCAACTTGCCCGAGGAGGCGCCGCGACGACGGCCGCCGTCATCCTGTTCGGCGCGTTGGCGCGAAGTCCTTCGTCATGACGCCGCCGCCGAGTCTCGCTCGCCCCTTGACGCGTACTCTGCAGAAGGGGCAATTTTTGACACCAACGCCGTCGGATGTGACGGCAGGAAGGACGTAAGGCCATGCATATCGAACCGGAAATCGTGACGGGCGCAAAACTCGTGCTGAGCTATGCGACGGGAATTGCGGCGGGCGGCGTTGCGCTCAAGCTTGCGGCCGATGCCGTGCGTGAGCAGGGCGTCGCTTCATTTGTCGTGCGTACGGTTGCGACCACAGCGCTGGTGTTCTGGTTTTTCGAGATCCTGCCGCACTTCCGGGTCGGCGTCTCCGAGGTGCACTTCATCCTCGGTTCCACACTATTCCTGCTGTTCGGTGCCGCACCTGCCGCGTTGGGACTGGCGTTCGGTCTTCTGCTGCAAGGTCTGTTCTTCGTGCCGACCGACCTGCCGCAATACGGCATGAACGTGACGACGCTGCTGGTGCCGCTGTTCGCGATCCAGGCGCTGGCCCAGCGCGTCATTCCCCACAACACCGCCTATGTTGACTTGAAGTATCGCCAGGCGCTGGCGCTTTCCACCGCCTATCAGTCCGGCATCGTGGCGTGGGTTGCGTTCTGGGCGATCTATGGTGCGGGCTTCGGCGCCACCAACCTCGCCAACATTGCGACCTTTGCGGGGTCTTACGCGCTGGTCATCGTGATCGAGCCGCTGGCTGATCTCGCCGTACTCGCGCTGGCAAAGTCATTGCGCGGCGTCACGGCCGAAGGCTTGGTTACCCCGCGCCTGCACAACGCAGCATAGCGACAACATGAGGGGCGGTCGTTTGCGGCCGCCCTTCGCTGAAGACATGCTGACGCTCTCCCTGATAGGCATCGGCTGCGGCGATCCCGCGCAGCTCACGCTTGCCGCGATCCGCGCGGTCAACGGCGCCGATCTCGTCCTTATCCCGCGCAAGGGTACCGCGAAATCCGATCTCGCGGAATTGCGGCGGACGATCTGCGCCGACGTGCTCACCAACGACAAGACGCGCATCGCAGAGTTCGATCTGCCGGCCCGCGACGCCGGCGAGGCTGATTACCGCAAAGGTGTAGACGACTGGCACGATGCTGTCGCCGCGACCTGGTCGCAAGCGATCGCAGGCCATCTTGGAAGCACCGGGCGCGTTGCGCTGCTGATCTGGGGCGACCCGTCGCTCTACGATTCCAGCCTGCGGATCGCACGACGGCTTGATCCGTTGCCGGCGATCGAGGTCTTTCCGGGCATCACATCGATCCAGGCGCTGTGCGCGGCGCATGCGCTGCCGCTGAACGACATCGGCGAGCCCTTCCTGGTCACGACAGGCCGGCAGTTGCGCGAAGGTGGCTGGCCGGCCGGCACGAATACCGTGGTGGTAATGCTCGACGGCGGCGCGGCTTTCCAGTCGTTGACCCCCGAAGGACTACATATCTGGTGGGGCGCCTATCTCGGTATGCCCGATCAAATCATCATGTCCGGTGAGCTCGCCGCGGTGGGTCCTCGCATCGTCGCTGCGCGGCAGGAGGCGCGCGAACGGCATGGCTGGATCATGGACAGCTACGTCCTCAAACGCAGATCGTGACACGGCTGACGCCGAGGCGGTTTGTGCGCCGTGCCACCGCTGCTATGTTTTCTGATGGCCTGTGGCCGGAGCTTCTTGATGCATTTCCTCGCCGCTCTTCTTGTCGCGCTGCTGGCCGTTCTGCCGGCGTCGGCGCAGGTCGTCTGCAATGGACCGCGCTGATCGAATCGATCGTGCTCGGCGATGGCGGCAAGAACCACACCGAGACCTTGCGCGCTTTTGGTCGACGCTGGCGCCGACGTCAATATTCCCGATGGCAGCGGATCGACGCCGCTCAAGCTCGCGCGAAGCCGCCTCTATCGCGAGATGGTTGCGATTCTGGAGAAGGCCGGGGCGAAGTGACGCGTAGCCGCGGATTGAGAATATAGAGCTCCGCCGCTTTCATCCGGCTCGCGAAGCTGCTCCCCTGAGAGCTCCGCTTTCTTCAATTCGCACTTCGTCTTCAATCCGAACGTCGAACCAACCCAGATCAGTCAGCTCGCGTGCTTTCTTTTCGGCAGCCTCGCGACTTTCCCGCTTCAGAACGATGCGGCTCGCGCCATCGCGGGCAAAAATGGAATGGGGCATTTGAATTCCTATTCTTCCTCTGAAATCGAGGGAAAAAGGTCGCAGGCATTTTCGCACTGCGACCTTTGAGGCCCAATAAGTCGGTAATAAAAACGTTTCGATCCGCCGTGCTATGAGGGGATACTGATCTACGCAGCGTAGATACTGGAGTCATAATTGCTGTTCCGGAGCAGGAACCGTGCCGGTGTTGCGGCCATGCGACATGAAATTTGTGAACGTGACGCCCTGGAGTTGTCGGGCCTTTGTAATCCACGCGGTGGCAATCCTGCGGTGAGGAATGATCTGCGGTGGCGAAGCCGTTCCGACTATCGCGCGAGCTGCGCCAATCCCTTCCAGTCGAAGGTGATGCCATGACCGGGCCGCATTGGCGCGAGCGCCATGCCTTGCTCGAGGACGAGCGGATGCTCGATATATCGATCGAGTCCGAATCCGTGCGCCTCGAGATAGGAACGATTTGGACAGGCCGCGAGAAGGTGGACCGTGACGTCGTGTGCGCCGTGGCTGGTGACCGGCAGATTGAATGCTTCTGCGAGCCGCGCGATCTTCATGAAGGCCGTGACGCCGCCGCAATTGGTGACGTCGGGCTCGGGATAGGACACCGCGCCAGCCGCGATATAGTTCTTGAACTCCCAGAGCGAGCGCAGGTTCTCGCCGGCCGCGATCGGCACGCCGCCGGCCGCCATGATGCGGGCATGACCGGCAACGTCATCGGGAATGATCGGCTCCTCGAGCCAGGTGAGGTCGCAGGGCTGCAAGGCGCGGGCGGCGCGGATAGCTTCCTCGACCGTCCATTTCATGTTGGCATCCGCCATCAGGGGAAAGCCGCTGCCAAGATGTTTGCGCATCGCCTGCACGCGCGCGACGTCGGAGGCGAGATCCGGGCGGCCGACCTTCATCTTGATGGCGCGAAAGCCCTTGGCAAGATTATCGTCGGTTTGCTTGAGAAGCGCTTCGACGGAAAGATCGAGGTCGATGCCGCCGGCGTAACAGGGCACGCGGGCGTCGAAGCCACCGAGCAGACGGAACAGCGGCAGACCGGCGCGGCGCGCCTTCAGGTCCCACAGGGCGATATCGAGCGCCGAGAGCGCAAGCACGGGCGGTCCGCCGCGCCCGCCATAATGCAGGCCCCACCAGACGTGATGCCAGATGGCTTCGGTGTCGTCGGCTTGCCGGCCCTCAACCAGTTCGGGGATCTCCCGCCTGAGAATGTCTGCAATCGCGCCGCCATTACGGCCGACGGTGTAGGTATAGCCCGTGCCTTCAGACCCATCCGAATCGCGAACCCGGCATGTCACCAATTCGAAGGCTGCGATTTCGCCGTGTGTGCTGTCGGAGAGGGTAACCGTCAGCGGGATCCGATAGAGTCCGGTCTCGATCGATTTGATGAGTGCCATTGATTTCCACCCGAGTTTCTTCCTGCATGTTTGGTTGGGAACGCCAGTAGTTCGGCTTGGCTCCTGTCCTCTTCCGTCCACTTTACCGTCGAACGGTTGATCGGCTTCAGCGAAATACCCGCACGGCGCAAAGGGCACGTACAAATACGGTGAGCTAACCGTTCCCGTTTTCAAATCAGGAAATCAAGCGCAAGCTTCCGCTGTACGTTGTGGGCAACAACCGAAGCTTAATGATTGCGCCGCAGATTTGTCTTAGGTTGCACATGGGGACCACACACCCGGCATCAGCAGGGTGTTCATGGATGGAGGCTTGGATGCCCAGACAATTCGGCTTGAAGGTAACATCGTCGGCCGCACGGCCGGCGTCCGCAGCATCATCACGCGCCACGCCGGGCCGGAATGAATCGGCGCCGGCATTGAAGAGCCGTTCGCCGGGCAGTTCCGCGGCGTCAAATCTCGCTTCCCAATGCTCGGAGCTGCCGTTCTCGCCTGCGAGCTGGCGGGGCTGCCGTGGCCGGCGATCCATCTCGGCAGACTGAAAATCCCCGTCCCGGGTAGGGTAACGCCAAGCAGCTGCATATAATGCAGCCGGACATGCCGGCTGCGGCGAGGCGCTTGCCTTTGATTTTGGCCGCGCCGTGCCTCAACTGCCCTGCTCGGGAAGATCGCCAAGCAGATTTGACAGCTTGACCGCAAGCTTTCGCAGCCGGGCGTTCTCTTCGAGCAGCACTGAAATGTTGTCGGTTTCCTGAGGCATCTCGTCTGCCCGGAGTCCATCGACTTCGTCGAGCAGCGGCGACAGGGCGATGAGAAGTTCGTCGCTCTGATGCAGTGCATCATTTACCTGACGCACGCTATTGTCGTCGCGCAGCGGCACGACGTTGTCGGCCTGTTCGACAATTCGAAATGCATCGCGGCGGGCCTGTCCGTCGTGCGGCGGATGTTCGATACTCATGACACATTCCTGTTCACAGGGTGGCCCGATCGTCGGTTCGCCGATGAGCTTTCCATTGAGTCGAGGGCGAATTTGCGTCGGAAAGAGAACGACGATGAGGCTCGGCGAAAAGGTCACACGTCCCTAGCGTCACACGGCAGATCGGATTAGGCCAAATTTTTGACGTATCGCAGTCCTTTCTGATGTTTACGCGGCTGGGGAGCAAGCCATCTTATTTTGAGGCGTACCGATGACGGATTTCCTGACCAGTGCGGATCACTGGCGCAAGCGCGCAGAACTGACGCGGGCGTTAGCCGCGAATGCCGTTAAGGACCAAGGGCGCCTGCTCAAGGTTGCGGAGGAATACGACCGCCTGGCGGCTCACGCCGAACGGCGGCGAAGCGCACCGGTCCCGGCCGGCTCCTACGCTCCGGCAAGCCAGCCCGAGTAAATCGCCTTCCATCGAAAATCGCCGAGAGAAGCGGGCATTTCCGCTTTAGCTGGCGCTTGGCGATGCCGAAGCGGCGCAGAAAATGCGCCGCTATACCCAGATGTGTGACCTGTAAAACACAACCACGGGGTAACGTTCAAAGCATTGTGATCATGCGATTGCAGGGGAATCAACGAATCACCTAGACCGTTAGCGGGGCTGGGAAGCGGAGAGTGAGTATGAGAGTCGCTTCCTTAGAAAGTGTACTGACGGCGGCTACGCTGGTACTGGCCATCGTCATCGTGTTGTGGGGAATCAAGATTTTCCACGGTGTATGAGCAGGGCGAGCTGGCGTCGAACTAGAGACCTCCGGTCTAGAAGAGGTTCACGACAAAGGCGTCACTTCCGCGGCGGCGGAGGCCTTTTCATTTCTAGTTGCCGACGCATGGTTCGCCGGAGGCTTGTCCCTTCCGACGCGTTTCGAGTTTGGTTTACGGCCTGGCGCAAATTAGGCACAGGCCGCGAGAGGCATTGGTTTCAAGTCCGGCATGCATTTTGGTTTTTATCTGATGATCGCAGCGCTCGTTCTCATGGGGCTGGAAGTTCTTTATGCGCTTTATCAATTGGCCACGTTTCTTTGAGAGAACTTTTCGGCTCTGATTGAATCAGAACCCGTCTTAGATTGTTGTTTTAACGCGTTTTACTGACGCGAGCCGGTCCAGTCCTGAGGACATGCTCCGCTCGAAGACGCCACACTTCGCACGCGCAGGCTGCGGCGCCACGCCGCGCGCGCTGCGAAATTCGCCGCAATCACGCCGCTTTAGCGCCGGGGTCGCGTCCGCGCGCTTCCAATTTTAGTCGCAAAATTGCCTGCCGACTCACCTCATTCTCCGCGCGCGACAAAGCGACGACTGGGGGCTCGTTCCGCATTTTTAAAATTGGAGTATCATCATGCGAGTAGACCATCCGCAGCTTAATAAGCGAGACCGACGCGCAGAACCCTCATTTTGGGTTGAGGAACCGACCGACGACGCTCTTTCACTGCTTGAGAATGCCCTTCGTGGGGACGAGCCCGCCCTTCGTCGCGACGAACACGCCGACGAAGCTCATTCGCTGATCGAAGAGAATGCCCGGCTTCGGGAGCTTTTGTCCCAGCTTACTGATCTCATTCGCAAAAACGGCGTTCACCAGAGGTAACGCCCACGATCCGATCTCGGCCCCGCCCCGGCGAAAAGTGGTTGAACCGCTGCCGGGGCGGGGCCGCATTATTTTCGACGATTGAATTTTATGACGCCGCCCGCACGA
Source organism: Bradyrhizobium sp. AZCC 2262 (assembly GCF_036924535.1). Classification (NCBI taxonomy): domain Bacteria; kingdom Pseudomonadati; phylum Pseudomonadota; class Alphaproteobacteria; order Hyphomicrobiales; family Nitrobacteraceae; genus Bradyrhizobium; species Bradyrhizobium sp. AZCC 2262. Next base: position 5,396,942 of record NZ_JAZHRT010000001.1, on the reverse strand, counting down.
GAAGTGGCGGATAGCCGGAGCGCCGCTGGCAAGCTTCGACAAAAAGCCGGCCACCTGCCGCAGCCAACAGTGACCTGTTTCAAAAAAGCGGCCGTTCAAGAAACGACCCCAGCTTCGGGGGCTGAGGTCCACTGGGGTCGTTCTATGCCGGGGCGCGCCGATCCCCATGCGACCCGGCATGCCCGTAAGTTAAAATCTGATTCCAACCACTGTCTGTAGGGAACCCGACAGTGGCTCGATTCAAAAAAGCGGCGGGCCTGTTTCAGCCAGTACCCGTCAGGCCAGGTGGCAGGCCACGAAATGCCCGTCGCTGCCTTGCTTCAGTTCGGGCGCGCTTTCCCGGCAGCGCGGCTCGGCGATCGGGCAGCGGGTGTGAAAGTGACAGCCGCGCGGCGGGTTCATCGGGCTCGGCACGTCGCCTTGCAGGCGGATCCGCTTGCGCTTCACCTTCGGGTCCGGCACCGGCACGGCGGAGAGCAGCGCCTGGGTATAGGGGTGCCGCGGATGGCGGTAGAGGTCGCTCGCGTCAGCCAGTTCGACGATGCGCCCCAGATACATCACCGCCACGCGGTCGGAAATATGCTCCACCACGGATAGATCGTGGGCGACGAACAGATAGGTCAGGTTGAGTTCGGCCTGCAGATCCTCCAGCAGGTTGATCACCTGCGCCTGAATGGACACGTCGAGCGCGGACACCGGCTCGTCGCACACGATGAACTTCGGCTCCACCGCGAGCGCGCGCGCGATCACGATGCGCTGGCGCTGGCCGCCGGAAAATTCGTGCGGGTAGCGGCGCATGTGCTCGGCCTTCAGTCCGACCTTGACGAGCAGGCTCGCCACGCGGTCGTCCCGCTCGCTTGTCGAGGAGGTGAGCTCGTGGATGGTGAAGGCTTCGCCAAGGATCGCGCCGACGGTCATGCGCGGATTGAGCGAGGCAAAGGGGTCCTGAAACACGATCTGCATGTTGCGCCGCATGGCGCGCAGGTCGCCGCCGGAAAGGCCACGCATGTCCTGTCCGTCAAAGACGATCTCGCCTTCGCTGGGTTCGACGAGGCGCAGCACGCAGCGCGCCGTGGTGGACTTGCCGCAACCGGACTCGCCGACCAGTCCGAGCGTTTCGCCGCGGTTGACCGCAAACGACACGCCGTCCACCGCATGAACGCGCCCGACCTCGCGCGACAACAAGCCGCCCTTGACGGAAAAATGCTTCTTCAGCCCGGTGACGCGGAGCAGGGGTTCGCTCATGCGCTCGCTCCCTGCGTCTCGCCGAGGTGACAGGCCATGCGGTGGCCAGGTGCGACCTCGCGCAGCACCGGTTCCTTTGCGGAGCAGGGCGCGAAGGCGAAGCGGCAGCGCGGCGCGAAGCGGCAGCCGGGCGCGGGATTGATCAGGATCGGCACCGAGCCGCCGATCGCCTCCAGCCGGGTCTTGTGCGCGCTGTCGAGATCGATGCGCGGGATCGAACGGATCAGGCCCTGCGTGTACGGATGGCGCGGGCTTGCGAACAGGCTGTCGACATCGGCCTCTTCCACCACCTTGCCGGCATACATGACGACGACGCGCTGCGCGGTTTCGGCGACCACGCCCATCGCATGGGTGATCAGCATGACCGCCATGCCGAAGCGTTCCTTCATGTCCTGCAGGAGGTCGAGGATTTGCGCCTGGATGGTGACGTCGAGCGCGGTGGTCGGCTCGTCGGCGATGACGAGTTTTGGCTTGCAGGCCAGCGCCATGGCAATCATGACGCGCTGGCGCATGCCGCCGGAGAACTGGTGCGGATAATCGTGAACACGGCCTTCCGCATTGGGGATCTGCACCAGCTTGAACATCTCCACCGTGCGGGCGAGCGCGTCCTTTCTCGAGAGACCCTCGTGGCGGCGCAGGCTTTCGGCGACCTGCTCGCCGACCGACAGCACCGGGTTGAGCGAGGTCATCGGCTCCTGGAAGATGAAGCCGATCTCCTTGGCCCTGATGTGGTCCAGCTCACTGCTTGTGAGCGGCACGAGATCGCGGCCCTCGAACAGGATCTGGCCTTCGACGATGCGGCCCGGCGGCATCGCGATCAGCTTCAGGATCGACATCGCCGTGACGGTCTTGCCGCAGCCGGATTCCCCGACCACGCAGAGCGTCTCGCCCTTGTTGAGCGCGATGTCGACGCCGTCGACCGCCTGCAGCATGCCGTCGTCGGTGGCAAAGTGAGTCTTCAGGCCCTTGATCTCGAGGAGCGGCGCCATCAGATCACCCGCCTTGCATCGAGCGCGTCGCGCATGCCGTCGCCGATGAAATTGATGGCGACGACGGCTACGAAGATCGCCCCGCCCGGAAACAGCGCCCAGTGGGCGGCGATGTCGAGAAAGTCCTTGGCGTCGAACAATAGCCGTCCCCACGTCGGCACGTCGGGCGGGAAGCCGAGGCCGAGAAAGGACAGGGTCGATTCCGCGATGATGGCGGCGGCGACGTCGATGGTGCCGGCAATGATCACCGGTCCGAGCGCGTTGGGCAGGATGTGGCGCACCACCTGCCGCAGCGGGCTGGCGCCGAGCGCGCGGGCGGCTTCGACAAAATCCTTTTCGCGCAGCGAGAGGAATTGCGCGCGCACCAGGCGGGCGACGGGCATCCAGCGCAGGCCGCCAATGACGAGCACGATGAGAATGAAGATGCCGCCCTCGGGGCCGAAGGCGGCCTTGAGCCCGTCGCGGAACAAATAGATCAGCAGCAGCAGCAGCGGCAGTTGCGGCAGCGAGAGGAAGAGGTCGGTGAGCCACATCAGCGCATGCCCGAGCGCGCCGCGCGACATGCCGGCGAGCGCGCCGATCAGCGTGCCGATGATGACGGAGACCGCCATCGCGGCCAGCCCGACCGCGAGCGAGATCCGTCCGCCGTAGATCATGCGGGCGAGGATATCCTGTCCGAGATCGTCGGTGCCGAAGGGATGGGCGAGCGAGGGGCCTTCGAGGCGCGCATTGAAATCGATGTCGTTGATGGCAACGCGCCAGATGAAGGGACCGAATACCACGGCCGCGATCAGGACGAGCAGCAGCACCGCGCTGACCACGGCGAGCTTGTGGCGGCGATAGCGCCGCCAGGTCTCGCGCCAGGGCGACCAGGCCGGCCGCCGCTCAGCGGAGGGAGATGCGAGGGTCAAGCCAGCCATAAAGCACATCCGCGATCAGGTTGAAGAGCACGACGAGACAGGCGAAGACGAAAGTCACCGCCATCACGACCGGCGTGTCGTTGGAAAGGATGGAGGAAATCAGGAGCGAGCCGATGCCCGGAATGCGAAAAATCTGCTCGGTGACGATGGCGCCGCCGAACACGGCGGGCATCTGCAGCGCGACCAGCGTGACGACCGGGATCATCGCGTTGCGCATCGCATGCTTGACGATCACCCGGGCCTGCCCGAGGCCCTTGGCGCGGGCGGTGGTGACGTAGTCGAGCCGGATCACGTCGAGCATGGCCGAGCGCACGAAGCGCGTCATCGAGGCGGCCTGAAACAGCCCGAGCACCATCACCGGCATGATGGCCTGCCGAACCTGTTCGATCACCCAGCGAAAGCCGGTCGCCTTGATGTCGGTGGTGTAGACGAAAGGCAGCCAGTCCAGCGTGATCGAAAACACCAGGATGAACAAAAGACCAGTGAAGAAGGTCGGCAGCGAAAAGCCGATAAAGGCGAGCGTGTTGGCGATCTGGTCGAAGATCGAGTAGGGCCGCGTCGCGGCATAGACCCCGACCGGTATCGCGATCGCGAGCGCCAGCAGTTGCGCCGAGCCGATCACATAGAGCGTCGTCGGCAGGCGCTGCAGGATCAGCGTGTCGACGTTCATCCGGCTGACAAAGGAAAAGCCCCAGTCGCCCCGCAGCATGGCCGTGATCCAGTGCAGGTAACGCAGATAGATCGGGTCGTCGAGGCCGAACTTGGTCCGAAGCGCGGCAGCTACTTCGGGCGGCACGTTGGGATTGGTCGCGAGTTCACTGAAGGGATCGCCGGGCGCCAGCGCCAGCACGATGAACAGCACGAGCGAGATGCCGAGCAGGCTCGGAACCGCGATCAGGAGACGACGCAGCACATACTGGCTCATGAGGGAAAAATCCCGTCGCGATTATCCCGTCGCCTCCCGGTACCAGTCGAACAGATTATCGGTCTCGTTGGCCCAGCCGCTGACCACCGGCCGCAGCGAATTGGCGGCCGCTTCCACTTTCAAGCGGTGCATCGCCGGGATGAACACCGTGTCCTGAAACATCAGGTCGTTGCACTTGATATAAAGCGCGGCGCGCTTGAGCGGGTCGGTTTCGTTCTCCGCCGCATCGATTGCCGCGTCGTAATCCTTGTTGACCCAGCGCGGGAAATTCGTGCCCTGCCACTTGTTCTCCTTGGTGGCCACGAAGCGCGAATGATAGCGGCGCATGTGCTGCGCCGGATCGGGTTGGCTCATCGGGATCTGGAACATCTCGAGGTCGGCGTAGAACTTGGCGTAGGTGTCGGGATTGGCGACGTCGGAGGAGAAGAACACCGAGGCGACCACCGATTTCAGCTCCACATCGATGCCAGCCTTCTGGCAGGCCTGCTTGACGATGGCCTGGGTCTTCTGGCGCGGCCCGTTGATCGCGGTCTGGTACAGCAGCTTCAGCTTCTTGCCGTCCTTTTCGCGGATGCCGTCCGCACCCGCTTTCCATCCGGCATCCTCCAGCAGCTTGGCCGCTTTCTCGATTGAGAATTCCCAGCTGGTGTTCTTGGAGACGAACTGCTCGGGGCCGTTGAGGAAATTGGGGGTGGTGCGTCCGGCCCGTCCGTAGATGACTTTCTTGATGGCGTCGCGATCGACCAGCAGGGAAAGCGCCTTGCGCACGGCCGGATCGGACAGCAGCGGATGCTTGGTCTTGATCGAGGAGCGCTCGCCGTCGACCTCGGTGTTGGGATCGGTGAAGTTCAGTGCGATGAATTCGGTATCGCCGCCGACCGCATAGACGGTCTTGCCCTTGCCGCCCTTTTCCAGCCGCAGCAGGACGTCGTCTTCCACCTGGATGTTCCAGCCGAAATCATATTCGCCGGTCTGGATGACGGCGCGCGCGGCCGAGACGGCATCGCCGCCGCCCTTCATTTCGATGGCGTCGAAGTGGGGGCGGTTCGGCATGTGGTAGTCGGAATAGAGCTCGCCGCGGATGACATCGCCCGGTCTGAACTCGACGAATTTGTAGGGACCGGTGCCGACGGGGATGAGGTTGTTTGGGGCCTCGCGGGACTTGGCGCCCTTATATTCCGCGAACAAATGTTTTGGGATGATGCTGCCGGGGGCGCCGACAAAGGCATCGGCCCAGAACGGCGTCGGCTTCTTGAAGACGATGCGGACCGTGAGGTCGTCGACCTTCTCGACGGTGATGTCGCGGTGAATGCCGATGGTCACGGCGGCGGTGGCGGGATCGCGGGCGTATTCCCAGTTGAACACCACGTCATCGGCGGTGAAGGGCTTGCCGTCGTGCCATTTCACGCCGGGCTTGAGCTTCCAGGTCACGGACATGCCGTCGGCGGCCAGCCCGCCATTCTGCAGCGAGGGAATTTCGGCGGCGAGAACCAGCTTCATGTTGCCGTCGGGATCCCAGCAGGCGAGCGGCTCATAGAACAGCCGCGAGCCGTCCTGGTCCTTGGTGCCGGTGGCGAAATGTGGATTGAGCAGGGTCGGTCCCTGCCACCACAGCAGCTTCAGCGCGCCGCCGCCGCCCCGCTTGGTCGGCTTGTAGACGGACGGGCCCTCGGCCATGGCGACGCCGCCGACCGCCAGAATCTGCGTGGCCATGGGTGCGGTGAGACCGAAAGCCAGCATGCGCTGAACGAAGCTGCGGCGGTCCATCCGGCCGTCCTTCACCTCGTCGATCATGGTTCGCAGTTCGTTGTCCAGCATCGTTGTCCCCGTGTCTGGTTCTGGTGTGTTGCGGCGCGCCGCCGGGCGGCAGCGTCGGGTGTCCCTTTGGTAAGATGGCACACCAAATGCCCCGGAGGTCAACGTCCCCGGATTGACAATTCGCAGGATGGCGAAGGGTCGTGATTTTTGCTTGGGCAGAATTGCGCTGCGCCGCACATCGCTTTGGCAATCCGGCGCCAAAGCGCGCTGAATCGTGCTCTGCGCTGCAAAAAATTTGTTCGCCGGACCCCGGTCGGGTCAGGCCAGCGACATGTCCAGCGGTGGCGCCACGCTGTCCGGCAGCGGACTGACATAGGGGGTGCGGGTGGTGCGCTTGTTCAGGTCGGCCTTGGCGGCGGCGATCAGGTCCGGTTCCGTCAGCGCCCTGACGCCGAGTGCCGCCATCGCCTTGGCGGCCTGCACCATGGCCTTGTGCGCGCCCGGGCTCTTGCCCTGCGCCACCACCTGCCAGGTGTGGAACGGGGTACCGATGGCAACGGTCGGGGAATGGACCTGAACAGTGGGCACGACCCAGCTGACGTCGCCGACGTCGGTCGAGCCGATTTGCGGGTTGCGCTTGGCATCCAGCGGGACGATGAAATCGGCCAGCGGCCGGTCGGTCGGCTCCATGCCGATCGAGTAATAGACGGTCTCAATGTCCTTCTCGGTCAGGGTGGAGCGGATTTTTGCGGCGAAATCCTTGTCGGTCTCGTCGAAATGCGGGGGACCGAGTTCTTCCATGATGCCATGGAGAGTCCGCTCGAGCGGCGTGTTCGGCAATATGTTGGAGACGGCGGAAATGATCTTCATCTCCACCCTGGTTTCGGTCATCAGCGCCGCGCCCTGCGCGATCTTGTGGACGCGTTCCACCAGTTCGTTCATGCCGGGCAGGTCGCGGGCGCGGATCGAATAGCGCACGCGCGCATGGGCCTGCACCACGTTGGGGGCGATGCCGCCGGTGTCGAGCAGCGCGTAATGGACGCGGGCGTCGCTCGGCATGTGCTCGCGCATGTAATTGACGCCGACATTCATCAGTTCGACCGCATCGAGCGCGCTGCGGCCGAGATGCGGCGAGGCCGCGGCATGCGAGGTGCGCCCGGTGAAGATGAAATCGGCGCGCGTGTTGGCGAGCGAAGGCGTCACCACGACTTCCCAGAAGCTCGACGGGTGCCAGGTGATTGCGATGTCGGCGCCGTCGAAGGCGCCGTCACGCACCATGAAGGCCTTCGCCGCGCCGCCTTCCTCCGCGGGGCAGCCGTAATAGCGCACGCGCCCCGGCACTTTGTGTTCGGCGAGCCAATCTTTCACGGCCGTGGCCGCAAGCAGCGCAGCCGAACCGAGCAGATTGTGGCCGCAACCATGGCCATGGCCGCCGGCCTGGAGCGGGCGAGGTACGGCCACGCCGGCTTCCTGGCTGAGACCGGGCAGGGCGTCATATTCGCCGAGGAAGGCGATCACGGGGCCGCCTTCGCCCCATTCACCCATCAGGGCGGTGGGAATGCCTGCGACCTGCTCGGTGATGCGGAAACCCTGATGGCGCAACTCGGCCAGATGTTCGGCGGACGAGCGCGCCTCGGTGTAGCAGACCTCGGGCATCGCCCAGACCCGGTCGCTCAATTCGACGAAGCGCGGCTTGATGGTGTCGACGCCACGCCAGATGTTACTGCGATTATCCATCTTCCGGTTCCCAATTCTGAAGGCGATGTGAGCCGTGAATTGTTATCAGCTTCGCCAGACGATGCCAGCGCCGGAGCACGCATCTGCCATGCCCGTCACACCTTGATGCCATGCGGCTGGAACAGCCGGCCTTTCTCCACCACCAGCACGACCGCAAGCGCGGCCAGCGTGCAGAGCAGGAAGCCGGTCGCGAACGGCACCAGCGTGCCGTCAAAACCCTGGCCGATGCTGGCGCCGACGCTGATGCCGAGCAGGGTGGTGATCGTGCCGTACAGCGACGCGGCGGTGCCGGCGATGTGGCCCTGCGGCTCCATGGCGAGCGCGGTGAAGTTCGAGATCATCAGCCCGAAGGCAAACATCATCGACACCGAGAGCAGCATGAACAGCGGCAACGGCAGCATCTGCAGCTTTGCGGTCACCAGCATGATCGTGGCGATGGCCACGAAGCCAAGCAACGCGCCATGGGACATCACGCGCATGCCGAGCCGGCCGACGAAGCGGGAATTGACGAAGCCGGCGATGGCGGTGCCGATGGCGACGCCGGAAAACGCCAGCGGAAAGTAAAGTCCGAGGCCATAGATGCCGGTGAATACCTGCTGCGAGATGAACACGAAGGCGAACAGCGAACCCAGCACGCCGCCGGCGACCACCGCATAGCCCAGCGTCTGGCGATTGGTGATGGTCTGGCGGAACGCATCGAGTATGTCGCGAACGGCGAGCGACCTCCGGTTGGCGACCGCCAGCGTCTCCGGCATGCGCATCGCGCTCCAGACCAGCGTCACCACGCCGTACAGCATCAGGACGATGAAGATGCCGCGCCACTGCGCCATCAGCAGCACGGCCTGGCCGAAGGCCGGCGAGACGACGGGCACGGCGATGAATATCATCATCGTCAGCGACATCACGCTCGCCATGCGCCGCCCGGCATAGCAATCGCGCACGATCGAGGTGGCGATCACGCGCGTCGCCGCGGTGCTGACGCCTTGCAGCGCCCGCGCCAGCAGCAGCGTCTCGAACGAGGGAGCCGCGATTGCGAGCAGGCTGGCGGCGCAATAGACAACCATGCCGCCGAGCAGAACCGGGCGTCGCCCGAACCGGTCGGACAGCGGGCCCATCACGAACTGGCCGACGCCGAAGCCGACCAGGAAGATCGACAGCACCATCTGCGGCCGGTTGACGGAGGTGATGTGGAAGGCGGACGCGATGTTCGGCAGGGCCGGCAGCATCATGTCCATCGCAAGCGGATTCAGCGCCATGATGGACGCGATCACGATCACGAATTCGGGGAAGCCCATCGGGCGGTGGCCTGAAGCGGCCAAGGCATCGGCACTGGTATCGGACAACAAAAAAATCCTTTTGAAGGCGGCACCCTATGGATTTTGATGCGCTGCACAAATAACGTTTTCGGCATGGCAGACCATCGGCCAGCGGGGCTTGAAGCATGCCACGCCGGTCAGGCCGGAAGGCTCGCTCCGGCGGCAGGCCCAAAGGCGTTGTTCTGGTGGGCGGCTTGCTCTATCCCGTAACGCACGAACCAATAGCTTGATCGCCTTCGAACGGAGACCTTGTGTCGGGACAAACCTTGAAGATCGGCACGCGCAAGAGCGCGATGGCGCTGGCGCAGACGGAAGGGATCGCGCGGCTGTTGCGCGCTGCCGATTCCGCGCTCGATGTCGAGATCGTCAAGTTCGAAACCCGCGGCGACCAGGACCAGACCAGCAAGCTGCTGCGCCACGGCGGCAAGGGCGGCGCCTTCGTCGCCGAAATTCGCGAAGCCATGCGCGGTGGCCAGTTGCAGGCGGCGATGCATTCGCTGAAGGACGTTCCCGGCAACGAGGAGACGCCGGGCCTGATCATCGCGGCGACCCTGCCGCGCGACGCCGCCAACGACGCACTGGTGCTGCGTCCCGGTCTTTCGCTCGACGCGTTTCGCGCGTCGAAAGGCAACGGTTTCAAGATCGGCACCAATGCGGTGCGGCGCGCGGCCTATCTGCGCCGGCTGTTTCCGGAAGTGACGGTGATCCATTATCGCGGCGCGGCTGACACGCGCGTGGCAAAACTCGATCGCGACGACAAGCAGCGGCTTCCCGATGGTGGCGAGGTGGGTCCGGCGGACGCGCTTGTGATGGCGCGGTCGGGGCTCGAGCGGATCGGAATGACGTCGCGCATCGTCCATGATTTTTCCGTGCGCGAAATGCTGCCGGCGGTGGGGCAGGGCATCGTCGCGGTCGAATGCGTCGAGTACGACTGGCTCACGCGGGCGCGATTGGCGAAGATCGAGGACGCGGCGTCGCGGCGCTGCGCCGAAGCCGAGCGCGAGGTGCTGTGGGTGCTGAACGGCCATTGCAACTCGCCGATCGCCGGCCACGCCACGCTGGCGGGGGGCGAGATGACGCTGACGGCGGCCGTGCTCGACGAAACCGGCGACCGCTTCATCGAGGTGTCGCGGCAGGGTGCTTCGGACCGGCCGCGCGAGCTTGGCCGCGCCGTCGGGCTGGAATTGTTGGACAAGGGCGCCGCCGAGATTATCGCGCGCACACGGCCGGACGAACATTAAGGCACGTACCCATGGCGAGGTGATCTGCCGGGCGTACGGGCGTCGGCACCCGCACGCTATTCAGGCGCGAGTCCTAATGTCCTCACGGCATTCACCCAAATCGGCGTTTCGTCGTCGTACATCTGCTTGAACGCGATGTGTCCTTGAGCGGATTCGTCGATGCCATACGAGTCGAGCCACTTCTGTATCCTGTCAGTCTTACCAGCTTCCACCATCAGGCCGGAAAGGCGCTCGACTATTTCCTGCGGCATGCCGATGGGCCCAGCCAGAAAAGCGTAACCGGCGAGAGCAAAGATTTTGGAGTCGAGCCCCTGCTCGATAAACGTGGGAACGTCGGGAAGCTTCCTGCTCCGCTTCGTCGTCTGCACGGCGATTGCTTTCCCGGCTCCGGATTCCAACACGTTGACGGCATTGGCGTAGGTCCCCATCGCCGCCTGGAGTACGCCCGCGGCGAAATCCTGCCACATCGCCGCTTCACCGCGGTAGTGCACGGCTTTTATCTGAAGCCCGTACCGTTTGTTGAGTTCTGTAACGACGATATGCGGATAGGTGCCTGGGCCAAAGGTCCCCACATTCGTGCCGTTCTTGCGAGCGTATTCGACAAACTCCTTCAAGTTAGTGGCGTTCGTCGCCTTATAGGCGACTAATGGCAGAGGTCCTGCCGGTATGCTGGAAATGAGCGCGAAATCCTTATCTGCGTCGTACGGCAAATTCTTAATGATCACGCGGCTTTGCGCCAGAGTCGCCGTGATGGCGACGAGTAGCGTGTAGCCATCCGGCGGCGACTGCTTCACGGCTGCTGCACCGATCGAACCGCTGGCACCCGCCTTATTCTCAACGATAACCGGCTGGCCGAGTTTCTGGGACAGGTATTCGCCGTAGATGCGCGCAAGCGAGTCCGTAAGACCACCGGCAGGATAGGCGCAAACGATTTTGATCGGCCGGGATGGCCAGGTCTGCGTCCACCCCCGATCGTGATACGATAAAGCGATAGTGGCTGCGCCGGTCGCGATAAAGGCGCGGCGCGTGGTTTTCAATGCCATGACGACCTCCATCGTATTTGCGTTCCAAGGACGCGCGTCGTGGGCGCGTTGCTGCCGGTCCTTCAAGCGGACGGCCCTACGTTAATTCTTGAGTCGCTGCTCGGGGCACAGCTGCGCAGTGAGGCAAGCCGTTGGCTGCACTCATGGATTGCCTCCTGAGCAAATTGCTGCCACCCCGAGGACGGTATCAGGCCATGGGTGGGCGCTCTTGACATTCTGCTTACATTCTTCTCACCAGCGGCTTATTCTTGCGTTGCAACCGGCGCGAGAGACTGACGGGGGAAAGTCACCCAAGGAATTGCCAGCTTGCGGTATCTCTTCGAGGAGTACGCTTTCGACACCGACCTACGCGAGCTTTACCGCGGGGGGCACGTGGTCTCGGTTGCGCCGCAGGTATTCGACCTGCTCGATTATCTGATCCGCAACAGGGGACGGGTCGTGAGCAAGGACGACCTCATCAATACCGTTTGGAACGGCCGTATCGTGTCCGATGCAGCACTGACGACGCGCCTGAATGTCGCTCGGAGTGTGATTGGCGATTCCGGTGAAAAACAGCGTCTAATCAAAACTCTGCAACGCAAAGGCTTCCGTTTTGTTGGAACGGTGCAGGAAGTGCAGAGGCCCGCAGACGCGCCGCTCACAGCCGATTCTGGTGAACAGAGCTTTCAAAATGTCGCCCATCCAGACCCGTCCAATGCCGAGGCGCAGGATGGACTTGCCTCTGGAGCTCACAACGGCAGCACGATCTCAATTTCGCCTGCAACGCCGCGTCTTTCTATCGTCGTGTTGCCGTTCGCGAACTTCGGAGGTGATCCCGAGCAGGACTATTTCGTCGACGGCGTGACCGAGAGCCTGACCACCGACCTTTCGCGCATCAGCGGCTCATTCGTGATCGCGCGTAACACCGCTTTCACCTTCAAGGGCAAAGCCGTCGATGTAAAGCAAGTCGGGCGCGAGTTGAACGTCCGCTATGTGCTCGAAGGCTCAGTGCAGCGAGGCGGCAACCGGCTTCGGGTGAATGTTCAGTTGATCGATGCCGGAACGGGTAATCATCTTTGGGCCGAACGGTTTGAGAAACCCGTCGCCGACCTGTTCGACATGCAGGACGAAATCGTATCGCGGCTGGCAAACACGCTAAATGCCCAGCTCATTCAGGTTGAGGCGCGGCGAGCGGAACGTTCGACCCATCCCGATGCAATGGACCTGTATTTCCAAGGCTGGGCTTACGAGAACAATGGGACGACCGCGGAATACATGACGCAAGCGCAGGCGCTTTTCGATCGTGCCTTGGCACTTGATGCCGGGAATATTGAGGCGCTGGTCGGTTCGGCGCGGGTTAAAGCGGCGCTTGGCGCCAACCTTATGAGCGACGACTGGGCCGCGCATTTCGTGGCGGCCGAGGCAGTCTTAATCCGGGTTCTGTCCCTTGCGCCAAACCATGCTCGGGCTCATAGCATCTTGGGCCTCGTCCAATCATGTACCAACCGCGCCGTCCAAGGCATAGCTGAATGCGAGCGGGCGTTAGCACTGGATCACAATTTGGCCGACGCTCATGCCTTCATCGGTCTCGCCAAGTTCTTTCTCGGTCGAAGCGAGGAGACCGAGGCCCACATCCACGACGCGCTTCGCCTCTCTCCACGCGATAACAACGCCTATCGGTGGTTCATGTTTGCCGGTCTCGCCAAGTTGTTTCTCGGCGCGGACCTGCAAGCAGTTGCCTGGCTGCGCCGGAGTATCGAGGCCAACCGAAATCATCCCGTCCCGCATTGCCATCTCGCCGCCGCCCTGGCGCTGCTCGGCTCACCGGACGAGGCGCGGGCCGCCGCGCAGGCGGGTCTTGTGCTCAATCCGACCTTCACCCTCCGCCGCTACCGCGGCAGCGCAAAGAGCAACAATCCGGCTTACCTCGCCGGACGCGAGCGTGTGTATGAGGGCATGCGCATGGCCGGGGTGCCGGAGGGATGAACGGCAGGAGGTTGCCGGTGCGACCCAACGTCCTCCAAGGGGCACCCGCTACCGGGGCGATCCAGTGGCAAGTCCAGCCATGTCCGCTGTGACGCCGCAAGCGGAAGTCAACTCAGAACGTTGGCGGCCACGCTACGGGTCGTATCTGCATCATTCACTCGCGTGAAAGCTCAGCTCGGCAATGCGACGGTCGGCGCGCCGGAGACGCCGGCAAAGTTCGCGGTTGATATTCTGCATCACGATCACGTAGGCGTGGACGTCGGCCTTGTAGTATGCGTAGAGGTTTCGGGCCGTGAGCTCGTACAGTACGGTTTCGGTCTCCGCCACGACGGTGGCTGACCGGTTCTGCATTTCGATCAGCGTCATTTCGCCGAAGAAATCGCCAGGGCCGAGATCCGTCATCCGAATCGAGCGCCCGGAATCACCGAGCTTGCTCACCACGAGATCGCCCGCGTGAACGACGAACATCGAGCGCCCCGGTTCGCCTTCGGCAAAGATCGTGGCGCCGGCGTCGAAGCTGCGCTCGGCCAGCATTGAGATCAGGAGATCGAGGCTTGCGTCCGCGAGGCCACCGAAGAAAGGCGTGGCGAGCAAAAATGCTTTCAGATCGGGCGAGCTGACGGGCATCTATCCAATATACCCGCGCTCTCGGCAGCGGCAAGATTGGAACTATCTTTCCTGGCCGCGTCTGCCGGCATCCTGCAATGGATCGATTCAGCGCGCGACTTCGCTCCACTCCGGGCAAGTGCGCTGATCGACCGGCACAAGCCATGACTTGTAGTTGGTCTTGTCGATCACTTCCGCAGGCAGCATTACCTTTTCCGGCAGCGGCTCCCTCCTGAGGTGACGCACCGCGGCCCTGGTTGCGGTGCAGCCGATCTTGAACATGTTGAAATCGACGGAAGCCAGCATCCCGCCGGTTTCGATCTGCTTTACGGCCGGAAGGATTCCGTTGATGCCGATCACGATCGCCGTCCGGTTCGTGGCCTTCAGCGCCTCCAGCGCGCCGAGCGCCATGCTGTCATTGGCCGACAGCACCGCGTCGATCTCCTTGTGCTCGGTCAGGAATTTCTCCATCACGCGCCTGGCATCGGGTTGCTGGTAATTGCCGATGCCCGATCCCAAAACCTGGATGCCGGGAAATTCAGCGAATGCGCGCTGGTATCCGCGCACGCGCTCGCGATTGGTAGGCGCGGCCGGCGTTCCCTCGATGACGACGATCTTTCCCTTGGCCCCGAGTTTTTCGAAGAGATAGCGCGCCTCGCGGTAGCCGATCTCGAAATCATCGGCGCCGACATAGGTGACGAAGCTGCCCGGCAGCGGATTGGAAACCAGCACGATGGGGATTTTGGCATCGTTGAGCTTCTTCACGGAATCGATCATGGCGACGTCATCGACGGGGATGAAGATGACGGCATCGGGGTTTGTCTTTCAGCACCTGATCGACCATCGCTTTCTGTTCGTCGACGTTGTCGGGCTGGTTCGGGACCAGGTGGATCAGCTTCACACCCGTGGTGCGCGCGATCTGGTCGGAGGCGATGCGGAAGGCCTCATAGGCGGGGTTGGTGCGGTTCTTGGTGAATACGGCGATGGTCATGGGGTTGTCCGCGGCCATGATATGGCTTGCGAACAAGAGCATAGATCCTGCAAGCATTGTCGTTATCAGATTTCGCATCGCAGCCTCCCGGGGAGAGCCGTCATTGCGAGCGAAGCAAGCAATCCATAGTGCGGCATGTGGAGAGGTGGATTGCTTCGCTGCGCTCGCAATGACGGCGGTGAGTGTCATTGCCGTCACAACCAAAGAATCTTCTTCCGGTATTCGAGATCGGTCAGCAGCGGTTGCGCCGGGCCCTCATGGAACACTGCGCCGCGCTCCAGCGCGAATACGCGGTCGGCGAGCGCCAGAACGAGATCGAGATTGTGTTCGACGATCACGATGGAGATGTGCTGCCGCAGCCGGTCGAACATCTTGAACAGGTCGAGAATCACCGCGGGCGCCAGCCCCTCGAAGGGTTCGTCGAGCAGCAGCAGCTTGACGTTGCCCGACATCGCGCGCGCCACCGCCACCATCTGCTGCTCGCCGCCGGAGAGATAATCCGCCGCGACATCCATGCGCTCGCGCAGGCGGGGAAAGTATTCGAGGATCTGCGCTTCGTCCCAGACTACGCCGTTGCTGCCGTCGGTCTTGCGGGCGAGACGCCCGAGCGAGAGGTTTTCCCGCACCGTCATGCCGGCGAACAGGCCGCGGCCCTGCGGCACATAGCCGATGCCGGCGCGCGCAATGTCCGGTGCGGGCAGGCGGGAGATATCGAGGCCGACATATTCTACCGTGCCCGACGACAACGGCACAAGGCCGGCGAGCGTCTTCAACAGCGTCGACTTGCCGGCGCCGTTGCGGCCAAGGAGAGCGACGATCTCGCCCTCGCGCACGTCGAGGGTGGCATCGTGCAGGATGTGGCTCTTGCCGTAAAAAGTGTTGACGCGTTCGAAGCGCAGGACCGGCGCTGTGCTCGCGCCGATGCGCTGACTGCTGGCGTGCTCGACCTCGGGAACGCCAGTGCCGGTATAGACCTCCTGCACGCGGCAGTCGGCGCGCACGGCCTCGGGCGTGCCGGTCATCAGCACTTCGCCCTGGTTCATCACGGTGACGGTGCGGGAGAAGCCGAGCACGCGGTCGATGTCGTGCTCGACGATTAGGACCGGAATATTGGCGGCGATGTTTTTGACGAGGTTCGAGACGCGCTCGCGCTCGGCGGCGGCTAGTCCCGCCAGCGGCTCGTCCAGCAGCAGCACTTGCGGCTTGGAGCCGAGCGCGATGCCGAGATCGACCAGCCGCTGCCCGCCATAGGACAGTTCGCCGCCCTCGATGGTCTCGATCCCTTCGAGGCCGAGGAATTTTATCAGCTCCGCGGTCTCGGCGTGGATTTCCTCGTAGTGATCGATATCGCGCCAGAGGTCGAAGCGCCCGGCGTTCTGCGCCTGCAGCGACAGCCGCAGGTTTTCGTAGATCGACAGCCCCTTGAACAGATTGGTGATCTGGAACGAACGCGTCAGGCCCTGGTGGCAGATCGCCTCCGAAGGCACGCCCTGGATCTCGCGGCCGTTCAGCTTGATGGTGCCGGTGTCGGTCGGATAGAGGCCGGAGACCAGATTGAACAGCGTGGTCTTTCCCGCGCCGTTCGGCCCGATCAAGGCATGGATTTCGCCGGCGCCGACCTGCAGGCTCGCATCGGTCACCGCGCGAATGCCGCCAAAACTCTTCGAGACGCCGCGCACGTCGAGCACGATGCCGTCGAGCCCTTTCGGCAGCAGGAAGGCCGGCAGCGGCAGGCCTTCGTAGATTTTCCGCCGGCTCATCGCGGCGGATTCTTCCGGCGGCGGCCACCAGCGTTTTGCCAGCGTCGCCCAGATGCCGACGAGGCCGCCCGGCGAATACAGCACGAAGGCGACGAAGACGAGGCCAAACCACAATAGCCAATTCGAGGTCCAGATCGAAAACAACTCGCGGAACAGGATGAAGAACAGCGCGCCGATCGCTGGCCCCAGCATGCTGCGCATGCCGCCGATCACGACGACCGCCAACAACTCGCCGGAGAACGGCACTGACACCGCTTCGGCGGATACGAGATAATTCTGGAAGCCGATCAGCCCGCCGGCAAAACCGGTGACCACCGCCGAGATCACGAAGACGCCGAGCTTGTAGCGTTCGACCGGATAGCCCTGGAAGGTGGCGCGCAACTGGTTCTCGCGGATCGCCATCAGCACATGGCCGAACGGCGAGCGCACCAGCCGCAGCAGCAGATAGAGCACGCCGAGGCAGAGTATGGCGACGACGATATAATAGTTCAGCGCGTTGTCGAGGCTGAACGGCCCGATGCTGCCGCGCTTCAAGCCGCCGAGGCCGTCCTCGCCGCCGGTCACCGCGGTCCAGCGGAAGGCGATGGTGTAGGCCAGGGCCGACAGCGCCAGCGTCAACAGCGAGAAATAGACGCCGCGCCGGCGCAGGATGACGAACCCGACGAAGGTCGCGATGACGGCGACGACCACCGCCGCCAGCAGCAGCGGCAGTAAGATGTCGTTGTTGAACCAGTTGCGCTGGATCAGCCCCGCCGCGTAAGCGCCGATGCCGAACCAGGCGCCGTGGCCGAACGAGACGAGGCCAGTATAGCCGATGCAGAGATTGAGCGCCATCGCGGCAATGGCGAGCGCCACCACCATGGTGCCGGTATTGAGCGACAGCCCGAGCAGATAGAGGCCGAACGGCAACGCGATGACGGCAAGCGTAGCCAGCAGCAGCGGGCGATATTTTTCGGCGGTGCTCGTCATTCGAACTTCTCGATACGTTCGCCAAGCAGCCCGCGTGGCCGCACCAGCAGTACCAAAAACATCAGCACGTAGATCGAGGCTTCACCGGCGGCCGGCGCGAAATGGATGGTGATGCCGCGGACGACCCCGACCAGGAATGCTGCGATCACCACGCCCCAGAAACTGCCGAGGCCGCCGATCACGACCACGACAAAGGCCACCGTGATGATCTCGGCGCCCATCGCCGGGTGCACGATGGTGATCGGCGCAAAGAACGCACCGCCGAGGGCGGCCATGCCGACGCCGAGCATGACGATCACGGTCATGTAGGGCTGTAGCCGGATGCCGAGTGCTGCGACCATGTCCGGCCGCTGGATGCCGGCGCGCACCACGCGGCCGAACGAAGTTTTGTGCAGCAGCAGCCAGACGCCGAGCAGGACTGCGGCGACGACGGCGAGGATCAGCAGGCGATAGCGCGAAAACAGGAAGTCGCCGAGGAAGACCGAGCCGCGAAAGCTTTGCGGGATCGCGGCCGATATTGGCGGAGCGCCCCAGATGATCCGGATCGCTTGTTCGGTGACCATGGCGAGCCCGAACGTCACCAGCAAGCTGAGGATCGGATCGGCGTCGTAGAATCTACGCAGGATGAAGCGCTCGAACAGAATGCCGAGGAGCGCGACCGCAACCGGCGACAGCACCACCGCCGAACCGAAGCCGAGATATTTCGTGATCTCAACCGATATGTAGGCGCCGAGGGCATAGAACGCGCCATGGGCGAGATTGACGATGCCGCCGACGCTGAAGATCAGTGACAGGCCGAGCGCAATCAGGAGGTAATAGCCTCCGAGCACCAGGCCATTCACCACCTGCTCCAGCAGAAATCCGAACTGCATGTGCGATCCGCGAGATTAAAAGAAGACGGCGCCGGCTTGTTAGTGCCGGCGCCGCAACGCCAGTGTGCCCGACGCCCGTTTTCGGGCTTCTATGCCTTCATGTTGCAGGGATTTTGCGTCTTCGTCGGGTAGATCGATTCAAGCTCAGTGCCCGCGGCCGGCACGGCGTCGCCGAGCACGAGCATGTCCCACTTGTCCTTCATCTCGTTCTTCGGTTTTACGGTGAACGGATAGGCCTCCTGTACCAACTGATGGTCCCAGGAGCGGAAATAGGCCTTGCGGCCCTTCATGATGTCGAACTGCGTCTGCTTCTCGAAATAGCCGATCAGCGCGTCGCTCTCGGTCGACTTCGTTTCGGTGATCGCCTGCGCGATCATTTTCAGCGTGATGTATTCGATCCAGGCATGGTTCTCCGGCGGTTTGCCGTGCTTCTTGGTGAAGGTCTCGACGAACGCCTTCGATGCCGGATTGTCCAGCGTGTGATACCAGACCGTCGGCCAGGTGCCGCTGAGATTGCCTTCGCCCATCGCCCAGGCGTCGCCGGTATTGAGGTTGAAGCCGACCAGCGGGTAGGGGAGGCCGAACTCGGCATATTGCTTGACGAGATTGGTGACCTGGTTGCCGGCGAGGTTGCAGCACACGACGTCGGGCTTGGCCTGCCGCACCTTCAGCAGATATGGGCTGAAGTCGGTGACATCGGTCGCAATCAATTCGTCGCCGATCAGGGTAGCGTCGTTGGCGCTGAAGAAGGCCTTTGCGGCTTTCAGGAGGTCGTGGCCGAAAATGTAGTCCGCCGTCAGCGTGACGAACTTCTTGCCCTTCACCATGCCCTTCTGATTGAGGGCGGTGCCAACGGCGTTGACCATCACGGTATTGGGAATGTCGCAGTGGAAGGAGTAGCGGTTGCAATCCTTGCCGCGCAGCGCGTCCGAGCGCGCGCCGGTCGAGAAAAACACCTTCTTGTTGCGCTCGGCGACCTGCATGATGGTCAGCGACGAGGCGGAAGAGATTTCGCCGAACAAGAGTACCGCGCCGTCCTGCTCGATCATGCGCTGCGCCTTGGTGGACGCAGTTGCGGGATTGACCGAGTCTTCCGACATCAGGTCGATCTGCTTGCCCATGATGCCGCCGGACGCGTTGATCTCCTCGGCCGCCATCTTCACCCCGAGTTGGGCATAGCTGCCGATCGCGCCGAGGAAGCCGGTCAGCGGCACCAGATGGCCGATCTTTATGCGCGCGGCCTGGGCACTGAGGATGGCCGGAGATCCGATCGCGGAGGCGCCGGCAAAGGCGGCGCCGGCTTTCAACAGGGTACGTCGGCTGTAGCGGGTCATCACTGGTCTCCTCCCGGGATACGTCGCGACGTTCTCTCGTCCGTTTCCGCGTATGCGACAATGTGAGAGACGTTCTTCTATTGTTGTAAGATATTTCCGGACGCGATGGCTCCTGTCAACGCCAAATGCGTCGCAGCCGCGTTCAGCCGGTTTGGGATGCGGATTTCAGCCGGA
The DNA here is from genome assembly GCF_036924535.1 of Bradyrhizobium sp. AZCC 2262. Classification (NCBI taxonomy): domain Bacteria; kingdom Pseudomonadati; phylum Pseudomonadota; class Alphaproteobacteria; order Hyphomicrobiales; family Nitrobacteraceae; genus Bradyrhizobium; species Bradyrhizobium sp. AZCC 2262. The sequence goes on along the minus strand of NZ_JAZHRT010000001.1, from coordinate 5,377,097 downwards.
TTGGATCAGGAGGATTTCGCCAGATCCCGCGCGCCGAATTCGGCCGACAGCCGGCTGGCCGCCGATTGCACCAGCTTGGCGCGGCTCTGCAGCACCTGGTCGGTCATGCGCCAGATCGGGCCGGAAATGCCGAGCGCGCCGATCACTTCGCCGGTGAAATTGTAGACCGGCACCGCGACGCAGCGGACTTCGGCGTTGAATTCGCCGTCGTCAAAGGCGATCGCGCTGCGGCGAATTTCAGCGATATCGCGCAGCAGCACGGTGGGGTCCGTGATCGATTTTTTCGTCGATGGTTTCAGTTCCACACGTTCGAGAAAGCGCTTCAACTGATCGGGGCGCAGCGAGGCGAGCATGATCTTGCCGAGCGCCGTGCAGTGCGCCGGGCGCACCACGCCGACGCGGTCGGTCAACTGGAATGCGCCGGGCCCGCTGGTGCGGGCAATCACGACGACGGCGTCGCCCATGCGCACGGCAAAATGGCCGCTTTCGCCGGACTCCCGCGACAGGTCTTCCAGCACCGGCGTCGCCAGATTGACCATCTCGATTTCATCGAGCGCGCTGGCCGCGAGCGCAAACAGCGGGCGGCCAACACGATAACGTTTTGAATCGCGCTCCTGCCGGAGATAGCCGAGCGAGACCAGCGTCTTGGCGAGGTGGAAGGTGGTCGAATTATGCAAGCCCACCAGCTTGCTGAGATCCGCCAAGCCGATGCCTTCGCGGTGACGCGCGACTTCCTCCAGGATCGAAAACGCCCGGCCCAGCGACTGCACGCCGCCCCGCGCGCGTTCCTCGGCCTCGTCGTCGATGTTGGGCTCGCTCGATGGCACCAGCCTTGCGATCGAGACTTTGCCGTTCGAAACCTTGCTCGATGTAGTCTGCTTGTCGCTCGTCTTCGGCTTGGTGCGCGGTTTCACGGGAATCAGATCTCCAGAGTGGGCAAGGCGAACTCTATCAGGCCGTCCTCGCCCATTAACAGCGCCAGGCGCGTTTCCGCACCATACCACAATAGCAATTGACGTACAGTATTATGAGAAATAGGTTCGGGCCCGTCGCCGGCCGCGCAAGCAAGACGCGGAGGCGAATTCGTTGAGCTGCAGGGAGATGGTGGTCGATGTCGCGTAACATGCTCAACGGCGCTCAGGTCATCGTCGACTACCTGATCCAGGAGAAGGTGCCGCAGGTGTTCGGCCTGTGCGGCCACGGCAACATCCAGTTCATCGATGCGCTCTACGAGCGCTCATCCGACATCAAGACCATCTCGGTGCACCATGAGAGCGTCGCCGGCTTCATGGCCGACGTTTATTACCGCGTGTCGGGACGGCCGACGGCGACGTTCACCTCCTGCGGGCCCGGCTCGGCCAACCTGCCGATCTCGCTCGCCAACGCCTTCCTCGACTCCGTGCCGTTCATGGCGGTGACCGGCAACGTGCCGACCAGCCAGTTCAACCGCGGCGCCTTCCAGGAAATGTACCGGCATTACCAGGCCGATTTTCCCTCCACCGTGCGCACGATGTGCAAGAAGGTGTTTCAGCCGACGCGCGGCGAGATGGTGCCGCTGGCGGTGCGGCAGGCCTGGAAGACCATGACGACCGGCCGGCCCGGTCCCGTGGTGCTCGACGTGCCCTTCGACGTGTTCATGGAGTCGGCGGCCGAAGAGGCGCCGAACGCGATCGCATGGAACGCCAACATCTCAAGCCGCTGCGGCGCCGATCCGGATGGCGTGGTGAAAGCCGTCGACATGCTGCTGTCAGCCGAGCGGCCGGCGATCATCGTAGGCCAGGGCGTGCGTTATGGCGGCGCGGCGGAAGAATTGCTGAAGCTCGCCGAGCGGCTGCAGATTCCGGTCGCGGCCTCCGCGAGTGGCCTTGGCGCGATCGATTGCAACCATCCGCTGGCGCTGGGCCTCGTCGCGCGCGCCGGGCATTACCAGGCCAACCACGCGACGCGACAGGCGGACGTGCTGCTGGCGATGGGGATGCGGTTCGACGATCGCACCTCGAGCTCGTGGATCCCGGGCTACTCCTTCACCATTCCGCCGACGCGGCTGATCCATGTCGACATCGATCCCGAAGAGATCGGCCGGAATTATCCGGTCGCGCTTGGCCTGATGGCCGACGTCCGCACGTTCCTGCGACAGGTCCATGCCGAACTCGATCGTCGCGCCGATCTCACCAAAAAGGCCGATGCGCGCAAAAAGTGGCTTTCGCAGATCGACGGCTACCGGAAAGAGTGGGACAAGTTTGTCGCCCCCGGATTTTCCGACGACACCACGCCGATCAATCCGCAGCGCGCCGCGCTCGAAATCGACAAGGCGCTGCCTGACGATGCGATCCTTGTCAGCGATATCGGCGTGCACCACAACTGGCTGCTCGGCTTCTGCAAGCCGAAGCGGCCGGATTCGCTGATCGGCTCGATGGGATTCGGCCCGATGGGTTTTGGGGTTGCCGGCGTGATGGGCGCAAAATTCGCCGCGCCCGACCGGCCCTGTGTCTCCGTGTGCGGCGACGGTGCCTTCTTCATGCACGCCAACGTGCTGGGAACGGCGGTCGAATATAATCTGCCTGTCGTCTGGGTGGTCTGGAACAATTACGCTTATGCCTCGATCCGGGGATTGCAGCGCGGTTATCTCGGCGGACGGGAACTGGCGACCGACTTCCACGATCCCAACACCGGCGAGCGCTACAATCCGGATTTCGCGGCGATGGCGCGCTCCTGCGGCGTCGAAGGCGTGCGCGTCGATCGTGCCGGCGATCTCGGCGAAGCCATCCGCAAGGGCATCGCGGCGAACAAGCCCTATCTGATCGATGTCGATATCGCCGCCGATATCAATCCGGCCGGCGCCGGCGTCTGGGAATTGCCCGGGCTCGGCCAGAGCAAGGCCGGCATCGGCACGCGCTTTCAGCCCGCCTGATCTCGTCGGAGGAAATCTTAATGTTGCTTGCAGGCAAGAAAGTCGTCGTCGTCGGTGGTTCCTCCGGCATCGGTCTTGCGACCGCAGAGATGGCGAAGCGCGAGGGCGCCGATGTCATCATCGCGTCGCGCAACGTCGAGCGGCTCGACAAGGCTGCCGAAAAGCTGAATGCGATCGCGATTCCAACCGACGTCACCAGCGATGACAGCGTGGCGGAATTATTCCGCCGTTGCGGTCCCGTCGATCATGTCGTGGTCACGGCGGCGCAGCTTCGCACCGGTCCGTTCAAGACGGTGGCGATGGCAGATGTCCGCGCCACCATGGAAGGCAAGTTCTGGGGCGCCTGGCGGGTCGCGCAGCAGGCGCAAATCCGCGCCGGCGGATCGTTGACGCTGGTCTCGGGATTCCTCAGCGTTCGTCCGCGTCCGAATTCGGCGATCGTCAGCGCCGCCAATGGTGCCCTGGAATCGCTTTCGCGAGCGCTGGCGCTCGAACTCGCGCCGGTGCGCGTCAACGCGGTCTCGCCCGGAATCATCGACACCCCGATCCGCGCCGCGATGCCGGAAGAGGCGCGGCGCGATATGCTGGCGAAAGCTGCGGCGTCGCTGCCGGTCGGCCGCGTCGGCGCGGCTGAGGATATCGCGCGGCAGATCCTCGGTTTCATGGCGAACGGCTTTGCGACCGGATCGATCGTCTATATCGACGGCGGGGCGCTGGTGATCTGACGGCAGAGGAGGCCATCATGGCTTCGGAAAACAACGGCGCCTTCATCCGCAACATCGCCGAAGTGCCGTGGCGGGAATTCCCCAACCATTTCGGCGGCGCGCTGTCAAAACCGCTGGTCATGCCGGAGACCGCGGGCTCCCGCCACATCGACTATCGGATTTCGATGTACCAGCCGATGGCGCATGTCGCGCGCCACAAGCATCTCGTGCAGGAGCAGATCTATCACGTGCTCGAAGGCGAGGGGCTGATAGAAATCGCCGGCAAGAACCATGTGGTGCGCAAGCACGACTTCATCTTCCTGCCGCCCGGCGTCGAACACGCGATTTCGAATTCCGGGCTGGTCGATCTGGTGTTCCTGGTGATCACCTCGCCGGTGACGGATGATGAGAAACGGTGTGAATTTGGCTAAGCCTTCGCCGATCCGAGCAGGATGACGCCCCCGATCAAGATTGCGCACCCCGCCACACGCCAGGCCGTGACCCGTTCGCCAAGGATCAGCATGCCGAACAGCGCGCCCACCATCATCGACATTTCACGCGCGGGTGCGACCAGGCTGAGTGGGGCGCCCATCTCGATGGCTGTGAGCACGAGGATGTAGGACAGCGGCGACAGCGCGCCGACCCCGAATGCCAGCAGCCAATAGCCTTTCATCTTCTCCTTCGCGCGAGGCAGGTTCGAAAGCACGATCGGCAGCATGATGAAGAAGCGCAGCAGGTTGGTGATCCAGTCGAGCACGACTGGGTGAATGCCGAGCAGCTTGACGCCGTATCCGTCGACGACGGTGTAGCCCGCGATCAGCGATCCCGTCGCGGTGCCCCAGCGCACGCCGTCGAGGCCGCGCGGGCGGCGAAACGCCGAGAGATCGCCCTGCGTGGTGATCAAGCCGATCCCGGCGACGACGGCGAGCAGCCCAAAGATGCCCTGCGCGGTCGGCGTCTCGCGCAGCAGGATGAACGCGCCGATCGAGGACAGCAGCGGTCCGGTGCCGCGCGCGATCGGATAGACCACGGAGAGGTCGGCGACCTGATAGCCGCGCTGCAGGCAAAGGCTGTAGGCCAGATGAATGGCCGCGCTGAGCACGAGGCAGCCGGCCACCGGAAGGTTCCAGTGCAGGTCACCGTAAATCAGTAGCCAGATCATCCACGGCAGATAGACGAGGCAGGCGAACAAATTGTAGGCGAAGACGAAGGTCGGGCCGGCATCGGCGGCGCGCTTGGACAGCAGATTCCATGTGGCGTGAATAAAGGCGGCGAGGACGACGAGGGTTAGCGAGAGCAGCGACATGAGACCTCCGTGCCATCTGGCGCGAACAAAGATCTCGACATCTCCTCCTCTGGGCTTTTGTCCCTCGGGTGCAGCCGCGGGCTGGCGCGGTTTCCGCAACGCTCGGACCGGCGATGGCGGTCTCGCCATCCGGAACCCTAGTTGCCACTCAGTCGATGTAACTGCGATATGTCAGGGAATCAGGTGCGGTCAATCCTGAATTTATGCTGCAGGTGCGCAATGCCGCGAATCAGGCCGCCAGATCCTGCAACAGCAGCGACGAGCCGCGAATCAGCACCTTGCGTCCCTTCGCGGTGATGGCGGGCGTGTCACCGTTCATGGCGGCGAGTTCGAGCGCGATCAGGCCGTCGATCGTGTGGCGGCTCATGCGCGGCAGCTTTGATGCCGGCGTCCGCAACGCTTTCAAGGTTTCCCACTGGGACGGCGTCAGGTCGTAGTCGAATTCTTCGTTCATGGTGCCTCGGCATTCTTGCAGCGCGTGCCACAATTCTTGTGGTGCCTCATAGCGACCGCACGTGAAATTGGTGCGACTGCAACGAGTCGGTATTTCGACAAGCGACGATGCGGCTTGTCACATCATCGTGTCACTGGAATCGATTGAATGTGTCGAATCACACAGATGGCCGAATAAAAAACGCCGGCGCAAAATTGCGTGAACAGGGGCGGGTCAAAAAGACCGCCCAATCGCCGCAACCCTTAAGAGAAAGTTACTAATCAAAGGTAAACGGCGGGCATCAGGAACACGCCTTCCTCGCGCCGGCGGAGCGCGTGACCATATTGGCCGCTAAAGCTGGGCTTCGATGGCCGCCTTGTCTATCACCGACCAAACTTCGCGAATCTTGTCGTTCCGAAACTCGTAGAAAACATTCTCGGTGAATGAAACTCTCTTCCCGCCGACCTGGAGGCCAAGAAAGCTTCCCTTCGGCGTGCAGTCGAAGCTTAGCCGGCTGGCAATATAGGGTGGATCGGCAATCAGCATCTGGATGTTGAAATGAAGGTCGGGAATTTCATCAAAGTCTCGCTCCAGCATTTCGAGATAGCCTGACAAGCCGATCCGCCGGCCGTTGTGGACCACGTCGTGATGAACGAACTCGCCCAGCATCGGCCAGTCCTGCTTGTTCAGGCAGGCAATGTAGTTTCGATAGAGGTCGGAAAGGTCGGCTTTGGTCACGGAAATGCGCTGCCTTTCTTGCGCGGGTGTAGCCGCCGTAGATTCCATGGGGCGGTGAGCGTGCCCTTTCCGGTAGGTTTGGGTTTCCACACTCGAACCATCGGAGAGCCAGATGCAAGCATCGACCGTAGACACGCCCACCGCCGGGCATTGTGGCACGATTTTCGTTGCGATTGAACTGAGCCAGAAGAGCTGGCTGGTAACGCTGCACAGTCCGGACAAAGGCAAGATGTCGCGTCACAAGCTGGAGGGCGGCGATCATGCTGCGCTGCTGGCGCTGATCGGTCAGGTTCGGGAGCGGGCGGCCCGGGCGCTGGGAGCCGTTCCGGCGGTGGTGAGCTGCTACGAAGCGGGCTACGACGGGTTCTGGCTGCATCGGCTTCTGCTGGCTGCCGGGATCACGAACTACGTGTTTGACCCTGCGAGCATAGCGGTGGATCAGCGGGCACGGCGGGTGAAGACCGACCGGATCGATGGCGAGAAGATGCTACGGACGCTGATGGCGTATCTGCGCGGTGAGCCGCAGGTGGTGCGGATCGTGCGGGCACCTGCGCCGGAGCAAGAGGACGCCCGCCGCACCAGCCGTGAACGCGGCCGGCTGATCAAGGAGCAAACCGCGCACACCACCCGGATCAAGGCGCTGCTGCGATTGTTGGGCATGGCGGTGGGGAACCCGCGCCGGCGTGACTGGCTGAGCTGGCTTTCGGCGCAGCGGGATTGGCAGGGCCAGGCGGTGCCGCCACGGATGCTGGCGGAGATCAGGCACGAGCACGCACGGCTGATGCTGGTGCGCGAACGGCTCGAGGAACTCGCACAGGCGTCGGCTCAAGCGGATCCGGCACCTGCGGCGGCGCAGATGACCGAGCGCAGCGAACTGTTGCTCCGGCTCAAATGCCTCGGTCCGGCGTTCGCGACGACGCTGACCAGCGAGGTGTTCTACAAGGACTTTCGTAATCGGCGTGAGGTCGCGAGCTATTTCGGGCTGACGCCCAGTCCATGGCAGAGCGGCGGGACCGACCGCGACCAGGGCATCAGCAAGGCGGGCAATCCACGCGCCCGCTGCGCCGCGATCGAACTGGCCTGGCTGTGGCTGCGGCATCAGCCGGAGAGTGCGCTCACCCGATGGTTCCGCAGCCGCACCCACAACAATGCCAGCAAGCGCAACAAGCGCATCGCCATCGTGGCCTTGGCGCGCAAGCTGATGGTGGCGCTCTGGCGCTACCTCACAACCGGCATGGTTCCCGAAGGAGCCGTGCTCAAGGCCGCGAAGGCGTAAACGTTTCAAGCAACGCGTCAGCGTCGCGGCGTCGGCCGCGGTCAGCGCGGAATGGATGATGACCGTGCCACCCTTGGGCCAAATCAACAGGCCGCTTCGTAGATGGGTCTCATCCTCATGGCTTCCTCGCCGCATGCATGCGGAATGTGGGTACCGGGCTGCAAAACGCCCGACCGGATATGAGGTGATGCAGTGAGATGCTGCATAAATCGCCGGAAGCCAGTTCCTGAGCGCACCGACCGCGGCGGCACGCTGCGCTACGCATGGCTCCGCGCGCCGCCGCTCCACCGAATGCAAAAAATCACATCCAAGCCCCGGTCGGGATGCTTGACTCAAAAGCCCTCATATGAGGGTGGGCAAAGCGACGCGTCCCACCATTTTGACCGGAATGCGCGATGGTGGGCACGGCGCGAAGTGCGCCTTTGCCCACCCTGCGATCTATCCCCGCCGCACGCTCGATCCGCCATCGACCGGCAACGTCACGCCGGTAATGAAACTCGCTTCGTCGGACGCGAGAAACAGCGCGGCGTTGGCGACGTCCCAGCCGGTGCCCATCTTGTGGCGCAGCGGAACTTTGGCGTCGCGCTCGGCCTCGACTTCGGCGCGGCTCTTCCCCCATTCGCGCGCGCGGGTGTCGACCGCCATCGGCGTGTTCATCAGCCCGGGCAGGATGACGTTGGCGCGGATGCCGTATTGCGCGTTCTGATAGGCGAGCTGTTCGGTGAAGGCGATCATCGCCGACTTGGTCGCCTTGTAGGCCACATAGGGGTAGGTGGTGATCGCGGCCATCGACGAGATGTTGATGATCGCGCCACTTTTCTGCGCCCGCATGATCGGGATCACGTGCTTGGCGGCCAGCACGCAGCTCTTCAGGTTGATCGCCACGCAGCGGTCGAACGCTTCCTCCGATATGTCGAGCAGCTCGGCGTCGCCGCCGGACAGGCTGACGCCGACATTGTTGTGCAGGATGTCGACGCGGCCCCAGCGGGCATGCGCATCCTCTACCATCGCCTTGAGGTCGGTATTTTTGGTGACGTCGGCCTTGAATGCCGCCGCGGTGCCTTCCTTGGCGGCGATCATGTCGACGGTCTCCTGGGCAGAGGCCAGATTGTGGTCGACACACAACACCTTGGCGCCTTCGCGCGCAAAGGTCAGGGCGGTGGCGCGGCCGTTGCCGATGCCTTCCCCGGGGCTCTGTCCGGCGCCGACGACGATGGCGACACGATCTTTCAGGCGCATCTCATTCCACTCCCGGGATCGGGTACTGTTGCAGTACCTCTTTGTAATGGGGTTCGTTGTCGATCTTCATCGTCGCCAGCACGCGGACCACGGCGCAGTAGAAGGCGATGGTGAGCACGAGGTCGACCATGTGCTCGTCGGAGAGTTTTTGCTTGATCTCAGAGAACGTTGCCTCCGACATCGCAAGCTCCCGCACCATCTCGCGGGCGCCACGGAGGATTGCCTTCGCCAGCGGCTCGAGCATTGAGGGCTTGCCCTCGGTCTCGGCCATCAGGGCGGCGATATCGTCGTCGGTGACCCCGAACTCCTTGCCGATCCTCACGTGGTGAGTGAACTCGTACTCTGACTTTTCCATCCAGCCGACCTGGAGGATCGCGAGTTCGCGCAGGCGCGGATCGAGCTTGCTCTTGAAGCGGATGAAGCCGCCGACGCCGTTGAAGGCGCGCGCCATGTCGGGCGAGTTCACCAGCAGCTTGTGCAGGTTCGTGTTGCGCTTGAGCATGTCGCGGTATTCGGGGGCGACCTGGTCGGCTTCGAGATAGGGCAGGCGGGCCATTTTATTGTTGTCCTTGTTGGCGATAGCGGATCGGGCTCACACTTTTAATTTGACGCGTTTTGCTGACGCGAACCGGTCTCCACTTCGCTGGAAAACGCTTTAGCCGTAGAGCGCTTTGTGCTCCCGCTCGTAGTTGGCGTAGGAATCCTTGATGCTCGCAAGGTTCAGCAGCATGGTCGCGACCGGCGTGTTGTCGGCCCCGAATACCGTCGTGCGCATCCACACGCTTTCGGTGCGGCGGCTGCCGCTCAGCGCAACGACTTCGCGTTCGGTGACGTAGCTTTCGCCTGCGAATAGCGGCCCGCGCAGCAGGCGGATTTCCTGATCGGCGAACAGCCCGACAGCAGGCCCGCGCACCGGCAGCTTGTCCTCGCGGGCGCGGTACTGAAACAGCACGCTCAGCATCTCCACGGGGATGATCGCTCGTCCCCAGGGATTGAGCTCCTGCGAATAGTACGCTGAGGGTTCGGTGATCACCTTCAGCTTCTCCGCCAGCGAAAACGGATAGAGGTCGCCCATGTGCTGGTCGAAATCCATTCTGACCGTCTGGCGGGATGTCTTCATGCCAACCTTGAGGTCGGCCAGAATGACGGGATCGGCGAGCGGTTTCAGTTCGCCAAGCCGCCGGGAAAGCGCCGTGTCCGCCACATCGCCGACCGACGCCGTGCCGCGCAAAATCTCCGTGCCGTCGCGCTTGGTCATGCCGATCGCGCAGATGGTCTGGCCCGGCTTCGGCTTTTCGATATTGGCCTGCACCTCCTCGCCCTCGAAGGCGGGGTTGCGGTAGTGGGCCGAAAGGCATCCGGTCTCAAACCAGGCCTGGCCCCAGATGCGCTCGCACAATGGCGCGAACTGGCTGAAATGGGTCGGGCCCTCGATGGTGCCGCCCTGAAAGCCGAGCTTTTGCGCGGTCGCATCGTCGTGGATCGAGGCGTGGGAGTCGTAGACCTGCGCGTGAAGCATCTGCTTCGGGCTGCGCCATGGCCCCACCAGCAGATTGCCGCTCTCCAATATCTCGGTCCTGAACGCCGGCTCTGTCATCCCTGGTGTCTCCCTTTACTCCCCAGCGTTTCAAAGAAGGCGGTTTTCGGCAAGAGGCGGGCTGATCCCTGAGGCAAGCGAGATATGTCCTGTCGCCATGAGTTCACGCTGGGCACGCATAGCAAAACCGGTGCATTCTGTTCGCAATTAGACCGGTTCAAATAACCGGCGGAACGTGCGACGGGGAGCGGAAGAATGGCGTTGATGGAAGTTGGGCTGGACGACAAATATCGTCTGGATGCGAAGCGCATATTCCTCTCCGGTACGCAGGCGCTGGTCCGACTTCCCATGTTGCAGCGCGAACGTGACCGCGCGCAGGGGCTTAACACCGCGGGCTTCATCTCCGGCTACCGCGGCTCGCCGCTCGGCATGTACGACCACGCGCTGTGGCGCGCCAAAACCTTCCTCAAGCAACATGACATCGAGTTCGCACCCGGTCTCAACGAGGACCTGGCGGCCACCGCCGTGTGGGGCAGCCAGCAGGTCGGCATGTTCCCCGGCGCCAAGGTCGATGGCGTATTCGGTATCTGGTATGGCAAGGGCCCCGGCGTCGACCGCTCCATGGACGCGCTCAAGCACGCCAACTCCGCCGGCACCTCGCCGAATGGCGGCGTGATCGCGCTGGCCGGCGACGACCATGGCTGCCAGTCCTCGACGCTGGCCCATCAGAGCGAGCAGGTGTTCGCGGCGGCGCTGATGCCGGTGGTCAATCCGGCCACGCTGCAGGATTATCTCGATCTCGGCATTTTGGGCTTTGCGCTGTCGCGCTACTCGAGTTGCTGGGTTGGCTTCAAGGCGATTTCCGAAACGGTTGAAAGCTCGGCCTCGATCGTCAGCGATCCCGACCGCATCAAGATCATCATGCCCGATGATTTCGAAATGCCGCCGGGCGGACTTTCGATCCGCTGGCCGGATGCGCCGCTGGAGCAGGAGCGGCGGCTGCACGGCCCGAAGATGCAGGCGGTGGCGGCGTTCACGCGCGCCAACCGCTTCGACCGCATCGTGCTGGATTCGAAAGCCGCGCGGCTCGGCATCATGGCGACCGGCAAGGCCTATCTGGATCTGCGGCAGGCGCTGGCCGATCTCGGCATTACTGATGCCGAGGCGCAGGCGCTGGGATTGCGCATCTACAAGGTCGCGCTGACCTGGCCGCTGGAGGAATCCGGGGCAAAGGCGTTCGCCGAAGGCTTGCAGGACGTGCTCGTGGTCGAGGAGAAGCGCGGCTTCATCGAGGACCAACTCCTTCGTATTCTCTATAATGTCGATGCCTCGAAGCGGCCGTCGGTGGTGGGCAAGCGCGACGAGACCGGCGCCACGCTGCTGCCGAGCGAGGGCGAACTGACCCCAACCATGGTGGCGGCGGCCGTCGTGGCGCGGCTGCGCAGGCTGGGACATCGCAGCCCGGCGCTGGAGCAGCGCCTCGCAAAGCTCGAAGCGTTTGACCGGCCGGCGGAGGGCGTTGGCGCCGCAAAGCTGCAGCGCACGCCGTATTTCTGTTCGGGCTGCCCGCACAACACCTCGACCAAGATTCCCGAGGGCAGCCGCGCCATGGCCGGCATCGGCTGTCACGGCATGGCGCTGTCGGTGCCGAACCGCCGCACGCAGACCATCTCGCATATGGGCGCGGAAGGCGTTACCTGGATCGGGCAGGCGCCGTTCACCAGCGAACCGCACGTGTTTCAGAATCTCGGCGACGGCACCTATACCCATTCCGGCTTGCTGGCGATCCGCGCGGCGGCGGCTTCCGGCGTCAACATCACCTACAAGATCCTCTACAATGACGCGGTGGCGATGACCGGTGGCCAGCCGGCGGAAGGCGGGCTGACCGTCTCGCAGATCGCGCACCAGGTTTCGGCGGAAGGCGCAAAACGCCTTGCCATCGTCTCCGACGATCCCGAGAAATACCCCAGCAATTACTTCCCATCAGGCGCGACTGTTCATCACCGCCGCGAACTCGACGCGGTGCAGAGGGAACTGCGCGAGGTCAGGGGTCTCACGGTCCTGATCTACGACCAGACCTGTGCGGCGGAAAAGCGCCGCCGCCGCAAGCGCGGGCTCTATCCGGATCCGGCGAAGCGCGTCTTCATCAACGAGCGCGTCTGCGAGGGTTGCGGCGACTGCTCGGCTGTTTCGAACTGCGTCTCGGTGCAGCCGCTGGAAACCGAGTTCGGCCGCAAGCGGCGGATCGACCAGTCGAACTGCAACAAGGACTTTTCCTGCATCGAGGGCTTTTGCCCGAGTTTTGTCACCGTGCATGGCGGCAAGCAGAGGAAGGCCGATCGCACGGCGGCCGACCCGTCGGCGCTGTTCGCCGACCTGCCGCTGCCGGCGACGCCTGCGCTCGACGGCGCCTACAACATCCTCGTCACCGGGATCGGCGGCACCGGCGTCATCACCATCGGCGCACTGCTCGGCATGGCCGCCCATGTCGACGGCAAGGCCTGCTCGACGCTCGACTTCACCGGCCTGTCGCAGAAGAACGGCGCGGTCATGAGCCACGTCCGCATCGCGCCCGAGGCGGACGATCTCGCCACCGTCCGCATTGCGCCGGGCGGAGCCAACCTCATTCTCGGTTGCGACATCGTGGTCGCTACCAGCATTCCGGCGCTGAGCCGGGCCGAACGCGGCGTCACGCGCGCGATCGTCAATGCCGACCTGTTGCCGACCGCGAGTTTTGTCATCAATCCCGACATCGACTTTGAGGCGGGGACGATGCGCGACTCGCTCAATGGCGCCGTCAGCGCCTCCGATCTGGATATTCTGGATGCCACCGGGCTTGCCACCGCGCTGATGGGCGACAGCATCGCCACCAACGCCTTCATGCTCGGTTTTGCGTTCCAGCGCGGCGCGATTCCGCTATCGCTGGAGGCGATCATGAAGGCGATCGACCTCAACGGTGCGGCGATCGAGATGAACAAGCTGGCGTTCTCCTGGGGCCGGCTTGCCGCGCACGATCTGCAGCGCGTCGTCAGTGCCGCGCGCTTCAAGAGTTCCGGTGCGGCGCCGGTGAAGCGGACGCTCGACGAGAGCATCGCGTTCCGCGCAAAATTCCTGACGGACTATCAGAACGAGACCTATTCGAAGCGCTACCTGGCGGAAGTCGAGTGCGTTCGCGCGGCCGAAGCCAAGGGCTCGCCCGGTTCGCATGATCTCACCGAGGCCTTTGCAAAGGGCCTGTTCAAGCTGATGGCCTACAAGGACGAGTACGAAGTCGCCCGGCTTTACTCGGACGGCGAGTTTGCGAAAGCGCTGAAGGAACAATTCGACGGCGACCCGGGTGTGAAAGTCAGTCTCGCGCCGCCATTGCTGGCGCCGCGCGACAAGGTGACCGGGCATCTGCGCAAACGCGAGTTCGGTTCCTGGATTTTTCGCGCCTTCGAACTGCTGACGCGGTTCAAGTTCCTGCGCGGAACGTCGTTCGATCCGTTCGGCTACACGGCCGAGCGCCGGATGGAACGGGCATTGCCCGGCGAGTATTCCGCGATGATTTTCCGCCATCTCGACAAGGCGAAGCCGCAGGACTGGCCGCGTCTGGTAGCGCTGGCGAAGTGCGCGGAACTCGTTCGCGGCTACGGCCACGTCAAGGAAGCCAATGTCGCGAAGTTCCGCGGAGAATGCGCGCGCCTGGAAGCCGCGATCGGCCAGCCGGTGGCGCAGGCGGCAGAGTAGGGGCGGTTCACCCGGCGTGTGAACTTTTCCACAGCCGTGATCGCTCACCAGTGGCCTTGTGGCCGGGAACGGCTGGAATTGTCCGGCCGATTTCCTACATACTGGGTTGCAGCTTCACCTTTTGGTTGATTTCAGGAGGCCCAGCGATGGTCCTGAAAACCGCTATTGCGTCAGCACTTTGCACGGGGCTCCTGACGTGGGGCGGCGCCGCGCTGGCCGACGAATATCGCGCCGACGAGTTCCTTGGCCTCGATCTTTCCCAGGCTGTGCTCTCGCCGAAGCGGCTCGGCCCGGAGACGCAATTCGCCCCGGTCCGGATCGAGGCGAGAACCGATCGCAGGCCGGTGAAAACGGAACGCGTGGTGGTGTCGAAGGAAGCCGCGCCCAAGCCGCAAATTGCGCAGGAGCGCGTCGAGAAGCCGCGCGCCACCGCCCGCACCAGGCTGGCGCGGCGTCACAGCAACCCGCTCGACGCGCAGGCGCGCGACACGCGCATCCAGACCTGGCCGTGCAAGTCCGGCGCCATCTGCGGCTGGCAGCGGTAGTGCTCGCGATGCGCGACAACCATCAACCCTCATGGTGAGGAGGCGCGAAGCGCCGTCTCGAACCACGAGGCCCCGCTGGTGCCATTCATCCTTCGAGACGGCGCTTTCGCGCCTCCTCAGGATGAGGTCTGACAGGGTTAGCTGAAGGCGTAACCCACCGCTTTGATCTCCTCGCGGAAACACTTTGATGGGTTTCGCTGCGCTCTACCCATCCTACCATTCCACGTCATCCACCTGTCGTAAAAGCTTCAGCCGCGAGTCAAATACAACGGGCACACCTTCGTCGTGATTCGACGAGGGTGCTTCGATGCCGATTGCGATACGCGCCGAGCAAGGCTTGAACCGGCGTCAATTGCTGGTCCGCTCCGCCGCAACATGCGCCATTGCCGGTCTGGGCAGCCTCGCCAGACCCTATCTCAGCCGGGCCGCGGATCGTCCGCTGATCGCCAGCGGCATCCAGTCAGGCGACGTCTCGGCCGATTCCGCGGTGATCTGGGCGCGGGCAGATCGCGCCGCTCGCATGCAGGTCGAATGTTCTGTTGTCGAGAGCTTCAAGACCATCCTTCGCTCGGCCACCGCCGACGCGTTGCCGGACAGCGACTTCGTCTCAAAAGTTCTGCTCGACGGCCTGCCGGCAGGGCAGGACATTTTCTATCGCGTGCGCTTCGACGATATCAGCGAGAGCGGCATCGAAGGCGAGATGCAGGTCGGGCATTTTCGTACCGCGCCCACCGCGCGGAGCCATGTTTCGTTCGTGTGGTCTGGCGATACTGCGGGCCAGGGCTGGGGCATCGATACGTCGCGCGGCGGGATGCGTACCTACCGGACCATGCTCGACAATCGTCCGGACTTCTTCATCCATTCCGGCGATCACATCTATGCCGATTGTCCGGTGGAACGTGAACTGAAGCTGCCCAACGGCGAGGTCTGGCGCAACATCGTCACCGAACAGAAATCCGTGGTGGCGCACAGCCTCGAACAGTTCCGCGCCAACTACAAATACAACCTGCTCGACGACAATCTGCGCGCCTTCAACGCCGAGGTGCCGATGTTCGCGCAGTGGGACGATCATGAGGTCACCAACGACTGGGCGCCGATCGGCACCGCCGACGAAACCGGCTATGCCGAGGACGGCAGCTCGCTTCTGGTGGCGCGGGCGCGCCGCGCGTTCCACGAATTCATGCCGATGCGCGCGACGTCCGCCCACGGCGGCCGCATCTATCGCAAGATCGCCTATGGCCCGCTGCTCGACGTCTTCATGATCGACATGCGCAGCTACCGCGATTCCACCTTTAACAAGCGCGACGACCAGAGCGAGACCTGCATCCTCGGTGCTACCCAACTGGCGTGGCTGAAGCGCGAGCTGGTGGCTTCGGACGCGACCTGGAAAGTGATCGCCGCCGACATGCCGATCGGCCTCTTCAGCGAGGATGGCATTGCGCTCGGCGACGGCCCGCCGGAGCGGCGCGAGCATGAGATCGCCGGTCTGCTGTCATTCATGAAGCGCGCCGGCATCCGCAACACGGTGTGGCTGACCGCCGACATGCACTACACGGCCGCGCATCATTATGATCCGAACCGTGCGGTCTATCAGGATTTCGAACCGTTCTGGGAGTTCGTCTCCGGCCCGCTGCATGCAGGCACCTGGGCGCCGGCCCCGCTCGACAACACGTTCGGGCCGAAAGCGATGTTCCAGAAGGGCTGCAGCGCGGAGCAGGGCGAAAATCTCGCCCCCTGTTTCGGCCTGCAGTTTTTCGGCCGCGTCGACATCGACGGCAAGACCGAAGTGATGACCGTGACGCTAAAGGACGTCGACAACCGCGACCTCTGGTCGGTCGATATCGAGCCCCGTCCGGACGCGCGGCCCGGCCAGATCATGGCGCAGCACATCTGACGCGGTCCGATCGGGAGACCGTCGGCACGGATCCCCTGGTAACTCTTCCATCTTCGCGCCTCATAGTTTGGCTAGGCTCCGCCGCCTTGCCGAGACATGCGGTGCAAAATCGCAGCCGGAAGTTGCGTATTATTTCTTGAACGAGGCGTTGCGGTGACGCACAATTCGCCTGTCCCTCCCGACTGGAGCGCTGCCATGTTTGTCGCCGACAGCAAACGCCTGACGCATCAGGGCGCGAAAAAGATCATGGCGACGGCGGTGGAATTGGCCGATCAGGCCAACATCGCGATCTCCTGTGCCATCGTCGATGCCGGTGGGCATGTCATCCTGATCGAACGAATGGACGGCGGCCGCTTCCACACCGTGCACTCCTGCACCACCAAGGCGGTTTGCGCCGCGTCAAACCGGCGCCCGACCACGGCCAAAGGCGCGGCCGGCCAGGATCTCGACGTCAGCCATGCAATCGGACTTGCGCTCGCGGCAGGACCGGAACGGTGGACGGCCATGGAAGGCGGCGTGCCGGTGCTGGTGGACCGCGAATGTATCGGCGGCGTCGGCGTGAGCGGCGGCGATTGGGAGACCGATTTGCGGATCGCCAAGATGGCGGTCGAATCGATCGGCGCGAATTGGGAATGACATCGCAGGACAGAAGCCCAGCCGATCAACTTGGGAAAGGATAACGTCTTGGGAGGAGAAATCTTGGGGAGGGCAAAGTGGTGAGTGCCGACCCGCTCCGCGTGGCTTGTATCGGGATGGGATGGTGGTCTGACGTTCTGGCGGATGCGATCCAGCGCTCGGACAAGCTCGAGATCCGCAGCTGCTACACCCGCTCCGATGAAAAGCGCCAAAATTTCGCGGCAAAATACCGTTGCCGGCCGGCCTCGAGCTACGAGGCGATGCTGGCCGATGCCGAGATCGAGGCGATCATCAACACCACGCCGAACGACGTGCATCTGGCGACGACCTGCGCGGCCGCTGCCGCCGGCAAGCACGTCTTTCTCGACAAGCCGATCGCCAACAGCATCGCGGACGGCCGCGCCATCACCGAGGCCTGTCGGAAGGCCGGCGTGGTCCTGGCGCTCGGCTATCAGCGGCGGCGCGAGAGCCATTTCCGTTACGTCCGGCAGCAGATCGACGCCGGCCGGTTCGGCAAGCTCGTCAACGCGGAGGCGAACATCAGCCGCGATCGCCTCGGCAAGGTCGATCTCACCTCCTGGCGCTACCAGGCCGCGGGCATGCCGGGCGGCGTGATGCTGCAGATCGGAATCCACTATGCCGACGTGCTCGCATACCTGATCGGGCCGATCCATGCGGTCCGCGCGCAGTCGGCGCAACTGGTGCTGCCCGGCGACAATCCGGATGTCGCGAGCCTGATCCTGGAGCATGAGAACGGTGCGCTGTCGACGCTGAACGCAAGCTACGCCTCGGCGTCCGAATACTACCTGATGAATGTCTACGGCAAGGACATGACGGCATTCTACGATCTGCACAATGGGCTCAGGCTGCTCAAGCGCGGTGAAAGCCAGCCCGTCGCGGTGCCCTGCACGAATAACGATACGCTGGTCGAGGAGCTCGAGGAGTTTGCCGCGGCGGCGCGCGGGCAGGGCCAGCACGAGGTCGGGGGCGAGGAGGCGACGCGATCGCTCGCCGTTGTGCGCGCCGGCATTCTCTCGGCGCGCGAGAGCCGTGCGGTCGAGGTCGCGGAAATATTGAACGGCGACGGAAAATTGTGACGGCGCGGCAGCAGGATAGGAGCGCACGTTATGAAACCTGGCACGGGTCTCCGGAAAGCTTGCGCGGTAGCGATGCTATTGGTTGGCACCGCCGGGTCGGTGCGCGCGCAGGACTATCCCTCCAGGGCGATCACGGTGGTGGTGCCGTTCCCTCCCGGCGGCGCCAGCGACGTCGTTGCGCGCATCGTCACCAACCAGATGTCGAAGATCCTCGGGCAATCCATCATCATCGAGAACGTCAGCGGCGCCGGCGGCACGGTCGGCAGCGGGCGCGTCGCGGCAGCCGCACCCGACGGCTATACCCTGCTTGCCGCGGCCATGGGCTCGCATGTCGCGGCGCCCGTGCTGACGCCGAATCTCAAATACGATCCCGTTGCCGACTTCGTGCCGATCGGCTTCACCGCCCACTCTCCGGCGGTCATTATCGCGCGGAAGGATTTCCCGGCGAACGATCTGAAGGAATTCGTCGCAGCGCTGCGGCAAAAGGGCGACGCGGTGAAGCAGGCCCATGGCGGCATCGGCGCGTCCTCGCATATGGCGTGTCTGCTGTTCACGGCGGAAATCGGCGCAAAGCCGGCGCTGGTCGCCTATCGCGGTTCGGGCCCGGCATTGAACGATCTGGTCGGGGGTCACGTCGATTTCATGTGCGAGCAGTCGGTCAGCGTGGCGGAGTCGGTTTTGGCCGGCTCGGTCAAGGCCTTCGCGGTCTCTGCCGCGAAACGCCTCGAAACGCTGCCGAATGTTCCGACCGCGAAGGAGGGCGGCGTCAACTACGAGATGAGCGTCTGGGCAGGACTGTTTGCGCCGAAAGGGGTTTCGCCCGAAATCATCGCCAGGCTTTCCGATGCGCTCGACCGGGCGCTTGATGAGGACGTCGTGCGCGAGCGGATTGCCCAGCTTGGCGGGTCGATACCGGCCAAGGACGAACGCAGCCCGGCGGCCTTCGATCGTTTTGTTCGGTCCGAGATCGCACGCTGGTCACCCATTCTCGCCGCGGCTGGAACAGGGAAATGAAGTGTTCGACGCGGGCGCAGAAGCGGTTAAGTCAGGGCGTTACCGCGAGATAACCGCCGACGACCATCAGTACGGAGAGCGCCACGACCACGCCGAGCACGGCGGCCCTCGGCACCTTTCGCATGCAGGGCGATGCCTGCCGCGCGGCGGTGCAGGGCGGGCTGGCGTTGGACACCGCCGAGATGTATGGCAATGAGGAGGCCGTGGGTGCCGCGATTGCAGCCTCGCGCGTTCCCCGCAAAGACCTGCATGTCACCACAAAAGTCTGGAACGAAAATCTGGCGCCGGATGCGCTCCGCCGGGCGTTCGATACTTCCTTGAAAAAACTCCGGCTCGACCATGTCGATCTCTATCTGGTGCACTGGCCGGCGCCGAATATGAACCTGCCCGAGATCTTCGAAACGCTGATGCGGCTGAAGGAGGAAGGCCGCACCCGCGCCATCGGCGTCGCCAATTTCAATATTGCGCTCGTGAAGACGGTGGTCGAGGAGATCAGGGCGCCGATCGCCTGCAATCAGGTCGAATACCATGTGATGCTGGACCAGGCGCGGCTGCCTCAATTTCTCACTGCGAAATCGATACCGCTGATCGCCTATTCGCCTCTGGCCAAGGGCCTTGCGGCTTCCGACGCAGCGCTCGCCGCGATCGGGCGCAAGCACAACGCCAGCGCAGCCCAGGTGGCGCTGAAATGGCTGCTCGACCAGGATGGCGTTGCCGCGATCCCGAAAGCGTCGCGCGCGGAAAGCCAGCAAGCCAATCTCGACGCGCTGAAACTGAGACTCGACGACGCGGACCGGAAAGCGATCGCGGCCTTGCCGAAGGACAAACGGTGTGTAAATCCCTCCGGCTATGCGCCGGCGTGGGATTGATGCGATTCCTGACTTTTCCGCCGGCCGGAATTCGGGTTTTTGCTACACACGGGCGCGGCTCCAGTCCATACTGGATCGCATCAAAGGGAGGTCTATCAAATGCGTGAAGCTGTCATCGTTTCCTATGCACGTACGGGGCTGGCAAAGTCCGGCCGCGGCGGGTTCAACATCACCCCGCCGATGTCGATGGCGGCCCACGCCATCAAGCACGCCGTCGAGCGCGCCGGCGTCGAGAAGGAATATGTCGAGGACTGCTATCTCGGCAATTGTGCGCATGGCGCCCCCAATATCGGCCGCCAGGCCGCGCTGCTCGCCGGCATGCCGAAATCGACCGCCGGCGTTTCCGTCAACCGCTTCTGTTCGTCAGGCCTGCAGACCATTGCGATGGCCGCCAACTCGATCCGCTCCGATGGCGCCGACTGCATCGTCGCCGGCGGCGTCGAAAGCATCTCGATCCCTGGCGGCGGCTCGCCCAAGGAATCGATTGATCCCGATCTGCTCAAGGCCGCGCCCGACATCTTCATGGCGATGATCGACACCGCCGATATCGTCGCCGAGCGCTACAAGCTCAGCCGCGAATATCAGGACGAGTACTCGCTGGAATCGCAGCGCCGCATGGCGGCCGCCCAGCAGGCCAACAAGTTCAAGGACGAAATCGTCCCGATGAAGACCAGGATGAAGGTGGTCGACAAGGCGACCAAGGCGGAGAGCATCGTCGACTACACCGTCGACCGCGACGAGTGCAACCGGCCCGAGACCACCATGGAAGGCCTCACCAAGCTCGAGCCGGTCAAGGGCCCCGGCAAGTTCGTCACCGCCGGCAACGCCAGCCAGCTCTCCGATGGTGCGGCGGCGGTCGTTCTGATGGAAGCCAAGGACGCCGAGAAGCGCGGCCTCAACCCGCTGGGCCGCTTCGTCGCCTGGGCGGCGGCGGGCTGCGAGCCGGACGAGATGGGCATCGGTCCGATCTACGCCGTGCCGAAGCTCCTGAAGCGCCACGGCCTGACGATCGACGACATCGATCTCTGGGAGCTCAACGAAGCCTTCGCCAGCCAGTGCCTGTATTCGCGCGACAAGCTCGGCATTGACCCCGAGAAGTACAATGTCAACGGCGGCTCGATCGCGATCGGGCACCCGTTCGGCATGACCGGCGCGCGTCTCACCGGCCACATCCTGCAGGAAGGCCGCCGGCGCAAGGCCAAGTGGGGCGTCGTCACGATGTGCATCGGCGGCGGCCAGGGCGGCGCAGGCCTGTTTGAAATCTATAGCTGAGACTTTTCGCAAATCAGCGCTTAACAAAGAAAATGGCTCCGCGAGGAGCCATTTTCAGTTCATAGCGTCTTCGAGCGAAGTGGATACCGGTTCGCGTGAAAAAAACGCGTCAAACAAAAACTGGAGCATGGTTCTGATCCATCAGAACCATGCTCCAGGTGTCGGCCTCAGTAGCGATGCTTCTTGATGACCACCACGCGGTCGCGATGACCATGCCAGCCGCGATGCCAACCGCGGTCGCGATGCCCGCGATATTCGGCGCGCGCGCCATAGCCGTGATGGTGATCATGGTAGCCGCCGCGCTTGATCACAACCGTCTCGGCGCTCGCAATCGACGGCGCCGCGATGATGATCGCACCAAGTGCAGCGATAACGTATCCAAGCTTCTTCATTCCAGTCCTCCTCAATTGATCGAGGATAGAACCTCAAATCGCAGCGAACGTTCCCCCGGAACTTCAAGAGAATTCTGAACACATGTTCAGATGTGTCGCGCTGCGTCGTCGTTCGACTTTGGCTAGCCGCTGGTGAATCGTTGGTTCGAGCTCCGGCAGAAAAACCGCCGGTCTGCCCACTCAGGGATCATCGGCGCTACTGTTGGTCTTGCGTGGGACGATGCACGCCCTGCTTGCGGAATGCGGGAGCCCGGCGCATCATCGCAGCATAAAAAATCACAGGGGGAGCATTTGCCATGAGCGAGGTTTCACGCCGTCATTTTCTGAGTCTGACCGGTTCGGCCGCTGTCGTCGCGATGTCCGGAAGCGCCAACGCCGCAATGGGTCCGAACGACAAGTTCGACCTCGTGATCAAGGGCGGCGACGTGCTGGATCCCAGCCAGTCGCTCAGGGGCAAGCGCGATATCGGCATTCGCTGGGGCATGATCGAGGCCGTCGAGAACGAGATCCCGGCCGCCCGTGCCGCCAAGACCATCGACGCCTCGGGCAAGCTGGTGACGCCCGGCCTGATCGACCTGCATTCCCACGTCTATCCCTACGGCTCGGCGATCGGCATTCCCGCCGACGAGCTGGTGCAGTTTCAGGGTACGACCACGGTGGTGTCGGCGGGCGACGCCGGCGTCAACAATCTCGGTGCATTGCGCCGTTACATCGTGGCGCAATCGCGGGCGCGGATTTACGCGTTCGTCCACATCGCCAACAACGGCTTGTCCGGATTCCCGGTCGCCGAGCTCTACAACATCGATTACGCGCAAGTGGAGGCCTGCGCGATGGCGCTGGCCGAAAATCCGGATTTCCTGCTCGGCGTCAAGGTGCGGATGTCGGAGAACGTGATCGCCAAGCATGGCACCGAGCCGCTGAAGCGCGCGATCAAGGCCTGCGAAATGTGCGGCTGGCCGGCCAAGATGATGGTGCATATCGGCGGCGTCGAAACCAGGGAGCTGATGTCGGAAATCCTCGACCTGCTGCGGCCGGGCGACGTGCTGACCCACTGCTACTCCGGTGCGCCTAATATCGCCGGCGTCTTCACCAACATCGTGCAGGATGGCAAGCTGTTGCCCGCCGCGGTCGCGGCCAAGCAGCGCGGCGTCATGTTCGATGTCGGCCATGGCGGCGGCAGCTTTGATTTTACGGTGGCCGAAGTGGCGATCCCCGGCGGCTGTACGCCGGATACGATCTCGTCCGACATTCACGTCTTCTCCGGCAATACGCCGGGCGTGCCGTACTTGCCGAACGTGATGAGCAAGTTCATTCCGCTGGGATTTACGGTGGAGCAGGTGGTGGCGATGGCAACTTCTGCACCGGCCAGGATCATCAACCGCGCGCCCAAGATCGGCACGCTTCAGATCGGCGCCCCCGGTGACGTCGCGATCATGGAGCTGGTGGAGGGCCAGACCTCGTTCGTTGACACCCGCAACAACAAGCGCGAGGGCAAGCTGCTGCTCAAGCCTGTGCAGACCGTGATCAATGGCGTGCCGTTCGGCCGGCCCTACCAGGCGCCATTCGCGGCGCGGTGAGGGGTGTGGATCCGTTAACGCGAAGCCATGCGGGCTGGATGAAGGCCAGGTGGTTGGCTGAGGCTTGTCACCCCGGCGTCGGGTCCGCTTTCGGGGCGACGCAGGCATGAATCGGCAAGCAAAACCTGTTGAATCGGTCGAAAATGGACCCATTGCGGAAGTTTGCTCTAGCCGGAGCCAACCTGTCGTGCTCTTAATTCAGGAGTGGCTTTATCTTTGGCCGCGCGGTCGCCTACTTCGTAGTGCGCTAACCTCGTGGAGTGGCAGCCATGATGCAGAACCTCGTAATCGGATTTGTCGTAGTGGCTTTGATTTTCATGGGCGTGCTTGCTTACGCCCAGAAGCATGAAGGGTGCTTGCGCGGACGCTCGCTCCAAACCTTCCAGCCCTGCGGATCAGTCGGCGCTGATATATAGCGCTGCCCACGCCGCCGCGGCTAACCTCGCGGGACCTTGATTGGGCGGCCCGGGTCTGGTTGTGGCCCATGGCGTCATTTCGCGGCGATGCACCACTTCCGTCGCTTTCGGACCAAGGCGGACATTGAGCCACGCGCACGAATCCGGATTTAAGTACGCGTCCGTTCACCTTGTCGGCCGCTGCGTCCTGCTATCGCCGATGATGTCGGCGATGACGGCGCCCATCACCAGGGCGCCGCCGAGGAGGACGCGCAGCGTGGGAACATCGCCAAATCCCACCCATATCCAGAACGGCATCAGCGGCGTTTCCAGCGTCGAGATCAGGGCGGCCTGGCCGGATGGCAGCAGGCGCGAGCCGAGGAAGAACAGCGTGAGGCCCAGCGAAACCTGAAGGCATCCGAACATTGCGAGAATCAGGATATCGGCTCCGGTGACGGCGGCTATTCCGTGGGCGAAGGGAATGCTGACGATGCTGCCGAGGACGTTGGACAGCGCGGCGGCGGCCACCATCGACGTGTCCTTGTGGCGCCGGAGCAAGACCGTCATCGCGGCGATCGCCAGCGTCATGAAGCAGGCGAGCGCGACACCGAGGATGTCGGAACCGACGCGCGCGCTGCCGACGATGACCGCGACACCGCAGAGTGCCACGACGCTCGCGATCATGGTTCGCAAGTGCGGGACTTCCCGCAACCAGACCCAGGCGAGCGCTGCGGTGACGAAGGGGCCGGTTGCGATGATGATCGCCACATTCGACACGCTGGTCAGTTGCAGGGACGGGATGAAGGCGATCATGGCCGATGCCGACAACGACGCGACCAGCCAGCCGCTTTTGCTCATCCTGATCAGATCCCGCAGGCCGGCACGGCCTTGCAGCATCAGCATGATTGCCGTGATCATGGCGCTGGCGAACACTCCGCGCCAGAACAGGATGGTCCAGGAGTCGTAGGGAAGCAGCCGTGTGAAGAACGGCGCCGTGCTCCAGGCGATGGCGGCGGCGACGACGAGGGCAATGCCTACGCGATGCTGGGAGCGCACTTCCGCCATCAGGCAATCAACCCGGACGACGGTTGAAGTTCTGGCCGAGCAGCTTGCCGACGAGGTGCGCGGGATTGTCGGGGATAGCGTCGCCCCGCCAGGCGACGTGCTGATCGGTGCGCACAAGAATGAGCTTGTGGTCGCTGGGCGGCGGCGCTGGGCGAACATCGACGATGTTGAACGGGACGCCATTGCTGCGCATCGCATCAGCCAGTGGGGCAACCGCTACATCCGGATCGTATCGCAACAGCGTGTAGCCCGGCCCGAGCGCGTCATAGACCGGCCGCCCGTCGGCCAGCTTCGCGAACGGAAGCCGGCAGCCCGGCGTCGAGGACGGCGTGAAATCGGCCATCGTAAAACCCGGCTGTTCGGCGCCGTCATAGGCGATGATCGGGGAGCGGTCGTAGAAATAGCCGAAGTTGAGGCCGGCGCAGCAATATTGCTGCACGTTCAGGTCATAGGCGGCTTGCCCCACCTGCTTGCGGACGGCGTCGCCTTCAGGCCCCGGCCGCTCGATTGCATCGGGAACGGTGCGACGCTGGCTCAGCACCTTGCCCGCCATCTCCATCGCAAAGCGGGACACTTGCTCGGTGATGGGAAGCCGCTCGGCCTCATAGGCATCGAGGATGGCGACGTCGGCCCATCCTTCCAGATAGGCCGCGAGCAGCCAGGCGAGGTTGGTCGCATCAGCGATGCCGGCATTCATGCCGTAGCCGGCATAGGGCATCCACAAATGCGCGGCGTCGCCGCAGATGAACGCGCGCCCCTTGCGAAAGCGGTCGGCGACCAGGCGGCGACCGACCCAGTCCTCCTTGCTGAGGATCTCGTATTCGAAATCGGGGCCGACGCCGAGGATAGCGCGGATCGAGGCGTCGCGATCGACCGACTCGAAGGTCTCGTCCTCGCGGTTGAGATGGTTGTGGATCAGCCATTTTTCGCGGCCGTCGATCGCAACCACCGTGCCGCAGCGCCGCGGATTGAGCGACAGCGTCATCCAGGCGGGCGCGCCCATCAGGGCGAGCAGGGTGGGGGCGTGGATATAAGTCGATTGCACGCGCTGGATGATCGGCGTTCCCTGCAGGTTGGCGTCGATCGCCTTGCGAACGAGCGAACGCGCGCCGTCGCAGCCCACGATGAAATCGGCATCGATCTGCAAGGCGGTTTCGCTGTCGAGGTTCCGGACGGTCGCAACGACGCCGTCATGGCCCTCGCTGAAATCCTCGAACGCCATGCGGTTCAGAATCTGAAGCCCGTCGATGGCGGCTGCGTGCTCGAACAGCACAGGTTCCATGTAGATCTGGTTGATGCGGTGCGGCGGCTCGGCCGTGGGCCAGCCGGTATCCGGCCCGCTCGCTGCGGTATAGCGGTCGCGCCGGCAGGGGATCAGGATGCGCGAGAGCTCGATGCCGGTTGCCGTGGTGCGGTAGGAGCAATCGTTCGGGTAGTCGGCCGGCAGTCCGGTGTCGCGCAACTTCTGCGCCAGCCCGAGCCTGCGGAAGATTTCCATCGAACGCGACGAGACGTGGTTGCACTTCACGCTCGGCGGTTCCCCGGCGGAGCGCGTTTCCACCACGGTGACGGATATTCCCCGCAGCGCGAGGTCCATCGCGAGCGTCAGGCCAACCGGACCGGCCCCCACCACGAGAACGCGAGTCTTCACCCTATTGCTCGCGGCCTTGTCGCTTGCTGCGCTGGGACGATCATGCATAACTGACAGCCACAAAAAAAATCATCGGGGGACCCTGAATGTTTCCGTCGATCTGGCGAGCCTTAATCGGGACCTTCGTTGTCGCCTTGCCGCTGGCGCTTTCAGCGATTGAAACAGCAAGCGCATATCCTGATCAGCCGATCAAGATCATCGTGACGTTTCCGCCAGGCGGCAGTGCCGATATCGTGATCCGCGCCTTGCAGCCGCTGCTATCGGAATCTCTGAACCAGCCGATCGTCGTCGAGAACCGCGCGGGCGCGGGCGGCAATATCGGGATCGGGGCCGTGGCGCAGGCAGCACCCGATGGTTACACACTCGGCGTCGCCGCGGCCGGTGTGCTGACCGTCAATCCCCATCTCAATCGCGCGGCAATGCCGTTCGATCCGATCAAGGATCTGGCGCCGGTCACCTTGCTGGCGGAAATCCCGTTCGTGCTGGTGTCTTCGCAACAGTCGGCCATTGCCTCGGTCGCAGACCTCGTTGCGAAAGCCAAGGCGCAACCGCAGGGCCTGTCGATCGGCCATGGCGGCAACGGCACCGCGATGCACCTGACCTCGGCCTTGTTCAACCAGAAGGCCGGCGTCGGCATTCAATTGATCGCCTATCGCGGCACCGCGCCGGCGACAACGGACGTTCTTGCCGGCCACATCCCGCTCGCCGTGCTGGATATCCCCGCGTCCAGGCAATTGATCCTCGACGGCAAGTTGAAGGCGCTCGGGGTCTCTGCCGCCAAGCGCGTCGCCTTCCTGCCCGATGTGCCAACGTTGGCCGAGCAGGGCCTGAGCGGATTCGAATCGGTCGGGTGGTTTGGGATCGTCGCGCCCGCCGGCACGCCGCCCGAGGTCATCGGCAAGTTGAACGCGGCTTTCGTGAAAGCGTTGAGCGATCCCGCCGCGATCGAGAAAATCCGCGTTCTCGGCGCCGAGCCTGCGCCCACATCGGCCGAAGCCTTCGCGAAGTTCATTCAGAGCGAAAGCGAGAAGTGGGGCAAGCTGATTGCCGAGGCCGGCATCAAGGCTGAGTGATCCGCCGACGTGTCAGCCGCCAGGTCGCGCAAATCCGCGCCCGGTGGCAGGCTCTGCGGAGCATCACGCTCAGGCTTTTGCCCGCTTCTCCACATTCGCAATTCGTTCCGGCACGCCAAACTCCTTGCGGCAAACCTCTGCGAGCACGGCGACGCCCTCGCGGATCTGCTCCTGTGAGGGGCTGGCGAAGCACAGCCGCAGGCGGCTGCCGGCATAGGTCTTGTTGGTCGACCATTCCGGCCCGGGATTGATCGCGACGCCGGCGGCGAGCGCGGCCTGGTAGAGTTTTAGTGTATCGACATTGTCAGGGAGTTTCACCCACAGGAAGATGCCGCCCTTGGGATCCTCGAATTCGGCCGCGGTGCCGAACTGCTCATTGAGCGCTTCCATCAGCGTGTCGAGCTTGGCGCGCAGGCCGCGCGTCAGTTTTGGCACATGGGTGGAAAAATGCGGCGCGCAATATTCCGCCAGCACCATCTGCTCCAGCGCGCCACTTCCGGCATCGGTCTTCAGCGCCAGCATCCGCGACATCATTTCCCAGGGCGCAACGATGAAGCCGACGCGCAGTGCGGGCGCGATCGACTTTGAAAACGAGCCGATGTGGATGACGCCGCCGTGCCGGCTCATGGCGTAGATCGCGGGCGGGCGTTCGCCGTTCCAGATCAGGTCGGCGTAGCAATCGTCCTCGAAGATCGGCACACCATACTCTTGCGACAGCTTCAGCACCTCCGCGCGCCGCGTCTCCGGCATGATCGACCCGGTCGGGTTCTGCACGGTCGGGATCGTGTAGATGTATTTCGGCGTGATGCCGCGGCTCTTGTGGTCGGCGAGCGCGGCCGCCAGCGCGTCCATCCGCATGCCGTGGTCATCCAGGGGAATGCCGACCGCCTTGACGCCGAGCCGCGTCAGCCGGTTCAGCGCGCCCTGATAGGTCTCCTGTTCGACCAGCACGGTATCGCCGCGCGCCAGCAAGGTCTGATTGACGAGATCGAGCGCCTGCAGCGAACCCGAAACAATCATGATGTCGTCGGTGCCGCAGGCGATGCCGGCGTCGCGCTCGAGTTTTGCGGTGAGGAATTCGCGCAGGGGACGATAGCCCTGCGGACCGCTGGCAAGCCCGTAGGTCGCCAGCGTCTTGCCCTCGCGCCTGAGCACGGCATTGATCGCGTCGATCAGGCCGTCGACCGGAACCTGTTCGGGATCGTTGTTGCCGCCGACAAAGCTGTATTTGGCAAGACCGGTCCACCGCGCTGCCGGGGCCGGCAATCCGGCGGGCAGCAAGGGCGCAAAGTCGAAGGGGGTTGCGGCAGACATGGATGTTCACTCCCGTTTTGTTTTTCGTTGAGAGGGCCGTGCGGCTCTCTGGCAGGCTGGTTCTTGCAGGCTGGGTCTCGCTGGCTAGTTCTTGACGATCCTGATCGGCCGCCCCTGGCTGATGAAGGCATAATGCCCGGGTCCGACGCTGCCGACCATCAGCGCCTCGACTGCAGGTTCGGCGATTTCGCCGGTGGCCGCCCAGTCGACCACGAAATTGGCTCCCGTTCCGCCGCGCACGTCGCTTGCGGCGATGAAGACTTCGACGGTTGCGAACGGTTTTAGCGCAATCGGTGACTTGAGGTAGGCTTCCACCATCTTGCCTGATGTGTCGAAATAGGCGATCCGCTTCAACACCAGGGGGCGGGTTTCGGACGCGTTGTGGACGCTGAGCGTGACCGAAAAGTCCGCCCGCAGCTTGCCCTGGCTCATCGAGACGCTGGAATAGACCGGCACGTAGAATGCGCCGGATACGGCGAGGTTTTCTGTGGGCATCGCGGTGAGGGAGGCGGCAAAATTCTGTTCGATGGGCCCGGTCTGCGCACCTGCTGCGGGGAAATACAGTATCGACAGTGTGGCCAGAATCGCGAGAAAAGCCCCCATTCCATGGCTGTGACACATTGCTTGTTTGACCCCCGCGCCGGGACCTCTAGGTTGGGGTAGGGGCAAGATCGGACCTATGCACGAACTTATTGGCGATATCACCTTATGCATCCTGTTCGCCTGGGTGCTCGGCCTGTTGGCGCATTTTTCCCGGCAGCCGCTGATCCTGGCCTACCTTATCGCCGGCTTCCTCATTGGTCCATTCGGCATGGGCTGGGTCAAGTCCCAGGAATCGATCAACGTCATCTCCGAACTCGGCCTGATCTTCATGCTGTTCATGATCGGGCTGGAAATCGACCTGAAGAAGATCGTGCGCGCCGGCAAGGTCATCCTGTTTGCCACGGGCGGTCAATTGATCGGCGGCTGCCTGCTCGGGATATTGTTCTTCGTCGGGATCGGCCTGCCGATGGGCGGCGGCCACTTCGACGCGCTGTATCTCTGCGTTGCCTGCGCGCTGTCGAGCACGGTGATCATCGTCAAGGTGCTGTACGAGAAGCGCGAGCTCGACACGCTGCCCGGACGGATCACGCTCGGCGTGCTGGTGCTGCAGGACATTTTTGCGATCCTGTTCCTGGCAGTGCAGCCGAGCCTCGATAACCTGCAAGTGAGCGTGATCCTGCTCTCGATCGCCCGGGTCGGCGTGCTGGTGGCGACCGCGCTGGTGCTGAGCCGCTACGTGCTGCCGCGGCTGTTTCACCAGATCGCGCGCCGGCCGGAACTGATCCTGCTCGGCGCATTGGCCTGGTGCTTCCTGATCGGCGAGATCGCCGAGAAGCTGCATCTGTCGCGCGAGATGGGCTCGCTGGTGGCGGGCGTTTCGCTGTCGACATTCCCCTATGCGCTCGACGTCACGGCCAAGGTGACCACGCTGCGCGACTTCTTCATCACGCTGTTCTTCGTCTCGCTCGGCATGACGATTCCGATCCCGGGTGCGTCGGTGATCGGGCTGGCGCTGATGATCGCCGCCTTCACGGTCGTCAGCCGCGTGGTGACGACGTTCGCGCCGCTCTATCTGATGAAGCAGGGCCTGCGCGCCAGCCTGCTGCCGGCGATCAATTTGGCGCAGATCTCGGAATTCTCACTGGTCGTGATTCAGACCGGCGTTGCCGCGCGCCATATCAGCGCCGAGACGTCGAGCGCAGCGTCGTTCGCCTTCGTGGTGCTGGCGGTCCTGAGCACCTTTGTCATGGGCCGCAGCGACCAGGTCACGCGCGGCCTGATCGGTCCTTTGAAGCGGATCGGCTTGCGCGATCTCGATCACAAGCATGACCCCGACGCCGGCCACGAGGGCGGGCATGGGGAGGCTCGCCGGATCGTCATTCTCGGTTTCTTCCGCGCCGCCAGCGCCTTGTTGAGCGAGATCGAGCGGCGCAGTCCTGCGGTCCTCGAGCAGATCACCGTGATCGATTTCAATCCGCTGGTGTTCCGGACCTTGACGGACCGCGGCATGCACGTGGTCTATGGCGACATCAGCAACGTCGATACGCTGGTGCATGCGGGCGTCGGCAAGTCCGAGCTGATCATCCTCAGCATCCCGGACTCGCTGTTGAAGGGTGCCGACAACGAAAAGCTGGTCCGGCATGTCCGCTCGCTGAACCCGACCGCCAAGATCGTCGCGACCGCGGAGATCCTGGCCGAAGTCGACGATCTCTACGAGGCGGGGGCCGACTACGTGACGGTGACCCGGCTCAGCGACGCCGACGAGCTCTACAGGGTGATCGAGGCGGCCCAGGCCGGGCTCCTGGAAGACAAGCGCGCCGAAACCGACGCGCTGCTCAGCGAGCGCCGCGAGGTGCTGCCGTAGTCCCGGGCTCGTACACATTGAGTGGAAAGCGAAGGTGCTGGCTTCTCCCTCGCCCCGCTCTTGCGGGGAGAGGGTAGGGGTGAGGGGCGCTTCCGCGATGGCAGTGTCAGTTGAAGCACCTGTACCCCCTCACCCGGATTGCATCTGCGATGCAATCCGACCTCTCCCCGCAAGCGGGGCGAGGTTGGGAGCGCGAACTCCTACTCGATCATCAAGCGCAAGACCTCACAAACTGCTTTCCTGCGCCATGGCGTCGGCAAACGCCGCGCGGCGGCGGGCGATGAGGCCGGCGATCAGGATCGCGGCGACCAACAGCCAGATCGCGACCGCGATCGGGCTGTCGACATAGATCCAGGGATCGCCCTGGCTCAGGAACAGCGCCTCGCGAAAGTGCTTCTCGATGTTGGGTCCCAGGATGAGGCCGACCACCAGCGGCGCGAGCTGGAACTTCATCTTGTTGAAGAAATAGCCGAGGACGCGGGCGGCGAGCAGCACCCAGACGTCGAAGATGCTGTTGCGAACGCTGTAGGTGCCGATCACGGACAGCACCAGCAGCAGCGGAATGAACAGATAGTGCGGAATCCGCAGCAGGCTGACCCAGACGCCGACCATCGGAATATTCAGCGCCAGCAGCATGACATTGCCGATATAGGCCGAGGCGATCAGGCCCCAGAAGATTTCCGGGTGCTGGGTGATCAACAGCGGCCCGGGCTGGATGCCCTGCACCAGCATGGCCGAGATCATCAGCGCCGCAATCGGCGTAAAGGGAATGCCGAGCGCGAGCAGCGGCACCAGCGAGGCGGTGGCGGCCGAATTGTTGGCGGCTTCCGGGCCGGCGACGCCTTCGATGGCGCCGCTGCCGATTTCGCTCCCGTATTTCGAGGTCGCCTTTTCCAGCCGGTAGGAGGCGAACGAGGCCAGCGTCGCCGCGGGTCCCGGCACCAGGCCGAACAGGAAACCGAGGAACGTCCCGCGCAGCCATGACGGCACCGCGCGCTTCCATTCGGTGCGTGTCGGCAGCAGCTCGCGCATCTTGACCGACTGGGGCTTGTTCGCGGCATGCACCCGGTCTTCGACCAGCAGCATCAGTTCGGCAAAGCCATAAAGCCCGACCACGACGGGCACCAGCGAGACGCCTTCGGCAAGATCGGGAATTCCAAACGTGAAGCGCGTCTCGCCGGTCACCGCTTCCTGGCCGATGGTCCCCAGCATCAAGCCGATCGTCATCGGCAGCAGGGCGGATGCAAGCGTACCGCCCGATATCCGCGACATCACGATCAGCCCGCCCGCGGTGAGCGCGAAAAATTCCGCCGGCCCGAACAGGATCGCGACCTGGGCGAGATACGAAGAGAACATCATGACGCCGATGACGGCGAGCGTGCCGCCGACAAAGGAGCCGACGGCGACGATGGTCAGCGTCGCGCCGGCACGGCCTTTTTTGGCGAGCTGATAGCCGTCGATCGCGGTGACGACGGAGGCGGATTCGCCGGGGATGTTGAGCAGGATCGCCGTGGTCGAGCCGCCATACATCGAGCCGTAGAAGATTCCGGCCATCATGATCAGGCCGGCGGTCGGGTCGAGCGAGAAGGTCAGCGGCAGGATCAGGGCGACGCCGGCGACCGGGCCGAGGCCGGGCAGCACGCCGATCGCGGTCCCTGCGAACGCGCCGACGAAGGCCGCCAGCAAATTCGCAGGCGTGGCCGCAACGCTCAATCCATACAGCAGGCCCTGGAGGGAATTCATTTCATTCTCCTCCCGTCATTCCGGGGCGACGCGCAGCGTCGAACCCGGAATCTCGAGATTCCCCGATGTGCAATTGCACATCTGAGGTTCGCATCTTCGATGCGCCCCGGAATGACGGGGGTGTCAAAACAACCATTGCCGGAACACGCCCCCGGGCATCTGCACTTTCAGAAGCCGGACGAAGAACCATTCGAAGCTCAGCGCAATCGCGATGGCGTAGATCGCAAGCCGCAGCAGCGATCGGGTGGGATCATCCGACAGCAGCCACATGCTGGCGAACAGGAACAGCGCGGAGGCAACCATGTTGCCGATGACCGGCATCACGAGGAAGTAGAGCGCGAACGCGGCGAGCAGCAGGAGCAGCCGGCGAAGATCGCTGCCGGCCGGCAGCGTGAAGGTCGCCGGCATCGGCCCGTCGCCGCCGCCACGTCGTTCGAGCAGCACCGACAGCCCCGAGACCGCCAGCAGCGCGCCAAGCGCGATGGGAAAGATCGCCGCCCCCGGCTTGTGCCATCGCCCGACCGATAGCGTCTGCCAGGCGTTCGTCACGTAGAAAGCCGACAGCAGCAGCGCGAGCAGGGCGGTGATCCGCCGCGCTGAGACAAGCGAGAAACTCCGCGCTGATATCACTTGTCGTCGTCCAGGAACTTGATGACGTCGCGGAACTTGCTGTCATAGCCGGCCAGTTCCTTTTTCATGTCGTCACCGAGCTTCGGATCCCAGGTGTAGCCGTTGGTCCGCAGGAAACTCTTGAACTCCTCGCTCTCGACGATGACTTTCGAGACGGCGAGCAGCTTTTCGAGCACCGGCTTCGGCAGGCCGTTGGGTGCGATCACGTAATAGCCGACGGGAAAGGTGTCCTTCCACGGCGTCTCACCGATCGGCTTGGCATCCGGAAGCAGCTCGTATTTGCCTTCCTGGAACACCGCCAGCACGCGGAGCTTGCCGGCGTCGATCTGGCCCTTCATGCCGGGCGCAAAGCCGGCGGTGCCGTCGACGCGGCCGCCCAGCGCCGCCAGCGTCGCTTCGCCGCCACCGCCGGTAAACGGCACCGTGACGATGCGCAGGCCTGCCAGCTTGTTGAGTTGCTGGATGGCGATGTCGTTGACGGAGCGCAGCCCGGACACCGAAACCTTCAGCTTGCGCGGGTTGGCGCGCGCCTCCGCGAGAAAGTCGTCGAGCGTCTTCCATCGAGCCTCCGCAGGTACCGCCAGGATGACCGGCAGGTCCGACAGCTTTGCGATCGACTGGTAGTCGTTGGCCGATTTCCAGACCAGCCCCTTCATTTCGTGCGGCTGGTAGGCCAGCGACGAACTGGAGCCCAGCCCGATGGTATAACCGTCCGGGGCGGCGCGGATCACCGCGCCGGTGCCAATGGTCGCGGAAGCGCCCGGCTTGTTCTCGACGATGACCTTGACCTTGAGTTGCTTCTCCAGCAGCTCGGCATATTTACGACTGATCGGGTCGGTCGAACCGCCCGGCGCGTAGGGCACATAGAAGGTGATGTCGCGGGTCGGCCACTCATCCGCGGCGCGCGAAGGCTGCGATACTCCGGCAACCGCCGCCAACAGCGTCAATCCGGCCCATGCCATCAGACGGAAATTCGATGGAAGACGTATCATGTCTCTTCCCCAACACCTGTTTCTTCTTCTTATGGGATGACCATGGCGATTGATGCCTGACCTCGTCAATGATTATTGCCATGCCGGCCCGTGGTGGCAGGCCTTCCGTCAAGCCGGCCGGCGCCGCGCTGCCTTGCGTATTGACGCTGGCGCAGACCATTGAGTCCGGCTAATGCACTGGCTGCAAATAGCGAGATATTGGGAAAATGGCCGATACCATCCAGGAAGTTCTGCAAGCCTTTGCCAAGGGTGAACTCGTCGTCGTCACCGACGATGACGACCGCGAGGGCGAGGGCGATTTGATCGTCGCGGCTTCGCTCTGCACGGCGGAGAAGATGGCGTTCATCATCCGCCACACCTCCGGCATCGTCTGCGCGCCGATCACCACCGACGACGCCCGCCGGCTGCGGCTCGATCCGATGGTGGCGCATAACGAATCCAACCACACCACCGCCTTTACCGTTTCGATCGACTACAAGCCCGATGGCGGCACCGGCATTTCGGCGGACGAACGCGCCTCGTGCTGCCGCGCGCTCGCCAATCCCAATGCCGGCGCCAACGACTTTGCCCGGCCCGGCCACATCTTCCCGCTGATCGCCCGCGACGGCGGCGTGCTCTTGCGCTCCGGCCACACCGAGGCGGCGGTCGACCTCTGCAAGCTCTCAGGGCTTCCGCCGGTCGGCGTCATCTCCGAGTTGATGAACGATGACGGCACCGTGATGAAGGGCGAGCAGGTCGCGCGCTTCGCCGCCACCCACAAGCTCAAGCACGTCACGATCGCTGACATGATCGCCTACCGCCAGGCGCGCGAGAAGTTGATCGAGCGGGTTGCGACCTTTACCACCGACAGCCCGATCGGGCCGCTGCAGGGCTATGCCTATCGCTCGCCATTCGACGAGATTGCGCATGCCGCCTTCGTCTATAACGGCATCGGCGACGGCAAGAACGTGCTGACGCGGCTGCACAAGCCGAACATCGTCAAGGATCTCTTCACCGGCCAGGCGCGCATGCAGATCGTGCTGAACCATTTTCACAAGGCCGGCCGCGGCGTGCTGGTCTATCT
The DNA here is from genome assembly GCF_036924535.1 of Bradyrhizobium sp. AZCC 2262. NCBI lineage: Bacteria > Pseudomonadati > Pseudomonadota > Alphaproteobacteria > Hyphomicrobiales > Nitrobacteraceae > Bradyrhizobium > Bradyrhizobium sp. AZCC 2262. The sequence continues at coordinate 5,341,595 of NZ_JAZHRT010000001.1, read as the reverse complement.
GCGCGACGGCGCCGCCGGAGTTCCCGTCGAGCCGGTCGGCGAACAGAAAACCGCGGAGGCCGATCGCAATCGGCAATGGCGTGAAGTCGGCGTCGGCGCCCAGATCCTGCGCGATCTCGGCATCACCTCGATCGTCAACCTCACGTCGTCGGTGCACGACTACAAGGGACTGTCCGGTTTCGGCATCGAGATCGTCTCCAACGAAAAGTTGGAGGGATAGATCACCGTCATTCCGGGGCGATGCGCAGCATCGAACCCGGAATCTCGAGATTCCGGGTCTGGTGCTTGCGCACCATCCCGGAATGACGATCACCCAATCCATTTGCGCTTCTGCCGATAGCGCATTATTTTGTCGACAATTTCCATGAGGACTGTGATGCGAAAGGGATTTTCATGAGCGTGCGCCCTCAAGCCAAGGACAAGCCGGCGGCGGCTTCTTTCCAGTGGGACGATCCGTTCCTGCTCGACGAGCAGCTCACCGAAGACGAACGCATGATCCGCGACACCGCGCGCGCCTACGCGCAGGACAAGCTGTTGCCGCGCATCGTCAAGGCCTATCTCGAAGAGAAGACCGACCGCGAGATCTTCAACGAGATGGGCGAACTCGGTCTGATCGGTATCACGCTGCCGGAGGAGTATGGCTGCGCCAACGCGAGCTACGTTGCCTATGGCCTCGTGGCGCGCGAGATCGAGCGCGTCGATAGCGGCTATCGCTCGATGAACTCGGTGCAGTCGTCGCTGGTGATGTATCCGATCTACGCCTATGGCGACGAAACCCAGCGCAAGAAATACCTGCCCAAGCTCGCCACCGGCGAGTGGGTCGGCTGCTTCGGTCTGACCGAGCCGGATGCCGGCTCCGACCCCAACGGCATGAAGACCCGCGCCGAGAAGGTCTCCGACGGCTACAAGCTGACCGGCAGCAAGATGTGGATTTCCAACGCCCCGATCGCCGACGTCTTCGTGGTGTGGGCGAAGTCCGCCGCGCATGACAACCAGATCCGCGGCTTCATTCTCGAGAAGGGCATGAAGGGCCTGTCGGCGCCGAAGATCGGCGGCAAGCTGTCCCTGCGCGCCTCGATCACCGGCGAGATCGTGATGGACGGCGTGGTAGTGGCCGGAAGACGCGCTGTTGCCCAACGTATCGGGCCTGAAGGGTCCGTTCGGCTGCCTCAACCGCGCCCGCTACGGCATTTCCTGGGGCGCGATGGGCGCCGCCGAGGACTGCATGCACCGCGCCCGCCAGTACACGCTCGACCGCAAGCAGTTCGGCCGGCCGCTGGCGGCAACCCAACTGGTGCAGAAGAAGCTCGCCGACATGGAGACCGAAATCGCGCTGGGCCTGCAGGCCTCATTGCGCGTCGGCCGCCTGATGGACGAAGGCAAGATGGCGCCCGAGATGATCTCGATCGTCAAGCGCAACAATTGCGGCAAGGCGCTCGATATCGCCCGGGTGTCCCGCGACATGCACGGCGGCAACGGCATCCAGATCGAGTACCATGTGATGCGCCACACCGCGAATCTGGAAACCGTGAACACCTATGAAGGCACCCACGACGTCCACGCCCTGATCCTGGGCCGGGCGATCACGGGCATTCAGGCGTTTTCGTAAATCCTCGCACTGTCATTCCGGGGCGCGCCGAAGGCGCGAACCCGGAATCTCGATCCGTATCGTTCCATTATCTCGAGATTCCGGGTTCAGCCCTGTCGGGCTGCCCCGGAATGACGCCGGAGTGAAATTCTCAATGGCCGACAACGACGACATCCCGTTCAACCGCGACTTTCCGCTCAAGCCGGGCGTCGTCGATGAAGCCCGCCCAGGCGTGCGGCGTGTCCTCTGCAACAATCCGAGCGCGTTCACCTTCACCGGCACGGTCAGCTACATCGTGGGCAAGGGCAAGGTCGCGATCATTGATCCCGGCCCTGATGACGAAGCGCATGCCAAGGCGCTGCTCGACGCCGTGCGTGGCGAGACGGTGACGCATATTCTCGTCACCCACACCCATCGCGACCACTCGCCGAATACCGCGCGGATCAAGGCCGCCACCGGCGCGCCCGTCTATGCGGAGGGGCCGCATCGCGCCTCGCGGCCGCGCTTCGAGAGCGAGAAGCACAATCCGGAGTCAGGCGCCGACCGCGATTTCCGGCCCGACATCCAGGTCAAGGACGGCGACGTCATTGAAGGTACGGGCTGGGCGCTGGAAGCGGTCGCGACCCCGGGCCACACGGCCAATCATCTGGCGTTCGCGTGGCCCGAACGGAAGATCAACTTCGTCGGTGATCACGTGATGGGATGGTCGACCTCGATCGTCGCACCGCCGGACGGATCGATGATCGATTACATGGCCTCGCTGGCGCGGCTGGAAGCCCGCGAGGAGGATCTGTATTTCTCCGGCCACGGGCCGGAAATTCCGGAGGGGCCACGTTACGTCCGCTTCCTGACCCGGCACCGCCAGGCCCGCGAAGCCTCGATCCTGCATCGGCTCGCCAAGGGCGAGGCCGACATCCCGACCATGGTGCGCGCGATCTATATCGGCATCGACCCGCGGCTGACCAACGCCGCCGGCTATTCCGTGCTGGCGCATCTGGAAGACCTGGTCGCACGCGGGATCGTCGCGACGGACGGCGATCCGGTGATCGGTGGGAGCTATCGCTTGGCGAATGGCGAATAGGGAGTAGCGAATAGGGAAGGGGTCACCTGGCTAACCATTCGCTATTCGCCACTCGCCATTCGCCCTCTCACTTCTTCACCGTCTTCGCCGGGGCTTTCGCCGGCGCCTGCGGCTTCTTCTGCGCCGGTTTGGCGTTGTCGACGGCCGCGTTGATTTCCTCGATCAGCTTGGAGACGCGGGCGGCGTTGCTGCCGAGGTCGCTTTCGAAATAGCGCGAGGAGGAACGGATATCGACGCGCGATTCCTCGCCGTCGGGCGTGATACGGATCGAGACGTCCTCGCGAAATCCCATGATCGGCGTCCGCGCCACCGCCTCGATGCGGCCGATGCGGCGCGGCAGCTGCGGCGGCCGTTCGTCTATCACGAGCCATTTGCGCCTGGTGACCAGCGCCAGCGTGACCTCATAGGCCCGCTGCGGCGGGACTTCGAGTTCCACGGTCTCGATATCGGGATAGGCGATGCGCTGCTGTTCGGCCGAATAGAGTCCGGCATAGACCGCGGAGTTGGCGCCTTCGCCGCTGCGCAGCCGCGCCAGCGCCTCGAAGCGCGGCGGATCGATCGGATCGGTGGTGATGTCGTGGATCGGCGGGACCTTGCGGTATTGCAAAGCGAGGTAGGCCGGGTAGGCGAGCAGGGTGGCGTTGATCAGGAACGCCAGCAGGATCCGGCCCATGCCGCGCGACCCGTTCTGCCAGATCGCGGCAAACGCAGCGAAGCCGACCAGCATCGACAGCACGGCGCAACCAAGCGCGCCGAAAAAGGTCGCCAGCGCCGGCTTCATCTCCAGAAAGCCGAAACGGACGATGAGGATCGAGACCACCACCGCGACCACGGCGAAGATGGCGAGGTTGCGCGACCAGGTGGCGAGGCGGGACACCGGCTCCGACTGGTAGGGCGTTGAAAACCTTCGGGCCATCGGTAAATCTGCCGGGTTGGAGTCGGTCCGGGCGGGCGGGCCGGGCTGCAAACTCGCAGCTTGAGACCACGGCGGGGCGCGAATTTCAAGGTTCGCGCGCGATACCAGAGCCTTTTTCGGTTCTGATTGAATCCGAGCCGGGCTCCAGGTTCTTTGTTTGACGCGTTTTCCTGACTTGAACCGGGTGTCCGCCCCGGATCAAGGCCGGGGCAGGCTTTCGCTCGAAAACGCTAGTAATCAGGCCATGCACGCGCTGCGTGCAACCTTGCCGATTAACTATCCCTGTAAATTGATTATTAGTTGTATATTGAAGTCGATCCAACTTTCGTCTACCTCTCGCCTCCGGGTTGTCGTATTTGCCGCAACACGGGACTGTCCTGCACGGGACACGGCGAACCGCCAACCAAAAGGGAAACGGCGGGTGTCAGCCAGAAGCGCTGCAGGATGATCTCAACTCCCGGTCCTTGTTACTGGGCGGAGCCGCAAAGATGCGGTTGCGCCCATCCGGAGTTTCAGGGATCATCAACTTAGGGCGCAATCGGCATACGTCCGCGAGGCTGGTGGATAGCCTCATGGGGGCGAGTGTTCAGTATGAGTGATTCAAAGCACGATGGATATGTCGGTCCGAACGACCCGGCATATTATGCGCCGCGTGAGTTGAGGGAACGGACGAGCAGCGAGCAGCCGGGCACGATGCCCATCCAGACCGAGGAGTGGCGTCCGCGAATGCCGACGGAAGGACCGCCCTTGCAACCATTTGGCAAGCCTCCACGCCGCCAGGGTTCCGAAATGTTCACCAAAGCCGTAGCCCAGGCCATGCAGGAGGCGAGGGAAACGGCGCCGGTCGAAGTGCCATCCGTGCTGCGCGACCTGTCGGGGCGGCGCGCGCTGCTCCAGCAGGTCATCCGCTTCTCGATCGCGGTGGCGATCGCGGCAAGCATCGCGATGCTCCTCGTCATGGCCATTCCGTCTTCGCAACGCCCCGCCGGACAGGACAACGCCTCGCTTTCGGCCGTCTGGCAGTCGGTAAAATCGTCGGTGATGCCGGCGCCGCAGCAACAGCCGCCACAGAAGCGTACGGCGACCCTGGCCGTGCAGGACGGCAGCGGCCTCGCCAACGATCCTGTGCCGCTCGGAATTCACGTCGGCGCTCCGCCGCCCGGCGCGTTCGTATCCATCAATGGGCTGACGGCCGGCGCACGACTGACGTCCGGCAAGCGTACCGGTCCCAGCGAGTGGCGCGTGCCGGCGACGGAGATTTCCGGCGTTTCGGTCATTCCGCCAGACGGATTCGCCGGCCAGATGCTGGTCACGGCGGAATTGCGTGACGGTGACGGCGTGGCTCTCACCGGCACCTCCACGCGTTTGACCTGGACGGCAGCGCCAAGTGCAGCGCCAATCCTTGCCGCGGCGCCGCCAAGGGCCGCTGCGCCGCCGCCGGCTGTCGTATCGCCGCCGCCCGTTGCCGTGGCACCGCCGGTCGCCGTGGCGCCGCCGGTTGCCGTTGCCACGGCCGTGCCGTCGGCGATGCCGGCCCCGCCGCAGGCGGAGGTCGTGCGCAGCCTCGACGCTAGAGAAGTCGCTGCCCTGATCAAACGCGGACAGGATCTGCTCGCCGGCGGCGACGTCCAGTCGGCGCGGCTTTTGCTGATGCGCGGCGCCGAAGCGCGCGATGCGCGGTCAGCCTTGCTCGTCGGCACGACCTACGATCCGGCGCTGCTCAGGCAGCTCGGCGCCGATGGCCCGATGGCGGACGTTGCCCAAGCCCGCATGTGGTATCAGCGGGCAAAGGAATGGGGCGAGCCCGACGCGCAGCGCAAGCTGGAAGCGCTGGCGCTCTCGCGCTAGGGGATAAACGGCGGCCGATCCGGTCGGATTGAACCGGATCGTGAGCGATCTGCGCAGGCATGAGCTTCAGGAAGGCCGCTTTCCGTCGTGTAGAAAGCGGCCTTCCCGTTTTCAGGGCCTCACGCCGCCGCGTTCGGGAAGCGGTAGCTCTTGAACTGTTCGCGCAACGCGGTCTTCAGGATCTTGCCGGTCGCGGTGTGGGGAATGCCGTCGACGAAGGCGACGTCATCGGGCATCCACCATTTGGCGATCTTGCCGTCCATGAATTTCAGGATGTCCTCGCGCGTGGCTTTCTGGCCTTGCTTGAGCTGGACGATCAGAAGCGGGCGCTCGTCCCATTTGGGATGATAGACGCCGATCACGGCCGCTTCCGCGATCGCGGGGTGGGCGACCGCGAGATTTTCCAGATCGATCGACGAAATCCATTCGCCGCCGGACTTGATGACGTCCTTGGAGCGGTCGGTGATCCGCATATAGCCGTGCTGATCGATGGTCGCGACGTCGCCGGTGTCGAAGAAGCCTTCGTCGTCGAGGATACTGGCATCGACCTTGAAATAGGCCTTGGCGACGGCGGGGCCGGCCACCTTGAGGCGGCCGAAAGTCTTGCCGTCCCACGGCAGCTCCTTGCCGGCATCGTCGGTGATCTTCATTTCGACGCCGAACGGCGGATAGCCTTGCGTCTGCAGGATGTCGAGCCGCTCCTCGCCGGTGAGTTCGGCAAACGGCGGCTTCTGCGCGGCGACGGTGCCGATCGGGCTCATCTCGGTCATGCCCCAGGCGTGGCGCACGCGAATGCCCATGTCGACGAACGATTTGATCATCGAGCGCGGCATCGCCGAGCCGCCGCACACCACGCTTCTGAGGTGGGGCAGCTTCAGATTGCCGGCCGCCATGTGATTGAGCAGCATCAGCCACACGGTCGGCACGCCGGCGGTGTGCGTGACCTTCTCGGTGTCGAGCAGCTCGTAGACCGAAGCACCGTCGAGCTTGGCGCCCGGCATCACGAGCTTGGTGCCCATCGAAGGCGCGGAGAATGCGATGCCCCAGCTGTTGGCATGGAACAACGGCACCACCGGCAGCATTGTCTCGGCGGCGCTGGTGCCGAGAGCGTCGACATTGTTGGCCATCAGCCCGTGCAGCACGTTGGAGCGGTGCGAATACAACACGCCCTTTGGATCGCCCGTGGTGCCCGAGGTGTAGCACATCGCGGCTGCGGTATTTTCGTCAAAGTCCTTCCATTTGAACTTGCCGTCGGCTTCCGCGATCCAGTCCTCATAGGCGACCGCGTTCTTCAGCCTGGTCTGCGGCATGTGCGCCTTGTCGGTCAGCACGATGTAGCGTTCGACGCTCGGCAATTGATCGGCGATCTTTTCCAGGATCGGCACGAATGTGATGTCGACCATCACCACGCGGTCCTGCGCGTGGTTGATGATCCAGGCGATCTGGTCGGGGAACAGCCGCGGGTTGACGGTGTGGCAGATCGCGCCGATCCCCATGATGCCGTACCAGGCTTCGAGATGGCGCCAGGTATTCCAGGCGATGGTGGCGACGCGGTCACCGAGCTTGATGCCGTCGCGGTCCAGCCGTTGCGATACTTTCAGCGCGCGTGCATGAATTTCGGCGTAATTGGTGCGATGAATGGGACCTTCGATCGACCGCGTGACGACCTCTTGCGTGCCATGATACTTCGCCGCGTGCTCAATAATCCGATGGCAAAGCAAAGGCCAGTCTTGCATCAATCCGAGCATACGCACTTCCCTCCGATGGTTATTTGTTTTTCCGCACGATCCACCAAAGCACGAGCGGACCGGGCGTAAGATCATGGAATTGACATGAACTCTAGCGCGGAGAAAGCAAGCCGAAAATGGGCTAATGGCGCCTTTGGTCGCATCGGCGCGGCAATGGTTACCGCAACCTCGGCGCTGCTCCTGCTTGGCATGCCAATCGAGCCGGCCTTCGGAGCCAGGGCGTCCCGCTCGCCGTGGGATAACCTTTTCAGGGTGTCACCGCCAAAGGCGCGGGCGACAGTTCGCCACGCAGCGGTGCCGCTGCCGAAGCCCCGCCCGGCCGAGGCGCCTTCCGCCGGGCCGGCCGCGGAGGAGCAGCAGGCGGCTCCCCAGACCGGCAAGCCCACCGAACAGGCTGCGCCCGCAGCGCAGCCCACGCCACAGCCGTCGGCCTGCCGGCTGGCGCTGACTGACGCCATCGCCATCGCGCCCAGCATCCCCGACATCAAGGGCACCGGCGGCTGCGGCGGCGAGGATCTGGTGCGGCTGGAGGCGATCGTACTGCCGGACAAGCGGCAGGTTTCGGTCAAGCCGGCGGCCATCCTGCGCTGTAAGATGGCGGCAGCACTGGCCGACTGGATCCGCAGTGATATCGCGCCGCTGGCGGAGCGCCTCGGCAGCGCCGTCTCCAATCTCGACAATTTCGACTCGTTCGAATGCCGCGGCCGCAACCGCGTCGTCGGCGCGCAGCTTTCCGAACACGGCCGCGCCAACGCGCTCGACGTTCGCGCCTTCAAGTTCACCGACGGCAGCACGATCTCGCTGACCGACCGCACCGTGCCGCGGGGACTGCGCGAGAGCGTGCTGCATTCCGCCTGCACGCGGTTCTCGACCGTGCTTGGCCCGGGCTCGGACGGATATCACGAGGACCATATCCATCTCGACCTGATGGAACGGCGCAACAATTACCGGATCTGCCAGTGGGACGTGTGGGACCCGCTGCCGCAGAAAGCGCCGCTATTGCCGGCCGAGCGGCCCGACGAAGCGCCGCCGCGCGAGGTCGCCGCCAAGCCGGACGACGCCAAATCGGATGCCAAGTCTGGTGCCAAATCTGATGCGAAGTCTGATGCCGAGCCGGACGCTGAAAAATCGAATGCCGAAAAGCCTGACGAGGCCGAACCGCCGCGCGAGGAGAAGCGTGCAAAGAAAAAGCGCCGGCAAAACCGGCGCTCTTGATCTTCGACTGGGGTATCTTCGACTGCGGCGTAACCAGCGTCGGTCACTGCGGCATCGGGCCGCTGCTGCCGCCGCCCTGCAGCGCCATCTTGGAATTGTACGGCGAGTCGCCCTGCTTGGGTTCGAGCACGACAACCACCGTGCCCTGCTTCACCCGGCTGTAGAGGTCGATGACGTCCTCGTTGGTCATGCGGATGCAGCCCGACGAGATCGAGGCGCCGATATATTCCGGCTGGTTGGTGCCGTGGATGCGGAACAGCGTGTCTTTGTTGCCTTGGTAGAGGTAGAGCGCGCGGGCGCCGAGCGGATTATCGACGCCGCCGGGCACCGAGGCAGGCAGGCCTTCGATACGCTTGTGAATGTCGGCCGTGGGCGTCCATTTCGGCCATTCCGCCATGTTGCCGACGCGGGCGATGCCAGCGAAGGCGAGGGCTTCCTCGCCGACGGTGACGCCGTAACGGATCGCCTTGCCGCCGTCCTGGACCAGATAGAGGTAATGATTGTCGGAATCGACGACGATGGTGCCGGGCAGTTCCTTGCGGTGATAGTCGACGATGGCGCGGCGGAACGGCTCTGCCGGCGGCACGGCGGCATAGCGCGCCTTGGCGAGCTGGGCCTTGTCGTTCGGCTTGAGGGTGGCTTCAGGGGCGGCCTGATAGGTGGTAGCCGGCATGCAGCCGGACAACGCAAGGCCGACGGCGAACAACCCCAAGATTACTTTAAGCGACGACATGGCACAGTTCCAATCGACAATCTGGCGTTTCGCAGCAACAAATGTTGCACCAAAAACGCGACGATTCCATTAATCCCATTATCCGCAAAACGCGGCGGATATGCCAGCGTTTGCACGCTCGTTTCGCGCTGCGGAAGCGCGGCTGTGGCTTTTATGCCGCAAATTTTGCGACCTTTGGTTGTGTTCCGGGCAGGGGGTGCGCAGGGGCCGAATCTCGGCCACGCCGGGGCCACCGCGCGGCCACAAATGTGGATCGGCGGTTAATGCGCGGGTCATGAAGCGCTTGCCAGAATCGGGTTTAGTGCCGCTGGTGCTGGTAGCGTTTTCGGGCGAAGCAGGTACCGGTTCGCGTCCAGAAAACGCGTCAAGACGAGAGATTGCCGTCCTGTTCCGGAGTTGCCCATGTTTTCGGTGTTTGTTCCCTCCGAATCCTCCCTGAAGAAGCACCCGGTCACCGACCCGGCGCTGCTGCCGGACAATGCGGTCTGGATCGACCTGTTGAACCCGACGATGGCGGAGGACCGGGCGGTCGAGCGGCTGGCCGGGATCGCGGTGCCGACCCGGGAAGACATGCAGGAGATCGAAATTTCCAGCCGGCTCTATATCGAGAACGGCGCCCGGTACATGACCGCGACGCTGATGTGCCAGTCCGACACCGATATGCCGAGGACCACGGCCGTCACCTTTATCCTGGCCGGTCACCGTCTGGTGACGGTGCGCTACGACGAGCCGAAGCCGTTTGCCCTCGTTGAGCACAAGCTGGCCCGCTCCTGCCTGCCGGGAATATCGGGCGAAATGGTGCTGATGGAACTGGTCGATGCCGTGATCGACCGCTGCGCCGACATTCTGGAACGCGCCGGCGCCGAGGTCGATCAGGTCTCCCACGATATCTTCGAGCCCGAAAGCGCGCGCCATGGCCAGGCCAAGCGATATTCCCAGATCCTGATCGCGATTGGCCGCAAGGGGGATCTGGTCTCGAAGGTCCGCGAAAGCCTGGTCTCGATCGGCCGCGTGGTCACCTTCCTGTCCGCGGTGATGGAGGGCGTCAAATGGTCCAAGGACATGCGTGAGCAGCTCAAGACCATGCAGCGCGACGTCGGTTCCCTGACCGACCACGCCTCCTATCTTTCCAACAAGATCACGTTTACGCTCGACGCCATGCTCGGCGTCGTCAATCTCGAGCAGAACAACATCATCAAGCTGTTCTCCGTGATGGCCGTCGTCCTGATGCCGCCGACGCTGATCGCTTCGATCTACGGCATGAACTTCAAGGCGATGCCGGAACTCGAATGGGCGCACGGCTATCCGATGGCGCTCGTCATGATGCTCATGGCAGCGGTGCTGCCGTACTTCCTCTTCAAGTGGAAGAAGTGGCTGTAGTTAGCGGTTCCCTGCGGTTCCACACCTGCGAAGATGGGCTCAACTCCACCGCTAAAATTTGAGCAGTGGACTCAACGAATGATCGAAACTTGTCTGCGATAACTTGTATCTCAAGCCGCGAGGATCCCATGGTTGAGAAACTCATAATGTCGCCACGCAACGTCATCGATCTTGCGCGCTATCAGCAGGGCCGCGTCGTTGGCAAGGCGCAGGCGTTCTCGACGCGGCTTTGCCGGCACTGCGGTGCAGTGCTGGCGGACGGCGAGAACGAGGACGAGTGTTCGAGCACGTTCAACGTTGCCGCGACGACACTGTGCACGGCGCAACGAAAGTTTTACGCGGAGTGATGTTGCTTCCGCGAGCAAGAACCTCATTCCGAGGCGCGCGCGCTTGCGCGCGTCTCGAAGGATGGGCAGTGGCGTAGTGGCGTAGGATGGGTAGAGCGAAGCGAAACCCATCATTCATGCCGTTGACGACAATTGATGGGTTTCTGCGCTCTACCCATCCTACGAGATTACATCCTGCGCCTAAACGTGCTGGCCGCCGTTGATGTGGATCTCGGCGCCGTTCACATAGGAACTGGTTTCCGTACACAGCACGTAGATGATCTTGGCGACCTCGTCCGGCGTGCCGAGCCGGTGCATCGGAATCTGCTGCTCGACGATCTTCTCGGTGCCCGGCGACAGGATCGAGGTGTCGATCTCGCCCGGCGCGATCGAGTTGACGCGGACGCCGACGCGACCGAAATCGGAGGCCATTTCCCGTGTGAGTGAAGCCAGTGCCGCCTTCGAGGTCGCATAGGCGACGCCGGCGAACGGGTGCACGCGCGAGCCCGCGATCGAGGTGACGTTCACTACCGCGCCCCTGGCGTGCTTCAATTCCTCGATCAGTCCGCGCGCCATCATGATCGGCGCGAAGAAGTTGACGCGAAACACGTGGCTCCAGGTTTCGATATCGGTGTCCATGGTGCCGAGCCGGCCGCCGCCCGGGCCCTTCGGCGAAATCGCGGCGTTGTTGACCAGCGCATGCAGTTCGTCGTTCTCCAGCCGCCTTCGGATCTCGGAGATCGCACGCGTGGTGTCATCGTGGTCGGCGAGGTCGACCTCGATGTGGTCCTCCGGGCCCGCGCCCCACGGGCAGATCTCCGGAAAGGCATGCCGCGAGCAGGTGATGACGCGCCAGCCGGCCGAGGAGAACCGGATCGCGGTGGCATGACCGATGCCGCGGCTGGCACCGGTCAGAAGCAGCGTGCGCCGCGGCGCGTTGGATGAAGAGGGCATACGGGTTCTCTTGTTCTGCGTCATGCCCGGGCTTGTCCCGGGCATCCACGTTTTGTCTTGTCAAATAGAAGGAAGTCGTGGATGGCCGGGACATCCTACACGAAGACGCGCTTCGCGCTTATGCCCGGCCATGACGATCATTCAGGGATAGAGCCTCACCTTCGACCATGCACCGTCAGGCGCATCGCGGTGGAATTCGATGCGGTCGTGGAGACGGAACGGACGGTCGTGCCAGAATTCGAAACGCTGCGGCTCGATACGCCAGCCGCTCCACCCGGGCGGGCGCGGCACTTCGCCGATCATGTATTTGGCGGCGACCAGTGCGATCGCCTGCTCGAAGGCAAAGCGGCTCTCCAGCGGCTGCGACTGCTTGCTGGCCCAGGCGCCGATCTGCGCCTGCTTCGGCCGCGTGGCGAAATAGGCGTCGGCTTCCTCATCGCTCACCGGCGACACGTTGCCGCGGATGCGGACCTGACGGCGCAGCGACTTCCAGTGAAATAGTAAAGCCGCCTTAGGATTTGCGGCGAGTTCGCGGCCCTTCGGGCTGGCGATGTGGCTGTAGAACACGAAACCATCCGCATCATAGCCTTTCATCAGCACCATCCGGACGTCCGGCAGCCCGTCGCTATCGACGGTCGCCAGCGCCATCGCGTTGGGATCGTTCGGCTCGGACTTCACGGCTTCTGCAAACCACTCGGCGAACAGCGCAAACGGTTCCTCGGCCGCGGTAAAATCACCCGATGTTAACGGTGCCGGGTGTTTGATGGAGGTCGTGTCCGTCATGTCAGGAGTCCCAGTTGCGTCCGTTCGCGTCCCAGAGCGCGTTGCAGCCCGGTTACGGGCTCGCCCTATATAGGACATGGGGACGCGTTGGCCTATCGGCGATCGGGCCGAGCGGCGCGGTGATGACGTTGATTTTGATCGGTCTCGGCTCGGGCGGCTGCAGCCTGTCGCGCCCGGACGCCTACGCCAGGATGGACGCTGCCAACGTCACGGGTTCGCTCAGCAAGCAACCGGGCAGCCCGGCGGTGCCGACCGAGAGCGATCTTGCCTTTGCACGCACCGCGGCCTCCGACGTGCTGACCAAGGGCGACCAGGATTCCAGCCAGCCTTGGGAAAATCCGGAAACCGGCGCGCGCGGCTCGGTGACGCCGCTGTCGCAGGCCTATTCCGCGGACGACGGACGCACCTGCCGGGATTTTCTGGCAAGCTACGTCAACGGCCGCGCGGAAAGCTGGCTGCAGGGCGCGGCCTGCAAAGCCAGCCACGGCCGATGGGAAATCCACACGATCAAGCCCTGGACGAGGGGATAAAGCCTGAAAGGTTTTCAAGCGAAGCCTTTCGAGGTAGTTGCAAAAATGCAACTGGCTCCCCAGATGAAGCCAAAGCGGGCGAATTGCCCTAAGCTTCAACAACCGAATTCCCGTGAAGGAGACCTGACGGATGCGCGACCCCTATGAGGTCTTGGGGGTGCAGCGGGGCGCCAGCGCTGCGGCGATCAAGAGTGCCTATCGCAAGCTTGCCAAGAAGCATCACCCCGATAGCAACAAGAACGATCCGAAGGCGGCGGAGCGCTTTTCCGAGATCAATTCGGCCAACGAGATCATCGGCGACGAGGACAAGCGCAAGCAGTTCGACCGCGGCGAGATCGACGCCGAGGGCAAGCCGCGCTTTCAGGGCTTTCCCGGCGGCGACGCGCGCGGCCGCGCCGGCGGGCCGGGCGGATTCGAGTCCTACAGCTTCCGCACCGGCGGCGGTTCCGGCGGCGCGGGCGGGGCGGGCTTTGAGGATATCCTCAACAGCATGTTCGGCGGCGCAGCCAGGGGCGGACGTCCAGGCGGTGGCCGGACCTTTGAATTCGACACCGGCGGGATCGGCCTCGATCTCGATCTGAACGTCGCCATGACGGTGACGCTGGAGGAGGCGGTCAAGGGCGGAGAAAAGCGCGTTCGGCTGCCGACCGGCAAGGAGCTCAATGTCAGGATTCCGGCAGGCGTCGTCGCCGGCCAGCAGATTCGGCTGAAGGGGCAGGGCGAAACCGCGCCGGGCCACCCGCCGGGCGATCTCCTGATCACGGTCAGCGTCGCGCCGCATCCGTTTTTCAAGGTCGACGGCAGCGATTTGCGTCTGGATCTGCCCATTACGCTTTATGAGGCGGTGCTGGGCGGCAAGGTCCGGGTGCCGACGCTCGGTAGCGCGGTGGAGTTGTCGATTCCGAAAAATACTTCCAGCGGCCGAATTTTCCGCCTCAAGGGCAAGGGCTTGCCCAAGGCGGGGGGAACCGGGGACCTGTTCGTCACCACCCGAATTATTCTGCCTGACGGGAACGATGCCGAGTTGGAGGCATTGATGGATAAGTGGCGCGACGGCCACCCCTATAACCCGCGCAGCGATCTCGGCTGAGTCGAGTGATTCGGTCGCGATTCGCGGCGCAAAAACACGTGTCGAACTGTACGGGGCCTGGCAGGAATTTTTCAAAAAATGTGGCCTATTTCCTGAAAAACAAAGGGTTTTCTGGAAAAAGGGGCGGCCTCGAAAGGGGGACCAGCGCGGTACCAAACCCCGATCGAGGCCGCTTGCGCCGATCGGCGGATCGAACGCTACTCATTTTCGCGTGATCACCCGGTGCTTTAATGAGACGCGTCCGTGTTTTGATTCCAGATTTTCGATGTCAGAATTGGGACAAGAGCGTCTGACGTTGCCTAGCTGCCACTTTTCTTGTCTTAGGTGGATAGATCGAGGAGCAATCCGGCAACAAGCCGTCCGGTCGCACTGATCCCGGATATCGCTCCGATTCGCTCGGGCTGCAGCTAGGTCTTCTTCTCCATCTGGTCGTAGACGGCCTGCGCGATCTGGGTCAGCCGCCCCCGGTCGGCGCCGGTCGACACCACGACATAAACGACGCCGTCATCGGCCCAGAACAGCGTGCTTTCATTGCCTTCCACCGCGAATCGCATCTGCGTCGCCTCGGCGTCCGATTTTGCGGTGTAGATCGTGAAGCGTTCGCCGGAGGCGCTCTCATACATCATGAAGGATGCCGGACCCGCAGAACCCGGCAACAGCCGCCCGCCGACCAGCTTCAATCCGGCCCCCGCCAGCTCCGGCGCGCGGACAACCCAGCCGCAGCGCTTGGTCAGCCATTGCTGCAGATGGCTGCGTTCGCTACCCGGCACCTCGACGGGGTGGCGCACTTCCACCACGTAAAGCCGGTGCGCTTCGATCGCGTTCACCGTCAGATTCTGGAAGGGGGAGGGCCCTGCCGCAGCACCACGCGCGAACCAGCCGGCGCCGCCGCCTATGATGAACGCCGCCAGCGTGGCCGCGATCGCGCCGTAGACCCATTTGCGCGGCTGTCGCACCAGCCGCTCGATATCGAGCCGCTTCGGCACCGCCTCATCGATCACCGAATCGTACCTGGCATGCAGCGCTTCCGCCATCGCGCGCCACGACTGCACCCGCGCGGCATCGTCGGGATGCGAGGCGAGCCACGCCTCGACGTCGCTGCGGCGCTCGGCCGGCAGCTCGTTGTCGATGTAAGCATGCAGCTCGTCTTCGGTGACGGGAATGTTGCGATCGGTCATTGTCGTCGTCTCTGCCTATTCCTGGTCTGTCTGTGCATCACGCATGCCACTCGCATCTTCATTTCACCCGCCGCAGCGCCGTACGCTCGCCCTCGAGCGAAGCTTTGACATGCGCGCGTGCGCGGGCAAGCCGGGACATTACGGTGCCGATCGGCACGCCCTGGATGTCGGCGACCTCGCGGTAGCTAAGTCCTTCCAGCATCACCAGCAGCAGCACCGAGCGCTGTTCTTCCACCAGCGTCGCCAGCGCGCGGGCGATATCGCGACCCTCGGCCTCGGTGCCGCTGGCGTCGGCGTTGTTGTCGAGCAGCGGCATGAACTGCGGACGCCGCGCCAGCGACCGCCGCCGGTTCTTGTTCAAATTGGTCAGGATCGTATAGAGCCAGCTCCTGACGTCGCCGCCGAGAAACAGCCGTTCCGAACGCAACGCGCGCACCAGCGTATCCTGCACCAGATCGTCGGCGATGTCGGCATCGCGCGCGAGTGCGCGAGCGTAGCGACGGAGCGCCGGAATCATGGCTTCGACACTTTGACGAAACGCGGTCATTGACACCAGTTAACAAGGGTTGTCCGGCGCGAACGCCTTACCCAACATAACACCCAATCGAGGCGTCTATTCCGGTCATTGAGCCGCATGTCAAACAGCGTTAATCCGACAGGCGGATTTGGGCTCGACCCCGCCAGAGTGCTGGTGTACCTCCAAACTCCAGATGGCGCGATTGGAAGGCAAGATGTCGCAGAAGACAGGCCTGATGCAGGGGAAACGCGGGGTGATTCTCGGCGTCGCCAACAACCGCTCGATTGCCTGGGGCATCGCCAAGGCATGCCACGACGCGGGCGCGGAAATCGCGCTCACCTGGCAGGGCGATGCGCTGAAGAAGCGGGTCGAACCGCTGGCCAAAGAACTCAACGCGCTTCTGCTCGGCCATTGCGACGTCACCGATTCCGCCACCATCGACGCGGCATTCGACATGCTCCGGGAAAAATGGGGCAAGATCGACTTCGTGGTCCACGCCATCGCCTTCTCCGACAAGGACCAGCTCGATGGCCGTTATCTGGAGACGACGCCGGACAATTTCTCCAGGAGCATGCTGATCTCCTGCTATTCGCTGACCGCGATCACGCAACGCGCCGAAAAGCTGATGACCGACGGCGGCTCGATCCTGACGCTGACCTATTACGGCGCCGAGAAATGGATGCCGCATTACAATGTGATGGGCGTCGCGAAGGCAGCCCTCGAGGCCAGCGTGCGCTATCTCGCCGCAGACCTCGGCGAGAAGAACATCCGCGTCAACGCGATCTCGGCCGGGCCGATCAAGACGCTGGCGTTTGCCGGTATCGCCGACTCCCGCTATCTCCTGAAGTACAACGAGATCAACGCGCCGTTGCGTCGTAATGTGAGCATTGAGGAAGTCGGCGACAGCGCCTTGTATTTTCTTTCCGAGCTTGGGCGCGGCGTCACCGGCGAGGTTCACCATGTCGACGCCGGCTATCACGTCGTCGGCATGAAGCGTCCGGATGCGCCGGACATCTCGCTCTCCAATTCACTTGGCAAGGAATAGCCTGAAAGTCCGATGCCCGCGCCCGTGATCTACTACATCCGACATGGCGAGACGTCGTGGAACGCGGAAGGCAGGCTGCAGGGCGCGCAGGACATTCCGCTGAACGATCTTGGCCGCAGGCAGGCGGCCCATGCCGGGCGCGTTCTGGCAGACCTGCTGGCGCGCGATGGCCGCGACAAGGCCGCGCTGCCGTTCGTTGCAAGTCCGCTGCAACGGGCGCGGGCCACGATGGAATTGGTGCGCAGCGCCTTGAAGCTGCCGCCGGAAAAATATGCGCTCGACGACCGCCTGCGCGAGATCGGCTACGGCGTCTGGGAGGGTTCGACGCTGGCCGAGATGCAGGCCGCCGATCCCGTGCTCTATGCCAGGCGGCTGACGGCGAAATGGACGATGGCCCCGGAAGGCGGCGAGACCTATGCGGAAGTGCAGCACCGGATGCGCGACTGGTACGATTCCGTCGATAGCGACACTGTCGCCGTGGCCCATGGCGGCACCGCGCGGGCGCTGATGGTGGCGCTCGGCATCGAAACGCCGGCCAGCGCCGCCGACCTCCTGATCGAACAGGGCGCGGTCTACGTGTTCCGCGACGGGGGGTTGCGGAAATATAGCTAAGGGCATCGTCATTCCGGGGCGGTCCGTAGGACCGAACCTCAGGTTCGCAATTGCGAACCGGGGAATCTCGAGATTCCGGGTTCGATGCTTCGCATCGCCCCGGAATGACGGTTGCCGGTTTGGCCGGCGCGCGTTACGACACTGTTGACAATCAACACGAACGCAAATTGTTAACACGGACGAACGCGCGTAAGGCCCCATGTCCCACAACACCTTCGGCCACATGTTCCGGGTCACGACCTTCGGCGAAAGCCACGGGATCGCGATCGGCTGCGTGGTTGACGGCTGCCCGCCGCTGATCCCGCTGACCAATGAGGATATCCAGCACGATCTCGACCGCCGCCGTCCGGGACAATCGCGCTTCACCACCCAGCGCCAGGAGCCGGATGCGGTAAAAATCCTGTCCGGCGTGATGGCGCATCCCGAGACCGGCGTGCAGGTGACGACGGGGACGCCGATCGCGCTGCTGATCGAGAACACCGATCAGCGCTCCAAGGACTATTCCGAAATCAAGGACAAGTTTCGCCCCGGCCACGCCGACTTCACCTATGAGGCCAAATACGGCCTGCGCGATTATCGCGGCGGCGGACGTTCCTCGGCGCGCGAGACCGCCACGCGTGTCGCCGCCGGCGCCATCGCGCGAAAAATCCTGCCCGGCGTGAAGGTGCGCGGCGCGCTGGTGCAGATAGGCCCGCACAAGATCGATCGCGACAAATGGGACTGGGACGAGATCGCGCGCAATCCGTTCAATTGCCCGGACAAGGACAGCGCGACGTTCTTCGAGCAATATCTCGACGGCATCCGCAAGAGCGGCTCCTCGATCGGCGCTGTGATCGAGGTGGTCGCCGAAGGCGTGCCGGCCGGATGGGGCGCGCCGATCTACGCCAAGCTCGACGGCGAGCTGGCGGCCGCGATGATGAGCATCAATGCGGTAAAGGGCGTCGAGATCGGCGCCGGCTTTGGCGCCGCCGAATTGTCAGGCGAGGAAAACGCCGACGAGATGCGCACCGGCAATGACGGCACGCGATTCCTCTCCAACAATGCCGGCGGCGTGCTCGGCGGCATCTCGACCGGCCAGCCGGTGGTGGTGCGCTTTGCGGTGAAGCCGACCTCGTCAATCCTCTCGCCGCGCAAGACGGTCGATCGTGCGGGCGCCGACACCGACATCATGACCAAGGGCCGCCACGACCCCTGCGTCGGCATCCGCGCCGTGCCGGTCGGCGAGGCCATGATGGCCTGCGTGCTCGCCGATCACTTCCTGCGCCATCGCGGGCAAGTCGGCGGGTAGGGCCCGGCTAACGTATCTGATTTCGTACCGGGCGGGGTTGAGGGTCGTAGCATGTAGCAGCCAATCGCGCGCGTGCTGCCGCGCAAGACGGCGCGGATAAATGCGGGCACAGAGATACGGTAATTCTAGCATCTGCTGCTCGACGCAATGCGACCATCCTAGGGATACCAAGCTCATGTCGGAAGATGCAGGGCCTAGATGGACGGACGAAGACACTGAGGCGGTGTTCACGACTCTTGGCAAATATTGGATCATCTTTCAGTGGGTCGAATCCCTGCTCGATAAGCTCATGCTTCTCGCGTGGGGCAATGAGAATTGGACCGCCAGCCAGAAGAAGCTTGCGGGAATGTCAAATGTACAGAAGATTGAGTGCGTGGAATCGATGGTCCTCACGACGCCGGATTTCGCCCGGGTACACACCCGGCCTGAATGGGTCGCCCATTTCAAATCGATCATTGAAGCGCTCCACACGGAAAGGAAGCGCCGGAACTCCATAATTCACTCTCAAATACTCTTTGAATTCGCGGATAAGGGGCTTGGGCCGCCTTTGCTATCGATGCGGAAGAAGTCTGGTACTGATGATGAAAGATTTGAATCGTATTGGCTGTCAAAGGAATATCAAGACAAAATGCTAGCTGATCTAGGTGAGCTCGCTATGCAGATGAATTTTGTCTACGTGCAACTCATTCAAGACTTTCAAGCCGTGTCCCCCGACCAATCTGATCGGAACGGTCCGTCGGGCAGATTGACGTCAGCATAATCGCCCATCCTTCGTTGTTGCTGCGGCGGACTACGCCTTCGGCTCAATCCGCTCTTCGGCTCTCACTACTAATCCGGCTGCGGGCTGTTTGAACCTGCATGTTTGTTCCTAAACCTAGAGGCCCGTTCCGTGTATCCGTGCAATGCCTTCGTTCCCCGATTCCATGAGGGTTCGAAGAGTAGCCTTGTTCGGTGGATCGTTGAGGGGGAGGTGCATCGCTGGTCCCAACATAGCGCCGAACGCGTGGCGTTCGCCAGAAAAGCTGCGGCTGACTACGCCTCGGATAACGGCCCCGCCAGCGCCGAATATCGGCGCGCCGCTCATCTTGCCAGGGATTCTAGCTTTGAAGTCGAAGCAAGGTCCGGGCGTAGGGACGTCCTTCCGTAAGTGGTTTTGCGGGAAGATTTCCATCGCTTCCCCGATAGACGCGTAGAGGTCCATCGCGACGTCGTCGAAGGCCGCAACGCCGTTGGTGTTTTCAAGAGGAATATCATTCATCTCGGCATAGCCTAATGCATACGCAGCTTCACCCGGCACAAAAGGATTTAGCGACAGACCAAGAGGCTGATGTGCGGCGCCATGTGGCATCTCGGCAATTTTGCAGATCGCAATGTCGGTCAGATAGTCAAACTTATCCTTATCGGTGATCAGCGGGCTTTCCTTCCAAGCACCCCATAGCCAGAATTTTTCAAAAGGAAAGAATCTAATCCCGCGCGTTCCGTAGGCTGGACTGAGCGGGATGAAGACACCGAAATTCAGTGCCTCGTCGAGACGCAATTGCGGCCCCTCTCGCACCGCGCCATAGCCGCTGTCAAAAGGGTCCATCAGAACATGAGCTGCGGTTATCAAATAGCCCGAACAGCTCACAACAGAGGCGGTCCCGATACATCGAATAAAAGAGTCTTCCGCCTTCCACGCAACGACAGGAAGAACACTCTGTTGCATGAGAAAATTGGTTGTGCCGAACGAAGCAAAAACTTCATGGATATTTCGGCTCGGCGTCGTGGTCATAAGCTCCACAATGCCTTCAAATGTGAAATAGTCGCTATTGTAGCCTGGGCTTGGTTTTAATTCTAAAGCGTGAAGGCCAGTGACGCCCCAGCGGCCGTCCGGAAGCCTTGACCACAGGGATTTCAAAATCTCGATTGGCGGCTGAATCAATTTCGAATCCCTAGAAAGGGCGAAAGGATGCTTGATCGCTTTCTGATCACTCAGTCTAAAATTTCTTACAGCAAAGTGCGCTTTCTCAGGAAAGTATCGAAGAACAAAATCATTTTGTAAAAACGAACCATCCTAATCCAACGATTGAACTCAAGACTCCAATAAGAGCACTAAGTGGAATCAATGGCTTTGTTTTATTTGCTCTCGACAAAGACAGCGCCATAAGCAGCCATCCACCAAATCGGCCGAAAGACTTTTCGACATCCGAGGATTTAGTCAGAATCTGCGCAACTTCACAGACGACCAATTCGGATTGGGGACGCAGATCCTCATTCCTCCGTTTGGAGGTTGCCTTATGACCGCTCATTTTTACGACCTTTGGACGGACTCCGACCGCCATACGGCAGATACAATTAGTATCTCGCCGAGTGTTGAACCCTAGATTCTGCCTAGTAATTCTAGCTCACTCTGGTTTTGCAAAGGTGCAAATCTCTTTGCCACCCGCATCTAACTAACTCTAAGGCCGACGCAAAAAACAAACTCACGACCACAACTAATAGTTTTCGAACAATGTTCCTGTTTTGTTCCATAGCGTTGGTGGCGCCGCGTCCGCCGTAATGTCCTCGCTCACTGCATCGCGTCTGCGATCTTCTCCGCCGTCATCAGCACCGGGAAATTGGTGTTGGCGCACGGCACCACCGGGAAAATCGAGGCGTCGACCACGCGCAAACCCTGCACGCCCTTGACCCGGCCTTGGGTGTCGACAACCGCCATCGGATCGTCCGCACGGCCCATCCGGCATGAGCATGAGGCGTGCCACACGCCGATCGCCGACTTGCGCACGAAGGCTTCGAGCGCCTCGTCGTCGTTCATGACCTGCTCGAACGTAAAACCTTCGACGACGAAATTGTCGATCATGTAGTGGCGCAGCGCCGCCGGCCCGTCCATCAGGACAGCGGCAATGGCGGTGAGAATCTTGTTCTTCGTATTGACCACGCCGATCTTGCGCACCCGGTCGGAATAGGCAGCCGGGAATGGCTTGTCGGTCACCGCCTTGAGCGGCGCGCTCATCTGCAAGCCGGCCATCTTGCGAAAGCCGCTCATCAGTCGATCGAGATCGCGCCGGTCCGACAGCAGGTTGAACTCGACGATCGGCTCTTCCCGCGAATCGCGCGAAGCGAGCTTTACCTGACCGGTCTCCGAATAGGTCTTGTTGACGAAGGTGAGCAGCGAGCCGATCTGCTCGCCGACCGAATGCCAGGCGGACTTGGTGAGGACAACGACGAACATGTCGCCGGCGGGGATGCCCGGAAGCCCGGAGGAGTAACGCAGCCCCATCTGCATATGGCGTCTGGTGTGCGCGTTCATGCGCGCGCCGCGACGGACATACGAGGACAGCGAGATCGAGGGATGGTCCATCAGGCGCTGGCCAACGCCGGCAAGCCCCGTCAGGACCGGAATGCCCATCTCCTTCAGATGCCCGACCGGTCCGATGCCGGCGCGCAACAGGTGGGCCGGCGAATGAATCGCGCCGCACGAGAGGATGATTTCGCGGCCGCGGAACTCCTGCTCGCGGCCATCGACCAGCGCCTTTACACCGACGCATTGCGTGCCTTCGAACAGCAGCTCCTTCACTTGCGTGTTGGTCGATATGGTCAGGTTGGCGCGCTTGCGTGTCTCGCGATCGAGATAACCCATGGCGGCCGAGACCCGTTGCTCGTCCTGATTGGAGTGCGTCACCGGGAAGTAGCCGTCGACAAACTCGCCGTTCTGGTCGGGCAGGAACTTGAAGCCGGCCTGCTTGCAGGCCTCGGCCATCGCCTGGCTGTGCCGCGTCCAGTGCGCTTGCGGAATGCGGCGGACGGGGATGCGGCCATCCTTGCCGTGGAACGGACCGTCGAAATCGAGGTCGTGCTCGACCTTCTTGAAATAGGGCAGCACGTCCTTCCAGCTCCAGCCCGTAGCGCCGCGCATTTCCCACTCATTGTAATCCGTCGGCGCGCCGCGGTTGGCCATCTGGCCGTTGATCGAGGAACCGCCACCCAGCACGCGGGCCTGCTCATATTTCCGGAGCGGCGGCCTGGCCTCGTCGGGGTTGTTGTGACTGACGACCTGGGTAGTGACCTTGAGTTCGGTCCAGTGGAAGCGCGGATCGAAATACGCCGTTCCCGGATAGCTGTCGCGAATTTCGGGCGGTTCGTTGCCCGGCGGCGTGTCCTGGCCGGCTTCGCAGAGCAGGACCTTGTTGGCGCTTTTGGCGGAGAGGCGGTGGGCCATGACGGAGCCCGCCGACCCGCCGCCGACGATGATGAAGTCGTACACTTTGAACGTTTCCCCCTGGTTTGCACCGTAAGCTAGCGCAGCTCGGCGGGCGGGTCACGCCACCTGTCGTGGTAGCGCGCGCTTGACGTTTCACGGGGTTGCGCGGCAAATACCGGCGTCATGGATGCATCGAAACTGCAAGAATTGACCGACTGGCTGATCGACGGCGGGAGATCCGCGGCCAGCCCGGTCCGGTTCATGGCCGAGTGCTGCGAACGGATGGTCGCGGCGGGGCTGCCGCTCTGGCGTATCGGCGTCTTCGTCCGCACGCTGCATCCCGAGATCTACGGGCGCAATTTCATCTGGAAGCCGGGCTCCGAGGTCGAGGTCGGCACGGTGGACTACCATATCCTGGAGTCACCGGATTTTCACACCAGCCCGCTGAAGATCGTTTTCCAGCAGGGGCTGGAGGTTCGGGCCCGGACCGATGATCTGCGGACCGGGCGCTTTCCGATCGTCGATGAACTCCGCGCCGAAGGTGTCACGGATTATATCGCGCTGCCGCTGCCCTTTGTCGGCGGCACGGTGAACGCATCGAGCTGGACCACCAAACAGCCGGGCGGATTTACGGAAGAACAATTGGCGGCGCTGCGAAGGCTCGTGACGCCGCTGGCGCGCGTGATCGAGATCATCAGCCTCACTCGCACCGCGGCGAGCCTGCTGGACACCTATGTCGGCAATCGCGCCGGCGAGCGGATCATGGGTGGACAGATCAGGCGCGGCCACACCGAGACGATGAATGCGGCGATCTGGTTGTCCGATCTGCGAGGCTTCACGGCGCTGTCGGACCGGCTGCCGGCCGAGACCGTCGTGGACATTCTGAACCATTATTTCGATTGCCAGGTCGCCGCGATCAAGAAGCATGGCGGCGAAGTGTTGAAATATATGGGTGACGGGCTGCTCGCGGTTTTTCCGATCGATGAGTATGTCGGCGACGACAAGCAGGTTTGCTCGAATGTGCTGGAAGCCGCCCATGAGTCGCGCGCCAGCGTCGCTGACATGCAATACCCGGTCGGGGACTCGGTCGAACGGTTTCGGTTCGGCGTCGCTCTGCATGTCGGGCGGATTCTCTATGGCAATATCGGCGGCGGCAACCGGCTCGATTTCACCTGCATCGGACCGGCGGTGAATTTGGCGGCGCGGCTGGAAAAGATCGCGAGCCAAACCAGGCGCACCATCGTGGCATCCGAAGGGTTTGCCGGCATCTGCAGCGGCGGCTGGAGCGATCTCGGCGAGTTTCCGGTCGCCGGCTTCTCGAAGGCCGCGCGGGTCTACGGCCTGGCCGACGAAAAATCAGCGGCGTGATGGCGCAGTCATGTGGCCCGGCAAACAAGACGATTGCCTCGGGCGCGGGCCGTTAACGAGGCGTTAACCATACTTGTTCATTTGTTGCTAATCATTTCTCGGGGCCGGAGGGTGCTCTTGTGTCGATCTCGGTTGGATCAAACGCAGCCTCCTACCTTAACTATGCCGGCAATGCCTACGGGGCGGGCAACACGGCGTCGAAAGCCAGTCCTGCCTCGACCGACACCACCGACACGTCCTCGCCATCATCCTCGACCTCGGTCACTTTGTCTGACGAGGCCAAGGCCTATCTGGCGCGAATGGCGGCGGAGGCGGACGGCGAACAGCCTTCGGTCGCGACTCTCACCACCGGGGCACGCGCCTGGTTCGACCAGCAATACGTTGCGCTCGGGACGTCATCGGCGATGCTCGATGGACAGGTCGCCGTCGATTTTTCCGGCCAGACGCGCGCGACCTTGTCGGTGATCGCTGATAATGCGCAGGGCCAGTTCTCGACGGACGAGGTGACGGCGGCGACCAGGACATTGCAGTCACGATTCAACGACGCCGTGTCTCCCCACGTCGTGATTGCCCGGCACACCGGAGACTACGCAAGCCTTTACGCCGCGGCGTCGGATTATCTCGATCAGGCCGGCAGCGACGAGAAGGCAACGGCGGCCTGGAAAGATCAGAAGCAGGCCGTGCTGGAGGGCTTGGCCGCCGCCAAGGCAAGCTTCGGCAAGGCCCCGGTTACCGGCAACGATGCGGACCCGGTGAGAGCGCTGCTCGACAAAGCGCGAACACAAACCTCATCCAGCACGGATTCAACGTCGGATACGCTGGTAACCAACGCGCGGGCGATGCTCGACGCGCAAGCAGATAGCGCCCGGGACAATGGCAAGGATTTGATATTCACCGGCAGCAGGCAGACCGGGCAGCAGGTGGATTTCACCGACTTCGACAATCGAACCCTGGCCGTCATGGCGTTGAACGCCGATGCGTCGTTCTCGGCGCAGGAAGCCAGCGCTGCGAAGGCGGAGCTCAATCAGCGCACACGAAGCAGCCTTGTGAGCGCATTCGGCGGCAACGGCATACAGGCCAACAGTCTGGCGCTGCTCCAGCAATATTCGAAAATGAGCTCCGAGGAGCGAAGCGTTCTCGGCTTCACCGAAGACTATGCCAACAGGATCGTTGCGAACTACCGTACGGCGGCATCGATACAGAACAGTCTCGGTTCCGGTGGCGGGCTGGCCGCCTATCTCTAGTCTCGCCCACTACTCCTCCGGCTCAGTCGTGAACAGTCCGTAGCCCGGATGGAGCGAAGCGCAATCCGGGATTCGCTCCGCGGCCCGAGGTCCCGGATTACGCTGCGCTCCATCCGGGCTACAAGGAGATGTCGTTCTTCCTGCCGGCTCTGCGTGAACAGCCCGTAGCCCGGATGGAGCGAAGCGCAATCCGGGGTAGACTGGCACGATGGTCCATTATCGGCGCAATTTCGTCCCCGGCGGGACGTTTTTCTTCACGGTCACGCTGGATGACCGAAGTTCGTCCGCGCTGATCGATCATGTCGCATTGCTGCGCGCGGCATTTCGGAAAACGCGAGACGAACGGCCTTTTGTTACCGATGCTATCGTCATTCTCCCGGACCACTTACATGCAATTCTGACATTGCCGCCCGGCGACTCGGACTTTTCAGATAGGTGGCGACGGATCAAGGGAAGTTTTACGCGAAGCGTTCTCGCTACGGGCGCTCAAGTTTCGCGCGATCATCGTGGCGAATATTCTGTTTGGCAGAAGCGCTTCTGGGAACACACCATACGGGATGAACGGGATTTCGAGCGCTGCGCCGATTATGTGCATTTCAATCCGGTCAAGCACCGGCTAGCAACGTCGCCATCCGATTGGCCGTTTTCTTCGCTGCATCGCTATGTCCGCGCAGGCATTCTGGCTCCGGACCGGGGCGGCGATGGAAGCGCCGATACGAGCAATTTCGGTGAGCGGAAAGACTGACCCGGATTGCGCTGCGCTTCATCCGGGCTACGGGAAATATCATTCCTCCGGCTCGGTCGTGAACAGCAGCGGATAACCCTTGGCGCGGCCGGCGTCGGTGGCGCGGGTCGCCTTGGTCTCGG
Source organism: Bradyrhizobium sp. AZCC 2262 (assembly GCF_036924535.1). Classification (NCBI taxonomy): domain Bacteria; kingdom Pseudomonadati; phylum Pseudomonadota; class Alphaproteobacteria; order Hyphomicrobiales; family Nitrobacteraceae; genus Bradyrhizobium; species Bradyrhizobium sp. AZCC 2262. The sequence goes on along the minus strand of NZ_JAZHRT010000001.1, from coordinate 5,315,104 downwards.
CGACGTCCTTGGTGAAGACTGCGACCACGCAGACGCCGCGGCGGTGTGCCGTTATCATGACCTTGTGGGCCTGATCCTCGGTCATGCGGAATTCGGCCTTCAGGACGGTGACGACGAATTCGCGCGGCGTGTAATCATCATTGATCAGGATGACCTTGTGCAGGCGCGGCCGCTCGGTCTTGGTTTTGACCTTGGTTTTTGGCGTGACGGTGGTATCGGCCATTTCCAGTCAAGTCCGGCAAGCGAGAGAATGACGCGGGCCCGCCACGCTCAGTTGACGCGGCAGTCCGCCAGACGCTGCGCCATGCTCTGATCGCCGCGGCTGACGGCCGTCTCGATCAGTTTACAGGCTCCGGGCCGGTCCTGAAACCGGGCGTTTGCCGAGAGATAACGACCGTGCGCATCAGCGGCGGCAGGCTGTCATTTGCGGGAAGTTTTGGAGGCGTAACCATGATCGTGCCGATGCGGCCTTTGTTGGGCGGCTGCATCGCATCTGTTGTGCCTGCAATCGTTCAATTCGGAGCCGGATACCGGGCTGGCGATGCTGCACGGAACCGGGCGAGCAGGTCGGCTGTGGACGAAGCCTGATCCTAACCCGAATGTGAAGAACAAATGATTTCAGCGCTTTGCGTCTGCCGTTTTGCATGTCACCATAACTGTCGTTCGACGGGAGGGCCGCAATGCGCTGGTATGTCTCGATCGGGGTCGTGCTTGTCGCGGGCGTACTCGCCGGCGGCGATGTGGCGGGTTTTGCCGCGCCGAACCCCACGAACCGGCCGGGCAACCAGCCGAACGCCGCCAGCCGTCAACTGGCCGACAAAGAAGCCAATCCGACCGTTGACGTCGAACTCGTGCTCGCCGTCGACGTCTCCTATTCGATGGACATGGATGAACTCGCACTGCAGCGGGAGGGTTATGCGCAGGCGATCGTCTCGAAGGAATTCCTGCAGGCGCTGAAGAGCGGCCCGAACGGCAGGATCTCGGTCACCTATTTCGAGTGGGCGGCCTCCACCGACCAGAAGATCATCATTCCCTGGCGCGTGATCGACGGGCCCGAGACCGCCGATGCCGTCGCCAATGAAATCCTCAAAACCCCGATCCGCCGCGCGTCACGCACCTCGATCTCGGGTGCGATCAACTTCGCCATGCCGCTGTTCGACGAGAACCCGCACCGCGGCCTGCGGCGGGTGATCGATGTTTCCGGCGACGGCCCGAACAACAACGGCGCGCCTGTCGTCATCGCGCGCGACGCCGCGGTGGAAAAGGGCATCGTCATCAACGGCCTGCCGATCATGGTGAAGGAGCCGTCCTACTCCACCATGGATATCGACAATCTCGATCTCTATTACGAGGACTGCGTCATCGGTGGCCCCGGCTCCTTTGTCGTCACGATCAAGGACCGTGAAAAGTTCAAGGAAGCGATCCGCACCAAGCTGCTGCTGGAAGTCGCCGGCCGCACCCCGGAACGCCCGGTGATACCCGCCGCCGGCAAGGAGCCGCGCGTCAATTGCATGATCGGCGAGAAGATCTGGCAGGACAGGTGGGGAAGGTAATTGTTTCGTAGTAGCCCCGTAGGACGGGTGGAGCGCAGCGATACCCATCAAACCACGCAATGCTTTAGCATGTCGACATGACTGACTACCGTCGCAACTTTGTCGTTGGAGGCAGCTTTTTCTTCGCCGTTAACCTGGCGGAGCGGCGACTGCGGCTGCTGACGGAACACATCGGCGAATTGCGGGCAGCATTTCGGGGAGACGCGACACGACCATCCATTCACGATCGACGCGATGGTTGTTCTGCCCGATCATCTTCACGCGGTCTGGGCAATGCCCGACGGCGATGCTGACTTGCCACGCGTTGGCGGTTGATCAAAACGGGATTCTCGCGTCGTGTTCCAGCCGGCGAACGAATTTCCGAGAGCCGGGCCACCAAGGGCGAACGCGGCATATGGCAGCGGCGCTATTGGGAGCACACCATTCGTGATGAAAATGATTTCGCCCGTCACGTCGACTACATCCACATCAATCCGGTCAAGCATGGCTATGTGACGCAGGTCGGAGATTGGCCGCATTCGTCATTTCATCGAATGGTGAAACTCGGCGTTTATCCCGAGGATTGGGCCGGCGATGTCTCCGGGCATGGAGATGCGTTCGGCGAACGTTAGTGGGGATGCGAGATCCGGTGATGGGTATCGCTTCGCTCCACCCATCCTACGAATTCCGCGATCTCATCTCCTGAACCGCGCCACCAATTCCACGTGCGGCGTGTGGCGGAACTGGTCGACCGGCGTGACGCGGTCGATTTTATAGCCGCCGTCGATCAAAATCTTCGCGTCGCGCGCGAACGTCGTGACGTTGCACGATACCGAAACCACCGTCGGCACCTTGCTGGCCGCGAGCTGCGTCACCTGCGCTTGCGCGCCCTGCCGCGGCGGGTCGAACACGACCGTGTCGTAGTCGCGCAATTCCTGCGGCATCAGCGGGCGGCGAAACAGGTCGCGTGGCTCGGCCCTGACCGGCTTCAGTCCCGAGGTGGACGTCGCGGCCTTCTGCAAGGCTGTGACCGCGCCGGCGTCGCTGTCGAAGGCGGCGATCCGCGACTTCGCCGCCAGCCGCAGCGCAAAGGGGCCGACGCCGCAGAACAGGTCGGCAATGTATTTGGCGCGCTTGCAATGCTCTGTTACCAGCGCCGCCAGCGTTTCCTCGCCGGCCACCGTTGCCTGCAGGAACGAGCCGGGCGGCAGCGCCACCTGGGCGGCGCCGATCGAAATCACGGGCGGTGTTCGCTTCAAGACCAGCTCGCCGTGGCGCGTCAGCCGAGCCAGCCGATGCTGTTCGGCGATGCGCGACAGCCGTGCGATCATGGCCGATGATGCCGGACCGGAGCCGCGCACATCAACGTCGAGGCCGCCACTGGTCGCCGTGATCTGGATATCGAGCGGCTTGCCCATCGAAATCAGTGGTTCGCAGATGGCCCAGGCCGCCTCGATTGCGCCGTTCAGCTGCGGGTCCAGAATGGGGCAGCGGTCGATCGGAATGACGTCGTGCGAACCGGCCGCCGCATAGCCGACCTTGAGCACGTCGTGCGTTCCCATCCGTGCGTGCAAAGTGATGCGCCTGCGGCCCGCGCCATGGGCATCGACGAGCGGCGCGACGTCGCAATCGATTCCCGCCTGCGCCAGCGCCGTCACCACGAGTTCGCGCTTCCACGCGCGATAGGGTCCGGCGTCCCAATGCTGGATCGCGCAGCCGCCACAAACGCCGAAGTGCGGACAGAACGGCGCGATCCGCTCGACGCTTGCGGTCTCGACCTTGAGCAATCGCCGGCGGTCGGGATGGTGGCCGGGAACCGCACCGGCCTCGATGGTTTCGCCGCCCAGCGTGTACGGCACATAGATGTTGCCACCGCCCGCGATGGCGACGCCGTCACCGTGATGGCCGACATGGTCGATGACGAAGCGCTCGCTGTCAGCCACGGCGCGCGCCCATGAAGAATTCGATATTGCCGTCGCCGCCGGTGATCGGCGAGGGAAACACCTGGATATCGGTGCAGCCGAGCGAAGTCGCGAATGCCGAGATATCGTCGCAGATTTCCTGATGCACCATCGCATTGCGGATGATGCCGTGCTTGGAATGCTTTCGCTCCGCCTCGAATTGCGGCTTGATCAGCGCCAGGAGATGCATCGGCGCGGCGGCCAGCGACAGCGCCACCGGCAGCACCGCCTTCAAGGAAATGAAGCTGACGTCGATGACGACGATATCGGGCCGCGCGGGCAGGCGCTTGCCCTCGAACTTGCGGATATCGGTTTCTTCCATCGATACGATCCTGGGGTGGTCGCGCAGCGAGGGATGCAACTGGCCGCGCCCGACATCGATGGCGAAGACGAGGCTCGCGCCGTTCGAAAGCAGCACCTCGGTGAAGCCGCCGGTGGAGGCGCCGACGTCGAGGCAGACATGGCCCTCGATCTCGATCGGATACAGCTCCAGGGCGCCGGCGAGCTTGACGCCGCCGCGCGAGACGTAGGGATGCGCGGGCTGCGCGGACAATTCGGCATTGGCGGCGATCAGCTCCGACACTTTCAACACCGGCCGCCCGTCGGCGGTCACGCCGCCGGACTCGATCGCGGCGCGGGCGCGGGCGCGGCTTTCGAACAGGCCGCGCTCGACCAGCAGCACGTCCACGCGCTTGCGGGCAGAAGTCTCGCGGTCATTCCTGTCAGTCAATGTCAGTCCGGTTTGTGTTAGTCCGATTTGCCGGTGGCGCGATCCGCCGCAAGCGCGACGCAGGCCTCGAACGAGGTGAGATCGTGCCAGATATCTTGTGGTCGCTGCCGCGGCGTCACCAGTCTAGCACCATGCAGGTCGAGCGTGTGGATCATCATGAGATTGTCGGGCAGTCCGAAATCCTCGACCGTCAGTCCGTCATCGTCGATCAGATGGCCGCCACTGGCTTTCGTGACCGCAAAGGATCGCGCAACCCGCTCGGCATAGTCAGCGGGATCGTTGCTGTAGGCGAAGCAGAGCTTGCCGCGCCCGGCCATATAACCGAGTTCATAGACGGTGCCAGCGTCGGCACTGGGGCCGCGAAACGGCGTAAGGTTGGCAATGATCGCGTCGGCTGCGTCCATCATGGCCTCGTTGCCCTCAAAGATCGCGAGCGAGGCATCGGCGGCCGAAAGATCGACCGCGTTGTCGAGCGGATAGAGCCCGCTCACGCTATGGCGCGTGCAGATCGCCGCCTTGCGGCGCCCGATCTCGATGGCGTCCGGCAGGAACACATCGGGACCTGCCAGATAGATCTTCATGGGATTACCGGCGAAAAGACCAGGCCTTCGGTTCTGCCAATTCTTCGATACTGCAAGTCCTTCGGTTCTGATCAGGTCAGAACCGAAGGGGCTACCGCCTCAGGCGAGCTTCACGGTTTCGGTCTTGTAGTCCTTGCCGAGCGCATCGAACACCTTGGCGACGATGCCCTTGGCGTCGAGGCCGGCATGGGCATACATCGCGGTCGGCGAGTCGTGGTCGATGAACTCGTCGGGCAGGATCATCGCGCGCATCCGCAAACCGCCGTCGAGCATGCCGTGGTCGGACAGCGTCTGCATCACGTGCGAGCCGAAGCCGCCGATCGCGCCTTCCTCGATGGTGAGCAGCACCTCGTGGTCGCGCGCCAGCTTGAGTACCAGATCGACGTCGAGCGGCTTCATGAAGCGCGCGTCGGCAATGGTGGTGGAGAGGCCGTGGGCGGCGAGTTCATCGGCGGCCTTTTCGCATTCGGCCATGCGGGTGCCGAACGAGAGCAGGGCGATCTTGTTGCCCTGGCGGACGACGCGGCCCTTGCCGATTTCGAAGGGGATGCCGACCTCGGGCATTTCGACGCCGCGGCCTTCGCCGCGCGGATAGCGCACCGCGCTCGGGCGATCGTTGATCGCGACCTGCGTCGCAACCATGTGCACCAGTTCGGCCTCGTCGGACGCCGCCATGATGACGAAGTTCGGCAGGCAGCCGAGATAGGCGCAGTCGAACGAACCGGCATGGGTGGCGCCGTCGGCGCCGACCAGGCCGGCGCGGTCGATCGCAAAACGGACCGGCAGGCTCTGGATCGCGACGTCATGGACCACCTGGTCGTAGCCGCGCTGCAGGAAGGTCGAGTAGATCGCACAGAACGGCTTGTAGCCTTCGGTGGCGAGGCCGGCCGCAAAGGTCACGGCATGCTGCTCGGCGATGCCGACGTCGAAGGTCCGGTTGGGGAAGGCCTTGTTGAAGATATCGACGCCGGTGCCCGACGGCATCGCCGCGGTGATGGCGACGATCTTGTCGTCCTTCTCGGCTTCCTTGACGAGGCTCTGGCCGAACACGTTCTGGTAGGCCGGCGCATTCGGTTTTGCCTTGGCCTGCGCGCCGGTGGCGACGTCGAACTTGACCACGGCGTGATACTTGTCGGCGGAAGCCTCCGCCGGGCCGTAACCCTTGCCCTTCTGCGTCACGACGTGAACCAGGATCGGGCCGGTTTCCATGTCGCGGACGTTCTTCAGAACCGGCAGCAGATGGTCGAGGTTGTGGCCGTCGATCGGGCCGACGTAATAGAAGCCGAGTTCCTCGAACAGCGTGCCGCCGTCCATCATGAAGCCGCGGGAATATTCCTCGACGCGGTTGGCGCGGTTGGCGAGGATTTTTGGCAGACGCTTGTTGATCTGCTTGGCCGCCTCGCGCAGCGAACGGTAGGTCTTGCCGGAATAGAGGCGGGACAGATACGCGCTCATCGCGCCGACGGGCGGGGCGATCGACATGTCATTGTCGTTGAGAATCACGATCAGGCGCGAGTTCATCGCACCGGCATTGTTCATGGCTTCATAAGCCATGCCCGCGGACATCGAGCCGTCGCCAATCACGGCGATGACGTTGTTCTTGCCGCCGGAGAGGTCGCGCGCCACCGCCATGCCGAGGCCGGCGGAGATCGAGGTCGAGGAATGCGCGGCGCCGAACGGATCGTAGTCGCTCTCGGTGCGCTTGGTGAAGCCGGAGAGGCCGCCACCGGTGCGCAGCGTGCGGATGCGGTCGCGGCGTCCAGTCAGGATCTTGTGCGGGTAGGCCTGGTGGCCGACGTCCCAGATCAGGCGGTCGCGCGGCGTGTCGAAGATGTAGTGGATCGCGGTGGTGAGTTCGACGACGCCGAGGCCGGCGCCGAAGTGACCGCCGGTCACCGAAACGGCATCGATGGTTTCCTGGCGGAGTTCGTCCGCGACCTGACGCACCTGCTCGATCTTGAGCTTGCGAAGATCGTCGGGCGTGCGGATGGTATCGAGAAGTGGCGTTTTGCTATATGTGGTCACAGCGATATTCCAATTTTGCAGGTCAGGGCGAGTGGCCCGACGCGAGATGGGAAAGCGCGGTAACCGCGCCGTGAAAATCCAGACCCCGGTGCCATCGCGGCGGGCCGGTACCTGATTTGAAAGCCTAGATGCACTCCGATCTTAACCACGTGATATGCATCACGTTGGTAGCGTCTAACCCTTCCCGGTTCGTTTTCTTTAGCCATTTGAAGCACTTGCGGCGGCAAAAAGTCTGCCGGCAAGCTGCTCTCGCAGCCCATCGAACCGAAACCTTTACACCAAAGCCGCCGCCAAAGCCAACCCGCAGAGCCGATTCGGTTCCACGATGCGGGTCGGAAAAGGCCTGATTTTTCAACCGCTGCGGCGGGCAGATGGTTCCAATTTGCTCAAATCGGCGGCACTTGTGGCCGCTTCGATGCTTTTCCAGGCCCGATCGCGCGCTACGGAATCGCCGGTGGCGACTTCAAGCGCGGCGTCGGGCAGCGCCATGCGTTCACTGAGCGGGACCGGTCCACAGACAATCATGAAGAAGTCGTAGGCATTGGGCAGTTCGTTGGCCATCACGAACTGGAAATGCACGCGGAAGAACTGCCAGCGAAATTTTTCGTAGTGTTCGGGCCGGATGATGTCGCGGAAACGAACCGGCACGATCTTCGGATTGCGTCTGGCGGCGCCGACGTCGATGCCGTGGCCCGTGATCGGATCGAACTGGTAGAAATTCATCACGTCCTTGCGGGCCTGGCAGTCGATCCAGTCGATCGAAGGCTCGATGGCGAGCTGCCGCAGATGGTCGCGGAACTGTTTCGACACGGCGTGATAGCCGACGATCGGGAAATTGCCGCCGATGGTCAAAAGCACGATTCGCGGACCGTGGCGGCCGAGCGCGGGGTCGAGCTTCAGTGCGCGCGCCAGCATTTCCGTCGACAGGAACGATCCGGAGCTATGGCCGACGATGACGATTTCTTCGGCGTCGGTGCGCTTGGCTGTCTTGACCAGATGCTGCGCGAAGCGGTCGATGCGCTGGTCCCACTCGGAGCGTTCGCGGTGCGAGAACTCCCAGGTCCAGATCGTGTCGCACAGCAGATAGAGCACGTAAGTGGCGTTCTCGGTGTATTTCAGCACGATGCCGAGCAGGGCGACGAACAGGGCGGTCGCGATCGTGATGCTGAAAATGTCGGGAATGCCGAGTGCATTCAGCCCCTTCTCGAAGACAAAAGCGACGGCTGCGACGCACGCGGCTTCCAGCAGCAGCAGCAAATGCGGATAGGTGATGAACGTCGCGAAACGCCAGTTCGCACTTCCGAAGCGGGCGATGGTGCCGGCGAAGACCAGCCGCCAGTAGATCCACACCGCGCTGAAGACGGTGCGCCAGATCGGCGCCGCCAGGTCCTGCTGGATGAAATCCTCGAACCGGAGGAAATCGTAGGCCGTGCGGGTCTGCCAGTCGTCCGCCTTGGTATCGATGGTCCAGGACGCGATCTCGTCGTCGGCCGCGACCTTGGGGCGGCTGATGGTGGCCTGGAGCTGGTAAAGCCGGCTGAACTTGCGCAGTTCGGTCCGGAACATGCGGTAATATTGCGCCAGCCCGCGCGGATCGTAGCCCTGAATGTAGATGATATGGCGGTGCTGGACGCGCACGTACTGTCCCCGGATGATGGCCGACTATAACAGGCTGGGCAGGGCGCCAAGTACTAATTAGGCAACTATCGGCTACCAAATTGACCGGCGGTTCAGCCTTTCGGTGGGGAGGCGAGCGCCGAATTCGCCCGATCATGCCAGGCGCGGCTCTCGTGGTCCGATATTCTGGCCGTCCGGGATCACTGCACGTCGAGCGGCTCGGTCCCGGTGACCTGGCCGTTGGCGTCGGTGGTGATCTTGTCCACACGGGCCTCGGCCTGCCGCAAAAGTTCTTCGCAGCGGCGCTTCAGCGCCTCGCCGCGCTCATAGATCGCGACCGATTCTTCCAGCGGCACCTTGCCGTCCTCGAGCCGCTTCACGATCGATTCGAGCTCCTCCATCGCGCGCTCGAAGGAGAGTTTTTTGACGTCCGCTTGCGTATTTTCGGCCATATCAAGTTCCCGAATGCGCCCCTTAAGAGCGCAGAATCAAATAACAATTTTGAGCGCCTATTGTGGCGGGGATTTACGCGCCCATCAATGCGGTGACGTGCGCCGCAACCGACTCTTTCAGCCCCTGCAGGTCGTAGCCGCCCTCCAGCACCGAGACAACCCGGCCACCTGCGCTTGCCTCGGCCTGGTCCATCAGCTTGCGCGTGACCCAGTTGAAATCATCCGCCTTCACGTTGAGCGAGGCCAGCGGATCGCGGTAATGCGCGTCGAAGCCGGCGGAGATGATGACCAGTTCCGGCGCGAACTTCTGCAACTGCGGCAGGATCAGGTTTTCGAACGCGGCACGGAACTTGGCGCTGCCGTCCTCGGAAGCCAGCGGCGCATTGACGATGGTGTCATGCTCGCCGCGCTCGCCGCTGGCGCCGGTACCGGGAAACAACGGCATCTGGTGCGTCGAGCAATACATCACTGTCGGATCGTGCCAGAAGATATCCTGCGTGCCGTTGCCGTGATGAACGTCGAAATCGACGATCGCCGCGCGGCCGATGCCGTATTTGCGCTGGGCGTGACGGGCGGCAATGGCGACATTGTCGAAGAAGCAGAAGCCCATCGGCTTGGAGACCTCGGCATGGTGACCGGGCGGGCGCACCGCGACGAAGGCATTCTGATGCGTGCCGGACATCACCGCGTCGGTTGCCGCCACCGCGCCGCCGACGCCGCGCATCACCGCTTCCCAGGTGCCCGGCGACATCGAGGTGTCGCCGTCGATGTAGATCATGCCGCTCTGCGGGGCGATATGCCGGAGCTCGCCGATATAATGCTCGCCATGGCACAGCGTGACGGAATCCAGATTGCCTTCCGGCGCCTCGCTGCGCGTGAGCGGCTTGAAGCGATCTTCTCCCAGCACCTCGGCGACCGCGCGCAGCCGGTCGGGACGTTCCGGATGCCCCGGAGGCGTCACATGGTCGAGACAGGCGGGATGGGTCAGAAGGAGTGTCATGCAGGATCCTGGCGTAGAGGCGCGCGCCGGCAACGGGATCGGCTAATCTAGGCCGTTAGGAGCCGCTCGGAAAGGCCCACGGCATCAGGCTTAGTTGATCCTGATAATGCGATCGGCGGCGGTCGGGCTGACCGGGCTGTTCGCTCCAAAATAGGCATGCAGCGCGTCGGAATCATAGACGCCGATAAGCGCTGCGGTTCCCTGGGTGAGCACGGAAAAGCCGTCGCCGCCGACGACGAGGAAATTGTTGACGGTGACGCGATAGCTCGCCGCGGGATCGAGCGGTTGCCCGTTCAGCGACATCCGTTCCGCCAGCACGCGCTCGCCATCCGGCTTCGACCCGTCCCATGTATAGCCAAAACCTTTCGATACCTGCAGGATCCGCGGCCGCTTCGGATCGAGCCATTGCTGCTCCAGCATGTCCTTGATCTGTTTTCCGGTCAGCGTGATCGTCACCAGTTGATTGCGGAACGGCTGGCTGGCGAACAGGTCGGCATAGGTCACCGCGCCGTCCTCTCGGCGTGTTACGTCGGCGCGCACGCCGCCGGGATTGGTGAAGGCGATGACCGCAGCGCCTTTCGCCTTCGTGCTGGTCGCGGCGAGTTGCGCGTCCGCGATGATGTCGCCGAGCGGACTTTCGCCGGCATTGTTGGGCACGCGCGACAGCGTAGCCGTCACCGAACCCGCCGGACGGTTGGCGATCGGCGCAGCCAGCCTGTCGTAGGATTCGATCAGCGCGGTTTGCTCGGCGTTCTTCGCAAGCGTCGCTGATCGAACGATGCTGTTGTCTGCCTTGGCGCTGATGACGTCGCGCGTGACGGGATCGAGCTTGAGATCGATCGCGGTGACGAGCGTGCCGTATTTGTCGCCTGACGTGACGAGCCGCCCGTCGATCTCGCAGACATAAGCGCGATGGGTGTGGCCGGAGACCACGACGTCCACCGCGTGATCGAACTTCTTGACGATGTCGACGATCGGGCCCGAAATGCCCTTGCATTCATTGTAGTCGCCGGCCGGCAATCCGCCTTCATGGATCAGGACGACGATGGCCTCGACGCCGCGTGCCTTCAGTTCCGGGATCAGCGCGTTTACCGTTTCGGCTTCGTCGCGGAATTCGAGTCCGGCAACGCCGACCGGCGAGACGAGGCCCGGCGTACCCTTCAGCGTGAGGCCGATGAAGGCAACCTGAATGCCGTCGAAGCTGCGGATTTCGTAAGGAGGAAACACGGTCTTGCCGCTGCTCTTCTCGAACGTGCTGGCGGCGAGATAGCGAAACTTCGCACCCGTAAACGGATGCGGGCCCTGGCATTTATCGACCGGGTGGCAGCCGCCGTTCTGCATCCGCAGCAGCTCGTCCTTGCCCTCGTCGAATTCGTGATTGCCGACCGAGGAAATATTCAAGCCCATCATCGACAGCGCCTCGATCGTCGGCTCATCATGGAACATCGCCGACAGGAATGGGCTGGCGCCGATCAGATCGCCGGCCGCGACGAAGATCGTATTCTTGTGTCCCTCGCGAAGCTGGCCCACCAGCGTCGCCATGTGTTCGGCGCCGCCGGCAGGGACGGTGATCTTCCTGGTCTTGTCCTCGGGGTCAGTGATCGTAATGCCGCCCGGCGGCGCGCGCAGGTAGCCGTGAAAATCGTTGATCGCGAGAATGCGCAGGTCGACGGGGGCGGGCGTCTGGGCGAGCGACACGGCAGGCGCCAGCATGATCGCGAACGCAAGGACAGGACGGAAAAGAACTCTCATGGATACCGACATGGTAGCCCGCATGAGCGCAGCGACATGCGGGACCGGAGGGAGTTGAAAACCCCGGATGTCGCTGCGCTCATCCGGGCTACGATTCATGTTTCAGCGTCATTGCGAGGAGCGAAGCGACGAAGCAATCCATTCTTTCTTGATGTGGCGCGATGGATTGCTTCGCTGCGCTCGCAATGACGGTTGGGCTACCCCTTCTTCCGCGCAAAGAACGCCTCGAACGCGGCGACTGCTTCCTTGGAGTGCAACCGTTCGCCGAACAGGTGGCCTTCCTGGTCGATCCGGCGCGTCATGTCCTCCGGCGGCAGTCTGAGCAATTTGCGCGAGATCGCGACGGCTTCGGCCGGCAGCGCGCAAATCTCGCGGGCCACCTTGCGCGCCTCGGCTTCGGTGTGCCCGGGGGCCACCACCACGTTGACGAAGCCGGCCTCGCGCGCCTCCTCGGCAGAAAACTTGCGCCCCATCACCAGCATGGCGAAGGCGCGCTGGTGACCCATGGTGCGCGGCATCAACAGGCTGGAGGCGCCCTCCGGCACCAGTCCGAGATTGATGAACGGCGTCGAAAAGGTGGCGGTCGTGCTGGCCAGCACATAGTCGCAATGGAACAGCATCGTGGTGCCGATGCCGATCGCGACGCCGTCGACGGCGGCGATGATCGGCTTGACGTTATGCGCCAGCGAATAAAGCAGCTTTACGGCGTTGGAGGCGCCGCGTGGCACGTCGGTATTCGTGGTACTCTCCTTGAGAAAATCCTCGAGATCGTTGCCGGCGGTGAACACGCCCGAGCCGCCTGTGATGATGATGCAGCGAATATCTGGATTGTTCTGCGCCTTGTCGATCGCATCGCTCATCCCGCGATACATGTCCTGGGTGAATGCGTTCTTTTTCTCGGGCCGCCGCAGCTTGATCACGCGCGTCGCGTCTTCGTCGGATACTATGAGGTGCCCGGTCATCAACCTGTTCCTGGATCGCAGCCGGCAACGGTGCCGCTGGCCAATTATCCGGCCACATCCTACATGATCCGGCAAGGGACCAAACTGTTTCGGCCGATTTTTCCTCCCAAGGTAGTACGAGGATAACGCAATGCAGCTAGGCGGAATTCATCATCTGACCGCGGTCTCGGCGAAACCCCGGGATAATCTGGCCTTCTACACCGGCCTGCTTGGCATGCGGCTGGTCAAGAAGACCGTCAACCAGGACGACGTCAGCGCCTATCACCTGTTCTACGCCGACGGCAAAGCCAATCCCGGCACCGATCTTACCTTCTTCGATTTCCCGGCAGCCCCCGAACGGCGCGGAACCAATTCGATCTCGCGCACCGGCCTGCGCGTTGCGGGCGAAAAGACCCTCGGCTACTGGCGGGATCGCCTGAAACAGGCCGGCGCCGCGATCCGGGATATCGTCGAGGTCGACGGCCGGCTGACGCTGCCGTTCGAGGACGGCGAGGGCCAGCGCCTGGTGCTGATCGACGATGGCGGCGAGGGCGCGGCCTCGCCATGGGAGCGCAGCCCGGTTCCGGCAGAGCACCAGATCCGCGGCCTCGGCCCGATCGTGCTGACCGTGCACGAGCTGTCGCGGACGGCGTACGTGCTGACCGAGGTCATGAACATGCGCCGCGTGCGCGACTATGTGGCTCACGGTGCGCCGATTCATGTGTTCGCAATGGGCGAGGGTGGGGGAGAGAGTAGCCCCGCCGCCGAACTGCACGTGCTCGAAGACAAGGATTCGCCCGTCGCGCGCCAAGGCGCCGGCGGCGTCCACCACGTCGCGTTCCGCACGCCGGACGAAGCGCAGTATCACGCCTGGACCCAGCGCCTGAACGAGCTCCGCGTCCCCAACAGCGGCGAGATCGACCGCTTCTATTTCCGCAGCCTCTATTTCCGCGAGCCCAATGGCATTTTGTTCGAGATCGCGACGGATGGACCAGGCTTTGCGACGGATGAGCCGATGGAGACGCTGGGTGAGAAACTGGCGCTGCCGCCGTTTCTGGAACCGCGAAGGGCTGCGATCGAGGCGGGACTGAAGCCAATTTCGTAGGTTCGTAGAATGGGTATCGTTGCGCCCCACCCATCCTACCGGCACCGGTGGTAGACGGACATTATTAGCTCGGCGCGGCCGCCCATGAGCTTCCAGGAGGGTACAGGATCAACCGCGGCCCTCTGCCGACAACAGCCCAATGCTCTGTGCTGGAAAACCTGGTGCGGAGATTTTGACGGGTTAGCTCGAAGGTGGTGTTGTTACCCATGTCGCTGTGCCTCATCCCCAACATGAGCACGTTGTTGGTCAAAAGACGCTGGTGCTCCTTAAAGATCTGGAGGTCCGCAGGTGAGCCATAGTCCACCTAAACCAATGCATCGGTACCTTTCGGTCACTCTCTGCCTGATCTTGTCGCGGACTTATCCAATGATTGCTACAACTGGCTTTGGCGATGACCTCGATTACGTCGGCGAATGGTCCCGCTGCTATAGATGCAGAGGAAGGACGACGCTTCAACCGGTCGCACCCCCGCTAGCCGATGGCGCGCTTGAAACAGTTAGCTAAGGGCGTTACACTCTCAGAGTGTTATACTTGGAAATGCATCTGGTGCGATTGGAAACTTCGTGGGGTGTTGGCTCAACACAAAGCAGCGTGAGTAAGAATATGCTTTCCGCGGTGCAGGTCCCAATACGCGGCTGTGGCGCGCCCTAACGGCAACGGCTGCAATAATGGTTGGCTGATGCCTGAAATCGCAGCGCTCTGGGTGAGGAGGTAAGACTATGGCCGATAATTTAAGTATTGATGCTCTTCGCGGGTCAGGTACCCGCCTGCTGGCCAAGATGGCCTTGGGAATGATTAGCCGAGAGCTGAGCAGCGATCCCAAGGCACGGACTGCATTCATCCGGGACCCGACTGGATTCATCAGGCAATATTACGGTTCTGCGGCCAGCCCCAACGAAGAGCAGTTTTTCCGAAGCCTGGCTAAATTTTACGAGGTCGGAAACTGTTGCGGGAACCAGTGTTGCTGCTCACGCAACGCATGAAGCTCTTAAAGCTCGCCGCCGTCAGTTTCCGCCTGATACATGCGACATGTTTGACCTTGGGTTGAGTTCGGGTGTGTTGCCCGGCAAGAAATGCGATTCCAGGGCTTCCGCCTCGATGCTACTTGCGCGGGGGTTAGGCGCGATGTAACGGCAGTTCGTTGGAAATCAGCACCAACAGCGTGTCTTTTGTCCGTAGCTGGTCCGCGATCTGTGTCCAACCAGGAAGACCGACGAACACAGCGCACGCTAATGTCGCCCGCCCGCCAGATGTACTCGACGGCGTCGCCGAGGTCCAAGAACCAGATGCGCTATCCCAGCGAATACCGCGACTTCGTCGTCAGATCTGCGAGCGGCGCGGTGATCCTGCTCGACTCGATCGCGACCATCGAGCAGTCGACGCGCAACGGCCGCTAGGCGGCAATGGTTCAACCGACAGCCTGCATCTCCATGAGGCGTCAACGCGATCGAAACGGTAGACCGCATTCAGGCCCCGCTGCCGGAACTTAAGCGCCGGGCGACGCGACATCGCGCGGCTTATTCGTTCGCAACAGGCGGCTCGCGGAAGGGTGCAAGCCTCTCGCCCCATCGGTTCAATTCGGGGTTGCTTGAATCCTGATCTGGGCAGGTTTCCGAAGCCAGTCGTGCCTTGTGGGCGATGATGCAGCCGCAAAGTACGCACATTCGTGCGTCAGCGTCGCCACTGCTCGTGGCCCGGTAGATAAGTCGTTTTGGTACCTTCATCATATTGGGGCAGGCGAGGCAAACAGCGAGGCGTCTTTGGAAGACCTCGTCGTCGACTGTGGCGAATCCAGTCCTGCTCCATTTCCAGATCGCTTTGGCAGCCCGCTCCACCAAGTCTGAATTCGAAGGCTCTGAATCGTCCATGCGTCCTCAAATTACGTGCAGCCCTTGCGGCAATCTCGCCGATTTTCCTAGCTGTTGAAGAACCTTATTCCCCTGGTGCATCGACGTAGAGTTTGAACAGATTTAGGGCCATAGGAAGATACTTCCATTGGAGTTCGTCGGATTTCAAGTGCGCCAGCTCGACGACGGCCGCACTGACCATCGCTTCCACGAAGCGGACCTCGTCCTCCGCGACGACGCCGTGGTCGTCATTCTTAAAGTAGTTTCCACCGGCACAGCCTTGGAGAAAGCGCCAAGCCCACGACCTCGCTAAGGTTGGAATCGATTCGGGCCGCAGGCCTTCCACAAAGGACTTTTGCGCGGCATCTTCGAGGACTTCCGCACCGCGTTGGGTTACCGAGCCAAGGCGGAACTTCGATTTCCGGTAGAACATGAAGCACGGATAAACCGTACCATTGGAGTCGACAGCAATGGTACCATTGCCTGCAGGGCAAATGAATATTGACGGGTGCTCCGCGGGGTGGACTAGCGTGTCCACCATCTCGACCACCGCGCTCAGGAAGCAGAGCTTGTCGACGGGTTTGGTTACAACGTCGCGGATGGAACGTATAACCGCCGCTGCGTAGTATGAATTCACGATGTCGAAGTCTTCCGGTCGTACCGCCAGTGGATCATGCCGGTTTGATTTTCCCAAGACGTTGATCGGCATGTGCAGCAGATGAATTCCCAGCTCATTGAGAACATAGTCCATGACGTCAGCGACGCTGACACGTTCCTCAACGTGGAGTCGCGTGTAGGTGCCCTCAATTTGGCCGGGCTGGCCGGTCTCCTCTTTGAGAATGCGAATGTTTTCCGCAACACGTTGCGTTATGGGTTTTCCCGAACGCGCGATCCGAAGTCTGTCGTTAATCTCCGGTGGGCCATCGAGGCTAACCGTCATTTTTATTTCATAGCGCTTTATGAGGTCGATAATCTTGGGCGTCAGGATCGTCCCGTTTGAAATCATTGTGTAGACGGGCCGCATGCGTCCAAGCTCATCGGCTGTCGCCCAGCCGAACTCGCAGAGGCGTTCGATAACATCCGCGTTCAGCAGTGGTTCACCGCCAAAGAACATCACCCGCGATATTTGGTCGTAGGTCTCGTAGAACCGCTTGAACGCCGTTCTACCGACCTCAAAAGTCATCTTTTCCTGCGGGCCTCCATAGTCTCCCCCCTGCGCATAACAGTAAACGCAATCGAGATTGCAATAATTGGCGACGTTCAGTACCAGCCGGTCGAGCCAGCGGCCACGTTTCCAAGGGCGCGACTTTGCGCTCCCCGGCAGCCCGACTGCCCCCAAGTCACCGAATTGTGGGGAAAGGTGGTGCAATGCGTCGACCACCCCCGCCGCTTCCTCAATGGTCGAGATTGGCTCGAAGGCAAGGGTCCTCGGGTCAAACGATGCGCGGCGTTCCTGATAGGAAACGATCATGGGACAACTCCCTTGAGCATGAACCGACACGTACGTCTTTTGGCAGGGCAGAAGGTTCTGTCACGGTTGCGGCGCCTAGCGAGGCGTGCCTTTCGCTAGACCGGCAACGACCTCCGCCGACCCATGCTACATTTCGGCGCTGTGACCGCACCCGCAGCCGCCACCGCAGCAATTGCCATTCTCGTAAATCTTAGCCAAGCTTCGGAAAAACTGCTCTTCGTTGGGGCTGGCCGCAGAACCGTAATATTGCCTGATGAATCCAGTCGGGTCCCGGGTGAATGCAGCCCGTGCCTTGGGATCGCTGCTCAGCTCTTGGCTAATCATTCCCAGGGCCATCTTGGCCAGCAGGGGGGTACCTGACCCGCGTAGCGTATCTAAACTACTATAAGCTTCAGCCATGGCCGACCTCTTCGTTAGCCTCGAACTTTTTCAATTGGACGATGCTGTTCGCACGACGCCGCCAGCGTTATTCACGCTGCTGAATGCCCAGGCGGGCTGTGCATCCGGAACCTTGGCCGCCGCCGCCACAACCGCAACCGCCTCCGCAGCAGTTGCCGTCCTCGTACATCTTGGCCAAGCCCTGAAAAAACGCCTCTTCATTGGCTCCTGCAACGGTTCCATAGTTGGATTTGATGAAGCCGGAAGGATCGCTAATGAACGCAGCGCGTGCTTTGGGATCGCTGCTCAAATCCTGGCTGATCATTCCCAAAGCCATTTTGGCCAGTAACGGCGTACCTGAACCGCGCAGGGTATCAAAATTGAAGGTCTCCGCCATGGTGATATCTCCTTTTGAAACCTTTTGGCCGCTAGCACGAACACCTTAGCTTCCGGGAACCCAGTGTGGGTCTTGGGATGTGGCTCTGCCCTTAAGCAGTTTGAGCTAAGGGAGAGAATTGTGCCAGTCGCCCAAATTAGCTACCTCAGTTGCACGACATGATGTTGCAGCGTAAGGTTGGTCGGCTTTACCTTTGATTTGGTAACGCGTGTTCGATCGGCGCTTGAAGAATGATGAGCAATCATTCGATCGGTCTATCTCTTCAAGTCTTACAACGCTTTCGTTCTTTGTCCTCTCTTCCGCAGAGGAGTCGGTGATGGTCGCACCAGCCATCGAGAATGATTGGGGGCAAGACAAAGAGCAAGAGCTCGTCAATGAGCTGGTGCGTCGCCTCGTTGCTCTAGTCGCGGTCGACGACAGGTCCGAAGTTCATTCGCACCCGGATTCTGAGCAAATCATTTTGGATCTCAACGTGGACGGAGTTCATTATGTTTTGGTCAGGACGGCATCGTTGTCCTCGCCTCGGGATACTCTAACTTCGCGCGAACGAGAAATTGCGGGCATGGTCGCGAAGGGTTATCATAACAAGACCATTGCAGCCGCTCTGAAAATCAGCTCTTGGACAGTCTGTACCCATCTACGCCGAATCTTCGCAAAGCTCGGCGTTACGTCGCGCGCTGCCATGGTTGCCCGACTACTGGACGAACACAAAGTGTAAATTCGCGCGCAATAGCACGCCGCCGGCGCTCTTTGGGCGCCCGCCTGTCATCAGGCTTGCAATAGCCACGCCATGCGCCTTCCGGTCTCTTCAACCCACGCTTGACCGTTGCTCCAAAACACCAAATTCTCTAGCTAATTCAGCGTGATTTGCTCAGTCCAGTCCCTCCCGCAAAAACAATTCCCTTCGCGATCACCCCAAATCAGCACTATCAATTCCGCCGTCTCATCCCTCATGAGGGGCGGATCGCGAGTCGTCACGGACGCGGGGTGGGATGCGGTGGACGCAGCAGCGTCGGCGTGAAGCGTGTTCGCAGGGCGGCTTTGCCGTGAGTGAACAACAGCGCGCAGACGAACGACGCTTCCGCCTTCGCGAAAACTTCGACGGGCTTTACTTGAGTCCGGCGAAGCCTCTTGGCGAAGACGGATGTTGCGTACGGCAAAACCGTGTGGTCCTGGCATCCGTGGCTGATGCTAAGCCTTGCGGAGACGCGTCGGCCCAACCGGGCTTGGACAAGTCTTCAATCCGCGAGGCGACGGTGGCAAAAGGAATTCGTCGCCGGGGAGAGCGCGGCATAAGCCGTCAACCCATTGCGCAGGGAATGCCGGAGTGCTCCGGCTGTACCTGTATGCTCGTGTGCGCACTCTTACGCAAACATTGCACACGAGACCGCGGGTGCAGCAAGCACCCGGCATTCCCTGCTCCCTCTGTTTTGAGGGAAACGGCTCATGCAAACCTCGGGCGTAAGTCGCGCCGCGAGAAGGTGAAGTCATATTCAGTCGTCATCACCCGCGCATGCGGGTGATCCAGTATTCCAGAGATGTCAGTGATTGAAACGATAGGCCGCAGCGTACTGGATACCCCGCATTCGCGGAGTATGACAGCGTTGTGTGTGGCCGCCGACCTGCGCGGTAAATGCCTCCGCGACGAGCGGGGCCGGCGTGACGTAGCGCTGCGGATCCGCAGCAGCTTCGCGGCTAGTCGCTCAGGCTTCGTTCTTCGGAACGTATTTTCCGAGCACGCATTTGTAGCCCTGCAAATGCCATTCGCGATACGGCCCCTTGGCGAGCCAGTCGGCAATGCCGATCTGCGCGTTGACCGCGCAGGCGCTCATGGTGATGCCGGACTGGTCACTGGTGGTGACGACCTTTTCGAGACACAGCTGGCTGTTGCAGAGAACGGCGACGAGAGTGACGAGCATGGCGACCTTCGTTGATAAGGAATATCCAGTTCGTTCAGCCAATGCAGGGTTCATGCCAACATTGGTGCACGCCGTTTTTTTGGACGCTCCCTTACGCGAATTGCCCTGCAAAAATGCACTCTGCCGTAGCCGTGCTCTTTTTTGCGCGGGACGGATACCGGCAATGCCAGGGAATGCAAACTGCGCTGAGCCTAAGGGCGGGCGTGGACGATTCGCAAAGCGTAGAACTACGGGACCGCGGCGGAATGGCGATGACTGTCTTAACGCTGCAACAGTTCTGATTGCGCCGCCTGAGCCAGCGATGACGCCGGCAGCGGCAGAAATCGTATGCCCCGCAGCATGAGTAGAGCGACTTGTCCGCCTTCGCTCGGCACGGCTGTGAAGAACGAGGACGTAAACCAGCAAATTCGGATTGTCCGGTTGATTTCGTCCTCGACGCGTATTTCAGACTCAATCCGGACATCGCGCCATGTTCGTTTCGCGCTCCGCGTGCAGAGCGGTTCCCTCCCGCGAGCAGGATGAGACATTAGTGCAACAACCATCGTCCTAAATTTCGGAAGGCGCATCGTTAAGAAGCGGCGGCGCGCGCGTGGAGATATAATCGCGTCGACGAATCCGAAAAGGAGTTTTCGATGTCGAAGTTTGCGATTGGCGAGCAAGTCGAAAACGTTGCCAACGATCACGAGTCGGGCACGGTTGTCGCCGTGTTTCCGACCGTTGATGGAAGCTTTAGATATGCCGTCGATACGGAAGGTTACGGCACGCTCCAGTTCTTCGCCGAGGAGAAGCTGGCATTTGCCGTTACGAGGCAGGGGGCCACATGACAGGCCGTGCAACCACGCAAGCGATCTCCGCGACCGAACTGACGGAGGGCGACAGTGATGCTGTGCGCATCAGGCATCAGCTTGACGCCTGGGCCAATGCCTCAAATCGCACGCCCCGATTGGTGGCGGCGCCTGCGGAAGACGTAAGCGCGGAATCATCCGGCGAGGCGCCGTTGCCGGCGACGAAACGCAGCCGCGCCTCCCCGGCATCCGGTCGCACCAGGGCGGCCAAGGGCACCAAGTCCAAGGCAGCCAGGACGACCAAGGCCAAGACGACCGAGGCCAAGACGACCGAGGCCAGGACAGACGAGGCCGATGGCGAGCCGGAGGTGCCCAACGCGCCGCTCGAGCCGCTGACGGTTTCCGTCGTACCCGCCGTGCCGGAGGCCGTTCCCGCCACGCCGGAACGCGCCCGCACCAGCCGCGCCTTTGCCCTTGTTGCGGCGCTCGCCCTGGCGACGGTTGCTGCCTATTTTTCAGTCGCAGGCATGGCCGAGATATTTCCCGGCGCGCCGGTTGCGGTGATGGTGCTCGCCGCCACGATGGAAGCCGGCAAGCTCGTGATCGCCGGATGGCTGGCCGCGCATTGGCGCCGGACCAACTGGAAAATGCGCTCGGTCATGGCGGCCCTCGTTGCCGGCCTCGCGCTCATTAATGCCGCCGGGGTGTTCGGCAAGCTGGTCGAGGCGCATGTCAGCGTCGCGGCCTCGTCGCGTTCCGGCGTCACCGAGCGCCTTGAAGCGCTCGACGCCCGCGTGACGGCACAAACGGCTGTCGTTGCCGACCTCGACAGCCGCATTGCGCAAATCGACCGGGCCGTGGATGAATCGACGAAGCGCGGCCGGGTGACGCGGGCCATCAACATCGCCACGCAGCAGCGCGTGACGCGGGATGGCCTCGATACGCAGCGGCAGGCGGCGACCGCCACGCTGGTCGGCCTGCAGACGCAGCGCGCAGCGCTGGCCGGCGAACGTTCCCGCATCGAGGCATCCGCAGGCCCGATCCAGTATCTTGCGATGATGGTCGGCGCCGCGCCCGAAGTCGCGGTGCGATGGCTGATATTGTTGATGGTGCTCTGCTGCGATCCCGCAGCGATCGCCTTGACGGTCGCGGCGGCCGGCTCGCGCGCTCGCGACCCGAGGCGAGAGTCGATCGCGGTAGCCAATTCGCCGAGCTCTTGATGGCTGCGTTAACGACGAGATGAATCATCGGACGAGGCATCATCAGCAACGACTTTCCTGAATCCGATATTCGGTGTATAAGCATCTCCCATGAGTTGGGATGCGAAAGACGTAGCACTGCTCAAAGAACTCTGGGCCGCGGGCTACAGTGCCGGTCAGATCGCAAGTCGATTGGGCCATAGCCGCAACGCAGTGAGCGCCAAGCTGAAACGCATGGGCCACAAGCGGGGTCACAAGCCACCGACGGCCAACCCCAGGATCGTGGCGGTGCCGACGCGAAGACCAGCGCTCGCGGCAGCCTGCGAGCGGCCGGTGGACAGGGTGGTGTCCAAGCCCAAGCCGGTCGCGAAGCAGGCCAGGGAGCTCACCAAGCGTGAGCTTTACGCCATGCTGGCCAATGCGGTCAGGAATACGAGCTGACGGTTACTGCGGCGCTGTCTAGATCAGAGGGTATGATCGATCCGCTCCTGACCGGAGCGGAGGCAAGGCACGCTTGCAACCTTCCCGCCATGTGCGGGAAGGGCGTGCTCGAACCGGCTACATGGTTCTGCCCTTCGACAATCTTGCGGTTTTGGCGATTTTGGCCTGTGCGGTTTTGACCTTTGCGGCTTTGGCCTTTGCGGCTTTGGCCTGTTTCGCCTTGCTGCGGTCGTCCCGTGCCGCGAGCCGCTTGCCCTTCGTGACCACCTTTGCTTCCGCCTCTTGCGTTTTTTTTGCTCCGCCGCGGCGAGAAACATATTCCTGGCCGTCGATCGGCGCCACATGGGGCGGATCTCTATCGAGATAGGGACGCCCGACGCCAAACTCCTTGCCGCGCTCGTCGATCCATTTCCAGAGCTTTTCGGTGGAGACCCATCGCTGCGCCCGGGTCGCGCCCTTGACGCTCACGATGTCGGCCGCAAGCCCGCGGCCGTAGCCGCCGCGGTAACTGCCGCCATGGTAGGATCTGTCGGTTGCGGCCTTCAGGCCGGTTGCGATCGACTGACGGTAGTCGTCGCGGAACGCGCTGGTGATGCCGGGTTGCAGTCCGGCCTGCTCCGCCGCGTAGAGCGTATAAAAGAGTTTTAGCTTGAAACTCCGGTCCATGCCGCCGATCACATAGTCCATCATCGCCATGCCGACTTTGTCGGCCGCCTTCGGGTCCTTCCACCCAAACTCCTCGTCGACACGCCTGGTAAAGGTCCGGGTGACGGTCACCTTCTTGCCCCGTCGTTTGACCGTCACTTTCCTCCGTTCCTCCACCTTGATGGCGTCGATCTTGGGCGCCCGTTCGTAGAGCGCCCACAGGTATCGATCGATGCAGATCTCCGCGACCAGGCACTCCTCGTTGATTTCGATGGTGGTCACAGCCGGCAGGGCGGCGTCAGGCGCCGGCTCGGCCGTGGACAGCGCTTCGGGTGGAAACACCTGCGAGGAATCGGTCAGCGAGGCCACAACAAAAGATTTCTCGTCCACACTGGCCGTCGCGTCGGCGACTTTCTCCGGCACGGGATCAGGCGTGCTCGCCGTCGCGCTTTTGGCGGGCGGTGCTTCGGGCGGCAGCGCTTGCGACGAATCCGGCAACGACGCCACGACAGAAGGTTTCGGCTCATCCAGGCTTGCCGCCCTGTCGGTGGCTTTCTCTGGCGAGGATGGGGTGGCCATCGCCAGCTCGAGGTTGTCGACGGCGGCGCTTGCCACGACGATCGCCTGCGGCGTGGCCGTAGGCGCAGTGCTTGCGACGAGAGATGGTTCGCGGCGTTCCAGGATTGAGACCGCACGGGCGTTCTCGACGGAAGCGCTGACGTTTCCGACGGGGGCCGAACCGAAGCCTGCAAGCCACGCAAACACACAGCTCGCGAGGGCTGTGCCCGCGAGAAGGTTGATTCGACGCTGCGCCTTCGTCGCCAATCGCCATGGGTCCATGATCCGGCCTCCCAAGGCTCCGCATGAGCCTGATTGCACAAGCACGCGACCGCGCTCATTCTTCGGATTGCGAAATGAATGCGCAACGGCCGGAGACTAAGATCATCCATTTTTTCTAAGGTGTTGCTTCAATACCACGCGCTGCAGCATGGAACTTGCTGTGCCATTCTGTGACGGATGCAGTTGTCATCACCCGCCTTGTGCGCAATTGCGCACTGGAGCGGGTGATCCAGCATTCCAGAGACAGCAGTGAGCAGCCGCCAATACCGCGACCGGAATTTACGTTCGCAGTTCTCTAAAAGCGTCATCGAGGCGATCGAGCGCCTCCTCGAGAATCGGCCGCGGAGTGGCAAAGTTGAAGCGCAGCCAGGTTTCGCCGCCTGGCCCAAATTGCTCACCTGGGCTTGCGAAAATGCGTGCCCGATCCTTGACCCTTGTTGCAACGTCTTTGGCCGGCAATCCGGTGCCGGAGAAGTCGACCCACGCAAGATAGGTTGCATCGAGCCGCATCGACCGTGCGCCCGGCGCCGCGCGCTCGATCCTGTTGTCGAGGATATCGCGACTGCCGGCGAGATATGGCAGCAATGCATCGAGCCAGCTATCGCCGGTTCGCCAGGCCGCCTCGGTGGCGACCATGCCGAAGGCGTTGTAGGAGGCAAGCCCGCTCGCCGCGATCCGCGCGTCGAGCCGCTGTTTCAGCACCGGATTCGAAGTGAAGCATGCGCCGACGTGGGCGCCTGCGAGATTGAAGGTCTTGGTAGCGGCCACGCAGGTGATCAAGCGATCCGCGATCTCGGGAGCGGCTGACAGGGTCGGCGTATGCCTGGCGCCGCCCAGCAGGAGATCACAGTGGATTTCGTCGGAAACCAGAATCAGGTTGCGTTCGGCGCAGAAGAGGGCGAGCGCGCGGATCTCCTCGACCGACCAGACGGTCCCACCCGGATTATGCGGGCTGCAGAAAAACACGATTCTGGTTCGCGGCGTGAGTTTCGCGGCGAGTGCATCGAGGTCCATCGTGTAGCGACCCTGACGCAAGGACAGTTGCGCGTCGAGGATGCGTCGCTCATTGGCGAGAATGATCTTTCGGAAGGCATGATAGGCCGGTGGAAACACGACGACTTCATCGCCGGTCTCGGTGACGGCTTGAAGGATGAGGCCCAATCCCGAGACGACACCGGGCGTTGGGCTTACCCAGGCCGGGTCGATCGACAGGCCGTGACGGCGCATCATCCATTCGGCAAGCGAGATCGCCCAACTCCCGGTGTCGGCATAATAGCCATGGACGGCACGGGTCACGTCGGCGGTCAGTGCTTCCGTCACGCCTGGAGGCGCCGCAAAATCCATGTCGGCGACCCACATCGGGATCCCGTCCGCTGCCGCGATCCCTGAAAGCTTGGCCATCATGTCCCACTTCGACGCGTGCGTGCCGCGGCGGTCAATTACGCGATCGAAATCAAACATCGGGACGGTGGCTCCTGCGCTCACATGTGGCGCGTCAAATGCGCGTTGGATTCAAGAACTTGTTGGTCAGGTCAGGACAGCACGAGACGCGTTACCCCAGCAGCACCGTGTCCGCGCCGTTCACGGCGTCTGAGCTCTCGGTCACCGTCTTCTCCAGCGATCCCGCCTGCACGGTGATGTTCTCGGCAAAGAACCGCGCCACCGTCACGTAGCGCTGCGGATCGCCGGCATCGCCACTACCCTTGGCGGCCAGCGCTTCGCCGGCCAGCATGCAGCCGCCGAGCGTCGAGCCGAACAGGCGCAGATAGGGCGTGGCGCCGGCGAGCGCGTCGTTTGGCGCAGACGTCACGCGCTCCAGCAGCCACTTGCTGGCGCGCTCCAGCGAGCCGAGCGCATCGCGCAGTTTTGGTCCCGTGGTACCAAACGCCGGATCGTTCGAGGCTTCCACCTGCTTGACGATGCCGTTGAGCTCATCGAGCAGGGTCCACACCGACGCACCACCGCTCGCTGCGAGTTTACGCGTCACCAGGTCGATCGACTGAATGCCGTTGGTGCCCTCATAGATCGGGGTGATGCGGGCGTCGCGATAATGCTGCGCGGCGCCGGTTTCCTCGATGAATCCCATGCCGCCGTGAATCTGCACGCCGAGATACGCCACCTCGTTGCCGATATCGGTGGAGAACGCCTTTGCGATCGGCGTCAGCAGCGCGCCACGCGCGGCGG
Source organism: Bradyrhizobium sp. AZCC 2262 (assembly GCF_036924535.1). Lineage (NCBI taxonomy): Bacteria > Pseudomonadati > Pseudomonadota > Alphaproteobacteria > Hyphomicrobiales > Nitrobacteraceae > Bradyrhizobium > Bradyrhizobium sp. AZCC 2262. The sequence continues at coordinate 5,289,302 of NZ_JAZHRT010000001.1, read as the reverse complement.
CATCGGCCCGCACTTTCGCATCCTTGGCGCGCACGGAGACATCCATCGCGACGGCGGTGGCGTAGCAGATCGAGCGCGCGGCTGCGGTCATCGCGCGCATCTGCAACAGCATGCGCTTGACGTCGGGATGCACGATGATCGGGTCGAGCCCGTCGCCCTTCTTGCCGACGGCGCGGCCCTGCTTGCGTTCCTGCGCGAAGGCCAGCGCCTGCTGATAGGCGCGGTCGGCAATGCCGACGCCCTCGAGGCCGACGCCGAGGCGGGCCTGGTTCATCATCGTGAACATGCAGAGCATGCCGCGATTTTCCTCGCCGATCAGGTAACCGATCGCGCCGCCATGATCGCCCATTGTCATGGTGCAGGTGGGGGAGGCGTGCATACCGAGTTTGTGCTCGACGCCGGACGGATAGATGTCGTTGCGCTGCCCCAGCGAGCCGTCGGCATTGACCATGAATTTCGGAATCAGGAACAGCGAAATGCCCTTGGTGCCCGCGGGCGCATCGGGCAGGCGTGCGAGAACGAAATGCACGATGTTATCGGTCATGTCGTGGTCGCCATAGGTGATGAAGATTTTCGTGCCCTTGATGCGGTAGGTGCCGTCGTCAGCGCGCTCGGCGCGGGTGCGCAGCGCGCCGACGTCGGAGCCGGCCTGCGGCTCGGTGAGCTGCATGGTGCCGGTCCATTCGCCGGAGACGAGCTTTTCCAGATAGATCTGCTTCAGTTCATCGCTGCCATGGGCATCGAGCGCCTCGATGGCGGAGAGCGTCAACAGCGGGCAGAGGCCGAAGGCGATGTTCGAGGCGCTCCAGATTTCGGTGCAGGCCGCGTTGATCGCCATCGGCAGGCCCTGGCCGCCAAAAGCTTCCGGGCCGGACACCGCGTTCCACCCGGCGGCGATCCAGCGCTGATAGGCATCGGGCCAGCCGGGCGCGGTCGTCACCTTGTCGTCGGCGAGCTTGATGCCGTGTTCGTCGCCCACCCGGTTCAGCGGAGCCAGCACGTCGCCGGCGAATTTGCCGGCTTCCTCCAGCACGGCCGAGGTGATGTCGCCGTCGAAGTCGCCGTAATGGCCGGCCTTCACGGCCGCCTGCAGCCCGGCGCCATGGTTGAGCGCGAGCAGGATGTCGGAGATCGGCGCGCGGTAAGTCATGTCGAAAATCTCGCTTTTTCGGATAGGCTGCTGTCGTCTTCCCACGAAACCGGAGTTCTCTCAACTCTCCGCTGGGCGGTATTAGTCCGCCCGGGGGCGCGCAAACCGGCCCGGCGGCATCCACAGCAATGACCCATTATATACAGGGACATGCCCACGGGCCCGATTTTGGGATGAAATTCGGCCCTGCGGCTGTTGAAATGACGTGACTCCCTCTATAGACCGGCGGTGCCGGAAGCGTCGCGCTGGTCGATCCCGTGTTCCGGCCCGGCCTGTTGGGGCGTAGCCAAGCGGTAAGGCAGCGGATTTTGATTCCGCCATTCGGAGGTTCGATCCCTCCCGCCCCAGCCAGGCACTCCTGCGGTCGGGCAGGCTCCACGAGAGACGCGCGAATGGGCCGGAAGTCCGGGCTTTTCGCGCATTCAATTTTGTCTCCGGACTCCCGGTTTGCAGATATCGAGGTGGAAATCGGCGAAAGTCTCCGGCCTTGTCCGGGAATATTCCCGTTTTGGGGAGACTATGGGCGGAGACCGGTTTGATCAGCACTGCCGCCCGACCGTGGCACTCCATTTTGGTCAATTCTCCCGTACCGACCGCGCGGATTCGGTAATCTCTCATTGGACGGCTACGCGACCATGGCACTCTAATGTAGGATAGCCAGACGCGCCGAAAGCCGCACGCGTGAGCAATACAGCGAGAACGGTTGCGAAACCGAGTGGAGATCCGCAAAATTCGGCGAGCGCGCAATAAATGCTGTCGTGTAACAAAGTACGCCGATTATGCAGCCCTACGACCAAGGCGAGCCGCTGCAACAGCCCGACCTAAGCTCGAAGATAGCCGACTGTCGAGGAGTTGAAGGTGACGAAGCGAGTCATGCAGATCATTGAGCGCTTGAGGAGGCGCGAGAAACGCTACGTTTTCAAGACGACCCGCAAGCGCCACCATAGCCTGATCACGGTCACAATTTGCGCTGGCGCATTCTACAAGTCTGCAAACGATATCAAGGGTAGACCCATCGACTGGTAATTCGCGCACTTTTTCCACGCAAAACTCAGCGACAGAATTAGCCAGTCCGACATCCCTTGTTTGAATCGCTACGAATGAAAGAACTTGGAGTACATACTGCGTATCATCGTCGTCCCAACGAATTGCGTCCTTCTGTAGTCGATTTACAATCGAATGGCAGGCACCAAGACTCTTCTCGGTCACACCAGCGGTATAAAAACCGGCGCCGCAACGTAAAAGGTTAGTCGTTGTAGGCTCCGCGACAAGCCTGTCGTAAGCGGGACGAAATATGTAAAGCTCGTCGTCGGATGGCATCTTTCGTGGAGCGCTCTCGCCAATCGCGGGAAGGACTGTAAATAACTCAACACCGTTTTTAGTGATCCACTCGCGGGCTTTTGCAAGCCGTTCAAGCCAGGCTTCAGGTTTCGACCCATCAGGGATCTTATTAATTGCGTTTTCAACGCGACCAAAGGCGTCGGCCACGAGATGTTTTCCAGTTAGCCAATCGGCTTTCCATCGTGGCTCCCGATCCATTTCGAGCAAGACTGAGAAAAGGAAAGCCTTACCAGAATGCTCCATCGTCCACTTAAAGAGAGTATCGGTATTACTAAACCCGCATGCTCGGAGGATTAGCGACGAATGAGCGGACGTGGTCACGCGTCTCCAGAATGTGGGCCTCAATGATAGAGTTGAGTGTTGTGCCAAACGAGCTGATGTCAATACAAAAGCGCTAGCATACGAGAGGCAGCGATGTCGCAACGTCTCCATGTCAAGAAGGCGATCCAACAATTTCAAACCCGCGACTTCAAGGTGCTCATCTTTTTCGAACGCCGATGCGCAAATTTCGAATGCGCCTACTTGGGCAAAATGATCTGGCAAAGAGGCCGCACTCTGTAGGATCTTCAAGAGCCCGGTTTTTGGGAGTGCTTTGAATCTGTCAATTGGAACCAGTGCCGGCGCGCAGAAAGACAAGGATATGGAACGAAAAGCACGAATGGGATCCCCAGCCCGCAAACGGGCTCTTTCAGCCTTACATTCAGTGGTCAGGAAGGTTTCAAGAGTCTGAGAATCAATTGGGGGGGCGACTAAGTTGTCCCAGTGGCGGAGGTCGTTCGGAAGAAGGTCTGAATTTGTCGACTCACGAGCGGCGAGTGCTGCTTTCACGGATTGAACGAAGCTCTCCTGCGATGTGAGAAGGACTTCGACGACGGATAGAAAATCTTCATCAGAAAATGCCGATTCCGAGCTATTTTCAGCCTAGCTGATCGACCATTGCCGACCATAGGGCCCATGGCTCGTCTCGATGTACCGGGTCCTCAATTGCAGTGTGCACCATGACGACCTTTGAGGCCGGATCAACGCAAATATACTGGCCCTTGTATCCTAACAACGCGAACTGCCGCCTCTCGCCGGGAAACAGCCACAAGAGATAACCGTAGCCAAATCTTTTCGTCGCCGCGCCCGGTAGCCATCCGAAGCTCGAACGGTTGTTGCATCGATCATCCATTGCGTCGGGACGATCTGCTTGCCATCCCATGCGCCATCATGCGCCAGCAAACGCCCAAGTCGGGCGTAATCGCGCAGAACGGCATTGAAGCCGAAGTGCCCCAGTTCAAATCCTTCTGCGTCTATCAACCAATTAGCATCGGCTTCCGCGCCGATCGGATCCCATACTTTCTCGCGCAGGTAGCCGGAGGCTGACTTGTTGACAGCACTGTGAAGCACCATGCCGAGCACGTCGGCTTCTATGCTGGCGTAGTAAAATCTCGTTCCCGATGGGGCGATACGCTGATTGAATTGCACGATGCTCTTAACCGTGCCCAACCTCCATTCCGGGAACGCGATCCCCATGCCGTTCCACAGGCGATTGAGGTCGCGTCCTCCGTCTCTCGTTTCACCGAAATCGACGCCTGAGGACATGTGCAGCAGATCGCGGATTGGCGTCCTGCCGTACTCGCTGCCCATAAAGCCCGGCACATAAGTTTCGGGGATATCATCGACCGACTTAATCGCACCTTCGGAGATGGCGATCCCGATCAACAGTTCGGTTATCGACTTGACCATCGACTGGGATACGAACCGATCTTGATCAGTTCGCGCGTACTGATAGCGCTCGAAGATAATCTGGTCGTCCTTGGCGATCAGCAGGCCAGTGACTGGATTGCGCGACATGTAGTCGAGGGGCGAAAACTTGCTTCCCTGAAAATTGTAGTAAACTTCTGCCCTTGAGCACTTGAACGTCCAAGGCGTCACAGCTCGCTCGATGAGCCGCGTTCGATAGATGTGATCGATATGGGTGAATGCGCCGACGCGGTATTTTGGCTCCTAAGGGTTGCCTTGCCTCCGCGCCTCTGTAATGTCGGGAAGAGGATAGCCATCTTTTGCGCCGTAAAGCTCGGCGTTTGGACCTGTTCCGGAGAAAATCGGACCGGCGCAGTCTTGCGTCTCGCCGGGGGAAACTGGTTCTGCGGTTGCGGGGATGGGGCCGGCCAACGCACAGGCGACCGTAGCAGCCAGCGATGAAACAGCCTTACGACGGGAATATTGCTGCGCCGACATGTAGTCCCCCAAGGGCTCCTGTAAGTAGAGACCAAATTGAGGGGAAACTTCAAGGCGTATGTCTCTTATTGGCACATCGCGTCACTTATTGCGGTGCAACGATATGTCCGAAGTTGGGGGTACACCGGAAGTGGTCGGCGCAAGGTCAAGCCGACGCGATTGACCCAAACCGGACGCGGTAGCACGAACATTCCAGTTACGACATTTTCATTCAATCTGGTGGTAGGTCTTCGCGGCACAATCGCGATCCGAGTTGATCGCCCCCGCGATGAGGCTCCTCGATGAGGCGATCAAAAAGCCGAGGACGCTGGTACGGGTGCGCATATTGAGGTGGTGACAATGCCGGACGACAACATCTTTTCCGGACTCAAGGTGGTGGATCTCGCGAGCTTTATCGCAGGCCCGAGTGCTGCCGTGATTCTGTCGGACTTCGGCGCCGACGTCATCAAGGTGGAGCCGCCGAACGGCGAGCTATTGCGAATTGCGAACCACGTGCCGCCGCAGCCGCTCTCCGAGGACGCTTACCCCTGGCACCTCGCGAATCGCAACAAGCGGGGTATGGAGCTTAATCTGAAAGCCCCGAGCGCGCAGCAAGTTCTCGAAAAGCTCGTCAAATGGGCCGACGTGCTCATCGTCAACACGCCGCACCCGGCGCGTGCGCGACTGAAACTTGAATATCAAGACGTGGTGCAGTGGAATCCACGGCTGGTCTACGCCGACATCACCGGCTTCGGCGACAAGGGGCCGGATGCGAATCTCCCCGGCTTTGACATAACGTCTTACTGGGCCCGCAGCGGATTGCTGTCGATGACGCGCGATGCCGGCTCGTCGCCAACCTGGCCGGTGGCCGGCAGCGGCGACAATGCAACCGCCGTCGGGCTCTATTCGGCGATCGTCACTGCCTTGTACCGTCGCGAGCGCACCGGCGAGGGGGCGCATGTCACGACCTCGTTGCTTGCAGAAGGCGTATGGTCCGCCAGCGTTTCGATCCAGGCCGCGTTGTGCGATGCTAAATTCTTCGGGCTGCACGATCGCAAGAATCCTGCGAATGCGGCCATGAACGTCTGGCGCACCAAGGATGACACCTGGTTCGTTCTCATCATCACGCCCGACAAGCTGGCACCCGTCGCCAAGGCCATCGGCCGCCCTGATCTTCTCACCGATCCGCGGTTCTCCAATCCGGCGAAGCTGATGGCGAATATGCCGCAGCTCACGGCAATCCTCGACGAGATCTTCTGTGCCGAGCCGATGGCGCATTGGTACGAGGTGTTCAATGGCGTTCACGTGACGTTCGGAGCGGTGCGCGGGCCGCAAGAGGTGATCAAGGATCCGCAGCTCCAGGCGAACGACATCATCGTTCCGCTCAATGGTGCCGGCGGCAAGCTGACGTCCACCATCTCTAGCCCGCTTCAGGTGCATGGCGTCGCCAAGGTACCCGCGAAGCGCGGCCCAAAGATTGGCGAACACAACGAGGAAGTTCTCCGGCAGCTGGGATTCAGCGCGACCGAAATCGATGGTTTGCGTGCGAGTGGTGCCATTCCGAAAGCAAAGGAACATGCCGCTTAACGCGACGAACTGTCGGGGGCGGTAGGGGTGGCCCCGACACCTCGACTTGCAGCGAGATTCACCAAAGGCAACAGGACTTCGACGATGGCTTATTGTTACCGAACATGCAGGAAGCGTTTTGCGGGGTCCAGTTTAACCGGCCGACAAAGCGAAATGCGATGACGTCAGCTATGTACGTGGCTCTCGCAGGCATCTTCAACGAGGCGGCGAATGACGAGAACACGCGCAAGCCGGCCGCAGCGCTGCGGCTCCACGCCAAGTCGGGGAACGCTCAAATTTTTTTTAGCTTCACACAGGGTAGACCCGATGCGGACATCAGCCTACGCGCCATAGGACGCCGCCCTCACACGGCAAAGGCGGAGCATTGGCCTACACTGAGGTCTAGCCTCTGATGGGTCTGTGGGTTCACACAGATTCGCCTGCTGATCGCGAAGCCGAGACCATGGTCCAGTTGGCGGAAAGCTAGCTGTTGCTGAACAATGCATCACCCGATCAAGCATCGATATTCAAGTTTTTTAGCTTCGACACAGGGTAAAGCCCGGGATGACCGCGAACTGATATTCTAAGTCCATGGTCATCGTCGAGTCGAACTGCTTCAATTGTGCCGGTGGTCCCGTCGGTAAAAATCGCTCCGATTCCGATGAGTTTGTGGGCCTCGAAAAAACGGTCGAGAATGGCTATAGCCAGCTGATGAGGATGATCCATCCCGCCTTGTTAGACGCCGCTGGCGTCTCCCTCTTGGAGCAACGTATCACGATTTGTGGATTCTGCGCCCTCAGTGCTGTCGCGCCCGACGCCATACACCCGGACTTACGCCAACCGTCTGTCTGAAAACTCGCGAGAGGTGACTCTGGTCGCTGAAGCCGCAGGCCGCGGCCACATCAGTCAGCGACATCCGACCATCGTGCAGCTTTTCCTTTGCTACCTCGATACGGCGCTTCATTAGCCATCGGTGCGGCGGCATTCCTACGGAACGGTGAAACGCGCGCGAAAAATGGGACATTGACAACCGGCATTCCCGCGCCAGCTCCTTTAGCCGTATATCACCGAGGTCGGCGGTGATCATCTCCTTCGCGCGTCGCTCCTGCCATGGCGCGAGCCCACCCTTGGGAAGGCGCGACATTGGCTGCATGCCTCCATAGGTCTGAGCGATATGCACCCCGACCGCCGACAGGACGTGGTCGACAAACAATCGGCGAGCTTGGTCGGGATGGTTGAGGGCGGGCAGCAGCAAACTCCCGAGTCGGGAAATCGCAACGTCGTTGACGCCTACTCCGGGCTTATAGCTCAGATCGCGAACTCTGGGCGCGTTAGCCTCGTCAGCGATCGCGTCCAGCGCCGCACGCGGCAGATAAAAAACCAGAGAGTGATAGGGCTTGTCGAGGCGGACGGTGGGGTCTCGCTTCAGGTCCTGGAGGCAAGTCTCGCCAGCACGCAAGTCGTACAGCGGCGTTCGTCGGCCACCCTCCCAATATTCGCGATTGGGAATATCGCGAAAGTGCAAAGTGAGGAGAAACGCATCCTCCAGCCGAATCGAATCGCTCATTTCCGACGACGGGCGATCACATCGAAGCTCGGTGACGGCTATCTCACCTTTGCAAAATGCTCGGGTGACCATCGCCGGTGCGTTTTCGACTCGGAATCGCTCGCCAAGCCGTTGTCCATAAGCCTCGGTCACGGTCCATCCTTTCTAGCGTGCGTGCTCCACGCCGTTCGCGGTGTATTGTTTCCCGCTGTACACGGTGGTCGCGGGGCCGACATGCGCGAGCTCTCGAGCATGCCGGATGTGGTCGACACGGCCGATGTCGCGCCTATTCCCTACCTACTGGTTATGCGACCCGGCAGACCGTCGCGCAAAATGTCGGTGGTTCGACCACCGTCGACGTGAACGCGTTCAATCCAGACGGCAGCCTCGCCAACGAGACCGTGTCCAGCACCAGCCTGTTGGGCTGGAAGTGACGATGGTCCGGTCCACCATGGAACCGCTGGCGTTGAGGTCGGTGACAGTTCGCATGTAGGCTCAATTCGAGTTTGAGGTAGGCACAATTCGCAGAATTTAACTATTTTTTCAAAATCGTGATCAGATTGGACAAGTTCAGCGATTTAAATGCTCGTCCCGCTGCCGGCGGCATTTTCATGATCTCAGCGGAACGCCCAATAGCCGACAGTTTCTTAAAAGAAGCGCGGCTCGTTCAATAGCGTGTCCAGCGATGACGGCGATGGCAGGCGGATGTGCGATAGTCCGCTTTGCACAGCGAGCAGTCGCATTTGGCAGGCCGGGTATTGGCACCTTTCGGACGAGCCGCGCCACGCTGACGATGACCGTTGATAGGGGCGAAAGCGGACCTTGCGGTTGGGCGCATCGAGGTACGGAAGTGACCCGGAGCGGACATCTATCCTTCCGGGACACCCGCCATGAGCATGCCGCGAATGATGCGCTTGCGCTTGGCGAGGAGCACCGGATTGTCGTTCGATGTCTGGCGAAAGCGGCGGATGGTGACGCAAAGCGAAATTCCTGCCTTCGCGGCGACCCTCGCCTCATCCAACGAACCGAGCTGCGCTAGTGCAGCGGCGTGCTCAAAATTCGTAAGGGGCGGTTGGCTTCGGTGCTGCGGCGAACCAATCGACTGCGCTATCGTCTTCTGCAACTTGGCGAAACCAACCAGCATCAGCCGGTGGCCATGTTTTCTATTGGAGCAAGCGGCTGCGATGCAGGCCGTGCAAATGAACCCAGACAGCGCAAAGCACGCAAGGAGGCTTGGCTTGCCAGCAAAAAAACTCGCCCTGGGAGATCGAGCCTTGACAAGTGGAATTTCTGGGCTGAACATGTGCTCATTCCGTGGGCATATACTCAAGCCCTGGGGCCAACAGCGCCGAGGCGTCATCCTAAGGGAGCGCGCGATGTCCACCGCCCAGTACGGCCTCGAAACGCTCGCCGGCGACGTCGCCGCGGTGAAAAGCAGTTCTAAGCCCGAGGAACTGCTCCGCATGAACGGGAGTATCCACGAAGAGAGGACCACGTCTGAGCCGCAAGATCGGGTGACCGAACTCATCGAGCAACAGACGGCCATCTCGGAAGTGTTGCACGCCATTGCGAACTCGCCGCACGACTTGCAGCCCATCTTCGACGCCATCCTTGATAGCGCCACACGTCTCTGTCGAGCAGACGCAGGCAGCCTGCGTCTCTCCGAAGAAAGCGGCCTCCGTCGCGTGGCGATGCGAGGGGACCCTCTTTTTATTGGTCGGGCGTTGTCATCAGTCCCAGTGCTCGCAGAAAAGGGGGGCTGTCTGGGTCGATTAGCCACAAGCAGGTTACCCACCCACATCCCCGACATGCCAGCACTTAAAGGCGATCCTCGGGATGATTTTTGGATCACGGCGGCGGCGAACACAGGTCTTCGAACGGTGCTGGTTGTGCCGTTGCTCAATGACAATGAAATAGTCGGGATAATTAGTCTGAGCCGCAAACAGGTGCAGCCGTTCACCGACAGGCAGACTTCCTTATTCAGGGATTTCGCTGCGCAAGCCACCATTGCCTTGGAGAGCACCCGTCGCGAGCGGCAATATCGCGAGATGCAGAGCGAGCTGGCGCATGCCAACCGCGTCGCTACCATGGGCCAGCTCACCGCCTCGATTGCTCATGAAACCAAGCAGCCCATTACGGCAGCGCGCACATACGCCGCTGCTGCACTGCGGTTTTTAGACAAAAGCCCACCCGATGTGGCGGAGGTGAGGGGGGCGCTCACCTGCATCGTGGACCAGACCGCTCGAGCCTGCGACGTCGTCGACCGCACCGGGTCTCTGATCAAAAAGGCGCCACCCCGGAAAGAGGTCGTCGACCTCAATGCGGCGATCCTGGAAGTGACCGCCCTAACCCGCAGCGAAGCGATCAAAACCGGTGTCACGATGGGTACGCAACTGGCGGACGAGTTGCCACGCATCCAATGTGATCGGGTACAACTGCAACAAGTGATGTTGAACTTAATCCTCAACGCCATCCAGTCGATGAGTGGCGTTGAGGACGGCAACCGCGAATTACACATCAGCACCGTGAGCATCGAGCCGGAGGGCATGTGCGTTTCGGTGCGGGATACCGGCCATGGACTGCGCCCGGAGAGCCTGCCGCGTCTCTTTGAACCCTTCTACACGACGAAGCCCGACGGCATGGGCATGGGCCTCTCGATCTGCCGCTCGATCATCGAAGCCCATGGTGGGCGGCTGTGGGCGACCGGATGCGAGCCGCGGGGCGCTCTCTTTCAATTTACGATCCCCGCTGACTGAGCCGCTATCAGTAATCGATGTCCGTATGTGGCACTTTTGAGACATGCTCCCTGGCCCTGATGACGTCCGTTTACAGGGGAAGACCGGATGTAGTCGGCTGACGGCCAAAGTGAAGCGATTGACCCATTGGCGACGTCGACAATGACGGCGTCAAGAAGCGCGTGATGGTCGAATCCGATGAGGGATACCTCGGGTTCGTGGCCAACGCATCGATCAAGGAGATCCTCAAGGGGGGCATGAAAGCGCAGTGGTTCTTCGCAAATCCTTGGGGACACAAATCCGTCTCTGTCCCCTTCGATACGGGGCCGCTAATGCTCTGAATTTACTTGGCAGCTGAATAATGGACATAGCCGGATTTGGGGCTGGCTATTTCGGCAGCTGGTTATGACTCTGCCGCAAGTCGGACTATGCCGCATGATCGACCTTTATGGTCGGCATACCTCGTGTCGGCATGCGGCAATTCGGCATAATCTACCAGCTTCGCAAGAATCCACGACGGAGTCACAGCTTCCGAACTCGTCTCGGCCGTAGACGGTGCTGTTGCCTATGCCCGAAAGCAGACAGCACTGACGCCAGGCGGCCAGTTGATATTCGGCCTTGTGCTAGCCTGCTCTTCGTGGGCTTGTCCGCACAAAATCAATGAAGGCTCGCATGCCTGCGCTCAAATGCCGGTTCCGCGGATAATAGATTGCCAAACCGGGATAGGGCGGGGTCCAGTCCGCCAGAAGCTGGACAAGGCTTCCGGTCTCTAGATCACGAGCGGCCAGTGACCGTGTGATATAGCCCACGCCAAACCCGGCGCGCGCGGCACCCAAAATAAGGCGCGTGCTGTCAAACACCAGCCGCCCTTCGGTGGCAACGCTGAAGGCTTCTCCCCGGCGCTCAAATTCCCACCGGTATCGCGCGGCACCGGATAGACGGAGCTGAATGCATTCATGCGCATGCAGATCGGCCGGGGAGGAAAGATCCGGTGTGTCTTGCAGATATAAGGGCGCGGCAACGACGATATGTTGCTGCTCGGGGCCGACCGGAATGGCCACCATGTCTTCTGGCACGAGTTCCATCAGCCGCAGGCCGCAGTCAAATCCCCCGCTGGCGATATCGACCAAAGCGTCGTCGGCCCGGATATCGAGCCGCATATCCGGATGCTGCCTGAGGAATTCAATGAGCATGGGTTCCAGAATCTGCTCAGCAGCTCCTATGGAGGCATCGATGCGGATCGTCCCCGCGGGCCGGTCGCTATATCCTTCCAGCGCATCGAATGCCCTACCGATCTGACCAAGTGCAGGCTCCAAGGCTTCCGCAAAGCGCTCGCCCGCCTCGGTCAGCGAAACGTTGCGGGTCGTGCGAATGAAGAGTTGAACCTTGAGCCTAGCCTCCAGACCCGCAACCGAATGGCTGAGCGCCGAAGGACTGCTGCCGACTGACCGGGCCGCTGCACGAAAGCCACCATACTCGACCACGGCAAGGAACGCGGCAAGCTCCGCGGGAGCGAGGTTAGAGACTGTTCGATAAAGCTCACCATTACGTACCATATTCAACGACTACACCATACAGAATGGCACCGCTACCCTTTCTCAACACAGAGAAAGGAGACGTGAGAATGACCCGCATCAAAACGAGGTTTGGATTTTCCACGACAGCCGCCGAGGTTCTGGATGGCGTCGACCTGACCGGCAAGACGATGATCGTGACGGGCGGTGCCAGCGGCATCGGTATTGAAACCGTGCGGGCCCTATCGCAGGCCGGGGCTGCGGTGACCATCGCCGCCCGGCGTCCTGACGCGGCCGAGACGGTCGCAGCCGAACTGCGCGAGTCGACCGGCAACACCCCCATCGATGTCCGCGAACTTGATATTGCCGACCTGGCCTCGGTTCGCCGGTTCGTGTCGAATTGGAACCGACCGCTACACGGTCTCATCAACAACGCCGGGATCATGGCGCTGCCCGAGCTCGAGCGCAACAAGGATGGACGCGAACTTCAGTTCGCCACCAACTTTATCGGCCACTTCGCTTTGACGTTCGGCCTGCATCCGTGGCTCAAAGCTGCCAATGGGGCACGGGTGGTATCGGTATCTTCAACCGGTAGCCTCTGGAGCCCAATACTCTGGGACGATCCCGATTTCCGATTTATCCCCTACCATCCGTTCGTTGGCTACGGGCAATCGAAAACGGCCTGCATCCTGCTTTCCGTCGGGATTGCCCGCAAATGGAGCGTCGACAACATCGCTTCGAACTCACTCAACCCTGGCGCCATTGCCACTAATCTTCAGCGCCACACGGGAGGTCTCAAGACGCCCGAGCCCTACAGGAAGACACCGCAGCAGGGGGCCGCGACGTCTATTTTGCTGGCCGCATCGCCGGAGTTTGAAGGCGTTACAGGGCGCTATTTTGACGATTGCAACGAAGCCGAGATCGTCGATGAACGCCGCGAGCAACCCATCGGAACGGTTGCAGGCTATGCGCTCAATCCGAGCAACGCCGACCGGCTTTGGGCGATGGCGGAAAAGATGATCGGAGCGAATCAATGAGCAGGGCAGATGTCGGATTTATCGGCTTGGGAGATCAGGGTGCCCCAATGGCCGAGGCCCTTATCGGGGCGCATAGTCTCTATTTATGGGCGCGCCGCCCCGAGACGGTGCAACCCTTCGCCGGAACCGAGGCGCACGTTATGGAGACGGCGCAGGACGTTGCCCGCAAGGTCGAGGTCCTGTGCCTCTGCTTGCCAGGCGACGAGCAACTAATTTCCCTGCTGTTCGATCAGGGGCTGGCCAGCGAATTGCCGCATGGCGCGACCGTCATCAATCACGCCACCGGTGATCCAAAGGAAGCCGAGGCAGTTGCACAACGGCTGGCGGACTACGATCTAAATTACCTCGATGCTCCGGTCAGTGGCGGACGCCCCGGTGCGATTGCTCGCACCCTGACCTGCTTCATTGGGGGTGATGCAGCAACGCTCGCGGCGTGTGAGCCAGTTCTTTCCTGCTACAGCAATGCCGTTCGCCTCATGGGCAGTCCGGGCGCTGGGCAGATGACGAAGCTGCTCAACAACGCGCTCACCGTTTCAAACCTGCGCAACGTGGTCGAGGTGTTCGGTCTCGCACGCCAGGCGGGGGTCGATCTCGCGGCTTTGCAGGTGGCATTGGCAACTAGCAGCGGCGGCAGCTTCATCGTTCAGGCCGTCGGCAAACACGTTACGCCCGAGAAGGCCGAGCACATCGCGGAACTCAACCGCAAGGACGTTCGTGAGTTTGCCGAGGCCATGCGCCGTCAGGAGCTGGATCCCGACACCATCCTCGATTGGGCGATTGCCGGAGCTGATGGGCTGGCAGACTTGGTGGAATTACTCGCGGCTCGTTCAATGGCGTGTCCAGCGCAACGCCCACCGCGACCAGCAAGGAACTCCCTCCGTCAATTCCATCTTCACCCCCGTGCGCTTCGCCCAGCGCGTTCCGGCCCGGAGGACTGCAACGGTACAAGCCAAATGGAGCATAAGCAGACTATGTCTAGCAGTGATCTTCATAGAACGCTGAGATTTGGTCCGTTTGAGCTTTTGAGTAGCGAGAGGGTGCTGCGGCGCGCCGGTGTCACGCTTTCCCTTGGCAGTCGGGCGTTCGATATTTTGGTCTATCTCGCCGAACGTCCAGGCAAAGTCATCGGAAAGAAGGAGCTTATCGATCATGTCTGGTCGGACGTCACCGTGGAGGAGGTCAGCCTCCGGGTTCACGTGGCCGCCATCCGCAAAGCGCTCGAGGATGGCCAATTCGGCAACCGATATATAGCAAGCGTTAAAGGAAGAGGCTACTCGTTCATAGAATCGGTCGTCGTCTCGAAGACAGCGCGGAACAGAGGCCCGATCAGCGGTGATCTTGGCCGCTGACGTGTTCGGCTACTCTCCCTTGTTGCAACACGCTGACGAAGTGACCTACGTCGAGTTCGAGCGTCTCAAACGAGAATTGATTTGTGCCTAGCCTGTCCCGTCACGAAGGACGACTCATCAACGGGTGACGGCGCCCTCGCTGAGTTCGCGAGTCCTTGTCTGCTGTTGATGCTGTGGACGGCTCCTCCACCGGCACATCGGTGCCATGGATGTGGGCGCTGTTAAGGCTCCCACGATTCAGAGGAGCGAGCCATGCAGACGATGACGACAATCGGTTTAGATATCGCCAAGTCGGTTTTCCAGGTTCACGGCGTTGACGCTGGCGGACAGGTGATTGTTCGCCGGCAACTGAAACGTCGCTATGTCTTGACGTTCTTCCAGAAGCTGTCGCCATGTCTTGTCGGTATCGAAGCCTGCGGCTCGGCGCACCATTGGTCGCGCGAGCTCCAGGCACTGGGTCATACCGTGCGGTTGATGCCGCCGGCCTATGTGAAGCCCTACGCCAAGCGGCAGAAGAATGACGCGACTGACGCAGAGGCCATTTGTGAGGCGGTCACCAGGGCCAACATGCGGTTCGTGCCGACCAAGACCGCCGAGCAGCAGAGCGGTCTGGTGCTGCACCGCGCCCGCCATTTGTTCGTCCGCCAGCAGACCTCGGTGATTAATGCAATCCGGGCCCATCTTGCCGAGTTCGGGATCGTTGCGCCGGGTCGTCACGGTGTCGAGGAACTGCTCAATGTCGTCACCGATCCGAACGACAAGCGAGTTCCGGACATAGCTCGTGCGTGTCTTTCGGCACTCGGGGATCAACTGCAAAGCAACAAGCAGCAGATACTGGAGTTCGACCGGTTGATCAGGGCCTGGCACCGATCCAACGAGATGAGCATGAGGCTCGAGGCAGCCCCCGGCCTCGGTCCGGTACTGGCCACCGCTTTGGTCGCTGCCGTTGCTGATCCAAAGTCCTTCCGATCAGGGCGCAACTTCTCGGCCTGGATCGGTATGGTGCCGAAACAGCACTCCAGTGGAGGCAAGAACAGGCTCGGCAATATAAGCAAGCAAGGTGACCGCTATCTGCGCGGCCTGTTCGTGGCCGGCGCGCTTTCTGTCATCCGCTACGCCAAGGTCCATGGCACCAAACATCGGCCCTGGCTTACGGCGTTGCTGGCCAGGCGGCCGACCAAGGTTGCGGCTATCGCGCTCGCCAACAAGATCGCGCGGATGGTCTGGGCCATGATGGCCACGGGCGAGCGATGCAACGAACCCGTCGCGCTTGCGCGATAAACGAGATCGCTCCGGGCAACTGGCGCGATGTGAAGGTTGGGAGGGCGAACAGCACGTAATGCAGAGCCGGTCGATCGGCGATCAGGACAACCCACATGTGCCAAGGCATTCTTGAATGCGAGTTGTTGGTAGGGACCTGATCCGCGGAGGGCATTATGGCCAGCGGTCAAGTGAACCGCATCAAAAGGCCGAACACATGGCTGCAACGACCAATGCTGCAAAACCGTGAAGAAAGCTCTTGCCAAACCGGAGCCGTCCACACATGGCACATCGCGTCATTTCGCTGCGCCGCAGGATTTGGTCGCTATCGGGGCATAGCGGACATTGAGTAGGACACACCGCAATCTCGATCTATGAGAACGGTGGCACGGCTCATCGCTAAAGTTTAGGCTAAGAGCTTGAGACTTTTGCTGCCCTTGGGGACAGGTCGCGGGTGATCTTACTCTTTCTGATCGGGCGTGATTGATCCGGTCGCTTCCTCAGGCAAGGCTTGCTTTTCCGTCGTGGTTGTCGAGCCCCTAAGCTCTGACCCTACGCAATCACCAGCCCAAAGCTTTGTGCCCCGGACCGTTCCAACGAGTTTGCAGCCCATCGGCGCTCCAGGCTTTACCTGAGCCAGCGGCTTACCTACTTTGGGCGGCGCACTCTGAGCGAATACAGTGCCCGAAAAGCAGATAGCAACGAGAATGATTAGCGACCTCATCGTCAATTCACCTGTTTTGCCTCACGACAGCCCCGGCTGATTTCAGAAAGTATCCCGCAGAGCATTCGCGCTCTGCGGGCCGCGCCGCCGGGGTCCTCAAAATTGATTGTTTACCGAATGACCCAGCCCCGGTCTTTCACAAGCTTGCATCGAGCGGGTCGGAGTGCGTGCGCAAAATTGCGTTCCCTCAAAAGGAACAAAAAAGATGTTGCCGGGAGAGCACGGCGGGCCATGTTCGCGCGGATCGGTACGGTTACGGATTTCACAGCCGGGACGTTAAGAGAAAGCGCGAATTAAGTCGGACGTGTTGCTTCCCCTGCAACTGCAACCACAGATTTTTTTGCACCTGATATCCTCGATAAGTGCGGTCGCGCGGTCCCCGCAGGAACTCACGCCCTCTAAAGGACCCTGCGCCCGATTACGGAGGGACCGCCATCCTTCGACGGTCCACGCCAGTGCTCGCGCCGCCTCGCACCGACTTCGACGCGACCGTGTCAGCGTCACCCGGACACCGACCCGTGACGATGCCCGCTTACGGGGGAAGATCGGAAGTCGCGGGCAGACCGTCAAAATGGCGCGAATGACCCACAGCGGAAGTTGGATGTTTGGCCGCACCTTCGGTTTGGACGGCCGTGAGAGCTATCGCAAGCTGCGGTTGGTTCCGTTATGTTGCCCTCACCGTCAAAGCCGAGGAACCGTTCCGCATGAACGAGAGCATCCACGGAGAATGTGCCGCTTCTGAGCTGCAAGATCAGTTAACCGAGCTCCGAGGTCGGGTGACCGGACTCATCGAGCAACAGACGGCCATCTCGGAAGTGCTGCGCGCTGGCTCATGAATGAGGCAAGTCATGGAGCATCGGGACCCTCCATCGCCGACAACCATGCCGACAATTCTCGCGGTGCGGCATTGCAGTTCTGTCCGTAGCAATCGCAATCGGGTTGGATTTCTTCCTGCTCCGGCATTTCGAGGCTATTTTGACGCCGTTCCTGCTCGCGGTCGCCGCGACCGTTTGGTACGCGGGGACCGGGCCGGGCGTGCTCGCCATTGTCCTTTCAGTCCTCAGCCTTAATTACTTCTTCCTGCTTCCGTTTTTTTCCTTCAGCCCGATCAGCTATACCGATCTGGTCTATCTGACCTTTTGCATATTTTGCGCCCTGGCGGTCGGCTGGGTCAGCGGCGTGCGACGACGGGCAGAGCAGGAGCTTCGTCAGGCCCGCGAAGAGTTGGAGGCCACAGTAGCGGAACGGACCGCCAGCTTACAGCGGAGCGAGCGATATTTGGCAGAAGCACAGAGGCTGACTCACTGCGGTGTGACGGCCTACAAGGGCTCGAGAATTTTCTTTGGGTCGGAAGAGATTTACCGCATCTGGGGGTTTGATCCGGCGCAGGGTGTTCCAAGCCGCAAAGATGCGCTGCAACGGATTCACCCCGACGACCGTGATCGATTAAACGCAGAGGTTGCGTGCGCGGTGGGGGAGAAGAAACGTTACTCGACCGCGTTCAGAATCGTGCTGCCCGATGGAACGGTGAAACACCTCGAATCAATCGGCCAACCAGTGTTCTCAACAAATGGGGAACTGGTCGAGGTGGTCGATACAGAGATCGACGTGACAGAACGCAAGCGGGCCGAAGAAGCATATCGCGAGGCGCAACTGGAACTCGCGCACGCCAACCGCGTCGCGTCGATGGGCCAGTTGACGGCCTCGATCACCCATGAAGTGAATCAGCCGATCACCGCGGCAATCACCTACGCGCTGGCCGCTCGGCGTTTCCTAAAAGCGGAGCCACCAAATTTTCATGAGGTCGATGACGCGCTCTCTCTGATTGTCAAGGAAGGGAATCGCGCAGGCGAGGTCGTCGAGCGAGTTCGTGCGCTCATTAAAAAGGCGCCCGCACGAAAGGACGCCGTCGCGATTGACGATGCTATCCTTGAGGTTATTGCTCTCACCCGTGCGGAGGCCGCAAACAATAGCGTGTCGGTGCGGACGCAATTTGCGGAGGGCATGCCGCCTGTCCAGGGTGATCGGGTGCAACTGCAACAAGTGATGTTGAATTTGATCCTCAATGCCATCCAGTCGATGAGTGGCGTTGCGGACGGCAACCGCGAATTGCAGATCAGCATCGATGCCGTTCCGTCCGAAGGTAGCGTGCGCGTCGGGGTGCGGGACACCGGCCCGGGCCTGAGCCCGGAGAGCATCCCGCGTCTGTTCGAGCCATTCTACACTACCAAACCCGAGGGCATGGGCATGGGCTTATCAATATGCCGCTCGATCATCGAGGCTCATGGTGGGCGGCTGTGCGCGATCCCGTGCGAACCGCAAGGTGCTCTCTTTCAGTTTACGATCCCCGCTGACTGAACCGCCATCCGTGATCGATGTCGCCTATTGGCACTTTTCGGACGTCACAACTGGCCGCAGAAATGTCTGCTGTTGGGGGAAGAGCGGAAGTCGCGATTGCGTCGCCGGACTTCCGAGTCTGACCCACAGCGGACATTCGGACCCTAGCCGACGCGCCCTTTCGTGTGATTGAATAGTCGGGATCGTCGGAACGCGAAGGCGGCCTATGGACAAACTCAGCTTTCAAAATGCCCTTTTCAATACCTATGCAATCGCTGCCTGTATAATGATTCTCAAAGCCGTCATGATGTCGTGGTTGACGGTTGCTCGGATGATGCAGGTAAACGGCGGGTTTCGCTCGCCGGAGGACATCAAGAAGACGATCCTCAACCCCAATCCGAATGCTGAACAACTGGCGCCCAATGAATATGTGGATCGCATCCGGAGGATTCAGCTGAACGATCTTGAAAATCTGCCGTTCTTCTTGGCGGCTGGATTTCTCTTCATCTTGACCGAGCCATCCATAACGCTCGCCCAATGGCTGCTGTATGGCTACGTCACTTCTCGGCTGTTGCATTTTGCCGCCTATTTCACAGCAAGGACTCACGATACACGCGCAACGCTCTGGACGGTCGGGTCTCTGATCCTGATCTTTATGAGTTGCTGGACGCTGTTTGTTGCATTCCGTCAGTGACTTTGGCAGCTTTTGGCACTTTCCGGCCATGCCGGGCGAGCCGATGAATGTCGGCTCCTGACGCTACAACGGACCTGCCGTTCAAACGGGCCAACTTCGGCTTGTGACCCAACCCAGACATACTTGGTGTCGTGCTTGACCGAATAGATGAATGACCCTGGTCGCGTCGAACGCGGCGGGGGTTCACAGCAACGCCGAGATCAAACGTCGCAGTTGAATGGCTTGCCCGGAGTTCATGGGTGAGGCAAGCTCCCCTTAGCTGCCGGCTCGGACAGTCGGGGAACTGAAAATGAGGATTGTTCCCGCGCTGCTCTCGTCTGTGATCGTTTGTGGCTTGCTCGCGATGCGGATGGCGACCGCCGCAGACGGTCCTCCCGCTTGGGCCTATACGCCGAACAATCCCGACTACAAGCCTCCCGTCGATGACGGAAAGCCAGTTCGCGTGCCAGACAGCACGGCCGGCTATACCTGGAGCCAGTTGCGTGATCGTTTCATTGCGCCGGTTTGGCACCCCAGCGACCACGGCGCGCTGCCGGACATCGTCGCGAACGGCCGCAAACCCGGTGTGTTCGCATGCGGATATTGTCACCGCGCCACCGGGCCTGGTGGCCCGGAAAACGCGGACCTTGCAGGGCTGCCGAAGAGCTACATCATCCAGCAGATGGCCGACTACAAGAGCGGGGCGCGTGGTACAGCCCTCCCCGAGCGAATTCCGCCAAAGCTAATGATCGAGCTTTCTAAGCCGATCACTGACGCCGAAATCGAAGCCGCGGCAGCCTACTTTTCGGCCTTGCAGCCGCGCAAACGCATCAAGGTGGTCGAGAGCGACACCGCGCCGAAAAGTTACATCGCGGCGTTCCTCTGGGCAGCGGTGGAGGGCGGTGAACGTGAGCCGCTTGGGCAACGCATTCTCGAAATCCCCGACGACCTGCACCGTTTCGAGAGCCGCGATCCGCGTTCGACCTTCACTGCCTATGTGCCGGTCGGCAGCCTAGCGAAAGGCGAGGCACTGGTGAAAGGCGAGTCGGGAAAGACGATCGTATGCGGCACGTGCCACGGGCCGGAGCTCAAGGGGCTCGGGCCATTGCCGAGCATCGCCGGCCGCTCACCGAGCTACATGTTCCGGCAGCTCTATGACTTCCAGCACGGCGCCCGAACGGGAGAATGGAGCCCGTTAATGGCCCAAGTCGTAGCCAATCTCGACGAGCAGGACCTTCTCGCGATTGTAGCGTACCTTGCATCTCGCGATCCGTGAGCGGGCATGAAACCGCGCCACGCCATCACCGGGACAAGGTCATGCTTAGGAGCGTCGGCCCCAACGCCTGAATGTGCTTTGAGTAGGCATCGGAGGCGCCGGCCGTATAGTCTGGCGGCTCGCGTCGCATCGCTCTCTTCATAGAGGGGCATGTGCGGTCCGGTTCTGGCACTTTTCGGACGTGCTGCGGCAGTCTTCCGGTGTCCGCTGTTGGGGGTTGAACAGACCTAAATCAGCTGCGCTCGAAGGTCGCCTTTTGACCCAAAGCCGACATTCACGTCAACGGGACAGTCAGTTTAGCAATAACCTCGGCTGTTGCCGGCCTTACCCCGCGCCACCAAGCGAAAGCCTCGGCGGCTTGCTCGACGAGCATGCCGACGCCGTCGCAAACTCGGGCGACGCCCGATTCGCGGGCAAGGCGCAAGAATGGGGTCAACCCCTTGCCATAGGCGAGTTCGTAGGCGAGCGAGGCATTACTGAAGAGGTTTGCTGAGACCGGGAGAGCTTCGCCCCGCAAGCTCGCCGACGTGGCGTTGATCACGACATCATAGCGTTCCGCATCCTTTAGTCTGTCATAACCGCTCGCGATGACCGAGCCATACGAGCCAAAGGCTTCAGCGAGCGACCGCGCTTTCTCAAACGTCCGATTTATGATCACAAGCTCTGCCGGTCTGGCTTCCAAAAAGGGCAGCAAGGCGCCGCGCGCCGCACCACCTGACCCCAACAGTAAGACGCGCTTGCCTTGCAGGGGAATGCCTTGGTTGTATTCGATATCACGCAACAGGCCGACGCCGTCAAAGTTGTCAGCCTCGACCACATCGCCAACGAAGGACATCGCATTGGTGGCACCCGCAAGACGCGCGCGGTCGAGCAACTTGGTTGCATAGGAAAAGGCATCGAGCTTGAACGGTGCGGTGATGTTCAAGCCGCGTGCGCCCTTGTGGCGGAAGGCGTCTACAGCTGCCGCGAAGCCCCCTTCGGGGGCCTCGATCGCCGTATATTCGAGCTCTTGGCCGGTCTGCTGTGCGAATGCACGATGGATCAGAGGCGACTTGGAGTGGCCGATGGGATTGCCGATGACGGCGTATCGATCAGTCATGGTCAAGTTGCCTTTCTGCCAAAGTGCTTGGCGACGGCCGGTTCCGCGTACAGCACGCCGTCGGGAACACGTTCATATCATGCGAAATCAAGGATGTCGGCTTCTGGCACTTTTGAGACGTGCCGACGGTCCGCGACTATGTCTGCTTGTGGGGTTAGACCGGAAGCGAGCTGCACGCGGTCAATACGACGCGAATGCCAACAAGCGACATAGTGCGATCAAAAACGACCCGCCAACGTGAGGCGAACCGCCAGCGGTTCGGCGGGATGAACGTGACGGTCGGCAACACCGTCAATCGGCTCGCCCGGTAATCGCGACAGATAGTAATATTCGATTTGGTTGGTCTTCGCGTTGAAGAGGTTGAGCACATCGAGCTGCAGCCGTAGGCCGTTGTCGAACCGGTAGCTGCAGAGGCACAACGCTCAAATGCGCCCATCACCGAGCACCGCCCTAGCTGCTCGCCAATTCTCTCTGCACCGCCTGCAGGAGCCTGTCGGCAAGAGCGGTATTGATGCCCTGCTCCGGTCGTCCTGCTGCCAGCGTCTTGATCAGTTCGGCCTGCCGCTGCTCAGAAACCGGCCCATAGCTGGAAAACGTTGTAAGCACCCCCTCATGCCCCAGGTTCTGCCAGGCTTTGAACTCCTCCGGGTTTCGACAAGTCCGCTCCCCCAAAACCGCAAGCGCGTGACGAAAGCTGTGCGGATTAAAGCCGTGCATGCCCACGCCCTCGAATAGCCGCTTGAAGATCTTTTGCACGGCGTCTGCGCTGGCCCAATGCGTGCGCGCCAACCCGAATTTTCTGCCGAAGAGCTTCGCTCAGCAGTGCGAACATGGCAGGCATGGGTTTTGAGCGCCGCGACGGCCTGCCGTTCGGGTTTCCGCTTTGGCCTGGCTTAAAACGCCCGGCCACAGGGGGGCGCCCATAGCCAACCTCGTACCGGCCTTGGATAGGCTTTGATCGTTTTTTCATCTTGAATCCCGGCTCTTCCTTGTTACCTCACCGTTGCGGGACCGAGCCAGTTCGTCAAAAGTTTGCCCGCTCTCATCTAAAATGGCGTCCTTTTTCGTCGAGCGCTGCCACCGGCGTATCGCCACATCGGCATAACGCGGGTCGATCTCAATGCAGTAAGCCCTTCGTCCGACCTGTTCGGCAGCCATGATTGTGCTGCCCGAGCCACAAAAGCTGTCAAGTATAATCGAACCTCGCCGCGAACAGTCCTTCATTGCGTCGGCGATCATGTCGACGGGCTTGACAGTCGGGTGCATCTTTAGATCGTCCATCCGACCCGCTCGAAAGGAGTTGACCCCTGCATAGTTCCAGACGTTCGTCCGTGTTCGGCCGTTCTGTCCCAATCCAAACGTATTGATATGAGGGGCTTTGCCCTTCTTGTAAACAAAGACAAATTCGTGAGCGCTTCTGTAGAAACTGCCTTGCCCGCCGTTGGACTTGACCCAAACGCAGATGTTCTTCAGCTCGCCAAAAACAGCGGCCCCCGCATCCAACATTTCCGGGCTGTGCCGCCAATCCATGCAGACGTAGACGATGCCTCCATCCCGAACAAAGCCCCCGCAGCTGCCAAGCGAATCCTTCAGGAATTGAACGAATTGAGGAGACGTCAATTCGCCCGACGCTTGCGTGAATTCTCGGTACTTGATCTTGCCGTGACCCGCGGCGTTGCCTTGAAGGGGTACATTGTAGGGCGGATCGAGAAAGGCCATTTCGGCGATTTCAGATCCCATGAGCCGGCCATAGACATTCTTCTCGCGAGCATCGCCAACGATGAGGCGGTGTTTTCCGAGGTGATACAGATCGCCAACTCTTGCCGTCGCATCCGGTGCAATTTCGGGGATTTCGTCTTTGGAATTTTGGGTTTTAGTGAAGTCGCCGAAAATGGCGTCTACTTCATCCGGCTCAAAGCCGGTGATGCTCAAGTCAAGGCCGATCTCCGGGAGCGCGATCTGTAGTTCGTTGAGTTCGATCGCCAGAAGCTCTTTGTCCCAGCCCGCACTTTCCGCGATTCGATTGTCGGCTAACATATAGGCGCGCAGCTCGATTTCGCTGAGATCCGTAATTCGGAGAACGGGAACAGCCTTCAAACCAAGCAGCTTGGCAGCCGCGAAACGGCCATGACCGGCGACAATCCGATTGCGGCTGTCGATAGCGATTGGAAAAGTGAATCCAAATCGCACAATTGAATTTGCCACGCTCTCGATCTGCTTCTTTGAATGCGTTCGCGCGTTCCGGTTCGCAGACTTGAGACAGCTCAGCGGAAGCATTTCGATCTGGCGCGCGCCAGATCGTTCCACGACCTTCCCGTCGTCGCCGGGGCCATGTGAGACAGTTCGGTCCTCTGCCGCCGCCATCGTATTTGAAACCTTTGAAAAGGTTTCATTAACTCGCAGTTCTGGAAACTCTTTATTCGCGTTCATATTCATACGACACCGTGGATTTGCTTCAGCTTTTGCGGCCGCGACTTTGCGGGGTTGTTCGCGCGAGGGCTTGCGCCAGGTCGTGCGCGAGAACGGTCAGTTCAAACATGCTCGAACCGCCTCCTTTGCCCTTGGTCTTATCGCGAACCCATCGGATTGCGGAGCTGAGATCAGACTGGACAGAGCACGCATAGGGCTCCGTTTCCTGTGCTGCTCCGAGCCCGTGATGGGACACGATGACCAGAAAAGAGGGCCTGGAGGTGTCGAACGCCGGAGATCCGAGTAGCTGCGTGCGTTTGATTTCCTTGGGATCGAGAAGGGTTTTTCGATCGATTCGCAGGATACGATCATGTTCTTTCTCCAGGGCCGGCCTGACTTGCCGCAAAATTGAAACCGCAAAGCGCTGTGGCCAATTGTGCTGCATCAGCTGTAAGCCAAGCGCCAACGCGAATGTCTCGTACCCAGAAAACCAGACTTCGAACCCGCTGCCTGGTGTGGCATCCCTGAAAAAGGCGAAGTTTGTCTTCCCGGGATCGTTGGCGCGTGGATTACGCCCGAGCCCCCGGTCAGTTTCGAGGAGGCGTTTCATGCGCGTCTTCAATCCCGAACTCGGAGCACCGCGGTCCGGTTCGACCAAATGCGCGATCGCCAGCTCAGCCTGGTTACGCTTGTACATTGAGACCTTCTTACAGGTTTCAATAAAGCTCTGTCAATGTCGTTTCGAATGCACTTGTCAATATGCCTTCAACGATGGTCAAAAGCGCGACACGGTCCAGGCGCAGACACCGAATATTTTGGGAAACTGCGCGCTTCCAGATTCCTTGGACTATCCGCGACATTTGAGAGTTTTGAAATCTTGAACTTGAGTACTTGAAAAGAGGGTTTTCAAGTTAGCGTTGCAGCATTGGCACAATTTGAATTCGGCTCTTTGAAATTTCAATTCAAAAGAAATCAAACGGGTGTTTGGGGCTGAGCAATATCGGAGAAACTTCAGGAACCTCCCGCTGATTTTCCGTTGATTTGTTTGAACTCCGTTTGATTTCCCAAAAATCAAAGGGGATTTCAAAGTCGCAGCTTGGATGTGCGGATTCGCGGAATGAGCGGTTATGGAATAGTCCGTGGCTGCAATCGACGATGGATCCTGAAGCCCAATGATTGTCTTCATTGCGTCTGTAGGCCGACTGACAATTGCGCCGCGCTCGCGGCACGGTGGCGCTCAGCCGCCGTACCCGGTCGTCTCGAATAGAAACCATACTCTCTGTTCGCCTTCGTCGATCCAATTCTCGAGAAGGCTCGCGCCGGCAAGATCTCCCTTCTCGTCGCAGAGCGCGTGCGCCTCGCGCATGTTTGCCACAAGAAACTCGTTGTCCTTGCGCAGTTCTTCCAGCATGTCGGCAGGTCGGACGCAGGCCTCATCGTTGTCGCGCACACGCTGGCATCCCGCGATATGGCCTATCGATCTGATCGTGGCTCCGCCCACCTTTCTGACTCGCTCGGCGATCGCGTCCGTCATCGCGAAAATCTGTTCGCCCTGGTCGTCCAGCAGCAAGTGATAATCGCGAAAGTGCGGCCCCGAAACGTGCCAATGAAAGTTCTTCGTCTTGATGTAGAGGGCGAACGTGTCCGCCAAAAGCCGCGTGAAGGACGCGGAAAGCGCCTAAACGGCATCGTCGGAGAAGCCGGCCGAGGTCTCGCGTGCGGCAGGTGCGGCCGCTTTGGATCCGTTTCTGTTCATTTCGTCGATATTCCATGGCTCTACGGGAAGACGCTAGTTCCGCTGAGCGGTCCAGTATCCTGCGCAGCGCGAACCTCCCGAATAACCGCTCCATGTCCCGCGGCCGGAATTACTCGAGAGGCGGCCTGAACCGGACGCGTACTTATCATGAACGGTCACCGAGGCGCGAACGGCACCCGAGCGCGCCACATGGCCGCTGAATTTCACCAGATTTGGATGGGTAACGATTCCATCAGTGATGTTGACAGAGAAGTTATAGGTGGGGTCGCACGTGCCTCTCTGCGTCACGAAGAGCAAGTCCCAGGGTCCGTCGTAGGCCGAGCGAGCCTGCGCCACGGAGGTCAAGGCAACAAGTGAGACTGCGGCTGTCAAGCCAAGCAAGGTATTCTTCATCATCATATCTCCGAAGCGTTGTCAGCGTTGCCACGGATATATGGGAGAGCAGATGCCAGCGCTTGTTCAAAACTGCTTCAATCGTTTGCGATTGCAGTGATGCTTCATGGCGGTTCGCGTCGGTGGCCCGCACTCATACTTCAATCTGATCGCGACCACATCTTAAGGCAATAGTATCACGACACCCCCTCACTTCATGTTGAAGCGGGCTGATGGCCCAGATTCAACACAGAGAGGGACGAGCATGACGCTGTCATTTCGATCGACTATCGTATCCATCCTGGTACGCGCAGTTGCTTACGCCGCCATCGCGACTCCGGCTTCGGCGCACACCTATGAATGCTGCCTCAGGGACGTTGAGTCGTTGGCGCAGTCCTGCGACTTTGACACCCTGGCCCAGTGTCAGGCCACGTCCTCGGGCCGCGGAGGCGATTGTTACCGTGATCCGTTTCTCCGCGGCGCGAGCGGTGCCCATGCCTACGCGCCTATTCATACCCCTGCGCAGGCCGTGCCGGGCGAGGACAACTAAGCCTCCACTGCAGACGCAGATATCAAATTGCGACACCCGCGACCTTTGCAGGAGGTGGCGGGCGCTGTCGTTTTCTCCGGTAGCGAGGACTTCAAACGCCCCTGAGAATTCGCTGGAGGCAATTCGCCAATGTTTCCGCCTCAAACGGCTTGCGGAGAAGGCAGGTCGCCCCGCTGGACATCGCTTTCTCCTCGGTGCCGGGTTCGGCGCGAGCGGTGATCATGATCACCGGCAGTGAAGAATGCCGAGTGCTGAGCTCGTGTTTCAGCTCGAAGCCGTCCATCCCGGGCATCTGGATGTCGGTGATGGCGCAGGTAAATTGTCCAAGGTCGTTCGATGCGAGAAAATCCTCGGCCGACGCAAAGTCGCGCACTTCGTAACCTAGCGAACGAACGAGCTCAACCAGCGCCTCGCGCATGGAAGCGTCGTCATCGACGATCGAAATCAGCTGCTCGGCCGTCATTCGCTGACCTTCTTGCGACCTGGCCACTGAAATTTTCCATGGAAGTGACGAATGCACATGGATGAACCTCTCAACGTGTCCGGTTCTTCAATGTATCCGCCATGCGGACCAGATCCGCCAGCGAACGAGCTTCCATCTTTCGCACCGCTGCGCCGCGATGAATTTTGACCGTTACCTCACTCAAGCCCAGTTCACCCGCAATCTGCTTGTTCATCTTGCCCGCGGTCACCAGCGCCATCACCTCGCGCTCGCGTGGGGACAGCGTAGCGTACCGATCGACGATGGCGACCGCTTGCTGCTCACTGGCGCGTTGCAGCCGGTCGCGGTTGATCGCGGCGGTCACAGCGTCAATCATGTCCTGGTCGCGGAACGGCTTTGACAGGAAGTCGACCGCGCCGGCCTTCATGGCACGCACCGACATCGGAATGTCCCCGTGTCCCGTCATCAGGATCACCGGCAAGCGTACCCCGAGCCCGACGAGTTCCTCCTGAAAGTCCAGGCCATTGGTCCCGGGCAGGCGGATATCGAGAACGATGCATCCCGGAGCATCCAGGTCGTCGGCCCTGAGAAAGTCCTGGGTTGAACGGTGTGTTTTCGCGTTCAGTCCCACCGAGCGCAGCACGCTGCTGAGCCCATCACCAAGATCCGCATCGTCGTCGACGATGTGCACAACGGGAGAGTCGTCGGGCGCGTGGGGCATGCAGCATTCCAGCGAGTAGTGAGAGTAGGTCTCCATAGCACGGCAAAAGCCGCCAATGTCATCACACGAAGGTATGGTCGACGAGGGCAGGCCGCTTTCCTGCAGCAGTCTGCCGCCGGCGTCGAATCCTGACCCTGCTCACACCAAGGTGTCAGGTGATGACACGCATGCACAATTGGCGCCGCGTGAGGCTGCAGCCATCCTTAGTCTCAAGGCAGGGCGCTTCGCATTGCGCCGGTCACTGCCAGGTAGGCACGACAAGACAATCCAGGAGCAACGATGTTGAGGAATATGGATGAGTTGGAAAGTGAAGCGGATTTGCCGGTGCAGTACCTGATGCCGCCCGGCTCGATGGTGCCAGCAGGCTTTGCCCGAGGCGGATTGCCTCCAAGGGTGCTGCGGCGGATTCGCGAATACATCGAAGGCAATATCGACCAGCGGATCAGCGTTGAGTTGCTGGCGGGACTGGCAAACCTGTCGGTCTGCTACTTCGTGCGGGCCTTCAAGCACTCCATGGGTACCACCCCTCACGACTACCTGATACGGCAGCGCGTGGAGAGGACCAAGCATCTGCTTTCGGGTGGCGACATGCCTTTGTCGGAAATCGCACTTGCTGCGGGTTTTGCAGATCAGAGCCATTTTTCCCGACGCTTTCGTCAGCATGTTGGAATGTCGCCGCGCGATTATCGCTGGTCGAGTCCCTAGCAAGGGCGGTCGGTGGCCGCTATCGCCTCGACTTGCTGCAGGACAGGAAGACGGACTTTGAACAAGGCCCCGCAACTGTCGCCCGACGTCACCGAGATCGATCCGCCATGGCTGTCCACGATGGTACGGCTGATCGAAAGTCCCACACCCATTCCGTCAGCCTTTGTCGTATGGAAGGCGGTAAAGAGATTGTTGGCTATCTTCGGATCTATTCCAGTCCCCGTGTCCTCGACCTCGAGGACGGCCAGTTGCGAGTTTGAATCCTCCGATAACCTCTTGGAAGTGATCGACAATAGCCGTCTCCGATCGCCGATTTGCGACATCGCTTGTATAGCATTGACAACGAGATTGATGACGACCTGCGCAAGCTGCACACGGTCGCCGAGCACGAGCGGCGCGGGTGCCTGAAGATCAAGCCTGAGCGCTACATTGTTGCTAAGCATCTCGCGCTCGACGAGCGGAATAACGTCAGCAACGATATCGTTCAAGGTGAGCACCGTGTGGGACGGATTACTCTTCCGCGCCAAGGCACGAAGACGGCTGATGACTTCGCTCGCACGCCGACCGTTACTGATCATCCGCTCCACCGCCAAACGCACTTCCTTAAGGTTGGGTTCGTCTCGCAGCAGCCATCGCAAGCCGGCTTCGCCGTTGGTCACAATTGCCGCGAGCGGCTGGTTGACCTCGTGAGCAATCGACGCGGTCAGCTCGCCCAGCGTACTGATGCGCGTGACGTGCTCGAGCTGGCTGCGCGTGTGATGCAGTGCGTCCTCCGTTTGCTTCTGCTCTGTGATGTCGCTGTTGGTCTCCATCGTGGCGATTGGACGCCCGCGTTCGTCGCGTTGCACCGCCCAACGGCTTACGACGCATACTTCACGGCTGTCGCGTCGCGTGTGAATGAGCTCTCCCTGCCAACGGCTTGAGTCGCCGAGTTGCTCCGTGGTGCCGGCCGACGGTAGATACTTGGTCTTCAGCAGAGCGTTGGCTTTCTGTCCCAGCGCCTCTTTTCGTGGCCAGCCGTAGAGTTCCTCAGCCCCGGCATTCCAAAAGGTGATGACATCGTTTCTGTCGCGCACGAAGATCGCATCGTGGGTCAGATCGAGAAGCGCCGCCTGGTCGCTCAGGCTTTCTGCCGCTTTCCGGTTCCTGAGCGCGGCAAGGGTCGCAATGCCTATCGCGCAAAGGCCGATCAAGGCGCGCAGCACCGGCCCGCTTTGAAGCGAGTCGAAGTGAACGATTGCATAGCTCAGAAGGGTCTGCAGGACGCAGACGGCGCAAACAAGCAGGATACCGCGCCGCCCTAGAAAATCTGCTGATGCAATCAACACGACGGCGTACAGCGCCGCGATCGCGATATCGAGCGGGGCGAACGTATCGATCGCAAAAATGACCGCCACCCCAGCGAGCATCAGGACGACGTGGAGACCGGTTGGCCTGCTTATCATTCGAGATGGTCGTTCTGACATCGGCTCCTTTCGAGCGGTGGTGTCTCTGAAGTCCGCCTCGGCGGCGTATCCAGTCTAGCTGGCGGCGCAGGGCGACCCCTTGTCGTTGCAAGCTCCGATTTGCACGTTCGTGCGGCAATTGGGTTGCATTCCCGCAAGCAGCGAAGTCGCGTGGGCAAGAATCTTCCAGTTGCCGCATGCGCTTACAAGCGACAGGAACCTGCTGCGCCTATGCTTTTCCGGGGCAATGCGGGCGGCGTCGCCACAACGCTGTCGGGGAAGGGTCTTCAGATGCTCAAGGGCTTTACAGTCCCGCGGTCACCTTTGGGGACAGCGGCGTTAACGCCGCCGCCTCCATGGCACTACGCCGGTAACGTTCTGGCCGTGGAGTTCTGGAACGACCCGGATCTGTCGGCTGACATTCTTCCCAGAGGCGTCAAGCTGGATTCTCGGTGCCGGGGGCGCTCTGTTGCGCTCTTCGCCGATTGCCAGTTCACAGCGAACAGCGACGAGCATCTTGATCCCGCGCGCTATCAGTGCCGCGAATTCTTCGTGTTCCTCGATGCAACGTGGCAGGGGTCACGAATAGCCTGGTGCCCGTACGCCTACGCCGACAACGACGCGGCGATCATGAGAGGCTGGGTCGAGGGTTACCCGAAAAAGCTCGGCGCCGTGCACCAGACGCGCACTTTTGCCGCTACCAGCGCGGCTTCGGCACCGCTCGCCAACAAGAGCAGATTTGCCGGTTGCGTATCTGCCCATGGGCAGCTGTTGGCGGAAGCTCGCGTGATACTGCGTGAAAGGGCAGATCATCTTGTCGGCCTGCTCGACCGGCCGGTTGTGGCGCGTCGATACTTTCCGCAGCTCTGCGCAGGCGTGCACCACAAGGCGGTCGTGGATGAACTCGTTCGGTGCACAATGAACAATCTCCTGATCGCGAACTTATGGGTCGGTGAAGGAGAGCTGATTTTTCCCGAAACTCACGGCGAAGAGCTCGACATGTTGGGGCCGATCAAGGTCGGTCGTGGCTTCCGGTTCTCGTTTTCCTGCTCGATCTCCGATTGCACGATTCTGGCCGACTTGACCGTCTAGCGATCGCTCGCCAGCCAAAACCGGAAATGCGCGGAAGTTCCTCCTCTAACCGCAAGAACAGACAAGCCGACGCAAGCCGATGAAATCAATTGCGGCCGGGTTCGATAGACTTGACGATGAAAGTGCGCAGGAGTCGACGATGCTGAAGGGCTTTACCGTTCCCAAGTCGCCGTTCGGTCAGGCGGCGCTAACTCCACCACCACCCTGGCACTACTCCAGCGACGTTGTAGGAGTTGAGTTCTGGACCGATCCCGAGGCAACGGCCGCGACATTGCCGAGCGGTCTTTCTCCCGATCCGAAGTCGAACGGCCATGCCGTCATGAAGTTTCTGGATTGGCAGTTCACCGCACAGGACGACGAACTTCTCGATCCGGCCCGCTACCAATATCGCGAGGCGTTGGTGCTGCTCGACGCAATGTATCGCGACACACCCGTGATGTGGTGCCCCTACATCTATGTCGACAACGATGCCGCGCTGGCGCGAGGATGGACGCAAGGCTTTCCCAAGAAGATGGGTAGCATTTTTCAAACGCGCACATTTGCGGCGGCAAGCCCTGCCGCTGCACCGATTGTGCCGGGTGGCCGGTTCGGCGCGAGCCTTTCCGCGCACGGCCAGCGTCTGGCGGAGGCTTGCGTCACCCTGCGGAAGCCTGTCGAGAACGGATTGTCGCTCCTCAGCCGCCCGACGGTCCTGTTGCGATATTTCCCGAGGCTTGCCGCCGGATATCAGGACAAGCCGGCGGTCAACGAGCTGGCGATGTCGATCACCGAAAATATAACCGTCGCCGACGCATGGATCGGGGAAGGCGAATTGAATATTCCGGACGCGCAAGGCGAAGAACTGCACGCCCTCGCGCCAAGCCGCATTGCGTCCGGCTTCCGCTATTCGCTCGCCTACTCGGTCACGGATCTGAAGATCCTGGAGGACCACACTCGCAAATAGCCCTGAACGACACTCCCGCCGCTGCGGCGAAGCGTGCAGTCCCTCGCTTCGCCGAGAGGGCCTCCGCGGACCCCCCGTCCCACGGAGGCCCTCTGCGAGGGAGGGAGTGTTCCAGAAACGAGGAACTAGTGCGAACGCCGTCCGAATACCTGGTCGACGGTTCGTTCACGAAAGATCGCAGATGGTGATACCGCTTCACATATGGGGACACGCGCTGCGCATCTGGCTGGCAGCGGTAGCCGCGCTGTATGTGGCGTTCTGGCTGCAGCTTGGAGGAGCATCATCGGCTGCAGTGACTGTCGCTATCCTGGCGCAGCCGACTCGCGGGGCTGCGCTGGCGAAAGCCGTCAACAGGATCGCTGCGACGTTTATCGGCGCCACGATGTCCATCGTGATCGCTGGTCTCTTCCCCGGCGAGCGTGTCGGCCTGCTCGGGGCATTCATTCTCTGGATGTGTGTTTGCGTCTTCATCGCGAGCTACTTCCGCGGTTTTCGGGCCTATGCCGCCGTGTTGTCCGGCTACACCGTCGGAATAATCACGGTCGTCAATATCGATGCGCCGCAAAAGGTGTTCGCAACAATGACCGATCGCGTGGCCGCGATCACGATAGGTATCCTTTGCGTGACTCTCATTAACGATCTCTTCGGTTCGCCGCCGGTGTGGCCTGGGCTGGAGCGTCGGATAACCCAAACCTGGCACGACGTGCGCGACTACGCGCGCGGCGTGTTGGGTGGAGCCAGGGACGATGTGGAAAGAGCAGGGATGCTCTTCGCAGCGATTGTCGGCTTGAGGGATGAGGTGGATATCGTCGCTCACGACATGGCAGATGGGCGGCATCGGGCCGGTGGCGCGCGGAGCGCGATGCTGGCACTGGTAGAGATTGTCCAACAGGTTCGATTGTTGAACTTGCTTAAGCGCGGCGATCCCCTGGCCGTAACCATCAGGGACCAATGTCTTGCTGCGCTCGATGGCAACCGCTCGGAGGCGCTGGCGTTCCTCGCCAGGCTGCGCGATGATGAATTGTCGCGTCCTGACGCGACCGTTGCAGCCATAGGGCAGATTCAGCAGGCCTTTCGCTGCGTGGAATCCATGTCTCAGCTCGAGGACGGGCTATTATCACTGCGCGAAGGAAGCGAGCCGGCTCGGGATG
Organism: Bradyrhizobium sp. AZCC 2262; assembly: GCF_036924535.1. Taxonomy (NCBI): domain Bacteria; kingdom Pseudomonadati; phylum Pseudomonadota; class Alphaproteobacteria; order Hyphomicrobiales; family Nitrobacteraceae; genus Bradyrhizobium; species Bradyrhizobium sp. AZCC 2262. The sequence continues at coordinate 5,255,907 of NZ_JAZHRT010000001.1, read as the reverse complement.
TGCGATTGCCACACCGCAAGGAGTTCTTCTTTGCGCTGCAAAATGCGATTCGTATCGGGATTGCGCTTTCGGCGGGCGCCCTTTTTCTCGTTCTTGCAGGATGGCCGGCGTCCGCTTTGGCTTTGACGATCACCGCGATCGTGTGTGCTTTGAGCACCACAATGCCAGATCCTTCGAAGGTTGCGGCCGTCGCCATGGCAAGCTTCGCGCTGGCCGCGTTGAGTGCCGATATTGTCCACTTCTATCTCCTAACCGACTCACAGGACTTTATCCGGCTTGCGATTGCGATCGCGCCGATGATGATTTTTGGCTGCTTGTTCAGCGTTAATCCGAAAATCGCCGGCATCGGGCTGATGATGAACGTCATTTTCCTTTTCTTGTTGGCGCCGTCTAACCCTCAAACGTTCAACGCGCTGACCTTCTTTTCGCAATGCATGTTCGTGGCGTTTGCTATCGGTGTCCTATTTCTGGCGTCCCGCCTGGTGTGGCCGGTATTGGGGCTCGACAAACAATGGGCCGTCGTCAGGGCGACGGAGGAAACATTGGCGGCATCGGTGACCGGCAGGAAATATAGCCGGCCAGCGCTGAGCATCGCGCTGGCCTCCAGGATCTCCGACTACGTTGCCGCGGCCACTGATAAACATGGGTCGCATCCGGAGGTGCTTAAGGGCCTTCTCGCGGCCAACGACCTGTCGCTCGCGTCGGCTGCGGCCTACGCTCACCTGGAGGAGATCTCAGACGATCCGGCCAATTGCTCCAGGCTTGGCCCGTTGCAACGAGCTCTTCAGTCAGGGAATAGCCGGCGGCTTTACGCCGGCGCCAGATCAATTCTTCGACGCATGCAGGAAGTCAAGGCCGGGCTGCATGAAGCACAGTTAGCCGCGGTAACCGATCTATCCTCCGCGGGCCTGGTGCTGGAGCGCGAGAGGCGCAGGATCCGGCATTTCACCGATCAGGGTTTCATTAACAAGGAAAAGGGGCGATGAGCGTAGCGCTGGCGAAAAAAAAGCGATCAGTGGTCAAGCTGCTCCGATATCTTGCGACCGGCGTGCTTGTCGTGGCAGCGCTTATTGCTGCGCGCTATGGCTGGCTCGTTTATGTGACGTCGCCATGGACGCGCGACGGCATGGTCCGTGTGCAGGTCGCAAATGTGGCGCCGCAGATTTCCGGCCAGATTGTTGAGGTGCGAACTTACGACAACCAGCATGTCCGCAAGGGGGACATACTCTACGTCATCGAAAAATTTGATTTCGAGGTGGCGCTGGACAACGCGAAAGCGACCATCCTGAGCCGTCAGGCCGATCTCGAAGTCAAGAAGGCACAGAACGCCCGGCGGGCGATTCTTACGACGCTTTCCACCTCGATTGAGGAGAAGCAGGTGTTCGACGGTAACGCGAAGATGGCGGAGGCCGCAGTTGCGAGCGCCAAAGCCGCGCTTGCGCAAGCCGAGATCAATCTCCAGAGGACGGAGGTTCGTTCGCCTGTCGACGGCTACGTCACGAACCTCTTGATGCGGGTCGGCGACTTTGCGCGGGCTGGCACTCCCAATGTCTCGGTGATCGACGAGCATTCCTATTGGATTGACGCTTACTTTGAGGAAACGAAACTCACCAACGTCCATGTCGGAGACGACGTCGAGGCGACGTTGCTTGGCTATGAGATGCCGATCAAGGGCAGGATCGAGAGCATCACGGGCGGTATCAGTGCCGCGAACGCCGCAAGCAGTACCCAGGGCCTGCCGAACGTCGATCCGATATTCACTTGGGTTCGTCTCGCGCAGCGCATTCCGGTGCGGATCAGGATCGACCAGGTCCCGCAAGATGTGCCGTTCATCGCCGGAATGACCTGCAGCGTTTCGGTTGTAGGCGGGAACCTAGCTCCAGCACCGAAGCGCGACCAGGGAATCTTCGACCGGCTCATAAGCCGACTTGGGTGAAGCCGATGCGTGCGCCAAGGGACATTGATCTGCAAGGCGTCCTGATTGACCCCTTTGTGAGGTACCTATTCCTCGCTTTGGTCATCCTGATCGCAATCCGGTTTGTTATTGGCCGCCTCGGATTGAGGTCGATGTTCGTCAATCCGCCCCTTGCGGGGGCCGCCCTCTACGTCGGCATCCTGGTCGGCCTTATAGCGTTCTGGATCTGAGTGCCAGCCGGCAAGACGTCCAAAATAGCCTCTCGACTTTGCGACTACCGTCGTACGTAATTGATATTTCGATGTTATCTCATTGTTGCGCTGCAATTAATACTTCAGAACGCTACTTAACAAGCCAACTGGGACCGTTTGCACCATGCTCTCCTGCGCCGGGCTGCTCTTCGAGGGATTGACATGGACGCGTCTCAAAGCACTGCACCGAATTACCCGCCAGCCGGTCTTCAGTTCGGCCATTTGGCGGGCAGCCTGGCGCAGCTTCTCGAAGTGGTTAGGCGCGAGTTCGAGCACGACCGCGAGGCGGCGAAGGCCTCGCTGGCCAAGGCCGCCACTATCTTGCGGTCGGAGATTGAACGCTGTTCTGGCGCGAAGCGATCCAGGACAGGGGGGCTGGCAGGTCGCGCGGGTGCGAACTTTTATCGACAAGAACTTGCACCGGACCATTCACACGCAGGACCTCAGCGCCGAAGCGCGGCGAACCCCGGCGCACTTCTCGCGGTCGTTCAAGCTAAGCTTCGGAGAACCGCCACACGCTTACGTGGTCAAGAGGCGGCTGGAGAAGGCTTGCCATCTGATGATAACCGGTTCAGCTTCGTTGAGCGAAATCGCGCTGAGCGTTGGATTTTCGGATCAGGCACATCTGTGCAGACTATTCAGGCAAGCCTTTGGGCAAAGTCCAGCGAACTGGCGGCGTGAGCACGAGACACAGCAGTAAGGTGATTGAACCAGCGCGGATAAGGAACATCCCATGAGCGGTCAAAACGGGAAAGTTCTGAGCTTCGGTCCGTTTGAGTTGTCGATCGGCAACAGGCTCCCGACCAATGGCACAAAGGTCGTGCCTCTCGGAGCGCGGGCGATGGACATCCTTATCGTCCTGGTGGAGCAAGCGAACAAGGTCGTCAGCAGAAGAACCTTGATTGAGCGCGTTTGGCCAAAGCGGGGCGCTGATGACGTTAGCCTCCGCGTGCACATCTCGGCGCTGCGCAAGGCGCTGGCTCAAAACGATCCCACCAGGCGATATGTCACGAACGAATCCGGTCGCGGTTACAGCTTCATTGTTCCGATAACGTCACCCTCCGAAGGGACATCCGAAATCGACTTCTCTTCGAGGTCACGGCTACCCGCCCGTTTGACGCGCGTGGTTGGTCGAACGCACGCTATCGCCACGATTCAGGCGAAGCTGGCCGCGGAGAAGTTCGTTACGATCGTTGGCCCCGGCGGTATCGGCAAGACCACGGTTGCGGTTGCAGTCGCCCATGAGATGCGTTCGATCTTCAACGAGCGGGTCCGCTTCGTGGACCTGAGCCCTCTCGACGCCTCCCTCGTTGCGCCCGCCGTGGCGAGCTCATTCGGACTGGCGGTACAAACCAATGATGTTGTGCCGGCCCTGATCGATCACTTGCTGGAAGCTCCGACGCTGCTCGTCCTCGACAGTTGCGAACATCTGATCGAGGAAGCTTCCGCTCTCGCGGAACCGCTGTTTTGCCGTGTGCCAACATTGCACATTCTCACGACCAGTCGGGAAGCGCTTCGTGTCGAAGGTGAAAATGTCCACGAGCTCTCCGCGCTTGCATGTCCTCCGGACGATCAGGCGATATCGGCATCGCGGGCGCTTGAATATCCAGCCATTCAGCTGTTGGTCGAGCGCGTGCGGGCCGTGCGAGGTCAATTCGACCTGGTCGACACTGATGCGCCGATTGCAGCCGGCATCTGCCGGCGTCTGGATGGTATCGCCCTGGCGATCGAACTCGCGGCCTGCAGGGTCGACGTTTATGGTCTTGCCAAGACTGCAAGCCTGCTTGACGACCACCTGAATCTGTCATGGGCAGGGCGTCGGACTGCGGCAGCCCGGCATCAGACCCTAAATGCCGCGCTCGAATGGAGCTATGGCCTGCTCGATGAGCGGGAGAGGCTCGTATTGAGCAGGCTGGGCGTTTTCTCCGGCGGATTTACGTTTAAGGCGGCGATCGCAGTTGTCGCGGATGACAAGGTTGACGAAGCGAGAGTGTCGGACTGTGTTTGGGGGCTTCGGTCGAAATCATTGATTACCGCCTATGGACAGGAATCGCGGCTGCGGTTGCTCGATACCACACGCGCTTTTACCTTGCAGCGACTGGCCGAAAGCGATGAGCAGAATGTCTTTCACGGCCGTCACGCCCTTTACTTCAGCGACTTGTTCAAACAGGGCGCCGCGATAGATGTGTCGAGCTGGCCCAAGGCGCTCGGAATCGAGGTCGACAATCTTAGAGCCGCCCTGAACTGGGCGTTCTCCGCCGGGGGTGATGCGAAACTCGGCATCGAACTCGCCGCGGCGTCGGCAGGCACCTGGATGGGTATGGCGCTGCTCACCGAATGCCGGGAGTGGATGAGAAAGGCGATAAGTCGAATCGACGACGTGAATTCAGGCACACGACAAGAGATGATCATTCAGTCGGCGCTTGCCAGTTGCATGATGTTCACGGGTGGCATGACTGAGAAGTCCTACGCGACCTGGGCCAAGGCGCGCCTTCTTGCCGAGGGCCTCAAGGATACCGAATATCAGCTGGTCTCCCTGCTTGTTCTCTGGGCCCACCAAATTCGCATCCCAAATTATCCTGAGGCGGTCGAACTGGCCGACCGCTGCGGTGACGTCGCAGAGCGGAGTGGCGATCGCGGTGCCATCGCGATGGCCAACTACATGCGCGGCGTCACTTACCACCATTCAGGGCGCCTGCTGGAGGCCGAAGGCTGTCTCGAACTATCGCTGCACCGCGACGACGAAGCCTCGCGACAAGCCCTTATCAAGCGATTTGGCTACGACCGCAAAGCCGATGCCCTGGGTGTTCTGGCCAACCTGGTCTGGCTGCGCGGCTCTCCCGATCATGCGCGGCGGCTCAATCGAATGTCGATCGCCGAAGCACGCCAACTCGATCACGCCGTGCCCCTGTGTGTCGCGCTGACCTGGGCGAGCTTCAACATGTATCTGACAAGCCCGGATGATGATGAGACCGAAGCGCTTGCCAACGAACTTGTTGAACATGCCGGAAAATATGCCGTTGAAAGCTATCTTGGGTTCGGCCTCACCATGCAGGCCCTCTGCAAGGCAAGGCGCGGGTTCGCTGAAGAAGCGGCCGTGACGCTCTATTCCGGTTTGGAGAAGCTGTCGGCGGCGCGCTACGGGGTTTTCAATTCTTTCATGCAGGCGGAACTCGCGAGATCCACGGCGGCCGCCGGCCAGCCGCGGCAGGCGCTCTACATCTTCGAGACTGCGAAGATCAATCTTGACGAACGCCAATGGTACGCTCCGGAATTGCTCCGCATCAGGGGCGAACTGGCGTTGGGCAATAACGAAGGGCTGGCGGTCTGCAGGGAGTATTTTGAGCGCGCCCTCGCGTTGTCGACCGAGCAGGCGAGCCTGTCATGGGCGCTCAGGGCCGCCACCAGCAGTGTGATCGCTGAAACGTCAGTCGGGCGAAAGGAGGCGGCGTGGAAGACGCTGCAAACGACCTACGGCAAGTTCCGGGAAGGTTTCGACACGTTCGATCTGGGGTTGGCAAAGCAGGTTTTAAAGGGATCATACTCGCATGGTAGCGTTGTCAGCGCGGGCGCCGGGAGGTTCGTGCCGGTAAAGGTTTCAATTGACCCTTGATCGGGCTAGGGGAGTATTTGCCGGACGGACCAGCAGCCGATCGCCGGCGTCATGGCCGATCCAATCATGCCGGCAATTGGCTGCTGCGTTCGGTTTATTTGACGGCATGAGCGAGTGTATGTATCAAAAGCCCGTTTGTTTCTAGCGTTGCGACCACCGAAACTCTCGAGGAGTAGTACCTAGCTTATGACGGAAATGACGCGCTAGATGACCTTGGTCGAAGAAGCCCACGGCGAACGCAATTTCCGCTAACGGGAGACCCGTTTGGACCAACATCTCCTGGGCACGTTCGACTCGTTTTTGCGTGAGGTAGGCATGCGGCGTCACCCCGGCCGATTGTTTAAATTGTCGCGCAAAATGATGCATTGATAGTCCGGCGACTCCAGCCAGCATCGACAGATCGATACTTTCGCCCAAATGCACTTCCACGTATTCCCGCACCCGACGCATCGCGCCGGGCGACAATCCGCCCTGTGCTTGTAGGGCTGGCGGCAGCCTCGAAATATCGATCGAGCCCAGGCGAGGGCGCGTGTGCAGGTTGTAGTTCGTTGGACTGCTCGAGGCAGTCATTGGGTGATCGGGTGGAGTCACAAGCACTGGCCGACTGTCATCGCTGCCGGCGATCAGCAATCGCGTAGAGATATCGGTCCGGTTCTGGCGTCGGAAGAGGTCGATGTCTCGCTCGAAAATCGACCACAAGCTGGTACCGGCCTGGAGCCCGCGATCATCGAGCAGGAGGGACGTGCGCGCGGCCCGGTTTGCGCCGATGATGCGTTGGTTGCCGTCAATCGCCAGCAGCATGCCCGGAGCGCCTCCCTCCGGCGGCGCTACTGCGACGATCCACTCTCGACGGAACTGCTCACGAAAAAATCGCTCTTCTATTGCGCGCGCCGATCGTATGGTGAGCGCACCAGTCAACGCGTGCGCTCGTTCGGAGAGTTCAGGATCTATGGCGGAGACGTCCAGGACTGCTATCAGTCGGCCGTCCGCCGCGAACACCGGCGCACCAGAGCAGCTCAAGTTGATGTGTCGCGACCTAAAATGCTGGCTTCTGTGAACGGTGACAGGCCGCTCTTCGGCGATGACGGTGCCGATACCGTTTGTGCCCTCCACGTCCTCGGACCACACCCCGCCGAGCCAAGTTCCCCAATATTGGAACTGGCTTGCCAGCGCATCTTCACCACGATGCGCGACCGCGACGCCCGAGCTATCACAGAGCAAGACGGCATATCCCGCCTCACGAACCACGTTGTATAATTCATCCAGCTCTTCTTGGGCGCTGGAGATGAGCTTATCGAGCGGTTCGCGAAAATGTTTCAACTCAGCAGACGTGACGATGCGCGGCGCCTTGCTGTCGAGTGGATCGAGGCCGTGTTGTTTTGCCGATCTTTGCCAGGAGCTTGATACCGTTTGTATCCCCAGCGGAGGCGTGGCCCCCTCGGCAACCGAATAAACGTGTTCAGCGTGCCCCGCGATAGTGTCGAGCGAGCTTGCAGACCGCTCCGAGAGTCCCATCACTGCACCTGGTTTACTATGGACGCGCTCCTTGCGACGGCGCTGTCCAGTTTCCGACCGTGGCGAAACGCGCTGTTGCGGCGAACGGCGCCGCAGCGCCTCGAGGCACCGCGGACACCAAAAAGGCGTTGTCGATGCGGTATTATGATACTCCACCGGCTTGACGGAGCTGTTTCCGCCTATTTAGCAAAATGCGCGCAAATTGCCGATCCCGAAGTAGCCAGATTTGGACATTGAGCCCGACCCGTCTCTTGAAGGCGCGCAACAGGCCAAAATTCCACATGAAAAAAGCAAGGGCCTCCGGACCGGATCAAACCCCTCCAAGAGGAGATTGATCATTCGGAGGGATGTTTATGCCGCCGGACAGGCCTTCGCGCGGTCTCGTGCTCCGCCGAAGATGCAAAGGGAGAGCACCATGATCTACATTCGACATCTGGGCGCCGCGCAAGACGATACTAAAAAAGACTTTGATGCCGCACTAATCCGAACGCACGCCATGACGCTGGCCACCGAAGTCTTGCGCGAGGCGCAGGTCGATCTCGCGCACGTCGATCGGATCGCAACGATAGGACGGCTCACGGCCTCGATCGCCCCTGAAGTGACGCAGCGCATTGCAGCGATAGTCACCAACGCTCAGGCCGCTCGGCACTTTCTGGATCGTCGACCGCCGGACCTGGACGAGGTACGGGAAGCGCTCGATTGCATCGTGAGGGAGGCCTATCGAGCAAGCGACGTGATCTACCGGATCCGCGGCCTCCTCAAGGAGGCGCCGCCGAAGAGGGAGCGCGCGGAGATCAATGCAGCGATCCGCGACGTGATTGAGTTGACGCGTGGCGAGGCGACGAAAAACGGCGTATCAGTGCAGACGCGGTTCGCAGAGCCATCGCCGGTTGTCCAAGCAGATTGGGTGCAACTGCAGCAAGTAATCCTCAATTTGATTATCAACGCCGTCGAGGCAATGAGCGGCATGCGCGGAGGAGCACGCGAATTGCTGATCTGTACCGGGAAAGCGGAGTCAAACGGCGCGTTGGTGGCGGTAGGAGATTCGGGTCCGGGACTGGATCTGAAGAGTGTGGACCGCCTATTCGAGGCCTTCTACACTACCAAGGTGCAAGGCATGGGCATAGGTTTGGCCATCTGCCGTTCCATCATCGAAGCGCACGGTGGGCGACTGTGGGCGAGGGCGAACGCGCCCTGCGGCGCCATCTTTCAATTCACATTGCCTGCTCACACGGCTCGAGCATCGTGATGGGTGCTGAGACGGTCACGCGCCGACTTATGCCGGCCTAATCCCGGAAGCGGCGAGTGTTGCCACGAGGGACACGTCCGAGACGGGTCATTCACGACGGGGTCGGGCCGCCAGCGGGCATACTTCGTCGGTGCATTCTTCCTTGCACTTCGGCCTCGAAGGCCTGCCCAGAAGCGCTGGCGCAGCCGTTGCGCAAGGCCTCGGTTCAGCGGGTCCGCAAAAAGTTCTTGGTTGGGAGAGTTGGAAAACGTTAGTGTCGGTCTGGGCGTATCACTCCTTCAGTGGAGAAGAGGAGGCTTCGAACACCCCACGATACGCCGCCTTATCCCCTCATGCCGTCACCAACTTTCGCGCATTGCTCCTCGTTGGTCGGCTGGCTCACAAATGAGGCAAGCCATGGCGCATCGGGACCCTTCATCGCTAACACCCATGCCGACGATTCTCCGGTACGGCATTGCAATTCTGTCCGTAGCAATCGCAAATGGCTTGGCTTTCCTCGTACTGCGGTATTTCGAAGCTATTTTGACGCCGTTCCTGTTCGCAGTCGCTGTGACCGTTTGGTACGCTGGAACCGGGCCAGGTGTGCTCGCAATTGCCCTCTCAGTCATTAGCCTCAATTACTTCTTCCTACGTCCCTCTTTTTCCTTCAGCCCAATAAGCTCTGCCGATCTCGTCTATTTAACCTTTTGCATATTCTGCGCCTTGGGTGTCGGCTGGGTCAGCGCCGTGCGACGCCATGCAGAGCAAGAGCTTCGTCAGGCCCGTGACGAGCTCGAGGTCAAAGTGGTGGAACGAACCGCCGACTTACGGCGGAGCGAACGCTATTTAACCGAAACGCAGAAGCTGACCCACACCGGCAGTTGGGCATGGGACGCCCGTAGCCAGAAGGTGCTCTACTGCTCTGAGGAAATGTTTCGAATTTACGGATTGGATCCGCAGGAGGATTTACCGACCCGCAAGAACTTTCGGCAACGAGTCCATCCGGAGGATCGCAACAGGGTAGACGAGAGATTTGCGAGGGTGGTCAACGAAAAAGTTGACAGCTTCGACGAGTACAGGGTTCTGCTGCCTGACGGAACAGTTAAGCACGTCATTTCATCGGGGCACCCCGTTCTCGACGGGAACGGAGAGCTCATCGCGTTCATCGGCACTGCGACAGACGTAACAGAACGCAGGCGCGCCGAGGAGGCACTGCGGGACCGCGAAGCGAAGATCCGGCGCCTGGTCGACTCCAACATCATCGGAATCTTCATTACGGGCCTGGAAGGTCGGGTTCTTGAGGCCAATGACGCGTTTCTTCATCTAGTGGGACAGGAGCGGGACGATCTGGTTTCAGGCCGCATACGCTGGACGGACCTGACCCCACCGGAATGGCGCGAGCGCGACAAGCGCGCCCTGGCGGAACTTAACTCAAATACGATTGCTCGGCCGTACGAGAAGGAGTTTTTCCGAAAGGATGGCAGCCGCGTCCCCGTGCTGATTGGAGGCGCGCTGTTCGAAGAGGGTGGCAACGAAGGCGTCGCATTCGTGCTCGATTTGACAGAGCGCAAGTGCGCCGAAGAAGCGTTGCGGGAAAGCGAAGCGAAGATCAGACGCCTGGTCGATTCCAACATCATCGGGATTTTCGTCTGGGATTTCGACGGTCGCATTCTTGAGGCCAACGACGAATTCCTTCGCATGGTGAGCTATAATCGCGAAGAACTGTTTTCGGGCTGTATAAGGTGGGCGGACCTGACGCCGCCCGACTGGCGCGACAGGAATAACGCAAGGATCGAACAGCAAAAAAGCAGCGGTCGGTTCGAGCCGTTCGAAAAAGAATTCACGAGAAAAGACGGTAGCCGTGTGCCCATACTGATAGGTGGGGCAACATTTGAAGAGGGCGGTAACCAGGGCGTCGCGTTCGTGCTCGATCTGACGGAGCGCAAGCGGGCCGAACAAGCTCTGGTGCGAAGTGAAGCTTATTTAGCCGAAACGCAGAAGCTGACCCACACTGGCACCTGGGCATGGGACGCCCGCAGCCAGAAAGTGCTCTTCTGCTCCGAGGAAATGTTCCGAATTTACGGCTTGGATCCAGAGGTGGATCTACCGACCCGCAGGAACTTTCGGCAACGAGTTCATCCCGAGGATCGCAACAGGGTAGACGAAAGACAAGCGAGGGTGGTCAACGAAAAAGTTGGCAGCTTCGACGAGTTTAGGATTGTGCTGCCCGACGGCACAGTGAAGCACGTTAGTTCAACATGGCACACGTTCCTCGATGGGAACGGAGAGCTCATCGAATTGATAGGCACTGCGACAGACATAACAGAACGCAAGTACGCCGAGGAAGCATTGCGGGCAAGCGAGCGAAGTGCACGTTCAGCACTTGACGGGATCGCCGGTCTCGTTGCGATCATGACCCCGAACGGTGAAGTCGAAACCGTCAATCGCCAATGCGTCGAGTATTTTGGCCGACCGGTGGAAGAGCAGAAAGACTGGGTAACAACCGATATGGTGCATCCTGAAGACCTTCCTGATATGCTTGAGAATTTTAAGAGAGCGATAGTCTCCGAGATTCCCTACCACTTCGAACAACGTCTGCGCCGGTTCGACGGCGAATATCGGTGGTTTGAAACCCGCGGCGGCGCGGTTCGCGATGACACCGGGAGCATCGTGCGCTGGTACGTTCTATTGACGGACATTGAGGATCGCATACGAGCGCTGGCGCGATTGGCGCAGGCGCAACTAGAGCTCGCGCACGCGAACCGCGTCGCGACGATGGGCCAATTGACGGCCTCAATCACCCATGAAGTGAACCAGCCGATTACAGCGGCAGTCACATACGCGTTAGCCGCTCGGCGTTTCCTAAGCGCAGCGCCGCCGAACTTTCATGAGGTGGATGACGCGCTCTCTCGTATTGTCAAGGAGGGGAATCGCGCAGGCGAGGTCGTCGGGCGAATCCGCGCGCTCATCAAGAAGGCCCCCGCACGAAAAGACGCCGTAGAGATCAACGATGCTATCCTCGAGATTGTTGCTCTCACCCGTACCGAGGCCGCAGACAATAACGTCTCGGTGCGGACGCAGTTGGCGGAGGGCTTGCCGCATGTCCAGGGAGATCGAGTCCAGCTGCAACAGGTGCTAATTAACTTGATCATCAATGCCATCGAAGCGATGCGCGACGTCGGCGAAGAGGAGCGGGAAGTGCTCATCAGCACGCGTCGCGAACCGGATGGCGTGTCAGTCGAGGTGCAAGATTCAGGTCCGGGCTTCGCACCGGCGGATCTCGACCGGGTGTTCGAGGCGTTCTACACCACGAAATCGGACGGATTAGGGCTTGGGCTGTCGATCTGCCGGTCGATTATCGAAGCGCATGACGGACGATTGTGGGCGAGCCCGAACGTGCCACGTGGCGCCATCTTTGGCTTCATTGCGCCGGCTCATCCGGCCGCCCGCATCGTGAGTGGAGCGCCGCTTCATTGAAGACGTGGCAGACGTCGAGTCTGGCAGGCACCCTGACCCTCTAGGGTGATACGCGCAATCGGACCATTCGGGAGATGCAGGCTGAGCGTCCGCGCTAGGCAACGCGACCTGGGCTGCGCGGCTTTGTCAGCGGCAGTTGCAATTGGTCGGCCATGCGCGCCAGGTCAGGCAAGGACGATGCCCGCATTTTGCGCATTACCTGGCCACGATGAACTTTTACCGTGATCTCGCTTACGCCGAGGTCGGCTGCGATCTGCTTGTTTAGCCGCCCGCTCACCACGAACGCCATGACCTCGCGCTCCCGCGGCGTCAAAGTTTCGAAACGAACTTTTAATTCTGCGATAGTTCGTTCCTGCTCAAGCCGCGCTCGATCGCGAGCATGACCGAGCTGAATCGCATCAAGCAAATCCTGCTCCCGGAACGGCTTTGTCAGGAATTCGATTGCACCACCCTTCATCGCCTGCACCGACATTGGAATGTCACCATGTCCGGTAATGAAGATGATCGGCGGTTGTCTTTTGGCACCTGCCAGTTCGCGCTGCAGTTCGAGTCCGCTCTGACCGGGAAGCCGCACGTCAAGCACAAGGCAAGCGGGTCCTTCCGGCCGATCCGCTTCGAGAAATTCGCTCACCGAACCGAATAGGCTGACTAGAAACCCCGCCGATCGAAGCAGCTTGCCCAGGGAGTCTCGCACTCCGGGGTCATCGTCGATGACTATCACTGTTGGCGGTTGCTCTACCACATGTTCCTCGTTGACATGCGCGTTGGCCTTGCCCGTCTGGCAGGGAGCATAGCGAGATTATCGCGTAACCGATAGAGGGGATGACCAGCCCAATTCGGTTCCGACGGATCACGCCCATCGGCCAACGGGCCGGTTGAAGTCGGCCACGTTCTGCGACAGGCAGCTGGTTGCCCGCCAAAGTCGAACCGACCAAGCTGGCGGTGCGACCCTTGTATAGTGCGCACACTCCTATTTGGTACTCGATCCTTCCGATAGATCAATAGTGAGCGCCAATGCGTGCCGCTATGGTGAAGTTCTCCTCCCCCGAGGCCGACCACTCCCTAGGGCCTCCCTTGCCCCTCCAGCGCAGTCAAAGCTGGAGGGGTTTTTTGTGAGCTGACAGGGTTGGGTGATGTGAGGTCCATGCCTGTGACACAGCTCCCTCGGCTACACAACTTCCGACCCTCCGAAGCCAACCGTTGAGTTCCTATACAATTGTATAATCGAAGCACGTCGCGGCTGCGCCTAGGTTGGATAGGAAAGAGCCTCGCGGACGGCATCCGTCGCTCCGTTAAGAGCTGTCTCACGATTACCGGTCTTGCCAGGTGCCAAATAGCCGACCAATAGTTGCCATAGTCGATGACGACGAAGCGGTCGGAAACGCAATCGAAGTTTTGATGCGTTCGATGGGGTTGCTCGCCCGGGCATTTTTGTCGGGGGAGGAGTTTTTGCGGTCACCCGAACTCATCCGCACCGGCTGCCTGATTGTCGACTTCGACATGCCCAAGATGAATGGCCTTGATCTCCACAGCAAGCTGTCTCGATTGGGTAAAGAGATCCCCACCGTCCTGATAACGGCCTATCCGAGCGATGATATTCGTGCCCGCGCACTTGAAGCCGGGGTCATCTGCTATCTGCCCAAACCGTTTAATGAGAGCGATCTCCTGAATTGTATTCAGAGCGCCCTCGATTTGCGCAAAAGTAAATAGAGGCGCGTCTTTAGTTAGCCTACATTGCATCAATGTTCGCTGGGTCCGCGTTAGATCGCCTCCACTGACCGCCGGCGATGCAACTCAATTGACATCGGCATCGCAGAGGGCGTGGACATAAGATCAGTCCGTCATTTTGCGACGGATCTTTGTGCAATTGGCTCCAGCGGCTGGACGCGCAAGGCAGGACGGTCGTGCCGGCGCATGCTGCCCTTGCCCTTCGTTGTGGTCGCAGCGGTGCGAGTGCCGCCTTAACCCTCCGCGTTGAAGGTGATTGAGCTATACCAAGGTTTAGTTCCTCCTTTCCAAAGGTGTGGGAACGGCTACGAGCTTCGTTGTGGCCAACCTTACGCGCGCACAATTGCGGCATTTGCCGGCTGACGGTACTTATACGGGGTCGCGAAGCCCTTCATTCTTGGCTGACATATGTATGACACCGTAGTTCATAGGAAGCTGAGGTTCGGCCCTTTCGAACTTTCGATTGGCGAGAGGATGCTCCGGCGCGACAATGAAGTGCTTCCCCTCGGCGGCCGGGCACTAGATATTTTGATCTATCTTGCCGACCGCCCGGGTGAGGTCATTGCGAAGCAGGAGCTCATTGATCACGTCTGGCCGGACGTAACCGTAGAGGAGGGCAGCCTCCGGGTCCACATTGCCGCGGTTCGCAAGGCGCTTGCTGACGGCCAATTTGGCAACCGATACATCGCAAACGTCAAGGCCCGGGGCTACTCGTTCGTCGGCACCGTCGTCCCACTCGCAGGCAGTACTGAGAGCAGAAACGACAGGCCCCGGCTGCAAGGTAGGCTCGCGGCGCGACCGCCTGTGATGATTGACCGCGAATCGGTGCTCAGCGAAGTCAAGGACAACCTGCGAGTGAAGCGGTTCGTGACTCTGCTTGGCCCCGGTGGCATCGGCAAGACGACCATCGCTGTGGCCGCGGGCCACGCAATTGCCGAAGAGTTCGGCGGAGAAGTTTACTTTGTCGACCTGGGAAACCTTGCCGATCCGGATCTTGTTGTTCGGACCGTCGGGACCTCCTTGGGACTTGCCCTGAAATCGAACGATGAGAGCATTGAACTCGTTGATCTTATCCGTTCGAGACGACTGCTTATCATCCTCGATAATTGTGAGCACGTGATCAAGGCGACCGCTTTGTTGGCTGAACAGCTCTTTCAGGAAGTCGAACAAGTCCATCTCCTGACCACGAGTCGTGAATTGCTGAGGGTAGAGGGCGAACATTGCTGCCGCATCTTTCCCCTCGATTTCCCGCCAGCCGGTTCTGAGCAAACAGCGGATGTCGTGCTTTGCTATCCAGCCGTTCAGCTCTTTGTCGAGCGCGTGAAGGCAAGAGGCAGCAATTTCGTTCTCACCGACAGCGAGGCACCATTCGTCGCCGAGATGTGCCGAAGATTGGATGGTATACCGCTCGCGATCGAATTGGCCGCCGGCCCGGTGGCTGCGTTCGGCGTCAGGAGCACTGTCGCGCGTTTGGTATTTCGGCTGGAGTTGCTGAAGTTTGGCCATCGAACGGCGGTCCCCCGGCACCAGACGCTCAAGGCAACCCTGGATTGGAGCTACGATCTGCTGCCGGATATGGAGAGGATTGTCTTCAGACGAATTGCCAGGTTCGTCGATCATTTCGGCCTGGAAGGGGCGAGGTACGTCGCGGGCGAACAAGGCTCCGACCACGGAGAGATCTGTGACGCAATCGCGGGACTAGTCGAAAAGTCCTTGATTGCGGTCCAGCTTGACCAAGGGGAGCCACAATATCGATTACTGGACACGACGCGCGCATATGCCCTTGGGAAACTGGAGGAGCACGGCGAGTTCGACGCAATCTCCCGGCGGCATGCGGAATACGTCGCCCAACAGCTCCAATCGCAAAGAGAGATGCTATCGGCCCTGCCAAGGGCTGAAAGAGTTGCGGCCTATTCCGGGCAACTCAGCAACGTTCGTTTGGCGCTGGAATGGAGCTTTGGACCGCGCGGATACGAAGAGATCGCGACAAGACTTGCGGTCGCTTCAACGCAGCTGTTCATGGAACTGTCGCTGTTAATCGAATGGCAGAGCTGGGCAGAGCAGGGGATAGCCCGGCTGGAAGATAAGCATAAAAACTCTCGCGCGCTCGACGTTGCGCTCATGCAGCAGGACCTTGCCCGCGAATTCAGGCTTCTGAGTGGACTGTTCTTGTTTTCGAGTTGGACAACAGATATTCACCGCGCACTCGATGTCGCCGCACAAAGCCAAAAAGTGGCTTTGACAATTCAAGATCCCGACGACATGGCGCACGCTGAAACGATGCTGGGCGCCGCTAATCATTTGGCGGGAAATCATCTTCTTGCACAGAAGCATTTCGAAGCCGGACTGCGCCACGCGGTTTCCGGCTCGCGCTTGCACGCTGCACGCTATTTGTTTCATCACACCACCCTCTTGCTTGCCGGAATGGCGCGCTCTCTGTTGTACAGGGGGGTGCTGGACCAATCTCTGGACTACGCAAGACTTGCGATAGAAGAGGGAGAAAAATCCGAACTTTCAGCGACATTGTGCCGATCCCTGATCCTGGTTCTCCCCGTATATCTGGCACTTGAAGATTGGCAGAAGTCAGAGCAGTACATCGTGCAACTGACCGACGTCTCTGCAACTCACTCCCTAAATCCGCTACGTTCGATCGCGACTGGTTTGCGAGGACGGTGGCTGCTCCTTCAGGGCGATATTCGCGACGGTGTTCTGTTGTTGAAGAGGGCGTCGGAAGAACTTGAGACTCAACGTCACGAAATGCTCAATATGGATTTTGTCAGCGATCTCGGCGAGGGCCTTGCTGCGTTGGGCCAGCACGAGGAAGCGCTGACGCTGGTGATGAAGGCCCTCGACGTCCAGAAGCGCGGAGGAAAATTGTTGTTCGTGCCCGCTTTGTTGAGGGTGAAGGGCCTCATCCTGGCGTCCAGGTCGGCCGAGGACTATCCTGACGCAGAAAGAAGCTTGATGTCATCGATCGAGTGGTCAAGACGACAGTCCGCCAACCTGTTTGAATTGAAGTCGGCGATCGATCTTGCCGAGCTGTTGCTGTCACAGAAGCGAATGCCGGAGGCATACGGACATATCAGCGCGGCTCTTGACCAGACGTCAGATGAAATCGTCTCCCCGGTTCACGATCGCGCGCGACAAATCCTCAGCCGCCTTCAACCCGGCACCAGGGCCGCTGGCTAGAGCGACGTCGACCGGCGAGCCGTTCGCCGCAATTGCGTACAAATCCTTGCAATCATCTGCAAGCCCGCTTCCGGGACGCGGCGCATGCTGTGACACAAATGGTTACAGCAGGGCCGGATGCCATGAGTGATAACTCGTCATGATCAGCTTCATTCAACCATCATCGCCGCCTGAGCCCGGGCCACTGACACGCGAAGCGGCGCTGGACCCGATTGCGTTGGCGGCAGCGCTTTTGTTCGCTCACGGGCAGACCACGGAGCGGACTGTCATCGCCGCGGAACGGCTTGGGCGTGCTCTCGGTGTGCCGGTGACGGCGCTGCCATACTGGGGCCAGCTCACGGTTGAGATCGACGGCACAACGATGTCAAAGATCGTTCCCGTAAAGCCGCTCGGCGTCGATATGAGCAAGGTGCTTGCTGTCACGACCGTGGTGGATCAGCTCTGCGATGGCAAGCTGGAGGCTGGCGCCGCGCGGTCTGCAATCACGTTGGCAGGCTGCTCGACGCCGGCTTCGACGCTGCGCTTCACGCTGTTAGCGGCCGTTGGCGCGGCATCGCTCGGCGTCATTTTCGGCGCGGTCGATGCAATGAGCCTGCTGCTGATTGCGGCGAGCGCGGCGATCGGCGCGTTTGTGCGTCGATGGCTGTCGGGCTTCACCACCAATCCCTTTATCCAGCCGCTTTGCGCGGCCGCCATCGCCGGTGCCGTCGCCGGCGCTGCCGGCCGCCTGCAGGGGTCGGAGGCGATAACGCTAATCGCGTTCTGTCCCTGCATGGTGCTGGTGCCTGGCCCGCATCTCCTCAACGGCGCCATCGATCTCGCGCGCACGCGCATAGCGCTCGGCATCGCGCGCCTTGCCTATGCGGGCGTCCTCGTGCTGATGATCTGCGCCGGCCTCTGGTTCGGGCTCGTCGCCACCGGCGCAACTCTTCCGGCTGCCGGATCGTCGGCGCCGACGCCGCTGATCGCTGACGTGATCGCGGCAGGATGCGCCGTCGCCGCGTTCGGCACCTTCTTCTCGATGCCATGGCGCCTGCTGCCGATCCCGATCGTGGTCGGCATGTTTGCGCATGCGGTGCGCTGGGCCGTGATCTCGATGGCATCGGCAAATGCTGCAATCGGTGCTTTCGTCGCCTGCATCATCGTCAGCGTCATCGTCACGCCGGTCGCCGACCGTCTGCATCTGCCGTTCGCGGCGCTCGGCTTCTCCGCCGTTGTCTCGATGATGCCGGGCTTATTCCTGTTCCACGCCGCGAGCGCCCTGGTCGAGCTGGTCTCGATCGGGCCGCGCGCGCCGGCGGTCCTGCTGACGAGCGTCGCCGTGAACGGGACCATGGCGTTTCTAGTCATCCTGGCCATGACCCTGGGGCTGATCCTGCCGCGCCTGCTGTTCGAGCACTTTCTGCCCACGTCCGAATGAAACGCGGCAAGGATGTTCTATGGATCGCAACGCCGTTCAATATGCATCGGCCGCGCCGCGATACCAAGGATCGGGCGGGGGCTTCGTGGGCACGTCATCAGGTACACGATTGACGGACCCGGTTTCGCTTTGAGGGTTTTCGAATGGGTAAAGATAAATGGATGCGACTTGGGGTGAAAGCGCTTGCGCGCGTTGTTTGGCTATCATTGATGGCTTCGCCCGCTTCTGCGATCGCGCAAGGAACTCCGGAGGAGCAACGCGCCTGCACCCCCGACGTGCTTCGCCTTTGCAGTGCGTTCATCCCTGATGCGAACCAGATCACTGCCTGTCTTAGACAGAAGAACGCGGAGCTCAGCGACGCATGCAGTCAGATCATCTTGGCGGGAATGAAACCGTCCGACGGCAGCGGGATCGTTGGAGCCCGAGGACGTATAGCCCGATGAAGCGGGTACCGAAAACGACCTGAGGACTGCGATGAATTTCGTATTGGTGAACCATAGGACCCTGCGCAGCCCGTCCCGCTGCGCAGCGTGCGCGCGGCCGCTTCAGCGAGGCTACTTGCGTGATTTGTCCACCCATAGCCCATATTGCAGCGTCGGGTGTTATCCCGGTCTTGCAGCCGACAGCTTGGAGCAACCGCTCGCCAAAGTCGATCCCTTCGGTCTCGCTATTCCTTTCATGCTGCTGCCGCAGTTCACCATCGATGTGGTGTCTGCAGTTCTCAACGGTGCATCGCGCGATTGAACTCGGTCCCTGCGAGCATCACTCTTCATTCCAGGTCGGACGCCCGGTAAACCGAACCGAATCTCGTGCATCAACGAGGCAAAGACGTTCTATGCATCGCAACGGAGTTCAAGAAATGTGCCGGACGTCGCGGTAGGAACGAACGGCCGGGGCGCGTACAACATCATCGGGTGCACCATTGAGTACAGTTCTGACCAAAGCCTTTCCGCAGGAAAAACCGGCAGAGGCAAAAGCGGCTCCCCGGAAGAAGCGCGTTGTGATCGTTGGCGGCGGGTTTGCCGGCATTGCAGCGGCGCGTGCACTGAAGCGATCCAACGTCGATATCGTGCTGCTTGACCGGCGCAATCATCACATCTTCCAGCCGCTTCTGTATCAGGTCGCCACCGCGGTGCTGGCGCCTTCCGAGATTGCCGCGCCGCTTCGCCAGCTCGAGGCGAAGCAGAAAAACGTCGCTGTGTTGCTGGCCGAGGTCAAGGGCATCAATCCGGCGGCTCGCGCCGTCGAGGTGACTTGCCCAGGCGTTGGCAGCCGAAAATTCGAATACGACTTTCTAGTCGTGGCTACTGGCATGCATCCGAGCTATTTCGGCCATGACGAGTTTGCGCGGTTTGCGCCGGGCCTCAAGACCCTCAATGATGCTGAAACAATCCGAACCAGGATCCTGAGCGCCTTCGAGCTGGCAGAATCGACCGACGACGAGAAGGAACGCGCTCGCCAGATGACCTTCGTCCTTGTCGGCGCCGGCCCGACCGGCGTCGAGCTTGCTGCCTCGATCGCCCAGCTGGTCTCGGTGACCCTGCGAGGGAATTTTCGCAATATCGATCCCGCCAGGAGCCGGATCCTGTTGCTGGACGGCGGCGCTCGCGTTCTTCCGACCTTCGCGGAATCCTTGTCGAAGAAGGCCGCCGGGCGACTTAAAAAGCTCGGCGTTGAAGTCGTGACCGGGGTGAAAGTAGACAAGGTTGACGACCAGGGCGTCATTTCGGCCGGTGAACGGATTCCGAGCGCCACCGTGCTTTGGACCGCAGGCGTTGCCGCTTCACCGGTCGTGAAGCTGCTCGGCACCACCATGGACCGGGCTGGGCGTGCGTTGGTCGGTCCCTTCCTGGACATTCCTGAAGCGCGTGACGTGTTTGTGGTGGGCGATGCCGCCGCCATGACCCAGGACGGCCATCCCGTGCCCGGCGTCGCGCAAGCTGCCATCCAGCAAGGACGCTTTGTGGGTCGTTTGATTGCCAACCGCACCAGAGGACGCAAGGACGGCCGCCCCTTCCGGTACCGGAACAAAGGCAACATGGCGGTGGTCGGCAAGAATTTTGCGGTCCTCGAGGCCGGTTGGCTGCGCACTGGCGGCTTTCTGACCTGGCTGGTGTGGGCGGCGCTGCACGTGCTTGCGCTGCCGCAGCTGCAGAACCGGTTTCGTGTCCAGACGCAGTGGTTCTGGTCGTACCTGACCGGGCAACGCAGCTCGCGCCTGATTTCCGAAACGCCGCGGCCGCCGGCATCGCGCTAGTCGGTCGCCGGCGCTGCAGGTCAGTCTGCGTTACTGGGGTCAAGGATTGCCCCCGTAGATACTTCCAACATCTCCGCGCTAGCCGCGCTCACTGGCACGGCCGTCGGCGGGTTCACCCGCGTGGTAACCAATTGGCACAATCAGCGAAACCAACTCCGCGCCCAGTGGGTAAGTCACGAGAAAAACCACCGTCAGATCCTCTACAGGGATTTCATCGACGAAGCGTCAAAATGCTACATCGATGCGCTGCAGCACGATAAGGCCGACGTTGCGGGTCTGGTCGGTCTCTATGCGAAGTTCAGCAGAATGCGGATGCTGTCGTCCGATACGGTGGTGGCGAGCGCGGAACAGATAACCAGGAGAATCGTGGACACGTATCTGGAACCGCAAAAGGACTTCGTCGAGCTTCGGGACATGGTGAACAACGGCACGATCGACCTTCTGCGCGATTCAGCACGGCTTGCCGGGGGAATTCGAACATCTTCGCGACGAGGAGCTCTGGCGATAGTCCGCGCGGACTTCGCGCCGATCCAGGGCGTGACGCAGCGGTGTACGCCTTGCTCCTAGAGCGAAGCGGTTGTTGCGCAGGAGCGAAATGAGACGATGTGCCAATAAGCGGCATCGATCACGGATGGCGGCTCAGTCAGCGGGGATCGTAAACTGAAAGAGAGCACCTCGCGGCTCGCACCCGGTCGCCCACAGCCGCCCGCCGTGGGCTTCGATGATCGAGCGGCAGATTGAGAGGCCCATGCCCATGCCGTCGGGCTTCGTCGTGTAGAAGGGTTCAAAGAGACGCGGCAGGCTCTCCGGGCGCAGCCCATGGCCGGTGTCCCGCACCGCGACGCACACGCCCTCTGGCTCGATGCTCACGGTGCTGATGTGCAATTCGCGGTTGCCGTCCTCAACGCCACTCATCGACTGGATGGCATTGACGATCAAGTTCAACATCACTTGTTGCAGTTGCACCCTATCACATCGGATCCGTGGCAATTCGCCCGCCAGTTGCGTGCCCACAGTGACGCCGGTCTTGACCCCTGCGCTGCGGGTCAGGGCGGTCACCTCCAGGATCGCCGCATTGAGGTCGACGACCTCCTTCCGGGGTGGTGCTTTTTTGAAGAGAGACCCGATCCGGTCGACGACGTCGCTGGCTCGACCGGTTTGGTTCACAATGCAGGTGAGCGCCGCTCTCACCTCCGCTACATCGGGTGGGCTTTTGTCTAAAAACCGCAGTGCAGCAGCGGCGTATGTGCGCGCCGCCGTAATGGGCTGCCTGGTTTCATGAGCGATCGAGGCGGTGAGCTCGCCCACCGTAGCGACGCGGTTGGCACGCGCTAGTTCGCTCTGCATCTCGCGATATTGCCGCTCGCGACGGGTGCTCTCCAAGGCAATGGTGGCTTGCGCAGCGAAGTCCCTGAATAAGGAAATCTGTTTGTCAGTGAACGGCTGCACCTGTTTGCGGGCCAGACTAATTATCCCGACTATCTCATTGTCTTTGAGCAACGGCACAAACAGGCCCGTTCGAATACCTGCGTTCAGCACCGTGGTCAAAAAATCATCCCGATGATCGCCTTCAACTGCTGTGAAGTCTGGGATGTGGGTGGGTAACCTGCTTGCGGCTAATC
The DNA here is from genome assembly GCF_036924535.1 of Bradyrhizobium sp. AZCC 2262. Taxonomy (NCBI): domain Bacteria; kingdom Pseudomonadati; phylum Pseudomonadota; class Alphaproteobacteria; order Hyphomicrobiales; family Nitrobacteraceae; genus Bradyrhizobium; species Bradyrhizobium sp. AZCC 2262. The sequence continues at coordinate 5,233,692 of NZ_JAZHRT010000001.1, read as the reverse complement.
GATCCGGAAGGCTCCCCTTTTCTGCGAGAATTGGGATTGATGACCACACCCTACTAACCAAAAAGGGATCCCCTCGCACCGCCACGAGACGAAGGCCACCTTCTTCGGAGAGACGTAAGGCGCCTGAGTCTGCTCGACAGAGACGTGTGGCGCTGTCGAGGATGGCATCGAAGATAGGCTGCAAGTCGTGCGGCGAGCTCGCAATGGCGCGCAGCACTTCCGAGATGGCCGTCTGTTGCTCGACGAGTTCGGTCACCCGATCTTGTGACTCAGAAGCGGCCTTTTCTCCGTGGGTACTCTCGTTCATGCGGAGCAGCCTCGGCTTGGGCGGTGAGGACAGCATAACACCTACAGCCGCAGTTCGCGAGAGCTCTCACTGCCGTCCAAGCCGAAGATGCGGTCAAACATCCAACGTCTGCTCTGGGTGTGCGCCGTGAAAAGGCGGCGCTTTCCAGTGGGTGCAAGCCCCACCCGGCAACCGCTCCAGCCGGAAGCAATCGGAGCAGTCATGGAGGCAACGAAGTGGCTGAAGCCTTCGATTAGCGTGTCACGAATTGGTGACAGCGCGAGTGTGCAGGCCGTAACGCGAGTGAACGCTGAGCAATCCTCGAAAAGGACAATGCGCAGGCCGACCCGACAACCCTTTCGGGGAAGGCTGATACGGCTGGGTGAAGCAGAGCGAAAAGTACGCCCAGCCGCTGCGCCGGGGTAGTGGCGACAGCATGTACACAAGGAAAGCGTACGCAACACGGGAAGCCCCATGGCGTGGTCAGCGATGACCAACCGAACGCCCGCGAGGGACAGGTCGGACGCCATGGGGTGGCGGAGAGGTTCGTAGTACCGCTGAAGCCGGGTAATGCCGGTGGAGGGAAGGGGCCTCAGTTCAAGACAGACGCAACAAGTGGTGAGGGATTTGGAGATTGGGCAACCTATCAACTCCGAAAACTGTTCAGAAACTGCAGAAGGCGTTGCACGCGAAAGCGAAGGCAGAAGCCGGGTATCGCTTCTACGCCCTGTACGACAAGATCAGCCGCGAGGACATCCTGGCGCATGCCTATGCCCAGTGCCGCTCCAACAAGGGCGCACCAGGGGTGGACGGCCAGAACTTCGCGGACGTCGAGGCGTATGGGGTGCGGCGGTGGCTTGGCGAACTGGCGCTTGCACTCAGGGAGGAGAGCTACCGACCGGACCCCATCAGAAGAGTGTTCATACCGAAGGCCAACGGCAAACTCAGGCCGCTGGGCATCTCGACCGTGCGGGATCGGGTCTGCATGACAGCAGCAATGCTGGTGCTGGAACCGATCTTCGAAGCCGACCTTCCACCAGAACAATACGCGTACCGTCCCGGGCGAAACGCCCAGCAGGCGGTGATCGAGGTGGAAGGGCTGCTGTTCCGAGGCCATCCGGAAGTCGTTGACGCCGACCTCGCGGACTACTTCGGGAGCATCCCCCATGCCGAACTCCTAAAGTCGGTAGCGCGCCGAATTGTTGATCGGCGTGTGCTGCATCTAATCAAGATGTGGCTGGAGTGCCCCGTGGAAGAAACCGACGATCGAGGCCGGAAGACACGCACGACCGAGGCTCGGGACTGTCGGCGCGGTATCCCGCAAGGCTCACCCATCTCACCACTATTGGCGAATCTTTACATGCGCCGGTTTGTGCTGGGCTGGAAGAAGCTCGGGCTGGAGCACCGCCTCGGCACGCGCATCGTGAATTACGCCGACGACCTCGTGATCCTGTGCCGGAAAAGCACCGCCGATGAGGCGTTGCAGCGACTGCGCGAGATCATGGGCAGGTTGAAGCTCACGGTGAACGAGGAGAAGACACGAATCTGCAAGGTGCCGGAAGGCGAGTTCGACTTCCTGGGATACACGTTTGGGCGGATGTACTCGGCGAGAACCGGAAAGGCCCGCCTGGGCCAACGGCCATCAAAGAAAAGCATCAGGCACATGGTCGAGAAGGTCCATGTCCTGACCGACCGAACGGGTACCTGGCAAGAGACCACGGAGTTGGTGGATCGGTTGAACCGCGCGCTACGCGGATGGGCCAACTACTTCAGCGTTGGCACTGTTAACATAGCGTATCGGGCGATCGACAATTACACCGCTGTGCGGTTGCGCCGGTGGTTGCGCATCAAGCACAAGGTCAGGCGACGCAAGGGCGGGACCTATCCACTCTCGCATCTCTACGGGCACTTCGGGCTCGTACGCCTAAGCCGGCTTGGGCACGACGTGTCGTGGGTGAAGGCGTGAAGTCTTGTCCGAGAGCCGGATGCGGGAGATCTGCCTGTCCGGTTCGATGAGCGGGATGTGGAAACGGAGTCACGGCTGAACTACTAAGGCACCGCCAGACGAAAGAGGCGGCAACAGATATGTTCTACCTAAAGCCACCGCGCCACATCTCGACTCTACCACTCTCGACCGACTCTGGCGGTTTTGCCCGCCACTTGATGTCGGCTTTGCCCCAATAGTAACCGATGTCGGGTCAGGCCCAAGAGCGTTGTGTTTGGCCGGACGCCTATGATGTCGCGCGCTGCTCTTCGACAAGATGACCAAAGTTGCTTAGTCCCGCGTCCGCCAACGCGGTCCGTCCCATGACAAGGAAGGCGTCAGGTGTACCGACCTTGAGATCGCGTCCTCTCGACCCAGTTCGCGAACGCCTGCATGAACTCTTGCAGAAATTTGCGGGTGCCGTCGCTGACGAGCTTGCCAAGTTCATCGAAGAGCTTGTCGGCATGGCCGACATAGGCTTCGGGCTGCTGCATGGTCGGCACGTTCAGAAACACGAGCGACTGCCTGAGATGATGATTGGCGCCGAAGGCCCCGATCGCGCTCGGCGAGCAGCTGGCGATCGCACCGGGTTTGCGGTCCCAGACGCTGCTTCCATACGGCCTGGAGCCGACATCCAGTGCATTCTTGAGAACGGCCGGCAGCGAACGGTTATATTCGGGCGTGACGAACAGCACCGCGTCAGCAGCCTTGACGCGCTGCCGGAACGTAGTCCATGTCGCAGGCGAAGCGTCGGTCTCCAGATCCTGATTGAAAAACGGCAACTGCCCGATCTCGACGATGTCGAGCTTCAGCGAAGATGGCGCGAGCGAGATCAGCGCATTCGCCAGCATCCGGTTGAGCGACGCCTTCCGCAGACTTCCAACCAATACGCACACGTTCATCGGCTTTTCCATGGTCGTCTCCACTATGATGTTTTGTCGGGGCGGCCGGTGGGGCTCCGAAACACGGCGGCGGGCTCCTCCGTCGCGGTGATCGGTGTTACCGGGGTCGTATGTTCGTGCCTAGGTCGCTGGAGCTTTGATGCTCCTCGTGAAGTCAGGCTTGCGCTTTTCCAAGAAGGCCGTAAGCGCTTCTTTTGCGTCCGCAGAGCGGACTTGCTCACGGAATGGCTGCTTCATGAGCCGCTTGCTGGCTTGCAGGGCGCCAGCAGGTTTCGCCGCCAACATTTGTGCTGTCGCAGTCGCGGTGGACAGGAGGTCTTGATCCGGCACGACCTGGGTGACGAGACCCAACTCAGCCGCACGCTTGGCATTGTAGGGCGATCCCAGCAAAATCAACTCGGCTGAACGGAGATGCCCGATTCTTGAGGGAACGATGGAACTCGATCCGAATTCCGGCACCAGGGCGAGATTGATGAAAGGCATCTGGAATTTCGCGCTTTCGCCGGCGTAGACGAAGTCGCAGTGCAGCAGCATGGTCGTGCCGCCGCCGACGGCGGCGCCCTGAACCGCGGCGATCAGGGGCTTTTCGAATTCGATCAGCGCTTTCATGAGCTGCGCCTGCGGAGATTCGCCTGGCCCAGGAGGATTCTTGAGAAAATCCTCGATATCGTTGCCCGCGAAGGAATCGCCTGCGCCATACCAGAGCACGACACGGGTTAACTCGTCCCTGGCCGCGTTCTTCAGGATGTCCGCGAGGGCCACGTACATGCCCGAGGTCATCGCGTTCCGCTTTTTCGGGCGGTTCAATTGGATACGAAAGACGCTTTCTGCGCGCTCGGTAACAATATCATCCATTGTCGAAGTCCTGGGGTTTTTAGTGAATTTCATTGCGAGGTTTCGGGGCGGCTCCCGCCGCCCCCGACAGTTCGTCACGCTAAAGCCGCGTGTTCCTTTGCTTTCGGAATGGCACCGCTTTCATGCAAACCATCGATTTCGGTCGCGCTAAATCCGAGCTGCCGGAGAACTTCCTCGTTATGTTCTCCAATCCTTGGGGCACGATTCGCGGGCACTTTGACGACGCCATGCACCTGAAGCGGGCTGCTTATGGTGGACGTCAGCTTGCCGCCGGCTCCATTGAGCGGAACGATGATGTCGTTCGCCAGGAGCTGGGGATCGTTGATCACCTCTTGCGGCCCACGCACCGCGCCGAACGTGACGTGCACGCCATTGAAGACCTCGTACCAGTGCGCCATCGGCTTTGAGCAGAAGATTTCGTCCAGAATGGCAGTGAGCGCCGGCATGTTCGCCATCAGTTTCGCAGGATCGGCAAACCTCGGATCAGTCAGGAGATCCACGCGGTCGAGGGCTTTGGCGACGGCTGCCAGCTTGTCGGGCGTGATGATGAGAACGAACCAGGTGTCATCCTTGGCGCGCCAGACGTTCATCGCCGCATTCGCAGGATTCTTGCGGTCGTGCAGCCCGAAGAATTTTGCATCGCACAGCGCGGCCTGGATCGAGACGCTTGCGGACCACACGCCTTCGGCAAGCAGCGAGGTCGTGACATGCGCTCCCTCGCCGGTGCGTTCACGACGATAGAGGGCGGTGACGATCGCCGAATAAAGCCCGACGGCGGTGGCATTGTCGCCGCTGCCGGCCACCGGCCAGGTCGGCGGCGCGCCGGCATCGCGCGTCATCGACAGCAATCCGCTGCGTGCCCAATACGACGTGATGTCGAAGCCGGGGAGATTCGCGTCCGGCCCTTTGTCGCCGAAGCCAGAGATGTCCGCGTAGATCAGCCGCGGATTCCACCGCACCACATCCTGATATTCGAGCTTCAATCGTGCACGCGCGGGATGCGGCGTGTTGACGATGAGCACGTCAGCCCATTTGACGAGTTTTTCGAGAACCCGCTGCGCGCTCGGAGACTTCAGATCAAGAGCGATGCCGCGCTTGTTGCGATTGGCCAGATGCCAGGGATAGGCGTCCTCGGCGACCGGTTGGGGCGGGAGGTGGTTGGCATGTCTCCAGAGCTCGCCGCTCGGCGGCTCCACTTTGATGACGTCGGCGCCGAAGTCGGACAGAATCACGGCAGCGCTCGGACCCGCGATGAAGCTGGCGAGATCCACCACCTTGAGGCCGGAGAAAATATTGTCGTTCGGCATTGTTGTCTCCTTAGTGTTGAAGTTCGGGTGCAATTGAAACGCGGCGGTCATCGTCGTGCAGGGTTTCCAGCGTTTGGGAGATCCAGCCAAGCAGGCGGGTCTGGACTTCGCGTCGGTTGATCTCGTTCAGCATCTCGTGTCGACCGCCCGAATAAAAATCGAAGGCGATGTCGTGCAGTTCGGCGACGTGGTAGCGGCCAATCAGGGTGCGGAGTCCCCGCAGTTGCTGCCCGACTGGGTCTTCGCTTCCGGAGAACAAATAGATCGGGAGATCGCTCCGGATCTTGCGGAGCGCGACTGGATCGCACAGCCGTTGCGCGGCGCCGAGGAAGGACGCAAGAGATCCGGGGCGAAGGTCGGCAAAGCAGAGAGGATCGGTCATGAACGCATCGACGATCGCCCGATCGCGGCATAGCCAGTCGAAGGGGGTGCGCGCGGGCTCGAATGCGGCGTTAAGGAGGTTGCTGCCCCCTGGTGCCAGAAGTGTGGTGCGCGCCAGTCCGTCGAGCGCTCCCGATCCCGAGAGAATCAAGCCATCAATCTCGTGGCTGTGGTCGATGACGTATCTCTGTGCGGCAAAGGATCCCATGTTGTGCCCCAACAGGAGCAGCGGCAGGTCGGGATTTTCCTCTCTGGCGATCTCGCTCAGGCGGGCCATGTCCTGGACGAGAAGTTCAAAGCCGCCGCTGCCGAGTTCTCCCAATTGCGAGTGGACACTGAGGCCGTGCCCGCGATGATCGTTGGCGTAGACAGTGAGACCTGCCGCAACGAGCGCATCGATGGTGTCGGCATAGCGCCCGATGTGTTCGCCCATCCCGTGGGCGATCTGAACGACGGCGCGGGCCGGGCCGCGGCTTTCCCAGCGGGCGCATGCGATGCACAGGCCGTCGGAGCTGGTCAGCCCGAATCGCTTCATCGGAACTGTGGTGGGATGAGACGTTGCCATGGCCAATGTCCTGTGTTGCTTGCGCTTCAGCGTCCGTGAAACTGCGGCGCGCGTTTCTCGAGGAAGGCGGCGGTGCCTTCCTTCTTGTCTTCCGTCGCCGCGCAGATGCCGAAATAGGACGCTTCGAGCGCAAACCCCTCGGCCTGGCTGGTGTCCATTCCCTTGTTGGCCGCTTCCAGCGAGAACTTTACGGCGATCGGCGCATTGGCGGAGATCTGCTTCAGGATCGTTTCGGCGCGCGCGATCAGGTTGGCCGCTGGCACGATCTCGTTGACGAGGCCGATGCGATACGCATCCTGGGCAGAGATCGTCTCGCCGGTGAGAATCAGCTGCAGGGCGCGGCCCTTGCCGACCAGACGCGGCAGGCGTTGCGTGCCGCCACCGCCCGGCAGTAGCCCGAGCTTCACCTCGGGCTGCCCGAACTTGGCATGCTCGGCGGCGATCCGGATGGTGCAAGCCATTGCCGTCTCGCAGCCTCCGCCGAGCGCAAAGCCATTGATGGCTGCGATCACCGGCTTGCCGAGATTTTCGACCAGATCGAGCACGCCCTGGCCGAACCGGCTGGATTCCTCCGCCTCATAGGCATCGACATGCGCGAGCTCGCTGATGTCGGCGCCGGCGATGAAGGCCTTGTCGCCGGCGCCCGTGAGGATGACGCCAAGCACGGACGCATCGGCCTTTGCATCTTCAAAGGCTGTCTTCAGATCCGTCCAAGTTGGCGTATTCAACGCGTTGAGCACCTTCGGACGGTTGACCGTCACGTAGGCGATCGAACCCTTTTTCTCGTACTGGACGTTCGCAAGCGCCAACGTCGCCCTGGGCAAGGAGTTGGGTACTGTTGCGAGCGAAGAGGTGAACGGTGCAGCTTGCGAAACCATAATCATATCTCCTTGATTGGGGGCGGCCGGCGTCCGAGCGCCGGCCGGTAGGATGTCACACGAAGGCGCCGCGACCGGTGATGGCTTTGCCGACGATCAGATTCTGCATCTGGTATGTGCCTTCATAGGAGTACAGCGCCTCGGCATCGGCGAAGAAGCGCGCGACATTGTAGTCGGCGACGATGCCGTTACCGCCCAGGACCTCGCGTCCCCATGAGACAGTCTCGCGCGATTTCGCCGTGCAGAACGCCTTCGCCAGCGCCGCATGATGGTCGCCAAGCTTGCCTTCGTCATCGAGTTGCGCGAGGCGGAGCATCAGGCACTGGCACGCGGTCAGATTGGCCAGCATCTTGGCGAGCAGATCCTGAATCATCTGGAACGAAGCGATCGGCTTGCCGAATTGCAGTCGTTCCTGGGCGTATTTTACGGTTGCTTCGAATGCGCCCATCTGGATGCCGGTAGAAGCCCAACCCACCATGTATCGCGTCATCCGCAGCACGCGTGCGGTATCGCGGAACGAATTGCCGCCTTGCAGACGGTTCGCCTCTGACACGCGTACATCCTTCAACGTGATCTGGCCGTTCTGGACCACCTTGAGCGCGATCTTGTGCTCGATCTTCTCGACGCTGAAACCCGGTGTCGACTTGTTCTCGACGATGAATCCCTTCACCTGATTGTCGCCAAGATCGCGCGCCCAGATGATGGAGACGTCGCACCATGGTGCGTTGCCGATCCACCGCTTTTGTCCATTGAGAATCCAGGTATCGCCTTCACGCTTGGCCGTCGTGGTCAGACCGCCGCTCGTTCCGGAACCGACCAGCGGCTCGGTGAGGCCGAAACAGCCGATCTTTTCCATGCGTGCCATCGGCGGCAGCCATTTCTGCTTCTGCTCCTCGGATCCATCGAGATAGATCGAGCCCATGGCCAAGCCGCTGTGCACGCCGAAGAAGGTGCAGAACGACGCGTCGGTGCGCGCCAGCTCCATCGCGACGAAACCGAACAGCTTCTGACTACCGCCCGCGCAGCCATAGCCCTCAAAGCCGAGCCCGCCGATGCCGAGCTCCTTGAACGACGGCAGCAATTCGAACGGAAATGCGTCATCGGCCCAATACTTGTTGATGATCGGCTGGACCTTGGTCTCCATATAGGTCCGCACCTTATGGACGACCGCTCTCTCCTCAGGGGTGAGAAGGTCGACCAGCTGATAGAAGTCGCCGTTGGGTGCGGGCACCGGCTTCGGTGCGGCGGGCTTGCTTGCTGCGGTTGCTGTGGGCATTTGGGACTCCTGATGCTGTAGCTTGAAAGCCGGAAGAATTGAGAGACGTGTCGGATGGATGGTCGATCGCGCCGGCGGCGCCTGGTTTCAGGCGACCGGCTCCGTCGATTTCGTTTGGCTCGACCTGGCAGCCTTCTTGCGCAGCTCGATCAGGCCGAGCAGGACTTCATCGCGCTCCGCCTCCAGGTCCTGGATGGTGCGAGATCCGACCTCGGCATGGACGCTGCTGATGAGCTGCGTTTGCACTTCCGGAGTCAGTACCGGCGAGCCCAGGGTCTTCCACCAGGCCGTCATCGGGCCGGTGAATTGCTGGAAAAAGTGCTCGATGCCGCCTGGACCGCCGCCGAGGTGGTTGAGCATCATGCCGCCCATAACGCCCCAGCGCAGGCCCGGCCCCCAGGAGAGAGCCGTGTCGACATCAGCGGCGCTCACGACGCCCTCGGCAACGAGGTAATAGATCTCGCGGCTCAGCGCCGCCTGCAGGCGGTTGGCGACGTGGCCGGGCATCTCCTTGTTGACGCGCACCGTCCGCTGGCCGATCGACGTATAAAACTCATCTGCGCGCCGGATCGTCGCTTCCGAGGTCTTCGCTCCGCCGACAATCTCGACAAGCGGGATCAGGTGCGGCGGATTGAACGGATGGGCGATGACGCAGCGCTCGGGATGAGACGCGGCACCCTTCTGGATTTCACTCATGGTGAGCCCCGACGAGCTCGACGCGATAATCGCATCTGGCGGCAGCAGCTCGTCGAGCTGCCCATAGAGCTTCTGCTTGAAATCGATCCGCTCGGGCCCGTTCTCCTGGACGAGATCGGCGCCGGCTAGCGCCTGCGCGATGTCGGCCGTGAATTTGAGGTTCGACTGCGACGCTCCGGGCGAAAGGCCCAATCGCTTGAGCGCCGGCCAGGCGGTCTCCACGAACTTTCGCAGCGCGGCTTCGGCGTTGGGCGCGATGTCGGTTGCGACGACCTGTAGTCCTTTGGCGAGATATAGCGCGGTCCAGCTCGCGCCGATCACGCCGGTGCCGATGATGGCGATGCGGCGAATGGGCTTGGTGTTGGTCATGTCATTTCTCCGATGCGTTTGTCAGACTTCGGCGTAGGCGATGCCGGTGAGGTTGCCCTGGGCGTACAGGAAGTTGCGCTCGCCGGATCCGTCGAGGTGAGCGGAGTAGATCGAGCCGGCAAAATCGGTGACGAACATGCGATCCCCAGGCACGTCCAGCGCGATGCCAATCCCTTCCATGAGATGGGTCACCACGATTTCCGGCTCGGCGGGCTTGTTGTCGATGGAAGCCCGGTTCACCGTGTTGCCGCGCGGCGGGTCGCCGCGGTCGGTCCAGTACAGGACGCGGTTCTTGTGATCGAGCTCGAGGTCGATCGGCTCCGGCAGCCCGCCGAAGAACACTTCGACATCGGAGCGGTTGGCTGGCGTTTGCCCGGCGGGTATTTCGACATTAGCGCGGAATATAGCGCCACGCCCGGCATTGTCGGGGCCCTTTTGCGTCCAGTAGATCTTCCCGTGCTTCCCATCGATCGCGAGTCCGACGCACCAATTGGCCTGATCACGGCGGTCTTCATCTCCGCGTCCCGCTTCGACAAGCGTCTCGAGTCGCGATCCGTCGAGATTGCAACGCAAGACGCGCATGCCCTCGCGGTCGCACCAGTAGAGCTTGCCGGCCTTCTTATCGAGAATGATCTGCTTCGGGGTATGGGTGTTTCCGACCGGAACAATGACCGTGCGGTTCTTGCCGTTGAGATCGGCGCGCTCGACGGACCCGTCGTTCAGGTTGGGCACGCCCATATTGGTCCAGTAGATATGACCGGATTCGGTATCGACGACGATGCCGTCGGGAAGATGACAGCCCGTCACGATCGTCTCGCGGTCGGAACCATCCGTGTTCATCACATGAATTTTCCCGGCGTTTATCTCGAGAACGAAGAGGCGAGGGATCGTGGTTCGCTTGCTGGCGCTTTTGACGATGTTCAAGGCCGCTGTGGGCATGGGTTCACCTTTGTGCTTTCTTCATTCGAAGTGAGATCGATCTCGTTCAGGTTTCTACTGTGACGCAGCAGCTCTGCGGCTTATTGAATGGGATTGCCGTCGTCGGAATGGTCTTGCTCCACTTTTGACCGTGCGTCATAAATCAAAGCTGGCTTCCGCTGCGGAAGGTATGCGGAGGCGAAGATCTGGAGCCAGATCCGGGGGCGCGAGAAGAGGAAAGGGGTCATGGGATCAACCTTTCGAGAACGAAAACTCCAAAGCAACGGCCTAACCGCCGCACTTGGTCGCCAGCAGTTCGTTGAAGGCGTCAATTTCTGAATCGAGCGCGGTGATATCTGCGTCGCCGGTGCAGCCCACAGCCGCCTGCCGCGTCGTTACCGAGTCATAGAACGAAGCTGCATAGGCGCGGCACGCGGCTTCAAGGTCCGTCGCTTTGCTGAATTGACGACGTACGGCAGCCCAGTGCGCCCGCGTGGCAGAGGTTGCGGTCGGCGACGTGCATGGCGAAGCGGCGCTCGGAACGGTGGATGCACTGATCGTTGCCGACGTCAGTAGAATGGCAAGCCTGATCATCATGGGGCAGCTCCAGTTTCGTGGGATGCTGCGATACCGTCTACGGCCTCAGCGAATCGATCGCGCGAATGCCCTTGCTGGTTTTGGGATGCATTTGTTGGAATGGCGTGTGCGGGACGATATCTTTTCGTCCCGCACGTCGCCCGGATGCTCAGTGCTGCATCCTCATGCTCATCGGCGCATCCGACGGCAGCATCATGTTCGCGTTCATATCTGCCACGATCCACATTGTGCCGGCGACCACGACGAATACGATGAGAACGCCAAAGGCGAGCGCGAGGACGTTGTTGGTGCTTTCCGGTCCGGTGGTGATGTGCAGGAAGAACACCAGATGCACCCCCATCTGGGCGATGGCGAGGACAGCGAGGCCCAGAACTACGCCACCTGGCCAAATCAGCGAAGTGTTAGCGGCCCAGAGGGATGTCGCCGTGAGGAGGACGGCCAGAAGCAGTCCGGTCGTGTAGACGAGAAGCGGCGATGGAGCCGACGGTTGCATTTCTCGGCTCGGCCTTTCTCCGGGCGCGCGATCATATCGAGCTTCGGTCATGGAGTGACTCCCATTAGATAAACGACGGTGAACAACCCGACCCAAACGATATCGAGCGCGTGCCAGAACAAGGAGAAACAGAGCAGGCGGCGCTGTACGGTGGCGTCGAAACCCATCACCGCCACTTGAACCATCATCACGGCCATCCAGATCAGTCCGAGCGTGACGTGAAGCCCGTGGCAGCCAACAAGCGTGAAGAATGCAGAAAGAAAAGCGCTGCGCTGCGGCGTCGCGCCGATAGCGATCATGTTTGCGAATTCACGGATCTCGAGAGTGAGAAACGCGGCGCCGAGCGCGAAGGTAATCAGGGCCCACAAATAGGTCCTGAGGTAGCGGCGCGAATTGATGGCCAAGGACATCAGTCCGCAGGTGTAGCTCGACACGAGAAGGCAAGCGGTTTCGATCGCAACCGTCACTTGATTGAACAACTGGGCGCCAGTCGGACCGCCCGCCGTGGAGTGCACGAGAACCGCGTAGCTCGCAAAGAGCGCGGCAAACATGACAATGTCGCTCAAGAGGAAAATCCAGAAGCCGTAGGCGACCACGATCCTCTTTGGAGCAGGACCTGCTTCACTTGCACTTGGCGCGGCTTGAGGGGCGCTATCGATTGCAACGGAGATGTTCATACTGCAGCTCCCGCTTGGTAGGCCCGATCGAACCGGGCAATCTGCTCCGCTGGCACTTCAATTTCGCGCCGACGGCGGAATGCGAAGGCAAGCAGCGTCACAAATGCACCGAACACTCCCAGACTGGCCATCCACCAGATGTGCCAAATCATCGCGAAGCCGATGACGACGGCGAAGAAGGCGCTGACAAAGCCGGTCGCGCTGTTCTTCGGCATTTCAATCGGCTCGTAGACGCGCGCCGGCGGCTCGTCCTTCGTCGCAAGCGCACGTTGTTTGCTGCTCCAAAGGGCATCTCTGCCGGAGACGCGCGGCTGGACCGCGAAATTCCAGGCTGGCGGCGGTGATGCCGTCGCCCATTCGAGCGTGCGGCCGTTCCATGGGTCGGCGGTCACGCGGAGCTTTTCGCGGTTGCGGATCGACACAACGAGCTGAACGACCTGGCAGACGATCCCGCCCAGGATAATGACGGTGCCGACCATCGCGACTATCAGCCAAGGCTGCCACGCCGGATTGTCGTAATGCTGCATGCGCCGGGTCATGCCCATCAGGCCCAGCAGGTAGAGCGGCATGAACGCGAGATAGAAGCCGACGAACCAGCACCAGAACGAGGCTTTGCCCCAGCGTTCGTCGAGCGCGAAGCCGAATGCCTTTGGGAACCAGTAGTTGTATCCGGCCATCAACCCGAACACGACGCCCCCGATGATGACGTTATGGAAGTGCGCGATCAGGAACACGCTGTTATGCAGCTGAAAGTCGGCCGGCGGCACCGCGTGGAGAACGCCGGTCATGCCGCCGATGACGAAGGTCACCATGAAGCCGATGGACCACAGCACGGGTACCGAGAACCGAACCCGGCCGCCGTACATCGTGAACAGCCAATTGTAGATTTTCACGCCCGTCGGCAAAGCGATGATCATGCTCATGACACCGAAGAAGCCGTTGACGTTTGCGCTGGCGCCCATAGTAAAAAAGTGGTGCAGCCAAACGAGAAAGGAGAGAACGCAGATCGTCATGGTTGCGGCCACCATCGAGCGGTATCCGAACAGCGGCTTGCCGGAGAAGGTCGCGATAACCTCGGAAAAGATTCCGAACGCCGGCAGGACCAGAATGTAGACTTCCGGGTGTCCCCAGACCCAGAACAGGTTGGCGTACAACATCTGATTGCCGCCGGCGTCGTTCGTGAAGAAGTGAAAGCCGAGATAACGATCGAGGAGCAGCATCGCGAGAACCGCGGTCAGCACCGGAAAGGCCGCCACAATCAGCAGATTGGTGGCAAGCGAAGTCCAGCAGAAAACCGGCATGCGCATGTAGCTCATCCCAGGCGCGCGCATCTTGAGTACGGTCGTGACGAAATTTATTCCCGCCAGCAAGGTGCCGAGTCCGGAGATTTGCAGCGACCAAAGATAGTAGTCGACGCCGACGCCGGGCGAATACTGCAGTTCGCTCAGTGGGGGATAACCCCACCAGCCGGCTTTTGAGAATTCGCCGACCGCCAACGAAACGTTGATCAACAGTGCGCCCGAGGCGGTCAGCCAGAAGCTGACGGAGTTGAGGGTGGGGAAGGCGACATCGCGAATGCCGAGCTGCAGCGGCACCGCGAAGTTCATGACGCCCACCACGAACGGCATTGCCATGAAGAAGATCATGATGGTGCCGTGCGCCGAGAAGATCTGGTCAAAATGCTCGGGCGGCAGATACCCTTGCGCACCTCCGGCGGCAACCGCCTGCTGCGCGCGCATCATGATCGCGTCACTGAAGCCGCGCAGCATCATGACGAGCGCCAGTATGCAATACATGACGCCGATCCGCTTGTGGTCGACCGAGGTGAGCCATTCGCGCCACAGATAGAGCCAGGCTCCCTTCATCGTGATGAATCCGAGGACCGCCACCACGACAAGGACCATGAACGCGGTCGCGCCCATGATGATCGGCTCATGAAGGGGAAGCGCGTTCCAATCAAGCTTACCAAGGAGATTCATCGTTCTGCCCTCTGCGACGTTGAACAAATGCGTTGTGACGGATCGTCGGCGGCTGATGCGGTATTCACGATGCCGCTGAACAGATCGGGGGCGACGGCGCGATAGGTGTACGGCGCGACCGCCTTGCTCGGCGCGACCAGATCGGCATAAGCCTGCTTATCGAGTACCGAACCAGTATCGCGCGCCTCGCGAACCCATTGCGCAAATCGGTTGTCCGTGACGGCATCGACCGTAAAGCGCATGTCGGAAAAGCCGTCACCGCTGAACATGGTGGATAATCCCGAGTAGGTTCCGAGATGGTCCGCCTGCAAGTGGAGGCGCGTCACCATTCCGGACATGGTGTAGATCTGGCTCCCGAGCTGAGGCACGAAGAAGCTGTTCATGACGCTCGATGAGGTCAGTTCGAAGCTGATCGGCGTGCCAACCGGTACGACCAGCTTGTTGACGCTCGCGATCCCTTGCTGCGGATAGATGAACAGCCATTTCCAGTCGAGCGAGACGACCTGAACGTTGACAGGCTTGACCGTTGAGCTAATCGGCTTGCCCGGATCAAGGTCGTGTGCGCCGATCCATGCGACGCCGCCAACGAGCAGCACCGTCATGGCGGGGATCGACCAAACTAGCAGCTCGAGACGCCCGGAATACTCGAAATCCGGCAAGTATGCAGCGCGCGAATTCGACGCGCGAAACCAGAAGCTGACCGCTAAGATTGCGAGGATCGTCGGAATAACGATCGCCAGCATGATACCGACCGAGTTGAACAGGATCAGCCGTTCGGCTGCAGCAATCGGCCCTTTCGGATCGAGCACGCCTTCGGTACAGCCACCGAGCATCGCGGCACTGATCAGGACCACAGCAAGCAAACCGTATCGCATGTTAGACCTCGCCCTTGCTGAAGTTGATGAAACTGTGTGCGCTGCGAATGGTGCCTGGCAGGAGTTCGGCATGCAGCGATCCGACGGTGTAGCCATCTCGCCACGACCGCATGGGCGAGAATGAGCCACCACCGTGGTCGACCAGGAGCGCTGCAAACAGCACGAACAGGTAGGAGATAGAGAACACGAACAGCCTGTGAGCAGTGCGGCGATCGGTGCCGACACTCCTGGTCAGCTGGAGCGCAAGCAAAAGGAAGAGGGCCCCGCAGATCGCGGCAATGGCGCCATACACCGTGCTTGCAAATCCCAGCACCCAGGGCAGCTCCGAGGCCAGAGCCAGGAGGCCGCTGTAGAACAGGATCCGCCGCGCTGTCGCACCCGGTCCCGCGACAACCGGCAACATCGGCACGCCTGCGCGTGCGTAGTCGTCACTCCGATTAAGCGCCAGGGACCAGAAATGAGGCGGCGTCCAAAGGAAAATGATGAGAAACAGCGTCAGAGGTTCGAGCCCGATCTCCCCTGTTGCCGCGGCCCATCCGATGACGGGCGGCAGAGCACCGGCGGCGCCGCCGATGACGATGTTCTGGCGCGTGAACCGCTTCAGCCACACCGTGTACACGACAACATAAAAGAGGATGGTGCCCGCCAACAGCGCGGCGGCTGTGAGGTTCGTGGCGAGAGCGAGAATCGCGACTGCGATAGCGCCAAGGACGGCGCCGAAGACGAGCGCCTCGACCTTCGAAACTCTGCCCTGGGGAATTGGCCGCATCGCGGTGCGGGTCATGACCGCATCGATGTCGGCGTCGTACCACATATTGAGTGCGCCGGCGGCTCCAGCCCCGGCGGCGATGCAGAGAACCGCAATAAGGGCCTGCAGAGGATCGAGCTGGCCACGTGCGCTGATCAGCCCAACGACCGCGGTGAAGACAGCGAGCAGCATTACGCGCGGTTTGGTGAGCTCGAGGAAGTCGGACAAGCGCCAACGCTCGGTGAGTCGGTCCGCGGAATGAGAAGGCGCGGGAAGAGCCAGCCTTCCGTAAACCTGGTGGGCGATGGTCTTGACGTTCATTACGCTTGCTCCGGGTTGATCCGAAATGAGAGACGCCGCCTTCGCATCAGACGAACGGTGGGGAACCACCGCTTTCACACATGCTTTCTGGATGAGTTCATGGTGGCGCACCGGCACATGGTCGTCGGACATGAGCTCGCTCAGAGTTCCGCAGCAATGTGATGCGAATACTGGCCGTGGTCTTGGATGAGATTGCCGCGGCTGGAACGGCTTTGCCTTCCGGAGGGACGAGCGGCGCCTTTGAGCACTGCTGATTTGTCGGCGCAGTCGGATCCAAGCCCTCGCATTCCAATACAAGCCCCAGACCTGCAGTTGGGTACGGTCGTGGGAAAATCGAAATTGCTCAATTTGCAGGAGCGATGGCCGTTGCCTATGGCCCGCTATTTTATCTTCGTCGGAGGCACGCTTGCGGCCTTGCTGTTCATCGCCGATTGGTGTCTGCCAACTCCCCCAGGGATGTTTACCGATCAGCAGCTAGCCATCGACAGAGCGATCATCCGGATCAAGTCTGCACGCAAATGGCCGGAAGAAGTCGTCCTCGACACCAGCCAGCCGACAATATCGTCTCCGGCCGTCGAGGAACCCTCAACGGCGCATTCGGTCCGGCTACCGGCTGACGAAGCGGAAACTCAATCGAATCTTGAGGCTATGGCCCAGGTGAAACCAGTTACACAGCCGGCCGCTGTCGATCGTCCAACCTTGCAAGTCAAGCGCCGAGCGGCAAGGACCGCTGGATCAAAGCGCCCGCATTACTCGTCGGTTGGCAAGAGCGGCAGCGGGTGGAGGCTGCTGTCAGTTTGGATGGATCGATAATGGTCAAGCAAACTCGAATGCTATGCCGCGCGGGACGCTGCGTCGTCATGGCCCATGGAGTGAGTGGCGCTCACCGGGAGAAATTGAAAGATAAACAGCTACTGTCGTTGCGTACGGAACTGCGCAGTTACCGCCTAAATGGGTCAGGAGTGAACAAGATCGTCCGAAGCGCATCGTCTACTCTGTGCAGTATCAAGAGGAGCAGCCTACATGTTCAAACTTGCAAGCGTTGCTGCGGTTCTGCCCAACATCTCGTTATCGGAGTAATGTTTGCATGACCGAATGCTTAGTCGCCGCGCGAGCTGCAATCATCCTAGGCTTCTGAGGCCATTCGTTCCGCGGGCTGTCTGGAACGACGTTGCTATCCGAGTGAAACTGCGGCCGACGCTTAGGTTGTTTTGGCCAGAGAGAACGATCGTGGAGCACGAAATGACACAACACCTCGTACAGTTACCGAATCCCGATGGATCATTGCTTCTTCGCGAGTTGAATCACAGAATAAGAAACGAGCTCACTTCCGCCATCTTCACGATTTCAGCCAAAGCGGTGCAATCGGATAGCGTGGCGGTCAAGGCCGCGCTGCTCGACGTCGCAGACCTCTTGCATCGGTGCGCCGATGTTCATCGGGCGCTGCGCATGCCGGATCAGGGGCGCCTCACCGATGCCGCGAGATACCTCCAAAAGCTTTGCTTCTCCATCACCAAACACCGGCTGGACCGCCTGGCGATAAGCGTCTTGTTTTCAGCGGATGACCTGCGGCTTGAAGGAGAACGCTGCTGGAAGCTTGGGCTGATTGTATCCGAGCTACTGACCAATGTGGCACGACATGCAAAATTCGACGCTAGACATCCAGAATTGCGAGTGAAGTTGATGCTCGCAGGCAACGCCGTAAAGTGCGGGGTCTCTGACAATGGGTCTGCCCCTGAACCGATCCGGCGCGGTCGAGGGCTAGAGATCATCGGCGAGTTGGCCAGCAGTTTGGGCGGCCGTATTCATACGTCGTGCGCCGCCGAAGGATATTCCTTCCTTGTCACCTTCCCATTGACCGAGGCCGAGCAACGTGCCGCCGGCGCGACTCATGTTGTTAAGTCGAAGCGAAGGAAGATGCGCCGCCCTCTGGTGTTGCACGCGCCTAGAACAGTGGATCCGGGGGTCGGTTAGGCACCGCGGGCGTTTTTCGAATCGAAGCGGTATGGACTGACTTGATCGCCAGCCAATTTCCCTCTGAGCAAATTACGAATGATCAAGATTGCTTCGGGTGTGTACGTTGCCGCTACAGAGTCCGGCATGCGCGAACTTATCCCGATCAATTAGCTCCCGCACGCTGGCAGTGGCCGGGGGTCTCGCCGGACCTCCTGCGAGCTCCTGCTCTTGCGTCGGCTGCTGATGGAAAGGCGGACTATGTTCGCGACAGGGCACAGCCGAGTCTGACCTATCGCCGAAGTAGTCGGCTTTAAGGGCGAGCGCCATAAACCTTCGTATCGTTTCTGTGACGCCTTTAGATCCCCGCCGTTTACCAACGTGCAATTGAGCCGCTGATCGTGATCGTCTTAGGCTGCACGCATCGGAAAGACGAACAGGCTGATGAAGTGCGACGCTGAAAAAAGGATGATCGACGAACAGCGACGATAATACCAAAGGAGACCACAATGCTTAACTGCTCCAAAAGTTCTAGATCTGGCAGAGCCGCACGATGCGCGGTTTGTGATGGCAAATTTGGTCTCGTTCGGCACTACTCGTGGCAAACCCAGCTTTGTTCCAAGAAGTGCGTCGATCGCTTCAGAACTCGCAGGGAAGGCGATCGCAATTGGGTGGGCTGGCTCCAGTTCGCCTTCGACCAGTTGCCCGAGAACCGCGCGAGGGCTTTATGACGGTCCAGATCTCCCAACGAGGCAAGGAATATCTAGAGACAGCACGGACCTTGCTCCGCGCTGCCCAAACCATGACTGACCGAGCGATTGCGGGTCAGCTTAAGGCCCTTGCCGACGACTACGAGCGGCGAGCTGAGAAAGCTTCGCATGTTGATGCGGCCAAAGCATCCGCGCGATCGGCTGCTAACGCTGAAGGCGAATGGCGTCCATGACCTGATGTGGGAGCCTCGCAGCCCAACCCGCGTGGGGGAAATGCGTGGTGAAGGTTGAGATATCCGGCGCGCAGCCCAGTCACGAGGTTTTTATCCCTTCGTTACCGCCTGAAGAGGTTCAAAGTTGGGGCTGACCTCCTAAATCTAGATGGGATTGTTATCATCATCTTATCGCGGAATTATTCCCTAGCTGCGGACTTCTTCTCTAACAAATGTTTGGAGCGAATATGGGCGAAGTTATTCGATTTGTCCCAAGGTCTGAGCGCGAGCGAACCGGCCTAATTCGAGAGGCCCGCGCGATATACGACGGCATCTTCCCGCCGGCTGATCCAGTCAGCGAGAAGCAGAACAAGGCACCGGTAAGTCATACGGTCAGCGGCGCCAACGCCCATCGTAGCGACGGAGCTCTCCTGTCGTGATCAAGATCATCGCCGTGCTCTGCAGTCTCTCCTCTCCGGCGAATTGCCACGAGCCGACGGTCACCACCTCGGACTTCACTGACATCTCGATGCAGTCCTGCCTGATGGGCGCGCCGCAGCTCGCGGAGTGGATGAAGCAGCATCCCGCCGAGCGCCTTGCGGCATGGCGCTGCGTGATTGGAAAACAGGATGGCAAGAGAGCTTAGGGTGGAAAGCAGCGCGACGACCCAACCCCAAAAGAATGGTAGTCGGGGAATGTTCGGTCCTTCCACCGGCGCGACGATGCCGAAGTCGGCAATGTGGGCTCGGATCGCCTTAGTGACCGCGTCTTAGATGAACAGATGACGTGGCGGTGACGCATCAGTCGGCCAGGGCCGCAGGCGCGCTCCTTTCCGTGACGGGGAGGCGACGCTACGGACGAAATTCCCAGTTACGGCTCGCAAAATTCCCTATTACTCGAAATGTTTTCCCTGCTAATTTGCCTAGGGAATTGTTGGAGAAGTGGCTGCCACACAGCGGTTTCTTTGGCTTGAAATCCTATCCCACACCCTCTGAATCGCCGATTTCGCTGTAAAATTCCCTGTTTGCAGGGAATTCGCGCGGAGAGACAGGTGCGATCAGTACTGCGCCGCCAGCCAGTTGATATTGCTCGTCAAATCGCGTTTTTCGTTACTGCATTTGGAAATGGCGCAGTCCGCTGCCTGTTAGGGAGAGATATCGCTATTTCGTTCGCCACCATTTCATTGCCAGTGCAAGTGACGCTGTCATTCGGTGCATCGAGAGGATGGCGTCTCTAATCTCAGACGCCTATCGCGCTCATGCGAGTTGGTTTGAGATGCAAAATGTCGCTTCGCGTTGGAGCCCCTTAGTACGACGCAGCGAAAACCCACATGGCTTGCCGAAGAGCGAGGCTTGTCCGGAGCTTTTCCTCCTGAACCGAATGCCGAGGTCGGGTTGGCGGGATATCCGCCGGCCCGCTTTTTTGTTTTCGGTACTCCTCTGAACGCGGACTAGTGAACCGTGCATCGCTTTTTTCCTTTCAAGCAGTCGTGAGCTTGCACGCGCGGCGCGTCACGCGCCGTTGATTGAACGAGAGCCACTTCACCTGCTCAAGCGCCAGACTCTGCAGGTTCTCGCGCGTTCGGAATCATAAACTGGTTTTTAATTGAGGGCGATCGATTGGGCCGTCATGTTGAGTGCATCTCGGTTCTCCCCGTGAGAGCAACTTGAGAAAGTGTTTTGGGTGAAGCGCAGGGGCCGGGCCGGGAGCAACGCACGCGCAGTTGAAATAGCCGAACCCGAAATTCATTCGCGCAAGCCCGTATACCAGGATTTGAACCAATGGGCATCGTTCGTTTCGCCCTGAGATTTCCGCATACGTTTTATGTGGTCGCTGCCCTGGTGCTGTTCCTGGGCGTCGTCGCATCCATCAAGATGCCGACGGATATCTTTCCGGAAATCAACATCCCCGTGGTGACGGTGGTCTGGAGCTACACCGGACTCAGCACGGAGGAGATGGAACAGCGCGTCACCACCTACAGCCAGTACGCCATCAGTTCCAATGTCAGCGGCATCAGGAACATCGAGGCGCAGACGATGGCCGGCCTTTCGGTGCAGAAGATTTACTTCCAGCCGGACGTCAATCTCGACCTCGCGATCTCTCAGATCGTCGCAGGAACCAATGCGATCCGTGCGCTGTTGCCGCCCGGCATCCAGGCTCCGCTGGTGGTGCAGTTCAATGCATCCAGTGTGCCCGTGCTCCAGATCAGCCTGAGCTCCGACACCCTCAGCGAACAGCAGCTCTACGACTACGGCATCTACCGGATCCGCCAGCAACTGGCGCCGATCCCCGGCATCACGCTGCCGACGCCGGCCGGCGGAAAGTATCGCCAGATCATGGTCGATCTGGATCCGTCAAAGCTCCTCGCCAAGGGACTTACGCCGCTTGACGTGGTGAACGCCGTCAATGCGCAAAACCTGACGCTGCCCGCGGGAACGGCCAAGTTTGGCCACACGCAATACGCTGTCCGCACCAACGCCACGCCAGCCTCGATCGACGACCTCAACAACATTCCGGTCAAGGTTGTCAATGGTGCGACCATCTTCGTGAAGGACGTGGGCCAGGTTCACGATGGCTGGCTGGTGCAGCAGAACGTGGTGCGGCAGAACGGCCGCCGCTCCGTGCTGCTCAGTATCATCAAGAACGGAAACGCCTCGACGCTGAGCGTTGTCAACGCTGTTCACGAGGCGCTCAAGACTGCACGCGCCGCGGCGCCTCCGGGTATGCAGATCAACGAGCTGTTCGATCAATCGGTCTTCGTCAAGCAGTCCGTGGCAGGCGTCCTGCGCGAGGGGTCGATCGCGGCGGCTCTCACGGCATTGATGATATTGCTGTTCCTGGGATCGTGGCGTTCGACCTTGGTGGTCATGATCTCGATCCCGCTGTCGATCCTCACGTCGCTGGTCGTGCTGTACTTTCTCGGCGAGACCT
The DNA here is from genome assembly GCF_036924535.1 of Bradyrhizobium sp. AZCC 2262. Taxonomy (NCBI): domain Bacteria; kingdom Pseudomonadati; phylum Pseudomonadota; class Alphaproteobacteria; order Hyphomicrobiales; family Nitrobacteraceae; genus Bradyrhizobium; species Bradyrhizobium sp. AZCC 2262. The sequence goes on along the minus strand of NZ_JAZHRT010000001.1, from coordinate 5,211,779 downwards.
TGAACACGATGACGCTTGGCGGGTTGGCGCTGGCGGTCGGAATTCTGGTGGACGATTCCACCGTCACGATCGAAAACACCCATCGCCTCCTCACCGAGGAAGGAATGCCGCTGCCGCAGGCGACGCTGCATGGCGCCGCCGGCATCGCAATTCCGACATTGGTGTCGACCCTCGCCATCAGCTGCGTCTTCACATCGGTGGTGTTCCTCGACGGACCGGCGAAATTTCTGTTCACTCCGCTCGGACTTGCGGTGGTGTTCGCGATGTTGGCGTCCTACGGCCTGTCGCGAACCCTGACGCCCATCGTCATCGGATTGCTGCTCAAGGGCGAGAAACACGGCGCGGCCTCGGGCGCTGCGAACGGCATTTTCGCGCGCTTTCATGCCGCTTTCGAGCGTCGCTTCGAGACGATGCGGCGCGGCTATTCACGCTCGCTTGCCGGACTGATTGAGCACCGCTTTGTCATTCCATTGTTCATGCTGTTGCTGCTGGCACTCGGCGTCGTGACATTTCCGTTCGTCGGCCGCGACTTCTTTCCTGCGATCGACGGCGGGCAGATTCAGCTTCATGTCCGCGCGCCGGCGGGAACGAGGATCGAGGCCACGGAGAAGATTTTTCAACAGGTGGAAAACAAGATCCGCGAAATCATTCCCGAGAACGAGCGCGAGCTGATCGTGGACAATATCGGATTGCCGGCGCGGGCCTACAACCTGGCGTTCGCCGACGGCTCAACCATCGGTGTCAATGACGGCGTCATCCTGGTATCGCTGAAAGAGGGCCACCGGCCGACAAGCGAATATGTGCGCAAGCTGAGAGAAGTATTGCCTGCCGCATTTCCCGAAAGCACATTCTATTTTCAGGCGGCCGACATCGTCACCCAAATCCTCAATTTCGGCCTGCCGGCGCAAATCGACGTCCGCACGGTCGGCTACGACAAGGACAACGATTTGCGCGTTGCCAAAGAGCTGCGCCAGCGGATAGCAGCGATACCGGGAATCGCGGATGCGCATCTGCAGCAGGAAGTCGATGCACCGGCGTTCTATGCCGATATCGATCGTGCGCGTGCCGCCCAGCTAGGACTCAACGCGGACACTATCGCCACCAACGTCAATGTCAGCCTGAGCTCGTCGGAGCAGGTGATCCCCAATTTCTGGACCGATCCCAAATCGGGAATTCCGTATTATTTCGCGGTGCAGACGCCCGAGAACAAGATCAGTTCGCTCAACGATCTCCGCAACACACCGGTCTCAACCGGGATATCCACATCCCTGACTGACGTGCCGGTGCCGGGGCTGCTCAGCAACGTCGCGACATTCCGGCGCGGCAGCGTGCCGACCAACCAACCAGGCCAATATCCAGCCGGTCTATGAGGTCTATGCGAGCGTGCAGGATCGAGATCTCGGCAGTGTCGCCCGCCAGATCGCCGGCATCGTGACGGATCTGCAGAAGCAGCTCAAACCTGGAAATACCATCCAGGTGATCGGCCAGATCCAGAGCATGAACAGCGCGTTCATCAATCTTGGCATCGGATTGCTGTTTGCCGCGGTGTTCGTCTACTTGCTGATGGTTGTGAACTACCAGAATTTCGGGGACCCGTTCGTCGTCATCCTGGCCCTGCCGGCGACGCTGTGCGGCATTCTCACCATGCTGTTTATCACCGGCACCACGCTGAATGTGCCTTCGCTCATGGGAGCGATCATGGCGGTTGGTGTCGCGTCGGCGAATTCAATTCTGCTGGTGACCTTTGCCCGCGAACAGCAGCTCGCAGGCAAGACGGCTTTCCAGGCCGCCATCGAGGCCGGGCACACCCGGATCCGTCCGGTCCTGATGACGGCTGCCGCGATGATCGTCGGCATGGTCCCGATGGCGATCGGGGCCCCGGGAGCGGAACAGAACGCAGCACTCGCACGGGCGGTCATCGGCGGGCTGCTGTTCGCAACGCCGACCACGCTGCTGGTGGTGCCCTATCTCTTCGCCAGGCTGCGCAAGGGCAACGACGGCAAGCAGGATCACGGCGTATTCGACGAGGTGTTGGAATGAATTTCAATCCGCCTTTGAACATTGAGCCGGAAAATTCGCAGGAGACGGCGAAGGAATCCGGACCGCCTCGCGTTGGCCAGAGGCGAAGGTTCGGCCGGATCTCGCTCTTCGGGGTCGCCGTCGCGTTGGGAGCGGCGCTGGCTTCCGGGGCATGGAGGCACTATGAGCAGCATCGTCAGGTGGTGGCCACCGCAGAGCAGAGCCGCGACCTGGTTCCGCAGGTAAGAGTCGCGGCCGTGTGGCCTAGCGCCGGTACCGAAATTGTCACTCTGCCGGCGACCACATCGGCGTTCTCGGCCGCCAATATTTTTGCGGGCCAGCGGCTACATCGACAAGCGCGAGGTCGATATCGGCGACCGCGTGAAAGCCGGACAGTTGCTGGCCGAAATCGTGGCGCCGGAACTGGATCATCAGATCGCACAGGCGGAGGCGACGCTCGGTCAGCTCAAGGCGGCGCTGCAACAGGCTCAGGCGAACCGCGAGCTTGCCAAGGTCACGTGGGATCGCGACGGGCCGCTGGTGAAGGAGGGCTGGCTGACCGCCCAGCAAGGTACGACCGACGTCCAGACCCTGAAGGCGCAGGAAGCAGCGGTTTCGGTCGCGCAGGCCAATGTGGTGGCCGAAGAGGCGCAGTTGCAGGTGTTGCACCAGCAAAAACTCTATCAGCGCGTGGTGGCTCCGTTCGACGGTGTCATCACCCAGCGCAACATCGACATCGGCAGCCTCGTGCAGGCCGATTCGACCAGCGGCACCTTCATGTTCACGATCATGCAGGGCAATGTGATCCGAACCCAGGTCTTTGTCCCGCAGGACGAGGCGTTCGGCCTGAAGCCGGGAATCGACGCCGTGGTGCACGTGCCCGAGATTCCCGATCGTACCTTTCCCGGCAAGGTGACCCGGATCGCTGATGCGCTGCAGCCGGGTTCCCGTACCCTGCTGACTGAAATCGACATCCCGAACCACGATGGCGTGCTGGCACCGGGAATCTATTGCACGATCGAACTGCACATTCCGCGCAAGACGCCGAGCTTCAGCGTATCCGCCGACGCCGTCATCTTCAATGCAGGCGGGTTGCAGGTCGCCGTGGTCGAGAACGGTGTGGTGCATCTGCACAAGGTGTCGGTCGTACGCGATCTCGGGCAGGAGGTAGAGATCAACAGCGGCGTGAAGGCGGGTGATCAGGTGGTTCTCAACCCCGCCGTCGATCTCGCTGATGGCAGCAAGGTTCGCGTCCGTGCGCCGACGACGCGGACGTCATGAGCTTGCCGCAAGCCATGTCCGCCCGCAGCCGCCGCATTACTAAAATCCTATTTAATGGCGAGGCCGGTTCTTCGGACCCATTTTGTTCTGCAGAGCGGCCGCACCCGCGCTTGCCCCCGAGAACGCGAAGAGGTCTGGATGAAACGTTGGCGTTGAATCCCAACGCGAGCTTCTGGCTTGCGCAGGCTGCCATCGCTCAGCGAATCCGGATCAGCCGCTTGCCGGTATTCTCGCCGCGATAAAGACCCGCGATAGCGCCCGGCGCGTGTTCGATGCCGTTCAGTATGTCTTCGGAATAGCGCAACCGTCCATCGCGAATCCACTGGGCCAGGCGAGCAACGGCCTCTTCGAACCGGGGCGCGTAGTCGAAGATGACGAAACCCTGCATGCGTGCCCGCTTGACCAGCAAATGACGCTCGGCGCGCGGACCGTTGGGCCAGGGATTCCAGCTCGAGACCGAGGCGGTTCCGCAAATCACCACGCGAGCACCGACGGCGAGATGGCGAAGGACGGTGTCGCTGATAGCGCCACCGGTGTTGTCGAAATAGAGATCGACACCCTTGGGACAGGCCGCGGCGAGCGCCGACTCCAGATTGTCGCTCTTGTAATCGATCGCCACGTCGTAGCCGAACAGCTCGCGGCACTGGGTGACCTTCGCCGGCCCGCCGGCAATCCCGACCGTCCGGCAACCTGAGAGTTTCGCGATCTGACCGACCGCCGATCCCACCGCGCCGGCCGCGGTCGACACCACCACGGTATCGCCGGGGCGCGGCTGGCCGATGTCCAGCAGCCCGAAATAGGCGGTGATACCGTTGAGGCCGGTGACGCCGAGCGAGAGCGAAAGCGGCAGGCCGTCTTCCCTGATCTTTCGCGTGACGGCGGCCGGTCCGACGACGGCGAACTCCTGCCACCCGAACATGCCCATCACTTCGTCGCCCGGCTTGAAGTCGGGATGTGCCGACTGCAACACCTCGCCGGCGGCGAATGAGCGCATCACTTCGCCGATGCGCACCGGCTCGGAATAATTGGCGACATTGCTGACCCAGCCGCGCATGGCGGGTTCGACCGAAAGATAAAGATTGTGCACGAGGACTTGTCCGTCGCGCAGATCGGGAACGTCGGACTCGATGATTTCGAAGTTGTCGGCCTGAGGAATATCGGCCGGCCGGGATTTGAGAATGACCTGACGGTTGCGATTGTTCTTCATGAGCCAAGTGTTCCAGTTTGGGAGGAGGGGGTGCGGTGCTCGAAAGCGGCGAATTGACCGGCCAATCGATCCTCTTGCATTAAGATAGTACGTATGTGTACGATATCCGGCAAGACCATTATCAAGGCCATTATGTCGAGGTCGGTCCGGGAAGGCGATGCCGCCCAAGGCCAATAGAGCAAGAGCCAATAGAGGGAGAGATCGGATTGAGGGCCAATTTTACGTGGGGTGTCGCCGCCGTCCTGCTTCTCCTGGCCGCTTTCTTCCCGGCGGCGTCTGCGGAACCCTATCCTTCGCAGCGTATCACGCTGATCGTGCCTTTCCCGCCGGGCAGCGCGACCGACAGCGTGACGCGGCATCTGGCGGAAAGCATTCGGGCTGCGACCAACGCCACTGTCGTGGTCGAGAACAAGCCGGGCGCGGACGGCAATCTTGCGGCGCTCGCCGTCCTGAAAGCGGAATCTGACGGCTATACGGCATTTGTGACGACGAATTCGACGCAGGCGGCGAACATCAGCCTGTTTAATTCGCTGCCTTACGATCCCAAAGCGGACTTCGCACCGGTCGCGGGCATCATGACGATACCGATGATGCTGACGGTGAGGGCGGACTTTCCGGCCACGAGCGTTACCGAATTCGTCGCGCTGGCGAAGAAGCGCGAGAAACCCTTGTCCTTTGGCAGCGGCAACACGTCGAGCAGGGGGGCGGCCGAGCTGTTCAGATACCGTCTGGGCATCGAGATGCAGCACGTGCCGTATCGCGGCATGCCGCAGGCTTTGACTGACGTGATGGGCGGGCAGATCGATTGCGTCTTCGCCGACCCCGCGAGCGCGCAGGGCCTGGTCCAGGACGGCAAGCTGCGGGCGCTGGCCGTGACGAGTGCGAAGCGGCTTGAGGCCATGCCGGATCTTCCGACCGTCGCGGAAAGCGGATTGTCCGGTTACGAATTGACAGCCTGGGTTGGGGTCTTCGTCCGGACAAAGACGTCACCCGAAATCATCGCCAGGCTCAACAGCCTGGTCACCGGCTTCGTCAACAGCGCCGAGACGAAAAAATATCTGGCGACGATCGGCGCGGCGCCATTTCCGTCGACGCCACAGGAACTCGCGGCCTTTCGGGAAGCGGATACCAGGCGCTGGGCCGAGATCGTCGCGACCGCAAAGATCGAAAAGAAATGAACGGCGCTTAAGCTGCGAATACGGCGCTGCCGCGGTCGAGAACGATGACGTCGCGTTCAACGACGCGCGAACGCAAGCGAATTTCGCCGCCCGCGCCGAACAATTCGGTCTGACCCGCATCGCATCCAAGGATCGATGCGGTCAGTTCGGCAAATAAACGGGCGGGCGGCTACGCCGCTTTCCTGCTCTTCCGCGGCTTGCTCTTCTTGCCGACCTCTTCTTCGCTCTCGCCCGGAAGCGTGTTGCCATCGGACATCGCCAGCAGATTGTGCTTCATCGCCAGCAATGCATCCGACGCCGCTTCCAATGCCTTCCGGTCAATCCCGTGGGTGAGCTGGGCATTGAACTTGTCGGTCTCCTTGCGGAGCTTTTCCAGGAAACCACGGGCCTGCTTGGTGACAAAGACGCGCTTGACGCGGCGGTCGACCGGGTCCGCTTGCCGAAGCACGAAGCCGGAAGACTCCAGACGGTCGATCAGCGCTCCCACGCCAACCTTGCCGACGTCGAGTTCATTGGCGAGCTGGGTTTGCGGAAGTCCGTCTTTGCGCGAAATGAAAGCAAGCACCCACCATTGCGACCTTGTTATGCCGAGCGGGGCGAGGGCGCGGTCGAACATCATCCGGCGCAGCCGGGAAACGTCGTGGATGAGATAGCCTAGTCGGAGATCCCAGTCGGGCCGGTCGACCATGTCGTTTTTTCCTCGTCAGACGCCTGATACCGATGCGTGTCGATTCCGGCGATTCAACTGATATCATACACAAGCGTATTTTAAAAGGAACGCACCTGTAGCGAACCGGGCCGCGGCGATCCTCGCGTGCGTATATCCCCAGAAATTGGCTTTATTTATGTGGAATTGAGCGGGATTGTTCGCCCGGACGTCCCTTCGGAGCCAGACCGGGGTGATTTACAAATGAAGTACAGTAGTGTATCAATTTGACCTGGGCGGCCTGGGATCGGGCTGTGACGCAACACTTCCAACAGCAGGATTTGCCTCTCATGTTCAGCCGCGACCTGCTCAAGGGAAAACGCATCCTCGTGACCGGCGGTGGCACGGGGCTCGGCAAGGAGATTTCCCTCGGATTCGCGGCCCACGGTGCGCACGTCTTCATTTGCGGCCGCCGGCCGGAAATTCTCGAGCAGGCGGCAGGTGAAATTCGTGCGCGCTCGGGCGGGCAGGCCGAGGCGCTGGTCGCCAACGTTCGCGATCCCGACAGCATCGAGAAGATGATGGCGGAGATCTGGGCCACGGGACCTCTCACCGGTCTGGTGAACAATGCCGGCGCCAATTTCCTTGCGCCGACCGAGACGTTATCGCCGCGTGGCTACGAGGCGATCCGCTCGACCGTCATGGACGGCTCGTTCTATGCGGCGCAGGGATGCGGGAAACGCTGGATCGCCGCGGGGCTTCCAGGGGTGATCATCAGCAATCTGGTCACCTGGGTCTGGACCGGATCGGCCTACGTGGTGCCGGCCGCGATGGCCAAGGCAGCAGTGCATGCGATGACGATGTCGCTCGCGGTCGAATGGGGACCCAAAGGCATTCGCGTCAACGCCGTGGCGCCTGGTCCGTTTCCGACCGAAAATGCCTGGGACAAGCTCAATCCTCTGGCGGAGACCGGCGTGGGCGCGACGCAGGCGGATGAAGTACCGCTGCGCCGGTTCGGGAAGATGGACGAGCTGCGCAATCTGATGATCTTCCTGATGTCGGATGGATGCAGTTACATCACCGGCGACACCATCAGCATCGATGGTGGGCATCATTTGGCGGCGCCGAGCACGTTCGCGGGGCTTTCGAAGCTATCGCCGGATGACTGGCAGCGGGCGCGGGAGGCCATTCAGGCTTCCACGCGCAAGGAAAAGGAAGGCCGGTCGGCCTGACATCACTTCGGTGGTAGAAATCGGGCGAGGCGATAGATCCTCGCCTCTTCAAATGCATTGCAACAGGGTCCGAACATTTGGGAGAAACGCAATGGGGCTGGCAATCGCAACGACGAGCTTCGAGTGCACGATCGAAGGTGGCCTCGCGCATGTCGTTCTCAATCAGCCCGACCGCGGCAACCCGATCGACGGCGACTTCTGCCGCGAGTTCGGCCTTTGCATGGCGGAGCTGAGCGAGCGTGATGATGTACGCTCGGTGCTGATTTCCGCGCGCGGAAGATTGTTCAGTGTCGGTGGCGACCTAGCGGCGCTTGCGTCGCGTGGCGCCGCATTGCCCGTGACGATCAAATCGTGGACGGCGGACCTGCATGCGGCCATGGTGCGGATGGTCCGCATGCGCGCACCGGTCGTCATTGCCGTGCAAGGTAACGTCGCGGGTGGCAGCGTTTCGTTGATGGCCGCGGGCGATCTGGTGGTGATCGGCAAATCGGCGCGCATTTCCTCGGCATTTGCGAAGATCGGGTTCACGCCGGACAGCGGCTCGACGACGACGGTGACACGGCGCATCGGGGTCGCCCGCGCCAGGCGGTTTTTCCTGCTCGCGGAAACGATGGATGCCGACGCCGCGCTGGCGGCCGGGCTGGTCGACTATGTCGTGAACGACGATGCGGTTGTCACCGAGGCCGGGAAGATCGCGCGCGAACTTGCTTCGGGCCCCACCGAAGCCTATGGCGGGATCAAGCGCCTGTTCCTGCAGACGCTCAATCATTCCATCGAAAGCCAGCTGGAAGACGAGGCGCAAACGCTAGCGGCGATCTCGCGAACGGCGGATGCCCAGGAGGGGGTAAAAGCCTTCAGGGAGAAGCGCAAACCGACATTTGCGGGACGATAGCTCTATTGATCCTTGTAGGTAGGGTCCCGCTTCTCTCGAAATGCCGCGACCGCTTCGTGATGGTCGCTGGTTTCGAGCAGCATCACCTGCTGACGGTCCTCGATCATCAGCGCGGCATCGATCCCGGGAGCGTCGATCAGCGCATTCAGCGTTTGCTTGGTCATGCGCAACCCCATCGGCGAGGCGCGCGCCATTTCGGCGGCGAAGGCAAGGCCGGTCTCCAGCAATTTGTCGTCGTCGACGACGTCACTGACGAGTCCCACGGTCTTGGCTCGATCCGCACCAAGAAACCGTCCTGTCAACAGCAGTTCCGATGCCACGGAGAGACCGATCAGTCGGGGCAACAGATAGCCGGATCCCATGTCGCAGCCGCCGACGCCGACGCGGATATAAGCGGCGTTCATCCGCGCCGCCGGTGTGGCAAAGCGAACATCGGAGGCCAGCAGCAGCGAAAATCCGGCACCACAGGCGGCACCGTGCACCAACGCAACAATCGGCTGCGGGCAGCTTCGCATCAGGCGGATGATCCGCGAATAGCGCTGCTGCATGAAGAGCTGCCGCTGTGGTCGCCCCGCCCCTGGCGCGATGAATGCGTCCGAACCGAGTTCCGCCCCGGCGCAAAACTCCTTTCCATTGCCCCTGAGAATGACAATCCGCGTACTCGGGCTGTCATGGAGTCCGGAAAAATACGCGATCAACTCGTCGGCCATGGTCGGGTTTACGGCATTGCGGGCATCCGGCCGATTGAGGGAGATGATTTCAATGGCGTCGCGCTGTTCGATGGTGATGGTCGTGAATTTGTCCATGTCGTGCGTTCCCAAGGGCATCATTGGTCGCCGGGACGACAGGATGTCATGGGGCGGTGTGGATGACCACAGCAGGCCCGTTGTTGTTCCGTGTCGCAAAGCGCTTGCGAAACAGAATACACCATATCATAATATAGTGTACTAATTTTTGGCCGCGCGGCGGTGGGCCGGCGATACCTCACTGCGGAGAACATGATGCCGTATCAATCGGTCTTCAGGCCGGATCTGTTCAAGGGCAGGACGGTCATTATCACCGGTGGCGGCAGCGGGATCGGCCGTTGCACGGCACACGAACTGGTGGCGCTCGGCGCCAATGTCGCGATCCTCGGCCGCACCGCCGAAAAGCTGGCGGAGGTGAGGGAGGAGATCGAGCAGGACGGCGGAAAGGTCCTGACCCAGGTTTGCGATATCCGGGACGAGTCCATGGTGATCGCCGCGATCGACGCCGTGCTCGGCGCCTATGGCCGCATCGATGGGCTGGTGAACAATGCCGGCGGTCAATATCGCGCGCCGATGAAAACTATTTCGACCAAGGGCTTTGAGGCGGTGGTCCGCAGCAATTTGACCGGCGGATTCATTTTCATGCGCGAGGTCTACAACCACTGGATGGAGGCCAATGGCGGAGCGATCGTCAACATCATTGCCGATATCTGGCATGGCTGGCCCGAGTTCGCCCATTCGGGTGCAGCGCGCGGCGGAATGCTGACGCTCACCGAAACCGCGGCGTGCGAATGGTCCGCTTCCGGGGTCCGCGTCAATGCGGTTGCGCCGGGCGGTATCGTGTCGAGCGGGTTCGATACCTACACGCCGGAAATGCAGAAGAAGCTGCATGATTTCACGGCCGGCGTGCCGCTGCAGCGGTTCGGCACCGAGGCCGAAATCTCGGCGGCGATCGTTTACTTGTTGTCGCCGGCTGCCGCCTACGTCACGGGCTCCTGCATCCGGGTCGATGGCGGAACGCCGAACGCGCGCACCACCTGGAAGCTTGAACCGCACAATCGCAGCACGCCCTTCGAGGGGTTTCATCGTTCCAGGCTTCCGGAGGCCTTGAAGAAGGCGCCATAACAGCCGAGCTTCCGGCGATCCGGGCAGGGCCGCCGTCAAGTCCGGTATGCAGTTCGTACGCTTGTGTACGAACTTTTCTTTCGCTAAATATGGGGCGAGATAAAACAAGAAACCATGCAGGCCGGATGGCCGCCGCAACGGGTGAAGCGGCATCGTCGGGCTTCAAAGGCGAGGACACGAGATGGCGGGACTCTATTTCGAGCAGTTTTCTGTCGGGCAAACCTTCGTTCACGAGATCAGGCGGACGGTCACCGACATGGACAACATTCTGTTCTCGGCGCTGACCTATAATCCAGCGGCTGTGCACATCGATCACGAATACGCCAAATCGACCGAATTCGGCAAACCGCTGATGAATTCGATCTTCACCCTCGGCCTGATCATCGGCCTGTCGGTGCAGGATACCACCCTGGGAACGACGGTCGGAAATCTCGGGATGGAGGACACCAAATTTCCACGCCCGGTCTTCGCCGGTGATACGCTCCGGGCCGAGACGAAAATTCTGGCCGTGCGCGAGAGCAAGTCACGCCCGACCCAGGGCATCGTCACGTTCGAGCATCGCGGCTTCAATCAGCACAATGAGGAAGTCGCCTATTGCCGCCGCACCGGGTTGATGATGAGGCGTCCCGCATGAGATTGCGCTCCCTGTTGTTTGTGCCCGCCGACAGCGAGCACAAATTCGCAAAGGCATCCGGTATCGGGGCCGACGCGCTGATTCTCGATCTCGAGGATTCCGTGGCGCCGCCACGTAAAGCGCTCGCACGCGATATGGTGAAGGAGCTGTTGGGCGGCCCGCCGCGCGACTGGGCGTTCCTGGTGCGCATCAACCCATTGGGCAGCGGACTGACGCTCGGCGATCTCGCGGCGGTCGTCCGGCCCGGCCTCGACGGCATCCTGATCCCGAAGGTCAACGGCATCGCGGACATCGAACTGATTTCGAATTACGTCGACGTGCTCGAGGTCGCTACGGGCGTTACGCCGGGTCACGTCAAGCTGCTGGTGGTCGCGACCGAGACGCCGGCCGCCATGATCGGCTTTGCCAGCTATGCGACGCCAAACCGCCGCCTCGTTGCCATGACCTGGGGGGCGGAGGATCTGGGCGCAGCGCTCGGCGCCTTGTCCAACAAGGAAGCCGACGGAAGCTGGACGTTTCCCTATCAGGTGGCCCGGGCGCAATGCCTGTTCGCGGCGGGGGCTGCGGGCGCCATGGCGCTGGATACGCTCTATGCGGATTTCAAGGACCAGGACGGGCTGGCGCAAAGCTGCCGGATCGCGCGTCGCGACGGTTTTGTCGGCAAGATCGCCATTCACCCCGCTCAGGTCGCGACCATCAACGAATGCTTCACGCCGTCGGAGGCCGACCTGGCGCATGCGCGCCGCGTGGTGGCGGCGTTCGCGGCCCAGCCCGATGCGGGAACACTTGGCATCGACGGCAAGATGTACGACATGCCGCATCTGATCGCGGCGAAACGCGCGCTCGCCTCAGCCGGGGAGGACGTCACATGAGTGCATTGGCCAACGAGTTCGAGCCGGGAGACGATCAGGCGGCTATTCGCGAGGGCGTGCGCAGCGTCGTCGCGCGCTTCGGCGACGATTACTGGCTGGCGCGCGACGAGGACGGCAAGTTCCCGTTCGAGTTTCATCGCGCGATGGCCGACGCCGGCTGGCTCGGCATCACCATGCCAGAGGAGTATGGCGGCTCCGGCCTCGGCGTGACCGAAGCCGCGATCATGATGCATGAAGTCGCAAGCCATGGCGGCGGAATGTCCGCGACCTCGGCGGTGCACATCAATCTGTTCGGCCCGCACCCGATCGTCGTGAAGGGCACGCCGGAGCAGAAGTCGCGCTGGGTCCCGCGGCTGGTCGCGGGCGAAGATCAATGCTGCTTCGGTTTCACCGAACCGGATGCGGGGCTGAACACGACCCGGATCAAGACTTTTGCGCAGAAGGTCCCCGGCGGCTACCTCGTGCATGGTCAGAAGGTCTGGACCTCGACCGCGCAGGTCGCCAACAAGATCATGCTGCTGACCCGGACCACCAAATACGAGGATTGCAAGCGTCCGACCGACGGCATCACGATTTTCTACACCGACCTCGACCGGTCGAAGATCGATGTCCATCGCATTCCGAAAATGGGCCGCAAGTCGGTCGATTCCAATGCCATCTTCATCGACGGCCTGTTCATTCCGGAAGCCGACCGGATCGGCGAGGAGGGCAAGGGCTTTTCATATATCCTGCATAGCCTCAATCCCGAGCGCATCCTGATTGCGGTCGAAGCGATCGGGATCGGTCAGGACGCGCTACGCCGCGCGGCGAACTACGCGCGTGAGCGCGTGGTGTTCGATCGGCCGATCGGCCAAAACCAGGGCATCCAGCATCCACTCGCGGAAAACTGGATGTATCTGGAGTCGGCCTGGCAGATGGCGGTGCGCGCCGCCTGGCTCTACGATCACGACAGGCCCTGTGGTGCCGAAGCCAACGCCGCGAAATTTCTCGGCGCGCGTGCGGGCCACGACGCGGCCTGGCAGGCGATCATGACCCATGGTGGATTTGGATATGCCAAGGAGTATCATGTCGAGCGCCTGTTCCGCGAAGTCTCGATCACGCGGCTGGCGCCGATTACCGAACAGTTGATCCTCAGCTTCATCGCCGAGAAGGTGCTCGATCTGCCGAAAAGCTATTGAAGTCTCGGGAATTCAGAGATTGCGTGAAATCAGCTCACGCATGATTTCCGATGTGCCACCGTAAATCCGCAGCACGCGTGCATCGGCGTAGAGACGGCAAATCTCATACTCGCGCATGAAGCCGTAGCCGCCGAAGAATTGCAGGCATTGGTCGACAAGCCGGCCATGCATTTCGGTGATCCAGAGCTTTGCCGTCGACGCCGCGTAGGTCGTCAGTTCGTGATTGATATGGTCGTGAAGGCACTGGTCGGCATAGGCCCAGCCCACCGCGAGATCGGATTTCAGGTCGGCCAGCTTGAACCTGGTGTTCTGGAAATTGCCGATCGGCGATCCAAAGGCGTTGCGTTGCTGGACATAGTCCTTGGCAAGATCAAAGGCCTTCTGCGCGGCGGCGATCGAATGCAGCGCGATGGTCAGGCGTTCCTGCGGCAGTTCGCTCATCAAGGCGCCCATCGCGCCGCCTTCCGCACCCAGCAGATTGCTGGCGGGCACGCGCACGCCATCGAAGAACAGTTCGGATGTATCGGAGGAGAGGTGTCCGAGCTTTTCCAGGTTCCGGCCGTGGCGGAAACCGGCCCGGTCGGTCTCGACCAGAACCAGACTCATGCCGCGCGAGCCGCCGTCCGGCGTGGTCCGGACTACGACGATCACGAGATCGCACATCTGCCCGTTGGAAATGAAAGTCTTTTGGCCCGTTATCACGTACTCGTCGCCTTCGCGAACGGCGCGGGTGCGGATGCCTTGCAAATCGCTGCCGGTGCCGGGTTCGGTCATCGCGATGGCGCAGACGGTTTCGCCCGATACCATGCGCGGCAGCCATTTCTTCTTTTGCTCCGGGGTGCCGTAACTGAGCAGGTAACCGCAGCAGACGTCGTTGTGTACGGAGAAGTCGGTGGCAGGGCCGGCGAAGCCGGAATAGCTCAGTTCCTCGATGATCACCGCATTGTGCCGGAAGTCACCGCCGGCGCCGCCGAATTCTTCGGGGACCTGCGGGCAGAGCAGGCCGGCCACGCCGCCGGCGCCCCACAGTGACCTGTCGATGATGCCGGCTTCTTCCCAACGTGCGAAATCCGGCGCGATCTTTGCTGCCGCGAAGCGTCGCACGGTCTCCCTGAACTGGCTGTGTTCTTCGTCGTAAACCCTGCGATGGGGTAGCATCGTGGCCTCCCGTTTATTGCTGTTGGCGCCGATCATTCCGACCAATGAGCGGTCAGAACGCGACCTTGTCGCCGCCCTTGAGCTCAAGGATTTCGCGTGCCTCGTCCGCTGTCGCGACATCCAGTCCGAGTCCTTCGATGATCTTCCGAACCTGCGTCACCTGGTCGGCATTTGACGCCGCGAGTTGGCCGGCGCCGATCCAGAGGCTGTCTTCCAGCCCCACCCGCACATTGCCGCCGATCGCCGCTGCGATCGCCGCGACCGGCATTTGCGCGCGGCCGGCGCCCAGCACCGACCAGCGATAATTGTCGCCGAACAGCCGATCGGCGGTGCGTTTCATATGCATGACGTCTTCCTGATGCGCGCCGATACCGCCCAGCAGACCGAACACGGTCTGGATAAACAACGGGGCCTTTACCAATCCTTCGGTCCAGAAATAATGCAGATTGTAGAGGTGGCTGGTATCGTAGCACTCGAACTCATAGCGCGCGCCGGTGCTGTTGAGCGTTTCCAGCGCGTAGCGGATGTCCTTGAAGGAGTTACGGAAGACCAGGTCGTGGGAGCCTTCCAGCATCGCGGGCTCCCAGTCATATTTGAACTGCTTGTATCGCTTGAGCATGGGGAACAGGCCGAAATTCATCGACCCCATGTTCAGGCTGGCGACCTCCGGCTTCCAGACCGCCGCGGGCTTGATGCGCTCCTCGACGGTCATATAGGGGGAGCCGCCGGTCGTCAGATTCACGACCACGTCGGATCGCTGCTTGATAACCCGCAGAAACGGCTCGAAGGCTTCCGGCGACTGGTCCGGCCGGCCATCTTTCGGATTGCGGGCATGAAGATGCACGATGGCGGCGCCCGCCTCGGCAGCCCCGAGGGCGGACTCGGCGATCTCCGCTGCGGTCACCGGAAGGTGAGGCGACATCGAGGGAGTGTGGATCGAGCCCGTGATTGCGCAGGAAATGATGACCTTACGTGCCGGCACGATGTTTTCCTTTGTGGCGCGCGTTCAGCCAATGCCCGGGAAGGGCATCAGCCTACGCAAGGGAAGCGACGCGTTCATTGCCGAATGGCTAAGTGAACTTGTGGAAGTCCGGAGCGCGCTTCTCGTTGAAGGCCGCGACGCCTTCCTTGGATTCGGCGGTATCGTAGAACATCTTCACGGCGTGAAGGGCAAGGTTGCTGATGCCGCGAATGTTGTCGGTGTCGGCGTTGAAGGAGCGCTTTGCCAGCGCGATCGCGGTCGGTGACCGCTGCGCGAGCTTGTCGGTCCAGTCCTTGACCGCGGCATCGAGTTCGGCGGCTGGAACCACCTTGTTGACGAGGCCCATTTCACGCGCCTGTTCGGCGGTGTAGCGGTCGTTGATGAACCAGATTTCGCGCGCTTTCTTGTCGCCGACATGGCGGGCCAGCAAGGCCGTGCCCCAGCCCGCGTCGACGGAGCCGACTTTCGGTCCGACCTGCCCGAATTGCGCGGTGTCGGCGGCAATCGTCAGGTCGCACAGCGTCGCCAGCACATTGCCGCCGCCGATCGCAAAGCCATTGACGCGCGCGATGACGGGTTTGGGAACGTCGCGGATCAGGCCCTGCAGCTCGTCGATCGGCAGTCCAACGACGCCACGGCCGTCATATTGTCCTTCATGCGCGGACTGATCGCCGCCGGTGCAGAACGCCTTGTCGCCGGCGCCGGTCAGCACGATGCTGGAAACGTTGCGGTCGTTCGCGGCAATCTGGAACGCCTGAATCAGTTCTTCGAGCGTCTGCCCGCGAAAGGCGTTGTATACCTTGGGCCGGTTGATGATGATCCAGGCGGCGCGATCGCGGACTTCGTAGATGACGTCGGTGAATTTGCTGGGGTCGAACATCGTCGTTACCTCATATCTGCTAGATCATGTTCATGCCGCCGGAGACCGAGATGGCCTGTCCGGTGATGAATTTCCCGTCTTCCGATGCAAGCAGGGCAATAATCCCGGCGTAGTCATCGGGCTCGCCCATTCGCTTCAATGGAATGCCGCGAACCATCGCGTCCTTCCATTTTACCGCCTGTTCACCTTCGCCGAGCACCGCCGCCATCATCGGCGTGTTGGTGGGACCCGGACACACCGCGTTCAGCAGCACGTTCTTGCGCGCGAGTTCGCGGGCGATCGATTTGGTGAAGGAGATCAGCCCGCCCTTGCAGGCGGAGTAAACCGCTTCGTCGCTGGTGCCGACACGGGCGGCATCGGATGCGATATTGATGATGCGGCCGCCGCCGTGTTCGACCATCAGCGGTGCAATGGCGTGGTGCGTGTTGAGCGGACCATAGAGGTTGATGCGGATGATCTTGTCCCAGAGATCCTTATCGGTCTTCAGGAACGGCATCGGCCGGTCCCAGCCGGCGTTGTTGACGAGCACCCAGATCGAGCCGAGTTCGGCCTCGACCTGCGCGACCGCGCGATCCACCGAAGCGCGGTCGCCGACGTCGACGGTGTAGGTCGTGATCGCCGACTTCGGCGCCAGTTTCGCCGTCTCATGTCCGGCGTCGGGATTGATGTCGAAAATTGCGACCTTGCAGCCTTCTTCCGCGAGCCGAAGGGTGATGGCGCGCCCGATGCCCTGGCCGCCGCCGGTAACGATCGCTACCTTGCCTGATAAGCCTCTCAAATCCCACTCCCTCGTTTTGCGGCGCATTGGCCGTTGCTTTGTTTGGTGAGGTCCGCCGGCCTTGGCCGACCGGCGAGCTCAGCCGCTCTTGGCGAGCGCAAAACCACATTGCGCGAACATCTGGCGGGCGATGATGGTTTTCATGATTTCGATCGACCCGCCCGCAATCTTGACGATCCTGGCGTCGACATAGGCGCGCGCGATCGGATACTCCGTCATGTAGCCCCAGCCGCCAAACAATTGCAGGCATTCGTCGACCGCTTCGCAATGCAGCTCGGAAGTGAACATCTTGGCCATAGCGGCATCGACCGGATCGAGCTTTCCTTCCATGAAAAGCGAAATGCATCGATCGGTAAAGACGCGGGCGACGGTCGCCTTGGTCTTGAGATCGGCAAGCTTGAATTGGGTATTCTGGAAGTTGGCGAGCTTCTGACCGAATACGCTGCGGTCGGAGGTGTATTCAACGGTCCAGTCCAGCACGGTTTCGGTGACGGTGGCCGACCGGATCGCCTGGGCGAGCCGTTCCTGCGACAGCTTCGTCATCATCAGCGCAAAACCCTTGCCTTCCTGCCCCAGCATATTGGTGGCGGGAATGCGGATGTTCTCGAAGAACAGTTCGGAGGTATCCTGGGCCTTCATGCCGATTTTTTCGAGGTTTCGTCCGCGTTGAAATCCGGGCCGGCTGCTCTCGACGATGAACAGCGTCACGCCCTTGGCGCCGGCGCCGCCGTCGGTCTTGGTCGCGAGCACGACGAAATCGCAGAGCTGGCCGTTCGAGATGAAGACCTTCTGGCCGTTGACGACGAAATCATCGCCATCGCGCACGGCGCGGGTCCGGATCGCCTTGAGGTCGCTGCCCGCATGCGGCTCCGTCATGCCAAGCGAGCCGATCGCTTCACCCGACACCATCTTCGGCAGCCACTGCCGCTTTTGCGCTTCGGTTCCAAACGAAAGCAGATAGGTCGCCACGAGATCGGTGTGAATCAGAAATCCCGGGCCGCTGGCGCCGGAGCGCCATAGTTCCTCGAACACGACCACGTCGAACAGGTAGTCGAGGCCCATGCCGCCATACTCCTCGGGCACGGTACAGCAGAGCAGCCCTTCGGCGCCGGCCTTGAGCCACAGTTCCCGTGGCACGATGCCGTCCTTTTCCCACTGCGCATGAAACGGCACGATTTCGCGATCGACGAAGCGCCGGACCGATTCCCGGAAAATATGATGTTCCTCGCGGAAAATGGTTCGCTCGATCATCGACATCCGTCCACATCAATTTAGTTAGGTAGTGTACTATATGTCCCGGGATGGTAAAAGGCAAGCTGGCCCGCGGGCTTTTTGCGTCACCGGTCGATCGGACCAGCCAGAACTTTCGCGAGCGCCTGCCAACGGTCATCGCTGCAACCGCAGTAGAGGTTTTTCACGGCGGCAGACCGTCCATTTAAACTAGTACACAGATATACGATATGCTATAGGTCAAAAAATGACGGCGGAGAAGAAACCCATGGACGCGTTGGGAAAGCTGCAGCAATTCCGGGCCGAACGCAGCGAAAAGAATGTCCTGCATCTTGTTTTCGACATGCCCGGCCGTCCGATGAATGTGTTCTCCAACGCCGCGATCGCCGAACTTGGCGTCTTTAGTCGGTGGCTCCGCGAAAGCGACGTCAAGGGTGTCGTCATCCGTTCGGGAAAGCCGTCGGCATTCTGTGCGGGTGCCGATCTTGCCGAGCTGGGATTGGCCTATGACATGATCATGGCTGCGCCTGCCGAGACACGCGACCGCGTGGCATTCGACCATTTCTTTCGTCTCAGTCAGGCACTGCGTGGAATCGAAACGGCGGGCAAGCCGGTCGCGGCCGCGATCGCGGGCCTGGCGCTCGGCGGCGGCGGCGAACTGGCATTGGCGGCTCATCATCGGGTCATGGTTGACGATCCCAAAGTGGCGTTTGGCTTACCGGAGTCGCTGGTCGGGCTGTTGCCGGGAGGCGGGGGAACCCAACGGCTGCCGCGCCTGACCGGAATCGAAAAGGCGCTGCCGATCCTGCTGGAAGGTGCGCGGTTGTCCGGGCAGGCGGCGATCGCCGCAGGCGTGGTCGATCAACTGGTTCCTGCCGGCGAAGAGGTGGCGGCGGCGGAACGTTGGGTGCTGTCGCATCCGTCGGCGTCGCAACCCTGGGACCGTCCGGGATGGCGGCCGGCGGATGTCGACGATGTGGCCGCGATCGTCGCGCGGAAACGCGAAAGCGTTCTGGCCGAAACCCTCGGACACTATCCGGCCCCGCTAGCCATTCTCGATTGCGTCGGCGAGGGGCTGCCGCAGCCGTTTGATGCGGCGATCCGCACCGAGATGCAGATATTCTCAAAGCTCATCCAGCGGCGCGAGCCGCGCAACATGATCAGGACGCTGTTTCTTGGCCGGCTCGATCATGATCGTCTTCGCAAGGCGGGAGGCATTCCCGCGCCCGTCGAACAGGCGGTGGCGGTGGTATCCGAGGCGCTGCAGGCGGGTGGAACAACGGATGCGACGCTTGCAGATGCTTTCGCTCGCGCCGGCTTTCACGGGCCGAGCAGGGCACCGGCATTCGATGGCGTCATTGCTCAGTCCGCCTTCTGGCTGGAGGCGGAGCCTGTCACCAATGGCAAACGTGCGCTACGCGAGCGGCTGGTGCGGGCATACTCAGTGGCAGACAAATGGCGAGCCACGTTCTCCGAGGACCAGCGTCGCGCGGCGGATTATCTGCTGGTCACGAAGCATGGCTTTCCCGCCTACATGGCAGGTGCTTTCTCCTCCGCCGAGCCAGGCGCCTGAGCGGTGCCGGCTTCGAAAAAATCCGCGATAGCGGCGCAACCAATCGAGAGAACAGTAGTGTCAAAACCCCTGACCGGCGTCCGTGTCCTCGACCTGTCGAAAGTTTTGGCGGGTCCCCTGTGCGCCCAATATCTCGGTGACCTCGGCGCCGACATCATCAAGGTAGAGGCCGTCGGCCAGGGTGACGAAACGCGCGGCTGGCCGCCGTTTCCGGCGCCGGGCCTTGGCACGGTTTTTCTCAGTGCCAACCGCAACAAGCGCAGCATCGCCGTCGACATGAAATCGGAAAAGGGGCGCGAGATCGTTCACGCGCTGGCAAAATCCGCCGACATCGCGATCGAAAGTTTCGGAACCGGCGTCGCCGAGCGCCTCGGCATCGATGCACCGACACTGCGTACCCTGAATGACCGCCTGATCCATTGCAGCATTTCCGGCTTTGGCCGCTCGGGGCCGCTGAAGAATTCACCGGGCTATGACGTGATCCTACAGGCGTTTTGCGGGGTTATGTCGATGACCGGCGACGAGGATGGCGGCTATATCCGCAGTCCGATCTCGCCAATCGACCAGATGACCGGGGTGCATGCCTTCAGCGGCATTCTGGCGTTGCTGTATGCGCGGGAAAAGACCGGGAAGGGCGGTGAGATCCAGGTCTCGCTGTTCGAAACCGCGCTCGGCCTGTTGGGCTATAATCTTCAGACCTTCTGGGAGCGCGGCGTGCAGCCGCCGAAATGCGGCTCAAGCCATGAATCGCTTTGCCCCTATCAGGCCTTCGAGGCGGCCGACGGTCCGATCATGATCGGGGTCGCCAACGACAATCTCTGGCGCAAGTTCTGTGCGGTCACCGGGTTGAGCGCGATTGTCGACGACCCGAAATTCAAAACCAATGCGGATCGCGTTGCGCACCGCAAGGAAACCCTCGGCCATGTTCAGGCCGCGCTGACGCAAAATTCCGTCGCGCACTGGAACGAGGTGCTGACGGGTGTCGGCGTGCCCTGCGCACCCATCAATTCGATCGCGCAATTGCTCGATCAGCCGCATACCGAGGCGAGCGGCATCATCGTCGACTACGCGCACCCGACCGCGGGCCAGTTGAAGGGCGTCGGTCACCCCGTTCTGATCAACGGCGCGGAACGTCGTGCAGGCAGGCCGCCGCCGGTGCTGGGGCAGCACACCGACGATGTCCTCGGTGAAATAGGTATGTCACTGGAAGCCATCAGCGAGTTACGGCGGGAACGTGTGGTCGGTTGAGATTTGCGCAGCTTAACGAGGAGTTGGATAAATGGGGCAATCCACAGATACGGCCCTGGCCGCGCTGAAAATCGGCGGACGCGTCGCTTACGAGCGTCTCGCGCGGCCAAAGGCGCGGCAGTTCGATGACGTGCCCTGTACGCCTTACGCCGTCACGCCCGAATGGCTGACGGCGGTCCTCTGCGGCAAGGTTCCGGGGGCCGTCGTTACGCGCGTCGAGGTCAAACCGGCAAGCGCGGGCACGCATGAGCGTCATCAACTGAAGGTGTCCTACAATGAGGAAGGACGTCGCGCCGGACTGCCGGTCTCGATCTTCACCAAGTCGCTGCCAAGCATCGTTACCCGCATGATCGGGGGCTTCAACGGCACGGCACGGGTAGAGGGGAGCTTTTTTACGCAGATTCGTCCCCAGCTCGAGATCGAAGCGCCGCTGTGCTATCATTCCGCTTACGATCGGCGAACGTTTGCGGCGATCCATCTGCTGGAAGATCTGGTCGCAACCAAGTCCGCTACGTTCTGCAATCACAAGACGTATGTCACGCGCGCCATGGCCGACGACATGATCGATCTGCTGGCGGCGCTGCACGGCCGGTTCTACGGCGATCCGACGCTGGCCGAACGCTACCGCTGGCTCGCCAGTTATCCCCGATGGTTCACCATTGGCGCGGCGAAAATGGGTACGGAGTACTACACAGGGAAAGCGTTTGACGCTGCTGCCCACGTCATTCCTGAAGAAGTCATGGCGCGCCGCGACGATGTCTGGCCGGCAACGATGCGCGCACTTGCGCTGCATGATAGCGAGCCGCAGGGCCTCATTCACTCCGACGTTCATATCGGCAACTGGTACCGGACGGGTGCGGGTCAGATGGGGCTATGCGATTGGCAATGTCTTTCGCGCGGGCACTGGTCGCGCGATTTCGCCTACGCCGTGACGGCATCACTGACGCCGGATAATCGCCGGAGCTGGGAGCGCGAGCTGTTGGCCCGCTATGTCGAGCGGTTCGCGGAGAAGACCGGCGTCAAGCCGGACTTCGACCTCAGCTTCCTGCGCTACCGGCAGCAGATCGTGCATGCGCTGGCGATGTGGACGATCACGCTATGCCACTCGCCGCTGTTGCCGAACATGCAACCGGAGGACACGACGCTCACCATGATCGAGCGCATGACGACGGCGATGGCCGATCTGGATGCGCTCGACAGTTTCCAGGATTGACAAACCGGTTAGAGGGATTGCGGCGCCGGATTTTGAGGTTGCGGTCTGTTTTCAAAATTAGTACACTAGCGAACAAAATAGGCCGCCAAGAGCCGCATCTGACGTCATGGAGGTAACGCATGAGCGAACATAGATTCGATCCCGTCGCCCACGCGCGATCGATGCGCGCCAGCGGATTCTGGATCGACAAGAGCTTTGACGAATTTCTTCAGCAAGCGGTTGCTGCCACGCCGGAGAAGCTCGCGCTGCTGGCCGACCGCGCCGATCGTGCCGAACCGAAGCGCTTGACCTACGCCGAACTCGGCGATCTGGTTTCGCGCGCGGCCGCGGCTTTGAAACAACTCGGCATTGGCCCTCGCGACGTCGTCTCCGTACAGCTTCCCAACTGGTGGGAATTCGCGGCGATCGCGTTCGCCGCGTTCAGGGTCGGGGCCGTCATCAATCCCCTGATGCCGATCTTCCGCGAGCACGAGCTGAGCTACATGCTCGACTTCGCCGAAACGAAACTGCTGATCGTGCCGAAACTATTCCGAGGCTTCGATTACGAGGCGATGGCGCAGTCGCTGCGACCCAGGCTGCCGAAACTTCAGCACGTCATCGCCGTGGACGGCGAGGGGTCGAACAGCTTCGATCGGGCGCTGCTCTCCGGGAGTGAACGCCTCGGTCCGCCTCCGGTCGGCGAGATTGGCGCGCTTCCCGCCGATCAGATGGCGGTGCTGATGTTCACCTCGGGCACGACAGGTTCGCCCAAGGGGGTCATGCACTGCCTCAATACGCTGCTGGCCTGCAACATTGCGCTCGCCGGCCGTTTCGGTCTCGATGCGAACGATACGATGCTGGTCTGCTCGCCGCTCGGCCATATGACCGGCTTCGCGGCCGGCATGATGCTCGGCTTCAAGATGGGCGCGTCGATCATCTTCCAGGACGTCTGGGAGCCGAAGCGCGGCATCGCGATCATGGCCAATGAAGGCGTTACCTATTCGGCCGGCGCCGCGACGTTTCTCGCCGATATGTGCGAGGCGGTCGCGTCCGGGGCAGCGAAGCCATCGCAGCTGCGCAAGTTCCTCTGTGCCGGGGCGCCAATTCCGCCGGCGCTGATCGATCGCGTCTTCCGCGAGCTCGATCTGAAGGTCTGTTCGCTGTGGGGGATGACCGAAGCGCTGTCGGGCACGTTGACCGAGCCCGAGAGGGCGCTGGAGAAGTCGTCGAAGACGGATGGCCGTCCGCTCGAGGGCGTTGCCGTAAAGGTCCTTCGCATGGACGGTTCTCCGGCGCCGGTCGGAGAGAAGGGGTTGCTCAAGGTGCGCGGCGCGCAAATGTGCCTCGGCTATTACAAGCGTGAGGACATGGAGCCGTTTGATGCCGAGGGATGGTTCGATACCGGCGATATCGCCTATATGGACGACGAGGGCTACATCCGTATCGACGGCCGCATCAAGGATATCATCATTCGCGGCGGCGAAAACGTGCCGGTATTCGATATCGAGAACCTGCTGTTCAAGCATCCCGCCGTGCTTGCGACCGCGATCGTCGGGTATCCGGATCAGCGACTGGGAGAACGCGCTTGCGCTTTCGTGGTGCTGCGTCCCGGCCAGACGCTCGATCTGGCCGATGTGCAGGCGCTGATGGCGGAGCACAAGGTCGCGAAACAGTACTGGCCGGAGCGCGTCGAGATCGTCTCCGATCTGCCGAAGACCCCGGCTGGCAAGGTGCAGAAGTACCAGCTTCGCGAAATAGCGAAGGCTTTTGCAAAAGCGCCCCGCAAGGCCAGCGCATGAGTTCACGACGCGGGGATCGCGCCCGCGTCACGAATTGTGCGACGCCTGAACGGCTGGTCAGAACGTGCCGGGATAGGCGCCGCCGTCGATCAGGATGTTTTGCCCGGTGATGTAACCGGCGTGAGCCGAGCACAGGAATGCGCAGGCCGGGCCGAATTCATCCGGGTCGCGGACCAGCGCGTCTGATGCGAGTCTGCGACAAAGAAACCGGCTAACTTGCTTGTAAGCTAAAATATAGTATGCTAGTGTACCGTTAAATTGAGACCTGCACAAGTGGGCTGAACGGGGGAGAGAAACATGATCCGGAAATTTGGATTGATAGCCGCGGTCGCCGTGATGGCCGTTGCAACGATCGGCGATGTTTCGGCCGCCGAGAAGAAATACGGGCCCGGCGTCAGCGACACCGAGATCAAGATCGGCCAGACCGTCCCCTATAGCGGGCCGGCATCGGCGTTCTCGAGCTATGGCCGCGTGATGACCGGCTACTTCAAGATGATCAACGAGGCCGGCGGCATCAACGGCCGCAAGATCAACCTGATCTCGCTCGATAACGCCTTCAGTCCACCGAAGGCAATCGAACAGACCCGAAAGCTGGTCGAGGATGATGGGGTGCTGGCAGATGTCGGTACTGTCGGCACGACGCCCAATGTCGCGATCCAGAAATATCTGAACGGTGCCAAGGTGCCGCACGTCTTCGTCTCTGCCGGTGGCCGGCGTTTCGCCGATCCGCAGAATTTCCCCTGGACCGTACCGATGTATCCGGGCTTCGAGATGGAAGGGAAAACGTTTGGGCAATATATCCTGAAACACAAGCCGGCCGCCAGGATCGCCGTGCTTTACCAGAACGACGACTACGGCAAGGATTTTCTGGTCGGACTGAAGGCCGCGCTCGGCGACAAGATCAAGATCGTGGCCGAGGTGGCCTACGAAATCACCGAGCCGACGATAGATTCCCAGATCGTCCGCCTGAAGGATTCCGGCGCCGACACGCTGCTGTATTTCTCGACGCCAAAGTTCACCGCGCAGGGCCTGCGCAAGGTGAAGGAGACGGGCTGGACGCCGCTGCAATTCCTTGCCAGCCCGACCAACTCGGTCAAGACGGTGCTGGAGCCGGCCGGATTTGAAAACGCGCAAGGCATCATGACGACGCAATTCACCAAGCAGGCCGGTGATCCGGCCTGGGCGGATGATCCCGAGGTGAAGGAATACGTCGAGTTCATGAAGAAGTGGGTGCCGAACGACAATCCCGGCGATTTCGTCGCCCTGTCCGGCTACATCAACGTGCAGGGCATCGTGCAGGCGATTACCAAGTGCGGCGACGACCTGACACGGGAAAATCTCCTAAAGCAGGCGACCAGCATGAAGGGCACGCGTCTCAAGATGATGCTGCCGGGAATCCAACTCAACACCACACCGCAGGACTACGCACCCTATGAATCGCTGCGCATGGCGAAGTTCGAAGGCGTTTCCTGGAAATTGATTGACGAGGCTGGAGCGTCGGCATCCCGCTAGGCCAACAACTAGCCCGATTGCGGTAGGATAACTGGGACGACGTAGATTGCAAAAGCAGCCATCCTCTTTTCTCGGCGGCTTTGGTGGATTGTGACGCGGCGCACGAGTCCACGGGATCGGTCACCAAGGGCCGCGATCTCGGATCAGAGCCGAACCTAGGGGATAGCAATTCGAATCTCTCGATTCGAATGTGTGACCCCCACCTTCGGAGAGCGGTGGCTAGAAGGTGTCTTTGCCGAATAAGAATCCAGGCCTGGCCGGATGGCGGCGCCGTGAGCAGTTGCCTTGCCCACAGCTATGAATTGTCCCGGCGGCTTTGCGCGATTGCCCGATACACCGTGTTTCTGGAGATGCCGAGGCGGCGTGCGGTTTCGCTGATGTTTCCCGCGGTCTCGGCGTGGACGGCGAGGACGCTGGCGCGCTGGATTTCGTGGAGCGAGCCGGAGGTCTTTGGCGGGGGCTGGCCGATCATGGCTTCCACCGCGGCTTCGTCGATCAGGCCGTCGGTGGCGGCGAGCGTGAAGCGTGCCAGCATGTTGCGCAGTTCGCGGATGTTGCCGGGCGCTCGACGAATTTCTCCCACGCAACCCGCACTTCTCGTTGGTTCATCCCGGCTCCTCTGAGGTGGCGAAGTTCGTGGCCGTCCCTCAAGAGGCCGCGCTATCGGTCACCCTGATGTGGGCTGCTCGCCAGAACCATCATCTCCATGACGCAAGGCACAACCCTCAACCAATGCCCTCAAGCCGGAAGCGCGTTCCCGGATGGAGTTAGGTATTGGCAGGTGCTCATCGTCATGATGACCACGGCGTCATCCGACATACCAGTCCATCCCGCGTTCACTTCCCGGACATCGCAAGCGCTACTTTTTGATGCTGCTTTTCGACATAGCTTATATGTCCTGAGAAAGCGGCGCAAAGGAGGAGTGAAGATACTCGGAAGGTTTGGAGAGACCCCTGACGGCGCGGAAAGCAAACGGGTGCGGTGCAGCAAAAGGGGCCAGGCAGGTAAGCCGTCATTCCGAGAACCGAAGTTCGCCTTGAACTCTCTCTGCGCCGGATACAGGAAATTGTTCAACCACATCGGCGGCCCCATGCGTGGCATGGCGAGGCGGCTCAAGAGCGACCGGTTCGCAGATGAAATCGTGATGATCGAGGCCGGCGTGCCAACCTGGCATACCAGTCGTCGTCCGTTGTTGATCAATCGCCGTCATGAATTTGAAACAGGGAGGAGAAAATGCAGGAACCGGAGGGACGTGAAATCGGCCGCATCTATTTTCCTTCATCTCCCGGCGAATTCATAACGGCATTCGCTCACTTCCACCGGGCCGAGATTGCGCGCATGGCCGGATGGCGAGATCGCATCGACCGGACCACCAATTGGGCGATTACGCTCGTCGCCGCGATGCTCTCGGTCTCGCTTTCGACGTCGAACGCCCACCACAGCGTGCTGATGTTTGCGATGGTGCTGGCGTTCTTCTTGCTGATGATCGAGTCGCGGCGTTATCGCTTCTTCGACGTCTATCGGTCTCGCGTGCGCCGGCTTGAGCGCAACTACTACGCCAAACTGTTCGATCCAAGCGTGAAAGCGGAGGAGGATTGGCAGCGCATCATGGCTGCCGATCTGGTGGCGCCGACATTCGTGATGTCGATGGCGGAGGCCGTGTCGCGAAGGTTGCGACGCAACTATATCTGGATATTCCTGATCCTGCTGGGCGCATGGGCGCTCAAAGTGACGTTTCCCTCCTTTGGCGGCGAGAGTCCGGCTGCTCTCACCTTTCACGATTGGATCAGGAATGCCGGAGTGGGGCACGTTTCCGGTTGGGTCATATCCGCAATCATTGTTGTCTTTTACGGCTGGATCGGCGTTGCCACATTGAGAACTTACGGCCGTCGGGGCGAGCTCGCGCATGGCGATGCTCATGTGTGAATGTCGCGTCAGGATTTTCGATGCTTTGCGTTCACCGCGATCGCAGCCGCCGCGGTGCGGTTCTCGACGCCGAGTTTCGAGTAGATTTGCTCGAGGTGCTTGTCGACCGTGCGCGGGGAGAGGCCCAGAATTTGCGCGATGTCGCGGTTGGTCTTGCCCTTCGACAGCCACGACAGCACTTCGCCCTCGCGCGTCGTCAGGCCAAGCTCGCTGGAGAATTCCGCCGGTGCGTCGGCGCCGGAATCTTTTGCAAGCCGCAGCAGGAATTCGTTGCTGCCCAGCCTGCCCATATATTGCAGCCGGAGCTGCTCGTTGCCGGGAAGCACGGTCATGATTGCGGCTTTCGACCCGGCCTTGCCCTTGCGGGCCTGGTCCAGCCATTGCGGGATCGGATCGGGAAGCACGACATCGTCGTCGCTATCCGGGCCAAGCGTATCCGACAGCAGTTTCTGCGCCTGAGGCGTCGCCCACATGATCTTGCCCACGCCGTTGACGGCAAGCAGATAGCGGCCGGAAACGTCGAGGGCGGCGCGTGCGCTCTGGGTCAGCCGCGCATTGGCGAGGTGGACGCGGATACGCGCCAGCATCTCCTCGACCGCAATCGGCTTTGTCACATAGTCGACGCCGCCGGCTTCCAACCCGCGAACGATGTGCTCGGTTTCGGCAAGCCCGGTCATGAAGATGATGGGGACGTGTTCGAGGCCGGCGTCGCGCTTCAGCCGCTTGCAGGTTTCAAAACCGTCCAACCCGGGCATGACCGCGTCGAGCAGAACGATGTCGGGCGTGATCTGGTCGACGATCCGCATCGCCGCCGCGCCGTCGAGCGCGACCATGACCGTCATGCCGGCGCCGTCGAGCGCGTCGGTGAGCAGCCGCAGGGTCTCCGGCGAATCATCGACGATGAGGGCGACGTCGCGCTTTTTGGTTTCAGTGATCATAGCTGTGCAGTGTTTTCAGGGCCGCCATGTACTGATCGAGATCGAAGCGATCGATCAGGGCACGCATTTGCGACACGAAGTCGGCATGCTCAGGGTAATCGTGGCCGATCTCGTCTAGCTTGATCTGGATCGCTCTGATATAGCCGAGCTGCCCGAGGCCGATCAGTTCCTCGACATATTTCACCGGCGGCCGCGATCCCGTCTCCGGTTTCCAGCGCGGCTGGGGTATCTGCTCGGCCTCATACTGCCATTCGATCTTGAGCAATTGCCGGATCGTCTCCACCAGCTTGGGGATATCTATCGGCTTCATCAGATAGCCGTCGTGAAACGGTTGCGCCAGCGGCGCGCCATGCGCTTCAAGCGCGCTCGCCGACACCATCAGGATGCGGGCCTGATGATGTCCGCTGGCGCGCAAGGTTTCCGCCACCGTCCAGCCGTCCATGCCTGCCATCGAGATGTCCAGCAGAAACAAATCAGGCCGGCAGTGCTGCGCCAGCGCGAGGCAGCCGGGGCCGTCCGGCGCGCTCAAGAGAATGAAACCCAGCGGCGCCAGCACCTCGCGCAAGAGGTCGCGATGAGTCGGATCGTCATCGGTGATCAGGATCGTCTTGCGCGGGCCGTGATAGCCAAAGATCGGCGCCTCGATCGGCGCAATCCGCGTCGGATTGGTGACTTCCGACAGCAGGATCTTGACGCGGAAAATGCTGCCTTTGCCGACCTCGCTCGTCACCCTGATATCGCCGCCCATTACGCCGGCGAGCAACCGGCTGATGGTCAGTCCAAGACCGGTGCCGGTCTGCGGCTGCGACACGCCGAGCGCGCCGCGCTCGAACGGTGCAAAGATGCGTTCGAGATCGCTTGCCTGAATGCCGGGTCCGGTATCGATCACCTCGAACTCGGCGACAGGGCTGCGATAATGCACGACGAACTGCACGCCGCCGGTTTGCGTGAATTTTAACGCGTTCGACAGCAGGTTGATCAGAACCTGGCGCAGGCGTTTTTCGTCGGCATAGACGACGAGAGGCAGTACCGAAGGCCGCTTGAAAACGAAGTCGATACCCTTGGCGGCGGCCTGAACGCGAAACATCCCGACGAGCTGGTCGAGGAATTCGCTCAACCGCACCTCGTCGCGCGATAGATAAAGCCGGCCTGCCTCGATCTTGGAAATATCCAAAATGCCGTCGATCAGCCCGGACAGATGGTCGGCGCTGCGGCGGACCACGCGCACCTGGTCGCGCGGCTTGGTGGCAAGGCCGGAATCCTGTTCCAGCAGTTGCGCATAGCCCGAGATGGCGTTCAGCGGCGAGCGCAGTTCGTGGCTCAACCCCACCACGTAACGGCTCTTGGCGAGGTTGGCGGACTCAGCCACTTCCTTGGCGCGCTGCAGCTCCGCATCGGTGCGCTTGTGCGCGTCGATTTCCTGGATCAGCAGCGTGGTCTGCCGCCGCGTTTCCGCTTCCGCCGCGCGGCGGCTTTGTTGCGCCAGCACGAACAGCCACGCCACCACGCCGATGATGATGGTGAGCGCAAAGAACACCTTCCACAGCACGTCGGACAGAAGCAGATTGTCGACGGCAATCGTCGCCGATGTCTGCAAATAGATCAGCCCGAGTGTCAGCCCGACGAGGCCGGCGGATACCGCGAACACCCCGACATAATGCCCGAACTGCGAATTGATCCGGGCGTAGATCGGCTCCGGCAGCATCTTGCCCAGCGTCTCCGACACCTGCGCGCCGATCCGCGCATGCGGCTTGCAGAGATCGTGGCAGCGCGCATCGAGCGAGCAGCATAGCGAGCATATCGGGCCGGCATAGGCGGGGCAGGAGGCCATGTCCTCCGGCTCGAACGAATGCTCGCAGATACAGCACTGGATCGCCTCAAGGTTCTGCCAGCTTCGCTTCGGCTTGCGCGCGATGTAATATTTGCCGTCGGTGGCCCATGCGATCAGGGGCGCGGTGATGAAGGCGACCGCGAGCGCGACGAAAGCGGACAGCGCCTTCGCCGTTGGTCCGAACAGGCCGTAGAACGCGCTGATCGAGACGATCGTCGCGATCGTCATAGCGCCGACGCCGACCGGGTTGATGTCGTAGAGATGCGCGCGCTTGAACTCGATGTGCTGCGGGCGCAGGCCGAGCGGCTTGTTGATGACGAGATCGGCGACCAACGCGCCGACCCAGGCAATCGCGACGTTGGAGTAGAGCGCCAGCGTCTGCTCCAGCGCCTTGTAGACGCCGATTTCCATCAAGAGCAGCGCGACCATGACGTTGAACACCAGCCAGACCACGCGGCCGGGATGGCTGTGCGTCAGCCGCGAGAAGAAGTTCGACCAGGCGATCGAGCCGGCATAGGCATTGGTGACGTTGATCTTGACCTGCGAGAGAATGACGAAGGTGCCGGTCAGCGCCAGCGCCAGATCGGGCTGCGACAGCACGTAGCGAAACGCTTCGAGATACATGTGCGCCGGATCGGCTGCCTGTTCGTTGGCGACGCCGTGGCTGAGCGCGAAGTAGGCGAGGAAGGAGCCGACGAGCAGTTTGAGCGCGCCGAAAATGATCCAGCCGGGGCCTGCACCCAGCAGCGCGATCCACCACGAGGTTCGCGAAGTGCGGCGGTCGCGCGGCAGGAACCGCAGGAAGTCGACCTGTTCGCCGATCTGCGCCACCAGCGAAAACACCACCGACGCTGCGGTGCCGAACAGCAGCAGATCGAGATGGCCACTCGCATCGCCATGTTCGCCGGCGAATTTCCGCCATTCCGTGAACGAATGCGGATTGGCCCAGGCGATCGCCACGAAGGGAAGGATGTGGAGGACGACCCAGAGCGGCTGCGTCCACAGTTGGAAGCGGCTGATCAAGGTGATGCCGTAGGTCACCAGGGGAATGATGACGACGGCGCTGATGAGATAGCCGATCGGGCGCGGGATGCCGAAGCACATCTCCAGCGCGGCCGCCATGATGACCGCTTCGAGCGCGAAGAAGATGAAGGTGAAGGAGGCGTAGATCAGCGAGGTGATGGTCGAGCCGATATAGCCGAAGCCGGCGCCGCGGGTCAGCAGGTCGATATCGATGCCGCATTTTGCGGCATGGTAGGCAATCGGCAGGCCGCAAAAGAAGATGATGACGCTGACGACCAGGATGGCGGCGGTGGCGTTGGCTGCGCCGTAATTCAGCGTAATCGTGCCGCCGATCGCTTCCAGCGCCAGAAAGGAGATGGCGCCAAGGGCGGTATTGGCGACGCGGGCGGCCGACC
Source organism: Bradyrhizobium sp. AZCC 2262 (assembly GCF_036924535.1). Classification (NCBI taxonomy): domain Bacteria; kingdom Pseudomonadati; phylum Pseudomonadota; class Alphaproteobacteria; order Hyphomicrobiales; family Nitrobacteraceae; genus Bradyrhizobium; species Bradyrhizobium sp. AZCC 2262. The sequence continues at coordinate 5,180,304 of NZ_JAZHRT010000001.1, read as the reverse complement.
ATCGCCGGGCGCTCTTGGCGGTGAAGCGCAGCGCATAGTCTTCCAGGGTCTGGTTCGCAACCCATTGATTGTATTGGCGTCTGACGCGGTCAATCCGCTGCCGCCCTGCCACTGTGATGCTCCTGCCCAGTTCAACCGACCCCTGCGTAGCCAGCAAACTCCGTACCAAAATCTACGTCGCTATTTTGCGGTGCAATATACGCAATCCCACGTATCTGTGCAGTGCACAAATCCGGGCCATCCTCGCCTGACCAATAAGCGTTCTCGAACAAAAATGGGGTGCTCATGTCAGACGAACCAAACAAGGGCCTGCAGTCGCCGCTTCGCCGCAAACTGCTGATGGGCGCGGCGGCGCTGCCGCTCATTTCGATGCTTCCGCGGCCCTCATTCGGCGCCGGTCCCGCCACCGCCACGGTCAACGCGACGGGGTTGGCGGTCACGGATACGGAGGTCACCGTCGGCATCCTGCACTCGGCCACCGGCACGATGGCGATCTCGGAAACCGGTTCGATCCAGGCCGAAAAGCTCGCCATCGAACAGATCAACGCCGCCGGCGGCGTGCTCGGACGCAAGATCAAGTTCATCCAGGAAGACGGCGCCAGCGACTGGCCGACCTTCGCGGAAAAAGCCAAGAAGCTTCTCGTCAACGACAAGGTCGCGGCGATCATGGGCTGCTGGACCTCGGCATCGCGCAAGGCGGTGCTGCCGGTCATGGAGCAGTACAACGGCATGCTCTATTATCCGACCTTCTATGAAGGCCTCGAGCAGTCCAAGAACGTCATCTACACCGGCCAGGAAGCCACCCAGCAGATTCTCGCCGGGTTGAACTGGATCGCCAAGGAGAAGGGCGCCAAATCGTTCTTCTTCATCGGTTCGGACTACATCTGGCCGCGCACCTCGAACAAGATCGCGCGCAAGCACGTCGAGAACGTGCTGAAGGGCAAGGTCGTCGGCGAGGAATATTACGCGCTCGGCAGCACCCAGTTCAATTCGGTGATCAACAAGATCAAGCTGACCAAGCCCGACGTGATCTTCACCGACGTGGTCGGCGGTTCGAACGTCGCCTTCTACAAGCAGCTCAAGGCGGCCGGCGTCGACCTGTCGAAGCAGGCCTTGCTGACGATCTCGGTGACCGAGGACGAAATCGACGGTATCGGCGGCGAAAACATCGCGGGCGCCTATGCCTGCATGAAGTACTTCCAGTCGCTCGACAACGCGAACAACAAGGAGTTCGTGGCCGCCTTCAAGAAGATGTGGGGCGAGAAGACCGTGATCGGCGACGTGACGCAGGCTGCCTATCTCGGCCCGTGGCTGTGGAAATTGACCTGCGAGAAGGCCGGCAGCTTCGACGTCGACAAGATCGCTGCTGCCTCGCCGGGCATCGAATTCAAGGGCGCGCCCGAAGGTTACGTGCGCATCCACGAAAACCATCACCTTTGGTCGAAGACGCGCGTCGGCAAGGCCAAGCTTGACGGCCAGTTCGAGCTGATCTTCGAGACCGCCGATCTCGTCGAGCCCGATCCGTTCCCGAAGGGCTACCAGTAAGCGCAGCGGTACACCCCGCGGCCTTCCCCGAGCAAGAGCTCCCTGGCGTGGACCGTCAATCCGCGCTTGACGACCCCGCGTCGCGACTCCCGTTGCGACGCGGGACCCTTCCCCTCGACGGAGAAACATCGATGTTCGGCGACTATTCGATTGGCGATCTGGGCTCCATCTTCGTCATGCAGGGCTTTGCAGGACTGATCCTGTTTTCCGTCTACGTGCTGATGGCGCTCGGTCTTGCGATCATCTTCGGCCAGATGGGCGTCATCAACATGGCGCATGGCGAGTTCATGATCCTCGGTGCCTACGTCACCTGGCTGACGTCGAACACGTTCCAGCACTATTTGCCTTCACTGTTCGCCGGATATTTCTTCCTCGCGATGTTGCTGGCGTTTCTGGCGTCGGGCGCGCTCGGGATGCTGGTCGAATGGGCGTTGATCCGTCATCTCTACAAGCGTCCGCTCGATACGCTGCTCGCCACCTGGGGCCTGAGCCTGATCCTCCAGCAGACCTATCGTTCGGTGTTCGGCCCACGCGAGGTCGGCGTCGAACTGCCGCAGTGGATGCTGGGGTCGCTCAAGGTCACCGACAGCATCGAGGTCCCGATCAACGGTGTGTTCGTGATGGGCCTGACCGTGCTGATCACCATCGTTGTCGCCTACGTCCTGTACAAATCTCGCTGGGGCCGCCAGGTCCGCGCCGTGGTACAGAACCGCATCATGGCCGGCGCCGTCGGCATCAATACCGAGAAGGTTGACCGCTACACCTTTGGTTTAGGCTGCGGCATCGCCGGCATCGCCGGAAGCGCCTTCACCATGATCGGCTCGACCGGGCCGACGTCAGGCCAGCTCTACATCGTCGATACCTTCCTGGTGGTCGTGTTCGGCGGCGCTGCCAGCTTGCTCGGCACCATCGCCTCCGCCTTCTCGATCTCGCAGACCCAGTCGACGCTGGAGTTCTTCATGTCAGGATCGATGGCCAAGGTGCTCACGCTGCTCGCTGTCGTTGGCATCCTGATGCTGCGGCCGCAGGGTCTGTTCGCCCTCAAAGTCCGCAAATAACAGAAGCAGGCAAGTCATGATCAACTCACGCTTCTTCAATCGATCCGAACTCATCGGCTTCGTTGCGCTGGCTGCCGTCCTGTTCGTGATCCTGCCGCTGACGCTGGATGTCTTCCGCCTCAACCTGGTCGCGAAATATCTGACCTATGCGTTTGTCGCAATCGGGCTCGTGCTGTGCTGGGGCTATGGCGGCATTCTGAGCCTGGGGCAGGGGGTGTTCTTCGGTCTTGGTGGCTACTGCATGGCGATGTTCCTCAAGCTCGAAGCCTCGAGTGTTGAGAACACCAAGATCCAGTCGACGCCCGGCATTCCGGATTTCATGGACTGGAACCAGATCACCTCGCTGCCGCTGTTCTGGCAGCCGTTCCACAGTCTCACCTTTACCATCGCCGCGATCATCCTGGTGCCCGGCCTGTTCGCACTCATCATCGGTACGGCAATGTTCAAGCGCCGCGTCGGCGGCACCTATTTCGCGATTATCACCCAGGCCGTTGCCGCGATCCTGACCATCCTGATCGTGGGACAGCAGGGCTATACCGGCGGGATCAACGGCATGACCGACCTGCGTACCCTCAAGGGTTGGGACATCCGGCCCGACCACGCCAAGATCATCCTGTACTTCGTCGAGGTGGTATTGCTGTTCGCCTGCATCGGTCTGGCGCAGTTCATCCGCCTGACAAAGCTCGGCCGCATCCTGGTGGCGATGCGTGAACAGGAAGACCGCGTCCGCTTCTCGGGTTACAGCGTCGCCAACTTCAAGATCTTCGCCTTCTGCATGGCCGCGATTTTCGCCGCGATCGGCGGCGCCATGTTCGCGCTCAACGTCGGCTTCATGTCGCCCTCCTTTGTCGGCATTGTGCCGTCGATCGAAATGGTGATCTACACGGCGGTCGGCGGACGGATGTCGATCTTCGGCGCGGTGTGGGGCGCGATACTGGTAAACTTCGCCAAGACCAGCCTTTCCGAATCCTTCCCGCAGCTTTGGCTGTTCGGTCTTGGCGCCCTGTTCATCGCGGTCGTGCTCGCTTTCCCGAACGGCCTGTCCGGCGTCTGGCAGGACTATGTACAGCCGCGCATCGATCGGCTGCTGGCTTCGCGGAAATCGAAACCCAAGAACGGCTGGAGCGACGATTCCGTCGCCGACGGCGCGCCGGCGGAGTGAGGAGATCGTCATGCTCATCGGACATCTCGATTGCCGATGCCACACTGGCGGAATGAGGAGATAGATCATGCTCATCGGTCATCCCGATTGCCGATGCCACGCTGGCGGAATGAGGAGATAGGTCATGCTCATCGGTCATCAGCCCAAGGAATTCCTGCTCGCGGTCGAAGCCCTCACCGTTTCCTTCGACGGCTTCAAGGCGGTCAACGATCTCTCCTTCTATGTCGAGGAGAACGAGATCCGCGTCATCATCGGTCCCAATGGCGCCGGCAAGACCACCGTGCTCGATCTGATCTGCGGCAAGACAAAGGCCACCTCCGGGTCGATCCAGTTCCGCGGCAAGGAGCTGACGAAGCTGAAAGAGAATGAGATCGTGCAGACCGGAGTCGGCCGCAAGTTCCAGACGCCGTCGGTGTTCGAAGATCTGACCGTGTTCGAGAATTTGGAAATTTCCTACCCGCGCGGCCGTACCGTGTTCGGCTCGTTGATCTTTCAACGCGATGCCGCGGTGAAAGAGCGCGTCGAGGAGGTCGCCGAGATGATCTTTCTGAAAGACCGCCTCGAAACCTATGCGGACCAGTTGAGCCACGGCCAGAAGCAATGGCTCGAGATCGGCATGCTGCTGATCCAGGACCCGGACCTCCTGATGCTCGACGAACCAGTCGCCGGCATGAGTGTCTCCGAGCGCGCCAAGACCGCCGAGTTGCTCAACCGCATCATCAAGGACCGTTCGGTGCTGGTAATCGAACACGACATGAAATTCGTCGAGGACATCGCCCACAAGGTCACGGTGCTGCACCAGGGCCAGATCCTGTCGGAGGGGACGATGGAGAAGGTGAAGAACGATCCCAAGGTCATCGAAGTTTACCTCGGACACTGATTTCAAGGAGCGCATTGATGCTGGCAATTTCTGACCTACACGTCGCTTACGGCCAGAGCGAAGTGCTGCACGGCCTCAACGTGTCGGTGGCGCCCAACGAGATCGTGGCGATCATGGGTCGCAACGGCATGGGCAAGACCACGCTGATGAAATCGTTGATGGGCATTCTGCCCACCAAGAGCGGTTCGGTAAAGATGGACGGCGCCGAGCTCGGTGCGATGCAGAGCTTTGAGCGGGTTGCCAAGGGCCTGGCCTATGTGCCGCAGGGCCGCATGATCTTTTCTACCATGACGGTGAAGGAGAACATCGAGACCGGGCTCGTTGTGTCGGGCGAGACCGAAGTACCCGGCAGTATCTACGAGCTGTTTCCGGTGTTGCTGGAGATGAAAGACCGCCGTGGCGGCAATCTTTCCGGTGGGCAACAGCAGCAATTGGCGATCGCGCGGGCGCTCGCCACAAAGCCGAAGGTGCTGCTGCTGGATGAGCCGACCGAGGGTATCCAGCCGTCGATCATCAAGGACATGGCGCGCACGCTGAAACGTATTCGCGACGAGCGCGGCCTGTCGATCGTCGTTTCCGAACAGGTGTTGAGCTTCGCGCTCGATATCGCCGACCGTGTGCTGGTCATCGAGAACGGCGAGATCGTCCGCGACGACCCGCGCGACAGCGTCGATGCCGCGCAAGTCTCGAAATATCTGTCCGTCTGAAACCGTAACTTGTTCTGTCTAAAAGGGGAGCTATCGATGCCAGAGACACTGATCAAGGTCGATCTTTCGAAGTCGGCCTACGACAACGACATGATCCACAATCGGTGGCATCCCGACATTCCGATGGTTTCGTGGGTCAATCCGGGCGATGATTTCATCATCGAGACCTACGACTGGACCGGCGGTTTCATCAAGAACAACGATTCCGCCGATGATGTGCGCGACATCGATCTGTCGATCGTGCATTTCCTGTCCGGCCCGATCGGCGTCAAGGGCGCCGAGCCCGGCGATCTCCTGGTGGTGGACCTGCTCGACGTCGGCCCGCTCAAGGAAAGCCTGTGGGGTTTTAACGGCTTCTTCTCCAAACAAAATGGCGGCGGCTTCCTGACCGATCATTTTCCGCTGGCACAGAAATCGATCTGGGACATCAAGGGCCTCTACACCTCGTCGCGCCACGTGCCCGGCGTGAATTTTGCCGGCCTGATCCATCCCGGCCTGATTGGCTGTCTGCCCGATCCAAAACTGCTGGCGACCTGGAACGAACGCGAGACGGCGCTGATCGCGACCAACCCCACCCGTGTCCCGGGCCTTGCCAATCCGCCATTCGCCGCGACCGCGCACGCCGGCCGCGCCAAGGGGGACGCAAAGGCCAAGGTCGGCGCGGAGGGCGCACGCACCGTGCCGCCGCGCGAGCATGGCGGCAATTGCGATATCAAGGATCTGTCGCGCGGCTCAAAAATCTTCTTCCCGGTCTATGTGCCGGGCGGCGGCCTCTCGATGGGCGACCTGCATTTCAGCCAAGGCGACGGCGAGATCACCTTCTGCGGCGCGATCGAAATGGCCGGCTGGCTGCACCTGAAGGTCGATATCATCAAGGACGGGGTGGCCAAGTACGGCATCAAGAATCCCGTGTTCAAGCCGTCGCCGATCACGCCGAACTACAAGGACTATCTGATCTTCGAGGGCATCTCGGTCGACGAGGCCGGCAAGCAGCACTACCTCGACGTCCACATCGCCTATCGGCAGGCCTGCCTGAACGCGATCGAATATCTCAAGAAGTTCGGCTATTCGGGCGCGCAGGCCTATTCGATTCTCGGCACCGCGCCGTGCCAGGGCCACATCTCCGGCGTGGTCGACGTGCCGAACGCCTGCGCCACGCTGTGGCTGCCGACGGAGATTTTCGACTTCGACATCATGCCGTCCTCAGTGGGTCCGATCAAACACATCACGGGCGATATCCAGATGCCGATCTCGCCGGACAAGTGATCCCTGCGCGAGAAGGATGCGGGACGGCTTAAGCGTGTCGGCCGCCCCGCATCCGCTGTTTTGATCTTCCACCCATCGCGCGAGAAAACCAGATGCCCGTCTACGAATATCTCTGCAACGATTGCGGCCCGTTCACGGACATGCGGCCGATGGCCGAATGCGACGACCCGCAGGACTGTCCGCGCTGCGAGACTGAATCGCCGCGCGTGATCCTGACGGCGCCGGCGTTCTTCTGCATGCCGTCGGACAAGCGCAAAGCCATCGCCACCAACGAGCGCAGCGCCCACGCGCCGAAGACATCAGCCGAATACAAGGCCGCGCACGGCCCCGGCTGCGGCTGCTGTTCAACCGGAAAGAAGAAGCCGGCCCGGCTGATGACCACGACCAGAAGCGGCGCCAAGGGCTTTCCGACCGCTCGTCCATGGATGATCAGCCACTGAAGCGCGATCCTTCAAACCCGAACCAGAACAAGAGGCGATCCAATGCTCCACGGTGACATTTCCTCAAGCAACGACACGGTCGGCGTCGCAGTCGTCAATTACAAGATGCCGCGGCTGCACACCAAGGCCGAGGTGCTCGACAACGCCCGCAAGATCGCCGACATGATCGTCGGCATGAAGCTCGGCCTGCCGGGCATGGATCTCGTGATCTTCCCGGAATACTCTACCCACGGCATCATGTACGACTCCAAGGAGATGTACGAGACCGCCTCGCAGGTCCCCGGCGCCGAGACGGAAATCTTTGCTGAAGCCTGCCGCAAGGCAAAAGTCTGGGGCGTGTTCTCGCTCACCGGCGAGCGTCATGAGGAGCATCCGCACAAGGCGCCGTACAACACCCTGATCCTGATGAACGACAAGGGCGAGATCGTCCAGAAATACCGCAAGATCATGCCGTGGGTGCCGATCGAAGGCTGGTATCCCGGCAATTGCACCTATGTATCCGAAGGCCCGAAGGGTCTGAAGGTCAGCCTGATCATCTGCGACGACGGCAATTTCCCGGAGATCTGGCGCGACTGCGCCATGAAGGGCGCCGAGCTGATCGTGCGCTGCCAGGGCTACATGTATCCGGCCAAGGAACAGCAGATCCTGATTTCCAAGGCGATGGCGTGGGCCAACAATGTCTATGTCGCGGTCGCGAATGCCGCGGGCTTCGATGGCGTCTATTCCTATTTCGGTCACTCCGCGATCATCGGCTTCGACGGCCGCACGCTGGGCGAGACCGGCGAGGAGGAGTATGGCATCCAGTACGCAGGACTATCGAAGAGCCTGATCCGCGATGCACGCCGCAACGGCCAGTCGCAGAACCACCTCTTCAAGCTGCTGCATCGCGGCTACACCGGCATGATCAATTCCGGCGAAGGCGCGCAAGGCGTCGCGGCCTGCCCCTATGACTTCTACAAGAAATGGATCGACGATCCCGAAGGCACGCGCGAAATGGTCGAGGCGATGACCCGGTCTACGGTCGGCACCGACGAATGCCCGATCGACGGCATCCCGAACGAGATGACCGGGACGAACTACTGAGGCTTCCAGACTTCGTAGCGTGGGCAAATCCAGCGGGTCGCGCGTCCGCGCGCCCGACGACGGGATATCCGCGTGCCCACCATTCACAATGAAACCGTCGATAAAGGGTGGGCACGGCGCGAACTGGCCTTTGCCCGCCCTGCAGTTTGTTGACCTCCAGCGGTCCCCCGCCATGGATACGATGGGGACGCCGGAGGTCATGCTGATGCGGGGTTATCCCCACATGTGGTGGAAGTGGTGCGCCATGTCGGCGATCGCCGATTGATGGTGGTCCAGGGCCGTCGGAGCGAGATCGTGTGAACCAGCGTCGACGGCAGCAAGCGTCGCCGCCGGCGCGGCCGCAGCCGGAGCATCGGCAGCAGCAGCCGGTGCGGCAGCGGCCGGTGCGGCAGCCGCCGGCGCAGCGGCAACAACCGCGGGCGCCGCAACCGCCGTCGACAACACCTCCGCCAGTGTCAAACCATCGGCATTGAAAGTGCCGCCGGTCACGGGAATGTTGTTGCCGGCCACGTCTGCCGCATTGTCGTGGATGACCCCCGCAGCCGCCGCTACCAACGCAACGTTGCCAGTATTAAGACCTTTGATCATCGCATCGACTTCTGCCCCCAGGGTACTGCTCGGGGTCAATTCATTGTCGAAGCGTGCCCCGAAGATCCCACCCTGTGCCACGTCGAAATCGGTTGCGTTCTTTTCGAAGGTCTGAAGCTGGGTGATTAGGGAACTGATAGCAGCGGCATCGCCCGACCCTACGAGTTGTTGCGCCTGCTGGCCCAGAGTGTTGCCATCAGCAATGAAGTTTGCCCAGAAATTCGTCTGCGCATCGTTGTCTTGGTATCTTGGCGTGGGGTTCAGTGCGTCCCCGAAAGGCGTAAAGCCGGAAACGCCGCCCTGGTTTGCCATGTTCGCCAGATTGGTATCGCCCTGGATGATGTCGATCATGTCGAGGATATTGTCATTGCTGCCGCGTGCCGCGTCGGGGGATATTCCGGCCTGGGCGATATAAGTGTTCTCCAGTTGGAGCTGCCGCACCACTGTATCCGCATGGATGCCGGTCAACCCGCCGAACAGCGTCGGATTGGCAGCCATCAAGGCCTGCAGGTCCGTGACGATCGCGTTCGTATCGGCCGTGGCCTGAGCTGTATTGTCGGCGTTGATGCCACCAAGGGAAATACTGGCGAGATCGTTGAAGATGACGCCGATCTCAGCAAGATTGGCGTGAGGCGCGGTCGCGGCCGTGACTCCGTTGGCAAGGCCTGCGGGCGCTGCGAGAAATCCGGCCGCGCCGTCTTGCGTCGCCAAGGTGGCGAGATTGGGATCGTTTTTGACGATATTGAGGATGTCGAGATGGCTCGCACGCAACGCCGTTTCTGCCGCCGCGACGCTGCCGAAATCCCCGCCGCCATTCACCGAGGCTGTGGCCGCCGAGAGCGCGGTCGTAATGTCGGCCAGGATCGTGTTGACATGGGTCAGCGTGTCACCGGTGAACTGCCCCGCGGCTACCTCCGCCTGTAGGCCCGTCTGCACGTTGGTGAGATCGGCGGCGTATCGCACGATGCTGCCATGTCCCTGGCCACCTTCCTCGACCACGTTTTGCCACAGTCCGCCCGCCAGCGCACGACCAGCATCATTGAACGTCAAGCCAAGGTCCGAGAAGGCCGGCGCAGAAGATGTCGGAGGTGTCGGATCGGCGGGCGGTGTCGGATCGGTTGGAGGTGTCGGGTCCACCGGGGGATCAGGAGTAATAACCGGTGGCACCGGATCGTGGTGATGTTGGTGATGTTGGTGATGAGAATGGCTTGCCATGGCTGGCTCTTCTCCCTGTCAACGTGGCTGATGGTCGCAACCGATCGCCTTCTTTCGTGGCGTCATTCGGCCGATACCGCGGCCAATGAGTGCGGAAGCAAGGTGATAGGGGGACAAATGTATGATGCTTGATGTCTCAACGCCGCCGGCTTCGACGGCGTCTATTCCTATTTCGGTCACGCTGCGATCATCGGCTTCGATGGCCGCAACCTGGGCGAGACCGGCGAGGAGGAGTACGGCATCCAGTACGCCGGATTGTCGAAGAGCCTGATCCGCGATGCGCGCCGCAACGGTCAGCGTCAAACCGGCGGCCGCATTGAGCCACCGGGATTGCCGTCATTCGGCCGGCGTCAGCTTGGCGTCAGCGTCGATCGCCGCGCTTCTGCTTGCCGAACAGCCAGGTCTGCAGCCTGTCGAGGTAGATGTAGACCACCGGCGTCGTGTACAGCGTAAGAAGCTGCGACACGGCGAGACCTCCGACGATGGCGTAGCCAAGCGGCTGGCGTATCTCCGAGCCCGCGCCAGTACCGATCATCATCGGAACGCCGGCGAGCATGGCCGCCATCGTGGTCATGAGGATCGGCCGGAAACGCAGGATGCAGGCGCGGTAGATCGCTTCCTCCGCCGTCAATCCCTCCTGTTGACCGACATCCAGGGCAAAATCGACCAGCATGATGCCGTTCTTCTTGACGATGCCGATCAGGAGAATGATGCCGACGATCGCGATCACGCTGAGATCAAGGTGAGCCGCCATGAGCAGCAACAATGCTCCGAGCCCCGCCGACGGCAGTGTCGAGATGATCGTGATGGGATGGATCAGGCTCTCATACAATATACCGAGGATGAGGTAGATCACGAACAGCGCGGCGAGGATCAGGATCGGTGTGGTCGACAGCGAATCCCCGAAGGCCTGCGCGTTGCCCTGGAAACTGGTCTGAAGCGACAACGGCTTGCCGAGTTGCTGTTCGATATGCTCGATCGCCGTTGTTGCTTCGCCGATCGCCGTGCCCGGCAGCAGGTTGAACGAGATCGTCACCGACGGGAACTGGCCCTGGTGGTTGACCACGAGCGGGGCGACCTTGACCGCGCTGTCGCAAAAGAAGACGGGCCGGCGGGAAATCCCGCCAGCCCGTCTTGTTTCGTTATTCCGTCGTAACGCGGGCGGATCAATAACCCGTGTAGGGCTCGCAAGGCGCCGCATCGGTCCACGGTTCGGTGGCGAAGGCGCCGACACGCGGCGCCCGGATGCAGCTATCGCCCTCGTAGGGCTGCATCGTCGACGTCACGCGGCTGTGGGTGTTGGTCACGAGATGCCGCGAGGCGTGTCCGGCGGCCAGCGCCGGAGTGGCGAAGGTGGCTGCGGTGAGTAACGCGGCCGATAGAAGTTTCAACTTGTGCATGGGTATTCTCCATAGCTAAGGGGAAGCCAGACTGGCTTCTTCCCGTGACGTGCGGCTGCTCCGCCTTCGTCCAAAGGAAACATCGCTTCACGCCCTTTCAACTCGACGTGAAGCTGACGAACACCGATCGGTTGCCTCGACCGGCCCGGAATCGCTCCGGCTGGTCGAACGATGCCGGCCTACAAATTTATTAAATCGCTATTTATTGGCGCCGCCCGCCGACGAGGGCTAACTGTTTCGAGCGGGCTCGCTGTGCTCGTTGTGAGGCAGCGGAAATGGCCGCCGGGCGGATGGCGCACCCCGTGTCCCGAAGGGATCGCGGCGCTGTCCGGCTCCCCCGAACCTCTGAGACTTGCGTCGTCACCATGGCTTTATCGGCTGACCTGCGTATCATTGCGACCAAGCCGGGCCGTGCGGGGAGAGGGCAACTTGGCAGTCGGAACGATCTCATGACGAAGGTTCTTCTCATAGAAGACGACGACGAGACGGCGGGAGAAATCACCGCTGAGCTGGCCGATCGCGGCTTCGATGTGGAATGGTCGTCCAACGGGCTGGACGGTCTCGCCAAGGCGCGCGACTTGCGGCCGGATGCGATGATCGTCGACCGTCTGCTGCCGGGAATGGATGGCCTTACCGTCATCGAATCCCTGCGGAAGGAACAGGTGCGCACGCCCGTGCTGGTGTTGAGCGCGCTTGGCGCGGTCGATGACCGCGTGCGCGGATTGCGGATGGGAGGCGACGACTATCTCACCAAGCCGTTCGCGATCGTTGAACTCATCGCGCGAATAGAGGCGTTGCTGCGTCGTCCGCCGGAAACACGGGAAACCACCCTGCGGGTGGGACAGCTCGAGCTCGATCTGATCGAGCGCACGGCGAAACGCGGCGAACGCACGATCGATCTGTTGCCGCGCGAGTTTCGCCTGCTCGAATACATGATGCGGCGGAGCGACCAGCTGCTCACGCGCGCCATGCTGCTCGAGGAGGTCTGGAACTACAAGTTTGTTCCGGCCACCAACCTGGTCGACGTGCATATGGGCCGTGTGCGGCACAAGGTCGACGGTCCGGACGAGGCGCCGATGATTCACAATGTCCGCGGCGCGGGGTTCATTCTTCGTGCAGTGTCCTAGGTTATTTTCGCGATCGTGCCACGGGCCGGCGAGGTAATCGGGCAGCAGGGTTCGAAGCATCAGATGCAGTTCATACGCTCGAACACGTTTCAATGGGCCGCCGCACTGGCGGCCCTGTTTGCGGCTTTTGTCACGATCCTGTTCGGCTTCATCTACTTCAAGATCGATGATTACCTGATCGCGCGTTCCGATGGCATGATTACGACGCAGGTCAATTTCTTTGCCGCGCTGCCGCCCGACCGCCGGATCGCCGCGCTGGACGATCATAATCGGCAGGATTCCCGCGGCGTCCATTTCGCCGGCATTTTCGATGCGAACGGAAATCGGATTGCCGGCAATATCGCGCGCCTGCCGGGCGATCTTGCGGCCGGTGCGGGGGTGAAGAGCGTGCGGATGGCGCAGGCCAATGACAAGGAGCCCGACGCTCCCTTGGTCAGAGCCGTCGCGCGGAGCCTTGATCACGGCCATGTCTTGGTGGTTGGACGCAACGTCGACGAGACCCGGGAAATCTCCAGGGTTGTCGGAGGCGCGCTGGGGCTTGGGCTGCTGCCCGCGTTCTGCTTCTGGCTGCTGGCAGGCGCGTGGCTGAGCGTTCGTGCGCAAAGGCGCGTCGAGGAGGTCAACCTGCGGGTCCAGCGCATCATCGCCGGAGATCTGCGCGAGCGGCTGCCGCACCGGAATATCGACGAGCCGTTCTCGCGGCTTGCCGCCATCGTCAACGGCATGCTCGATGAACTGGAAACCACCATCCATGCGCTGGCCGGCGTCGGCAACGACATCGCCCATGACCTGCGAACGCCGCTGACGCGTGCGCGCCTGACGCTGGAGCGCGGCCGCACCAACGCGACCACGCTGGAACAGCTCCAAGGGGCCGCCGACAAGGCCATCGCCGGCATCGACCAGTCGCTGTCGATCGTCACGGCGCTGTTGCGCCTGGCCGAGATCGAGAACAGCCGGCGGTCATCCGCATTCGGCAATGTCGAGCTCGGCGAAATGCTGCGCGAGGTCTGCGACATGCACGAGCCGATCGCCGAAGACAAGCAGATCGCACTGAGCACGGGCAGGTTAGCCACGCTTTACGTGCGCGGCGATCGAGACCTGCTGCTGGAGGCGGTTGCGAACCTCGTCGACAACGCCATCAAGTTCACGCCCCGGAGCGGCAGCGTCAAGCTCGAGCTGCTGCGCGGCGGGGGAGAGACCATCCTGCGCGTGACGGATACGGGTCCGGGAATCAGCGATCAGGACCAAGAGGCCGTGCTGCGCCGGTTCTATCGCTCGGACAAGATCCGCAACACGCCGGGCGTTGGGCTTGGACTGAACCTGGTTTCGGCCATCGTAAAACTGCACGGATTTCGCTTGATCATCCACTCCGGCCCGGGGGGCCGGGTGGAGATCGTTTGCCCCGATGAGCCCGTCGGCCGGGCATGAGGGTGGTGAGCTGTGCGGGCAAGGTCATCCATGCCGGCGGCCGGTGTGGTGGACTCTATGCCAGACAGTGGGGCCGGCCATGCCGCTATCCCTTTCATTAAAGGATTGCATCACCGAGGGTGGCATCCCTTCCATCCGGTAGGCCGGCGTGGGCGCGCCGCCATTCAGGACGTCCAGATTCGGATAATAGAATGCAAAGGCTCCCGGCTCCTGAATGGCTTCCTGAGCGAAGGCGGGGGCCGCTGCCATCATCGACAGCAATCCTGCGACAGCGATTGTCCTGATCGAATTCATCGTCTTTCTCCATATCGTTGATGCGGGAATTCGCCTGACGCGCAAGCGCGGTCACGCACTGTAACGGGCGCGTGTTCTTCCGAATGCGAACTGCTCGCTTGAAGCTGCATCCGGACAGCGGATGCATGGTGGAGATGTAGGGTGGGAGCGATCTCGTCCCACTAAATTGCCTTTTACAAAGCTCAACTAAGCTTGAGCCGGTTTGCCAGGCGTTTGCGCGGCAGGCCGCGGCTTCGAGATCACACCAGCGTGTGCGGTGACCGTTCGGTGTTTCACACCCGGAACGCGATCGCGTGATTCTGAAATCGTGATGCAAAGTTGCGCAAAAACGCTAACAGCGAATTTACGTTCCTCAATTCCAATTTAATGGCTGCACCGCGGTCTCTTCTCCTAGGGTCTGTCTGCCGGACCGATAGATTGGAGCTACCCATGAACGCCCACAGCACGACTGTGATGTCAGGCCACCGGGAGATGTTGACCGAAAGCAGATCGCGAGCTCTCGTCGATGAATACGCTTCTCTCATCAAGCGATACGTTCTGCTTGAACCGGCGCGGGAGCAGCAGCTCGCACGACGCTGGCAGGAGCATCGCGACCGCAGCGCGACCGATGCGCTCGTCACCAGCCATCTCCGGCTGGCGGCAAAGGTCGCGCGCCGCTACCAAAGATATGATCTTCCGCTTGGCGATCTGATCGGCGAAGCCAATGTCGGCCTCGTCATCGCGGCCACGCATTTTGAGCCCGGCCATGGTGCCCGGTTTTCCACCTATGCTCTATGGTGGATCAAGGCGGCCATCCACGATTACATTCTGCGGTCGCGATCGCTGGTCAAGATCGGAACGACAGCCGCGCAGCGAAAACTGTTCTTTGGCTTCAGGCGTGCCATGAACAAGTTCGGGGGCGACAGAGCAGGATTGACGCAAGAGGTGGCCGAGGCGGTCGCGCGCGAGCTCGTGGTCCCCGTTCGCGAAGTGATCGAGATGAGCAGCCGTCTGACTGGCGACCTTTCCCTGAATGCGCCTGTCAGTGATGACGGGCCGACCGACTGGGAGACGATGCTGATCGATCATTCGCCGAACGCCGAGACGATCGTCGCCGAACAGGACGAAAGCGCGCAAAAGGCGAAAGCGCTCCGTTCGGCCCTCGATGTGCTGACGGCGCGGGAGCGGCGTGTATTCGAGGCCCGGCGGCTCAGCGAAGATCCGCCGAGCCTGGAGGATCTCGGGCGTGAGCTGTCCATCTCCGGGGAGCGCGTGCGGCAAATCGAAACGTCAGCCTTCGAAAAAGTCAGGCGTGCAGCGACCAGGCGTTTGCGACCTGCGGCCCTCTCGGTTTGAGAGGCGGCCGGTTGAGAAGACAGCGGCGAGCAACGCCGTTCGCGCTGCCCGCTTGTCCTTTTCCTTCGCCTGTCAGCGAGCGATGCGCTCGACGGCGATGGCGGTGGCCTCGCCGCCGCCGATGCACAAGGCGGCGACGCCGCGTTTCAGGTTGCGCGCTTCCAGTGCATGCAGCAGCGTCACGATCAATCGCGCGCCGGTGGCGCCGATCGGGTGGCCGAGCGCGCAGGCGCCGCCATTGACGTTGAGTTGTTCTCTGGCGATGCCGAGATCCTTCTGCGCCGCCATCGCCACCACGGCGAACGCTTCGTTGATCTCGAACAGGTCAACGTCGCTGACGTTCCAACCGACCTTGTCGAGCAGCTTGCGGATGGCAGGGATCGGCGCGGTGGTGAACCATTGCGGCTCCTGGCTGTGGGTGGCGTGGCCCTTGATCTCGGCGAAAACAGGCAGACCGTCACGATCGGCGAGCGAGCGCTTGGCCAGAATGAGCGCCGCGGCGCCATCGGCATTGGCGGAGGAGGCGGCCGGCGTGATGGTGCCGTTGGCGCGGAACGCGGGTTTCAATCCGGGAATCTTGGCCGGATCCACCTTGAGCGGATGTTCGTCATTGGCGATGACGCGCGGACCGGCCTTTTCGGTGAGCGTGACCGGCGCTATCTCGGCCCTGAACGCGCCGCCCTCGACCGCCTTGCGGGCCCGGGTCAGCGTCTCCATCGCATAATTGTCCTGGTCCTTGCGGGTAAACTGATAGGCCTCCGCGGTGGCCTCGCCGAAATCGCCCATCGAGCGGCCGGTCTCGTAGGCGTCCTCGAGCCCGTCCATCATCATGTGATCGATGATCCGGTCATGGCCGGCGCGATAGCCGCCCCGCGCCTTGGCCAGCAAATAGGGCGCATTGCTCATGCTCTCCATGCCGCCGGACAGCACGATCTGGGCTGAGCCCGCATTGATGATGTCGTGGGCCAGCATGGTCGCTTTCATGCCGGAACCGCAGACCTTGTTGACGGTGGTGGCGCCGGTGGCGTCGGGCAGTCCGGCGCCGCGCGCGGCCTGTCGCGCCGGGGCCTGGCCCTGTCCGGCCGGCAGCACGTTGCCCATGAACACCTCGTCAATGCGCTCCGGCGCGAGTTTCGCCCGCTCCAGCGCTACAAGATTCACACATCGTTTCGGAGTTTCCAGCCACGAAGCATTGCTTTGAGAGCTTGTAGCCCGTGCATCATGGCGATAGGGCCAGGCTTGCCGTAGTAGCCGGTCCAGCCGCCGAGGCGCGCACACACCCAACTGGCATATGCCAGCGATCCTTTGGGATGCGGGTTCTTCTGTTTCTCGGTCTTGCCTTCAAGGGTTTGGCAGATCGCTTCCAGCGCGGGCTTGTCCTCGATGTCGAGCGCATCCTGTAACGGCCGCCCAGCCACGCCATCGCGCTCGCGCACCATCTGCAGCACTTGAATGGCAGCGATCAGCGTCGCAGTAGTCAGGTTCTCGAATGGACCATCCTCGGCGACACGCACCGCTTCGATATCGAAGCCTTTGGTCTTCATCACCCGGAACACCTGCTCGATGGTCCAGCGCTGGCGGTAAAAGCCGGTGATCCGACATGCATCGGCGAGCGTGGCCACCTTATGTGTGGTGAGCAGCCGCCAATGCACCGGCGTTACGCCGTCCGGGGGATCGACCTCACGCGCTTCCACCAAGGTGAGTGTGACAGTCTTCGGCAGTTTTGCCGCCTCGGCGGGATGATTGCGTTTCGGCCGCTTCAGGGTGACCTCACGCGCGCGCAACGCCAATACCCACCTGACGGGCAGGCCGGCCCGGATTGGCAGGCAGATCGATTGTCTCGCGGCCCAGTTCGGCTACCTCCTCCATGCAGCCATACAGCGCACCACCATCTTCCAGAACGCGATCATGGTTGGCGCGGATCAGAAGCTCCGTCTCGGCGGGCCGGCAGGCGAACTCTTCGTAAATATCGCTTTCCCGGTCGGCGATGACGGTAACGCAGACCGCTCCGGCTGCGACCAAGCCAGCCGCTGTCTTGGTGGCGTCAAGCCAGCGGCGGCTCTCTTTCTCGGCGAAGGGGCGCTTTTTGCATAGACGCTTCTTGCCGCCGACGTGACTGAGGAATACCGCATCGACAAGACCCAGCAGCCCGCCATCACTGGCGTCCACCGCGATCATTGGATGCAGGTTCAGACTGCGTTGCTTGCCATCGTCGCGTAGAGTCGTCGTGTCCTGGATCGCCAGGATGTGACGCCCCATGACTAACCCGGCGGTGCGCGCGCGGGCAGTTGCGACCATCGCGTCGGGTTTCACCCGCTTGTTACGCAAAAACCGGGTAAAGCGTATCTCGCCCGCGCGATTGCCGCCCACGCGGCGTACGCTGATGCCCGATTGGCCAACACAAACCAGCCGAGCCAGCAAGCAGGCCCCCCTTTTTCCAGGCGCCGGTCGCCGAACCGTCCCAAACTGCCTTCCATGAACGCTCTCCCGTTGTCGTGGGAGCATCATCGATTCAGAGAACGGAACACACTGCAAGGGAAGCGGCCTTGGAGATGTGTGAATATCGTAGGCTCCAGCGCGGCGCCGATCACGTGCGCACCGAGCTTGTGCGCGCTGAAGGGGGACAATTCGCCCATGAACCGGCCAAGCGGCGTGCGGGCGGCGGAAAGGATGACGACGGGATCGGGGCTTGTGGACATCACGGCTTCTCCTGTTCGGTCGCTGTTATATGACGATAATCATATATTCCGGGATTGCAACGGGCCGCCGCCGCTTTCCGCAAACGAGGCGCTGCCTGACAGACCGCCGGGGGAGATGGAGGAAGCTAAAGCCGGACCCGCGCATCCATGGGGCTGATCGAGCGTTATTTCGGCCGAAACTGTTCGGGCGCGTGCCAGGTTATTGATGCGCGGTAGGCGCGCCGTTGGCGGTGCGAAAGCACCACCCGGGGCCCGGCTTTTTCTTTGGAACTGCGTCCCCACAGCGAATTGTGGCAGGAGCGATGACAAGGGGAACGAGGGAGGCAAAAACCGCGCAGTACCTGCTCTTTCGTGAACCGCTACGTCGGAAGGATTAGTACCAATGAGCTGGTGTCTACTCGAACGCGCTGATTGTGGAACAGATCGGCTGCTGATTCAGTTCCGCACGGATGGGTGTGGCGCAGTGGCTTGGCACGCAGCGCCAAAAAAACATCGCTAATTAGGTATGGGCGACCTGACCACCATGGGTGAATCCGCGGGAGCCAGCTCGATGGGACCTTCTGTGCAGACGTGCGCCGCGGCAATCGCGACCTGGGTCCGGTTGCTTACGCCAAGCTTGCGCATGATTTCGCGGACATGGACTTTCACGGTCGTTTCGGTCATGCCGAGCTTGCGACCGATTACCTTGTTGGGGTCGCCCTGGCAGAGACAAACGAGCACGGCATACTGCCGCTCGGTGAACTCGGGCGTATGCCGGGCGCCGTTGAAGCCGTGGTCGCGTGGTACGATCGCCGCCTTGTCGTCGAAAAGGGAGACTTGGTGCGCGTAAGGGCCGTCGTACGGCCCGAGAGGCGGCGCCTGCGTCTGCAGGTCAGGTCCCGGAAGCGGTTGCTCCGGGAGAAGGTCCGGCTGTCTGTGTTCGATGGGCGCCGGATTGCTGAAGGTCTGGCTGGCCAGGATGGCCGTCGGTGGAAAATACGTGCCGCCATGGAGGACGAACGAAAGCGCCTGCAAGGCAAGCTCGGGCGGCATGGAATTGCTGAAATAACCCTGGGCCCCGCAACGCATTGCAGCGAGAACGGTCGCGGGTTTTTCATCGTCGGAGACGATGGCGAGCGCCGCGTCGCGGCGAAGGGTATGTATCACCTGTATCTCGGTAAAGACCTCGTGGGGAGAGGGAGCGCCGACGCTGTAAATCAGCATGTCGCATGCCGCGCGCTCGACGAGTTTTGAGTGGGCTTCGTCGGGATCGAGCGAAATCAGTTCGACGCTTTCGTTTTGGGCCCACGGATTTAAGAAGCTCTCTGCGCGAGCTCGTCGGAAGGCCATCGCGTCTACGAGGAAAACCGTCTTCCTAAACGGGACTGACATAACGCGCCCCTTAAATTACGTCGCATGACCATCGATCATCAAATCCTTGACTATCGATAGATTGCCTCGAACCCGTTCTAGGCCGCTGTGAAACAGATCACTTAGCATCTAAATTGTGCATAAAACTTTACTCTTGTTACAACGGAATGCCAAGAAACGGGAATGTGACAACAGGAAGCGGAGGTGTGACAAGAAGTCGTCGAAAACAAGGGAACTACAGCAAGAAAGCAGCAGAAAAGCGACATTTTGTAATTGCAAACACCAATGAGCCCAACTTTTGCGACTATATCTTTCGATATGTACCTCCTTGGCGACGAAGCCATTACGATCCGCCGGCCTGTATTTGCGGAAATATGGCCATGTTTGTCAGCAAGCTGCCTCCAAAACCGGACTTTGAAGTGCTCGCGGCCGCGGCTCCCGCCTCGGCGGATCGTCGCACATTCGTTCTCGCCCTGATGGGAAACCTGATCTGCAGCTGGTCGAACAACGAAAGCCTTTTCATCTACGTGCTGATGATCCTTTTGCGCACCGACGAGGCTTCCGCCGCGGTCGTGTTCGCGACACTGAACACGACCCGCGCGAGACTCGATCTGATCCAGCGACTGGCCAAAATCAGGGTTGGCGACAAGGCGTTGTCGAAAAATCTGACGGCTCTCATCGAGCGCTTCTCGGAGTCGACCAAGGTCCGCAATGAATTGAATCACTGCATGTTCATCTTCGATTCCTCGGGCGCCATCACCCACACGCAATCGATGCGATTGATGGAAACCAGGTCGAGCCTGAGGTTCGGAGAGATCAAGGCGCTGGACGAAAGCCGTCTGCAGGAGATGGTGCGGACGACCCACGAAATGACGAAAATCAACCGCGATATCTGGGATCTGCTGCCGCGTCTTGAAGCGCATGTCTGCGGCGCACAGCCACGGAGCGTGCCCCTCGATGCGGCCTAAAGCAGGTCGCTGATGGCGGGCGGCGGCCAGCCTCTTCCCACGCTTGGTCATTGAAAGACTGAATCTTTTTGAGCATCAGCCGCGTCAATGGTTGATATCGCAAGATACTGCGCTGCATCTAATGCGTGCATGTTGTTGGCGAACGTATGGCGGCATCCTGACCAGGCCGGCATCCGCAATAAAGCGGAGGCGCCGGCGGTCGGAAGAACCGACGCAAAGAGCACCGCCGCGCTTCGAAGACCGCAGACTTAGAAGATCAGCGATCTCGTTCCGTCCGCGATGCTCCAACCGCAGGAGCTCGTCATGGGTAAGCCACAGAAGAAGTACGACCCCAAGAACAACCAGGACCAGGATCAGGACCAGAAGCAAGACCAAGCGCAGGCGCAGGCCAATCTCCAGGCTCAGTTGCAGGGTCAAGGCCAGGGCCAGGGCCAATTGCAGTTCGCCGTGCAGTCGCTGGATTCCAAGAGCGAGAACGACAACGACAACAAGAACGATAACAAGAACTCGAACGAGAACGAGAACAAGCTCGACAACAAGGTCGATAACTCCCTCGACAACAAGGTCGACAACAAGGTCGACAACGACATCGACAACAAGATCGAAAATACCGTCGACAACAAGGTCAACGTCGACGTAAACGTGGATGTCGACCTCGACCTGAAGGCGGATGGGCTGAGCAGCCCCGTCATCGATCTCAACCACTTCACCGCGACCGATTCCATCGTCATGCCTGACGTCGTGAACCAGACGCTGAACGGTGGTGGCAACCAGTTCAACATTGATCAGGTCAACAATTTGGCCGATCAGGACGTCAACACCTCGACTACCTCCTACAGCGGCGGCGGCGGATCCTATCCGGGCTCCGGCTTCGATATGGACGCCAAGATCGAGGGCGGCGAATCCAAGATCGACGGTGCGCATATGGGCGATGCGATAGGCGCCGGCGCCGGCATTGTTTCACATGCCGATGCAATTCTGAACCAGTCTGCCTTCGATCAGAACATCACCCAGGGTGCGAACATCCAGTTCAACAGCATCACCATGGAGGTCGCCGGTCACGATCTGACCGATTCTCACGATACGCTTTAGTCTCGCGTATGACCCGCGCGGCGTTTGCCGCGCGGGTCTTTTGCCAGTCATTTTCCATTTCAGTCGCTGCAGTCGCCGACAAGAACTGATGGCCGTACCGCGGCTCCGCCGGTTCACGGTGACGGGGAGGTTCCCATGGCGTCAGCGAGCTTCGTTGAAATCATTTCCCACTTCGCAGGATATCTGCAGATCTTCCACGACATCGCCCGCGACCGCGTTGAATACGATGACAGTCTCACGCCTCGTCCGTCCGACGACTACACGACGCTGCGACCGAATTACGATTATCGCTTCGCGCCTGATGACATGGACACCGCGGCAGGCCCAGTGCCGGAGCTGATGCCGGACGATCCGATCCATTTCCCCCGGGGCGGCCCGCTCAAGTTGCTCCATGGTCCACTGGACGACGATTCCGATTTCTTTCCGCGTTCGCAGACACCGAACGTACCGCTGCCGAAACCGGTGGGCGGCGGCGGCGGAGGCGGTGGCGAGCATCACGTCAGGGTGCACTACCAGGACGGCGGCGAGCAGACCCAACTGACGGTTCACCAGTACAACTTCATGCATGATGACGACGCAAATCTACCAGCGAATGCACTGGCCGTGGTTGAACCTCTGATCGATCGCCTCAACAGCGATGCGATGGCCACCATCGAGCAGTTGGCGGCCGACGCCAACGCCCAGATTCCCGTCAACTGGCAGATGCCGCAGACCGACGGCGGCGCGACCGATTTCGTGATCGCTCACGACGCGGCCTGGGCCGAACGCGGCGGCACACCGGATGCGCACTCGGTAACCCCTGGCTACTATGTCAACGGCGAGCTGCAGGAGCGGCCGTCGGAACCGGCGCCGCCGGCCGAGCCGGAAAAATTGCCGGACACCGGAGACGGAATCGGCCAGTGGGCCTCGTTGGGCGGCAACTTCAGTATCAACGCCGCGCTGATCGTCGACATCGGCGAGGGTGCCCGCACCATGGTGGTGATGGGAGATTATTTCAAGACCAATGCCATCTTCCAGACCAACACGACCGTCGATCACGGCCACATCAGCGTATCGGGCGGCCAGCACGAGCCCTCGGCAGCCAACAACAACCAGGACGTCGCGACCAACATCGCCGATTTCGCGCAGAACCCAAGCCTCTACACCGGCTTCGCGGCCCACGCGGCCGGCCCGAACTGGAGCGTCGACGTGGTCGATGGCGACTACTACAGCGTTCATGCGGCGGCTCAGGTCAACTATCTCTCCGACAACGATGTGGCAACGCAGGTCAGCAGCAGTTCTCACTACAATCTCGTCGGTGGCAACAATGAGCAAGGCAATCTGGCTCTGATCTATGACGGCAGCATTCAATACGACCTGATCATCATCAAGGGCAGCTATCACGGCCTGAACGTGATCTTTCAAAACAACATCCTGTTGAACAACGACAAGATCGTGATGTCGGCCGACGGCGCAGATCCGTCTCAATCGGCGAACTCAGGCGACAACAGCTTGATGAACGAAGCCGCGATTGCAAATTATGGCGGCGATACCTTCGACGAACTGCCGGGAAACCTCGAACTGATCCAAAGCCTGCTGGCCGCCGGCATGACATCGCTCGATCCGCAACTGGCCGGCGCCCTTATCGGCCATGGCGGCCCTCTCAAGGTGCTCTACATCACCGGAGACTATTACGACGTCAATGCGGTCTGGCAGACCAACGTCACCTCCGACGCCGACGTGATGTATCAGCTTCAGAACCAGCCGTTGGCCGATTTGATGGCGCTTGATCCCAACGGGACCGTGACGCAGTCGGTCGCCACCGGCGGCAATCAACTGCACAACGACGCCGCGATCGTCGACGTCAATCCTGACGCCACATACGTCAAGGGACAGATCTACACCGACTCCATTCTGGTGCAGGCCGATCTGGTGCCGACAGGGGCGGATCATGCCGTCAACGCCGATACCAACGCGCTGGTGACCGAACTCATTGCTTTCGTCGATGACCATCCGCAGGACGCGGCGAGCCCGCCGCCGGCAGCAATCGTCAATTCGGTGCATTCAGACCCGATGGCGAGCGTGCTGCATTAGCGGCAAGGGCAGTTGTTTTGTTTATTGCAGTTGCAGAAGAGGTTTCAAATGTGGGGCTGGGATGATCGTCCAGGCGGCGGCGCCGGGAGCTTGCGCTTGAGCCAGCATGACGAAGCAACGGCGAGCACAGCCAAGATAATTCCGCTTCGTCCGTGGTTTGATCCGCCGCCTTCGCGCGCCGAAGATCCGCACGTCAAATTTGCCGACGAGAACAGTGGCCCGGCTGACGCCAGGACGGTTGACGCCAGGACCGCTGACGCCAAGACGGCCGAGCCGGCATCGGTCGAGCCATTCCGGCGGGAGAAGGCCAGGACGGAAGTCAAGGCTGAAGTAAAAACCGAAGCCAAGCCGGAAATCAAGACGGAAGCGAAGACGGAAGCGAAGACCCCGCCGGGGTCCACCGTCGTGATCGAGCAGGCGGTCCCGGCTCCCCCGCTGCGCACGGGCGGCGACAAGGACGGTGGCGGCTCTTCAGGCGGCGGAAGAGGTGGCGGTGGCGGCGGCGGCTCGCCACCGCTGCATAGGCGTTCCAGCGACAATGAATTCAGGGACGTGCTCGGCAGCGGCCTGGCGAACGCCCGCCGCAATCTGGTGACCGTGGGATTGTTCTCGGTTGCGGTCAACCTGCTGGTGCTCGCCATTCCGATCTACCTGTTCAACATGTCCGATCGCGTGCTGACCAGCCGCAGCACGGACACGCTGGTGATGCTGACCATCATCGTGATCATCGCGATCACCGCGCATGTGCTGATGGATATGATGCGCCGCATCATCCTGATGCGGGTTGCGGTCGAAACCGAAGCCCGGCTGGGTGGACCGGTCCTGAGCGCCGCCGCCAAGGCCGCGCAGGGCGGATCCAGCCGCGAATTCCAGACACTGGCGGACCTGCAGCACCTGCGCTCGTTCATTACCGGTCCGGTGTTGCTGACGATGTTCGATACGCCGGTGGCGCCGGTCTATTTCGCCGTGGTGTTCCTAATCCATCCGCATCTCGGATTTATCGTGCTGGGGGCGGGCGTCGCGCTGGTCATTGTGGCGCTGCTGAACCAGCGCGTCACCGCGATCCCGTTCACCCAGGCCAACAATTACGGCGCCAGGGCAAACCTGACGGCGGAATCGATGGCCCGCAATGCCCAGGTCATCAATGCGATGGGCATGATTCCGGAAGGCGTCCAGGTTTGGGGCCGCGAAACCGTGGAGTCGCTGAAGGCGCAGGTGAAAGGACAGGATCTCAACATCCTGATGACGGGGTTGTCGAAGTTCCTGCGGCTGTGCACCCAGATCGCCATCCTGGGCTGGGGCGCATGGCTGGCGCTGGAGAGTCAGATGACCAGCGGCATGGTGATTGCGGCCTCGATCGTGGCGAGCCGCGCGCTGGCGCCGCTGGAGGGCACCATCGAAGGCTGGCGCAGCTTCGTGCAGGCGCGGTCGGCCTATGCCCGCGTCAGGACGCTGTTGCTGAACTCGCCGCTCAACCTGGAGCGGCTGCGCCTGCCGCGTCCTGCCGGATATCTCAATGTCGAGCGCATTCTCTACGTGCCGCCGCCGAACAAGAAGGTGATCCTGAACGGAATCAGCTTTCAGTTGAAGCCCGGGGAATCGCTTGCCATCGTCGGAGACTCCGGCACCGGGAAAACCATGCTGGCCCGCATGCTGGTCGGATCGATCATCCCGACCGCGGGTAGCGTCAGGCTCGACATGATGGACCTGCGCAACTGGGATCCACGCCAGTTCGGCGAGAGCGTGGGCTACCTGCCGCAAGATGTGCAACTGTTCCCGGCGTCCATCAAGGCCAACATCGGCCGCATGCGTGACGACGCACGCGACGAGGATGTGTTCGACGCCGCCGAGACCGCCGATGTGCATGAGATGATCTCGAGCTTTGCCCAGGGCTACGAGACCATCGTTGGCATGGACGGCAGCCCGCTGTCCGGCGGCCAGCGGCAGCGGATCGGGCTGGCGCGCGCATTCTACGGCAACCCGCGCCTGATCGTGCTCGACGAGCCGAATTCGAATCTGGACGCCAATGGCGAGCGGGCGCTCGCCAGGGCGTTGCTGCGCGCCAAGGAAAAGCAGATCACGACCGTGACGATCACCCAGCGCGCGGCGCTGCTGATGAGCGTCGACAAGATCATGATCCTGCATCAGGGCTCGGTGCAGGCTTTCGGCGCACGTGACGAGATCATTCCGATGATCACCGGACGCAAGCCGAACAATATCCCGACCGGGCCGGGCGAACCGCCTTCCTTGAATTGATCGAAGGCGTCGGCCGGGTTTGACAGCAACGAGGTTACGCGATGGCCAACAGGAAAATTGCGGCCCGTTCCGCGGAAGCAGAGGGCACCTGGTACGATTCGCTGCCGCGATCGACCAAACTGCCAACCGTCGCCGGTGCGCTGATCATGGCGGTGGTGCTGATGGGATTCGGCGTCTGGGGCAACGTGGCGCCGATCGCCGGCGCCGTGGTCGCCTCGGGCGTGTTCGTCGTTACCGGACAGAACAAGATCGTCCAGCATCTCGAGGGCGGAATGATCCGCGAAATCTACGTGCGCGAGGGCGACACGGTGGAAGCCGGGCAATTATTGCTCGAACTTGACGACACCGCGGCGCGCGCGGAACTGCAGCGGCTAATTTTGCGCCGCATCAGGCTGACGGCAATCGATGCAAGGTTGCAGGCCGAGATGAGGGAGGAACAGGATATCACGCTTCCGTCGGAGATCGTCAATTGGCTGGCCAATTCGCCCTTGGCTAATTCGCCCGAGGTCAAGGAAATCGTGGACAGCCAGCAGATGGCGTTCACGGCGCGCCGCAACAACGTCAACAGCGACGTCAAGAGCATCCAGGAGAGCATCAACGCCCTGGACGAGCGAATCCGGGGATCCCGGGTGCAGCTCGATGCCGTCCACCGCCAGATCGTTCTGCTCGACGAAGAGATCGTGACCAAGGACAAGCTGGTGCAGGCCGGGCTGGTGCGCAAGCCGGAACTGATGGTGCTGCAGCGGTCGAAGGCCAATCTGGAAGGCGAGGTCGGCCGCATCATGGGCGACATCGGCGATGCCAAGGAACGCATCGCCCGCGCGCTCGAGCAGATCAACGGCGTGCGCAAGACCGCGATCAAGACGGCGGTCGAGCAGATGCACGAGGTCCGCGGCGAACTGGCCGACGTCCGCGAGCGGATGTTGACCGCCAAGGGCGTGCTCGATCGGGTTCGCGTCAAGGCGCCGGTGAGCGGCGTGGTGGTAAAGCTTCGCTATCATACCCAGGGCGGCGTGGTCGAAGCCGGCAAGAACATCATGGAGCTGCTGCCGCTGAAGGACGAACTGATCATCGAGGCGCGGTTGCGTCCGCAGGACATCGACAGCGTCAAGCACGGACAAACGGCCATGGTGCGGCTGACGGCGCTGAACCAGCGCATCACGCCGATGGTCTCCGCCGACGTCATCTACCTGTCGGCCGATACGCTGGCCGATGAAAAGAAGTCGCAGCAGGTCGGGCCGACCGACATCTATATCGTGCGCGTCAAGCTCAACAGCGAGGAGAGCAGGGATATTCCGGGCTTCAGCCCGACGCCGGGCATGCCGGCCGAGGTCTACATCAAGACGTCGGAACGGACGTTCTTCCAGTACATCGTGAGGCCGATTCACGACAGCATGATGCGCGCATTCCGGGAGCGCTAGTCGACCGGTGAGCAGTTAACACGCAAGTTTGGAAAGGTGTCCGCCGTGCATATCGACATCATCGAAACCCTGCCGTCGCTCGCCAAGCTCGAAGACAACTGGAACGCGGTCTACGACGCGGACGACGAGGCGCAGATTTTCCTGTCATGGAAATGGCTCCACGGCTGGCTGTCCAGCATCCCGGGACCGTGGTTCATCCTGGCGGCGAAAGAGCGTGACGACGCCGATCTGCCTTATGTCGCGTTCTTTCCGCTGCGGCTGCAGACCATGATCGAGAAATCCGACGTTTTCAACGACATCCGGATGGCAGGCAATTTCGGCGCCGACTATACCGGCACCGTCTGCAGGCTGGAGGCGGAGCACAAGGCCATCCCGGCCTTTGCTCGCATCGTCAGGCAGATGAACTGGGCGCGTCTTCATCTCGACAATGTCAGAATATCCGAGCGGCGGTGGCGGCTGCTGACCGCCTGCTTCCCGAAGGCAAGTTTCCACTCGACCAAGGTCGAGAAGATCATCAAGGTCGACGGGATCGACAACTCTCTCTGCCCCTATGCCACGCTGCCGAATGACTGGAACGCCTATCTCGACGCGCTCAGCACCAATACGCGGCAGAAGATCCGCCGTCTCCTGAAGCAGGTCGAATCGTCGAGTGAATATCGGATAACCGTCGCCACAGCAGAGACGTTTGATCGGGACCTCAAGACCCTGCTGGGATTCTGGGAGACGAAGTGGCGTGCGCGAAAGTCGGATCGGATGGATAGCCTGATCCGCTCCAACCGCGCCATGCTGACGCGCAGTTTCCATTCCGGTCTGGTGTACCTGCCGACCTTCTGGCATGGCGACCGGCCGGTTGCGGCGCTGGCGACCCTGATGGAGCCGCGCAAGCGGACCTTCTCGTTCTACATGACCGGACGCGACGAAACGTTCGAGGGACCGCCGGCGGGCATGATCCTGCATGCCTACAGCATTCGCGACGCCATCGCGCGCGGCTTTGTCGAATACGACTTCCTGCGCGGCAACGAGCCGTACAAGTACTCGTTCGGCTGCAAGGAGCGCAAGATCCACTCCGTCGTTCTGGAAACCAGGAGTGGCAGGAATCTGGGCGGCCGGATCGATCACAGGTGCATTCCCGACGTGCTGCAACAGGCGACCGAACTTCACCGCAAGGGGCAGTCCGCCGATGCGGAGATCGGCTATCGCCGCATTTTGGAGGTCGAACCGAAACACGCGGACGCGTTGCACCGGCTCGGCCAGTTGCTGGCGGCGAAGGGTGACTTCGCCGCGGCCAAGCGGCAGTTCCGGATTCTGACGACGGTTCGGCCCGACGCCGCCAAGGCGTGGCAGTGCCTGGGCCAGGTCTGCGAGAGTCTCGGTCAGTACGAGGAGGCATTGCGCCAGAACCTCGAATTCATGCGGCTGCAACCGGACCAGCCGGATGGTTTCGTCGCGGTTGCCAAGTGCATGACCAAACTCGGGCGGATGGCGGAAGTCAACGCCGCGCTGTTGGCCGCGATCGAACCGGCGAGCGCCTCGTCGGTTCGGAAGCGGCGCGATTGGCGGCCCACGCCGGACCGGCAGACCGCCGGCGAACACTCGGTCTCGGCGTGAGGCGAGTACCGGAGTTGCCCTGCTGGCAAGGGCATGGCGAGGAAGGAGCGGGCGCGATGGTTACGATGAAGGGAAACGACAGATGAGTCCCGCAATGGCTCTCGGTTCGTCGCGATCGCCTACGGAGCCGCCCGAAGAGCGGCCTGAGCTGACTCCATCGACCCGCATCAGGATGAGCGCGCTCGGCGCGGCGCGATGCCCAAATCTCGCCCGCAGGGAAGGGGTCGTCATTGGCACGGGCCGCTATCGCAGCACGGTCCGCGTCATGTTCGACGGCTTCAGGTCGGCAACCTCGTTGCACAGCACCTACATCGAGCCCGTGGCCGGGAAAGAAGCTCCTTCCAGCCGGGACCGCAGCTAGCTTTGCTGGATTTCCCGGGAAATGTTTACCGGCCCCAGCGCAGCACCACGGGATCGAGCTGGCGGGCGATTTCGATAAGGCCCGCGCGCGCCGCCGGGTGAACCTTTTGCAGGGGGTGACGAACCGCTTCCGAGCCGATCACGCCGCCTTCCTGCATCAGGATCTTGGCGGCCTGCAAGCCGCACTGGCGGTTCTCGTAATTGATCAGCGGCAGCCAGCGCGCATAGGCCGCCATCGCTTCCGCCCGGCGCCCCGCGAGATAGGGATCGATGATCTGCCGGATGCCATCCGGGTAGCCGCCGCCCGTCATGGCGCCGGTCGCGCCGGCATCGAGATCGGCCATCAGCGTGATGGCCTCCTCGCCATCCCACGGGCCTTCGATGCTGTCGCCGCCGGCTGCGATGAGGTCGCGCAGCTTCGCTGCCGCCATCGGCACCTCGATCTTGAAATAGCTGATGTTGCGAATTTCCCGCGCCATGCGCGCCAGGAAGTTGACCGAAAGCGGTGTCCCGGCAACCGGTGCATCCTGGATCATGACGGGGATGTCGATGGCGTCGGACACGGTGCGATAAAAGTCGAAGATGGCCTTTTCCGGCACGCGGAAAGTGGCGCCGTGATAGGGCGGCATGATCATCACCATGGCCGCGCCTGCGTCCTGGGCCTGACGGCTGCGTTCGGCGCAGATGCGCGACCCGAAATGCGTGGTGGTTACGATCACGGGCACCCGGCCGGCGACGTGCTCCAGCACCGCATGCATCACCTGTTCGCGCTCGGCATCGGTCAGGACGAACTGCTCGGAGAAGTTCGCCAGAATGCAGAGGCCGTTGGAGCCGGCGTCGATCATGAAATCGATACAGCGCCGTTGGCCCGCCAGATCGAGCTCCCCGCGATCGTCGAAAATGGTCGGAGCGACGGGGAAAACGCCGCGATAGGGCCGTTGTGCAGTCGGGGTCATTCTGGATGTTCCATTGATGCAGGATCAGTTATTGTATGGTTGTCCAATTCATTCATCAACATGGCAGAATGGCTCGAAACAATCGAGCAGCCGGACAAGGAAAGATCGATGGGGGGAGTTCTGGAGGGCGTTCGCGTCCTCGATTTCGGGCGTTATATCGCGGGGCCTTATTGCGCGACGCTGCTGGCGGAATTCGGTGCGGAAGTCATTCGCGTGGAGAAACGCGACGGCAGCGAGGATCGTTTCGTCGCGCCCGTCGGCGAAGGCGGCGAGGGTGCGCTGTTCCTGCAGGTCAACCGCAACAAGAAGTGCATCACGCTCGATCCGATGAAGGACGAAGGGCAGGAGGTGATGCGCCGGCTGGTCGCGACCGCTGACGTCGTCGTCGCCAACCTGCCGCCGCAGACGCTGCGCGCGATGAAGCTCGATTATGAATCGCTGAAGGCGATCAAGCCGGACATTATCCTGACGACAGCTACCGCATTCGGCGGCCCGGGGCCGTGGTCCGATCGCGTCGGCTTTGACGGCGTCGGGCAGGTGATGTCGGGCGCGGTGTACATGACGGGCAAGGGCGATCCGCCGTACCGCGCCGCGGTGAACTGGGTCGATTTCGGCACCGCGCTGCATTGCGCGTTCGGCACGCTCGCCGCCCTGATCGAGCGCGGCAAATCCGGGCGCGGGCAGATCGTCGAGGGCGCGCTGCTGGCAACCGCACTCTCTTTCACCAACGCAACCCTGATCGAGCAGGCGGTGATCTCAGCCAATCGCGTCCCGACCGGCAATCTCGGCCAGACCGCGGCGCCCGCCGATATCTACCGCACCAAGGACGGCTGGGTGCTATGCCAGGTCACCGGGCACCCGCTGTTCATCCGCTGGGCCAGATTGATGGGCGAGGAGGATCAGTGGCTGAACGATCCGCGTTTCGCCGACGATCTCAAGCGCGGCGACAACGGCCCCGTCATCAGCGAGCGAATGGCGCGCTGGTGCGCCGAACGCACCACGCAGGAAGCGGTCGATACACTCGGCAAAGCGATGATTCCGGCCGGACCGGTGCTCAGTCCGCAACAGGCACTGGAGCACCCGCATATCCGCGCCACCGGCTTCGTGCAGGACGTCGATTATCCGGGCCTGCCGAAGCCTGCGCCAACGGTACGCGCGGCAGTGCGGCTGTCGGAGACCCCAGGCGAAATCGTGTCGCGCCCGCCGACACTCGGCGAGCATACCGATCGCGTGCTGGCCGATATCGGCTATGACGCGGCTGCGATCGCCGCGCTTCGCAACAACGGAATCATCTAGATGCAGCGGCCGATGACCCGGCGCCTTGTTCGTTGCCGTCAGGCCGTCCGTCGCCAAGCCGCGGCCGGGACATCAGCTTCATGACGCTGCTGTCGATACCGGCCAATCCCGTTCCAGAGGGCGCGTTTGCCGGAACGATCGGGACGCCGGATGGCGCCACGTTGCGCTTTGCGCGCTGGACGGCGCCGGCCAAAAGCAGGGGGACCGTCTGCGTCTTCGCCGGGCGCGGCGAGTACATCGAGAAATATTTCGAAACGGTGCGGGATCTGCGCAAGCGCGGCTATGCGGTGGCTGTCATCGACTGGCGGGGACAAGGGCATTCCTCGCGCCAACTGCGCAATCCATTCAAGGGCCATGTCCAGAGTTTTTCGGAGTACGAGATCGACGTGGCGGCCTTCGTCAAGCAGGTGGTGCTGCCGGATTGTCCGCCGCCCTATTTTGCACTGGCGCATTCGATGGGCGGCGCGGTCATGCTGCGCGCCGCGCGTGCCGGCACCGAATTGTTCCAACGTTTCGTGCTCTGCGCGCCGATGATGGACCTGCCGCGTCTGCGCGCGTCGCTGCCGATGCGCGGCCTGATGCGCCTGCTGCGCGCCGCCGGAATGGGCGAGCGGTTTATTCCAGGCGGCAACATCGACCTGATCAAGTCAACCGACTTTCCCGGCAATCCCCTGACCTCGGACCCGCGCCGCTATGCCCGCAACGCGGCTATACTGGGAGCCGATCCAACGCTCGGGATTGCGTCACCGACGGTGGCGTGGCTCGACGCGGCCTTTGCCGTCATGGCCGAGTTTCGCTCGCCCGAATTTGCCCGCGGAATTCATCAGCCCGTCCTGATGCTCGCGGCCGGCGACGACACCATCGTATCGACCCCTGCCATTGCGGCATTTGCCCGGCATCTGCCCGCGGGATCGCATCGCCTGATCGCCGGCGCCAAGCACGAAGTCCTGCAGGAAGACGACCGCTATCGCGCGCAGCTCTGGGCCGCATTCGATGCCTTCATGCCGGGCTGAAGCGCGGACTCACGAATCCCAAGCACCCACGGATTTTGGCGATGCCCGCTTCGGTTCAAGCGGGAAGTTTGCTGTTTTTGGCATGGATTTTGCTCATCAATATGCTGAGCGGAAAGGAAAAGCCATCATGACAACAATCACTGCAACGGCAGACAGCGCGCGGAAACCGATCTATCAATCCCTATTCGTGCAGGTCCTGGCCGCGTTGTTGCTCGGGGTCGTGATTGGAATGGCCGCTCCGGAGTTTGCCGTCGGGCTCAAGATCTTCAGCGACGCGTTCCTGAAGCTGATTTCGATGATCGTGGCGCCGATCGTGTTTTGCGTCGTTGTGCATGGCATTGCCGGCGCCGGCGACCTGAAAAAGGTCGGACGTGTGGGCGTCAAGGCGCTGATCTATTTCGAAGTGATGACCACGATAGCCCTCGTGGTCGGCTTGGTACTCGCCTACCTGTTCGGCCCCGGCCACGGCATGAACATCGATCCGTCGACGCTGGATGCCAAGGCGCTCAATACCTATTCCGACAACGCGCACAAGCTGCAGGGCGGCGGAATCGGCAGCTTCCTGCTGAACATCATTCCGTCCACCTCGTTCGACGCGCTGTCGCGCAACGACGTGCTGCAGGTATTGTTCTTTGCAATCCTGTTCGGCACCGGTCTGGCGCTGGTCGGTGGCGAAAAGAGCGAGAAGATCAACGCACTCATCGACGCGGTTTCGACCGTGCTGTTCCGCGTCATGGGCCTGATCGTGCGCGTTGCCCCACTGGGCGTGCTCGGCGCGGTGGCCTATACGGTCGGCAAATACGGCGTCGGTTCGCTCAAGCAATTGGTGTCGCTGGTCGCCCTGTTCTACGTCTCGCTCGCCATCTTCGTGTTCGCCGTGCTCGGTGGCGTGATGGCGCTGGCCGGGCTCAACATTCTCAAATTCCTCGCCTATCTGCGCGAGGAATTGACCATCGTGCTCGCCACCGCCTCGTCCGACGCGGTGCTGCCGCAGATCATGCGCAAGCTCGAAGCGCTCGGCGTCAAGAAATCGGTCGTCGGCCTCGTTATTCCCACCGGCTATTCCTTCAACCTCGACGCCTTCTCGATATATCTGACGCTCGCAGTCGTCTTCATCGCGCAGGCGACCAATACACCATTGTCGCTCGGCGATCTCCTGTTGGTGCTTGGCGTCTCGCTGATCACTTCCAAGGGCGCGCACGGCGTGCCGGGTTCCGCCATCGTGATCCTGGCGGCGACGCTGAATGCCGTGCCGAGTATTCCGGCCATCGGCCTCGTGCTGGTGTTGTCGGTCGATTGGTTCATCGGCATGGCCCGTGCGCTCGGTAACCTGATCGGAAACTGCACCGCGACCGTGGTCATCGCGGCCTGGGAAGGCGACCTGGACCGCGACAAGGCCCGGCGCGTGCTCGATGGGGCCGAATTGGTGGACGTCACGGCAGGCTAGGGTGCCGCCCGAAGTCGATATCGCGGTTGCGAGTTGACCGGCCGATCGCCGGAAAATCGACGTGGCGGGGCGACGACGCCATCGTATCGACCCCTGCCATCGCGGCGTTTGCCCGGCATTTGCCCGCGGGATCGCATCGCCTGATCGCAGGCGCGAAGCACGAAATCCTCCAGGAAGACGACCGCTATCGCGCGCAGCTCTGGGCCGCGTTCGATGCCTTCATGCCGGGCTAGGACGTGTCCTGTGCGGCGTACTGGTCGGTTATGATCACGAATGGCTAAATTTGAATTTCGCAATGATGCCTGTGCTCAACTCCCAAACTCCATAACGGAAGCAGCAATGACACTCGAACTCAAAATGGTCGCCCTCAGCATCGTCCTGGGGTTGGTGCAAATTGTGATGGCCTCCCATGCCGCAAGCCTGCAACGCGGATATTTGTGGACCGCGAGTGCTCGGGATAGCGCCGTGCCGGCCTTGACGGGCGTCGCGGGCCGCCTGGAGCGAGCGCTGCAAAATTTCCTCGAGACGTTTCCGCTGTTCGCTGCGGCCGTACTCACGGCCCACTTCGCCGGCAGGCACGGTTGGATGACCGAATGGGGTGCGCAGCTCTATTTCTGGGCTCGTGTCGCTTATGTGGCCTTCTACGCTGCAGGCGTGTTTTTGGTGCGCTCTCTTGTCTGGAACATCGCGACCGGTGGGATTGTTCTGGTCCTCGTGTCGCTGATTTGAACGATGGGACGCGTGTGTCGGCAGCAGGCCTGCGCGCGCTTCGGGATTTCCGCCTAATCATCGTTCATGCAAGGCCGAAAAAAAGCGGCCGCATCTTCAATCCGGAAATCGGGTGGTCGCATAACTCGGGTGCTCCTATCTTGCAGGCCAGGAAACACACAGATGAGGAGCAACGTGATGTCGACAGAGAACAACAAGGAGATCGTCGGTCGCTGGTTCAAGGAGTTTTGGGGCAATCCCTGGAACCCTGAGATCGTCGATGAATTGGCTGCCCCGGATATGCTTCTGCAGTATTCGCTGCACGCGCCGCGCCGCGGCCGGGACGATGTCAGGGCGTTCATGGTCGCGTTCCGCGACGCCTTCCCGGATCTGAACTTCTGGGGCACCGCGGACCTGATCGCCGAGGGCGACTATGTTGTCGGTCGCTGGGAAGGTGGCGGGACGCACACAGGCCCGGCCTTCGACGATTTTCTCGTCGGGGCCCTTCCGGCGCGTTCAGGCCGCAAGATGCGCTTTACCGGTACGACGGTGCTGCGCGTGACGGGCGGTCGAATCGCGGAGGAGGTTGGCCTTGATGACGGCGCGACTGCGCTCCAGCAGCTCGGAATTCTGAAGGCAGCGTAGTGATCGGCGCAGCGGGCATCCCGGACGGCAGTCGTCGTCCGGGATGCGCTGCGACAACCGAGGCCACCAGCACCTTGTTCCTGTAAAGGACTGTTCGATTGTCCGATTGACCATCGTGTGTCGACGATGTCGCCTACTGGGCCCGAAACGGACATTGAACTAGCGGCCTTTGACGTCAATTTCCGGGGGTAAAGCGGACATCCCGCAGCCGGGTCGTCAGATCCGCTGATGATCCCAACCGGACATTCCCTCCATCTCCCGGCGCGTCTATTTGACCCATCGAGCCGTCCGCACATTCACTGACAAACCAGTACCGGGGTTTTCGCGTGCGTCAGCACCTTGTTTGTCACACTGCCGATCAGAAGCATGGAAAGTCCGCTGCGCCCATGCGATGACATGACGATGAGATCGCAGCCTTTGTCCTCGGCTGCTGCGATGATGGCTTGATGGGGTTGCCCGTTCTCCACTTGAGTCGTCTTGCAGGAAATACCAACCTCCTTGGCCGCATTTGCCGCGCGATCCAACGCGCTCGTGGCCTGTTCCTTGCGTAGCTCGGCATATGTTGCGACTGCCTCCTGGAACCGCCCGGTCATTTCTGAAAACGGTTCCACAACGAAGATTACGGATACCTTGGCTCCAAGGGATTTCGCCAGCGCCAACCCATGCTTCACTCCACGCTCCGCTAGCTCCGATCCATCTGTCGGAATGAGAATATGCCGGTACATGGCTTTGCCTCCCGCTTGTCTGGACGTATCGCTGCCTTCCGAATGCAGGCTAGGCCCGCGTTTCGGATACAATCTTGAGATAGATCAATCTATCGGCCCATCGTCCCGCGACCCCGATGTCCGTAATTGGCCACCGTAATTGCGCCGCTTTAGGAGCAATGCGGACACCAGTTTCGATGCGTCATGCCAACCGGGTTTATGGGCACGCACCCCGGTTCGAACGAACGCCGTCGATATCGCGGTTGCGAACAGACCGGCCGATCGCCGGGAATACGCCGGCCAGCATGCTGGAGATGCTTGTCACGGTGGAGTTCCAGACCGTATCGTGATGACGCCGAGCGATGACGCGCATCGCGGGCGAGGCAGGATCGGGGTTTTGCATGGGGTCGCAGGTAAGCTTGCCGCTCTGGGTCGTCGTGCTGATGGCGATCCTTGCGATCCTGGCGGCGCTGGATCGCATCCTCATTCCGAGCGTACGCTGGGCGCTGCGTCGGCGCGCCAATCGTGCCATCGAGGAACTCAACACCAAGCTCAAGCTTCGCATTCAGCCCTTCAAGCTGACCAAGCGGCAGGTGCTGACCGACCGGCTGGTGTTCGACCCGGAAGTGCTGCGGGCGGCCGAGGAATATTCGACCGAAACCGGCGTGCCGTACGAAGTCGCGATGGAAAAGGTGGGGCGCTACGCCCGCGAGATCGTTCCGGCGTTCAGCGCCTATGCCTATTTTCATGTCGGCACGAGGATCGCGCGGGCCGTTTCCCATATGCTGTACCGGGTGCGGATCGGTGTCCGCAACGACGAGGCCTTGGCCGCCGTCGATCCCGCCTCGTCGGTGATCTTCGTCATCAATCATCGCTCCAACATGGATTACGTGCTGGTGACCTATGTCGCCGCTACCTCGTCGGCGCTGAGCTACGCCGTCGGCGAATGGGCCAAGGTCTGGGGCCTCAGCAACCTGATCCGCTCGATGGGCGCCTATTTCATCGCGCGCGATTCCGGCGAGGCGCTCTATCGCAAGGTACTTTCGCGCTATGTTCACATGGCGACCGCAGCGGGTGTCACGCAGGCGATTTTCCCGGAAGGCGGGCTCAGCCGCGACGGCAAGCTGCGTCCGCCGAAATTCGGGCTGTTGAGTTACATGGTGGCGGGCTTCGATCCGCTCGGCCCGCGCGACGTGGTGTTCATCCCGGTCGCCGTCAACTACGACCGCGTGCTGGAAGACCGCATGTTGACTTCGGTGGCCAATGTCGAGCCGGGAAAGAAGCCGGTATTCGGTTTCAATGCGGCGACCTTTGCGCGCCATTTCTTCCGCCATCTCTGGATGGCATTGCGCGGCCAGTGGCATCGCTTCGGGTACACCTGCGTGAGTTTTGGCGTGCCGGTGTCGCTGCGAAACTATGTCGAGGCAAGGAGGATCGATTTTCGCGTTCTCGCGCCGGAGCCGCGCCGCATCGAGGTCGAAAGGCTCGGCAACGAGTTGATGGAGGCCGTCGGCCGCGTGGTGCCGGCGCTGCCGGTCTCGCTGGTCTCGACCGCCATGCTGGAGGCAGGTGACCAGCCGCTGACGTTGTTCGAAATCAAGGGCCGGGTTTCAAGTCTGATCGGCGACCTCGAGCGGCTCGGAAGCTATGTTCACATCCCGCGCGCCGACCGCGACTACGCAATCTCCGTCGGTTTGCGCATGCTGACGTTGCGCCATCTCGTGATCGAGACCGACGACACCTATCGCGCCAACCCGAAAGAACTCGTGCTGTTGCAGTACTACGCGAACGCGATCGTCCATCTGCTCAAGGACAGGGATACGGATATCGGCGGCGATGTCGCTGCGCGGTGGACGGAGAGAGTTGCTCCTCCGTAGGGTGGGCAAAGGAGTGACAGCGACGTGCGCACCATCTATCGCCAGTCGTGCGGCTCGATGATGGGCACGCTTTCGCTTTGCCCACCCTGCGCACCGCGGCAAATCACTTCGGATTTTCAGAAATCGTGTCAAGTCCGGAATCAAAAAATATTCCGCTTTCGTTCTCACCCAAATCAGTCGCATAACTCCGCCTGTCTCACGGCAGATGAGGGGCGTCGGCCATCGTCACGAACGCGCGGTGAGATGCGATGGACGCGAATGGCGCGATAGACGTACGCGCCTTAAGCGTACGGTGAAGTCGTGTGGTTCGGGCGCTGCGGTGCTGGCGCTAAGCTTGCGATAGGAAGCGCGGGCGACGGAGGCAAAAGAGCCGTTCTCCGGGAAGAGCACGAAGTAAGCCGTAAAGCCATTGCGCAGGGAAGGCCGGAATGCTCCCGCTGCCCTGTATGCTCGTGTGCAGTTTTGTTTGCGCAAATCGCACGCGAGACCGCGGGTGCAGCAAGCACCCGGTCTTCCCTGCGCCCTCTATTTCGAGGAGGGCAAACGAATTGCAAGCCTCGGGCGATCAGCGCCGCGAGATCGTCACCCCACGTTCAGTTGTCGTCCCCCGCGAAGGCGGGGGATCCAGTATTCCAGAGACGCCAGTGATTGAACCGAAAAGCCGCGGCGTACTGGATCCCCCGCCTTCTTCGCGGGCGATGACAGTCGCGTGTAGTGGCGAAGCAACGGCCGCTTCCTTGCAAAAGCTTGAAGTTTAAAATATATGCTGAACCCTCATCCTGGAGGCTTGACCGATGTCCTCATTGTCGCGTTCCTCCCATGCGCTCGTCACCGGTGGCGGGCGGGGCATTGGACTGGCGATATCGGCGGCGCTGTCGAAAGCGGGCGCGACGGTAACGGTGCTCGGTCGCAACCGCGCAACGCTCGACGAAGCCGTGGCCTCCGGCGCGGCGCAGTTCGCCGCGGTGGCCGACGTCGCCGATCAGGCTTCGGTCAAATCGGCCGTTGCGGAAGCCGCCGCGCGGCAACCGATTGACATCCTCATTGCCAATGCGGGCGCTGCGGAATCGTCGCCGTTCGGCCGTTCCGATGCGGCGCTGTTCCAGCGGATGATGGACGTCAATTTCATGGGCGTGGTCCATGCCACGCAGGCGGTATTGCCTGGCATGATCGAGCGCCGCCACGGGCGGATCGTCGCCGTCGCGTCCACCGCCGGTCTCAAGGGCTACGCTTATGTCTCAGCCTACAGCGCGGCGAAGCATGCGGTCATCGGCCTCGTACGTTCGCTGGCGCTGGAGACGGCGAAGAGCGGCGTCACCGTCAACGCCGTTTGTCCCGGCTTCACCGAAACCGACCTGCTGGAAGGCTCGATCGACAACATCATCAAGAAGACCGGCCGCAGCCGCGAGCAGGCCATCGCGGAACTGTCAAAGCACAATCCGCAGGGACGCCTTGTGGCGCCCTCGGAAGTGGCCGATGCCGTGCTCTGGCTCTGCGGCGAGGGCGCCGGCGCCGTCACGGGTCAAGCCATCGCGGTAGCTGGCGGCGAAGTCTGAAGAGTGAGAGAACCAATTTGAAGCCGTCATTGCGAGCGAAGCGAAGCAATCCATCTTGCGGCGAAGGAAGTATGGATTGCTTCGTCGCGTCGCTCCCGTGTGCAAACGCTTCGCGTTTGTCACAGGCAATGACAATCGACACAAGGGAGATCCCATGAGTAAGCCCGCCAATCCCGTCACGCTGCCGCTGGCCGACTATTCGCCGAAGCACTTTTTGCTGGCCGTCGTCGATCGCGTCGCCACGGTGACGCTCAATCGTCCCGAGCGAAAGAATCCGCTGACCTTCGAAAGCTACCGCGAGCTCACCGATTTCTTCCGCGCCTGTGCGATGGATGACGAGGTCAAGACCATCGTCGTGACCGGCGCGGGCGGAAATTTCTCGTCCGGCGGCGATGTGTTCGAGATCATCGGTCCCTTGATTCAGATGGATACCAAGGGATTGACCGCCTTTACGCGGATGACCGGCGATCTGGTGAAGGCGATGCGGGGGTGCCCGCAGCCGATCGTGGCCGCCGTCGAAGGCATCTGCGCCGGCGCGGGCGCGATCGTCGCGATGGCTTCCGACCTGCGTCTGGCCGCCACCGGCGCCAAGGTCGCGTTCCTGTTCAACAAGGTAGGCCTCGCCGGCTGCGACATGGGCGCGTGCGCGATCCTGCCGCGCATCATCGGCCAGTCGCGGGCCTCGGAACTGCTCTACACCGGCCGCTTCATGACGGCAGAGGAGGGCGAGAAGTGGGGCTTCTTCAGCCGTATCGTCACGCCGGATGCGGTACTGCCGCAGGCGCAGCTCATGGCCAAGCAGATTTCCGAAGGCCCGACCTTCGCCAACACCATGACCAAGCGTATGCTGGCGATGGAATGGGCGATGTCGGTGGAGGAGGCGATCGAGGCCGAAGCGGTGGCCCAGGCCCTCTGCATGACCACGGAAGATTTCGGCCGTGCGTTCGAGGCGTTTTCGAACAAGCGGACCCCGGTGTTTGAGGGGAACTGAGGCCCTCAGGACCGTAGCCCGGGTGAGCGCAGCGATACCCGGGACCGCTGTCCCCGCATATCGCTTCGCTCATGCGGGCTACGAACCCCACCCGGGCTACGGCCAACCCCCTTGCCCCAAAATTGTTTTATGCTTAAAGTAATTCCGAGCTAGCCCGACAGCCTGTTTCGGAGGCGGTAGATGAAGATCGCGATTATCGGCGGCGGACCGGCCGGTCTCTACGCCGCGATCCTCCTGAAAAAACAACGGCCCCAGGCCGAGATCACGGTCTATGAGCGCAACCGCGCCGACGACACCTTTGGCTTCGGCGTGGTGTTCTCGGACGCCACGCTCGACAATTTCGAGAAGTACGATCCGCCGAGCTACCGCCGCATCACCCAGGAATTCGCCTATTGGGACGACATCGCCGTGCATTTCCGCGGCACCGTGCACCGCGTCGGCGGCAACGGTTTTTGCGGCTGCTCGCGCCGGACGCTGCTGTTGATCCTGCAGGAGCGCGCCCGCGAACTCGGCGTGACGCTGCTGTTCGAGACCGACATCGACGACGAAGCGCGATTTGCCGATGCCGGTCTGATCGTACTCGCCGACGGCATCAACAGCCGCTTCCGCGACAAGCACATCGACCACTTCCAGCCGCAGATCGACCTGCGCTCCAACAAATTCGCCTGGATGGGCTCGACCAGGCCGCTCGACGCCTTCACCTTCATCTTCCAGGAGACGGAGTGGGGGCCGTTCATCGCGCATGCCTATCAGTACGAGGCGGGACGCTCGACCTGGATTTTCGAGACCGATGCCGAAACCTTCCAGCGCGCCGGGCTCGAAGGCCTGAGCGAACAGCAATCCGCCGATCGGATGGCCGAGATTTTCGACTGGTTCCTCGATGGCCACCCCTTGATGATCAACCGCTCGATGTGGCGCAATTTCCCGATGATCCGCAGCCAGCGTTGGGTCAAGGACAACATGGTGCTGCTTGGAGATGCCAAGGCGACCGCGCATTTCTCGATCGGTTCCGGCACCAAGCTCGCGATGGAAGACGCGATTGCGTTGGCCGACGCGATGGCGCAGGCGCCGACCGTCGACGCCGCCTTGCAGACCTACGAGCACGGCCGGCGCGAGGAGGTTGAGAAGACCCAGCACGCCGCCGACGTATCGCTGGTCTGGTTCGAACATGTCGACCGCTTCTGGGATTTCGATCCCGTGCAGTTTGCGTTCGGCGTCATGACCCGCGCCAAGGCGATCACCTACGATAATTTGACGCTGCGCGCGCCGAAGTTCGTCCGCGAGGTCGACACGGCCTTTGCGAAGCAGGTTCGTTCAAAAGGCTTCGACGTCGATATCGACAAGCCCGCGGCGCCGATGTTCCAGCCGCTCAGGCTGCGCGAGATGGAAGTTGCGAACCGCGCCGTGGTGTCGCCGATGTGCATGTACTCCGCAAAGGAGGGCGTGCCCGGCGATTTCCATCTGGTGCATTACGGCTCGCGCGCGATCGGCGGCGCCGGGTTGATCTTCACGGAGATGACCTGCGTCGGCCGCGACGCCCGCATCACGCCGGGCTGCACTGGATTATGGAACGACGAACAGCAGGCGGCATGGACGCGCATCGTCGACTTCGTCCACGCCAATTCGGCGGCAAAGATCTGCCTGCAGCTTGGACACGCCGGCCGCAAGGGCGCGACCAAATTGATGTGGGAGGGCATGGACCGGCCGCTGGAGCAGGGCGGCTGGGACACGATCTCGGCGTCGCCATTGCCTTACTTCCCCGACAGCCAGGTGCCGCGCGAGATGGATCGCGCCGCGATGGACCGTGTCAAGCAGGAATTCGTCGCGGCGGCGTTGCGCGGCGAGGCCTGCGGCTTCGATATGCTGGAGCTGCACTGCGCCCACGGCTATCTGCTGGCGAGTTTCATTTCGCCGCTGACCAACCAGCGCACCGACGCATATGGCGGCACGCTCGCCAACCGGCTGCGCTATCCGGTGGAAGTGTTCGAGGCGATGCGCGCGGCATGGCCGGCGCACAAGCCGATGTCGGTTCGTATCTCCGCCACCGACTGGGCCGCGGGCGGCATCACCGGCGACGACGCGGTCGCGGTCGCGCGTGCGTTTGGCGAAGCCGGCGTCGATCTGGTCGATGTTTCGACGGGGCAGACCGTGCGCGACGCGCAGCCGATCTACGGCCGCATGTTCCAGACGCCATTCTCCGATCAGGTTCGGAACGAAGCCCGGATCGCAACCATGTGCGTCGGCAACATCACGACTGCGGATCAGATCAACACCATCCTCGCCGCCGGTCGCGCCGACCTTGTCGCGCTCGCCCGGCCGCATCTCGTCGATCCGTCGTTCACGATGCGAGCCGCGGCCTGGTACGGCGCGGACATTGCCTGCCCGCCACAATATCTGCCCGGCAAGGAACAAATCTTCCGCAATAGCGTGCGCGACCGGCAGGATTTCGAAGACCTCAAAATTAAGGGTAAGCCGAAAACCCGGGCCGAGCTCAAAGCGGAGGCGACAAAGCCACTTGCGGCCGAATAGGGTGAATGGCAGGCTCTCTCCGTCACCTCCCTCTCCCCGCCCTTCGCGGGGTCGAGACGGGCGAAGCTCGCTCTTGGAGGGCAGGGGTGAGGGGCTCTCTCCGCGAACTGTAACGTGGTGAGTCCGGTACCCCCTCACCCGGATCGCAAGGGCGATCGACCTCTCCCCGCAAGCGGGGCGAGGTTGAAGAAGAGAGTTGGAGTAGCGCATGAAGGCAATCATCGTCGGAGGCGGCATCGGAGGCCTCACCACCGCGCTGATGTTGCGCGCACGCGGCATCGACTGCGAATTGTTCGAACAGTCCGACACCATCCGTGAACTCGGCGTCGGCATCAACACGCTGCCACATGCCATCAGGGAATTGACCGGCCTCGGCCTGCTGGACCGGCTGGATGCCGCCGCCGTTCGCACCGATCAATTATATTATCTCAACCGCCACGGCCAGGAAGTCTGGCGCGAGCCGCGCGGCCTCGATGCCGGCCACGACGTGCCGCAATTCTCTGTTCATCGCGGCCGCCTGCAAAGCGTGATCCATCGCGCCGTCGAGGAGCGGCTCGGGCCTGAGGCG
The DNA here is from genome assembly GCF_036924535.1 of Bradyrhizobium sp. AZCC 2262. Lineage (NCBI taxonomy): Bacteria > Pseudomonadati > Pseudomonadota > Alphaproteobacteria > Hyphomicrobiales > Nitrobacteraceae > Bradyrhizobium > Bradyrhizobium sp. AZCC 2262. Next base: position 5,136,659 of record NZ_JAZHRT010000001.1, on the reverse strand, counting down.
ATCCACACCGGCTGCCGTCTCGGCGCATTCGCGCAGCATGAGGGCGGCGTGGTCGCGCATTTTTTCGATCGCACCGGAGCCCATGTCAAAACCGCGCGCGGCGACATCTTGATCGGCGCCGACGGCATTCACTCGCACGTGCGCGAGATGCTGTTTCCGGACGAGGGGCCGCCGTGCTGGAACGGGTTGATGCTGTGGCGCGGCGCACGCGACTGGCCGGCGTTCCTGACCGGGCGCTCGATGATCGTGGCCGGCGGGCTGAATGCCAAGGTGGTGATCTATCCGATTGCGGAAGGATCGAGCCCCACGAGCCGGCTGACCAACTGGGCGGTGATGGTGAGGATCGGCGACGGCAACGCGCCGCCGCCGCGCCGCGAGGACTGGTCGCGGCCCGGCAAGCGCGAGGAGCTGATGCCGCATGTCGAGCGGTTCTCGGTGCCTCATGTCGATGTGCGCAGCCTGATCTCGGCGACGCCGGAATTTTACGAGTATCCGTGCTGCGACCGCGATCCGCTGCCGTACTGGACCTGGGGGCGGGTGACGCTGCTCGGCGACGCAGCGCATCCGATGTATCCGGTCGGATCGAACGGCGCGTCGCAGGCGATCCTCGACGCGCGCACGCTGGCCGATGAACTGGCGCGAGCTGAGCATCCACGTCAGGCGCTGGTGGCCTATGAGAAGAAGCGGCTGCCGATGACGGCGGAGGTCGTGCGCTCGAACCGCCGCGGCGGCCCCGAGGGCGTGATCGACGCGGTCGAGCAACTCGCGCCGGATGGTTTCACTGATATCGAGAAGGTGCTGAGCCACGCCCAGCGCGAGGCGATCGTGCGCGGCTATGCCTCCAAGGCCGGCTTTGCGCCACCGCCGCTCGGGTTGGCGGCGGTGCGGTGAAGGTCCCGTAGCCCGGATGGAGCGAAGCGCAATCCGGGACGGTGGTAGCCGCATTCCGAAGGCCCCGGATTTCGCTGCGCTCCATCCGGGCTACGGGCGCCGTCACGCCCCCGGAGGCGGGGGCAGGAAATGGATGTTGTGCTCCGCCGCCAGCGCCACCACCGCGTCCGGCGTTTGCTCCTTCATGTTGTGGATCGCCCAGAACAGGTCGTAGAGCCGCCGCGTCGGCGACACCCAGAACAGCGTCTTTGCAGTACGGCCGGATTTGTTGAAGATGCCGTGCGGCTTGCCCATCGGCAGCCGCACCAGATCGCCCGGCGTGGCCTGTGTCTCGGCGCCGTCGAGGAAGAAATCGAGCTGGCCCTCCAGGATGTAGAGGTATTCGTCCTGGTCGGGATGGATGTGCGGTGGCACGAAGGTCTCGGGCGGAAACGTCGCATGCCATGAGAAGGAATGCTCGCTCACGCTCTTCGGCACATAGGTCTGGCCGAGGATGCTCCAGGAAATTCCCTGGATGCCTTCATTGGCGCGGGTGATGCCGGCGATTTCGGTCTTCATTGTATGCTCCCTCCTGATGCTTATTTGGCCGGCGCGCAATCCTTGGCGTAGCGGTCGCCGTAATTCGAAAACACCTTCTCGACGATCTCGGTCTGGAATTTCCCGTCTGGACGCTTGGCAACCTTGGTCAGGTAGAAATTCTGGATCGGATAGCCGTTGACGTTGAACTTGAAATCGCCGCGCAGCGAGGTGAACTCAGCCTTCCGGATCGCGGCCGAGACGGCTTCCTTGTTCTTGAGGTCGCCCTTGACCGCCTTCACCGCGCTGTCGATCAGCATGGCCGTGTCATAGCCCTGCATGGCGTAGGTGCCGGGCACGCTGTTGTAGGCAGCTTCGTAAGCCGCGACAAACTTCTTGCTCTGGGGATTGTCCATGTCCGGCGCCCAGTTGGCGCCGCCGAACATGCCGACGGCGGCGTCTTGCTGCGCGGGCAGGGTGGATTCATCGACGGTGAATGCCGACAGCACCGGGATTTTGTCGGCAAGGCCGGCCTGCCGGTACTGCTTGACGAGGCCGACGCCCATGCCGCCCGGCATGAAGGTGAACAGCGCATCGACCTTGGAAGAGGAAATCTTGGTCAGCTCGACCTGGAAATCCAGCGTGCCGAGCGGCGTGTAGCTTTCCTCTGCTATCTCCCCCTTGTAGTCGAGCTTGAATCCGGCCGCCGAATCCTTGCCGGCCTGATAGTTCGGTACCAGCACATACATGCGCTTGTAACCGCGATCCTGCGCGACCTTGCCGAGGATCTCGTGAACCTGATCGTTCTGATAGGAGGTTACGTAGAAGAACGGGCTGCACTCCTTGCCGGCATAGCTCGATGGCCCCGCGTTCGGGCTGATCAGGAACGTCTTGTTCTCGGTCACCGGCCGGTGAATCGCCTGCAGGATGTTGGAGAAGATCGGTCCGACCACGAAATCGACCTTCTCGCGTTCGAGCAGGCCCTTCGCCTTGGTCACGGCGCCATCGGGCTTGAGTTCGTCGTCGACGACAATGACCTCGACGTCCTTGCCGGCCATCTTGCCGCCGAGGTCCTTGATTCCGAGTTGCAGGCCGTCGCGCGATTGCTGGCCGAGGACGGCCGCCGGGCCGGACAAGGTCGTGATCACGCCGATCTTGATCTTCTCCTGCGCTGCGGCCGGAGTGGCGGCAACACCCAGCACAACCGCAAGTCCGGTCAGCGTCAACGACTGCTTCATGATTATTCCTCCATTCGGCCTCTGCCGCCGAAAAACTTAACGCCACACAAAATGCTCGGATTGCAGCTTATTCTGACCGTGACGGCACCTGCAAGCACAACGCGTCCATGCAAGCTACCATGCAAGCCATGCGCCAATTACTTGAAACCTAAAGAAATCTGGGCAATGATCGTAAGCTGCGCTCTGTTCGGATCACCGAACGCCCAAGCCGGACAATATTTGCATCATGATCCTCGATTCAGAGACCAAGGCCGTCGAACTCCCGGAACATCATGGCGATGAACTCAGGCTGTGGCTTCGCCTGCTGACCTGCACGACCCTGATCGAGGGCGAGGTGCGCAGCCGGTTGCGCGAGCGCTTCGACGTCACGCTACCGCGGTTCGACCTGATGGCCCAGCTCGACAAGGTGCCGGAGGGCATGACGCTATCAGATGTCTCCAAGCGGATGATGGTGTCGAACGGCAACGTCACCGGACTGGTCGAGCGCCTCGTCGAATCCGGACATCTCGATCGCCGCACGTCGGACGCCGATCGCCGCGTGCAGGTGATCCGCCTGACCAAGGCGGGGCGCGCCGAATTCCGCAAGATGGCCGCGGAGCACGAATTATGGATTGCCGACGTCTTCGGCGACCTGACGCCGAAGGACGTCCGCGAACTGATGCGCCTGCTGGCCAAGACCAAGGCGTCGGCACAAAAATCCGCGAAGAATCGGACGGGCTGAGGCGACGCTGCGGCTGAAGCAACTTGCCGGGCGCTAGTTCATCCCGCGCAGGGTCGCCGACGGCGTCTCGCCGAATTTGGCGCGATAGGCGCTCGCCATCCGGCTGAGATGGGTAAATCCAAGCTCGAATGCGATATCGGTGATGCTTTCGTCAGGGGAGGCGGTGGCCAATCTGACATTGAGATGCGCGAGCCGGATGCCACGCAGCATCTCCGAGATCGAGGTTCCGAAATGCCGCTGGAAGCCGAGCTGCAGCGCGCGGATGCCCGTGCCTGCGGCCGCGGCAAGCTGCTCAAGGTCGAGCGGCTCGTCTGCATGCGCATTGAGGAATTCGTGCGCCCGCCGCAACGATTGCGGCAGCGCTTCGGCCCGGCCGCCAAATCGGTCGATCGCATCGCTGGCGCTGTGGTGCTGGCCGTGGAGCAAGGCACCCAACAGCGTCTCGCGTGCATTCGCCGCCGCCATCGGCGAAAGCGGCCGTTGCGGTCCGAGGCGTTCGGCGAGATCGACGAGTTGCAAAATCTGCGACTGAAGCGCTTGGCCGCCCGCAGAAGTGAGATCGACCGCAGGCTCGAACTCGACCGCGCCCGCCGGCCGGCCCGACAGCGCCGCAGCCCGTTGCTCCAACAGGCGGCGATCGACCAGTAGAATGAGCTGGGCGCAATTGTCCTGCCAGGTCATTCGTGTGGGAATCGTCGGCGATAACAGCGAAGCGCCGGTGCCGGGAGCGGCTGCGATGTCGCGCGAGGCGGTTTGGATCCGCGACGAACCGTGCACGGGGATTTGCAACAGGAAGAAGCGCTCGAGACAGCCGGGGTCGATCGACACCGACCCGCCATAGGCGACATAGTTGACGGAGAAGCCGCCAAAGACCGCGCTGTTATGCAGTGCAAAAAAGTCGGGCGATGATCTCGCGGTGGGCTTCAGTTCGTGCGGGCAAAATATCCGCCCGATCGCGTCGGCGGCAGCGTCGACGCTGGCGGTCGAAACGCGGTTGAACGCCGCCAGCCGGACGGCAGGGTCATGCCCGACAATGCTGGTGTCCGTCGCCATGGCCCGGCCCTCCGCATTATTTGAAGCCTATAATATCTGCGGACGCCGTGGTTGGAAAGGCGATTTGGTGGTCGTTGGTGCCTGATCGAAAGGCATGCTCTCCCCCGTCATTCCGCATCGCAGCAATCCAAAAATTTTCGCGGTGGGCGCGGCGGATTCGTTTTCCGGCTAGACCGCCGTTCCGGCTCGATCCAGCCTGCGCGAACTATTCGGACCTCGCAATCATACCAACTGCGACAGAGGAGATGGCGACATGGCAGCGCTCGAAAAAGGCATCACCGCCAACGGCACCGGTTACGACGGCAAGAGCTGGAATATTCTCGGTCAGGTCTACTTCCCCAAGGCCGTGACCGATTCCACCTTTGCATTTGAGACCAACAGCGAACCCGGCCAGTTCGTGCCTGTGCACATTCATCCAACGCAGGATGAGTTCATCCTGGTGCAGGAAGGCGTACTGGACCTCAAGCTCGACGGCGTCTGGGTGCAGGCCAAGGCCGGCGATCTGGTTCGCCTGCCGCGCGGCATTCCGCATGGCTATTTCAACAAATCCGACAAGCCGGCGCGCGCGCTGTTCTGGGTGTCGCCGATACAAAAGCTCGAAGCGCTGTTCAACCAGCTCCACAATTTGACCGATCCCGCGGAGGTGGTTCGGATCTCGGCGCAGCATGAAGTGAATTTCCTGCCGCCCGAGGCCAACGAATAGTTCGAAAGAACGCGAAGGGGCGGCGTACGGAATAGCAACGCGCCGCTCCCGTGAGCCCATCCTTGCTGGAGACTTGTCATGGTCACGCAGAAACATGTTTGCATCATCGGCGCCGGCGTATCGGGGCTCGCGGCGGCAAAAGCCTTCGCCGCGCGCGGACATCAGATCACGATTGTCGAGCGCAGCGGCGATCTCGGCGGGGTCTGGGAGCCGGCGCGGTCCTATCCCGAGGTGCAAACGCAAAGCCCGAAGGATCTCTATCGCTACACCGACAAAGCGATGCCGGATTCCTATCCGGAATGGCCGAAAGGGCCGCAGGTCCACGCCTATCTGACCGAGTATGCCAAGGACAATAATCTCCTCGGCGCGATCCGCTTCAACACGGCCGTGGCGCTGATGGATCGGCGGCTCGATTCCGCCCCCGGCTGGCGGCTCGAGCTGCGCGGGCCGGATGGCGGTATCAGTCACGAGGATTTCGATTTTGTCGCTGTCTGCACCGGGCAGTTCAACGAGCCTCAGACCCTCAGCCTGCCCGGCGAAGAATCTTTCAAGGCGCAGGGCGGGCGCATCCTGCACTCCTCGGAGTACAACGATCCTGTCATCGCCAAAGGCCGGAAGATCGTCGTGCTCGGCGGTTCGAAGTCGGCGACAGATATCGCGGTCAATGCGGTGAATTCCGGCGCGGCCGAAGTCACGCTGGTGTACCGCGAGCCGGTATGGCGGATTCCCTATTTCATCGGCGGCCTGGTCAATTTTAAACGCATTCTCTACATCCGCGCCCAGGAGGAGATGTTCCGGAGCTGGGGCATCGGCGCGATGTCGCGGTTCGCGCATGCGGTTGCAAAGCCGTTGGTCTGGGCCAACTGGCGCGGGCTGGAGAGCCTGCTGAAAGTTCAGCTCAAGCTCGGCAAATGCGACATGGTGCCGAAAGAGCGGATCGAGGATGGCGTCAACTGCGCGGTGCCGATCGCCACGCCAGGATTCTTTCCGATGGTCGCCGACGGCCGCATCAAGGCCGTCAGAGGCAGCTTTGATCGCTACGATGGCAATTCCATTGTGATGACCGGCGGACAGCGCGTACAGGCCGACGTCGCCGTGCTCGCGATCGGCTACAAACTAGGCGTGCCGTTCTTGCCGCAGGCGTACCTTGAAAAACTCGTCGATCCCGACGGGCAGTACCGACTGTATCGGCTGATCGCCAATCCAGACCTGCCGGAGATGGGGTTCGTCGGTTTCAATTCCAGCTTCTGCACGGTGCTGTGCGCCGACCTCGCCGCCAACTGGCTGGTGCGTTACGCCGATGGCCAGCTCGCCCGTCAGCCGACGACCAACGAGATGCGGGACAACATCGAGATGATGCTGCATTTCAAGCGTGTCGAGCGGCCGGCGGCCGGCGTCTATGGCGGGCTGTGCGTGGCGCCCTATCACTTCAAGCACTTTGACGAGTTGATGTCGGATATCGGCGTGTCCGGACGCCGGGCCAACCCGTTGGTCGAGAAATTTACCCCGCCCGATGCCGCTGCCTATGGCCGCTTCCTGGCCTCGGCGCCGGCCTACCGTGCAGCCTGAGGACGGGTTCCCTTGGCGCTGCCGCCGTCAGGCTGATCCCGGCGGCGGGGAAGGGGTGATTCCACCCATGATTCCACACTTGCGAAAAATTGTTTTAAGCCTAAAATGATTTGCGAGATGGCGTTGCCGGGCGTCCTCGATATTGAACTCGAGCCTTTCATTGATGGAAGCGAGGGGAGATGAAGATGTCACCCAGCCGGACCCTTGGTCGGTCTCTTGGCCCGTCGGGCCATATCGATGACTTCGCGCGGCGAAATCTGCCGCCATCCGAGCAATGGCCGGACCTGCTGCTCGATCAGCCCGAGTTTCAATACCCGGAATATCTGAATGCCGCGGTCGAGCTGACCGACCGTATCGTCGAAAAAGGCTGTGGCGACCGGATCGCGCTGATCGGCAACGGCCGCCAGCGCACCTACAAGGAACTGGCTGACTGGTCCAACCGCCTCGCGCATGCGCTGGTGGAGAACTACGGCGTCAAGCCCGGCAATCGCGTCCTGATCCGTTCCGGCAACAATCCGGCACTGGTCGCGGCCTGGCTCGCAGCCACCAAAGCGGGCGCTGTCGTCGTCAACACCATGCCGATGCTGCGCGCCGGCGAGCTGGGCAAGATCGTCGACAAGGCCGAGATTGCGCTGGCGCTGACCGACAGCCGCATTGCCGATGAGCTGGTCGCGTGCGCGAAGACCAGCCGCTTTCTCAAGCAGGTGGTGAATTTCGACGGCACGTCGAACCATGATGCCGAGCTCGACCGGGTGGCGTTGAACAAGCCGGTAAAGTTCGAAGCCGTGAAGACGGGACGCGATGACGTCGCGCTGCTTGGATTTACCTCGGGCACCACCGGCGAACCCAAGGCGACAATGCATTTCCATCGCGACCTCATGATCGTTGCGGACGGCTATGCCAGGGAAGTCCTCAACGTGACCGAGGACGATGTTTTCGTCGGCTCGCCACCGCTGGCCTTTACGTTCGGGCTCGGGGGACTGGCGATCTTCCCGTTGCGGTTCGGCGCGACCGCAACGCTGTTGGAAAACGCGGCGCCGCCCGAGATGGTCAAGATCATCGAGACCCACAAGGCGACGATTTGCTTCACCTCGCCAACCGCGTATCGCGCGATGATGGCAGCGATGGACAAGGGTGCCGATCTGTCGTCGCTGCGGATCGCGGTCTCGGCCGGCGAAACCTTGCCCGCGCCGGTGTTCGAAAGCTGGACCCGCAGAACCGGCAAGACCATTCTCGACGGCATCGGCTCGACGGAGCTGCTGCACATCTTCATCACCAACCGCGTCGGTGACGCCGTAGCCGGGACGACAGGGCAACCGGTTTCCGGCTATGAGGCAAAAATCGTCGACGACAACATGAACGAATTGCCTGATGGTACCGTCGGAAAGCTTGCGGTGCGCGGACCGACGGGCTGCCGCTATCTCGCCGACGAGAGGCAATCGAACTATGTGCGCGACGGCTGGAACCTGACGGGCGATTCCTTCGTCCGCGACGCAAACGGACGGCTGTCCTTTGTCGCCCGTTCGGACGACATGATCGTCTCCTCCGGCTACAACATCGCAGGTCCCGAGGTCGAAACCGCGTTGCTGTCCCACCCTGCGGTAGCCGAATGCGGCGTGGTCGGTGCTCCCGACGAGGCGCGCGGCATGATCGTCAAGGCTTACGTGGTTCTGGCGGGTGGGGCCTTGGGCGACGCTGCGCTGACGCAGGCGTTGCAGGATCATGTCAAGCAGACAATTGCGCCGTATAAATATCCGCGTGCGATCGAGTATATTACGCAACTGCCGAAGACCGAAACCGGCAAGCTGAGGCGCTTTGCGCTGAGGCAGATGGCATCGGCCGGCTCGGCGTCACCAAGCGTCGCCGCGGAATAACGTCTAACCTGATGGAGAAAAGCCGGTGACCGCCCCTAAAGGCCCCACATTGAGTGTGGTGCCTAATCCCAAGACCGATACCCCGCCCTCCGGTCCGCAAGTGCTGCAGCCGAGCGGCTGGCCGATGCCGAAGGGCTACGCCAACGGCATGGCCGCCGATGGCCGGCTTGTCGTGACCGGCGGCGTGATCGGTTGGGATACGCAAGGTTACCTCGCAACCGATTTCGTCGCGCAGGTCCGTCAGACGCTGAGCAACATTGCCGATATCCTCGCCGAGGGCGGCGCTGGACCTCAGCATCTCGTGCGCCTGACCTGGTATGTCGTCGACATCGAGGAATATCTCGCGAGCCTGAAAGAGCTAGGCCGCGTCTATCGCGAGATTTTTGGCGCGCATTATCCGGCGATGGCGCTGGTGCAGGTGGTGCGTCTGGTCGAGAAGGAAGCCCGCGTCGAGATCGAGGCGACGGCGGTGGTGCCGCGCTGAAACCCGCTTGTCGGGTGTCGTCCTAGAGCTCTGTTCTCAGCTTCCAGAGTTCCGGAAAAAGTTCGACCTCGAGCATCTTGCGCAAGTAGGAGACGCCCGACGTGCCGCCGGTTCCGCGCTTCAGGCCGATGATGCGCTCGACCGTCGTGACGTGGTTGAAGCGCCAGCGGCGGAAATAGTCTTCGAAATCGACCAGCTTTTCCGCGAACTCGTAGAGCATCCAGTGTTTCGCCGGCGACGCATAGACGGTCTTCCAGGCCGCCAAAACCTCGTCGTTTGGCGTGCGCTTGACGCGCCAGTCGGTTCGGCGTGCGTCTTCGCCGATGTCAAAACCATTGCGCGCCAAGAGCAGCAGCGCCTCGTCATAGAGGCCCGGCTCAGCGAGAATTTCCTCGAGCTTTGCCATGATGTCGGCGCGGTGGGCGTGCGGGGCAAGCAGCGCCAAATTGCGATTGCCGGCCAGGAATTCGATGGCGCGGTACTGGTATGACTGGAAACCCGAGGACTGCCCGAGCTGATCGCGAAACTCGGTGTATTCGCTGGGTGTCATCGTCCGCAACACGTCCCAGGCGGTATTGAGCTGCTCGAATATCCGGGCGATACGCGACAGCATCTTGAAGGCGGGTTGCAACTGGTCGTGGCGGATCGCCTTGATGGCGGAACGGATTTCGTGGATGGCCAGCTTCATCCAGAGTTCGGAAGTCTGGTGCTGGATGATGAACAGCAGTTCGTCATGCGCGTCCGAGAGCGGCTTTTGCGCGTCCAGCACGCGTTCCAGATGCAGATAATCGCTGTAGGACATGCGACCTTCGAACGACATCTGGGCTCCCTCACGCGAGGGATCGTCGGGCTTGCCGGTCATGTCACGAGCGCCTTTTTGCGGTAGTCCTCGGTATCCCAGCGGCGATTGGTCAAGACGTCGGCGATGATTTCGACCGCCGCGCGAACCTCGGCTTCTCCGATGTAGAGCGGCGTAAAGCCGAAGCGCATCAGGTCCGGCGCGCGGAAGTCGCCGATCACGTCGCGCGCGATCAGCGCCTGCATGATCGCGTAGCCGTCCGGGTGACGAAACGAAACCTGGCTGCCGCGCCGCTTTCCGTCCCGCGGCGAAGCCAGTGTCAGCTCGGGACAACGTCCTTCGACTTCGTGGATGAACAGGTCGGCGAGCGCGATCGATGCATGGCGCACGTCGGTCATGCTGATGCCATCCCAGACGTCGAGGGCGGCGTCGAGCGCGGCCATCGCAATGATCGGGGGCGTACCGACCCGCATTCGCTCAATGCCCGGCCCGGCCCGATAGTCGAGGTCAAAGGCAAAGGGCGCCTGATGACCCATCCAACCGGAAAGCGCCGGCCGCGCCGTATCGGCGTGCTTCGGCGCTACATAGATGAAGGCTGGCGCGCCAGGACCGGCATTGAGATATTTGTAGGTGCAGCCAACTGCGAAATCGGCTTCGACACCTTCCAACTCGACCGGAATCGCGCCCGCGGAATGCGCCAGATCCCAGACCGTCAACGCGCCGGCGGCATGCGCCCTGCGCGTCAGCGTGGTCATGTCGTGCAGCCGGCCGGTGCGGTAGTCGACCTCGGTCAGCATCAGCACCGCGATCGTCTCGTCGATGGCCGCTTCGACGTGTTCGGGGGCCACGACCTTCAACTCGTGGCCGCGGTCGAGCGATTCGAGCAGACCGCTGGCGATGTAGAGATCGGAAGGAAAGTTGCCGCTGTCCGACAAGATTACGCGCCGCGACGGATTGAGTTCGAGCGCAGAGGCCAGCGCCTGATAGACCTTGATGGACAGCGTATCGCCCACCACCACCGTCCCTTCGGCAGCACCGATCAACCGGCCGATGCGGTCGCCGATACGCCGCGGCTGCGTCATCCACCCGGCGACGTTCCAGCCCTTGATGAGGTGCTTGCCCCATTCCTCCGCTATCATGCGGCCGACGCGATCGGCGGCTGCAACGGGCAGGGGACCGAGCGAATTGCCGTCCAGATAGATCAGGCCATCCGGGATGGCGAACAGGGATTTTGTTCGCGTGAAATCGGTCATGTCTTTCCCTGGCTCGCGCCCCCGCGGAATTATTCGCGCTGATATCAATTATTTCAAGCTTAAAATTTATGGGCGCAAGGTGCGCTTCTCGGTATAGACTAGTTGGCTGCGGGCATCGATCGGACATCCGCCCGACCCACAGAATTGGACGGAAACCGAACCGCGTGATTTTTCATCAGATTTCCGACTGGAGCGACGCCTATGCGAATGCTCCGAACATTCCGGGCGGCGAACGCTGGCCGGCGGCGTGGGTGCAGCCCGCGCAGGCCTATCGTGACGCACTTCAAGGCAGCGGCCGCGCGACGCTCGACGTCCCCTATGGCGAGCGCGCACGAAACCGCTTCGATCTCTTTGCACCGGAAGGCCGGCCAAAGGGCCTGGTCGTCTTCGTCCATGGCGGATTCTGGAAGGCGCTCGACAAGAGCTTTTGGTCGCATCTCGCGCGCGGATCGGTTGAAGGCGGCTATGCGGTGGCGATGCCCTCCTACACGCTGTGCCCGACTGTGCGCATCTCCGAGATCACGCGCGAAATTGCCGCGGCCGTCGAGCGCGCCGCCGCGATCGTCGAAGGCCCGCTTTTTCTGGTCGGTCACTCTGCCGGCGGGCATCTGGTGACACGCATGATTTCGGCGACGTCGCCGCTCCCGGACGATGTCCGGGCGCGCATCAGCCACACCGTCTCCATTTCCGGCGTTCATGACCTTCGTCCATTGATGAAGGCCGCCATGAATACGGACCTCCGGATCGACGAGGCCGAGGCGCTCGTGGAGAGCCCCGCATTGCTGGAGCCGATGCGGGATGTGCGCGTGACGTGCTGGGTGGGCAGCGCGGAGCGCCCGGAATTCGTCCGCCAGAACGCGCTCCTCGCCAACATCTGGACCGGGCTCGGTGCGAAAACCCGCACGATCGAAGAACCCGGCCGGCATCATTTCGATGTCATCGACGGGCTCGCCGATCCCTGTCACCAACTCACCAGGACGGTGTTGTCTCCGTAGCCTGCTGAATTCCGAAATAAATAGGCGGTCGCGGTGTGGCCTTGCCACCATGTGGTTCTATCATGCTGGCTGAAACGTCTGCACCGTCTGTCGTGCCCCCAGGGCGTAGAGTTTTGCGAGCGCCGCGGTGACGGCGTTGCGCATGCGAGGATCGCTGCCGAGGTTGCCGAAAATGGAGTGCACCTCCAGCAGCGCGGGCGCAAGGCGCTCCGCGTATGGGCCGGCGCGCTCGGCGATCTCAGCCAGTTCCCTGGCAAGCGGATCGCGTACGTCGATGGCGCGTCCCTGTTCGTCCTTTGCGGTGACGTAGCGCATCCAGCTCGCTACCGCGAGCGCATGCGTGTCGATCGAAAGGCCCAGTCGCAGCCGGTCCTGCATGGTGCCGAGCAGGCGCTGCGGCAGTTTCTGCGATCCGTCCATCGCGATCTGCCAGGTGCGATGGTGCAGGGCGGGATTGGAGAAGCGCTGCAGCAGCGATGCGCCATAGGCCGCAAGATCGGTCCCTTCAGGCATCGCGAGTGTCGGCGCCGCGTCCTGCATCACCTGCCGGGCAAACGCCGCAAAGCGAAGGTCGGTCATGGTTGCAGCGATGGTTTCATGGCCGGCGAGATAGCCAAGATAGGCCAGCGCCGAATGGCTGGCGTTGAGCAGCCGCAGCTTCATGTGTTCGAACGGCGTTACGTCCGAAACCAATTGCACGCCTGCGGCTGCGAAGTCCGGCCGCCCGGCCGGAAAGCGGTCTTCGACGATCCATTGCGTGAATGGTTCCGTGACGATAGGCCACGCGTCGATCATGCCGAGCGCGGAGGAAATCTCTGATCGGTCGAGGTCGGTGGTCTCCGGCACGATCCGGTCCACCATGGTCGAAGGGAAGGCCACCTCGGCTTCAATCCACTCGGCGAGATTGCGCGATCGCAAGGCGGCGAACTGCGTCACGATGCGCCCGACGGTATGGCCGTTGGCGGAGAGATTGTCGCAGGACAGAACGGTGAAGGGGGCCGCACCGGCAATCCGCCGGCGCGCCAGCGCAGCCACCAGGAATCCGATGGCCGAGCGCGGCGTGTCCGCATTTTGCAGGTCATGAACGATGTCGGGATGATGCTCGTCCAGGTCGCCGGTTTGCGGCGTGTGACAATAGCCCTTCTCGGTGACCGTCAGCGAGACGATGCGGGTGGCCGGGTGGGTCAGGCGTGCGACCAAGGGGGCGGGTTTCTCGTTGGCGACCTCGCATGCGAGAACCGAACCGATGATCCGATGATCGGTGCCCGCGCCGGAACGAACGGCCAGCGTGTAAAGGCAATCCTGCGGGGCGAGGGCATCGCGCGTTTCCGAGCTGCGCAAGCTGGCTCCGACGATTCCCCAATCCGTCGCGCCGCCGGCAAGGAGGTCGTCGATCACCACCGCCTGGTGTGCCCGGTGGAACGCGCCAATTCCGAGGTGAACGATGCCGGGCGTGACGCGCGCGCGGTCATAAGCCGGACGCCGGATCTGGCCGGGCAGTTTGTCGAGGGTGGCGTCGGACAGGCGGAAATCGCCGTCTTTCGGGCCGGAAACGTGATTTTTTGGCGTTTCGCTTGACATGGAAGTCTCGATCCATCAATCTTTGGTCAATTGGTAAGGCCAATATTGCCGATTTATTGGCTGTGGGCTGATCAAAGCAAGAAAAATCGATCACTCAAGCGATCGTCAGGGAAGGAACGAGCGTGCCGCTCGAAGCCGTGGAAGCGCGACGCCTTTATCGCCAGGTTGCCGATCAGCTCCGCGCCCTGATCGACTGCGGCGAATATCGCGTGGGCAGCCGGCTTCCGACCGAACGCGATCTGGCCGAACAGTTGAAGGTGTCGCGGCCGACGGTGCGTGAAGCGCTGATCGCGCTCGAAGTGGAGGGCCGGGTTCGGATTCGCGTCGGCTCCGGAATTTATGTCAGCGAACCGGCGGCGCTCGCGCCGCCCTTGCCGGCGGCGGCCGAGATCGAAGGCCCGTTCGAACTGCTGCGCGCCCGCGAATTCCTCGAAGGCGCCATCGCCGAACAGGCGGCACGGGTAGCGACATCCGAGGATATCGCGCGCATCGACGCTTCGCTGGACGCGATGGCCACCGTGCAGCATCCCGGCGAGGCCTCGATGATCCATGACCGCGCGTTTCATGTAGCTGTAGCCGGATGTCTCGACAACGCCGTGCTGGTCCGTGTGGTAGGCGAGTTATTCGACCAGCGGCTCAATCCCTACTTCGCCAAGCTCGCGCACTATTTCGAGAATCCCAAATCCTGGAATGCGGCGCTGGCCGAGCACCGCGCGATCCGCGACGCCATTGCCGCCCATGACGCGGAGGCGGCGCGCGTGACGATGCGCGAGCACCTGGCGCGGTCGCAGGCGCGCTTTGCGCAAAATTTCGGAACCGAAGCTTCGCCTGCCTCCCGCGTTCGCGCGAGGAGCGGCTGAACGACCAGGAAAACGACTAAGAATTCGAACGGTTCAGCGAAATGCCGGGCCGGTTGAGTAACAAAAGCAAATTGTAGCAAGGGAGGAATTCACGTGTTGAAGAAATTGACGATTGCATTTGCGGCGTCTGCTGCTGCACTGCTGGCCGCGACCACATCAGGCATGGCGCAGACCAAGCTCAAATGGGCTCATGTTTACGAGACTTCCGAGCCGTTCCACACCGCTTCCGTCTGGGCCGCGGGCGAAATCAACAAGCGCACCAATGGACGTTACCAGATCGACGTCTATCCGGCCTCGCAGCTTGGCAAGGAAACCGACATCAATCAGGGGCTTTCGCTCGGCTCGGTCGATATGATCATCTCGGGCTCGAGCTTTGCGGCCAAGAGCTTTCCGCCGATCGGCGTGACCTACTATCCCTACACCTTCCGCGATGCCGACCATCTCCTGGCCTATACCAAGAGCGACGTCTTCAAGGAGCTTACGAAGGGCTACGAGGACAAGACCGGCCATCACATCCTGGCGGTGACTTATTACGGCGTGCGCCACACCTCGTCGAACAAGCCGATCAAGACGTGCGCCGACATGAAGGGCCTCAAGATTCGCGTGCCCGATGTGCCGGCCTATCTCGCGATGCCGCGCGCATGCGGCGCCAATACCGCGCCGATTGCGTTTGCCGAGGTCTATCTCGCCCTGCAGAACGGCACCGTGGAGGCCCAGGAAAATCCGCTCACGACCATCGAGGCCAAGAAGTTCTACGAGGTGCAGAAGCACATCGTGCTGACCGGCCACATCGTCGATCATCTCAACACCGTGATGTCCGGCGCGCTCTGGAAAAAGTTGTCCGAGGAAGACCGCAAGATCTTCACCGACGTCGCGCAGGAAGCGGCAGCAAAGGCGACCGCCGAGATCAAGACCAACGAAGCCAAGCTGGTCGATTTTTTCAAGCAGAAGGGCCTGACGGTGACGGAGGTCAACAAGGACGAATTCCGCGACACCGTGCTCAAGACCGTGAGCTTTGAGAGCTTCGACTACCGCAAGGCCGACTGGGAACGCATCCAGGCGGTCAAATAGAAATGAGCTGTCATTCCGGGGCTGTGCGAAGCACAGAACCCGGAATCTCGAGATTCCGGGTTCGGCTCTTTGAGCCGCCCCGGAATGACGTGAACCAATCACGCGCCGCCAGCTTGGGGAGTAAGCGCATGTCGACGGTTGAAGTTCACAAGCAGATCACGGCGGACGAGATCGCCCACACTTTTGAGGACGAGGTCCCCAAGGGCGCCGATCTCAGCCAGTACGCCACGGAAGACTGGCTGGCGCTCGCGATCTTCTGGATCATGGCGCTGGCCGTGTTCCTGCAGTTCTTCACCCGCTATGTCCTCAACGACAGCTATGCCTGGACCGAGGAGATCGCGACCTACTGCCTGATCGGCGTGGTCTTCATCGGCTCGGCAATGTGCGTGCGGCTGTCGCGGCACATCCAGGTCGACCTGATCTTCCGCTATCTGCCGCATCTGCCGGCGCGCGCGCTTTCGACCGTCATCGACCTGATCCGGATCGCGTTCTTCGGCTACGCGATCAAGCTGGTCTGGCAATTTATCCAGATTATCGGCGACGAGCGGATGACCACGATCAAGTTTCAAAAGGGTTTTGTCTATTACGCCGTGCTGCTCGGCTTCGTGCTGATGTTCGGCCGCTCGATCCAGGTCGCGGTCGAGAACTGGCGGCGGGGCTACTCCATTCTGGAGCGACCCGGCGCATTCGACGGAACGGAAGGGTAGGACGATGCTGCTGCTGCTTGGGGGATTTCTGCTGCTGATGCTGATCGGCGTTCCCGTTGCGCTCGCCATGGCGGTGTCGTCGCTGGTGTATATTCTGGTCACGGGCATTACGCCCGATGTGACGCTGGCGCAGCGCATGATCGCCGGCGTCGAGAGCTTTCCGCTGCTCGCCGTGCCGTTCTTCATTCTCGCCGGCAATCTCATGAACATCGCCGGCGTAACCGGGCGCATCTACAAATTTGCGGTCGCGCTGGTGGGCTGGATGCGCGGCGGTCTCGGTCACGTGAACATTATCGGTTCGGTGATCTTCTCCGGCATGTCCGGTACCGCGATTGCGGATGCCGCGGGGCTCGGCACCATCGAAATCAAGGCGATGAAGGATCACGGCTATTCGACGGAGTTTTCCGTCGGCGTGACCGCGGCCTCCGCCACGCTCGGCCCGATCATCCCGCCCTCGCTGCCTTTCGTGATCTACGGCATGATGGCGAACGTCTCGATCGGCGCGCTGTTCCTCGGTGGCGTCATTCCCGGCGTGGTCATGACCTTGTTCATGATGGCAACGGTGGCCTTTTTCGCCCACCGCAACGGTTGGGGCAGCGACTCGCCGTTCTCATGGCCGCAGCTCGGCTCGGCGGCCCTGGAAATCTTCATTGTGCTGGCTTTCCCGATGGTGGTCTGGCTCCTGGTCGTCAGCGGGATGTCGGTGAACATGGCCGTCGGGATCGGTCTGGTGGCGTTGTTGGCGCTCGACTGGTATTTCGATTTCTCCGCCGTGATGGCGCTGATGGCGCCGGTCATCCTGATCGGCGGCATGACGCTTGGCTGGTTCACGCCGACGGAAGCCGCCGTCGCCGCGGTGATCTGGTCGCTGTTCCTGGGCCTCGTGCGCTACCGCTCGATGACGCTGCAGACGGTCGCGAAAGCGACATTCGACACCATCGAAACCACGGCATCGGTGCTGTTCATCGTCACCGCGGCCTCGATCTTCGCCTGGCTGCTGACGGTGTCGCAGGCGGCGCAGACGCTGACCGATGTGATGCTCGGGATCACCCACAACAAATGGGTGTTCCTGCTGCTGGCGAACATCCTGATCCTGTTCGTCGGCTGCTTCATCGACACCATCGCCGCGATCACGATATTGGTTCCGATCCTGCTGCCGATCGTTCTGAAACTGGGCATCGACCCCATTCATTTCGGCCTGATCATGACGCTGAACCTGATGATCGGCTTGCTGCATCCGCCGCTCGGCATGGTGCTGTTCGTGCTTGCGCGCGTGGCGAAACTGTCGGTCGAACGCACGACCATGGCGATCCTGCCGTGGCTGGTGCCGCTACTGCTGGCGCTCGTCGCCATCACGTACATCCCGGAGTTGACGCTCTGGCTGCCAAAATACATGGGACTCTCAAAATGACATCGATGGCTTTGGCCGCAACGCTGTTCGGCCCGGAAGATCTGCGCATGGTCGAGCGGCCGCTCGATCCGTTGGCATCAGGCATGGTGCGGATTCGTTTCGGCGCCGGCGGCATCTGCGGCTCCGACATGCATTACTATCGCCATGCCCGCACCGGAGATTTCGTCGTGACCTCACCGCTGGTGCTCGGCCACGAGATCGCGGGCGAGGTGGTCGAGATCGCAGGCTCCGCGCCTGATGTGAAGGTCGGCGACCGCGTCGCCCTCAATCCGTCGCGCTGGTGCGGGCATTGCAAGCCGTGCCGCGAGAACCGGCCCAATCTGTGCGAGAACATCTTCTTCATGGGCTCAGCCTCGAAGACCCCGCATATGCAGGGCGGCTTTGCGTCCTACTTCGACGCCATCCCAGCGCAGTGCGTGAAGATTCCCGATCACGTGACGTATCAGGCGGCTGCCTTGGCCGAACCGCTCGCGGTGTGCCTGCATGCGGTCGCCCGTGCTGGCGACGTCACCGGCAAGCGCGCCGTGCTGTTCGGCGCCGGTCCGATCGGGCTTTTGACGATGCTGGCGGCGCAGCGTGCAGGGATCGCGGAGACGACTGTGGTCGATATCGCCGCGGCGCCGCTCGCGTTCGCCACACGATTGGGCGCCAGCCATGTCGTCGATATCTCCGGCGGCGAGGAGGCGCTGAAGGCGGAAGCCGCGGCGCGTCCGTTCGATGTAGCCTTCGAAGTCTCGGGCACCGCGGCGGGCCTTGCGAGCGCCATCGGCGCCGTCAGGCGCGGCGGCGTCGTGGTCCAGGTCGGCAATCTGCCCGGCGGGCAGATTTCCGTGCCGGCGAACGCTGTCATGGCCAAAGAGATCGACCTTCGCGGCTCGTTCCGCTTCGGGATGGAATTCTTCACCGCGGTCGAACTGATCGCCGATGGCAGCGTCGACGTGCTTTCGCTGGTGACGGCTCAGCGCCCGCTTTCGGTCGCACCCGACGCGGTGCGGCTGGCGCTCGACCGCTCGCAGAGCGTCAAGGTCGTGCTGACGGCTTGATCGCAATTCAGATTTCGGGAGATCGCCCATGATGTTGCAGGGATGGCGGTGGTACGGGCCCAATGATCCCGTGTCGCTCGACGATATCCGCCAGGCCGGCGCGACCGACGTGGTGACGGCGCTGCATCAGGTGCCGATCGGCGAGGCCTGGACGCGTGCCGCCGTCGAGGAGCGCAAGAACCTGATCGAGAACAGCCAGCCCGGCCGTTCGCAGCTCACCTGGTCGGTGGTGGAATCGATTCCGATTCCTGATGACGTCAAGCGGCTCGGGGGCAATGCGACACGTTCGATCGAGTCCTGGGTCGCGAGCCTCGAGGCAGTCGCCGCGTCCGGCATCAAGATCATCTGCTACAATTTCATGCCGGTCGTGGACTGGTGCCGCACCGATCTCGAATGGGAGCTGCCGAACGGCGCCAAGGCGATGCGTTTCGACCAGGAGCGGTTTGCGGCGTTCGATCTGCATATACTGGAGCGCCCCGAGGCGCCGGCCGAGTATTCCGAGGCCGCGCGGCGTCGCGCCAAGGAAGTCTATTCGGGGATGACGCAGGCCGATATCGATGTCCTCGTCACCAACATCGCTAGCGCGCTGCCGGGCTCCACGACCGATCCGCTGACGATCCCGCAGTTCCGCGACCGCTTGCAGCAATATCGCGGCATCGATTCCGCGGTGCTGCGCCGGCACCTCAGCGAGTTCCTCGCGCGCGTGACGCCGGTCGCCGAAGCCCTCGGCGTGACGCTGACGCTGCATCCGGACGATCCGCCGCGGCCGCTGTTCGGCCTGCCGCGCATTGCATCTTCCGCGGAAGACTATCAGGCGCTGTTCGATGCCGTGCCCTCCAAGGCCAACGGCATCTGTTTCTGCACCGGCTCGCTCGGCGTGCGCGCGGAAAATGATCTGCCCGCGATGGCCAAACGCTTCGCGGCGCGCGTTGGTTTCGCGCATTTGCGGGCGACCAAGCGGGAAGCCGATGGTTTGTCGTTCTTCGAATCCGATCATCTGGATGGCGATGTCGATATGATCGCGGTCTTGAAGGCGCTGCTCACCGAGAATCGCAAGCGTTCGCCGGATAACCAGATCGTGTTCCGGCCGGACCACGGCCATCGCATGCTCGACGATCTCGCAGAAACAAAACGCACCAACCCCGGCTATACCGCGATTGGGCGCCTGCGAGGGCTAGCTGAATTGCGTGGTGCCATCCGCGCCATTGAACACGCCGGGTAATTTCGCGTCTGACGGTTTCAGCCCTTGCTTCGCCGCCTCGAAGGCCGCCAGCCGCTCGGCGAATTTGCCTTTCGCAAGACCGGCGCGCGCGAGGATGGTCGGAGCTGGTAGCGTTTCAAAAAAATGACAGGCGACGCGATGGCCGGGCGCCGCCTCGCGCAGTTTTGGCTCCTCAGCTGAGCAGCGTGGCTGCGCGTGCGGGCAACGGGTGTGGAAGCGGCATCCGGTAGGCGGTCTGAACGGACTCGGCACGTCGCCCTGCAGCATCACGCGCTTGGTGCGCAAGGCGGGATCGGGCTTGGGGATCGCCGCCAGCAGCGCCTGGGTATAGGGGTGCAGCGGACGCTCGTAGAGCGTCTTCTTGTCCGATATTTCGACGAGCTTGCCGAGATACATCACCGCGACGCGGTCGCTGATGTGTTTTACGACGGCAAGATCATGAGCAATGAACAGATAGGAGAGACCGAAGCGCTGCTGCAGATTCTGCAACAGGTTGACGATCTGCGCCTGGATCGAGACGTCGAGCGCCGACACCGGCTCGTCGCAGACGATCAGGTCGGGATTGGCAGCAAGCGCACGCGCAATGCCGATGCGCTGGCGTTGGCCGCCGGAGAATTGATGCGGATAGCGCCTGGCATGTTCGGGCGACAGCCCGACGATATCCAGAAGCTCGCGGCCGCGCGCGGCGCGCGATGCGTCGTCGCCGATCTCGTGGACACGTAGCGGCTCGGCCAAAATCTCGCCCACGGTCATGCGCGGGTTGAGTGAGGCGTACGGGTCCTGAAAAATGATCTGCATGTGCCGACGCATCCGGCGCAGCTCGCGCTTGTCGAGCTCGGCGATTTCCTTGCCCTTGAAGCGCACCGAGCCTGACGTCGGGTCCATCAGACGCAGGATCAGGCGTCCCGTGGTCGACTTGCCGCAGCCGGATTCACCGACCAGCGCCAGCGTCTCACCGCGGGCGATCTCGAAGCTGACATCCTCGACGGCCCGCACAAGACCGATGATCTTGCGGCGGATCAGGCCGCGCGTGACCGCAAAATGCTTGACCAGGCCGTCGACCTGAAGAACCGGAACATCGCTCATGCCGCCACCTCGACCGGGGCCTTCCAGCACGCCACCTGGTGGCCGGGCGCGACATCGCGGAGCGGCGGCGGCTGTTGCCGGCAGCGCAGGTCCGCGAACGGACAGCGCGGCGCGAAGCGGCAGCCGGCGGGCTGGTTATTCGGACTGGGCACCGTACCCTCGATGGTGGCGAGGCGCTCGCGGTCGACGTCGATGCGCGGGATCGAACCTAACAAGCCGATCGTATAGGGGTGTTGCGGATCGGCGAACAGGTCGTTGACGTCGGCGCTCTCGACGATGCGGCCGGCATACATCACCAGCACCTGGTCGGCGACTTCGGCGATGACGCCGAGATCGTGCGTAATGATCAGGATCGCCATGCCGAGCCGCTGCTGCAGGTCGCTCAGGAGATCGAGGATCTGGGCCTGGATGGTGACGTCGAGCGCCGTCGTCGGCTCGTCCGCGATCAACAATGCGGGCTCGCACGATAGTGCCATCGCGATCATCACGCGCTGGCGCATGCCGCCCGACATGTTGTGCGGGAAATCGTCGATGCGCTGTGCGGCTGAGGGTATCCGCACCAGGTCGAGCATCTCGATCGCGCGCGCTCTAGCGGCGCGCGGCGACATCGCGCTGTGGGCCAGGATCGCCTCGACGATCTGCTGGCCGACGGTGTGGACCGGATTGAGCGAAGTCATCGGCTCTTGAAAAATCATCGACATCTTGCTGCCGCGCAGCCTGCGGCGCTCGTCGGCCGAAAGCCGCAGCACGTCGCGATTGCCGAACAGCACCGCCTCGGCCTCGACCTTGCCCGGCGGGCTCGGCACCAGGCCCATCACGGAGAGCGACGTCACGCTCTTGCCGCAGCCGGACTCGCCGACAAGGCCGATGGTGCGTCCGCGGGGAACGCTGAAGCTGATGCCGTCGACGGCGCGGAACAGGCCGCGATCCGTCGCGAAGTGGGTCTTCAGCCCACGAACCTCGAGGAGCGTTTCCATCAGAACGAGTAATCCAGTCCCTTGTAGAAGGTGTTCTGATAGAGCATGTGCGGTCGGACGCCCTTCATCTTCTTCGAACTTGTCGTGTACATCGCGACGTTCATCACCGGCATCATCAGATGCTCGCTCGTCACCTTCTCTTGCACGCGCGCGTAGTTGAGCGCACGTTCGGCGTCGGTCAGCGCGGCGCGGCCGGCGTTCAGCCACTCGTCGGTCTCGGCGTCCTTCCAGTTCATGCGGTTGGGTGTGGGGATGTTCTTCGAGTTGAAATAGATGTTCATCAATTCGCCTGCCGACAGATAAGGCACGGTGACGGTCCACAACTCGTAGTCCTGCTTGCCCATCTCGGCTGGCGCAATCGTGGAGTCGTAGCCGACGATCTTCCAGTCGACGCCGATCTTGCGCATAAAGCCCTGGATCGCTTCCGAAACGCGCGGGAAGTAGGCTACCTGCGTGAACAGGACGCGGGGTGCGAGCTTCATGCCGTCCTTCTCGCGAATGCCGTCACTGCCGACCTTCCAGCCGGCTTCGTCCAAAAGCCTTTTCGCGCGCTCGACATCCTCCTTGATGATGCCCTTGGTCTTTTCGGCGAAGTCGAGCGCCTTGGGATCGACGAAGGTGTACGCCGGTTCGGCATTGCCCAGCATGACGCCCTTGACGATCTCGGCGCGGTTGATTGCGATGTTCATCGCCTCGCGCACACGCTTGTCCGATACCATCGGGCGCGTGATCTTGTAGCCGTAATACATCAGCTGGAAGTTCGGTTGGGCCTCCTGGACGGTCAGGTTGGGCGCGGCCTTGACCTGCTCGATGAATTGCAGCGGAACCTGGTGGGTGAGATCGAACTGCCCGCCCATGATGGCGGCGACGCGGCTGGCGTCCTCCGGCACGATCTTGATGCTGAGCTTGTCGAATTTCACCGGGCCCTTGTTCTTGTACATCGAGGGCCCCCATTTGTAGGCGTCGTGGCGCTTCAGCACGATTTCCGTGCGCGGCTGCCAGCTCTCGAAGCACCACGGCCCGGTACCGTCGATTCCCTTGATGCCGTAATCCTTGCCCAGCGTCTCCACGCTCTCCTGATTGTGGATCGCGTTGGTGTACATGGTGAGCTGCAGCAGCAGTTCGGAGTAAGGCTCGTTGAGCTCGTACTCGACGGTGTAGGGATCGGGCGCGCGCAGTTCCTTGATGTCGCCGGCGCGCCAATGGTACGGCGCCTTGGTGTCGGGATCCTTCAGACGCTTGAAGCTGTAGACGACGTCGGCGGCGGTGAACTTCTTGCCGCTGCAGAACGTCACATCGTCGCGCAGCTTGAACGTATAGGTTCGGCCGTCCTCGCTGATCGTCCACGACTTGGCGAGGTAGGGGATCGCCGTCTTGCCGTCCCAGTCGAGCGCCACCAGCGTATCCTGGAACATGTTGACGATATCAGACGTCGGCGACCAGGTCGTGCGCTGGCCGTCGTAATGCGGCGCGTCCAGCGACTTCATCACCCGCAAGGTCTGGGCCTCTGCGGCGGAGCACATCCCGGCCGCTCCGAGCAGCGCCACAACGCCGGTCAAAATGCTGCGCATCGTGTTCCCTCCCGCTTGTTCTTATCGCGTTACATCCAGCCCTTTGTAGAAAGTGTTCTGGTAGACCATGTGCGGCCTGGCGCCGGTGATCTTCTTGTTCGCGACCTGGTCCATGTTGATGTTGAGCACCGGAATCCAGAGGTGCTCGCGCGTCACCTTCTGCTGCACCAGCGCGTAATATTTGGCACGGTCGGCTTCGGTCAGCGCCGAGCGGCCTTGTTTCAGCCAGGCATCGGTTTCGGCGTCCTTCCAGTTCATCCGGTTGGGCGTCGGGATGTTGGCGGAATCGAAATAGATGTTCATGAGATCGCCGGCCGAGAGATAAGGCACCGTCACCGACCAGATTTCGTAGTCCTGCTCCATCATCTTGACGGACGAGATGGTCGAGTCCCACGGCTGCAGCCGCCAGTCGACGCCGATCTTCCGGAGATAGCCCTGAATGGCTTCGGCGACGCGCGCCGAATTGGCGTTGGCGGTAAAGTATATCTTCGGCGCCAGCTTGACGCCGTCCTTCTCGCGTACGCCGTCGGCGCCCGGCTTCCAGCCGGCTTCATCGAGCAGCGTCTTGGCCCGCTCGAGATCCTCCTTGATGATGCCTTTGGTGTTGGGATCGAAGTCGAGTGCTGCGGGATCGACGACCGTGAAAGCGGGATCGGCGTTACCCAGCAGGATTGCCTTGGCGATCTCGGCACGGTTGATGGCGATGCTCATGGCCTCGCGCACGCGGGCATCGGCCACCATCGGCCGCGTGATCTTGAAACCGTAATAGAGCAACTGGAAATTCGGTCTGGCCGGCGTCACCGTCAGCATCGGGGCGGCCTTGGCCTGCGTGATGAACTGCGCCGGAAACTGGTGGGTGATGTCGAACTGGCCGGACATCATTGCCGCCACGCGGCTGGAATCCTCGGGCACGATCTTGACGACGAGCTTTTCGAATTTCACCGGCCCCTTGTTCTTGTACATCGAGGGGCCCCATTTGTAGGCGTCGTGGCGTTTCAGCACGATCTCGGTGCGCGGCTGCCAGTGATCGAAACACCACGGTCCGGTGCCGTCAGCGCCCTTGATGCCGTAGTCCTTGCCCAACGCCTCCACGCTCTCCTTGTTGTGGATGACGTTGGTGAACATCGTGAGCTGCAGCAGCAGTTCGGAGAACGGCTCCTCGAGCTCGTATTCGACCGTGTAAGGATCGGGCGCGCGCAGCTCCTTGATGTTGCCGGCGCGCCAGGCAAACGGTCCCTTGATCGCCGGGTCCTTGAGCCGCTTGAAGCTATAGACTACGTCGTCCGCGGTGAACTTCTTGCCGCTGCAGAACGAGACGTCGTCGCGCAGCCTGAACGTATAGGTCCTGCCGTCCTCGCTGATCGTCCACGATTTGGCGAGGTAGGGGATCGGGGTGCGACCGTCCCAGTCGAGCGCCACCAGTGTGTCCTGGAACATGTTGACGATGTCGGAGGTCGGCCCCCAGCTCGTCCGCTGCGCGTCGTAATGCGGTGCGTCGATGCCCTTCATCAAGGTGAGCGTCTGGGCCGATGCCGGCCCCGCAACGCCTAGTGCCAGACATACCCCCAATGCGATCCTGATCATGTCTGCAGCCTCGGATCGAGGACGTCACGGAATGCGTCGCCCAACAGATTGGCGGCCAGCACGATCACGAAGATGGCACAGCTCGGGATCGTCGCGATGTGCGGCGCCATGAACAGGAAGTCGCGGCCTTGCGCCGCCATCATGCCGAGTTCGGCGGTCGGCGGCTGCGCGCCCATGCCGAGGAAACCGAGCGCTGCGCCGATCAGGATGATCTGGCCGAAGCGCAGGGTGAGGAAGACGAAGATTGTCGAAATGCAGTTGAGCGTCAGGTAGCGCCAGATCAGTTCGCCGTCGGAGACGCCGACGGCGCGGCCGGCTTCCATGAATTCCTGGCCCATCACGCCGATCGCCGCACCCCGCGCCACCCGCGCGACATCGGGCACGGTGGCGACGACGAGCGCGATCACCACGGCCGTCAGCCCGGCGCCGAAGATCGCGGCCACCGCAAGCCCGATCAGGATCGCGGGGAAGGCCAGCATCACATCGACCAGCCGCATGATCCAACCGTCGAGACGGCGATAATAGGCGGCGAGGATGCCGAGAACGCCACCGATGAAACCGCCGACGATCACGCCGACCAGTCCCAGCATCAGCGTGTTACGCGTGCCGTAGATGACGCGGCTGAAGATGTCGCGGCCGGTGTTGTCGGTGCCGAACCAGTGCTCCGCATCAGGTGGCCGCATCACCTTGGTAAGATCCGTAAAGTAGGGATCGTAGGGCGCGATCCAGGGCGCCAACAGCGCGGCGAGCACGATCACGGTGAGCACCAGCCCGGCCAGTGCAGCCACCCGGTCGCGCGCCAGCCGGCGCAACACCCCGGCGCGGGCGAACACGCCGGTGTCGCGCGCTTCCGCAAAGCCTGTATCGAGGGCCTCGGCGCTCATCTTCGCTGTATCCTGGGATCGAGATAGACGTAGAGTACGTCGACCAGCAGGTTGATCGACAGGAAGGCGATGGCGAGGATCATGATCGCGCCCTGAGCCGTCGGAAAATCGCTGGAGACGATGGCGCCAACGGCGAGCCGGCCGACGCCGGGCCACGAGAACATGGTCTCGGTAACGACAGCGCCGCCGAGCAGGAACGCTGCCTGCAGCCCGATCAAGGTGACGACGGGGATCATGGCGTTGCGCAGCGCGTGATGGATGATCACCACCCGTTCGCGCAGTCCCTTGGCGCGCGCCGTGCGCACGAAATCGGCGCCGAGGACTTCGAGCACGGCGGTGCGCGTCAGGCGCGCGATCGGGCCGATCAGCACCGCGCCCAGCGTCAGCGCCGGCAGGATCAGGCTCGGCAATCCGCCGTCCCATACCGGTCCGGTGCGGCCGGTGAACGGCAGCAGCGCCCATTTGAATCCGACAAACTGGATCAGGATCAGGCCGATGAAGAACACCGGCATCGACACTCCCGCCACCGAGCAGGCCATGATGACGCGATCAGCGAGGCGACCGCGATTGACCGCCGCCAGCGTTCCGAGCGCGAGACCGCTCGGCACGGCGATCAGCATCGCGCCCAGCATCAGCTCGACCGTCGGCCCGATGGTCATCCCCAGTTCCTCGCTGACCATCCGGTTGGAGATGATGGAGCGGCCGAGATCCCCGCGCAGCACGCGCAAAATGTATTCGAAGAACTGGATGGGAATAGATCTGTCGAGGCCGAGTTCCTGGCGGATGGCGGCGATGGTCTCGGCCTTGGCGTCAGGTCCCGCGATGATCATCGCCGGATCGGCCGGCACCACCTGCAACAGACAAAAGCAGAGGAAGAGAACCCCGAGCAAAGCGGGGATCGAGATCAGCAGACGATGGACAATCTGTTGTCCCATGCGACGCCAACGGACCGGTTAGGCCAAAGGAGGCGTATGCGTCCACGCCGACGCTTTTATTTCCCCCTCGGCAGCCGCGCTTCGTCCGACGTGCGCGGCTTTGATTATTCCTGGATAGTGACACTGGTCCGACGCGGCGTCACGCCTAATCTGCCAATTCGCTCCGGCTGCGTCCTTTTGCGCTGGCTGCAATGACTTCTTGCAATGCAAGAAGTCCGTATCGCGAAATTTTGGCGATTAGTTTGCGTCCAGACGCCAATCGAGGGTTGACGCCGTTCGCTGGAACTTGCGCAGACCGCGCAACAGAAGCGCGATGCGCGGCGCGACTGGTTACCTGTCAGCGCTGGAATACATCGCGCCGAGGTCGCGACCGCGCAATCTGCCGCGCCGGATCGACCATCGCTCGAGGCTGTTTTGCATCACCTCGGCGAGCGCCGGACGCGCGTTCAACTGCTTTTCCGGCATGCATGCAATGATCGCATTTCGATCCTGGACACCCTGTTCGTCGATGATCCATGTTCCCAACCGGTCGCCGGCAAGCCGCGCGGCGATGCGATCGGGTACCGGGTCGATGTCGTTTGGGACCAGCACGTTCATGACGATGCGGCCAGCGGGCGTCAACCGCGCGCGGATGGCGTCGCAGGTCTCGACGTCGAATTCATCGTCAAAGCGAAAATCCGGACCTCCGACATCGATGGCGATCCCGTCGTAAAGCAGATCGTCGTCGAGAATGAATTTCCGGAAATCAGACACGATCAGCGGCAATCCGTCCGGCAGCCCAAAATATCTTTGGGCGATCACGAAGCTGATCGGGTTGTTGTCGACGATCGTCAGCTCTTTTCCGAGACGCGCCAGCCTGGTGGCGAGATTCCCGCCGCCGCATCCCAGGACCAGAATGTTCGTCGCGCGATGCAGGAGCTCGTCCATGAGCTTGACATAGCTGAAGACGCTCTCGCCGTCGGGCGTGGCCTGACTCTGCCTGATGCCTTCCTCGAAATAGATCCGCGTTCCGTCCGCGGAGCATTCGACGATCTCGATTGCGCCGTTCCTGCCCTGATAGCGCCCCAGCAATCGCACCTGATGTCACCACGCATTAAATAGGATGTTTGATACATCGTTTATCATGTCGTGAATCGGATGCCAATCGTGCAGAGAGACCATGCGGTCTCCCGGTTGATATACTGAACCTCTGAGTTGATGCTTGAGGCAGTAATTTAGATGGGATAAATATATCCGCTTCCGAAACCGGGAGAACCGTCCCCATGATTACCGCCAATCAACTCAGGGCCGCGCGCGCGCTTCTGAGCATCGATCAGCGGCAAATGGCCGAACTGGCCGATCTTTCGGTGCCGACCATCCAGCGCATGGAAGCCAGCGACGGTGTAATCCGCGCCAACGTCGATTCGCTGATGAAACTGGTTTCCGCGCTCGAGAGCGCCGGGATCGAGTTGATCAATCCGGGCGCCGCGAGCGCGACAGGCGGGCGAGGGGTGCGCCTCCGTGAACATGTCACAAATCCCAAAACAAATCTCAAGACAAAGAGCAAGACCGTCCGCCAGCCGAAGCGGGTGCTGGAACGGGTTCGATAGCGTTCCTCACGACGTAGCGGCGCCCGTGTCCGCGCGTTCGAGCAGCGCCAGCAATCCTTGCAGCATGGCTGTGGGGGCGGGCGGGCAGCCGGGAATGTGCAGGTCGACCGGGACGACCTCGGAGACGCCGCCGACGACCGCGTAGCTGCCGGCGAAACATCCTCCGTTCCGCGCGCAATCTCCGACCGCGACCACCCATTTCGGGTTCGGCGTCGCGTGATAGGTGCGTTCGAGCGCCTCGCGCATGTTTTTCGTCACCGGTCCCGTCACCATCAGGACGTCGGCATGACGCGGTGAGGCGACAAACCGCAGGCCGAACCGCTCGACGTCGTAATAGGCGTTGTTGAGCGCATGGATCTCCAGCTCACATCCATTGCAGGATCCGGCGTCGACCTCGCGTATGGAAAGGCTCCGGCCGAGTTTCCGCCGCGCAGCCTGCCCGAGCGCGGCGGCGAGTTCGGCCACCGCGGCATCATCGGGCGATGGCGCCGGTTCGGTGAGCGGCTGGCGGAACACACTTTCAAACAGCAGCTTGCGCATCGCATGCGTCCTTACAGATCGTGGCCTGAATAGGAACAGTTGAACGACTTGTTGCAGAGCGGAAAGTCCGCGACGATGTTGTTCTCGATCACGGCTTCCAGCAGCGGCCATTGAAACCAGGACGGGTCGCGTATGTGGCATCGTTCGATCAGGCCATTGCGCAGGCGCAGCCAGACCAGAACGTCGCCGCGGAATCCCTCCACGATCGCCATGCCCTCGCGTACCTCCCCTCCAAGCGGAACTTCCTTGCATGTCGGGCCTTCGGGGAGCCGGCTCAGGATCTGGTCGATCAGCGACAGGCTTTGCTCGACTTCGCGCACCCTGATCCAGACGCGCGCATTGACGTCGCCCTCGTTGAGAACAGGCACGTCGAAACGCAGGCTGTCGTAGGGTGGATAGGCCAGCGTCCGGCGCGTGTCGAACGCGCGGCCCGAGGCGCGGCCGATATAGCCGCCGGCGGCATATTGCCGGGCCAGCGGCGGCGTGAGCGTTCCGGTATCGACGGTACGATCCTGCAGCGAAGCGGTGTTGTCATAGAGTTCGACAAGCGCGGGAAAGCGCAGGCGGATATTGTCCAGCATGGCCTGGATGGTTTCCGCCCCGCCATTGCCGATGTCGCGGCTGACCCCGCCGGGCACGACGACGTCGCGCATCAGGCGATGGCCGAAGGCGGCGCCACCCGCGCGCAGCACGCTCTCGCGCAACACCCCGCAATGCGCGTGCATCAATGTAAAGGACGCATCGTTGCAGATGGCGCCGATGTCGCCGAGATGGTTGGCGAGCCGCTCGAGTTCTGCCAGCAGCGCGCGCAGGAACACAGCTCGATCAGGCACGGCGAGATCCAGAGCGACTTCGGCCGCGCGCGAAAACGCGTAAGCGTAAGCCACGGTGCTGTCGCCCGACGTGCGGCCGGCGAGTTGAACGCCGCGCGCGAGACTGGCGCCGGTCATCAGCCCGTCGATGCCCTTATGGACGTATCCAAGCCGCTGTTCGAGCCGGACCACGGTCTCGCCGCTGGCGGTAAAGCGGAAATGTCCGGGCTCGATGATGCCCGCATGGACAGGGCCGACCGCAATCTGGTGCAGGCCGTCGCCCTCGGCGGCGAGGAAACGGTAGGGCGCCGCGTTTGGCAATGCGTCGATGCGACCTCCCAATGGAAAGCGCACGCTCCAGCGGTTGTGGTCGAGCCACCGGCGGGCATCGGGCGAACTCTCGGCGGATAGTCCGAACAGGTCGTGGATGGTGCGTTCCAGCCGCAACGCCGGAGGATGATGCTTGCCGACGGAAGGAAATTTGCGGTCGGGGCACTCCAGGCTGACGACCGCGATCTCTGCGGTCTGTCCATCCATGATCGCCATGTGCACCGTTGCGGATTCGCCCCAGAGGCCGAGCAGGCTCCAGCGTCCATGCGCCAGCTCGCTCGCCGCGAATGTCCAGACCGAAGCATCGACTGCAACGCGCGGCCACGGGCCGTATTGCCCGACCTTGCGGCCCTCCAGCGTCAGATCGATCAGCGACGGCATGTCATTTCGTTCCTATCCAAGGAGCTGAGCCACATGCTGGAACCAGACCACCAGCGGGGCGGGAAGATAAATCCCGGCGCCCAACACCAGCGCGAGATGCGCAAACATCGGAATATAAGAGGCGTCGGCCGGGGCCGTACTGCCGCGCGGCTCGCCGAAGGCGACACTCGTCAGGCGCAACGTCAGTGCGCCGAAGGCCAGCAGCAGGCCGAATACCAGCAAGATCGCGAGCAACGGCTGCCTTGCAAAGGTCGAACTCACGACCAGGAACTCGCTCATGAATATCCCGAGCGGCGGCAGTCCGGCGATTGCGACCACGCCCACCACCAGCCCCCAGCCGAGCGCCGGATGCGTCACCGTCAGGCCGCGGATCCGCGAGATTCTCTGCGTGCCCTTGATTTGCGAAATGTGTCCGACGGCGTAGAAGATTGCCGACTTGGTCAGGCTGTGCATCACCATGTGCAGCAGCCCGGCGAAATTGGCGAGCGGCCCTCCCATTCCGAACGCAAACACGATGATGCCCATGTGCTCGATCGAGGAATAGGCGAACAGGCGTTTGATGTCGCGGCGCCGGTACAGCATGAAGGCCGCGAAGATCAGCGACACCAGTCCCATCGTCACCATCAGGGGACCGGGGGCAATCGAGGCCGGGTTGGCGGCGAGCAGTATCTTGAAGCGCAGCAGCGCATAGAGCGCGACGTTCAGCAATAGGCCCGACAACACGGCCGATATCGGCGTCGGACCCTCGGCGTGCGCGTCGGGCAACCAGGCATGCAGCGGCGCGAGGCCGACCTTGGTGCCGTAGCCGAGAAACAGGAATACGAATGCAACATTGAGAAGTGCCGCGTCGAAGTTCGCCGCACGCTCGACCAGCAGCGTCCAGACCATGCCGTCCTGGCCTTCGCCCATGACCGGGCGAGCGGCCATATAGACCAGGATGGTGCCGAACAAGGCGAGCGCGATGCCGACGCTGCCCAGGATGAAATACTTCCAGGCGGCTTCGAGCGCCGCATGGGTTCGGTAGATGCCGACCATCAGCACCGTCGTCAGTGTCGCGACTTCGACTGCGACCCACATCAAGCCGATATTGTTCGACACGAACGCGAGGTTCATGCCGAACATCATGATCTGGTACATGGCATGGTAGAAGCGCAAGTAGACCGGCGTCAGCCGCTCGCTCTCGAGCTCATGCGCGATATAGCTCGCACTGAAGATGCTGGTGGTGAATCCCACGAACGTATTGAGCACGATGAAGACGATGTTGAGATCGTCGATTAGTACGTAAGGCCCGGGTGCGGGACGTTCTACCACGAACAAGGAGAGCGCAGACAGGAATGTCGCGAGGCTGGCAACGACGTTCAGGCGTGCCGTCACAAGGTAGCCGGGCAGGGCGGCCAGCAGCGCCGCCGAGCAGATCGGGATCAGCAGGACGGCGGTAACGGGATTGAAGAACGACAGGGTCATCGTCGTTCGCCCCTGAAATCGTCGAGCGCGGAGACATCCACCGAATCGAAGCGCTCGCGGATTCGGAACAGGAAGATGCCGATGACGATGAACGCGATCAGGATCGAGAAGGCGACGCTGATCTCGACGACCAGCGGCATGCCCTTGGCGCCGGTCGCCGCCAGCACCAGTCCGTTTTCAAGCGACATGAATCCGACAACCTGGCTGACCGCATTGCGGCGCGTCACCATGACCAGAAGTCCGAGCAGCACCACGGACAAGGCAAAGGCGAGATCCTCGCGCGCCAGCGGATCGGCGTCGCTCGTTACCCGCAGCATGAGAACCAGGGAGAGGGCGACGAGCCCCATTCCGGCCAGCATGGTCGGACCGATTCCGACGGCCGACTCGATGTCGCGGTGAATTCCGAGCTGCTTGACGATGCGGTGCAGCGCGACCGGAATGACGATCGCCTTGAATACCAGGGCGATGACCGCGGTGACGTAGAGATGAGGTGCGTCTTGGATGAAGGCCTGCCAGGCAACCGAGAACGCCAGCACTAGGGCGTGGAGCGCGAACACGTTGAGCAGCGAATAGAGCCGGTCCTGATACAGCATCATCAAGCTGATCAGCACCAGTCCGCCGGCCAGCGTGTGGGAGACGTCGAAGGCGAGACTGTGCATCTGCATCAGAAACTCCTCGAGACGAACAGCAGCAGGGTGCCGAGCAGGCCCAGCATGAACGCCGCGCCGAGGAATTGCGGAACGCGAAACACCCGCATCTTTGCCGTGGCGGTCTCGAACAGCGCGAGCAGGAAGCCGGCCAGCGCGAGCTTGATGATGTAGGCGCCGGCGCCGATCGCGTATGACAACGTACCGCTGCCGTACAGCGCGATCTGCCAGGGGAGGAACACGCAGGCGATCAACGAGACATACAGCAGCAGCTTGAGAAACGCGCCGAACTCGATCATCGCGAGATGGCGTCCCGAATATTCCAGGATCATCGCCTCATGCACCATGGTGAGTTCGAGATGCGTCGCCGGGTTGTCGACCGGAATGCGCGCGTTCTCCGCGATCGCCACCATGAACAGCGCGACCAGCGCCATCCCGAGCGACACTCGCAGTCCCACATAGGACGACGCCAGCAAGTGCGAGACGGTCGAGAGTTGCGTCGAACCGGCGACTAGCGCCAGGCAGAAAACGATCAGCAGCATCGCGGGCTCGGCAAGCGCCGCGATCATCACCTCGCGGCTGGACCCGATGCCGCCGAAACTGGTGCCGACGTCCATCCCAGCAAGCGCGAGGAAGAAGCGCGCACTTCCGAGCAGCGCGACGATGGCGATCAGATCCGCCGTCCAGTTGAACAACAGCCCGATCGCGAAGGTCGGCACCAGGGCGGCCGCGACCCAGATCGCGGCGAAGGTGATGTAAGGTGTTACGCGGAACAGCCATGAGGCGTTGTCGGCGAGCACCACTTCCTTGCGCATCAGGCGCAGCAGGTCGCGATAGGGCTGAAAGATGGAAGCCCCCTGGCGGCGTACCAGCCGGGCCTTGATCTTGCGCACGTAGCCGGTCAGGAGCGGGGCGAGCAGCAGCACGAGCAGCATCTGCACGCCTTGCACGATGATGTCCGAGATCACGACCATATCGCGAGCACCAGCAGCAGCGTGACGAGGGTGGCAAAGACCAGGCTGAGATATCGCCGGATGGTCAGGAACTGCAGGCGATTGAGCCGGCTGGACGAAAAGGCCACAGCATCCGCAATCGGCGCATAGATTCCGTTCCAGACCAGGTCATGCAGTTCGATTCTGAGCCGCGCCGGCCGGACATCGCCCGGGGCCGGCATCGCGACGTGATCGCGGGCGTGGAACACGAGTGTGCCGAATACGCGGCGGATCGGCTGGGCAAAGCTGACGCTGGAATATTGCGCGGCGGGCACTGCATCGGAGAAGCCGCATCCCCAAGCCGGTCCCCGTCGCAGCGCGCGGGAGGCGAAGCGATGGATAAAATAGACCGCCAGCGACGCGCTTGCCGTGATGAACACCATCACCAGCAATCCGTTGTACGAACTGCGGCCTTCCGCAATCGGCACGATCGAAAGCCAGGGTTGCGCGGCCTGGGCCGGCATGCGGCTGCCGAGGATCTCGTTCGCGACCGGCGCGAGCGCATCGATCACCAGCCCCGGCAGGATTCCCGCCAGCAGGCAAAGTACGGCAAGGATAAACATGGCCGTGAGCGAGAAGCGATCGACTTCATGTGCGGTTTCCGCCATCTTCCCGCGCGGCCGGCCGAGAAACGTCACGCCATAGGTCTTGACGAAACAGGCCGCAGCCAGTGCTGCAGCGAGCGCGAGCATCGCGCCGACTGCGGGCACCATGATCTTCAGCGCCCATTGCGGCAGGTCCGGACTTTGCAGCACGGCCTGGAAGATCAGCCACTCCGACACGAAGCCGTTGAACGGCGGCAGCGCCGAGATCGCGACGCAGCCGACGAGGACGACGAAGCTCGTGAACGGCATGCGGTGAATGAGGCCACCGAGCTTGTCCATGTCGCGCTCGCCCGTCGCGGTCAGCACGGCGCCGGCGCCGAAGAACAGCAGGCTCTTGAAGAAGGAGTGGTTGAGCGCGTGAAACAGCGCGGCCGTGAAGGCGAGCGCCGCCGCCGCCTTCAGTCCATTGGCCTGGAACGCCATGGCAAGGCCGAGGCTGGCGAACACGATGCCGATATTTTCGATGGTAGAGTAGGCCAGGAGGCGCTTCAGATCCTTCTCCATCATGGCGTAAAGGATGCCCATGACGGCGGTGATGCTGCCGAGGAACAGCACGACCACGCTGGCCGGCCAACTCGGCTGTCCCAGCAGATCGAACATGACGCGAATGAAGCCATAGATCGCGACCTTGGTCATGACGCCGCTCATCAGCGCCGACACGTGGCTCGGCGCCGCGGGATGGGCGAGCGGCAGCCAGACATGCAACGGCACCATGCCCGCCTTGGAACCGGCGCCGAGCAGCATCAGGATCAGCACCAGCGTCGCGGCATAGGGCGTGTGCTGTGCGGCGCGAATGGCCGCAAATCCGTATTCTCCCGCCGGCCCTGCCAGCAAGCCGAAGGCGAGCAGCAGCGTGAGTGTGCCGAAGCTTGCCATCACGAGATAGACGTAACCGGCCGTCGCGTTGCCCCGTTCGCGATGGTGCGCCATCACCAGCGCCCATGATGCCAGTGACATGAACTCCCAGCACAGCAGATAGGAGAAGGCGTCGTCCGCCAGCACCACGAGGTTCATGCCGGCGAGAAAGGCGGGGAAGAAGGGAAGCACGCGGTGCGGCGCAGGGTCATGATGGCCGTAGCCGAGGCCATAGAGACTTGCCGACGCTCCACCCAGATTGATGACGACGAGGAAGAACGAGGCCAGTGCGTCGAGACGGAAATGCGCGCCGAGCCATGGCAAACCGACCGGCAGGGTAAGGGTGGTGGCATCGGCGGCGCCGCCGAGCAGGAAGCGCAACGCGCCGATCAATGCAATCGCCGATACGGCCAGTGTCGCGCCGTAGATGACGGGGGTGGAGATTTTCGACCGGCTCAGAACGATCGCCAGCGCGGCCAACCCGAGCAGTCCGGCGATACAGACCATTTGCAGGGCGACGGCCGACATTATCTGCGCGCCCTCGCTCCGATCGATGTCTTGTTTTCCGGGCGATCTCCGGAACCGGCCCTGAGCCGCACGCCGCGTCCGCCGCCGTCGCTGTTTGCCCCGTCGTCGATCAATTCGATGCCGGCATCCTCGAGCGCGGTGATCAGCTTCACCAGCGAATCGACGTTGCCCCGAACCATCGTCTCACTCGCTTCCATCCGCTGAATGGTTGGCACCGAAAGCCCCGACAACTCCGCGAGCCGCCGCTGATCGATGCCGAGAAGCACCCTGGCAGCCCGCAATTGAGCCGCTGTGATCATCAGCCTGCCTCGCCAGCGACGCTCGGACCAATATGAAAGGTCATTCTTGCATCCTAAGTATTGATGCTAATATGTCAATAAGTGATATCTCAGATATCTATTCTGAGGGATGTGTCCGGGGATGATTCGTGCCCTGGACGCAAGCGGCGTGAGTGCTGCGAGCCGGGCCCATTCTACTTTGCATGGGGTTGTTTTCGCGATTTTGTGTCTAGGGCCCTGCGGTGTACCGCCGAAGGGTCTTTGCACTGCGTCCGGGACCCGAGATCGTTAGTGCTTCGCATTAGGCGAATCGATTCGACTCTAACCCATCCCGATCTAGTCCGTTGCCGCCGGCTTGGTCGCGAATTGCGGGAACATCGCGGCGACGACGGGCCCGTCGGTGCGCCAGGAATGGCAGCCGCCGACGAAGAACGGACGCTCGCCGGAGTTCTGCTGGTTCTCCAAGGTGTCGCGGCCTTCCGGCTTCTTGCCGTAGGACATGGTCTGGTACAGCGTGGTCACGGCGGGGCCGAGCAATTCCATCAGATGCGTGCAGGTTTCCAGCCGGCCGATCTTGCGCCGCACCGCTTCGCGCCAGCCCGGGCCGATGCGCTCGCCGATCAGGCGCTGCAGGATCGGCTCGACCTCGACGCAGGTCGGGTAGGGCGTCGCGCGCATCATCGTTTCCGCCTCGCGGATGGTCATGCCGTCGTCGATGGCGAGCCGCAGGCCGATATCGTGCACGGCATCGCCGGGCTTCAGTTCGCCGCGAAAACGATCGGCGCGCTGGGTGAAGGGCTTTGTGTCGCGCAGCCATGCCTCGACTTCCCAGAGCCCGTCGTCTCGCAAAAAACCTTCGCATTCGACCGATCGCGTATGCATCAGGCGACGCGATTTGTTGCTATTTTTCAGAGGCATTAGTCGTTTCCTGCATCGATGCGTCGCTTCAGCCGAATTTGACGATCATCTTGCCGAGCGCCGATCGCGACTGCATGGTCTTGAACGCCTCGCGGAAATTCTCGAACGGCACGACCTTGCCGACCACGGGCTGCAATTTGCCCGATGCCAGCCAGTCGAACAATTGCACCATCAGGCGCGCATGCGTCTCCGGCTCCTGCTTCTGGATCTGGGCAAGATCGACGCCGAGCAGCGCGCCGCCCTTCAAGAGCGGCAGGTTGAACGCCAGCGCCGGAATGGTACCCGAGGCGAATCCGACGACCAGATGCCGCCCGCGCCAGGCAATCGAGCGAAACGCCTGCAGCGCCACCTCGCCGCCGACGGGGTCGAAAATCACGTCCGGCCCGTGGCCGCCGGTCAATTCCTTCAGCGTGTCCCGCCAGTCCGCCCTGGTGTAGTCGATGGTCTGATCGGCGCCGAACCGCACCGCAAAGGCACGCTTCTCCGCGGTCGAAGCGGCAGCGATCACCCGCGCGCCCATCAATTTGCCGATTTGGACGGCGGCGATGCCGACGCCGCCGGCCGCGCCCAGCACCAACAATATCTCGCCTTCGCGTAGCGACGCACGGGCGTCCAGCGCGTAAAGCCCGGTCAGATAATTGGCCTGAAACGAGGCGCCGGCCTCGAAGGGAACCTGCGGCGGCAGGTGCTTGAGCGCCGCTGACGGTACCGAGATATATTCGGCGAGCGCGCCGGAACGCGTCATGCCGATCACCGGCATATCTGGCTTGAACGCGGCGACGTCATCGGCAACGGCGTCGACGACGCCGGCAAACTCCGTGCCCGGCACGAACGGCAGGGGATCCTTGGTCTGGTAAAGCCCTTGCACCTTCAATCCGTCGACGAAGCCGACCGCCGCGGCGCCGACCTTGACGCGGACTTCGCCTTTGGAAAGGCCGGGCGTATCGATCTCCTTGATCGAGATGCCATCGATCGAATCGTAGTTCTCGACAACCACGGCCTTCATGCAATTTCTTTCATGCGTTTTCTTCTTGGGCTCCAATGCATTACGCCGGCATCTTGAGACGTCTGCAAATTCTTCGGGTGAACTCTATTCGGCCGCTTCGGCCTGCTGGTCGATCGCAAGCGCGCCTTGCTTGATAAGCGGAATCAAGTCGCGGCCGATCGCCATCGTGTCGTGCGGATTTTCAAAACCGCGCAGCAGGAACGAATGAATCCCGAGCCGGTAATACTCCAGCACCGCCGCTGCGATCTGCTCCGGCGTTCCGACCAGACACGACGTATTGCCCGGCGCGCCGGTGGCGCGCGCGATCCCCATCCACAACCGTTCGTCATGGACGTCGCCGCGCGCGGCGTAGCCGAGCAGGCGTTCGGCAGAGCGGTTGGTCGGCTGCGGCGCGGCGCCGGTCTTGCGCTCGACGTCCGCCAGCAGGGCGTTGGCCTTGTCCCATGCCGCGCCTTCGTTGTCCGCCATGATCGGCCGCAGCGACATGTTGAAGCCGGCGCTACGCCCAAAGGCCGAGGCGCGCCGGCGGAAATCCTGCACCCGCTCCCGCGTCTCCTTGAGCGGCTCGCCGAAGACCGCGAACACGTCGCAATACTTCGCGCCCATTTCCAGAGCGCCTTCCGACGAACCGCCAAAGAACAGCGGCGGGCAGGGCTGCTGATACGGCTTGATATCGGAATAGCCGCCCTCGACCCGGTAGAACTCGCCGTGGTGGTCGATCGGGCTGTCGCTGGTCCAGAGCTTCCGCATCACGTCGAGATATTCGCCGGCGCGGCGGTAGCGGTCGTTCTTGGGCAGGAAGTCGCCTTCGCTGGCCTGGTCTGCGTCGCTGGTGCCGGCGATGATATGCAGCGCCATCCGCCCTTGCGTGAGCTGGTCGAAGGTTGCGACCTGCCGCGCGGCAAGCGCCGGCGCCACCGAGCCTGGCCGGTGCGCGATCAGGAACTTGATGCGCTCGGTGTGGTCGGCCGCGTAGAGTGCAATCGCAAAACCCTCGGCGGCGGAGGCGTAATAGCCGACAAGAACGGAATCGTAATTCCACTGCTCATGCAGCCGGGTGAAATCGACCACCCATTGCCGCGATATCTGTCCCTTGATCAGGTGAACCGCGACGCCCTCCTGTTGGGTGCCGATCATTCCGATGATTCTTGCGGGCATTGGCGTTTCCCCGATGCTTGATGTTTGACTGGAATGAAACGCACAACACCGAGGGAAAGCAAGCGTTTACAGCCGTTGTGTCACGCGCCGTGTTCACGGCTGGCATCCGCTGCCGCCATCGCTTCGCCATGCCGGCGTGACAGGGCCGAGGTAATATTGCGCTCGGTCAGGTCCATCAGGCGATGCATCGCGCGCCGCGCGCCATCGGGGTTGCGCGCCCATATCTCGTCGAGGATGGCGCGGTGATAAGGCAGGCTCTTGCGCGGCGCGCCCGGGTTCAGCGTCGAGAGATCGAACGACATCCGAAGCGCCGCTTCGACGGTGGCGCCGAAGGCGACCAGAAAGTCGTTGCCGGTCGCCGTCAGAATGCCGCGGTGGAACCGCAGGTCGGGTTCGGAATAGGCGCGGCTGTCCATGCCGGCGGCATCCATCTCGCGATAGGCCCGCTCGATGCGCGCGAGGTCGGCATCCGAACCGCGCTCGGCACAGATCGCACAGGCCTCCGGCTCGACGATCCGCCGCACCTGTGTGAGCTGCCGGGCGAATTCTTCGCTTGGGCGTTCCGCCCAGGTCCACTCCAAAAGCTCGGCGTCCAGCATGTTCCAGTTGATCCGCTCGCGCACGTGCGTGCCGGCCTTTTGCCGCGCGGCGATCAGGCCTTTCGCCTTCAGGACGGACAGCGATTCCCGGATCGAGGTGCGGCTGACGCCAAATTGCGAGGCGAGTTCGATCTCGCGCGGCAGCGTCCAGCCCTCGTGCCACGCGCCGGAGACGATGAGTTTTGCGATTTCACGCGCGACATGCGTGTTGGACTGGCGGAGTTCGACGTCCCTGGGCAAATCGTGACCCTCAAGCCTTGAAATAATATTGTCTGCTTTATTGCAGCGCGATGTCAATTGATACCGAAAAAACAGCCAAATTTGGAGAAGCCTCCTTTTGACAGCCTATTTTATGTCGGTCATATTGTCGAAAAAGACCGTCGGGGAGGGCGCCATGACCAAGAAGAATTCAAGCCATAAATCCGCAGGCTTCAGCCGCCGAACGCTGCTCCAGGCCGGCGCCGCCACAGTCGGCGCGGCGGCGTTTCCGATGCCGGTCATTGCGCAGGCAAAGCCGTTTGCCGGCGTCACGCTGCGTGGCGCGTCCTTCCAGCACCGCTTCTTCACCCTGCTGCAGAACTACATCCCGGAGTTCGAGGCGCAGACCGGCATGAAGGTCGATCTGCAGCTCTCGGCGTTTCCGGTCTACAACCAGCAGGCCAATCTCGAACTGTCGTCGGGCGGTTCGGCGTTCGACTTCGTCAACGTCACCTTCATTCTCGCCGCGCGCTGGGTCGCGGCGGGACTGCTCGCCAATCTCGATGAGTTCACCGGCGATCCCAACCTGACACCCGCGGAATGGAAGCCGAAGGATTTCGTCGAAGGCGCGCAGGTGCCTTACCGCGACGCCAAGGGCGCCACCTATGGCTATTCATGGGAAGGCGGCGCCATGGTGATGGGCCTCTCCCGCATGGACCTGATGGAGAAGAAGGGGCTGAAGATTCCAAAGACCTTCGCCGAGTTGCAGGAGGTCTGCGCCGCGATCAACGGCACCGACGGCGTCACCGGCCTCGTCAGCTTCCAGCTCCATCACTGGTGCTTGCCGCCCTACATCCAGGGCTTTGGCGGCAATATCTTCCGCAATCCGCCTACCGACATCATGCCGGCGCTGAACTCGCCGGAAGCGATCCAGGCGATCGAGTTCTACGCGAATCTGTTGAAGAACTGCGCGCCGAAGGGCGTGCTGACCTATACCGAGGATCAGGCGCGGCAGGCGCTGCTGACCGGCCGCTCCAACATCTTCATTCATTCCAGCGCGTGGATCACGCCGATCCTCATGTCCGGTGATAGCAAGGTGAAAGACACATCGCGCGTCGTGCGAATGCCGGCCGGCCCGGTGCGCGATTTCCCGGCCGCCAACAGCCAGGGGCTCGGCATTCCCAAGAACGCCAAGAACAAGAAGGCGGCCTGGGAATTCATCAAATGGGCGCTCAGCCCGGAAATCTCGATGCGGCTGGTCAAGGAGCACGGCCATTCCTCGGTCTGCCGCAGATCTGTGATCGAGAGCGAGGAATATCGCAAGCTGAACACGGTCAACGGCCAGGACCTCGGCGCGCTCTATCTCGAGGTGCTGGGGCTGCCCGCCAAGGGCGAGAACTACATGGCCTATCGCACCGTCAAGGAATTCCCGATCGTCGGCGATGTCCTCAACAAGGCGTTCGAGCAGGTGGCGACCGGGCAGCTTGCCGCGCCGGCTGCGATGAACGCCGCGCAGGAACAGGCGGTCGCCAATATGCGCCGGGCCGGGACCGCGCTTTGAGTAGAAAAGGACTGGTCGAGCGCCGCCGCTTCAACCGCCTCGCGCTAGCGCCGAGCCTGATCGTGTTGTTTGTGATCGCGGGTCTGCCCGCGATCTATCTGGTCGTGACCAGCCTGACGCCGTTTCAACTGGTCAATCCCGGCTCGTCGACCGATTTCAACGCGCCCTTGCGCAACTATCGCCTGCTGCCTGATGATCCGCGCTTCGTCAATTCGCTGTGGGTGCAGGCCAAGCTGTCGTTCTGGGGCGTGCTGTTCCAGGTCCTGCTCGGCATGCTGCTGGCGCTCCTGCTGCACACACAGTCGCGCGTCGTGGAATTCGCCCGCACCTTCTTCCTGATCCCGATGGTGCTGCCGCCGATCGTCGTGGCGATCATCTGGAAGCTGATCTATACGCCGGACATCAGCCCGCTCTACTACGCCGCTGGCCTGCTCAACATCGCGATGCCGTCGCTGACCTCCAGCGTCGATTTTGCCCTGACCGCGATCATCATCGCCGACACCTGGGAATGGCTGCCCTTCACCTTCTTGATGGTGCTGGCCGCGCTGCAGA
This sequence comes from Bradyrhizobium sp. AZCC 2262, assembly GCF_036924535.1. Classification (NCBI taxonomy): domain Bacteria; kingdom Pseudomonadati; phylum Pseudomonadota; class Alphaproteobacteria; order Hyphomicrobiales; family Nitrobacteraceae; genus Bradyrhizobium; species Bradyrhizobium sp. AZCC 2262. The sequence goes on along the minus strand of NZ_JAZHRT010000001.1, from coordinate 5,094,618 downwards.
CCATTCCGGACGAGTTTTCCGAAGCGGCGCTGGTCGACGGCGCCAACCGGCTGCAGATCTTCTTCTACATCACGCTGCCCTTTATCACGCCGATCCTGGTGATCTCGGGCATGTTTCGCCTGATCGACAGCGTCAAGGCGTTTCCGCTGGTGTTTCTGCTGACCGGTGGCGGGCCAGGCAGCGTCACCGAGGTGACGAACTATTACGCCTATTTGCTGGCCTTCGATTTCAACGAGATCGGCTATTCCAGCGCAGTCACGATCGTGATGCTGCTGCTCGTCGTTGCCGTCAGCCTTGGCGTGGTGTGGATGGGCCGCCGCCGCGAGGCCATGGCATGAGTGGGCCTATCCGCCGTTCGGCCAGCGTCCGCCGGCTCGTCGCGATCGGCGTGACGCTGATCGCGCTGCTGTCGCCGTTCCTCTGGCTGCTGCAGATGAGTTTCAAATCCAACGACCTGATCCTGCAGTTTCCGCCGCCTTTGATCTTCACGCCGACCCTGCAGAACTACGCCTCGCTCTGGCAGGGCGCGTTCCCGGCATCCTTCGTCAACAGCCTGATGAGCGCCTCGTTCTCCACCGCGCTGGCGCTCATTCTCGGCGTGCCCGCGGCCTACGCACTGTCGCGCTGGGCGGGGCACGGCAAGCATGCCCTGAGCTTTGCCATCCTGGTGACGCGGATGGCGCCGCCGATCGCGTTCACGATTCCGTTCTTCCTGTTCTACCGCTGGATCGGGCTGCTCGACACCGTCACCGGACTGGTGCTGGTCTACACCAGCTTCAACCTGCCGCTGGTTATCTGGATGATGCAGCCGTTCTTCGAGACCGTTCCGTCATCGCTGGAAGAGGCGGCGCTGGTCGATGGCGCATCGACCCGCATCGTGTTTCTCGAAATCGTGCTGCCGATGGTCACACCCGGCATCGCCGCAACCGCGATCCTCTGCTTTCTCTATGCCTGGAACGACTTCTTCTTCGCGCTGATCCTGACGCGGAGCAATGCGCGCACCGCGCCGGTTGCCGTCGTCAACTTCATGAACTATGAGGGCTGGGAGTGGGGCAAGATCGCCGCCGGCGGATCGCTGGTGATGGCGCCGGTCCTGATTTTTTCTCTCGCCGTGCGCCGCTATCTGGTGAGCGGGCTGACGGCGGGCGCCGTGAAAGGGTGAGAGCGATGCAGCTTCCGACCGGCGCTTCGCGGTTCGTCTTTATCTTCGCCCATCCGGCCGGGCATGTCGGCGCGCCCCGCCATTACACGCCTTACTTCCACGGCAACGGGCTCGACTGGCACATGGTGCCGCTCGACATTGCGCCGGAGCATCTGGCCGGGACGATCTGCACGCTGGCGAAATCGCCAAGCGTCACCGGCTTCAACCTCACCATGCCGCACAAGCCCGCCGCATTCGAACTGTGCGATGCGGTCGGACCTGCCGCCCAATTCGAGGGCGTAGTCAACACCATCCGGATCGAGGCCGGCGGGCGGTTGGTCGGTGAGTCCTTCGATGGCGGTGGCTTCCTCAATGCTGCCCGCGAAGCCGGCGTCTTCAATCCCGAGCGCCGCTGTGTCGTCATCGGCGCAGGTGGGGCAGGGCGCGCGATCTGCCACGCCCTTGCGGCGGCGGGTTTGAAGCGGCTGCGAATCCTCAACGAGACGCCGGGGCCGGTTGAAACGCTGGCGGCAAAACTCCGAACCCATTTCACCGGCCTCGACATCAGCCTCGAGGAACGGTTCGACGACGCCGGCCTCGTCGTCAACGCAACCTCGCTCGGGCTGCACGCAACGGACGTTCTGCCGATGGATCCGGCGAAGCTGCCGACCGATTGCGCGGTCTTCGATATCATCGCCGCACGCCGGACCGAATTCGCGCAGGCTGCCGCCTCGCGTGGCCTCAAGGTGGTTGATGGCGTTGCCATGATCAAACACCAGTTACCGTTGCAGACTGCGTTCTGGCGCGGTGGGGCTTGAACATGGAGACCTTTGCAATCCGCAGCGACAGGGTCTCGGCGACCATCAAGTCCGATGGCGCCGAGCTGTGCTCCCTGAAAAATGCCGATGGGCTGGAACTGCTTTGGCAGGCCGGCCAGCAATGGCCGCGCCATGCCCCGGTGCTGTTTCCGATCGTCGGCCGCCTGAAGAACGACCAGCTGCACCATCGCGGCAAGGCCTATCCGATAACGCAGCATGGTTTTGCACGCGACCACCGGTTTAGCTGTCTGCAACATGAGCCGGCGTTCTGCCAACTCGTCCTTTACGACGACCCGGAAACCCTGTCCCGCTATCCGTTCCCGTTTCGGTTGGAAATCGCCTACACGGCGAAGGGCGCCGATCTGGAAGTGGCGCTGCAAATCACCAACATGGGCGACGAAAATATGCCGGCCTCGATCGGCGCCCATCCGGCGTTCAACTGGCCGCTGCTGCCTGAACTGACCAAGGATGACTACCGCCTCGCTTTCTCCGACAACGAGATCGCGCCCGTCCGGCGCCTGAAGGACGGGCTGATGCGGGCCAGGCCCGAACCCACGCCGATTCAAGGCAAGACGCTGGCGTTGTCCGAGCAGCTGTTCGACGACGACGCGGTCATTCTGGACAAGCTCGCCAGCCGTTCGGTTCGCTATGCCGCTGGTCGCGGGCCGTCGATCGAAATGGCCTGGGACGGATTTGTCGAACTCGGAATTTGGTCAAAACCAGGTGGCGCACCGTTCCTCTGTATCGAGCCCTGGCACGGCTATGCCAGCCCGGCCGAGTTCGACGGCGAATTCGCCGAAAAGCCCGGAGTGATGCATATCGCGCCGGCCGAAACGCGAAGCCTCAGCTATCGCATCCGGGTCGGCTGACCGGCGGATCCTGCCGGAATGGCCTTGCTTCCGCTTGTTCCGGCTGTAATTGATACCGCTGAACGACGTCCTGACCTATATCCAGAAGAAGAGATCGATGAGCCAACTGATTGTCCGCGCCGGTGAATTCACCTTCGAGGCCCGTTTCGAGGAGCAACTGGCGCCAAAAACGGTGGCGGCGTTTCGCAAGGCGATGCCGTTCGAGAGCCAGGCCATTCATGTGCGCTGGAGCGGCGAGGGTGTCTGGATGCCGCTCGGCGATCTCGATTTCGGCGTCTCCTACGAGAACCACACCAGCTATCCCGCGCCCGGCCAGATCATCCTTTATCCCGGCGGTATCAGCGAAACCGAAATCCTGCTGGCCTATGGCGGCGTGCACTTTGCGAGCAAGATGGGCCAGCTCGCCGGCAACCACTTCATCACTCTGACCTCGGGGTTGGAGAACCTGACCGCGTTCGGCAAGACCGTGCTGTGGAAGGGCGCGCAGAAGATCCGCTTCGAGGAGATATGAGCGTGGCCGCGCCCGCCTACCCGCGCGACTTCCGCGGTTACGGGCGCAACCCGCCCGATCCCAAGTGGCCCGGCAACGCGCGGGTCGCGGTGCAGTTCGTGGTGAATTTCGAGGAAGGCGGCGAGAACAATATTCTCGACGGCGATCGCGCCTCGGAGGCGTTCCTGTCCGACGTGCTGGGCGCGCAGCCCTGGCCCGGCCAGCGCCACGCCAATATCGAATCGATGTTCGAATATGGCTCACGCGCCGGCTTCTGGCGGCTGTGGCGGATGTTCACCGAACGCAATGTGCCGACGACCGTGTTCGGCGTCGCGATGGCGTTGAAGCGAAATCCTGATGTGGTCGCCGCCATGAAGGAGGCCGGCTGGGATATCGCCAGCCACAGCCTGCGATGGATCGAACACAAGGACATGTCGGAGTCCGAAGAGCGCGCCGAGATCGCGGCGGCGATCCGCATCCACACCGCAGCGACCGGCGCACCCCCGCTCGGCTGGTACACCGGACGCTCCTCGATCAATACGCTCAGGCTTTTGATGGAAGCCGGCGGTCTGCTTTATCTCTGCGACTCCTACGCCGACGACCTGCCATACTGGATCAGGGCGCGTGGTTCGAAGCCACATCTGGTCATTCCCTACACGCTCGACGCCAACGACATGCGTTTTGTGAATGCGCAGGGCTTTGGCGGCGGGGATGAATTCTACACCTATCTCAAGGACAGCTTTGACGTCCTTTACAGGGAAGGTGAAACGGCGCCGAAGATGATGTCGGTCGGCCTGCATTGCCGGGTCGTCGGCCGCCCCGGCCGGGCGGCGGCGCTGATGCGCTTCCTCGATTATATCGGGCAGCATGAGCGGGTCTGGGTGCCGACCCGGCTCGAGATCGCGCAACACTGGCACGCCAATCTGGTGCACCTCGCCGACAACGCATTCGATATCGGATAGGCCATGCCCGGCGATGAAATCGTAAGCCGGATCAATCAGCTCGGAGCGATTTCCGAGACGGGCGAACATCTGGCTCGGATATTCCTTTCGCCCGAGCATCGCATCGCCGCCGATCTCCTGATGTCGTGGATGAAAGAGGCCGGAATGGCCGCGCATCTCGACGCCATCGGCAATGTCTGCGGCCGCTATGAAGGCGACCGTCCGGGGTTGCCGTGCCTGATGCTGGGCTCGCACTACGACACCGTGCGCGACGCCGGCAAATGGGACGGCCCGCTCGGCGTGATCACGGCGATTGCCTGCGTCGCCGATCTGAACCGGCGTGGCGTGCGGTTGCCGTTCGCGATCGAGGTCGTCGGTTTCGCCGACGAGGAGGGCGTGCGCTTTGCCTCCACCTTGCTCGGCAGCCGGGCGGTCGCCGGAACTTTTGATGAAAGCGTGCTCAATGCGCGCGATGCGAACGGCCTCACCATGCGCGAGGCGATGGTGCAGTTTGGGCTCGATCCGGAGCATATCGGCGCGGCGGCGCGCCCCCGCCGCGAGCTGCATGCCTATGTCGAACTGCATATCGAGCAGGGGCCGGTGCTGGAACAACAGAACCTTCCCGTCGGTGTGGTCACGGCAATATCAGGTGCCACGCGGCTGGCGGCGAACTTCTCCGGCATGGCAGGCCACGCCGGCACGGTGCCGATGGGGCTGCGGCGCGATGCGCTGGCAGGCGCCGCCGAATGCATCATCGCGGTCGAGGAATTTTGCAAGACGGACGGTGCAGGACTGGTCGGCACGGTCGGCGCCATCACCGCGCTGCCGGGTGCGACCAACGTCATTCCAGGAAGGGTCTCGTTTACGCTGGACATTCGCGCGCCGACGGACGCCCACCGCAAGCTCGCCGTCGCCGAGATCGTGCGGCGGATCGAGGCCATCGCGAAACGGCGCGAACTCGCGCTGCAGATCGACGTCACCCACGAAAGCCGCACCGTGCCCTGCGCGCCATGGCTGAAAACGCAGGTGGCGGAGGCCGTTGCGGCCGAAGCCTATCCCGTGTTCGAACTGCCGAGCGGGGCAGGGCATGACGGCATGGCGATGATTGATATCGCCGATGTCGCCATGCTGTTCGTACGCTGCCGCGGCGGCATCAGCCATAACCCGGCCGAGCATGTCGAGCTCGCCGACGTCGACGCCGGCGCGCGGGTGCTGCTGCGGCTGATCGAGAATTTTAGGCCAAGGGATGCGGGTAGCTCCGTCTGATCGTAGGGATGGGTACACACCGTCCATTTGTGACAGTGAGATGACATCATGATTCATCTGACAGAAAGACGAATCTATGATGTCTGGGGTAACTACTGATACCCCATCACCACCGAACCTCGCTCCTCCAAGCACATGAATCGTCACATTCCATTTTCACCACACCGCGAATACCGATTTTACCAGGGTCTGGTTGCCACCGGTGTCGCCAACGGTATTCAGGCCTTGAATTTTCTCGGTGATCGGTTCCTGAGAAAATCTCACGCATCGGCCGGGATCGAAGAGCTGTACAGGCACTCGGTCAACAGTGCCTTTTCTCCGAACGAGGCCTTTCTGGTCACGGGGGCACCGCACGCCTCCGCCTATTATCCCCGGGACTTTGCCTGGTTTTATCCTGATGTTCTCGATCCCGAGACCATCATGGATTCCGAGGATGCCGTCCGCCGGGTTCGATTGCTCGAAAAAAGCGTTCGCCTGCTGCTGGAGGCCGTTCGCTCCGATGTCATCACGACGACCATCGTTCCCGCCGGAGGCGACCGGTACATCGGCGTCAATTACTTCTCGCAGCCCTCGGATACGCTATTGGGCATTCTCGCAGGCCTGGAACAGATCATGCGGGCGGACCAAAGGGCATCTCCATTTTTGGCGATGGCGCAGGGCGCGCACGCCGGTCGCTTGTTGCTTGCCGAGTATCGCGAGGACCTGAAGAGCGCGATATTTCAGCTCGCCCGCGCGCTGCAGCCGTCCGATGACAACGGCCTCACGGCCTTGCTGTGTGACGTGACCGCACCGCGTTCCGCGGCCACCGATACCCGCGCCGAGCGCAGGCGTTTCGTCACCAACGCATGCCTCTACGCGACTTTTGTGCGCGGCATACGATTAGGGGTGATCGACCGGATCGAGCTGGAGGGGCTGCTCGGGCGGGAGCTCTCGCAATACAAGAGCGAGTTGCTCGGTTTGTTCGGCCGGTATGGCCATATCAGGCATTCTTTGGATTCCGATAACGAGCCCCCGGCGTCCTCCATCGCGCTGGATTTCGTCAATGTGCATCAGGGATTTTGGGATCTGAGCGATGAAGGCGAACGCGCGCTGTTCGCGGCCACGACGGATCTGATACTCGGCGAGCCCCGGTTTCGAGTCCCGGATACATTTCACTTCCTGGTATCGGCAGATAATCCGCAGAACAAGATGATCCACAGGATTGCGGCTCCGGCCTACCAAGGGCGTTCCTGCTGGCCGACGTTCAATGTCGAATTCGCCGATCGCATGCTGGACCACGATGAATGTTCCGGCACCGAAAAATACAGATCCTGCGCGCAAGATATCTTGAGCGACATTCGTACCGCGACGGAAACGCACGGCGGATATCAGGAACTGCTGTCGGAGAAGGGCCTCAAGTACCGCACATGGGCCTATCAGGGAGCCGTCGCCCACTCCTGGTTTCCCCGTTTCCTTTCTGTCTGGCGAAGAGCATTTGGCACCCGGCTGCTGGATTGGAATTAGCTCGTAGCAATCATCAGGAACCAAGCGGATCTTCGACCCGCGGAGAATCTCGCTGGACGACGGTCTTGTGCGTAGCGACGGCCCTTCGGCGACGCTGCGAGCGCGCGGGTGGTGCTGCGGCTGATCGAGAATTTCCAGCCTCGGCTGCCCAGTTGGTGAGCAGATGCACGTCCGGAAAGCGCCGGACGGAGAACGTGCTGCCACCGCGTTGATACTCAACGAATTGAAAGAACAATCGATTCCGTGGCCGTTGGCCGTCTGCCGCCATTGTACACAATGGCACGCGCCTTGCTTTACCTATCTCGGGAGTTCTCTCGTTCGGGGCGCGTACGTCATGGCGAACTCAGCAAAGCTCAGAGCGGAGCCGGGGCCGATCGAGCTCGACTGGGCGGCGACCGCGCTTCTCATCATCGACATGCAGCGCGATTTCATGGAGCCGGGCGGTTTTGGCGAGACGCTCGGCAACGACGTCAGCCAGCTTGCCCGGGCAGTGAAGCCGATCGCCTCCGTGCTGAAGGCTGCGCGCGAAGCCGGCATGTTGGTCATTCACACCCGCGAGGGCCATCTGCCCGATCTCTCCGACGCGCCGCCGGCCAAGGTCGAGCGCGGCGCGCCGTCGTTGCGCATCGGCGATCCCGGGCCGATGGGGCGCATTCTCATTCGCGGCGAGGCCGGCCAGGACATCATTCCCGAATTGTATCCGCTCGACAGCGAGATCGTGATCGACAAGCCGGGGAAGGGCGCGTTCTACGCTACCGAACTCGGCGACGTGCTGCAGCGCTACGGTATCGAGAATTTGCTGGTCTGCGGCGTCACCACCGAGGTCTGCGTCAACACCACCGTGCGCGAAGCCAACGACCGCGGCTATCGCTGCGTGGTGCTGGCAGATGGCTGCGCGTCCTATTTTCCCGAGTTTCACGAGATGGGCCTGAAGATGATCAAGGCCCAGGGCGGCATTTTTGGCTGGGTCTCGGACTCGGCCGCGGTGCTGGAAGCGCTTTCACCGGAGATTCCAAGAACGGCAGCAGCGAGGTGATGACGATGAGCACGGGCACGACGGGGACTGCAGGCACATTCACTTTCAAGCCGGTATTGTGGACGCCGGGCGACTGGAACGCTTTCTTCGGTTTCGGCACCAACATCCTGGTCAACATGCTGGTGCTGACCGGCCTGTTGCGCTTCGTGCTGAAGATGCCTGATTCACTTGTGTTCGGCCGCATCCTGCCGGCGCTCGGCCTGATGATGTGCCTCTCGACGTTCTATTACGCCTGGCTCGCCTACAAGTTGGCGCAGAAGACCGGCCGCAGTGACGTCTGCGCGCTGCCGTCTGGCGTCAGCGTGCCGCATATGTTCATCGTCACCTTCGTGATCATGCTGCCGATTACGCTCAAGACCGGCGATCCCATCAAAGGCTGGTCGGCCGGCCTGGTCTGGGTGTTCTTCCAGAGTTTTATCCTGATGATCGGCGGCTTCATCGCGCCTTACATCCGGAAGATCACCCCGCGCGCGGCGTTGCTCGGCACGCTGGCCGGCGTCTCCGTCACCTTCATCTCGATGCGTCCGGCGTTAGAGATGTACATGACGCCACAGATCGGGCTGGTGTGCTTCGCCATCATTCTGGTGAGCTGGTTCGGCGGCGTGAAATATTGGAAGGGCATGCCGGCCGGCCTCGTCGCCATTGCGGTGGGCATGATCATCGCCTGGGGATCGAACCTGTTCGGCCTCGGGCTCGGCGGCCTGAGCCTGAAGGGCGTCGGCGATGCCTTTGCGAATTTCGGCTTCTCGGTCCCGTTGCCGGCCGTTGGTCACGTCTTCTCCGGCTTCGAATTCCTCGGCATCATTCTGGTCACGGCAATTCCGTTCGGCATCTATGACCTCGTCGAGGCCATGGATAATGTCGAAAGCGCGGAAGCGGCCGGCGACGAATATCCGACCACGCGGGTGCTGACGGCCGATGGCGTCGTCAGCCTGATCGGCTGCCTGATGGGCAATCCCTTCATCAACGCCGTCTATATCGGCCATCCCGGCTGGAAGGCGATGGGCGGGAGGATCGGCTATTCCGCCGCGACCGGAATCATAGTGGTGCTGCTAAGCTGGTTCGGAATCATCTCGGTCTTGCTGGCGCTGGTGCCCGTGGTCGCGATCTCGCCGATCCTGCTCTATATCGGCATGCTGATCGGCGCGCAGGCGTTCCAGACCACGCCCGTCAAGCATGCGCCCGCGATCGTGCTGGCGCTGACGCCGCATCTGGCGGCCTGGGCTAAGTTGCAGATCGACACCATGTTGGCCTCGACCATGATGGCCGCGCAGACGGTAGGCGGACTTGCGGCCGACAAGGTCGACGCGGTCAAGATCGCTGCGATCGCGTCATTGCCGCAGCAAGGCGTGATCTATCACGGCCTCGAAGTGATGGGCGGCGGCTCGATCCTCGCCGGCCTCGTGCTGGGTGCGATCGGCGTGTTCGTGATCGAGCGCGATTTCCTCAAGGCTTCGGCCTTCGCGCTGGCCGGCGCCGTCATGACCTATTTCGGCTTCATGCACGGTGAAGCCGTCGGCATCGGCGGCGGTCTCGGCGTCACGCCGGGCGTCGCGCTGGCTTACCTCGTGATGTCGGGCGGCCTGTACGCCTTGGCGAGGACGAGTCCAGGCGAGAGCTACAGTTCGCATTCGGACATGCCGGTTGCGGCACCGGCAGAGTAGGAGGCTTATCCGCCCTTGACTGCACCAGCGGTCAACCCGGCAACGATCTGCCGCTGCGCCAATACCGTCAGCAGCAGCACCGGGAACGTCACGATCAGCGCGGCCGCCGCCAGCGGTCCCCAGCTCAACTGGTCGAACGAGATCATGTTGTAGACCGCGACGGGAAGCGTGCGCGTTTCCCGTCCGGCCAGCACGATGCCGAACACAAAGTTGTTCCAGGAGAAGATCACCGCGAGGATGAAGGCGACCGCCAGTCCCGGCCGCGCGATCGGCAACGCCACATGGCGAAACACCTGCCAGCGCGTGGCGCCGTCGATCAGGGCGGCCTCTTCGAGCTCGAGCGGCGTGGTCTCGAAATAGCCGATCATGATCCAGATCACGATCGGCACCGTCACCACCAGATGGATGATGATCTGCGGCACCAGCGTGCCGAGCAATCCGAGCCACTGAAACAGCAGGAACAGCGGAATGAGATAGGACAATCCCGGCGTGATGCGGGCGATCAGGATCACGATCGCGGATTTGTGCGCCGCCATGCGCGCGATCCCATAGCCGGCGGGCACGCCGACCAGCATCGCGAGCCCGGTGGCGCTGCCCGTCACGATCAGGCTGTTGACGAAGTAGGTCAGGAAGCGGTTCGACGCCAGCACATCGGCGTAGTTTTTCCAGGCAATGCGCTCGGGGAAGAAGACCGGCGGATAGGCGGCGTTGTCGACCTCGAATTTTAGCGACAGCGAGGCCATCCAGAGGAAGAACAGGATGGCTGGCGATACGATGACGAGCACTGCGAACCAGAGCCCGATCTTGCCGAGGATCTGACGCAGGCTCATGCGCCACCGCCGATCTCGGTCCACAGGGTGCGCTGGCGCAAGTGTAGCATCATGGCCGCCATCGCAACGATGAGCAGGAAGAACACCACCGCGATCGCCGAACCATAGCCGAGGTCGTAATAGATGAAGGCGACGCTGTAGAGATAGAGATTGATGGTCTCCGACGCCGAGCCGGGCCCTCCTTGCGTGATCGCAAAGATGATATCGAAGCTCTTTACCGCGTCGATCATGCGGATCATCCCGGCGATGAACAGGAACGGCGTGATCAGCGGCAGGGTGATGTAGCGGAACATCTGCCAGACGCCGGCGCCGTCGATTTGCGCGCTTTCGTAAGGTTCGGTCGGGATCGCGGCCAGGCCACCGAGCACGATCAGCATCACCAGCGGCGTCCATTGCCAGGTCTCGACCAGTACCAGCGACGGGATAACCGTCCCCGGGTGAAACACCCAGAGCTGAGGCGCCAGGCCGACCAGCGAGAGCAGGTAATTGAGCACGCCGAGCTGTGGATGAAACATCATGGTCCACACCAGCGCGATCGCCACGGGCGTCGCCATCATCGGCATGATGAAGATCCCGCGCAGGAAGCCACGCCCGGGGAATTTGGCGTGAAACACCACGGCGGCGAACGTGCCGAAGATCAGCGGCAGCAACACGGAGAGGACGGTGTAAAGGATGGTGTGTCCGACCGCCTCGACGAAGCGGGGATCGCTCGGCAGCCGCACGTAATTGGCGAGCCCGACAAAGGTGGTCGGCGAGCCGACCTTCCACTGGTTGAGGCTCATCCAGATCGTGAACAGCCATGGAAACACGATCACGGCCAGCACGACGACCAGCGCCGGCACCACGAAGGGCCAGTAGGACGGTGGCCGCCATTCACGCTCCGGCGCGGCTTCCGCCGCGGCCGGAGTAGTCTGTGTCACAGCACTCACGCTTTTTCGCTGCGCTCCAGGATCGGCCGGAACTGCTCGTGGGCCTTCTTCAATTCGGCGGCCGGATCGGCGCCTGCGAGGGTCGAGGTGATGGCCGCGCCGACGAGGTCGCGGAATTCCGCAACCGGAATGATAACAGGCAGGCCGAGCTTGCTGATCTTGGCGGAATCAATCACCGACTTCAGCCACTCCGGCGGCATCTTCACGCCCTTCTGAATTTCGGGATCGTTGAGGATCGAGTTGCGGAACGGCACGCCGCCGCCAGCCTGCAACAGCCGCGCACCTTGCGTCTTCGAGACCGCCCACTGGCACAGCAGATAGGCAGCTTCCTTGTTCTTGCTGGCCGCCGCAATGCCGAGGCCGTCGCCATAGGTCGCCGAATATTGTCCCTTCGGCCCCGCGGGCACGACGGTGTAGCCGACCTTGCCGACGATGCGCGAGGCGGCCGGGTCTTCCAGCGGCGGCGCCCAGCCGACGCCGTCGATCCACATCGCCGAGCGGCCTTGCGTGAACGACGCCATCGACTCCATCCAGTTGAAGCCGGCGACGCCGGGAGGCGCAACCTTGGTCAGCAGCGTCTGATAGAGCTTGGTGGCCTCGATCGCCTCGGGGCCATCGGTCAGGATGCCGCCCTTGCTGTCCAGGAATTCGCCGCCGTAATTGAGGAAGAAGTTGGTCCACAGCGTCATGTTGGCGTTGCGCAAGCCGCGCCCGACGAAACCGAACGTACCTTCCTTGGCGTCGGTGAGTTTTTCGGCCGCCGCGACCATCTCGTCAAAGGTCTTGGGAACGGCGACGCCTTTCTTCTGGAACATCTCCTTGTTGTAATAGAGGATGAAGTAATCGACCGACCACGGCAGCGACAGCATCTGCCCCTTGTCGTTCTTGGCGTATTGCAGGCCCGCGGCCGAGAAGTCGTTCTCGACGAGGTCGGGTGCGGTGAGGTTCGGGTCCTTCATGTAACCGGACATGTCGGCAAGCCAGCCGCCTTTTTCGAACTGCCGCTTCTGCACGTGATAGCTCAGATGAATGACGTCGAAACTCGGCTTGCCCGAAGCGAGTTCGATCACGGCCTTCTGGCGCTGTTGCTGCTCGGGGATCTGCTCGGATTCGACCTGGATGCCCGTGAGTTCGGTGAATTCCTTGATGTACTTCTGCAGATTGTCGCCGCGCGGGCCCTTGGCGAGAATCACCTCGAGCTTGGTGCCGGCATATTTCTTCCATTGCACCTCTGCGCGCGCGGGAAAGCCGGTGAGGCCGAGCGCACCGGCGGCGGCCGTGCCAGCCAGAAGTGTGCGGCGCGAGATCGGATGATTTTTCATTGTTGTTACTCTCCCTGGAGATCGGCTTGTTTTGCGCGAATTCTAGCGCCCGGCCGCGGTCTGCATAGCCCTATTGTAGGGTATTTTGGCGCGAGGGCCGCCGCGAATGACCCGAGGGCGAACGCAGGATTGACAGTTTACGAACCAGTCCAAACGGGTTTAGCGTCGCCCAACTTCTAAAGTCTGCATCATCGACTGCGGCCAGACTGCAGCGAGCGAAGACAGACTGGCTTTCCGGGGGGTAGCGACCATGCCTGAACTTTCGCGCCGCCAGTACTTGAAACAACTCGGTGCGCTGGCTGGGACCGCTGCGATGTCCAGTCTGTCTGCGCCCGCATTCGCTGCCGATGCCGAAATTCCTCCGCAAGGAATCGGGAAGGGCATCAAGCACATTTCCTACAGCGACATCGGCGGACGGCCCGACAGCGTACAGGTGATGGTCAACAAGAAGCACGTTTACGTCGGGCACATGTTCAGCGACGGCGTCACCATTCTGGATGCGTCGGACCCACGCAACCTGAAGCCCACAGGCTTCTTCACCGCGGGCCAGTACACGCGTACCCATCACCTGCAGGTTTCGGACGATCTGATGCTGCTTGCCAACGGCGCCAACATCGTGGCGATGCAATCCTATGACAGCATGCGCGGCTACTTCGAGAACAACCTGGCCGACAGCATCACCTACCGCAAGAAATTCCGGTCCGGCCTGTCGATCCACGACATCTCCAGGCCAAACGAGATGCGCGAAATTGCATTCCTCGAAATGCCTGGCTTCGGGATCAACCGCCTGTGGTGGCCGGGAGGACGCTACGCCTATGTCTCGGCGCATTTCGACGGCTTCACCGACCACATCCTGTGCATCGTCGACCTGCAGAACACGGCCAAGCCGGAGATCGTCTCCAGATGGTGGCTGCCCGGCATGAACCGCGCCGCCGCCGAGCCTGACTTGCCCAAAGGCAAGCGCGTCGCCCTGCATCACATGATCACCGCCGGTAACCGCGGCTATGCGGCGTGGCGCGATGGCGGCTTCACTATCCACGACATCAGCGATCCCGCAAAGCCCACACTGATTTCGCGCATCAACTGGTCGCCGCCTTTCCCCGGGGGAACGCATACGCCTCTGCCATTGCCCAAGCGGGGATTAGCCGTCGTGGCCGACGAGGCGAATGCCGAAAAATGCGCCAAGGGCTTGTTCTACACGTTCATTGTCGACGTCCGCGCTCCCGAAAATCCGGTGCCGATATCGACGCTGCCGACACCACGCGAACGCGATTTCTGCAGCATCGGGACGTTCGGGCCGCACAATTTGCACGAAAACCGGCCCGGCTCGTTCCAAAGTGAAGAGACGGTGTTCGCTACCTACAATACGGCTGGGGTGCGGGTGTTCGACATCAGGGATGCCTTCGTGCCGAAGGAGATTGCCTATTGGGTGCCGCCGGTGCCCGGCAAGCTGGTGGATCCGCGGCCTAACATTTCTCTGGCCGCAAAGACCTGCGACACCTACGTCACCCCGGAGGGGTTGATGTATGTCAGCGACTGGAACGCCGGCATGCATGTGCTGCAATACGAAGGCTAAGCCTGATCCGCATCGTCAGTCGATGGCCTGCTCGTTGCCTAGGGAAGCATTGCACGCCTATGCTTTCACGAAGGCGAGCAGGGTGCCGTTGCCGGCGGCGGGCGGCACCACAACGCCGCTAGCGCCCTTCACACCGGTCGCGCCCAGCGCCTTTTCCGCCGCTGCGACGTCGGCCACGATCACGAGCCCCGCGCCGCCGCGTTCGGGCAGGCCGGCCAGCGACACGCCGGGATAGCGCTTGCCGAGTTGATCTTTGGTCAGGAATACGAAATCGGCGCGATCCCCACCAGAGGGCACCGCGATCGCGCCATCGGAATCGTTGCGCACGTCACGATCGATCAGCTTGGACATATGCGCGGCTTCCTTGGCCGGCTCCGGCGCGACGATCAGCACCTGCTTCAGGCGCTTGGCGCCGTTGGCATGCTTCATCAGTTCGGGAATCCATACCGTCTCGCGCGTCTTGTGCTGGCAGGCGAAGATGCGCACGCCGCCCGGCGCTTCCACCGTCGGCCATTGAAAGGTCCGGAACCTGGCTGCGGCTTCGGTCCCGTCAGGCATCGTCACCGGCCGCTCGAAATCGGTGGGGCCAACGGGGACATAACCTCGCGCGAGAATTTCTTCCGCGCCCCGCGCCGAGTCCACGGCGGTGAAAGCGATACGCTCGATACCTTCACCGCTTTTTTCAAGGAATGCCCGCGCCGGCTCATTATGCTCCGTCGGCCTGAGCACGCCGAGCAATTCCATATAGTCGGGATCGAACATGATGGTGTAATTGCCCGATCCCATATGCGCGCTGTGGGTGCCGCGCGGTGACACGGTGAAGCCCAGCCGCTTGTAGTTTTCGGCCGCCTTGTCGAGATCCTTCACCATGACCACGGCGTGATCGATTCCGATGACGTTTTTGAGTACCACTCTGTTATTTCCTCAGGGCTGGTTAGCGGGCTAAACTAAGCAGAACGGTCAGTTGCCTGCAAGAAAGGATACCGATGAATATGAGTAACGTCCGCTGGCCCAATTCGCTGTGGGCGGCCGTGACCCCATCAGGGCCTGATCTGCCCGAACTGACCGGCACGCAGCAGGCGGACGTGATCGTGATCGGCGGCGGCTTCACCGGCCTTTCCACCGCGCTGCATCTGCGCGAAGCGGGCGTCGATGTCGCGATCATCGAGGCCGCCGAGCCGGGGTGGGGCGCCTCCGGGCGCAACAACGGGCAGGTGATTCCGACGCTGTCGCGGCCCGATCCGGAGGACATTCTTGCGAAGCACGGCGAGGCGGGAGAACGTTTTGTCGGCATGCTGCGCGATAGCGCGTCTTATCTCTTCGACGTGACAAGGCGCTACAACATCGACGCCGAAGGGGAACAGGCCGGATGGGTTCAGCCCGTGCATTCTCCCCGCCGCATCAAGATAGCGGAGCGGCGGGTTCGGCAATGGTCAAAGTTCGGCGCGCCGGTCGAGTTGCTGTCGCGCGAGCAGACGCGGGACATGCTGGGCTCGGATGCATGGTTCGGCGGATTCTGGAACAGGACCGGCGGCCACATCAATCCACTGGCGCTGGCCCGCGGCCTCGCGCGCACCGTGCTCGGTCTCGGCGCGCGCATCTACGCGCGCTCTCCGGCGGAAAGCTTTGAGCGCCGCAACGACCGCTGGGTGGTGAAGACGGCGAAGGGCGAAATCTCCGGCCGCGCGCTGGTGGTGGCGACCAATGCCTATAGCAGCGAATTCTCCAAATCGCTGGCGCCTGATATCGCGCGCGAAGTGATGCCGGTGCTGTCCTGGCAGATGGCGACGCAGCCGCTGTCGGACAACGTCCGCAAGACCATCATCCCGGGACGGCAGGCGATGTCGGACACCCATGGCGAGCTTTATTTCGCGCGCTATGACGCGCGAAATCGTCTCGTCACTGGTGGCGCGGTGATCGGTCCCGGCAACAAGGTGGAGCGGATCAAGGCGCGCGTCACCGAGCGCCTGCAGCGGCTGTGGCCGCAAATCGGCGAGGTCTCGTTCGATTATGTCTGGAACGGTTATGTCGGCATGACCACGGATTTCCTGCCGCGCATCCACAGGCTCGGGCCCAATGCCTATGGCTGGACCGGCTGCAACGGCCGCGCGGTGGCGCTGACGATCCCGCTCGGCAATGAACTCGCCAAGGCCGTTCGCGGCGTGCCGGAAAACGAGCTGGCGCTGCCGTTCACCGAGCCGGTGCCCATTGTCGCCCACAGCATCCTGCGCAAACTGGCCCCGCTGATGCTGCTGGTCTACCGCCGCCGAGATGCGAGAGAGATAGTGTGATGCGAGCGGGGAGGTGCCGCTTCTCCCTCGCCCCGCTCTTCGCGGGGAGAGGGAGTCGATGCCGCTACACTGCTTCCGTATCATGCTCCCGCGCAAACGCGCCACCGGGAATCGAGTCGAGCAGCGCTCGCGTGTAAGCGTGCTGCGGATTGCCGAACACTTCGCCCGCCAGCCCATGTTCGACCACTTCACCGTCCTTCATCACCGCAACGAGATCGCAGATTTGCGCCGCAACCCTGAGATCATGCGTAATAAACACGATGGAAAGCCCGAGCCGAGCGCGCAATTCGGCAAGCAGTTTCAGCACCAGCGCCTGCACGGAAACATCCAGCGCCGATACCGGCTCGTCGGCGACGAGCACGTCCGGCTTCAGCGCCAGCGCGCGGGCCAGCCCGATGCGCTGCCGCTGGCCGCCGGAGAATTCATGCGGAAAACGGTCGGCGGAGGAAGGATCAAGCCCGACCAGCGAAAACAGTACCTTCGCGTCCGCAATGGCCTGGGCGCGCGGCGTGCCGTGCACGATCGGCCCCTGCGCCACCAGCTCAGCCGCCTTGCGGCGCGGATTGAGGGAAGCGAACGGATCCTGAAACACCACCTGGATATGCCGCGTCTCGCGGCGGACGTTTTCATGCGTCATCGTCGCCCAGTCGTTGCCATCGAGCACGATGGAGCCTGTGTCCGGATCGATCAGCCGCACGATGCAGCGCGCCAGCGTCGATTTGCCGGAGCCGGATTCGCCGACGATGCCGAGCGTTGCGCCGCGCGGCAGGTTGAGCGACACGTTCCTGACGGCCGGCGTCACGCGGGCTCCGCGCCCCAGAAAGCCGCCGGTGCGGTAGGTTTTCGATAAATCTGTGATCGTCAGGATGTTGTCGGCGGCCAGCGCGCGCGGTGGCGGCGCTTTCAGCGGCGGCACGGCGGCGATGAGCTGTTTTGTGTAGGCATGCTGCGGCGTGTTCAGCACGTCAGAGGCCGTGCCCTGTTCGACGATGACGCCGTGCTGCATCACCACCACGCAGTCGGCAATCTCGGCGACCACGCCGAAATCATGGGTAATGAACATGACCGCGGTCTTGCGACGCTGCTGCAGGTCGCGGATCAGTTTTAGAATTTGCGCCTGGGTGGTGACGTCGAGCGCGGTCGTCGGCTCGTCCGCGATCAGCAGTTTTGGATCGAGCGCCAGCGCCATCGCGATCATCGCGCGCTGCCGTTGACCGCCCGACAGCTCATGCGGATAGGCCTTTGCCGCGACCTTGGGGTCGGGAATGCGGACGTCGGCGAGCAGGGCCAGCACCTTCGCGCTGATCTCGGCCTTCGACAGTTCGGTGTGGATCGAGAACATTTCCGCGATCTGGTCGCCGATGGTGCGCAGCGGATTGAGCGCCGTCATCGGCTCCTGAAAAATCATCGCAATGCCGGCGCCGCGCACCTCACGCATTTCGGCAAATGTCGCTGCGCAGAGATCGCGGCCCTCGAACATGATCCGGCCGTCGTCGATCGTCACCTCGTTGGGCAACAGCCGCATGACGGCGTTGGCCATCATCGACTTGCCGGAGCCGGATTCGCCGACCACGCAGAGGATTTCGTTCGACGCGATCTCCAGCGAGACATCCCTGAGCGCATGTGTCCGGTCCGCGCCGCGGGGCAGGCGGACACTCAAGCGATCAAGTGAGAGGATGGTCTCCGTCGCGCTCATCGGCCCTTGAGCCTCGGATTGAGCGCGTCGTTGAGGCCCTGGCCGACCAGCGACACCGCGAGCACGGTGACGAGGATGGCAATCCCCGGGATCGCCGAGACATACCACTGCACGCGCAGCACGTCGCGGCCCAGCCCAATCAGATTGCCCCACGACGCCACGTTGGGATCGGACAGTCGCAGGAACGCGAGCGCGCTTTCCAGCAGGATCGCGACCGCCATCACGACGCTGGCATAGACAATCACCGGCGGCAGCGCGTTGGGCAGGATCTCGCCAAAGATGAGCTGGATATTCTTCATGCCGAGCGTCCGCCCGGCCTGAACGAATTCGCGGTTGCGCAATGACAGAAACTCGGCGCGGGTCAGCCGCGCCGGCGCCGGCCATGACACCACGCCGACCGCGATGGTGACGGTGGTCAGCGTCGAGCCGAACACCGCGACCAGCACCAGCAGCAGCACGAAATTCGGCAGCGTCTGGAACGCCTCGGTGATCCGCATCAAGACATTGTCGACCCAGCCGCCGTAATAGCCGGCAAAGGCGCCGACGAGGATGCCGATCAGGATGGCAATCGCAGTCGCCACACCGCCGATCAAGAGCGATATCCGTGCGCCATAGAAGATCTGGGCGGCGATATCGCGTCCCGAATTGTCGGTGCCGAGCAGGAAGCGCGGATTGGAGAACGGCCAGATCAGCGGACGGCCGGCCAGCGCCAGCGGATCGCGCGGATAAAGCCAGCCGGCGGAGATCGCCATTGCGATCACGACGAGCAGCAGGATCAGGCCGGCGATGGCGGCGGGGCTTCGGAAATAGCGTTTGATCGCGTCCATCGCGCTAACCCGCCGTGATGCGGGGATCGAGCCGCGCATAAATCAGGTCGACGACGAAATTGACTGATATCACCAGCAGCGCCGAGACGAACACGATTCCGAGCAGCGTATTCAGGTCGCGCTGCACCACCGATTCATAGGCAAGCCGTCCGAGGCCCGGCAGCGAGAACACGCTTTCGACCACCACCGATCCACCCAGCATGGTGCCGGCCTGCAGCCCGATCAGCGTCACCATCGGCAACAGCGCATTGCGCAGCACGTGCCGTGTCACCACGCGGGTCTCGTCGAGGCCCTTTGCGCGCGCGGTCCTGACGTAATCGAGATTGAGCACTTCCAGCATCGAGGCGCGCATGATGCGCAAGTAGATCGCGAGGAAGATCAGCCCAAGCGTCAGCGTCGGCAGCACCAGGTGGCTCGCAATATCGAACACACGCCAGATGCCGGTTCGCACGGTGCCGATGTCCTCGAACCCGCCGGGCGGCAGCCATTGCAGGTAGACGGAGAACACGACAATGGCCATCAGGCCGAACCAGAACGAAGGCGTCGCATAGAAGATCAGGCCGAGTGTGGAGATCAGCGTGTCCGGCCAGCGGTTGACGCCGCGGGCGGCAATCACGCCGAATACGAGCCCGAAGAAGAAGGCGAACGACAGCGAGGCGGTCATCAAAAGGATCGTCGGCGGCAGCCGCTCCAGAATGACCGACGCCACCGGCTTGCCGTAGATCGAGGAGAAGCCGAGATCGAGCCGCACCAGCCGCCAGAGATAATTGCCGAGCTGCGCCGGGATCGAGAGGTCGAGCCCGTAGAATTTTCGCAGCTCCCTGGCTGTCGCGGCATCGCCGCCGCCCATTTGCGCCATCATGGCGTCAACGGTGTCGCCCGGCGCGAACTGCAGCAGCAGGAACACGCCGATCAGGATCAGCACAAGGGTCGGGATCGAGGCGGCAAGCCGCCGCCCCGCAAGGGCCAGGATGCGCATGCGCCTATTCTGGCGGAGATAACGTCACGCGGAAAGCCAAAGATCGTGCCAACTTGTCGAGCCCCACCGCGGGGTATTGGAATGGTTGCGCGCCTTCGCCGTGATGACGGTGACGAAGATCTGCTCGATCGGCATCCAGACCGGCAGCTCCGTATTCACTTCCTTGACGAACTGGGCATAGAGCGCCTTGCGCTTGGCCGGATCGACTTCGGTCGCGGCATCATCGATGGTCTTGTCGACCGCCTTGTCTTCCCAGCCCCACTGGTTGGTCCAGGGCGCGCCCTTGGGCTGGCCGGAGCGATACCACACCGTGGTCGAGACGGCGGGATCGTTGCGGTACTGGTGCCAGCCGGTGGCGAGATCGAAGGCGTGTTCGTCATAGACCTGCTTGAGGAAGCCACCGCCGTCGTTGCGCACGATATCGATGGGGATGCCGATTTCACCCAGTGACTGCTGGATGAAGGTCGACCACAGCGAGATGTCCTCGCCCCAGGGCGCGGGCAGCAGCTTGAGCGAGAACCGCGTGCCGCCGCGGCCTGCCTTGAAACCGGCTTCGTCGAGCAGGGCCGCGGCCTTGGCCTTGTCGTAAGGATATTGCGGCGTGTTCGGTCCGGGGTAGAAATCGGTCGAGGTCGAGGGGATCGGCCCGGTGCCGAGCTTGGCGAAATCGCCGAGGAAATTGTCGATGAAGAACGGCACGTTGATCGCATGCGCGATCGCGCGGCGAACCTTGATGTCGGACAGCTCCTTGCGGCGGAAGTTGAACTCGATCGTGTTGGTGCGCGCGTTGCCTTCATTGCCCTTGGTCGAGACGATGAAGCGCTTGTCCTTGCCGAGCCGCGCCATGTCGGAAATGGTCAGGCCGGAGAACGGGCTGTAATGCAGCTCGCCGGCCTCCATCTGCGCCGCGGCGGCGGCACGATCGGTGATCACGCGCCAGACGATGCGGTCGAGATAGGGCGCGTTGGGCCGCCAGTAATTCTCGTTGCGGTCGGCGATGACATATTGTCCGCGTTCATATTTGACGAACTTGAACGGGCCGGTACCGACGGGGGCGAGGTTGGTTGGGTTCTGCCTGATGTCGCCGCCCTCATAGAGGTGCTTGGCCGAGATGTAGCCGAGGTCGGGCAGGGCGCGCAGCAGCAGGTTCAGCGGCATCGGCCGCTCGTATTTGAAGATCGCGGTCTCTGCGTCCGGCGTCTCGACGGCGGTCAGGAACAGCTGCAACGTCGATCCGTAATTGAGGATCTTCTTCCACATGTTCATCGCGGTGAATTCGACGTCGGCCGAGGTGAACGGCTTGCCGTCGTGCCAGGTGACGCCCTTGCGCAGCTTGAACGTCACGGTCTTGCCGTCGGGCGAGGCTTCCCAGCTTTCGGCGAGCACGCCGACCGGCTGGCCGTTGGCGTCGAGATCGACCAGGTTTTCCTGGATCTTGCCGCCGATGATGTACACGCCGGTGGAAGCCTGGATGCTCGGATTGAGCTGGCGCTGCTCGGCGCCGTAATGGACGTTGAACACGCCGCCTTTGCGCGGCGTTTCCTGCGCGAAGGCCCGCATCGGATTGATCACGTTGGCCGCGATGGCCGCCGACGTCA
Source organism: Bradyrhizobium sp. AZCC 2262 (assembly GCF_036924535.1). Taxonomy (NCBI): domain Bacteria; kingdom Pseudomonadati; phylum Pseudomonadota; class Alphaproteobacteria; order Hyphomicrobiales; family Nitrobacteraceae; genus Bradyrhizobium; species Bradyrhizobium sp. AZCC 2262. The sequence goes on along the minus strand of NZ_JAZHRT010000001.1, from coordinate 5,072,842 downwards.
GCAGGGCGGTGCGGCGATTGATCTCAAGGCGCGTCAAATCCATGCGAAGTCTCCGAACGAATATTGATGGCGGACCGTTCACGCGTCCGCCTTGAAGATGAATGTACGATGGAAGGGGAACGCGAGTCATTTTCTAATCGCGACGTGAAGCGGAAAATCCTTCCTGAAAACAACGTGCTCACCGGCCAGTCGGTCTGCTCATTTTTCGCAAAGCCAGGCGGAAAACCCTGGCTCGCCACGATAGCGGCGAAGCCCGGGGCGCAGTCTAAGATTGTACTAAAGGTGCCTGATAGCCCCTAAAAATAGGGTTCGGAGGTCCCCGAAGGCCTAAAAACCAGCCAAAATTGGACGAATCAGTTCAACTCGACTAGCGAGATAGTTGTGCAGAATGTCGGAAACCCTGTTTTTTAGGCGGTTTCCGCCATATCGTCGCCTGTGCCAGAATCAATGGAGCAACCATGGCCACCCAAATGTCTAAGTCGCAGTTGATCGAGAAGATCTCGACCACCACCGAAGTCTCGAAGAAGGAAGTCAAGGGCGTGATGGAAGCGCTCGTTGACGTTGGCCACAAGGAGCTGAAGAAGAACGGGGTGTTCCTCGTCCCCGGCTTCGCGAAGTTCGTCGTGGTCAAGAAGCCTGCGACCAAAGCTCGGAAGGGCACCAACCCCTTCACGGGCGAGGAAATGATGTTCAAGGCCAAGCCGGCTCGCAAGATCGTCCGGGCCCGCCCGGTCAAGGCCGCCAAGGACGCGGTTTAAGAATCTCTCCCTCTCCCCGTTCTTCACGGGGAGAGGGTTGGGGTGAGGGGCTGCCTCCGCAAACTCTTTGAAAGAGGTGTTCGCGGAGAGTCCCCCTCAGCCGAAATTCAAGCTCCGGCTTGAATTTCGACCTCTCACCGCAGGCGGGGCGAGGCGATCTGAATGTGCTGCGCCCGTAACGCCAGATGCGCTACACCACCGGTGACCGCCCGCCATCGACATTGATGGCGGTGCCGGTGATGAACGATCCCTGCTCGGAGGCGAGGAAGCAGGCCAGGTTGGCGAATTCCTCCGCGGTGCCGATGCGCCCCAGCGGGGTGCCCTTGGCGAGGTTTTTCGCGAACACCTCGAAATCCGTGTCCGGCGCCTGCGTGGCGTGCCGCTTCACCCATTGATCGCTCATAATCAGGCCGACCAACATGGCATTGACCAGGATGTTGTGCTCGCCGCCTTCGCTGGCCATCACCTTGGTCAGCGCCATGCCGGCTGCCCGCGATACCGAGGTAGGCGCCGAGGATGCAGCCGGCGCCTTGGCGTAGGTATTGAGCACGTTGATGATGCGGCCCCATTTGCGCGCTTTCATGCCCGGCCAGACCAGCCGGCTGAAGCGGATCGCGGCAAACAGTTTGAGGTCGAGATCTTCCTGCCAGGCTTCATCGCTGATGTTCTCGAACGCCATCGTCCGCGCGGTGCCCGCGTTGTTGACGAGGATGTCAACCGGGCCGAGATCGGCTGTGACCTTGTCGTGCGCCTTGACAATGTCTGATGCCTTCGAGACGTCGCAGACATAGTCGCGAACCTCGAGGCCTTCCTTGGTGAGCAATTCCCGTGCGGCCTTGAGGTCGGCCGCCCCGCGCGCGAGAATCGCGACCTTGGCGCCGGAGGCGGCGAATTGCCTTGCAACGGCGAGCCCAATCCCCTTGCTGCCGCCGGTGACGACGGCGACTCTATCCTTCATCGTGACTTGCATGTTGTTCTGCCTGTGAATTGAGCGGGAACTGGTCGCACGAAAATCGTTCGACCGTCGGAAGGAAGGAACAGGGAGATAAACTCTCTGTCCGTTACAACATTCAAAATTCCATTTTATTGACGATCCCATTGTTGCCGCGCATCATCGTAGCGTCAACTTCGGCGGAACGAGAAGCAGGAATTCTCGTCGGGACTGAGTCCATTCAACAATTCACGGTGCCAGGCGGCAGCGCGCTTCTCGCGTTGCGCGAGCGTGGTCGCGTGCCTGCCGCAAAGGAGAAGTAGAATGTCGAAAGAAAAGCAGCCCGGCAGACCAGTGCTGGATCGGCGCGCGCTGTTGCGCTCCAGCGCGGCCGCAGCGGTGGCGGCGCCGCTCGGCGTTTTCGGCGCGCAGGCGCTTCCGTTTCGCGCTGCGACGCCAGCGATCGACTTCTCGGAATTTCCGATCTGCAGGGCGGCATCGAATGCGCCGCCGATCGCCGGCGCGCCGCGCAAACTGAAGCTTTCGTGGAACGCCGGCGCGGTCTGCCTCGCGCCGGTTCCGGTTGCCATCGACTACGGCTTCTTCCAGAAGCAAAACCTCGACGTCGAACTCATCAACTACAGTGGCTCGACCGATCAACTCCTGGAAGCGATCGCCACCGGCAAGAGCGACGCCGGGCTCGGGATGGCGCTGCGCTGGCTGAAGCCGCTGGAGCAGGGATTTGACGTCAAGATCGCGGCGGGTACCCATGGCGGTTGCATGCGCGTGCTGACGCGCACCAGCTCCGGTGTCGACAAGCTTACCGATCTCAAGGGCAAGATCGTCGCAGTCGGCGATCTCGCAGGGCCCGACAAGAACTTCTTCTCGATCCAGCTCGCCAAGCTCGGTATCGATCCCAATAAGGACGTCGATTGGCGAGCCTATCCCGGCAATCTTCTCAATCTCGCGGTCGAAAAGGGCGAGGTCCAGGCGTTCCTGGCATCCGATCCGCTCGCGCATCTCTGGCTGAAAGACAGCCAGTACAAGGAAGTTGCCTCAAATCTCGATGGCGAATACCGCGACAAAAGCTGCTGCATCCTTGGGCTGCGCGGCAGCCTGGTGCGCGACGAACCGCAGGTCGCGCGGGCCATCACACAAGCGCTGCTCGATGCCGCGATGTTCACCTCGCAGAACCCCGACAAGGCTGCGAAATCGTTCCAACCCTATGCGCCAAAGGCAGCGACGCTGGCCGATCTCGAAGCGATGGCGCGCTACCACACCCACCACCATCATCCCGTCGGCGACGTGCTGAAGCGCGAATTGAAGGGTTACGCCGACGATCTGAAGACGGTTTCGGTCTTCAAGCCCAGCACCGATACAGCCAAATTCGCGGAGAAGATCTATGTCGACGTATTCGGTGTCTGATGCGATTTCCGTCGAGGGCTCGCGCACATCCAGCTCTCGCGCGGAAGCGATCGGCGATTGGCTGAAGAGCTCCGGCATCGGGGTTGCTGCCGCCGTAGCCTGGATATCGTTCGGTTGGTCATGCCTGTGGTGGCAGGACCTTGGCGACTGGTCGCGGACATACGCGCTCGGTATTGCGGCACTTGTGGTCGCAGCAGTAGCGCTGTTTGGCACGCTGAGTGCCGACTTCCTTGGGCCCGCGGGGCCGGCCTTGCGCAGCCGTGCGCCGTGGCTTGTCGTGCTCGGCCTGTTCCTGACGGTGTGGGAACTCGCAACCGCAAAACTTGCCTGGCTGCCGTTGCCGTTCTTTCCGCCGCCTCAGGCCATCCTCGAAGTTTACACGGACGATCTGCCAAAGCTGCTCGACAGCGTTTTTGCGTCGGTGAAACTGCAACTCGGCGGTTATGTCATCGGCGCCACTGTTGGCTTCCTGACCGGTGTTTCGATCGGTTGGTCGCGAAGCGTTGGCTACTGGATTCATCCGGTTCTGCGCTTCATCGGCCCGCTGCCGGCAACGGCGTGGCTTCCGATTGCCTTCTTCACCTTTCCCTCGAGCTGGAGCGCCAGCACGTTCCTGATCGCGCTGGCGACCGGCTTCCCCGTGACGGTGCTCACCTGGTCGGGCGTCGCGAGCGTGAGCAACGCTTATTACGATGTCGCGCGCACCCTCGGCGCCAAGCCGTCGTTTCTCGTGCTCAAGGTCGCCATACCGGCGGCGCTGCCGCATGTGTTCGTCGGATTGTTCATGGGGCTCGGGTCGTCCTTCGCCGTGCTGGTCGTGGCGGAAATGATCGGCGTCAAGGCAGGGCTCGGCTGGTATCTGCAATGGGCGCAAGGCTGGGCAGCCTACGCCAACATGTATGCGGCGCTCATCGTGATGTCGCTGCTGTGCTCCGGCGCCATCACGCTCCTGTTCCGCACGCGCGATCGCTTGCTGGTCTGGCAGAAGGGGGTCGTCAAATGGTAACGCATTCTGCCGCCGAGGTGGTCGCATATCCTGCTGCCGGCGCCGAACTCGATATCGAACATGTCAGCCATGAATTCGATATCGATGGCGTCCCGCTGCCGGTCCTGGACGACGTCAGTCTCTCGATCGAGCCGGGCGAGTTCGTCGCTCTGCTCGGTCCTTCCGGTTGCGGCAAGTCGACATTGCTGCGGCTGGTCGCCGGACTGGAAATGCCGCGCAGCGGGGTGTTGCGCGAGGACGATGTCCGCATCAAGGGGCCGCACCCGTCGCGGGTCGTCGTGTTCCAGGATCCCACGCTGTTTCCATGGCGCTCGGTCTGGGACAATGTTGCGCTGGGTCTGGAGGCACAGGGCATCCTGAAAAGCCAGCGCCAGCGGGTCGATGCGGCGATCGATCTGGTCGGGCTTTCCGGCTTTCGCAACGCTTATCCGCATCAACTCTCGGGCGGTATGGCCCAGCGCGTTGCGCTCGCGCGCGCGCTGGTCAACGATCCAAAAATCCTCATCCTCGACGAGCCGCTTGGCAAGCTCGATTCGCTGACGCGGATCACGATGCAGGCCGAGATCGTCTCGCTGTGGCAGCGCAAGCGCTTTACGACGCTGCTCGTTACGCACGACGCCGAAGAGGCGTTGTTCCTCGCCAATCGCGTGATCGTGCTCAGTGACCGGCCGGCGCGCATCAAGGCTGACATCCTGGTGGAACGGCCTTATCCGCGCCATCGCGGCGATCCCTATCTCGCGGACCTGCGCAAGCAAATCCTCGGTTTGCTCGGACTGGACGCTACATGGTGACGGTATCGAACCACGTCGCGACGAGGGAGCCGCATCGGCGGGATGAGCCTGATCACGTCCGGCGCGCGACGCTGCTGGCCAAGGCGTTTGCGGAGCGGGCACCGGTCCACGACCGCGACGGCAGCTTCCCGTTCCGGAACTTTGAGGAATTGTCGGAGGCCGGCCTGCTGGCCCTGACGGTGCCGGCCGCCCTCGGCGGCGGGGGTGCAGGCGCCGCGGAGGCGGCGCGCATTCTCGGCATTATCGGTAAGGCCGATCCGTCGACCGCGCTGGTCTTGTCGATGCACTACATTCAGCACCTCGTGATGGCGCGCAGCACGCGCTGGCCCGCCGGCCTGTCCCGCAAGCTGGCCCGGGAGACGGTCGATGGCGTTGCCCTGGTCAACGCGCTTCGCGTCGAGCCCGAGCTCGGATCGCCGGCACGGGGAGGGCTGCCGGCGACGATCGTGCGGCGCACCGAAACCGGATGGCGGCTGAGTGGCCGCAAGATCTATTCGACGGGCGCACCGATCCTGAAATGGTACGCGGTCTGGGCCAGGACCGATGAGGCGGAAACGCGTGTCGGTCTGTTTCTGGTTCCAGCAGGCCTTCCGGGCACGCAAATCGTGGAGACCTGGGACCATCTCGGCCTGCGCGCCAGCGGCAGCCATGACGTCATCTTCGAAGACGTGGTCTTTCCGCTCGACCACGAGATCGACGTCCGCCGGCCGGACGATTGGCGAACGCCCGACTTCACCCAGGCGACCGTCGGCGCCATCTTCATCTCCGCAATCTACGACGGCGTCGCCCGCGCGGCCCGCGATTGGCTGGTCGGCTTTCTCAGGGAGCGCGTCCCGGCAAATCTCGGCGCACCGCTGTCGACTTTGCCGCGGGCGCAGGAAGTACTCGGCGGCATCGAAGCGCGGCTTGCGGTGAATGCGCGTCTGATCGGCAGTTTCGCCGATGGTTTCGACGACAATCTGCCGCTCAGCGCCACCGAGTCCAACATCGTCAAGATGACGGTGACGAACAACGCCGTCGCCGTGGTCGAGGACGCACTGTCGCTGGCGGGCAATCACGGCCTGTCGCGAACCAACCCGCTGCAGCGGCACTATCGCGACGTGCTCTGTGGGCGCGTCCATACCCCGCAGGACGATACCACCCGAATCTCGGCCGGCCGCGTCGCGCTCGACCTCTGAACCTTCCCCAAACTGGAGCCCCATCATGTCCGTCGAATTCATCGGATATATCTCGAACAACAATTCCTCGGAAACCATCGTGCGGTCCGGACCCGTTCTCGATGCCGTTCATATCGAAACGGTGGCGAAGGCGCATGAACTTGCCGGCTTCGACCGCGCATTGCTGGCGTTTCACTCGACGACGCCGGACGCGCTCCAGATCGGTCAGCATGTCCTGAACGTGACGAAGACGCTCAAGGTCATGATCGCACAGCGGCCGGGATTTACTGCGCCCACGCTGCTCGCACGCCAGCTCGCCACTCTCGATCAGCTTTACGGCGGGCGCGTATCGCTTCACGTCATCACCGGCGGCAACGCCACCGAGCTGCGCCAGGACGGCAACACGCTCGACGACAAGGACGATCGTTACGCCCGGACCGGTGAATTCCTCGACATCGCGCGTCAGGAATGGACCAGCGAAAAGCCATTCGACTACAACGGCAAATACTACAAGGTCGAAAAGGGCTTCTCCCAGATCAAGCCCCATCATCCCGGCGGCATCTACACCTTCGTCGGCGGCGGCTCGGATGCGGCGATCGAGGTGGCCGGCAAGCATGCCGACACGTTTGCGCTGTGGGGCGAGTCCTACGCACAGGTGCGGGACGTCACCGCGCGCGTGCGTGCCGCCGCCGCGAGATACGGCCGGCCGACGCCACGATTCAGCCTGTCCGTCCGGCCGATTCTCGCCGAGACGGAGGAAAAAGCCTGGGCCAAGGCCGACGATATCCTCGCCCGCGCCACCGCGCTGCAGGACAAGACCGGCTATCGCAAACCGGCCGACGGTCATGCGACGGCCGGCGCGCGACGTCTGCTGGCGCTGGCGGAGCAGGGTACCCGGATCGACAAGCGGCTGTGGACCGAGATCGCCAAACTGACCGGCGCCAACAGCAACACCACGGCGCTGGTCGGTACGCCCGAGCAGGTCGCCGAAGTGTTCGGCGACTATTACGAGCTTGGCATCAGCCATTTCCTCATTCGCGGCTTTGATCCTTTGATCGACGCCATTGAATATGGCCGCGAGCTGATTCCGCTGACGCGAAAACTCATTGCCGAACGCCAGTCGGCGCATGGGGTGGCCGCGCAATGATCCGCCTCGCACTTGCCGCCGGGCTGTTGCTCGGCTTTGCCATTCCCGCTTCCGCGCAAACCACGCTTCGGGTGGGCGACCAGAAGGGCAATTCGCAGGCCGTGATGGAAGCGGCCGGCGTGTTGAAGGATGTCCCTTACAAGATCGAGTGGAAGGAGTTTCCCGCCGCAGCGCCGCTATTGGAAGCGCTGGGCGCCGGCGCAATCGAGACCGGGCTGGTAGGAGATGCGCCATTCACCTTTGCGGCTGCCGCCAACGTGCCGGTGAAGGCGATCGCCGCCGTCCGGCAGTCGCGGGACGGGCTCGCGGTGCTGGTGCGGGAACAGTCGCCGATCAAGAGTTTTGACGATCTGCGCGGCAAGAAGATCGCAACCGGCCGCGGTTCGATCGGCCACCAGTTGATCCTCGCCGCACTCGAGGCGAGGGGATGGAAGGTTGATGATGTCCAGATCGCGTTCCTCGCGCCGTCAGACGCCAAGGTCGCCTACACGCAAGGCGCCGTCGATGCGTGGTCGACTTGGGAACCCTATGTCAGCCAGGAAGAGGTGCTGTTCAAATCGCGCCGGGTCATCACCGGTGAGGGCCTCACGCCTGGCCTGGGTTTTCAGGTCGCGACGCCAATCGCCATCAGGGACAAGCGCCCCGAACTTGAGGATTTCGTGCGCCGTCTGGCGGCAGCGCGGGCATGGTCCGCCGGGAACGTGGGTAGCTATGCCGAGACCTGGGGCAAGCTCATGAACATTCCCACAGCAGTGCCGCTCAATTGGCTGACGCGGGCGAAGATCAGGATCACACCAATCGATGACGACGTCGTCGCCGATGAGCAGAAGACCATCGATCTCTATTTCCGCGCGGGTCTCATCAAGCAGAACCTCAACGCGGCCGATATCGTCGATCGGTCGTTTTCTGAGGCCATTGGTAAAGGAGCCGGCCTGTAACGGCCGCTCTCGGGCGATGACGAACGTGTGAAGCGGGGAAGACTATCCGGTTCGGCCGGCGCTTCGGACAAGGATTTTCCCCATTTGTCGCGGCCGGGAATGACAAATTTGCTATTTTCGTAAGCGTCTTGTGGGACCGGTCGGCCGCGCCAAGATCAAACAGAACAAACAATGGAGTCCAGCACCATGGGCCTGCAACAAGCCAAACTCGAATCGCTTCCCTTCGTTACCGCCGAGCTGAACTATCTCGCACCGACCCCGGGAAAACCCCGCACCTACGCCTTCGATCCGCCGCCGGGTGAGCCCAAATCCACCGCGCTGCCTGAACCGCACAACGTCCCGATCTTCGATGCGCGCCTGATCGCCGGCAACCTCTCTTTGGACCGCGAAGGCTTTGCACTGGTCCGCCATCCCACCATCGTCAGGAATTTCTACGACGACAAGGAAGTGAGGAGCGTCTACTACCCCGCCGTGGAAGCCTTTCTGAAGGCGACGCTCAAAGCTGACCGCGTCCTCATCTTCGACCATACCGTGCGCAAGCGTGTGGAAGGTGCCGCCGATATCAGAGGCGCCGGTCCGCGCCAGCCAGCAACGCGCGTGCATGTCGATCAAACCGACATCTCGGGCGCCAACCGCGTTCGCGAACACTTGCCTGAAGAGGCCGACGAACTTCTGAAGGGGCGCGTGCAGGTCATCAATGTCTGGCGGCCGATCCGGGGCCCGCTGCGCGATGCGCCACTTGCGATGGCCGACGGCCAGACCGTCGAGCCCAGCGATCTCGTCGCTTCCGATCTGATTTATCCAAACCGCAGCGGTGAAACCTATTCGGTGAAATACAACCCGAACCATCGCTGGTACTACATCCCGGAAATGAGGACCGACGAGGCGCTGCTGCTGAAGTGCTACGATTCCGCAACCGACGGCCGCACGCGGTTCGGGCCGCACACCGCCTTCGTCGACCCCACTACGCCCGCCGACGCAGCCCCGCGCGAGAGCATCGAGCTGCGAACATTGGTGTTCCACAAGAGCTGATCGGGCAACCGGGCCGGATTCGCGTTTCCACCCTATTGGTGATACCTCGCCCTGAAACTATTTTGGGGCGAGGCGGTTCATGGACGGCAAGGCCGATAGCGCGGATACCAATCTCCGCGCGCTGATTTTTGCGCTTCTGGCGCTGGCCTGCGGCCACATGCTGTCAACGCTGCTGCGGACCATTCCGGCGATCAGCCTCGACGTGATGGCGGCGGACTTCCGCACGCCGCCGCAGACGCTGGCGAGCCTCACCTCGATCTATCATTTCGCCTTCGCCGCCTCGCAGATTCCGGTCGGAGCCGCGATGGATCGTTTTGGCGTCCGCCCGGTTTCGTTGAGCTTGCTGTGCGGAACCATTGTCGGCGCGCTGGCGTCGGGGCTCGCTACCGGGCCTGAGAGTTTCCTGTTCGGGCAGTTCCTGCTCGGCGTTGCCACCTCGGGCATGCTGATGTGCCCGATGACGCTCGCCGCCAAGCAGATGTCTGCGGCGCGCTTCGGCCTGTGGTCCGGGATCATCCTGTCGATCGGCAATATCGGCATGCTGCTGTCGGCGAGCCCGCTGGCCTTTGTCGTCGAACTCTGGGGATGGCGCGCGGGATTCTGGATCTCCGCCGGTTTTGGCGCTGTCGTGGCGATTGCGGTGTTTCTGCTGGTCCCGAAACAGCCGGCCGCGCAGGCCGATCCATCCTCGCCGCTCTCGCAGATGGCCGAGGTGCTTCGGATCGGGCTGTCACGCCCGCTGCGCGGCCTGATCGGGCTGGCGCTGGTCTCGCTGGCGGCCTCGCTGGTGCTGCGGGGATTGTGGGGCGGCCCGTGGCTGATGGAGATCAAGGCGCTCGGCCGCATCGAGGCGGGCAACATGCTCGGCCTCTTCACGCTCGCCTTGATCGCAGGGCCCGTGCTGATGGGGATCCTCGATCGCAGCATCGGCCATCGCCGCGAAGTGCTGGCCGCGGCGCATTCCTTTGCCGCGTTGCTGCTCGCTGTGATGGCGGCCGGCGCGCCGCATCATCCGCTGTCTGAGCTATTCGGCGTGAACGCGGTGCCGGCCCAGATCGACGGCGCGCTGTTCGTCCTGATCGGCATCGCGATCTCGACGCAGCCATTGCTCTACGGCATGACGCGGCAACTCGTCGACGCGCAAAACGCCGGCAAGGCGCTCTCCGCGATCAACCTCGCATTCTTCCTCGGCGCCGCGCTGATGCAATCGTCGACCGGCGTGGTCGCGACGCTGTACGGATTGCCCGCGGTGCTGCTGTTCATGGCGGCGGCCCTGGTCGCCGGTACGGTGGTGTTCGTGGCCTACACTCAGCCGTCGAAATCCTAGGAGCATGATCCGGAAAAGTGGACACCGGTTTTCCCTCGCGACAAACGCGGAACGCGTTTGCGCGGAGATCATGCTCAAACAAAAAGATGATCGACGAGCATGATTCAACTCTGTTGAAGCATGCTCTAGATGCTGCGCGCTTGCCTGCGGACCTCGTTGGCGATCGGCTTGAGGGCTTCGGCCGCGGCCTGTCCCACCAGGCTGTAACCCATCCCGCCATCGGCCCAGGCAAAGCCCGAGACATCGCCTCCCGAATGCGGCGCCATCGGTGCGCTCTGGTCCGAGATCATCGGGCGCGTCAACACCACCAGTCGATCGCCGCGATCGTCGTCATACATGAACATCGCGGCGGGGCCATGCGACGTCGCGATCAGCCGCCCACCCATCAGGCGATAGCCGGAAGCCGTCAGGTCCGGCAGCTTCACCGGCTGCTTCAGGCGGTTCGACACCCACTGCACCAGTTGCGCGCTGTCGGATGCCCGCATCTCGACCGGCCGGACACGGTCCGGCGCATAGACGCTGTACGAATAGGCTGCTTCCTGCGCGAGCGCGGCAAGGCCGCCGGACGAGGTCCGCAAGCTGCCGCGCATCACCCAGCCACCGAGACCGCCAATGCACAGCATCAGCATCGCCGCGACCGCCCACCAGATGGGCGAGGGTCGTCGCTGCCGCTTCTCGATCATCCCTGACAAATTGAGCCGCGACGGCAAGGGTTCGTCTGCAATCGGCGCCAGCGCCTGGCGCAGCAGATCGCGCTGATCCGAAAAGGCGGCGACGCGGCGGGCCATGTCGGGGTGGCCTTCGAGATAGGCGGCGACTTCCGCCTCCCGCTCGGGTTCCAGAACGCCATCCACATAGGCGTGGAGATCGTCTTCCGTGATGGGCCGGTTGGTCATTTCATGCTCCGCAACTGCACCACGTTTTTCGGTGCGCCGTCCGCGCTCCCTTCGATTTCCTGCTGTAATTTTTCGCGCGCCCGCGACAGGCGCGACATCACGGTGCCGATGGGAATGTCGAGCGCCCTGGCGGTGTCGGCATAGGACAGGTCTTCCACGGCGACCAGAAGCAGCACGGCGCGCTGGTCGTCCGGAAGGCGCGCAAGCTTGTCGAGGACGTCCTGGTACATCAGTTTCTGTTCTTGCACGGCGTTCTGCCCGAAATCATCTTCATTGGCCTCGTCGATGGCGATGTGCTGGCCCCGGCGCGCCGAGCGGCGAAACTGGTTGACCGCAAGGTTATGCAGGATCGTGAACAGCCACGAACGCGGATCGCCTTCGTGCCGCTCATGCCAATGGCGGACGGCCCGCTCCAGACAATCCTGCACCAGATCGTCGGCGGTGGCTCGGTTACGGACCAGCGCCCGCGCATAACGGCGCAGGGCTGGAATCACCGGCTCGACCAGGCGCAGCATGTCGTTCATGGAGCCTGGACCTGCACGGCATCACCGAATTTCGTGGGCTCGCCGGGAGCGATGACCAGATATCGCCGTTCGGCCGCGGTCGAATTCTGAACGATTTGCCGGATCGGCCCGACCGCATTGACGATGGCCGACCCTGCCGGGTTGGTCATGAAGGCGGCAAGCGGTTGCACCGATCCGGTTCCGTCGTTCTTGTCGGCCAGCGCCAGCACGTAGCGCTGCTTCGGTTGAAGTCCGGTCACCGATGCCTGTACGACCTGGATCAAGCCTTGATCGAACAGCGAGACACTGGTCGGCGATTTTTCGCCCCTCGCTTCGCCCTTTGGGCCGAGGGTAAGATGCGCGACCTGACCGGCAATGCCGAGGCTTTGCAAATTCTGCCGGTCGTCCGGATTGGGCGCCGCGCCCGGTACATAGGCGATCGCTTGCGGCGCCTGGCCGATCGGAATATTGGCCACCACCTTGTTGGTGGCGGTGTCGATCGCAGCGAGGGCGTCGGCGTTTTCGAGGCCGACATAGACGCGTGTGCCGTCGCCCGACGGCCAGACGCCGTGCGGCAGATTGCCGACCGGGATGGTCGCTACTTGCGAGAAATCGTCGGTACGAAACACCTTGACCTCGTTGGTGCCGCCGATCGTGACATAGGCGAAAGTTCCCTTCGGCGTGCGCGCGAAGTTGACATGGTTGGTGATCGGGCCGGTCTCGATCGTCTTGATCGGGTTGAACGGCGGCCTTGCATTGAACACTTGCGTCTTGCCGATGTCCTTGAGCGTAAACCACACCTGTTCGCCGTCAGGCGTGGCGGCGATGTTTGGGCAGAACGGGCTCTCCTGCTTCACCCGCGCGACAATGGCGTGGTCGGCGACTGACACCACGACCGTCTCCGGATTGAAGGACGAGCAGACGTAGCCGTACTTGCCGTCGGGCGAGAAGATCTGCATGCCGGGGCCGGCAGGCACCTCGATGCGCCTCTTCTCGGCAAAACTTGTAGCGTCGATCACGCTGATATAGTTCTCGCCGCGCACGGTGACCCAGACCTCCCTTCCATCCGGCGTGAAGAACGCCTCGTGCGGCGAACGGCCGACATAGGTGACGTGCTTGACCGCGTTGGTCGCGGTGTCGATGAAGGTCACCGAATTCGATCCGATCGAGACGACGGCGAGTGTCTTGTGGTCGGGTGAATAGCCCATGCCGTGGACCAGCACCTGTCCCTTGTAGAGCGGGCTGAAATTGCCGGGCTGGGGATCGCCAAGGCGGATCACGCCGAGCAGCTTGTTGTCGACGGGATCGGTGACGGAAACGGTGTTCGAAAATTGTTCCGCGGCGTAGACGCGGTCGCGATGGCTGATTGGAATGTCGGGGGAGGTCGCGGCGCCGGGGGGCTGGCCGGCCAAGGCCGCCGCAGGCAACATTAAGGTGGTAGTCAATGCGGCGACGATCGTGCAGGCCAGCAGGCTGCTTCTCAAGGTCGAATAGTTCATCTGTTGCTCCTACTTCTTCATGCCTGCAGACATGTTCATGTGATGATGTATCGCCGGCGCCTGGCTGGTTTCCGTTGGCGCGGGAACGGAAGCCGTGACCGGCTCGCCGACCGCCAGCTTCATCGCGGCGATCTCCTGCATCTGGCTGACGATGATTTCCTGCGCGATACGTCGGAGCTGCTCGTTCTTGCCGTAACGCAGTTCGAGCACGGCCATGTCGATCGCGCCCTGATGGTGCGGCGCCATCATGGCGACGAAGTCGCGGTCGACGTCGCCGGTCGGCTTTGCCTCCATCGCGCTCATCATCTTGCTCATCGCGGCCTCGTTTTCGGCGAGGAAAGCGTTTTCATCCGGCGTCGCAGCCTGTTGTGGTGGCTGATGCGCTTCATGCGCGAACGCCAGAGGCGGCGCGGCGAAAGCGACGAGGAGGCGCAGGCCGAAGAACGCGGCGCCCAGGCCGGGTTTGAAGAATTGCAGCATCGTCGCAGTACCTTCCGGATTCGAGTTCGAATGCTTTGCAAACAGCGTGCATGGGGATGACGCGTGGCGGCGCGCTCTATTCCGTCATCTGCGACTGTTTTGGCGGGATACCGCACACGTATTCGTGAGCTGGTTCGGTGAGCCGCGCCGCATTCTCCGGATGGCAGCCGCGACAAAGCGATGGTTTGCGAGCAGAAAGCCAGCGGCTATAAGGGCTTGCCCCACCATCTTCGGATCCCGCATGTACCCGGATTCAAATTCTTCTTCGCAGAAAATGTACGACCGCGCGCTGGCGAGCCTGCCCGGCGGCAACACCCGCACCACCGTGTTCATGAAGCCCTATCCGATCTACGCCGTGCGCGGCGAGGGCTGCCGGGTCTGGGATCTCGACGGCAACGTTTACATCGACTGCATAAACAATTTTACGTCGCAGATTCACGGCCACGCCCATCCTGCATTGGTAAGAGCGGCGACCGCGCAGCTCGCGCTGGGGTCGGCGTTCGGCCTGCCGACGGAATCCGAGGTCGATCTCGCCGAACTCCTGGTCTCGCGCCTGACGTCAGTCGAACAGGTCAGGTTTGCCAATTCCGGCACCGAAGCCGTGATGATGGCGCTGAAGGCAGCGCGTGCGCATACCGGCCGTCCAAAAATCGCCAAATGCGAGGGCGCCTATCACGGCTCCTATGACTATGCCGAGGTGAGCCTGGACCCTGTGCCGGAAGCCTGGGGCCGCAACGCGCCGGTATCGGTCGCCTACGCCAAGGGTACGCCTGACAATGTGCTGGCCGATGTCGTCACCATTCCCTTCAACGACACCGAAGCCGCCGTCAGCCTGATCCGCGAGCACGGCGAGGGGCTCGCCTGCGTGCTGGTCGATCCCATGCCCAATCGTGCCGGTCTCGCGCCGGCGGACGGGGCCTATCTGGAGGCGCTGCGAAAGGTCACGCGCGAGGTCGGGGCGCTATTGATCTTCGACGAAGTCATCACGTTCCGTCTCGGCTATCGCGGCGCGCAGGGCATCTGGAATATCGATCCGGATTTGACCACATTGGGAAAAATCATCGGCGGCGGCTTTCCCGTCGGCGCGATCGGTGGCCACAACGACGTCATGGCGGTATTCGATCCGCGCCCGGGCAAGCCGGCGCTGCCGCATGGCGGCACGTTCTCCGCCAATCCGGTGACGATGCGTGCTGGGATCGCTGCGATGGAGCTGCTCGACGATGCGGCCTTTGCGCGGCTCGACGCGATGGGCGCGGCGGTTCGGTCCGGCATCGACGCGGCGTTCAAGCGCCGCGGCGTGCCGGGCGGCACGGTGGGTTTAGGCTCCCTGCTCAAGGTTCATTTTGCGGATCGGCCGATCCGCGACTATCGCTCGGCCTATATGAGCGAGGAAGAGGGCCGGCGTCAGGCGGTGTTCTCGCGCGGGCTGCTCAATCGCGGCGTGCTGGCCGCGGGCTACGGATTGATGGCGTTGTCGACCCCGATGACGGATGCCGATATACATGCGATCATCGATGCGGCGTCGGGCGCGCTTGGGGAAGTCGCAGGCACGCTCTGACCAGCATAACAAGAACGGGTTCAATGTCCGCCAAGATCGATCCCATCACGCGCTCCGTCGTCCAGCACCGGCTCAGTTCGATCGTGAAGGAGATGGGCGAAGCGATGCTTCGCACCTCCTATTCGCAGATCCTCAATTCGAGCCGCGATTTTTCGCTGGCGATCTGCGACACCGATGGACGTTTGATCGCGCAAGCCGATCATCTTCCGGTTCACGTCGGCGCGCTGCCCTGGGCGACGCTCGCGGTCGAGGAGCGGTTCAAGGATGTCAAACCGGGCGACGTCATCCTGCTCAACGATCCCTATCATGGCGGCAGCCATCTGCCCGATCTCACCGCCTTCGTGCCGGTCTTCGCCGGTGGAAAGCGGCTGCTCTGGACCATCGTGCGGGCGCACCAGAGCGATATCGGCGGCGCCACCCATGGCGCCTATAATCCCGCCGCCACCGAGATCTATCAGGAAGGCCTGCGCGTTCCGCCAATAAAACTCTATGAGGCCGGCAAGCTGCGCGATGATCTGCTCGATCTGCTGGCGCTGAACATTCGCAACCCCCGGGAATTCCGCGGTGACCTCGCCGCGATGCTCGGCGCGGCGCATCTCGGCGAGCGGCGGCTGTCGCGGCTGTTTGCCGAATTCGGCGCGCCGGTGGTGGAGGCAGCCATGGAGGCGATCCTCGACGCGACGGAGCAGCAGACTCGCGCCGTCGTTTCGACCTGGAAGGACGGCGTGTTCCACGGCGAGGCGTTTCTCGACGATGACGGTCATGGCCGCACCGACATCCGCATCGCCGCCAAGGTCACCAAGAAAGGCAGCGACGTCGAGGTCGATCTCTCCGACTCCGATCCGCAATCGACGAGCTTTGTGAATTCCTCGCATGCCAATATGCAGGCCGCGGTGGCGATGGCTTTTGCCTATCTGATCGACGCCGAAATTCCAAAAAACACCGGCGCGCTGCGGCCGCTGAAGGTCATTGCAAAGCAGGGCACGGTGGTGTGGGCCGATCCGGGCCGGCCGGTGACGCTGTGCACCAGCCATCCCTCGAATGAAATCGTCGAAGCCATCGTGAAGGCGCTCTCGGCGTCCTGTCCGGAGCGCGCGATGGCCGGCTGGAGCCGCCGGTTCCGCATCGCGATCCAGGGCGAGGACCCGCGCACCGGCAAGAATTTCATCTGGCACCTGTTCCAGGCGCGGCCCGGCGGCGGGGCGTCGTCGGGCGGCGACGGCTGGTCGTCGATCGGCGAATGGCATTCGGTCGGCGGGCTGAAATTCGGCAGCCTCGAAGTCGCCGAGGTGCGCTTTCCCCTGCATTTCCGTACCCATGAATTCCGCCCGGGCTCGGGCGGCGACGGCCAGCATCGGGGTGGCCTCGGCGTCTCGCTCGATCTGGTGCTGGAGACGGAGAAGATCGCGAAAGGCAATACCGCCGGCGATGGCGCGCGCCACGGTCCCTGCGGCATGCTCGGCGGCGAGGACGGCAAGCCGCATCACTATCGCCTGCTGTCCGAAGGTCGCGAGCCGCGCGTGCTCCGCACCAAGGAAGTCGGCATCGAACTGCGCCCCGGCGATTGCCTGGAGATTCGTTCCTCCGGCGGCGGCGGGTGGGGACCGCCTGCAAAACGATCGGCGGTGGCGCGCCAACGCGACCGCGAGCAGGGCCTGACGGACGCGCCGGCGGAGCAGGCGTCCTCATGATGTTCAGGATAGGCGTTGACGTCGGCGGGACCTACACCGATCTCGTGGCCACGGATAAGAGCGGGCGGACTGTATTCGCAAAATCGCCATCGACTCCCGCGGATCAGTCGCTCGGTGTGATGGCGGGGCTCGATGAACTGGCACGGCGGCTCAACGTGACGCGCTCGGAAATGCTCGCCGCGACCGACCGGCTGGTTCACGGCACCACGGTTGCCACCAACGCGCTGCTGGAGCGCAAGGGCGCAAAAGTCGCGCTGCTCACGACCGAAGGCCATCGCGACGTCATCGAGATGCGGGAGGGGCTCAAGCCCGATCGCTACGATCTGCGCTCGCCGCCGCCGGAGCCTCTGGTGCCGCGCGAACGGCGCTTTGGTGTCAAGGAACGGCTGAAGGCGAGCGGCGAGATACTGCTTCCGCTGGACACGAAATCGCTCGACGACGCGATTGCCGCCATCAAACAATCGGGCGCGAGCTCGGTCGCTGTGTGTTTCCTGCATTCCTATCTCAATCCCGCGCATGAACTCGCCGCCGTCGAGCGATTGACGCAGGCGCTGCCTGATATCAGCATCTCGCGCTCCAGCGACGTGCTGCCGCAGATCAAGGAATATGAGCGCGTCTCCACCACGATCGTGAACGCTTGTGTCGAGCCGATCGTACGGCGCTATCTGACCAATCTCGAAGCGCGGCTCGGCGAGGCCGGTTTCAACGGCAGTCTGTTTGTCGTGTTGTCGCATGGCGGTATGGCGCCGGTCGAGGAAGCCTCGCGGCTTGCCGCGGGCACGGTGCTGTCAGGGCCGGCGGGCGGCATGTCCGGCGGGCGGCGCTGTTCTGATCTGGTTGGCATTCCCGATCTGGTGCCGTTCGATATGGGCGGCACCTCGACCGACATCTCGCTGATCTCGGGCGGGCAGGCCTCGCTGTCCGCCGACGGCATCCTCGCCGGCCAGCGCATCGCGCTGCGCAGTCTCGATATCGCGAGCATCGCCGCCGGCGGCGGTTCGATCGCCAGCGTCGATGCGAGCCGGACGCTGCGCGTCGGGCCGCAAAGCGCGGGCTCGGTGCCGGGCCCGGCCTGCTACGGCAATGGCGGGCAGGCCGCGACCGTCACCGACGCCAATGTCGTGCTCGGCTATCTCGATGCCACAGCTTTCATGGGCGGCAAGCGTCCGCTTGACCGCGCGGCGTCGGAAGCCGCCGTCGACCGTATCGCAGCCGCGATGGAACTGTCGCGCGTCGAAGCCGCCGCCGGCATCTACCGCATGATCAATCTGAACATGGCCGACGGCATCCGCCTGATGACGCTGCGCCGCGGCGTCGATCCACGAAAATTCGCGCTGTTGAGTTTTGGTGGCGCGGCGGGGCTGCATGCGGCGGAAGTGGCGCGCGAACTCGAGATCAAGCGCATCATCGTGCCGACGGTCGCTTCTGTGCTGTCAGCCTGGGGCATGCTGACCAGCGACCTTCGCTACGAAGTCAGCCGCACGCACTATGGCGCCGGCGCGCGCATTACGGCCGACGAGGTGCGCGAACTCTTTGCCGGTCTGGAGCAACAGGCCGCGGGTCGGCTGCGCGCATGGTTCAACGGAACGGTTTCAATCGAGCGCTCCGCCGAGATGCGCTACGGTGAACAGATCTTTGAGATCGATGTCTCGCTCGACGGCCTCGACTGGAACGCGGTCAACCTGGTGGACCAGATCGAGGACCGCTTTCACGTCAGGCACGAGGAATTGTACACCTACGCCTCGCGCGGCCAGGAGGTCGTGTTCGTCAACGCCCGCGTCGCCGCCGTGGGTGAAGTGGCGCGGCTCGATTCAGGTGCAAAGCCCGCGTCGTCGTCGTCCGCCTGCTCGCCACGCAGCAAGCGGCAGGCCTACTTCGGCGGCTGGCGCGAAGTCCCGGTCTACGCGCTCGACGAACTCCGGCCCGGCCATAGCCTGACCGGCCCCGCGATCATCGAGGCCGAGACCACGACCGTGCTGGTCGATGCCGGCGATCGCGTGACGGTCAATGCATTGGGATGGTTGGATATTTCGTTGCGCTGACCGGCTTCAATATTTAATTTCAACAACCCCGTTTCCGGCGCTATCATCGCGATCGCTGGGATAGGCGTCACAAGCTCGTGCTAGCTTGGTGTTCGAGGCCGTGTCGATGCAAATAACAAAAAAAGCCAGACGTATTGTATCTTTTCTAGCCGCGGCGCTGATGTGGGCGTCAGCGGCTACGCAGCCGGCTCAGGCTGCCGGTGTGACCGACACCGAAATCCGCATCGGCAACATCATGCCTTATACCGGGCCGCTGGCCGCGTTCGCTTCGATCGGAAGGGCGGAGGCCGCCTATTTCGACATGATCAATGAGCGTGGCGGCATCAATGGGCGCAAGGTCAGGTTCATCTCGCGCGACGACAGCTCCAATCCGAGAACCGCGGTCGAGCAGACCCGTGAACTGGTCGAGCAGGAGCGCGTGCATCTGATGTTCGGATCGTTCGGCACGCCGAGCAATCTGGCGACGCGATCTTATCTCAATGAAAGGAGTATCCCGCAGCTCTTTGTCGCCTCCGGCGACGAGGAGTGGGCGCACCCGAAGCGGTTTCCGTGGACGATGGGATGGCAGCCGACGTTCCGGTCCGAAGGCCGGATCTACGCCAACTACGTCCAGGCCTCCTATCCGAGCCGGAAGATCGCCGTGCTCTGGCAGAACGACCAGTTCGGCCGCGATCTGTTCCGCGGATTGCAGGAGGGGCTTGGCATCACCGCCAACATGATCGTCGCCGACATCGCCATCGACGCGGACATGTCCATCGATACCCAGGTTGACATCCTCAAGAACTCCGGCGCCGAAGTGCTCGTGCTCAATTGCGCGCCGCCGATCTCGGCCCGCGCCATCCGAAGGGCGGCCGAGTTGGACTGGCATCCCGTCCTGCTGCTGGTCAACGCGGCGGCTTCGATCGCGAATGCGCTGAGACCGGCGGGGCTTCAGAATTCCGTCGGCGTGATCTCTACCTCGTTTTTGAAGGACGCCAGCGATACCACCTGGAAGGAAGACGCCGCCGTCAAGGACTGGCTGGCGTTCATGGACAAATATTATCCCGACGGCGACAAGGAGGATGGCAACGCGATCTTCGGCTATGCGGCGGCCGAGACCTTGGCGCGGGTGCTGACCCAGTGCGGCGACGACCTCTCGCGCGAGAACATCATGCGGCAGGCGGCATCGCTGCGGAATTACCAGCTCGGCGTCACATTTCCGGGCATTGCGATCAACACCGGACCGGCCGACTTCCACCCGATCAAGCAGATGCGGCTGGTGCAGTTCGACGGCAACGCCTGGCAGCCGATCGGCGACGTGATCGAGAGCGCGTTCGCGAGCAGGCCGAATGATAATTGATTGCGGGGCATCATCACTCCTTCTTCGTCACCCTGAGGAGGCCGCAACGCGGCCGTCTCGAAGGGCGACAGCCACCAGCGGGGGCCGCTCATCCTTCGAGACGCGCTTCGCGCTCCTCAGGATGACGGGGATAGAGTTGGGGTTGAGGCGCCGCGATCGCATTCTATTGACCGAACGGCGTTTGCGTCATCTTAATGTGCGCGCACTCCATACCTGGATAGAAGATCGCGATGGGTATCTTCGTCTACATGCTCCGCTGCTCCGACGGCTCTTTCTACGTCGGGAGCGCGACCGGTGATGATCTTTCACCCCGCATCGTTCAGCATAACGCAGGCTATTACCGGGGTTACACGTTCACACGGCGGCCGGTTGTTCTCGTCTGGTCCGAGCACTTCGATCGGATCACAGATGGTATTGCCGCAGAACGACAAATCAAAGGTTGGAGCCGCGCCAAGAAGGAGGCGTTGATACGGTCGGATTGGGCCGCCATCAGTCGGTTGGCCCAACGCCGAGGAGGTCTGGCGAATACACCGAAAAATCATCCTTCGCAGAAGGGCTAAGCATGCGAAGAAAGGTTCAGCATGATCGCGCTCTCTTTCACCGTCATCCTGAGGCGCGAGCGCAGCGAGCCTCGAAGGATGAGCGGCCCGGCTGGTGGCCGTTCATCCTTCGAGACGCGCGTTCCGCGCTCCCACGGGTGAACGCAATTGCGTTCATCCCGGGGATGACGGGCTCTACTTAGCGTTTCGCCGCCTGCCCGTAATTCAACAGCCCGCCCTTGCTCTTCGGCGGATGGGCGCGCAGGCCCTCCTCGTTGGGTTCGGTGCCCCAGCCCGGGCGGTCCGGCATGATGAGATGGCCGTCGACGATGTCAGGCACATGGGTGAACAGTTCATGGTCCCATGCGAGGCGGTCGATGTCGGTTTCCATGATGCGTAAATTCGGCACGGCGGCCGAGAAATGCGCATTCTGCATGGTGCAGAGATGGCCATAGAAATTATGCGGGGCGACGTTGACTTCAAAGTGCTCGGCGGCGGCGGCGATCTTCATCGATTGCCATACCCCGTTCCAGGGCGTGTCGATGATGGCGACATCCATCGCCTGTTCGCTGAAGTAGGGCAGGAATTCGCGCAGGCCCAGCAGCGTCTCGCAGGATGACACCGGGTGCGGGCTCTGGCGGCGGATGTAGCCAAGTGCCTGCGGATTGAAGGTGTCGATCTCCACCCAGAACATGTCCATGTCTTTGATCGCCCGCAGGATCTTCAGGTAGCCCTCCGTCTTGGCGTTGAAATTGAGGTCGAGCAGCAGGTCGACATCGGGGCCGGCGCCGTCGCGGATCGCTTCCAGATGCATGCAAAGGTTTCGCAGCACCTTGCGGTCGACGTTGATCTCCGGCTCGAACGGCGAACCGAAGCCGGGCCGCCAGCCCTGCGGCTTGCCGTCGGTATAGACGAAGATGTTGGTCTTCATCGCCGTAAAGCCTTTTTCTCGCACCTCGCGCCCGATCGATTTGACGCCGTCGAGATCGGTAATCGCCGGCTTGAACCAGTCGGGATGGTTGATGCGCCAGGTCGCGCAGTGCGACCAGTAGACCCGGATGCGGTCGCGGATCTTGCCGCCGAGCAGTTCGTAGCAGGGCACGCCCAGCGCCTTGGCCTTGACGTCGAGCAGCGCGTTCTCGATGGCGCCGAGCGCCAGCGCCACCACGCCGCCTGCGGCCGGCCGCGTCGCCGCAAACAGTTCCGCATAAATCCGCTCATGCTGGTAGGCGTTCTTGCCGACCACGCGTGCGCCAAGCCGCTCGATCGCCGTGGTGACGCCCGGCGCACCAAAACCCTCGTCGTATTCACTCCAGCCGACGATGCCGTCCTCGGTCATGATCTTGACGAAGTGGTAGTTCCGCCAGCCGGCGTCGCAGGCGAGCGTTTCGACGCTTCTTACAGTGGTGGCTTTTTTCATATTTCCTGCCCCGGGCTTGTTGTTGTGGTTCAGCTGATAACAACAATGGATTGGCGGGGCCGTCAATTGCAGGGCTGCGCATAAGGCAGGGCACGGCCTGCATGGTTCGCCCCGGTGAAGCATCTCGTCGTGCCGCTGCGCTCCCCGTCAGGGCCGGGCATGACGACGTCGTGAATGCTAAGCCGTCGGCGGAAACAATTTCGGCTTCTGCCGTTCGAACACCTGCCGCCCGTTCTTGAAACCCATGAGCATGTCGGGCAGTTCCGCAATCGCGTTCAGGCCACTGTCGGTGTCGAGGACGATCAGGTCGGCGGGATTGCCAGGCGCGATACCGTAGTCCCGCAAATTCATCAGGCGCGCCGGCAACTCCGTGACGAGGTCGAGGCAGGCGTCGAATTCGCTAATGCCGGCATGCGCGACATTGGCGTAGAAATTCGCCATCCGCAGCAACGAGGCATCGCCGAACGGCGTGAAGGGATTGAGCACATTGTTGGTCGCGATCGAACACACGACGCCGTTCTCAACGAGCTTGTGTGCCACGGTCAGCCCGCGCGGCGCATTATGCGTGGCGTCGCGGCCCATCAGATAGAGATCGGTCGCGGGCAGCACGGTGACGGCGACGCCTGATTTGGCCAAACGCGCCGTCGCCGCCTTCAGCCGGTCCGGCGGCAGCGCGGACAGTTTCGTCGCATGGCCGATCGCGACGCGGCCCTGGTAATTGCGCCGTTCGGTCTGCCGGCAGACCTCTTCGAGATGCCACCAGGACGGATCGAGATCGAAATCGAGGTGCAGGTCGACATCGACATCGAATTGCTGCGCCAGGTCGAACAGCTTTTGGACATGCGCGTTCGGGTCGGTGTCCATATAGGGGCAGCCGCCGATCGCGTCGCCGCCGTCGCGCAGCGCCGCAATCAAGAGTTCCTCCGCGCCGGGATCGTTGGTCAGGCCTTCCTGCGGAAACACGCAGATCGAAAGATCGAGCGCCCAGGAATAGTCGCGCTTCAGCGCCTTGACCGCCTCAAAGCCGCGCAAGCCTATGCGCGGATCGATTTCGACATGGGTGCGCATGCGGGTGGTGCCATGCACGATGGCGCGCTCGATCACTCTTGCTCCGCGCGCGTAAACGTCCTCGACCGTAAATTCGCGCTTCATGGCCGCGACCGCGGCGATAGCCTCTGCCACGCTGCCGTGGTCGTGCCCGCAGCGGCCGAGCAGGCAGGCCTTGTCGAGATGAATATGCGTGTCGACGAAGCCGGGCAAAGCGAGCCTGCCGCTGACATCGATCTCGGCCGCTTCACAGGCAAGCCGGGGTTCGATGGCGGCGATACGCCCGCCCGCGACGCCGATATCGACCGGGATGGGTGAGAACCGGGTTCTGGCGTTACGGAAGATGAGGTCGAAGGCCGTTTTCGCGTTCATGGGTCCGAGCGGGCTGGAGCTGATCCGAACCTAGCGGAAGCGCGCGCGCCGGGCAGCTCCAGATTGTGTGCAGTTCTGAGGCTCAATTGTTCAAAATATGTGCATGCAGTTTGACGGTCCGATTGTAGTATTATCGATCAGGAGAAACCGCCATGTCCGTTGCCGCCAAAGCCGAACCCAACGACGACGTTGAACGAATGTCCGACGCCGAGGTGGTCGAGGCCTATCTCACGGCGTCGATGATCCCGGATCCCGATGCCGCCGCGGCCTACATGAAGCCCGGCACGATCATCACCTTCACTGGCGGGCGTGAGTTCGACCATCCGCGCGGGCCGACCGGCTTCAACGCGCGGCGCTATCGCTGGGTCAAGAAGAAGATGGACCGCTTCGACGTCTGTCCCGGCGCGGCCGAGACCGTCGTCTACAGCATCGGCACGCTCTACGGCGAATGGATCGACGGCGCGCCGTTCGAAGGCAACCGCTATGTCGACCGTTTCGTGGTGAGGGGCGGCCAGATCGTGAAGATGGATGTCTGGAACGACAGCGCCGAGCGCATTCTGGTGCAGCGGGGGATTGAGGCGTAGCACGCATCTCACCCTTGCCCCGTCATCCTGAGGTGCGAGCGCTTGCGAGCCTCGAAGGATGAGCGGCCCGGCTGGTGGCCGTCGATCCTTCGAGACGCGCGCAAGAGCGCGCTCCTCAGGATGACGGAGATAGAGCGGCGGCCGCGACTACCTCGCCCTGACCACCTTCGGCAGTTTCACCACACGGCTGCCGTCGCCGCTTTCCTCCGCATAAGGCGCCAGAATATCCAGCAAATCGCGGCCGCGCTGCGGGGCAGGGGCGACCAGCGCGCGATTGGCGACCGAATCCAGATGGCTGTGCATCAGGCCCATCACCTTGCTCTCGTCGCCCTTGACCAGCGCCGCGATGATCGCGCGATGCTCGTTGATCGCGCATTCCGAGGAATGCGGGCGGCTGTACAGCGACAGTGTCAGGCAGCAGCGGTAGGCGACCTCGCTGACGTAACGCACCAGGATCGGACTGTTCGTCATGTTGGCGAGCAGGATGTGAAATTCTGTTGCCAGCCTGAGCGACACCGCGTCCGAGCCGTCGCGGGCGCGGTCCTCGGCATCGACATGGGCGTTGAGCTCGGCGACCTGGCTCTTGGTCAGCTTGCCGGCGAGCTGACGCACCACGAGGCGTTCGAGCTCGATCCGGATATCAAAGGCATCGCGGGCTTCCTGCCAGCTCGGCGTCGCCACGACGGCGATCCGGTTGCGGCGAAGCTCGACGAGGCCTTCCGCGGCGAGTTGTCCCAGTGCATGGCGGGCGATGGTGCGGCTGACGCCGAACCTTTCCCCAAGCGAATCCTCCGGCAGTTTTGCGCCGGGCTCCAGCGCCTGCTCAATGATGGCACGGCGAAGCGCGCGGCAGATCACGCCGACCTTGTCGGATGGTACGGCTGACTTGCTGGCGGAACGAGGCGCCATCGGCGAAATCCTGAGGGAAGTGCTTCGGATGGCGTTTCCTATCACAATTGGCCAACAATTGAGCGCCTCAATTGCATGCAGTTTGATCGGGTAATTGCACAAAAGGAATCCGTTGGATCTGTGGGCTTGCCGCGATCCCATTGATTTGGCGCACGGGTTTTGCTGGCATTCGGCTTGCATGCACTTCCAGCCATGATGCGCATGCAACCAAATTCAGAATTCTCTGGCCTGCCGGTTCCGGCTTCTGCCGCACCCATTGCCATCGAGCTCTCTGAGGCCTCGGTCACCTTCGGCCGCGGCGCCCGCGCGGTGCCGGCCCTTGCCACGACGACGCTGCGGATCGCCGATGGCGAGTTCGTCGCCCTGGTCGGGCCTTCCGGATGCGGCAAGTCCACCATCCTGCGGCTCGTGAGCGGGCTGGTGCAACCATCCACCGGCGTGGTCATCGTCGGCGGCCGGGAAGTCGCGGCGCGCGCCTTGCGCGTCGGCATGGCGTTCCAGAACCCGACCATGCTGCCCTGGATGACGATCGAGCGGAACATCATGCTGCCGCTCAAGATCGTCGAACCGTTCCGTTCGCAATTCCGAAAACTCCGCAAGACCGAATTCCGCGACAAGGCCAATGCGCTGCTGGAGCAGGTCGGCCTCAAGGGCTTTGGCAACCGCTACCCCTGGCAACTCTCGGGCGGCATGCTTCAGCGCGCCAACCTGTGCCGCGCGCTGATCCACGAGCCGCGCATGCTGCTGCTCGACGAGCCCTTTGGCGCGCTCGATCAGTTCACGCGGGAAGAGCTGTGGTCGATCCTGCAGGATCTTTGGATCGCCCACCAGCCGACCGTGCTCCTGGTGACGCACGACCTGCGCGAGGCGGCGTTTCTCGGCAGCCGCATCTGCGTGATGAGCGCGCGGCCCGGCCGCATCCTCGATGACAGCCACGTCACCTTCGCCCGCCCGCGCACGGTCGCGATGACGTTCGAGCCGGATTTCGTCGCACTGAACCAGAAGCTGCGCGCCTTCATTGTCGATGCCAGAACGGCCTCAGCGCAGGGAGCGGCCTGACCATGCCCGATCTCGATTATCGCCAGAAGGCCTGGTCGGCGGCACTGATCGTGCTGTTCTTCGTCGCCTGGGAATTGTTCTGCCTGATGACGGGCATGTCCGATCTCGTGCTGCCGCGCCCGTCGCAGGTTTTCGTGACGCTGTTTGAAAAATTCCCGATCCTGTTGCCGCACATTCTGCAGACGCTAGCGACGACGATGATCGGTTTCGTGCTCGGCGTCGGCCTCGGCGTCGTACTCGGTGCGGTAATCGGCGTTTCGAAGACCGCCTATGACACGGCTTATCCGCTGCTGGTCGGTTTCTCCTCGATCCCGAAGGTCGCGGTGGTGCCGATCTTCGTGTTGTGGTTCGGCTCCGGCTCGGTGCCGGCGGTGCTGACCGCGCTCTCGATCTGCTTCTTTCCGATCGTGGTCAACATCGCGACGGGGCTCGCGACCACCGAACCCGAACTGGAGGACGTGCTGAAGGCGCTCGGCGCCAGCAAGTTCGATATTCTCTGGAATGTCGGGCTGCCGCGGACGATGCCGTTCTTCTTTGCCTCGCTGAAGGTCGCGATTTCCTACGCCTTTGTCGGCGCGGTGCTGTCGGAGACCGTCGCATCGAACCGCGGCATCGGCAACGTGATGATGACCGCGTCCTCCAATTTCAACGTGCCGCTGGTGTTCGCAGGCCTGTTCGTGCTCGCCGGCCTCGGCGTTGCGCTCTACGTGATCTTCTCGGCGATCGAGGGCCGCGTCACCGGCTGGGCCACCCGCAAGAACGACGTGATCGCGACATGAAGATTTTCACCAACCGCCATCCAACCCTTAATCGAGGAGACCACGATGTTAGCCAGAGTAAGTGCCGCGCTGTTGGGAGTTACCTTGTTCGCCGGCTCGGCATGTGCCCAGGAAACCACGATCAAGTTCACCCTCGGCTGGAAGACGCAAGGCTCCGACGCCGCGTTCTTCTATGCCAAGGACAACGGCTATTTCAAAGAGGAGGGCCTCAACGTCGTGATCGACCAGGGCGAGGGCTCCGGCGCCACGGTCACGCGCATCATGTCGGGCGCCTATGACGCCGGCTTCGGTGACGTCAACGCCATCATCCAGAACGCCTCGACCAAGCCGCAGGATGCGCCGGTCATGGTCTACATGATCTGGAACCAGCCGCCGTTTGCGATCGTGACCAAGAAGACCAGCGGCATCAACACCATCAAGGACTTTGAGGGCCATACGCTCGGCGGTGCGCAGGGCACGCCGACCACGCGGCTGCTGCCGGTGTTCGCGCAGAAGAACAAGCTCGAGGGCGAGAAGATCAAGATCTCCAACATGGCGCCGAACCTGCAGGAGCCGATGCTGATCAAGGGCGACATCGACGCCGCGCTGGTGTTCAACATCACGAGCTACTTCAATCTCGTGCTGAACCGCCAGGATCCCGACAAGGACTACAAATGGTTCCAGTTCGGCGATTACGGCCTCGATCTCTATTCCAACGGCGTGATGGTCTCGCGCAAGCTTTTGGCGTCCAATCCGAAGGCCGTCGCCGGCCTCGTTCGCGCCGTCAACAAGGGCATGATCGCGATCGCCAAGGACCAGAACGCCGGGATGAAAGCCGCTGTCAATTACGACAATTTGATCAATGTCGAGGTCGAAAAGCGCCGCCTGCAATATTCCTTCGACAAGCTGATCGTGTCGCCCGAGATGAAGGAAATCGGCGTCGGCGACGTCAAGGACGACCGCATGGCCCGCGCCATCGGCATCATCGTCGAAGGCTATCAGCTCGCCCGCGCGCCCACGCCCGCGGAGATTTTCTCGCGCGAATTTTTGCCGCCGCGCGCGGAGCGCGAGCTGGTGTACACTGCAAACTGACGCGTCCTCGTCATTGCGAGGAGCAGAGCGACGAAGCAATCCATTCTTTCTTTCCGCGGCGGGAAGGATTGCTTCGCTTCGCTCGCAATGACGGAGAGGGTACGTCATGACGATGGAAGTTGCGGCACATAACCTGTTCTCCGGCCCTGACCGCGGCCTGCTCGAAAACGTCGTGCTGCGGCACGACAACGGCGTCATCACCTCCATCTCAGAGACAACGCCGCCCACAACCGGTCCGCGCTCCCTCGTGCTTCCCGCCTTCGTCAACGCCCACGACCATGCGCGCGCGCCAGCGTCATCGTTCGGCGCGCTCGGCATGCCCCTTGAAAGCTGGATCCTGCGCTCGGCGCTCGGCACGCCGGTCGATCCCTATCTGACCGCGGCCTCGGCGCTGGCGCGTTCGGCGCGCGCCGGTTGCGCGGCGATGATGATCCATTACACCCGTCCGAGCGGCGGCATGCCGCTGGTGGAAGAGGCCAGCGCTATCGCGCGCGCGGCGTCCGACGTCGGTATCCGCATCGCCTTTGCGCTTGCGGTGCGCGACCAGAATCCGGTGGTGTACGGCGATGAAGAACCGGCTCTCTCCGGCCTCTCCAAGGACGATCGCGGCACGATCGAGCAAATGTTCGTCCGCGCGCCGATGTCGCCCAAAGGCTATATCGAGCTCACCGATGCGATTGCGGCGGCCATCGCAGGTCCCAAGGTCGATGTGCAGCTTGGCCCGGCCGGCGTGCAATGGTGCTCAAAGCCGTTACTGGAGGCGGTCGCGGAGAATTCCGCGCAGACCGGCCGCCGCATCCACATGCACCTGTTGGAGACCATCTATCAGCGCGGTTGGGCGGACCGGCATTTTCCGGACGGTATCGTCCGCTACCTCCGCGACATCGGCTTCCTGTCGGACCGGCTGACGCTGGCCCATTGCATCCATGCCCGCCCTGACGAAATTGAGATGATCGCGGCCTCCGGCGCGCGCATCGTCACCAATTTCTCCTCCAATCTCCATCTGCGCTCCGGCCTTGCGCCGATCGCCGCCGCGCACGAATGCGGCTGCGCCATCGCAGTCGGCGTCGATGGGCTGGCGCTCGACGAGGACGACGACGTGCTGCGCGAGATGCGGCTGGTGCAGATGATGCACGGCGGTCTCGGATTCCGGCGGAACTGGACCTGTTCCGAATTCCTCGGCCTCGCCATCGCCAATGGCCGCAAGGCGACCGGTGCGCCCGGCACAGGGGCGCTCGTGCCCGGTGCGCCGGCCGATTTCGTCACCATCGATCTGGACCGGCTCGACCGGGACCAGATCATGCCGGTCGACCCGATCGATCTCCTGTTCGCGCGCGGCAATGCCTCTCTCCTGCGCGATGTGGTTGTGGATGGGCGGAAGATCGTCAGCGAAGGCCGCTGCGCCGGGGTCGATCTCCCTGCGATCGAGCAGGAATTGCGCGGAATTTATCGCGCCAATGTCAAGCAGCTCTCGCACTTTCAACGCGCCTGGCCGCCGCTGTCGGCGTCGCTGCAGAACTGGTTCGAAGCGCAGCTTGATTGCCGCTAACGCATAAGCGCTTTTCGTATTCCGTAATGCGGAACAAAATTCCGCTTGCATCGGAATCTCATCAAGGTTTCATGTCCGCACAACAAGAATAAAGTGCCGGCGGCCGTCATGCGCTGGTGATGGGCATGAGGAAGCGATGGGCGCGTTGTCGCATCTGCGGATTGTCGAGCTCGGAAGCAGTGCTGCAACGAGCTATTGCGCGCGTCTGTTCGCTGATTTCGGCGCCACCGTTCACAAGATCGAGCCGCCTCAGGGCGATCCGCTTCGCCACGCCACGCCGCTGACGCCGGCAGGACATAGTGCGTGGTTTGCGTTTCTCAATTTCAACAAGTCGAGTGTTGCGCTCGATCCGAACCATCAGAACGCAAGCGCGCGCCTCGTCGAACTGATCGGCGGCTGCGACATTTTGCTCGACGGCCGCGATGTCGATGCGGCGGATTGCCCGGCATTCGATCTCGCTGACATCATGCAGCGTCATCCCGGCCTGATCCATCTCGAAACAAGCTGGTTCGGCGGCGAGGGACCTTACGCGAAGTTCGCCGCGACAGACTCGACCATTCGTGCGCTGACGGGCCTCGTAAAACTGGTCGGGCCGGCCGAGGGGCCGCCGCTGCACGCGCCGGATTTCCAGACCGGAATCCTCGCCGGCCTCTGGGGCTTTATCGCTGCCGCGTCGTCGGTGCTGGGCCGCATGCAGGACGGGCGCGGCCGCAGCCAGCGCCTGAGCATCTTCGAATCTTCCATCGCCGTCACCGAATACATCATGTTCGAGTCGTTCTCGCGCGGCGACATCATGCGGAGGATCGGGGTTAATCGCTTCTGGCCGACCTTTCCGGTCGGCATCTACGAGACCAGACAAGGCTGGCTTGGCGTCACCACGGTGACCCCGGCACAATGGCGCGCCTTCTGCGAGATGCTGGGACTGACCGGGCTGCGCGATGACCCGACGCTGTTCATGGGCACCGATCGCCTGCAGCGCATGGAGGAAATCGAAAGCCAGTTCATTCCGAAACTGAAGCAGCGTACGGCGCAGGAATGGTTTGCCGAAGGCTTGCGGCGAAAAATCCCGATCGTGCCGGTGCCTGAAATCGGCGATCTCATTGCGGACGAGGAGAAGCACGCGCGCGGCGCCATCGTTCCCATCATGATCGGCGACGAGACCGGGTTCACCCCCGGCTCAATGCAGCGCCTGACCGGCACGCCGCCGCGGCGCGGCGGAGCGGTTCCTGACATCGGCGAGCAGATGCTTGGCAGCGCACATGGCGCCGAACGGCCCGTGCGCGCACCGGTGCCTGCGTCCAATGGCCAGAACAGCCTTCCGCTCGAAGGCGTCCGCGTCGTCGATTTCTCGATGGGGTGGGCCGGGCCGATCTGCACGCGTACGCTCGCCGATCTCGGCGCCGATGTGATCAAGATCGAGGCCACGCAATATCCCGACTGGTGGCGCGGCGTCGACCGGCGGCCGGCCTATGTTCTCGAACAGATGTACGAGAAGGCGGTGCGTTATTGCATCATGAATCGCAACAAGCGCGGCATCACGCTCGACCTCACAAGGCCTCAGGGGCTGAACCTTGCCAAGCGGCTCATTGCCGATGCCGACATCGTGGTCGACAATTATTCGGTCGAGGTGCTGCCGAAGCTCGGCCTTGGCTATGACGTCCTGAGCAAGCTCAATCCAAAACTCGTGATGATGTCGATGTCGGCGTTCGGGGCGGGAAGCGTGTATCGCGACTGCCGCGCCTATGGCTCGACGCTGGAGCAGGGCTCCGGCCTTCCGAGCGTGACGGGCGATGCGGGCGGCCCGCCTGTCATGAGCCATACCGCGTTCGGCGACGCCGTCGGCGGCCTCAATGGCTGCGCCGCCGTTCTCACCGCGTTGATCCACGCCAGGCTGACCGGCAAGGGGCAGTTCATCGATCTCGCGCAGATCGAATGCATGATGCCGTTCGCGGCGCCCTGGATCATCGCGCATTCGATCGACGGCAAGGCGCCGGTGAAGTACGGCAACCGCCACCCGGATTTTGTGCCGCATGGCTGCTTCGCCTGTGCCGGCGATGACAACTGGATCGTGGTCGCGGTTGCTAGCGATGCGATGTGGCCGAAGCTCGCGACGCTGCTCGGCCGCGCCGGCTGGGCTTCCGATCCCGGTCTGAAGACCGCGGCCGGACGGCGCGCCATTGAAAGCGAGATCGAGGCGGCGGTTTCGGCCTGGACGTCCGCGCGCGATCCGGAAGAAGCGATGACCGCGTTGCAATCCGCGGGCGTTGCCTCGGGCGTGGCGCGGCTGCCGATTGAGTTGCTGAAGGACAAGCAACTTGATGCGTGCGGCTTCATCCAGCAGGTCGACCGCGCTTTCATCGGTCCGCACCCGCAGCCGTCGATGCCGTTCCGCGAAACGGAGGGGCCGTATCCGATCCGGAGCGCGCCGCCGACGCTCGGCGAGCATAACCGCGAAATCCTCGGCGGCGTTCTCGGGCTGTCCGATGCTGACATCGATCAACTGGCGCGCGACGGCATCATCGGCACGGAGATGCTGATGGAGGAGCAGCTCGTAAAAGAAAAGAAGCGGGCGACGGGCTGATGACAGCAGGGCCGGCACAGCGCAAGGCGGAGACGGTTGCGGTCCAATCGCCGCAGCCGCTGATGTCGGTGCGCGGCCTCGGCATCCGTTTCAAGACCTCGCGGGGCGTTTGGCAGGCGACACGCAAGATCGATTTCGACATCGCGCCGGGCGAACGCGTCGGCATCGTCGGCGAAAGCGGCTGCGGTAAGACCATTACCGGTCTCTCCATCCTGCGGCTGCTGCCGAACAATCTTTCCGGCCTTGACGGCTCGATTCTGTTCGACGGCGTCGATCTCGCCAAGTGCAGCACCCGCGCCATGCGCGCGATCCGCGGCCGGCGCATCGCCATGATCTTTCAGGAGCCAATGAGCGCGCTCGATCCGGTCTTCACCGTGGGTCACCAGATCGGCGAGACGCTGCGCGTCCATACCGGCGTCGGCCGGGAGGAGGCGAGGGAGCGTGCGCTCGGCATGCTCCGCCGCGTCGGCATCGCATCGCCCGAGCGGCGCATCGACGACTATCCGCACCAGCTCTCGGGCGGCATGCGCCAGCGCGTCATGATCGCAGCCAGCCTGATTTGCGGCCCGCAACTGTTGATCGCGGACGAGCCGACCACGGCGCTCGACGTCACGGTGCAGGCGCAAATCCTGGAACTGCTGCGCGATCTCAGCGAGACCTCAAACACCGCGCTGATGCTGATCACGCACGACCTTGGCGTCGTCGCCGAGACCTGTACGCGCATGATCACGATGTATGCCGGCGAGGTGATCGAGGATGCCGCGGTCGATGACGCGCTGGTACGGCCGCTGCATCCCTACACGTCGGGGCTTTTACGCTCGCTGCCGCATTTGAGCCCGCGCCACGGCAAGCTGCCGTCGATCCCGGGGAGGGTGCCGTCGATCGCCGACATGCCGAATGGTTGCCGGTTCAAGGCGCGATGCCCGCATGCGGTCGCCGGTTGCGACGCTGAACAGGAACTGCGCGATGCCGGAGGCGGCCGCAAGGTGCGCTGCTGGCGTTTCAATGAGCTGGATCTGCCCGGCGCGCTGCAGCACGAATCATCAGCGCCGATCGCGGCCATGGTCGGTCACCCATGAGCACGCCGGCCGCCGAAATTGCCAAAGACGCCATCGTCTCGGTGCGCGATCTCCAGGTCCAGTTCCAGACGTCAGATCGCCGGGCCACCGTGAAGGCGGTCGATGGCGTCGATTTCGACGTCCGCCGCGGCGAGACCTTTGGCATCATCGGGGAGTCCGGATCGGGCAAGACCACGATCGGCCGCGCGCTGGTGTTTCTGCTAAAGCCCAGCGCCGGCGCCATCCTGCATAATGGCGTCGATCCGCTGGCCCTGCCGCGCAAGCAGTTTCAGAACCACCGCCGCGACTACCAGATCATCTTTCAGGACCCGAACGCCGCGCTGAATCCGCGGATGACCATCCTGTCCTCGGTGCTGGAACCGCTGGAGCTGGCGCGTGTGGGCAGCAAGGCCGAGCGGTTGAGGCGGGCGCACGAAGTGCTCGATCGCGTCGGTCTGCCGCAGGATATCGGCGACCGCTATCCGCATCAATTGTCCGGCGGCCAGAAGCAGCGCGTGGTGATCGCGCGTGCGCTGACGCTGCGCCCAAAGCTGATCGTCTGCGACGAGGTCGTGGCCGCACTGGATATGTCGATACGTGGCGACGTGCTCAATCTGTTTGCCGAGCTGCAGCGCGATCTCGGGCTGACTTATGTCTTCATCACCCACGATCTCGCCGTGGTCTCCCATATCAGCGAACGCATCGCGGTGATGTATCTCGGCCGCTTCGTCGAGTTGGGCCCGACCGAAGCAGTCAGCGAGCGGCCGCTGCATCCCTATACCCAGGCGCTATTATCTGCCGAGCCGCGGCCATTGCCGTCTTCGATGCGCGGCGGTCAGCGTATCGTGCTGCAGGGCGAAATCCCGAGCCCGATCGATCCGCCATCGGGCTGCCGCTTCCGCACCCGCTGCCAATACGCGCAAAACCTTTGCGCGGAGAAGACGCCGGAATGGCGCGAGTTGATGCCGGATCATTGGGTCGCCTGCCACTTTGCGGATCGCCCGAACTTTTCACCGAACTGACCCAATCGCCGACGGAGGATAGAACATGACACACACGACCCGGCGCGAGGTAATGGCGCTGATATCTGGCGCCTTGGCCGGCACGGCGCTCGGCGGCAACGCGTTCGCACAAGCCGCGCCGAAGCGCGGCGGAATCTTGCGCATCTCGGCGCCGGCCAACCCGTCGAGCCTCGACCCTGCCACCGGCGGCGCCGGTTCGGACCACGCCTTCCTGTTCACGATGTACGACACGCTGACCGAGTGGGACTTTGAAACCTTAAAACCCAAGCCGGGCCTCGCCGAGAGCTGGAGCTTTACGGATCCCGCCACCCTGGTGCTCAACATTCGTTCCGGCGTCACCTTCCACGACGGCACGCCGCTCGACGCTGAAGCCGTGAAATTCAATCTGGAGCGCAACAAGTCCGACCAAAAATCCAACATCAAGGCCGACCTCGCTTCGATGGCGTCTGTCGAAGTCACCGGCCCGATGCAGGTGACGCTGAAGCTGAACACCCCGGACGCGGCGCTGCCCGGCATTCTTTCCGACCGCGCCGGCATGATGGTGTCGCCGACGGCGCTCAAGGCCGCGAGCGCCGGCAATGTCGCGCGCACGCCCGTTGGCGCCGGGGCCTACGCCTTTGTGAGCTGGGCCGACGGCGAGAAGATCGTGGTCAAGCGCTACGACAAATACTGGAAACCCAATCGCCCCTATCCGGATGGAATCGAATTTTCCATCATTCCGGAACTGACCACCGGCTCGCGCTCGGTCACCGCCGGCCAGAACGACCTGATGTATCAACTGCCGCCACGGCAGAAAGCAATCATGGATCGGGTGCCCAGCGTGAAGATCGCTAACGGGCCGACGCTCTACGTGTTCCAGATCTTCCTGAACTGGGCGAAGCCGCCGTTCGACAACATCAAGGTTCGCCGGGCCTTCAATTTCGCGATCGACCGCGAGACCTTCGTCAAGGCCGCGCTCGCAGGCCTCGCCGAGCCGGCCTACATGAACCTGCCCAAGGCACACTGGGCCTACGACAAATCGGTTGCCGGGCTCTATCCCTATAATCCCGACAAGGCGAGGCAGTTGCTCGCTGAAGCCGGCTTCAAGGACGGCCTCTCGATCGACCTGATCGGCTATCCCGATCAGGATTCGGTGCAGCGGCAGGAAATCCTGATCGAACAGTTCCGCAAAGCGGGAATGAACGTCAAATTCTCCAACGCGCCGATTGCGGAAGCCTCCGCCGCGTTCTTCGGCGCCGAGAAGCGCGGATCTGGTTTGCTCGCGGCCTGGACCGGGCGGCCCGATCCGAGCCTGACCTATTCGCTGATGTTCACCAAGGACGCCTATTACAATGGCGGCCGCGCGCCGGTGCCGCCGGAGCTCGAAGCCGCGATCAAGGAATCGCGGGCGTCGGAAGACATCGAGATGCGCCGCAAGGCGTTTGCGTCAGTGCAGCGGCTGGTGATGGAGAACGCCTTTGTGGCGCCGCTCGCCTTCCAGTTCGAACTGGTCGCCATGAACAAGAAGGTGCAGGGTTACAAGCCGAACCTTCTGGGCAAGCCGAAATACGACGACGTCTGGCTGGAGAGCT
Organism: Bradyrhizobium sp. AZCC 2262; assembly: GCF_036924535.1. Lineage (NCBI taxonomy): Bacteria > Pseudomonadati > Pseudomonadota > Alphaproteobacteria > Hyphomicrobiales > Nitrobacteraceae > Bradyrhizobium > Bradyrhizobium sp. AZCC 2262. The sequence goes on along the minus strand of NZ_JAZHRT010000001.1, from coordinate 5,036,761 downwards.
GAAGCGCATGGCGCGACGAAGTCCGGCGCGAGTGATCGGCGGCCGCCTGTTGCAGGCGTTGCCGGTGATCCTGCTCGCGACCTTCATGGTGTTCGCGCTATTGAAACTGGTGCCCGGCGACATCGCGGTGACGCTCGCCGGCGACAACGCCACCGACGCACGTATCACCGAGATCCGGAAGATCTACGGCCTCGACCGGCCGTTCCTGGTGCAATACGGCGCCTGGCTCGCCAACGTCGTGCAGGGCGATCTCTCGCAGTCCCTGCTGACGGGAGAGAAGGTCGCCACGTCAATCGCTCGCGCATTTCCCAACACGCTGTTGATCGTCGCCATCGCTCTGGTGCTGGCGCTGCTCACGGGCATTCCGATGGGGGTGTTGGCTGCGATCAAGCCGAACGGCTGGGTCGACAAGACGGTCAGCATGATCGCTTCGCTCGGCGTCGCCATTCCTGGCTTCTGGCTGGCGATGATTTTGGTGGCCGAGATATCGCTGAAGCTGAACTGGCTGCCGGCGACCGGCGCCAAATCCTTCAGCGTGTCGCCGGTCGAGGCGATCCGGCATGCGCTGTTGCCCGGCATCGCGATTGCGGCCTACGGCATGGCGGAGGTGGCGCGGCAGTTGCGCGGCTCGCTGCTGGAAGTGCTGTCGTCGCAATATGTGCGGACGCTGCACGCCAAGGGCCTCTCCATGACGCGCATCCTCTGGCAGCACGGCCTGAAGAATGTCAGCGTCAACCTGTTCACCATTATCAGCCTGCTGGTCAACCGCATGCTGGCGGCAACCGTCGTGATCGAGGCGGTGTTTGCCATCCCCGGCCTCGGCAGCCTGATCGTGCGCGGCGCGCTGCAGCGCGATTTTCCGATTGTTCAGGGCGTGGTGTTCGCCATGGTGATCGTGGTCATCACGGTCAATCTGATCGCCGATTTACTCTGCGCCGCCGTCGATCCGAGGATCGAGCAATGACGGACCTCAGCCTCGCCACGCCGAAATCTCCGGCCGAGCCGGGCAGGATGCGCCGCCTGTTCCGCTGGCTGGCCGGCGATCTTCGCGCGGCGCTGGCGATCCTGGTCCTGCTGGTTCTGGTGATCGTCGCCATCGGCGCGCCCTGGATCGCGCCCTATGCGCCCACCGCGCAGGACGCCAACAGCATGCTGGCCGCGCCCGGGCCCGGACACCTGCTCGGCACCGATGACCTCGGCCGCGACATCTTCAGTCGGCTGATCTATGGCGCGCCGGCCACCGTCTATGCCAGCCTGCTCGCAGTCGGCGTCGCCATCCTGATCGGCCTGCCGGTCGGCCTCGCCGCCGGCTTCTTCGGCGGCTGGACCGACGACATCATCAGCCGCGTCATCGACACTTTCCTGTCATTCCCGGCGATCGTGCTGGCGATCGCGGTCACCGGCGCGCTCGGCATCGGGCTCACCAACGGCATGATAGCGGTCGGCATCGTGATGTTCCCGGCGCTGGCCCGGATCGTCCGGGCGCGTACGCTGATCGTGCGGCAGGAACTCTATGTCGATGCCTCCAGGTGTTTTGGGGCGCCGGCCTGGCACATCCTGTGGAAGCACGTGCTGCCGAACGCGCTGCAGCCCGTCATCGTGCAGGTGACCTTGCTGCTGGCGGCGGCGCTGCTGGCGGAAGCCAGCCTCAGCTTCCTCGGCCTCGGTATCCAGCCGCCCAACCCGAGCTGGGGCGCCATGCTGGCCCGCGCCTACCAGTATATGGAGATCGCGCCGGAGCAGATGTACGCGCCGGGGCTTGCCATTTTGGTTGTATCCTTGGCATTCAATGCGCTTGGCGAATCCCTGCGGATCGTGCTCGATCCGACCATGAAAGACCGTTAGGCGGGAACAAGCATGTCTTTCCATAAACTGCTGATCGCCAACCGCGGCGAGATCGCCATCCGCATCGCCCGCGCGGCTGGAGACGCCGGCCTTGCCACTGTCGCGATCCATTCCGCCGACGATGCGCAGTCGCTGCATGTCCGCGCCGCCGATGCGGCCTGCGAAATCCCCGGGCGCGGCGCGCGGGCCTATCTCGATATCGAGGCGGTGATATCGGCCGCCAAGGCGACCGGATGCGAGGCCGTGCATCCGGGCTATGGCTTCCTCAGCGAGAATGCCACGCTCGCCCGGCGCTGCATCGAGGAGAGCATCGTCTTCGTCGGGCCGTCGCCGGAAGCGCTCGACCTGTTCGGCGACAAGGCGCAGGCCAAGGCGCTGGCAAGAAAATGCGGCGTGCCTGTTATCGAGGGCACCAGCGGACCGACCAGCCTGGACGAGGCAAGGGCCTTCCTGGAATCCTTGGGAGCCGGTGGCGCCATCATGATCAAGGCGATCGCCGGCGGCGGTGGCCGCGGCATGCGCACCGTCGACGACGCCAGCAAGCTGGAGGAAGCTTATGCGCGCTGCCAGTCCGAGGCGATGGCCGCCTTCGGCAGCGACGGCGTCTATGTCGAGCGTCTGATCCGCAACGCCCGCGACATCGAGGTGCAGATCATCTGCGACCATTTTGGCGCGATCAGCCATTTGTGGGAGCGCGAATGCACCATCCAGCGCCGTAACCAGAAGCTCATCGAGGTCGCGCCAAGCCCGTCGCTGAACGACGCCTTGCGCGGGCGCATCATCGACGCCGCCAAGGAACTCGCCGCCGCCGCCAACTACGACAATCTCGGCACCTTCGAATTCCTCGTCGATAACGACGCCAGAACAAGCGACCAGGCGTTCGCCTTCATCGAGGCCAATCCGCGGCTTCAGGTCGAGCATACCGTCACCGAGGAGGTGCTCGGCCTCGATCTCGTGCAGTCGCAGCTCGCGGTCGCGGCCGGCGCCACGCTCGGTTCGCTCGGTCTGGCGCAGGCCTATATCCCAAAGCCACGCGGCTTTGCGATACAGCTCCGCGTCAACATGGAGGTGATGGACGAAACCGGCGGGACCCGGCCGACCGGCGGGACGCTGGCGATGTTCGACCTGCCGTCCGGCCCCGGCGTTCGCGTCGATACATTTGGTTACTCCGGCTATCGCACCAGCACCGCCTTCGACTCGCTGCTCGCCAAGGTCATCGTGCATTCGCCGGGCGGTAACTGGACCGACGTTGTGCACAAGGCGTCGCGCACGCTGCGCGAGTTCCGGATCGGCGGCGTCGCCACCAACATCCCCTTCCTGGCGGCGATTTTGGCGCATCCGGATTTTGTCGAGAACCGCGTCAGCACCGGCTTCATCGAGGCCCATGTCGCCGATCTCGTCGGCGACGCCAAGGCGACCGCCGAGACGGCGCTGATCGAATCCGGCGAGGCGGCCGACGACGGCGCACCCATGACGGAAGCCGCGGCTGGCGGACCGGGGCCGGAAGGTTCGGAGCCGGTTCCTGCGCCGCTGCAAGGCACGATCGTGGCGGTTCACGTTAGCGAAGGGGACCTCGTCCGCCCCGGCCAGCAGATCGCCGTGCTCGAATCCATGAAGATGGAGCATCTGGTGACCGCGCCGCATGGCGGCCGGGTGACGAAGGTCGCCGCGGAAGCCGGCATGACGCTGATGCAGGACGAGGCGATCCTCTATCTGGAGCCTGCCGAGATCGACGCCCATGATGTGGCCGAGGAGGAGGACGTCGATCTCGATCACATCCGTCCCGATCTCGCCGAACTGATCGAGCGCCACGCCATCACGCTGGATGAAAACCGCCCGGCCTCGGTCGAGCGCCGCCGCAAGACCAACCAGCGTACGGCGCGGGAAAACATCGCCCAGCTCGTCGATGAGGGCTCCTTCGTCGAATACGGCTCACTCGCCATCGCCGCGCAGCGCCGGCGGCGCGCGGTCGACGACCTCATCCGCAACACGCCGGCCGACGGCCTGATCTCCGGCGTCGCCACCATGAACGCGGATAAATTCGGCGCGGATGCCGCCCGCTGCATGGTCATTTCCTACGACTACACCGTGCTGGCCGGCACCCAGGGCCACATGAACCACAAGAAGATCGACCGCATGCTGGGCCTTGCCGAGCAATGGCGGATGCCGCTGGTGTTTTACGCCGAGGGCGGTGGCGGCCGGCCCGGCGACACCGACCGGCTCGGCATGACCGGGCTCGACGGGCCGTCCTTCGTTCAGTTCGCCAAGCTGTCGGGTCTCGTGCCGGTCATCGGCGTTGTCTCCGGCTATTGCTTTGCCGGCAATGCCGCGATGCTCGGCTGCTGCGACGTCATCATCGCCACGATGAACGCCTCGATCGGCATGGGGGGACCTGCGATGATCGAGGGCGGTGGCCTCGGCGTCTACCATCCGGCCGAAGTCGGGCCGGTGTCGTTCCAGTCGCCGAACGGCGTCATCGACATTCTGGCTGAGGACGAAGCCGAAGCGACCGCTGCTGCGCAAAAATATCTGTCGTACTTCCAGGGTGCGGTCGCGGAATGGAAGGCGGCCGACCAGCGTCTGCTGCGGCGGGCGATCCCGGAAAACCGCCTGCGGGTTTACGACATCCGCAACGTCATCGATCTTCTCGCCGACGAAGACTCGATCCTGGAAATCCGCCGGGATTTTGGGATCGGCATGATCACCGCCTTCATCCGCATCGAAGGAAAGCCGTTCGGCCTGATCGCCAACAATCCAAAGCACCTCGGCGGCGCGATCGACGCGCCGGCCGGCGACAAGGCCGCGCGCTTCATGCAGCTCTGCGACGCCTTCGACATTCCCATTATCTCCCTGTGCGATACGCCAGGCTTCATGGTCGGCCCTGAAGCCGAAAAGACCGCGATCGTGCGCCATGTCGCGCGCATGTTCGTGACCGGCGCGAGCCTCACCGTGCCGCTGTTCGGCATCGTGCTGCGCAAGGGCTACGGCTTGGGCGCGCAATCCATGATCGGCGGCGGCTTCCACGCCTCGTTTTTCACGGTAGCCTGGCCGACGGGCGAGTTCGGCGGCATGGGGCTGGAGGGCTACGTCCGGCTCGGCTTCCGCAAGGAGATGGAAGCGATCGAGGACCCGGTCGAGCGCGAGGAGTACTACCGGGCCAAGGTTGACGAGCTCTACGCCAACGGCAAGGCGGTCTCGATCGCCTCCGTGCTGGAGATCGACGAGGTGATCGATCCCGCCGACACGCGCCAGTGGATCATGGCCGGCCTGCGCTCGGTACCGAAGCCGGAGCCGCGCGCGACGAAGAAGCGGCCGTGCATTGATGCGTGGTAGCCACCGCCGAGGCGCGCGTAGACTTCGTAGCCCGGATGAGCGAAGCGACATCCGGGGCTGCTCTAACACCGTCCCGGATATCGCTTTGCTCATCCGGGCTACGAACTGATTTGCCTCGCGCGCAAGCGCAATCTCGATGCACAACTGCGACAAAACAACACGACGGGCAAATCAGTCAGAACCTGTCCAGCCCCTCGCTCAAAAATATTCCGCTTTCGTTCTCACCCAAATCAGCCGCATAACTCCGCCCGTCTCACGGCGGATGAGGGGCGTTGGCCATCGTCACGAACGCGCGGTGAGATGCGATGGACGCGAAAGGCGCGATAGACGTACGCGCCGGATGCGTACGGCGAAGTCGTGTGGTTCGGGCGCCGCGGTGCCGGCGTTAAGTTGGCGGGATCTGTCTCGCTGGCGACGGAGGCAAAAGAGCCGTTCTCCGGGAAGAGCACGAAGTAAGCCGTAAAGCCATTGCGCAGGGAAGGCCGGAATGCTCCCGCTGCCCTGTATGCTCGTGTGCACTTTTGTTTGCGCAAATCGCACGCGAGACCGCGGGTGCAGCAAGCACCCGGTCTTCCCTGCGCCCTCTGTTTCTAAGAGGGCAAACGAAATTGCAAGCCTCGGGCGATCAGCGCCGCGAGATCGCGAAGTCATATTCAGTCGTCATCACCCACCTTGTGCGCAAATTGCGCACTGGGGCGGGTGATCCAGTATTCCAGGGACGTCAGTGATGGAATCGATAGGTCGCGGCGTACTGGATGCCCGCCTTCGCGGGCATGACGATCACGGGACGAACGTGGCCCGCGCGCATCAACTGCTACCCCAGCCGCAACTCCTCATACCGCTTCGCCGCTACCTCGTCGCACCTTGCGCGGTAGGCCGGTGCGCTGCCGCTGTAGCGGGCGACGATGCGGGTCTGCTTGCCTTCGACGTTGGAATTGATGCCGGTCATCCAGGAATTGACCTCGTTGGACAGCAGGCCTTCGCCGAGCGCCTTGACGTGGTCGGTCCAGGATTGCACGCCCTCCGGCGTCGCCTCCAGCCGCGTCAAACCCTTTTCCATCGCAAAGCGAACAAGCCCGGTGACCCAGTCGACGCTGTATTCGATGCTGCGGGGAATGTTGCCGAGCGCGGTGTGCGGTCCCATCAGCATCAGCATGTTGGGAAATTCGTGGACCATGATGCCGAGATAGGTCTCCGGTCCGCTTTTCCATTTGTCCCTGAGACGCACCCCGCCAAGCCCACGAAAATCGATCTTGTCAAAACTGCCGGTGATGGCGTCAAAACCGGTCGCGTAGACGATGATGTCGAACGCGTACTCCTTCTCGCTGGTCCTGATTCCGTTGGGCGTGATCCGCTCGATCGGCGTTTCCGTGATGTCGACGAGTTCGACATTGTCCTGGTTGTAGACCTCGTAATAGAAGGTCTCGAGCGGCAGCCGGCGGGTGCCAAAACCGTGATTCCTTGGAATCAGCTTCTCCGCCACCGCCTGGTTCTTCACCCGCTGCCGGATCTTGCGCGCCACGAAATCGGAGATCGTCGCATTCGCCTTGCGATCGATCAGTATGTCACGGAAATTACCCTGCCAGATGCCGAAGCCGCGCTCGCTATAAAGCTTTTCGTAGTTTGCCTCGCGCTCCTCGTCCGACACCTCGAAGGCGCCGCGCGGGTCCGGCGTGTGCAGGAAACAGGCGAAAGTTTCCTGGCAGCGGGCGAACATCTCGGGATATCCCGCCTTGATCTTCACTTGCGTCTCGGCGTCGATCTTGCCGTTGTGCAGCGGCGCGCACCAGTTCGGCGTGCGCTGGAACACGGTGAGATGGCCGACCTGTCCTGCAATGGTCTGGATGGTCTGCACGCCGGTCGCGCCGGTGCCGATCACGGCGACGCGCTTGCCGGCGAAATCGACAGGCTCCTTCGGCCATCGCGCGGTATGAAAGGAGGCGCCTCTGAAATCGTCGCGACCCTCGATCCTCGGCAGCGTGGGGGTCGAGAGGGGCCCGATCGCGGTAATCAGGAATCGCGCGCTGTGCTGGCTGCCGTCTTCGAGCGTAATGCTCCAGCTCCGCGAGCCTTCATCGTAAACCGCCGCCGTCACCCGGCTTCGAAACTGGATATCGCGGCGCAGGTCGAACTTGTCGGCGACGTAATTGAGATAGCGCAGCGTCTCCGGCTGGCCGGCAAAGTGCTCCGACCACTCCCATTCCTGCAGCAACTCCTTGGAGAACGAATAGCCGTAGGAATAGCTCTCCGAATCGAATCGCGCGCCGGGATAGCGGTTCCAGTACCAGGTGCCGCCGACATCGGTGCCGGCCTCGAACACGCGCACGCGAAAACCCCGTTCGCGCAGCCGGTAGAGCTGGTACAGGCCCGACATGCCCGCGCCGATAATGATGGCGTCGTAGTCCGGAATTGGCGTCGCTCCCTCGCTTGTGGTTTGCGCCAAGGCTATCCGGTCTCGCGGCAGTGGACAAACCCTGCATGGACGCGTGGCAGGGTTGCAGGTTTGCCGCTAGCCGGTCTCGGTCGGCTTTACTCACAACCGCATCTGCCCCTATCGTCCGGATCAGGATCGCCCATCAAGCGGCGAAAGAAGGAGGGGAGGGAAGCGATGGCCCGGGCGCTGCAGCGCAAGCTGACGTCGATCGACGTCAGCGATCCCCAGCTTTATCAGGAGGACACCTGGCGGGCGTTGTTTGCGCAACTGCGCCGTGACGATCCGGTGCATTTTTGCGAGGCCTCACCGTTCGGGCCGTACTGGTCGGTGACGCGTTACGACGACATTTTTGCGGTCGAGCTTGATCACGATACCTATTCGTCGAGTTCGGAACTCGGCGGTATTCAGGTGGCTGACCAGGCCAAAGGGCGCGAGATCTCAAATTTCATCCGTATGGACCCGCCCGGCCATACCGCGCAGCGACGCACCGTCGCGCCGATCGTGGCGCCGTCCAATCTCGCCAATTTCGAACCACTGATCCGCAAGCGCACATGCGATGTGCTGGACGCGCTGCCGCGCAACGAGACCTTCGATTGGGTCGAGCGGGTCTCGACCGATCTCACCAATATGATGCTGGCGACGCTGTTCGATTTTCCTTGGGAAGACCGTCAAAGGCTGACCTGGTGGTCCGACGTTGCGATCGCCAATGTCAATTCGCCTGATGCCGTCGTGCATTCGGAAACCGAACGTTTCGATGAGCTGGTCAAGATGGGCGAATATTTCCGCAAATTGTGGGAAGCGCGGGCCGACGCGCCGCCGACCTTCGACCTGATCTCGATGCTGTCGCATTCCGAGGCCACGCGCCATCTGCAACCGCGCGAATTCATCGGCACGATCGCGCTGCTGATCGTCGGCGGCAACGACACCACCCGCAATTCCATGAGCGGCGGGCTGACGGCCCTGGTGGAAAATCCCGGGCAGTTCGAGCTGGTCCGCGCGCGGCGCGAACTGATCCCGAACCTGGTTTCCGAAATCATCCGCTATCACACGCCGGTGCTGCACATGCGCCGCACCGCGCGCCGCGATACCGAACTCGCCGGCCGCCGCATCACCAAGGGCGACAAGGTCGTGATGTGGTACATCTCCGGCAACCGCGACGAGAGCAAGATCGACCGCGCCGATGAATTCATCATCGACCGTGCCAAGCCGCGCCAGCATCTCGCCTTCGGCGCCGGCATCCACCGCTGCGTCGGCGACCGCCTCGCCGAACAGCAAATCCGCATTCTCTGGGAGGAAATATTGAACCGCGACCTTCGCTTTGAGATTATGGGCCCGCCGCAACGGCTCTATTCGAATTTCATCCGCGGCATCCGTAGCCTTCCGGTGAGGATTGTTAATTAGGCCGTCATTCCGGGATGGTCCGAAGGACCAGACCCGGAATCTCGAGATTCCGGGTTCGATGCTGCGCATCGCCCCGGAATGACGGAAGGAAACATCAAGGAACAAGAATGAAGCACGATCCCGTTGACGTCCTGATCATCGGCGCCGGCGCGTCCGGCGCCGCGGTGGCGTGGAGCCTGGCCGAAACCAAGATGCACATTCTCTGCCTCGATCAGGGCGGCTGGATGAACCCGTCCGACTATCCGAGCACCGGCCGCGACTGGGAAGCGAAGTTCTACGGCGACTGGTCGACCAGCCCGAATATCCGCGGCCGGCCCGAGGACTATCCGATCAATGACGACAACTCGCCGATCAAGGTCGTGAACTTCAACGGCGTCGGCGGCTCGACGGTGATGTACACCGCGCACTGGCCGCGGCTGCATCCCTCCGACTTCAAGGTGAAGACGCTCGACGGCGTCGCGGACGACTGGCCGATCGATTACGACGCGCTCACGCCGTTCTTCGAGGAGAACGACCGGATCATGGGTGTATCGGGCCTGTCAGGCGATCCGATGTCGCCGCTGACGCACCCGCCGATGCCGCCGCAGCCGCTCGGGCTGTCCGGCCCGCTGATCGGCAAGGCCATGAACAAGCTCGGCTGGCACTGGTGGCCGTCGGATACGACGGTTGCGACGATGGATTACGAAGGGCGGGCGCGCTGCATCAACCTCGGCCATTGCACGCCGGCCTGCGCACAGGGCGCAAAGGCCTCGACCGACATCACCTATTGGCCGCATGCGCTCCGCGCCGGCGTCGAACTCAAGACCCATTGCCGCGTGCGCGAGATCCTGACCAACGAGGACGGCATGGCCTCGGGCGTCGTCTACTACGACAAGGATGGCGTCGAGCAGTTCCAGCCGGCCGAGGTCGTCATCATCGCCTGCAACGGTGTTGGCACGCCGCGGCTATTGCTGAATTCGGTCTCCGGCCGTTTCCCGAACGGGTTAGCCAATTCATCCGGCCTGGTCGGCAAGAACCTGATGTTTCATCCCTATGCGCAGATCTACGGTTTTGTGAAGGAGCCGACCGACAGCAACCGCGCGCCGCCGACCTGCCTCTGGAGCAAGGAGTTTTACGACACCGATCTCTCGCGCGGCTTCGTGCGCGGCTACGGTATTCAGTTCGTTCGCGGCGCGGGACCGGTGTTCGAAGCCGTCGCGAGCGAGCAGAAGGGCATTTTGCCGTGGGGCGCGGAGCATCACCGCGTGTTCCGCAAGCTCAACGGCCATCGGCTGGGCGTCTCCGCCATTTGCGAGGATCTCCCGGAAGAGCATAACCGCGTCACGCTCGACCCCGTCTTGAAGGACAGCCACGGTATCCCGGCGCCGAGGATCGACTACACGATCAGCGAGAACAGCCGGAAAATGATGGAGCACGGATTGGCGCGCGGCCGAGAGATTCTCGAGGCCGCCGGCGCGACCGACATCTGCACCAACAGTCCTATCCCCTGGGGCGGCTGGCATCTACTCGGCACCGCGCGGATGGGCACTGATCCTGCACGCTCCGTGGTCAACGAATGGGGCCGGTCGCACGACGTGAAGAACCTCTTCATCGTCGACGGCAGCGTGTTCGTGACGTCAGGCGGCGTCAACCCGACCTCTACCATTCAGGCGATCGCGCTCTACGTCGCCGACCAGATGAAGCAACGCCTTGCCAACCTTTTCGATTGAGACCGCCATGTCCGCAAATGAACTGACCTCAGCCCAACGCGACGATCTCCGCACCGTCGCTGCGATGATTGTTCCCGCCAGCGAAGAGTACAAGGTGCCCGGCGCGGACGATCCGGCGATCCAGGCCGACATGCTGACGACGCTCGGCCGCGACGCCGCGCTGGTTGCGCAGGCGCTCGATCATCTGGCGCGTCTCGCCGGCCAACCGCTGGCTGAACTCGATACGGCCAAACGCGATGGCGTTGCGAATGAGTTCCGCGCCACGGGGCGCGCTGCGGCGGCGACGCTCGTCCGCGTCGTCCTGCAATGCTACTACCGCGATGAGCGCGTGCTGCGCTCGCTCGGGCTCGAGTTGCGCGCACCGTTCCCCAAGGGCTACACGCTGAACGAGGGCGACTGGTCGCTGCTCGATCCCGTCAGGGTGCGGCAGGCGACGCTCCGGCGGGCGCCCTAGCAGGCCAGCCCTGCGCGGGCTGCGGGCATCTTGCACCGGCGGTTCCCGGCCACCATCTGATGAAGCCGAAGGAATCTCGCCATGTTGGATTTTACCTCAGATATTGCCGATGACGGGCTGTCATCGGCCGCGGAACCCACCCCTGCAAACGACCAGGTTCTGCTCGATGCCTATTCCAATGCCGTGATCGACGTGACCGAACGCGTCGGTCCTGCCGTCGTGCGCGTCGAGACCGGGCCGAAGGTGCGCAGCGTGCGTGAGCGCGGCGGACTTGGCTCGGGCATCGTGATCTCGCCGGACGGCCTGGTGCTGACCAACAGCCATGTGGTCGGATCGTCGAAAGAAATCCGCCTGCGCGACATCGAGGGCTTCGTCACCGATGCCCACGTGCTCGGCGTCGATCCCGATACCGACCTCGCGCTGCTGCGGGCCGATGGGGCGCGCGATCTGCGTTACGCCTCGCTCGGCAATTCCAAGAGCCTGCGCCGCGGCCAGTTGGTGGTGGCGATCGGCAATCCGCTCGGCTTTGAATCGACGGTAACGGCCGGCGTGGTGTCGGCGCTTGGCCGTTCGATCCGCTCGGTGAGCGGGCGGACCATCGAGGACGTGATCCAGACCGACGCCGCGCTCAACCCGGGCAATTCCGGCGGGCCGCTGGTGTCGTCAGCGGCGGAAGTCATCGGCATCAACACCGCCATCATCAACGGCGCGCAAGGCATCTGTTTTGCGGTCGCCAGTAACACCGCGCAGTTCGTGCTGTCCGAGATCATCCGCCACGGCTATGTCCGCCGCGCCTATATCGGCGTTGCCGGCCAGACCGTGCCGATCCCGCGTCGGCACGCCGTGGTCGCCGGCGTCGACAACAAGATGGGCGCACTACTGGCGCAGATCGAGCCGGATAGCCCGGCCGAGAAGGCCGGCCTGTTGCCGGGCGACGTCGTGATCAAGCTCGACGGCGTCGAGATCAACGGCGTCGACGACCTGATCCGCGCCCTCGATCGCGACCGCATCGGTCGCACGCTGGCGATGGACGTGCTGCGAATGGGAAGGCTGCGTGCGATCGATATTCATCCCATCGAGCGCAAGCCGGCCGCGCGGCAGTAATATCAAACCCTCATGGTGAGGAGCCGCGAAGCGGCGTCTCGAACCATGAGGCCACAGACCGGCCTGCATCCTTCGAGACGCAGGCTCGCGCCTGCTCCTCAGGATGAGGGGTGAGAGCGGAGTTCGATTGCTGCTACCGCAACGCCGCCAGTAACTCGTCAGGCGCCTCGGCCATGATCATGTGGCCGGCGCCGGGCACCACGACAGTGCGTGAATTCGGCGTCGCTGCCGCGAGAGTCTTGCCGGCCTTCGCTGGCGTCATCATGTCGCGCTCGCCGAGAATGAAGGTGGCGGGCACCTTGACCTGCGCGGCGGCAGCGAGCGCGCCCTGATAGGCGTTGCAGGCATTGAGGTCATTGTACAGCACACCCGGCCGCGTCTGCTGCAGCACGCGCTGCGCGCCCTGATGCATCCAAAGCCCCGGCGCGAGGCTGCCGCCGAGTTCGGCCTTGAAGCCGAGACCCCAGATCGAGACCATGTCGATGGCATCGGGATTGTTGAACTCAGCGGCCTTGAGCAGATCGGGCCCCACCGTCATCGCGGCGGCGGTGCCGATCAAGCTCAGGCCGGAAACCTTGTCGGGATGCCGCGCCGACGCCTCCAGCGCGATCAGCGATCCCATCGAGTGGCCGACCAGTCTTGCCTTGGGTGCGCCGGCCGCATCGAGCAACGCGGCGGTCCAGTCGGCCATGTCGGCAATGGTCGGAAGCGGCGCACCCGACGAGCGCCCGTGCGCCGGCAAGTCCGGCGCCAGCACGGAATAGCCGTGATGGGCGAACCAGCGGCTGTGCAGCGCCCAGGTCGAATGGTCGAACCCTGCGCCGTGCAGCATCACGACCGCAGGCAGCGCCGGATCGAACGGACGGCCGCCGGTAGCAACGAAGACATCAGCACCATTGACGGAAAGCTGCATGGCTCAAACCTTCTGCGATGCGCGAAGCGCCTGGCCGAGATCGTCGATGATGTCGGAAACGGTTTCGATGCCGACCGACAGCCGAACCAGTTCTTCGCCGACCCCTGCGGCCTTCAACTGCGCGGCGTCCATCTGCTGATGCGTGGTGCTGGCGGGGTGAATCACCAGCGTCTTGGCGTCGCCGACATTGGCGAGGTGGCTGATCATCCGGAGGGACTCGATGAATTTTTTGCCCGCCGCGCGTCCGCCCTTGATGCCGAAAGAGACGATCGATCCTGCGCCGCGCGGCAGCAGCCGTTTTGCGAGTTGATGATCGGGATGGCTCTCCAGTGCCGGGTGCAGCACCCAGTCGACCGCCTTGTTGGCGGTAAGTGCCTCGAGCACCGCGAGCGTGTTGCTCATGTGGCGCTCCATGCGGACGCCCAGCGTCTCGACGCCCTGCAACAGCTGGAACGCATTGGTCGGCGACAGGCAGGCGCCAAAGTCGCGCAGTCCCTCGGTGCGCGCGCGCATGATGAAGGCAGCCTGGCCGAACTGCTCGTCGAAGACAATGCCGTGATAGCCGGCATAGGGCTCGGTGAGCTGGGGGAATTTGCCGGAGGCATGCCAGTCGAACCGGCCGCCATCGACGATGACGCCACCGATCGCAATGCCGTGGCCGCCGATCCATTTGGTCGCTGAATTCATCACAATATCGGCGCCGAGCTCGATCGGGCGGCTCAGGAACGGCGTCGCAAAGGTGTTGTCGATCAACAGCGGAATCTTCGCGTCATGCGCGATCTGCGCGACATCAGGGATATCCAGCACCTCAAGCCCGGGATTGCCGATGGTCTCGCCGATCACCAATCGCGTATTCGGCTTGATCGCCGCGCGGAATTCATCGAGCGCACGCGGTTTTACAAACGTGGTCGTGATGCCGAAGCGCGGCAGCGTATGCGCTAGAAGATTGATGGTGCCGCCATAGAGCGAAGCCGAGGCGACGATGTGGTCGCCGGCATTGAGTAGGGTTGCGATCGCCAGATGCATCGCGGCCATGCCGCTCGCCGTGCAGATCGCGCCGACGCCGGCTTCCAGCGCGGCGAGGCGCTCCTCGAGCACGGCGGTCGTCGGATTGGAAATCCGCGTGTAGATGTGCCCGGCGCGTTCCAGGTTGAACAGCGCAGCGGCATGGTCGGAATCCTGGAACACGTAGGACGTGGTCTGATAGATCGGAACCGCGCGGGCGCCGGTCGCGGGGTCCGGGCGCTGGCCCGCGTGCAGGCTCAGGGTCTCGAAAGCAGGCGGCTTGGGTGCGGGCATGCGGGGCTCGTCAAATCGGTTGGTCTTGGATGGATATTTCGCAGCTCAGACGTGCACGGGAGTGCGGACGCGGCCGGCATTGCCGAACACGCGCAGATAACGCTCGACTTCGGACGCGGAGCCGGTCGCCTTCTCGGGATTGTCGGACAGCTTGACCGCCGGCCGTCCATCGACCGAGGTCACCTTGCAAACCAGCGAGATCGGATCAAGAGCGGCAGACCCGTCGGGCGCGCAGCCGACGAAATCATTGGTGAGGTTGGTGCCCCAGCCGAACGAGATACGGACGCGTCCCGCGAAATGGCGATAGGTCTCCTCGATCGAGTCGACATCCATGCCGTCGGAGAAAACCAGAAGCTTCTCTCTGGGATCGCGGCCCTTATGCTTCCACCACTTGATGATCTCCTCGCCGGCCGTGATCGGCGGCGCGCTGTCCGGGCGAAAGCCGGTCCAGTCGGCGACCCAGTCTGGTGCGTCGCGCAAAAACACCTTGGTGCCGAAGGCGTCGGGCAGGGCGATCAGAAGATTGCCGCCATAGGTGTGCCGCCACTGATCGAGAATGCGATAGGGCGCCCAGCGCAATTCCTCATCGGAATTCGCAAGCGCCGCTGCGACCATCGGCAATTCATGCGCATTGGTACCGATCGCTTCGAGATCGTTGTCCATCGCCAGCAGCACGTTGGAAGTGCCGGTGAACGAAGGCCCGAGGCCTTCCTTGACGGCCTCGACGCACCAGCGTTGCCAAAGATGCCCATGGCGGCGGCGGGTGCCGAAGTCGGAAAGCCGCAGGCCTTCGAGCTTGCGAAGCCGTTCGACCTTGGACCACAGCTTGGCCTTGGCGCGCGCGTAGAGCACGTCAAGCACGAAGCGGCCCTGTCCCTTGGTTGCCTGGCGCGAGCGCAGCTCGTTCATGATCGCAAGCGCCGGGATCTCCCACATCGTGGTGTGGGTCCACGGCCCGTGGAAGTGCAACTCGTACTGGCCGTCGACCTTGTTCAATTCGTATTCGGGCAGGCGGAAGTTGGAGAGCCAGTTGATGAAGTCGGGCGAGAACATCTGGGTCTTGCCGTAGAACGTATTACCCGCGAGCCAGATCAGCTCCTTCTTGGTGAAGCGGATGGAGCGCGCATGGTCGAGCTGCGCGCGCAGTTCGCCCTCGTCGATGATCTCGGCAAGGCGCACCTGCTTGGTGCGGTTGATGACCGAAAAGGTAACGCGCTGATCCGGATAGAATTCGCGGATCATCTGCTGCATCAAAAGCTTGTAAAAATCGGTATCGAGCAGGCTGCGCACGATCGGGTCGAGCCGCCAGCCATGGTTATAGGTCCGGGATGCAATATCGGTAACTGCCATGGCGGAACTCTATCGTGCCGGGGGCCGCCCAACCAGTGGGTTTTGCCGGCGGCATGGCTGCTCGGCGCGCTATTCCTGCCGAATCCGCCCGACCGCCGCCTGGATACCAGTCCAGGCAGGCTTGTCCGGGGCGAATTGCCGCCTGAGATAAGCGGCGAGTTCCGCGATCTGGCCGTCGGTCAGGCTGTCCCTGAAGGCCGGCATATAGCCGAGATCGGTTGCGGCCGGCTTGGCGATGCCGTGCAGGATGAGCTGGATCAGATTGTCGGGCACGGCGCTGTGCAGATTGCTGTTCAGCGCCAGCGACGGCCGGCTGCCGAACAGCGGTGCGCCGCCGACCTCGTGACACACCGCGCAGGCGCCCTGGTAGATCCGGGCGCCGGTGCCGGACGCAGCCGACGCGCGCGTGCCGGTCGAGGACTCCAGTTTCGCGGCGCGCGCTTGCTGTGCCGCGTGATCCATGGCGGTCTCGTTGAAGGAAGCGAGATAGGCCGCCATGGCGCGAATGTCGGAATCCGGAAGCGCTGTGAGCTCCTTCACCACGGGCGCCATCGGCCCGGCGGCGACGCCGTGAAGGCGCGACTCGCCGGTTCGCAAGTAAGCGTACAGCTCGTCCTCACTCCACGGGATCGGCGCCCGCGACAGCGATGTCAGCGCCGGCGCTTCCCAGCCTTCCGCGAATCCTCCGGCGAGGTAGGCGTTCGCCTTTTCCGCGCCCAGTGCATTGCGCGGCGAATGGCAGGCGCTGCAATGGCCGAGCCCTTCGACCAGATAGGCGCCGCGATTCCACGCTTCGGATTTGGCCGGGTTTGGCTGGAACGTACCGGGCTTGTGGAACAGCGCATTCCAGCCCGCCATCAGCGGGCGAACGTTGAACGGAAACGCCAGCGCAGTCCGCGGCGTCTCCGCGCGCACCGCCGGCTGTGCCATCAGATAGGCATAGAGCGCCTGCGTGTCGGCGTCGGTAGTCCTGGCGAAATGCGTGTAGGGGAATGCCGGATAGAGATGTCGTCCGTCGCGATGGATGCCCTCGCGCATCGCGCGCTCGAAGGCGGGATAGGACCACGCGCCGATTCCGGTTTCGACATCGGGAGTGATATTGGTGGAGTAGATCGTGCCGAAAGGCGTAGGCAGCGCCTTGCCGCCGGCGTTGAGGGTACCATTCGCCGACGTGTGGCAGACCGCGCAGTCGCCGAGCGCGGCGAGTTGCTGGCCTCGCGCGATGGTCGCGGCCGAATAGACCGAGGCATCGGGACGCGCGATGGGCGCGATCGCGCGCCATGGCAGCACGGCGGCGCCGATGCCGATCGCGGCAGCGCACAGGGCCGCGGCTGTCGCGAAAACGCCGCTGCGTCCGCCGAACGGATTCTGCCATCTGTTCTGATCGGGCTGCGGCGCGGATACCGGCGGCGGCAACGCTTCCGGCGTCGCCTGCGCCTCGCCGCGCAGCCCTCGCAGAATGCGATCCGGCGTGAACGGCAATTCGCGAAAGCGCACACCGGTCGCATCAAAGATCGCGTTGGCGATGGCAGCCGCGCTCGGGACCGAGGCGGATTCTCCGACGCCGAGCGGCGGCTGGTCCTGCCGCGGCAACATCAACACGTCGATCTCGGGGACGTCGGGGAATTTGATGATGGGGTAGGCGCCCCATTCGCGCGCCGTCACGGAGGTGCGGTCGAACGACACTTCCTCCATCAGCGCGCGGCTGGTCGACTGGATGACGTTGCCGTGGATCTGGTGCCGGACGCCGTCCGGATTGATCATCAGGCCGGAGTCCTGGCCTGCGACCACGCGCGTCACGCTGACGTCGCCGGTCGCCTTGTTGACCGCGACGTCCGCAATCCAGGCCGACCACGCCGCGCCATAACCGGGAAACTTGCTGTGTACATAGAGCGCATAGGCAAAGCCGCGTCCGCGAACGATGTTGCCCTCGGCTTCCAGCTTCTGCCGTACCGGCCGCGGCTTCCAGTCAGCACGCGCGGCCACCGCATTGACGAGATCAATCGCGCGCGGGTCCTTCAGGTAGCGCAGGCGATATTCGATCGGATCGACGCCGGCTTCGTCAGCGCATTCGTCGATCCAGGATTCATGCGCAAAGGTGTTAGGCAGCGCGGAGACGCCGCGCAGCCACGAAGCGCGCACGATCGGCGGCATGTCGTTCGCGACCACGCGCAGGTTCTCATAGTCGTAAGGCGGGATCGCGGTGCGGTCGCCCATCTCGAAGATGGCGGGCGTGTGCGGGATGGTTCCGGTCAACAGCAGCGCCAGCGTCGGCGCGCCGTTGGATGGATAGCGCGTGGCAAAATCATAACCGGCGACGCTGCCGTCGGCGTTCAATCCGCCGTTGACGTCCATCAACTGCGCGGTGCCCTTTGGCTCCCACGCATTTTCCTGCTCACGCGTCAATTGCACGCGAACGGGCCGGCCGACGGCCCGCGACAGCAACACTGCGTCGGCAGAAACGTCGTCGGCGCAATTGCGGCCGTAGCAGCCGGCGGCCTCCATCCGGATCACCTCGATCTCGGCTTCGCGGCGATGAATCAGCCGTGCCAGCTCGGTACGCAGATGATGCGGATTCTGCGTGCCGGACCAGACCCTGGTCTGATCTTCCTGATAGTCGGCGACCGCGCAGGATGGGCCGATCGAGGCATGCATCTGATAAGGCCAGACGTAGGTTCGCGGCATCGGCTTCGCGGCACCGGCAATCGCTGCATCGACGTTACCCTTGTCAATCAGCGTTCGCGGCGTCGACGGATTGGCGCGCAGCGCGGTTTCGATATCCCCGAGGTCGGGCAGCGTCGGCACCGGCTTCCAGATGACCTTCAATTGTGCCGCGGCCTTGATCGCGTTCTCCTCGCGCTCGGCGACGACGCCGACGAAGTCGCCGATACGGACTACAGCGACGAGGCCGGGAATGTCGCGCACCGAAGTCTCGTCGACGACGATCAGGCTGTTGCCGATGAAATCACCGACATCGACGCCGGCATAGGGCGGACGAACAACGCGGCCATGCAGCATGCCGGGCACGCGCATGTCGTGAACGTAAACCAGTTCGCCGGTCGCTTTCGCCGGCAGATCGACGCGCGGCACGGACTGTCCGACGATGCTGTAGGCATCGGCAGACTTCACGGGAACATCATCGGCCAGTTCAAGCTGGATGGTCTCGCCCGCGATCAGTTCGCCATAGCTGACGCTGCGATTGTCCTTGCCGCGGACCAGGCCGTCTTCAACGATGAGATCCTCGATCGGAAGCTCCAGCCGCGCCGCCGCGCGCGCGACCAGAAACTGCCGTGCCTGCGCCGCGGCCTTGCGCAGCGGCACGGCGGTGATCTGGATCGTTTCGCTGGCAATCGTCGCGCCCTGGTTGGGGACCAGCGATGTATCGCCAAGCACGACGACGACACGCGCGAAGGAGACGTCGAGTTCCTCCGCAACGATCTGCCCGAGCGCGGTACGAATGCCGGTGCCGAGATCGACATGGCCGTTATAGGCGGTGACCGATCCGTCAGCGGTGATTTTGATGAAGGTCTCGAACTTGACGGCCTCGACAGGCGAGGCAGGGCGAAAGACCGACAGCGTTCCCTGCGGTCGTTCACGATCCCCGAGAGAGTTCGGCGCCATCATCACGTCTGTGCCTCAACGGCACGGCCCGCGGCGCGCATTGCCGCGCGCATGATCTCGATGTGCGCGCCGCAACGACACAGATGATGCCGCAGCGCTTCCAGCACTTCGTCGTTCGACGGGTGAGGGGAACGCAACAGCAAAGCCTTGGTCGCGATGATCATGCCGTTGAGGCAATAGCCGCATTGCGCAGCCTGTTCGCGGATGAAGGCCTGCTGCACCGGATCGGGATGCTCGCGCGAGCCGAGGCCTTCGAGCGTTACGATGTCGCGCCCGCTGCAGCCCTCGATCGGGATCACGCAGGACCGCGCGGCGACGCCGTCGATCAGCACGGCGCAGGCGCCGCATTCGCCGAGACCGCAGCCGTATTTCGGTCCGTTCAAGGCGAGGTCGTTGCGCAGCACGTACAGCAGTGCAGTGTCGGGCGCGGCATCGACATCGCTGGTCTTGCCGTTGACGGTCAGGCGCATCGTGCTCTGCGTCATGCTCCCCTAAGCCTTCGTTGCGCTGCAAAACTCTGTGCGGAACGCCCGGGGAAAGATACCGTTTGTGTACAAACGTGCAAGTCGTGCGATCCCGCGCTGCAGCGCGCTGCTTGCTTTATGAACAGAGCGGCGAGGCAAATGCGGTATTATGCGGCAAGTCGGGCCTTTCGCTGCAGCGGCGGCTTGACAGCGTTTCCGTCCGCGCGCAACATCATTCGTATACGAACAAGATGGTCAACCCCGCGAAGCAGCGGGTATGATCGGCGCCTTCTCGACTGCAGGCTTGTTCATGACCGATGCGATGACCGCCGGCGGTGGCGACAAGATCCGCTGCGATGCCTGTCCGGTGATGTGCTACATCAAGCCGGGCTCGGCCGGCGCGTGCGATCGATACGCCAATCACAACGGCGAGCTGGTGCGCGTCGATCCGCATATCGTGCTGGAACAGACGGTGTCGCATGGCGGGCGGCTGGTGCCGTTCCAGGCCGGCGGCGATTGGGACGGCAAGATCGTCCACGAGCCGAACGTGTTCGTCACCGCCATCGGTGCCGGCACCACCTATCCCGATTACAAGCCGGCGCCCTTCATCGTGTCGTCGGAAGTCGATGGCGTCGACATGGTCACGGTCGTGACCGAAGGCATTTTCAGCTATTGCGGCGTCAAGGTGAAGATCGACACCGACCGCTATCTCGGCCCGGAAACGGCGACCGTCCGCGCGGAAGGCGAGGCGATCGGCCATGTGACAACCAGCGAATACGGCTCGCAGATGCTCTCCCTCGGCGGCGTGCATCATCTGACCGGCGGTTCCAAGAAGGAAGGCCGCGTCACCTGCGACGCGCTGATGGACCTTTCCAACTGCAAGCCGGTGGAGCTGACGATCGACGGTGGCGCCACGGTCGTGGTGCAGGCCGGCTATCCCCCCGTCGTCAATGGCGTTGCCGAAGAGCGCATGCGGGTGGGGTGCGGCTCGGCGACCATCGGCATGTTCGCCAAGCAATGGCATGGCAAGGTCGACGAGGTCGTGGTCGTGGACGACCACATCACCGGCGTTCTCAGTGAACACCAGGCCGGCAAGCTGCTCGATATTCCTGATACCGGGATCAAGATGAAGGGGCGGCGCTCGACGCCGGGCCGTTATTTCCAGGTCGCCGATCCCGGCACCGGGTGGGGCGGCACCAATATTTCCGATCCGCTGTCAGTGCTGGGGCCGTTCAATCCGAAGGAGGCGCGACCCGGGCTGACCATGCTGATGGTCTCGACCACGGGCGAGCACGCCGCTTATTACGAGCTTGATGAGGCGCTGCGGCCCATCGAGAAAGAGATGCCGCCCGATCTAAAATTCTCGGTCGAGCGTATCCAGGAAAATTGCGAGCCGGCGCTGTGCACGGTGCTGTTCATGGGCGGCGCCGGCGGCTCGCTGCGCGCCGGCGTCACCGACAATCCGGTGCGGCTGACGCGCTCGGTAAAGGACGCGCTGACGCGGGTCACCAGCGGCGGCGCGCCTGTCTATGTCTGGCCCGGCGGTGGCATCACCTTCATGGTCGATGTCACACAGATGCCGGCCGGCGCCTTCGGCTATGTTCCGACGCCGGCGCTGGTGGCGCCGATTGAGTTCACGCTGCGGCTTTCCGACTATGCCGCGCTCGGTGGCCACATGGATCACGTCCGTCCGCTGGCGTCGCTGCGGGACAACACTGAAACCCGTCCGATGCCCTATATGCCGGGACGGCGCGTATGAAACGGCTCCCGCAAATCGCGCTTCTTCCTGACGGCAAGCGGCTGCATTTGCAGGATGGTCCGATCGATCTGGTCATCGAGGCGAAGGGCAGGGAAGTCGACGTACGCACTGCCTACGAGGCTGCGGCGCGGCGCTTCACCGGCCTGCTCGATGAACTCTGCGAGGAGTTGGTTGGACTGCGAAGGGCCGCCGATCCAATTCAATGCTCGCTGAAAGGTGTCGTCGCGCGACGCATGCATGCGGCTGTCGCGCCGTTTGCAACGGCTGCCTTCATCACCCCGATGGCGGCGGTGGCGGGCTGCGTTGCGGAAGAAATTCTCGGCGCAATGCTTGCCGCGGCACGGCTCGACCGCGCTTACGTCAATAATGGCGGCGACATCGCGCTGCATCTCGCCGGGGACGAGCAGTTCACCGTCGGCCTGATGGACCGCCCCGACCGGCTCGGCGTGATGCGAACGATTGATATCGACGCCGACGATCCGGTGCGGGGCATCGCGACCAGCGGGCGGCACGGTCGCAGTTTTTCGCTCGGGATCGCGGATGCCGTCACCGTGCTGGCGCGCACGGCGTCGCAGGCCGATGCCGCCGCCACCATCATCGCCAATGCCGTCGATCTGCCCGGCCATCCCGCCGTGATCCGCTGCCCCGCCAACGAGTTGCAGCCCGACAGCGACCTCGGCACGCGCCTCGTCACTCGCGACGTCGGCGCGCTCCGAGAGAGCGAGATTGAGGACGCGTTGAGGGCCGGGGTTAGCCGGGCACAGCAATTGCTTGCGTCGGGATTGATCGAAGGTGCGGCCCTGCGTCTACTAGGCGAGACGGCTGTGGTGGGTGCAACAGGGATCAAGGCAGGCGCGTTGCCGGCATTTCATGAAAGCGCACTGGAAAGAATAGCCCATGTTTGATCGGGAGCGAGGCTGACAATGAGCGCGATCATTCGCAAGATCGTCACGGTGGTCGAGGAAACCCATCTGGAGATGGGACAAAAAATTGCACCACCGACCCGGCGCGCCGCAGCGATCGCCGTGATCGAGAATCCTTTTGCTGGCCGGTACGTCGAGGACCTTTCGCTGCTGATCGAAATCGGCGAGGAGCTCGGCGATCTGCTTTCGAAAAGAGCGGTGGCGGCGCTCGGCATCGACGGCGCCAAGGCGCATAGCTACGGCAAGGCCGCAGCCGTCGGCGAAAACGGCGAGCTCGAACATGCGGCGGCGATCCTGCATCCGAAGATGGGTGCGCCGGTGCGGAAAGTGCTGACCAAGGGCGCGGCGCTGATCCCGTCGTCGAAAAAGCGCAGCGGTCCGGGAACCACGCTCGACATTCCGCTCGGCCACAAGGACGCGGCCTTCGTGCGCAGTCATTTCGACGGCATGGAAGTGCAGATCAACGATGCGCCGCGCGCCAACGAGATCATGGTCGCGGTTGCGGTGACCGACAGCGGCAGGCCATTGCCGCGCGTCGGCGGGCTGACGGTTTCGGAAGTCAAAGGCGAAGACGGTTTGCGATAATTTCACAGGGTATTGGAGGTAGGGATGCGACGTAGACACGTACTGGGAGCAGGTTTGGCGATCGCGGTGGCGGGCATGGCGGGCAACGCCATGGCACAGAGCGAGATCAAGATCGGCGAGATCAACAGCTATTCGCTGTTGCCTGCCTTCACCGAACCCTACCGCAAGGGCTGGCAGCTCGCGGTCGAGGAAGTCAACGCGGCAGGCGGCATCAACGGCAAGAAGCTCGTCGTCATTTCCAAGGATGACGGTGGCAAGCCGGCCGACGCGCAGACCGCGGCCAACGAGCTGGTGTCGAGCGAGAACGTCGCGATGCTGACCGGCACGTTCCTGTCCAACATCGGTCTGGCTGTTTCCGATTTCGCCAACCAGAAGAAAGTGTTTTTCCTGGCGGCGGAGCCGCTGACCGACGCCATTACCTGGTCGAAGGGCAACCGCTACACGTTCCGCCTGCGTCCTTCCAATTACATGCAGGCGGCGATGCTGGTGGAAGAAGCCGCCAAGTTGCCCGCAAAACGCTGGGCGACGATTGCGCCGAACTATGAATACGGCCAGTCGGCGGTCGCGGTGTTCAAGAAGCTGATGTCGGAGAAGCGTCCGGACATCCAGTGGGTCGACGAGCAGTGGCCGCCGCAGGGCAAGATCGACGCCGGCCCGGTGGTGCAGGCGGTTGCCGCCGCGAACCCGGAAGCCATCCTCAACGTCACCTTCGGCGCCGACCTGGTGAAACTCGTTCGCGAGGGCAACACCCGCGGGCTGTTCAAGGACCGCGCAGTCGTCAGCTTCCTTACCGGTGAGCCGGAATACCTCGATCCGCTCAAGGACGAGACGCCCGCAGGCTGGATCGTCACGGGTTATCCCTGGTACGACATCAAGACACCGGACCACGACAAGTTCCTGAAGGCCTATCAGGCCAAGTACAACGATTATCCGCGGTTGGGCTCGATCGTCGGCTACCAGACCATCAAGGCGGCTGCGGCAATCCTTGCGAAAGCCAATTCGACCGATCCGGAGAAGCTGATGGCAGCAACCGAAGGCCTGTCGATGCCGTCGCCGTTCGGCGAGATCACCTTCCGCAAGATCGATCACCAGTCGACGCTTGGCGCCTATGTCGGCAAGACCGCGCTGAAGGACGGCAAGGGCGTGATGGTGGATTCGGTTTATCGCAAGGGCGCGGATTATCTGCCGAGCGATGCGGAAATTGGAAAGCTTCGCCCGAAGGAGTAACTCTCTCTTCTCCCTCGCCCCGCTCTTGCGGGGTCGAGACGAACGAAGCTCGCTCTTAGAGGGTCGGGGTGAGGGGCTCTCTCCGCGAGTTGTGCAAGTTGATCGACCTGTACCCCTCACCCGGATCGCAAGGGCGATCCGATCCGACCTCTCCCCGCAAGCGGGGCGAGGTAAAGCGACACCCAACCCGGACCGCCCATGGCCTTTTACTTCGTTCAGTTCCTGACCGGTCTCGCCAGCGCGGCATCGCTGTTCCTGGTCGCGTCGGGGCTGTCGATCATCTTCGGCGTGACGCGGATCGTGAACTTTGCCCATGGCGCGTTCTACATGCTCGGCGCCTATGTCGCGTTCACGCTGACCGAGCGCTTCTCCGGCGCGTTCGGGTTCTGGGGCGGCATCGTCGTGGCGGCGTTGGTCGTCGCGGTCGTCGGCGTGCTGGTCGAGATGGTGCTGCTGCGGCGGATCTACCATGCGCCGGAACTGTTCCAGTTGCTCGCGACCTTCGGCCTCACGCTGATGGTCCAGGATATCGTGGTGCTGATCTGGGGACCGGACGATCTGCTCGGCCGCCGCGCGCCGGGCTTCAGGGGTGCGGTCGATTTCTTCGGCCAGAATATCCCGAGCTATGATCTGTTCCTGATCGCGCTCAGTCCGGTCGTGCTCGGCGTGTTGTGGCTGTTGTTCCAGCGCACGCGCTGGGGCGTGCTGGTGCGCGCGGCGACGCAGGACCGCGACATGGTGGCGGCGCTCGGCGTCAACCAGAAATGGCTGTTCACCAGCGTATTTGTGCTCGGCGTCTTTCTCGCGGCGCTCGGCGGCGCGCTGCAGATCCCGCGCGATGCCGTGCATCACGCGCTGGACCTGCGCATCATCGTCGACGTGTTCGTCGTGGTGGTGATCGGCGGGCTCGGCAGCATCATCGGCGCCTTCGTCGCCGCCGTGCTGGTGTCCGAACTCAACGCCTTTGGTATTCTCATTTTCCCGAAGATCTCCATCATCCTGGTGTTTTTGGTGATGGCGGTGGTGCTGATCGTGCGGCCGTGGGGCCTGTTCGGCAAGCCGGAGGCCGCCGCGCGCCGCACGCCGGGCCTGACCGTCAATCCGTGGCGGCCGCTGACCTCGGGCGAGCGGATGGTGTCGATCGGCGCGCTGGTCCTTGCGGCGACGCTGCCGCTGTTCGCCGGAAATTACGCGCTCACCGTCGGCTCGGAGATCGCGACCTTCGTGATCTTTGCCGCCAGCCTGCATTTCCTGATGTCGGTCGGCGGACTCGCCTCGTTCGGCCACGCCGCCTATTTCGGGCTTGGCGCCTATGGTGTCGCATTCCTCGCCAAGGCAGCGGGATTGCCGATGATCGTCTCGCTGTTGCTCGGCCCGTTGCTGGGCCTGATGGGCGCCGCCGTGTTCGGATTCTTCGCCGTGCAATTGTCCGGCGTCTATTTCGCGATGCTGACGCTCGCCTTTGCGCAGATCGTCTGGTCGATCGCGTTCCAGTGGGTCACAGTGACCGGCGGCGACAACGGTATCCTCGGCGTCTGGCCGGACAAGTGGGCCGCCGGCCCGGCCAGTTTTTACTGGCTGTCGCTTGCGATCGCCGCACTCGCGGTCACAGTGTTGCGCGTGATCGTGTTCTCGCCGTTCGGCTTTGCGTTGCGCGCGACGCGGGACTCGCCGCTGCGTAGCGAAGCGATCGGCATCAACGGCAAGCGCGTGCAATGGACGGCCTTTGTCATATCAGGCACAGTTGCGGGTATTGGCGGCGCGCTGTTTGCCTATCTGAAGGGAAGCGTGTTCCCCGATAGCCTCGGCATCTCGCTGTCGGTCGATGCGCTGGTCATGGTGCTGCTCGGCGGCGTCGAGACGGTTTCCGGCGCAGTCGTCGGCGCCATCGTGTTCAAGGCGGCCAATATCTGGCTGGTCAGCCAGACTGATCTCTCGAAACTGGTGCTGGGTGGCTTCATCGTGCTGATGGTGGTGGCTTTCCCCAAGGGAATCGTCGGCACGCTGGAGGCGATCTGGAATCGCCGGCGGTCCCCCGAAGACAAGAAATCCGCGCTTGCCACCTCCCGGGTAGAGGTTGCCGAATGAGCATGGTCCCAACATTGCTGTCGGTTCAAAATCTCAGCAAGTCCTATGGCGGCGTGCATGCCGTGCGCGGCGTGTCGTTCGAACTGCGCGCGGGCGAAATCCTGGCGCTGATCGGACCCAACGGCGCGGGCAAGAGCACGTGCTTCGATATGCTCAACGGCCAGAACACACCAGACAGCGGCCGGATCACGCTGCTCGGCGAGGACACGGTCGGCCGGAAACCGCGCGCGATCTGGCGGCTCGGCGTCGGGCGCACATTCCAGATCACCGCGACATTCCCGACCATGACCGTGCGCGAGAACGTGCAGGTCGCGCTGGTGTCGTATGGACGGCAATTGTTCAATCTCTGGGGCTCGACCGCAAGTTACGCGCGCGAGGAGGCCGGCCGGCTGCTCGATCTCGTCGGCATGGGCGCCTATGCCGGGCGTCCGTGCGGCGAGCTCGCCTATGGCGATCTCAAGCGGCTGGAGCTTGCGATCGCGCTCGTCAACCAGCCGAAATTATTGCTGATGGACGAGCCGACCGCGGGCATGGCGCCGCGCGAGCGGATCGAACTGATGCGGCTCACCGCGCGCATCGCCCGCGAACAGTCGATCGGCGTGCTCTTCACCGAGCACGACATGGACGTGGTGTTCGAGCATGCCGATCGCATCCTGGTGCTCAACCGCGGCAGCCTGATCGCCGAAGGTTCGCCCGAGGAGGTCCGCGGCAACCCGCAGGTGCGCGCCATCTATCTCGGCGAAGGTCTGGTCTATGATGCGCGCCACCGCGAGGGAGCCGGCGCATGAAGTTGCAGGTCGCGGATCTCAACAGTTTTTATGGCCCGGCGCATATCCTGTTCGATATCGGGCTGGAAGTCGGCGAGGGCGAGGTAGTCGCGCTGCTCGGCCGCAACGGCGCCGGCAAGTCGACGACGTTCCGCTCCATCGTTGGCCTCGTCGAGAACCGCACGGGACGGATTGTCTTCGAAGGCAAGGACGTCTCGCGCGAGCCGACGCATGCGATCGTGCGCGGCGGGCTCGGCTACGTGCCGGAAGAGCGGCGCATCTTCACGGACCTGACGGTTGAGGAAAATCTCGAAGTCGGCCGGCAACCGAAGCGGCCCAACGCGCCGCAATGGACCCGTGAAAAGCTGTTCACGCTGTTTCCCAATCTCGGCGAAATGCGCAACCGCCCGGGCGGACGCATGAGCGGGGGCGAACAGCAAATGCTGACCATCGCGCGGACGCTGATGGGCAATCCGTCGCTAGTGCTGCTTGACGAGCCGTCGGAAGGGTTGTCGCCAAAAATCGTCGAACAGATGGTCGAGGCCATCCTCGCGATGAAGCGAGAAGGCGTCAGCATCGTGGTCTCGGAGCAGAACCTGCATTTCGCGCGGCTGATTTCGGATCGCGCCTACATCATCGAACGCGGCAAGATCTGCTTCGGCGGCACGATGGCGGAACTCGATGCGCGGCCGGATATCCGGGACGCGCATCTGTCGCTGTAAGCGGCTGGCAAGGGAAGGGGCGGGCGCAGATGGCAAGGAGTGTTTCGCCGAAACGAGCGGTCAAGCCTGCGCGGCCGTCCTACATTCTCGACGAGCAGATCGGCTTCGTCCTGCGCCAGGTCTGGCAGCGTCATGCCACCATCTTCGCCCGCGAAATCGGCATCAATTTGACGCCGACGCAATGGGCGGCGCTGGCAAAACTGACCGAGACCGGACCGTGCTCGCAGAACCTGCTGGGCCGTCTGACGGCGATGGACGTCGCCACCATCAAGGGCGTGATCGACCGCCTCACCGCGCGCGGCCTGACCGAGACCAGCCCCGACCCCGAGGACGGCCGCCGGCTGCTCGTGAGTCTCACGCGCGCCGGCCAGCAACTGGCCGAGAAGGCCGCGCCGAACGCGCTCGCGATCAGCCGCGAGACGCTGGCGCCGCTCGATGCAAAGGAGCGCGAGACCCTGATCGCGTTGCTCGACAAGCTGCGTTGAATGATGGCCTCTGTCTCTGCGCCAGGGCTGATGTAGCGAACCGGACTCAACGTGATCCGTCACCCTGAGAGCTTGTGACGCTTTTGGCCGCTGCGGAGCTTTGGAGCGAGGTGGCGGCTGCTCGTCGCGGCAAATGGCGGTTTTGGGGTTTGAGTTTGTCGATGAGCTCTCGTTTATGCACTGCAGAGGCGGTTGCCTTGCAGGATGTTGTTGGTGAGGGCGTACCAGAGCACGACGGCGCGGACCTTTTCGATGCCGCGCACGGTTAATTGCCGCAGGTCCCAGTTGCGCCAGCGGGCATGGATGCACTCGCAAATCGAACGGGGCTTGTACCGGGCCTTGCCCGCTTCGCTCGCCATTCGCGCGCGCCAGGCCAGTACCCCCGGGCCGTCGCCGCGCCGCGGCAGGTACGGATCGGTGCCGTGCTTGGATTGAGTGGGCGGACAAAAGACCTCGACGCCCTCGGCATGCGCCCATTCGATGTCCTCCGCGCTGCCAAAGCCGCCATCGACGAGATGGTCTTTGGGCAGACCGCCAGGGCGCGTGCGCTGCCGCTCCAGCATGGGACGCATCAGGCCGCGGTCGGACCCGGTGTTGCAAATCCTGGTGTCAACGACGATCTGCTGGCCGGCCGCACTCGTTACCTGCACGTTGTAAGCTGGGCGGAAGCCGCCGTCGGCCATCTTCATGACCCGTGCATCGGCGTCCGTCGTGGATGCGCGCGGCTCCTTCGGCTTCTTGCCATTGCCGCGCTTTTCTTCGCGCTCCTTGCGCTGCTGCTTGATCTCGGCCAGCGCCGTCTGCGCCGCTTTCACGCGCGCGCGGCGCTCCCGCGCGGCTCGCTCCTTGGCCGCCCGGGTGCGCTGATTGCTGGCGTCCGAGCGTGTATCGACCTCGCGCTTGAGATCTTCCACCGCTGCCTCAGCCTGTGCCAGGTGCCGGTCGAGTGTCGCCTCGCGCCGGAACGAGGCGGCTCCCGCGCTGGCCCGGACCCGCACCCCATCCTGCGCCAGCGTCTCCAGATTGACGAGGCCAGCCTTCGCCAGCGCCGCCAGATGCTCGCTGAGCAGCCGGTCCAGCAGATCGGCGCAACCGACCCGGAAGTCCGCCAGCATGTGATAGTTCACCGACACGCCACCGCACAGCCAACGATAGGCATCGTGGCTCTCGCACAGCCGTTCCAAGGCGCGTGCGCTGCCAACGCCCTCGCTGGTGGCATAGAGCCACAGCGCCAGCAAAAGCCGCGGCGATGTCGTGGGGTGACCGGGGCGGTCGCCCCTGGCTTTGATCCGGTTCTCCAGTTCACTCAGATCAAGCTCTTCGACATAAGACCAGATCAGGCGCACCGGATGGTCTTCCCCGATCAGGCTCTCGATATCCACCGCGCGCAACGCGATCTGGTCGCGTTGCGGTTCACGCAGCCGCGGCGCGCCGAGCGGCGCCGCTTCGGCTTGCGGCTTCGCCTGCTCCGGCAGGTCTCCAAACAATTCATCGGCAGCCATCATCGCCTCCCGCGAATCCATATCGCCAGAGAATCACACTGCATTAGCTATCGGCTAGACTGGCTTGCCCGACGTCAAAAAAATCACACTCTCTGAGGTGGCCGTGCGTAGCGCGGCCCTCGAAGGGCGACGGCCCGATCGGTGGCCGCTCATCCTTCGAGGCTCGCTTCGCTCGCACCTCAGGATGACGGAGTTAGCGGCTGCGCTAAACGAAATTGAGCAGCAGCGCGATCGCGCCGACCAGGATGAGGCTGACGGCCCAGATGGTGTCCAGATTTAACCAGCTTTGCGATATGAATTTGAGGCCGAGATAGCGGTAGGCGAGCCACGCGCAACATCCGCCGGCGGCGATCATCGCGGCGGCGTGGACGGTGGCAACGAGCACGGCCATGCCGAGATTGGCATTGATGAGCGTACCGGCGGCCTCATGGCTTCTGTCGAGGTCGGATTCCCGGCAGAGCCCGAGATAGATCGGCACCAGCATCAGCGCCGCGCCATGGGCGAGCGCGACGGCGAACGACCAAAGCCCCAATTGCGCCGGCGATATCCGCGCCAGCGCCCTTGGATGGCGCCGGTTGGCAAATCGAAATAGACCGAAGGCGATGACGAGGAGGCTGGCTCCGATCTGTATCGGGCGCTGCCATTCGACGACGGTAACCAGCAACGCGAAGGGAAGGATCACCAGGAGCATTGCGAGCAGATGGCCGGCCGTGAGTGGCCAAAGCGCGGCCACCAGCGCCCACGGGCTCTTCTCCATCAATCCGGCCGAAACGGCGAGCGGCCACCCCATGCCCGGGTTGACGCCGTGATAGAGGCCGCTCGCGATGACAGCCAGCCAGAGCCAGGCAGGTGTCCAATAGGCTGCGCTCAAACTCAAACCGAGGGATAGCAGAACGAATCCGTCGAACAGTCGCCGCCGTCGAGCCGGACTTGATGCGCGCGGTATCCGTCGGGGAAGTTGACCCAGTAGTCTTTTGCCAGTTCGAGGCCACCGTCCGGCTTCGCATTGGCCATCACCTGGGCGCCGGGCACGCCGTCGGGATAGAACTGATTGTCCCATGTCGAGTAGAGCGAGTTGGTCCAGTACACCCGCTTGCCGTCGCGGCTGATCTCGACCATCTGCGGACCGCCTCCAAACGTCTTGCCGTTCGGGTGCGGTGTGCGGCGTGCGATGCCGCCGATGTGTACCGATCCGGCAAGCTTCGGCTTTCTCGGCTCGCTGACGTCGTACTGACGCATCTCGCCGGTGCCCCAGCAAGCGACGTAGAGAAATTTGTCATCCATCGACAGGTCGATGTCAGTCACCAGCGGCGGCACTGCGCCAAAGCCCTGCAGCAGCGGCGGCAGTTGTTCCTTCGCCGCCGGCTCGGGTGGAATCGTCGCCGTCTTCTCGACGTGAAACTTGCCGCCCTCGCGCCACCAGGTCCAGATCGAGCCTTCGAGGTTGGTGGTGTCGACCACGGTGCCCAGAAAGCCGTATTCGCGAACCGGATCATGCGCGGGACGCACTTCCAGCCCCATCTGGTGATTGGCCCCGAGATCGATCGTCTGCACGTTTCGCCGGGCCCGCAGATCCCAGAAGTGAATATGGTGACCGTACTTGTTCGAGAGCAGATCCTCCGGCACGATTCCGTTCTCGAACTGCGGCGGCAACCCCCACTCGCTCGTCACCATGTAGTCGCGTGGCAGATTCCACCAGAAATCATAGTGCATTGTCTGGGGGCCGCGATCGATCTCCCACCGTCCGAGGACCTCGAAGGTCTCGCAATCCATGATGAAGACGCCGGGCGGTCCGTCAGTGCCGTTCTTGCCGCCGCCGCCGAGCGTAGAGACGTAAATGCCTTCCGGTCCGCAATGAACCGTGTGGGGCCGCGAATATCCGGTCTTCCTGAAGATTTCCTCCGGCTCGATGATTTTGTGGATCGCCGCCTTGGTGGGGTCCGGCTTGGTATCGACAATGTAGATGCGGGACGACCGCATGCCGGGGATGATGAGATAGCGGCGCTCGAGGAAGGCGTGGCCGGTCAGCGGCGACAGGGACGACGAGCAGGCGTTCCAGCCGAAATGGTGAAACTCGTCGCCCTTGTTGGGCATCATCACGGTGTGAACCACCTGGCCGTAGCTCGAGGAGCCCGGCTTGACGTCGATGACAGCAAGGGCGTCCGGTTTTGAAGCGTCCGGGCTGAGCAGCACGGTATAGGCGAAGCCCTCCGGCGGAGCTTCCATGGCAAGCCTTGGCGAAGCGTGAAACGTGGGGTCGGGCCGAATGTTCATCGTACTGCTCCCTGTTTGCCTCGATGTACAGCAACACGGCTCAGCGGCATGCAGCAGCAAGAAATTAACCGGCGCGTTGAGTTCCTCTTTTGAGAGTGCCGCCAGCCGGGGTTTGCTCGCCGACCATACACCGCAATGCGATCAGCGAAAATAACGATGGTGCTACCAGTCCGGTCGCAGTGTCGCATCGTGCAGCGCTTCGCGGGAGCGGCCAGCAAGCCTTCCTCGAAATAACCGTTACCGCTGTAGCATTCGGGCAATTGCGCAAGCAGCGACGGCGTGGGCTTGCAGTCCAGGACGTTGCGAGCGGCACGAGGAAGCGCGAGAGCAGGGCCTCGGCGCTATCGACCCTGTGTTTGCGCCGCGCGTTTGCGTGATCGGTCGATCGTCGCCTGCGGTAAAATCATCGTTACTATTGACTTCAACACAAATTAAATGATAACATCGTTATCATGAGCAAGCCCGCAACCGTTACCAAGGACTGGTCGGACGTCGTGAAGGGCGCGAAGCGCGAGCTTCTCCTGCGCGCCGCGCGCGATGAATTCGCCGAACAGGGGCTGGAAGGCGCCACCATGCGCGGCATCGCGGTTCGCGCGGGCTGCACCACGGGCGCGATCTATCCGCTGTTCGACAGCAAGGAGGCGATCTATGCCGAACTGCTGAAGCAGTCACTGGCGGCGCTCGATACCTACGTTGCCGAGGCTGTGGCTGCCGCGCGGAATCCGGAGGCGCAGGTCGAGGCGGCCTGCGGGGCCTTCCTGAACTACTACCTCGAACACCGGTTCGAGATAAATCTGGGCCTCTATGCGTTCCGCGGCCTCAAGCGGCTCGGCGTCGGCAAACCGTCGGATGAAGAACTCAACCAGGCGCTATGGAAGGTGCTGGAACGCATCGCCTTGCCGCTGACCGAGGTGCGCGGCCTCAAGCCTTCAGAGGTTCGGCCGTGGGTGGCGCTGCTCACCAGCCAGATGATCGGGGCCCTCGTGCTGCAGATCGCGGGCCGGCTGGATTTTCTGCAAACCGGTGCGCAGACGTTGCTTCGCATGATGCTGGCGCAATGCCTTGCCCCGACGGTGTCGAAGAACGTGAAGGCCGCACGCAAATCAAAACAGTAGGGGAGTAAGCGAAATGGTCCGGATCGAAAAGCAGGGTGCGGTGTGGACCGTCGTCCACAGCCGGTTTGCGGAAGCGCGCAACGCGATGGACCCCGACAGCGCGGACGCGCTGGTGCAAGCCTTCAGAGAATTCGACGCCGACGATTCCGCAAGCGTCGCGGTGCTGTGGGGCGAGGGTGGCGCGTTCTGCGCCGGCTGGGATCTCAAATTCGCCAGCACGCTCTCTGATCGCGATGCCTTCCAGCGCCACGTCGTCGATGGTCTGGCCTTCCCGACCGGCGCAAACCCTGCGCCGCGCGGTCCGCTTGGGCCGACGCGCCTCGAATTGTCGAAGCCGGTGATCGCCGCGGTGGAGGGGCCGGCAGTCGCCGGCGGCATGGAGCTTGCTCTGTGGTGCGATATCCGCGTGATGGCCGATAGTGCCTATTTCGGCGTCTATTGCCGGCGTTGGGGTGTTCCGCTGATCGATGGCGGCACCGTGCGACTGGCGCGTCTGGTCGGGCAGGGACGGGCAATGGAAATCATTTTGACCGGACGCAAGGTCCCGGCGGATGAAGCGCTGCGCATCGGCATGTGCGAGCAGGTTGTCGAGAGCGGTGGCGCCCGCGCCGCGGCCGAAGCGATGGCGCGCGAGATCGCGCGGTTTCCGCAAGCCGCCGTGCGGGCCGATCGCCGCTCGGTGGTGGAAACCTATGGCCTGCCGGTTCGCGAAGCCTTGCGGCAGGAATGGACCAACGGCGTTGAGGCCGTCTTCAAGGAAGGCGCCGACGGGGCTGCGCGCTTTGCCGGCGGCAAGGGCCGCCACGGCGACTTCGCGAAAATCTGATCCATTTTCGAGGGGAGCCGCACATGGCCAAAGTCCTCTACGAGCGTGATGGCCGCATCGCGCGCATTACGCTGAACCGGCCCGAAGTCATGAATGCGATCGACGACGAGTTGCCGGATGCGCTCGCCGACGCAGTTGCCCGCGCCGACAACGATCCGGACGCGCATGTGATCGTGCTTGCGGGGGCGGGCCGAGCCTTCTGCGCCGGATACGACCTGACCGCCTATGCCTCCGGCGACAGCGCCAACCGCTATACGCAGGAAATGCCGTGGGATCCGATGAAGGATTACGCGGCGATGTCCGACAATACCAACAAGTTCATGAGCCTGTTCCGCTCGAAGCGCCCGGTGATCTGCAAGGTGCACGGGTTTGCGGTGGCCGGCGGCTCCGATATCGCGCTGTGCTCCGACATGATCGTGATGGCGGAAGATGCGCGCATCGGTTATCCGCCGGTTCGGGTCTGGGGCTGTCCGACCACCGCCATGTGGGTCTATCGGCTCGGCGCCGAGAAGGCCAAGCGCATGCTGTTCACCGGCGACAAGATCACGGGCATCGAGGCGGCGGCGCTCGGCCTCGTGCTGAAGGCCGTTCCGGCCGACAGGCTCGACGATGAGGTGGACGCGCTCGCGCACCGGATGGCTACCGTGCCGCAGAACCAGCTCATGATGCAGAAGCTGATGGTCAACCAGGCGCTTTACAATATGGGCCTGATGGGCACGCAGATGATCGCAACCGTGTTCGACGGCATCACCCGGCATTCTCCCGAGGGGCTGAACTTCAAGCGGCGGTCCGAGAAAATGGGCTGGAAGCACGCGGTCGACGAACGCGACCAAGGTACCTTCGACTGGACCACCAATCAGCCGATCACGCAGAACAGGTAATTCGAGGCCAGCAGTTCTATTTGATCGTCACGGTAATTTTCTGCGAGACCACCGGGGGATTGAACGGAAAGTGGTCGGCATCCCCCAGCACGAGTTGAAGCGTGTGCTTGCCGGGTGGAAGTTCGATCCGCGCTTCGGTCTGACCCGCCCCGAAATGAAGATGTGACTTGTCTTGCGGGATCGGCTCATTGGGATTGAGCGGCTCATTGACGTCGATCAGAAGGTGATGATGGCCGCTGTTTGAGTAGTTGTCGCCCGCGTGCGTTATGCCCATGTTGCGCAGACCAAAGCGGCACCAGAATCCGCCTTTAATGGTGGTTCCGTTCTGCGGCCACACGAAATAGAGAAGAGCATCCTTGTGTGCAGGCTTGCCTTGGGCGAATGCCGCGAATGGCAAGCAAGTGAGCGCTGCTGCAAGAACGATGCGCCGCATGTATTTCATGACCGTCCTCTTCAACGCTCCCTAGGGGGAAAGTGCGACGCGGAACCCGTGCGTGGGATATCGCACGTTGGTGTCATAGCTGCCGCGGTTTGATGCCCGGGCATAGCTCGAGTCGTTCCGCCAGGAACCGGAACGGATGACGTGCGAGGAGCATTCGTTCTCCACCCACGCTGATCCGTCCGTGGGAGCGCCCTGATAGTTTTTATGCCAGCAATCCTCGACCCATTGATCGACGCCGCCGCCCATATCGAAAAGCCCAAAGGGATTTGGCTTCAGGCTGCCGACCTTGACCGGCTGATCGTTGGCTGGAATGTCACTGCAGTTCCTGCAGTTGACCATGCCTTGCTGAAACTGATCGCCCCACCAGAATTTGGTTTGCGTGCCGCCGCGCGCTGCATATTCCCATTCAGCTTCGCTCGGCAGTCGATACGGCTTGCGGGTGGTTTCCGCGAGCCACGCGACATATTGCCTTGCGTCGCTCCAGCTGACGTTTGCAATGGGCGCATCGTCCTTTCCGGTGGCGGTAAATCCGCAGGCCTTTGCGGCCGCGCATGCGTTCCATTCCCGCACGGAGACCGGAAATTTCCCCATCGCAAACGGCTTGACCGTTACCTGACGGACCGGCTTTTCCGAAACATCTTCATTGCTGCCCATCGTGAAGCTGCCACCCCGAAGCGAGATCATCTCAGGTTCTCGAACCGACGCGGCTGCCTGCGTGGCGGGAGAGGGAGAGGCGGGCGGCGGTAGGGGCGCGGCCTGTTGGGGTGCCGGAGAGGGGGCAAGTTTGGGTGCCGGAGAGGGGGCAGGCTGAGGTGTCGCCTGCTGCTGAGTTGGGGCCGCGGTCGGCGGCGCAGGCTGAGCGGGCGGCGCTGGTCGTTTTGCGGCGGGCGCATTCTGCACTTCAGCCGGAGGTGAAACGGGAACCGAAACCAGATTTGGCAGCTTGCCGGTTGGCGAGAACGTGTACCAGAGAACGCCGCCCGCAATGAGCAGCAGCGCAAGGATCAGCAAGGAGGCCAGAATGCCTTCGCGCCGCTTCCGGTTTTGCAGGAGCGCAGCCGGATCGGAAAGCACCCGATAGACCCGCACCGGGTCGGTGATGTTCTTGACATGGCGATCACCGAGCGATTCATATCCGCAAACCAGCTTATGCTTTATCTGTTCGTAGATCCCGCCGGAGATATAGACTTCGCCGGGCCGGGCGATGCCTTCAAGCCGCGTGGCAATATTGACGCCATCGCCGTAGACGTCGTCGGTTTCGATGATGACATCGCCGAGGTTGACGCCAATTCGATACTCGATCCAGTGATGCTTCGGCAGTGACGTGTTGCGTCCCACCAGATTTTGCTGAATCACGATGCTGCAGCGAACAGCCTCGACAGGACTATCGAAAATCGCAATGAACCCGTCGCCGGTGGTTTTAACAAGCTTGCCGTGATGTTCCACGATGCTGGGTTCGATAAGATCGCGCTCGATGCGCTTGACACGGTTGTGCGTGCCTTCTTCGTCGATCTGCATCAGGCGGCTGTAACCGGCGATATCGCCTGCTACGATGGCCGCAAGGCGGCGTGGCATTGGGTCGCGCGGTGGCGCGCCAACTCGGCCCTTTTTGAAATCGCGAATCTCGGCCATCGCTCAGATTGGTGTCCTTGAGCTGTTGCAATTACAGCGTTTGGCAAACAATCTTTCCAGCATCCAAAGCGTACCATGCTGGCTGTTCGCCGCAAAGCAGCCATGTTTGGGTTCCACGGCGGCTGGTAGGGGCAATAGGTCAATAAGAACACGAGAACATGAGAATGAGTGTGATCCAGATCATAGGTTCTGGATATGAGCTTCAGCCCTGAATACCGGCAAACGAGTCAGGCCAAGCATCCGCCGAAAATCTGCCGGGAATTCTTCACGCCTTCCTTGATGACTTAAGCAAAATAGGCCGCCACCAGGGCAGCCCGCTTTTGTCGGGGCCGGCTGGCAATTCGTTCACCGCTTTCAGGGGACGATCGTAGGTTTGTCAGCCGTGTCCCGGCGACATTTGAGTCAATTCGGCAGGCTCACTGCCCGATGATGATCTCCGGCACCTTCCCGGCCGGCGGGGTATTGCGGCTGCGCTGGGTGCGGACGATGCCGTCGATGATGGTCATGCCGATGCCGGGGAGGTCGCCGAGCTGCACGCTCTCCAGGATGTTTTTGCCCGGTGAATGCTGCGCCTTGTCCATCAGCACGAAATCGGCGGAGCGGCCGACTTCGATGATGCCGCAATCGAGTTCGCGCATGCGGGCGGTGTTGCCGGTCGCGAGGCAGAAGGCGAGTTCGGCGGGCAGGTCGCCGAGCGAGGACAACATCGAGACCATGCGCAAAATGCCGAGCGGCTGCACGCCGGAGCCGGCTGGTGCATCCGTGCCGAGGATGACGCGATGCAGGTCGCCCATCTCGCGCGCGGTACGCAGCGTGAACAGCGCCGAGCGTTCGTTGCCGTTGTGAACCAGCTCCAGCCCGCGCTTGCAGCCCTCGCAAATACAGCGGATCTGGTCGTCGGGCAGGGCTGTGTGGCCGCCATTGATATGGCCGACCACGTCGGTGTCGGCCTCCAGCACCACGTCCTTGTCGATCAGACCGGAGCCCGGGATCGAGGGACCGCCGGTGTGGATTGTGCTCTGAATGCCGTATTTGCGCGCCCAGCCCACCATCTTGCGTGCGGTCGGGCCGTCCTTGACGCCGCCCAGACCCACTTCGCCGAGCAGCTTGACGCCGGCCGCGGCCAATTCCTTGAAGTCGTCTTCGACCATCTCGCATTCGATGACTGGCGCGCCGGCGTGAACCTTCACGCCGCCCGGGCGCAGCGTCCAGAACGCGCGCTGCGCAAAAATCGCCATTGCCTTCAGGCCGACGACGTCGCGGGGACGGCCCGGCATGTGGACCTCGCCCGCGGAGATCATGGTGGTGACGCCGCCGTGGAGATAGCTGTCGATCCAGTTGATCTGGTTCTGCCGCGGCGTCCAGTCGCCGGCGACGGGATGGACATGGCTGTCGATCAGGCCCGGGGCGACGGTGGTGCCGTTGGCGTCGACCACGGCGGTGGCGTCTTCGGTGTTGACGTCCTTGAAGCGTCCGATGGCGGTGATCTTGCCGTTCTCGGCCACGATCGTATCGCCGTCCAGGATCGGCTTCTCCAGGGCCCCCGACAGCAGCAGCCCGATATTGCGGATCACCAGCTTGCTCGGGCCGGTCGCCTGGGATGCATCGTGGGCCATGGTTTTTCCTTTTGGTTCAATGCCTTCGCCGGACATTCTGCCCGGCTTGACGATCGGATCAAGCTGGATTATTCATTCGTATACGAATGATCGTATACGAATGATTGAGCCGGTCAATCCGGCGCGCAGGTCAGGGAACGGTGCGATGAGCAATTTCAACCAGGAAAGCGTTCTGAGCGTCCATCACTGGACCGATACGCTATTCAGCTTCACCACCACGCGCGATCCCTCGTTCCGTTTCCGCAACGGCGAGTTCACCATGATCGGCCTGAAGGTCGGCGAGAAGCCGCTGCTGCGCGCCTACTCGGTCGCCAGCGCCAATTACGAGGACCGCCTCGAATTCTTCTCGATCAAGGTGCCGGACGGCCCGCTGACCTCGCGGCTCCAGCATTTGAAGCAGGGCGACGAGATCATCGTCAGCCGCAAGGCCACCGGCACGCTGGTCATCGACAACCTCGAAGACGGCCGCAACCTCTATCTGATCGGCACTGGCACGGGCTTGGCCCCGTTCCTTTCCGTGATCAAGGATCCCGAGACCTATGAGCGGTTCGAGAAGGTGGTGCTGCTGCACGGCTGCCGCCGCGTGAAAGAACTCGCCTACGGCGAGATGATCACTGAAAGACTGCCGAACGACGAACTGATCGGCGAATACATCCGCAACCAGCTGGTCTATTACCCGACCGTGACGCGCGACCCGTTCCGCAACCGCGGCCGCATCACCGACCTCATCAACTCCGGTAAGCTATTTGCCGATATCGGGCTGGCCTCGCTCGATGCTGCATATGACCGCGTCATGATCTGCGGCAGCCCGGCGCTGGTGACCGACACGCGTGCGCTGCTCAACGGCAAGGGTTTTGTCGAGGGCAATCACGGCGAGCCGGCCCAGTTCGTGGTCGAGAAGGCTTTCGCAGAGCGGTAGGTATCTGCGACGCTAGGGTCTGACCGCCGGCGCTTCCATCGGCATGCCGCGCGCCCGCGACATCAGATACAGCTCGAGTTCGACCAGTTCCGGCGCGCCGTAATCATAGGCCTGCGCGCGGATGCCTGACATGCAGGCGCGCAGGCGCCGCTGCAGCGATCCCAGCGACTGCCATTCCAGCCGGTAGAGCGGGTAGCCGGTCGGGTGCCCCTGCGTGATCGCGGAGCCGGCGAGCCGCTTGTCCCAGTTATCGTCATGGCAATTGGTGCAGCCGAGATTTAGCTGTCCCTGCCGCTGCATGTAGAGCTCGCGGCCCTTGGCAATGAACGGTGCGAGTTGCGGGTCGGCGCCGGTTTCGATGGCGGTGCCCTGCGACTGGCGTGCGACAAAGGCCGTAAGCGCCAGCAGTTCGCGGCTCTCGAAAGGCAGCGGCGTCGCCTGCTGGTGGTTGCTGCGGCAAAGATTGATGCGCTGCTCCAGATCGACGGGACGGCCAAGCGCCATACCGAAAGCAGGGTAACGGGCCGCCACGCCCTTCATGCTGGTGCGGGCATCGTCGTGGCAATCGGCGCAGGCCATGCTGGCGGCACCCAGCTTTCGCTTCCAAAGCGCCTCGCCGTCGAGCGCCCAGAGCATGCCGGGATTGGCGGTATCCTCGTCCTGCATTGCCCTGGTGTCCGGCTTCATGAAGTCGTAGCCGGACCGGCGTTCGGCTTGCGGGATTTCGGCGGCGAAGGCGGTGCCCGCGATCAGCAGCGCAACGGCTATGGCGCCGGAAAATCTCATTCGACCGATATCGAAGCCGACGCGGTCTCGGAAAATCCCTGGTCACCGATCCATTCGAACTCGAACTTGCCGCTCTCGGTTGCGGTGGTGAAGAAGGTGATGAAGGGATTGGCGGCGATCGCCGGAAACAGGTCGGCGCGGAAAATCTCGTTCCCGTTGAATCGGCACATAAAGCTCGTGATGATGTCGCGCGGAACGACTTCGCCTGACGCCATATGGCGATAGCCGGTTTCCATGATGTGCGACATCAGCGTCTTGATCTCGATAATGTCGCCGCGCTTGGCTTTCGCTGGAACGTTGATCAGGGCGGATGCCATCAGATCACCTCCTCGGTGCAGGCTGCCAGCGTCACCACGACATCGACGCTGGCCGACCAGAACGAGCCGTCCGAGAGCTTTGCGATCGCGACGATCTTCTGGCTGTCGGCGAGGCGGATGCGGGTCGAAACCTGCGCGCGGCCGTTATGCGGACCGAGATGGAAATTGGCGATGTTCGGCTGCGGGTTCTTTTCGTTGAAGACGTAAATGCTCCGGACGTGATCCTCCGGGGCCATCGGGTGCGCGACGCTGACCGTCATCGGCACCGTGTTGCCGTTCTCGACCAGCGGCGGGATGTCGAGCTTGACCTTGCCGGTCCGCACCACCGCGCCGCCGGTGACATTCTGGATCGCCGAGGCCAGCATCGCAGGCGTCGCCTCGGCGGGACGTAGGGTCACGATGGGGATCGCGCCGAGCACGGCTGCGCCACCGGCGAGGCCGAGGAACTGGCGGCGTGATGAATTTGGCGGTTGCTGCATCATTGCTTCCTATTCGCGCATGCTTCCGAGATACGCCACGATATCCTCGATCTGTTCGGCCGACAGAATCGGCTTGCCGCGCCACGTCGTCCCGACGCGATCGAGGCCGTCGACGCGATAATAGGACGGCATGATGGTCGCGGCATTGAGGCGGGACGCATCCACCAGCCGAAGCCGAAGCTGACCCTCGGACCAGCGGCTGCCGGAACCGGAAAGGTCAGGCGCCAGGTCGCCCTGGAACTTCTGTTCGGGAAATGGGCCGCTGTGGCAGAGGATGCAAGTGCTGGAACGTTCGACGACAAGGGCGCGCCCGCGCACCACGTCGCCTCGCGCATTCGTGAGCGGTTCCGGAATGGCGTCGCCGACGACGGTATAGGGCCGCAGCGCCTGCGCGCCGGCCGGGCCGGGCAGGGCAAGCAACGCGGCCGCAATCCACGTCCCGATATGGCGCGCCGATCTAGCCAAAGGTTTCCACCGTGATTGTCTTGAACCAGTTTTCCGCACTTTCCGCTTCGCGCTGACGAGTC
Organism: Bradyrhizobium sp. AZCC 2262; assembly: GCF_036924535.1. Lineage (NCBI taxonomy): Bacteria > Pseudomonadati > Pseudomonadota > Alphaproteobacteria > Hyphomicrobiales > Nitrobacteraceae > Bradyrhizobium > Bradyrhizobium sp. AZCC 2262. The sequence continues at coordinate 4,994,962 of NZ_JAZHRT010000001.1, read as the reverse complement.
TCGCGCGGCGCGTTGACCGGGCTCGTCGCGCCTTCGGCTTCGACGAACTGACCGTCCTTCGGCTGATAGACGCCTGACAGCGAGAACGCGTAGCCCGGCGCGACCGTGTTGTAGCAGGCGCCGCTCAACCGGGGTGTCTCGGGCGCTTTGCCCGATATCATGGCCACGATACCGGCCGCGCAGGCCTTGCCTTGCGCGCTGGCGGCCGACGCCGCTTTCGGAATTTGCCCGGCAATGCAGGCGTCGCCGATGACATGGATATTAGGCACCAGTTTCGAGGCGAAATTCGTCGGATCGATCGGGCACCAGCCGGTATTGTCGGCGGCGCCCGCAAGCTCGGCGATGCGCCCGGCCTTCTGCGGCGGGATCACGCTTGCGACATTGGCGACATAATTGCCGAAATCGGTGATGATGGTGCTGGTCGCAGGATCGACCGAGGTCACCCGTCCGCCTTGCGAGAGCGCGATCCGCTCGATCATGCCGGGATAGAGCTCCTTCCACGCCGCCTCGAACAGCCTTTGCTGCGAAAAACCGTCCTTGGCGTCGAGGATCAGGACTTTTGAGCGCGGCTTTCGCGTTTTCAGGTAATGCGCGATCAGGCTGGCGCGCTCGTAAGGCGCGGGCGGGCAGCGCAGGGGGGCCGCGGGCACTGCGATTACCACCGTGCCGCCATCCTCCATGGCTTCGAGCTGCCTGCGCAGCATGAGCGTCTGTTCGCCGGCCTTCCATGCATGGGGCATTTTGGCGGAGGCGGCTTCGTCATAACCGGGCAAGGCGTCGAAGCGGAGATCGATGCCGGGCGACAGCACCAGGCGCTCGTAGACGAGCGAATTGCCATCGGCCAGCGTGACGATACGCTTCTCGGGATCGACCTTCGCGGCGGCTTGCGGAATGACGGTCACGCCTGCAGCGGCGATCTTGTCATAGTTGAATTGCTGCGCCGGCAGTTCCCGCATACCCACGATCACCTCATTACTGAAGGGGCAGGCGGTAAAGGTTTGATTTGGCTCGATCAGGCTGACCTGAAGTTTTGGATCAAGCTTCCGCAGCGCCCGCGCGCAGCTTGCGCCGCCGAAGCCGCCGCCGATCACGACAATCCGCGCCGCTCCTTGCGCAAATGACGGGCAGGGCAACGCCGCCACCGCAGACGCGGCGATGCCGCGAGCGACATCCCTGCGCGTCATCGGGCGCGTGGCGTCCATGGCTGCAATCCGGAAAAAAGGGGCGGCGGCCGGATCGGGCCGCCGCCCGCTATTGTCAGGCAAAGGTGATGTTCTGGTCCCGCAGCGGGATTGAACGGATGCGCTTGCCGGTGGCTGCGAAGTAGGCGTTGAGCACGGCTGGTGCGGCAACCCCGATGGTCGGCTCGCCGACGCCGCCCCAGAAGCCGCCGCTCGGTGCCATGACGGACTCCACCTTCGGCATCTCGGCGATGCGCATCGAGTTGTAGGTGTCGAAATTGGTCTGCTCGATCTTGCCGTCCTTCACGGTGCAGCCGCCATAGAACAAGGCGGAGAGGCCATAGACAAAGGACCCCGCGATCTGCCGCTCGACCTGCGCCGGGTTGACGACGTAGCCGGGATCGGTGGAGGCGACGATGCGATGCACCTTGATCTTGCTGCCCTCGGTGACGGAGATTTCCGCGGCACCCGCGACATAGCTGCCATAGCCCATCACCTGGGCAATCCCGCGATAGACGCCTTGCGGCGCGGGCTTGCCCCAGCCGATTTTGTCGGCCACGGCGTTGAGCACGGCGAGATGCTTTGGATGCTTGCTCATCAGCTTGCGGCGGAATTCCAGCGGATCCTGGCCGACCGACTGCGCCAGTTCATCCATAAAGCATTCCAGATAGATCGCGTTGTGATTGACGTTGACGCCGCGCCAGAAGCCGGGCGGGACGTGCGGGTTGCGCATGGAATGCTCGACCAGCAAATTCGGCACGCTGTAGCCGATCGCCGCTTCGCCCGTGGCATTGAGGCCCTGGAAGGCGGCGGGGTCCTTGCCGTTTTCCAGCGCGGCCGGACGGACCGAGAACAGGATCGACTGGCCGGACAATCGCACGTGCAGCGCCGTGAGATTGTTGTCGGCATCGAAGGCCCCCGTCAGTTTGCATTGCGTGACCGGATGGAATTTGCCTTGCGCCATGTCCTCTTCGCGCGACCACAGCAGCTTGACCGGCGTTCCGGGCATCTGCTTGGCGATCGTCACCGCCTGGCGGACATAATCGGTCATGCCGCGGCGGCCGAAGCCACCGCCCAGCATCAGCTTGTGCACCTCGCATTTTTCGGCCGGCAATCCCGACGCTTCCAGCGTAGCTGCAAATGCCGCCTCGCCGTTTTGCGTGCCGCACCAGACCTCGCATTTGTCCGACGTATAGAGCGCCGTGGCGTTCATCGGCTCCATCGTGGCGTGGTTCTGGTAGGGATAGTTGTAGACCGCTTCGACCTTCTTGGCAGCGCCGGCAATCGCGGCCTTGGCGTCGCCGTTCTGGTTGCCGATGTAAGCCGGCTGTGCGTTGTCGAGGCCCTCGGCCAGCCATTTGGCGATGGACTCGCTGGAGACCTTTGCGTTCTCGCCTTCGTCCCAGACGATCGGCAGCGCATCCAGCGCCGTCTTGGCGTGCCACCAGGTATCGGCGACGACCGCGACGCTGCTGTCGCTGACGCGCACGACCTTCTTGACGCCCTTCATGGCCATGACCTTGGCTTCGTCATAGCTCTTCAGCTTGCCGCCGAACACCGGACAATCCTTGATCGCGGCGTTGAGCATGCCGGGCAGCTTGACGTCGGCGCCGTAGATCATCGCGCCTGTCGTCTTGTCGACGGTGTCGAGCCGCTTGACGCCCTTGCCGATGATCTTCCAGTCCTTCGGGTCCTTCAGCTTCACCTCGGCCGGCGGCTCGAGCTTCGCCGCGGCTTCCACCACCTTGCCGTAGGTCGTGGTCTTGCCCGTCGGCGGGTGGGTGATGACGCTGTTGGCGGCGGTGCATTCCGAGGCCGGCACCTTCCATTCGTTCGCGGCGGCCTGCACCAGCATCACGCGCGCGGTGGCGCCGCCCTTGCGGACATATTCCTGGCTGGTGCGGATGCCGCGGCTGCCGCCGGTCGAGAAATCGCCCCAGGCGCGCTTGCGTGCGACACTTTGACCCGGCGTCGGATACTCGGTGACGACTTTCGACCAGTCGCATTCGAGCTCTTCGGCGACGAGCTGGGCGAGGCCGGTGAGGGTGCCCTGACCCATTTCCGAGCGGGCGATGCGAATCACGGTGGTGTTGTCGGGGCGGATCACCACCCAGACATTGACCTCAGGCGAGCCGTCGGCAGCGCGGACCACGGTCGGCCCGCCAAAAGGAATATCGAGGCCGATCGCAAGGCCGGTGCCGGCCGCAGCCGTGCCGATCACGAAGCCGCGGCGAGTGAGTTTGGGCATGACGTGCTTGTTCATGGCATCCCCCTCAAGCGTTCGCAGCGGCGTGGATTGCCTCGCGGACCTGCTGAAAGGTCCCGCATCGGCAGATATTGGTGATGGCCTCGTTGATGTCCTGGTCGGTCGGCTTCGGCTTCTCCTTGAGAAGGGCTGCGACCGCCATGATCATGCCGCTCTGGCAATAGCCGCATTGCGGCACGTCATTGGCCACCCAGGCCTCCTGCACCTTGTGCAGCGCGCCATTGCTGACGAGACCTTCGATCGTGATGATCTGCTTGCCGACGGCTTCGCTGACCGTGACGCCGCAGGAGCGCATCGCGACCCCATCGACATGGACGGTGCAGGCGCCGCATTGTGCAATGCCGCATCCGTATTTGGTGCCGGTCAGCCCGACGTTCTCGCGGATTGCCCAAAGCAGCGGCGTGTCGTCCTCGACGTCCACGCTGATTGATTTGCCGTTAATTGTGAGGTTTGCCATCGCTTATCCCCTGTTAGCTCAATCCATCGAGAGAGCTGCGCGCGGGAAGATGGCCCGCCACTTGGAATAGTTCAAATCAAGAAAATGCGTTTGTGCGCAGGATGAAAGCCGATCCGCCGGTGTTGCGTGGGCATGTGCCCCGGCATGGCTGTCATGTCCGTTCTGCACCGACAACCTGGGGCGCTATGGTTTGGCCTTGAAGGCGCCGAGAATCTCGGCGCAGACGGGCCCCGACCGGGTGCACCAGGCACGCTGTGCCGCCGCCGCGCCCGTTCGCAGCGCTTCAACGATCAACGGCTCGGGATTTGAATCGATCGTGACGCCGTTCTGGCGCATGCGTTGATAGTTTTCCTCCAGCCGGGTCGCGAGAGCGAGCCACAATTCGCTCTCGGTTTGACGGCTGGCGGCATCGACCGCGGCTCGTGTGTCCGGGCTCAAACTGTCATAGGCCGCCTGATTGACGCTCGCGATCGAAAGCGGCAGCGAATAGGTGATTTCACTGAAACAGGGCAGATACTCCCAAAGTTTGCGGCCGGCGCCGCCGTCTCCCGACGACAACACCGCGTTGATGCTGCCGTCGACCAGTTTCGGTATCGTGTCCGCGAAACTGATCGATGCGGCCTTGGCGCCGACGCTCAGGAATACCTCGGTTGAGGTCTTGTCATAGGTGCGGATCGAAAGGGTGGTCAGATCGGGCGGCGACGTCAGCGGTGTCTTCGACCAAATGCCGGAAGGTGGCCAGGGCGTCAGATAAAGCAGCCGCAGGCCTTTCTTCTGCAGCGCCGCTGCAAGATGCGGCCGCGCGATATCGGCAAGGCGTTTGGCGTCGGCCGTCGACGTCACCAGAAACGGCAGCGAAGGCAGCGCAAAGATCGGGTCTTCTGCCTCGAGCGCGCCGGCGAAGGCATCGCCGGCCTGCACCCGGCCTTCCGCAATCGCTGTGAGCATGCCGGCCGATTTGATGCCAGCCTTGGCGTCGAAGGTCGGCCTGATCTCGAGTTTGCCTGCGCTGGATTCGGCGACATGTTTTGTGAAGGCCGTCAGGCCAACGCCCGGCATCGCGTTTTGCGGATATTCCGTTGGCATGTCCCAGACTGTCTGGGCCTGAAGGGCGGCCGGAAACAGCAGGAGACACGCGCCGGCCAGCATACTGAGAAGTCGCAACTCGTCCTCCAAATCCATCGCGTCGGCCCGATCGCCGCCGGGCGATGACAGTCATGTATTGCGCGGAGCACCCACGGTCAGACGCAGGAAACTCATCACGCTGCCGAGCGCAGCAAACCCGGCGCCGAGCGCCAATGCAAGCGTCGCGCCATCATGGCCGGCAAGGCCAAAACACAGGGCGGCGAGCGCGGCGCCGAGCGTCTGCCCGGTCAAGCGAGCGGTTGCGACGATGCTGCTCGCGCTTCCACTGCGGTGCGGCGGCGCGCTCGACATCAGTGCCCGCAAATTGGGCGTCTGAAAGAAACCGAATCCGATCCCGCAAACCACCATGCGCCAGACGATGTTGGCGATGCCGGGGTCTGGTGGCAGCGTTGCCAGCAGCGCCATGCCGATGCCGAGCAGCACCAGCCCGAGGCCGCCAAGGATGCCGACGGGATAGCGGTCCGACAGCCGGCCTCCGATCGGCGCCATGATCGCGACCACCAGCGGCCAGGGCGTCATGAAGAAGCCGGTCTCGACCTGGGACCGGTGCAGCACGTCTTCGAAGTAGAACGGCAGCGAGACGAAGGCCAGTCCCTGCACCGCGAATGAACAGACCGAGGTTGCGGCCGACAGCGCGAACATCGGCCGTCGAAACAGGTCGATCGGCAACATCGGCGCCGGATGGTCCGCATCTCTGCGGATCATCATCCAGCCGAGCAGTAATGCAGCGCCGAGTTCCAGTCCGACCAGGGCGGGAGGCGCCTGATGCGCTGCGCTGCCTATTCCAATAATAAAGAGTCCAAGACAGCTTGCGGTCAGCGCTGCGCTCGTGAAATCGAATGCGTGCTTGGCGCGTGGCGTATTCGGCAGGGTCTTCAGGCCGATCCAGATGGCGATCACGCCGAAGGGAATGTTGATCGCGAACAGCCACGGCCATGTTCCGATCGCAAGGATCGCAGAGGCAATCGTCGGTCCGAACGTGAAGGCCGTTCCAACCACCAGCGCGTTGTGGCCGAAGCCGCGGCCGAGCATGTGGGTCGGGTAGACGAAACGGACCAGCGCCGCATTCACGCTCATGAGGCCGCTGGCGCCCAATCCCTGCAGCGCGCGGGCCGCCGTCAGGCTGGGCAGCGACCAGGCCAGGGCGCAACCCAGCGAGGCCAGCGTGAACAGCAGCAGGCCGCCGAGATAGATCCGCTGATGGCCGACGATCTCGCCGAGCGCGCCGAGCGGCAGCAGCGTCGCAACCAGCGCGATCTGGTAGATGTTGACCACCCAGACCACGTCGGCGGGGCTGACATGGAGGTCGGCGGCGATGGCGGGCAGGGCGACGTTGGCGATCGCCGTATCCAGCGAAGCCATCGCCAGCGCGGTAAAGATCGCCGCGACCGCCCAGCGCCGGAGTTCCGGGGGCAGGCCGTCCATGGTTGTGACTGACGGCTTTGCGGTTGTATCCAGTGACATCAGACAGGGCTCTCCACGCGGGGCGGTCGCGCCCACCGCGGCGTGTACTACGGACGCGGCACAAGCCACAGGCACGCCGCTGCATGATGCGTATGCGAAGGGACGGCCGCCGCGCCATATCCGCGCGCCGACTTTCGGATACCTTTCCGTGCGCCGCGCAATCGACTAGGCTTTTGCGTATCGCGACCGCAATTCCATAAAAAGACGGTCACCGGCGAGGGGAAAGCGCGTTGAACGGACAGACGAGCCGGCGCACCGAAGTCATGCGTAGCGCCAGTGAGGGGCGGCACGCGTGGGCCGGCTTGTGGGTCACGGTCCTGCTGGTGATCCTCGGCTTTCTGGTCATCTACCCGATCCTGATGCTGCTGCTCGGCGCGCTCACCGACACCAATCCGGTGGTCGAGGGCATCTCGCTCCGTCATCTCTCGGTCACCAACTTCCTCACCGTGCTGGCGAACCCGAATGTCGCCGAGGCGCTGGCGAACACGCTGATCGCCTGTGGCGGCGGAACGCTGATCGCGGTCGTGGTCGGCCTGCTGTTTTCCTGGATCGTCGTCCGCACCAACACGCCGTTCAAGGGGGTCATCGCGGCAGCCAGTATTCTGCCGCTGTTCGCGCCGCCGCTGGTCGCGGGCGTCGCATGGGCGATCCTCGGCTCACCTAAAACGGGCCTGATCAACACCATGTTCAAATGGATCGGGCTGGACTGGCGCGTCGATTTCTATTCGATGTGGGGCCTGGTGTTCGTGTTCGGCATCTACTATGCGCCGTATGTCTACATGTTTACCGCATCGGCCCTGCGTAACATGGACCCCAGCCTGGAAGAGGCTGCCGAGATATCCGGCGCCAGCGCGTTCGCGACGCTGTTCTCGGTGACGTTTCCGCTGATCATGCCGGCGATTGTCTCGGGCATGTTGCTGTCGTTCATCGTCATGCTCGGGATCTACGGCATTCCCGCCGTGCTGGGCGCGCCGACCAACCTTGCCGTACTGACAACCTACATTTTCAAGCTCACCAACTGGTCACCGCCGCTTTACAACACGGCCGCAGCTGTTGCGATCATTCTGATGGTCGTCACCGGCCTGCTCGTGTTCCTGCAGCAGAAGGTGCTGAGCGGCCGCAGCTACACCACCGTCGCCGGCAAGGCGTTCCGCCCGCGCAGCCTGGATCTCGGGCGCTGGCGCTGGTTCACCTTCGGCCTTGGCATCGTCTATCTCCTGGTCGTGGTGGTGCTGCCGTTGCTCGCGCTTATCGTCGCGGCATTTCGAAAATTCATGTTCATCCGCGACGTCAGCAGCCTGTTCGACGCCAGGCAGTATTCCCTGATGCATTTTCAGAGCATCTTCGACAATCCGCTGACCATGCGCTCGATCTATAACTCGGTTGAGGTGGGGCTGATCACCGCTGTAGTCGGCGGCGCGCTCGCCTTCGCCATCGGCTACACCATTCACCGCACCCGGGTGACGGGCCGGCGCTGGATCGATGTGATTTCGACTTTGCCGGTCGCGATCCCCGGCCTTGTGGTCGGCGTCGCCTATCTTTGGGCCTGGATCGGCATTCCGGGCGGTCTCTACGGCACGATCTGGATTCTGGCGCTGGCGTTCATCGCGCGCTTCATGCCTGACACGGTCAAGTCGTTGTCGACCTCGTTCCTGCAGATTCATCGCGAGCTCGAGGAAGCGGCCTGGGTCTGCGGCAAGGGCGTGCTCGGCACGATCAGGACAATCGTGCTGCCGTTGGCGCGTCCGGGCGTGATCGCCTCGATGACACTGCTGTTCGTGCTGGCGATCCGCGAACTTGGTTCGTCGTTGTTTCTCTACACCAGCAACACCATGGTGATGTCGGTGCTGTTGCTCGACTATTACGAAGGCGGAAACCTCGGAAAGACCGCCGCCTTCAGCCTGGTGCAAACCGTTCTGCTCGGCGTTCTCATCGGCGGCGCCAACTGGCTGTCGCGCGGTGCGGCGCAGGGCAGTGTCGCCCGAGCCGGATAACAAGACGAACGGGAGGATTGGCTATGACTGGAAGGACCTTCGGCAACATTGCCGCAATCGTCGGCATTGCTGGCCTGGCGCTGACATGGAGCGCCGCGGCGCAGGCGCAGGAGTTCGGCTCGCCCGAATTGATTGCCGCTGCGAAGGCCGAGGGCAAGCTGGTATTCTACACCGCGAATTTCGCCGAAGTGGAACAGCAGGTCATCAAGGCCTTCAACAAGCGCTTCCCCGAGATCAAGGTCGAGATGGTGCGCGCGCCCGGCGGCCAATTGATCACGCGCGTGAAGACCGAGGCCGCTGCCGGCAAGTTGATCGCCGACGTGGTCGATCATTCCGACCGTGCGCTGATGCAGCCGCTGGCGGACATGTTCCAGGACTACGCGCCGCCGAACGCGGCCGACTACAATCCCGACGCGCAGATCGCGCCGCAGCTCTGGCCGCGCGCCACGCTGGTATGGTCGATCGCCTACAACACCGAACTGGTCAAGAACCCGCCAAAAACCTGGATGGACCTCACCAAGCCAGAATACAACAAATTGACCGGGCAGGTGATCGCTCCGTCGGGCGGCACCACGTGGACGCGGGTGATGTTCGAGCGCCAGGTGCTCGGCGAGGATTATTGGGCCAAGCAGGCGACGACCCATCCGGTCCTCTATCCATCGGGCGCGCCGATGTCGGATTCGCTGGTGCGCGGCGAAATCGCCATGGGACCTTTGCTCTACAACGCGATCTATCCGAAGCAGAAAGACGGCGCGCCGATCCAGATCTTCTTTCCGCCGGAAGGCGCACCGGTCAATCCCTATGCCACGGGCATTCCGAAAACCGCCGCTCATCCCAACGCGGCAAAGCTGTTTCTCAACTGGTGCCTGTCGAAAGAGGGACAGACGTTCATGATCAAGGAACTCGGCAACCTCACGTCACTGAAGGTGCCGCCGGCATACCCGGAAGGCTTTGATCCCAAAGTGGTCAAGGTCTGGTTCCCCAAGTTCGATCAGTATGTGAAGTTGCAGGCGGCGTGGATTGCCGATTGGAACAAGACCTACGGTTACGCGCAATGATCGTTACATCAGGGAAATCATCGAACCGATGACGGCAACCCTCGAAGTCACCGACCTGCGCAAGCAGTTTGCGATCGGCCGGCCGGCGATCGATGGCGTCAGTTTTGGCGTGCCGGCCGGCGAGATCGTGGTTCTGCTCGGCCCCTCCGGCTGCGGCAAGACCACCACGCTGCGCTGTGTCGCGGGGCTGGAACACCCGACATCGGGCGAAATCAGCATTGCCGGCAGGATCGTGTCGTCGCCCGAACGCGGCATCCTGGTGCCGCCACGTCTGCGCGATCTCGGCATGGTGTTTCAGTCCTATGCGGTGTGGCCGCATATGACGGTGCGGCAGAACGTGGTCTATCCGCTCAAGCACCGAAAACTTTCGCGCGCCGACGCCCGCCACAAGGTCGACGAGGCGCTCGAACTGGTCGGCCTGTCGGAATATGCCGACCGGCCGGTGGTCGCATTATCGGGCGGCCAGATGCAGCGCGTGGCGCTGGCGCGCAGCATCGTGTACCGGCCGCAATTGCTGCTGCTCGACGAGCCGCTGTCGAACCTCGACGCCAAGCTGCGCCTGCGGCTGCGCGATGATCTTCGCGTGATCCTCAAGCAAACGGGGATGACTGCGCTCTACGTCACCCACGACCAGGCCGAAGCGGTGGTGCTCGGCGACCGCATCGGCGTAATGCGCGACGGCAAACTGCTGCAGATGGATACGCCTGATGCGATCTATAACCGTCCGGCAGATTTGTTCGTCGCCAATTTCACCGGCGCGACCAATGAGCTTCCAGGCACGCTGGTATCGCGCAACGGCGTATTCGGCACGGTCGATTTCGGCGAGGGGCGGCGAGGTGAGGTGGCATTGCTGCATTCGCTCAGCCCGGATGAGAAGGTACGCATTGCGCTACGGCCGGAGAACATCTCGATCGGCCAACATGGCGGTGCCAACGTCTTTCCCGCTCGCGTCCTCGACCGCCGCTATCAGGGCACGCAGACCGCCTACGGCATCGAACTGTTCGGCCGGCGGCTGGAGGTGGTCGAACTCGGTACCGCGGCCCGGCATCAGGTGGGTATCGAGACCCAGGTTTCGCTGCCAAAGGAGAGTTGCTGGGCCTATCGCGATACCGGACCTGTGGCATTTGAGTAGCCTGGACGATTGCGGCCGGGCAGGCGATCTCTGACATTCCGGGTCGGACAGCGGGGAGAGAAGTATTGAAGGGTTTGAGATTTGCCTTGCTGCTGCTCGCGCTTGCCGCGCCGATCGCGCCGGCCCAGGCTGGTCAAAGCGTGAGCCTCATCCTGAACTGGACGCCGGCCGCGGATCACTCGCCATTTTATTACGCAAAATCGCAGGGCTGGTACCAGAAGGCTGGCATCGATCTCAGCATTGAGGTCGGCAAAGGATCGGGCGTTTCGTCGCTCAAGGTCGGCTCGGGTGGCGCGCCGTTCGGCATTTCGGATCTCGCGACCATGCTGGTCGCCCGCAGCAAGGGCGCCGATGCGGTCGCGCTCATGAGCATCTATGCCAACACCGGCCAGACCTTCTACTGGCTCAAGAGCTATGGCGTGAACGGCCCGAAGGATTTTGCCGGGCGCAAGATAGGCAACCCTCCCGGTGATGCCTCGCGCGTGATGTGGCCGGCCTTCGCCAAGGCCGCGGGCCTCGCGCCGGACTCGGTCTCCTTCGTCAATGTCGGGCCGACCGCGAAGTCGGCCGCACTGAAAGGCCGTATCGTCGAAATCATCAGCGATTTCTATAATTCGCACGATATCAAGCTGAGGGAGTTTGGCAGCGATCTCGGGTCACTTAACTGGAAGGACATCGGCCTCAATTCCTACGGCAATTCGCTGATCGTCAACGGTGCCTTCCTCGAGAAGAACCCGAAGCTGTCGGAGGATTTCGTTCGTATCACGCAGAAGGCCTATGCCGCTTGTGTCGCCGACTTCGAGCCTTGCCTGAAGGCGCTGCTCGACCAGGTGACCGGTCTCGACCGCGAAGAGCAGTTGCTGCAATGGGGCCGCATCAAATATCTGATGGCGGATGAATTTACGACGACCAAGGCGCTGGGCTGGATCGACGAGGGACGGATGCGGAAGGACTACGATCTCGTGCAGACCTACCTCGGTATCGAAAAGCCGTTTGCGGTCGAGAGTTCCTTCACCAGCAGGCTGCTCGATCCCGCCGTCAAGATGGATGCCAGCAAGATTGAGAAGTGAGGCTCAAGCGCCTGCACTCAATCCCAGACCCGCATAGATCCGTCGCGCGTAAGTGCCGAATTCGTCCGTGGTCTTGATCGGCAGTCCGCGCGGGAACGGCAATTCGATCGGGAAATATTCTGCCATCCGCGCCGGGCCGGCGGTGAGCACGGCGCAATGCGAGGCGAGGAAGACGGCCTCCTGGATGCTATGCGTCACGAAAATGATCGTCTTGCCGCTTTCGCGCCAGATCCGCAGCATTTCGAGGTTCATCTGTTCGCGGGTCAGCGCATCGAGCGCGCCGAACGGCTCGTCCATCAGGATCAGTTTTGGATCGTGGATAAAGGCGCGCGCGATCGCGGTTCGCTGCTGCATGCCGCCGGACAATTGCTGCGGATATTTGTCTTCGTAACCGGCGAGCCCGACCAGGTTGAGCAGCTCCCGGGCGCGGGTTCGCGCGGCCTTCATCGGCAGGCCGACGATTTCGGCCGGCAGCAATACATTGTCGAGGATGGTTCGCCATTTCAGCAGCAAGGCCTGCTGGAACACCATGCCGATATCGCGCGCCGGATCGAACGGCGTTTTCGAATTGCCGATTTTGATGGTGCCGCCGTCGGCCTCGTGCAGCCCGGCCAGGATCTTCAGCACCGTGGTCTTGCCGCAACCGGACGGGCCGACCAGCGAGACCAGTTCGCCTTCCCTGACGTCCATGGTGACGTCGGAGACGGCAAGGAACTCGGAGCCCTTCGACCGATAGACCTTGCGGACGTTCTGCAGGCTGATGAAAGGCTCGTCGGCGCTCATACCAGCCATTTCTGCAAGTTCGTCTTCACGAAGGCGTCGTCGGAGAGATCGGCATGCTCGCGACAGACGCGGTCGATCTCGGTCATCTGCCCGGGGCTGAGACCCTCGGCAGGATCGAGGCACCACAGCCCTTGCATCAATCCCTGCCGCCGCAGGATTTCATGACAACCGGCGATGCAGCCGTGGAAATTGTTGGCGACATCGAAGAACGCGCTGTTGCAATCGGTGACGCGGGCGTCGAGCGCCAGCAGGTCGGCCGGCACGCTGTCCTTGCCGCGCGCCGTCTTGCACATCTCGAACTGCTTAATGGCGCTCGCGGTCCAGACCGACCAGTGCCCGAGCAGGCCGCCCTTGAACCAGGCGCGGGTGGTGACGCCGTTGTCGCGCAGGTCGAACGGCAGCATCAGATCGAGCAGGATGTGATCGTCATTGCCGGTATAGAGCGCGACGCGGTCAAGGGCGCCGGCGGCGGCCACCCCGCGCAGCACGTCGAGTGTCCGATAGCGGTTGAACGGCGCGATCTTGATGGCGATGACGTTGTCGATGGCGGCAAAGTGCCGCCAGAAATCGGCACTGAGGATGACGCCGCCGACCGCCGGCTGCAGATAGAAGCCGACCAGCGGGATCTCCCGCGCCACCGCCTCGCAATGGGCGATGATCTCATCCTCGGATGCCGATTTCATCGCGGCAAGGCTGAGCAGGCCGGCGTGATAGCCGATGCCGCGTGCCGTTTGCGCTTCCGCAACGGCTTGTGGGGTCGGTCCGGCGAGCCCCGCGACCATCGCGACCGGCCGCTTGGTCCAAGAAGCTGCGGTCTCCGCCGCCAGCTCCAGCACCGGGCGGTACAGGCCGACGTCGCGGATCGCAAACTGCGTGGTGTGGACGCCGACGGCCAATCCGCCGGCGCCGGCATCGAGGTAATAGCGCGTTAGCGCTCGCTGGTGCCTCGCGTCGAGTGTGCGATTGGCATCGAGCGCGAGCGGATGCGCCGGGAGTACGGTGCCGTCGGCGATCAGCTTCCGAACGTCGGCTTTGATTTCGCTATGATGCATGACGCGCTTCCTATCCAAATTCCGGTCCGGCCACGGCGAACGGCAATTGCGCAGGGGGCGCGGTGGCACGGCCAAAGCGCATGCGTTGAAATGGCCGCTCGATGTTCCAGCCTGACTGAACAAGCCCGTTCAGAAACTCGCCCTCGGAATAGACGGCGTCGATCAGCCAGGGGCCGGTTTCTGAGCTAACGATGGCTTCCACCAGCGCAAGCGCCTGATCGGCGCGATCGGCCAGCAGCGGACCGATATGACGCGCGGTGCGTCCATTGCGGACGAGGGCCATGGCGCGGTCATCAGACACGATGCGAGAGCCCGGACGCACGGAAAATTCCGACAGCAATGTGCTGCGGTCGAATCCCATGGCGCTGCCATCGCGAGCGGCCAACGCGTCGAGGTTGCCGGCCGATAGCGGCCGAGACGCCCCGGTGTCTCGCGGCTTCGTTAGCCGCAACCGTCTCAGTTGCAGCGTCGGCATGAAGCCGAGCGGCTCGTAGACGGTGGCGCCGGCGGTGGTCGCGTCCAGCCAGGTCGTCAGACAACGCCTTGCCGCCACGTTGAGGCAGGCATCGACGAGTTTTGTCGCAATGCCGCGCCGGCGGAAGTCCGCGGTCACCAGCACCATGCTGATCCAGGCATTGCCGGCCGAGTAGGGCAGCAGCGCGGCAGTCGCTACCAGCCGCGCGCCGTCGCGCATGCCGAACACGACGCCCTGGCTCAGGAAGAACCGCCAGTCGGCCTCGTTCTGGTTCCAGCCCGCCTCAGTGGACAGCACAAGTCCGGCCTGCGCGTCGCCGACACCGAGCTCGACGATGTCGATCGGCTCAATAGCGGCCATCGCGCACCTCATACTTGGTGGGCTTGCCGAGGCTCGGCATCGATCGCGACACCCAGTCGGCGGTCCAACTGACGAGCTGCTCGGTATCGACAATAGGCAAGCCGAACAGCTTCACCGCCTGCGAGGTATTGGTCAGCCATGCCGTCGGCTCTTCCTTGCCGACGATCACGGGCGCGCGGCCGAAACGCTGACCGAATTTCGCGGCGAGGTCGCGCACGGCAAGTATTTCATGGCCGCTGACATTGATCGGCGAGGTCGGCGTGTCGCAATGCGCGAGGCAGCGCAGCGCCTGCGCAGAAGCATCACCCTGCCAGATGAAATTGACATGGCCGAGGCTGACGTCGATCGGCTTGCCCTGGAGGACCTTGCTTGCGATGTCGTGCAGCACGCCGTAGCGCATGTCGATCGCATAGTTGAGCCGGAACAGCCGGCCGGGCGTCGAATACTTTTTCGAGAAATACTCGAACATGCGCTCGCGCCCGACGCAGGATTGTGCGTACTCGCCGGGCGGATTGGGGGCCATGTCCTCGTCCGAGCCTTTGCCGTCGACCGGCACGAACGGATAGACGCAGCCGGTCGAGAACGCGACGATACGTGAACCCGCAAATGCCTGCGCGACCAGGGCAGGGACGTGCGAATTCATCGCCCAGGTCAGCGAGAGGTCACCCTCGGCGCCGAATTTGCGCCCGGCCATGAACACGATATTTGGAATTTTCGGCAGCGCCTTGATCGCGGCTTCGTCGAGCAGGTCGCAATTTAGCGTCTCGACGCCGCGCGCCTGCAGCCAGTCCTCGACGGCGGGATCGCTGAATCGGGCGACGCCGATCACGCGGCACTCCGGCACGGCGGCCTTGGCAAGGCCCGCCAGCGTCGGCCCCATCTTGCCGGCAACGCCGAGGATCATAATGTCGCCGTCGACCTTGCGGAGATCGTCGATCAGCGCCTGGCTCGGGCGGCACAGCAATTCGTCGAGTGCTGCGATATCCGAAATCGTCTGCGGCAGGTTTTCACGCGTCAACAGCATGCTTCTTTCCCGTTTTCCTATTGCAGCCGGATGTCACGGACAACGAACATCCGCTCCAGGCCGAGCACGAGCCCATACAGCGCTACGCCCAGCAACGTCAGGAGCACGACGGCCATCACCATCGCGGGCGTATCGAGCGACGACTGCACCTGAATCATGAGATAGCCGAGCCCACGCTCGGAGGCGATGAACTCGCCGACGATCGCGCCGGCTACCGCCAGGATCGCGCCCACCTTCATTCCAGAGAACACGTAAGGCAGCGCGCCCGGCAACTGGATCTTTCGGAACAGCGTCCAGCGCGAGCCGCGCAGCGATTTTACGAGATCCAACAGATCCGGCTCGACCTCGCTCAAGCCGCGTGCGGTCGTCAGCAGGATCGGAAAGAAGCAGATCGAAAACGCGATCAGGATGTTCGGGAAGATGCCGTAGGAGAACCAGACGATGAACAGCGGCCCAAGCGCCACTTTCGGAATCATGTTCAGCGTCACGAACAGCGGCAGCAGCAACAGGCTGATCAGTGGCGACCAGGTGAACATCACCGCCAGCATGACGCCGACCAGCGCACCAAGACAGAACCCGCCGAGAATTTCGACAGCGGTCACCGCGAGATTGGAAAGCCAGGCATAGTTCGGCGAGGCCAGCGTCTTGATGGTTGCAAGCGGCGAGGGCAGGATGAATTTCGGTATCTGGAAGGCGTCGACCAATACCTGCCACAGCACGATCACAGCCAGATGCACGATCAGGATGATCGCGAAAGACCGTGCCGATCCGCCGTCACCGCTGAACACCGTGCACTCCCTTGCTCACGCGCCCGGTTCCCGGTCGCGTGGCGACAATCTATCGCGGCCGCCTTCACTAATCAACCATCTGGTTGATTACGGCCGAAGCGAATGCATCACCAGATCGACCACGTGCTTGCGGCGTGCCTGCCGGGCGGTCCGGCTCGACAGGTCCTTGCCGAAGATCGCCGACAGCGTCGGCGTGTTCGAAAAGTAGAAATAGCTGAGCCCTGCAATCGAGATATAGAGATGTACAGGATTGATCCCTTTGCGGAATATGCCGGCCTTGACGCCCTCGCCGAGAATGGTCGAAACCAGGCTGACCAGCGGCGAATGCATTGCCTCCAGCTTGCGCGAGCCGCGCACATGGCGGGCGCCGCCGCGGTTCTCATCGTTCAGCAGCACGATGAAGTCGGGATGCGCGGCGAGGTGATCGAAGGAGCTTTCGATCAGCTTCTTGATCGCCTGCTCGGGCGGCAATCCTTCGAGATTGAGCTTGCGCTCCTGGGCGCGGATCTCCTCGTAGACCCATTCCAGCACCGCCAGATACAGCGCATCCTTGTCGCCGAAATAGTGATAGACGAGCTGCTTGTTGACGCCCGCACGCGCGGCGATCTCGTCGACCCGGGCGCCGGCGAGACCGCTATCGGCAAATTCGCGCCGCGCCGCCGTCAGCAGTTTTTTGCGGGTTGCCGCCGGATCGCGCCGCTGCGGCTTGATATCGTCAGATCGTTTTTTGGGCATTTCCAACCAAATAGTTGACAAGTCGTCTGGTCCCTTGTTGCATTGGTAGCGTCACGGGAACGCGGCGACAAGATCGGTTGCAAACGAGGAGGGTGCAATGAAGGCTTTGCGAATTGCGGGACTGGCGCTTGCGCTGGCTCTGCCGGCTGCGCCGTGCGGGGCCGCCGAGGCCGTCAACCTGATCCTGAACTGGACGCCGACGGCAGATCATTCGCCGTTCTATTACGCCAAGTCGCAAGGCTGGTACGAGAAGGCGGGCATCGACCTGACCATCGAGGTCGGCAAGGGCTCCGGTGTCTCCTCGCTGAAGGTCGGCTCCGGCGGCTCGCCGTTCGGCATCGCCGACCTCGCGACCATGCTGGTGGCCAAGAGCAAGGGCGCCGACGTGGTGGCGCTGATGAGCATCTACGCCAATACCGGGCAGACTTTCTACTGGCTGAAGAGTTACGGCGTGAACGGGCCAAAGGACTTTCCGAACCACAAGATCGGCAATCCGCCGGGCGATGCCTCGCGGGTGATGTGGCCGGCCTTTGCAAAGGCCGCCGGCATCGCGCCTGACTCAGTGAATTTCGTCAATGTCGGCCCGACCGCCAAGATCGCGGCGCTGAAGAGCCACACCGTCGATATCATCAGCGATTTCTACAATGAGCATGATCTCAAGGCGATCGAGTTCGGCGCCGATCTCGGCTACGTCAACTGGAAGGATATCGGGCTGAACCCCTACGGCAACTCGCTGATCGTCAACGGCGCTTACCTGGCGAAGAACCCGAAACTGGTCGAAGAATTCGTCAAGATCAGCCAGAAGGCCTACGCCGCCTGCGTCGCCGACGTTGCGCCGTGCCTCAAGGCGCTGCTCGACCAGGCTTCCGGCCTCGACAAGGAAAACCAGCAGCGTCAGTGGGAGCGCATCAAATTCCTGATGACGGACGAATTTACCACGACCAAGGCATTGGGTTGGATCGACGCCGAGCGGATGAAGAAAGACTACGAGCTGGTGCAGACCTATCTCGGCATGGAAAAGCCGTTTGACGTGGACACAGCGTTTTCGGTCAAGATGCTGGATACGAACGTGAAGATGGATGCCAGCAAGGTCAAGAAGTGAAGATTGAGCTGTAAAGCTTCTCCACCGTCATTGCGAGCGTAGCGAAGCAATCCATCCATCCGTTATGCCGTGAAATGGATTGCTTCGCTTCGCTCGCAATGACGGGGCGAGGCCTGCGGGCGTCCTCACTGCAGGGCCATGCCTGAGGTCGCAATGACCTTGAACAGGTGATATGGAGTAAGCCATGCTTGCAGGACAGCTTGCGACGATTGTCGCCGCCGCGTTCGCCGGAGCCGCGTTCTACGTCAATCTCGCCGAGCAGCCGGCGCGTCTCAGCCTCGATGACCGGAGCCTCTTGAGGCAATGGAAGCCAAGCTACGACCGCGGCCTCATGATGCAGGCGAGTGGCGCGGTGATTTCGGGCGTGCTCGGCCTGATCGCCGCCTGGCTGACGCAGGATTGGCGCTGGCTTGTCGGCGCGGTGCTCATTCTTGCCAACTGGCCGTATACGCTGTTGGGCATCATGCCGACCAACCACGCACTGAAGGCGATTGCTGAGAACGAGGCCGGTCCACAATCACGCGCGCTGATCGTGAAGTGGGGAAGCCTGCACGCGGTCAGAACGGGTCTCGGGATCGCGGCGACGCTGGCCTATCTGTGGGCGCTCAATTAGCGGCAGGACCGGCTGTGCCTTTTGCGGGCCGCGTCACTGCAGCGCCATGCCCGAGGTCGCGATTACTTTCGTCAGCTTCTCGTGGTCCGTCTTCATCAGCGCGGCGAGGTCGACGAGTGCCATCGGCTTGCCCGGAATATTGGCGACCGCGAGCTGGCGCTGCACTTCCGGGTTTTGCAGCGCCTTGTTGATGCCGTCGTTGATCTTCGCGACGATGGCATCCGGCGTCCCCGCCTGAACATAGATGCCGTACCAGGGCACATAGGTGGCTTCCGGAAATCCCGCTTCCGCAATCGTCGGCAGGTCGGGCAGGTCGGCGACACGCTTGTCGGTCATCACGGCAAGCGGCTTCACGCTGCCTGCCTTGATGTGCGGAAGCGCCAGTTCGAGCGAGACGATCTCGAAGTGCATCAGGTTCGTCATCAGGTCGATCAGCGCCTGCGGCTGGCCCTTGTAGCCGACATTGGTCAGCTTGATGTTCGCGGCCTGAAACAGCTTCTGCGCGCTCAGGTCGATCGAAGAGCCGGTGCCGGGATTGCCGAAATTCAGCTCGCCGGGTTTTTTGTGCGCGATCTCCACGAATTCGGCGATGGTCTTGGCGGGCATCGACGGGTGCACGACCGCGACGCTTTGATTCCAGACCGCGAGGCCAACGCATTTGAGGTCCTTCAGCGCGTCCCAGCCAGCGTCCTTGTAGAGCGTCGGGTTGACCAGCGCGGCCGGGCCAGTGACGAGCCAAGTGTAACCGTCCGGCTCGCTGCGTGCCACCGCGGCGGTGCCGATGTTGCTGTTGCCGCCCGGTCTTGCTTCGACCACGACCGTTTGCTTCCAGTCGCGGCCGACCTGTTCGGTCACGGCGCGCGCGACGATGTCGACGATGCCGCCGGCGGGGTAGGGCACGACGATGCGGATCGGGCGGTTCGGATAATTGCTCTGCGCCTGCGCGGCATTGGCGAGCAGCATGGCCACGCCCAAAGCAACACTCACGGCGAAGCCCAGCGCGGTTTTGATCCGGCTCATTCTTCCCTCCCCGTATGTTGCGCACCAGTCTAGCGATGCGCCTTTTGCCCCTCTGCCGGGGTATTCAGTCGTTGGCCGCCAGCGAGCGGATGCTGCGCGCCAGCCCCAGCATGCGGGGCCCGCATTCACGCTCGATCTGTTCGGCGTTGAAGCGAAACGAGGGGATGCCGCAATTGACGGAAAGGCAGTCGCCCGACGCCGTGCGGTACAGCGGTGCGGCAACGCCAAAAATTTCGCGCCGCCATTCGCCGAGCGAAATCGCAAAGCCGCGCTCCCTGCAAAGCTCGACATCCGGCAGCGTCCGCGCTTGCACATAGTCGGCTTCTTCCGGCCGTTCGGCTTTCACGTTCGCCACATAGGTGTCGAGCTCTTCGCTGGTGAACAGCGACAGCAGCGCGCGGCCGACCGCGGTCGGCGCCAGCGAACTCGCAAAGCCGACATCCGGCAAATGTGTCACGGCGTCGGTGGTGCGCAGCGTCTCGACATAGATGAAGTCGAGCCCGAATGGCATCGCGATGGAAACCGTGCCGCCGGTGTAGGCGGCGAAATCGCGCATCAGGGGACGCGCCAGTTGCCGGACTTTTAGCGCCGACAGCACCGGATAGGCGGCGGCCAGAATGCCGAGCCCGAGCTGGAAGCGTCCTTTGGCATCGCGCTTGAGATAGCCGAGTTGCGCCAGCGTGTAGGTCAGCCGCGACACCGTCGGCCGCGACAGGCCGGTATGCAGCGCGAGGTCGGCGTTGGACAGCGAGCCGCTGCGGTTGCGGAAAGCCGCCAGCACGTCGAGCCCGTGCGCCAGCGTGGTTGCGAAGGCGGGATCGGCGTGGTCTTCCGGCGTTCGGGGCCGGGCGGAAGGATCGGCGGTGGAAAGGGTTGCCATATCAAAAGATTGGTCAAAATTCGGAATTCTGTCAATATACCGAAATGAATTTGCAAATCGTGTCGATATACGCTTAGGTTCCGCTTCAAAAGACGGGAGGCGACATGGATTTCGATCTTTCCGGTCGGTCGGAAGCATGGCTGGAGAAGCTGCAGGCCTTCTTCGATCAGGAAGTGCTGCCGCGCCACCGCGTCTGGCTTGCTCACGTCGCCAAGGGCGAGGCCGCGCCCTTCATGGGCGACCTTCAACGAAAAGCGCGGGCAGCGGGGCTGTGGAATCTTGGCCTTCCCGAACTGGCTGATGACGAGCCCGGCACCCGGCTTTCCAATCTCGAATATGCGCCGCTGGCGGAAATCATGGGCCGGCTGTTCTGGGCGCCGGAGATCTTCAACTGTCAGGCGCCCGACGTGCCCAACATGATCGCGCTGCAGAATTGCGCGACGCCTGAACAGAAGGCGCGCTGGCTGCAGCCGCTGTTGGAAGCAAAAACCCGCTCGGCCTTCGGCATGACCGAACCGGACGTGGCTTCATCCGATGCCACCAACATCGCCACGCGCATGGTCCGCGACGGCGACGACTACGTCATCAACGGACGGAAATGGTTCATCACCGGCGCGGCGCATCCGCGATGCAGTTTTCTGATCGTGATGGGCGTGACCGATCCCGGTGCGGACCGCACCGGCCGCCATTCCTGCATCATCGTGCCGATGGATATGCCGGGCGTTCGTCTGGTGCGTCGGCTGCGCTGGATGGGATGTGAGGATCATGTCGCCCCGATCGGCGAGCTTACGTTCGATGATGTGCGCGTGCCCCGTTCGAATCTGCTCGGCGCCGAGGGCGAGGGCTTCAAGGTCGCGCAAATTCGGCTGGGGCCGGCGCGCATCCATCATTGCATGCGCTCGATCGGGCTCTGCGAGCTCTTGATCGAACTGATGATGGTGCGTTCGTCGGAGCGCTCCGCCTTCGGCCGCACCGTGATCCAGTACGACACCGTGCAGCGCTGGATCGCCGAATCCCGGGTCGAGCTCGAACAGGCACGGTTGCTCGCCTATCGCTGCGCGTGGCGGCTCGATCAGGCCGGCCATCAGGGCGCCTGGCGTGACGTCTCGCTGATCAAGGTCGCGGTGCCGGCGATGCTGCAACGGATCGCTGACCATGCCATGCAGGTATTCGGCGCGATGGGCGGCTCCGACGATACACCGATCCATCAGGCGCTGGCCTGGGGCCGCCTGCTGCGTATCGGCGACGGCCCCGACGAAGTACATCTGCGGCAGATCTTTCGCATGGAGCCGATGCCGTCCTGGTCGATTGCAAACTCGCCGTATCTGTCCGCACATCCGTCCTGAGCGGTGGTAAGACGACAAACGTCTCGTAATTCCTTGAAAGGGCGTCTTCGGATGACGATCACAGATCAACCCCGGGCCTCGCAGAACGCTTCGATCGCCAAGGAGCGGCTGCGCCAGAAATATCTGGAGGAGCGCAACAAGCGGCTGCGTCCCGATGGCAACGACCAGTATCTCCGCGTCGCAGGACAACTCGCGCATTATCTCGACGATCCCTATACGCCGGTCATCCCGCGCGATCCGAAGACCGACCATGTCACCTTTGCCTTCATCGGCGGCGGCTTTGCCGGGCTAGCCACCGCAGCGCGGCTGTCCGAAGCCGGCATCAGGGATGTCCGCATCATCGAAAAGGGCGGCGACTTCGGCGGCACCTGGTACTGGAACAGGTATCCGGGCGCGCAATGCGATACCGCGTCGATGGTGTATATGCCGCTGCTCGAAGAGACCGGCCACATGCCGTCGGAGAAGTATGCGCACGCGCCGGAAATCCTGGCGCACTGCCAGCGCATCGGCAAGCAATACGGTCTGTACGACAACGCGCTGTTTCACACCGAGGTCGTGAGCCTCGATTGGGACGAAGCACAATCTCGCTGGAATATCCGCACCACTCGCGGCGATGCCTTCAGCGCGCAGTTCGTCGGCATGGGGACGGGGCCGCTGCACGTGCCAAAACTTCCCGGCATCGAAGGTATCGAGTCCTTCAAGGGGCATTCGTTCCACACCAGCCGGTGGGATTACGACTACACCGGCGGCGACGCCAAGGGCGCGCTGATGGAGAAGTTGAAGGACAAGCGCGTCGGCATCATCGGCACCGGCGCTACTTCCGTGCAATGCGTGCCGCATCTCGCGCGCGCCTGCAAGGAGCTCTATGTGTTCCAGCGCACGCCATCCTCCGTCGATATCAGAGCCAATGCGCCGATCGATCCGAAATGGTTTGCAGGCGTAGCGACATCAGGCTGGCAGCAGCGCTGGCTGGAGAATTTTACCGCGAACCAGGCCGGCGGCTCCGCGGAAGAAGATCTGGTGCAGGACGGCTGGACCGATCTGTCGCGACGCATTCGCGCAAAAGTTATGGATTTGCCGCGCGAGCAGCGCACCCCGCCAAACATGCTGGCGGCGTTCGAGGATTCCGATTTCGAGAAGATGGAGGAAATCCGCGCCCGGGTCGATGCCATCGTCGGCGACCGCGAGACGGCCGCGAAGCTGAAAGCCTGGTATCGCCAGCTTTGCAAGCGGCCGTGCTTCCATGACGCGTATCTGCAGGCCTTCAACACGCCGGGCACGCATCTGATCGATACCGACGGCAAGGGCGTCGAGCGCATCACCGGGAACGGCGTCGTCGTCGCGGGCAAGGAATACGCGCTCGATTGCATCATCTATGCATCCGGCTTCGAAGTCGGCACCGAATACAAGCGGCGCGCTGGCTTCGATCTGACCGGCCGTGGCGGCGTCAAACTGTCGGACCATTGGGCCTCGGGCATGCGCACCAAGCACGGCATCCACGTCCATGGCTTTCCGAACGCGTTCTTCGTCCAGCCGACGCAAGGCGCCAATCTCATCTCCAACGTACCTCACAATCTGACCGAGGCGGCGAAGACGATCGCGTTGATGATCCGGCATGCCCAGGCGAACGGTCACAAGGAAATCGAAGTGAGAAAAGAGGCCGAGGACCACTGGGTCGAGCTGCTGCTGACCGGTGCGGGCCGCATGATCGGCTCGCCCGACTGCACGCCGGGCTACTACAACAATGAAGGGCGCGAGCCGGGTCGGGCGGCCAAGCTCAATGTCGGCCATCCGGCGGGACCGATGGCCTACTTCAAATATATCGACGGATGGCGCAACAGCGGCCAGTTCGAGGGGCTGCAGTTCCGCTGACGTCGTTCCGATTATTGTTTGCGCAAGGGAGTACAGAACAATGAGCCAACCAGCCTCCACGGAAACACCCAAGGAATCTCCGAAGCAGGCATCCGCTTCCGTCATCGCGCAGCACGCGGCGACGCTGAAGGCGCTGCCGTTCTCCGACGTCAGGGATTTCGACGACGCGGCGCGCGGCTTCCTCGGCACCGTGGAGAACGCGAAGATCACGTCGGCGCAGGGCAGGGTGGTCTGGAGTCTGGAGCCCTACGGCTTCCTCTCCGCCGAACAGGCGCCGCCGACGGTTGACCCCAGCCTGTGGCGGCAGTCGCGGCTCAACATGCATCACGGCCTGTTCGAAGTCGTACCCGGCGTCTATCAGGTGCGCGGGCTCGACATCGCCAACATGACGCTGATCGAGGGCGACAGCGGCGTGATCGTGGTGGACACGCTGACCTCGATCGAGGGCGCGCGGGCCGCGATGGAACTTTATTTCCAGCACCGCGGCAAGCGGCCGGTCGCCGCCGTGATCTTTACCCACACCCATACCGACCATTGGGGTGGCGCGCGGGGCGTGCTCGACGACGAAGCGCTCGCCGGCGGCAAGGTGCCGATCATTGCGCCCAATCTGTTCATGGAGCACGCAGTCTCCGAAAACATCATTGCGGGACCGGCGATGTTGCGCCGCGCGATGTATCAGTTCGGGCCACTGCTGGCGAAGGGCGTGCGCGGGCAGGTCGATTGCGGGCTCGGCAAGACCATGGCGGCGGGTGCGGTCGCGCTATTGCGCCCCACTGATCTGATCATCGCAACCGGTGACAAGCGAACCATCGACGGCGTGGAATTCGAATTCCAGATGGCGCCGAACAGCGAAGCACCGGCGGAAATGCATTTCTTCATCCCGCGCTACAAGCTTTTGAATCTCGCAGAAAACTGCACGCACAATTTCCACAATCTGTTGCCGTTCCGCGGCGCCGATGTACGCGACGCGCTGGCCTGGTCAAAGTATCTCGGCGAAGCCCTGCAGATGTGGGGCGGCAGGGCGGATGCGATGTGCGGTCAGCATCATTGGCCGGTCTGGGGGCATGAGCGGATCGACACCATGATCCGCCAGCAACGCGACCTCTATAAATTCGCGCATGACCAGACCATCCGCCTGATGAACCACGGGCTCACCGCTGCTGAAATCGCGGAGGCCATCCGCTTGCCGGCGAGCCTCGAAGGCGCCTGGCACGGCCGCGGCTATTACGGGCACATCAGGCACAATGTGAAGGCGATCTACCAGAAGTACCTCGGCTGGTACGACGCCAATCCAGTCAATCTCGATCCGCTGCCGCCGGTCGAGTCCGGAAGGAAATATGTCGCGTATATGGGTGGCGCGGAAGCGATCCTGGCGCGGGCGGCGAAGGATTTTGCCCGGGGCGAATTCCGCTTCGTGGCGCAAGCCGTGAGCCATCTGGTGTTTGCCGAGCCGGACAATCAGGCGGCGCGCGCGATGCTCGCCGATACGTTCGAGCAGCTCGGCTACGCTTCGGAGAGCTCGACCTGGCGCAACGCCTATCTGTTCGGCGCGCAGGAATTGCGACAGGGCATGCCCAAGGTGCCGCCGCGTTCGTCAATGCCGCGCGAAACGCTGGCCGCGCTGCGCACCGAACAGCTATGGGACGTGCTCGGCGTGCGCCTCAATGGCCCCAAGGCCGAAGGCAAGCGCATCGTGCTGAACTGGAATTTCACCGATACCCATGAGACCTTCATCCTCAACCTGGAAAACTGCGCGCTGACCTATGCCGCCGGCGCGCAGGCCGCCGACGCCGACGCCGGCTTCACGCTGGCGCGCGGCGTGCTCGACGAAGTGATCGCCAAGTTGACGACGTTTCCGGAAGCGGTCAGCTCCGGCAAGATCAAGGTGACAGGCAATCCGGTGCGGCTCGGCGAGTTGATGGCGCTGATGGATGAGTTTCCGCGAATGTTCGAGATCGTCGAACCGAAACGGACGGCCGTGAGCTGAAATAGGTCGTCATGCCCGGGCTTGTCCCGGGCATCCACGTCTTTCTCTTTGTGAAGGCAAAGACGTGGATGGCCGGGACAAGCCCGGCCATGACGGCGAGTGTGGTAGCGCCGCAGCCTATTCCGCGCTGCTGACCAGCTTGATCCGCGGCTCGGCTTCCTCCATCAGGCCGCGATAGGCGGCAAGATAGTCGAGCGCCATGCGGCGCGCGGTGAAGCGCTTTTCGAACTGCTTGCGGATGGCCGCCCGATCCAGCGTGGCGAGACGGCCGACCACGGCAACGGCGCTGGTTTCGTCTTCGACGACGAAGCCGGTGAGGCCGGGGTCGATGATCTCCGGGACCGAACCGCGGTTATAGGCTATAACCGGCGTGCCGCAGGCCATGGCTTCGATCATCACGAGGCCGAACGGCTCCGGCCAGTCGATCGGTACCAGAAGGCCGATCGCGCCACTGAGGAAATCGGGTTTCTCGCGGTCGCTGATCTCGCCGATGAATTCGACCAGCGGGCTGGCCTTGATGAGCGGGGAGATCAGCTCGTCGTAATATTCCTGGTCGGCGCGATCCACCTTGGCCGCGATCTTGAGCGGAATACCGCATCGGGTAGCGATACGGATGGCGCGATCCACGCCCTTTTCCGGCGCGATCCGCCCGAGCACCGCCAGATAGGACGGCTGAACCGGCTGCGGCGTCAGCAAATTCTCCGGCAATCCATGGTGAATGGTCCGCATCCAGTTGGCTTGCGGTACCGGCCGGCGCTGCGCGTTGGAAATCGATATCACGGGAATCTTGGAGAAGGTGGTGAACACCGGCTGATGCTCCGGCAGGTCCAGCCTGCCATGCAGAGTCGTCACGAACGGCGTCGGCTGCCGGTAGAACAGCGAGAATGGATAGTAATCGAGATGAAAGTGGAGAAAATCGAACTCCTCATCGTCACATTTCTGCCGCACGCGCTCCAGCATCTCCATATGTAGTGCGTAGGGGTCGCGGACCGAGCCGTCGAGGCGCAGTGCCTTCGGCCAGGCCGCGTCCAGTTTCGCCGAGGTGCGTGAATCGCCGCTGGCAAACAGCGTGACATCGTGCCCCAATGCCACAAGTTCCTCAGTTAGCCAGTGCACCACCCGCTCGGTGCCGCCGTACAATTTGGGGGGGACAGCCTCCGTCAGCGGGGCGACCTGCGCGATGCGCATATTTGCGTCTCCTGTTTGGAATGGTGGTTGAACAAAGCCCTCAGCCCCTTGATCGACACCGGCGTAGAAGGCCCGTGCCAAAACCGGCGTGTCAGTAACGGGAACGTTCCCGCATCTGCGAAGTTCCTTTAGTCAGCACATCTTGCTTCCTCCACACGGCTGTCTTGCTGATGCCATCTGACACGAACAGATTTAAGGCCGTCTCGATGCTGCAAAATTGTTGCGCGGTGATGGCCACGCGCGCGGAAACCCGAAGCGGCATTCTTCACGTCATCGTGTGCGATACGCGGTAGGGATTCTCGTTCACTCTCAACAGGTTTGCGGAACTCATGGACAATCTTTCAGGATATGTGCGACGCCCGTTTCCATTCGTGCTGCGCTATCTGCGCCGGCGTCGCGCGGCCCATGTGGTCATCGTGTCTGCCGTCGTTGGAGCGGTTGCCTGCTCGGTGGGCACGCAATACGGCGTGAAGAATCTGGTCGACAGCCTGACGGCCGGTTCGTCGCAAGCGAACAACGTATGGCTGGCATTCGCTTTTCTCATGTCGCTGATCGCGGCAGATAATCTGCTGTGGCGGGTCGCGAGCTGGACGGCGAGCTTCACCTTCGTCGGCGTCACCGGCGATCTCCGGCGCGATATGTTCCGCCATCTGACCGGTCACGCCCCCAGCTATTTCTCCGATCGGCTGCCGGGCATGCTGACCAGCCGTATCACCGCGACGTCGAATGCGGTGTTTACCGTTGAAAACATGTTTGTCTGGAACGTGCTGCCGCCGTGCATCGCGACCGTCTCGGCGATACTGCTGATCGGGACCGTCAGCCTGGCGATGTCCGCGGGGCTGATCGTCATCGCTGGTATCATGTTGATGGCGATGTTCCGCCTGGCTGCGGCAGGCAAGCCGCTGCATGACGACTTCGCCGACAAGGCGGCTGCGGTGGACGGCGAGATGGTCGACGTCATCAGCAACCTGCCGCTGGTCCGCGCATTCTGCGGCCTCAGCTACGAACACGACCGCTTCGACGCCACCGTCGAGCGGGAACTCGACGCCCGTGGACGCAGCCTGCGCTATCTCGAGAAGCTGCGGCTGCTTCACGCCGTCGTGACAATCGTATTGACGATTGCGCTGATGGCATGGGCCATCGCGCTCTGGCAGAACGGCGCGGCAACGACCGGCGACGTCGTGCTGGTCTGTACGCTCGGGCTTTCAATCCTGAGCGCGACGCGCGATCTTGCGGTGGCGCTGGTCGATGTGACCCAGCACGTCGCCCGCCTGACCGAAGCGATTGCGACCCTGTTGCTGCCGCACGAGCTGAAGGATCATCCGGAGGCCGAGCCGCTGATCCGCAGCGGCGCTGCCGTCGCCTTCAACAATGTCGCGTTCCACTATCCCGGCGGTGCTCAGGTGTTCGAAAAGTTCTCCTTGCGCATTCAGCCGGGACAACGGGTCGGGCTGGTCGGTCATTCCGGTGGCGGAAAATCCAGCCTGTTCGCGCTGTTGCAGCGGTTCTACGATATCCAGCGCGGCAGCGTCACGATCGACGGCCAGGACATTTCGCGGGTGACGCAGCAAAGCCTGCGCGAGGCGATCTCGGTGGTGCCGCAGGACATCTCGCTGTTCCACCGCTCGATCATGGAAAACATCCGCTACGGGCGGCCGAACGCGACCGATGACGAGGTGCTGCGCGCGGCGATCGCGGCGCGCTGCGATTTCATCGAGAATCTCCCCGAGGGCATGTCGACCATGGTCGGTGATCGCGGTATCAAGGTCTCCGGCGGGCAGCGGCAGCGCATCGCCATCGCGCGCGCCTTCCTGAAGGACGCGCCGATCCTGCTGCTGGATGAAGCGACCGCATCGCTCGACAGCGAATCCGAAGAGGCGATCCGCGAGGCGCTGTCTCGGCTGATGCGCGGGCGCACCGTGATTGCCATCGCCCATCGTCTCGCCACATTGCGCAATTTCGATCGCGTGGTGGTGCTGCAGGGCGGGCGAATCATCGAAGACGGACCGCCGGATATTCTCGTGCAGGGAAGGGGCCCTTACCGCGAATTGGTCGCGCGCGAAATGGGCCGCCTCGCCAGCCATGCGGCTTGAGCCGCGGCAGTAGCGTTTGCGTCCCGATGCGTCCGTCGCAACGCAAGAAAGTCGCTTGAGGTCCAAATGACGGCAGAAGTCACTCAACTCATCACCATTGAGGCTGCCGAACACGTCGCGGAATCTCCGTTCTACATCCCGATGACAGGCCCGGCGACGCGGCAGCGCCGCTCGCTCAAGCACGACGATACATTCATCGTCCTGGACAGCCATGGCGATATCGGCGCCTCTGCCGGCGGACCCGACGGTCTGTTCAACGCCGATACGCGCTATCTCGCCCGGCTGGAGATGGTGCTCGATGAAGTCCAGCCGCTGTTGCTCGGTTCCAATCTGCGCGACGACAATTCGGCGCTGACCGTCGATCTCACCAATTCCGACGTATACCGCAACGGCAGGCTGGCGCTGCAAAAGGACACGCTGCACATCGTGCGCTCGATTTTCCTGTGGCGCGGCACGGCCTACCAGCGTATCGCGCTGCAAAATCACGGCGACCGGCAGGCGAGCTTCGATCTGACACTGCTGTTCGACAATGATTTCGCCGATTTGTTCGAGGTGCGCGGCGAACGCCGGCCGCGTAGGGGGGTGGGCTCCAGCCGGTTGCTCGGCCCCGCCGATGTCGTGCTGGAATATAGCGGGCTCGACGGTCAGGTCCGCATTACCGCCCTGCATTTCGAGCCGCGGCCGACACGGCTGGCCACCCACTCGGCGACCTTTCATTTCGAACTGGAGCCGAAGGAAGCGACCGCATTGTTCGTCGCGGTATCCTGCAACAAGCCGATCATGCAGAAGCCGGCGCCGTTCTTCCGCGGCCTGTTGGCGCACCGTCGCGAGATGCGGCGCTCGACATCGGGCGCGGCCAGCATCGAGACCTCGAACGATATTTTCAACGAGGTGCTGTGCCAGGCGATGGCCGACCTCAACATGCTGATGACGGAAACGCCGCAGGGGCGATATCCTTATGCGGGGATCCCCTGGTATTCGACCACGTTCGGCCGCGACGGACTGATCACCGCGCTGCAGATGCTGTGGGTCGATCCGCGCATTGCCCAGGGCGTGCTGCGGCGGCTCGCTTTCTTCCAGGCCAAGACCACAGATCCGCTCGCCGATGCCGAGCCCGGCAAGATTTTGCACGAGATGCGTGGCGGCGAGATGGCCGCGCTGCGTGAGGTGCCGTTCGCGCAGTATTACGGCAGCGTCGATTCGACCTCGCTGTTCGTGCTGCTGGCCGGCCTCTATGTCGAGCGCACCGGCGACGAGGCAACGCTGGCCGAGCTATGGCCGGCGATCGAGGCGGCGCTGCGATGGATCGACGGTCCCGGCGATCCCGACAAGGACGGGTTCGTCGAGTATCAGCGCGCCACCGAGCAGGGGCTTGCGAACCAGGGCTGGAAGGATTCCTTCGACGCGATCTTTCATGCCGATGGGCAGCTCGCCGAAGGCTATATCGCGCTGGCGGAGGTTCAGGGATATGTCTTTGCCGGCAAGCGGCTGGCGGCGCGCTGCGCCCGGCGCCTGGGATTGATCGAGCAGGCGGCGCAGCTCGAATCCGCAGCCCTGCTTCTCGCCGACCGCTTCGAGCAGGCGTTCTGGTGCGAGGAGCTCGGCACCTATGCGCTGGCGCTCGACGGCGCCAAGCGGCCGTGCAAGGTGCGAACGTCCAATGCCGGCCAGCTTCTTTTCACCGGCATCGTCCGAACCGAGCGTGCCCGACGGGTCGCGGCCGATCTGATGAGCCAGAAGTTCTTTTCGGGATGGGGCATCCGCACCGTTGCGCGCGGCGAAGCCCGCTACAACCCGATGTCCTATCACGATGGATCGATCTGGCCGCACGACAATGCGCTGATCGCGCTCGGCTTCGCGCGCTACGGCCTGAAGCATTCGGTGGCGCAGCTGTTCAGGGGCCTGTTCGATACCGCCAGCTACATGGATCTGCGGCGGCTGCCGGAATTGTTCTGCGGATTCCAGCGCGAAAGGCGGCGCGGACCGGTGCTCTATCCCGTCGCCTGCGCGCCGCAGGCATGGGCCAGCGCGACGCCGTTCAGCCTGCTGGAAGCGGCGCTGGGTCTCGAGTTCGACGCTGCGCGCGGCGAGATCCGTCTGCGCGATCCGCATCTGCCGGAATTCCTCAACGAGGTGCTGTTGCGTGATCTGAAGCTCGGGCCTTCCAGCGTCGACTTGAGGGTTCGCCGCCACGGCGATGAAGTATCGCTTGAGGTGGTGCGAACGCGCGGTCAGATTCAGGTGTCGATCGTATTGACGCATTAGGAGCCATGCGCGGCTCGTGCATCTAAAAGTCAGGAGACCACATGCGCATTGGTATTCTCATCCTGTTTCTGATCGCTGGATTAGCCGGCAGCCCGGCGGCTTCAGCGGCGGAGGACACCGGCACGACACAGGGTACCCGCACCGCGCCGCCGGACGCCGCAAAGGAGCCCGCGCCTCCGCCATCGGTGACGGTGATCGGCGCCAGGGATGCCCACGGCATCCTCGGCCGCGAAGTTCGCAGCGCGGCGAACGAGGATATGGGGCGGGTCGTCGATGTGATCGTGGACCGCGAGGGCAATGTGCGCGCGGCGGTGATCGATTTCGGCGGTTTTCTCGGCGTCGGCAGCCGGAAGATCGTTGTTGACTGGGGCGCGCTGCGTTTCGGCGGCGTCGCCAACAAGCGTGACAGCATCACGCTCGAGCTGACCAAGGCGCAGGTCTCGGCGGCGCCCGAATACAAGGAGGACGCGCCGGTCATCGTGCTCGGTGCGGCCGGCCGCCTGCAGCCGTGGGATTTCGATCACTAGAGCATGATCCGGAAAATTGGGTACCGGGTTTCCTCGGGACCAACGCGAAGCATTGGCCCGGAGATCACACTTAAATAAGGAGCAGCAGCCTGGTCGCGCGTCCATCCCCATCGTTCGATCGGATTGACGACGGTCGCCACGGGCGATCCGCCGGGCAAGGCAACGTCGTGCCGCTGCCGCCCGCGCCGGGCGGCAAGCCAAAACCGTCGCGCGAAAGCCAGCGCGGTCTCGACTGGTTCATCTTCTTTCTTGCCGACGTCCAGACCGGCTTCGGTCCGTTCATTGCGGTCTATCTGACCACGCAGAAATGGACGCAGGTCGAGATCGGTTTCGTGCTGTCGATCGCCGGCATTGTCGGCCTGCTCGGGCAGATGCCGGGCGGCGCCATCGTCGACTACGCGCGTTCCGAGCGGCTGATGGCGGGTCTGGCGGTCGCCACCATCGGCTGCGTCGCGCTGGCCTATGCGCTATGGCCGATCTTCCCGGTGGTGACGGTGGCGGCGATTCTGCATGCGTTGGCGAGCTGCGTGCTGGGTCCGGCGATCGCGGCGATCAGTCTTGGCCTGGTCGGGCCGTTCGCGATCGGGGAGCGGCTTGGGCGCAATGCCCGCTTCGCTTCGCTCGGCAACGGCTCGGCGGCGGCGCTGATGGGCGCGACCGGCTACCTGCTGTCGAGCCGGTCGGTGTTTCTCGTGACCTTCATGCTGGCGATTCCGACGTTGCTGGCGCTCTCGCGCATCCGCGAGCAGGAGATCGACGTGGCGCAATGCCACGGCGCCGTCGTGCGCGAGGTTCCCGATAAAGAGGCCACCAGCGTGTTCCATCTGCTGCGCCAGCGCCCGCTGCTGATCTTTGCGGGCGGCGTGCTGCTGTTTCAGCTCGCGAACGCCGCCATGCTGCCGCTGATGGCCGGCGTCGTCACCACGCGGTCGAGCCAGTGGGCGCCGGTGCTGATTGCAGCGTGCATCATCGTGCCGCAGGCCATCGTCGCGCTGGCCTCGCCCTCGGTCGGGCGCAAGGCGCAGGCGTGGGGTAGGCGGCCGCTCCTGCTGCTGGCGTTCGGCGCGCTGGCGATCCGTGGCTTGCTGTTTGCGGTGGTGAGCGATCCCTACCTCCTGGTCGCCGTGCAGGTGTTCGACGGCATCACCGCGGCGGTGCTCAGCGTAATGGTGCCGCTGATCGTGGCCGATGTCGCCTTCGGAAGCGGCCACTTCAATCTGGCGCAAGGCATCGTCGGGACCGCGACCGGCATTGGCGCGTCGCTGAGCACGGTGCTCGCGGGCTATATCAGCGACACTTTTGGCAGCAGCACAGCCTTCACCGGCCTGGCCGGGATCGCAGCCGTTGGCTTGACGGTGATCTGGCTGTTCATGCCGGAGACCCGGCGGACCGAGGAAGCGTGAGGCGCGCAGCCAATAGCGCCGCGATAGCCAGTGACGCGCCGACGCCGGCGACGCAGGCGGTCCATCCCAAGCGGTCGAACAACTGGCCGAGCACGGCGCTGCCGGCGAGGCCGCCGAAAAAATAGCAGGCAAGATAGGTTCCGCTGGCAATGCCGCGGCTGTCGCTGGCGGCCTGGCCTACGAAGCCGGTGGCGCAGGCCTGCGCGAAGAACGTGCCGACGCCGACCAGCACCATACCGGTCAGCACCTCGGCCAGATGCCAAGACAGCAGCAGCGGCAGACCCACAGCGGCGACCGCAAGCGCGCCCCAGATCGTCGCTCGCGTGCCGAAGCGCGCCACCGCCTTGCCGGCGAACAGCGTCGTGACGACTGATGGCGCGAACACGAAATAGACAAAGCCGAGATCCATCCGCCCGAGCGACAGCGGCGCGCGCACCAGCACGAAATTCACGAAGGTGAAGATGCCGATAAACGCAAACAGGATGCAGAAGCCAATGGCAAAGGTCGAGCGCAGCGCCGGATTGCGCCAATGCTCGATCGTCGCGGCAAACGGCGATTGCGTCGGGGACATCGCGTGCATCGGCTTGACGCGCTGGATGGTGAAGTAGACCAGCACCGCACCGGCAAGATTGAGCAGCGTGAAGAAGTAGAAGTTCGAGGCCAGCCCGAGCGTATCGACGAGGGCGGCCGACACCAGCCGTCCGATCAGATTGCTGGCGACGTTGCCGGTGATGTAGGCCGCGAACGCGCCACCCGCATCCATCGAACTGCATTGCTCGCCGAGATAGGCGAGCGTCAGTGCAAACGCCGAGGCCATGCAGAGGCCCTGCGCGACGCGCAGCACCGTGAATATGGTGAGATCGGGAGCGCTCGCCAGCAGCGCGGTAGGGATCGCGAGCAGGACGAGGCTTACCAGAATGCCGAGCCGGCGGTCGATGTGCGGGCTCAGGAAGCCGACCACGAGCCCCGCGACCGCCATGCCCATGGTGCTCGCGTTGACCGCAAAGCCCATCGCGGCGGGGGTGACGTTGTAATGCCGGGTCAGCGAGGGAAGGATCGCCTGGGTGGCGAACAGATCGACCACGGTCAGGAATGCCGTGAGGCCGATGACGAGGGACCGCAGCACCACGCCGGGTGAATGGCCGTGCATTTCCATCGCTTTCGTTTTCATTTGCGCGGAGATGGCGGTCATGGCGCTTCTCGATGTTACGCTTGAGAAAAGAAGGATGTGACGCCTGGGCGTGTGGGGCGACACGCGGGACCCCAGGACGTCACATCCAGCAACGAGACGTCGGGTGGCGCTCGTTACAGCTCCTTACATGTTGTGGTCGTGCGGATCCTTGCGGACGTCGCCGACATAGAGAATGACGGTCTCCTTGCCGAGATTCTTCCACCAGTGCGAGGTACCGGCGACTTCCGGCCTGATCTCGCCGGCCTTGTGCACGATCGGCTCGGCGCAGTTGCTGGCGTATTCGACGATCTCGCCCTGCTGGACGAAGATCAGCGCGGGGCGGTCGTCATGGCTGTGCCAGGGCACGATGCCACCGGGCTCGATCGTCAGCTTGCGGAAGCGCAGCTCGCGATCCCTGATGTTGGCCGGCTGCTTCTCGAGGTTGATTGCGCCGAGCGTGACGTCGGTGACGCCGACCGGCTTGGTGTCGACCATCGGGCGGACATTGGGCTGCATCTTGCCGGCCGGGCATTCGCCCGCGATGGCGGTCGAGGTAGCTGCAATTGAACCAGCAATCATTCCGGCGAGTGCGAGGCCTTGCCAGATGGTGCGTGACTTAATGCTTGATATGAACATGTCGTGGTCTCCTCTGTTTCTGTCTTATGCCTTGGCCCCGGAATAATTTGGCCGGCTACATCAGGACAATCATTGAAATCGCGCATCGGAGGAAATGCCGGTTGGCTCTCGACTCCATAGCGCAGCGCTATGTGCGGCTCAGCCGTGGCCGAGCATGTGCCTCGTCGGCCATTGGCTGGCGCTCAATACGTCGCGGCTATCGAACCGATTGTGCAACGGCATTTCTCATTCAGGTCAGGCGGCCCTTTGATGGGTTAGCGCCCGATTGGCGGGCGTCACCATCCATCCAGAGGAAGCCCATGAAAGCCTTTTCCAAGACCCTGATTGCCGCTGCGGCGTTCGCTGCCATTGCCACCACGGCCTTCTCGCAAGTTCCCTGGGAATTCAATCCGGGCATGGCCTACATGTATGCCGGCCCCGGCAAGATGTCGGCGATGGCCATGGCGGCGACGCCCAAGAACCACGACGCGATGATGAAGAACGCCAGGAAGGTGCCTGCGAACACCGTGTTCTTCATGGACAAGGGCCAGCTCTACTCGGCCTCCGGCATGCTCGACCCGACCGGCAACTTCTATCTGCCCTGAGCCTTTCGGTGCCGCGGCGTTTGGGCCGCCCTTGCGGGGCGGCCCGGAACGGAAAATAATACTGATCTGCCGGAGCACACCATGACAACGACGCTATCATCAGCCAATGCCGAACGTCTCAAGCAGGCGTTCCAGCACTGCCGTGACATGGAAGGCACCTTGCGCGACCAGCTCGAGGCCTACGCCGCGGCAGGGCGGGAGATCTTTCCGGCCTATGGCGAGGCGGTCGACCGGCTGGTCACGCGGCTCAATGAGAACGGCGGCGGCGAAAACGCGCCGCGGCCGGGCGAGGTGATGCCGCCGTTCCTGCTGCCGGATGAGACCGGCCGGCTGGTCAGCCTGAAATCATTGATCGACCACGGCCCGGTTGCGGTGATGTTTTATCGCGGTCACTGGTGCCCTTATTGCCGGCTGAATGTGCGGGCGGTGATCCAGGCCCAGGATCGGATCAAGGCGTTGGGTGCGCAAACCGTTGCGATCATGCCGGAGACGCAGGCCTATGCTGAAAAATTCAAGTCCGAGGCGGAAGCGCCGTTTCCGGTGCTGACCGACCTCGACAATGGCTACGCGCTGTCGCTCAATCTTGCGATCTGGCTCGGCAGCGAAATCCAGCGGTTGCTGTCATACCAGGATATGGCGAGCTTCCAGGGCAATGATGGCTGGGTGTTGCCGATCCCCGCGACCTTCGTGGTCGGCCGCGACGGATTGGTGAAGGCCCGCTTTGTCGATCCCGATTTCCGCAAGCGCATGGAAATCGACGACCTGATCGCCGCGCTGAAGAGCGCGAGTGAAGAACGGTAGCGCCACACCATCCCTCAGGCGCCTGCGGTCTTGCCGATGAATTGCTGCCAGTCGGCGCCGCGCAGCATGCGCATCACCGCGGACGCCACCGCCGTCCGTTCACGCCCGGCAACGCCATAGAGGTTCACGGTTCGCCGCGCATCCAGCCCCTCGACGGCGGCTCGCTTCAGCGTCGGCGGGATCGAGGCGGTGTCGGGCACCACGGCGACGCCGATATCGGCTTCCAGCAGTTCGATCAAATCGCGTTCGGAGGCGATCTCGTGGCTGCGATCCACATCGAGGCCGTGCTCGCGAAGCGAAGCGTTCACCCGCGCGCCATGCTCGCAATAGTTTCGCGAGAGCAATTGTTCAGCGCGAAGATCGCCAAACTCGATTTTGTCGCGCGCCGCCAGCGGATGGTTTTTGTTGACGACGAGCTGAAAGTTTTCCGTGAACAGCGGCCAGGTGTCGAGCCGCTCCCATTCCTCGCTGATTTCGGCGGCAATGCCGAGCTCGGCTTCGCCCCGCTTGAGAAACTCGGCGACTTCGCGGGCGTTGCCGCGCAGAAAGCGGAGCTCCAGCCGATTGAACAGCCGCTTGATCTGGTCGAGATGCGGAATCAGCAACGACAGATCGACGGAATGGGTCAGCGCGATCCGGAGCGCGCCGACTTCGCCGCTCTTGAAGGACGAGGCAAGTTCGCGCGCCCCTGTCGCCGCCTCGTAGCATTGCTTGAGCAGCGGATGCATGCGCTGGCCGAGTTCGGTCAATTGTGCAGCGGGGCGCTCGCGGCGAAACAGGTCGCCGCCGAGTTCGGCTTCGAGTTGCTTGATGGCTCGCGTCAGCGACGGTTGCGTGACGTTGCACTCGTCGGCCGCGCGCGTGAAGTTGAGTACACGCGCAACCGCAAGGAAGTAGCGAACCTGATGCATCTCCATGGTCGTGCCCCGGTCAATGGTGCGCAAAACGTACCCGATCGCGGCGTCCGGCGACACCATAACCGCGATAGCGCCAGCGTATGGTTTTGGAAGCCAAACGGCATTTCCTTGCATGAAGGCCGCCGGGCAGGGTGGGGCGGAGATGGTCAGCGTAAGGCGCTGAATCCTCAACCCGAAAGGACGGCCATGAATATTCAGCTCAAAACCCAGGGTGCTGCGGCCGAGCGGCCGCTGGCCGGCAAGGTCTCGCTTGTCACGGGTTCGACCAGCGGCATCGGGCTCGGGATTGCCCGCGCGCTGGCGGAAGCCGGCTCGGCGGTCGTGCTGAACGGCCTCGGCGTCGCCGCCGAGATCAACCGGACCAAAGACCAGTTGGCCGCCGATTTCGGTGTCGAGGTCAGCTATTCCCCGGCCGACATGACGAGCCCGGAAGCGATCGTCGAAATGATCACGGCTTCCGTCGCCGTTCACGGGCGGCTCGATATTCTGGTCAACAATGCCGGCATCCAATATGTCGCGCCGCTCGACCGGTTTCCGGTCGAGAAATGGAATGCGATCCTGGCGATCAACCTGTCGTCGGCGTTTCACACCATACGGCTGGCGTTGCCGGCGATGCGCCAGAACAAGTTCGGGCGGATCGTCAACATCGCGTCCGCGCATGGATTGGTCGGCTCGCCCTTCAAGGCGGCCTATGTCGCGGCCAAGCACGGCATCGTCGGCCTGACCAAGGTGACCGCGCTGGAGACCGCCGAGGACGGCATCACCTGCAATGCGATCTGCCCGGGTTACGTCTATACGCCGCTGGTGGAGGCGCAGATCGACAGCCAGGCCAGGGCGCACGGCATCTCCCGCGAGAAAGTCATTCACGACGTGTTGCTGGCGCAGCAGCCCAACAAGCATTTTGCCAGCGTTGAGGAATTGGGCGCCTTGACCGTGTTTCTGGCAACCGATGCGGCGGGATCGATCACCGGGACTGCGCTGCCGGTTGACGGTGGCTGGACCGCACACTGAAGCGTGAACGTAACATCGGCAAGCCGCGCGCGAACATCAGAACGCGCGATGCGGAAGGAGCACGACATGAGCGACGTGAACCACAGCAATTCCTCGCCGACCTTGCGGTCACTGGCCAGGTCCGAGCCGGGTCAGGTCGTGCTGGTGCTGCAGGGCGGTGGCGCGCTCGGCTCCTATCAGGCCGGCGTCTATCAGGCCCTGCATGAGGCCGGGATCGAGCCGGACTGGATCATCGGCACCTCGATCGGCGCCGTCAACGCCAGCCTGATCGCCGGCAATGCGCCGCGGAACCGGTTGTCGCGCCTGCGCGAATTCTGGAAGAAGGTGGAACAGAATCCGATCTGGAGTTTTCGCGACATCTTTCCGGGCTTCAACGAAAAGCTCTCTTACTGGTCGACGGTGACCAACGGCATTCCCGGCTTCTTCCGGCCCAACCCGCTGGCCCATGCCGGCGACAGCTATCCGCTCGGCGCCGACAATGCCGGCTATTACTCGACCTCGCCGCTGGCGGCGACGCTGACCGAGCTGGTGGATTTCAACCTGGTCAATCAATGCACCCCGCGCCTGACGGTGGGCGCCGCCCATGTCCGCACCAGCCAGATGCGCTATTTCGACAGCCGCGATGGCGAACTCGGCGTCAGGCACATCATGGCGTCGGGCGCGCTGCCGCCGGCGTTCCCGGCGGTGCGCATCGACGGCGAACTCTATTGGGATGGCGGCATCTTGTCGAACACGCCGACGGAGGCCGTGTTCGACGACAATCCGCGCAAGAACTCGCTGATCTTCGCCGTGCATCTGTGGAATCCGTCCGGGCCTGAGCCGACCACGATGGCAGAGGTGCTGAACCGCCACAAGGACGTGCAGTATTCGAGCCGGATCGCCAGCCACATCGCCCGCCAGCAGCAGGCGCACCGGCTGCGTCATGTCATCAACCAGCTCGCCGCGCGCTTGCCGGAGGCCGAGCGCCAGAGCGAGGCGGTGAGGGAACTCACAGGTTACGGCTGCCCGACCCGGATGCATGTGGTGAGGCTGCTCGCCCCGCAGCTCAGCCGCGAGGACCACACCAAGGACATCGACTTCAGTCCGTCCGGCATCATGCAACGCTGGGACGCCGGCTACCGCCACACCAAATCGGTGCTCGAAAAGAAGCCCTGGGTCGGCGAGTTCGACCCGCTCTCCGGCGTCATCCTTCATGAGCAGATGGAAGTCATGCCGGAAGCGGCGGAATAATCGGAATCACGCGAGGATGGAGGGCGCGATCGTCTTGCGGTACAGCGCGCTGTAGCAGGCGGCCGATAGATCCCAGCTAAAGGATCGCGCCATGGCGCTGCGCCGCATCGCATCGAGGCGATCCTTGGCGCGGAACGCGTCGAACGCGCGCCTGACGCCGCCGAGGAAAGATTCCGCCGACGGCTGCGAAAACAGGAATCCGGTTTCGCCGTCCTTGATGGTCTCCGCCAGCCCGCCGGTCTGGTGACCGATCGGCAGCGATCCGAACCGCTGCGCGTACATCTGGCTCAACCCGCACGGTTCGAACCGCGACGGCATCAGCGTGAAATCGCTGCCGGCAAAAATTCGTCGCGCCTGGGCGTCGTTGAAACCGATGGTGACGCCTATCGCATCTGGTCTGCGGCGGTGCGCGTTGACCAGCGCCTGTTCGATCTGGAACTCGCCGCTGCCGGTCACCACGATCTGCCCGCCCGCCTCGATGATTTCGTCGGCCGCGGACAGGACGAGATCGACGCCCTTCTGGTGAACCAGACGGGCAACCAGGCCGAACAGTGGACCGCGCGACAGCGCCAGGCCAAACTGCTTGCGCACGTAATCGGCATTGGCCTGCTTGCCCTCCCAGTCGCCGGGGGCGAAGGTCTGCGCCAGATGCGCGCAGGCGCTGGGATCCCAGCTTTCGTCGATGCCGTTCAGGATGCCGGTTAGTTGCGCGGCATTCGAGCGACGCTGCAGCAGACCTTCCAGCCCGCAGCCGAGTTCGCGCGTCGTGATCTCCTTCGCATAGGTGGCGCTGACGGTGGTCAGGTGCGAGGCATAGACGAGGCCGCCCTTGAGGAACGAGACATGGTCGTAGAACTCGAGCCCGTCGATATGGAAGGAGCTTTCGGGCGCCCCGATCCGGCGCAGCGAGTCCGGCGGGAACAGCCCTTGATAGGCGAGGTTGTGGATGGTCAGGATCGAGGGGACCTTTGAGCCCCTCCATGCCAGATAGGCCGGCGCCAGCGCAGCCTGCCAGTCGTTGGCATGAACCAGGTCTGCTGCCCAATTCTTGTCCAGGGTGCCCGCGGCAAGTTCGGCGGCGGCGGATGCGAAGCGGCCGAACCTGACGTCGTTGTCCGGCCAGTCGCGCCCGGATTCGTCGCCATAGGGGTTACCCGGACGGTCGTAAAGTTGCGGGCAGAGCAGGACGTAAACCGGCAGACCATCCTTGGTCGCTGCCCGCCCGAGCGAACAGGCCGGCATCTCTGCGAGAGAGGGGCATTCTCCAACGATTTCAATGTGGGTGAACTGTTCGACGATGTCCCGATAACCGGGCAGCATGATCCGGACGTCACTCCAGCGGCGCAGCGCCCGGGGTAGCGCCGCGGATACGGCAGCAAGCCCGCCCACCCGGACAAAGTCATCCATTTCAGTGGTAACGAACAAGACCTTCAAGGCAAACGCCCTCGTACCAGCCGCACTGATCCCGCCGCACCGAGTACCGATGCAAGAATGGGTCCAACTTCCTTACCCGTAACAACGCGCGCTGCGGGCCAGCGTTCCTAGCGAACTACTTTCCTGTCGACGCTGCACAATTTAGGGTCTGGCCGCCAACCAAAACGAATGGCCGCAAAAGGCCGGGGAGTTTCACGCAATGACCATAGCCGGCAATGATCAGAGGAATTTGACAGGCAGCTTCGCAGGCCTGCGGGTCCTCGATTTTTCAACCACGATTGCCGGACCCCATTGTACACGAATGCTCGCCGATATGGGGGCGGAGGTCATCAAGATCGAGACCGAGGAAGGCGAGACGATGCGGACCCGCCCGCCGGTGCGGAATAATTGCTCGACCGCCTTCGGCCAGCTCAATGTCGGCAAGAACAGCCTTGTGCTGGATTTGAAGTCGCCCGGGGGATCGGAGGCCGTCCGCCGGCTGGTCGCCACATCGGACGTGCTGGTGGAGAATTTTCGTCCAGGCGTGATGCGGCGATTGAAGCTCGATCATGCCTCGCTGCACGAGCTCAACCCGAAGCTGATTTATTGCTCGATCTCGGGATACGGCCAGACCGGGCCGTCAG
Organism: Bradyrhizobium sp. AZCC 2262; assembly: GCF_036924535.1. Taxonomy (NCBI): domain Bacteria; kingdom Pseudomonadati; phylum Pseudomonadota; class Alphaproteobacteria; order Hyphomicrobiales; family Nitrobacteraceae; genus Bradyrhizobium; species Bradyrhizobium sp. AZCC 2262. Next base: position 4,953,274 of record NZ_JAZHRT010000001.1, on the reverse strand, counting down.
CCGAGCTGCCGGCCTATGCGCCGGTGATTCACGCGGCCTCGGGCTATGAGATGGCACATCTGGCCTACCAGCCCGGACGCAGCCGGCCGGACTATTGCGGCATCTACCATGCCGACGTGCTGACCGGCGTCTATGCGTTCGGCGCCATCTCGGCGGCGCTGTATCAGCGCAACACAACCGGGCAGGGCCAGCACATCGACGTCTCGATGCTGGAATCGATGCTGAGCCTGACGCTGAACGAATTGCAGTGGTCGCAATTCGAGGTGAAGCCGACGCAGCGGCCCATGTTCGGCCCGATCGAGACGGTGGACGGCTATGTGATGATGGCGATCGCCAGCGAGAAAACTTTTCAGAGCCTGATGCAGGTGATCGGTCACCCCGAATGGGTGAGCGATCCGCGCTTTGCGAAATATTCCGACCGCCGGGAAAACTGGGTGAGCCTGATCGAAGGCGTGGAGGCGTGGTCGCGCACTGTCACGACCGGGCAGTGCCTCGCGGCGCTCAACGAGCACGGCGTTCCCTCATCGGCCTATCGCACCGTCGCCGAGGCGCTGCGCGATCCGCAGATTGCCCACCGCGGTGCATTGGCCGAGGTCGAGGACGGCGGCGGCACCTTCAGGGTGCTCAACCTGCCGTTTCGCATGTCGGGCGCCAACGTGTCGGCGGCGCGACGCATGTCGACGCTCGGCGAGCACACGCGCGCCTACCTGAAGGAGACTGGCCTGTCGGAGGATGAAATTGCATCCTTTGCCGGCAAGGCGCAGGTCGCCGCGCGCGGCTGACATCGCGATCCGCAGAGCGAAACATTAACCCTGCGGCGTTTCATCCGCGGGGTTGCAAACGCCCTTGCCCGCGACTGCGTTTCCAGACAATCTTACCGCAGCGATCACGATCCGGAATGCCGGACGGACGACACATCGGAGGGAACATCCATGAAAGCGGCGATCCGTTCGAGCGCGCTCGCGCGAATATTTCTTGTGGCGGGATTTGGTGTGGCGCTATCGGCTATGCCCGCCAACGCGCAGAAAGCAGGCGGCAGCATCACCGTCGGCCTTGAGCTCGATATCCCCGGTTTCGATGTGCTGAAGGTCGGCGTTTACGACACTGCGGCACTCACCGCATCCTCCGCGCTCTTCGATACGCTCACTACTCTCGATGCGAACGGCAAGCCGCAGCCGAGGCTGGCAGTGTCCTGGGAGCCCTCCGAGGACTTCAAGATGTGGACCTTCAAGCTGCGTCCGGGCGTCAAGTTCCACGATGGCACGCCGTTCAATGCCGCAGCTTTCAAAGCGAATTTCGACCGGCAGAAAGATCCCGCCAACAAGTGCCGCTGCGCCTTCTATATCTCCAACGTCAGCAACGTTCAGGCGCCGGACGAGCTGACGTTGGTCTATAACCTCAGTGACCCCTCGGTGAACTTCCCATCGTTGGTTTCGTACGCGAGCCAGACCAACGCGATACACTCCCCAACCGCGTGGAAGACCAAGGGCGACGATTACAACCGCAATCCTGTCGGCGCCGGTCCGTACATTCTGAAGTCCTGGACGGCCGGCGATCGCATGATCCTGGAAAAAAACCCGGACTACTGGGACAAGGACAAGGTCTATTTCGACCGCATCACGCTGAAGCCGCTGCCCGACGCGCAATCGCGCTTCGCCAGCCTGCAGTCCGGTGAAGTCGACCTGATCTGGGATGATGAATTTTCCGCCGATAACATTCAGAAGGCGCAAAAGGACTCCAAGCTGACGGTGCACACTTATGCCGGTTCGGGTGCGGCCGTTTATGCCATGAACACCAAGACCCCGCCGTTCGACGACGTGCGCGTGCGCCAGGCGCTGGTGATGGCGCTCGACCGCAAGAAGATGTCGCAGGCGATCACCAACGGTTTGTCTCGCCCGGCCAGCAATCCCTATGGCGACGGCTCCTGGGTCAAATGCAAGGATGACGGTGCGCTTCCCGAAGACCTTGAGAAGGCCAAGGCGCTGATCAAGGACTACGGCAAGCCCGTCGATTTCAAGATGCTCGTCACGGCGACGCCGCGAGGGCGTACCGTTGGCCAGGTGCTGCAACAATTGTGGAAGCGGGCCGGTGCCAACATGGAAATCGAGCAGGTCGATCAGGCGACCATTCCGCCGCGCGCCTTCATGCGTCAGTTCCAGTTGACGCCCTGGCGGATCGTCGATCTCGCCGATCCCGACATCCAGATGTACGCCAATTTCCACACCGGCAGCCCGGTCGCGCTTGCCAACTATTCGAATCCGGAGCTCGATAAACTGCTCGAGCAAGCGCGAGTCACCGCCGACCAGAACAAGCGGGTCGATCTCTATTGCGAGATCACGCGGCTGATCAACAAGGAGGCGATCTGGTTCTGGACCTTCCAGAACACCTACTACGCGATCTCGAGCGCGAAGCTCAAAGGACTGCCTAAAATGTACAGCGGGATGATCGACGTATCGCGCACCTGGAAGGAATAGCCGCCCATGGCGTTCTTCGTCGCACGCCGGCTCCTGTATCTCGTGCCCGTGCTGATTACGGTTTCGCTGCTGACCTTCTCGATCGCCTCGTTGCTGCCCGGCGATCTCGCCTACACCATCCTCGGTGACCAGGCGACGCCGGAGAACGTGGCGGCGTTGCGGCACGACATGGGGCTCGATCAGCCGATCTGGTGGCGCTATCTGAGCTGGCTCGGCAATGTCCTGCAGGGCGATTTCGGCCGTTCGTTCCGCACCGGCCAGACGGTGCTGCAGGCGGTTGCCGAGCGGCTGCCGGTATCGATCGAACTGATGCTGCTGGCGCAGCTCGGCGCGCTGGCGATCGGCGTACCACTGGCGATCGTCTGCGCGGCGCGCAGCGGCGGGCCGTTCGACCGCTTCATGACCGGCACGGCGTTCGGCATGCTGTCGGTGCCGACATTCCTGTCGGCGATCCTGCTGATCTATTTTTTCGCGGTCGAACTGCGCTGGCTGCCGGCTACCGGCTATGTGCCGTTCGCCGAGGATCCGGTGGCCAACCTCCGCTTCTTCGTGTTGCCGTCGCTTACGCTCGCGCTGGCCGAATGGCCGGGGATCATGCGTATTCTGCGATCCGACATGATCGCGACCTTGCAGGAAGACTATATCGCGCTCGCCAAGGCGAAGGGCCTGACGCCGGCGCGCATCCTGTTCGTGCATGCGCTGAAGCCGTCGTCGCTGACGCTGGTGACGATCACCGGCATCAATATCGGCCGGCTGATCGGCGGCGCCGTCATTGTCGAGACGGTGTTCGCGCTGCCCGGAATCGGCCGGCTTCTGGTCAGCGCGATCGGCACCCGCGACCTCATCATCCTGCAGGGCGTGGTGCTGCTGGTCGCCGCCGGCTTCGTCATCATGAACTTCATCGTCGATCTGCTCTACGCCGTCCTCGACCCCAGGATTCGTCATGGCCACGCTTGAACTCACACTGGACGAGGAACTCCAGGCACGGCCGCTCAAGCGCGGACGCAGGCTGGGACCGTTGTTCTGGGCGGCGATCGGCTGGATGGTGCTTGTGTTTGCAGTCGCGATCTTCGCCGATTTCCTCCCGCTGCCGAGCCCGACCGACATGGACATGCTGGAACGGCGCGCAGCGTTCTCCGCGGCGCATTGGCTTGGAACCGACGGGCTCGGCCGCGACGAACTCTCGCGGCTGATTCATGGCGCGCGCATATCGCTGGTGGTCGGCCTCTGTGCGCCGGTGATCGGCCTCACCATCGGCGGCGCGCTCGGCATGCTCGCCGGCTATTTCCGCGGCCGGTTCGAGACGCTCGTCGTCGGCAGCATGGATGTGCTGCTGGCCTTTCCGCCGCTCATTCTCGTGCTGGCTGTGATCGCCTTTGTCGGGCAATCGATCTTCAATCTCACCTTGATCCTGGGCGTGCTGAGCATTCCCGCCTCCATGCGGGTGGCGCGGGCGGCGACGCTGACGCTGTCGCGGCGCGAATTCGTCATCGCGGCACAGGCGCTGGGCGCCTCGCATGCGCGCATCCTGCTGCGTGAACTGCTGCCGAACGTCATCCTGCCGCTGTTTGCCTTCTTCCTGCTCAGTGTCGCCGTCATTATCGTGGTCGAGGGCGCGCTGTCGTTCCTTGGCCTCGGCGTGCCACCGCCGATTTCGAGCTGGGGCAGCATGATCGGGGAGGGGCGCGAGAGCCTCGATGTGGCGCCGCGGCTTGCCTTCCTGCCGGCAGCGGCGATGTTCCTCACCGTGCTTTCCTTCAATCTGGTCGGCGACACGCTGCGGGCGCTCACCGATCCACGTCAGGGCGCGCTGTGACCGACAGTACATTGCTTTCCGTGGAGGATGTTTCCGTCAACCTGCCGACCCCGCGCGGCAACCTGCGCGCGGTGGATCGGGTGAACCTCACGGTGGGCGCGGGACAGACGCTCGGCGTCGTCGGTGAATCCGGCTGCGGCAAGACCATGCTGTCGCGGGCGATCCTGCAATTGCTGCCCAAGAAGGCAAAGCTCTCCGGCCGCGTGATGTTCGATGGGCAGGACCTGCTGCGGCTCTCAGCAGAGAAACTGCGCAAGCTGCGCGGCCGGTCGCTGGCGGTCGTGTTCCAGGATCCGATGACCTCGCTCAACCCGGTGCTCACGATTGGCACCCAGTTGATCGAGACGCTGCAGGAGCATCTCGAACTCGACGACGCCACAGCCACCAGGCGCAGCATCGAATTGCTCGCAGCTGTCGGCATTCCCGCGCCCGAGCAGCGGCTGGCGCAATATCCGCACCAGCTCTCGGGTGGAATGCGCCAACGCGTGGCGATCGCGATCGCGCTGTCGTGCGAACCAAAGCTCCTGATCGCCGACGAGCCGACCACCGCGCTCGACGTGACGATCCAGGCGCAGATCCTCGATCTCCTGGCGCGCGAGCAGCGCCGCCGCCACATGGCGATGATCATCATCACCCACGACCTCGGGGTCGTCGCCGGCCGCACCGATGAAGTCGCCGTGATGTATGCCGGCCGCGTGGTCGAGCGCGCGCCGACGCCCGCGTTGTTCAAGAAAATGCGAATGCCCTATACCGAGGCGCTGCTGGCGGCGCTCCCCAAACTCGACGCCGCGCCCCATACGCCGCTGCCCGCGATAACAGGGCGTCCGCCCGACCCGACACGGCCGCTGCAGGGCTGCTCGTTCTCGCCGCGCTGCCGCTATGCGGTGGCCCGCTGCCAGATCGAGAAGCCGGCATTGACGGAAGCCGAGTCCCGCGAACATCAATACGCCTGCTTCCACCCGATCGAGATCCATGCGGAGGCCGGCGCATGATGCTGCAAGCCGTGTCGGCCACTCCAAACGAACCGCTGCTCGCCGTCGATGATCTGGTCGTGGAATATCCCGTCGGCACGAAGATCGTTCATGCCGTGTCCGGTGTGTCCTTGCAGATCGCCCGTGGCGAGACGCTGGGTCTGGTCGGTGAATCCGGCTGCGGAAAATCGACGCTGGGCCGGGCGGTGCTGCAGTTGCGCCGGCCGACCGCAGGGCGGGTTGTATTCGACGGCCACGACCTCACGACGATGCAGGGCGACGCCTTGCGGCTGATGCGCCGGCGCGTGCAGTTGATCTTCCAGGACCCGATTGCATCGCTCAATCCGCGCCGCAGGATCGGCGACATCGTCGCCGAGCCGCTGGTGATCGCGGGCGTCAAGGATCCGGAGAAGCGCGAGCGGCTCATCCACGAGGTGCTGAGCGCGGTCGGGCTCGATCCGACCCTGGTCGTGGGACGGCTGCCACATGAATTCTCCGGCGGGCAGTGCCAACGCATCTGCATCGCGCGCGCGCTCGTCCTCAATCCGGAATTCATTGTCTGCGACGAGCCGGTCTCCGCGCTCGACGTTTCCATCCGTGCCCAGATCCTCAATCTGCTGGAGGAGATGAAGGGCCGGTTCGGCTTGACGTTATTGTTCATCGCGCACGACCTTGCGGTGGTGAAGGCGGTGAGCGACCGCGTGGCAGTGATGTATCTCGGCCGGCTCTGCGAGGTCGGCCCGTCCGAGCAGTTATTTGCCCGGCCGGCGCATCCCTATACCGCGCTGCTGATCGAGGCGATTCCGGTGCCCGATCCGGACGTCCGTCCAACCGAGACCGTGCCGGTGGGCGAGCCGCCATCGCCGATCGCGCCGCCATCCGGCTGCCGGTTCCGCACCCGCTGCCCTCGCGCGGATCAGCGATGCAGCGATGAGGTACCGGAACTGCGCGCCGTGGCACCAGGCCAGTTCGTGGCCTGCCATCATCCGCTGATCTGAGTACCGGAAGACCGTCGCCTGCGTTTGTCTCGATGGGATGGACGTGGCAATGTCCATCCGAAAGAGGTCTGCGTCCAAGAACGAGAAATGACGGGAGAGAAGCGATGAAGAGTTTTCAGGTCGCCGAGTTCAACGCACCGCTGAAAGAGGTGGATCAGGAGACGCCGCAGCCAACGGGCACGCAGGTGCTGATCAAGGTGAAGGCGGCCGGCGTCTGCCACAGCGATCTCCACATCTGGGAAGGCGGCTACGATCTGGGCCATGGCCGCAAGCCGCTGTCGCTGAAGGACCGTGGCGTGTCGCTGCCGCGCACGATGGGTCATGAGACCGTCGGCGAGTTGTTGGCATTCGGGCCCGACGTCACTGCCGCCGACAAGGGCGATCTCAAGGTGGGCGACACAGCCCTGGTCTACCCCTGGCTCGGCTGCGGCAAATGCGCGACGTGTGTGGGCGGCGACGAGAATATGTGCGTCGTCAAGCCGAATTCGCTCGGCGTCTATTGCGACGGCGGCTACGCCGATCACATGACGGTGCCGAATCCAAAATATCTCCTGAACCTCAGGGGGCTCGATCCCGTCACCGCGGCGCCCTATGCCTGTTCCGGCGTCACCACCTACAGCGCGCTGAAGAAGGTCGAGTTCGCCTTCAACTCGCCGATCGTCATCTTCGGCGCCGGCGGGCTCGGCCTGATGGCGCTGTCGCTGTTGAAGGCGATGGGCGGCAAGGGCGCCATCGTCGTCGACATCGATGCGCGCAAGCGCGAAGCGGCTGAAGCGGCCGGTGCGCTCGCCACCGTCGACGGCAAGGCGCCGGATGCGCTGGAGCAACTGGCGAAGACGGCCGGCGGACCCATTCGCGCCGTGATCGATCTCGTCGGCAATGCGCAGACCACGCAGCTCGGCTTCGACTGCCTGACCAAGGGCGGCAAGCTCGTCATCGTCGGTCTGTTCGGCGGCGGCGCGCCCTGGGCGCTGCCGCTGATCCCGATCAAGGCGATCACGATCCAGGGCAGCTATGTCGGCAATCTGCGCGAAACCGAGGAACTGCTCGATCTCGTTCGCAACAAGATGATCGCGCCTATCCCGGTGACGACGATGCCGCTTGCAAAAGCCAACGAAGCGCTGACCGATTTGCAGAAAGGCAAGCTGGTCGGCCGCGCGGTGCTGACGCCGTAACTTTCCGTCATTCCGGGATGGTGCGTTAGCACCAGACCCGGAATCTCGAGATTCCGGGTTCGATGCTTTGCATCGCCCCGGAATGACGACTCAATTAAGGAACCCCCATGTCCGCAAATAACGCCCTCCAAATCGCCGTGCTCGGGGGCGATGGCATCGGCCCTGAAGTGATGGCGCCGGCGATCGAAGTTCTGCGCAGGATCGAAGCGACCAGCGACCTGAAGTTTCGCTTCACGGAAGCCCCGGCCGGCGCCAACAATTATCTCGCGACCGGCAAGTCGATGCCGGACTCGACGATCCGGTTATGCGAGGAAGCGGATGCCGTGCTGCTCGGCGCCTGCGGCCTGCCGTCGGTGCGCTACCCTGATAACACCGAGATCGCCCTGCAGATCGAACTGCGCTTCCATTTCGATCTCTATGCCGGGGTGCGCCCGGCGCGGCTCGTTCCGGGCGTGCCGAGCCCGATCGTCGGCGCCGACCAGCGCGGCATCGACCTCGTGCTGATCCGGGAATCGACCGAAGGCCTGTTCGCCTCGATGGGCAAGGGCGTGGTGACGGACACCGAGGCGCGCGAGACGCTCGTCATCACCCGCAAGACGTCTGAGCGGCTGTTCGAGTTTTCGTTCCGCCTGGCCGAACGCCGCAAGGCGCGCGGGAAGGCGAATGGAGGATTGACCTGCGTCGACAAGGCGAATGTGTTCAGGGCGTTTGCGTTCTTTCGCGGGATGTTCGATGAAGCCGCCAAACGCCATCCCGGCGTGAAGGCCGACCGAGTCTATGTCGACGCTTGTTCGCTGATGCTGGTGAAGCGCCCGTGGGACTTCGACGTCATGGTGACGGAGAACATGTTCGGCGACATTCTCTCCGACCTCGCCGCCGGCCTGATCGGAGGGCTCGGCATGGCCCCCTCCGCCGACATCGGCGACCGCTACGCCGTGTTCCAGCCCTGCCATGGCACCGCGCCCGACATCATGGGGCAGGGCAAGGCCAATCCCACCGCGATGATCCTATCGGCGGCGATGATGCTGGGTTGGCTGGCGGAGAAGCATGGTCTCGAAAGCGCGGCCGAGGCTGGCGAGCGCATCGAACGCGCAGTCGACAAGGCCTATGCGGGGGGCGTCAAGCCGATGGAATTCGGCGGCAGCAACGGCACCGCGGATATCGCGAAGGCTGTGCTCGCGGCGCTGTAAAGAACTATGCCGCGCGCCGAACTAAACCCGTCATCCTGAGGTGCGAGCGGAGCGAGCCTCGAAGGATGAGCGGCCCCGGACCGGGCCGTCGTCCTTCGAGACGCGCTTCGCGCTCCCGCGGGTGAACGCAATTGCGTTCATCCCGGGGATGACGGATATGGAGTGTGCGCCGCTTCGATCCTTACTACTTCCCCTTGAACTGCGGCTTGCGCTTTTCCATGAAAGCCGTTCGCCCTTCGCGAAAATCTTCGCTATCCATGCAGGCCATGCCGATCGCCTTGATCGCGTCCGTGTCGCGCTTGCTTTCGTCCTTCAGCACTTCGGCAATCGTGATCTTGGCGGCCTTGATCGCCAGTGGCGCGTTGCCGGAGATGGTGCGCGCGATCTCCATGGTGGCGTCCCACAACTCCGCACCCGGCAGCACGCGGTCGACCAATCCGATCCGTAACGCTTCCGCGGAATCGATCCGCATGCCCGTATACATGATGAGCCGCGCCCAGGATGGCCCGACCAGCGAGACCAGATGCTTGAGGCCGTCATAGCCATAGGCAATACCGAGCTTTGCGGCGGGAATGCCGAACTGGCTGTTGTCGGAGGCAATGCGAATATCTGTCAGCATCGCGACCTGCATGCCGCCGCCGAGGCAGAAGCCGCGGATGCAGGCAATGGTCGGCTTCGGGTAACTCGCGAGCAGCGCGCGCTGCGCCTCGCTCCGCTTCGAATATTCTTCCGAGGCCGCCGCATTGTGGCGGGTCTTTTCGAACTGGCTGATATCGGCGCCCGAGACGAAGGCCTTGTCGCCGGCGCCGACCAGGATCACGACGCGAACGTCGGGATCGTCGCGCAGCTCGACCAGGGCGTGGCCCAGGCCGTCCCACATTTCGAGCGACATCGCGTTGCGCTTGTCGGGATTGTTGAACGTGATGACGCCGACGCCATCGCGGACGCTTTGCAGGATCTTGCCGTCGGCATGGGATGTTTCGGCGTTCTTCGGGGTGTCTAGCATCGAATTGTCCAGTCCATTTCAGGAATCAACGAAGGGGCCGAAATTCGCCTGGGCGTAGGCCGGCCGCGCCTGCAGTCTAGTCCACCACGCCGCGACGCGTGGATGTTTCTTTTCGGTCATCTCGTCCGGCGCTATTTCCTCGTCGATGCGTTTCACGAACGGGGCCGCGGCGATGTCGGCGATCGAGTAGGCCTTGCCGACCAGCCACCCGGACGGCTTCAGCGCTTCCTCCATCTTGTCCAGCAGCACGACCAGTTTGGCCCGCGCCGCGTCGCGCTCCTCCTCGGTGTAGGGTTTGCGCGCGGCCCGGAGCCAGGCCTCCTGCCGCTCCTTGCTCGGTATGTTCTTGAGTTTTTCGGCGAGTTCCTGATCCGACCATTGCGACGCGGTCTTCGCCAGATGGTGCCGCCAGTTGAAGATGATGAGATTGCCGATCAGCCCGTCGATGTGCCGGATCCAGTTGCGCATCTCGGCGCGCTCGTAAGGTGCATCCGGCCGGAGCGGGGGAGCGGGGAACGCCTCGTCGAGATACTCGCAGATCGTGCCGCTTTCATGCAGCGGCCGGTCGTCATGGATCAGTGCCGGGATCACGCCGAGCGGATTGATCCTGAGATATTCCGGCGAATGATGCTCCATCGCAGCCATGTCGACCACGTGGCCTTCATAGGCGAGGCCCTTTTCGGCGAGGCACAGCCGGACACGGCGCGAGGCGCTCGAACGCCAGCCGTGGTGAAGGATCATCATTGCGTGCCTCCCGAAGCCGATGGACCGGTCTTTTTATCGGGAGGGGTGGTGCCACGTTTCGCCGGCCACGGGCAAGGTCTGCGGCCGCAGCCCAGGATAAGCAGTTTCGCCGGAGCTGTCGGCACCGGATGGCTTTGCGGCTTACATCAAAAGAGCGATGGGCAATGATCAAAAAAAATTCCGGGCGCCACGTTCGAATAGCAGAAGATCTCTTCAACGGCCCGCGCCCGCGAGACCACATATTCAGGGCTTGTGTGTCGAAGGACCGGACTCCGCCATCGACAATGGCTTTGCTGATCTTTTCCAGCCAGATCAATATGTGACCCAGCGCAGCAACAGGCTACCCGGCGATTTCTCGCGTCGGTTGATCGGGTCCGCGGTGCTGCGATCCAGGCGCGATAATGCCTAAGCCTCGTTGGCGGCGATCGATTCCATCAAGGAGACCAATTGACGCTGTACGGTCTGGTCCTTGATCTTGCTGTAGGCACGCAACAGCCTCAGGCTGAACGCGCTGTCCAGGAACAGCAGGCTCTCGACTTCGCGCGCCTTGCCGTCGCCGTCGTAGAAGAACGTCACGGGCACGTCGAGCGCAGTAGCGATTTGCTGAAGACGAGCCGCGCCGACACGATTGACGCCCTTCTCGTACTTCTGAACCTGCTGGAAGCTGACGCCGAGCTTGTCGCCGAGCTCCGCTTGAGAGATTTTCTGTTCCACGCGCCGCAGGCGAATCCGCTTGCCCAATTCGATATCGGGTTTGCCGGCGCTGCGCTGTTTCATCTTCTTCGCTGCTGATCTGTTCATTCTGGTTTTACCGTCCTTCAATCGGGAAACCCTGGCAAAAGTAGGTCAGAGGTTCATCCGTATTTGCCGCGTTTAAAGTCAGTCCGAACCGTGAGGTTGTAAAGAGAACCACCGGAATCCTGAGATATTACGGATGGTAGCCAAACGCATGCGCGTATTGGAAGCACCCTGATACCGGCGCCGACAACTACCTAAAGCTGTCGGCACCCGGGGCGTATTGGCAAAAACCCCGCCCACTACATTTGACAAAATATTCGACAAACCACAACCACCGCGAGTTCAATGGACACAGATTTTGGCCGCATGCTTACTGTGTTGCGCTTATGCACCGGATTTTTACGGGGTTTGCCGGCTAATTATGCGATTGCTCGCAGAGCGCGCCGGCTCGATATCGGCCCTGCGCGAGATGCCCGCGTCCAGTGATGCCTGACAAAATGCAGTAACGTTCAGTTCCGGCTTTTCGGATCAGGCATGACGGGAAATTGCGGCAAGCCGCGTGCTGGCGCACCTTTGACGGCGCGGGCCAGATCCGGCAGCGCGCAACATTTGCGGCGTGCCGGCTGGCTGCGCATGAACATCGCCCGCCGGCATCAGATGCAATCATAAGACGTTGCCTCGGCAACTGATAGGGACGGGAAGGCCGACCGGCATTTTCAGCGATTTGCGAAGGGGGCACCGGTTCGGCCCGCGCCTTCCGGGGCGGGGTTGCCAAAATGATTGCCATCACCGGTCCGGCCGTCTGCGGCCTATTGGCTCGGGTACTCTACTTAAATTGGCTTCCACAGCCGCGCCGTTTTGCATACGCTTTGCGGTAGTGGCTGCGTCGTCGGCCAGGCCAAAGTCCTGCTTATAAGGGACAGGCATTACAGGGGAGGAACGCCATGAAGCGAAGAACCGTACTTGCGGGCCTTGGTGCGACGGCGGCTGCCGGCGTCCTCGGCACGCCAACGATCCTGCGGGCACAGGCGCCCGTCACGCTCAACGGAGCCGTGCAGTTCAACGACGACCACGCCTTCAACAGGGCGCTGCTGCGGTTCGAAGAGCTGGTAAAGAAATACTACGGCAAGCCGATCAATTTCACGCTGCACAGGAACTCATCGCTCGGGCTCGAAAAGCAGTATTTCGAATACATGTCCCAGGGCAAGGCGGTCGACTACGGCATCGTTTCTCCGGCCCACATGTCGACCTTCGCCAAGGCGGCGCCGTTCATCGATGCGCCCTTTGTGTTCAAGGGCATCGAGCACATGAACAAGGTGGTCGAAGCGAACATCCTCGCGCCGATCGCCGATGAAGTTGCGGCCAAGGCCGAGGTCGTCCTGCTCGGTTATGCAGGCGGCGGTATCCGCAACATCTTCGCCAACAAGCCGGTCCGGAACCTTGCCGAGATCAAGGGTCTGAAAGTCCGCGTGCAGGGCGCGCCGATCTGGTCGAAGACGTTTGCGGCCGTCGGCATGAGCCCGACGGTAATCGCCTACAACGAGATCTACAACGCCATCCAGAACGGCGTGATCGCCGCCGGCGAAAACGAGGCGGCCGGCGTCGAGGCGATGAAGTTCTACGAAGTCGCGCCGCACCTCAACCTGACGCAGCACGCGGTATCGATCCGGCCGATCTGCTTCTCGGTGAAGACGCTGAAGACCTTGCCGAAGGATTTGCAGGAGGCGATCTTCAAGGCTGGCAAGGAAGCCGGTGACTACGGCCGTCAACTGGAGTCGAGCGAGGAAGTCGTCAAGCTCGACACGCTGGAGAAGGCCGGCAAGCTCAAGCGCGTCCCGTTCGAGGAGCGCGACGCCATGAAGAAGCTCGCTGATCCCGTGATGGCCACCTACGCCAAGGAAATCGGCGCCGAGGGCATCTTCGAGAAGATCAACGTCGCGTAGAGCATGATCCGGAAAAGTGGGTACCGGTTTTCCCTCGCGACAAACGCGGAACGCGTTTGCGCGGGGATCATGCTCAAACAAACAGATGAGATCATGATGCGATTCTTCCAATCGCATCATGATCTCAGGAATTGTCGCTGCCCACGCGGCAGGAAGTCGGGGCAAGCCGGACGGCTTGCCCCATTCCATGATCGTGATCCCCCGGAGCCGTGATGACTGAAATATCGATGCCGCCGAACCCGTCGCTGTGGCGCCGAGCGACGGCGGCCTATGCAAAACTGCTGGAAATCCTGCTTGCCGCCTGCGTCGGCATTCTGGTCGTTCCGGTCACGCTGCAAATCATCTCGCGCTACACGCCGCTCATCCCGTCCTACATCTGGACCGAGGAGATGGCCCGATTCCTCTTTGTCTGGACGATCATGATCGGCGCCATGGTCGGCATCAGAGAGTCGCAGCATTTCGAAGTCGACGTCTGGCCTGACCTGTCACGCCGAAGCGAGGCCATGGTGCGAATTCTCGCGCGGCTTGGCGTGCTGGCGATGGCGCTGGTGTTTGTGTGGGCCGGGCTCGAATTCACGCGGTTCGCCTGGAACCGGACGTCGGAACTGGCTGATCTGCCGCTCTGGCTGATCCATGTCGCCTGGCCGGTGGCAGGCGTGACGTGGATCGTATTTGCGGGCGAACAGATCTTCGACGAGATGCGGATTTTGCTTGGGGCACAACAATGAGCGGCAATGTTCTTTCTGCCGGACAGGCGGCCATGGTGCTGTTCGGGGTTTTCATCGGCCTGCTCATTATTCGCGTGCCGGTCGCCTTTGCGCTCGGCCTTGCCTGTGTGCCGATCCTTTTGATCGAGCCGCATCTGTCGATCATGACGCTCGCGCAGGAGACCTTCAACGCCTACAATTCGTTCATCCTGCTGGCGGTGCCATTCTTCCTCCTGACCGCCAACCTGATGAGCATCGGCGGCATCACCGATCGCCTGGTCGCGTTGTCGCGCTCGATGGTCGGGCATTGGCCGGGATCGCTGGCTCAGATCAACGTCGTGCTGTCGGTGTTCTTTGCCGGCATTTCCGGCTCTTCCACCGCGGACGCGGCGAGCCAGTCCAAGATCTTCATCGACGCCCAAACCAAGGAGGGCTACGACCTCTCGTTCTCCATCGCCATCACCGCGGTGTCGGCCGTGCTCGCCGTCATCATCCCGCCCTCGATCCTGATGATCGTGTGGGGCGGCCTGATCTCGACCTCGATCGCCGCGATGTACTTGGCCGGCATCATACCCGGCCTGCTGATCGCGGGCGCGCAGATGGCGACCGTGCATGTCTATGCCGTTCGCCGCGGCTATCCGACCTATCCGAAAGACACCTGGAGGGAGATGTGCTGCGCCATCTGGCGGTCGATACCGGCGCTGATCACGCCGTTCATCATCGTCGGCGGCATTTTGCTGGGGTGGTTCACCGCGACCGAATCCGCCTGCGTCGCGGTGCTTTATTCCGTTGCGCTATCGGCGTTCTTTTACCGGGAAACCGGAGCGCGAGAACTCTACAAGGCGCTGCTCGACACCGGGCGTCTGGCCGGAGTCGCGCTGTTTTGCGTCGGCACCGCAAGCGCTTTCGGCTGGCTGCTGGCCTACTACAAGATTCCGCAGGAACTGCTGGCCAACGTCTCGACCTGGGGCATGGGCCCGATCGGGGCCGGCTTCTTCATCGCGTTCTGCTTTCTGGTGGTGGGCTGCTTCCTCGACGCGATTCCGGCGATCGTCATCGTCGGCACCGTGCTGGAACCGCTGGCGAAATCGGTCGACCTCCATCCGGTGCAGTTTGCGATCATCTCGATCGTCTCGCTGGCGTTTGGGCTGGTGACGCCGCCGTATGGGCTGTGCCTGATGATCGCCTGCTCGATCGCGGGCGTACGGCTGCGCTATGCGCTCAAGGACACGGCCATCATGCTGGTTCCGATGCTGCTGGTGCTGGCCGCGCTGATCGTCTGGCCCGAGGTCTCACTGTTTCTGCCGCGGCTGATCGTGCCGGAGATGCTTAAGTAGCCATCTTCGTATCGAGCTATTCCTCCCTGTCGAGCGCGCAGCTCACCGTGTAGATGACGCCGCGCGGCAGGAAGTCGACGGTCGCTTCACCGCCGAGCTGGTCGCGCGTGCTGCGCTCGATCAGCCGCGAGCCGAAGCCGCGCTGCACCGGCGCCGTGACCGGCGGGCCGCCGGCCTCGGTCCAGATCAGCCGCAGCTTGCGCCCGTCCCTTTCCTCGAGGATCTCCCAGTCCAGCGCCACGGTGCCGGTCTCGTTCGAAAGCGCGCCGTACTTCGCCGCGTTGGTCGCGATCTCGTGCACGATCATCGACAGCACCACGGCGAGCCGCGGCGACAGCGGAACCTGCGGCCCGAACATCCGCATCCGCTCCGGAGTGTTGAGCAGATAGGGCTGCAGCACCCGCGTGATCACTTCCCGCAACTCGGCGCCCTGCCATTTTTCCTGGCTCAGCAGATTGTGCGCCTCCGCCAGCGCGCCGAGCCTTCCCTCGAACTTCGCGCGCTCGGCCCGGCTTGCGCTCCGGAACGTCTGGGTGGCGATCGACTGCAGGACTGCGAGCGTGTTCTTGACGCGGTGGTTGAGTTCCTCGATCAGGAGATTGTGCAGCATCTCGCCACGCGCGATCTGGGTCGCCATCCGCACCGCAAAGGCGAGACCGACCATCAGGAGCACGGCGCCCATCACGCTTGTGATCGCGAGGTTGCGCCAGAGCGGCGCGACCAGCGAGCTTTCGGCGACGCCTGCGGCGACCGTCCAGCCGGTGAGCGAAGAGCGGGCGAAGCTCGTGATCAGCGGCACGCCCTCGAGCGATACGGTCGACACGGTGGATTCCGGAGTCCTGAACATCTCGGCGTGGAGCGAGGGCGATGCGCGCTTGCCGACGGTCTCCTGAGGATTCGGCGTGCGCGCGAAATTGGTGCCTTCGCTGTCGAAGATAGAGATCGTCCAATCCCGGTTCGGCCGCTGCTGCTCGATCATGGCCTGGAATATTTCGATCGGCGGGCTGAACGAGATGTCGTAAAGCACCTCGTCGCCCTGCATCACCGGCACTTCGATCGTCACGATCAGCCGCTTCTTGACCGTCCCAAAGAACAGGTTGGAATAGACTGGCTTCTTCTCCGCGAAGACTTTCTCGACCATGGGCAGGTTGTTGCGGAACGGCAGGTTTGCCGTGTCAGGCGTGAGCGAGGAGAACACCTGACGTCCTTTGCGGTCAGCCACCAGCACGACGCCGCCTTCGCCATACTGGTCGAGAAAACCCTGGCAGATGCGGCGGAATCCCTCGAAATCCCGGTGGTGCAGGGTGTTTGTCAGCGACAATACCTGCAGCGCGCCGGTGATCCGCTGCATCTCCGCATCAAGCACGAGACGAATGCTGTAAACCGTTTCAAACACGCGTTGGGTAGCGGTCTGGCGGTCCTGCCTGTAATGGTTGAAAACAATGCCGGCCGCGAAAAGAATCAGCGGCAGCGTGGTTCCCGCAACCAGAAGGGCAAGACGCACTGGTAGTGAAGGTTTCGGCAACACACGCCCCGGATCGGCCCCCAATACCGAAAGCATAGGAGAAGCCGCCGAATTTCGCCAAGAATAATAGGAGGATAAAGTAAGATATTCAGCCGGGTTCAAGAGCGGCCGGGTTCCGTCATGCGGCCCGGCCGTCGGTTCTCAGAGATTGCTGTCGGTGATCGCGGCATACACCATGGTGCGCAGCTCGCGCCGCAACGGATAAGCGCTCGACGGCAGCACCTGCGTCATGAAGATCATGATCAGTTCTTCCGCCGGATCAATGAAGAACGAGGTGGTCGCCGCGCCGCCCCAGTTGAACTCGCCGGGACTGCCGGCGATCAGCGTCTGCGCCGGGTTCATGGTGACGGCAAAGCCCAGACCGAAGCCGATGCCGTTATAGGCGGCTTCCGAGAACAGCGAGCGCGACATCGCCGGCAGGTCGACGCCGCCGGGCAAATGGTTCGACGCCATGAGCTTCAGCGTCTTCGGGCCCAGCAGGCGGACACCGCCGAGTTCGCCGCCATTGAGCAGCGCCCGGCAGAAGGTGAGATAGTCGGCCACGGTCGAGCACAGGCCGCCTCCGCCGGAGATGAACGAGGGCGGCGACAGGAACGAACTCGTGGCCGGGTCGTCCTGCAGCGTCAGTTTGGTCTCGCCGGCAGTCATGCCGATCTGCACGCCGGCCGAATAGCAGGCCGCCAAACGATGCGCCTTTTCCTTCGGTACGAAGAAGTCGGTGTCGTTCATGCCGAGCGGATCGAAGATGCGTTCTTTTAGAAACTGCTCGAACGGCTTGCCGCTGATCACGCCTATGAGATAGCCGAGTACGTCGGTGGCGACGGAATAGTTCCAGGCCTCGCCCGGCGAGAATTCCAGCGGGATTTTTGCGAGGTCGTCGATCATGGTCTGCAGCGAGCCGGCCTTGATCACCTCGCCGATCTTGGTCTCGCGATAGGCGGCATCGACATTGCTGCGCTGCTGGAAGCCATAGGTAAGGCCCGAAGTGTGGCGCAACAGGTCCACGATCAGCATCGGACGCGTCGGCGGGCGGGTCAGGAAGGCCGGATGAGTGCCGGCCATGAACACGCCAAGATTCTTCCAGGCCGGAATGTATTTGTGCACGGGCTCGTCAAGCGCGACGCGGCCTTCCTCGACCAGCATCATGAAGGCCACGCTCGTGAGCGGCTTGGTCAT
Organism: Bradyrhizobium sp. AZCC 2262; assembly: GCF_036924535.1. Taxonomy (NCBI): domain Bacteria; kingdom Pseudomonadati; phylum Pseudomonadota; class Alphaproteobacteria; order Hyphomicrobiales; family Nitrobacteraceae; genus Bradyrhizobium; species Bradyrhizobium sp. AZCC 2262. The sequence continues at coordinate 4,935,474 of NZ_JAZHRT010000001.1, read as the reverse complement.
CGAATAAATGCGGAAGATCGTGTCGTCCTTGACCGGCACCTTGCGCTCGAGGTCGGCGAAGCCCTGCGCGGTCGAATGCACGACCTTGCCGCGGCGGTAGATCAGGAGCTGCGTTCCCGGAAAGCGGCCGGCGTCGACGTAGCGCTGCTTGAGGTGATTTTCGAGGCGATCGAGCGCCGCCTTGGACATTCCGGCTTGTTCGGGCGAGGCAGGGGTGGGGGCTAACATCGGCACAGATCTCCGGCTGGGATGCGGCCTTGATAGCCGAAAAGTGTGCTGCGTTCCAACCAGTCGCGCTTACCCCCCGCGGGACGCTGGTATAGGCTGCCGGCAGCCTTGGTCTATTCCCGCAGGACAGAAAAATGCGCCAATTCAGCGAAACCGAACTGACCGCCGCCGTGATCCGCAGCTTTGACGACACGCCGGATCCGCGCGCCAAATTCCTGCTGCAGGAACTGGTGAAATCGCTTCACGACTATGTGCGCAGGACCGATCTCACCTTCGAGGAGTGGGAATATGCGATCGATTTTCTGACCCGGACCGGTCAGAAGTGCACCCCGATCCGGCAGGAGTTCATCCTGCTCTCCGACGTGCTTGGCGTGTCGATGCTGGTCGATGCGGTCAACCACCGGGAGCGCGAGGGCGCCACCGAGACCACGGTGCTCGGCCCGTTCTATGTCGGCGAGCACAAGGTGACGCCGCATGGCACCGATATCTCGGCCAATCTGTCCGGCGAGCGGATGTTCGTGCAGAGCCGCGTCACCGACCTCCAGGGCAAGCCGCTGGCTGGCGTGCCGGTGGACGTCTGGCATGCCGATGATGACGGCTTCTATGATTCCCAGAAGCCGGCCTATGCGACGGAGGGGCCGTCGTCGCGGGCGCGCTTCATCACCGACGCCGATGGAAAATTCTTCTTCCGCACCATCCTGCCGTGCAGCTATCCGATCCCGACCGACGGCCCGGTCGGCGAGATGATCGTGCAGACCCGCCGCCATGCGATGCGGCCGGCCCATGTGCATTTCCTGGTCGACGCGCCCGGTCACCAGCCGCTGATCACGCATGTCTTCATGGACGGCGACAAATATCTCGATTCCGACGTCGTGTTCGGGGTCAAGGACGAACTGATCGCCAAAATCGAAAAGCGCACCGATCCGACGATGCCGGACGGCAAGCCGACGGGCGAGCCATGGCACCTCATGACCTACGAATTCCGGATGAAGCCGGGCGACGGAAACGCGCCGAAACCGATGATGGCGAAGGCCAAAGAGGACGCTTAGGGACACCGATTTTAGCGCTTGCCCAATTCTTGTGCGCCGCACAAAAATTGGGCGAATCGCAAATTTAGAATGCGAATAGCGGTTCCTTTGCGGCGCGATAATACGCCGCATCTGGCTCATATCTATCTGACAAATATATCTTTTTTGCAGCGCAAAAGGCTTGGCACGAAGCTTGAATAGCTAGTGCTGACGCCATTGATGCCGTCCCTCGAGACCACTCATCCGAATTGTGTCGCCGCCATTCCGGGGCCTCCCTGGAGCACGCCCTTCTGCGCCCTGCGCGGTGACCCCAATCGGGCGGCCCCGTTCACGCACTGACGCAAAAGGACAATGATGCCCATGACGAAGCCCACCATTCCGACCTCGCGCCGTGGTCTCAGCCGCCGCCAGCTTCTGAAGGCGGCCGGCGGAACGGCTGCCTTGCTCGCCGCCGCCAAGCTCAACTTTCCCGCCGGCGCGTTCGCGCAGGGCGCAGGTCCGGAAGTGAAGGCTGCGAAACTTGGCTTCATCGCGCTGACGGACGCCTCGCCGCTGTTCGTCGCCAAGGAGAAGGGCATCTTCGCGAAATACGGCATGCCCGACGTCGAGGTGCAGAAGCAGGCCTCGTGGGGAACGACGCGCGACAACCTCGTGCTCGGCTCCGAGGGTAATGGCATCGACGGCGCACACATCCTCACGCCGATGCCGTATCTGATTTCGGCCGGCAGGGTGACGCAGAACAATCAGCCGACGCCGATGTACATCCTGGCGCGGCTCAATCTGAACGGTCAGTGCATCTCGGTCGCCAAGGAATATGAGGACGTCAAGGTCGGCGTCGATACCGCGCCGTTCAAGGTTGCGCTGGACAAGAAGAAAGCCTCAGGCAAAGCGATCAAGGCGGCAATGACGTTCCCGGGCGGCACCCACGATCTGTGGATCCGCTATTGGCTCGCCGCCGGCGGCATCGATCCCGACAAGGACATCGAGACCATCGTGGTGCCGCCGCCGCAGATGGTCGCCAACATGAAGGTCGGTACCATGGATTGCTTCTGCGTATGCGAGCCGTGGAACCTGCAGCTCATCCATCAGAACATCGGATACACCGCCATCACCACCGGCGAGCTCTGGAACAAGCATCCGGAAAAATCCTTCGGCATGCGCGCCGCCTATGTCGACAAATATCCAAAAGCGGCGAAGGCGCTGCTGATGGCCGTGTTGGAAGCCCAGCAGTGGTGCGAGAAGCCGGAAAATCGTGACGAGGTCGCCGCCATCTGCGCCAAGCGGCAGTGGATCAACTGCCCCGTCGATGACGTCACCGATCGCGTCAAGGGCAAGTTCGACTACGGCATTCCCGGCAAGGTGGTCGAGAACTCGCCGCACATCATGCGGTTCTGGGCCGATCACGCCTCCTATCCGTTCCAGAGCCACGACCTCTGGTTCATGACCGAGGACATCCGCTGGGGCAAGTACGAACCGGGCTTCGACAGCAAGGCGCTGATCGCCAAGGTGAACCGCGAAGACCTCTGGAAGGACGCTGCCAAGGAACTCGGCGTTGCGGCTTCGGATATCCCGACCTCGACCTCGCGCGGCAAGGAGACCTTCTTCGACGGCAAGGTGTTCGATCCCGAGAATCCGGCTGCGTATCTCAAGTCCCTGTCGATCAAGCGTGTTGAGGTCTGATCCAAACCGGGCCGCGCGGCTAGCGCGCGGCCCGCTCATTGAAACGCGGAGATACAATTTCAATGTCGATGCATGCGATGAAAACCGAAGCCACGGCGGTGGCAATCCCGGTCACCTCGCCCACGACGGCTGCGCCGGTCGTGACGATGACGCCGAAGCCGGCGCCACGTGCCGAAAAGTACATCAAGATGGCGAGGGAGACCGCGGTGCGGGTCGTGCCGCCGCTCATCGTGCTCGCGCTGCTGTTATTGTTCTGGGAGTTGGTCTGTCGTCGTGCCGGCTCGACCCTGCCGCCGCCGTCGCGGGTCTTCAAGGATACCAGGGAGCTGATCTTCGATCCCTTCTTCGACCGCGGCGGCATCGACAAGGGCCTGTTCTGGCATCTCTCCGCCTCGCTGCAGCGCGTCGCGCTGGGCTATTCGCTGGCCGCGATCGCCGGTATCGCGCTCGGCACGCTGGTCGGGCAGTCGGTGTGGGCGATGCGCGGGCTCGATCCGTTGTTCCAGGTACTTCGCACCATCCCGCCGCTCGCCTGGCTGCCGCTGTCGCTTGCCGCGTTCCGTGATGGCCAGCCTTCGGCGATCTTCGTCATCTTCATCACGTCGGTGTGGCCGATCATCATCAACACCGCGGTCGGCATCCGCAACATCCCGCAGGATTATCGCAACGTCGCGGCCGTCGTGCAGCTCAATCCGCTGGAGTTCTTCTCGAAGATCATGATCCCGGCGGCGGCGCCCTACATCTTCACGGGTCTTCGCATCGGCATCGGCCTGTCGTGGCTGGCGATTGTGGCTGCGGAAATGCTGATCGGCGGCGTCGGCATCGGCTTCTTCATCTGGGACGCCTGGAACTCCTCGCACATCAGCGAAATCATCCTGGCCCTGTTCTATGTCGGCATCATCGGCTTCGTGCTCGACCGCCTGATCGCGGGACTGGCGAAGATCGTGACCCGCGGCACCGCGCTGAACTGAAGGAACATGTCATGCAGGCCTATCTGAAGCTCGACCACATCGACAAGACCTTCACCCGCGGCAATGCCACGACCGAGGTGCTGAAGGACATCAACCTGACGATCGAAAAGGGCGAATATGTCTCGATCATCGGCCATTCCGGCTGCGGCAAGTCCACGCTGCTCAACATCGTCGCCGGCCTCACCGACACCACCCAGGGCTGCGTGCTCCTGGAAAACCGCGAGGTCAATTCGCCGGGACCGGACCGCGCCGTGGTGTTCCAGAACCACAGCCTGCTCCCCTGGCTGACGGTCTATGAGAACGTCAGGCTGGGCGTCGACAAGGTGTTCGCCTCGACCAAGACCCGCGCCGAGCGCGACGCCTGGGTGATGCACAATCTCAACCTGGTGCAAATGGCTCACGCCAAGGACAAGCGGCCGTCCGAAGTGTCCGGCGGCATGAAGCAGCGCGTCGGCATCGCCCGCGCACTCGCGATGGAGCCGAAGGTGCTTTTGCTCGATGAGCCCTTTGGCGCGCTCGACGCGCTGACCCGCGCGCATCTGCAGGATTCGGTGATGGCGCTGCACCAGAAGCTCGGCAACACCATCCTGATGATCACCCACGACGTCGACGAGGCCGTGCTGCTGTCGGATCGCATCGTGATGATGACCAACGGTCCCAGCGCACGGATCGGCGAAGTGCTGGAAGTGCCGCTGGCGCGTCCGCGCAAGCGGCTCGAGCTCGCGACCAACCCCGGCTACCTCAAGTGCCGGCAACGGGTGCTCGAATTCCTCTATGAGCGGCATCGCTTCGTCGAAGCGGCCTGAGTTTTGCTTGGTCCCGCGTGGGGCGGGGCCTGGAAGAGGCAGGAGAAGAAAATGACACCTGAACAAGTCAATCTCGTGCAGCAAAGTTTCGCCAGGGTCGCTCCGATTTCCGAACAGGCCGCCGTCTTGTTTTACGACCGCCTGTTCGAAGTCGCTCCCTCGGTCAAGGCGATGTTCCCCGCCGACATGGCCGAGCAGCGCAAGAAGTTGATGGGAACGCTCGCCGTCGTGGTCAACGGCTTGAGCAATCTCGGCGCGGTGTTGCCGGCCGCCAGCGCCTTGGCAAAGCGTCACGTCAGCTACGGCGCCAAGCCTGAGCACTATCCCGTCGTCGGCGGAACGCTGCTGTGGACGCTTGAGAAAGGGCTCGGCGAAGCCTGGACTCCTGAAGTCGCCGATGCCTGGACCGCGGCTTACGGCACGTTGTCCGGCTACATGATCTCGGAAGCCTACGGCAGCACTCAAGCCGCCGAGTGAGGGTGCGTCATGAGCGAACCGCTTGTCATCGTCGGCAACGGCATGGCCGCTGCCCGCCTGGTCGACGAATTGGCCAAGGTGGCGTTGGGCCGCTACGCCATCGCCGTGATCGGCGACGAACCGCGGCTCGCCTATAATCGCGTGCTGTTATCATCGGTGCTGGCCGGCGAGACCACCTCGCAGGACATCGAGCTGCGGCCGGCCTCCTGGTGGCGCGACCGTGGCGTCACCCTGAAATATGGCTGCACGGCCACCGAGATCGATGTCGGCCGCCGCGAGCTCAAGATCGAGAATGACGAGAGCGTTCCGTTCTCGAAGCTGGTGCTGACCACAGGCTCGTCGCCGCTGCGGCTCAACGTGCCGGGCGCCGGCCTTGCCGGCGTGCATACGTTTCGCGACAGCCGGGACGTCGATCTTCTCCTGACGCTGGCGGCGCAGAAGAAGCGCGTGGTGGTGGTCGGCGGCGGATTGCTGGGCCTTGAAGCGGCCTACGGGCTCGCCAAGGCCGGTGCGCCGGTGACGCTGGTGCATCTGATGGACCGCCTGATGGAGCGTCAGTTGGATGCGCCCGCGGCCGAACTTTTGAAGTCCCTTGTCGAGCGCAAGGGGATCGAAATCCTGCTCAACGCCAACACCGCGCGCATCCATGGCGTGACCCGCGTCGAAGGCGTCGAACTGGTGGACGGCCGCCTGATTCCGGCTGACGCCGTGATCTTTGCGGCGGGCATCCGGCCAAATATCGCACTGGCTAAGGAAGCCGGCATATCGGTCAATCGGGGCATCGTGGTCGACGACCATCTGCAGACCGGCGCGGCGGACGTATTCGCGATCGGCGAATGCGCCGAGCATCGCGGCATCTGCTACGGGCTGGTCGAGCCGGCCTATGAGCAGGCGAGGGTGCTGGCGCGGCATCTCGCCGGGCGGGAAGCCTGCTATGCCGGCAGCATCGTTGCGACCAATCTGAAAGTCTCCGGCGTCAGCGTGTTCTCCGCCGGCGATTTCATCGGCGACGACGGCAGCGAGACCATCGTGCTCTCCGACATCAATCACGGCACCTACAAGAAGCTTGTGATTGCTGGCGGGCGATTGACCGGTGCGGTCCTGATCGGCGATGTCGCCGACGCGCTCTGGTATCTCGAACTGATCCGCACGCGGCAGCCGACACAAGGAATTCGCGCTGACATGATGTTCGGCCGCTCGCTCGCGATCCGTTCGGAAGCTGCATGATCCGGTTGCCGCCATGACTGCCATCGATCCCGACCTGCGCGCCATCAGCACCACCTGCGCCTATTGCGGCGTCGGCTGCGGCATCCTGGCGACGCCGGACGGGCGGGGCGGAGCGGCGATATCGGGCGATCCCGAGCATCCCGCCAATTTCGGCCGGCTGTGCTCGAAGGGCTCGGCGCTCGGCGAGACGCTCGGCCTGACCAACCGGCTGCTCTATCCGATGATCCGCTGCGGCAAGGGCACCATGGAGCGGGTGGCCTGGAGCGACGCGCTCGACCACGTCGCGCACCGCTTCCAGCACATCATCGCGCGCGACGGCCCGGGCGCGGTGGCGTTCTATCTCTCCGGCCAGCTGCTGACGGAAGACTATTACGTCGCCAACAAGCTGATGAAGGGCTTTATCGGCAGCGCCAATGTCGACACCAATTCGCGGCTGTGCATGGCGTCATCCGTCGCCGGCCACCGCCGCGCCTTCGGCGCCGACACGGTGCCGGGGTGCTATGAAGATCTCGACGAGGCGGATCTTCTGGTGCTGGTCGGCTCCAACGCGGCCTGGTGCCATCCGGTGCTGTACCAGCGCATGCTCGCCAACAAGCAGAAGCGCGGCGCGCGGATGATCGTGATCGATCCGCGCCGGACCGATACCGTCGGCGACGACGATTTGTTCCTCGGGTTGAAGCCGGGCACCGATACGGCGCTGTTCAGCGGGTTGCTGGTGCATCTTGCCGATAACGGCGTGCTCGACCGCGACTACATCGAACTCCACACCACCGGCTTCGACGACGCTATCGCCCGTGCGCGCAGCATAGCGGGCAGCGTCGGGGCCACTGCGCTGGCGACCGGCCTCGCCGAGCAGGACGTCGCGGCGTTCTTCCAGATATTTGCCAATACGCCGCGCGTGGTGACGCTGTATTCGCAGGGCGTCAACCAGTCGGCGCAAGGCACCGACAAGGTCAACGCCATCCTCAATTGCCACCTCGCGACCGGGCGGATCGGCCTGCCGGGCGCGTCGCCGTTCTCGTTGACCGGGCAGCCCAATGCGATGGGTGGCCGCGAGGTTGGCGGGCTCGCCAACCAGCTCGCCGCCCATATGGGCTTTACACCGCCCGACATCGATCGCGTGCGCCGGTTCTGGAAGGCGCCGCGCATCGCGACCCATGAAGGCCTGAAGGCGGTCCAGATGTTCGAGGCCATCGCGCGTGGCGAGATCAAGGCGCTGTGGGTGATGGGGACCAACCCGGCGGTGTCGCTGCCGAACGCCGACGGCGTTCGCGACGCCCTGAAGAAGCTCGAACTGTTCGTGGTTTCCGAGAACGTCATCTCCAACGACACGGTCGACGTCGGCGCGCATGTGCTGCTGCCGGCGGAGGCGTGGGGCGAGAAATCCGGCACCGTGACCAATTCGGAACGGCGCATCTCGCGGCAGCGCGCATTCCTTTCCCCACCCGGCGAGGCCAAGCCCGATTGGTGGATCATGGGCGAGGTCGCCCGGCGCCTCGGCTTCGGCGCGGCCTTCGGCTTTACCTCGGCGGCGGATATTTTTCGCGAGCATGCTTCTCTCTCGGCATTCGAGAACGAGGGCGCGCGCGACTTCGACATCGGCGCGCTGGCCTCGCTGTCGGACAGCGATTTCGACGCAATGGCGCCGGTGCAGTGGCCGGTCCGGCAGGGAAGCGAGCCGCAGGCGCGCTTCTTCGCCGAAGGCGGTTTCTTCGCCAACGATTTCAAGGCCCGCTTTGTCGCACCGGAAATTCCTGCGTTGCGGACCGAGACCACGGCGGCGCGGTCGCTGCGGCTGAACACCGGCCGCATCCGCGACCAGTGGCACACCATGACCCGCACGGGTGAAAGCCCGCGGCTCGGCCAGCATCTGCCGGAGCCGTTCGTCGAGGTCCATCCGGACGATGCCGCGCGTTATGGCGTGGCCCATGGCGACTTCGCGCGGGTCACCACCGATTACGGGCAATGTACGCTTCGGGTCGTCGTCAGCGAACGGCAGCAGCGCGGCATGCTGTTCGCGCCGATCCACTGGAGCGAGGCCAATGCCACCGGCGCGCGCGTCGGTTCGCTGGTGGCGCCCATCACCGATCCGTTCTCCGGCCAGCCCGAGAACAAGGCGACGCCGGCATCGATCGCGCCCTATGAATATGTATTCCGCGGCTTTGCGCTGTCGCGAACACCGCTCGCGCTGCCGGATCATGCGTGGGTCGCGCGCGTCGCCGTCAGCGGCGGTTACGGCTATCTGTTCGCCGACAACGCCGACGTTGCGGGATGGCAGTCCTGGCTGAAATCCGTGACCTCGGACGATCTTGCCGAATACAAGGATTTTGGCGGCGGCGTGTATCGTGCGGCGTCGTTTGACGGCGACCGCATCGAGGCCTGCCTGTTCATCGGGCCCGCGCGCGACGCCGGCGACTGGAATGTAGTCAAGGACCTGTTCGCCGCCGATACACTAAGCACCGACCAGCGCCGCATGCTGCTGTCGGGCAAATCGGTCGATGGCCTCGCCAATACCGGCCCAATCGTCTGCGCCTGCTTCGGTGTCGGCCGCAACACCATCTGCGATACTATCGCGGGCGGCGCGCGCTCGGCGGCGGATATCGGTGCCAGGCTGAAAGCGGGCACCAATTGCGGCTCCTGCATTCCGGAGCTGAAGCGGCTGATCGCGCAGACCGGCACGAGCGATCCTGAGCAGCGGAAGCTGGTGGCGGTGAATTAGAAATTGTCCGCCGTCCTTGCGGGAAAGATCAATCCAGTTTCTTCTTGGGACCGATGCGGATAGGCGAGGCACCGTCGCGACCGGTCGTTGCAAACCTCGGTAAGTCATCGAGCGCCTCGAACCAAGGTAGCTGTTCATTAACGAAGACGTGGCAGCGCGGCGACGCATAATTCGGATCGAGCAGCGACACCGCATATATGTGAATTTCTCCCTCTATCCGTTCATTCTCATATGTGAGGGGTGACCCACAATTCTCACAGAAACCACGCCGAACGCCTGGCGAAGAATGGAAATAGCGGGGCGCGCCCTTCGTGAACGCGAACGCGCTGCGTGGCACTGAAATCCATGTCGTTATTGGGGAAGAGGTTGCTCGTCGACAGCTCTCGCAATGGCAATGCAACGTCCAGTTCGGTTGCCCGGTGTATTGGAAGACAATCGAGCCGCACAAACATTTGCCAGACACTGAAGTGGCATCCATTGCCGCACCTTGTTCCTGTAAAGGACTGTTCGATTGTGCCGATTGACCATCGTGTGTCAACGATGTCGCCGACTGGCCCTTAGCGCGGACATGCCGGCCGCGCCAACCGACGTCTGCTTTTGACCCTGGCTGGACCCAAAGCGGACATCCGCACACACATGCCCTTCCAGTGCGCTGGTTTAAGCTGGTACAGTCCCCGCGAGAAGTTGAACGGAGACCAGTTAAATGAGCATTGCCGATCCCAACAAAACGATCCTTACGGGCGAGAACCCATTTATCCGCTTGAGCTTGAAGGATGGCGATCCGAACTCAACAGATGCGAGCTATTGGCGGATTATCTTTTCGCCAGCTGGGCCCGGCCACGTCCTCTACCTGAAGAGCGAGCTGACAGAAGGCCGCTGGCGCATCTATTCCGACAACATCGCGATGGCGCGGTGGCTGCAGACGACCGTACAAGGCATGCTCAATGCCGAACTTTCCGACACAACGATCCCCTGTGCGGAGGCGACGTTTTCCAAGGCTGGAGATCCGCGCTACTTCTGGACTGAGTACATCAAGTCGCACAGCGAAGACATCTCGCTCACCTGGTTCGATATCGGCGAGCCGCTGCTCATCCACTCGCAGCCGAACCAGATCCCCAACCGGCGCTACGGCGTATGCACTGTATTGATACCAGCGCTCGGCACGCGCCTCGTCCGCAATGGCATGGAGGCCAAGGGGCAGTCCTGGCCGCGCGAGCGCGAGGGGCGGCCCTTCTCGACATCGGCGTTGGCGTTCTCGGAAAGCTGGACTGACGCGGTCTGAGCGGAACGGCTAGGAGTGGCAGACGTCTGCTATTGCGTTGCCACCGGTCCATTGCCTGAACTTTGAACGCGACATGCACCGCTCACGGCTTGACGAACTTGAGCACGAATTCGTCCTTCGGTTGCGGCGGGTCCGGCGTATTCTTATCTCTGGGATCGTTCGGGTTGCGCAGGAAATTGCCTTCGTCCCTCAGCTTGAATCCCGCCGCCTCGACTTCCTGCCGAAGAAACGCTTCTTCGATGCGATGCAAGGTACCGGATTCGGAGATGCCAGTTCCAGGCCGACCCGAATGATCAGCTATAACGTAGAGGCCTGCCGACTTGAGCGCGCCGAAGACAGCCTTGTTCATCGCCGCGCGATCCACGCCGAGGTGTCCGAGGTCGTGATAGTTGAACATCAAGGTCGCGAGATCGACGCCTCCCGCCGCGAGCTCGGACGGAACGGGATCTTCGAACGGTCGGGAGAGCGCGACGATCGGCGCGGCCTGAACGCCATTGCTTCGGAGATTGTTTTCGCGTTCGGCGAGGGCAACCGGGGATGGTCGTGGCGCGCTTGCCGGCGCTGCTGCTGGCGCCGCACTCGGCGTGCTGGCTGGGTTGCTGTTGCCTTCGAGCGCTACCGGAGGCGTGGGTGCCCGGTTGGGATCGCGCGGCCGGCTCTGACCATAAACCTTGCCCGAGGGGCCGATCGCACGGGCTAATAATTCCGTGGTGTAGCCACCGCTCGCGCTGAGATCGACCGCGACGATACCGGGACGAATGCCGATGAAGCCCAGCATCTGCTCAGGCTTGCGTCGTCCATCATTGGCGCGATCTGCCGCAGTGCGATCGGAGCTCCTCACGATCTGGGCAATTTGCTCGGATGAAAGTGGCGGCGAACCCTGTTGCGCTGCTGCTGCTTGGGCGTTGAGAAACGGACCCGCGCTGACGCTGACTGCAACCAGGAGGCCTTTTATTCCGCTTTTTATGTTGCTCATTGCTCTCTGACCACTCTCATCTACAGGACCGGCGACGCGACGACCTCAGATGGTTTCCCTTCTCCGGCCAATGATAAGAGCACAATGCTGTCCGGAAGTACCGTCAAGCCCATAAACACTTTCGTTACCTCAACTGGTTTCCGCTATACGCTCGACTTCGACTAGAAAATCCGGGTGAGGCAACGGCGCTTCGAGCGAGCTGGTAGCCTTGCAAGCACGGGAGGGCCAGTTGCCGGCAGCTCACCCGGCGGAGGTAAGCCGGCGCGGCCGAGTGCACGGCGTTGATGACAGGGAGTAACAAGATGATACTCAATCCGGATCATGTTACGATCGCGGTGGCAGACGCTGGCCCGGCGATCGAGTTCTTCGCGCTCCTTGGCTTTAGAAAGGGTCACGTCGCGACGATCGACGGTGGCCTTCCGGCCCGGTACATGGGCATGCCGGGGATGAAAGCACAGCACATCACCCTCGCACTCGAAGGAGCGGATCCTCATTTCGAGATCCAGCTGCTCGAGTTCGACCCGACCCCGGGGACCGATCCGGGTGCGCACCCGACGAATCTGCGACAACGGGGCTTCAATCACCTCGCGTTTCGCGTCGACGACATTGAGGCGGCCACCGCGCACCTCGTGGCCAACGGCGTAACCATGCTGAGCGACGAGATGGATTACATCAGCCGAAAGCTGCGGCTCTTCGAGGGTCCCGAGGGCATCACCCTCGAGTTGGTGCAGTGGGGCGGCTCAGACGCTTCTGGCTAGAACCTCCAACTAGGCCGCTGTCCCGGCCCTGAAAGACCTCGCGTCATAAAGGTGCTTCCAACTACTCGCGATTGAGGTGCGAACTTCGCACGGCAATGCGCGCGCCGTGCCGCAGCATGGCCGGCGCGCTTGATATTCGGCTTACATTTTCATCACCTGCGGCCTATCCTCCACGTTTCTGCCCGCGTTGGCGGCCCGTCGGAGGCAGCATCAGGGGGTCCGCAGTTTGCGCTATCTCTTCGAGAAGTACTCGTTCGACACCGCCCGTCGCGAACTCCGTCGCGGATCGGATGTGACTACTGTCGCCCCGCAGGTGTTTGATCTTCTTGATTATCTGATCCGTCACCGGGAGCGTGTCGTCACCAAGGACGATCTCATCGGCGCCATCTGGAATGGACGCGTCGTGTCCGATGCGGCCCTGACGACCCGCCTGAACGCCGCCCGTAGCGCCATCGGCGATTCCGGCGAGGAGCAACGCCTGATCAAAACGTTGCCGCGAAAGGGATTTCGTTTCGTCGGACAGGTGCGGGAGGGGCAAGAGGTTGCGGGCCCGGACGATGCGCCCGAGAGCGCTCCTGCAGTACCCGACAGGCCCTCCATCGCCGTGCTGCCGTTCGCGAACATGTCTGGCGATCCCGAGCAGGAGTACTTCGCGGACGGGATGGTTGACGAGATCACGACCGCGCTTTCGCGGTTCAAATCGTTGTTCGTGATCGCTCGCAATTCGAGTTTCACGTTCAAGGGCAAAGCCGTCGATATCAAGGAAGTCGGGCGCAGGCTTGGCGTGCGCTATGTCCTCGAGGGGGCGGTGCGCAAGGCTTCGGGGAAAGTTCGCATCACGGGCCAGTTGATTGAAGCGGCTACGGGCGCACACATTTGGGCGGACAGGTTCGAGCGTGACATGACAGACATTTTCGCACTGCAGGACGACGTCACGCTCGCCGTTGTCTCAGCTATTCAGCCAAAGTTGTTTCAAGCAGAAATTGCAATGGCGACGCGGCGGCGACCGGAAGACCTCACCGCGTATGATTATTTTCTCAGAGCTTTGCAGCAGGCGATTCTTACGACCCGCGAAGGGTTGGCCGAGGCACTCCGACTGGTCCAGCGCGCCTTGGAGCTTTGCCCTGGGTTTGCTAGTGCCGCTGCTCTGGCAGGTGAATGTCACTCGGAAAACGTGCTAAGGAACTATGCCATCGATCCTCAATTCGAACGCAAGGAAGCCGTTCGGCTTATGCGCCTGGCATTGAGCCTCGACGATGGTGATCCAGACACGTTAGCAACTGCTGCATCAATCTCGGCTTTGTTGGTCGGCGATTGTGAGGCTGAGATTGAGATGGCCGATCGGGCGGTCGCGCTCAACCCAAATTCATATCACACATGGAACCGCAGAGGCTGGGTCTACAAGATTGCGGGGCAGCCGGAGGAAGCGATCCGGAGCTTTGACCGTGCCATGCGCATGAGTCCGGTAGACCCGCAACTATACTCAACGTTTACCGGGATGGGATTTGCGCTTATTGAGCTTCGTCGCTTTGACGAGGCCATCATTGCAGCGAAGAAAGCCTTGCGTCACAACCTCTGCCATCCAGGACCATACCGCTGCCTCGCGTCCGCTTTCGCCCATCTCGGACGCGACGCTGAGGCCCGTGAGGCGGCGGCTCGTATGCTCGAGATCGATCCCGCTTTCACAATATCGGCGTGGATCGCTCGGAGCCAGGTATCAAAAACTGCGAAGCTGATGATCGAGGGCTTTCGGAAAGCGGGATTGACCGAATGAGCCGTGCTCGTCCGCATCGACAGGCTGATCTATAGGGCGCGACTTGCCGCGGTGCATGAGTCGGCTGCCCTTGTCGGACGCGCCGCGCCACGCTGACGATGTCAGTTGATTAAGGGCAAAGCGGACTTTGCGCTTGGGCGCAGCGAGGTCCGGAAATGACCCAAAGCGGACATTGACCGAGCGCAACTTCTAATTACAATCTTTGCAATCGACCAGCCATGCAGGGAGGTTCGCCGTGAAAAAGCTTTTCATTTTAATCGCTTTTGCCTGCAGTGCCGTGTCTGCATACGCACAGTCATCTTCCGAAGAACTCAACCGCCGCATGATCGAGCGGCGCGCGGTCGAGGCTGTCGTCTGGGGTATGCCGGCCGTCAATTACGACCTGATGCGGCAGCAAATGCTGACGAAGACGCCGGGCAAGGTCGGACAAGTAATCTATTGGGGGCGGCCGCTGGATTGGCGCAACCAGACGCTCACGCCCAATGCCGATGCGCTCTACTTCATGACCTTCTTCAACACCAAGGATGGCCCAATTGTGCTCGAACTGCCGCCCGGCGATGCCAATGGATCATTCAATGGCAACATCGTCACCGTTTGGCAGGCGCCGCTCGAAGACGCGGGCCTGCTCGGCGCCGACAAGGGCGCCGGCGGAAAGTATCTGGTGCTCCCACCCGGCTACACAGGCGCGAAGCCCGACGGCTATATCTCGCTGCAGTCCGACACCTTCGGCAACTACATGCTGCTCCGTTCCAATCTCAAGAGCCACGGCGATGCTGATGTGCAAGCCGCCGTCGCCTACGGCAAGCGCATGAAGGTCTATTCGCTCCTGCAGGCGGCTAATCCACCTCCGACGATCTTCTCCGACGTCAAGGACGTCGATTTCGATTCGACGATCCGCTACGACGGCAGCTTTTTTTCGAATCTCGACCGCATCGTGCAGGAAGAGCCGTGGATCGCCCGCGACCGGACCATGATCGATCAGCTCAAATCGTTCGGGATCGAGAAGGGCAAAACGTTCAATCCGGACGAGGCGACAAAAGCCCTCCTGTCGTCCGCGGCGCTCGAAGCAGGCGCGCTGCTGGAAGCCCGATATAATGCCGGCCTGCCGCCGTTCTTCTCGGCGACGAGCCGCTGGACCTTCCCCGCGCCGCCTGAACTTATCAAGGCAGCGCAGGAAGGTTTCACCGATCCGAACCATTATCCGGTCGATCTGCGAGGCATGGCCTACAGCTACGCTTATATCGGCATCAAACGGCTGGGCGCGGGACAGTTTTATTCTATCTCGATCCGCGATAAGGACGGCGACGCCTTCGACGGCGGCAAGACCTACCGTCTCAATGTCCCCGCCAACGTACCGGTCGAACAATACTGGTCAGTCACGGCATATGACCGGCAAACCCATGCTCTGATCAAGAATGTCTCGCGAGCAAGCCGCTCCTCGCAGATCCCCGACCTGCAGAAGAATTCGGATGGCTCGATCGACATCTTCTTCGGACCTGCAGCACCCGCAGGCAAGGAGACGAACTGGGTGCCTACCGACCCTGCACGAAAATTCGAGCTGATGGCGCGCTTCTACGCCCCGAAGAAAGAATTCTTCGAGAAGAAATGGATCCTCTCGGACGTCGAGAAGATGAGCTCAGCGATTGGAAGCGGAGCAAGGCAATGAAAACGATGATTCACATCGCGCTTATTCTGGCGGCTACCGGCATGGCCCACGCCCAAAGCGGCAACGCTATCACCGTCACCCCCGATAATTTCGCGCGGGCAGAGAGCGACATGTACTTCGCGGCTTCAACCAAGGATATGGGCGGAACTGGAAAGCTCCTGCATCGCCGCGAGGTCGTGTCCGTGGACAAGCAGCCCGTCGTGCGGGCGAACCGCGACACGCTCTATTCATCGGGCGTGTTCGATCTCGACGCCGGCCCGGTGACCATTACGCTCCCCGACGTTGGCAAGCGTTTCATGTCGCTGCAGGCGTTCAACGAGGACCATTATGTCGTAGGCGGCGTGCGTTACGGCGCGGGCAAATACAAGTTTGACAAGGAAAATGTCGGCACCCGCTACATGCTTGTCGGAATCCGCACATTGGTCGACCCCAATGACCCCGGCGATGTCAACCAAGCCCATGCCCTGCAGGATGCCATCCAAATCGATCAGCAAGGGTTCGGCAGTCTGGAGCTGCCCAATTGGGACACTGCCAGTCAAAAGAAGGTACGAGACGCTTTGATCGCGCTCGGCGCGACGACCCCCGACTTCAAGCGCGCTTTCGGCGCAAAGGACCAGGTCGATCCTGTCAGGCATTTGATCGGCACGGCGACCGGCTGGGGTGGCAATCCCGACGAGGACGCCACCTACCTCAACGTCACGCCTCCCAAGAACGATGGCACCACCGTGCACAAACTCGTCGTCAAGGACGTGCCGGTGGACGCCTTCTGGTCGATCAGCCTCTACAACGGCGACGGCTACTTTCAGAAGAACGAACTCGACTCCTATTCGCTAAACAATCTGACCGCGAAGAAAGGGTCGGACGGATCGGTTGCGGTGCAGTTTGGCGGCTGCGACGGCAAGCTTCCGAATTGCCTGCCAATCATGAAGGGCTGGAACTACACCGTGCGGCTCTACCGGCCGCGGTTGGAGATTCTGGACGGCAGTTGGAGATTCCCCGAGCCGCAGGCGGCGAACTGAAAAGGCGCAACGCGATTTGCAAGAGATCGCGAACCGCTCGATCCGCTCCACTTGGCCTTGTCATACCGCCGACGTTGCTCGCCCGCGCCGACGAGGTCATCGAATAGTAGGTGATCCGCTTTTGGCCATCGGCGGACATGCCGAGTAGGCCGGACGATGTCCGCGTTTGGGAGCAAAGCGGAAGTCGCTGGATCATCCCGTGATGTCGCACTTTGACCCTGAGCAGGCCAACCGGCGACAGACACGGCCCGCCCAAAATTTTTCGGTGCAGCAGCCTACCCCGGCGCGCTGATGTGTTAATCCTCCCGGCCGAGTACAGGAGGGGCTGACCACAGCGATTACGTCTGCTTAGTAGGAGGCCATCCTCGGCATCAGGCGGAGCGAGTTCACCGCCCGCATAGGCGGCATCACGCGCTCACCTGCCTTAGGCGCCGAAGACTGTTCGCGCAGTACCCGTACAAATGAAAGCAGCAACGGCTGCCACGTATCCAATCGCCTTTAACGGATGTTCCTTCCCCTCTTTTAGGAACCACTGCGTTCTTCCGACTATCCAAGACAAGGGCGTCAATAAGCGGGCGGTCATGATGCCGAGCGCGAACAACGGCAACCAAGTGAAAACTGCCAGCGCAGGCAATGCCATCGTCACTTCGCCGAGCGACGTCGGCACGATATTAAGGGGCTGTTCACCGAAAATTACGGTCAGTAAAACGTTTCGCATTGTATTGGCTGCAAACACTATTGCTATCCCACTCACGGCACCGAGGACGAGGCCCATAACCGCCGCATCAACAGGCCGGACACGTGACCGCACCCGACCAATGCTGCAGAAGCGTCAGAAAGTTCTTGCCAGGGCGCCGTCCACACGTGACCCAAACCGGACATGGTGTAGCTACCGACAAAATCGCCTCGGCGGCACGGCCCCATAAGAGCACAATCAGGCTGGTGGAGGGGGCGCGCTCAACGTTTCGGGTTGCGCCCGCGGATGTGGTCGAAGCCTTCCTTGATTGCGGCGAAGCGCGCTTCGATCATCGGCTCAAATTCGAGGTCGGTGAAGATATATGGCCAGTCCTTTTCGACGCCTTCGCGGACGAGTTCACCGGCATAGATGGGATCTATGCCCTGAGAGACGCGTTCCCGGACCATATTGATGCGCTCGGCAACTGGGCCCGAAGTCGGCAAGGCGCGGACCGCCCCCTCGAAGCGCTTGGGTAGATTGCGTCTTGAATTCATGATTTGAGTGCGGATGTACCCTGGACACAGCACGGATACGCCAATCCCGCGGGGCGCGAGTTCACGCCGCAGGCCCTCGGACAGCGCGACAACGCCGTACTTGGAAACGTTGTATGCATTGCTCTGCCCCGAAATAAGGCCAGCGACCGAGGCTGTGGAGACGATGTGTCCACCCTCACCATGCTGCTCGATCAACGGCCCGAAAATCTCGATCCCCCAAATGGTCGCCATCAGGTTGACGCCCATGGTCCAATTCCACGAAGCCTCGGTCCAGGCACCATAAGGCCCACCGCCGCCGACGCCCGCGTTGTTGACGAGGATATGCACCTTGCCGTAGCGGGCAGTCGTGGCTTCGGCGGCCGCCACGAGTTCGGCTTTGAGTGAAACGTCCGCTTTCACGCCGTCGACGTCGACGTTGGTGAGCCTCAGTTGCTTGAGCGCTGCGGACAGAGCCGCTTCTTCAATGTCGCAAAGCATGACTTTCGCCCCCGCCTGGGCGAAGGCGGTCGCGATCCCCAGTCCAATGCCTGACGCTGCACCGGTCACGAACGCGGTCTTCCCAGCGAGTTCCTTCACGCGCATTCTCCCTTCGCGTCCGATGGCAAAGCGATTGATTGATCATGATTCATCTCACCCGCTGCGCTGATCGGCGCATCGGCTCCGTCGGCGACTATTGGAAGCGTCATAATGATCGAGGTACCCTTTCCCAGGACCGAGACTAGCTTGATACGGCCGCCCAGTTGCTCGGTAACGAGGTTGTGGACGATGTAGAGGCCAAGCCCTGTACTGCCTTTAGCCCGGCGCGTGGTGAAGAAAGGATCGAACACGTGCCGCTGGGAGTCCTCGGAAATGCCAGCTCCGTCGTCGGAAAAAATGACTTCCACAAAGTCGTTGCCGACGCGAGTTGCCTCAAGCGACATGGTGCCGCCGGATCGGTCAGCAAAGCCGTGGGTAACGGCATTGAAGATCAGGTTCGTCAACACCTGGCCATAAGCGCCCGGGTAGCTGTCCATGATGACGTCGGAGGGGATATTGAGATCCAGGGGATTGCGCGGTTTGGGTAGACCGGGTGTTACGCTGGCCACGATTTGCTCGGTTGCAACCCTGAGATCAAAGTTGCGGCGATCTGCAAGGCTGCGATCGACGGCGACTTGCTTGAACGCTTGAATCAGTTCGCCGGCACGCTCCAGGTTGGCAACTAATTGGTTGGCGGCGTCGCGGTTGCTATCGACGAATGCCGTGAAGGACGAACGGCGCACTGGACCGGATGATATCTGATTGGCGAACTTCGCGCAGCGCTGCGCGAGCGTGGAGGCGACCGTCAAGCTGATACCAACGGGGCTGTTTAGCTCGTGTGCGACGCCTGCAACGAGTCGACCCAGCGCGGCGAGTCTCTCGTTCTCAATCAGGTAGCGCTGGGTTTCGCTGGCGTGCAGCGCCGCTTCCGTAACCCTCCTTTTATCCCTGACTTCAGCAAACAACGCCGCCAGGAGCGATGCGCCGATTGTAACAAGCAAAATGCTGACCTGCGCTGCAGCTATGCGCTCGTCCATCGAAAGAGTGGGGTTGCCGAAATAGCCTATGCCAAAGGTCGTTGTCCAAACGATTGAAAGACTGACAGTGAAAGCTGCAGCGGCGGCAAAAACCGGCCGGCATCGCGCTGCGAGCCAAAGCAGCGGCGCGAAAAGGACGGCGACGGGTCCAACGTTTGCCAGAAGATCCGAGCGCAGAAAAATGGCGAGCGCGCTCACAAGCGCCAGCATGGCAACGGTCAGGGCGCCCTCGAGAAGCTCGGCCGCCGGCGGTCGGTCCCGTATGGCTGAAGCGAACTCGATCAGCAATGGCGCAACTACGATGATCCCCAATGCGTCAGATGCGAACCAATGCTGCCAGGTAACCCATATCGGCGTGGTCGCGCTGTGAAAGAACTTGAATGCAACGGCGCCACCGATGCCGGACATGGCGGTCCCGACGGTTGCTGCCCCGAGGAGCACCATCACGTTATTCGGCCTGGCCAGGGTGAAACCGGAACCATGGTAACGATCAATCAGCCAAGCTGTGAGCGCGGCCTCGAAAGCATTGCAACAGCCGAAGAAAACGGCACCCCAGATATTTCGATCGCCAAGCATGTTCGCCAAAATGGTAGCGGCCACTGTGCCGAAGACGACTGGCCATCGCGCGCGCGAGCCCAGGACGATCAGAGCGCCTGCCGACACGCCTGCCGCAGGCCAGAAGACCGCCACCCCCTCTGGCTTGGTCAGCAATTCGAGGCTAAGCCGCGCAGCGATGAAATACGCAATAGCGATCGCAAATGTGAGCGTGACTGCGCCCACCCACGTCGTTAGATCGAATGCGGCGGGCCTCTCTTGTTGAATCTTGGTAACTTTTGCTGCGAGGTCGGACATGGGCAGGCCTACCAAGGGTTCCAAGCATACTGACGGAACCAACCCTCGGCCTCAAGTGGCCTGAAGGTGACAAGTTCAGCGTAGGGTCCGGCATTGGCCCTTCGGACATCTTGAGCTCCAGCCAATGTTCGCCTTTGACCCAAGACCCGAAGGAGACGTCGATCATCATGTTGCCGCAAACAGGGGGCGGCGGCCATTTCCCGCAAGTAGCGGTGAAGCTCGAACTTCACGAAGTTTGTTCGCCATGGCGAACCAAATCTGCCGCCGTACCGACCAATCAAGGCACCCGAGAGGACACCCCTGGCGAGGATGCGATGAAACTGCAGAAGATCCTTTTCAGCTTCCACGGCCGGATCGGCCGCCGCACCTATTGGCTGGCGATCCTCGCCCTGATCGTCGCGGTGCAGGTCTTGACCTTCGCGCCCTTTCTCCTCGAAAGCGAAGGGTGGGCCGTCCTGATCGTCGCCTTGACCTCGCAATTCATATGGCTCTTAAGCCTGTGGCCGATAGTGGCCGTGGGCAGCAAGCGATTGCACGACCGCAACAAGAACGGCTGGTGGCTGCTGGCTTTCTGGCTGCTCCCCGTCGCACTGTTCGTTGGCGGCTTCAGCATCGTCTTCTTTGACGACCCCAGAACCGGCCAGAGCGGAGATTTCTCGACCGGCTCGATCCTGATTTTTGCGAGCCTTCCGCCCGCGCTATGGGGCATCGTCGAGCTCGGCATTCTGCCGGGCACCAGGGGGCCGAACCTGTACGGCGCCGACCCGGCGCAACAGCTGACTTGAAAGCCGCTATGCGTCCCGCGCTGGAGCTGTCCTGATCGCTCTTGCACCATAGCCGCTCCAACCCACGACCGGGTGTCAAACCGATCAGCCGGCATGTCCTACTTTGTTTCGAGGCGGGAGAAGCGGAAATTGCAGTGGCTGGCGCCGCCAGCCAGCGTTTGGGTTCGTTCCAAACGAATGCCACGCGTTGCGTAGGCCTCGAAATCAAGTCCGCAAATGTGTGGGAGGATTTCCTTGTCTCCGTGACGCGCGGCGAATTTGCAGAAGCCACAAGCCTTGTAATCGATACCGAATTCAAAGCTGTCGCCGGGCCCTGGCTCGACGAAATCGTAGACAAAATCCTCTGGATATTCGTTCGCCAGGCTTTTTGCTGCCTGCTCGCGGAGCAAGGATTGGTTCTCCCGCGACATGAACTGACGTCCCGAAGCGAGCCGTTCGGCCTCCGGCACGGTCAGCAATTGAGCCTTGTAACTTTCTCGCTCGATATCGCCAATGATCGGGAGAGCAACGCCATGCCGCCGGAGCACGCGCCCGATAGCCATAAAGCCCGTCAAGCGCATGAAGAAGTCGCTCATGCGGCCAGCCGCACCACCGACATAAGGCATCTGGCGGAGCACGACTTCGAACTCATCCATCACATCTTGTCTGACTTTGTCCAAATCCGCGAGATGCGCGCGTTCGCGCAACATCGTCTCGGCAAGATCGAGGCGCTGGCGCATGGCGGCTTCCATTGCGCCGCGATGCGCCTGATAAAATGGATGAATTTCGCCCATGCGATGTCCTTCCGCAGGATCAGCCTTCGCGTTTCATTCCGCAGCGATCGCCTCGATTTCCAGTAACCATTTGCCGTCGACGGTTTCAGCGATCATCACGGTGGACGCGGGTTCATTTCCTTGCAGCATCTTGCGGCGAACAGCGCGGTTGGCCACGACCTGGCTTCGGTCGGTCAGGAACGTATTGACCTTGACCAGATGCTCGACGCCGAGGCCGGCGGCGGCGAGCACCGCGATGACGTTGCGCCAGGCCTGCTCGCATTGTGCTTCGAAACCTTCGGGCACGCTGCCATCAGGCTGTTCCGGCACCTGGCCGCTGACGAACAGCAGCCGGCGATGCTGGGAAACCTCCAGTCCCATGCTGTAGCCGCTGGAAGGGGCGTGGACGCTTGCGGGATTGTGCCTGACAATTTGAGCCATGTCAGATTGTCTCCTGTTCGACGAATTCCAGCGCCAGACCATGCGACGCCGCGGGTGGAATCAGCAGCGCAGCATCGGTCACCTCGAAGCCGACCCCGTTGTTTTTCAAAACCCGCTTTGTCGCATCCAGATCGGTGACCGCCACACGCGCGGCGCAAAAGCGCGGCGAAGGTGCGGCGGCGAGGCTGGGCAGCCGGCGCGCTGTCTCGGCCGGGCCGAGCACGGTGATCTGGTCGCCGCGAGCGCCGACCGTCAATCGCCCGGGCGCAAGCTCGGCTGCGCTTTCCGTGAAATACTCGAGGAAAATGCGGTGCGCCGCCGGTTCCGGCGCCGACATCACGATCTCGATCACGCGCAAGGCGCCGTTGGGGTGGCGCTGATATTCGGGCTTCCAGAACAGTTCCGGCGGATGACGCTGCTGGCACGTGAAGAACGCGATCCCGGGCATCGCGGGATCGGTGGCGAAGGCCAGCGAGAACTCAACGCGCGCCGCGCTGCCACTCGGAAGCACCGCATCACGGCCGAAATCCAACGGCGCGTAGTCGCCGATGTGATCGGCCTTGAAGCGCGCCGCATCGGCGTAGGCGTCGGCGCTATGCATCGCCAGCATCGACATTCCCTCACCGGTGGCGAGAAAATCCCGGTTGTGGGCGGCGAAGCTGAACCGGCCTGATGCAGCCGGCGGCACCGCCGCCACATCGGTGACGGCCAGCAGCTCCAGAAAATTGTTCCCGAACATCGCCAGGCGGTTGCTGGTTCCGAATGGGTGCACGCCGGTCGGTGTCAGGCTGAAACCGAGCGTTTGCCAATCCGGCGCGACCTGCGCCAGATCGCGGACACAGATGACGAGATGATCTAAACGGCGGGGCATGGGATCTCCGATTTGCGGGCCGACCGTAACCGGCCGCAGTGCCGCCGCGCAAAGCATTGTTGCTGCGGTCCAGCGCAAGAAAATCTATTGCAAGGCTGGCGCCTATCAGTGACAAACTGGGCTGCGATGACCTACAGCCTTCCACCGCTCAATGCGCTCCGTGCGTTCGAAGCCGCAGCCCGACACCTCAGCTTCAAGCTGGCCGCGCATGAGCTGCATGTGACGCCTGCCGCCGTGGGGCAGCAGGTGAAGGCGCTGGAAGCGCGTCTAGGCGTACGGCTGTTCGAGCGGCTGCATAAGCAGCTCGTCCTGACCGAGGCCGGCCAGGCCTATTTGCCCGAGATTTCCGGCGGCTTTCGCCGCATCGCCAATGCGACCGAAAAATTGAAGCCGGTAGGGGCGGTGCTGCTGCAGCTCGGCTTGCACGGCAGTTTCGATCTGCGCCGTCTGGAGCTGGCGGCGTTTCGCGCAAGCCACGAAGAAATCGGCTTGCGGGTGTTGCAGCCCGCGGGCTTGCACGAGTTGATCGAGGGCAAGGTCGATGTGCTGATCGCCCGCGGTCTCGGCCACCATCCGGGCTACCGCTGCGATCGCGTGACGGAGGGCTCCGGGCTCGGCGATTGGCTGATTGCGCCTGCCGGCACCGCGGATTGTCCCGAGATATCAAGCTTCCGCGATTGGCTGCGCGGTCTGCCGGCGGAGAACACGCTCGCGCTGCATCGTCGTCGCCGTCTGGTCGGCATCAACCCAAGTTGAGGTGATCTTGAAGCAGAAAAAATTCGGCAACGGCCCTGATGTCTCCGTGATCGGGCAGGGCACCTGGTATCTCGATCGCGGCGATCGCAAGGCGGCCGTCGCCGCACTTCGCCGGGGTATCGAAACCGGCATGACCCACATCGACACCGCCGAGATGTATGGCGAGGCCGAACTCGTGATCGCGGATGCGATCGCCGGGCTGCCGCGTGAAAAACTGTTTCTGGTCTCAAAAGTGTTGCCGAGCAATGCCTCGCGGCGCGGCACCATCACCGCCTGTGAGCGTTCGCTGAGGCGGCTGAAGACCGATCATCTCGATTGCTATCTGCTGCACTGGCGCGGCTCGTGTCCGTTCGAGGAGACGGTGGCGGCGTTCGACGAACTGGTGAGAAGCGGAAAAATTCGCTCCTGGGGCGTCAGCAATTTCGACTCGGACGATCTCGACGAACTGCTCGATGTGGCGGGCGAGGGCAAGATCGCCTGCAACCAGGTGCTCTATCATCTGCAGGAGCGCGCCATCGAGCACGCGGTGATTCCGTGGTGCGAGCATCACGGCGTCGCCGTCGTCGCCTATTCGCCGTTCGGACATAATGATTTTCCGTCCGCGCGCCGCAGGGGCGGCGAGGTGCTGCAGACGATATCAGATGCGCACAAGGCGACCCCGCGCCAGATCGCGCTGGCGTTTCTCACGCGTGCGCCATCGGTATTGGCGATTCCGAAAGCTTCAAGCGCGGAACACGCCGCGGACAATGCGGCTGCCGGAAAGTTGAAATTGAGCGATAGCGAGATCGCTGCGCTCGACAAAGCCTTTCCGCGCGGGCCCAAGCCACGCGGTCTCCCGATGCTGTAGCGCGCTCCTGTAATCCGTCATCCTGAGGAGCGCGAAGCGCGTCTCGAAGGACGACGGCCACAGGTAGGGCCGCTCATCCTTCGAGGCTCGCTCCGCTCGCACCTCAGGATGACGACGGAGCCCTGCGTCTCACCGTCCTTAACAAAGTGTTGCAATCGTCCCCTCAGCGCATATCCGCATCCTGTTTTCGGACCTAGTCGCACGGAGCGAATTGGTGTTTTTTACAACCTCGCCCGAGTCGATCATTACTGCCTTTCGAGATTGCCGTGACACCGCCCCCCGCCGCAGCCGCGAGGCTGGACAGCGCTACAATACCTTTGCCCGAGAAGAGGTCCGCCGCTCCGACTGCGCCCGCGCGCGCCGATCGGCCGTTCAAGGGCATCGCGCTGATACTGGCCTCGACGGTCTTTCTCGGCGCCTCCGATGTCACGGCGAAATATCTTTCGGCGACACTGCCCTCGATCGAGATCGCATGGATCCGCTTCCTGGTGTTCGCGCTGATCATGATGCCGGCGATGATGCCGGGTTCCCCCCTCTTTGCGATGGCTACCAACCGGCTCGGCCTGCATCTGCTGCGCGGCTTGACGATTTTGGGTTCGTCGCTGTTCTTCATTTCCGGCCTGCGGTTCTTGCCGATTGCGGAAGCCTCCGCCACCGGCTTCGTCGCCCCGCTGCTCGTCACCGCACTGTCGATCATCTTCCTCAGCGAAAAGGTAGGCCTGCGCCGCTGGATCGCGACCGGCGTCGGCCTCGTCGGCGTCATCATCATCTTGCGCCCGGGCACCGGTGCGTTTCATCCCGCGGCGTTCTTTCCGCTGGTCTCGGCGCTGGCCTGGGCCTGCACGCTGATCATCACGCGGATGATGAGCGGCACCGAGCGCGCCATCACCGTGATGGCCTATTCGTCGATCGTGGGCGTCTGCATTCTCTCGGCACTGGTGCCGTTCGTCTGGGTGACGCCGACCTGGCACGACATCGCCTTCGGCATCTTCATCGGCGTCGCCTCGACTGCAGGCCAGTGGATCGTGGTGCTGGCGTTCCGCTATGCCGACGCCTCCGTGCTGGCGCCGTTTTCCTACACGCAGTTGCTGTGGGTCAGCATCCTCGGCTTCCTGATCTTCGGCGAAGTCCCTGACGTCTACACCGTCACCGGCGCCGCCTTCATCGTCGCCAGCGGACTCTACACCGCCCATCGCGAGCGGGTGCGGCGGTCGCAGCTTCTGTCGGTGTCCGGCGAGCCGTCGCCCAACGCCTGATCCTGCGCGGCCACTTCGAGCGTCTGCGCGCCCAGTTCAATGCCAACGCCTGGTCCGGCCGCACCGATGGCGGCTACCGCTATGTGACGCCATGGATGGGCATCACGCCCTATGCCGCCGGCCAGTTCACCACCTACAGCCTGCCGGCCTATGCCGAGCAGGTACTGGTGGGCTCCGGTACATTCGCGCTGAACTAGGCGGCCAAGGACGTCACGGCCTCGCGCACCGAACTCGGCGTGCGCACCGACAAGTCGTTTGCGATGCAGAAGCGCGTCTTCGCGCTAGATGTGTCGGGCAACCACGTCTTAAAGGCCTCGCAGTGACAAAGACGTGGATGGCCGGGACAAGCCCGGCCGTGACGGAAAATGAATCGATTTCAAGCCATTAGAAGGCGCCCGAGAATGCTGGCTCCTTTTTCAGTCAGGCTCTAAGGTGAAAGAAAATCACCGGGAGGAACCATGCGCGCAGCCATTTTTCGAAACGGCGAGATCGTCGTCGATCAGATGCCGGAACCCACGCCGGGGCCCGGCATGGTTCTGGTCAAGTCACTGGCCTGCGGCATCTGCGGCTCCGACCTGCATGCGCGCAAGCACGCACATCGCATGGTCGAACTTGCAAAACATTTTCCCGGCCGCAAGCCGATGGACCTGTCCCGCGATGTCGTGTTCGGCCATGAATTCTGCTGCGAGGTGCTGGACTACGGTCCGGGCACCACCGGCAAGTTCAAGCCCGGCGCCAAAGTCTGTTCGCTGCCGGCGCTGCTGACCGCGGAAGGCCCGCAGGGCATCGGCTACTCCAACGACAATGTCGGCGCCTATGCCGAACGCATGCTGCTCAGCGAGGCATTGCTGCTCGAAGTCCCGAACGGCCTCGCCGCCGAGCACGCCGCGCTGACCGAGCCGCTCGCAGTCGGCGTGCATGCGGTGGCAAAAGCCAACATCAGGGGCGGCGAGGTGCCGCTGGTGATCGGCTGCGGGCCGGTTGGCCTCGCCGTCATCGCGGCGCTGAAGATCAGGGGATTGCACCCGATCGTCGCCGCCGACTATTCGCCGGCCCGCCGCGCGCTCGCCGAAAAGCTCGGCGCCGACGTGGTCGTGGACCCTTCGCGCACGCAACCCTATGCGACGTGGGCCGAGCATGCCCAGATGTCTCCGGAAGAAAAGGCCGCGCGCCCGCCGCTGCAGGCGCTGTTGCCGGCGCTAAAACCTGCGCTGATCTTCGAATGCGTCGGCGTGCCCGGCCTGATCCAGCAGGTGTTCGAGGGCGCGCCGCGTGATGCACGCGTCGTCGTGGTCGGCGTCTGCATGGAAACCGACCGTGCCGAACCGATGCTCGGCATCCTGAAGGAGCTCAACGTTCAATACGTGCTGGGCTACACGCCGGAGGAATTTGCCTATTCGCTGCGCCTGATTGCGGAAGGGCAGGTCGATGCCGCCTCGATGGTGACCGCCAGCGTCGGCATCGACGGCGTCGCCAAGGCGTTCGCCGATCTCGCCAACCCGGAAGCGCACACCAAGATCATCGTCGAGCCGTGGCGGTGATCGACAGCGTAGCTGCGTAGGGTGGGCAAAGGAGCGTCAGCGACGTGCCCACCATTCATCCGCAGTCGTGTTGTAAGGGTGGGCACGCTACGCTTGCCCACCCTCATATGAGGGCTTTTGAGTCAAGCATCCCGACCGGGGCTTGGATGTGATTTTTTGCATTCGGTGGAGCGGCGGCGCGCGGAGCCATGCGTAGCGCAGCGTGCCGCCGCGGTCGGTGCGCTCAGGAACTGGCTTCCGGCGATTTATGCAGCATCTCACTGCATCACCTCATATCCGGTCGGGCGTTTTGCAGCCCGGTACCCACATTCCGCATGCATGCGGCGAGGAAGCCATGAGGATGAGACCCATCTACGAAGCGGCCTGTTGATTTGGCCCAAGGGTGGCACGGTCATCATCCATTCCGCGCTGACCGCGGCCGACGCCGCGACGCTGACGCGTTGCTTGAAACGTTTACGCCTTCGCGGCCTTGAGCACGGCTCCTTCGGGAACCATGCCGGTTGTGAGGTAGCGCCAGAGCGCCACCATCAGCTTGCGCGCCAAGGCCACGATGGCGATGCGCTTGTTGCGCTTGCTGGCATTGTTGTGGGTGCGGCTGCGGAACCATCGGGTGAGCGCACTCTCCGGCTGATGCCGCAGCCACAGCCAGGCCAGTTCGATCGCGGCGCAGCGGGCGCGTGGATTGCCCGCCTTGCTGATGCCCTGGTCGCGGTCGGTCCCGCCGCTCTGCCATGGACTGGGCGTCAGCCCGAAATAGCTCGCGACCTCACGCCGATTACGAAAGTCCTTGTAGAACACCTCGCTGGTCAGCGTCGTCGCGAACGCCGGACCGAGGCATTTGAGCCGGAGCAACAGTTCGCTGCGCTCGGTCATCTGCGCCGCCGCAGGTGCCGGATCCGCTTGAGCCGACGCCTGTGCGAGTTCCTCGAGCCGTTCGCGCACCAGCATCAGCCGTGCGTGCTCGTGCCTGATCTCCGCCAGCATCCGTGGCGGCACCGCCTGGCCCTGCCAATCCCGCTGCGCCGAAAGCCAGCTCAGCCAGTCACGCCGGCGCGGGTTCCCCACCGCCATGCCCAACAATCGCAGCAGCGCCTTGATCCGGGTGGTGTGCGCGGTTTGCTCCTTGATCAGCCGGCCGCGTTCACGGCTGGTGCGGCGGGCGTCCTCTTGCTCCGGCGCAGGTGCCCGCACGATCCGCACCACCTGCGGCTCACCGCGCAGATACGCCATCAGCGTCCGTAGCATCTTCTCGCCATCGATCCGGTCGGTCTTCACCCGCCGTGCCCGCTGATCCACCGCTATGCTCGCAGGGTCAAACACGTAGTTCGTGATCCCGGCAGCCAGCAGAAGCCGATGCAGCCAGAACCCGTCGTAGCCCGCTTCGTAGCAGCTCACCACCGCCGGAACGGCTCCCAGCGCCCGGGCCGCCCGCTCCCGAACCTGACCGATCAGCGCCAGCAGCGCAGCATGATCGCCGCCCTCCAGCTTGTGACGCGACATCTTGCCTTTGTCCGGACTGTGCAGCGTTACCAGCCAGCTCTTCTGGCTCAGTTCAATCGCAACGAAAATCGTGCCACAATGCCCGGCGGTGGGCGTGTCTACGGTCGATGCTTGCATCTGGCTCTCCGATGGTTCGAGTGTGGAAACCCAAACCTACCGGAAAGGGCACGCTCACCGCCCCATGGAATCTACGGACCATCACTGCGTCGCCCGGCGTCTCGGATACTCTAGCTGCATCGCAACGAAATCGGTCGTGCGCGTCCCGTAGCGGGCGGTGATTCCGTGCAGGGCATCGTCCAGCGCTTCCGCTGGTTTTCGATTCCCCACAGACGGCAGCAGGCGTTCCGCCGGCCAGCTCGCCGCGACCTGATCGGGATAGATGCGGATGCCGTTGCGGGTTTGTCGTGCATCAGCCGTGCGCGCGAACGTCACCGCCTGCGACCGATAGGTCCGTGACCACGCATCGGTGACCAATGCCAGCGACACTTCGTCGATATCAGGCTTGAGTTCGATGCCGAGCCGTTCGTGCGCCCAGAACGCCGCCGTGTTGCCGATCGCCGTCAGCGCGAACGGCCGTGTGAAGCGAAACTCGTCGCTCTCGTGGCGCGCGTCCCACTCGGGGAGGCCGATCTCCCGGCCGACCGCCTTGGCCTTGTCGCGGCCGGCGATGGCCTCGATCAGCGTCAGCGACATCGGCATCGATGCCGTGATGCCGGTCGTGGTTGCCACGCCGTCATCGACCACCAGCCGCCGGTCTTCGACATAGCGCATCGACGGATGCTTCCCGCGCAATTCCTTGACGGAATACCAATGCGTGGTCGCCCGCTTGCCATCCAGCAGCCCGGCGTCGCCGACCACTTTGGCGCCGACGCAAACGCCGATGACGATCGCGCCCTTGCCCGACTGGTTCCGGATCCATTGCAGCGCCTCGGGATCGTCGTCACGGCTCATGGCGGGGACGATGACATAGTCGGCGCCATCGGGATGCCGCGCATCGAATTCCGCGATGGTCGCCTGTGGCTCGACCTTCAGCGCCGGAAACAGCGTTATGGGGCCGGGCGCCGTCGCCAGCGTCACGACGTCGGCGACATCGGCGCGCGTGAGGATGCCGTAGGGCATCAGGTAATCGGTGGTCTCGGTGGCGTCGTTGATGCCGATGATGGCGACCAGCGGGCGCTGCCGCTTCGGCGGCTTCAGCGCCGCAATCGTCGCATCACGCTCGTCCTGCGCGATCGGCGGCGGCGCTGCGACGGAAGGCGCCGCCGGCAGCGAAAGAATCCAGACTCCGCCGATCGCGATCAGAAATACAAATGCGCCAAGGGCGCTCCACAACAGACGTCGCGATTTCATGCTCTTCCTGATCCGATGCTCACCTGATTGAATCGAGTCTACTGCCGTCATATTCGTTTCGAAATGACGCAAATCCCGCGAAAACGGTCATGGCAGAGAATGGCATTCGCGAGCTGGGCAAAGGCGCGTTAGCGACGTTCCCATCATCATGCGCGTAGCCCGGGTGAGCGTAGCGACACCCGGGAACCGCTATCACCGCATATCGCTTGCGCTCATGCGGGCTACAATTCCGCTGGGCCCTGCGGACTGATTTGCTTCGGACCACAAGCGCAACTTCATGCGGTGGCCTGCGACAAACTGGCACGACGGGCAAATCACCCAAAACCTGTCCAGCCTCTTTTGCAAAAATATTCTGCTTTCGTTCTCACCCAAATCAGTCCCATAACTCCGCTTGTCTCACGGCGGATGAGGGGCGTTGGCCATCGTCACGAACGCGCGGTGAGATGCGATGGACGTGAATGGCGCGAGACGTACGTGCCTGAAGCGTACGGTGAAGTCGTGTGGTTCGGGCGCCGCGGTGCTGGCGTTAAGTTGGCGGGATCTGTCTCGCTGGCGACGGAGGCAAAAGAGCCGTTCTCCGGGAAGAGCACGAAGTAAGCCGTAAAGCCATTGCGCAGGGAAGGCCGGAATGCTCCCGCTGCCCTGTATGCTCGTGTGCACTTTTGTTTGCGCAATTCGCACGCGAGACCGCGGGTGCAGCAAGCACCCGGTCTTCCCTGCGCCCTCTGATTGGAGGGCGGGAAGTTCTCCAGCAAACCTCGGGCGACCAGCGCCGCGAGAACGCGAAAGTGTGTTTTCGTAGGATGGGTGGAGCGCAGCGATACCCATCGCCACATGCACCGGCCTTGATGGGTATTGCTGCGCTCCACCCATCCTACGGGACCGCATGACGGGGGGAGAGCTGTGCTACACCGGCAGTGCGATCGAATACTTCACCTGGCTCAGCGCAAAGCTCGACTCGATCGAGGCGATGCCGTCGAGCCGCGTCAGCTTGTTCTTCAGGAACGCTTCGTAAGAGGAGAGGTCGGCGGCCACGACGCGCAGCAGGTAATCGCGGTTGCCGGTCATCAGATAGCACTCCAGCACCTCGTCCCATTTCGAGATCGCCTTCGCAAACCGGTTGAGGTCCTCTTCCTTCTGCCGCGCCAGCTTGATCGAGATGAAGACGCTGACGTGGAGGCCCAACGACTTCTGATCGACGGTCGCGATGTAGCGCGTGATGACGCCGCGCTCTTCCAGCAGTTTGACCCGGCGATGGCAGGGCGACACCGACAGGCCGACCTTCTCGGAAAGCTCCTGCATGGTCATGCGGCTGTCGGATTGCAGCAGGCTGAGGATCTTGCGGTCGATGGCGTCGAGGGCATGCATTGGGATGAACCCATGGTTTGGAGGCTGGACGCGGGATTTTATCCCAACATTGGGGTGTATGTCGCGATAATTTGAGATTTTTGGTGCCTGCACGCCCGCTAAAATCGGCGCATACTAACCGTCGGAGCATTGCCATGCCCATCGAGCCTGCACGCCTTGAACTATTGTCCGCGCTGGCACGGAAAGTTCTCTGGCTGTCGTCATGGACGATCCATCATGCCAACCATGTCAGGCCCAATGTCGACGGGCTGAAGGTCGGCGGCCATCAGGCCTCGTCCGCTTCGCTCGCTAACATCATGTCGGCGCTGTACTTCTCGGTGCTGCGGCCGCAGGACCGCGTCGCGGTGAAGCCGCATGCGAGCCCGGTGTTTCACGCCATCCAGTACCTGTTCGGTCACCAGACCCGCGAGAAGCTGGAAAATTTCCGCGGCTACAAGGGCGCGCAATCCTATCCCTCGCGCACCAAGGATGCCGACGATGTCGATTTCTCCACCGGCTCGGTCGGTCTCGGCGTCGCGCAAACCCTGTTCGCCTCGCTGGTGCAGGACTACGTCACTGCGCATGGCTGGATGAAGGACCGGCCCGAGGGGCGCATGATCGCGCTGGTCGGCGATGCCGAGATGGATGAGGGCAACATTTTTGAGGCGCTGCTGGAGGGCTGGAAGCACGGCCTGCGCAATACCTGGTGGGTGGTCGACTACAACCGCCAGAGCCTCGATGCCGTCGTGCGCGAAGGGCTGTGGGCGAAGTTCGAGTCCATGTTCCGCAATTTCGGCTGGGAAGTCGTGATCGTTAAATATGGCCGCCTGATGCAGGCGGCGTTCGCCGAACCCGGCGGCGAGGCCTTGCGGCGCTGGATCGACAATTGCCCGAACCAGATGTATGCGGCGCTGTGCTTCCAGGGCGGGGCGGCCTTCCGCAAGCATTTGCAGGACGACATCGGCGATCAGGGGCAGGTGTCGCAACTGATCGACCGCCGCAGCGACGACGAGTTGCTGGCGTTGATGTCCAATCTCGGCGGCCACGACATGGCCAGCATGATCGAAGCCTTCGAGGCGATCGATCACGATCGGCCGGTCTGTTTCATTGCCTACACCATCAAGGGCGTCGGCCTGCCGATGCAGGGCCACAAGGACAACCATGCGGGCCTGATGACGGTTGCGCAGATGGAGAAGTGGCGCAGCGCGCAGAACATCCGTCCTGGCCATGAATGGGAAAAGTTCGAAGGCCTGTCGCAGGCGCCGGCCGAACTCGAAGCATTTTTGGCGGCAGCGCCCTTCAATCAGGAAGGCCGCCGCCGACTGAGCGCGCCCGTGATCGACGTTCCGCAACAGCTTGCCTTCAAGCCGGCGGCGCAGATGTCCACCCAACAAGGCTTTGGGCTGATGCTCAATGAACTCGCACGCGGCGATAGCGAACTGGCTGCGCGGATCGTCACCGCGTCGCCTGACGTCACCGTGTCCACCAATCTCGGCGCCTGGGTCAACCGCCGCGGCTTGTTTGCCAAGGCGGAGAACCACGATCTGTTCCGGCAGGAGAAAATCCCGTCGACCTTCAACTGGGATTATTCGCCCAAGGGTCAGCATCTGGAACTCGGCATTGCCGAGATGAACCTGTTCATCATGCTCTCGGCGCTCGGCCTGTCGCATGCGATCAATGGCGAGCGGCTGCTGCCGGTCGGCACGCTGTACGATCCCTTCATCGAGCGCGGCCTCGATGCGTTGAATTACGCCTGCTACCAGGACGCCCGTTTCATGGTGGTGGCGACGCCATCCGGTATCACGCTGGCGCCGGAAGGCGGCGCGCACCAGTCGATCGCCACGCCGCTGATCGGTATGGCGCAGGATGGGCTGGCCTCGTTCGAACCGGCCTTCGTCGATGAACTTGCCGTGATCATGGGATGGGGTTTTCGCCACATGCAGCGCGAAGCCGGCGAGGGCGGTTCGGTCTATTTGCGGCTCTCGACCCGCACGCTGGACCAGCCGCAGCGCATCATGGCGCCGGAACTGCAACGGGACATTACCGAGGGCGCCTACTGGCTGCGCGAGCCGGGCCCGAACTGCGACATCGTGATCGCCTATACCGGCGCGGTGGCGCCGGAGGCGATCGAGGCGGTGGGCTTCATCGGCGAAAGCCACCGCGATGTCGGTTTACTGGCGGTAACCTCGGCCGACCGGCTGCATGGTGGATGGTCCGCCGCGCGGAATTTGCGGCGCGACCGCCGTGGCATCCAGTATCTCAGCCACGTCGAAAGGCTGCTGGCGCCGCTGCCACGCGACTGCGGCATCGTGACCGTGATCGACGGTCATCCAGCCGCGCTCGGCTGGCTCGGTAGCGTGCGCGGCCACCGCGCCGAGGCGCTCGGCGTCGAGCAGTTCGGCCAGACCGGTACTATCGGCGACCTCTACCGCCACTACGGCATCGACGCCAACGCCATCATCGACGCGGCGGAAAGCCTCACGGTGGGAGCGCCGGTGCGGCACCGCAAGATGGCGGTGTAGCGGTAAGGGGTGGTGTAACAGTAGGTGTCGTCCCTGCGAACGCAGGGACCCATAACCACAGGGAGTAATTGTTCAAGGCAGTATCTGTCCGCGTGCCCCAAAGAGAGGACACGGCGTATGGGTCCCTGCGTTCGCAAGGACGACGGCTACGGGCAGGGACGACGGCGAAAGTAAGCACCTTGCCACCTCCACGCCGGTGACCTTATATCCAGCGCCTGCCGCAACGCGGCACCCCGCATATGGCGGGTTCAACTGCCCTGGCTTTCGTGCAAGGATGCCTGCCGAACGCTACCGTTCCCCCTCATTACTCCCTGATAAAGAGGTTTCCGATGGTCAATCGCATGCAATTCTACATCGATGGCGCCTGGGTCGATCCCGTCGTCAAGAAGTCCACCCCCGTCGTCAACCCGGCGACCGAAGACGCGATGTATGAAGTTGCGCTCGGCTCCAAGGCCGACCTCGACAAGGCCGTGGCCGCCGCCAAGCGCGCCTTCCTGACTTATTCGCAGACCAGCCGCGAGGAGCGCGTCGCGCTCTTGGAAAAGATCATCGAGGTCTACAAGGGCCGCATGAAGGAAATCGGCGCCGCCGTTTCCGACGAGATGGGCGCGCCGCTGCCGATGGCCGAACGCCTGCAGGCCGGCGCCGGCTTGGGCCACATCGCTTCCACGCTGGAAGTGCTGAAGAACTATCATTTCGAGGAGACGGTCGGTTCGGCCGTCGTCGTGCGCGAGCCGGTCGGTGTCATCGGCATGATCACGCCGTGGAACTGGCCGCTCAACCAGATCGCCTGCAAGGTCGCACCCGCGCTCGCCGCCGGCTGCACCATGATCCTCAAGCCCTCGGAGTTCACCCCGAGCTCGGCGTTGATCTTCGCGGAAATCCTCCATGAAGCCGGCGTGCCGAAGGGCGTGTTCAACCTCGTCAACGGTCTCGGCCCGGAAGTCGGCGCCGCCATGAGCGAACACCCCGACATCGACATGATCTCGTTCACCGGTTCGACCCGCGCCGGCGTCGACGTCGCCAAGCGCGCCGCGCCGACCGTGAAGCGCGTCAGCCAGGAACTGGGCGGCAAGTCGCCGAACGTCATCCTCGAAGGCGCCGACCTCACCAAGGCCGTCACCGGCGGCGTGATGCATATGTTCAACAACTCCGGACAGTCGTGCAACGCACCGTCGCGGATGATCGTGCCGCTGTCGAAGATGAAGGAAGTCGCCGCCATCGCCAAGGGCGTCGCTGACAAGACCAAAGCGGGTGATCCCCGCGCCGAAGGCACCACCATCGGCCCGGTCGTGTCGCGCATCCAGTGGGACAAGATCCAGGCGCTGATCAAGAAGGGCATCGACGAAGGCGCGACACTGGTCGCCGGCGGTCCCGGTCTGCCCGAGGGCGTCAACAAGGGCTTCTATGTCCGTCCGACCATCTTCGCCGACGTCACCAACGACATGACGATTGCGCGGGAGGAAATCTTCGGACCGGTGCTCACGATCCTCGGCGCCAAGGATGAAGCCGAGGCGGTGAAGATCGCCAACGACACGCCCTATGGTCTCGCCGGCTACGTCACCGGCGACACCGTTGAAAGCGCGCGTCGCGTCGGTAAGCAGATCCGCGCTGGCAACGTCAACCTGCAGGGCGTGCCGAACGACCGCACCGCGCCGTTCGGCGGCTACAAGCAGTCCGGCAACGGCCGCGAGTGGGGCAAGTACGGTCTCGAGGAATATCTCGAGGTGAAGGCGGTTGCCGGCTACAACGCGGCGTAAATTGATGCGGCGCTCGCGCCGATCGTGAAAGATGCCGGCCGCCGAAAAGCGGCCGGCATTTTTTTGACCAGAATCATCGTCAGGCTAACACTCAACGTCGATGCCGCATCCGACACGGCGACGACGCAACAAAGAAAAAATGGAGGATGCCCGTGAAGAAAATCGTCGTTGTGCTTGTCGCGCTGGTGTCGCTGACCGGAACAGTACAGGCCCAGACCGTCAAGGATCTGCTCGAAACCCTCAAGGTCAAGTGGAACACGCCGACCGAGCCGTTCAAGATGATCGGTAACGTCTATTATGTCGGAACCGACGGCCTGGCGTCCTACCTGATCACATCGCCGCAGGGCCATATCCTGGTGGATACGGTGATGCCGGAAGCAACCTCCCAGATCAAGGCGAACATCGAAAAGCTCGGCTTCAAGGTCACCGACATCAAATACCTCGTCAACACCCACGCGCATATCGATCACACCGGCGGCCTTGCCGAAATGAAACAGGCCAGCGGCGCCCAGATGATCGCAGGCGAAGCCGACAAGCCACTGCTCGAAGGCGGCTATTATCCGGGCGCGCAGGAAGACACCGCGCTGGCATTTCCGCCGGTGAAGGTGGACCGAACGGTGCGCGAAGGCGACACGGTCAGCGTCGGGGACGTGACTCTAACCGCCCGCGAAACGCCCGGCCATTCGCCGGGCTGCACGAGTTGGGAATTCTCCGTGAAGGATGGCGACGCAACGCGCTCCGTGCTCATCTTCTGCAGCGGCACCGTGGCGCTGAACCGGCTCGTCGGCAATCCGACCTATTCCGGGATCGTTACCGATTACAGGAAGACGTTCGCGCGGGCGAAGGACATGAAAGTGGATGTGCTGCTCGCGCCGCATCCGGAAATGTACAGGATGCAGGACAAGCGTGCCATGCTCTCGGATGGCGCGCCGAATCCGTTCGTCAATCCCGGCGAGTTCAACGCCTATGCCGCGACGCTGGAAAAGGCGTTTGAAGACGCGCTCGCCAAGCAGACCGCCGACGCACAGGAAAAGAAGGGGTGAAGCGGCGTTGAAGGGCGCGCGGACCTATCCGCCCGGCGCGCCTTGCGTGTTCAGGTAGAGCGCGTAGATCGATTGGCTCGCGGCCATGAACAGTCGGTTGCGCTTCAGGCCGCCGAAGCAAAGATTGGCGCAGCGCTCGGGCAGCGCGATGCGGCCGATCATGACGCCGTCGGGGGCGAACACCACGACGCCGTCGAGCTCGGGATCGCCCATGCCCCAGCCGCACCACAGATTGCCGTCGATATCGACTCGAAAACCGTCCGGCGTGCCTGGTCCGGCATCGACAAACACGCGCTTGTTGGAAAGCTTGTCGCCGGAAGGCGAGACGTCATAGGCGAGGATCTTGCGGGTCGGCACGCCGCGGGACTCGATGACATAGAGGATTTTTTCATCCGGCGAAAAGGCGAGCCCGTTCGGGCCCAGCACGCCCTCGGCGACGATGGTGGCCTTTCCGGTCGCACCGTCGATCCGATAGACGTTCATGTCGATCTCGGGCTCGGCCTTGTAGCCCTCGTAATTGCCGAGCAGGCCGAACACCGGATCGGTGAACCAGATCGAGCCGTCGGACTTCACGACGACGTCGTTCGGCGAGTTCAACCGCTTGCCGTTGAAGGAGTCCATCAGCACCGTGATCGATCCGTCATATTCGGTGCGGGTGACGCGGCGGCCGCCGTGCTCGCAGGTGACCAGCCGTCCCTGGCGGTCGCGGGTGTTGCCATTGGCGAAGTTCGACGGCTTGCGGAAGATGCTGACCGCGCCGGTCTCCTCTTCCCACTTGAGGATGCGCTGGTTTGGGATGTCGCTGCAGAGGAGGTAGCGCCCATCGCCGAACCACACCGGGCCCTCGGCCCAGCGCAGCCCGGTGGTCAGCCGCTCCACCGCCGACAGCTTGAGCCAATACTTCTCAAAGCGCGGGTCGAGTGCGTGGATGGCCGGATCGGGGTAATACGTCGCTGGTCGCCAGCCGGCTGAGTGCGATGCTGCATCGGACATTTGCTGTTCTCGTTGTTGCGTTTCCCTGACAGTTGGATTTGCTATCATTGTCAGCTAATGACCGCAAATCGGTCGAGAGATAAGAGGAACGAAATGCCACGCATATTGATGACCGGCGCCGCCGGCGGGATCGGCACATCCTTGCGCAAGCTGTTGCCGCCGATCTATCCGGACCTGCTGCTGAGCGATTTGACGGCGCCGGCCGATCTCGGCAAGAACGAGCAATTCAAGGCGGCCGATCTCGCCGATCTCGTCCAGGTCGAGGCGATCTGCGAAGGCGTCGACGGCATCCTGCATTTCGGCGGTTATTCGGTCGAAGGGCCCTGGGATTCGATCCTGCAATCCAACATCATCGGCGGCTACAATCTGTTCGAGGCGGCGCGCAAGAAGGGTGTCAAACGCGTGGTGTTTGCCTCGTCGAACCACGCGGTCGGCTTCTACCCGCGCCATCACAGGATCGGCACCGACGTCACCGCGCGGCCGGACAGCCGCTATGGCGTCAGCAAGGTGTTCGGCGAAGCGGTCGGCGCGCTCTATGCCGACAAGCACGGGCTTGGTGTCACCTGTATCCGGATCGGCAATTTCGGCGAGATGCCACTGGATCATCGCCGCCTGTCGATCTGGCTGAAGCCGGAGGATCTGGTGCAGCTCTGCCACATCGGGCTCGATCATTCCGACATTCACTTCGAAATCTTCTACGGCGCCTCCTATAACGAGCGTGCCTGGTGGGACAACCATCGCGCCTACGAACTCGGCTACCGGCCGACCGGCCGTGGCGAAGATTTCCGCGAGCACGCGATGGCCGAGCAGGCCAAGCTGAAGCCGGATCCCGTCGGCGATTACTACCAGGGCGGTACGTTCTGCAGCATGGAGTTCGACGGCGACAAGGGTGGGATCGTGGATTGGAAGAAGTGACGTTCTGAGTGTCATTCCGGGATGGTCCGAAGGACCAGACCCGGAATCTCGAGATTCCGGGTTCGATGCTGCGCATCGCCCCGGAATGACGGCCAACTATTCGCTCTTATCTCCCGCGATGCGGCCGAGATAGTCCGACTTGCTGTACTGCATGTGATCAACGCACAGCTGCGCCAGCGCCCAGCTGTCGCGGCCTTTCAACAACTCGATCATCAATTCGTGCTGGCGGCGGGATAGCGCCAGTCCCTCCTTATCGGCGAGATTCTTGGCGCGCATCGGCAGCGTCAGGTTCATGTAGTCCTGCAGTGAGTGCACCAGATACGGGTTGCCGCAGGCCGAGAACAGCGCGACGTGAAAGGCGTCGTTGGCCTCGTGAATGCCGCGCAAATCCTGCGCGTCGGCCTTGGCGCAATATTGCCGCTGCAATTCGTTCAACTGCGCGATCAGGCCGGCGGGGGCGGGCAAGGCGATCATCAATGCCGCCTGCCGCGTCAGCATTTCCCGCACCTCGTAGATCTGGCGCACTTCCTCGGATGAATAGAACCGCACCGTGGCGCCAATGTTTTTCTCGCGCAGCACGATGCCCTGGCGTTCGAGCTGGAACAGCGCCTGCCGCACGAAATGCCGGCTGGCGCCGTAGCGCGTCATCAACGTGTCCTCGACCAGCCGCGAACCCGGCGCGAAGCGGCCGAAGATGATGTCCTCTTCCAGCCGGCGGATGACTTCGGCCTGTTCCTCCTCGCGCGTCGGCGCGGATGGTTCGGTCAATGCTTCCTGCGGCTTCATCGCAAGGCCTCCCAGCCCGACAGCCGATAGCAATCCTCGACCAGGCGCAAGGTCTCGAGATTGTCCTGCGGTGCCGTCTCGAAGGGCTTATTGTCGCGGAGCGCGTCGACGAAATGCGCGATCGTCCGGTTGTAGGAACCCTGATACTCGGTGGGGAGATCATAGGTGCGCTCGCCGGGCGACGCGCCCGAGCAGGTCAACGATGGTCCGTCGAGCCGGATTGCGCCCGCATCGCCGAGAATCTCCAGCCGGTCGACCTGCGCGGCCGGATGTCCGTGGGCGGCGAAGCTTGCAAAGACTGTAACGCCCGCACCGCTGCCGGTCGCAAGCTGGATCACCGCGCCGTCTTCGCCGACGAGAAGATCGCTGGAACGCGAGAGTTGCGCCGCCGTCACCTGCAGCGGCCCGAGCAGCATGCGGAGCGTGTCCAGATGATGGATCAACACCTCCGCGACCAGCATGCGCCGTTCCCGACGCATGAAGGGCTGCCGCTCCAGCGCCGGACAAAGCCCGTCCGGCCCCGGCAACACGCCCGATGTCAGCAGCGTCAGTTGGGCCTGTTTGACCTGGCCGATGCGTCCCTCGCGCAGCCACGCTGCGGCATCGCGATAATAGCCGCGAAAGCGCCAGTTCTCGTGCACCATCAGGCGCGTCGAAGCCTCGACCTCGGCGGCGAGGTCGCTTGCCTCCCGCAGGTTGGGTGCGAGCGGCTTCTGGCAAAGCACCGGCAATCGTTTCGCGGCGGCGAGCCGCACCAGCGGCGCGTGCATCTCGCGGGGGGCCGCGATATCGATGGCGTCGAGCGTCACAGTCGCGAGCATTGCCTCGGCGCTGGCGTAGGTTTGCGAAATCCCGAACTCGGTCGCGCGACGTGCGGCGTTTTCAGCGAAGGGATCGGCGATCGCCACGACGCGGGCCTGATCTGGTATAGTCGCCCAGGCAATCAGATGATGACGGCTCACCATGCCGGCGCCGATCAGGCCAATGCGCAAAGGCTGGTTCATGGGCGCGCGTTTCCGGTCATGGCCGGTAGTCAGCATACGCCTCTGATATTGTCAATAATACCGTTGGATTTTCGGGCAAAATGGCCCATTGCAGTGCTGAATAATCAAATATTGACAATAATCCAACGGGCTTCTTAAGTGCCCATCCACGACGACAGGAAGCAAGAAAATGGCCGACGGACTTCGCAAGGGACTGACGAGTTATGGCGATGCTGGCTTCTCGCTGTTCCTGCGCAAGGCCTTCATCAAGGCGATGGGCTATTCGGATGATGCGCTGAACAGGCCAATCGTCGGCATCACCAATACCTACAGCGACTACAATCCCTGTCACGGCAACGTTCCGCAGATCATCGAAGCGGTGAAGCGCGGCGTGATGCTGTCGGGCGCGATGCCGATGGTGTTCCCGACCATCTCGATCGCCGAGAGCTTTGCGTTTCCAACCTCGATGTATCTTCGCAACCTGATGGCGATGGACACCGAGGAGATGATCCGCGCGCAGCCGATGGATGCCGTGGTCGTGATCGGCGGGTGCGACAAGACCTTGCCGGCGCAGATCATGGCAGCGGTCTCCGCCGATCTCCCAACCGTCGTCATTCCGGTGGGGCCGATGGTGGTCGGGCATCACAAGGGCGAAGTGCTGGGGGCGTGCACGGATTGCCGGCGGCTGTGGGGAAAATATCGTGCCGGCGAAATTGACGACGTTGAAATCGAAGCCGTCAACGGCCGGCTGGCACCCTCTGTCGGCACCTGCATGGTGATGGGCACCGCCAGCACCATGGCATGCATCACCGAGGCGCTCGGTCTGTCGCTGCCGATGAGCGCGACGATCCCCGCGCCGCATGCCGAGCGCTTTCGCTCGGCGGAGGCGAGCGGCAGGGTGGCGGCCGTGATGGCCAGGACGAAGGGGCCAAAGCCGAGCGAATTGCTGACGGCTACTTCGTTCCAGAACGCACAAGTGGTGCTGCAGGCGATCGGTGGCTCGACCAACGGGCTCATTCATCTGACGGCAATCGCCAACCGCACCAAGCATCGCATCGATCTCGAAGCGTTCGACAAGCTCGGCCGCGAGGTGCCCGTGCTGATCGACCTGAAACCGTCCGGCGAGCATTACATGGAGCATTTCCATCATGCCGGAGGCGTGCCCAAACTGATGGCGCAACTCGGCAATCTTATCGACCTCGATGCCAAAACCATTACGGGGCAAACGCTGCGCGACGTCGTTGCCGACGCCGAGGAGGTACCGGGACAGGACGCCATCCGGCCGCGCGACAATCCGATCAAGGCTGAAGGCGCGATGGCGGTGCTGCACGGCAACCTCGCGCCGCGTGGCGCGGTCATCAAGCAATCGGCGGCAAGCCCAAAGCTGCTGCAGCATACCGGCCGCGCCGTGGTGTTCGAATCCGTCGAGGACATGACGCTGCGGGTCGACGATTCCGATCTCGACGTCAACGCCGACGACGTGCTGGTGCTGCGCAATGCCGGCCCCAAGGGTGCGCCCGGCATGCCGGAGGCGGGCTATCTGCCGATCCCGAAGAAGCTCGCGCGCGGCGGCGTCAAGGACATGGTGCGGATATCGGATGCGCGCATGAGCGGTACCGCGTTCGGCACCATCGTGCTGCACATCACGCCGGAATCCGCCGTGGGCGGTCCGCTGGCGCTGGTCAGGAACGGCGACATGATCCGCCTCGATGTCGCGAAACGCAGCATCGATCTCCTGGTCGACGAAGCGGAGCTTGCGAAGCGCCGCGCGGCGCTTGCGCCAGCCGTCACGCCCGAATGGGCCAGGCGCGGCTACGCGCACCTGTTCAACGAGACGATTCTGCAGGCCGACGAAGGCTGCGACTTCGACTTTATGCGCGGGCAGGGCAAGGACTAGCCTCTGCGGTTCTTAATTATCGACAATTATCGCCTGAAGGCTGACGATATGGCCCGTCCTGGGAGATAATCCCGATACTTTATTGACAATCTCGCTGCCCTGATGGTTTGATTGGGAAAAATCAAACCAACGGGGGAAACGCGTCATGGGGAATCCAGGGAAATCGATATTCGCGGCGATCGCCGCTGCGGTCGTCATGCTCGCTACCGGTGCAGCCGCGCAGGACGCCAAGCATTATCGCTTCGCGCACGACCAGCAACTCAACTCCGGCTACAGCATCGCCTACGACATTTTTTCAGCGAAGCTGAAGGAGTTGAGCAAGGGTACGATGCTGGTCGACCAGTTTCCCGGCGCGCAGCTCGGGCAGGAGCCCCAGCTCCTGCAGCTCGTGAAAGCCGGCGATCTTGATTTCGCGGTCGTGTCATCCGCCAACACGTCGACGATCTCGCCGCAGGCCGGCGTGATGTCGTTGCACTTCCTGTTCCGCTCGGAAGAACACAACATCAAGGCGCTCGGCGACGAGAAGGTGTTCGAAGCCGTTCGCGACATGATCGACAGCACCACGCAGGGCATTCACGCCATCGGCCTCGGCACCCAGGGCTTCCGGAACATGTACGGCAAGAAGGAGGTGCGTAAGCCGGAGGATATGAAGGGCCTGAAGGTCCGCGTTCAGGCGACCGCGACCGAGGACATGATGTTCCCGGCCTACAGCGCCCAGACGGTACACATGCCGTTCGGCAGCGTTTACACCTCGCTGCAAACCGGCGTGGTGGATTTCGGCGAGAACGCGGTCAACGTCTATCTGATCAACAAGCACTATGAAGTCGCGCCGGTGCTGTCGATGACCGGGCACGAGGCCAATAATTGCATCGTGTGGATCAGCGACAAGCTCTGGCAGAGCCTCAGTGACGAGCAGAAGAAGTGGGTGCTTGCCGCCGCGCGGGACGTCAGCGTGCAGGAGCCGAAGCGGGCTTTCGACCTGGAGAACACGGCCGCGACGAAGCTCGAGAAAATGGGCGTCAAGATCGTCAAGGACGTCGACAAGGCGAGCTTCCAGAAGATCGCCGATCCCTATCTCGACAAGCTCGCCAAGGATCTCGGCCCGCAC
Organism: Bradyrhizobium sp. AZCC 2262; assembly: GCF_036924535.1. Taxonomy (NCBI): domain Bacteria; kingdom Pseudomonadati; phylum Pseudomonadota; class Alphaproteobacteria; order Hyphomicrobiales; family Nitrobacteraceae; genus Bradyrhizobium; species Bradyrhizobium sp. AZCC 2262. The sequence continues at coordinate 4,891,775 of NZ_JAZHRT010000001.1, read as the reverse complement.
GCCGACAAGATCAAGACGCTGATCCGGGCGATCAATTAGCATTTTATCCGTACGTCGTCCCGGCGAACGCCGGGACCCATACGCCGCGGCCCGTCGGTTGAGCGATCGGTTAGCCGATTTTCCGCAAAACAATTAGCAACTGTGGTTATGGGTCCCTGCGTTCGCAGGGACGACGACAGAGAGTGTGAAGTCAAGATGTCCATTGCCGACAAGCTGGTGCTGCAGCGCCAGCATCATTTGAAGTGGCGGGCGTTCGATCGGCTCGAACTGTTCCTGATGATCGTCTGCGGCGTGCTGTGTTTTGGTTTCTCGCTCTCGGTCACGGCCGATATCGTCACGCGGACCCTCGGCAATCCATGGCTATGGCTGCAGGAAGCCACCTCGACGCTGTTCATCTACGCGATCTTCATCGGCGCCGCGGTCGCCACGCGCCGCAACGATCATCTCTATCTGACGGCGGTCTCCGAGGCGATGCATGGCACGCCGCGGCTGATCGTCGAAATCCTGATCCGCGTCGTGGTGCTCGCTGTGGCGGGGGTTCTGATCTATTACGGCTATATCAACTATCTCAGGGGCTTCGGCAGTTTTCGGCTGCCGTCGAATACGCCGATCGCCTCGCTCTATGCCGCGATCCCGCTGTCCGGCGCACTGATCGCGCTGTTCACCGTCGAGCAACTCGTCAATGGAATCCGCAACGGCTTCGACCATCCCGAGCCGCCGCTTGAGGACGCCAGCGACATTCCGCCGGCCGACACCAGCTTCCGGAACAGGGTGCAGCCGTGAGCGCGCCCGTCATTCTTGGCCTGATGACGTTCTGCTTCCTGTTCTTCGGCTATCTCGGCGTGCCGGTGCCGTTCTCGCTCATGGCCGGGGTTTTCGTCGGCGCGCTGCTTGCCGACGTCTCGCTCGCGGCCATCATGCAGAAGATCTTTGACGGCGTGGATTCCGAAGCGCTGCTGGCGATACCGTTCTTTCTCCTGGTCGGCGAACTCATGAGTTCGGCCAACGTGGTGGTGCGAATAGCGAACCTGTCGCTGTCGCTGGTCGGGCATATCAGGGGCGGGCTCTCGCAGGTCGTGGTCGTCTTCTCGATGTTCTTCTCGGAAATGTCGGGCTCCACCACCGCCGACGTCGCCGTGATGACGCGCGCGCTGGGCGGTCCGATGAAGAAGGAGGGCTACAGTCCCTCCTTCATCGCCGCGATCATCGCCGCCGCTTCCACCATCGCGGCGCTGGTGCCGCCGAGCATCACCGCCGTGGTCTACGGCGCAGTAGGCAACGTCTCGATTGCCGGCCTGTTCATGGCCGGCGTCGTGCCCGGGCTGATGATCGGCTTCGGCCTGATGATCTACTGCTATTTCTTCGGACCGACCGGGATGCGCAGGCCGCGCGCGCCGTTGCGCCAGATCGTGTTCGCGGCAGGTGACGCCGCTCTGCCGCTGATGATCCCTGTCATCCTGCTCGGCGGTATCCTGACCGGCGCCTTCACGCCGACGGAAGCCGGCGTCGTCGCGGTGATCTGGATCATCGCGGTGGTGATCCCCGCGCTCAACCGCGGGCACTTCAAGAACATTCCCTATGATTTTTGCCTGGCTGGGCTGATCTTCTCGTTGCCGCTGATCACGATCGGCGCCGCCAATGCGTTCGGCTGGATGCTGGCCTACCTGCGCGGCGCCTCCGTGATCGCCGACTGGATCATCTCGCTCGCCGGCAACGATCCGCATCTGATCATGCTGTTGCTGGTGCTGCTGTTCACGATAGTCGGCGATTTCATCGAGCCGGTGCCGACCATCATCATCTTCATGCCGCTAGTGAACACGCTGACCCAGGCCGGCGACATCAACGCCGTTCACATGGGCGTCGTGCTGATCGCGACATTGGCATTCGGGCTGATTACGCCGCCATACGGATTGGTGCTGTTGATGGCCTCGAAATTCGTCGGCGTCCCGTTCTCCAAGGCATTACGGGCAGCGCTGCCGATCTATGTGGTATTTCTGGTGACCATCACCTTCACGATCTATTTCCCGAAGGTGGTGCTGTGGCTGCCGAAGCAGGTGATTCCGGAATCGGTCGGTTGCTTCAAGTCGCCGTCAGGGACAGGGTACATTTGTCCGAATTGATCGTCGTCCCTGCGAACGCAGGGACCCATACCGCGTTGTGCTATTGGTTGAAGCGAGACGGCTGACGTCTTCCAAAACAATTGCTGCCGCGGCGTATGGGTCCCTGCGTTCGCAGGGACGACATCGAGAGTGGGGCGACGTTAATCTACCTCCGCAACGCGCCACACATCGCCCGTCCTATCGAACCTGAACGGCGTGCCGTGGCGGAGGCAGATGAAAGAGCGTGACGGTGTCGCCACCGGTCTCACTTCGACTTGCTGGTGAACTTCTTCACAGCAACGCGAAAATCTTCGGTGAGCATGGCGTCGATGATCTTCGCTTCCTCGGCATCGAGTTGTTGCTTGGTCGGCGTAACCGCGGCCTGGTAGACCAGCGACTTGGTGCCTGCGATCGCCCCGGGCGGATTCTGCGCCAGCCGTTCGGCGAATTTGCGCGTCTCGGCCTTCAACTCTGCCGCCGGAACCACGCGGGCGACCAGGCCCATTCATGGGCCTGCTGTGCGGTAAAACTGTCCTCGGCCAAAAATATCTGCAGTGCGCGGCGGATGCCGACGGTGCCGACCATGCCGACCGTGCTGCCGCCATCCGGCGAGACGCCGATCTTGGCGTAGGCCGGCGTGAAGCGGGCGTCATCGGCGGCAATGCAGAGGTCGGTGACGAAGGCCAGCCCCATGCCGGCGCCGGCGGCGGAGCCGTGGACGCTGGAGAGAACGATCTTCGGCATCCGCCGCACCGTCTCGATGAAGGCGTGGTAGTGTTTCAGCAGTTCACCTACCACGGGCGCGACGGTGTCATTGGCGGCGGCTGCTCCAATGGTCTGCAGATCGCCGCCGGCCGAGAAGGCGCGGCCTTCGCCCTCGATCACCAGCACGCGGATATCGTCGTTGCCCTCGACTTCCGCGCCGAGTTGCTCGAGCTTCTGGGCGATCGACAGATTGATGGAGTTGAAGGCCGCGGGCCGGTTCAGGGTGATGGTGGCAATCGGGCCCTCGATCCGGAGCAGGGCGGGCGCGCTGGCGGTATCATCTGATGTCGACATGACAGGACCTCAGGGCAGGGAAAGGGGCGGGCATTTAAATCGCAGAAGGCCAGAGGTGACAATCCCCGATCAAGACAGCAAAATACGGCCCAAACCGGCCTCAGGAGGCCAGAGATGCTCTTGCGTCTCTTCGCGCCATGAGGTCAGATGGGGCCTGTCATCGTTTGGAGTGCGGACACGAGCGCCGCTCCCAGGGGACGAGACAGGCAAGCCAAAATCAGTGGAGAGGAAACAACATGGGTCATTCCCGTGTGCTTGAACGTAGGATGTTCCCATGACGGCAGGACCGGTTGTCATCATCGGCGCGGGCCATGCAGGCTTTCAGCTTGCGATGTCGCTGCGCCAGCACGGCTTTTCCGCACGCGTCGCGCTGTTGAACGATGAAGGCCATCTGCCATACCAGCGGCCGCCGCTATCCAAGGCCTACCTGAAGGGGACCGGCGGACCCGACAGCCTGATGTTCCGGCCGGAAAAATTCTATTCCGACCAGAACATCGATCTGATCTCCGATCGCGCGGTGTCGATCGATCGCGTAGCGCGCAAGGTGTTGCTCGCCTCCGGCGCTTCGCTCGATTACGGCCATTTGGTGCTGGCGACCGGCGCGCGCAACCGTCTGCTCGATATTCCCAACGCCAATCTCGACAGCGTGCGCTATTTGCGGACGCTCGACGAAAGCCAGTCGTTGCGCGACTACATCGCTCCGGGGCAGCGCGTCATCGTGATCGGCGCCGGATTCATCGGCCTGGAATTCGCGGCGACCGCCCGGGCCAAGGGCCTCGAGGTCGACGTCATCGAGCTCGCGCCGCGGGTGATGGCGCGCGCGGTGACCGCGGAAATCTCGGAACACTTTCAGTCGCGGCACGCCGCGGCCGGTATCCGGATTCATCTCGGGGTGCAGGTCACAAGCATCGAGAGCGACGGCAGCACGGTCACCGGTGTAAGCCTCAGCGACGGGCGGCATATCAAGGCCGATCTGATCGTGGTCGGCGTCGGCGTCCTGCCCAATGTCGAATTGGCGGCGGAGGCAGGGCTGAAGGTCGCGGCCGGCATCGTGGTCGACGAGCATCTGCTGACCTCCGATCCGAACATCTCGGCGATCGGCGATTGCGCGCTTTACGAAAGCCCGCGGTTCGGTGGCTCGTTGCGGCTGGAGTCGGTGCAGAACGCTACCGAACACGCGCGTTGCGTCGCGGCCCGGCTGACCGGCGATGCCAAGCCCTATGACGGCTTGCCCTGGTTCTGGAGCGATCAGGGCCCTGACAAGCTGCAGATGGTGGGGCTCACCACCGGCTACGACCGCGTGGTGGTGCGCGGCGATCGTGCCGCGGGCGCATTCTCCGCTTTTTGCTACAAGGCCGGACAACTCGTCGGCATCGAGTCAGTCAACCGCGCTGGCGACCACATGTTCGGACGGCGCCTGCTTGCCGCCAACGGCTCGATCACACCCGAGCAGGCGGCCGACAGCAGCTTCGACCTGAAGAGCGCGCTTGGTTGAGGCTCCGTAGGGTGGGCAAAGCGAAGCGTGCCCACCATCTCGCAGCGAGTTCGGTGATAGATGGTGGGCACGTCGCTATCGCTCCTTTGCCCACCCTACGAAGTCAGGCGCGTTTTGCCAGTATCTCATCCACTTCCGCCGCCATCGGCATCGATGGCGCAGCGCCCATCCGCTGCACGGAGATCGATGCCGCCGCATTTGCGTAGTTGAGCGCGTCGCGGATGGCCGTGCCGCCCGCCAACTGCGCGGCGAGGGCGCCGACAAAGCAGTCACCGGCGCCGGTCGTATCCACGGCCTTCACCGCGCGTCCGGCAATCATCAATGCCTCGCCGCCGACAAGCGCAAGCACGCCACGCCTGCCCAAGGTGACGCAGATGATTCCGTTCGTGCCTGTTTGTAGGCGCCTCGCCGCCTCGACGAAGCGATCAGGCGCGTCGCCATCGTGAAGCTCGGTATGCGCAAGAAACCCCAACTCGGTCTCATTGAGGATCAGTATATCGACGAGGTCGAGCAACTCCGGGCCACAGGCGATGGCCGGCGCCGGATTGAGGATCGTGGTCGCGCCGGCCGCCCGCGCGCGCTCGAAAAACGCGGCGATCGTAGCTTGCGGAATTTCGAATTGGCTGACAGCGACATCACCCTTGGCGAGCACGGGAGCGGCAACATCGTCCGCACTGACGAGCGCGTTGGCGCCAGGCACGACCACGATGGTGTTGTCGGCGTCGGCGATGGTGATGATGGCCGTTCCGCTATGGGTCCCGGCGGTGTCCTTGACGAGCGCGAGGTCGACGCCTTGCGCGGCGAGGAATGTCCGCAATTGCTGGCCGAAGGCATCTGTGCCCAGCCGGCCGATCAGCGCGGTCGATGCACCCAGCTTCGCCGCGGCGACCGCCTGGTTCGCACCCTTGCCGCCCGGAAAATAATGCACGGCGTTGCCGGCGACGGTCTCGCCGACCCTGGGATGCCGGCTGGCTGTCGCCACCACATCCATGTTGATGCTGCCGGCGACGAAGACGCGCCCCAAATTGCTTCTCAAGGATGCCTAATCCCAAAATTCCTTCTTACGCCCGATCTGGAACTCCTGCTTGACGGCATCGATATCGGCAAGCGCCGGCAATCCAGCCTCGTTGCCGAGGCGCTGGATCTTATAGGTCGAGGCCGCGCGCGCAAACTCGAAATGGTCCTGCCAGCCTTTCGAGGGATTGTTGAGATACGAAAACACGTAAGCGCCATGAAATACGTCACCGGCGCCGTTGGTATCGATCACGCGCTCGCCTGCGATTGGCAGCGCCGGTAGCTTGCGGACCGCACCGGTCTCGTCATACCAGAGCAGGCCCTGTTCGCCCATGGTGACGCCGCCGACCCGGCAGCCGCGGCTCTTGAGATAGTCCAGCATCGCGTTCGGCGTCTTGTCCATCTGCTCGCACAGCCGCTCGGCCACGATGGCGACGTCTATGAACTCCAACAGCTCGTGCGTGTTGGTGCGCAGGCCGCCGCCGTCGAGCGAGGTCAGAATGCCATCCTCGCGGCATAGTTTTGCGTAGTGGATCGCGGCATCCGGCTGATGGCCATCGACATGCAGCGCGCGGCAGCCCTTCAAATTCAGCATCGGAAAGGGATGGATATGCTCGTCGTCGCGGCAGCGCACGATGGCGCGCTTGCCGTCCTTTGGCATGATGAAGGACAGCGAGGAGGAATTGACCTTGCGCGGATGGATCGAGATTCCGTATTTCGCCGCCATGTCCTGAAACATGCGGCCGAGCCAGTCGTTGGCGATGGTCGCGATCAGGTCGGGCACGATGCCGAGCTTGGCGCAGCAGAACGCCGCGGTGACGGCATTGCCGCCAAAGGACACCGCGTAGGCGGAGGCCACATGTTTTTCGTCGCCGGTCGGCATGTGGTCGGTGATGAAGGTGACGTCGATATAGGTCTGTCCGATGAAGAGGGCCTGCATTCGTTTTCCGTCATGAGCTGATGGGTGATCCCGGCCCGGCGCGCTACATTAGCACTGGTTATCGAATGCATTCGCTGAAATTATTCGCAACCGTGCCGTCTTTGCAGCTTGAGATGGGAGTATAGAGGAGACTGCGACCGTCCTTAAGGGGGCTGGGGCATACCGTCGTATAACGGCTGACGGCCGTCCGGGTTTCCCAGCAACGCGACAAAAGTGGAGGAAATGATGACCGTTTATTCCGGTCCGGTGTTCGACATGGCGGTGAACCAGTTTGGTGTGATCGCCAACCATCTCGAAATCCCGATGGACGAACGCGACCGTATCCTGATGCCGAAGCGAGCCATCACCGTTTCCTGTCCGATTCACCGCGATGACGGCACGGTCGCAGTGTTCGAAGGCTACCGGGTGCAGCATCACCTCACCCTCGGCCCGACCAAGGGGGGAACGCGATTCGCGCCCTCCGTCGACATCGGCGAAGTTGCAGCACTTGCGATCTGGATGAGCTGGAAATGCGCGCTGGTCGGGCTGCCTTACGGCGGCGCCAAGGGCGGCGTCAATGTCGATCTCTCCACCATCTCCAAACGCGAACTGGAAGCGCTGTCGCGGCGCTACATGCAGGAGATGATTCCCTTCGTCGGCCCGCACACCGACGTGATGGCGCCGGACATGGGCACCAATGAGCAGGTGATGGCCTGGTTCATGGACACCTATTCGATGTACCAGGGCCAAACCGTGACCGAGATCGTCACCGGCAAGCCGGTATCGTCGGGCGGCACGCTTGGCCGCCGCGAAGCGACCGGTCGCGGTGTGGCCTATCTCGCCAGGCGCGTGCTGAAGGAGCTGTCGATCAATCCAGGCACCGCCACGGCCGTCATCCAGGGCTTTGGCAATGTCGGCTCCTATGCCGCGCTGGAGCTGCATCAATACGGGTTGAAGATCGTCGCGGTCAGCGATCACACCGGCGCGCTGCACGATCCGGCCGGGCTCGATATTCCCGCGTTGATGCGGCACGCGGGCGCGCATGGCAGCATCGCCGGTTACTCCAACCAGTTGGCCTTCGATCCCGAGCAAATCCTGACGCTGCCCTGCGACGTGCTGGTGCCGGCGGCGATGGAGCGGGTGATCGACGCGAAGGTCGCGGAAAACCTGAAATGCCGGGTGCTGGCCGAGGGCGCCAATGGCCCGACCACGCCGGATGCCGATCTGGTACTGGAAAAGCGCCAGGGCGAAGTGTTCCTGATTCCCGACATTCTCTGCAATTCCGGCGGCGTCGTGGTCAGCTACTTCGAGTGGGTGCAGGACCTGCAACAATTGTTCTGGGAGGAAGAGGAGGTGACGCGGCGCGAATATGCGATTCTCGATCGTGCCTTCGATCAGATGGTGCAGCGTGCCAATGCCGACACGATTCCGCATCGCACCGCAGCGATGGCGATCGGCGTGGAAAAGGTCCGCGCTGCCAAGAACACGCGAGGCCTCTTCCCGTGATCACCGGCCTCGATCACGTCGTCGTTCTCACCGGCGACATCAACGCGGCGGCCGCCGCCTACCAGACCTTGTTTGCCCGTGCACCGGCCTGGCAGTACGGCGGCGACGGCGCCGACCGCGTTCTGTTCACGCTCGATAACACGACGCTGGAATTGGTGGCGCCGAGCGGCGAGGGCGCGAATGCGGACCGTATTCGCGCGGTGTTTGCCGCAGAAGGCGAGGGGCTGGCGAGTATCTGCTTCCGAACCAGCGACATCGCCAAGACGCACCACAGACTCGATCGGCTGACGCTGAAGCCGGAGCCCGTTGCCGAGGTCGAAAGCCGCGACGCGATCTCAGGTGCGACGCTCACCTGGAAGCGCACGCGGACGGCCGCGGAGGCCACGCGCGGCGTGCGCCTGTTCTTCCTCGAGCGGGACAAGGAGCGCCCGCTCTCGGTCCCAACGAGCGTCGGATCGATCATGGCGATGGACCATGTCGTGGTCTCGACGTCGGACCCCGAACGCGCAGCCGCCCTCTATGGTGCGCGGCTCGGCCTCGACATGGCGCTCGACCGATCGCACCCCGATTGGGGCCGGCTGATGTTCTTCCGCTGCGGCGACTTGATTGTCGAGGTTACGCACCGGCCGGGCAAGGAGACGGATACGTCGCCGGACAAACTTCAGGACCGGCTGCGCGGCCTGTGCTGGCGCGTCGCCGACATCGACGCCACCCATGCGCGGCTGACTCAGGCCGGTGTCGACGTCTCGGAAGTCCGCACCGGCCGCAAGCCGGGGACGCGGGTGATGACGGTGCGCAGCGGCACGTGCGGCGTGCCGACCCTGCTGGTGCAGCCGTCGGCTGGGAAGCCAACCGCTGCCGACTGACCCAGCCGTCATTGCCTGCGACAAACGCGAAGCGTTTGCGCAAGGGAGCGCCAGCGACGAAGCAATCCATCTTGCTTTGTGGCCTCTGGATTGCTTCGCTGGCGCTCGCAATGACGGGGATAATGCATCCCACGTTCTCAAACGCTTCCCTGCATGCTACAGCTTGCCTGATGCAATCATCGGGCGACTAATTTGGCAAAGGCAAAACGCGTTCAGAAATGGCAGCGCGACCCCGAGGGGATGCGGCTTCGCATTCTCGAGGCCGCCAAGCAGGAATTCGCCGCCCATGGCCTGGCCGGCGCACGCGTCGACCGCATTGCGGCAAACGCCGGCGCCAACAAGCGCATGCTGTACTACCACGTCGGCAACAAGGAAGACCTCTATCTCGCGGTGCTGGAAGGCGCCTATGACAAGATCCGTTCCGAGGAGCGCGAACTCGATCTCGAACATCTCGATCCGCCCGAGGCGATCGAACGGCTGATCGACTTCACCTGGAACTACTTCCTCCGCAACCCGGAATTTCTGGCGCTGCTCAACACCGAAAATCTCGCCAAGGCCCGCCATCTGAAGCGCTCCACCAAGGTCAAATCGATGCATTCGCCGTTCGTCGAGATGATCCGCACCGTGGTGACGCGCGGTGTCGAAAGCGGCGATTTTCGCGTTGCCGTCGATCCGGTCCAGCTTTACATCTCGATCGCCGCGCTGTGCTTCTTCTATCTCTCCAACAGCGCCACTCTCTCCGTGATCTTCGGCCGCGACCTCCTGAAGAAGGAGGCGAGGGACGAACGTCTCGCCCACATGGTGGCGCTGGTGCTGGCGGCGCTGACGGGAAAGTCGACCGCGGATTTCGGCAAGCCGGCATTATCAGGCGTGCGGTCCCCGGCGCATCAGCCGGTTTGATTCTGTCGTCCCGGCGAACGCCGGGACCCATACGCCGCGGCCTTTCGATTTGAGGCGGTAGTCCTTGATCTTACTCTGACAATTGACGCCGGTGGCTATGGGTTCCTGCTTTCGCAGGAACGACGGCGGCAGTCGCAAATTGCAGCGCCAAAACCCGCTTGCCAGTATTTATCCAACGGGTTAATTTCTTCCCCGAAAAAGACGATCACAGGGAGCGGGATGTGGCGGAGCTGAAGCGCGAGAGTGGCGTGTCGAAAGCGCTGAATGCTGCGTGGGTGCGGCCGTTTTTGTTCCTGCTGTTCATCGTGGTGGCCTGGGACCTCACCATCCGCCTGTTCCAGATTCCGGCCTACCAGATCCCCGCGCCCGGCGATGTCGTGGCGGTGCTGCGGACGGAGTGGCCGGAACTGTTGCGGCAGGCCTGGCCGACCACCTACGCCACCATCTGCGGCTTTCTGCTGTCAGCGCTGTTCGGCATTCCCGTCGCCATGCTGATCGCGGGCTCGAAGACGGTGGAAAGCTACGTCTATCCGCTGCTGGTGTTCTCTCAATCGGTGCCGAAAATCGCGATCGCGCCGCTGTTCGTGGTGTGGTTCGGCTTCGGCATCATCCCGAAGGTGATCTCGGCGTTCCTGCTGGGGTTTTTCCCCGTCGTGGTGTCGGCGGTGCAGGGCTTCAAATCGGTCGACCCTGACATGGTCGATCTCGCCCGCGCCATGCAGGGTAGCCGTTTCCGCGTGTTCTGCGCCGTCAACCTGCCGCATGCGATGCCGGCTATCTTTTCGGGGCTGAAAGTCTCGATCACGCTGGCGGTGGTCGGTGCCGTGGTCGGCGAGTTCGTCGGCTCCAATTCCGGCATCGGCTACGTGATGCAGCGCTCGATCGGAACGTTCGATCTGCCGACGATGTTTGCCGCGCTGGTGATCCTGGCGCTGCTCGGCGTGGTTCTGTTCTGGGTCGTCGACCGCATCGAGCGTCTCGTGATCCCCTGGCATGTCAGCCAGCGCGACGACATCATTTTTGCTTCGTAAAGATTTATTACTGGAAACACCAACAGATGACGTCATTGCGAGCGCAGCGAAGCAATCCATAGCGCCGCAAGTGGAGGAATGGATTGCTTCGCTTCGCTCGCAATGACGAAGCAAAACGGGAGGAAGACAATGATGCGAACGACAGCGGCGATCTCCGCCGCCTTGATCTGGACTGCGCTTTCGGTGCTTCCGGCATCGGCAGCAGACAAGGTCGTGCTGATGCTGAACTGGTACGTCTATGGCGAGCACGCGCCGTTCTATTATGGCAAGGCCAAGGGCATCTATGCCGCCGAGGGCATCGACCTCGAAATCCAGGAAGGCCGCGGCTCGGCGGCGACCACGCAGGCGGTAGCGGCGAAGACCGCCAATTTCGGCTATGTCGACGTGCCCACCATGATGCGCGCCGCGGTGAAGGGTGCGCCGATCACCGCCACCGGCGTGCTGCTGCAGACCAGCCCGATGTCGGCAATGGGGTTTGTCGAAAAGAACATCAAGAAGCCCGAGGACATCAAGGGCAAGACGGTGGCGATCACGCCGGCTGACTCGATGACGCAGATCTGGCCACTGTTCCTGAAGAAGACCGGCCTCAAGGAAAGCGACTTCCAGACGGTCGCCGGTGACGGCCAGACCAAGCTGAACGCCGTCATCAACGGCCAGGCTGACCTTCTGCTCGGCTATGTCATGGACCAGTCGATGAAGATCAAGGACGCCACCGGCAAGGACGTGAATGCCATCAAGTTCGCCGACTACGGCATCAACATGGTCTGCTCGGGCGTCGTCGCCAACACCGACTTCGTCAAGGCCAATGCCGATCTCGTCAAGCGCTTCATGTCGGCGACGACGAAAGCAGTCGAAGCCGCCGAGAAGGATCCGAAAGGCGCCGCGCAGTCGATCCTCGACGCCAACCCGAAGGGCGGCAAGATCGAAACGCTGACGCAGGGGTTTGAGCTGACGATCCCGCTCTACCGCACGCCGGAAACCAGGAACAAGCGGCCGTTCCAGGTCACCGATCAGAACATGACCGATACGGTCAATCTGATGGTCGAATATGGCGGGTTGGATGCCAAGGCCAAGGATAATCCGAAGGCGTTTTACACCAACGACTACCTGCCGCAGGGCGGTTCGTGAGCAGACTAATGACGTATCTATCGTCGTCCCTGCGAACGCAGGGACCCATAGCCACCGGCCTGCATTGTTGCAGAAGGTCTCTACCCCCGTGCCCGAACCGAAGGGCACGGCGTATGGGTCCCTGCGTTCGCAGGGACGACGGGTGGAGGGGGCCTTTCTCATGAACCCCGCGACCAAACCATCCGACTTCGGCGCACCGGGCGCGCATCTGCGCCTGGTGTCGGATCGTACCGGCGGCGCGGCGTCGGGCATCACGCTGTCGGGCGTCTCGAAAACCTATCGCTCGCGCGACGGCGATGTGCCGTCGCTGCGGCCGCTGGATTTCCACATCAACGAAGGCGAGTTCTTTGTCGTGGTCGGCCCGTCCGGCTGCGGCAAGTCCACGCTGCTGAAGATGATTTCGGGCCTGCTCCCGCCTTCGACCGGTGAGATTCTCGTCGAAGGCGAGCAAGTTACAAAACCGCACGGTAATGTCGGCATCGTGTTCCAGAACGCGCTGCTGCTGCCATGGCGCAACATCCTTTCCAACGTAATGCTGCCGATCGACATGAAGAAGCTGCCGCGCGACGAATATCTGCCGCGGGCGAAAGCGCTGCTAAAGCTGGTTGGCCTCGAAGGGTTCGAGAAGAAACTGCCCTGGCAGCTTTCGGGCGGCATGCAGCAGCGCGCTTCGATCTGCCGAGCGCTGGTGCACGATCCCAAGATCATGCTGATGGACGAGCCGTTCGGCGCGCTCGACGCCATGACGCGCGAGAGGATGAATGTCGAGCTGATGCGCATTCAGCGCGAGACCGGCAAGACCGTCTTGCTGATCACGCATTCTATACCGGAAGCCGTGTTCCTCGCCGACCGCGTGCTGGTCATGACCGAGCGTCCCGGCGCGATCGCGGCGATCTACGACGTGCCGCTGCCGCGCCCGCGCTCGCTGGACGCGATGGCTGATCCCGCCTTCACCGAACTGGTGCAGCGGATACGCAAGCATTTCTTCACCCAAAGTGCGCTGGACTGAAAGCTGGCTTGATGCCGTATCGCTTGGCCGTAAAGGACATTGCCTTCTTTGAGCGTCCGGTCAGCTTCGCCCGGCCGTTCCGGTTCGGCGCGGTCGTCATCAACGCGACGCCGCAGGCCTTTGTGCGCGTCGAGATCGAGGTCGAAGGTAAGGGTACGGCCACTGGCGCCGGCGCCGAATTCCTGGTGCCAAAATGGTTCGATAAGCGGCCGCAGCTGGCGCCCGAAGAAACGGTTACCGAGCTGCGGCGCTCGCTGTTGATCGCGCGAAATATTTATCTGACGCATTCCGGCTTCGAGACGGCGTTCGGCCTGCATGCCGCCTGTATCGGCGCGCAGATCGAGGCCTGCGGCACGGAAGACATTCCGCCGCTGGCCGCGGCCTACGGACCAGCCGAAATCGACAAGGCGATCCTGGATGCGCTGCTGCGCTGTATTGGGACCAACTTCTTTGATGGTATGGCGGCCAATGTCGCCGGCATCGATGCGCGGTTGTCGCGCGATCTGACTGATGTCGACGCGCCGCAGTTTCTTGCGAGCCGCAGGCGGCGGGAGCGCGTGGCGATCCGGCACACGGTCGGCATGGACGACAAGGTCGAAGGCGAGGGCGGTGTCGCCGACATCAGAGAAAACGCCGGGGCGCGCTATTTCAAGCTCAAGCTCAACGGCGATCCCGCACACGATGCGGATCGCCTGATCAGGATCGGCAAGGAACTCGCCACGCTGCCCTACGACTATCGCGTGACGCTCGACGCCAATGAACAATATGCCGACCTCGCTGCTTTGAGCGCGCTGGTCGACCGGCTCGACCGCGAGGCGGTGTTGCGGCCGATCACGGCAAAGCTCTTGTATATCGAACAGCCGATGCCGCGCGACATCACCCGCCAATCGCCGCTCGGCGCGCTGGCACGTCGCGATTTCATCGTCGACGAGGCTGACGACTCCTACGATGCGTTTCCGATCGCGCGGGCGCTCGGCTATCGCGGTATCTCCTCGAAATCCTGCAAGGGCATCTACAAGTCGGTGATCAACGCGACCCGCGCGGCCAAATGGAGCGCCGCCGGCGAAAAATGCTTCGTCGCGGGCGAGGACTTGACCTGCCAGGCGGGATTGGCGGTGCAGCAGGATCTGGCGCTCGGCGCGCTGATCGGCGTCACCCATGCCGAGCGCAACGGCCATCATTACGTCGACGGTTTTGGCGACACGCCCGCTACTGAGGCAGAGGCATTTTTGTCCGCGCATCCCGATCTCTACGCGCGCGATGGCAACAAAATTCGGCTCGCGATCCATGACGGCGATCTCCTGACGGGATCGCTGACGGCACCGGGCTTCGCCACTTCAGTACATCCAGACTGGTCGGCGATGTCGCCGCTCGAGCAGCCCACAGCCAGAATTCCTTTGGAGAAAGCAGTATGACGACCAAACGCCTCGGCCTGATCATGAACGGTGTGACGGGCCGGATGGGGCTCAACCAGCACCTGATCCGCTCCATCATCGCGATCCGCGACCAGGGCGGCGTGCTGCTGTCCAACGGCGACCGCATGCTGCCTGATCCGATCCTGATCGGCCGCGACGCCGACAAAGTCGAGCGCCTTGCCAAGCGCTTCAACGTCGAGCGCTGGTCGACCGATCTCGACAAGGCGCTGGCCGCGAAGGACGATACGATCTTCTTCGACGCGGCCACCACGCAGGCGCGTCCCTCGCTGCTGACCAAGGCGATCAACGCCGGCAAGCATGTCTATTGCGAAAAGCCGATTGCGACCAATCTGGACGAGGCGGTTGCGGTGCTGCGGCTCGCCAACGCCAAGGGGCTCAAGCACGGCACGGTTCAGGACAAGCTGTTTTTGCCGGGCCTGAAGAAACTCGCCTTCCTGCGCGATTCCGGTTTTTTCGGGCGCATGCTCTCGGTGCGTGGCGAGTTCGGCTATTGGGTGTTCGAAGGCGGCTGGCAGGAGGCGCAGCGGCCGTCGTGGAACTATCGCAGCGAGGACGGCGGCGGCATCATCCTCGACATGGTCTGTCACTGGCGCTACGTGCTCGACAATCTCTTCGGCGAGGTCGAGAGCATCTCCTGTCTCGGCACGACAGATATCCCCGAACGTTTCGACGAGAAGGGCAAGAAGTACACGGCGACCGCCGATGACTCCGCCTACGCCACCTTCCGCCTCAAGGGCGGCGTGATCGCGCATATCAACATGAGCTGGGTGACGCGGGTCTACCGCGACGACCTCGTGACTTTCCAGGTCGACGGCACCCACGGCTCGGCGGTGGCGGGCTTGACCGATTGCGTGATCCAGGCCCGGCAGGCGACGCCACGGCCGGTATGGAATCCGGACGAGAAGCGCACCCATGATTTCTACGCCGACTGGCAGAAGGTTCCGGAAAACGTCGTCTACGACAACGGTTTCAAGGAGCAGTGGGAGATGTTCATCCGCCACGTCTGCGAGGATGCGCCCTACAAGTTCACGCTGCTGGAAGGCGCCAAGGGCGTGCAGCTTGCCGAATGCGCGTTGCAGAGCTGGCGCGAGCGGCGCTGGATCGACGTCGCCCCGATCAAGGTGTGAGGAGGCCTAGCCATGAACAAGCCAGTCTTGCCGATGTCTTCGCTGTCGCTGAAATTGCCGATGGCGGATCGTTCGATCGAAACCTATCGCCTGGCGGCGTCGCGGATGTTTCCGGCGAAGCTCGAAGGCACGCTCAACCGCGTGGCGTTCTCTGCCGCCCATGTGGTGGCCGATCCATTCGCGGATAACGACCCGTGGCTAACATCCGCTATCGACTGGGATCGGACCATTGCGTTCCGCGAGCACATCTGGGACCTCGGCCTCGGCGTCGCCGAAGCGATGGACACCGCGCAGCGCGGCATGGGGCTGGACTGGCCGACCTCGCTGGAATTGATCCAGCGTTCGGTGAAGGCGGCGAAGGCAAAGGGCAATGCGCTGGTGTTTTCCGGTGCCGGCACCGACCACCTCGCGGTCGAAGATGCGAAGTCCATCGATGACGTGATCCATGCTTACGAAGAACAGATCGCCGCGGTCGAAAAGGCTGGCGGCCGCATCATCCTGATGGCCTCGCGTGCGCTGGCAAAGCTCGGCCGCAGCGCCGACGACTACGCAAGCGTCTATAATCGCGTGCTGGGCCAGGTCCGCGAGCCCGTGATCATCCACTGGCTCGGCGACATGTTCGACCCGGCGCTGGCGGGCTATTGGGGTACGGCAGACCTCGACAAGGCGATGGACATAGTGGTTGCCATCATTAACGCCAACGCCGCCAAGGTCGATGGTGTAAAAGTCTCGCTGCTCGACAAGCAGCGCGAGATCGACATGCGCCGGCGTCTCGACAAGAACGTCAAGATGTATACCGGCGACGATTTCAACTACGCCGAATTGATTGCCGGCGACGCGAAGGGTTTTTCGCACGCGCTGCTCGGCATCTTCGACGCCATCGCGCCGGCGGCGTCCTATGCGCTGTCGCGGCTGGCTGCCGGCGACGAGGCTGGCTTCCACGATGTGCTGGGGCCGACGGTACCGCTGTCGCGCCACATCTTCCGGGCGCCGACGCGGTTCTACAAGACCGGCATCGTGTTCATGGCGTGGCTCAACGGCCATCAGAACCATTTCACCATGGTCGGCGGGCAGGAGAGCACGCGCTCGACGCTGCATCTGGCGGAACTGTTTCGTCTGGCCGACAAGGCCGGGCTGCTCTCCAACCCCGAACTGGCGACGCGGCGCATGAAGACAATGCTGGCAACGCGCGGCATCGAGCCCTGATGCGCGATTTTTCTTCCGACCATCGCTGGCTGTCGCTGAACACGGCGACGGTCCGCAAGCAGGGCGACCTCACAGCCATCGTCGAGGCCTGCGCGCGGCATGGCATCCGCGCCATCGATCCCTGGCGCGATCAGGTGGCGGCCATAGGCCTCGACTGTGCGGTGCGGGCGGTACGCGACGCCGGGCTGGAATTATCGGGCTATTGCCGAGGCGGCATGTTCACGGCGGATGCGGCGCGCCGCATCGAGGCGCGCGACGACAATCGCCGCGCCATCGATGAAGCCAAGGCGCTTGGCGCGCCCTGTATCGTTCTGGTCGTCGGTGGCCTGCCGCAGTATTCGCGGCCGGGAAGCGTTGCCTCGAAAGACATCGTGGCCGCGCGCGCGCAGGTCCGTGACGCCATCGCCGAAATGATGGAGTACGCCAAACAGGCCAACATGCCGCTCGCGATCGAGCCCTTGCACCCGGCCTATGCCGCGGACCGCGCCTGCGTGAACACGACGAAGCAGGCGCTGGATATCTGCGACCAACTCGATCCGCAGCGCACCGGCGCGCTCGGCGTCGCGCTCGACGTCTATCACATCTGGTGGGATCCGGAATTGATGCCGCAGATCGCGCGCGCGGGAAAGGATCGCTTGCTGGCGTTTCACGTCTGCGACTGGCTGGTGCCGACAAAAGATATCCTCAACGATCGCGGCATGATGGGTGACGGCGTCATCGACATCACATCTGTGCGATCGGCCGTCGAGGCGCAGGGCTTTGTCGGCTATTCCGAGATCGAAATTTTTTCCAACGACTGGTGGAACAAGTCGATGGATGAAGTCTTGAAGACTTGCATCGAGCGGCACCGGACTGTGGTGTAGCAGGGGCGAGCGTTAGTCGCGCGCTCACTGTGTCATCGATGGACGATGTTGTCTCGTCGCCGAACTGGCCCGGCGCTATTTTTCGAATGGCGTAGCAGAACGCGACAGGATGCCAGTTCCAGATTTAACCTTTGTTGAGGGTATTTAGCTTAACAAAGGGTTACCGTTGCGCCTCTACGGACTCCGGCGCTAGCTACACCGCACGGAGAACGTCTCCGCGAGCGGAGCGACAACATGAAAATCCTTTACGCAATTGCGACCCTCGCCCTGCTGTCGACATCGGCGCAGGCCTGGCAGACCGTGGAACGCTGCACCCACAGCAAGTTCTATGGAAGTGTGTGCACGACGTCCTACGTGGACGATCCGGTGCGCAACGCGGCGCAGGATCAGGAAGACGAAAAGGCCAGGCGCGCCAGCATCGAAAAGTGGGAAGCGTTCTGCAAGCCGAAGCGCACCTATGACGATGAAGGCGTCGTCCGCCTGCTTTACGCCCGCAAGGGCTGCGAGTTCGGCCGCAGCGAGTAACGCGCTTTCGCGCCTCGCGACCAGCGAGAAGCATTCCGAGCCCGCTGGCTCGATGAATTATGGCGCCTTGCCGCGCCCGAAAGACCGCTAAATCTTTATCGACCAAATTGCGGCCCGGTTAGTCACGCCGCTTTACGCCGCCTCAATGCTTGCCGGGCATTCCTGACGTTCGGCATTCATTTCAAGAGGCAGTGTCCATGCGCGTCTTCATCGCAATCTCGATTGTCCTCGCTTCGGTATCGTCCGCGTCCGCGCAGTTCGCGATGGATCACGGCCACGCCGCTGATGCCGCTCGCGCGGCGCAGGCTGCAGCGGATGCCAAGGCCGCTGCCGCCGCTGCCCCCGGCGCGCCGCTGCTTCCCAGCCAGCAAACCAATTTCTACGTCGGCGGCGGCGGCACCGTGAAGATCGTGTCCCGGACAGCGGAAGAGCTGAAGGCCGATGAAGCCGCCCAGGCCGCCTGGAGCGCGCGTTGCCGGCCGACCGTGATCGAAGACCGCGACGGCCTGCGCCGCGTGAAATACGCCGAACGCGATTGCGATCTCTCCCGCTTCAACACCGCTGGAAATTAGAATTCCCGTGCACTAGGCCAGAATCGAGCGGCCTGCTGCGACCCGGCAATCCCGGTTTCGGCTAGGCCCTCCCACGTCGAGATGCTAGAGCTTCCCCCAACTACCGTTGGGGCGGCATGACTTTCACTTCCTGGCAGTTCGGCGTCTTCACCGCGATCGTATTTGCGGCCTATTACCTGCCGGCCCTGCGAGTATTTCAGGTCCAGCTACTCGTTTTCGCGAGCCTGTTCTTTTACGGCTATGGCCAACCTGAACTGCTGGCGCTGCTGGCCGTCGCGGTTTTTGGAACCTACCTCTTCCTGGTCCTGGCATTGCGAAACCGGCAGGCCTGGCTTCCAGTCGGCATCGCCTTCAACCTCGCGCTGCTCGCGTTCTTCAAATACAAGCTGCTGTTCATTGATCCGGCGTCCCCCAGCCTGGTCGACTTCGCACCGCTTGATTTCCTGCTGAAGCTGCCGCTGCCGATCGGCATTTCATTTTTTGTCTTCCACAACATCAGTCTGCTGGTCGATCTGACCCGGCAGAAGGCGGCGCCGCCGACGCTGGCGGGCGTCTTCCTCTACATCATCTTCTTTCCGCAGCTGGTTTCAGGCCCGATCACGCGCGCCGAAATGTTCATGCCGCAGATCAATCCGAAATATATCGCGGATGTACCGTTTGTTGAGGTTGCGAAGTGGATCCTGACCGGATTTTTCTTCAAGCTCTACGTTGCGAACAACCTCAATGAAATGACGTCTTACATGAGCTTCCCGCTCTATGAGACGCTGCAGACGCAGGATCGCTGGTTGCTCGTTTTCCTCTACAGCTATCAGATCTATGCGGACTTTTTCGGCTATTCCGCGATTGCGATCGGGCTTGGTCTCCTGTTCGGCTACCGCCTGCCGATCAACTTCAATCTTCCCTACATCTCGACCTCCTTCTCCGAATTCTGGGCGCGCTGGCATATCTCGCTATCGACCTGGCTGCGGACCTATCTTTACGTCCCGCTCGGCGGCAATCGCCACGGCTTGTGGCGGACCTATTTGAACCTGATGATCGTGATGGGATTGGGCGGCCTCTGGCACGGCGCCGGGCTAGGCTATCTGATGTGGGGTTTGTTGCACGGCCTGCTGCTGGTGCTCGAACGCCCCTTGTTGGCGCGCCTGGCGTCGATCGACTTTGCGGTGTTTCGAGCGGCGCAGATGACGGTCGTTTTTGTCTGCGTCACCATGCTCTGGATTTTCTTCAAGCTGCCGAACTTCGATCATGCGGTCGGTTACCTCACGGGCATGTTTGTGCCGAGCACAAATCCCAACCCGACCAAGCTGTTCTACAGCCTGGCGCTGCTCTATTCACTGCCGGTCATGATTCAGCACCTTGGTTTCCTTCCGCTGCTCGAGGGAAGACTTCGCTGGGCGGAGCCATATCTCTACGGCGCGATGGCTGCGCTGATGTATCTGGAGGCTGGCGCTGAAACGTCGTTCATCTACTTCCAGTTCTAGCGACGAGAAAAAAATGTCTACCATTCGTTGGTTGGTGAAATGCGGTACTGGCGCAGCGATTGTCCTGATCGCCTGCGGTTTCGCCACCGTGCGCTTCGGCGGCGGGCTACAAATGCCGGCGACGACGACGCGGGACGGCACGCTGATCACCCTGAGCCGTTACTTGCGCGAACCGGTGCCTGCTACCGTGCTGGTGGGCAGTTCGATCACGTTCCGCCTCAAGGAGGAATATTTTGCAACGCGCGGCTTGCGGAATCTGGCGCTTGCCGGGGGCTCTCCGGTCACCGGGCTGGAGATCGTTGCGAACCAGCCTCAGCTCCCGAAATTCATTCTGGTCGAGGCGAATGTTCTCGCCCGTCCCACCGATGCCGCGCTGGTCGAACGTTACTCGCGCGGTGACACCGAGCCGTTTTTCTTTCGCCCGGTGCGGGCCGCGGTGGCCGCCTATGAGCAGCTGCGTCATGCGCCGCTGACCTATGAGCAGGTTGCGCTCGACCTGCGCCGATTGGTCGCGCAGCCGCCGGGCGATTTCGACAACCGGATCTATGCCGATCGCGCGCTGCAGCAATTCGATGCGGAGGATCCGACGGATGCCGCCCGGCTCAACGTGAAGCGAATTGGGGAATTGATCCGGCAAATGGAGCAGCGCGGCGCGCGGGTGTTCCTGTTCGAGCTACCATATTCCGAAGCGATTGAAGGCTCGCGCTTTGCAGCGACCACGCGGGGGATCGTTCACGCGGCGTTTCCCGATATGAAGCGATGGTTGCCTGTCGAAGTGAATCGGAGCGAGTTGCGCTGGGCGGACGGCGTCCATCTCGACGAACGCTCCGCGGTCGTTGTAACGCAGGCGATGGAACGCGCCTTGGCATCGGCGCGCATGGTCAAATGACGGAGGAGGCTTGGTCGCCCCCATCTTCACCGACTGAGGCCGCCGCGTCATCGCGATTGAGCAAGGAAGGCGATGATCTTTTTTCTATCGCCGCTCGATGCGAGGCCACCAAACGGCTTCATGCTGTTGCCGGGTACGACCTCATCGGGGTTTGCAATGAAGCGATCGAGCTTTTCCTCATCCCAGACGAAACCGGCCTCCTTCATCGCGCTGGAAAACCCGTAGTCCGGCAGCGATCCTGCTTTCCGTCCAACAACCTTGTACAGGTTAGGGCCGAGCCGATTGTCGCCCTCTCTCACCATGTGACATGTCCGGCAGGCATTGTTGAATGCCTGTTGCCCTGAGGGGTCCTCGGCGCCTTGGGATGCCTGAGGGAGCGCGGAAGGCGATGGAAGCAAGTACGCTACTGCGCTCAATGTCCCTATCAGGAATATCCGATTACGGCGCCGCACAGGTACGTCTTGCCTGCTGGACGTTGGCCAGGCAAGAAGCATGATGAAGTGCCATTGCTTCATTCGATCACCTCTTCAAGAGGATCGGGGTCAAAGTTGCGGTCAGGGGCTTGCGGTCTGCTGCAGCGTATTGAAGCGCGCCTTCTGCTCGTTGCTCAGCACGGCATAGAACTCATCCAATCCCGGCTGCACCAGCGCGGATGCCTGCAGCATGGCGTCGAGCCGCTTTTCCATCGCCTCCAGCCGGCCGAGCGGTGTGAGCGGTACGTCGTCGGGGCAGGCGGCCTGCAATTTTTCAACCGCATTCTTCGTCGCCGTGCCCAAGCGGTCGAGTGCTTCCTTTTGCTTACCTGCCGGATGTATCACGGCCTCGATCCGCTCGATCGGTAGCTGCGTGAGACCGGATTTCGGTTCGCCGCAGCCCTCGGTTTGAGCGTTCGATGCCTGTTGCGGTTGCTGTTGCGAATGCTCGCCGACGTTGGGGCCGAGCGCGTTGAAACGCGCCTTTTGCTCGTCGTTCAGCGAATTGTAAAACGCCTCAAGTGCCGGACGCACGATCCTTACCGCGTTGAGCGTTGCGCTGACGCGGTTCGTCATCGCCCGCAGGCGACCGGGTGGCGTCATCGCATAGGAATCGACACAGGATTCCTTGAACGCGTCGGCAGCCTTTGCCGCAGCGGCTTTCAGTTCATCGAGCAGGGCGCGCTGCTCGGGCGTCGGCCGTACTGCCCGCGTGATTTCCGCGATCGGCCAGGCGGTCACGCCCTTATCCGGATCTCCGCACAATTGCCGGATAGTCTGCGCGCTCGCGCTAGCGCGTCCGCGCGCTTGAGAATCCGTGACCGCTGCGCCTGGTTCAGGATATCTAGCGTAAGCGGAATACGGGCTGTCCGCGCCCCAGAACACTGTGTCGACGAAATCATCGTAAGCGTAGGCCCAATAGCCGGGGTCGTAGGCGGTGGGCCAGAAGGTATAGTTGAAGATATCGGAATAGGCATAGGGCCAGAACACCGGACCGAGCCACGCTACAAACGCGGCGCGATGGCCGCGCCGCCAGGCGTGGCGGGGAGCCCAGCGGTTCTCCCGGGCGGTGAGCGCTGCCTGGGCTTGCAGCGCATCATTATTGCGGAAGTGCGCGGCAAATCGCCCGCGGGCTGCAGCTGCAGCCGCGGTTCGTTCTTCAGCGGCAGGCCGCGGTCCCAGCCGCTGCAGGCGTGCCTGATCGCCTTGCTGTAGCCGTTGTTCGCGCTGGAGCAGGTGGTTTTGAGTCTGCAGCAACCGTTCCTGCACGCGTTGCGCCCGGCGACCTTCCGGCTTTTGCGACTGCAATTGCTGCACGCGCTGTTGCAAACGATCGATGCGGCTCTGCCGCGCTGTGCTTTGGCGCGACAGCATGTCACGCTGCCGCTCCTGCACCATTTGTGTCCGCTGCTGGACGCGCTGCTCACGCTGCTGCGCCAGCGTTTCGATCTGTTCCTTTCGCGACGGTCGCGCGCCGGCAGCGGGTGATGTGCTCGATGGTGTAGCGATGCGCGGCTCGGGGTGTCTCGTCATCGCCGGTTGCTGCGGCGGCGCGGCACGATGGATCTCGGGGCGTGGCCCCGCAACGTGTGGCGCGGCTGGTCGCGGTGGCGCGGCAATACGTGGCGCCGCGTGCGGGATCATGGCCAGTGCTCACCGCGATCGCCGACACACCAAGAAAAAGCGCCGTAACACGAACGCCGCGTGGAAGCATGATCGCAACTCCCTGCTTCGTCGCCCGGAAATGTCAACGCGCACGCGCAGAAATCGTTCGCTTGGGATCTATGGCTTGCATTTCGATTTTGCGGCGCTGGGCTGGTGCAATTCGTCGCACCCCTAGCTGACCGCGCAAGGCACGCTCAAATACCCGCGGAATCTGACCCGACCGCCGCGCACGGGTTCACCGCTGATCGCGTAATCCGGAAGCCGTGCCAGGAAGCGCGAGATCGCAACCGCGCCTTCGAGCCGTGCCAGCGCCATTCCCGCGCATTGATGCGCGCCGGTGCCGAAGGCGAGATGCCGGTTCGGCGTGCGGCCAATATCGAAACGTTCGGGATCGGCGAACTGCGCGGGATCGCGGTTGGCGGCGCCGATGCACAGCGTCACCGGCGTGCCCGCGGGCAACGCGACGCCGCCGAGTTCGAACGGCTCGACGGTCATGCGGTTGCCGAGCTGGTTCGAGCTTTCGAACCGCAGCATTTCCTCGACCGCGGTCTTGATCAGTGCGGGATTTTCGATCAGCCGCTGTTTCTCGCCAGTGTGTACCGACAGCGCCACCAGCCCGTTGCCAATCAAATTGGTGGTGGTCTCATGGCCGGCATTGAGCAGGAAGATGCAGTTGTGCAGCAGTTCCTTCTCCGTCAGCCGCTCGCCATTGTCTTCACCCTGAATCAGTCGTGTCAGCACGTCGCGATCGGGGTTGCCGGGCTTGGCCCGCCGCCGCGCCACCAGCCCCTCGAGATAGAGAAGGAAGTCCTGCACCGCCTTGTTGCCGCGGGCGAAGGCGTCCGGGCTAACCACCGGCTCCAGCGCACCGAGGATGGCCAGCGACCAGTCGCGCAAGGGCTCGCGCTCGTCCTCGGGCACGTCGAGCAGATTGCCGATCACCTCGATCGGGATCGCGGCAGCAAAGTCGTCGATCAGGTCGACCTTGCGCTTGACGGTGATGGCGTCGAGCAGGCGGTCCACCAGCCGGACCAGATCGGGCTCCATGCCGGCGATCGCGCGCGGCGACAGCGCACCCATGATCAGCCGCCGGACGCGGGTATGGGCCGGGGGATCGTTGAAGACGAGGCTCGTGGTGTGGTGCTCGTAGAGCAGGGAGGCACCGTATTTCGGCGAGAACTCCTTCTTCTTGTCCGATGAGAAGGCCTTGGTATTCTTGTAGGCCGCAACCAGATCGTCGTAGCGGGTCAGAAAGTACGCGCCGTTCGGCAGCCGCTTGACCGGCTCGGTCTCACGCAGCGCGCGATAGGTCGGGTAGGGGTTGGCATAGAATTCCGGCGTCAGCCGTTCGAGGTCGAAGGTGGCTGCCAGTTCGCGCGCATCCAAATTCATGGCTCTCTCTGGGAAGACAAGTAAGCGACTATCAAATTAGTCGCATCTGCAACTATCTTAAATGCCGTGCCCAAGACGTCAAGAAGACGTCAAACCGGAGCGCAATTTTCAGTTCCAGGCCATCAGCGGCGCGTGGGAGTTGCGGCCGGTCCGGGATGAGCCGAAAAGGTGAGTGCCGGATTCCCGGGAAAATGGTGCTCGAACAAGGCGATGTAGCTGTGTCTTTGACGTCACCCCGCAACAGAATCCGCTTGGTGCGCTGCAATAGATCCTTGACTTCGTCAAGGTGAGTGATTACTCACGCGCTCATGTCTACCCTGCGCATGACCAGTGACCTGCGGCGGCAATTGATCCTGAGCGCGGCAAAGCGATGCTTTGCCCGTAACGGCTTTGCCGGCACCACAACCAAGAGCGTGGCGGCCGCCGCGGCCATTTCGGAAGGGCTGCTGTTCAAGCACTTCCCCTCCAAGGCCGCGCTCTATGCCGAAATCCTGGCGGAGGAGTGCGAGGCCGATCCGGATTTCGCACTCCTGCTCGGCCAGGAGCCTTCAACTGCCACACTGGTCGAATTGGTCAAGGGCATGGTCGGCCATTTCATGGAAGTATCCGACGGGTCGGATCAGGAGGAAGCACAGCGGCTGCGGCTGATGACGACGAGTCATCTCGATGACGGCGAGTTCGCGCGGCTGCTCTACGACAAGATCAGCGGCCTGATCGGACCGATGTTCAGTGCATCGATCGAAAGAGCGGTCGCGGCTGGCGACGCAAAACAGATTGGCGGCGATCCGCTCAACCTGTTCTGGTTCGCCCATCACACCGTGCTGATGTCGGCGCTCACGCGGCTTCCGGCCGTGCCCTGTCTTTCCTACGGCAACGCTGCTGATCTGGAGCGGCAGCTCTGTCAATTCATCCTGCGTGGCATCGGACTTACCGAAGCCGCAATTGCTTCTCATCTGGGCGGCGAGCTGTCACCGAATTCGGGACAATCGGTAACTGCAGAAAGTGCATGACATGAATATTGTGACTGAACCAAAAATTTCGGGCAAGCCGATTGTCGACAAGTCGCACAAGCGGCCGGTTCGGCTGGTGCGCTGGTTCATCGTCGTCGGGCTGCTGCTGACCTTGCTGGTCGGCGGGCTGGTCTGGTTCAATTACTTCCGCGGCAAGATGATCGCGCAGTTCTTTGCGAACAACAAGCCGCCGCCGGTGAGCGTCAACGTTGCCACGGCGAAGCCCGAGACCATTCCGAACCTTCTGATCGCAGTCGGTGATCTCGCCGCCGTGCATCAGGTCAACGTGACCTCGGACGTCAACGGCCGCATCACCGACATCCAGTTTACGGCCGGTGCCACCGTGAAAGCGGGCACGCCGCTGGTTCAGTTGTTCGACGGTCCGGACCAGGGCGACCTCGCCAACTTCAAGGCGCAGCAGCGGGTGGCGCAGATATCGCTGGATCGCGCCAAGCAACTGATGGAGCGTCAGGTCGGACCGCAGGCGACGGTGGACACCGCGCAAGCGGCGTTCGATCAGGCCAGCGCCGGCATTGCCAAGACCGAGGCCATCATCTCGCAAAAGCTGGTGCGGGCGCCGTTTGACGGCGAACTCGGCGTTCGCAAGGTCGAGGTCGGACAATATCTGACCGCCGGCACGCAGATCGTCTCGCTGACCGATCTGTCGGCGCTGTATGCCAACTTCACCGTGACGGAAAAGGATTCCGCCCAGCTCAAGGTCGGCCAGATCGTTCGCATCGCGGTCGATGCGTATCCGGGGCGTACGTTCGAAGGCAAGATCACCACCATTGAGCCGCAGATTGCGACCGACACGCGCAACATCCGCGTGCAGGCGACGATCCAGAATCCGGACAAGATCCTCAAGCCCGGCATGTTCACGACCACCACGGTGGTGCTGCCGGACAAGCCGCCGGTCATCACCGTGCCCGAAACCGCGGTCGATTACACGCTCTATGGCGACTCGGTCTTCCTCCTCAGCGAGAAAAAAGAGGAAGACGGCAAGACCAGCCTGACAGTGACGCGGACCTTCGTGCAGGCCGGCAAGCGCCTCGAAGGACGTGCCGAAATCCTGAAAGGGTTGAAGGACGGTGACCGCGTCGTGGCCGTGGGGCAGCTCAAGCTGCAATCGGGGTCGGCGGTAACGGTCTCGAACGATCCGGTGCCACCGATTCCGGCGAACCCGCCGCGCTATTGACACATGACCCGCGGCCCAGAGGGGCCGCGCTGGCGAAAGGCGGGCAGCGGTCTTCAGCATGAGACCGCGCCCGAAAATGCTGAACTCAGCGGGATGATCTGCGATGGCCTTAACCGATATCTTCATCAAGCGTCCGATCCTGTCGGTCGTCGTCAGCCTGCTGATCCTGCTGATCGGTTTGCGGGCCGCCAGCGTGTTGCCGATCCGGCAGTATCCGAAACTGTCGAACACCGTGGTCAACGTCACCACCGTCTATCCGGGCGCGTCGGCCAACTTGATTCAGGGCTTCATCACCACGCCGATCGAGCAGGCGGTCGCTTCCGCCGAAGGCGTCGACTACATCACCTCGTCGTCGGTGCAGGGCACCAGCACGATCCAGGTCTACGTCAAGCTGAACTTCGACCCGAACCAGGCGCTGACCGAAGTCCTCGCCAAGGTGAATTCGGTCAAATATTTGATCCCGAAGGAATCGAACGATCCGATCGTGACCAAGACCACCGGCCAGACCACGGCCGTGATGTATCTCGGCTTCTCCAGCGATGAGCTCTCCGGTTCGGCGATCTCGGATTATCTGACGCGCGTGGTGCAGCCGGTGCTGTCGACGGTCGACGGCGTGGCATCCGCCGACATTCTCGGCGGACAGACATTCGCGATGCGGCTCTGGCTCGATCCCGTCAAGATGGCGGGCCGCGGCGTGTCGCCAAGCGATGTCTCTGCGGCGATTGCGGCCAACAACTTCCAGGCCGCCGCCGGTCAGGCCAAGGGCTACTTCATCGTCTCGAACATTTCGACCAACACCGACCTGCGGAATCTCGAGCAGTTCAAGAAGATGATCGTCAAGTCCAAGGACGGTGGCTTCGTGCGGATCGAGGATATCGCGAGCGTCGAACTAGCCGCCCAAAGCTCGGATGCGAGCGTCGCATTCAGCGGCGAGCGCGCCATCTTCATCGGCGTGCAGGCAACCCCGCAAGGCAACCCGCTGACGCTGGTCAAGGGCGTGCGCGCGCTGTTTCCTGAGCTCGAACGCAACCTGCCGCCGTCGATGAAGATGAAGGTGGCCTATGATTCCACCAAGTTCATTCAATCCTCGATCGACGAGGTGAAGAACACGCTGATCGAGGCGGTGCTGATCGTCGTCGTCGTGATCTTCCTGTTCCTGGCCTCGTTCCGCTCGGTCATCATTCCGGTGGTCACGATTCCGCTGTCGCTGATCGGCGTCTGCAGTCTCATGCTGGCGATGGGCTTCAGCTTCAACCTGTTGACGCTGCTGGCGATGGTGTTGGCGATCGGACTTGTGGTCGACGACGCTATCGTGGTGGTCGAGAACATCCATCGCCATCTGGAGGAGGGCAAGACGCCGGTGCAGGCGTCGCTGCAGGGCGCGCGCGAAATCGTCGGGCCCGTGATCTCGATGACGATCACGCTGGCGGCGGTGTATGCGCCGATCGGCTTCCTCGGTGGCCTGACCGGTTCGCTGTTCCGCGAATTTGCCTTCACGCTGGCGGGCTCGGTGATCGTGTCAGGCGTGATCGCGCTGACGCTGTCGCCGATGATGTGCTCGGTGCTGCTGAAGAGCGCCGACGAGGGACGATTCGCCAGGCTCGTTAACCGGGTGTTCGGTGCGATGACGCGCTGGTACGGCCGTCAGCTCGACCGCTCGCTCGACTATCGTCCGATCACCGGACTGTTCGCGCTGACGATCCTCGGCCTGGTCGGCTTCCTGTATATGAACACCTCCAAGGAGCTGGCGCCCGAAGAGGACCAGGGCATCGTGTTCTCGGTGACCAAGGCGCCGAAATACGCCAACATCGACTATGTCGACTTCTACGGCGAAAAGCTCGACAAGGCGTTTGCCAAATTTCCCGAAACCGACCTGACTTTCGTCCTGAACGGCATCAACGGGCCGCAGGGCGGTATTGCCGGCATGCTGCTCAAGGCGTGGGACGAGCGCCCGCGTTCCTCGATCAAGCTGAAGCCGCTGGTGCAGGCTGAAATCAGCAAGATCGAAGGCGTCCAGGCGTTCGCGTTCAACCTCCCGCCGCTCCCGGGCGGGCCGGGCGGCCTGCCGGTTCAGATGGTGATCAATTCGACCGCCGGCTTCCAGGCCGTCTTTGAGCAGATGGCCAAGCTGAAGGATGCCGCACGCAAGAGCGGCCTGTTCATCGTCTCCGACAGCGACCTCGACTTCAACCAGCCGATCGTGCGCGTCTCCATCGACCGGTCCAAGGCGAGCGATCTCGGCATCAACATGGCGCAGGTCGGCAGCACGCTGCAGACGCTGCTCGGCGGCAACTATGTCAACCGCTTCAACCTCGAGGGACGGTCGTACCAGGTGATCCCGCAGGTGCCGCGCGGCATGCGGTTGTCGCCGGAAGCGCTCGGCGGTTACTACGTTCCGACCAACACCGGGCAGTTGGTGCCGCTGTCGACCATCGTGTCGATCGAAACCGGTACCGATCCGAATTCGCTCACGCATTACAACCAGCTCAACTCCGCGACCTTCTCGGCGGTGCCGATGCCGGGCGTGACGGTCGGGCACGCGGTGGACTTCCTGGAGGGCGAAGCCAAGAAGCTGCCTGCCGGCTTCGGTCATGATTACCTGGCCGACTCCCGCCAATATGTGCAGGAAGGCAACCAGCTCGCGGTCACCTTCGGCTTTGCGCTGATCATCATTTTCCTGGTGCTGGCGGCGCAGTTCGAAAGCCTGCGGGATCCGCTGGTGATCATGATCAGCGTTCCCATGGCGATTGTTGGCGCGCTGATCCCGCTGTTCTTCGGCGTGGCGACGATCAACATCTACACCCAGGTCGGGTTGCTGACGCTGGTCGGCCTGATCACCAAGCACGGCATCCTGATGGTGGAGTTCGCCAACGAATTGCAGCTCAACGAAGGCCTCGACAAGCGTTCGGCGATCGAAATGGCGGCCCGCATCCGGCTGCGTCCGATCCTGATGACGACGGCGGCAATGGTCACCGGCTTGATCCCGCTGCTGACGGCCACCGGTGCGGGCGCGGCCAGCCGCTTCTCGATCGGTCTCGTCGTCGTATCGGGCATGTCGATCGGCACGCTGTTCACGCTGTTCGTGCTGCCGGCGGTCTATGTCTGGCTCGCCACCGACCACCAGGCGAAGGCCGACTCGCAGCGGACCAAGGAGATTGCCGATTTCGATCTCGACAGGACGGCGCTCAAACCGACCTGAGCCTTTCCCACGGGTAGAGAAAGTTTACGGGCGACGGCAGCGGATTATCGCTGCCGTCGTTTTTTCGTGCCGGCAGCCATGCGACCGGCGCCGCCGCCGGCTTCTGCATGCTAGGAAGAAAGAAAAACAGGGGAGCCAACATGACCAGCGACTTTTCCGCCGGCAATTACCGCTTCATTCCAGCCGTGTTTCAGTATTCCGGCGGGATAGCGGCCAATCCCGGATATGAAATCGAGCGGGTGCGTTTTGACAAGCTGGTACCGCTGGCCGAAGGCTTTGCGCAGATCGCAAAATACATCCAGGCGGCGGGCAGGCCGCTGACGTCATTCTGTGCCTGCGAGCTGCGCTCGCCAGCTGCCTTCACCGACGAAGGATTCCGCAATTTCAACCTGCACTACGTCAAGACGCTGGCGGAGTGGGGCGTGTATGACGGTACGACCAACCCGGTGGCGCGCAGCAATGTCTGCCCGGAGATCGATCCGCCGGCCGAGCCATCGTTCTACGCCTTTTCATTCACACGCCCGAGCCAGAGCGCGTCGCCGAGTTTCGTCATCGCAGGCAGTGGCGAGTCGCAGGAAGGCAACGCCAGCTATGCAGAGCGCACCGTACGCTATCGGGACGTCAGTCCGGAGGGCATTGCGGAGAAGGTCCGCTACGTCGCCAGCGTGATGGAGCGGCGCATGGGCGAATTCGGGTTCGGCTGGAAGGATGCGACCGACGTGCAGACCTACACCATCCACGATTTCCACCACGTCTTTGCCGATGCGCTGGTTCGCCGTGGCGCCGCGCGGTCGGGCCTGACCTGGCACTTCGCCCGCCCGCCGGTGATTGATCTGGAATACGAGATGGATTGCCGACGGGTGATGCGGGAGATTGTGATTTAACCGCTGCCCGAAACGAATTGTCCGTCATTGCGAGGAGCGCAGCGACGAAGCAATCCATACTTTCTTTTTGTGACGCTATGGATTGCTTCGCTGCGCTCGCAATGACGGCTTTCCGCTGCTACCGTTCCCTCGGGTCCAGCGCGTCGCGCAGGCCGTCGCCGACCAGATTGAACGACAGCACCACGAGGAAGATCGCCAGTCCCGGCC
Source organism: Bradyrhizobium sp. AZCC 2262 (assembly GCF_036924535.1). NCBI lineage: Bacteria > Pseudomonadati > Pseudomonadota > Alphaproteobacteria > Hyphomicrobiales > Nitrobacteraceae > Bradyrhizobium > Bradyrhizobium sp. AZCC 2262. The sequence continues at coordinate 4,860,625 of NZ_JAZHRT010000001.1, read as the reverse complement.
AGACCGCCATCCAGGGCGCGTTGGTCAGGAAGCGTTGCGCGGCGTTGAGCATGCTGCCCCAGGAGGGCGCCGGCGGCTGCTGGCCGAGGCCGAGGAAGGACAGCGCGGCTTCCGCGATGATCGCCGCGGCGATCGACAGCGTCGCCTGCACCAACAGCGCCGGCATGATGTTCGGCAGGATGTGAAACAGCGCGATCCGCCAGCGCGGATTGCCCATCGCGCGCGCGGCCTCGACATAATCCTCGACCTTGACGCTCATCACCTGGCCTCGCGTGAGCCGTACGAAGATCGGCGTCGCCGATATGCCGATCGCAATCATGGCGTTGCCGAGGCTGGGCCCTAAGAATGCGGCCAGCGCAATCGCGAGGATCAGGAACGGACAGGCCAGCATCGCGTCCGTCATGCGGCTGATCAGCGCGTCGATGAAGCCGCCGCGGTAGCCCGACAAGAGGCCGAGCGGCACGCCGATCGAAAGTGCGATCCCGACCGAGATCGCGCCGGCCAGCAGCGAAGCCCGCGCGCCGTAGATCACGCGGGCGAGTATGTCGCGGCCGAGTTCGTCGGTTCCGAACCAGTGCAGCGCGGAAGGCGGCATGCGCACCAGCGACCAGCTTGTCGCGATCGGCTCGTAAGGCGAGATCAGCGGCGCAAACACCGCGAGCAGGATGAAAACCGCGATCACGACAAGGCCCGCCACCGCGCCCTTGCGCTTGAACAGACGCCGCAGCGCGCGCCGCGCCGGGCTCTCCAGTTCGTCGGAGGTGGTCAGCTTGATCGCGCCGAGGGCCGCGTCGGTCATGACTTAAGCCCTCAGCCGCGGATTGACGAGGACATACGCGATATCGGCGATCAGGTTCAGCGTGATGTAGATTGTGGCCGTCGTCAGCACGACGCCCTGCACGACCGCATAATCACGGTTGAAGACCGCGTCGACGATCAGCTTGCCGAAACCCGGGATGGAGAAGATCTGCTCGGTCAGCACCGCGCCCGACAGCAGCGTGCCGAGTTCGAGCGCGCCGAGCGTGATGACTGGCGTCAACGCGTTGCGCATGGCGTGCTTGAGAATGACGGAGCGTTCGGAAAGGCCCTTGGCGCGGGCGGTGCGGACGTAGTCGCTTTCCAGCACCTGCAGCATCGCGCTGCGGGTATGCCGCATCAGGATCGCGGCAATCGCATTGCCCAGCACGAAGGCCGGCATGATGGTGGAAGCGATACTGGCGCGCCAGTTCTCAGAGGGTGGCACAAAGCCAGACGCCGGCAGCCAGCCGAGTTCAACCGAGAAAAGGAAGATCAGCATGATGCCGAGCCAGAAATTCGGCGTCGAGATGCCCCATAATGCGAACAGATTGGCGCCGTAGTCCCAGGCCGTGCCCTTCTTCACCGCGGAGATGATGCCGGCGGGAATGCCGATCAGGAAGGCGATCACGATCGCCATCGACGCCACTTGCATCGTCACAGGCAGTTTCTGCGCGATCAGATTCAGGACGGGCACCTTGATGCGCAGGGACTCGCCGAGATCGCCGGATAAAACGCCTTTGATCCAATAGGCATATTGGACCGGGATCGGTTGATCGAGCTTATATTGCTGGCGAATTTGCTGGATGACGGCGGGATCGCGCTCCTCGCCGGCCATCACCAGTGCTGGATCCCCGGGCAGAAGATGCTGGAGCGAGAAGATCAGGACCGACACGAAGAACAATGTCGGGATCAGCTGCAGGATGCGCTGGCTGAGGAAGTTCAGCATGGTGTTTCTCGTGTCTCGGGCGCAGCGCAACATGCAATGTTGCGCTGCTGAACTGGGACCCAGTCTGGTCGTGTGGTGGGTCCCCGCTCTGCGGAGCAGCGTAAGAATGCTGCACCGCGTCCAGGACACGAGAGCATAGCTCGGCCTCTCACTTCAGTTTCAGCCCGACCACCCGCACCAGCCCGTCCGGCATCTGCCTGTAGCCCTCGAGCTTGGTGGTATGCGCGATCAGAAGTTTGGGATGATAGAGATAGATCAATGGTTCGTCGTTGAGGACGGCCTTGGTCAGCTTCTCGTAAGCCGCCATGCGCTGCGCCTGATCGTTCACGAGACGGCCATCTTCAAGCGCTTTGTCAGCTTCCGGATTGGAGTAGCCGCCGTCATTCTGCGGCGCCTTGCTGTGCAGAAATACAAAGGCGTTGCCGTCCGGATCGATGCGTCCGCTCCAAGGGATGAGGAAGGCTTGAAATTCTCCGGCCTGGGCCTGCTTGAAGGACGTCGCGAACTCAATGGTACGAATCTTCAGGTCGAAACCCGCTTCGGATGCCATCGACTGCAGCACTTGCGCGACCGCCTCGTTCTCCGCGCCTAGCGGTACCATGAGATCGACCGTGACCGGGAGGCTTACACCAGCTTCCTTCAACAGGGCCTTGGCTTTGGTGACGTCGCGAGGTTTGACTGGAAATCCCTTTTGATAATAGGGATGACTGGGGCTGACCCATTGATTACCGGGGATGAACTCGCCGTTGAACACCACCTGATTGAGGGCTTCGCGGTCGATCGACAGATCGAGTGCCTGCCGCACCTTGACGGACTGGCTGAGCGCGCCCTTGTTCTTGTCGTTGGCGACATTGATGGTGAGACCCATGTAGCCGATCCCGGGCGCTGTCGACAACTTCAGCTTGCTGTCGGCTCGAACGGCCTTGATGTCAGTCGCCAGGACACGCTCGATCAAGTCAAGGCCGCCTGATTTCAGATTGGCGAGCCGCACGGTAGAATCGACGATGGGCAGAAACACCACGCGATCGATGAAGATGTTGTCCTTGTTCCAGTAATCGGCGAACTTTTCGAACACCATGCGGTCCTGCTGCACGCGCTCAACGAATTTATAGGGCCCGGCGCAAACCGGATGCTGTGCGAACTTGTCGCCTTGCTCCTTGACGGCCTTGGGCGACATCATCATCCCGGCACGGTCGGTAAGTTGTGCGATCAGCGGTGCAAACGGTGATTTGAGCACGAGCTTGATCGTCAGGGGATCGACGACATCGACATGGTCAACTGTCGCCAGTTCTGGTTTTCGGAACGAGGCCGGCAGCGTCAGGTGGCGCTCGATCGAGAATTTGGCGGCTTCGGCATCGAAGGGCTCACCATCATGGAATTTGACGCCGGACCTGAGCTTGATCGTCATCTCCTTGCCGTCGGCGGATGTCTCATGTGACAGCGCCAGTTGCGGCACGATATTGAGCTTTTCGTCGATATCGAACAGCTTGTCGCAAAATGCCGCGAACACGATACGGCCGACATAGGTGCGGCTGATCGACGGGTCGAGGGCATCCGGATCCTGGGCGATGCCTATGCGCAGCGTGCTTTGGGCGTGCACGACCGCCTCCGACGACACCAGCAACCCTGCTGCGGCAAATGCCAAACGCAAGAATTTCATCACTGACGACCCCATATCCATTAACTCACCGTTGTTGTGGTCCCAACCATATCAACCCCGTTGCGCCCTGCACCTTCCGTGCCTTTGCTGAAGGCCGCCACCAATTTTTCCAGGGCGGGTGAAAAGCCGCTGTCCATTGCCGTGACCGTCTCCGGTGGCGGCAGTTCCGCCGTGCGGTGGCAGGCTGTGGCATGTCCTGCACCATCCGTGAGCAGTTGCGGCACTTCCATGCGGCATCGGTCAATCACGTAGGGACAGCGGGTATGAAAACGGCAGCCGGCTGGTGGATCGAGTGCACTCGGCATTTCCCCTTGCAGCACAATTCGGCTGCGCTTTGCCCGCGGTTTGGGCACGGGAATTGCCGACAGAAGGGCCCGGCTGTAGGGATGCCGGGGAGCTGCGAAGAGCGCCTGCGCATCCGCGGCCTCGACGATCACGCCGAGATTCATCACCGCGACCCGGTCCGCGATGTGCTTCACGACCGCGAGATCGTGTGAGACGAAGATGTAGGCGAGGCCGAGCCGGTCCTGCAGGTCGCGCAGCAAATTGAGGATCTGCGAACGGATCGAGACGTCGAGCGCCGACACTGGCTCGTCGCAGATGACCAGTTTCGGCTCCACGGCGAGCGCTCGCGCAATCGCAATGCGTTGGCGCTGGCCGCCTGAAAATTCATGCGGATAGCGGCGGGCAAAGCGCGGCTCAAGGCCGACCAGCCGCAGCAGCTCCTCGACCCGCTCGCGCCGGCGTGCAGCCGGCACCAGATCGTGCAGCGCCAGCGGTTCGGTCAGGATCTGGCTGACGGTCATGCGCGGGTTGAGTGACGCATAAGGATCTTGAAAGATAATCTGCGCATCGCGGCGGAAGGCACGCAAATCATTGGCATTTAGCGCACCGAGGTCGCGGCCCTCGAAGCGGACAGTGCCCGCGTCCGGCTCGATCAGCCGCAGCACCAGCCGGCTCACGGTGGATTTACCGCAGCCGGATTCGCCGACCAGCGCCAGCGTCTTGCCGGCCTCGACCGTGAAGCTGACGCCATCGACCGCTTTGACATAGGCGGTGGGCCGGCCGAACACCGAACGCGCGGCGACGAAATGCTTCACCAGGCCGTCGACTTCGAGCAGCGCGGTCATGACACCAGCCGCTCCAGCGGCGCCCGGATACAGCGCGAGGCGTGACCTGGGTTCACGATTACGAGCGGTGGCGGCGCGGCGATGCAGCTCTCAACGACAAAGGGGCAGCGCGCGGAAAAACGGCAACCGGCTGGCGGGTTCGCCATATTCGGCACCATGCCCTCGATGGTCGCCAGATGCGCGGCGCGGCGGTCGAGCCGCGGGATCGAGCCGAGCAGGCCGACCGTGTAGGGATGCTGCGGGTTGGCGAAGAGTTCGTCGACCGGTGCGCGCTCGACGATTTCGCCGGCGTACATCACCGCAACCTCGTCGCAGACTTCGGCGACCACGCCGAGGTCGTGGGTGATCAGGATGATCGCGGCACCACTGGCGGCCTTCAGCTCGCGCATCAGGTCGAGGATCTGCGCCTGCAGGGTGACGTCGAGCGCGGTGGTCGGCTCGTCCGCGATCAAGAGGCGCGGGTCGCAGGCCAGCGCCATCGCGATCATCACTCGCTGGCGCATGCCGCCGGAGAGCTTGTGCGGATATTCGTCGATCCGCTTGTCGGGGGAGGGGATGTGGACGCGGCGCAACAGCTCGATGGCGCGCTCGCGCGCCTGCCGCCGCGAGCCGCCGCGATGGCGCAGGATCGTCTCGATGATCTGGTCGCCGATGGTAAAACTCGGATTGAGCGAGGTCATCGGCTCCTGGAAGATCATCGCCAGCCGGTTGCCGCGCAGGTCGCGCAGCGTCTCGTCGGGGACATCGAGCAGATCGAATCCGTCGAAGCGGATCGAACCGGAGACCTCGGCGGAGTGCTTTGACAACAAGCCCATGATGGCGAGCGACGTCACGCTCTTGCCGCAGCCGGATTCGCCGACCAGTCCGAGCGTCGCGCCATTGGCCACGCTTAGATCGACACTGTCGACCGCGTGCGTTGTGCGGCCGTCGTCGCCGTGGAAGACCACGCGCAGGCCCTCGATTTCGATCAGCGGGCCAGCCGTCATGTCTTTCGCGCCATGGCCGCCTCGATAGTGGCGTCGATGACGGCACGGTCGGTGATTCCTGCCGGATTGCTGCGCGTCGGCAGGAACGGGCGGAAATGCACCCAGCGTTCGCGGCTGACCTGTTCCAGCCGCTCGAGTTCGGCAAGTGGATCGGTATGGTCGTCGACGCGCAGGTCGAGATCGGACCATTCCTCCTCGCCCTGGATCACCAGCGCGGCCGATTGCTTGCCGCGCTTGTCGCCGCCGGCGGCTTCGCCGGCCTTCATGGCCACGATCAGCCGTTGCGCAAAGGGCAGGTTGGCATTGGTGATAAAGGTTTTCGCGGTATCGTCGAGCACGGCGGCGCCCGCCAGCATGTTACCGGCGAGGGAGAAGCCGTTACCCTGAATATGTCCGCACCAGTCGACGCATTCGGCTCCGGTATGCGCTGCGATCCGGCCCTTGATATCCATGACATGAAGCTGCCGGGCCTCGCGGCCGCTGTCGGTGGCAATCAGCGTGTCCACCACCTCGCGGGGCGAGCTTCCTTCGCGCAGCAGTTTCACGCCGTCGATGCCGTAATAGGGATTGACCAGCGCCTGCGTCGCAATACCGCCGATGCCGGGGGCGATATGCGGAACGCGCGCGCCGACCGCGAAAAACCTGGTCGCAACCGCGATGCCGATTTGGCCGGTGAGGGGATCGCGCGCGATGATCGACCAGGTCATCTCTTTGTTGCTCTTCGAACTATCGTCCTGCCGCGTAGCCCTGCATGCCCCTCGGATTGGCGGCGGCGCGGCGGCGGCGACCGACCCTGGAGGCTGCGGTGAGGCGTCCTTCCGACCAGTCGGGGCCGATCTCGACGACGTGGCCGCGGCTTTTCAGCTTATCGACGGTCGCCTTCGGCACGCGGTTCTCGACCACCAGCACGCCGGGGCGCGCGGTGCGCGGCCAGAACGAGATCGGGAAGTGTTCGGAATGCCATGCCGGCGCGTCGATCGCTTCCTGCAGGTTCAGTTTGGCGTGCACATGCCGCAGGAAGAACTGCGTGGTCCATTGATCCTGCTGGTCCCCGCCCGGCGAACCCCAGGCCATGTACGGCTCGCCGTCACGCAACGCCATGGTGGGCGAGAGTGTGGTGCGTGGGCGCTTGCCGGGCGCGAGCGCCGCCGGGTGATCTTCCTCCAGCCAGAACATCTGCGCGCGGCTACCGAGGCAGAAGCCGAGTTCCGGAATGACCGGCGAGGATTGCAGCCAGCCGCCGGATGGCGTTGCCGAAACCATGTTGCCGGCCTGATCGATAATGTCGAAATGCACGGTATCGCCGCGCACCTCGCCGAAGCGGCCGACGGTCGGCTCGCCCGCGCCCATAGCGCCGACGGCCTCGCGATGGCCTTCGGCGCGGCGCAGTTTGACGACCGAGCCAAAACCTTCGACCGACCCCGGGATGAAATCGAGCGAGGCTCTGTCTTTGGAGATCAGCTTGCGGCGCTCGTCATTGTAGGCGTCCGACAGCAAGGTCGTGATCGGGATTTCGGTGAATTTCGGGTCGCCATAAAACTTCTCGCGATCGGCGAAGGCGAGTTTTGCGCATTCGATCTGCAGGTGGATGAATTCCGGGCCGGCGGGATCGAGCCCGTCGAGCTCAAAACCCTTCAGCAAGGCGAGCTGTTGCAGCATGACCGGGCCTTGGCTCCAGACGCCGGGCTTGCAAACGGTGTAGCGGCCATAGTCGTAGGTCAGCGGCGCCTCGACGGTCGGTTGCCAGCGCGCCATGTCATCTGCCGAGAGCACGCCGCGATGCGGCGAGCCGGAGACGTCCATGACTTCCTGCGTGCGGCAGAACTTGTCGATCGCTTCCGCCACAAAACCCTGCGACCAGGATTTTCGCGCGCGTTCGATCTGCGCGACGCGGTCGGAGCCGGCGCTTTCGGCCTCTTTCAGGATGCGGGCGTAGGTTTCCGAGAGCTGCTTGTTGGTGAAGAGCGTACCGGGCCTCGGCACCTCGTTGTTTGGCAGATAGACGGCAGCCGATGTCTTCCAGTGATTGCGGAACAGTTTCTCGACGACCTGGATAGTCGCGGATGCACGCTCGACCAGCGGATAGCCGTCGCGGGCGTAGGCGATCGCGGGTTCCAGCACGTCGCGCAGCCGCATCGTGCCGTAATCGCGCAGCAGCAGCATCCAGGATTCGAACGTGCCGGGCACGCAGGCGGCGAGAAGACCGGTGCCGGGCACCATTTCCAGGCCTTCGCTCTTGTAATGCGCGATGGTCGCCTTCGCAGGCGCGGGGCCCTGACCGCAGATCACCTCGGTGCGGCCGCGTTCGGTGTCATGCACGATGATGGGCACATCGCCGCCTGGGCCGTTCAGATGCGGCTCGACCACCTGCAGCGTAAAGGCGGTAGCCACACCGGCGTCGAAGGCGTTGCCGCCTTTTTCAAGGATGCCCATGCCGACGGCGGTGGCGATCCAGTGGGTCGAGGTCACGACGCCAAAGGTGCCTTCGATTTCCGGCCTTGTGGTGAACGGATCGGGATTGATGTTGCTCATGGGAATCCGATGCGGTGCTGAGATCACGATGCGGGCGCACTTGACCACAGGTGCGGCTGGATGCCAACCGCTGGGATGCCACGCATTGCACCCATCTCCGTGATCATACCGCGGCTGCGGTCTCAACCGGATGGTTGACGGCATGGCAGGCGACGCCATCGATCAGGACGGGCGCTTCCTTGCGGCAGAGATCGAACGCCAGCGGGCAGCGCGGGTTGAAGGCGCAGCCGGGCGGCGGATCGATCGGGTTGGGGATTTCGCCCTTGACCGGGATGCGCTGGCGGCCGGACATCGCGAGATCCGGAACCGCGCCCAGCAGCATCCGGGTGTAGGGCATCCGCGGATTGGCGAATAATTCGCGCCCTTCCGCAATCTCGACGATGCGGCCGAGATACATCACGCCGATCCGGGTCGCCATGTGGCGGACCACGGCGAGGTTATGGCTGATGAAGAGATAGGTCAGCCCGAACTTGTCCTGCAGGTCACGCATCAGGTTGAGGATCTGCGCCTGCACGGAAACGTCCAGCGCCGAGGTCGGCTCGTCGCAGACGATGAATTCGGCCTCCGACGCCAATGCTCGCGCGATTGCGATGCGCTGGCGCTGGCCGCCGGAAAACTCGTGCGGATATTTCAGACCGTCGTCGGGATGCAGGCCGACGACGCTCAACAATTCACCGACGCGCGTGCGGATGTCGCGCTCGCCCTGGATCAGGTCGAAGGCGCGGATCGGCTCGGAGACGATGGCGTCGACCCGGAAACGCGGATTGAGGCTCGCATAGGGGTCCTGAAAAATCATCTGGATGCGGCGGCGCAGCCGCTGCCGCGCCTGCGCCTGCCTCGCACTCGTCATCGAGACGCCGTCGATGATCACTTCGCCCGAGCTCGGCGGCAGCAATCCCACCACCATTCGCGCCACGGTGGTCTTGCCCGAGCCGGACTCGCCGACGAGTGCGAAGGTTTCGCCCTTCCTGATATCGAAGGTCACGCCGTCGACGGCCTTCAAAAATTCCAGATGCCCGCCTTCCAGCACGCGGTTGAGCCACGGTTTTGAGACATCGAACACGCGGCGCAGATTTCGCACATCGACAAAGGAGGCCGTCATGCCGCGGTCTCCTTTGCGCTTTCATTTGGCGCGGTATCGAAGAGATGACAGGCCACGGCATGCGAGCCATGCTTGAGCGGCTCCGGCCGATCGACGCGGCAACGGTCGAACGCAAAGGCGCAGCGCGGATTGAACGAGCAGCCCGGCGGGATCGCCGACAGCCGCGGCATTGAGCCGGGAATCTGCACCAGCCGCTTGTCTTCGCCGGCCAGCGTCGGGATCGCCCCCATCAGTCCCTTGGCATAGGGGTGGAGCGGGTTCTGCACCACGTCCTGCACCGGACCGATCTCGGCGATCCGGCCAGAATACATCACGGCGACGCGGTCGGAGGTCTCGGCGATCACACCCATGTCGTGGGTGACCAGCATCACCGCCGTGCCGTGATCACGCCCGAGGCGCTTGATCAGCGAAATGATCTGCGCCTGTACGGAGACGTCGAGCGCGGTGGTCGGCTCGTCGGCGATGATCAGTTCCGGTTCGGCACAGATCGCCAGCGCGATCACGACGCGCTGACGCATGCCCCCGGAGAATTCGTGCGGATAGGCGTCGATGCGCTTCTCAGGCGCAGGGATGCCGACTTCGGCCAGCAGGTCGATGGCGCGCTTGCGCGCCGCGGTCTCCGAAAGATTCAGGTGGGTCCGGATCGTCTCCACGATCTGGTCGCCGATCCGGTAGAGCGGATTGAGGCTGGTCAGCGGATCCTGGAAGATCATCCCGATCCGTTTTCCCCGGATGCGGCGGATTTCTTCCGGCGGCAGATGGTCGATCCGCGTTCCCGACAGATAGATCTCGCCGCCGGCGATGCGGCCGGGCGGATCGATCAATCCGATGACGGCGAGGCCCGTGACCGATTTGCCGGCGCCGGACTCGCCGACCACGCCGAGCACTTCGCCCTTGGCGATGTCGAAGGAGACGCCGTTGATGGCGCGCAGCGTGCTGCGGCGGGTGAGGAATTCCACCTTGAGGTTACGCACGGAAAGGACGGGTACGGTCATCGGAGCTTTGGATTGAGCGCGTCGCGCAGCCAGTCGCCGAGCAGGTTGATGGAGAGGATCAGCCCCGCCAGCGCAATGCCGGGGAAGGCCACGATCCACCACTCGCCGGCGAACAGATAGTTGTTACCGATCCGGATAAGGGTGCCGAGCGAGGGCATGGTGTCGGGCATGCCGGCGCCGAGAAACGAGAGCGTCGCCTCAGTGATGATGGCGAGCGCGAGGTTGATGGTTGCGATCACCAGGATCGGGCCCATCGTATTGGGCAGCACGTGCCGCAGCATGATCTTGGGCGCGGGAAGGCCGATCAGCTGGGCGGCCGCAACATAGTCCTTGTTCTTCTCGACCATGACCGAGCCGCGCACGGTGCGGGCATATTGCACCCAGAAGCTCAGCCCGATTGCAACCACCAGCACCGCCAGCGTACTCATTGCATCTAATCGGTTGCCGAACACGGATTTGGCGACGCCGTTAACGAGCAGCGCGATCAGGATCGCGGGGAAGGTGAGCTGCACGTCGGCGATGCGCATGATCAAGCCGTCGACCGCGCCGCCGACATAGCCTGCGATCAGGCCAAGCGTGATGCCGAGCGTGCCGGCAAAGATAACGCCGAGCACGCCGACCACGAGCGAAATCCGCAAACCGTAGAGAATGGCCGAAAACACGTCGCGGCCCTGTTCGTCGGTGCCGAGCAGGAACGGGCTCTGGCCGTCGGCGGTCCATAGCGGCGAAATGCGCGAATTCATCAATTGCAGTTGGGCCGGATCGAATGGGTTCTGCACCGCAAGCTGCGAAGCAAAGAGCGCCAGCAGAAAGAACAGCAGGGTGACGGCCGCCGCCACCATGGTCATCCGCGAGCGGCGGAACGAATAGAAAACGTCGCTGTCGAGCGCGCGCTTCAGCCAGCTCGTGCCGGCGCGCGTCCGCGGCGCGCTCGGCTCTACTCGGTGAGGTACCACGGCATCGGACATCGGAGGTCTCGCTTCAGGCCGGGCGGCTGATGGTCGAGCGCAGGCGCGGATCGACGACGGTGTAGAGGATATCGACCACCAGGTTGATGGTGACGAAGATCAGCGAAACCATCAGCAGGTAGGCCGCCATGATCGGGATATCGACATTTTGCACCGCCTGCACGAACAACAGTCCCATGCCCGGCCACTGGAAGACGGTTTCGGTGATGATGGCAAAAGCAATTACCGAGCCAAACTGCAGCCCTGCCACTGTGATGACGGGAACCAGCGTGTTCTTCAGCGCGTGGCCGAAATGGATCGCCCGGGTCGTCAGGCCACGGGCGCGGGCGAAGCGGATGTAATCGGTGCGGAGCACCTCGAGCATTTCGGCGCGTACCAGCCGCATGATCAGCGTCATCTGGAACAGGCCCAGCGTGATCGACGGCATGATCAGCGCCTTCAGTCCGGAAAAGGTCAGCAGCCCGGTGGTCCACCAGCCGATCCGTACCACGTCGCCGCGGCCGAACGAGGGCAGCCAGCCCAGCGTCACCGAGAACAGGTAGATCAGGAGAATGCCGATCAAGAACGTCGGCAGCGAGATTCCGATCAGCGACACCGCCTGAAAGAATTTTGTAAGAAGGGTATCACGCCGCAACGCCGAATAGACCCCCATCAGGATGCCGAACACCATGGCGAAAACGGTGGCGCAGGCGGCAAGCTCCAGCGTCGCCGGCATCCGCTCCATCAACAGGTTCGAGACCGGCTGGCGGAATTGATAGGACACCCCGAACTTGAATTGCGCGGCATTGGCGAAGTAGCGGGCGAACTGCACCGGCACGGGATCGTCGAGACCGAGCGACTTGCGCACCGCCTCGCGCTCGGCGGCCGGCGTATCCAATGAGACGATCTGGTTGACCGGGTCGCCGGCGAAGCGGAACATCGAGAACGCGATGACGCCGACGGCGATCATGACGCCGATGGCCTGGATAGCGCGGCGAAGAGTGAAAGCGAGCATGGATTCCTTTCACTGCTCTTTGGATGCGGCGGCGGACGTCGCTGTCGCCTCGAAAAGAAAAGCCCCGGAAGCCGCAAAGCCGCCGGGACCTGGTGTTGAAGCCTGACTAGTCCTGTTTGGTCGCCCAGTAGAGCAGGACCTGGTTGTCGGCGCGCTGGCTCAGCTTGACTTTTTTCGAAACGCCCCACGCCAGCGCCTGCTGGTGCAGCGGGATGTAGCCGAAGTCCTTGGCGCCGATCTCGTACGCCTCCTTGATCAGGACGTCGCGCTTGTCCGTATCGGATTCCACCAGCACCTTGTCCGTGAGTTCGTCGAGCTTTTTGTTGCAGTAGCCGCCGAGATTGGCTTCGCCGCGGCTGGACTTCGGATCGTCGCGGCAGCCCATGATGTCGTACAGGACGTTGTGGGAGTCGAACGTGCCGGGGGTCCAGCCGAGCAGAAAGAACGACGTTTGATAGCCGCCGGGCTTCAGCACCTTGGCGAAATACTGCGCCTTGGGCTGGGCCAGCAGCGTCACCTTGACGCCGATGCGGGCCAGCATGCCGACGACCGCCTGACAGATCGCGGCGTCGTTGACGTAGCGGTCGTTGGGGCAGTCCATCGTGACTTCAAAACCATCGGGATAACCGGCTTCGGTCAGAAGCTTCTTGGCGCCGTCGGGATCGAACTTCGGGCGCTTGAAGTCACCCGACAATTTGAACAATTGCGGCGCGATCATCAGCGCCGAGGGCGTCGACAGGCCGCGCATGACGCGGGTCTTGATCAGCTCGATGTCGACGGCCTTGAAGAAGGCCTCGCGCACCTTGACGTCCTTGAAGGGGTTCTTGCCCTTGATGTTGGAATAGAGCAGTTCGTCGCGCACCTGATCCATGCCGAGGAAGATGGTGCGAAGTTCCGGTCCCTTCAGCACCTGGGCGTTAGGGCTGGAATCGACCCGCGAAATATCCTGGATCGGAACCGGTTCGATGACATCGACTTCGCCCGAGAGCAGGGCGGCGACGCGGGTCGCATCCGAGCCGATCGGGGTGAAGATGATTTCCTTGAGGTTATGCTCGGGCTTGCGCCACCAATTCGGGTTGGCCTTGAACACGGTCTTGACGCCTGGCTGATGGCTCTCGACGGTGAAGGGGCCGGTGCCGTTGGCGTTGAGCGAGGCAAAGCTCGGCGACGTTGCCGCGGCGGGCGTGGGCTCGACGGCGTTGTTCGCCTCGGCCCACTTCTTGTCCATGATGTACCAGGTATCCCATTGCGAATTGAGAATGGGATTGGGCGAGGGCAGGATGAAGTCCACCGTGTGGTCGTCGACCTTGACGACTTTGGTGCCGCTGGGAATGCGGGTCTGCAGGTTCGAGCCCTTCTTCTGGACACGCTCCGCCGAGAAAACCACGTCGTCAGCAGTGAAGGGGTCGCCGTTCTGGAATTTCACGCCCTTGCGCAAATGGAACCGCCAGCGGGTCGGCTCCGGTATTTCCCAGCTCTCTGCCAATGCGGGGACGATCTTGAGGTCCCTGTCGCGGGCCACCAGGCCTTCGAAGACATGTCCGAGATGGGCGTGGGTGGTGCTCTCGTTCAGCGTGTAGGGGTCGAGCGATTTGAGATCGCCCTGGTTGGCATAGCGCAGGGTCTGGGCCGATGCCGGCGCCATGGCCAAGGTTGTCGTTAAGGCAAGGATTGAAGCCGTGGCCGCTGCAAACAAGCTCCGACGTACCGACATTTGTTCGATTTCCCCGCTTTTGATCAGCCATTTCCGCGACTGGCGGCGGATATTGCCGAGCCATGTTGCCAAAGTCCAGCCGCCGCGCAAGCATCATTATCCCGCACCGCATGCCGGTTTGCGCGGCGGTGCGGCAATGGCTAGGTTCACCATAAGAGGTGCGCGCAAGCACGTGAACTTTCGGAGTGCCGGATGGCGGAACTGAAGGCCGACGTACTCGTCCTGGGTGCGGGCATGGTCGGCGTGAGCGCCGCCTTGCACTTGCAGAAGCGCGGCCGGCGCGTGGTTCTGATCGACCGGCACAACACCGCCGGCGAGGAAACCAGCTACGGCAATGGCGGATTGATCGAATGCGCCTCGGTCTTTCCCTACATGTTTCCGCGCGATCTCGGCCAGATCCTGCGCTACGCATTCCTTCGCGCGCCGCAGGTGCGTTACCATTTCAGGGACTTGCCGGCCTTCCTGCCGTGGCTGACACGGTATTTCCTCGCCTCGTCGCCGCAGCGTGCACTGCACAGTGCGATGGCCGAATTGCCGCTGATCCAGCGCAGCCTGATTGAGCATGAGGCGCTGATTGCGGAGGCCAATGTGCCGGAGCTGTTGCAGCGGAACGGCTGGATCAAGCTGTTTCGCTCCGAGGCGACGCTTGCGGGCGCCGTGGGGGAGCTGGAGCGTGCCAGGCAGTATGGGGTCGCGGGCGAGATCCTGGATACGGCGGCGATCATTGCGCGCGAGCCGCATCTGACCGGCGATTTCAGCGGCGCCATCCATTTTCCGGCGCCGGGCTTCGTGCCGGATCCCGGCGGCCTGGCCAAAGCCTATTCGGCGCTGTTCGGCCGCAAGGGTGGTCGATATCTGGTTGGCGACGCACGCACGCTCGAACAATCCGGCGGAAGGTGGCGGGTGGCGACGCTGGAAGGCACGATCACTGCGCGCGACGTCGTCGTGGCGATGGGGCCGTGGTCCGATCAGATTTTTGCGCCGCTCGGCTATTCGATCCCGCTTCAGGTCAAGCGTGGTTACCATTTGCACCTCAAGCCGCACGGCAATGCGGTTTTGAACCATCCCGTCCTGGACACCGATCTCGGCTATCTTCTGGCGCCGATGAACCGCGGCATTCGTCTGACCACCGGCGCCGAGTTCGCCCACCGCGACGCGCCGCCGACGCCGGTCCAGGTCGAGCGGGCCCTGCCACGGGCACACAGGCTGTTCCCGCTGGGAGAGCCGGTCGACACCAAGCCCTGGATGGGCGCGCGGCCCTGCCTGCCCGATATGCTGCCGGTGATCGGCAAGGCCCCCCGCCACAGTGGGCTATGGTTCGATTTCGGCCACCAGCACCACGGCCTGACGCTCGGACCCGCAACCGGCCGCCTGCTGGCTGAAATGATGACCGGCGAGACCCCGTTTGCCGATGTCCGGCCTTTTGCCGTCGAACGTTTTGGTTGACCATACCAGACGATTGACGGGGGTGGAGGCGGGGTCTTGTCCTTGCGCGACGCCGCGCATCGTGGCGATACTGTCACAAGCCAGCAAAAGGAGCGGTCATGAAAGTTAACCTCGAAGTCGATTGCACGCCGCTGGAGGCCAGGCAGTTTTTCGGATTGCCCGACGTCTCGCCGATGCAGACGGCCGTGATGGACAAGATGCAGCAGCAGTTGATGGCCAATATCGAAAAGGTTTCTCCGGAGTCGCTGATCCAGAGCTGGTTCACGTTCGATCCCAAGATCGCCGAGCGATTTCAGGATATGTTCGTGACCATGGCCGGCCTTGGCGGCATGGGCAAGAAGGACAAGTAACAGTGGCCATCGCGGAGGGCGGGGCAGTGACGGAAGAGCAAAGGCTCCGGCCGCCGAGCCTCTTTCTGATGCTGGCCGAGGCGAGGGGCCTGTTCGAATTGAATTCGAGCCTGTTGCTGTCGCCGCTATTGTTGCGGGCGCCGAAGGGCGATGGGCATCCGGTGCTGGCGCTGCCGGGCTTTCTCGCCAGCGATCTTTCGATGGCGCCGATGCGGCGCTACCTGACAGAGCTCGGCTACGACACCCATGCGTGGAACATGGGCCGCAATCTCGGCGGCGTCGCTTCCAAGCGCGGTGCGTTGCGCGACCTCCTGCGGCGCATTCACGACCAGACCGGCCGCAAGGTCAGCCTGCTCGGCTGGAGTCTCGGCGGTGTCTATGCGCGCGATCTCGCCCTGCAGATGCCGGACATGGTGCGCGCCGTGATTACGCTCGGCAGTCCGTTTGCCAACGACATAAGGGCGACCAACGCCACGCGGCTCTATGAGGCGCTGTCGGGGGAGGCGGTCGACGACAATCCCGAGATAAGAGAGGCGATCGCCGGTGACCTGCCGGTGCCGGCGACCTCGATCTATTCCCGCACCGACGGCATCGTGAACTGGCACACCTGCCTGCAGCGTCCTTCCGATACCGCCGAAAACATCGAGGTGTACTTCGCCAGCCATATCGGGCTCGGCGTCAACCCCGCTGCATTATGGGCGGTGGCCGACCGTCTGGCGCAGCCCGAAGGGGAATTTAAGCATTTTGACCGATCAGGACCATTTGCCATTGCCTACGGCCCCCCTGAAAATGCACAATCCTGAGCCAACGCCCTGAGCCAAGGGCATGATCCCGAAAGGTCCCGCCCTGCAATTGATGCAGGATGGTGAGAGGTTTTCGGATATGCTCCAATAATAAAGACATTCTGGACGCCAGAAGCGCCGCCAAGGCGCCGCGTTTTCTACTGCGGGAGGATAATATGGCGGACGCCAAGAAGCTGTCTTCGATGGACGCGTCGTTTCTCTATCTGGAAACGCCGGAAATGCCGATGCATGTCGGCAGCATGGCGATCTTCCGCCTGCCGGAGAACTATAACGGCAACTTCTTCGAGGACTTCAAGGCGATGATCGCCTCGCGGCTGCACATCGCGCCGATCCTCAAGGCCCGTCTGGAAAAGGCCCCGCTCGACATCGATCATCCGTCCTGGGTCGAGGACGACCAGTTCGACATCGACCGTCATATTTTCCGCGGCAGCCTGCCGGCGCCCTATGACCGTGCGACGCTGGAGCGCATCGTCGGCTGGATGCATGCCAAGCTGCTCAACCGCGCCCGGCCGCTTTGGGAGTTCTACGTCTTCGAGGGCATGAAGGATAACGAGATCGGGCTTTATTCCAAGATGCATCACGCCTGCATCGATGGCGGCGCGGGTGCTGCGCTGACCAACATGATTTATGACGTCACCCCGGTGCCGCGCGTGGTCGAGCAACCGGTTCCGCAGGCCAAGGGCGGCAACGAGCCGCGCGACATCGCCGCCAACCTGATCGATTCCTACCAGCAGCTCTGGCGCCAGCCCTTCGACGGCTCTTCGACGCCGAAAACCCTCGATCTGCCGCGCTCGGGCAAGAGCGATCTCGGATCGATCCTGTTCGACAACGCCATGTTCCAGATCGAGAGCGCGGTGAAATTCGCCGGCAGCATTCCGGCGATGCTCAAGAGCGTCTCCGACGTGGTCGGCAAGATCTCCGATCCGAAGTCGCGCGACAGCATCGCCAGCATGGTTTCGCCGCCGACGATTTTGAACAAGGCGATTTCGTCGGAGCGCAGCTTTGCCGGTACCTCGATCTCGCTGTCGCGGACCAAGGCGGTCGCCAAGGCATCCGGTGGCAAGCTCAACGACGTGGTGCTGGCGCTGTCCTCGGGCGTGGTCCGGCGTTATCTGCTGGAACGGGGCGCTTTGCCGGCCAAGTCGATGACCGCGGCGGTACCGATCTCGCTGCGCGAGGAGGGCAACACCGAGGCCAACAACCAGGTGTTCGGCATGATCTGCTCGATCGCCACCAATATCGAGAATCCGAAGGAGCGGCTGGAGACGATCATCGCGCAGTCCACCAAGTCCAAGGAGATGTCGCATCCGCTGCGCGCCTTCATGCCACAGGTCTCCAACGTCTCGATGCTCGGTGCGCCGATCCTGGTGCAGATCATGGCGCTGCTTTACAGCCGCTCGGACCTGTCGAACGTGTTGCCGCCGTCCGCCAACATCACGGTGTCCAACGTGCCGGGACCGCGACAGACGCTGTACGCTGCGGGTGCGGAATTGCTGCACATCTTCCCGGTGTCGATCTCGACCCACGGGATCGCGCTCAACATCACCGTGCAGAGCTACCGCGACCAGCTCGATTTCGGCTTCATCGCCGGCGCCAACATCATTCCCCATGTCCAGGTGATGTGCGACATGCTCCCTCGCGAATTTGAAGCGCTGGAGGCGGCGTTCGCGCCGCCGCCGAGAATGACCAGTGCTGCTGAATAGGGTTCGATAATGATTGAAATGCCGCCGCTGCAGTTCGCCCAGGTGAACGGTATTCGCATGGGCTATTACGAGGCGGGGCCGGCCTCCGACAAGCCGCCGGTCATCCTCTGCCACGGCTGGCCGGAAATCGCGTTTTCCTGGCGTCACCAGATCAAGGCCTTGAGCGAGGCCGGCATCCGCGTGATCGCGCCGGACCAGCGCGGCTATGGCGCGACCGACCGGCCCGAGCCGGTCGAGGCCTACGACATGGAGCATCTGACCGGCGACCTCGTCGGCCTGCTCGACCATCTCAAGATCGACAAGGCGATCTTCGTCGGCCACGACTGGGGCGGTTTCATCGTCTGGCAGATGCCGCTGCGACACATCGATCGGGTCGCCGGCGTTGTCGGCGTCAACACGCCGCACTGGGATCGCGCGCCAGCCGATCCGATCGAGCTGTTTCGCCAGCGCTTCGGCGACAAGATGTACATTGTGCAATTCCAGGACCCTGGCCGCGAGCCTGACCGGATTTTTGGAAGCCGGGTCGAGCAGACCTTTGATGCGTTCATGCGCAAGCCGGTGGCGCGTCCCGAAGGGACACCGGAGGAACAGCCGATTGCCGGCGTCGGCGCGTCGCCGCGGCTCAATCTGGCGTTTCCCCAGATGATCGCGAACTACGATGCCAAACACGATCCGCGCACGCCGATCCTGTCGCCGGAGGAAAAGAAGGTGTTCGTCGACACCTTTACCAGGACCGGCTTCACCGGCGGCATCAACTGGTACCGCAATTTTTCACGCAACTGGCAGCGCTCGAAAGGCCTCGACCATACCGTCCGCGTGCCGTCGTTGATGATCATGGCCGAGAACGATGCGGTGCTGCCGCCATCGGCCGCCGACGGCATGGAGAAGCTCGTGCCGGATCTGGAGAAATATCTCGTACGCGGCAGCGGCCATTGGACGCAGCAGGAAAGGCCGGACGAGGTCAGCGCCAAGCTGATCGAATGGCGTAGGAAGCGATTTGGGTGACTCGTCATTCCGGGCGATGCGAAGCATCGAACCCGGAATCTCGAGATTCCGGGTCTGGTCCTTCGGACCATCCCGGAATGACGGAGAGAAGGTCGAGGCAGGAGACAATTTCGCGATGGCGTCCCCCAATAAACTGAATCCAATACCGCATCCGCCGAAAAAGCCTGTCGTCGGCAACATGCTGTCGCTGGATCCGAATGCGCCGGTGCAGCACCTGGTGCGGTTGACCAAGGAGCTGGGGCCGATCTTCTGGCTCGACATGATGGGTGCACCGCTCGTCATCGTCTCCGGCCACGACCTGATCGACGAGCTCTCCGACGAGAAACGTTTTGACAAGGCGGTGCGCGGCTCGCTGCGCCGCGTTCGCGCCGTCGGCGGCGACGGGCTGTTTACCGCCGACACCAATGAGCCGAACTGGAGCAAGGCGCACAACATCCTGCTGCAGCCGTTTGGCAACCGCGCGATGACGTCCTACCATCCGAGCATGGTCGATATCGCCGAGCAGCTCGTGAAGAAATGGGAGCGGCTCAACGGCGACGAGGAGATCGACGTCGTCCACGACATGACCGCACTGACGCTCGACACGATCGGACTGTGCGGCTTCGACTACCGCTTCAATTCGTTCTATCGCCGCGATTACCACCCGTTCGTGGAATCGCTGGTGCGCTCGCTCGAGACCATCATGATGACGCGCGGCATCCCGCTGGAAGGCCTGTGGCTGCAGAAGCGCCGACGCGACCTCGCGCAGGACGTCGCCTTCATGAACAAGATGGTCGACGAGATCATCGCCGAGCGCCGTGGTAATGCCGAGGCCGCCGAGGGCAAGAAGGACATGCTCGGCGCCATGATGACCGGCGTCGACCGCGCCACCGGCGAGCAACTCGACGACGTCAACATCCGCTACCAGATCAACACATTCCTGATCGCGGGCCACGAGACCACCAGTGGGCTGCTGTCCTGCACGATCTATGCGCTGCTCAAGCATCCCGCGGTGCTGAAGAAGGCCTATGAAGAAGTCGACCGGGTGCTCGGCCCGGATCTCGATGCGAAGCCGACCTATCAGCAGGTCACGCAGCTCACCTACATCACGCAGATTCTGAAGGAAGCGCTGCGGCTGTGGCCGCCGGCACCGGCCTACGGTATCGCGCCGCTGCAGGACGAGACCATCGGCGGCAAGTACAAGCTGAAGAAGAACACTTTTGTCACCGTACTGGTGATGGCACTGCACCGCGATCCGAGCGTCTGGGGACCTAACCCGGACGCCTTCGATCCCGAGAATTTCAGCCGCGAGGCTGAAGCCAAGCGCCCGATCAACGCCTGGAAACCGTTCGGCAACGGCCAGCGGGCCTGCATCGGTCGTGGCTTTGCGATGCACGAGGCGGCGCTTGCGATCGGCATGATCCTGCAGCGCTTCAAGCTGATCGACACCCACCGCTATCAGATGCAGCTGAAGGAAACGCTGACCATCAAGCCTGACGGGTTCAAGATCAAGGTGCGGCCGCGCGCCGACAAGGATCGCGGCGCCTTCGCCGGACGCGCGGCGGTCGCCGCGGCCGCCTCGAACGCGGCGGCGCCGCGGGCGCGGGCCCGTCCGGGGCACAACACGCCGCTACTCGTGCTTTACGGCTCCAACCTCGGCACGGCGGAAGAGCTGGCAACACGGGTCGCTGACCTCGCCGAGGTCAACGGCTTTGCGACCAGACTCGGCGCGCTCGACGACCATGTCGGCAAGCTGCCGGAGGTGGGCGGGCTGCTGATCTTCTGCGCCTCCTACAATGGCGCAGCCCCTGATAACGCCACGCAGTTCGTCAAATGGCTGGACAGCGGTTTGCCGAAGGATGCGCTCGCCAAGGTGCGGTATGCCGTGTTCGGCTGCGGCAACAGCGATTGGGCCGCGACCTATCAATCCGTGCCGCGGATGATCGACGAGCAGATGGCGGCCCATGGCGCGCGCAGTCTCTATGCCCGCGGCGAGGGTGATGCCCGCAGCGATCTCGACGGCCAGTTCGAAAAATGGTTCAGGGCGGCCGCACCCGCGGCGATGAAGGAACTGGGCGTCGATTCCAGCTTCGCCCGCAGCGCCGACGACGCGCCGCTTTATTCGATCGAGCCGGTGGCGCCGTCCGCCGTCAACGTGCTCGTGGCGCAGGGTGGCGTTGCGCCGATGAAAGTGTCGGTCAATTCAGAGCTGCAGAACAAAAGCGGCGCCAATCCTTCCGACCGCTCGACGCGGCATATCGAGGTGCAATTGCCGCCCGGCATCACCTATCGCGTCGGCGACCATCTCAGCGTCGTGCCGCGCAACGATCCGGCACTGGTCGATTCCGTCGCGCGCCGTTTCGGTTTTCTGCCCGGCGATCAGATCCGGCTGCAGGTCGCCGAAGGCCGCCGCGCGCAATTGCCTGTCGGCGATGTCGTGTCGGTCGGGCGATTGCTGACCGAGTTCGTGGAGCTGCAGCAGATCGCGACCCGCAAGCAGATCCAGATCATGACGGAACACACGCGATGTCCTGTCACCAAGCCAAAACTGCTCGCCTATGTCGGCGATGATGAGGCTTCGGCGGAGCGTTACCGCTCGGACGTGCTGACAAAACGCAAATCGGTATTCGACCTGCTGGAGGAACATCCGGCCTGCGAATTGCCATTCCACGCCTATCTGGAAATGCTGTCGCTGCTGGCGCCGCGCTACTACTCGATCTCGTCGTCGCCTTCTTCCGATCTGGCCCGCTGCAGCGTAACCGCTGCCGTCGTTCAAGCGCCAGCGAGTTCGGGCCGCGGCGTCTACAAGGGCGTCTGCTCCAATTATCTTGCCGGCCGCCGCGTCGGCGACAGCGTGCATGCCATCGTGCGCGAGACCAAGGCCGGCTTCCGCCTGCCCGATGATCCGGCCCAACCCGTGATCATGATCGGCCCCGGCACGGGACTCGCGCCCTTCCGCGGTTTCCTCCAGGAGCGCGCACACCGCAAGGCGCAAGGTGCAAAACTTGGCCCGGCGATGCTGTTCTTCGGCTGCCGCCATCCCGAACAGGATTTTCTCTACGCGGATGAGCTGAAGGCCTTCGCCGCCGATGGCATCACCGATCTGCACACCGCGTTCTCGCGCGCCGACGGGCCGAAAACCTATGTGCAGCATCAGGTGGCGGCGCAGAAGGACCGCGTCTGGAGCCTGATCGAGCAGGGCGGGATCGTTTATGTCTGCGGCGACGGCAGCAAGATGGAACCGGACGTCAAGGCCGCGCTGGTTGCGATCTACCGCGAAAAGTCAGGCGCCGACGCCGATGCCGGCCTGCGCTGGATCGATGATCTCGGCACCAGGAACCGTTACGTGCTGGACGTGTGGGCGGGCGGCTGATCCGTCGTCCCTGCGAACGCAGGGACCCATACTCCGCGGCCTCTCATTGAAACATGGTGCCAGATGCTCTGCCCGTAACCACAATATCCTGTGGTTATGGGTCCCTGCTTTCGCAGGGACGACGACTATTGAGTTCGCATGCTAAAAACCTCCAGCATGATTCCCTGGGAAAAAATCGACACCGCCCGCATTCCCGGCACCGACGGTGAACTCCGCCTCAAGCGGCGCGGCAAGGAGTTTTCCATCATGCTCGGCACCAACGAGCTGATGAACAGCCGCCTCTCCGGCTCGGAGGCTGCGCTGGCGACGCTCGCGGCGAAGAAGATCGAAAAGGTCGCAAAGCCGCATCTGCTCATTGGCGGCCTCGGCATGGGCTTTACGTTGCGTGCCGCGCTCGCCGTGCTTGGAAGCAAGGCGCAGATCGTGGTGGCCGAACTGGTGCCCGCCGTCGTCGCCTGGGCGCGCGGTCCGATGGCGGAGATTTTTGGCGACAGCCTGAATGATCCGCGCGTGAGCATTCGCGAATCCGACGTCACCGAAATCATCCGCTCGCACCGTTTGAAATTCGACGCCATTCTGCTCGACGTCGACAACGGCCCGGAGGGGCTGACCCGCAAGGCCAATGACGCACTCTATAGTCCGTCCGGATTGGATACGGCACGTGCGGCGTTGCGGCCGGGCGGCGTGCTGGCGGTCTGGTCGTCCGGCCCAAATGCGCCGTTCACCAAGCGGCTTCGCGGCGCAGGCTTCGACGTCAACGAGGTCAACGTCCGCGCCACCGGAAGGGGCGGCGGTGCGCGTCACGTCATCTGGATCGCGACGAAGGGCTAGGCCGCCTTCGCCGCGGCGCGATGGGCGTGCTCGTCGATCGCGCCGATGATCTGCGGCCACATCGGGATCGGCAGGGCGTGACCCATGCCTTCGATCATCAGCAGCTTTGCGCCCGGGATCGACGCCGCGGTGTCCTTGCCGCCTTCGGGACGGACCAGCGGATCGACGGTGCCGTGAATGACCAAGGTCGGCACCTTCACCTGACCGAGTCGCTCCTTGCGGCTGCCGGAAGCTAGCACGGCGCGCAACTGCCGGCCGACGCCGGCCGGATTGAGGCCACGCTCATAGGTGCGGGCGGCGCGTGATGGGTCGAGCGCCTCGTCTTCCGGGAACGAGCCGACACGCAGCACCTTCCAGGTTTTGGCGAACCGCGCGAAATATTCTTCCTTTGATGTCGGCGGCGGCGCCATCAGCACGGCGGCGGCCTCGCGCGTCGGCGGCGGCACTTTTGGATTACCTGTGGTCGACATGATCGAGGTCAGCGAACGCACCCGCTGCGGGAACGACAGCGCGACTTCCTGAGCGATCATGCCGCCCATTGATGCGCCGACCAGATGCGCGGACTTGATGCCGAGCACGTCCATCAGGCCGACCGTGTCCTTGGCCATATCGATTAATTTATAGGTCGAGGCGACTGGGATCTTCAGGAACCGCTGCTTGAGCAGCTCGAACGGCGTCAGCCTTTTACCGCCGGAAAGATGCGAGGATTTTCCGATGTCGCGGTTGTCGAAGCGGATGACGCGAAAGCCGCGCGCGGCGAGCTGCCGGCAGAATTCATCATCCCAATGGATCATCTGGGCGCCGAGCCCCATGATCAGCAAACAGCGGTTCCGCGGCCGGGTCGCCGAAAATTTCGTAGCAGATGTCGATGCCGTTGGCGCGAGCGATCTGTGGCGGCTGATGGGCGAGCATCGCGTTTGTCTTCCCTTAGGTGACCTGAGCTTTGAGTAACTATGGCATGGTTTCCCGCACCGCAGAAGGCTTTGCAGTGGTTGACCGGCCCGCCGCAAGGGTGTGGTATGGAGCCAATTGAAGCGAAGCGTGGCAAGCGCTCGTAACCTTTCGGGAGAGGGCGCCTATGGCCGACAAAGGCAACGATCCTGCCGCGATCTGGAAGAGCATGCTGGGCGAAATGGAGAAGGGGTTCAATTCCTTCGCCAATCAGGCGATGACGTCGCCGGAGTTCTCCAAGGCGATGAATCAGGTCGGTGGCGTGACGGCGGGCGCGCAGAAGCAGCTCGGCGAGCTGATGGAGAAATACCTGCTGGCGATGAACCTGCCGAGCCGGGCGCAGATGGTCGGCATGGCCGAACGGCTGCAGTCGATCGAGGGCCAGCTCAACGAGATCAAGGCGATGCTGCATCAGGTGCATCATAACTCGTTGTCGCAGGACGGCGGCCTTGGCACGCCGCGGCCGCCGCGCACCAAACGTCCGCCAACGGAGGGAGAGCAGAAATGAATGCTCCTGCGGGTCTCGATCTCGCCTCCATCTCGGAGCGGGTCCAGTCCGAGGTGCAGCGTGCGATCCAGCGCAGCATCAAGGGCGTCGAATATTTTTCCTCGTCCGGCCCCTCACTCGGTTCGACGCCAAAAGACATCCTGGCCGTTCGCGGCACCATGAACCTCTATCACTACCGGCCGATCGCGGATGAAATCTACCGCGTGCCGATCCTGATCGTGATGGCGACCACCAACCGCGGCTACATCCTCGACATGGTGCCCGGCCAGAGCTTTATCGAGTTTCTGCTGAAGCGTGGCTACGACGTCTACATGCTGGACTGGACCGCGCCGAAGCCGGAAGAAAAATCCTTGCGGATGGAGGACTATGTCCTCGACTTTATTCCGGACTGCATTCGCCGCGTGCAGCAGGATTCCGGCGAGCACGACGTCAACGTGATCGGCTATTGCTTCGGCGGCGTGCTGTCGCTGTTGTACGGCTCGATCTTCAACGACGGGCCGATGAAGAACCTGATCTGCTTCACCACGCCGATCGATTTCCGCGAGATGAAGCTGTTTTCGAATTTCTCCGACCGGCGCTATTTCGATGTCGACCGCCTCGTCGACAGCGTCGGCAACGTGCCGCCGGAAATGATCCTGTCCTCGTTCGAGATGCTGCGGCCGGCCTCGCGCGCCGCCGGCCAGGTGCAATTGTGGGAGAACATCTGGAACGACGAGTACGTCAAAGCCTACCGGATGATGGATCGCTGGGGCACGGACACCTTGCCGCTGGCGGGCGAGTACTTTCGCGCCATTACCAAGGACTTGATGTGGGACAACAAGCTCTACAACGACACGATGTCGGTCGGCGGACGCGCGGCTGATATTTCCAAGATCAAGGTGCCGATCCTGCACGCGGTCGCCGAGCACGATCACATCGTGCCCTATGATGCCGCAAAACACCTGATCACCAAGGTCGGCTCGACGGACAAGGAAGAGGTGATGCTGAAGGGCGGTCACGTCAGCCTCGTCGCCGGCGCCAATGCGATCAAGCGGCTGTGGCCGAAACTGGATTCCTGGTTAGGTGAGAGATCAACATGAGCGAAACACGTTCCTATCCGCGCCACGTCAAGACCGACGCCGGCAACATCGAATTCCGCATGATGGCGCGCAGCGACGAGGCCGCGGTGCTGGCGTTCGCGCAAAAGCTCCCGACCCATGACCTGCTGTTCCTGCCGCGCAACATCAGCCAGCCAAAAGTGCTGTCGGCCTGGATCAACGAGATCGAGCGCGGCGCCATCACGAGCCTGCTGGCGGTGAAAAACGGCACGGTGGTCGGCTGCGGTACGCTGGTGCGCGACCCGCATTCCTGGTCGCCGCATGTCGGCGAGATCCGGATGGTGGTGTCGCAGGACGTGCGGGGGCAGGGCGTCGGCCGGGCGCTGTCGCAGGAGACCTTTGCGGTGGCCTTGGGCGCCGGCCTGAAAAAGCTGTCGGTGCAGATGACGGTCGACCAGCAGGCGGCGATCGCGCTGTTCGAGAGCCTCGGCTTCAAGGCGGAGGCCTTGCTGCGGGACCACGTTCGGGACGTCAACGGCAAGAAGCACGACATCGTCGTGCTCGGACACAATGTGGCGCAGGTGCGGGCACAGATGGAAGCCTATGGGCTGCCAGGGGCGGTTCAGCACTAGACACGCCTTCAAGACGCTGGACCGCAGAGGCTCAAACAAAAACTCGCAAAACAACCCCATGCAAAGTAGGTCGGGCGGGCTGGGGCATTAGACTAAAGTGGAACTTTTGCCGGTTCTCTTGGCAAAGCGCTCATCCATCAGGCTTATCACGAATTCGTGATATCGCGCTGCAACATTGATGTTGCGTCGCACCATTAACTATGGCACAACACTTCTGCCCCGGGCCAATCCGGACGGGGTGAGCCCATAGCTCAAACCTGAGGATGGAGAGACCGAAATGACCACCGAAACCAATTCCGTGCTGAACACCGTCAAGGAAGCCTTCGCGCCCGTCACCGAGGCGTTCACCAAGCTCCAGAACCTGGAAGTTCCGGAAGCTGCCCGTGAGTTCGTGAAGAAGCAGGCCGAGACCGCCAAGGTTCGCGCCGCCGACATGCATGCCGGTTCCGAGAAGGTCACCGCTGCCATCGAGACCGCCGTTGCCGGTTCGGTCACCGAGGCCGCCAAGATCAGCCGCAACATCCAGCAGGCGTTCTATCAGGACGCGGAAGCGTTCTTCGCCGGCATCGACAAGCTCGCTTCGGCCAAGTCGCTGAGCGAAGCCGCCCAGATCCAGTCGGACATGGTCCGTGCGCGCGGCGAAGTGCTCGTCTCGCGGGCGAAGGCCACCACCGAATATCTCGGCAAGCTCGTCACCGAGGGTGCCAAGAACGCGCAGGACAATTTTGCCAAGGTCTACTCCAAGACCGCCTGATCGCGATCCGCCTGACAACTGCATTTTCGAAGGCCCGCTTAGGCGGGCCTTCTTTTTGTCGGGTGTGCCCTGTCATTCCGGACGACGCGAAGCGGCGATCCGGAATCTCGAGATTCCCCGATGTGCAACTGCACATCTGAGGTTCGTGCTTCGTGTACGCCCCGGAATGACGGCAGTGGGTGCATCGCGCTATGATTGAAGTGGGTGTATCCCTCCGAAAGCCGTCATGAGCCTTCCCGCCACCTTCAGCATCGACTCCCCCGGCGACGCCGTCCGCGCCGCCGAGTTGCGGCGCGTGAAATTGCTGGCAACGTCGGTGCTGGCGGCGACGTTTGCGATTTTCCTCGGCGCGAAGGCGTTGCTACCGGTGCATCCAGTGTTCAGCTTCATCGCTGCCTTCGCGGAAGCGGCTACCATCGGCGGCCTCGCCGACTGGTACGCCGTGGTAGCCTTGTTCAAACGGCCGCTGGGCCTGCCGATCCCGCACACCGCGATCATCCAGAGCAACCAGCACCGCATCGCCGACAAGCTCGGCGAATTCATCGAGGTGCATTTCCTCGAATCTGCTCCCGTCGAAGCAAAACTGCGGCAGATCGATTTCGGCTCGTTCATCGCCGACTGGCTGCGCGACCGCAAGCGCAGCGAGGATCTCGCGCGCTTTGCGCTGCGGCTGTTGCCCGAAGCGGTGGCGGCGACCGAGAACTCGGGGTTGATGACTTTCGTCAGCCGCCGCATCACCGCGCAACTGATGGCGATCGATTTGGCGCCGCTCGCTGCCGGTACGCTGCGTGCCTTCGTGAAGGAGGGCCGGCATCAGGGGTTGCTCGACGATCTCCTGCGCGGGGTGCATCAGACGATGACGCAGGCCGAGACCATGGCCATGATCCGCGAAAAGATCCGCGCCGAGTTGCCGACGCTGCTAAAGCTGTATCGCGCCGACAAGTTTCTGGTGAACAAGATCGTCGCTTCGGCAAGCGCGTTCTTCGAGGAAGTTCGCAACGATCCCGCGCATCCGTTTCGCGGCGAGTTCGATCGCATGGTGTTGACCTTCGTCGATCGCCTCGGCACCGATCCGACCTATGCGGAGCGCATCCAGGGCCTGAAGCGCGATCTGCTGGCGCGCCCCGAACTGTCCGGTCTCGCGCGTCATATCTGGGCTAACGCGCGCTCGTTCTTCGAGCGCAGCGCTTCCGGTGAGACGCAGGTGCTGCAGCAGTATCTGGTGCGCATGTTCGTAACCGCAGGCGAGGCATTGGCCGGCGACGCTGAACTGCGCACCGAAATCAACCAGGGTCTCGTGGCCGTGCTGCGGACGGTCGTCGCCGAACAGAAGAGCGGTGTCTCGACCTTCATCGCCGACCAGGTCAAGTCGTGGGACATGGGGCAGTTGATCTCGCTGATCGAAATCAACATCGGCCGCGACTTGCAATACATCCGCTTCAACGGCTCGCTGATCGGCGGGCTTGCGGGGCTGGCGCTCTACACGCTCGAATACCTGCTGCGGCTGCTGTGACTAATTAATCACGTCAACGGCTTTACTTTTCCCAAGTGTGACCTGGGCCGCTTGCAAGACCAAAACCGGTTCCCTAGCTTTTTATGGAACAATGTTGCGTCGCGAACGATTCTGCTGCGTTGCGTCTAACTGAACCAGTGGCTTGGCTGCCGAGACGTAAGGGGCCAGCCCGAGAGGAGACATGATGTCCGTTGCTACACAGACGCTTTCGCCGCCGTCCAGAACCCTGATGTTTCTGGAGGGGCGAGCCATTTCCGAACTGGGCGCGTTTCTCGGGGCGTTGCCGCTCCTGAGCCTCGCGCCCCGCGGCGACGGCCATCCCGTATTAGTACTGCCCGGCCTCGTGGCGTCCGATACCTCGACGCGGCCGCTGCGCAGCTTCCTGAAGAACCGCGGTTACGCCGTCTCGGGCTGGCGCCAGGGCCGCAACCTCGGTCTGCGCCACGGCGTGCAGAACGCGATGGTCGATCTGGTGCAGGAGTTGAACGACGCGCATGGCCGCAAGGTCTCGCTGGTCGGCTGGAGCCTCGGCGGTCTCTATGCGCGCCAACTCGCCAAGATGATGCCGGAGCGCGTCCGTTCGGTGATCACGCTCGGCAGCCCGTTTGCCACCGGCCCGAAGGGGACCAACGCCTGGCGCGTCTACGAGATGGCGAGCGGCCGCCGCGCCGATGAAGAGGATGCGCGCTTCGGCGGCGCGCTGGCGGCGCCGCCGCCGGTGCCGACCACTGCGATCTTCAGCCGTACTGACGGCATCTGCGCGTGGCAGGGCTGTATGGAGCAGACGTCAGCGACTTCCGAAAGCATCGAGGTCGAGAGCAGTCATTGCGGCATGGGCCATCACCCCGCCGCCGTCTACGCGGTCGCGGATCGCCTGGCGCAGGCTGAGGGCGAGTGGGCGCCGTTCGATCGAAGCGGCTGGCGCAGCCTGGTTTATCCGAACCCGCATCGGTAAGCGCGCGCTTCTTACCTCGCCCCGCTTGCGGGGAGAGGTCGGATCGCATCGTCTGATGCGATCCGGGTGAGGGGGTACAGGTCTATCGATAGATTGCGATCGTGGAGAGAGCCCCTCATCCCAACCTTCTCCCCGTGAAGAACGGGGAGAAGGAGAAGATAGCGCCGTTGTCGCTAGCCCAAAAAACGCGCTATGCCTTGATGCATGCCGCCGCCACTTGCCCGCATCATCCAGCAGTTGAAGCGCGAACCGTCGCGCACCGGTTCGATCGTCATCACCGTATTCGGTGACGCCATCGTGCCGCGCGGCGGTTCGGTCTGGCTCGGCACGCTTCTCGAGTTCTTCGAACAACTCGACATCGACGCCAGCGTGGTGCGCACCGCGATGTCGCGGCTGACCGCCGACGGCTGGTTCGAACGCAATAAAGTGGGCCGCAACAGCTTCTACCGCCTGGTGCAGAGCGGACGGCAAACTTTTGATATCGCAACGAAACACATCTACGGCCCGCCGGCCTCCGATTGGACCGGCCGGTTCGAGCTGCTGCTGATCGGCAATGGCGAAGACCGTGACGCCTCGCGCGAGGCGCTGAAGAACGCGGGCTTCGGCAGTCCGCTGCCCGGCGTGTGGGTCGCACCGTCGGGCGTGCCGGTGCCGGCGGAAGCCGCCGGCGCCATCCGCCTCGAAGTCTCGGCCGAAGACGATAGCGGGCGACGGCTGCTCAGCGAAAGCTGGCCGCTGCATCGCACTGCGGATGCCTATCAGAAGTTCATCAAAACCTTCGAGCCGCTGCACGGCTGGATCGGCCGCGGCGAACTTCTCGCGGAGGTCGACGCCTTCACCGCGCGGGTCCTGCTGATCCACTATTACCGCCGTGTCGTGCTCCGCGACCCGCTGCTGCCGACCGCGCTGTTGCCTTCGGACTGGCCGGGCAGGGCGGCCCGAACGCTGTGCGGCGAAATTTATCGCGCGCTGCTTCCCGCGTCCGAACAATGGCTTGACCGCCATGCGACCAACGAAAATGGGCCTTTGCCAAAGCCCGGCGCGGAACTTTCGAAGCGGTTCCGCGATCCATAAATATGTTACATAAATATATTGCAATACATAATTTTTGTTATATATTATGCTCCAACGATATCAGGGAGGTCCGCCATGTATACGCAGGCGCTCAATTCGTCGGATGGCGAAGACCGCAATATTGAGGACGCCGAGCGGGCAGCGCAGTTCCAGGCGCGCATCGATGCCGAGGAGCGCATCGAGCCGAACGACTGGATGCCGGCGGCCTATCGCAAGACCCTGACGCGGCAGATTTCGCAGCACGCGCATTCCGAAATCGTCGGCATGCTGCCCGAAGGCAACTGGATCACGCGCGCGCCGTCGCTGCGCCGCAAGGCCGCGCTGCTCGCCAAAGTGCAGGACGAATGCGGCCACGGACTTTATCTCTACGCGGCCGCCGAAACGCTCGGCACCTCGCGCGAGGAGCTGGTCGACCTGATGCTGGCAGGCAAGGCAAAGTATTCCTCGATCTTCAACTACCCGACGCTGACCTGGGCCGACATCGGCACGATCGGCTGGCTGGTCGATGGCGCTGCGATCATGAACCAGATCCCGCTGTGTCGTTGCTCCTACGGACCTTACGCGCGTGCGATGATCCGCGTCTGCAAGGAAGAATCCTTTCATCAGCGCCAGGGCTTTGAGATCATGCTGACGCTGTGCCGCGGCACTGACGAGCAAAAGGCGATGGCGCAGAACGCGCTGGATCGCTGGTGGTGGCCGGTGCTGATGATGTTCGGTCCGCCCGACCAGGCCAGCCAGCACAGCGACACCTCGACCAAATGGAAGATCAAGCGTTTTTCAAACGACGAGCTGCGCCAGAAATTCGTCGATGCCACTGTCCCGCAGGCGCAATTCCTGGGCCTGACGATTCCCGATCCCGGCATGAAGCAGAACGCCAACGGCAACTGGGAATACAGCACGATCGACTGGGAAGAGTTCAAGCAGGTGTTGGCCGGCAACGGCCCCTGCAACCGTGACCGCCTCGCGGCGCGGCGCAAGGCGCATGACGACGGCGCCTGGGTGCGCGATGCGGCGCTGGCCTATGCCGAAAAGCGCAGGCAGCGCGCTGCCTTGCAGGCCGCAGAGTAGGGAGATCGAAATGGCAACGCCCAACATTCCGCTCTGGGAAGTCTTCATTCGCAGCCGCAACGGGCTGGCGCACAAGCATGTCGGCTCGCTGCACGCCACCGACGCGACGCTGGCGCTGCAGGCCGCGCGCGACATCTACACCCGCCGCGGCGAGGGCCTCTCGATCTGGGTCGTTCCGTCGAACGCGATCACCGCGTCCGATCCGTCCGAAAAAGGCATGATGTTCGAGCCGGCGGAGTCGAAAATCTATCGCCACCCGACGTTCTACGACGTGCCAGACGAAGTCGGGCATATGTGAGTTCATGGCGCGGAGGCGTGACGCCTTCGCAAACCATGAGTTCGCGGACAGGAACACAAGCGTCATCCTGAGGAGCTTGCGAAGCAAGCGTCTCGAAGGATGGAGACAGCGGAATTCTCGGCCCATCCTTCGAGACGCGCCTTCGGCGCTCCTCAGGATGACGGCTGAACTTGATGATGCAGGTGATTGACATGACCGTAGCCAACATCACCGTCTCCGAAACGCCATTGGTGCTCTACACGCTGCGCCGCGCTGACGACGCGCTGATCCTGGGCCATCGGCTGTCGGAATGGTGCGGCCACGCGCCGATGCTGGAAGAGGACATGGCGCTCGCCAATATGGGCCTCGATCTGCTCGGCCAGGCGCGCGAGCTCTATTCCTACGCCGCCAAGGTCGAAGGCAAGGGCAACGACGAAGACAAGTTCGCCTATCTGCGCGACGTCAGGCAATACCGCAATCTGCTGCTGCTGGAACAACCGAACGGCGATTTCGCGCGCACCATGGTGCGGCAGTTCTTCTATGCGACTTTCGCCGATCTCTATTGGCGCGCAATGATGCGCTCCAGCGACGCAACGCTGGCTGCAATCGCGGCGAAATCGGAGAAGGAAAGCGCCTATCATGTCAGGCATTCCTCGGAATGGATCGTTCGCCTCGGCGACGGCACCGAGGAAAGCCACCACCGCGCGCAGGGAGCGATCGACGAGCTCTGGGCTTTTACGGGCGAGATGTTTGCCGTCGATGACAGCGAACGCGGGCTGATCGATGCCGGCGTCGCGGTCGATCCCGCGCCGTTGCGTTCGCAATGGCTGAAGACGGTCACCGGCGTCGTCACTGAGGCGACGCTTGCCTTGCCAAAGAGCGACTGGATGCAGCAGGGCGGCCGCAGCGGCCGGCACAGCGAGCATCTCGGCCATCTCCTCAGTGAACTGCAGTCGATGCAGCGGACCTTTCCGGGGGCGACATGGTGACGGCTGTATCAGGCGATTTCGACCTGCGCCGCCGTGCCTGGGACGCGGCGTCGCAGGTGGTCGATCCCGAAATCCCCGTGCTCACGATCGCCGACCTCGGCGTGCTGCGAGAGGTCGAGGTCCATGACGGCCGCGTCGAGGTCGCGATCACGCCAACCTATTCCGGCTGTCCTGCGATGAACATGATCGCGCTCGAGATCGAGCTGGCGCTGGAGCGCGCTGGCATTGCGCGGCCGACCGTTCGCACCGTGCTGTCGCCGGCCTGGACCACCGACTGGATGAGCGAGGATGGCCGCAACAAGCTCCGTGCCTACGGCATCGCCCCGCCGCAGGCCTCCAGTTCACGCCGCGCGCTGTTCGGCGAACAGCAAGTGGCTTGTCCGCAGTGCCGCTCGGTCAACACCGAACTGCTGTCCGAATTCGGCTCGACCTCCTGCAAGGCGCTATGGCGCTGCAAGAGCTGCCGCGAGCCGTTCGACTATTTCAAGTGTCATTGATCATGTCCCACGCTCCGCGCTTTCATCGTCTTGCCGTCAACGATCTCCGCCGTGAAGCCGCGGATGCAATCTCGATGACGTTTACAATCCCGAAGGAACTGGAAGACGACTACAGCTTCATGCCGGGGCAATACCTCACCCTGCGCACGACGATGGACGGCGAAGAAGTGCGCCGTTCCTATTCGATCTGCTCAGGCCCTGATGACGGCGAGCTGCGCATCGCGGTGAAGAAGGTCGACGGCGGCGCGTTCTCCAATTGGGCCGCGGACGAATTGAAGTCTGGCGACGAACTCGACGTGATGACGCCGACCGGCCGCTTCGGCATCGCCCATGCGCCCGATGAGACGCGGGTCTATGTCGGCTTTGCCGCGGGAAGCGGCATCACGCCCATCCTGTCGATCGTCAAGGGCGTGCTCGCGCGTGAGCCGAACAGCCGCTTCTTTCTCTTCTACGGCAACCGCTCAACATCGAGCATGCTGTTCCTCGAAGAGCTGGAGGAACTGAAGGACCGCTTCATGCAGCGGCTTTCGCTCTTCCATGTCATCTCAGGCGAAGAGCAGGATATTCCGATCCTGCATGGCCGCCTGGACGGCGAGAAAGTGCGCGTGCTGCTGCGCTCGCTGGTACCGGCCTCGAGTGTCGATCACATCTTCATCTGCGGCCCGATGGGCATGAGCGAGGATATCGAGGCGACCTGCCGTGACATCGGCATCGCCGAGGATCGCATTCACGTCGAGCGCTTCGTCTCCGAGTTCGGCGGCAAGCCGCGCCCGAAGAAGGTCATTGCGGCGTCCGCGCCACCGAAGGCGATGGCTTCGCTCATCATCGACGGCAAACGCCGCGAGGTTCCGGTCGCCGAGGATGAATCGATCCTCGACGCCGCGTTGCGCGCCGGCATGGATTTGCCGTTCGCCTGCAAGGGCGGCATGTGCTCGACCTGTCGCGCCAAGCTGGTCGACGGCGATGCGCAGATGGAAGTGAACTATTCGCTGGAGCCGTGGGAGCTGAAGGCAGGCTTTATCCTGACCTGCCAGGCACGGCCATGTTCGGACAAGGTCGTGGTGGACTACGATCATGTGTAACGACGACGTCATTCCGGGGCGATGCAAAGCATCGAACCCGGAATCTCGAGATTCCGGGTCTGGTGCTTACGCACCATCCCGGAATGACAGAAGTGGTTGAAACTACGAGTCGCGGGATCGTTGACACTCCGGTGCTTCGTCCCAACACTGACTACGTAAAGAGGCCTGTTCGAACAGGCCCGTGCGCACAGGGAGAGAACGTTGGAATTGTCTCGCAGAGCGGGCAACCCGCTATGAACGTCGCGCTTTCGCCCGACGATATCGCCCGCGCCTGCGCGGATGCGATGTGGAAGGAAGACGACGCCAGCAAGGGCCTCGGCATGAAGATTGTCGAGGTCAAGCCCGGGCAGGCGACGCTGACGATGACGGTGGCGCCGCACATGGTCAACGGACAGCGCATCGCCCATGGCGGCTTCATCTTCCTGTTGGCCGATTCCACCTTCGCCTTTGCCTGCAACTCCCGCAACGAGCGTGCGGTCGCCGCGCAATGCGACATCACCTTCATCCGTCCGGGGAAGCTCGGCGATGTGCTGGTCGCGACAGCGCGGGAAATTTCGCGCAATGGACGGTCCGGAATCTACGACGTTCGTGTCACGGCCGGCGATGTCGTGATCGCCGAGTTTCGCGGCCACTCCCGCACCATCGCCGGGACGTGGCTGCCGAGTGCGAACAACGCGGCCACACCAAAATAGCAAGCAAGGGGAACGCGCCATGGCCATGGCAAGATTGAAATCCAGCGGAAGCGGCTATCACCCCGAGTTGGACGAAGCCGAGCGCGCCTCGCGCGACGAGATCATGGCGCTGCAGACCGGGCGCCTCGCCTGGTCGATCAAGCACGCCTACGATAACGTCGCGCATTACCGGAAGGCGTTTGATGCGGCCGGCGTGCATCCGTCCGATTTCAGGCAACTCGCCGACCTCGCCAGGTTCCCGTTCACGGTGAAAACCGACCTGCGCGACAATTACCCCTTCAACATGTTTGCGGTGCCGCGCGAAAAGCTGGTCCGCGTCCACGCCTCTTCTGGCACGACCGGCAAGCCGATCGTGGTCGGCTACACCCAAGGCGATATCGACATCTGGGCCGACGTGATGGCGCGCTCGATCCGCGCCGCCGGCGGTCGCACTGGCATGCTGATGCACAACGCCTATGGCTACGGCCTGTTCACCGGCGGCCTCGGCGCGCATTACGGCGCCGAACGGCTCGGCTGCACGGTGGTGCCGGTCTCCGGCGGCATGACCGAGCGGCAGGTGCAACTGATCAACGATTTCAAGCCCGACATCATCACGGTGACGCCGAGCTACATGCTGGCGATATCGGACGAATTCAAGCGGCAGGGCCTCGATCCCAGAGAATCGTCGTTGAAGTTCGGCATCTTCGGCGCCGAGCCGTGGACCAACGCCATGCGCGCCGAGATCGAGCAGACCTTTGATATGGAGGCCACCGATATTTACGGCCTCTCAGAGGTGATCGGCCCCGGCGTGGCGCAGGAATGCGTGGAGACCAAGGACGGCCTGCACATCTGGGAGGATCATTTCTATCCCGAGGTGATCGATCCCGAGACCGGCGCGGTGCTGCCCGACGGCGAGAAGGGCGAACTGGTCTTCACTTCGCTGACCAAGCAAGGCTTTCCGATCATCCGCTATCGCACCCGCGACCTGACACGGCTGTTGCCCGGCACGGCGCGGCCCGGCATGCGGCGCATGGAAAAGGTCACCGGCCGTTCCGACGACATGATCATCCTGCGCGGCGTCAACGTGTTCCCGACCCAGATCGAGGAAGCATTGCTCGCGACCGACTGGTGCGGCGGCCATTTCATCATCGAACTGACGCGCCAGGGACGCATGGACGTGATGACCGTGCTCGCCGAAGCTCGCCCCGAACACTGGGACGGCAGCGGATTGCCCGCACACGCCGAAAAGGTCTCGGTCTTCATCAAGAACACCATCGGCATCACCGCCCGCATCAAGGCCGTGGCGCCGAACACGTTGGAACGTTCGCTGGGCAAGGCGAAACGTGTTTACGACAAGCGGCCGAAAGGGTAACCGTTTCCCCTCATGGTGAGGAGGCGCGAAGCGCCGTCTCGAACCATGAGGCCACAGACGGGCCTGCATCCTTCGAGACGCGGCTGACGCCGCTCCTCAGGATGAGGACCTAGAGCGAAGTATGAGGGGACAAAATGGTGGAAGGAGCCTTTCTCTACATCCTTCGATGTGCGGACGGGAGCTTCTACGTTGGAACAACGAGAACGACACTGGAAATAAGAATTGCCCAGCACAACGCTGGGACGCTTGGCGGGTACACCGCCACCAGGCGACCGGTGACGCTCGTGTTCTCACAATGGTTCGATCGCATCACCGATGCCATCGAGAACGAACGCAAACTCAAGAAGTGGAGCAGGGCGAAGAAGGAGGCCTTCGTGCGGGGCGATCTCGCGGCGTTACGGCAGCTTTCCGCGCGTAGATCGCGGCATCCTTCCAGGCTATCAGCGGATTGATAAGCCGCTTGAACTAAACGATCGGTCCGTTAGTCATGGGACCAAGCTGTCACGTTACGTGGCGTTAATAGCGTTCAGGTCTACCGGAGACATTGTGAAGTCGGTTCCCAAATCAGATAGTCATACGGTCCAGGCCCGCTGCGTGCGCCTGTCGGCGAAAGTGGTGGACGCCGCTTCGCTCGCGCCTGTGATCGAGACGCGCCCGCTGTCACGCGGCGAAAACGACCTGCTGATCGAGGTCAAGGCCGCCGCCGTCAATCCGTCGGATGTGAAGGCCGCGACCGGCCTGATGCCTTATGCGATATTTCCGCGCACGCCGGGCCGCGACTATGCGGGCATCGTGATCGACGGGCCTGCGGGCTGGATCGGGCACGAGGTGTTCGGCTCGTCCGGCGATCTCGGCATTCGCCGCGACGGCACCCACGCCACGCATCTGGTGGTCGAAGCCGATGCGGCGGTGGAAAAGCCTGATAGCATTTCATGGGAGGAGGCCGCCGGCATCGGCGTGCCCTTCGTCACCGCGATGGAAGGCCTGCGGCGCGCCGTCATTCCCAAGGCCGGCGAGACCGTGCTTGTCATGGGCGTTAATGGCAAGGTCGGGCAGGCGGCGGTGCAGATCGCAAGCTGGCACGGCGCGCGCGTGATCGGCGTGGTGCGCAAGAACGAGGCTTACGAAGGTCACGCCAATTCTCCGGTCGAGGTCATCGACGCCTCCGCAACCGATGTCGCGGCGCGCGTTCGCGAACTCACCGACGGCAAGGGCGCCGATATCGTGTTCAATACGGTCGGCGATCCCTATTTCCAGGCCGCGCATCAATCGCTCGGCTTGCGCGGGCGGCAGATCCTGATCGCCGCCGTTGATCGCATCGTGCAGTTCAACATCCTGGAATTCTATCGCGGCCAGCACACTTATGTTGGCATAGATACGCTCGGCCTGTCTTCGGTCGCAACCGGCGCGGTGCTGAAGGAACTCGGCCCGGGCTTCGCCAGCGGTCATCTCAAGCCGTTTCCGATCAAGCCGAACGCGATCTATCCGCTGGATCAAGCCAAGGCTGCCTTCGTTGCAGTCGCCGGCTCTTCGCGTGACCGCGTGATCCTGCGGCCGGCGTGACGGGAGCGAAGCCATGGAGTCCACCACCATCGTCATGCTCTCAGCCCTCGCGATCGGCCTGATCTATGGCGCGGTCGGGCTTCTCAGCGGCTTCTGCTTGATGAGCGGCATGCGCGGCTGGCTGGCAGAAGGCGATGGCCGGCTGGTCCGCACCTATGCGCTGGCGATCGGCGTGGCGGTCGCCGCGACGCAATTGCTGGCGGCGGCCGGGCTCGTCGATATCGGCAAGTCGATCTATCTGCAGTCTTCGTTCTCGGCGCCGGTGATGTTCTTCGGTGGCCTCTTGTTCGGTTACGGCATGGTGCTGTCGAACGGCTGCGGCTCGCGCGCGCTGGTGCTGCTCGGGCGCGGCAATCTCCGTTCCTTCGTGGTGGTGGTGGTACTGGCGATTTTCGCGCAAATGGCGCTGAAGGGCCTGATCGCGCCGCCGCGTATTGCAATGGTCGCTGCGTCCCAGACCACGGCAACGGCAAACTCGGTGCCGGCGCTGTTCGCCGCCGCAGGCTTGAGCGCACCGGCCGCGCGCATGCTGGCAGCCTCGATCATCTCGGCGGCGCTGATTATCTTCGCCTTTGCGCAGCCGGCGTTCCGGCGCTCGGCGGGGCAGATCGCCGCGGGTCTCGCGGTCGGCCTGCTGGTGGCGGCCGGCTGGTTCGCGACCGGCTATCTCGGCGCCGATGATTTCAACCCGACGCCGGTGACTTCGCTCACCTTCATCGCGCCGATCGCCGACGCGCTGCAGTATGTCATGCTGTCGACGGGATCGACGCTCAATTTCGGCATCGTCACGGTGTTCGGCGTATTCGCCGGCAGCCTCGCGACCGCGCTGCTGACCGGACGTTTCCACCTCGAGGGCTTCCAATCGCCGCGCCACATGCTGCGCTCGGGTGGCGGCGCAGCACTGATGGGCGCGGGCGGCGTGATGGCGTTTGGCTGCTCGATCGGGCAGGGACTGACGGGATTTTCGACGCTGGCGCTGGCGTCGCTGATCGCCTTCGCCGGTATTCTCGTCGGCACCGCCGCCGGCCTGCGCGGTGCGCTGCGCGTCCGCCCGCTGGCGGCGGCCTAGTCTGCAGCCTTCGTCACAATCCGCACCTCTGACGTCAGCGTCCGATGCACTGGGCACTTGTCGGCAATCTCCATCAGCCGCTTGCGCTGATCGGCATCGAGCACACCCTCGATTGCGATGACCCGGTCGATCTGGTCCAGCATGCCCTCGCGGGTCTCGCATTCAGCGCAATCTTCCGCGTGAATCTTGCTGTGTTTCAGCGTCACCGTGATGCGCTCGACGGGCAGCGATTTGCGGTCGGCATACATCCGCATCGTCATCGACGTGCAGGCGCCAAGGCCGGCGAGGACGAAATCATACGGCCCGGGTCCGCTATCCTGGCCGCCGGCGGCAACGGGCTCATCCGCCAGCATCTGATGCGGACCTGATGTCACGGTCTGCTGGAACTTGCTGTTGCGGGTTTCGCGCACCACGACGTTACGCGGCGCCCCGCTCGCGGCAGCGGCGGGTTGCGCTGCGACGGGCTCGATATAGCGTTCGGCCCAGGCGGCGATGACGCCGGCGACATAGGCAGCGTCGCGCTTGCCGCTCAAGAGGTGATCGGCGCCCGCCAGCGAAACAAAGCTCTTGGGATGCTTGGCGGCCACAAAAATCTTCGTGGCATTGTCGATGCCGACCGTGTCGTCGGTCGGCGAATGCATGACCAGCAGCGCCTTGTGAAGTTTGGCGATATCCGCCGTCAGGCTGTGCTCGGCGATGTCGTCGAGAAACTCGCGCTTGATGTGAAACGGCCGTCCGGCGAGTTGAACCTCGACCTCGCCATGCTGGCGGATGTCTTCGATGCTATCCCCGAACAGATGGGTGACATGGACGGGATCGGAGGGCGCCGCAATGGTCACAACCGCCTTCGCATCCGGAATCTGCCCGGCGGCGGCAAGGATGGCCGCGCCGCCGAGGCTGTGTCCAATAAGCATCGCGGGCGCCCCGCGTGTTTCACGCAAATGATCGGCGGCGCGGACGAGATCGGCGACGTTGGAAGAGAAGGTCGAATTTGCAAATTCGCCCTCGCTGGAGCCGAGGCCAGTAAAATCGAACCGCAGCACTGCGATGCCCCTGGCGGCCAGCGCGGTCGCAATACGTTTCGCGGCCAGCACATCCTTGCCACAGGTGAAGCAATGCGCAAACAGCGCGTAGGCCTGCACCGGCCCATCCGGCGTATCCAGCGCGGCGGCAAGCTGATGGCCGCCTTCGCCGGTGAATTGGAAGCGTTCAGTCGGCACGGGCGTTCTCCCCAGTCAATGTTGCGGCTCAGTCGCCTGAATATCTTTGTTCAGCCCACGGGTCGCCGCGGTTGTGATAGCCGCGCACTTCCCAATAACCCGGCGCATCCTCTGCAAGAAATTCGATGCTCTGCAGCCATTTCGCGCTTTTCCAGAAATAGAGATGCGGCACGACGAGCCGCACCGGGCCGCCATGCTCCTGCTCGAGCGGTGCGCCCGACCAGCTATGGACCAGGATGGCGTCCTCGGCGGCAAAGTCTTCCAGCGCCAGATTGGTGGTGTAGCCGTCATGCGAATGCAGCACCACGAATT
Source organism: Bradyrhizobium sp. AZCC 2262 (assembly GCF_036924535.1). Lineage (NCBI taxonomy): Bacteria > Pseudomonadati > Pseudomonadota > Alphaproteobacteria > Hyphomicrobiales > Nitrobacteraceae > Bradyrhizobium > Bradyrhizobium sp. AZCC 2262. The sequence goes on along the minus strand of NZ_JAZHRT010000001.1, from coordinate 4,819,766 downwards.
GCGCCTCCTCGCGCGGCCGGCAGGCATCCAGGAGATCGCGGGTTGCCAGTCCCTCCCACCGATTGTCGTAGCGCGACCAGGTGGTGACGCAGTGAATGTCGGATACGAACTTGCTCTGCGGCTGCGTGGTGAACTGGGAGAAGTCCCAGAACAGCGGGTTTTCGACCGCGCCATAGACGTCGAGCCGCCAGCGCTCTCGCGAGATGTTCGGGGTCAATCCGAGATCGAGCGTCGGCCAGTCCTTCGTCAAATGTTGGCCCGGCGGTAGCCGCGCTTCCTCGGGCCGCGAGATCTTGCCCGTGAGGAATTTTCCCTCGCGCGCCCAGCGCGCCTTGCTGCGCGTCAGCTTGTTCTCCGGCGGCGGCTCGTTCTCGTCGGCCATATCGGAACCGGTCATTCGTGGCGATGCATCGCGGATTCATGTTTGGTATCGCGCATCGTAGAATAAATGATCAGCGAGAGGAAGATCATGCCGCTGAGATAATAATAGAACCAGTCCTCATGCCCCAGCGTCTTGAAATAGAGCGCGACCGCCGGCGCGGTGCCGCCGAACAGCGATACCGTGATGGCATAGGGCAGGCCGACTCCGAGCGCGCGGACATTGGTCGGGAATAATTCCGCCTTCACGACCGCGTTGATCGAGGTATAGCCGGCAACGAAGATCCAGGCGCCGCAGATCAGCAGGAAAGCTGCGAACGGAGACTTGGTGTCCTTCAGCGTGGTCAGGATCGGGACCGTCGCCAGCGTGCCGGCCAGCCCGAAGAAGATCAGCAGCGGCTTGCGGCCGATGCGGTCGGACAGGCCGCCATAGATCGGCTGCAGGATCGTCGCGAAGATCAGCGAACCGAAGATCACGAAGGTGGTTTGGTCCTCGGTGAGGCCAACGGACAGCTTGACGAAGGTCTGCATGTAGGTCGTGAAAGTATAGAACGCCGCGGTGCCGCCGGCGGTGAGACCGACCACCAGCAGCAGCTCGCGTGGATATTTCAGAAGTCCGCGGATCGAGCCGGTTGGTTTTGTCAGCTTCTTGGCTTCCTCGAACGCGTCGGTCTCCTGCAAATTGCGCCGCATGACGGCGGCGAAGATCGCGAGCAGCGCGCCGATCACGAAGGGGATTCGCCAGCCCCAATCTTTCAACTCTTCCGGGGTGAGGAACACCTTCTGCAACAGCAACAGCACCATGATCGCGGTAAGTTGGCCGCCGATCAGCGTGACGTATTGAAAGCTCGAATAGAAGCCGCGATGCCGGGGGTCGGCGACCTCGGTGAGATACGTGGCGCTGGCGCCGTATTCTCCGCCCAGGCTCAACCCCTCGATGATGCGCGCCAGCGCCAGGATGGCGGGAGCGGCGATGCCGATGGTGGCATAGGTCGGCGTCACCGCGATGATCAGCGAGCCGAAACACATGCAGACGACGGAAAGCGTCAGCGACAGCCGCCTGCCGTAGCGGTCGGCGATGAAGCCGAACAGCCAGCCGCCAAGCGGGCGCATCAGGAAGGTTGCCGCGAACAGCACCGCGGCGTTGAGCTGCTGCACCACGGGGTCGCTGTTCGGAAAGAATGCCGGCGCGAAATACAGCGCGAACGCGGTGTAGGCGTAGAAATCGTACCATTCGACGAGGTTGCCGACCGAGCCGATGAAAATAGCCTTGATCCGCCGCTGCACGTCCTGGAGGTCGAGATGATCGTCGGCAGGCATAATGGCTTGATCGGTCATGGCCGGTCTCCAGAAGGCGACGAACGATCCCATTCTCCCGGATCAGTTCGCCACGCATAACAGCAGGTAACGACGATGGGCCGCGCCGGTTCCCGATATTGAACCGGAGAACGCCGTGCCAGAAGGTGACTGCGTTCTCCGATCGCGGTTATTTGGGCGCCCGCGGATCGATCGGGGTCGTGCCGCGCACGCCCAGAATATCCTCCAGCACCTTGGCTCCCGCCAGCAACTGCGCCTCGCCGCGCGGCGGCGCGACCACCTGCAGCCCGACCGGCAGGCCGGCGGCGGTAAATCCGCAGGGCAGCGACAGTGCGGGGCAGCACACCAGCGTGATTGCATAGACGATGCCGAGCCATTCGACGTAATTGTCGAATTTCTTGCCGGCGCATTCGGCGACATAGCGGTTCTCGACCGGGAATGGCGGCACAATGGTGGCGGGCGCCAGCAACAGATCGTATTTTTCGAAAAATTCCAGCGTGCGCGCGGTCATGGCGACGCGCTGCGCCTCGGCGCGTTCGAGCTGTTCGACGGTCAGCTTGAGGCCTTCCTCGATGTTCCAGATCACCTCGGGCTTGAGCAGGTCGCGCTTCGTGCGCAACAGCGCCGCCTTTGACAACGCAAAATCGAACGCGCGCAGCACATGGAAACATTCATGGGCCTCGCGCAGGTCGGGGTGGGCTTCCTCGACGATGGCGCCAGCTTCCGCAAAGCGCTGCGCGGCCTTGCGAGTGACGGTCGCAACTTCAGGATCGACCGGGGTGATGCCGAGATCGGGCGAATAGGCGATGCGCTTCGGCTTGCTGCCGGAGCGCGCGGCGGACAGAAACGAATTCGGCAACACCGGCAGCGACAGCGGATCAGCCGGATGCTCGCCGCTCATGGCGTCGAGCAGCAGGGCCACGTCTTCCACATTGCGTGCCATCGGGCCCTGAACGCCGAGATTGCGATCGACCGCCGCGGCTATCGTATGCGCGACGCGGCCGATGCTCGGCCTCAATCCGACGATGCCGCAGAAGCTCGCGGGATTGCGTAAGCTACCGCCCATGTCCGAGCCGTGCGCGAGCCACGCGGTGCCGGTCGCCAGCGCCACCGCCGCGCCGCCCGAGGAGCCGGCGGCGGAGCGGGACGTATCCCAGGGATTTCGCGTCGGGCCGAACACTTCGTTGAAGGTGTTGGCGCCGGCGCCGAATTCCGGCGTGTTCGACTTGGCGTAGATTACCCCGCCATTATTTTCGAGGTGTTCGACCAGGATATCTGACTTCGCCGGGATATTATCTTTGTAGATCGGCGAGCCCTGCGTCGTCAGCACGCCGGCGACATTGGTGAGATCCTTGATCGGTATCGGAAGGCCTGCGAGCAGGCCACGTTCGCTGGCCGGCTTCTTCATCAGTGCGGTGGCGTGCTTGCGGGCGCGGTCGAAGCACAGCGTCGGCAGCGCGTTGACCTGGCCGTCGACCTCGGCGATGCGCTTTTCCAGCACGTCGAGCAGATCCAGCGGGGTAACTTCGCCCGATTTCAGTTTGCCGACGATGGAACACGCCGTCTCACGCACCAGCCCCTGATCAGCCACTTCGCTATCTCCTGCTCGTTTTCGTTTCTTGGTCGCAGATGGTGCTGTAGAACATTTTCCGGCAAAGTGGAAACGCACCAAAGTTGTGGCCGACCGGAGATATTGCATGACGACATTGTTTTCTGCGCTGGACTGGCGCGCCATGAACCAGGAGGCGCGCGACCTCGGCCTCAATAACGGCGTCGCCGTGCCCGGCAGCGTCGAGATGGTCGCGGGCTGGGAGCAGCGCTCCGCCGCAATGCGCAAGCGTTTCCCCGGGCATCTCGATCTGCGATATGGCCCGCGTGAGCGCAACCGGATCGATTTCCTGAAGGCCGCCGACAACGCCCCGACGCTGCTGTTCATCCACGGAGGCTACTGGCAGGCGCGGGCCAAGGAAGTTTTCACCGTCGTTGCCGAAGGTCCGATGGCGCATGGCATCAATGTCGCGCTGATCGGCTATACGCTGGCGCCGGAGGCTGCGCTGGACGAAATCGTCGCCGAAATCCATGCCGGCATTGATTTCCTCACCGGGCAATTGCCTGCGCTTGGTGCTGCGGCCGGCGGCATCGTGGTTTCCGGCTGGTCCGCCGGCGGGCATCTTACCTCGATGGCGCTGTCGCATCCGAAGGTGAGGGCGGGCATGGCGATATCAGGCATCTACGATCTCGAGCCGATCCGCCACAGCTACCTCAACGAAAAGCTGAGCGCCGATGAGGCAACCTCTCGCCGCAACTCGCCGATGATGCAGGAAGGCGGTCCGCCAAAACCGCTATCGCTGGTGGTCGGCAGCGCCGAGCTGCCGCTATTGCGCAAGCAGACCGCCGACTTCGCCGGCCACCGTGCGAGATACGGGTTGCCGGTGACCTATGAGGAAATTCCGGGTGCGAACCATTTCACCATCATGCACGAAATGATGTCGCCGAGGGGACGGATCACGACGCTGATCCGGCAATTGTTCGAGCGAACGACGGGCCAGAGTTAGCCGCACTGACGCCTGTCCGACCCTCATGGCGAGGGGAATTGCATACCGACAACCACGAGGCTCGCAGCCCATCCTTCGAGACGCCGCGCAATTGCGCGGCTCCTCAGGATGAGGTCCGTGTGCGCGGTGACGGGCCTAGCCCCACCCCGAAGTATGCCCGCCGTCCACGGTAAAGATCACGCCCGACGTATACCCGGACCGGTCGGAAGCGAGAAACGCCATGAGGTCGGCGATCTCGCGCGCATGCGCGGGGCGGCCGAGCGGCATGTTCTTCTGGAATTCCTTGTAGCGGTTCTCGTCGCCGAACTGGTTCTTGGCTCGCGTCTTCAGCAGCGTGACGTGGCGGTCGGTGCCGACGGGGCCGGGATTGATGCCGACCACGCGGATATTGTCGGCGAGGCTCTTGCCGCCGAGCGCGCGGGTAAAAGCCATCAGCGCGGCGTTGCCGGCACTGCCGCAGATGTAATTGGCGTCGAACCTTTCGCCGGCAGCACCAATGTCGTTGACGATGACGCCGCCGCCGCGCGCCTTCATCTGCGCGTAGATCGCGCGGGTGAGGTTGATGTAGCCGAACACTTTCAGCTCCCAGGCATGCCGCCAGGTCGCCTCGTCGATCTTGTCGATCGAGCCGCCCGGGATGTCGCCGGCGTTGTTGACGAGGATGTCGATATCGGCGGCGTCCTTGACGAGTTTTGCAATGTCCTCGCCCTTGCGCAGGTCCACGACATGGGCGGTTGCGCCGATCTGGTGCGCCGAGCGCAGCCGCTCGGCGAGCGCTTTCAACTGCTCGCCGTTGCGGGCGGCCAGCATGACGTCGCAGCCTTCCTCGGCAAAGGCTTCGGCCGCGGCCGCGCCAATGCCCTTGGAGGCGCCGGTGATCAGGACGCGTTTGCCGCGCAGATGCAGGTCCATGGGATTTCTCGCTTGGGTGAGGGGATGTGGAAAGAGGGGGTCGCAAATTGTTAGGCTTGCGGCGCCATGGCGGTCAACATTGCAGTGCAGCGTTGCGCAACCGGCAGGTTTGGTCCATTGCAAGGCAATCAAATAACCGGCATTAGCCGCCTGACAAAACAGCCAAGGAAACTCTCGATGAGCAGCGCCAAAAAGCAGTATCGGATCGCGGTCATTCCCGGCGACGGCATCGGCAAGGAGGTGATCCCGGAAGGCCTGCGCGTGCTGGAGGCGGCGGCGAAAAAGCACGGGGTATCAGTGCATTTCGATCATTTCGACTTTGCGTCCTGGGACTATTACGAAAAGCACGGCGAGATGATGCCGGAGGACTGGAAGGCGAAAATCGGCAAGCACGACGCGATCTATTTCGGTGCGGTCGGCTGGCCGGCAAAGATCCCGGATCACGTCTCTCTGTGGGGCTCGCTGATAAAATTCCGGCGCGAATTCGACCAGTACGTCAATCTGCGCCCGGTGCGGCTGATGCCCGGCGTGCCGTCGCCGCTCGCCAACCGCAAGCCCGGCGATATCGATTTCTGGGTGGTGCGCGAAAATACCGAGGGCGAATATTCCTCCGTCGGTGGCCGCATGTTCCCGGACACCGATCGTGAATTCGTGACGCAGCAGACCGTGATGACGCGCGTCGGCGTCGACCGCATTCTGAAATTCGCATTCGAGCTGGCGCAGTCGCGGCCGAAGAAGCACCTGACCTCGGCGACCAAGTCCAACGGCATCTCGATCACGATGCCCTATTGGGACGAGCGCGTGGAGGCGATGGCGAAGAATTTTCCGAAAGTGAAGTGGGACAAGTACCACATCGACATTCTCACCGCGAATTTCGTGCTGCACCCGGACTGGTTCGACGTCGTGGTCGGCTCGAACCTGTTCGGCGATATCCTCTCCGATCTCGGCCCGGCCTGCACCGGCACCATCGGCATCGCCCCGTCGGGCAACATCAACCCGGAAGGCAATTTCCCGTCGGTGTTCGAGCCGGTGCACGGCTCGGCGCCCGACATCGCAGGCCAGGGCATTGCCAACCCGATCGGCATGATCTGGTCGGGCGCGATGATGCTGGAGCATCTCGGTGAGAAGCAGGCGGCTGCCGCGATCGTCGGCGCCATCGAGCGCACGCTGGGCGAACGCACGCTGCGGACAAAGGATCTCGGCGGCAATGCGGATACGACGGCGTGTGGAAAGGCCGTCGCGGACATGGTGGATTGATAAGTCAGACCCTCATGGTGAGGAGGCGCGCAGCGCCGTCTCGAATCATGAGAGCCACGATCTCGCCCGCTGCCATCCTTCGAGACGACCACTGTGCGGTCTCATCAGGATGACGGTGGAATGTGTGGCGCGGAGCACTTGTCTTCCCTTCTCCCCTTGTGGGAGAAGGTGGCGCGTAGCGCCGGATGAGGGGTTCTTTCCGCGGAGACAGGCCTCTCATCCGTCTCGCTGCCGCTAAGCTGGTAGATGACGTTATAGCTTTTCTTGTTATACTGAGATGGCGATACCTCTGGCCGTCTATGGCAGGTTAAAACGAGCCTCGCTTCACGCTTCATTGACAAACAGTTTTCGATCTAACTCGCATAGAGTAAGCCATGGGGCTCTCCACTCAGCAGTAGAGCACATTTCTTCGATTGCTAGAGATATCGGGCTGGAAGCTTCCACATCTGCGAGCCACTTATCGGGATAATAACGAGCATAATTCCCCGCGAGATAAAGTCCCACATAGTAAAAGCCAAACTCGTTTAGGGGCGGATCATTGGTCCACATCCGCCACTCGGCCGTGTTTATCATCGCGGCTCCGGGGACGGGGAAAGAGGCGTGGCCGTTTACCGAATCACTGGTCAATGTGACTACTATCCCGGTGCCAGCTTCTCTTAGATCGATCCGATCAACAAGATTTGGGTTCACTTTCAATCGTTCAAGCAGTGACCGAACCTTCGGGTCGGGATGTATGATAAAGATGTTATTCAAATTCCATTGTGGTCCCGGCCACAAGCGACCTAGACATTTCCCGCGTACGAAGTGTGGCGTTAGCCCCGCGGATTCCAAATGTTCGCTCAGTAGGGGTAGACCATTCAAGCAGTCTTCTAACGAAATGCCGGTGGAAGGAACGGGCTTGTACTGCTTGTCCTCAGCGCCCCAGAGGCATTCAAAAGTAGTCGTTGACGCTTCATCTTGGAAGTATCTCGTCATTTCCCCGGGAATGGGATGCTCGCGCGCCGTGCGATGCCACAACTCGAAGGTGCCTTTGCGCACCCCCATTATTTCCATAGGGTAAGCCTTGAGCAGACGGGAGGACTCTCGCAAAGGGGATGTTTTGGGTGACCCGATGGCGGTCATCGTAAGCCCATGATGTTTGTTCTGTTCTCTCGCTCTGTCTAGACTGCTGTCACCAGATTGCTTGAACAAGATCTCGGCAAACGCCAAACTCATAGTGCCGTAATAGAGAAGGTTAGGTTTGGTCGCTAGCGATACAGAAGCCGCCGCTGTGAAATACTCGCGGGCCTGCAGCAAGCAATATCTGATTTGTAACGCCTGCTTGCGGACGTCGTCGTAGTATCGCCTAGGCACATTGTGGAGTGAGACTAGCCTTGACGTAACCAAGTCTACGTTCTGAAACTTCCGGAGCCCTGCCCAGGCGTATGCAGAGGTGTCGGCGGTGCGAACAGTTTGGACTTGTGTGATGATCAAGATGATTGCCGGTAGTGGGTTATACGCCGGTAGGCTATCAGAAGTTGCGCAACCCAGTATAGCAGGCTGTTTTGCGGAACGAGCGCATCGCTGGAAAGTCTACAGGAGATCTGGTCGGCAAGAGCATGGTTGGACGAATTGCCTGCGACAACGTGAAGCGTTGGCGCGGAACGGAGGGACGAAGCAATCCATTTCTCAACAAGCCGTAAGATGAATGGCTTCGCTTCGCTCGCGATAATGATGAGTTTGGTAGAGTGTGCAAAGCGGTGGGCATCGGCCCAAGCGAAGCGTGAACGGTGGGCACGGCGCTTTGCGCCTTTGCTCACTTTGTGCGTACTGACTCGGCGGACAGAACCCCTCATCCGGCGCTGCGCGCCACCTTCTCCCACAAGGGGAGAAGGCAGAAGACCGCGCCTACCTGTGCTTCACGATCCTTCGGCAGTGCTCCCACGCCGCGCGCATCAAATTCTCGCTTGCTTCCGGCGTGCGGAACGCCGAATGCGCCGAGAGCGTCACGTTTTCAAGTTTCGTCAGCGGATGATCCGCCGGCAGCGGCTCGATGTTGAAGACGTCGAGGCCGGCGTGGCGGATATGGCCCGACTTCAGGGCGTCGATCATCGCTTCCTCGTCGACAACAGCGCCGCGGGCCGTATTGACCAGGATCACGCCGGGCTTCATGGCCTCGATGCAGGCGCGCGAGATCATGCCGCGCGTCTCGTCGTTCAGCAACAGGTGGATCGAGATGACGTCGCTCTCGGTCAGTACCTCGTCGTAATCGAGAAACTCGACCTTCGGGAATTTCTTCGGCGTCCGGTTCCAGGCGATCACGCGCATGCCCGAACCGAGCGCGATCCGCGCGACCTCGGCGGCGATGCCGCCGAAGCCGATCAGGCCCAGCGTCTTGCCGGTCAGTTGCATGCCGTCATCGCGCAGCCAGTTGCCGGCCCGGATGCCGCGGTCCATCTTGGCAAGGCCGCGCGCGCCTTCCCACATCAGCGCAATCGCGCACTCAGCCACCGCCGTATCGCCATAGCCCTTGATCAGGTGGACGTGGATCCCGGTCTCGGCAAGCTCTTCCGGGTTCATGTAGCTGCGCGCGCCGGTGCCGAGAAACACCACGTGCTTGAGCCCGGCGCATTTTTTCGCAATGGCGGTCGGCAACGCCGTGTGATCGACGATGGCGATCTCGGCGCCGTCGAGGATCGCGGGATATTGCTCCGGGGTGATGTCGGGGTCACGGTTGATCCGCACGTCGGGATCGCCGTCCTTTTGCAGCCCCTCGAAGATCACGGCCAGTGATTCATTGGCGTCGACGAAAACTCCGCGCACGGCTTTCCCCTCTTTGTTTGCTTATCAGGATGCGACGCCGGCCAGCGCCAGCACGGTATGCATCAGCACATTGGCGCCGGCCGCGCAATCAGCCTGCGTGGCGTCTTCCAGCTCATTGTGGCTGATGCCGTCCTTGCAGGGCACGAATACCATCGCGGCCGGCATGACAGTGTTGAGGTTGCAGGCATCGTGTCCGGCGCCGGAGGTGATACGGCGATGGGAAAGCCCAAGCATCTTCGCGGCGTTCTCCACCGCGTCCACCAGTTTTGGATTGAAATGCGTCGGCGGCTTGCGCCAGATCAGATCGAACTGGACGTCGACCTTGCGCCGTGTCGCGATCTCGCCGATCGCAGCGCGCAGATCCTTGTCCAGCGCGTCCATGATGGCGGCATCCGCGCTGCGGCAGTCGACCGTGAAGGCGATCTCGCCGGGAATGACGTTGCGCGAGGGGTTGGCAATGACAGCTTCGCCGACGGTGCCGACGGCCTTCGGCCCGTGCTTTTTCGCAATCGCTTCCATCGCCAGCACGATTTCCGACAGCGTCGACAGCGCGTCGCGCCGCAGCGGCATCGGCGTCGAGCCGGCATGGCTCTCGAAACCGGTGATCTTGCCGTCGTACCATAATACGCCCTGGCCGGAATCGACTACGCCGATGGTCTTGTGCTCGGCTTCGAGGATCGGGCCCTGCTCGATGTGCAGTTCGACGAAGCCCGAGAATTTCTGCGTTCCCACCGGGGTCGCGCCGCGGTAGCCAATGCTGTCGAGCGCCTGCGCCACCGTGACACCCTCCGCATCCCGGCGCGACAAAATGTCGTCGGTGGTGAAATCGCCGACATAAGCCGCCGACGCCATCATCGCCGGCGCAAACCGCGAGCCTTCCTCGTTGGTCCAGTTGCAGATGCAGATCGGCATCTCGGTTTCGATTCCCGCATCGTTGAGCGTACGGACCACCTCAAGCGCCGCCAGCGTGCCGAGCACGCCATCATATTTGCCGCCGGTCGGCTGCGTGTCGAGATGGGAGCCGAGGCCGACCGGAGCCTTCGACATGTCACGGCCCCTTGCGCAGGCCGAACATCGAACCCAGCGCATCGACATGGACTTCCAGCCCTGCGGCCTCGCAGGCATTCCGGAACCAGTCGCGCACCTGCTTGTCCTCGGGCCCCAGCGTCAGCCGCCGCACGCCGCCTTTCGGCGTGGCGCCGAATTTGGCGGTTTCGTGAATCGTGTCCCACAGCCGGGCGGAATCGATTTGCAGGTTGGAGGCGATTTTTGTCATTGGCCGTTCCGAAGTTCAGACGATACGCAAGGTGCGCTTTTTCAATGACGCGCCTGACGCGGCGCGTCAACAATGACGCTGCCCTGCGCGAGATTTGCGGCGAGTTCGGCCACGCGCTCGACCGCAACCGTATCCGGGGAGGCCAGCCAGCTTGCGGAAAAGGTCAGCTGCGGAAGTTGCAGATTGGTCGACAGCAGTTGCAGCCGTCCGTCGGCCATTTCGCTTTCGACGATCGCGGTCGGCATCACCGCAATCCCGAGGCCCTCGATCGCCATGTGGATGACGGTTGCCAGCGATGCGCTGGCGTGCAGGCGCATCGGCGGCAGGTCCGGGCGGTTGAATAGCGAACGCACGATCTCGTAGGGCGGGGTTTTGCGCGGGAAGGTGATGATCGGAAATTTCGCGAGATCGTGGACCGTCAACTCGCGGTTGCCCAGACCGAGCGACGGGCTGGCCAGAAAGCCCACGGGATAGTCGCACAGCACGCGGTTGCTGACCGTTGGCGCCGTCAGCGGGCCAAGCAGGAACGCCAGCTCGATTTCCTGCGCGAGCAGCCGCGTCCGCAAATTCGAGGTGATATCGACCTCGATTTCGAGCGAGAGATTTGGATAGGCGTGATTGACGCTCTTGATCAACTGCGACAGCCAGGTGTGCACGATGGTCTCGGCGACGCCGAGCCGCAGCACGCCGCGCATCGCCGAGCGGTCGCCGACCACAGCCAGCATTTCCGAGCGCAGCCCGATCAGCTTCTCGGCGTAAACCATCAATTGCCGGCCGCTCGGCGTCGGCAGCACCATGCGGCGGTCGCGCTGCAGGAGTCTTACGCCCACCTCGCGTTCGAGCTGGGCGATCCGTTGCGAGATCGCGGGCTGGGTGGTGTTGAGCTTCTGCGCAGCGCCGCGGAAGCTGCCGAGCGTCACCACCCACATGAAAGTCTCAATTGCCTTGAAATCCGTCATGCATCCTATGCCCGCAGATTGATAAATTCAACTTATCAAACTTGATTAGAAAAGAAGATTAGACTTTATCTTAGCCGTATGCGGGAGTAGATGCCAACAAGATTGAGGCGGGGATCAACGATGACAAGCTTGGCGAGGACGGAGCGACCCGGCCACGATACGGCGAATTTATCGCCTGGTGTCGCGGCCCGGCACGCCTGCCGCAGCGGCATGGCGAGCACCACGGCCGGCGTCGCCAACGGCTTCGTCCAGGGCAACCTTGTGATCCTGCCCGAAAACCTCGCGGCCTCGTTCCACCGGTTCTGCCAGCTCAATCCCAAACCGTGCCCGATCATCGGCATGTCCGATGCCGGCGATCCCAGCATCCCTGCGCTCGGCATCGACCTCGACATCCGCACCGACCTGCCGCGCTATCGCGTCTGGCGTGATGGCGAAGTGGTGGAGGAGCCGACCGACATCATGGCGCACTGGCGCGATGATCTCGTGGCCTTCGTGATCGGCTGTTCGTATTCCTTCGAGGAAGCATTGCTGGCGGACGGCCTGCCGATCCGTCACATCGAACGCAAGCTGCGCGTGCCGATGTACCGCACCAATATCGCCTGCGGTTCCGCAGGGCCGTTCGCGGGACCGATGGTGGTGTCGATGCGGCCGTTCAAGCCGGCGGACGCCATCCGCGCCGTGCAGATCACCACGCGCTTTCCTTCCGTGCACGGCGCGCCGGTTCATCTCGGCCATCCGCATGCGATCGGCATCGCCGATATCGACAAACCCGATTATGGTGATGCGGTGCCGGTCGAGGCCGACGAAATTCCGGTGTTCTGGGCGTGTGGTGTCACGCCGCAATCGGTGATCGCCGCCGCCAAGGTGCCGTTTGCGATCACGCACGCGCCCGGACTGATGCTGGTGACCGATCTCATGAACAAACAGCTTGCCGTGCTTTGATGCAGTTCGTGCTGATCATTAAGGCTTTACCGTAACCTTCGCCCGCTTCATCGATAGTTTACCGACCAACAAAGGATATCCCATGACCATCACGCGCCGGAATGTTTTGCTTGGAGCCACTGCCGCCGCCGCCTTCGCGCCACTTGCGAGCCGCGCGCAGACCTCCGAAGTGGTGATCGGTGTGATCTATCCATTCTCCGGCGCCAGCGCCCAGATGGGCGTCGATGCGCAGAAGTCGTACGAGACCGCGCTCGACATCATCAACAAGGACCACGATTTCGATCTGCCGCTGGCAAAGGGCGAAGGCTTGCCCGGCCTCGGCGGCGCCAAGATCCGCCTCGTCTTCGCCGACCACCAGGCCGATCCGCAGAAGGGCCGCGCCGAGACCGAGCGCCTGATCACCCAGGAGAAGGTCTGCGCCGTCATCGGCACCTACCAGAGTGCCGTCGCCGTCACCGTCAGCCAGATCTGCGAGCGCTATCAGATCCCGTTCATCTCGGCGGACAACTCTTCGCCGAGCCTGCATCGCCGCGGCCTCAAATTCTATTTCCGCGCAGCTCCCCATGACGAGATGTTCTCGGCCGCGATGTTCAACTTCTTCGACGTCATGAAGAAGAAAGGCGCCAAGATCGACACGTTGTCGCTGTTCCATGAGGACACCATCTTCGGCACCGACTCCGCCAATACCCAGCTCAAGCTGGCGGCTGATCGCGGCTACAAGATTGCCACCGACATCAAGTATCGCTCCAACTCGCCGTCACTGTCGGCGGAAGTGCAGCAGCTCAAGACCGCGAACGCCGACGTGCTGATGCCCTCGAGCTACACCACCGACGGCATCCTGCTGGTCAAGACCATGGCCGAGCTCGGTTACAAGCCGAACGCGATCGTGGCGCAGGACGCCGGCTTCTCCGAAAAGGCGCTCTACGATGCGGTCGGCGACAAGCTCGAAGGTGTGATCTCGCGCGGCAGCTTCTCGCTCGACCTCGCCGCCAAGCGGCCGATGGTCGGCAAGGTCAACGCCATGTTCAAGGAGAAGTCGGGCAAGGATTTTAACGACCTCACGTCGCGCCAGTTCATGGGCCTGCTCGTGATGGCGGAGGCCATCAACCGCGCCAAGTCGACCGACGGCGAAAAGATCCGCGAGGCGCTGGTCGCGACCGATATTCCGGGCGAACAGACCATCATGCCCTGGAAGCGCGTCAAGTTTGACGAACTGGGCCAGAACAACGACGCCGACCCGGTGCTGCTGCAATATATCGGCGGCAAGTTCGTCACCATCTTCCCGCCGCAGGCCGCCATCGCCGAAGCCGTCTGGCCGATGAAGTAGTCCGTCGCTTTTTGCAGAGACATCACAAACGCGGCGCCGTCCCTGCGAACGCAGGGACCCATACGCCGAGAAGCATCGGTTTCATCGTGGCCTCACGTCCTTCGTTTAAATGCGACTCCGGTGGTTATGGGTCCCTGCGCCCGTGCGCAATGCGCACTAGGCAGGGACGACGTGCGATGGGGGGATCCCGGTGACCGCCGAGACCATCATCCAAAGCCTGGCGAGCGGCCTCCTGATGGGGCTGCTCTACGGACTCATTGCCGTCGGGCTCGCGCTGATCTTCGGCCTGATGGACGTCGTGAACTTCGCCCATGGCGAATTCCTGATGATCGCGATGTACGCGACATTCTTCCTGTTTGCGTTCTTCGCGATCGACCCGCTGCTGTCGGCGCCGCTGGTCGCCGCGGCGCTGTTCGTGTTTGGGGCCGTGGTCTATCTATTGGTCGTGCGCTTTGCGGTGCGCGCCAAGGCCAATGCCGGCATGGTGCAGATCTTCTCCACGTTTGGGCTGGCGATCGTCATGCGCGGCGTGGCGCAGTATTTCTTCACGCCGGATTATCGCAGCGTCACCCACTCCTGGCTCGGCGGCAAGACCATCTCGGTCGGCGGCATTTTTCTGCCTCAGCCGCAACTGGTTGGCGCCGCGGTCTCGATTGCGGCATTCGGCGCGCTCTACTTCTTCATCAACCGCACCGACTTCGGCCGCGCGCTCGAGGCGACCCGCGAGGATGCCGGTGCGGTCGCACTGGTCGGCATCGACAAGAACCGCGTGTTCGCGCTGGGCTGGGGTCTCGGCGCGGCGCTGGTCGGGCTCTCCGGGGCCATCATGGCGACGTTCTTCTACATCTATCCGGACGTCGGCGCATCGTTCGCGCTGATCGCCTATGTGACGGTGGCGCTCGGCGGCTTCGGCAGTGTGTTCGGCGCCTTTGCCGGCGGCATCATCGTCGGTCTGGTCGAAGCCACCACGGCGCTGATCCTGCCACCCTCGCTGAAATCGGTCGGCATCTACGCGGTCTATCTCCTTGTCGTCTTCATCCGGCCGCGCGGCCTGTTCGGATCGATGTGATGGATACGAATTTCGCCAGAAGTCGCCGCCGCGACCTCATCGTCGCATTCTGTCTTGCTGCAGTTGCCGCCGTCGTGCCGCTGTTCGTCAAGGACGTCTATGTCCAGAACATCATGGTGCTGACGCTGATGTGGGGCGCGCTGTCGCAGAGCTGGAACATTCTCTCCGGCTATTGCGGGCAGATCTCGCTCGGTCACGCGCTCTATTTCGGCATCGGGGCCTATACCACCGCGCTGTTGTTCACCAAGTTCGGCGTGCTGCCATGGTTCGGGATGATCGGCGGCGGCCTGATCTCCGCGATCATTGCGATGGCGCTGGGTTATCCCTGCTTCCGCCTGCGTGGGCATTACTTCGTCATCGCCACCATCGTCATCGCCGAAATCGGCCTGCTGCTGTTCCACAACTGGGATTGGGCCGGGGCGGCGCTCGGCATCGATATTCCCGTGCGCGGCGATAGCTGGCTGAAATTCCAGTTCACGCGCAGCAAGCTGCCGTACTTCTACTTCGCGCTGGCGCTGGCCTGCGTCGCCTGGTTCGTCACCTGGTGGCTGGAAGATTCCAAATGGGGCTTTTGGTGGCGCGCGGTGAAGGACAACCCGGACGCCGCTGAAAGCCTTGGCGTCGTCGTGTTCAACTCCAAGATGGGCGCGGCGGCGGTGTCGGCGTTCCTGGTCGCCGTCGGCGGCAGCTTTTACGCGCAGTTCGTCTCCTATATCGATCCCGAAAGCGTCATGGGCTTTCAGTTTTCGCTGTTGATGGCGCTGCCCGCGGTCCTCGGCGGTATCGGCACATTGTGGGGCCCGTTGCTTGGCGCCATCATCCTGATCCCGCTCACGGAGCTCACGCGCTCCTTCATCGGCGGTTCTGGTCGCGGTGTCGATTTGATCGTTTATGGCGGGCTGATCGTCGCGATCTCGCTGGCGCGGCCGCAGGGCCTGGTCGGGCTGTTCTCGCCCCGGCGCAAGGAGGCGGCTCGATGACGACGCCCTTGCTGGAAACCCGCGGCGTCTGGCAGCGTTTTGGTGGCCTGATCGCCAACAGCGACGTCTCGATTTCGGTCGGGCGTGGCGAAATCGTCGGCCTGATCGGCCCGAACGGCGCCGGAAAGTCGACGCTGTTCAACCTGATCGCCGGCGTGCTGCCGCCCACGCAAGGCTCGATCATCTTCGACGGTCAGGACGTCACGGCGTTGCCGGCGGCGGAACGCTGCCAGCGCGGTATCGGCCGCACATTTCAGGTCGTGAAGAGCTTTGAGACCATGACGGTCGTCGACAACGTCATCGTCGGCGCGCTGGTCCGCACCACCGTGATGCGCGATGCCCGCCGCAAGGCGCAGGAGGTGCTGGAATTTTGCGGTCTCGGCCCGCGCGCCAACGTGCTGGCCAGCGATCTGGTCCCGTCCGAAAAGCGCCGGCTCGAGGTGGCGCGGGCGCTGGCGACCGAGCCGAAACTGCTGCTGCTCGACGAGGTGCTCACCGGGCTGACGCCGGTCGAAGCCAAGACCGGCGTCGAGCTGGTGCGCAAGGTGCGTGACACCGGCGTCACCGTGTTGATGGTCGAACACGTGATGGAAATCGTGATGCCGCTGGTCGACCGCGCCATTGTGCTCGATCTCGGCAAGGTGCTGGTCGAGGGCAAGCCTGCCGACGTGGTCCGCGATCCGAAAGTCATCACCGCCTATCTGGGGGATCGTCATGCTGTCGGTGCATGAAGTCACCACCGCCTATCAGGGCCTGGTCGCGATCTCGGCGGTCAGTATCGAAGTGGCGAAAGGCGAGATCGTCTGCGTCGCCGGCGCCAACGGGGCCGGCAAATCGACATTGCTGAAATCGATCGCCGGCGCAGAACGGCCGCGTTCCGGCACCGTGTCGTTCGACGGCACCCGGATCGACGGCATGGCGCAGCACGTCATCACCTCGCGCGGCATCGCCTATGTGCCGGAAAACCGCCGGCTGTTTCCGCGCCTGTCGGTGCGCGACAATCTGCGGCTCGGCAGCTACCTCTATCGCAGCGAAGCCGATCGCGAGGCGCCGCTCGACCTCGTTTTCACGCTGTTCCCGCGTCTGCAGGAACGGCTGGAGCAACGCGCCGAAACGCTCTCCGGCGGCGAGCAGCAGATGCTGGCGATCGGCCGCGCCCTGATGACGCGGCCGCGGCTGTTGATGCTGGACGAGCCGTCGCAGGGCATCATGCCAAAACTGGTCGATGAAATTTTTCAGGCCGTGAAGCGCATCCGCGACGCCGGCATGACTGTGCTGATCGTCGAACAGCGCATGTCGGAGTGTTTGGAGATCGCCGACCGCGCCTACATCCTGCAGACCGGCCGTGTGCTGATGCAGGGCAGCGCCGCGGATATTCGGGTCAATCCGGATGTGCGGAAGGCATATCTGGGATTGTGATGCCGTAGGATGGGTAGAGCGAAGCGAAACCCATCAATGCGTTGTACGGATAGATGATGGGTTTCGCTGCACTCTACCCATCCTACGAGTGCCTATGCTCCGGCGGCGTTAGCCCGAACACCTCGGTCAAATCCTTCACCTGCTCCGGCGATAGATACCGCGGGTTCAGCCCACGGAGCAGCAGATACAGCTTTGCCGTCTCTTCCAGTTCCTCGATCGCGTAAACCGCGGCTTCCAGCGTGTCGCCTGAAACGACCGGCCCGTGATTGGCGAGCAGCACGGAGGAGTATTTTCCGGCCAGTCCCTTGATGGCGTCCGCAACCGCCGGATCGCCCGGCCGATAATACGGCACGAGCGCCGTCTGTCCGCATTTCATCAGATAATAGGGCGTCATCGGCGGCAGCGCGGCGCGGGGGTCGATCTCGGGCAGCATCGACAATGCCACCGAATGGGTCGAGTGCAGATGCACCACCGCGCGCGCGGCGGTGCGGGTCTGGTAGAGCGCGGTATGCAGCGGAACTTCCTTGGTCGGCGCGTCGCCGGATACCAGCCGTCCGTCGGGGCCAAGCCGCGACATCCGCGCCGGGTCGAGCGAGCCTAGCGAGGCGTTGGTCGGCGTCACCAGCCAGCCGCCGTCATCGAGTTTCACGCTGATGTTGCCTGAGGAGCCTGGCGTCAGCCCGCGCTCGAACAGCGAACGACCGAGCCGGCAGATTTCCTCGCGGATCCTTGTTTCGCTCATGCACATTGCCCTGCTTCCTTGGCCTTTTCCCACGCTTTGGCAGCGCGGCCAAGCCGTGATACCCAGAGACAAGCCCGCCGGCCCAACGGCGGCTCAAGAGAAACCACTGAGGGAGCGCCGCATGCCAGAATCCGCCAAACCGCGCGTTGCCGTCATCGGGCTGGGCTCGATGGGTTTTGGCATGGCGACCTCGCTCCGCCGCGCAGGCCTCGAGGTCACCGGCTGTGACGTCTCTGCGGATTCCGTGAAACGGTTCGTGGCCGATGGCGGCAAGGGGGCGAGCACGCCGGCGGAAGCCGCGAAATCGGCCGACATCGTGGTCAGCGTTGTCGTCAACGCGGCGCAGACCGAAACCATCCTGTTTGGCGCCAATGGCGTCGCGGAAACCCTGGGCAAGGGGGCGGTGTTCATCTCGTCGGCCACCATGGACCCCGACATCGCGCGGCGGCTCGCCAAACAGTTGGAAGCAACCGGGCGGCGCTACCTCGACGCGCCGATCTCCGGCGGCGCGCAACGGGCGGCGCAGGGCGAACTCACCATTTTGGCCTCAGGCAGCCCGGCCGCCTTTGCCAAAGCGCGCCCGGCACTCGATGCGATGGCCGCGAAACTTTACGAACTCGGCGATGACGCAGGCCAGGGCGCCGCCTTCAAGATGATCAACCAGCTCCTCGCCGGCGTCCACATCGCCGCCGCCTCGGAAGCCATCGCGTTCGCCGCCAAGCAGGGCCTCGACATCCGAAAGGTCTACGAGGTGATCACCGCTTCCGCCGGCAATTCCTGGATGTTCGAGAACCGCATGCCGCATGTGCTCGACGGCGATTATGCGCCGCGCAGCGCGGTGGAGATCTTTGTAAAAGACCTCGGCATCATCCAGGACATGGCGCGCTCGCAAAAGTTCCCGGTGCCGGTTGCAGCCGCCGCGCTGCAGATGTTCTTGATGACGGCCGCATCCGGCATGGGCCGCGATGACGACGCCTCGGTGGCGCGGATGTATGCTCGCGTCACCGGCACGCATCTGCCCGGCGAACCGAAATAGCAGCAAGATCTGGAAGGAGACGCTCGATGCCGCGCTTTGCCGCCAATCTCTCCATGATGTTCACCGATGTGCCGTTCCTCGACCGTTTTGAGGCGGCGGCGAAGGCGGGATTTACATCCGTCGAATTCCTGTTTCCCTACGACCATCCGGCGGAGGCCGTCGGCGAGCGGCTGAAGCGCAATGGCCTGACGCAGGCGCTGTTCAACCTGCCGCCGGGCAATTGGGACGCCGGTGAAAAGGGATTTGCCGCGCTGCCGGAACGCTTTGACGATCTGAAGCGAAGCCTTGAGACGGCGCTTCCTTACGCGAAGGCGACCGGCGTCAAGCGGCTGCATCTGATGGCCGGCATCGCCAACCGAAGCCAACCGAAAGCCGTCGAGCAGTTTTATAAATCGGTGGCGTGGGCCGCGGAATTCTTCGCGCCTCATGGCCTCGACGTCGTGATCGAGCCGATCAATGCCCGCAACGTGCCGGGCTACTTTCTCAACGATTTTGGCTTCGCGCGCGACTTGATCACCGAGCTGAAGATTCCGAACCTGAAACTGCAGTTCGACATCTATCACTGCCAGATCATTCATGGCGACGTTACCATGCGGCTGCGCGAGATGATGCCGATCACAGGCCACGTCCAGATCGCCAGCATTCCCTCGCGCAACGAGCCCGACGGCGAGGAACTGAACTATCCGTTCCTGTTCGCCGAACTCGACCGGCTCGGCTATGGCGGCTTCGTCGGCTGCGAATACAATCCGCGCGGCAAGACCACCGACGGCCTCGGCTGGTTCAAGCCCTATGCCGGAGTAACGCCGTGAAATTGTCTCTGGGCTGCATCGCCGACGACTACACCGGCGCCTCCGATCTCGCCAATACGCTGACCCGCCAGGGCCTGCGCACGGTGCAGACGATTGGCGTTCCCTCGGACGATCTCGCGCTGCCGGAGGTCGACGCGGTCGTGGTGTCGCTCAAGAGCCGCTCGATCGAGGCCGGCGTTGCGGTCGATCGTTCGCGCGCCGCCGAGAAATGGCTGCGCGGCCGCGGTGCCGGTCACGTGCTGTTCAAGATCTGCTCGACCTTCGATTCCACCGACGCCGGCAATATCGGCCCCGTGATGGATGCGCTGCGCGCCGATTCGGGCGACGCGATCGTGCTGGTGACGCCGGCCTTTCCGGAAACCGGCCGCACCGTCTATCAGGGCAATCTGTTCGTCGGTTCCGTGCCGCTGAACGAAAGCCCGCTAAAGGATCACCCGCTCAACCCGATGCACGATTCCAACCTGGTGCGGGTGCTGGCGTGCCAGAGCCAAACCAAGGTCGGGTTGGTCGATCTCGCCACGCTCACGCGCGGCGCGGATGCGGTTCGCGGGCGCCTCGCCGATCTCGCGGGCAACGGCCTTGGCGCCGCGATCATTGACGCCGTGTTCGACCGCGATCTCGAAACAATTGGAAACATTGCGCTGGATCATCGCCTGTCCGTCGGCGCGTCCGGCATCGGGCTCGGCATTGCGCGGGCGCTGGTTGCGTCCGGCAAGGTCAAATCTGCTTCCGCAGGCGCAGATGCCGGCGCAGCGGTCGGTGGACCGGCCGCCTGCCTGGCGGGGAGTTGCTCACAGGCGACGCTGGCCCAGATCGCAAACGCCGAAAAGACCATGGCCGTGCTGCATCTCGATCCCGAACAGATCGTCGCGGGACCGGGCGAGGTGCGTCGCGCGCTGGCCTGGGCGAACGACCGAATCAGCGGCGGTCCCATCCTGATCGCCTCAAGCTCGACGCCGGATCAGGTTGCAGCTCTGCAGTTTCGGCATGGCCGCGATGCAGCCGGACATGCCATCGAGCAGGCAATGGCCGATATCGCAGAAGGCCTGGTGCGCTCAGGCGTGCGGCGATTGGTGGTCGCCGGTGGTGAAACTTCAGGCGCCGTCGTCGATCGCCTGCGCATTCCCGGATTCCTCGTAGGCGCAGAAATCGCTGCAGGAGTGCCGGTTTTGCGTGCCGTCGGTGCCGACAAGGGCGACATGCTGCTTGCCCTGAAATCAGGCAATTTCGGCGGAACGGAATTTTTCTCCGATGCGCTGAAGCTGATGCGCTGATCGCTGCGCCGGCGTTCATGGGGCCGGTGCGACCTGCTGCCTACGTATTTTTACCCCGACGTCGTTAACTCAACCTGAGGACGTGCCGGGTTTTATTTCGAAGCGCGATCCTTTGATTCCCTCGCCTTTCTCTGCCTCGTCACGTTCGGCGTGTTCCCCGCGCCCAAAAACCAAGAGATTCCCGCCATGCTCGCCAAATACTCGATCCGCACCAAGATCATCACCGTTGTGGCATTCCTGCTCGTCGCGATGACGGGTATGGGCCTGCTCGCGGTCAGGAACATGCGGTCGATCAACGCCAACACGGTCGACATCACCACCAGTTGGCTGCCGAGCGTCCGCGTGCTGGGAGATCTGCGCGCCGGCGTCATCACCTATCGCAACGTGATCCGCGAGCACATGCTGTCCGACACGCTGGAGGAAAAGCTGGCGATGGAAAAGACGCTCGCCACCGTCATCGAGGCCAACACCAAGTTTCGTGCCGCCTATGAGCCGATGATCACGTCGCCGGAAGAGCGTGCGCTCTATGCCGAGTGGTCGAAGCTCTGGGACAAGTATAACGCGGGCACCCAGGAAGTGATGGCGCTGTCGCGCAAGGCGGTCGGCAAGATTCCGACCGAGGCGCACGAACTGAACACCAAGACAGTCAACAAGATCGGGCTCGAGGCCGATGCCGTCCTGAGCAAGGATATCGACCTCAACAACAGAGGCGCCGACAAGGCGGCGCAGGATGCCGCCGACAGTTACGGCTCCGCGCTGACGATGCTTGCGACGATTCTCGGCGCGGCCATCATCCTCGGTATCGGCGTCAGCGCCTATCTGGTTCGCGACGTATCGAGCGGCATCGCCTCCATCGTCAGCCCGATGCAGGCGCTGGGCCAAGGCGATCTGAGCGCGAAGGTGCCGCATCAGGGCGAGAAGACCGAAATCGGCGCCATGGCTGATACCCTCCAGGTGTTCAAGCAAGCGCTGATCGCCAAGAAGGCCGCTGACGAAGCCGCGGCGCTCGACGCCGAAGCCAAGATCGAGCGCGGCCGCCGTGTCGACGGCATCACCCGCAATTTCGAAAGCGTGATCGGCGAGATCGTGCAGACGGTATCGTCGGCTTCGACCCAGCTCGAAGCCTCCGCCGGCACGCTGTCGGCGACGGCCGAACGCTCGCAAACACTGACGTCGACCGTGGCGTCGGCTTCCGGGGAAGCCTCTGCCAACGTGCAGTCGGTGGCGTCGGCGACCGAAGAGCTTTCCTCCTCGGTCACCGAGATCGGCCGTCAGGTGCAGGAATCGGCGCGGATGGCCACCGATGCGGTTGGCCAGGCCCGTGTCACCAACGACCGGGTCAGCCAGCTGTCCAAGGCGGCGAGCCGTATCGGCGACGTGGTCGAGCTCATCAACACCATCGCCGGCCAGACCAATTTGCTGGCGCTCAACGCCACCATCGAGGCGGCGCGTGCCGGCGACGCCGGCCGCGGGTTTGCGGTCGTGGCATCGGAAGTGAAGGCGCTCGCGGAGCAGACGGCAAAAGCCACCGGCGAGATCAGCCAGCAGATTACCGGCATTCAGGGCGCGACCCAGGAGTCGGTGAATGCAATCAAGGAAATCAGCGGCACCATTGAACGGCTGGCAGAGATCTCTTCGGCCATCGCGGCTGCCGTGGAAGAGCAGGGCGCGGCGACGCAGGAAATTTCGCGCAACGTGCAGCAGGCTGCCCGCGGAACCCAGCAGGTTTCCTCCAACATCTCCGACGTGCAGCGCGGCGCAGGCGAGACCGGCGCGGCCTCTTCGCAGGTGCTCTCGGCGGCGCAGTCGCTGTCGGGCGACAGCCATCGCCTCAAACTCGAGGTCGGCCGGTTTCTGGATTCGGTCCGGGCGGCCTGACGAGCGGGTCGGCGGCAGACAAGGGCCCGGCTTCCGGAAGGGAGCCGGGCCTTTTCTCGTCTGACGCGAATCTGGCGGGACTGCAACCCGATACCTTCACGCAAGCGGAAATTAACCGGTCCCGGCTACGCTGCCGGTAATTTCGGGGCCGCGCGCGCAGGTTGCTGGTTCCGCTGCCGAGCAAATTCCGCTTCCGGAAAACTTGCTTCAGAAAATTTGGGGTCGTCGACATGATCAAGCTCAACCGTATCGGAAACAAACTGGGCTTGGCCGGAGCGGTCGGCGTCTTGCTGGCGATCGGCATGGTGACCAACCAGATAATGACCGAATCTGCGGTCACGGCCGCCAATGATCGGGCTGCCCGCTCGCAGAAGGTGGCCGATACCTCGCTGGAGGCACATCTCGAGCTTCGCAAGATACAGCTCGCCGCCCGCGATATCAGGCTGGCGCGAACTCCCGCCGATGTCGAAAAGACTGTCGCCGAGCTGCAGCGGCACAAGGCGGCCATGGCGAAGGACATCGAGGCTGCGCTCGAAACGGCAAAGATGGCGGCCACCCAGGATCGGCTACAGAAGACCAAGGCCCTGATGGAAGGCTTTACCGCTGCCGTGGAAGATCTCGCTAAGGCGCAGATCACGCTGCTGGCGCAGATCGACAAGCGCTCGGGCGTCTCGGATGAATGGACCAAGGCCGTCGCGGCGCAGTTGGGTTCACCGGCGATGGCGAAACTGGACAATCGCCTCGAGATCGAACGTCTGCTGTTTCAGGCCGATGCCAGGGTGAGCACGCTGCGGGCGGCGGCCTGGAAGCTCGGCGCCACCGGTGATGCCAATTTGGTCACCGAGATGGGCAAGACCGAGGCCTCGCTGAAGGATGTCTTTAACAAGCTGCGCGGAGAGGCGGACGACCGCGAGTTGCTGGTCGTTGTCAGCAACCTGTCTTCGATCGTCAAGCGCTTCCTGGCCGCCAACGAGGACGCCGTAAAGACCGAGCAGATAAAGAACGACATCATCATCAACCGCACCACCAAGTCCGCCGCCGATGCCGCCGATCTGATGGAAGCAACGGTCGAGAATTCCAAGAAGAATGCGCTGACCTCCAAGGAAGAGGTAGTGGCCGAAACAGCGCAGGCCAACCGGATCAGCTTGGTCATGGCCCTCGTCGTCGTCGTGTCGCTGATCGGCTCGGTGGTTTTTTCCTTCCTTGGGGTCGCACGTCCGATGACGCGCCTGAACGGTGCGTTGGGCAAGATGGCCGGCGGCGATCTCGATGTCGAGATTCCCGGCGCCGGCCGCGGCGACGAAATCGGCGACCTCGCCAAGACGGTGACCGTCATTCGCGAGAACGCCGAGCACAAGGCGCGCGAGGAAGCCGAGACCAAGATCAACCAGGATCAGGTCGCGGCGCAGCGGCGCAAGGCCGAAATGATCAAGCTCGCCGACGATTTCGAAGGCGCGGTCGGCAAGATCGTGGAGACCGTGTCCTCGGCGTCGAGCGAACTCGAAGCCTCCGCCGGCACGCTGACGGCAACCGCCGAACGCGCCCAGGAACTGACCACGATGGTCGCTGCGGCTTCTGAGGAAGCCTCAACCAATGTGCAGTCGGTGGCCTCCTCCACCGAGGAGATGGCCTCGTCCATCACCGAGATCGGCCGTCAGGTCCAGGAATCGGCGCGGATGGCCAATGAGGCCGTCGATCAGGCCCGCACCACCAACGGCCGGGTCAGCGAATTGTCGAAGGCGGCAGCCCGCATCGGCGCGGTGGTCGAACTCATCAACACCATCGCCGAACAGACCAATTTGCTGGCGCTCAACGCCACCATCGAGGCGGCCCGCGCCGGCGACGCCGGCCGCGGTTTCGCCGTCGTGGCGTCCGAGGTAAAGGCGCTGGCGGAACAGACCTCGAAGGCGACCGGCGAAATCGGCCAGCAGATCACCGGCATCCAGGCCGCCACCCAGGAGTCGGTCGGGGCGATCCAGGCGATCAGCACCACGATCGAGAAGCTGTCGGAGATATCCTCGACGATTGCGGCCGCCGTGGAAGAGCAGGGCGCCGCCACCCAGGAAATCTCCCGCAACGTGCAGCAGGCGGCCCGCGGCACCCAGCAGGTCTCCGCCAACATCACCGACGTGCAGCGCGGCGCCGGCGAGACCGGCACGGCGTCCTCGCAGGTGCTTTCGTCGGCCCAGTCGCTGTCATCGGACTCGGGTCGTCTCAAGCGCGAGGTCGGCAAATTCCTCAACTCGGTGCGGGCGGCCTGATTTATCCGCCATCAGGCAAATTCAAAGCCCGGCGCTTCTTGCGGCCGGGCTTTTCTTTCTCGAGGGTGGAGCATCAGTTCGCTCAAGCCGCTTCTTGTCGCCAGCGAGAAATCGATATCGGCTTCGGCAAGTAACTCGTGAGTCACCGTAGAGCTACGGAGTGTCAACTTTACATTGGATAAAGAGCCGCAGCCTAAACCCTTTGTACAGGCTTTTTTATGCCGCTGACAAAGAGGTCCCCTGATGTCGTTTCTGGCGAATTTCCGTGTGCTCACGAAAGTGCTGGCGATCATTTGTGTGCTGTCGCTGATCACGGGGATCATGGCCTGGCTCGGGATCAGTTCGCTGCATTCGGTGAGCGAACGCTCCGACACCATGGCGCGGTCGGCGGCACGGGCCTTGCTGGCTACCCGTGCCAACAACAACGTGGTGGCAATGAACCGCGCCGAGTTTCGCAGCGCTCTTGATCCTCGCGACGAAAACAGGCTGGCTGCACGCGCGATGATTGATGAGCAGGTCAAGCAGCTCGAGGAGCGTCTTGCCGAAGTGAGCAAGACCACTGACGAGAAGACACAGGCTCTGCTGCCGGCCGTCAGATCGGCGCTTTCCACCTATCAGTCGCAAATGAAGCAGACGCTTCAGTCGGTCGACGACGCCAAATCCGCGGAGCTGACGCAGTCGGCGGCAGGATTGCGGGAAGTGGCGATGAAGAGCCGCGCCGCGGCAGAGACGCTGCAGATCGCTATCCGCTCGGTGGCGACCAGGCTTGACCAGAGGGTCATGGAAAACAACAAGGCCGCGGAGGAGGAGTATGCCTCCGCGTCGCGGCTGCTTGTCATCCTCGCGGTCGCAAGCGTGGTGTTCGGCCTGGGGTTCGGCTTCGCGGTCGGTCAGTACGGCATTGCCAAGCCGATCCGGGCGGTGGTCGAGTTGTTGCAGCAGCTCGCCGCCGGCAAATACGACGTCGGCATTTCGGGCACGGAGCGCGGCGACGAGGTCGGCGACGTCGCCAAGACCGCCGTGGTGTTCAAGGAAAATGGCCTTGCGCGGATCCGCATGGAGCGTGAGCAGAAGGAGGCGGAAGTTCGCGCCGCCGCGCAACGCCGCACCGACATGCTTCAGCTCGCCGACGGTTTCGAGCGGGCGGTAGGCGAGATCGTCGAAACCGTGTCGTCGGCCTCTACCGAACTCGAAGCCTCCGCCACCACGCTGACATCGACCGCCGAGCGCTCGCAGGAGTTGACCACCGTGGTGGCGTCGGCTTCGGAAGAAGCTTCGACCAATGTGCAGTCGGTCGCCTCCGCCACCGAAGAGCTCTCCTCTTCGGTCAATGAGATCAGCCGTCAGGTCCAGGAATCGGCGCGGATGGCGAGCGAGGCCGTCGGTCAGGCCCGTCACACCAACGAGCGCGTCGGCGAACTGTCGAAGGCGGCCGCTCGCATCGGCGACGTCGTCGAGCTCATCAACACCATCGCCGGCCAGACCAATCTGCTGGCGCTCAACGCCACCATCGAGGCGGCGCGCGCCGGCGAGGCCGGCCGCGGCTTTGCGGTGGTGGCGTCGGAAGTGAAGGCGCTCGCGGAACAGACGGCGAAGGCCACCGGCGAGATCGGTCAGCAGATATCCAGCATTCAGGCCGCGACCCAGGAGTCGGTCGGCGCGATCAGGGAGATCAGCGGCACCATCGAAAGGCTGTCGGAGATCTCCTCGACGATTGCGGCGGCAGTGGAACAGCAGGGCGCGGCGACGCAGGAGATTTCCCGCAACGTGCAGCAGGCAGCGCAAGGTACCCAGCAGGTCTCCGCCAACATCACCGACGTGCAGCGCGGCGCCGGCGAGACCGGCTCGGCCTCGACGCAGGTGCTCTCCGCCGCCCAGTCCCTGTCGACGGACTCCAACCGCCTCAAGCTCGAGGTCGGCAAGTTCCTCAACTCGGTGCGGGCGGCCTGAGGTGCCGAGTGCGAGGGGCCCAGGTTAACGGAAACTCAGTATATCTACTGAGTAGAAATTAACGGGAAGAAAGCGGCCGACATATACGATTCCGCGAGATGGGGCGGACGACGCCCGTCGTCGCGTGGAGATCAATCATGTTTGGAATGATGCGCCGGGCCAGGATGACGGTTGGCCGGAAGATCTATGCGCTCATTTGCCTGAGCTTCATCGGGCTCCTGGGCGTGGCTTTTTTCGAATCGCACGAACTGGCATCGAGCCTCAATCAGCAGAAACAGATCGAGCTGCGGCACCTCGGCGAGGTCGCCCTCGGCATCGTCAAGGAAGAGCATGCCGCGGCGCAGAAGGGCGACGTTCCGGCCGCCGACGCCCAGAAGCGGGCGATGGCCCGGATCGGTGCGCTCCGCTACGGCAACAACGACTATTACTGGATCAACGACATGCATCCCAAAATGGTGATGCATCCGATCAAGCCGGAAATGAACGGCAACGATCTGTCGGCCTACAAGGATCCGAACGGCAAGCTGCTGTTCGTCGATTTCGTCGATACGGTCAAAAAGAGCGGCTCAGGCTTCGTTCCCTATGAGTGGCCCAAGCCGGGCTTCGACAAGCCGCAGCCGAAACTGTCCTACGTGGTCGGCTTCGCGCCGTGGAACTGGGTTGTCGGCACCGGCGTCTACATCGACGACCTGAAGGCGCAGACCTGGGCTTCGACCCAGCGGTCCCTGATCGTTGCCGGCGTGATCCTGCTGTTTTCGCTCGTGGTGTCGATCTTCGTGGCGCGCAGCGTCACCGGTCCGCTGCAACGGATGACAGCCGCGATGAACGATCTCGCCAGCGGCAACCTTGCCGTCGCGGTGCCCGGCGTCGGACGCGGCGACGAGGTCGGCGAGATGGCCAAGGCGGTCGAGATCTTCAAGGGCAATGCCGTCGCCCGCCAGGCGCTGGAAGTCGAGCAGCGCGAGGCGGAGACCCGCGCGGCCAGCGGCCGCAAGACGGACATGCACAAGATGGCCAACGATTTCGAAGCCGCCGTCGGCCAGATCGTCGAGGCGGTATCGTCGGCATCGAGCCAGCTCGAAGTATCCGCGGGCACGCTGACCGCGACCGCGGAGCGCGCGCAGGAACTCACGGGCGCAGTCGCGGCGGCCTCCGAGGAAGCTTCCACCAACGTCCAATCGGTGGCCTCCGCCACCGAGGAGATGGCCTCGTCCGTCACCGAGATCAGCCGACAGGTGCAGGAATCGGCGCGGATGGCCAATGACGCCGTCGATCAGGCGCGGGTCACCAACGACCGCGTCAGCGAATTGTCGAAGGCGGCCACCCGCATCGGCGACGTCGTCGAACTGATCAATACCATCGCGGGTCAGACCAACCTGCTGGCGCTCAACGCCACCATCGAGGCGGCGCGTGCCGGCGAGGCCGGCCGCGGTTTTGCGGTCGTGGCATCCGAGGTGAAGGCGCTTGCGGAACAGACCGCGAAGGCCACCGGCGAGATCGGACAACAGATATCAAGCATCCAGGCAGCGACCCAGGAGTCCGTGAACGCGATCCAGGCCATCAGCGGCACGATTGAAAAACTGTCGGAGATTTCTTCGACCATTGCAGCCGCCGTCGAAGAGCAGGGCGCCGCGACGCAGGAGATCTCCCGCAACGTGCAGCAGGCGTCCATGGGCACCCAGCAGGTGTCCTCCAATATTGGCGACGTGCAGCGCGGCGCCAGCGAAACCGGATCGGCGTCCTCGCAGGTGCTTGCTGCGGCGCAATCGCTTTCGGGCGACTCCAACCGCCTCAAGCTCGAGGTCGGCAGGTTCCTCGACTCGGTGCGGGCGGCCTGATTCGTGCCGACTATTCGGTCCGCAGCCGGTTCCTCATGCCGGCCCAGCGATCGCCGATGATGCGAATCGGAAAACGCGAGCTGCCTTGAACAGCGTGTATTCGGCTGCACGAGAAGCGGGAGACATCCCTAGATCGTAAAATTGCGATTGCGGCATGGGCCGACCAATCGCCCTGAGCGAAACTGATGTCGAATGTGGCCAATGAATTTCCGAAAT
Organism: Bradyrhizobium sp. AZCC 2262; assembly: GCF_036924535.1. Lineage (NCBI taxonomy): Bacteria > Pseudomonadati > Pseudomonadota > Alphaproteobacteria > Hyphomicrobiales > Nitrobacteraceae > Bradyrhizobium > Bradyrhizobium sp. AZCC 2262. Next base: position 4,790,569 of record NZ_JAZHRT010000001.1, on the reverse strand, counting down.
CGGGAAAAATCGGTAAGATACAAAGGCATCGTGATGATCTGATGTCCTGCAGATCTGATGCCATGTGTCCTGCGTCAATGAAGACGAGCCAGGACTCAAGACGCTTCATCCGATGGCAGAGCGCATCGAGGCGCCCCTTCGCCATGGTCAAGTCGCGCATACGTTCCCTCTCAATTCCGGTTAGCGCTTTTTTTTCGTTGTTGCGACGATCGCTACCGACGGCTCGGATGATCGCCGCGTGTCGTTGCTTGATGAACTAGCTGAGTCTGACTTTGTGAAGATCAACCGGTCTCCGGATTTCGATCATTTCCAGAGCATCGAAGGCTTGGGCGAGGCAAACAGCATTCCGCTCGATTGCCGGGACTTCGCCGCATCGTTCGCCTCGCTGAGGCTGAAGGCCTGCACGATCTATCTGCAGCGGACATTTCCGCGAATTCTTCAGGTGCAATATTCCACGACCGGGGCGATCGTCGGTCTGTTGATGGACGATGCGGCTTCGCTGATCCTGAACGGCGCGGAGGCCCGCGCGCCGGCATTTCTGCTGGTCAGGGGCAGCGCGAAATGTGAGATCGTGGAGCAGCAGCCCAATCTGGTCGCTTTCGTGAATTTCGATTCCATCGATGATCGCGGCTGGCCGGGCAAGCTCGATCATGCTCAGGTGATTGCGACCGAACCTGCCAAATTCGAGGCGCTTCGCACGACGTTGCGCGACGTCCTGATACTCGCGTCGCATTCGTCCGATACCCTGGTTCAGCCTGATGTGATCGAGAGTATCGAAGAATCGATCCTGCAGGCGGTCGATCTGGCGATGGCTGCCGCATCGCCGGCGTCCGATGCCAGGCGCCTGAGCCTGAGCCACTATCTGGCGCTGGTCCGGAAATTCGACGAGTTCGTCGCTGTCAACGCCGGCAAGACGCTGTACAGCGCCGATGTGGCGCGACAGCTTGGGGTCTCGGTCCGGACGCTGCATAACGCCGTGGTTGCGATTCGCGGCATGAGCATGCATCGTTACATGCGGCTGCGGCGGCTGTGGAGTGTGCGTCAGCAACTGCTGCGGGGGGCGGCGCCGCAATCGATCAAGGCGGTCGCGCTCGTCAACGGCTTCTGGCACATGGGCGAGTTCACAGCACTCTATCGCGAGTTGTTTGGCGAAACGCCGCAGCAGACCTTGTCGGCGGCACGTAAGAATACGGACAGTCAGTCGTGATACCGGCGAAGCGAGCGGCGATACCGTAGTTCTACGATTTGCCCAAATGTCTTCGCTTAGTCCCTCATTAACCACCGTATGAAACCTTGGCGGCATGAGTGCCGCTCTGTGGCGAGGCCGCCGCAGGAGCCCCTTCGTCCGCAACGAACCGGCTCGTCCGATTATCGGCCCGGCGCTTCTTCAACCGTGATCCCGCTCTGCGGGAAACAACGGCATCGCTGCGATTTCACTGACCCCTGCTGTTTTTTCAAGGACGCTTATCATGTCGAGCATCACCCGCTTCCTTCTGAATCTTTCGATCGGCGCCAAGCTCGGCATCGCCTCGGGCCTCGGCGTTCTGCTCGTCGCCACGATGGTGATTGTCCAGATCCGGTCCAACGCGGCAATGCGCGATCTCGACGTGCGCATGGCCGGGCAGCAGACGATCGCGCGGGATGCAGTGGATGCGAAGGCGTCGATCCGCGGCATGCAGATTGGCATCCGCGACCTGCGTCTCGCCAACAGTCCGGCGGACATACAGAAAGCCAACGACTATGTTGCGGCCCATCTCAAGTCGGTGAACCATTTTGCCGACGAGATGTTGAGACTGTCCAAATCCGCCGAGAACCGTGCACGCATCGAAAAGCTCAAGGCGAAGGCGGACGATTATGCGAAGGGCGCTCAGCAGATCGCGGCCGTTCGCGGCGAGGCGATCGCAGCAGGCAGCGGAGCCGACGCTGCAGCGAAGATCACGAAGCTGAATGAAGAAGCCATCCGCATTGCCCGCGAAGTTACGCTGCCGATCGCTGCCGAACTCGAGCCGCTCGCCAATCAGGTCGCTGAGTTCGCCAAGCACAGCGTGGAAGAGCAGGCCGCCCAGGCCACAAAGGAAATGGCTGCGGCGGAATGGGAAGCCATGGCTTTAGGCATCGGCACGGTTCTGTTGCTGATCGTAACCAGCATCTTCTCCTACTTCACGATCGCTCGTCCGATGCGCGCGTTGAGCGTGTCGATGGACGAACTTGCCGGCGGCAATTTCGCCGTCGTGCTGCCTGGACTCGGCCGCAAGGACGAACTCGGTGCGGTCGCCGCCGCCGTCGAAAAATTCAAGGTCGTCTCGGAGCAGAAGGCGCGCGACGAGGCGGAAGCCAAGATCAGGCAGGACCAGATCGCGGCGCAACAGCGCAAGGCGGAGATGGTCAAGCTTGCGGATTCGTTCGAGGCGGCCGTCGGCGAGATCGTCGAAACCGTGTCATCCGCTTCGACCGAACTCGAAGCTTCCGCCGGCACGCTGACGGCGACCGCCGAGCGTGCGCAGGAAGTGACGACCATGGTGGCGGCGGCTTCGGAAGAAGCATCCACCAACGTGCAGTCGGTGGCATCGGCGACGGAGGAACTGTCCTCCTCGGTGAACGAGATCAGCCGCCAGGTCCAGGAATCGGCGCGGATGGCCGGCGAGGCCGTGGACCAGGCCCGTCACACCAACGACCGCGTCAGCGAATTGTCGAAGGCGGCCGCCCGCATCGGCGACGTGGTCGAACTCATCAATACCATCGCCGGCCAGACCAATCTGCTGGCGCTCAATGCCACCATCGAGGCCGCGCGCGCCGGCGAGGCCGGCCGCGGTTTTGCCGTCGTGGCCTCCGAAGTGAAGGCGCTGGCCGAACAGACCGCCAAGGCCACGGGCGAGATCGGCCTGCAGATTACCAGTATCCAGGGCGCAACCCAGGAGTCGGTGCACGCGATCCAGGCAATCAGCGGGACCATCGAAAGGCTGTCGGAGATCGCCTCGACGATTGCGGCGGCGGTGGAAGAGCAGGGTGCGGCGACGCAGGAAATCTCGCGCAACGTGCAACAGGCGGCCCAAGGCACCCAGCAGGTGTCTTCCAACATCACCGACGTGCAGCGCGGCGCCAGCGAGACCGGCTCCGCGTCGTCGCAGGTGCTCTCCGCGGCGCAGTCGCTGTCGTCCGACAGCAACCGCCTCAAGCTCGAGGTCGGAAAATTCCTTGATTCGGTGCGGGCGGCCTGATTGTAGCGTTTTCGAGCGAAGTGGGTGCCGGTTCGCGTAAAGAAAACGCGTCAAAACAAGAATCTAGAGCTTCGGTTCTGATTCGATCAGAACCGATAATGCTCTAGGTCCGGCCGCGCTCGGTTCGACCTTCCCAGCTATGCCAGGGAAGTGAAGGGCGGCTGCGCTGGCGGCGTTGGTCTTTTGGCCTCTTTTCGGCTAAATCAGCGCGGTTGAACTGGCCTTTTTGCAGCGCCAGCTACCGTTGTGCCGCGGTGCCCTGGGGAATGCCTGTTACATGATAGCACTGGTCCGCATTGCGCTGAGCCGGCCGTATACGTTTGTCGTGCTCGCGCTGCTGCTGTTGATCATCGGGCCGCTGGCGGCGCTGCGCACGCCGACCGATATCTTTCCGGATATCCGCATCCCGGTCATCGGGGTGGTCTGGAACTATACCGGCCTGCCGCCGGACCAGATGTCAGGGCGCATCATCCTGCCGTTCCAGCGGGCGTTGACGACGACCGTCAACGATATCGAACATATCGTCGCCAATTCCTATAACGGCATCGGCATCGTCAAGATCTTCTTCCAGCCGAACGTCGACATCCGCACCGCCAATGCCCAGGTGACGGCGATTTCGCAGACGCTGCTGAAGCAGATGCCCCCAGGGGCTACCCCGCCGCTCATCCTCAACTACAGCGCCTCCACCGTCCCGATCATCCAGGTGGCGCTGTCGGGCGAGGGGCTGACCGAGCAAAACCTGGCTGATATCGGCATCAACCAGTTGCGCACTCCGCTCGTCACCGTGCCGGGCGCCGCCATTCCCTATCCGTTCGGCGGCAAGCAGCGCCAGGTCCAGATCGACCTCATACCCGCCGCGCTGCAGGCGCGCGGCCTGTCCGGGCAGGACGTCGCCAACGCGCTCGCCGCGCAGAATCTGATCACCCCCGTAGGCACCCAGAAGATCGGCCAGTTCGAATACAACATCCAGCTCAACAACTCGCCGCTCAAGATGGAAGAGCTTGGCAACCTGCCGATCAAGACGGTCAACGGTGCGATGGTCTATGTCGGCGATGTCGCCACCGTCCGCGACGGCAATCCGCCGCAAACCAATATCGTTCACGTCGACGGCAACCGATCGGTCCTGATGATGGTGCTGAAGGCGGGCGCGACCTCGACGCTCGATATCATCGCCGGCATCAAGCAGAAGGTGATCGACGTCAAGGACCAGCTTCCTGACGCGCTCAAGATCGGCTTCATCGGCGACCAGTCGGTGTTCGTGCGCGGCGCCATCGAGGGCGTCGCCCTGGAGGGCGTCATCGCCGCACTGCTGACCAGCGTCATGATCCTGCTGTTCCTCGGCAGCTGGCGATCGACCGTCATCATCGCGGTCTCGATCCCGCTGTCGGTGCTGGGCGCGATCATCATGCTGTCCCTGATAGGCGAGACGCTCAACATCATGACGCTCGGCGGCTTGGCGCTTGCGGTCGGAATCCTCGTCGACGACGCCACGGTCACGATCGAAAACATCAATTATCATCTGGAGCAGGGCAAGCCGGTCGAACAGTCGATCCTGGACGGCGCCAACCAGATCGTGACGCCGGCCTTCGTGTCGCTGCTCTGCATCTGCATCGTGTTCGTGCCGATGTTCTTCCTGCAGGGGGTGGCACGCTTCCTGTTCGTGCCGATGGCCGAAGCCGTGATGTTCGCAATGATCTGGTCGTTCATCCTGTCGCGCACGCTGGTGCCGACGATGGCGAAGTATCTGCTGCAGCCGCATGTCCACCATGAGGGCGGACCGCCGAAGACGTACAATCCGCTGGTGCTGTTCCAGCGCGGCTTTGAGACCCGGTTCGAGCGCATTCGCGGCACATATCGCGATCTGTTGTCGATGGCGCTGGGACACCGGCCGATGTTCGTCACCGGCTTCCTCGGGGTAGTTGCGCTCTCGTTCCTGCTGGTGCCCTATCTCGGCCGCAACTTCTTTCCGGCCGTCGATGCCGGCAACATCCTGATGCATGTCCGTACCCAGATCGGCACCCGCGTCGAGGAGACCGCCAACCAGCTCGCCGACGTGCAGAAGGCGATCCGCAAGATCCTTCCGCCTGGCGAGATCGAGACGATGACCGACAATATCGGCATGCCGATCTCGGGCATCAACATGACCTACAACAACACCGGCGTGATCGGTCCGGCAGACGGCGACATTCAAATCAAGCTCAAGGAAGGCCACAAGCCGACGGACCAGCATGTGCAGTTACTTCGCGAGCAATTGCCGCGGCAGTTCCCGGGCATGAGCTTCTCGTTCCTCCCGGCTGACATCGTCAGCCAGATCCTGAATTTCGGTGCGCCGGCGCCGATCGACCTGCAGATCCGCGGACCCAATTCGGAAGGTAATTTTGCGTATGCCAACAAGCTGCTGAGCCGCATCAAGAAGATTCCCGGGATTGCCGATGCGCGCATCCAGCAATCGCCCAATGCGCCCACCTTTAATATCGACGTCGATCGCACCCGGGCACAGTATGTCGGTCTGACCGAGCGCGACGTCACCAACAGCCTCGTGGTCAATCTGGCCGGCAGCGCGCAGGTCGCGCCCACTTATTATCTCAACCCCGACAACGGCGTGTCCTATTCGATCGTGATGCAGACGCCGCAATACAAGATGGATTCGCTCAGTGCGCTGCAGGCACTGCCGATCACGGCGACGGGCAATCCACAAGCGCCGATCCTGGGTGGCATTGCGGACCTGAAGCGCGCGACATCCAGCGCGGTTGTGTCCCAATACGACATCCAGCCGTTGGTGCAGATCTTCGCGACGCCGCAGGGCCGCGATCTCGGCGCGGTCTCTGCCGACGTCCGGGCTGCGATATCAGACACGGCCAAGGACGTGCCCAAAGGCTCGTCGGTGGTGCTGCTCGGCCAGGTGCAGACCATGAACAGCTCGTTCTCCGGCCTGCTGTTCGGCCTGCTCGCCGCCGTGGTGCTGATCTATTTCCTGATCGTGGTGAACTTCCAGTCCTGGTCCGATCCGTTCGTGATCATCACGGCGCTGCCGGCGGCGCTCGCCGGTATCGTCTGGATGCTGTTCACGACCCAGACCACGCTATCGGTGCCGGCGCTGACCGGCGCGATCATGTGCATGGGGGTCGCGACCGCCAACAGCGTGCTGGTAATCAGTTTTGCCCGCGAGCGCTACGAAGAGCTCGGCGATCCCATTGCGGCGGCGCTGGAGGCCGGTTTCGTCCGGTTCCGACCGGTGCTGATGACGGCGCTTGCCATGATCATCGGCATGGCGCCGATGGCGCTGGGCCTCGGCGAGGGCGGCGAGCAGAACGCCCCGCTCGGACGCGCCGTGATCGGCGGCCTGATCTTTGCAACGATCGCCACGCTGATGTTTGTTCCCGTGGTATTTAGTATGGTACACAAGAAACAAGGCGCCAAAGCCGCCGCCTCACCGGAGATTCCGCATGCCGCCCACTGAACAGCGCCCTCCGGTCTCGCGCCGGAAATTGGGCATATTCGGGGTTGTGGCGGTGGTCGGAGCCGGACTGATCGTTGCGACCGGCATTCGCGCCCGCGAGGATTCCAGCGCAAAGCTGAAGGAATGGACCGACAATCAGGCCGTTCCGACGGTTGCCGTCGCGCCGCCCAGCGGCAGGGCGCTCAATCCCACCCTCGAACTTCCGGGCCGGCTGGAGGCCTATTCGCGCGCGCCGATTTTTGCGCGCGTCAGCGGCTATCTTAAAAGCTGGAGCGCCGATATCGGCGCCAGGGTCAAGGCCGGCGACGTGATCGCCGAAATCGAGGCGCCGGACCTCGACCAGCAATTGCTGCAGGCGAGGGCCGACCTCGTCAGCCAGCAGTCGAGCGCGCAACTGTCGGAAGCAACGCTAACGCGGCGCAAGACGCTGCTCGCCTCGAATTTCGTCTCGATGCAGGAAATCGACGAGCGTACGGCCGACCTCAACAACAAGAAGGCCGCCGTCAAATCCGGCCAGGCCAACGTCGAACGGCTGGAAGCGCTCGCGGGCTACAAGAAAATCACCGTGCCGTTCGACGGCGTGGTCACCTCGCGCGAAACCGATGTCGGCGCGCTGATCAATGCCGGTGGCGGGGCAGGCCCGGCGATGTTTGTCGTCTCCGACATCACCAAGCTGCGCGTCTATGTGAACGTGCCGCAGAACTACGTGCCTGCGATCAAGATCGGCGCGAAGGCCGAACTCGTAATGCCGGAATACCCGAACCGCACGTTTGCCGCGACGGTAGAGGCCTCTTCGCAATCGGTCGAGGTTTCCTCCGGGACGACGCGGATGCAGCTTGCGCTCGACAATGCGAATGGCGAATTGATGCCGGGCGGCTATGCCAGCGTCCGCCTCAGTCTGCAGCGCGACGCGGTGCCGCTGCACATTCCCGCCAGCGCCCTGATCTTCAACAAGGCCGGCCTGCGGGTCGCGACCGTCGGCCGGGACGACAAGGTGCTGTTCAAGACAGTGACCATCGTCCGCGACCTCGGCCGCGAAATCGAACTCGCCTCCGGCCTCGCCGCCGACGACCGCGTCATCACCGCGCCGCCGGATGGTCTCGCTGACGGCGATCAGGTTCGGGTTGTCGGCGCCGGCGCAGGGGGCAAGCCCGCGACCGCGTCGGAGAAGCAGGACGTGAAGGGGTAGGGTTCTTGCCCTCTCCCCTTGTGGGAGAGGGTGGATCGAATGAGCGCGAGCTCATTCGAGACGGGTGAGGGGTCTGTCTCCACGGATAGAGACCCCTCATCCGCCTTCGCGTTCCGCGAAGGCACCTTCTCCCACAAGGGGAGAAGGGAAGAATCTGCGCCCGTGGGATAGCTACCCCGCCCGCCACTCCAGCACGCCGTCCTCAGCCGAGACGACATCGCCGATCGTTCCCACCGGCGTCCGGTCCATATTGAGCAGATGCGCAAGCGTCGCCGCGTCACTGGCGGGAATGCGGGCAAGTGCCCGCGCGTCGGCCCCGGTGCGCATCATCACCACGCCGTGCTCGACCTCGCCCTTGCCCTTGTAGATCACGGTAAAGCTCTCGATCTTGCCCTTGCCGTCGGCCTCAGTGACGAAGTCCGGCACCTTGCGGCGGTTGCGGTCGGCCTCGGCCTGTACGCTGGTGTCCTGCTTGAGCGCCTCTTTCGGCGTCTCGCGTGAGAGCACCAGGCCGTGATGCTTGGTGACGAAACCGCCCTGGCCGTAGAGCAGGCCGAGCTTGCCGCGCTTACGCAAGCTTCGCACCATCGCGACGGCCGCATGCGTCATATAGGTGTTGAGCGGCGCGCCGAAGAAGGTGAGGCCTCCGGTGACGGTCGGCTGGACATCGAGTCCAAGGCCGAGCGTCCGCCGCGCCATCTTGGGCACGCAGGGGAAGCAGCTATAGAGCTCGATGGCGTCGAATTTCTTGCCGTCGCCCTCGACAAGGTCCATCACTGCCTTCAACACTGCGTTCTGCGGATGGCTTTCATAAAATTGGTCGCGGACGAGATAATCGCGCGGCTCTTCCGCCGAGGCGCCGCCGATCGGATAGATCAGGCGATCCTCGGGGACGCCGGCCGCGCGGGCCTTCGCCAGCGACGTCAGCAGCACCGCGCCGCCCATGTTGACGGTCGGATTCGCCACCATCAGTTTTGTATAAGGCCACGCGATCAACCGGTTTTCAGGTGTAGGCGTCGTGATCTCATCGGACGTGAAGCGCTTCTTCAGCCATGAATTTTCATTCTCGGAAGCGACGCGCGCATAGGTCGACCATAGCGCGCCGGATTCGGCGAGTGCCTCGCGCGGGGTCTGGCCCCAATGCGCCGAAGTCGCGGACTCATAAAGCGGGTAGACCGTAATGGGGCGGAACACGCCGAGCTTCACTGCCATCGGCTTCTGGAATGCCGCGCCGCGCTTCGGCTCCTCGATATCATGCGCGAACGGCGTCCACGGCAGCGCGATGCCGCCGCGCTCGGCCTTGGTTGCGGTGGATTGCGCCTCCGCGCCGCAGACCACGGCCACGCTGCATTCGCCACGCGCGATGCGCTTTGCCGCTTCGTGGATATAGCGGATCGGGCTCTCGCCGCCGACCGGGCCATAATAGCAATGCGCGGGTGTCGCGCCGAGCCGCGCGGCAAGCTGCTTCTCGGGATCGCGGTAGCGCCAGCTCAGGAAATTGACGACGTCGAGCGAGCCGAGTTCATCGAGCAGTTTTGCCCCGCTATCCGCCTCCGCGCGCCGCACGGCCTGTTCGAGCAGCGCCATCGGTTCGAGCCCGGCCGCAATGTCCTTGGGGCGGTCGGCGATCTCGCCGACACCGACGATGACGGGAATGCGATCTTCGGGGAGGGAGGTGTTGGACATTTTTTCTTTGTTCTCTTTCTAGGCATTTGACACGCCGTCGCCCTTCGAGGCCTTCGCTGCGCTACGGCACCTCAGGGTGACGGCTACGGGCACACCGTCATCCTGAGGAGCCGCGAAGCGGCGTCTCGAAGGATGGGCCACGAATACTATTCCTCCATCAGCATATTCATATGCTCCACCGCATCGGCAAAATCCTCCTTGAATTCCTGCACCACGGCGCCGGCCGATTTCACGCTGTCGATCAGGCCGACGCCCTGGCCGACGAAGTAAGTCACAAGGTCGCGGGCCTGCGCATTCCCTGCGGCGGCCGCGCGGTCGATCGAGTTGAAGGCGTCACGGCTGATGATGCTTTGCAGCGGCATCGGCAGCGCGCCGGGGCTGTCCGGCCCGCGGTCCCATGCATCGGTCCACACCGAACGCAATTGCCGCGCCGGCTTTCCGGTGCGGCCCTTGGAGCGCACCGCATCGCGTGAAGAGGCCGCGATCATCTTCTCGCGAAAAATCTCGGTCGTTTCGGATTCCACCGTCGCCAGCCACACCGAGCCGGTCCACGCGCCCGCGGCGCCCATCGCCATGCAGGCCGCCATCTGCCGCCCGGTCATGATGCCGCCCGCGGCCAGCACTGGCACGTCGCGGATCGGCTTGATCGCCTTGATCACCTCGGGCACCAGCACCATGGTCGAGACCTCGCCGCAATGGCCGCCGGCCTCGGTGCCCTGCGCGACCAGAATATCGACGCCGGCAGCGACCTGCCGCAGCGCGTGTTCCTTCGAGCCGACCAGCGCCGCGACCGGGACATCGTGCTTCCTGCCCATGTCGATCATCGCCTTCGGTGGCACGCCGAGCGCGTTCGCGATCAGCTTGATCGGATGGCGGAAGGAGACGTCGAGCACGTCGAGTGCGCGCTGCGCGTCGAACGGCTGCGGCTGGTTGTCGGCGACGTTGGTCGTCGTCAGCTCGACGCCGTATTTCTTCAAGAGGTTGCGGGTGAAGTCGCGATGCTGCGGCGAGATTCGCGCCTCCAGGCTCTTCCAGGTGACGTCCTTTTCGCCCGCGGTCGAAATGTTTTCGGGGATCAGCACGTCGAGCCCGTAGGGCTTGCCGTCGGTGTGATCGTCGATCCACTTCAGTTCCTGCTCGATGGTCTCAGGCGAATGCGCGGTCGCGCCCAGCACGCCGAAGCCGCCGGCACGGCTGACGGCGGCGACCACGTCACGGCAATGGCTGAAGGCGAGCAGCGGAAACTCAATTCCCAGCATGTCGCAGATCGGCGATTTCATGGTTGGTGCTCCCTGTGGCGGCCGCTGGCCAGCCGCTCATTGTTGGTTTGTGTGTTGATCGAACGCTAGCCCATCGGGGGTATGCATGCCAAGCGGGACGGCCGTCCCGGGGAGCACACATTCCACCTCGCAAAATAAGCAAGGCCAGTCAGCCGATTTGCGTCTTGCGCTTTGGCGCTATGGAAGGAATGCTGTTTGGCAAATCGAAGAGAATATCAGGGAGCCTTTATTCATGTCCGCCATGCCATCCGCCGCCGCCAAATCCGCCGAGAGCTACGACGTCGTCGTGGTCGGTGCAGGCTTTGCCGGCATGTACATGCTGCACCGGTTGCGCGGGCAGGGGATGACGGCGCGGGTTTTTGAGCAGGGCTCGGGCGTCGGCGGCACCTGGTACTGGAACCGCTATCCCGGCGCGCGTTGCGATGTCGAGAGCATGCAGTATTCCTATTCGTTCTCCGAAGAGCTGCAGCAGGAATGGGACTGGAGCGAGCGCTATGCGCCGCAGCCGGAGATTTTGAAATACGCCAACCACGTCGCCGACCGTTTTAACCTGCGGCCCGATATCCAGTTCAACATCCGCGTCGACAGCGCTGTGTTCGACGAGGCCACCTCGCTGTGGTCGGTCACGACTTCCGACGGCAGGACGGCCACCGCAAAATTCGTCGTGCTTGCCACCGGCTGCCTGTCGAACGCGCGGATGCCCGACATCAGGGGCCTCGATAAGTTCAAGGGCAAGGTCTACCACACCGGCCACTGGCCGCACGAAGAGGTCGATTTCAAGGGCCAGCGCGTCGGCGTCATCGGCACCGGATCGTCGGGAATCCAGTCGGTGCCTGTGATCGCCGAACAGGCGAGCCATCTCACGGTGTTCCAGCGCACCGCGAACTTCTCCATTCCGGCGCGCAATGCACAGCTCACGGAAGAAGAGCGGCAAAGATTCCGCGCCAACTATCCCGAGATCAGGCGCTTTGCGCGCGAGGTGGCGAAGAACGGCATCTATACCGAGATGCCCGACCGCGGCGCGCTCGACGACGGCGACAACGAGCGCCACTCGAAATACGAGGCGCGCTGGAACCGCGGCGGGCTCACCTTCATGTCGGTCTACAACAACCTCGCGCTGGACAAAAAAGCCAACGACACCGCGGCCAATTTCGTCCGGGAAAAGATCGCCGAGATCGTCAAGGACCCGGAGACCGCAAAACTGCTGCAGCCGAACAATCATCCGATCGGGTCCAAGCGCATCTGCATCGACACGGAGTATTTCGCGACGTTCAACCGCGCCAACGTGACGCTGGTCGACATCAAATCCAACCCGATCGAGGAGATCACGGAGAATGCCGTGCGCACGGGGGCTAAGGATTACGAAGTCGATGCGCTGGTGCTGGCGACCGGTTTTGACGCCATGACCGGGTCGGTAGCAAAAATCGATATTCGCGGGCGCGGTGGCGAGACACTGAACCAGAAATGGGCTGCAGGTCCGCGCACCTATCTCGGCCTGATGAGTTCAGGCTTTCCCAATCTCTTTGTCATCACCGGCCCCGGCAGCCCGTCGGTGCTGTCGAACATGATCGTCTCGATCGAGCAGCACGTCGACTGGATCACCGACTGCATGGCCTATATGCGCGATCGTGGCCTCGACACGATGGAAGCCGCCACCGACGCCGAAGACAAATGGGTCGCGCACGTCAACGAGGTCGCCTCCACCACGCTCTACCCGCAGGCCAATTCCTGGTACATGGGCGCCAACGTCCCCGGCAAGCCCCGGATATTCATGCCTTATATCGGCGGCGTCGGCCCTTACCGGCAGATCTGCAACGACGTCGCGGCCAAGGGCTATGAGGGCTTTGTGTTGGAGCGGGCCGAGCCTGTTCAGAAACGTGCTGCGTCATCCTGAGGTGCGCGCTCTTGCGCGCCTCGAAGGATGAGCCGCTTGCACCACCGCCAATCACCCTTCGAGGCTCGCTACGCTCGCGCCTCAGGGTGACGGTTGGAGTTAATCGAGCTTTGTAGGATGGACAAAGCGCAACGTGCCCACCATATTCCGTACGAACATTCGAATGGTGGGCACGGCGCAAGTGCGCCTCTGCCCCCCTACATGTCAGCCCCGCAGCAGCCGCGTCAACACCTCAACGAACCGATCGACATCAGCCTCGTCATTGTACACGTGAGGCGAGATGCGCATCCGCCCCAGGCGCGGTGCGATGTAGACGCCTTCGCTTGCCAGTCCCTCGACGAGGCCCGCCGGCATCCCGCCCTTGAAGGCGAGGCTCAATATATGCGGCGCGCGCAGATGAGGCTCCGGCACGCGGACGCCGATGCCGCGCACGCCCGCCGCGATCCGTTCCGTCAGCATCGTGAGGCGTTGCATAATGGCTGGTGCGCCCCAGTCGGCCACCATCTCCATGCCGATCGAGGCCATCTCCATCGAGATGAAATGATCGCGCTCGCCCATGTCGTAGCGACGGGCATCGCCGACGTAATTGACGTCGGTGAAATACACCGCGTTCTCGGCGCGCACATTGCGGCGCCCGGCCGAAGTCTGTTCGAGTGGGATCCCATTCTGATGACGTCGGGCGACATAGAGAAAGGCGCGGCCGTAAGGCCCGAGCAGCCATTTGTAGGTCGGGAAGATCACGAAATCGGGGTCGAGGCGCTTTACGTCCATTGCCAGCACGCCGGCGCTCTGTGTCGCGTCGATCAGGAAGGCCGCGCCCCGCTGTTTCAGCGCCGCGCCCACTTTGTCGACATCGATAAGCCCGCCGTCCGACCAGTGTACCGATGAGATCGAAGCCAGGCTGACTGGCGGGGCGCCTGGTTGTTCGATCGCTGCGAGCACCGCCGATGTCCAGTCGCCATCGTCCGGCTGCTTGATCGTCTCGACGGTAAAGCCTTGCGCCCCGGCCCGCGTTTGCCATTCCAGTACCGGAGAGGAGTGATCGTTCTCCAGAACGAGGACGCGCGTGCTGCGGCCGATCGTCAAGAGTTTTGCCACCGTCGCGACGCCGTAACTGATCGCGGGGATCAGCGCGACATCGGAAGATTCGGCATTGATCAAGCGGGCAGCAGCAGCCCGCGCACGTTCGTGCTGCTCGTTCGCAAAGGCGACCGGGAGCGTCCAGGGCCTGCCCTTGCGCCCAACGGCGGCGCGGCCGGCTTCCTGAGTTTTTAGCGGCAGCGGGCTGTAGGAAGCCGCATTCAGGTAGCAGATATGAGATGGGATATCGAACAAGGCGCGCTGTGAGGCAAGCATTCGGATGGTCTCGTTGTGGTGACCGATCCAATATGGCCTATCCGCGCCGCGCCAGCCACAAAGGCATTGCTCCGAGTTGTCGGTTGTCGCGCGCTTGATCGCGCCAGGCGCGAGTCGTAGGGTGGGCAAAGCGAAGCGTGCCCACCATCACGAGTGGAGTGCTTGAGGGTGGGCACGGCGCTCACGCGCCTTTGCCCGCCCTACAAATTGCGGTGGAGCTCCCTAAACCTCCAGCCACTCCTTGCGCACGCCGGCATTGGCGGCAAGCTCGCTGGGCGTTCCCTCGAACACGATACGGCCGTGGCCCATCACGTAGAGACGGCGGGAGATTTTCAGCGCGATGGTGAGTTTCTGCTCCACCAGCAGGATCGCCGTGCCGCGCTTGGCGATTTCGTCCAGGAGGGTGCCGACCTGTTCGACCAGTTTGGGCGCAAGCCCCTCGGTCGGCTCGTCGATGATGACCAGATCCGGGTCGCCCATTAACGTTCGGCACATCGTGAGCATCTGCTGCTCGCCGCCCGAGAGCACGCCGGCCGGATTGTCCTGACGCGCTTCGAGATTTGGAAACAGCGCAAACACGTCCTCGAATTTCCAGCGGCCGACCACGCCGGCCCGCTTCAGCCCGAGTTCGAGATTCTGCTTCACGGTCAGGCCGGGAAACACCTGGCGATCCTCCGGCACATAGCCGATGCCGAGATGGGCGATCTGGTCGGGCCGCAATCCAGCGATCGGGCTGCCCTTGAAGCCGATCTTGCCGACCGGCGGCACCAGCCCCATGATGGTTTTGCAGGCGGTCGAGCGGCCGACCCCGTTGCGGCCGAGCAGGCTGACGATCTCGCCCTGATCGACCCTGAGATCGACGCCTTGCAGGATGTGGCTCTTGCCGTAGAAGGCATGGAGATCGCGGACCTCGAGCATCATGCCGCCACCGCTCCGAGATAGGCTTCCTGCACGGCGGCGTTGCCGCGGATGGCGGCCGGTGCGTCGGAAGCAATCACTTCGCCGTAGACCAGCACGGTGATGCGGTCGGCGAGGCCGAACACCACGCTCATGTCATGCTCGACCATGATCAGCGTCTTGCCTTCCGACACCGAGCGGATCAGCGCGACCGCAGCGTCGGTCTCACTGTGGCTCATGCCGGCGGTCGGCTCATCGAGCAGGATGGTCTCGGCGCCGCCTGCGATGGTGATGCCGATTTCCAGCGCGCGCTGCTCGGCATAGGACAGCAGGCCGGCCTGAAGGTTTCGCCGGTTCGAAAGCTTTAGCCGCTCGAGCAATTGGTCGGCGGCAGCGTTCAGTTCCTTCTGTCGCCCGAGCAGGTGCCAGAACGAGTAGCGGTATCCCTGCGACCACAACAGCCCGCAGCGGATGTTCTCGAACACGCTCATGCGCGGAAAGATCGACGTGATCTGAAAGCTGCGCGAAAGACCCAGCCGGTTGATCTCCTGCGGCGCCAGATTGGCGGTGGATTGACCGTTGACCGTGATCGAACCGGAGCTGATCGGGAAGCGCCCCGAGATCAGGTTGAACAGCGTGGTCTTGCCGGCGCCGTTGGGGCCGATGATGGCATGGCGCTCGCCGCGGGGAATGCTGAGATTGACGCCGCGGATGATTTCGGTGGCGCCGAACTTTTTGCACACGTCGCGCAGTTCGACGGCGGGCACGCCTGCGACATCCGCGCTCACGACATTGCCTCCTGCACCTTTACGCCCTTCATCTTGACGCCATCCTGGATCTTGACGCCTTCCATCAGCGCGTCCCAGCGCTCGCGGAAACTGCGTGCCTCGTGGCGCAGCCACAGCCCACCCAGGACAAGGGCGGCTAGCGCGATCACCCATGGCAGCGGGGCCGTGGTGTCAATGAGATGCCCGCCGATTGAGAAGTTCTTGCCCTGCGCCGCGCCGATGGTCGTGAAGGACGCGAGTTCAACCATAAACACGAAGCCGAGCAAGACCAGCAGTGCGGCCGGAAACGCCCGCGCATAAGGCAGCGCCAGTTCGCGCAGGCGCCCGGCGCGCCAGATCGGCATGTGCATGAAGATCAGCCCGATCAGTCCACCCGGCGCGTACATCACCATCACGATGAAGAGCACGCCGACATAGAGCAGCCAGGCGTTGCTGAGCAGGCTGACCCCGCTCTGCAGCAGCACCACCACGATGGTGCCGAGGATCGGTCCAAAGAACCCGCCGGCGCCGCCGATATAGACGGCGAGCAGCGCATTCGCTGACTTGGCCGCGGACACCGTGTCGAAGGTGACGATTTCGTAGATCAGCACGTACAGTCCGCCGGCGATGCCGGCGAAGAAGCCGGAGAGAGCGAACTGGTAGAGCCGTACCACGCGTGGATCGTAGCCGACAAACTGGGCGCGCTCGAAATTGTCGCGGGTGGCGTTGGCAATGCTGCCAAGCGGCGTCTGGGTCTGCAGCCGCATCAGGGCCGCGGCAATAAAGGCCCAGACCAGCACCAGGCAGTAGACCTGCCAGGGCGAGGTGTATCTGACGCCGACCAGGCTGGTGTCCATCACGCGATCGATGGGGATGCCGCCTTCGCCGCCGAAGAAGCCCATGAACATCAGCGCCGCAGCCGAGACCAGTTCGCCGAGCCCCATCGTGATCATCGCAAACGCGGTGGCGCGCTGCTTGGTCACCAGCCACCCGAAGACATAGCCGAAGAACAACCCGCCAAGCCCGCCCGCCAGCGGCACCAGTTCGGTCGGCAGCCAGAATGAGCCGGCCTTCACGAGGAGGACCACGTGCGCCGCGCAATAGGCGCCCATCCCGAGCAGCACGGCATGTCCGAACGAGAGCAGGCCGGCCTGGCCCATCAGCATGTTGTAGGACAGCGCGAAGATCGCCATCACGCCGATCTCGCTCATCAGCGTCAGCACGAAGCCGGAATGGCGGCCCTTGCTCCAGTCGTAGAACAGGAACGGGAACGCCAGCAGGATGACGAGGGCCAGCAACCAGGGCCAATGGCGGCGCAGCATGTTCATGTATCGCGCGTCCCCATCAGCCCGCGTGGCCGGAACACCAGGATCAGCACCAGCATCAGGAACGGCAGCAGCGCGCCGACCCGCGGCAAGGTGACGTTGAGGACTTCCGCAAAAGGCGTACTCGACGTCACCGTGAAGCCGAATTTTGCCAGGAGGTCAGCCAGCGAAACGTCGAACACCACGGCAAAGGTCTGGATCAGCCCCATCAGGATCGAGGCGATGAAGCAGCCGGTCAGCGAGCCGAGCCCGCCGAACACCACCACGACGAACACGATCGGGCCCATGGTAAAGGCCATCGCGGGCTCCGTGACCTGGTAATTGCCGCCGATCACACCGGCGAGGCCGGCCAGTGCGGTGCCGGCGGCGAACACCAGCGTAAAAATGCGCGGCACGTTGTGGCCGAGCGCCGACGCCATGTCGGGATGGGTCAGCGCGGCCTGGATCACCAGACCGACGCGGGTGCGGGTCAGACCGAGCCAGATCGCACCGAACATCAGCGCCGAGATCGCCAGCATGAAGGCACGATAGGCGGGGAATTGCGTGCCGTAGATTTTGAACAGCGGGAAGTCGAGCAACTCCGGCACCCGGTAGGGCACCGGCAGCAGACCCCAGGACATCTGCACGACCTTTTCGATGATCAGGGCAAGGCCGAACGTGAACAGCAGTTCGGCGATGTGGCCGTTGCGATGAACGCGCCGCAGCCCCCACATCTCGATGGCCGCGCCAATCAGCCCGCAGAGCAGCGGAGCGATGATCAAGGCCGGCCAGAAGCCGATATAGACGCTGATGGTGTAGGCGAAATAGGCACCCAGCATGTAGGCGCTGGCATGGGCGAAGTTGAGCACGCCCATCATGCTGAGAATGAGTGTGAGCCCGCTCGCCAGCATGAACAACAGCATGCCGTAGACGAGGCCATTCAGAAGGGAGACGACAAAGACTTCCATGGCACCGGACCACCGCAGAGCGCGACGCCTGCTTCCCGTTTGAGAGAGCAGGCGACTGTTATGTTGGTCAGGAGGCGCTTGGGCGCTTCATCTTGCAGGTATTGGGCTGGTCGACATCCTTGGCGAGGATGGTCGCCGACGTGGCCCAGCCGAGGCCGGTGCCTTCGGCATCGTACTTCACGCCCTTCTTGAAGGTGCCGACAAAATACTCGCTGATGATCTGGTGGTCTTCCTTGCGCATCCTGGTATCAAAGCCGAGGAAGTCCTTGACCGTGAGGTCCTCCATCGCCAGTGCGATCTTGGTCGGGTCGACCGAGCCCGCCTTGTTCACCGCGCCTTGCAGATATTCGAAGATGGTGCGGAAGCCGGCCGCGGAGAAGTCGAACTTGTGCTTGTCGCGGAAGCCCTGCGCGAACGCCTCAGCCTCCTTGTTGCCGATTTCCGGCGCCACGTTTTCGCCAAAGGACATCACGGCCAGCACGCGGTTGTCGCCGCCGACGCCGATCGCGGTCGGACCGCCGGCCAGATGGGCATAGAAGGTGTAGTAGCGCAGATCGGCGCCGGCATCGACGCCGGCCTTGATCAGCAGGTTCATGTCCGGGCCCCAGTTGCCGGTGAGCAGCGCCTGCGCGCCCGAGGCATTGATCTTGGTGATATACGGCGAGAAGTCCTTGACCTTGCCGAGCGGGATCAACTCGTCACCGACGACCTGAACGTCTGGCCGCAGCTTGGCGAGATAATTCTTCACCTCGCGCTGCACCGACTGGCCGAACAGGTAGTCCTGGTTGATCAGATAGACCTTCTTTACTTCCTTGGGCAGCGAGCGAACCATCACCTCGGCCTTCATGCCGACGTGCAGGTCGAAGCGGAAGTGCCAGAAGCTGCACTGCTCGTTGGTAAGCTCGGTGGCCACCGCGCCGCAATTCAGATAGATGATGCGGTTATCCGGGTTGCGGTCGTTGTGCTTGTTGACGCCGTCGATCAGGGCGGCGGCGATGTTGGAGCCGCTGCACTGCATGATGAAGGGCATGTTCTGGTCGGTCGCACTCTTGAGCGCGATCAGCGCGTCCGACGGCTGCGACTTGTTGTCGAACGGAACCAGTTCGAACTTCTTGCCGAGCGCGCCGCCCTTCGAATTGATGTAATCGATGATGTACTGCATCTGCTTCAGGTTGGCATCGCCGACTTGCGCGAAAGGTCCTGAAAGCGGATCGGTGTAGGCGACCTTGATGGTCCCTTGCGCCCAAGCGTGACCGCCACAGGCGATCGCGAGCACAATCCCAAAGAACGCGGTCAACCACTTGCCTTGCAGCATGGTGCATTCCTCCCCTGATGGGCCCGCATTTTTGTTTATCTTGCGGTGCCGATCCGAAACCGTAACATGGACCCGGCGCGGACCGCCACGGGAATTGTTGGGCATCGCCATGCTGCACCTTGCGGTTGGCGGCGGCAGCCCCAAGGTATACCAGACGCAATATTGTTATTTCCGCCGCGCGGCAGATCGCCACCATCACACGGCCGAAAGAAGCCTGGAGCCAAAACGAATGAACGACACCGTCACCGACCCCACCGCTTACGTCCCTCCGAAAGTCTGGACCTGGAACAAGGAAAGCGGCGGCCGCTTTGCCAGCATCAATCGTCCGATCGCAGGGCCCACGCATGAGGCCGAACTGCCGGTCGGCCGCCATCCATTCCAGCTCTATTCGCTGGCGACGCCGAACGGCGTCAAGGTCACCGTGATGTTCGAGGAGCTTCTGGCCGCTGGCCACAGCGGCGCGGAATACGATGCGTGGCTGATCAGGATCGACGGCAACCAGTTCGGCAGCGGCTTTGTCGCGGTCAATCCGAATTCGAAAATCCCCGCGCTGATGGACCGCAGTGGGCCGACGCCAATCCGGCTGTTCGAATCCGGTGCGATCCTGGTGCATCTTGCCGAAAAGTTCGGAGCCTTTCTGCCGTCCAGCGGCCAGGCGCGGGCGGAATGCCTGTCATGGCTGTTCTGGCAGATGGGCAGCGCGCCGTTTCTCGGCGGCGGCTTTGGCCATTTCTACGCCTACGCGCCGACCAAGATCGAATACGCCATCGACCGCTACGCCATGGAGGTGAAGCGTCAACTCGACGTGCTCGACCGCCGTCTCGCCGACAATGAATATCTCGCCGGCAGCGAGTACACGATCGCCGACATGGCGACCTGGCCGTGGTACGGCGCGCTGGCCAAGGGCCTGGTCTATGGCGCCGGCGAATTCCTGTCGGTGCACGAATACAAGAACGTGCAGCGCTGGACTGACGCGATCGCAAAACGCCCGGCGGTAAAGCGCGGGCGCATGGTCAACCGTATCTCGGGCGATCCGGCGAGCCAGTTGCACGAGCGGCACGAGGCGAGCGATTTCGATACAAAGACGCAGGACAAGATCGGCGAGCCCGCCAATACGTGACGTGCGTTGGCGTGTTGGCGTAACGGATCGGGCAGGGGGAAGCCGCCATGAGCTTTTTCGAAAAGGACGCCGTTCGTATCCATTATGAGGAAGCCGGCTCCGGCTTCCCGCTGCTCCTGATCGCCGGTGGCGGATTGAACTCGAACATATCAGGGATCACCGGCGATTATCCGCCCTTCAACGCGATGAAGGAGTTCGGCAACGAATATCGCTGCATCGCCTTCGACCTGCGGAATGCCCCGCCCGGCCAGTCGTCAGGCCCGCTCGAGATCGACCGTCCCTGGGATTCCCACACCGACGACCAGCTCGCGCTGATGGATCACCTCGGCATCGATAAATTCATGGTGCTGGGTTTTTGCATCGGCGGTCCCCTGATCTGGAATCTGATCAAGCGTGCGCCGGATCGTGTCGTCGCGGGCGTGCTGGCGATGCCTTCGGGATCGCGTCCGGACATGCGCGACTGGTTCTACGACAACAACATGAAGGGCTGGGCGCCGGAACTGACAAAACGCCGGCCCGACATCACGATGGAGCAGGCTGAGAAATTCCTGACGCGAATGTATCGCACCAATCCGGATTTCGTCTTCACCGTGACCCGTGATTTCGTCCGCCAGTGCCAGACGCCGGTGTTGATCCTGCCCGATGATATCCCGGCGCATCCTTACGCGGTCGCCATGGAAAGCGCGATGCTGGCGCCGAATGCGGAAGTCAGTCTATTTCCGTGGAAGGAGCCGAAAGAGCGCGTGCCGCTCGCGGTGCGCCAGATCCGTTCGTTCCTGCGCGCGCACCGGCCGGCCGGAAATTCGTAGGGTGGGCAAAGGCGCTCTTGCGCCGTGCCCACCACTTAAATCCGTGGTTGGAATGGTGGGCACGCTTCGCTTTGCCCACCCTACGAACTACGAATTAGGCGGTAGTCTTCGCCCCCTCGGCAGGTGGAAACACCACGCGGTCATCCGTCCGGCAGTAACGATCGGCGAACATGCGGCCGATCGGGTGATAGCGCTCCATGTGCACGCGCATCGCGGCGTGGTCCCAGAGGTCGTCGCGGATATGGAAGTGGATGCCTTCGCCCATCACCAGCAAGCGATCGCCGTTGACGTCGATTTCCTTCCAGGTCTTGCATTCCATCGAAAATGGCGCATCGGCCAGCCGCGGCGCCGCGATTTTCGTCGACGGCGCCACCTTGAGGTTCAGATAGTCCGGCTCGCCGATATCGGGCGGGAAGTCGCCGCTGCTCTCGTGCATCGCGTGCGCCAGCGCCTCGTCGGTCATGTTGACCACGAACTCGCCGGTACGCCGGATGTTGATAACGGTATCCTTGACCCGGCCGTCGGGCCGCAGGTTGGCGGCGAACATGCAGAGCGGGGGGTCCTCGCAGAACACGTTGAAGAAGCTGAATGGCGCGGCGTTCACGACGCCGGTTGCGCCCATCGTCGTCACCCACGCAATCGGCCGCGGCAGCACGAAAGAGGTGAGCACCTTGTAGCGCTCGCGGGGTTTTAAGTCGCTGGGATTGTATTGCATGGGGGACTCGTGGGGTAGAGCAGGGCCTAATTCTCCCGTCATTGCGAGCGAAGCGATGCAATCCATCTCGCCACGCGGGGATAGATGGATTGCTTCGTCGCTTCGCTCCCTTGCGCAAACGCTTCGCGTTTGTCGCAGGCAATGACGTCGTTCGCGAAATCAGCCTTACGGCATGCTCAGTTCGTGCCGGCCGACCACCATCCAGTGCACTTCATCCGGACCGTCGGCGAAGCGCAGGTGCCGGACGTCCTGGTACATTTCGCCGAGCGGGCTCCAGTGCGAAATGCCGGTGGCGCCGTGCATCTGGATCGCCTGGTCGATGATCTTGCAGGTGCGCTCCGGCACCATGGCTTTCACCATGCTGACCCAGATCCGCGCTTCCTTGTTGCCGAGCACGTCCATCGCCTTCGCGGCCTTCAGCACCATCAGCCGCATCGCTTCGATTTCGCAGCGCGCCTGCGCGATGATCTGCATGTTGCCGCCGAGATGGGCGATCTTCTTGCCGAAGGCTTCGCGGGTGAGGCCGCGCTGCACCATCAGGTCGAGCGCCTTTTCGGCCTTGCCGATCGTGCGCATGCAGTGATGGATGCGGCCCGGTCCAAGGCGGACTTGCGAGATCTCAAAACCGCGGCCTTCGCCGAGCAGCATGTTCTCCTTTGGCACCCGGCAATTGTTGAAGCGCAGGTGCATGTGGCCGCGCGGCGCGTGGTCGTGGCCGAACACGTGCATCGGGCCCAGAATCTCGACACCGGGGGTGTCGATCGGCACCAGGATCTGCGACTGCTGCTTGCTCGGCGGCGCGTCCGGATTGGTCTTCACCATCACGATCATGATCTTGCAGCGCGGATCGCCGGCGCCGGAGATGTAGTATTTCTCGCCGTTGATCACCCATTCGTCGCCGACCAGCTTTGCCGTGGTCGAAATGTTCTTGGCGTCGGATGAGGCGACATTCGGCTCCGTCATCGCGTAAGCCGAGCGGATTTCGCCCGCCAGCAGCGGCTTCAGCCACTTCTCCTTCTGCGCCTTGGTGCCGACGCGCTCCAGCACTTCCATGTTGCCGGTGTCCGGCGCCGAGCAGTTCATGGTTTCCGAGGCCATCGGATTTTTCGCAAGCTCGACCGCGATATAAGCGTAGTCGAGATTCTTCAGGCCCTGGCCGGTCTCGTCATCGGGCAGGAAGAAGTTCCACAGGCCTTCCTCCTTGGCCTTGTCCTTGGCCTTCTGCAGCACCGCGAGCTGTTCAGGCGTAAAGCTCCAGCGGTCCTTCTTGGCCTCGCCAAGCCGCATGAACTCGACCGACATCGGGTCGACGGTCTCGCGGATGAATTTCTTGACGTGCTCGTAGAGCGGACGAACCTCGTCCGACATGCGCAAATCGTTGAGTTCCTCGCCCGGATTGAGGTTGTAGGTCGTCGTTCGCGGGATATAGGCGTGTTTCATGGATTATTTCCTCCCATTTGCGCAAGAACGTTCATCTTGCGGGCGCGCACTCGGCTCGTTGGCCGGCAATGTAGACGGCGGGGCAGGGCTTGTACAAGCGCGGGCGAGGCCGCCGCGATTTTCCGTCTCATGGCAAGTGTCCAGGGTGGGTTAGCCTACCCCGCGGTTTCCGATCATTTGCGCCGGGCCTTGTCGAACCAGCTGAGCACCGCGAGCGTCATGGCGGTGACGCCGGTTTCGATGGTCGGCTTCGGCACCGGCGCGAACAGCGGCGAATGATTGGACGGTATTGGCGGGCCGTCGCCGTTGCGTGCCGCGTCGATACGTTCCTGATCATAGACGCCGATGTTGAACATCATCGACGGTACGCCTGCGCCGGCGAATTCGGAGAAATCCTCGCTGGCGGTCCCCGGCGGCGAAACCCTGAACTTGTCGCCAAATGCCGTCTTCAACGCTTCAGCAATGGCGGCGACCACATCGGGATCGTTCATGATGGGCTTGGTGCCCTCGAGAATCCTGATATCGGGCGCGGGTGCGCCTGACATGGCGGCAGCGGCCTTTGCCGTTCGTTCGATCCCGGCATGCATTTTGGCGCGAACCTCGGGCTTGAAGGAGCGAATGGTGCCGGAGAGTTGCACGGAGTCGGGAATGATATTTCCAGCGGTGCCACCGTGAATGGCACCGATCGTTACGACGCCGAATTCGGTTGGATCCTTTTCGCGGCTGATCACGCCTTGTACGTCGACGATGAACCGCGCCGCAATCGCAACGGGATCGACGGTCGTGTGCGGCGCCGAACCGTGACCGCCGCGGCCGTGGAATGTGATCTCGAGACCGTCGGCGGCGGACGAGCCGACCCCGGTACGATAGAAGACCGTGCCATGGGAGAATGGGCCGTCATGCAGGGCAAGCGCGATGTCGGGCTTGGGAAAGCGCGTGAACAGGCCAGCCGCAATCATGGCACGGGCGCCGGCCACAATCTCCTCCGCCGGTTGGGCGATGAACATCAGCGTGCCGTTCCACCGGTCTTTCATGCTGAGCAGCATCTTCGCCGTTCCGACCCAGCTCGCCATGTGAATGTCGTGGCCGCAGCTATGGGCGACGAACACCTCCCGCCCGCTCCAGTTGGTCTTGTCACGGCTCGCATAGGGAAGCCCGGTCTTCTCCTCCATCGGCAGGCCGTCGAGCTCGGTGCGCACCATGATGGTGGGCCCGTCGCCATTTTTGTAGATCGCGACCAAGCCGGTCTTGCCGACGTTCTCGGTGACGTCGAAGCCGAGTGCACGCATCTCCGCGGCCAGCCTGGCTGCGGTTTTCACTTCCTGAAATGCAAGCTCCGGATGGGCGTGGAGTTCCTTGTAGAGCGCGTCGAGCTTTGGATAGTCGCCCGCGATCGACGTCTCGATCGCCTTCTTGAGCTGAGCGACGTCCATCTCGGCGTGGGCCGGCAGCAGGTTCGCCGCGAACAATGCGGCGGAGGCCGCCAGAGATCCGATAAATCGATTCATGGTTTGGCCTCCCAATTGCTTTTTAATGCGTAGGGTGGTTAGCCGAAGCCGTATCCCATCCTGCGATCTACGTCGCCATCCGGTGCATCGCGCAGATTTTGTTGCCGTCGAGATCGCGCAAATAGGCGAGATAGAGTTTGCCCGCGCTGCCTTCGCGTACGCCCGGCGGATTTTCGCAGGTCTTGCCGCCATTGGCGAGACCGGCCGCGTGCCAGGCGTCGGCCTGCTCGGGCGAGTTCGCTGCAAAGCCGATGGTGCCGCCATTGGCGTGGGTTGCGGGCTCGCCGTTGATCGGCTTCGACACCGAGAATATGCCGGTCTTGGTGATGTAGAAAATGCGGTGGCCGTCGACCCTGGCCGGCCGGATATCGAGCGTGCCGAGCAGCGCGTCGTAAAACGCCTTGGCCTTTTCGAGGTCGTTGGTGCCGATCATGACGTGCGAAAACATTGGTCAATTCCTCCCCAGTTCTTCCGACGAACAGACGCGATTGCCTCGCGCTTTGCTTTCGCAGGGCGGAACAACCGCCTGCGCTGCTCGTTGCCGGGCAATGTAGACGGCGGTGTTGGCGTTGTACAAGCAGGCGATGGGCAACCGTCGGGAAGCCCCGAGTGCCAGGCGGAGCCGGCAGATTACGGTTCGGTAATCCGAGAGGGTGGTTTCCGCCGCCAAACGCGGCGCCTCGACGCACCCCGGCATCTTGAAGCGCCGGCAGCGCAATTCCTACCTTTGGGATGCCGGCCCCGGCGTCCGGCCGCGGGCGGGCAAAGGAGACGACAATGAGCTATCTGAAGACTGCCATTCTTCTGGCCGGTCTTACCGGCCTCTTCATGGGCGTCGGCTATCTGATTGGCGGCGCCAGCGGGGCCATGATCGCGCTGGTGATCGCGGCTGCGACAAACCTGTTCGCCTACTGGAATTCGGACCGCATGGTGCTGTCGATGTACGGCGCCCATGAGGTCGACCGCAACAGCGCGCCCGACCTCGTCCATCTCGTGGCCGAATTGGCCGGCCGCGCCGGCCTGCCGATGCCGCGCGTGTTCGTGATGGACGAGGCGCAGCCCAACGCGTTCGCCACCGGCCGCAATCCAGAGAATGCGGCGGTCGCGGTGACCACGGGCCTGATGCAACAGCTCAGCCGCGAGGAGCTCGCCGGCGTGATCGCGCATGAGCTCGCGCACGTCAAAAACCACGACACGCTGCTGATGACCATCACCGCGACCATCGCCGGCGCGATCTCGATGCTGGCGCAGTTCGGCATGTTCTTTGGCGGCAACCGCGACAACAACCATGGCCCCGGCATCATCGGCTCGATCGCCATGATGATCCTGGCCCCGCTCGGCGCCATGCTCGTGCAGATGGCGATCAGCCGGACCCGCGAATACGCCGCCGACGATCTCGGCGCGCGCATCTGCGGCCAGCCGATGTGGCTCGCGTCCGCGCTGTCGAAAATCGCCAATGCCGCGCATCAGGTCCCGAACATGGAAGCCGAGCGCAATCCGGCGACCGCGCACATGTTCATCATCAACCCGTTGTCGGGTCATGGCATGGACAATCTGTTCACGACGCACCCCTCGACCGAGAACCGCATCGCAGCGCTGCAGCAGCTGGCGGCCGAGATGGGCGCAGGCGGCGGCGCGCCGTCCCTCGACGCCGGACGAAATTATCCGCGCCGAGGTGCGTGGGGCCGGCCTGCATCGCGCGGACCGTGGGGATGAGCCGGTAGGGCAGAACTTCTCCGCCTGACGGCCACTCACTTTTCGTCACGGCCGGGCTAAAGCGCGAAGCGCGTCTTCGCGCCAGATGTTCCGGCGATCCACGTCTTTCCTTGGTAATTGCAGGCCATTCACTTGCCGCCCAGTCGGGATCGGTGCCAGAGGGATGGTCGATGTATTTTGTGATACCGCATCCCTGAAGACAGGAATTCCGGCGTGGAACGGTTGGACGACCTCGAGGCGTTCGTGGCGATTGTCGAGAACGGCAGCCAGGCTGCCGCCTCGCGCCACCTTCGACGTCCGCTGCAGTCCCTGAACCGTTCACTGATTGCGTTGGAACGCGCCGTTGGTGTGGAACTTGTGAAGCGCACCACACGGCGCTCGGACCCCACGGAAGCCGGACGAATGTTCTACGAGCGCATCAAGCCGGCGGTCGCGGAGATCCTTCAAGCGCGGAACGAGGCCGCCAACATTCGCGGCGAAGTATCGGGTCCGCTGAAGGTCGGTGCGCCGGTGCTGTTTGCATCGTCTTATGTCGCCCCGATCATTGGCCGCTTTCTGAAACTCTATCCGAACGTCGAGATCGAATTGAAGGCGTCCGATGAACAGGTTGACCTCCTTGCGGACGGTCTGGATATCGCCGTCCGGATCGGCGATCCGTCGATGAGTCCCTGACGGCGCGCCGACTGCAGGCGCTGCGCGTCGTAACCTGCGGTGCTCCGTCGTATTTCGCCCAGCATGGCAGTCCGAAGCACCCCGATGAGCTTGAAGGTCATCACTGCATTCTGCGGGCAGGCACAGGCGTCGCCGACAAATGGCCGTTTCGCGTTGGCGGCAAGCTGCAGACCGTCATCGTGAGCGGCCGTTTTCGCTCGAACAGTGCCGCGGCTATCCGCGCGGCCGCCAGCGAAGGCCTCGGCCTTGCTCAATTGCCGCTCTGGCAAATCAGGGAGTTCGTGGACGAGGGGAAGCTCGCGATCGTTCTGACGGAATTCGAAACCGAGGGAATGCCGGTCCAGCTCGTCTGGCCGCCGACGCGGGCGCCGCTGGAGCGCATGCGGCGCTTCGTGGACTTTCTGGCGAACGGCCTCAAGACCGATCTGATCTAGCGCATGATCCGGACCCGGAGGGCCGCTTCAGCGCAAGGTGGGCGCCGGTTTTCCGAAGAGGTCATGCGCCAAAAAAACTCAGAATATGCCGTAACCTGGGGCGAGCGCGTTGGCCGGATCACAGCGCCGCTTGATTTCCAGAAATCGTGGCCAGCTTGATCCGAAATGATTGCTCCAATCGCCGTGCGACATCGGAAACGCGCCGACCGGATACTGGACCCCGCCGGCGTCGCGGATGCGTTCGTAAAGCGCGCGGTTCTGCGCGACCATTCGCTGCGCCGTTGCGGCGTCGTCTGACGGCGGAATACGGATGATGTTGAAGGGAAAGACGATATTCTCTTCGGGCAAGCGGAACAGCGGCGTACGGCAGGCGCTGGTGCGCATGGGATAGCAGGTGATCCGGCCGAATGGGCCGACATCGGCGCCGGTCAATCCGTCCATGATCTCACGCACGATCTGCTCGGCGTTGGTGCCGCGCAGGAATGTCAACAGCCAGGGTTTTGGATTGGACCACTGGCCTTTCGATCGGAGCAAGGCCTCGAACTTTGCGAACGCTAGGGCGTCGTCGCGCCAGGTCAGGTCGGCAATCACGGCGGCGCTGCGCAGATCCGACAGTCCGGACAGCACGGCCTTGTCCTCGGGCGTTCGATCGCTGTTGTAGAACACGGCACCGTCGAGCTGATATCGCCAGCCGCCGGCGCCATCGGGAAGGATTGCTCCTTGCAACTGGTCGAAACGCGGCTGGTCCAGCACAAGCCGCTGATCGGCGATCAGGGCGACCAAGTCAGGATAAAACAGCTGAAACCGCCGGACGCGCTCGGGTGCGCGGACCAGGCGCAGCGTTGCTCGCGTGATGATGCCGCATTGGCCGAGGCCGGCTCGAACGCCGTCAAAAACATCCGGATGCGACGTCGCCGAACATGTAATTTTGTTTCCATCTCCCGTCACCACGTCCAGTTCGAGGACATTGTCGGTTTGCATGCCTGACCGGGATGACGAACCACCGATTCCGCCCACCGCGAGCGTGCCGCCGACCGACAGGCCGAGATAGTTGGTGAGAACCGGCGGCGTCATGCCGTGTGACAGCGCTGCATCGAGCACGCTCTTCCACGTGGCGCCGGCCTCGACGCTTATGCGGTCCGGCTGGAGATCGCGGATCGCATCGAGTTTGCTCATGTCGATCACGATGCCGTCCTCGCTTAACGAGCGGCCGTAGATCGAATGGCCCTGTCCGCGCGCCGCAATCTTCAAACCCTGATTCCCAACCCAGCGCATCAGGCTCGCAATATCAGCACCGGATGCCGGCTGCGCTACCGCGCGCGGCTCGCTGTGAAGCAGGCGACCAAAATCCGCGCTCGCCTCAGTGCGAAGGCTGCGGTCGGTGCTGAGCGACGGCATTTCGGTGACGTCGGCGCGCGCTGGAATCGTCGGACTGTGGTTGCGAGAGGCAACGGCCGCGGCTACTCCGAGGCCCGCACTCAGGAACGTGCGTCTGTCGGCTGTCATGAAGCGATCCTCCATCAGGCAGCCGGCAAACTCAGCCTGGCTGCTTGGTGGAAGCTGGCTTCGATCGTTTCGGGAAACAATCACGGCCCGGCGCGATGGAGATTCCCGCAAACCGGGACAATCGCTTTGCCCTTGTCGATGACCCGCCGGGTTCATCGGGAACCCGTTGCCTGACGGGCAAATCAATTCGGATTTTCCGAAATCGTGTCAAGCCCGGGAATCAAAAATATTCCGCTTTCGTTCTCACCCAAATCAGCCGCATAACTCCGCTTGTCTCACGGCGGATGAGGGGCGCTCGCGATCGTCACGAACGCGCGGTGAGATGCGATGGACGCGAGAGCTGCGACTGACGTGTGCGGCTCGAGCGTACGGCGAAGTCGTGTGGTTCGGGCGCCGCGGTGCTGGCGTTAAGTCCGAGAGAAGCGAAAGTTTTTCACGGGCGACGGAGGCAAAAGAGCCGTTCTCCGGGAAGAGCACGAAGTAAGCCGTAAAGCCATTGCGCAGGGAAGGCCGGAATGCTCCCGCTGCCCTGTATGCTCGTGTGCATTTTCTTTAGCGCAAATCGCACGCGAGACCGCGGGTGCAGCAAGCACCCGGTCTTCCCTGCGCCCTCTGATTGGAGGGTGGGAAGTTGCTGGCAAACCTCGGACGCCATGTGTCGCGAGATCGCGAAGCCGCGTTCAGTTCGTAGCCCGGATGAGCGAAGCGATATCCGGGACGGTGTTAGAGTTGCCCCGGATGTCGCTTCGCTCATCCGGGCTACAAGGTTCGCTCTTCCCCCTCACCCCGAAGGGCGAGGCCACCGGCCGCACCCAACTTCAAAACGCCGTGTACCCGCCATCGATCACAAAACAATCAGCCGTATGATACGACGACGCCTTGCTCATGATGTACACGGCGATGCCGCCGAAATCCGTGGGCTCGCCGAAGCGGCGCACCGGGATGCGCGGCATCACGTTGGCGACGAATTTTTCATTCCCCATGATGCCGGCGGTCATGTCGCTCTTGATCCAGCCGGGCAGGATCGCATTCGCGGTGACGCCGTGGCGCGCCAGCTCAACGGCGAGCGCACGGCACAGCGCGTTCAGCGCCGCTTTGGTGCCGGCGTAATGCTCGTTGCGCGCGGTGCCGAACAGCGACGCCAGGCTCGAGGTTGCGACCAGCCGACCGAACTTGTCGCCGGCCTCGGCGCGTTCGGTCATGTGGCGGGCGGCAACCTGGAACACATGAAAGACGCCATCGAGATTGGTCGCAAACATGCGCCGCCATTCTTCCTCGGTGCGGTCGATGAAGGCGCGGCGTCCACCGCCGCCGATGCCGGCATTGGCAAAGCAGCCGTCGACCCGGCCGAAACTGTCGAGGGTCGCCTTCATTGCGGCCTTGACGGAAGCGGGATCGGAGACGTCGCAGATTTGGGTATCTACCTTGGCGGGACCGGCCGACATGGTTGCCGCCGCGCCCTTGTTCTTGTCGGCGTTGCGGCCCCAGATCGAGACGTTGCAGCCTTGCGCGTTCAACGCCTGCGCGATGCCAAGGCCGATGCCGCCGTTGCCGCCAGTGATGACCGCCGTGCGGCCGGTGAGGTCAAAGATGCTCATTTGATATTCCCCTTGGGGTGTTTTCATTTGCTTTGGGGCGCGATAAGTCGTGCGCCCAGTGGCGGGCAGATGTTCTAATGCAACCATGGACAAGCCTGCCCGGAAAATCAAATATGGGCCGAGACATCCTATCTTCCGCGCAGCGAAATAGCGCGTAAACACAAGTCATGAGGAAGCAATGCAGTTCAAGCATGTCACGCTCGATTTCGACGGCCCGGTCGCCATTCTCAAGCTCGACCATCAGGAGGTCATGAACGCGGTCTCGATGGACATGCTGGGCGGTCTCGGCGAGGCGCTCGATGCGATCGACGACAAGCGGGATGAGGTGCGTTGCCTGGTGCTGACCGGTGCCGGACGCGCGTTCTGCACCGGCGCCAATCTGCAGGGCCGCAACAACCAGAAGCCCGGCAAGAGCAACGCCGGGCAATCGCTGGAAATCGGTTTCCATCCGTTCCTGCGGCGGCTGCGCCGGCTGCATTGCCCGATCGTGTCGGCGGTCAATGGCCCCGCCGCCGGCGCCGGGATGAGTTTTGCATTGATGGGCGACATGATCGTGTGCGCGCGCTCGTCCTATTTCCTGCAGGCGTTCCGCCGCATCGGCCTGGTGCCGGATTGCGGCTCGACTTGGCTCTTGCCGCGGATGATCGGCAAGGCGCGTTCGGTCGAACTGTCGCTGATGGGCGAGCGGCTGCCGGCCGAGAAGGCGCTGGAATGGGGCCTCGTCAACCGCGTCTACGACGATGCGGTGTTGATGGAAGAGGCGATGAAGCTCGCGCATGATCTTGCCAATGGCCCGACGATCGCGCTGTCGCTGATCCGAAAACTCTATTGGGACAGCCCGGAAAATTCCTTCGAGGAACAGCTCAACCTCGAATTCGAATCGCAGCGCATCGCGGGCGCGGCGGAAGATTTCAAGGAAGGCGTCACCGCATTCCTGGAAAAGCGCCCGGCCAAGTTCAGGGGCAAATGATCGAGGACCAACTCGGACGCTGTGTCGCCTCCTGGTATAAGGGGGCGACCGGCGTGACTGGGGCCGCAAAACTTTCCGGCGGCGCCAGCCAGGAGACCTGGACGTTCGACATCGTTCACGCGGGCGGCAACACCGGCGCCATCCTGCGCCGTGCGCCGCCGGGCTATGGCGCGTCGCCGGGACGGGCCGCCGGGCTCGATGCCGAGGCGACATTGATGCAGCTCGCGCATGACGCCGGTCTGCCGTCGCCGCGGGTGATGCATGTGCTGACGCCCGCGGACGAACTCGGCACCGGCTTCATCATGCAGCGCATCGAAGGCGAGACCATCGCGCGCAAGATTCTGCGCGATGAGCAATTCGCAAAAGCGCGGCCGATTCTCGCACGTCAGCTTGGCAAGGTTATCGCTGGCATTCACGGCTTGCCGGCTGCGAAATTGCCGAAGCTGCGCGAGATGACCGCGACAAAGGAGATCGCTGACCTCGAACGTGAGTACCGTAGTTTCAACTGGCCGCGTCCGGTGTTCGAACTGGCGCTGCGCTGGCTGCGCGAGCGCGACCCCGGGCCGTCGAAGGAGGTGACGCTGGTGCACGGCGATTTCCGCCACGGCAATCTCATCATCGGCCCCGACGGCGTGCGCGCGGTGCTGGACTGGGAGCTCGCGCATTTCGGCGATCCCATGGAGGATCTCGGCTGGATCTGCGTCAACTCCTGGCGTTTCGGCGAGATCGACAAGCCGGTCGGCGGCTTTGGTTCGCGCGAGGAATTATTCGCAGGCTATGAGGAAGCCGGCCGCAAGGTCGATCCTGACCGTGTGATGTTCTGGGAAGTGATGGGCACACTGCGCTGGGGCATCATGTGCTGCGGCATGATGCAGCGTTTCCGGAAAGGCCCGGATCATTCGATGGAGCGCGCCATGATCGGACGGCGTTCGTCGGAAACGGAAATTGATTTGCTGAGATTGCTAGCTCCGAGAGGAGGGTAAGATGCAGGACGAACCGACACCCACCGAACTGATCAGGGCGGTCGCGGATTTCCTCCGCAACGAGATCACGCCCTTCATCAAGGGCCACGACGCCTTCAAGCTCCGCGTCGGCATCAATGCGCTGGATCTGGTCACGCGGCAATTGGCGCTGGAGCAGGGTAATGATGCCGCCGAGGCCGAGCGGCTGAAGCGTTTGCTCGGCGCGGATGGCTCGCTGATCGAGCTGAACCGCACACTGTCGGACAAGATTTCAAAGGGCAAGGTCGATCTGCAGACGCCGGGATTGGCCGAGCATCTCTGGCAGACCACGATGGACAAGCTCGCCGTCGATCAGCCGAACTACGCGTCGTACAAGCGGGAGTTGGGGGCGAAGTGATTATCTCCGTCATTCCGGGGCGATGCGAAGCATCGAACCCGGAATCTCGAGATTCCGGGTCTGGTGCTAACGCACCATCCCGGAATGACGAAGCGTCACTTCCCCAGCCATTTCGGCGGACGCTTCTCGGAAAACGCCTTCGGCCCCTCGATGTAATCCTGCGAGGCCGCCATTGCCTTCACCGCCGGATATTCCCGCTGCTCGGCCATCGCCTGCTCCAGCGAGCCTTCAAGCCCCCTCTGGATCGCCTGCTTGGAGGCGCGGATCGACATCGGCGAGTTCTTGCAGATCGTCTCCGCCCAGCGTTCCGCTGCTACCAGCGCTTCGCCGGCCGGAACCACCTCATTCACAAAACCCAGTTCGAGCCCCTCCTTGGCCGAGACGTGGCGGGCGGTGAGGATCATGCCCATGGCGCGCTTCAGCCCGATCTGCCGCGGCAACCGGTGTACGCCGCCGGCGAGCGCAGCGAGGCCGACGCGCGGTTCGGGCAGCGCGAAGGTGGCGTTCTCCGATGCGATGATGAGGTCGCAGGCCAGCGCAATCTCGAAACCGCCGCCCATTGCGACGCCGTTGACGGCGGCGATGATCGGCTTGTCGCAGTCGAACCGCGTGGTGAGGCCGGCAAAGCCGCCCTTGTCCCAGCCGCGCTCTCCCCCCGCTGCCTGCCATTTAAGGTCGTTGCCCGCGCAGAACGCCTTGTCGCCGGTGCCCGTGACGATCGCGACCCATTGCTCGGGGTCGGCGGAGAAATCGTCGAACACCTTGTTGAGCTCGAAATGCGCGTCGATATGCAACGCATTGTACACTTCGGGCCGCGACAGCGTGATGATCGTGATCGGTCCCTTGCGCGTCACCTTGGAGAATTTCAGGTCCATGTTCGCTCCCGTTTGGATTTTCTGCGGAGAAGAATACTGGCCGCGATCATAGCGCCGGGCCGCTGTCCGATGCCATCCAATTACGCGGGGGCCCCGCGCGTGCCAAGCGTCATTCCCTTGCTTGACTTGGGCGTGGTCTTCCAACCTAAATCGATCCGTGCGGGAGCGCTGCGTAGCGCCTAAACGCAAATCAAAACAAGCGATAGTTCCGGGAGAGACCGCCTTGGATTTCAACCTGCCTGCCGACCTCACGGCCTATCTCGATGAACTCGATCGCTTCATCACGCGCGAGATCAAGCCGCTGGAGGAGGCCGACGACAACATCCGCTTCTTCGACCACCGCCGCGAATGGGCGCGCACCGATTTTGAAAATGGCGGCCTGCCACGGCATGAATGGGAAGCGCTGCTGCGCAAGGCGAAGAATCTCGCCGATGCCGCCGGGCATCTGCGCTTCGCGATCCCGAAGCGCTACGGCGGCAAGGACGGTTCCAACCTCTGGATGGCCGTGATCCGCGAACATTTTGCCTCCAAGGGCCTAGGCCTGCACAACGACCTGCAGAACGAGCATTCGATCGTCGGCAACCTGCCGCTCGTGACGATGCTCGACCGCTACGGCACCGACGAGCAGAAGGCGATGATCGAAGGTTCGATCACGGGAAAATACCGTATTACCTTCGGCCTCACCGAGCCCGATCACGGCTCCGACGCGACGCACATGGAAACCGGGGCGGTGCAGGCGACCCGCGACAACGTCAAGGGCTGGATCATCAACGGCCAGAAGATGTGGACGACCGGCATGCATGTCGCCACCCATTGCGCGCTGTTCGCCCGTACGTCGGGCAATGACGGCGATGCACGGGGCATTACCTGTCTGCTGGTGCCGGCCAAGAGCCCGGGCGTCAAGGTCGAGGAATACATGTGGACCTTCAACATGCCGACGGATCACCCGCGCGTCAGCTTCACGGATGTGTTCGTGCCTGAGGATGCGCTGTTCGGCGAAATCGGCCGCGGCCTGTCGCTGGCGCAATGTTTTGTGCACGAGAACCGCATCCGGCAAGCAGCGAGTTCACTGGGCGCGGCCGTCTACTGCATCAACGAAAGCGTCAAATACGCGCGCGAGCGAAAGCCGTTCGGCAAGGCGCTGGCCGAGAACCAGGCGATCCAGTGGCCGCTGGTGGAACTGGCGACGCAGGCCGAGATGCTGAGGCTATTGATCCGCAAGACCGCGTGGGAAATGGATCAACTCACCCAGGCGCAGGTCGAGCACACGCTCTCCGACCGGGTGTCGATGTGTAACTTCTGGGCCAACCGCCTGTGCTGCGAGGCCGCCGACCGCGCCATGCAGGTCCACGGCGGCATGGGCTATTCCCGCCACAAGCCGTTCGAACACATCTACCGCCACCACCGCCGCTACCGCATCACCGAGGGCAGCGAGGAAATCCAGAAGCGCAAGGTGGCGGGATTCCTGTTTGGGTATATGGGGGCGGGGAAGCATTAGGTGCGTGTCGATGCAGCCCGGCCTCGTGGTTCGAGACGGCGCTTGCGCGCCTCCTCACCATGAGGAGAGAAAGCTACGGCAAGCTGAGATGTGGACCCTCATGGTGAGGAGACCCGCGAAGCGGGTCGTCTCGAACCACGAGGCCAAGGTGCCTGGGCACGTTGGTAGGAGGACGGCGTCCTCAATTCACCTGACGATCCTTCCCCGCCCAAAACGGGTCCCGCAAATTCCGCCGCAAAATCTTCCCCGACGGATTGCGCGGCAGCGCTTCGAGAAAGTCGACCGACTTCGGCGTCTTGAAGCCGGCGATGCGCTCGCGGGTGAAGTTGATGATATCAGTGGCGGTCGCCTGCTTGCCGGGCTTCATCACCACGATCGCCTTGACCGCTTCACCCCATTTGTCGTCGGGGATGCCGATCACGGCGGCTTCGGCGACATCAGGATGATCGCAGATCGCGCTCTCGACCTCGGCCGGATAGATGTTCTCGCCGCCGGAGATGATCATGTCCTTGATGCGGTCATGGATGTAGAGGTAGCCGTCCTCGTCCATGTAGCCGGCGTCGCCGGTGCGCAGCCAGCCGTCGCTGCCGAGCGTCCTGGCGGTCGCTTCCGGCAGATTCCAGTAGCCGGCCATGTTGGAGCCGGAGCGGGTCGCGATCTCGCCGACTTCACGCGGGGGCAATCGCTTGCCGTCAGAATCGAGGATCGCAAGCTCGATGCCGGGCAGCGCCTTGCCGGCGGAGCGCATGCGCTCAAGCCCCTCGACATGGTCCTCGGGCGGAAGGGCGACGATGGTGCCTGTCGTCTCGGTCATGCCGTACATCTGCACGAAGCCGCATTTGAACACCTCGATGCATTCCTTGAGCAGCGCTGCGGGAATCGGCGAGGCACCATAGAGCATGTATTTCAAGCGCGAGAAATCCACCTGCCGCGCGCGCGGTTGCCGCACCACGAACTGCATCGCGGCGGGCACCATGAACAGTTTTGTAATGCCAGACTGCTCGAAGAAATCCAGAACCTTGGTCGGGTCGAACTCGCGCGCGATTACGCCCTTGGCGCCGTGATAGAGGCCCATGACGCCCCAGCCCGAACCGCCGATATGGAAGATCGGCATCGCCACCAGCGAGACATCGTCGGTCGACCACTTGTTCCAATCGGGCTTCTCGGCCTCATTGCCGGTCTGCACCAGATTGAGGAAGTTGGCATGCGACAGCATCGCGCCCTTGGGCTTGCCCGTGGTGCCGGAAGTGTAGAGCTGGATCGCGATGTCCTTCGGGCTGATCTGGACCTTCGGATCGTCACCACTGGCGGCATCCCGCCAAGCCGCAAAATCCTGCCATTCCGGCGCGCCGCCTTCGGTGGTGATCACGTGCCGCACGTCAGGCAATTGCGGCTTGATGTTGCGGACCTGGGTGATGAACTCGGGCCCTGCGAACAGCACCGGTGCCTTGCAATCGCCGACGATGAACGCGACTTCCGGGCCGGCGAGACGCCAATTGACCGGCGCCATCACGATTTTGGCCTTCATCGCGCCCATCAACAGCTCGAAATAGATGTCGCTGTTCTTGCCGAGATAGGCGATGCGCTCGCCCGGCTTGACGCCGAGCGCTACAAGCGCGTTCGCGACGCGGTTGGTGTTGATGTCGAATTCGGCGAAAGTGGTCTGACGTCCCTCGAATTCATAGGCCAGTGCGTTCCCAAGCGTCTTGGCGCGGTCGCGCACCATGTCGGCAAGGTTCGTCAATTGCTGCGAAGCGGACATGTCTTTCCCGTAGCGTCTTGTTTTCGTTGCGCGGAGTTTGGCGTCATCACGCGCGAAAAACAATACGGTGCGTCGTCCCTGCGAACGCAGGGACCCATACGCCGCGGCCTATCGGTGAGACGATGGGGCTAGTTGCCTTCGTACCAATCGACGCTGGTGGTTATGGGTTCCTGCGTTCGCAGGAACGACAGCAGAGGTTAGCTCCTTGCCGCGCGATCCTTTTCGTTCTGCGCCTTGATCGAGTCGCGCGCCTTGTTCCAGTCGTCGTCGCTCCAGTCGCGCAACTGATAGAAATTGCCGCCCATCGCGAGCGCCTGCGCGCCGTCCATGGCGATGGTCTCGCCGTTGATCCAGTCGCAGCCGCCGGAGATCAGGAACACGGCGAGGTTCTGCAATTCCTCCATGGTGCCAACCCGGCCCATCGGGTTCTGCGCCCTTGTGCGCGCGCCGGCCTCGTCGCCGGGCTTGATGCGCTTGCTCATGCCCTCGGTCGGGATTTCGCCGGGTGCAATGGTGTTGAGGCGGATGCCGTGCTTGCCCCATTCGACCGCCAGCGACATCGTCATGGCGTGGATCGCCGACTTGCTCATCGCCGACGGCACTACGTAGGGCGAGCCGTTGCGCACCCAGGTCACGGTGATCGACACCACATTGCCAGGCAGCTTGGCGGCGATCCAGCGCCGGCCGACCGCATGCGTGACGTAGAAGGTGCCGTGCATGACGATGTTGGCGACGGCATCAAAACCGCGCGGCGACAGCTCTTCCGAGCGCGAGATGAAATTGCCGGCGGCATTGTTGATGAGATCGGTGAGGGGACCCGAGGTCCAGATCTGTTCGATCATTTCGTCGACGGCCATCGCATTGCGGATGTCGACGCCGTGGCTGATCACCCGCCCGCCATGCAGATCCATCAATTCGGTCGCGGTCTCGTCGCACACGATCTTGCGTCTGCCGCAGATGTGGACCTCGGCGCCCAGTTGGAGAAACCGTGCGGCCATGGACTTGCCGAGGCCGGTGCCGCCTCCGGTCACGAGAATGCGCCGCCCGGCGAGAAGCTGATCGTTGAACATCGTTTCCACCCAAGGGGATTGTCTGTTAATTGGTCGATTGACTAAAACCGGCAACGGCCGTTCTGTAAAGCGCCAAGAAGGAAGTGTGGAGGAGAATTCTCATGGAACAACGCGTCTCTATATCGATTTCGGACGGCATCGCTGACGTCCGGCTGGTGCGGGCGGACAAAATGAACGCGCTCGATGCCGCGATGTTCGAGGCGCTGGTGGCCGCGACCGAGCGGCTTGCCCATGAAAAAGGCGTCCGGGTGGTAGTATTGTCCGGGGAGGGACGGGCGTTCTGCGCCGGTCTCGATATGGGACGCTTCCATGCGATGAAGGAACACGGCGGTAATGGGGTCGCCGGTGGCGAGAAACGTGACCTGACTGCACGCACGCATGGGCTGGCGAACTTTCCGCAGCAGGCGGTCTGGGGCTGGCGTCAGCTTCCGGTGCCGGTCATCGCCGCGATCCAGGGTGTGGCGTTCGGCGGTGGTTTCCAGCTCGCGCTCGGCGCCGACATGCGCTTCCTCACGCCCGATGCGCGGATGTCGATCATGGAAATCAAATGGGGACTGGTGCCCGACATGGCCGGCACGCCCATTCTCGCAAGTCTCGTTCGCGACGATATCCTGCGCGACCTCACCTATACCGGCCGCATCTTCTCCGCCCAGGAAGCCATGAGCTATGGCCTCGCGACACGGATCTGCGACGATCCGCGCGCGGCGGCCTTCGAGGTCGCGCGCGAAATCGCCGGCAAGAGCCCCGACGCGATCCGCGCCGCCAAGCGCATGCTGAACAAACTGTCCGTCGACCCGGCTCCGGCGCTAATGGCTGAATCCGTCGAACAGCAGAAGCTGCTCGGCAGCTCTAACCAGACCGAGGCGGTACGTGCCAACATGGAAAAACGAGCGCCGCGGTTCGCGGAGGCGGGGTAGTTTCTTGCCGTCATTCCGGGATGGTCCGAAGGACCAGACCCGGAACCTCGAGATTCCGGGTTCGATGCTGCGCATCGCCCCGGAATGACTGCACAGCTTTCAAACCCGGCAACAGATCGGAAAGCGACAATGTCTACCTCACCCCCCTTCCTCGGCATCATCAGCGGCCCGCGCCGGCGCGACCACGACGAGGTCGCCGATCGCGCCGACCGCATCGCCAGCGGCTTGCAGAAACTTGGCGTCAAACAGGGCGACAGCGTTGCCATGCTGATGCGCAACGACATCGCCTTCATCGAGGCAGCCTATGCGGCGATGCGGCTCGGCGCCTATGGCGTGCCTGTCAACTGGCACTTCAAGCCGGAAGAGGTCAATTATGTGTTGAAGGATTCCGGCACCTCGGTGCTGATCGCGCATGCCGACATGCTGCACCAGTTGCGCGAGTCGATCCCGCCGAGCGTCACCGCGCTCGGCGTGCCGACGCCGCCGGAAATTATCGCCAATTACAAGATCAACCCGGATCATCTCGCGACGCCCGATTTTGCGATCGATTTCGAATCCTGGCTGAAACAGCACGCGCGCTATGACGGGCCCGCGGTGCCGCAGCCGCAGAACATGATCTACACTTCGGGCACCACGGGCCATCCCAAGGGCGTTCGTCGTTTCGCGCCGACGCCGGAGCAGACCGCCAGCGCCGAGCGCATGCGCGGGATGATCTATGGCCTCAAGCCGGGGGCCCGCGCGCTGCTGCCGGGGCCGCTGTATCATTCCGCGCCGAACTCGTTCGGCCTGCGCGCCGGTCGACCTGGCGGCGCACTGGCGATCATGCCGCGCTTCGACGCGGAAGAATTTTTGCGGGTGGTCGAGGCCGAGAAGATCGACACCATCTTCATGGTACCGACCATGTTCATCCGGCTGATGAAGCTGCCGGAGGAAGTCCGCAAGAAGTATGACATGTCGTCGCTGCGCCACATCATCCATGCCGCCGCGCCCTGTCCGGCCGACGTCAAGCGCGCGATGATCGATTGGTGGGGACCGGTCATCTACGAATTCTACGGCTCGACCGAGTCGGGCGCGGTCACCTTTGCCACTTCCGAGGATGCGCTGAAGAAACCCGGTACTGTCGGCAAGATTTCGCCCGGCGCAGAGCTGCGTTTCATCGGCGACGACGGAAAGGAGTTGCCGCAGGGCGAGATCGGCGAAATCTATTCGCGCATATCAGGCAATCCAGACTTCACCTATCATAACAAGCCGGAAAAGCGCTCCGAGATCGATCGCGAGGGGTTCATCACCTCGGGCGACGTCGGCTATATCGACGCGGACGGCTATGTCTTCATCTGCGACCGCAAGCGCGACATGGTGATTTCAGGCGGCGTGAATATCTACCCGGCCGAGATCGAAGCTGCGCTGCATGCGGTACCGGGCGTGCATGATTGCGCGGTGTTCGGCATTCCCGACGCGGAATTCGGCGAAGCGCTGATGGCGGTGGTGGAGCCGCAGCCGGCGGTGACGCTCGACATCGCTTCCGTCCGCGCGCAGCTCAAGATATCGCTGGCCGACTACAAGGTACCAAAACACATCGAAATCCAGTCCAACCTGCCGCGGGAAGACTCCGGCAAGATCTTCAAGCGCCGCCTGCGTGATCCCTATTGGGAGCGGTCGGGGCGGAGGATTTAGTGGGTAGCGGGCGGGATTAGTTATTGTCGTCCCTGCGAACGCAGGGACCCATAACCACAGCATTTGGGGCTTGCGAAAGGTCTCTCCCCAGCGTCCCATAAGAGAGGGCACGGGGTATGGGTCCCCGCGTTCGCGGGGACGACGGCCGCGGTGTCTCCATCTTTATCTTGCACTGCGGCAAAAAACTTGCACACTCGGAATTGCCGGGCAATTTCTGAGGTAGCCAGCCATGTCTTCCCAGATAGTGTCCTCCCAGACCATGCCTTCCGAGACCGAGGCCCGGTCCAATCGCAGCGATGATGCGCTGGCGCTGGAGGAAGACGCGCGGCTGCGGACGGATATCCGCCTGCTCGGGCGTATTCTCGGCGATACCGTGCGCGACCAGGAGGGTGCCGACGTGTTCGACCTGGTCGAGCGCATCCGGCAGACCTCGATCCGGTTCCATCGCGACGAGGACAAGCTGGCGCGGCGGGAACTCGAAACCATCCTCGACAGCATGTCGACCAGCGACACCGTGCGGATCGTCCGCGCCTTCAGCTATTTTTCGCATCTTGCCAACATCGCCGAGGACCAGAACAACATCCGCCAGATGCGTGGTCGTGGTCCTGGCGGGCCGCGGCCGAACGTGCTCACCCAGACCCTGGCCCACGCAAAGACGGCCGGCTTCAGCGCCTCTGAGCTACGCCGCTTCCTTGGGGAGGCCCAGGTCAGCCCGGTGCTGACCGCGCACCCCACGGAAGTTCGCCGCAAGAGCACGATCGACCGCGAGATGGAAATCGCCGGATTGCTCGACCGTCGCGAACGCGTCCAGCTCACGGCGGAGGAAGCCGAGGCCAGTGACGAGCAGTTGCGCCGCGCCGTGCTGACGTTGTGGCAGACCAATCTGCTGCGCCGGACCAAGCTGACCGTGCTCGACGAGGTCGCCAACGGTCTCTCGTTCTACGACTACACCTTCCTGCACGAGGTGCCGAGGCTGCATTGCGCGCTGGAAGACCGACTGAACCTGGAGGAGGGCGGCGCGCCGGGTGAACTGGCCTCGTTCCTGACCATGGGAAGCTGGATCGGCGGCGACCGCGACGGCAATCCGTTCGTCACCGCCGACGTCATGCGCGGCACGCTGCGCCTGCAGTCGAGCCGGGTGATGAACTTCTATCTCGAGGAGTTGCACGTCCTCGGCTCGGAGCTGTCGCTGGCGGCGCACCTTGCCGACGTTTCCGACGAATTGCGCGCCCTGGCCGGGCGCTCGCCGGATACCTCGCCGCACCGGAGCGGCGAACCGTATCGGCTGGCGGTGTCCGGCATCTATGCCCGGCTGACGGCGACCGCGGTGCGGCTCGAGGTTGAAACCACCCGCCGGCCGGTCGGCCAGGCCGCGCCTTATGCGAGCGTAAAGGAATTCAAGGCCGATCTCGACGTGCTTGAGCGTTCGTTGATTGCGAACAATTCCGGCGTGATCGCGCGCGGCCGGCTGCGGTCGTTGCGCCGGGCCGTGGATTGTTTCGGCTTCCATCTCGCCCGGCTCGACATCAGGCAGAATTCCGCGGTGCATGAACGCACGGTGGCGGAGTTGCTGGACGCCGCGACTCCCGGAACATCCTACCTCGCGCTCGGCGAAGAGGCGCGCGTTGCGCTATTGGCGGGCGAATTGCGCAACCCGCGGCCGCTGGCGTCGTCCTTTGTCAAATACAGCGAGGAAACGCTGGGCGAACTCGCGGTGTTTCACGCCGCGGCCGAGGCGCACGCCAAGTTCGGCGCCGATGTGATCCACCAATGCATCATCTCCATGTGCAAGGGCATGTCCGACATGCTGGAGGTGGCGCTGTTGCTGAAGGAGGTCGGCCTCGTCAATCCTTCCGGCCGCAGCGCCATCAATATCGTCCCGCTGTTCGAGACCATCGAGGATTTGCAGGCGTCATCCGGCATCATGGATCGGATGCTGTCGCTGCATGATTACCGCAAGCTGGTGGACAGCCGCGGTGGCATTCAGGAAGTGATGCTCGGCTATTCCGACAGCAACAAGGACGGCGGCTTCGTCACCTCGGGCTGGGAGCTCTACAAGGCCGAGATCGGGCTGGTCGACGTGTTCGAGCGCCACGGCGTGCGGCTGCGGCTGTTCCACGGCCGTGGCGGCTCGGTCGGCCGTGGCGGCGGGCCAAGCTATGACGCCATCATCGCGCAGCCCGGCGGTGCCGTGAACGGCCAGATCCGCATCACCGAGCAGGGCGAAATCATCTCCAGCAAATATTCCAATCCCGAGGTCGGCCGTAGCAATCTGGAAATTCTCGCCGCCGCCACGCTGGAGGCGAGCCTGCTGCATCCGCGGCAGAGCGCGCCGCGCAAGGAGTATCTGACGGCGATGGAGCAGCTCTCCGCGCTGGCGTTCAGGGCTTATCGCGGGCTGGTCTACGAGACCGAAGGC
This sequence comes from Bradyrhizobium sp. AZCC 2262, assembly GCF_036924535.1. Classification (NCBI taxonomy): domain Bacteria; kingdom Pseudomonadati; phylum Pseudomonadota; class Alphaproteobacteria; order Hyphomicrobiales; family Nitrobacteraceae; genus Bradyrhizobium; species Bradyrhizobium sp. AZCC 2262. Next base: position 4,747,173 of record NZ_JAZHRT010000001.1, on the reverse strand, counting down.
TTTGCCGATTATTTCTGGGGCTCCACCGTCATCACAGAAATCTCGACGCTCAACATCGGCAGCCGTCCGGCGTCGCGCAAGAAGACCCGCGAGATCGAGGACCTCCGCGCCATTCCCTGGGTGTTCAGCTGGGCGCAATGCCGGCTGATGCTGCCGGGCTGGTACGGTTTCGGTTCGGCGGTCGAGACCTGGATCGCGGAACATCCGGAGCAGGGCATGCCGTTCCTGCAGGAACTCTATCGCGAATGGCCGTTCTTCCGCACGCTGCTGTCGAACATGGACATGGTGCTGGCGAAAAGCTCGATCGCGATCGCCTCGCGTTACGCCGAACTGGTGCCCGACGTGAAATTGCGCGAAAGCATTTTTGGACGCATCCGGCGCGAATGGCATTCCTCGATCGAGACGCTGCTCGACATCATGGGGCATGAACGGCTGCTGCAGGGCAACCCGCTGCTGGAACGCTCGATCCGCAACCGCTTCCCCTATCTCGATCCGCTCAACCACGTGCAGGTCGAGCTGTTGAAGGAACACCGCGCGCAGAACCCGGACGAGCAGGTGCTGCGCGGGATTCAGCTCACGATCAACGGCATTTCGGCGGGGCTGCGGAATAGCGGGTAAGGGGCGCGATGGCCTCACCCCGTCATTGCGAGAAGCGAAGCGAGGAAGCAATCCATGCATCCGCACGCGTTGAGATGGATTGCTTCGCTGCGCTCGCAATGACGGCGAAGGCCGCTTACGGCTTCATTGCACCCTGTGCACTGGTGTAGACGGCATAAAGCGATGACGAGCCGCAAATATAAAGTCTATTCCGCTGCTGACCGCCGAAACACAGGTTCGCGACGGTTTCCGGAATGTGGATCTTGCCGAGCAGATCGCCGTCCGCCGTGTAGCAGCGCACGCCGTCCTCGTTCGGATCGCCCCAACCGACCGAGCACCAGAGGCGGCCGTCACGATCGCAGCGCAGCCCGTCGGTAATGCTGGGCTTGGGTATCTCGGCAAAAACCTTGCTGTTCGAAAGCTTCCCGGCCGCGAGATCGACGTCGAACACGCGGATATGCGATGGGTTGTCCGGCCCATCGGTGAAGCCGGTATCGCAGATATAGAGCTTCTTCTCGTCAGGCGAGAAGCAAAGGCCGTTCGGCTCCACGAAGTCATCGACCACCATCTTGATGTCGCCGGACTTCGGATCCACCCGGTAGACGTTTTTCTTGTCCTGCTCGGCGTCGGCCTTGATGCCCTCGTAGTAGCCGCCGATGCCGTAGGCCGGGTCGCAGAACCAGATCGTACCGTCGGCCGCGACGACCGCGTCGTTCGGTGAGTTCAGCTTCTTGCCATTGTACTTGTCGGCGATGATCGTGATCGAGCCATCGAGTTCGGTCCGGGTGACCCGTCGACCGCTGTGTTCGCAAGTGATCAGGCGCCCTTCGCGGTCGATGGTGTTGCCGTTCGAGTTCATCGACGGCTGGCGGTAGACGCTGAGGTGCCCGTCATCTTCCGAGAAGCGCATGATGCGGTTGTTGGGAATGTCGCTGAACAGAACATATCGCCCGGCCGGAAAGTAGACCGGGCCTTCGGCCCAGCGGAATCCGGTCGCGACGCGTTCGACTGCCATGGTGCCGGCGAAGGCCGGAAAGCCTGTCGGTCCGAACGAAACCTTCGGCTTCTTCATCGACTCCAGGCGAGAGTCCGGATAGCGGGCGCCGGGAAGCGGGCCGAGCGGCAGGGGTGGCGACGCAGTCGTTGGCGCGCCGGTCTGGCCGAGCGGCGCGACGGAGGCGGCAGAGGCCGTCTTCATCGTCACGGCTGAGGCGGCGAGCGCGGCCGCGCCGGTCAATATCTTGCGACGGTCAAAACCGCCGCCTTGTCGTTGGGGATCGGAAAGGGTCAGCGAAGTTGTCATGATTTCCTCCCGTGTATTTTTTGTTGGGAGGAAAAACATCTGCCCGCATTCCGGCATAAAGCAGGCGGCTGTAGTGAAACAATCAGAGATGGCGGTGCTACTTGGGTTTGGCAGCGCAGCAATGCGTGGGTTGGGCAAAGCGAAATATGCCCACCGCCAAGACGATGATCGATAGATGGTGGGCACGGCGCTATGCGCCTTTGCCCCATCCTACGACTCGACCTCAGATCGGATCCCAGGGAAAGATGTCCGCGGAACGGTCGAGCTTGTAGAACGATCCCCTGAGCGCCGGCATGCCGTGCTCGGCGATGGTCTGCGGCGTCCAGCCTTCGCTGCGCTGCACCGAGCGCAGAGGACGATTCTGGCTGAACAGGAATATCTCGTTCATCCGCACACCGAAGATTTGTCCGGTGACGTCCTTGGCGGCATCGGAAAGCAGATAGGCGCACATCGGCGCGATCTTCTCCGGGCCCATCTGCTTGATCTTCTCGACGCGCGCCTTCTCGGCCTCGGTCTCGGTCGGGATGGTGCCGATCATGCGGGTCCAGGCGAATGGCGAGACGCAGTTCGAGCGCACGTTGAAGCGGCCCATGTCGAGCGCGATCGACTTCGACAGGCCGACGATGCCGAGCTTGGCGGCGGCGTAGTTGGCCTGGCCGAAATTGCCGATCAGGCCCGAGGTCGAGGTGAAGTGCACGAAGGAGCCGCTCTCCTGTTCGCGGTATATCCGTGCCGCGGCGTGAGAGACGTAGAACGAGCCCATCAGGTGCACTTTGATGACGGCCTCGAACGCTTCCACGCTCATTTTGTGGAAGATCATGTCGCGCAAAATGCCGGCATTGTTGACGACGCCATCGAGCCTGCCGAAATGATCGGTTGCCGTCTTCACGATCTTGCTGGCGGGAATCGCTTCCGCCACTGACTCGAAGTTGGCGACCGCGGTGCCGCCGCGCTTCTTGATTTCCTCGACCACCTCCTCGGCGGGCGCCGCGCTCGAACCGGCGCCATCCGCGGCGACACCGGGATCGTTGACGACGACCTTGGCGCCTTCGGCGGCGCAGAGCAGCGCGATCTCGCGGCCAATGCCGCGGCCCGCGCCGGTGACGATGATGACCTTGTCTTGCAATGATTTTGCCATTTGGGTTCTCCTGTTGTGCCCCGTCATTCCGGGATGGTGCGAAGCACCAGACCCGGAATCTCGAGATTCCGGTTTCGCGCTACGCGCGCCCCGGAATGACGGGTTGTTACTTCTCGTTCGTAAAGATGATCGTGCCGGATGCCCCGAACATGCCGCCGACGCCGTGGCAAACTGAAATCTTCGCGTCCTTGACCTGGGCGGGTGCGATGCCGCGCATTTGCCGCACGCTCTCCTGCAGCGCGTACATGCCGTACATGCCGGAATGCATGTAGCTCAAGCCACCGCCGTTGGTGTTGAGCGGCAGCTTGCCGCCCGGGCGGGTGTTGCCGTCGGCAATGAACTTGCCGGTTTCCTCGTGCGGCATGAAGCCGAGATCGCCGAGGCCATAGAGCGGTAGATGCGCAAAGGCGTCGTAGACCATCAAATGATCGACATCCTTGTGGGTGATGCCGGCTTCCTTGAACGCCAAGGGTCCCGCGACCTTGAACGCGCGCGAGCTGTCAAAAGTCTCCATCTGGCTGACCATCGGCGTTTCCACGCTTTCGCCGGTGCCAAGGATATAGACCGGCTTGTTCGGAAAGTCCTTGGCGCGGTCGGCCGAAGTGAGGATCAGCGCGCCGCCGCCGTCGGTGACGAGGCAGCATTGCAGGATGCGGAACGGGTAGGCGATCATCCGCGAATTCAGCACGTCCTCGACCGTGATCGGCGCCTTCATGGTGGCGCGCGGATTCTTCGCGGCCCATTCCCGCTGCACCACGGCGACCATGGCGATCTGCTCGTGGGTGATGCCGTAGGTCTTCATGTAGCGCAGCACCGGGATCGGGAACATGCTGGGCGGGCCGTAGACGCCGAACGGCGACTCGAACTGACCGTTGAGGCTGTCAGGCGCAGTCGAGCGCGGTAGTTTACCGATCATCGACTTGCCGCTTTCGGCATGGGTGATCAGCACGGTCTTGCATAGGCCGGCCTCGATGGCGGCAGCGGCATGCCGGACATGCAGCATGAACGAGCAGCCGCCGACCGAGGTACCGTCAACCCAGGTCGGTGTGATGCCGAGGTAATGCGCGATCTGCTGCGGGGTTTCCACGGCAGTGGCAATGCCATCGATATCCGAGAGTTTCAGTCCGGCATCGGCGATGGCGTTGAGCGCGGCATCCGCGTGCAACTGGATCTGCGACATGTTGGGGATGACGCCGAGTTCGGTGGTCTCGGCTGCGCCGACGACGGCGACTGCATTTTTGCGCATGGTGCCTAGCCCTTCGCCGGACGGAACAGGGGAAGGGTGATCTTGTCGTCGAGCTTCTCGAACGCGACTTCGAGCTTCATGTCGAGCTCGAGTGCCTCCGGCGTCTGCGGACAGTCGATGATGTTGCTCATCATGCGCGGACCTTCGTCGAGTTCGACGACCGCGATGGCATAAGGCGGAGTGAAGCCGGGCGCCGCCGGGCGGTGGTTGATCACGTAGCTGTAGAGCGTGCCCTTGCCGCTGGCCTTGAACACGGAAACCTTCCGCGAGGCGCAGGAGGGGCAGAACGGGCGCGGCGGGAAATAGACATTGGCGCAGGCGTCGCAACGCTGCAGGCGCAACTCGCCGGCCTGCGTGCCATCCCAGAAATGCTGGGTTTCCGGCGTGGGTTTTGGTTTAGCGCGCGCAGGCTCCGCCATATCGGCAATTCTCCTTGGGAATGCGGGTTAAGCCCGCTCGTTGCGAACTTGATGCGCCATTGACCGTTCCCCGTCAACGGTCCCAGCAGCGGCGTTGCCGCATGGCCGCATTCCTCCAAGCCACAGCGCTTGTATGCCAGCAATTTTCCGCGCTAGGGTATTTGTGTTGCGAGCCGCGTGGTGCTTGCAACGACAAGGAGACAATGTGCGAACGATACGAATAGGGTCCGGTGCTGGCTATTCGGGCGATCGCATCGAGCCCGCAATCGAACTCGCCGAGAAGGGAGATATCCAGTACCTCGTGTTCGAGTGCCTCGGGGAGCGAACGGTGGCGCTGGCGCAGCAGGCGCGCATGAAGAATCCCGACAGCGGCTATGATCCATTGCTCGAGGAGCGGATGCGCGCGGTGCTGCCGGTCTGCGCCGACAAGGGCATCAAGATCGTGACCAACATGGGCGCGGCTAATCCGGAGGCCGCCGCGCGAAAGACCGCCGATATCGCCAGGTCGCTCGGACTGCCGTCTCTGAAAGTGGCCGCCATCGTCGGCGACGACGTGCTCGACGCCTGCAAGGCTGGCGATCTACCGATCATGGAGTTCGACGGCACGATCAAGCAGCTCGGCAACCGGCTGTTGTCGGCGAATGCCTATCTCGGCGCCGAGTCGATGGCGCAGGCGCTGGCCGCGGGCGCCGATATCGTCATCACCGGCAGGGCATCCGATCCGGCGCTATTCCTGGCGCCGATGATCCATGCCTTCGGCTGGGCGATGGACGACTGGAATCTGCTCGGGCAGGGCACCGTCGCCGGGCATTTGCTGGAATGCGCCGGCCAGATCACCGGCGGCTATTTCGCCGATCCCGGCTACAAGGACGTGGCAGATCTGGCGCGGCTCGGTTTTCCGATTGGAGAGGTCGGCGAGGATGGCAGCCTTGTCGTTACCAAGGTTGCGGGGTCGGGCGGTGCGGTGACGGCGCAAACCTGCAAGGAACAGTTGTTGTACGAGGTGCACGACCCCGCGAAATATTTCCAGCCGGACGTGGTTGCGGATTTCTCGCAGGTGAAAGTCGAGGAAATCGGGCCCGATCGGGTTCGTGTCAGCGGCGGGCGCGGCGCGAAGCGAACCGATACGCTGAAGGTTTCGGTCGGTTATGTCGACAGCTATATCGGCGAAGGACAGATCTCCTATGCCGGCCCCGGCGCGCTGGCGCGGGGGCGGCTGGCGCTGGAGATCGTCCGCGAGCGGCTGAAGCTGACCAATGTCGCCGCGAGCGAATTGCGCTTCGAGCTGGTCGGCGTCGATTCCCTGCACGGGCCTGAAGTTTCCGCGCACGCGGGCGAACCTTACGAGGTGCGCGTGCGCGTTTCAGGGCGCACGGAAAACCTGCGCGAGGCGGTCAGGATCGGCAACGAGGTCGAGACGCTCTATACCAACGGTCCAGCCGCGGGTGGCGGGGCGTGGAAATCGGCGCGCGATGTGGTGGCAGTCGCTTCCGTACTGCTGCCGCGGGGGCTGGCAAAGCCGCAAGTCCGATTTGTGGGAGCATAAGGTGAAGCTGCGCGAGATCGCTCATTCCCGAACCGGCGACAAGGGCAACATCTCCAATATTTCCGTTATTGCCTATGACGCGAAGCACTATCCGCTGTTGCTCGAGCAGGTCACGGCCGCGCGGGTAAAATCGCATTTCGCAGGTGTTGTCGAGGGCGAGGTGGTTCGTTATGAACTGCCCAATCTGTCTGCGCTGAATTTCGTGATGGATCAGGCGCTGGGAGGCGGCGTGACGCGCTCGCTGGCCCTCGATGCGCACGGCAAATCGCTGAGTTCGGCGCTGCTTGATCTCGACATCTCAACCGCGCCGGATGGCAAATAACAAAGAGAGCGACCGACAATCATGTCTGCTAACCCGACACTCGCCACTTTGGCTGCCGATCTCGACGCGGGACGCACCACCGCCCGCAAACTCGTCGAGGAATGTCTCGCAAGGATCGCCGATCCCGCCGGCGAGGGCGCACGAGCTTTTATTCACGTCGACAAGGACGCCGCGCTCACTGCGGCGGACGCGATGGATCATCTGCGCAAAGCCCGCGCCGCGCCGTCGCCCTATGCCGGCATTCCCGTCTCGATCAAGGATCTCTACGACATCAAGGGGCAGGTGACCCGCGCGGGCTCGCGCGCGCTGGAGGATTCGGCGCCGGCTGAAGCCGATGCGCCTGTGGTGGCGCGGCTGCGCCGGGCGGGCTTCATCGTCATCGGCCGCACCAACATGACCGAATTCGCCTATTCCGGCATCGGCATCAATCCGCATTACGGCACGCCGAAGAGCGTGTGGAATCGCAGCGTCGGCCATGTGCCCGGCGGCTCATCCTCTGGTGCGGCGGTTTCGATCGCCGACGGCATGGCTTACGGCGCGCTCGGCACCGATACCGGCGGCTCGTGCCGGATTCCGGCGGCCTATAATGGCATCGTCGGCTACAAGCCGACGCAGGCCCGGGTGCCGCTCGATGGCGGCGTGCCGCTGTCGTTCTCGCTCGACAGTATTGGTCCGCTGGCGCGCACCGTGGCCTGCTGCGCGGTGCTCGACGCCGTGCTCGCCAATGAAGTCGTGCAACCTTTGCAGCCGCGCCCGGTCAAGGGCATGCGGCTGGCGGTGCCGACCACGATCGCGCTGGATGATCTTGACGAGGAGGTCGCAAGGACCTTCGAGCGTGCGCTCGAGACGCTGTCGCGCCGGGGCGCGTTGATCGAGCGGATCGAGGTGCCGGAATTTCACGATATCGGCGTCATGAACAGCAAGGGAGGTTTTGCCGCCGCCGAAAGCTACGCCTGGCACCGCTATTTGCTCACCAGCAAAGGCGACGTCTACGATCCCCGCGTCCGCGTCCGCATCCTGCGCGGCGAAGGCATCAGCGCGGCTGATTATATCGACATCCTCAAGGCGCGCCGTTCGTTCATTGCGCGAACGGAACAGCGCATCGCGCCCTATGACGCGCTGGTGCTGCCGACGACGGCGAATACGCCGCCTGGGATCGCCGACCTCGCCGACGACCAGGCCTTCACCACGCAGAATTTGCGTTCTTTACGCAATTGCACGCTGATCAACATGCTCGACGGCTGCGCGATTTCGCTGCCGGCGCATCGCAAGGGCGAGGTGCCGGTCGGGCTGATGCTGGCCGCGGCGGGCGGATCGGATCGCCGTATTTTCGAATTGGCCGCCGGAATGGAGAATATCATCCGTGTTTGATCTGACCTTCAACGTCGACGACAAGGGCGCGTTGACGCCGCTGACGCTTGCTATCGACCACGCCGTCATCGCCGGCTGGACCGGCCGCGATCCGGTGGCGCGCGACAAGCACATCGCCGAACTCGAAGCGATCGGCATCGCGCGGCCGGCTTCGACGCCGATTTACTACCGATGCTCGGCGCGGCGGATCACCCTGGAGGATCGCATTGAGGTCTGCGGCGAAAATTCCAGCGGCGAGGTCGAGTTCGTGCTGATCGGCTGGCAGGGCCGCATTTTCGTCGGCTGCGGTTCCGACCATACCGACCGCAAGGTGGAAGCCTACAGCGTCACGGTGTCAAAGCAGATGTGCGACAAGCCGGTCGCCTCCGTGCTGTGGGAGCTGGAGGACGTCATCGGTCACTGGGACCGGCTGATCCTGCGCTCCTGGGCCGTCATCGACGGCGCGCGGGTGCTGTATCAGGAGGGCACGCTGGATGCCATGCTGCCGGTCAAGGATCTGATCGACCGCGGTTTTGGCAGCAAGGGCCTGCCCGATGGCTGCGCCATGTTCGGCGGCACCTTTGCCGCCAAGGGCGGCATCCGCCCGGCTGATCGCTTCGAGTTCGAGCTGGAAGATCCCTTGCTGAAGCGGAAGATCAGTCACGGCTATGATGTGATTACGATGCCGGTGCTGGGTTAGCTTTCTCCACATGTCGTCCCCGCGAATGCGGGGACCCATAGCCGCCGTCGTTCGTTGTTAGGACTTGCTGAGGCCACAGCCGCGGCATCACGACAGCCGGTGGTTATGGGTCCCTGCGTTCGCAGGGACGACGCGAGATCGGAAATCGGGTGGCACACACCGGTGCTATTTGCGAGACTGCCCGCCATGAGAGCAACCGCAAGAAATATCGCCCGTTCCCCCGACATCGCCGCCCGCGTCGATGCCATCGACTGGCCGCAGGCAACCGCCGATCTCGACGCGCAGGGCTGCGCGGTCCTGAAAGAATTACTGTCGCCGGACGAATGCGCCGCGTTGGCCGCGCTGTACCCGGACGACCAAAATTTCCGCAGCCGGATCGTGATGGGGCGTCATGGCTTCGGCCGCGGCGAATACAAATATTTCGCCTATCCGCTGCCGGACCTGATCGCAGAATTGCGGCCGGCGCTGTATGCGCGGCTCTGCGGTGTCGCCAATCGCTGGAACGAGACGATGGGGATCGAAGTCCGCTACCCCGACCGCCACGAGGCGTTCCTGAAGCGCTGCCACGACGCCGGGCAAACGCGGCCGACGCCGCTGCTGCTGCAGTATGGTGAGGACGATTACAATTGCCTGCATCAGGACCTCTATGGCGAGCACGTGTTTCCGCTGCAGGTCGCGATCCTGCTGTCGCAGCCGGGCCGCGATTTCGAAGGCGGCGAGTTCGTGCTGACAGAGCAGCGGCCGAGAATGCAGTCGCGGCCCGAGGTGGTTCCGCTCAGGCAGGGCGACGCGGTTGCGTTTGCTGTGCATCATCGGCCGGTGCAGGGGACGCGCGGGCCCTACCGCGTTAATCTGCGCCATGGCGTCAGCCGGATCCGTTCCGGCCACCGCCACACCGTCGGCGTGATCTTCCACGACGCAAAATGAGTGCGGACTGAGTTGACTGCAGATTTGTTCGAGGCTGTTCCGGATGTGCGCCCGTCACGCGAGGTGATGGCGGAGGGCGCGGTATTGCTGCGCGGATTTGCGCGGGCGTTCGAATCCGAACTGCTTCCGGCGCTTCGCGCGATCGTCAAACAGGCAGCGTTTCGGCATCTGATCACGCCGGGCGGCCACCGCATGTCGGTCGCGATGACCAATTGCGGCAGTGTCGGCTGGGTATCGGACGAAACCGGTTATCGTTATGACGCCATCGACCCCAACTCCAAATTGCCGTGGCCCGCGATGCCGACGGTGTTGCGCAGGCTAGCGGCCGAGGCTGCGTCGGACGCCGGGTTCAACGGCTTCGCGCCGGAAGCCTGCCTCATCAACCGCTATGTGCCCGGCGCGAAACTGTCGCTGCATCAGGACAAGGACGAGCTGGATTTTGCCGCGCCGATCGTGTCGGTGTCGCTGGGGCTGCCCGCGATCTTCCTGTTCGGCGGCGCAAAGCGCGCCGACAAGCCGAACCGTTACCGGCTGGAGCATGGCGACGTCGTGGTATGGGGCGGCCCTTCGCGGCTGTTTTTTCACGGCGTTGCCCCGCTCGCCGACGGCGAACACGCCGTCATGGGCCGTCAGCGGATCAATCTCACTTTTCGAAAAACGCGATGATCTCCTTTTTCCTTCTCCCCTTGTGGGAGAAGGTGGCGCGAAGCGCCGGATGAGGGGTTCTCTCAACGAGCAGAACTCGCAGAGACAGACCCCTCATCCGTCTCGCTGCCGCTTCGCGTCAGCGATCCACCTTCTCCCGCAAGGGGAGAAGGGAAGAGCGTTCCGCTGCGTATGGGTCTAGTCTAGATGTTCTTCGCCGGATGAATGAACGCCCACGGGCTCACCTCCGAATCTGTCGGCACCTCCACCGAAATCACGTAAGGCCCGCCATCGGCCAGCGCCTTTTCCAGCGCGGGGCGGAAATGGTCGGGTGAGGTTACGCGCGCCGCGCCAACGCCAAAAGATTCCGCAAGTTTCACGAAATCGGGATTGACGAGGTCGGACGCCACCACGCGGCCGTCGAAGCGCTCGCGCTGGTCGCGGCGGACATTGCCATAGGCGTTGTTGTTGAACACCAGCGTCACCACGCCGATCTTGAACTGTACGGCGGTCGATAACTCCTGCACACCGAACATGAAGCCGCCATCACCGGTGATCGCGACCACCGGGCGGTCCGGATTGGCGACCTTGGCGCCCAATGCGGTCGGGAAACCCGAGCCGAGCGTGCCCTGATAGCCCGAGGTGATGAAGGTGCGCGGCTCGTAGATCGGAAAGCCGTACCAGGAAGCGAAACCGACCTGCGACAGCTCGTCGGTGACGATTGCGTTCGCCGGCAGCACCTCGCGCAGGATGTTCAGATAGGCCATCTGCGGCTGGACCTTCTGGATCTCCCGCTGCGCCGCCGCCGTGGCTTCGCGGATCTCGCCGCGCCGGCCGCTGCTCTTGCTGTAGCCGGCCTTTTTCACCGCCGCCGCCAGATCGGCGGTGCCGGCCTTTGCATCCGCGATGACGGCCGCGTCGGAGATGAACTTTCGCATCTCGACGGGATCGATATCGATGCGAACCGATTTCAGGCCGTCGGGGCGATAGGGCCAGCGCGACATCGTCGGCAGTTCCAGCCGGGTGCCGATTCCGATCATCAGGTCGGTGGTCGGCCACAGCCTGTAGGCCGCCGCCATGGTCAGCCCGAGCTCGTGCGCGTTGGAGACGATGCCGCGGCCGCTGCGGAACGCCACGACAGGCGCGTCGATCATCTCGGCGAGTTCGAGAATTTCCTCGCGCGCGTGAATCGCGCCGCTGCCGACAAAGATCATCGGCCGCTTGCTGCCCTTGATGAGATCAGCGGCGGCCTTGATACGGTCGGGGTCGGGCTGCGGCGCGGGAAGGGGATCGAATACCTTGGAAGCGCCAACCTCGGTGCGCTGCGTAAAGACATCCCACGGCATTTCCAGCGACACCGGACCGCGCCGTCCCGACATCATCTCCTGAAAGGCGCGCGAGACCATTGCGGGCGCAACGTCGGGATATTCGATGCGATCGGCCCACTTCACGAAAGTGCGAAGCGTCGCGAGCTGGTCCGGCATTTCGTGCAGATGGCCGCGGCCTTTACCCAGGAACTGCGTCGGCACCTGGCCGGTGAGGCAGAGCACAGGCTCGTTCGCCCCGAAGGCGGTGAGCAGCGCTGCACCCGCATTGAGCACGCCGGGGCCCGGCACCACGCTGAATACGCCGGGGCGGCCGGTCGATCGCGCATAGCCATATGCCATGTAGCCGCAAGCCTGCTCATGCCGCGCGCCGATCACCTTCAACTGCGCTTGGTGGAACGCATCGAACAGGCCATAGATCTGCGCGCCGGGCAAGCCGAACACGGTGTCGACGCCGTGCGCGACGAGGCCATTGACGATCGCTTCGCCGCCGGAAGTTGATTTCATTATTCTGTCCACTCGCTTGCAGGGATTTGTCAGGCTTCGTCGATCACGCCGTTTTTCAGCACGCCGACGCCGTCGGCTTCGACCTCGATGACGTCGCCTGGTTTCAGATAGCGCGGCGGGTCGAACCGCGCACCGGCGCCGGTCGGAGTTCCCGTCACGATGACGTCACCGGGCACCAGCGTGGTGAAGGTCGAGAGGTAGTTAATGAGATAGCGGAAGCCGAAGATCAATCGTCCCGTGCGGTCGTCCTGCCGCGTCTCGCCATTGACCCGCGTGGTGAGGCGGATGTCGGCGATCTGGCTTTCGGCGGTGTAGGGCACAAGCCACGGCCCGAGGCTGCCGGTGGAATCAAAGTTCTTGCCCTGCGTGACGTTGAACTTGGCGTGGCGCACCCAGTCGCGGATGGTGCCTTCGTTGCAGAGCGTGACCGCGGCGATGTGGTCCAGCGCATCGCTCTCCTTGATATGTCGGCCGGCCTTGCCAATGACCAGCACCAGTTCGCCTTCGTAATCGAGCTGTGCCGAGGCGCGCGGGCGGACCAGCGGCACATTGTGGCCGACGAAGGAACGCGGCGTCCGCATGAACATGCTCGGATATTTCGGGGCGTCCTGGCCGTCCTTGTACTCGGCGTTGCGGTCCGGGTAGTTGACGCCGATGCAGATGATCTTTTCCGGCGAGGGGATCGGTGGCTGCCAGCTGATCACATCGAGCGCGTGGTCCGGCTGCTGCCGCGCGCCTTCGTCGGCGAGTTTTGTCAGCGCGCCGGCTGCGATGACCTCGCGCAGCGTCGGATATTCCTTTCCGAAACGCGCGGAGAGATCGACGATTCCTGCATCGGTCACGGCGCCATATTTGGTGACGCCGCCAATGGAATAGGTCGCGAGACGGGAATTGGTCATGAAATGTCCTGTTAGCCCGGCGTCATGCCGGCAGCCTTGATGACGGCGGTGGCTTCTTGTGTCCTGAGATAGTCGATCAATGCCTTGGCGGCGTCGGCCTCCTTGGTGTCGGCGGCGACCGCCGAGGTGAACACCAGCTCCTGCTGCAGCTCACCCGGGAATGGGCCGACGAGTTCGACGCCGGGCGCGACCAGGACATTCGTCAGGAACACACCAAGCTCGGCCTCGCCCTTGGCAACGGCCGGCGCGATCAGGGCCGGTGCCGCCTGCACCTTGGTCTTGGCCTTCATTTCTTCCGCGATGCCAAGACGCTCAAACACCTTTGTTACATAGGCGCCGGCGGCGCTTGCGGGCAGGAAGGCGATGGACGGCGCTGCGAGCAGGGCCTTCTTGAAGGCATCGGGCGTCGAAATGTCGGGCTTTGGCGCGCCCGCGCGAACGATGACGCCATAGCCGACGCGGGCAATATCGACGGTCGGCCCGGGCGCAAAGCGCGCTTTGGCCGCGATGTCCTTGAAGACGTCGACGGGAACGACGACCACGTCGAACGGCGTGCCGGAGTTTACCCGGGCGATGATGTTGGGCGTGGAATCGAAATGGATCGACAGCTTATGGCCGGACGCCTTCTCGAACGGCGCGGCAAGGGCATTCATGGACGTGGTCATCGATCCACCGGCGATAACCTTGAGTTCGGCGGCTTGAAGCGAGGAAGTGTGGGTCATGATGAACGCAGCAGACAGCAGGATTGCGACGGATTTCGGCGACGACTTGCTCATAACGTCCTCCCGGTTGTTTCCGGCCCGATGCTAATCCGCAATCGTGACGTCGGCGACAAAGGCTGGCTCGCGCACGGCCTGCCCGGTGAAGGGCGTACCCTCCTCGAACCAGGAGCGCGGCGCGGGCGCGCCCCACAGCGTCTGCCGGCGCGGGTCCTTCAGCGACCAGCGCAGCGGTTCGTGGTCGTGATCGCCCGTAAAATAGTCGCTGGTGTAGAGCTCGAGGCGATGGCCGTCGGGGTCGCGGACATAGAGAAAGAACGCGTTCGAGATGCCGTGGCGGCCCGGGCCGCGCTCGATGTTCTTCAGATAGCCGCTCGAGGCCATGACGTCGCAGAGATGCAGGATGTTCATCGCGGTCGGCGTCCAATAGGCAATATGGTGCAGGCGAGGGCCACGGCCATTGGTGATGGCGAAGTCATGGACATTGCCCTTGCGGTGCATCCAGGCCGCCGCGATCCGCCCGTTCGGCCCGTCTTCCTCGCCATATTCGGTCAGCCGGAAGCCGAGCCGGGCGTAGAAGTCGACCGTGTTCTGCACCTCGGGCGCAAAGACGTTGAAATGGTCGAGCCGCTGCGGATGGCAGCCTTTATATAGGTCGTAGCGCCTGAGCAGATGCGGGCGCTTGTCCATCGTCGCATAGAGTTCGAGCTGGAAGCCGGCCGGGTCGGTGAACTGCAGCGTGCGGCCCTGGAACGGCTGCTCGGCGAAGGCGTAGGCAATGCCGTTCTCGGAAAAGAAGCTGGCGGCCTTGTCGAGATCGCCGTCATTGCCGACCTTGAAGCCGAGCCGGCTGCAGGCCGCAACAGGGGCCTTCTTCAAGACCAGCGAGTGATGCTGATGCTCCTCGCTGCCGCGCAGGTACACCGCCTTGTCGTCGCTGTCCTCGACATGGAGGCCGACGGTGTTCTCGTAGAAGGCGCGGCTCTTGGCGAGGTCCGTCACGTCGAGCACGGCGTGGCTGCAGCGGATGATGTTGAAGGGCGGGTCGAAGATATGTGTCGGCACCGGCATGAGCGTTCCCTTGGTTGGTTCGTTATTCCGGGGCGATGCGCAGGACCGAACCCGGAATCTCGAGGTTCTCAGGTGCGCGAAGCGCACCATAGTTCGCTTCGCGCCCCGGAACGACGGTGATTGCTAGATTCCCAGCTTCTGAATCTTATGCGTCCCACGCGCGAGCGAGACGTGCTTGGTCTCCATGTAGAAGTCGAACGAGTAGTCGCCGCCGTCGCGGCCGATGCCTGACGATTTCATGCCGCCGAACGGCGTCGGCAGATGGCGGACGTTTTCGGAGTTGAGCCAGATCATGCCGGCCTCCAGCGCGTCGGCGACGCGCAGCGCGCGGCCCATGTCGCCGGTCCAGACATAGCCGGTCAGGCCGTATTGGACGCCGTTGGCGATCTCGATCGCGTCCTTCTCGTCCTTGAACGGGATCACGGTCAGGAACGGGCCGAACACTTCCTCCTGCGCCACCCGCATTTTTGAATGCGCTGACGTGACCAGCGTCGGCTGCACGTAATGCCCGCCGCCGGGGCCGTCATGCGGCTTGCCGCCGACCGCAATGGTGGCGCCGTCCTTTTTCGCCACGTCGAAATAGCTGCAGACTTTGGCGAGGTGCCGTTCATGGATCAGCGGCCCGATTTCGGTGGCGGGGTCGAGGGGGTGGCCGACCTTCAGGGCCTTCACACGCGCCGTGAGCTTCTCGATGAACTTGTCGGCAATGCCTTGCTGGACCAATAGCCGGCTCGACGAGGTGCAGCGCTCGCCGTTGAGCGAGTAGATCATGAAGACCACCGCATCCAGCGCCCGGTCGAGATCGGCGTCGTCGAACACGATCACTGGGTTCTTGCCGCCGAGCTCGAAATGCACGCGCTTCAGGGTGGGCGCGCCCTGCGCCATGATCGCGGAGCCGGTCGCGCTCTCGCCGACAAAGCCGATCGCCTTGATCGCGGGATGCTCGGTCAGCGCCTTGCCGGCCTCCTCGCCCATGCCGTGCACGGTGTTGAGCACGCCGTCGGGCAGGCCGGCCTGTTTCGCGAGCTTTGCCAGCAGGTCCGCCGTGACGGGGGACCACTCAGCCGGCTTGTGGACGACGGTGCAGCCCGCGGCCAGCGCCGGGGCAATCTTCCAGGTCGACAGCATAAAGGGCGTGTTCCACGGCGTGATCACGCCGACCGGGCCGATCGGCACCCGGGTCGAGATGTTCCAGTGCTCCTCGCTGGGCGTGTTGAGGCCGTCTCTTGCCTCCGCGCATTTGTCGGCAAAGAAGCGGAAATTCTCGGCGGCCCGGATCGCGGCCTTGGCCATGAATCGATGCGCCTGGCCGGTGTCGACGCATTCCAGCACGGCGATGTCGTCGGCGTTGTCCTCGATCGCGTCGGCGACACGATGCAGCAATTTCTTCCGCGCCGCCGCCGGCATGTCGCGCCAGGATTTGAACGCCGTCGCCGCTGCGGTTGCGGCGCGGTCGATGTCCTCGGCATGACCGCGGGCGACGGATGCCAACACTTCGCCGTCCACCGGGGACTTGGTTTCAAAGGTCTGGCCGGAGATCGACGGTACGGTCTTGCCGTCGATCATGTGGCCGATGCCTTCGGCTTTCAGTTTGGCGAGCAGGGGAGCTGCGCGGTCGCGGTTGGCCTGAAAGACGTCCTTCGGTGTCGCCTTATCCATGGGTAGCCTCCACCTTCAGAGCTTCGTGGATGTTGTTGCGTTTCCAGCTGGTTTCCTTGTCGTTGATCTGCATGTCGAACGACAGCGCGAACTTTTGGTTCGCAAATACCGGATCGAGATAGGCCGACAAGGCCTTGAATATATGTTCGCCCGCCTTCTTCCGGGTGGCGAGGTCGCGGCCTTCGCCGAGCCGCAGCACCATGTCGAGAAAGCTGTAGTTCTGGCGGCCGTCGGCGATCGCATAGTGCTCGCATCTGACGGCGCGGACACGAATACCTCCGAGCGGGAAGATGCCGGTCTCGACCGCGGCTTTCCGAACCAGCTCGACGACCGCGCCCATGTCGACGCGTCCATCGAGATTGCCTGAATATTCAATCGTGAAGTGCGGCATGTTGCGATGACTCCCGTCTTCCCTAACGCATCAGGCGAAATAGCAGCTCACGGAACCGTAAGGTCCGTAGTCGGCCTGGATCGTGTCGCCCTTGCGGGTTTCGATCGGGCGGATGAACGATCCCGCCAGCACCACTTGTCCGGCTTCCAGTGCCAGCCCGTTCGGCGCGATCTTGTTGGCAAGCCAGGCCACTGACGTCGCCGGATGGTTGAGAACGCCGGCTGCAAGCCCGGTCTCCTCGAGCTGGCTGTTGCGGAAACACAGCGCGCCGATCCAGCGCAGGTCGGCGTCCATCGGCCGGATCGGGCGGCCGCCGAGGACGATACCGGCATTGGCGGCATTGTCAGCGATGGTGTCGAAGATCTTGCGGGTTGCCTTGGTTTGCGGATCGACTCGCTCGACCCGGGTATCCAGAATCTCCCTCCAGCGCGGGCACCACAAAATCGGTGGCGTTGAGCACGTCGAACATCGTGCAATCAGGCCCCGAAAGCCGCGACTTCATCACGAAGGCGAGCTCGGCCTCGATGCGGGTCGCGATGAAACGGTCCGACGGCACCAGCCCGCCATCGGCAAAAAACATGTCGTCGAGCAGGATGCCGGAGTCGGGCTCGTCGATGTTGAGCGCGCTCTGCATCGCCTTCGAGGTCAGGCCGATCTTGTGGCCTTTGACGACACGCCCCCCTGCTACTTTCATCTCGACCCAGGCTTTCTGAATGGCGTAGGCATCTTCAATCGTTATGCCGGGGTGTTCGAGCGAAAGCTGCCGGATCTGCGTGCGGGTCTTTTCGGCTTGATCGAGCCGTTCGGCGGCGCTTCGGATGTCGTCTCTGGAAAGGGCCATGGGCGTCCGGCATGCATAAAAAGCGGGTGCTGAAATTTGTTTAACATGTTAAGTTATCCGGCGCAAACTGATTTGGTGCTTGTTGCGCCGCAAAACTTTATCCTTTGCGCAATCGACGATTCCTGATGGCGGACCACTGAAGATGGCAGGCAAGAAATCGCCGAACGGATCGCGTTCGGACCAGGAGGAAACGACTGAGGCCCGCCGCGCACCGATGCGTGAATTCTCCCGGTCGCTGCCGATGTCGCTGCTGCGCGCCCGTGAAGCGGTCATGCGCCAGTTCCGTCCCTCCTTGCGCAATCATGGGCTGACCGAGCAGCAGTGGCGGATCCTGCGCGCGCTGACGGCCGTGGACACCATCGAGGTGACAGAGCTGGCGCGCGTCGCCTTTTTGCTGGGGCCGAGCCTGTCGCGAATCCTGCGTGACCTCGAAGCGCGCGACCTGATCGAGCGGCGGATCGCCAAGGCCGATCTGCGCCGCGGCGAGGTGTCGATCTCGTCCAAGGGGTTGAAGCTGATCGAGGCGGTCGCGCCGACATCGGAAGCGATCTATGCCGAGATCACCAGTCGCTATGGTGCGCGCAAGCTAGCCGAGTTGCAGGACATGCTGGGCGAACTCGAACGCGGCCTTGCCGCGATGGAAGTGGCCGGTGATGGCGACGCCGAGCCCGACGAGTAAGCACAAATTTGCATGATGCTACCGGCCCGATGCATAGCGGGCGGGCAAATGATTGCAATCATTTGGCTAATGCGACTGAGGCGGTAGACACGCGCGCGATTTTTCGCTCAAAGTGCCCGTCAAGCCGGTCATCAAAACCGGTGTGGGAGTTCTCGGGATTCGCCGCTGATATGCAAGGCTTCCCCGATGCAAGGACAGGCTGAAATCCGGATATGGTCACCATACAAGTCAACAATCTGATCGATTTCGTCGCTGAGGTTTTTTCCCATTCGGAATCCACGCCCGAGGAAGCCCGGCGCATCGCGACCTATCTGACGACCGCCAATCTTACCGGCCATGACAGCCACGGCGTGATCCGGGTTCCGGTCTATATCCGCTGGAAGAAGACGGGCAACGTCGTTCCCAACCAGACCCCCGAGATTGTCGTCGATACACCGTCGCTCGCCGTGGTCGATGGCAAGTTCGGCTATGGCCAGACCGTGACGCCATTCGCGGTGCGGACCGGCATCGAGAAGTGCAAGAAGGCAGGGCTTGCTGCAATCGCGCTACGCAATGCCGGGCACGTCGGCCGTGTCGGCGACTGGGCCGAGATGGCCGCTGCCGAAGGGCTGGTGTCGGTCCACTTCGTCAACGCCGCGGGCTCGCTATTGGTGGCGCCGTTCGGCGGCGTGCAGAAGCGGCTCTCGACCGCGCCCTATTGCGTCGGCATTCCGCGCCAGGGGCAGGATCCGATTGTGCTCGATTTTGCCACCTCGATCGTCGCCGAAGGCAAGGTGCTGGTGGCGAGCCGTGGCGGCAAGAAGCTGCCGACCGGCGCGTTGGTCGATGCCGACGGCACGCTGAGCGAGGAGCCGTCCGTGCTCTACGGTCCCTACACGCCGGACGGGCCGCGCGACCATACCAAGGGGACGGGGGCGATCCGCGCGTTCGGCGAGCACAAGGGCTCGGGGCTTGCCTTCATCTGCGAGCTGCTCGGCGGCGCGCTGACCGGCACCGGCGCCACCTCGGGCGGCCGCCAGTTCGCCAACGGCATGCTCGCCTTCTATGTCGATCCCAAGGTGATCGACACCAGCAACTATTTCGACGACGAAATCTCGCGCTACACCGACTTCATCCGGGAGACCAAGCCGATCACCGGCGTCGAGAGCGTGCTGGTCCCCGGAGACCCCGAACGCAAGATGCGCGCCGAGCGCACCAAAAACGGCGTACCACTGCCCGACGACACCTGGGCTGCGATCGTCAACACCGCCCGCGAGGTCGGCGTCAGCGAGGCCAGCATCCAGCGCGCCGCCAGCTAATCAAACTCCGTAAACTCCAACAATCGTAACGATCACAAAGGGAAAGCGATCAATGGCAACCAACAACGTCAAGAAAGTATGGGCCTCCGGTAAGGCCGTAGTGAACGCGTGGCTCGCGATTCCGTCCGGCTTCTCGGCCGAAGTGATCGCACAATGCGGCTTCGACAGCGTCACCGTCGACATGCAGCACGGCGTGCAGGATTACCTCTCGATGGTGCAATGCTTTCAGGCGATGAACGGCCACCCGGTCACCCCCATGGTCCGCGTGCCCTGGAACGAGCCCGGCATCATCGGCAAGGTGCTCGACGGCGGCGCCTATGGCGTGATCTGCCCGATGATCAACACCCCGCAGGAAGCGAAGGATCTGGTTCAGTTCGCCAAGTATCCGCCGAAGGGCACACGCTCCAACGGCCCGATCCGCGCCGGTCTGTACGGTACCGCTGGTTCCTATCAGAAGACCGCGAATGACGAGATCGTGCTGCTGCCGATGATGGAGACCAAGACCGCGGTCGAGAACATGGAAGCGATTCTCGACGTCGAGGGCATCGACGGCGTCTATATCGGCCCGTCCGATCTCGGCTTCTCCTACGGCCTGGTGCCGAAGCTCGACCGCGACGAGCCGGAGATCCTCAAGATCTACGAGAAAATCATCAAGGAATGCGGCAAGCGCGGCCTCAATCCCGGCATCCACTGCTCCGGCGCCGAGGGCGCGGTCCGCGCCATCAACATGGGCTTCAAGCTAGTGACGCTGTCGAACGAAGTCGGGCTGATGTCGACCTACGCCAGGATGCAGGTTAACCAGACCCGGAAGGATTCGGCCGGCAAGGCGTAAGAAGCGATACGCGAATAGGGAGTGGCGAGTAGGGGATCGTTCAATCCGCCACTCGCCGCTCGCCAACCCTGAGGAGGTACCCAAATGACCCCGGCACCGGTGATCCGCCTGCACCCTGACGACGGCGTGCTGATCGCGCGCTCAAGCCTGCCGCCCGGCATGGTGGTGGCCGATGGGGTCACGACAGCCGAGCGGATTCCGGCGGGGCACAAGGTAGCGATCAAGCCGATTGCCGTAGGCGAACCGGTACGCCGCTACGGCCAGATCATCGGCTTTGCCACCGCGCCGATTGCGCCGGGCCAGCATGTTCACACGCAAAACTGCGGCATGGGCGATTTCGCCAAGGACTATGCCTATGGCGTCGACGTCAAGCCGGTGCCCAACTTCGATCTGCCCGCGACCTTCGACGGTATCCGCCGTGCCGACGGCCGGGTGGCGACGCGCAACTATATCGGCATCCTCACTTCGGTGAATTGCAGCGCCCATGTCGCCGGCATCGTCGCCGACATGTTCAAGAAGAATCCATTTACCGGCGATAATCCGCTGGCCGATTTTCCGAATGTCGACGGCGTGGTGGCGCTGACCCACAAGACCGGCTGCGGCATGACGCAGGACGAGCCGCTGGCGCTCTTGCGGCGAACGCTCGGCGGCTACGCGCGGCATGTGAATTTCTCTGCCGTGATCGTGCTGGGTCTCGGCTGCGAGGTCAACCAGATCGGCGGCCTGATGCAGGAGCAGAAGCTCGCCGGCCGCCTGCGCGCGATGGACATCCAGGAAGTCGGCGGCACCCGCAAGACGGTGGAAGCCGGCA
Source organism: Bradyrhizobium sp. AZCC 2262 (assembly GCF_036924535.1). Lineage (NCBI taxonomy): Bacteria > Pseudomonadati > Pseudomonadota > Alphaproteobacteria > Hyphomicrobiales > Nitrobacteraceae > Bradyrhizobium > Bradyrhizobium sp. AZCC 2262. Next base: position 4,725,948 of record NZ_JAZHRT010000001.1, on the reverse strand, counting down.
TCGCCTTCGTGAAGGAGGCGCTGACGGACGCCAATAAAGTGAAGCGCGAACCGGTGCCGGCCAGCGAATTGACGGTGGCGCTGCAGTGCGGCGGCTCCGATGGTTACTCCGGCGTGTCCGCGAACCCGGCGCTCGGCGCGGCGAGCGATCTCCTGGTTGCCCACGGCGGCACCGTGATCCTCTCCGAAACGCCGGAGACCTATGGCGCCGAGCACCTTCTGACGCGCCGCGCGGTTAGCCGCGAAGTCGGCGAAAAGCTCGTCGGCCTGATGCGCTGGTGGGAGGAGTACACCAAACGCGAAGGCGCCGAGATGAACGCCAACCCGAGCCCCGGCAACAAGGCCGGCGGCCTCACCACGATTCTTGAGAAGTCATTGGGCGCAATGGCCAAGGCCGGCAGCACCAATCTGGTCGACGTGCTCAATTACGCCGAACCCATCACCAAGAAGGGTTTTGTCTTCATGGACACGCCCGGCTACGATCCGGTCGCGGCGACCGGGCAGGTGGCCGGCGGCGCCAACATGGTCTGCTTCACGACGGGACGCGGCAGCGTATTCGGCTGCAAGCCCGCGCCCTCGATCAAGCTTGCCACCAACACGCTGATGTACAAGCGCATGGAAGACGACATGGACGTCAATTGCGGCACCATCCTCGACGGCGAGGAAACCGTGCAGCAATGCGGCCAGCGTATCTTCGAGCTGATGCTGAAAACGGCATCGGGCCAGCCGACCAAGAGCGAGAACTTTGACTTCGGCGGCGCGGAATTCGCGCCGTGGGTGCTTGGGGCTACGATGTGAGTGGCGCTATCTAAAGCGTTATCGACAACGCGTGGAAATAGCTCGCCGGGACATGGTCGCTCACCAGATCCGGGATCGCCTCGATTTCGTCGAAGGTGCGAGGATCTATCTTCTCCAGTTCTTGAATGTCGGGCAGGCCGAAATCGAAATCCGGAAATGCCCTCAAGACGGTCAGGATGGGGTGGGGATCGTTGCCGGCGTTCGACGGCGATGGGCTTCCTTGGAAGGTCAAGCCGTGCGGACAATGCAGTATTCGTCCGACGTGGCGGAAGTCGCCCAAGAGGCTCGGCGGGACGGTCGGGACGATATCGTGACCACGGACAAGCCGGAACGTGCGGTCGCCGAGTTTCGGCGTGTATCTGTCGAAGAAGTCCTGACCGCCGGCTCGCGGTCCGCCGAACGTGTAAACGGCGGTCGCTTGGACATCTGCCTCCAGCGCGCGCAACGCTGCGATATTTGCCAGCGCGCCGCCCATGCTGTGCCCGGTAAAGAAGAGTGTTTGTTCGTCGGCGCTGCGGTTTGCGATAACAGATTGGATGTCATGCATGACGGAGTCGACAGCCTCGGCGAATCCCTCGTGAAGAACATTGGGCACAAGCGCGAGCTTGAAATCCGCGAACCAATCCCCGATCTTCAGAGGATCGGTACCGGCAAACATGACAAAGGTCGCGCCGTGCCCGGCAGCGACGATGAAACTGGCCTTTCGCTGCAGCAAGCCTGTGATGGGGCCATTGCTGCCGAGCAGACGCTTCTTCAACTGGAATTTCGCCAGGACGTCGTCAACGTTGCGTTCAATGTCGGTCTCGTAAGCCAGCTGTGACAACCACATCATGGCTCGCGCGTTTCCGGGAGTGAATTGCTGGGTGGCCGTGAAACCATTCAGCGCGTCGTCGCGATAGATCTCCGGCTTGAGGCTGACCAGAACGCTCATGACGATACTCCCTGCACCGGCAGTACACGCAGGGGAAATCAATCACGGGTTGAAGGGATGAGCAAGGTAAAACGCGGTTTTCCGCCTGTCGTCTGGGCAACCGCTGCCCGTTGTTAGTGCTTGATCCGACCCGGAACCGGTGTTCTGCTTAAAAAAGCCGCTGGAGTCTCCGGTCCGTGTCGATCTACGTCGCACTGCATCACGTCACGCACTACAAATACGACCGACCGATCGATCTCGGCCCGCAAACCGTTCGCCTGCGCCCGGCGCCGCATACGCGCACGCCGATCCTGAGCTATTCGCTCAAGGTCACGCCGACAAATCATTTCGTGAACTGGCAGCAGGATCCACAAGGCAACTGGCTGGCGCGATTCGTGTTTCCGGAGAAGGCGTCTGAGCTGAAGATCGAAGTCGACTTCACCGCGCAGATGACGGTCGTCAATCCCTTCGACTTCTTTGTCGAGGGTTACGCCACCGCTTTTCCGTTTCAATACACCAACGATCTGAAGACCGAGCTTGCGCCGTATCTCGCCACGTCAGAGCAGGGGCCGCTGTTTGCGGCGTACTTGAAAGAGATTCCGCGCGAGGCCGACAGCACCGTCAATTTCCTGGTCGAACTCAACGCGCAGCTGCAGAAAAAGATCAGCTATGTCATCCGGATGGAGCCGGGCATTCAGACGCCGGAAGAGACGCTGGCTTCTGGCTCCGGGTCGTGCCGCGACTCGGCATGGCTGTTGATCCATATCTTCCGCCACCTCGGCCTCGCGGCGCGCTTTGTGTCCGGCTATCTCATGCAATTGCGGCCCGATATCGATCCGATCGAAGGCCCGCGCGAGGTCGAAAGCGATTTTACCGACCTGCACGCCTGGGCCGAAGTCTATCTGCCCGGCGCCGGCTGGATCGGGTTCGACGTCACCTCCGGCATGCTGACGGGCGAGGGCCACATCCCCGTCGCCGCCACGCCGCATTATCGCTCGGCGGCGCCGATCTCGGGCACCGCCGGCTTTGCCAATGTCGAATTCGGTTTCGAGATGAGCGTCAAGCGCATCCGCGAGGCGCCACGGATCACGCGGCCGTTTTCAGATGAATCCTGGGCGCGTCTCGATGCGCTCGGTGAACAGGTCGATGCCGATCTCAAAGCGGATGACGTGCGGCTGACCATGGGCGGCGAGCCGACCTTCGTCTCCATCGACGATCTGGAATCGCCGGAATGGAATATCGCCGCCGTCGGCCCGACCAAGCAGGCACTGGCCGACGATCTGATCCGCAAGCTGCACGCGCGCTTTGCGCCGGGTGGATTGCTGCATTACGGGCAGGGCAAGTGGTATCCGGGCGAAAGCCTGCCGCGCTGGGCCTTCGGCCTGTATTGGCGCAAGGACGGCGTGCCGATCTGGAAGAATGCCGATCTGATCGCTGGTATCGACGACCCGCGCAAGGCCGGTATCGCGGACGCTCAAAAGCTGACGGAAGGCATCGCAAGGCGGCTTGGTCTTGCTGCCGAATACGTAATGCCGGCTTATGAGGACCCCGTGCATTGGCTGCAGAAGGAAACCGCGCTGCCCGTCAACGTTGATCCCGGCGACTCCAAGCTCGCCGATCCGGAAGAGCGCTCGCGCATGGCGCGGGTGTTCGATGAAGGGCTGAACAAGCCCAAGGGGTTCGTGTTGCCGGTCCAGTACGCGGGCGTCGATGCCAAGGGATCGATGAAGGGCTGGATGAGCGAGCGATGGCAGCTTCGGCGCAGTCACCTGTTCCTGATACCCGGCGATTCCCCGCTCGGGCTGCGGCTGCCGATGGCATCGCTGCCGCATGTCCCGCCGGAAGAATACCCGTATGTCGTCGAGCAGGATCCGATGGAGCCGCGGCTCGAACTCGCGGCCGAAGACAAGGACGCTGTAGCAGCCGGCGTGCCGGCGAAGCCGGCGCAGAAGCCCAAACCAAAACCGAAGCCGGTTCGCACGGCGACCTCAGTTGAGGTTCGTGACGATGTCTTGTGCGCGTTCATGCCGCCGGTGGAGAAGCTGGAGGATTATCTCGAACTGATCGCGGCGGTGGAGGCGACCGCCGAGGAGATGCAGATCCCGGTCCATGTCGAGGGCTATGGGCCGCCCTACGATCCACGTGTCGAAGTCATCAAGGTGACGCCCGATCCCGGCGTCATCGAAATCAACGTTCAGCCGGCGCAAAACTGGCGCGAGGCGGTCGACATCACCTTTGGCTTGTATGAAGACGCCGCCAAAGTCCGGCTCGGCGCCAACCGTTTTCTGGTCGACGGCCGCCACACCGGCACCGGCGGCGGCAATCATGTCGTGGTCGGTGGCGGCACGCCGCAGGATTCGCCGTTCCTGCGCCGCCCCGATCTGCTGAAGAGCCTCGTTCTGTACTGGCAGCGGCATCCGTCGTTGTCCTACCTGTTCTCCGGCATGTTCATCGGCCCGACCAGCCAGGCTCCGCGCATCGACGAGGCGCGGCACGACGGGCTCTATGAACTGGAAATCGCGCTCTCGCATGTGCCGCCGCCTGGTGTCGAGGCCCCGCTATGGCTGGTCGACCGCCTGTTCCGGCATATCCTGGTCGACATAACCGGCAATACCCATCGCGCCGAAATCTGCATCGACAAGCTCTATTCGCCCGACGGCCCGACCGGCCGCCTCGGGCTGGTCGAATTCCGGGCGCTCGAAATGCCGCCCGATCCCAGGATGTCGCTGGCGCAGCAATTGCTGATCCGCGCGCTGATCGCAAAGCTCTGGCTCGAACCGCAGCAGGGCAAGTTCGTGCGCTGGGGCACGGCGCTGCACGATCGCTTCATGCTGCCGCATTTCCTCTGGGAGGATTTTCTCGGCGTGCTCGATGAGCTCAAGCAGTCCGGCTACGAATTCTCGCCGGAATGGTATTCGGCACAGCTCGAGTTTCGTTTTCCGGTGTTCGGCCGCGTCCATCATGGCGGCGTCGCGCTCGAATTGCGGCAGGCGCTGGAGCCCTGGCATGTGCTTGGCGAGGAGGGATCTGCAGGCGGCACCGTGCGCTATGTCGATAGTTCGGTGGAGCGCCTGCAGGTCAAGGCGACCGGCTTCGTCGAAGGCCGTCACGTCGTCACCTGCAATGGCAGGCGGATGCCGATGACGCCGACCGGCCGCTCCGGCGAGGCGGTCGCCGCGGTCCGCTTCAAGGCGTGGCAGCCGGCTTCGGGATTGCACCCGACCATCCCGGTCCACGCTCCCCTTACATTTGACTTGATTGATACCTGGAACGGTCGCTCGCTCGGCGGCTGCGTCTACCACGTCGCCCATCCCGGCGGGCGCAGCTACGATACCAAGCCGGTCAATTCCTATGAGGCGGAAGCCCGCCGGCTGGCCCGGTTTCAGGACCACGGCCATACCCCGGGCAGGATCGAGCCGCCGCCCGAGGAACGCACAATTGAATTCCCTTTGACGCTCGACTTGAGGACGCCGCTCCTGATCTAATCGGGAGCGACGGTCTCGGGGAATCGGAATGTCAGGCCAAGGCAGCAGTCAAGGCAGCAGTCAGGAAATCAAGGCCCGTCCAGGCCAGCGCCGGATCGCGCAATGGACGCGCGACTATGCGCGGCTGCCCGGCATTCCCGACGAATATATCGGTCAGGACGGCGCGCCCCGCGCGGCGTGGAGCCGTTTTTTCGATGCCTTCGCCGCACTTTCGCCTGCCGATATCGAGCGCCGCTTTGCCTCCGCCGACCGCCATTTGCGCGAGGCCGGCGTAACCTATCGCGCACCCGGCGAGACCGCCGACCGGCTGTGGCCGCTCAGCCATCTGCCGCTGATCATCGACGAGGCCGACTGGCAGCAACTGACCACGGGCATCGCGCAACGCGCCCAATTGTTCGAAATGGTGCTGCGCGATCTCTATGGCGAGGGCCGGCTGGTCGCCGATGGCGCGGTGCCCGCGGCCGCGATTGCCGGCAGCAGCGAATATCTGCGCGCAGTTTGCGGCGTCAAACCGCCGGGCAACCGCTATTTGCATTTCTATGCGGCCGATGTCGGCCGCGGTCCCGACGGCCGCTGGTGGGTGCTTAATGATCGCACCCAGGCGCCATCGGGTGCCGGCTACGCGCTGGAAAACCGCCTGGTGCTGTCGCGCGCCTTTTCCAGTCTCTACAAGTCGATGAATGTCGAGCGTGTCGCGCCGTTCTTCGAGGCGTTCCGCGATTCACTGCGCGCCAGTGCCGACCGCGACGAGCCGCGGATCGGGCTGCTGACGCCGGGCGCCTTCAGTGAAACCTATTTCGAACACGCCACCCTGGCGCGCTATCTCGGCTTTCTGCTGGTCGAGGGCGACGATCTCGCCGTCAGCGGCGACCGCATCTACATCCGCACCGTCGCCGGGTTGAAACGGCTCGACGTGCTGCTGCGCCGGGTCGATTCCAATTTTCTCGATCCGCTCGAACTCGATGCGTCGTCGCATCTCGGCGTGCCCGGCCTGATCGACGTGCTGCGCAAGAACGGCGTCGTCGTCGCCAACATGCCGGGCTCCGGCGTATTGGAGGCGAGGGCGCTGCTCGGGTTCCTGCCGAGCCTGTGCCGGCGGCTGCTCAGCGAGAATCTGATCATGCCGCACATCGCGACATGGTGGTGCGGCCAGAAAGCCGCGCGCGAGGAAGTGCTGTCGCGGCTGGAGGATTTTGCGATCGAGGGCGCCTACGGCCGGGCTGTTCCCGGCTTTTCCAGCCACGGGCCGGTGCTCGCCGCGGAGCTGGCGCCCGCCGAGCGCGACCGGTTGAGAAGCGCGATCACCGATCGCGGTATCGATTATGTCGGCCAGGAAATGGTGCGGCTGTCGACGACGCCGGTGTGGGAGCAGGGCCAGATCACGCCGCGCCCGTTCGTGCTTCGGGTGTTCGCCGCAGCAACGCCGAATGGCTGGACCATCCTGCCCGGCGGCTTTTGCCGGATCGCCGAACAGGCGGATGCCCGTGCGGTGTCGATGGGCGATGGCGCGCGCTCGGCGGACGTCTGGGTGGTGTCCGACAAGGCGGTATCATCGGCGACGCTGCTGCCGGGGGCTGACGCCGTGCGGATCAGGCGGATCGCCGGGGTGGTGCCCAGCCGCGCCGCGGATAACCTGTTCTGGCTCGGCCGCTACCTCGAGCGCGCCGAGGCGACGCTGCGGCTGATCCGTGCGCTCGGAACGTCGACGCGCGACCCGGCCAAGGGGACTTCGACCGGGACTTCGACGGGGGTTTCCACCGCGCTGCATTCGGTCGAGCGCATCCAGCGAATTCTCGTGACCTGGGGCGCCACCTCGCAGGCGACGCGGACGAATCCGGCGCGGGTGATCGCCGAGGCGCTGCAAAGCGAGGAGAAATTCGGCTCGGCGCTGTCGCTGGTCCGGTCCGCCCAACGGACCGCGACCTCGTTGCGTGAGCGGCTTTCGCCGGATGCCTGGCAGATCATCACCGAGATGGTAGACCGCCTCGCTCTGCAGGTCGACGACGACGATAGCATCGTCAGCGCCGCCGAATTGACGCTGCAGGAACTGGCGAGCCTTGCCGGCCTGGCGCAGGAGAACATGAACCGGGCCGCCGGCTGGCGCTTTCTCGAGATGGGCCGCCGCGCCGAGCGCGCCATCAACACCGTGCGGTTCGCGCGGCAGTTCGCCTATGACGAAGCGGGCGAGGATGACCTCGACGTTCTGCTGACGCTGGTGGATTGCCAGATCACCTATCGTTCGCGCTATCTGGTTGGCCCGGCGCTGGCGCCGGTGCGCGATCTCGCGGTGCTCGATCCCTATAATCCGCGCTCGGTCGCGTTTCAGGTGACGACGCTGAACGATCACATCGCCGCGCTGCCGACCCTGAAGGAGCACGGTTTGATCGAGCGGCCGCAGCGTCTTGCTGTCGCCTTGCAGGCCACGCTGGCGACGGCGGAGGCCGCGGCGCTTGACGTCAAAACCCTGTTCGCGATGGAGCAGGACCTGCTCAATCTGGCCGATGCCATCGGCCTGCATTACTTCCCGCACGGACCCAATGCGAGCCGGCCGGAGAAGCTGACGGGCCTCGCGTGATCTACGACATCCGTCACGTCACGACATATAGTTACGAAAGCCCGGTGAGTTTTGCGCGGTGCTCGCTGCGGCTGGAGCCGAAGTCCGGCGACGGGCAGCAATTGATTTCCCACTCGGTCGAGATCCGGCCGCGGCCTGCGGACCGCGCCGTGCGGCGCGATTTCTTCGGCACCCATACCGAGAGCATCCTGATCGAAACCGCGCATCGCAATTTGCGGATCGATTCCCGCTCGCGCGTTTCGGTGTCGCGCAAGGCGCTCGACCGGGCTGCGCCGAGCCCGTCATGGGATGATATCCGCGACGTGGCGTTCGAGGCCACCAGTCTGGGCCCCGTTTCGCCGGTCGGCTATGTCTTTGCGAGTTCGCTGGTGCCGGTGCTGGCGCCGGTCACCGCCTATGCCGTGGCGAGCTTCCCGCCGGGCGGTGGCATTCTTTCAGGTGCCGCCGATTTGATGCGCCGCATCCGCAACAATTTCAGGTACGACCCGAAGGCCACGGTGATCTCGACGCCGCTCCGGGAGGTGTTCGAGAAGCGCCACGGCGTGTGCCAGGATTTTGCCCATGTGATGATTGCGGGTTTGCGCGGGCTGGGTCTGCCCGCGGCCTATGTCAGCGGATACTTGCGCACCATTCCGCCGCCCGGGAAGCCGCGCCTGCAGGGCGCCGACGCCACCCACGCCTGGGTTTCAGTTTGGTGCGGCGCCGAGCTCGGCTGGGTCGGGTTCGATCCGACCAACGACATCATGATCGAGAACGATCACATCATTCTGGCAATCGGGCGCGACTTCTCCGATGTCTCGCCGGTCGACGGCATCATTGTCGGCTCGCGCAAGCAGAAGCTTGGCGTGGCCGTGGACGTGATCCCGGTGGAGTAGTCCAAGACTTGAGCCGCACTTACTGTGATCCGTCATCCTGAGGCGCGAGCGCAGCGAGCCTCGAAGGATGAGCGGCCCGGCCGGTGGCCGTCGCCCTTCGAGACGGCCGCGTTGCGGCCTCCTCAGGGTGACGGATTACGGTTGGGTGCTCTGCATCGGTGAATAGAGCAGGCCTTACGTGCCGGTCTTCCGCACCTGCTCGGACGAATCCGCGCGCAAATCGCGGAAGAATTTTTCGACTTCACGGGACAGCGTCTCGGCGGTGGCCGTCAGTTCGCTGGATGCGGTGAGGACGGAAGCCGCGGCCGTGCTCGTCGTGCCGATGGCGTCGCTGAGCGAGCCGATGTTGACGACCAGCGTTCCGTTGCCTTGCGCTGCCAATTGCGCGTTCGACGATATTTCGCGGGTCGCTGCATCCTGCTGCTCGATCGCGCTGGCGATGATCGAGGTCACCTCGTTGATCTCGCGCACGGCGTTGCCGATTTCGCGGACCGCCTCGACGGAGGTTTTGGTCGACGTCTGGATCAAGCCGACGTTCTGGCCGATCTCGGCGGTCGCTTTCGCGGTCTGCTCGGCCAGCGCCTTGACCTCGTGGGCAACGACCGCAAAACCGCGGCCGGCGTCGCCGGCGCGGGCGGCTTCGATCGTCGCATTGAGCGCCAGAAGATTGGTTTGCTCGGCGATCGCCTGGATCAGGCTGAGCACGCCGTCGATGCGCTGGGTCGCGGCTGCAAGCCCTTCGATTTCCGCGACCGATCTCTCGGTGCGCTGGCCCGCCTGCTCGACGGCGCTGGCCGACTGGCGCACCTGGCGGCCGATTTCCTCGACCGAGGCTGAGAGCTCTTCGGCCGCGCTGGCGACGGCGGAAACGTTGCTGGAGGCCTGCTCGGTCGCGCCGGAGGCAGCCACCGCGCGCCCGCTGGCATCTGACGAGACGCTGGCAATGGTCTGGGCGGTGCCACGCATCGAGGTCGCATTGTCGGTGACGGCGCGCAGCACGCCGCCGATCGCTTCCCGGAAGGCGTCGACCGAGGCTTCGATATGGCGGGTGCGCTCGCCGCGCGCTTTCGAATCCTCCAATACCTGCGAATTGAGGTTGCGGTTGCGGTCCATCGCCTCCTGGAAGATCTTGATGGCGCGGGCGAGCGCGCCGATTTCGTCGGTGCGGCCGGTGTGCGGAACCTCGACGCCTTCAGCGCCGTCGGCGACCTGCTTGATGGTTGCGGTGATGACCGAGAGCGGGCGGGCGATCGAACGGGCGATGATCAGCACGCCCAGCACGACCACGACGAGCGCGAGTACGCCGAGGCAGGTCAGCACAAAGGCCATGGTGTGGTTGGTGTCGGTCTGTTGCGCCAGTCGCTTGCTGCGTTCGGCATAGACCTTGGACAGCGCTTCCAGATCCTTGTTCAGCGCCGTCCGCACTTCGCGGTTGGCGTCATTGTCGCCCCATTCGCGGCCTGCTGCCGCATTGATCTCGACACCGCGGCGAACGAGCTCCTTGCGGAAGTCGACAAACTGTTCGATGCGCTTCTTGAAGGTGGCGAACTGCTGGGCGTCGTCTGCCTGCACCAGCGTCTCCCAGTTCTTGACGACCTCGAGAATGCGTTGGTTGAACTTGAGCAAGCCGTCGCCGTATTTTTTCACTACCGCCGGATCAGTCGACATGTAGACGCCGCGCGATTCCATCACGACGGCATAGACCAGCGAATTGATGCGCTCGACGTTGAGCGCGGCACGGCTGGCGGTCGAGACCGCTTCGGTAAGTTCGGCATTCTGGCGCGTGTTGTAGTCGGACAAGGCGGTGATGGCGGCGACCAGCACCGCGAACAGCGCGAAGACCGAGTACAATTTGGCTGCGAGCGAAAACCGGGATGCCATGGCGCCACCAAAAACAAACTAAGGATTGGACAATTCGGCCGTAACGGCACGCCGGAATGGTTTCCGGCGATTGCCTTCGGCATAGGCAAGTGTGCTCAATTTTGATGGAGATTGTCTTAACGCGCGAAATTCCATGAATTGCAACTAAGCAAAATAATCGAGTAATTTCAGACAATTACAACGCTGTGGCAAGTTGCCTCGCCGGGAAGATTCGGCAGCCGCCCGCGACTGTAACGGGCCCTGATATGCCGGTGCAATTGGAGGTCGCTGTCCTGGCGGCCGGCGCGCGAGGGCCGCGCCTGCCTGCCGCCTGCAAGCGGGAACCTCTTCTGAAGCGGAGTTGGCGTTGGCAAGACAATTGTTGATCGAATCAAGCTAGACAACGAGCACGAGGACGGAACGTGTCGATTTCGTCCTGCCCGGGGCGGCAGGCGCGCAATCCATAAGGCCATCGCCGGAATCGTCGCGACGCCTGTTGAAGGCGCGGCGCTGGTTCGATGATGCCTCAGAGCGGGGACTTGATGGTTCAAAGTGCTGCCTTGCCGGCCAACGCCGATCTCTACCTTCACGTCCGCGTATTGATTGCCATTATCCTCGGGCTCAGCGTCACGCGGTTGATCAGCGGCGTCGCGGCATTGATCCAGCATCCCGGCCGAACCCCGGTCTGGTCTGTTCATCTGGGCTGGGTCGCCTGGGCGCTTCTGAACGTGGTGACGTTCTGGTGGTGGGAGTTTCGCCTGAGCTACGTCCAGCACTGGACGTTTGCCCTGTACATCTTCGTCTGCGTTTACGCGTCGATGTACTATTTCCTGAGCGCACTGCTTTTCCCTCAGGATCTCGACGAATATCAGGGCTTTCAGGACTACTTTCTTTCCCGCCGCCGCTGGTTCTTTGGCTTTGTGGCCCTGACAGAAGCGCTCGATGTGGTCGACACCTTGATAAAGGGCGATGGCCATTTGCAATCGCTGGGGCTGGAATATCTGCCGCGGATCGGAATATTCATCCTGTTATGCGCGGTGGCCGCGACAACACGTAATCTCAGGTTTCATGCGCTGTTCGTGTTCGGCGCGTTCGCTTATGAGCTAAGCTTTTTCGGTCGCTACTACGCGACGCTGAACTAGGCGGCGGCGGTTGGCGGGAGCGGCCAGGCCGCACTTGAAAAAACCTCTTCCGTGCTGCCGCCCGTGTGATGATAGGGTAGCCGAGGCAACGAAGCGGATCCCGCGCGCGGGGAAAGTCAGCATGGTCCATCGCCAGGTCATCGGCGCCACCTCCTACGTATTCGGCGACTTGCGCGAACTGCTCGCCAAGGCGACGCCACCGCGGTCCGGCGACCGTCTTGCCGGCGTCGCGGCCGAAAGCGCGGAACAAATGATCGCGGCGCGGATGGCGCTCGCGGACGTGCCGCTCAAGCAATTCCTCAACGAGGCGGTGATCCCTTATGAGGACGACGAGGTCACCCGGTTGATCCTCGATAGCCATGCGGCGCAGGCGTTTGCGCCCATCGCCTCGCTGACCGTCGGCGGTTTCCGTGACTGGCTGTTGTCCGATGCCGCAACCGGCGAAACGCTGGCGAAGGTCTCGCGCGGCATCACGCCGGAAATGGCCGCCGGCGTCTCGAAGCTGATGCGCAACCAGGATCTGATCCTGGTCGCGAAGAAGTGCGTCGTGACCTCGGCGTTCCGCAACACGATCGGCCTGAAGGGACGGATGAGCGTGCGGCTGCAGCCCAATCATCCCTTCGACAACGCCAGGGGCATTACCGCTTCGATCCTCGACGGCATCCTGCTTGGATCGGGCGATGCCTGCATCGGCATCAATCCCGCCAGCGACGATCCGGCCGTGATCGGAGAGCTGCTGCGGCTGCTCGACGGCATCATCGCGCGGCTGCAGATCCCGACGCAAAGCTGCGTGCTCACCCACGTGACCACGACGCTCGGATTGATCGGGCAGGGCGCCCCGGTCGATCTGGTGTTCCAGTCGATCGCGGGAACGGAAGCCGCCAACCGTAGTTTTGGCGTCAATCTCGCGTTGTTGCGCGAGGCGCGTGAGGCGGGGCTGTCGCTTCGCCGCGGCACGGTTGGCGATCATCTGATGTATTTTGAGACCGGGCAGGGCTCAGCGCTGTCGGCCAACGCGCATCACAATGTCGATCAGCAGACCTGCGAAGCGCGGGCCTATGCGGTGGCGCGCGCGTTCGATCCGCTGCTCGTCAACAGCGTCGTCGGCTTCATCGGTCCGGAATATCTCTACGACGGCAAGGAAATCATCCGCGCCGGCCTGGAGGATCATTTTTGCGGCAAGCTGCTCGGCCTGCCGCTTGGTGTCGATGTCTGCTACACCAACCATGCCGAAGCCGACCAGGACGACATGGACAATTTGCTGACGCTGTTGGCCGCCGCCGGCGTCACCTTCATCATGGGCGTGCCGGGCGCCGACGACGTCATGCTGAACTATCAGTCGACCTCGTTCCACGACGCGCTGTATATCCGCGACCTGTTCGGCTTGAAGCGGGCGCCAGAGTTCGACGATTGGCTATTGCGCACCGGCCTTGCCGATACCAATTTCCGGCTTGCGGGCGACGCGGGCCTGCTGCCCGAATTTGCTTCGCGGCTGATCGCCTGAAGGGGCCACCGACCGCCGGTTTTGATGCAACCATTGGACCTTGCGCGGGTTAGAACCGACTGGTGCACGTGCGAAGGTCGCCACAATCTTGAAGAAATTCTGGCCCAGCTTTCAATGTCGTGCTTAGATTTGTGAAAGCTTTGTCTGAGGAAGTCTGATGAGAGCTGAAGGCATCGGAACGGTACGGCGTATCCTGTGCGTCTTCCCGCGCTATACGTCTTCTTTCGGTACATTCGAGTACGCCTATCCCCTGACCGACGGCGTGCAGGCATTCATGCCGCCGCAAGGCCTGTTGCTGATCGCGGCCTATCTCCCGGAGAACTGGCCGGTCCGTTTCATCGACGAAAACATTCGTCCCGCCACCAAGGAAGATTTCGAATGGGCCGAGGCGGTGTTCGTCAGCGGCATGCACATCCAGCGCCAGCAGATGAACGACATCTGCCGACGCGCTCATGCCCTCGATCTTGCGGTAGCGATCGGCGGGCCGTCGGTGAGCGCGTGCCCGGATTACTATCCCTCGTTCGACTATCTGCATGTCGGCGAACTCGGCGACGCCACCAATGAGCTGATCGCGCGGCTGGCGCGCGACCCGTCGCGCCCCGGGCAGCAGGTGGTGCTGAAGACCAACGATCGCGTGCCGATGACCGAGTTTCCGATCCCGGCCTACCAACTGGCGGAGGTGAAGAAATACTTCCTCGGCAGCATCCAGTATTCGAGCGGCTGTCCCTATCAGTGTGAATTCTGCGACATCCCCGGTCTTTACGGCCGTAACCCGCGCCTGAAGACGCCGGAGCAGATCATCGCCGAACTCGACAAATTACGCGAATGCGGCGTCACCGGCTCGGTGTATTTCGTCGACGACAATTTCATCGGCAACCGCAAGGCGGCGCTGGATCTGTTGCCGCATCTGGTCGAGTGGCAGAAGCGGACCGGCTACGTGATGCGGCTCGCCTGCGAGGCGACGCTGAACATCGCCAAGCGACCCGAGATTCTGGAGAAGATGCGCGAGGCGTTCTTCGTCACCGTGTTCTGCGGCATCGAGACGCCCGATCCCGACGCGCTGAAGGCGATGCACAAGGACCACAACATGATGGTCCCGATCCTCGAAGGCATCCAGACCATCAATTCCTACGGTATGGAAGTCGTCTCCGGCATCATCATGGGGCTCGACACCGACAAGCCGGAAACCGGCGATGCGCTGCTGCAGTTCGTCGAGGAGTCGCAGATTCCGCTGCTCACGATCAATCTGCTGCAGGCGCTGCCGAAGACGCCGCTGTGGGACCGGCTGGAGAAGGAAGGCCGGCTCGTCAATGACGACGACGGCCGCGACTCCAATGTCGAGTTCCTGCTGCCCTACGATCAGGTCGTCGATTCCTGGCGTAAATGCATGGAAGTCGCCTACGAGCCGGCAAGGCTGTTTGAGCGCTACCAGCATCAATGCGACTACACCTATTCGCGGCGGATCAAGGTGCCGGTCAGCCCCGAGCAGAAAAGCTGGGCCAATATCAAGCGCGGCCTGATCATGCTCCGGAACATCTTCTGGAAAGTCGGCGTGCTCGGCGACTACAAAAAAGTGTTCTGGAAGTTCGCTCTGGGCCGGCTCCGCCGCGGCGATATCGAGGGCCTGATCGGTCCGGCGATGATCGGACATCATCTGATCATGTTTGCGCGTGCCGCCTCAGTCGGCCAGCAGAACGCGTCGAACTACTCGATCCGGCTGCGCGAGGCCTCGGTTCCTGCCGAGTAAAAGCCAATGAAAACGCCAGCGCCGCCGTCCCGCCCGCTCGAAGCCCTGCGGGAGTTGACGCCCGCGCGTGTCGGGCTCGGCCGCGCCGGCGCCAGCCTGCCGACCGACGCATTGCTTGCCTTCACGCTCGACCACGCCCGTGCGCGCGATGCCGTTCATGCCGCTTTCGATGCGCCGCATCTGGCTGCCGGATTGGCCGGTCTCGGCCTGCGGGTCGGCGAGGTTTCCAGCCAGGCGCAGAACCGGCGCGACTATCTGCGCCGTCCTGATCTCGGACGCATGCTGGATGCGGATTCACGGCACGCGCTGGAAAAGCAAAACGGCAGCGCGAGCGAGATTGTGATCGTGATCGGCGACGGGCTGTCGCCGGCGGCCGTCAACGTCCACGCGGTCGAACTGGTTCGCCATCTGGCGCCGCGCCTGACGGAGGCGGGAATCTCGCTGGGCCATGTCGTGGTCGCGTCGGGCGCGCGCGTGGCGCTGGGCGACGAGATCGGCGCCGTGCTCGGCGCGCGAATGGTGGTGATGCTGATTGGGGAGCGGCCCGGCCTGTCGGCGCCCGACAGCCTCGGCGCGTATCTCACCTTTGCGCCGCGCATCGGCCTCACCGACGAGAAGCGCAATTGCGTGTCCAACATCCACGGCACGGGCCTGAGCTACGATGAAGCCGCCTTCAAGATCGCGTGGCTGGTGCGTGAAGGCATCACACGCCAGGTCACCGGCGTGGCGCTGAAGGACGAAAGCGGAACCGCGCTGATCGCCGCCAGGCCGATCGACTGAACTCGAAAACGTTTCGACCTGTGGCCGCGCTGCCGTTGTGAGCCAACTCCCGCCTGATATAAGCGGCATGGGGAGCGGGCTGAGACAGGCTATGGGGAAGGCGGGGGCGGTGCCAGGCGCGGCAGGCAAGCATGCGAGCCCGGACGGGTTCCGGCTGGATATCAATGCCCTCCGGGCGCTTTCGGTAATTGCCGTCGTCGGCTTTCACTTCCAGATACCTGGATTTGCCGGAGGCTTCGTCGGTGTCGACGTCTTCCTGGTGATCACCGGCTACCTCATGACGGCGAAGGTTTTGAACGAGCTGAAGCTCGGTCGGTTTTCGCCATGGACTTTCTGGATGATGCGCATGCGCAGGATCTATCCTGCGCTTGCGGTGCTCACCATCGCGTCCGTCATCGCCGGCTGGTTCGTGACCTTGCCGGCCGAATATACACGGCATTTGCTCCAGGCGCTGTCGGCGCTGACCTTCTTGTCGAACTTCGCCTTCAAGAGCGACAGCGGCTATTTCGCCATGGCGGCCCAGACCAAACCACTGCTGCACACCTGGTCGCTGTCGCTGGAGTGGCAGTTCTATTTCTTCATGCCACTGATCGTTGGCCTGGTCTGGCGGCTTGCTTTGCGCGCCATGTCAGGGATCGATGCGGTGGTCGTTGCGCTACAGGTCTTCGCGGCCCTGTCATTGGCGTGGTGTCTGTGGGCAAGCCAGCAAGATGCGACGGGATCGTCCTTCTTCTCCCTGCAGGCGAGAGCCTGGGAGCCATTGGCTGGCGGATTGATCGCTGCAGCAGAGATCCGGCGCCGATCCGAAGGAATCGCCGATCCCTCCTGGCTGCAATCGCCGATGGTTGCTGTCGCAGGCTGGGTGCTGGTCGCCGGCTGCGTCGTCTATCCCTTGCCCGAAGCGCGATGGCCCGGCGTGCTCACGATCCTGCCGATTCTGGGCTCGGCCATCATCATTGCAGCGCGACAGGGGAGCCGCGAAGGCGGCCTGCTGGGGGCGTCTGCGATCCAGCGCGTGGGCGACTGGTCCTACTCGATCTATCTTTGGCATTGGCCGGTCTGGGTCTTTGCCCTGAGCTGGCTATCTGTGCGCGGGTATGGTGTGGACGCCACGCAGAAGACGTTGATGGTACTCGTCTCGCTGGCGCTCGGCGCGATTTCCTACCGCTATGTCGAACAGCCCTTCAGAATTCGCCGAGATTTCTGGACGCCGCGCAGGCTGCTTGGGAGCTCCGCCGTCTCGTTCGCGCTGTTGGCGGGGTTCGTATCGCTGACTTTTCTCAACAAGGGTTTTCCAGGCAGGCTGCCGGAATATCTATTGCCCGCCGAACTGGCGAGAAGAACCAGCACGCCACGGGACGAGTGCTTCAGAAACGCGAACTCCACCAAGAAGGCGACGGAGACCCATTGCCGCTTCGGCAGCGAGCAGGCCGCAGACAGGCCTTCAGCAATCCTGTGGGGCGATTCGTTTGCCAACCAGTATCTCGACCCTGTTTCTTCGGCGGCGCTCGCCCATGGGATACATGGCCTGATTGCGACGCAAAACGGGTGCAGGGCGTTCATCGACGATGCGGCAAGGAACGCCGGTGATGAGCGGCCGTGCCGGGAGTTCAACCGAAGCACGCTGGACTTCGTGCTCGGGCGGACCGAGCCGAGCATCGTGGTGCTCGGAGGTAACTGGGTGGAAGCGACCGAGATCTCCGTGCTCGTAGACAGGCTGCTTTCTGCAGGCAAGACCGTGGTCCTGATTCTGCCGCTACTGCACTTGGGCTTCGACCTGCCGCAGCGTTGGGTCGAAAACCAGATCCGTGCCGGCAGGGCTATCGACGAATGGAAGGTCGAGGCCGGTCCCGTCCTGACGAGGAGCGGCTTGCGGAACGAGATCGCTCGCGTGCTCGACAAGCACGGAGGCAATCTGCGCCTCGTGACGGTGGATCCGTTATCCGTCGTCTGCGAGCACGGCTATTGCCATCTGGTCCGCAACGGGCAGGCCAATTTCCGCGACGCCGCGCACATTTCCAATGTCAATGCGAGCCAGTACAACGGCGTGTTCGGCGCTGCATTCGGAGCCGCGCTGCACGCCGGAACGGAAGCGGACAAGAGGACAGATTGAGCGCCACGTCTCGGCATCCCGCCTCCCTAAAATTTGACCAGTACCGTTGCACCGCTGATTGCAGCCGATGTGGGCGATTTCCGACAGGACACCCCGGGAAGGCGCTTATGGGGTGTGGCAAATCAGAGACTTAACGGGCATTTTCGTCACCTTCGTGCCGATTTGCCCCGCCGCGCGTGCTTGCCGGACGGGGTTCGGCCCTGTAAAACGGCGCCGATTAATTTACCGCGTGATTTCAATGGCTAGCGCCGATCGGATGGGGGCTGGCAAAGCCGCATTCACGCCACCAAACTGCATAAAACCAAGCTGCACAAACAGGCCGACGTGAGAACTGGACAGGGTATGCTCGACAAGAACTCCGAAAGTCGCGTCCACGTCGAAGCCATCGAGGAGCCGCCGCCGGGCAAGAGCATCGCCTTCGGGATCGAGCGCATGGGCCTGATCGCGGTCAAGGCGCCGATCCTCTCCATGATCATTCTCGCCGCGTTGATGGTGGCTGCTCTCTTCGGCATCGAGCGGATCAAGATCGACGACTCGCTGAGCCAGCTGTTCCGTTCCGATTCCAAGGACTACAAGCAATACGAGGCCGTGACCAAGCGCTTCCCGGCGACCGAATTCGACGTGCTGGTCGTGGTCGAGGGCAAGACGCTCCTGGCCCGCGAGAACCTCGAAAAGATCCGCGACATGGTCACCGACCTGCAGCTGGTCGAGGGCGTGCGTGGTCTGGTGTCGCTGTTTTCGGCGCGTCAGGCGCCGGAGCCCGGCAAGCTGCCGGCCGCGCTGTTCCCGCCCGAACTGCCACAGGGCGCCGCCTACGAGAAATTCGCCGAGACCGTCAAATCCAACGAGATCATTCGCGGCAAGCTGTTGTCGGAGGATGGCACGCTGGCGCTGATCGTATTGTCGCTGGAGCCGAAGGTCGTTTCCTCAAACGATCTCGGCAAGGTGGTCGGCGAAATACGGAAGATCATGGCCGAGGATCTCGCCGGCAGCGGTCTCAACGCCCAGCTCTCCGGCGTTCCCGTGATGCAGCTTGAGATCCGCAACGCGGTCAAGCGCGACGGGCTGACCTACAACATCCTCGGCATTCTGGCCGGCTGCATCATCGCGATCATCTTCTTCCGCAAGATATCGTTCATGGTGGTCGCCGCGTTCCCGCCGATCATCGCGATCCTGCTCGCGCTCGGTGGCCTCGGCTGGGCCGGTTTCAACCTCAACATGTTCCTGAACGTGATGACGCCGCTCATCATGGTGATCAGCTTCTCGGACTCGATGCAGCTGACGTTTGCCGCGCGCGATCGCCTGATCGCGGGACAGGACAAGCTCACGGCGTTCACCAACGCCGTGCTGGTGGTGGGGCCGGCCTGCGTGCTGACCCACGGCACCGCCGGCATTTCGTTCATCGCTTTGCAATTCTCCGATTCCGAACTGATCCGAAAGTTCGGCGAGGCCGGACTTGCCGCCACCATCATCGCGCTGATTGCGGTGCTGTCGCTGGTGCCGGTGTTCGGCGTCCTGTTCGTCCGCAACGAAAAGATTTTCGCGGTAAAATTCCAGAGCGCGGATGCCGGCGTGCAGGCGCTGCGCAATTTCTGCTACTGGATCGCGGTGCGCATGGTGGGCCGCCCCGGGCTGTTCAGCCTGCTTGCGTTGGTCCTCGTCGCCGGCCTCGGCTACATCTACGCCACGCTGGAGCCGCGCTACCGGCTTGCCGACCAGGTGCCGGACAAGCGGCAGGCCGTGGCGGCGTCCAGCCGTCTCGACGCCAAGCTCACCGGCGCCAATCCGATCGACGTGCTGATCGAATTCCCCAAGGGCGCCTCGCTCTATGCGCCGGATACCTTGAAGACGATCGCCGAGGTTCACGCGATGGTCGAGAAATCGGCCGGCGTCGGCAACGTCTGGTCGCTCGAAACCCTGCGCCGCTGGCTCGCCGAGAAGGCGGGGAGCAACGATGTCGCGACACTGAAGGAATATGTCAGCGTTATCCCGGAACATCTGGTCCGCCGCTTCATCTCGGCTGATCAGGATGCAGTGGTGGTTTCGGGGCGCGTGCCCGATCTTGATTCCAGCGAAATCCTTCCTGTGATCGACAAGCTCGACAAGGCGCTCGACACGGTGAGGGCCGAGCATCCCGGCTTCGAAATCGCGGTCACCGGCCTGTCGGCGATCGCCGCGCGCAACAGCGCCAACATGATCTCGAAACTCAACCACGGCCTGACGGTGGAATTCCTGCTGGTCGCGATCTTTATCGGCTTGGCATTCCGCTCGGTCGTGGTGATGTTCTCCTGCATCCTGCCCGGCATTTTCCCGGTCGTGGCATCGGGTACGGTGCTGTGGATATTGGGCGAGGGGCTGCAATTCGCCAGCGTGGTCGCGCTGACGGTGTCGTTCGGCCTCGGATTGAGCGCCACCATCCACTTCCTCAACCGGTTGCGGCTGGAGAGCAAGCCGGGCGTCACGCCGGAACTGGCGGTCGAGCGCGCCACCGTGCTGGTCGGTCCGGCGCTGATCCTGACCACGGTGGTGCTGGCCTGCGGCCTCGTCGTCACCGTGTTCTCCGACCTGCCGTCGCTGCGGCTGTTCGGCTGGCTCAGCGCGTTCTCGATGATCGCAGCCCTGGTCGCGGATCTCTTCATCCTGCGGCCGACGTCGATGTTCCTGATCAACCTGTCGAACAGGATTCGCGGCGCCAGTCACGCCAAGCCTGTGGAATAGCGGCCTGCCGAAAAACAGCCGCTACCATAGCGTTTTCGAGCGAAGTGGATCCCGGTTCGCGTAAAGAAAACGCGTCAAACAAGAAGCGAGCGCTCGGTTCTGATGCAGTCAGTCAGAACCGTTAATGCCCGAGCACAACAAAGGGCTGCCGGCTAACGGCAGCCGAGGAGGGGTCGAGGAATGACGTCTGCGGGATTAGCGGCTCGCCCTGCGGCCGATGCTGCCGCCTACCGTGCGGTCGAACACATCTATCATTCCTATCTCACCGGGCTGATCCTGATGCTGGCCTCGCGGGCAGGCGCACCGCGCGCGGCCGAGGTGGTGTTTCGCACCTTTCGGCGGCAGCAACTGGCGCGCTTTCTTCCCGGATTGAAGAAGCTCGGCCTCGACCAACTCCCGCATGCGGTTGCATGCGCCCAGTATCATTATCTGTCGAACCAGGTCGGCGGCGTGAAGGTCGAGTATGTCTATGAGAGCGACACCAAGGCCTGGGTGCGCTATCCGCCGCCGCGCTGGATCTGGTCCGGCACCGCGATCTGCGGCATCCCCTCGGAAGTGTCGCGGGCGATGCTGCGCGGATGGCACGCCAACAACGGCGTCGTGCTCGGCAATCCCAGGCTCGGCTTCGTCTGCACCGGGCAGACCGTCGACGGCCAGCCGGGGCTGGAGGGGTACTACAAGGAGTGGGATCGCGATCTCGCGCCGGAGGAGCGGTTGCAGTTTTCGCCCGGCGAGCGCTGTCCGCCGTTCTGCGCCGATCTCGCGCCGCGCCTGCCCGGGAACACATGGCCGGAAGAGCGGCTGCAAAAGGTGCTTCGCAATTATGCGATGGAATACGTCACCTCGATCGTGCCGGAGACGATCGCCGTGCTCGGCCCGGAAGAGGGCGGCCATCTCGCCGGCGCCGCGGCGCGGCTCGTCGGGATGCACACCTTCGACGAAGTCGCTGCGCTATTGGGCGGCGTGGAAGCGGGGGCGGCGGGTTTCGCCAAAGCCTTCGCCCGGCTTGCCCGCGGACAGGACGACGATGCGGAATTGCAGCTGGAAGGCTCGACCGCAACCGTGCGCCAGACGTCGTGGCGCCTGATGGCGGAACGTGAAGCGCCGTCGCCTGCCGTGTTCGATGCCTGGAACGAATTGTGGGTGGGGGCGGCGCTTGCGCATGACCGCTTCATGCGCGTCGAAGTGACGCAACGCCGTGACCGTGGCGACCCGTGTTGGCGCTGGAAATTCAGCTGAGCGAGCTCATAGCGTTTTCAAGCGAAGTGGACGCCGGTTCGTGTCAAGAAAACGCGTCAAAACGAAAAGCTAGAGCCCGGTTCTGATCCAATCAGAACCGAAATGGCTCTGGTGGCTGTAAAATGAAAAGGCAGCGCCGGGGCGCTGCCATTCACATTGATTCAAGGGGCCGCGTCAGGTCTTCGTCATCGTGATCTTGACGCCGCGGATTTCGCCCTTGGAGTCGATCTGCACGGACTGCTTGTTGCCTGTGGTCCGCAAGTTCAGGTTCGCTGCAAATCCGGAAGCCTCGACGAACACTTCGATCTGGCCGCCGCCTGCGGTGCCCTGCAGATTGCCGAAGATATTCCGGCTTTTCTCGCTCCAGTTTCCGGAGATGCGTTCGCCCTGGCTGGTGACGTCGCTCGACAGGTCGAATTTATAGCTGTCGCTGGCGCAGTGCAGATTTTGCTTCAGGCCGAGCCCGCTGGCGTTGACCTTGTAGTCGGCTTTGCAGCGGATGTTCTCGGTGGTGCCGTTGGAGAGCGCGACCGTGCCGGTGCCGCTCCAGTTTCCGTCAAAGCCGGCAAACGGGCCTCCCGCCTGGGCATGGCTTGCGGTGATCGACAACATGAGCGCGGCGCCGACGCCGGCTGCTGCGAGAGCCTGACCGAACAAGCTGGAACCAAACCGTTTCATTGTGAGTTTTCCCATAAAATAGACGCTTCTCTTGCAAGATACGTCTCGCCGCATCGAAGATTTAGTGTTCTCGCAGTATCTTAGGTTCAAATGACGGGATGTTGTTTCCGGCGATGGCGCCAGGCAAATGGCCGCAGATCGCCGAATAGAATCAAACATTCACATCAGTCCCGTCAGCGCAGCATCTAGCTGTGCGCGGCATCGTCCGCAACAGCCAATTGTCGGGAAAGTGTTGCAGAAATACACATTAAATATCAGTCGGTTATCTAACGTGCTGAGATCGTCGTAAAGATCGCCGCAAATTTGGCCGCATTTGCCATGCTTGTCCTTTATTCATGCTGCGTTACGCGGCGCCTGCCCATCCAGACAGATCCGTTCCGGCAATGCCGAAGTGCAAATCGGGAACAGGATTTCTTGCTGCCGAAATGAAGGAACACGATGCGTAAATTTCTCCTCGCACTCACTCTGTTGTCACTCTCGGCTTCGTCCGGAGCCTTCGCCCAGCAGCAACGCAGCGGAACGGCGGAGGAGCAGAAGGCCTGCACCCGTGACGTGCAGAAGTTCTGCCGTCCGGTCATCGATCAGGGCGATTTCACCATCCTGGCCTGCCTCAAGGAGCATCGTTCCAAGATCAGTGCCGCCTGCGACCAGGTTCTGAAGAACAACGGGCAATAAGCCGCGGCTCGCGTCCGTTAACCCGCGCGGAAAAGCTGTTTTTGGCTCTATGACGCGCGTCACGGGCGGGGCTAGTCAGCCCATATAGCATTGGTTTTGGTGTCGTATTCCCCTATATGGGGCACGCGATCTCCTAGCATGCGCCGAGCATCGGCGCATGCCGCCAATTCCTATTGATGTAGCCAGTTGTTGATGACCAGTGCGAGCGACCTGCGATCCGGAAAGACCCACCGCGACGAGAATTTTCCTGTCGCGTCGTGGATCATTCATCCGCGTCACCGGGCGCTGATCCTTTCATTCTATAATTTCGTCCGGACGGCTGACGACATCGCAGATCATGCGACGCTCAACGCGGACGAGAAGCTGCGCTATCTCGACCTGCTCGAAGCCGAGTTGCTGGGCAAGGGCGACACGCAACCGGAGGCGGTCAGCCTGCGCCGCGCTTTTGCCGAGCGCGCGATGGCGCCGCGCCATGCGCTCGACGTGCTGGTCGCGTTCCGGATGGACGTCACCAAGCTGCGCTACGAGAACTGGGACGACGTCATTCACTATTGCCGCTATTCGGCCATGCCGGTCGGGCGCTTCATGCTCGACGTCCATGGCGAAAGCACCTCGACCTGGGCTGCATCCGACGCGTTGTGCGCGGGGCTGCAGATCAACAACCATTTGCAGGATTGCGCCAAGGACTACAAAAACCTCAACCGGGTCTACCTGCCGCGCGATGCGCTGGCCGCCAGCGGCGCCACCGTCGAGATGCTGGGCGAGGCGAAGTCGCAGCCGGCGCTGTTGCAATGTCTGCAGGCGCTCGCGGCGCGCACCGAGACGCTGCTCGATGAAAGCAAGTCGCTCAGCGCCGAGGTAAAGGATTTCCGACTCGGGCTCGAGATTGCCGTGATCCAGGCCTTTGCCGACAAGATCGTCGGCCTGCTGAAGGTGCGCGATCCGCTCAGCGAACGCGTGCACCTGAGCAAGCCCGAATTGCTAGTGCAGAGCCTCGGCGGCATGGTCAGCGAAATGATCAGGCGCGCCGCGGGACGCAATCCCCTGACAAAACCGGCGGCCGGCGCATGACGTTGCAGACGGCGGCGGCCAACGCAGATTACGGCACCACCGCTTCCGGCAGTTCATTCTACGCCGCGATGCGCGTCCTGCCGCGCAACCAGCGCGAGGCGATGTTCCAGATCTACAGCTTCTGCCGGCAGGTCGACGACATCGCCGATTCAGACGGGCCGCGGCCCGAGCGGCTGGCCGCCCTGCAGCAATGGCGCGACGACATCGATGCGCTATATCACGGTCATCCGCCGCCGCGCCTGCAAGATTACGCCGCCTCGGTGAAAACCTTCGGCCTCAAGCGAGAGGATTTTCTCGCCATCGTCGACGGCATGGAGATGGATGTGCCCCAGGACATTCGTGCGCCGGATCTTGCCACGCTCGATCTCTATTGCGATCGCGTTGCCAGCGCCGTCGGGCGTCTGTCGGTCAGGGTGTTCGGCATGCCGGAGGAAGACGGCATCCTGCTCGCCCACCATCTCGGCCGCGCGCTGCAATTGACCAATATCCTGCGTGACATCGACGAAGACGCCGGCCTCGGCCGCCTCTATCTGCCGCGCGAAAGCCTGCTGCTTGCCGGCATCACCAGTGACAATCCGCAGAAGGTGACCGCCGATCGCGCACTTCCCAAGGTTTGCCTGCCGCTGGCCGAGCGGGCGAAAAAGCATTTCGAAAAGTCCGACGAGATCATGAAACGCAATTCGCGTCGCGTGGTGCGCGCGCCGCGGATCATGTCGAAATATTACCGTGCGATCCTGGACCTGCTGCTGGCCCGGGGCTTTTCCGCTCCGCGCGAGCCGGTCCGCGTCCATAAATGGGCGAAGATCGCCATCCTTCTCCGTTACGCGATCATCTGATGCAGAAAAACGCTCATATTATCGGCGCCGGCATTTCCGGCCTCTCGGCCGCCGTACGGCTGGCCAACGCCAATTACCGGGTGCATGTCCACGAGGCCACGCAGCAGGCCGGCGGCCGATGCCGGTCCTATTTCGACGCCGCCACCAATCTCACCATCGACAACGGCAACCATTTGCTGTTGTCCGGCAACCGCCATGCGCTGGCCTACGCCAGATCGATCGGCACCGAGGCCGGGCTGGTCGGGCCGAAGGTTGCGCAGTTTCCCTTCGTCGACATCATGACCGGCCAGCGCTGGCAACTCGACCTCGGCGACGGCAAATTGCCGCTATGGGTGTTCGACGAGGCGCGCCGCGTCCCCGATACGAAACTGCTCGATTATCTTGCATTGGCGCCGCTGATCTGGGCAGGCACCGGCAAACTGGTCGGCGATACGATCCCCTGCAAGGGCACGCTGTACCAGCGGCTGGTGCAGCCGCTGCTGCTTGCCGCGCTCAATGTCGACCCGCCCGAGGGTTCGGCGGGCCTGGCCGGCGCGATCGTGCGGGAAACGCTGCTGGCGGGTGGGCAGGCCTGCCGGCCGCTGATCGCACGCGATGGCCTCAGCGCAGTGCTGGTCGAGCCGGCGATCAAGCTGTTGCAGGACAAGGGCGCCTCGATCCAGTTCGGCCATGAGCTGCGCGAATTCGCGATGACGGGCGGCAATGTCGGCGAACTGAAATTCGGCAGCGACGCGATTGCGCTCGGCCCCGACGACGTCGTGGTGCTCGCGGTGCCGCCGCGCCCGGCGGCGGCGTTGCTGCCGGGCCTGAAGACGCCGTCGAAATTCCGCGCCATCGTCAATGCGCATTTCCGCTTCGATCCGCCCCGCGATGCCGTGCCCATCCTCGGCGTGGTCGGTGGTCTCGTGGAGTGGCTGTTCGCATTCCCGCAGCGGCTGTCGGTCACCATCAGCAATGGCGACCGACTTGTCGACATGCCACGCGAAGAACTCGCGCTGGCGATCTGGCGGGATGTCTGCAAGGCCGCGGGCCTGCAGGGTGATTTGCCGTTGCCGCCCTGGCAGATCGTGCGCGAGCGCCGCGCGACGTTCGAGGCCACGCCGGAGCAGAACGCGCTGCGCCCGGGGGCGGTGACATCATTCAAAAACCTGTTTCTCGCCGGCGACTGGACTGATACGGGATTGCCGGCAACCATCGAAGGATCGATACGGTCGGGCGACCGCGCCGCCGATCTGGTGCTGGCCAGGCCTTAAGGCCGGACAGGACTTGTTGCGTGACCGGCTTCACAGAGCCCGCGCGCGAATAGAGGGATGTCTAGCGAATGCTTTCCGTAGACAAAACAATTGCAGTCGATCCCGTCGCGACAGTCGACTCCGTCGCGACAGTCGACCCCGTCGCGCTGGAGAAGAGCATCTCGTCCGCGACCGAAGCGCTGCTCGGCTACCGGCAATCCGATGGACACTTTGTGTTCGAGCTGGAAGCCGACAGCACCATTCCGGCGGAATACATCCTGCTGCGCCACTATCTCGGCGAGCCCGTCGACAGCGCGCTGGAAGCCAAGATCGCGAACTATCTGCGCCGCACGCAAGGCAATCACGGCGGCTGGCCGCTGGTGCAGGACGGTCCGTTCGACATGAGCGCCAGCGTCAAATCCTATTTCGCGCTGAAGATGATCGGCGATTCCGTCGATGCGCCGCATATGGTCCGCGCGCGCGAGGCGATCCACAGCCACGGCGGCGCTGCCCGCGTCAACGTCTTCACGCGATTCCTGCTGGCTTTCTACGGGGTGCTGAGCTGGCGCGCGGTGCCGGTGCTGCCGGTCGAGATCATGCTGCTGCCGATGTGGTCGCCGTTCCACATCAACAAGATTTCCTATTGGGCGCGCACCACGATCGTGCCGCTGATGGTGATGGCGGCGCTGAAGCCTTTGGCGAAAAATCCCAAGGGCGTCGGTATCGACGAGTTGTTTCTGCAGGACCCCAAGTCGGTCGGGATGAACGCGAAGGCGCCGCATCAAAGCTGGGGCTGGTTCACGCTGTTCAGCACGCTCGACAAGATCCTGCGGGTCATTGAGCCGTTGTTTCCGAAGAAGCTGCGCCAGCGCGCGATCGACGCCGCGCTGGCTTTCACCGAAGAGCGGCTCAACGGCGAGGACGGCATGGGCGCGATCTATCCGCCGATGGCCAACATCGTCATGATGTATGAGGCGCTCGGCAAGGGACCGGATTTTCCGCCGCGTGCGGTCACCCGCAGGGGCATCGACAAGCTTCTGGTGATCGGCGAGCACGAGGCCTATTGCCAGCCCTGTGTCTCGCCGGTGTGGGACACCGCGCTGACCTGCCACGCGCTGGCGGAAGCCGGCGGCGAAGATACGATCAAGAAGATGGAGCAGGGCCTCGACTGGCTGAAGCCGAGGCAGGTGCTTGACCTCAAGGGGGACTGGGCGGTGAAGGCGCCCGATGTCCGTCCGGGCGGCTGGGCGTTCCAGTACAACAATGACTATTACCCCGATCTCGACGACACCGCCGTGGTGGTGATGGCGATGGACCGTGCGCGCCGGGCCTCGGGCAGCAAGGAATACGACCAGGCGATCTCGCGCGGCCGCGAGTGGATCGAGGGCTTGCAGAGCCGCGACGGCGGCTGGGCCGCCTTCGACGTCAACAACCTCGAATACTACCTCAACAACATCCCGTTCTCCGACCACGGCGCGCTGCTCGATCCGCCGACCGAGGACGTCACCGCGCGCTGTATCTCGATGCTGGCGCAGCTTGGCGAGACCGCAGAGACCAGCAAGGCGGTGGCGGACGGGATCGCCTATCTTCGCCGCACGCAGCTCCCGGAGGGCTCGTGGTATGGCCGCTGGGGCCTGAATTATGTCTACGGAACCTGGTCGGTGCTCTGTGCGCTAAATGCCGCAGGGGTGAGCCACCAGGACCCGATGATTCGCAAGGCGGCGGATTGGCTGCTCTCTATCCAGAATGGGGACGGTGGCTGGGGCGAAGATGCGGTCAGCTACCGACTCGATTACAAGGGATTTGAGGGCGCCCCATCGACCTCCTCGCAAACGGCATGGGCCTTGCTTGGACTGATGGCGGCAGGAGAGGTCGAAAACCCGGCCATTGTGCAGGGTGTGGAGTACCTAAAAGCCACACAGACCGAGAAAGGGCTGTGGGATGAGGCGCGATACACGGCAACAGGCTTTCCGCGGGTGTTTTACTTGCGTTATCATGGCTACTCGAAGTTCTTTCCGCTCTGGGCGCTGGCGCGGTACCGAAATTTGAGAAGCACCAACAGCAGGGTGGTAGGGGTCGGGATGTGACTTGGAGGGCGGGGGCCGCCGCGATCGTGGACAGTTCGGTTGATCGCAATTCGAATGATCCGCGGCCGGTTTTGATCGTAACAGGATTGGTGCAGGAGGCCCGCATCGCGGCCGGGCCCGGCATGATTGTCATCTGCAGTTCCAGCGACCCGCAGCAATTGCGTGCACTGCTGGCAACGCTGGATTCCACCACTTTCAGGGGTGTCATCTCGTTCGGCGTCGCTGGCGGGCTCGATCCGTCTTTGAAATCGGGCGACGTGGTGGTGGCGACCGAGGTGCTGGCCGGCGATACCCGATTTCTGGCAGGTCTGGCGCTGAACGAGGAAATGATCGCCCGTGCCGCGCTGCACCGCCGGCGCGTGGTCCGCGGCGGCCTGGCCGGCGTGGAGCAGGTGATTGCGGCGACCGCCTGCAAGGCCGCGCTGCATTCGGAGACGGGCGCAGCGGCGGTTGATATGGAGAGCCATATTGCCGCAGCCTATGCGGCCGAGGCCGGCCTGCCGTTCGCGGCGCTGCGGGTCATCTCCGATCCCGCCAGCCGGGCGCTTCCGGCACTGGCCAAGAGCGCCATCAAGCCGAACGGCGACATCGACCTCCGCAAGGTGCTGCGCGGGGTGGCGCGCAATCCGAGGTCGCTGCGCGCGCTGGTCTCGACCGGAATCGATTTCAATCGTGCGCTGCGCTCCCTGCGCGGCTGCCGCGGCTTCCTGCACGGCGAAGAGGGGCTTGCCACCGCGGAGATCTGATCCGCGCCGGCTCTTGAATTCAGAAAGCACCAAACAAAGAGAAGGGCTTCGGTTCGTCGAACCGGGGCTTGAAAATAGCTGCCTTGCCCTGAGGCGCGGATGGGCGGCCGGCTCCGATGACGTTCCTCATTCCATTGCACCGGTGATCGTCGGCCGTCGGCTGGCGCTGAACTAGAGCATTATCGGTTCTGATTGAAGCAGAACCGAAAGCTCCAGATTCTGCGTTTTGACGCGTTTTCTTCACGCGAACCGGTATCCACTCCCGGATCAAGTCCGAGGGCATGCTTCGCTCGAAAACGCTATGGTTCACCGTATTCAGGTGGGGGCTTGGTATGCGCGTTCCTGTCCCTGGGGCTTCTGAGCGTGGCCTTGGTCTCAGGCACGCATTGATCTCGGGCGACACGTCGCAGCTTTCCTGGCAACTGGCGTCGTTTTGCAGACCGCAGGACCTGCCAGATACTTGACAAGCGCCGGCATTCGACCAAAAATGAATAGTGATCCTGTATTCATGAATTAAGGTTCATTATGGCAATAGCCGCTATTCGCCTCAATCAACTCGTTGAAACCAAAGCGCGCATTCTGGATGCCGCACGAGACGCCGTGGCGCTGAGTGGGTGGAAGGATGCCCAGATCGCCCTGATCGCCGCACGGGCAGGGGTGGCAACAGGCAGCGTGTACCGCTACTTCGACTCCAAGGCGGATCTGTACGCGCAAGTGCTCGGGCTGGTCTCCGAGCGCGAGGTGGCCGTGGTCGCCGCGATCGTCGACGCGGAGGGATCTGCGTCCCAATGTCTGGTGGACGCGATTTACACCTTCTCGATACGGGCGATGCGCGGCCGCCGTCTGGCCTACGCGCTGATCGCCGAACCATGCGAGCCGGAGATCGACGCCGCACGCCTGAAATACCGGGCGGCCCTGGCCGATCAAATCGCCAGGCTCGTCCGGCGCGGCATCGCCAGCGGCGAATTCGTCCAGATCGACGCGAACGTCGCGGCATCGTGCGTGACCGGCGCTTTCATGGAGGCCCTGGTCGGTCCTCTGGCGCCGGAAGCGGCCCCCGATTCCGACGCAGCGAAGGCGATCGCACAGGCGATCGCAGGGCTTTCCGCGCGCATGCTGTTTCGGCGCGCCACGCCTGAATTGACATTCGTATCGAAAGTCTCCGCATGAACGTGCGCGTCCAGCCGGTTGCTATCGTGGAAGCGAAAACCACTCCGATTGCGACCCACGAAGTCCGCAATCAGGCGCGGCCACCCCTCGGTTTCAACGCGTTCGATGGCGACCGGGCGCTGAGCAGCCTGATCGCAAAGATCGCGCCGTGGGCGAAGGACAAGCTTTCCGCGCTCGGAGCCCACGCCGGCTGCGAATCCGTGCAGGAGGCCGCGCGACTTGCCAACGAGCACGAACCGAAACTTGTGACCCATGACCGGTATGGCAACCGTAATGATTGGGTCGAGTTTCATCCGGCCTGGCATCAACTGATGGCGCTGGCGTTCCAAAGCGAGGTCCATAGTCTGGCGTGGTCGACGAGCGAGCCGAATGGACATTTGGCGCGCGCGGCGCTGAGTTACCTCTGGAATCAGATCGAGAACGGCGTCGGTTGCCCCACCGGGATGGCTTACGCCGCAATCGCCGGATTTTCCGGCAAGCCGCAATTTGCGATGTGGCGGGAGCGAACGCTGGTGGCGGACTACGATCCGCGTCGTCTTCCGATCGACGCCAAGCGTGCGGCGGTCATCGGCTATGCGATGACCGAGAAGCAGGGCGGCTCCGATCTGCGTGAAACCCAGACGACAGCACATTTCATCGAACGCGGCGCTCACGGCGAGATCTATTCGCTCACCGGCCACAAATGGTTTTTCTCGGTGCCGGTGGCCGACGGGTTCTACACGCTGGCGCGAACCGAATCCGGCGTAAGCTGTCTGTTCGTGCCGCGCCTGCTGCCCGATGGCAGCGCCAACCGCATCTTCATTCAGCGTTTGAAGGACAAGTGCGGCAACCGTTCAAACGCTTCGAGCGAGATCGAGTACCACGACACGTGGTCGATCCTTGTCGGCGAAGAAGGGCGCGGCATCAGGGAAATCCTTTCGCATGCTCATCTGACCAGGCTGGATTTTGCGGTCGGCTCCGCCGGACTTATGCGGCAGGCCTTGAGCCTGGCATTGAACCACGCGCAAACGCGAACGGCGTTTGGCAAGCCCATGTCCGAGCTTCCCATGCAACGCAATGTGCTCGCCGACCTCGCACTCGAGAGCGAGGCGGCGATGCTTGGCGCACTTCGGATCGCGCGTGCGACTGACGGCCTGCAGATCAGCGAACACGAACGGCTCCTGGCGCGGGTTGCCACGCCCGTGGTGAAGTTCTGGAATTGTCAGCGCGCGCCGTCTTTCAGCTACGAGTGCCTGCAGGTGCACGGCGGCAATGGCTTCATCATGGAGAACGCGATGGCGCGCCTTTACCGCGAGGCGCCGCTGAATTCGATATGGGAGGGCACCTCGAACATGATGTGCATGGATGTTCTGCGGGCAATGCAACGGGATGCACGCTGCCGGGACGCATTTGTCGACGAACTGCGTGCGAGCAGGGGTGTCAGCCGGATATACGACAGGAGCACGGAAGATCTCGCCGATCGATTGCGTGCACGATACCCGGATGATGGGCATGCGAGGGCGCTGGTCACCCGAATGTCGCATGCGTTGCAGGCTGCCGAGATGTTGCAGCATGGCGATGCCGATGCCGCCGATCTCTTCGTGAAATCCAGGCTGGACATGGATGGGATGCACGTATTCGGCGCTCTTCCGTCGTCGGAAGGTCTTGCCCGGATCGTGGAGCGCGCCTCCGTCATCCGTCACTAATAAGAGGGGCCGCGGTTGCGGCCAGGTAACATGCATCAAACCGAAATTCGCTCCGTCAACGACATCCGGGCCGCCGTGGGGGAAGAGGAGTGGGCGACCCGCGTCGATCTCGCGGCGTGTTACCGATTGGTGGCGCTCTATGGAATGACCGACCTGATCTACAACCACATCAGTGCACAGGTCCCGGCGCATGACGACCAATATCTGATCAATCCATATGGCATGCTGTACGAGGAAATCACCGCGTCGAGCCTCGTCAAGATCGATATCGATGGCCGGACCTTGCTGCAGCCCGATCACGGCTACAATGTCAACGTGGCCGGATTCTATCTGCATGCCCCAATCCACCGGGCGCGGCCCGACGTAAAATGCGTTCTCCATACTCACACCAGGGCCGGCACGGCCGTCAGTGCGCTCGCCGAAGGGCTGCTTCCGCTGTCCCAGACGGCGATGCGGTTTCACGGGCGGATCGGCTATCACGACTTCGAGGGACCGGCGATCGATCGGGACGAATGCGACCGGGTTGTCGCCGATCTCGGCCGAAACAACGTGCTGGTTCTACGCAATCATGGCCTGCTGGCCTGCGGCAACACGATTCCGCAGGCGTTCAATGCCATCTATTGGCTGGAGCAGGCTTGCCGGATACAGGTCGACGCGCTCGGCTGCGGACGGCCGCTTCACGCGCCGACCGAAACGGCGATCGACAACACCGTGACCTGCTTCGCGGGCACCGAGATCACGCTGGACAACGAGCGCGATACCAATCCGGTATTGAACGAAGCGGCGCAAAATCTGCAAGCCGGCTACGGCCTGCTGGAATGGCCGGCGCTGTTACGAAGGCTCGATCGCATCGACGGGAGCTATGCTCAATGAGCACGGCGCTGGCGGCGTTGAGAATCGGCTTCATCGGCGCCGGTCGTGTGGCGCAAACGCTCGCGCCGGCGTTTGACCGCGCCAACCTGAACATCACGGCTTTTTACAACCGTGGCCCCGATGCGGCGCGTCGCCTGGGATCCCGGGTACCGTCAGCCCGGCCGATGACCCATGCGCAAGAGGTCGTGGACATCTGCGATGTGGTCTTCCTGGCGGTGAGCGACGACGCGATCCTGCCGGTCTGCCGCGATTTGCGGTGGGAGGCGCGTCACCGCGTCGTCCATTGCAGCGGAGCGACCGAACTGGCGGCGCTGGATCACGCGAAATCCGCAGGCGCCCTAACCGGCGGATTTCATCCGATGCAGATGTTTGCAAATCCCGACGTCGCGCTCGAGGGGTTGCGCGGATGCACCGTCGGCATCGAAGCAGAACCCGATTTCAGGCGTGAGCTGGAAATGCTCGCGACCAGCATCGGGTGCGAACCGCTGGCGCTGCCGGCTGGCGTGCGAGCGCTTTATCATGCCTCGGCCTACTATGTCGGTCCGTTCCTGATCGCTCTGCTCAAGGAAGGCGTCGAACTCTGGAAGAGTTTTGGCGCCAGCGAGGCAGACGCGCTGCGTGCCATGATGCCGCTGCTGCGGGGGACGGTCGCAGCCGTTCTTGACGGCGGACTGGCCAACGGCATGGGCGGGTGCGTGGCGCGCGGGGACGTTGGAACGATCCTCAAGCACCTCGAAGCATTGGACGCGCGCTTTCCTTCCTCGGGCGCGTTGTACCGCGAACTGGCTCTCCGCAATGTCCCGCTCGGAGTCGAGCGCGGCACACTCAGCTCCCGGCGCGCGGCAGAGATCGAGAATCTGCTTCTGCGGACTCGGACGAATTAGCGGCGTTCCACGACGGTCCGAGAAACACGAAAAAGAAAGGGCCCGGTTCGCTGAGAACCGGGCCCTAATCTTTTCTCCGCCCCGCTCAGGCGGCGGTGGAGGCTTTTTCTTCTTTCGCTTGCTGCTTGGCGGCGGCAGCCGCCGCCTCGTCGCGGCGGATCTCGGACAGGCGCTTCTGCACCTCAGCCGAGAAGATGTACTGCGCCGGGCGCTGCTTGGAGAGATCGATTTCGGGTGCCATCGGCCCCGTGGTGCGGACGCCGCGGAGCGCGACCCACATCGCTTTCAACGGATTGACCAGGGCGGCGTTGGCAGCCGTCGGCTCGTAGCCGCAATGCGCCATGCAATCGGCGCACTTCTCGTACTTGCCGGTGCCGTAGGTGTTCCAGTCCGTCGTCTCCATCAGCTCCTTGAAGGTCTTGGTGTAGCCTTCACCGAGCAGATAGCAGGGTTTCTGCCAGCCGAAGATGTTGCGGGCCGGCATGCCCCACGGCGTGCATTCGTAGCTCTGGTTACCTGCGAGGAAGTCCAGGAACAGGCCGGAATGCATGAAGTTCCACTTCTTGCCCTTGCCGAGCGCGAACACGTCGCGGAACAGTTTCTTGGTCTTGGTGCGGTTGAGGAAGTGCTCCTGGTCCGGGGCGCGCTCATAGGCGTAGCCCGGCGACATCGAGACGCCGACGCCGAGTTCGGTCGTGAAGTCGAGGAACTTGGCGATCTCTTCAGCCGGATGGCCGTCGAAGATCGTGGCGTTGACGTTGACGGTGAAGCCGCGCGCTTTCGCGGCCTTGATCGCGGAGACGGCGCGATCGAACACGCCCTTCTGCGACACCGCCTTGTCGTGGTGGTCCTTCAGGCCGTCGAGATGCACCGAAAAGAACAGATAGGGCGAGGGCTCGAACAGATCGAGCTTCTTTTCCAGGAGCAGCGCGTTGGTGCACAGCGAGACGAACTTCTTGCGCGCCACGAGGCCGCGCACGATCTCGCCGATCTCCTTGTGAATCAGCGGCTCGCCGCCGGGGATTGCCACCATCGGCGCACCGCATTCGTCGGCCGCGTCCCAGCACTCCTGCGCCGACATGCGGCGGTTGAGGATCGCGTCGGGATAGTCGATCTTGCCGCAGCCGACACAAGCGAGGTTGCAGCGGAACAACGGTTCCAGCATCAGCACGAGCGGATAACGTTTCCGGCCAAGCAGCTTCTGCTTGATCAGATAGCCGCCGATACGCATTTCCTTGAAGAATGGTATTGCCATTTGAGAGATTTTCTTTCTGGACCTGGGTCTGGGCCTGGGGCCCAGACTTGGAATCTTGAAGTGGATCAACCCGCAGTCAGTTCGGCCGGAAGCCGGAACTCGATGTTCTCCTCTCGGCCCGGAAGCACCGACACCTTGACGGGTCCGATACGCCTCAAAGCCTCGATCACGTCATCGACCAAAACTTCGGGCGCCGAGGCGCCCGCCGTAATGCCGACGGCTTTCGCATCCTTCAGCCAATCGGGATTCAACTCGCTCCCGTCGGCAATGAGATAACTCGCGACGCCGACCTCGGTGCCGATTTCGCGAAGCCTGTTTGAGTTGGAACTATTGGCGGCGCCCACCACCAAAATGACGTCCACTAGCTTACTTAGGTCCCTTACCGCAGATTGCCGGTTCTGTGTCGCATAGCAGATATCCCGGATGTCGGGGCCTTGAATATCTGTAAATTTGGCTTGAAGGGCCGCAATTATGTCCTTTGTGTCATCCACGCTAAGGGTGGTCTGGGTGATATAGGCCACCGGGGCGTCGGTCGGCAGCGGCAGGACCGCCACGTCGTCGACGTTCTGGACCAGCAGAACCGGCCCCGGAACCTGGCCCATGGTGCCCTCGACTTCGGGATGGCCGGCATGGCCGATCAGTACCAGGGTACGGCCTTTGGACATATACCGCTTGCCCTGATTATGGACCTTGGTGACCAGCGGGCAGGTGGCATTGAGGACGGGCAGGCCGCGGGCGGCGGCCTCTTCCTCGACGCTGCGGGCCACGCCATGGGCGCTGAAGACGGTTACCGCGCGCGGCGGAACCTCCGACAGATCTTCGACGAAGATCGCGCCCTTGGCCTTGAGGCTTTCGACCACGTATTTGTTATGCACGATCTCGTGCCGGACATAGACCGGCGGACCGTATTTCTCGAGCGCGCGCTCAACGATTTCGATGGCACGCACGACGCCCGCACAAAATCCGCGGGGCTGCGCTAGATACACTTCCATGGGATTATCCATCACGATAGTTGCACTAGGTACTGAATTCGCAAATTCACCCGAAGGTCTCCGTGCAGCCGGTCACATCCGGATATTTGCAATATCCGCACCACGACCGGAACCCGCAGGTAATCCCCACCCAAGTAGATGGAAGCGCAGGACTATGTGTCAAAAATTGTGTGGCTAGAAAAGGTGCATCGCGCAATGGTTACCGGGCAATAGGTAATAAAATACCTAAAAGCGCGCTGGACAACCATTGCTCCTCACCGGTTCGTCACTTTATCGCCCATTCGGACGGGGTATACCGGCCCCGAACACCCGTTCCGGTCGGTTTTGGCGGCTTCGCTTGAACCCTCGGGCAAGTAACCAAAACAACATTAGATCGGCTTCGGGAACTCCGCTAGACAGCGGGCGTTTTCGCCCAGCTCTCCTTTGAGATTTAGAAAGAAACGAAGTGCTGACCAGTATTGTTGTCTCCGTTGTCAGAACCTGTACGCGGTTTGCCACTCTCGTCGTCATCGTCGCCCTGCTTCTGGCAGTTGGAGCGAGCTACTATGCCGCCCGGCATTTCGCCATCAACACCGACATCAACACGCTGATTTCGCCCGACCTCGACTGGCGCAAGCGCGACAACCAGTTCGAGCAGGCGTTCGACCGCGAAAAACTGATTCTTGCCGTCGTCGAGGCGCCGACGCCCGAACTCGCCAGCGCCGCGAGCAAGGCGCTGGCCGCAAAACTCACCGGCGACACCAAGCATTTCGAATCGGTGCAGCCGCTGGGTTCCGGCGAGTTCTTCGAAAAGAACGGGCTGTTGTTCCTGCCGGTGGAAGAAGTCGGCAAGGTCACCGGCCAGCTCGAAGCCGCAGCCCCCCTGATCGAGATCATGGCCGGCGATCCCTCGATCCGCGGCCTGACCGGTGCGCTGGAGACCGGGCTTGCCGGCGTCAAGCGCGGGCAGGTCAAGCTGGACAATACCGAACGGCCCTTCAACCTGATCAGCCAGACGGTCGAGGACATCCTGAACAAGGGGACGGCGACGTTCTCCTGGCGCGAACTTACCAGCGACAAGCCTTTGACCGATGCCGACCGCCGCGCCTTCATCGAGTTCAAGCCGAAGCTCGACTACAGCGAGTTGGAACCCGGCAAGAGTGCGACCGATGCGATCCGGCAGGCCGCGACCGATCTCAATTTCGCGGACCAGTACAAAGCGCGCGTGCGGTTGACCGGTCCGGTTCCGATCGCGAATGAGGAATATTCGACCGTGCAGGACGGCGCGATCCTCAACGGTATCGTAACCGTCCTCATCGTCCTCGTAATTCTCTGGATGGCGCTGCATTCCGCGAAGATCATCTTCGCGGTGTTCGTAAACCTGTTCATCGGCCTTTCGCTGACGACCGCGGTCGGTCTGATGATGGTGGGGTCGCTGAACCTGCTGTCGATCGCCTTTGCCGTGCTGTTCGTCGGCCTCGGCGTCGATTTCGGCATCCAGTTCAGCGTCCGCTACCGTTCCGAGCGTTTCAAGAACGAGGATCTGGCGCTCGCGCTGGAGAGCGCGGCCAGACGTTGCGCGGTCCCGCTATCGCTCGCCGCGATGGCGACCGCCGCCGGCTTCCTGTGTTTCCTGCCGACCGACTACAAGGGTATTTCCGAACTCGGCAAGATTGCCGGCGCAGGCATGCTGATCGCGTTCATCACCAGCATCACGGCGCTGCCTGCCATGCTGAAGCTGCTTCACCCGCCCGGCGAAAGCGAGCCGGTCGGTTACGCGTTTCTGGCGCCGGTGGACGAATTCCTCGAAAGGCATCGCGTCATCATCGTCGTTGGCACGCTGCTTCTCGTCGTGGCCGGTCTGCCGCTGCTCTATTTCATGAAATTCGACTTCAACCCGATCAACCTGCGCAATCCGAAGGCTGAATCGATCGCGACCTTCCTCGACCTGCGCAAGGACCCCAACACCGGCGCCAATGCCATCAACGTGCTGACCACGTCGGAAGCGGAAGCGAAGAAGATCGAGGCGCGGCTGGAAAAGCTGCCGGAAGTCCTGCGCGTGATGTCGATCGACAGTTTCGTGCCTGAGGATCAGCCGGCCAAGCTGCAGTTGATCGCGAAGGCGGCGAGGGTGGTGGGGCCCGCGCTCAATCCCGATTCCGTCGATGCGGCGCCCACCGATCAGGAGAACGTGGAGGCGCTGAAGAGTTCCGTCGACAGCCTGCGCAGGACCGCCGGCGACGGCAAGGGGCCGGGCGCGGTTGCCTCGCGAAGGCTGGCGGATGCGCTGTCGAAATTGGCCGGCAGCAACCAGGCGACGCGCGACAAGGCGCAGAACATTTTCGTCACCCCGCTCAAGATCGTATTCGATCAGCTCAAGAACACGATGCAGGCAGGCCCCGTCACGCTGAAGACGCTGCCGCCGGAACTGTTGAACAGCTGGAAATCCAGGGACGGGTTGATTCGCGTCGAGGCGTTGCCGAAGGGCGATCCCAACGACAACGAAAACCTGCGCCGATTTGCCGATGCGGTGCTGGCGGCCGAGCCGAATGCGATCGGCGGGCCGGTGTCGATTCTCAAATCCGGCGACACCATCGTGAAGGCGTTCATCCATGCCGGCATCTGGGCGCTGCTGGTGATCAGCCTGTTGCTCTATTTGACGCTGCGGCGGGTCAGCGACGTGCTGATGACGATGGTGCCGCTGCTGGTGGCCGGTGCCGTGACGCTGGAACTTTGCGTGCTGATCGAGCTGCCGCTCAACTTCGCCAATATCGTCGCGTTGCCGCTGCTGCTCGGCGTCGGCGTCGCCTTCAAGATCTACTACGTCACGGCCTGGCGCGAGGGGAGGACGAATCTGCTGCAGTCGAGCCTGACGCGCGCGATCTTTTTCTCGGCGCTGACGACCGCGACCGCGTTCGGAAGCCTGTGGCTATCCAGTCATCCCGGCACCGCCAGCATGGGTAAACTGCTGGTGCTGTCGTTCATCATCACGCTGGCCGCGGTGCTGTTGTTCCAGCCTGCCCTAATGGGCAAACCGCGCGATGTCGGGGAGTAGGCAGATATCGCCGATATCGGCGGGCTGACCCGGCTGGCCGGCCGCCTGCTTCTGAGCGGGCGCGGCTTTCGGCGCGGGCGCAGGGCTGGCAGGTGCGGGATTCGCTGCACCCGTGGTCTTCGGTGCCGCCGGTGCAGGAGCCGGTGCTGCGGTCTTGGGCGCCGCGCCGGGCGCTCCCTTCGGCGCACCCTTGGCCATGCTGTTGGTGGGGCTCGAGGGAATCGGCGGTCCGGCACGGGTCCAGGTTTCACCGCCGCAAAGGAAGCCGAGCACGCAGCCCTGAATCTCAAGCTGGTCGGCGCCGACCGGCTTGATCGTCGAGCTGTAGAGCTGTCCGTCCTTGGCGTTATAAACTTGGCCTTCCCAGGCATCGACGCCGGGCTTTTTCTTCATGTCGATCAGGATCGGCATGCCCAAGGTCGGCCGGCTCTGCTTGGCGACATCCGGATTATTCTTGTCCTTGCCGCCCGGCACCTTTTCCCAGGCGACGACGCCCCACATATTGCCGCTACATTGGGCGACGCGAATATTGGCCACACCATCGGCTACTTTCCAGTCCCCGGTGGGATCGGCGGCAAGCGCAGCATTAAGACCTGTGGCTAAAAAAACTCCCGAATAAACTATTGTACGCGCGATGGTTCTTGGGCAGTGCAACATGGTTCAAACCTATGTTTAAGTAGCTGATCCAAAGCGGCGGTCAAAACGCCGCATTGAGTGTTTTCAGTTGACGAAATGGCCATCAACCGACGTATGTAGCGAATGCCAAGTTCATATCTAGACGTTTCCGAGATGTTTGTGGAGCGGCAGGCGCAGCGCAGTTCCCTGCATGCACGCCATCTGAATGAGCAGCTCGTCAGGGTGCTCAAGACCATCGGCTACGATGTGGGCTTTCAGAAGGGTCAAGGTCAATACCTGTTCGATCGTGACGGGGCGCGCTACCTTGATCTACTGAGCGGATTTGGCGTTTTTGCGATTGGCCGGAATCATCCGGTGCTGCGTCAGGCGCTGAAAGGCGTCCTCGACAGCGATTTTCCCAATCTGGTTCAACTTGATGTGTCCACGCTCGCCGGCGTGCTGGCGGAACGCCTGCTGGAACATGTGCCATATCTGGACAAGGTGTTCTTTGCCAATTCCGGCGCCGAGACCGTCGAGGCCGCGATCAAGTTCGCGCGTGGCGCGACCGGCCGTCCGGGAATCGTCTCCTGTTCCCATTCCTTCCACGGCCTGTCTTACGGCGCACTCTCGCTGATGGACGACGCGAACTTCCGCTCCGGATTCGAGCCGCTGCTGCCGGGCTGCACGCAAATTCCTTTCAATGATCTTGCCGCCCTCGAGCAGGCGCTGTCGTCGCGCCAGGTCGCCGCCTTCATCGTCGAGCCGATCCAGGGCAAGGGCGTCAACTTGCCGTCGGATGAATTTTTGCCGGGCGCCGCCGCGCTGTGCAAGAAATATGGCACCATCTTCATCGCCGACGAAATCCAGACCGGCATCGGCCGCACCGGAAAATTCCTCGCGGTCGAGCACTGGAATGTCGAGCCCGACATGGTGCTGCTGGCCAAGGCATTGTCCGGTGGTCACGTGCCGGTCGGCGCGCTGCTGACGCGCAAGAGCATCTTCGACAAGATCTTCAACCAGATGGACCGCGCGGTCGTGCACGGCTCGACCTTTGCGAAGAACGATCTGGCGATGGCCGCCGGCATCGCAACCCTTGACGTGATCAAGCATGAAAAGCTGGTCGAGCAGGCCGCCAAGCGCGGCGCCGAACTTCGCCTCGCGCTCACGCGCATGGTGCCGGGCTATGAATTGCTGAAGGAAGTGCGCGGCAAGGGATTGATGATTGGCATCGAGTTCGGTCCGCCGAAATCGCTGCGGCTGAAGGCTTCCTGGAATCTCTTGGAGACTGCCAACAAGGGCCTGTTCTGCCAGCTCATCACCGTGCCGCTGTTCAAGGATCACAAGATCCTGACGCAGGTCTCCGGCCACGGCAGCCACACCATCAAGCTGCTGCCGCCGCTCGTGATCACGGAAGAAGATTGCAACTGGATCGAAAAGTCGTTCGACGACGTCATCGCCGCCAGCCACAAGGTCCCCGGCGCGATCTGGTCGCTCGGCAAGACGCTGGTCGACAACGCGGTGCGGAAGTCGGCGTAAGGCGAGAAGTCAATCACCTTAGCCCGCAATAGCGAAGCCGGTTGCACCAAGCAACGGCTCCAGCCTATGCGCCTTTGCCCTTGAAATTAGGGTAACATATGTGTTACTAACAGCGTATGCTGGAAATCCGCTACTACATCTCCGCGAGTGGAAAGAGTCCGTTCGCCGAGTGGTTCGCGGAACTGGACGCGACGGCTGGCGCCAAGATCGCCCGCGCAGTTGTCCGCATGGAGCAGGGCAATTTCTCCAATGTCAAAAGCGTCGGAGAGGGCGTGCTCGAGTATCGGATCGATTTTGGTCCTGGCTATCGGATTTATTTCGGACGGGATGGCGAGACGTTGGTCATTCTGCTGACTGATGGCACCAAGAAGCGACAGCAGCGCGATATCGATGCGGCGCATGCTTACTGGCGAGACTACAAGCGCGGTCGTAGTTGAACGGAGACAAGGCAATGGCGAAAACCAAGAATTTCAAGGATTTGGTGCAAGGCCGGGTCAAAACCGATAAGAAATTCGCCGAGGCGCTTCTTCGCGAAGGCATTGATGCGTTGTTGAGTGGCGATGTCGATACCGGCAAGACGATCCTGCGCGACTACATCAAGGCGACTGTCGGCTTTGAAGAGCTAGGCGAAGCAACCGGCGCGCCTCCCAAGAGCTTGATCCGCATGTTCGGGCCGCGCGGTAACCCGCAAGCCAAGAATCTGTTCAGCGTGATCGGTTATCTGCAAAAGCGTGCAGGCCTTAGCCTGCACGTCGCAGGCTGATCTATCGTCCCGCGTTTCAACGGTGCATTGACTGCCTCGCTCACGGCGCTGATCCCTGCGCATTATCCGACCACCCGTCAGGCTCGCATTGGCCCAGGCGTTCTGGATCGTACGGCGGCCAGGTCCCGGCGATCTGGCCGCGGCAAGACGCTGGTCGACAACGCGGTGCGGAAGTCCGCTTAGTCACGCGACAGTAAGACGCAATGGCAAGGCCATTGCGCCGTTGAATCGCCAATCTCCGAGCCTATCTCCGACGCAAGCGGCAACAGCCGCATCGATCGGGGAGAGAAGCATGAGCAACATCGCTGGCGGCTGTCATTGCGGCGCCATCCGCTACCAGATCGAAGGCAAACCCATCGTGCATGCGCTGTGTCACTGCGCGGATTGCCGCCGCCACGCCGGTGCGCCGATGGTCGGATGGACGATGTACACGGAGGACGCGCTCAAGGTGACGAAGGGGACGCCCAAAGTGTACGAGTCCTCCGAACACGGCCGGCGGCAGTTTTGTGCCGACTGCGGCACGGGTCTCTTCTACACCAACGCGAATGTACTGCCCGGCATCGTCGACATTCAGAGCGGCACCTACGACGACCCCGACGCCGTGCCGGCGATGGTGCATATCCAGACGGCAGAGCGGCTTGGCTGGATGGAGCGTGCCCACGAACTGCCGAGCTTCGAGCGCTATCCGCCGCAGACATAGCAGCGCTGCAAGTTCAGATGCCGTAGCCCGGGTGAGCGAAACGATATCCGGGATCGTGCGACGGCTCGAGCCGAGTTCGCTTCTGCCGCAGGCGGCAAATAGCGAAAGGCGTTGCTGCCGGTCGTTTCATTTGTAGACGAATATTCTGCGCATTTGCCGGTGAGAATATTCTGCGCGTTCACGCCATCGGACGTTTTCAAACGGTGC
The DNA here is from genome assembly GCF_036924535.1 of Bradyrhizobium sp. AZCC 2262. NCBI lineage: Bacteria > Pseudomonadati > Pseudomonadota > Alphaproteobacteria > Hyphomicrobiales > Nitrobacteraceae > Bradyrhizobium > Bradyrhizobium sp. AZCC 2262. The sequence continues at coordinate 4,683,164 of NZ_JAZHRT010000001.1, read as the reverse complement.
CTTTCAAATCGCGGTGAGAGCCGTCGCACGGCTATCGGCTTTTGCGGTGCGATACCCAATTGAGCGAGGAGACTTCATCACCACCGAGAGGATCTTTCCGATGACCAAATCCATCCCGACACTCGCGGCCGCGTTTCTGATGACGGCGATCGCAACGCCCGTGTTTGCACAGGCCGCGATCCAGGAGCCCGGCGCTTTCGCGTTCTATCATCCCAACGCTGACGTGCTCGGCGGCAGGCCGGCCTATCGACCGTTCGATCAATCGAATGCCTACTATTATGGTCAATCGAACGCCTATTACGACGGGGCTGTGCCGGCACGTCATCAACAGCAGATTGCGCCGCGACGTCATCGCAAGGCGCGATAAGGAACACGGCTTGATGCCTGTTGCGCGGGGCCGGGTGCGTCAGCGTGCCCGCGCGCCCTGCGATTTTTATCCTGGTGCGCGTATCGCGCTCTCGAATTTCTCGCCGAAATCCGCAAGCTCGTCCTTTGCGAGATCGCTGACCGCCCAGTAGTTCAGCCCGCGATCGCTCCAGTGCCGGATGTTGAAGCCCTGGATCGTGTCGATCTTCGCGGGGCGCCGTTCGGTGCTCGACGTCTGCGACACGAACAGGTTGATGACGTGCTGGCGCCGCTTGTAAACCACGGCGCCGATGGCGCGGGCATCGACATAATCGAGCCGGCCGCCGATCAGCGTAAAGCCCTGCGCGGTGAGATCGATCACCGGCGGGGAGACGTCGAGCTTGCCGTTGAACCATGGTTTGACCGTGTGCTGGTCGGTGGAGATCACGTCGGTGAGATGTCCGGCCTGCAGCGAACGCAAATGCGCCGAGACCACTTCGGACTGGATGCGCTCGACATCGTCATTGCGCAGCACGATCGCGACCAGGCCGGTTGCCGCCAGCGCCGATACCGCCGAGCCCATCGCAAAGCCGCGCAGCACGGCGCGGCGATTTGGCACCCGGCGCGGCTGCGGCAGCGCAGCCTCGATGCGCCGACGCAACGCTGCGGGCGCGGTGTAGCCCACGCCGGCTTCCGCAATTGCCTTGCTCATCGTGCGATAATCCCGTAGCGCTGCCGCGCAGCGCGGGCAGCCGGCGATATGGTTTTCCACCTCGCGCGCGTGCCCGGCGTCGAGCTCGCCGTCGATCAATGCGTGAAGCAGCACTTCGGCTTCGTCGCAGGTCATTTTTGTTGCTCCTCTTCCGCCAGCCACGCCGATCGCAGCATGGCGCGGGCGCGGGCGAGACGTGACATCACGGTGCCGACGGGCACTGCCGCGACATCGGCAATCTCGCGGTACGACAGGTTCTGAATTTCACGCAGCACAAAGGTCTCGCGGAACGGTTCGGCCAGCGCCGCCACCAGCCGGCGGATGGTGTCGGCGTCCCAGCGGCGCTGTAGCTGCACCTCCGGTGTTTCCTCGGCCTCATGCCACAGCGGCGCCTGCTCGGCGCTTTCGGGCACGTCGTCGATCGCGCTGGTCGGCGTGGTGGCACGACGGGCATATTCGGCGCGGCAGACATTGCGCAGGATCGCGAACAGCCACGGCTTCATCGCCGGCCCGCGATAGCTGTCGAAATGCCTGAACGCACGCAGATAGCATTCCTGCACCGCGTCCTCCGCATCGGCGGCATTGCGAAGCAGGTAGCGCGCCAGCGTGTAGGCGTCGTCCAGGTACGGCAGCGCGGCCTCGCGAAACCGTCGGGCCTTTTCGGGATCGTGGTCGGATGCTTTGATCGGCATCGCCTTTCGTCCGGCTGCTGCAGAACAGGATTCCGCCCGGCCGGGTTCGGTCCACCGGCCGGGCAGGGTTGTGATGCCTTGCTTTGGCGCGCTACTCAACCTTGACCATCCCCGTCATATGCGGATGCAGCGAACAAAAATACTTGTAGTCGCCCGGTGCCGCGAACGTGAACGAGAAGGTGCCGTCGGTATCCATCGTCTTTGACCTGAACTTGCCGGCGCATACCACGGTGTGGGGAATGTCGTCGCGGTTGGTCCAGGTCACGGTCTGGCCGACCTTCACCGTGAGTTGCGCCGGCTCGAACACGAAATTGTCGATGTGAACAGCCACATCCTCGGCGCGGGCGGTGGCGATCGGCAGGAGCATGGTCGCGACCACGGCGATGCCGAAGTCGCGGCGATTGATCGAACTCATCGTAGTATTCCCTACCTTAGCCCTGCAGCGGCGTGTCGATGATCGCCAAGGGTTGATTGTTCTGCTTGAAGTTGATGCTGGCGACGCCGAGCAGGCTGCGGAGCTTGCTGTCTTCCACTTTCATCGGGCCGGGGGAGGGGGCCGAGCCCGGCGCCGGCTGCGGGAAAGCCGTCGAGCGCGCGGTGTGGAAGGTGACGTTGCCTTCGACCTTCTGCATCACCTGGTGGATGTGGCCGTTCAGCACCGTGACCGAGCCGAATCCTTTGACGTATTCGAGCGCCCGCGCGCCGTCCTCGGTGCCCCAGCCCCATTGCGGATAGACCGTCCACAGCGGGATGTGCGCGAACAGCACGACCGGCGTGGATTTCGAACGGCCCTTCAGGTCGTTCTCCAGCCATTCAAGCTGTTCGTTGCCGAGATTGCCGAGGCCGCCGCCCTTGAGGTCGACCACATTGACGAGGCCGACGAAATGCACGCCGCCGGCGTCGAACGAATACCAGCCGGCGCCCTTGGTGCCGCGGCCGTAGCGTTCCTTGTAGAGCTTGACCTCCTCGTCGATGAAATCGTGCTCGCCCGGCACATAATGCACGTCGAGCTTGGCCTGCGAGATGATGCGGTCGGCGTCGTCGAACTCGGATGCCTTCGACAGATGCGTGATGTCGCCGGTGTGGATCATGAACGACGGCTTCTTCGGCATCGCGTTGATCTTGTTGATGGCTTCCTCCAGCGTCCCGAGCGCATTGGGATTGGCCGGCTTGTCGAAGCCGACATGGCTGTCGCTGATCTGCAGGAACGTCATCCCGGCGGGTTCGGCGGCCAGCGCCGAGTCGACAATGCCGAGCGAACGCGGCACCCCGCCGGTAATGGTCCAGAGCACGCCGGTGCCTGCCCAGGTCATGCATTCCAGCACGCGGCGGCGGCTGACACCGTCACCGTGGTGATCGTGATCGCTCATGGCAAATCTCCCTGAGCCCTTGATTGGGCTTGCAGGGACGTGATCGGGTGGGGGCGGGGTTTATTCCCGGAAGTCCCGCGTCAGTGGCCGGAACAGATGACGTTTTCGTGAGGGAGCGGCCATGGCCTGTCTCCAGGCATTCCCTTGCAACGAAGGAGTGCCTTGCTTGAAATTCTTGGTGCCTATGTTCGAGGTCATCTAGGAAAAATATGGCGGAGGAGCCATCGAGGTTCGTGACTGCGACTCGAGATGGCCTGTGCTGTTTAAAGAGGAACGCGCGCGCCCGCGGGATGTATTCGGTCCGATCGTCGCGATCGAGCACATCGGAAGTACGTCGGTGCTAGGTTGGCGGCCAAGCCGATCATCGATCTGTTGGTCGGCGTGCGGAGCCTCACTGAAGCAAAGTCTGCTTGCGTGCAGCCTCCTGGGCTACACCTTACATACCGGAGTATGAAGCGTGGCTACCGGCCGAAGTTTTCTTCCGCAAGGGAATACCCAGATCTGGACGCATCAGGTCCAAGTCATGGATCCGTTCAATCTGCGTTGGCAGGACTTTCATCTGCTTTCGAGATTATCTGCGTTTGCATCCGAAGACGGCGAGCGCCTACAGCGGTTTGAAGAAGTCGCTTGCACTGCTTTCAAGACGACATCGAAGCATTTCGTAACGGGAAGCATCAATTCGTCGAGACTGAAACTGAGAAGGCACGCACTGAACCCTAGAGTGCTTTGACCAGATCGTCGATGCCTTGCTTCACCTTGGCTCTATTCTCTTTTGACGCCGCGTTCAGCACGGTCTGGGCAAATCCCATGATCTCTACGGCCTTGTCCCAGAGTTCTTTCGTTGTAGCCGGCGGCACCTTGTCGTTGGCGATCTGATCCAGCTTTCCAGTGATCGCCTTCAGCTTTTCACCGGTCACATCCGGTGGAGCGTCGGCAAGCTGGTCATAGTCATCGGCAGTCTTGAGCAGCGATGCGATCTTGTCCGCATAGAACGCGGACGTCACCGACATGCATTTGATGAAGTTGTCGGACGGCCGGCCATCGTTGACGATGAGCTTGTCGTCCTTGAATGAAGACTTGCAGGCTGGTTCCTTGTTGAGGTCGAGCGTGTCGCCGCGCAGGATGACGACCTGCTCCACAAATTGCCCGACCTTCTGATAACGATATGCATTCAGCGAACTCGAGAGCTCGGAGTCGACGGCTTGAGCGGCAGCGGTGATGTTCTTGATGGTTCCCGGCTTCTTCAGGTAAGCGAGAATCGCCGCCTTGCGCGCTTCGGCGTCGACAAGCTTCGCGCCAGCCTCCGCGACTGGGGTTACGATGTCGATGACAAGTTTGACAAGCGAAGAAAACGGAGAGAAAATGTCTTCGATTGCAACGGTGCTGCCCGCAAAGGCGTAGTTATAGTAGCTCTTCGGAAATTTCTGATAGTCTATTTGACAGTTTCCGAGCGCGAGCTCCTGAGCCTTCTTTAGTTTTCCGTCCACCGTCGCAACATCTACCGAATATGTCTTGAAGAGCGTCGTGATTGCCGCCGTCAGGCCGTCGATTTTTGCGGTCGTCGCGGTCTTCTTCAATTCGGAAGATACGGCGGTCAGGTAGTTTTGAGAGGCCGAAACCTTGATGAAGTCTTTGCGCGGGTTGCAGAGCAGCGCTTTGACGGCGTTGTCGTCCAGTGCGACGCTGGCGGCGTCTCCCTTTGAGCTGATGACCGATTGGACCAGGGCTGCGCGAATGGTGCCGTAGCGGTTCTCGGATCGCCAAAGACCGATGCGCTTGTCCTCAGCATTGGTCAACGCGGCGATGGCGCCGACCAGGGCGTCGGCTCCGGCAGGGTACGCGGTCGGGGCTGGGTCGTCGGCGCGTGCCGCTGTAAAACTCACGCAGGCAAACAGGATAACCGTCAGATGACGCATCATAAATGTGTCCCCGCAGTAATATCATTGGTAAATATGAGCCAACTTGACTCGCAATACTCGCTCGGTCAAGCTCTGGATGCATTTTTTTTAAAGACAATTTCTTGTTTATGAAGGCGGATCGCGCATGTTTCGCACCCGCGTATTGCTTACGGTAAAGCTGTGGCTTTGTTCTTCCCAGTTTTTGATTGGTTGGCTGTCAACAACTTGCGCTCAGGCCGGGTCTTTGGACTTTCATCCAGTGTCGAAGCATCGGCAGTCCGGACAACGGCCCTTCATCGTTGATGGAATAACGATCGTCGACACCGACAACTGGAAGGCTTCGCTCCGTGCCAACGCCAACGGGCTCAACTGCACCGCCACCGCCATCGCGCCGTATGCGATATTGACTGCCGCGCACTGCCTGCAGAGGGGAAGCCGTATCACCTTCGAGTTCGGTGGGCACGCCGGCAGCGCCGATTGCACGGCTGCGCCCAAATATCTGGATGGAAGCAGGCTGGATTCCGATTATGCACTGTGCAAGCCGACAGCCGCGCTGACCAACGTCCCGTTCGAACTCTTAGCGTTCAACCCGAAAGACATCACGCGCGTTAAGCAATTGACGTTAGCCGGATTCGGCTGCGTGAATTTTATCAGCGAAAAGGTGCTCGGATTCGGCATCGGCGATGCGGACGTATGGAAGTTGCCCGGGGAGATTCCTGGTGCGCCCAACACCGTGAAGACAAAGGGGGGCGCATCGTTGTGCCTCGGCGACAGCGGCGGAGGGGCCTATATCGTCAAACCGCCGTCGGGCCGGCGGTTTCTGGCGGCCGTGAATGCACGGTTGGACTTTATGGATGGCGCGTCCCAGATCCCGGTATCGAGCTTCTCAAGTATCAGCACCCCCGACTTCCTGTGTTTTGCTAGCGCGTGGTCGAAGAAGAATCGTGCGCCCATTGCGGACCTTCCGAAACAAGAGTGCCCCGACTGATGGCATGGCGGAGTTCAATCGCGATCCTGCTTGCGGCTATATCGCATTGCACCCCTGCGTTTTGTCTCGACGACATCGTGATACGCGCAAACTCGTCGCTACCTGATGCTCTTATTGCCTATATCGCCGACATCGCGGTCCCTTCGTCGTATGAGCGTAAGGGATTGCCGATCGATGTGATTACCCGAACGGTCTGCGGTTTCTGGAATGGCAAACTCGATGAGAAGGTGAGGGAGCTCAATCCGCTTGCTCAAGGCGATAGCTTTCCGAACAAGATTCTGCTGCCCGCCTGTGTCTATTCCAAACGGAACGCGGCCGTGAGCGTGATCGAGGAGGACAATCTCGATGTCTTGCTCCGCCGCGAATCCAACGTTTGGCCTACATTTGGGTTGAAATGCAGCAAGGAAGTGAGTAGTCCGCGTTGCGGTGAGGCGATCGAGAAGCTGGTCGGTGAATTGAATCCGGGCATCGATCTTGCGAAGCTGAAGGTCAACTCCACGATAGTCATCCCGTTTCGAACACGGGAATCGTCGATCAAGTTGAAACCTGGTCTCGAACCTAATATCGTCCTCAAGACAATCCGGACTCTCGCCGAAGGTACGGCAATTGCAAGATTGTCATCGGCGCCGGCGCTGGTCACGCCGATGAACAAGGACAACGTTACGGATCCCGACTGCAATGCCGCGAGCGCGCGCTCCTACTGTCCCTGGCCGTTTGATGTCAACGTCCTCAGTGCCATTCTCGCGCGCAATGTCAAGACGGCGGAGAAGCGGAAGCTCAAGCTGGTGCCGTCCGTGGTTGCCGTTCTCGATACCGGTATCGTTGGCAAGGGAGATTTCCTGCCCAACAGATACTTCGCCATCAACTTCAGGGAACGCGAAAGTCCTCTCAAGGATTGGGACCGCAACGGATACGATAATGATGTAATTGGTACCGATGTGGCGGCGCGCTATGGCGATGTAACCGCCTATAACGACGATCCGTACAAGGAGCATGGCTCTGAAGTTGCGAACCTTGTGCTCGGCGGAAGGATGTTTCGTACCCAATTTACCGATCTTGAGAAACTGATTCAGCTCAAGATCGTAAAAATCGTTAAGAAATCGAAAGAGCAGGATCAGAATCAATTCGACATTCCCGAAACTGCGATTCATGCCGGGCTCAAATACGCCAAACGTGTGGGGGCATCGGTAGCAAATATCAGCGCAGGTGGGAGCCGCAAGAACACGGAAATTTTGCCGCTTTTGGAGTCGTCCGGCATCGTGGCTGTCGTTGCCGCGGGGAACAGTCCTCAGCCACTCGACGACGATCCCAAATATCCGGCGAATTTTGGCGGTTTCGTTGGCAGGATCCGTAACGTAATAACGGTGGCCGCCCACGACAGTTCGGGTAAGCGGGCCTCGTTCACCAACTATGGATCGCACTTTGCGGACATTGCCGCCCCGGGCTGTGATCTTCCCTACAAGGGCACGGGCTCCGTTTTTGGCACGTCTTTCGCCACTCCGCTCGTGAGTTTCACGGTTGCGCTTATGCGCTCGTTCTGGAATTTCGACAGCGCGAACAGTCCATCAATCAAGGAGCGACTCGAGGTCTCCGTCGATTTCGACAAGAAGCTCCGAGATGATGTGGCGTTTTCGGGTCGCCTCAACGTCATCAAGGCGGTGAGCGTCTTCGACGACGTCGTCAAATTCAATGATGAGACTGTACCGGCCAAGGTTGAAGGAGGGCCCTCGCAGGTCGTGCCCGGGAAGTATCTGTTTGGGACCTGGAACGCCGGGCTGGAGCTGTGCGAGGAAGTCTCCGATTTCGGCCTCCACATGATCGACGTCAAGAAGATCACGCCCACGGACAACGGAGCCCAGCTAAGGGTCCTCTACCACGCGCCGGCCGGAAACCTGAACGAGAAGATTTGTAAGCCGGCCAGTCCGACGTTCGAGTTTTCTGATGAAAACCAGCGTGCCACGATATTGAAATGGTCGAGTGTCGCTGACCTCGTACCGAGAATGCGAAAGGACGTCCTGGTGCAAGGTGCTGGAAGCACAAATACGCTCCAGTAATCCGACCGCTGTCGGTCGAGTAGCCGTGTCGGATGCCGCCGTGAACGCAGACCCGCCTCTGGACGATGATCTGTTTCGTCGCGACCTATCTGCTATCCTCCAGAATCATCGCAGCACCTTTTTCCGCGATCATCGCCGTCGGCGTGTTGGTATTCCCTGACGTAATCGTCGGCATCACGGAAGCGTCGGCCACACGTAGCCCAGCGATCCCGTGAAAGCGCAGGCGTTCGTCAACCACGGCAAGCGGATCGGAAGCCGTTCCCATCTTCGCGGTCCCCACCGGATGGAAGATCGTGGTGCCGATATCGCCGGCGGCTTTTGCCAGCGAGGCGTCGTCGTCGCCGACGCCGGGGCCGGGCAGGTACTCCTGCGGGCGATAGCGTTCGAGCTGCGTCTGCTTCATCAGCCGCCGCGTGGTGCGGATGGCATCGGCCGCCACCTGGCGGTCGTCGTCGGTGGACAGATAATTCGGCGCGATCGATGGCGCCTCGTCGGGTCGCGCCGAGCGGATGCGCACGGTGCCGCGCGAGGTCGGCTGCAGATTGCAGGCGCTCACCGTGATCGCGGGAAAACGGTGCAGGGGGTCGCCGAACTTGTCGAGCGACAGCGGCTGCACGTGGAACTGGATGTTGGCGCGTTCGCGCCGCGGATCGGAACGGGTGAAGATGCCGAGCTGCGACGGCGCCATGGTCAGCGGCCCGCGACGGCGGAAGGCATAATCGAGCCCCATCATGCCGCGCCGGACCAGATTGTAATAGGTTTCGTTCAGCGTACGCACGCCAAAAACCTTGTAGATCGCGCGCTGCTGCAGATGGTCCTGCAGATTCCGCCCCACGCCCTGCTTGTCGAGCGCGACATCGATGCCGAGCGGCGACAGCCAGTCGGCGGGGCCGATGCCGGACCGGTGCAGGACCTGCGTCGATCCGATTGACCCCGCACACAGAATGACTTCGCCTTTGGTGCGGGCCTCGACCATTTCGCCACCTTGCATGAAGCGCACGCCGACGGCGCGGCCATTCTCGATGATCAGGCGGTCGACCAGCACGTTCTTTTCCAGCCGCAGATTGGCGCGGTTCAGCACCGGCTTGAGGAAGCCGCGCGCCGAAGACCAGCGTCGGCCGCGCTTCTGGTTGACGTGGAAATAGCTCGTGCCCTCATTGTCGCCGGTGTTGAAATCGGCAATGCGCCTGATGCCCATTTCCTCGGCGGCGTCGCCGACCGCGTCCAGAACCTCCCACGACAGCCGCGGCGCCTCGATCCGCCAGCCGCCACCGGTGCCGTGATGTTCGCTCTCGCCCAGAAAATGGTCTTCGAGCCGTTTGAACAGTGGCAGCACGTCGTCATAGCCCCAGCCGGTGAGGCCAAGCTGGCGCCAGTGGTCGTAATCGGCGGCCTGTCCCCGCATCGAGATCATGGCGTTGATGGCGGAGGAGCCGCCGATCACCTTGCCGCGGGGATAGGCGAGGGAGCGGCCATTGAGCCCGGGCTCCGGCTCGGTTTTGAACATCCAGTCCGAGCGGGGATTGCCGATCGCGAAGAGGTAGCCGACCGGGATGTGAAACCAGATCCAGTTGTCGTTGCCGCCGGCTTCGAGGATCAGCACGCGGTTTTTCGGATCGGCCGACAGCCGGTTGGCCATGATGCAGCCGGCGGTACCCGCACCGACGACGATGTAGTCGAAATCGCCTTCAAGGCTTCGCGGCATCTTTGGTTTCGACCCTTAACGTCCTTTCCGTCCTAATAGTCAGACGAGGATGGCCGGGACAAGCCCGGCCATGACGGCCGGGAATGGGCGGCGTCTCCGGAGGCCGCTGGGTGGACCGCCCCTTGCATGCTACAGGGGCAGAAGCGCTCAAATCCGGAAGGCTTGCTATCTCCATGCCCATCGTCAATCGCGTCGCCGAGTTTCAACCCGACATCCAGGCCTGGCGCCGGGATATTCATGAACACCCGGAACTGCTGTACGACGTGCACCGCACTGCGGCATTGGTGGCGGACCGTTTGCGGGAATTCGGCTGCGACGAGGTCATTACCGGTCTCGGCCGCACCGGTGTCGTCGGCGTCATCAAGGGCGACAAGCCCGCCGGCAAGGGTGACGTGAAGGTCATCGGGCTGCGGGCGGATATGGACGCGCTGCCGATCGAGGAGGCGACCAATCTGCCTTACGCTTCCCGGACGAAGGGCTTGATGCACGCCTGCGGCCATGACGGCCACACCGCCATGCTGCTGGGTGCGGCGCGCTATCTCGCCGAGACCCGCAATTTTGCCGGCGATGCGGTCGTGATCTTCCAGCCGGCCGAAGAGGGCGGCGCGGGCGCGGTCGCGATGATCAAGGACGGGCTGATGGACCGTTTCGGTATCGAGCAGGTCTACGGCATGCATAACGGTCCGGGCATTCCGGTCGGCTCGTTCGCGCTTCGGCCCGGTCCGATCATGGCCGGAGGCGATGCCGTCGTCATCAGGATCGAGGGGCGGGGTGGGCACGCCGCGCATCCGAACGATTGCATCGATTCCGTCCTTGTCGGCGCGCAGTTGATCACGGCGCTGCAGTCGATCGTGTCGCGCAGCGTCGATCCGCTGGAATCGGCTGTCATTTCGATGTGCCAGTTTCACGCCGGCAACGCCCGCAATGTGATCCCGCAAACCGCTGAGCTGCAGGGCACCGTCCGTACCCTGAACGGCGACGTGCGAAAAATGGTGGAAAGGCGGGTCCGCGAGGTCGTTGACGGCGTGGCGCAGGTCACCGGCGCCAGGATCGATCTGACGTACGATCGCGGCTATCCCGTAACGGTCAACCATATCGGGCAGACGGAAGTCGCGACGCGGGCAGCCAGAGAAATCGCCGGCGATGCCAATGTGCATGTGATGCCGCCGCTGATGGCCGGCGAAGATTTCGCCTTCATGCTGGAGCAGCGGCCGGGTGCGCTGATCTTCTGCGGCAACGGCGACAGCGCGGGGCTCCATCACCCCGCCTACAATTTCAACGACGAGGCGATCGTGTTCGGCACCTCCTACTGGATCAAGCTGGTCGAGAACACGCTGGCCGCGTGAGGCCCACCTTACGGACATTGCCGTTCGGCGGCGCGTCAAAGCTAGCACTTGATTTCCTGGTGCGACGGGCGACAATGACGTCGCGCCAGCTTCCGGTACCGAGCTTCATATAAGACGGGGAAAACCCGCTTGGCCACGGCAAGACCGTCGCTGCGCGGGAGGGACCGTTATGACGGTAGGGTTCATGCGCGGGCAGCAGCGCCGACGCGATCCAGGCCGCCGGTGGTATCGCCGTTACGACGGGGAGCGATGTAATCGCGCCGTTGTTCTGCAAATAATTCGCCCTGTTTCGCGGCGAACTCGCCACCACGGCGCTGCAAGTGGAACACCAACAAATGACCATCGAGCCAACGTATTGCGCACGCGTGCGCATGCGTTGAACCACGGAGGCGCGATAGACTGAAAGGGACTCCAAGCCGGCGTAAGACTGGCCAAAGGGCGTCAGCTCAGACACACCGAGGGAGGAATGCATGACGACAGTAACCCGACGTCACGTCCTCAAGAGCGGTACCGCGCTCGTGGGCGGCATGGCCGGCATCCTGGCCACCGGCCGCGCGCCCGCTTTTGCACAGGGCACCACGGTACACTGGCTGCGCTGGACCGACTTCGTTCCGGCGTCAGATCAGCTTCTGCGCAACGAAATCGCCAAGGAGGGCGAGAAGGCGCTCGGCATAAAGCTCAATATCGAGACCATCAATGCCAACGACATCCAGGCCCGCGTCACCTCGGCGATCCAGTCGGGGTCAGGCCCCGACGTCGTCTGCGTCCTCAACAATTGGGGGCAACTTTACGGCGAGAGCGTCATAGACGTCAGCGACATCGCTGAGGAACTCGGCAAGGGCCAGGGCGGCTTCTACGAAACATCCCGCGCTGTCGCCAATGACGGCAAGAAATGGATCGCCGTGCCGTGGTGCATCGTCGGCCTGCAGATCGCATACCGAAAGTCCTGGTTCGCCGAGATCGGCTACGCGGACGGAAAATTTCCCCAGACGTGGGAAGAGTATCGCGAGGCCGGCAAGAAGCTGAAGGCAAAGGGACGGCCCATCGGCCAAACGCTGGGTCACACCTTCGGCGATGCGCCCGCCTTCACTTACCCCTACCTGTGGTCCTGGGGCGGCAAGGAGGTCGAAGCAGACGGCAAGACGGTTGTGCTGAACAGCCCAGCAACGGTCGAGTCGGTGAAGTTCATGGTGGCCTTCTGGAAGGATGCCCACGATGAAGGCGGGCTCGCCTGGGACGATTCCAACAACAACCGCGCTTTTCTGTCCGGGACGTGCAGCGCCACGCTCAATGGCGCCTCGATCTACATCGAGGCTCTGCGCAAGCCGGATACCTACAAGACGGAGGCTGGCGGGCAACTGAAGGACGACATCCTGCACGCCGCGCTGCCCAAAGGCCCCGGCGGGCAGTTCAGCTATCACGTCCCGTTCTCGAACCTCCTGATGCGTTATTCGAAGAACCAGGATGCGGCGAAGAAATTCCTTGGCTGGATTCACTCCAGGGACGTCTACGACAAGTGGTTCGTCTCCCAGAAGGGCTTCTCGGTCGGCCCGACCACGGATTGGGAAAAGCACAAGCTGTGGGGCGACGACCCGATCATGCTGCCCTACAAGCAAGCGGCGCGCACAGGGCGCTTCGCTGGCTACCAGGGGCCCTCTACGCGCAAGGCAGCCGAGGTCGTAACCAAGTACATCATCATTGATATGTACGCAAAGGCCGTCCAAGGCATGCCCGCCGAGGATGCCGTGAAGTGGGCAGAGGCTGAGCTCACGAAGGTCTACGTCTGAGGTTAAGCCGTCCCTCTCCCCATTTTTCGTGGGGAGCAAGGGAATCTTCCGGCCGGCGAGGATCGAACATGGCGATAAGCGCGGTTTCCGCCACCACGCTCCGCGAGGCGCCCCCGCCGCGGCGACAGCGGCTGCTCGAGGACGAGCGCTGGCTGGCGTTCGTGCTGCTGGTGCCGACCATGGTGCTGCTCGGCATGTTCATTGCCTATCCCTTTATTCGAGGGATATTGCTGTCGGTCACCAGCTCGCGCGTCGGTATGCCCGGCGACTTCGTCGGCCTCGCTAACTTCTACAAGATATTCAATGACGGGATCTTTCGCACCTCCGTTTACAACACCTTCGTCTATACGGGCGTGACCACCGTCTTCAAGCTGGCGCTCGGGCTGTGGCTGGCCATGCTGCTCAACCGTAATTTCCGCGGCAAGGCTTTTACCCGTGCTTTCATCCTACTGCCTTTCATTATCCCGACCGTGCTCTCGACTTTCGCCTGGAAGTGGATGTTCGACCCGACGTTCAGCGTTCTCAATTGGCTCCTCTACCATTTCGGCTTGATCACCGGTCGGATCAACTGGCTGGGCGATCCCGACCTCGCCATGATCTCGATTATCATCGTCAACATCTGGCGCGGGGTGCCGTTCTTCGCCATCAGCCTGCTCGCCGGCCTGCAGACCATCAGTCCCGAACTCAACGAGGCCGCCGCCATCGACGGTGCCAAGCCGTGGCAGCGGTTCTGGCACATCACCTGGCCGCTGCTGCTGCCCGTGACCATGGTCGTGGTGCTGTTCTCGGTGATTCAGACGTTCGCCGACTTCCAGATCGTCTATGTGATGACGGGCGGCGGACCAGCCAACGCAACGCACCTGTTCGCCACCTACGCCTATCAGATCGCCATCGGCACCGGCCTGCTGAGCGAGGGCGCCGCCATCGCGCTCGCAATGTTTCCAGTCTTGTTTCTGGTCGTCATCATCCAACTTCTCTACATCCGCCGCGTGGAGGTCCGCTGAGCCATGATCGAAGGTGCAATCTGGCGAAAGTGGGTGTTCTTCTACGTCCCCATGGCGCTGTTCCTGCTTTTCCTGCTGTTCCCGTTCTACTGGATGGTGATCACTTCGGTGCGGCCGGACGGCGAGCTTTACCGGCCCTGGAATTCGATCAACTACAATCCGTTCTGGACCTGGAAACCGACCTGGGACCATGTCAGGTACCTGTTCGAGGAGACGCTGTTCGCATCGTGGCTGTGGAACACGACGTTCATCGCGCTCGCGTCAACCGCTATCTCGCTCGTGTGCGGCGTGTTCGCCGGCTATGCCCTGTCGCGGCTGAACTTTCCATTTGCCGGCAGCCTGGGTACCGGCATCTTCATCACCTATCTGGTGCCCCAGACGCTGCTGTTCATTCCGCTGGCCGAGATGATCCGCAACTATCGGCTGGGTGATACGCCCTGGGCACTGATTCTAACCTATCCGACCTTTCTTATTCCGTTCTGCACCTGGCTCATGATGGGCTACTTCAAGGCTGTGCCCAGGGAGCTCGAGGAATGCGCGCGCATTGACGGCGCCTCGCGCTGGCAGGCCATGCTCTACATCATCATCCCGGTGGCGATCCCGGGCATCCTCTCGGCCGGCATCTTCGCTTTCACGCTGTCGTGGAACGAGTTCATCTATGCGCTTGTCTTCCTGTCCTCGCCTGAGCAGAAGACTGTGCCGGTCGGCGTCACATCGGAGCTGATCCGCGGCGATGTATTCTACTGGGGACCGCTGATGGCTGGGGCCCTGCTTGGATCGGTACCGGTTGCTATCGCCTATTCGTTTTTCGTCGAACACTACGTCGCAGGATTGACCGGATCGGTGAAGGGCTGACAGCACCACGGATCAAGGGGATTCGAAAGCGCGCATGCAGATCGCGCATAGGCCGTTGGGAGGCAGGTGGAAGCGAATGGGCCAGGTCGTCCTCAAGGGGATCAACAAGTTCTTTGACAGCGTGCACGCTGTCAAAGACGTCAATCTGCAGATCCGCGACAAGGAGTTCGTGGTGTTCGTCGGACCGTCCGGCTGCGGCAAGACCACGACGCTCAGGATGATCGCCGGGCTGGAAGCAATCAGCTCCGGCGATATCTCAATCGACGGCAACGTGATCAACGCACTTGCGCCCATGGATCGCGACATCGCCATGGTGTTCCAGAACTACGCGCTCTATCCGCATATGAGCGTATACGACAACATGGCATTCGGCTTGAAGATGCGCAAATTCGAAAGGCCCGAGATTGAGAAGCGCGTGCGCGACGCGGCCGACATCCTCGGCATCGGCGAATTGCTGATGCGCAAGCCGCGGCAGCTCTCCGGCGGTCAGCGCCAGCGGGTGGCTTTGGGCCGTGCCATCGTGCGCCACCCCCGCGTGTTCCTGTTCGACGAGCCGCTGTCGAACCTCGATGCCAAGCTGCGGGTGCAGATGCGCGTTGAGCTCAAGAAGCTGCATCTGCGTCTCGGCACCACCGCCATCTACGTTACCCACGATCAAGTCGAGGCGATGACGCTGGGTGACCGGGTCGTCGTCATGAAGGACGGCGTGGTGCAGCAGGTGGGGGAGCCGCTCGAGCTGTATAATCAGCCCGCCAACAAGTTCGTCGCCGGCTTCATCGGCTCCCCGGCCATGAATTTCGCCGCCGTTACGGTGACCGAGGCGGACGGATCGCTGATCGCCGAGAACTCCGGCCTGCGCATCAAGCTGCCGGACGAGATCGCGCAGCGCCTGCGCGGCCATATCGGGCGCGAGGTCATACTCGGTGTGCGGCCGGAGGACCTCACCGTGGCGGGTAGCGCTGATCTCGACCACCCGTGCTTCGATGCTGTGATTGAGGTGGTCGAGCAACTCGGCTCGGAAATCCTGCTCGACATGAAGGTCGGCGAGAATATCATGGTGGCGAGCGTCGAGCCGACCGCGAGGGTGAGGGTGGCCGACAAGCTGCGCGTTGCCATGCGGCGTTCCAGGCTTCACGTTTTCGACGCGCAGACCGAGGCGGCCATCTAATGCCGGTGGTTGGCCACTTTTCAACTGGTGAGGGGGAATCCTTCACTTTGGGGCCCCCAAGCTTCGCCGGGTTTTCCGGCCCTGGCCGGTCAAGCGCCCGGGTGGATGGGGGCTCTGCGGCATAGTGCTGGGTGGACCGTCGCTTGCATGCTACAGAAGCCCTAGCGTTCCAACCTTTGAGGCCAGAGAAGTCCCATGCCCATCGTCAACCGCGTCGCCGATCTGCAACCCGATATTCAGGCCTGGCGCCGCGATATCCATGAAAACCCCGAATTGCTGTATGAAGTCCACCGCACCGCAGCATTCGTGGCAGACCGCTTGCGCGAATTTGGTTGCGACGAGGTCGCGACCGGCCTCGGCAAGACCGGCGTCGTCGGCGTCATCAAGGGCAAGCAGCCCGGCAAGGGCGAAATCAACGTGATCGGGCTTCGCGCCGACATGGACGCGCTGCCGATCGAGGAAGCGACCAATCTGCCCCATGCCTCCAAAACGCCGGGCCTGATGCATGCCTGCGGCCATGACGGTCACACCGCCATGCTGCTGGGCGCGGCCCGCTATCTTGCCGAGACGCGGAATTTCGCCGGCGATGCGGTCGTGATCTTCCAGCCGGCCGAGGAGGGCGGGGCGGGCGCCGCCGCCATGATCAAGGACGGGCTGATGGACCGGTTCGGCATCGAGCAGGTCTATGGCATGCATAATGGCCCGGGGATTCCGGTCGGCTCCTTTGCCATCCGCCCCGGTCCGGTCATGGCCGCGACCGACTCGATCGACATCAAGATCGAAGGGCTCGGCGGCCACGCTGCGCGCCCGAACAAGTGCATCGATTCCGTGCTGGTCGGCTCGCAGTTGATCACCGCCCTGCAGTCGATCGTCTCAAGGACCATCGATCCCCTGGATTCGGCCGTGATCTCGATCTGCGAGTTCCACGCTGGCAACGCGCGCAACGTGATCCCGCAGACCGCCGAACTCCGCGGCACCGTGCGGACGCTGACGCCGGAAGTCCGCGAAACGGTCGAGCGGCGCGTCCGCGAGGTGTGCGAGGGCGTAGCCAAAATGACCGGCGCCAAGATCGACCTGGTTTACGAGCGCGGCTATCCCGTGACCAAAAATCACGCCGAGCCAACCGACTTCGCCACGCAGGTGGCCAAAGACGTGGCCGGCGCCCAGAACGTTCACGAATGCCCGCCGCTGATGGGCGCGGAGGATTTCGCCTATATGCTGGAGGCAAGGCCGGGCGCCTTCATCTTCTGCGGCAATGGCGATAGCGCGGGGCTCCATCACCCCGCCTATGATTTCAACGACGAGGCGATCGTGTACGGCACGTCGTACTGGATCAAGCTGGTCGAGAACAAGCTGGCGGCTGCATAGCGTTTTCGAGCGAAGTGGTCGCCGGTTCGCGTCAAGAAAACGCGTCAAAATTGAAAACTGGAGTTCGGTTCTGCTTCACAGAACCGAACTCCACATCGTTAATCTTCGATCGCTTGCCAAGTTCGACGGCAAATCAGGAAAGGCCTGCATCTTCACGGCAGGCCTTCTCTATTTGCAGCTAAGGCTGGACGTGAAGTTGTCCCGGTCCGCACTGCGGCTGTTAATATCTGAGCGTGGTGGTCACGCCGAACACGGCGGCGTCCCCGATCCGGGAGATGCCGCTCGGATCGCTGGGGTTGGGGATGCCGCCGGATGGACGCCAGACATACTGAAAATACGGCGCCAGCAGCCATCCGGGCTTGAGGTGAGCCTCGTAGATCAGTTCGAGTAGCGTCTCGTTGCTGCGCACCGGGCTCGGCAGGCCGGCAAAGAACTGGCTGTCGCGATCGAGATTTCGCGCCGAATCTGAAATCCGCATATAGGCCACCGCCATCCCGAACCGGTCGAGCGGGCGGCCGGGGGCCAGGCCGCTGACGCCGATGCCGCCGTCGATATAGAGGTCGATCAGATTTCGATCCGGCGGGCTGTAGGCGATCCGCGCGAAACCCGTCACCCCCGGCAATGACGCCGACACGCCCTTCTCGGTCACCGATGGCGGCCGGTAGAGCGTCTGCTCGACGACGGCAAAGATGCCGAAATTGCCGCCAAGTTTTGCGGCGATGCCGGAGCCATTGGGATCGGCGATCGAGGCGCCTTGCGCGGTAAAGCGCTGATCGTCGAACTGTCCGGTGTGATACCAGCCGCCCGGCGTGAAATTGCCGGCCAGCGGACCCCTGCCGAAATCGAGGTCATAGCTCAGGCGCACCTGGCCGATAAGCCACGGCGGATCGTTGACTCGGAACGCAAGGCCATGATTGTCGCGGAGCTGCGGGTCGCCGTCGCCCGGCCGCGCGGCATTGCCGTTAAACACCGCGCCGAACACGGTGACCTGGTCCGACAGGGTGGCCTTGACGCGAATGCCGGGCACCGCGATCGGCGGCGCCGGACCCCCGGAGGGAAGATTGTTGGCCTTGTTCGCCGGCCAGCCGAACGTGCCGTTGATGAAGAGGTCGTCGGTCTGGCTGTCGAAGAACTCGACGTCGGCCGCCTGCTGCCCGATCCGGAAGTTGAGCGCGTTGCTGTAGAAGCCTTGCTCGAAATACGCATTGTAGAGGCGGGCCTCGGGCAGGGCCTCGATCTCGCTGATGGTGGCGAGGTTGTGGACATAGTTGCGCGACAGACCGCGGCCGTAGATGCCGAGCGCGTTGACGTAGAATTTGCCGCCGGTCCAGCCGACCAGTTTCTCGAGGTCGCCGTCGACGGAGAGATCAAACCGGCCGAAATGGATGGCGCCGCGGCTCGATCCTCCCGAGACATTGGTGATGTTGTCGCCGATCCAGACGGCGCCGAAATTCAACCCCTTGGCCGCAAGCCCGTCATGCCATTCGTTGAGCCATTTCGGGGCCAGCCATTCGGCGGCATTTTCGTCCTTGGCGCCGGCGAACGCGCTTGGGCTCGCCGTGGCGCCCACAACACACGCTGCCGCCACCGCCAATCTGCGCATCCGCATGGTCCCGCCCCGTGACCAGGCTACCTGATGATCCCGATGCGCTTCATGATGAAATAAGCGGCGACCGACGACAGAACCAAGAGCAATGAAGCCCACAGGAAGGCCGTTTCGAGATCGGTGAACGGCAGTCCCTTGGTATTCATGCCGAAAATGCCGGTGATGAGGGTCGGCGGCATCAGCAGCGCCGTCAGCACCGAGAGCACCCGGATATTGTTGTTGCCCTGTTCCTCGATCTTCAGGTGCAGCTCTTCCTGCAGCAATCGGCTGCGCTCGCGCATCTCGACGATGGTGTGGTCGAGGCCGTCGAGCCGCTGGGCGAGCTTGCCAGCGCGGAGCCGCAAGGCGGGCTTCAGATCGTCGAGATGTTTCTGCTCGAACCGGTGGAACACGATCCGCAGGCCCGACAACTGCCGGTGCAGGCGGCCGCAGGTGCGCCGCAGCCGGCCGAGGGTTTGGCGCGGATCCTTCGCGCTGTCCGACAGCACCTGCTCCTCGACCTCGTCGAGGGCCTGCGCCACGCGATCGGCGATGCCGTCCATGGTGTCGGCGACATGCTCGACGATCGTCTCCATCAACGCAGCCGCGCTTTCGATCCGGCGGCCCGCCTCGAGCGCGCGGCGGGTGGCGTCGACCGCGCACAGCGCATGATGCCGGCCGCTGACCAGGATCTGCTCGGTCATGACGAAGCGGAGATATCCGGTATCCTCGGTCGCCTCACCGACGTCGCGCAACAGATCGGAGATCACGCCGTAGACGCAGTCATCGACGGTATGAAGCTGCTGGTAAGTGTCCTTTGACAGCAGCAGACCGCGCGCCAGGGCCGGAACCTGGAGGTTGGCGGCGG
This sequence comes from Bradyrhizobium sp. AZCC 2262, assembly GCF_036924535.1. Lineage (NCBI taxonomy): Bacteria > Pseudomonadati > Pseudomonadota > Alphaproteobacteria > Hyphomicrobiales > Nitrobacteraceae > Bradyrhizobium > Bradyrhizobium sp. AZCC 2262. The sequence continues at coordinate 4,663,419 of NZ_JAZHRT010000001.1, read as the reverse complement.
TCAGCCACTGCAGCGCGCGGGCATCGGCCAGGTTGAAGTGCAGCCAGAGCAGCCCGTCATGGGAAAGCGCAATCGGCTGGTCGATCGGGAGCGATTCCGGGGTACCGTCCGAATGGATGCGGAACGCCCAGACGAGGCCCGGGACCGACATGAGCGGCGACCGCGCCGTGTCGCTGGCGGCGATGGCATCGGCAACTGACGTATCACCTCGCATCGAACACCGCAGAAACGTTGTCGCACGCCAAAATCACGGGGTGCGCCCACCACAAGGACAAATCAGGTTCTGGAGGCAGCCGTTCGACCGCCGCCAGCCCCCCAATAGGCTTCATAGAATGACACCCCTGTTACAGCAGTGTGTCATTCGCCGTTATTCTGCGGCTTCCGCCAGGTCTTCGTCTTGCTTGTTGTAGTCGTAAACGACGCGGCCATAGGGCAGCGTCAGGTCGGCGAGAAAATGATGCGCGCCGACGACACGCCGGACCGGAAAATCGGCCACCGGCGCGTTGACATGGGGCACGAGGTGAAGCCGGCCCGGGCCGATCCATGAACCTTTGACGACGATATCGGTCAGGTTGATGGCGACGAGCTGGCAGACTTCGGCGCGGCCATCGACACCGGGGATCAGCTTGAGATTGATCTGGGTCTTCGACAGGGTGGCGCGGGTTATCTCGCCGTTGCCGGCCATCGATTCATGCTTGTAGCCCATGGTCCCCATGGCGACGAGCTGGCCGGCATATTCGAGGGTGCCGGTCAGCGTATCCTTGACCACCTCGAGCTTCGGGTGGGCGTATTTCTTCGGAAAGCCCCAGATCTCGCGGCCGGCTGCGATCGGCGGATCATCGTCGAGATACATCTGGGAGACGAAATTGACCTCTTCGCCATTGAGCCGCGCAGGGATCACCAGCCCGGATTCGGTGTAGCTGCCGAAACCGGAGCTGTCAGGCATCTTGATCCATTCGTAATGCACGACCGGTTGCTCGACCGGCTCCAGCGGTTCGGGCAGGCCGGCGCGGATCAGGTCGGGATCGGTCTCGTAGCTGATGACCAGGAATTCCCGGTTGATGAAGCGATACGGTCCCGCCGGATAGCTTGGACCGGCCATCGGCATCGACGGAAGCTTGAGCACGTCTGCCTTGCGCATCGAAAATCCCCCTTATTCTCAGTGAGCGGTCCAGCCGCCGTCGACCGGCAGCGCAGTCCCCGTGATCGACCGGGCGTTGTCGGTGCAGAGAAAGTTCACCAGCGCCGACAGCTCTTCCACGGTGACGAAGCGCTTGGTCGGCTGGGCCGCGAGCAGGACGTCGGAGATCACCTGCTGCTCGGTGATGCCGCGCGCCTTGGCCTGTTCGGGGATCTGCTTCTCCACCAGCGGCGTCATGACGTAGCCGGGGCAGACCGCATTGACGGTGATGCCGTGTTCGGCAAGTTCGAGCGCCGCGGTCTTGGTCAGGCCGGCGATACCGTGCTTGGCGGCGACATAGGCCGACTTGAAGGGGGAGGCGACCAGCGCGTGCGCCGAGGCGATGTTGACGATCCGACCCCACGACTTCTTCTTCATGCCGGGTACCGCGAGGCGCGTGGCGTGGAATGCGCTGGAAAGGTTGATGGCGAGGATCGCATTCCATTTCTCGACCGGGAATTCCTCGATCGGAGCGACGTACTGGATCCCGGCATTGTTGATCAGGATATCGACGCCGCCGAACGCATCCTCGGCTTCCGCGATCATGCCGGCGATTTCGTTGTCGTCGGCCATGTTGGCCCCGCTATAGAGCACCTTGATGTTGTGACCGTTGGCGAGGTCCTGGCGAATGGTCTCGGTCTCATGCGAGTCGCCGAACCCGTTCAGCATGACGTTCGCGCCGCCGGCGGCGAGGCCGCGCGCAATGCCGAGACCAATTCCGCTGGTCGAACCGGTCACGATGGCGGATTTTCCGGAAAACATGGCAATGACTCTTCGGATGAGAATGAAATGCCCGCACGAGGCCGTGCGATTGCAGGTGCCTCGTCGGCCGCAATGCGCAATTGCTAGCGATGGTCGGCGACAGCAATGTGAGACATTTTCTTCACACGTGTGACAGCGGCCGATGCGCGTGAGCACGGTGCCTGCGCATTGTCATACCGGTGTCACCGCTGCCCTGGATTCTGCGGGGCGATCCTTCATTTCGTTTCTCGCGGGGTATTGCCATGGACGCGCGCGCACCACATTCAGCCACTTCCACCGCTCCCGGCTGGCGGCCCGATCGCTGCGACAGGATCGCGCTGGTGCTGCAGGGCGGCGGGGCGCTCGGCGCCTATCAGGTCGGGGTCTATCAGGCGCTGCACGAAGCGGGCATCGAGCCGGACTGGGTGTGTGGGGTGTCGATCGGCGCGATCAATTCGGCGATCATCGCAGGCAATCCGCCCGAGCGTCGTCTGGAGCGGCTTCAAATCTTCTGGGAGCGCATTACCGCGCGCAGGGTTTGGCACTATACGCCGGACGGCGACATCTACCGCAAGACCCGTAACCTCGCGAGTTCATTCCTGACGACCACGCTCGGCCAGCCCGACTTCTTCAAGCCTCACGACATCAATCCGTGGTTCAGCCTCGCCGGCGCCAGGACCGCGACCAGCTATTACGACACCAGCCCCTTGCGTGAAACATTGGTCGAACTGGTCGACTTCGATCTCATCAATTCGCGCAAAGTCCATTTCGCGGTCGGCGCGGTCAACGTGCTCAGCGGAAATTTCCTGTACTTCGACAACAAGAACGAAGCGATCGGCCCCGAACATGTGATGGCAAGTGGCGCGTTGCCGCCGGCGCTGCCGATGGTCAAGATCGGCACCGATCATTTCTGGGACGGCGGCATCGTTTCCAACACCCCGCTGCAGCATCTATTGGACCAGGACGACAGGCTGAATTCGCTGGTGTTTCAGGTCGACCTGTTCAGCGCTCGCGGCGCGCTGCCCCGCGACATCCAGGAGGTGCTGGCGAGGCACAAGGACATCGTCTACTCGTCCCGCACCCGGCATAATACCGATGTCTACAAGCAGATGAACAATCTCAAGACCGATCTCTGCAAGGCGCTGCAGAAGGTGCCGGACGACCGGCTCAGCGACGATGAACGCGCCTTGCGCGACCGTCTCGCCGACCTGCCGGAAATCACGATCCTGCAGATGATCTATCAGCAGAAAGCCTATGAAGGCGATTCCAAGGATCATGAATTCTCGGCCACGTCGATGCGCGAGCATTGGCAAAGCGGTCTGGAAGACACCCGCCGCACGCTGAAGCGTCGGGACTGGCTGGAATTGCCGGAACAGGGCACGGGCATCGTGATCCACGACGTGCACCGCGAGCGCGACTACTGAAATCGCGCGAGCGCAGCGGGGACGGCGCGCTCAGTAGCGCGCCGGCACGTACAATTCGGGCGGAACCGGCCCGCGGTGATAATCCGGGTTGCGTACCCGCGCCGGCAGAACCACCGGGTCGTGCGTGACTTCCTGGTAGCGAATTTGTTCGAGCAGATGCGCGATGCAGTTCAGCCGCGCCCTCTTCTTGTCGACGGCCTCGACCACATGCCAGGGAGCTTCCGCAATGTGGGTATGCTCCAGCATCGCTTCCTTGGCCTTGGTATATTGCTCCCAGCGGCTGCGCGCTTCGACATCCATCGGGCTCAGCTTCCACTGCTTGAGCGGATCGTGGATCCGCATGGTGAAGCGCAGATGCTGCTCCTCGTCGGTGATGGAAAACCAGTATTTGATCAGGATGATTCCGGAACGCACGAGCATGCGCTCGAATTCCGGTACCGACCGGAAGAATTCGTTGACGTCGTCTTCGGTGCAGAAGCCCATCACGCGTTCGACGCCGGCGCGGTTGTACCAGCTGCGGTCGAACAGCACGATCTCGCCGCCGGCCGGCAGATGCGAAACGTAACGCTGGAAATACCATTGCGTGCGCTCGCGCTCGTTCGGTGCCGGCAGCGCCGCGACGCGGCAGACCCGCGGATTGAGCCTTTGGGTGATGCGTTTGATGACGCCGCCCTTGCCGGCGGAATCGCGACCCTCGAAAATCACCACCACCTTGAGCTTCTGGTGCTGCACCCAGCTCTGCAATTTCACCAGTTCGCCCTGAAGGCGGAATAATTCCCTGAAGTAGACCCGCCGATCGACGGTCTCCTTCGCGGTATGGTCGGAGAATTCATTGGTCAGCGCATCGAGGCGATCGTCGTCGATCTCGAGCTCCAGTTCCTCGTCGAAACTGTCGAGCATTTCCGCGTGAATGCGATCGTGAATCGGTGTGGCGCCGTTGAGAGGCATTTTGGTCATGGGCGGCTCCGGCTGCAGACCTTTTTGGGTCGCGTGGTGTGAATACTGATGTGCGGCAGGCCGGCCGGGGCGGCAGGCACTTCGTGGAAAACAGAAGGCCGGAGTTGGCTCCGGCCTTCCGCTACCCGTCGAGGCTGCTGCCTGTATGGCAGCGGCTCCACCGCACCGCCGATACTCAGAACAGATTCGAGAACAGCACGTAGAGGCCTGCCGACAGGCAGATCGCGGCCGGCAGCGTCAGCACCCACGCCATCAGTAGATTGCGAATGGTCGCCATCTGCAGGCCCGAACCGTTAGCCGCCATCGTGCCGGCGACACCGGACGACAGCACATGGGTGGTGGAAACCGGCAGACCGAACACGTCGGCGGCGCCGATCGTGGCGGCGGCAACCAGCTCGGCAGAGGCGCCCTGCGCGTAGGTCAGATGCGTCTTGCCGATCTTTTCGCCGACGGTGACGACGATGCGCTTCCAGCCGATCATGGTGCCCAGCCCGAGCGCAATCGCCACCGCGATCTTGACCCAGAGCGGGATGAACTTGGTGGCTGAGTCGAGTGAGCCCTTGTAGGCCTTGAGGGTATCGACCTCATCCTTCTTCAGATCGTTTTCCTTGTCCTTCATCAGGAAGCGGATCGCTTCCGAAGTCAGGTACATGTCGTTGCGGGTATTGCCGACGGCTTCGGCCGGCACCTTGTTCAGCGAGCCGTATTTCAGGACCTGCTCGCCGACGTCCTTCACCAGCACGGACAGCGAGGGATAGGTGCCTTCGCTGATCTGGCGGGTGGCGACGTATTGCGTCACCGCGGGCCTGGGATCGCCGATGATGCTGTGGCCGGCACCCTTGGCGGCGACCACCTTGGAGGCGGCGTCCGAGGTCTTCTGGAACTGTGCTATCTGGGATTCCGGCAGCGCGCGGTTCAGCGCATAGGCGGTCGGCACCGTGCCGATCAGGATCAGCATGATCAGGCCCATGCCTTTCTGGCCGTCGTTGGAGCCGTGCGCGAAGCTGACGCCGGTGCAGGTCGCAATCAGGATGCCACGGATCCACAGCGGCGGCGGCTTGTTGCCTTCCGGCGCAGCATACAGTGCCGGATTGCGCACGATGAACTTCAGCACCAGCAGCAGGATCGCCGCCATGATGAAGCCGAACAGCGGCGAGAGCAGCAGCGCATAACCGATCTCGGTCGCCTTGCTCCAGTCGACGCCCGAGGTGCCGTCACGGCCGCGCATCAGCGCATTGGCGATGCCGACGCCGATGATCGAGCCGATCAGCGTGTGCGAAGAGGATGCCGGCAGGCCGAAATACCAGGTGCCGAGGTTCCAGATGATGGCCGCGATCAGCAGCGCGAACACCATCGCGAAGCCGGCGCTGCTACCGACCTGCAGGATCAATTCCACCGGCAGCAGCGAGACGATGCCGAAGGCGACCGCGCCCGAGGAGAGCAGCACGCCGAGGAAGTTGAAAAAGCCCGACCACATCACGGCGAATTCCGCCGGCAGCGAATGGGTATAGATCACGGTCGCGACCGCGTTGGCGGTGTCGTGGAAACCGTTGACGAATTCGAAGCCGAGCGCGATCAGGAGCGCCACGAACAGCAGGACATAGGGCAGGTAGGCGGTGACCCGCATGCCGGTCGCGTCGATGTCGGCGTAGATGCTGTAGGCGACGTACAGCAGTCCGGCGGCAAGGATGCCGAAGAACAGGATCATGGTCAGCGGATTGAACCCCTTGTCGAGGTTCGGCCGCGAGGCAGGCTGGACAGGCGCCGCGTCGTCGGCCATCGATGAATTGAGTGCAATGTCGGTCATTCTGACCCCCCGTCGTAATATTCTGAGAAGAGGGGCATCTTTGACCGAGGGACTTGAAGGTTAGATGACAGGCGCAAGCATTGCCCTGGCCGGTCGGATCAGGCGATCGCGCGCACGTCAGCGCAGCGTTGGAGGCTTCCTGTTGGAATCGTTGGGGCTTTGCGGGCGCGTGCTGTCGATTGTTGGCGCGCCGTCGCGTGTCATGCGGGAACTCGCGTCGCAAGAAAGTGGGTCGCGCGCTGCACGGCGCCGGGGCTGAAGTGGACCGCGCAGCGCGTCGACCGTATGGGAGCGTCGTGGCGTGACCAGACGTCCCACATTCCCTTGAGAATGCGATTGCGTCTCCCATCAATTAACGGTTGCAGATGCGATTGTCAATTTCCTCGTTATATTTCTCGGGAAATTGCGGCTGCCGGGTGCCGGAAATTCAGGCCGCGCGCGCCGATCTTCGCAGCAGGTCGGCCGCCATCTTCAGATCCTCGACGAAGCGCTGGTATTCCAGCGCCTTGGCCTCGGCGTCGGGCAATCGCAACAGGTAGGACGGGTGCACCGTCACCAGTGCCCTGGTGCCGTCGTCGAGATCGATCGGGCGGCCCCGGTTCTTGTTGATCGGAGTAATTTTCCCGAGCACGCTTTGCGCCGCGGTGGCCCCCATTGCCACCACCAGATCGGGCCTGATTGCGGCCAGTTCCCGTTCATACCATTGCCGGCACGCTCTGATCTCCGGCGTATTCGGCTTCTGGTGCAGGCGGATTTTTCCGCGCGGCACAAACTTGAAATGTTTGACCGCATTGGTGACGTAAACTGTGCGGCGGTCGATCCCGGCCTCTTCCAGCGCGCGGTCGAGCATCTGGCCGGCGGGTCCGACGAACGGTTTGCCGGCGAGATCTTCCTTGTCGCCCGGCTGCTCGCCGACCAGCATCATCCGCGCCGTCTGTTGCCCTTCGCCGAACACGGTCTGGGTGGCATCCTTGTAGAGAGGGCAGGCGCGGCAATCGGCGGCTTCCTCGCGCAGTTTCTCAATATCGTCAGCATGTTTGCGTGCCATTTCGTCTGCCTTGGCCGGTTCCAGCCGTTTCTGCGGCTTGTGCGGTTTGGTCGCCGGGTTCGCGATCATCGCGCTTGCGGTGCGTCCGGCGCCTTCGATCAGGGGCTTAATCAACGAGGCTTCCGGCAGGTTCCTCCAGTATTTACGGGGCATCTCCTTCTGCATGGCCTGAACTTTCAGCCGGGCAGGATTGAAAATGCTGGCGTAATAGCTCCGCCAGGTTTCTTCCAGCCGATCCGCGCTCGGAGCTTCGCTCTTGGCCACGCCCGGCGTGATAGTGACGGCATGGCCGTCCCAATGCGCGCAGACATCGGGCGTCAGGATCGACCAGGGCATGTCGGCGAAGCGGCGGGCGAAGAACGGCGCGGCCAGTTCGACGATGTGGTGCTCTGGTTCGAACCAGGCGACGAAGTGCGAGTTCTGTTCGCGGCCGACTTCGCGGAAGCGGACAAAGGCATGCATCTTGTGCTCGTCGCAGCGCACGGTCTTGGCCATCGCCGTGACTTCGGCCACATCGGAATCGGTCGCGATATCAAGAAGATCATGGTGACTTCGTAGCCGGTATAGCAGGCGGTAGAGGAGGGCGAACCGCTCCGGGTTGCGGTGCAGGATTGCGACCTCCGTCAGTTCGACGAATCTGGCCGATACGCTGAAGGTACCCTGCGGCTCCAGCGGTGGCGTCGGCGCGAACAGTTCCGGCGCATCTCCCGCCACGCGCCATATCACGTCGGACGGTTTTACATCGTTCAGCGCCAACGCGCGGGCCGCTTTGCGCCAGCCATCGAAATCGGTTTCGCTGTCGAGGGTGGTGTGGTGCATGTTTCTCCTCCTCGCAATGACGTCAAAACCCAAATCCCAATTGCGTCGCCTTCGGCTTGAATCTTTCCGCCAGCCCCGCGCCATCGAGCAGATGCGGCGAGGGGCGGTGATCGCTGAGCACGATGAACGGCAGCGTCCTCTTCTGGGGGATATGCAGCCGCACCAGGTCGGCCAAGCGGATCGAGGTCAGGCGGCGCGTGGCGATGATGCGGTCGACAGCCCTGGTGCCGAAGCCGGGCACGCGCAATAGATCCTCGCGGCTTGCGGTTGCGACATCGAGCGGGAAGCGGTCGCGGTGGCGCAGCGCCCAGGCCAGTTTCGGATCGATGTCGAGCGGCAGCATGCCGGCGGTCTCCTCGACGATCTCGCCAGCGTCAAAACCGTAAAACCGCATCAGCCAGTCAGCCTGGTAGAGCCGGTGCTCGCGAAGCAGCGGCGGGGGAACGAGTGGCAGCGCGCGGCTGGCGTCGGGGATCGGGCTGAAGGCCGAATAATAGACTCGCTTGAGCCGGTAGGAGCCGTAGAGATTGGCGCTGGTATCGAGGATGGTTTTGTCGCTGGCGGTATCAGCGCCGATGATCATCTGCGTGCTCTGCCCGGCGGGGGCGAAGCGCGGCGGCTTTGCTTGCGTTGCGGCCAGGTTGTTCTCCTGCGCCTCGTCGAGCTTCAGCCGCAACCGGCCCATGGTGCGACGGATCGCGCGCACGTCCTTTTCCGGCGCAAATTTGGCGAGGCTGTTCTCCAGTGGCATTTCGATGTTGATGCTGAGGCGGTCGGCATATTTGCCGGCCTCCGCGATCAGCGCATCGTCGGCCTCCGGAATGGTCTTGAGATGAATGTAGCCGCGGAAGTGATGCTCCTCGCGCAGTTTTCGCGCGACAGAAACCACTTGCTCCATGGTGTAGTCGGCGCTGCGGATGATGCCGGAGGAGAGAAACAATCCCTCGATGTAGTTGCGGCGATAGAAGTCGATCGTCAGCTTCACCACCTCGTCGACGGTGAAGCGCGCCCGCGGCACGTTCGAAGAAGTGCGGTTGACGCAATATAAGCAATCGTAATTGCAGGCGTTGGTGAGCAGTACCTTCAACAGCGAGATGCAGCGTCCGTCCGGCGCGTAGGAATGGCAGATGCCCATGCCCGGCGCGGTCGAGCCGAGGCCCTTGCCGTCACTGGAATCCCGCTTTTCTGTCCCTGAGGAAGCGCAGGAAGCATCGTATTTCGCAGCATCCGCCAGGATTTCCAGCTTACGTTGCACGTCCATCCCAAGATCCCTTTGATTCCACTCATGAATCGTCAAAGTGTCGATCCCGATTGACTCTGCCGGGCCGGTTAGCTTTATATTAGAACATATCATGAACAAATGAGCCAGCCGCGGGTTCATAGGAAAAAGCGGTAAAGGCCAAAATTTCCGAGGAGCGGGGCATGAGCACCGCACGTACAAGCACGCTTGCAACTTTGCGCGGAAGCATCGAGCGCCTGGAGACGCATGGCGATGCGCATGACCTCAACAAGGTCGCGCTCGGCCATGCGGCAGCGGATTCTGTGCTGTGCGGCGGGCTTGCGGTCGCAGCGGTGCATGAAGTGTTCGCCGAGGGCCATCAGAGCGCGGCGGCCACGGGCTTCATCGCAGGACTTTCGGGAAGGGTATCGCCGCGCCGGCCGCTGGTCTGGGTACGACAGGATTTTTCGGAAATTGAATCCGGCGCGCTGTCGATGAGCGGGCTTTGCGAATTGGGTCTCGATCCGCGGTTACTGGTGACCGTGCGCGCCGCCGACACCGACGCCGCGTTGCGGACCGCCGCCGACGCGCTGGCCTGCGATGCGCTCGGCGCCGTCGTGCTGGAAGTCTGGGGGCAGGCGCGCCAGCTCGATCTCGTCGCCAGCCGCAAGCTCACATTGGCCGCGGCAGCCTCCGGCGTCACCGCCTTGCTGCTGCGGATGGCGGCGGAGCCGCGGCCCTCGACCGCGGAAACCCGATGGATCGTGCGCGCGGCGCATTCGCCGCCGTCTACGCCCTGGCACGCCTGGGGCGCGCCTGTTTTCGACGCGCAACTGGTTCGTAACCGTCATGGCCCGGTCGGCCGCTGGATCATGGAATGGAAATGTGATGAGTGCCTCTTCAGCGAACCGGCGTCGTATCCTCAGCCTGTGGCTGCCACGCCTGCCCATCGACCGCATCAAGCGGCGGCTTATGCAGGCCAGCGCCGCGCAAGCTGAAAATTCCAAAACAGTTGCGAGCCACGCTGCTTGCAATACGAACGGTGCGCCCCCTCTCCCGCTTGCGGGGGAGGGTTGGGGTGGGGATGCGATCCGACCTCCCCCGCAAGCGGGAGAGGTGACTCAAACCTTCCCCAGCGTCGTCGTTGCCAAGCAGCATAACGCTATCCTGATCCATTCGCTCGACGATCTGGCCGTACAGGCCGGCCTCTCGATCGGCCTGCCACTCGCCAATGCCCGCGCGATCTGCCCCGAATTGACGGTGTTCGACGCCGACGAGGTCGCCGACCGCAAGATGCTCGAAGACATCGCCGACTGGTGCGACCGCTTTACCCCATTGGTGGCGCTCGATCCGCCGCATGGGCTCTATCTCGACATCACCGGCTGCGCCCATCTGTTCGGCGGCGAGCGCGCGCTGCTGCAGATCGTGAGCGGCGCGCTGAGCCGCCGCGGCTTTGCCGTCAGCGCCGCGATCGCCTCGACCTCGATCTGCGCCCGGACCCTGACGCGGCATGGTGCGGGACAAATCATTGCCGATGGCGAGGAGGCGGAGGCCGTCAGCCCGCTGCCGGTCTCCACGCTCGGCGCCGGTGACGCCATCACCGGCGGCCTGCGCCGTGCGGGGTTAAAGACCATCGGCGACGTCGCCTCGCGCGGGCGCCACGAAATCACGGCACGGTTCGGCGCCGGCTTCACCACATTATTGGAGCAGGCGCTGGGCGAGGGCGATGCGCCGATCAGCCCCCGAAAACCGCCGCCGGATTACATCGTCGAAAAACGCTTTCCCGAACCGGTCGCCACCGACACCGTGATCGCAATGAACCTGTCCGCGCTCGCTGCCATGCTGGTCACGGCGATGGACAAACAGGGCAAGGGCGCGCGGCGGCTGGAAGCCAGTTTTTTTCGCACCGACGGCGCGGTGCGCACGATCTCGGTCGATACCGGCCGTCCGGTGACGAAGGCTGATATGATCGACCGCCTGTTTCGCGAGCGGCTCGATGCGCTCAACGATCCCCTCGATCCCGGCTTCGGCTTCGATCTGATCAGGTTGTCCGCCAGCCGCACCGAAATCGTGGTGCAACAGCAGCGCGATCTCGACGCCAATGTCCATGACAATGATCAACTGGCCGCGCTGATCGATCGCATCGCCGCGCGCATCGGGGGCAAGCGCGTGGTCGTTCATCTGCCGCAGGATACCCACATCCCTGAAAGCGCCGTGTTGGCCGTAACAGCGCAGCACCATCTGGCGGCCGCAGCGCAGGCGGCTTGGCCGGAGCGTATCGAAAGCGAACCGCCGCTGCGGCCGTTGCGGCTGTTCGAAAAACCGGAGCCCATCAAGGTGCCGTTTGCAACGGTGCCTGATGGTCCGCCGCATCAGTTCACCTGGCGCCGCGTGACGCATGCGGTGGTGCGGGTGGAGGGCCCCGAACGCATCGCCATGGAATGGTGGAAGCAAAACGGCGACGGCCCGACGCGGGATTATTTTCGCATCGAGGACGAGGCGGGACTTCGTTTCTGGATCTTTCGCGACGGGCTCTATGAAAGCGAGCTGGCAGACGCGGAAGGCGAGCCCGCGCCGGTCAGATGGTTCGTGCACGGGCTGTTCGCATGAAAAACCTTGCGAACATTCCCGGTTATGCCGAAATCGGCATCACCACCAATTTCTCGTTCCTGCGCGGCGGTTCCGATCCGCGCGCCTATGTGCATCAGGCCAGTGAACTCGGCATTCCCGTCATCGGCATCGCCGACCACAACACGCTGGCCGGCGTGGTGCGCGCCTGGAAGGAACTGGATAACCCCGAGGTCACGCATAAGCCAAAACTCCTGATCGGCACGCGGCTCGTCTTCATCGACGGCACGCCCGACATCCTGGTCTATCCGCGTGACCGCACAGCCTATGGCCGGCTCTGCCAGTTGCTCACCCGCGGCAAGCGCGGCGACGACATCACGCGGATCGAGAAGGGCGAATGCCATCTTAAGCTCGATGATCTGCTTGAATTCGCCGAGGGCCAGCTTCTGGTGCTGGCGCTGCCGCATCGTTTCGACGCGGCGAATGCGCAAGAAATTCTGCGGCAACTGAACAACAGCCGCGCCGATGGCGTCTGGCTTGCCGCAAGCCTGCTCTACCGCGGCGATGACAAGCGTCGGCTGGCCCGGCTGCATCGGCTGGCGCTGGCCGCTAAAGTGCCGCTGCTGGCGACCAACGAGGTGCTGTACCATCATCCCGCGCGCCGCCCGCTGCAGGACGTGCTCACCTGTATCCGCGAGAAGACGACGATTGACGCCATCGGCAGGCGGCTCGAGGCCAATGCCGAGCGGTACCTCAAGCTGCCCCACGAAATGGCGCGGCTGTTTCGCGATATTCCGGAAGCCATCGCTGAAACCATGCGCTTTGCCAAGCGCATTTCGTTTTCGCTCGACCAACTCAAATACCAGTATCCGGACGAGCCGGTGCCGCCGGGCAAGACCGCGCAGCAGCATCTGGAGGATCTGACCTGGGCCGGCGTCGACAAATATTTCGACGGCGAGATCTCTGACACGTTGCGCGCCACCTTGTGCAAGGAACTCGCGCTGATCGCCGAGCTCAAATACGCGCATTATTTTCTCACCGTGCACGACATCGTCCATTATGCGCGCAGCCAGAACATCCTGTGCCAGGGCCGGGGCTCGGCGGCCAACTCGGCTGTCTGCTACGTGCTCGGCATCACCTCGGTTGACCCGACCAAGGTTGATCTCCTGTTCGAGCGCTTCATTTCCAAGGAGCGGCTGGAGCCGCCCGACATCGACGTCGATTTCGAACATTCGCGGCGCGAGGAGGTGATGCAATATGTCTATCGCCGCTACGGCCGCCACCGCGCCGCGATTATCGCCACCGTCATCCATTATCGCCCGCGCAGCGCGATCCGTGACGTCGGCAAGGCGCTGGGGCTGACGGAAGACGTCACCGCGGCGCTCGCCGACACCGTGTGGGGAAGCTGGGGCAAGGGCCTCAACGAAATGCAGGTCCGGCAGGCCGGGCTCGATCCGCAAAATGCGATGGTTGAGCTTGCGGTCGAGCTCGCCACCGAGCTGATCGAATTCCCGCGTCATCTGTCGCAGCATGTCGGCGGCTATGTGCTGACGCAGGACCGGCTCGACACCTATGTACCGATCGGCAACGCGGCGATGGACGACCGCACCTTCATCGAATGGGACAAGGACGACGTCGACGCGCTTCATATGATGAAGGTCGACGTGCTGGCCTTGGGCATGCTGACCTGCATCCGCAAATGTTTTGATCTCATCGCCGACCACAAAGGCCAGCGCTGGGAGCTCGCCAGCGTCGAGCAGGACGACGAAAAGGTCTACGACATGCTGTGCCGCGGCGAATCGCTCGGCGTGTTCCAGGTCGAGAGCCGCGCGCAGATGAACATGCTGCCGCGGCTGAAGCCGCGCACCTTCTACGATCTCGTCATTGAAGTGGCGATCGTGCGCCCCGGCCCGATCCAGGGCGACATGGTGCATCCTTATCTGCGGCGGCGAAACGGCGTCGAGAAGGAAAACTATCCGTCGCCGTCGCCCGAGCACGGGCCGCCGGATGAACTGCACAAGGTGCTGCACAAGACGCTCGGCGTGCCGCTGTTCCAGGAACAGGCGATGCGGATCGCGATCGAGGCGGCGAGGTTTTCGTCGGAGGAAGCCAATGGCCTGCGCCGCGCGATGGCGACCTTTCGCAACGTTGGCACCATCGGCAAGTTCGAGGACAAGATGATCGGCAACATGATCGCGCGCGGCTACGCGCCGGAGTTTGCCAGAAGCTGCTTTGACCAGATCAAGGGCTTTGGCTCCTACGGTTTTCCGGAAAGCCACGCCGCCAGCTTCGCCCAGCTCGTCTATATCTCCTCATGGCTGAAGCATTATCACCCTGATGCCTTCTGTTGCGGCCTGCTCAATTCGCAGCCGATGGGCTTTTACGCCCCGGCGCAGATCGTCGGCGACGCCCGCACCAACGGCGTCGAGGTGCGCGAGATCGATGTCTCCTACAGCTTTGCACAGAATACGCTGGAGGAGGGGAGTGGGAAATACTGCGCGGTACGCTTGGGCTTCCGCCAGATCGACGGATTTAGCTGGGTTGATGAGGATGAGGAGAGGTTGAAGCAGAGCCAGTTGTCGTTCCGGGGCGTCGCGTCAGCGACGAACCCGGAACCTCGAGATTCCGGGTTCACGCTTCGCGTGCCCCGGAATGACGGCGGAGAGACCGACTGGGCCGACCGCATCGTCGCCGCCCGCAAACGCCGTCCCTTCACCTCGCTGGAAGAATTCGCCCGCGACACCGCCCTGCCGAAGCGCGCGCTGATCCTCTTGGCGGACGCCGATGCCTTTCGTTCCATCGGGCTCGACCGCCGCGCGGCGCTGTGGGCGGTGCGGCGGCTGCCCGACGACGTGCCGTTGCCGCTGTTCGAAGCCGCGGTCGCGCGCGAGCAGCCCGACGAGAACGCAAAACCGCTGCCTCTGATGCCGCTGCCGGAGCAGGTGGTCGCCGATTATCAGACGGTGCGGCTGTCGCTGAAGGGGCACCCGATGGAATTCCTGCGCGAGAGGTTTACGAGCGAGCGCGTCGTCACCTGCCAGGATGTCAACCATAAGAACGACAAGCGCCGCGTTCGTTGCGCCGGCGTGGTGCTGGTGCGGCAGCGGCCGGGCAGCGCCAAGGGCGTCGTCTTCATGACGCTGGAGGACGAGACCGGCATCGCCAATATCGTGGTGTGGCCCAAGGTGATGGAGCAGTACCGGAAAGAGGTGATGGGCGCCCGCCTCATCCTGGTGGAAGGCTATATCCAGAGCAGCCCGGAGCACGTCACGCATCTGGTGGCGCAGCGCATGTTCGACCGCTCCGGCGACCTGATCGGCCTCGCCAATGATGCGCCGGGCCGCAGGCATCCGGTCCCGGCCGGCCCCGCGCTGATCGAGCCGCTCAACGATGACCGCCGCGACCACCCGGATAGTCCCGCACAAAAAATCCGCCACCCGCGCGACGTCCGCATCCTGCCGCCGTCACGGGATTTTCATTGAGCTGATCGGGGACGTGAAACCCATAAATTCAAAGGTCGGCGAAGGCTGTGACCAAATGACCGGCGACGGGCAGGCCGACGTCCAGGTCTCGGGGCCAGGGTGGGCAATAGTCCGGCGATCACGGCTCAGCTATGCCAAGGCGCGTTGCGGATCCGAGCGCATGCGTTTGGCCGGTGAAATGTGGGGTCGTGTTCCCAGATGTAGTCGAAATTGACGGTGCCGAACGTCGTGTGAGGCTTCTTCAAGGCCGAGCAAGTCTGGACCTGGATAAACTCATTCTTGAAATTTTCACCGCGGGGAAATGCGGCGAGGACCTGGTTGCGTTGCTCTGGCGTGTACTCATCATATCCAATTCCGACCACGTCCACCAAGACACCCGCGTTTGTGAGCGCGATCTCGGGCCGCATGTATTGGGGGATGCCAGGCGTGGTATGCAGGGCGATGGCTTCCCACACCAGATCCGCATTCGGGTCGGAAATGCCGTGGCTGCGGAGGAATTCGCGCGCTGCATCGGCGCCGTCGACCTCAAACCGCTTTGTCTCGGTATGATAGGCGTCGACAAGGCCCAAGTCGTGAAACAGCGCCGCGACATAGAGCAGTTCGGAGTCGAATTTGAGATTTTGCCGGACGCCTTTCATTGCGCCGAACACGAAAACGCGAACCGAGTGGTTGAACAACAGCTCGGATTCATGTTGCCGCACGAGTTCGGCGGCTTCGCGCGCGATCTTGCTATCGGGAATCTTGATGCCAGATAAAATGTCGGCCATTGTCGAACTCCTGCCTCCATGCTTGCGATCTGCGCTGTCTGTATTGACCGGGGCTCCCACGAAGCCTGATGCATCGGAATCGCTCCGGTCGCTGGTGTTAGCGAATAGATGAGCTGCGCCTGGTCATAAAACAGTACAAAGATTGCCAATTTTTTGACTGTACCATCGCGCGATGGCGGCCATCCCATCTAACTTGATCGTGACAGATTTTATTCGGCGATCCGAGAGGGAATGGAGAACGGGTGGCTCGCCTCGCGCGCGGTTACCCTCTTCACAGGATATGGCCGCTCAGCTCGGCGTCGTGAGACCCGGCGGGCTGCGGCGGTCGCTATCTATAGCAGCTCTGCCTTCAGGGGAAGTCCGACGCTACTCTTGACTACGCATTCATCTTTTGCGTTCTCTCGGCTGCTGCGGCGAAGATCGCTTCGACATTCTCCGGCGCAAAAAACTCCGTCGGCGATATCGTCCCGGCGTTGACGCGCGCAAAGCCGTCCATGGCTGCCTGGTTGCCGTGAACCGCGCCAAGGATCCGTTGCAGCTCGGGTGGCGGCGGCTCAAGCGTTGCGAGGTCGCAGGTGAAATCGTACATCGCCCCAACGTCGGCGTCGCGGATGCGCTGGTACTCGCCCATGGCATCCTCGAATGGTCGCGCGCCGGACAATGATTGGTCGATTGCCGTGGCGCAGAGTTCGGCGTCCCGGAAAGCATCGAGAATTCCCTGCGCCGTTACGAAGTCCCTGTTGTAGCCGGCGTCGCCTGCGAGAGCCCAGCCAGGGCCGTAAGGCTTGCGAAAATAATTCGGTACCGCTGCGCCGGCGAACGGCGCTTCGCGCGTGGCGCCGTGCAGCCTTTTGGCAAAGTCCGGCGCCAGTTCGATTGTCTTCAGGTAATTGCCCTCGATATCCTTCTTGTTGTCCGCAAACTCTGCGTAAGGCCATCCGGCGATGACGAGCGTCAGATCGTCATGGGTCGGCATTGCCGCAAATGCGCGCTTGTCGCGAACATAGGTTTCAAAGCGGCCGTCGGTCGGCAGTCCGCGCCAATAGCTGTAGTAACCCACCAGCAAAGGCGGCTTCTCGCGGTACTGCTCGGGATGAACCGCCTCGCTCAGCATGGAGTGCCGGCCGTCGGCGCCCACGATCACGTCGGCAAGTTCCGTGACGGCGCCGCCGTGCTTCGATCGGCCCTTGACGCCGACGACACGCCCGCTCTCGATCATTATTTCCTCGACGACAAAACCCTGACGGATCTCCGCACCGGATTCGGCCGCGGCATCGACCAGCAGCTTGTCGAGGATTGTCCGCCGCGGGCAGTAGGCGACGGCATCCTTGTCCGTGCCCGGGGCGCCGGTAATGGTGAAAGCGCCGAAGTCGAAGGCGTAGGTGTGGATCGGCGGGCAGCCGGTCGCCACCAGTCGGTCGAGCAGCCCCCATCGCGATAACGCATTCACGGCGCGGGGATGCACAAGATGGGTTGAGACGGTGTCGCTCGGGAAAGAAGCGCGGTCGACCGCCAGCACGCGGTAGCCCTTGCGCGCCAGCAACATCGCTGTTGGCGAACCCGCGCAACGCGCACCCATGACGATCACGTCGAATGCCTTGCCCATCGCGATCTCCTTGCAAAGTCGTTCCGTTCCGTTCACGGCAGCCAGGCTGACTGATCGCGGCCGGGCCCACGGCAATCGAATCTAGCGGGAAGCCGAAGCCCCAACTTTGCCGAAACTCCGTGGTTCTTTGCAGGTTGTTCGGGGGCCACGATCGACGGAGCAAGGAAATGGATGCTCTATCGGAGGCACTGGCGTCTGTGCGCATGACCGGCGCCATCTTCTATCACGCGGAGTGCACGGCTCCCTGGGGGTTCCGGGTGCCGTCCCTGGAAGACGTCGCCCACGTGCTCGCCCCCGGAACCGAGCGGCTGGTCAGCTATCATCTGGTCACCCACGGCAAGGCGGTCGTGTGCTTCCCCGGGCCAAGCAGACATCCCCGTCACGGCAGGCGATATCCTCATCATCCCCCACGGCGATGCCCATACTGTCTCGAACGGCTCGCCTTCGGCCTTCATTGACAGCGGGGCTTCGCTTGGCAGTTTTCTGGCGGGCGATCTGACGACGATGCGATTGGGCGGCGGTGGCGAATTGACCCAATTCGTCTGCGGCTATTTCGGCTGCGAACGTCATGCCGATCGGCTCTTCCTTGCCGGCCTGCCGCTGATGATCAAGATCAACCTCCGCGGCGACCCGGCCGGCGAATGGCTGGAGAGCTCGGTTCGCCATCTGGTCTCCCAGGCTGGGTCCGCGCGACCGGGACAGTCGGTCCTGCTCTCCAAGATGGCGGAGGCGCTCTTCATCGAAACCATTCGCCGCTATATGGAGGCGTTGCCGCCTGAACAGACCGGCTGGCTGGCAGGTGCGCGGGATCCGGTCGTCGGCGGTGCATTGGCGCTGCTGCATCGAAAACCCTGTCATCATTGGACCGTGGAGCAACTTGCCGCCGAGACCGGCGTTTCACGCTCGGTCCTTGCCGAGAGGTTCTCCCGGTTTCTAGGCGAGCCGCCGTTGACCTATCTTGCGCGGTGGCGATTGCAACTCGCTGCCAGGATGCTGCAGACCACGCGGGAGGCCGTGATACAGGTGGCCTCCGAGGTAGGCTATGACTCGGAAGCGTCGTTCAACCGGGCGTTCAAGCGCGAGTTCGGTATTCCGCCAGGAAAATTCAGAGGCCAATTCAGGCGATCGCGCGCGGGGTTGAGCCTGGCTGGCAGCAACGGGCCAGTTCGCATTCCCTCAGGGACCGCGTGAAGGGAATCAAAAGCTATTCCGTGGAAACCTCTGTGGCGCAATCCCCGATCCGCCGGTGCCGGTCTACCAGTAGATCAATCCCCGTCGCGTCTTTCCGGCGCCGCTTCTGGCAAATGCCGCTGCGAGCCTTTGCTTTTCGGCGCAATGTGCAGCCAGGGTCTCGTATAGCCTTGCCTCCATGAACGGAGTGTGTTCGCTGCTGGTGGACGCTGCATCTGCGGTTGCGGATATCAGCGCGCTGATCTGGCGTATCAGCAGATCGTCTGTCGATGGCTGCATAACCTTCTCCTTCGATCTCGGTCCGACAAGATGATTCCTGATTTCGGTTGACCGCAAGTCTGCAAGCCACAGGAACCGCAAATGCCGCCTGCGACAGATTGCTCGCGCTTTACCAGTTCAGCGAGCAAAGCTGATCTTGCGCATCTCCTGCAGCCGAGCGAGACAATATTCCCGGTAGAGTAGATCGATGATCATCCACATGATCGACTCCTTGTCTGATCACGGGAACGCTACGACTGTATCGTTTCGGGATTTCTTCCTCGGCCGGGAAAATGGCTTCGCGTAAGGCGCGGAATATTTCATGCCATCCGCAAGCGGCGAAACAGCCTCACGGCGCGGTGATTGGTATGCACCGTTCGCGACCTGTCGCGTTATAATCGAACCTTGGCTCAATCCGACCTGGTATCGCTCTTGCGATCGCCACCGTCCTTGAGGTCGTCCTCTTCCTTGACCAGCGTCAGCAGTCTCAGCGTCAGGCGTGAACACGGCAACCGTCACCGCGACGTCGTAGCTACCGAGCCCGACAGAAACGCCGAAGCGGGCGCGCAGCGCGGGCCTGCGCACAGGCGGCCGCCAGCGCCAGAAAATGAACGCCTATCTGAAATCTGTCCAAAGCTCGCCTCGCTGAACCAAAGCCCCACGACGGCGATAGACGAACTCCCGTCACGCCGCCATGCGACGTAAGGCTTCAGCGGGCAACCGCGATGGAGCTACGGCGCAGCGTTCTTCTTCGACGCATCGTCCACTGCGGAAACGTTCAACACCGGCACGGCGCCGGTCGCACCATGACGAGCCGCTGCATCAGGCGACACGCCGACGATCGCCGCTTCGGTTCGGTATTGCGGCAGATGATTTTCGAACGAGTAGAACACGCAAAGCGCAAGGCTCGACCAGACCGCCAGGCTGAAATAAAGCGACATCCAGGCAATCTCGTCCTTCCACTCGGCAAGGTCGTGCGTCACCACCCAGCGCGTGCTGACGTCGCGCAGGCCCTCGCGGGGCGTCAGGCGCTTGTCGCCATCGGCATCTCCGGTCCGCCAGCGCTTCAGGTACATCGGGACGTCGATCGTCATCAGAAAAGCGAGAAAGCCCGCAATGCCTGCGATGGCGACGGCCAGGACCACGCGAACCACGCCATGGAATTCCGGCAGCAGGCGGCAAAGACCGACGCCGATGACAAAAAAGGCAACCGCCCACAGCGAATTTTCGATGGCGTTGCCGAGATAATTCCTGGTCAGCACCGCATACCATGAGAGGCATTCCGCGATCAGGATCAAAGGTACGATCACCCACGCGGCATTCACGGTCGTTTCCGCGCCCGTCATCGTGCCGAGCTGGTGCAGGAGAATAGCCCACTGCGCTACAAAACAGATCTCGGCCACGGTCGCCACCGACCGTCCGACCAGAACGCTCGACCACCAGGTGTCGAACAGACAGATCCGCTGAACGTCCGCGCGCGGCAGAAACGATCGGAAGGCGCAGCCGAAAACATAGGCCGCACAGAAAAGCAGCATGATCCCGACGCCGGCCGTGCCGCCGGCAGCTCCGGGCGGCTGGAGGGGGAGCTCGCGATACAGCGCGAACCAGACGGCGATATTAACGCCGCTCACCAGCGTCAGCAGGCCCCACCACCAGGACACGGGATTCGACCAGGCCAGGCTGCCTGACCGTGCCTGCTGCCATTCCAAGCTCATTTCGTCGCTCCGCTGTAATCGAACTGACATTTAACTGTAATAATGCAGTCACGTGTCAAGGCGAATCACGACATAGATATGTCCGCGGAGGATGGCCGTGCGGGGCGTGGGAGTTGCCGGTCGGATCGGCCGCTGGTCCGGCCCAAGTCAGAACCGGCCGGACCCGACCGATCTCAGAGTCTCACTCGAAAATCGGCCAATGGAAGCAGGGCCTTGCTGAGCATTCGTCACGGCTCGGATAAAGCTGCAAAGCGCGTCTTCGCGCTGATGTCCCGAGCATCCACACTCTCGTTCGAAGGCAAAGGATGCGGATGGCCGGGACAGCCCGGCCATGCCAAAAATCAAATCAAGTTCATGCGGTTTGAAACGCCTGACAGTGTCTGCCGCTTTTTTCCGGCCAGGCTCTCAGGACAGGAATTTGACGCCGTAGGTCTTGCCCCGACGCCAGACCACTTCGCACGACTGGCGCGTCGTGTGTTCGGGCACCAGCGCCAATTCAAAGCTGTCTCTGACGTCCAGCGCGGTATCGGTCGCGATCTTGGCGCCGCCCGGCGAGACGTCCAGGACGAAGCATTCAATTTTCGTCACCCCGTCGTCGACCGTCAACCATGTCGGCCGTTTGCGCAGTTCGCGCCGCGGTTCGCGCTGCACCTTTGTCCTTTGCTCGTCGACAATCATCCTGCCCATCCGTCGTTGGACCCAGTCGGCCGGGTCTTTGAAGCAGGCCTGAGAATGAAGGGTAACTTCGTAAAGTTCCCTTAGTTTATCGTTTCAAATTTACCGGTTTGGTTCGCGAGTTGTAAGCTGAGCTCTTGCAATCATTCCCGTGTCGTCGGGGGCATCGAAGAGAAGTCATCTCGCTCTGGCGCGATACGCACGCCCAAATTGAGTTTCAACCAGCCTGGAAAACGCCTACTGTCGACGTCAGTCGGGCAGCGCAGGGGGGACGGCCCGGCCGCAACATAATCAATACCCCCATAATCAATATCCTTGGGAGGAAGACATGCGTCACAGGACATTGGCGGTTCTTGCGGCTTGCGCGGCCGTGACGATCTGCGGCCAGGCTCAGGCCCAGCAGCCGGCAGCCGCCCCGGCGGCGGTGCCCGATCAGATGCCGTTCGACATCCCGTACGGAAATTCGATCACTGCCGATCGCGCCGCTGACATCGTGAAGGCGGTCGTCGCCGAGGCCACGAAGTCTCCCCGCAACTGGAAGCTCGCCATTTCCGTCGTCGATACGCATGGCGAGCTGGTCTATTTCTACAAGATGGACAATACGCAGCAGGGATCGGTGACGATCTCGCAGAACAAGGCGCGGACGGCGGCGCGCCTTCGCCGTCCAACGCAGATCTTCAGCAACGCGATGCAGACACCCGCCGGCGCCTATGTCGCCACCTTGGATTCGCCCCCGCCGACGGCATCTCCCGGCGGGGTTCCGCTGATCGAGGGCGGCAAGATCATCGGCGCGGTCGGTTGCAGCGGCGCCATGGGCGATCAGGATGCCGCTGCCTGCAAGGCCGGCGCGGATACGGTGAAGTAGCGCCTGCAGTAACTGAACAGGAATCGGAGGGTGGGCAATGCGCAAGCGTGCCCACCATTCAGCGAGTTATGTGGATAGATGGTGGGCACGGCGCTCGCGCGCCTTTGCCCAACCTACGCACGATCCTCAGAAATTCACCCGGTTCGAGATCGCGCCGTCGACGACGAGGTTCGAGCCCGTCGTGAACGAGGAGGCCGGGCTCGCCAGGAACACGGCGGCATTGGCGATCTCCTGCGGCGTTGCCATGCGGCCGGTCGGGTTGCGCGCCAGCGCATCCTGATAGCGCTTCGGCATGTTCTGCTCGACCATGTTCCAGATGCCGCCCTTGAAATAGACCGTGCCCGGCGACACCACGTTGACGCGGATTTTCTTGGCAGCGTATTGCCGCGCCAGGCCTTTGGCCATGTGGATCAGCGCCGCCTTGATCGGGCCGTAGGAGCTGGCGCTATCCGCCTGCGCCGCCGAGACTGATGAAATCATGATGAAGGCCGCGTCGCCGGTCTTGTCGCCGCTGGCTTCGAGCAGGGGACGCGCAGCCTCGAACGCGTTGACGGCGCCGAGCACGTCGAGCCGAAAGTTCTGCTCCCATGAAGCAGGATCGCCGCCTTGCGCCATGGCCCCGGCATTGGAAAACAGCATGTCGATGCCGCCGAGCTCCCTGGCAGCGTCCGATACCCATGATTTCAGCGCGTCGGCGTCGGTGACGTCCACCGGCGCACCGGTCGCCTTCACGCCCATCGCCTGCAGCTCGGCAACGGTGCCGGCGACCTGATCCGCGTTGCGGGCGCACACCGCGACGCCCGAGCCTTCGCCGGCAAGCGTATTCGCAATCGCCCGCCCGATGCCGCGCGTTCCGCCGAGCACGACGGCGTTTCTTCCCTTCAAACCCAAGTCCATTCTGCATTTCCTTATGTGATCCCCGCCGCATTGTAGCGGCCAAGTTGACCCGGGAGAAAGCTCAAATCGCCGACATCCCTCTCGCATTGCGAGCGAAACGATCCACGTCTCCCAAACCTCGGACGCAATGCGCCGCGAGATCGCGAAGTCATACTCAGTTCGTAGCCCGGATGAGCGAAGCGAGATCCGGGACCACTCTAACACCGCCCCGGATATCGCTTCGCTCATCCGGGCTACAAGCTTCGCTCTCAATGACGGACAATCTACTCCGGCGCGGCTCCCACCGGCGGGCCGCCAGGCGGGCGGTGCAGGAAGGTGATGGTCGCGTAGGCGCCCACCCAGGAGCCGACGGCTGCGAAGGCGACGTAAACCCAATTCTCGGTGTAGCTGATGACGGCGTAGGACGAGAGCAAATACCAGACGCTGCTCCAGGTCGCCGCCGGCACGCGCTTGCGCGCGACCACCGCCGAGGTGAACATGACGTAGACCGCGTCCGTTGCGGCAGTCGCAAGCAAAACGGCTCCTGCCGTCAGGGGATCGATGGCAGCCATTGCAACTCCTCTGGGGTTAAGCACGTAGCCCGGATGGAGCCAACGGGTCGCGCGAATGCGCGCCCGATGACAAGCTCCGCGCAATCCGGGTAGAGCGATCCGCCTGGCAAGAGCTTCCCGGATTTCGCTTGCGCTCCATCCGGGCTACGCTTGCGTGCGATGTTGAAAAAGAACGTTAGGGAAGAGACCCGCCGATGCAAAGCCCCAGGCAAATCCTCTCCGATAGCTGGACCTCGGCCGGCGGCGAAGCTTCCGCGCTCGACGCGCTCACGCTGACCGGCGATGAGCCGCAACTGCCGTCGTCGTTTCGTGTCGCTGTCGCCGCACAGGTCAGCGTCGCCGCGACCGGGCTGGCGGCGGCCGGGATCTGGAAAATGCGGAGCGGGCAAGCGCAGGACGTCGCGGTCGACATGCGCCATGCCGTGGTCGAATGCCGTAGCGAACGCTATCTGCGTGTCGACGGCAAGCCGCCGCCGCCGGCCTGGGACGCGATCGCCGGTGTCTATAAAACCCGCGACGGCTTCGTGCGGCTGCACACCAATTTTCCCCATCACCGCGACGCCGTCTGCAAGGTGCTGAACTGCAAGCCGGAGCGTGACGCGGTTCAGGCCGCGCTGATGCGATTGGACGGCGAAGCATTCGAGACCGCCGCCTATGCCGGCGGGCTGTGTCGTCGCCTTCATGCGCTCGCACGACCAATGGTCGGCAACCCCGCATGCCAAGGCGCTCGCCGCATTGCCGCTGATGTCAATCACGAAGATCGGCGAGGCGGCACCGAAGCCGTGGCCCAAAGGCGATCGGCCGCTGGCGGGCATTCGTGTGCTTGATCTGTCGCGCGTGATCGCGGGTCCGGTGGCGGGGCGGACGCTCGCCGCGCATGGCGCTGATGTGCTGCTGATTTCCGGCCCCGAACTGCCGGCGATCCCGTGGCTCACCATCGATACCGGCCGCGGCAAGCTGACAAGTTTTGTCGAACTCAAGAACGAGCAGGGCCGGGCAGCCTTGCGCGATCTGCTGGCTGAGGCGGATATCTTTTCGCAAGGCTACCGGCCGCGCGCGATTGCTGGCCTGGGTTTCTCGCCGGAAGATGCCGCGCGCATCAATCCCGGCATCATTTACGTCACGTTGTCGGCCTATGGTCATGCCGGGCCGTGGGCGGAGCGGCGCGGCTTCGACTCTTTGGTGCAGACCGCGACCGGATTCAACCATGCCGAGGGGCAGGCCGCGGGGGTCGATGGACCGAAGGAATTGCCCGCACAGATGCTCGACCACGCCACCGGCTACTTCATGGCGTTCGGCGCCATGATGGCCAAAGCGCGCCAGGCGCGTGAAGGCGGAAGCTGGCACGTCCAGGTTTCGCTGGCGCAGACCGGACGCTGGCTCTGGAATCTCGGGCGGGTCGCCGATGGCCTCGATACCCGTGATCTTACGGGGGAAGCGGTAACGCCCTTTATCGAGGAGGTGGGCTCGGGCTTTGGTGCGCTGCGGGCGGTCAGGCATTCCGCGATTTTGTCGAAAACACCGGCATTTTGGGTCCGTCCGGCGATGCCGCTCGGCAGCCATCCGCCGCAATGGCCGGCACGCGAATGAGGCAGTCATCCGCCGTTCAGCTTTCCTTCTCCAAACTTTAACCTCGCGGCCAAGCCAATTTTCGTTTTTTAGGTTGTGTAAAATGCGATTTGGGCACTATTAGCGCCCAGGTGAGGCAAAACGTCGCTGAGTGGTCCGGGCTGCATGCTGAACGAATTTACAAAGCAATGGCAGATGCTTAGCCGGCGGCGATGGACTATGGTCGTGGCGCTGGTGGCGCTCGCGGGCGCGGGCCTCTACGGCTTTGCGCAGATCGGCGACACAAAGGGCGGGCATTCCGAAGTCTCGAGCCAGTCCCGCAAAGGATTGCAGCGCTACACGCCGAGCGCCGCCGAATGGGCCAGCCTGACCATTCAGCCCGTCACCGAACGCGGCTTCCGTTCCGAAAACGTCACCGAAGGCAAGATCGCGATCGATGAAGATCGCTCGACGCCGGTGTTCTCGCCCTACGCAGGCCGTGTCACCAGGCTCCTGGTCCGGCCGGGCGATCAAGTCGTCAAGGGCCAGCCGCTGTTCGTGATCGAGGCCGCCGACAACGTTCAGGCACAAAGCGATTTCATCGCGGCGATGAGCGCCATGAACAAGGCAAAGTCCGCGCTAGACCTGGCGCAGTTGCAGGGAACGCGCGCCAAGGATCTGTTCGAAGGCAAGGCCGTTCCGCTCAAGGACTACCAGCAAAGCCAGGCGACGCTGATCCAGGCGCAAAACGACATGCGCGCCTCGCAGACGGCGATGGAAGCCGCACGCAACAAGCTGCGCATTCTCGGTCTAACCGATGAAGACATCGCGACCTTCCAGGAAAAGGGCCGCATCAATCCGGAGATCACCATCTTCGCGCCGCTCGCCGGCACCGTGGTCCAGCGCAAGATCGGCCCCGGCCAGTATGTCAATGCCGGCGCCAGCGACCCCGTCTATGTGATCGGCGATCTCTCCACCGTCTGGATGACGGCCTTCGTCCGCGAGAGCGATTGCGCAAACGTCGCTGTTGGGCAGGAGGTGACGTTCAACGTGCTGGCGCTGCCGGGCCGTCCGCTGTCGGCGCGGCTCAACTACGTCGCCACCGCGATCGATCCGGCGACGCGCCGGCTGCTGGTCCGCGCCACCATCGACAACAAGGACTTCGTGCTTAAGCCGGAGATGTTCGCCAACGTCACGATCTATTCGGCGGGTGACCGTCCGGCGGTCGGCGTGCCGAAGCAGGCATTGATCTATGAAGGCGATCAGGTGCGGATCTGGGTCGCGCATCCCGACAAGACGATTGAATTGCGTCAGATCAAGCCTGGCCTCACCAATGGCGATCTCGTCGAGGTGGTCGGCAATCTGAAACCCGGCGAGCACATCGTCACCAAGGGTGCGCTATTCATCGACCGCGCCGCATCCGGCAGCTGACCTCCTCATTGAAAGCTCCGATCTGAATGGATCGCCTGGTCGCCCTAGCAGTCAGCCGCCGCTATTTGATGGTCGGCATGTTCGTCGCCGTGCTGGTCGGCGGCCTGATCGCGTTCAAGCAGCTCAACATCGAGGCCTATCCCGATCCGACCCCGCCGATGGTCGACATCGTGACCCAAAGTCCGGGCCTGTCGTCGGAAGAGATCGAACGCTACATCACGATCCCGATCGAGACCCAGGTCGCCGGCATCAAGAACCTGCGCACCATCCGCACCATCTCGCTGTACGGATTGTCCGACGTCAAACTGCAGTTCTCGTTCGATTACACCTATGAAGAAGCGCTGCAGCAGGTGTTGAACCGGCTGTCGCAGCTCGCGCCGTTGCCGGGCAACGTGCAGCCGGGCATTTCGCCGCTGAGCCCGATCGGCGAAATCTATCGCTACCGGCTGAAGGGGCCGCCGAATTACAGCGTGCTCGATCTCAAGACGCTGCAGGATTGGGTGTTGCAGCGCCGCTTTCGCGCCGTGCCCGGCGTGATCGACGTCACCGGCTGGGGCGGCAAGACCAAGACCTACGAGCTGCAGGTCGACTTCAACAGGCTGGTCGCCAACGGGCTGACGCTGCCGCAGGTGCTGCAGGCCGTCGGCAACGCCAACATCAATGTCGGCGGCAACACCGTTAACATCGGCGCGCAATCCGCCGTCGTGCGCGGCGTCGGCCTGATTCGCTCGATCGAGGACCTCAACAATACCATGGTGTCGCAATCGGGCGGCAATCCGGTGCTGGTGAAGGACATCGCCTCGGTCACGGTCGGCGAGAAGCCGCGGCTCGGCATCGCCGGCATCGACCAGGACGACGACATCGTGCAGGGCATCGTGCTGATGCGGCGCGGCGAGCAGAGTTCACCGACCATTGCCCGCGTCGAAAAGCTCGTCCACGACATCAATAATTCCTCGATCCTGCCGCCCGGCGTCAGAATCGAGCGGATCTACGACCGCAAGGACCTGATCGACATCACCACCCACACGGTGCTGCACAACATGGTGGTCGGCATTCTCCTGATCGTGCTGCTGCAATGGGTATTCCTCGGCGACCTCCGAAGCGCGCTGATCGTCGGCGCGACGATTCCGTTCGCGCTGTTTTTCGCCGTCATCATCCTGGTGCTGCGCGGCGAATCCGCCAATCTGCTGTCGGTCGGCGCGATCGATTTCGGCCTGATCGTCGACGCCACCGTGATCATGGTAGAGGCAATCTTCCGGCGCCTGACGCAGACGATCGCACTGTCGGAAGCCGAGCAGAGCCATATTTCCTACGACACCAGTATGGGCATGAAGAGCCATGCCATCCTCTCGGCCTCCGCCGACGTGTCGCGGTCGATTTTCTTTGCCGCCGCCATCATCATTGCCGCCTTCCTGCCGCTGTTCACGCTGAGCGGCGTCGAAGGCAACATCTTCGGGCCGATGGCGCGGACCTACGCCTACGCGCTGGCGGGGGGACTGCTCGCGACTTTCACCGTGACGCCCGCGCTGAGCGCGATCATCCTGCCCGCGCACATGCACGAAACCGAGACCCGCATCATGGCGTTCCTGCATCGGGTCTATATGCCGGTCCTGAACTGGGCGGTCGGAAACCGGAAACTGGTGATGGCTGGAGCGGCCGCGCTCGTGGTTATGACCATCGTGTTCGGCCGCCTGCTGGGGCTGGAATTCCTGCCCAAGCTGGAAGAGGGCAATCTGTGGATTCGCGCTACGCTGCCGCCGACCATCTCGCTCCAGGAGGGTAACGCCTACGTCAACGAGATGCGCAAGGTGATCCGCAGCCGTCCCGAGGTGGAATCGGTGGTGTCGCAGCATGGACGGCCCGACGACGGCACCGATGCCGCTGGTCTCTTCAACGCCGAATTCTTCGCGCCATTGAAGCCGGCCAGCGAATGGCCTGATACCCATGACAAGGATGAATTGACGGCGCAATTGCTGGGGCAATTGCAGGACAAGTTCCCGGGCGTCGAATTCAACTTCTCGCAATATCTGCAGGACAACGTCTCGGAGGCGGTCTCCGGCGTCAAGGGCGAGAATTCGATCAAGCTCTACGGCAACGATCTGCAGGCGCTGACCGACACTGCCAACAAGATCAAGGCCCAGCTCGCGACCGTGCAGGGCGTCACGGATCTGGCGGTGTTCACCTCGCTCGGCCAGCCGACCATCCAGATCGATATCGACCGCGCGCGCGCGGCGCGTTACGGCCTGTCGCCGGGCGATATCAACGCCACCATCAAGGTCGCGGTCGGTGGCGACAGCGCCGGTGATCTCTATGAGCCCGGCAGCGACCGGCATTTCCCGATCATCGTTCGGCTCGCGCCGGAATACCGCAAGAGTGCGGAAGCGATCCACAACTTGAGGATCGGCGTGGCCGGGCAGGGCGGCGCGATCACGCAGATACCGCTTAGCGAGGTCGCCTCGATCAACCTGATCTCGGGCGCCGCCTACATCTATCGCGAAGGGCAGGAACGCTATTTGCCGATCAAGTTCTCGGTCCGCAACCGGGATCTCGGCAGCGCGATCCAGGAAGCACAGGACAAGGTCGCCAACCAGGTGCAACTCCCGCCGGGATCGCGGGTCGAGTGGGTCGGCGAATTCGGCAACCTGCAGGACGCCATCAAGCGGCTGTCGATCGTGGTGCCGATCAGCCTCGCGCTGATTGGGGTGCTGCTGTTCTTCAATTTCGGCTCGATGGTCGATACGCTGCTCGCGATGAGCGTGATCCCTATGGCGATCTTCGGCGGCGTGCTGGGGTTGTTGATCACGGGCATTCCCTTCAGCGTGTCGGCGGCGATCGGCTTCATCGCGCTGTTCGGCATCGCCGTGATGGACGGCATCATCATCCTGTCGCAGTACAACCAGCTCATCGACGAAGGCTATGAGCGGATACGGGCGGTGATCCGCACCGGCGAACTGCAGTTGCGACCAGTGCTGATGACCTGCGTGGTGGCGGGCGTCGGGTTGTTGCCGGCGGCGATCTCGGAGGGGATCGGTTCGCAGGTGCAAAAGCCGCTGGCGATTGTGGTCGTCACCGGCATGATGCTGGCGCCGATCGTCATCCTGGTGACGCTCCCGGTGCTGATCTCCGTGTTCTCGCGCCGCGCGCGGTAAATTCGCCTGTGGGCACATGCCCATTTTTTCTGCCCACTCGGTTTGTGGTTGACGCAATCCGGCGGCCGTCCCTTGATATCAGCAGGGACAACCGCAGGAGACAGCCATGCGGATCGAGGAAAGCCAAGGATCGAACGTCGGATCGAACGGCGGGCAGAACGGCCACGCGCAGCCGGCGAAATCGGCGCCCACGGCTGAGCAGATTCTCGGCGAAATCCGCGACTATTGCCGCCAGACACAGACCGCCGAATCGACCTTCGGGCGGCTGGTGGTCAACGACGGCAAGCTGGTGTCGCGGTTGCGCGACGGCGCCAGGATCACGACCGGCACCCTCGACAAGGTCCGCGCCTATCTCGCCGAGCGTCGGCCGGCTTCGACCGAAGCGCCAACCAATTCACCATCGGCCAAACCGCTGAACGGCGTGGGCGCCGCCAACGCCGTCGCGCCGCCGGGTTTCCGATTCTTCGACAACCGCCAAAAGTACCTGCTGTTCGTCTCGACCTGCAGCGAGAAGACCGAGGTCGGTCACCGCATCTCGCTCGAGCTCGGCAATCTGCAGCCGGCGCCACCGGCGCTTCGCATCTTCGACGCTGGCGTTGGCGACGGCACCGTGCTGTCGCGGGTAATGCGGGCGGTGCATGCGCGATTTCCGACCATGCCGCTCTACGTCGTGGCGAAGGAGATCAGTTACGAAGACGTCCGCCTGATGCTGGAGAAGATGGCGGATCGCTTGTTCGAGCATCCCGCCACCGTGCTGGTCGTGACCAATCTCTATTACGCGGAGGCACCGTGGCTGACGCCGCGTTCGGTGACGTCAGCGCAAGGGCTGATCTGGAAAGATGTCACGCTGACCGGCAACACCGCGCACGGTTTTGCCGAGCAGATCGGCGAGCTCGAAGGCTTCCTCGCCGAGAACTGGCGCGCGGGCATCAGCCCGACCACCGGCAATCCGGTCTACCAGCGCCCGGTCATCCTGACGCTGCGGCGCGAGGATCATTCGTTCCTGCTTGATCCGATCATGCCGCGGCCCGGCCGGGTGATGGCGGATTACGATCTGGTCATTGCCTCACAGCCCTACCGGGCGCGGGCGAGTGTCGAGTTCAAGGCCTCGAAAGTGGTGACGCCGCTGGTCAAATCGCTGCGGCCGGGCGGGCGGTTGATCGGCATCCATTCGCACGGCCGGGATCCCGGCATCGAGATCATCGACCAGGTCTGGCCGGGTGATGATCCCTTCAAGACCGACCGCTACGCCATCCTGCGCCAGGTCAAGCACGAGCTCGGCGCGGCGGCCCGGCACTACAATTTCAACGCCTCCTCCGACGCGCGCTCGATCTTCCGCTACCACATGCACACGCTGCCGGACGAAGTCAGCGGCCCGATCGGGACCTCGACGCTGTTCGCGGCCTGGAACGCTGCGATCTACGTGGCACAGATCGAGGACAACAGGCTGTCGGAAGTGGTCCGCGACGGCCGCTACCTCGAAGCCACCGACCGCGTGCTGAAGAAGCATGGCGGCCTGTGGTTCAACGACGAAACCTATGTGATCTCGCGCCGCCGCGCGCCGGCGTGATTTTGGGAGGCGCCCGTGACCGTCTCCGATCAGTCATCCCCCAGACTAGCCGCGCTGCTGCCGTCGGCATCCGTCGAAATCTCCTCGCGGGGGCATCAGATCGCGCAACTGGGCGACCATTTCGCCGCCGGCACGGATGCCACCATTACGTTCCTGCCGGGCGACCACTATCGCCACAATGTCGAAACCGCCACGGCGCTGCGCCGCGCCGGCTTCAACCCGGTGCCGCACATCGCGGCGCGCGAAATGGCCTCGCGGGAGGCGCTCGACGATTTCCTGGCGCGGGCGCGGGGTGAGGCCGCCGTATCGCGGATCCTCTTGATCGCGGGCGATGTTGCGGCGGCCAGGGGCCCGTTCAAGTCGACGCGCGAGGTCTGCAGCAGCGGCTTGCTCGAGGCGCATGGGATCGCGTCCGTCAGCTTGGCCGGTCATCCCGAAGGCCATCCCTATCTCGAACTGCCGGAGGCGCTGAACGGCCTGAAGGCCTGGCGCGACTGGGGACGGCGGACCGGAACGCGGGTCGATATCGTCACTCAATTTTGCTTCGAGAGCGCACCGATCCTGCAATGGATCGCTGCACTCGATCGCGCCGGCATCGATCTGCCTGTCATCGTCGGTCTGGCCGGTCCGGCCACGCCCGCGACACTGACCAAATTCGCGCTCCGCTGCGGCATCGGCAATTCCATGCGCGCGCTGCGGGCCCAGATCGGCCGGTTCGGCCGGCTGCTGACGGATACCGGGCCGGACGACGTCGTCAGGGGATTGCGCTGCGCGCCTGCGGCCGCAACGGCGTCGATCGCGGGATTTCACCTGTTCCCGTTCGGCGGGCTGCGCAAGGCCGGCGACTGGCTGCGCAACTATGACCGCGACCCGCTCGGACCTGAGCGGGCCGCGATGTCGAGCACCGGGGTTCAGAACCCGTAAAGCTGCGCCGGATTGTCGACCAGAATCTTCTTCCGAATCGCCGCGTCCGGCGCCCACACGGGCAGCTGGTTCAAGAGCCGCCCATCGTCGATCTGGAACAGCGGCGTCACATCGCTGATCTGCTTACCGGGCGGCGTGACGGAATCCGGATGCGGCCAGTCGGTGCCCCAGACGATGCGGTCGGGATTGGCGCCGATCAGCGCCTTCGCGAGCGGGATGCAATCGGCATAATCGGGCCCGAGCTTCGAAGCGCGGTAGGCGCCGGAGATCTTCACATAGGCCTTGCCCGCCTTGATGAGATCCACGAGGTCGGCAAAGCCGGGCTGCTCGACGCCAAGTTCCGCCTGTGCGCCGCCGAAATGATCGAACACGACTGGCACCGGCGAGGCCATGATCAGATCCTTGACCGCTGTGATCATCGGCATGTTGGTATAGATCTGCACGTGCCAGCCGCGCGCCTTCATGCGCTCGACGGCATTCGTGAATCGCGGACGCGCGATGTTCGGATCGTTGACGCCGCCAGTTGCGAGGTTGAGGCGGACGCCGCGAATGCCGGCCTTGCCCATCAGGTCGAGATCGCTCTCCGACGTCTTGTCGTCGATCACGGCAACCCCGCGCGCGGTCGATCCGCGGGCGGCCATGCCGAACAGCGTGGGCGAGTTATCGGTGCCGTAGATCGAGGGCGTCACGATCACCACGCGCTCCATCTTCAGCGCCTTGTGCAGGGCGGTCATTTCCTCCGGCGAGGCCAGTTCGGGCGTATAGACGCGGCCGGCGAAGAACGGGAATTTCGCCGGGTCCGGATGGATGTGAGTGTGACAGTCGCAGGCGCCGGCGGGGATGTCGAAATTGACCGGCGTCGCCGGCTGCGCGGCCTTGGCGGCGGCGGTTCTGTTGTTCATCAATACCCCGGCTGCGATGGAGGCAAGCATCATACTGCGTCGCGTCAGCATTGGTGTTCTCCCTGGATAATGTTGTTGATTGTTGGTGTCCGAACAGGCCGTGGCGCCCATCGACTTCAGCGTTCCTCCGCGTCGCCGGGCCTTGTTTCGCCGGTGGTTCGGCCGGCAGATTATCTTGCCAAATCGATCAAGTCGATGAAGGTGATGCTGGCTGATGGTTCGTTGCAGACGGTGTCGGCAAACGAGAACAAGGATCAGTTCAACCTGGTGGTCGGCGGCTACGGCCTGTTCGGCGTCATCGTCGATAATACCGGGAGAAAATACAACCTACTGCCCCGACGGCGTCCGCAGGCCGTGCCAGGCGTCGCGCACCTGATGGTAGTGCACTTCCGGCAGATAATCCGGCGTGTTGAGGCCGAGATTCTTGACGTCGAGCCGGCCGATCGCGCTGAGCAGGGTATAGGAGGCGATCACGCGGTCGCGCAGCGCGCCGATCAGCCGGGCCTTGGCCAAAATCAGGTCCTGCTGCGCGTTCAGGACGTCGACGGTGGTACGCTGGCCGCCGGCGGCCTCCCGCTGCACGCCCTGCAGGGCGACGGTGGCGGCGCGGACTTCGGCTTCGGATGCGGTGACCGCGATCTTGGCGCCTTCATTGGCGACCCAGGCGGCGACCGCGGCGGTGCGGGACTGGTTGCGGACCTGATCCAGCACCAGCCGGCTTTGGGTCGCGACTTCCTTGGCCTGCCGGGTCTGCGAGGCCGCCATCCCGCCGTCGTAGATCGGCTGGGTGAGCTGGCCGGTGACCGAGGCCTGGTCGGTCCCTGCGCTGCTGAGGGTAGGATCCGACTGCCTGCTGCGGCTGGCGCTGCCCTGCAGCGTGATGGTCGGCATCAGACTGCTTTCGGCGACGCGAATCGAGGTGGAGGCGACGTCGAAGTCGAAACTGGCCGCCATCACCGCCGGATGCTCGCGGAAGGCAAGCCCGGTGGCGTCATCGCGGCTGCGCGGCAGCAGGCGGTCAACGGTTTCGGCAGGGCGGAGCAGGGTGGGTGCGTTGCCGATCACCTGGGTATAGGTCGCCTGGCTGACGGCGAGGTTGACCTCGGCGGCGTTCAGATCGGCGCGGCCCCGGCTCAGGCGCGCCTCGGCCTGCGCGGTGTCGGTGGGCGTGACGTCGCCGGCATTGAGACGCTTCTGGGTGATGCCGAGCGTTTCCTGCAGGAACGCCACATTGGAGCGCTGCGCGTCGACCAGCGATTGGTTGGCGAGCACGTTGGTATAGACGGTGACAGCGTCGAGCAGCACGCCCTGGCCGACATTGCGCAGCGCCTCGCGGCCGGACTGCACCTGCAGTTCCGCCACGCGGACGCTGTTGGCGGTCTTGAAACCGTTGAACAGCGTCTGGCTCACGGTCACCCCGATGGTCCAGGGCTTCAGGTTCGCCAACTGGATGGTGTTGTCGGGCTGCAGGTTGCGCACCGCCTGAAAGCCGGCGGAGAGAGTAGCGAGGATCTGCGGCCGATAACCCGAAAGGGCCTGCGGCACGTTCTCGTCGGTGGCGCGCTGGCGGGCGCGTTCGGCATTGAGCGCGGGGTTGGTCTGGTAGGCCTTTGTCAGCGCCTCCGGGAGGCCTTCGCCATGCGCGGCCGGCGCCGCGAACGCAAAGCAAGCCGCCGCAAGGCAAATGCCCGACCGAAGCAACCGCCTTTCAACGTGGCCAACCTTAGCAGCACGCCTAGCCATTTGATCCCGTAGCCAACCCAAGAACGTGATAACCCTGCTTTGAGCTATCCCGCTCTATCTGCTTGTTTGAGCATGATCTTCAGGGAACGCCGGTCACCCGTCATTCCAGATCATGCGTTGCTTGTCCGCCCCCGCCGACAGTCTCGGCTCGTCTACCTGTTTAGGGGGCGTCGCCGCCACAGGCAAACTGCCGCGCGACATCAGTTCATTAATTCACCGAAATCAGCGCTTGGCTGTTGCCGGTTCGTCACAGACGAAGTTCGGCGGCAAATGCGCTATAGCTTCGCTGGCTGGCGTCCGACTCAGGGCGGTTGGCTTCCCAGCTATGCCCGGGTCTGCAACTTGATGCCAAAGCTGTTCACCGACCCCGAAGCGATCGCGGAGGATATCGTCCGCGATGTCGGAACCAACCTCGTGGTCGGCTTGCCGCTCGGGCTTGGCAAGGCCAACCATGTCGTCAACGCGCTATACGCGCGCGCCGCCGCCGACCGTTCGATCAACCTGACGTTCTTTTCGGCGCTGACACTGGAAAAGCCGCGGCCCTCGAGCCTGCTCGAACGGCGCTTCATCGGCCCGGTGATCGATCGCCTGTTTGGTGGTTATCCCGACCTGACTTATGCCAGCGCGCTGCATGCCGGCGAGCTACCGCCCAACATCCAGGTGATCGAGTTCTTCTTTCTGGCCGGCAAATGGCTGCACGTGCCGTACGCTCAGCAGCATTACATCTCCGCGAACTATACCCATGCCTCGTCCTGTCTGCTGACGCGCAGGCTGAACGTCGTCACCCAACTGGTCGCGAAACGTGTGGTCGATGGCGTGACCCGCTACAGCCTGAGCTGCAACACTGACACCACGCTCGACATCCTGCGCGCACGGAGCGAGGGTCGGGCGTCGTTCAAGCTGATCGGCCAGGTCAATTCCGAGCTGCCGTTCATGCCGGGTGCCGGCGATCTGCCAGCGGATGAGTTTTCCGCTGTTCTCGACAGCCCCGCCACGGATTTTCCGCTGTTCGCCCCGCCGGCCGAACCCGTCAGCGACACCAAATACGCGATCGGGCTTCATGCAGCGGGCCTCGTGCCCGACGGCGGCACCTTGCAGATCGGCATCGGCCAGGTCGGTGATGCACTGGCGCAGGGGTTGATCGTTCGCCACCGCGACAACGGGCAGTTCCACGCCATCATGAAGCGGCTTGCGCCGGGAGCGCCGCCTGCGGAGAGCGGGCCGTTCGCGAAAGGGCTTTATGGGGTCAGCGAAATGCTGGTCGAGGCGTTTCTCGGCCTGATTGAGGCAGATATTCTCAAGCGCGAGGTCGATGGCGTGATGCTGCACGGCGCGTTCTTCGTCGGGCCGAAATCGTTCTATCGTGCGTTGCGCGAGATGGCGCCTAAGCAACTCGCGCGCATCCAGATGATGCCGGTATCCTTTACCAACCAGCTCTATGGCGAGGAGGACGCCAAGCGCCGGGCGCGCGTCGGCGCCCGCTTCATCAACGCCGCGATGATGGCGACGCTGATGGGGGCGGCGATTTCGGACGGCCTCGAAGACGGCCAGGTCGTGAGCGGCGTCGGCGGCCAGTACAATTTCGTCGCGCAGGCGTTCGCGCTTGAAGGCGCACGGTCGGTGCTCGCGCTGGAATCGACGCGGCAGGCGGGTCGCAAGACGCTTTCCAACATTCGCTGGAATTACGGCCACCAGACCATCCCGCGGCATCTGCGCGATGTATTCGTGACCGAATACGGCGTTGCCGACGTCAGGGGCAAATCGGACGCCGAGACCATCGCGGCGATGCTGGCGGTCACGGATTCCCGTTTCCAGGATGAACTGGCCGGGATCGCCAAGGATGCCGGCAAGCTGCCGAAGCGTTTTGAAATTCCGCGAGTCCATCGCGAGAACTTTCCGGAGCGGATCGCACAAGCCTTAAAACCTGCACGCGATGCGGGGCTGCTGCCTTCATTCCCGTTCGGCAGCGATTTTGACGGGGTCGAACAACGGCTGATCCCTGCGCTGCAGTTGCTGCGGGAAGCGCAGCGGACGCCGCTGCGCTTGCCCGGGTTGCTGTGGCAGGGGATGAGGCAGCCACCGGACGCCGCAAACCGCGAATGCCTGGCGCGGCTGGGTCTCGATCATCCAACGAGTTTTGCAGAACGCGGCTATCGCGCGCTGGTCAACGCGGCGCTGGCGCGGAGCCGCATGCAATAATCTAGCGTCGTCCCTGCGAACGCAGGGACCCATAACCACAGGGCCTAGTTGCTCAAAGAAGACGTCTGCCGAGGGCGCTTCAACACGACGGCCGCGGCGTATGGGTCCCTGCGTTCGCAGGGACGACACCACTATCTGTTCTTGTTCACCGGCTTGCGCTTCTCGATGAACGCCGCCATGCCTTCGGAGCGGTCTTCCAGCGCAAAGGTCGAGTGGAACAAATTGCGCTCGACATTCATGCCTTCCGACAATGGCGTCTCGAACGCGCGGTTGATGGCCTCCTTGGCCATGGCGGCAGCCGGCCGCGACATCGAGGCGATCTTTTCCGCAGCCGAGAGCGCCTCTTCCATCAACTTGTCCGCCGGCACGACGCGGCTGACGAGGCCGGAGCGCTCGGCTTCCGCCGCATCCATCATCCGCCCGGTGAGACACAGATCCATCGCCTTGGACTTGCCGATCGCGCGCGTCAGCCGCTGGGTGCCGCCGATGCCGGGGATGGTGCCGAGCGTGATTTCCGGCTGGCCGAATTTGGCGGTGTCGGATGCGATGATGATGTCGCACATCATGGCAAGCTCGCAGCCGCCGCCGAGCGCATAGCCGCTGACGGCGGCGATCGTCGGTTTCCGGCAGGTGGCGACGCGGTCGCCGCCGATCGCGGCGAAATCGCTGGAGAACATGTCGATGAAGGTTTTCGGCTGCATCTCCTTGATGTCGGCGCCGGCGGCGAACGCCTTTTCGCTGCCGGTGAGCAGGATGCAGCCGATCTTGTCGTCGGCCTCGAGGTCGTCGACGGCCGCCGCGATCTCGCGAAACACGCCGAACGACAGCGCGTTGAGCATTTTCGGCCGGTTCAGCGTGATGATGCCGACCGCGCCCTTGCTCTCGACAATGATGTATTCGAACGTCGCCATGATCCACCCCGGGTACCGTTGTTGCGGGCAATGTGCCCGCTGCCGGGGTGGGCTTCAAGTGGGGCGTGAACGGATCCCGGACGCGGGGCGTGGCCCGCGTCCCGATGCGCCGAAACCTATGCCATGAACATGCGCGCGGCCGACGCCATCGTCAGCAGGGCGCCGAAGGCGATGAAGATCTTTCCGATCAGCGAGGTCTTGTCCAGGGTGGTACTGTCGTTGTTCGCGGCCTGAACGGTGCCGTCCGCTGCCGGTTTGGCCGAGGCCATCGCAACCGTCTGCGAGGAGGGGTGCAGCGCCCGATCGCCATCGTTGAGCTGGTCGGGGGCAGCTACGGCGGTATCGGCCGGCGCCTCTGCCGCATCAGCCTTGTCCATCGCCGCGTCAGCCGGCTTGTCCGCCGCGGACTGCAGGACCGTGGTGGCTTTCTCCGACATGGCCGCCGACATTCCCTTGGCGCTATCGGGGGGCGCATCGGCGGCAGTCATTTGCGCGTTGGCGTTGGCCAGCCATTCGGGAAGCGCGGGCGAGGTGCTGCCGCTCGCATCGACGACCTGCTTTTCGTCGGCTTTCTTGCTCTCAGCGGATTTCGTTGCCGTGCGCGTGGATTTGCGATGGGCGTAGCGCTTCTTCAGGTAACGGGAACCTTGCCTGACGGACTTGCCGGACGTTGCATTCTCCGACGTCGAGACCGCGGCACTATCCGCATCCGCGCCGGCGGCCATCGCCGGCGGTGGTCCTGCGAAACTTACCAAAAGTCCTGCTGCGATAATCAAGGCCGACCGCGCGCGGGCTTTGATCGTCATATAGAAATCTCCCATTGGCCGCCGCCCAACCACGGAAAAAGACCCCGCGCCGTGTCCTCAGCACGGCGGAAAAAGGGAATCTTCGGGCAACACCCGGCAAAAGCTGGGCAATCGTGTTGCAGCGGATGTGCGCCGGGATGCGAGCCTGTGAAATCGATGTTATGAGCCTGCCGTCGGCGCAGCTGGCCGTCCCGATTCCCGGACAGGGACCGCTCGGCCGGTGGCGCTGGGGCCTTCTGCGTCAAGCTTTTGATCACGACTTCGTGATCGGGTCGTCCTGACGTAACAAATTGAAAGATCGACCGAATTGCAGGGTAGGAGCGCTCTTGCGCGAACGGGATGACGAATGGACCGGCCTGATGCGGTCGGCCATTGCAGGCGACAGTGCGGCGTATCACCGCCTGCTCAAGGCCGTCACGCCGGTGCTCCGGGCCGCGGCGCGCCGTGGTCTGGCGCGGGCAGGGCAACCGGTCGATCAATCCGAGGACATCGTGCAGGACATTTTGCTGGCGGTCCATCTGAAGCGGCACACCTGGGATGTCAGCGCTCCGTTTGCGCCTTGGCTGTTTGCGATCGCCCGCAACAAGCTGATCGACGCGTTGCGCCGCCGCGGCCGGCGCATTTTTGTCGACATTGACGATTTCGCCGAGACGCTGCCAGGCGAAGCGCCGGCCGAGACCGCCTCGGCGAGCGAGGTCGCCGCGCAGCTCCAGACGCTGCCGGCGCGGCAGCGTGACGTGCTGCAGTCGATCGCGGTCGACAGCGCCTCGATCAAGGATACCGCCGCGAAATTTTCGATGACAGAGGGGGCAGTGCGGGTGGCGCTGCACCGGGGGCTGGCCAGCCTGACGACGAAGCTACGGGAACAATGAGGATGGATACCGATCAGCTCATTCGAACGTTAGCGGCCGACAATCCGCACCGGGCTCGGCCCGTCGGCTTTGCGCTGATGCTGGCGCTTTTGGCCGCGGCGCCGGTCTCGCTTCTAATGTTCTTTACCGAACTCGGTGTCAGGCCCGACGTGATGGTTGCGATGCGCAATCCGTTCTTCGACCTGAAATTCGCGGTGACACTGGCGCTGGCGATCGCAGCGATTGCCGTCAGCCTGCATCTGTCGAGGCCGGAAGCCTCGCTGCGCGGTTTTGGCTGGTTGCTGCTGGCCCCAGTCGGGATCCTGGCCGCAGGGATCGGTGGCGAGATGATGATGCCGCAGCGGTTGCCGATGATGACGCGGCTGGTCGGCAAGAATTCCTGGATCTGCATGACGGCGATCCCGGCGCTGTCGCTGCCGATTTTGGCCGGTGCGCTGATCGGGCTGCGGCACGGCGCGCCGGCGCGGCCGGCGGTCGCCGGCGCCATCGCGGGCCTGTTATCGGCGGGACTGGCAGCGACGCTCTACGCCTCGCATTGCACGGACGATTCACCGCTGTTCGTGGCGGCCTGGTACACGATCGCGACCGCGCTGGTGACCGTAGTCGGCGCGCTCGCCGGGGCAAGGCTGCTGAGGTTTTGAGGGTGCGGGCTACCGGCTTGAAATCCCAGCCGCTCAAGCCGGCACGTTCTGCTGCATGCGGTGGAAGCGCAGAACCTGCTGCGCGGTCGATGGCCGCAGCCGCTCATAGGTGTCCTGGCAGGCGGCTAGATCGGTGGGCTCCGCGCCGGACAATTGGTCGCGCATCCTGATAATGTTCCTGACCGTCGACCAAGACAGTCCCGCGACCTTCGCCAGGATCATCACGCCTTCGGCCCGGCTTTCGATCATCATGTTCTCGGCGATCGCCACCGGCACGTTGGCGAGCGCCGCGATCGAGGCATTGGCTTCGTCGAATTTCCCGGCCGCGGCAAACGACGCCACCTCGGATTCGTCGAGCCGGCCGTCCTCGTACAGCGACTTGACCAGCGCGTGCGCAATCTCGGTATTCTTGGTGATCGTCGCGGTGGCCGAGCGCGCGCGCCGCGTTGCTTCCTTGACCACGTTCGGCACTTCGGCCGCCTGCTGCGGGTTGGCGGCCTCCAGCCGCTGCCGCACCGTGTCCGAGGCCTTGGCCAGCAGTTTCAGATAGAGATGCCGCGGCACCGACGGGTGC
The DNA here is from genome assembly GCF_036924535.1 of Bradyrhizobium sp. AZCC 2262. Taxonomy (NCBI): domain Bacteria; kingdom Pseudomonadati; phylum Pseudomonadota; class Alphaproteobacteria; order Hyphomicrobiales; family Nitrobacteraceae; genus Bradyrhizobium; species Bradyrhizobium sp. AZCC 2262. Next base: position 4,622,379 of record NZ_JAZHRT010000001.1, on the reverse strand, counting down.
AGGCCGATGCAGCTCGTGAGATTGTCGTCGCCCTCGGCGCGGCTGACGAGGCGGGTAAAGCCGCGCTCGGTGAACTCCGCGCCCGGATTGTTCACGGTCGACTGGATCACCTCATCGTTGCCGCGCTGGACCAGCACGTCGGTGACCGCGCCGCTCAGGGTCCTGCGGGTCGAAATCGCCATCAAATGCGCCTGACTCTTGCTGCGCGCATTCTCGATCAGGGTCTTGTCGTCGAGCCGCATCGACTGCGACAGCACCGGACCTGCCACCTCGATGACGTCGTCGAAGGCAAGCGCGCGGATGGTGAGCGGCGGGGCGGTGTCGATCGGGGCGAGACGATTGGCCAGCAGCATCTTGGCCGAGGTTTCGATGTGGTCGATCAGGCACTGGAAGACGTCGTCGAACAGCCCGACCTGCTCGTCCGAATAGTCGACCGCGCCGTTGATGAAGAGATCGGTTACCCGGCGCAGGGTCTCTACCCGGCGCGCGACGGTACCGTGCGCAAGGGTGGACTGCAGCTCATCGAGCAGACTTCCGGGAGAAGGAGACTTGGCGGCTTTCGAAATCATGACTCTGTCCTGGAGCAAAGACCGGCGCGGCTTCTCCGCCACCGGAGCTGGAATATGTCGGATCAGGCGCTGGTAATGCGGTTGCGTCCCCGCGCCTTGGCTGCATAAAGCGCGCTGTCGGCGCGCGCGAGAAATGTGTCTGACGTTTCGTTCGAATTCAGTGTGGCAACCCCTGCCGACATCGTCACTTTCATGCCGGGCGAGAACGCGCTCCAGTCGAGATCGGCAATAATCGCGCGCAAGCGGTCGAGCGCCCGCGCCGCGCGCTCGGTGTCCATATCGGGCAGCACCAGCAGGAATTCCTCGCCGCCATAGCGGCCGAACCGGTCGATGCTGCGGATGTTGGCGAACATGGTGATCGAGAATGTCCGCAACACCTCGTCGCCGGTCGGATGGCCGTAGGCGTCGTTGATGCGCTTGAACCAGTCGAGGTCGATCAGGGCGATGGAGCAGGCCGAACCGCCGCGGGTCGCACGGGCGATCTCCTCCTCCAGCATTCGCATGATGCAGCGCCGGTTGGACGCTCCCGTCAATTCATCGAGTTCGGCAAGCTCCTCGATCCGCTTGTACGCCGCTTTCAATTCGAAGCTGCGGTCGTAGAGCATCTTGCGCATGGTGCTGCCATACAGTCCCACGAAGGCGCACTGTCCGATCGTGAGGACAAAGGAAAGCATGGCCGCGACGCGTTCGGTCTGGGTGGTAATCGGCAGGCCGATCGGGGTGCTGCTAAAGAGGAAGATCGGCGCCAGGCCGATCATGGTGAGCGTCCAGGAAATGATCGCCTGCCGCGAGGTCATTCGCAGCGCGCCGAACCCGAATATGAGAAATACCACGCTCAGGAAGGCAAACCCGATTTCGGGCGCCGCCAGCAGAAAACAGAGCTGCAGCGCGACGTGGCCGGCAACCTGGAAGATCGTCAGATAGTGGTCTTCGAACCGGTCGTTGAAGTGGGCTTCCGACAACACGACAAAGACCGAGACCAATCCGATGCCGGAAAGGAAATAGGCCGACGGTATGACGATCGGGACAGTACCGGCGTAGCAATAGGCCAGCAGCACCGAGGTGATGAGTGCGTAGCTGACGCCCTGGACGGCCAGCATGTGCCGGCGCTGGCCGACCCGGCGCTTCAATACCTCCGGCCGCAGTCGGACGGGCGCGACCGTACTGTGGGGGCCTTGCCCCTGAAGCAATGAAGCCGCGCTGCTCATGTCCCGTCGCTATTGGAGTATGCCGGACGAAACTTTAGGGAATAAAGCCTTTAGGTTTGGTATCTTTTGAAGTCGAATCGGGTCCGTTAAAACCCTGCCATTGCACTGTTTCGTAACGGAAATCTGCCGGATTCCGATAGCGCGGAACCCGCCATTGCGGGAAACCTTGTGCGCACGCAGATGCTGCCCCGCCGGCGAAGCCTTGCTAAGGTTGTGGGGTGGCGTGTCTTTAAGAAAGTGCTTCCGTATTATGGTACCAATTCTTGGGTTCAGCTCGTCCTTGCCGGGAAAATGGCTGGGTAACGTCCGTCTGTGCGGTAGGTCACACATGCAATCCGGACATTGCCGTAATGTGAAGAATCTCACTCTTCACATCGAACCGCCGGCCTCCCCCGTCAGACCAACTCTGCGAGACGGCCATTGAACGCGTCACAGGCGGCTTCAGACGAAGTTCTGATCGCTAGGATCGCTCAAGGCGACCGGCTCGCCATGCAGGTGCTTTTCGGAAGGCACCATGTGAGGGTGTTCCGTTTCGGGCTTCGACTCGTAAGGGACGAACAGGTTGCGGAAGACCTCATCAGCGAGGTTTTTCTCGATGTGTGGCGTCAGGCTGGCAAGTTCGAAGGTCGGTCCGCCGTCACCACCTGGCTCCTGGCGATTACGCGGTTCAAGGCCCTGTCGGCGCTTCGGCGCCGCAAGGATGTTGGACTGGACGAGGAAGCCGCGAACGCGATCGAGGACACGTCCGACGATCCGGAAGTGGTGGCGCAGAAGAAGGATACGGGTGAAGCGTTGCGCAAGTGCCTGACGGCACTTTCGTCGGAGCACCGGGAGATCGTCGATCTTGTCTACTACCACGAGAAGTCCGTGGAAGAAGTGGCTGGAATCGTTGGCATTCCGGAGAACACCGTGAAGACGCGCCTGTTTTATGCGCGCAAGAAGTTGGCCGAGTTGCTGAAGGCAGCCGGTATAGAGCGAGGTTGGCCATGATGGCAACGAGCAGGAAAATGCTGGATCAAGAGCCCAGCGAAATCGAGATGCTGTTGCCGTTCCACGCAGCCGGCACGCTGAGCACGCGCGATGCACGCCGTGTCGAGGATGCGCTCGCCGGTGATCCCGAGCTGGCCCGGCAGTACGCCGTCATCCGCGAGGAATATGCCGAGACGATCCGCCTCAACGAGAGCCTGGGTGCGCCGTCGGTGCGCGCCATGCAGAAGTTGTTTGCTGCGATCGACGGAGAGCCCGTGCGCAAGCCATCGCTTTCGGTGAATTTGTCAGCCCGGATATCGGAGTTTTTCGCAAGGCTGTCGCCGCGTACGCTGGCCTGGTCGGCGAGCGTCGGCGCGGTGGCGCTATTGCTGCAGGCCGGCGTGATCGGCGCAGTGCTGATGAAGAACCAGACCGCTTCGTTCCAGACGGCATCGCTGAGCGTGAACGAGCCGTCTTCGGCGCCCATCACCCGCGATCTCGGCGTTGCAGCGGCGCCGCCGCGCGCGCTGGTGCGGTTTGCGCCGGAAGCGCGCATCGCCGACATCACCGCGCTGCTCGACACCTACCAGGCCTCGATCGTCGACGGCGCCAAGGGCGGCATGTTCCGGCTGCAGTTCGGCAACAGGGCGATGAGCAAGGACGAAGCGGCAAGCCTGCTCGCCAGGCTGCAGCGTGAGAAGATCGTCAGCCTTGCGGTGGCAACGCCGTAAAGCCGTCTCGGCGCGTGCCGGGCAAGACGAGGTCCCATGGTTCATGATGGCGCGAACTGGCGGTTAAGGACGCGGCGTGCGGCGCTGGTGTTGTCGGCGGCGCTGTTGCCGCTGATCGTTTTTGAACCCTCGGCGCATGCGCAAAGCATCATGCGCACCCCCAATCTCAATATCGGCTCGCGTGTTCCCACCATCAATCCGACGGTAACGCCGCGGATCAACCCGACCATCGCGGCCCGGCCGGTGGTGCGCGTCGATACCGTCGCGCGGACGCCGCCCTCCCGGATCGGCACGATGAACTCGACCCTGCGCGTCCGACCGGCGCTGCCTTATGCGCGGTTTTCGCCGAACGTCTATCCGGCTTGCCAGGCTGCGCTTCGCGGTCCCGACGGCGAATGCTTCGACCGTCCGGTAATGTCGGCCGGTGGCGGCGACGGCGCTTCGGCCAAAAAGGGCAGTAAGGGATCGCACAACAACAATGCGCAGGCGGCAGTCAATCTGCGCGCAGTCAAGAACGAACTCGTCGCCGAGATCGACGGCGCGCTATCCACCGCCGAGGCCGATGAATTGGCGCGGCGTCATGGCCTGGAGCGCATCGCCTCGCAGAGTTTCCCGTTGCTCGGCGCTACCATCGGCCTGTTCCGCATCGTTGATGGGCGGCCGGCGGACACGGTGCGCCGCGAGTTCGCCGCCGATGTGCGTTCGGTGCAGCTCAATTTCCGTTACTTCCTGCAGGATGCGAAGAAGCCCGCGATCGAGGGCGATGCCGCGCAATACGCCGTCGCTCAGCTTCGGCTGCCGCAGGCCCACACGCTCGCCCGCGGCATGAACGTCACCATTGCGGTGATCGATTCAGGCGTCGACGCCAAACATCCCGAACTCGCCAATTCGGTCGCCGACGGTTTCGATGCGCTCGGCAGCAAGGAAGGTCCGCATGTCCACGGCACCGGCATTGCCGGCGCGATCGTCGCGCACGCCAAGCTGATGGGCAGCGCGCCGGAGGCGAGGCTGATTGCGATCCGCGCATTTGGCGCGGGATCGAAGGGCGCGGAGAGCACGTCCTACGTGATCCTCAGGGGATTGGATTATGCGGCCGAGCATGGCGCGCAGATCATCAACATGAGCTTTGCCGGCCCGAAGGATCCGCTGATCGAGCGCGGCATCGCCGCCACCGCGGCCCGTGGCATCCTGATGGTGGCTGCGGCAGGCAATGCCGGGGCGAAATCGCCGCCGCTCTATCCAGCCGCCAATCCGAACGTCATTGCGGTGAGCGGAACCGACGCGCAGAAAAAGCTGTTTACGGCGTCCAACCGGGGCAACCACATCGCGATATCGGCGCCGGGCGCGGATATCTTCCTGCCGGCGCCGGATGAAAAATATCAGATCACGTCGGGCACCTCCTTCTCCGCTGCCTATGTCAGCGGCGTTGCGGCGTTAATGCTGGAGCACAATCCTGCGTTGAAGCCGAACGATGTTCGCGCGATCCTGACAAAGACCGCCCGCGACCTCGGCGTCCCCGGCCGCGATGATCAGTTCGGGGCGGGCGAGGCCGACGCCTTTGCCGCGGTCACCGCGGCGACCGCCGCGCCGGAAGTTCCGCTTGCCGCTGTTTCCGGCAAACCTGCGGGAGAAAAAACCCCGGCGGCGCTTGACCCGTCTGCCGATAACGCTTCCGTGAGCCGGGCGCTGAATGACCCCCCGCCGTCGATGGCGTCGGACAAATCGGCCGCAAACGCCCCGAAATAGCCTGCTGTGCAGGGGTTTTTCCGATAATCGTCCCGAACACCAGGTTAAAAAAATCGCCCGGCGTTTTGAACGTTCGGCGAAGGTCCTGCGACTTATTGATGTGGGAGCGGTAATCCCTCCCCATCGGCTGTATTCGGCGCGAGCGCCCATCCACCCCAAGCGCCCCATATGGCTTGACCCGTCCGGTTGTCCCCCCGGACGGGTCTTTCATTTCCGGCACAGGTTTTGTTGGAAGAAGCTGCGTCGCGTGCGGCGGACTCGGGTTTGCCGATCGCAGACTTTTCCGTTCGTCTGCGTGATGCCGCGATATTTCCTCGCGTCTTCCCAAACGAAATTATCGAGACGCGCTTCGCAACGTGGCCATGCTGCCGTGCAGCTTGACGGTGAATAGAGCTGACAACTCCGTATTTTTGCGGATTTCTTCGATCGCGACGCGATCCGTAGCTTCACGCACTGGACAACGAGAAAGTTTTCCACAGAATATCCATGTCACGTCCAATTGATTCGTTTCAGGTAGCGTCTGCGTCCGTCTCTCTCTTACGGGCTAATTTATGGCACTTCCTGCAGACGTGGCGCGCGGCCGCAACATCGTTGCGCGCTGGTGCAACCTTGCCGAGCAACGGCTGGAACATCTCACCGAACTGTTCGAGAGCGGGCGCTGGCGCCGCTATCACACTGAACTCGAATTTCTTGAAAACATCCAGGAGGCCAAGGCCGCGGTCGAAACCTGGCGTGACCTGTTGAACCGCGAAGCCTCGCTGGAAAACACCGCGATCGACCTGACCTGGCTTGGCCGCCGGCGAACGACGCCGCTGCCGCGCGATACGGGCTTCCGTCAGCCGGTTGTGCACCTGAAGCCGCCGCCCGCGCCGATTGTGGCCGCGCCGCCGATCGCTGCCGCGCCGCGTCGCGATATTTCCGCTGATGTTCTGGCCGCGTTGGAAAATCAGCTCGCCGTTGCGGACAAGACGCCGTCCGTGCCGGATGCGCCGGCGCTGGACGATATGCCGTTGCCGGCGCTCGATCTCAACGTGATGAAGGAACGCTATCCGCTGCTGCGCAACATGCTGTAGGCGGGCCACGAACGACGATGATGAGCACTACGTCTACGCCATAGCACTATGATATTACCGAACGGCTGCAACTCAGCCGCAAAGGCTTCGTACCTTGGCCGTGATGCCCACGAAGCGAAGGCGCCATTCGTCCTCTGCCTCAGCGTCCCCGAGGAATTTGGCAATCGGCCCGTTATTTGCCCCGCTTGCATGGGGCATTCCGGCGAGAATCCGATCGTTGGCAATGTCCATTTTTCGTCCAATGCGGGTCAGTGCCTCCGAGACCATGTCCCCCATAGGGACGATCACTGCGTCTGGGAACAGTAAGAGTTCTTCCCCGAGCCAGTTCTTTGACCGATCGAACAAGAAGGGCACGCCATTCATGTCAGGCGATCGGCTATAGTTCTCGCCATTGACGAACGTCGGGTACCTTAGCGCGGAGGTGAAATGGGCGCGATGGTTGTCGCCTCCCCAGAGGCTCGCCGTCGAGGCAATGCCTAGCAGTACGTTCAGACCCACGCCATCCATCAGCTTCACGAGGTTGGTCCGCATGGTCCCTGCGAAGCTCGCATGGACTTTCGCGCGCGCAAGGACCTCTGCGTCCGACAGACCGAGCATCATCGCCCGGCGGGCCTCCTCGATGGCCTCGCGCATCTGCTGCTTACCTGGCGTGATGCCGACGATGACGATATCTGCCCGGGTATTCATGTGGTCAAACGGAGCGTAGACGATATCTAGGCGCTTTGTCTTGTATACGTGGGTCCCCATAAGGAGCCTACGAGGATTGTCTGTTTCGGCGACTACCTCGGCCTCTGACATGGCTGAGATAATCTGCAGATATTCGGTCACTCCGCCAGCGACTGGTTTGGTCGCCGGCGCTATCGGAACAAACTCTACGGGTTTCCTTTCTATCATTTGGGCGAGAGGCTGTGCGGCGAAACCCTTGGCCTGCTGGTCGTCTCCAGGGGCGGGTCCGTCCTGTGGCGGATCGGAATCGACGATACCTTTCGAAATCAGACGGCGGTCCCTAGTACCACGGATAGACATCCAAACCGGCCAGCCTCTGCGGAGATATTCCTTAAGTTCCTCGATGCTTGCAGCGATAACTCTGTTCGCGATGTGGTGTCGTTGTTTACCGAGGTCAGGATCGGCTGCACCATAGGTGCCGTCTTCGAAGACGTGAGGAACTAGGACTTCGCCTGTCTCAGTATTGATACGGTACACGAAAACTCCCAATGCTGGCTGTCGGCGGTTGTATCCCAGGATATCGAAAAATCGGTGGCATTTGGCGGGCCTCACCGATGAAGCACTGCCTCTACGCTATAGCCCTTTGAGGTTGCTCCGAATTCCTCTCAGCACGATATTAGACAAGCCTAATCGGGAGTGAGGACGCCCGCGTCGAGCAAGGCTGCTGCCCCAAACGCCTTTACGACGAAGGCGTAACCTAGCTGAGTGAGTCTCAGGACTTCCCTTGTTACTGTGGCGTCGTGCAGCGTGATCATGCCGTTCGAAATCATGTCCCGCCCAACGCCGTTCTCAATGATGTATTCAACCCTTTCGATTTCTAGCCGCCGAGGCAATAGGCAATCGGGTTCAAGTAAAACCCGGTTGGCGATGGCACTCGCCACGATAGCCCCTGCCTGCCTCGGTTTCATGCCTATCGTGTCATCATTCTTCCAAAGTCCTGCCGCCCGCGTGAAGGTTGCAACCGGCTTAATAGGGACCGACTTCACCGGCGTAAGCTTCTGAAACCAGCTATTGGCGATTTGACGCTCTGGATCGTTCGCATCCCCCCAAAGTGAATCGCGCCGTCGCTGACGACTTTCTTCGGACGGATTGGAAGTTCCTTCGCCTCCATCGGTTTGATTCGTAAGAGGCCCGAGCTTCAAATCGTGACGGCCAATTTCGGTTATTAGCGCACGCTCACGGGCCAACGCCCCTGCTTCGTCAGCGAACGAACTGTCGACGCGATATGCGATGTGTTGGCCTTGATGGTGGAGGCTACGGATTAGATTCAGCTTATAAGTCAGTATTCTAGTTGTTCGTGCCTCTGCTTCATGCTGAAGAACACGGAGCTTCACGCCCTTTCCGACATAGAACGGCTCTCCACATGGGCGGCATAGGACGTATACGTAAAACGGTCCATGTTCCCGTAACTCCGCTCGGATGCTGTCGGCGTCGAATAGCTTGACCATGGACCAGAGAATAAGCCGCGCCGCACATTGATTCAACGTCGCTCCGAATCTGCCAGTCCGTCGAGACTTCGAACTGGGGGTGAAGCGAGGAGGGCGGATGCTCCGCTGCCCCCAACGTGTTTCATCGTAGCACCGGCGGCTACCGGACGGCGGGTCGTGCGATAGCGTAAAAACGGCAGGTTTGGCGGGCCGAGAGGGATGCGACCTAGCGCCTTACCGCGTTGCCCCCGACCACCACCTGCGCGTAGCGTTGGGCGCCTTCGGCTGAAAGATCGGTCGTGATGGTACGGGCGTGATCGAGCCCGACCACGGCGCCGCGCGGGGTTTCCGAAATCATGTTGTTGTTGACCAGCGCCGTGCCGGCGCCGGGCATTACCGACACGCCGACACCGACGAAGGCGTTGCGGATCACATTGCCGGTGATCGCGACATCGCGGAGATACTTGCCCCAACCGGCAATGATGCCGAACGAAGGCGCGTTTTCGATCACGTTGCCGGTCACGGATGAATCCGCCTCGACATAGATGCCGATCCCGGCGTCGTCATCGGGCGCGGTGCCGATCGGCCGCTTCGGCAGCAGATTGCGGATGATGTTGCCCTGCACGACGGCGATGCGGCCGCCTTCGTTGAAATTGCACACGGAGACGCCGACGGCCGCGCCATCGACGGTGTTGTTGGCGATGACGGCACCCTCGAACGAAAACTCCGAATAGAGCGCGACCTCGCGGACATTGCTGACGCTGTTGTCCGTGATGTGGATGTTGGAGGCTGAATTGCCGCGCACCGCGGAGTAGTCGCAATTCCTGATGCGGTTGCCGCGCACGATCACATTGCCGGCGCGGAATGCATTGATGGCGTTGCCATATTGGCCGGAGCCGCCGGGGCCGGCCTTGATGTCCTCGATGCGGTTGTCGAGAACGAGCGTGCCGTCATCGCCGATCGCCGTGCGCAGGATCTCGATGCCGTTGTCGTTGGTGTCGGTGATGGTGTTGCGCGAGACGATCAGGCCCAGCGCATCGAACGAGACCACCGCCGTGGTCGCGATCTTCCTGAAGATGTTGCCGGAAATGTCGCCCGAGACCTGCTCGAGCCAGATGCCGTTGCCGCCGCTGCCCGATATTTCGCAGTCGACGATACGGACGTCGCGGCCGCCGAGGCAGTGCACGAGACCGCGCCGCTCCGGCAGCGCAATGCCGCCGCCGTCGAAGGTGATGCCGGTCAGGCCGATATTGTTGGCACCTTCGCTCTGCAGCATCGAGGCGCCGCCATTGAATATGAGCCTGGTCGCGCCGCGTACGCCGACGAGTTGCGTGCCGCTTTGCAGGCGAAGCATGCCGGCGCGATAGATTCCCGGCGGCAACGCCAGCGGCGCTTGTGCGCGCGCGGCTTCGTCGATCGCGCGCTGCAGTTTTGCGGTTTGATCGTCGGGGCTGCCGGGACGCACGCCATACTGCGTGACGTCGCGGCCGAGCGTGGAGGTGAGGGGCGCCGCGCGCGCGGCATCCGGCGAGATCGCCAGCGCACCCGCGACGCCGGCGGCGGATGTTCCAATGAGATTGCGTCGGCTGACATGCATGGTTGAATGGTCCTCGCGCAATGCAGATCGCGGCATCCGCGCCTTCATAGGTATCGCGAAAATGCGGCCGGGCATGGTGAAGACCAGGGGGGAACGCGGTGATTGTTCGGGGTAGGGTTAATGTTGGGTGCGACAATCAATCCACGTCGTCTCGGCCAAGCGAAGTCCCTAGGGAGGGCAAAGGCGCACTTGCGCCGTGCCCACCGTTTCAATTTGCTGGACGAAATAGTGGGCACGCTTCGCTTTGCCCACCCTCATATGAGGGCTTTTGAGTCAAGCATCCCGACCGGGGCTTGGATGTGATTTTTTGCATTCGGTGGAGCGGCGGCGCGCGGAGCCATGCGTAGCGCAGCGTGCCGCCGCGGTCGGTGCGCTCAGGAACTGGCTTCCGGCGATTTATGCAGCATCTCACTGCATCACCTCATATCCGGTCGGGCGTTTTGCAGCCCGGTACCCACATTCCGCATGCATGCGGCGAGGAAGCCATGAGGATGAGACCCATCTACGAAGCGGCCTGTTGATTTGGCCCAAGGGTGGCACGGTCATCATCCATTCCGCGCTGACCGCGGCCGACGCCGCGACGCTGACGCGTTGCTTGAAACGTTTACGCCTTCGCGGCCTTGAGCACGGCTCCTTCGGGAACCATGCCGGTTGTGAGGTAGCGCCAGAGCGCCACCATCAGCTTGCGCGCCAAGGCCACGATGGCGATGCGCTTGTTGCGCTTGCTGGCATTGTTGTGGGTGCGGCTGCGGAACCATCGGGTGAGCGCACTCTCCGGCTGATGCCGCAGCCACAGCCAGGCCAGTTCGATCGCGGCGCAGCGGGCGCGTGGATTGCCCGCCTTGCTGATGCCCTGGTCGCGGTCGGTCCCGCCGCTCTGCCATGGACTGGGCGTCAGCCCGAAATAGCTCGCGACCTCACGCCGATTACGAAAGTCCTTGTAGAACACCTCGCTGGTCAGCGTCGTCGCGAACGCCGGACCGAGGCATTTGAGCCGGAGCAACAGTTCGCTGCGCTCGGTCATCTGCGCCGCCGCAGGTGCCGGATCCGCTTGAGCCGACGCCTGTGCGAGTTCCTCGAGCCGTTCGCGCACCAGCATCAGCCGTGCGTGCTCGTGCCTGATCTCCGCCAGCATCCGTGGCGGCACCGCCTGGCCCTGCCAATCCCGCTGCGCCGAAAGCCAGCTCAGCCAGTCACGCCGGCGCGGGTTCCCCACCGCCATGCCCAACAATCGCAGCAGCGCCTTGATCCGGGTGGTGTGCGCGGTTTGCTCCTTGATCAGCCGGCCGCGTTCACGGCTGGTGCGGCGGGCGTCCTCTTGCTCCGGCGCAGGTGCCCGCACGATCCGCACCACCTGCGGCTCACCGCGCAGATACGCCATCAGCGTCCGTAGCATCTTCTCGCCATCGATCCGGTCGGTCTTCACCCGCCGTGCCCGCTGATCCACCGCTATGCTCGCAGGGTCAAACACGTAGTTCGTGATCCCGGCAGCCAGCAGAAGCCGATGCAGCCAGAACCCGTCGTAGCCCGCTTCGTAGCAGCTCACCACCGCCGGAACGGCTCCCAGCGCCCGGGCCGCCCGCTCCCGAACCTGACCGATCAGCGCCAGCAGCGCAGCATGATCGCCGCCCTCCAGCTTGTGACGCGACATCTTGCCTTTGTCCGGACTGTGCAGCGTTACCAGCCAGCTCTTCTGGCTCAGTTCAATCGCAACGAAAATCGTGCCACAATGCCCGGCGGTGGGCGTGTCTACGGTCGATGCTTGCATCTGGCTCTCCGATGGTTCGAGTGTGGAAACCCAAACCTACCGGAAAGGGCACGCTCACCGCCCCATGGAATCTACGAACCTACGAAGCTCTTCGCGCCAGCCTAACCATTTCCAGCAGCATCGCTTCGCCGGCATCGACCAGCTCTTCCAGCGTGATGCGCGAAAATCCCTTGCGCCTGACGGCGCCGCCGCGCGCCAGCGGCGGGATGTGAACGAAGGCGGCGAGACGAGGGCCGTTGTCGGCATTGATGGCTTCGATCGCACGCCAGCTCAGATAGTTGCAGAGATAGCTTCCGGCATCGCGCGAGGCGCGGGCATCGAGGCCGGTACCCTCAGCGGCACGCAGCAGCTTTGCGGTATGCGGGCCGAATCTCTGCGCGTCCGCCCCGTCGGCGATCGATCCCTTGCGGGACCGGGTTTGCGCGGCATCGGGCCACAGCATGGTGACGGCATTGCGGGCGCGGGTCTCGATACGGACGTATCCGGTGCGGCCGGCGAGGCCGAACATCAACAGCGCATGTGGCTTGTGTTTTTGCAAGGCCAGCGGCAATTCACGGTCGACCGCCGTGTAGGTCACGGGAAAGATGTGGCTGGACAGCTCGACGTCGGTGAAGGCGGGCCGGCGCAGCCGCATCAGCCGCGCCACCAGCGGCTGTGTTGGATTGTAGGGTGCACCGGGAAACGGGCCAAAACCGGTGACGAGAATGCGAAGTTTTTCGCTCAATTGCCCGACCCTGTCGTCATGCCCGCGTAGGCGGGCATCCAGTACTCACCGGCTCCAATGTGATTCAAGACTGCCTCCTGCGATTACTGGATCGTCCGCCCCAGTGCGCAACTGCGCACAAGGCGGACGATGACGGCTAGCGTAGCATCTCCGCGATCTGTTCGGCGGCGACCGCCGGCGTGATGCGACCTTCGGCGACTTCGGCCTCGGTCTTCTTCACCTTGGCGCGGATCGCGGCGTCAGACCGCAGCCGGGCCATCATCCGCTGCTCCAGCATCGACCACATCCATTTCACCTGCTGCTCGCGCCGCCGGCCGGCGAACTCGCCCGAGGCGTTCATGGCGGTGCGGTGATCGAGGATCTTCTGCCACAGCGTGTCCATGCCGGTGCCGGTCAGCGCCGAATAGGTCAGGACCGGCGGATGCCAGTGTTCCGAGCGAGGGCTCAAAATATGCAGCGCGCCGCGATATTCGGCCGCGGCCAGATTGGCGCGCTTGATGTTGTCGCCGTCGGCCTTGTTGATCGCGATCATGTCGGCGAGTTCGACGAGACCTTTCTTGATGCCCTGCAGTTCATCGCCGGCGCCGGGCAGCATCAAGGCCAGAAAGAAATCGGTCATGTCGCAGACGGCCGTTTCGGACTGGCCGATGCCGACGGTCTCCACCAGCACGACGTCGAAGCCGGCGGCCTCGCACAACAGCATCGCCTCGCGGGTCTTTGCGGCGACGCCGCCGAGCGTGCCTGATGACGGCGAGGGCCGGATGAAGGCGGCGTCCGAATTCGCCAGCCGCACCATCCGCGTCTTGTCGCCGAGGATCGAACCGCCGGTGCGCGCCGAGGAGGGGTCCACCGCCAGCACCGCGACCTTGTGGCCGCGCTCGATCAGGAACATGCCGAGCGCGTCGATGGTGGTGGATTTGCCGACCCCGGGCGAGCCGGTGATGCCGACACGCACCGCCTTGCCGGTGTCTGATAACAGCGCCTGCACCAGATCGCGCGCCGCGGCTTGGTGATCGCCGCGCCGGCTCTCGATCAGCGTGATCGCGCGCGCCAGCGCCGCGCGGTGGCCGGAGCGGAGTTCTTTGGCGAGTTTCCCGGCATCGGGGGAGGGATTCTTCGGCAGGGTCATGGCGTTGGTTTACAACGCCCGCGCCGGGCAGGCGAGGGGGCCTTGTGCAGTCCCTCAGCGCGCCGACGCGGCCGCTGGGGCCTCGCCCTTGAGCTTCCGCCACACCCAGACCAGCACCGGCCAGATCAACGCGCCGATCGCCATGGCGGCGAGGATCGCGGCGATCGGACGCTCGAAGAACGGCAATATGCTGCCATCGGATTTGATCAGCGAGGTGACGAACGCCTGTTCCACCATGGTGCCCATCACGATGCCGAGCACCATGGCGGCGACCGGATAGCCGTTTTCCTCCATGACGTAGCCGATGATCCCGAACATCGCGACGGTGACGACGCCGAACATGTTGTTGCCGATCGCGAACGAACCTACCGCGCAGCACAGCATGATGACCGGCATGACGGTGGAACGCGGCGCGCGCAGCACGTGGCTCGCCAGCCGGATCATGACGATGCCGAACGGGATCATGATGATATTGGCGATGATGAACATCAGGTAGATCGCGTACATGCTCGACGCTTTTTCGGTGAACAGCGTCGGTCCGGGATTGAGGCCCTTCATGTAGAGCACGCCGATCGCGATCGCCGCGATGGTGTCGCCGGGAATGCCGAACAGCAGCGAGGGCACCCAGCCCGAGGCGATACTGGCGTTGTTGCTGGCGCCGGCTTCGACCAGTCCCTCGACATGGCCGGTACCGAATTTCTCGGGTTCTTTTGAGAAGCGTTTCGACATGGCGTAGCTGACCCAGGCGGCCATGTCGGCGCCGGCGCCCGGCAGCACGCCGATGATGATGCCGATGATGTTTCCGCGCGTCATCTGCCAGTGGTACTTTTTGGTCAGCAGCCACTGGCCTGCCATGATGCTTCCGAACTTGCGCCGGGGAATCGGCGGCGGCTCCGGCGTCAGCATCGCGCGCATCACCTGCGCCACGGCGAAGACGCCGACCAGCGCCGGGATCGGTTCGATGCCGCCGAAAAGGTCGGTCATGCCAAACGTGAAGCGCGGCACACCGCCGGGATTCTCAATGCCGATGCAGGAGACGAGCAGGCCGATGAACATGCCGGCGATCGCCTTGACCGGCGAGGAGCGCGCGACCAGCGTGGCGCACATCAGCCCGAGGAACGCCAGCCAGAAATATTCGAAGGTCGAGAACGACAGCGCGATCTCGGCGAGCGGCGGCGCCAGGATCATCAGCGAGAGCGTGCCCGCGATGCCGCCGACGGCGGAGAACCAGACGCCCGCGCCGAGCGCCAGTTCAGCCTCGCCCTTGCGCGTCATGGCGTAGGCTTCGTCCGCATACGCCGCGGAGGCCGGGGTGCCGGGAATGCGCAGCAGCGCGCCGGGAATGTCGCCGGAGAAGATCGCCATCGAGGAGGCCGCCACGATGGTGGCGATGGCGGCGATCGGCGACAGATAGAAGGTGACGGGGACCAGAAGCGCAGTCGCCATGGTCGCCGACAGGCCCGGCAGCGAGCCGATGACGAGGCCATAGATCGAGGCCGCGAACATCGCGATAATGACTTCCCAGGTGGTAATGAGCGCGAACGCTTCAAGCAGGGTTTTCAGCATCGATCACCATGGCATCGGCAGCAGCCCGGCCGGGAGCGGCACGCGCAGCAATTTTGCGAAAATCAGATGAATGCCGATCGGCGCCAGCACGGCGAGCGGCAGCGACAGCTTCCATCTTGCGCCGAGCGCGCTCGAGGTCACGAACACGATCAGCGCTGCCGTGATGATGAAGCCAAGCCGGTCGGCGACCACCACGTAGAACAGCAGCAATGCCGGCGGCAGCAATGCGCGCAGGCCGTAAAACTTCCCGGTCGGCGGCCTCGGCTGGCCGCCCTCGACCGGAATGAGCTCTTCCTCCTCTTCGAAGGAATGGCCGATCCCGAACGCGATCGCGAGCCCGCACAACGCGAGACCCGTTCCGATCACCAGCGGAAACACGTTGGGCCCGACCGGCTGGCCGGGCACCGGCGGCAACAGCCAGCCGCCATAGGCGGCAGCCGCGCCGAGGCCAACGAGAAACAATCCCGTGACGCGATCGGGAAGACGCATGGACTGGCTCCGTGGGTTCGGACGATGTCAGCCGATGATCAGGCCTTCGATAGCCCGGCGGCCTTCATCGCCACGCCCATCTGGGCGTCGCCCTTGTCCATGAAGGTGGCGAATTCGGTCGCATCGCCCCACACCGTTCCGAAGCCGCGATTGCTCATGAACTCCTTGAACTCCTTGGAGTCGAAAACCTTCTTCAGTGCCGCGGTGAGTTTTGTCGCGACATCCGCAGGCAGGCCCTTGGGGCCGGCAATGCCGCGCCACGCCCCGGTCGAATAATCGATGCCCATCGCTTCCTTCAGCGTCGGCACGTCGGGGAAGGCGGGGTTGCGCGCCGTGGCCATCAGCGCAAGGCTGCGTGCCTTGCCGGCCTCGATGATGGCGCGCGCTTCCGGCACCGAACAGGTGGTGAGATCGAGGCCGCCTGCCGCGAGATCCTGCATTGCGGGCGCCGCGCCGTTCGACGGCACCCAGGCGACATGATTTGGCGCAAGTCCCATCGCCTGCATCCAGCCGACCAGCGCCAGGTGCCAGATGCCGCCCTGGCCGGTGCCGGAGGCTTTGAACTTGCCGGCAGGCGCGGCCTTGATGGCGTCGGCGAGTTCTTTCACGGTCTTGTAGGGCGATCCGGAACTGACCTGGATGCCGGGCGGATCCTCGTTCATCAGCGCGAGCGGTGTGTAGCTCTTTGGCGCCAGTTCAGTGAGGCCCTGCCAGTGCATCATCGAGATTTCCACCGTCAGCATGCCGATGGTGTAGCCGTCGGGCTGTGCGGTCGCGATCGCGGAATGGCCGACCACGCCGGAGCCGCCGGTGCGGTTGACCACGTTAAAGGGCTGGCCGAGATCCTTCTCCAGCAGCGCCGCGACGATGCGTGCGGTCGCGTCAGTGCCGCCGCCGGCGCCCCACGGTACGATCACGGTCACCGGGCGTGCCGGGTAAGCCTGCGCCAAAGCCGGCTTGAAGCCAAAACCCGCGACAGCCGCCGCAGCAGCGGATGAAGCCGCGAAGGCGCGGCGCGTGATCTTCCTGGACATGGTGGGTCCTCCCCTGCGGCACCCGTGAGTCCAGGCGCTCTTGTGATGTCCGCATTCTAGGCGGCTTTGTGCTGCAGTCGCAAGCCGTTGGCCGATCATACGGTTTCATCTCCGGTGGGCATCTCGCCGCATCCGGAAATCGGGTGGCGGCGATCAGGCTACCCGAAATAGGTATCCATGTGCGGCTCAGTCATCGAGCCGCGATCGATTGCGGAGACAACCATGACGACAGCCTATTACAGCACTGTGCTGAACCATCCCGTGCCAGTCGTGTGGGATCTGATCCGCGACTTCAACAACTACCCGGCCTATATCGACGGCGTCACCGAAAGCGTGATCGAGGACGACAAGAGCGGCGACGAAATCGGAGCAGTGAGGCGCTTCTGCTATCTCGGCAACTGGGTTCGCCAACGTCTCGCCGGCCATTCCGACGAAGGCCACACGCTGACCTATGCCGG
Organism: Bradyrhizobium sp. AZCC 2262; assembly: GCF_036924535.1. NCBI lineage: Bacteria > Pseudomonadati > Pseudomonadota > Alphaproteobacteria > Hyphomicrobiales > Nitrobacteraceae > Bradyrhizobium > Bradyrhizobium sp. AZCC 2262. Next base: position 4,605,165 of record NZ_JAZHRT010000001.1, on the reverse strand, counting down.
CATCGAGCCGCTGCCGTTTCCATCCGGTCTCGTGCCCGAAGCGCCCGCACCGACTCACTATCAGGGCACGATGCACCTGCTTCCGGTCGTCGAGGGCAACAGAACATTCATCGAATGGGCTGTAACGCTCGACACCGCGCCGCAGGATGCCGAGCGTTGGCGGACGCAATTCCAGTCCTGGATTCCGGATTGGACTCGTTCGCTCGAAAGGGCGTTAAGCCGCCTTCGCGCGTGAGGCGATGGTCTTCACTTTTGCGGGTATTGCAGAACCTTTCGGTAGCGATGCAGCCGCCAGATTCCGCGTTTGCGCCGCAATAATTCCTTAATTGAGGGAGCCAATGTGCCCGCGCTTGGGGGTCAGAGCATGGGGAGACATCATGACTGACAGCGACTGGAAGGAGCGCAGAAATCAGGTTGCGCGCTATCGGGCGATGGAGCAGGAAACCACGGATCCACTCGCGGCGCGTTTGCTACACGATATCGTTTTGGATTTGGAAGCAGAGTTGGAAGGACTGCGGCAAAGCATCGGCCTTGATGCTGCTGCGTAGGCACTGACGCATCCGACATCAGGATGGTCTACCTGGGGGCACTGCGGCACCATTGCACGGTGCCCCCTTTCATTGACACAGCCTATCTCAATCGTACGCTTCGTGTCGAAGCTACTCCGCCGCCTCGCTATGGCCGAGCCGGGCGTTGAGCTTGCGGATCAGCTCTTCGGCGGCATCCGAGATCACCGTGCCGGGCGGGAAGATCGCTTCGGCGCCGGCCGCATAGAGCGCCTCATAATCCTGCGGCGGGACCACGCCGCCGATGATGATCATGATGTCCTCGCGGCCGTGCTTCTTCAGCGCGGCCTTGAGTTCCGGCACCGCGGTGAGGTGGGCGGCCGCGAGCGACGACACGCCGAGGATATGGACGTCGTTCTCCACCGCCTGCCGCGCCGCCTCGTCGGCGGTGGCAAACAGCGGCCCGATATCGACGTCGAAGCCGACATCGGCGAACGCGGATGCGATCACCTTCTGGCCGCGGTCGTGGCCGTCCTGGCCGATCTTGGCGACGAGGATGCGGGGCCGGCGGCCCTCGGCAGTCTCGAACGCATCGATCAGCTCCTGCACCTTTTCGACCCGGTTGGACATGGCGGACGCCTCCCGCTTGTAGACGCCGGTGATGGATTTGATTTCGGCGCGGTGGCGCCCGAACACTTTTTCCATCGCGTCCGAAATTTCGCCCACGGTTGCTTTGGCGCGCGCGGCATCGATCGCCAGCGCCAGCAGGTTGCCATTGCCTTCGCCGGCGCTGCGCGTCAGTGCGGCCAGCGCAGAATCGACTTCCTTCTGGTCGCGCTCGGTGCGCAGCCGCTTCAGCTTGTCGATCTGCAGCCGCCGCACGGTGGAGTTTTCCACCTTGAGCACGTCGATCGCGGCTTCATTGACGGGCTTGTACTTGTTGACGCCGATCACCGCCTGCCGTCCGGCGTCGATCCGCGCCTGCGTCTTGGCGGAGGCTTCCTCGATCCGCAGTTTCGGCACGCCGGCCTCGATCGCCTTGGCCATGCCGCCGAGCGCCTCGACTTCCTGGATGTGGCCCCAGGCCTTCTCCGCGAGATCGCGGGTCAGCCGTTCCACGTAATAGGAGCCGCCCCAGGGATCGATGATGCGGTTGGTGCCGCTTTCCTGCTGCAGGAACAATTGCGTGTTGCGCGCGATGCGGGCTGAGAAGTCGGTCGGCAGCGCCAGCGCCTCGTCGAGCGCGTTGGTGTGCAGCGATTGAGTGTGGCCCTGGGTCGCCGCCATCGCCTCGATGGTGGTGCGCATCACATTGTTGAAGACGTCCTGCGCGGTCAGCGACCAGCCGGAGGTCTGGCAATGCGTGCGCAGCGACAGCGAGCGCGGATCCTTCGGGTTGAACTGGGCCAGCAGCTTGGCCCACAACAGCCGCGCGGCGCGCATCTTGGCGACTTCCATGAAGAAGTTCATGCCGATCGCCCAGAAGAACGACAGCCGCGGCGCGAAGCGGTCGACGTCGAGGCCGGCGGCAAGTCCGGCACGCAGATATTCGACACCGTCGGCCAACGTATAGGCGAGCTCGAGGTCCTGCGTGGCCCCAGCTTCCTGCATGTGATAGCCGGAGATGGAGATCGAGTTGTACTTCGGCATTTTTTGCGAGGTGTACGCAAAAATGTCGGAGATGATCCGCATCGAGGGCACGGGTGGATAGATGTAGGTGTTGCGCACCATGAACTCTTTCAGAATGTCGTTCTGAATGGTGCCCGACAATTTCTCCGGGGGAACGCCCTGTTCCTCGGCGGCGGCGACGAACAACGCGAGGATCGGCAGCACCGCGCCGTTCATGGTCATCGACACGCTCATCTGGTCGAGCGGAATGCCCGCAAACAGCGTGCGCATGTCGTAGATGGAATCGATCGCGACGCCAGCCATGCCGACGTCGCCGGAGACGCGGGGGTGATCGCTGTCATAGCCGCGATGCGTGGCGAGGTCGAACGCGACCGAAAGGCCCTTTTGCCCGGCCGCGAGGTTACGGCGATAGAACGCGTTGGAATCTTCCGCCGTGGAGAAACCAGCGTATTGCCTGATGGTCCAGGGCTGGTTGACATACATGGTCGGGTAGGGGCCGCGTAAGTATGGCGCGACGCCTGGCCATGTTTCGAGGAAGTCGATGCCCTCGAGATCGGCCTCGCTGTAGCCGGGCTTGACCGGGATACCTTCGGGCGTCAGCCACGGCTCGGCGCCGCCGGCGGGCGGCGCGGGCGCGGTGGCTTCAAAGGCGACATTTGCAAAGTTCGGTATGCGGCTCATGGTACCCATCATAGCACATGTGAAGTCGAGGGCGCGCCACCCCTAATCATGATCCGGATGCTGGTGGCTGCTGATGGTCGCCAACTTCTCCGGCCCGTAATTCTGCATTGTGGTCTGGCTCGGCAGGTTGGCGATGCCGACCACCCAGCCAAGCCGGGATTCGGTTCCATATTGCCGCGTCGGCACCACCCGGTCGGGGCGGTCGAACGTGCCGGTCATGATCTCGATCCGGGGGCCGCCGATGCGCCGGAAGCTTAGCGGCGTGCCGCAGTCGGAGCAAAAATCGCGCTCGGCGATGGAGGAGGATTGGAATGCGGATGGCTTGCCGCGGGTCCAGGTGAAGTTTTCATGCTCTATGTCGGCGAAGGAGGCGAAGGGCGCGCCCGATGCCTTCTGGCACATCCGGCAATGGCAGATGCTGATCTTGGCGGGCACCCCCGATACCGCGAAGCGGATGGCGCCGCACTGGCAGCCGCCGGTCAGGACCGTCTTGTTGTTTTCCGTCATGCTTGCTCCATCCGCCGCCAGGCTTCCTTCAGCATCGCCAGCGCATCGCCGCCGGCAAAGATGAAATCGCCGACGCCGGCCGAGCGTAGCGCAGCCTCCTGTTCGCCGGGCCGCCCTGCCAGATAGATATGCTTGGCGCCGGCCGCTTGAAGGGCCTTTGTGGCGGCTACTGCGTGTTCCGCATAGGCCTTGTCGGACGAGCACAGGCAAACAATCGCCGCGCCTGACGCCTTGAACGCGGCGGCCAGCGCCGCCGGGTCGACAAACCCCTGCGTGTCGATCGCCTCGATGCCACCAGTTTCGAAAAAACTCTTGGCAAAGGTGGCGCGTGCGGTGAAGTCGGCCGCCGTGCCGAGATTGGCAAGGAATATCTTTGGCCGCGCGCCGGATGCCTTGAGCTTTTCGTCCGACTTGTCGCGCAGCGCCTCGAACGGCGCGGCCAGCCGCATCGGCGCCAGCGGGTCGAACTTGAACTTTGCCTCGCCATAGGGCGGCAGCACGATCGGCGTCGCATCGAGGACGGCGATCTCAGGCTCATGCAGGTTCGGGAATTCGCTCGCGCCGGTCAACACGTCTCTTCGCTTGGCAATGCTGGCCTCGCGCGCGGTCCGCGTGGCGGCGACCTTGCGCTGGATCAGATTCTGTTCGAGCGCGGAAAATATGCCGCCGGCGGTTTCGATCTCCTGAAACAGCGACCACGCGGATTCGCAAAGCTGTTTTGTCAATGCCTCGATGCCGCCGGCGCCGGCTGCGGGATCGCTCACCTTGGCAAGGTTGGACTCTTCCAGCAGCACCAGTTGTGTGTTGCGCGCGGCCCGCCGCGCGAACGGATCGGGCAGACCCAGCGCCAGCGTATGCGGCAATACGGTGATGGCGCTGGCACCGCCGAGACCGGCGGAAAAAGTCGCCATCGTCGCGCGCAGCATGTTCACATAGGCATCGCGCTGCGTCAGCATGCGCCATGCGGTATCGGCCGCAATGAACAGCGGTTTGGGCGTGAGACCGCAGGCCTGCTCGACCCGCGCCCACAACAGCCGCAGCGCCCGGAATTTCGCCAGCGTCAGGAACTGGTCCGCGTCCGCGCTCAGCCGCGCATAGACCATGCCTCGCGCATCTTCGAGCGCAATGCCTGCCTGTTCGATCGCGCGCAGATAGGCGACGGCGGCGGCGAGCACGAATGCCAATTCCTGCACCTCCGATCCACCGGCATCGTGGATCACCCGCCCATCGGCGACCGCGAACGGGCCCTTGAAGCCCATGGCGGCGAGGCCCTTGATCGAGCCGGTGACCGCGGGAACGATCTCCTCCCAGCTATAGGGACTGAAGCCCCACACCGCACAGGATCCGAGCGGGTCCAGCCCAAAGCGGATATCGCAGGCGGCGGGGTCGATACCTCTGCGCTTGATATATTCCGCCACGTGAATCGCTGCCATCCGCGACTGCGGGCCGATCTGCAGCTCGATACCGATGCCGGCGTCGAGATAGATGCCATCGAGAACCTGCGCGACCGCCTCTGCCGAAGGATCCAGCCCGAAACCATGGGCGCCATTGGCGCCGGCGAATACGAGCGTCAGCCCCGTCGCGCCGTTCTCCAGATCGTGCAGCGCCTGCGCGTTGGCCGCCTTTGCATCGGGATGATCGATCCGCTGCATGATCTGCCAGGGCGCAGCCGCGGCACGGCCGGCGACCGGCGTAGCACCCTGGGCCCGGCGATAGATCGGATCGATTTTCAACCCGTCGGACGTCTTGCTGACCAGTTTCTCGAACGGCGCGCCCTTCAGCACCCCGTCGACCAGCTTGCGCCAGTCCTCGTAGGTCGCCTGCGGAAATTCCGCCGCCAATGTCAGCTCGTCAATCCTGGTCATCCGGCCCATTATTCCCTGGTCGTCTCTTGATTTGACCGGAAATTGCCACGGGGCGGCCGCCAAGCCAAACGGTTGTTTTGGGTCCTTGCCGGTCAATCCAGGTCGGGTAGCCGCTGGATCCCCTCGGTCGAAAGCTGCGCCAGCGCATCAATGACACGGCGTCCCGCAATGACACGGTCGGGCGCGATCTCGGCCAGCGGCACCAGCACGAAGGCGCGCTCGAACAGGCGGGGGTGTGGCAGCGTCAGTTCCGGCTTCTCGAGCCTGACGTCGTCATAGGCGATCAAATCGAGGTCGAGGGTGCGCGGACCCCAGCGCGTCTCGTGGGCGCGGTCGCGGCCGAATTTTTTCTCGATCTTGTGCAGCGTAAACAGCAGCGCGTGCGGATCGAGGCTGGTTTCGATCTCGATACAGGCGTTGGTGAAGGGCGCCTGATTTTCCTCGCCCCAGGGCGGGGTAATGTAGTCGGAGGAACGCGCGAGCAGGGCGGCCTGTGTCATGCCGCAAATATTGGCGATGGCTTTCCGGAATGTGGCGCGGATGTCGCCAACATTGCCGCCGAGCGCGATCAGCACATCGGCCATGTCAGGGCGATTGCCGCTTGCGCGTCAGCACGACGCCGACATCCTCGAAGATCGCGGCAATCGGCGCATGCGGCTTGTGCACGGTGACCTTCACCGCATCGATGCGCGCAAACGCCGCGAATATCGCATCTGCAACGGCGCCGGCGGCGCGCTCCAGGAGCTTGTAATTGGTGTTCTTGAACGCCGCCGTCGCGGTCGCCACCACACTGGCATAGGATACGGTGTCGGACAGGTGATCGGTGCGCGAGGCTTCCGACAGATCGGCGGAAAGTTCGAGGTCGATCACGAAACGCTGCCCGACTTCGGTCTCGTGCTCCATCACGCCGTGGCGGGCATGGATGACGACGCCGGTGATGAAGATCGTATCGCTCATTCCTGTTCCCTGATTGCGGCGGTGACGCGCAGCGCCTGTACGGTTTCGGCGATGTCATGCGCCCGGATGATCCGCGCTCCGTTCTGGGCCGCCAACAGATGCGCGGCAATCGAGCCGCCGAGCCGCTGATGCGGCTCCGACGGCGTCACCGTGCTGATGAAGCGCTTGCGCGAGGCGCCGACCAGCAGTGGAAGTTCGAACGACTGCAACTCACCGAGCCGCGCCAGCGCGGTCATGCTTTGCTCGGGCGTCTTGCCGAAGCCGATGCCGGGATCGAGGACAATCTTGTCAGGCGAAATTCCCGCTTTCGCCGCGATGTCGAGCGAACGCGCGAAGAAGTCGGCGATGTCCTGCATAATGTCGATGGCGGGATCGGCGCTATCGCGGTTATGCATGATGATGACAGGCGCGCCGCGCTCGGCGACGAGGCCCGCCATGCCTCTATCGCGCTGCAGGCCCCAGACGTCGTTGGCGATCGCCGCCCCTTGATCGAGCGCCCAGGCAACGACGGCCGATTTCATGCTGTCGATCGATACGGGAATGCCGAGCGCGACGACATCGGGCAGCACCGGCTGCAGGCGCTTCAATTCTTCTTCCGCCGAGATCGGTTCCGATCCGTAGGGCCGGGTGGATTCCGCGCCGATGTCGATGATGTCAGCGCCCTCGGCCACCATACGCCGGGCCTGCGCCAGTGCGCGCTCGGGGGCGGTGAATTGTCCGCCGTCGGAGAATGAATCCGGCGTTACATTCAGCACGCCCATTACCGCCGGATAGGGCCTCGACAGCAGCGCAGGCAGCACCGGATGACCGGCCGGACCGGTCGCGGCGGTGGGTCTGGGCTTGGCTGCGATCATGCGGTCGCTTTGCGCGGTCCGCGCCGGGGAGTCAAGGCGTGAGAGCCGGCTCCCGCGGGCCGGTCTGACCGGCCTCAGTAGCTGATTTTTGGCGAAAGCTTGCGCGCCTGCTCGATCAGTTGCTCGACGGATCTTTCGGAGGGCAGAACCCGGACGAGTTTACGCCTGGTGTTCACGTCTTTCATGTTCTGGGCCAGGCGTGCCGGATTGCGAAGCGTGAGTTCGCGTACCGTGGTGACGCCGGCCGCACGCACCAGGCCCACCTTGGCCTTGCCCATCCCGGGAATGCGCATGTAGTCGGAAAAATTCGCCCATTCGAGCAGTTGCTGTTCGCTGATGCCGGTCTTCGCGGCGAGCGCCTTGCGCCCCTTCACCGTGCGGGCGGCCTCCAGCAGCGCCTCGGTGGTGCGAATGCCCAACGATTTCAGTTTCGAGGCGGAGTAGGCGGTCAGGCCTTCGATCTCGGAAAGGGGGTAGGTCATGACGCTCGATAAATAATAAAGAATGTGCTCGGGCTGAATGTGCTTGCCAGGATGCGCATCTATGCGAACTGGCTGAGGCCCGGCGTCCCTGAAATGATTTCGCCCATTTGATCCGCTCCGATTTTGTCGCGACCGAACCTGAAAAGTTCACGCGCCACGCTCTGAATCTCGCTCATGCCCAGGCCGAGCGCCATCAGCTTGGTGCCGACCGCCATCAAGCCTCCGCCCATCAGCCTCGAGAATCCACCATTGCTGCTGGAAGCCGCGATCGCAGCTTCAGCCCCCGGAATTTGGTCGATCAGCGCCTGAACCTTGTCGGAAGGCGCCTCGTTACGGAGAAAGCCCAGAACGATGCCGATGGTTTTTTCAGCGACAACGCTATCGATGCTGGCCTTCGAGGCCAGCCGTCCAATCAATTCGTCCATATTGCCCCGTCTCCAACCGGTTTTTACCGGGTCGCCTGCTTGTCAATTGATCTTGAGCGCCTGCGGATTGAAATACAAGCGATCAACGCACATCAAGGCGATGTAGCTCTCGATTCGCGCGGCGAGTGTTGCAGCAATGCAAGAGTGAATAGCGGATTCACACTGAGTTATTGCGCTGCGCTCTCGTTTTTTCTGCCGGAGGTCGGAAAAAAGTATAAGAGGCACGCCCTTGGGCCGCTGCAACCGTGCGGCTGGCGGTTTCAATCGGCGGACAGGATGCGATATGATGGTGTAACTTGGCACCTAAAGCTGCCTGATGCGCGAAGAGGCGATGTGATGGCCACCTCCGATAACAAGATTGCCGATACCGACGAGAAGATTTTCATTGGTAAGGGCGAACAGACGGCCTGGCTGACGCTTGCACTTGCCAATCGGCATGGCCTTGTCACCGGAGCGACCGGGACCGGCAAGACCGTGTCGCTGCAGGTGATGGCGGAGGGCTTTGCTCGCGCCGGTGTTCCCGTGTTCGCGTCCGATATCAAGGGCGACCTGTCCGGAATCTCCGAAGTCGGCGAAGCCAAGGACTTCATCCTCAAGCGCGCCGGAGAGATGGGCCTTAATTTCCAGCCCGATCAGTTCTCGACGGTGTTTTGGGACGTATTCGGCGAGCAGGGCCATCCGGTTCGCGCCACGGTTACGGAAATGGGACCGCTATTGCTGTCGCGAATGCTCGATCTCAACGACGTGCAGGAAGGCGTGCTCAATGTCGCATTCCGCGTGGCGGATGAAAACGGCTTGACGCTGATCGACATGAAGGATCTGCGGTCGCTGTTGGATGCGATCGTTCCCGATGGCCGCAAGAAGGGGCCGGATGCCGAGGAAGATCCGTTGGCCGAGATTCGAAAGGCTGCGCAGAGTTTTGGCAATGTCAGCAAGGCGACTGTCGGCACCATTCAGCGCCAGCTTCTGGTGCTGGAAAACCAGGGCGGAACGAAATTCTTCGGCGAGCCGGCGCTCACCCTGAAGGATTTCATGAAGACCGACAGCGATGGCCGGGGAATGGTTAACATCCTGGTCGCGGACAAGCTGATGCAGAGCCCCAGGCTCTACGCCACCTTCCTGTTGTGGATGCTATCGGAACTGTTTGAGGAACTGCCGGAAGCCGGCGACCTGCCGAAGCCGAAACTGGTGTTCTTCTTCGACGAGGCGCATCTGTTGTTCAACGATGCGCCGAAGGCGCTGATGGACAAGATCGAGCAGGTGGTGCGCCTGATCCGTTCCAAGGGTGTCGGCGTCTATTTCGTCACGCAAAACCCGATCGACGTGCCGGACAAGGTGCTGGCCCAGTTGGGCAACCGCGTGCAGCACGCGTTGCGCGCCTTCACGCCGCGCGACCAGAAGGCGGTAAATGCCGCCGCGCAGACCTTCCGGCCGAACCCGAAGCTCGACACCGCCCGCGTCATCATGGAACTCGGCAAGGGCGAAGCGTTGGTGTCGTTCCTCGAAGGCGGCGGTACGCCGACCATGGTCGAGCGCGTCATGATCCGGCCGCCGACGGCGCGGATCGGGCCGATCACGCCGGAAGAACGCAAGGCGATCATGAACAAGAGCCCGGTCAAGGGCAAATACGACACCGCGATCGACGCCGAATCCGCCTATGAGATGCTGCAGAAGCGCGTGGCCGGAACAGCGGCGCCCGCGGACGGAACGGATGGCGGCGCTGGTGCCGCCGGCGGCGGAATTCTCGGGCAGATCGGTTCGATCGTCGGCACGATTTTCGGCACCAACGTCAAGCGTGGCAGGATGTCGACCGGCCAGGTGATTGCGCGAGACGTTACGCGTTCTGTCACCAACAAGGTCATCGGTGGTGTCGCTGCCGATCTCGGCAAAGCAGTTGGCGGATCGCTCGGCGGCTCGGTTGGGCGTGCGCTGGTGCGCGGCGCGCTCGGCGGCTTGCTGCGGCGGTAAAGCGTTTTCGAGCGAAGTGGAAGCCGGTTCGCGTGAAGAAAACGCGTCTAAACAAAAGAGTCGCTACGATCTCCCTCTGACCTCCGGAACGAGTGTGTGCTGAGATATCCGTCGCTACGAAGGCCGCTCGATCTCCTGTTTCTGGTCTGCTGCATCGCCCTGACCGCTGATGTCCTGGTCCCGGAAATCTGGGGCAGCGGCAAGACCAAGGATTATCCGCTGTGGTTCTGGGCCGGGCAGCAGGTGCTGCACGGCAGGAATCTCTATCCTGACGATCCCGGTGCTTATTTCGAATTCATCTATCCGCCGCTGTCGGCGGTGCTGCTCGCGATCCCGAGCTGGTTCGGCAAGATCCCGCTCTATCTGTGCCTGTCGTTTCTCAACGTCGTCGCGTGGTGGATGACGGCACAGTTCTCGCATGCGATGGCGGGATCGGGGCGCAAGCCCGGGCCGTGGCTGGAAGCGCTGCCGGGTTTCGTCACCGTCACCTTCGTGTTCGACATGTTCGACCTCGGCCAGCCGAACCTCGTCCTGCTGGCGCTGATGCTTTACGCCTTCTGGCTGCTGCGCGATCACCGTGGCTGGATGGCAGGCAGCATGTTTGCGCTGGCTACCGCGATCAAGGTGTTTCCGGTGGCGGTGCTGCCTTATCTGGTGTGGCGACGACAGTGGGCGGCAGCGGCAAGCATGCTGGTGTTCATCGGCGTGTTCCTGTTCGTGCTGCCGGCGCCGTTTCGCGGCTTCCAGAACAATTTCACGGAGTTGAAGACCTGGTACCAGGGCATGGTCGGAACCAGTTCGGAGAAGGGGTTCGGACAGCGCGACGAGCAGAACTGGTCGTGGGTCAATCAGTCGATCATCGCGGTGACGCACCGGCTGACGCGGCCCGTCAACTACAATCAGGACGATCCGTCCAAGCCGGTGCGCACGATGAACGTCGCCAACCTCGATTTCAAGACGGCGAACTGGATCGTGCTGGCGATCTCGCTCGCGATCGGGCTCGGATATCTCGCGGTGATGCCGAAGGCCTCGCGCCGGACCGAGCGGTCGGATGCGGAGGAGCTTGGCATTCTGTTCTGTCTGATGACGGTCGCTTCGCCGCTGGCTCGCCAGTATTACTTTCTGTGGCTGTTCTTTCCGATCACCGTGCTGGCCCATCGCGCCGCCTACGATCCGAGGCCGGCGGCGAGGGCCGGCACGTGGGTGTTGCTGGTTGCGGCAGGCGGCCTGTTGTGCCTCTCGCTTCCGCTGTTCCCGATCGACCTGCAGGCGTATGGCAACAATCTCGCCGCCACCATCCTGCTGACGGCGGGGCTGGCCTGGCACATATTGCATCCGCCTGCCGAAGACGTCGCCTTGCCTCAGGCCACGGGCAAGCTACAACTTGAGGCCAACAACAAGGCCCACAGCCAAGGGTAACCCAGGGATAGTCAGCCATGTCCAACGCAAAGATGCAGCCGGTCCTCGATCACATCGACGCCGATTTCGACAACAGCCTGGAGCGGCTGTTTGCGCTGTTGCGGATCAAGTCGATCTCGGCCGATCCGGCCTTCGCCGGCGATTGCAAGGCAGCCGCCGATCATCTTGCCAAGGATATCGCCACGCTCGGCTTCAAGGCCGAGGTGAGGCCGACGGCGGGGCATCCCGCGATCGTTGCCAAGGCGAACGGCAGCACCGACGGCCGGCCGCATGTTCTGTTTTACGGCCATTATGATGTGCAGCCGGTCGATCCGCTCAATCTGTGGCACCGGCCGCCGTTTGAGCCCGTCGTCACCGACCATGCCGATGGCAGAAAAATCATCGTGGCGCGCGGCGCCGAGGATGACAAGGGACAGTTGATGACCTTCATCGAGGCCTGCCGGGCCTGGAAGAAGGTCACGGGATCGCTGCCGGTCGATGTCACGATCCTGATCGAAGGCGAAGAAGAAGTTGGCTCGAAGAATTTCGTGCCGTTTATGGAGGCGATCAAGGATGAGTTGAAGGCCGACTTCGCGCTGGTCTGCGACACCGGCATGTGGGACCCGAACACACCTGCCATCACAACCTCGCTGCGCGGCTTGATGTATGACGAGGTCACCATCAAGGCCGCCAACCGCGACCTGCATTCCGGTGTGTTCGGCGGTGGCGCGCGCAACCCGATCCGCGTGCTGACCAACATCCTCGGCGGCCTGTTCGACGACAATGGCCGCATCACCATTCCCGGCTTCTACGACGGCGTGAAGGATCTGCCGCCAGACATTTTGGCGCAGTGGAAGAACCTGAACCTCACGCCGGAGTCGTTCCTGAAGCCAATCGGGCTCTCGATCCCCGCCGGCGAAAAGGATCGCCTGCTGATCGAGCAAGTATCCTCGCGTCCGACCTGCGACATCAACGGCATCATCGGCGGCTATACCGGCGAGGGCTCGAAAACCGTGATTCCGGCGGAAGCTTCCGCAAAGGTCTCCTTCCGTCTGGTCGAAGGCCAGGACCCGCAGAAGATCAAGAAGGCGTTCCGCGACTATGTCACCGCGCGACTTCCTGGCGACTGCAAGGCCGTCTTCACCGAGCACTCCAGTGGCGCGGCCATCGCGCTCGACTGGAACATGAAGCCGCTGGCGGCTGCCAAGCGCGCGTTGACCGAGGAATGGGGCAAGGAGGCGCTGCTGGTCGGCTCAGGCGCATCGATCCCGATCGTCGCGGATTTCAAGCGCACGCTCGGCCTCGACAGTCTGCTGGTCGGTTTCGGTCTCGACGACGACAACATCCACTCGCCGAACGAGAAGTACGACCTCAAGAGCTTCCACAAGGGCATCCGCTCCTGGGCGCGGATTTTGGGAGCACTCGCGGAGCCGAAGTAGAGCGCGAGACAGTAGGGTGTGAAGGCGCGTTGCGCCGTGCCCACCAACTATCCGAGTAGTTGGCCTTGAATGGTGGGCATGCGGAGCCTGTCACCGGACACACGTTCGCGCAACTCGTTGGCTTTGCCACCCTGCCGCGCTTGGCACCGTCATTGCGGCGACCGCGCGCCGGTGCGGAATGTGGTGATTCTGGGGCGATCCGGGCAGGTCCAAGGTTATTGTGACCATTGCACGTCACCCCATTGAGGCGTTCAATCCCGCAGATAACCGTGTCGTCGTCCGATACGGACGAGCTCGATCTGCCGCCGGCAGACGAGACGGTCGGCGACATGATCCGGATCTTTGGCGGTACGCATGCCGAAGCGATCACTGCCTCTACAAGCGTATCGGATTTAGTTGTGTCGTGCGCGGGAGGATTGGCGATAGAAGCCGATAGCAACCGATGACACCATATCAATCCCCGATCGCGACCGGCGTACCGCCGAGATTTTCAGACGAGGTGTTCGATCCGCGGCAGCCGACGCTGCAACTGATCTACGACACCGCGCCGGTCGGCCTTGCGTTCCTGTCGCCTGACTGCCGCTACCTCCAGATCAACCAGCGCCTGACCGATATCTGCGGCATTTCTGTAGAGGACCATCTTGGCCGTTATGTGCGGGATTGCGTACCGGCGCTGGCGGATGCGGTCGAAGGCATCGTGCAGTCGATCATGCGTACCGGCGATCCCGTCACCGGCGTCGAGGTGGCTGGCCAGCGCGCCGACCAGACCGATGAGCGTTTCTGGGTCACCTACTGGCACCCGCATCGCAACGCCGATGGTGAGATCGTCGGCGTCAATGTCGCTGCCGAGGAGATCACCGAGCGCAAGCGCGCCGAGGCCGCGCTGAGGGCCAGCGAACGCCAGTTCCACACGCTGGCGGATTCGATTCCGCAACTAGTGTGGATGGCGCACGCCGACGGCGCAATCTACTGGCTCAACAGTCACTGGTACGAATACACGGGCCGGCCCGCCGGCGAGATCAATCCGCATGCCTGGCATACGGTGCTTGGCAATCGCTGGACCGAGGCACTGGCAGCCGGCACTGCCCTGGAGTCGGAGTTGTCGCTGCTCAGCAAGGACGGCGAGTACAGCCCGTTCCTGACGCGCGTCGTTCCGCTGCGCGATCCCCAGGGCGTGGTCTATGGCTGGATCGGCACCCATATCGACATCAGCGAACGCAAGCGCAGCGAGCGGGAAGTGCGCCGGGCCAGGGATGCGGCCGAAGCCGCGTTGCAAAATCTGCGCGAGACCCAGAACTGGCTGATCGAGGCGGAAAAGCTTGCAGCGCTCGGCCGGCTGGTCGCGGGTGTCGCGCACGAAATCAACAACCCGCTCGGCACCAGTCTGACGGTCGCGTCATCGCTGGAGCGCAAAAGCCGACAGTTTGCCGCGGAAGCGGCGCAGGGAACGCTCAAGCGGTCGAGCCTCAACGAGTTTGTGGACGCAGTGTGCGACGGCTCGGCGCAGCTGCAGGAGAGCCTGAACCGCGCGGCCGGATTGATCCAGTCGTTCAAGCAGGTGGCGTCCGACCGCAACAGTTCTGAGCTTCGATCGTTCGACCTCGGTGATCTCACCGAGCAGGTCGCCACGGGCCTGCGGCCGGCTCTGCCGAAGCACGGTGTGACGCTGAACGTCGAGTGCGAGCAGGGCCTTTCGATCAGCAGCTATCCCGGCTCCTACGGGCAGGTGCTGACCAACCTTTTCCTCAACGCGATCGCGCATGCGTTTCCGGACGGCCGGCGGGGAAATATTGCCATCAAGGTGAGCGCATCCGGCGCCGATAATGTCGAGATCATCTTTAGCGACGACGGCTGCGGCATGAGCCCGGACGTCAGGCGGCAGGCGTTCGATCCATTCTTTACTACCCGCCGCCACCAGGGCGGCACTGGCCTCGGCCTGCATATCGTCTACAGCGTGGTGACGGATCGCCTGGGCGGCCAGCTTCGCTTGAGCAGCGAACCCGACAAGGGGACTGATGTAAGGATCATACTCCCAAGACAGATGCCGGACAGGACGTGAGCGTTACGCCATCCGCCGTCCCCAAATAAAAACGCCGCCCGGGATTGGGCGGCGTTTTGATTCCAAACGCGTAGAGGGTCTGTGGCGGGCAGTTTAGCGCATCCGCGCGGCTCGTCCAACCGATATCTTCCGCCGCGCCCTCATTCCACCGGGTACGGGCCCTTGCGAAAAGCGCGATCGTGATAGCCCTTGCTGCCGACTTCGCGCGCCAGCGGACTGAGGATGTCGTCGTCCTCCCTCAGCCTCGCAATCAGCGCGCGGAAATCATGGCGCGGCTGCCAGCCGAGTTCGGCGCGCGCCCGGTCGTTGACATAGACGCGATCGATGCCTGGGATCATCGTCCAGCCGCGCCGTGCAAACTCGGCCTCATAGTCAGGTACGTAACGGCGGACTACCTGCGGTGCATTGCTGCGCAGACCTGCCACGTCGTCGCGCGAGAATGGCGTGGTGGCGCTGATGATGTACCTCGCGAAGCCGACTGAAGGCGCGTGGCGGGCCGCCAGCAGATGCGCGCTGACCACGTCTTCGATATCGACGCGGCGATAGAGGAACTCGTTGGTCTTGATGTTGGCGTCGGTGTAGGCCTCGCGCACCGCGCGATTGTCGTCCTCCTCGGGAAAGAAGCGCGAGGTGCGCAGCACGATGGCGCGCAGCGAATGATTGCGCGCGAACAGCTGGCACAGATCCTCCGCGGCCGCCTTGGTGACGCCGTAGATGTTCTTCGGTACCGCCGTGACGTCTTCGGTTATCCAGGCCGCCGGTTCGCTCGGCGGCGGCACCAGCGCATCGCCGAATACGCTGGTGGTGCTGGTGTAGACGAACGCCGTGACGCCGGCGGCGGCGGCTTCTTCGAGCAGGTTGAGCGTGCCTGAAACGTTGACGTCGACGAAGTCCTGGCGGCTGTGGGTTGCCACATGCGGCTTGTGCAGCGTCGCGGCGTGCAGCACCGTCGTGACGTTCTTCATGCAACGGCGCACGAAGGCGCGGTCCGCGATCGAGCCTACATGGTAGGTGAATGCGCCGGGCTGAATATCGATACCAATGGTCTCGCGCCGCTGCGCCTGCAGCGTACGCATCAGCGCCTCGCCCAAATGGCCGGAACTGCCGGTCACCAGTACCGTCACGCCGCCAAAACCTTTCGCGGGCTTGCCCGGCTCAGGTCTTGTAGCCGGGATCGATGCGGTCGAGTTTGCGCAACAGCGGCGGCCATACCAGATTGGTCGAACGCAATTCCGCGCGATCGGGATTGGCGAACAGTTGTTCGTTCTTGTCGATCACGGCCTGCTCGACGGGATAGGCGGTCGGTCCCAGCATGCGGGTGCGCACCTGCATGGTGCAGGCGCGTTCCAGATGGTACATGCGCTCGAAGGCGGAGGCGACCGAGCGGCCGACCGTCAGCGTGCCGTGGTTGCGCAGCAGCATGTGGTTCTTGTTGCCGAGGTCCTTCTGCAGCCGCGGGCGTTCGTCATGGTCCAGCGCCACGCCTTCATAGTCGTGATAGGCGAGGTCGTGGGTGACGAATTGTGCGGTCTGGTTCATCGGCAGCAAGCCTTCCATGCAGCTCGCGACCGCAGTGCCGTCCGGCGTATGCAGGTGAAGCACGCAACCGGCGTCCTCGCGCACCTCGTGGATCGCCGAATGGATGGTGAAGCCCGCCGGATTGATGCTGTATTCGCTCTCGCTGAGCTGGTTGCCGTGCAGATCGACCTTCACCAGGCTCGACGCCGTGATTTCCTCGAACATCAACCCGTAAGGGTTGATCAGAAAGTGATGGTCGGGGCCGGGCACGCGCGCCGAGATGTGGGTGTCGACCAAATCGTCCCAGCCATACAGCGCGACGAGACGATAGCAGGCGGCGAGATTGACGCGCTGGTTCCACTCGGCATCCGTCATGCCGGAGGGAACTTGCTTCAAGCGAGCTTCGGCTGGCGACATGGCGCGCTTCTCCGGGCAAAATTGTTGATTTTGGAAGTGCGAGCCTAGCCCTGCGCCGGACGGGCAGCAAGGCGGACGTCCCGCGTGGCAGTCATGCTATCGCGGCGATGCGCCGTTACGGCGCCGGAATGGCCAGCAGCGTCGAGATGCCGCGGCCGCGGATATCGTAGACGCGCGCGAACACGACATCGTCACGCTTGATTTCCACCATGACGGGCGCGGTGAGGCCCTTGCAGTAGAACTCGCCGAGCGTCATTGCGAAGTCGGCGGACTGGCTGTCCCAGCCGATCGTGAAGTCGGGGCCGAGCGCCACCTGCGCCGGGCGCTGCGGGCCGCACACCGCGACCTTCCATTTACGTCCCTGCGGCGGCGATTCCTGCCGTTCGACCAGCTCTTCGCGCAGACCATCGGAAGCCTGCTTCAGTGCCAGTCCCCAATAGTCCAGCATGAAGAAATTGTCGGCGGAGCGAACCGTGCCGGCGATGTGGTTGAAATGGGTGTATTCGTAAGGGTGCAGGCGGATCATCTCGCTGAGCGGCAACAGCAGGCCGAACATGAACACCGCCAGCGCGGCGGGTTGCCAGCGGCGGTGATTGTCCTTGAGCCAGTTCATGCCCCAGGCGAACGATGCGCCGGCGAGCACGGCCATCGGCGGGATGACGAAAACGAAATGCCGGATACCGTTGTACAGCGCCGGCCGTTTCACCATCGCGATCACCAGCGGCAGGCTGGCCGCCAGCGTCAGCATCAGGAAGATGGTCTTGCGGCGGGCCGAAACGTCCGTGCGCGACAGCGACATGAAAGTGCCGACGACGCCGGCTATCAGAAGCGCAAGCATTACTTCCGGAAGCTGCAGCGCAAACAGGGTCGGCAGATAGGACCAGGGCATATCCGGCACCGAGACCAGCGCGCCGTCGAACATTTCCTTCCAGGGCTTTTCGAAGAAGTGCGAGAAATAGGTCAGCGCCTTGAAGGGATGGTCCGCTTCCATGATCGACCACGGCCACATCAGGCCCATGATCAGGTATCCGAGCACGAGGCCGGGCAGCAGCACGTATACGACATGGCCGAAGCGGCGGACCGCTTCACGCGAGCCTTGCGTGCGGACTTCATCGATCAGCAACGGGACGAAGCCGACCAGCGCATAGACCAGCGCCAGCCCGCCGAGAATCCGGCAGCCGATCGAGAGGCCGGCGCCGAGGCCGACCATCAGGATGGTTCGCGGCGACGGGGCGGGATATTCCTCGGCGAGGCGCACAAGACCCAGGATCAGGATCACCATCGAGACCGCAAACGGCGCGTCCTTCGGGTTCATGAACATGTGCCCGTAGAAGGTCGGGCACACCGTCAGCAGCAGCAGCGTTGCGAACCCGGCAAGCGGGCCGCCGACGCGCCGCGCCAGCCGCCAGGTCACGGCAAGGCCGATCAGTCCGACGACGGCGCCGAGCAGGCGGCGCGTTTCAAACAGTTCGAGCGGGATGATCTTGTGCAGCAGGGCCGCAGCCATGTCGAAGCCGCCGCCATACATATAGAGATTGGCGAACGACAGCGCGCCGGTGTCCCTGAAGCCGGAACCGTACATCCGTAGCAGCAGGTCGGCATATTCGGCGTGCGTGTAGTCGTCCCAGCCAAGCCCGTAGTCGCGGAAGGTCAGGCCCGCGACAATGGTGACCACCGCCATCACCAAGATGGCAAGGTCGTCGCAAGTCCGCTCCACCGAGCGCCGCGCAGGCGTATCGAGCGCAGAAGTCGTGATCGATGACATGGCGATTGGTAACCCAGAGTCCCCTATGGCCCAGCTTGGATATTCTTGAGCCTCATTCCCCGGGTATCCATATAGCGTAGTTCCATTTCCAAGTAATTGGGAATTGTGGCTTAAATCCCTGATGCAATGCAACAAAAGGGCAGTAATTGGTAGGTGGTAGAACTACTGGCGACGGGCTGAACGGTACCTGAATGGCAGCATGATTGTCCGAGATGGGAATCCTGCAATCGAACCACGCCATTGCGGAACCCTTGATGCAATTGGCGGTTGGCGGTGCACACAATATGACGGTATCGTGGCGTGGGGCGGCTTGCGAGCGTTTCGGGCGCGGCTGAGGGATTAGTTCAATGATGTTTGTGATGTTGGTCGCCGGGATCAGCCTCGTTTTGGCAGGCCTGCTGGCGACCGGCTACGGAATCTCGATCAAGGAATTCAGCACCGGCAACACGCTGATCATTGCCGGCGTGATCGGCTTCTGCACCGGCGCGATCATGCTCGCGCTCTGGATGGCGGTCCGGGAGTTGAAGAATATCGCGCGGAAACTCAGCGCCGGGGTACCTGAAGCGCGCGGCGAGGCCATGGGGCTTCCGGTCGCCGCGACGCGGGATTCCGCCGCCGGTGGCGGCTTCCCGGCCGCCGAGCAGTTCGGCGATTCCGGACCCTTTTCGCCAGCGGCACCGCCGGCTTTCCCTCCAGTGACACCGCCGCCGTGGCAGAACGAGGCTGTTCTGCGTGATCATCCGATTCCGGAACCGTTGCATCCCGAACCGCCGCCACCAGCCCCTAAACCGAAGCGCAATTTGCTGTTTTCATCGACATCGCGAAAAGAGCGCGAGCGTGGCCAAGGGCGGTCCAGCGAGGCGCTGCCGCCGGACCTGTTGTCGTCGGACCTTCGCTCCAGGCCGCCCACCGTGCCGCTCGAAATTGCGGAACCGCAGCCGGCGTCGTTCGACAATAGCTGGCCGAAAGCGGAACGCGTCAGGCACGGTGAAATTTCGCCGCAGTGGCGCAGCGGCCGCATGCCCCCGACGCTCGCAGAAGCCAACGGCGGACCGGCGCTGCCTGAGGATCAGCCGGAGGTGACGGTGCTGAAATCGGGCATCGTCGATGGCATGGCCTATTCGCTCTATTCCGACGGTTCGATCGAGGCCCAGATGCCGGAAGGGATGATGCGCTTCGCCTCGATCGATGAACTGCGCGCGCATCTCGACCAGCGGGCATAGAGCCTGCAATACTTGCCGCGAAACCCGCTCTTGAAAATAAAGCGCCGTCGTTCTTGTCAGTTTCTGGGCATTTCGTTCATATTCGGCAAGTCGTATGGGATTCCGCTGATGTATAGACGCGGTTGGATACTGTCCGAATCGTACGGCCGACAGATGCGTTTGCGATCCCAGAAGGTTGAGCCATGACCGATTCCGCCGGCAAGACGCCCGTCGAACTGACCGCCAATATCGTGTCGGCCTATCTCAGCAACAATCCGACCCAGGCCTCGGAAATCCCGAACCTGATCAGCCAGGTCCATGCGGCGCTGATGCGGGTGTCGAGCGGCCGTCCCGAGACGCCGCTCGAGCCGGCCAAGCCGGCCGTGTCGGTGAAGAAGTCGATGACCCCGGAATATCTGGTCTGTCTCGAGGACGGCAAGCGCTTCAAGTCGCTGAAGCGCCATCTGCGCACGCAGTACAACATGACGCCGGAACAATACCGCGACAAATGGGGCCTGCCGCCGGATTACCCGATGGTGGCGCCGAACTACGCGGTGGCGCGTTCACAGCTCGCCAAGAAAATGGGCCTCGGCCAGCAGGCGCGGAAGCGGAAATAGTTTTGCCATAGCGTTTTCGAGCGAAGTGGGCACCGGTTCGCGTCAAGAAAACGCGTCAAACATAAGCTCTGGACGTCAGGAAGCCGCGGCCAATGCCTCGCGCGCGTCGGTGCGGATGCGCTCGACCATGGAGCGCAGCCCGTTGGAACGCTGCGGGGTCAGGTGGTCGCGAAATCCAAATTCGTCGAACACGGCAAGCGCATCTGTTGCCAGGATCTGCTGCGGCGTGCGGCTAGAATAAAGCGTGAGCAAAATCGCGATCAGGCCGCGCACGATGTGGGCGTCGCTGTCGCCCAAATATTTCAGCCGCGGCTCGCCATTACCGCTGCGGTCGATCTGCCTGGACAGCCAAACCTGGCTGACGCAGCCGTTCACCTTGTTCTCGGCGGAATGCTCGGCCTCCGGCATCGGGTCGAGCGTGCGGCCGAGTTCAATGACGTACCGGTAGCGGTCGTCCCATTCCTCCAGCAGCTCGAAATTGTCCCTGATTTCGTCGATCGTCATCGTGGCCCGCGTCCGTTGTCTTGAAATCTTATATAGGATGCGGATCGAACGAAAGCGACGGAAATGGAACCGGTTCCGCGGCCTTATTTTGCGGCCAACGGCGTCCGCGGCATCCGCCATTCGATCGCCATATCCTCTTCCGTCAGCGCGTCGGCGATCGGCGCGTTCACGACCACGGCCTCGGCGTCGTCGCCGATCGAGCTGGTATGGTCGGGCTTCTTGTCCGGGACGCTGGGCTGGTCGGGCTTGGTGATGATCTTGTAGAGCTTGCGGGCGCCGTCCTGGGCGCGCTGGCCGAGCACGGTCGCGGCCTGACCGCCGACCTCGCAGGCCGCCGGCTGACGCTTGCAGAATTGGCCCATGTCGGAGACGGCGGCGGTCGCAGCCGATACGGCTTCGGACGCGCCGATCTGCGGCATCTTGTCCGATTCAGGCGTCTTTTCCCTGGGCAACAGCACGAGCACCAGCCCGAGCCAGAATGCCATGCGAAGCAGAAAAAACATCTCGCGACCCCGGTCGTCTCTTATGGTTGTGTTGCGGTTAAACCGCAGCTTTGTTCCTGACTACCAGTCGTCGATAAATCGGAAGTGTTTCCATTGAGGTAAAGTCGCCGAAAATTCGCTGAAAATGGCAATCATTCGATTCGGCGTAAATTTTCGATTGATGACCACCATCGCGCGAAAAGTTCGCGCCGCTCGCGCATCCACCATTTCGAAACCATAGATCGATGCGGCTCTAAACCTGTCGTTCACCATCCGCCTCGAATGAGCGTCTTGCGGGGCGTCAAATCCCCGCCAATGCGCGGCGTTTGCCGGTGGTCCACCGCGCCTTAGCGTTCGCTTAAGTTCGCTCTGACACGGTGACGCAAAGGATAATGGGGGGCGTTGCGGCGCGTCTGTCTGACGAACAAGCCGAAGCGCGAGGACCGTGATTGTTTTGAGTATCATCCGCGATTGTCTCGATGCCTTGCTGCATCCCTCGGCACGTTATGATGCGTTGACGCGTGCGCGTCACCGCGCATTCATGGCGCCGCGGCTGCTCGGCAGCCTGGTGGCGCTTGCGGCTTTTCCGATCTATCTGGCGATGCGCGGGGCGCCCACGGCGCTCGAGGTCGCGGCCTTCGCCTGGCTGATCGCACCCATTCTATTGTCGTGGTTCCTGTCGCGCACCGGCCGCTACGAGGGCGCGCATATCCTCTCGGCGCTGGCGCTGGCAGGCCTCGTCATGATGGTTGCCATAACGACCGGCGGTATCGAATCATTCGCCGCGGTCTGGCTCATCGTCGTTCCGCTGGAAGCCGCGCTGTCGGCCTCGCGCCGCGTGGTGGCATTCGCTTCCGCGCTGGCGCTGGCATGCGCAGCCTTGCTGATCGCGCTCGGACATTTTCACTTCCTGCCGGTGCCGGAGTCGAACACGGTTCTGCACAGCGTCCTGATGGGGGCTGGCGTCGCTTCCGCGACGCTCTATGCGGCAGGACTTGCGGTCAGCGCGGAATCGCTGGCGCGCACTTCCGTGGCGCTGCTCTATCTCGAGGAAGACCGTTATCGCCTGCTCGCGCGGAACATGAGCGACGTGATTTCGCGTCACAACCGCAGCGGCGCCGTGGAGTTCATTTCGCCGGCGGCGGAAGCCATGCTCGGCACGCCAGGTGCACGGCTCACCGGCCATGGCCTGTTCGACCGCGTCCATGTCGTCGATCGTCCCGCCTATCTCACGGCACTGTCGGATGCCGCGCGCGGCAGCGAGCAACGCGTCGAATTCCGTCTCCGCCGCGACGCGGTTCGCGGCCAGAACGTTTCCGCCGATTTCATCTGGGTCGAGATGCGTTGCCGGCCGCTCGAGCAGGGTTCGCCCGAGGCCGACGTCGTCGCCGTGATGCGCGACGTCACCGACCGCAAGGTCCAGGAGCAGGCCCTCGAACTGGCGCGCACCGCGGCCGAGCAGGCAGATGCCTCCAAGACCCGATTCCTGGCCACCATGAGCCACGAATTGCGCACGCCGCTGAACGCCATCATCGGCTTCTCCGAGATGATCGTGCATGAAGAGGCGATGATGCTCGACGTCGCGCGCCGCAAGGAATACGCGCAGTTGATCAACGATTCCGGCCAGCATCTCTTGTCGGTCGTCAACGGCATCCTCGATATCTCCAAGATGGAAACCGGCAATTTCGAAATTTCGCCGGAGCCGTTCGCGCCGCGCGCGGCGCTCCTGCACTGCTGCAATTTGTTGGCGCTGAAGGCGCGGGACAACGGCGTCGATCTGATCACCCGCGCGCCGGAGGACTTGCCCGTGATGAACGGCGATCCCCGCGCGTTCAAGCAGATCGCGCTGAACCTCGTCGCCAACGCCATCAAGTTCACCGAGCGCGGCGGCAGCGTGACGGTTTCCGCCGCGGTCGAGGGATCGCGGTTGATGCTTGTTGTCACCGATACCGGCGTCGGGATCGCCGCTGAGGATCTCGCACGGATCGGCGATCCGTTCTTCCAGTCCGGCAAGACCTATCAGCGCAAGCACGAAGGCACCGGCCTCGGCCTGTCGATCGTGAAGGGCCTGGTCGGATTGCACAATGGCGAGATGAACGTGCAGAGCACGGTCGGGGAGGGCACCACGGTGGCCGTTGCCTTGCCGCTTGACTTTGCGCCGCCGCTGACGCCTTCAAACAACGTCGCGACGCTGAACCCGGCGCTGCGATCCGGATCACAGGACCAGGTCCATCAGGTGAAGAAACGTGCCTAGGCGTATTGACGACGATGATGACGAGATGCCGCGGCGCCGCCGTCGCGGCACGAAGGCGGCTGCGATTGAAGTGGAGGAAGAGCGCGGTCTTGTCATGCGCATGCTCCTGCACAGTCCGAAAGACGTGGTCGCGGGCCTGCTCGCCGCTGCCGCGATCTGCGCCATCCTCGCCAATGCGCTGTTCCTGCAGGCCGGCCGCCATCCTTCGCCGATGTTCGGCTCGGTGGTGACGCTGCCGTCGCCGCAAACCACCGTCGCGAGCCCGTTGCCGCGCCCGCGCCCGGTCGAACTGATCTCAAGGCCGGTCGAGGCAGAGCCGCCGGAAATCAGGCCGGTCGAGGTGAGAGGCGCTGATCCCAGGCACGTCGAGATCAGGAGTGCCGATCCCAGGGGCGACGCCAGGAATCCTGACCCCAAGAACCCTGACCCGATGGCCAATCTCGTGGTCAAGTCGACCGGTGCGCCTGCCGCGACGCCCGCGAACGTGGCGCGTCCGCCCGCGCCGATTCCGGCCACCGCGCAAAGCGCCGGCGCGCGCCGCGTGGCGGCGGTGCAACGCGCGCTTACCCAATATGGCTACGGCCAGTTGAAGCCGACCGGGGCGGTCGGTGCGGAGACGCAGGCCGCGATCTCGAAATTCGAGCGCGACCGCAAGCTCCCGGTGACCGGGCAGATGTCCGATCGCCTGGTGAAGGAGCTCACGGCGATGATCGGCCACCCGGTCGACTAGCTTCCGCCCGGTCGCTGGCCTATCGTCTTTTCCATGCGATTGAAATCAAGCATCTGGGTGGCCGCTTACCTGCGCCGCTGCCAGACGGAGGGCGTGTTTGGCGCCGTGCGCAAGCGCGGGGCGGAGGAGGCGGGGGCGGTGTTCGTCAAGGTGGCGCTGCTCGACGGCAACGCCATGCTGTATGCACCCGCGCCGCAGACCGTCTATGACGAGAGCCGCCCGGCCGAGCGGCTGTTCGCACCGGCGTCGCCGCAGCCGGTGCCGGAGCAATCCGTGGAGGAGCGTCTCGCCAAGGAACTCCGGTTCGATCCAGATGCCTGGATCGTCGAGACCGAGGACCGGGCAGGGCGGCACTTTCTCGATTTGGCCAAAGCCTAGAGCCTTTTCGGTTCTGATTAAATCAGAACCGGGCTCTGCATTTTTGTTTTGACGCGTTTTCTTGATGCGAACCGGTATCCACTTCGCTCGAAAACGCTATTGAAGCGCCGAACGCGTTAGCGTTTCGAACCGTCGGTGCCGGTGCGAATGGCCGGCGCCGTTCCAGGCTGCACGGCGGGCCGGGATTGCGATGGTGCCGCACGCGCGCGATGGCGCTCGTCGTCGTAGAGCGTAGCGCGATATTTGGCGCGCGTGACCGCCATGGTCGAGCCGCGCCACGCGGCCAGCATCACCAGCGCTGATCGTTCGCTCAAACGGTCGTACAGCCGCGACAAACGATAAACATTATGCACGGATGAGCCGAACTCGGGATTGAGGAACAGCAGCACGCGCTGGAAGGCGGCGCTCGGCATGTCCAGCGCGCGCGCAGCGCAGGCCAAGGGCTCGCCACCAGGATCGTGCACCACCTGTTCGGCAATCCGCTGCGGCAGGATCAAGGCTTCGCCGAGTTCGAGCGCGAAGTTTTCGGTGTCCTCGGCGAATGCGGCCATCTCCAGGATATGGAGCGCGCGCGCGGCGCGGGCTGCGGGAATTCGCGGCGAGGCTTTCAGCGGGGTGTCGTCGAGATTGTGCAGGATCAGCGCGCGCTCGCTGGCGCCCGCCGCGAAAAACATGTCGCTGATTTCGGCGGCATCGTTGGGCCGCATCGACAGGGTGGAAGCCATCCGCAACTGCGCTTCGGTCGGCGCCGTCACCGCCGGCTCACTGGCCGGAGCAGCGGCAATCGGGGCTGCGAGCGGCAAGCCCTGGCCGGGATGCGAACGCCGCAGCCCGAGCTTGTCCATGATCTCGGCCGGGGTCGCCGGATAGATCGCGAGCCGGGCCCGCACCGCGGCGCGGGTGGCGTCGTCGACCTGGTCGATCAGGCGGGATGTCAGTTCAACAAATTGCCGTTCCTCGTCGGCGGAATGGGCGCTGGTCTGGACATAGAGGTCGGTCAGCACGCGCAGCAAGGTCGGCCTGATATCGACGCCCTCGCGGCGCGAGAGCGTCATCAGCCCGTCAAATCCTGGAAACAATGGAGCTGCGGTCATGTCAGGTGTACGCGACTTCGGTAATCCCTCGCGTCAGCCTACGCACGGCACTTTAAGAGTTGGTTAAGGAAAACAGCCCGTGAAGAAATCCGATAAAATGCAAGCTTTCGGCGGGCGGCGCCGACACCCGTAACTGTACCGCCTGCACAAATTAAGATGCCGTTAACCACGTTCTGTTCTGAATAATGGCATGTCGTCGGCCGGATCGTGTCCGTGCGGCAATTAGAGAGAACGAATTATGGGCACCATCATTGAATTTCCGGCGGATGCGGCTTCGCGGCGGCCGGGCTCAACCATGAATGGCGCTCCACGCGATGGCCTGGGAACCGTGCTGATCCTTCCCGTTGTCCGCATCGAACGTGAAGCCGTTGAAACCGGCGACGGGCGCGGGCCGGAAGAGGGGGCGGCGCCCGGTCGCCGTCGCCGTCGGCGCCCCTGAACGACGGACCTTTGAAATGCCGGAGCTGTGCCTTCCGATCCGGACCACCGGGCTTCGGTCACTCCCGGCTCTCATGCTGCTTGTCGCAAGCGCGGTGCTCGGCGGCTGCAGTGGCGGCGATTTCGGCCGCACCCGCGCCGATATGCGCAACGACGACATGCACCGCTGGCTGGGCGCCGAGGCCACGGCAAGCCTCGGCCTCAAGCCCTCGCACTTTCAGCTCACCGAAAACGAGCGCCAGCTTCGCGATCTCGCCTATCCGCTGATCGAACCGCCGCATTCGCGGCCCGCCTGGAAGAGCGTGTTCGGCGATTACCAGCCGTTGCCCTCGCCATGGCGGCAGAAGGTGGTGTTCGACCGCACCACCTACGGGCGCGCTTTGATCGACGAGCCGCACCGCTCGCACACCTCGCGTTACCAGCAGTTGATCGAGGACGTCCGCAACGACATCACGCGGTTCGAGCCGTTCTTCGCCTCCGCCGCGAATGTCATCGAACTCGACCGCAAGCGCAGCGCCAGCCTGAAGATGGTGTCGGAACTGTCGCCGCGCGAACAGGCCGATGCGATCGCCCGCATGGAAGAGAACACGCTGATCGTGCAATGGGTCCAGCAATGCCTGGAGCGGCGCATTGCCTCGTATCGCTGGGCGCTGGAGCGGCTGGTGATTCAGACGCCCGACAGCATCGCGGCCGACGCCGACCGCCTGATCGGCGAACTCGCGGCGCAAACCGCCAATCCGCCGGTCGCCGCCCAGCCGGTGATCGGACGTGCCGTGACGGTGAAGGGCTAAGCCGCGGCGTTACTCATAAATCTGAAAAGATCCCTGGCGATGGCCGGATTGCGCTCGGAAGCCAACATCTGAGCTGGCTCTTTGCGAGTCTGGTTTAGGCCAAGAGGCGACATCATCCACTTCGGACCTTGCGTCAAGCGCGTCAGCGATCCACGAGACCTGATGAGCTAGCCGGAGATTGGCGGGATACGAGCTGCAGATAGGCTGTCGCGGCATGAGCACGGTCCCCGAAAACCCAAGCCGCTCTCTGGCCGGTGTCTGATCACGAAAGAATTCCTGAGCTTCAGCACTGGATACTCAAGCACGTGCCACGAAATCACGGCTGCCGTCAGCGAAAGTGAAAACCCGGCAAAAAATAACATCCACCATAGGTCACCGGTCCGAGCCTCCGGGAAATAGTGAATCAGCAATTGGAGGAAGGGCGTGTGGTAGAGATACAGCCCGTATGAATAATCACCGGTTCCGAATCCCGGAAGACGAGGCATCGGCGACACCCCAATCATCACAGTTAAATATCCGAGAAGCGGAAGTATGATGGCGTGGACTGCGGGGCTCAACAGGAGGTTTGAATCGCCTAACGCGCTCACAAGGATCGCCACACACACTAAGCC
Source organism: Bradyrhizobium sp. AZCC 2262 (assembly GCF_036924535.1). NCBI lineage: Bacteria > Pseudomonadati > Pseudomonadota > Alphaproteobacteria > Hyphomicrobiales > Nitrobacteraceae > Bradyrhizobium > Bradyrhizobium sp. AZCC 2262. Next base: position 4,577,594 of record NZ_JAZHRT010000001.1, on the reverse strand, counting down.
AATCGCAACTGATCTAGAGAAAGGTACGTAGTGCCGCAGCTGATAAAGGACAATTCCGATCAAAAAAGAGGGCAAAAGTAGTGACCCCTTGAAAAGGAAGAGGTTCATCGCCAGGCTTTCAAGCAACGATACATGATCGCTTACCAGATGCGACGTTACGAAACGGAGAGGAATCCCGACCATCAAAACGGTGTAAGTGAACAGTAGTACCAATCTCGGGCGCTTGATTGCTCCGGTAGTCATCAGCCCGGCGAGCATGACGTAACAACCGATTTCGAAGGGGACCGTCCACAGCGCCCCGTTCACTTCTGGCAATGGATTGTTCTCAAAGACGCCCGGAAGAAAGTATTGCATCCAGCCCGTGATATTGAGGAAGTAAGCAAAGAAAGTTGCGTCAACGAAATACTGCTTTGCAGGCAGTGTCGTCACCAGCGGACCAATTAGAAGCGCTGCGAAGACGATGTCGGCAACGAGTGCTGGCAAGATGCGCGCGGCGCGGTTCAAGAGAAAGTTTTTCGTAGACAGGCGCATGCTGCTACCTGCTACAAGAAATCCGCTTAAAGCAAAAAACATCGGCACCAGCATATATTCGGAAAACCAAAAGACAGAGGCCCTCGCCATTTCCACATGCCCGCTCAACTTGGCGGTGTGCCATCCGATAATGCTCGTTGCCAAAAATATGCGTAGGAAATCGAAGCCCTGAGCAAACCCCTTTTGCTCGTCCAAGGCGGAACCTAGGGTTTGCATTCAGTACATTCTCCAACGCAAAGGCCAAGTGGTTGGAGGCCAGCGCTACAATCTGAGCGGGAATGTGGACGGGGAGCTATTAAATCTCCATTAAATCCTCCGATAAGAATGCACCCTAGGTTGTGGATTTGTCGAGCAATCAAACGCCACAGGCTTTGGGCCATTTTCGGCTTTGACGTCGAGGCCTCATCCGGATTTCACGGCTGCCAGGATATCCGCATGGTATCGACGCGACGGATGCCGCTGTGCCCTTTGATCGCAGGCGCTTCATCCAATTGGAGCTGCGGGATGCGGGCCGCGAGCGCCGCCAGGCTCTCCTCGAGTTCGGCACGCGCCAGCGCTTCACCGATGCAACGATGGGCGCCGGCACCGAAGGCGGGAATTAGCCGCGGCTGGTCGGTTCGACGGATGTCAAACACGTCGGGACGTTCATAGGTCTCTTCGTCACGCGCGGCGGACATGGTTGACAACATGATGAATTGCCGGGCCGGAAGAACAGCGCCGCCAACCTCGATGTCTTCAGTTGTCACCCTGACGAACGATGCGACGCTCGGCTCGAAGCGCATCGCCTCCGCAACCGCGCCTGGAATGAGCGAGGAATCGCGACACACCGCGTCCCATTGCTCCCTGTGCTGGAGCAGGAGCGCCAGTTGCACCACGATGGCGACACGAGTCGTGTCGGTGCCGCCGACGATCAACTGCACGATCTGGAATATGATCTCGAGAGGTGACAATTCACCGGCTGCGTCCGCCTTCCCCAGGAAATCCGAGAGGAAATCGTCGCGAGGGGCGCGACGCCTGTCTTCGAGCGTCTTTTCCACGTAATCGCGCAACTGTTGGCACGCCACCTCTGATTCAGGGATTTCGTCCGGCAGTACGCTGGAGCTGATGAATCGTGTCACCGAGTAGACAAGTTCTGTAAAGGATGGGATGTCGGCTCGCGGCAGGCCGAGAAGATCGCCAATGACGCGGGCGGGAAGTTGAGCTGCGAACTGACCGACAAATTCGACCTGACCATCGGCATACCAGCTCTCAATCAACTGCTCCGAGGAACGCCGTATCTGCGGCCGCAGACCGGCGATCGTGCGAGCCGCAAAGCTTCTGGAGAACGGTGAGCGCCGGCGACGGTGAACGGCGCCATTGGCGGTGAGCATTCCCTGATCGAATAAATCAAAGAGCGCTCCCTCTGTGACACCGAACAATTCCGGGTGGACCGTTTCGGATGCGGCTATACGAGAATCACTACCCAGCCGCTCAATGTCGGCATGGCGGAGCACGAGGTAAGCTCCCGTTTCATGTCCGACAAAGGGATAGGCGGCACGATACCTGCGGAACATGCCATGAGGATCCGCGTCGAGGTCTGCCACATTAAGGACCGGCAGGTCTTCAGCAGCGGCGAGAGCCACCCGATCGTTTGCGCCGATAACGTCTGTCATTGGGGTTCCCTCTCGTCCTTGACTGCGACTTCTCCTCTCTAGGCATCCCGTTTTACGTCTCGATTGCCGGACAGCCGAAATTTGTTGCAATCGTAACGGGCCGGCCGCAATACCGGTCCAATTCCCGTGGCACCGCAAATGACGTGATGGGTCAAAAGGCAAAATTTGACCAGCGCATGTCTGCTCTTGCCCCGGCGAACGGACATTCGCAGGATAGCCGTGCATGTCTCAAACGTGCCACAGACAGACGTCGGCGTCGCGCATACATCGTTACCTAAGCTGCCTTGGGTAGGTCGCCAGCCCTCACACCGCCCCCCCCCCGTTTTTTTCAACGAGAGAGACTCGAACGCCGAGGGGCTGGTCCACTTTGGGGTCCTGTACTCTTCCGACAATCCGGTCCACGTTGTATGCTGCATAGACGGACATCGAGTTAGTCCGCGAGCTGTCACCGGGGCGTGCCGAAGTCCCCGTTTCGTATTGGCAGCGTCGATGCCGTCGGCAGGCGTCGCACTTCAATAGACCGACGTCTTTTTTTGCCGGTGCTTTTTGCATTCGCGATCGCACGGTCGTGCGAGCCAGCGCGACCGATTAGTTTTCGCAGTGACCAGGGAGAAGCGTCATGAAGACTCACTATTCAGTGACATTGGCGATGCTGGCGGGCTTCGGACTCGGTGCAGTCGCAGTTGAGGGACTTCATGCTCAGGCTAAGCCACCAGTATACCAAGTCGTTGAAATCGAGCCCTCGAACATGGAGGCCTATGTGAAGGACTACGTGCCGAAGGCTCAGGCCGCCATCAAAGCGGCTGGCGGCAAGTTCCTTGCCGCCGGAGGTAAAACCACGACAATCGAAGGAGAGCCGCCGAAAGCACGCGTTGTTATTCAACAGTGGGATAGCGTTGAGAAAATCCAAGCGTATCGGGATTCAGCGGCCTTCAAAGACCTCCTGCCGCTCCGCAACAGCATGGCGAAGTTCCGCAGCTATGCCGTTGAGGGGGTACCTCAATAGCTGTTCGGACAACCGGCGTGCCGGATTGAAGGTCGCCTTAGCCGGCGGCCTTCTTCCTTCCGCGCCACCAAATCGAGCGGCAATCCAACCTACCTTGTTGGGCATGGCGGTTCTGTGAGGGCGTGCGGGCGGGGTGATGTCGGAGATGGGTCCAATAGCAAACCTGCGGCTCAACTGGCCCAGCTAAAGGGCTGGTGTGCGAATGAGACGATCGACGATGCCAGAGCGTTCATCGACGAGCTGTTGACCGCTCATCCAGATATCGCGGCCCGGGATTTTCTCACGCATCCTGGCAAGCCAGACCCTGCTAACGCCGCGGATGCCGATGTCGTTGTGGAAGAAATCGTCAGTGACTTGCGTCTCGATCGACTTTACGGCTTGCGAGAAGAGAGCTGTCTCGGAATCGCTGAACTGCTGTCGCTTCACGTTTTCCCGAGCGCTAATGTTCAAGCTGGCCTGGTGAAACATGAAGTAGGCTTCGGGATCGGCCATTCGCTCGGTGCCGGCGAGAAAAATCGGAACGCACATGGAAGCGCAAACGCCGGCTTTTTGAACGAGCGTATCAATCGCGCGATCACGCGCACGGATCACGGCGACGACTTTACGCCCCTGTTCGATCGAGCCGCCCGGCGAATTGAGGATGAGGACGAGCCGACGTCGATCGGCCTTGTAGCGATCGAGGGCCGCGGCGATACGCTCGCTCATCGGCTCTTGCACCGGCCCGCTCCAGCCGAGCACGATGCGGTCCGGCTCTTCGCTGATGGACAAGGTTTGTCGAGATGCCACATCTCCGGAGCCGGAAGGCAATTGGAAAGTCGCCCAGAAGAGCAAGACCCCGCCGACGCCGCCAACAATTTTGAGCAGCGACACGGTCTACTCAATCAAAATAGTTGACCGCTTTGAAGAAAGCGAAAAGAGCACCGACACCGAACAGGGCCAGTATGCCCGCCGCGAAAATGAATGACAGCGTACGGTTCCAAAGTTTGGTTTCCGCTGCGTAGAAGATCGAAACCGCTGTGCGGTCGGTCGTTGAGCGCACCGGCACCAGAGCCTCTCCGCCACCGCCTGCAAAAAGCATCATGAAACGATGGGCAGTTGGCGCTTGACTGGGGTTGGCGACCGATTGGATTTTGGCGCTGCAGAAGGTGATCACGAAGTTTCTTCGCTCGCACTTCCCCTCCATCGCCCGCAAATCATACGCCGGTTGCCAGGTTCCGGCCAGGCGATGGTCGCGCAGGATGTCCGGACCATAGCTCACGACGAGACCGTAAAGCATCGCCCCACAGGCAAGGAGTATGATGAGCCAACGAATCGGGTGACCTGTCGGCGCAGTGCTCTCGGTGACGACATGGCCCTGTGCGGCAGCCAAGTTCACGTTGAGAGCTTGTGCAGCAGAGCCAACCCCGGATTGACGCTTGCCGAATGTCATTGTGAATATTTCCTGATATTATAAATCGCCTGCCACCTAACCTGGCCCTCCGTAAGATTTCGCTAAGGGGCATCGGCGAATTGTCCGGATTCAGACATCGTTAAGCGCCGAACGATGCGGGACAGAACAAAGCCAATCGATCGAGATCAGGAGCGTCGGACCGGGTGCCAGCTCACCCTGTTTCCGGGGGTGTAAGACCCGCTTTTCGGCTTCCGCTTTTCCATTTCTTGATGTCGGTCGCGATCAAGTCGGCAAATTCTTTGGCGACGAGTTTTTCGGCGTCGCGCCGAGCGCACCACGCGCGGGCACTCCAACGTGCAGCTCCGGTAATGTGCAACTTTGGCGGGAAAAGAGGTCAGGCCGCGGGCCTTTGCTCGGACCCGCGGCATGCAGTTTAGTTCGTCCCGCGCGAGGGATCAGAATTTGGCGCCGACGTACCTGAGGCGGCCGATGTCGGATTGTCCCTGCTCGGGGAATTCGAGCGTCGGTGTGACGTGGCCGACGAGTATGCCGGGTGTCACTGCTGTCTTGATGTACTTCGACTCGCCCGCTGCCAATTGGAACGTAACCGCATTTTCGACCTCGGTTGCGGTTGTTACGGCGTATTTCCCCGGGGGGCGGTCGACATAAGAGAAGCCGCCGGGCACCGATCTGCCGACGACTTCATTGTTCATCCGAATCTCGGGTTGAACAGCCGAACCCGCAAATTCACCCGGCCGGGTGAAGTAGACACGGCCGTAGCCCGGCTTCATTGCCGGAATCTGCAACGGCGGTTCATCGAGGCCGCGTGGACTCGCACAACTCGCCAGCAAAAATCCGACAAGCACAAGGGGCAGCGCCCCGATCTTTGACCTCATATGCCCCCGTCCCAATCGTGGAAAGCGCCCAGTTCGAAGTCGACGGCAAACAACGAACGGCTGGCAATTGCCCTGCTGTTTCCTCGCCCCAAGAGCTCAATTGGCATACTCGCTTTGGTTGTTCAACGTTTTTCGCTCATCGCGATCTCTGCGTTCGCGCGACAGACCGTCTTCAGCGCTTGCCCTTCGGCGCGGGGGCAGGGGCCGGCGCGGGGGCGGCGGGTTCGGGCTGCTTGGACGGTGGCGGCTCGGTCTGGATGGCGCATTGCGACGCTGCGAGCGAGGCTTGTGCCTGCGGCATCAGTCCCGGCTCCGGCGCCAACGCCTTCAGCACGATCAGGCCGGTCGCGGTGGGGGAATCGATGATCAGCCGGTCGGCGGCGGTCACTTCCTCATCCTCCGGCAATGCGGAATGCTGATCTTCCGTCATCAGGTCGAGTTCGATCACCTTGCGGCCGGCCGATCGGTCGTTGATCGCGTAATAGGCGACCTCGTTGCGCGTGTAGAACGACACTGATGTGTAGGCCTGGCTGACCGGTACCGTCAGCTTGAGCGGTCCGCCGGAGAGGTCGTAACGGCAGATCGCGACCGCAAAGGCCGGGTCCATGAACGGCATCGGCGCGTTGTTGGGCTCGGCGAGCGGAAGCGCTGTCACCGCATTCTCTTTGGTCATCGGTGTCAGCCGCGAATAGGCGTCCTGGGTGGCAATGCGCGGCAGCGCAAGCACGCTGACGAGATGCACCACGCCGCCCAGCAGCACGCCTGCGATGATGGTGAATACCAGCCGGATCATGGGCAGTTCACCGTGGAGATGGAGGGCATCGGCGCGTCGCGCTGCGTCCGCGTCGCCACGCCTACCGGCGTATCGTAGAGCCGCAGCATCAGCGCGTAGCGCTCGATGCCGCCGGTCGGCAGCCAGTTGCCGGACCGCGACCGCGCCGCCACCCGGATCTCGAACGCGCCGTCGGAGCCACGGACGATTTCCTGGCTGGTGAAGCCGTAGCGCTGCAGTGAATTGGCGACCAGATGCCCCTTGCGGTCGAACAGGGTCAACGTCCAGAACCGGGCCGCCGGCGTCACCCCGCTGACGACCACGTCGCAGCGTCCGTCGAGCGGCTTGTTCTTGTCATCTGATGTGGCCGAAAAGGCGATGCCGTCACCGGTGCCGATCGGCAATTCGCCGCTGCGGGCGATCGAGGCGCGCGAATAGGGATCGACCTCGGCGGTGCCGCTCTTGGGCCGCGCGGTCCAGGCGCCGATCGTGAGCGTGCCGAGATCGGTGCCGCGCGTCGCCGTCATGTAGGTCGAGCCGAGACCGACGGCCGTGGCAAGCGCCAACGCCAGCAAGGTGATGAAGATCAGCCGCACAGCCCAGTGCTCCGAAATCTCACGGCATCAGATTCCGCTTGAACCGGCTTCATTCGAAACCTGAAGCGCTTCGTTTGGTTTGAGCATGCCGGCGCAGACGCCTCGCATCTCTTCCGAGGAAATCCCGGTTAGCATTCTGCCGGATCATGCCTTTTAATTCTTCCGCTGCGCCGGTGCCGGCTGGTCGCCAGCGGCTGCGATATAGTTCTCGGGGAAGGCCAGCGCGCCCGATGTGACCGGCTTGGCCGGCTGCTTCTGATCGTTGGACGAGGTCTTCCCCGCGGCCTTGCCGGCCTCGTCGAGCAGTTTTTCGACACGCACCAGAATGTCCGCGCCACGCTTGGTCAATACCGGCGGCGGCCCCGGCTTGGTCTCCAGTATCTTTGGCGCGGCATTCGCCATCGTCGGCGACGCCGGCTGCGGCGGCAGCTTCTGGCCCATGCCGATCCCGGGGATTTCCTTTACCTCGACGCCCTGATGGGCGACGACCATGATGTCGTGCCAGGTTTGCGCGGGCAACGAACCGCCGGTCATGCGGTTGGTCGGCGAGTAGTCGTCATTGCCGTACCAGACCGCGCAGGTGAAGTTGCCGGTATAGCCGACGAACCAGGCGTCGCGGTAGGCGTTGGTGGTGCCGGTCTTGCCGGCGGTAGGAATGCCGTCGAGCGCCGCGCGCCGGGCGGTGCCCTCGCTGACGACGTGGCTCATCATTCCCGCCATGTCGGCGGCGACCGAGGCAGGAATGGCTTGAAGCGGCTTCTTGCCATCGCGGTCGAACCGCCAGACCAGGTCGCCGGCGCCGGTGCGGACTTCCAGAACCGCGTGCGGCTTGACCGACTTGCCCTTGTTCGGGAAGGTCGCGTAGGCGACTGCGTGCTCGAGCACGGTGACTTCGTCGGAGCCGATCGGCATCGATGGCGTATCGGGCAGCGGCGCCGTGAGGCCGAACCGGCGCGCCACCTCGGTAATCTTGACGCGGCCGGCCTTGGCGGGGTTCGGCGACTTGCCGCCCAGCGCAATCGACAGTTTTACGGGCACGACGTTGATCGAGCGGGTGATCGCCTGCGTCAGCGTCACCGAGCCCGAGTAGGAGTGGCCATAGTTCTGTGGGCACCAGTTGCCGATGCAGACCGGGCCGTCGACCACTTTCGAGTTCGGGGTGAACCCGTTCAATAGCGCCGTGGTGTAGACATATGGTTTGAACGACGAACCGGGCTGGCGCATCGCGTCGGTCGCGCGGTTGAACTGGCTCGCGCCATAGTCGCGCCCGCCCACCATGGCACGGACGCCGCCGTCGAGATCGGCGACCACGGTAGAGGCTTGCGTCGCATGGTAATCGCGGCCGAACTGGCGGAGCTGGTTTTCGACCGCTTCCTCGGCGGCGCGCTGCACGTTCATGTCAATCGCGGTGCGGACCACGAAGACGCGCTCGACATAGGATTTCGGGAAGGTGTCGACCAGCTTGCGCATCTCCTCGAAGGCGTAGTCGAGATAGTAGTTCGGCGAATTCTCGTCGCGGCGGTCGACGGCGACCGCCGGGTTGCGCCGGGCACCGAACACCTGGCCTTCGGTCATGAAGCCGGCATCGACGAGGTTGTCGAGCACGACGTTGGCGCGGGCGCGCGCGGCGGGCAGGTTGATGTGCGGGGCGTATTTGGTCGGCGCCTTGAACAGACCGGCCAGCATGGCGGATTCCGCGAGATTGACGTCGCGCGCCGACTTGTTGAAATAGAAATGCGCCGCGCCGTCGACGCCGAAGGTGCCGCCGCCCATATAGGCGCGGTCCAGATAGAGTTTTAAAATCTCGTTCTTGGTCAGCCGCGTCTCCAGCCAGACCGCCAGGAACGCCTCCTTCACCTTGCGCTCAATGGTGCGCTCGTTGCTCAGGAACAGGTTCTTCGCCAGCTGCTGCGTGATCGACGAACCGCCCTGGCGAACGCCGCCGGCCTGCGCGTTGGTGACGAGGGCGCGCGCGGTGCCGGCGATGTCGATGCCGAAATGGTCGTAGAAGCGGCGGTCTTCAGTGGCCAGCGTCGCCTTGATCAGATTGTCCGGAAAATCTTCCAGTGGAATCGAGTCATTGTGCTTGATGCCGCGGCTGCCGATCGGATTGCCGTAGCGGTCGAGGAACGACACCGCGAGATCGGATTTCTTCAGCCAGTCGTCATCGGCGGTTTCGCGAAACGCGGGGATCGCGAGCGCCAGCATCAGGATCAGCCCGCCGAGGCCGATCGTGGCGGCTTCCGAAAACGGCTCGATGAAGACCCAGCGCTTCCAGCGGCCGACATAGAAGCGGTCCATGAAGGTGGAGTAGCGCTCGTACAGCTCGCGCAGACCCTTGCCCGACGAGAACAGCGTCGAGTCGATGCGCGCATCCAGATCCAGGAAGAAGTTCCAGATCTTCTGCTTCCAGTGTGGAGATAGGATCTGGCGCACTAGTGCCCGTTTTCCGAAGTTCGTAATACTTTGCCGCACCCCTTGTACGAACTTCGGAAAACAAAGGGCACTAGCTTAATTAAAGATTCTAGTGCCGATCTTCGATTTGAAGTTCCTGCAGTGCCCGCGGCGATACCGTCAGGAACTTCAAATCGGCGGCACTAGGACCTTGGTCGTTCGAAACGCTGACGCACCCGGCCGGGCGCTATCGAGACGTCTTGCTTTGACGTTGCGGCAAACCCAAGGCGCTTTTAGGACGCTTGGGGCTCGCAATTGTTCTATCCGAGCGGGGGCTATAAACCAATGCTCTCGCTCACCATTTTGGTGGTCAGCCCTAACGTGTTCCCAGCCTTTTCGCGCCCGTCGTCAGCCCGCTTGCGCCCCGGTTGCCGAACCCCCTAGAAGGGCTGCAGCCGAACTCGAGCCGGAAACCATCCGACTTCATGACCGCGCCGCCCAAACGCACTTCCAGCCAGGAGGGATTCTTCTGGAAAACCAAGACGTTGGAAGAAATGTCCAACGCCGAATGGGAAAGCCTGTGCGACGGCTGCGCGCGCTGCTGCCTGGAAAAGCTCGAGGACGAGGATACCGGCAAAATCTACTTCACCCATGTTTCCTGCAAGCTGCTCGATTCCGGCCTATGCGCCTGCAAGGACTACCAGAACCGTTCCGACAAGGTTCCCGATTGCGTGCGCCTGACGCCAGAGAACGTCCGCACCCTGAACTGGCTGCCGCCGAGCTGCGGCTACAAACTGGTGGCTGAGGGACGCGATCTCTACTGGTGGCACCCGCTGATTTCGGGCGATCCCAACACCGTGCATGAAGCCGGGGTTTCGGTGCGCGACAGAGTATACGGTACCGAGGACGAGATTCCGGACGAAGACCTCGAAGACCACATCGTGCAGTGGCCGGCATTATTGCCGAAGCGCGCGCGGCTGAAGAAGCGGCCAAAGGCCTGAACGGCTGGCGACGCCGCGGTGCACCAGGACCCGCCTTGATCTGGTTTTGCCCGGACGCTACCTTGGCTTGTATTTCTGATGATTTGATTTTCAAGAGTGAATTTTGAGGAGGAGCCGACATGCTGCGTGCTCGCGCCAAGAAAGCACGGAATACAACCTACAAGAAGACAGCCAAGAAAGAATACGGGAAGGCATCGCGAAAGACTCTCCCTGCAGTGAGGTCTGCCAAACGTCTGTGCGCGCTACCCCCGCGGACGCTCCGGCCGCTCAGCGATGCCGTGATGGCCAATCCGATTCGCGCCAGTGCGATTCTGGTCTCGCAATCGAAGTGGCTCAACGGAACGGTCCTGCACTACTGCTTCTTCAAGTCGGGCCACTTCGCGGTACCGAAGAAGCAGGCGAAGGCGATCCGCACTGCTTTTGCCAAATGGAAAGCGGTTGGAATTGGCCTTCAGTTCAAGGAAGTCAGCGAACTCGGCGAGGCCGAGGTTCGGATCGGCTATTCGGTCAAGGACGGCGACTCTCAATCATCCGTCGGTCGTGACGTGCTGAATGATCCACTCAACAGTCCAACGACTGTATATGGTTGGGACCTCACAAAGGACGACAGCGGCACGGCGCTCCATGAGATCGGGCACGTGCTCGGCATGGAGCACGAACATCAGAATCCATTTGCCGGAATCAAATGGCACGAGGCGGCGGTCTACAAGAATCTCAAAGCGCCACCCAACGGGTGGACTCGCACCGAGACGTTTCACAACATCCTGGAGAAACTTTCCCCCGAGCAGGTGCAGGGATCGAAGTGGGATCCGGACTCGATCATGGAATATGATTTCGACCCGGGCCTCATCGCCGAGCCGAAGCGATACGAAGCTGATGGCCTGTCTCCGCCCGGCACGCTTTCGGCGGCCGACAAGAAATGGGTCCGCAAATGGTACCCGCCGCTGAAGAAGTCGCCGGACCGGCTGCATGCGAACAAGCCCGCCGTCCTCGATCTCACCGCCGGCAAGCAGGTCAATTTCGTCATCGAACCGGCGTCATCCAGAAAATACCGGATCGAGACCAGGGGAGCATCGGACACGACGCTCGTCCTGTTCGAAGTCATCGACGGTTCGCCGCGCTATGTCTCCGGCGATGACGATAGCGGCGAAGAGCGGAACGCTGCGATCAGCCACAAGCTCTTCAGAGGCCGTCAGTACGTCGTACGGCTTCGTTTGGTGCATCCCGGTTCGACCGGCGAGGTATCGCTGATGTACTCCTAGCGGGGCCAGCTCCCGTCGAGGACCGTATCGTCCCGCACGATCGCGGGATTGCGATGGTGCCTTCGCGGGATGCTCCCATGCGCCGGGGGTGCTGCCGCGAGGGGAATTTGCCCTTTAAGGTGCTGCCGATAACGCGATTCCATCTCGGCGGCCTGGCCGCGTAGAAGAATATTACGTCCTGATGAACAAGCACCAACGGCAGAGCCGCGAGCCTGCCGGCCAAACGACATTGCCCGACGATATCGGCCGCGAGCTTTCGCACATCACGACGGAGGTCATCGATGTCAGCGATGCGCCGTCGATTGCGCCGCCTGCGCCGCTGAGCCCCGACGAGGTTCGCACCATCCTGATGAGCCTGTTGCTGACGATGTTCCTGGCCGCGCTCGACCAGACCATCGTGGCGACGGCGCTGCCGACCATCGGCCGCCAGTTCAACGACGTCAGCAACCTGTCCTGGGTCATCACGGCCTATCTGTTGGCCTCGACCGCGGTAGCACCCGTGTTCGGCACGCTCAGCGACATCTACGGTCGCCGCGTCATGATCACCGTTTCGCTGGTCCTGTTCACGGTCGGCTCGATCCTGTGCGCGGTGGCGCCGAACATGACTGTCTTGATTATCGCGCGCGGCCTGCAGGGGCTCGGCGGAGGCGGCATCATGCCGGTCGTGCAGACCGTGATCTCGGACGTGGTTAGCCCACGCGAGCGCGGCAAGTACCAAGCCTATTTCAGCGGCGTCTGGATGGCCGCGGGATTGCTCGGGCCCGTGCTTGGCGGCGTGTTCGCCGAGCATCTGCACTGGTCGATGATTTTCTGGATCAACGTGCCGCTCGCCGTCGGCGCGCTGTTTCTGCTGCTGCCCAAGATGGGCAAGATCCCCGTGTTCCATCGCCGCCGCAAGGTCGACTGGCTCGGCGGCGTGCTGCTGATGGCCTCTGCGGTCGTGGTCATGCTGGTGCTGAGCTGGGGCGGCAATCGCTACGCCTGGCTGTCGCCGGCGATCATGGGGATGATCGGCGGGGCCGTTGCGCTGGCGTTTGCCTTTGTCTGGCACGCGCGCAATGCCGAAGAACCGTTCCTGCCATTGCCGCTGCTGGGCGGAACGGTGGTGCCTTACGCGATGGCGGCCGGCGGCTGTGCGCTCGGCGCCATCACCGGGCTCACCGTGCACCTGCCGCTGTATTACGAGGTCGTCTATCATTTGACCGCGAGCGAAGCGGGGCTTGCCCTGATCCCGCTCGCGGCGGTTTCGACCTGTGGCGCGGCGATCGCCGGACGGACCATGGCGCGCGCCAAGCATTACAAGCGCGTGGCGATCGCGGGCACTTCGGCGGCGACGATCTTCGGCGCGGTGCTGACCGTGACGACGCTGCCGCTGTGGGGCTTGCTGATCGTGCTGTCACTGTTTGCGCTCGGGCTCGGCACCACGTTCCCGGTCAGCGTGGTCTCGCTGCAAAATTCCGTGGCGCGTGCGCAGATCGGTACCGTGACCGGCGCGATGAACTTCTTTCGCGCGCTGATGTCGTCGTTCATGGTCGCCGCCTTCAGTGCGATCCTCCTGATGGCGCTCGGCGCCGGCATCTCGCTCGGCGAACATCGGGGACCTGCGAACGCAATTCCGGCCGCCGACATGGTCACCGCGTTCCATTACGTATTCGGCGCGGCCACCGCGTTGCTGGCCTGCGCCGCGCTCTGCATCCTCCTGATGGAGGAGAGGCCGCTGGCCGGCCCCTCGACGCCGGCGGAGATGGCGGAGTAATTAGATACCGTCGTTCCTGACCTTTTCTACTTTGCATGGGGTTGTTTTGCGAGTTTTTGTGTCGGGGCGTCCCAATGCAGCGCCGAAGCCTGTCTGCGTGTCTAGGCTGAGCGGGTGAGAAAGCGCGTGATCACGCCGCCGAGCCGGGCACTCTCCAGCGGTTCGGCAAGCGACGCCTCCGCCAATGTCACGACATCATCGGGCGCATCGCCCTTGCTGCGCACCATCTCGCAGCAGGCCAGCGCGAAGCCGATGGTGAATTCCGGGTGTGCCTGCACCGAGAGCGTGGTGTCGCCGGCATAGAGTAGCCCGGCATGCGGCGTGAAATCCGAAGACAGGATCGTTCGGGCGCCGGCTGGCGGCGTGATGACCTGATCCTGGTGCGAGCAGGCGAGGGCAATACGCGGTCCCTCGATCACCCCGTTGCCCGGCGCGACGTCATAGACGTGCCGCCCGAGGCCAAAGCCTTTCTCGGACTTGCGCGCGATGCCGCCCAGCGCCTGTGCGATCAATTGATGACCGAAGCAGACACCGACCATCGGCACCTTGCTCTGGTGAGCCTTGCGCACGAACGCCTCGAGTGGCGCGATCCAGTCGAACCCGTCATAGACGCCGGCCGGCGATCCCGTGATGAGGATCGCCTTCAGCCCTGCGATATCCGGCAGCGGCTCGCCGGCGGGAAGGCTGACGGTATTGAAGTTGACGGAGGCGTCGGCCGCGCCGATCATCCGCTCGAACATCTGCGGATACGATCCGTGGCGTTCGCGGTTTTTGGGACTGACAATCCCGGTTTCGATGATGGTGACGTGCGGCATCGATGACCGACAGTTGTTTGAGCGTCAGGTCGCCCGGCCTTGAAACTTCGGTCTCCTTGCTGGTGATGAACTCCAGCAGCACCGGGACGCCTTCCTTGGTCTTCTGAATGCCGCGCTGGATGGCGGGGATGATGTCTTCCGGCTTGGTCACCCGCTCGCCATAGCCGCCGAAGGCGCGCGCCATCGCGGCATAGTCGCCGGAAATGTCGGTGGAGCGGTATTTCTCGGTCGAGATCGGCATCACCTTCAATTCGATCGCCATGGAAAAATTGTTCAGAAGGATCGACATGATCGGGATGCGCTCACGCACCGCGGTCTCGAAATCCATGCCGGTGAAGCCGATCGCGGCATCGCCCCAGACGTTGATGCAGAGCTTGTCGGGCCTTGCCAGCTTGGCGCCCATCGCAAGCCCAAGGCCGTAGCCGAGCTGGGTGGTCTTGCCCCAGCCGATATACGAGAGCGGCTCGACCGATTTCCAGAACGGAGAGAGTTGGTCGCGCGGGCTGCCGGCGTCGTGGGTGATGATGGTGTTGTTGATGTCGACGGTGTGCTGCAGATCCCACAGCACGCGATAGGGGTTCAGCGGCGCGTCGTTATGCGTCAACTTCGGCATCCATTTCGCCAGCCACTCCTTGTGGGAGGCCGCGATCTCGGTTGCGACCGCCGTCGCGTCGCGATCCGACGTGACGGTCTTGCTGATCTCTTCCAATAGCGCGTCGAGGACGAGCCCGGCATCGCCGACCAGGCCGATTTTGGCTTCGACGTCCTTGTTGAGATGGTTGGGGTCGAGGGTCGAATGGATGATGGTCTTGCCCTTCGGCATGGCGATGCCGAATGACGTCTCGGTGAAGGAGCAGCCGATGCCGAAGATCACGTCGGCATCGCCCAGAAATTTCGGCACCGCGCGGGGCACGGCGAGGCCGCCCGATCCCAGCGACAGCGGATGCGTCTCCGGAAAGGACGACTTGCCGCCAAGGCTGGTCGTGACGGGGATGGCGAGGCGCTCGGCCAGCCGTCTGAGCTGCAGCCAGGCTTTGGCATAATGCACGCCCTGGCCGGCATAGATCACTGTACGCTTCGCTGCGACCAGAAGGGCGGCTGCTTCCTTGACGTGAACAGGATCCGCACCGTAGCGGGTGCGCAGCACTGGCGTGTAGTTCAGCGGTTCCGGCACTTCTTCGTTCCACATGTCCGCCGGGATTTCGACGATCACCGGCCCGCCGCGGCCGTTCTTCAGCTTGGTGAAGGCGCGCCGGAAGATGTTGCAGACCTCGGCGGCGATGTTGATCGGCTCGGACGATTTCGAGAACGCCTTCATCGCCTGGCTGGAGTTGAAATTCGGGTCGATATTGGCGAGCCTGCGCGCATAGCCCATCGGTAGCACTAGCACGGGAACCGACTCGCCATAACATTGCGCAACGCCGCCCATCGCGTTCTCGGCGCCGGGCCCATGCTGCATGCAGAACGCACCGATCGATTGCCCTGAGGTGACCCGCGAGATCGCGTCCGCCATGTGAACGCCGATGCGTTCCTGGCGCACCATCACCGGGCGGATATCGGCATTGGCGGCATATTCAATGAGATGGTTGACCGGATAGCCGCAGAGGATTTCGATTCCCTCCCGCTTCATGATTTCCGCAATGGCGACGCCGAGCTTCATGACGCTCTCCCCCCGGGATTTGCAGGCCGGTTCGGTCCGGCCAATTTGCGATAGTTGGAGCAGGGTTTTGCCGCGCCGTAAAGCGCACGCGCCGCGTGGGGGCGGAAGTGCTGATATGCGTTTTGCCGCCCAAGAGGCTTGTTCGCAAAATTACCGAGATGCAGGTCAGGGAAGAATTTTCTTGCTCGCGACGCCTCAGCGAGAGGTTGAAAGTAGTTCATTTGCATCGGCTCGCCACGGAGACGTTGCGAAAACATCACAGCGGCGATCCAAGTGATGCGGCATCACGTTGTTGTCATGCCAGCTAAGGATTTTTGGATTACTTGTGGCGCATGCAGCTGCATGAATCGCAGGACAGGAGACTTAAATGATTACGGCGCGAACACTCATTCTTAGCTCGGCGGCAGGGTTGATGGCCCTGAGCGGGGCACAGGCGGCCGACCTTCCGGTCAAGGCCAAGGCGGTCGAATATGTGAGGATCTGTTCGCTTTACGGCGCCGGCTTCTTCTACATCCCGGGCACCGACACCTGCATCAAGCTCGGCGGTTATCTGCGCGTCGATACCACCTTCAACGGCGGCGCCCACGGCGCACCGGCGTGGAGCGGCGATCTCGGCCAGCAGAACCGCTATTACGACTACTTCCTT
Organism: Bradyrhizobium sp. AZCC 2262; assembly: GCF_036924535.1. Classification (NCBI taxonomy): domain Bacteria; kingdom Pseudomonadati; phylum Pseudomonadota; class Alphaproteobacteria; order Hyphomicrobiales; family Nitrobacteraceae; genus Bradyrhizobium; species Bradyrhizobium sp. AZCC 2262. Next base: position 4,561,217 of record NZ_JAZHRT010000001.1, on the reverse strand, counting down.
TCCCGGTCCCGTATGGCGCTGACGGTCGATACCCGTACCGCGACCGAGTATGGCGTGGTCCGTACCTTCGGTCAGGGTGACTTCCAGTTCCAGAACTTCGGTAGCTCCAACCCGAGTCTTACGGTCGGATCGCAGGCTGGCCTGAATGCTGCGCTGCTGTCCACCGCTGGTGGCGGCTATGTGGCGGTCGAGTATCTCTTCATCCAGTTCGCCGGCTTTACCTTCGGTAAGTCCTCGTCGGCTTACTCGACGCCCTGGAACGGTTTCCCGGGCAACATCAATTCGAGCCTGCTCGGTGGCAACAACACCGACACCGGCGTCAACAACATCCAGTACACCGCCGAGTTCGGCAACGGCGTGTCGGCCTCGATCGGTCTCGACGACCCGACCGTCTGGAACCGCACCGCCGTCTACAATCTGGCTATCCCCGCGGCGATCGGCGCCAACGGCACCGGATCGAACGCCTATGCCGGCACGCATTCGCCCGACATCGTCGCCAGGATCCGGGTCGATCAGGCCTGGGGTCTGTTCCAGGTGTCGGCGGCCGCGCATGAGGTCAGCGCTTCGTACAACACGCTTGGCGCCGGCGCCGTCCCGACTGCGCTCTCCGAAATTAGCGGCCACCCCGAAACCAAGTGGGGCGGCTCGGTGATGGCGGCGTTGCAGATCAAGAATATCCCGACCGGTCCTGGCGACGATATCAAGTTCGATGTCTCCTATGCCAAGGGCACGACCAAGAACGTGATCGCCACCAGCGGCGGCTCGCCGAGCTTTGCGATGTTCGGCGGCAGCGGCTTCGGCTACCAGAGCGTCGGCTTCGGCGCGACCACCGACGGCGTCTACATGCCCGGCGCAGGCGGCACCGGCGGCATCATCCTGACGACGGCCTGGGGCGTCCGCGGTGCGTTCAACCACAACTGGGATCCGTACTGGTCGTCGAGCCTGTTCGGCGGCTACTCTCAGGTCAAGTATGACGGCGGCGCCAACGACAACCTGCTGGGTGCCGGAACTACCTCGGCCAAGGGTGCTTACTGCGCCGCCTTCGCCGCCAGCCACCCGGGTCAGGCGCTGGCCGGAAACGCTGCGGGCAACTACACCTGTAACCCCGACTTCAACGTCTCGCAGCTCGGCGCCAACCTCCGCTGGACACCCGTCAAGAACCTGACGTTCACGGGCGAAGTCCAGTGGTTCCATCTCGACCAGAAGATGTCGGGCAGCTCGGTATTCGCGGCCAGCTCTCCGAAGCCTGCCGCGCTCTATGAGTTCAAGGATCAGAACACGGTCCTGCTTCAGGTCCGCGCCCAGCGGAACTTCTGATCGAACTGTACTGCCGGTGATTGTTCCCCTCTCAAAGGGGGACAATCACCGCGCTGACGGCCTTCGTATGGCACGCCTCGCATGTTAGAAGGGTAGTATTCGGAAAGGCAAAGGAGAATCTAAAACGCGGGGCGGGAGAGTTACATGGGGACCTCAAAACAACTTATCCTCGGGGCATCGGCGAGCTTGGTTATCTTGAGCGGCGCACAGGCGGCCGACCTTCCGGTCAAAGCCAAGCCAGTCGAGTATGTAAGGATCTGCTCGCTTTACGGCGCCGGCTTCTTCTTCATTCCGGGCACCGACACCTGCATCAAGATCGGCGGTTATCTGCGCGCCGACACCACCTTCAATGCCGGGGGCGCCCACGGCCAGCCGGCATGGAACGGCGATCCTGGGCAGCAGAACCGCTTTCGCGATTATTTCATCGACCGCTCGCGCATGGTGCTTTCGGTCGATACCCGTACCGCCACCGAATACGGCGTGGTCCGCACCTTCGGTTCGGCCAAATTCCAGTTCAACAACTTCAGCACGAGCAACCCGTCGAACTCGATTGGCAACGCGGCGGGCCTCAATGCAAACCTGCTTTCCACCGCCGGCGGTGGTTACGTCGCTATCTATGATCTATTCATTCAGTTTGCGGGATTCACCTTCGGCAAGTCAGCTTCCGCCTTCGCATCGCCCTGGCAGGTTACTCCGGGCAATCTCACGTCGTTCCTGCTGGGTGGCCACACTGGCGATAACAGCGGGCCGAACAACATCCAGTACATGGCGGAATTCGGCAACGGCGTATCGGGCACGATCGGCCTCGACGATCCGACCGTCTGGGATCGCACGGCCGTCTACAATCTGAGCATCCCCGGCGCGATCGGCGCCAATGGTACGGGATCGAACGCCTATGCCGGCACGCACGCCCCCGAAGTCGTGGGCAACATCAGGGTCGACCAGGCCTGGGGTCTATTCCAGATCTCGGCTGCGGCGCATCAGGTCAATGGCTCCTACGACATTCTGGGCGCCGGCGGTGTGCCGACGGCTCTGTCGGAAATCTCTGGCCACCCCGAGACCAAGTGGGGCGGCGCTGTGATGGCGGCCTTGCAGGTCAAGAACCTGCCGACCGGCAAAGGCGACGACATCAAGGTTGATGCGAGTTTCGCCAAGGGTGCCACGAAATACGTCATCTCGTCTGATTCGACCTCGCCGAGCTTTGCGATGTTCTCCGGCAGCGGCTTTGGCTACCAGAGCGTCGGATTTGGCGCCACCACAGACGGCGTTTATATGCCGGGCGCGCTAGGCACCGGCGGCATCGTCCTGACGCAAGCCTGGGGCATTCGCGGCGCGTTCAATCACAACTGGGATGCGTACTGGATCACCAGCCTGTTCGGCAGCTACTCATCGGTCCGCTATAGTGGCGGCGCCAACGACAATATCAATGGCCTCGGTACCACCACCGCCAAGGGCGCTTATTGTGCTGCCTTCGCCGCCAGCCATCCGGGTCAGGCCGCGATCGGCAACACGACCGGCAACTACACCTGCAATCCCGACTTCAACGTCGCGCAGCTCGGCGTGGTCACTCGCTGGACTCCCGTCAAGAACCTGACGTTCTCGGCCGAAGTGATGTGGACCCACCTCGACCAGAAAATGTCGGGCAGCTCGACTTTCACTGCAACTGCGCCGAAACCGGTCGCGCTCTACGAGTTCAAGGACCAGGATACGTTCCAGCTCGAGCTTCGCGCCCAGCGTAACTTCTGAGAACGACCTTCCGGACCGGGCGACTGCCCGGTCCCTTGTTCAACGCCGCGGCGGGACGGGCGATGCGCAATCGATGGTAAATTTTCCGTACCATATGATTCCGGGCGCGGTTTATCCCTCGGCCTTAATCGATCGTTCATTCTGTTCCTCAAGACCTCTTCAACCGTTCCCGCCTAGAGTTTAACAAGTATGGCGCGGGGGAATTTCGGGGAGCGTCGGCAGGAGTTTGTCTATGCGTCGTTTATTTGCACGATTTGTCGACGATGAATGCGGTGCGACCGCCATCGAATATTGCCTCATTGCGGCCGGCCTCAGCATCGTGATCGTCACCGCCGTCAACGGCGTCGGCAGCGCGCTAAGCACGAAATTCAGCGACGTCGGCGCCTCGATCAAGTAGCCGGGGGCGGGGACATAGAAAGCAGCGGCGATTGAAGCCTCTGGCTAGCGATCTTTCCCGTCCGCATTGAGTGCCCGCATGACAGCGATCCGCGCGAACATCAGCCAGCCGCCGCCGGTCTCGGCCGCATTGATCAGATTCTCGACCGCGGTCTGCCAGTGCGCCTCGTGCTGCACTTTTTCCGGCAATGCCATGACATAATCGGCGGCCTGCTGCAGCGTCACGAGCCTGCCTCCGCCGCGAAGCGCTATCGGGTCATCGAACGGGGCAGACCAGGGCATCGCGCGCTAGATGATGCTATCGCGCTCCTTGCCCAATCATCCGGCCTTCTTGGTGCGGGCGGCAGTGCGCACCGGCTTCTCCGCCTTCTTCGGCGCTTCCTTGACAGTTTCCTTGGCAGCGCGTTTGCCGCCGCCGCTGATCGGCAACAACATCTCGCGTTGGCCGGCGGCGGCCTTCTTTGGCTTTTTGCCCTTGGCCTTCTCGGCGGCAGGGGTAGCCTGCTTTTCGCTGGCGAGGCTGCGCTTGAGCGCATCCATCAGATTGATGACGTTGCCGGTACTCTTCGGCGCCGCCTTGGCGTTGGTGCTTAGCCCGTTGCGCTTCTGATTGATCAGGTCGACAAGCGCCTGCTCGTAGCGGTCTTCGAACTGTTCGGGCTCGAATGAAGCGGATTTCTGCTCGACGATATGCTTTGCGAGATCAAGCATATCCTTGGTGATCTTCACGTCCTGGATATCATCGAAATATTCCGTCTCGCTGCGCACCTCGTAGGGGTAACGCAGCAGCGTACCCATCAATCCCTTGTCGAGCGGCTCCAGCGCGATGATGTGCTCGCGGTTGGTCAGGACCACGCGTCCGATCGCCACCTTGTCCATGTTGCGGATGGTTTCGCGGATCACCGCGAATGCGTCGTGGCCGACCTTGCCGTCCGGCACGAGATAATAGGGGCGGATCACGTAACGGCTGTCGATATCGGCCCTCGGCACGAACTCGTCGATCTCGATGGTGCGGGTCGATTCCAGCGCGATGTCGTCGAGCTCGTCCTTCGACACTTCGATATAGGTGTCGGTGTCGATCTTGTAGCCCTTCATGATGTCGTCGTTGGCGACTTCCTCGCCGGTCTCGGCATCGACCTTGGCGTATTTGATGCGGTGGCCGGTTTTGCGGTTGATCTGGTTGAAGGAAACCTTCTCGGTGTCCGACGTCGCCGGATAAAGGGCGACCGGACAGGTCACGAGCGACAGACGCAGAAAACCCTTCCAATTGGCGCGGGGGGCCATGGGCTACTCCGAAAAAAACGCAACAGACGACCGGTGAGGATACCATCGGATTGCCCTGTCTCAAACACGGCGGGCGGGAAATCTCGGAACGGCGTTAACTGTCCGATCTGACGCCGCACTGCGACGTTTTGGACGCTGCTGCCGCGCGGCACGGCCCGAAGAGGCGGAACATCGCTTCCGATCATGCGTTGCTTTAACCGGCGGTGTCGAAGCATTCGCTGGCATTACAGGCACTTACTCGAGGAGGTCCTCATGGCAACGCAACGACACGGCCAGATCGTCGAAACCCCGACCGAGGCGCGCCAGGCCGAACCCGGCCCGTCGGTGCTCGCGCTCCTGACGGTTTCGACCGGGCTCGCGGTTCTGATCCTGGGTATCGTCTGGTTCGTATTCTTCCGCACATGAGCGGCTGACCGGGCGACGCGATCGGGCTTGCCCGCCCCCTGCGGACGGAAAGCGTCCCGCCTTTTCGGAAGTTGTCGACGCAAGCCCTGCCGGCCCCCTTGGGGCAGTCAATTGGCCATGCTAGGCGTTTGGCCCGCGGTCATTCCCGGGCCGTCGAAAACGTTATGACGAAAAAGTAACATTGCTCCATGCCCCTCGTTCATGGCCCGTTCACGCCGGAGGGCCTCATCTTGAGATCTGATATCGTAAGGCTCATTTTTGGAGGCCAGCTTGCGCCTGCTCGTTGTTGAGGACGATCCGGATCTCAACCGTCAGCTTACGACGGCACTGACGGATGCCGGTTATGTGGTCGATCGCGCGTTCGATGGCGAGGAGGGGCACTACCTCGGCGACAGCGAACCTTATGACGCCGTCGTGCTCGATATCGGGCTGCCCAAGATGGACGGCATCTCGGTCCTGGAGGCGTGGCGCCGTGGCGGCCGCGCGATGCCGGTCCTGATCCTCACCGCACGCGACCGCTGGAGCGACAAGGTGCAGGGTTTTGACGCCGGCGCCGACGACTACGTCGCCAAGCCGTTTCACCTCGAAGAAGTGCTGGCGCGAATTCGCGCGTTGTTGCGCCGCTCCACCGGTCATGCGCAGTCGGAACTGACCTGCGGTCCGGTGTCGCTGGATACGCGTACCGGCCGGGTCAGCGTCTCCGGCAATCCGATCAAGATGACCTCGCACGAATATCGCCTGCTGGCCTACCTGATGCATCACACCGGGCGCGTGGTGTCGCGCACCGAACTGGTCGAGCATCTCTACGACCAGGACTTCGATCGCGACTCCAATACCATCGAAGTATTCGTCGGCCGCATCCGCAAGAAGCTCGACGTCGACATTATCCAGACCGTGCGCGGGCTCGGCTATCTGCTGACGCCGCCGTCGCCCGGGGCTTGATTTGCTCGTTGTTTAATTCGAGCATGCCTCCATCCGAAGGCTGGTCTCCATCCTTCGGGTCGAGGCCTTAAAGACATGCTTTTCTGGATCGTGCCCTGATGCGCGGAAGCTCGCTCGCCACGCGCTTGTTCCTGTCGGCGACCGCGTGGGTGGTCGTGATCCTGGTCATCACAGGCGTGATCCTGTCGTCGGTCTATCGCAACGCGACCGAGCGCGCCTTTGACCGCCGCCTTAACCTCTATCTCCGCACCCTGATCGCCGAGGTCGCGACCCCGGACGAGCCGCCCGACCACCAGTTCCAGTCGCTCGGCGAGCCGCTGTTCGAACTGCCGCTGTCCGGCTGGTACTGGCAGATCGTCCGTACCGACGAGAAGGCCGAGACGCGGGCGTCGCGTTCGCTGTGGGACAAGAAGCTGCCGAAGCTCGAGGAGATCGGCGCGGAGCTGACGCCCGCCGGCATCCGTCTCGGTTACGTCGACGGGCCCGAGGGCCAGAGTCTGCGGGTCGTCGAGCGGCCGGTCGACCTCGGCGCCGACGGCAAATTCCTGGTCAGCGTGGCCGGCGACGCATCCGAGATCTTCGACGAGATCCGCGCCTTCGACTATTACCTCGGCGGCACCTTCGCAGCGCTCGGTATCGTGCTGCTGCTGACCACGATCTTCCAGGTCCGTTTCGGGTTGGCGCCGCTCAAGCGCATTTCTGAATCGATCGCCGACATCCGCTCCGGCCGCGCCGAACGGCTGGAAGGCGAGTTTCCCGTCGAGATCGCGCCGCTGGCGCGCGAGACCAACGCGCTGATCGACGCCAACCGCGAGATCGTCGAGCGCGCCCGCACCCATGTCGGCAATCTCGCCCACGCCATCAAGACGCCGCTCTCCGTCATCGTCAACGAGGCTTCCGCCCACGCGGTAGATCCCTTTGCCAGCAAGGTCTTGGAGCAGGCAGATGTGATGCGGGATCAAGTGGCGCATCATCTGGAACGGGCGCGCATCGCCGCGCGCGTCACCATCGTCGGCACCGTCACCGAGGTCGCGCCCGCCATCGAGGCGCTGCGGCGGACCATGGAAAAGATCCATCGGGACCGCGCCATCACGATCGCGGTGAAGGCCGACCCGCACGCCAAGTTCCGCGGCGAGCGCCAGGACCTCGAGGAGATGGCCGGTAATCTGGTCGACAATGCCTGCAAATGGGCGGCCTCGCAGGTCTTGATCGAGGTGAGAGTGGAGCCGCCGTCAGAGCCCCGTGCCGGGCCGCGGCTCCGGCTCATTGTCGATGACGACGGCCGCGGACTGTCCGCCGCCGAGCGCGCGCAGGTGTCGAGGCGCGGCCAGCGCCTGGACGAATCCAAGCCGGGTTCCGGGCTTGGGCTTTCGATCGTGGTCGATCTCGCCGGCCTCTATGGCGGCAGCCTTGTCCTGGGCGACGCCCCGATCGGCGGGTTGCGGGCGGAACTGGTGCTGCCGGGGGTCTGAACGCGTCGCCCGCCGGTTGCCTGGGGTCGAGAGGACGGTGTCCGGCAGGGTCGATTTCGCTATTCCTAACGGCTTCTTAACGCGCCCCCTTCTAAAATTGGCGCTGGACGCGCTTTACCGTCCGAATGACACACGCATATCCACACCAGGCGAATGAGCCAGACATCGACCGAGCGGCTGAGGGACTATCTCGCCCAGCTCCCGCCCCAATCGCAGGCGCTGCTGATGCGGGAGTTCGAGCGCGCCATTGAGCGCGGGGAGGACATCGTCGTCGCCAATTTCGTGCTCGAGCAACTTCGCAAGGTCGTGCGCGGAACCGAGGAAGACGACGAGGCGCGTCCGCGGACCGACGATCCGGGCCGACTGTTGTATGGTCCGCTCGAGCCTTTTCTGGTCGACAGCAATTTCCCGGTCAGGGCCGGGCAGATCCGTCGCGCATCGCTGCTGCCGATCTGGCAATGGCTGTGCCGCGACGGGGCGCCCGAGCCCGCGCGCGCGTTCGAAACCGCGCTCGCCGAAATCAGGCAGAGCGGCAGCAATGCCGGCCTCGAAGGCGCGACCCGCAAGTTCCAGCTCGCCGCAGCGGATGCGATCATCCAGGTCGTGACGCCGGTCCCGGGGGGCGACAGGCAGCGGTCGCTCGCCCGTATCGGCTCGCCCAATGTCGTCGAGGATCTGTTGTCGATCGCAGGCGTGCTGCGCGCGCGCGAAACGCTGGATACGCTCGGCAGCCGGATGCCAGGCCAGATGCGGGTGTTTTCGGAAGCCCAGATTGCCGCGGTGGAGTCCGCGCTCAACGTTCCCTCGTTGCAGACGCCGCAATTGCTTCCGTTCGCGCTGTCATTGATCATGCAGCGGCTGGCGCAGCCGTGGCAGATCATCCGTCTGGCGACCAAGATGGCGGCATCCGACGACGAGGTTCGCGTGGCCGCCACGCCCTACGGCATCGCCGTCACGATCGCGCTGCACGATCTCTCGTTCCTCACGGCCTGCCTGCGCACGGACATCAGGCGCGGCCATTTCGACAATGTCGGCGAGCAACTGAAAATCCTGCACGACGGCGTGCGCGGGCTGCGCACCGAGCTCGATCTGCGCAACGATTCCGCATGGGGCCGCCAGCTCACCTCGATCCGCGCCGAAATTTCCAATTCGCTGCAGTCGGAGATCGAGAGCGTGCCCGGCCGGGTCCGCCGCATCCTGCGTCAACGCGCCGACAAGGATATCGCCGCCGCGCCCAAGATCGACGCCTCGGAGGTCGAAGAGATTGCCGACCTGATCGACTTCGTGGCGGTGTGCCGCACCTATGCTAGCGAACTCGCCATCAACGAGGTCACCTTGCGGACCTATTCCGACCTGCAGCATTACGTCGAGCGATCCACCGAAAGCCTGGTGCAGGCGCTGCGGGGCGGCGACGCCAAGGCGCGCGCCTACCGCCAGATGCAGGCCCAGGCGGCGATCCGCTTCTGCGAAATCCTGTTCGGCCATGATTATGCGTCACTGATGAGCCGGGCGGCCGAAAATGCCGTGACCGGCGAGCGCAAGACAACCAGGGCCAGCTAGGATCGTGCGTTCCGCCGAATTCCTGCCGACCTTGCCGTCTGGAGGCCCCCCGTCGGGGTGTTTTTCTGCCGCAATTGTCAATTGGCGGGCTTGCCGCCGGTGGTGTAAAGCGGCGCATCGGCGCTCACCTGGACGCGCCGTTTCGTCCCCGGGAACCGCTTGATGACACTGTGGTTTGTGTTCGCGCTGATGACGGTTGCGGCGATCTTCGCAGTGCTTTGGCCGTTGGGCCGCGGCTCTTCTGCGCAGGCCGGCGGCAGTGAGGCCGTGGTCTACAGGGATCAGCTCGCCGAGATCGATCGCGATGTCGCAACCGGCCTGATCGGCGTGTCCGAGGCCGAGGCCGCACGCGTCGAAATCGGCCGCCGCCTGCTGGCTGCCGCGGACGGCCAGCGCGACCTGCCGGCGCGGTCGAACCTTGGTCTGCGCCGCGCCTCGGCCATTGTGGCGCTGGTCGGGTTGCCGATCGTGGCGGTGACGTTCTACCTCGCACTCGGATCGCCGCGTCTCGGTGATTTTCCGCTGGCCTCGCGCACGCGCACGGCGGATGTCAACCAGCCGCTCGACAACATGGTGGCGCAGGTCGTGGCGCATCTCGAAAAAAATCCAACAGACGGCCGCGGCTGGACCGTGCTGGCGCCGGTGCTGGCGCGTCTCGGCCGTTGGGATGATGCGGTCGGGGCCTACCGCAATTCCATCACCTATGCCGGTGACAGCGCGGAGCGCCGCTCTGATCTCGGCGAAGCGCTCGCGGCTGCTGCGGGCGGCGTCGTCACGGCGGAGGCCAAAGCCGAGTTCGAACACGCGTTGGCGCAAAATGCTGATGAGCCCAGGGCAAACTATTACCTCGGGCTCGCCGCCGAACAGGATGGCCGCCAGGCCGATGCCGCCACGATCTGGCGCGCGATGCTCGCCAAGGCGCCGGCGGACGCGCCATGGCGGCCGCTGGTCGAGGCCGCGCTGACGAGGGTCGGTGGCCCCGCCGCGCCGGCGCTCTCCAACGACACGATGGCCGCCGCCAGGGACATGAATGAGGCCGACCGGGGCACGATGATCCGCGGGATGGTCGACCGCCTTGCCACCCGGTTGAAGCAAAACGGCCATGATGTCGAGGGATGGTTGCGGCTGATGCGCGCCTATATCGTGATGGGCGAACGCGACAAGGCGGTGGGCGCGCTGACCGACGCGCGTCAGGCCGTTGCCACCGACGCCGAACGCTTGCGCCAGCTCAATGAGGGCGCGAAGAATCTCGGGCTTGATGGATGACGCATGATGCCGAAAAGTGTGGAGCGGTTTTCCGACAACATCATGCGTGAGGACAGGCGAATGATGCCGAAACCTGAACACGGGGACAGAGGATAGCCATGACGCGCAAGCAACGGCGTTTGACCATGATCGGCGGTTCGCTCGCGGTGCTCGCAATTGCCGCGGCGCTGGTCTTGAACGCCATGCGCGATTCCATCGTGTTCTTTTCCACGCCGACGATGGCGGCCGAGAAGCAGATCCCGCCCGGCAAGCGGTTCCGCCTCGGCGGCCTGGTGCAGCCGGGATCGCTGGTGCGCGGTGACAATCTCGCGGTCAATTTCAGCGTCGCCGACGGCGGCGCCACGCTGCCGGTCGCCTACAAGGGAATCTTGCCGGATCTGTTCCGCGAAGGGCAGGGCGTCGTCGCCGAAGGCGCGCTGGATGCCTCAGGCGTCTTCAAGGCCGACACCGTGCTGGCAAAGCATGACGAAACCTACATGCCCAAGGATGTCGCCGACGCCTTGAAGAAACAGGGACACTGGAAGGACGATTACGGCGCCAAGCCCGGCGCTGCGGCCTCGGCCGCGCCGGTGCAGGGGGCTTCGAAATGATCGCGGAGGCCGGGCATTACGCGCTGGTGCTGGCGCTCGGACTGGCGCTGATCCAGTCCACCGTGCCGTTGCTCGGCGCGCGCTGGGGCGATCATGCCCTGATGAACGTCGCGCGCTCCAGTGCGCTGGCGCAATTGCTGTTCGTCGCGGCGTCGTTTGCGTTGCTGACGATGCTGCACGTGATGTCGGATTTCTCCGTCGTCAATGTGTTCGAGAACTCGCACTCGATGAAGCCGCTGCTCTACAAGATCACCGGCGTGTGGGGCAATCACGAAGGATCGATGCTGCTGTGGGTGTTCATCCTGGCGCTGTTCGGCGGCCTGGTCGCCGCGTTCGGCAACAATTTGCCGCTGTCGCTGCGCGCCCATGTGCTGGCGGTACAGGGCTGGATCGCGTCAGCGTTCTATCTCTTCATCCTGCTCACCTCGAATCCCTTCCTGCGCATCGCAAGCCCGCCGATCGAGGGCCGCGACCTCAACCCGGTGCTGCAGGACATCGGGCTCGCCGTGCATCCGCCGATGCTCTATCTCGGCTATGTCGGGTTCTCGATCTCGTTCTCGTTCGCAGTTGCCGCCCTGATCGAAGGCCGCATCGACGCCGCCTGGGCGCGCTGGGTGCGGCCGTGGACGCTGATGGCATGGATATTCCTCACGCTCGGCATCGCGATGGGGTCGTACTGGGCCTATTACGAACTCGGCTGGGGCGGCTGGTGGTTCTGGGACCCGGTCGAGAACGCTTCCCTGATGCCGTGGCTCGCCGGCACCGCGCTGCTGCATTCCGCGGTCGTGATGGAAAAGCGCAACGCGCTGAAGGTCTGGACCATCCTGCTGTCGATCCTGACCTTCTCGCTGTCGCTGCTCGGCACCTTCCTGGTGCGCTCGGGCGTGCTCACGTCGGTGCATGCGTTCGCGAACGATCCGGCGCGCGGCGTGTTCATCCTGCTGATCCTCTGCCTGTTCATCGGCGGCAGCCTGTCGTTGTACGCCTGGCGCGCGTCCGCGCTGAAGCAGGGCGGGCTGTTCGCACCGATCTCGCGCGAAGGCGCGCTGGTGCTCAACAATCTCTTTCTTGTCTCGGCCTGCGCGACCGTGTTCATCGGAACGCTGTATCCGCTGGCGCTGGAGGTTCTGACCGGCGACAAGATTTCGGTCGGCGCGCCCTTCTTCAATCTGACGTTCGGCCCCTTGTTCGTGCCGCTGATGCTCGCGATGCCGTTCGGGCCGCTATTGGCGTGGAAGCGGGGTGACCTGCTCGGCGCGGCACAGCGACTGACCGCCGCCGGCATTGTCGCCCTGGTTGCGATTGCCGTGGTGTGGGCGTGGACCTATGGCGGCAGTACATTCGCGCCGCTCGCAATCGGACTTGCGGTATTCGTCATAGCAGGCGCCTTGTGCGACCTCGCCGAACGCGCCGGACTGTTCCGAACCGCCTTGCCGGTCGCGCTGCGGCGCGCGCGCGGATTGCCGCGCGCGACCTGGGGGACGGCGTTCGCCCACGCCGGCGTCGGCGTCGCCCTGATCGGGATCGTTTGCGAGACCACGTGGAACACCGAATATATCGGCTCGATGATGCCGAATGATGTTGCCAGGGTCGCCGGCTATCAATTGAAGCTCGACGACGTCACGCAGCGGCAAGGGCCGAATTTCCGCGAGATGATCGCGCAGTTCACGGTCAGTCTGGACGGTGAGAAGCTCCGCGTGATGACGCCCTCGAAGCGCAACTTCACCACACGGGAGGCGTCGACCACCGAGGCCGCGCTGCTGACCCGCGGCGCCAGTCAGCTCTATGTTTCGCTCGGCGAAACCAGCGCCGGCGCCATCGCGGTACGGATCTATCACAAGCCGCTGGTGCTGTTGATCTGGTGGGGGCCGGTGCTGATGGCGTTCGGCGGCCTGCTGTCGCTCTCGGACCGGCGGCTGCGCGTCGGCGCGCCGAAGCCTGCCAAGGCCGCCCGTGCGCTGCAGCCGGCGGAGTGAGCCGTTGAGGAAGCTTCTCGCCAGCGTATTTGTCGTCGCCATGATGATCGGATGTCCGGCCGCTCATGCCGTGCAGCCCGACGAGGTCATGGAGGATGCTGCGAAGGAGGCGAGGGCGCGCGACCTGTCGCGCGAGCTGCGCTGCATGGTGTGCCAGAACCAGTCGATCGACGATTCCGACGCGCCGCTGGCGCGTGACCTGCGGCTATTGGTACGCGAGCGGATCGCGGGCGGCGACAGCGACAGCCAGGTGATCGATTTCCTGGTGGCGCGCTATGGCGAGTTCGTGCTGCTGAAGCCGCGGTTCACGCTGCATACGCTGCTGCTGTGGCTGCTGCCGCCGCTCGCGTTGATCGGAGGCGGACTGGCGCTATGGTTCTACAGCCGCCGCCGCTCGAAGGCCGGCAGCGCAACCGATCCCTCGCACCTGACGGAAGAGGAAGAGGTGAGGCTGGAGCGCCTGCTCGCGGCGGAGACGTCGGACAAGCAGGCCTAGCCGGCCGTTGCAAGCGGGCCGGTTTCCGCTATGACATCCCTCTGGTCAAAATAAACACGGCACAGGGGGAAACCGGACATGGCTCTTTCACTCTACGACGCCAGCGTGGCGAATTATCTGCAGATCCTCGGCGCCGTCGGCGGCTTCCTCGACCGCGGCCTCGTTCATTTCCGCGAAAAGAACATCGATCCGGAAACCATGGTCGAGGCGCGGCTGGCGCCGGACATGCTGCCGCTGCGTTTTCAGATCATCTCCGTCGCCCAACATTCCCGCGGCGCCATTGAAGCCGTGCAGAGCGGAGAATTTCGTCCGCCCTCGTTCAAGACGCCGTACGATTACGCTGGATTGCAGGCGCTGGTCGCGCAAACCCGAGAGGCTCTGGAGGGCTGGACGCCGGACGCCGTCAATGCGCTCGGGGGCCGCGACGTCGTCTTTCTCCTCGGCGATCACAAGCTGCCGTTCACGGCAGAGGGCTTTCTGATGTCGTTTTCGCTGCCAAACTTCTATTTCCACGCCACCACGGCCTACGACATCCTGCGCACCAACGGCGTGCCGCTCGGCAAGCGCGATTTCATGGGCCGGCTGAAGATGAAGAAGAGCTGAAGGCGGGTTCGGGAAGGACGCTTTGACCCGCGCCGCGCACGTCTCGTTGCGCCGTTTACGCTGTCGGCGCCGAAGGGCAGAGCTTGGTATCCCGTGTATCGTCCGTCCCGCGAAACCGATCCCGGTCTGACCGCCTTCCGTGACTGTCCCAGGCAGAATTTCACGGAAAAGCCGCAGAGCTAACCGGCTGATTCGCCTGCGATATTCTGCCGCATCCATGACCGCCTGCATTACAAAAGTTTAATTCCCTAGCCAGCGCGCGGTAAGGCGGCAAACCCCATGTTCAGTCCTGTCAGGTGCCCGGCTCCCCGCACCGTCGAATTCGCTTTCTCTGGAGATTTTAGAAACATGACCGAACGTCCCGTCGATCTTTCCTCGCTACCGTCCTACGGCGCGCGCCGCAGGCTGTTCTCCGCGCGCAAATTCGCGCTGATGGCTTCCGTCGTCGCCGGTCTCGGCGCCGCCGTCTATGGCTTCTCGCCGCAGCAGGGCCCCATCGACGTCTTCACCAGCGCGGCGCATGCGCAGGTCAATAACGAGGTCCGCAAGGTCGAGCGGCCGATCGGATTCGCAGACATCGTCGAGCGCGTGAAGCCGTCGGTGATTTCGGTCAAGATCAACATCGCCGACAAGAGTTCCAAGGACGACAGCGCCAACAAGGACGACGACTCGCCGTTCCAGCCGGGCTCGCCGATGGAGCGCTTCTTCCGCCGCTTCGGCGGTCCGGATGGCTTGCCGCCCGGCCTGCGCGGCGGACCGCGTGGCGGCCGTGGCCCGGTGACGGGTCAGGGTTCCGGTTTCTTCATCTCGCCTGACGGCTATGCCGTGACCAACAACCACGTGGTCGATGGCGCCGACAAGGTCGAAGTCACGATGGACGATGGCAAGACCTTCACCGCGAAGGTAATCGGCACCGATCCACGCACCGACCTGGCGCTGATCAAGGTCGAAGGCAGCAAGGATTTCCCGTTCGCCAAACTGTCCGATAGCAAGCCGCGGATCGGCGACTGGGTGCTGGCGGTTGGTAACCCGTTCGGCCTCGGCGGCACCGTGACCGCCGGCATCGTCTCGGCCTCCGGCCGCGACATCGGCAACGGCCCGTATGACGATTTCATCCAGATCGACGCGCCCGTGAACAAGGGCAACTCCGGCGGTCCGGCGTTCGACACCAATGGCGAGGTGATGGGCGTCAACACCGCGATCTATTCGCCGTCCGGCGGCAGCGTCGGCATCGCGTTCTCGATCCCTGCTTCGACGGTCAAGAACGTGATCGCCCAGCTCAAGGACAAGGGCTCGGTCAGCCGCGGCTGGATCGGCGTCCAGATTCAGCCGGTCACGTCCGACATCGCCGACAGCCTCGGCATGAAGAAGGCGGAAGGCGCACTGGTAGCGGAACCGCAGTCGAATGGTCCGGCAGCCAAGGCCGGTATTCAGTCGGGTGACGTCATCACCGGCGTGAATGGCGAGCCGGTCAAGGATGCCAAGGAGCTCGCCCGCACCATCGGCGGCCTCGCGCCCGGCGCCGCGGTAAAGCTCAACGTGCTGCAGAAGGGCCAGGATAAGGTCATCAACCTCACGCTCGGCCAGTTGCCGAACACGATCGAGGCCAAGGCCGACACCGACAAGGAAGACAAGGGTAGCCTGAGCAAGGGAACCGGCGTGCCGAAGCTCGGCCTGACGGTTGCCCCCGCCAACAGCGTGGCCGGCGCCGGCAGGGAAGGCGTCGTGGTTACCGAGGTCGACCCGAAGAGCGCGGCGGCTGAGCGCGGCTTCAAGGAAGGCGACGTCATTCTCGAAGTCGCCGGCAAGAGCGTCGGCACCGCCGGCGAGGTGCGTGAGGCGATCGACGCCGCCCGCACCGACAACAAGAACAGCGTTCTCATGCGCGTGAAGAGCGGCGGTTCGTCGCGCTTCGTGGCGGTGCCGCTGGCGAAGGGCTAAACGAGGACTAGATACCAGATGGAGGGTTACGCCGGCATTCGTCGCCCCCGCCGACGTCTCCTTCCGGGGAGCGGGTCGAGAACTCGCTCCCTCTGGCTACCTTCCAGCGGAATACGCCCCCCTCCGTCGGAAGGGCCTAAGGGCGGTGAGGTCCCCCAGCTTCACCGCCCGCTCTTTTCACTTGATCGAGAGATTGGCCGGTCGCCTTGCATGTGCAGGGCGGCCGCGCCATGGTGAGAGAAAGCATGTTCCCAGTGACCGCAACTGCCTCGCAAATGCGCCTTTTGATCATCGAAGACGACCGCGAGTCCGCCGACTATCTGGTCAAGGCGTTCCGTGAAGTCGGCCATGTTGCCGATCTCGCCAGCGATGGCGACGAGGGCCTGTCGATGGCCGATGGCGGGGATTACGACGTGCTCGTGGTGGACCGCATGCTACCCAAGCGCGACGGCCTGTCCGTGATCGGTGCGCTGCGCGAGAAGGGCAACCGCACGCCGGTCCTGATCCTCTCCGCGCTCGGCCAGGTCGATGACCGCATCAAGGGCCTGCGCGCCGGCGGCGACGATTATCTGCCAAAGCCCTATTCATTCGCCGAACTGCAGGCGCGCGTCGAAGTGTTGTCGCGCCGCAATGTCGGCCCCGCCGAAGAGACCACCTACCGCGTCGGCGATCTCGAGCTCGACCGTCTTTCTCATCGCGTTGCGCGCGGCAAGGACGAGTTGACGCTGCAGCCGCGCGAGTTTCGTCTGCTCGAATATCTAATGAAGCATGCGGGCCAGGTGGTGACCCGCACCATGCTTCTGGAAAATGTCTGGGATTATCATTTCGATCCGCAGACCAACGTTATCGATGTGCATATTTCGCGGCTGCGCTCCAAGATCGACAAGGGTTTTGAACGCCCCTTGCTGCACACGATCCGCGGCGCCGGATACATGATCCGTGACGGCCTTCGGTAAACTGATCCGCACCACGGCGTTCCGGCTGACGCTGGTCTATCTGTTTCTGTTCGCGCTGTTTGCCGCGTCGCTGCTGGGTTATTTCGCCTGGAATACGCGGCGGATGATCAACGAGCAGATCACCACGATCGTCAATGCCGAGATCGCCGAGATCGAGACC
Source organism: Bradyrhizobium sp. AZCC 2262 (assembly GCF_036924535.1). Classification (NCBI taxonomy): domain Bacteria; kingdom Pseudomonadati; phylum Pseudomonadota; class Alphaproteobacteria; order Hyphomicrobiales; family Nitrobacteraceae; genus Bradyrhizobium; species Bradyrhizobium sp. AZCC 2262. The sequence goes on along the minus strand of NZ_JAZHRT010000001.1, from coordinate 4,544,107 downwards.
ATCTACACGCGCCGCGGCCTGCGCGGCCTTTACAACACGCTCGGCTACCGCGCGCTGCGGCCTGGCGCCAATCTCTATCTTGTCACCACGCCTGAGGGGAAAGCGTTCGGCGGCAATGTCGAATCGCTGTCCCCGGGCGTGATGGCCTCCACAGGCTGGTCGGAGACGATGTATCGCAGGCTCGACGAGCAGGATACCACCAATCATCGCGCGCTGGTGCGTGTCACCGAACTTGACAACGGATTCAGGCTGCTGGTCGGCCGCGATCTTGAGGAACGGCGGCGGCTGTTCGGCATCGTCGCCAAGGCCGCGCAATGGTCGCTGCTGGTCGTCATCGTGCTTGGCATCGGCGGCGGCATCTTCGTGGCGCGGCGGGTGCTGCAGCGGATCGATGCCATGACCGGCACCACCAGGCGCATCATGGCCGGCGACCTTTCCGGGCGCCTGCCGGTCGGACGCAGCGGCGACGAACTCGACCGCCTCGCGGAAAACCTCAACGCCATGCTGGAGCGCATCGAGGCGCTGATGACGGGGCTGAAGGAAGTCTCCGACAACATCGCGCATGATTTGAAGACACCGCTGACGCGCATGCGCAACCGCGCCGAGGAGGCGCTGGCGAGTTCCGGCAGCGAGGCCGAATACCGCGCCGCGCTGGAGCGGACCATCGAGGAATCCGACGGCCTGATCCGCACCTTCAACGCGCTCTTGATGATTGCGCGCGCCGAGTCCGGGCAGGCGCGCGGCAACATGGATGATTTCGACGCGGCCGACGTCGCCAAGGGCATCCACGAACTGTATGAGCCGCTGGCCGAGGACGACGGCATGACCCTGCGCGTCAAGGCCGCGACCGCGCGGCTGCACGGCAACCGTGAGCTGATCAGCCAGGCGCTCGCCAACCTGGTCGAGAACGCCATCAAATACGGCAAGGCGTCGCCGGTGGTGCAGCCGCTGGATCCTGCCGCCGCTGCACGCACCAGGGAGATCCTGATCGAGGCGCGGCGCGAGCGCGACCATGTGCTGCTCAGCGTCACCGACCATGGACCGGGTATCCCCGAAGGGGACCGCAAGCACGCGGTCGAGCGGTTCGTGCGGCTCGAGGCGAGCCGGACGCTGCCGGGTTCCGGGCTTGGCCTCAGCCTGGCGTCCGCGGTCGCGACCCTGCACGGGGGCGAACTCAGGCTCGGCGATTCGCATCCCGGCCTGACCGCGACGCTGGTCATCCCGGCGCTATCTGCCGCGGCTGACAGGCTTGCGGCCCAAACGCCGGATGTGCCACAGAAGGTGGCATGAATTCCTCTGCCTTGGCCGCGCGGTTCGTGAGCGGGCCGCATATTACCGCCAGCAGCAACGCCGAACACCGCCTGGGAGACTGGCTCGCCGAACTGGAGCCGCGGCAGGCGGCTGAGATCGGCGCGTGGCTGGATCGTCCGCCGGCCCGGGCCATCCTGCTCGGCATCGCCGAGTTCTCGCCGTACCTGTTCGACCTGATCCGCGCCGATGCCGCGCGGCTGCTCCGCCTCCTGGCATGCGACCCGGAACAGCATCTCACCTCGCTGATCGAGAACACCTCGCGCGACGTGCTCGCCGCCGCCGGCGAGGCCGACGTCATGCACCTGCTTCGCCGCATGAAGTCGGAGGCCGCGTTGCTGATCGCGCTGTGCGACATCGGCGGGGTCTGGCCGGTGATGCGGGTGACGGCGGCGCTGACCGATCTTGCGGTAACCTCGGTGCAGGCGGGCTTGCGCTTTCTGTTGCGTCAGGAAGTTGCGCGGGGCCGCATGACCGTCTTCAATTATGACCGGCCGGAGGAAGGCTCTGGCCTGATCGTGCTCGCGATGGGCAAGATGGGCGCGGGCGAGCTAAACTATTCCAGCGACATCGACCTGATCGTGTTTTTCGATCCCGCCGCCACCTCGCTGGTCGCCGACATCGAGCCGGCGCCGTTCTTCGTGCGCGTGACGCAGGCGCTGGCCCGCCTGCTGCAGCAACGCTCCGGCGACGGCTACGTGTTCCGCGTCGATCTGCGCCTGCGGCCCGATCCGGCCTCGACGCAGGTCGCGATCTCCACCGACGCGGCACTGCATTATTACGAGCGCGAAGGCCGGACCTGGGAGCGCGCCGCGATGATCAAGGCGCGCGTTTGCGCTGGCGACGCCAAAGCGGGCGAGGCGCTGATCACGGAACTTTCGCCGTTCGTCTGGCGCAAGCATCTGGATTTTGCCGCGCTTGCCGACGTCCACGACATGAAGCGGCAGATGCAGACCTATCGCGGCCAGAGCGAGATTTCGGTCGAAGGCCATAACGTCAAGGTCGGCCGCGGCGGCATTCGCGAGATCGAGTTCTTCGCGCAGACGCAACAGCTCATTGCCGGCGGCCGCCATCCGCAATTGCGGGTGCGCCCCACGCTGCACGCGTTGCAAGTCCTGGCCACCAGCAACTGGATCACCTTTCAGGCCTGTGACGAATTGACGGCGGCCTATGAGTTCCTGCGCAGCGTGGAGCACCGGCTGCAGATGATCGCGGACGAGCAGACCCATGCGCTCCCCGAGGATGCCGCGGCCGTCGAGCGCTTTGCGAACTTCTTCGGCTATGAGAGCCGGGCAGCCTTTGCGAAAGACCTGCTCGGCCATCTCAACATCGTGCAGGGGCATTACGGCAAGCTGTTCGAGGGCGATCCCGCCGGCACGGTGAAGCTGCCGCAGGTCAACTACGCCGCCGGACCTGAGGATGCGCGCCTGCTCGACCATCTGGCGACGCTCGGCTTCAAGAAGCCGGTCGCGGTGGCTGGCACCCTGCAACTCTGGATGCAGGGCAATTACCGCGCGCTCCGCAATGAAGCGACCAAGTCAGCCTTCATCGAATTCGTGCCCGGCCTGATCGACGGGCTGGCGCATGCCGAAGATCCCGATGACGCCGTGACCGCGTTCGATCGCTTTCTCGGCGCGTTGCAGCGCGGCGGCCGGCTGATCTCGCTCTTGAGGGAGAACCGTGACCTGGTCGCGCTGGTGGCGCTGATCCTGGGTGCAGCGCCGCGGCTCGGCGACATGCTGGCGCGCCAGCCGCAGATCATGGACGGCCTGATCGATCCGCGTTTCTTCGGCGCGATGCCGGACCAGAAGGAGTTGTCGGCGCGGCTGGCGGCGACGCTGAAGGACGCGGACTCCTACGAAGACTTTCTCGATCGCCTGCGGCTGTTCGGCCAGGAGAGCCTGTTCCTGATTGGCACGCGCATTCTCTCTGGTACAGTTTCTGCCCAGCAGGCCAGCGTCGCCTTTGCCGACGTCGCCGAAGGCATCGTGCACACCGTGCACGGCCTGGTCAGGGATCAGTTCTCGACCCAATACGGCCGCATCAAGGGGCAGGAGACCGCGATCCTCGCGATGGGCCGGCTCGGCAGCCGCGAGATGACGGCGTCCTCCGACCTCGACCTGATCCTGCTGTACGATTTCGACGGGGATAATCCCGATTCCGACGGCGAGCGATCGCTGCACGGCGCGCAATATTTCGCGCGGCTGACCCAGCGGCTGATCTCGGCGTTCACCACGCGGACCAATTACGGCGTGCTCTATGAAGTCGACATGCGGTTGCGCCCCTCGGGCCGCGCCGGGCCGCTGGCATCGCGGATCGATTCATTCGCGGACTACCAGGAACGCGAAGCCTGGACCTGGGAGCACATGGCGCTGACGCGGGCGCGGGTGATTTCGGCTTCGCCGGCGTTTCGTGCAAGGATCGAGGGCACCATCCGCAGCGTGCTGACGCGGCCGCGCGACGCGGCCTCCACCGCCGGCGACGTCGCCGACATGCGCCGGGCGATTGCGCAGGAAAAGGGCGAGGACGACATCTGGGACCTCAAGCAGGCCGCAGGCGGACTGGTCGATATCGATTTCATCGCGCAGTATCTGCAGCTCGTGCACGCCGCGGAGAAACCCGAAATCCTCAACGTCTCCACGCTGCAGGTGCTCGACAACGCCGCGCGCCTCGGCGTGCTGCCGCAGTCCGACGCCGAGATTTTGCGCTCCGCGGCGCGGCTCTATCACGACCTGACGCAGATCATCAGGCTTTGCGTCACCGGCAAGTTCAATCCGGAAACCTCGGGCGATAATCTCTTGCACGTGATGGCGCGGGCGGGCGACACGCCTGATTTCTCGACGCTGGAGGCAAGGGTGCGCGAGACGCAAGGCGAGGTGAGGCGGGTGTTCCTGGCGCTGGTGGGCGGAGGCTAACCCGCGATGATTTCAGATCGATGCATGCGCGCGCACCATCTCCGTCATCCTGTGAGGTGCGAGCGAAGCGAGCCTCGAAGGATGAGCGGCCCGTGGCCGTCGCCCCTTCGAGGGCCGCGCTGCGCACGGCCACCTCAGGGTGACGGATCACATCGATTCACGCTTGCTTCATCAGGCTTCAGGTCGACTACAACGCCCGTGCCGCATTGCCCTTGAACAGGATTGGGCCGGTCGGCCGTCCGATGGGTGAGCCGCCTTCCGGCTCCAGCGTGATCTCGAACAGTTGATCCTGCACGGTTTCCGGCAGCGCCTCCAGGTCGAGCTGCAGCGTGCGCGACTGACCGGTGACGCCGATCGATTTCGGGCCGACCGCGCGATCCCACAAGGTCCAAACCTGCAGCGTGCGGCCGGCGGGAACCTCGATCGGCCGCAACGGTATCAGCTCGACCCGGCCGTTCGAAAACGCGTTGACGATGGCCCCGGCCTCTTTGGTGGTGTCGTTCACCAGCACGGCGACGTAAACCGGCTTGCGCTGCGCGAGTGCGAGCATGTCGTGACGAAGCTGGCGCGACGTCGCCAGCGCACCGATCATGATCGTTGCAAAAAGCGCTGCAGCGAAGGCGCCGCCGATACCGAGGCCGCGCCAGAACCGGATGTTGTCCCACAGCGTGGTGCCACGCAGCGCGGCGCGTGCAGAGGGCAGGGCGTCAATCGGCGCGATCTTGGTCGCATCCGCGATGCGCTGCCAAAGCGCCGGGCTCGGTGGGGTTTCCTCGGCCGTGAGATCGAGGTCAGCAAGCCGTGTCCGCCACGCGCTGACGGCCTGAGCAAATGAGTGGTCGGTTGCGATGCGCTGTTCAGCGGCGGCTTGTTCCGCCCCATCGAGGAGGCCCATCACGTAATCGCCGGCCATGGCGTTATCGGCGTCGTGCGGGTTCATCCCATGCACTCCTGCAACGCAAACAGGCTGCGCCGCACCCAGCTCTTGACCGTGCCGAGTGGAACCTTGAGCCTTCCCGCCAGTTCGCCGTGGCTCATGCCATGCACATAGGCCAGCACCACCACGTCGCGGCGCGGGCGGTCGATCTGCTCGAGACACCGGCGTAGTGCGCTGGTCTCCGGCATCCGCGACAGAGTGGCCTCGCAGTCGACATCCTGGGCGCTTTCATCCGATGTTTCATAGCGGTGCTCATCGCGATGAATGCTCAGCGCGCGGTTGCGCACCACCGCATAGAGCCAGCCCCGTGCGCTGCCGCGGCGCGGATCGAAGCCGGCCGCGCCATGCCAGATCCGGATAAAGGCGTCGTGTACCGCCTCTTCCGCAAGGTCCTGCCGAAACAGGATGCGGCGGGCGATGCCGACCATGCGCGGCGCCTCGCTGTCGTAGATCACGCGCAACGCGCTGCGGTCGCCGGCCGCGCAACGCGCCAGGGCCGCGGCAAGCTGCGCCTCGCGTTCCCCATCTGGCGGGGCGGGAGCCTGCAGGCTGGCGGTGATGGTGCCATTTCCGGTCATGTCTATGCCTTTGCATAGGTGTTCTACCTTGAGATGCGGCATTTGGATGCATGGTCCGAAAATTATTTTCAGGTGCTGCATCCATTTCGCCGCGCCGCCGGTACCCGCTGTGTTGGTCCCGAGAGGATCATGGCAACACAGGGAGCTCACCGATGAATTATCGTTCGATTTTCGCCACCTCGGCGGCATTATTGCTGTCATCCGCAGCCGCCAACGCCGCGCAGGTCGCAGCCCTGATCGGCGGCGACACCATTGCGATGGTCGATACCGCGCAGAAGAAGGCGACCGGGTCCGTCAAGGTCACCGGCATTTCCGGCGCGCTGGTCGGCATCGACGTACGTCCGGCCGACGGCATGCTCTATGGACTGGTCGACGATGGCACCATTGTGACCATCGCAACGGACGGCAAGGCCACGATGAAGTCGAAGCTCGACACCATGCTTGCCAGGGGCGTGGCCGCGACGGTCGATTTCAATCCGGTGGCGGACCGCCTGCGCGTGATGGGCGCCGACGGGATGAACCTGCGGGCCAATGTCGATGACGGCAAGGTGACCAAGGACGGCGACCACAAGTTTGCCGACGGCGACATGCACAAGGGCGAGAAGCCGAACATCGTCGCCGGCGCCTATACCAATTCGGTGAAGGGCGCGAAGGAGACGGCCCTGTTCAACATCGATGCGACCATCGGCGGACTGATCAAGCAGGCGCCGCCGAATGACGGCGTGCTCGGCGCGATCGGCAAGCTCGGGATCAAGGCGGACAGCGTCGCGTTCGACATCTGGTCCGACGGCGCCGGCAAGAACGAGGCCTGGCTGATGGCGGACGGCACGCTCTACAGCGTCGACCTCGCTACCGGAAAGGCGACCGAGGCCGCACAGATCACCGGCATGAGCGGCACGGTGAAGGATATTGCCATCATGGGAATGTAGCCGACCGCTGCAGTCTCCGGACGGCCGAATTCTGCCGGTTGCTCGCGCGACCGGCAGAACCTTGCGGTGAATTCGGGATCAGCCAGGTGCTTGAACTTTCTTCAGCGACACGAGCGCATCGTGGACATTGGGATCCAGACCTGCGCCACCGGCGTCCAGGTGAGCAAAGATCGCCTTGCGCATCCGCGGGTCCCAGAACTTCTGGATGTGTTCGGCAATGCCCGGCACCGCCTTGTCGTGGCCCTGGCTCCTAAAGAACGCGCCAATTTGATTGGCCATATAGATCAAGCGATCAGGCGACATGAGCGGCTTCCTTGGCCTCGATAGCGGCCTTAATTCTTTCCGGATGAGTAAAGACTTCGAAGCCGTCCGTACGTGCGATGGCGACGAGGGTGATGCCGGCGGCATCCGCCATCCGGACGGCCAACGCTGTTGGCGCTGACACCGCGACCATCAATGGGGCGCCCATCGCGGCAGTCTTTTGCACCATCTCGACCGAGACGCGGCTGGTCAAAAGCACCATGCCGTCGGCGGTGGAAATTTTCGCTTGCGCCAGCGCACCAGCGAGCTTGTCGAGCGCATTGTGGCGGCCGACGTCCTCGCGTAACGCGACGATGCCGCGCGTCGGCATCCAGAACGCCGCGGCGTGCACCGCGCGGGTCTCGATATTGATCGTCTGCAGCGGGGCAACGCTCGCCATCGCCGCCATGATCTCGCGTGGCGAGAAGGTTCGCCCCTTGGCGACCACGGCGGCAGGGCGAACCGCCTCGGCGATCGAGTCGATACCGCAAATGCCGCAACCGGTTGGACCGGCGATATACCGCCGCCGCTCGCTCAGCAGCTCCGCCTTTGAGGACGCCAGCCACATCCGCAACTCGATTCCGTCATCCAGTTCGACGATGTCGAGTGAATCAATCTCGTCGGACGACTGCACGATGCCTTCGCTGAGGCTGAACCCGATGGCGAAATCCAGCAAATTCTGCGGCGAGCCCATCATGACGGCGTAGGTGCCGCCATTATAGGTCAGCGCCAACGCAGTCTCCTCCGGGATCAGGCGCGTGCCTTCGCTGAGGCTGCCATCGCGCCAGATCTGCCGATGGGCGGTATGGACCGGGCCGGGCATTGCGTTACTCCGCAGCCTCAGCCGGTGCGATCCGGCGCGAGTGGCGGGCCTGCTCGTCATAAGCTTTTTGCCATTCGGACGGACCGTTGGACGGCGAAATCTCCACCGCCGTGACCTTGTATTCCGGGCAATTGGTGGCCCAGTCGGAAAAGTCCGTGGTGATGACGTTGGCCTGCGTGTCCGGATGGTGGAACGTGGTGTAGACGACACCCGGCGCAACGCGGTCGGTGATCTCCGCGCGCAGCGTGGTCTCGCCGGCGCGGCTCTTGAGCCGCACCCAATCGCCATCGCGCACGCCGCGCTGCTCGGCGTCGTGTGGGTGGATCTCGAGCCGGTCCTCGGCATGCCAGACGACGTTTTCGGTGCGGCGAGTTTGCGCGCCGACATTGTACTGGCTGAGGATGCGGCCGGTGGTCAGCAGCAGCGGATAGCGTGGCCCGGTGCGCTCGTCGGTCGGGATGTATTCGGTGATGACGAACTTGCCCTTGCCGCGGACGAAGCCGCCGATATGCATGACTGGCGTGCCTTCCGGCGCCTTCTCGTTGCAGGGCCACTGCACCGAGCCGAGTTCTTCCAGCTTGGCGTAGGAGACGCCGGCAAAGGTCGGCGTCAGCGCCGCGATCTCGTCCATGATCTGCGAGGGATGATCATAGTGCATCTCGTAGCCCATCGCCCTGGCGAGGGCGATGGTGACTTCCCAGTCGGCCATGCCATTGAGCGGCGTCATCACCCTGCGGACGCGCTGGATGCGGCGTTCGGCGTTGGTGAAGGTGCCGTCCTTCTCCAGGAAGGTCGATCCCGGCAGGAACACATGGGCGTAGTTGGCGGTCTCGTTGAGGAAGAGGTCATGCACGATGACGCATTCCATCGACGACAGCGCCGCCACCACATGCTTGGTGTTGGGGTCGGACTGCAGGATATCCTCGCCCTGCACATAGATGCCCATGAAGGTGCCTTCGATCGCGGCGTCGAACATGTTGGGAATGCGCAGGCCCGGCTCGGGATTGAGCTTGACGTTCCACATCGCCTCGAACTGGTCGCGCACGGCGTCGCCCGAGATATGGCGATAGCCGGGCAGCTCATGCGGGAACGAGCCCATGTCGCAGGAGCCCTGGACGTTATTTTGGCCGCGCAGCGGATTCACGCCGACGCCGGGACGGCCGATATTTCCGGTCGCCATCGCGAGGTTGGCGATCGCGATCACCGTGGTCGAGCCCTGGCTGTGCTCGGTGACGCCGAGTCCGTAATAGATCGCGCTATTGCCGCCGGTCGCGAATTGCCGTGCCGCTTCGCGCAAATCCTTCGGGTTGACACCGGTCATGAGCGCGGTGGCTTCCGGGCTGTTGTTCTTCTGGGCGACGAAGGCCGCCCATTCCTCGAACTCGCTCCAGTCGCAGCGCTCGCGCACGAAGGCTTCATCGACGAGGCCTTCGGTGACGATGACATGGGCCAGCGCGGTGAGCACGGCGACGTTGGTGCCGGGCATCAGCGGCAGATGCAGCGCCTTCATATGCGGCCCTTCCACCATTTCGGTTCGCCGCGGATCGAGCACGATCAGCTTGGCGCCCTGGCGCAGCCGCTTCTTCAGCCGCGAGGCGAACACGGGATGCGCGGAGGCCGGATTAGCGCCGATGACCATGACGACGTCGGTGTGTTCGACCGAGTCGAAATCCTGGGTGCCGGCCGAGGTGCCGAACGTCGTCGACAGGCCGTAGCCGGTCGGCGAATGGCAGACGCGGGCGCAGGTATCGACGTTGTTGTTGCCAAAACCGCCGCGGATCAGTTTTTGCACCAGATAGGTTTCCTCATTGGTGCAACGGGAGGACGTGATGCCGCCGACGGCATCTCGGCCATACTTCTGTTGGATGCCTTTGAACTTGGCAGCGGCGAAGCCGAACGCTTCGTCCCACGACACCTCCTGCCAGGGATCATCGATGCTCTCGCGGATCATCGGCTTGAGGATGCGCTCCTTGTGGGTGGTGTAGCCCCACGCGAAGCGGCCCTTGACGCAGGAGTGGCCGCGATTGGCCTTGCCGTCCTTGTAGGGAACCATGCGCACGACTTCCTCGCCGCGCATTTCAGCTTTGAAGGTGCAGCCGACGCCGCAATAGGCGCAGGTGGTGACCACCGAATGCTCGGGCTGGCCGATCTCGATGACGGATTTTTCCGTCAGCGTCGCGGTCGGGCAGGCCTGCACGCAGGCGCCGCAGGACACGCATTCGGAACCGAGGAAGCTTTCGCTCATGCCCGGCGAGACGCGGCTGTCAAAGCCGCGACCCGAGATCGTCAGCGCGAAGGTGCCTTGCACCTCTTCGCAGGCGCGGACGCAGCGCGAGCAGACGATGCATTTCGAGGGATCGTAGGTGAAGTACGGGTTGGACTCGTCCTTTGACATCCAGTTGTCGTTGGTGCAGCCGTCCGCCTTGGCGAACACGTGGTTCTCGCCCTCATAGCCGTAGCGCACGTCGCGCAGGCCGACCGCGCCGGCCATATCCTGCAATTCGCAATCGCCGTTGGCGGCGCAGGTCAGGCAGTCCAGCGGATGGTCGGAGATGTACAATTCCATCACGCCCTTGCGCAGCTTCTTCAGACGCTCGGTCTGGGTGTGCACGACAAGCCCGTTCATGGCGGGCGTGGTGCAGGAGGCCGGCGTACCGGCGCGGCCCTCGATCTCGATCAGGCAGAGCCGGCAGGAGCCGAAGGCATCGACCATGTCGGTCGCGCAAAGTTTCGGGATTTGCGTGCCGGCTTCCATGGCCGCGCGCATGATGGAGGTGCCCTCGGGCACCGTGACGCTGTTGCCGTCGATGGTGAGCGTCACCATCGCCTCGGATTTCGAGCGGGGCGTGCCGAAGTCGATCTCTTCGATCAAGGACATTGTCAGTCTCCTATTCCGCGGCCTGAAGGGTGGCCGGCGCCGGGCCAAAATCTTCCCGGAAATGTTTCAATGCGCTCATGACGGGGTAGGGCGTGAAGCCGCCGAGCGCGCACAGCGAGCCGAATTTCATGGTGTTGCAGAGGTCTTCGACCACGGCGAGGTTTTCGGCGGTGCGCTCGCCGCGGATGATCTTGTCGATGGTCTCGACGCCGCGCGTCGAGCCGATCCGGCACGGCGTGCACTTGCCACAGGATTCGACCGCGCAGAATTCCATCGCAAAGCGCGCCTGCTTCGCCATGTCGACACAGTCGTCGAACACGACGACGCCGGCATGGCCGATCAGCCCGTCGCGCGCCGCAAACGCCTCATAGTCGAACGGCGTGTCGAACAGGGCGCGAGGGAAATACGCGCCAAGAGGTCCACCGACCTGCACGGCGCGCACTGGGCGGCCACTCGCGGTGCCACCGCCAATATCGTCGATCAGTTCGCCGAGCGTGATGCCGAACGCGGTCTCGAACAGTCCGCCGTGCTTGATGTTGCCGGCAAGCTGGATCGGCATCGTGCCGCGCGAGCGGCCCATGCCGTAGTCGGCATAGGTCTTGGCGCCGCCGGCGAGGATGAAGGGGATCGCAGCGAACGACAGCACGTTGTTGATCACCGTCGGCCGGCCGAACAGGCCCTTGTGGGCCGGCAGCGGTGGTTTTGCGCGGACGATGCCGCGGCGGCCCTCGAGGCTTTCCAGCAGCGAGGTTTCCTCGCCGCAGACATAGGCGCCGGCGCCGACTCGGACTTCGAGGTCGAACGTGTGATTGGAGCCGACGATGCGCTCGCCGAGATAACCGGTGCGCCGGGCGACCGTGATCGCGGCGTTCATCGCCGCCACCGCATGCGGATATTCCGAGCGGATGTAGATGTAGCCCTTGGTGGCGCCGACGGCGACACCTGCGATCGTCATGCCCTCGATCACGACGAAGGGGTCACCCTCCATGATCATGCGGTCGGCAAAGGTGCCGCTGTCGCCTTCGTCGGCGTTGCAGACGATGTATTTGCGATCGGCTTGGGCTTGCGCCACCGTCTTCCACTTGATGCCGGTCGGGAACCCGGCGCCGCCGCGCCCGCGCAACCCGGACGCCGTGACGTCGGCGAGGATTTCGTCCGAGGTCAGCGTCAGCGCGCGCTCCAGCCCCTTGTAGCCGTCGTGGTCGCGATAATCCTTGACCGAGCGCGGATCGATCACGCCGCAGCGTGCGAAGGTCAAACGGGTCTGCCGCTTCAGCCATGGAATTTCGTCGGTGAGGCCGAGCTTCAACGGGTGCGAACCGCCGGCGGCCATGGCATCAAATACGGATGGCACATCGACCGCAGTCACCGGACCGAACGCGACGCGGCCCTGCGACGTCGCGACCTCGACCATCGGCTCCAGCCAATAGAGCCCGCGCGATCCCGTCCGGATGATCTCAACGGCGATACCGCCTTTGACAGCGGCACGCTCGAGTGCCGTGGCCACTTCATCGGCGCCCACGGCGACCGCACCGGCATCGCGGGGAACGAAGATGCGCATCGTCATCGCTGCGCCTCCGCCATCAGCGCATCGAGGCGCGCTTCATCCAGCCGTCCGACGACGCGGCCATCCAGCATCGCCGATGGCGCGGTGGCGCACAGCCCGAGGCAATAGATCGGCTCCAGCGTGACGCGCGAATCGGCGGTGGTGTTTCCGATCGATATGCCGAGCTTGGCTTCCGCACGCGCGGCGAGGGCGTCGCCCCCTGCGGCCTGGCAGGCCTCGGCGCGGCACAGTTTCAGCACATGCCGGCCGGCCGGTTCGTGCCGGAAATCATGATAGAACGTGAACACGCCATGCACTTCGGCGCGCGAAAGACTGAGCGCGGATGCGATCATCGGGATGGCGGGTTCCGGCACGTAACCGAATGCCTCCTGCATCGCGTGCAGGATCACCAGCGTCGCGCCTTCGAGCTTGTCGTGTTCGGCGATGATCTCGACGCCGCGCGCTTCATTCCAGGGTTCGTATGCCGATGTCATTCGCGTTCTCATCAGAGGTTGTGGCTTCTGATGAGTAGGGGAAACGCGCGGAATATCAATAAAGCTGTCTCATGTTGCGATTTCAAAACGCAATCAAGACAAGGGCATAGGCAAAGCCTATGGATGCGATGGCGGGAGGATTGGGTTAACGCCTGATTATCGTCATATTCCGCAGCGGAACGCGCCCGTCAGATCTGTCCCGACGAGCGCGTTTTGCATGCCTAATCGTTGTTTTCAGAAAATGCCCGGCACCAGCATCGCCACCTTTTCGCGATAGCGCCGGTATTCACTGCCGAACATCGCCACCAGATCGCGCTCTTCGAGATAGATGCCGACGAAGATGTAGGCCGTCGTCACCGCAGCGAACAGCAAATGGCCCAGCGTCATCATCGGCGTGCACCAGAAGGCGATGATAAAGCCGAGATAGATCGGATGCCGGATCAGGCGATATAGGCCCGGCGTCTTGAACTTCATGGGCTCAGCCACGCGCCCGGCAAAATGCGTCACCACCTGGGTCAATCCGAACAGCTCGAAATGGCTGATCAGGAACGTGCTGTAGAGCACGATGAGCCAGCCCAGGAAGCCGCAAGCGGTCACGACGCCGGCGAGAACCGGGGCTTCGATGTTCCAGACCACCATCGGCATCGGCTGCCACTGCCAGTACAGCAGTATCAGCGAGAGGCTCGCCAGCAGCACATAGGTCGAGCGTTCGATCGCAGGCGAGGCGAAGCGCGTGAACAGCTTCTTGAAGCCCTGCCGCGCCATGCCGCTGTGCTGCACGGCGAAGATCGACATCAGCACCAGATTGACCAGCAAGGCCGTCGTCGGCGAGGACGCCGAACCGGTATCGACGGTCTTGGGTACGACGTATCCCGAGACGAAGCCGACCGCGTAGAGAAACGTGCCGAAGAAAATCAGATAGGCGAGGCCGCCGTAGCAAAGGGCGAGCAGCCTCGTTGCAAGAGAGGCGACGGCGCCAGGTGCCGCATTCGGCCCGGTGTGCATCGTAATCGACATCTCAAATCTCCTTGGTTTGGAATGCTGACGTGGGAAAATCGTCTTGAGGCAATGGCTTTGTTCAGGACGGCTTGAGGCGCCTTCGCTTGCGCAGGAGCGCGGCTCTTTCGAGCGCGTCATCGATCGGACCGCGGTAGATGCGCTTGTTGTTGAGGCCGCGATCGCCAGCCCGATGCGCCGCGAGCAAGGCGACCTGCCGTTCACGGTAGGCGCTGGCGGCGGCAATCCAGCCGCTGAGAAGGTGCTTGAGGCGCGCGGCCGGCACGAGCGGGTCGGCGGCGGGGTCTGCATGGATCCGCGCGCGGGAGCAGATGGCGCCCTCATGCGGCAACAAGCCTTCTGGCGAAACATCCGCCTTGGTGGGATTGAGCAACAGGCCAATCATGGTCATCTCCGATTGAACGACGATTGGCCCGTCGTTAGATTGAGATGCCTGTTCCCGCTTGGCGGATTCCTTGAGAAGAGCTTTGTTTTTCCTCCGCAAGTGATTGTTTTTGCTTAGTGTGTATCGTGCGGCTCGTGGCGGGACCTCGTGTTGGATTGACAGAGGTGGTATTAAAATACCGATTTGCCGAGTTTGAGATTGACCTCAGCCAGCAGGAACTGCGCCGGCTCGGGGAGGCGGTTCATATTGAGCCCCAGGTATTCGATCTCATCGTTCACCTCGTGCGCAACCACGACCGGATTGTCAGCAAGGATGAGCTGATCGAGACGATCTGGAACGGCCGGATCATCTCCGAGGCGGCGCTCTCCAGCCGCATCAATGGCGCCCGGCGCGCGCTTGGCGACAACGGAAACGACCAGGCCCTGATTCGGACGTTGCACAAGCGTGGCTTCCGCTTCGTCGGCAATGTTCAGGCCGTCAGCGCCCTGGAAGCGGATGCACAGGCGGTTCGGCTCGTTCCTGACGACGATGCCGCGGCGGCAGGTGTCCCCGTCAGCGTCTCGGTTTCTGCGGAAGTGCGCCGCCTTGATGATGTCGTGTCGGAATCCGTGAAGGCCGAGGCCGTCACGCGGCCGTCGATCGCCGTGTTGCCGTTCGGGAACATGTCCGACGATCCGGAAAACGACTATTTCAGCTACGGCCTGACCGAGGACATTATTCGTCTGCTCGCCCGTAACCGATGGCTTTCGGTCATCTCGCGACACTCGACCGTGGCGTTCCAGGGACGAACGGTGGACGCACGTGAAATCGGCGAGCAGCTCGGCGTCAGGTATGTGATGGTCGGCAGCGTGCGCAAGAGTCGCGACACGGTACGGATCACGGCGGAACTGGTCCGGGCCGCGGACAGAAAGCAGTTGTGGTCCGACAAATACGACCTGCAGCTCGAATATATCTTCGATATCCAGGAGGAGATGGCACGGCAGATCGCCGCAACGATCGAGCCAGAGCTGTCGAAGGTCGAGCAGCAGCTCGCCGCCCGCAAGGCGCCGGAAAGCCTGGACGCCTGGGACTGCTACCAGCGCGGCCTATGGAATCTGTGGCGCTTCACCACGCCGGGATTCGACTTGGCGGAATCCTATTTTCAGCGGGCGATTGCCGCCGATCCTAATTTTGCGCGCGGCCACGGCGCGCTCAGCTACGTCAATATTCAACGCGCGTTCATTGACGAACCGAAGGATCGCGCGGCGCGGCTGGAAACGGCGCTGCGCCAGGGGCGCCATGCAGTGGCGCTCGACGAACTCGATTGTTTCTGCCACTGCGCGCTCGGACGCGCTTTGTGCCTGATCCATCAGAACGACGAGGCGCTGGCAACGCTCGATGTGTCGCTGGAGCTCAATCCGAGTTTTGCGCAGGCCTATTTCGCCCAGGGGTTCAACATGCTGTGGCACGGACGGGAGATCGAGGCGGAAACGCTGCTCGATCGGGCGACCATGCTGAGCCCGCGCGACAGCCATATTTCTGCTTTCCACCACGTCCGCTCCTGGGCGCACTTTTCCCTTGGCGAGTATGACATAGCGGTAGAATTCGCGCGGCGGGCGACACGGCAGCCCAGTGTCACCTATCAGGCGTTTGCGTCACTGGCAGCGTCGCTCGGACTTCTCGGGGATCGGGCGCAGGCGCAAACGGCGGCCGCCGAACTGCTGCAGCGCAAGCCGAACTACAGCACCGGGACGGCACGGCAGGAGTTTTTCTTCTGCAACGACATCGGCTTCATCGACCGCTTCGTCGAAGGGCTGCGCGTAGCGGGAATTCCGGCAACTGGCTGAGCCTTCCGATCACGGCTGTGGACCGGACAGATTCATTTCGCGCTCGGCCCGGAATACATTGCTGTAAAGGTTTGCAATCCACTGACGCCCCCTTGAGGTGACGTTGAGGTAGCGTATCGCTGTCTGGATCTGCGGAGCCACATTGTTCCAGTAGAACTGCGGATATTTGTAGACGACATCTGCCGGCGTGTCGTAGCCGAGCTGTTTGGTCAGGCCGATCTCCTGAAATTCATAGAACAGGGCATTCGACTTCTTCAGGTAATTGGGGTCGCCCAGCTGCCCGATAAGGTCAGCGGCGCGCAAAAGCAGCCCTTCCTCTTCGATCAGATCGTCGCCTGACGCTTCCGGGTAGGGAAAGCGGGTATATTCGATCGCCCTGGCGATCCGGCTGGCGTCGACTTCTTCTGTGGTGTCGAGGTGCTCGAAGACGAAAAGTTTCGAGCGGTCCACATGGTAGGGCGCCAGCGATGCATCGGACGAGCCTCTCGGCAGGCGAATAGTTCGGCCGCTGAGGTCGGCGACATAGGACTCGCCGTCATCCCCCTGAACGGTTCCTCTGACATATCCGATGTCGTGGGTCAGGCACGCCAGGATGAAGTTCGCGTAGTCGTCGGGCGTCGTCGGCCGCAGCACCGCCCGTCCCATCAGGATGTCGTGGCCGGCCAGGGTGACGAGCAGGGAATGCTCGACATTGTGATAGAGCGCGTCGCTGTTTCCAATGCACTCCAATGTGAGCCGGGCGGCATAGGGCAGAAACTCAGCCAGGCGCGCGTGGGATGCGCCAAACCGGCTCTTGGTTTCCGAGGTCAGGAATGTGCCCAGGGCTTGCGCCACCAGTTCCGGGATCGTGATCATCTGAACCTCCATATCGGCATGCGACGTCGCGAGGCAGAGTGATGGCGATGATAGCACGTTGTCGCTGATCCGGGCGTGTCCCGGCGTCGCGAGGAAGGCGTGGCCGTTGGCAGCGCCGCGCCGTCCCCGTGCCGAGCCCAAAAGCTCAAAATCAAGATTATCTGCAGATTATCTGAATGCCGGCTTTAAGCGCGGAAAGCCTGTTCAAGCCATATTGGCCGGCATGAACCGACGAGATTTCATTGCATTTCTGGGTGCGGCGATGGCGTGGCCGTCCGCTGCATTCGCGCAGGATTCGGCAAAAGTTTATCGTATTTTCTGGGTATCCACCGACTCCCAGCCCGACCCGTTCCTGGCCGGGTTTCGGGAGGGATTGCGGGCGCGGGGCTATATCGAGGGAAAGAACGTTACCTTCGAGCTGCACTATGCACCCGGCAATCCGCAGGCGCTCCGCGAGGTCGTATCCGAACTGAGGCGAGGGAACATCGACCTGGCCGTGTCGAGCGGCCCGGCGACGCGGGCGATGACGGCGGTAACGGACGTTCCGGTCCTGTTTGCGTTGAGTGGCGACCCGGTGGAGTTGGGCATCGTCAACAGCCTCGGAGAGCCCGGCGGCAATTTCACCGGTTCGACCTTCCTTTCGCTTGAGCTGGCGGGCAAGAGGGTTGAACTGCTGAAGGAAGCCGTGCCGACGGTGCGCAGGCTTGCCGTGTTTTCAAACACCCTTCATCCGGGAGAACAATCGGAGTGGCGCGCGACCAGCGAAGCCGCCAGGGCGCTGGGCATCGAGACCGTCTACGTTCCCTTTGCCGGCAAAAGCGAACTGGACAAGGGACTGGCGGCGGCAGGAGACGCTCGAGCGGACGCGTTACTGGTCTTTCCGGACGTCCTCACGATGGTGCATCGAGCCAAAATTGCCGACTTCGCTATCACGCATAGGCTGCCGTCGATGTTCGGCTGGGGCGAATATTGCGACGCCGGCGGACTTCTGAGCTACGGCGCGAACCAGCGGGCGACCTATTTCTGGCTGGCGACTTATGCTGACCGGATCTTGCGCGGCGAAAAGCCCGCCAATCTCCCGGTTTTTCAGCCCACCAAATTCGAGCTGGTCGTGAATCTCAGGACGGCCGAACGGCTCGGTATCGACCTGGATAAATCTTCAATTCTTTTCCGCGCCAATCGAGTGATCGAATGACCCCGGCGCATCTCATATTGGTTCAAAACTCTTTCCGTCGGATTTTCCTTTGACTCGTCCGCGACGCTCCCTGTTCATCAAGTACTTCGTCACGCTGTTTGTCGCGGTGGTGACGCCGCTCATGCTTGGTTCCGCGACCGAAGCCTGGTTCGCGTTTCGCGACAATCGCTTCGATCTCAATGAACTCCTTCAGGTCGAGGCCCGCTCCGCAGCAGACCGGATACAAGCCTTCACCGATGGAATTCGCGATCAGCTCGGTTGGGTCGTGCAGTTTCCCTGGACCCAGGGCGAGGACGAACGGCGCAGGATCGACGGGCTGCGGTTGTTGCAGCAGGTACCGGCGATCGTTTCGCTCTCGCTGGTCGACCCGACCGGCACCGAACGGGTTTTCGTTTCCCGCGTCAGCATGAACAGAACCGGTCGCGGCGCCGATATGTCGGCAGATCCTGCGGTCGTCGGCGCGCGCGCCAACCGGGTCTGGTACGGCCCGGTGCACTATCAGCGCGATTCCGAGCCTTACATGCGGATCGCGGTTGCGGGAAACCGCACCGCTGCCGGGGTTGTCGTTGCCGACATCAACCTGAAACTGATCTGGGACATCATCGCGGCGATCAAGATCGGCGATACGGGCCACGCGCTGATCGTCGACGACACTGGAAGGCTGGTTGCCCATCCGGACATCAGCCTTGTGCTGCGCAGCGGTGCCGGGGCAGGGGATTTCGACAGCCTCAAGTCCGTCGTCAGCGCCGCGAACGGATCGGCGGTCGCCACGACCGGCGAGGACGGCAAGCCCGTTGTTGCGCTCTCGGTGCGTGCCCCCAACGTGGGTTGGACGGTGATCGCGGAGCTGCCCGTCCGCGAGGCGTTCGAATCGATCCGCGCCGCGCTGTGGCGTTCTCTGGTGCTCATCGCCATCGGCATCGCATTCGCACTTGTCCTCGCCTATTGGCGGGCGTGCCGCATGTGGGGACCGATCAGGCAACTGGAGGCCGGCGTCGAACGGATCGGGATGGGGCAGTTCGACCATCGCGTCACGATCGAAAGCGGCGACGAACTGCAGCAATTGGCGATCCGCTTCAATCAGATGGCGGAGGAACTCGGGGCCTCGCAGCAGAAGTCCGAGCGCATCAATCGCCTGAAGCAATTCCTTGCCCCGCAGGTAGCCGAACTGGTTGAACACTCCGATCAGCGGCTGCTGGACGCACAGCGGCGGGAAGTGGTCGCGATTTTCGGCGATCTGCGCGGCTTCACCGCGTTTACCGCGCGTGCCAAGCCCGATGCCATTCTGGCCGTGCTGCGGCAATATTACGAGGCCATTGGCGCCGTCACGGCCCGCCATGAGGCAACCTTGATCCGCTTTGCCGGTGACGGCGTGATGGTCCTCGTCAACGCGCCGGTTGCTTGCGAGAACCCGGCACACCGCGGCATTCGGCTTGCAATCGACATGCAGGCTGCCGTGCAATCCCTGGCCGGGGCCTGGAACGCCGATGGCTGCGCCATCGGGTTCGGCGTGGGCGTGGCGATGGGACCCGCGACCGTCGGAACCCTCGGTTATCAGGGACGCCTCGATTACACGGCGATCGGAAACGTCGTCAATCTGGCGTCACGGCTTTGCAGTTTGGCCGATGACGGGCAGATCCTGGTAGACCCGGTTGTCACCGAGCATGTCAGGGACAGCGTTGCGCTTGTCTCCATCGGAGAGCGGGCCATCAAGGGCTACGATCGTGAAGTCGAGGTTTTTGCCGTGGTTCGCAAGTACGCGCCGATCCGGCATTTCGATCATCCGTTCCATCCTGCGAACGTGCCAACTGCCGCAGCGGCATGTGCCGGGAGTGCGCCAAAGCTTGCTCCGGCAGATGCCGGTTGAATTCCGTTTCAACCCGGCTCAAGCCGAAGGGAGAGGGGCTCTCCACCCATCCTGCGAAATCCGCCCAAGAAAAAAGCACTGGCGAAGTCAGCTTTGCTCGTCGTAACGACGTTAATAAGATCGGGGAATGAGGCGATACGAGAACCGAATTATCCGCCGAAATCGAGCCCTTCGGACGCCGCTTTTGCCGTATTGATGGCCACCGGTCCGTGCTATTTCTGGCTACCGGGCGATCGCCTTTGCCACCACACTTCCTGGGACCAATTCCTTGATCGATAAGCTTGAACTGCTGCTGGCGCTGGCCAAGGAACGGCATTTTGGACGGGCTGCGGAGGCCTGCGGCGTCACCCAGCCGACCATGTCGACCAGCCTCAAGCAGCTCGAGGAAATTCTCGGTGTCATGCTGGTGCAGCGTGGGTCGCGGTTCCAGGGTTTTACGCCGGAGGGCGAGCGCACGCTCGACTGGGCGCGGCGTATCGTCGGCGACGCCCGCGCGATGCGGCAGGAGATCAACAGCCTCAAGGACAAGCTCTCCGGCGAGATTCGGCTTGCCGCGATCCCGACCGTGCTCGGCATGGTGGCGTCGCTGACGACGCCGTTCCGCGCGCGCTACCCTGATGTGCGCTTTCGTGTTCAGTCCTGCACCTCGGCCGACGTGCTGGGCCTGCTGGAAAATCTCGAGGTCGATGCCGGGCTGACCTATATCGAGAACGAGCCGATCGGCAAGGTGCGCACCATTCCACTCTTCAACGAGACCTATCGCCTGCTGACGTCACCCGATGCCATGTTCGGTGATCGCAAGCAGGTGACCTGGAAGGAAGTAGGCCAGGTGCCGCTGTGCCTGCTGACGCCCGACATGCAGAACCGCCGCATCATCGACCGCGCGTTGCGCTCGGTAGGCGCGGAGGCCACGCCGTCGCTGACCTCGAATTCATTGCTGGTCCTCTACACCCACGTGAAGACCGGGCGCTGGGCAAGCGTGATGCCGGCAAAACTGGCGGAGACCCTGGGGTTGTCCGACTCCGTCCGCAGCATTCCGATCGTCGATCCCGTCGTCGACTACAGCGTCGGGCTGGTGATCCCGCAGCGCGACCCGATGACGCCGCTGATCGCGGCGCTGGTGCAGGTCGCCCGCGAAGTCGCGCCGACGCTGGAAGATCGCGCGGGCGCCTAATAGCTCGCGGGCATCAGCCGCAGACGCGGGTAGAGCCGGTCGATGGCGGCCATATCGGCGCGCATCTGTTCGATGATCCAGTCGCGGATCTCGCTGACGACCGGCCGGATCGATCGGTCGTGCGGATGCACCAGTTCGCAAAGCCGCCGCGTCGTGCTGAGCGTTTCCGAGGCCGGGACCAGTGCGCCGGTGAGCAGCCAGTGCGCCGCGACCGTGAGCCAGCCGAGCGCAATGCCTTGGCCGAGCAGCGCCGCCTGCACCACCACCGCATAGTCGGAAAAACTCAGCGACTTCGCGGACCCGGATCGTCTGGTGAGGAAGGCCGGATATTCCGCAGCCCAGTCGCCCGGCGTATCGGCGAGGCGGATGATGGTGTTGGCCTCGATCGGCCCGTCCGCGCTATCCGCGTCGCGATAGGCCGGGCTGCAGATCGGCAGCATGACTTCCTTCATGACCAGCGCGCCGTTCCGCGCAGGATCGTATCGGTCGCGAAACCGCATGCCGAGATCGACATTATCGACCGGCCCGCGCAGCGGACCGGAAATAAGCTGGAAGCGGAGATCGACGGTCGGAAACTGGCGCTGCAGCTTGTCGATGCGCGGCATCAGCCAATGGGTGGTGAACGCCGAGGACACCGAGAGCGTGACCGTCTCGGTGCCCTTGCGGCGGCGGTCGATCTCGATCAGGCCGCCTTCGATGCTGCGGAACCCATCCGATACGTGGCGATAGAGGATCTCGCCTTCTTCCGTCAGCGCCGCGCGGCCATTGGTGCGATCGAACAGACGAACGCCGAGATAGTCCTCGAACTGTCCGAGCATTCGGCTGACTGCAGGCTGGGTGACGTTCAGTTCGGCCGCAGCCGCCGTAAAGCTACCGTTGCGCGCCGCGGCGTCAAAGACGAACAGCGCGTGGCTCGAGGGCAGCTTCCGCCTGAGATCGGGCATAACCTGATGTTATGCCGCCGGTGAGAATTTGGCAATTGCCCCTGCCGGGCAACTCTGGTTGGCTTGCGCGATCGCCCGCCAGCACGGGCAGGATTGAAAATCCGGCGCGGCGGGGACGGCCTTGGAGTCGTCCTGAAGTGCCCGGTCTATAAGACGAGATCATGCCGGTTTCAACCGTCGCTTGCGCCATCGCAGGTGACGTCGATGGCGCGCATCGGTGCACGCCCTCGGCAACGCAACGGGGTCGATCATTGGGCCAGGGCGGAGAGAGCGTCGACATCAGGGCCGCGAGCAAGAATTATGACGCCGTCCGGGCGCTGGACAACGTCAGCCTGAACGTCGCGCCGCGCGAGTTCGTCTCCCTGCTCGGGCCGTCCGGATCCGGCAAGACCACACTGCTCGGCATCCTTGGCGGCTTCATCCAGCCCTCGTCGGGCTCGATCCATTTCGGCGACCGCGACGTGACGTTCCTGCCGCCACACAAGCGCGACATCGGCGTGGTGTTCCAGAACTACGCGCTATTCCCGCACATGAGCGTCGGCGAGAACGTCGCCTTTCCGCTGCGCGCGCGACGGATTGCAAAGGCCGATTGGCCTGCGAGGGTGCGCAGTGCACTCGCGATGGTCGGGCTGTCGGGCTACGAGGCGCGCGGCATCGCCCAGCTCTCCGGCGGCCAGCGCCAGCGCGTGGCGCTGGCGCGCGCCATGATCTTCGAACCGCGGCTGATCCTGATGGACGAGCCGCTGTCGGCGCTCGACAAGCAGTTGCGGGAAGCGATGCAGATCGAACTGCGCGAGCTGCACAAGCGGATCGGCGCCACCATCATCTACGTCACCCACGACCAGCGCGAGGCGCTGACGATGAGTGACCGCGTGGCGATCCTCAAGGACGGGCGGCTGGTCCAGATCGATCGCCCGGAGCGGCTACACGATTATCCCGCCGACTCCTTCGTGGCGAGTTTCATCGGCGAGGCGAGCCTGTTGCCGGTCCGGCGCATCGACGCCTCTAGCGTGGCGCTTGGGCCGGCCATCCTGAAAAGCGCGCGCGCGATTCCGGACGGCGAGGCGCTGATGCTCGCGGTGCACAGCGAGAAGCTCCTGATCGCAAACGGGCGCGCGGATGCCACGCTCAACCGCCTGACCGGCAAGGTCACCGACATCGTCTACCAGGGCGAAAGCCTGCGCGTGTTCCTGCAACTGGCCGATGGCACGTCCTTGAGCCTGCGTCAGCCGAGCCATTACCAGGCCTCGCGCCTGTTACCCCCGGTCGGCGGCGAACTCTCTGTCACGCTCCACCCTGAAGACACCATCGTCGTGCCCGAAGCGCAGGAGAAAGCGCGGGGATGAGTGCCGACCGTCAAACCCGAGTGCAACACCAGACCAACCAGAACAAGAGATGAAAATGTCCTATCATAGCTTCAAGGTTCTCACCTTCGACGTCGTCGGTACCTTGATCGATTTCGAAACCGGCGTGCTCGACGCCGTGCGCAAGATCTCCGGTCGAAAGCTGGCCGAGCTCAGCGACGATCAGATCTTCGCGTCCTACAAGCGCGGCCGCGACGCCCATCCGGAGCGGTCGAGCGAAGTGATGTTCCATGTCTACCGGTACCTCGCCAAAGAGCTCGGGCTGCCGGCCGACGATGCCGCCTGCGATTCTTTCCAGCTTGCCGTGCTGCGCTGGCAACCGTTCTCGGATTCGGTCGAGGCGCTGAAGCGCCTACGCACGAGGTTCAGATTGGTCGCCATGACCAATGCGGATCGCGTCGCGCTGTCATGCTATGCCCACGCGCTCGACAATCCCTTCCACGACACCATCTGCGCCGATGACACCGGCGTTGCGAAACCCAATCCGGAGTTCTTCGCCTACAACAAGGGCCGGCAGTCGGCGTTCGGCTACAAGCAGTCCGAAATCCTGCACGTGGCGCAGAGCCAGCATCACGACATCGGCATCGCCCGCAAGCTTGGCTACAAGGTCTGCTGGATCGAGCGGCGCCAGGGCATGAAGGGTTTTGGTGGCACGCCCGAAGTGCCGCAGCTCACAAAACCCGATTTCCATTTCGCCACGATGAAGGCGTTCGCCGACGCCGCGGTCGGAAGCTGAGACGGGCAGGGCGGCTGATATGGCAGAGGTCTGGACCCCAATGGCATCGGCCGCCTCGCTTTGGGCGGATACGGCGGAACCGTTGCCTGCCTTTCCGAAGCTTGCCGGCGAGGTAAAGGCCGACGTCGTCATCATCGGCGCGGGCTACACAGGGTTGTCTGCCGCGCATCATATCGCGAAGAGCGGCCTTTCGCCGGTCGTGCTCGAAGCCAATCATCCCGGCTGGGGCGCGAGCGGCCGCAATGGCGGCGTCATCACCGCCAAATTCCGGCTCTCGTTCCGTGACATCGATGCCGCCCGTGGCCGCGCCATGGCCAGGCGCATGTACGAGATCGCGCATGACTCCATCGAGATGGTCGATGAGCTGGTGTCCGAATTCGGCATCGCGAGCGCGCGGCTGACGCGTAGCGGGCAGGTCAAGGCGGCGCACAATCAGGCGACGCTCAGGTCGGCGATCGACGAAGCCGAATGGATGAAGCGGGAGATGGGCGATACCGAGGTTCGTATCCTCGATGCCCATCAGGTGCGCGAAGAGACGGGGTCGCGGGGCTTTGTCGGCGGGGTGCTCAATCCCGGCTCCGGCGGCATCCATCCGCTGAATTACCTGCGTGGCCTCGCCAAGGGCGTTGCGCAGCGGGGTGTGCCGGTCTTTCAGGAAAGCCCGGTACTCGCACTCCGTCGCGACGGTGATGGCGTTATCGCCGAGACGCCCGGCGGCAGCGTGCACGCGCGCCAGGCGATCATCGCCACCAACTCTTATTCCGACCTGACATCGGCGACGGCGCGGCTGCAGCGCACATTGGTGCCGTTCCGCAGCGCTCTCATCGCTACCGAAAAACTGTCACCGAACCTCGCCGGCAGCCTGATGCCGACGGGGCGAACCTACACAGAGACCAAGCGGATGATGCGCTGGTTCCGCAAGGTCGACGATCGCGTCATCTTCGGCGGCCGCGGCGCTTTCGGCAAACTGGATTCGGAGAGCGCGTTCGAGGCGCTGCGCAAGGCAATGGTCGGCATCTTCCCGGAGCTTGCGGATATTCCGCTCGCGTTCAAATGGTCGGGCCTCGTCGCGATGACGCTCGATTCCGTGCCGCACGTCGGCCGTCTCGATGATCGCACCCTTTTTTCGGTCGGCTACAATGGTGCCGGCGTCGCGATGTCGAGCCTGATGGGCCGCTACCTCGCGGCCCTCGTGCGCGGGGAGAATGTAGATCTCGGCCTACTCGATGCTGGCCGTCTCAAGACTATTCCATTCTATGCGTTCCGCGAACCGGCCGTCCGCGCGGTGGCCGGCTGGTACCAATTTCTGGATGCGATCGGGCGTTAGGAGTTCTGCGCCCGATCATAACAAGAGGGGTTGAACATGATGATTGCATCTTGCTGCCGGCGCGCACTGCTCGGCGTCTCCTTTGGCGTCCTCGTGACGCTGTCGGCGTTTTCGGCCAATGCGGACCAGATCACCTTCGTCTCCCAGGGCGGCGCCTACCAGAAGGCGCAGACGATCGCGATCCTCGATCCATCCGCCAAGAAGCTTGGCATCACCATCAACCAGGACAGCATCCCGGACGCCTGGCCCGCGATCAAATCGCAGGTCGCCAGCGGCAAGCCGACCTGGGACGTGGTCGACGTGCCGACCGGCTATTGCCTACGCGGCGGCGAGCAGGGGTTGCTCGAAAAACTCGATTTCTCGAAATTGCCGAACGGCGCCGCGATGCCCGAGGCCTATCGTTCCCCTTATTCGGTGGCCTACGAATTCTATTCGAGCGTGCTGGCCTACAGTCAGAAGAAATTCTCGGCGGAGGCGCCCAATAGCTGGGTCGATTTCTGGGACGTGAAGAAGTTCCCGGGCCGCCGCTCGCTGCGCAATCATCCGATCGCCACGCTCGAGGCGGCGCTGATGGCCGATGGCGTCGCGCCCGACAAACTCTATCCGCTCGATGTCGACCGCGCCTTCAAAAAGCTCGAGGAGATCAAGCCCAACATCACGGTGTGGTGGACTTCGGGCGCGCAATCCGCACAGCTCCTCAATGACGGGGAGGTGGACATGGTGATGGCCTGGAACGGCCGCGTCAGTGCGCTGACCAAGGAAGGCGCCAAGGTCGGGTTCACCTACAATCAGGGCATCCTGCAGAGCACCTCGCTCTGCATTCTCAAGGACGCACCCAATCTCGCGACCGCGGTCCGCTTCCTCAACGAAGCGGTCGATCCCGTGCACCAGGCCAATTTGCCGCTGCATATCGATTACGGCCCGGCCAACCCGAAGGCCTTCGATACCGGCGTAATCAAGCCGGAGCGGGCGGCGCAACTGCCGAGCGCGCCCGAGAACGCGGCCAAGCAGGCGCTGATGTCCTACGCCTGGTGGTCGTCGCCGGCGGGCGAGGCGGCGGAAAAACGCTGGGTCGGCTTCATGCAGAAATAGTTCCATCAACCCGGTGCGGAGTGCATCACGCATTCCGCGCCATCGCAGGATCACCATGAGCAGCCCCGTGCAGGACCTCTCGGTACTCCACCAACGTCGCGAACAGCGCCTGATGCTGGCGCTGGCGCTGCCGGCGCTGCTCGTCATCCTGCTGCTGGTGGTGCTGCCGGTCGGCTGGCTCGCCTGGCAGTCGGTCTATCACAACGGCCTTACGCTGGAGAATTATCGCCGGATCTGGAGCGAGGACATCTACTGGCGCAGCTTTGCGCTGACGTTTGAAATCAGCCTGCTGGTGACGCTGCTGGCGCTGCTGCTCGGTTATCCCATTGCCTATGCGGCGAGCGTCGCGCCAAAAAGGTGGAGCATCATCATCCTGGCGCTGGTGGTGCTGCCGTTCTGGACCAGCGTGCTGGTCCGCGCCTATGCCTGGCTTGCGCTGTTGCAACGGACCGGCGTCATCAACCAGCTGCTGCGCCAGATCGGCGTGATCGACGAGCCGCTGGCGCTGGTCCACAACAGTTTCGGCACCGTCGTGGCGACCCTGCACATCCTGCTGCCGTTCATGGTGCTGCCGCTTTACGCCACCATGCAGCAGATCCCGCGCGATCTGATGCAGGCCGGCGCCAGTCTCGGCGCCGGTCCCATGCTCACCTTCTGGCGGATATTTTTGCCGCTCTCGCTCCCCGGGGTGCTCGCGGGCAGTACGCTGGTCTTCGTGCTCGCCCTCGGCTTCTACATCACGCCCGAACTGCTCGGCGGCGGCCGCACCATCATGATATCGATGCTGGTCAGCCGCAATGTCGAACTCTACGACCAATGGGGCGCCGCCAGCGCCGTCGGCGTGGTGCTGCTGGTCGCGGTCGGCCTGATTTTCTTCGCCGTCAGCCGCTTCATTCCGCTCGATCGCGTGTTGGGGCAGAAATGACGACGTCCCGCCCGTTCCGCATTGCCCTGGTCGTGACCTGCGCGCTGGTACTGCTCTATCTTATCCTGCCGATCCTGATCATCGCGCCGATGTCGTTCTCGGCCGCGCGCTACCTGAGCTTTCCGCCGCCGGCGCTGTCGCTGCGCTGGTATCAGGAATATGTCGGCAATCCGGCCTGGATGCAGGCGACCGGCGTGACGCTGGCGGTCGCCGGGCTCACGGTGGTGATCGCGACCCCGCTCGGCGTTGCCGCGGCCTATGCGATCAGCCAGTCGAAATGGCGCATCATGCGGCTGATCCACATCACCTTGCTGCTGCCGCTGGTGGTGCCGATCATCATCACCGCGGTCGGCATCTTCTTCGTCTACGCCAAGGTCGGCCTGGCCGCGACCATGACCGGCCTGGTGCTCGCCAATGTCATGCTCGGTCTGCCCTATGTCGTCATTTCGGTCGCGGCGGGGTTGCAGAGTTTTGACGCCACGCAGGAGATGGTGGCGCGCAGCCTCGGCATGAACAGGCTGCGCAGTTTCTTCGTGGTGACGCTGCCGCAGATCAAGCCCAGCGTGATCGCAGGCGGCATCTTCGCCTTCATCTCGGCGATGGACGAGACCATCGTCGCGCTATTCATTTCCGGCGGCCAGTATCAGCCGCTGACCAAGCGGATGTTCACCGCGCTTCGCGACGAGATCGACCCGACGATCGCCGCCATCAGCACGCTGATGACCGCGGTCTCGTTCATGCTGGTGCTGGTTGCGACCAGCCGCTCGAAGAAGGGCGCGTGAGCGGGAAGTCAGGCGGCGGCCAGGCTCTTGGCCTCGATTGAACGCGTGTCGCGCGGCAGCGTGATGCGCACCACCGTGCCGGTGCCGAGCTTGGAGCGCAGCCGCATCGTTCCGCCATGCAGGCTGGTCAGCGAGCGGGCGATGGCAAGGCCGAGACCCGAGCCCTGGTAGGTCTTGGTGAGCTGGCTCTCGACCTGTTCGAACGGGTTGCCCAGCCGCCGCAGCGAAGCGGGCGCGATGCCGATGCCGGTGTCGGCGATCATCAGCACGATCGAGTTGGGCAGCACGTGGCTCCGCACGGTGACCTTGCCGTTGTCGGGGGTGAACTTGACGGCATTGGACAGCAGGTTGACGAAGATCTGCTTGACCGCGCGGCGATCGGCCATGACGGAGATGGTGCTTTCGATATCAGCGTCGAGCGTCAGATGCTTGTCCTCGGCACGTCCGGACACCACGCGCAGCGACTCCGCCAGCAGCTTCGACAGGTCGAGCTCCTCCATGTCGAGCTTCATGCGGCCGGCCTCGATCTTCGACATGTCGAGGATGTCGTTGATGACTTCGAGCAGGTATTTCCCGCTGGTCAGGATGTCGTGGCAGTACTCCTGGTACTTGTCGGAGCCGAGCACGCCGAACATGCCGCTGCCCATGATCTCGGAGAAGCCGATGATGGCGTTCAGCGGGGTGCGCAGTTCGTGGCTCATATTGGCGAGGAACTTGGATTTCGCCTGGTTGGCCTCCTCGGCGCGATTCTTTTCCCGCGAGTATTTTTCGGCAAGGTCGGCAAGCTCGGCTTGCGAGCGCTTGAGGTCGAGCACGTTGGCGCGCAGGCGGACGTCGTTTTCGATCAGCTTCTGCTCGTGCGCCTTGATGCGGGTGATGTCGGTGCCGACCGAGACGTAGCCGCCGTCCTTGGTGCGGCGTTCGGAGATGTGCAGCCAGCTTCCGTCGTCGAGCTGCGCTTCGAAGGTGCGGGCTCCCGGCGCGTGCGCGCCGGTCTCCTGCAGCCGGGTGCGCACTTCCGGCATGCTGCCGACCTCGATCACGGTCTCATACGACGTGCCGGGGGTCACCGCCGTATCCGGCAGCTTGTGCAGGCGCTGGAAATGCGAGTTGCAGAGCACGAGGCGGTCTTCCGCGTCCCAGAGCACGAAGGCTTCCGGGATCGTCTCGATCGCGTCGCGCAGTCTGAGGTCGGCCTCCACGGTCTTCTCGGCGAGGCTCTTCTGTTCGGTGATGTCGACGGCAATGCCGATCAAATGCAACCCGCCGTCGGACGAGGTGTGGCTGAGCTCGCAGCGCACCCGCAGCCAGATCCAGTGGCCGCCGGTGTGCTGCATGCGGAAGCTCTGGTCGATGTGGTCGAGCTGGCCGGCGATCATCTGGTCGGCGATCGCAAACAGGTCGATGTCGTCGGATTTCACCAGCGCGTTGACTTCGCCGAAAGTGAGGAGGTCGTTGCGGGAGTCGAGCCCGAGCATCGTGAACATCGATGCCGACCAGAAGATCCTGCCGCGGGAGAGGTCCCAGTCCCACAATCCGCAGCGGCCGCGGTTGAGTGCGGTGTCGATCCGGCCGCGCACCGCGTCGTTGATGAGATCGCCCTCGCGGGCGCGGGTCGACTGCCAATGGAAGGCGAAGCCGAGGATCAGCACGACGAAGCCCGTGGTGGCCGAGAGCGTCACCGACAATGCGGCATCCGAGCCCCACAGTGGCTCGTTCTTTTCCTGGATGACGATGACCTGGCCCGGCAGCGATTTGACCAGCCGCGAGATCGCCATGGCGGCGTTGCCGTTCGGCAGCGTCATGTCGCTGACCACGCCCTGCTGACCGGGGGTGGTGAGCAGTTGCGCCGTGCTGATGATGTCGAGGATGCGATCACCGTCGTCAAGGCTGCCTTCGACCGGGACGCGGGCCAGAATCCGGTGATCGGCGCCGGTGATGATGACATGGCGGCCGCTCGCCACGCCCCAGGCCGGAATCAGGTCGGGCAGCAGGCCCTGCAGTCGCTCGATATTGGCGGCACGGTCCTGCCGGATGGCGCCAAGGCGGTCGAGGCGTTCGGCCAGCAGCTCGGTGAGCGCGGAGAGGTCGCGCTTCATGGCGGCGCGTTTTTGCCGGCTCTGGTCGATCACCTGCACGAAGGCGCCGAGGCAGATGGTGATGAGGAAGGCAATGATGAGGGTCGGCACGGCGCGACGAAGCGCCGGCTCAGCGACGAGCAGCCGGTGATAGGCAGGTTTTGCGATCGACTGCGCCAATCCCTTGATCGAATCGGATTGGACGCACGCGTTCGCCGCTTGCGCGCGCACCATGCCTTAGACCCCCGCCGAGAGCTCTTGCACACTATTTCGGAAGCACCCCGCGCCGCTTTCCGAATCATAGCGATTTGAATCCAGATTTTCCGGGCTGTCGAGAGTCAACGATTCATTAACTCGAAATAAATGTTGTCCAACGCGAATTAAGGCATGGCGGAAGCGAGTCCGAAACGGGAACGCGCCGCAAAGCTACGCGCGCGGCGGTTCGGCATGGCTGATCACGCGCTTGATGGTCGGAAACGCGCGGCGCAGCGCGCGCTCGATCTCGTCGACGTTCTCATGCACCTTGATGACGCTCATCGACGGCGCGGCGCGGCAATGGAAATTAACGATTTCGCCGGCATCGGTGTCGCGCACCCGCACATTATGGATGTCATGGATCGCGCCGTTGGCGGCAAAGCGCGTCAGCGCGGCCTTGATGGTCTCGACGCGCTCGGGGGCGGCGTCGGTGCCGTGCGGCAGTTCCGGCTCGAGCGGCTCGATGTGGGTGTCGACCTCGACGTCCTCGCCAAAGTCCGAGCGGATGCTTCGCTCCAGTTCCTGAGCGATGTCGTGCGCCGCCGTCAGCTCCATGTTGCCGTCGACCTCGAGGTCGATGCCGACGATCAGCTTTTCGCCGAGATCATGCACGGTGACATGGTGGATCGCGAGGCCGGAATTGCGGGCGATCACCATGATGCGCTCGCGCACGCTCTCATTGTCGCGCGCGACCGGCACGGCGGTGAAGGTGAGGTCGGCATCGCCGAGCGCCTTGCTGACGGCTGCCTGTGCGCTCTTCTTGATCGCCTCGACGCGGTCGATCGGGTAGGTGCGCGGCACAGTTGCGATGGTATCGATGAAATGCGTCGGGCCGACCATGCGAACCCGCAGGCGCTCGACGCCGACCACGCCGGGTACCGCGCGGATGGCGGCGATGGCCTTTTCCCAGGCGCCCTGCGGCGCGCGATCGAGCAGGGTTTCGATGGTGGAGCGCCCGAGCCGCAGGCCGAGGATCGATATCATCACGGCAACCGCGATGGCGGCGACCGAGTCGCCCCAGCCAAAGCCGAGGCCGGTCAGCACCAGCCCGATAATGACGGCGATGGAACCGAGCACGTCGGAAGCGAAATGCAGCGCGTCCGCCGCCAGCGCCTGGCTCCGGGTTTCGCGCGCGGTGCGATGCAGCGCCCGCGCGCGCCAGAAATTCACCGCGATATCGATCACCAGCACCACGAAGGGAATCGCCGAGAGCGTCGGCGGGGCTGCGCCCTCGCGCAGGCGGCTCCAGGATTCGACCAGGATGCCGCCGGCCAGCACGTAGAGCAGGGCGATGACGAACAGCGCCGACAGGCTCTCGAACTTGCCGTGGCCGTAATGATGTTCCTCGTCGGCCGGCTGGTCGGACACCCGCACCACCAGCCAGGTGATGACGGTGGCGACCACGTCGACGGATGAGTGCAGGGCCTCCGAGATCAGCGCCAGCGAGCCGATCGCGATGCCGACGGCGAATTTCGCCGCAGCCATGCCGGCGCTGGCGAAAATCGAGATCGCCGCGACATTGGTCTTGAGGGTGGGAGGATGAATCATGGACGGCGGTTTAGCAGGGCGTTGTGCGGGATTAAAGCCGACGGTTGGATGCGCTATCGCGACTCACTCGCAGGAGCGATTTGTTGCGAATTGTTATGATTTAAAGGGGCCGTCATTGCGAGCGAAGCAATCCATCCTTGTAGCCCGGATGAGCGCAGCGACATCCGGGGCGGTGTTGAAGCGGTCCCGGATGTCGCTGCGCTCATCCGGGCTACGAAGCAGCATTCCGCAATCTCGCGGCGCGATCCGCCCGAGCTTTGTAAATTCATTCGCCCTACAGCTGAGAGGGCGCAGGGAATGCCGGGTGCTTGCTGCACCCGCGGTCTCGTGTGCAATAGTGCGAAGAAAGACGCACACGAGCATACAGGTACAGCCGAGGCACTCCGGCATTCCCTGCGCAGTGGTTTTACGGCTTATGCCGCGCTCTCCCCGGAGACGAATTCCTTTTGCCTCCGTCGCCGACGGATTGAAGGCTTGTCGAACCCGGTTGGGTTCGAAAAACCTCCGTCAGCTTGACACCAGCCACGGGTGCCAGGACCACACGGTTTTGCCGTACGCCGCCTCGCCAGTCGTCTGCGCGCTGTGTTCGCTCACGGACCAAAGCCCACCCTGCGACCACGCCCACGCGCCCGACGCTGCCGCGTCCACCGCAACCCGCCCCAACGTTCGTGACGATGGCCAACGCCCCTCTAGCGGGACGGGATGGCCGGAGTTGTACGGGTGATTTGGGTTTGCGACGAAGAAGTATATTTTTGCGAGAGATACTGGACGGGGCAAATCACGTTGAAGTTGTTAAGGAAAATTGATCTTTCAGGAAAAGTCGATTTTCGCGCGCGCCAGCTATTTGTCAAACAAGCAGAATAAGCCGCACGGCCGATGGCTTGACTTTGCACTAATAGACTCAGGACTTCGCACTGAAGACAGGGCCAACGCCGACTTATGTTGTGCTGCGTGAGTCAGTAGCTGGATCATAGCGGATATTGGTTTTGCGATGTCAGTTTTGACCCAAAGCTGACATCAACCCTCGGGTATCCCGGCCAGGCGCAAACCCTCAAAGTAGCGCTCGCGTCGCGCGAGATAGGCCGGATTGCTGCTTTTGCGGTTGATGCGGTAGCGGCGGATCGTGAAGTCGGGATCGAGTGCAAGTCCTGCCTCGGCGATCGATCGCGCCTCCCGGAGGTCCCCCACCAGCGCCAGCGCCATAGCAAGTTGAAAATGAGAAAGCGCATGATTTCGGTTGGCCTCGAGGCTCCGGCGAAACCAGTCGACTGCTTCGGGGTCTGCCTTGATGCCTAACTTGCCCAACCCGACAAACATGAACCACAGGAAGGCGCGCGTATCGTGCGGGGACAGCCGGAGCGCCTCTCGAATGTGCCCCTCGACTTCCTCGCTCTGGCCCTGTTGATACTTGCCGAGGCCGATGAACGCGTGGGCGTCGGCCAAATTTCGATCGAGCGCCAGTGACCGCTGCAATCTGGCAATACCGTTCGCGGCGCGGTCGGTCTGAATCTGCACGGCGCCGAGCAGCATGTGGGCTCTGGGATGATTGGGTGCATGGAGCAATGCGCTGTTCAAGGCAGTCTCCGCGGCGTCGAAATGCGCATTGCCGTCATCGGCCATGAAGGCCGATCCCATGGACACATCGACCTGCGCCGCGGCGACCGCCGCTTCGATGTTGCCGGGATCGAGAGCGAGGGATCGCGCGAAGAAATCCCTTGCTTGCGCCAGAAGCGCACGTGTTACGCCCCTGTTCTGAAAAGCTCTGCCCTGGAAATACAAGTCCATGGCGTCCGGGCGGGGTGATCGTTCCGCGCGGCGCGCTTCGGCGGCGATGAGTTCGGCATTCAAGGTGTTGGCCAGGCGAGACACAATCTCGTCCTGCATGTCCAGTAGTTCGGCTGCCGGCTTGTCGAAACGTTCGGCCCACACATGGCTTCCGGTCTCGGTGTCGGTCAGCTGGGCATTCAAGCGAAAACGGTTGCCGCCGCGCTGCACCGAGCCTTCCAGCACGTAGCGGACGTTCAGGTCGCGGCCGATCTGCCTGACGTCGACGGCTTTTCCCTTGAAGGTGAACGCGGTGTTGCGGGCGATGACGAACGAGCCGGCGATCCGCGACAAGTCCGTCGTCAGGCTTTCGGTCACGCCATCGACGAAATAGTCCTGCGCGGGATCGCCGCCGATGTTTGCGAACGGCAGAACAATGATGGACAAATGCGGCATCGACGACGGTGCCGCCAGGTCTTCAAGGCTTGACGGCCTTGAGGTCGCGTCGCTGGAAACGACCGCGCTGTCGGTCGGCTCTCCGTTCGTGACCAGCATGTAGCCGCGGCGGGGCAGGGTTTTCAGGGCCGATCGGCCCGCGTCTCCCAGGGCACGCCTGATGTCGCCGATGGCCTGGACGAGAGAGTCCTCCGTGACCTCGCAATCCGACCAGACCTCGTCCATGATCTCGTCCTTGCCGACCAGCTGCCCGGCCCTTGTCGCAAGCAGCCGCAGCACCGCCCAGGCACGCGGACGCAGGGGGACAATATCGCCGCGTCCGTCGCGCAACGTTTCGCGGGCCAGATCCACGGTCCGGTCGCCGACAACGATCGAAGGCTGCGATGACTTCAACAGGGCGCCTCGTGGGGCTCGCTTTCGGAAAATTTCGGCGGAATTTCGGGACGCCGGGACGATTGTACAGCATCATCCTGCAGCCCGGGATAGCAAAACGCCCCTGTTGAAGCCGCTAAAACGAGGTACGCCGCCATGATCCGGCCCCTGATCCTTGCGCTAAGCTTCTCGATCGCCAGCCTCTCGCCCGTTGGGGCGGCCGAGAAAAAATACGGTCCCGGCGTCACCGATACCGAGATCAAGCTCGGTCAGACCATGCCGTACAGCGGACCGGTTTCCTCCCTGGCCAGGTTCGGCCGGGTGGAGGCTGCCTATCTCAGAAAAATCAACGCGTCCGGCGGCGTCAATGGCCGCCAGGTCACGCTGGTCTCGCTCGACGATGCCTTCGCGCCGGCCAAGGCGGCCGAGCAGACACGAAAGCTGGTCGAAAGCGATGGCGTGCTGGCGATCGTCGGATCGGTTGGAACCCCGAGCAACCTTGCGGTCGCAAAATATCTCAACAGCAAGGCCGTACCGCAAATCCTCCTGCTCGCCAGTACGCCGAAACTCGACGACCCCGAGAACCTGCCGTGGACAACCACGTTCATGATGCCGCAGCCGGTCGAGACCCGGATCTATGCCGAATATCTGCTGAAGACCAAACCTGACGCGAAGATCGCCGTCATCTACCAGAATGACGATTTGGGGAAGGGCAATCTCGCCGGCTTCAAGGCCGCCCTGGGATCGCGCGCCTCGACCATGGTGGTGGCAGAGGCGGCCTACGACATCATGGATCCGACGGTCGATTCACAAATCGTGGCACTCAAGGCTTCCGGTGCCGATACCTTGTTTCATGCCTCCAACGCGCGCTTTGCAGCGCAAGCCATCCGCAAGGCACACGAGCTTGGCTGGAAGGTCCAGCATGTGCTGCTGTCGGGCGTCAGCGGCATTGCGGCGGTCATGCGTCCGGCGGGACTTGCCGCCTCAACCGGCGCGGTCACCGCTTTCTGGCTGAAGTCGTCCGAGGATCCCATGTGGGAAGCTGATGCCGGCATGAGAGAGTATCGCGCCTTCATGAAGGAGTGGGCGCCGAACGAGGAGGTCGAGGACTCGGTTTTCCCCTATTCGACCGCGCAGATCATTGTCGAGATACTGAAGAATTGCGGCGACGACCTGTCTCGGGAAAATCTCATCAGGCAGGCAACCAATATGCGCGGCGTTCAACTGCCACTGTTCCTGCCCGGCCTGACGATCAACGTCACCCCAACGAACCGGATTGCCTGGAGAAAGGCCAGGATGGCGCGTTTCGACGGCACCAGATGGGTGCTGCTCGATGATGTCATCGGCAACTGACGCTGATCTTTTCGCGAAACCAAGACGCTTGATGGTTGGATTGGTGCCAATGATCGACAGACTGAATATTGCCATCGTCGGCGCGGGGATCGGTGGATTGTCTGCCGCACTGGCGCTGCGCGCGCGGGGCATGAACGTCACGGTTTTTGAAGAAGCCCAGTCCCCACGTGAGGCCGGGGCTGGAATATCTATCCCTCCGAATGCAGCGATCTTGCTCAAACGCGCCGGTCTTTGCGAGGCGATCGAGAAGATCACCACAAGGAGCCAGGGACTCACGCTACGAACGTCACGGGGAGAGCCTGTTCCGAGGCCGTCTGCTACCCCCACGGTGCCGAGCTATCAGATTCACCGCGTCGAGTTCCTCGAGATGCTCCTTGGCGCGTGGGCGGGAACGGTTCGGTTCGGGCATCGCTGTGTTGCCGTCAACGATGTAGGAAGCGGAGCGCGGCTGACTTTCGCTGATGGTGCCGTTTGCGATGCGGATGTGGTCATAGGGGCAGATGGCATCCATTCGATTGTCCGGCGCGAGATCGGCCTGACGGCGAGCCCGACGAGCGAGGGCATCGTGGCTTACCGAGGTCTCGTGCAGACGCCAAAAACTGTCGTGGGCCGCAGACTTGCGCGGCTTGAACATGTGGATGGGCGACGGTCGTAGCTTCATTTGCTTCCCGGTTTCCCAGGGGCACCTGGTCAACATTGTCGCGTTTGTCCCGAGCTCACTCGACATGGAGGAGACCTGGTTCGCGCCGGGCGACGTCCGGACACTCGCAGGCGAATACAGGGGCTGGGACGCTCCGGTCCAGGACATCATCGCGGCGCTCGATCAAACCTTTCGCTGGGGCATCTACGATCGGCCACCGCTACCCTATTGGTCGAGAGGCTGCGTCACCCTGCTTGGCGATGCGGCTCACCCGATGGTCCCGCATTTTGGCCAAGGGGCCGGACAGTCCATCGAGGATGGCTTTGCGCTTGCCGTTCTGCTCGAGCACGCAGGGCGCGAAGAGATTCCGGGCAGACTGCAAGCCTACCAAAATCTGAGGCTGGGACGTACGAGCGGTGTTCAAGCTGCCTCGCGCCTGGCCGGCAGGTTCTATCGATCCGCAGCCGGAAATCCCTCAGACCAGGCGGAGAGGATGCGGGAATGGATGTCGGCCGCAGCCTGGATATTTCCTTACGATACCGAGGAAGCGGCAGCGGCATTGCTGAGGAGCGTGAACTGATCACAGGTCCGCTTTTGACCCAAGCGGACCTCTATCGCTCGCGCAGCGCATAGGGCGGATTAGCCGAAGGCGTAATCCGCCGCAGCACCTCAGACAAGATGGCGGATTACGCTTCGCCAATCCGCCCTACGGGCTGGACCCTTCCGCCTTGGATATTCGCTCTTTGAGCTTCCGCCTTCGCTCTGACGAGCTACGGCGGAAAAGTCGCCCCATCCATTTTGCGTGCAGCGACCACGCCACGCGCCCGACCCCGCCGCGTCCACCGCCCGACGCCAGAGCGTACGCGCGGGTAGGGCTCTTCGCCCTACGGTCGGCGGAAGCCTGGATGATCTGGCCCGTTGTCCCGGCGGGCCGATCGGATCAAGATGCAACCTGTGGTGCTGTTTTTGGAGTATTTTGGGTATGTCGACACTCATCCCGCATGGCGCGTGCCTGCTTTGGCAGCCGGAATTGATCTGGCTGAATGCCATTTCCGACGCCATGCTCGCTTGCGCTTTCTTCGTTACCGCGTTCGTCCTCGGGTTCTTTGCATGGCGGCGGCGCCGCGAAGTCATGTTTCGCAGCGTGTTCCTGGCCTTCGCGACTTTCCTCGCCGTCTGCGGGGTGGCACGCCTGCTGTCGATCCTCACCTTGTGGGTGCCGGCCTACGGCATCGAGGGCCTTGTAAAGGGCTTCCTGGCGCTGGTCTCGATCGGAATCTCGGCGGCTCTGCTGCTATTGCTGCCGCGAATCCTGGTACTGCCGACACGCATTCAGCTTCAGCAAGCCTATGCGGCGCTTGAGGAGGAGGTCCGGCAGCGCCGCAGCGCCGAAGCGATGGTCAAGCGTTTTCAGGAGATCGAGGCCACCGAGACGCTGGTCCGGCAGGCACAGAAGATGGAAGCCATCGGGCAGCTCACCGGTGGCGTTGCGCACGACTTCAACAACATTCTGACGGTCATCACCGGAACGATCGAAATCCTCAGTGACGCGGTGAAGGACCGTCCGCAACTCGCAGAGATCACCGATATGATCAGCGCTGCGGCGGCAAGGGGCGCCGACCTGACCCGGCATCTGCTGGCCTTCGCTCGCCGCCAGCCGCTGCAGCCGCGCAATACTGATGTCAATGCCCTCGTCATCGATGCCGCGCGGCTACTGCGGCCGACGCTCGGCGAACAGATCGAAATCGAATCGATGCTGGCGCATGATTCCGCGACGGCCCTGATTGATCCCAGTCAGCTTTCCACAGCGATCCTGAACCTCGCCCTGAACGCGCGCGACGCCATGCCTGATGGCGGCAAGCTGACGCTGGAAACCAAGAATGTCGTCCTCGACGAGAACTACGCGAGCACGAATCCCGAAGTGATTCCTGGAAACTACGTGATGATTGCGGTGAGCGACTCGGGGGAGGGAATCCCCGCTGACTTGCTCGACAAGGTGTTTGAACCGTTCTTTACCACCAAGGAGGTCGGGAAGGGAGCGGGGCTCGGCCTCAGCATGGTCTATGGTTTCGTCAAGCAGTCCAACGGGCATGTCAAGATCTACAGCGAACCGGGACACGGGACTACCGCGAAGCTCTATTTGCCGCAGGCCGCAGGCGCCGCAGAAGCGCTGCCCGACGAAGCAGGAACGGGCGCGGTCGAGCGCGGCGACGAAACCATCCTGATCGTCGAGGATGATGCCCTGGTCCGTGAATACGTGGTGACCCAGATTGGCCGCCTCGGCTATGCCACGCTCACTGCCAGCAAGGCCGCCGAGGCTCTGGCAATTATCGATGGTCCTGAACGTATCGACCTGCTGTTCACCGACGTTATCATGCCCGGGGGAATGAACGGCCGCCAGCTCGCGATCGAGGCGCGGAAGCGACGCCCCGGGCTCAAGGTGCTGTATACGTCGGGCTATACCGAGAACGCCATCGTGCATCACGGCCGGCTCGACGCCGGCGTGCTGCTATTGACGAAGCCTTACATCAGCTCGGACCTCGCGCGGATGATTCGGGCCGCACTTGTTTGAAATGAAGTCGGTTCGATCTGCGTCGAGCCATGAATCTTTCGTCAGCGTAGATGGCAATCTGCGGGCCGTCGCACAGCCTTCGATTTACTGTTTTGCTCCGGTCCAGCTTCCCGCGCATCCATCGGATCGCTGGAGTGTGCCGGATCCGCTGCGGCCCGAGAAGCGGCCGGACATGGTCCAGCTCAGGCTTCCCGCGGACCCGATTCCTGACACGGCGCCATTCGGACTGACTTGAGCGGTGTCGTATTGCTCCACCATCCTGCTGCCGGTGATGACCACCGTATCGGTGGAGCTGCCGCAGGGCGTGCCGACGCTGGTAAGCGCCCATGCTCCATCCAGATTGCCGCCGCCAC
This sequence comes from Bradyrhizobium sp. AZCC 2262, assembly GCF_036924535.1. Lineage (NCBI taxonomy): Bacteria > Pseudomonadati > Pseudomonadota > Alphaproteobacteria > Hyphomicrobiales > Nitrobacteraceae > Bradyrhizobium > Bradyrhizobium sp. AZCC 2262. The sequence continues at coordinate 4,504,519 of NZ_JAZHRT010000001.1, read as the reverse complement.
TGCCGCCGCTCTTTCGCGACGCGCGGCTCGGCGCTTCGGTCTCGGGCTTATTACGTCGTTCCGGCTTTGAGGGGTCAGCCGCGCGAGGCGTCGCGCGCGAACCGGATAGCGACTTTTCGTCATTGCCAATGCTGCCACCGGCGCTGCCTGAGCGCGCGCGCCAGGCCCGGCAAGACGACAACAGCAAGCGTGGCTGATAGAAGGGCGGCTTTGGTCAGATGTCGAATGACGTTTGGCAAAATACACACGGTTTCCAATGAACAGGGTCCTGACGGCCGGACCCATCGCGCCGATAATGCAGCAAGATTTGCCGATGTCGCCGCACGCGTCAAGCGATGGCGGATGACGCCGGAGCCTGGCATCGGGCCGCGCCTTTGCGCGGACCCGTCGGCTGATCCGGGCCGGCGGGCTTGACCCAGGGGGATGCCGGTAACGCGGCGTTGCAGTCCTTGACGCCACCCCGATTCATGTCATATGTCGGCGAGTCGACACTTGGCCGAACTGCTGGGCGGTTTGCCTTGCCACTGACAGGCACGCACGTTTCAGACCCTTCTCCAAAAATCGATCAACCGACGAAGGTGCCGATCCGTCGGTGTCTCGATTCTACGTGCACCGTCAGAAGGGAATATTTCTTTGCATAAGACAGCTGTGCAGTCGTCTAACGGGCAACCTGCCGGTGGCGGCGATGACGTCCTCAACGCCCGGCGCTGGCAGCGCATCCTGGTCGACTACAGCACCCCAAATCGTCTGCGCAGCATCGCCGAACTGGCGATCACGGCTTTGCCGCTCATCCTGTTGTGGGCCGCGGCCTGGTTCGCGTTCTACCTTGGCCACGCCTGGGCTTCTTTCCTTATCGCGATTCCAGCTGCCGGCTTTCTCGTACGCCTGTTCATGATCCAGCACGACTGCGGTCACGGCACCTTTTTTGCCGGCCGTCTGGCGAATGACTGGGTCGGCCGCGTCCTTGGCGTGCTCACGCTCACGCCCTACGATTGCTGGCGCCGCTCGCATGCGATTCATCATGCCACCACCGGTAACCTCGATCGCCGCGGTATCGGCGATCTCGATACGCTGACCGTGCGCGAATACCGGGCCCTTTCCTGGTGGGGTCGTCTGAAATACCGGCTTTACCGCCACCCGCTGATCATGTTCGGTGTCGGGCCGGCCTATCTGTTTCTTTTGCAACAGAGGCTCCCGGTCGGCCTGATGCGCAACGGTTGGCAGCCCTGGGCCAGTACAATGGCAACCAATCTCGCGATTGCCGTCATCGTCGCTTTGCTCACATGGTTTATCGGCATCAAGGCGTTCCTGCTCGTGCACCTTCCGATTACGCTCCTGGCCGGCACGGCCGGCGTATGGCTGTTCTACGTGCAGCATCAGTTTGAGCACACGATGTGGGAGCGCGACGAGAACTGGGATCTGCGTCACGCCGCGCTGCACGGCAGCTCACATTACGATCTGCCGGCGCTGCTGCGCTGGTTCACGGCCAACATCGGTGTACACCACGTGCATCACCTCTCCAGTCGCATTCCCTATTACCGGCTGCCGCGCGTGCTGCGCGACTACCCTGAACTGCGCGACGTCGGTCGCATCACGCTGCTGCAGAGCTTTCAGTGTGTACGGCTTGTGTTGTGGGACGAGGCGCAGCGCCGCCTGGTGTCGTTCCGGGAAATCTGAGCGTAGAGCGGAACCGAGTTGTCCACTGTGGCTCGAGATGTGACGCCGATCATCACGGCAGCAAACATCAGGGTTGAGCAACCGCTATTCGACGTCGCATAATCTCCCGGTCACCCGGAGGGAACAGCGATGCAATTGCGGGTCTTTGGGCGCACGGGAATGCAGCTCTCGGTGCTGGGTTTTGGGTGCGGCGCGGTCGGCGGATTGATGGTGCGCGGCGATGCTGCCGACCAGGAGCGGACCATCGCGCGCGCGATCGCCGCCGGCGTCAACTATTTTGACACCGCGGTGCAGTACGGCGATGGGGAATCGGAAAAGAATCTCGGTCGCGTTCTGCAAAAGCTGAAACCGGCCGACGTGGTCGTCGGCACCAAGGTCCGGGTGCAGCCCGGCGAGTTTGGCCGCATCGCGGAAGCCGTCACCAAATCGCTCGAAGGCAGTCTGGCGCGGCTGTGTCTTGACCGGGTCGACATCCTTCATCTGCACAATCCGATTACCGCGAACGGCGGCGGATCGGCGCTGAGCGTCCGGCAGGTGCTCGACGAGGTGGTGCCGGCGTTCGAGCGGCTGCGTCAGCAGGGCAAGATTCGCTTTCTCGGGATCACGGCGCTCGGCGTTACGGCGGCGCTGCACCAGGTGATCGATGCGCGCGTCTTCGACAGCGCGCAGGTCGTCTACAACATGCTCAATCCATCGGCGGCCTGCGAACTGCCGCAAAACTATCCGGCGCAGGACTATGGACGGTTGTTCGATGCGACCAGGGCCGCAGGCGTTGGCGTCGTGGGCATCCGCGTGCTGGCCGGCGGCGCGCTGTCGGGCTCGTCCGAGCGTCATCCGATTGCGGGGCCGGCGCCCGAGCCGATCGGTTCGGCGATGAGTTACGATGCCGATATCGATCGCGCCCGCCGTCTCATGGCACTGGTAGAGGAGGGGTTCACCGCCAGCCTGACCGAAGCAGCCACGCGGTTTGCGCTGTCTCACCCGGCAATGGGCACGATCCTTGTCGGCATGGCGACGCCGCAGCAATTCGGGGACGCGCTCGCCGCGGCGGAGAAAGGCCCGCTGCCGCAAGCTGCGCTCGACCGGCTGTCAGCGCTGCGGCAGGCGTTTTCGGGCGAGCCGCGATAACTGCCAGCGGTCAGGGATAACCAGCCCCCGCAACTTCCACATCGACCACGTCGATGCGTGAGGACGATTTGCGTTGCCGGAGTTCTTCGTAGGACGTTGCCGCGCTCAGGCAGAAAAGTGTCCGCCGTTCGGGCCCGCCGAGGACGCAGGCGAGGGCGCGGCGGCCGGGGACTTCTATTCGCTGCAACTCGCGTCCGCCGGGGTCGAGCCGAATGAAGGCGTCTTCTTCGAAGGACGCGACCCACACATCGCCTTGCTGGTCGAGGCAGATGCCATCGGGAGACTTCATGCTCCCGAAGCGGCCACGAAACGTCAAGTCGCCATTCGGCGCGATGTCATAGTCGGCGAGGCAGGCGCCGTCCATTTCGGCCACGACGAGCCGGCGATGGTCGGCCGAGACCGCAATGCCGTTGGGAAACCGCAATCCTTCGGCGACCACGCGGGCCGCGCCATCAGGCATCACCAGAATGATGCGGCCGGGAGCGCCGCGGTCTGATGGAGGCGGCATGTCGAAGCCGAGGTCGCCGACATAGGCGCGCCCCTGCCCATCGATGATCATGTCGTCGATCGTGCCTTTGGCTATCCCGGAAAGGTCGGCGTAAAGCGAAAGCCGGCCGTCGGCATAGGTCATCAGGTGTTTGCGATACATCGTCAGGACGACAAGCCGTCCGTCCGGCAGGACGCCGACGCCGCAAGGCGTGTCCTCGAATTTCGCACGCTGCTCGCGCTCGCCGGAGGGAGAGAGGCTGAGCAGGGTCCGATCCATGCAGTCGACGAACCAGAGCCGGCCCGCATGCCACCGCGGCCCCTCGAAATAGCGCCCGCCATCAAGCACACATCGCAGCGTCATCGGCTACAGCGTCACCACGATCTTGCCGAGGTGCTTGTTGGCTTCCATGTGCGCGAACGCGGTTCCGATCTCGGCGAACGGATAGACCTTGTCGATCGGCAGTTGCAGTTTTCGCGATTCCACCGCACCCCAGATGTCCTTGCGGACCTCGTCAAAGATCTCGCGGACTTCCTCGATGGTGCGGGTGCGGAAGGTGACGCCGATATATTGGATGCGGCGCGCGGCGTGCAGGTCGAAGTTGAAATCGCCGTGGGTGCCGCCGAGCCGGCCGACATTGACGATGCGGCCCTTGACCTTGGTGGCTTTCAGATTCTGGTTCGCGACCGGGCCTGAGACCTGGTCGACGATCAGGTCGACGCCTTCGCCTCCGGTGGCTTGCAATACCTGATCCACCCAGCCGGGGTCCTTGGAATCCACGGCGAGGTCCGCCCCGAACTCCTTCAAGCGGCCACGGCGCATTGCGTCCGTTGAAGAACCGATCACGAGTTTTGCGCCTTTGAATTTCGCGATCTGCATCGCCATCAGGCCGACGCCGGAACTGGCGCCCTGGATCAGGACCGTCTGACCCGCCTGCAGCGCGCCGTTGGTCACGACCGCATTGTGCATGGTGGCGAGCGCAACGGGGAGGGTGGCGGCTTCCTCAAAGTTCATGTTCGAGGGCGCGCGGAACAGCCGGCGGTGATCGGCCAGCGTATACTCCGCAAACGCCGCGCCGCCCGAGCCCATGATCTTGTCGCCGACCTTGACGCCCTTGGCATCGGGCCCAAGCTCGGCGACTTCGCCAGCCCATTCCATGCCGAGCACGGTGCCGACGCCGCCGGCCGCACCATGCACATGGCCCTTGGTCATGCCGAGATCAGCGCGGTTGAGGCCGCACGCATGGACCTTGACCAGCACCTGGGTGCCCTTCGGCGAAGGTTTTGCGACGTCGGTGATTTCGGCGCCGTTGGCGCCGTAGACATAGGCTTTCATGGGCTCTTCTCTTTGTGTCGTCTAACGCGAGGTGAATTTGCGTTGAGTATATGTTCCGTCATCTCAGGAATAAGCGCACTTGCGCTTATTCCGAAGGTGCGAGCAAAGCGAGCCTCGAAGGATGTACGGCCCGGCTAGCGGCCGTCGCCCTTCGAGGGCCGCGCTGCGCGCGGCCGCCTCAGGGTGACGGATAACGTTTCGTACGCCACGCGGCCTATTCGGCCGCTTGCCGCTGCGCGCCCGACATCATGCCTTCGAGCCGGCTCCGGATGATCGCTTCCGCGTCGCGCATGATGCGCGACACCAGTTCGGCGCAGGTCGGGATGTCGTGGATCAGGCCCTGGACCTGGCCGGCCGACCAGATGCCTTCATCGGCATCGCCGGTCGCGTAGACCATCTTGCCGCGGGCGCCGGCGACGAGCTCGCGCACGTCCTCGAACTTCGCGCCTTCCTTTTCCATCGCGACGACCTTGGTCGAGATCGTGTTCTTGGCGACGCGCGAGGTGTTGCGCATGGTGCGAAAAATCAATTCGGTCTCGCGCTCGTCGTTCGCAACGATGCGCTCCTTCACCAGCTGATGGATCGGGCTTTCCTTGGTGCACATGAAGCGCGTGCCCATGTTGATACCCTCGGCGCCGAGCGCGAGGGCCGCGACCAGGCCGCGGCCGTCGCCGAATCCGCCGGAGGCGATCATCGGGATCTTGATCTTGTCGGCGGCGGCCGGGATCAGGATCAGGCCTGGCGTGTCGTCCTCGCCGGGATGGCCGGCACATTCAAAGCCGTCGATCGAGAGCGCATCGACGCCCATCCGCTCCGCCGACAGCCCGTGACGGACGCTGGTGCATTTGTGGATGATCTTGATGCCGTGCTTCTTGAATTCGGTGACGTGCTCCTGCGGCTTGTTGCCGGCGGTCTCGACGATCTTGATGCCGGCCTCGATGATGGCCTGGCGATACTCGGCATAGGGCGGCGGCTTGATCGCAGGAAGAATGGTGAGGTTCACGCCGAACGGCTTGTCGGTCATGTCGCGGCAGCGCGCGATTTCCTTGGTCAGATCTTCCGGCGTCGGCTGCGTCAGCGCGGTGATCAAGCCAAGAGCACCGGCATTGGCGACGGCCGCGACCAGTTCGGCGCGGCCGACCCATTGCATGCCGCCCTGAACGATCGGGTGCTCAACGCCAACAAGTTCGGTAAATCGCGTCTTCATGTCTGCCCTCTGGTTTCCATGAGCATTTTCCATTTGGAAAATGCTCTTTCCTGTCATTTTCCGCCCGGGGGAAGCCCACGCGCGTCTTTTGTGAGATTTCGAGGGGCAGGATGCCGTCACCTCCCGCAAAAGTCTACCGGGAGCGGGTGGAGGCGAGGGCAACGCCATCATGCAAAAGCGGGGCTTGTTCCGCAGTGCGAACAAATCCGCACAAGGTCCCCGCTTTCCGAGACCTCCGGCTAACCGGACATGCTGCAGACATGCCGAGATCGACGCTTTCGATCCAAAGGTGACATTCAACGTCCGCGCTGGTGCCGCAGTGAGCGATTGCAGGTTGTGAAAAACCATAGCAGTGTCCCGTTTCAGAACGGGACAATTGCGCGGAACAAGAGGGGCCATGAGAACGCTTATCACGGGATCGGCTGCGTTAGCTGCCGTACTTGCTGCAAGCGGGATGGGCGTTGCGCAAGTCGTCGTCAAACAAGAGCCGCTGGACATGAGAAACGGGGCCACGGTTCTGGTCGATGATGGCACCTGCGGCAAAGGCAAGATCAAGCTCGTAACCGTAACGCACGGCAATGCCATGCCCGGGGCCCCTCTGCGCGATGTAAAATGCATTCCAAAGTGAGACGACGGAAGTCGCCTCGATTTGAGGCCGCTTCGTCAATTGACCAGACCAGGGAAGCGACACCGTTTACCGCCAGAACTGTTGGTCAGCAGGTGGCCTGCATGAGCGCAGCGATATCCGGGGGACAAGCGACCCAAAAAGTTCCGGATGTCGCGTCGCTCACCTGGGCTACGCTTGCTGAAGACTTCACGGTAAACTGAGACTCGCCACACGGCGGTTGTGCTAGTCTGCCAAGAGAAGTTCTGCGTACGTGCGGTCCAGGCGCATGCCGAAGGATCCAAAAAAGCTAGGCATCTTTACCGGGCGTGGTCGGCTGGTTGCGCTGGCTGTCGCAGTGGGGTTGGTGCTGGGCATAGGACCCACCTCAGCACAATTTTTTAATTTCGGCGGATATCAGCAGCGGCCGCAACCGCAGCGCGGCGGATGGTTTGGCAACGAACAGCGCGGCGGCGGCTGGTTCGGTAACGAGCAACGCGGTGGCGGCTGGTTTGGTAACGACACGTATGCGCCGTACCAGCAGCAGTCCCCGCCGCCTCGGCACGGTCGGCAAGTGACGGTGCGCGAGGATTTTTCAAAAGCGCCGCCGCCCGAGAAGCGCAACACTGTTCCCGAGCGCCACATTCTCGTGCTCGGCGACGCCATGGCGGACTGGCTCGCCTATGGGCTCGAGGATGTCTATGCCGATCAGCCTGAGATGGGCGTGGTCCGCAAACACAAGACAGGTTCCGGCCTGATCAAGTATCAGCCGAAGGGCAATCCAGCCGATTGGGCCGCCGCCGCCAAAGGCATTTTGGCCGCCGAAAAAGCGGACGCCATTGTCGTCATGCTCGGACTTGACGACCGCGTCGCCATCCGCGAGCCGGCAGCCGATAAATCCGACAACAAGCCGGGGGACAAGAAAGACGCCAAGGCGAAGCCCGATGGCAAGCCTTCGGGCGAAAAACCGGCGGCGAAGCCGGATAGCGCAACCAAGGTGGCGGATCCCGAATTGCCGCCAGACGATGCCGCCGACAGCAGTGGTGCGCGGCCGGTCACAGGATCGGAGAAGAGCGCGGGCCCGCCGAACGGCCTCCACGAGTTTCGCGAGAAACGCTGGGTCGAACTCTATAGGGAAAAGATCGACGAGATGATCGGCGTACTCAAATCCAAGGGCGTGCCGGTGCTGTGGGTGGGTCTGCCGGTGGTACGAGGCCCCAAGGCGACCGCCGACACGGCGTTTCTGGATACGCTCTATCGCGATGCGGCCGGCAAGGCCGGCATCACTTATGTCGATGTCTGGGACGGATTTGTCGATGAAGCCGGGCGCTTCTTGCAGCAGGGCCCCGATTTCGAAGGGCAGATCCGCCGGCTGCGCTCCTCCGACGGCGTGTACTTCACCAAGGCCGGTGCGCTTAAGCTCGCGCATTATGCCGAGCGCGAAATCAACCGGCTGTTGGCTGCGCGTTCGGCGCCGATCGTACTGCCCACCGAGCCGGCAACGCCCGACGCCAATGCGCGGCCGGATCAGCCGGCGCCGCGTCCGCTGGCCGGGCCGATCGTTCCCTTGACGGCCTCTTCTGTCGGCGCGGGGATCAATTGCTCGGCGGTCCGGGGGCGCGGCCGATGACGATGGATGCGCAAGCAGCTCGGGTCTTGATGACCGGTGAAGCCTTGTTGGCACCAGCCGGTCGCGCCGACGATTTTGTCTGGCCGCGCCGCGAAGTTGGACGCGAAGGGACCAAGGGTGAGACGCCAGTGGCATCAACATCGCTCGATGCCAACGCACGGGCGCCGGCTGCATCGCTAAAGCCGAAAAAACACCGCCGCTAGAGCCCAATCGCTTCTAGCGCTCCCGAACAACCGGTATCCCACTTCGCTCGAAAGCGAACGGGGCTCTACGTCACGGCGACTGGAGCGCCTCGCGGCGCGGCGGATCCGCCCGCCACGACGCTCTCATTCAGCTTCTGATTGACGATCTGGACCGTACGGTCGATTTCGGCGTTGGGTACGCCAAGCTGATGCGAAATCAGCTTCACCAGCAGGTCGACGCGCTCGATGGAAGGTGCGCCACCAGCGACCGCCCGTGCGGCCGACGAGGGCTTGAGAAGGCTTTCCGCCGCTTTCGCGTATTTCTCGAAAGGTACCTGATCGGTGGGATCGGCGCCCAGACGCTGGGCGATGGCATCGACATGGTCATAGATCGACTGCGAGAGATTGATATCGCCGTGCACCGCGTCGCGGATCGATTGGGGCTCTTGCTGTGTGATGCAGCGGTAATTCCCGGTCAACAGCATCGACCATTTGGCCAGAGGGACGAACATCGAATCGAACACCTTGAGCTTCACCGGAACGTCCTGGCCATCCAGCTTGACCGCATCGATGTCGGCTTCCAGCTCCCGAAGCAGCAAATTATGTTTCTCATCGGCAAATGACGCTGCCTTGAAGTTCGTCGGCAGGCCGACATGAAGAACATTCGCCGCCTCTTCCGGCGGACGGAAGGCTTGCGGATCAGGGGAACAGAGCGAGACCAGGCCCGGCTCGAATCGTTCCCATACCGCGGCATTGGTATAGGCCTCCTCGAGTTTCATTTTCGAAAGGGCCGGGATCCTCTGGAGATAGGGCAAGGGCGGCATGTTCATGATCGAAAGGCAAGGCAGCTTCGCCTCGGCGATCTTGATCATCAGAACCTGGATCGCGTGATCGGCGTATTGCGGCTCCTGCATGGCAAGACCAACCAGATCATAACGGGAAGGATCGACGTCGGCGGGCTCGACCGCGTCCAGGATCCCGGGCAGGTCGCGCGAGAAGATCGGCCGGTGGGCTGCCTCGTCGCGGAGCTTGATGCGAACTTCGGTGCCGTCGCGATTGATGAGCTCTGCCGTCTGCTTCCGGCACACCAGGGTCACGTTGTGACCCGCCATCAAAAGCTTTGTCGCCAGCAACGAGCCATACGAGGCTCCAAGGATCAGAACGTTACGCGCCATGCGCCCCCCACAGATGATGTTTTCCGGCGCGCCACCACTTCGGCGCAGCTTTGCGAGCGCCTGGCTTGCGACAGGTGTTAAGCCGAATTGTTCGGTGCGATACCGTCTTCCCTGGGGGTGCAGCCCCAGGGAATGACGGCGGAGTTCGAAGCGACCGGTCAGGCCGACGCGGCCAGCGTGAAGGGCGTCGCTTCGTCGTCGAACGCGTTGAAGATATCGCGAATGCTGATGACGCCGATCAGGCTGAAATTGTCGATCACCGGCACGTGGCGGATGTGATGCTTGCTCATGAGGTGACGGACGTGCTCGAGCGTATCCGTCGAGGTGCAGGAGACGAGCTGCTGCACCGAAATGAGTTGAGAAACGCGCATGTTCACGCCGGCCGCGCCGTGCTGGGCAATCGCGCGAACCACGTCGCGCTCGGTGAACATGCCGACCGCCGTGTTGCCTTCGGTGCGGACGACATCCTTGACGACCAGCGCGCTGATATTGCCGGAACGCATCAGTTGCGCGGCAATGGCGACGGTCTCGTTCATGCGAACCGTTGCGACACGGGCGGCTTTCTTGCGCAGGATATCTCCGACTTGCATGGCAACCTCCTTGGGGTGAATTATTGGTCTAAGTCTGGTATACATAATGCCAATTGTCAACAAGCTTCATAGTGGAAATCTTGCGCCGGGATGAAGATAAATAGGCAGTATTACTGACGTTATTGGCGCGTTGCATCCGGGCCGGAGCCGGGAGAGGCATCCCAGGAGGAGTCAAAAAAGCACTCAGGTATACCAGAGGGCCGCCCAGGCAAAAGAAAACGCGCCCATCCCGGAGGATGAGCGCGCTTCTTCCGAACAACCGATCCGGCTGGGATCAGGCGGCAATCTGCGATTTGGCGACCACCGTCTTGCGCCAGGGTTTTAGCAGCGCGATCGCCAGCAGCGAGGCCAGAATATTCGCGCCGGCCGCGACGATGAACACCGCGTCCCAGGTGCCCGAAGACTGCTGCATGTAATTCGCGACCGGTACCAGCAACGCCGCGGTGCCCTTTGCCGTGTAGAGCAGGCCGGCATTGGTGGTCGCGAACTTCGCGCCGAACGTATCCGTGCAGGTCGACGGGAAGAGGGAGTAGATCTCACCCCATGCAAAGAACACGAAGCCCGACAGCAGCACGAACCACACCGGATCGTGGCCCAGCATGTAGAGGCCCCAGATGCCGATGCCTTCCATGCCGAACGCGATGAACATGGTGTTCTCGCGGCCGATCATGTCCGAGATCCAGCCGAAGAAGGGACGGGTCAGGCCGTTAAGGACGCGATCGATGGTGGCCGCGAAGGTCACCGCCGTCATGGTCATGCCGACAAGCGTGACCGGGATGGCATCGACTTTCCAGTCGACGGCGATCGGCTTGAGGTTCGCGGTGACCATCAATCCGCCGGCGCCGACGATCACGAACATGAAATACATCAGCCAGAAGATCGGCTGACGGATCACCTCGGTCGGCTGAAAGTTGCGCCGGCTCTGGATGATGTTGGCGTTCTGCGTCACCGCGGGCACTTGGCCGGATTTCGGCGCGAACAGGAAGAAGGAGAGGAGCACGATGATGATGCCCTGGCCGAGACCGAAATAGAGGAAGGTGGTCTGGAAGCCGGAGTCCTTGATCATCGCCTGGATCGGCGCGACCGTCAGCGCCGAGCCCGCGCCGAAACCGGCGGCGGTGATGCCGGCAGCGAGGCCGCGCTTGTCGGGAAACCATTTCAGCGCGTTGCCGACGCAGGTGCCGTACACGCCACCGGCGCCGATGCCTGCGATGATCATGCCGAGATAGAAGCCGTTGAGCGAGGTCGCCTCGGCGTTGATCGCCCATCCGATGGCGCAGAGGATGCCGCCGATCAGGACGACGATGCGCGGGCCATATTTATCGACGAACCAGCCTTCGACCGGCACCAGCCAGGTCTCGAACAAAACAAAAAGGGTAAAGGCCCACTGGATCGACGCGCGATCCCACCCGAATTTCTTCTGGATGTCGGGGACGAAGAAAGTCCAGCCATATTGGTAGTTGGCGATCATCACCATCGCGAGGACGCCGATGGCTAGTTGGGTCCAGCGATAGGCATCGCTGACTCGGGCCGCCGCGACGGGGGCCGCTCCGTGCACTGTGTCCGTCATCTTCCCTCCATAGGCTGTTCTATCAAATTCCCGACAGCTCAAGAGGGCAGTTTGGTATATGTTATGCCAGTAGACAAGCGAAATCTTGGCCGGCCCACTGCAATTCGTCAGCCCGCGCCGGAATGCTGCAGGCGCGAAGGGCCGTGCGTGAGATAGCACGGCCCCTGACCAGGACAAAAACTTGTTTGATTTTATGGCGGTAACGTTCCGCTTTTACGCGGTGGCGCCGCGCAGGCGGGTATAGCCCTGCTGAATCACCGACCAGAACAGTGCAATCAATCCCAGGATCATGATCGTGCTGACCAGTGTGTTGGAGAAAAACACGCCGAGCGAGCCTTGGGATCCCAGCAGCGACTGCCGGAATGCCTCTTCCGCCTTGTCGCCGAGCACGATGGCCAGCACCAGCGGGGCGAGCGGATAATTGCACTTCTTCAAGAGGTAGCCGATCACGCCGAACACCAGCATCAGCATCACGTCGAACGTAGAGCTGTGGACGGAATAGGCGCCGATCGCGCACAGCACCAGGATGAGCGGCGCGATGATGCTGAAGGGGACGCGCAGGATGGCCGCGAAAACCGGCACGCAGGTCAGCACGACGAGCAGGCCGACGATATTGCCGAGATACATCGAGGCGATCAGACCCCAGACGAATTCCTTCTGTTCGACGAACAGCATCGGTCCGGGCTGCAGGCCCCAGATCAGGAGGCCGCCGAGCAGCACGGCCGCCGTCGGCGAACCCGGCACGCCAAGCGAAAGCATCGGCAGCAACGCCGCGGTGCCGGCGGCGTGTGCCGCGGTCTCCGGCGCGACCACGCCTTCGATTTCGCCCTTGCCGAAATTAGCGCCGTTCTTCGCCACCCGCTTGGCGATGCCGTAGCTCATGAAGGAGGCCGGCGTTGCACCGGCCGGCGTGATGCCCATCCAGCAACCGATCACGCAGGAGCGCAGCGAGGTCATCCAGTAGGCCGGCAACTCCTTCCAGGTCTGCAGCACCACCCGCAAATTGATCTTGGCGCTGCCGCCGCGGAAGGCGAGGCCTTCCTCCATCGTCAGCAGGATCTCACCGATTCCGAACAGCCCGATGACGGCGATGAGGAAGTCGAATCCATTCAGCAATTCCGTAAAGCCGAACGTCAGCCGCAACTGTCCGGTGATGGAGTCGAGGCCGACGGCGGCAAGCGCAAATCCGATCATCATGGCCGCAATGGTCTTGAAGGGCGGCTCCTTGCTCAATCCGACGAAGCTGCAGAACGCCAGAAAATAGACCGCGAATTTCTCCGCCGGACCAAATCGCAGCGCGAAACTTGCGACCAGCGGCGCGACCAGCGTGATCATGGCGACTGCAAACAGCGCGCCGACGAAGGACGAGGTGAAGGCGGCCGTCAATGCCTCGCCGGCCTTGCCCTTCTGCGCCATCGGGTAGCCGTCGAACGTCGTCGCCACCGACCATGGCTCGCCTGGTATGTTGAACAGGATCGAGGTGATCGCTCCGCCGAACAACGCGCCCCAGTAGATACAGGACAGCATGATGATGGCCGATGTCGGCGGCATCGAGAACGTCAGCGGCAACAGGATGGCCACGCCGTTGGCGCCGCCCAATCCCGGAAGCACGCCGATCACGACGCCGAGCACGATGCCGACGATCATCACCATGATGTTGAAGGGCTGCAGCGCGACCGCAAAGCCGTGAAACAGATTGACGAGTTCTTCCATCTCGGAAAATCCTGACCGTGCGACGACGTTACAGACCGAGCCACTCTTCGACCGGCCCCTTGGGAAGCGGGACCAGAAACCAGCGCTCGAAAATGAAATAGGTGACAATAGGCATGCCGAGCGCGACGGCCAGCACGGTAATCCAGCGGTATTTGCCGAGCCATCGCATGAACCATCCGATGAAGATGATCGAGGCAAGGTACAGCCCGGTGAACGGCATGACGCCGACATAGATCGCGGTCGGAATAACCACGCTCAGGACCTGGCGAAGCTGTCCCCATTCGGCGAACAGCTCGTCATTGTCTTCGCGCAGTCCGTTCCACAGGTTTATCGCGCTGGAGACGACGATGAAGATTCCGATGTAGAATGGAAAGAAGCCGGCGCGCGGGCCTTCCGCGCCCCAGTTGATGCCGGCCTTCACGCTGCCGGCGATCACGATCACGCCGAACAGGGTGATCAGCAACGTGATCCCCGCCTCAACCATTCTGTGGGTGGGGCCGGTCTTGCTCGAACTGCCTGTAGTCATCAAAACTCCATGCGAGATCCGGGCCGCAGCCAACGGACCCGGCGTTCGCGTTTCGGGGCTGGCTGGGCCAATCAGTTTTCTTCCCGATCAGTTTCCCGGAGCGGCGAGGAAGCCCGCGTCCTTCATCAGGACCTCGTGACGCTTTTCCTCGACTTCGACCCACTTGGCGTAATCAGCGCCGGTCAGGAAGGTCGTGTTGAAGGCGCCGCTCTTCATGAAGTCCTGCCATTCGGGCGTGGCGCGGACCTTCTTGAACAGCTCGATGTAGTATTCGACCTGGTCCTTGGTCGCCCGTGGCGACATGAAGATGCCGCGCAGCATCAAATATTCGATGTCGAGGCCCTGCGACTTGCAGGTCGGAATGTCCTTCCAGCTCTTGCCGTCGGCGATCTGCTCGTCATAGCCCATCGGCTGCGCGTCGAACACGCAGAGCGGACGCAGCTTGCCGCCGCGCCATTGTGCGACCGCCTCGATTGGATTGTTGACCGTCGAATCGACGTGGTTGCCGACCAGTTGAACGGCGACTTCGCCGCCGCCCTTGTAGGGAATGTAGGTGAACTTGGCGCCGGTGGTCTTTTCGAGCGCGACGGTGATGATCTGGTCTTCCTGCTTCGAACCGGTGCCGCCCATCTTGATGGTGCCCTGGGGAGCGGCCTTCACCGCATCGACATAATCTTTCGCCGTCTTGTACGACTGCTCGGCGTTCACCCAGAGCACGAACTCATCGAGCGCCAGCATCGCGACCGGTGTGAGATCCTTCCAGTTGAACGGGATGCCGGTGGCAAGAGGGGTGGTGAATAGGTTGGAGAGCGTAATGATGATCTTGTGCGGATTTCCGCCCGATGTCTTGAGGTCGAGGAAGCCTTCGCCGCCGGCGCCGCCCGACTTGTTGATGACGACCATCGGCTGCTTCATCAGATTATGCTTGGTGACGATGCCCTGGATCGTCCGCGCCATCTGATCGGCGCCGCCGCCGGTGCCGGCAGGCACGATGAACTCGACCGGACGCACCGGTTCCCAGGCAGCGGTTGCTGGAACAGAAATCCCGACCGCGCACAAGGCAACAATTGCGCCCAACGCCTTTTGTGCTGTGTGCTTCATTTGATTCACTCCCGTCGATCTGTGGTTGCACCGGTCTTTGCCGGCTTCCCTTTGTTGTATTCAATGCCGCGGCGATTGGCTTCTCCGAACGATCATAGGTTGGGAATTGTAAAAGGGGCCCGTTGGCGCGGCATCCGCTCCTTTCGGCCAATTGTGAATTTGCGATACGCAGCCACGGGAAGTCATGGGAGGGCCCCCATGTTCCATCGCCGATCGGGCTGTCTGTCCCCGTAACGCCAAGGCCGTCCCCCAAAGCACGCCCTTATTATTTGTGCGAGCGTTGGGGGTCATTTTTGTATGCGATATGCCAGGACGCAAACCCATTATCACCGCAGATTGCCGTTCGGGCTGATTTGTCGCAGATGTTGGTGAAGGCGGCGGCGGGTTGCAAAAAAATGGCCCCGGAAAACCGGGGCCATGGTCTAAATCATCGACGGCTGGATCGCTCGCGCGATCGCGCCTGTTTGCGGAAGGCCTGTGTTTTCAGGCTCAGAGACCGAAACGGGGGAGATCGCCGTTGCGGATGGCAATGCGGCTGCTGGCCATCAAAAGGCGGTCGATGGAAGCCATCAGGCGGCCGAACAGGGTGCTGGAGGGCAGGAGGCTGATGGGTGCTGTCTTGGACATGTGTGTCCCCTTTTCTTCGGTCGCGGAACCATTCCGCTTGGTGATCTGGGGACAGTTTATGTATACCAGATGCCAGCTACAACAGACTTGTTTGCATAGCAGCAATTGGTAGTTTGCATTGCAGCAAAATTAACGAAAGTGGCACTCCAGACAGCAAAAGGCCGCCGCAAACCGGCGGCCTTTGTATTCAGGGTACAAACGGGCTTATTCGGCCGCCTGCTTCCGCGGCGGGTCGAGCGCGCCGGAATCGTGGATTTCGGCCACCTGGTGGTCGGAGAAGCCGAGCACCTGGCGCAGGATCTCGTCGGTGTGCTCGCCGAGCAGCGGCGAACGGCTCACCTCGCTCGGTGAGTCCGACAATTTGATCGGGTTGCCGACCGAGATGTACTTGCCGCGGGTCGGATGATCGACCTCAACCACGGTGCCGGTGGCGCGTAGCGACTGGTCCTCGATAATCTCCTTCATCGACAGGATCGGGCCGCACGGGATGTCGTCCCTGTTGAGGATTTCCATCGCCTCGAACTTGGTCTTCGTCATCGTCCACTGCTCGATCCGCGCGAAGATCTCGTTCAGGCGCGACAGCCGGGCCGGCGGCTTGGCGTAGTCGGGATGGGTCTTCCAGCCGGGCTCGCCGATCACGTCGCAGATCTTCTCCCACACCGGCGCCTGGGTGATGAAATAGAGATACGCGTTGGGATCGGTCTCCCAGCCCTTGCACTTGACGATGCGGCCGGGCTGGCCGCCGCCTGAATCGTTGCCGGCGCGCGGCACTGCGTCGCCGAACGGAATGCCTTCGCCATACTGGCTGTATTCCTTCAGCGGGCCATGTGCGAGGCGCTGCTGGTCGCGCAGTTTTACGCGCGCGAGGTTCAAGACGCCGTCCTGCATCGCGGCGGTGACCTTCTGGCCCTGGCCGGTCATGGTGCGCTGATAGAGTGCGGTGACGATGCCCAGCGCCAGATGCAACCCGGTGCCGCTGTCGCCGATCTGCGCGCCGGTGACGAGCGGCAGCCCGTCGCGGAAGCCGGTGGTCGAGGCCGCGCCGCCGGTGCACTGGGCTACGTTCTCATACACCTTGCAGTCTTCGAAAGGTCCGGGGCCGAAACCCTTGATCGAGGCCACGATCATCTTCGGATTGATGGCGTGGATCTTCTCCCACGGAAAACCCATGCGGTCGAGCACGCCGGGGCCGAAATTTTCCACCAGCACGTCGCAGGTCTTGATCAGCGCGGTGAGGACTTCCTTGCCCTTCGGGTTCTTGGTGTCGAGCGTGATCGAGCGCTTGTTGTGGTTCAGCATGGTGAAATACAGGCTGTCCACATTGGGAATGTCCTGCAACTGGCCACGCGTGATGTCGCCGACGCCGGGGCGCTCGACCTTGATCACGTCGGCGCCGAACCAGGCCAGCAACTGCGTGCAGGTCGGGCCCGACTGAACGTGGGTGAAATCGAGAATGCGAACGCCCTTGAGCGCCTTTGTCATCGTCTTTGCTCCGTACTGTGTCTGTCTGCCTGTGGGTGCAGGATGAAATGGTTGAATCAGGTCTATTTCTTTTTCAGAACGCTTTGCGGATTGAGGTTGCCGATGCGGCCGCTCTCGGAGCCGGCCGCCGGGTCGATCACCGCGTTGATCAGCGTCGGCTTGCCGGAATCCATCGCGGCGTTGACGGCGCGCTTCAATTCGTCGGGCGAGGTGGCGTTGATGCCGACGCCGCCGAAGGCTTCCATCATCTTGTCGTAGCGCGAGCCCTTGACGAACACCGTCGTCGCCGGATCGGAGCCGCCCGCATTGACGTCGGTGCCGCGATAGATGCCGTCATTGTTGAAGATGACGATGCAGACCGGAAGCTGGTAGCGGCAGATGGTCTCGATCTCCATGCCGGAGAAGCCGAAGGCCGAGTCGCCCTCGATCGCCAGCACCGGCTTGCCGGTCTCGACGGCGGCCGCGATCGAATAGCCCATGCCGATGCCCATCACGCCCCAAGTGCCGACGTCGAGCCGCTTGCGCGGCTTGTACATGTCGATGACGCCGCGGGCGAGGTCGAGCGTATTGGCGCCCTCGTTGACCAGGATAGCGTCGGGCCGCTCCTTGATGATGGTGCGCAGTGCGCCGAGCGCGCCGTGATAATCCATCGGCGACGCGTTGCTCATCAGCTTCGGCGCCATCTTGGCAACGTTGTCGTCACGCTTCTTGTTGACGGTGTTGACCCAGTCGGCGGGCGCAGCCGGCCAGTTGCCGCCCATGCCCTCGAGCAGGGCGGAGACGCAGGAGCCGATGTCGCCGACCACGGGGGCCACGATCTCGACGTTGGAGTCCATTTCCTTGGGCTCGATGTCGATCTGGATGAATTTCTTCGGGGCATCACCCCAGGTCTTGCCCTTGCCGTGCGACAGCAGCCAGTTGAGCCGGGCGCCGATCAGCATGACGACGTCGGCATCCTTCAGCACGGTCGAGCGCGCCGCGCCGGCCGACTGCGCATGCGTGTCAGGCAGCAAGCCCTTGGCCATGCTCATCTGCAGGAACGGGGCGCCGGTCTTTTCGACGAAGGCGCGAATCTCGTCGTCGGCCTGCGCATAGGCTGCGCCCTTGCCGAGAATGATGAGGGGGCGTTTCGCACCCTTGAGCACGTCGAGCGCGCGCTTGACGGCCGACGGGGCAGGGATCTGGGCGGGTGCTGCGTCGATCACCTTCACCAGCGAGTTCGCGCCGGCAGCCGCGTCCATCACCTGGCCGAAAAGTTTTGCGGGCAGGTCGAGATAGACGCCACCCGGGCGGCCCGAGACGGCGGCACGGATCGCACGTGCCAGCCCGATACCGATGTCGGCGGCGTGCAGGACGCGGAAGGCGGCCTTGCAGAGCGGCTTGGCGACCGCAAGCTGGTCCATCTCTTCATAGTCGCCCTGCTGCAGGTCGACGATTTCGCGTTCGGAGGAGCCCGAGATCAGGATCATCGGGAAGCAGTTGGTGGTGGCGTGGGCCAGCGCGGTGAGGCCGTTGAGGAAGCCGGGCGCCGAGACGGTGAGGCAGACGCCCGGTTTCTTGGTCAAATAGCCGGCGATCGAGGCGGCGTAGCCGGCGTTCTGCTCGTGGCGGAACGACAGCACGCGAATGCCCTCGGCTTGCATCATGCGGCCGAGGTCCGTGATCGGGATGCCCGGCACACCATAGATGGTGTTGATGCCGTTCAGCTTGAGCGCATCGATAACGAGATGAAAGCCATCCGTCAGCTCCTGCTCGGTGCCCGGTGCTTCGGACTTGGTCGCGGTATTCAGCATGGGCTTCATCTCCCTGATCGTTTGTTTCGGACGATTTTTCGTCGTCTTCTGCTGCGAAGTTACGTCTTAGCTAAACAGTTCCTGGCCGTGCGCTTCGACATAGGCGGCAAGGCCCAGCGTATGGTCGCGTGCGCGTTTCTCGGCGAGTTCGGTGTCGCGTGCTTCCAGCGCCTCGATGATCCCGAGATGCTCGGGCAGGGAGGTCGCGGTGCGATCCTTCCGCCCGATGGTCAGTTGCCGGTAGCCGCGCACGTGCAAAAGGATATCGTTGGTCATGTCGACCAGCACCGGCGATTCCGAAAGCGAGATCAGCGCTTGATGGAACGCGATATTGGCCTTGGAGTATTCCTCGACATGATCCTGCGGCAGACGATCCTTGCCAAAATCCTTGAAGAAGTCGCGCAGCGCCGTGATGTCCTTCTTGCGCGCGGTGGTCGTGATCAGGCGCGCGGCCATGCTCTCGAGCGCGGCCCAAGCGCGGATCATGTCGACGATCTCGGTCTTGGTGCGGCGGACCACGACGATGCCGCGGCGCGGCACGGTTTTGACGAAGCCGTCCTGCTCCAGCATCGCGATGGCTTCGCGAATAGGGGTGCGGCTGACGCCGAGACGCTCCGACAGAGCGCGCTCGTCGAGCATCACCTGCTCGGGCGTCGCATAGATATCCATCTTGAGAATGGCTTCCTTCAAGGCCTCGTAGGCCTTGTTCTTGAAGCTCGTCTCGGGTGCAATCCGGACGATCGCGATATCTGCATCAGCCATGACAGGCGGCGCCTTGGTTTGTTTAGGTGCGGGCACGACTCGTCTCCTCCCTGTGTTGGAGACGTCTTCTTAGCAGAAGAAACACCCGAATATTTTTGGCATACCAAATACCAAGATGTCAAGATGCCCGTGTTTTCGCTGTTTCTGCGCGATAGTTTGTCTTGACAATCTGATCTCTGGCATACCAAATGCCATAAAATTAGCCCCAGGAGGAAGCCAATGTCAAATTCTGCAGATGCGGCCCGCAAGATCGCCGAGCCCAGCGCCCACCAGGCTGTCCGCCGGGTGCTCGATGCGGTGAAAGCCGAGAAGCGCACCAGCCTGACCGCGCCGGAAGGCAAGCTGGTCTGCGACGCCTACGGCATCCCGGTTCCGAAGGAAGGCGTGGCCAAGTCCGCCGCCGAAGCCGCCAAGCTCGCAGCAGGCATGGGTTTCCCGGTGGTTATGAAAATCGTCTCGCCGGACATTCTCCACAAGACCGAAGCCGGCGGCGTCGTGGTCGGCGTCAAGACCGCGGCCGATGCGGAAAAGACCTACGAGACCATTCTCGCCAACGCCAAGAAATATAAGGCCGATGCCAAGATCGAGGGTATCCAGGTCCAGCAGATGCTGGCCGGCGGCACCGAGGTCATCGTCGGCTCCATCACCGACGGCTCGTTCGGCAAGCTGGTGGCGTTCGGCCTCGGCGGCGTGCTGGTCGAGGTGCTGAAGGACATTACCTTCCGTCTCGCGCCCGCGACCAAGGACGATGCCCTGTCGATGCTCGACGGCATCCAGGCCCACGACATGCTGAAGGGCGTGCGCGGCGGCGATCCGGTCTCTCGCGAGGCGCTGGCTGATGTCATCGTCAAGGTGTCGCAGCTCGTCAGCGACTTCCCCGAAATCGTCGAACTCGACCTCAACCCGGTGTTCGCCACCAAAAAGGACGCGATCGCCGCCGACGTGCGCATCGTTGTCGACTTCGATTACAAGCCGCGCCCGGCGCCGCGTCCTACCGAAGAAATCGTCACTGCGATGAACCGCATCATGCAGCCGAAGGGCGTCGCCGTGATCGGCGCCTCCGCCGAGGACGGCAAGATCGGCAACTCCGTGATGAAGAACCTGATCAACGGCGGCTACAAGGGCGAGATCTACCCGATCCACCCGAAGGCCGCCGAGATCCTGGGCTACAAGGCCTACAAGAGCGTCAAGGACGTGCCCGGCGTGATCGACACGGCGGTGTTCGCGATCCCCGCGAAGTTCGTGGCCGGCGCGCTGGCCGAATGCGGCGAAAAGAAAATTCCAGGCGCCGTGCTGATTCCGTCGGGCTTTGCCGAAGCGGGCGCGCCGGAATTGCAGGCCGAAATCGTCGAGGTCGGCAAGAAGTACAACATCCGCCTGATGGGGCCGAACATCTACGGCTTCTACTACACGCCTGCCAATCTCTGCGCCACGTTCTGCACCGCCTATGACGTCAAGGGTTCGGCAGCGCTGTCGTCGCAGTCCGGCGGCATCGGCATGGCGATCATCGGGTTTTCGCGCTCGGCGAAAATGGGTGTGTCGGCGATCGTCGGCCTCGGCAACAAGTCCGACATCGACGAGGATGATCTGCTCGCCTTCTTCGAACAGGATCCGAATACGGCGATCATCGCGCAGCACTGCGAAGACCTGAAGGACGGCCGCGCCTTCGCGGAAGCCGCCAAGCGGGTTTCCAAGAAGAAGCCGGTGGTGGTGCTGAAGGCGGGCCGCACATCGGCCGGCGCGAAGGCTGCCTCGTCGCATACCGGCGCGCTCGCCGGCAACGACAAGATCTATGAGGACGTATTCGCGCAGTCCGGCGTGATCCGTGCCCGCAGCTTGCGGCAGTTGCTCGAATTCGCCCGCGGCGTGCCGGTGCTGCCGACGCCGAAGGGCGAGAACATCCTGATCATCACCGGTGCGGGCGGTTCGGGCGTGCTGCTGTCGGACTCGGTGGTGGATAACGGCCTGTCGCTGATGGCGATGCCGCCGGATCTCGATGCCGCGTTCCGAAAATTCATCCCGCCGTTCGGCGCGGCCGGAAATCCTGTGGATATCACCGGCGGCGAGCCGCCGATCACCTACGTCAACACGGTCAAGCTCGGGCTGTCGGATGAGCGGATTCACGCGCTGATCCTCGGCTACTGGCACACGATCGTCACCCCGCCGATGGTGTTCGCCCGCAACATGGTCGAGGTGAAGAAGGAGATGGAGGCGAAGGGCTTTGTGAAGCCGATCGTCGCCTCGCTCGCCGGTGACGTCGAGGTCGAGGAGGCCGCCGAATATCTCTACCAGAACGGCATCCCGGCCTATGCCTATTCGACCGAACTGCCGGTCGAGGTGCTGGGCGCCAAGTACAAGTGGGCGCGCGGCGCGGGCCTGCTCTAAGTTTATCAACAACAAATGCCGCTTCGGAGCGACCCGGAGCGGCATTTCTCCAGGTCATCCCGGGGCGATGCGAAGCATCGAACCCGGGATCTCGAGATTCCGGGTCTGGTCCTTCGGACCATCCCGGAATGACGAACACAAAAGCGGCAGGTCGCGATGAAGAGAGACGTGATCCGGCGCAAGGCCATCGAGCCGAAATCCAGTGCGGACCATGAGACCGACGCGCGCGACAGCGGCGTCCAGTCGGTCGATCGCGCGCTCTCGATCATCGAAACGCTGGCGGAAGACGACGAAGGCTATCGCCTGAGCGATCTCGCCATCCGCACCGGGCTTTCGACCTCGACGGTGCATCGCCTGCTGGGGACGCTGGAAAACCGCCGCTTCGTGCAGTTCGACCGCACCGAATCGAAATGGCATGTCGGCGCGCGCGCCTTCACGGTGGGAGCGACGTTTGCCCGCCGCCGCAATTTCTCGGCACAGGCGGTGCCATATCTGCGCAAGTTGCGCGACCTGACGCGCGAGACCGCCAATCTCGCCGTCGTCGACGATGAATTCATCATCGTACTGACCCGCATGGAAAGCCGCGAGATCATGCGCTCGCTGACCAAGGTCGGCGGCCGCGTCGCCATGGTGGCGTCAGGCGTCGGCAAGGCCGTGCTGGCGACCTATTCCAACGAGGACGTCAGCGCCATCATCCATCACCATGGCATGCCGAGATTGACGGAAAAGTCGATCGTGCGGCCGGGCGACCTGTTCAAGGAACTCGAAAAGATCCGCCGCCAGGGTTTTGCCATCGACGACGAGGAGGCCTGCATGGGCCTGCGCTGCATCGCCGCCGTGGTCTACGACAACTGCGCCGAGCCGCTGGCCGCCATTTCCGTCTCGGGCATGACCAGCCGCCTGACCGACGAGCGGCTGCCGCAGCTTGGCCAGACCGTGCGGGAAGTGGCGGCTGAATTGACGGTGGCGCTCGGCGGCGTGATGCCAGCGGCGAAATCGGCCTGAGCCGGATTGCGGTCATTGCCCGCCGCGCCAAATTAGGTCTGGCGGCGAGAGCCCCGACATCGGTATATCCATCCATCGCTATTCATGGCGCGGTCTCGAGGGACGATGTCCTCCGCTTCAACGATTGGGGAAAGTCATGCCTTCTGAAACCCGCTCACCCCGTCTCGCTGTTCTGATCGATGCCGACAATGCCTCCGCAAAGATCGCGGACGGGTTGTTCGAGGAGATTGCCAAGATCGGGGAGGCGAGCGTCCGCCGCATCTATGGCGACTTCTCCAATGCCCGGTCCAAGGGCTGGGCCGATATTCTGTCGAAGCACGCCATCATACCCCAGCAGCAGTTCGCCTATACGACTGGAAAGAATGCCTCCGACATAACCCTGGTCATCGACGCCATGGACCTGCTTCATGGCGGTCGGTTCGACGGATTCTGCCTGGTATCGTCAGACAGCGATTTTACGCGACTTGCCGCCCGCATCCGCGAGCACGGCGTCGATGTGTATGGGTTCGGCGAACAGAAGACACCGGAAAGCTTCCGGCAGGCCTGCCGACGATTCGTCTATACCGAGAACCTGCTCGGCGGCACGGCGACCAATCAGGACGCCACCGCGAGGTCGCAGCCGCTCCAGCCGCTTGATGCAGCCACCCCTATCATCAAGAAGGTCATCGCCCAGATGGAAAGCGAAGATGGATGGGTCGCTCTCGGGGAAGTCGGAAAAGGGCTTACCAACCTGGCCTCCGATTTCGATTCGAGGACCTTCGGCTCCCGCAAGCTGAGCGATCTTGTGCGGAAGACGAACGCTTTCGACATCGATCAGCCCAAGGGCGGGTCCATGCGAATTCGGATCAAGCCGCCGGCCGGATCACCTCCGAAGACGCGAGCCGCCCGAAAACCTGCGGAATAAGGCGCCTGAAGTCGCGACGCGCCCGGCCGAAATCGAAATCTCGCGGCTGCCAACGATAGGGCGAAAGCCAACCCGTGCACCAAATGGTGCTTCTGTTTTCAGCGCGTGATGAGACCTCGGCTCACTTCAACTTTTGATGTGCTCATCGTGTAATCCTGGACGATCTTCTGCTTGTCAAAAAATACGACGAGCGACTTCTTGTCCCCCTCTGCGCCGCTGTGCACCAAATTGACGTAGGGGATAAAGTTCGTCGGTTTCGAGTGCATTCTGGAAAATTCGTATTCCCAGGATTCGTTGCCGTTACTGGCGAACGAGGTCTTCATTGGGTCACCGTAGAGTCTACGGACGTCAGTCTGGCGTGTCCTGCCTTTAATGATCTGTGACGAGACTGTCTCACCTGTGGCGTCGGCGATGCTCTCGTTCCCCGAGCTCGCGCACCCGGCTACGACCAGCGAGATCAAGAGTGCAACGGTGACGCTTGCCGGTCCCGTCATGGCTTCCCCCTACCGCGATGTGTCAATCTGAAATGGGGCTGCTACTCAAAGAGCGGGCTCTGGTGTTCGGCTGGTCGAGGTGCCGGGTTCCATTCTCCGAGCAACTAAGCTCTTCCTATCTGGCTGCAACCTTCAGTAGCCGCCCGACAGTGTTATAGTCAACGCAGCCTCCCTCGCTCGAGTAACGATTTCGCACCTGGCGTGGTTTTCCGGCAACGTGGCCTCATTGACCACCACCCATAGGGCTTGATGCGCTGCCTGCTTTGATCGGAAGCGGGCTTTCGTTTCCGCAACGACCAACTCCCTAACGCATGGCACGGGCCCGCTTTTGGCATGAAGCGGCCGTTGGCGGGACGGCCCGATCCACTAAAGTGATCCCCAACGGACAAGCGGACGTGGTTGCGTACCGCAAGAAAATGCAAGGGGAGGAACGCATGGGCCGGAAGATCGCGATCGTCGGAGCGGGCGCCGTCGGCGGGTATGCCGGCGCCCATATGGCGCAGGCGGGCGAGGACGTCACCTTCATCGATCCCTGGCCCGAGCATGTCGAGCACATGCGCAAGCACGGGCTGCGCGTCACCCACGCGATGGATGTTCCGGAATTCTCGGTTCCGGTGCGCGCGCTCCACGTCACGGATGCGCAGCAGCTTGCCAAGGAGAAGCCGGTCGACATCGCTTTCGTCTGCATGAAGTCCTACGATACGGCCTGGGCCACCATGCTGATCCGGCAATATCTGGCGCCGGACGGCTATGTCGCGTCGCTGCAGAACTGCATGAACGAGGAGACCATTGCCGGCATTGTCGGCTGGGGCAAGACGCTGGGCTGCATTGCCAGCAGCATCACGGTGAACCTGCCGGAGCCCGGCCATATCCACCGCGGCGCCGGCAAGGGCGGGGCGGCGCACACGGTGTTCCGCGCCGGCGAAGTGCACGGGCGCATCACGCCGCGGGCGGAGGAGATCTGCCGTCTCGTCGGCTACTCCGACAGCGCCAAGGTGACGGACAATCTCTGGGGCGAGCGCTGGTCGAAACTGGTCGCCAACGTCATGGGCAACGGGCTCTCTGCCTGCACCGGCCTGCCAGGCGCAGAAATTCTGCAAAGCGAGCCGCTTCGCCGTTTCTCCACGCGGCTCGGCAGCGAAGCGATCCGCGTTGGCCAGGCGCAGGGCTATCAACTGGAAGAGATTTTGCATCTGCCGCCCGACACGATCGCGCGGGCCGGGGAGGGCGACGAGGCCGCAATGCGCGTCTGCGACGAGCAGCGTTTCAAGGACGGCAAGCGCACCTCATCCCAGCAGCGTCCGTCCATGGGCCAGGACATGCAGAAGGGCCGCCGTACCGAGATCGAATTCCTCAACGGTCTCGTCGTGCGCGAAGGCGAGAAGATCGGCCTTTCCTGCGCCGCAAACGCCGCGCTGACGGATATCGTCAAGCGCGTGGAGCGGGGCGAACTGAGCCCGGACCCGCGGCACATCACGGAACTGCGGCTGAACTGAGCGCCTCAATGGCGGAAAGCGTAGCCCGGGTGAGCGCAGCGACACCCGGGACGATGCGGAGATTTACCCGCATATCGCTCCGCTCATGCTGGCTACGAGCTGAGCGGTTAGCTCAGCGCTTGCCCGCGCGCCAACCCATTTCCCAGAAGTCGGCTTCGAGCCGTGTGGCTTCCTTGAAGATCGCGATCAGTTCCGCCTCGCGGACCGGCGTGGCGTAACGGCCGGCAAGCGCCTCCAGATGCGCCTGGGCGTTCGCCGCGACGTCCTGATAGGCCGCCCCGGCATACTCGGCGATCCAGACGCTGTAGGGATTGGTCGCCGCGAGCGCGTCGGGCCGGGCGGCCAGCCGCGTCGCGATCTCGGCATAGCCGATCACGCACGGCGCGAGCGCCACCTTGAGCGCCAGCAGGTCGCCGCGCATACCCGCGTCGAGCACGTAGCGGGTATAGGCCAGCATCTCCGACGCCGGAGGCGCGCGTTCGAGGTCGGCCGCCGACAGGCCCCAGCCGGCGCAGAGTTTGACGTGCAGATTCATCTCGACGTCGAGAATGGCCGAGAGGCCGGCCGCGGCTTCGCGCATGTCGGCGAGGCTGGGCGACTTGTAGACCGACAGCGCGTAGGCGCGGGCGAACTCGATGAGGAACAGGTAATCCTGAACCGAGGTAGTGACGAAACGCCGCCTCGGGAAGCGAGGCGTCTGCCAGCCCCTCCGTGAAGGGGTGCTCGGTGTAGGCCCGCCACTCGGCGGATGCTGCTGTCTTCAGTCGCTCGAAGAAACCCATGATCTTTCGCCGGCCTTTCTTTAATCCGCGCCTCTCAGGCTATACCGGCAACTTCCGCTTCTGGTGTGCCCGGCCCTTGATGGCGGATGCCTCGCTATGCCCGGCGATTACACGCACGCCCTCGTCAATCCGGGCAATCACGTTATCAGGTGTGCAGCCCTGCAGGAAAGCGATGCCGTTCTTGTGGCAGGCCGCGAGGATACGGTCGCGCGCCGCCTGCATTTCCGGTGGCCAGGGTTCGGCAGGAATCGTGCGATAGCCGAGCGACAGACTCAAGTCGCCCGGACCGATCTCGGCAAATCCGAGCCCCGGCACCGCGAGGATCTGTTCGCAATTGGCGACGCCTTCGGGGCTTTCCAGCTTCACCCCCAGCAGCAGTTCACCTTTCGGATTAAGCGGCCAGGGATCACAGCGTTCCAGATATTCCTCGGCCGACAGGCCCCAGATCGGCGCCGCCGTGGTTTCCGATCCGCGCCCCCGCGTGCCGACGCCGAGCCGCTGCCCGGCGGCGTCGGTCCCGCCGTGCTTTGCCCGTATCGCTCCCTCCATCCGCGCCATCGGCGACGGGATTGCGGGGTCGACGCCAATCGTGTTGTGCGGATAGCGGCAGGATTCCACGAAGGCCCGCACCGCGTCGGCGGTTTCCGCCTGGCAGAGCAGGATGCCATGCACACCGCGGCCGAGGATCTGGCGGAACTGCCAGGCGTTGTAACGCACATGCGCGGCGTCGATTCCATTTACCGGCGCCTCGACGATCACCGTCGGCGTGCGGTGTCCTGATCGTGTCGGTCCGGCATCGACCATGCCGCGCATATAGTCGGCAAGGCCGGCCATGTCGAAGCAGCCGTGTTCCATGCCGACATTCATGTAGTCGGCCCAGGTGCCGGCATCGATGCGGCCCTGCGCATGGGTCAGCACGTGGCCGCTGTGCGGACCGTCGTAATAGATCGCCTGATCCTGCTCCAGCAGTTCGACGCAGCGACTGATCCGCTTAGCCATGATGGTCCGTCCTCAATGCTTCGGATCGGCATCCTAACGGAGCAATCGACCGGCGCGGAGGCCGACCTCAAACACCCCGGCTCAATTCTGCACATCGCCGGCCATCCCATCGTTTCACCGCGTAGCCGACCCAACCGACTGATCCGGCAGGCCTTTTCGCCGATCATTCCACATCGCGGGAAACAAATTCAGCTTCGTTGAGATCGTCGGTCGTTCCCGTGATCATCGCGTCGAGCAAACACAGCGAGGCGCGACATGGCGAAGATGCGAGCGATCGATGCGGCCGTACGAATCCTGGAAAAGGAAGGCGTGACCATCGCCTTCGGTGTGCCGGGAGCTGCGATCAATCCGTTGTACTCCGCGCTGAAGAAGCGCGGCTCGATCGGCCACATCTTGGCACGCCATGTCGAGGGCGCTTCCCACATGGCCGAGGGCTACACCCGCGCCAAGGCCGGCAATATCGGCGTCTGCATCGGCACTTCGGGGCCGGCCGGCACGGACATGATCACGGGGCTCTATTCGGCGATCGCGGATTCGATCCCGATCCTCTGTATCACCGGGCAGGCGCCGCGCGCGCGGCTCTACAAGGAGGACTTTCAGGCCATCGATATCGAATCGATCGCCAAGCCGGTGACGAAATGGGCCGTTACCGTGCGCGAGCCGGCGCTGGTGCCGCGCGTGTTCAGCCAGGCGTTTCACATCATGCGCTCCGGGCGTCCCGGACCTGTGCTGATCGACCTGCCGCTTGACGTGCAGCTCGCTGAAATCGAATTCGACGACGAGACCTATGAGCCGCTGCCGGTTTACAAGCCGGCGGCCACGCGAAAACAGATCGAAAAGGCGATCGAGATGCTCAACGCGGCGGAGCGGCCGCTGATCGTGGCGGGCGGCGGTGTCATCAATGCCGACGCGTCGGAGCTGCTCGTGCAGTTTGCCGAGGCCGTCAACGTTCCGGTGGTGCCGACGCTGATGGGGTGGGGCGCCATCCCTGACGACCACGTGCTGATGGCCGGCATGGTCGGGCTGCAGACCAGCCACCGTTACGGCAACGCGACCATGCTGCAATCCGACTTCGTGCTCGGCATCGGCAACCGCTGGGCCAACCGGCACACCGGTTCGATCGAGACCTACACCAAGGGGCGGACGTTTGTGCACGTCGATATCGAGCCGACGCAAATCGGGCGCGTCTTCAATCCCGATTTCGGCATCGTGTCCGACGCCAAGGCGGCGCTGGAACTGTTCGTCACGGTCGCCAGGGAGTGGCGGAAGGCCGGCAGACTGAGGGAGCGTCAGGCGTGGCCGGCGGCGTGCCAGGACCGCAAGCGCACGATGCTGCGCAAGAGCCATTTCGACGACATGCCGATCAAGCCGCAGCGTGTCTATGAGGAGATGAGCAAGGCGTTCGGGCGCGACACCTGCTATGTCAGCGTGATCGGCCTGTCGCAGATCGCCGGCGCGCAGTTCCTGGGTGTCTACGGTCCGCGCAACTGGATCAACGCCGGGCAGGCCGGTCCGCTTGGCTGGACACTGCCGGCGGCGCTCGGCGTGCGCGCGGCCGATCCTTCGCGCCAGATCGTAGCACTTTCGGGCGACTACGATTTCCAGTTCCTGATCGAGGAGCTCGCCGTAGGCGCCCAGTTCAAGCTGCCTTACATCCACGTCGTCGTGAACAACTCCTATCTCGGACTGATCCGCCAGGCGCAGCGCGGCTTCGACATGGACTACCACGTCCAGCTTTCGTTCGAGAACATCAACGCGCCCGAGCTCGGGGCCTATGGCGTCGACCATGTCGCGGTAGCCGAGGGACTGGGCTGCAAGGCGATCCGCGTCACTGACCCGAACCATGCGCAGGCGGCGTTCGCGACCGCGCAAGAATGGATGGCGGAATTCCAGGTGCCTGTGGTCGTCGAGTTCATTCTCGAACGGGTCACCAACATCTCGATGGGCACCGAGATCGACAACATCGTCGAATTCGAGGAGGTGCTCGATCTGCCGCTGGACGACA
This sequence comes from Bradyrhizobium sp. AZCC 2262, assembly GCF_036924535.1. Taxonomy (NCBI): domain Bacteria; kingdom Pseudomonadati; phylum Pseudomonadota; class Alphaproteobacteria; order Hyphomicrobiales; family Nitrobacteraceae; genus Bradyrhizobium; species Bradyrhizobium sp. AZCC 2262. Next base: position 4,474,860 of record NZ_JAZHRT010000001.1, on the reverse strand, counting down.
CGCCGGCGAAGTCGAGCGCGCCGCAATCCGGCAAGCTGCTGCCGGCGTAATCGTACTGCCGCCCCTCATGGTGAGGAGCGCGGAACGCGCGTCTCGAACCATGAGGCCCGTCTGTGGCCTACATCCTTCGAGACGCCCGCTGCGCGGGCTCCTCAGGATGAGGGGTTTGAGTGGCCATGACGCAGTAAGACTAACGCAAGGAGAGTAGATCGTGCCCAAATTTGCCGCCAATCTCACCATGCTGTTCGGCGAGCAGCCCTTCCTCGATCGCTTCGCCGCCGCCAAGGCTGCGGGATTCAGCGGAGTGGAATATCTATTCCCCTATGACTTCGACAAGGCCGAGTTGCGTGAGCAGTTGCACCAGCACGGTCTGACCCAGGTGCTGCACAACCTCCCCGCCGGCAATTGGGCAGCCGGCGAGCGCGGCATCGCCATCCTTCCCGACAGGGTCGAGGAGTTTCGCGACGGCGTCGCGCGCGCCATCGACTACGCCAAGGCGCTGGATTGCCGTCAGCTCAACTGCCTGGTCGGCATTGCCCCCGACGGCACGAACGCGATCGACCTCAACGAGGTGCTGGTAGGCAATCTGCGTTTCGCCGCGGATGCGCTCGCCAGGGAGGGCATCAGGCTTCTCATCGAGCCGATCAACACGATCGATATTCCCGGCTTCTTCCTGAACAAGACGGCACAGGCGCTTCAGCTCATTGCCGACGTGCGATCGAGCAATCTGTTCGTGCAATACGACATCTACCACATGCAGGTCATGGAGGGCGACATTGCGCGCACCTTGCAAAAACACTTAGCCCGGATCGCCCATGTCCAGGTTGCCGACAACCCCGGCCGCAACGAACCGGGCACCGGCGAGATCAACTATCCCTTCCTGTTCCGCCATCTCGACGCTATTGGTTATCGTGGCTGGATCGGGTGTGAATACAAGCCGAGGACGACGACGGTCGATGGCCTCGGCTGGCACGCTGCGCTGACGCTCGATACCTGACCAAGAAGCAAGAAAAGACAAAGGGGAGTTTCAAATGATCGATATTGGTTTCATCGGCCTCGGCACCATGGGGCGCCCAATGGCCGGACATCTTCAGGCCGCCGGCCATCGCCTGTTCCTGCACGACGTCGCCCCCATTGCGCCGGAACTGGTCGCCGAGGGCGGCGTGGTCTGCAAATCGGGCAAGGAAGTCGCCGAGAAGGCCGACGTCGTCATCATCATGGTGCCGGACACGCCGCATGTCGAGGCGGTCTTGTTCGGGCAGGACGGCGTTGCGGCCGGGATCTCGAAAGGGCAGATCGTCGTCGACATGAGTTCGATCTCGCCGCTCGCCACCAAGGAATTTGCCAAGAAGATCGAGGCGCTCGGCGCCGACTATCTCGATGCGCCGGTCTCCGGCGGCGAGGTCGGCGCCAAGGCGGCGAGCCTGACCATCATGGTCGGCGGGCCGGAGCGCGCGTTCAACACCATGAAGCCGGCGTTCGACAAGATGGGCAAGAACGTCACTCTCGTCGGCGGCAATGGCGACGGACAGACCACCAAGGTCGCCAACCAGATCATCGTGGCGCTGACGATCGAGGCGGTCGGCGAGGCGCTGTTGTTTGCATCGAAGGCCGGCGCGGATCCGGCGCTGGTGCGGCAGGCGCTGATGGGCGGCTTCGCATCGTCGCGGATTCTCGAAGTGCATGGCGAGCGCATGATAAAGCGCAATTTCGATCCGGGCTTTCGTATCGAACTGCACCAGAAGGATCTCAATCTGGCATTGGAGGGCGCACGTACGCTCGGCATTTCCTTGCCGAGCACGGCGGTGGCCCAGCAATTGTTCAGTTCCTGCGCCGCCCATGGCGGCAAGGCGTGGGACCATTCGGGCATGGTGCGTGCGCTGGAGATGATGGCGGACCACCAGGTCGCAAAAGGCTGAAGATTGGAACTCCCCTGTGACTGGAACCGCGTCGAAATTTCGGCGCGGCCCTTTTTGCTGCCGCATTGGAACAGGAACCTCTCACGCCTCCAGTGGTTGAGACGCATCGTCAATTCACTGGAGGATGTGATGAATAATCGTTTGGCTATTTCACTGATTGCCGCCTCGCTGCTGATGCCGGGCGCGGCATTTGCTCAGTCGACCACCGCCCAAGGTGCGGCGGAGGGCGCCGCGAGGGGTGGTGAAGCCGCTGGTCCGGTCGGCGCCATCGTCGGCGGCACCGTGGGTGCTGCGGTCGGCGCGGCCGTGGAAATTCCGAACGCCGTGATCACCGGGCTCCCGCGAGATCGTTCGGTCGTTGTTCGTGAGCGCGTGGTGGTCGGCGAGCCGCTGCCGGACACGGTGGTGCTGCGGCCGGTGCCGAGCCATGCTGAATATAACTATGCCGTCGTCAATGAGCGCCGTGTGATCGTCGAGCCGCGCACACGCAGGGTCGTCAAGATCATCGACTAACTAGTAGCTATCACGAAATCCTCGCGGGCCATCGTCCCGCGAGGATTTTTTGTGACGGTGCTAGGGCAGCGATCGCTGGGTTCGCCTGATCTTCCAGTCGAGAGCCGCAGCGACCGCAAGTCCGACGCCTGCCGCCAGCGCGTCGACCACAAAGTCTCCCAGGCGTGCGTGCCGGCCGGGCGCCCAGAACTGCAGAATTTCGATCGCGCCGGTGAAGGCGAAAACGAATGCCGCGGTGAGCGACCGGTTGCGTGTATGGGCTAGTCCGAAAGCCAGTCCCAGCAGCACGAAGGCGAGCGCGTGCTCTCCGTTCTGCCCCAGGCTTAAATGTGGCCGTTGTTCCGCCGGCCCGAGCGTCGCAAAGGCGATGGCGGCGGCAAGGCACCAGGCGAATAGTCGAAGGATGATCGTCATCGCGGTGGCATAGCACGATTTATGTGACGGAAAATCCCCACGCACGCCCTGTGGCGATGCCTGTGGTTAACTGCCCTCAGAGCGGTTCCCGTACGCCCATACCGTGCATGAAGCGTTCCCGGATTTGCACGGGATCGCGGCGGGTGGTGCCTGTGCCCGGCTTGTCGTCGATCCGCACGCCGATCAGCGTCGGGCCCGCGGCCAACATCGACGCTTCGATCAGGCGCTCGAAATCGTCCTCGTCCGCCGCCCAGCTGCTCTGGGTGAGCCCGCTCGCGACAGCGATGGCGACGATGTCGGCGACGGCCGCACCCGGCGTCGGTTGCGCGCCGGTGATCTGGTAGATGCCGTTGTCCATCACCACCATGGTGAGGTTCTTCGGCGCCAGCGTCGCGATTGTGGAGAGCGACCCCAGTTGCATCAACAGCGAGCCGTCGCCTTCGAGCGCAAATATGCGCCGGTCCGGTTGCGCCAGCGCCACGCCGAGCGCGATCGGGAAGGCGAGGCCCATGCTGCCGAGCATGTAGAAATTCTGCGGCCGGTGGCCGGCGGCCCACAGGTCGAAATTGGTGTTGCCGATGCCGCCGATCACGGCTTCCTCGTTCTTCAATTTCGCGATCAGCCGCGAGGTCAGATCGAAGCGGTTCATGACCTTGGTATTGCGGGCAGGGGTGTCGTTGGCGCTGTTCATGGGATCGCTCACTTGTCGAAGACCTTGCCGCCGGTCAAAAGCGGCGAGAGGATCAGGGCTACCGGCGCCTGCGTGGTGATGGCCTGCTTGATGGAGCGGTCGACGATGAATTCGAACTCGTCGAGCCTTGTCGCGGTGTGATGCTCCATGGCGAGCGAATCCAGCACCGGGCGCATGGTACGGCACACCAGCGACTGGCCGTAATTGAATTCGCCGAGCGTGCCGCGCTCGGACACGAACATGATCAGCGGGATCTGATAGGGGATGGCGAGTGACGCCAGCACGTTGGCGAGCGTGGCAAATCCCGAAGTCTGCATCAGCACCGCGCTGCGCATGCCGCCCATCCAGGCGCCGGAGACGATTCCGACCGCTTCCTCCTCGCGCGCGGTAGCGAAGGTCGTGAAGAAGGGGTCGGCGTGCAGGTTCTTGATCAGCGGCGTCAGGACGCGGTCGGGCACGTAGGGGACCAGGCGGATATCGTTGCGCTTGAGCGTTTGCAGCACGATGCCGTGCCAGCTCTTCTCAGAGGTTTCGGGCGAGGTTTTTTCCTCCGCAACCGCCATTTTGGTCTCCTTTACCGCGACGATCTCTCGTTCGCTACGGCGACGATCTTTCGTTCGCTACCCGCGACGATCTTCGTTCGCGTTCATCCCTGGAGCGGCGAAACTTGACGCCATCGGCGGGATTGTCAACATGTCCCGATCGTATCCGGCTCTGCGTCTCGCGGCACTACAATCGGCATGCGACGATGTGAGATAAATAAGAAAAATATCAGGAGGGGAGCCATGGGCAGGTGGTTTCGGATCGCTGCCGCGGCGGCGGTCATCCATATTGCGGCGGCAGCCATGCATATCATGTGTGGCAGCTCCTTCGCCCAGACGGCGTTTCCGTCGAGGCCCGTGCACATTCTCGTGCCCTATCCCGCCGGTGGTGGCGTTGATGTCCTGACGCGCACGCTCGGCGATGTCGTCTCCAAGCAATGGGGGCAGTCCGTCGTCGTGGAGAACCGTCCCGGCGCCGGCGGCGTGATTGCCTCGCAGGCGGTCGCAACCGCGCCGCCCGACGGCTACACCCTGATCATGGTGGCGAGCGGCCATGCCACCAATCCGTTGCTGTATTCCAGGATCCCCTATGACACGTTCAAGGATTTCACGCCGGTCTCGCTGCTGGCGTCGTCGCCCAATATCCTGCTGGTGCGGGCCGACTCGCCGTTCAAGACGCTGGCCGAGATGATATCGGCGGCAAAAGCCAAGCCGGGCAGCCTGTCCTTTGCCCATGCCGGCAATGGGACGTCGACGCATCTCTCAGGCGAACTGCTGAAGAACCTGGCCAAGATCGATCTTGCTGCCATCCCCTACAAGGGCGGCGCGCCCGCGATCAACGATCTGCTCGGTGGTCAAATCCCGATGTCATTCAACAACGGCCCGGAATCGGTTGGCCAACTTCAGGCCGGTACGCTTCGCGCGCTCGCCGTCACCACGGCGTCGCGCGCGCCGTTCCTGCCCGATGTCCCCAGCGTGTCCGAGACCGTGCCGGGCTATGACACCGGCGTCTGGTGGGGCCTGCTCGGACCGGCTGGAATGCCATCCGATGTGCTGGCAAAACTCTCGCAGGATTTTGTCGCGGCGCTCAATACCGACGCCGTCAAGGAGCGGCTGGCCAAGCTCGGGGCGCAACCGATCGGCAGCACGCCGCAGCAATTCGACGCGAAAATCCGCGACGACTATGAGAAATGGGGGCCGATCATCAAGGCCGCCGGAATGAAAGCGGAATGACGGTGAGACGCCCCCGATGATCCCTGCTTGTTTGCCGCCTCGTCCCGTCAGCCGTCCCAAGGTCCCACTACCGCCAGGCGCCTGCGATACCCATGCGCACGTGTTCGGTCCTTCGGATCGCTTTCCTTACGCGGAGGATCGCAGCTACACGCCGCCGGATGCGCCGTTGGAAAAATATCTCGGCATGCTCGATGCGATCGGATTTGCGCGCGGCGTGCTGGTGCAGGGGAGTGCGCATGGCCGCGACAATTCGGCAATGCTGGATGCGCTGAAGCGCCAGCCAGAACGCCTGCGCGGCGTCGCGGTGGCCGATACCGAAGTTCCGCCAGCCGATCTGCGCGCGTGGCATGCGATTGGCGTTCGCGGATTGCGCTTCAACCACTTCTTTCGCGGTGGACAATTGCACTATCGCGGCGGCGTCCCGCTGGGCGAAGCGCAGAAGCTTGCGCCCGTCATGGCCGAGCTCGGCTGGCATCTGCAATTGTGGATCGACGTCAAGGATTTGCTGGAGACGATTCCGCTTTTGAAATCGCTGCGGTTACCGGTCGTGATCGACCATATGGGGCGCACCGACGCCCGTGCCGGTACCGGCACCGAAGGTTTCCAGAGTTTGCTTCGCGCCGTCGGTGAAGGCTGGTGCTGGATCAAGCTGTCGGGCGCCCATCGCCGCAGCCAGAACGCGCCTGATTATCCCGACGCGCGGCCATTTCATGAAGCGCTGGTGAAGACCAATCCGGAGCGGCTGGTGTGGGGCGGTGACTGGCCGCATCCGCGCGTCGAGGGCGAAATGCCCGATGCCGGGTATCTGCTCGAGTTGTTTCAGGCGTGGACGCCTGATAGAGCGACGCAGCAGCGCATCCTCGTCAGTAACCCCGCCAGGCTCTACGGCTTCCCGAACTGAAAGTTGCCAAGAAAGTTGTAAGCAAACATGACCGTCAACAACAAGCGCGTGTTCTACGTCAAATATCTCGCTCACGAGATCTATATCGATATCCTGAAAGCGCGCGCCGACGTGCGGCTCGACCGGCTGGAGAACGACAGTCCGGATGCGGTCGCCGCGCCAATATTGTCAGCGGCGCATGCGTATCAGGTCGGAGCGGCGCGCGACGAGATCGCTGGGCATTTCCATGTCAATCAGGATTTGCTGAAGCGGGCGCCCAACCTGCTGATCGTGTCGTCGAACGGCGCGGGCTTCGATCCCGTGGATGTCGATGCCTGCACTGCGGCGGGCGTGCTGGTCGTCAATCAGTCCGGCGGCAACGCCAATTCGGTCGCCGAGCATGCGCTGGGAATGATGCTGACGCTGTCCAAGCGCATCCTCGAGGCCGACCGCGCGCTGCGCCGCGAGGCCAATGTCAATCGGAATTCGCTGATCGGCAACGAGGTTCAGGGCAAGACCGTCGGTATCGTCGGCATCGGCAATGTCGGCCGCCGCATCGCCGAACTCTGCAACGGCCTGCTGCATATGAAGGTGGTTGCCTACGATCCCTATCTGACCGCGGAAGAAATCGCCGCGCGCGGCGGCGAAAAAGTCGAGCTGCACGATTTGATGCGCCGCTCGGATTTTGTTTCGATCTCCTGTCCGCTGACCAAGGACAATCGTCGCATGATCGGCGCCCGCGAATTCGCGCTGATGCAGCAGCACGCATTTTTCGTCACCACCGCGCGCGGCTTCATTCACGACGAGGAGGCGCTGTACGGGGTGTTGCGCGACAAGCGGATCGCGGGAGCCGGCCTCGACGTCTGGGACAAGGAGCCGCCGCCGCCGGAGCATCCGCTGCTGCAGTTCGACAACGTGCTGGCCAGCCCGCACACGGCCGGCGTGACCAAGGAAGCACGCATCAACATGGGCAAGATCGCCGCCGAACAGATTCTCGATGCGCTGGACGGCAAGCGCCCGCCGCGAATCGTCAATCCCGAGGTGTGGCCCGGTTACGTCAGGCGCTTCGAGCGCGCGTTCGGATTTGCGCCGAAATAGGCCATCACCTCCGCGAGAGACGATCCGATGACGGCCGAACCGGCAGACCGCTTCTACGAATCCCAGGGGTTGCGGCTGCACTACGCCGATTGGGGCAACGAGGCCGCGCCGCCCTTGATCCTGATTCACGGCGGGCTCGACCACTGCCGCAGCTGGGACGCGATCGCGCAGGCACTGCAGCCCCATTTCCATGTCATGGCCCCCGATCTGCGCGGACATGGGGATTCCGAATGGGCGAAGGGAAGCAGCTACAGTATTTCCGACCATGTCTACGACCTCTCCCGCCTGATGCGTGTTGCGACGCTGCAGGATGCAACGATCGTCGGCCATTCGCTGGGTGGGATGATCTCGCTGGCCTACGCCGGAACCTATCCGAACCGGGTATCGCGCCTTGCCGTGCTCGACGGCGCCTTCCTGCCGGGCTCGCGCCCGGCGCCGATGCACGAACAGATGTCGCGGTGGATTGACCAGCTGGATCGTATCGCAGAGCATGTACAAAGCGCCTTCCGGACGATCGAGGAGGCAGCGCAGCGGCTTTCGGCGCGCAACAAGCGGCTGACGTCGGCACAGGCGCTTCATCTGGCGCGCCATGGCGTCCGCCAGAACTCCGACGGCCTCTATCGCTGGAAGTTCGATCATTATCAGCGGGCGAGGGCGCCGTACCGGATACTGCCAGACGACTACACCGCCGTGTGGTCGCGCATCACCTGTCCAACCCTGTTGATGTGGGGCGATGAGAGTTTTCTTCCCGACCCGGAAGCCGCCGGCCTGCTCGCACATTTCGGGCAGGCCGAACTGCAGAAGGTCACAGGGGCCGGGCACTGGCTTCATCACGACCGGCTCGACGAGATCCTCGCCGCGCTGCGACGGTTTTTCGGGACGCCGCTGGCTGCGCAAGCCGCGAAGTGAGGCAAGAAATGTCCGACAAGATACGTTACGTCCGCCAGTTCAGTTCGGAATCCGCAGGCGAGGCGCCGGGCCGTGGGCGGCTTCAGGGCCGCAAGATTCTGGTGGTCGGCGGGGGACAGCGGACGTTCGACGCCGCCACCGATCCTGTCGGAAACGGCCGGGCGATGTCGCTGCTGTTTGCGAGGGAAGGCGCCCATGTCGCGGTCGCCGACCTGAACCGCGCCAGCGCCGACGACACCGTCCAGCGCATCGCGGCCGAGGGAGGCCGGGCGTTTTCGATCGAAGCCAACATCGCGCATGAAGCCGATGTGAACCGGATGATCGACGAGGCGATGGAGGGTCTCGGGGGCATCGACGGCATGATCCTCAATGTCGGCATCGGGGTTGGCGCGCTCGGTCTCGACGGCGTGGATCTCAAGGAGTGGAACGAGACGTTTGCGGTCAACCTGACCGGGCCGATGCTCTGCTGCCGCAAGGCGCTCAAGCACATCGCCGATGGATCCTCGATCGTGTTCATCTCCTCGATCGCCGCCCTTCGTTCCGGCTCGCAACTGATCGCCTATGACGCGTCGAAGGCGGCGCTCGGCGGCCTGATGCGCAATGTCGCGAAGGAGGGGGCCAGGCGCGGCATTCGCGCCAACATCATCTATCCAGGGCTGGTCGATACGCCGCTCGGCCGGCAGACCAGCGCCGGCCGCCCATCGCGAAGCGCGTCGGGCGTGCCGTTCGGGCGGATGGCGACGGGCTGGGAAATCGCCTACGCGGCGCTGTTTTTCATCTCGGACGAGAGCGTTTACGTCAACGCGCAGGCGCTGGCGGTCGACAGCGGGATTACCGGGCTATGAAGGCCGGAATCCGCGGAGAAAATCTCAGTCGCCGCCGGGGCGATCGGGGCAATAAATCCACTGCCGATCGACCCCCGGACGAAGCGCGCATTGCTATTTTCCGAGGGATATCGACTACTTAGCCGCGCAAGACCATCTTCCCTGTGCGCCTTTGCCCCCCGGCGCATATGGAAGACGAAGAGATGCGACAGGTTCGTTCATTGCTGAGCAGCGCGTCCTCCCGGATCGGACGCCGGCTGTCCCAGATCGTGGCCATCGCCGCAGCCAGCCTGCCCGCCGCCGGCGCTTAAGCTAGCCGCATAGCCGCCGCTGCTTTTGGACGGTCCGCCCGGCGCGGAACGGTGCGTCGGCTGACGCCTTCGGCGGCCGAATTCCCCACAGGAGGCCTCACCGCCCCCGGTACAATTAAAGGTTGGTACGACCGGTTCGATGCCGCATGGCGATTGGCGTTGGGATGCCGTAGATTGATGATTATCAATCGAATCAGAGCCGCTATGGCAGGCATTGCATTCAATTTGTGCGGAACCGGATCCTTTCTTCCGCAAAAGCAAGTCAGTTCAAAATCTCTCGATCGCCAGATTGGAAAGCGCGAGGGGTGGATCGAGGAGAACTGCGGTGTCAGGGAGCGCTTTGTATGCGGTCCGGAATCGCAGGATGAGCTTGCCGCGTCCGCAGCGAAAGAGGCGATTGCTGAAGCCGGCATCTCGCCTTCATCGATCGATCTGGTGATATTCGCCAGCGCCGTCCCCAAATATTCGATTCCCGCCACCGCACCGCTGATCGCGCGACACCTGGACATACCGAGCGGGAGTTGCGCAACCCTTGACGTCAACTCGACCTGCCTGAGCTTCCTCTCAGGCTTCGATGTCGCCACATCGATGATCGCCGCCGGCCGCTATCAATGCGTGCTTGTCGTTTCCTCGGAAATCGCCTCGCGCGCCTTGCCATGGCGCAGCGACCCCGCCACGGCGGGATTGTTCGGGGATGGCGCGGCGGCCGCCGTGCTGACGCGTCCGGAATCGAACGCGGCGAGCTACGTTCGTGCCAGCCGATTTGAAACCCATCATGAGGGCTATGAGGCCTGTCAACTCGCCTCCGGCGGCACGGGAATTGATCTCCACCGGGAGCCCGAGCGGTTCGCGGCGGGTAGTTTCTTTCAGATGAACGGGCGTGAACTGTTCAAGCTGACAGCAGGCAAATTTCCCGATTTTGTCGACCATCTTCTTGCCAGCGCGAACTGGGATCGCGACAGCGTCGATATCGTCGTCCCGCACCAGGCCAGCCCGCTCGCGCTTGCCCATCTCGTCAAGCGCTGCGGTTTCCCGCGCGAAAAGGTCATCGATATCGTCGCCACGCACGGCAATCAGGTGGCCGCCTCGATCCCGACTGCCCTGCATTTTGCAAGGATGAAACAGCAGATACGCAGGGGATCGAAGGTCATCCTGGTGGGTACGTCCGCCGGCGTGTCGTTCGGCGGAATGGCGATCGAGATCTAGATGTCGCGGATCGTGGTGACGGGGGCTGGCGGATTCCTTGGGGCTCGCGTCGCCCGCCACCTCGCGGCGGGCGACGGCGAGGTCATCGCGCTCGGACGTTCCGCCGCCTTGCGGGAAACCCTAAAGGACCAGCCGATCGCGGTTGCGACGTGCGATCTCGCAGATGCCGCGTCATTATCCTCGCTCGCGATGGCGAAGATCGACAGCGTGGTCCATTGCGCGGGCCTGTCGTCGAATTGGGGACCGCGGCACGATTTCGAGCGCAACAATGTGACGGCAACCGCCAATCTGCTGGATCAGGCCAGGCGATGGGGAACGCCGCATTTTGTCTATGTATCGTCGTCGAGCGTTTATTTCAGGTTCGGCGACCAGTTGAACGTCAACGAGCGTTCCGAACTTCCCGTGCCGGTCAATGACTACGCCTGGAGCAAGGCGGCCGCGGAAAAGCTGGTTCGAGCGGCTGCGGATTTTCCGGTTACCATCGTGCGGCCCCGCGGCATCTATGGAAAGGGAGACAAGGCGTTGCTGCCCCGATTGTTGAGGGCTGCGAAAAGAGGGCCCGTGCCATCATTCCGCGGCGGTCGTTCCGTGATCGATCTCACCCATGTCGACGACGTCGTGGCGGCGATTGCCAGCATACTCTCCCAACGAGACAAGGCCGCAGGCGCGACTTACAATGTTTCGGGAGGCGAAGCCGTTTCTATCCGCGACATCATAACTGCAAGCGCGAAACTCGCCGGCGTCGATGTACGTTGGCGCGAGGTACCATGGCCGCTCGCGCTTGCAGCCATCCGTGCGATCGAGAGATTTCATAAAACCTTCCGGCCCGCGCGCGAGCCAATCGTGACCGCCTATTCGGCGGGGTTGCTCGCGTTCAGCCAGACGCTGGACTTGTCGGCCATCCGGGACGAAATCGGATGGCGGCCGAAGATCGGGTTTGACGAAGGCTTGCGCCGGACCTTCTCCGGCGGCGAGGCGTCATGAAGCTTTTCAACAGCGCGCATATCGATGTGTTTGCCGGGCTCGTCAGGCGAGGCGCAGGGCTGAAGATCATCAGGCTGTCCGTCCGATATGGCCTGATTGATCTGAAGGAGAGAGGTCTGTGCCTTGTCGATACCGGCATGGGAACGGAGGTCACGCGCGGACCGCGGACTGCCGCCTTGCGGTTCTATAGTTCGGTGCTTCGCCCGGACTTGAATGCGAACGCGGCGCCGGAGGCCATGCTTCGGAACATGGGAGCCACCGCGGACGATGTCCGTCTTGTCGTCGTCACCCATTTCCACGCCGATCACATCTCAAGCCTGCGTGCATTTTCGCGCGCGGGGATCATTGCCTGTGGCGACGCGACGCGTCGGGTTTTGGCCATGAGTTCGGCTGCGGCCTTGCACCACGGGATATTCAGGGAATTGATCCCGCACGATTTCGAGCGCCGGCTGCTACCGCTTCAGGGCATGCGACGGTTGCCGACCGGCACGGTGCTCGGCGAAGGATATGATCTGTTCGGTGGTGGGGCCTATCTGGCGGTGCCGTTGCCGGGACATGCCTTTGGCCATTTCGGAATCTTCTGGCGAGACGAAACCGGTCCGGTCATCTACGCCACCGATGCCGCCTGGACGACTGGGGCGCTACTCGACGACGCGACGCCCTGGATTTCCAGCGCCGTCGTTTTCGACGACCGCCGCGCCGGCCGGGCAACCCAGCGCCTGCTCAGGGAATTCCGGCGCGAGGATGGCCGGCTTTTGCTCTGCCACGATATCGAGGAAGCGGCATCGTGACCTCACGGACGAAACTGGCTTTGGCGTTCCTGCGAACGCATCTGCTTCATCGCTGGCTGAACAGCCGCGATCGGATTACGAGATGGCAGAACTGGAATCTGGAGCGCCTGCGGCGCCATGCGGTTGCGCATGCGGCGTTCTATCGTGAGCTCGGCAATTTGCCGTTTTACGATTTTCCGATCGTCGGAAAGCGCGAGGTCATGAACCGTTTTGAGGCCTTCAACCAGCTTGGGCTGTCGGCAGCCGAAGGCTGGGCGATGATCGAGCGCGGTGATGCGCCGGCGGGGCACGATATCGGCTGCAGCACCGGAACAAGCGGCAACCGCGGCCTTTATCTGATCTCGGATGCGGAGCGCTTCGTCTGGCTTGGAACCATTGTTGCCAAGGCACTTCCGATCTCGCTGCGGAAGCCGCATCGGGTCGCCATTGTGCTTCCGCGAACCTCACGCCTTTATGACGCCGCCAATGAATCGAGAGTCTTGAAGCTTCTTTTTGTCGATCTGCGGAACGGCCTGGCGTCGGCGGCCGAGGCCCTGGTCGCATTCAAGCCGACGGTCGTGGTCGGCCCACCGAAGGCGTTGCGGTGGTTCGCGGAAAACGGCGTTGCGATTGCGCCGCGACGGATGTTTTCAAGCGCGGAGGTGCTCGACCCTCCTGATCGCCGGCTGATCGAGCAGCATTTCAAGCTGAAACTGCGGGAAATCTATATGGCGACGGAAGGCCTGTTCGGCGTGTCCTGCGAATATGGAACGCTGCATCTGGCCGAGGATGTCGTCCACTTCGAGTTCGAGCAAATCGCCGGCGCGCCCGATCTGGTTACGCCGATCGTGACGGACTTCACCCGCCGGACCCAGATCACGGCGCGCTACCGCATGAACGACATCCTCCGTCTCGATCGGAAACGCTGTCCTTGCGGTTCGGCGCTGCAGGCCGTCGCCGAAATCATCGGACGGCGCGACGATGCCTTCGCGTTGCCGAACCGGGATTCGTCGAAGCCTTCGGTGGTGTTGACGCCCGACGTGCTGCGCAATGCCGTGCTGGCGGCGCACCCTGGTATCGACGATTTTCGTATCCGTCTAGCGGAAGAAAATCGTATCGAGGTCGTTCTGCCGGTCCAGATGTCGCGCGACGTCGGCGAGATCGCGCGCGCCGAAGTCGCGCAGGCCTGCATCCGTGCCGGAACGTCTCCTGAAGTTGCCCTGCGGTATGATGCCTTGCTGCCCCGAAACGACATCAAGCTTCGGCGCGTCGAAAATTGCCTGAAGCCAGGCATTTCATGAGAAGGACGATCATCGTCACCGGTGCGCGGGCACCCTCGGCGTTGCACCTGGCGCGTGTCTTTCACTGCGCCGGTCACCGCGTCATTTTGGCCGACACATTCCGTTATCCGATGTCGCGGGCGACGCGCATGAAGGATTCCTACGTCCGATTGCCATCACCCCGACAGAGTTTTTCCGACTATGCGGCCGCCATCGCTGACCTTGTCGCGCGAGAATCTCCAGACCTGATCGTACCGACCTGCGAAGAGGTATTCTTTCTGGCGGCAGTGCGAGACAGGCGTGGCATCGACATGCCGCTATTCGCGCCGGATTTCGATTTGCTGGCCAAAGTCCATAACAAGGCTGATTTCGCAGAGATGGCCGCAGGTCTCGGCGCCGATCCGCCCCGGACCTGGCGGCTCAACTGTTGCGAGGATCTGTCGGGGCTTTCGACGCCTGCTGGCGCCCTTGTGTTCAAGCCTGCATGGTCGCGCTTTGGCTTGCGCGTGCTGATCAGACCTTCAGAAGCCGACATCCAGAAACTTCGTCCGACGGAAGTCGACCCTTGGGTCGCGCAAGCCTACCTGCCGGGCGAGGAAATCAGCGCCTACGCGGTTGCCGTCGACGGCCGTCTGGCGGCGTTCCAGAGTTACCGGCCGACCTATCGGGTCGGCCAAGGTGCCGGCGTCGCCTTTGAGGCCGCGGATGTTCCGGTCGCGCGGGCATTTGTCGACGCGCTGGTGTCGCGATTGCAATGGACGGGCCAGATTTCGTTCGATTTTCGTCGCGACGCCAATGGTGAACTGCACGTCATCGAATGCAACCCGCGCACCACCAGCGGGGTGCATTATTTCGGACCGGAGGACGGTCTCGCTCAATCCTTTCTTGAAGGGCGCGCCGCACAGACCTCGTCGACGGCGCCGATGACGCTTCCGATGGCCATGCTGGCCTATGGTTTGCCCTACGCGCTTCGTAATCAGGGTTTTGCGCGGTGGCGCCGGGATTTTGCCCGCATGCAGGACATCTCGCATTGGTCCGGCGATCGCAGCCTTCTGCCGTCGCAGCTGCTGGCGCTCGGCGAAATCGCGATCAAGGCCTTGCGGGAAGGAAATGGGCTGGTTGAGGCGTCCGTTCGCGATATCGAATGGGATGGGGAGCCGTTGGATTAGAGCAGGGCTCGATTTCGTCTCTCACAGTTCCATCGTGAGTTCGGTGGGCGCGTCCGCGACAGAGGGGCGTTCGCCGCGTAAAATGGCCTCGATGTGAGGCCGCAGGATGTCAAGCCGCCCCACCACGGGTTTGGCGTCCGGCAATCTGTTTTGCCGCGCAGCCGTCAGGATTGTTTGATCCTGGCGCAGCGCGATGTGAAAGAGCGGCTTGAACAAGACAGCCTTGAGATATCCGAGGCCGCCTTGCATTGGACCCGCCAGAACGCCGAAACCGTGGACGTGCTCGTCGTCTTCCTGGCGGAGATGAAATGTCGTCGACAGGTTGATCCGGCCACGCCCCCAAAACTCGAGTTCGGCGACCCCGGGCGCGATGAAGCGGCCGACACTGATCGATCGTTCGCCTTCGAGCAGGCGGCTGATAATGCCCTCCTGTCGCGGTTCTCCCTCGTAGCGGGCTTCGACCCAACCGTCGCCGCCAGTCACGGTGACCTTGACGTTGTAGCGGCGGCTGCTCAGGCCGCGCAAAATGCCGCTGTGGGTGAAATGGGTGTGGGTGGCGTCGAGGATATTTTCGGCGACGTCGATCAGGCTCGAGCGAACCCGGTTTTCAACGACGCTGCTGACGGTGCCCGGGCCCGAAAGCACGCCGGGATATGGCTCGCCGCGCGCGGCTTCCGGCGAAATATAGACCAGGCCATTGGCTTCGCGAACCGCATGCGGGGGCACGATGACGTTTGGTACCGGCTCCAGCAGCCCGGGCACGGCCCGGCATCGGCCGGTTCCGTCGAACCGCCAGCCATGATAGGGGCATTCGATGGTGTCCGCGACCACCCGCCCGAGTGACAGCGGTGCGAAGCGGTGCGGGCAACGATCGGTGAGGCAACGCAAGGCGCCACCTGATCGAAAGATGACAAACGCCTGTCCGGCAATCAGCACACGGTGCGGTGTTCGGCTGACCGCGCGGCTCAGGGCGACCGCATACCAACTTGATGTCCGGTCAGTCACAATTCAAAGCTCCGGAGAACGGGAACGCCGACCCATTCCAGTATCTTTCTGACCAGAA
Source organism: Bradyrhizobium sp. AZCC 2262 (assembly GCF_036924535.1). NCBI lineage: Bacteria > Pseudomonadati > Pseudomonadota > Alphaproteobacteria > Hyphomicrobiales > Nitrobacteraceae > Bradyrhizobium > Bradyrhizobium sp. AZCC 2262. The sequence continues at coordinate 4,459,054 of NZ_JAZHRT010000001.1, read as the reverse complement.
GCGCCGCCAGCCGGCGTCCTGGCGAAAGCCCGATATTGTAGACGGCGGAATATTCGAGCGCAGCGACGCCGCCACGGTTTCGCTTGAAGGAAGCGGCGCCGGCGCTCATGTTGTACAGCATCTTCCGTTTCCGCGCGCGCTGCGCCGCCAGCGCCATAAGCATGCGATAAAGACCTTTCGCCTGGGGAAGGGCGCTGTCATATCCGACGATCGGGGCCGTCATGGTGCGGCCGGTGTCGAAAAAAGCGATCACGCCGGCCAGCCGACCGTCTTCGGCGCGAAGTCCCTGAAATTCGAGGATGCCGTTCGCATGCATCGATTTCATGAACGCAGGCGTATAGTGCGGGTTCAACCAGGTGTATTTCTCAAGATAGAGATGCTGGTAGAGCACTTGCGCGCGAATGTAATCGTCTTCGCGAAACTCTGACGAGGAGACGAGTGTGAACTCGCCGTTTTCCAACAGAGCTGTGTCGCGCCGTTCGTCGCGATGAAGCTTCGGTTGGGTGTCCCTGCAGTCGAACATGTAAATCTGGCGGGCCGGAAACATCCGGTATCCGGCTTGACGAAAGATGCGTATGGCGTCCCGGTCGCTGTAGTCATTCAGAGATCGCCAGATGACGACGTGCCCGGGATTGGCCAGAACGATCTCCCGCGTCGTGGCTTCAAGTGTAGACCCCGTCACGTCGGGGATCGGATTGGTGGCGAGCAGCCAGTTATTGATTTGCACCTGCCGATCGAGCTGAGCGGCCCGAATCAGGGGATATCCGAGCCTCACGACGGCATCCAGCATGCTCGAGAGCAGCCGGAAATCCGAGAAGTGGCGCAATTCGTCGCGCGCGTAGTCGATATAGGCAACCGACGGGCAGCACAGATAGCAGGTAGGCAGGGAAGGATCGCTGTTGATCGTGATGGGGAGAAGATCGCGACCGAAGCTGTGCAGGCCGGACCTGGTGCGGAGATTGCCGATCAGGTTTTCGGTCGGCTCTGACTCGAACAGTTCGTGCAACGAAAGCGCCTTGGCGTTGTTGTTGTTTTCAGTCACCCGGACCCCGGCCCTTCCGACCCACTCATCACCACAGCCTAGAGAAACTCTTGCCTGAACGCCACGCCTTCCAGTTCGGGACGCGCTGCCATCCCGACGACGGGATGGCCGTTGCCCATTGGCTTGCCCATGGTGACGAGCCGCTGGCAATGTCGTATCCCCGAGCGGGATTCTAATTCCAACCAACGGAGTACCCGCGTGAAGGCCGTCTACACCGAACAGCATCGCAGCCACGATCCGCAATTTTTCCTGGTGCGGGGCTTCGATCCGGTCGGCGACACCAGCGAGCAGGCGGCGAGCGTCTTCAGGCGCGACTATGAGCGCTTCGGCACGGTCATTCGCGAGTTGAAACTGAAGGCCGAATAGGCGCTAGAATATCCATTGACGTCGCTCAGTAGCCGCGTTCGCGGTCGATGGAGTGCGGTGGGCGCCGGCCGGCGCGTATTGCTTCCGCGGTCGCGCGAAACGTCGCCCCGATCGCTTCCACGCTGACTTCACAGGCATCATGAGGCGTGACGACGATGTTGGGATGTCGCCAGAACGGATGCCGCGGCGGCAATGGCTCGGTCGCGAACACATCGAGCGCAGCGCCGGCAAGCTGGCCGTCCTCCAGCGCGGCGAGCAGATCGGCTTCGACCAGATGCTCGCCGCGGCCGACCTGGATCAGGTAACCGCCTCGAAACATGCGCCCGAATGTCTTGCGGTTGAGGATGCCTTTGGTCTCCGATGTAAGAGGGAGCAGGTTCACCAGAACTTCGGTTTGACCCAGCATAGCCTCAAGGCCGGCAGCGCCATGAAAGCCGTGCACGCCTTGCGACGCAAGCTTTGCGGTTCGGCTCCACGCCATGACCGGGAAACCAAGCAAAGCGAGATCGGCGGCGACCCTGCGGCCGATTTCGCCAAACCCTAGAATCCCGACCGGCACATCCTGTGTCCGGCGCGGGCCGAGACGTTGCCAGCGTTCCTCGCGCTGCTGCGCCTGATAGGTCGCAAAGCGCCGCTGATGGCCGATGACGTGCCAGGCGACGAAGCCGGACATCATCTGCGCCTGCGTGGGGTCGACGACGCGGATCACGTCGACATCGGGGCGCAGACTGGGGCACGCCAGAATGTTGTCGACGCCGGCGCCGATCGAGCAGACCGCCTGCAGATTGGGATAGCGTTCGAACGCGTCATCCGGCGGATGCCAGGCGACCGCCAGTCGGACATCCGTTGCCGGACCCTCGTGCGGGTGGCTGACGATTTCGATGCGGTCGGCGGCGCGCATGAACTGCGGACCGAGATAGCCGCGGAGATCGAGGCTTTTGCTAACCAGGATGCAGTGCATCGCTCGTGATCCGGTTCATGCCGCCTTGGACGATGACGTCTGGCCGGGCACCGCGGAAAGCAGTTCGCGCGTGTAGGCGTGCTCGGGGGCCGCAAACAGCAACGCCGCCGATTTGAGTTCGACGATCGCGCCGTGCTGCATCACCGCAATACGGTCGCAAATCTGCGCGGCCACGCGCAGGTCATGGGTGATGAACAGCATCGACAAGCCCAACCGGCCCTTGAGGTCTTCCAGCAGGTCGAGCACCTGCGCCTGCACCGACACGTCGAGCGCGGAGACCGCTTCGTCGGCGACCAGGATTTCCGGATCGAGCGCCAGCGCCCGCGCAATGCCGATGCGCTGCCGTTGGCCGCCGGAAAATTCATGCGGAAAGCGTTCCATCGCGCTCGCATTGAGGCCGACCAGGCTGAGTAGTTCGCCGGCACGCTTGCGCGCTGCCGCCGGATCGACGCCATGCGCGATCGGTCCGTCAGTGATGATGTTGCCGACCTTTCGGCGTGGATTGAGCGAGGCGAATGGATCCTGAAAAACCATCTGGATGCGGCGGCGCTGCTCGCGCAGCGCCTTTCCACTGATCCGGGTGAGATCGACGTCGCCGATACGGACGGTGCCGGCGTCGGGTTCGATCAGCCGCATGACGAGGCGTGCGACAGACGATTTTCCGGAGCCGGATTCGCCGACCAGACCGAGCGTCTCGCCGCGAAAAATGTCAAAACTGACTTCTTTGGCCGCCTGCACGCGGCGCTCGCTGCGAAACCAGCCGCCCCCGCTGACATAGGTCTTACCGAGGCCGATCACCTCCACCGCCTTGCTGCGGTCGAGCAGGGGCGTCCGCGGCGGCGGCTGCAGGATGGGAACCGCAGCAAGCAAGGCGCGGGTATAGGGATGCTGGGCGCGCAGCAGCACATCATCGGCCGTACCCTGTTCGACCACCTTGCCGTGCTGAAGCACGACCACGCGATCCGCAATTTCGGCGACGACGCCGAAATCATGAGTGATGAACATGACGGCCATGTTGCGACGGCGCTGCAGGTCGCGGATCAGCTTGAGGATCTGCGCCTGCGTCGTGACGTCGAGGGCGGTGGTCGGTTCGTCGGCCACCAGCACGGCCGGCTCCAGCGCCAGCGCCATGGCGATCATCGCTCGCTGGCGTTGGCCGCCGGACAGTTGATGGGGGTAGGCGCGCACCGCGCGTTCAGGATCGGGCAGACCGACTTCGCCGATCAAGGCGAGGGCCTTTTGCCGGCGCTCCTTTGGCGTCAGGAGATCATGCGCCTCGAACATTTCGGCGATCTGGTCGCCGATGCGCATCAGCGGATTGAGCGCCGTCATCGGCTCCTGGAACACCATGGCGATGCCGCGGCCGCGCAGCGCCAGCCATTCCGCTGGCCCGAGCGACAACAGGTTCTTGCCCTCGAACAGGATCTCACCGGCTTCAGCCGTCACCGTGTCCGGCAAGAGGCCCATCAGCGCATGCGCGCACATCGACTTGCCGGAGCCGGATTCGCCGACCACGCAGAGGATTTTGCCGGCGGCAAGCTCGAACGAAACGCCGTCCACGGCATAAGGGCGATCGCCACCGGGCGGCAGCGCTAGCTTCAGGTTCCTGATGACGACGCTCATGCTCAGCGCCCTCCCTTGGCGAGGCGGGGATTGAGTGCGTCGTTGAGGCCTTCACCGATCAGGTTCAGCGCCAGCACCGAGACCAGAATGGCGATGCCGGGGAATACCGTGATCCACCAGGCCTGGCGGATCACGGTGCGGCCGGCGCCGACCATGTAGCCCCATGACATCAAATTGGGATCGCCGAGCCCGAGGAAGGAGAGCGAGGACTCCAGCAGGATTGCGGTTGCGACCATCAGCGAGGCCAGCACGATGACCGGCGACAGCGCGTTCGGCAGGATCTCGCGCCATATGATCCACCAGTTGGTCTGGCCGGTCACGACCGCCGCCTGGACATATTCGCGCGTGCGCTGCGACAGCACTTCGCCGCGCACCAGCCGCGCCACCGGGGGCCAGCTGACGATGGCGATAGCGACCACGATCGACACGATGGAGGGCTGCATGATCGCGACGAGCACGATTGCGAGTGCAAAGCTCGGGACGGTCTGGAAGAACTCGGTGAAGCGCATCAGGGCATCGTCGATCTTCCCACCGAAATATCCGGCCGTCGCGCCGAGCGGGATGCCGACCGCCAGCGATGCGAGCGTCGAGATCAGGCCGACCAGCAGCGAGACGCGCGCGCCGTAGATGATGCCCGCCATTACGTCGCGCCCGAGCGCATCAGTGCCGAGCGGCAGGTTGGCCATGGTGAACGGTGGCAGGAACGGCCGCTGTACCATGCGCCAGGGTGAGGTCGGAAACAGCAACGGACCAACCAGCGCAACCGCAATCGCAATCGTCAGGATCGCGACGCCGATCATGCCGCCGGGATTGCGCAACAGCATTCGCCAGACCGGTCTCATGAGGCGAACTCGATGCGGGGATCGACGGAGCGGTAGACAAGATCCGTGATCAGGTTGAAGGCCAGCACCATGGCCGAGCAGACGACGAAGACGCCGAGCAGCAAATTGTAGTCGCGCTGCAGCAGCGCTTCGTACATCAGGCGGCCGATACCCGGCCATGCGAACACGGTCTCGGTCAGAACCGCGCCGCCGACCAGCGTGCCGGCCTGCAGACCCGCGAGCGTCACCACCGGCAACAGCGCGTTGCGCAGCACGTGACGGCGCTGGATCACCGTGTCGGACAGGCCCTTGGCGCGCGCGGTCTTGACGAAGTCGAGCCTGTTGACCTCGAGCATCGAGGCGCGCGTCATGCGGGCATAGGTGGCCATGAAGAACAGGCCGATGGTCGTCGCCGGTAGGATGAGGTGGGCGGCTACGTCGAGCACATGTGCAAGCCCGGTATAGTTTGCGCCCACCGTCTCGTAGCCAAAACTTGGCAGCCAATCCATCGTGACCGAAAACAGCAGGATTGCCATCAGCGCCACCCAGAACAGCGGCGTGGCGTAGAAGACCAGCGCCAGCACCGTGATTGCGGTATCGGCCCAGGTGCCGGCAAAGCGCGCCGCCAGTGCGCCGAACACGATGCCGAAGGCCAGCGAAATCGCGAACGCGGTCCCCGTCAGCAACAGCGTTGCCGGCAGGCGCTGCAGGATCAGGGTTGCGACCGGCATCTGCTGGCGAAACGAGAATCCGAGATCGAGGCTGAGGATGCCTTTGACATAAAGAAACAGCTGCACCGGCAGCGGCTGGTCGAGGCCGAATTTCTCGCGCAGCTGCGCTAGGAAAATCTGATCGCCTGCGCCCGCTTCGCCCGCCATCACTAGCGCCGGATCGCCCGGCGCCAACCGGATTAGGAAGAAGTTGAGAACGACGAGCGCGAGAAGCACGACAATGGCCTTCGCGATCCGCTGGGCGATGAAGGAAATCATGTTCGGCCGATTTGCGTTGGGGCGCGATATCCGGGCGTCAGGCTTGGGGACTGACGCCCGGTGCGTCCGCGATTACTTTTCGATCCAGGCGTCGCGGAAGCCGTCGTTCACGCCAATGCCGGTCGTGACCAGGTTCTTGACGCTGCAGCGGGTGATGGTCGGGAATTGTAGTTCGAGCATCCACGCCACCGGCACGTCCTCGACGAGAATCTTTTGCGCCTTGGCGTAGATCTCCTCGCGCGCTGCATCGGGGAAGGCGACCGCGCCGTCGGCGAACAGCTTGTCGATTTCGGGGTTCGAATAGCCTTCGACGTTGTTGAACGGCGAGCCCTTGGCGATCTGGCTGGAGATGTAGTTGCGGCCGACGCCGAGCGCGGGATCGCCATACTGATAGAGATAGGTAAAGGCGATGTCGTAGTCCCACTCGCTGACTTTTTGATTCCAGCCGGGGACGTCGGTCGCGACCATCTCGACGTTGACCCCGACGTCCTGCAGGTTCTGGCGAACCATTTCGGCCCAGCGCTGCCACGTCTCGCCATAGGGCAAAGGCAGCATGCGCAGCTTCTCGCCGTTGTAGCCGGCTTCCTTGAGCAGCGCCTTGGCCTTGGCCGGATCGTAATCGTATTTCGGCACCGCGCCGGTGTAGTACTTGATCGCCGAGCCCGACGGGCCGGTGGCGACCTTGCCGAGGCCGTTCCAGACCACGTCCTTGGCCATGTTGCGATCGATCGCAAACATCAGCGCCTGACGGAATTTCTTGTTTGCGGTTGGCCCTGCGCGGTTGTTGAGCCACAGCCAGGAATGTGGGCTGAAGAATTCCCAGCCCGCTCCGGTGACGCAGGTGTTCTTGAGCTTGCTCAGGCGCGGCACGTCGAAATTTTCCACCGAGCCGCCCGGCAGCACGTCGACCTTGCCGGTCTCATACGCGACCGAACGCGCGGCGGCATCCGGAATCACGTGCCAGTAGATCTCGTCGATGTTGGGCTTGCCCTTGACGTGGTAGTTCGGATTCTTGACCAGGCGGATGAACGAACCCTTCTGCCATTCCTTGAACATGAAGGGGCCGGTGCCGACAGGCGTGTTGTTGGCCGGGTTGGTCTTGAAATCGGTGCCTTCATAGATGTGCTTCGGAATCATCGGCAGCGAGCCGACCTCGAAGATGCCGATGAAGGGGCCGAACGGCTGCTTCAGCGTGAAGACGACGGTCGATTCATCCGGAGCCTCGACCTTGTCGAGCTGCACCAGATTGCCGCGCGCCCGTGGGTGGGTCTGCTTCAGGAAGTCGATCGAGAACAGGACGTCTGCGGAAGTGAACGGCTTGCCGTCATGCCAGGTCGCGCCCTTGACCAGCTTGAACGTGTAGATCTTGCCGTCCTCGCTGACCGTCCAGCTCTCGGCGAGGCCGGGCAGGGGATCCAGTTTGGGGCTGTAGCGCAGCAGGCCTTCATAGATGTTGCCGGCCACCATCTGCGTCGGGCCGTTCTGGACCAGACCCACCATCAGGCTTGGCGGCTCCGGCTGAATCACGGCATTGACGACGCCGCCTGCCTTCGGTCCCTCGGCTACTGCCGCGGTACTCAGCATGCAAAGCACGGCAAAGCTCACCAATATCTTTCGCTTGGACATTACATACCTCGTTCAAAAAAGGCTGGCCGGCGCGCTACCGGCTGCGCGTTATGTTTGTCAGTTCGCAAAATCGGGATCGGTCCGTTCAAGCATCCGCTTGAAGGCGGCCCATTCGCTGTCCGGCACGCCATTGGTTTCGATCGCGTCGTAGAAGCTGGCGTATTGGCCGGCCGTCTTGCGGGCGACTCCCGCGGACAGCTCGATGACCTCGGCGCCGGACGACTGCACGGCGAGTTGCGCGCGGCAGGAGCGTTCCAGATTGTGCATCAGCTTGAAGGCCTCGGCGACGGAACGCCCACAGGTCAGCATGCCGTGATTGCGCAGCACCATCACGAACTTTTCGCCGAGGTCGGCGACGAGGCGTGAACGTTCATCGAGATCGAGCGCGATGCCTTCGTAGTCGTGATAGGCGAGGCTGTCGGTAAACTGCAGCGACCATTGATTGAGCGGCAACAGGCCCCGCTTCTGGCAGGCAACGGCGATGCCGGCCACCGTGTGCGTGTGCAGGACGCAGATCGCATCATGTCGTACGGCATGGATCGCGCTGTGAATCGTGAAGCCGGCAGGGTTGATGCCGAGACCCATGGGGTCGTCGATGACGTTTCCGTCCAGATCGACCGTCACCAGGTTGGATGCCGTGACTTCCTCGAAGCGCAGGCCATAGGGATTGATGAGGAAGCGGTCTTGCCGGCCCGGAAGCCGGGCGGAAATGTGGGTGTAGATGCTGTCGTCGAGACCGAGCCGGTGAATCAGCCGGTACGCAGCTGCGAGGTCGATCCGGATTTGGAGAGTCTGGTCTGCCGCTGCCGGCCATGCCTTTGCGGTGTTGTGGGCTGCGCTGGTCATTTCCGCCTTGATCCATCTTCGATTTTTTCAGCTTGCGTGCGACGCAGCATTTGGGCAAGATTAAAGTGTCGACAATCGACGATTAAAAAATGATCACCATATGACGCGGGTTTAGCCGATGCGCCCTATGTCGCTTCCTGTTGGATTACCGGCCCTTGCCGACAGCGATCTGGTCGGCCAGATCGCCCGCATGCTGATGCAGGCCATTGTTCAGGGCCGGCTGCCTCCCGGCTCCAAAGTGGTGGAGGCAGGCATTGCCCGCGAACTAGGCGTCAGCCGCGCCCCGGTACGGGAGGCGGCGCGGTTGCTGGAGAAGCAGGGGTTGCTGGTCGCGAGCCCGCGGCGAGGCTTCTTCGTGCGCAAGCTCGAAATCAGGAACATCGACGAGATCTACGATTTGCGCATTTGCATCGAGCGGCATGCCGGCGTGCTGGCGGCGCGGAATCTCACGCCCCAGTCGCGCGAGGTGCTGCGGCGCCAAATCGACGTTCTGCACAAGACCGCCGATCTCGACGATCCGGCGCGGCAGGTGGAGGAGGACTATCGCTTTCATCGGCTGATCTTTGAAATTGCCGACAACAGGCGCCTGCTGCGGCTGTTCGATGATCTCGCGGCGGAACTGCGCATGGTGATCGGACTGATCGGGCGCCTTTACGACGATCCGCATGAGATCGCGCGGACGCACGAGCCGCTGCTTGCTGCGATCGAGGCCGGTCATCCCGAACGCATCACCGCGCATGTCGATTATCATATCGGTCATGCCTGGCGCGAAGTCGGTAAACTGGTGCGGGAGCTCGCACCATCGGCCGGCAATGTCGTCGCACCCCCGGGCGGGATCTTGTTTCCAACCAACGGAGTACCCGCGTGAAGGCCGTCTACACCGAACTGCATCGCAGCCACGATCCGCAATTCTTTCTGGTGCGCGGCGTCGTCCAGCGCACCACCGAGCAGCCGGAGCGCGCCGACCGCCTGCTGGCAGGGTTGAAGGCCGGCAAGCACGATCTGGTTGCACCGACTGTTTTCGGTCAGGGACCGCGCGCCCGCGTGCACAGCCCCGAATATCTTCGTTTCCTCGAGGAGGCGTGGGACGCCTGGAGTGCGCTTGGTGATGCAGGCCCCGAAATGATTGCCAATGTGCATCCGGTCCGCAACGCCGCCACTTACCCGACGCATATTGTCGGCCGTCTCGGCTGGCACGCGGCCGACACGGCGTGCCCGATTGGTCCAGGCACCTGGGCGGCGGCCTGTGCGGCGACCGATGTTGCCACCACGGCTGCCCAGCTCGTGATGGACGGAGAAGACGCGGCCTACGCGCTCTGCCGGCCGCCCGGTCATCATGCCTACCGCGATCTCGCCGGCGGATTCTGCTTTCTTAACAACAGCGCAGTCGCGGCGGCTCAACTTAAGCTGAAACACGAGCGGGTCGCGATTCTCGATGTCGACGTGCATCATGGCAACGGCACGCAGGGCATCTTCTACGAACGCCCCGACGTTCTCACGGTTTCGATCCATGCCGATCCCGTCTTCTTCTATCCCTATGTATGGGGATATGCGCATGAGCGCGGCGCTGGCCCCGGTCTCGGCGCCAATCTGAACATTCCGCTGCCGAAGGGCACCGGGGATGACGACTACATCAAGGCGATCGGTGAGGCCCAGAAAACCATCCGCGCATTTGCGCCCGGTGCACTCGTGGTGGCGCTCGGTCTCGATGCCTCGGAGCACGATCCGCTCGCCGGCCTCGCGGTGACGACCGCGGGATTCCGGCGCATCGGTGCTGCGATCGCGCGGTTGGGCCTTCCGACCGTTTTTGTCCAGGAGGGCGGTTATCTGTCCGATATCCTCGGCGCCAACCTCACGGCTACGCTCGGCGGTTTCGAAGAGGCGCGTTAAAGCCTAATGAGGGCCAGTTTGAATGAGTTTGACCCGTCACCTCAGGAATATGCGCGCTTGCGCATATTCCGAAGGAGCGCGCTCTTGCGCGCGTCTCGAAGGGCGACGGCCACCAGCGGGGCCGTGCATCCTTCGAGGCTCGCTTCGCTCGCACCTTCGGAATAAGCGCAAGCGCTTATTCCTGAGATGACGGAGATAGGGCGAGTGCATTGCATCGAGCAGGTGTGGCACGATGTCCCGCTGCCCAAATCTCGACATTGGCCAGGGGCCGATCTAAGCTCAGGGCGCGATGCAGCGAAGAACGGTCCGAATGCTCTCAGCTTTGCGGGCTCTGCTGGCTCCATTCTGGAGCTATTCCCGAGAGCGGACGGCTGCGCAGCGCGATGCTGCAAATAGATCGGCCTCGCCACTTCTGATTTACGTTGCCGCCGCTCTTTTCCTGGTGCTGTCGATCCTCGTAATCGATCTGCACCGCGACGAACTGCGAGCGCTCGGTCTTGCCGGTGGAGCAGAGCGGATCAATCCGGTCTTGATGAGCCCGTAGGTTACCAACGCGCAGACATCTATTCGATGACGATACGCGGCGGCGGCCGGTGCGCTGCACCGGTGACGATCGTGGTCCAGATCTCGCGCGCCATGTCGATATAATGCCTTGCATGGACGCCGTCGGGCTCGATCGCCACGATCGGGCGGCCATCGTCGGAGGTCTGGCGGATCTGGATATCCAGCGGGATCTCGCCGAGATAGGGAATGCCGCGGCTTTCGGCTTCCGTCCGCGCGCCGCCATGGCCGAAGATCGGCGTGACGTGGTTGCAGGCCGGGCAGCAGAAGCTCGACATGTTTTCGATCAGGCCCAGGATCGGAATGCTCACCTTCTGAAACATCGCGATGCCGCGCCGCGCGTCGATCAGGGCGATATCCTGCGGCGTCGAGACGATGATCGCGCCGGCCAGCGGCGCCTGCTGCGCCATGGTGAGTTGGGCGTCGCCGGTGCCGGGCGGCAGGTCGACGACGAGGATATCGAGATCGCCCCATGCCACCTCGCGCAACATCTGCGTGATCGCGGAGATGACCATCGGCCCGCGCCAGATCATGGCGTTGTCTTCCTCGACCAGAAAGCCGATCGACATCACCTTGACACCAAAACGCTCCATCGGCTCCAGCATGCGCGGCCCAAGTTGCCGCGGCTTGCCACGCAGCCCGAACAGTTTTTGTTGCGAAGGACCATAGATGTCGGCATCGAGGATGCCGGTCTTCAGTCCGAGCGCGGCGAAGCCAAGCGCGAGGTTGCAGGAGGTGGTGGACTTGCCGACGCCGCCCTTGCCGGAGGCAACGGCGATGATGTGCTTGACGCCGGGAATGCCGGCGGCTTTTGAGGTCGCGCGGGCCTTGAGATCTGGAGAAGTGGCGGACACAGGCTGCTCACGATCCAAGGGGATCGTCCTTCTTCACATTGCGCGCGCGCAAATAATCTTCTGTCGACATGACCGGGGGGCGCTGCGGCGCGGCATGCGGGTCGAAACTTTCGTTCACCACGGCTTCGACGCGGCAGTCCGCGCACATCTTGATGACGTCGAGCCGCCTGGCATTGGCGCCCTGGAACATCCAGTGCTTCTCGCCGAGTTTCGCCAGCACGCGATCGATCGAGCTCTTGGTGCCGAAGGGTTTGCCGCAGGCGATGCAGTTGAACGGCTCTTCTTCCTTCAGCACACGCGGCGTGTTCCAGGCCTGGAAGTCAAGACGCGGCTCGATGGTGATGACCTTCTCGGGGCAGGTAGATTCGCAGAGCCCGCATTGCACGCAGAGGCTTTCGGTGAAACGCAGCATCGCGCGATCGGGGTTATCGGACAGCGCGCCGGTCGGGCAGGCGGTGACGCAGGCATGGCACAGCGTGCAGCCGTCGACGTCAAGGTTCACGGTGCCGAAGGGCGCGCCCGGCGCCAGCGGTATGACATCGACCGGTGCGGGGGCGGCGAGGTGAAGCTCGCGAAACGTCGTCTCCAGCACGCCGCGTTTCGCACCCCGCGGCACGAAGCCGGCGGGCTTTTGCGTGGCGATGCCACGAGGGGCAGCATCCAGCGCGGCGCGCAACTGGTCCGGATCGTCGGTCTCGATGATCCGAATGATGCCGGTGCCGAAGCCCAGTGCGGTAACGATCCGATCCGACGTCTCGACCGCGCGGCGAAGCGCCGTGATGTCGTGGCGCGGCTTGGCGCGCGTGAGCAGCGCGACGCCGCTGCCGCCATAGGCAAACACGGAGGCGAGGAGTTCCGGACCGAGTTGCGTCACTTCGTTGACGCGCAGCGGCAGCACGTTGGCCGGCAAGCCCTCGCCGAACCGCGCCAGCGCATCGATGATTTCCTCGCCGTGCTCGCCGTCGTGAAACAGGACCACGGCATCGCTTCCGCCTGCCTTGCGGTAAGTCTGCAGCAGCGTCCGCAGCCGCCGCATCAGGGCGTCCGCGCTCGGTAGCGCATAGGAGGCCGCGCCGGTGGGGCAACCGGAAGCGCAGGAACCGCAGCCGGCGCACACATTGGCATCGATCGCGACTGCGTTCCCGTTCGGCGTGATCGCGCCGGTCGGACACAGATCGAGACAGCGCGTGCATCCGGTAATGGAGGAGCGCGAATGCGCGCACAGTGACGGCTCGAAATTGACAAAGCGCGGCTTGTCGAAGGTGCCGATGAGCCCACCGGCATCCGCAATCGCGCGCTCCACGGCGGCTTTGTCGCGCGGATCGGCGCGCAGATAACCCGGGCGCAGTTCATGCGCGGGAAACAACGGTGTTCCGCCCGAGAGATCGAGGATCAGATCGCAGGTGGAAGTGGCGCCGTTACGCGAAGGCCCGAACACGAGTTTTGCGCGCGAGGAGGGGGAGGGCAGCGCGTAATCATCGATCGCAAGCTCGAATTGCCCGAGATGTCCGCGGGCGTTTCGGATTGTGCCCTTGAGCACGGGAAACTCGTTCGTCCGGCGCGGGATCACATCGCCAGGGTTGGTCAGAAGCACGGTAATGTCGAGACGATCGGCGAGACGCTGCGCCGCCTCGATGGCAATTTCGTCACGGCCATAGATCAGTGCGACGCCGCTGCTCTCGAGCGTCACCAGCGTGATCGGCGGCATGTCTTCGCCCGCCGCGGCAATCAACGCGGCTGCTTTTGGACCGGCTGCCGCGGCGTCCTTCGACCAGCCGCCGGTCTCGCGGATGTTGACGAAGGTGAGCTGGGCTTCCGGCGAATTCTCCGCGACTTCCCGAAACAGCGGCGCTTCCTGGGTGCAGGCAATCGTGATCGGTGCGCCGTCAGCGAGCGCCTCCTTGAAGCGGTCGAGATCGAGGCCGCAAAGCTGGTTGGCTTGCGTGATCCTGGCCGTGCAGCCACGCCCGATCGCTTCCGCGTCGAGCGGCATGGTCTTCTCGCAACTGCAAATCAGGAGGCGAGACGCCACCGCACTCATTTTGAAATACCTTAAACCCGATTGCCTCATCCCACGGTTCTGCGGTAACCGCTCGGGCGGACATCCGCAAGCGACTAAAGGCCGCTCGCACCGCGGGCTTGCGCGGGATAGCATACACCCGTGGCCTTTGAAGCAATGAGGGAATAGTTCTTTGTGATCACTCGTCTCGGGGATACGGAACAGACACTTGATCTGCCCCCCGGTTATACTTTGGTCGCGTTGCGCGAGCTCGGCGACGCCTTTGCCCGGGCTTGCGAGATCGCACCGGAGGCCGGCGCCGGGACACTGGTGTGGGTGCGCCGCTACGACCTGGTCGAGTTCGCGGTGGTACTTGAACCCGACGAACCGCTGAGATCGGCGCGCCGGGCACTCTTTGCCGGCATGAATGCACTGGCCGATGCGATTGCCGCCCATTGTCCGCCGGAGCGGGAGGTCAGTTTCGACTGGCCTGATGCGATCCGTTTCGATGCGGGATTGCTCGGCGGCGGGCGGCTGGGATGGCCGGCCGAATGCATCGAAGACGACATACCTGAATGGCTCGTTTTCGGCGTGATTCTGCGCGCGGCCGCGATGGCGCATGTCCCGGAGGTTCAGGCCGCCTCGGGCGTGTCCTTGCTGAGCGAAGGTTTCGAGATGGTCGATACCGATGCCATCATCGAAAGCTTCACCCGCCACCTCATGACCGCGTTCGACCGCTGGAAAGAGCGCGGCTTCGAGGCGATCGCGCGGGACTATCTGGAGCGGCTTCCCAAGCGCAAGGCCGGCGAGCGCCGGGGGATCGACGTCAACGGCGATCTTCTGGTCAGCGTACCGGCCGGCCGCGGACAGCCGGCGCGGAGCAGTCTTGTGGATGCGCTTGGGCGCGCGGCTTGGTATGATCCGCAGGCGCGCGGTCCGAAATTCGGATGAGGCGGACATGTTGAAATTTCCGCGAACCATCAGGCTGGACCCGTCGGATACGTTCGTCTTCGAGCGGGCAGCCGAACCCGGGGAATGGGCGGTTTCCGGCGCGTTCGTGTTCTGGAACCGCGATCCGGCCACGCTCGGCCAGAAGCAGCGCGTGGCGTTGCGCTCGGGCTTTCTTGGGATCGACAGCCTCGGATGGTCGACGCTTGCCATTGTCACCGAAGCCACCGAAGCGGAGCGGCTGGCGATGACCGAGCAACTCGCAGCGCAGTTGATAGAGAAATTCGGGGCGCCCGACATCGAGGCCGCGCGCCTTGCCGCCGAGGAGGAGATCGCGTTCGCAGCTTCGCTGTGCGAGCATCCGCCGCAGACGCTGCTCGCAGTGCAGCGCAGCGTCGAAAACGGCGAAATCCGCGAGCGCTTTCGCACCCTCAAGCCGCGCCCGGTTACCGCAGATGCCGACCGGTTGCATGCGCATGCCAGCGCCTTTACCTTCCATGAAGTCGAAGGCGATGTTGAACCCAAGGAAGAGGTCGATCTTCTCGGGCTGATCAGGACCGATCGCAAGACGACGGATCGTACATGAGAGAATTCTGGGTCGCCTCGGGCCATCACCTCACGCGCCGCACCGATCACGGCGGGCTGGTCGCGACGCCCGAACTCATCATGGCCTATCTGGCGCGGCCTGAATTGTTGCCGCCGGCGGATGCCTGCGAGGCCGAGCGCAATCTGCATGCGAGCCTGATGGCCGATCCGCTGCGCGCTGTGTCGGCCAGGGACATCGCTCGGCTTGCCGATGCCGACGCGCGCGAAAACTGGTCTTTCATGATGAATTTCCGCGACCGGCTGATGGCGGCGCCGTCGCTGGAGGCGGTTTATGTCGCGCTGGCCCGCAAAGGGGCTGGCGACCTGCCGCCGATCTTTCTGTCGCAGCTGTGCCACCTGATCCTGCGCAACGCGCTCGAAGGCTGCGATGACCCTTATGTCTTGCGTGCGGCAGAGCTGTTCTATCGCAGCCAATTGGCGGCCGTTCACGACGGCACGCTGCTGCTGGCCGATGCGGAGGTGATCGAGGCAGAGCAGCATGCCCAGCACGACCTGCATTCGTCGCCGCTTGCGGCCATGCTGCAACAGCCGAAGGCGTTCGGCGAGATGGACGTCATGGACGACGACAACGCCTGGACCTACTGGTCGCGATCGGACGCGCACGCAATGGTCATGAATCTCGGCGGCAATGCCAAGGCGCGCGCCGGCCTGTGCCGGGTCATCGAACGCTGGATTGGCCACTTGCTCGGCGTTACCGTCAGCGTCGAAACCATCGCCTCGATCGAGGATCGCGACTGGCGCTGGTTCGTCGGCCTCGACAGCGACGCGACGCGGATCGGCAATGCGCTGTGGCGCGGCGAGCGGCCGGAGGGCGGCGTTGCGGAGCGCATCGTGGCCCTCATGCGCCTGAGCTTCGAAGACACGCGGCTGGTGGATGAGCGGGTCGGCGACAAGCCGGTCTACCTCATCCTCGCGGTGGGCGCGGACAAGGTGGTGAGACTAAAGCCGCAAAATCTGATCGCGGGGTTGCCGCTTGCGGCGACCGCGAATGTCACATGATCCACCGAAGGGAGGATCGGGAATGGCAATGATTGAAGCATCCCGCGAGGTTGGCGTGGTGGTGCGACGCCGTTCGATCGACAATCCCTGGATCGACCAGTTGTGGTCGCCGGCGATGATTTTGGACGAGGTGCCGTCGACGGCGCCGTGGACCGCGCTGTCCACCGAGGCCGATGCGACGACCTATTACGCGGGCTCGGCCAGCATTGAACTCTTCAGTGCGGAAACGGCGAATTATCGCGATAACCTCGCCGACGGCGAGCCGCGGATCTGGGTCGCGTTGCGGCGCCAGGACGGCGGCGCCGAACTCGAACTGACGAAGGTAACCGCCGACCCGACCGAAGGGGAGGCGATGTTCGAAAGCGGCTGCGACGTGATCGGTACCGTGCCGATGCCGCCCGAGATCGCGTCATGGATTGCGGCCTTTGTCGATCGATTCCATGTCGAGCGCGTGTTCCACAAGCGCAAGCGGGATCGTGCGAGCGGCGATCGGCCGCGCGTGCCGGGCGGCCGGCCGGATGAGGGAACGGAGCGCACATGAGTGGTCCGGACGAAGCCGATCGAGACAGGGGCTTTCTGGCGCGATGGTCACAGCGCAAGCAGGAGGCAAAACAGCCGGAGCCGCAGCCGGACGCGCCGGCCGCCGAAAGCGTCGAATCGTCGGGCTCGCCCGCACCGAGCGAAGACGCCGCGTCGGAATTCGATCTCTCAACCTTGCCAACGCTCGAGGAACTGACGGCTAGCACCGACATGTCAGCATTTCTGCGCAAAGGCGTTCCCGAACATTTGCGGAATGCAGCTTTGCAAAAATCCTGGGCGCTGGACCCCGCGATTCGCAATTACGTCAATCCCGCGCTCGAATACGCCTATGACTGGAATACGCCGGGCGGGGTCCCGGGCGGCGGCGAACTCGGCGCAAGTGTCGATGTGGCGCGGCTGGTGTCGCAGATCATGGGTGAACCCGCAGCCGAACCGATAAATTTTGACGCAAATTCCGGTGATGAGGCGGCACGCTCTTCAGTTGAGCCGCCCGAACACGATCTGCCGGCAAAACCGCAGGAAAATCTGCCGGCGCAGTCTCTCAGACGATCCGGTGGGCCGGCGGCGGAAACGGAAGCCGTTTCAAAGGCCGAAGGCGATACCGGGGAACCCGCGCAGGCCGATGAATCGCGGCCGGCGAAACCTGCTGCACCGCAGCAGCCAGTGCGACGTCATGGCACCGCAAAACCGATTGTTTAGACAAAAGTTTTTGCGGACATAGGCACAGCCTATGTTAGATATCTCACACTTGGAATAATTCCAGTTCTAAATTGTACGCCTGAGGGACACGGGTGGGCGCGAGTGGGCGGGGAGAAATCGGTAGCACCATGCGTGATGCCGGACTGGAACTAGCAATCAGGGCAGCAGGTGGCGTTGGGTCGCTCGCGCGGGCGCTCGGTATTGCGCAGCCGTCGGTTTCGGCGTGGTCGCGCATTCCCGCCGAGCGGGTTGTTGCCGTCGAGGCGCTGACGCAGGTCAATCGTTTTGTCCTGCGCCCCGATCTCTACGGATCATCCGAGGATCAGGTGACATCGAAGCCCGAAGTCGACGAGATCGATC
This sequence comes from Bradyrhizobium sp. AZCC 2262, assembly GCF_036924535.1. Taxonomy (NCBI): domain Bacteria; kingdom Pseudomonadati; phylum Pseudomonadota; class Alphaproteobacteria; order Hyphomicrobiales; family Nitrobacteraceae; genus Bradyrhizobium; species Bradyrhizobium sp. AZCC 2262. Next base: position 4,441,324 of record NZ_JAZHRT010000001.1, on the reverse strand, counting down.
AACTGCGCGCCGCGGAATACGGCCTGCTGTCGCTGCTGCTCGGCAAGGCGCCCGATGCCGAGACGCTCAAGCGGGTTGCAACGCTGAAGGGCGACGGTTCCGAACTCGGCATGGCGCATGTCGAACTCGCTGCCGCGGCTGCGGCGACCGACGACCGTGCCGCGAGCAAGGAGTTCTTCGATCTCTTCATCGGGCTCGGCCGCGGCGAATTGCTGCCCTATGCCTCCTACTATCTGACCGGCTTTCTTCACGAGCGTCCGCTGGCGCGGGTGCGCGAGGACCTGCGTGCGCTCGGGATCGAGCGCGCCGGCACCTCGCGGGAACCGGAAGATCACATCGCTATCCTGCTCGAGGTCATGGCCGGCCTCGCGCGCGACGACTTCGAGGCCGAGTTCGCCGAACAGGCGCGCTTTTTCGAACGGCATCTCAAGCCTTGGGCGGCGCGGATGTTCGCCGATCTGGAAATGTCGCAATCGGCGCGCTTCTACCGCGCCGTCGGCCGTACCGGCCGTGTCTTCATGGAATTGGAATCCGAGGCCTTCACGCTGTCCGAGTGACGGCGAAAGACGACGTGAGAAGGGGAGATCGCAATGAGCAAACCATCTGACAGCAAGGGCAAGTCACGGGCCACGGGGGTGGATCGGCGCAGCCTGTTTCTGATGGGCGGCTCGGCGGTCGCAGCAGCAGCCGTTGTCCCGCTCACCGGCGGCGAGGCCGTGGCGGACGAGTCGCAGGCCGAGCGCGTCAAGGCGCGCTACAAGGAAACCGATCACGTCAAGAACTACTACCGCGTCAACCGCTATTGATGGGACAACGCACATGTTGATGAAGCGAAGAGACGGATCCGCGGGCAGGGCGCGTTTGCAGGGCATCGCTGCCGGCCTCGCGTCTGATGTTCTCGACCGCCGCACGTTCCTGCGGCGGTCCGGCCTGGCGGCCGGTGCGGGCGCCGCGATCGGCCTGATGCCGCTCGGCTCGGTGCGCAAGGCGCAGGCTGGTCCGAAGATCGTCGGTGCGCCGACGGAAATCAAAAAGAACATCTGCACGCATTGCTCGGTCGGTTGCACCGTGATCGCCGAAGTGCAGAACGGTGTCTGGGTTGGCCAGGAGCCGGCCTGGGACAGCCCGATCAACCGCGGCTCGCATTGCGCCAAGGGCGCCTCGGTGCGCGAGCTCGTGCATGGCGACCGCCGGCTGAAATCTCCGATGAAGCTGGTCAACGGCGAGTGGCAAAAGATCTCGTGGGACCAGGCCATCAACGAGATCGGCGACAAGATGCTCGAGATCCGCGCCAAGTCCGGCGCCGATTCCGTCTACCTGCTGGGCTCGGCGAAATTCTCCAATGAAGGTGGCTACCTGTTCCGCAAATTCGCGGCGTTCTGGGGCACCAATTCGATCGATCACCAGGCCCGTATCTGTCATTCGACCACCGTCGCCGGCGTCGCCAATACCTGGGGCTACGGCGCGATGACCAACTCCTACAACGACATGCGCAACTCGAAGACCGTTGTCTTCATGGGGTCGAACGCCGCGGAAGCGCATCCGGTATCGTTGCAGCACATCCTGACCGGCAAGGAGATCAATCGCGCCAACGTGTTCGTGCTCGATCCGCGCTTCACCCGCACCGCGGCCCATGCCACCGAATATGTCCGGTTCCGCGGCGGCACCGACATTGCGGTGATCTGGGGCATGCTGCACCACATCTTCAACAATGGCTGGGAGGACAAGCAGTTCATCCAGCAGCGCGTCTACGGGATGGACCAGATCCGCGCCGAAGTCGCGAAGTGGACGCCGGAAGAGGTCGAGCGTGTCACCGGAATTCCCGGCGAGCAGTTGAAGAAGGTCGCCGAAACCTTCGCCAAGCAGAAGCCGTCGGCCTTTGTCTGGTGCATGGGCGGCACCCAGCACACTGTGGGAACCGCCAACGTCCGCGCTTATTGCAACTTGTTGCTGGCGACGGGCAACGTTGGCTCCTTCGGCAATGGCGCCAACATTTTCCGCGGCCATTGCAACGTGCAGGGCGCGACCGACATCGGTCTCGATATCGTGACGCTGCCGCTCTACTACGGACTGGTCGAAGGCGCCTGGAAGCACTGGGCGCGCGTCTGGGAAGTCGATTACGATTATCTGCAGTCCCGCTTCGACGAAGTGCCGGCGAAGGCCGGCCGTCCGGCCCGTACCCGCAAGCAGAACATGGAATTGCCGGGCATCCCGTGGACCCGCTGGTTCGATGCGACGCTGGCCAATCCTGACGACGTCGACCAGCGCGATGCCGTGAAGGGCGTGGTCATCATGGGGCACGGCGGCAATACCGTGCCGCGCATGACCGAGATGGTGAAGGGGATCGAGAAGCTCGAGTTGCTCGTGGTCGCCGATCCGCATCCCACCACGTTTGCCGCGATCTCCGAGCGCAAGAACGGGACATACCTGTTGCCGGCCTGTACCCAGTTCGAGACCTCGGGCTCGCGCACGGCTTCGAACCGCTCGCTGCAGTGGGGCGAGCAGATCGTCAAGCCGATCTTCGAATCGAAGGACGACTACGAGATCATCTATCTGCTTTCCAGGAAGCTCGGTTTCGCCGATCCGATGTTCAAGAACATCAAGGTGGAAAACAATCGCCCGTCTCCGGAAGACCTGCTGCGCGAAATCAACCGCGGCGGTTTCTCGACCGGCTATTCCGGCCAGTCGCCGGAGCGCTTGAAGGCGCACATGAAGAACCAGGGCAAGTTCGACCTGGTGACCCTGCGTGCCAAGGCCGACGAACCCGAAATCGGCGGCGACTATTACGGCCTGCCGTGGCCGTGCTGGGGCACGCCGCAGATCAAGCATCCGGGCACGCACACGCTCTACAACACCAACCTTCATGTGAAGGATGGTGGCGGCACGTTCCGGGCGCGCTTCGGCGTCGTCTATGAGGAAAAGCAGCCGGACGGTTCGGTGAAGAACGTCAATTTGCTGGCCGAAGGTTCCTACAGCAAGGGCTCGGAACTGACCGACGGCTATCCCGAGTTCACCTATGGGCTGCTCAAGAAGCTCGGCTGGGACAAGGATCTCACCGCGGACGAACTCGCCACCATCAACAAGATCGGCGGCAACAGTCCTGATGGCGTCGGCTGGGCAGTCGACCTGTCGGGCGGCATCATCCGCGTTACGTTGGAGCGTGGCGTGATGGCGTATGGCAACGGCAAGGCCCGCGCGGTGGCGTGGAATCTGCCCGATCCCGTGCCGGTGCACCGCGAGCCGATCTACACCGCGCGGCCTGATCTCGTCGCGAAGTATCCGACGCGTCCGGACGGGCGTCAGTTCCGCATGGCCAATCTCGGCTTCTCCGTTCAGAAGGCGGCGGTGGATAAGGGGCTTGCCAAGCAATTCCCGATCATCCTGACCTCGGGACGCCTCGTTGAATACGAAGGCGGCGGCGAGGAAACCCGGTCGAACAAATGGCTGGCCGAATTGCAGCAGGACATGTTCGTCGAGGTCAACACGTCTGACGCCGCCGAGCGCGGTATCAAGGACGGCGGCTGGGTCTGGGTGTTCGGTCCGGAAAACAGTTCGAAGGCCCGCGTCAAGGCGCTGGTCACCGATCGCGTCGGGAAGGGGGTGGCGTTCATGCCGTTCCACTTCGCCGGCTGGTTCCAGGGCGTCGACCAACGCGGCAACTATCCGAAGGGGTCAGATCCGATCGTGCTGGGCGAAAGCGTCAACACGATCACGTCCTACGGCTACGACCCGGTCACCGGCATGCACGAGGGCAAGGTGACCCTGTGCCAGATCCAATCGGCGTGAGAGGAGAATAGATCATGGCTCGCGTCAAATTTCTCTGTGATGCCGACCGTTGCATCGAGTGCAACGCCTGCGTGACGGCCTGCAAGAACGAACATGAAGTGCCGTGGGGCATCAATCGCCGCCGTGTCGTCACCATCAATGACGGCAAGCCCGGCGAACGCTCGGTCTCGATGGCCTGCATGCATTGCACGGATGCGCCGTGCGCCGCGGTCTGCCCGGTGTCGTGCTTCTACACCACCGCCGACGGCGTCGTGCTGCACTCCAAGGATCTGTGCATCGGCTGCGGCTACTGCTTCTACGCCTGTCCGTTCGGCGCGCCGCAGTATCCGAAGGTCGGCAACTTCGGATCGCGCGGCAAGATGGACAAGTGCACCTATTGCGCGGGCGGGCCGGAAGCCGACTCGACGCCGGCCGAATACGCCAAATACGGCGCCAATCGTCTGGCCGAAGGCAAGCTGCCGATCTGCGCCGAGATGTGCTCGACCAAGTCGCTGCTCGCCGGCGACGGCGCGATCATTGCCGAGATTTACAAGGAGCGGGTGATGAAGCGCGGTTACGGCTCCGGCATGTGGGGCTGGAAGACCGCCTACAGCGACTCGCCGACCGGTTGATGCAATGGCCGTCGCGCCCGGCGCGGCGGCGCTCACGTAACTGGAAACGGGAAGGTTATCGGCCCATGCCAAGTTCTCTTTCAAACCTCAGGGCGCTAGGCGCTGCCCTCGTAATGCTGTTCGCGTTCGCATATCCGGCCGCCGCGCAACTTTCCTTCAGGCCGACAGCCGAAGCCGTCCAGGAAGAACAGCTTCTGAATTCGCTGCAGAGGGGCGACAAGATCACCGGCCGGATCACCATTCCGGATACGAGGGCTTCCAGCCTCATTCAGCCCGCCGGGCGCGACTGGCGTGATTTCCAGCGCAGCAGGCTGCCGATCATTGGCGGCGTCGCCATCATCGGGATGGTGGCCCTGCTGGCGATTTTTATGATGGTCCGCGGCCGGATTCGTATCCACCAAGGTTTCTCCGGGAGGACGATTTTGCGCTTCGCCGGCTTCGAGCGCTTCGTCCACTGGCTGACGGCAAGCTGCTTCATTGTGCTGGCGCTATCGGGCCTGAACATCAGCTTCGGCCGCATCCTCATCCTGCCGTTGTTCGGTCCCGACGTCTTCGCGACCATGTCGACTTACGCAAAATTCGCCCATAACTATCTCGCGTTCCCCTTCATGCTCGGTCTCGTCATCATGTTCCTGATCTGGATCAAGGATAACATTCCAGGCAGGCTCGATCTGGAATGGATCAAGCAGGGTGGCGGCATCCTGTCCGCCGGCAAGCATCCGCCGGCGAAGCGCTTTAACGCCGGACAGAAGGGCATTTTCTGGATCGTGATCATCGGCGGCGCGCTGATGTCGGTATCCGGCTGGTTCCTGATATTTCCCTACCTTGCGGCCACCGTGACGGTGCTGCAGTTCTGGACCGTGATCCACGCCGTGATCGCCATGCTCTTTATTGCTGCCATGCTGGCGCATATCTATATCGGCTCCATCGGAATGGAGGGGGCTTTCGACGCCATGGGGACCGGCGAGGTCGATCTCAACTGGGCCAAGGAGCATCACTCGCTCTGGGTCGAGGAAGAGCAGGCAAAGGCCCACGGGCCGTCCGACAGCACGCCGCGCGCCGTCCCGGCCGAATAGTCCGGCTCAAGTCAAAGGTGAGGAAGTGCCATGAAAGTCTTTGTTGCAGCTGTGGCTTTTGCTGTGGTTGCCGCCGTCGGAGTCGCGATGGTGCTTAATACCATTCAGGAGCCAAGCTCCGTTGCCTTTACGACGAGCGGCGCCAGGGTAAGCGATCCCGGCCACAATTTGATCGGTTCGGGCTGACGCCGGCAGTGGGCGTGCCTGACGTCGCGCTGGCGTGGCCGGTCGAAATTCGCCTGCCGAAGGATCGCCGCGCGTTGCGTGTTGCCTTTGACGACGGCCGCACCTTCGATCTCTCCGCCGAATTGCTCCGGGTGACCAGCCCATCCGCCGAGGTGCAGGGGCATTCCGAAGCCGAGCGCAAGACGGTCGGCGGCAAACGTAATGTGACCATTCTTTCCGTCGATCCTGTCGGCAATTATGCCATCAGAATCGGGTTCGACGACATGCACTCGACCGGCATCTATTCCTGGGCGTTCCTGCGCAATCTCGGTGTGAACGCCGAACAGCGCTTTCAGGAATACCTCGACGACTTGCAGGCCAAGGGGCTCGACCGCGACAGGCCGGGCGTGCGCTGAGGGCCGAGGGGAATGGTACGCACGGTCTCGGCGCAAGCTGCACGTCGCAACAGAGGCCGATCGGCGCTTCTGGCGCTTGTGGCCGTGTCGATCGCTTTGCCGATCGGAACCAGCTCAGCCTTCGCGCAACTGCGCGGGCATGGCGGGCCGGTGCGGGCGCTGGCGATCTCGGCCGACGGCCAAAGCGCGATCTCCGGCAGCTTCGATTCGACCGCGATCCGCTGGTCGCTGACGCGCAATGCGGCCGAGCAGGTGCTTCGTTTCCATTCCGACGCCGTGAACGCCGTCGCGCTGCTCGGCGAAGGGCGCGCCGCGACCGCCGGTGCGGATGGGCGCATTGCGATCTGGACTTTTGGCAGAACAGAGCCCGACGCGGTGTTCGAAGGCCACACGGCGCCGATCGTAGCACTAGCGGTATCGCCCGACGGCGCAACGCTCGCATCGGCCTCGTGGGATCATACGGTGCGGCTCTGGCCGCTCGCAGGCGGCGCGCCGCGCGTGCTCGACGGGCATACGCAGAACGTCAACGGCGTGACGTTTACGGCCGATGGCCGTGCCTTGGTCAGCGTCAGCTACGACCTCAGCGTTCGCATCTGGCCGCTGTCGGGCGCGCAAACGCCGACCGTCGTTCCGATGCCGACCCCGCTCAATGCCGTGGCTACCGGCACCGATGGCGAAATCGCGGTCGGCGGCGCGGACGGCAACGTCTACTTCCTGACCGCAGCCGGCACGCGGGCCGGCGAGGTTACGGCAGGGCCAAGGCCGGTTATCTCGATTGCGATGTCGCCTGACGGTGCGCTGGTTGCCGCCGCCGGCATCGGTGGCACGGTCGCCGTGATCGACCGCAAGGCGCGCGCGCTCATGCGTACGCTGGTCGGTCCGGGACTGCCGGTCTGGTCGGTGGCATTCCTGCCCGACAGCCGCACGCTGCTCACGGGCGGCGCTGATAATATCATCCGGCGCTGGAACGCGGCGACGGGTGAACCGATCGATCCGATTCTGCTGGAAACGGCGGGAGATCCGCTCGCTGCCTATGCCGGCGATCGCGGCGCGGAGGTCTTTCGCGCCTGTGTCGCCTGCCATACGCTTGGCGCGGACCTGCCCAACCGCGCCGGACCAACGCTCGCCGGAATCTTCGGCCGCCGCATCGCCACCGCACCCGGTTATAATTTTTCCGAAGCGCTCAAGCGGCTCGATATTGTCTGGACGCCGGAGACGGTTTCCAGACTGTTCGAGATCGGGCCGCAGGCCTATACGCCCGGCACCAAGATGCCGGAGCAACGCATCGGCTCGGAGCAGGATCGCGCCGCGCTCGTTCAATTCCTCGAGCGGGCGACGAAGCGATAGGCCGATCGACGCGGCGGTTAATCCAGCTCCGTCAATGCTTCACAGGGGTCGAATAGACCAGCGACATATCCTCGAATTCCTCGATGGGAAGCCTGGTTACGCCGGCAGCGGCCGGAGATTTCTTCGACAATGCCACGCCGGTGGTGACGGTAGAACGTTCGGCCGAAATGATTGAATGCGAGCGATATGTGGTTGCGACAGCGAGCAGGGCGACTGCCACGAATCCGGAAATCAACAGACGCTTCATGGAAAACTCCGTTGGTTCGATATGCCGTGTGGCTTGCACCACCGCATTAAGGCCAACGGTCACGCGCGAATGTGGCCTGCGTCACCTATCACGATCTTGTTTATGGCAATCTGGCCAGCTTCCATTTTGGCGCACGAGGAATTTCGCCTCCACTTTATGTTGAGTTGAATCTCTGCCGCTCGCTCGGGGATAGGAATCGAATGGCAACGTTGCGACCCGTTCCAGCAGTCCGCTGTGGATCAGGTCTTCGGAGGACGCCCGCGTTTGGCGAACAGTAATCCCTGCATGTCAGCGGCGTTCTGGAGAATACCAGCGCGCTTCAGCGCCTCGCTTCGCGCAGGGCCATGGGGCATGGATCGCGCTTGTTCCAGCGCAGCCAGCGCCTCGAGTTGCAAATCCTGCTTGGGCCGGACTTCGGCCTTTTTCTTGTCCATCCGAAAAAAATAGGAGCGGGATCATCGTCTGTCTGTTCGGTTCCGAACCTAGGAACCGTAATTGCTGTGGATGGGGCAGGTGGCCGCCGCCGCTTAAGGAGAAACTGAAGGAAGCGATTGTCGCAGAGCTGAAACGGCAAGCAGCGAATGAACCGCAGTCGCTTAGCATCGCCAATGCCGACGACCTTGTCGTCAACGAAGATCGATCTGGACGATCTGGCGATGGTGATCGTGGGCGCCGTCGCGGGAGGGCCGTGAAGATTCCGCTGCAAACCCGCATTTCCGCCGGCAGGCCCAATCAGGAACAGAGATTGCCGCCGGACGTTCTCCCAAAAATGGTTGCAAAAATGGTTGGACGTAGACATGACGGAACCGCTGCCGCTGCTGATAGAAAGTTCGATTGAAATCGCCTGGGACTACCTCGCGCTTACGGGGGAGTTGGGCGATTCGATGCTGGCCGGCCGCTTTCTCAACGACACGATAGAGTTGATGGTGCGCCGCGGCGAGCGACGGCGGTTGATGCTGGCCAACAAGGCAATCGCGGCCTATCAGCAATTCAGGCGGCAGCGGTCCCTACATCCGGTACTCGCTTCGGCCTGATGGCCGTTCACTCGTTTGCGTCGGAACCCTTTGTGCGGGTGCTCGTTGAAGAGTCACTTTAACCAAGGGAGTTCCCTCATGAAGAAAACTATCCTGGCTTGCGCATGCGCCCTGTTGCTGTCGACCGGGAGCGTATTTGCACAAGCTCAGCCGGCCCCCCGGCGCTTCAAGCGAAGGCAACGTTGGCCCCGGCGCGACCAAAAGCACTGCCAAGCACACGAATATGAAAAAGGGCACGACGACCGGAACCTCCACCGGCAAAATGAAGGCTGGCAGTTCTTCCAGCATGGACAATGCCGGGACCGGCGCCAAAAAATAACTACGGTCCGGTGGCCGCTGCACGCTAGCGCGAATGCCGTTGTCTGCGGGCGCCGGCATTCGCTTCAGTTCGTGCGTGATGATGCGGGCGCGCAATACTCACGGCTAGCGCAATACTCACGGCTAGAATTGTGCATGCTGCCCGCCGGGACGTGAAATTCCGCTCAACGCCACGCCCGTGCCGTTGCCGCTTTGGACCAGCGCGATGTCGCCGAGCGCAATGATGCCGACGAGACGCTTGTCGCGATTGAGCACCGGCAGGCGACGGACCTGGAGGTCGCCCATGATCGCGCTCACCTCGTCGAGTTCCTGATCTTCGTAGCAATACCTGACCTCGGCCGTCATCGCGTCGCCGACCCGTCCCTCGGGACCTCGGCCCATGCCGATACCGCGGATCGCGATGTCGCGGTCCGAGATCATGCCGACCAGTCGCTCATTGTCGGCTACCGGCAGCAACCCGACGCCGAGCGCCGCCATGGCCTGCGCGGCGTCCTTTAACGTGTCATCGGGCGTGCAGAGTTGAACCTCAGCGGTCATCACGTCGGAAACTTTCATGTGAGGCTCTCCGGTTGGCCGTTGCTTCACCGGCTAACAGGCAGCGCCGACCGCCGTTCCCGCGGGGAAATGAAATATTCCCAACTCCGGCGGAGAGACTTCAGACTGAGCCGAAGTCTCTCGCCGACGATCTCCTGATCCGTTTACCAACGATCGCTGTCGACGCCGACGCCCACACTCACGCCGGGCGCACGGATACCGACGCCGGCTCGCGGCTCATCGTAGTCGCGGTAGCGTCGCTGCTCGATATATCGCTCGCGCGGCTGATAGGCGTATGAATCGCGGACGATCACGCGGCTTTCGCCGCGGGTGCGATAGCAGCGTCCGTTTTCGTCGCAGACCATGCGAACCTGCTGTATCAGGTCGGAGTTGGTATATTCGCTCGTGGTGTAGATGTCGGACGCATTTGCGCTGCCGGTCAGGAGTGCGCCCGCGCCGGCCAGCAGGCCGATTGCGATCTTCCTCATAAGTTCCTCCTCATTCGAATACTGCCCTCCTGGCTCAAAGCATCGCATCCGCTTTGGTTCCGACGCGGGGAAGGCAAGGCTGGAGTTCCATCCGCATGCTGGGGGAGCAGTCGGTGCCGATCGTGGTTGGTAGCCTGGACGGCGGCGTCGCAGAGGCAACTACGCGGCGATTCATGCGTTGGGCCGATATGGAGGCACCAAGCAATGACAAATGAATCTATCCCCATCATCTCCCACAATGCACTCGTTCTGATCGGCGACGGCCAAAAGGCGCTCTTTCTGCGCAACAAAGGCACCGCGCACCAGGTCAAGCTCGAAGTCGAGCAGATCCTGGAGCAGGACAATCCGGCAACGCGCGAGCAGGGCACCGATCGTCCGGGGCGCTCCGTTGCAAGCGTCGGTACGGCACGAAGCGCGGTAGAGGAGGTCGACTGGCATTACATCGCAAAGGAGCGCTTTGCCGCAGAGATCGCAGAAGCGCTCTACCGTCATGCCCACGACAATCGCTTCGACAAGCTCGTCGTCATCGCGCCGGCGAAGGTCCTCGGCAATCTGCGCAAGGCATTTCATGCCGAGGTTACAGACAAGATCGTGGGTGAGATTCCGAAGGAATTAACGTCGCATCCGATACCGCACATCGAAAGGCTGGTCGCGGCCTAGCCGTGTATCGGCGGGCTCCGGTGCTGGCAGCCTCACGACGGTGAGCACCGGGCCGTCGTTATGTCACCGGGCCCGGATTGAACAGCGCAAGCGAGTTGGTCAGCTTCCAGTGTTCGGCCCAGGTCTCGCGGCCGCTCGCCACGTCAAGCATGAGACGGAAGAGTTCCCAGCCGACGTCCTCGATCGTTGCATCGCCGGTTGCGATGCTGCCGGCATCGACGTCGATCAGATCGTGCCAGCGTTGCTTCAGTTCGCTGCGCGTCGAGACCTTGATGACCGGCACGGCGGCAAGCCCGTAGGGCGTGCCGCGCCCGGTAGTGAAGACGTGCAGCGTCATGCCTGAGGCCAATTGCAGCGTGCCACAGACAAAATCGCTGGCTGGCGTTGCCGCAAAAATCAGCCCTTTCTGGCTTACCCGCTCACCCGGCGCGAGCACGCCTGCGATCGGGCTGGTGCCTGACTTGATGACCGAACCCATCGCCTTCTCGACGATGTTGGAGAGGCCGCCCTTCTTGTTGCCCGGCGTGGTGTTGGCGCTGCGGTCGGCTTCGCCGCCGGCGAGATAGCGGTCATACCAGGCCATCTCGCGCACCAGCGCGTCCGCAACGTCCTGGTTCGCCGCGCGCGGCGTCAGGAGATGGATGGCGTCGCGTACTTCCGTGACTTCGGAGAACATCACGGTAGCGCCGGCGCGCACCAGGAGATCCGCAGCAAAACCCAGCGCCGGATTGGCGGTCACGCCCGAGAACGCATCGCTGCCGCCGCACTGCATGCCGACCACCAGCGCTGACGCCGGGCAGGTCTCGCGGCGGCGCCGGTTCAATATCTGCAAGCGCGCGTCGGCCATCTGCACGATATCCTCGACGATTTCGCCAAAGCCGGTCAGGCCTTCGTCCTGCATGCGCATGATTTCGTCGTCGGCGCTCATGCCCTCGGGCAGCAGCAATTCAGGTTGCAGCTTCTCGCAACCGAGCCCAACGATCATCACCTCGCCACCGAAATTGGGATTGCGGACCAGGTTCTGCAGCGTACGGATCGGGACGGCCGCGCCGGGAGCGTTGATTGCGACTCCGCAGCCATAGGCATGCGTGACCGCCACCACGTCATCGACATTGGGATATCTGGGCAATAGCTCCTTGCGAATCCGATCCAGCGCGAACTCGACGGTACCGGCGACGCATTGCACGCTGGTCGAGATCGCGAGAATGTTTGCGGGTGCCGACCGAACCGTCGGCATTGCGATAGCCTTCGAATGTATAGCCTTCCAGCGGCGGCAGGCGGATCGCGCCGCCGTTCGGCTGCGGCAGATTGTCGAATGACGGCGCGTCGGGCATTTGCACCAGCGATTCCTTAACCCAACCACCCGTGGCGATCGGCGCCGCGGCATGGCCGATGACCTCGCCGTAGCGGCGAATGGCTTCGCCCGCTGCGATATCGGCAAGCGCAACCTTGTGGCCTTGCGGGATCTGCTCGACCAGTCGCAAGCCGCACGCGAACTCAGCGCCCGGGTGCAGACCTCCGCGGTTTGCGACGATCGCGACGTTATCGTCAGCGTGCATGCGGATGTAGAGCGGTTTCGCGGTGACGGGCTGCATGTCGAATCCTTGCTTCACGGGCGGCATCAGACAACGCGTAGCCGCGCGGCATGATCGAGGCAATCAAGGTCCAACCGCGCGCCTGATCAAGCGGCCTTCGGACAACAGACCGGCGGATAAGGGTCGGCATCCGACTATATGGGGAAGTAATCCTAGCCTGGTTGGTGGCGCTCGCTTGGAACTAAATAGTCAAATAATATTACTAGTCAGATCAGATCTTCCGTGAAATATTCCGCGCGCTGCCATCAATGGACAGCTTTAAGGTGCCTTGATACCGAATTCGGGCATGCAGGCACCCTGAACAACAGTTGGGAGAATGCGCTTCATGACCTCCAAAGCCCTCCTTGCGGCCACCGCGCTGGTCGCCATCACCCTTTCGCTTCCCGCAACAGCCGCTGAGCTTACCGTCGGCTTTTCCCAGATCGGATCCGAATCCGGCTGGCGGGCGGCGGAGACCTCGGTCTCCAAATCGGAGGCCGCCAAGCGCAAGGTCACGCTCAAGATCGCCGACGCCCAGCAGAAGCAGGAGAACCAGATCAAGGCGATCCGTTCGTTCATCGCGCAAGGCGTCGACGCCATCTTCCTCGCGCCTGTCGTGTCGAGCGGCTGGGATGCGGTGTTGAAGGAGGCCAAGGAAGCCAAGATTCCGGTCGTGCTGCTCGATCGCGACATCGATCCGTCGGGCAAGGAGCTTTATCTCACCGCCGTCACCTCGGACAGCGTGCACGAAGGTGCCGTCGCCGGCGAATGGCTGGCGAAGGCGGTGAGCGGCAAGGCGTGCAATGTCGTCGAACTGCAGGGCACGGTCGGTGCGAGCGTCGCGACCAACCGCAAGAAGGGCTTTGACAGCGTGGTCGCCAAGAACGCCAACCTCAAGGTGGTGCGCAGCCAGACCGGCGACTTCACCCGCGCCAAGGGCAAGGAGGTGATGGAAAGCTTCATCAAGGCCGAAGGCGGCGGCAAGACGATTTGCGCGGTCTACGCCCACAACGACGACATGATGGTCGGCGCGATCCAGGCGATGAAGGAGGCCGGCCTCAAGCCGGGCAAGGACGTCCTGACGGTGTCGATCGATGCGGTGCCCGACATCTTCAAGGCGATCGCGGCCGGCGAGGCCAACGCCACCGTGGAGCTGACGCCGAACATGGCAGGTCCGGCGCTGGACGCCATCATGGCCTTCAAGGCGAAGGGAACGGTGCCGTCGAAGTGGATCCAGACGGAATCGAAGCTCTACACGGCCGCCGACGACCCGCAGAAGATCTACGACAGCAAGAAGGGCCTCGGCTACTGACCGGCCGGTGCCACGCCGCCGGGTCTCAAGCCAGCCCCGGCCCGGCGGCGAAAGCCTTCTCGACGAATCCGCCACATGAGGCGAACATGCCGGGCGTTCGCGCTTGATGCGAACGTCGGTAGGAGTGATGCCGGCATGAATGCAAGTTCCGACCCTGGCCCCGCTCTGCTTGAAGTGCGGGCCTTAAGCAAGAGTTTTGGCACGCTGCGGGCCCTGCAGGAGGTGGATTTCACCTTGCGGGCCGGTGAAATCCACGCGCTGCTCGGCGAGAACGGCGCGGGCAAGTCCACCTTGATCAAGGCGGTGACCGGCGTGTTCCCGCGCGATGCCGGCATCGTCCGGCTCGGCGGCGCCGAGGTCGCGCCGCGCTCGGCCAAGGCGGCGGTCGATGCGGGGATTGCGACCGTCTATCAGGAGGTCAATCTGCTGCAAAACCTGTCGGTCGCGCAAAACCTCTATCTCGGCAGGCAGCCGACGCGGTTCGGCCTGGTGCGCGAGGCCGAGATGCGCCGCTGCGCCGCCGCGCTGCTTGCGGAGTTCGATCTGCATATCGACGTCGCCGAGCCGCTCGGAAACTATTCGGTCGCGGTGCAGCACATCACCGCGATCGCCCGCGCCGTCGACCAGTCGGCCCGCGTGTTGATCCTCGACGAACCGACCGCGAGCCTCGATCGTCACGAGGTCGAGATTCTGTTCGCGGTGATGCGCAAGCTCGCGCTGCGCGGCATCGGCGTCCTCTTCGTCACGCATTTTCTCGATCAGGTCTATGAGATCTGCGACCGCATCACGGTTTTGCGCAACGGCCGGCTGATCGGCGAGCGGACCACCGCCGAACTGCCGCGGATCGAATTGATCCGCATGATGCTTGGCCGCGAACTCGCCGAAACGACCAGCGAGCGCGCGGCGGCGCAGGTGCGGCCGGCGGGCGAGACTTGCGCGCGCTTCGAAAACTATGGCAAGGCCGGCTATGTCGCGCCGTTCGATCTCGCGCTTCGCCGCGGCGAGGTGGTTGGTCTCGCCGGCCTGCTCGGCTCGGGGCGCACCGAAACTGCGCGGCTGGTGTTTGGCGCCGAGCGTGCCGACAGCGGCAGTGCCATGGTCGACGGCAGGCCGGTCCGGCTGCAATCGCCGCGTGATGCCGTCGCCCATGGCTTCGGCTATTGCCCCGAAGAGCGCAAGACCGAGGGCATCATTGCCGATCTCACCGTGCGCGAAAACATCGTGCTGGCGCTGCAGGCCAAGCGCGGCCTCGCAAAACCGCTGTCGCGCTCCGAGCAGGAAGAGATTGCGATGCGTTTCATCAGGCTGCTCGACATCCGCCCGCCGGAGCCGGAACGGCCGATCGGTCTATTATCCGGTGGCAACCAGCAGAAGGTGCTGCTCGCCCGCTGGCTCGCCACCGCGCCGCGCGTCCTGGTGCTGGACGAGCCGACCCGCGGCATCGATGTCGGTGCCCATGCCGAGATCATCCGCCTGATCCGCGAATTGTGCGACGACGGCCTGGCGCTGCTGGTGATTTCTTCCGAACTCGACGAGATCGTGACCTATTCGGACCGTGTGATCGTGCTGCGCGATCGCAGCCACATCGATGAACTGGAAGGGGAAGCCATCGACGTCTCCAATATTCTGGCAGCGATCGCTGTCGCCGGCACTGCCAGTGCGGAAGCCGGACAGCCATGATGCCAGGACTGTTGCAAAGCCTGCTGCAAAGACTGCTGCAAAGTCGTGGCCTTGCCCAGATCATCGCCTTGCTGGTGATCCTCGCGGTCGACCGCGCCGTTTCGCCGCAATTCTTCGATTTGCGGATGCAGGACGGCCGGCTGTTCGGCAGCCTGATCGATGTCCTGAACCGCGGCGCGCCGGTCGCGCTGCTTGCCTTGGGCATGGTGCTGGTCATCGCGACGCGGGGCATCGACCTGTCGGTGGGGGCGGTGATGGCGATATCAGGCGCAATCGCCGCGAGCCTTGCCGACGCCCACGGCCTGCCGCTGGCGCTCGCCGCAGCCCTCGGCGCCGGGCTGCTATGCGGGCTCTGGAACGGCTTTCTCGTTGCGGTGCTCGGCATCCAGCCGATCGTCGCCACCCTGATCCTGATGGTGGCTGGCCGGGGCGTCGCGCAGCTCATTACCGAGGGCCGCATCGTCACCTTCACCGCTCCCGACCTGGTCTGGCTCGGCAACGGCGCCGTACTCGGCGTGCCGGCGCCGGTGGCGGTCGCGCTCGGCATGTTGATCGTCACCGGTGCGGTGGTCCGAGGCTCTGCGCTTGGGCTCTTGATCGAGGCGACCGGCGGCAACGCGAGGGCGAGCGAACTGGCCGGGATCGGTACCCGCGCCATGATCCTTGCGGTCTATGTGTGGTGCGGCCTGTGCGCGGCGCTCGCGGGTGTCATCGCCGCTGCAGACATCATGGGCGCGGATGCCAACAATGCCGGGCTCTGGCTCGAGCTCGACGCGATCCTGGCGGTGGTGATCGGCGGCACCTCGCTGTTCGGCGGGCGTTTCAGCCTGGTGCTGGCGATGGTCGGCGCCCTGATCATCCAGGCCATGAACACCGGCATTCTGCTGTCGGGCTATCCGCCGGAGTTCAATCTCGTGGTGAAGGCGGCTGTGGTGCTGATCGTCCTGCTGCTGCAGTCGCCGCGCTTCGCCAATGCCGGGGCCGTGCTGGGAAGGGCCCGCCAATGAGGGGTCTGCCGCCGGTCGCGATCACGGCCATGGTATTCGTCGTCGGATTTGCGCTCTGCACGGCGCAGTTTCCCAATTTCGCTTCCACCCGGGTGGCCGCAAATCTGCTGACCGACAACGCCTTTCTCGGCATCGTCGCCACCGGCATGACGTTTGTGATCATTTCCGGCGGGATCGACCTGTCGGTCGGCTCGGTGATCGGCTTCACCACCGTGTTCGTCGCGCTGGCGATCGAGCGTCTCGGCGTGCCGCCGCTGGTCGCCTTTGTCGCGATCCTGCTATTGTGCGCCGCCTTTGGCGCGGCCATGGGCGCCATCATCCATGTCTTCGACATGCCGCCTTTCATCGTCACGCTGGCGGGGATGTTCCTCGCCCGCGGCGCCAGTTTCCTGATGTCGACGGAATCGACGCCGATCACTGCGCCGCTCTATTCGACGGTGTCGGATTTCGCACTGCGGCTGCCCGGGGGAGGCCGGATCACCGCCATCGCCCTCATCATGCTTGCGGTGGTTGCGGCAGGTGCCGTGCTGCTGCATTTCACCCGCTTCGGGGCCAATGTCTATGCGCTCGGCGGCAGCCGCACGACCACGGCTCTGATGGGCATACCGGTCGGATCCATGACGGTGCGCATCTACATGCTGTCGAGCGTCCTTGCCGGCCTCGCCGGCATTGTGTTCTCCTTCTACACTGCGGCGGGCTACTCGCTTTCCGCCGTCGGCGTCGAACTCGATTCCATTGCGGCCGTGGTGATCGGCGGCACCTTGCTGACCGGCGGGCAGGGGTCGGTGGTCGGCACGTTGCTCGGCGTGCTGATTCAGGGCCTGATCCAGACCTACATCAATTTCGATGGAACCCTGTCGAGCTGGTGGACCAAGATCGTGACCGGTGTTCTTCTTTTCGCTTTCATCGCCCTGCAGCAGGCCATGCTGGGCATCGCCCGCCGCGCCGGCCCTCGTAAGGCAGGAGTCCAGAAATCATGACGTCCCGGCTTGTCGTCATCCCGACGCGGCGCGCGCATTCCAACCACGCCGAGGTCGCCCGCAGCATTGGCGTCGACATCATCGCCGGCCGTTACGCCGAAGGCGGCCGCCTGCCGGGCGACGCCGAACTCACGGCGATGTTCGGCGTATCGCGGCCCGTGTTGCGCGAGAGCGTCAAGACTCTGGTGGCCAAGGGTCTGCTCACCACCAAGGCGCGGGTCGGCACCGTGGTGCGCGAGCGCGGCGCCTGGAACATGTTCGACGCCGACGTGCTGGCCTGGCATCTCGATGCCGGCATCGATCGGCGCTTTCTCAACGATCTCGCCGAAATCCGGCTCGCCGTCGAGCCGCGCGCCGCCGCGCTCGCGTCAGCCCGGCGTTCGGAGGCCGACATCGCCGAACTCCATCGGAGCATGGAGCGGATGCGGCGCGAGGCTTCCGACTCCGTTGGTTTTGCCGACGGCGATCTCGCCTTGCATCTGGCCGTCGCCAACGCCTCCGGCAATTTGTTCATGCGTTCGATCGGCAACGTCATCGAGGCGGCACTGCGCGCCTCGTTCCTGCTCAGCGCGCCGGTCGAGACCCAGGACCGCGAGACGGTGCTGTTGTGGCACCAGCGCATTGTCGATGCGATCGAGAGCGGCGATGCCGAAACCGCCTCCGCCGCCATGGCCGAGGTGATCCACAATGGATTGCGCCGTCACGAGGGGGGAACTTCGGCATCGTCCGGCGTTGTGCCTGCGACGTCAGCGGCAGTCCGATCTGGAGAGCCATCATGAGCCCGCTTCGTGTCGCCATCGTTGGCTTCGGCAAGATCGCGCGCGACCAGCATGTGCCGGCGATTGCTGCAACCGACGGTGTGGAGCTCGTTGCCGTCGCCAGCCGCAATGCCTCGCTTCCCGGCGTACCGCATGCGGCAACGCTCGATGAATTATTGCGCGACGGCCCGCCGATCGATGCGGTGGCGCTGTGCACTCCGCCGCAGGTTCGTCACGCGCAGGCGGCGATGGCGCTTGCCGCCGGCAAGCACGTGATGCTGGAAAAGCCGCCGGGAGCCACGGTAGCTGAAATCACGCCGCTCGTGACCGCGGCGCGGGCCGCGCAACGTACGCTATTCGCCACGTGGCACTCGCGGTTCGCACCTGCCGTCGAGCCGTCGCGGCAATTGCTCGCCGGCCGGAAGGTCATATCAGTCAAAATTACCTGGAAGGAAGACGTGCGGGTCTGGCATCCGGGGCAGGCTTGGATCTTTGAGCCGGGCGGGCTCGGCGTATTCGACCCCGGCATCAACGCGCTGTCGATCCTGACGCGCATTCTGCCGCAGCCATTGTTTGTGACGTCGGCCGACCTCGCATTCCCCGCCAATCGCGACGCGCCGATTGCCGCCAACCTTGCGCTTACCGACGCTCAGGGACTGAAGATCACAGCCGAATTCGACTTCCTCCAGACCGGACCGCAAAGCTGGGACATTGATCTCGACACCGACGGCGGCTCGGTCACGCTCTCCATGGGCGGGGCGAGGTTGCGGGCAGGGGGCAAGCAACTCGTCGATGCCCCGGACGCCGAATATGCCGGGCTCTATCGCCGCTTCCGCGAACTCGCCACAACCGGCGAGACCGACGTCGATCTCGCCCCGCTTCAACTCGTCGCCGACGCGTTCCTGCTGGGGCGACGCCGTACGGTCGAGCCATTCGAGGACAAGACATGAATACGCCATCTGTCCCCCGCGTGACGCGTTCCCGCTTCGGTGTGCTGCCGGATGGCAGCGAGGTCGAGCGCATCGTCTTGCATGCGGCCGGCGGCCTGGAAGCCCGCATCATCACCTATGGCGCATCGCTGCAGGCATTGCTGGTGCCGGATGCGACCGGACACCGCGACGACATCGTGCTTGGTCATGACGCGTTCGAGGGATACCTCGCCCGGCGGCAGTTCTTCGGCGCAACCGTCGGGCGCTATGCCAACCGCATCGCCGGCGCGCGCTTCACGCTCGACGGCACCGAGGTGCAACTCGCGGCGAATAACGGAGCCAATGCCTTGCATGGCGGGTTGGAAGGTTTCGATCGCCGCAACTGGCGGATTGTCGCGATCGAGGATGGAGATCATCCGGCCGTGACGCTTGCGTATACGAGCGCCGATGGCGAGGAGGGCTATCCCGGCACGCTGGAAGTGGAGGTGACCTGGCGCCTGACCGGGCCGATGGAGCTGTCGCTCGATATGTCGGCGCGCACGGACCGTCCTACCGTGGTCAACCTTAACAACCACAGCTTTTTCAACCTGGCCGGCGCACGCTCGGGCCGCAGCATTCTCGACCATCACCTCACCGTGGCGGCGGATCATTTCCTCGCCGTCGATGCCGGCGCAATCCCGCTGCCGCAGCCGCCCTGCGCGGTAGCCGATACGCCATTCGACTTTCGGGCAGGCGTCGTGATCGGTGCGCGGATTCGTAACGACCATCCGCAGCTCCGGGTTGGCCGCGGCTATGACCATAATTTCTGCCTTGCGCCGCCGAGCCTTGAGCCTCGCCTTGCCGCACGGCTGGCTGAGCCTACGTCCGGCCGCGTGCTCGAGCTGTTCACCAACCAGCCCGGACTGCAGGTTTATTCCGGAAATTTTCTCGACGGCTCCACCGCCGGAAAGGGCGGCCGCCTCTATCGGCAGTCCGACGCCATGTGCCTCGAACCGCACGCGTGGCCCGATACGCCCAACCGGCCCGACTTCCCGACCGCACGGCTTGCCCCGGGCGAAGTCTATCGCCACACCACGCTGTACCGCTTCACGCATGTGATCCACGGCGCAATCGAGACACAATCCGCGGTAGAGTCGCCCGAGGGAGCCGGGCGATGATCGGTGGTCACAGGATGGAAGAGGTGCCGACCACCGTTCTCTGTGGCGAGCGGTGCCATCTTGGTGAGGGCCCGACCTACGACCCCGCTACCGATACGGCCTGGTGGTTCGACATTGTCGAACGCCGGCTGTTCGAAGCGCGGCTCGACACCGGGCGGATCACCATCCATTCGCTCGACGTGATGGGCAGTGCGCTGGCCCGGATCGACGCGCATCGCCAGCTCCTCGTTGCCGATGACGGTCTCTATGTCCGCGATGCGGCTGATGGGCGGATGACCCTGTACCATCAGCTCGAAGCCGACAATGCCGCAACGCGTTCGAACGATGCCCGGGTTCATCCGTCCGGCACGTTCTGGATCGGCACCATGGGCCGGCAGGCCGAGCAGGGGCTGGGCGCCATCTATGCGCTGCATCGCGGGGAGCTATCGCGCCTGTATGACGGCGTCACGATTCCGAACGCGATCTGTTTCTCGCCGGATGGGACTATCGGCTATTTCGCGGACACCGGGAAGAATACGCTGTTCCGGGTCGATCTCGATGCGGCGACCGGCCTGCCGCGCGGCGCGCCGGTTGTGCTGGTCACCCGGCGGGGCGGCGGCGGCATTGACGGTGCGGTGGTCGATGCCGAGGGGCTGATCTGGAATGCGCGCTGGGGCGGTGGCTGCATTGATGTCTACAGTCCGCAAGGCGAGCATCTGCGCACGCTCCGCGTCCCGGCGCGGCAGTCGAGCTGCCCCGCCTTCGTCGGGCAGGATTTCTCGCGCCTGCTCGTCACGTCGGCCTGGCAGGACATGGGCGATGACGCGAAGCGCGCCGATCCCGATCATGGCCGCACCTTCGTGCTCGATGTCGCTGCGCGTGGTCGCCCCGAACCAGACGTAAGACTTGCAACGGATTGATGGAGGAAGACGAGGCGCGGCAGCCAAACGCGCAGGAGCGACGGAGTTTCAAGAGCCGCATTCAGCGGTCTGACGATCCAGGAACCATAGATCCTCGATGATCAAAGGGAGTGAAGCATGACTAGTCTGAAGACCACATTGTCGGCCCTTGCGCTGGCAGCAACCATGGCCGCAACGGCGGTGACCGGCGCTTTCGCCCAGGGCAAGGGAACGGTCGGCATCGCCATGCCGACAAAGTCCTCGGCGCGGTGGATCGACGATGGCAACAACATCGTGAAAATCCTGAAGGAGCGCGGCTACGGCACCGACCTGCAATATGCCGAGGACGACATTCCGAACCAGCTCTCGCAGGTCGAGAACATGGTGACCAAGGGCGCCAAGGTGCTGGTGATCGCGGCGATCGACGGCACCACGCTGTCGGACGTGCTGAAGCAGGCCAAGGCCAAGGGGATCACGGTGATCGCCTATGACCGGTTGATCCGCGACACGCCCAATGTCGACTATTACGCCACCTTCGACAATTTCCAGGTCGGCGTGCTGCAGGCGCAGTCGATCGAGCAGAGGCTCGGGCTGAAGGAAGGCAAGGGGCCCTTCAACATCGAATTGTTCGGCGGCTCGCCGGACGATAACAATGCCTATTTCTTCTACAACGGCTCGATGTCGGTGCTGCAGCCCTATATCGACAGCGGCAAGCTGGTGATCGGCAGCGGCCAGAAGGGCATGGACAAGGTCTCGACGCTCCGCTGGGACGGCGCCACCGCCCAGGCGCGGATGGACAATCTGCTGAGCGCGTTCTATGGCCGCAAGCGGGTCGATGCCGTGCTCTCTCCCTATGACGGCCTCTCCATCGGCATTCTTTCGTCGCTGAAAGGTGTCGGCTATGGCAGCGGCAACATGGCGATGCCTGTCGTCTCCGGCCAGGATGCCGAAGTGCCGTCGATCAAGTCGATGCAACGCGGCGAACAGTACTCGACCATCTTCAAGGATACCCGCGATCTCGCGCGCGTCACCGCCGACATGGTGGATGCCTCGCTCAGCGGCAAGGAAGTGACCGTCAACGACACCAAGACCTACAACAACGGTGTCAAGGTGGTGCCGTCCTATCTCCTGAAGCCCGTCGTCGTCGACAAGAGCAACTGGGAGAAGGTGCTGATCGACAGCGGCTACTACAAGCGTTCGCAGTTCGACTGAGGCAAATGGCGGCGGCGCCGGCGAACGCCGGCGCCGCTGCCTGTCGGGTGTACGATTGGGTTGACGGACAATGGACGTGATGGCGCAATGACCGCAATTCTCGAAATGCGCGGCGTAAGCAAGAGCTTTTCTGGGGTTCAGGCCCTGCGCGACGTCAACTTCACGGTGGAGGCGGGGCAGATCCATGCGCTGGTCGGCGAGAACGGCGCCGGCAAGTCGACCCTGATGAAGGTTCTCAGCGGCGTCTATCCCTTCGGCGACTACGAAGGCAGCATCATCTTCGACGGCGAGGAGCGGCGCTTTCGCGACGTCAATGATTCCGAGGCGCTGGGCATCATCATCATCCATCAGGAGCTGGCGCTGATTCCGCTGATGTCGATCGCGGAGAACATTTTTCTGTCTCATCCGCCCTCGCGTCTTGGCGTGATCGACCGCGACACGGTCTACTGCCGGACCCAGGAACTGCTCGCCCAGGTCGGCCTTACCGAGATGCCCGATACGCTGGTGACGGACCTTGGCGTCGGCAAGCAGCAATTGGTCGAGATCGCCAAGGCCTTGTCCAAGAGGGTGCGATTGCTGATTCTCGACGAGCCGACCGCCAGCCTGAACGAGAATGACAGCGCGGCACTGCTGGATCGCCTGCTTTCATTCCGCGCCCAGGGCATCGCCTCGATCCTGATCTCGCACAAATTGTCGGAGGTCGCCCGCGTCGCCGACCGGATCACGGTGCTGCGCGATGGCCGCACCGTTGACAGCATCGATTGCCGGACCGAGCCGGTGGAAGAGGACCGAATCATCCGCAGCATGGTCGATCGCGACCTTGCCCACCGCTTTCCGCAACGCACAGCCACGATCGGCGAACCTGTCTTCGCTGTGCAGGACTGGACGGTGCATCATCCGCAGCACAGGGAACGCCGTGTCATCAAGGGCGTGAATTTTGAGGTCCGGCGCGGCGAAGTGGTCGGAATCGCCGGCCTGATGGGCGCCGGCCGCACCGAATTCGCCATGAGCCTGTTCGGTCGCGCCTGGGGAGACCGGATCAGCGGCCGCGTCTGGCTCGATGGAAGGGAAGTCAACCTGTCGAGCGTGGCGACGGCGATCGATGCCGGCCTCGCTTACGTCACCGAGGATCGCAAGCAACTCGGCCTGATCCTGGACAGCGACGTCCGCAAGAACATCACGCTGGCAAGTCTCGGCCGCGTGGCGCGGCAGGGCATGATCGACGACATGTCCGAATTGCGCGTTGCGAGCGATTACCGCAACCGGATGCGGATCCGCTGTTCCGACGTCTATCAGGAGACCGGCCAGCTCTCCGGCGGCAACCAGCAGAAGGTGGTGCTGTCGAAATGGCTGATGACCGATCCGAAAGTATTATTCCTCGACGAGCCTACGCGCGGCATCGATGTCGGGGCAAAATACGAAATCTACTGTATCATCAACGAGCTTGCCGAGGCCGGCAAGGGGGTGGTGATGATCTCGTCGGAAATGCCGGAACTGCTCGGCGTCTGCGACCGCATCTGCGTGATGAATGACGGCGCCTTCGTCGGAGAATTCACCGCCGCCGAGGCCACCCAGGAAAGGATCATGCGCGCCATCATGCGCAACAAGCAAATGGACAAGAAGGTACTTCAGGGAGATTTGCGGCCATGACCGACAAGGCGGTTGCGCTGCCCGGGCACGCCGGCTTCATCAAGAACAATCTGCGCAACTACGGCATGCTGCTGTCGCTGTTTGCGATCATGCTGTTCTTCCAGGTCATGACCGACGGTACGCTGCTGCAGCCGCTGAACCTGACCAATCTGGTGCTGCAGAACAGCTACATCGTGATCATGGCGCTCGGCATGCTGCTGATCATTGTCACCGGCCATATCGACCTGTCCGTGGGCTCGGTCGCGGGCTTTGTCGGCGCCGTCGCGGCGGTGCTGATGGTGCGCTATCACATTGCCTATCCGCTGGCCTTCGTCGTTTGCCTGCTGGTTGGCGCCCTGATCGGCGCCGCGCAGGGCTACTGGGTCGCCTATTTCAAGATACCGTCCTTTATCGTGACGCTGGCCGGCATGCTGGTGTTCAAGGGACTGGCGCTCGCCATCCTGCAGGGACAGTCGGTCGGACCGTTTCCGCCGACCTTCCAGAAACTGTCCTCGGGCTTCATCCCCGAATTGTTTCCCAGCGCCGGCACGCTCTATCCCACCTCGTTGTTGATCGGGGCCGTCTTGGCGGTGGCCCTGGTCTATACCAGCGCCAAGAGCCGGGCGCGGCAGGCCTCGCACGGCATCGAGGTCGAGCCGTTTGGCTTCTTCGTCGCCAAGAGCGCGGTGCTGTTCGCCGCGATCGTGTTCTTCGCCGGCCTGATCGCCTCGCATCGCGGCCTGCCCAACGTGCTGGTGATCATGACCGCGCTGATCGCGCTCTATGGCTTCGTCACCACCCGCACCGTGATCGGCCGTCATATCTATGCCATCGGCGGCAACGCCAGGGCTGCGAGCCTGTCCGGCATCAAGACCGAGCGGCTGACGTTTCTGACCTTCGTCAACATGGGGGTGCTGGCGGCGCTCGCCGGCCTCGTGTTCGCCGCGCGGCTCAATACCGCGACGCCGAAGGCCGGCGCCGGCTTCGAGCTCGACGTCATCGCGGCCTGCTTTATCGGCGGCGCGTCCGCCTATGGCGGCGTCGGCCGGGTCGGCGGCGCGGTGATCGGGGCCATGATCATGGGGGTCATGAACAACGGCATGTCCATTCTCGGCATCGGCATCGACTACCAGCAGGTGATCAAGGGGCTGGTGCTGCTCGGTGCCGTCTGCCTCGACGTCTACAACCAGCGGCGCTAGAGCGGTATGAGGTTAGGTTGATTCGATTTGGGATTCCCAAATCGGTGCGGCTCTGATTCAACATGCTGGCTGGAGGAGGTCAGCATGGATGGGCAAACCTTATTCGATGGATCTTCGTGAGCGGGTGGTTGCGGCAGTCGATCCGGGTGGTCTGTCTTGCCACCGGGCGGCGGCGCAATTTGGGGTGGGCGTCAACACGGCCATTCTCTGGGTCCGGCGCTTCCGAGAGACCGGCAGCGTTGCGCCGGGCCAGATGGGTGGGCACAAGCCGAAGAAGATTTCGGGAAAGTACCGTGATTGGTTGCTGGAGCGCACCAAGGCAAGGGACTTCACCTTGCGCGGACTGGTGGCCGAACTTGCCGAGCGTGGGCTGAAGGTCGACTATCGGTCGGTGTGGGAGTTCGTCCACGCCGAGAATCTAAGCTTCAAAAAAAACCGTGGTCGCCAGCGAACGCGACCGTCCTGACGTCGCCCGCCGGCGCGCAATGGCAGAAGTATCAGGGCCAGATCGATCCTGAGCGCCTGGTCTTCATCGACGAGACCTGGACCAAGACCAACATGGCCACCTTGCGGGGCTGGGCGCCGTGCGGCACCAGGCTCACAGCCAAAGTCCCGCACGGCCACTGGAAGACCACAACCTTCCTGGCCGCATTGCGCTACGATCGGATCGAAGCACCATGGGTTCTCGATGGCCCGATCGACGGTGAGAGCTTCACAATTTACGTCGAGAAAGTTCTCCTCCCGACCCTGCAGCCCGGTGACATCGTCATCATGGACAATCTCGGCAGCCACAAAGGTAAAGCCGTGCGAGCTCTCATCCGCTCGGTTGGCGCAAAGCTCTTCTTTCTGCCGAAATATTCACCCGATCTGAATCCTATCGAGCAGGTCTTCGCCAAGCTCAAGCACCTGCTGCGCAAAGCCGCCGCACGAACCGTCGAGGCCGTCTGGGCCGCAATCGGTCAGGCGCTCACAGCCTTCATGCCAAACGAATGTGCCAACTACTTCGAAAACGCGGGATACGCCTCAACCTAAATTCATCCCGCTCTAGGGCAGGATGAAATCAGGTTGGGCCGTGACGACGGACCAATTCGTGTCCCATTCTACTTTGCATGGGGTTGTTTTCGCGATTTTGAGTCTGGCCCGCCGGCCCGTCATACCTGCAGTGGCCAGCGGCCAATGATCCGAAACCGCGAATTCGGATTGTCCTGGCGGCATAGGGCAATCGCGTCGATCGCGAGCGGCCCGATGCCCGTTGCCGCAAACCTCTCGCGCAGCATCGCTACAACCGGCTCGCGCCGTTCTGCGGGAAGCCGTCCCGTCAGCGTCATGTGGAAGCGAAACTCTTCGAAGACGTAAGGGTAGCCCCAGCGGTCGAGATAGTCGCGCTGCTGCGGCGTCAGCTTGTCGGGATTGCGCCGTGCGCGATCTTCCGGGCTAATGGGGGCACGGAACGGATCGAATGCCTTGGTCGCTTCGGCGGCGAGCAGTTCGAGTTCTGCCGATGGTTCGGCCGGAATCACCGCGATGAATCCGCTGATCGAATCGACGACCGGCTGGATTACCGGCACAGGCCGGGCGAGATCGGCGAACAACTCGCATGCCGCGGCAAGCTGTGTCGCGGCCTTGCCGTCAGCCAGCGCCATCGGCGCCTTCAGCGTGGCGTGAAAGCCGTATTTGCGCGGGTCATGCGTCAGATCGCGCCAGTCCGGAATTGTCTGAATCATGCCATCCGGAAAAGGCACGTCGTCGCCGCCATGGGCATCGTAGCCGAGCAGGGTCGCGCCGAACCGGTCGAGCGCGCTGCCCGCCGCGGCGGTGTAATAGATTGCGTAACGGGGGTAATTTGCCATTGCGCCAGAATAGGGCCGCCTTACGCGGCTGCAACTGCCTTGCGTGATGCTGTGGACGAATGGACGAGGCGATTCGCCTCCGTCAGATGCACGAGACGTCCCGCTGCAATGACCGCGACGACCCGCGGGCGCAACGGCACCGTGTCATCGACGAGAATGATGTCGGCCCGCTGTCCCGCGGCGAGCAGGCCACGATCGGCGAGGCCGGCAGCGCGCGCTGGCGCTGACGAGATCAATTGCCACGCCTCGGCCAGCGGCAGCACCCCGTCGGCTGCGAGCCGGAAGGCCGCCAGCAGCGGCGCCGGATAGTAATAGTCTGACGCCAGCACCGAACACAGGCCCTTGGCGATCATGTCGGAGGCCTTGGTCCAGCCGGTGTGGCTGCCGCCGCGCACGACATTGGGTGCGCCGAACACGATGAAGTCGCCGGCTTCGGCTGCCTCCCGGGTGGTTTCCTCGTTGACCGGAAATTCGGCGATGGCAACACCCTGCGCACGAAAGGCCTGTCGCATCGCCGGGCTCTCGTCGTCATGCGAGAGCATCCGGACATCAGCCGCGCGCGCCGCTTGCGCCAGCCGGCTGATCGACGCCGGTACGTCGTGGCTGCGGGAGACCACACTTTCCACCAGGCGATCGAACGCCTCGTTCGTGAGACCCGTGCGCTCAACCATTCGGCTGCGCCTCTGTGGCTTGGCGAGGTTGGCGACGGTCGAGTCAATGTGGTCGTTGAACGCGAACAGGTCGACGCGTCCTTCCGACAGCCAGTCGATTATTTCGCTTTCCGCGTCGAGATTGTAGGTTTCGTGGCGCAAATGGAAGCGGGTGTCGGCGGCGAGTTGCGGCCGCAACTGCTCGATTGCTTCCAGCAAGCGCCTGGCATTGTCGGCGCCGCGCAGGCCGGGCTCCCACGACCAGGTCGTGGCATGATAGACGGTCGTGATCCCGTTGCTGACCGCCTGCCGGTCGCTGTCAACGAGCGCCACATCGATCGGAAAATCGACGCCGGGGCGCGGCATCATCTGCCGCTCGAAGGCATCGCCATGCAGGTCGACAATGCCCGGCAGAACCAGCAAGCCGACGGCATCGATGCCGGGCGAGCTGTGGTTGTTGTCCGTACCCATGGCGACGATCTCGCGGCCGGCGATCCGCAGCGAGGTCTCGACGATTTCGTTGCCGAGCAGGGCCCGGCCACCTTCGATGAACGATTCGGTCACGATGCGGCACTCTGGTTGAATTGCGGATAGCCGGATACTTCGGCCGATTCGTATTTTTCGAGAAAGCCCTCGACATCGAGCTTGCGGAAATCGGGCAGGGCGCGGCGAAGCGTCTCATGGTCCCAGTCCCACCATGCGAGCTGCGCGAGCCGGCCGGCGATGGATTCGGGAAACCGCCGCTTGAGTGGCCGCGCCGGGTTACCGCCCACGATCGTGTAGGCGGGAACGTCCTTGGTCACGATCGCGCCGGCAGCGACCACGGCGCCGGTGCCGATCGAGCGGCCGGGCAGAATGACCGCGCCGTGGCCGATCCAGACGTCATGGCCGATGCGGACATGATGCTCGCGCCGCCATGCAAAGAAGTCGGCATCATCGCTCTCGCCCGGAAAATAACTGCTGGCGCGATAGGTGAAATGCGCCTGTGAGGCCCGGTGCATCGGATGATTGCCCGGATTGATCCGCGTCATGGCCGCGACCGAACAGAATTTTCCGATCGTGGTGTAGGTGATCTGCGCGTCGTTCACGACGTAGGAGTAATCGGCCATCGTGACCTCGAGCAGAATGGTGCGAGCCCCGACCTCGGTGTAGGCGCCGAGCTTGCTCTCCCGCACAGATGCGCTGGGGTCGATCGTCGTTTCGGTGGAAAGCATTTTGCCGGCCATCTGCGCGTCCATCAGCAACAGGGGAAGGTCGAGGGGATGCGCGCTCGTCTTCGATGCGCTTGATGACAGTGTCATGACGGACGCGTGACGGTCGCCATGGGTGTGGACGATCGCCGCACCGCAGCACCGGTGTCACACAACTGTTAAACCCTGCCGTTAGCGATGGTCTACGTTTGCGCAGTTGGAGCATTGCATGCTGGTGGTGGAAGGTTTGACGTGCCGGTTCGGCACCAAAGCCGCGGTGGATAATGCGTCATTTTCGATTCAGCCCGGCAGCTTTGTCGGCGTCATCGGCCGGTCCGGCGCCGGCAAGTCCACGTTGCTTCGGATGATCAACCGTCTCGCCGAACCATCGGAGGGACGCATCCTCTTTGAAGGCGTCGACGTGACCGCACTGCGCGGCAAGGATCTGCGGCAGTGGCGTGCGCGCTCCGCGATGATCTTTCAGCAATTCAATCTAGTCGGCCGGCTCGACGTCCTCACCAATGTGCTGATGGGGCGGCTGGCGGAAATTCCGTCCTGGCGCTCGCTGACGCAGCTCTGGCCGCAAGAGGACAGGGCGCTGGCGATGTCGGCGCTGGAGCAGTTCGATATGGCTGCTATCGCCGCCCAGCGCGCCGACCAGCTTTCCGGCGGCCAGCAGCAGCGCGTCGCGATCGCCCGCGCGCTGGTTCAGGAACCCGACATCATTCTCGCCGACGAGCCGATCGCCTCGCTCGATCCCCGCAACACGCGGATCGTTATGGATGCGCTGCTGCGCATCAACAAGCATTTCGGCATCACCGTGATCTGCAACCTGCATTCGCTCGATCTGGCGCGGAACTACTGCGACCGCCTGATCGGCATGGCAGCGGGGCGGGTGGTGTTCGACGGTGCGCCCGAGACGCTGACGGATCACATTGCGCGCGAACTCTACGATCTCGAAGCCAACGACGTCATGGGCACCGCGCCGGCGCCCGACGATGCTGCCGTTCCGGCGCTCGGCACCGCCGCCGCGGCCTGAGTTTTCATTTCTGTACAGGGTAGCCGGCTGCAAACCTGCAATCGGCGAAGAGGCGTAACCACAACAAGAGGGCTGACCATGATCACTCGTCGTATCGTTCTTGCCAGCGCGGCCGCGCTGGCGTTTACCGCTTCCGCCTCGGCGCAGGATTGGAAGAGCAAATATCCGGAGCTGACGTTTGCCGTGGTGCCTGCCGAAAATGCCTCTGGCGTTACCGAGCGCTGGACGCCATTCGTCACGTATCTCTCCAAGGAGCTTGGCGTGAAGGTCACGCTGCGCATTGCCAACGACTACGCGGCCGTGATCGAAGGCCAGCGCGCCGGCAACATCCATATCGCCAGCTACGGCTCGGCATCGTTTGCCCGCGCCCGCCTGACCGGCGTCAAGACCGACGCCTTCGCCAACGACATCAATGCCGACGGCTCGACCGGCTACTACTCGGTATTCTTCGTCAA
Source organism: Bradyrhizobium sp. AZCC 2262 (assembly GCF_036924535.1). Taxonomy (NCBI): domain Bacteria; kingdom Pseudomonadati; phylum Pseudomonadota; class Alphaproteobacteria; order Hyphomicrobiales; family Nitrobacteraceae; genus Bradyrhizobium; species Bradyrhizobium sp. AZCC 2262. Next base: position 4,411,143 of record NZ_JAZHRT010000001.1, on the reverse strand, counting down.
GGCGTCGAGCGCTTACAAGAATATCGATCAGTTGAAGGGCAAGAACCTCGGCCTGGTCGATCCGAATTCGACGTCGGGCAACAATGTGCCGCGCTTCGAACTCGACAAGCTCGGCATCTCCGACGCCGATGGGTATTTCGGCAAGGTCGTCTTCACCGGCAGCCATGAGAACGCCATGCTGGCGCTGTCGCAGGGCACCGTCGACGTCGCCGCCAATCAGTGGACCAACGACGATGATTCCACGCTCGCCCAGATGCTGCACAAGGGCATGCTGAAGAACGCCGACGGGTCGGCGATGAAGAAGGACGATTTCCGGATGATCCACAAGTCGGCCCCGATCATCAACGGACCCTACGCCTATAATTCGGACCTCCCGGCCGACCTGAAGGCTGCGATTGCCAAGGCGTTCACGGAATCGCCGACCAAGGACAAGGCCGCGTTCGACCGCCTGTCCGACGGCCAGAAGAAGGGCTTCAACCCGGCCACGACCAAGGACTGGGACGCCACGATCGAATTGATCAAGTTCGTCGATGCATTGCGTAAAAAGAAGGCGTCCTGATCAATAGCCTAGACGAGCCTGGCCGGGTCCGAGCGACCCGGCCTTTTTCTATCTCACACCCGTTCTGTTCAACACCTGTTCTGTTTAACGCTTGGGCACAGTGATTCCGATGGCGAATGCCATATCCATCCTTCCAGACCAGCAACTTGCGGTGCTCAACGATACCTATCGCAAGGCGGTCGCGCGCAAGCGTTTGAAGGTGACTTTGGCGGCGGTAGTTTTCTTCGCCGCGTTGATTATCGCAGCGATCGGCGCTGAAGTGAATCTGCGTACGCTCTTCAGCTATTTCGGCAACTTCGTCAGCTATTTCGACCGCATTCTTACCCTGGAAGACGGCGCGCGGGTATGGACCAATTTCGGTGAATGGTTCTGGGGCTGGCAGAAGTGGCTCAAGATGCTCGGCGAGACGATTCTCATCAGCTATGTCGGCACGCTGACCGGCGCGGTCCTTGCCTTTGTGCTGAATTTCTTCGCCGCGCAAAACACGTCGCCCGCGCCATGGCTGCGGTTCGTCATCCGGCGTCTCCTCGAGTTCGCACGCACTGTTCCCGGCATCGTATTCGCGCTGATTTTCGTCATCGCCTTCGGCCTCGGGCCGATGGCGGGCGTACTGGCAATCGCCGTGCATTCCGCGGGCGCGCTCGGAAAATTGTTCTCCGAGATCGTCGAGAACGCCGACATGAAACCGGTCGAGGGTGTGCGCTCGACCGGCGCAAGCTGGCTCTCCTGCATGCGCTTTGCGGTGTTGCCGCAGGTCACGGCCGGCTATGCCAGCTACGCGCTGTTGCGCTTTGAGATCAATGTCCGCGAGGCCTCGGTGATGGGCTTTGTTGGCGCCGGCGGCATCGGGCAGGAGCTCGTCGTCGCGATCCGCAAGTTCTATTACTCCGACGTCAGCGCGATCCTCGTCACCATCATCGTCACTGTCTTCGTCATCGATATCACGACCGGCTGGCTGCGCGGAAAACTGTTCGGCAAGGAGGCTCGCGCATGAGCCAGTTGCCGAAACCGGATACAGACGCGCTCCGGACCAAATACCCTGACGTCTTCGATCGGCCTGCATCGGCGCGCCTCGCCATGCCGGCGATGCTTCTGGCTGTGTGCGCGATCTTCGTGTTCGGGGTGGTGGATCTCGGTTTTTCGCCGGCCAAACTGGTGTCGGGCCTGAGCCAGCTCGGCTGGATCGCGGTGATGATGATCCCGCCGGATCCCGGCTCATCGCTGCCCGCCTATCTCGCAGCCCTCGGTGAGACGCTGTCGATCGCGCTGCTCGGCACGACCTTGGCCGCCGTGGCGGCGTTGCCGGTCAGCCTGCTGGCGGCGCGGAACATCATTCCGTCGAACCTGCTTCGCTTCCCGGTACGCCGGTTCCTCGATTCCATCCGCGGTGTCGATACGCTGATCTGGGCGCTGGTGTGGATCAACGTCGTCGGCCTCGGGCCGTTCGCCGGTGTGCTGGCGATTGCGCTGTCCGACTTCGGCGCGTTCGGCAAATTGTTTTCCGAGGCGATCGAAGCCGCCGATAAGAAGCAGGTCGAGGGCATCCGCGCCTCCGGCGGCAATGCGCTGCACGAAATACGCTTCGGCCTGATGCCGCAGGTGCTGCCTGTCATCGCGGGGCAGGTGCTCTATTTCATCGAATCGAATACCCGCTCGGCGACCATCATCGGTATCGTCGGTGCTGGCGGCATCGGCCTGCAGCTTGCCGAGCAGATCCGCGTGCTGGAATGGCAGAAGGTTTCTTTCCTGATCCTGATGATCCTGGTCGCGGTCGCCGCGATCGACTGGATTTCGGGCAAGCTGCGCTTTGCCATCATCGGACAGCGCGCGGTCGCCTGATCGTTCCGTAGTCCGTAGTGGGCAAAGGCGCGCTGGCGACGCGCCCACCATCGATCTGCACGGATGCAAGAATGGTGTGGGCACGCTTCGCTTTGCCCACGCTACAAACTGCTCTCCACCAGGAACTCGACACGTTCGGCAGCAAAGCGCGAACGCTTGGTTGTCAGCGGCTCGCCAGCGGTATCGACGTCGGTGCTGTCGACCACGAGCACGGGACGTCCGAGCGCGAGGTCCAGCCGCGCCGCGTCGGTTGCGTCCACGATACCGGCGGTAATCCGGGTCGACGCACGACGAAAATCCCGGATACCGTAATGCGCCACCAGCTTGGTCATCGAGCGCACATTGGCGAACACCTTGCCGGCGTCGGGGAAGCGTTCGGCCGAAAGCCAGGTGGTGCTGACGCAGATCGGCGTGCGGTCGGCGAGCCGCACCGATTCGATCCGGACCAGCGGCGCGCCGGTCTTCAACCCAAGCTCCCGCGCCAGTTCGCGCGTGGCTTCTTCTTCGGTTGCGTCGATGAATTGGCCGCGCGGCTCCCGGCCGCCGGCTCCGACGATTTCGGAAAACCGCGTTCGTGAGCGCAGGGGGTAGGCGATGCGCCCGGTCTCGACATAGGTGCCGCTGCCGCGCTCGGCGCGCACCAGGCCGCGTTCGGCGAGCGCGGCAAGCGCCCGGCGCACGGTATGGCGGTTGACCCGATAGGTCTCGGCAATCTCCATCTCGCCCGGCAGCTTTTCGCCCGCGGCAAAGCGGCCGTCGGCGATGCCGCGCTCGATGCCGTCGGCAACCTGCCGCCACAGCGCGACGCCGGATGCGGTGTCCTGAATGCTCATGTGGCGATATCGGCCATTGGAGAAAAATCACCTCATTGTCACGAAATCGTCATGGCGTTTCGGTATCGAGTTGTCTAATATCATAGACAACTTGATTCAGGCAAGGTCGATGTGATGGCAGGCGAGGATAGTCACGGGCAAGCCCGGCGCAAGGCTGCGATGGCGGTACTGGCCCACTTCGAGGCCACGGCCATTGCCGGTCATCTCGAGGCGATTGCGTTGCCGGCGCATGAGAACCTGCGCGAGCCTGAAAATGGCCTGGTCATGGTGCGCGGCCGCGTCGGCGGCGACGGCGCGCCCTTCAACCTCGGCGAAGCCACGGTTTCGCGCGCCGCGGTGCGGCTTTCGACCGGAGAAATCGGCTTCGGCTACACGCTCGGTCGCGACCGTCACAAGGCGAAGCTGATCGCGCTGTGCGACGCCATGGTGCAGTCGGACGAGTTCGCAGCTGCAGTTGAAGCCAAGGTGGTCGCGCCGCTGCGTGCGGCGGTGATCGAAAAGCGAAACCGCAAGTCCGCAGAGGCCGCAGCGACGCGGGTTGATTTCTACACACTGGTGCGGGGTGAGGGTTGACATGGCGACGGTTGCCGAATTGCCCGCAGGATTTGCCGACAAGGTGTTGTCGGCGCAATCGACCTTCCGCTCCGTGATGGATGCGATGGCGCGCCCCGGCAGCGTTCAACGTATCGCGTCCGCAGCCGGCACGCCGGTCGGGATGATGCGCGGCACGGCCGCCATAGCGTTGACCCTGTTCGACCACGATACGCCGGTCTGGCTCGACGGCCGGATGTCGGCGACGGCGGACGTTGCCAAATGGCTCAAGTTCCACACCAGCGCGCCGGTCGTCGCGGATTCGTCGATCGCGAGTTTTGCGCTGATGGGCGATCCGCAGAGCCTGCCGACGCTCGATCGCTTCGCGTTTGGCAGCAATGAATATCCGGACCGCTCGACGACGCTGATCCTGCAGGTCGAAAGCCTGACGGATGGCCCTGTTGCCGAGCTACGGGGGCCCGGCATCGACGGCACCGCGGCGCTGCGCGCTTCCATCCAGCCGCAGGATCTGTTCGAGCGGCTTGCCATCAACGTCGCGCTTTTTCCGCGCGGCATCGATGTCGTGCTGGTTCATGACGAGTCCATCGTCGCCATACCGCGCACGACGCGGCTCGTGAGGGGAGGCTGACCATGTATGTTGCCGTCAAGGGAGGCGAGCGCGCCATCGAGAATGCCCACCGTCTGCTGGCGCATGAACGGCGCGGCGACCGTGACGTACCCGAACTGTCGCTGGCCCAGATCTCCGAGCAGCTTTCGCTCGGCGTCGACCGCGTCATGACCGAAGGCTCGCTGTACGACCGCGAACTCGCGGCGCTCGCCATCAAGCAAGCGCGTGGCGATTTGATCGAGGCTATCTTCCTGGTGCGCGCGTTCCGCGCCACGCTGCCGCGCTTTGGCGCAACCGAACCCGTCGACACCGGCGCGATGCAGGTGCGCCGCCGGGTTTCCTCGACGTTCAAGGATATCCCGGGCGGGCAGATTCTCGGTCCCACCTTCGATTACACCCATCGCCTGCTCGATCCGCAACTCGCCGAGGGGTTCGCGCCCGAGGCTCCCGCGACAGGAGATGCCTCCGCAGCAGCGACCCCGCGCGTGACCGACATTCTCGGTCGTGACGGCCTGATCGAGCCTTCGCCGTCGGCGGATGCCGACGCCCCTGTGGGCGATTTGACGCGCGAGCCGCTCAATTTCCCGGCGGATCGCGATCTGCGCCTGCAAAACCTGGCCCGTGCGGACGAAGGCTTTCTGCTGGCGCTCGGATATTCCTCGCAGCGTGGATATGGCCGCAACCATCCCTTTGCCGGCGAGATTCGTTTCGGCGAGGTGGAGGTCGAATTCATGGCCGAGGACGCCGGCTTTGCCGTTCCGCTCGGTTCGATCGCGCTGACCGAATGCCAGATGGTCAACCAGTTCAAGGGGTCGGCGACCGAGGCGCCGTGTTTTACGCGTGGCTATGGCCTGGCGTTCGGGCAAAGCGAGCGCAAGACCATGTCGATGGCGCTGGTCGATCGCAGCCTGCGCGCTCGCGAGCTTGGCGAGGAAGTGATCGCGCCCGGCCAGGACGAGGAATTCGTGATGTCGCACTCGGACAACGTGCAGGCGACCGGCTTCGTCGAGCATCTCAAACTGCCGCACTACGTCGATTTCCAGTCCGAACTCGGCCTGCTGCGTAAGCTGCGCAAAGAGTTTGCCGAGGCGAACGAGACGCCGCCGATGCGGGAGGCCGCCGAATGAACGCGCCAGCTTACAACTTCGCCTATCTCGACGAACAGACAAAGCGGATGATCCGTCGCGCGATCCTCAAAGCGATCGCGATTCCCGGCTATCAGGTGCCGTTCGCCAGCCGCGAGATGCCGATGCCCTACGGCTGGGGCACCGGCGGCGTGCAGGTGACGGCAGCGATCCTCGGGCCACAGGACGTATTGAAAGTGATCGACCAGGGTTCGGACGACACCACCAACGCGATCTCGATCCGAAAGTTCTTCGGCAAGACGGCCGGCGTCGCAACCACGACTTCGACGGCGGACGCCACCGTGATCCAGACCCGTCACCGGGTTCCCGAAGCGCCGCTGCATGCAGGGCAGGTACTGGTCTATCAGGTGCCGATCCCCGAGCCGCTGCGGTTCCTGGAGCCGCGCGAGACCGAGACGCGGCGCATGCATGCGCTCGGCGAATACGGCCTGATGCACGTCAAGCTGTACGAAGACATTGCGCGCTTTGGCCATATCGCGACCTCCTACGCCTATCCGGTGAAGGTGAACGCGCGTTATGTGATGGACCCATCACCGACGCCAAAATTCGACAATCCGAAGATGGACAACTGTCCGGCGCTGCAACTGTTTGGCGCGGGGCGCGAGAAGCGCATCTACGCGATCCCGCCACACACCGACGTGGTATCGCTCGATTTTGAGGATCACCCATTCACGCGCTACCGGTTCGACGCGCCCTGCGCGCTGTGTGGCGCCGGCGATTCCTATCTCGACGAAATCGTTACCGACGATAAGGGCGGCCGGATGTTCGTCTGTTCCGACACTGATTATTGCGAGTCTCGCCAGTTGGCCGGCCACCGCGGCAGCGAAAGCGCCGCGCCGCACAAGGAGAGGGCGCATGGCTGAGCTGCAAGACGTCACGCCGGACGATCAGCCGCTGCTGGTTGCCGAACACCTCGGCAAGAACTACGGCCGGCTGACCGCCTGCCGCGATGTCTCCTTTGCGCTTTACCCCGGCGAAGTGCTGGCGGTCGTTGGCGAGTCCGGGTCGGGCAAATCGACGCTGCTGCAACTGTTGTCGGCGCAACTCGCGCCGAGCGCCGGCCGCGTGTCCTATCGGATGCGCGATGGCGTGTTGCGCGATCTGGCCGCGTTAGGTGAGGCCGAGCGGCGCTTCTTGTTCCGCACCGACTGGGGCTATGTGCATCAGGACCCCGCGCAGGGCCTGCGGATGGCGGTCTCGGCCGGCGCCAATGTCGGCGAGCGGCTGATGGCGGTGGGCTGGAATCATTACGGACGCATTCGCGATACCGCCTCGTCCTGGCTGGAGCGGGTCGAGATCGATACCGCGCGCATCGATGACGCGCCGCGGACCTATTCGGGCGGCATGCGGCTGCGGCTGCAGATCGCACGCAATCTGGTCACCGAGCCGCGCCTGGTGTTCATGGACGAGCCGACCGGCGGGCTCGACGTATCGGTGCAGGCGCGGCTGCTCGATCTGATGCGCAATCTCGTCAGCGAGCTCGGCCTTGCCGCCATCGTCGTCACCCATGACCTCGCCGTGGCGCGGCTGCTATCGCATCGCGTGATGGTGATGAAGGGCGGCCGCGTCATCGAAACCGGTCTGACCGACCAGGTACTTGACGACCCCCGCGAGCCCTACACCCAGTTGCTCGTTTCCTCGATTTTGCCGGCATGAGCGCGCCAATGACTGCGATGATCGACATCACCAACGCTGAGAAGACCTTTATCATGCACCTGCAGGGTGGCGTCGAGCTGCCCGTGGTGCGCGGTGTCTCGTTCCATGTCGATCCGGGTGAATGCGTGGTGCTGTCCGGCCCTTCCGGCGCCGGCAAATCCTCGATCCTGAAAATGATTTTTGGCAATTACCGCTGCGATGGCGGCCGGATCGGCATCCGGCATCGAGGCGCGGTGATCGATCTTGCGACCGCCGAGCCGCGAGAGGTGCTCAGCGTGCGCCGCTCGACGATCGGCTATGTCAGTCAGTTCCTGCGTGCGGTGCCGCGGGTCGCCACGATCGATGTCGTCGCCGAGCCCTTGATTGCGAATGGAACGACACGCACGGAGGCCCGCGACAAGGCGGGCGCGCTGCTGCGCCGTCTCAACATTCCCGAGAGGCTGTGGGCGTTGCCGCCATCGACGTTCTCCGGCGGCGAACAGCAGCGGGTCAACATCGCGCATGGTTTCATCTCCGACCTGCCGATACTGTTGCTGGACGAGCCGACCGCCTCGCTCGATGCAGCCAATCGCGCTGTTGTCGTCGAGTTGATTGAAGAGAAGAAGCGTCAGGGCGTTGCGATGGTGGCGATCGTCCATGACGATGAAATTCGTCACCTGATCGCTGACCGGATCGTCGACGTGACGTCATTTGCCGCCGCGGCTTGAAGGAAGAGATGTGAGATGACAAGGCAAGAAACCATCCTCGGTAACGCCAGCATCGTGCTGGCCGACCGCGTGATCGAGCGCGGCTGGATCGCCTTTGTCGACGGCCGCATCGCCGAGTTCGGCGAGGGCAGTGCGCCGTCCGGTAGCGAGGACGCCGGCGGTGACCTGATCATGCCCGGCTTGATCGAGCTGCACACCGACCACCTCGAAATGCACTATGTGCCGCGCCCGAAAGTGTTCTGGGATCCGATCGCGGCGGTGGTTTCCTACGACGGACAGTTGGCCACTTCGGGCATCACCACCGTGCTGGATTCGCTGCGGGTCTGGCGCGAGGATGGCGCCGAGGAGGTTGACGGCAGGGCAGGCGTGCTGGCGGAGGCGATCACATCCGCGCGCGATGCGAACCTGCTTCGCGCCGATCACTTCCTGCATCTGCGCTGCGAAATCCCGATGCCGAGCGTGGTCGAGGAAGCCAAGGAGCTGATCGACCGGCCCGACGTGCGGCTGATGTCGCTGATGGACCACACGCCGGGGCAGCGCCAGTTCCGCGACGAGGTCAAGCTGCGCGACTATTATCGCGGCAAGGGCGGCGGAAAAACCGACGCCGAGCTCGATGCGCTGTTCGAGAAGCGCTTCCACTATCAGAAGACATATGCCGCGGCCAACATGCGTGAGATCGTGGCCCTTGCGCATCAATATGAGATCCCGCTTGCCAGCCACGATGATACGACCGAGGAAAATGTCGCCGATGCGATCCAGGATCGCGTTTCGGTGGCGGAGTTTCCGACCACGATGGAAGCCGCACGCGGGTTGCACCAGGCCGGCATCGGCATCCTGATGGGGGCGCCGAACGTGGTTCGCGGTGGTTCGCACTCCGGCAACATCGCCGCCATCGATCTCGCCCGCGAGGGATTGCTGGATATCCTGTCCTCCGACTACATCCCCTCGAGCCTCTTGATGGCCGCGCTGCAATTGCCGGAGCACATTCCGGCGATCGACCTGGCCGCCGCCGTCCGCACGGTCACCAAGACGCCGGCTGAAGCCGTGGGCCTTGCGGACCGTGGCGAGATCGCAGCCGGCAAGCGCGCCGATTTGATCCGCGTGCATGTTGCCCGCGGCATTCCGGTGGTGCGCAGCGTCTGGCGGGAAGGGCGGCGGGTGGCATGACGGAGACGCTGACAACCGCTACGGCAGATCAGACCGCCGCCATCGGGCCGGGCCGGTTGGTGCTGGTGGTCGGCCCAAGCGGCGCCGGCAAGGATACGCTGCTCGGCCTTGCCAAGGCAGCCTGTGCTGACGATGGCAACATCGTGTTTCCGCGCCGCGTGATTACGCGCGAAGCGTCGGCATCGGAGGAAAACGAAGAGGTCAGCGCCGGCACCTTTCAGGAGGCGTTGACGCGTGGCGAGTATGCCATGCATTGGGAAGCTCACGGCCACCGCTACGCGTTGCCGCGCGCGATCGACGATGAAATCCGCGCCGGACGAACCATCGTCGCCAACGTATCGCGCACCGTAATTGGCGCAATGCGCCGCGCCTATGCCGACGTGGTGGTGATTGTGATCACCGCACCGCCAAACGTTCTGGCTGAACGGATTGCGATGCGCGCACGAAGCAGCGACGGCAGGGTGGAAAACCGTTTGCGCCGCACGGTGGAGGACGCCGCGGCGGCGCCCGACGTGACCATCGTCAACACCGGCAGCGCCGAATATCATTCCCGCCAGCTCGTCCGCGTCATCAAGGGCGAGAAATGGGACGATTGAGAGGAGGAGACCGGAAATGACCGTTGTTGCGACCATCGAGCAGCTCGAGGCCGTCTACGGCTTTCCCAACGATGCCTCGACGGTCAAGGTCGCGGACAGGGTCACGCCGGCCTATCGGGTGTTGATGGACAAGTCGCCGTTTGTGGCGCTGGCGACCTGCGGGCCGGAAGGGCTCGACTGCTCGCCGCGCGGCGACCTGCCGGGCTTCGTTCGCATCCACGACGAGAAGACGTTGATGATGCCGGACCGCCGCGGCAACAACCGCTGCGATTCGCTGCGCAACATCGTGCGTGATCCCCGGGTGGCGCTGTTGTTTCTCATCCCGGGTTCCGGCAGCACGCTGCGCGTCAACGGCCGCGCGCATGTCTCGGTCGATCCGGAATTGCTGGCGTCGTTCAAGATGGAGGGCAAGGCGCCGCGCACCGTCATCGTCATGACGGTGGAGGAGGTTTACTTCCAGTGTGCGCGGGCCATCGTGCGCTCCGATCTCTGGAATCCGGACAAGCGCGTCGATCCCAGGAGCTTGCCGACGCCGGGCCAGATCCTTGCCGAGATGAGCGACAACACCGTCGGCGGCGAGAAATACGATCGGGAATGGCCGGAGCGCGCGCGGCAGACGATGTGGTGATATGCTGATAATCGCATCGCGATCTGGCAAGCCGATGGTCTCAGGCGCTGCGGATTACCTTTTCCGCGCATTTGAGAAAATTCCGGACCAGTGGATTGAGAGAATCCCGACGCCAGCAAACCGCGACGTCGATGGCATCGTCGGCGTCGCGGAAGGGCCTGAACACGACGCCGGTCGGGCATCCGAGCTGGGCGCAGGCGGGAAGGATCGCCATGCCCTCTCCGGCAAGGACGAGGCTGAGCGCCGAGTGGACCGTCTCGACCCGGTTCGCGACCGTCATGCTGACCTGATGCCGCCGTAGCAGCGAAGTCACAACGGAGTTCGCCGGGTCCTCGGCAGACCCGGGCAAACTTATCAGCGGGCGGCCTTGCAGCTTTCTCACCGGGACGGTCGCCGAGCGCGCCAGCTGCGAACCGGCCGGCATGGCCAGCATCAATCGCTGCTTTCCGATCGTGGAGACCTCGATCTCGCTGTGGCGAATGGCGGGCATGCACAGCGCGACAGTCACGCTGTGATCCAGCACCCGTGCCTCGCGCGTCGATGCGCTCAGTTCGATAAACTCCAGGTCGACCTTTGGAAGGGACCTTCGAAGTTCCGGAACGAGCCTCGGCAACACGGCGTGGGCAAGCGCGAACATGTAACCGACCGACAATCTTCCCCGACGTCCCGCTGCCACAGCGCGGGCTGCCTCAAAACCTTCAGCCGTCAGGGCCAGCGCTTCACGCGCGCGCAACAGCAAGGCGCGACCGGCCGCGGTCAGCTCCATCCCCCGCGCGCCGCGACGAAACAGCGGGGTTCCGACTTCCGATTCCAGCTTGCGGATCTGGACCGACAGCGGCGGCTGCGCCATGCGCAGGCGCACGGCCGCCCGGCCAACGCTGCGTTCTTCAGCGACGGCGACGAAATAGCGGAGACGCCGGAGGTCCATTTTTGCTATACCGATCTCGTATGGGTAAGTTGTGCGATGGTATTGGACCTGAAGTCAATGTGGATGTCATCTTTGCGTCATTCGACCCTGGGGACTTTAGCGCGATGAGCGATGAACTGTGCTTGCTGCCTGCGACCGAACTCCGCGCGCGGATCGCCCGCAAGGATGTTTCACCGGTCGAAATTACGCGTGCCGTTCTTGCGCGTGCCGAGCGAATGCAGCCCGAGTTGAACTGCTTCATCACGCTGTGCGGCGATGAGGCCATGGCCGAGGCGAGGAATGCGGAGCGTGAGGTCATGGCCGGGGGGCAGTTCGGCCTTCTTCACGGTATTCCGTTCACCGTGAAGGATATTGTCAACACCAAGGGGGTGCGAACGACCTTCGGTGCGGTGCCCTACAAGGACAACATTCCCAACCATGATGCGGTCGCCGTGGCGCGAATGCGGGCAGCGGGTGCCATCCTCCTGGGCAAGACCACGACGCCGGAGTTCGGCACCAAGTGCCTGACGGATTCGCCGTTGTTCGGCCGTACGCGCAATGCCTGGAGTGGGGCGCGCTCGAGCGGTGGTTCAAGCGGGGGAGCGGCGGTCGCGGTTGCCAGCGGTATCGCGCCGCTTGCCATTGCAACCGATGGCGGCGGCTCGACGCGGATTCCGGCAGCCTGCAACGGGGTTGTCGGGCTGAAGCAGAGCAACGGCGTTATTCCCCATAGTCAAGTGCAGGACGCGTTCGGCAACCAGACCTTTGTGACGCCGACGACGCGCACCGTCGCCGACACCGCCTTGATGATGCAGGCGATGTCTGGAGAAGACGCATCCGATCCGTGGTCGATCGGATTTCCACAGTGGAATTTTGTCGAGGGATCGGCTCCGAACGGCGATCTGCGCGGGCGCAGGATTGCATTCTGCCTCGCGCCGCTCGGCCGGCCGGTTGCGGCCGAAGTCGCCGCTGCTTTCAAGGTCGCGCTTGCCAGGCTGGAAACCCTCGGGGCCGAAGTCGAGGAAATGCCCGGCGATGGATTTGAGGTGGAGCCGATCTGGCGCGCCATCAATCACACCGCCTGGCGCGCGCGGTTCGAGAAGCTTGCCGCCGATCATGGCGACGTGCTGAGCGAGACGTTCCTGAAGCAACTGGCGCTGGCCACCAAGGTCAGTGGTGTTGACTATCAGCGGGCGATGTTTGACCGTACGGCTCTGTTCCGGCGGGTTCAGACATTGTTGCAAAGGGTCGACATTCTCGCGATGCCAACCATCACCCGAACCGCGCTTCCGATCGACCAGGACCTGTTCGGCACGATAGAAATCGACGGGCGGGTATTCAGCGACGTGCGGCCGAGCTGGTTTCCCTGGACCATGCCGTTCAACATGACCGGTCATCCCGCGGTCAGTCTGCCCTGCGGCTTCGATGCGGACGGCCTGCCGATCGGCATCCAGTTGGTCGGCCAATTCCGTGGAGACGTCGAACTGCTGCGCGTCAGCGCGCTGTTTGAAGGCTCGCAAGAACTTCTCGGCCGGTGGCCGAGCTTGAACAGCTAAGCGAAAATGTGGCTGCCACCACACTGGCTGCTAACAAGGGAATAGGGACTTGAGCGTCTTCATTTTCCGCCGCTTTCTGACGCTGATAGCGACGCTGGTTGGCGCGTCGCTGATTATCTTCCTTGTCCTGGATGCTTTGCCCGGCAACGCCGCGCAGATGCTGATGGGCGCGGATGCCTCGCCTGATGCGGTTCGGGCGCTGGCAGCCAAGCTCGGGCTGGATCAACCGCTGCACTATCGGTACGTCCATTGGATCGTGGGGATGCTGACGGGCGATCTCGGCAACAGCTACGCCTATGGCACGCCTGTTGCAGGATTGATTGCCGAGCGTCTCACGCTGACAATTCCATTGGCGATCATGTCCATGGCCATGACGGTCGTGCTGGCCCTGTCTGCCGGCATCTATACGGCGGCAAATCACAACAAGCTCGGCGATGTCGGCGTGATGTCGCTGACGCAGTTCGGCATAGCGCTTCCCAACTTCTGGTTCGCCATCCTGCTTATTCTGCTGTTCTCGGTGAAGCTGCAATGGCTTTCGGCCGGCGGATTTGCGGGCTGGGACGAGAGCATCATTGCCGGGATCAAGTCGCTGCTGTTGCCCGCGATCTCGCTATCGGTGGTGCAGGCGGCGATCCTCGCGCGGGTCACGCGCTCCGCGGTGCTTGAGGTGCTGCGTGAGGATTTCGTGCGCACCGCGCGCGCGAAGGGCTTGAGCAAGCGCGGCGTGTTGTGGCGGCATGTGCTGCGCAACGCGATGATTCCGGTCATGACGGTGATGGGCCTGCAGTTCGCCAATCTGCTGGCGGGGACGATCGTGATCGAGAACGTGTTCTATCTGCCGGGTCTCGGCCGGCTGATCTTCCAGTCGATCGCCAATCGCGACCTGACCGTGGTGCGCAACTGCGTGATGCTACTGGCGGCCGTGGTCGTCATCGTCAACTTCGTGGTCGATGTGCTCTATGCCTTCATCGATCCGCGCATCAAGGTACACAACCTATGAGCACCCCGCTGAGCGCCTCAGTCGAGGTTGGGGACGCTACCGCGTGTCCGCGGCTTGCAAACGGCTTCTGGCGCCGCGCACTGCGCCATCGCAGCTTCGTTGTGGGCGGCGCGCTCAGCTTGATGGTGCTCTGCGCCGCCTTGCTGTCGCTGGTCTGGACGCCGTGGTCAGCCTATGAAATCGACGTGGCCTCCAAGCTGCGGCCACCGTCAGCCGCGCACTGGCTCGGCACCGACGTGCTCGGCCGTGATATCGTCTCGTTGCTGCTGGTCGGCGCCCGCTCCACCATCATGGTCGGTGTGATCGCCATCGGGATCGGCCTCACCTTCGGGGTGTGTCTTGGGTTGATCGCCTCCGCGCGCAAGGGCTGGACCGAAGAGCTCATCATGCGGATGAGCGACTTCACCTTCGCATTTCCCGCGGTGCTGTCGGCCATCATGCTGGCGGCTGTCGTAGGCCCGGGCATGGTGACCTCGATCATTGCCATCGGCATCTTTCAGATTCCGACCCTCGTCCGGCTCACCCGTGGATCGGCCAATGCGATCTGGGCGCGGGAATTCGTGCTGGCCGCGCGCGCCTCCGGCAAGGGTGGCTTCCGCATCACCATCGAGCATGTGCTGCCGAACGTCCTGCCGATCCTGATCGTGCAGGGAACGATCCAGTTCGCACTGGCGATCCTGGCCGAAGCGGCATTGTCCTATCTCGGGCTCGGCACGCAGCCGCCGCAGCCGTCCTGGGGCCGCATGCTGAACGACGCGCAGACGCTACTGTTCCAGTCGCCGATGCTTGCGGTCTATCCGGGCGCTGCGATCGCGGTCGCCGTGCTCGGTCTCAACCTCCTTGGCGATGGGTTGCGCGATCTGCTCGATCCCCGGCTGGCGCGGGAACGCTGAACATGAGCGTATCAGCCAACACGCCTCTGATCGAAGTCAGGGACCTCGGCGTCCGGCTTAACACCAGCCGCGGTCCCGCGCAGGCCGTTCGCGGGGTCAGCTTCGCGCTGAAGCGCGGCGAGACGCTGGGCCTCGTCGGCGAATCCGGCTGCGGCAAATCCGTCACCGCGCTCGCGCTGATGGGCCTGCTGCCCGACAGCGCCGTCATCAGCGGCAGCATCCGCCTCGACGGCAGCGAACTGGTGGGCCTGTCGGATGCGAATTACTGCAAGCTGCGCGGCAATCGCATCAGCATGATTTTCCAGGAGCCGATGACCGCGCTCAATCCGATGCACACGATCGGCCGTCAGGTGGCCGAGCCGTTGCGGCGCCACACCAATTGCTCGGCCGCAGAGGCGCGCAAGGAAGCCGTCGCCTTGCTCGATCGTGTCGGGCTTCCCGATGCGGCGAAACGCGTCGATGCCTATCCGCACCAGTTCTCTGGCGGTCAGCGGCAGCGCGTCACCATCGCCATGGCGCTGGCCTGCCAGCCCGACGTGCTGATCGCCGATGAGCCGACCACGGCACTCGACGTCACCATCCAGGGACAGATCCTCGATCTGATCGCAGACCTCGTTGCCGAGCGCGGCATGTCGATGATTCTGATTTCGCACGATCTCGGCGTCATCGCCGAGAATGTGCAGCGCATGATGGTGATGTATGGCGGCACAGTGGTCGAGAGTGGCGCGACCGATGCCGTGTTCACGCGGATGGGACATCCCTATACGCAGGGCCTGTTTCGCGCCCGTCCGCGCCTTGGTGCGCGGAAGGGCACAAGACTGAAGACCATCGCCGGCACCGTGCCCGAACTTGCCGATCTGCCCTCGGGGTGCACCTTCGCCGACCGCTGCGCGATCGTCGAGGACCGTTGCCGCGTGGCGCTGCCGGCCGCGGTCGACGTCGGCGCCAGCCACCGCGTGCGCTGTCTCAGGACGGATGTTTCGATGGCCGAGGCGGTAGGAGCATTGGGCGCATGACCATGCTTGAGCAGACGCCGCCACCCGCCGAGCACCCGCTGCTCGATGTCAAAGATCTGGCGCAGCGCTACACGCTGCCGCGCGAAAGCATGTTCAAGCCGGCCGGGCAGGTGCACGCACTCAACGGCGTCACCGCGCAGGTGATGGCAGGCCGAAGCCTCGGCGTGGTCGGCGAGTCCGGATCGGGCAAGTCGACCTTCGCCCGGCTGGTGATGGCGCTGGAACAGCCGTCGTCGGGGTCGGTGTCGCTGATGGGCCGCGACCTGCACCGGATGCCGGCTGACGAGCTGCGCCGCGCCCGGCGCGATTTCCAGATGGTGTTTCAGGATCCCTATGGCTCGCTGGACCCGCGACAGACCGTCGCGCGTATCGTTGCGGAGCCTTTGACCGCGCTCGGACGCATGGATCGCGCCACGCTGCGTCAGCGCGTTGCCGGGGTGCTGCGGCAGGTCGGGCTGCGCGACGCCGACATGGACAAGTTCCCGCATGAATTCTCCGGCGGCCAGCGCCAGCGCATCGCGATCGCGCGTGCGCTGATCACCCAGCCAAAACTGATTGTCGCCGACGAGCCGGTCAGCGCACTCGACGTCTCCGTGCAGGCGCAGGTGCTCAATCTCCTGCAAGACCTGCAGGATCAGTTTGGGTTGAGCTACATCCTGATCAGCCACGATCTCGCTGTCGTGGATTATCTCTGCGACGAGATCGCGGTGATGTATCTCGGCCGGATCGTCGAGCAGGGGAGCCCTGAGGATCTGTTCGCGCATTGCGCCCACCCCTATACGCGGGCGTTGCTCGAGGCCGTGCCGCGCGCCCGCGCCGGCGGGGTACGCCGCCGCCGCGGCGCCCGGCCGATCGCCTCCCAGTCGACCGGCGCGACAGGATGCGCTTATGCATCGCGCTGCCCACTGGCCGACCAGCATTGCCGCGACACCGCGCCGGCGCTGCGCAACGTCGGCACGGCGCACCTTGCCGCATGCCACCATGCCGAGGCCGTAATGGCGCTGCCACAGGTTGTGGCGGAGGGTTAGCCTTTCGCGCGGGACTGCACTAAAATTGTCTGAGATACGTCGGGGGAACAAACATGCTGAAGAAACTGACCATTGTCGCGGTAGCCGCCGCGTTCGCCGCAATGCCGCTGCCGAGTCTCGCGCAGGGCAAGAAGGACAGCGTCGTCATGGGCATGACGCTGGAGCCGCCGGGGCTCGACCCCACCAACGCCGCCGCTGCGGCCATT
Organism: Bradyrhizobium sp. AZCC 2262; assembly: GCF_036924535.1. NCBI lineage: Bacteria > Pseudomonadati > Pseudomonadota > Alphaproteobacteria > Hyphomicrobiales > Nitrobacteraceae > Bradyrhizobium > Bradyrhizobium sp. AZCC 2262. The sequence goes on along the minus strand of NZ_JAZHRT010000001.1, from coordinate 4,394,248 downwards.
GCCGAGGTCACGCTCTATAACCTCTATGAGACGCTGACCAAGATCAACGAGGACGGTTCGGTATCGCCTTTGCTCGCCGAGAGCTGGCAGGCGTCGCCCGACCTGAAGACCTATACGTTCAAGCTCCGCAAGGGCGTCAAATTCCATAACGGCGAGCCGTTCGATTCCGCGGCGGTGAAGTTCGCCTATGAACGCAATGCGGCGCCGACCAGCACCAACAAGGACAAGAGCCTGTACCAGGCGTTTGAGCATGTCACCGCCCCCGATGCGGATACTATCGTGGTCGCGCTGAAATATTCCGAACCGAACCTGCCGTTCCTGCTCGGTCAGGCATCCGGCTCGATCGTCGAGCCGAAGAGCGCGCCGACCAATGCGACGCAGCCGGTCGGCACCGGACCCTACACGCTCGGCGCCTGGGCCAAGGGATCGTCGATCACCCTGAACAAATGGCCTGACTATCGCAACGCCGCCGCGATCAAGCTTTCCAAGGTGACGATCCGCTTCATCGGCGATCCCTCCGCGCAGGTCGCGGCGCTGCTGTCGGGCGACGTCGATGCGTATCCGCGCGTTGCCGCGGCGCGCAGCCTGGCGCAGTTCAAGGCCGATCCACGCTTCAATGTGTTGATCGGCGGCTCCAAGGCCAAGACCATCGTGGGCATCAACGAACGGAAGAAGCCGCTCAACGATGTGCGGGTTCGCCGCGCCATTCTCGCTGCCATCGACCGCAAGGCCATGATCGACGGCGCCGTCGATGGCTTTGGTGCGCCGATCGGCAGCTTCTATACGCCGGGATCGCTGGGCTATGTCGACACGACAGGCATCAATCCCTACGACCCCGAAAAGGCCAAGAAACTGCTAGCGGAAGCCGGCGTGAAGACGCCGCTTGAGCTCAGCCTCAAGCTGCCGCCGCCGCCCTACGCGCGGCAGGGCGGCGAAATCCTCGCAGCCCAGCTCGCCAAGGTCGGCATCATCGCCAAGATCGAGAACGTGGAATGGGCGCAGTGGCTGTCGCAGGTATTTGCCGGTAACGGTCCGCACAATTTCGACCTCACCATCGTCTCGCATGTCGAGCCGTTCGATCTCGTGAAGATAACCGAGTCCGACTACTATCTCGGCTATAACAACGAGGCGTTTAACGCGCTCTACCAGCAGATCAGGGCAACACCGGGCGAGGCCGAGCGCGCCAAGCTGCTCGGCGACGCCCAGCGCATGCTGGCGACGGACGCGGTCGCCGGCTTCTTGTTCCAGCCGCAATGGATCACCATTGCGAGCAAGAAGCTGAAGGGCGTGTGGAAGGAAGTCCCGCAATTCGAGAACGACTTCTCGACCTGGTCGTGGGAATAGCCGCGGCGGACAAGGGCGACGACGCTGCATCACATTGCGCAGCCCTGCTGTTGCGCCCCGTTGTGCGGTCGTCGCTGATCATCCCGATGGAATATGGGGGCAGGCGCTGGATCGTGGTCTGCTCCCGCGCTTGTCGATCGGCACGTTGCAATTGTCGAGCCGTTGCTCGTCCATCCACTTCTTGCCCAGGCGCTCTTTGCCGGTCAGCGACGGCCCGTTGGCAGGAACAGTAGTCCCGGCGTTTGGCGCCGTCTGGTCAGGCTGCCTGTCCTGCGCAAAAGCCCCTGATGCAAAGCACATTGCGGCAAGAAAACTGATCAACCCTCGGTGAATCGGTCCCATCGGCTGTCCTCACACAAAGCTCGGACGTCAGATTAAACATGCCGGGATTCGCCTAGCCACCCGGAATCTGGAAGCAATGGCTCGGTTGCCTCTCATCACGTTGTGTGTGCTTCACGAGAACAGGAGAGACAGCAACACTGCAGACAAGGGCTGCTGAAGGCGCGGAGCTGATGCGGTGAGGGAGTGTCGCTGCTTCGGCAAGCCCGTCAGCAACGCGTCCGAAGTCGCCGCCTTCGACAGGCGGCTTCGGAAGGCAAACCGAATTTACGAACCGTGATCGATGCAACGCATGCGTCGATCCGCCGCTCTCATTCGTTTACCTTGTCCAAGAGCGAAGTAGCTTTGCCCAAGAGGGAAATTGCCGGCATCAGGTGCGTCCAAATGCTTCGAGGTCTGATGTTCCGCGCTTGCGCTACGTTCGAGGTCCACCTAGTTTCGCTCCCGGCACGAACGTCGTGCCAAACACTGCTTGGGAGACCCTCATGAGTTGGAAAACTCCGAAGATCGTGGAAGTGCCGGTGGGCATGGAAATCAACATGTACGCCTGCGCGGCGCGTAAATAAACGCGTCGAAACGGTCTGCCCGGCTCCAGCAACAGCTTGTTGCTGAGGGCCGGGCAGTTGTTCGATCCCGCTGTACGATCACGAGGAAGTTCTCTACTGCCTGCATCAAGACGCGGTCCTGCCGAAGTGGACAGGAATGCCTTGTAGGCCGCCGCCGGAAGGCGATCCGGTCCTGATTCCTTTCTCTCCCCAGTATTCCACATATTCCCATGGCTCGCCGACCGTCCCGGCATCATGCTAGGGTGGTCCATGGCTGACGCCGCCCGACTTACCCGTTCAACCCCATGACCCGCTGAATGCGAATGCCTACGCGTGCAAAGACCTTCCAGGCGGCGGTCGTGTCTCTTGCTGCGCTGCTGCCGGCCTGCGTCCACGCCGAGGGCATCGATACCGAGCATCTGTTCGGGTTCATGATCGGCGCCGATGTCGGCAATGTCGGCGAACGGGAGTTTCAAAGCGAGACGACCGGTCGCTTCGGCAAGAACGGCGGCAGTTATCGGGCCGTCGGCCAGGAGTTCGAACTGGAGTTTGTTCCTGTTCAGAACTTTCGAATCGAAATCGGAAGCACGTTTGCGTCCCACCTGATCAGCGGCGTGCCAGGTCTTGACGACCAGCGCCGGCTAGCGTGGCAGGGCGGGTCGGTCGATTTTCGCTACCGCTTTCTCGATCGGGAAACAGCCCCGTTCGGGCTCACCTTTGCGACGGAGGCGCACGCGCATCGGGTCGATGAGACGACGGCCGAAGCGGTTCGGAGTTTTGGAACGGAGTTCAGGCTGGCGTTCGACCGGGAGATCGTGCCCGACCGCGTCATCGCGGCGTTCAACCTGATCTACGAGCCGGAATGGACCCGCCTTGTCGGCAGTGGCTTGATGGAGCGCGAATCCACCGCAGGCGCGGCGCTTGGGGTAATGGCACAGTTGCGTCCCGGTTTCCTCCTGGGCGGTGAAGCACGTTACTTGCGGAAGTATGAGGGGACCGGTTTGGAGGAACTTGCCGGGCAGGCATTGTTTGTCGGCCCAACCGCGTATTTGCAATTGTCGAAACGCTCGCGGTTGACCGCAAGCTGGAGCGTTCAGGCGTGGGGGCGTCCGGCGGGGGCCGCTGCCGGCCTTGATCTCGTTAATTTCGAACGCCATCAGGCGCGGCTGGTTTTTGGCGTCAACTTTTAGGGCTGGCGGGCGGCCGAATTTCCGGCTTTTCACGGTGTAGTGAAACTTTCCGCCACCGGTTGCCGTATATTTTTGAGTAATCTATTTGGGAACAATTCGAGGGATATCAGGCATGACTGCGATAGATCTGGTCGTGACCGTCTGTGCGGTGCTCTCGCCGACCACCTGCGAGGAAACCCATCTGGTGTTTTCTTCAGATGTTTCGTTACGGCAGTGCGTCATGGCTGCGCAGCCCTACATCGCGCAGTGGGTGGGCGAACATCCGAAATGGACCGCGGTTAAGTGGCGTTGCGAATACCCACGTAACAACCAGAAGGCCTCCGGCGATGCGGTGCGGTCCGCGGGCTGAATATAGTCTGCAGTGGCAGCTACTTGTTGCAGTCCTTTAAATCCTTGTCTGCGATCGAAAACACGGCGTCAGCCTTGATTTCGATATCGCGAACGAAGCAGTGTTTTGCACCGCGATAGCCGACCTTGGCGTCATAACGTCCGGGCCCAACGCCCGTGATGCGCAGGCGCTCGTCGTGGTCGACTTCCTTGTCCTTGTCGTTCAGGGTCTGATTGGGCCCCCAGTCATTCTTTCCAACCGGTGAAAGCTGAAACTCCGAAATCGTCGCGGTGGTCAGATTCCACAGTCGGACGCCTTTTCCCTGCGCGGCCACTTCATTGGCGCTCGTTGACAGCAGTGCCACCAAAGCCAGTATCCATCGCATCAGGTAATCCCTTTCATCGCGGAGCGTTCGGAGCCGTCATTGCTTTATCAGACGGTCTCGGTTTTTTGCTTTATCGAAATTTCTCGCCCGATCGAGACCGATTGGGGCGATCAACCTGGCTGAATCGAGATCGGCACCATCGAAATCGGTATCGATGACGGTGATACCGGTCAAGTCGGCTCCCCCGAGCTGGGCCCCCTTGAGCGAAGCTCCCGTGAGGTCACCGCCCTTCAGCGCGGCAAACTCAAGATCGACACGCGACAGGTCGGCGCCGCGGGCGTTCAGCCCCTCCAGATTGGCGGATTTCAGTATCCCGCGCATCAGGCCCATCGACTGGTTGCGCATATCCGCGCCCAGATTTGCTCCCGCGATCGAAGCTCCGACAAGACTGGCACCGGTGAGATCAGCAGCGATGCGTGCTCCCGAAAGATCGGCGCCGTTCAGGCGGGCGCGAACCATCTGCGCAGCGAACAGGTTTGCGCCCTTCAGGCTCGCGCCGGTCAGGTCCGCGTCGAGCAGCCATGCCTGGTCGAGGATGGCACGGTCGAGCCTGGCGCCGACAAGCTTCGTCTTGTTCAGCTTGGCTGCACGAAAAATCGCGCCCGACAGATCGAGCGCGGAAAGGTCGAGGCCCGACAATCGCTTTCCAGTGAAATCGGCGGGCGCGGCTACGGTTGCCGCGGTCAATACGGCCTCGACCTCGGCACGGGTCATTTCGGCGGAGACCATATCGGGCGACGACAGGTCGACGTGACGCATCATGTCCTGCGCCGTCGCCGTCATGGTCACAAGCACGAGACCGAGCGCTGCGATTCCGATCGAGCGTTTCATCGTCAACCCCGTCGATGGCCGCATGTTAGCACCAGCCTCAAGCGCTGCCTATGAGGCATCCCGTTCGGCGGGAGCACCGTTGATGCGCCGCATGATGTCCAACTTGATGGCGGCGATCTCGGCGTCCCCGCGCTCGCCGCGCGGTGTGCGGATGGGCACGTCGGCGAGAATCCGGGCCGGGCGCGGCGATAGCAGGAACAGGCGGTCGCCGAGGCGAACCGCGTCGTCCACGTCATGGGTAACCAGCAGCGATATCACGGAACGGCCGTCCATCAGCACGGCAATCTGATCGCGCATACGGGCGGCGAGGGCGGCATCGAGCGAGGCCAGCGGTTCGTCGAGAATGAGGAACGCCGGCTCGACGGCGAACGCTCGCGCAAGCGCAACGCGCCGGGCCAGCCCCAGCGATAGTTCGCCGGGAAAGTGGTTGCGATGTGCGTTCAATTCCAGAATCTCGAACAGCGCTGAAAGCTTCGCTTCATCGGCCAGCGGTGCAACAAGTCGCACATTTTGTTCGACCGACCGCCAGGGTAATAGCCGCGGCTCCTGGAAGACGAAGCCGATCCGTGCGCCGACCGGACGCGACACGCGCCCTTGAAAGTCGTGGTCGAGGCCGGCGAGAATCCTGAGCATCGTACTCTTGCCGCAACCGGATGGACCGACCAAGACGCCGACCTCTCCAGCATCAAGCGCAAAGGAGACGCCGGCGATCACGTCGTGCCGTTCGCCCGCTGCGTTCCTGAACGTCTTGCTGGTGATATCGACCTCAAGCCGCACGGGGACGCCACCGGGATAGCCGGGCCTCAAATGGCTGCACCAGCAAGGTTTCAATGAGGAGCACGACCGCCGCGAAGCTCAGTGAATAGGCAAGCAATAGCGGAATGTCGAACAGCTGGAACGCCACGCCAATCTCGAAACCAACCCCGTTCGGACGTCCGAGCAACTCCGCAACGAGAACGATCTTCCAGACCAGGGAAAGTCCTGATCGTGCGGCGGCTGCGATGTAGGGCGACAGTTGCGGCAAAATGACGTGGCGGAATTTCTTCCAGCGCGGCAACGCAAATACCGTCGCCATTTCGTCGAGCGCCGCATCGAGGGCCCGCGCGCCCTCGCGCAGCGTAACAACGGCGGTCGGGAGCTTGTTGATGGCGATTGCCGCAATCGCCGCGACTTCAGTTAACCCAGCCCAGATGTAGGCGAGCACGATGACCACGAGCGCCGGCAGATTGAGCAGCAGGATCAGCCAGGGGTCGCCCAGCCGATCGGCAAGCCGTACCCGGCCCATCAGGTATCCAATCGCAGCGCCCAGCGCCATCGCCAGCGTGAAGGCAAGCGCAACACGCGCCAATGTGACTCCGAGGTGGAAGAAAAGGTTACCCGACTGGGCTTCCGCGATCATGGCTGCGAACACGGTGGGCGGAGGCGGCAGCTTCGCGTCGCCGGCAAGCAGCGAGCCGATCCACCAGGTTGCGAGGAGCACGGCGAATGACAGCAGACGTGGCACCTCAGCCTCCCGGGATCGCGTGATAGAATGTCCCGGAATCGAGTTCAGGCGCCGGCCCGACAAGCTCGCGGCCGCCGATCTCGGCCAGCACGCGGTAGAGGATGCGTGCGTCGGCTTCTTCATCCGCGACCGGGCGACGCGGAATGCCTTCCCGATAGCGATCGCGATAGGCGCGCAACGTTGCGGCGTCGGGAGCGCCGGTGAGTGGCGCAATTTTCTCCCACTCCGCATCCGAGGTCGAGAGGATTTCTTTTGCCGCGCGGGTCATGGCGATGAAGCGGGCCATTCTGTCCTGGTTTGCGTTCGCCCATTTCTCGTCGAAGACGTAGCCGATCATCGCGGTGCGGCCTTTGGCGCCGAGTTTCGGCAAAAGATCCTCAACGCCGGCGATGCGGCGGAAACCCTTCGCTTCCAGTGCGGCGCAGAAATTCCAGTAGTTCAGGGTCGCATCCATTTCTCCGCTGAGCGTCTTCGCCGCCAGCAGCGGTGGCGCGCCGTATGCGATTTCCGCGTCCGACTTCAGATCGATGCCGCTCTTCTTCAACCACGCCAGCAGCAGCAGCCAGCTCTTGTCGATCGGGCCACCCGCGACGGCGAGCTTGCGGCCCTTGAGGTCGGCCAAGGTCTTTATTGGTGATGAGGCAGGTGCCATCACGGCGCCGAGTGCGCTCGAATAAGGATAGAATGTCAGTTTGGCGCCAAGTCCGCGTTCGCGTGACACCCAAAGCCAGTCGGTGACCACAATGTCGGCGTTGCCGGCGCGAAGCGCGATCTTGCCCGCCTCGGGGCTCGCCAGTTCGAGAACCTCGACCGAAAGGTTGGCCTGCTTGTCGAGGCCGTGCGCGCGGATCACCGCGAGTTCCCAAGCGAATGTTCCGGTCTTCTGCACCGCAACGCGCAAAACCTCGGCGCTGCAGCACGTGCCGAGCGAGACCGAAACAATCGTAGCGAGCAGCATGCGAACAAAAAACTTCATGGTGCCTTGAGCCGTTTCCCCGAACATCCGCTTTTCTATGGGACAGTCATAGCATAGCTTCCACAATTACTAGCGAGAGGAAGAGGATGACGATTGTCGGATCGGTACGACGTATTGTCGCCGTGTTGGTAGCGCTAATGACGATGGCAGTGGCCGCGCGCGCCCAGGAGATCAACGATTACCCGACGTCAGCACGCGTCGAATATGTTTTCGGCTGCCTGAAGGCGAATGGCGAGACGCGGCAGGCGATCGAGCAGTGCTCCTGTTCGGCCGATGTGGTCGCTTCGCTCGTGCCCTATGAGCGCTACGTCACGGCCGAAACGGTGCTCAGTATGTCGCAGGTCAGGGGAAATCTGGGCGGGCAGTTCCGTACGTCCGAGCAGGCGGCAAGCGCGCTCAACGAACTCAGGCGGGCGCAAGCCGAAGCGGAAGTACGCTGTTTCTGAGGCGGCGGCCCCGCGTCACATTCCGGAATCGTCGATCTTCCATTCGCGCTGGAAAACATGTCCCTCGGTATCCTTTGCCTCCGCGCGGAAATTTTTCGCTCCGTTCGAGACGTAGGTGAACCTGATATTGGGATCTTCCGAAATTGAAATGCCGCCTTCCATGGTCAGCACCGGACTGTCGTCCTGCCAGAGCCGCAGCTCATTGACGAAGAAGGCCGGAACATACAATTGCGTGACCTGGTCCATCTGCAGGCCGGAATTGTTGGGGTGCCCGATCATGATCTGGGTCTCGCGCGTCCCGCTGGTCGGGCCTTCACCGTTCTTTGCGAACTGTCGGTAGCGCATCTGGCCGAGCCTGCCCTTGGCTTCGTCGGCATTCTTGGCTGCAGGCGCGGAGCAGCCCCCGGACGCCTTCACATAGGTCTTGGCCATATAGAGTTTGCCGTCACTGAGTTCGGCCACCACATGAACATCGGTGTAATTGTTGACGCGAACGCGGGTCGAGATTTCTGATACTTTGGCGTCCGGTCCGAGCTGGAATTTGGCCGCCATCGGCGCTGGATTCTGGTCGATCACCAGCGTGATGCTCAGCACCTGCCTGATATCGCCGGGCAATAGCTTCGTTCGCAGGGTTACCGGCACAATGGCGGCATCCTCGGCACGGGTGGGCATTTCGACGGCGATCACGTCGCTGCCATCGTTCATCTGGCGGCTATTGAAGATGTCCTGCACCAGGCCGGGCCAGGGGTCATTCGCCTCTGCCGCAAGCGCCAGCGGCGCGCCGAACAGCAGCAGGCCAGCGACGCCGAACAGGCGAGAAAGATATCCGGGCATGCACCACCTTGCAGAGGGAAGGAAGCAATGACCGCAATATAGGGCAATGCGCGCGCTATTCCCATTCAATTTCCGAAAATGCTGCGGTTGCGTTGCGGGTGTTGAAATCGTCGAACAATTCCCATCGGGATCGTTCGGAGCCCGCTGCCGTACCCGCCGTCGCTATCGGCTTGCCGCTTTTGACGAGCCCACGTACGTCTGCGGCCAGCGTTTGGAGATAGCGGCGCTCCTCGGCGAGGGCGGCTGGCCATCCGCTCACAGGACCGTGACCGGGAACCACGCGTTGTGCTGATAGGGCGCCAAGTTCGTCGAGTGCGCCGAGCCAACCGCGAATGCTGCCGTCCAGTACGGGCGTGTGGGTCAGAAACACCAGATCGCCCGCAAACAGGGTTCCGGTTTTTTCATCGAGCACCGTGAGATCGCAATCGCTGTGCGCTGCAGGCCACGCCCGCAAAACGAGCGGCCGTCGCCCGAGATCCAGCTTGAGCGTGCCGCTGACGAGCAGCGTTGGCGGCACGATGCTGACCTCGTCGATCAGATCGTCGCCCATGGTCCGGCGAAATGCATCGAGGTAGAATTGTCCGCGCGTGGCCAGCGTGCGCGGCAGGTTCGCGTGACCGACAAAGGTCGTTCCGTCCTGCACGAAAGCACCATTGCCGAAAACGTGGTCGGGGTGGCCATGCGTATTGATGACGTAGCGGATCGGCTTGCCCGTCCGGGCGTGAATGGCTGCCATCAATTGCCGTCCTTCACGAACGCTGCCACCTGTATCGATCACCGCGACCGCGTCCTCGCCAACGATGAAACCGACATTGGCGATCGCGCCGTCGTTCTCACGCGTCATCTGCGCGGTTTTGCCATTGTGCACGAACACGCCATCCGCGACAGAATTGACGGGCAATTCCTGTTGTTGCGCGCGCGAGGCTGTTGCCGTAGCGAGCATCGCGAGCGCGATCGGAATCAATGCGGCACGAGCCATATTTCGGCCTCCGTCTCAGCACGAAGCGCTGTCGGCAATTCCATGTTACGTCGTAGCCAGGTTTGCGTCGCAGCACGGGCAACGAGGCCGTTATCGGGATTATTCCAGTTGCACGCGCCAATTGACAAGCTTAGCATTTTGGTTGTCTGCGGCTTCAACGGAACTTCGTTCGTCGGGGTTGCCGATATTTTCCCGAAGTTGGCAACCATGGTGGGCCGGAAGTGCAGCAGTTTTCGATGACATATGCCGGGCAAAAGCGCTGGCTGGCGATTGCGATATTGGCGATCCTCGCGGTCTTCCTCGGGCGCGATGTCGCGCGTGCGCAGATCAAAGAAAGCGGCGATTTGTCGATCGAGCTCGTCGACCCCAAGGTGCTGCGCGTCTGCGCCGATCCGCACAACTTGCCGTTTTCCAATGAAAAGGGCGAGGGATTCGAGAACAAGCTTGCCGAACTGTTCGCCGAGAAGCTGCAGAAGAAGCTGGACTACATGTACTTCCCGCAGGCGACCGGCTTCGTCCGGATGACGCTTGGCGCCCATCGTTGCGACGTCATCATGGGCTTTCCGCAAGGCGATGACCTGGTTCAGGGGACCAATCCCTATTACCGCACCGCCTATGCGCTGGTCGCCAAGCCGGGCAGCGGCCTCGAAGATGTTGCGACGCTGGAAGACGAACGCCTGAAAGGCAAGCATATCGGCATCGTGGCCGGCACGCCTCCGGCCACCAACATGGCGGTCAACGGTCTGATGGCGAATGCCAAACCATATCAGTTGATGGTGGATACGCGCATCGACTCGTCGGCGGAGGCCATGATCGCTGACCTGACATCGGGGACGATCGATGTCGGCATCCTGTGGGGACCGATGGCGGGCTTCTATGCGATGAAAGCGAACCCGCCGCTCCATGTCACGCCTCTCGTGAAGGAAACGACCGGCCCGCGTTTGGCGTTTCGGATCGGCATGGGGGTGCGGGGGGCCGACCAGAACTGGAAGCGGCAACTCAACCGCCTGATCCAGGAAAACCAGCCCGCCATCAACAAAATATTGCTCGATTACGGCGTCCCCTTGCTCGACGAGAATGACCGGCCGATCGGCGCGGAGACGGCAACGAAAGTGCAATGAAGGAAAAGCTGGCAGGTCTGATCCTTGCGGCATTTGCATTCGTTGCCTCGACCGTTGCACAGGAAAGGCCGCCTGAGCCCGACGGCTATCGCATGGAAGATTACCGTGCGCCGGTTCCTGCAACCCTCGCCGGCGTGCGTGTTCTCACCACCGCGGAAGCCGGGGCGATCTGGCGCGCAAAGACGGGCGTGTTCATCGACGTCCTGCCCCGCGCGCCAAAACCGAAAAATCTGCCCGAAGGCACGGTTTGGCGTGACAAGCCGCGGCTCAACATTCCCGGCAGCATGTGGCTGCCGGACACCGGCTACGGAAAGCTCGCGGCGGCGACGGAAGACTATCTGCGGCGCGGGCTCGTCCGCGCGACGGCAGGCAACAGCGCCGCGCTGGTCGTGATTTACTGTCAGGCCGATTGCTGGATGTCCTGGAACGCGGCAAAGCGAATCCTGACATGCGGCTATTCCAATGTGGCGTGGTACCCCGAAGGAACGGATGGCTGGGAACGGGCGGGGTTGGACCTGGCGGAGTCGCAGCCAGAACCACGGACCGGTGAGGAGCCTTCATCGCCGCGGTAGAGCGGGAGACAAAATATCGAAAACAACCCCATGCAAAGTAGAATAGGCCCGGGCTCGCAGCACTTGGACTGCTTGCGTCCAGGGCACGAGAGGGGCCGTCGTCACGGCCCAAACTGATCTCATCCTGCTGGTGACTATTCGATCTCCTGCTGAATCGTCCGGCTGAGGGCGAACAGACGCTGGTCGATCGCCGTCGGCACCTCGCAGACGAATTTGATGACGCCGCGCCGGTCCTCGAAGATCCGCGTCTGCCAAACAAGCTGATTGCCGAGGTCGTCGATCTTGGCCTGGTCGCGCGGCGTTTCGCCCTGCAGCGCCTGCAGAGCAAGCGTGTCGGTGCGGATTTTGTCGGCCGCCTCGCGCTGCTTGCGGGTGACGCGCTCCAGCCCGCTCAGAACCTGGGAGCGTTGGGCATTGAGGGAATCGAACAGGCCGGCAAACAGCAGCTTGCCGCTTCCGGTCTTGTCGGCGGCACCGTTCAGGTATTCGGTGATCGCCTTTTGCGCTTCCTCGAGCGGGGTCCGCCTTGCCGCCAGCTTTGCGACCAGCGCGCTGACCTTGGCGTCGTCTTTCCACTTGCCGGAGACATCGTCGAGCGGCGGGCCTGCCCACACCGCGGCGACGGATATCTCGGGCACCTTGGCCTGGGCGCACGGCCAGTCCGGATAGCGCGGATCGGCGGCATGGCCCGAGCTGATCGTCGCCGTAACGGCAAGCCATACTGCGATCGCGGTCCGATACTTCATGTCTCGCCTCCGGCCGGTCCGCGGCGGATCAGGCCGCGCGATGGATCGTAGGCGTAAATCGCGCCGATCAGGAAGGCCGCCGTGCAGCCGCCGACAACCGCAAGCGACGTCCAGTTCACTTGCCCATATAGCGCAAAGCGTATCAGCTCCACGGCATGCGTGAACGGATTGAACAGGCAGACATAGTAGAGCATCGGGCTGCTCTCCAGGATGCGCCACAGTGGATAGAGCGCTGAGGAAGCGAAGAACATCGGAAAGATGACAAAGTTCATCACGCCCGCGAAATTCTCAAGCTGCTTGATGCCGGAGGAGATCAGCATCCCCAACGCGCCGAGCATCAGGCCCGATAGCACCAGCGCCGGCAGCACCGTGAAATAGCCGGCCGGGGGCGGGGCGATATCCCAGAACCAGGCGATCAGCAGGAAGGCATACACCTGAAGCAGCGAAACCGCGGTTCCCGCCAGCAGTTTGCAGGACAGGAGAAACCATCGCGGCAGTGGGCTCACCAGCAAGGTGCGCATGTTGCCCATCTCGCGATCGTAGACCATGGAGAGCGAGGACTGCATGCCGTTGAAGAGCTGGATCATCGCCATCAGGCCGGGCGCGATGTAGACCTCGTACAGAATGTAGGTCTCGTAGGGCGGGATGATGGAGAGGCCGAGCACCTGACGGAAGCCCGCCGCGAAGATGAACAGCCACACCAGGGGCCGCACCAATGCGGAGATGAAGCGTTCGCGTTGATGCAGGAAGCGAAGCGCCTCGCGCCACACAATGCCGCTCAGGCAGGTGAAATATTCGGCGAGCGAGAAGCCGCTCCTGATTGGCCTCATGGTTGCGGAGGTCATGATATTGGGCTCCCGCTCTGTGCGGTGGAGCCGGTCAGCCGCATGAACGCCGTGTTGATATCGCTGCCGCCGGTATCGGCGATAACCCGGGCCACCTGGCCCTGGGCCAGTATCCGGCCCTGATGCAGGACAACCAGATCATCGTTCGAACCGATCTCGTCGAACAGATGCGTCGCCCACAACACGCTTATTCCCTGCTCGGTAACGAGCTGGCGAACATGATTGAGGATGTCGGCGCGCGCCTTGACGTCGAGGCCGACGGTTGCCTCGTCGAGCAGGAGCAGGCGCGGGCGGTGCAACAGTGCACGCGCGATTTCCAATCGCCGCATCTGGCCGCCGGAAAGGTCGCGCACCTTGCTGCCGGCGCGGTCGGCAAGCCCGATGCGCGCCAGCACCTCGCGGCTGCGTTCGCGTGCATCGCGCCTCGCGATGCCGTGCAAGGCCGCGTGATAAAGCAGGTTCTGCGTCACCGAGAGGTCGAGATCGAGCGTGCGGGGCTGAAACACAACGCCGAGCAGCCGCAATGCCTCGCCCGGCGCTCGCGCGATATCATGGCCGAAAATTCCGATATGTCCGCGCTGGATTCCGAACAGGCGCGTGATCAGCGAGAACAGCGTGCTCTTGCCGGCGCCGTTCAGACCAAGCAACGCCGTGAAACTCGCGGGTGCGACGGTGAAGCCGATGTCGATCAGCGCTTGTCGCGCGCCATAGGAATGGCTGACGCCGTCGATCGACAATGCAGGCATCTCAGCAGCATCGGGCCGCGGGGGAGTGTCCTGCGTGTTCTGACCGGCGGAAAGTGCGTCAGTTGCGGTCATGGTTGTGCAATCGTGATACCCCAGGGCAGCTCGCCGACCTGGATCGTCTTGATGACTTTTTGCGCGGCGACGTCGATGACCGAGACATCGTTCGACACGCCGTTGGTAACCATCAGATATTTCTCGTCCGGGGTGAATGCCATGTGCCACACCCGCTGCCCCACCAGCAGATATTTGGTGACCTTGTGGCTGGCGGCATCGACGACCGCGATGCGATTGGCAGGGCCGAGCGCGACGAAAGCGGTCTTGCCGTCCTTGGTCATGCCGATGCCGACCGGCTGGATGGCTTCGCTCCGCAAGCCGGGAATCTCGAATGTAATCTTCTTCGTCACCTCCCGCTTGACCGGATCGATCACCGAAACGGTGCCCCCGATCTCCGATGAAATCCATATTTCGGAATTGTCACGCTTGAACTCGGCGAAGCGCGGGCGCGCATCGACCAGTACGTTGGCAACGATCTGGCGCGTCGCGGTATCGATGAAATGCGCCATATTGGTGGTCTCGGAAGTATTGATCAGGATCTTGCCGTCCGGGCTGATGGCCATACCCTCCGGCTCGACGCCGACCTGGATCTCGCCGAGACGGGCGCGCTTTTCGACGTCGATGATGGTCACCGTGTTGTCGTTTTCGTTGGCGACGTAGAGGATCTTGCCGGCAGCATCGAGCGCGAACAGTTCAGGGTCGGGGCCGGAGGGCAGGGTATCGACCACCTCCTGCTTCGCAACGTCGATGACCTGGATGCTGTCGTCGTCTCCGACGGCCACGAATACAAACTTGCCGTCCCTCGTGAACTCGATGCCGCGCGGCCGCTGGCCGACCTTGATGGTCTTGGTGACGGTCCAACTGTCCGTATCGATCACAGTTACCGTGTTGCCCTTCTCATTCGAGACATAGGCGATGAAGGCCGAGGCGGGAGCCGCCGTCGCGAGCAGGAAAGCCGTTCCGGAAAGCAGGCAATGACGCCACATACGCAATCCATCCTCCTTCATTGCAGCTTGCATTTGGTCTCAGGCCGATCGACGCCAAGCGTGTCGAGCTCTGAGACCTGGTGCAAAAATCCCTCCTGCGGCGAAACCGAGACCACCATGCGTCCGTCGACCAGCAGGATTGGCTGACGAAGCTGCAGGTTCCAGTCCCGCAGCGTCAGCCGCCGGCCCTTGAATGCCGCAATGGAAAAGTCGGGTCCTTTGAGGAACGCCGACACCGCCTTTGGGTCACCGGACTTGGTGCGTGAAGCTGCTTCACCGATCATACGCGCTGCCGTCCAGGCTTGCATGTCCAGTGCGGTCATGTGTCGCGAATTCAGCTTCACAAACCGGTTCTGCATCTGGATCGCGCCCCACTGATCCTGCGCCGCATGCCAACTGGTCGGAACCAGCCCGGCCGAGCCCGCAACCGGCCGCGGGTCCCAGGTGCGGTAGGGCAGGTAGGACGCGAATACCTCGCTTTCGTCAGCCGCAACGAGGACGTCATAGGCCGGCGCCTGCTGGGTGAATACCGGCATTTGCCGCTGGATCAAGGTGACCCCGCTGTCGGTGCGGCGGGCGCCGCCGGTATCCTCGAAAATTCGCTCCTGAACGATCTTCGCGCCAAAGCGTGTGGCCGCGCGGCGCAATGCGTCGGCATACAACTTGTCCTGATCATGCGAGCCGACGACGAACAGCCAGCGTTTCCATTGCTTCCACACGAGATACTGGGCGAGTGCATCCGCGAGCATCGAGCGCGTCGGCGCGATGTGCATCACATTGGCGCGACAGTCTTGCTCGCGCAACCGGTCGTCAATGGCGCCGGCATTCAATAGCAGCGTTCCCCGATCGCGAAGCGCGTCGGCGGCCTTCAATAAATCGTCCGCCGGAAGGTCGGCGATGATGAAGCCGGTGCGCTCGGCGAGCGCCCCCGCGGCTTTTGCGACGTCCTCATTGTCCTTCAGCCGGACTTCCTCCAGCGTGAAATGCTGATTGAGGAACTTGCCCGTGGTGTTGTTGTCCTCGACGGCAAGGCGCGCGCCGGCAAACCCGTCGTTCTCCGCCGGCAGTTCGACCAGTGACAATTTCGGCTTGACGCCGGCGCGGCCGAGATAGCCGATGCCGATCTCGATGGGGTCGGCCGCGAACACGGGGGTGGTCGCGATGCAGAAACCGATCGCAACGACCAACCATCGGAACATGGCTTCTCCCTGACAGGTCTTTCTCTTCGCCGTATGGCGGACCGTTTGACCTGAACCATGACCGAATTGTTTTGGCTTGCAACCCAATTCTCTGTGGGAAGGCTCTACGCCGTTTCAGCCCTTCAGCCGCTCCGCATGCCAGCGCAGATGATCGGACATGAACGTGGAGATGAAGTAGTAACTGTGGTCATAGCCGGGCTGCCGGCGCAAGGTGAGGGGGATTTTGGCTTTCTCGCACGCGCTCTGCAGCAACTCCGGACGGAGCTGTTCGGTCAGAAACGGATCGGCATCGCCGTAGTCGACCAATAGATCGGGCACTCTGGCGCCGTCCTCGATCAACGCCACCGCATCGTGCTTGCGCCATGCCTGTCCGATGTCGCCGAGATAGCCGCCGAGCGCCTTGATGCCCCATGGCACCTGCGAGGGAGCGACGATCGGCGAAAACGCGCTCGCCGTGCGATAGCGGCCGGGATGGCGTAGCGCGACCGTCAGTGCGCCATGACCGCCCATGGAGTGGCCGAGAATGGATTGCCGGTCGGGATCGACCGGAAAGTTTTCAGCGACCAGTTTCGGCAATTCCTCCGTGACGTAGCTCCACATGCGGTAATTGCGGGCGAACGGCTCCTGCGTCGCATCGACGTAGAAGCCGGCGCCTAGCCCAAAGTCGTAGGCATTGGCGGGATCGCCGGGCACGCCGTCGCCGCGCGGGCTGGTGTCGGGCGCAACGAAGATCAATCCGAGTGCGGCGCAGGCGCTGCGAAATTCACCCTTTTCCGTCACGTTGGCGTGGGTGCAGGTCAGGCCGGAGAGATACCAGACCACCGGCAGCCTGGCGCCGCTGGCGTGCGGCGGCACATAGACCGAGAAAGTCATGTCGGTCCCGGTTTCGCGGCTGGCGTGTCGATAGACGCCCTGCGTTCCGCCGTATGATTTGTTGAGCGAAACGGTTTTCATGGTCATGATCTTGCGACTCCTGCGCCGCGCAGCACGATCACGCCACGCCGCTCTCTATTGCAAATCGCACCAGCTCGGCGGACGTGCGTACGCCAAGCTTGTGGCGCATGATCGACGAGGTGTTGGCGACGGTTTTGTAGGAGGAATGGATTAGCCACGCGATCTCGGAGAGGCTCTTGCCTGCACTGAGCAGGCGCAGGATCTCCATCTCGCGCGAGGTCAGGCGGGAAAGCGGACTTCGGGCGAACGAGGGTCTCGCGAATGCAATACTTCGCGCCATCGCCGGCGGCAGAAAGACCCCACCCTTTGCAACCTCATGGATCGCCTCGACAAGGTCCTGGGGATCCCCAGCTTTGGAAACATAACCCTTGGCGCCGATTTCGATGGCGCGCGCGGCGAATACCGGATCATCGTTCATGCTGAACATGATGATACGTGCAGACGCATCGCGCGCGAGGAGACGCCGTGCCAGTTCAAACCCGGAAACCGTCGGAAGGTTGATGTCGAGTACGCAGATATCCGGTTGCCGTTCGCCGAACACGCGCTCGCCACTCTCCGCGTCGGGGGCTTCCAGTATGTCGATCTCGGGGTCGTCGGCGAACAGGGCACGGCAGCCCGAAGCAACGATGCGATGATCATCAACAATCAGAACGCGCATTGGCACTGGTCCCGAACACCGCTTCACTCCCATTGCTGCACCGCATCAGGCGAAACACCGGCGCAGACTTCGGGGCGATACCTGCCGTCGATGATCATGCAACCCGGGCGATGTTGCTATACGCTTCGATTAGATAGACGCCTGTTTTATCTGTCAACGCTCCCAACGATGGGGAACTGAAGACGCCTTCGCTCCTAGACAAAGGCGATTTCGCTCCTGGACAAAAGGCTATGTGGCAAAATTTTTCCTTGCGCGCCCGGATCAACTTGCTGCTGGCGCTCGTCCTCACGCTCGGTTTAGCCGCCAATATCGCGCGACTTGTGCTCGAGGCCGGGCCTCGCGTCCAGGCTGAAGATCAAAGCGTCATACGACTGGCGCGTGAATTCATCGATACGATCGTTGCGGGACTGAAGGAGGCGCCGGACGCAGAAATGCGGCTGAACCAGATTGTTCACGACCTCAACCGGCTTCGCCACGTCAGTATCACGTGGCAGGGTGAAGCGGTCGAGATGTCAGGGACAGCGGCCAACACGGACGACAATCCCGACGCACGCTCGCCGCCGGCATGGTTTGTCACGCTGGTTCATCCCGAAAAGACCACGGTGAACGTGCCGATCTCGATCAAGGGAAAGCCGGGTGCGCTGCTGATCACGTCGCATCCGAACGACGAGATGGCCGAGATCTGGGATGGAATTATCACCCAGCTCCAGATCGGCACGGTGATTGCGATCGTTCTCTTCCTCATCACGATCAGGGTCGTCAGCCGGGCGCTTGCGCCAATCCAGACGCTTTCGGAAGCAATGACGAAAATCGAATCCGGTGGTTACGACACGCGTGTGAAACCGGATGGCCCGCCAGAACTCGTTGCTATCTGCGACAAGTTGAACCACCTTGCGGCCACTCTGGCCAACGCGGTTGACGACAAGAGGCGTCTGGCCGAGCGCGTCGTCTCGCTGCAGGATGTCGAACGCAAGGAAATCGCACGCGAGCTGCACGATGAGTTTGGGCCCTATCTCTTTGCATTGCGAGCACACGCCAGTGCGCTGACGCGGATTGCAGATGCAGGGGGTCCGAATGTGGAAGCCACGCGAAAGCACGGCAGTGCCATATTGGAACAGGTAAATGCCTTGCAGCAATCCAATCGGCGGGTTCTTGAAAAGCTGCGGCCCGTGGGGCTGATGGAGCTTGGTCTTCGCGAAGCGCTTGGCGCGCTCCTGCGCCTATGGGGGGAGTCGCATCCTGGCGTTGCCATCGAAACGGAAATCTCGCAGTCGCTGGGCGACACAGGAGAGACAGCCGATTTGACGATCTACCGCACCATTCAGGAAGCACTGACCAATGTCTTTCGCCACGCGGGCGCCACCTGCGTCAACGTAACCGTTGAACCTGTTGAGCTGCCTTCGGGATTGACCGGGCGCGGCGGCGCGTTGGTGCGGGTGCGCGACAATGGCGGCGGATTGAGACCGGATCACAAGCTCGGCTTCGGGCTCACGGGAATGCGCGAGCGCATTTTGGCGCTGGGTGGCTCGCTCACGATTGCTTCTGGAGATAATGGCGTAACTGTGGAGGCCGTGATTCCGAGGGACGCGCGTTACTGAGCCGGGAATTTTTCCCGTTTTGTCCGGGACGTTTTGAATGGTGCGCGATCTGATTGACATTCTAAGATCATCCGCAACCAGCCGGCGGGGACCAATGTGGCCGGTAGGGAATGGGGGTGAAACAGAATGGGCGCTCGATTCCTGTTTATTGGGACACTATCGCTATGTGTCGTTCCGGGGATTGACTGTGCTCAGGCCCAAACCACGTCAGGCGATAGCGAGGTCCTGCCGGCCATCGAGGTCGTCGCCCCGACCACGGCCGACAAGCCAGCTCGCAGCACTCGCAGCCGGGGTGCGCCTCAGCCTCAGGCCACCAGGAACGTGCGCCGGGTCTATGTCTACCCGACAGCGCCGACGCCGGTCGCCGGTACGGGAATTGATGTCGACAAGGTGCCGGCAGCGATCAATGCCGTTGGTGCCGCGCAGATTGCGCGAACCGACTCGCTGAACATTACCGACGCCCTGCAGCAACACGTGCCGGGCCTCATCATCAGCGACACTACCGGAAATCCATTTATGCCGGGCATACAGTTTCGAGGTTTTGATTCGTCTCCGGTCGCCGGTACGCCTCAGGGATTGGCGGTTTACCAGAACGGCATGCGCATCAACGAAGCGTTCGGCGACACCGTCAACTGGGATTTGATCCCGACCACTGCGATCAAGTCGGTCACAGTCGTAACCAACAACCCCGCCTTCGGTCTCAACGCATTGGGTGGAGCCGTCAACGTGCAGATGAAGAACGGCTTCAACTATCAGGGCGCTGAAATCAACACGATGGGCGGTTCGTTCGGTCGCATCCAGAGTTCGGCGCAGTATGGCAAGCAGATCGACAATTGGTCGGTCTACGGCGCGCTCGAAGGCGTGCGCGACAATGGCTATCGCAATTTCTCGGAATCGGCGATCCGGCGCTTTTACGGCGATGTCGGGTACCGGACAGATAGCAGCGAGTTTCACCTCAACGTAGGCGCTGCCAAGAACAATTTTGGCGCGTCGGCAGCCGTTCCGGTCGAACTGCTCCAAAAATATTGGGGCGCCACCTATACGACGCCGCAGACCACGGATAACCGCGTGGCCTACGCCAATCTGACCGGAAAGGTCGAGGTGACGCCGACCTGGACGATCGACGGCTCGGTGCGTGTCCGTGCTTTCCGCCAGAAGACGGTCGATGGCAACCCGACCGAGACGGCGCCATGTGTTGGCGATCCGACGCTGCTTTGCTTCAACGAAGAGACCACGCCGGGAGCGCCGGCGAACGGACTCAACGATGTCCAACTCGCAAACCCGTTCCCCGCCGACGCCATACTTGGGGAGATCGATCGGACAACCACCCGTTCGACGACGACCGGGGCGACCCTGCAGGCGACCAATACCGACCAGTTGTTCGGGCACAACAACCAGTTCATGGTCGGTACCAGCTTCGATTCCGGCGTCACCCGCTTCGGAGCAAGCGGAGAATTGGGCACGATCGGCTCAAATTACGTCGTCAGCGGTAGCGGCATCTTCCTCGGGCCATCAGGCACCCCGATTTCAATCGGCCCGGTCTCGCTTCGCGCCACCAACCGCTACACCGGCCTCTATGCACTCGACACCTTCGACGTGACGGACCGGTTCTCAATCTCGGGCGGCGGCCGGTTCAACTATGCAAGCATCAACCTTCAAGACCTGATCGGCACCGATCTCAACGGCAGTCATACGTTCAGCCGTTTCAATCCGATGATTGGCGGCACCTACAAGGTTACGTCTGAAGTGACGGCTTATGCCGGATACTCGGAAGCCAATCGTGCGCCGACCCCGCTGGAGCTCGCATGCGCCGATCCTGCGCGCCCCTGTATCGTCGCGGCATTCCTGATTGCTGATCCGCCGCTGAAGCAGGTCGTGTCGCGTACCGTCGAGGCGGGCTTCCGCGGCACCAAGGAGCTGAATATCGGCACCCTCGGATGGAAAATTGGCGGGTTCCGCGCGACCAATGCGGATGACATTCTGGCGGTTCCGAGTCCGGAGGTGCAGGGCTTTGGCTATTTCCAGAACGTGGGCAGGACACGGCGGCAGGGTATCGAGGCGCAGGTCAATCTGACGTCGAAGACGCTGCAACTTTATGCCAGCTATACCCTCGTCGATGCGCGCTTCCTCGATTCCTTGACGCTCAACTCTCGCAGTCCGTTCGCCGATGACGATGGCAATATCCAGGTCGTACCGGGCAACCGGATTCCGGCCATCCCGCGCAATCGGGTCAAGTTCGGCATCGATTATTCGGTCACCGACGCTTTCAAGGTCGGCGGCGATGCACTGTTCGTCGCCAGCCAGTATTTTGCCGGCGATGAATCCAACCAGGCGGCGAGGCTGCCCGGGTATTCGGTTTTCAACCTGCACGCCTCGTATCAGATCAACAAGACGTATCAGATCTACGGCCGCGTCGATAATATCTTCGACAGTCGCTATTCGACGCACGGGACGTTTTTCCAGACCAATGACGTACCGAATTTCGCCAATGGCGGCGCGGATTTCACCGACCCCCGCTCCGTCAGCCCGGCGCGGCCGCGCGCCTTCTATGCGGGGTTGAAGGCAACCTGGTAGTCGTGAGGCGGCAGACACGGCGGGAAGACACGAAGCGATTCGCCGCAACTCAAAGATTCGCGGCAGCGCGTCAGCTTACCGCGCGGCTTTGACGCTCTCGTCAGGAAGCATCCCGCGCCGGATCGGCGCAATGCGCCTTGTGGATCGCGGAGGGAACGAACCCGAAATGCTTCCGAAACACGCGGCTGAAGTGCGACGAGCTGGAAAAGCCCCACGAAAATGCGACGTCCGTGATGGTCTTGCCGTGCTGCGTCTCCAGTTCCTGGCGGCAGTGCAGCAGTCTCGCCCGCCAGATGTAATCGCTGACGGTCATGCCCTTGTCGCTGAACAGCATGTGCAGATAGCGCTTGGTGCAGCCCAATGCCGCCGAGATCTGGTCGATGGAAAGCTCCGGGTCGCGCAAGTGCTCGCGGATGAAGGCTTGAGCCCGAATGTACATCGCTTCGGGACCGACGCGATCGAACATCGTGTCAGCTTCGCGCAGCGGCAACAGCAGCAGATCGATCAGCGAATCGGCGACGCCGATGGCGTTGTAGGGCGACAGTCTTTTCGCTTCGTCAAACGCGGTGTGCACGAAGTCGTAGGCGATGCGGCCGGTGCCGTTACGCGCGGAGAGCTTGCACGGCAACATCTTCGCTGTGCGGAAGCCGCGTTCGTGAAGCAGTTCCTTTGGGACGATCACGACCTCGTGCCGGGTCAGCGAGGGGCTGACGATCGTGTGCGGACAGGAGACGTCATAGGCGAGGCAGTCGCCGGGCATGATGTCGATGCGACGGCCGTTCTGTTCGAAATGCGAGATGCCGTAGGTCTGGAACAGTATCTTGACGTAGGGATGTTCGCTCAGTTTTGTGCTTGAGACCGTGTGCGCGATGCGATGTTGGCTCGCCTCAATCTGACACAGTTTCAGCTGCGAGACGGTTGTGTAATTTATCCGCCCCTCGAGCGAAGAACCTTCCAGCGGGTCGACATCAAATTGGCCGCAGAGATCCGTCAGTGCATCTGACCAAGTTTGGAGCTGCTTCTTCGGTGCCAACCCGGAAGTGCTGAGTGAGCGGACTGTATCGGACATGGTTCAAGCACCGATTCGAGAACAGGCCGCGACCTCGGCAAATGCTTCGGTCACAGGACGCTACATTTGACTCAACCTAAGACAGTCGCAGGGAAGTCGCGCAGATTCTTCCCAATATCCCTTTGACAATCCTCCAACTTAGTTTCGGCTGCGTCAAGGGGAACCTCAGCCTCGGGACGCGCGGGGGTGCTTGTGGGAACAAGCCCACGATTGATGCTTCGCAGCATGAGAGGACGGCTCCCGGCGGCCCAAAATTAAAAAGTTCATTGTGTTTCGCTTTTGAGCAAACGCGGTTCGCTCTTGGGCAAGTTTCCCGCTTCCGATCAGGATAGGAATAGGGACCAAGAATGGAAAATGGGCCGTCTCGGCGGAAACCCAAAACTCTTAAATCTGGGAGGAACCACTATGCGCAAGGTGCTATCCGCTGCCTGTCTCGGCGCCATGGCGACATTCGCCGTCGGCGTCGCGTATGCCAATGAAGAGCTGAGCAAGATGGCGCAGAACCCGAAAGATTGGGTGATGCCGGCCGGCGACTACGCAAATACACGATACTCGAAACTGAACCAGATCACCGCAGCCAATGTCGGCAAGCTCCAGGTCGCCTGGACCTTCTCGACCGGCGTGCTGCGCGGCCATGAAGGTGGGCCGCTGATCGTCGGCAACATCATGTACGTCCATACGCCGTTCCCAAACAAGGTCTACGCTCTTGACCTTTCGCAGGAGAACAAGATCGTCTGGAAGTACGAGCCCAAGCAGGATCCGAACGTCATCCCCGTGATGTGCTGCGACACGGTCAACCGCGGCGTGGCTTATGGCGACGGCAAGATCCTCCTGCATCAGGCCGACACCACCCTGGTTGCGCTCGATGCCAAGACCGGGCAGGTGGCATGGAGTACCAAGAACGGAGATCCGGGCAAGGGCGCCACGGGCACGTCTGCGCCGCTCGTCGTCAAGGACAAGGTTCTGATCGGCATTTCCGGCGGCGAGTTCGGCGTGCAATGTCACGTCACGGCCTACGATCTCAAGACCGGCAAGCAGGCCTGGCGCGCCTTCTCCGAAGGACCGGACGACCAGATTATGGTCGATCCCGTCAGCACCACCGAACTCGGCAAGCCGGTCGGCAAGGATTCGAGCATCAAGACCTGGCAGGGCGATCAGTGGAAGATCGGCGGCGGCTGCACATGGGGCTGGATATCCTATGATCCCAGTCTGAACCTCGTCTATTACGGCTCCGGCAATCCCTCGACCTGGAATCCGAAGCAGCGTCCCGGCGACAACAAGTGGTCGATGACCGTCTGGGCGCGCAATCCGGATACCGGTATGGCCAAGTGGGTCTACCAGATGACGCCGCACGATGAATGGGACTATGACGGCGTCAACGAAATGATCCTCAGCGACCAGCAGATCAACGGCGCGGAACGCAAACTGTTGACCCACTTCGACCGCAACGGTTTGGGTTACACGCTGGATCGTGCCACCGGCGAACTCCTGGTCGCCGAGAAGTACGATCCGAAGGTCAACTGGACCAGTGGCGTCGACATGAACAAGAGCTCGCCGACCTACGGCCGTCCCAAGGTCCTCGATCAGTATTCGACCGAGAAGGGCGGTGAAGACAAGAACACCAAGGGCATCTGCCCGGCCGCGCTCGGTACCAAGGACGAGCAGCCGGCAGCCTATTCGCCCGATACGCAACTGTTCTACGTGCCGACCAACCACGTCTGCATGGACTACGAGCCGTTCAAGGTGAGCTACACCGCAGGTCAGCCCTATGTCGGCGCGACCCTGTCGATGTATCCGCCTCAGGGCGAGAGCCACATGGGCAATTTCATTGCCTGGGATGGCAAGACCGGCAAGATCGTCTGGTCGAACAAGGAGCAGTTCTCGGTGTGGTCGGGAGCGCTCGCGACGGCCGGCGGCGTGGTGTTCTACGGAACGCTCGAAGGCTATCTGAAGGCAGTCGATGCCAAGACCGGGAAGGAACTTTACAAGTTCAAGACCCCGTCCGGCATCATCGGCAACGTCACGACCTATGAGAACGGCGGCAGGCAGTACGTAGCCGTGCTGTCCGGCGTCGGCGGCTGGGCAGGTATCGGCCTTGCCGCAGGTCTGACCGATCCGACGGCGGGTCTCGGCGCGGTCGGTGGCTATGCCGCGCTGAGCAACTATACCGCGCTCGGCGGCACGCTCACCGTGTTCGCACTGCCGCAGTAAAGCAGGACCACCTCGTCCGGCGCGTGGCTCGTTCCACGCGCCGGTTGATCTACATCGAATATCGAGGATGAGCTCTTGCGTAGAATTTGGTTGATTGTAGCCACGCTCTTGCTTGTGGCGCCGGGATCGATTGCCCACGCTGCGGACGATCCGACCGCCGTCAAGTCCGAGGATGGCAAATATCTCGACAAGGAAGGCAACCCGACCTTCAAGGTCGCGTCCGATGGTACGGTCGATTGGTACACCTATTCAGGATACCGCCGTTATCACTCCGAATGCCATGTCTGCCACGGCCCTGATGGGATGGGGTCGACCTATGCGCCGGCGCTACAGGATTCATTGAAGACGATGAGTTACGCCGACTTCCTCGGTGTGGTCGCCAGCGGTCGCAAGAATATCAGCACCGCGCAAGAGAACGTCATGCCGGCGTTCGGCGATAATCCGAATGTGGCATGTTACATGGACGACCTCTACGTCTATCTGCGCGCCCGCGCGCATGACGCGGTCGGCCGTGTGCGACCTGCCAAGCGTGAAGACAAACCCGAGGCCTACACTGAGGCAGAGAAGTCCTGCATGGGAGCCAAATGATCATGCCGAACATGCGAATCGCGCGTCCCGGCAGGTCCGTGCAGCGGCTTGAAAAAGAAATGTGGAGTTTAAGATGAAGACCCGCGCTGCTGTCGCATTCGAGGCCAAGAAGCCTCTTGAAATCGTTGAGGTCGATCTGGAAGGCCCGAAGGCCGGCGAGGTTCTCGTCGAAATAAAGGCGACCGGGATTTGCCACACCGATGCCTACACGCTCGATGGATTCGACAGCGAAGGAATCTTTCCGTCGATTCTCGGTCATGAGGGCGCGGGCATCGTCCGCGAAGTAGGGCCGGGCGTGACGTCGGTCAAGGCGGGCGATCACGTGATTCCGCTCTACACGCCCGAATGCCGGCAGTGCAAAAGCTGCCTCAGCCAGAAGACCAACCTCTGCACCGCCATACGCGCCACCCAGGGCAAGGGTGTGATGCCGGACGGCACATCGCGGTTCAGCCACAAGGGCAAGCCGATCTTCCACTACATGGGCTGCTCGACCTTCTCGAACTTTACCGTGCTGCCGGAAATCGCGGTGGCAAAGATTCGCGAGGACGCGCCGTTCGACAAGAGCTGCTACATCGGTTGCGGGGTGACGACGGGCGTCGGCGCGGTGGTCAATACTGCCAAGGCGACACCGGGCGCCAACGTCGTGGTATTCGGTCTCGGCGGCATCGGGCTCAACGTCATCCAGGGCGCGAAGATGGTGGGGGCCGACAAGATCGTCGGCGTCGACATCAACGATTCCAAGGAGGATTGGGGCCGCCGTTTCGGCATGACGCATTTCGTCAACCCGACCAAGGTCAGCGACATCGTCCAGCATCTGGTCGGACTTACCGACGGCGGCGCGGACTTCACCTTCGACTGCACCGGCAACACCAACGTGATGCGGCAGGCCCTCGAAGCGTGCCATCGCGGCTGGGGCGTCTCGGTGATTATCGGGGTCGCAGAGTCCGGCAAGGAAATCGCCACCCGGCCGTTCCAATTGGTGACCGGCCGCGTCTGGAAGGGAACGGCCTTTGGCGGCGCGCGCGGCCGCACGGACGTGCCAAAAATCGTCGACTGGTACATGAACGGAAAGATCGAAATCGATCCGATGATCACACACGTCCTCAAGCTGGAGGAGATCAACCAGGGATTCGATCTCATGCATCAGGGCAAGTCGATCCGCTCGGTTGTCGTGTTCTGAAATTAGAGAACCTAAAACACAAGGAGGATAGGCCCATGACTGCTCATATTCATCCATCGGTCGATAGCGGCGTAAAGAAGGGGACCGGCAGTTTCGCCGGCGGGACCCTTGTCTGCAAATGCACGGACAGGCCAGTCAAGGTCGCCATCAAGGGCGATGTGGCTCACAACCACGCCTGCGGCTGCACCAAATGCTGGAAGCCCGAAGGGGCGACCTTCTCCGTCGTCGCCGTGGTCCCGCGCGACAATGTGAAGGTGACCGAAAACGGTGACAAGCTGCAGATTGTCGACGCGGCGGCGACGATCCAGCGCTATGCCTGCAAGGCCTGCGGCACGCATATGTACGGCCGGATCGAGAACACCGGGCATCCATTCTTCGGCCTCGACTTCATCCATCCCGAACTGTTCCAGGAAGGTGGATGGGCAGCCCCGGGGTTCGCCGCATTCGTGTCGTCCGTTCTGGAGTCCGGCGTTCAACCGGGCGAGATGGATGGAATCAGGGGACGGCTGAAGGAACTCGGGCTCGAGCCCTATGATTGCCTGTCGCCGCCTTTGATGGATGCGATCTCGAGCCATGTGGCAAAGGCCAAGGCCAAAGCGGCCTGAACAAGGCGGCCTGAAACGGGCGCCGGCCTGATCCTGCCCGATTTCGAACCTCCGCTGATGGCGATCGCCATCAGCGGCGCCACACGCCGGGCGCGCCGCGAGGTCGTGCAATTGCTTCGTTGAGGCCGGTGGGTGAAGGACGCCTGCCGGCCAATGAAACCGTGTGCCCTTCTGGGGCAGGCGGCTGGCTCGACCTGCCCCCGCGCACAATTCCCTGACATCGAAGCCTTCCGAGGTCTTTGTTCGATCGCCATGCCGTCCATGGCGAGTGGCGGCGTGTACCCAATCGGCTGCACTTGACCGATCGTCTGATTTTGCATGCTGCGGCGCGATGAGCTTTGTCGTGACAGCGCAATGCTGAAGGCGGGCATATTCCGAAGGTGTTGACCCATCGAGCGGTTCCCTTCGATGGACGATGCTGCCCGGACCGCACAGGCGTTACCTCGCGAGGACTCCCCGATGCCGATCACCACAGATGCCGCATTCATTTTACCCGACGATTTCGCCGGCGCCGCGCTGATGGGGCGGATCTGGTGTCCCGATCTTGCCGGCCCGTCGGTGGTCGCGATCCGCCAGGACGGCGTGTTCGACATCACCGAGGATTTCCCCACCGCCAGCCAGCTTGCCGCCGCCGCCGATCCGGCCCGGGCGCTGCGCGCCGCGCGGGGCGAGCGGGTAGGCACGCTCCAGGATCTGCTGAACAACACGCCGCCCGATACCCGCGATCCGACCAGGCCATGGCTGCTTGCCCCGATCGATCTGCAGGTAATCAAGGCTGCCGGCGTCACGTTCGCCGTATCGATGCTGGAGCGGGTGATCGAGGAGCGGGCGCGGGGCAATCCGGATTCGGCAGCGGCGATCCGGGCCGAGGTGACACGGATCGTCGGCACCGACCTGTCGCGGCTGAAGCCGGGTTCGGCGGAAGCGCAGCATGTCAAGGACGTGCTGGTTTCCCAAAATGCCTGGAGCCAGTATCTCGAGGTCGGTATCGGGCCGGACGCCGAGGTTTTTACCAAGGCTCCCGTCCTGTCGGCGGTGGGCACATGCGTGGATGCGGGCCTGCATCCGAAATCGACCTGGAATAATCCGGAGCCCGAGGTGGTGCTGGTGGTGACGAGCGACGGCCGCATCGTCGGCGCCACGCTTGGCAATGATGTCAATTTGCGCGACTTCGAGGGACGCTCGGCGTTGCTGTTGTCCAAGGCCAAGGACAACAACGCGTCCTGCGCCATCGGGCCGTTGGTGCGGTTCTTCGATGAAAGCTTCACGCTCGACGAAGTGCGGAAGATGGAAATCTCGCTGGAGGTGAAGGGACCGGAGGGTTTTGTCCTGCACGGCGCATCGTCCCTGACCCAGATCAGCCGCGACCCGGCCGACATTGTCGGGCAGACGATCAACGAGAACCATCAATACCCCGACGGTTTCGTGCTGTTCCTGGGCACCATGTTCGCCCCGATCCAGGACCGCGCCGCGAAGGGCCAGGGGTTCACCCATGTGGAAGGCGATCTGGTGACGGTCGCAACCCCGAAACTCGGCCGATTGACCAACCGGATGCGCCGCAGCGGCGATTGCGAGCGATGGCAGTTTGGCCTGACCGAGCTCTTCGCCGCGCTGATGCGCCGCAAGGGTGTTGGCCGAAGCAGCAATTAGCTCGAGCCGCGACAATTGGAAGGCGTTCCGTAATGGCGAAAATCAGGGTTGGTCTGGCCGGCTGCGGCTTCGTATCCGAGCTGCACATGCATGCCTACAGGCGCGTTTATGGCGTGAATGTCGAAGTCAGGGCCGTTGCGGCCAGGGGCGATCATGTCGTCGAGTTTGCCCGTCGCCACCAGATCCCGAATGCGTATCGCAGCTTTCGCGACCTGATCGCCGACGCTGATATCGATGTCATCGACATCTGCACGCCGCCCAATCTGCACACGTCGATGATCGTCGATGCGATGCAGGCCGGTAAGCATGTGATCTGCGAAAAGCCATTCGGGGGCTATTTCGGGCGCGAAGGTGACAAGGCGCCGATCGGCAAGCATGTGCCCAAAGCGCTGATGTACGAGCGCGTGCTGGAAGAGATGGAAGCCACCCGCGCGGCGATCAACAAGACCGGCAGGCTCTTCATGTATGCCGAGGACTGGATCTACGCGCCGGCGGTGACCAAGACCGTGGAGATTCTCAAGGCCACGAAAGACAAAATCCTGTTCATGAAGGGGGAGGAGAGTCATTCTGGTTCGCATGCCGCGCACGCCACGCAATGGGCGATGACCGGCGGCGGCTCGCTGATCCGGATGGGATGCCATCCGCTTTCGGCCGTGCTCTATCTCAAGCAGGTCGAGGCTCGCGCGCGCGGGGAGACGATCACGGTCGCGAGCGTGACGTGCGACGTCGGCAACGTCACGGCGTGCCTGCGGCCGGACGAACGGGCCGTGCTCAAGGCCAATCCGGTCGATGTCGAGGATTGGGGCATGCTCACGGCCACCTTCTCCGACGGCACCAAGGCCACGGTTTTTTCCGGCGACATGATCCTCGGCGGCGTGCGCAACCTGATCGAAACCTATACCAGCAGCGGCTCGCTGTTCGCCAACATCACGCCGAACACCCACATGATGAGCTACCAGACCAGCGAGGAGAAACTCGCCGGCGTCTACATCACCGAAAAGGTCGATCGCAAGACCGGCTGGCAATATGTCTGCATCGAAGAGGAATGGACGCGCGGCTACGTGCAGGAAATCCAGGACTTCATGGAATGCGTCGCAACCGGCCGGCAGCCGCTCTCGGATCTCGCGCTGGCCTTCGAGACGATCAAGGTCAACTACGCCGGCTATTGGGCCGCCGAAGAGGGCCGCCGCGTTACACTGTGAGTTGATCTCCCTCGCCCCGCTCTTGCGGGGTCGAGACGAGCGGAGCTCGCTCTTAGAGGGTTGTCGTCACTCTCGCGTCAGACTGCGTAGACCGACGATTTCGGCAGCGGAAACACCGGGTCTTGCGTCCGAATATTGGTCGGCCACACCACCGAAATATGCTCGCCGGCATTTTGCATCACCACCGGCGTCGAGCGCTCGTTCTGGCCGGAAAGCGGCGTGCCGGGCCGATAGAATTTTACGCCGTAGCCCTGGATCGTGCCGCCCGGCGGGATGTCGACGTCGAGCGCCGCCTTGCGAATGGCCTCGGGATCGAAACCGCCGTATTTCTCCTTGGCGACGGGCAGGACGTTGTTGAGCAGGATCCAGGTCTGGTTGAAGCCCATCGAGCAGTGCGGCGGAACGTCGGTCGCGCCGGTCTTCTCCTTGTAGCGCGCGACCATGATTTTGGTGAGGTCGCCGATGCCGGGCGCCAGTTTGGCAGGATCGAGCAATTGTGCTGGCACCGGATCGATGTTGCAGAAATTGTCGATGTCGGCTGCGAACGTCGCCCGCAACTTGTCGAGCTGGCTGTAGCCCGCGCCGGCACCGAACAGCATCTTGAACTTGAGACCGTTCTCGCGCGCCTGACGCAGGAATAAAGTGATATCAGGGTTGTAGCCTGCGTGCGAGATCACGTCGGCCTTGGCACGCTTGAGCTTGGTCACCAGTACCGAGAGGTCGGGCGCGGACGCCGAATAACCTTCCCTGAGCACGACCTGAAGGCCTGCCTCCTTGGAATAAGCCTCGTCGGCGGCGGCGACCCCGACACCATAGGGGCCATCCTCGTGGATCAGCGCGACCTTGACGTCCTTGGGCTCCATGCCGAGCTTGGCCTTGGCATGTTCGCTGATGAAGCCCGCAAAGGCCTGGCCATACTGGTCGGAATGGATCTGCGCGCGGAAGACGTATTGCAGGTTCTTGTCCTTGAACACGGCGGTCGAAACCGCGGTCGTGATCCAGAGGATCTTTTTCTGCTGCTCGACTTTTGCCGCGAGCGGGACTGCGTGCGAGCTCGCATAGACGCCGTTGATGATGTCGATCTTCTCCTGGTCGATCAGGCGATTGGCCTCGTTGATCGCAACGTCGGGCTTGCTCTGGGAATCGGCGGCGATGGGGGCGATCTTGTACTTGCCGCCGATGCCGCCCTTCTCGTTGACGAGGTCGATGGCGATCTGCGCGCCGATCGAGGATGCGACCGACCCGCCCGCGGCAAAGGGCCCGGTCAAGTCGTAGATCAGGCCGATGCGCACCGTCTCGGCTTGTGCCTGCGCGCGCGTCCAATCGAGGCTGAATGCGGCGGCGGCAGCGGCGGAAGTCTTCAGCAGCGTTCTGCGTGAAGTCGGCATCGTGTCCTCCCACTGAATTATCATTGTCGCCGGGACCGGTTTTTCCGGCTTTCAGGCAAGTATTTGGACAATGCGGAAAGAAGTCAACCTGCGGACGCGCTCCGTGGGCCGGGTCACGGCTGCGGAAACGCGCGGTCACGCTGGCGAGGGGCAGGGCTCATCAACTAAAGTCTGAGAAATCCCTTCGTCCGGCGGCCAGCCGATTCCGCAACGGCGATCTCGTCCGACTGCCTCGACGCTCGGCTGACCAGTTTGGCGTTCAGCCAATCCGCCGGCACTTCGCATATCGCGCTATCGGCGTCTGCTGCGCGCCGACGTGCGGGTGATCCTTATCCTGCCATGGGTTCGCGGCAGGAATTGCGCGCCGCGTACGCTGAGGAATTCCAGCATGGCGCGTGCCGGCGGCAGCAGGATCTTGTCCTTTCGGGAAAGGGCGAACCATTGCCTGATGACGGGAAGACCAACCACGTCGAGCGTGACCAGTCGCCGCTCGTCGAGTTCGGTGGCGACCGTGTGCGCCGAAATGAATGCAATGCCGAGACCCGCGATCACAGCCTGCTTGATCGTCTCGTTGCTGCTCATCGCCATGCCGATCTTTGGTCGAATTCGCGCCGTTTCGAACAGCTGCTCCATCAGGCCGCGCGTGCCTGAACCGGGTTCGCGCGTCAGGAATGTTTCGTCGGCAAGGTCGCTCAGCGGTATGCGGGATTTTCGCACCAGGCGATGGCTCGTCGGTGCGATAATGACATGGGGGTGATCGCCTATCGGATGAACGTCCATCTCGATGTCTGCCGGCGGGCGGCCCATGATCGCGAAATCGAGATCATAACCGCGTAGCGCCTCGCCGACCTCCTGCCGGTTTCCGATCGAGAGCGTGACATCGATGTTCGGATGACGTTTCGAGAATCCGGAGATCATGAACGGCACGAAATATTTCGCGGTGCTGACAGCGCCGATCGAGATGCGGCCTGCGGTCTTTCCCGCCATCATCTCGAGCGAGGTCTCGCAGTCCGCAATCGCCGCCTCGATACGCTCGGACAGCGAGAGCACCTCCCGCCCGGCATCGGTCAACAACATTCCATCACTGGTGCGCTGAATCAGCGGCAGACCTGCAAGCTCCTGCAGATTGCGGATCTGCAGGGTGACGGCCGGCTGCGTGAGGTGCAGGTGTTTGGCGGCGGCGGTGACCGACCGATCCCGGTGAACGGCCGCGAGCGCGCGCAGCTGGCGAATGGTCAATTCCCGCGGAAACCTGCCTGGCATGGGTTCACCAATATAAGAATAACTTTGCCAAAGCCAAAGATAAGAAAATTTCACTAATTTTGCAAATTGGGTTGTTCTTGGAGCGCGGAGTGCCGAACGGCATGACGCGTTGGAGTGGCCCCGAAGAGGGCGCCAATCGGGGAACGGCCATGGACGCACGCATAACCCTATGCTCGCATCTCGACCATGCAGGGTCGGAGACGCCGACCGGCCCCGCCGTGGCCGCCGTGATCGAGGCGATTGCCAATGCTGCGATCGGCCTTTCCGATCTCATCGCCGACGGACCGCTGGCGGGCATTACCGGACGAACCCGTGGCATCAATTCTGATGGCGACCATCAGAAGGATATCGACCTCGCCGCCGACGAGATGATGCGCGCGGCGTTACGTGCCACCCCGGTCGCCGCCGTCCTGTCCGAGGAACTGGATCTGCCTGAAGTGCTCAATGCCGAGGCGTCGCTCTGCGTCGCCATCGACCCGCTCGACGGATCGGCCAACCTCGAAAACAACATCTCGGTCGGAACCATCTTTTCGATTCGTTTGCGCGGCAACGATATCATCTCCACCTTCTTCGAGCCCGGGACGGCGCAGTGTGCTGCGGGTTTCGTGGTCTACGGTCCGCAAACCACGCTGGTTCTGGCGTTCGACGAGCGTGTCGACATCTTCATTCTGGACCGGCGCACCCGGGAATTTCTGCTGATTGCGCGTCGTGTGAAAATCGCGCCAAACGCGCCTGAATTTGCCATCAACGCGTCGAACCGGCGGCACTGGCATGGGCCGGTGCGGGCCTATATCGACGAATGCCTCGCCGGCACGAGCGGCAACGGTTCGGTCGATTTCAACATGCGCTGGATCGGGTCGCTGGTCGCGGAGTCGCTTCGTATCCTCGTTCGCGGCGGCGTGTTCCTGTATCCGGCGGATGCGCGGCCGGGATATCGCGACGGACGTCTTCGCCTGCTTTACGAAGCGCATCCGATGGCGCTCGTGATGGAGTGGGCGGGCGGAGCCGCCTCCACCGGCCGCCGGCGCATTCTCGAACTTTCAGCGAAAACGCCGCACCAGCGGGTGCCGTTGATCATGGGATCGATGCGCGGTGTTCGCGACGTTGCCGCCATTCACGAAGCCATCGAACCGATGTTCGACAATAGCGACGCACCGCTGTTCGCGCGGCGCGGCCTGTTTCGCTGACCGGAAAGAACAGATGTCGCGCAGCTATCCCATCATATCGATTACCGGATCGTCCGGAGCCGGCACCACCTCGGTGAAGAAGACGTTTGAAAACATCTTCCGCCGCGAAAAGGTCGAGGCCGCCTATGTCGAGGGCGACGCCTTCCACCGCTACAACCGCTTTGAGATGCGCACAAAAATGGCTGAGGAGGCCGAGTGCGGCAACAAGCATTTCAGCCATTTCAGTCCGGAAACAAATCTGTTCGAGGAGCTGGAGAAACTGTTCCGCGACTACGGCGAGTCCGGGACCGGAACTACCCGGCACTATGTCCACGATCATGACGAGGCCAAGCTCTACGGCGCAGATCCCGGCACATTCACCGAATGGACGCCGCTGCCCGAAAAGTCCGATTTGCTATTCTATGAAGGTCTGCATGGCGCCGTCGTGACCGATAAGGTCAACATCGCGCAGCATGCCGATCTCAAGATCGGCGTCGTTCCCGTCATCAATCTGGAGTGGATCCAGAAGCTGCATCGCGACCGTAGCGACCGCGGCTACACCGCCGAGGCGGTCACCGATACCATTCTGCGGCGGATGCCGGACTACATAAATTACATCTGCCCGCAATTCACCGAGACCGACATCAACTTCCAGCGCGTGCCGACGGTCGATACGTCGAATCCGTTCATTGCGCGCTGGATACCGACGCCCGACGAATCCATGGTGGTGATCCGGCTAAAAAATCCGCGAGGCATCGACTTTCCCTACCTGCTGTCGATGATTCCGAACAGTTTCATGTCGCGGGCCAATTCGATCGTGATCCACGGCTCGAAGCTCGATCTCGCGATGCAGCTCATCCTCACCCCGCTGATCCTGCAACTGATGGAACGCAAGAGGCGCATGCTATGAACGATTCCGCTCTGTCCCGTATCGCCACCCAGCCGATCGTCTCGCATGCCGAAATGGCGAACGCGATCCGTTTTCTGGCCATCGACGCCGTCGAAAACGCGAAGTCGGGCCATCCCGGCATGCCGATGGGCATGGCCGATGCGGCCACGGTGCTGTTCTCGCGCTTTCTCAAATTCGACGCGTCCGATCCGGCGTGGCCGGATCGCGACCGGTTCGTATTGTCGGCCGGCCACGGCTCGATGCTGCTGTATGCATTGCTGCATCTGACCGGCTATCAGGGCGTCACGATGGACGAACTAAAGGCGTTCAGGCAGTGGGGATCGAAAACCCCTGGCCATCCGGAGTACGGGCATACGCCCGGTGTGGAGACGACCACGGGGCCGCTGGGGCAGGGGATCGCGACCGCGGTCGGGATGGCGCTGGCGGAGCGCCTGATGAATGCGCGCTTCGGCGACGATCTTGTCGATCACTACACCTATGTGATCGCCGGTGACGGCTGCCTGATGGAGGGCATCAGCCATGAGGCGATTTCGCTGGCGGGACATCTCGGGCTCAGCCGGTTGATCGTTCTGTATGACGACAATGAAATCTCGATCGACGGATCGACATCACTGTCATGCTCGGATGACCAACTGGCACGCTTCAAGGCGTCGGGCTGGTCGGCGAGCCGGATCGATGGCCATGATCCCGAGGCGATTGCCGCGGCGATCCGGCGCGCCCGGCACGACAGCCGGCCTTCCCTGATTGCCTGCCGCACGGTGATCGGTTTCGGCGCGCCCAACCGTCAGGGGACCGAAAAGGCGCATGGCGCGCCGCTCGGTGCGGATGAAATCGAGAAGACGCGTAGCGCGCTGGACTGGCCGTACGCACCATTTCAGGTTCCAGGGGCCGTAACCGATGCCTGGCGCGAAATAGGCGCACAGGGACATGCGGCGCGGCGGGCATGGATCGAGCGCAGCAGACGCCTCAGTTCGACAGGACGGTCGCCCTTTCATGACGCGCTGAATCGAAAGCTGCCCTCTGGGTACGCCGACGCGATGGCGCAGATCCGAACCCGGTTCGGTACCGAACTGCCGAAAATCGCGACCCGCCAGGCGTCGCAATTGGTCATCGACGTGATCGCGGAAGCGCTGCCCAATCTCCTGGGTGGCTCGGCCGACCTGACCCATTCGAACCTGACGCGCGCAAAGACGCAGCAACCGGTGCGGCCCGATACGCTCGATGGCAGCTATATCCATTACGGTGTCCGCGAGCATGCCATGGCGGCTGCGATGAACGGTATCGCATTGCATGGCGGCTTCATCCCATATGGCGGCACGTTTCTCAGCTTTGCCGATTACAGCCGCCCCGCGATCCGGCTGGCCGCGCTGATGGGAATTCGCGTCGTCCATGTGATGACCCATGACTCGATCGGACTGGGCGAAGACGGTCCGACGCATCAGCCGGTCGAGCATCTGGCATCGCTGCGGGCGATACCGAACCTGCTGGTATTCCGCCCAGGCGACGCAGTCGAGACGGCGGAGGCGTGGGATTGCGCGTTGCGGGCAGATACCAATCCGTCGGTGCTGTGTCTGTCGCGGCAGGCGCTCCCGACATTCCGCGAAGAGACCAACGAAACCAACCTGGTCGCATTCGGCGCCTATGTCGTCGTCGAACCGGAGGACGGCCGCGACGTCACCTTGATCGCAACCGGCTCCGAAGTGTCGATCGCGCTCGAAGCGGCAAGCCTGCTCGATAAAGACGGCGTCCGCGCCGCGGTCGTCTCAGCGCCGTGCTTCGAGCTGTTTCGCCGCCAATCCCGCGAATACCGCACCGCCGTTCTCGGACGCGTTCCGAGGGTCGGTATCGAAGCCGCGATCGAAGGCGACTGGGCGCGCTGGCATGGCGATGGCGGTGAATTCGTCGGCATGACCGGCTTCGGTGCCTCGGCGCCTGCGGAAACTCTCTATCGGGAGTTTGGCATCACGCCGGAGGCCGTTGCGACGGCTGCCATGCGTTGTCTCGCCCGAACGAGAATGGAGACGACTTATTCATGATTCCGAACAAAACGCCAGAAAACGAATGGAGGCGCCGATGGCCAGAATCACGCTGAGACAATTGCTGGATCATGCCGCCGAGCACGGCTACGGCGTGCCGGCATTCAACATCAACAATATGGAGCAGGGGCTCGCGATCATGGATGCGGCGGCAGCGGTTGATGCGCCCGTGATCATCCAGGCCTCGCGGGGCGCGCGCTCCTATGCCAACGATATCATGCTGGCGAAGATGATAGACGCGCTGGAGGAGATGCATCCGCAGATTCCGCTCTGCCTGCATCAGGACCACGGCAACGAGGAATCAACCTGCGCCACCGCGCTGCAGCACGGCTTCACCTCCGTCATGATGGACGGTTCGCTGAAGGCCGATGCCAGGACTGCGGCGAGCTACGAATATAACGTCGACATCACCCGCCGCGTGGTCGACATGGCGCACTGGATCGGCGCCTCGGTGGAAGGGGAGCTCGGCGTGCTCGGCTCGCTGGAGCATGGTGGCGGCGAGCAGGAAGACGGCCACGGCGTCGAAGGTGAGGTCAGCCACGACCAGCTGCTGACCGATCCCGACCAGGCGGTTGATTTTGTCCGCGCCACCAAGGTCGATGCGCTGGCGATTGCGATGGGGACCTCGCACGGCGCGTATAAATTCTCGCGCAAGCCGGACGGCGACATTCTGGCGATGCGGGTGGTGGAGGAAATCCATCGCCGGCTGCCCAATACGCATCTGGTGATGCACGGCTCGTCGTCGGTGCCGCAGCCGCTGCAGGACGCCTTCAACACGTTCGGCGGCGAGATGCCGCAGACATGGGGGGTGCCGGTCGAGGAAATCGTCCGTGGCATCAAGCATGGCGTCCGCAAGGTCAATATCGACACCGACTGTCGGCTGGCGATGACCGCGGCGTTCCGCAAGGTGGCGGTGCAAAACAGAAACGAATTCGATCCGCGCAAATTCCTGAAACCGGCGATGGATAGTTTGCGCGATCTCTGCCGGGAACGCTTCGAGCAATTCGGCACCGCAGGCCACGCCTCACAGATCAAGGTCATTCCGTTGGCCGAGATGGCAAGGCGTTACCGTTCGGGCGCGCTCGATCCACGCATGGGAGGAATGGCCGATGCCGCCGAATGAACTGATGACTGCCTCGATCCCGACCAGTCGCCGCACACCAAACGAGGAGACCACGATGAACATGCACTCGATGACCGTTCGCGGCAAGGATCGCTACAAGTCCGGCGTTCTCGAATACAAGAAGATGGGCTATTGGGAGCCCGACTACACGCCAAAGGATACGGACATCATCGCGCTGTTCCGGGTGACGCCGCAGGACGGCGTCGATCCGATCGAGGCTTCCGCAGCGGTGGCCGGCGAATCCTCGACCGCGACCTGGACCGTCGTCTGGACCGACCGGCTGACGGCGGCCGAAAAATACCGTGCCAAATGCTTCCGTGTCGATCTCGTGCCGAACTCGCCGGGGCAGTATTTCGCCTACATCGCCTACGACCTCGATCTGTTCGAGCCGGGATCGATCGCCAATTTGTCGGCCTCGATCATCGGCAACGTGTTCGGCTTCAAGCCGCTGAAGGCATTGCGGCTCGAGGACATGCGGCTGCCGGTGGCTTACGTGAAGACATTCCAGGGCCCGGCGACCGGCATCGTGGTCGAGCGCGAGCGGATGGACAAGTTCGGCCGGCCGATGCTCGGCGCCACCGTGAAGCCGAAGCTCGGCCTCTCCGGCCGCAACTACGGACGCGTGGTCTATGAGGCGCTGAAAGGTGGGCTCGACTTCACCAAGGATGACGAGAACATCAATTCACAGCCCTTCATGCACTGGCGGGAGCGGTTCCTCTATTGCATGGAGGCCGTCAACAAGGCGCAGGCTGCGTCTGGCGAGATCAAGGGCACTTATCTCAACGTCACCGCCGGCACC
Source organism: Bradyrhizobium sp. AZCC 2262 (assembly GCF_036924535.1). Lineage (NCBI taxonomy): Bacteria > Pseudomonadati > Pseudomonadota > Alphaproteobacteria > Hyphomicrobiales > Nitrobacteraceae > Bradyrhizobium > Bradyrhizobium sp. AZCC 2262. The sequence continues at coordinate 4,355,304 of NZ_JAZHRT010000001.1, read as the reverse complement.
ATGGAGGACATGTACGAGCGCGCCGAATTCGCCAAGGAGCTCGGCTCGGTCATCATCATGATCGATCTCGTGATCGGCTACACCGCGATCCAGTCGATGGCCAAATGGGCGCGCCGCAACGATATGATCCTGCATCTGCATCGGGCAGGGCACTCGACCTATACAAGGCAGCGCAGCCACGGCGTCTCGTTCCGCGTCATCGCGAAGTGGATGCGGCTCGCCGGCGTCGATCACATTCATGCCGGCACCGTGGTCGGCAAGCTGGAGGGCGATCCGGCGACCACGCGCGGCTATTACGACATCTGCCGCGAGGACTATAACCCGGCGCGGCTGGAGCACGGAGTGTTCTTCGACCAGCACTGGGCCAGCCTCAACAAATTGATGCCGGTGGCGTCGGGCGGCATTCATGCCGGCCAGATGCACCAGCTGCTCGATCATCTCGGCGAAGACGTGATCCTGCAGTTCGGCGGCGGCACCATCGGTCATCCCATGGGCATCCAGGCCGGCGCCACCGCCAACCGCGTGGCGTTGGAAGCGATGATCCTCGCGCGCAATGAAGGCCGCGACTATCTGCACGAGGGCCCCGAGATTCTGGCCAAGGCGGCAGAGACCTGCACGCCGTTGAAGGCGGCGCTCGAGGTCTGGAAGGACGTCACCTTCAACTATGAATCGACCGACATGCCGGATTACGTCCCAACGCCGTCCGTCGCGATGTAAGGAGAGCAAATCATGCGCATTACCCAAGGCTGCTTCTCGTTCCTGCCCGATCTCACCGACGAGCAGATTTCCCGCCAGGTACAGTATTGCCTGGAGCAGGGCTGGGCGGTGAACATCGAATTCACCGACGATCCGCATCCCCGAAACAATTTCTGGGAAATGTGGGGCCTGCCGATGTTCGATCTCCGCGACGCCGCCGGCGTGATGATGGAGCTGAATGAATGCCGCAAGGTGTATGGCGAGCGCTACATCCGCCTGTCGGCGTTCGATTCCAGCCACGGCTGGGAATCGGTGCGGCTGTCCTTCATCGTCAACCGGCCGAAGGAGGAGCCCGGCTTCCGCCTCGATCGGCATGAAATGGCCGGCCGCAACATCCGCTACACGACCACATCATACGCTGCCGATCGCCCCGAGGGCCGGCGCTACGGTTAGGCATGCGTTCGGTCCGGCAGACGAGTTCTCCCTGAACGTGCCTGCGTCTGCCGGACGCACTGCTCCGTCGCTGCGGAAGCGGCGACGGAGTCTTTTCCGAAACGACGCGTGCAGCGCATTGAGGTTAGCAGATGGACGTGGATATCACCCCAATGACTGAGGCGGTAAACCTGCGCGACGAACTCAAAGCCGTCGGCATCGAGGAGATCCTCTCGCAGCTCGACCGCGAACTGATAGGCCTGAAACCGGTAAAGACGCGTATCCGCGAGATTGCGTCGCTGCTTCTGATCGAACGTATCCGCAAGCGCATGGGCCTGGCGTCGGAAGCACCGACGCTGCACATGTCGTTCACGGGAAATCCCGGCACCGGAAAGACGACGGTGGCGCTGCGGATCGCCAGCATCTTGCACAGGCTCGGTTTCGTGCGCCGCGGCCAGGTCGTGTCGGTGACGCGCGACGAACTGGTCGGGCAATATATCGGCCACACCGCGCCGAAGACCAAGGAGATCCTGAAGAAGGCGATGGGCGGCGTGCTGTTCATCGACGAGGCCTATTATCTGCACCGGCCGGACAATGAGCGCGACTATGGCCAGGAGGCGATCGAGATCCTGCTGCAGGTGATGGAAACGCAGCGTGAGGATCTGGTCGTGATCCTCGCAGGCTACGGCGACCGGATGGACAAGTTTTTCGCCAGTAATCCCGGCTTCCGCTCGCGTATCGCGCACCACATCGACTTCCCGGATTATGCCGACGATGAGCTGCTCGCCATCGCGGAGCTGATGCTGCGAGACATGAACTACGGATTCACCTCGGAAGCGCGTACGGAGTTCGTTCGCTACATCGCATTGCGCAAGAACCAGCCGTTATTTTCAAACGCGCGCTCGATCCGCAACGCATTGGATCGCCTGCGGTTGCGCCAGGCCAATCGCCTCGTCGCCGATCTCGATCATATCCTGACAGCGGACGATATCAGGTCGATTGAGGCGTCGGACGTGCTTGCGAGCCGCGTATTCGGGAACGGCGGAAAATCCGCCGAGGCGGGCTAACGCTGTAACGCCGTTTCAGGGATCGCCCTGCGAACCACTTCGCGCATCGCAAAGCTCGAATGGATGCGCGCGACGCCGGGCATCCGCGAAAGATGCTGCTTGTGGATCCGCTCGAAGTCCGCGATGTCGCGCGCGATCACCTGCAGATGATAGTCGTCGCTGCCCGACATCAGATGGCAGGACACCACGTCGGGACAGCGGGCGATGGCTGCCTCGAATGCGGCGAGATACTCCTCGCTCTGTTTTTCCAGCGTGATGGTGACGACAACCGTCGTGACGAGTCCGAGCGCAGTCGGTTCGAGGTCGGCCCGATAGCCGCGAATGATGCCGGCTTCCTCGAGCTGACGAATGCGACGCGCGCAGGCGGTCGGCGATAGCCCGACCTTTTCGGCGAGTTCGATCTGGCTCGCTCTTGCATCGGAGAGCAACTCAGCCAGAATCCGAAGATCAATACGATCCAGCCCGATCACGCCATTATTCTCTATTAGTTATTATTTCAGCGCAGAATATCTGCGTAAATGGCCCTCGGCAAGCCGCTATTCGCAGAGAAGCGTTGCCTGTTCAAGAGTACTTTTGTTGCATCGGAGAGCAGCTTCCAATGCAGGAGCAAGGCGATGCGGGTCGGTGTGCCCAGGGAAATCAAGGTCGAGGAATACCGCGTCGGTCTGACGCCGGCTTCGGTGCGGGAATATGTGGCGCATGGACATGACGTGATCGTCGAGCAGGGCGCCGGGCTCGGCATTGGCGCCGGCGATGATATCTACCGGTCGGCCGGCGCAGCGATCGTGGACACGGCGGCCGAGATCTTCGCGACCGCCGACATGATGGTCAAGGTCAAGGAGCCGCAGCCGACGGAGTGGCGCCAGCTTCGCGAGGATCAAATCCTCTTCACCTATTTGCACCTGGCGCCGGATACGGCGCAGACCAAAGGGCTCCTGGCATCCGGCTGCACCGCGATCGCCTACGAGACGGTGACGGACGCCCATGGCGGGCTCCCGCTGCTGGCGCCGATGAGCGAGGTGGCGGGACGGCTGGCCATCGAGGCGGCGGGTGCCGCGTTGCGAAAATCGGCAGACGGCATGGGCAAGCTGATCGGCGGCGTGCCCGGCGTCGCTCCGACCAGGATCGCGGTGATCGGCGGTGGCGTGGTCGGTACGCATGCCGCGCGGATGGCCGCAGGTCTTGGCGCCGACATCGTCATCCTTGATCGCTCGCTGCCGCGGCTGCGCGTCCTTGATGAGATGTTCCTCGGTCGCGTTCGCACACGCTACGCGACGCTGGAAGCGATCGAGGAGGAGGTGATCGGCGCGGACGTCGTCATTGGCGCCGTGCTGGTACCGGGCGCCAGTGCGCCGAAACTCGTCTCTCGCGCCCAGCTCGCCCGCATGAAACGTCGCGCCGTGCTGGTCGACGTCGCGATCGACCAGGGGGGCTGCTTCGAGACGTCGCGGCCGACGACCCATCAGGCGCCGACCTATCTGGTTGACGAGATCGTGCATTATTGCGTTGCCAACATGCCTGGCGCCGTGCCTGTCACGTCGAGCCACGCGCTCAACAATGCCACGCTGCCATTCGGCCTTGCGCTGGCCGGGAAGGGCATTCGCGCACTGGTCGAAGATCCGCATCTGCGCGCGGGGCTCAATGTGCATCGCGGGCAGATCACCAACCGTGCGGTCGCCGACAGCCAGAATCTGCCTGCGGAGACGCCCGAGAAAATTCTGGCGGCGTGAAGTCCGCCGGCTGACAGGCGAGGCGCCGGGCCGACCATCAGCTGCTGGCACCGGCCGGGCGGCCTGAATTTCGTTTCTGGCCGAGAAAGCGACGTGCCAGCTTGGTGAAGTTGTGTACGACCATCGAGGTCTCGTCTTTTCTGAACACGAGAAAGACATCGGCGGATGGCGGTGAAGGCCTGATTGGCCGGAATACGATTTCGTCGGTCGTGAAGCGGGCAATTGATTGTGGGACCAGGGCCACTCCGAAGCCCGCGGCGATCAGACTGGGGACCGACTGTGCATCGATGACTTGCTGAGAGACGCGCGGCAGGAAGCCGGCGTCGACACAGCATTTCTGGATGTAACGTGCAAATTCAGAACTTTCGGGCTGCAGGACAATCTGATCCTCCGACGCAAGGTCGCCGAGGGTGATGCGCTTGCGTCGCGCCAGTGGGTGCGTCTTTTGCATCGCAACCACCACCTCTTCGGACCACGCAAGCTCGCTGTGGAGCATATGCTCGGTCGGGATGCTGCGGTTCAGGCTGATGTTTGTCGTGCGATTGAGGAGAGCCGCGATCTGCAGGGCCGGCGCCTGCTCATGCACCGTCATCCTCACCGAAGGCGCGTCCTTTCGATACGCGGCGAGCAGGTCGGCCAGGCGTCCGCGCAGGATGGAGCCGGTTGCTCCGATGTCGAGAGTGCCGACTAGACCGGCGCCGATTGAATGGACCTCGTCCTCGGCCAGTTTGATCTGCTGTTGAATGGCGCGCGCGCGAGCCAGGAGCGCTTCTCCGGCCTGGGTCAACTCGACCTTGCGACTGGTTCTGTGGAGGAGCTGCGTTCTCAACGCGGCTTCGAGCGACTGGATGTGCTGGCTGAGGGGAGGCTGCGAAAGATTCAACCGTCGCGCCGCAGCGGTGAAGCTGCGCTCCTCGGCCACCGCGATGAAGTACCGAAGCTGGCGGAGATCCATAGCGAAATCCTCTAGATCAAGTCGTTCTATATATTGGACGCGCGGTTCGGCATGGTCAACGAATGGTTTGGGGCGCGGCCGGGACGGAAGTCCGGCGGGCGACCATCCGTTTCGAAGCGACGTCAGCGTCGCGGTTAAAAGCAAAAGTGGCACCCGGCCGAGGGCCGACGAAGCCACATCAAATGGAAACACCGACCAAGCGAGGGAACGCCGTGCCAAGGTTATTCAGGTCACTCTTCTTCCAGGTCGTCGTGGCGCTAGCGCTGGGTATCGCGCTTGGCATGGCTCACCCGGATGCCGCTCTTCAGATGAAACCGCTGGGCGATGGCTTCATCAAGCTCATCAAGATGCTGGTTCCGGTGATCGTGTTTTGCGTTGTCGTGCACGGGATCGCCGCTGCCGGGGATCTGTCGAAGGTTGGGCGAGTCGGGGTGCGCGCGCTGATATACTTTGAGGTCATCACGACGATTGCGTTGGTGCTCGGCATTGCGCTCGCCTATTACTTCCAGCCCGGTGCCGGAATGAATATCGATCCGAAGACGCTGGATGCAAAAGCGTTGAGCGGATTCAGCCAAACGGCGGCCCAGGTCGCTGGCGGCGGGGTCTCGGAATTCCTGATGAAACTCATTCCCACGACGGTGGTCGGGGCCTTCACGACCGGCGACATCCTGCAGGTGCTGATCGTCTCGATCATGTTCGGCTGTGCCGTCTCCCTGTGTGGCGAGCGGGCCAAGCCGGTGACGGATTTCATCGGACGTGTGAGTGACATCGTCTTCAAGATGATGAATTTCGTCGTCAGGTTGGCGCCGCTCGGCGTGTTCGGGGCGATCGCATTTACAGTCGGCAAGTACGGCATCGGCTCGCTCAAGCAACTCGGCGGTCTCGTCGCCCTGTTCTATGTGGCCGTGGCCGTTTTTGTCGTCGTCGTGCTGGGCACGGTCATGCGCTTTTCCGGCTTCAGCCTGTTCAAGCTGCTCCGCTACTTGCGCGAGGAACTGACGATCGTTCTCGGCACGGCGGCCGGAGACAGCGTGCTTCCGCAGACCATGCGCAAGCTTGAGCTTCTTGGCATCAAGCCGTCGACCGTCGGACTGGTCATCCCAACGGGATATTCGTTCAACTTGGACGCCTTCTCGATTTACCTGACGCTGGCCGCGGTGTTCATAGCCCAGGCGACCAACACGCCGTTGGCCACAGGTGATCTTCTGGCAATTCTCGGCGTTGCCCTCCTGACGTCGAAGGGCGCCCACGGCGTCCCCGGCTCGGCCATTGTCGTGCTTGCGGCCACCCTCGCAGCCATCCCGGCCATTCCTGCGATCGGACTGGTGCTGATCCTGTCGGTGGACTGGTTCATCGGCATCGCGCGGGCGCTGGGCAACTATATCGGGAATTGCGTCGCCACGGTCGCCGTGGCCTCTTGGGAAGGTGACATCGATCGGGAGAAGGCGCATCGGGTCCTGAATGGACAGGTCGATCCCGGGAGTGCGGAAGCCGAGATCGATCCGGTGGGCCTGGACACCGCTGGAGCGCAGCCTCAGGCGACCTGATATCAGGCACAAGGCGTCCGGTATCGGCTGGACCGAGCGGCCGGTCTGGACGCCTCGCCACGCTCGAAGTTGATCGGAGTTTGAACGATGCTGGCGCTTTCGGTTGCACCTTTGACAAAGGCGGGGTTCGCGCCTTTCGGTGAGGTCGTCGAGACGGAAGATGTGAAGCCGAAACTGATCAACGAAGGATTTGCCAGACGCTATGACGACCTGGCGAAAATTGACGTGGCCTCGGCGGACGGAGAGGTCAATATCAGCCTGTTCATCGGGGCAGTGAGACCGGCGCCGATTGTCATCAGGATGATGGAGCGCCATCCGGTCGGAAGCCAGCTTTTCGTCCCGTTGACCGAGGTGCCCTGGCTGGTGGTCGTTTGCGCAGATCCGGGCATCCCGTCGAGCTACCGGGCGTTTGCTGCGTCGGGACGGCAGGGCGTGAACTACGCGAGAAACTGCTGGCATCATCCGCTACTTGTCACTGCAGACGCCAGTCCGTTCGCTGTCGTCGATCGAAAGGGCGCGGGCAGCAACCTCGAGGAAAAGTGGCTTGAAGAAGCAAACTGGCTGCACATCGCGTTCGATGGTGCGGCAGCAACCCGCCCGGACATCACAGCGAAGCCGGCCTAGTCGTCCGGCGAACGTCCGCAGGAACCATCTTCAAGAGGCCAAGAAATGTCATCTCGAACCTATCACGTCCCAACCGGCGGGCATCCAGCTCAGACCGAGCTTCTGACCGGCCGCGCGGTTTTCACGGACGCCTATGCGGTGATACCAAGGGGCGTCATACGCGACATTGTTGCAAGCTATCTTCCGCACTGGAACGATGCCCGCGTCTGGGTGCTGGCCCGACCGCTATCCGGTTTCGCCGAAACGTTCTCCCACTATCTGATGGACGTGGCGCCGGGCGGCGGAAGCGAATCGCCGGAGCCCGATACGGAAGCGCAGGGCGCGCTGTTCGTGGTTGGCGGTAAGTTGGCCTTGAGGCTCAACGGGACGGAACACGTGTTGCGGCCCGGCGGCTTTGCGTATCTTCCGTCTGGGTGCCGCTGGAGCGTGCTGAACCGCAGCTCCGAAGCGGCGCAATTTCACTGGATCCGGAAGCTGTACCAGCGCGTGCCCGCGGTCGCGACGCCGGAACCCATTGTGACCAACGAAGACTCCATCGCGCCAACGCCAATGCCTCATACGGATGGAAGATGGGCCACGACACGCTTCGTCGATCCATCAGACATCAGGCACGACATGCACATTACCATCGTCACTTTCGAGCCCGGCGCGTCGATTCCGTTCGCGGAGACCCACGTCATGGAGCACGGTCTTTATGTTCTTGAGGGCAAGGCCGTCTACCGGCTCAATCAGGACTGGGTCGAGGTCGAGGCCGGGGACTACATGTGGCTCCGCGCTTTTTGCCCCCAGGCGTGTTACGCCGGTGGGCCTGGGCGGTTCCGTTACCTGCTCTACAAGGACGTGAACCGGCATATGGATCTCCGAGCCCTGAGGCCGGCGGCAGCTTCTGAAAGCCGGCTTGTCGGATGCAATGCCTGCTGAGCAGGAGAGGGACGACCAGGTTTAACAGGCCGAACCTGAACTGCGCTACTTGCCTTTGGTATCGACCTTCTGCTTTTCGTCCTCGTTCATTTTCTTCACGACGGGATCGCGACTGGCTTCGCCGGTGGTCTGGGTTGTCGTGGCCGGCGGGCTTTCGTTGGGCATGGAGGTTTGCCCGGGCGGTGTCGTCGCCGGCCGCGTTGCGGTTGCGCTCGGCGGCGACGTCGTTTGAGCGATCGCCGTCTGAGCATTCAATAGAACCACGCTCGACAGTAGCGACACCGCGAGCGCTGTTGCGTTGGGTTTCATCGGTCTGAACTCCTCTCAGACCAAGGAAACGGCCCGTTCGCTCCAACGTTCCCCTTACGCCTCCAATTGCTTGCCGATCGGCAGGGCGCGGATACGCTTGCCGGTCGCGGCGAAGATCGCGTTGATCAGCGCCGGCGCAAACGGCGGCACGCCTGGCTCGCCGACGCCGCTGGGCGGTGTGTCGGGGCCGGGAGGCACGATGTAGACGTTCGTGACAGCCGGAGACTCGTCGATCCGGATCACCGGGAAATCGTCGAAATTGCCCTGCTGCACCTTGCCGTCCTTGAAGGTGATCGCGCCATGTTTGGCGAGGCTCATGCCCATGATCGCGGCGCCCTCGATTTGCGACTGGATCCGCTCCGGATTGACGTAGGTTCCGCAGTCTATGGCGGTATCGACCCGCGGCACGGTGAGCTTGCCCTTGTCGTCAACGGCCACCTCGACGATGGTCGCGATGTAGCTGACGAAGCTGCGGTGCGCGGCAATGCCGAGCCCGTGACCCTTGGGGACGGACCGGCCCCAACCGCCCTTGTCCGCGACCAGTTCGACGACCTTGCGAAGACGCGCGGTATCGATCGGATAGCTGTCATAGGGCTCGCCGTAGTTCCAAAGGTCTTTCACCGAATCGAGCTTGACGATCCGCGGAGAGCCGATCAGCTCCAGCAGCATGTCCTTTGGATCGCGTTTGGTCGCCTGCGCAAGTTCGGCCACCATCGACTGCACCGCGAAGGCGCGCGGGATGTTCGACACCGAGCGGAACCAGCCAATGCGGGTATGCGCGGCCGCTTCCGGATTCTCGCACTGGACGTTGGCGATCTCGAAGGGCATGTCGACAAGCCCCATGCCGAGTTCAAACGGGGCCTGATGCACTGCACCAGCGGCAAATGTCGAGGCGATGCTCGGCGCGACGCTGCGATGCCGCCACGCCGTCACCTTGCCGCTCTTGTCGATGCCGGCCTCGATGCGTTCCACCGAGACGGTGTGCAGGAAGCCGTTGCGAACGTCGTCTTCCCGCGTCCATTGCACCTTTACGGGGGCTCCGAGCTCTTTTGAAAGCAGCGCCGCTTCGAGGGCGTAGTCGCATTTCGACTTGCGCCCGAAACCGCCGCCGAGCAGGGTGACGTTGACGGTGACATTCGCCTCGGGAATCCCGAGCGTTTTGGCGACGTCCTCGCGTGTTCCGCCCGCGCTTTGCACCGGCCCCCAGATCTCTGCCTTGTCGCCGCTGACGTTCGCGACCGCAGCCGGCGGCTCCATGGCGACATGGGCAAGATGCGGCAGATAGTACTCACCCACGATCACCTTGTCGGCGCCCTTCAGAGCGGCCTCCACGTCACCCTCCTTACGCAGCACCAGGCCGGGCTTCCGCGCGGCTGCCTCCAGTTCGGCCCGGTAGGCGACCGATTCGTATTTGCTGTTGGGGCCATCGTCCCAGACGATCTTCAGGGCGTCGCGCCCCTTGATCGCCGCGCCGGTGTTGCGCGCGATCACCGCGACGCCGCCGAGTGGTTGGAATTTTGAAGGCCACGGCCAGCCCTTGACTTCCATGACCTTCTCGACGCCGGAAACCTTCATCGCCGCCGCCCCGTCAAACGACGCGACCTTGCCGCCGGTCACCGGCGGCCGGGCAATGACGGCATATTTCATGCCGGGCAGGCGGACATCGGCGCCGTAACGCGCGGTGCCTACCGTGATGTCGCGCAGATCGACCATGCTGATCTGGCCTTTGCCCAGATAGCGGAAATCCTTTGGGTCTTTCAGCTTCAGGCCTTCGACGCTCGGTACCGACTCCTTGGCGGCATCGGCTGCCAGATCGCCAAAGCCAATGCGGCGTCCGCTCGCGCTGTGGACGACTTCGTGATTGACCGCCTTCACTTCGGTTGCCGGCACACCCCAGCGCTTCGCCGCTGCGCCTTCGAGCATCGTGCGGGCCGAGGCGCCGATTTGACGCATCGGCATCAGGTAGTGACGCGTACTGCGCGATCCATCGGTATCCTGGTTGCCGAATTTGACCTCGTCGCCATGCGCCTGCTGGACGCGAACGCGCGACCAGTCGGCCTCCAGCTCTTCGGCAACGATCATCGGAAGGCTGGTGCGGACGCCGGTTCCCATCTCGGCGCGGTGCGCGACGATCGTGACAATGCCATCGGGCGCGATCGCGACGAACACGCGCGGGTCCACGACGGTGCCGTGCGGCATCTTGTCTGCGCCGGTCTGGTACGCGGCAAGGGCGGGGCGTGACATCACAGGGGCGGCCAAAACGAAGCCACCGGCCAGTCCGAGGCCCTTCAGGATGCTGCGGCGCGAAACGTTGTCGACTTTGACGTATCGCTCAAAGCCGCGGAGCTTCTTGGGATTGGTGAGAATGTTCATGATCATACCCCCGTCGAAGCGAGGTGGACCGCGTTTTCGATGCGCTGATAGCAGCCGCAGCGGCAGATATTGCCCGCCATCGCCTCGCGTATCTGATCGTGGTTGGGTTTCGGATTTTCGATCAACAGGGCCGCGGCCTGCATGATCTGGCCGACCTGGCAAAAACCGCATTGTGGGACATTGAGCTGGCGCCAGGCCTTCTGGACCGCGTGATCACCCGTCGGGTGAAGGCCTTCGATCGTCGTGACCTCTCGACCGACCACGTCGGAAACCGACGTGACGCAGGCGCGCGTCGCCTGCTTGTCGACGATCACGGTACAGGCGCCGCAAAGCGCCTGGCCGCAGCCGTATTTCGTACCCGTCAGTCCGGCTTCATCGCGGAGAAACCAGAGGAGTGGGAGGTCGGGATCGCCATCCCAGTTCTTTTGCTGGCCGTTAATCTTCAAAGTAATCATGATCAACCCTCGCTCTTCGTAAGCTGCTGATGGTAGCTCCGACGTGAGCGAAAAACGTTACGGCTGATCGCTCAACGCCGTCGCTTCGAAATTCCTTGCTGTCTTGCCTGGCTGGGATTTCTTTGAGCCATCCTCCTGATCATTATTATTAGCTGTTGTTCAGTCGGCCGCGCTTGGCGGATCGGCCGCCACAAGGCGTTCTACATTTGCTTCCGCATGTTTGGCGAAAGCGGGGCATCGGCAAAGAATTGCATTTGGTCAGCAACGCTGACGCAGCGGGCGCGAGCAAAAGTAATTGTCGTCAAACTTGAACGTTGGTGTCAGAACAAGGTGTGGGAACGCCTCTTCCACGTCGCCCGGCGTAGCAAGGACTTTCACCAGTTGCGCTCAGGGGGACACCGACGTTCGTCGAACGCTTCGCGTCGACTCCGGCAATTCTCGGCCGCACGTGCGATAACGCACCGCACACCGCAGAAGGCTGAGCTGTTCTGCGAAATACGCATGATGCGCTGATCGGCGGTTAGGGTCGCACGAAATGCATTGGCTCTCGTTGTTGCTGGCTTTTCCTGGAATCGCTGACGCATCTGGAAAGAGTATTGTGCAAACGACAAATTTGCTTGTCGCCATTCTTTTGACCGACTCCCTCCTTCAGTTTGCGTGATGTGCAAATCGGATCAGCCCACAGCGTCGATCACAAGCACAGGCGCGGAACCCGCGACAGCGATGTGTCAGGATCCGACACGGCGCGCACTCATCCTGACGGTTCTCGCCACGGGAGCCTGCGTCGCGTCGTCCAGGTCCTCCGTTGCCGAGGAAGATTTGCCGGGCAGCAACGAGCGGCCTCAGAAAGCCGACGTGCTGGTTTTCTCCGAAGGGGAACATGCCGGCGAGGTGATCAAGCCGCAGGACCTGAAAGTTGGTGGGCCGCCGGTGCGGGCCTGGCCAAAGGATCCCAGGACATCGGTAATCCGCAAGGGCTCGCGCCTGAACGAGGTGCTCGTCGTAAAACTCGACCCGGCCGAACTGGACGAAGAGACACGTTCGCGTGCTGCCGGCGGCGTCGTGGCCTATTCGGTAATCTGCGTCCACACGGGTTGCCCGATCACCGCATGGGTGAAGGCGGCAAACAGCGACAAGGACGTGTTCAAATGCGTTTGCCATAATTCGGAATATGATCCCAGGCAAAGTGCGCAAGTAATCTTTGGACCGGCGCCCCGGCGTCTGCCGGCGCTTCCGTTGGAGCCGGACGACGGTCCACTTACGGTGGCCGCAACATTTGTTGGAAAGGTAGGTGCACAGCAGGCCAGGTGACGGCCGCCCGCCGTCGATCCACGACAAAGGAAAACAGAATTCGTGAGATGAAAACAAAGGGGAGGATTTGTTATGGCCTTGAAGCAATGGCTTTTGTCGGGTTTGCTCGCGTCCACATGCCTCGTTTCGATCGCTGCCGCAGGCCCGATCGAGAACTACAGCCCGGTGACGGCCGAGCGACTCAAGAATCCCGAACCCGGCAACTGGATGCATTACCGCCGGACCTATGACGGCCAGGGATACAGCCCGCTCGACCAGATCAACACCTCGAACGTGAAAAACCTGACGCCGGTGTGGACGTTCTCGACCGGCGTGATCGAGGGACACGAGGCGCCCCCGATCATCAACAATGGCGTGATGTTCGTTGCAACGCCGTCGGGGCAGGTGATTGCGCTCAACGCCAAGACCGGCGACGAGTACTGGCGATACAAGCGCCAGCTTCCGGAAGACCTCTTTCAACTGCACCCGACCAATCGCGGCGTGGGGCTGTGGCAGGACAAGGTGTACCTCGCCACGACGGACGACCATGTGGTCGCGCTCGAGGCCAAGACCGGCAAAGTGGTCTGGGATACCAAGGTTCAGGACTACAAGAAGGGGCAGTATTTGACCCTGATGCCGTTGGTCGTCGACGGTAAGGTGATCGTCGGCGGTTCCGGTGGCGAGCTCGGCGTGCGCGGTTACGTCGTTGCGTACGACGCCGAAACAGGCAAGGAATTGTGGCGAACCTTCACCATTCCCGGCACGGGTGAGCCAGGTAACGAAACGTGGAGCGGCGACGACTGGAAAACGGGTGGCGGATCTGCCTGGATGACAGGCAACTACGATCCAGACACCAAGACAGTCTATTGGGGCACCGGCAACGCCGCGCCTTGGCCGGGCGACACTCATTCCGGCGACAATCTCTACACAAGTTCAGTGCTCGCGCTCGATCCCGATAGCGGCAAGATGAAAACCTACTTCCAGTATCATCAAAACGATTCCTGGGATTGGGACGAGGTGGATGCACCAATGCTGGTCGACCTGCAAAAGGACGGGCGCACGATCAAGAGTCTTATTCATCCGGGTCGCAACGCGATTTTCTGGGTACTGGAGCGCAAGCCGGACAGCATTAAATATGTGGCTGGCTGGCCCTTTGTTCATACCGACGTCTGGAAAGGCATCGAGCCCGAGAGTGGCAAGCCGATTGTCGACCCGGCTCACAAGCCGGTTATTGGCAAGCGGGTTGAATTCTGTCCTTCGTTGTGGGGCGGCAAGGATTGGCCGTCGGCAGCGTATAGTCAGAAGACCGGATTGGTCTACGTTCCGGCCAACGAGAATTTCTGCGGCGGCTTCACCGGTGAGAAAGTGCCGTTGGTTGCCGGCCAGCTCTGGCTCGGGACCAAGCCCGAGGATATCGGCTTGACGCCTCGTCCCGGCGCGACCCACTTTGGCGAGTTGCAGGCGTGGGATCCGGCCACGGGCAAGAAGGCCTGGTCGCACAATTTCCCGAAGTCACAACTGTTCGGTTCGGTGACCGCTACCGCCGGCGACCTCATCTTTGTCGGCGGCACCAATGACCGGATGTTCCGCGCCTTCCATGCCAAGACCGGCGAACTGCTTTGGGAGCAAAAGACCAACTCCGGCATCATGGCCATGCCGATCGCCTATGAGGTGGACGGCACGCAGTATATCGCCGTCCAGTCGGGCTGGGGCGTCGACGCGCAACGCATCCAGGACGGATTGGTGGGCAAGGTCCCAGGCCTGGAGAACAACGTGCCTCAGGGCGGCGTTGTTTGGGTGTTCGCCGTCAAGAAGTGACCGCGGAAAGATCCGGCGTCTGGCCGCTGCACAGGCAGTGGCCAGGCGCCGCCGCGCGGCACGTTTCATGAGTTCTTTGCCGCACAGGCTTCGTCAAGCTTGCTGTCCCGCGGCTTCGAGGATGAGCCGCGTGATTTCCTCGGGCTGTGAAATCAGGGAGAGATGACTGGCCTTCACCTCGATGGTCTTGGCTCCCATCCGTTTGGCCATGAAGCGCTCAAGGTCGGGATTGATGGTGCGATCTTCCGTGGAGACGGCGTAGTAGCTCGGCTTCGTCAGCCATGCCGCGTGCGCAGTCTTGCCGGTAAGCAGGGCCTTATGGAACGGCTGCTGCACGGCGTAAAGAACCTTCGCCTTTGCTGCGGGCAGGTCGCCCGCGAAATCACGCAAGAAGGCCTCTTCTGAAAGACGTCCTTCATCGCCATCGAACACGATCCCCGCGCTCGCTGGCGGCGTCGGGAATGTCTTGGCCAAAGCGGTATAATCCTCGCCGGCATCGGGCGCGCGCGCCGCCACATAGACCAGCGCAGAAACATTCGGATGCACGCCGGCTTCTGTGACGATCATGCCGGAAAAGGAATGGCCGACCAGAACCGTCGGGCCATCCTGACGCGCCAGCACGCGCTCGGCCGAAGCGACCGCTTCGGGCAGCGTTGTCAACGGGTTTTGCACGGAAGTGGCGTTGAGACCCGCCGCCTGTAATCGCGCAATCACTTCGGTCCAGCACGATCCGTCGGCGAACAGCCCGTGCACGAGCACGACATTGCGTGCCTTTGTCGGAGTTGCATTTGCGGCCATGCCGCGTGTGGAGAGCAGCGAAGCTGCTGCACCGGCAAGCAGGGCGGTCGAAAAGGCGCGTCGGCTTATCATGATGTCTACTCCTTCATTTGAGGTGTCACTGGAAGTACGATTTGGTGGGGCTCATCGTTACGTCGTCTCAAGCAGAGCAGTCCCGCAGCTCCGTATCTGCAAGCAGCGTATCCACATCATGCGAACGCACGATGGCATCGCCACGGACGAAGTGCTCGTGATTGTCCTCGATGCTGTCATGGTCGTAGAGATAATTGACCATGATGCCGAAGGACTCCGCGATCGCACGCGGCGCGGTGTCGCCGAGCCAGTTGATCCGCTCGAGCCGCGCGCCGTTGCCGAGATGAAAACGCGCCACCGGATCGATGCGGCTTCCGGGCACGGATGGCCGCGTCAGATAGTGCGCGCAAAGCCGCATCAAGCCGGGGCGCAGCTTTGCGCTCCGCGCCGGGTCATGCCACCAGCCGTCGGTCTCGGCTTCCGGCAACAGGTCTGCGCCGCGATTGCGACCATCCGCGGCCTGCTGGCCGAGCCAGCGGCGAAAACCCGGCACCGGTGACAGCGTGGAGAAACGCTTCAATCCCGGAAACTCGGCCTGCAGCTCCTCGACCACCTGTTTGATCAGGAAATTGCCGAACGAGACGCCGCGCAGGCCGTCCTGGCAGTTGGAGATCGAGTAGAAGATCGCGGTGTCGGCGCGCTCGGCCTGTGCACGCCGGACATTTTCGTCGGTGTCGTGCGACAGCAGCGGCTGCACGGCGGTGGCCAGTCCCTCCACCAGCGCGACCTCGACGAAGATCAAGGGCTCGTCGGGCAGCACGGGATGGAAGAAGGCGAAGCAGCGGCGGTCGGGCGCAAGGCGGCGCCGCAGATCGTCCCAGCCATGGATCTCGTGCACCGCCTCGTAGGCGATCAGCTTCTCCAGCACGGCGGCCGGCGACTGCCAGTCGATGCGCCGCAGTTCGAGAAAGCCGCGGTTGAACCAGGAGGCGAACAGATGCCTGAGGTCGGCGTCGAGCAGTTTTAGTTCCGGCTCGGCGCGCAGGCGCGGCGTGATTTCGCTGCGCATCGCGATCAGTGCGCTGGTGCCCCCGGGCGCCATGTTCATTCGCCGCAGCAATTCCTGCCGAGGCGGATCGCCAGCCTGAGCAAGGGCGGCCGCGGCTTCCGCGGTGCTATCGGCGAGATAGTGCTCCGCTGCCGCGCGCAGCGCCGTTCTGTCGGGCTGAAAATCCGTCGCGAGATAGCGCTGGAAGCCGTGCCGATCGTCAGGGTCGAGCGCGCACAGCACCTCATGCAGTTGGCGCGCGACCAGTGCGCCGGACGCTTCGCCGCGCTCCGACAGCAGTGTCGCAGCAAGTTGCTTCGCGCGGCCGAGCAGTGCCGGCCTGACGTTGGACAGGTCATCTGGGACTTGACTGGCTGGGGTCATCGTTACCTCCATTTCAAGCAGCAGCACCGACGGTTCGGCGGAATTTTGCCGGCGGCGCGTAAAGCCCGCCCGAAGCCGTCACCAGCTCGTCGATTGTCTTGGCTGCGAGCCAGTCGCGCGTCGCCGTTCCGTCGTCGATACCGAGGTCGGAGGGAAACATCACGATGCCGCGGCGGCGCAGGTTATCGGTTGCTTCAGGCGACTGTCGCCTGCCAAAATCGGTATCGCCTGCGACGGCGCGCAAGGCGGCTTCGCGTTCTTGCGGTGACCGGCATCGCAGCAGGTTGGCTACGCCCCGTTCGGTGATGACGTGGCTGACATCGTCGCCATGGATCATCACCGGCGGCAGCGCGAAGCCCGCGGAAGCTGCGAGGTCGAACGCGTCCAGCCGTTCGACAAAGCTCGGTGCGCCGTTCGGCTGATACGTCTGCACCATTTGCACCACGAGCTTGCGTCCGCGCAGGCTCTCTCCTGCTTCCTGGCCAGCGCGCAGCCAGGCAGGCGTGTCGTGACGCCGGCCACGCGCGTCGGCGCCCATGTTCGGCGCGCCGCCGAAGCCGGTGATCCGGTCCTTGGTCGCTGTCGAGCTGTTGCCCGCTGCATCGATCTGCAACGTGCCGCCGATGAAGAGGTCACAAGCATATTGGCCGGCGACCTGGGCGAGGGCACGGTTCGAGCGCAGATTGCCGTCGGCGCCTACCGGAAACACGTCCGCGCGGTTTGAGACGTAGCGTTCCATGCCGAGTTCGGAGCCGAAGCAGTAGACGCTGTCGACGAAGCCGGTTTCGATCGCGGGGATCAGGGTCGGATGGGGATTGAGCACGAAGTGCCGGGCGACCTTGCCTTTCAATCCGCGCTGAGCGGCGAAGGTCGGCAGGATCAGTTCGATCGCCGCGGTGGCGTAGCCGATGCCGTGGTTGAGGCGCTGCACCTGGTAAGGTTCGTATACCGCAGATATCGCCATCATCGCCATCAGCACGTTCTCGTTTCTGATCTTGGCGGGGTCGCGTGTGAAGAGCGGATCGATCAGATAGGGCTTTGGGCTCGGCACCACGAAATCGATCCAGTCGGAGGGGATGTCGACGCGGGGCAGGCGATCGACGATCTCGTTCACCTGCGCCACGACAACGCCGCCGCGGAATGCCGCAGCTTCGACGATGGTAGGCGTGTCCTCGGTGTTCGGACCGGTATAAAGGTTGCCATCGCGGTCGGCCTTGTCGGCAACGACGAGCGCGACCTGGGGCGTCAGGTCCACCAGCATGCGGGCGTAGAGTTCGAGGTAGGTGTGGATGGCGCCGATCTTGAGCGCTTTCGACGCGACAAGTTCGGCGAGCTTGCGGCTTTGCGGTCCGGCAAAGGCGAAGTCCAGGCGGTTTGCGACACCGCGTTCGAACACATCAAGATGTTCGGGCAGTGCGATGACCGATTGCACCATGTGCAGATCGTGGACTCGTGCGGGATCGACCTTCGCCAGTGCCGCCGCGAGAAAGTCCGCCTGCTTCTGATTGTCGCCTTCGATCGCCACGCGGTCGCCGGGCTCGACGATCGCTTCCAGCAACTGCGTCGCGGCTTCCGCTGGGCAGAGTTTTCCGCGTACGCCGTAGACCACAGCAGCTCGCGCCAGACGCGAGGTGCGATTGGGCCGGGACGGGTCTGACATGGTGAAGCTCCTTCGCTCGTTGCTGTCCTTCGAAGCGAAACGTAGGAGCTTGCCATTGATTATAAAAACAGTATTTTATAATATCATTGATCGTAATAATGGATCAATTATGCTGGATTTCGAGCTGTTACGCGCTTTCGTTGCGGTCGCTGATTGCGGCGGTTTCCATCGTGCAGCCGAACGGCTCAACCTGACGCAGTCGACGGTAAGCCAGCAGATCAAGCGTCTCGAACTCGAGACCAAACGCCCATTGTTCCGGCGCACGACGCGGAGCGTCGCACTGACCGACGATGGCGAAATGCTGCTCGGCGACGCCCGTCGCCTGCTGCAGCTCGAGGAAGCGGCGCGTCATCGTCTGGCGGCGCCGCGGCTGTCCGGGTCGGTGCGTCTCGGCGTGGTCGAGGAAGTCGCCGGCGGTTCGCTGCCTTCGGCGCTCGGCCGCTTCGCGGCGCTGCATCCGGGAGTGAAGCTCGAGGTGCAGATTGGCGTCAGCGCGGAGTTGATCGAACAGCTCAATGCGGGACGGCTCGACGTGGTATTCGCCAAGCGTCCGCTCGGGACGTCGAAGGGGCGTCTGGTTTGGCGCGAACCCATGGTGTGGGCCGCGGCCGACACGTTCGACCTCATTCCCGGCGCGGCGCTGCCGCTGGCTCTGTACCGCGAACGGTCCGTATCGCGTGAGGCGGCGCTCAACGCGCTGCAGGACGGCGATCTCACCTGGGAGATCATCTACACCAGCCCCAGCCTTACAGGTGTACGCGCGGCGGCGCTTGCGGGCCTCGCCGTTACGCCGCTTCCCGCGAGCGCGGTCATCGCGGGCTTGCGCATTGTCGGTGCCGCGGAGGGCCTGCCACGGCTTCCGGACCTCGAGTTCGCGCGCTACGAAAAGACCCGGCCCGACAAAGCCGCCGTGGCACTCGCTGCGGTTCTGTTGACGCTCGCACAGGGGCCATCGCGTCCGACAATTTGAATGAACGGTCGGGCAAGCCGCCCGCGCGTCGGTCCTCTTGTCGGCCTTTTGCAACGACCAAGACGATTTCGATCTATGGAAGCACAGGAAAGCTGCTCAAGCATCAACCGCAACCTTCAATGCCTCGGCCCGGATTTCCTCGACGAGCCGTTCCTTCAGCCTGACGAATTCAGGCGCGGTCTTGATCTTGTAGGATCGTGGGTGGGGCAGATCGATCGCGATCTCGGCCTTGATGCGACCGGGACGGGCGCTCATGACGATGACGCGGCTGCCGAGGAAAATCGCCTCCTCGATATCATGGGTGACGAACAGCACGGTTTTCTGCTCGCGTTCCCAGATGCCGAGCAGCATTTCCTGCATCAGCACACGGGTTTGATTATCCAGCGCCCCGAACGGTTCGTCGAGCAACAGGATCTTGGGATCGTTGGCAAGCGCACGGGCGATCGCCGTGCGTTGCTGCATGCCGCCGGAGAGTTGCTTCGGCCAGTGGTTCCCAAAGCCTGATAAGCCGACCCGATGGATGAATCCATCGGCGATCTTGCAGCGATCCGTTTCAGATATCCCGCGCTCGCGCAGGCCGAACGCGATGTTTTCGCGCACCGTCAACCACGGGAACAGCGTGTACGATTGAAACACCATGCCGCGATCGGCGCCGGGTCCCGTGACCTCTTGCCCGTCCAGAATGACGCGGCCGCTGGTCGGCCGGTCAAGCCCGGCGATGATCCGGAGCAGCGTGGATTTTCCGCAGCCCGACGGGCCGAGGATGGTGACGAAGTCGTTGTTGCCGACGCTGAGATTGGTCGGTTCCAGCGCCCGCGTTGGCGCATTGCCCTGGCGCGCAGGAAAAACGCGGGAGACCTGATCGATCCTCAGCTCGGTCACGCCAATCTCCACGGAAACAGCCAGGCATTGAAGGCCTTGAACAGGAAATCCGACACCAGCCCGATCAGTCCGATCACGATGATGCCGAAGATGATCTGGCCGGTGTTGAGCAGCGCCTGGCTGTCGGTGATCATGTGGCCGATGCCCGACGATGAGCCGATCAGTTCTGCGACGATGACATAGGTCCATGCCCAGCCGAGGACGAGCCGAAGGATCTCAGCGATCTCGGGGGCTGAGGAGGGCAGCAGCACACGGCGGATGATGCCGCTGTCGCGGGCACCCAGCGTGTAGGCGGCTTCAACGAGGTCGCGACGTGTACTCCCGACGTTCACGGCGATCATCAGGATAATCTGGAACACCGAGCCGATGAAAATGACCAGTAGCTTCTGCAGCTCTCCGATGCCTGCCCACAGAATCAACAGCGGGATGAAGGCCGAGGCGGGCAGGTAACGGGCAAACGAGACGAATGGCTCGAGAAAAGCCTCGATCGGTTTGTAGGCGCCCATCAGAACGCCGAGCGGCACCGCGATGATTGCCGCCAGCACAAAGCCGCCGATGACCCGCCAGATCGTCATGCCGATGTCGAACAGGAAGCCGTGCTTGGTGAGGAGTTCAAAGCCCTCGTGCAGCATGGTCAGCGGGTTGGCGAGAAACGTTTTGGACACGTAGCCGCCAAAAGTTGCCCACGCCCACAGGGCTACGAACAGGACGAAGAACGCCAAGCCATAGGCTGCGCGTTGCTTTGACGTCACGGGATCCAGGGGACGCATCACGGGGCGTGTTCCTCAGAGCGGAGCGCTGATCGCGGACAGCTCCGCATCCACAGGTGTGGAAGCGGGGCCAGCGCGGCGCCAAACGAACCTACTTGATGAAGCTCGTGTCAACGAGGTCGTCGATTTTCGGAATCGATTTGATGATGCCGATCTCGAGCAACAGGTCTGCGGCTTCCTTGGTAAACGCCTGGAAATCGCCCGCGAAGAACTTCTGGTTCGCGGCCTTGTCCTGCCAGCGCAGATATTTTGCGGAATTGCCGAACTGCTCGCCGGACTGCTTCACGTCGGAGCCCATGATCTCGTAGGATTTTGCCTGATCCTTTTCGATCAGGGCGACAGCCTCGAAATAGCTGTCAGCCAGCGCTTTCGCGGCCTTCGGATTTTCGGTCAGGAATTTCGGTGTGCAGCCGAACGTGTCCATGATCATCGGGTAGTCGAGCGTGGTGGCGATGATTTTCCCCTTGTCGGGCGCTGCGCGCACGGTCGAGAGGTAGGGCTCATAGGTCATGGCCGCATCGTTCTGACCGGCCACGAATGCCTGCGCGGCCGCAGCCGGCTCCAGGTTGACCACTGTCACGTCCTTGACCGAGAGGCCGTTCTTCTTGAGCATCCAGGCCAGGGTGAAGTAGGGCGCAGTGCCGGGCGCGGACGCGGCGACCGTCTTGCCCTTCAGATCCTTGATCGAGGCGACATCGTTTCGCGTGGCCATGCCGTCGGCGCCGTAGCTCTTGTCGAGCTGGAAGATCTGCTTGGTGGCGACGCCATTGGCGTTCCAGGAAATCCAGGTTTCGACGGTGGTCGCCGCACACTGGATGTCGCCCGATGCCACGGCCAGATGGCGGTCCTTCTGCGGGATCTTCTTGATCGTCACATCGAGGCCGTTCTTCTTGAAGATGCCGGCCTGGTTGGCGAGCGTGAGCGGCGCGAAGCCGGTCCATCCTGAGATGCCGATGGCGACCTTCACGTCTTGTGCGACGGCTGGCGCGGACACCAGGAGAGCGGCGGTTGCGGCGAATACTCTATAACTAAGCATGATTGTCTTCCCTCTGTCGGTTTATGGATTGCGTCCTGTTCGTCCTACTGCTGTATGAACTGCTGCATCAACTGTTGCATAAATTGTGCCGGACTTTCATTTGCATTGATATGCCTCTCAGCAGCCCTTGAAGCGGGCAATCAGTTTGTGGGACTCACCCGGATAGACGAGGCGCACGGCGGTCAGCGTCCGTGCGCTGCGCCAGGTGTGGCGGTCGATCACGAGACAGGGGGCGCCGATCGCAATGTCCAGTGCCGTTGCGGTCTGCTCGTCAGCCACGATCGCGCTGATCGAATGTTCGGCCTCCGTCCACGGGACATGGTGGAGCAGCCACGTGCCGGGCGGCTCGATCGCAAAATCCGCGGTGGCGGCTTCGGGCACCGCGTCGAGATCGATCAGCCGGTCCTCGATCGCGAACGGCACGCCATCGGCGCTGTGCCGGCATGAGATCGCGATCACCTTGCCGGCTTTCCGTACTCCGAGGCGTTCACGGTCGGAGGCGTTGGCCGCTCGGCGCGAGCTTCGGATCAACTGATAGCCATAGTTGCGGCCGAGCGCGGTAATCTCCGCGCGAATGTCCGGGATCGTCAGGACTGCCGACAGGAATTTGGGGCGGCGCACAAATGTGCCGGCTCGCCGCCGCCGCTCGATGAGATCGGCTTGCGCCAGTTCCGACAACGCCTTGCTCACGGTCATTCGCGAGCAGCCATAGCGCGTCATCAGTTGGTGCTCGAACGGGATGCGATGACCCGGCGGCCATTCGCCGGTCAGGATGCGGCGTTCGATGTCGAGCCGGATCTGCTTGTACAGCGTCGGTTTATCGGCTGCCTGGAATTTGTCGCGATCGATCGAGAGGCTCATGCCACGAGCCTTCGCACGGTTGAGTTGAATGCGTCGCGCGCCTTCTCGCGGAGCCGGTGGCGTCCACCTTCGACGATCTTGTTTCCGCCCGCCCACACACAATCGACGGCACCCGAGCCCGCTGCAAAAATCCAGCCGTCAAGGACGGTGTCGCCGCGACGCCCGGCGAGCGAGGGATGCGTGGTGTCGAGGGTGACGATATCGGCCCGTGCACCCGGCTGGAGTCCGACGACCGGCTGCGCGAGCGCCTGGGCGCCGCCGGCCAAAGCAGCGTCGAATAGCGCGCGGCCGGTCGAAATGCCGGGACCGCCGGATAACACGTTGCGCTCCCGATGCTTTAGCCGCTGGCCATATTCGAGCTGACGCAGTTCGTCGGCCACGCCGACCAGCACATTCGAATCCGTGCCGACGCCGAACCGGCCGCCCGCGTCGACGAATTCACGGGTCGGGAAAATGCCGTCGCCGAGACTTGCTTCGGTAATCGGGCAGAGGCCTGCGACGGCGCCGCTTCTGGCAAGCGCGGCGATCTCTGTCGCAGTGGTGTGGGTCGTATGGATCAGGCACCAGCGCCGATCGACGGGCGCATGTTCGAGCAGCCATTCAACCGGCCGCCGGCCCGACCAGGCGATGCATTCCTCGACTTCTTTGATCTGTTCGGCTGCGTGGATATGAACCGGCCCACCTTCGGCGAGTGGCGCGATTGCCGCCAATTCGTCCGGTGTCACGGCGCGCAGGCTGTGCGGGGCAATACCGACATTGGCCCCGGGTAATCCGCGGACGGCCATTTCTGTCGCGGCAATCAGCTTGGCGAACTGATCGATCGAGCAGATGAACCGACGCTGGCCGGCATGCGGTGCGGCTCCACCAAAGGAGCTGTGCGCGTAAAAACTCGGCAGCAGTGTAAGCCCGATGCCGGTGACCTCGGCGGCGCGCGCAATTCGTGTCGCCATCTCGGCAGGATTGGCGTAGGGCGTGCCATCGTGGTCATGATGGAGATAATGGAATTCCCCGACGCGCGTGTAGCCTTGCTCAAGCATCTCGACATAGAGCAGCGTTGCGACGGCTTCGGTGTCGTCGGGGGTCATTTCCAGCGCGAAGCGATACATCGTCTCGCGCCATGTCCAGAACGTATCTGCGGTGTTGCCGCGTGTTTCGGCGAGGCCGGCCATGCCGCGCTGGAACGCGTGACTATGCAGGCTCGCTATTCCCGGGATGGCCAGTCGGTGGCGTTCATCGTTGGCTCCCGGCGCTACGCCGGCCGTCACCTTCGTGATGGTTCCATCGATCACAACCACCTGCACATCGTCAGCCCACCCGGAGGGAAGCAGCGCTGAAGCGAAATGCAGAGTGGACATGTTTTCCAAACCGGCTGGACAGAACACCGGCACGATAATATGTATAGACATATATCCCCGTCAAGCTTTCGCCCTTGAGGGAAAATGCTGCATGGCCGAGCGCTTCGATCGAATCTGGCATAATGCCCGGCTCGCCACTGTTCGGGAGGATTTGCCCGACCTCGGCGTGATCGAGGGTGGCGTGGTCGCTGCGCGGGATGGCCGCATCGCCTTTGCAGGCAGCCGTTCCGACTTTCCATCTGGCGCCGATGCGGCCGAACGGATCGATTGCGGCGGCCGGTGGATCACGCCCGGACTGGTCGATTGTCATACCCATCTGGTTTTCGGCGGAAACCGCGCCCACGAGTTCGAGCTGCGGCTGAAGGGCGCAAGCTACGAAGAGATCGCGCGGGCGGGCGGCGGCATCGTCTCGACGGTTGCGGCGACACGGGCGTCCAGCGAGGCTGAACTCGTTGCCGGCGCGCTGCCGCGGCTCGATGTCCTGATCGGCGAAGGCGTGACGACGGTCGAGATCAAATCCGGTTATGGGCTCAATACGGAAACCGAGATGCGGCAATTGTCAGCCGCACGCGCGCTGGGTCGCAACCGGCTCGTCAGCATCCGGACGTCGTTTCTTGGCGCGCATGCGCTGCCGCCCGAAGCCGATGGCGACAAGGATCGATACATCGATCTTGTTTGCCGCGAGATGCTCCCGGCGGTGGCGAAGGCCGGCCTTGCGGACGCCGTCGACGCTTTCATGGAAGGCATCGCATTCTCTGGCGATCAAACGGTGCGGGTGTTTCGTGCGGCAAAGGCGCTCGGACTGCCGGTCAAATTGCACGCGGATCAACTGTCGAATCTCGGCGGAGCAGCGCTTGCTTCGGAATTTTCTGCCTTGTCCGCCGATCATCTGGAGCACACGGATGAGGCCGGCGTCGCGGCCATGGCGCGTGCCAACACGGTAGCCGTGCTGTTGCCGGGGGCGTTCTATTTCATTCGCGAGACGATGAAGCCGCCGGTCGAGCTGTTCCGTGCCCACGGCGTGAACATGGCGCTGGCTACCGACTGCAATCCTGGCAGCTCACCGCTGACGTCGCTTCTATTGGCCATGAATATGGGCGCGACGCTGTTCCGGATGAATGTTGCCGAATGTCTCGCCGGCGTAACGCGGGAAGGTGCGCGTGCGCTGGGTGTTCTCGGTGAGGCCGGCACGCTCGACGCCGGCAAATGGTGCGATCTCGCGATCTGGGATATCGAGCGGCCTGCCGAGCTGATTTACCGGATGGGTTTCAACCCGCTGCACCGCCGGGTGTGGAGGGGGCAATGAGCGATCGAGGCGCATCCATTGTCGTTTCGCCCGGAACGGTCAGCCTCGACGAATTTGCGCAAGTCCTTGCAGGCACGTCCGTCGTGCTCGATCCATCGTTCTGGGCGCGCGTCGAGGCAGCATCGGCCATTGTTGCGGAGGCTGCGGGTGCCGAGGCGCCGGTTTACGGCATCAATACTGGGTTCGGAAAACTGGCGTCGAAACGAATTCCGCCGGATCAGACGACGCTGCTCCAGCGCAACCTCATCGTGTCGCATTGCTGCGGGGTAGGGCCGCCCACACCCGAACCGATCGTGCGCCTGATGATGGCGCTGAAGGTCGTTTCGTTGGGGCGAGGCGCATCGGGCGTGCGTCGCGAAATCATCGAGCAACTTCAGGCCATGCTGGCGCGAGGCGTTTGTCCTCTGGTGCCGCAGCAGGGGTCAGTGGGAGCGTCCGGCGATCTGGCGCCGCTGGCGCACATGACCGCCGTCATGATCGGCGAGGGGCAGGCGCTTGTCGGCGGCAAGGCTGTGCCGGGCCGCGATGCGCTGGCCGCGGCCAATCTCGCGCCGATCACGCTGGGGCCGAAGGAAGGCCTGGCGTTGATCAACGGTACGCAATTTTCGACGGCCTATGCCATTTCCGGGTTGCTGCGTGCCCACGGCCTGGCTTGCACGGCGCTGGTGACGGGCGCCTTGTCGGTTGACGCGGCCATGGCTTCGACGGCCCCGTTTCGTCCGGAAATCCAGCAATTGCGGGGGCATGACGGACAAATCGCGGCCGGCGTCACCCTGATGGCGTTGCTGGAAGGCAGCGATATCCGCATGTCGCATCTCGAAGGCGACGAGCGCGTGCAGGATCCTTATTGCCTGCGCTGTCAGCCGCAAGTGGCCGGCGCCGCGCTTGACCTGTTGATGCAGGCCGCCCACACGCTGACGACCGAGGCCAACGCCGTGACGGACAATCCGCTGGTGCTGGTCGAGAGCGGCGAGATCGTCTCGGGTGGAAATTTCCACGCCGAGCCGGTCGCATTCGCAGCCGACCAGATCGCATTGGCGCTGTCCGAGATTGGCGCGATCAGCGAACGGCGCATCGCCACACTGGTCGACCCCGCGCTGAATTTTGGCCTGCCGCCGTTCCTGACGCCCGATCCCGGCCTCAACTCCGGCTTCATGATTGCGGAGGTGACGGCGGCAGCGCTCTATGCCGAGAACAAGCAACGCGCCGCGGCCTGCTCGATCGATTCGACGCCGACCAGCGCCAACCAGGAAGATCATGTGTCGATGGCCGCGCACGCGGCGCGCCGTTTGTCTGACATGGCGGACAATCTTGCCGCCATTCTCGGCATTGAACTGCTGGTTGCGGCGCAAGGCATTGGGCTGCGCGCGCCACACACGACCAGCCCCGCGCTTGCCGCGGTCATTGCGGTGTTGCGCGGACAGGTGCCGGCGCTAGGTGGCGATCGCTATATGGCCGACGATCTCGCAAAGGCAACGGCGCTGGTCGCAGCCGGCACCTTGCCGGCCGCCGCGACGTCGGTGCTCAAGAACAACCCGTTTCCAATATTTGCCGAGAGAGGTCATCTGTCATGAACCGCCGACTGGACAACGAGCGTACGATCCGCGCGCCCCGCGGGTCCGAGATCAGCGCCAACAGCTGGTTGACGGAAGCGCCGCTCCGGATGCTGATGAACAATCTCGACCCTGATGTTGCCGAACGGCCGAGCGAACTTGTCGTCTATGGCGGTATCGGCCGCGCAGCCCGCGACTGGGACAGTTTTGACCGGATCGTTGCCTCATTGCGCAAGCTCGACGCCGATCAGACACTAGTGGTGCAGTCGGGCAAGCCGGTTGGAATTTTCCGCACCCACCCCGACGCACCGCGCGTGCTGATCGCGAATTCGAACCTGGTGCCGCACTGGGCGACGCTCGATCACTTCAACGAACTGGACAAGCAGGGGTTGATGATGTTCGGTCAGATGACGGCCGGCTCGTGGATCTACATCGGCAGTCAGGGCATCGTGCAGGGGACATATGAAACGTTCGTCGAGGTAGGGCGACGTCATTACGGCGGCAGCCTCGCGGGCAAGTGGATCCTGACGGCAGGGCTCGGCGGCATGGGTGGCGCTCAGCCCCTTGCCGCGACGATGGCCGGAGCGTCGATGCTTGCGATCGAGTGCCAGCCGAGCCGCATCGAAATGCGGCTGCGTACCGGTTATCTCGATCGGCAAGCGAGCACGCTCGATGAGGCGCTCGCGATCATGGCGGAGGCGGCGCAGAGCGGGAAACCGGTCTCAGTCGGTTTGCTCGGCAATGCCGCCGATATTTTTCCCGAGCTGGTGCGTCGCGGCGTGAAGCCGGACATCGTCACCGACCAGACCAGCGCGCACGATCCGATCAACGGCTATTTGCCGAAGGGATGGACACTCGCAGAGTGGGAGTTGAGGCGCAACGCCGATCCGAAGGCGGTTGAAGCGGCAGCCAAGACTTCCATCGTCGGCCATGTCCAGGCCATGCTGGATTTTCATGCCCAAGGCATTCCCACGCTCGACTACGGCAACAACATCCGCCAGATGGCGAAGGACATGGGATTGAAAAACGCGTTCGACTTCCCAGGCTTCGTTCCGGCCTACATACGCCCGCTGTTCTGCCGCGGCGTCGGGCCATTCCGGTGGGCGGCGCTCTCAGGAGATCCCGAAGACATCTTTCGGACCGACGCCAAGGTCAAGGAACTGATGCCCGACGACAAACACCTTCACAACTGGCTCGACATGGCGAAGGCGCGGATCAAGTTCCAGGGGCTGCCGGCGCGGATCTGCTGGGTTGGCCTTGGCGATCGCCACCGGCTGGGACTGGCGTTCAATGAAATGGTGGCGCGCGGCGAACTGAAGGCGCCGATCGTGATCGGGCGCGATCATCTCGACAGCGGCTCTGTTGCAAGCCCGAACCGCGAGACCGAAGCGATGCGCGACGGCTCGGACGCGGTGTCCGACTGGCCGCTCATCAATGCGTTGCTCAACTGTGCCAGCGGGGCGACGTGGGTCTCGCTGCATCACGGCGGCGGCGTCGGCATCGGCTATTCGCAGCACGCCGGCATGGTGATTGTCGCCGACGGAACGCCGGAGGCTGCACGCCGTATCGAGCGGGTGCTTTGGAACGACCCGGCGACGGGGGTCATGCGTCACGCCGACGCGGGCTACGAATCTGCGATAGAATGCGCCCGTGCCAACGGGCTCGATCTGCCCAGTCTGGCGCCGTAACGCACTGGAGATTTATAGCGCCATTGGTGCGCACCGGGTTTGAGCGTCCCTCAAGACAGCGAGAGAGGCCATGGTGAAACCGTTTCCGTCGAAGACCCACATCGGCAACCACGTGCTGCATCCCGAAACGCTGATGCTGAACTACGGCTACGATCCGCAACTGTCGGAAGGAGCCGTCAAACCACCGGTTTTCCTGACGTCGACCTTCGTCTTCAGGACCGCCGAAGACGGGCAGGACTTCTTCGATTACGTTTCGGGCCGACGCGAGCCTCCGGAAGGGATGGGCGCGGGCCTGGTCTATTCGCGGTTCAATCATCCCAACAGCGAGATTGTCGAAGACAGGCTCGCCGTCTACGAGCGCGCAGAGTCCTGTGCGCTGTTCTCGTCCGGGATGTCGGCGATTGCGACCACGATTCTCGCGTTCGCACGGCCGGGCGACGTGATCCTGCATTCGCAGCCGCTCTATGGTGGCACCGAAACGCTGCTGGCGAAAACGCTTGCCGGCTTCTCGATCAGCGCGGTGGGCTTTGCCGACGGCATCGACGAAGCCGCTGTCGAACTGGCGGGCGACGACGCCATGCAAAAGGGGCGGGTTGCGATGATTCTCATCGAAACCCCGGCAAATCCCACCAACGGGCTCGTCGATATCGCGATGGTCCGCCGCATCGCCGACAACATCGGCGAGGCGCAGGACCACGTGCCGATCGTCGCCTGTGACAATACGCTGCTAGGGCCGGTGTTTCAGCGGCCGATCGAACATGGCGCGGATCTTTCGCTGTACTCGCTGACCAAGTATGTCGGCGGTCATTCCGACCTGATCGCCGGCGCGGCGCTCGGCTCAAAGGCCCTCATGAAAGACATCAAGGCGTTGCGAGGCGCGATCGGCACCCAACTGGATCCTCATTCCTGCTGGATGCTCGGCCGCTCGCTCGAAACGCTGAGCTTGCGGATGGAAAGGGCGAACCAGAATGCGCGGCTCGTGGCAGACTATTTGCGCGACCACGACAAGGTGGAGAGGGTTCACTACCTCGCTCATCACGACGGAGCCTCTCAAGCCGGCCGTCTGTTCGCGAGACAATGCCTTGGTGCGGGCTCCACGTTTTCGTTCGACATTGTCGGCGGCCAGGAGGCGGCGTCGCGATTTCTGAATGCGCTGCAAATCTTCAAGCTGGCGGTGAGCCTGGGCGGCACGGAGTCTCTTGCCAGTCTGCCGGCCACCATGACCCACTCGGGCGTTCCGGCCGACATCCGCCAAAAGATCGGCGTTCTCGACTCCACGATCCGACTGTCGATCGGCATCGAGCACCCGTCTGATCTAATCGCAGACATCGCGCAGGCTTTGAATGAGGCATAGCTGCGGCCCGGGTGGGCCCATCGGCGCCTGATATTTCTCTCGATGACGAAAATGTGGCGATGTGCTTGCGAGCGCAGCAGTTGCTGGGCCAAGCAGCGCGAATTCGTCAAAGGTGCCCTGCATAGGTACCCGGCAAAATAGCCGGGCACGTCTCCGCGGGCGCAGTCAATGGCATGGAAATTGCTGAACATTTGGCTACAGTTCGTCGGTCAGCACGCGGAGGTTTTGGAATGCTTGAGGGAGCCGAAGTGCGGCTTGCGGTCGATATCGGAGGCACATTCACGGATATCGTCTTGGACATGGGCCAGGATCGCAGGACGCGCAAGGTGCTGACGACGCCCACGCGACCGGAGCAAGCGGTGCTGGACGGGATGCGTCTCATTCTGGCCGACGCGCGCGCCCACATATGCGACATCGATGTCTTTATTCACGGCACGACGCTTGCGACCAACGCCATCATCGAACGTCGCGGCGCGAAGACGGCGCTTGTCGCCACGCAAGGTTTCCGCGATGTGCTCGATATCGGTACCGAAAGCCGTTACGATCAATACGATCTTGCGATCGACAAGCCGAAGCCGCTGGCGCCGCGCGCCCTGCGTTTCACGGTCCCCGAGCGCATCGATGCGCAAGGCGCGGTGCGATTGCCGCTCGACGAAGCCGCTGTGCGTGCACTCGTGCCCGAGCTACGCGCGCAGAATGTGGAAAGCATAGCCTTCGCCTTCCTTCACTCCTATGCCAATCCCGAGCACGAGCGGCGCGCCGCCGCGATCCTGAAAGAGGAAATGCCTAATATCTGGGTCACGTTGTCGTCGGCGGTGTGCCCCGAAATACGCGAATACGAGCGGACCTCGACTGCGGTGGCCAATGCCTATGTGCAGCCGTTGATCGACGGCTATCTCGCACGCATGGCCGAGGGGCTGCAGGTCGAACAGTTTCGCGGCGCCATCTATCTTGTGACCTCGGGCGGGGGCGTCACCTCGATCGAGATCGCGCGGCGCTTTCCGGTGCGCCTGGTCGAATCGGGG
Source organism: Bradyrhizobium sp. AZCC 2262 (assembly GCF_036924535.1). NCBI lineage: Bacteria > Pseudomonadati > Pseudomonadota > Alphaproteobacteria > Hyphomicrobiales > Nitrobacteraceae > Bradyrhizobium > Bradyrhizobium sp. AZCC 2262. The sequence goes on along the minus strand of NZ_JAZHRT010000001.1, from coordinate 4,324,385 downwards.
CCGGCAGGCGGTGCGATTTTCGCGGCGCAGATCGCCGCGCGTCTCGGCGAGAGCAGGGTGCTGTCCTTCGACATGGGCGGCACCACCGCAAAAATCTGCCTGATCGAGAAGTATCAGCCCGAAACCTCGCGCGTGTTCGAGGTCGATCGCGCCGCCCGGTTCCTGAAAGGGTCGGGGCTGCCGGTGCGCATTCCCGTGATCGAGATGGTCGAGATCGGTGCCGGCGGCGGCTCGATCGCGCGGGTTGACGCCCTGAAGCGTGTCACGGTCGGCCCGGAGAGCGCGTCATCCGAGCCGGGCCCGGCCTGCTACGGCCGCGGCGGTCAACGCCCCGCCGTGACCGATGCGGATGTTGCGCTCGGCAAGATCGATCCCGACGCATTCGCAGGCGGGACCATCAAGCTTAGCGCCGAACTGTCCAGACAGGCCTTGTTGCGCGACATTGGCGAACCGCTGGGACTGTCGGCGGAAACGTCGGCTTACGCCGTGCATGAGGTGGTGTGCGAGAATATGGCGAGCGCTGCCCGCGTGCATGCGGTCGAGCGTGGCGCCGTCGTTGGCCAGCACACCCTGATCGCTTTCGGCGGCGCCGCACCATTGCACGCGGCCCGCGTCGCCGAGAAGATCGGCGTCTCGCGCGTGATTGTACCGTCCAATGCCGGGGTCGGCTCGGCCGTCGGATTTCTTGCCGCGCCCATCGCCTATGAGCTTGTGCGCAGCCGTCATGCCAGGCTCGATGCGTTCGATGTCGCCGCTGTGTCCGACCTGCTAGATGAGATGGCGACCGAGGCGCGCGCTTTGGTCGAGCCCGGCGCCGCCGGTGCGCCGGTGCGCGAACGACGCGCCGCCTTCATGCGGTATGTCGGACAGGGACACGAGATCACGATCGAGCTGCTTAACCGGCGGTTGACGGCCGCGGATCTCGCAGGCCTGCGCCAGGCCTTCGAGACGGATTATGCGGCCTTGTTCGAGCGGTCGATTCCGGGTGCTGCGATCGAGGTGCTGAGCTGGTCGGTACTCGCGACCACCGAGCCACGCAACCCGCCGCGCGTTGCCGAGGTGACGCGCAAGCCGGCCGGAAAGGCCGCGGGCAGCCGCAAGTTTTTCGATGGCCGCGCGGGGAAGGTCGTCGAAATTCCACTGTATCACCGCGACCAGATGACGCCGGGGGCGACCATCGCGGGACCCGCCGTGATTGCGGAAGACGAGACATCGACATTCGTCTCGACGAACTTCGACGCTCATATCGACGGCGCCGGCAGCATCGTCATGGAACGGAAGGCGGCATGACCATGAATGAACCAAGCGGCGCGGGCCTGATCGATCTGCAGATCATGTGGCACCGGCTGATCGCCGTGGTCGAAGAGCAAGCGCAGGTGCTGCTGCGCACGGCCTTCAGCCCGATCGTGCGCGAATGCGGCGACCTCTCTGCCGGTGTGTTCGACCTCAAGGGACGTATGCTGGCGCAGGCCGTGACGGGTACGCCGGGCCACGTCAATTCCATGGCCGAGTCGGTCAAGCATTTCATCGCGCATTTCCCGATCGAGACGATGAAGCCGGGCGACGCCTACATCACCAACGATCCCTGGATGGGGACCGGCCATCTCAATGACTTCGTCGTCACCACGCCCTGCTTCAAGGACGGCAAGCCGGTCGCGCTGTTTTCCTGCACCAGCCATTTGATGGATATCGGCGGGATCGGTTTCGGGCCTGATGCCACCGACGTGTTCATGGAGGGGCTCTACATCCCGATGCTGAAGCTGATCGATCAGGGCGTCGTCAATGAGACGCTGATGGCGATGATCCGCAGCAACACGCGTCTGCCGATCGACACCGAAGGCGACACCTATTCTCTAGCCGGCTGCAACGATGTCGGCTGCCAGCGCCTTGTCGAGATGATGCGTGAATTCGAGATCGATTCTCTCGATATGCTTGGCGATTTCATCTGTGACCGCTCGCGGGACGCCGTGCTGGCCGAGATCGGAAAGCTCCCGAAGGGCGTCTGGCGCAACAGCATGATCGTCGATGGCTATGATGCGCCGGTCACGCTCGCGGCGACACTGACGATTTCGGAAGCGGGTATTCACGTCGACTTCGACGGCACCTCGGGCGCCTCGAAGTTCGGCATCAACGTGCCGCTTTCCTACACTACCGCTTACACCGTGTTCGGCCTCGGCTGCGTGGTGGCCTCACATATCCCGAACAATGCCGGCTCGCTTTCGCCACTGACTGTCTCGGCGCCTGCGGGCACGATCCTCCATGCGCCGAAGCCGGCGCCGGTGGCGTCGCGCCATGTCATCGGCCAGATGCTGCCCGACGTGGTGTTCGGCTGCCTGCGTCAGATCATTCCCGAGCGGGTGCCTGCCGAAGGCACGTCCTGCCTGTGGAATCTCAATGTGCGCGGACAGACGCGCAGCGGTGCCGGCGGCAATTACGGATTCTCGATGGCGGTGACGAGCAACGGCGGCACCGGCGCGCGTTTTGCCAAGGATGGATTGTCGGCTACCGCCTATCCCAGCGGCGTCCGCGGCACGCCCGTCGAGATCGCGGAGACGCAGACGCCGTTGATCTTCTGGCGCAAGGAGCTGCGACCGGATTCGGGCGGCGCCGGCCGCACCCGCGGCGGTCTCGGCCAGATCATCGAAGTCGGCAGCGGCGTCGATGCGCCGTTCGACATCCTGGCCGCCTTCGACCGCATCGATCATCCGCCCCGCGGCCGTGACGGCGGCTGCGACGGCGAAGCCGGCTATGTCGGGCTGAAGTCGGGACAGAAGCTGCGCGGCAAGGGCTTTCAGACCGTGCCGCCGGACGATCGGCTGGTGGTGTTGACGCCCGGCGGCGCCGGCATCGGCGACCCGAAGCAGCGCGCGGCGGCGAGCGTGCAAGACGACGTCGAAAGCGGTCTGGTGTCGAGCGCGAATGCGATTGCGGTCTACGGTTTGGCGGGCTGACGCGTCCGCGCGGCGGTGTTGCGCTTCAATTTAAACAAGACGGAGAGCACGGATGATTACGCGGCGGACCTTTACGGCGGGAGCGGCGACGATGCTCGCCGCCGGCCATCTCTCGACGCACGCCATGGCGGCAACGGCGAACTGGGACATGTCGACGGTGTGGCCCGACGGCAATTTCCATACCCATAACGCCATGGCTTTCGCCGACGCGGTCAAGAAGCAGACCGACGGTGCCGTCAACATCACGGTGAAGGCCGGCGGCCAACTCGGCTTCAAGGGCCCTGAACATCTGCGCGCCGTGCGCGATGGTCTGGTTCCGCTCGCCGACGTGCTCAATATTCAGCAGGTTGGCGACGAGCCGTTCATGGGCGTCGAAAGCATTCCGTTTCTCGCCGTCTCCATGGACGAGCTGAAGATACTGCACAAATATGTACGGCCCGAATACGATAAGATCGCCGAGCGCAACAACCAGAAGATCCTCTACGTCGTGCCCTGGCCGACGCAATATCTTCACCTCAAGGTGAAGGTAGCGGGCGTTGACGGGCTGAAGAACATCAAGATCCGCGTGCCGGACAAGAATGCCGTCGACATGCTGAACGCGGTTGGCATGGCGCCGGTCATGATTCCCTGGGGCGAGACGATACCGGCGCTGGCGTCGGGCGCGGTCGCAGGCGTTTCGACCTCGGCCGTGTCCGGCGTCGACGGCAAGTTCTGGGAGTTCATGAAGTACATCTATCCGACCAACCATGTCTGGTCGTCGCAGATGCTGACCGTCAATCTCGATTCCTGGAAGGCGTTGAGCGCCGATCAGCAGAAGACGGTCGCCGACATCGCCACGAAAATGGAGCCGGATTTCTGGGCGAATTCGCTCAAGGCCGACGTCGACAGCCTCAACCGCCTCAAGGAAGGCGGCATGGAGGTGGTGCCGGTGTCGGATGCGATGATGGCGGATATCCGCGCCAAGACGGCACCGCTGCTTGAGGCCTTCCTCAAGCGTGTGCCGGCGGCGGACAAGCCGGTGCGGGCTTATCTCGCCGAAATCAAGCGCTAGGAGCAGGGGCGTGGTGAGCGTGCTGCCAGCTGCTCCAGAGAGCCTCAACGCGGCGGCGCCGGCGCCGCTGCGCATCCTGCTCGACGCGATCGATCGCCTCGGCCGGCTCGACGGCTGGATCGGCGGCGGCTGCCTGCTGACGCTGACGCTGTTGATGCTTGCGGAGGTCGCGACGCGCTTGCTGTCGAACCTCCTGCCGTTCTTTCCTCCGACCATCTCGATCGCCTGGGAGTATTCCTCCTATCTGATGGCGGCCTCCTTCACCTTCGGCGCTGCCATGACGTTGCGTGTCGGCGGCCATATCCGTGTCGTGCTGCTGCTGAAGAACGTGCCGGCGCCGGTCCGGCGTGGGCTTGATATCCTCTCGGCGTTCGCGGGCTTCGTCTTCATGGCATTCCTGACCTCGGCGATGGTCAAGTTCGCCTGGGGCTCCTTCACGCGCGGGCAGCTGTCGACGTCGAGCGACACGCCGCTGTGGTTTCCGCAAGCCGTCGTCACCTTCGGAATGCTGCTGCTGACGTTGCAATTCCTGGCGCGCGCCATCCAGGCGGCGCTCGGGCTGCCGCTCGAAGATCATCGCATGAAGGCTTCGCCCGTCGAATGACCATGCGCGCAATGAGGGCCGGCGCCACCGCTCCCGCCGCTGGAAAGCAAGTGCCATGACTATTGAAGTCGTCAGCCTGTTCGCCATTCTGTTCGCGCTGCTGGCGGGGGGCCTCTGGATCGGCTTGACGCTTGCGCTCACCGCGACCCTGCTGCTCGCGATGTTTCGGTCGATCCCGCTCGACAAGCTGCTCCCGCAATATGCCTGGAATATCCTGACCACGCAGGAACTGCTGGCTCTTCCGCTGTTCATCCTGATGGGCGAGCTGTTGTTCCGCACAAAGCTGTCGCGATCGCTGTTTCAGGGGCTGGCGCCGTGGGCCGGGCTGCTGCCAGGGCGTCTGCTGCATGTGAACGTGATCGGTTGCACGATCTTCGCGGCGATCTCGGGGTCGTCGGCGGCGACCACGCAGGTGATCGGCCGCATGTCGCTCAACGAGTTGCTGCGCCGGGGTTATTCCAGGGATATCGCGATCGGTTCGCTCGCAGGTGCGGGCACGCTCGGCTTTCTGATACCACCGTCGAACATCATGATCATCTATGGTGTGCTCGGCGACGTCTCGATCCTGAAGCTGTTCACCGCCGGAGTCCTGCCGGGCCTGATGCTGGCGGGGACTTTCATGGCCTGGGTGATGCTGCACACCACCCTGAACCGGACGCTGGTGCCGGAGGCCGAGGCGAAGCTCGCACTGGTACCCTGGAGCGAACGCTTCACCGCGCTGAAGGACCTTGCGCCGGCTTTGTTCCTGATCGCATGCGTGCTCGGCTCGATGTATGGCGGCCTTGCGACCCCATCGGAGGCGGCGGCGGTCGGGGTGCTCGGCGCCGCGCTGGTCGCCTGGGGCCAGAGATCGCTGTCGCAGCAGGTGATGCGCGATGTGGTCATCGGGTCGGTGGTCACCTGCTCGATGATCGCACTGATCGTGCTCGGCGCGTCGATCCTCGGAAACGCCGCGGCGTTCCTCGGTATTCCGCAAGCCGTGGCGGCGTTTGTGAAAGGTCTTGGCCTGTCGCCCTTCATGCTGATCGTCGTGCTGATCGCCTTCTATCTTGTCCTCGGTTGTTTCCTCGATGGCTTTTCGATGATCGTGATGACGTTGCCGATCGTGCTACCGATCGTGAAGGCATCGGGCTTCGACGACATCTGGTTCGGAATCTTCCTTGTGCTTGCCGTCGAGATGGCGCAGATCACGCCACCAGTCGGCTTCAACCTGTTCGTCATCCAGGGCCTCACGGATGACGGGCTCGGCTATATCGCGCGGGTGACGTTGCCCTACCTGATCATCATGGTCAGCTTCGTGCTGCTGCTGACGCTTTTTCCGAGCATCGTCACGATCCTGCCCAGACTTCTTTACGGATAGACCGCTCTCGCGGGGCAACTGCTGCGAGCCCGAAGCTGACGGACTTGCCTCAATGTTCGTCGCAAAAGATCGGGCCGCCGCCTAAGCCACCTCCCGGCTGGCCTCGATCCGGCTGAGCGCGCCGGCAACCCGGACGCGGACGCGCAGTGAGTTGCCGGGCAAATAGGCGATCGGCATGTCCTCGATCTCGATTGTCTTCAGGCTGCGGGGATCCGCGCCGGCGTTGATGGCCTTGCGTTCGGCGATTTCCAACGCTGCCGCAATGGCTTCGTCGCGCGTGAGATCGCGGAAAACCTGGTCGGCCTCGCCGCTGACGCGGGCAATCGCTGCGCCGACAGCATTGGCGCAATCGCCGAAGGGAACCCGGATGATCTGCGAAACGCCGGCCAGCCTTTCGGGTACCAGGAAGGCGCCGCCGCCTACCGCAATCAGGGGCGCGTCGCCAGCCTCGGTTTTCATGCGGTCGATATTTTCTTCGAGCTGCCGCGTGGCGTCGGTGAGCGCCGCGGCGATCATATCCTTCGAGATCGACGCTGTGCGGGAACGATCCCCAACATCCAGCAGTCCGGCGGCGACCGCGATATCGGTCGCGGTCAGCTGTATTCCGCCAAAGACAAGCGCGTCCTGCGTCAGACGGTAGCCGACGCTGAGCGGGCCAACCCTCGCCGACGCCGGATCGATATGGCTTCCGCCACCGAGACCGATCGACAGCAGGTCCGGCATGCGGAACAGCGTGCGCACGCCACCGACCTCGACGACCGCATTGGCCTCACGCGGAAATCCATGGCGCAATTGGCCGATATCGCTTGTTGTACCGCCGACGTCCACGACCAGCGCGTCGTCGAGCCCGGACAGATGCGCTGCGCCGCGCATCGAGTTGGTCGCACCGGAGGCAAAGCTCATCACGGGGAACGCGATGGCCGTTTCAGCCTGCATCACCGTGCCGTCGTTTTGGGTGAGGAACAAGGGAGCGTCGATACCGCTTTCGGCGGTCGCCTTGCGGAAGGCGGCTACCGTTTCGACGGCGAGATCGTGCAGCACCGCATTGAGAAGCGCCGCGTTCTCGCGCTCAAGCAGGCCGATCCGCCCAAGATCATGCGACAGGGTCACGGCGACGTTCGGGCAGATTTCCTGCAGGATATCGCGTGCCGCAATCTCGCAGCTTGGGTCGAGCGGTGAGAAGATCGACGAGACGGCCACCGAGCGCAGACCGAGATCAGCAATGCGCTGTGCGGCCGCGCGCATGCCGGCGGTGTCGAAAGGCACGATCGGCCGGCCGTCATAATCGTGGCCGCCTTCGAGCATGAAAATCTCGCCGCGCACGCGTTCGGCGAGGCCCTGTGGCCAATCGCAGAATGGCGGCAGCGAAGCGCTGGCCGGCATGCCGATCCGGATGGCCGCGACCTTCATCAAATTTCTGCGTTGGACCACGGCGTTGATGAAGTGTGTGGTTCCGATCACCACCGCGTCGACCGGCCCCCGCGCGGCGGGATCGGCGCGCAACGCCTTCAGCGCGTCGAGAATGCCGGATGTCGCATCCTGCGTGGTCGGACATTTGACGGCGAAAACCACCTTGTCGCCATCGAGCAACACGGCGTCAGTGTTGGTGCCGCCGACGTCAATTCCAATGCGTCGCATCAATTTACACTCCAGCGCCAGCGCGCTCTTCGAAGACGGAACGGAAATCCAGGTCGTAGCCAAAGGCGCGCGGGCCGACGAATTCGAGGCCGCGCGGGCTGGTCAGGACGGCGGGAGCGGGCAGCGCCACCACGGTGACACGCTGGCCGTAGCGGACCGTCTCGGTGCCGACCGCATGGCCCGAGATGCTCTCGAGCACGCAGATCAGGTCGGGCGACATCGCAACGGCCTTGCCTTCGCGCCAGGCCACGATCCACTCGTTCTGGAACGAGAGTTCCAGCCGTGAGCCGCGGTCGTCATCGATGCCCTCGATCGCGACAGAGCCGCGCAAAAAGCCTTCCGTCGTCCGGCGGGCGACATCGACCACCTTGCCGGTGAAGAGCCGCTTGCCGCCTTCGCTTTCGAGCAGGGCTGCGATCGGATCGGTATGCAGGCGATTGGCTTCGCGCACCAGCCGGCCGATCCGGATCGCCGCTGTTGTCGTGAAGTGAATGCCCCAATCCTTCACCTCGCGGCCGGTGCGTGGTGCCTTGCTGGTCGAGGCGATCGAGCCCATTTCGACGCAGATCTTGCGGCTGGTCCGCTCCATCCATTTCCAGCTTGGCACTTTCGTGACGATCGCTTCGATACCGCGCGGATCGTACAGCGTGCAGGGGTAGGGGCGCAGCCCGCCGATCGCGACCGAAGTCATCTGCGCCTCGGGGAAGGCGCGCCCCATGCAATCGGCGTCGACGACGGGTATATTGAGATGGGCGGCGGCCATCAGCGCCTGCGTGCCGTTGCCGCCGCCGATCTCGACCGACATCACGGCGCGGAATTTGAAACCGCCGAATTCCTCCTGCATCTCGACCGCGCGGGCGATGTTGCGGCTGTCGGCCAGGCGCTCCTGACCGATCAGCGGCGCCCCCATGTTGGAGACAACAGCGACACGATCGTCATCATCAAGGTCCAGCGGCGACATCAACTGCACGCGATAGCCTTCCGCGTAGAGCCGGCGCAGGTTGAGCAGACCCAGATAGGGGCTGCCGCCGCCACCGGTGCCGAGAATCCAGGCGCCGACGGCGAGGGACTCGATATCCTCAAGCGTAATCTCGGTGAGAACCGGCTCATTCATGCGACCAGCTCCTCGACGGCACGTGCAGCGGCGGCGATGGCGAGAATGACCGGCCCGCCATAGCTCAGGCGCACGCGCGCCTTGTTCGCGCGCGTGTAGCTCATGCAATCCATCACCACGAGGTCCGGCGACAGGGCCGCCATTTTCCGTGCGGCCTCATCAACGGTCCCGTCATCGGAACCTGGGCGCATCGTCACGCCGACAACTTCGACGTCCGGTCGTTGCCATTTTCCGGCGATCAGCGCGGTCTGTTCCGGCAGCGGCGAGAAGACGCCGAGACGTCCCTTCGGAAAAACCGCCTCGACCATATGGTGCAGCACGGCCGAGGGCAGGATTACCAGACGATCCGGCGCGAGATTGGGAAATTTGCCGGTGCAGGCGAGCATGGCGACCTTGACGCCTTCGCGCGCGAAATTCTCGATCTGGATCGCCGCCCGCGCCTCGACCGCCTTCTTGCTGATGGTGACGCTGTCGCCATTCGGCAGCAGGGTGAACAGGGCGTCGTGGCCGTCGCTCGGCGGAATCGCGTCTATCTCGGCGCGCGTCATGCCGTCGAGTGCCCCGCGCAGATCGATCTCCAGCCCGGGCGATAACACCGCCGCGATTTCGTTCACGACGGAAGGTCGCGGGCTCTGGCCGATCACGACCACGCCCATGCGTTGTTGTTGCATGATATCAATCCCTCAAGATCACGATGTCGGATGGTTTCCAGCGCAGCGCCACGGCGGCGCCGGCTTGAAATAGCTCGTGCGAGCCATTGTTCGGTTGTTGCGCGAGCACGCGCCTGCCGCCGGCCGTCTCGATGCGGTAAAGCACCGAGCCGCCCTGGAAATTGGCGCTCTCGACGACACCGTCGAGGCCGTGCCCGGTTCGCGCGGGTGAGGTGGCCAGGCTGATCTTTTCCGGCCGAAGCGCGATCGAGACCGCGCCGGTCGCCTCAGGCGGGGCGGCAAGCTCGATCGACAGGCCCTTGTCGACCTGCAAGACGGAAGTACCGCCGCCGTCGCGGATCACCTCGCCGTGGAACAGGTTGGTGTCGCCGATGAAATCGGCGACGAAGCGCGTGCTTGGCCGGTCGTAGATATCGGACGGCGCGCCGATCTGCTCGACCTTGCCGGCATTCATCACGGCGATCCGGTCGGACATGGCGAGCGCCTCCTCCTGGTCGTGGGTGACGAAGACCATGGTCAGACCGAGCTTGCGTTGCAGCTGCTTCAGTTCGAACTGCATCGCCTGCCGCAGTTTCTTGTCGAGCGCACCGAGCGGTTCGTCGCAAAGCAGCACCCGCGGTTCGATCACGATGGCGCGGGCCAGGGCGACGCGCTGTTGCTGGCCCCCGGAGAGCTGGCCGGGACGGCGATCCTCGTATCCGACTAGCTCCACCTGTGCCAATGCATCGGCGACCTTGCGGGCAATCGTGGTGCGCTCCATGCCGCGCATGCGCAATCCGAAGGCAACGTTTTCACCGACCGTGCGATGCGGAAACAGGGCGTAGTTTTGGAAGACCATCCCCATGTCACGCTTGTGCGCTGGCACATGCGTAACATCGACCCCGCCGACCTCGATGACGCCTTTGGTCGGGGTCTCGAAGCCGGCTATCATGCGCAGTGTCGTCGTCTTGCCGCAGCCGGACGGCCCCAGCAGCGAGAAGAATTCTCCCTCCCGAATGCTCATATCGACGGCATCAACGGCGCGCGTGTTGCCGTCATAGGTCTTGGTGACGCCGACAATGTCGATACGGGCGCTCATGCGCGGAAGATGCGGTTGACGCGGGAATCGATCTCGTCCTTGCGCGCGTTGTACCATTTCCAGTCGGGCTGGATCAGCTTGGCGACCTTCTCCGGCGTGGTCAGGAGTTTATCGTTGTACTTGTCGTCGAGCTTTACCTTGCTGTTGGCAGGTGAATACCAGACCGACTCGGCCAGCGTCTTCTGCACGTTCGGGCGCAGCATGTAGTTCACATAGGCGTTGGCGAGCTCGCGAACCTTGGTACCCGGGGTGAGCGTGAGGACTTGTTCAAGCGAGAGAACGCCCTCGGACGGCGCCACGAAGGTGGTCGGCTGGTTCTGGCCGTCATAGCGCAGGATGCCGGAGTCATGGATCACCGCGAGACCCACTTCACCTGAAAGGATCATCTTTTCCATCGTGCCGGTGAAGTCGACGAGCTTGATCGGCTTCAGCTTTTCCATCGCCGCATAGGCGGCGTCGAGATCGGTCATCCCCTTGCCAAAGAGCGCGCCGCTCATCATCAGGAAGGCTTGGCCCAGGCTGTTCACCGGAATGACATAGCCGCCGCGCACGCCGTCATAGGCGCGGTCCCAGAGGTCTTTCCAGGACGAGACCTGGCCGTAACCCTTGTCGGTGCGCATGCCGAGACCGATGGCGCTGGTGAAGATGCAGACTCCGACCATCTTGTCGCTGACGGCGTAAGGATAGACATCGGCGATATTCGGGACCTGCTTGGCGTCGATCTTGGCTTCGACGATCCCCATCTCCAGCGCAGCCCATTGCTCGTTGGAATTGGTGTGCAGCACGTCATAGACCGGCGCCGAACGCGGGCTGGCCTGGAGCTTGGGCAAATATGGAAAGGCCGAGTCCGTCTCCACCTTGCACTTGAATTCCTTCTCGAAGGCGGGGATCAGCTCGCTCGACATGGTTTGTCCCCATTTCCCGCCCCATCCGGTGATGCGCAGCGTCGCCGCATCGGCACGGGCGATGCGGGGAGCAGCGATCGCGCCGATGCCGGCGGCGGCGCTGGTGGCGAGGAACTGACGTCGGTTCAGGGGCAGGCGGCTCGTCATGGGATGATCCTCTCTCTGGGAATGACAGTCACAGCTTTGCGTAGGACCTGAGCCCGACCGTGCGGTCGAGCCCGAAGACGACCAGCACGGCGAGCAGGATCGAGACCACCGAGGCAGCGCCGATCGTTCCGTCCAGATCGAACTTCAGATAGTTGAACAACGTGATTGGCAGCGTCTCTCGGCCCGGGGAGACCAGGAAAAGCGACACCGGAAACTGGTCGAAGGAGACGATGAAGGCGAACACGGCTCCCGCCATGACGCCGGGCTTGGTCAGCGGCAGCGTCACCTCGAAATAGGTGCGCAAGGGACCGGCGCCGAGGTTGCACGCAGCTTCCTCCAGGCGCGTATCGAAGTTTTGCAGAACCGCCAGCGTGGTGCGCACCACATAGGGGATCGACACCAGCGTATGACCGAGCACCAGTCCCCAGAGCGGCCGGCCGACATCCAGCAAGACGTAGGATTGGAATAGAGCAAGACCGGTCAGGATCGCCGGCAGCATCAGCGGAGACAGCATGATCGCGGTGATGACGCGCGAGCCGGGCAGCCCGCCGCGCGCCAAGGCGAGGGCGGCACTGGCGCCGAACAGGGTCGCGGCGATGGTCGTCATCGCGGCGACCTCAAGGCTCAACCACAAAGCGTTCATGAAGTCGCGCGAGGCGAAGAACTTTTCGAACCAGCGCAATGAAACGCCAACCGGCGGAAACTGGATATAGGGGGTAGGATTGAGGGCGAACACGAAGACGATGGCGATCGGCGCCAGCAGGAAAACCACCACCGCAACATTGAGGGCCAGGTAGCAGAAGCGGCCCAGGCGGGGGGTGAGGCGAGCGACGAGCGGCGCGGTGGTCATCGGCGGCCTCACTGCAGGTCGCGCTGGCCGGAGACCAGCCCGAGGATACGGTTATAGGCGATGACCAGAACCAGCGAGATCGTCAGCAGCACCATGCCGAGCGCCGCGGCAAAGCCGACATTGAAGCTCGAGGAGATCTGCTGGTAGATCAGCATGGGCAGCGTCATGATCTGGAAGCCGCCCATCAGGATCGGCGTGACATAGGCGCTGATGGCCAGCGCAAAGACCAGGAGCGAGCCGGCCAGGATGCCAGGCAGGCTCAGGGGCAGCGTCACTTCAAGGAAAGCCCGAAGCGGCGAGGCGCCAAGATTCTGCGCCGCATGTTCCAGCCGCTCGTCGATCCGCCCGATGACGCCGACCAGGGTCAGAACCATGTAGGGCACGTAGATATGCGTCAGGCCCAGCACGATGCTGAATTCGTTGTACATCAGCGGCAGCGGTTTCGAGATCAGGCCGAGGCCGATCAGGGCTTGGTTGATCGCGCCCTTGTCGGACAACAGCGCCATCCAGGCAAAGGTGCGGACGACAATGCCCGTCAGCATCGGTGTCAACACCGCCATCATCAGCATGGCATAGGCAGTGCGACCACGAATGCGCGCCATCCAGTGGGCCAGCGGGTAGCCGATCAGCAAGGCCGAAAGCGTAGTGAGTAGGCCAATCCGGATCGTGGTCCAGATCACCTCGAAGTAATAGGTGTCGTCGAGAATTCGCCGATAATATTTGGTCGTGAAATCGACATTTGGCTGCACGACCGGATTGCCGGTGAGCAGGCTGATCACGGCCATCAGCCCCATCGGCAGGAAGAAGAACAGGGTGAACAGCAGCGCGCTCGGCGCGATCAGCCAGGCAATAGGTGTGATGCCCGTGCGAACCGCATTCATCTTGCTGCGGCCTTGCGTACGGGGGTGGCGCTATCCAGCGCGACCCATATTGGATCGTCGAAGAGCCGGCCGAGGTCGACCGCCATCGCGCGCAGCGCTTGCCAAAGTTTCGCGCGCTCTTCGACCGAGGTTAGCTGGCTCGGATAGGATACGGCGACCCCGATCGTTTCATTGGTGTCGCGACGGGTGAGCGCGAAACCCAACGAGCCTACGCCCGGCAGGGATTCATTGCTGGCCTCGGAATAGCCGGTGCGGCGGATTTCGGCGATACGCGCCATGAGCGCCGTCAGATTCCGCGGCGCAGCTGGCGAGATTGCGGGCAAGGGCTTTGGCATGCGGGCGCGAATATCGGCATCGCTCAGGCGCGCAAGCATGGCCCGGCCGTTGGACGTCGCGAACGCCGGCGCCCGTACGCCGGGCGGCGTCACCACCTGAAGCGGATTGGATCCGGGGACGACGCGCAGCACGACCTGCTCGGCGCCGTCGAGCACGGCGATGTAGCCGGTATGGCCGGTCTTGGCGCAGACGGCATGCAGCCGCTGCTCGGAGAGGGCCACAAAGTCATTTTGAGTCCGATGCAATCGGCCGAGTTCGAAGACCAGCAGCCCCGGCCGATAGCGTCGGGTTACGGCGTCCTGCTCCAGCAACCCACATTCCTTGAGTTGGCGCAGCAGCCGCGACGTCGAGCTCTTCGGCTTGCCGGTGAGCCGGATCACGTCGGCATTGCTGATCTCCGGCTGATGCGGCGAGAAGCAGCGCAGGATTTCGATGGCGTTGTCGAGGGCGCTCATGGGTCTTGAACGGCTTTCCAGTCAGTTCCAGAAAACGGAACTAGGTTTTTAATTTTGAGACCTGGAATTGCCGTCGTCAACGGGCCGATACGCGGCATTTTTGAACAATCCACGCTCAAAATCCGCGCAAATGACCTAAGACTGCCTGTTTCAGGGACGTTGCCGAGTTGGCTAGCCTCGCTGCCAAGCTGGTTTCTGTAATTGAGGTATCAAACCGGCACGCCGCCAAAACCGTTCGATCGATCCAATCGAGCGAGCGGCCATATGAACTTCCGCTCTGGATCGCCCAGTCTCCATTGGCACTGGGCGCCTTGCTGTTCACGCTGCAATCGATGACGCGGTTCACGCGCGTGCTGAAGCCGGCGAAGATGAGACGTTGCGTGTCGGTCGGGAAGCTTTCTTCTCTGCCTTGGTGAGGCTGAAAGGCGATCTGTCGATCTGAACTACGGGAGGGCGACTGTGGATTTTTGCTGACCGTGATGCCTCGGCCACACCGGGTAACGGGTGCAATCAGGGAGTGCAATCATAAGGTTCAAATCCTATTCGTATCGAGTCCTGGAAGCGTGATCCTGATTTCGTGCGCTCATCGCAGCTGACGCCGGCTGCGATAACTCTGCAATTTCAAGGGGGCGTGGACTCGGCAGTCGACGCAATGCGGCCCGTGGCATTTGCGGGCGCGTAGTTGTGACAAAATTGGTGCGATGTCAGGGCAGACATGACGAACGGATGTCGCGTGCACAGCAAGTGGAGCGCTCGCTCAGGCTTAGGCGCGCTCGCTGCATTGTTGCAATTCATAATCTCGCCAGATTGGCACACCAGTTGTTTTACGGACAAAACCAGTTGTTTGGCGACGAAAAAGGCCAACTTGGGAAGGCCGCAGTCTCTGGCTGTTCAACTGTCGTTCGGCGTGTCGACTGTTTGTCAGGGGAGAAGTCATGTGGTCGCGCAGCCTGTTGGTCCAGAGTTTGTTGGTCCCGAAAAAGGCCAAGCCACGCGACAACGATGCCGACAGTGACGATGCGGCCGCCGAAAGGCCAGTCTCTTCTGAGATGCGGATTGTGCCGCCACTGAGCGGCAACTTCGAACATGCGCTCGTCAATGCTGTCCTCTCTGGTGAGGCTGAGGCGGCCAGCAGATTTCTCGAACACGTCTCGACGACGCTGTGGTCGATCGTCGTGAAGCTGGCAGGCGATGGAGCCGACGCGGAGGCTGCATTCCTTCACATCGTCGCATCGCTGAAGGCTAACGATCATGCACGGCTGCGGGGGTTCGACGGACGTTCACGTCTTACGACGTATTTGTCGCTTGTCGCTCGCGATGTTCTCGCCGACCAGCTCGCAGGACAATTCAGCAAGACGCCGCACGAGGCGTGGGAGCGATTCTCGCGTTACTTCGAGACCGACATTCGAAGCCGGATCGGCAGACAATTGCCAAGCAAACTCGGTAGAGCCGGTCGCGAGGACGCGTATCAGGAAGTGTGCCTCAAGCTGATCGAGAACGATTTCCATCGCATCCGCTCATACGGGGGCCGCGGCAGCTTCACCGGCTATATTCTGACCGTGGTCGATCGTATCCTGATCGATCTCGTGCGGCGTGAAACGCCCCGACGGCGTATGCCGGCGGCGATTTCCCGTTCGGCGCCGCTCGACCAGGCTATTTATACAGCTGTGGTGTGGGAGGGTTGTCCGCTGGACGCCGATCGGCTCGCCGCTGCACTGCGCGGCAGGCTGGTGCAAGATCCGACAGTCGCTGATATCGCCGAGTCGGTCGCGCGACTTGCCGGTATCGCGACGTTGGAACGCGCGTCGCCAGCCACCGAGGCCGTCTCGCTCGATGCACTGCTTGGCGAAGGTGGAGGTCTTTCGATCGCGGATTCGTCGCCAACGCCTGAGGACCGCTTGCTGCTCTTTGAGGAGGAGCGGCGTCGCGCAGCTCTCGTTGCTGCCGTTAATGCGGCTGCGGAGAAGCTTCCGACCGATGAACGATTGTACCTTCAGATTGTATTTTCGGCGAATGAGCCGTTGCCGGCACGCGGCATCGCGAGGCTGATGGGTTGTCCGGTCGAGGAAGTCTATCGTTTGAAGCAGCGTACCCAAAAGTGGTTGAAAGAAATTGCGGTGCAATTGGAAAATAATTCCGATATGTCCGTCTAAACATGGGTACTGGATTTCTGTCCGATGATCGAACGCCTCAGTCACGAACCGGCGCCTGCGCCCGCGGAGGACGACGGCCACTCCGACCGGCTACAAGCGCTTGAGCTGCTTCGCGCGCAATTGTCGCGGACCATTTCCGAGGGTTTGGGGCAGGGTTCCGTTGCAGGTCAATGGGGCGAGATCGACAACGCTCAGATCGCCGCGTTTCTCGACGGTTCCCTGTCGCGGGCAGAGTGGGAGGCTGTCGCCACGAGACTTGCCAACGACCCGGCGGCCCGCGCGGAGTTGGCTGCCGCGGCGGCATTGCTGGACGAAATCCAGGCGCAGCCAGCGACAGCTCCAGCGGGTTTGATGGGGCGGGCGGCCGCCGTTCTTGCTGCGCCGGAACAGAACCGCCCGCGGGTTTCGGCAGTGGCAGCCACTCCAGTTGCCTGGTACCGGCGTTCGATTGCGTGGTCCGGCTTCGCTCTCGCCGTCCTGGCCGTGATCGCGGTACCGACTGTTTTGAAGATGGTTGGAGACGGCGCAACAACCGCGGTCAAGCAGGACGACCCGGGTGACACGATCAGCCGCACAATCGTGGTGACCCCGTCCAGTCCGACCAGGAAGAAAGATGCTCGGTCGTGCGTTGACGCGAACGAGCAGGCCAGGAAGTCGACACCTGACAATATGGGGAATGATCGCCGTACTGTAACGCGCGCGACCGGCGAGGGGGCCGAACGTCCAGGCGAGGCGCCCACCGATAACGATGATTCCTGCGGGCCGAAGCCGGCAGGAGCCGGTAAGCATGAGCGCCCCGCTGCCGCAGGATCGAACTGACCTCAACACGATGCTCAAGTTGTCCGGGCCGCATCTCGGTTGCGGGCGGTCCTTTGCATTCTATTCACGAGGACGGCATCGCGATGGCTGGCGACAGACCAAAAGCGAGAGCCTGTCCGTCTGCTCCAATGTTGTCAAACTCTCACGCTGCAAAGGAGCAAGAGATAATGCGTTATACAACGACGAAGGTTGCGATGCGCAGGGCGTTGCCGCTCCTTCATGCGGCAGGTGCTGTTCTGCTCACGATTGCCCTGGCCGGGCCTGCACGTGCGCAGAGCACCGGCATCGCCGCTTGCGACGACTTTCTGCAAAAATATGATAGTTGCGTTACGTCGAAGCTTCCGGAGGCGCAGCGTGCGACCTACAAGGCACAACTCGACCAGACGCGCAAGATGTGGGTCGACATGGCCAAGAACCCATCAGCGAAGTCAACCATGGAAGGGACGTGTGAGCAGACGATGGACGCGATCAAGGTCTCGTTGCAAAGCTTCGGCTGCTCGTTCTGATGTAGCCGCGCGGGCAGAAAGGCGTGCGGTATCCATCGGTCCCAGTCTTCTGAGGAGCCGCACGTCGAAGCGAAGAATTTGGAGTTCATCCCGCTCGAAGCATGATCCGGAAAAGCATGCCCTTGGGCGACGACCCGATGGGTGAATAGGTGAATACCGGTGTTCGCGCGTTTGCGCGGAGATCAGGTTCAAACAACAAATTGGAGCGCGACGGCGATTCACCCTGAACCCGTCGCGCTCTGGCGCGATTACTCGCCTATCGCGATTTGATTTCCCGGCAGCGGGCCGCGCGCAGTCCTGTTAAAGCGTCGCGCCGCAGCAGTATCGGGCAGGCATTGCCGAGGTAGTAGCTGTTGTCGCCGGTCTCGCGCGCGACCTGTGCCACGACCGCGGTGCCGAGTGTGCTCCAGCAGGCTTCCGTGAGCGCTTCCGCTGCCTTGGCCTCATCCCAGTCGGGAGGCCGGCTGAGTGCGGCAATGACGGCGTCCGTGAGATCTCGATCCGTACAGACCGCCGCATTCGTTTCGGCTGGGGCCTCGATCGCGATGGCGAAAAACGGCGCGGCGGCCGAGCGGTTGAGTTTGCGCCCGACGAGACGGGCGGCGTCACGCGCGAGGTCGGCGCGTGCCGTGCCGACGCTCTTGGGCGTCGTGCGCACGAAACCGTCCAGTTCCCGGCGGCAGTCGTTGAGACCTGTCCCGTAAGACTGCTCAAGGCAGTCGCCGAACGCGGACAGGCCGATTGACGCGCGCAGGGCCAGGAATTTCGGGTTGTCGTTCAGGATCTGAAACGTCTTTGCATAGTGCTCAAGCGCCGCAAGCCGATCGCCAAACGGACGCGCCGACGTCGCAAGCGGAGTTAATTCGCCGATCGCGGCTTGTTCGGCCAGCGAAGCCCAGTGTGCGTCGCGCGCCGTCGGCCTCACCGTTGTCAGGTGGTCGCGGAGCTCGCTCCAGCTCTTCGCGGCAGCCAGCGCGTCGAGTTCGGCGATCACAGGATCCGCCGAAGGAGCCGGCACGGCCTCGGCGGCGCGCTTGTCGATGTCGGAGAGCAGGGCCGCGGCTTGCGGCGGCGGGGTCAAGCCGATGCCGGCGGGCGTGGTGTGTCCACTTGAGTTGAGTACGATCTCGCCGACGACCTGGTCGTAGTAGGCCGGCGTTTGGTCGCGCCCGACGCTCGCCGCCAACTGCTTGACTTCGATCTGCAGGCGTTTGGCAATCTGCACCAGCGTCAGGTCCGGCTCCGCCAGCCGGTGGATGAGGTTTCGCGTGAACACGGAGTTCGAGGCGCGGTCGGTGTTGGACAGCCGGTCGAGCGCGGTCTGCTTGGCGCCAGCGGAGAACATGATGAATACGCCCTCGGCAGGCGTCATCGCGGCGAGTCCGCCGCTGCCCTTGAGCCCGCGCCCGCCCGACCGCTCGAACGGATTGTTGCGGCAGGCGTCGAGCACGAGCACCGCAGTGCGGGCGCCGCGCGCCTGCAGCCGGTCGATGATCCGGTCGGCCGGAAACGCGGAATCGCGGATCAGTTCTTCCTGTCCTTCGCGGACCTCCGGGATGTCCGTCGGCAGCAGGTAGTTCTGGCCGCGGATCTCGAAGCCGTGTCCAGCGAAGAAGAACAGCGCGATGTCACCCGGTTCGATCGCCTTGTCGAAAGCGAGCAGGGCCTCGCTCATGGCACGGCGCGACTGGTTCTCGGCAAGAATCACCGAGAAACCGAGCCCGCGCAGTGTGGTGCCGACCGAACGCGCGTCGTTGACGGCGGTCTGCAGCCGCGGAACGTTCTGGTAGGCATTATTGCCGACCAGCAGGGCAACGCGTTTCTCCGCGCGAGCGGTCGCGGCGAAACTTATCGCGACACTCAGCGCGAGGATCGCGAGGCACAAGTTTTTCTTCGACATGGATGCTCTCGTCGATGCTCTGGAGCAGGACCCGGAAAAGCACGCCTCCGCACTGATGGGGGTTGGAGACCGGTTTTCCTTCGGCAAACGTGTCCGCGTTTGTTAGCTAAGGGAAAGCCGGTCTCCCGCCCGCATCAAAGTGCGGGCAGGCGTTTTCCCGGATCATGCTCCAGCTAGACACGATAGAGAAACGTTGCGACGATCGTCCATAGGCCGAGGGCGATCGCGGCATAACCGAGCACGGTCTGATAGGGGACAATGGCAGCGCGAATCTGCTCGCCGCGCTGCGCCGCACTGGCGTTGTGGCTGAAAATGAGCTTCGTCAGCAACGCATAGCCGAGCAGCAGGCCGAGCGATGCAATCAGCACGCCGGTCGCGAGGTAGGTCAGCCACCAGACCGGCACGTAGCCGAACCAGTTCAGGTTGATGATCGCATTGATGATGATCCAGGCGCCCCACAGGCAGGTTATGAATCCGAACCATCCCTGGTAAGGTACCATCAGTTCGATATACGCCTTTGCGTCGGGACGCCTCGCGACGATGCTCGAAGCGGCCGCCAGGGCGCCGAGCGCGAGCAAAACCAGCCCAGTTATAAGACCCGACATTCGATTCCTCTCTTTCTTGACAACATTTTGCACCACATTGCGGTGATATTTCGAGACGGCCTGCGGCCGTCGCCACCACATCACGATAGAGAGACGGACCGGTGAGCATTTTTCTTCGCGCCGGCTGCTGTAAATTCGTGCCCTGGGTATGGATTTAGCTACAGGAGGTCACCGATCGCAGACTTGAGGCGCGCCGAGGACGGCCGGCCTGTGATCGGCTCCCTGGCTTCGACCTCCACGATCAGGGTGTCGCCCGCCAGCCTGACATCAACCTGGTCGGCGTCGCGGATGACGACGCGCCGCAGTTTCGCCGCGATGATCTCACGTGCGATCGGTGAGGTGAGCATCTCAGCCAGGGTTGCTCCGGTGACGGCGATTGCGTCCGCCATGGCGGACCATGCGGCGGCGTCAGCGGAAAGGCGAGGCGCGTCCAGCGAGATCGCGAGCTCCGGGGCGCCCGCGCGCTTGAGGCTGCGCCCGAGCGACTCGGCCTCGGTCTCGGCCTGCTCTTTCGTTGCCCTCTTGACGGCGAGCGGCTCGGCGTCCTGGTCGCGATACGCGTCAGCCGAACCGCCCGACAATTTGTCGCTGAATATCAGAATGCGACCCGTTTCGTAGATCCGAAGAACCGAGACGCCGTCGTCGCGCTTGAGCGTCATCGAATTGTATGGGGCCTGCTCGGTGGTCAAGGCCAGGATTTCGTCGGAGCCGTCGAAGCGCAGCTTGATCGGCGTTCCCATGCGGTCGATCACAAAGCCGATCAATCCGCTGCCGGTGCTGTAATGCCCGATGCGAAGCGGCGGCCCGCTTTCCGCGGCGAGGGCGCCAATGCTGATGATCAAGGTGAGGGCGGCGCCGACGGCGATCTTTTGGAAACGTCCGGACATGGTAGACCTCACAGCATCACGACAATCGCGGGGTGCGGTATCGCTGATGAGCGCAGGGAGAAGTGAGAAGCAAATGCGGAGTTTTTGCGGCCGACACCCATGTTGAATGCGGCGCATTCGTTCTTCAAAATGTTTCAATCAAGATGCACCGCTCCACACGGGAAAATTATCGCCGCTGTCCGTCTATCCCTGGGTCCGCCGCAGTGGCCGGATGCCGTACCCGCACGGGATGCGCGCATGAACGTCTAATTTGGAGTTATCCGCTATGAATATCCGTGCCGGTGTTGCCGTCGTCACGCTCTCGATCTTCTCGTCGGTCGCGATTGCGCAATCGCTCAAGGACAAGGAGTATTTCGCGGACCAGGAGAAGTATCTCGCGGGAGAGGTCACCTCCACCAACGAGCGGTGCGGCAACAGTCTCACAGCGAAGTTTGACTGGTTGAAGCCGCCGGCGCCGGAGGAGCGGAAGACCTACAGCGCCTACGGTTACTGCAGCGCAGCGCTCGAGGCCACGCGCCGCGTCTGTGACTCCCCGGCCGGCAAGGAAGCGGTCAAACAGAAGATCAAAAGTCTGACTTGTAGTTTTGGACCGCAGCGCACGGTTGTGCTCAAGGATGGCACGATCGACTACGAGGTCAATTTCAATTCGAGCAACGACGCCGACTACGTGTTCGAATATTTGCAGAACAATTTATGAGCGCCCTGGAGTGGATCAGGGCCTACTTCGGCCTCGCCGCGCGCGACCTTGTGCTCAAGATCGCCGGGAAACCAAGAGGGCTGCAGGGCCGGATTTGGCATGCCACGCTTGACCCCCATTTGCTGCCATTGTTCGATCCACGGCGCGGGCTCGTCGCGCTCGGGAACCGCGCCAACATCGATCAGGTCATCGTTGATGGGCGGGTGCTGATCGACGCAGGCCGATACATTCACGGCGACGAGACCGCGATGATGTCGGCTGCTAATGCGGCGATCGGCAAGATCTGGGATTTGCCGGAAGCCCAGGCCGCCTTTAATAGTTGACGGCTCGTCGGTGCGCGCGCTTCCGTGGATGGGCGAGGCGCCCTCGCGCTGCTTCCCTTATTTCAGGAGATAACGATGCCTTTCGATTTGGTTCTGCGCGGCGGCCGGGTGGTTGATCCTTCCCAGAAGCTCGACGCCGTGACCGATATAGCCTTCGCCGGCGGCAAGGTGGCCATGATCGGAAGCGAGCTCAAGGCCGATCCCGGAACCGATGTGCGGGACGTGTCTGACTACATCGTCACCCCCGGTTTGATCGATCTGCACACCCATGTCTATTGGGGTGGCACCTCGCTCGGCATCGATGCCGAAGAGTTCTGCCGCACCTCGGGCGTCACTACGGCGGTCGACACCGGCAGCGCCGGTCCGGGCAATTTCGCCGGTTTCCGCAAGCATGTCATCGAGCCGAGCCAGGTCCGCATTCTCGCCTATCTGCATGTCTCCCACGCTGGCATCTACGGCTTCTCGCATCGCGTCATGGTCGGCGAGAGCGAGGAGATGCGCTTGATGAATCCGATCGATGCCGTCGCGGTGGCGGAGGCCAACCGCGACCTCGTCGTCGGCATCAAGGTGCGGGTAGGGCTCCACGCCTCGGGCACGTCGGGGATCGTGCCGCTCGACATCGCGCTGGAGGTCGCTGAAGAGGTCGGCATGCCGCTGATGGCGCACATCGACCACCCGCCGCCGAGCTATGAGGAGGTGCTCGCCCGCCTGCGGCCGGGCGACGTTCTCACGCATGCGTTCCGGCCGTTTCCCAATACGCCCGCCACCGCCCAGGGTACGGTGAAAAGGGCGGTGCTGGAGGCGCGCGAACGCGGCGTGTTATTCGATATCGGTCACGGCAAAGGCTCATTCGCCTTCAAGACTGCCCGCGCCATGCTTGCCAACGGCTTCTATCCCGACACCATTTCCTCTGACGTCCATGCCCTGTGCATCGACGGGCCGGCCTTTGATCAGGTGACGACCATGTCCAAGTTCCTGTGCATGGGCATGCCGCTGTCTGATGTGGTCGCCGCTTCGACGGTCAATGCGGCGATGGCGCTGCGGCGTCCGGAACTCGGCAGCCTCAAGCCGGGCAGCGTTGGGGACGCCACCCTCATCTCGATTCCGCAAGGCCAGTTCGACTATGTCGACGTCATCGGGGAGCATTTGATCGGCGACCGCAAGATCGCGTCCGAAGGTGTCGTCATTGGCGGCCGCTGGTGGCATCCGCAGCAATCGTCGAAATTCAAGCAGCTTGCAGGCCAGGCAGAACGCGAATGGATGTGACCGTGCAAAAATGTGATGGCTTGAAAGGGTTTACCATGCGGTTGGCCGGAAGTTGGCCGCGGCGCGAGTGGGCCGTGCTGGCATACCGCTTGCAAGCAAAAGGAGACTGATTGGCATCGGTTTGACTGGCCCGCTTCACCTCACGCGGCGTCGAACCTTCGGCCATCGAATTGGCCGGAATCGCCGTGACAACTCAAGACTGGGAGAGCTCCATGGATCGCAGGACTGTGTTGAAGGGATTGGCCGGGGTAGGCAGCCTGGCGGCGACGGGCGGCCTTTCGATGCCGGCGCTTTCGCAAGGCGCTGCGGCGCGCACCTTACGCTTTGTGCCGCAGGCCAACCTCGCGAATTTCGATCCGATCTGGGGGACCCAGTATGTCGTGCGCAACGCCGCCGCGCTGGTGTGGGACACCCTTTACGGTCTCGACGCCACGCTGCAGCCGCAGCGCCAGATGGTCGAGTCTGAGGAGGTGTCCGACGACGGTCTGGTCTGGACCTTCCGGCTCCGGCCGGGGCTCAAGTTCCACGACGGCGAGCCGGTGCTCAGCAAGGACGTGGTGGCGAGCCTGACGCGCTGGTCGGCGCGCGATCCCATGGGCCTGATGCTCAAGGCGATCCAGAACGAGCTGACCACCGTCGACGACCGCACCTTCAAATGGGCGCTGAAGTCGCCTTATCCGAAGATGCTGCTGGCGTTGGGCAAGAATAGCACGCCCTGCGCGTTCATTATGCCGGAGCGCATTGCCCAGACCGACCCGTTCAAGCAGATTCCCGAATATGTCGGCTCGGGCCCCATGAAGTTCGCAAAAAGTGAATGGGTGCCCGGCGCCAAGGCGGTGTTCGAGAAATTTGCCGATTACACGCCGCGGCAGGAGAAGGCGTCCTGGCTCGCGGGCGGCAAGCAGATGCTGGTTGCCCGCATCGAATGGGTAGTGATCCCGGATCCTGCCACGGCGGCGGCCGCACTTCAGAATGGCGAGGTCGATTGGTGGGAGAGCCCCATCACCGATCTCGTGCCGTCGCTCAAGAAGAACCGCAACATCAACGTCGACATCGCCGATCCCCTGGGTAACATCGGCTCATTCCGGATGAACCATCTGTATCCGCCCTTCAACGATGTGAAGGTGCGACGTGCCGTGCTCGCGGCGCTGAGCCAGGAAGACTACATGCGCGCGCTTGTCGGCGACGATACCGCGCTCTGGAAACCGCTGCCCGGCTTCTTCACGCCGGATACGCCGCTCTACTCGGAAGAGGGCGGCGAGATCCTGAAGGGCAAGCGCGATCTCGCAATGGCAAAGAAGCTCTTGGCCGAGAGCAGCTATTCAGGCCAGCCGGTCACCTGCGTGGTGGCGCAGGATCAACCGATCACCAAGGCGCAGGGCGATGTCACTGCCGATCTGCTGAAGCAGATGGGCATGAATGTCGACTTCGTCGCGACCGATTGGGGCACGGTCGGTTCCCGCCGCGCCCAGAAAACGCCGCCGGGCCAGGGCGGCTGGGGAATGTTTCACACCTGGCACGCCGGGGCGGACTGCATCAGCCCCGCCGCCTACAACGCCATTCGCGCCAATGGCGACAAGGCATGGTTTGGCTGGCCCACAAGCGCGCCCGTGGAAAAGGAAGTTTTGGCATGGTTCGATGCCAAGAATCTCGATGAGGAGAAAGCTGCGGTCAATCGTCTCAACAAGGCGGCGCTCGAGGACGTGGTTTATGCGCCGACCGGATTCTTCTTGAGCTACACGGCGTGGCGCAAGAATGTCTCCGGTATCGCCAAGGGGCCGCTGCCCTTCTTCTGGGGCGTATCGAAGACCGCATGACGGCGCAGTAAACCCACATGCTCTCGTATATCCTCCGGCGCATTCTCTCGACCTTGCCCGTGATGGGGATCGTCGCGCTGTTCGTCTTCAGCCTGCTCTACATCGCGCCGGGCGATCCGGCCGCGGTGATTGCGGGCGACCAGGCGAGCCCCGCCGACGTTGAGCGCATTCGCCAGGGCCTCGGTCTCGACCGGCCGTTTCTGGTCCAGTTCGGGTCTTGGCTCTGGCATATCGTGCACGGCGATCTCGGCACCTCGATCTTCACCAACCTGCCGGTCTCCGCGATGATCGCGCAGCGCATCGAGCCGACGCTCTCGCTGATGGCGATTACGCTCGTCCTGACCATCCTTGTCGCGGTGCCGCTCGGCGTGGTGGCGGCGTGGAAGGCGGGAAGCTGGGTGGACCGCACCATCATGGCGTTTGCCGTGTTCGCCTTCTCGCTTCCCGTCTTTGTTGTCGGATACGTCCTTGCCTACGTATTCGCGCTGCAATTCGAATGGCTTCCCGTGCAGGGCTACACACCGTTGACCGCGGGCTTCTGGCCATGGCTGCAGAACCTGATCCTGCCGGCAGTCGCGCTGGGCACCGTCTACATCGCGCTGATCGCGCGCATTACCCGCGCCTCCATGCTTGAGGTGCTGCAGCAGGATTATGTCCGCACCGCCCGCGCCAAAGGCCTCGACCAGCGCAACATCCTGTTCGTTCACGCGCTGAAAAACGCAGCCGTTCCGATCGTGACGGTGATCGGTATCGGCATTGCGCTACTGATCGGCGGTGCGGTGGTGACCGAAAGCGTGTTCGCCATCCCCGGCCTTGGCCGGCTGACGATCGATGCGATCCTGCGCCGCGATTATCCGGTCATCCAGGGCATCGTGCTGCTGTTCAGCTTTCTCTATGTGCTCGTCAACCTGATGGTCGACGTCACCTATACCCTGGTCGACCCGAGGATCCGCTATTGAGCATCTCCGCCACAAGCACGGCGCCGGTGCCGCCGGGCCTCGTCATTGCGCCGCAACTGCCGGACCTGCTGGCGCCGGTGGCAATCCGACGCGGTGTCCTTGGCTTCCTGCGCAATCATCCGACGGTTGCGATCGGCGGCGTCTTGCTGCTCTGCCTCGTATTGGTCGGGATCTTCGCACCCTGGCTTGGGACGGTCGATCCGACCGCGCTCGCGCCCGCCAAACGTACGCGCTTGCCTTCCGCGGATTTTTGGTTCGGCACCGACCTGCTCGGCCGTGACATCTATTCACGCGTGCTTTACGGGGCGCGGGTCTCGCTTACCGTAGGCCTGTCGGTGGCTGTACTGGCCTCGCTCGCCGGTCTCGCCATCGGCCTCGTCTCGGGTTTCGTGCGATGGGCGGACGGCATCCTGATGCGGTTCATGGACGGGCTGATGTCGATACCGCCGATCCTGCTCGCCGTGGCGCTGATGGCGTTGACACGCGCGAGCGTCGGGAACGTCATTCTGGCCATCACGATTGCCGAAATCCCGCGCGTCTCGCGGCTGGTGCGCAGTGTCGTGTTGTCGTTGCGCGAGCAGCCCTATGTGGACGCCGCCACAGCCTCAGGCACACGAACGCCGATGGTTATCCTGCGCCATATCCTGCCCAACACACTGGCGCCGATGCTGGTCCAGGCAACCTATATCTGTGCCAGCGCCATGATCGTGGAGTCGATCCTCTCTTTCATCGGCGCCGGCACGCCGCCGACCATTCCATCCTGGGGCAACATCATGGCCGAGGGCAGGGCGCTGTGGCAGGTCAAGCCTTACATCGTTTTCTTTCCCGCCGCGTTTCTGTCCGTCACCGTGCTCGCCGTCAATCTGCTCGGCGACGGCCTGCGTGATGCGCTCGATCCGCGAATGGCCAAGAGTCTCTGATCCGATGGCATTGCTCGAAGTCGATAATCTGCAGACCCATTTCCGTACCCCCGAGGGCATCAATCGGGCTGTCGACGGCGTCTCCTTCCATGTCGACGAAGGCGAGACGCTGGCCATCGTCGGTGAATCCGGCTGCGGCAAATCGGTCACCTCGATGTCGCTGATACGGCTGATTGCCGAGCCGCCGGGCAAGATCGCGGGTTCTATCCGCTTCCAGGGCAAGGATCTGCTGCAGCTGTCCGAACGCGAGATGCGCGCCATCCGCGGCAACGACATTTCGATGATCTTCCAGGAGCCGATGACGAGCCTCAATCCGGTGCTGACGGTCGGCCGTCAGATCGGCGAGACGCTGCGGATGCATCAGGGATTGGACAAGCAGGCGGCGGAGGCGCGCGCCATCGAGATGCTGACATTGGTCGGCATCCCGGAGCCGGCGCGGCGCGTGCGCGAATATCCGCATCAGCTTTCTGGCGGCATGCGGCAGCGCGTGATGATCGCCATGGCGCTCGCCTGCAATCCAAAGCTCCTGATCGCAGACGAGCCGACCACGGCGCTTGATGTCACGATCCAGGCGCAGATCCTGCAACTGATGCTGGACCTCAAGCGCCGCGTCGGCGCGGCAATCGTTCTAATCACCCATGATCTCGGCGTGGTCGCTGAAATCGCCGAGCGCGTCATGGTCATGTATGCCGGCCGCAAGGTCGAGGAGGCGCCGGTGGCCGAGCTGTTTCGCTCGCCCCGCCACCCCTATACGCAGGGCCTGCTCGGTGCGGTGCCCAAGCTCGGCTCCTCGCTATCAGGCGCGGCGCGGCGGCTCGCCGAGATCCCCGGCCAGGTGCCCAGCCTCAAGGGGCGGATCGAGGGCTGCGTCTTTGCCGGGCGCTGTTCGCTGGCGACCGATCTTTGCCGGCAGGTTGCCCCGGGTCTCGAAGAGAAGGGACCTCGCCACATCGCCGCCTGCCACTACGCACGCAAGGAGGCGGCCGCGGCATGAGGGCCCCACTACTGCAGGTCAACGACCTCAAGAAGCATTTCCCGGTCCGCGGTGGCCTGTTCAGCCGCAAGTCCAACTGGGTCTATGCCGTGGACGGCGTGTCCTTTGAGGTCGAGCGTGGCGAGACCCTGTCTCTCGTCGGCGAGTCCGGTTGCGGCAAGTCGACGGTCGGCCGCGCCATCCTGCGGCTGTTCGACATCACCGCCGGCCAGGTGGTGCTGGATGGCCAGCGGATCGACCGTCTTTCACCCGCAAGGCTGCGCAGCATGCGCCGCCGCGTGCAGGTGGTGTTCCAGGATCCGTTCTCCAGCCTCAATCCGCGCATGCGCGTCCGCGATATCCTGGCCGAGCCGATCCGTAATTTCGGCCTGGCCAAATCTGCCGCCGAACTCGAGGCGAAGGTTGCGGCGCTGATGGACACCGTGCGCCTGCCGCGCGACGCACTGGGCCGCCGGCCTCACGAATTCTCGGGCGGTCAGCGCCAGCGCATCGGCATCGCCCGGGCGCTTGCCGCGGAACCCGAACTGATCGTCTGCGACGAGGCGGTCTCGGCGCTCGACGTCTCCGTCAAGGCGCAGATCGTCAACCTGCTGCAGGATCTGCAGCGGGAGTTCGGCCTCGCGCTGCTCTTCATCAGCCACGATCTCGCGATTGTCGAGCACATGACGCACCGCGTTGCCGTGATGTATCTCGGCAAGATCGTCGAGATGGCGCCAAGGCAGCAAATCTTCACCGCGCCGAGGCATCCCTATACGAAGGCCCTGCTGTCAGCCGTACCGGTGCCGGAGCCCGGGGCCATTCGCAACCCGATCATCTTGAAGGGCGATGTGCCAAGCCCGATCAATCCGCCCAGCGGCTGCCGCTTCCACACCCGGTGTCCGTACGTGTTTGATCGCTGCCGGACGGAAGAGCCGGAGCTGCGGTTGACCGACGGCAGTCAATGGGTGGCATGTCATCTCAAAGCGCTGCCGGAAGTGCCGGGACCCGCTCACTGATCTCGTGCGGCAGCTAAGCTACTTCGTGCCGTAGGCGCGGTCGCCGGCGTCGCCGAGACCCGGCACAATATAGGCGTTGTCGTCCAGCCCCTGGTCGATCGCCGCGAGCCAGATCGGAACTTCCGGGTGAATGCCGCGCATGCGCTCGACGCCCTCAGGCGCGCCGATCAGGCATACCAGTCGAATGTCGTTGGCACCGCGCTCCTTCAGCCGGTCGACCGCGGCGACGGCGGAGTTCGCCGTTGCCAGCACCGGCGAGATCACGATAACCAGCCGCTCGTGCAGATCGCTCGGCGCCTTGAAGAAGTATTCCACCGCGGTGAAGGTTTCTGGTTCGCGGTAAAGGCCGATATGAGCGATCCGTGCGGTCGGTACCAGATCGAGCATGCCTTCCGCAAAGGTCACGCCGGCACGCAGCACCGGCGCGAACACCAGCTTCTTGCCCGCGATCTGCGGCGACTTCATATGCGCAAGCGGCGTTTCGATTTCGATGTCGGCCAGCGGCAGGTCGCGGGTGACCTCGTAACAAAGCAGCATCCCGATCTCCTTGAGGAGCTCGCGAAACGACTTGGTTGAAATGTCTTTCTGCCGCAGCAGCGTCAGCTTGTGCTGCACCAGCGGGTGATTAACGATCGTAACGCCGTCCATTTTTTCTGACCTCGGATCTAGAAAACCGTGCCGTCACTGATGACTTTCACTGGAGGCGACGCGTCGGGGCGGCGTTCGCGCGCCAACCGTCGGCCCGCGGCCCACGTGCCGCCCTCGAGAATTTTCGCCAGCGGCATCGATGTGGCATCGCGTCCAAGCCGATGCCGCAGACCGTCAGCCACGCGGTCGAGCAGCGCCACCGTCAGCGCGCGCCATTCCACGACAAGCGGTGACGATACCTCGTGTTCCTGCTGGGCCGCTCCTGCATCGCGAAACGCTAGCACGCCGGTATCGACGAACAGCCCGCCATTGCGATATTCCGCAAGCCCGGTCAGCCCGTCGATATCGGTCACGCTGATGCCGGACCGCTGCAGCGGCTCGATGAGGGAATAGGCCAGCCATTGCGAGAGCTTGTGCAGCGGTACGAGACCGCTGGTTGCATCCGCGGTCGTCATGGCCGGATGCCGCCAGCAATCGCCGAGTGCTACTCCGCCGAGCGTCAGCCGCGACGGCCAGATCGGTCCGAGCTGCTGCAGTAGTTCAGCCAAAATCGTCGGCGCAGGCAGCTTGCGGCCATCCGCCAGCGTCGCCAGCCGGTCGTAGAGGCCGCCGGGCCGCGGC
Source organism: Bradyrhizobium sp. AZCC 2262 (assembly GCF_036924535.1). Taxonomy (NCBI): domain Bacteria; kingdom Pseudomonadati; phylum Pseudomonadota; class Alphaproteobacteria; order Hyphomicrobiales; family Nitrobacteraceae; genus Bradyrhizobium; species Bradyrhizobium sp. AZCC 2262. Next base: position 4,294,234 of record NZ_JAZHRT010000001.1, on the reverse strand, counting down.
GTATCATGGCTGCCAAAGATGTCCGGCTTCGAGGCGACCAGTTTACCCAGGCGACGCAACAGATCGGCGCGGCCGTCCAATCCGACCAACGGGTTGTCATCCCTGACCTGCATGCCGCGCGCGAGTTCGACAACATCCAAAGCCGCGAGCTTGTCAGCATCGGCGCGCAGCTCATGTGGTGCGGTCGAGAAGGCGCCGCCCGTGAACATCCCGAGACTCGCAAGCCCTAACCCTTCCGAGCGACCGATGGTTAATCTAGTCTTTGCATCTCGGTAGCGCCACGATGGGCCCGCGCCGGCATCGAGGAACACGCTGACGATGGCGAGATCGAACTCAGCCCGGGCGAGAGCCGCGCGATCGGGCCAATCGAAGCAGCTGGCAACGTCAGCCCATCGATCGATGCCATAGGTGAAGAAGTGCCGCCAGCGCGAATGAAAGGGAACGTCGAACGATGGGTAGGCGGCGCGCGTCGTTTCCAGCACCAGCTCGACCACGTCGTCCATGCGGCCGAGATCGATGCGAAAACTCGGCAGCCTGTCTTCAAGGCCGATCGCGAGCATGCGGTGCGCGCGCTCGCGGACTGCGCTGGCATTCAGTAATGACAAGGCGGCCGACGTCTCCGGATTTACTGATGACACTGCGCGCTCTCAATATTTTTCGAGCGAACGGCCGACTGGGTTGTCCGGATCCTGTTGCGGCTCGGGCGTGTAGTAACCCGCGGCCTTCTTGGCCGCGATTTCCACATGCGCGTCGGCCGGGATCATGTCGTCGGGGATAGGCACACGCTCGACGATTTCGATGCCCTGGCCGGTCAGCGCGTCGTGCTTCATGTCGCTCATGGAAACGAAGCGGTCGATTCGCTTCAGGCCGAGCCAGTGCACCACATCCGGCATCAGTTGCTGGAAGCGGGCGTCCTGCACGCCGGCGACGCATTCGGTACGCTCGAAATACTGGGCCGCCGCATCGCCGCCTTCCTGACGCTTGCGGGCGTTATAGACGAGAAATTTTGTCACTTCGCCGAGCGCGCGGCCTTCCTTGCGATTGTAGATGATGATGCCGAGCCCGCCGCTTTGGCCTGCGCGTGCGCATTCTTCGATGCCGTGAATCAGATACGGACGGCAGGTGCAGATATCAGAACCAAACACGTCGGAGCCATTGCATTCGTCATGCACACGGCAGGTTATCCTGGTGGAGTGGTCCGGCAGTTTGGTAACGTCGCCGAACAGATAGGCTGTCGTGCCGCCGATCGGGGGTAGAAAAACATGCAAATCAGGCCGTGTCACCAGCTCCGGAAACATGCCTGCGGTCTGCTCGAACAATTGCCGGCGCAGATTGTTCTCGGTGGTGGCGAAGCGCGCCGCCAGGCCGGGCAGATACCAGACGGGGTCGATCGCAATCTTGACCACGGAGACGCTGCCATTTTTGTGCACGACCTCGCCATCCTGCTTGAGCCGTCCGGCCTCGATTGCTGCCTGCAGTTCGGGTAGATCGAGGCGGGCGCGTGTGATGGCAATACTCGGACGGATGTCGATGCCCTCGGTGATCTCGCTCGCGAAGGTCTCCGCGGCGAGATGTCCCCATGGATCGAGCGAGACGATCCGCTGCGGCTCGGCCCATTGCGGAAACGGCCCGATCGTTTCAGCAGGGTGGGTGTTGGTAAGGTCAGGACGTCGGATCGGGTCGAGAGCGCCGGACGAGACGGCGAGCGCGCGATAGACCGAATAGGAGCCGCCATGCGTCCCGATCACGTTGCGGTCCGCCGGGCGTGACACCGTGCCGATAATCGGTCCGCGTTCGCGCGCGCTGGCCGCGCCCCAGGCGATCGGAAATTTAAGTTTGGCACCCGGTGCCGGGTGCGACGTAATGCGAATATGATCAATCCGATTGGAACGAGTCATCGCCACGAACCCTGAAACGGCGACGGCCCGCCTGGATAGACGGGCCTGGTCACCAACGATAAAATCAGCAGCGGTTGCAGCTGAGATAACAGTATAGGCAGATTTTTGCGGAAAACAACGCCTTGAATGCGGTTGCCGTTAGTTGGCCGTTAACTCTCTGGGCGCGGAAACCTGCACCGCAGGTGCTTGCTGCGCTGCGGTCGTCGATCGAAACGAGATCGAGGATCGCGACTTGACGTCGCCCTTTGACACGCTCGATCCAGTAAGGGTCGCGCGGTCTGCACGACGACCTGCCGGTTTTGTTCAGATGCGATCGTCGCGACATTAGAGCTTTTGTCAGTGGGTTCGAACGGCTGAAACGCAGAACTGAAGTGCATTGCGTAAAGCCGTCTCCGGAATTGACTCTGAGCGAACCAGAACTTTAACTGCTGCTGACTCCACTTGAACCAGATCGGACTTCGAGCTCCGCAAACTGCTTCATTTCCATGCAAACGCCGCTCTAAATAGAAGCATCCAGGAAGTTATTTATGCGCGTCATCAATGTTGCCGCCGCCCAGTTGGGCCCGATCCAGAAAGCCGAGAGCCGCGACGCTGTCGTCAAGCGCATGATCGCGCTGATGGATGAAGCCAAGGCGAAGGGCGCTGATCTGATTATCTATCCGGAGCTCGCACTCACCACCTTTTTTCCGCGCTGGTACATGGAGGATCAGGCCGAGGTCGATACCTGGTTCGAGCGCGAGATGCCAAATGCGGCGACAAGGCCTTTGTTCGAGCGAGCTGCCCATCACAAGATCGCAATGAATTTCGGCTATGCCGAACTGACGCCGGATGGGCATCATTTCAACACCTCCATCCTCACCGACAAGTCCGGAAAAATTGTCGGCAAGTACCGCAAGGTTCATCTTCCCGGTCATTCGGAGTTCGACACGAAACGCGCGTTCCAGCATCTGGAGAAGCGCTACTTCGAGCCGGGCGATCTCGGTTTCAACGTCTGGCGCGCGCTCGGCGGCATCTTCGGCATGGCGGTCTGCAACGACCGACGCTGGCCGGAGACTTACCGCGTGATGGGCCTGCAAGGCGTGGAGATGGTGCTGATCGGCTACAACACGCCCTCGGTTAACGCCGAGAAGAGCGAGGAAGGGCCAGAAAAGCGGCTGTTCCACAACCGGCTCTCCGCGCAGGCCGGCGCCTACCAGAATTCAACCTGGGTGGTATGCGTCGCAAAGGCCGGCGTCGAGGACGGCCACCCCTTGATCGGCGGCAGCCTGATCGTCAATCCGGACGGCGAGATTGTCGTCGAGGCCAGGACCGAAGAGGACGAACTGCTGGTTCACCCCTGCGATCTCGACGCCACCACCTTCGGCAAGAACACGATCTTCAATTTCGCGCTCCACCGCCGCATCGAGCATTACGGCCTGATCACCGGCCGAACCGGCGCGGTGCCGCCTCCGGAAAACTAGATGTCCGGCATCTCCTTCCGCGAACTTGATCCGCGCGACCGCCACAAGCTGCTGTGTGGGGTCGTCGTGCCGCGGCCGATTGCACTGGTCACGACGCTCGACGCAAACGGTGCCGTCAACGCGGCGCCGTTCAGCTTCTTCAACGTCTTCTCCGAAGATCCGCCCCTTCTGGTGCTCGGCCTGCAGCACAAGGCCGATTTCAGTCCCAAGGACACGACGCGCAACATCCACCGCAGCGGGCAGTTCGTGGTGCATCTGGTGGACGAGGCGCTGGCCGCGGCCATGAACGACTGCGCGATCGACTTTCCCGCAGGTGACAGCGAGGTGGAGGCGACGGGGCTAAAGACATTGCCGTCGATCGATATCGACGTGCCGCGATTGGCCGCCGCGCCTTTTGCGCTCGAGTGCCGGCAGCATGTCGCGCTCGCCTTCGGGCCAGGCCGCGAGCTTCTCGTCGGCGAGGTATTGCGCCTGCACGCGCGTGAGGGGCTGATCGACCACGAAAAGATGTATGTCGATTTCGACGTCTACCGGCCGATCGGGCGCTTGTTCGGCAATCTCTACGCCGCCCAGCGCCAGACCTTTGCGTTGACGCGCGAAAGCCACGCGCAATGGCTCGCGCGCAACGGGGCGGCCGAAACGTCCGACCAAAATCAGTGATGCGAGAACTGCACGGTGCCCAGCGCCATGGTCACAGCCGCCTGGGTCGGGTCGATCACGGGAATCCCGAGCGCCTGCTCCAGTGGCTGGCGGTGGCGCGCCATGCCGGCACAGCCCATCACGATGGCGCCGGATCCGTCTTCGTCCTTGAGTGCGCGTCCGACCTCAATCATCTTCGCCAGCGTTCCTTCACCCGACGCGGTCTCCGCCACGCTCATGTTGAGCGGCCGTTCCCTGGTCAGGCGATCCATCAGGCCCATCTGCCGGAGGTAGCGGACATGGCGGCGGATCGAGCGCTGTGCGATCGCAATCACGCCGAAGGTTTCGGCGCGCGCCAGCGCCGTCAGCACGCCGCATTCGGCGATGCCGAATACGGGCCGGTCGGTCGCTTCGCGGCAGACATGCAGGCCAGGATCGCTGTAGCAGGCAATGACGAAGGCGGTCGAATGGTTGTCGCCTTCGACGAGGCGGCGCAGCGGCATCGCCACGCCATCGACATCGGCCTGGCTCTCGATCCCGTAGGGGCCCTCGGTCAGCGTCTCGCAGACGATCTCCGGTCCGCCCGCAAAATCGAGCGGCTTCAAGGCTTGCTCCAGCCCTTGGGTAACGAGCTGGTTGGAGTTGGGATTGATGACGAGAATGCGCGGTCGTGACATGGTGTTTTCCTGCGGGACGACGCGTCGGATGATAGAGCGAGACCGGCGCGCAACAAGACGGCAACGGAAGCAATGACCATGCCATCCAGCGATGCATGGTCCACTGTCTGATGCGAAAGCGCAAGGGAGTGTGACGGCACGATCTGTGCTTTCATCCGGCGAATGCAAGACTTAGGATTCAAGACTTGATACTTGGGAGTTTGTCATGACCGAGCCCGCCTACGACCTTCTCATCCGCGGCGGACGCGTCGCGACTGTAAGCGACGTATTCGAGGCCGATGTCGCTATTTCCGGCGAGACGATCGCAGCTGTTGGCCGCGGGCTGCCGGGCGCGCGGCGGGAGATCGACGCGCGGGGCAAGTTGGTGCTGCCCGGCGGTGTCGATAGCCACGCCCACATCGAGCAGCTCTCGGCCGCGGGCATCGTGAACGCCGATACGTTCGAGAGCGCAACCGTCTCGGCAGCCTTCGGCGGCACCACCACCGTGATCCCGTTCGCGGCCCAGCACGTCGGCATGAAGCTGCCGCAGGTGCTGGAGGAGTATCATGCGCTCGCGAAAAAGGGCGCCGTGATCGATTATGCCTTCCACATGATCATCGCCGATCCGACCAAGGAGGTATTGGAGAAAGATCTGCCCGCGCTGATCAAGCAGGGCCACGGCTCGATCAAGATCTTCATGACCTATGATCGCCTGAAAATCGACGACGAACCGCTGCTCGACATTCTGCTTGCGGCGCGCGACGGCGGCGCGATGCTCTGCGCCCACGCTGAGAACCACGGGATTATCTCCTGGATGGTGAAGCGGCTTCTGGCGCGCGGTTATACCGACCCGAAATACCACGCCATCAGCCATGCCCGCGTCTCGGAAGCGGAAGCCTTCAACCGGCTGATCGGCATGGCCGCACTGATCGACCAGCCGATCATGATCTTTCATGTGTCGACGGCGGAAGGCGCCAAGGTGATCCGCGATGCGCGCGGGCAGGGGCTGAAGGTGTTCGCGGAGACCTGCCCGCAATACCTCTTTCTCACCGCCGACGATCTCGACAAGCCCGGCGTGGAAGGCGCCAAGTGGATGTGCAGCCCGCCGCCGCGCCGCGCCGCCGACCAGGAGGCGCTGTGGCAGGCGCTTGCGCTCGGCGACCTCCAGACCGTTTCATCCGATCACGCGCCGTACCGGTTCGATGAGACCGGCAAACTGCGCGCCGGCCCCAATCCCAATTTCAAGCAAGTGGCGAATGGTTTGCCTGGCCTCGAGGTCCGCTTGCCGTTGCTGTTCGACGCCATGGTGTCGAAGGGCCGATTGGGCCTCGAAAAATTCGTCGAACTGACCGCGACCGCGCCGGCAAAGATCTACAATCTGCATCCGCGCAAGGGTTCGATCGCGGTCGGCGCCGATGCTGACATCGCGATCTGGGACCCGGCGCGAGAGGTCACGCTGAGCGATGCGATGATGCATGATCTGACGGGCTATACGCCCTTCGCCGACCGCAAGCTGCGCGGCTGGCCTGTCACGGTCCTATCGCGCGGGCGCGTCATCGTGGCGGACGGCAAGCGTTCGGTCGAGGCAGGCTCGGGACGTTTCCTCGCACGCACGGGGGGCGAGGCGGCGAAACCGACCGGTCGGTTGGTATCCGATATGGACCCTGAGCAGAATTTCGGTGCGAGGCTGCTGTGAACCGTACGCTGCGACGCGTTCGGGTTGAGCGATGAGAATTCTTGTCTTCGGCGGCACCGGTTTTGTCGGGCTCAATATCGCCGCGACACTGCTGTCGCGCGGTCATGCGGTGACATTGTTCGACCGTGCGGGCCTGCCGCCGGACGCGAGGAAGGAGTTTGCCCTTCACGGCGATCGGCTGACGGCCATTCAGGGCGATGTCACGGATAGCCAGGCTGTGGAGGGGCTGATCGCCGCTGGTTATGACGCCATCATTCTGGGCGCCGCGATCACCGCCGGACCGGCGCGTGAGGCGAGCGACCCCGAGACCATTTTGCGGGTAAATCTGTTGGCTCAGGTGCCGATCCTGATCGCAGCACAGCGCTTTGGCGTTAAACGCATCATCAATCTGTCGTCCGCGGCAGCCTACGGCGCCAGCGCATTCAGGAACGTGCTGCTCGATGAAGAAACGCCCTGCGATCCGGCTTCACTCTATGCCATCACCAAATTCGCATCCGAGAAGGTCGCGGCGCGCCTGGCCGGTCTCTGGCAATGCGAGATCATCAGCGTGCGGCTGAGCGCCGTGTTCGGGCCCTGGGAGCGGAGCAACGGCGTGCGCGACACGCTGAGCCCGCAAGCGCAGATTCTCGCCGCGATGCAAGAGGGGTATGAGGCCGTTCTGTCGCGCCCGGGCGTCAGGGACTGGATCTATGCCGTGGATGTCGCGGAAGCCGTGACATTGCTGATCGAGGCCGCGAGGCCACAGCAACAGCTCTATAACATTTCAACCGGCGTGGAATGGTCGGCACTGCAATGGGGCCAGGAGCTTGCCGCGTTGCACCCGGGCTTTGCTTGTCGGCTGGCTGATGCCGGTGAGGTGGCAACGGTTGATCTGCATGGTCCAGCCGACCGGGCACCGCTGTCGGTCGCGCGCATGGCAGAGGAGTTCGGCTGGCGCGCGCGGTTCGGCTGCACGGACTCGGCTGCCGATCTGAGCCGTTGGTGGATCGAGCATCGAGGGGGAACCTGACATGAGACTGGCAGGGCGGACCGCGATCGTGACCGGCGCCGGCTCCGGCATCGGCCAGGCCAGCGCGGTGCTTTTCGCGAAAGAGGGAGCCTTTGTTGCGCTGGTCGATCGCGATAGCGCGGGCTTGCAAGTGACGCTGGCGGCGATCGAGGGCGACAAAGGTGAAGCCTCGCTCCATGTCGGCGATGTCAGCGAGGCCGATTTCGCGAAAGATACCGTGAGCGATGTCATGGCGCGTCGCGGCCGTCTCGACGTGCTGATGGCTGCTGCAGGCTTTTCCTGCGGAGGCACGGTACTGACCACTGATGCCGCCGATTGGGACGCGGTGTTCCGCACCAATGTCGGCGGCACCTGGCTTTGGTCGCGCGCGTCGGTGCCGGAGATGCAGCGGCAGGGCGGCGGCTCGATCATCACGCTGGCATCGCAGCTTGCAATCGCCGGCGGCAAGGGCAACAGCGCCTACATCGCCGCGAAGGGGGCGATCATCAGCCTGACCCGGACAATGGCGCTCGACTTCGCCATGGATGGCATCCGCGTCAATGCGATCGCGCCGGGCGCCATCGACACACCGATGCTGCGGCGCAGTTTTGCCCGTCACGCCGATCCCAAGCCGGTGCGCGAAGCATCCCGCAACCGCCATGCCATGAAACGGTTTGGCAAAGCCGAGGACGTGGCCGAGGCCGCGCTCCATCTTGCCAGCGATGCGTCATCCTTTACGACCGGCACCGTGATGGTGGTCGATGGCGGTTGGCTCGTGGCATGAACAGTGCCCTTACCGCTCTCGAAGCCCAGGTTCGCGCCGACCTTGCCAAAACCGCGCATCCGGACGCCGCGTGGCTTACGCCAAAACTCGGGCCGGACGCCAGACCAGCGCTGGACGTGCTCGTGGTAGGCGCCGGCCAATCGGGACTCGCGACGGCGTTCGGGCTGATACGCTCGCAAGTGAGCAATATCCTCGTGCTCGACAAATCCGGGGAGGGGCAGGAGGGACCCTGGCTCACCTATGCCCGCATGCACACGCTGCGCAGTCCGAAGCATTTCACCGGGCCCGATCTTGATATCCCGAGCCTGACCTACCAGTCCTGGCATGAGGCGCGCTTCGGCGAGCGGGATTGGGGGAGTCTCGACCTGATTTCGCGCGAGCTTTGGGCGGAATATCTGCTCTGGTTCAGGCGCGTCGTGGATCTGCCGGTGCGCAATGGTTGCGAGGTCGTCGATATCTCGCCTGGGGCGGGTGGATTACTCGCGGCCAGGGTGCAGACCGCTGATGGCGTCGACACTGTCTTTGCACGCAAGATCGTGCTGGCGACGGGGCAGGAAGGCACGGGTGACTGGACCATTCCTGAGCCGCTGCGCCATCTGCCGCCTTCAGTGTGCGTGCACGCGGCGCAGCAGATCGACTTCGACCGCTTGCGCGGCAAACGGGTTGCAGTGATCGGTGCCGGCGCTTCGGCCTTCGACAATGCTGCAACAGCATTAGAGGCAGGCGCGGCTGAGGTGCAGCTGTTTTGCCGCAGGGCGGAGATCCAGGTGATCCAGCCCTACCGCTGGCTCACCTTCCGCGGCTTCCTTCGGCATTTTTGCGATCTGGACGATGCCTGGCGCTGGCGCTTCATGCGCGCCATCCTGGAGATGCGGGAAGGCTTTCCGCAGGCGACCTACGATCGCTGCGCCCGTCATCCCAATTTTCGCCTGCAGGAGGGCGCGCCGATCGACGCTGCCAGGGAAACGGGTTGTGGTGTCGAATTGCAGACGCCGCGTGGCGTATTCGCAGCCGACTTCGTGATTTGCGGCACAGGGATTGACATGAATTTTGCTGGCCGCCTCGAATTACGAAATTGCGCCGCCAACATCGCAACCTGGGCCGACCGCTATCAGCCGCCGCCGGACGAATGCAGCCCGCGGCTTGGGCGCTTTCCCTATCTCGCTGACGACTACGCCCTGATTGAGCGCAGCACCGGAGCAACACCCTGGATTGCGGATATCCATATCTTCGCGATCGCCTCCACCATGAGCTTCGGTGCTTCGGGCTCGTCGATCAATGCGATGACCACGGCCGTGCCGAAACTGGTGCACGGGTTGACACGCGGCCTGTTTCGCGCGGACATCGAACGGCACTGGGCTTCGTTCAAGGCGTATGACGTGCCTCAGGCCGTCGTCGAGCGGAAAATAAAGGCCACGGGCGAGGAACGATGAACGGTTTTCGATGCCGTTGGGAAGCTTGGCTCATATCTACTATGCTTGTGCCTCCGGTGGGTCCGGTTGGCATATCCTTTGCTTTAAGTTGATGTTCTCATTCAGAAAATAAAAACTTGGCAAAAACAGGGAATAAGTCCGATGAGCGTTACAGGGTCCAGGCGTCTGCTTTCGGTGGTTGCCTTTATCGCGGTTTCATTGGCCGCCGGATCGGTGCAGGCGCAAACGCGCGCCGAAACGTTGCGCTATGTGACCGGCGCATCGGTCAATACGCTTGATCCGAACATTCCCGGGTCGACCCGCGAAGCCTTCGCGGTGAGCCTGAGCACCTACGACCGGCTGGTTTCCTTCGGCCGCAAACAACTCAACGGCAAATGGGTGTTTGATCTCGGCAAGATCACGGGGGAGTTGGCGGAGTCCTACGAAGTCAGCCCGGACGGGTTGAAGATGACATTTCGCCTGCGCAAGGACGCCAAGTTCCAGGACGGCTCGCCGGTCACGGCGGAAGACGTCAAATGGTCGCTTGACCGGGTCGTCACGGCGCCGGTCCTCGGCAAGGCACAGCTCCTCACGGGATCGATGACATCGGCTGATCAGTTCAAGGTGATCGATCCCCTGACCATCGAGGTGACGCTGCCGAAGCCGGACAAGCTTGCCTTGCCCAATCTCGCCACCGTCTATCCCATCATCTTCAACTCCAAGGTCGCCAAGGAACATACGACGGCAGACGATCCCTGGGCGCTCGCTTGGTTGAAGGAGAACACAGCCGGCAGCGGCGCTTACAAGATCGAGACCTTCAAGCCGGGTGAACAGGTGATCATGGCGCGCAACACGGCGTGGGATCGCGGTACAGCCGACAAGTCGGCGTTCTTCAAGCGAGTCATCGTGCAGTCGGTCCCGGAGCCCGCGACGCGCGCCAATCTGGTCGAACGCGGTGACGCTGATCTCGTCATCGATCTGCAGGCGAGTGACGTCCAGTCGCTCGAGGCAAAGGGCAAGCTGAAGGTGATCTCGACGCCGCAATACAACGCCGTCACCTTCATTTCGATGAACAACCAGATCCCACCCTTCGACAACGTCAATGTGCGGCGCGCGGTCGCCTTTGCGTTGCCCTACGACGACATGTTCAAGGCGGCGCTCTTTGGCCGCGGATCGCCGCTGTTCGGCGCAACATGGACGGATGGCAAACCAACGAGCGGCGCCTATCCAATCGCGCAACCGGTGAAGCTCGACCTCGAAAAGGCCAAGGAATATCTGAAGGCGGCGGGCATGCCCGACGGCTTCTCGACCACCTTCAGCTTCAATGTCGGCCAGGCCTCGACCGCCGAACCGATGGCCGCGCTGGTCAAGGAATCGCTGGCCAAGATCGGCATCAAGGTCGATATCCAGAAGCTGCCGGACGCGCAGATGTCGACGCAGATCAATGAGAAGAAGCTTCCGTTCTTCACCGAGGGAATCGTCGCCTGGCTGCCGTCGACCGATTACTTCTACCGCAACTTCTACACCGGCAATCAGCGCTGGAACTACTCATCGATCAACAATCCGGAATTGGTGGAGATCGCGCAGAAGGCACGTTTTGAGCCCGATGCGGCCAAGTATGAGGAAGACGGCCTGAAGCTCAACGCCATCCATTTCAGCGAGCTACCGCAGATACCACTCTGGCAGCCCAGCCAGGACGCCGTGATGGCATCCTCGGTCGAGGGCTACACCTACCAGTTCCACCGCCAGGTCGACTATCGCGATCTCAATCGCAAGTAACCGGGAGGTCGGATGGCGGCCCTTGGAGCAACGGTGATACGGGCGGGCAGACGCTTCCTGTCCTCGCTGCCGGCGCTCTTTGGCGTGCTCGTCTTCACCTTCCTCCTGATGCGGGTGCTGCCGGGCGATCCGGCGGTGTTCTTCGCCTCCGGTCCGAATGCCGGCAAGGAGGAGATTGAGGTCATCCGCAAGCAGATGGGCCTCGACAAGCCGGTGCCGGAACAATTGATGCTGTATCTCTATGATGTCGGCAGCGGCAATCTCGGCCGATCGATGATGACCGGGCAGATGGTCACGAAAGATCTGCGCGAACGGCTGCCGGCCTCGCTGGAGCTTACCTTCACGGCCTTGCTGATCGCGCTGGTGACGGCGGTACCGCTCGGCGTGCTGGCGGCGCTGCGGCCGGGCTCCATCATCGACCACGGCGTGCGGTTCTTCTGCGCGCTCGGGGTCTGCGTGCCGACGTTCGTGTCAGGCCTGCTGTTGATCTATGTCTTCTACTACCTGCTCGGGCTCGCGCCAGATCCAACCGGCCGGGTCGATATCTTTGCATCGCTGCCGCCACGACAGACCGGCTTCCTGTTGATCGACTTCCTGCTCGCCGGCGATTTCGACGGATGGTGGGCTGCCTTCAGGCAACTGATCCTGCCGGCACTGAGCATGGCGCTGTTCGTGGTGGCGCCGCTGGCGCGCATCACGCGGGCTTCGATGCTGGTCTCGCTTGGCAGCGATTTCGTGCGCACCGCGCGTTCGGTCGGACTTCCCTGGTGGCGGGTCGTCGTCACTTATGCGCTAAGGAATGCCATCCTGCCGGTCATCACTATCGCAGGCATCGTGTTCTCGACCATGCTCGGCGCCAACGTCTTGGTGGAGAAAGTATTCTCCTGGCCGGGCGTGGCCTCCTACGCACTTGATGCGTTGCTCTCTTCGGATTATGCGCCGGTGCAGGGTTTTGTGCTGCTGATGGCCACCGTGTTTGTGATCGTCAATCTGCTGGTGGATATCCTTTATGGCATCGCCGATCCTCGAGTGACAATCGGATGACCACAGCGACGCTTCGCCATGCCGGCTGGATTCTGCGCGGCAACCCGCTCACAGCCGTCGCCGCTGCCGGCGTCTTCCTGCTCGCGTTGATCGCGATTTTCGGGCCCTGGATCGTGCCCTATGATCCAATCGTCTCGAACGTGTCGCAGGCCCTGATGCCGCCGAGCGCGGCGCACATCGCCGGCACTGATCAGCTTGGCCGCGACGTGTTCAGCCGCCTTATCGTCGCGGCGCGGCTCGATCTCGCCATCGCGATCTCGGCGGTGGGAATCTCCTTTGCCATCGGCGCCGTGATCGGCGCGATCTGCGGCTACACCGGTGGCCGGCTCGATCGCGGCGTCGGCCGCTTCGTCGACGTCGTGATGGCCTTTCCGCTTTTCGTGCTGGCAATGGCGATGGTCGCAGCGCTGGGCAACCGGGTCGAGAACATCGTCATCGCGACCGCCATCATCAATCTGCCGTTCTACATCCGCTTTGCGCGGGCTGAGGTGAATGTCCGTCGCAATGTCGGCTGGGTCGAAGCGGCGCGCGCCTGCGGCGACAGCCACCTCTCGGTCGTGCTGCGCTTCCTGCTGCCGAACGTGCTGCCGGCCATGGCGGTGCAAATCTCACTCAATCTCGGCTGGGCGATCCTCAATGCCGCCGGACTTTCCTTTATCGGCCTCGGTGTCAAGCCGCCGACGCCGGAATGGGGGATCATGGTTGCGGAGGGCGCGCGCTTCATTTCCACCGGTAAATGGTGGCTGGTCGCCTTTCCAGGCCTGGCGTTGATGCTGACGGTGCTGTGCTTCAACCTGCTCGGCGACGGCGCGCGCGACATTCTCGACCCCCGCATGCGAACATGACCAAATCGCTGCTGGCATTAAGCGACCTGCACGTCACCTTCTCGACGCGGCGCGGCCTCGTCGAGGCGGTGCGTGGTGTCACGCTGTCGCTCGGCGAGGGCGAGATGCTCGGCCTTGTCGGCGAGAGCGGCTCGGGCAAGTCCGTCACCGGGTTTGCGATCACGCGGCTGCTCGATGCGGCCGGGCGGATCACGGCTGGCCATATCCGGTTTCGCGGTCAGGACATCACGAGGATATCAGCGGGCGATTTCCGCCATCTGCACGGCGCGGCGATGGCGATGATCTTCCAGAACCCGCGTGCAGCGCTCAATCCGATCCGTGCGGTCGGGGACCAGATCGCCGACGCTATTACCGCGCATAAGCGAATGCCCCGCGATGAAGCGCGCGTGCAGGCGCTGGAGCTGCTGCGCGCCGTGCAAATCCGCGATCCCGAAAAGCGGATGGCTGCTTACCCGCACGAACTCTCCGGCGGCATGTGCCAGCGCGTGATGATCGCCATGGCGATTTCCTGCAACCCGGCGCTCTTGATCGCGGACGAGCCGACCACCGGCCTCGACGTCACGACGCAAAAGGTGGTGATGGACCTTCTGACCGGGATCGCGGCCGAGCGCGGCATGGCGACCATCCTGATCACCCATGATCTCGGTCTCGCCGCGCGCTACTGTCGCCGTGTCGTGGTGATGGAGCAGGGCCGGCTGGTCGAGGAGGCGAAACCGAAGACTCTCTTCCGCACGCCACAGCACCCTTACACCAAACGTCTGGTGGCGGCTTCGCCCACCGCGAGCTCGCGGATCGCGGATCTGGTGCCGGAAGAGGAGAGGGGGCGGCAAATTGCGGTGCCCGCCCCGCCCCGGCCGCAGCCGGCGCCGGGTACACCGCCGCTGCTGGAAGTGCAAAAACTCGCCAAGCGGTTCGATGAGGGCGCCGCGGCGGTGGCAGACTTTTCATTGACGATCAGCGCCGGCGAAAGTGTCGGTCTGGTCGGCGAATCCGGGTCCGGCAAGAGCACGACGTCGCGCATCATCTGCCGCTTGATCGATCCGAGCGACGGGGAGATCGCATTCGAGGGACAGTCGATCGGCCATATCCCGGCTCGTGATTTTCACCGGTCGCCGTTTCGCAAGGATATCCAGATCGTCTTTCAGGATCCGAACGACAGCCTCAATCCGCGCTTCACCGCCTTCGACTGCATCGCCCATCCGCTGTTGCGGCTTGGCGGCATGCGTCCGGGCGATGCATTGCGGCAGCGGGTGGAGGAGTGCGCGCAGCGCGTTGGACTGGGGATCGAGCTCCTGACGCGCTTCCCGCATCAGCTTTCAGGCGGCCAGAAGGCTCGTGTCGGCATCGCCCGCGCCATTGCCTGCCGGCCGCGCCTCCTGGTGCTGGACGAGCCGACGGCGGCGCTCGACGTCTCGGTGCAGGCGGTGGTGCTGCAACTACTCGACCGGTTGCGGCGCGAGGATGACCTGGCCTTCCTTTTTGTCAGCCACGACCTCAACGTCGTTCGCATGATGTGCGATCGAACCATCGTTCTGCAAAACGGCCGCATCGTCGAACAGGGCGAGAGCCGGGCGATGTTCGACAATCCGAAAACTGCTTACACGCGTGAGTTGGTCGAGGCTGTGCCGCATATCGAGCCGGAGCTGGCGGCGTTTGCCACCTGATATCATGGCAGGCAACGTGTGCACGATATGTGTACCGGGAGATCAACGAAAATCCTCCGGCCCTCATACGCCCTCACAAATCAACAACGACGTCGCCCTCTGGCTGTGAGCAGCAGATCAGTACATTGCCGTCCGCCGGTGCATCGACCGGGTCCGGCCGGTAGCCGATCGTCCCTGCCACGAGTGCGGTCTCACAGGCGTGGCAAACCCCCGTTCGACACGACCATCGCACGGGCACGTCGCAAGCTTCGGCCAGTTCAAGCAAGCTGTGGAACGTCGGCACCCAGCGGACACTGAGACCGCTACGGGCGAATGAAACCAGCGCGCCTGAGCCGGGAAGCCCCTCCGGTAAATGTGGCGGCCTGCGCGGCCCGGCAGCAACGCCGGGCGTAATCGACGGACCGGCTCCGAATATCTCGGTGTGAATGCGATCTGGAGCAACGCCCGAGGCTGCAAGACCGGCAGTCAGATCGCTCATGAAGCTCGAAGGTCCACAGATATAGAAATCATCATTGCGTGGCAGATTAAGCTTCTGGAGTACTCGCATATCCAGGTGACCAACACTGTCGAAATCAACATTGGGCCGATCCTTGGGATCGGGCGAGCTGTAGCAAATATGGCTGTGGCGGTGGGGAAGCGCTGCGAGCAGCCCACGCGTTTCCGCAGCAAAAGGATGTTCGCGGCTGCTACGAGTCCCGTATAGCCACCAGATTTCCCTCGTCGATGCTTCGGCTGCCAGCGCGTGAAGCATCGCGAGCACCGGCGTCACTCCGATTCCGGCACTCAACAAAACAGCCGGTGTGTCGCCCGGTCGCAATGTGAAGCTGCCTCGTGCCGCGCTTGTGTGCACGATGTCGCCAACCTGCAGTTCGTCGTCAACGTAGGTGCTGACCGCACCATGGGCTTCCCGCTTGACGCTCACACGATAGTACGCGGCGCCGGGCTCTCCCGACAGTGAGTAGCTGCGCATCAGCGCAGGCGCGGAGTCGGGTCCGACCCGCAACACGACAAACTGTCCGGGGAGGGCCGCGGCGACGGGCTGCCCGTCCGCGGGCTCGAGCACCAGCGAAATCACGTTGCTGCTCTCGCGCACCTTGCGCGATACGCGAAGCGGACGGAAGCCACGCCACGCCGGTGGCGGGCCGGACGCTGTGGTGAGCCCGGCGTTTCCTGTTGTCGTACCATCCTTGCGCTCCTGCTTCAGCAGCGCCTCAAAGGAGCTACGCCAGCCGGCGCTCAGCGCCGGGATGCGCAGCGCGCGCTCCAGTTGATCGCGGAGGTGGCCGGGCTTGTAGAGCAACGCATCGATCTCGACCACGCTCATGCGTTCGGGTCCGGAGGCGACGCGCGTGATCTCGTCGCCGGCCTCTACTTCCCCTTCCTCGAGCACACGGAAATAGAAGCCGGGTCTGCCGTGCTTGACCAGCAGCGCGGCCATTTCCGGCTCGTTCATGCGGATACCCGCCCGGTAACAGGTGACGCGTGGCTGCGTCACCTCGAACAAGGCGCCGCCGACCCGGTACCGGTCTCCGATGCACACCTCTGCGTCCGACAAGCCATCGACGGTGAAGTTCTCGCCGAACTGTCCGTAAGCGAAGTCGGTTCGACCCAATTGGTTCTGCCAATATCGATAGGAATCGTGCTGATAGACCAATACGGCCCGGTGTTCGCCGCCATGGCCCGCCAAGTCTCCTTGTCCGTCGCCGTCTATGTTGAGACGGCGCACCATGCGCGGGCCTTCAACCGGCGTCTTCCATATGCCGGTATGGACCGTCCTGTCTTGCCAGGTGACGTCGCGCGGTAAGCCAACATTGATCGAAAGCAAGCGTCCCATCACGTTTCTCTCCAACGCCCTGCCGTCGATCAGGCCTCCGCGGCTACGGCGATAATCACTTCCACAAAGGCTTTCAGCGCTTCTTGCGGCAGATTGTACCCGATCCCGCCCTCGAAAAGGGCGTGCAGTTCTTCTACATTTATTCAAACCCTTCCGGGACCTCGGATTGGACGGTATCAGGGGGTCGCTCGGGCGCTAAGCCCGACGGCGTCGGCAGCGAGGGATCGTTACATGGCTTTTGAACTGTTCGAACTAACGGGCAAGAGGGCGCTCGTCACCGGCTCGTCGCAAGGTATCGGGTTCGCGCTCGCGCAAGGCCTTGCCGAACATGGCGCCGAAATTGTCCTCAACGGCCGTGACGCAGCCAAGCTCGAGGCGGCAGCCGCGAGACTCGTGGCCGCTGGCCACAAGGTATCGGTCGCCAACTTCGACGTGACGCACGCGCAAGCCGCCAAAGACGGCGTCGAGGCGATCGAGAAGAATTCCGGTCCGATCGATATCCTGGTCAACAATGCCGGCATGCAGTTCCGTTCGCCGCTCGAAGACTTTCCCGTCGAGAAGTGGGAGCAGTTGCTGGCCACCAATGTTTCGAGCGCGTTCTATGTCGGCCAGGCTGTCGCCCGTCACATGATTCCGCGCGGCAGAGGCAAGATCATCAATATCGCATCGGTGCAGAGCGAACTTGCACGACCGGGTATCGCGCCGTACACGGCAACAAAGGGCGCCATAAAGAACCTGACCCGCGGCATGTGCACCGATTGGGCCAAATACGGCCTTCAGATCAACGCGATCGCACCGGGTTACTTCAAGACCCCGCTCAATCAGGCGCTGGTCGACAATCCGGAATTCTCGAGCTGGCTCGAAAAGCGGACACCCGCCGGGCGTTGGGGGAACGTCGACGAACTGGTCGGAGCTGCCGTGTTCTTGTCCGGCAACGCGTCGTCCTTCGTCAATGGACATACGCTCTATGTCGATGGCGGGATCACCACCAGTCTCTGAGATGGCGTCGCTTCATCCGCGCACTCGACCGCCTGAACGGTTCCGGCGCCGGCCTGCCGCTGCCGGGCTTCTACGAGCGTGTGTGGAAGCGCCTGACCGGAGCGGACGGCGATAGCAAAAGCTCGCTGACCGAGGATATCATGGGGATCCGAGGTCTCCCCGGGCCCCACCATTCAGAAAATCAGCTTTGTTTTTATTGGGTTTTTGGCACTGTGCTTCGTTGGTTGGGCATGAAGCCACGACTGCAGGTCCCCGTTTAGGGTTGCTTGTTCGAGGGTCGAGGCGAGAGCGGGACTCGAAAGGTCCGGAGGCGTGCAAGCTCGGGAAAGCCGTCCGCTGCACTGACCGAGACTAGCCCGACGACCGCGGCCGGAACTTCCTTGGCTACCAGCCGATTGATCGCCGTGGCATGACCTTTGCTCAGTTGGACTTCGAGCGCGCCCGCCGCCGCCATCGCGGTCCTGACGCGGCTGATCGACTGCTCGGAATATCTATCGTCGATCGCAATCGTCTTGCCAGCCAGGTCGGAGACCGACCTGACGTCGGGTCCCGCCACGACGACGGCCACGAGAGCATCGAGCGACGTATCCAACGTCGGGACCGACATTCGCTCCGCGACCCCGGAGGCGGCCGCCACCTGCTCCTCCGTCGTCCGGGTCTGCGGAACGTCGGTCGTTGATTGCGGATCGGTGGTTCTTGCGCGAGCAGCGTCGGACGCAACGGCATTGCCGGTCGTCTGCTGGTTCGCCAGCGGAGAAGGAATCGGTATCGGAACGGTAGCTGCGGCTTTTGCCGCGACCTTGATCGGCTTGGGTGTTCGACGGACGGCGTGGTGCGCGTGAGATCGGGGCGCGTCGTCGCCGCGCCAGGCGACGAGGGACACTGGTTTCGCTGCGGCAGAAGCGCTGTCATATGATACAGGTTCAATCGGCACTTCCACCGCGGTCAGGCAGGCGAACGGGTTCAGGCCAGCGCATGATGGCTGTGCTGATTGTTGGCTGCTGCAACCGACCAGGGTCGTAGCCAGCGCGCAAATAAGAAGCGTCCTCAATCGATCCCCCTAAAGAGGTTGAGTGCTGCCCGCAATTCTTGCGGCTTGAGAAAATGTTGCGCTGGAATGTCAATCAATGATTCAAAACTGTTAAACGCGCCTTAAGCGTATGCCGCGCGCAGCGCGGATGCGCCGGCATGGTTAATGCTTTGGCTTGTGCAGCTTCGAGTGAATAGAAGCGCCCCGGTGCCTCCCTAGGGGGCTTGTATTCACACGTTCGCCTTCTAGTTGCTTTCTTCGACTCAGGTTCGCCACGAATCGGTCGCTATGCTTGATCGTTGGGGGTTGTTCATCGAGTGATGGAGAATGACCTATGGCGACTATCGAACGACTTCACAGGACTGCGCCGCTGGATTTGGCCAAGCTTGAGGAAGATGTTGTAGGAAGTCTTCCCGAGATCAGGGCGGCCCCACCGGCCCTGTCGGGGCCGATGCCAGCCTACGTGGAGCATGAAGAGGGCGTTCCGCGCGTCGGCGCGCTCACGGCCGAGGCTGTGGTCCGCGACTATGAAGCAGCCGCCAGGGAAATCGAAGCCATGGGAGCAGAGCTGATCAACGCGGCGAAGAAATGCGAGGCGATGACCGCCGAAGTGCACAATGCCATCGCCTTCATGCGCGACACTGCGGCCTCGTATCGTGAGGAAGCCAAAAAGATCTTCAAGCGCATCGAAGAGTGCGCGATCTTTACCGAGCACGTTCGCAAGACCTGCGAGACCGTCAAACTCAAGATGATTGAAGGCAAAGTATAGCCGCCGTGAGATATCCGGAACATCGATCAGGTCTGTTTTTTGAATAGTGTGTGTGAATTGCGGTACAGGCTGGCGCCGCGAATCAGCTTAGTTTGTAGTCTCCTCCCTAGACTCACACCCGTCGCAAATGACGGGTTCTCTTTTCGATAGCCGACAGTCAGAATAGACGTGCGGCCGCGCTGCGACGGGGCCGCACGTCTATCAGGCAGGTCCGCAGCCGTTTACAACGGCTTGTGTATTTGGGTGAACCGACGCCGTCCGGGCGCACCACAGCGTTGTAGTTTTGGCCCGAGACAATCGGTGTTTGCGTGTCCGCAATGCCACGGCGCGCGAATCGTTTGGCGTGGCGTGCGGGTTGTTGCCCCTACTGTCGCACCGTTCGCGTAAGCTAGACGCGCCGGCCGGCTGCCGATTCCCGCCGGTTCCGCCGCCGTTCGGCGTTTCCAGGAAGTTCGACACTGCCAAGACCACCCGGAGCATCTTCATGCTGTTTCTGAGCTACGCCTATCGAATCCTCTCCAACTTCGTGTTCCTGGCCCTGGTCTATTTGGCTCTGAATTTTCTCGAAAAGTACCAACACCGCGTGGTGGTCGCGATTCTCGTGCTGGTCTATGCCGGCATGCATGCCGCGTCGGCGCTCCGCTCGTTTCACTTCTTCCAGCGCGTCGAGCGGCTGGAGCTGGAGGCTCGCCGCCTGGTGGCGGCGCTGGGCGAGGGGCCGAATTCGACGTCGACGCGCAAGCAGGTCATCACCGACGTCAGCGCGCTCCGCCAGGCCGGTGAGGTGAAGGCCTATATCGACTTGCTGTTCCTCGCCATCGCGATCCTGCTCTGCATCGCCAAGATCGTGACGAATTGAGCCTTTGTCCCGATTGGAGGCTGCAAGAGACGCTTGAGATCATGAAAACGCATCAAAACAAATGATTGCTGATGGTCCTGATCCATTCGATCAGAACCGACCGATCAGCGCTTCTTCAACCCGGCGACCCGAACCGATCGTCCATTCCGTTTGGCTTGTGCCGCCGGCTTGGCGGCGATCCCGCCAGCACCTTGAGGCGCCTGCGCGGTCTGTCCGGCGGATGCCGGCGGCTGGGTCGCGGCCGCGCGGCCATGGCGAGATTTGCCGGCGAGCTTTGCGGAGGAGACTTCCATTGCACGCGCCAGCGCAGTCGATGCCGCCCGGCGCGCGGACGAGGCCAGCAGGGTCATGCGCGCCGTTTCCGGGATTTTGAAAAGGCTCGCCGCCGGAACCGGCAGCGCGGCCAGCGTGGCGGCCGGTGGCAACGTCGTCTGCCGCGGCCACGGCGCCACTGGTGGCAGGGGAACGCCGCGTCCGCGCCGCGGTGTGCGAACGCCAAGATCGGTCGTGTGCCAATCGAGATCGGACAAGACCGGGGCCGGCAGCACCGCAGGGCCGCTGGAAGCGAATTTCGGAACCTTCGGCCAGCGCGAAACCGCGACCATCTCCGAGGGCGGATGCAACTGCCATTGCGGTGGCTCGGTCGGCGTCGCCGGCCGATCGGGCGTCGCCGGCACCACATGCACGATACGATAGCCGCGCACTTTCAATTCGTGCAGAATCCTCGGCAGCGCCGCGACCGTGCGCGGCTGAATGTCGTGCAGCAGCAAGATGCCTTTTCCCTTGGCCTCCAGCCGCTTGATCGCGAGATCATAGACGCGATTGGCGGAGACGTTGCGCCAGTCGTCGGCCGGAAAGTCGGCGCTCCAGACCTGAAGTCCCTTGGAGCGCGCAAATGCCTCGATCCCGTCGTTGGTGCGCAGGCCGGGAATGCGAACGAACGGCGCGGGCGCGGTGCCGTCGGCCAGCGCCGCAGTCACCGACGCGATGCCCTGTTCGATCTCCTGCCTGGAGCGGTCGAGCGGCAGGCGATCCATGCCGGTCGGATGGTTCTGGCTATGGGTGGCCACCGTGTGACCGGCGTCGCGCACCTTGCGCACGCCTTCGGGATTGGCGTTGGCCTGGCGCCCGACCAGGAAGAAGGTCGCCTTGGCGCAATGGGCGGCGAGAATGTCGAGGATCTGGTTAGAGTATTTCGGCAGAGGTCCGTCGTCGAAAGTCAGCACCACCTCGTGGTCTTCGAGCGGCAGCGTCTTGGCATATTGCATGGTGCCGACGATGGGGTGGGCGCGCGGATCGACCACGATGGTGCGCGACGTGCCGATGGCGTCGGGATGGCCCGGGCAATCGGCGGCCGACGCAGCCTGCGCGGCAACGGAGACCAGCAGGCCCACGCACGAGGCGGTCCAGGACCGCCGCCGAAGACCTCCAAATACGCTACCGACCATAGAACCCCGGCTTCATTCCAAGAGCACGCAACGGCTTACATCTGGCGCCATGAATGCCGCCTTAATCACCTGATTTCTACACCTAATTTGGCTTCGGGGCGTGATCCAGGCCACACAACCGCGTCAGCCCAACAGATCGTGATCTAATGTGCTTTGTCGGACACGGTTTTGGCCCCTGCCGGGACCAGATGGACGACGCGGTAATGATTGTCGCGGAGGTAGCGCAGGAAGGCTGGCAGCATGGCGGCGGTCTGCGCCTTGGGATCGTGCAGCAGGATGATGCCCTTGCGAGCGATCTGCAGCCGCTCGGTAAGCAGCTTCAACTGCTGTGCCGGCGTCATCGGCATCCAGTCGCTGGCCCAGAGGTCGGCGCCGAACACGGCGATGCCGCGCTGTTGCAAGGCGTCCAGCGTCGCAGGCGTCATTTCAAAGAAAGGAAAGCGAAAGAACGGCGTGCTCGGGGTCGTGGTGGCCGTTCCGTGCAGCGCCGTTTCGACCGCCGCGATGCCCTTGTCGATCTCGCCGATGGCGGCCTCCGGCTTCATGTATTTGAGATTGTGGTGGGTCCAGGTGTGGTGCGCGATGGTGTGACCCTGCGCCGCTATTCTTCGCACCAGCTCGGGATGTTCCGAAGCAGGCTTGCCGATCAGGAAGAATGTCGCGCGCACGCATTCCTGCGCGAGAACAGCCAGTACCTTGCGGTCGGTCGCCGGCCATGGCCCGTCGTCGAAGGTCAGCACCACCTCGTGGTCCTCCAGCGGCAGCGTCTGTGGAAAGCTCTTGAGGCCGACGCGCGGTGAGGTAACGGCGTCCACCGCGAGAACGCGTGAGGTGCCGAGCGCGTCCTTGCGGGGACATTCGGCGGCCGGCGCCGCCGTAACGAAGGTCATCCATGCTGCGACCGCCGCGCACAGCGCCGCGCTAAAATTTAGGGTCATTTGCCGTTGGACATATTTGGCATTGCGCTGGGCGCAGCCGATTGGGTAATGCGTGCAGCTATAGCTCAGACGAGTTCTCTCATTCTGTCAAACCGGCGAGGCGCGGCATGGCCGAGAATATCGACGTTGCCCAAGCCGAGGCGCAACCTGCGCAGGGCTCCGTGCTCGACCATCTCCTGATGCGGGATGAAGAGGGGCAACTGCGTCACGAGTTTGTCGAAGAGATCACCCGCGCCATCCACGCTGCCGACCGGCCGCTGTTGTGCGAGGTGGTGGCGGAACTTCACGAGGCCGATCTCGGTGATTTGATCGCCGCCCTCGCACCCGACGACCGCGTCACGCTGGTCGAACTGACCGGCACCGATTTCGACTTCTCGGCGCTGAACGAGGTCGACGATTCCGTCCGCGAGGAAATCCTCGAGGAACTCGAACCGGAGACGGTCGCCGAGGGCGTTCGCGAACTGGAATCCGACGACGCCGTCGAACTGCTCGAAGGCCTCGATGAGGCCGATCAGGAAGAGATCCTTGAAAAGCTGCCGCCGGCTGAGCGCGAGCCGCTGGAGCGTAGCCTGCTTTATCCGGAAAATTCCGCCGGCCGGCGGATGCAATCCGAGTTCATCGCCGTGCCGCCGGACTGGACCGTGGGGCAGGCGATCGACTACATGCGCGACACCCCCGATCTGCCGGACCGGTTCTACGAGATCTACGCCGTGGATTCCGAAAAGCACTGGCAGGGTGCGGTCTCGCTTGACACGCTGCTGCGGGCGCGCCGGCCGGTGCCGATCGCCGACCTGATCGACGAAGACCGTCGTCGGGTCTCCGTGCTGGACGACCAGGAAGAGGTCGCGCGGATGTTCGGCAAGTACAATCTGGTCGCGGCTCCCGTCGTCGACACCACCAACCGGCTGGTCGGCGTCATCACCATCGACGACGTGGTCGACGTCATCGAGGAAGAGGCCGACGAAGACCTGAAGGCACTCGGCGGCGTCACCAGCGACGAAGAACTGTCCGACAATGTCTGGACCATCGCGCGCGCCCGCTTCAACTGGCTGCTGGTCAATCTGGCGACCGCGTTTCTGGCGTCCTCCGTGCTCGGCCTGTTCGAGGGCCAGCTCGAGAAGATGGTCGCGCTTGCGGTGCTGGCGCCGATCGTGGCGAGCCAGGGCGGCAACGCGGCGACCCAGACCATGACCGTGGCGGTGCGGGCGCTGGCGACCCGCGAACTCGGCTCCAACAATGCGTTGCGCGTGGTGATGCGCGAGGCGATGGTCGGCCTCGTCAATGGGCTCGCCTTTGCCGTGATCACCGGTGTCGCCGCGGTGGCCTGGTTCAAGATCCCGGGCCTCGGCGTCGTGATCGGGCTTGCCATCATCTGCAACCTGGTGGCCGGTGCGCTCGGCGGCATCCTGATCCCGATGGTGCTGGAACGGGTACGTGCAGACCCCGCGGTGGCGTCGGGAACCTTCGTCACGACGATTACCGACGTGGTCGGCTTCTTCTCGTTCCTCGGCATCGCCACGCTGTGGTTCGGGCTGAAGTAGCGTTTTCGAGCGAAGTGGATTTCCGGGTCGCGTGAAGAAAACGCCTCGGAACAAGGTGTCATTTATCGTTAATCGGGTCTTAAGGCGCTTGTCCGATGATGTTGGCTCACGAGGTCAACATGCAGCGCTTGCGGCTGAAAGCGGACGGACGGATTGTCGAACTGCGGGACGGGCAGGAATTTCCGCTCGCGCCGATGATGCCCGAACCCGCGTTCGCGACGCCTTCAGCCTTGCCTGACGCAGCGCCGGACGAAACCGGCACCTTGCCGGCCGTGCGTGACCTTCGCCGCCGCGCGCAGCTAACGCAGATCGAATTCGCGGCACGGCTCGGCGTGCCCGTCGAAACCATCCGGAATTGGGAGCAGGGCAAGCGTGTTCCCCGAGGGCCGGCGCGGGCGCTGCTCGCCGTGATCGCCCATTCGCCGGAAACCGTTTTCGCAGCGCTTGCCACCGAACCGGAGCCCGTTTAGCTCGCGGTTTGATGCGTTTTCTTCCCGCACGCCGGACCCACTCCGCCGCAGGATATCGCTTCAAAAACGCTAACTGTTGGCACGGCTGTTTCCGCAGCCCATAATGGGGCCGGTCCGCGGATACAACCAATGCTGTTTGTCGAAGCCAATGGCGCAAGAATTCCGGCGATCGGGCTGGGCACCTGGGAATTGCGCGGACGAAGCTGCGCACGCCTGGTCGAGCAGGCGCTGCGGCTCGGCTATCGCCACATCGACACCGCGCAGATGTACGACAACGAACGCGAGGTCGGCGAGGGCCTGCGCGCCTCGGGCGTGAAGCGCGATCAGGTCTTCCTCACCACCAAGATCTGGCCCTCGCATTTCGCGCCCCACGATCTGGAGCGTTCGGCCAAGGAGAGCCTGGTGCGACTGCGCCTGACCGAGGTCGACCTGCTGCTGCTGCACTGGCCGAACCCGCAGGTGCCGCTGGTGGAGACGCTCGGCGCGCTGGCGCGGGTCAGGCAGCAGGGCCTCGCGCGGCATATCGGCGTGTCCAATTTCACCGTGGCCCTGATCGAGGAGGCGGTGGCTTCATGTCCGGAACCGCTGGTGTGCGACCAGGTCGAGTACCATCCCTATCTCGATCAGACCAGGGTGATAGAGGCCTGCGCGCGCCACGGCATGGCCGTGGTGGCCTATAGTCCGGTCGCCAAGGGCCGCATCAAGAGTGACCGCGCCTTGCTGCGGATCGGTGACCGCTATCGCAAGACGGCGGCGCAGATCTGCTTGCGCTGGCTGGTGCAGCAGGGCGTGGCGGCTATCCCGCGAACTTCGAAGCTCGAGCGGCTCTCGGAGAACATCGAGATCTTCGATTTCGAACTGTCGGAAGCGGACATGCAGCAGATTTCCGCCATGGGCAGCGCCGGCGGCCGGCTTACGGATTTCGGTTTCGCACCGAAATGGGATTGAGGAGTTGCCGCGCCGGACGCTATGCTGGCGGGCAGCGAATATATTGAACATCGTTCTGATGCGATGGACCTGCGGCGGATCATACCCTCTGACATCACGGCGTCTGCGATCGCGCATCTGTCGCTGCTGACGCTGGTGCTGCTGTTTTCCGAGGTGCATCCGTTCGGCGCCGTGACCGCCGAGCAGATCCCGGTGGAGATCGTTACCCCGCAAGAGCTTGCCGAGCAGCAGACGCCTCCCGAGCAGCCGCCTGCCGAAAACAAGCCGGAACCGGCGCCAACGCCGCAGCCTGATTTCTCGCTGCTGGACAAACCGGCAGCGGCCAGTCCGCCTCCGCCAACGGCACAGCCGGCGCCTGCTGCGCGGCCGCAGCAGCAGGCTGCGCTCGCCGCGCCGCGCGCGGCTCAGCCGCAGTCAGTCGCGTCGCCGCCGCCACAAGCGGCGGCGCCGGGCTACAAGCCGCCCGAACCGGATGTCTCGGTCAAGTATCAGGTGCTGCTGGGCTTGCCGCCGGACCTCTCGCCAGCGCTGCCGCCCGCTCCCGCGCAAGGCCCCAACAAGGGTGACGACGATTTCGACGCGCCGGCGGTCGAGGCGGCCGATATCGCGAGCACGCTGGTGGCGGAGTTCCGGCACCACCTCAAGACCTGCTCGAAATTGCCGGCCTCGCTGTCGAGCACCGACGACGTCAAGGTCAAGCTGCGCGTGTTGATGACACCGGACGGCAGGCTCGCCGCCGAACCGATCCTGATCGAGGCCAGCGCTTCCATGAAGGGACCCTTGCTGATGCAGGGCGCGATCCGCGCACTTTCGGCCTGCCAGCCCTATGCCATGCTACCGGCGGACCGCTACGGTGAATGGAAGGTGCTCGACCTCAGCTTTACGCCACGGGATTTTTCCGCGTCCTAGAGCGGCTAATTCCCCATCGCCCGCCACGCGTTCGAGGCGAACTGCCGCCGCCAGGTCACGATAACGACCAGCGCGGTGGTTGCGAACAATACCCAGGGGCTGACGAACCAGCCGAGATAGCCGAGCGCGAAGAAGAACGCGCGCTGGCCGCGGTTGAAATGCCGCCCCGCCGCCTCGAACAAGCGCGTCGTTCGCATCACATGGGCTTCCGCCTCCGCGGTGTCGCGCTGTGACGACGGCGGCATCGCGCCGAGCAGGATCGCAACATAATTGAACAGGCGGTACGACCAGGCGAATTTGAAGAAGGCGAAGATGAAGATCAGGATCAGGCCGACGCATTTGATTTCCCACAGCGCGGGCGAGGGGGTGAGGTCGACCGGCAGTTCGCGCAGCACGGCAAGCGCATCGTGGGTCGCGCGCAACAACGCCAGCCCTCCGCCAATCGCGATCAGGCTGGTGGAGGCGAAGAAGGCGGTGCCGTTCTGTAGCGAGGCCATGATCTGCATGTCGACCATGCGCGCCTCGCGGTCGAGCATGTTCCGCACCCAGACCTCGCGAAAGCGGTTCATGCGCGCCGACAGGCTGTCGCGGCCGTAAGCCGTGCGCTCGAGCGTGAAGCCATAAGCCAGCCACTCCACGACAAAGAACACGACGGCGGCGATATCGACCCAATAGGCGCCCATGTGGCGAGATCCCCGGTGGTGGCTATGGCATCGAGATGTACAGGTTGAACGCGTGCGGTGCACTATGGCAAGATCAGGAGCGCAACAGGATTTCCCCGCAAATGTTGAAACTGGTCATCGGCAACAAGAACTATTCGTCATGGTCGATGCGGCCGTGGCTGGCGCTGCGCGCCAATGAAATTCCGTTCGAGGAAGTGTTCATCCCGCTCTACACCGATGACAAGGCGGACAAGGACCGGATTCTCAGCTTTTCCCGCGCGGGCAAGGTGCCGGCGCTGATCGATGGTGGGGTCACGGTGTGGGACTCGCTTTCGATCATCGAATATCTCGCCGAGAAATTCCCGCAAAGCCGACTGTGGCCGGAAGACCGCGCGCGCCGGGCGCATGCGCGCTCGATTTCGGCGGAAATGCATTCGGGCTTCATGCCGCTGCGCAACGAATGCGGCATGAACCTGCACCGGCCGGTCGGCGCGGTCGATCTATCGGATGACGCACGCGCCAATGTAGCGCGCGTTCAGGAAATCTGGGCCGATTGCAGCAGCCGTTACGGCAAGGAAGGACCGTTCCTGTTCGGCGCGTTCGGTGGAGCGGACGCGATGTTCGCGCCGGTGGTGCATCGCTTCCGCACCTATGCGATCGAGGTGAAGGGCGAGGCGCGGCATTACTTCGATGCGATGATGTCGTTGCCGGCATTCGAGGAATGGACCCGCGCCGGCCTTGCGGAAACGCTCGTCATCGAGCGGTTCGAGACGGTTTGATTTCGCGCGGGCGGCCGGCGGTCCGGCGGTGGGCGCCAAGGCCCCCGCAGCACTGCGGCATGCGATATATTGCCCGCCGGACTGTCCTATATTGGGAATGGCGGCCTGAATATTAGGCAGGCGGATTCCCGGGAGTCGGAAAAATTCTCGCTTATCGCCCTGAAAAACATGCGGAATTTGCGTATTTGCCATGCCCCGATGTTACTGGCTTTTCGGAGGGCGGCTGTGCTAGGTTGCCGCAGGGTTCTCAAGTCGGCCGAAAGCTAGCGGGACCGTGAGCGCGGCCGGCGTTCTTGCGTAATGGAGAGGGCGTTGAAGCATAAGTACTCCGTTGGAGAGACTGTCTATTTTACTGCCAGCAACGTTGCCCGTCCGGCCGCCAGCGGCACCTATGAGGTGATCCGGTTGCTTCCGACCGACGGTGACGACTGCCAGTATCGCATCAAAAGCTCGACCGAAGCTTTCGAACGGGTCGCCAAGGAAAGCCAGCTCGCGATTTCCTGAAACAGTTGTGTGCAAGCAGCCGGCTGACGGAGTTCCACCTCGCTCGCCGTCAAAAGGCCCCGTTCGCAAAACCATTCTGCCGAAAAGCGAATGCGACAAAGACGCATTCGTCGTTCGATCGCGTTTGATGCTGCGATAAGGGACACCGCGCATGAACTGGGACTGGGCTGCTTCGCTGGATAATATCTGGCGCTCGCCGAACATTCCGTTGTACCTGACGCTGGCCACGGCCGGATTTGTCGGGATCATTGTTCTGATCACGCTGCTGCGTTCGGAGAGATCCGTGGCCAACGGCGTGCTTGCCCTCATCACGCTGCTCGCGGTCGGGGTCGGGGGGGCCGTGACCTTCCGCGGCTTCGGCACGGCAAACGTGGTTCAGTCGACGGAAGCGCGTCCAGTTCAGACGGCTATTGCGCCGTTGCCGCAGCTTTCCTGCATTGACGAACTGGCCGGCGATGCAGTCCTCGCCGCGTGCGAGAAGGTGCTGTTCGGTTCGGCCGAGTCGGTGGCTGCGGCCGTGGCCTACGCCGCCTCGCAGATCACGCTGCTGACCTCGCTCGGAGATGTCGCCACCGCGAACAAGGGCGCCGGCTCAGACCTGCTGGCGCTGCGCCGCGCGGTCGAGCGCGACCGTTACGGGCTGATGGCCTATGTGCTGATGGTGCGGGACCGTTGCACGCCAGCCGCCTGCCGCGCGTTCCGTTCGCTGACCGAGACGCGCCAGATTGCCGCCAACATGGAAGAGCGTGCCTATGAAAGCCTGATCATGCGCTATGCGGCGTCGTGGAGCGCGCCGCAGGCCGCGACGGGCATGATCGCGGCGCTGCCGCCGTCGCTCCCCACGGGCAAGCCCACCAACGCCGAATTCCCGACCTCGGCCTCCACCCCGGCGGTCAGCATCATGACGCCCGAGCCATCGCTAGGTGCCGCGCCAAAGCCGTCGTCTGCAACTGCGGCTGCACCGGCTTCGCCAGCCGCGCCACGTCCGGCCGCGGCGACACCGCCGGCATCGCCCCCGGCACAGACCGCGGCCAAAAAGCCGCCGCCGGCGCCGAAGCGGCCGTCCGGCGCAGCGCCGGTCCAGCTCGCGCCGTCGGGTTCGGCGCCCACAGCTGATAACACCGAGTGATCTTTTCAAAGCGCGCGCGGGCCGCTACATCGGCGGGATCATGCCGCTTCATCTCATCAAGCTTGCCGTCGGCTGCGAGTCAGTCAAGGAACTCAAGGGCTGGGTTGCCGAACGCATGGCAACCGCCAAGAAAAAGGGCCTGCCGCTTCGTCACGTCCACATCACGCGGATGACGCCGAAGCGCGACGCGGAAATCCTCGCCGGCGGCTCGCTCTATTGGGTCATCAAGGGTGAAATCGCCGCGCGCGAAAAGATCATCGCGCTCGAGCCGTTCCGCGACAAGGACGGTATCGGGCGGTGCCGCCTGGTGATGCAGCCCAAGGTGTTCGCCGTCTCGCCGCGGCCGATGCGTCCGTTCCAGGGCTGGCGCTACCTCACCGAGGACGCCGCGCCGCCCGATCTCACCAAATCCTCGGCCGCCAGCGTGGCCGCGATGCCGGAACCGATGCGGCGCGAACTGCGCGATCTCGGGCTGCTCTAAGGCGACGCTGACGTCACGACGTGCAGTCTGGCCCACTCGGATGGCGGCATTTCGGTCTGGCGCTTTGCCTCCGAATTCCGGTCGACGATGTCAACGAGTTCCGGTTCAACGCCCATGTCCCGCAGATAGCGGCGCAACTCCTCGCCATATTGAACGGTCAGCCCTTGGCGCCGTTCTTCGGAGACATTGGGTGCCAGCCGGTTGCGGATTGACATGCCGCTCAGTATCACCCTTGTGCCGGCGGGCAGGCTTCGGTGCACGCCGCCGGCCAGCGTCAGCACGCAGGCGAGATCGCAGCGGGTATCCATCAGCGTCAGCTTGGCATCGAGCGGCCCGCCCGGACGCTTGAGCGCGAAACATTCCGTCTCGTCTTTTCCATGGCAGGCCTCGACGTCGGTCGTCCCCGCTGATGTGTCGATGCCATGGTCGCGCAGGATACGCCCGAGGCTGGCCGCGACGTTGAGATTGGAATCGCCCCAGGCATGGATGATCACCGGAAGCTTGCGCCCGGCCTGGCGGTCAAGGATCGCGATCAGCCGCTTGTGGGTGTCCCACTGAACGGTGCCTTCGGCGGCGATCCATTCGGAACAGCCTTTCCCGCAGGCACCGTCCGCACCGTGCGCGACATAAAAGATCATGGCATTGACCGGCGAGCCGATGCCGCCGACTGCCGGCCGGTGCGGATCCTGAGCCTGCGCGTAGCCGGCCGCAGAAAGACCGATCAGCCCTCCGATGATGGCAGCGCGTAGCGACGTGGCATCCCCCTGCAAGATCCCGCAAATCACGGGCAAATCCCTTGGCGCGGGATTTTCGATCCTGTGCTTGCAGGGTGCAAGGCAGTTCCCGGCTACTTACACGCCGATGTTATCGATCAGGCGCGTCGTGCCGAGTTTTGCGGCAACGAGGATCCGCACCGGCCCGTCCTTCATCGAGGTGATCGGCGCCAGCGTCTCGGCGTGCCGGGCCTCGAAATAATCCAGCGCGAAGCCGGCGCCGGTGATCAGTTCCCGCCCGGCTTCCATCGCAGCCGCAAAATCTTCGCCGGCCTTCAGCCGCTTGGCGCTTTCCTTCATGGCGCGGAAAAGCGTCGGCGCTGTCTGCCGTTCCTCCGGCGAGAGGTAGACGTTGCGCGAGGACATCGCCAGCCCGTCGCGTTCCCGCACGGTGCGCGAGCCGATCACCTTGACCCCGAGGTCGAGATCGGCGGCCATCCGCGTCACCACCCGTAGCTGCTGAAAATCCTTCTCGCCGAAAATCGCCACATCCGGCCGGACTTGGGTGAACAGCTTGCCGACCACGGTGGCGACGCCTCCGAAGAAATGTGGCCGGAAACGATCCTCCAGTCCGGCGGTGGCCGGACCTTCCGACACGATCCGGGTGGCAAAGCCGTCGGGGTACACCGCCTTGACGTCCGGATTCCAGATCAGGTCGACCTTCTCGGCGGCGAGTTTGGCGACGTCGGCCTTCCAGGTGCGCGGGTACGAACCGAAATCCTCCGTCGGCGCGAACTGCGTCGGGTTGACGAATATCGAAACGATGACTTTTTGCGCCCGGCGCTTCGCGAGCCGCACCAATGACACATGCCCGTCGTGAAGCGCTCCCATGGTCGGCACCAGCGCGACGGCGGCCTTTCGGGCGCGCAAGGCCTCGACGGCGCGGCGCAAGGCGGGAACGGTACGGACGACCATGGGACTTCGCGACATCTGGCCTCGATCTGTTGCAGCTTCTGATGGGGTGAGGGGGCCGGCGGCCCCAAGCCTTTCGGCGGGCGCGCCGACCTTATAAGGCCGGAGCATTGCATAAGGCCAGAGCATTGCCACCAAGGTAACACGGGAATGCCAAGGTTGCGGCAGCTCAACGCGAACGCCAGACGCTAGGCCCGGCTGGTTGAAAAGTTTGCGACTGATCGCGGCAACGGAACGAAGTCCGCACCATCGGGATTCATCATTAAAGACACGCTGCGAGCGAATTGAATGCGTCGTCGCGCATTTCACTTGACGCGCAGCCGTGCGTGATTTGAAGATATCGTGTGGGGGTTGAATCATGTTGGTTCAGGCGAGTCAGGGTCAATTCGGTTCGGCGCACGTTGTCGTGCTTGGCAACGAGAAGGGCGGGTCGGGAAAATCCACCTCCGCCCTGCATATTGCCGTTGCCCTGATGAAGGCCGGACAGCGTGTCGCCACTATCGATCTCGACTGCCGCCAGCAGAGTTTCACCCGCTACATCGCCAACCGGAGCGCGTGGGCGCGCCGCACCGGTCTCGACCTCGAAATCCCCGTGCACTACTGCGTCAAGCTCGGCGAGACGATGCAGATCGCCGACAATGAAAATTCCGAGTTCCAGCAGTTCATGGAGGCGGTGAGCGCAATCGAGCGCGCCTTCGACTTCATCGTCATCGATACGCCGGGTTCCGACTCCTATCTGATGCGCCTGGCGCATTCGATGGCCGACACGCTGGTGACCCCGATCAACGACAGCTTCCTCGATTTTGACGTGCTTGGCACCGTCGATCCCGCGACCTATTCCGTGACCGGCGAGAGCCATTATGCGGAGATGGTGCGCGACGTCAGGCGCAAGCGCCGCCAGCTCGACGGCGCCACGACCGACTGGATCGTGGTGCGCAACCGCCTGTCGATGATTGGCTCGCGCAACAAGCAACTGGTCGCCGACAGCCTGAAGGACCTTTCGCTGCGGCTCGGTTTCCGTTCGATCGACGGATTTGCCGAGCGGGTGGTCTACCGCGAATTCTTCCCGCGCGGACTGACGGCGCTGGACGACATCGACGAGGCCACCCTCGGCACGCGGCCGAGCATGGGCCATGTCACCGCGCGCGAGGAAGTGACCAGCCTGTTGCGCCAGTTGAAACTGCCGCTCGACGAACGCGGCCGCCGCCGCGCCGCGAACCGCGCCGAATGGTTCACCCAGGTCGACAAGCCGCTCGAAGTCCATGACATCATCGGCGACATCATCAGCGCCTGACCTCCCAAGCTGCCGGCTTGCCGGCCTATCGCGGCTGGATCACCGTCATTCTGAAGGGACCGCTGTGGGCGGCGGCATGCGAGACCGCCTCGTTGGCGTGGTCGAGACCGAAGGCTGTGATCTCGAAATGATCGAGATCGACCAGGCCTGAGCGGATCAGGCCAGCCATCAGGGTGGCCGCATGTGGCGGGTACATCCATTGCCCCCGGAGCGTGATGCAGTTGCGCATCATCCAGGGGTAAGGCAGGTCGAGGCCGGCGCCGCCCTGCATGCCGACGCCGCCCATCAGCACCACCCGCCCATACGGCCGTACCGCCATGATGGCAGTCCGCACCTGCACGGCATTGGCCGCGGGCGGAAGGATGTCGAGCACGCAGTCGATCGGGCCGGGTGCCGCCTGCAGGATGCGGGCGCGATCGTCAGCCTCGTGGCCGCGCATCGGCACGCTCCGGACGCGGTTGCCGAACCGCCGCGTCAGTTCGGTCAGCGCCTGCTCGTTCCGCCCGGTCGCCACCACACACTGCGCGCCCATCCCCAATGCGACGGCGACGGCGGCGCTGCCGAAACTGCCGGTGGCGCCATTGACCAGCGCGATCTCTCCGGCTTGCAGTTTTGCGGCGAGGAACCCGCCATAGGGCACGAGCAGCGTACCGAGCGCGCACCAGCGGCCCCCGTCCTTCTCGTCGATGTCGCCGATCGGAACCGCGTTTTCCGTCGGCAGCCGCATTTGTTCGGCCCAGGCGCCGTCATGGAAATATCGTTGCAGGCGCAGGCCGCCCTCGCTGCCGGCGGTGAGGCCCTGCAGGGCGATGTCGGGCGATAGCGCATTGTCGCGCGAGCGCACGGTCGGATCGCAATAGACCCAATCGCCGGGACCAAGCCGGGTCGCATCGGGGCCGGTGGCGCGGATGCGGCCGATCGCGCCGGGGCCGGGCACCACGGGCAGTTCCAGCAAGTATTTTCGCTCCCCGCTGAGCACCTCGTTGGCGTAGGCCAGCACACGGCTCGCCGCGACGTCGACAATGACCTCGCCGGTGCCAAGCTGCGGGTCGGGGACGGTCTCGATCGCAAGCGGTGATCCAAATGCATTCAGGACGGCAGCCTTCATGGGGCCTCCTCATTTCGGTTGAAACCGCATTCTCGCGGGCCTTCAAGGTCTCAACAAGACCTGGTATTATCCTAGGATTGTAAAACCCCTTCTCGGACACGGCGCGCATGGCGGCACCAGGTACGAATTCGAGGCAAAGCGAACTCGGCGACTTCCTGCGGTCGCGGCGGCAGAAGCTGACGCCAAAGGTGGTCGGGCTATCGGCGGGCCGGCGACGGCGCACGCCCGGCCTGCGGCGGGAGGAGGTGGCCGAACTCGCCGGCATCGGTGTCGACTGGTACATCCGCCTCGAGCAGGGAAGATCCGTCAGCCCGTCGACTGCGACGATCGACGCACTGGCGCGCGCGTTGCGGTTGACCAAAGCCGAACACCGGCATCTGACGGAGCTGACGCAAAATGCCGACCGGCGCCCTTTCGTCCGCGAGACCGTCCCGCCGGCGATCCGGCGCACGGTCGAACAGCTCAATTTGCCGGCCTATGTCACCGGACGGCGTTGGGACATTCTCGCCTGGAATGCGGCTGCGGAAGAAATCTTTGCGTTCAGCCGGCTGGCGGAGGCCGATCGCAACAGCCTGCTGTCGGTGCTGACCAACCCCGCGACGCGGCGGCTGTTCGGCGCGTCATGGGCGGAGGAGGCCCGACGCATCGTCGCCCAGTTTCGTGCGACACATGACCTGTGGGCCGGCGACCCCGCCTTCCGCGACCTGTTGGCGCGTCTGCGCGAAGGCTGTCCGGAATTCGCAGGATGGTGGGAGGCCCATGACGTCAGCGGCGTCGCGGCAGGACGGAAATCCTTGATCCATCCCAAGAAGGGCCGTCTCAAACTGGAGTATGCGAGCTTCCAGGCCAATGACGACCCGGCCTTGAAGCTCGTTATCTACACCACGGTCTAAGCCTTCGGAAACGTTGCCGGTATTTTTGCACCTGACGGCCGGCAAGTTCCCGGGAACCAGTCCGACACCAGCTCGTTTTCATTAGACTTTTATCCAACCCTCGAACCAAAGCTTGATGGGAGGCGTCGTATGCAATAATGGGGCTGAATTTTGTGGGGATTGAGCGGCTGCACAATGGATAGGTGCATCGCACAATGATCAGGCGGTCAACACACAACATTTGGCCTTTATGTCACGCCATCGTGACGTATATCATTAACAAGGGACCGAAAGAGTCTCAGAACAGGGATGGCCCCTAGCGGGGCGCGAGGACGAAAATGAAACGTGGAATTCTGGTTCTGCTTTCACTCTCCGTGCTGGCCACTGCCGGGTATTTCACCGCGAGCAAATGGGCGATCAAGCACGAGACCATTGCGTTTCATGATCCAGCCCGCGACAACCGCCTCGTGGCTGTCAGCGTTGCCGTTCGCCGCGACAAGGAAATGCAGGCCAATAGCGGCTTGATCAAGCTTCCAGTTGCGATCCTCAACCACGGCAACACCGTCAAGAACACCGAGTATTCTTTCCTTGCAAACGTCTTCGCCTGGCGCGGCTACCTCGCGATCAGCCCGCAGCACGATCTGCCGACCGATCCGCCGATGGTGACCAAGGTCGGTGAACCCTATGTCGGCCGTCTGCCGCAGATTCAGCGCGGCGTGGCCAACATCCATTTCGCCATTCACGAAATGCAGAAGGTCCAGCCCAACGCAGACTATGAAAAAGTAACGATGGTCGGCCATTCGATGGGCGGCGACATCTCGATGTATTTCGCCAAGGAATATCCCGACGAGATCAAGAAGGTTGTGACGCTCGACAATCTGCGCGTGCCGTTCCTGACCGACGGCAAGTTCAAGATCCTGTCGTTCCGCTCCAAGGATACCCACTTCAAAGCGGACCCCGGCGTCGTACCTGACGACGAGCAGTGCGAGCAGGCCGGGATCACGGTCGTGAACACCGGCTTCCAGCATAACGACATGCGGGACACCGGGCCGGACGCAGCCAAATCCTCGATCGAGTCGATGCTCGACAAGTTCCTTCAAGAGTCCGACAAGAGCGGCGAGTTGAAGCCCGTGCCGACCAATGTGCCTGACATTTTGACCGCCAGCCCGGGACCGGTGCCGCTGTCCGTTCCGTTGGCCAGCAACCCGACGCCGAATAAGTCCGTCCCGAACTAGACGGTCGTCGTGCCGTTGCGTCGCTGTCCGGCGCATTGACCGCCGCCTGGCGCCGTCCCACATAGAGCTTGCTGCTTACCCGCGAGCGCTCATGGCCGGCGAACCCACCAAACCGAAATCGGCAGGCGACGTTGCTTCGGCAAGGGCCGAGGCGCGTAAAGGCGGCTTGCTGCCGGAGACCAAGCCGTCGGCATCGGAAGACATCGCAGCCTTCGTGGCGAAGGCGCGCGCGATGTCGCCGCACGGGCCGGGCGCCAGGGGCAGGCTGG
This sequence comes from Bradyrhizobium sp. AZCC 2262, assembly GCF_036924535.1. Taxonomy (NCBI): domain Bacteria; kingdom Pseudomonadati; phylum Pseudomonadota; class Alphaproteobacteria; order Hyphomicrobiales; family Nitrobacteraceae; genus Bradyrhizobium; species Bradyrhizobium sp. AZCC 2262. The sequence goes on along the minus strand of NZ_JAZHRT010000001.1, from coordinate 4,257,606 downwards.
TGTTTGCGCTCGACGCCACCATGAGCCGGCAGCCGACCTGGGACATGGCCTGCGCGCTGCAGGCCGACATGTTTCGCGAGGCGGCCTTGCTCGGCAGCCTGGATATACGGCTGGTCTATTACCGCGGCTTCAACGAGTGCCGCGCCACCGGCTGGATCTCCGATTCCGCCCAACTGGCAAGGCTGATGGGCAAGATCGATTGCCAGGGCGGCAACACCCAGATCGGCAAGGTGCTGTCGGAGGCGCGCCGCGAGGCGGTGGCGTCCGGCGTGCGCGCCGTGGTGTTCGTCGGCGACGCCATCGAGGAGTCGGTCGATGATCTCTGCGCCAAGGCCGGCGAGCTCGGCCTGCTCAAGGTGCCGGTGTTCATGTTTCAGGAAGGCCATGACACCTCAGCGGAACAGGCCTTCCGCGAGATTGCGCGGCTCACCGGCGGGGCATGGTGCAAGTTCGATCCCGGCGCCGCGGCGCAGTTGCGCGAACTCCTGCGCGCCGCCGCAGCCTATGCCGCCGGCGGGCGCGAAGCGCTGCTGCGGCTGTCGAAAACCGCAAGCGGCGCGGCCTTGCTGATCGGCCAGATGAAGTGAACATCAGGCGGGTGCTGCTTGCGGCGGTGGTGCCGGAGCAGCATGCGTTCCTGCAGGAAGGCGGCGGGCACGATCGGTGGTTTGAAGCAGGTGGTCATGCGCGCACCTGTTATCGCGTCAAACGTCACGTCGACGAAATTGCCGCTTGCGCCACCGCATCAAGCGCCTTGGACATCATGCCGATCACTGTTTCCGTTTCGCCGGCCACCCCGTGCCGCTGTGCGAGCCATGCAGGGTCGTTGTAGGAAAGCCAGGTGGCGCCGGAGGCATCCTCCCAGACCAGCGCCTTCAGCGGCAGGTCGATGCCTGTGGTCTGAACCGTCTGCATCAGCGGCGTGCCGGCTTTGCCGTTGCCAAAGATCAAGAGCTCGGTCGGCCGCAGCGAGAGTGCTACGCCGGCGGCACCGGCCGCATGGTCGATGCGGGCGAAGACCGTCATGCCGCGGGCCTTCACCTCGGCCTCGAGCCGGCTCATGGTGTCTTTCGGTCCGTAGCTGCTCCGAAGGGTGGTCAGTCCGTCTGCTGCCATTCGCGCGCTCCTTCAATCTGCGCCGCTGTCGAAGCCAGATTACAAAATCAGTCAGGCCGCCGCCAAGGCTCGCCTTGCCAAGGCCGCTTGTGCCCTTGTCACGCCTGGGTGAACGAACGGCGCCATGCATTTTGCGGCCAAAGCGATTATAGTGGAGCGATGCCAACCCTGATTGCCGGCGTTGTCGCCGTTGTCGTTCTTTATTTGCTGCTGCAGATGTTTCGTGCGGCCAACCCGGTCGTGCTCGCGCGTGTGATCAAGATCGCGGGTGGCGTGCTGGCGCTGGCGGTCGCAGCCTTCACCGGGCTGCGCGGCGAGCTTGCGGTTGCAATTCCGCTCGGCATCTTCGGCGCCGGTCTGCTCGGCTGGTCGCCGTTCGGGCCGGGCAGCTTCAGCAATATCGGCGGGATCTTCGGCGGCAGCACGCAACGGTCTTCGGGGCAGGCCTCGCGCGTCCGCTCGCAGTTTCTCGACATGAGTCTTGATCACGACAGCGGCGCACTGTCGGGCCGGATCGTGGACGGACCGAATGCCGGCCGCACGCTCGACGAATTCGACCTGCCGCAGTTGATCGCGATGATCCCGGCCTTCGACGCCGAGAGCGTCGCCCTACTTGAAAGCTATCTTGACCGCCGGTTTCCCGCTTGGCGTCAGAACGCGCAAGGCGACACGGCAGGGGGGCACCGCCGCGCGGCGGCGAGTGGTAAAATGACGGACGAGGAGGCCTATCAGATCCTTGGCCTGCAGCCGGGGGCGGGGCGTGACGACATCAGCCGGGCGCACCGCGCCCTGATGAAGAAACTGCATCCCGACCAGGGGGGCTCGACGTACCTCGCTGCCCGCGTAAATGAGGCCAAGGATATTCTTCTTCGCACGCATCTCTAGCTAACTCCGGCTCACGCCACCGACGCTACAGACCGAGAGTGCTTCCGTATCTCTGGCTGACGCCCCACATCGCCCGCCGTTGTCCGGCGTGGTCGATCGTTCATTGCAGGGAAACCTAACCCTAAATTCTTGACGAGAAGTTTTCGCCTGGCTGGATCTGGCGTGATCGCGCGAGAGCCGCCTCGACTGTGCTCTCAGGGTTTCAGTTCTGACGGGGCAAACCGAAACTCCTAACTTTTGGTTGACGCGTTTTCGTCACGCGAACCGAGACCCACCCACGGATCAAGTCCGAGGGCACGCTTGGCTTGAAACCGCTATGAAAACAACAAAGCCGGCGCTTCCGGCGCCGGCTTTGCGAACTTCAACGCGGAGTTTCGGATCAATTCCGAACGGTCATGCAGGAAATGTCGGCGCGCTTGAGCGTGCGGCATACAGCCTCGGCAGAATCGCGATCGAGACCGGCGAAACGGGCGCGGTACAGCGTGCGATTGTCCTTGGACATGACGGTTTCGGTGAAGGGATCGGCCTTGCTGAGCAGCGCGCTGGCCTTGGTACGGGCGAGATCGATCCGCTGCTTGGCTTCGCTTTCGCTTTCGAGCGCGCCGACCTGGACGATCCAGCCGGTGCGTACCACCGCTGGCGCGGCTGGCTTGACGGCGTCGTTCTGTTGCACAGCCTGCTGCGGCTGGACATGGGGCGACGGATCGGCAAAGGCCAGCGTCTGCGCGTGCGAGGCGTGCGCCAGGCTGGAAGCGGGCAACACGCCGAGCACGCCGTTCCCGGTGCCATGGCCGGCCGGCTGCTGCGGCATGGCTGCCCTGAGGGCTTCCTTGGCGGCTTCGGCCCTGGCCTCGGCGGCGTTTGCGACAACGGCGCTGGAGGTCTCGGCGATTTCGGGGCGGGCAGGAATGGTGCTGGTGACCGGCGGCGCCGCGGGCTGCGAGGGGCCGGCAGCCGCCAGTTTTATCGGCCCGGCCTTGACCTGGACCGTCTTGACCTTGACCGGCTTCATCGGCTCAGCCGAGCCCGGGATCGCCGAGATGGACTGGGACTGAATGACGCCGCTGGTCAATGGTGCGGGTTCGGGCTTGGCTTGCGGCTCCAATTTGTTCTGCTCGATCTTGGCGGGCGGCGGAGGCAGGGCAGCGGCGGCAGCCGCCATCAGCGCCGGCGCGATCGAGCGCGTCACCGGCATGGCTGCGGGCCCCGGTTCGGCGCTGCCGGACTGGGCCACCTCGGCCGGACGCGCAGCGGTCTCGGCTTCGGCCACATCGACACTGCCGTCGGCGGGATTCCGCTCGGTGATCGCGGCGACGGTACGCTTGGTCGCGCCTTTCTCCAGGTTCTCGGCCAGCAGGTTGCGCATGATGGCGTCGCGCGAACCGCCGCTGCGGCCACCCAGCACCACGCCGACGAGGTGGCGGTTGCCGCGGCGCATCGAGCTCACGAGGTTAAAGCCGGAAGCGTGGGTGTAGCCGGTCTTGATGCCATCGACGCCTTCGACATTGCCGAGCAGGCGATTGTGGTTGCGGATCGACTGGCCGCGATAATTGAACACGGTGGTCGCGAAGTAGCGATAGTAGCGCGGATAGCGATCCTGGATCGCGCGGCCGAGCGTAGCTTGATCGCGCGCCGTGGTCAGCTGTTCGTCGTTGGGCAGGCCGGAGGCGTTGCGATAGGTGGTCTTGCTCATGCCAAGCGCGCGCGCCTTGCGCGTCATCAGCTTGGCGAATTCGTCTTCATCGCCGGCAATGGCTTCGGCGATCACGACGGCAGCGTCGTTGGCGGAACGTGTCACCAGGCCTTTGATGGCATCCTCGACCTTGAGCGTCTGGCCGGGCTTGAGACCGAGCTTGGTCGGCGCCTGTTCGGAGGCGTGCTCGGAGACTTCCATCTCGGTGTCCAGCTTCATCTTGCCGGCGTCGAGCCGCTCGAACAGCAGATAAAGCGTCATGATCTTGGTCAGCGACGCCGGGCGCCGGATACCATCGGGATTGTTGGAACTGAGCACCGCGCCGGAATTGCCGTCGACGATGATGGAGGAGAACTGCGGGCTGTAGCTTTCCCGCACGACGTGGTGGTGCCGACGGTGCTTGTAGCGGCGCGCCTCAGCGCTCTCGCTCGAGATCAGTATCGCCGTGGTGAAAGTAATGAGCCCGAGGGCGCACACGCGCAAAGCGCGCGAGGAAGCCAAGGTTGTACGAAGCATTTACTTCCCCGTCCCAATTTCTGTCTTGATCACCGCCACGTGAGGCAAAATTGTGCCCAACAGTCGCTGATATTTCCCCGTTCGAAGTCCCAATCCGGCCATCAGGCGCGGCTGGTTTGGCCGATCAGGTCGCTGTTCTAGCTAAGATGCTGTTCACAAACAGCTTTCGGGCTGTCTGCCGGAAGGCGAACAAGGTCCAGGAATCAGGTTAGGCCGAGCGAGTTTCCAAAAGATTAATTAACCGTTGCGTAAGACCCCGGGTTTTTGCGCTAATAGGCCATATTTGTGCGTCGCACAATATTTGTTGACTTTATTGTGCGGTGCACATACAAGGGTGACGTCAGGGGCCGGGACCTCCCGGCAATCGGTTTACACCTGCAGTCTGGGAAAGGACTCCATCGATGGTCAAGGTTGAAGACATTCAGAACTACGGCAAAGAGCATCTCGAATCGGTTGCCGCTTCCGCGAGCAATCTGCAGAGCGGCGTTCAGGCGATCGCAACCGCCTATGGCGATTACGCCAAGAAGTCGTTCGAAGACACCAAATCGTACGTTGAAAAGCTCTCCGGCGTGAAGTCGCTGGACAAGGCGATCGAAGCGCAGACCGAATTCGCGCGCTCGTCCTACGAGACCTTCGTCGCCGAAACGCAGAAGATCGCCGGCCTCTACACCGATCTCGCCAAGCAGACCTTCAAGCCCTACGAGGGCCTGGTCTCGAAGTTCACCCCGGCCGCGCACTAATTCGGCGACTTGATACTTCGCAAATAAAATACCTCGCAAATAAAAAGCCCGGCCGTTTCGGCCGGGCTTTTTCTTGTGCCTCGACCAGGCTCTTGGCGGCGGTCTGCATGGCCGTATCAATCCGGTCACGTCGAGCACCATCGCAACGCGCATGCGCACGTTGCCCCAGGCCGAGGTGGAACTAGATAAAAACGGGTCAAAGCGCGCGTACCGCCGAACCGGGCGCCAAAAGCGCCTGCAGCAGCGGCTAAACGGGCAGTCGCGATCCTTTGTCAAATCCGGCAGAAACGATTAACCTTGCTCCAGATAGCCGAGCCGGGAATCGGGCCGGTCGCGAGTCGCGCCGAGGCGGCATTTGTGCGCTTGCGGTGATCCGGCGGCGGACCCATATTCCAGGTGCCGGCCCGGCCAACGGGTCGGACCGGGGAGCGGCGATCTGGAAAAGCATTGCTGGGTACCTTGCGGTGGCGCACGCCAGCCGATCGCGAGTGAGCCGGGATGTGCTATTCGGTCACCCCTTGGAATTTTGAACGCCTGAGCCATGTTGCAGTTAACCTTCAAATCTTGTTCGTCCGTGACGGAAATGTCAGCCGCGCCTGCTCCCCGAATGAGCAATGACGAGAACCGCAACAGCGGAACCGGCGGGCCGTCGACGTCGGTCATCACCAAGGTCAAGCCGAAGACCAAGCGTCCGAACCTGTATCGCGTCCTGATTCTGAACGACGACTACACGCCGATGGAGTTCGTCGTTCATGTGCTGGAAAAATTCTTCCAGAAGGACGCCGAAGCGGCCACCAAGATCATGCTCCATGTGCATCACCACGGGATCGGTGAGTGCGGCGTGTTCACCTACGAGATTGCCGAGACCAAGGTCACGCAGGTGATGGATTTTGCGCGCAAGCACCAGCATCCCCTGCAATGCGTGATGGAAAAAAAATAGCCACGCATGGCGCTCGACCCGGCCGGAGACAAGGAACGGGTCTTGCATCGATTGCGTTGACGAAAGCCGATTGTATTCCCGGTAGTTTTTCGGGGTGGGATTGCGTGCCGTGAGGCGTGGTGCCGCAAATTTAGAGGAAAACCACGTTTGCGGAACCGGTCTTTCGCCACGATCGCAGGTAACTATATGACAGGGGATGACGAAGGTTGTTGTTGCCTGACCGGGTAATGGCGATCATGATGACCGGGGGCCACAGAGGACGAGAATGCCAACTTTTTCCCAAAGCCTTGAACAATCCCTGCATCGTGCGCTGGCGATTGCAAACGAGCGGCATCATCAATATGCGACGCTCGAACATCTTTTGCTGTCGCTGATCGATGACTCGGATGCGGCCGCGGTGATGCGTGCCTGCAGTGTCGATCTCGACAAGCTGCGCACCAGCCTCGTGAACTATCTCGAGACCGAATTCGAAAATCTGGTGACTGACGGCGCCGACGACGCCAAGCCGACCGCGGGATTCCAGCGCGTGATCCAGCGCGCGGTGATTCACGTGCAGTCCTCAGGGCGCGAAGAGGTGACCGGCGCCAACGTGCTGATCGCGATTTTCGCGGAGCGCGAGAGTCACGCCGCCTATTTCCTGCAGGAGCAGGACATGACGCGGTACGACGCGGTCAACTATATCAGCCACGGCATCGCCAAGCGGCCGGGCGTCTCCGAAGCGCGCCCGGTGCGCGGCGTCGACGAGGAGACCGAGACCAAGGGCAACGAGGACGCCAAGAAGAAGGGCGAGGCGCTCGAGACCTATTGCGTCAACCTCAACAAGAAGGCGCGTGACGGCAAGATCGATCCGGTGATCGGGCGCAATTCCGAGATCAATCGCGCGATCCAGGTGCTGTGCCGCCGGCAGAAGAACAATCCGCTGTTCGTGGGCGAGGCCGGCGTCGGCAAGACCGCGATCGCCGAAGGGCTCGCCAAGCGCATCGTCGATTCCGAAGTGCCGGAAGTGCTGGCCGCCGCCACCGTGTTCTCGCTCGACATGGGAACGCTGCTTGCCGGCACGCGCTACCGCGGCGATTTCGAGGAGCGCTTGAAGCAGGTGCTGAAGGAACTGGAGGCGCATCCGAACGCGATCCTGTTCATCGATGAAATCCACACCGTGATCGGCGCCGGCGCCACCTCCGGCGGCGCGATGGACGCGTCGAATCTGCTCAAGCCGGCGCTCGCCTCCGGCACGATCCGCTGCATGGGTTCGACGACCTACAAGGAATACCGCCAGCATTTCGAGAAGGACCGCGCGCTGGTGCGCCGGTTCCAGAAGATCGACGTCAACGAACCGACGGTGGAAGACGCGATCGCGATCCTGAAGGGCCTCAAACCCTATTTCGAGGATTACCACCGGCTGAAATATACCAACGAGGCGATCGAAGCGGCGGTGCAATTATCGTCGCGCTACATCCACGACCGCAAGCTGCCGGACAAGGCGATCGACGTGATCGACGAGTCGGGCGCGGCGCAGATGCTGGTCGCCGAGAACCGGCGCAAGAAGACCATCGGCATCAAGGAAATCGAGACCACGATCGCGACCATGGCGCGGATTCCGCCCAAGAGCGTATCGAAGGACGATGCCGAGGTGCTGAAGCATCTGGAGCAGACGCTCAAGCGCGTGGTGTTCGGCCAGGACAAGGCGATCGAGTCGCTATCGGCATCGATCAAGCTGGCGCGCGCCGGCTTGCGCGAGCCGGAGAAGCCGATCGGTTCCTACCTGTTCTCGGGTCCAACCGGCGTCGGCAAGACCGAAGTCGCCAAACAGCTTGCGGCCTCGCTCGGCGTCGAGCTGCTGCGCTTCGACATGTCCGAATATATGGAGCGGCACACGGTGTCGCGCCTCATCGGCGCGCCTCCCGGCTATGTCGGTTTCGACCAGGGTGGCCTGTTGACCGATGGCGTGGACCAGCATCCGCATTGCGTGGTGCTGCTCGACGAAATCGAAAAGGCGCATCCGGATCTCTATAACGTGCTGCTGCAGATCATGGATCACGGCCGGCTCACCGACCACAACGGCAAGCAGGTCAATTTCCGCAACGTGATCCTGATCATGACCACGAATGCGGGCGCCGCCGACCTTGCGCGCCAGGCCTTCGGCTTCACGCGCAACAAGCGGGAAGGCGACGACCACGAAGCGATCAACCGCCAGTTCGCGCCGGAATTCCGCAACCGGCTGGATGCGATCGTCTCGTTCGCCCATCTCAATGCCGACGTCATCGGCATGGTGGTAGAGAAGTTCGTCCTCCAGCTCGAGGCGCAACTCGCCGACCGCGACGTCACCATCGAGCTGTCGGAGCCTGCCAAGGCCTGGCTGATCGAACATGGTTACGACGAGCAGATGGGCGCGCGTCCGATGGCGCGCGTGATCCAGGAGCACATCAAGAAGCCGCTGGCGGACGAAGTGCTGTTCGGTCACCTGAAGGGCGGCGGGCATGTCCGCGTCGTGCTGGTCAAAGACGAGGCGAGCGCGGAGGCTAAGGACAAGATCGGCTTCGAGTTCGTCGAGGGACCAGTCACGCCGAAGCCGGAAAAGCTGCCCGGCGCCCGCAAGCGCAAGCCGAAGCCGGGCGGCCCCAACGGAGGTGGCGGCTCCAAGGGGCCGGCCTCGCGGGGGCCTCTGGTCAAGGCGTAAGCGGCCTCAATCTGGAACGAAGAGCCGGCGTGTCGCAAGACCGCCGGCTTTTTGATGGCCAACTGCTTGATGTCTAATTGCGCGGCCAAACCAACGCTTGGGCGGCCACGACGTATTCACCGTTGAAAGTCAGAGCAGGCGAGCCGTACAGCACATAGCCGGACTCAATGGCCTCCGAAACGCGTCGGCAGAACGCGGCATCGTCCTTGCCGGTCAGGAGGCGATAGACGGGCAGGCCATCTGGCGGTTTTGAAGACATGCTGGGCCCCAACAATACGGTGGTCGATACCGGCTGCGGCACCGTGGGACGCCTGTTGCGTTACTTGACGCCTTCCCCGCGAGTGCTCAGCGCTCGTTAAGCAGTTCGTCGATCTTTCGCTGCAGCTGCCGCTTCTTGATCTCGCTTCTGCGCAGCCGCTCCTCGAGATCGGAGACCGGCTCGGCCGGGCTCTCCGCCCTGAAGGCGACGCCGACGAAATTGTCGCGCCACCAGATCACCTTGGCAAGGAAGGAGCGGCCCTTGCGCGCGATGCGTAGCGAGAGCTGCTCTTTCGGCAACTGGAAATCATTGCTGAATTCGATGGTCGCGCCGTTGTCGGAGATGTTGCGGACGATGCATTCGCGCGTCGCGCCGCGTTCACCGATCTCGGCGACGCCGCCATACATTACCTTCTCGCGTACGCTCTCGCGCCGGTCCCGCATTGAAAGTCTCCCAACAAAGATGGACAGTTTTACCCCGCTTTGTTCCCCGTAAAAGACCGGCTGATGCAAAATGCGGCATTAACGTAAATTAACGGCGGTTCCGATGAGGCGCATTTCGGGACAATTGCAGCGCAAAAAGGCGGCGTGCGGCGGCGGAACCGCGGATCCAGCGGCTGGCCGTGATCGTTTGACTAACGCTTTTTACCGCCATGTACGCTCCCGGATTGCAACTGCCATGCAAAGAGGCCGGTTTCTTCGAGCCCTATGCTGCACGATGTCACTTTTGTCCTCGGTTGCGCCTGCCTGCGCCGAGGACGCGGATGAGGTTAACCAGTCGCGTGTCGAGCCACGCGCGATACCGGCCGAGACGCCGGCTGACGGGACGCGGCAGAGCGACACGCGCGAGGCGATGTGCCTGATGATCGAGTCGGCCGCGAGAGCCTCGAGCCTGCCGCTCGAATTCTTCGCTCGCGTAATCTGGCAGGAGAGCCGCTTCCGCTCCGACGCGATCGGGCCGGTGACGCGCAGCGGCCAGCGCGCGCAGGGGATTGCACAGTTCATGCCGGGCACCGCGAGCGAGCGCGGTCTGCTTGATCCCTTCAATCCCGTGCAAGCGCTGCCGAAATCAGCGGAGTTTTTGGCCGAGCTGCGCGACCAGTTCGGCAATCTGGGACTGGCGGCCGCCGCCTATAACGCCGGCCCGCGCCGGGTTCAGGAGTGGCTTGCGGGCACCGGGCCGATGCCGCAGGAGACCCGCAGCTACGTTATCGCCATCACGGGCTCCACCGTCGAGGATTGGGCGAAGGCGCAGAAGGGCGGCAGGACGCCGGAGCGGATACCGACGTCGAGCTGTCGAGACTTGATGGCGCTGCTGAAGCAGGCGCCCAGTCCCTTCATCACCGAACTCGAGAACCGCATCACGCTCGGCGCCGCCAAAGTGTGGGGCGTGCAGCTCGCCGCCGGCTTCAGCCGCGACAAGGCGCTCGCGATGTACGCCCGAGCCATCAAGCGGCTCAGCGCCGTGATCGGCGACCAGGATCCGAGCCTGCTCTCCTCGGTCATGCGGAGCCGCGGCACGCGCGCCTTCTATCAAGTGCGGATCGGCGCCGACACGCGGCCCGCCGCGGACGATCTCTGCAACCGCATCCGGAAGGCGGGCGGGGCGTGCTTTGTGCTGAAAAACAGGGGCGTGCCGGGCTGACCGGGATCGTCGCAAAGGCTACGGCCGCTCTTGCTCAAGTGCGGCTCAATGGTGAATCTTGTCTCCTGCCGCCGTAACTGGTCCATCAAGAGCGCGAGCCGATCAGCCTGTGCTACGTGATTTCGGTATCGGGAAGTTGGCCTTCCAGAGCGGTCTTGTCCGTTCGTTCTTGAAAATGGCTCCCATTGAATCGCTTTTCCTTCCAAACTCTCTTGTCGTCCATACAAGTGTCCTAGTAGGCTTGACAACTTTTAGTTTATTATTTGGGAGGGATGGGTGCTAAATCAATTGAAACAAGCAGTGAGCTTGATCGCTGCTAGCGTTATCCTTGCGAGCTGCGGCAATTCCTTGTGGACTCTGGCAGACGGTGAACAACCTCCAACCAACCTCGATGGCGCTTTTTTGTCTTACGCCCTCGCCCAAGGAGAGGTGAGTTTTACCGCTGAATTCAAAGACAAGCGACTCACTCTTTCCTCGGATCAAAAGATGACGGCTACGGCCGACTACAACGCGATGTATCGCGTTGTTTACGGACATAATTCGTTCTCTAACGATGATATTGACATTCAGATGGAAGGAGCCCTCATCAAGTCGCTGTCCTCTACAACGGAAGACAGGTCGATTGCGGTCGTTCAGGGGGTAACGGCGTTACTGACGCAGGTCTCTGCGACTCAAAAAGACCTGGAGAAATCTAAATCAATCGCGAAAATGCTTCCTGACGCGGGACCGGCGGCGCCTCCTCCTTGCACAGACATGACCGTGGTCCATCAAACGAATGTCACTCATGGCCGCGGGAAAACAATGACGACGAAGGCTGGCGAACCCTCCTGTAGCATACGATTTAATATCAAGCTCACGCCCCATCTGGATAAGATAATGGCGATATCCGGCTTTGTGCCGCAGGAAACAACTACTGAGGACCCCGGTCCTTTCTGCAAGTACGTTTTTTGTTTCCGCCGAGCTGGTCTGTTTACGCTCGAAGCGACGGCCATGTTGGTCCAGAAGGCTGACAGAGAAACGATTCTATCGACAACGCCTCCAGTTCGATTTGATGTTTTGGCGCCGGTGAACAATGCTCTAGGTTACGTGAAATTTGGTCGCAGAGCATTCGTTAAGAACAAGACAGTCATCGCTTTCTCTAACGGATTGGTGTCGGGATTTACCGCGAGCAACCCCAGTGAGGTGGTCGGTGCTATCCAGCTTCCAACAGAACTGCTGAAAGGTGTGAGCGCGGCAATTGTCATTCACTAATCTGCTCGGCAAACAACGATAGCAAGCCAGGAGGCGTGTGCTGTCGATGGTAACGGTTGGTGTGCGGATTGGCACCGCATGTGGTCTGCCCGCGACGAACCCTGCATCGCACGATGGGCGGCGCAGCCTTTGCATTGCGCAACACAGGCGGTGCCGGGCTGATGCATAGCCGCCCTGAGCGGGGCTTGCTTGACGCGGGCCGCTTTCGTTAGCCTTATCCGCCGACATCTCCACACTATCCGGTCACCTGTGAAGTTACCTCCACTCTCTTCCCGCAGTTGGAAAAGCCCCACCCGCGCCTTCGCGTGGGGCATGAGTTCGGTCGCGTCGACAGTGCTCACGCTGGTGCTGTTTGCGACCTATCTCGGCATCGGTGCGCTGGCCCATGACAGCCATTTCAGCCTGGGCTGGGTGCTCGGCAGCACGCTGCTGGTCTGGGCGGGCCCGGCGCAGATCATCCTGATTTCGACGCTGGGGTCGGGGGCGACCGCGGCACAGGCGGCGATTGCGGTGACGGTGAGTGCGATCCGGCTGTTTCCGATGGTGGTGTCGGTGTTGCCGCTGATGAAGACGCCGCAGACCAAACGGCGTCACCTCGTGCTGGCGACGCATTTCATCGCCGTCACGCTGTGGGTCGAATGCTACCGGCTGTTGCCAAAGGTGCCGCGCGAGCGCCGCATCGCATTTGCGCACGGGCTCGGCTGCGGGCTTCTCACCGTTTGCATGGTCGCCACCACGCTTGGCTATGGCCTTGCCGCCAATCTGCCGCCGCTGTTTGCGGCGGCGATCCTGCTGCTGACGCCGCTGGCATTCTTGCTTTCGACCGCGCGCAATTGCCGGCAGACATCGGACATAGTGGCGCTGGTGCTCGGGATCGCGCTGTTTCCGCTGGTCTCACAGCTGCACACCGGCGTCGACATCCTGATCAGCGGCGTCACCGCCGGCACCATTGCCTACGGGGTGCATTGGTGGCGGGAGAGGGCGCGCGCATGAGCGAATTTTTCGGCAGCCCGCACGCGCTGTTGATCCTGGTGCTCGCCGGCTTCCTGCCCAACGAGGTCTGGCGCATGGCCGGGCTGTGGTTCGGCGCCGGCGTCGACGAGGGCTCGGAAGTTCTGGTGTGGGTGAGGGCGGTGGCGACCGCGATCCTCGCCGGGGTCATCGCCCAGATCCTGGTGCAGCCGCCGGGCGCGCTGGCAGGCGTACCGGACTGGCTGCGCTACGGCGCGGTCGCCGCCGGTTTTGCGGTGTTCATGCTGACGCAACGCTCGATCTTTGCCGGCGTGGTCGGCGGCGAGATCGTCCTGCTGGCCGGGAAATGGTGGCTCGGTTGATTGCAGGTGGCGGATAATCCGGTACTGTCCGGCGCATCGGGAAACGCCGAGGAAACGAAATGAACTGGCTGAAAATATCGGCGCTGGCCTGCAGCCTCGTCTGCGCCGCGCCGCTGGCCCATGCGGCGGAATATCCGGTACGTCCGATCAAGCTGATCGTGCCCTATGCCGCGGGCGGCCCGACCGACGTTCTCGGCCGCATGGTAGGCGAATATCTCAGCCGCGACCTGAAACAGGCTGTCGTGGTCGAGAACAAGGCCGGTGCGCAGGGCGCGATCGGCGCCGAAGCCGCGGCGCGTTCCGAGCCCGACGGCTACACGCTGTTCTTTACGGCGGCGTCGATCTTCGTGCTCAATCCGCTGCTCTACAAGAAGCTGCCCTACGATCCCACGCGCGATTTTCGGCTGCTTGCGCTGGTCACCGATCTGCCCGTCGTGATGGAGGTTCATCCGTCCGTGCCCGCCAAGACGGTCGCGGAGTTCGTGGCCTACGCCAGGCAAAATCCGGGAAAACTGAATTTCGGATCGGCCGGCACCGGCGGCACCATTCATCTCGCCGGCGAGATGTTCAAGCAGATGGCCGGCGTCGACATGGTCCATGTCGCCTACAAGGGGGCAGGCCCGGCGCTGACCGATCTGATATCGGGCAATATCCAGTTGATGTTCGATACGCTCGGCACCGCGCTGCCGCCGGTCAAGGGTGGCTTGCTGCGGCCGCTCGCGGTTTCTTCTGCGCAACGCATTCCCGATCTGCCCGATGTCCCGACCATGGCCGAGAGCGGCTATCCGGACTACGGCGTCAGCGTCTGGTATGGCGTCTCTGCTCCGGCTAAACCGCCTGACGACGTCGGGCAGAAACTCATCGCCAGTTTGAACAAGGCGTTGAACGATGAAGCGTTCCGCGCTTCGCTGGACAAGGTCGGATTCCCGCCGCTGCGTCCGCAAAGCCAGGCCGAGATCGACAAGTTCGTCGCGACCGATCGCGCGCGATGGGCCGGTGTGATAAAAGCACTCAACATCTCACTGGATTAGGACATCTGGATCAGGACATGGTTCGAGAAAGCGAAGTCCGCGAGGGCGAACTTACCGTCGATATGCCGCCGGCCCGCGATGCCGGGCTGGTGTTTGTCGGCCGCATCCGCACGCCCTGGAAATCGCGGCTGGAGACACCGCGGCAGGGCCGTCACGACGGCCCGGTCTGCCGGCTGGAGATTTTCGAACCCTGGGTGCCCGCGATCAAGGGCGTGGATTTTTATGAGAGCCTCGAAGTGATCTACTGGCTGCACCAGTCGCGCCGCGATCTGGTGCTGCAAAGCCCGAAGAACAACCAGAAAACCCGCGGCACCTTCTCGCTGCGCTCGCCGGTGCGGCCGAATCCGATCGGCACCTCGATCGTGAAACTGGTGCGCATCGAGGGCAACGTCATCCTGGTGCGTGGCCTCGACTGCCTCGACGAAACGCCGCTGCTCGACGTCAAGCCCGACCGCTGCGAGTTCACGCCATTGGCGCCGCCGCAGCCTGGAGATTTCCAGACGGAGTGAGGATGATTCCGTAGCCCGGATGAGCGCAGCGAAATCCGGGAATTCCGGGCCAGGACGTGCACGCATAAATCGGGAGACGCCGATGGACTCGGCGATGACAGCACTACGCTCAGAGGCGGACGTCTGGGCTGGCCTTCAGCAGGTCTGCTTTGTGCCAAGAGCAGGCAGTGACCCCTTCCACCTCCTCGCAGGACGGGTGTAGTCTTTTCCCGCAGTGCGTCCAGTCGGATTGCAAGTCCGCGTCGTAGCGCGCTGTGGAGGGAGCATCATGAACTTTCCCCGCCGCGCATTCTTGCGTCTGGCCGCGGGTGCTGCTGCGTTGCCGGCGGTGCCCCGCATTTCGCGGGCACAAACCTATCCGTCCCGGCCGGTGCGCATCGTCGTCGGCTTTGCCGCCGGCGGGGCCACCGACATCCAGGCGCGCCTGATGGGCCAATGGCTGTCGGATCGCCTCGGCCAGCAATTCATCATTGAGAACCGCTCCGGCGCCAGCGGCAACATCGGAACCGAGGCGGTCGCCAAAGCGCCAGCGGATGGCTACACGCTGCTGCAAATCGTGACCCCGCATGCGATCAATGCCGCGCTCTACACCAATCTCAATTTCGACTTCATCCGGGACATCGCGCCGGTCATCTGCGCCGCGCGGCTGGCATACGTCGTCGTGGTGCATCCGTCGGTCCCGGCGACGACGATCCCTGAATTCATCGCATACGCCAAGGCCAACCCGGGCAAGATCAACTACGGGTCGGCCGGCCCCGGCACCCCGCAAAACATTGCGTGCGAACTCTTCAAGATGATGGCCGGGGTGGATCTGGTCCACGTCCCGTATCGCGGCGGCGCACCTGCGGCCACCGATCTGGTCGCCGGCCATCTGCAGGTGATTTTCGCCCCGGTGTCGGAATCGATCCAGCACATCCAGGCCGGCAAGCTGCGCGCCCTGGCGGTAACGACCGCGGCCCGATTGGACGTGCTGCCAGACGTTCCAACGGTGGCAGACTTCGTGCCTGGTTACGAGGCCAGCGGTTTTGCGGGCATTGGCGCGCCAAGGAACACCCCGGCCGAAATCATCGATCTGCTGAACAAGGAGCTCAATGCTGGCCTCGCCGATGCCAAGGTCAAAACCCGGATCGTCGAACTGGGCGGCACGGTGCTTGGGGGCTCGCCTGCGGAATTCGGGACGATCATCTCGGACGCCACCGAAAAGTGGGCGAGGGTGATCAAGTCCGCGGGCATCAAGGCTGAATAGGGCCGGTCGCGTCGCTTCCACGTAGTGGCGAGCTACCCCAGCGCCGCAACAAGCTTGGTCGCGTTGTCTTCCAGCACTTTCACATCCTCCTTGCGACTCGCCGGCGGCAGCAGTGCTACGCCGTCGTGGCGCGGCATCACATGCATATGCAGGTGGAACACGACTTGCCCGCCGGCCGGCTCGTTGAACTGCTGCACGGTGATGCCGTCGGCCTTGAAGGCCTTCATGGCGGCGGCGGCGATCTTGTGGGCGGCGCGCGCGACGTGGGCGTAATCGTCTGGCGTGATATCGAGAATGTTGCGGGCAGGGGCTTTCGGAATCACCAGTGTATGGCCCGGCGAGCGCGGCATGATGTCGAGGAACGCCAGAACGTGGTCGTCCTCGTAAACCTTGTGGCAGGGAAACTCGCCGCGCAGGATTTTCGCGAAGGGGTTGTTGGTGTCATAGGCGGGCATGGTTTTTTCCCTCGAGGTTTGATCTCAATTTCACGTCGCTCACCGAGCAGGTCAAGCCTCGTCGGCGGCCTTGCGGAACGGGCCGGATTCCGCCAGTTCGCGGCCGACTTCCGCGACGTAGGCGCGCTCGCGCTTCAGGTAGTCGGCGATCGCGCGGCGCAGATCGGGGTCGGCGATGAAGTGCGCGGAATAGGTGGTTTGCGGCAGGTAGCCGCGCGCCAGCTTGTGCTCGCCCTGCGCGCCGGCTTCCACGACCTTCAGGCCGCGCTGGATCGCGAAATCGATCGCCTGATAGTAGCAGACCTCGAAATGCAGGAACGGGTGATGCTCGACCGCGCCCCAGTTGCGGCCGAACAGCGTGTCCGAGCCGATGAAATTGATGGCGCCGGCAATCCAGCGGCCGTTGCGCTTGGCCATCACCAGCAGCACGTCGCGGCTCATGCTCTCGCCGATCAGCGAGAAAAATTTGCGGGTGAGATAAGGCCGGCCCCATTTGCGTGAGCCGGTCTCCATGTAGAACGCAAAGAATGCATCCCACGCATCCTCGGTGATGTCACTGCCGGTCAGATGGTGGATCGTGATCCCGGCGGCAGTGGCCTCGCGCCGTTCGCGCTTGATCGCCTTGCGGTGACGCGAGTTCAGCGACGTGAGAAAATCGTCAAAAGTCCCGTAGCCTTCATTGTGCCAGTGAAACTGCTGGTCGTTCCGTTGCAGAAAACCGTGTGCGCCCAAAAACTTTGCTTCGGCCTCGCGGGCAAAGGTCACATGCACGGAGGAGGCGTTGGTCGCGTTACACAGCGCCATCAGGCCACTCGCCAGCGCGGTTCCGATCTGCTCGCGATCGACGCCGTCGCGGATCAACAGCCGCGGGCCGGTCGCGGGGGTGAACGGCACCGAGGCCTGCAGTTTTGGATAATAGCGTCCGCCGGCACGCTCATAGGCATCCGCCCAGCCGCGGTCGAAAACGTATTCGCCTTGCGAATGCGATTTCAGATAGCAGGGCACGATGCCGGCGATCTCGCCGTCGAGCCGTGCCAGGAGATGCCGCGCGCCCCAGCCGGTGCGGGCGCAGGCCGAGCCGGAGGCTTCGGCGGCAGCGAAAAAGGCATGAGAAACGAAGGGGTTATAGGCAGGTTTGCAGGAATCGCTTTGAGACCCGCTTGCGGCCAGCGTATCGAGGTTTTCGAGACTGTTTGGATTTGGCTTCGGATTGGCGCAGGCGTCCCAATCGGCAGCCTTGATGTCGCTGACGGAGGGGACGGCTTCGAGGGTGATTTCGGATGACGCCATCTAGAAATTCGGACCGGTCCCATCGTGCGATCAGCCATCGCGCAGGGTGGCCAACCTTTCCAAGATCGTGCATCGGGCGGGCGAGTTCAAGGTGGCACTGCGCGGATCAGGTTCCCGGCAGGAACCCCTCGAAGATCATCTGATCGGCGTTGCGTGCCGCGTGCGCGCGCTGCTCCGGCGTGCGCACGGTCCAGGTTAGCAGCGGCAGCCCGAAAATGTTGCGGGCGATCCAGGGGGCGGCTGCCGGCAATTCATCCACCCAGTAAGCGACGAAATGCGGCCGGGTGCGGAAGGCGTGGCGCAGATGTGTCATGCCCCGGCGTTGTTCAGGGGAGGCTTCAGACCACTCTTCGGCGGTATATTCGCGCTCCGCCACAATGCCGCGGGCGCGGCCGGGGATCAGTTCGCGCAGCGCCACCACCTGGTCCGGATCGAAGGACATGCCGACGGCGGGGCCGGAATAAGCGCCAAGCACCTCCGCCATCCGCTTCACCAGCCGGCGGTCGCCCTCGAAATGGCTTTTGACCTCGATCACCAGCGGCACGCGGCCGGCAACGAGCGAACAGAGATCGCCGAGCGTCATCATCCGCTCCGGCGTATTCTTGAACGCAACCGCCTTGAGTTCGGCCGCGGTCTTGCCGAGCAACGCGCCGGACCCCTCGGTGAGGCGGCCGAGCGCGTTGTCGTGATGCACCATCGCCTCGCCATCCGACGAAAGCTGGATGTCGCATTCGATGGCGAAGTTGCCGTCGACGGCGGCCTGCGCGGCGGCCGGCATGTTTTCGACGATGCCGCGCGAAATATCATGGAGGCCGCGATGGGCGACCGGCCGTGCCGTCAGCCAGTCCGGCGCGCGCATGAGGGGCACTCCGCTCAGGACACCTCGAAGATGGCGTCCACCTCGACGGCGGCATCCGAGGGTAGCGAAGCGACGCCGACGGTGGTGCGGGCATGTCGGCCCTTGTCGCCGAAAGCTGCGACCATCAGGTCGGAGGTGCCGTTGAGCACCTTGGGGCCGTCGAGGAAGTCTGGCGCGGAATTGATGAAGCCGCCGAGCCTGACCACGCGGACCACCTTGTCGAGATCGCCGAGCGCTGCCTTGACCTGGGCCAGCAGGTTGACGCCACAGCCCTGTGCCGCGGCGTAGCCCTGTTCGATGGTGACGCCAGCGCCCAACTTGCCCTTGGCGATCAGCTTGCCCTCCGCGTTGGCGCACACCTGGCCGGAGACGAAGAGCAAATTGCCTGATCGCACGAAGCCGACGTAATTCGCCATCGGGGTGCGCGGCTCGTTCAGGACGATGCCTTGCGCCGCCAGCTTCTGTTCGACCGTACCCGCCATGTTTTTGTCCCCGATTGATTGACTGTCCTGATCCGCGATCAGGCCGCATTGTTTCGCGCATCGCACCGCCGGTTGCAAGCGAGGGCCGATCGCTGGCGCGCGACCACAACTGGCGTAAATCGTCCCGTAAAATTGCCGAAAAGCAAGGCTCCCCGGCCTCAAATTCCTGCGTTTCCGGGCGCTGCCCTAGTTGCGACGCAATAGGGCCATCACTAATGTAACGAATCTCCATCGAGGAAAAAAAGCACATGGCTTACTCGTTTCCGGTTCCGGTTCGTGCTTTGGCGTTTTCGGCTGTGGCCGCTTTGCTCTCAGGCTTCGCAAACGGGCCGGCTCAGGCCGCCGCCGGCGGGCCGTTTCTCTCCCATCAGGCGCTGTATGAATTGAAGCTGGTCAAGTCGCGCGGGAACAACGCGATATCAGGGGCGCGCGGGCGCATCCTCTACAATTTCTCGGGCAGCGCCTGCGAAGGCTACACGTCCGAATTTCGTCAGGTGTCTGAACTCGACAGCGGCGAGGGCAAGCTGACGCTGAGCGATCTGCGCTCGCATTCCTGGGAAGATGCCGCGGGCAAGAGCTACCGTTTCAAGATCGATACCCGAATGAATGATACCGACGCCATGCCGGTCGACGGCATGGCGGAACGGGTCGGCGACCACATCACGGTTAAGCTGAAACAGCCGGTTGCGAAGACGTTCGAGCTCGACGGCAAGATCGTGTTTCCGACCGAGCAGATCCAGCACATCATCGCAGCGGCGCGCGAGGGCAAATCGGTGCTGGAGCTGATGGTCTATGACGGCTCCGACAATGGCGAGAAGGTCTACAACACGCTGTCGGTGATCGGGCAGCCGATTCCGGGGACCCGCAGCATCACCTCGCCCGATCCGTCGACCGCCAACGACCAGATGAAGACGCTGACCCGTTGGCCCGTGACCGTGAGCTATTACGACCGCGACGCCAAGACCAAGGAAGGCGAACAGACGCCGGTTTACGCAATGTCGTTCGAGCTGTTCGAGAACGGTGTCTCCCGCGCGCTGGTGCTCGATTACAACGATTTCGTGATCGCGGGCGCGATGGGCCGGTTCGACGTCAGGGATTCCAAGCCGTGTAAGTGACGGGCGAAAGCCCGTCATCCCGGGGCGCGCTTAGCGCGAACCCGGGATCTCGAAATTCCGGGTCTGGTCTTTCTGTCCGTCCCGCCGGACCGCACCTCAGAGACTGCGCCCGCGTGTCTCGGGTGTTTGCTTGATTTCATCCGCGCGTGAAGTCGCCGCGCTTCAATCCGAGCGCCTTGACAGCTGGCTCCGGAAGCGGTCCCCAGGCTTCGACCGGTTCGTTCGGGGCCATCATTGCGGCGATAATTGCCTCGGCCTTTGCCGGATCCTGTTCAGCCACATAGTAGACCGAGCGAACCGGCGAACCGCCTCCCAACGGTTCAGTTGTTACGAGGACAACCTGACCATTTGCCATGGCTTGATATACCACTGACGCGGTGCCGTTTCCACGTTGGTGAAGGCTGATCGCCGCGAGCCTGCGGTGCAGCAACGGCCATGCACGATTGGGCGGAGCCACCTTGTATTGTTCCGGCCCAGCACCAATTACGAGCTGTGGGAGGCAGAATCGCTCACGGAGCGATGACGTGGCCAGTAAGAAAATGGCAGACGGAGGGCTGCCGGTGATCGCGCGCTTTGAAGTGCGCCACCGCAATTACCTCGCACCAGACGGCTCGATAAACAGGCCGCTCCCTGCGTTCGCCTCCGATGCAAGTCTGCTCGCCTCGCTCTATCGGGCGATGGTGCTGCTGCGCAACTTTGACCGAAAGGCTGTTGCATTGCAGCGCACCGGCCGGCTTGGGACCTATGCCGTTTCGCTCGGCCAGGAGGCGGTGTCCGTTGGCATAGCCAGTGCGATGCGGGAGGAAGACGTCCTGCTGCCCTCCTATCGGGATAATGGCGCGCTGATCTGGCGTGGCGTCAAGCTGGAGGAGATTCTGCTGTTCTGGGGAGGGGACGAGAGGGGCAATCACTTCTCCGGACCGGTCCAGGATTTCCCGTTCTGCGTTCCCGTGGGATCGCAGGCGCCGCATGCCGCTGGCGTTGCCTATGCCTTCAAGCTGCGCAAGGAGCCGCGTGTCGCCGTATGCATGTACGGCGATGGCGCCACGTCGAAGGGTGACGTCTACGAAGCGATGAATTTTGCCGGTGTACACAAATTGCCGGTCGTGTTCGTCGCCACCAACAATCAATGGGCCATATCCGTACCGTTACGGCTGCAGACCGCTTCCGAAACCCTGGCTCAGAAGTCCATCGCCGCCGGGTTCATCGGCGAGCAGGTGGACGGGAGCGACGTTGTGGCGGTGCGCGCCGCGGCCGAAGATGCCATTGCCGCAGCCCGCGACGGCCAAGGGCCACGCTTCATCGAGGCGGTCACCTACCGGCTCGGCGATCACACAACCTCTGACGACGCCTCACGCTACCGTCCGGAGGAAGAAGTCCAGGCTCGCTGGAAAGAAGAGCCGATCGCGCGTTTGAGAGCCTTTCTTGCCGGTCAGAAGATGTGGAGCAAAGCGGACGAGGAACAGCTCGCTGCGGAGTGCCATGAGCGCGTCGAGGCGGCGGTCGAACGCTACCTGGCAACGGAGCCGCGCGGGGGCGAAACCATGTTCGATTATCTCTATGCCGATCTACCTGAGGCTTATGTCGCGCAGCGCCGCCAACTCGCGGGAGAGGGCGATGGCTGAGGTAACGTTGGTCGAGGCCGTCAATCTGGCGCTCGCCCGCGCGATGGAGGATGATCCCGATGTCGTCGTGCTTGGCGAGGATGTCGGCATCAATGGGGGCGTCTTCCGCGCGACCGTCGGGCTGCAAGCGCGTTTCGGCCCGGAGCGCGTCCTTGATACGCCGCTTGCCGAACTCCTGATCAGCGGACTCTGCGTCGGCATGGCGGTGCAGGGGCTGAAGCCCGTCGGCGAGATCCAGTTCATGGGATTCCTGTATCCCTGCATCGATCAACTGGTGAACCACGCCTCCCGAATCCGCAACCGCACCCAGGGACGGCTCACCTGCCCAATGGTTCTGCGCACGCCGCATGGTGCCGGCATTCGCGCACCCGAGCATCATTCCGAAAGCGCCGAGGCGATGCTCGCCCATATCCCCGGCTTGCGCGTTGTCATCCCGTCGTCGCCGGAACGCGCGTACGGACTGCTTCTCGCTGCGATCCGCGATCCCGATCCGGTGGTGTTTCTCGAGCCGACCCGCATCTACCGCGCGGCCAAAGGCGAGGTGGAAGACAGTGGTGAGGCTTTGCCGCTGGATGTCGCTTTTGTCCTGCGGGAAGGCCGCGACGTCACCCTGATCAGCTGGGGCGCGATGCTGAAGGAAACCATGGCAGCTGCCGACGCGCTGGCTGCGGAGGGCATCGCCGCCGAGGTCATCGATCTCGCCACGCTCAAACCCTACGACGAAGTCACGGTGCTCGGTTCGATCGCAAAAACCGGACGTTGCGTCATCGTGCACGAGGCGACGCGGACTGGCGGATTCGGAGCTGAGATCGCCGCGTTGATCGCCGAGCGCGGCCTGACCTCTCTGCTCGCACCTGTGGCCCGCGTCACCGGCTACGACACGGTCATTCCGATGGCGCGTCTTGAGCAGAAGTTCATGCCGTCGGTTGACCGTATCGTGGCGGCCGCGCGCAAAGCGTGCCAGTTCAGTTGATTGCCAGCGGACTTGTCCCATGCGCCAGTTCGTATTGCCGGATCTCGGAGAGGGCCTCGAAGAGGCGGAGATCGTGAGCTGGCATGTCAACGAAGGCGATCACGTCGTCACCGATCAGCCGCTGGTTTCCGTCGAGACCGACAAGGCCGTCGTCGAGGTGCCGTCACCGTCGAGCGGACGCATCCTGCACCTGTTTGGCGCCAAGGGAGATGTGGTGAAGGTAGGCGGGCCGCTCGTCGAGTTTGCCGAAGGCCCCGAGCAAGACACCGGCACGATTGTCGGCGAACTCGGCACCAGTGAGCAGCCGCCGGCTGCAGCAACACTTTCCGGGCCAGCGGCTGGACAGAAAACTCAGGCGTTTCCGGCAGTGCGTGCGCTTGCACGCAAGCTCGACGTCGGTCTCGAGCTGGTCGAAGCCACGGGACCCGGCGGCTTCATCACGCGTGCGGATGTGGAACGAGCTGCCAAGAGTTTGTCCCATAGCGGACCCGCCGAGCCCCTGCGCGGTTTGCGGCGCGCGATGGCCCAACGCATGGCGGCAGCTCATGCCGAGATCGTCCCCGCCAGCGTCACCGATGACGCTGATATCGACGATTGGCGGAAGGGCGAGGACGCGACTATCCGGCTTGTGCGCGCGATCGCTGCCGCCTGCAAGGCGGAGCCCGCGCTCAATGCCTGGTACAATGCCGGCGCGGGAGAACGGCGTCTGATCGAGCGCGTCGACCTCGGCATCGCCGTTGATACCGGCGGTGGGCTGATCGTTCCAGTCTTGCGCAATGTCGCAGAGCGGGAGGCATCGGATTTGCGAGCCGGGCTCGACCGGATGCGGGCTGACGCCGTCGCGCGCTCGATACCTCCGGGCGAGCTGCGCGGTGCGACTATTACGCTGTCGAACTTCGGCATGATCGGAGGCCGGTTCGCCAACCTGATCGTCGTACCGCCGCAAGTGGCGATCATAGGCGCCGGCCGGATTGCCCAAAGGGTGGTCGCGCATTTGGGCCAGCCGGCGGTGAGGCGCGTGCTGCCGTTGTCGCTTACCTTCGATCATCGCGTCGTGACAGGCGGCGAAGCCGCCCGCTTCCTGGTGGCACTCAAATCGGATCTTGAGCAGGTCTCGTAGCTTTGGCCGGCCGCAGATTGCGGCATCGCAAACGGCAACAGGGATCATCGGGCGCGGAAACGCTGCGAACCGCCGATCCCGGGCATATTGAGGTTCGAGGAGGACACCCCATATCATCTCGATAAGGGAGTCCTTGCTGTGCAGACCGTACAGGCGACTCTTGTTGCGGCCGCTACAGTGGTAGCTCTGGTTGTCTCTTCCCTTACCGCCCCGGCGGGGGAGGCTGACAACAAGCTTGCGCTGACCGTCTCGGTCGACGGAGCGATCGGGCCGGCAACGGCCCGTTACGTGAAAGACGCTCTGACCAAGGCAAGCGAACGACATGCCGAAATTGTCGTTCTGCGTTTGAATACACCGGGCGGTCTCTCAACCAGCATGCGCGAGATCATCGCAGACGTGCTGGCGTCGCGCGTTCCCGTCGTCGGTTATGTTGCGCCCTCCGGAGCCCATGCGGCCAGTGCCGGAACCTATATCCTCTACGCCACGCATATCGCGGCGATGGCGCCGGGCACCAATCTCGGAGCGGCGACGCCGGTGCAGATTGGCGGCCCGCTGCCGGGCCTGCCGGACGCTACCCCTGACAAGAGCGATAAGGATAAGGAAAAGAAGGACGGCGGCGACCAGCAGCCGAAGACAAAGGATGCCATGACGGCGAAGGCGACGAACGACGCCGTCGCCCTGATCCGTAGTCTTGCCGAGTTGCGCGGCCGTAATGCCGATTGGGGCGAGAAGGCGGTGCGGGAGGCCGCCAGCCTGTCCTCCAATGCCGCATTGCAGGCGAATGTCATCGACCTCATCGCACGCGACCAGGCCGACCTGCTCAGGCAGATCGATGGTCGCACGGTCGAGCTTGCAGGTGGCGAGACGCGGCATTTGGCGACCAGGGACGCCGCGCGTGAAGCGATCGATCCTGGATGGATCTCACGATTCTTAAGGGTGATCACCGATCCCAACGTCGCCTTCATTCTCATGCTGGTCGGCATCTACGGCCTGATCTTCGAACTTTCCTCGCCCGGTGCGGTCGCGCCCGGGGTGATCGGCACGATCTGTCTGCTGCTGGGCCTTTATGCGCTCAACATGCTGCCGGTCAACTATGCGGGCCTCGCCCTGATCCTGTTGGGGATCACGCTTCTGGTCATCGAAGCCTTCAACCCGACCGTGGTTCTCGGCCTCGGCGGGATCGTCGCATTTGTCCTTGGAGCAGTGATGCTGTTCGAGCTCGAAGCGCCCGGATTCCGGCTGTCATGGCCGGTGATTGGCGTCACGGCGGCGATCTTCATCGGGCTGATCATGGTTGTCCTCGGCTCGCTTCGACGTGCCCAAAGAGGCCCCATACGCCTCGGTGCGCAAGCCATGTGCGGCCTGTCCGCCGAAATCCTCGACTGGTCCGAGAGCGAAGGCCACGTCTTCGCCCACGGTGAGCGGTGGCAGGCGCGCGGCACCGAAGCCTTCAAGCCCGGCGAGGTGGTCGAGGTGGCCAACATCGTGGATTTGACGCTGGTGGTGCGGCGCCGGCCGGTGCTGACTGCCCGCGAAGGAGGTACGACATGATGCTTGATTATTTGACTTATGGGGTGCTCGCGGTCGTCGTGGTCCTGTTTCTGTCCTCGGCCGTTCGCATCCTGCGTGAATACGAGCGCGGCGTCGTATTCACGCTCGGCCGCTTCACCGGCGTGAAGGGCCCGGGATTGATCATCCTGATCCCGGTCGTGCAGCAGATGGTGAAGGTCGATCTCAGGGTGATGGTGCAGGTCGTGCCGCCGCAGGACGTAATTTCGCGCGACAACGTTTCAGTCAAGGTCAATGCCGTTCTTTACTTCCGCATCATCGATCCCGAACGCGCGATCATCAAGGTCTCCGATTACATGGCCGCGACCAGCCAACTGGCGCAGACCACGCTGCGCTCGGTGCTCGGCAAGCACGAGCTGGACGAGATGCTCGCCGAACGGGACCGACTTAACGCCGACGTCCAGGAAATTCTCGATCAGCAGACCGACGTCTGGGGCATCAAGGTCACCACCGTCGAGATCAAGGATATCGATCTCAATGAAACCATGGTGCGCGCGATTGCCAAGCAGGCCGAGGCGGAGCGGTTGCGACGCGCCAAGGTGATCAATGCGATGGGCGAGCAGCAAGCCGCCGAGAAGCTCGTCGAGGCCGGCCGAACGCTTGCGCAGGAGCCGCAGGCGATGCAGCTGCGCTATTTCGCGGCGCTGCACGACATTGCCGGCGAGCGATCCTCGACCGTGGTCTTTCCGCTGCCGATGGATTTGCTCGGTCATCTGCCCCGGCGGCCGAACCAAGCAACGTGACTGTTGCTGGCGACAAGCCGATCGCGTGATGCCGCCGGACGGGTCAGGCCTCGGGACGCGCTGAGCATCCAGCGAGGATCCGTCTGGTCGAGAGCGTCGGACCCGGGTACGCTTCGGGTCAACCATGCACGTCAGGGAGGCGCAAACATGAGCAAGCTCGAACATATCAGGCCAAGCGGACTTCACCACAATCCGGCTTACTCCCACGTCGTCGTCGCTTCAGGTGCGCGCACCATCTATATCGCGGGACAGGTGTCCACCGACGAAGAGGGACGGGTGGTCGGCGAGGGTGATCTGGCCGCGCAGACGACACAGGTGATGCACAATATCGGCCTGGCGCTGAAATCCGCCGGTGCGAGTTATGGCAATATCGTGAAGATCACCACCTTTGTCGTCGGCTACAAGCCGGGGCTTCGTCCCATCATCGGCAAGGCGCGCTCGGCGTTCTTTGAAGGCATGGAGCCGCCGGCGAGCACGCTGGTCGGTGTAACGGCGCTCGCGGCCCCAGAATGGCTGATCGAGATTGAGGCCGTGGCCGTCGTCGATTGACGTTTCTGCGTGTAGCTGCTCACTCCGTCATTGCCTGCGACAAACGCGAAGCGTTTGCGCAAGGGAGCGAAGCGACGAAGCAATCCATCTATCCCCGGGTGGTGAGGTGGATTGCTTCGCTGCGCTCGCAATGACGAGGAGAGAGCAGTCTACTCCTCCTCCTCGTCCTCCTTCGCCGGTCCCTTGTACGCGATGCCCCGGATCACGGCGGCATTGCCGAACTTCTTCCTTAAATCATCCATCGCGCGCTCGGCATGGGCCGAGCGGCGGTCGAGCATGTCGGTGTCGTCGGCCTGCGATCCCTCGCGCAACGCGCTGACGCCGGTGCCGATCAGGCGGAAGGCGGTGCCGTCGATCTCCTTTGCCAGCATTTCGCGCGACACCGCAAAAATCTTCGCGGCGAGCTGGGTCGGTGCATGGATCGATTGCGAGCGGGTGCGCTGCCTGAAATCCGCGGTCTTCAGCTTCAGGGTGATGGTGAGGCCTGACAGGTCGCCGCTCTTCAACCGCGACGACACTTTTTCGGACAGCCGCCACAGCACCTTCTCCAGCGTGGCAAAATCCTTGATGTCGTTCTCGAACGTGGTCTCGTTGGAAATGGTCTTGGCGCCGCGGTCCGGCACCACGCTGCGGTCGTCGATGCCGCGCGCCAGCCGCCACAGCCGGCGGCCCTCGCCGCCGAACTGCTTCATCAGCTCGACCTCGTCGGCGCGCTGCAGGTCCGCAATGGTGCGAAAACCCCGCTGCACCAGCTTCTCCTGGGTCGCGGGGCCGACGCCATAGATGAATCCGACCGGCTTGTCCGCCAGCATCTCGCGCGCCTCGATCTGGTCGAGGGCGGCAAAGCCGCGCGGCTTGTCGAGGTCGGAGGCGATCTTGGCCAGGAACTTGTTGCAGGACAGGCCGACTGAGACCGTGATCCCGATGTCACGCTCGACGTCGCGAGCAAAGCGCGCCAGCACTTTTGCCGGAATCATGCCGTGAACGCGTTGCGTACCGGCAAGATCCAGGAACGCCTCGTCGATCGACAGCGGTTCCACCAGCGGCGTCAGCGTCTGCATGGCGTGGCGCACTTCGCGGCCGACGCGGACATATTTCGCCATGTCGGGCGGGATCACGGCAGCCTGGGGGCAGA
The DNA here is from genome assembly GCF_036924535.1 of Bradyrhizobium sp. AZCC 2262. NCBI lineage: Bacteria > Pseudomonadati > Pseudomonadota > Alphaproteobacteria > Hyphomicrobiales > Nitrobacteraceae > Bradyrhizobium > Bradyrhizobium sp. AZCC 2262. Next base: position 4,229,850 of record NZ_JAZHRT010000001.1, on the reverse strand, counting down.
GCGCCAGCGCCTTGAACATCGGCATCGCCGAGCGCACGCCATAGGTTCGCGAGACGTAGCAGGCGGCCGACACCACGCCGCGCTTGCCGCCGCCGATGATCACGGGCTTGTCGGCAAGCTCCGGGTTGTCGCGCTTCTCGACGGTGGCGTAGAACGCGTCGCAATCGATATGCGCCAGCGTCAGCGAGGGCAGGGCATGGTGGCGGACGAGGCGCGGGGAACCGCATTCGTCGCACCGCCTGGCGTTGATATCGAGGTCGCCGAGGCAATCCCGGCAGAACGCGCGCGGACCATCCAAGGTTGGCGCGAGTGCGCTCACGGCACGTCGCGCTCCCAGTGCGGGTCGCCGAGCACCTGGCGGGCGGCGGCGATATTGGTCGGATGTAGTTGTGAGGTGGTCGCAAACGCCTTTATGGTTGCATCGTCCCGCATCACAAAATCGAGCACAGAAGCCAGAAATTGGGGGTCGGCCGCGGCGGCGCGCAGCGTCTCCGGTCCGATGCCGCTTTCGGCCAGGAACAGGCCTAGCCTTTCAGGATCACCGGCAATAAAACTTAGCGCCTGAACCGCAACGATTTCAGCCACTTCGCGGGGGTTGTGAACAGGCTTTTTCAATATGTGGTTTGCCTTTCCGTTAACTTATGGTCTCTAATTTGGAACCATCATGCCCGAGTCTGTGGAGCATGTTCAAGCAAGTGGAAACCACTCCGCAAAAGTTGCGCATCGACTTAACGGCTTAGAGCGAAATCTGACGCTAGTTTGAATTCACTTTTCGACAGCCCGGCGGCGGTACAAAAGCGTACTGAAAGGCCGGATCTGTTTCCTAGGGACGAGGGGAGGGACGGGATGGCAAAAACCGTCCTGATCGTGGAGGACAACGAGCTCAACATGAAGCTCTTTCGCGACTTGTTGGAAGCGCATGGCTATCAGACTTCGGGCACCAGCAACGGTTTCGAGGCGCTCGATCTCGTCCGCAAGCTGCGCCCCGATCTGATCCTGATGGACATCCAGCTTCCGCAAGTGTCCGGCCTCGAAGTGACGCGCTGGATCAAGGACGATCCGGAGCTGCGCGCCATTCCGGTGGTTGCCGTCACGGCATTTGCGATGAAGGGTGACGAAGAGCGCATCCGCGAGGGCGGCTGCGAGGCGTATTTGTCCAAACCAATTTCCGTCGGCAAGTTTATCGAAACCGTGCGGCGTTTTATCGGGTAGGGGTAGGAGTGAGTTTCGATGTCTGCGCGTATCCTCGTCGTCGATGACGTTCCAGCAAACGTCAAGCTGCTGGAAGCCCGTCTGTCGGCCGAATATTTCGACGTGCTGACGGCTTCCAACGGTGCCGAGGCGCTCGACATCTGTTCGCGCTCGGAATGCGACATCATCCTGCTCGACGTCATGATGCCCGACATGGACGGTTTCGAGGTCTGCCGCCGGCTGAAATCCAACCCGGCCACCCATTTCATTCCTGTCGTGATCGTTACCGCGCTGGACAGCCCGTCCGATCGCGTCCGCGGGCTGGAAGCCGGCGCCGACGATTTTCTCACCAAGCCGGTGTCCGACATCGTCCTGATCGCGCGCGTCCGGTCGCTGACGCGGCTGAAGATGATGACCGATGAGCTGCGGATGCGCGCCATCACCTCGCTCGAGATCGGCATGGAGGCGCCCGAGCGCAGCGCGATCGCCGACAAGGGCGTCGGCGGGCGGATCCTGCTTGTCGAAGACCGGCCATCTTCCTACGAGCGGCTGGCGCCCATCCTTTCCGCCGAGCACACCATCGACGTCGAAACCAATCCGGCGGAGGCGCTGTTTCACGCCGCGGAGGGCAATTACGATTTGCTGATCGTTTCGCTCAGCCTGGAAAATTACGATGGCTTGCGCCTGTGCAGCCAGGCGCGCTCGCTGGAACGCACCCGCCAGTTGCCGATCCTCGCCATCTCCGATGCCGACAACAATGCGCGGCTCTTGCGCGGGCTCGAAATCGGCGTCAACGATTATCTCCTGCGTCCCGTCGACAAGAACGAATTGCTGGCGCGGGCGCGTACCCAGATCCGCAAGCGGCGCTATACTGATCATCTGCGCGACAATGTGCAGAACTCGATCGAAATGGCGATCACCGACGCGCTGACCGGCCTGCATAACCGCCGCTACATGGAAAGCCACCTCTCGACGCTGGCCGAGCAGGCCTCGAGCCGCGGCAAGCCGCTCGCGCTGATGATCCTCGATATCGACTTCTTCAAATCCATCAACGACACCTACGGCCACGACGCCGGCGACGACGTGCTGCGCGAATTCGCGGTACGAATCCGCAAGTCGATCCGCGGCATCGATCTCGCCTGCCGCTATGGCGGCGAGGAATTCGTGATCGTGATGCCGGAAACCGATCTGACCGTCGCCGGCATGGTCGCCGAGCGCCTGCGCCGCTCGATCGCCGGCGAAACCTTTGCGGTCAACAAGGGCACCAAGCGGATCGACGTCACGATCTCGATCGGGCTGGCGACGCTGGACAACAAGGGCGAGCCGGTCGCCGACGTGCTCAAGCGCGCCGATATGGCGCTCTATCGGGCCAAGCACGATGGGCGGAACAGGGTGGTTTCGACGGCGGCTTAACTGTCGTCCCTGCGAACGCAGGGACCCATAGCCACCGGCGGCCATGTTGGGAAAGGCGTCAGCCTCCCAGCCCAAAAAGTAGATCGCGCGGTATGGGTCCCTGCGTTCGCAGGGACGACGATGGATCGGTGGTTGCCTCAGGCGATAACCTTGGCGCTCTGCTTCACCGCCTCATACGCCAGCCGCTTGAACTCGAACGAGAACGGGTGAACGAACGCCATCTGGCGCTGCGCCATCATCACACCGGCCATGTTGTGCTTCGGCGAGATCCACCATTGCGTGCCGGCCACGCCGCCCCAGTAGAGTTCGCCCGCGGCATCGGGATGATCGAGCGGAGAGGGCTGCTGGATCATGCCGCCGGCAAGTCCGTGCACCTTGCCGGGCTGTGGTCCCATCAGGGCAAAGCGAATCCACTGGCCCTCGGGCAACTGGTTGGTCATCATCAGCGCAATCGTCTCCGGCTTGAGCAGGGTTTTGCCGCCCGGCAGCAGGCTTCGGATCAATGCGACCATATCGGGCAGCGTTGAAACCAGTCCGCCGCCGCCATTCAGTCTTGCGATGGGACGCAGATAGGCGCCGGGGAAGGGCGCGTTGTCGGTCCGGGTGAGGCCCGGCTTCATCGGTTCCATCAGGTCCGCGCCGGCGTAATAGGCGACAAGGCGGCCTTGATCCTTCTCCGGAACGACAAAGCCGGTATCGACCATTCCGAGCGGATCGAGGATGCGCGCCTGGATGAATCTATCAAAACTCTGGCCGCTGATGACTTCCACCAGCCGCGCGACGACGTCGATGGCGAGCGAGTATTCCCACGACGTACCAGGATGGTAGATCAGCGGCAGATCGGCCAGCACATCCACCATCTGTGCCAGAGTCGTTCTCGGGTCGTGCACCCCGCGCTCGTTGAGCGCCTTGAAGATGACGGTGCCCGGATCGAAAAAGCCGTAGCTCAGACCTGAACTGTGGCTCAGGAGCTGACGGATGGTGATCGAGCTCTTCGCGGGCTCCGTGTCGTCAAGCGACGTTGCGCCCGCGCGCAGCACTTTGCGATTTCCGAGCTGCGGAATAAACTTTTCAATGGGATCATCGAGCCCGAGTTTGCCTTCCTCGAACAGCAGCAGCGCGGCGCAGGAGGTGATCAGCTTGGTGTTGGAAAAGACGCGGAAGATGTGGTCGGTGCGGAGCGGCGTCTGCGCTTCCTTGTCGGCCCAGCCGACGCAATTCACGTCGACGAGGTCGCGTCCGACCATCACCGCCCAGGAAATGCCTGACAGCAGGTTGTTGTCGATGTAGCGCTGCATCGCCGCCTGCGCCGGCTTGAAGTCGTAACCGTTGGCGGTGACTTTCAAATCTTCCATTTTCGCTCCCTTTGCCGTCATGTTCTTGCGCGGCTTTTGGTTGTCCCTGCGAAAGCAGGGACCCATAGCCACCGGCGCTTGTTATTAGGAAGCTAACTACCACATCGCCTTACTGAAAGGCCACGGCGTATGGGTCCCTGCTTTCGCAGGGACGACGGCGGAGAGGGCCTCAAGAGGCCGGCCTTGAAGGCCGTTTTTTTGCCGCGCGCTTGTTCGTGGCTGCGCTCCCGCTCACCTTCACCCCCGAATTCCTTAGCAGCACCGTCGCCGCTTCCTTTGCCGCGCGCGCCATCGCCGGATCGTTTCGGACCAGATCCTGCGCGATTGAACCGTCGACCAGCAGCGCGAGCTGCGTCGCCAGTGCATCCGGATCAGGGACGCCGAGCTGCATCAGCAAATCGCGAAACCAGAGGCGTCGGCTTTCCTTGAAGGCGACGGCAACCTTGCGGACCGACCGGTCTTCGCCGAGTTCGGCAACCGCATTGACAAAGGGGCAGCCGCGAAAATCCTTCGCCGAAAAACGCCGCTCCAGCGAATCGAAAGTGCCGAGAATCTGCTCGACCGGCGATTTGTCTGATGGGCGCGGAGCCACGAAGCGCCGCGCCAGATAGGCCGAAATCAGCACGTCCTTGGACGGAAAATGATTGTACAGCGTGCGCTTGCTGATGCCGATTTCTGCAGCGATGGTGTCGACGCCGACCGCGCGAATTCCCTGCAGATAGAACAGCCTATCCGCGGTTTCCAGAATCCGGTCCTTCATGGCCGGTTTGGCGGGCAGGGTAGCCATGCGAATGCGCCGTAGCCTTTTTCTTGACAGCAGACCCCTTATACCCAAATTACACAGGTCTGTGTACCTATTTCAGATATCAATTGCAGGACGCGGCGTTCGAATCGCGCCACTTAGGGAGAACAAAAACAATGGCCCTGCTGCAAATCCTGCGGCCCACGCTTCCCATCCTGATCGGCGCCTCCATCATGCTCACGCTCAGCATGGGTCTGCGGCAATCGCTCGGCCTTTTCATGCAGCCGCTGACGCAGGACATCCGGATTTCAGTGTCCGATTTCACGCTGGCGCTCGCGGTGCAGAATCTCGCCTGGGGATTTTTGCAGCCGTTCGCCGGCGCGTTGACGGTGCGCTACGGTTTTCGGGCCATCATGGTGGCAGGCGCGTTGTTTTACGTCGTGGGCCTCGCGCTCATGGCGGGTGCGAACGGTTTTCTCAGCGTCATGATCGGCGGTGGCGTGCTGATCGGCATATCGCTGGCCTGTACCGCTGCGGCCATCGCTATGTCGGTAGCGGCCCGCGCCGTGCCCGCGTCGGTGCGTTCGACGGTGCTCGGCCTGGTGTCAGGTGCCGGATCGCTTGGCGCGCTGCTGTCGGCTCCGATCGGGCAGATGCTCAACGAAGGCTACGGCTGGCGGATCGGCCTCATCGGTTTCGTGGTGCTGTCGCTTCTGATGATTCCGGCCGCCTGGTACGCGGGCCGGGTGGACAAGATCCCGCTGCCCAAGCCCGCCGATGACGAGATCGGCAACTCTTCGGCCAGCGTCGCGACCAGGATCGCGTTCTCCAACGCCTCCTTCGTGGTGATGACCGGCGCCTATTTCGTCTGCGGCATGCAGCTCGTCTTTCTCACCACGCATCTGCCGTCCTATCTGGCGATCTGCGGCATGGACCCGATGCTGAGCGCGCAAACGCTCGGCATGATTGGCGGCTTCAACGTACTCGGCAGCATCTTCTTCGGCTGGGCCGGCGAGCGCTGGAACAAGCTGGCGCTGCTCGGCGGCATCTACATCTTCCGCTCGATCGCGCTAGCCTGGTATTTCACGCTGCCGCCCACGCCGGCGACCACGCTGCTGTTCGGCGCCATCATGGGCTTTCTGTGGATGGGCGTCGGCCCGCTGGTGGCGGGCGCAGTCGCCGAAATGTTCGGCCTGAAATGGCAGGCGATGATCCAGGGGCTCGCCTTCATGAGCCATCAGATCGGCAGCTTCCTCGGCGCCTTCGGCGGCGGGGTGCTGTACGACGCGCTCGGCTCCTACACCATGGCGTGGCGGATCGGCGTCGCTCTGGGGCTGGCGGGCGGCATCATCCAGGTCGCATTCGCCTTGATTCGGCCCTCACAACCGCCGGTGTTGCGAACGGCGTAAGGCCCGATCGAGAGGTAGCTTAAAACGAGGCAGTGGCGAGCCGTGCCCATATTTTAGGCGTTCCCGCCCTTAAAAGCGGCAGAAAAATAGAATGCTTTCGCACGGGAAGCCCGGAATCGCTGACGATTCATAAGGTTAGCCGAAGACCTTCGATGGCACGAATCTTGTCTGATCGAGGTTAAGAATCGGTTCTGGGAAACGTCATCGACATCGTCCGCCCTGGTTGAACGTCAGGGGAAGGCAGGTAGTTCATGAGGCTGGCCGCCGCCAATCCCCGGCCATTTCAACTCGACGCTGCCGCGACGTCGAGTATCGCGAGCCTCTTGCCCAAAATCAGCGTTGATCCTGCCGTCGCCGCTCAAGGCACCGGACGGTTCATGCCCGACATTCAAGACACTCTGAGAAACAAACTAAAGGGCACAGCAAATTCGGTATAGCGCCGATGGCGCGCCGTTCGCATTCGCATGGGAGAGATCGACAAAGTGGCTGGGTAAACCCTCACCGACATCTGTTGCGACGAGGAGAAAGACGATGGGACTCTGGAAATATGCGCGCCAAAGACTCGTACCTTTCGCGGTTGCTCTCTTGGGGATCGCGCTTCTCTGCGCGCTGTTCGGTGACATCGCGCTCGCGGAAGACGCGGGACCGCCGGCCTGCGGTGGCAAGATTCTCGAGAAGTGCACACCCAACTCCGGCGATACCGCATGGATGCTGACGTCGGTTGCGCTCGTATTGATGATGACCATTCCGGGTCTCGGACTGTTCTATGGCGGCATGGTGCGCAAGAAGAACGTGGGCGACACGGTGATGACCAGCTTTGCCGTCACCTGCCTCGTTACCATTCTGTTCGCGCTGTTCACCTACAGCATGGCGTTTCGCGCCGGCTCGCCGTTTATCGGGGGCCTGGATCGGATGTTCCTGAAGGACATCCTGAGCGACATCGGCAAGGGAGGCATCGGCAATCCCAATCCGCTCGCCGCGACCATTCCTGAAAGCGTGTACATCTGCTTTCAGATGACGTTCGCCATCATTACGCCAGCGCTGATTGCCGGCGCGTTTGCCGAGCGGATGAAGTTCTCGGCCATGCTCTGGTTCATCGGCCTGTGGGCGATTTTCGTCTATGCGCCGATTGCGCACTGGGTCTGGGGACCCGACGGCATCTTCTCCGCCGGCAACGACGCCGCGTGGGTGAAAGTGCTGGATTTCGCCGGCGGCACTGTCGTGCATATCAACGCCGGTGTTGCAGGGCTGATGTGCGCGATCATGCTCGGCAAGCGTAGCGAGACCGGACCGGCGCACAATATGGTGCTTACTTTCATTGGCGCCTCCCTGTTGTGGGTTGGCTGGTTCGGATTCAACGCCGGCTCCGCTGTGACCGCGGGCATGCAGGCCGGCATGGCCATGCTTGTGACCCAGATTGCCACGGCCGTTGCCGCCTTTACCTGGATGCTGGTGGAGTGGGCGCTGAAGGGCAAGCCAACCGTCATCGGCATCTGCTCGGGCGCGGTCGCCGGCCTTGTGGCTATTACGCCGGCTTCCGGTTTCGTCGGGCCGGTCGGCGCCTTTGCCATCGGAATCGGGGCAGGTGTCTGCTGCTACTGGGGATGCACCGGCTTGAAGCGCTTGTTCAGCTATGACGATGCGCTGGATTGCTTCGGCGTTCATGCGATCGGCGGCATCGTCGGCGCGCTTTTGACCGGGGTGTTCGCGGTCGAGCAATACGGCGGAACGGCGGGCGCTCTGGAAGGCAACGTTGGTCAGTTCGTCAACCAGTGCATCGGCGTCGCCACCGTTTTCGTTTATGATGCCGTCGTCAGCCTGATCATTCTCTTCGTGGTCAAGATCTTCGTCGGTCTCCGCGTGACGCAAGACATCGAGCGGGAAGGGCTCGACCTCGCGCTGCACGGAGAAGTCGTGCAATAATGCAAAGTCAAGGCGGCGTCCCGCAGCGCCGGCGTTCATCGCCGGCCGTTGCGGGAAAAAGCTGTCCCGGAACAGGGCTGGAAACGATCGAGGCGGCCAAACCTCAATGGGGGTGTTGCGTCCGGCCAGTTCTAATTACTTTACTGCTCTCGGCGATCATTCGGCGAGGAGATCACATGAACTGGTTCTATTGGAACACAGCGTGGTCGCTGTTCTTCAGCCTCGTTTGGTTCATGACCATCACGCACAATCCCGACGCACAGATCTCGGATGCGCATTTGCGCGATGAGGCCTTCGGCGGCTGAATGAAGGTCTGCGTTACAAAGTGGATCGGGCCGATACCACGGACGCTCGAGCGCTCTTCGTCGTGCCAACCTGTCCCGAGACCTCGCGACGGCTAGAGCCTTATCGGTCCTGATTGAATCAGAACCGGGCTCTAGTCTTTTGTTTTGACGCGTTTTCTTTACGCGAACCGGTATCCACTTCGCTCGAAAACGCTATGGTCTAGCTCCGATAGAAGCGCCACATCCTGAGGAAAGTTCGGTGAATCAGATCGGGCGACTGATCGAACGGCTCAAGACTGATCCGCACGGCGCCATTGTGGTCCATGCGCCACGGTAGGCGCATTAGCAGGCGATAGATTGGCTGCTTGCGCCAATCGACGACGAGAGCGCTGCGGAGCGGTGCGTTGAGCACAATCTGCAGCTCATGAACCGTCATCGCCCGCTCGGCGATCTGAACTACATCGATGCGCTCGATGGCCCGCCAGCGGATCAATCCGAAGGCCTGGATGAAGATGCCATATTGATTGGCGCCGATGGTCGGCCGCCCGGTCTCCAGCAGGGGGATGTTGTAGTAGGTGAAGCCGGCCGCTGCCACGGCAGCTAACAACCAATAGACGGCGCCGGTGATCCAGGCGGCCGTGCAGAATGCTGCAGCCAGCGCAGCGCTGATGTAGACGGGAAAGTAGATGTCTTCGCGCACATAGGCGACCGAGTAGCCACCGACATTTCGCTCGTCCAGGGTTGCGCTCATGTGAACCCAATGCCCGAGGCTTGCCAGAGTGGCACAAGTCGGCGCGGCGGAATCGCTTAACTCGAGCGAGGGTAGCAGTGCGCAGGTCCCGGTGCCATCTTGCGGGTGGCGGGCCGCAAAATGAAAACGGGGCCCGAAAGGGCCCCGTTCAATCCGTCAGCAATGGCTTGCGACGTTACTTGATCTTCGATTCCTTGAACTCGACGTGCTTGCGCGCGACCGGGTCGTACTTCTTCTTGACCAGCTTGTCGGTCATGGTGCGCGAGTTCTTCTTGGCGACGTAATAGAAGCCGGTATCCGCCGTGGAAACGAGCTTGACCTTGATGGTGACCGCTTTGGCCATGTTCAGAACCTCAAATAGGGGATATCGGGCGCCGGCCAAATCGGCCTGCATTTGCGCGCAACCTAGCTTCTGATCGCCCAAAGTCAAGGTTTTCGGGGCAAAAACAGGTATGAATCCGGGTAATTAACCCTCAAAGAACCGGTTTTTCGGCCTCGGCAGTCCCAAATTCTCCCGCAGCGTCTTGCCCTCGTATTCTTTCCGGAAAATCCCGCGCTTCTGCAGTTCCGGCACTACCTTGTCGACGAAATCGTCGAGCCCTGCCGGGAGGAACGGGAACATGATGTTGAAGCCGTCGCTGCCGCGGCTCATCAGCCATTCCTCCATCTGGTCGGCAATCGTGACTGGCGTGCCGACGAACGACAGCCCGCCATAGCCGCCGACGCGCTGGGCGAGCTGGCGCACCGTGAGCTTGTCGCGCGCGGCGACATCGACCAGCCGCTGGCGGCCGCTCTTGCTGGCGTTGGTTTCGGGGATCGGCGGCAACTGCCCGTCGGGATCGAAGCCGGAGGCGTCGGTGCCGAGCTGCACCGAGAGCGATGCGATGGCGCTGTCGTAGTGCACCATGCTGTCGAGCTTTGCCCGTTTCTCCTTGGCGTCTTCGACGCTGTCGCCGACCACAACGAAGGCGCCGGGCAGGATCTTCAGGTGCTCGGGGTTGCGGCCGATCTTCTCCATGCGGCCCTTGATGTCGGCATAGAGCTTCTGCCCGTCGGCGAGAGGGCCGCCGCCGGTGAAGACGGCTTCCGCCGTTTCCGCGGCGAGCTGCCTGCCGTCCTCGGACGCGCCGGCCTGCACGATCAGGGGCCAGCCCTGGACGGGGCGGGCGATGTTGAGCGGCCCGCGCACGGACAGATATTTTCCCTTGTGGTTGAGCACCTGCATTTTTTCGGGATCGAAATAAAGCCCCGCCTCGACGTCGCGCACGAAGGCGTCGTCGGCGAAGGAATCCCAGAGACCGGTGACCACGTCATAGAACTCGCGCGCCCGCTTGTAGCGCTCCGCGTGCTCCATGTGGTCGTCGAGCCCGAAATTAAGCGCGGCGTCCGGATTGGACGTGGTGACGATATTCCAGCCCGCGCGACCGCCCGAGATGTGGTCGAGCGAAGCAAAACGCCGGGCGACGTGATAGGGCTCGTCGAACGTCGTCGATCCCGTCGCGATCAGGCCGATATGTTCGGTGGCGCCGGCCAGCGCCGACAACAGCGTGAACGGCTCGAACGACGTCACGGTGTGGCTGCGCTTGAGCGCATTGACCGGCATGTTCAGCACGGCCAGGTGGTCGGCCATGAAGAAGGCGTCGAACTTGCCGGCCTCCAGCTTCTGGATCAGTTGCTTGATGCGCGCGAAGTTGAAGTTGGCATCGGGCCAGGCGCCGGGATAGCGCCACGCGCCGGTGTGAATGGAGACCGGCCGCATGAACGCGCCGAGCTTGAGTTGCCGTTGTGCCATCGCCCCGTTTCCGTGTGCGGTTATCGTTCGTTAGGAGATAGGGAGGCTGCACGGCAAAGACATCATGCGCCAGCCAGAAGATTGTTGTGTTTTATCCGACGCGTGTAGTCATTTCTTTCGAGGCGTACCCTTGCCGGAGGCGACTGCCTTCCGAACGGGACGGGGGCTGAGCTTGGGATCCATCGCGAACCGCTGCTCGAGAAAGTCGATCATGGCGCGCGTCTTTTGCGGGACAAATCGACGCGAGGGATAAACTGCGTGGATAGGCTCCGGCTTTGGTTCATAGCCGGCCAGCAATGCCACCAGGCGGCCTTCCTCGATTTCATCGGTGAAATGCCAGACCGGCGCATAGCCGATGCCGAGGCCGCAGAGGACGGCTTCGCGTATTCCCTCTGAATTGCGGGTCCGGACCGGACCTTTGACCTCGACACTGACAGTGCCGTCGGAACTGGAGCCTTCAAAACGCCAATGCACGCCGGCGGTGACCCCGGTAAAGGTGATGCAATCATGGGCGGCGAGATCGCTGGGGTGCTTGGGCAGCGTCCTGCCGCGCAGGTAAGATGGCGAGGCGACGACGACGCGTCGGGTCACGCCGATTTTTCTGGCGATCAGCGCGCTGTCGGTGACCTCGCCGCTGCGAATGGCAAGATCGATACCTTCCTCGACAAGATCGGCGTTGGCGTCATTCATCACGAGATCGATGGTGATTTCGGGATAGCGCGTCAGAAATTCCTTTAGATGCGGAATCACGCGCAGGCGGCCGAATACCACCGGCACCGCGAGCCGCAACGCCCCGGATGGCCGCGAGCGCCGTCGCCCTACCGCGTCCTCGGCTTCGCTTACCGCCTCGATCGCCGCCTTGGCGCGCTCATAGAAGCCACGGCCATCGTCGGTCAGCGTCAATTTCCGTGTGGTGCGGGTGAACAGCCTTGTGCCGAGATGATCCTCCAGAGCGGCGACTTGCCGGCTGACGGTTGGTTGGCTCGAGTTCTGCTCGTGCGCAACACGGGTGAAAGACCCGGCCTCGACGACCCGGATGAAAGCGCGAAACAAGGAGAGCGTGTCCGTCATTCATACATAATACGTATCAATCATATTCGATCAACCCTATAACCACTAACGGATGAATGGATCATGTTCTCCAAGACAGGCGGCGTCGCCGCTCATTCAACGGAGAGTGTCATGACCAAAAAGCTGGAAGGAAAAGTCGCAGTTATCACTGGTGGTAGCGCGGGCATTGGACTTGCCGCGGCCAAGCGGTTTGCCGAGGAGGGAGCGTACGTGTTCATCACCGGCCGCCGCCAGGCCGAATTGGACGCCGCTGTGAAGGAGATCGGTGCAAAGGCCGTGGCAGTGAGGGCGGATGCGTCAAGCATCGCCGATCTCGCGCATCTGTTCGATACGGTGAAGGCGGCCAAGGGCCGGATCGACGTGCTGTTCGCCAATGCCGGAATTTACGAATTCACGCCGTTCGGAACGATCACTGAAGACGCTTACGACAAGATGTTCGATATCAACGTCAAGGGCGTGCTGTTCACGGCGCAGCAGGCCGTGCCGCTGATGGCCGATGGCGGTTCGATCATCCTTACCGGATCGGTCGCAGGTTCGAAGGGGTTCGAGGCGGCCACGGTCTATGGCGCCACCAAAGCTGCAATCCGTTCCTTCGCGCGAAGCTGGACCTCAGATCTGAAGGCGCGGAATATCCGAGTCAATGTTCTCAGCCCCGGTCCAATCCAGACGCCCGGATTTGACGTGTTCGCCAACGATGACGTGAGGGCTTACATGAAATCGCTGGTTCCGCTGGGGCGCATCGGCACATCAGATGAAATAGCCAAAGCCGCGCTGTTCCTCGCCTCCGATGATTCTAGCTATGTCGCCGGCATCGAATTGTTTGTCGATGGCGGATCGGTGGCGATCTAGGCAAGCGCGGATGAACCGGAGGCGCCGCTACGCTTGCCTCCGGTCGTCATGCAGGCTCAGGCCCCCAGCACGTCCTTCTGCATCTTGCCGCCGTAGAAATGAAAGAACGGCACCGGCGCGTCGTGGCGCAGCGGACCGGTGGCAAGGCGGCGGTCGAGTTCGGCAAGCACGTTCTTGGTCATGGCATGCGCGTCGGCCAGCGGCTGGGAGCCGATCTCGACCCACACCAGCTCGACCAGTTCGGCATCTGCATGGATCACGCCTTCGACGCGATGGGCGATGCTGGAAGCATCCGCGGTGAAGAAGCGCGTATCGAACCGGCGGACGCGGCCGGGCGGGGTGATCGCGCGCGCGATCAGGAACAGGCTGGATGGATCGGGCAGCAGGCCAGCTTCCGCAAACGGCTTCCAGGCGCCTTCGAGCTTCACGGGTTTTTCAACCTTGCGGCCGAGGCAGAGGCCGGTTTCCTCGCAGGCCTCGCGGATCGCGGCGACCGCAAGCGCACGTGCGCGAGAGGGTACGATCTTCGGGCTGCCCTTGAGCAGATTGGCTTCGAGCTCGCCGGAAATCGGGGCAGCGACGGGAACGCGGTTGTCGGACTTGTCGACGCGGCCGCCGGGAAAGACATACTTGCCCGGCATGAACACCACCTTGTCGTGGCGTTTGCCGACCAGGACCTTCGGCGTGTCGCCGGAGCGATCGATCAGGATCAGCGTTGCCGCGTCCTTGGGCCGGAAATAGGGATGGTGATCGGCTTCTTTTTCTTCTTTTACGGCGGTCGCAGCTTCGGTCATTCCATCCCCGTTTGATGCTCTTGTTCTTTTCGGTTTAGCTAGACCGGCGGAATGTCGCTAGGGGCATTCTCGTCAAAGCCATGCATGCGCAGGGCCCATTGGAAGCCGACCACGGCGCCTTTCACCGGTTGCAGCAACGCGAGCGATGCGATGAAGGTGAATGGCAGATAGATCGCCAGTTGCAGCCAGACCGCCGGCGAATAATTGGTTTCGATCCACAGCACGGCCGGTACCACGATGTGGCCGACGATGACGATCACGAGATAAGCGGGCAGGTCGTCGGCACGATGCGGCGTGTAGTCGAGACTGCAGACCGAGCAGTGGTCATCGACCTTCAGGAAGGCGCGAAACAGCTTGCCCTGGCCGCAGCGCGGGCAGCGGCCGCGAAAGCCGCGCTTCATCGCGGTCCAGACGTCGCGCTTTTCGGCGTGTGCGGAATTCCGGGTCCAGACTGTCGTCGCGGTGCTCACCGTTTCCATGACTTGCCTTTCTTCGGTTTGCCGGGTTTTGGTTTGCCCGGCTTGCGATCCTTCTTGCGCGGGCTGCGGCCCGGATGCGCCTTCGACGGTGTGGCCTGCGCTCTTGAACCTTCGCGCCCGCCATCGCGTTTTCTGCCGCGCGGAATGACCTGGCCTTCCGACAACAACTCGAACCGTAGCGCGCCTGCTACTGGCGCTGCTTCTACCAGACGCACGTCGACAACGTCACCCAGCCGGTGCATGGCACCGCTGCGTGAGCCGACGAGCGCGTGACGCGTCTCGTCGTAATTGAAGTATTCGGTGCCGAGCGTGCGGATCGGGATCAGCCCGTCGGCGCCGGTATCCGAAAGCTTCACAAACAGCCCGGCGCGGGTAACGCCGGAAATACGACCCTGAAACGTCGCGCCGATACGGTCGGCGAGGAAATGCGCGATCAAGCGATCGGCGGTCTCGCGTTCCGCCTTCATGGCGCGGCGCTCGGTCACCGAAATCTGCGCCGCTACTTCGCTCAGCGTCTCCAGCGTCTCGGTTTCCGGCAGCGCGCCTTCGCCGAGGCCTAGCGCGCGGATCAACGCGCGATGCACGATCAGGTCTGCGTATCGCCTGATCGGCGAAGTGAAATGCGCGTAGCGGCGCAGGTTGAGGCCGAAATGGCCGTAATTCTCCGCCGAATATTCCGCCTGCGCCTGCGAGCGCAGCACCACCTCGTTGACAAGCGGTTCGTAATCCTCGCCGCGGACCTGGCCGAGCACGCGATTGAACAGGGAAGGGCGCAAGGCACCACTCTTCGTAAACGGCAGATCGAGCGTTTTCAGGAATTCCTGGAGATTATGAACCTTCTCCTGGGACGGTTCGTCGTGTACCCGATAGATAAGCGGCAACGCCTTCTTTTCAAGCATTTCGGCCGCGGCGACGTTGGCGAGGATCATGAATTCCTCGATCAAGCGGTGCGCGTCGAGCCGCTCGGGCACGATGACGCGATCGACGGTGCCATCAGGCTTGAGCAGGATTTTTCGTTCCGGCAGATCGAGGTCGAGCGGATCGCGCTCATCGCGCGCGAGTTTTACGAGCGCATAGGCCGTGTAGAGCGGTTTGAGGATCGGCTCCAGCAGCGGACCGGTTAAGTCATCAGGCCGCCCGTCGATCGCGGCCTGCGCCTGCGCGTAATTCAGCTTGGCGGCCGAGCGCATCAGCACGCGATGAAAGCTGTGCGAGCGCTTGCGGCCGTCGGGGCCGATCACCATCCGCACCGCGAGCGCGCCGCGCGCCTCTCCCGGCACCAGCGAGCAGAGATCGTTGGAGATGCGCTCGGGCAGCATCGGCACCACGCGGTCGGGGAAATACACCGAGTTGCCGCGCGTCAAAGCATCACGGTCCAGCGCCGAGCCCGGCCGCACATAGAAGGCGACATCGGCAATCGCGACATGAACGATGTAGCCGCCCTTGTTGTTTGGATCAGGATCAGGCGCGGCATGCACCGCGTCGTCATGATCTTTTGCGTCGGGCGGATCGATGGTGACGAGCGGCAGCTCGCGGCAGTCCTCGCGGCCTTTCAGCGTCGCAGGCTGGGCTGCCTCCGCTTCGCGCACCGCGCTCGGCGAGAATGCTTGCGGAATTTCGTGAGCGTGGATTGCGATCAGGCTGATCGCCTTCTCGCTTGAAAGCGACCCGAGGCGTTCCTTCACCTTACCGGAGGCGAGGCCATAGCCGCGCGTGCGCACCAGATCGACGCTGACGAGGTCGCCGTCCTCGGCGCCGCCGGTATCCGATGGCGCGATGTTCAATTCACGGCCGGCCTGCTTCTTGTCGACGGGAACGAGTCGGCCGCCGCCGCCGGGCGTTTGACGGAAGATGCCGAGCAGCCGCGTGCGGGCGTGATCGATCACCTTGATGACGCGGCCGCGATACAGCACGCCGTCGCCCTCATCCAGCTTCTCGATGCGCATCAGCGCGCGGTCGCCCACGCCGGCGGCCGTTCCCGGCTGCGGGCGGCGCGGAACGTGAATGCGGATTTTTGGCGCGGGGCCACTTTCCTCGGTGTCCCATTCGGTGGGCGTGGCGAGCAATTCGCCGTCGGTGTCGCGGCCGGTGATGTCGGCGACCACGGTGGGCGGCAGGGTGGCGGGCTCGTGGATTTTCCGTCCGCGCTTGGCGACGGTGCCTTCGTCGGCGAGCTCGCGCAGGATGCGCTTCAGCTCGACGCGGTCGGCATTTTTCAGGCCGAACTCGCGGGCGATTTCCCGCGTGCCGATCTTGCCTGGATTCGCACGGATAAAGGCGACGATGGCGTCCCGGCTCGGAAAACCATTGTCGTGTTTTCTCTTCACTTATCCCCGGGCCTTGCCCGCGCTCTTCTTCGCAGGCGTCTTGGGTGCAGTGGCGGGCTTCGCCGCCGATGTCTTGGCGGCGGACGCGACCGGCGCGCGCGCCTTGCTGACGGCTTCCGATTTCGGCTTTGCCGCGGCCTTCTTCGCCGCCGCCTTCTTGGCGGGCTTTGGCGCGTCGGGATCGGCAGCCTTGGCGGCAGTCTTGGCAGTATTCTTGGCCGCTTTCTTCGGCGCGGCCTTCTTTGCGCCGCGCTTCGGCTTGCTGCCGCCCTTGGCCGCGCGCTCGTCGATCAGCGCGATGGCCTCGGCAAGCGTGATCGTCTCGGGCGTCTTGTCGCTCGGGATCGTGGCGTTGACGCCGCCGGCCGTGACGTAGGCGCCATAGCGGCCGTTCTTGACAGCGACGCCGCCCAGACTTGGATGCTCGCCGAGCGGCTTGCCCGGATCGGCGCCGAAGCGGCGGCCGCTCGGGCCCTTGGCGATCTTTTCCGCGATCAGCGTCACGGCGCGGTTGAGGCCGATGTCGAACACCTCGTCGCCGGCCTCCAGGCTGGCATAGGTCTTTTCGTGACGCACGAACGGGCCGAAGCGGCCGATGCCGGCGGTGATCGGCTCGCCGGTCTCCGGATGTTTTCCGATTTCGCGCGGCAGCGACAGCAGTTTCAATGCCAGCTCAAGCTCCATGTCGCCGGGCGACATGTTTTTCGGGATGCCGGCGCGCCGGGGTTTTTCGCCCTCGGCATAATCCTTCTGCTCGCCGAGCTGAATGTAGGGGCCGAAACGTCCGGCCTTCACCGTCACGTCGAGATCGGTCTCCGGATCCTTGCCGAGGACGCGGTCGGCGCTCGCTTCAGAGTCTGCGGCGAGCGGACGGGTATAGCGGCATTCCGGATAGTTCGAGCAGCCTACAAAGGCGCCGAACTTTCCGGCCTTCAGATTGAGCTTGCCGGTGCCGCAGGTCGGGCACTGCCTGACGTCGCCGCCATCGGCACGGGCGGGGTAGATGTGCGGCCCCAGCATGTCGTCGAGCGCATCCAGCACTTCGGAGACGCGCAGGTCCTTGATGTCGCTGACCGCACCCGCAAAGCCGATCCAGAAATCCTTCAGCACCTGCTGCCAGGAAATCTCGTTGTTGGAGATGCGGTCGAGCTGTTCTTCCAGGCCGGCGGTGAAGTCGTACTCCACATAGCGCGTGAAGAAATTCTCCAGGAACGCGACCACCACGCGGCCCTTGTCCTCGCCATGCAGCCGCTTCTTCTCCAGCTTGACGTAGCCGCGGTCCTTCAGGACCTGCAGGATCGAGGCGTAGGTCGAGGGACGGCCGATGCCGAGTTCCTCCATCCGCTTGACCAGCGACGCTTCCGAGAAACGCGGCGGCGGTTCGGTGAAATGCTGGGTGACGGCGAGATCCTGCCGCTTCAGCGCTTCGCCCGCGCTCATGGCGGGCAGGCGGCGGGAATCCTCGTCATCGCCGTCGTCGTCCTTGCCTTCCTGATAGAGCGCGAGGAAGCCGTCGAACTTGATGACCTGGCCCGAGGCGCGCAGTTCGAGCACGCGGGCGCCGGCCTTCGCCGCGATGTCCACGGTGGTGCGTTCGAGTTCGGCCGATTCCATCTGGCTCGCGATGGTGCGGATCCAGATCAGCTCATAGAGCTTGGCCTGATCGGTATCGAGGCGGCGGCGCATCTCGGCGGGCCGGCGCGACAAATCGGTCGGGCGGATTGCTTCATGCGCTTCCTGCGCGTTCTTGGCCTTGGTCTGGTACTGGCGCGGCGCACCCGGCACATAGGCGTTGCCGTAATCCTCGCCGATCACCTTGCGGGCCTGCGTGATCGCGGAACCGTCGATCTGCACGCCGTCGGTTCGCATATAGGTGATGAGGCCGGTGGTCTCGCCGCCGATGTCGATACCTTCATAGAGCCGCTGCGCGATCCGCATGGTGTGCGCGGGTGCAAAGCCGAGCTTGCGGCTGGCTTCCTGCTGCAGCGTCGAGGTGGTGAAGGGGGCCTGCGGATTGCGGCGCGCGGGCTTTGCTTCCACGGTCGAAACCGTGAAGTTCGCCGCTTCAATCGCCTTCTTGAGGTCTTCGGCCTCGGCGCCGGAGCCGATGTCGAGCCGCTGGATCTTCTTGCCGTCGGCGCCGACGAGGCGCGCCTCAAAACTGTCGCCGCGCGGCGTCGTCAGCGTTGCCACCAGCGACCAATATTCGCGGGGGACGAATTTTTCGATCTCGAGTTCGCGGTCGCAGACCAGCCGCAGCGCGACCGACTGCACGCGGCCCGCCGAGCGCGCGCCCGGCAGTTTGCGCCACAGTACCGGCGAGAGCGTGAAGCCGACCAGATAATCCAGCGCGCGACGCGCCATGTAGGCGTCGACCAGCGCGCCGTCGATCTGGCGCGGCGCCTTCATCGCATCCGTCACCGCCTGCTTGGTGATGGCGTTGAACACCACGCGCTCGATCTTCTGATCTTTCAGCGCGCGCTTCTCTTTCATCACCTCCAGCACGTGCCAGGAGATCGCTTCGCCCTCGCGATCAGGGTCGGTTGCGAGAATCAGGCGGTCGGCGCCCTTCAGCGCCTTGGCGATGTCGTTGAGTCGGCCGGCTGCCTTCGGGTCGACCTCCCAGATCATCTGGAAATTGGCATCCGGATCGACAGAACCATTTTTGGCGGGGAGGTCGCGGACATGGCCAAACGAGGCCAGAACCTCGTAGGAGGCGCCCAAATACTTGTTGATAGTCTTGGCTTTCGCCGGCGACTCCACGATGACGATATTCATGTCATTCCAATGGCTTACGGGAAAAGATAAAGGCGGGTTCCGCGAGACTCGCGGCCCACCGATTGGACCCGAACATGGGTGGTGAGGCGGCCCCTGTCAAATCTACAAATGCCGTCAGGGAACCTCTGGGGTCGACTTTATATCTAGTGAGTTGCGAAATACGCCCTAGAGTTGCGCCATCAAAGAGGTTATTTCTGGGTCATACTTTGTGTCGTTCAGGATGCAAATTTTTTGAGCAAGGCTGCGGGCGGCCGGAAGCGCAAGGCTTCGGGCAAAAAACCGGAATCGCCAACCGAAGAACGAGCTGGAGAGGGCGGCCCGGACGAGGCCGTGGCTTTCATTGCCGAGACAGTCGCCGAATTGGTCAAGCTGGCGGAGCGCCATCGGCTGGAGGTACTCAGTCACCTGCTCGGCATGGCGCAGCTCGAGGCGGAAGAACGCCTGCGCACCCGGAGCAAACACAAGCTGTCGTGAGCCGCGCGGCTTCGTTACGCCGTAACGCGCTTGCCCTGCTTCCCCGCCGGTCGCGGCTTCAGCGCGGTATCGTCCACACCCAACAGCCGCCGCTCCTGCGAATAGAGTTCGAGCTTGCGAACCGGCCGGCCCTTCTCCTTGTCGACGAGGATGGTGGCGATCTCTTCCGGGCGCTCGTCGAACTCCTCGCTCCATTGCCGCATGGCGACCAGGATCGGGAATACGCCGCGTCCCTTCGGCGTCAGCAGATACTCCTGATACGCGCTGCCATCGGAGGCGGGCGCGGTTTTCAAAATGCCCTGGTCGACCAGTGTGCGTAGCCGCACCGAAAGAATGTTCTTGGCCAGCCCCAGTCTCTTCTGGAATTCGCTGAAGCGGCTTACCCCGAATAGCGCATCGCGAATGATCAGCATCGACCACCAATCGCCGATCGCATCCAGCGCGCGCGCGACTGGGCAATCGTCATGTTCAAAGCTGGTCCGTTTCACCATGGCGGGCTCCATCGAAAACGCGCTGCGGGTCGATCACACTCTTGTGTGGTTGCAATATTAAACCAGATGCTCTAGGTAAGCAATCTAGTTTAATAATGCAACCATTGGAGACGGCCATGAGGCTTGCGAACAAGACGGCGTTGATCACAGGGGGAAACAGCGGCATCGGCCTTGCGACCGCAAGACTGTTCGTGGCGGAGGGCGCCAGGGTCGTCATTACAGGACGAAATCAGGCGACGCTCGAGGCCGCCGCGAGGGAGCTGGGCCCGAATGCGCTTGCGCTCGCGGCTGACACCACCGACATCGCGGCGACCGAAGCCGCGATCGCGAAGGGGGCCGAAAAATTCGGCAAATACGACATCCTGTTCGCCAACGCCGGCATCGCCGGCAACACGCCGCTTGGTGCGTCGACCTTCGAGACGTTCGAGCGGGTGATCAACACCAACCTCACCAGCGTATTCTTCACCGTGCAATCGGCGCTGCCGCATCTCAACGACAACGCCTCGATCATTCTCAATGGCTCTGTCATCTCCGTGCTCGGCATTCCCGGCTACTCGGCCTATGGCGCGGCAAAGGCCGGCGTGCGCGCGATGGCGCGGATCATGGCGTCGGAATTGTCGCCGCGCGGCATCCGCGTCAACGTGGTGGCGCCCGGCGCGATCCGAACGCCGATTTGGGGCGCGGCGATCGCAACGCCGGAAGCCGAAAAGGCCTTCGAAAAACGGATCGGGCTGTCGACGCCGCTCGGCCGCATCGGTGAACCCGATCACGTCTCGAAGACGGTACTGTTCCTCGCCTCGGACGATGCCGCCCATGTACAGGGCCAGGAATTGTTCGTCGATGGCGGCGCCACGGCCTCGCCGAGCGGTGCGCCGATCTATCGGGGGTGAAGCGCACCTCCGTCATTGACGGCCGTCAGTCCGCCGCCCTGCGGCGGATTGGCGCTGAGCCGGAAGGGCGCATTGAACGTCAGTCGTCATTGCCGGACATTCGAACGATGGGAGCCTTTTGACCAAAGAGAACTGGAGAACAGTCATGCCGAAAAGGGCCGGCGTCTCCTCATCGGCCTTGCCGGATTCGGACACCGCCCAGTTCGTTTCAATCGCGCTGTTTTCCGGCGTCGGCCTTCTGATTTCCACCGTCATCGACATCTGCCGCATACACGGCATTTTCTGATCTGGCTTTCGTAATCGTGCGGAAAGCGGCCGCCGTCGGGCGCGGCGACGGCAGCCGCTCACGCCTCAACTCAGGCGGCGTTCAGATCGCTTGCGGCTTTCAGCGCGCCGGCCACGGCTTTTTCACGATGCTCGGGGCCGATCTGGATGCCGTCGGCGGAAATGAATTCCGCATCCTTGATTCCGATGAAGCCGAACACCCAGCGTAAATAGGTTTCCAGGTGCTCGCCGACGGCGGCCGGCGTGCCCGGACCGTAAAAGCCGCCGCGCGAGATCGCGACGATGACGCGCTTGTCGCCGGCCAGACCTTCGACGCCTTGCGCCGAGTATTTGAACGTCTTGCCCGCCACCAGAATGCGGTCGATCCAGGCCTTGAGCTGGCTCGGAATCGTAAAATTGTACATGGGCGCGCCGAGCACGATGACGTCGGCGGCCAGAAACTCTTCCAGTACGGCCTGGCCGGCGGCGATATCGTCGCGCAGCGACGCGTCCGGGGTGGCCCCCTGGCCGGCGGCGAGGTGCGAACCGGTGAGATGCGCCAGCGGCGTCAGCGTCAGATCGCGATAGCTGACTTCAAGGCCGGGCGTGGATTGACGCAGCCGTTCGACGACGGCGGCGGAAACCTGGCGGCTGACGGAGTGGGGGCCGAGAACGCTGGAGTCGATGTGCAGAAGTTTCATGGTAGATGTCACCCTTCGGTATAGGTTTGTAACTGGCGCTATATGAGTGACTGTGGCAAACCCCCGCAAGAACGCACATTTTTTACACCCGAGCACATCCATGAGACCCGAGCACAAGAAAGTGCCTGCCATGCCTCCGGGCCCACATGCCGAGGGTAGTTGCCTTGCCGTGGCTTCCGTACTGGCCCGCGTCGGCGACAAATGGAGCGTGTTGGTGATCATGACGCTGATCGACGGGCCGATGCGCTTCAACGAGCTCAAGCGCAAGATCGGCGGCATCTCGCAGCGAATGCTGACGCTCACCTTGCGCGGGTTGGAGCGCGACGGGCTGGTCACGCGCACGATCTTTCCGACCATCCCGCCTCGGGTCGACTACGAGCTGACCGATCTCGGCCGCGGGCTGGCGCAGCCGGTGCAGGCACTCGGCCAATGGGCGTTCGCACATCTGCCCGAGATCGAGGGCGCGCGGACCAATTTCGACGCGCGCAACGAGAAGGGCTAAAGCGTTTTCGAGCGAAGTGGGAACCGGTTCGCGTTAAGAAAACGCGTCAAATCAAGAATCTAGAGTCCCGTTTCGATTCTATCGAAACGGGACTCTAGATCAGCGACACCAGCCCGCCGCCATGGCGCTCCAACCGACCGGCCAGTTCGAGTTCGAGCAGCACCGTGCGAACGATGGCGGGCGAGAGGCCCGACATCCGGATCAGATCGTCGAGGCTGACCGGGCTAGGCCCGAGCAGCGTGACGATGCGCTCGTGCTCGCCCGGATCGATGTCGAAATCGAGCGGTGCGTCATCGTCCTCGCGCGCCTCGAGCACAATCGGCCGCTCCATGATCGGCTGGATGGCGTTGATGACGTCGCTGGCTTCGGTGACCAGGGTCGCGCCCTGCTTGATCAAATCATTGGTGCCGGCGGCGCGCGGATCGAGCGGTGAGCCGGGCACCGCGAAAACTTCGCGGCCCTGTTCGGCGGCCATCCGCGCCGTGATCAGCGATCCCGAGCGATGCGCGGCTTCGATCACGACGACGCCGAGCGACGCGCCGGAGATCAGGCGATTGCGCCGGGGAAAATCATGGGCGCGCGGCACATGGCCGAGCGGCATTTCGGAAATCGCGCCGCCTTGATCGAGCAGGGCGGAGAGCAAGTCCGCATGCTCCGGTGGATAGATCCGGTCGTGACCGCCGGCCAGCACCGCGACTGTGCCGCTTTCGACCGTCGCGCGATGCGCGGCCTGATCGATGCCGCGCGCCAGGCCTGAGATGACGACGAAGCCGGCGTCGCCGAGATCGCGCGCCAGTTGGCCGGCGAATTTCAGCCCGGCGCCCGACGCGTTGCGCGAGCCGACGATCGCGATCATCGGCCGGATCAGGATTTCGGGCGCAGCGCGCACGCGCACGCCGAGCAGCGGAGGCGCATCCTCGAGCGTCGCCAGCCGCGGCGGATAGGCGGCTTCGCCCGGCGCGACCAGCGTGACGCCGATCCTTTTCGCCGCGGCGATCTCGGCCCGCGCTTCCTCCTCGCTACAGATGCGTCCCGAACGATTGGCGCCACCGCGCCGCGCCAGGTCGGGCAGCCGCTCCAGCGCCGTGCGCGCATCGCCGAAATGGTTGAGCAGCGAGTTAAAGGTGCGCGGCCCGACATTGTCGCTGCGGATCAGCCGCAGCCGGTCGATCCGGTCGGTCTCGGTGAGGTGAAGCGTATGGGGTGTCCGGTCGTGCATGCGGGGCAGCTTTGCCCAACCTGAGATTGTGATCAACCTGTTTGAGGTAAAAACGTCCTGAGCTTTGTTAGCTGCAGCAGGCACCTTTGCCGCTTTCCTGCACGGGAGGACACGGCACGGAGCCGAACGAGCAGAACACGCAGCAGTCGCCCGCCAGCGGTTTCAGCCTCTCGCTGCAGCCTTTACAGACGTAGAAGAACTGGCACGCGTCCGTTGGCATTTGCTCAGCGGATTGGTGGCTGCAGCGCGGACAGGTCAGGACGGATTCAAGCTGCATCGGAACTCACGGACAATTTTGACAGCGGCGGATCAATCATATTCCATCTGGCCGACACGATCAAAAGCCGCAGGAACCACGCACCATGATCTCTCTCGCCGAACTCCAGCGCCGCATCGATTCCGGCGATCTCTCGCCCGACGCCGCAATCTCGCAATCGCTGGAGGCGATAGGCGCGCAGGACAAGACGATCGGCGCCTTCGTCTGCCATGCGGACGACGTCCGTGCGGCAAGCGCCGGGCCGTTGCGCGGCATTGCGGTCGGCATCAAGGACATCATGGATACGGTGGATTTTCCGACCGAGATGGGCTCGCCGATCTACCGCGGATTTCGATCGCGCGGCGACGCGGCCGTGGTGATGCTGTTGAAGGCGGCAGGTGCGACCATCGTGGGCAAGACCACGACCACGGCATTCGCTTCCTCGGATCCGACGCCGACGCTCAACCCGCACAACCATGACCATACACCCGGCGGATCGTCGTCGGGTTCGGCGGCAGCGGTAGGCGCCGGCATGATCCCGCTGGCGCTGGGCACGCAGACCGGCGGCTCTGTGATCCGGCCGGCCTCGTTCTGCGGCACGGCTGCGATCAAGCCGTCCTATCGCTTGCTGCCGACGGTCGGCGTCAAATGCTATTCCTGGACGCTCGACACCGTCGGCCTGTTTGCCGCCGGCGTCAACGACGTGGCGTGCGGGCTTGCGGCGATGACCGGCCGACCCGAACTGCTGCTGCCATCCGGTATTCCGACGCCGCGCATCGGCGTCGTGACGCAGGATTTTGCTGATGCGCCGGAAGCAGCAGGCGCGGAGGCGCTGCGGATGGCGACCAAGGCTGCGGAGCGTGCCGGCGCTTCGGTGTGGACGCTGGCTTTGCCCGAGATCATTGCGGAGGCGTGGCGCGTGCATCCGGTGATCCAGGAATTCGAGGCGCATCAGGCGCTCGCCTGGGAATACCGCGAAAATTACGACGCGATGGCGCCGAATCTCCGCGGACGCCTCGACGAAAGCAAGGGCGGGACACCGGCCGCCTATGACGAGGCCATGGATGTTGCTGGCCGCGCGCGGCAGGCGCTCGCCAAAATATTCGATGATGTCGATGTGATATTGACCTTGTCGGCGCCGGGCGCCGCGCCGAAGGGATTGGGTTCGACCGGCGACGCCCGTTACAACCGTCTCTGGACGCTGATGGGCGTGCCTTGCGTCAACGTTCCCGCGCTGATTGCGGATGGCGGCTTGCCAGTCGGTGTGACCGTCATCGCGCGATATGGCGCCGATGCGAAGGCATTGGCGGCGGCGCGGTTTGTGGAGCAGGCTCTCAAGCGGTGATGAACCCGTAGCCCGGATGAGCGCAGCGGCATCCGGGAAAAGTCCAGCATCGTCCCGGGTATCGCTGCGCTCATACGGGCTACGATGGCGGAGTTCTAATTCGCCCCGATCCGCCCTTCGGTCCCGGCCTGCAGCCGCTTGATGTTCTCGCTGTGCTTCCAGAACAGGAGCAGCGTCAGCACCACGAACAGCGACGCCAGCGCGGGGTGGCCGAACCACCACAGGAACAGCGGTGTCACGAACGCGGCGACCAGCGCCGAGAGCGAGGAGTATCGCGTGGTGAAAGCGGTAGCTAACCAGATCAGGCAGAACATCAAAGCCGCCGGCCAGAACAGGCCGATCAGCACACCGATATAGGTCGCGACGCCCTTGCCGCCGTTGAATTTGAGCCAGACCGGGAAGAGGTGGCCGAGGAAGGCGCCGAGCGCGGCCAGCATCGCGGCATTGGCGCCGCCGTAATAGCCGGCGATGATGACCGCGATCGTGCCCTTGAGCATGTCGCCGATCAGGGTTGCCGCGGCCAGGCCCTTGCGGCCGGTGCGCAGCACGTTGGTGGCGCCGATATTGCCGGAACCGATCGAACGCAAATCCTGCGTGCCGGCAAGCTTGGTCAGCACCATCCCGAACGGGATCGAGCCCAGCAGATAGCCGATCAGGAAGGCGACGATGAGGAACGCGTCAGACATTGCGGTAGCTCCCACCGCGGCCCGTTTCGCATGAATCAGACATGTTCATAGACCGTCCGCCCGCCCACGATAGTACGCACGACGCGTCCCGAGAAGCGGGCTTCGTCGAACGGCGTGTTCTTGCACTGCGATTTGAGGTCGGCGGGATCGAGTACCCAGGGCGTGTCGGGATCGATCACAACGACGTCGGCCGGGGAACCCGCGCGCAGCGAGCCGCCGGGCAGGCCAAGCAGTTCGGCGGGTCGTGTCGACATCGCCCGGATCAGCGTCTTGAAATCCATCTCGCCATTATGAATCAGCCGCAGCGCCGCCGGCAGCATGGTCTGCAGCCCGACCGCGCCGGAAGCCGCTTCCGCGAACGGCAGCCGCTTCACCTCGACGTCCTGCGGGTTGTGGTCGGACATCACGACGTCGACCAGGCCGGAGGCGACGGCCGCAACCAGCGCCAGGCGATCCTCCTCGGTGCGCAGCGGCGGCGACAGTTTCAAGAAGGTGCGGTAGGGGCCGATATCGTTTTCGTTCAGCGTGACATGGTTGATCGACACCGACGCGCTGACATCGAGGCCGGCGTCGCGTGCGCGCTTGAGGATTTCGAGCGACTCCAGCGAGGACAGCGAGGCGGCGTGATAGCGCCCGCCGGTCAGCGCCACGAGGCGCATGTCGCGCTCCAGCATCACGGCTTCGGCGGCATTGGGAATGCCGGCAAGCCCAAGTCGCGCGGCGAACTCGCCCTCGTTCATCACGCCTTCGCCAACCAGATCAGGATCTTCGGTGTGGTGCACGATCAGCGCGTCGAAATCGCGGGCATAGGTCAGCGCGCGGCGCATCACCTGCGCATTGGTCACGCTTCTGTCGCCATCGGTAAAGGCGACCGCGCCGGCGGCCTTCAACAACCCGATCTCGGTCATTTCCTGGCCGCCGAGGCCCTTTGTCAGCGCAGCCATCGGGTGGATGTTGACGATCGCGGTGTCGCGGGCCCGGCGCAGCACGAAGTCCACCGTCGCTGAGTTATCGATAACAGGCGAGGTATCCGGCTGGCAGATGATGGTGGTGATGCCGCCGGCGGCAGCCGCCTGGCTGGCGGAGGCAAAGGTTTCGCGGTGGCTGGCGCCGGGCTCGCCGACAAAGGCGCGCATGTCGATCAGCCCGGGGGCGACGATCTTGCCGGCGCAATTGATGATGTCGGTGCCTTCGGGCACGCCGGCCGCGCCAATGCCGCGCCTGGAGTCGCGGATGGTGCCATCGGCAATCAGCACGTCGCCGGGGCCGTCAAAGTCCCTCGAGGGATCGACGACGCGGGCATTGGCGAGCAGGATGGGGCGTCGATCAGTCAGCATGCTCTCACGCGTTCGGCAGGTTGCGGGCGAGCGCTTCGAGCACCGCCATCCGCACCGCCACTCCCATTTCCACCTGTTCGCGGATCAGCGATTGCGCGCCGTCCGCCACGATCGAGTCGATTTCGACGCCGCGGTTCATCGGCCCCGGGTGCATCACCAGCGCGTCCGGCTTGGCGTAAGCGAGCTTCTTCTGGTCGAGACCGAAATAATGGAAATACTCCTGGCTCGACGGCACGAAGGAGCCGTTCATTCGCTCCCGCTGCAGCCGCAGCATCATCACGATGTCGGCGCCATTGAGGCCCTCGCGCATGTCGCGCGCGACCTCGACGCCCATCCGCTCGATGCCGCGCGGCAACAGCGTGGAGGGGGCGACGACGCGGACGCGGGCGCCCATGGTGTTGAGCAGCAGGATATTGGAGCGCGCCACGCGGGAATGCATCACGTCGCCGCAGATCGCGATCACGAGCCCTTCCAGCCGGCCTTTATTCCGGCGGATGGTCAGCGCGTCCAGCAGCGCCTGGGTCGGATGTTCGTGGCTGCCGTCGCCGGCATTGATCACGGAACCGTCAACCTTGCGCGCCAGAAGTTCCACCGCGCCGGAGGCGTGGTGCCGCACCACCAGGATGTCCGGATGCATGGCGTTGAGCGTCACGGCGGTATCCATCAGCGTCTCGCCCTTGCGGATCGAGGACGAGGATACCGACATGTTCATGACGTCGGCGCCCAGCCGTTTTCCAGCCAGTTCGAACGAGGATTGGGTCCGGGTCGAGGCCTCGAAAAACAGGTTCACCTGGGTGCGACCGCGCAGGGAGGTGCGCTTTTTGTCCACCTGGCGGTTGAGCTCGACATATTCCTCGGAAAGGTCGAGCAGGCCGGTAATATCGGCAGCGGAAAGCCCCTCGATTCCCAGCAGATGCCGGTGCCCGAGGACGAAGGTCGATTTCGATATAGGGGTCATTAAAGCCAGAGCTATAGGCAGAGATGCCACGCAGGGCAAGCGTCAAATCCCGCGTCCGGACTTATCCACTAGCGCTTCGTCGGCAGGGTAAACGGCGGCGGACGGTGTTCCTGCGGCTGGCTTCGGCTAGGGTGGGCGCGATGCATCAGGCCATGAAGAACGTGCGGCATTTCATTCAATCCGTCCGGATCATGTTGCGGGCATTGGCGATCGCCGGCTGGGGGGCGGGAAGGTGGATGGCACTCGCGGCGATAGTCGTGGCGGGTTGCCCGGCGAACGCCGCCGCGCAGGCGCCAAAACTGCCTGCCGGCTTCGTCTATCTGCGCGATATCGATCCGACCATCATTCAGGACATGCGCTACGCCGGCGCCAACAATTTCGTCGGCCGTCCGCTCAAGGGGTATCAGGCCGCCGAATGCGTGGTGAAGCGCGAAGTGGGTGCGCTGCTGAAGAGCATTCAGGAAGAACTCGCGCTGCAGGGCCTGTCGCTGAAGATGTTTGACTGCTACCGGCCGACGCGGGCGGTTGCCGACATGGTGGCGTGGTCGCGCGACGGCCGCGAAACACCGGCGCAGAAGCGCTACAATCCGGCGTTCAGCAAGGGCGACCTATTTCGCCTCGGCTACATCGCTACCCATTCGGGCCACTCCACCGGCGCCGCGCTCGACCTCTCCCTGGTTGATCTGAAAGCCGACAATTCGGCAGTGTTCGATGCTGCCAAGGATTATGGCGACTGCACCGCCAACGTGAGCCTTCGCGCGCCGGACGGCAGCGTCGATATGGGGACCGGCTACGACTGCTCCGACGTCAAGTCGCACACGGCGGCGAAATCCATTACCGCAGCCCAGCGCCGCTGGCGGGAGAAGCTGATTCTGGTGATGGCACGGCGAGGATTTGTAAACTATTCGAAGGAGTGGTGGCACTTTTCGCTGCCGGGCGCGGGCGGGCGGGCCTATGATTTCCCGATCACGCCGCGGAAGTGAATCGCGGTTCCAGGACCAGCCATGAGCCAGGCAACATTTGCGACCCACGAGGTCTTCAACCAGTCGCCGCCGTTCGAAGATATCGACCTCTATGCGGCCGACCGGCCGCTGGTCGAGGCGGTCGCTGCCAATGGCGGCGCTTCTGCACAAAGCGAGTTGTCGGAGTTCGGCAAGCATTGGGGCTCGGCGGCAATGGCGGAACGCGGCCGTGTTGCCAACGAGAACACACCGAAACTGCGCATCTTCGATTCCAGAGGCAACCGCCGCGATGAGGTCGAATTCCATCCGGCCTATCACGAACTGATGGCGCACAGTGCGTATGCCGGCGTGCATAATTCGACCTGGGACGCGGCAGGCAAATCGGCCGGCGGCGCGTCCGAGGTGATGCGCGCGGCGAAATTCTACATGGCTGCGCAGGTCGAAACCGGGCATCTCTGCCCGATCACCATGACGCGGGCCTCGGTCGCCGCGCTGGCGGAACAGCCCGAACTGCTGGCCAGGGTGATGCCGGTGCTCGGCACGCGGTCCTACGATCCGGCGTTTGCGCCGTGGTGGACCAAGCGCGGCATGACGCTCGGCATGGGCATGACCGAGAAGCAGGGCGGCACAGATGTCCGCTCCAACATGACACGGGCGGAGCGCGACGGCAGCGCCTACCGCATCACCGGGCACAAATGGTTCATGTCGGCGCCGATGTGCGACGCCTTCCTGGTGCTGGCGCAGGCCGAGGAGGGACTGAGCTGCTTCCTGATGCCGCGCTTTGCGCCCGATGGGTCCATCAATGCGATCCGGTTTCAGCGGCTGAAGGACAAGCTCGGCAACCGCTCCAATGCCTCGTCCGAAGTCGAGTTTCACGGCGCCTATGCCGAGCGCGTCGGCGCGGAAGGCAAGGGCATCCGCACCATCATTCAGATGGTGCAGTTGACGCGGCAGGATTGCGCGATTGCTTCCGCCGGCCTGATGCGATCGGGCCTTGCGCATGCGTTGCATCACGCGCGGCATCGCAGCGTGTTCCAGAAGCATCTCGCCGATCAGCCGCTGATGCAGGCGGTGCTGTCCGACATGGCGCTGCATGTCGAGGCGTCAGTCGCGCTGGTGATGCGGCTGTGCCGGTCGTTCGACCGCGCGCCCGTTGACGCCAAGGAGGCCGCCTATATGCGGCTGCTGACGCCCGCCATCAAATACTGGGTCTGCAAGAGTGCGCCCGGCTTTCTCTATGAGGCCATGGAGTGCCTCGGCGGCAATGGTTACGTGGAGGAGGGCATTCTGGCGCGGCATTACCGGGAGTCGCCGGTCAATGCGATCTGGGAAGGCTCCGGCAATGTGATGTGCCTCGACGTCCTCCGCGCGCTGTCGCGCGAGCCGGAAGTGGCGTCCAGCATCGTGCATGAACTGACCGGCGAGACGCTTGGATTGCCCGGCGCGGGTGAGGTCATCACCTTCATCGGCAAGGCGTTCCGCCGGCCGGACAGCGAGCGGGTGGCGCGGCTGGCGGTCGAGAAGCTCGCGCTGCTGGCGGCTTCTGCCGCGCTCAACGCCGTGTCGCCGCGCCATGCGCAGTTGTTCGCCGCCACGCGCCTTGCCGGGAATCACGCCGGCATGTACGGCGCGGTGGATCTGGCCCATGACGACATAAGCGGCCTGCTGGGGCGCGCGCTGCCGTGAATACATCTCCGCAAGACAGAGAAAGAATGGTCTCACTAACGAAAGTCATCTGATGGAATCCCTCACTCCCGCAAGTGCTGTTGCCGTTCCGCCGGCAGTCCCCGATCCGCGGCCGCCGCGCGTCTGGAAATTCTGGGGCACCACGCTGTGGGGCCTGTTCATCTTCGTCGGGATGTTCCTCGGCCAGGTCGCTGTCATCGCCTATTTTGTGCTGCGGCAGGGCGGATCGTTCGACATCGCCGAAGCGATCCATATCGTCGGCAGCGGTCTGACCATTTCGCTCTCGGTCATCCTGGGATTGCCCGCCGTGCTGCTGGCGACATGGATCGCGATCCGTCCAACGCGGATACCTTTTGCCGATTATCTGGCGCTGCGCTGGACCCCATGGCGCAATTTCTTCATCGGCGTCGCGGCGCTGGCCATCCTTGTCGGCGGCTGGGACCTGCTGTCGCGGGCGCTCGGGCGCGAGGTGACATCGGGCTTCATGGGCGAGGTGCTGAAATCCGCGCAGGTCGACGGCGCGCTGTGGCTTCTGGTGATCGCGTTCTGCGTCGCCGCGCCGATGTGGGAAGAGATCTTTGCGCGCGGCTTCCTCTATCGCGGCTGGTCGGAATCAAAACTCGGCGTCGCCGGCGCCATCTTGCTGTCGTCGCTGGCCTGGACCTCGCTGCATCTGCAGTACGACTGGTTCTTCTTCGGCGAGGTGTTTTCGATCGGCCTGCTGCTGGGCTATCTGCGTTACCGCACCAACTCGACCTGGCTGACGATCGTGCTGCACGGCATCAACAATCTGGCCGCGACGATTCAGACGCTCTGGCTGGCCGGCTCGGGCTAGCACATCGCAGCGAGTGCAATCGCGATCGGCATCGTGATTGCGGCCAAAATCGTCTGCAGCGTGATGATCTGCGCCAGCAGCGGCGCGTCGCCGCCCATTTGCCGCGCCAGCACATAGGCGCTTGACGCCGCGGGCACCGCCGAACAGACCGCCACGACGGCGAGGTTGGAATCGGCAAGTCCAAATTTCGATGCCAGCGCGACCGCGATTACCGGCATCAGCACCAGCTTGAGGAACACCGCGACGCCGGCGGCGAGGCTCGGCCTGAGCAGGCCTTCGAGATGCAGCCCGGCGCCGGTCACCATCAGGCCGATGGCGAGCGAGGAGCGGCCGAGCGCGTCCGCCACCTCGTGCCAGAGTTTGGGCAGCGGAATGTGCGTGACGTTGAGCGCCAGCCCGACCGCACAGGCCCAGATCAGCGGATTGCTCGCCACGGTCACGATGATTGAACCGGCCGAGCGCTTTTCCGGCGAGGCGTAACGGGCAAGCACCGCGACACTGAACACGTTGACCAGCGGAACGATGGCGACCATCGCGACCGACGCCAGCGCCAGCCCGAGGTTGCCGAACAGACTGCCGGAGACGGAGAGCGCCACATAGGTCTGCCAGCGTGTCGCGCCCTGGAAGATCGAGGTAAAGGCGGGACCGTCGATTGCGACGCGGGCGAGCAGCGGACGCAGCGCAAGACACAGCAGCGACATCGCGAGTGCCGACAGCAGCAGCGCGCCGCCGACGCCGGTAACCGGCACGCTGGTGAAGTCGGCCTTCACCAGCGTCTGGATCAGCAGCACCGGAAGCAGCACGTAGTAAGTCAGCCGCTCCAGCCCATGCCACTGCGCCTCGGGCTGTATCAGCGTCCGCTTCAGGATGAAGCCGAGCACGATCAGCAAAAATACCGGCAGCAGCGCCGCAATGACGATCGCCATCCCTAGGCGTCCCCGCGCAGCTTCGTCAGCCGGTCCAGCGCGCCCTGCAGGATGAAGATAGCGGCATGTTCGTCGATCACCTCGGCGCGGCGGGCGCGGCTGACGTCCATGCCGATCAGTTCGCGCTCGACGGCCGCCGTCGACAGCCGCTCGTCCCACAGCGCGATGGCAAGGCCGGTGAGGTTGGAGAAATTGCGGGCAAAGGCGCGGGTCGATTGCGCGCGCGGGCCCTCGCTGCCGTCCATGTTGATGGGAAGACCCAGCACGAAGCCGACCACGTTGCGCTCGCCCGATATCGCCAACAGCCGCGCGGCGTCGGCCTTGAAGGCCTTGCGCTGGATGGTCTCGACGCCGGTCGCTAGCCGGCGGTCCGGATCGGATACGGCCACGCCGATGGTCTTGGTGCCGAGATCGAGGCCAATCAGGGCTCCGCGCTCGGGCCAGTGCGTGACGGCATCGATCAGGGGGAGGATGGGGGCGGGCATGACCCCGCATAACACCGGCTTGCCTGTCAGGCAAAGCGCTCACTTCACCTCTCCCGATCGAAGTCGGATTTATCCGACTTCGACTGAGACGGCTTTTCTACCTGCGCGCTTAGTCATCGAGCTTTTCGAAGGTAATTACACCCGTCTTGGGATCGGCATGGAAGTCCATCTTCTGCCCGTTTTTGATACCTTCACCTTCCCATCGGCCATCGTCGGCTTTAAGTTCGGTGACTTGCGTATAGCCCGACCTGAGAACCTGCTCGATGACTTGCTGCGCGGGCATCCAGTCCGGCCCCGGCTGATCGGCCCTTGCCAGGCTAAGCGAACCCGCTGAAAGGGCCACGGCGAAAGCGACAGACGCTAGTTTTTTCATGGCGAACCTCCCCTTACGTACAACGACCAACCTAGCCGGAAGGTGAGGGTTCCAAGGAAACCGACACGAGGCCGTTAGCGCAGTTTCTTTTCAGCCTTTTTTTCTTGGCCTTCAAAACCCTAGCCTGACTGCGATAGGCATGCGCCATACTCAGGTATCGTTCCGAGATTTCGACGTCGGTGGCTGGATCGCGCCATGCGCTCAGCCTTGTCGGCCTGCTTACGGAAGAACTTGGTTTCCTTCACCATCGTCCACCTCGGTAGAGAAGCGACGCCGCATGAAAGCGGGACGGTAGAGCGCCGGGGGTCAACACCCCCGAAGCAAGCAACAATCGTAGCCAATGTAACGGGAACGCTTGACGACGATGATGGTTCTGGCCGCGTGCCGATCCTGCCATTAGGCCGCGCTCCCTGAGGACGGCCGCAACTTACCCCCGGGGTGGCTCGTTTCGGCTCCACTCCCACCCGTGCACTCAATGCTTCCCGCCTTCACCGGTTGCCGATTATGTCGGCGGGATGGCGCGGTCCGCCTCAGACGCCGAGGTCGCCCAGGGTTTTGAGTATGGCAAAGGCCTATCGCAGTCAGGCGGAGGGGCCGAAGGCCAAGAAAAAGGCCGGCAAAAGTGGGGTTGACCGGGAGTGGCCTATTTTCAGATGGCATTCCCAACTTGCTTTTGGTGAGGCCCAATCTATTCTCAGGTGGCTGGCCTCGACCGCGTCGGGGCGACGCATAGTGGCTGCACAGACAGCCCGTAAAACGAAGGCAAAGGAGGACACGCTATGACGATGAAGCATGTTGCCCTGAGTCTAGCTATCGCGCTCGGCCTTGCGGCGGTTGCCGCGCCGGCCCCCGCACAGGATGGCCCGAAACTTTACGTCTTCACATCCGGCTCGTTGGGCGGCTTCCCGAAGGCGGCCCTGCAGATGGGTGGCCAAGGCAATATCGACTGGGCACCGGTGAGCTTCTATGTGCTCAAGCATCCCAAGGGCAATGTCATTTTCGATACCGGAAACAACGACAAGACGATAACCGATCCCGAGGGATGGTGGGGACCGCTCGCCAAGGGCTTCGGCCTCAAGATGACGAAGGACGACGCAATTCCGGCGCAGCTTGCCAAGATCGGTCTCAAGACCGACGACATCAAATACGTGGTGGCCGGTCACTTGCATCTCGATCACGGCGGTAACGTTGGTCAGTTTCCGAATTCGACCCTCGTCGTCCAGGACGACGAACTGAAGGCTGCCTGGTGGCCGGATGTCGGCTTCTCCGTCTATTACATTCCGGGCGATTTCGCCGACACCAAGAAGATGAACGTCATCCGTCTCAACGGCGATTTGGACCTGTTCGACGACGGCTCCATGCGCATCATGCGTGGTCCCGGTCACACCCCCGGCAGCCAGTTCGCGATCGTGAAGCTGCCCAAGACCGGCTCGGTGATCCTCACCAGCGACGTTGTCTATCTCAAGGAAAACCTCGACAAGAACCTGATCCCGCCGATCCCGGGCACGCAGAGTCCGGGCGACGCCTATCGCAGCTATCAGCGCATTCGGCTGATGCGTGACGCCAATAACGCGCAGATTTTCTACGGGCACGATCCGGAGATATTCAAGGCGACGAAGAAAGCGCCCGAATTCTACGATTGAAAGCTGAACCGGCGCGGGCTGTGCCAGGCGGAGTGCCCGCGCCAGATTCCAGGCCAGCCCGCCGAAGCGACGCGGCAGCAAGCTTGTCCGCTGGGCAGGCGCTGCTCTTTCGGGACGCTGCATGACCATCTCGTCAATCGACGCGGCGCTGCGGGATGATGCGCCAACCCGAGCGACGGATATTCCTGCTATTTCGGCGCTCGGCGTAAGCAAACGCTACGGCTCGGTCACGGCACTTGACCGGCTGACGCTTGACATCCGCCACGGCGAGGTGTTCGGCCTGTTGGGACCGAACGGCTCCGGCAAAACCACCTTCATGCGGCTGCTTGCGGGCTACCTGTTGCCTTCCGCCGGGCGGCTCACGGTAGCAGGCCTCGATACGATCCGCGATTCGCTCGAGGTGCGACGACGTATCGGCTATGTGCCGGAATCGGCACCTCTCTATCGCCAGATGCGCGTCGGCGAATTCCTCGCATTCATGGCCCGGCTTCGCGGGCTGCCCGAACGGGCGGTCGCCGCCGCCGTGGAGCGGGTGGTCGACCGGCTCGCATTGGGCGCTGTCGTGGACAAGCCGACCAGGGCCCTGTCACGCGGTTATCGCCAGCGGGCAGCGCTTGCCCAGGCCCTGATCCACGATCCCGAGATCCTCATCCTCGATGAGCCGACCAACGGGCTTGATCCCCGCCAGATCATCGAAATGAGAGAGCTGATCCGCTCGTTGGCCGGACGCCATACGGTGCTCATGAGTTCGCATATCCTGAGCGAGGTGGAGAAGACCTCAGACCGGGTAGCGGTGATGCTCGGTGGCCGATTGCTGGGGGTCCGGGCGATCGCGGACACCCCGGACCTTGAAAGCTGGTTTTTGTCGCTAACATGAGAGCGCTGCGCATCCTCTTCACCAAGGAGCTGAACGCGACGCTGACGTCGCCGATCGGATATACCGTTGCGGCCGTGTTCCTGCTCGTGCTGGGCTATACGTTCAGCCTGACGCTGTTCGTCACCAAGGTAGCGAACCTCCAATACATCTTTCACCAGATGTATGTGCTGTCGATCCTGCTGGTCCCCGTGCTGACAATGCGTACCTTCGCCGAAGAGCGGCGGTCGGAAACGCTGGAATTGCTGCTTACCGCGCCGGTTCGCGAACTCTCGGTCGTGCTGGCGAAATATGCCGCCACGCTGACGCTTGTGCTTGGGATTTTCGCGCTGACGCTCATTTACGCCGCGATCCTCGGCCGCTACGGCGAACCGGATTGGGGACCGATCTATGCCGGCTATCTGGCGCTCGCGCTCCACGCCTCGCTGCTAGTCGCCGTCGGCCTCTTGATGTCGAGCATCACCGAGAGCCAGGTCGTCGCCGCGGCGTTGTCGATCGGTGCATTCCTGATGCTCTGGTTCGCCGATTCGGTGTCCTATCTGTTGCCGCCGCCGTTTGACAGCTTTGCCATCAACCTCTCCTTGATCGGCCACTTCAAACCGATGGTCAGCGGCTCGGTGTTCCTGTCGGACATCGGCTACTTCGTTACCGCGAGCATGCTTGCGCTTTTCCTCACCACCTGGGGGCTTGCGCAGCGATGAGCGACCAGCAAGGTTCGAACGACCTGCCGGCCGAGGACACGAGCTTTCTTCACAATCTGCTCGAGCCGCTGCAATCGCTCGACTGGATCAATCTGGGCTGGTTTGCCGGAGTAGTTTTCGCGCTGGCGGCGCTGTTTGCGGCCGGGCTGAAGGTGCCGGCGCGGCTTGCCTTCGCCAGCCGCATTGCCTCTGCCACGCTTGTCGTCACCGCCGCCGTGGCGGTCACGATCCTCGCCAATGTGGCGCTGTTTCGCCACGACGCGCATCTCGATCTCACTCACGAAAAGGCCTTCACGCCGTCGGCGGAGGCGCGCGAGGTTGTGCGCAGGCTCAGCGAACGCGTCGAGGTGGTCTATTTCTACCAGAAGCAGAATGAGGCCGCTCGCGCGCTAGGCGCCATGCTGCGGCAGCTCGAGCGGCTGAACGGGAATTTTCGCGTGCGGTTGATCGACGCCGATCAGAATCCGGCGTTGGCCAGCAGCCAGGGCGTGCGAACCTACAATTCCGCCGTGCTGCGGCTTGACGAACGCCGCGTCGAAGTAATCACCACCGACGATCGCGAGATCGCGCTTGGTGTGTTGCGGCTGCTGCGCACACGCGACGTGGTGATCTGTTTCGCGTCGGGTCACGGTCAATACGACATCGACAATTTTGAGTTCCACACGCATTTCGAAGGCGCCCACAACCATAGCCACGATGCCTCCGGCACCGGTCTGGTGCTGATGGAACAGCATGGTCTCGGCCGCCTGAGGCGTGCCATCGAGAAGCTAGGCTTGGTCGCCCGCAAGGTTTCCTTCGCCACCGGCCAGCCGATCCCGGACGATTGTGCGGCGATGGTCGAAGCCAACCCGCGAACCCGCTACAGCCCCGGCGAAACCGACGTGCTGCGCCGCTATCTGGAACGCGGCGGTTCTGCGATGTTCCTGATCGAGCCGGACTATGCCCTCGACGAGAGCATCGCGGCGCTGCTTGCAAGCGCCGGCATCGCAGTGCGTGACGGCGTGATCGTCGATCCGACCGAGCACTACTTCACCGACGAGCAGATGATCGCCGTATCGCGCTACGGTTCCCACCCTGCCACGCGTGGGCTGGCGCTATCGTTCTACCCCGGCGCGCGGCCGCTGGAGGTCTTGCCGGCGCCGGGCGTCAAAGTGACGCCACTCGCCGCCAGCAGCGCCGACAGCTATGTCATCGCAAATCGTCTGGGGGACCAGACAAAGGCCAAGTCCGGCCCGCGCGCACCACAGATCATCGCGCTCGCCGCCGAGGGACGGTTGAATGGAA
This sequence comes from Bradyrhizobium sp. AZCC 2262, assembly GCF_036924535.1. NCBI lineage: Bacteria > Pseudomonadati > Pseudomonadota > Alphaproteobacteria > Hyphomicrobiales > Nitrobacteraceae > Bradyrhizobium > Bradyrhizobium sp. AZCC 2262. Next base: position 4,191,800 of record NZ_JAZHRT010000001.1, on the reverse strand, counting down.
CGGCCGCAGCGGCCTTCCGTTTGATTGTCGCGGGCGATGCCGATTTCGCCTCCAATTCCTTCTTTCCCTATCTGGCCAACTCCGACGCCGTGCTGGCCGGACTCGCGTGGCTCACGCGTGAGGAAAGAGCGCCGGCGATTAAACCGCCCGTCGAAGTCCTTCCAACGGTCTCGCTCACCGGCGAACAGATGCGCGGCATCTTCCTGGTCACGGTGCTGCTTATTCCCGGGCTCATAGCATTCGCCGGCAGCGCGATGTGGTGGTGGCGGCGATGAACCGGCTGGCCTGGGCAGCCGCCGCGCTCGGCGCTACCGGTTTCCTCGCCGCACTGGCGTTTACCGGCGGACGCGGTGGTCCAGGGCTTGAGCCTTTCGTTCCGAAGGGGCTGATGACGATTCCGGCGGAGGAGGTGCGGGAGGTCGATGTAATCGCCTCGCGCGGCCATTGGCATTTTGTGCGCACGCAAGCCGGCTGGCGCGCGACGCAGGGCGCGGCCACAGCAGGCTTCGAAGCGCGCCTCGATAGCGCGCTCAAGCTGCTTCGAAACTCGGGACCGGATCGCGTCCTGACCGAGGCGGAGGTCGCTCGGGTCGGCGTGGCGCAGTTCGGTCTCGCGCCACCCCGGCTGCGCGTCATTGTCAGCGGACCCGGCACTTCGGTGTTCGCGATTTCATTCGGCGGCACCACTCCGATGGGCCTGTCGCACTATGCAAGGCTTGACGGGAGCCAGGAGATCGCACTGTTGCCGGCCTTCGTTGTCGAAGAATGGGAGCGGGCGGGAGGCGCACCGTGACGATGAGGGTCGCGCCATGGGCACTCCTCTGGCTGACGCTTATTGGCTGCTGCGGCGCGCTTGCGCACGTAACCACCACGGGACTATTGCGCATCGAATTCACTGGCGGCCGGATGCTCTACACGCTCTCGCTCGCCTTGCCTGAACTGCCGGCGGCCTCGGCGGAGATCCTCACCGCCGCCGCCAATGCCGACCGTGGAGCGGCGGAAGTGGTGGCCGAAGCGGCGCGCAGGAGCGTCACGGTGGACCTCGACGGCGGACGCTGCCGGGCCGGGCGAGTGCGCATTGGCGGGGCTGGCACCAACGAGACCCGCGCAACAATCGAGATCGACTTCACCTGCGACTCTTCCCATGGCCGTCTCGACATCACCGAGGATTGGCGCGCCTTTCTGGGCGAGCACTACCAAACCCTCGGCAATCTTCGCACGCCGAGCGGCGAGCGGCAGGTGATCTTTGGGGAGGAATCGAGGTCCGTCACTGTGGACATCGACCGCACCGTCGCGACGGGCTGGTTCGACTTCGTCAAGCTCGGCATCGAGCACATTCTCACCGGTTACGACCATCTGCTGTTCCTGGTCGCGCTGCTGGCCACCGCGCGAGGTGCGTGGTCGGTAGTGCGCATCGTCACGGCCTTCACATTGGCCCACAGCGTGACGCTGTCGGTCGCGGCGCTGGGCATTGTGACGATTCCCGACCGCATTATCGAGCCGCTGATTGCGGCTACGATCGTCTGGGTCGCGCTGGAGAATCTTTTCGCGGCCGAGCCCGACAGGAGGCGGTGGATCTGGAGTTTCGGTTTCGGCCTTGTGCACGGCTTCGGGTTTGCCTCCGTACTTGGCGAACTCGGCCTGAAGGGGGCGACGCTGGTGCGCGGGCTGGTGGGTTTCAATGTGGGGGTCGAAATCGGGCAGCTAATTTTCGTCGCTGTCTTCTTGCCGGCGCTGATGTGGCTGTCGCGCGGTCGCGGCGCGCGGCTGACCCCGCGCATCGCCTCGCTGGCGGTGGCGGCGATCGGCACCTACTGGCTGGTCGAACGTATCTTTGTTGGTTAAGTGCCGTCGTGGCGCTGTGGCACTGGAGTTTGGGGCGGGGCTCGTCGATGGATACATTGAGCCTATTCGGTCTTTTCGCGGTGACCGCGATGCTGGTGGCCTACGCGCTGGAGGACCGCAGCCATTGGTACATTCTCGCCTTCGCCGGTGCTTGCGCGCTCGGATCGGTTTACGGATTTCTCCAAGGCGCCTGGCCGTTCGGACTGGTCGAGGCGATCTGGGCCGGCGTGGCGTTGCGGCGCTGGTATTTCAGGCGGCGATAACCGCGCCATTATCGTTCAGGCAAGCGGCGAAGCCCTGCAGCGCGCTATACTGGTGCGCGCTGCGGCGGGTGATGAAGAGCGTCTCGACCCGGGACTGTGTGGGCGTGAGCGTGTGGATACTGACCGTGTCGTTCCGCCCGACCACGGCGCGCGGCAGCATCGTCACGCCCATGTCGGCGGCGACGCAGCCGATCATCCCGTCGAGCGTGCCGAGTTCGAACCGGGCGGACGACGGCCAGCCGAATTCCGTGAAGACCTGCTCGAGCCGTTGGCGGTAGGTGCAGCCGGTGCGGAATACCAGTGCGGTCGGCCCCGACTCCGACGTGCCGGCGCGCAAGGCAGCGAGAGTTTTCCAGCGCTGAGCGGTGACCAGCACCAGTTCTTCGCGGAAGGCGACCGTTGCATCGAGTTCGGCATGTTCGATCGGACCTGCGACGAAGGCGCCATCAAAGCTGCCGTTGAGCACGCCGGCCACCAGTTCGGCCGTGGTCGAGGTCCGCAAGCTCAATCGTACCGCCGGGAAGCGGCGATGGAATTCGGCGAGCAGGGAGGGCAGGCGCACCGCCGCAGTCGTTTCCATTGAACCAATGGAGAGCGGTCCTTTCGGTTCGCCATCATCGCGCGCGGCCAGCAGCGCCTCGCGCGACAGCGCGGCCATCCGCTGCGCATAGGGCAACAGACGGCGGCCGGCGCCGGTCAGGGTCATGCCGCGGCTGTGCCGCTCGAACAGCGCGGTGCCGATCTCAGCTTCCAGCGCCTTCACCCGTTGCGTGACATTGGACTGCACGGTGTTGAGTTCGTCGGCGGCGCGGGTGATGCCGCCCAGGCGTGCGACGGTTGAGAAGGTCAGGAGATCGCTCAACTCCATGGGACGTACCGTTTCATTTTAGAGATGTCTGCATTCTCTAGTATTCATTTTTAGAGAATGATAGTTCGTCCTAATGTTGGTGTCCAGACTGCAGGGAGAGGACATGCCGATATCGACACCATTGACCGCCCGTTTGGGCATCCGGCACCCGATCCTGTCGGCCCCGATGGATGTCATAGCCGGGGTGCGCCTCACCAAGGCCGTCAGCGCCGCTGGTAGCTTCGGGATTCTCGGCGGTGGCTATGGTGACAGAGCGTGGCTCGAGCAGGAGACGGCCAAGCTTGCCGATGTCTCCGATCCCTTCGGCATCGGTTTCATCACCTGGAGCCTGGCCAAGCAGCCGGCGCTGCTGGACATCGCACTTGAAGCCGGTCCGCGTGCGATCATGCTTTCGTTCGGCGATCCAATGCCCTTCGCACCGCGCATCAAGTCGTCGGGCGCACTCCTGATCTGCCAGGTGCAGGACGAGGCGATGGCGCGGCAGGCGCTCGATGCAGGTGCCGACATCCTGATCGCGCAGGGGACCGAGGCCGGCGGCCATGGCGCGTCGCGGACGACAATCGACATCGTGCCGGCGATCGTCGATCTCGCAGCCGGCCGGGTGCCGGTCGCAGCCGCCGGTGGCATCGGCGACGGCCGCGGGCTCGCCGCGATGATGATGCTGGGGGCTTCCGGCGTGCTGCTCGGCACGCGCTTCTATGCCAGTGAGGAATGCGACGGCCCAGAGGAAGCGAAACGGCGCATCTGCGCTGCGTCGAGCGGCAACAGCGTCCGCGGCATCATCTTCGATCTGTCGCGCAACAATGTCTGGCCAGCGCCGTTTACCGGCCGTTGCCTGATTAACGAACATGCGCGGCGCTGGATGGGCCGGGAGGTCGAACTCATGCAAAATGTCAAAGCAGTCGCAGCCGAATATGCGGCGGCCAAGGCGGCAGGCAATTTCGATATCGCCGCCGTCATTGCGGGCGAAGCCGTCGGGCTGATCCATGATATCCCGCCGGCGGCCGAAATCGTTGACAGGATCGCCACCGAGGCCGAGCAGATATTGAACGGGCGGCGTAACTCCTTCGCCGCCTGACGCCTTGCACCTTCCACTTCATTCAAGCGAGCAGAACCATGTGGCCAGACCGCCGGATCATCGACCTCTTCAAGATCGAATTTCCGATCGTGCTTGCGCCGATGGCCGGCATCATGGATGCCGAGTTGGTGATCGCAGCGGCGCAGGGCGGGGCGCTGGGCTCGCTGCCATGCGCGATGATTACGGTCGAGAAGGCGCGCGAGCAGGTCAACATCATCCGCCAGCGCGTCTCCGCGCCCGTCAACCTGAACTTCTTCTGCCACACGGCGGTCGATGCCGATCCCGTGCGCGAAGCCGGCTGGAAGGCGCGGCTTGGCTCTTACTACAAGGAATTGGGGATCGATCCCGCCGCGCCTATCAGCGCCGCCAACCGCGCGCCGTTCGATGAGGCGATGTGCGCGGTTGTCGAAGAGTTGAAGCCGGAAGTGGTCAGCTTCCATTTCGGCCTGCCGCATCCGGCGCTGGTCAAGCGCGTCAAGGCGGCGGGATCAATCGTGATGTCGTCGGCGACGATCGTGAAGGAAGCGATCTGGCTGGAGGAGAACGGCGCCGACGTCATCATCGCGCAAGGCGCGGAGGCGGGCGGCCACCGCGGCATGTTCCTGACCGACAACATCACCCAGCAGCCCGGCACGTTTGCGCTGGTGCCGCAGGTGGTCGATGCGGTGAAAGTGCCTGTGATAGCAGCCGGCGGCATCGCGGACGGGCGCGGCATCGCGGCGGCGTTTGCGCTCGGCGCGTCCGGCGTGCAGATCGGCAGCGCCTATCTGCGCTGCCCGGAATCCAAAGTCATCGCGCCGGCACGCGTCGCGCTCGCCCAGGCGCATGATGATTCCACCGTCATCACCAATGTCATGACGGGACGCCCCGCACGCGGCGTCGCCAACCGCGTGATGCGTGAGGTCGGGCCGATTTCGCCGGATGCACCGGCGTTCCCGCACGCCGCCACTGCGCTCGGACCGCTGAAGGCGGCCGCCGAAAAGCTCGGCAAGGTCGATTTCAGCAATCTCTGGGCCGGACAGGCGGTGCGGATGGGCCGCGAGATGCCGGCGGCGGAACTGACGCGCTCGCTCGCGGGTGCCGCGCTGGCGCGGCTCGGCGCGCTGGGTGGATAGGGCATAAGCGCAAACCCGTGCCGCAGTGCGGGGGGAGGTCGGCTCTGCGGTTGATCGCCGCGCACTAACATGCATGGCTAGGGGTCCGAGTTGCGCCAAAAGCGGATATTGCCACGCGCTCAAATCGGCTAGATGTTCGGCGTGACGATCGGTGCGAGGCTGGGGAACCGTCTGCCATGGACGACAGTTACCCCCGCGACGAAGCGGAGTGGGGCCGCCGGATGTCGATAGCTCGGGGGCGGCGCGATGTATCCTTATCTTCCAGACCGCGTCATCAGCCGACGTGAGGGCAAAGGAAGGGTCGTGCGCGCCTTGATCCTGACATTGTCCATCCTGGCGATCATCGACAGCGCGCACTTTGCCAAGGCCGGTCTGAGCAGCACGCCCCGCGAAACGTTGGCACCCGCCGATACGGCCGAAGCGACCCAGGAGACCGAGGAACAGATCGGCCTCACCAAGGCAAAGCGTCGTGACGTGCAACGTCGGCTAACCAGGCTCGGGTTTGACACCAAGGTCAATGGGAAGTTCGATGAATCGACTCGCGCGGCCATTGCGCGCTGGCAGGAGGAGTACGGTTATTCTTCGACCGGCTTCCTCAACGCCGCCCAGCACAAGGTGCTGACGGACGCCGCGAAGCTGGCTGGCAAATCTGACCGTCAGGACCGTCGTCGCGCAGGAGGCCATGCTCGCTATTCGCGTGGTGTCGGCGGTCCAATCGGCGCGATCGGCGGCGCGGTACGCGGCGTAGGGAGGGGTGTGGGGAGCGCGGTGGGCGGACTATTCCGCAGGTGACTAGCCCAGCCACAAGATAGCTGGAAGCCCAACGACGCAGCCTCACAGCGCGTGAACCCAGGCCTCGGGAAACAGCGCGTAGGCGTCGCCGCGCCGGGCCAGCCGCGAGAACGCCGGGAAGTGCAGGTGCATCCCGGCAATGAGAATGCCGTCGGTGGCGACGCGGTCGAACATGCGCTTTCGCGCGGCGGCGGCTGCGGCGAGATCGGTATCGAAGGCCATGCCGGCCTCGGGAAACGCGGTCTGCACTTCCGGCACGTGCACCGTGTCGCCCCAAATCATCAACTGATCATTGCCCGATGCGATCAGATACGCGGTGTGGCCCGGCGTATGCCCGAGGCTCGGCACGGCGGTCACGCCGGGAAACACCTCACCCTCCCTGAACAATCGCGTCCGGTTCTTGTAGGGCGCGACCTGCTCACGACCGGCCAGAAAATAGAGTTGTGCCGATCGCTCGTCGACCTTGGCCATCGCGCCGTCGTCGAACCAGTGCGCCAGCTCGTTCTCGTGCATCACCAGTTCCGCGTTCGGAAACAGGAGCTGCCCATTCGACATGTCGGTCAGTCCGGCGGAATGATCCGGGTGCATGTGGGTCAGCAACACCGTATCGATCGATTTTGGATCGATCCCGGCGGCGGCGAGGCTGCGTTGAACAAAACCGGCTGTGGGCTGCAAATAGTTGCCCGACCCGGTGTCGACGATTGCGATGCGCCCCTTTGAGCGGATCAGGAAGGTGTTGACGCTGGTTCGCCGCGCCGGCCGGAACGCATCGTTGAGGATTTGCCGCGCCTTTTCGATATCGACATTGCGCATCACATCGAGAGTGCCATCGAGATAGCCGTCGCTGACAGCGGTGACGATGATGTCGCCGATCTTGCGATGATAGATGCCGGGAATCTGCTGGGCCGGTTGCGCATTCATGGGAAGACCTTGAGGCTTGAGGGGGACGGTCCACTTCGGTCAGGCGTCGACCGATTTCAGGAATTCTTCGATGCAATCGGAGAGCAGGTCGGGGGTTTGCACCGACATATAGTGCCCGGTTCGGATTTCGACGTAGCGGGCGCCGGGAATGGATTTGGCCACGGCTTCTGCCAGGGGCGGCGGGCGCACGCGATCCAGGCTGCCGCCGATCACGAGGACCGGACAGGCCAGCCTGGCGAGGTCGTCCTGCATGTCGGCTGCCGCCAGCATTCGCCAGATCGTGGCATAGCTCGAGGGATCGTTGCCGAGCCATCGCGTCCGGAAGCGCTCGAACCGGGCGATGTCGCCGCGAAGCTCCGGGGCATAGCCGTTCAACATGGAATCCTCGACTGCGAACGCCATGCCGGCCGCCTCGATCCGTGCGAGGCGCTCCAGCGCCGGCGCGCGACGCTCCGCTGCGATGCCGGTGGCCGGGCTGCCGACTGCAACGGCGCTGGTGCGCTCCTTGTACCGGGCCGCGAAGTGCAGGGCGATCGCACCGCCGACGGCGACCCCCGCCAGCGCGACCCTCCCGGCGATCTCGAACTTGTCGAGCAAAGCTGCGATGTCGTCGGCCATCGCATCGAGGGTGAGTTCGCCGCGCACCTTCTGCGACAATCCGGCGCCGCGGGTGTCATAGCGCAGGACCCGGCGCGATTTCGCGAACCTTGGCGCGACGTCGTCCCAGCTTTCGAGCGAGCCGCCCATTTCGTGAACCAGCACCAGCGTGCGGTCGCCGCCGCCGCTCAGCTCGCAGCGCAGCCCGACGCCGTTGGCCTCATTGAAATCCATCCTGCGCCCCCGGGTGCTTTTTTGTTGTTTGTCACGGCGAGCGACTTGCCGTTCAGCCTCGAAATCCGAGGTCCACGATACCCGAGATGATATGAAACTCAAATTCTCGAGATGCAGGGCTGCAGGAGGTCACGCTGGTTTTTTGGCGCCTGTTGGGCGACGCGGGGATCGCTGAGCCAGCTCTCGGCCAAACCGACCGTTCGCATCGCATAAGAGGCACCGCACTTCCGGACTAGTGTGCCGGTTCGTCGCGGTGGACCTCAAGATGCTCGACCGCCAGCGACCTGTAATGCGCCGCCATCTCCTTGTAATGCTGCCTTGAGATGGGATCGGTCGCGCTTTCGGCACGGCGTTCGAACATTTCTGCCTTTTCCTGCAGGATTTTGGCCTGGGACATGGCTCTCCCTCCAGCTTGTCAGGTTAAGCAGGCGAGGTAGACGATTGCGATGCCGAGCACCGTCCCGATGGACCAAATGGCAGGATCCCAGCTTTCCGATCCCGCGCTGTCATTTTTGATGGTCGACATGACACGGCCTCCCGATGTTCTGGCCGCGACTACATCCCCTGACTGTTTCAGGACGACTACGTAAGGTGCCAAAAATGGTTTCGTCAGGGGGCTTTGCCGGGAAAAGGGCGCTTGGCGCTCAAAACCCTGTGCGTCGGGGCGGGGTCGACTTTTGATCCCAAAAAGCGGGTATTCGGCGTCCGAAGGCCCGGCTCCGCCTGTTCCCGCGGTTGCGGCGCAAAAGCGGCGTCTGCTATACGGCGGATGCGAATTCCCCGTTTGAGGCCTATATTTATGTCGGTTGATGCCGCCACCGTTCGCCGCATTGCGCAACTCGCGCGAATTGCGGTCACCGAGGCCGAGGTTCCCCATCTGCAGGGCGAGCTGAACGCCATGCTGGCTTTCGTGGAGCAGCTTTCGGAAGTGAACATCGACGGCGTCGAACCGATGACTTCGGTGACCCCGATGGAAATGAAGAAGCGGGCCGACGTGGTCAATGACGGCGAGATTCCTGACGATATCGTCAGGAACGCGCCGGAAACGCAAAGTCATTTCTTTTTGGTGCCAAAGGTCGTTGAGTAAAACCTCTTTGCGAGATCGGAAGTCCGATGTGTCTGCTCTGCGACGATGAAAAGGCCTACCAGGCCTACATGAACTACCTCGACGCGATGGAGCGGCAGGGCAAGGCCGCCGATCCCGACAAGGCGATGGACGCCGTCCTCGATCAGCTCGAGGCCAATGAGCGAACGCGGCCCAAATCGAACGACCCGGCCAACGACAAGACGCTTTCTCCGTTCTTCTGCAGCCCGATCAATAAATGACCGACCTGACATCGATGACGATCGCCGAGGCCAAAGCCGGCCTCGCGAACAAGTCTTTCACCTCGCTTGAACTGACGGATGCGCATCTCGCCGCAATCGAAGCGGCGCGTTCGCTCAACGCCTTCATCCTGGAAACGCCGGATCATGCGCGCGCCATGGCGCGTGCGATCGACGCCAGGATCGCCAAGGGCGAGGGCGGACCGCTGGCTGGCATTCCGCTGGGGATCAAGGACCTGTTCGCGACCAAGGACGTGCGCACCACCGCGTGCTCAAAAATCCTCGGCAATTTCGTGCCGCCTTACGAATCGACCGTGACCTCTCAGCTCTGGCGCGACGGCGCGGTGATGCTCGGCAAGCTCAACAATGACGAGTTCGCGATGGGCTCGTCGAACGAGACCTCCCGCTTCGGCCCGGTGGTCAATCCGTGGCGGCGCGAAGGTTCCAACACCTCGCTGGTGCCGGGCGGCTCGTCCGGCGGATCGGCGTCCGCTGTGGCGGCGCAGCTCTGCATGGGCGCGACCGCGACCGACACCGGCGGTTCGATCCGCCAGCCCGCCGCGTTCACCGCGACGGTGGGCGTCAAGCCGACCTACGGCCGCTGCTCGCGCTGGGGCATCGTTGCGTTCGCGTCTTCGCTCGACCAGGCCGGACCGATCGCGCGCACCGTGCGCGACAGCGCGATCCTGATGCGCTCGATGGCAGGCCACGATCCCAAGGACACCACCTCGGTCGATCGCGCGGTGCCGGACTATGAGGCCGCGATCGGAAAATCCGTCAAGGGCATGAAGATCGGCATTCCCAAGGAGTATCGCCTCGACGGCATGCCGGCGGAAATCGAAAAACTCTGGAGCGAAGGCGCGGCGTGGCTGAAGGCGGCCGGCGCCGAACTGGTCGAGGTCTCGCTGCCGCACACCAAATACGCGCTGCCGGCCTATTACATCGTGGCCCCGGCGGAAGCCTCGTCCAATCTCGCGCGCTATGACGGCGTGCGCTACGGCCTGCGCGTGCCGGGGCGCAGCATTGGGGAGTTGTATGAGAACACCCGCGCCGAGGGTTTTGGCGACGAAGTCCGCCGCCGCGTCATGATCGGCACCTATGTGCTCTCCGCCGGCTATTACGACGCCTATTACCTGCGCGCGCAAAAAGTCCGCACGCTGATCAAGAAAGATTTTGAGGATTGTTTCGCCAAGGGTGTCAACGCGATTTTGACGCCTGCGACGCCGTCGGCGGCGTTCGGCGTTGGCGAAAAGGGCGCCGATCCGGTCGAGATGTATCTCAACGACATCTTTACGGTGACGGTGAACATGGCGGGCTTGCCGGGCATCGCCGTGCCGGCCGGCAAGGACGCGCAAGGTCTGCCGCTTGGCCTGCAACTGATCGGCCGTCCGTTCGATGAGGAGACGCTGTTCTCGCTTGGCGAAGTCGTGGAACAGGCGGCCGGCCGCTTCACGCCGCCGCGCTGGTGGTGACATGGCGGATTTCCGCGCCAGCCTGACGGACGCAGCCCCGGCGCCGGGACTGGAACCGCCGCTGGCTGCGCTGTGGTGGGCCGCCAAGGGCGACTGGGATCGCGCGCACAAGATCGTGCAGGACGAGAGTGATGCGAACGCCGCCTGGGTGCATGCCTATCTGCACCGGGTCGAAGGTGATCTCGGCAATGCCGGCTACTGGTACCGCCAGGCCGGCCAGCCGGCGGCAAAGGATTCTCTGGAAGCCGAATGGGAGCGGGTCGTGTCCGCGCTGCTCGGGAGTGGAAAAGCATGAACGTGTCAGTCAAACTTGGAAAACTGATCAAGGGCCAGACCGGCGACTGGGAAGTCGTGATCGGGATGGAGGTCCACGCCCAGGTCACCTCGAAGTCAAAACTGTTTTCCGGCGCCTCGACCGAGTTCGGTGGCGAGCCCAACACCCATGTCTCGCTGGTCGATGCGGCGATGCCGGGCATGCTGCCTGTCATTAACGAGGAATGCGTCAGACAGGCTGTCACGACCGGTCTAGGCCTCAATGCCAAGATCAACCTGCGCTCGGTGTTCGACCGCAAGAACTATTTCTATCCGGACTCGCCGCAGGGCTACCAGATCAGCCAGTACAAGTCGCCGATCGTGGGCGAGGGCGAGGTTGTGGTCGAACTCGATGGCGGCCGGAGCGCCACTATCGGCATCGAGCGGCTGCATCTGGAACAGGATGCCGGCAAGTTGCTGCACGACCAGTCGCCGACCATGTCCTATGTCGATCTCAACCGTTGCGGCGTGGCGTTGATGGAGATCGTCTCCAAGCCTGATATCCGCGATGCCGAGCAGGCCAAGGCTTACGTGACCAAGCTGCGTTCGATCCTGCGCTATCTCGGCACCTGCGATGGCGACATGGAGAAGGGTAGCCTGCGCGCCGATGTGAACGTTTCCGTGCGCAAGCCGGGCGGTCCGCTCGGCACCCGCTGCGAAATCAAGAACATGAACTCGATCACCTTCATCGGGCAGGCGATCGAGTACGAGGCGCGGCGCCAGATCGAGATCATTGAGGATGGCGGCACGATCGACCAGGAGACGCGGCTGTTCGACCCGAACAAGGGCGAGACGCGCTCGATGCGCTCCAAGGAAGAAGCGCATGACTATCGCTATTTCCCGGATCCGGATCTGCTGCCGCTCGAATTCACGCAAAGCTATGTCGACGAGCTCAGGTCGAAGCTGCCGGAACTGCCGGACCAGAAGAAGGCGCGCTTCATCGAGAGCCTTGGCCTGTCGCCCTACGATGCCGGCGTGCTGGTGGCCGAGCGCGAGAGCGCGGTGTTCTACGAAACCGTGCTCGCGGGCCTTGCCGACAAGGCGCGCGACGGCAAGCTCGCGGCCAACTGGGTGATCAACGAGCTGTTCGGGCGTCTCAACAAGGAAGGCCGCGAGATCGCGGGCTCGCCGGTGTCGGCGGCGCAGCTGGCGGCGATCATAGGTCTGATCGGCGAGGGCACTATCTCCGGCAAGATCGCAAAGGACCTGTTCGAGATCGTCTGGACGGAAGGCGGCGACCCGCGCGAGCTGGTCGAAAGCCGCGGCATGAAGCAGGTCACGGATTTGGGCGCGATCGAAAAGGTCGTCGACGACATCATCGCGGCAAATCCGGACAAGGTCGCGCAGGCAAAAGCCAAACCGCAACTCGCCGGCTGGTTCGTCGGCCAGGTGATGAAGCAATCCGGCGGCAAGGCCAATCCGCAGGCGGTCAACGATCTGCTGAAGGCGAAGCTCGGCATCTGAAGCGTCCCGTAATGGGACGCTCGCAACGTCGTCGACGTCGCGATCGATACTCGCATGCATGCATCGATCGTTTATCGCGATCCAAAACTTAACAGTCACGAGTGCGAGCACACGTCCGAATCGGCGGTCGCGATTCGTCCGAAAAGTTCGTTTTGGCGCGCGTCGACGAGACCCCAGCGCTGTGACGATGAAAATTTTTTTGTTGCCAAACTTTGCGACTCAGAGTCCGTGCACGCGGCTTTTTCACGGCATGACTGAGTCGTAACGACACTGATCGTGCACCGATCATCGTTATCGTGAATTCAAAAAAGCGCTACAGTAAAGGCAATTCCTGCAATATTGACAAATGCCGATGCCCGTCGTTGCGGCACTTTTTGCATCGAGACGCGCGCGTGTTGTGGTGTCGCTGATGTCGGCGCTTCGCGTCCTCTCACATTGCCTCGTCAACACTTCCTTAAGCGGGAAGCTGTTTTTTTGAATGCGTTGGTGTATTCGGGATGTAGTGCATCTCGATTCCCGAGTGCACGCAGCGACTAAGCCATCTCACTTACATTAGGAGGGCAACATGGCCAAGAAAGCTAAGAAGGCAAAGAAGGCGAAGAGCGCAGTGAAGAAGACTGCGAAGAAGACCCGCAAGGTCGCGAAGAAGAAGAAGTAACTTCGCTTCTCCAAGAATTGCCGGCGGCTTGATGCCGGCACGTCACACGAGCCCCGGATGAAAGTCTGAAGGCTCTGGTCGACGAAAAGAGGGTGTCGGCGAGACATCAGGTCAAACGGCTGGATCGTATTTCGGAAGAGCGTTCTTTTAAAAGAGGCCCGCTCTTTCAAAACCGGTCCGGCAGAAGAAACGGGTTTTCTTCGTTCGGTGCGGGTATCCTTAACTACCCGCAGTTTCACCGGGGCCAAAGCCCGGTATGAAATCTGGTCCTGACGTGTTCGCCGACGCCCTCGTTCCCGGAAAGCTCTCTTTCCCGGAACGCCTCGTTCCCGGAACGCTGCCCTCCGGAACGCCGCTTCCGCCGGGGTGCTCCAATAGCCCACGCATCAGATGTCCGGCGCCAAAGTCTTCCCCCGATTTGATATTGATCGTTCGCAGGTGTCGGCTGTTTCCGCCTGTTGCTCCGGGCGCGTCATCGTGCGCGAATTCGTTATCCGGCTCGCCGTGAACCCCTGAATGATCGAAAGAAGCCGCGCGACGCCCGATCAAGCGCTGGAACCCGTCATCGCGCGGCGTGTTGCGGCCTGACCGGTGACGAATGGTGACAACACCGGCCTTGCCGCAATGGTTATCGTTCTGCGAAACCGCAGGGTAAACCGAACTTCACGATTGGTAATTTCTCCCTGTGCCGCAGGCATTTCTGCGATTTCGCGTTTAACGCCACAAGGCGCACGTTTACACCCCGTTCATCGCGAACCTTAAACTGCCCTTCAAATTTGATCGGTCATGATCGCCTCAACAACAGACCGGAAAACGGTACGCGCATGATCCGCCAAAGTGTGGGCGGTTTGGCGATTAGATCATGCGCTCTTCTGATAAAGGGCGCGCGATCGGACGCAAAACCGGTTTCCACTTTTGCTGATCGCGCGCTGGGATGACAGGGTTTAACAGTGGACAGGGGCCGCACTCGGGGCAGGGCGGCAACGATAAAAAGGGGAGCTACCGATGTTTCAGGGGCAGATTGATCTCGACGCGGCCATCGCGGTGGAAGCGACGGCGATTCCGGACGTGCTGTTCGAGCGCGGCCTTTATTGGGCGAGCGGCCGTTCCGGCGTGGTGAACCTCGTCGCGGCCCACAAATGGTTCAATCTCGCCGCGCTGAAGGGACGCGCCGATGCCATCTCCATGCGCCGCGAGGTCGCCGAGATGATGTCGGATGCCGAAATCGCCACTGCGCAGCGCGAAGCCCGCGCCTGGATGACGGCGCATTAAGGACCGGAGCGGTCGCCGTCGATGTAACCAAGATTGGCTTGCGTGAACCGCTCGATATCATCGGGCGCGGATGAATCCGTCGATCGAACTGTCGATCATCAGGGCGAACAGCGCATCAGTGTCGCCATCGAATACGCCGGCGACGATCTTTGCCATGCTTTCGGCAACGGCATCGCCGAGCAGATCGTCCAGGTCCTGAAAGGGAAGGCGCAACAAGCGCAGAAGCGGCTGGCAAGCTTGGCTGTCGCGCGCAGCGATTGTTGGGTGGTGGTGTCCATGGCATTGCCTCCGCCCGGTCGAAACCTGGACACACATGACGGCAAGAACTTCTGGACGGCTGGTGGACTACCGTGAAACCGGACGCGGACGAAAGTCTTTTCTGGATCAGACCAGCGGGCAGGGCAGCCATTGCTTCGTCCCGCCGGCTACTTCTTTGATGGCGGCTTCCCGCCGGCCGCCAACTTCGCGTCAAGCGCAGCCTTCTTGGCCGCGGCCATCGCTGGACCGACATAGAAGTGCTCGAACAAGTCTTCGATCACTTCAAGGCACCACTCGGCTTCATGAGGCTCGACATCAATGACCTGGAGCGTTGTCTTGTCGTCGATCGGATGAGCAGAGAAATTGCCGAAGTTGCGGATGGCGTCAACGGTCTCACGCAGCTGGTGCGGAAGCGCTTTCCGAGGATCTGGCTCGTTTAGCAACAGATCGATCTCACGAGCGAGATCTCGGTCGCGGTAGTTGGCAGCATGCAGCATATTCTGCAAACAACGTCGCGACAAAGCAGCAGAAGCCTTAGCGCTTATCGGCAGAACGTTACACGCTTCGATATAGTCGGCAGCTATTGGCTTTGGCACTTCGCTAGAAACAGGGCCGCGAGATGCGCCAATGGGAAATATCTGCCGCCAACTAGTGACAGGCTCCTTGTTTCTTGCGACGCAAAATTCGATCGTCCAGCCCCTACATCCAGGACAGATCGCCGATCGATAGCACCAATAACCGGCGTCGTCGGTGGTGCCGTCGAGCACCTGCTTAAGAGGGTTGGTGTTTCGGATGAAATAATCCAGCACCCAATTATCGTGGAAATTGATAGTGCAGTGAGGGCACTTCATTGCTGGGGCTCATGATAGGGCCGAGCGATTTTCTCTCGCAAATTGTCAAGAAATCACAATGACTTATTGGAGAAACCTGGCGGAGCCGGAGGGATTCGAACCCTCGATAGGGCTTTACAACCCTATAACGGTTTAGCAAACCGCCGCCTTCAGCCACTCGGCCACAGCTCCATCAGCGCGGATATGCCTGACACGAGCGCCAGCCGCAAGCGGCAGATTCAGATTACGTCGAGGACATTTAGAGGCGCCGGAGCGTCGCGCGCATTCCTCACGGACGGCCGATATCCGGTATCGCGCGGTTGGGCGCATGTTTTCGGTGTCTGTGGTCTCGGTGGCACGTAGACCGCTCGGCAATCGGCACGGGCGGGCGGGGTGCGAGGCCTGATCTCTGAGGGGAGTTTTCGGCGCGTGGTTGCCTCATGCGCTTTCGAAATCGCGGGAAATTGATTCGATATCGCCGGCGGCCCGATTCGATACCGCGCAAATCACGGTTCCAGATCGCGGCGCGCGAGCGCAGGCTTTCACCACACTCCATAAATGTCCCCGATCCCGAGAAAGATCGGGCTTTCATCATTTTTCGCCGGCTTTTGCCCTGGTTGGGCGGCCGTCAACGGTGAGGCATCCGTTGCGGCCCGCGCCCCGCGTGCGATGAGCCTCGTCTGTGTCTCTATAATAGGTGCGAAATTGCCCGCCGCGGATTCGGCGAGCTCGCTTTCGATTCGATGCGAGAGGGCGCGCGATGGCGGCTACGAGCCACTTGCTGCGGCGCCCACAACAGCAATCGGGAGTCAACCGGAGTTATTCGAAAATACCGAATAGAAACAATGCCTTGCAGAAAAACTTCGATCACAAACACGTGTTATTTGTGCAACACCCTTCGGAAAAGGGGCGGAGCCGGCCCGTCCCAAGCGGTTCCTTTATTGCGTGTGCAGAAGTCCTCGGTAATTGTGATCACGCGACGGAGGGGGGCATCCCGAGGTCGTCCCGTTTTAGGTGGTTCGCTTAAGTCCCTCGCGTTCATGCGGGAGTGTCCGAAGGCGCGAAGCGACTAAGCGGGTTTCAGGGGACAAGGGAACCAACCTTAGGGTGTTACACCCAGCGGATCCGGAACCTTCCCTACAGAGCAACTTGGAGGTTTAACATGAAGATGGTTAAGAGCCTTATTCTCGGCTCAGCGGCGGGTCTCGTCGCCATGAGCGGAGCGCAGGCTGCCGATCTTCCCGTCAAGGCCAAAGCGGTCGAGTACGTGAGGATCTGCTCCCTGTATGGCGCGGGTTTCTTCTATATCCCGGGCACCGACACCTGCATCAAGCTGGGTGGTTATCTGCGCGTCGACACCACGTTCAACGGCGGCGTCTACGGCCAGCCGTTCTATAACGGCGACGCCGGCCAGGGCAACCGTTTCCGCGACTACTTCAACTCCCGTTCTCGTTTGGCGATCACGGTTGATACCCGTACCGCCACCGAATACGGCGTGGTCCGCACCTTCGGTCAGGGCGACTTCCAGTTCCAGAACTTCGGAAGCTCCAACCCCTCGCTCGCGGTCGGATCGCAGGCTGGCCTGAACAACGCGCTGCTCTCCACCGCTGGCGGCGGCTATGTCGCGGTTGAAATGGTGTTCATCCAGTTCGCTGGTTTCACCTTCGGTAAGTCGGCTTCGGCCTACGCGACGCCCTGGAACGGCTATCCGGGCAACAACAACTCGTTCTTGATGGGCGGTGCCGACTACGTCACCGGCGTCAACAACATCCAGTACACCGCGCAGTTCGGCAACGGCGTGTCGGGCACCATCGGCCTCGATGATCCGACCGTGTTCAACCGCACCGCCGTGCTAAACTTGGGCGTGGCCGCCACAGTCGCAGGGTTTGCGACGGGTTCTAGCCAAGCCACGGCCGCTGGTGCCAACGCTTACGGCGGCACGCATGCTCCCGACATCGTCGGCAACATCCGCGTCGACCAGGCTTGGGGTCTGTTTCAGATTTCAGGTATGGCGCACCTCGTGAACGCGTCCTACAACATCCTCGGCGCTGGCGGCGTTCCGACGGCGCTGTCGGAAATCGGCGGTCATCCCGAGGACAAGTGGGGTGGCGCGGTGATGGCTGCGTTGCAGATCAAGAACATCCCGACCGGTGCGGGCGACGACTTCAAGATCGACGTCTCGTACTCCAAGGGTGATACCAAGGCCGTGATCTCCACGAGCGGTGGCTCGCCGAGCTTCGCGATGTTCGGTAGCACGGGCCGTCTGGGTGCGTATCAGAGCATTGGCTTTGGCCAAACGGCTGATGCGGTTTTCCTGCCCGGGTTTCTTACCGGCGGTGCTACCGGCGACCTCAAGCTAGTGGATGCATGGGGTGTCCGTGGTGCGTTCAACCACAATTGGGATCCCTACTGGTCGTCCAGCCTCTGGGGTAGCTACGCCTCGGTGCGCTATGGTGGCAGTTCAACCGACATCCTCACCGCCAAGGGTCAGTTCTGCGCGAGCTTCAACTTCAGCAAGGCCGTGTCTGCAGACTATAGCTGCAACCCGGACTACAACATTGCCCAGGTTGGTGTGGTCACCCGCTGGACTCCCGTCAAGAACCTGACGTTCTCGGCTGAAGTCGGCGCGTTCTTCCTCGACCAGAAGTTCACTGGTGCGGCCACCTTGGCTCCGGCGGCTCCGAAGCCGACCACCGTGTACGAGTTCAAGGACCAGAGCACCGTGTTCCTGAACGTTCGCGTTCAGCGCAACTTCTGATCCCGAAAGACTTGAAACATTCGGAGAACCCCCGGTAGACAACTGCCGGGGGTTTTTCTTGTGTGCCGCGACCGGGCCCATTGTACTTTGCATGGGGTTGTTTTCGCGATTTTGGGTCTGGGCCCTGCGGTGTACCGTCATCCAGTATCTGCACTGCGTCCGGACATGAGATCGTTGGTACTTCGCGCTGGCGGCGAATCGACCCATCCCGCTCTAACAGCCTCAACGCAAACAAGGTTGGGTGACGGAGGTCTGGCCGCGAACGGAGCGAGGCGGCTGCACAACCAGCGCTGACGCGCGATCCCCTATTGGACGCTGGCGCCGCGATGCAGGTCGGCTTCGATCTGGAGCCTGGTCCCGCCGCCGAATCTCGCGCGAGACACCTGCAGGTTCTCCATGATCCGCTGCACGTAGTTGCGGGTCTCGGAGAACGGGATCTGCTCGATCCGGTCGACCGCGTCGATCTTGAGATCGCGCGGGCCGTAACGCTCGATCCATTTCTTGACGCTGCCGCGGCCGGCATTGTAGCCGGCAAAGGTCAGGACGTAGGAGCCGCGGCCCAAGTACGCCTGAGCGTTTGAAAGGAATGGTCGCAATCAGACTCATTGATTTAGATCAAAGGTCGCCGATTGATCTAGATCAACGTCCCCGATATCCCCCGCGGGTGAAATCACGCTCATGCTCGCGGGAGTGGTCTGTGGCCAGCATACCGCGATAATCACCTGGGGGTGACATGAC
Source organism: Bradyrhizobium sp. AZCC 2262 (assembly GCF_036924535.1). Taxonomy (NCBI): domain Bacteria; kingdom Pseudomonadati; phylum Pseudomonadota; class Alphaproteobacteria; order Hyphomicrobiales; family Nitrobacteraceae; genus Bradyrhizobium; species Bradyrhizobium sp. AZCC 2262. The sequence goes on along the minus strand of NZ_JAZHRT010000001.1, from coordinate 4,173,002 downwards.
GGCGCTATTCTCTGCCTCCACTGCCAAGGCTGATGTCACGGTTGATGACCTCTCCTCGCAACCTGGCGGGATGATCTGGATACCCGGCGGCACTTTCCGCATGGGTTCAGACAAGCACTATCCCGAAGAAGCTCCAGCGCACCGCGTCACCGTGGATGGTTTCTGGATGGACCGCCATCCCGTGACGAACCGGCAGTTCAGGGAATTCGCGAGGGCTACCAAGCACGTCACCGTCGCCGAGATCACACCTGACCCCAAGGATTATCCGGGAATGCTCCCGCATATGATCTACGCGGGCTCGCTGATGTTCTCTCCGCCCAACCATCCGGTCAGTCTTCGGGACTTCAGCCAGTGGTGGACCTTCGCCAAGGGCGCGGACTGGCGGCATCCCTACGGACCCGGAAGTAACATCCGCGGGCTGGACGATCATCCAGTCGTGCATGTGGCTTTCAGCGATGCGCTCGCCTACGCAAAATGGGCTGGCAAGGATTTGCCAACCGAAGCCGAATGGGAATTTGCGGCGCGCGGGGGGCTCGACGGCGCCGAGTTCGCGTGGGGCGAAGAGTTCACGCCGGCTGGCCGTCACATGGCCAACACCTGGCAGGGTGAATTCCCTCGCCAGAATACCAATGCCGATGGCTTCGAGCGCACCTCGCCGGTCAGCGCATTCCCGCCGAACGAGTACGGCCTGTACGACATGATCGGTAACGTCTGGGAATGGACGGCCGACTGGTATTCGTCAAAGCATCAGGCGGATGCCGCGAAGGCCTGCTGCATCCCGGAGAACCCGCGCGGCGGCCGCGAGGCCGACAGTTACGACCCCAGAACCACCAATGTGAAAATTCCACGAAAGGTCATCAAAGGCGGCTCGCATTTGTGCGCGCCGAACTACTGCCGACGCTACCGGCCGGCAGCGCGTCATGCGGAGCCGGTTGATACTTCCACGAGTCATCTTGGCTTTCGGTGCATCAGGCGAGCAGCCTCTGATGCATCATAAACAGGGAGAGCGTAGCTATGTTGAGTACCATGCTGGCTAAGCCATCTTTTATTGCAGCGCCGCCACGCAAGACGCCTGGTTGGCTTAAGCGTTCCCGCGCTGTCCTGCTGGGCGCGACGATGATGATGCCGCTGGCCGTACCGGTCAGCACACCCGCAGCCGCGCAGCAGCCAGCCCAGAAGCCCAATATTCTTTTCATCATGGGCGACGACATCGGCCTCTACCAGCCGAGCATCTACCATCGCGGCCTGATGGTCGGCGAGACGCCCAACATCGATCGCATCGGCAACGAAGGCGCGATCTTCACGCACTACTATGCCGAGCAGAGCTGCACCGCAGGCCGGAACGCCTTTTTCACCGGCATGCATCCGCTGCGCACCGGCATGATTCCTCCGCAACTGCCCGGCAGCCCGTCCTATCTGCGGCCCGGCACGCCCGCGCTCGCCAGGTTTCTGCTCGATCTCGGCTACAACACCGGCGAGTTCGGCAAGAACCATCTCGGCGATCACACCGATGCGCTGCCGACCGCGCATGGCTTCCAGGAATACTGGGGCTACCTGTATCATCTCGATGCGATGCAGGGCGTGAGCTTCCCGGACCTCAACAAGTCTCCCACCCAGCAGTCGATTGCCCCGCCATGCAAGAATACGCCGATCCCCGGCATTCCTGAAGTGCCGGGCGCGGTCGATCCGAAAACGGCGGTTTGCCTGACGCCTCCGCGCAACGTCCTGTCGTGCAAGTCGGATGGTACAGCCAAGACTCAGCAATGCATCGATCAGGGCCCGCTGACGCTCGAACGATCGAAGGGTGTCGACGAAGAAATCTCGGCCAAGGTCATCGACTTCATCGATCGCAACGATCCGAAGACGACGGGCAAGCCTTTCTTCGTCTGGTACAACCCTGCGCGCATGCACATCACGACCGTGCTGAATGACAAGTACGCGGCCATGGTCGGCGAGCCCGGCGGCAAGGACTGGGGCCTCAACGAGGCCGGCATGAAGCAGATGGATGACAACATCGGCTATGTGCTGAAGAAGCTCCAGGACATGGGTCAGCTCGACAACACGATCATCGTGTTCACGACCGACAACGGCGCCGAGACCATCACCTTTCCGGACGGCGGCACCACGCCGTTCAAGGGCGGCAAGCTGAGCACCTGGGAGGGCGGCATGCGCGCTCCGGCGGTCATCCGCTGGCCGGGGGTCATCAAGCCAGGGACCGTCAAGAACGACATCTTCGCGGCGCTCGATTGGCTGCCCACGTTTGTCAACATCGCGGGCGGCGCAAAGGGAGACGCGCTGAAGAAGCGCATCGAGGCCGGCCAATATCCCGGCATCGTGAAGACCACGCTCGATGGCGTCGATCAGACCGAATACCTTTCCGGACGTTCGGAAAAGTCGGCGCGCGATACCTTCTTCTACTATTCGGGCAAGGACCCTTCGGCGGTCCGCTACAAGAACTGGAAGATCTACTTCACGATGGTGTCCGACAACCCGGCGGGCTTTCTTGCCGGCGCGCTTCCCTATCACTGGGCCCAGGTCGTCAACATCAAGCGAGACCCGTTCGAGACCTCGATTGGTTCACAATACAAGACACTCATGGGCATGGGCGGCGTAATCGGCTCCCCTTCGACAGCCTACGTCTACGACTGGAACATGCTTCCCATCGGCCAGGCGCTCTGGCTGAAGGAACTCGAGAGCTATTCGGCGTACCCGCCGCTACAGGATCCGGCGAGCTACGACCTCAGTCAGGTCTACAATCAGATCAAGCAGGCCAAAACCGCCGGTCGCAGCGACTAGCTGCGAACGTCAGAGCGTGATCCGACGAAGCGGGCGCTCCACGGCGGGGCGCCCGCCAACGGAATAGCGAGCAACGTGATAACGCCCGCGCCGGGCCGGTCGGCACCTCCACAAGCCACGTGGGCTTCCGATGCATCAAGCGAACAGAACCAACTGCATCACAACAAAGAGGAGCACGTCATGAGTAACAAGCGCCCGTCTGGAGATTCCCCCGACGTTACCCCGCAATCGGGCAGCGGAATGAAACGCCGCGATCTCTTGTTGAGCGGAAGTTCTCTTGTCGCCGCTTCCGCACTCTCCGCGGTCGGGCTAACAAGTTCTGCGCAGGCGCAGCAACCGACACCGGCACCCGCGTCAGCCGGACAGCGGCCGAACATCGTTGTCATCATGGGTGACGACATCGGCATGTGGAATATCGGCGCTTATCACCGCGGCCTGATGGCCGGCCGAACGCCCAATCTCGACAAGCTCGCTGCTGAAGGCATGTTGTTTACCGACTATTATGCCGAGGCGAGTTGCACGGCAGGTCGCGCCAACTTCATCACCGGCGAGTTGCCCATCCGCACCGGCATGACCACGGTCGGCCAGGCTGGCGCGGCTATCGGGATACCAGCGCAAGCTGTGACCATCGCCACGGCGTTGAAAGGAATGGGTTACGCCACCGGCCAATTTGGCAAGAATCACCTCGGCGACAAGAATGAATTCTTGCCGACGGTGCACGGCTTCGATGAGTTCTTCGGTTACCTTTATCATCTCGACGCGATGGAAGACCCCGCGCACCCGAACTACCCGCAGGATCTGCTGAACGTCGTCGGTCCGCGCAACATGCTTCATACCTATGCGACCAACGTGGATGACCCGACGGTGGACCCGCGCTGGGGAAAGGTCGGCAAGCAGAGGATCGAGGATGCCGGAACGCTTTATCCCAAGAGGATGGAAACCGTAGATGACGAAATCCGCGATCTCGCCCTGAAGTTCATCGAGAAGGCCAAGGCCGACAACAAGCCGTTCTTCCTGTGGCTCAACCCGACCCGGATGCACATCGTCACGCATCTTTCACAAAAGTACGAGGCGACGCGCAACTCCAAGAACGGCTGGTCGATACATGAAGCCGGCATGGCGCAGCTCGATGACGACGTCGGCATCGTGATGCAGAAGCTCAAGGATATGGGCGTGGACGACAACACCATCGTGGTCTTCACCACCGACAACGGCACCGAGGTCTTCACCTGGCCTGATGGCGGACAGACACCTTTCGCGCAGAGCAAAGGCACCGTCATGGAAGGTGGCTTCCGCGTACCCTGCATGATCCGTTGGCCGGGCAAGGTGCCGGCCGGCAAGGTCGAGAACGGCATCATTTCCGGCCTGGACTGGTTTCCGACCTTCCTGGCGGCGGCTGGCAACCCGAACATTGCAGAGGAGCTGAAGAAGGGCAAACAGATCGGTGACACGACCTATAAGTGCTATCTGGACGGCTATAACCAGATGGACATGATTACCGGCAAGGGGCCGTCGAACCGGCACGAAATCTTTTACTTCGGAGAGAGCGAACTCGGTGCCGTGCGCATCGACGACTTCAAGTATCGCTTCATCGACCAGCCCAGAGGCTGGCTCGGTGAAAAAACCAAGGCTGACGTGCCCTACCTGACCAACCTTCGCCTCGATCCGTTCGAGCGCACGGGCTGGCCCGATAGTGGGACGAAAGAAGGCGCGCAGCAATACTTCGACTGGTTCAAATACGAATTCTGGCGCTTTGTGTTTGTTCAGCAGCAGGTGGAAAAGCTGGCGATGACGGCGATCGAGTTTCCGCCGATGCAGAAGGGCGCGAGCTTTAACCTTGATGCCGTGAAAGCGAAAATCGAGGCGGCCCGGGCGGCAGTGAGCAGGTAGCCGCCAGGGCTTCGACTGGTTTCATGGCGGGCGCGCCGAGATCCTGTGCGCCCGCTTGACAACGGAAAGGAGTCGACCATGAAGCCGATCATCCGTTTTCCTGCTATCAACCGTCGCGGCCTTCTTTCGTTCCTGGCGATGCTTCCGTTGCTCGCTGCCTCGCTTCGCTCCACCACGGTGGAAGCTCAAGCGCAGAGCGATCCGCTACCGTCCTGGAACGACGGCGCTACCAAAGCCTCAATTCTCGACTTTGTCGCGCGCGTCACGACGCAAGGTGGGCCCTTCTTCGTACCGGTCGAGCAGCGCATCGCGACCTTCGACAATGACGGCACGCTATGGGTCGAGCAGCCGATGTACATACAACTGGCCTTCGCACTCGACCGCGTGAAGGTCATGGCGCCGATGCATCCGGAATGGAAGACCAAGCAGCCGTTCGCGGCGGTGCTGGACGGCAATCTGAAGGCGCTGGCGGCGTCCGGGGAAAAGGGATTGGTCGAAATCATCGCCGCGACACATGCCGGCATGACCACGGCAGAGTTTGAGAAGATCGTCACGGACTGGCTGGCGACCGCGCGCGATCACCGCTTCAAGCGCCCCTATACTGAACTGGTCTACCAGCCGATGCTCGAACTGCTCGCCTACCTCCGGGCCAATGGCTTCAAGACCTTCATCGTCTCAGGCGGCGGCATCGAGTTCATGCGGCCATGGACCGGGCGGATCTACGGCGTGCCGCCGGAGCAGGTCGTCGGATCGTCGATCAAGACTCGATTTGAGATGAAGGACGGCGCGCCGACGCTTTTCCGGCTGCCCGACATCAACTTCATCGACGACAAGACGGGAAAGCCGATCGGCATCAACGAACATATCGGCCGCCGTCCGATTGCAGCCTTCGGCAATTCCGACGGCGATCTCGAAATGCTGCAATGGACGACGCTCGGCGCCAGCGGCGCGCGGTTCGGCCTGATCGTGCACCACACCGACGCGGAACGCGAATACGCCTACGATCGACAATCGCATTTCGGCAAGCTCGACGTGGCGCTGGACGCCGCAGCGGTGAACAGGTGGACGGTGGCCGACATGAAGAAGGACTGGAGCCGAATATTCGCATTTGATTAGGTAATTAGATACCCACATATAGCATCCAGCAGCCGCGCTTGTTCTGAGTCGGGTCACGCGATCGTTGGCCGCGCTGTTGCCGCTGCGAAGTCGCAGAATGCTTGAGGCAAGGTTCTAATGCCGCTATTCGATGCTGGCGCCGCGACGTAGGTCAGCTTCGATCTGGAGCCTAGTCCCGCCGCCAAACCGCGCGCGATAGACCTGCAGGTTCTCCATGATCCGCTGCACGTAATTCCGCGTCTCGGAGAACGGGATCTGTTCGACCCAATCGACCGCGTCGACCTTGGGATCGCGCGGATCGCCGTAACGCTCGATCCATTTCTTGACGCTTCCGCGACCGGCATTGTAGCCGGCGAAGGTCAGGATGTAGGAGCCGCGGTAGTCCTCGAGCAGGCCGCCGAGTTCGGCGGCGCCAAGCACGGCGTTGTAGACGGAATCGGTCTTCATCCGGTTGAGGTCGAAGCTGACGCCAGCCCGTTTGCAGACATAGCGTCCGGCGTCCGGCGTCACCTGCATCAGCCCGTAGGCCTGCGCCGGCGAGACCACGGCCGGGTTGAAGGCGCTTTCCTGTCGCGCGATCGAATAGACGACGCTCGGCTCGACCTCGGGTCCGATCTGCTTGAAAGACGGTATGCCGTTGACGGGATAGGCGTAATGGTCGAACGGCAGGCCGCGGTTGAGCGCGGCCTTGCCGAGCAGCAGCATGCCGCGGGCGTCGCTGTGGCGCGAGGTGAGTTCGCCGAGGCCGGCCAGGGCCTCGGGATCGCCATTCTCGCCCATGTCGGCGAAAATCGGAATCGCAAGCTCGCGCTCGTCGAGCTCATAGAGCAGCTGCACGGCGCGGACGATCTCCAGCCGTTCACCCCCGCGACCGCGGCCGGTCGGCGCACCGTTCAATTCGAGCTGCGGCATGCCGAGCTTGGCGCGTGCGAGCTGACCGTAATAGCTGGTCGACTGTTCGGCGGCGCGGCCGTAGGCGGCCCGGGCTTCCTGCATGCGGCCGGCGGCTTCCGCCGCGCGGCCCTGCCAATAGCCGCCGCGCGCCAGTGCGGTCGGGTTCGCACTGCCGACACCGATGCGCGCGAAGTGCTGGGCGGCGACGGCCGGATCTTTCAGGAACCGCAGCGCAATCCAGCCCGCGGTGAATTCCTGCTCGGTCTTGTAGATGTCGCGGGAGGGAAGTGCTGCATCGCGCGCAATCAGATAGGCGGTGCGATGCTCGCCGACGTCCAGCATCTTGCGCGCCAGCAAGCGCCGCTCGATCCACCATTCGTTGAGATTGTGCAGGCGGTTCGGATCCTTCGGCGCGGCCAGCATGAGCTGCGCGGCCTCGCTGAACTTCTCTTCGCGGCGCAGCCACTGGATCCTGGCGAACATGTAGCCGGGGTCGCCATGCAGCTCCCGTGGCACCGCCTCGAGCAGCGACTGGAGGTTCGAGGATTTCTTGTTGGCCGCAATGCGCGCCTTGGCCAGCGCGACATGGCCCGAGCCGAGCCGCTTGGCGGCGCGCATGCCGCCGGCTTCCTGCTCGGTGCTGTAAAGCAGCGTGTCCATCCGCGTCTTGTGGTCGCCCGCCGTCAGCAGCGCGCCGAACATGTCGAGCGCCGCGGTCTCGGTATCCTCCGACATGCCATCATTGCGCCAGGCCTCGCGCACCAGCCGTTCGGCATTGGTGCGGTCGCCGCGCGCGAGCATGGCCTTCGCCAGGGCGAACTTGCCCTTGGCCGAAATCGGCGATTCGTTTTCGAACCATGACCACACCGCGGCGTCGTCGCGGCGGTCGTCCCATAGGGCTGCCTCGAGGCGCCGGCGCAGGAAGGTCTGCGATGGCCAGCTCGGGTTGGCCGAGACGAATGCACGGTAGCGCTCGACGGACGCGTTATTGTTGTCGCTGCGCAGGATCACCCATTCTGCAAGCTTGCGGGCGACCGGATCCGATATCGAGGCCTGCAGCTGGGTGGCATCCCCAGGCTTCTGCTTGCGCACCAGCTCGATGACGTTCTCCAGCGCGTCCTTGTCTCCCTGCGACGTCGAGGACGTCGCGGCTACCGCTGCCTGCGGCACCTGCTTGCGCGGGGGCGGCAAGGCGGCATGCTGGCGGGTCGCAGGCGCGAGAACGGGTGGCGCAGGAGCGGGCGCCGCGGCGGCCGTCGGAGTATGGGCAGCGGCGGGCGCGCTGGTGTGTGCCGCGGGCTTTGGAACGACGTTGCGGGCGATCGGCCGCGGTTTCGGCAGGGGAACTTTTGGATTGGCCCAGGCATCCCAAGGCAGCGCCGCCAATCCAACAGCCAGCGCCAGGCTCGTGGCCAGTGCGGTCGATCGCAAGGCGGCGGCGCGGGCGGAAGAAATCACGGCGTTCCTCTGCGGCGGCGAATCATTCAATCGGTCCAGCCCTAGGTCTATTTGATTGAATATGTGGACAAAGTGTTAAAACGTCGCGCCCGGACCTGTTTGCGCCATCACCGCGGCAAAATCGCGGCTGTCGGCGCGCGCTGAGGAGGGCGCCTCGGCCAGCCTGAGAAAGAGCGTCGAAACAAAGCGCTAGCGCCTTACCGTACAGCCCTTTCGCCTGATCGCCAGACCCGATATGAAGTGAAATCCAGGTTCGGTCGTGCCGTTTCTTAAGCGTTTGGAGGAAGTCCATGGCAGCCAAGACAAAGTTCCGGGGATCGCTCACCGCCTTGGTCACGCCATTCAAGAACGGCTCGCTCGACGAGACGGCCTTCCGCGGGCTCGTGAGCTGGCAGATCGAGCAGGGGTCACACGGTCTCGTTCCCGTGGGTACCACCGGCGAAAGCCCGACGCTGAGCCATGCCGAGCATCATCGGGTAGTAGAGATGTGCATCGATGAGGCGAAAGGACGCGTACCTGTCATCGCCGGCGCGGGGTCGAACTCAACGCGCGAAGCCATCGATCTTGCTGTTCACGCCGAGAGGGCCGGTGCCGATGCCGTGCTGGTGGTGACGCCGTACTACAACAAGCCGACCCAGGAAGGCATGTTTCAGCACTTCAAGGCGGTGAATGACGCGATCGGGATCCCGATCATCATTTACAACATCCCGCCGCGCTCCGTCGTCGATATGTCGGTCGAGACCATGACCCGGCTGTTCGAGTTGAAGAACATCGCCGGCGTCAAGGACGCCACCGCCAATCTTGCCCGGGTGTCGCAGCAACGCCATGCGATGGGGCCGGATTTCATCCAGCTGTCCGGCGAGGACATGACCGCACTGGCCTACATGGCGGCGGGAGGACATGGTTGCATCTCGGTGGTCGCCAACGTGGCGCCGAAGCTGTGTGCCGAGTTGATGTCAGCCGTTATGCAGGGTGATTTCGCTACCGGACTGAAGATCCAGGACCGCCTGACGCCGCTGCATGATGCCGTCTTCAAGGAGCCCGGCCTCGCGGGGGCCAAGCATGGCCTTAAACTGCTGGGGCGGCTCGAAGAAGAAGTGCGCCTGCCGTTGATGAACGTGACGCCTCCAACCGGCAAGGTGATCCGCGACGCCATGGTGCATGCGGGCCTGATCAACTAAGCCGGCGAGGGTTTCGTCCGAACCACGAGGAGGGGGCGTCAACATGCTGAAGGAATTCCGCGAGTTCGCGATGAAGGGCAACGTCGTCGACCTCGCCGTCGGCGTCATCATCGGTGCGGCGTTCGGCGCCATCGTGACCTCGCTGGTCGGCGATGTGATCATGCCGATCATCGGCGCGATTACCGGCGGCCTCGATTTCTCCAATTATTTCACGGGCTTGTCGAAGTCGGTGACGGCGACCAACCTGGCCGACGCCAAAAAGCAGGGCGCCGTACTGGCTTGGGGCAGTTTCCTGACGCTGACCCTAAACTTCATCATCATCGCTTTCGTGCTCTTCATGGTTATTCGCGCCATGAACCAACTGAAGCGCAAGGACGAAGCCGCGCCCGCGCCGCCGAAGCCGACCCGCCAGGAAGAACTGCTGACCGAGATCCGCGATCTCCTCAAGAAGAGCTAATGGCCGAGAAGAACGAGCGCCCGATCAAGGTTGTCGCCGAAAACCGCAAGGCCCGGTTCAACTACGCGATCGAGGACACCATCGAAACCGGCATTGCGCTGACCGGCACGGAAGTGAAGTCGATCCGCAACGGCAAGACCACGATTGCCGAATCCTATGCGGATTCCAAGGACGGCGAGATCTGGCTGATCAACGCCAATATTCCGGAATATCTGCAGGCCAACCGCTTCAACCATGAGCCGAAACGGCCGCGCAAGCTGCTGCTGCACCGAAAGCAGATCAACAAGCTGATGGGCGCGGTCGATCGCGAAGGCATGACGCTGATTCCGCTAAAGCTGTATTTCAACGAACGCGGTCGGGCCAAGCTCTTGCTGGCCATCGCCAAGGGCAAGAAGCTGCACGACAAGCGCGAGAGTGAAAAGAAACGCGATTGGGGCCGAGAAAAAGGTCGCCTGATGCGGGCAAGAGGATAGGGGCGAATAGGGAGTAGCGAATAGCGAGTAGCGAACAGGAAACCTTGAGGAACGCGTCCCTATTCGCTACTCGCCATTCGCTATTCGCCACCCGGAGGAAGACGAGATGGCTCAATCCAACCTGCTCGAAGTCGACTGGAGCAAGATCCCGGCGCCGACGGACGACGGCGCGGCGGCGCATCTCGTCGGCATGACGATCCCGCCGGTCAGCCTGCTTGCCACCGACGACAACTCGGTGACGCTATCCGCGCTTGCCGGCCGCACCGTCGTATTCGCCTATCCCCGCACCGGCGAGCCCGGCAAGATCAGTCTGGTCGACGACTGGGACATGATCCCCGGCGCGCGCGGCTGCACGCCGCAAACCTGCTCGTTCCGCGATCTGTTTGCGGAGCTGAAGGCCGCCGGCGCGAACCACGTGTTCGGCCTCTCGACGCAGGACAACGTCTACCAGACCGAAATGGCGTCACGGCTGCATCTGCCGTTCCCGGTGCTGTCGGATGAGAAGCTGGCGCTGAGCCGGGCGTTGCGTCTTCCGACCATGGCGGTGGCGGGCCTGACGCTGATCAAGCGGCTCGCATTGATCGTCGATGGCGGCCGTATCACGCACGTCTTCTATCCGGTGTTTCCGCCGGACCGGAATGCCGGCGACGTGCTGGCGTGGCTGAGGGACAATCCGGTCTGAATTGTAGGGACTATTAAACCCTCATGGTGAGGAGGCGCGTAGCGCCGTCTCGAACCATGCGGCCCGGCTGGTGCCATTCATCCTTCGAGACGCGCGAAGACGCGCTCCTCAGGATGAGGTCTGGCAGGAGTGGTGGGGCAAAAACCGGTGGGTACGGTGCAACGCCTTTGCCCACCCTAAGAATCCAGATCTTTCCGCACCTTCGCAAATACGTTGCGAAACATCTCCGGCGTCAGCACCCGTGTGTTGGTGTTGTAGCGCGAGCAGTGATAGCTGTCGTAGAGCTTGACGGTGTCGGCCTTGTGCACGGCGCCGTGCGCGAAGGGGGCGGCGCCATTGCGCAAGCCGAGCGCCTTCAACGTCGAGTCATGGGCGATTCGCCCGAGCGCTACGATCGCGCGAAGCTTCGGCATCGTCGCAATCGTCTTCACCAGGAATTGCCGGCAGGTATTGATCTCGGCAGGCAACGGTTTGTTCTGCGGCGGCACACAGCGCACCGCGTTGCTGATCCGGCAACCGACCAGCTTCAGCCCGTCGTCGGGACGTGCCTGATAGACGCCTTTGGCAAAGCCGTATTCGAGCAGGGTCGCATACAGCAAGTCGCCGGCGTAGTCGCCGGTGAACGGGCGTCCGGTCCGGTTGGCGCCCTGCATGCCGGGCGCGAGCCCGACAATCAACAGCTGCGCGTTGGGATCGCCGAAGGAGTCGACCGGCGCATTGTGCCAATCCGGCGCTTTCGCGCGCGTCTGAGCGCGAAACTCGGCGAGCCTCGGGCAGAGCGGGCAATCGCGGCCGGGTTCGAAACTGTCGCGAGCGGGGAGACTAGCCATGTTTCCAAAGCGATTTCGAGCGAAAGCCGGCCACGGACCTGGATCGAGGCCGGGTCGCGTCGTCTACGCGCGTCTTCGCGTCGTTCACGCGCGCCAAACAAAAAGCCCCGGTTCTGTTCCAATCAGAACCGAGGCTCTAGCAGCGTACTGGCTCATTCTCAATCGTCGAATTCGTCGTCTCCGGCCCGCGGCGCCATGGTGGTCGCGCGCTGCAGGAACTGCGGCGAGTGATGGCGCGGTTCGCGCGGGGCAGGGCGTTCGGACGGATCGCGGCCCAGCTTCGATTGCAGCTCGACGAGGTCGGTGAAGACGTCGGCCTGGCGGCGCAGTTCGTCGGCGATCATCGGCGGCTGGCTCGAAATGGTCGAGACTACCGTGACGCGAACACCCCGACGTTGTACCGCTTCGACCAGCGAGCGGAAATCGCCGTCGCCCGAGAACAGCACGATCTGGTCGACATGCTCGGCGAGTTCCATGGCATCGACGGCCAGCTCGATGTCCATGTTGCCCTTCACCTTGCGTCGGCCGGAAGCGTCGATGAATTCCTTGGTCGCCTTGGTGACAACGGTGTAGCCGTTGTAGTCGAGCCAATCGATCAGCGGACGGATCGAGGAGTATTCCTGATCCTCGATGATCGCCGTGTAGTAGAACGCACGCAACAGCGTCCCTCGGCTCTGAAATTCCTTGAGAAGGCGCTTGTAATCGATGTCGAAGCCGAGCGTCTTGGCCGTTGCGTAGAGGTTGGCGCCGTCGATGAAGAGCGCAATCTTGTTGGAAGCGGGTGACATCAAATGGTTCTCACGTTGTTGTTAGCTTTTCTAGCGCAGCGGCCATCGACCGCGCGCACTTTCCAGTTCTGTTGCCTAAAGTTCGGTGAATCGAGCCCCACGACAGTCACCACTGCAATTATGGTGCGGCGAGGGCGAAAAACCTATACTTTTGACTGTGCAATGAAGAGATTTACTTGTCCTGTACGGCAACCCTGCCGCGTCTGGACGCTCCGGCCATTCTGGCCCCGAAGCTGGGGTAGCAGAGCCCATTAGGAAGGCAAATCACAAATTTAGTCTTGCGAAATAGCCTCCGCCGCTATAACTAGCCCCCAATACCGACATATTTGGCCCCAAATAACGGAGCGACAGTCTATGGCGCGCGTCACCGTGGAAGATTGCATTGATAAGGTCGACAACCGATTCGATCTGGTTTTGCTGGCTGCACATCGCGCCCGTATGATTTCGTCCGGCTCACAACTCACGGTTGATCGGGATAACGACAAGAACCCGGTCGTTTCGCTCCGGGAAATCGCCGATTCCACTATTTCCCCGGAAGACCTCCGCGAGGAACTGGTTCATTCCCTGCAGAAATTCGTCGAGGTCGACGAGCCAGAGCCCGATACCGTGCCTTTGATCGGCTCGGCCGGCGCCAGCGTCGATGCCGACGATACCGAGGTCGCGGTCGAGCGCATGACCGAGGAGGAACTCCTCAAGGGTCTGGAAGGCCTGGCGCCGCCTGAAGAGCAGCCCGAAGAGGACGAATAATCCGGAACATCCGGGCCGTCCCGAACTCCCGATCTGTCAAAGGCCCGGACCTCTGTCCGGGCCTTTGCTTTTGTTGACAATTTTGCGGTTACAATGCGTCCTTGGCCGGCGCGGCCGAAATCGGCTGACTTGCCTGGCCGGCCGGTCACCGGGTTGGGCGTTGGATGTCCGCTGGCCCAAGCGAAATTGAACCATTTCGTGGCCAGAGCGGCGTGCATCGCCGTTCGAAAACGCATTAGATACGTAAAGGGCGGGACCCGTCCGGGTCTGGTGGAAGAAGGCAGTGATGTAATGGCGTATTGGCGCCGCAGCTCCCGGCAAATGCAGGCCGCGACCGGTCAGGTCGCGGTGGCGCCGACCTCGCCTGTGACGGAGAAGCCGAAATCGCGCTCGCGCATGATGCGGCAATACGATCTGGTCGAACGCGTCCGCTCGTATAATCCCGACACCAACGAAGACCTGCTCAACCGGGCCTACGTCTACGCGATGAAGGCGCACGGCACGCAAACGCGCGCGTCCGGCGATCCCTATTTCTCGCATCCGCTCGAGGTGGCGGCGATCCTGACCAACCTCAAGCTCGATGACGCCACCATCGTAGCGGCCCTGCTGCACGACACCATCGAGGACACCGAGGCGACGCGCGCCGAGATCGACAACATCTTCGGCCACGAGATCGGCGCCTTGGTCGAAGGGCTCACCAAGCTGAAGCGGCTGGAGCTGGTGTCGCGCGAAGCCAAGCAGGCCGAAAACCTGCGCAAGCTGTTGCTGGCGATCGCCGACGACGTCCGCGTGCTCTTGATCAAGCTCGCCGACCGCCTGCACAACATGCGCACGCTGGAATTCGTGCCGCACGCCTCGCGCCGCCGCATCGCCGAGGAGACGCTGGACATCTATGCGCCGCTCGCCGGCCGCATGGGCATGCACGAAATGCGCGAGGAGCTCGAAGACCTGTCGTTCCACGTGCTCGACCCTGAAGCGTATGCGGTGGTGAAGCAAAGGCTCGATGCGCTCGCCGAGCGCAACCGCAATCTGATCGGCGAGATCGAAAACCAGCTTTCCAAGAATTTGCAGAAGAATGGCATCACCGCGCGCGTCTATGGCCGCCGCAAGCAGCCGTTTTCGATCTGGACCAAGATGGAGCGCAAATCGGTCGGGTTTGAGCAACTGTCCGACATCCACGGCTTCCGCATCATCCTTGGCGATCTCGAATCCTGCTACCGCGCGCTCGGCGTGGTGCACACCACCTGGCCGGTGGTGCCCGGACGCTTCAAGGACTACATCTCGACGCCGAAGCAGAATGATTACCGTTCGCTCCACACCACCGTGATCGGCCCGGGCAACCAGCGCGTCGAATTGCAGATCCGCACCGAGGAGATGAACCAGATCGCCGAATTTGGCATCGCCGCGCATGCCTTCTACAAAGAGGGGGCGGGCTCGCCGACCGAGCGGCTCAAGCACGAGTCCAACGCCTTTGCGTGGCTGCGCCACACCATCGGCATCCTCTCCGACAGCGCCAATCCGGAAGAGTTTCTGGAGCACACCAAGCTTGAACTGTTCCACGACCAGGTGTTCTGCTTCACGCCGAAGGGCAAACTGATCGCGCTGCCGCGGCAAGCCAATGTGATCGACTTCGCCTATGCCGTGCATACCGATGTCGGCAACTCGGCGGTCGGCTGCAAGATCAACGGCAAGTTCGCACCACTGTCGTCCGAACTGCAGAACGGTGACGAGGTCGAGGTGCTGACCTCCAAGGCGCAGTCCGCGCCGCCCTCGGCCTGGGAATCGCTTGCGGTCACCGGCAAGGCTCGAGCCGCGATCCGGCGCGCGACCCGCACCGCGGTACGCGATCAATATGCGGGCCTTGGCCGGCGCATCATCGATCGCCTGTTTGCCCGCGCCAAGATCGAATACGCCGACGACAAGCTGAAGGGCGCGCTTCCCCGGCTGGCGCGCGCCTCGATCGAGGACGTGATGGCCTCCGTCGGGCGTGGTGAACTCAAGGCTTCCGACGTCGCCCGCGCCATGTATCCGGACTACAAGGAAGAGCGGATGGTGCGGTACGGGGCCAGGAAGAGCCTCGCGGTGAAACTGAAGCTGAAATCGGAACCGCCGCATCCGGCGCGCAGCGCCTCCGTCATCCCGGTGCGCGGCATCAATTCCGATCTGCCGGTGAAGTTCGCGCCGAACGGCGGTGCCGTGCCGGGCGACCGCATCGTCGGCATCGTCACGCCGGGCGAGGGGATCACGATCTATCCGATCCAGTCGCCGGCGCTGAAGGACTTTGAGGAAGAGCCGGAGCGCTGGCTGGACGTGCGCTGGGATATCGATGAGACCATGCCGCAGCGTTTCCCGGCGCGGATCCTGGTCCATAACGTCAACGAGCCCGGCAGCCTAGCCCAGGTCGCTACCGTGATCGCCGAGCATGACGGCAATATCGACAATATCAGCATGTCGCGCCGCTCGCCTGATTTCACCGAGCTGACCATCGACCTCGAGGTCTATGACCTCAAGCATCTCAGTGCAATTATCGCACAATTGCGCGCCAAGGCCGTCGTCGCCAAGGTTGAGCGCGTCAACGGATAGGCGGTATCGTCATTGCCGGATGAAAGCGCGAAGCGCGTCCTTGCACTGAACGACCCGGCAATCCATCCTTTTCAGGTAGATGGATGCGCGGGTCACGTCCGCGCATGACATTTGTGCTATCGAAGTCACGTCAGATTGCTTGAGAGACCAGCAAATGCCCGTTTCCCCGCTACGCCTCGGTGTAAACGTCGATCACGTCGCGACCTTGCGCAATGCGCGCGGCGGCGAGCGGCCGGATCCGGTGCGCGCCGCGCTGTTGGCGATCGAGGCGGGCGCCGACGGCATCACCGCGCATCTGCGTGAGGACCGCCGCCATATCCGCGACACCGACATGGCCCGCCTGAAGGCCGAAATCTCCAAACCGCTGAATTTCGAGATGGCGGCCACCGAAGACATGCTGCGGATTTCGCTCGCCACCAAGCCGCACGCCGTGTGCCTGGTGCCGGAACGCCGCGAAGAGCTCACCACCGAGGGCGGGCTTGACGTGGTCGGCCAGCACAATGCGCTGGCGCCGTTCATCGCGCGACTGAACGATGCCGGGATCCGGGTGTCGCTGTTCATCTCGGCCGACCCGCAGCAGATCGAGATGGCGGCAAGATTGCGCGCGCCCGTGATCGAGATCCATACCGGCGGCTGGTGCGACGCCGTGGTCGACGGTCATATCGCGAAGGCCGAGGCGGAATGGCAGCGGATCGTCACAGGCGCGACATTGGCGCGCGCCGCGGGGCTCGAGGTCCATGCCGGCCACGGGCTCGATTACCAGACCACGGAGACGATTTCGGCGCTGCCCGAGATCGCCGAACTCAACATCGGCTATTTCATGATGGGCGAGGCGCTGTTCGTAGGCCTTGGCGAGACGGTGCGGCAGATGCGCTCCGCGATGGACCGCGGCCGCCAGAAGGTCGCGGGCCGGTCATGATCATCGGCATCGGCTCCGACCTGATCGACATCACAAGGGTCGCCAAGGTGATCGAACGTCATGGAGACCGCTTCCTCGACCGTATCTTCACCGACGCCGAGCGCGCCAGGGCGGCGCGCCGCGCCAACAGCGAAAAGATGGTGGTCGCGACCTACGCCAAGCGATTCGCAGCCAAGGAGGCCTGTTCCAAGGCGCTCGGCACCGGGATCCGGCGCGGCGTCTGGTGGCGGGACATGGGGGTGGTGAACCTGCCGGGCGGCCGGCCGACCATGAAACTCACCGGCGGCGCGCTGGCCCGGCTGGAGGCGTTGACGCCGGAGGGGTTCGAGGCGCGGATCGATCTGTCGATCACCGATGACTGGCCGCTGGCGCAGGCCTTCGTCATAATTTCGGCGGTCGTTCCCGGCAAATCTTGAGCCGCGCAGGCGTTTGCGCCGGAGGTTTAACACAAAACTAAAAATCATTGATTTTTCAATGCATTATGAAGTTTTGACGAGGCGCTTGATTGCGCGCCCACGAACAACCGTCTAAAACGCCGCAGCAACATGTTCGAGCCAGGGCCGATTCAGGTTAGCGCCGGAATTGGCCCTCAACATCAGCAATGAGACCATTTTCCTGACGCGAACGGATGGGCGATTCGTGTGCGGAAAACGTTCTGCCACCGTGCGGGCAAAAGGCCTGCAGGAATTGGGAAAGCGATGAGCGTGACCTCCAGCACAAAATCTGAAAGCGGCTTGGGCGAAACCATCCGCGTCGTCATCCACGCTCTCCTGATCGCGCTCGTGATCCGCACCTTCCTGTTCCAGCCGTTCAACATCCCCTCGGGATCGATGAAGGCGACGCTGCTGGTGGGCGACTACCTGTTCGTCTCGAAATATTCCTACGGCTACAGCCACTATTCCATTCCACTGTCGCCGCCGCTGTTCTCGGGCCGCATCTTCGGCTCGGAGCCGAACCGGGGCGACATCGTGGTGTTCCGCCTGCCCAAGGACGACTCCACCGATTACATCAAGCGCGTGATCGGCCTGCCGGGCGACCGCATCCAGATGCGGGAAGGCCTGCTCTATATCAACGACAAGCCGGTCAAGCGCGAGCGCTTGTCCGATTTCATCGGCGAAGACCCCTGCGGCTCGGATGCCACCGCGCGCGTGAAGCGCTGGAAGGAAACGCTGCCGAACGGCGTCAGCTATGAATCGCTCGATTGCGTCGACAACGGCTTCTACGACAACACCAACGTCTACACCGTGCCCGCCGGCCACTTCTTCATGATGGGCGACAACCGCGACAACTCGACCGACAGCCGCGTGCTGTCGGCGGTCGGCTATGTGCCGTTCGAGAACATCGTCGGCCGGGCGCAGATGATCTTCTTCTCCATTGCCGAGGGCGAACATGCCTGGATGTTCTGGCGCTGGCCGACCGCCGTGCGCTGGAATCGCCTATTCACAATCGTGCGATGATCGACGAGACAGCGACCATTCCTGATACATCGACCTCGGGTGAGCCGGGCCAGCAGGCCGAAGCCGCCGGCGTCGCTGCGCCGAAAAAGAAGCGCGGCAAGGCCGGGGCCAAGGCGGCCGCTGCCGCGATCGAGGGACGCATCGGCTACAAATTTTCCGATCCCGCGCTGCTGACGACCGCCTTTACCCATGTCTCCGCCTTGAAGCCCGCGACCCGCCATCGCGCCGACAGCTATCAGCGGCTGGAATTCCTCGGCGATCACGTGCTCGGGCTGATCATCTCCGACATGCTGTATCGCGCCTATCCGCGGGCCGACGAGGGCGAATTGTCGAAACGGCTCGCCGATCTCGTGCGCAAGGAAAGCTGCGCCGACGTCGCAAAATCGCTCGGGCTGCTCGACGACATCAAGCTCGGTGCGGTAGGCGCGGGCGCAGGCGCGCGCCTGCGCAAATCCGTGCTCGGCGACATCTGCGAGGCGGTGATCGGGGCGATCTATCTCGACGGCGGCTATGCCGCGGCTTCGCAATTCGTCGAGCGCAACTGGCTGGAGCGGATGCGCAAGCCGCGCCGGCCGCTGCGCGATCCCAAGACGGTGTTGCAGGAATGGGCCCAGAGCAAGGGATTGCCGACGCCGGTCTATCGCGAGATCGAGCGCACCGGGCCGCATCACGACCCGCAGTTCCGCGTCGCCGTCGATCTGCCGGGACTGGCGCCCGCCGAAGGCGTCGGCGGCTCCAAGCGCGCCGCCGAGAAGGTCGCAGCCTCCGTGATGATCGAACGCGAAGGCGTCGGCGGCGGCAGCAATGACAGTTGAATCCTCAGCCGAAGCCACGTCCGCCGAGACCCGCTGCGGCTTCGTCGCGCTGATCGGCGCCCCCAATGTCGGCAAGTCCACGCTCGTCAACGCGCTGGTCGGCTCCAAGGTCACCATCGTCTCGCGCAAGGTGCAGACGACGCGCGCCCTGATCCGCGGCATCGTGATCGAGGACAACGCGCAAATCATCCTGGTCGATACGCCCGGCATCTTCTCGCCCAAGCGAAGGCTCGACCGCGCCATGGTCTCCACCGCCTGGAGCGGGGCCCATGATGCCGACCTTGTCTGCGTGCTGCTCGACGCCAAGGCCGGGATCGACGAGGAGGCGGAAGCGATCCTGAACAAGCTGGCGTCGGTTCAACACCCGAAAATCCTGGTGCTGAACAAGATCGACCTGATCCCGCGTGAGAAGCTGTTGGCGTTGGCGCAAGCCGCCAACGACCGCATGAAATTCGAACACACCTTCATGATCTCGGCGCTGTCGGGCGATGGCGTCGACGATCTGCGCAAGACGCTTGCGAGGATGGTGCCGCCTGGCCCCTTCCACTATCCGGAAGACCAGATGTCGGATGCGCCGCTGCGGCATCTGGCGGCCGAAATCACCCGCGAAAAGATCTATCGCCAGCTTCACCAGGAACTGCCGTATCAATCCACCGTCGAGACCGACACCTGGACCGAGCGCAAGGACAAGTCGGTGCGGATCGAGCAGACAATCTTTGTCGAGCGCGAGAGCCAGCGCAAGATCGTGCTCGGCAAGGGCGGCGCCACCATCAAGTCGATCGGCGCGGATTCGCGTAAAGAGATCGCCGAGATTCTGGGCGTGCCCGTGCATTTGTTTCTGTTCGTCAAGGTGCGCGAGAACTGGGGCGACGATCCCGACCGCTACCGGGAAATGGGACTGGAATTCCCCAAGGAATAATAGGCTCGATGAACGTACCCAGAAACGTGCTGTGGTTTGAGGTTTTGCTGTATTTGTCGCTGACGCTGGATGCGGTGTCGGTGGCGTTTCAGGACCGCACACCGAAGGCCGACATGACGGAGCAGATGATCAACGTGGCGACCGTGATGGCGGGCGTCCTGATCCTGCTTTTGGTCTTTTTCGTTTGGCTCGCCGCCCAGCGCCGCAAGAACTGGCCGCGCTGGGTGCTGGCAGCGGCTTTGGTGCTGTCGGTGATTTCGCTGGTGCAGGTGATCGGCGACAACGGCGTACAATTCGACAGCGGCATCGAGGTCATCTCGTGCGCGCTGACGGCGGCGGGACTCTATCTGTCCTTCACCGGCGACGCGCAGGGCTGGTTCAACGCGTGATCCGGGTTCGCATCTTCGATGCGCCCCGGAATGACGGCTGTGAGATGGCTGCGCCGATCGCCGGAATCCTGTAAACTCCGCCCATGGAATGGACCGACGAAGGCATCGTGCTTGGGGTGCGGCGGCATGGCGAATCTTCCGCCATCGTCGAATTGCTGACGCGCGAGCATGGCCGTCATCTGGGTCTCGTGCGCGGCGGCGCCTCCTCGCGGATGCGGCCGCTGCTGCAGCCCGGCAACAGCGTCACGGCGGTCTGGCGGGCGCGGCTCGATGAGCACCTCGGCACCTACGCCATCGAGGGCACGCGGCTGCGCGCGGCAACGCTGCTCGCATCCTCCCATGCCGTCTATGGCGTCACGCATCTCGCCTCGCTGGCGCGGCTGCTGCCGGAGCGCGATCCGCACGAGGACATCTACGAGATGCTCGACCGCACGCTCGACGATTTTGACGATGCCGGCGGCGCGGCCGCCCACCTCATCAGGTTCGAACTCGCGATGCTCGCCGAACTCGGCTTCGGCCTCGATCTGGAAAACTGCGCCGCCACCGGCGGGACCGCGGACCTGATCTACGTCTCGCCAAAGTCCGGCGGCGCGGTGTCGCGGGCCGCCGGCGAGCCGTACCGGGACCGCCTGCTGCGGCTGCCGGCCTTCCTGCGCGAAGGCGAGGGTGGCGCCAACGGTTGGTCGGATCAGGATCTGCAGGACGGTTTTCGCCTGACCGGCCTGTTCCTGCTCCGCCACGTGCTGGAACCGCGCGGGCAGGGCCACTCCGACGCCAGGGACGGGTTCATCAACGCGGTGATGAAGCGGCGGGCGCGCGCCTAGGCCGGCATTCTCCGCGTTTGCGGCGGCCGCGATCACGCATCCGATCACGCCTCGGGTGCAGGGCGTCCGGGCTGCGACTTGCTGTTGAAGTTGCCGCGCCATGCTGTCTAGAATGCCGGGCGGAGGGAGCTGCCATTGGCGATCGCTGACATCAAGGCAACGCCGGTTCTCGTTCTGCTCGGTGATGTGACCGCGGTGCCGCATCATGCCGGGGCGCTGGCGGCGCTGGAGCGAGCTGGCATCGATATCCAATGGGTGTGCGGCAGTTCAGGCGGCGCCATTTCGGCGGCGATTATTGCCGGTAATTCGCCCGAGCGCCGGATGGTTGCCCTTCTCGACTTCTGGCACTGGTACCAGCGCGATCCGTGGGTCTGGCCGCAGTCCCCGGATGCTCAGGCCACTACCGAGCGCCGTCTCTATGACACGTCGCACGCTACCCTCTTTCGTCTCGTGGACTTCGACCTGCTGAACAACGGACCGGTCCGTATGACCACGTTGGCGACCAGCGTGGCACGGGGCAGTTACACGTTCTTCGACAGTTCGAGATCCATGGTTACTGCTGACCACATCCTGGCCTGCAGTTTGGCGAGCCCGGACAGGTTCTCGATCGAAATCAACGGCGAGCGTTACTGGAACGACGATTGGCTTTCGGTCACCACCCTTCAATTCATTTTGCACGAGGAAGCTCGCCGTCTGCTCGTCTTTGTCGTCGATCCCTGGGCGCGCAAGCGACCTTTCTCCGGGGAGCCCGAATGGCAGCGCGCGCGGGCGCGTGAAATCGCCAACGTCACCCGGATCGACTACGACATCCAGGCCATCGGAAACAATCTCGCCCTCGGCAGGATCACCGAAGAGAAACGCCCCCGACCGCTTTCGGCTGCCGCCCTCGACCTGCCTACGGTCGATATTGTTCATGCCCAGTCGAATTCAGGTGCGACCGGCTTCGCGGACCCGAAGTCTGTCCCGTTCGGGACTCCTGATTTTGAGGCGGCGATGGCCGTGGTCAGCCGCGCCATTGATCGCAGGCCCTGGGAACAGGAGCGCGGGGATGCGCCTGTCGCGGTTCACACCGTCTCCGTCGAGTCCGAGTCGACGGAAATGTATCCGGGAAGGGCGGCCGGCCCCCGCAGGCCGCGCGGGGCCAGCCGCAAGCCTCCCCATCTTGAAGACCTGATCAAAAGCATCACAAGGGTCACGCCAGCCGGCGAGCAAAGCACGGTGCAGCAGAGTTCAATTGAGCCGAATATAATTCCGGTGCCTTTGCCCGCAGACTTGCCGCTGTCTTTGCCTGCGGATTTGAAGGGTATCCTGGATGTTTCCGCGCCGGTGATTGCGGTCCCGGAACGCCCGGGACTCATCTTCAAGCTGGAAGGCGAGGGCGACCGTGTCGGTGTCGACGAGGTGGTGTGGGAGCAGCCGTTCGATCTGGTCGTCGACTACGGAGCGGGTTCGGATAGCGCGCTGACGGTGGTGACCGGAGAGAGGCTGATCTCGGCCACCTCCGGTCCTTCCGCCGAACTGGGAATATCGGTTGCGCCGAGCGGGTTCGCTCTGCGCGAAGGCAGCCCCTTTCAAACCCTGAAATTCGAGAATGGCGTTCTGACGGGCGAAACGCCGCGCTTCAAGCTCAGGGCACCGCGGCCGGCCGACCTCGCGGGCCGCACGAGCGGTCCCTGCGGCGTCTTCGTCATGCTGACCAAGGCGAACGCGCTCGTCCACAGCTTCTTCATCGAAATTCGTCTGGTCGAGGTGTTGGACCGCGAGGCGCATCCGGCGCCTGTGATCGATATCGACCTCGACGGTGTCGCTGCCAGCAAGCCCGAGGAGCGGGTCGCGACGATTACGATCACGAACGAAGGTGCCGCCTGGCAGGTTTACTGGAATATCGACGGCGTGCAGAGCCGGCCCCGGATCGCTTCAAAGGCAACACCGGCTGCGCTCAAGGCGGCTTACGACACCTATATCAACAACGACCTGAAGCAGGTCGCGGAGAGTGCGCTGTGGCGCAATACCGATGCGCAACTGCATCTGCCTGACAATGCTGCCTCGCGCGACGAAGCGCAGAAGCTGATGGGTATCACGGCGAGCGCCGGCTACAAGCTCCACAAGCTTTTCCGCGAGGATGAGGTTTTTGAAGAAGCCATCGAACTGATTGAAAAGCTGCCCGACGGGTCCAGGATTACGGTGATCACCGACGACGTCGTCTTCCCCTGGGAATTGTTTTATCCGCTCTCCATTATCGACGGTGAGCCGAAGGAAAATCTGCAGCCGGACATGTTTTGGGGAAATCGCTTCATCATCGAGTCGTTGCTGATCGCCACGTCGAGCGCGGAGAAGCTGCCTTCGAACCGCCAGCAGGGCGGCAAGCTGCATGTCAGCATGGGGCTGAATGCCAGCATCGATCTCGCCCCAGCCTGGAAGGGGCGGGACCTGCTGCCGGTGCAGTTCCAGAAAGCCTATTTTGACTCGGTGTTCGCCAGCAGCGGCGACTATGCCGCTGGATACAAGCAGGTACTGACCGCGATCCGGAGGAAGCCGCCGGACGCCAGCCTGATCTACTTCTTCTGCCACGGAACGGCCGACAGGTTGGAGTTCGAAGCGTCGACCGCCTTCACCCCCTACCATGTGGACGGCGAGAAGTTTTCCAACTGGCCCGTCGTGTTCATCAACGCCTGTGATGCGGGCAACACCTCTCCGCTTTCGTTCCTCTCGTTCCGCACGGAATTCAGGAAGCGCCGGGCCGCGGGACTGATCGCGCCGTCTTTCCCGATCCCGACCTTGTTCGCGGCGATTTTCGCCAAGGCCTTCATGGAGCGTTATGCCGGCAAAGAAGCCGTCGGATCGATCCTGTTCGATTTGCGCAAGAAGCTGCTGTCGGACGACAACCCGCTCGGCCTCTGGTACTCGCTGCAATGTCCCCTCGACCTCAAAGCACCGGGGTGAACTGACATGCAAAAGCCCCTGACCCTGATCGTCAGCGACCTGCATATGGGCGACGGCAGCTCCAGCGACGATTTCGTCGACGACAAGAACCAGTTTGCCAAATTCCTCGCCGAGCAATTGCTGACCGACCGCGGCAAGAAGGGCGAGATCGAGTTGATCATCAACGGCGATTTTCTCGAATTCGTCATGGTCCGCCCCGACCTCTACACCCTGAATTCGCGTGACTACTGGTGCTCGCGGGACGAGTCGGTCGAAAAGCTGAAGACTCTCCTGAAAGGCCATCCCAAGGTCTTCAAGGCGATCGCCGATTTTCAGGTGCCCGGCAATGTCGTGACGATCTTTGCCGGCAACCACGACATCGATCTCTACTGGCCGGAGGTGCGGGACCTGCTCAGGACCAAAACGGGAAACGTCAACATCGAATTGAAGGCCGACACGTATTACAGATACGGCAACAGGCTCCATATCAGCCACGGCCATCTGTTTCCCACCATCGACACCGTTAACGGCTTCTCGAAATGGGCGGATCCGATACTGCCGTTGCCCGCCGACTCCGATCCGAAGCGGCTTCAGATGTGCGACGGCACGCTGTTTGTGGTGCGGCTGGTAAACCCGCTCACGGCGAAATATCCGTTCGCCAATAACCTGCACCCCGAGACCGAAATCTTGCGCGTTCTGCTGCGGGAGGACGCGTGGGGCCTGAGGACGGTGGCGTGGCTGGGCAGCAGGTTCATCGCCCAGCATCCCGGCGCGGCGCTGAGCGCCACCGGCACAGCCGCCTCGGGCGCGGAACTGCTCAATGCCATCCAGCTGGATTCCTTCTTCCGCGAGAAGATCGCCGGCTTGTGCAGGGATCTTCTGAAGATACCCGACATGACCGCGGACAAGGTGCTGCAGAAATATGCAACGGAAGACGACGTCGCCGAACTGCTGGCCGCCCTGCTGGAGGCCGACGGCACGATGAGCAAATGGATCGACGTGATCGAAATCGCCAAGCCCGGCACGAGCTCGGTTGGATCGGCGGGTGGCGAGGTACTCGGCATCATCGAAACCGGAAGGATCGACGTTCGCGCCGCCTGCGCCACGATTGCCCGGGGCAAATGGCTCGCCGGCGCCGAGATTGTCGTGCTCGGCCACACCCATCTTCCGGAGGAAATCGAGGAGAATGGCCGCAAATACTACAATCCGGGGTCGTGGACCCGGTACATCGACAATCCGGCAGGCCTCAAGCTCGCCGATCTCATGGACGAAACGAAATATCCCTACAAGCTTAAATGTGTCCGGATCGAGGAGATCGACGGTAAGCTTACGAGCGAGATGATCCTCATCGATCGCAAGCCCTAGCCGGCTTCCTGGGGTGTCCCTGGGAGGCCGAGCCACGCAGGCAGGGCCATTCCGACGCCAGGGACGGGTTCATCAACGAGGAATCGGGCGCGAATCAGTTCGTCTGCCTGACTCGGCTCCTGCCGCCGGTCGTCCCTTAGAGCAGGGCCCATACGCGGCGGCGGTCGTTTGGCACGGCGGCCGCGCCATTTTTCGCCACCCCTGTGGTTATGGGCCCCTGCGTTCGCAGGGGCGACGGCTGCCCTGATTCAATTCTTGCCCGATTCAGCCGAAAAGTTTAACGCCTCCCCATGGGAAAACGACAGCTGCCGCCGGAAGAACCGGCTGAAATCCACGAGGTGATGCTGCGCGATGCGCTGGAAGAGCGCTATCTCGCCTACGCGCTCTCGACCATCATGCACCGCGCCTTGCCGGACGCCCGCGACGGGTTGAAGCCGGTGCACCGGCGCATCCTCTACGGCATGCGCCTGTTGCGGCTCGACCCCGGCACGCCGTTCAAGAAGTCCGCAAAAATCGTCGGCGACGTGATGGGCTCGTTCCATCCGCACGGCGACCAGGCGATCTACGACGCCATGGTGCGCCTGGCGCAGGACTTCTCGTCGCGCTATCCGCTGGTGGACGGCCAGGGCAATTTTGGCAATATCGACGGCGATAATCCCGCCGCCTACCGCTACACCGAAGCGCGCATGACCGACGTCGCGCGGCTGCTGCTGGAAGGCATCGACGAGGACGGCGTCGACTTCCGCCCGAATTACGAC
The DNA here is from genome assembly GCF_036924535.1 of Bradyrhizobium sp. AZCC 2262. Lineage (NCBI taxonomy): Bacteria > Pseudomonadati > Pseudomonadota > Alphaproteobacteria > Hyphomicrobiales > Nitrobacteraceae > Bradyrhizobium > Bradyrhizobium sp. AZCC 2262. The sequence continues at coordinate 4,146,739 of NZ_JAZHRT010000001.1, read as the reverse complement.
GGCCAGAGCAAGGAGCCGGTGGTTCTGCCCGGCGGCTTCCCGAACCTGCTCGCCAACGGCTCGCAGGGCATCGCGGTCGGCATGGCCACCTCGATCCCGCCGCACAACGCGGCCGAGCTGTGCGACGCCGCCCTGCATCTGATCGACAAGCCCGACGCCAAGTCGAAGTCGCTCTTGAAATGGGTCAAGGGCCCGGATTTCCCGACCGGCGGCATCATCGTCGACTCCAAGGAAAGCATCGCCGAAGCCTACATGACCGGGCGCGGCTCGTTCCGCACCCGCGCCAAGTGGACCCAGGAAGAGGGCGCCCGCGGCACCTGGGTGGTCGTCATCACCGAAATCCCGTGGCTGGTGCAGAAATCCCGGCTGGTCGAGAAGATCGCCGAGCTCCTGAACGAGAAGAAGCTGCCGCTGGTCGGCGACGTCCGGGACGAATCGGCCGAAGACGTTCGCCTCGTGATCGAGCCGAAATCCCGCGCCGTCGATCCCGCGTTGATGATGGAATCGCTGTTCCGGCTCACCGAGCTGGAGAGCAAGATTTCGTTGAACCTCAACGTGCTGATCAAGGGCAAGATCCCCAAAGTGGTGGGGCTTGCGGAGTGCCTGCGCGAATGGCTCGACCATCTGCGCGACGTGCTGGTCCGCCGCTCCAACTTCCGCAAGACCCAGATCGAGAACCGGCTCGAAATACTCGGCGGTTATTTGATCGCCTATCTGAACATCGACAAGGTGATCAAGATCATCCGCACCGAGGATGAGCCGAAGCCGGCGCTGATCAAGGCGTTCAAGCTGACGGAAGTCCAGGCCGACGCCATCCTCAACATGCGCCTGCGCTCCTTGCGCAAGCTCGAGGAGTTCGAAATCCGCACCGAGGACAAGAACCTCCGTGGTGAGTTGAAGGGCCTCAAGTCGCTGCTCGGTTCCGAGACCGAGCAATGGTCCAAGGTCGGCGAACAGGTCCGAAAAGTTCGCGACATGTTTGGACCGAAGACGCCGCTCGGCAAGCGCCGCACGCAATTTGCCGACGCGCCCGAGCACGATCTCGCCGCGATCGAGGAAGCCTTTGTCGAGCGCGAGCCGTGCACGGTCGTGATCTCCGAAAAGGGCTGGGTGCGCACGCTGAAGGGCCATGTCGAGGATATCTCGGGACTCGCCTTCAAGACCGACGACAAGCTCGACCACACGTTCTTCGCCGAGACCACGTCAAAGCTGCTGCTGTTCGCCACCAACGGCAAATTCTACTCGCTCGATGTCGCAAAACTGCCGGGCGGCCGTGGCCATGGCGAGCCGATCCGCATGTTCATCGACATGGAGCAGGACGCCGCGATCGTGTCGCTGTTCGTCAACAAGGGCGAACGCAAGTTCCTGATCGCGAGCAGTGAAGGTCAGGGCTTCGTCGTCAAGGAAGAGGATTGCGTCGGCAACACCCGCAAGGGCAAGCAGGTGCTCAACGTCACCATGCCGAATGAGGCCTGCGCGATTACGACGGTGGCGGGCGATACAGTCGCTGTGATCGGCACCAACCACAAGATGGTGCTGTTCCCGCTCGACCAGGTGCCGGAGATGGCCCGCGGCCGCGGCGTACGCCTGCAGAAATATTCCAGTGCCAAGCTGTCCGACGTCGCGGTGTTCGAATCCAAGGCGGGCTTGACCTGGAAGGATTCCGCCGGCCGCGAGCAGAGCATGAGCGCCAAGGAATTGTCCGACTGGCGCGGCAACCGCGCCGACGCGGGCCGCCTCGCGCACGGCCTGCCGAAGTCGAACAAGTTTTTGCGGGGGGTGGAGTAGGGGTTGAACGCCGGATTACGGTTTCGTAATCCGGCTGCAATCTCCTCTTTTGCCCTTTGACGGGAGCATTGTTCTCGTCGATGCTTGCCTAAGGGTCAGGGAGGCGGCATTGCGCGAAGCAGGATCGCGACGGCTCGTCACGGTGATTTGGCTTGCGTTCGCCTTGTTCGCAATGCCCGCCGCACTCCGCGCCCAATCCATCCCCGGCGCGCTCCCTGAATCCGCCAAGGCATTGTCGCAGGGCGAATGGCCGGCCTACGCCGGGACCTACGCCGCGTCGCGCTATTCGCCGCTGACCCAGATCAACCGCGATAACGCCAAGGGCCTGCATATTGCCTGGCGCTGGAAATCGCCTGATGCCGCGATCAGAGAGGCCAATCCAGGCGTAGGTCCGAGCTTTGCAAATGAATCGACGCCCCTGATGATCGGTGGCGTCCTCTACACCTCGACCTCGCTGTCGCAGGTAGCGGCGATCGATGCCGCGACCGGCGCGACCAAATGGGTATTCGACCCAAAGATCTACGAAAACGGCCTCGGGCTTCCCGCCAATCTCGGCTGGCTGCACCGGGGCGTTGCGTATTGGCGCAACGGCGACGACGAGCGCATCGTCATCCTCACCGCATTCGCTCAGATGATCGCGCTCGACGCCAAGACCGGAAAACCGGTGCGGTCATTCGGCACCGACGGACGGATCGATCTGACGGAGGGCCTGCGTCGGCCGGTCGACCGCAACTACTACACCATGACATCGCCGCCGGTCATCGTGCGTGGCGTTATTGTGGTCGGCTCCTCCGTGATGGACTGGTGGGCGAAGAAGCCATCGCCGCCCGGCGATGTCAGGGGCTTTGACGTCGGCAGCGGACGCCTGCTGTGGACGTTCCATACCGTTGCGCAAGGCGAGGAGCCCGGCGCCGACACCTGGCAGAAGGATTCGTGGAAGGACGCCGGCAACGCCAATGTCTGGGCGCCGATGAGCGCGGACGAGGAGCTGGGATACGTCTATTTGCCGGTGAGCACGCCGACCAATGATTATTACGGCGGCCATCGGCCGGGCGACGGGCTCTTTGGCGAGAGTCTGGTCTGTCTGGATGTCACGACCGGGCGGAAGGTCTGGCACTATCAGCTCGTTCATCACGGCCTGTGGGACTATGACCTGCCGGCCGCGCCCAGCCTGATCGACATAAAGGTCGATGGACGTCCGATCAAGGCGGTCGCGCAAGTGACGAAACAGGCCTTCGTCTATGTGTTCGATCGCCTTACCGGAAAACCGGTATGGCCGATCGAGGAGCAGCCGGTGCTGGCGTCCAGCGTGCCCGGTGAGAGCGCATCGAAGACGCAGCCGATTCCCAGCAAGCCTGCGCCATTCGACCTCCAGGGCGCGCGAGACGATGACCTGATCGATCTTTCGCCGGAGATCCACAAGGAGGCCATCGACATCGCCAAGGCGTATGACCGTGGTGGCATCTATACGCCGCCGTCGCAGCGCGGCACCATCCAGGTGCCGGGCAATGCCGGTGGCGGCAGCTGGTCCGGCGCCGCGATCGACCCTGAAACCGGCACACTCTACGTCGGGACGCAGCGCGTGCCGACGCTGGTCACCATTCGCAAGCCGGAGCCGTGGCAGGGCCAGTATGATTTCATCGGCCTGCCGCAATATCTGCCGGGCCCGCGCGGATTGCCGCTGCTCAAGCCGCCGTTCGGCAGCATCGTCGCCATCGACATGAATTCCGGCGAGCATCGCTGGCGCATTCCGGTCGGGCGCAGCAACGCGATGGGTTCGGTCCGCAGGCTCGACATTGCCGAAAACCTGGGATTGCCGGCCCGGAACTGGACGCTGGTCACCAGGACGGTGATGATCGTGGTGCAACTGGGCTACTTCAGCGCGCCGCGTTTCGTGCCCGAGTTCAATCTGCCGATACGCGACCTCCACAATCTCGATCCGCATCTGTGGGTCTATGACAAGACCAGCGGCGAAATGCTCGCCGAGATGGAGCTGCCGGCCAACGCCACTGGCGCGCCGATGACCTACATGGCCGGCGGCAAGCAGTTCATCGTGTTTCCGGTCGGCGGCGGCCCGCTGGTCGAAGAACTGATCGCAGTGTCGCTGTAATAGTATTCGATAGTCCGCCCGCTATATAAGTCGCCGTCGAAACATCAGAGGCGACGGTTATCCGCGTGGCGCACGATCACTCTCATCACAATCATTCCCACGGGCATGATCATCCCCATGGTCATGCCGGCCACAGCCATGCACCGGATAATTTCGGCTGGGCGTTCGCCATCGGCGCCGCGCTCAATACCGCCTTCGTCATTGCGGAACTGATCTTTGGCTATGCCGCCAATTCGCTCGCGCTGATTTCCGACGCCGTCCACAATCTCTCCGACGTGATCGCGCTCCTGCTGGCATGGGGCGCGGCGTGGTTGTCGCAGAAGCTGCCGACGCAGCGGCACACCTACGGATATCGCCGGGCCTCGATCTTGGCGGCCCTGTTCAACGCCAGCCTGCTGCTGGTTGCGGTCGGTGGCATCGTCGTCGAGGCGGTCAACCGGCTCTACAGTCCTGCGCCGGTCGCGGGCTGGACGGTCGTGGTGGTTGCGGCGCTTGGCGTCGCCATCAACGGCTTCACCGCGCTGCTGTTCATGCGCGGGCGCCACGGCGACCTCAATATTCGCGGCGCCTATCTGCACATGGTGGCGGACGCGGGCGTTTCGCTCGGCGTGGTGGTCGCGGCTCTCGTCATCATGCTGACGGGCTGGCTGTGGCTCGATCCGGCGATCAGCCTCGTCATATCAGCCGTGGTGTTCTGGAGCGGATGGGGCCTGGCGCGCGACAGCGTCAATCTCGCGCTCGACGGCGTGCCGCGCGGCATCGAGCTTGCGAAGGTGAGGGACTATCTCGCCGGACTGGAGGGGGTTACCGAAGTGCATGACCTCCATATCTGGGCGATGAGCACCAACGAGACCGCGCTGACCGCGCATCTGGTGCGGCCCGGCGGCAGCGACGACGCCTTCCTGCACGGCGTCTGCGAGGAACTGTCGCACCGCTTCAACATCCATCACGCCACGCTGCAGATCGAAGCCGCCGCCGAGGTCTGCAGGTTGGCGCCGGCGGACCGGGTGTAGATGAAATCGTAGGATGGGTAGAGCGAAGAGAAACCCATCACCTTTGAACGGCAATTGATGGGTATCGCTTCGCTCCACCCATCCTACGAGATCGCGGCTACGCTCAAGCCATCCCCGCAAACCGCATCATCACTCCCGCCGCGCACGATCCCGACAGCACCCACAACATCCCGATGTTGAGACGGAAAATCGCGGTCGCAGCGGCAGCCGCCAGCACGAAAGCCGCAATATCGAGGCTTCCCCACACCGGCATGTCGAACGACAGCCCGAACGAGCGAACCGGGATGGTCTGCCGGAACAGCGTGTGCAATCCGAACCAGATCGAAAGATTCAGGATCACGCCGACCACGGCAGCGGTGATCGCCGTGAGCGCGCCCGCCAGCCCCTTGTTGCCACGCAGCGTCTCGATATAGGGCGCGCCGAGGAAGATCCAGAGGAAGCAGGGGATGAAGGTGACCCAGGTCGCCAGCAAGCCGCCAAGCGTGGCGGCGAGCATCGGCGACAGCGTGCCGGGATCGCGGTAGGCCGCCATGAAGCCCACGAACTGCAGCACCATGATCAGCGGGCCCGGCGTGGTCTCGGCCATGCCGAGGCCGTCGAGCATCTCGCGCGGCTGCAGCCAGTGATAATGCTCGACCGCCTGCTGGGCGACGTAGGCCAGCACCGCGTAGGCGCCGCCGAACGTCACCATCGCCATCTTGGAAAAGAACAGCGCGATCTGGCTGAACACGTTGGCCTGTCCAAGCCCGATCAGGAGCGCTGCCACTGGTATCACCCATAGCAACAGCCACACTGAGCTCACTCTGAGCGCGCGTGCCACCGTGGGACGAACGTGATCAGGCAATTCCTCGCCGAGCAGGCTGTCGACTGCCGCCGTCTTCCTGTTGCCGCCGCCGTGTTCGACGGCGGCGAATTCCGGCCGTCCGCTGCGCGCGCCGAAGTATCCGATCACGCCGGCCGCAATGATGATGATCGGGAAGGGGACGTTGAAAAAGAAGATCGCGACGAAGGCGATCGCGGCGAGTGCGATCATCAGCCGGTTACGCAGCGCGCGCTTGCCGACCCGAACAACGGCCTGGACCACGATCGCGAGCACCGCAGCCTTCAATCCGAAGAACACCGCCTCGACGAAGCCGACATTGCCGTAGGCCGCGTAGACGTAGCTCAGTCCCATGATGGCGATGATGCCGGGCAGGATGAACAGGCCGCCGGCCATGATGCCGCCGGCGGTCCGGTGCAGCAGCCAGCCGATATAGGTCGCAAGTTGCTGCGCCTCCGGTCCCGGCAGCAGCATGCAGTAGTTCAGCGCATGCAGGAACCGGCTCTCGGAGATCCAGTTCTTCTCCTCGACCAGGATGCGGTGCATCACCGCGATCTGTCCGGCCGGGCCGCCGAAACTCAATACGGCGACCCGCAGCCAGACCCGGAAGGCTTCACCAAAACTGATGCCGTGACCGAGGTCGCGGCTTGCGCCGGCCCCGGTCGTCTTGTCCATCGTGGCATCCATTACGATTTCGCCTTGTTGGTGGGCCAGTTGTGCGTCTCGCCGGACGCGTCGCGGCACCAGCGATAGAACGCGTCGTACAACAACATGCCGGCCTCCAGCTGCTCGAGATCGTCGTCGAATATGCGCGACAGGCCGAGCGAGGCGGCGAGCAGTCCGGGCGCTTCCGGTGACAGATCGAGCCGCCCGGTATCGGCGCCGCGGACCATCGCCGCCAGCCGCAGCAAGGGCGGCGTCGCCAACCCGAATTCCTCGATCATCACGTCAAAGGTGCAGAGTTCGCCGCGATGGCTCCAGAACACATTTTCAATGTCGAAGGGGGCCGCGTTGAAGCGCTCGCCGACGGCGACAACCTCGGAAGGCGCTACGAACAGGAACACCGCGTTCGGATCGACGAACCGGCGGACCAGCCAGGGGCAGGCGATGCGATCGATCTTCGGCCGCGCCCTGGTCACCCAGACGGTGCGACCCTGCGCGTCACGCGGCGGCAGTTTTGACGCGTTCACCAGCGGGAGGTTTGCCTCCTTCCAGCCTTCAAAGCCGCCTTCAAGCGTCTCCGCGGCAACATTGGCATGCCGCAACCAGGCGGCCGTGCCTTGCGCGAGCTTTGCCCCGCGCATGCAGACGACGATGGCTGAGTTGCCGGAAAATTTGCCGCTCCAGTCGCCAGCGTCCTGATGATTACGCCTGATGGCGCCAGGAATCAGCCGCTGATCGGCGGCGAAATCCTCGTCGGTACGAACGTCGATCAGGGCCGGCATGTTCGCCGTGCCGATCAGTTTGGAAAGCTTGTCTGGAGATATCGTGGTGTAGGATGACATGGTTGCGCCCTCGTAAGAGAAAACGGGACGCGATACTTGGGCATGTCGCCTCGTGGGGAGATCGCAAAATCCCCATGGGCGGAATTAACCGCCTGCGGCTGGTGCTGTCAACTGGGGCCGCACTGTTCCCGACGGAAGGCTTGCGGAATCCCGCATTCAGTCCTAGCTTGGCCGGCATCGGGGATAAAGCAGGCTCCCCGTTAGACGGCCCTTCCGTCCAAGCTCTGCGCACCACTCGACGTGTCGAGGATTGCGCATGGACGGGAACGGGCCGATATTTTTTTGCCCCCGCAGATCAGTTCTGACCGCTTTTCTCGCCGCGTGTTTCCTCGCGGACGCGACGCTGTTCGCGTCCGCACAAACAGGAGCCGCCATGATTGCCATTGATCGTATGACGCCCGGATCGCCCCCGGCGGGATTTTCGTTTGCGCGAACCGGCCAGGGCAGCGAGGGGAAATGGACCGTTACTGAAGATCGGACCGCCGCAGCAGGCAAGGTGATCGAGCAGACCAGCACCGACCGCACCGATTACCGGTTTCCGCTCGCGATCCACGAGAACCTGTCGGCCGCCAATGTCGACGTCGAAGTCAGATTCAAGGCAGTTGCGGGCAAGACGGATCAGGCTGGCGGCATCGCCGTGCGGCTGTTGGATGCCGACAATTACTATGTGGCCCGCGCCAATGCGCTGGAGGATAACGTGCGCTTCTATCGCGTCGTCGCCGGCCGGCGCGAGCAACTGGATGGCGCCAATTTGAGGGTCAGCCCCAATGAATGGCATACGCTCGGCTTACGCGCGGAAGGCCAGCGCTTCACGGTCTCCTTCGATGGCAAGAAATTATTCAGCGCGACGGACAAGACTTTTGCCGAGGCCGGCGGCGTGGCGCTGTGGACCAAGTCCGACAGCGTGACGCGCTTCGATCAGTTCAAGATCACCGTCTTGCCGTAACGGGAACGCAGGAATGGCCGATATCGCGACTGAACCAAAGGCTTCAACCGGAACCGCGCTGATCAAGTTGCTCTATGTCGCGCGCGGCCTGCGCGGCTTTGGCGACGGTTTCGCCATCATCATTCTGCCGGCCTATATGACGGCGCTGGGCTACGACGCCATAGCAGTCGGCATCGTTGCGACCGCATCGCTGCTGGGAACGGCGCTGCTGACGCTGATCACAGGCTGGATCGCGCCGCGTCATGACCTGCGCGCGCTCCTGATCTTTGGCGCAGGCCTGATGGCTGCGACCGGGCTTGCATTTCCCGGCGTAGAGCACTTCGTCCTGATCGCGCTCGTGGCGTTCATCGGCACCATCAACCCCTCGGGCGGCGACCTCGGCGTGCTGGTTCCGCTCGAACACGCGGTGCTGGCGAAGAGCGCCACCGACGACCGCCGGACCGAGGTGTTTGCGCGCTACAGCCTGATCGGGGCACTCTGCACCGCCGCCGGCTCGCTTGCGGCAACCTTGCCTGATTTCCTGGTTTCGCACGGCGGCACCACGCTCGGCGCGTTCCGCGTGATGTTTTATGCATATGCCGCGCTCGGGATACTGAGCGCCGCGCTCTATCGCTACGTGCCGCACACTCGTGGCGAGGAGAAGGCGCCGCAGACGCCTCTCGGGCCATCGCGTGGCACCGTCTACAAGCTCGCAGCACTGTTCAGCATCGATGCCTTTGCCGGCGGTTTCGTCGCGCAGTCCCTGCTGGTGCTCTGGCTGTTCGAGCGTTTCGACCTGTCATTGTCCGCGGCCGGATTGTTTTTCTTCTGGTCGAGCACGCTCAGTGCCTTTTCCTATCCGGTCGCCGCCTGGATTGCCAAACGCATCGGCCTCGTCAACACCATGGTGTTCACGCACATTCCCTCCAGCATCTTCCTGATCCTGGCGGCGTTCTCGCCGAACCTGTACGTGGCGCTCGGATTGTTGCTGTTGCGCTCGGCGCTGTCGCAGATGGACGTGCCGACCCGCACCTCCTACGTCATGGCCGTGGTGACGCCGGCCGAACGGCCGGCGGCCGCCAGCGTCACCGCCGTGCCGCGCAGCCTCGCATCCGCGATCAGCCCGGCGATCTCGGGCGCGCTATTGATGACGTCGTTTACGGGGCTGCCGCTGGTGGTCTGCGGCACGCTGAAGATCGCCTACGATCTCGCGCTCCTGTTCTCGTTCCGCCATATCAAGCCGCCGGAGGAGCAGGGGCGTTAGAGCTTTTCAGGCGCGACTACCAGGGCGGTCGCCGTCCATCGGGGAGGGGTTCCATCACTCGTCGCTCATCACGGGCATGGGACCATTGCACCAGCTTGATCTCCGGAGAGTCGGGCGCATTGGCCTCTTCCGAATGAAAGGCGAGTTTTTGGTTTGCCTGCACCTGGTATTTGGCGGCCTGCGCGAGCCAGTACCATTTCTTGTCCGGCTCGCTCAGCGCGCGCTGACGGCACTCGGCTTCCAATTCACGTAAGCGGATCGCTTCATTCATAGCCAATTCCAGAGCCTGGAAGCTCCAACCTACCGGAGCCTCGAAACCACCGGAACCCGGGGTTCCGGCCAGTTCTTCATGACAAAAACTTCTTGACGGCATGCTATGCCGGATCAGCGCAATTGATTGAAATTTACCAATGGATTGACGCGAAAATTAGCGTGTCGGGCCAATTCGTCGCGATGTGGCCGATGCTCGCCTGCACGACCCGGCAGGGCACCCACAAGAAGATGACATCTGCCGCCATCGGATGGACGCACTCTCATCCGGTAACTGCCGCCCCAGCCGCGCCTTGTTCGGACCATCCGCGCAGCACATTGGCGGTCGCCCCATCCATGGGAAAGAAGCTCTCGATGCGAAGCTCCTGCAGCGTAATGTCCTGCGGGATGCCCAGCGTCGCGATGGTCGTGAACAGCCGCAGATCGGTCGTGCCTTTGCGAAAATGCATTGGCAGCACCGGCGTGATCGCCGGTTCGGCCAGCGGCGCATCGACCGCCGCCTGGACGCCTTCATAAGCCAGCAATCGCTTCAGAAGGGCCGCGGTCTCCGCCGATCCGTCGGCGGCAGCGTCGGCTTCCACGCTTCGGACGAAATAGCCGACCACGTCGACCCAGTTTACAAGGTAAGGCCGCAGCACGTCCGGAGCGACCAACGCGTCGGCCAGATTGATCGCGGCGTCCGGTGCCAATGGCCCGACCAGGAATTCGACCAAACGGACGGCGCCGGAATTGCTTTGCAGCAGATTCCAGTGCCGATCGACCGCGACGGCAGGAAACGGTTCTTGCTGGGCCAGCATGAAATCGAGCGCGGTGCGAATTTGAACGAACTCGGGAGCGGCGAGGTTGGTCTGCCGCCACACGGGCGCGAAGCCGGCCGCCATCAGCAGCGAATTGTGCTGGCGCAGCGGCACGTCGAGGGCCATGGCGAGCCGTATCACCATGTCGCGGCTCGGCGATGCGCGGCCGAGTTCGAGGAAACTCAGGTGCCGCTGCGAGATGTTGGTCCGACCGGCGAGTTCAAGCTGCGACAGGCTCCTTTTGCGCCGCCACAACCGAAGGCTTGCTGCGAAATCGTGCCGATGCGCCATGAGTACCTGCCAGGTAGTTGCGGAGGCTTTGCTGACCGGCAAGATGCCACAACCGGATTGAACAAGACATGTTGACAACATACGGGGGGACCGCGTGGGCGAATGGGTTGGGGTCACGATCGCGCTGGTCTCGAGTTGCCTCGGCGGGAGTGCGGCGGCGATCACGCGCTATCTCGCGGGCAACACCGATCCGATTACGCTTGCGATCCTGCGCTGGGCGATCGGGTTTTGTTGCGTGCTGCCGGCGACGCTGTTGCTGAGGGCGCGATGGCCGCAACGCCGGGACTGGCCGGCCGTCGCTGCGCTGGGCTTTTGCTTCTTCGGCGTCTTCTTCGTTCTCTACAATATCGCGATGTCCTACACGACCGCGGCGCGCGCCTCGCTCGCGCTGGCGACATTGCCGCTGCACACGATGGTGGTCGGCGCCATACTCGGCATCGAGCCGTTGACGAAACGGAAATCGATCGGCGTCTGTGTTGCGGTGCTCGGCGTCATCGCCGCGCTCGCTACCGGATTGTCAGCCGCGCCGCCGGGCGCGTGGCGCGGCGAACTGATCATGACCGGCGCCGTGCTCTGCATGGCGTTCTATAACGTCTGGTCCCGCCCGTTCATCCAGCGCTCCAGCGCGCTTGGCTTCCTCACCGTCGGTATGGGGACCGGCGCCGCAGCCCTGGTCGTGGTCGGGGCGCTGACGGGAAGCGTCGTGGCATTGAGCCAGTTCAGCACGCCGCAATGGATCGCCGGCATTTATCTCGGCGTCGCCGGCGGTGCGCTCGCGTTCATCCTGTGGGTGCTGGCGCTGGAGCGGGCATCGCCGACGCGCGTGGCCAACACCATGACGGTCAATCCGGTTGCCGCAGGATTGCTCGCCACGCAGCTCGTCGGCGAGCCGATCACGCCCAACCTGGTTATCGGGCTGGTCGCGGTGTTTGCGGGCATATGGATCGCGACGTCCGAGATCAAGCAGCCGTAGCTGCGCACGGCTTACGCCGCGGCAATGGCCTCGATCTCGATGAGGAAATCCGGACCGTAGAGTTTCGATACCTCGACCAGCGTCACGGCGGGCGCCGCCGGTGGTGTCACCGAGGCGAAGAAGCGGTCTCGGGCTTCGCGGTAGGGGCCGAGATTATCCATGTCGGTGAGGAATACCGTGAGCTTTACCAGATTGGCCGGCGTGCAGCCGCGGGCCTCCAGCGCAATCGCGAGGTTTCGAAACACCTGCTCCGCCTGGGCTGCAAAATCATTGCTGCCGACCACATTGCCGTCACGATCGAGCGCGGTCTGACCGGCGATAAAGATGATGCGTGCGGCGTGGACTTCGACGATCTGGGAATAGCCAGGCGGCGTTCCGAGCTCGGGTGGATTGATGCGGGTGATCGGGGACATGACCGGGACATCCTAGTGCATGGGCAGGGCGATGTGGGAGGGGCCAATTTGCTTCTGCCCTCACTCCTGGACCCGCGGTCCCTTGCGCAGCAGGAACAGCGCCAGCAACGCCAGGATGCTAAGCGCGGAGGTGACGATCAGGACCCGGCTGCCCATGGCGTCGATCAGCAGCCCGAACAGCAGGGGGGCCGCAGCCTGCGCCATTCGCGCCGGCGCGCCGATGATGCCGAGGCGATAGCCGTAATTCTCCGGGCCGAAGATCGCGAGCGGCAGCGTGCCGCGCGCAATGGTCAGGACGCCGTTGCCCGAGCCGTGAAAGACCGCGAACACGCTGGCCGCGCTGCCGCCGGCCAGCCCCAGAATCGCCGCGCCGATCGGATGCGTGATGCAGGCAAGTTTGGTCGAGACCAGCGGATGGTACCGGCTGAGAAAGCTCGCCTCGAAGATCCGGCCGGCTACCTGGGCCGGGCCGATCAGCGCACCGGCGAACACCGCCTGCGTGGAGGTCGCGCCGGCCGCCTCCATGATGCGTGGCAGGTGCGCGGCCATCGCGCCGGTGACGGTCCATGCGGCGGCAAATGTGAATGCCAGTACGATCATGGTGCGATCGATCGGGATATGCGGCTTGACCGCTGCCGCTACCGCCGCCTTCGCGCCCTTCACGGCGGGGAGCATCAAGAGGTTAAGCGGCAGGCCGATTAAAATATGCGCCGCCGCCCAGGCAAAGCAGGTGTTGCGCCAGCCGATGGTCTCCAGGCCCCACGCCGACAGCGGCCAGCCGACCGTCGAGGCAAACCCCGCAAGCAGCGTGATGCCGGTGATCGAGCGGCGGGCCGCATCGCCATGGATGCGCCCGAGCGCCGCAAAGGCGGCATCGTAGAGGCCGGCGCCCATGCCGACGCCGAGCAGCAGCCAGGCGATCACAAGCATGGGGATCGAGGTGGTGAAGCCGAGCAGCGCGAGTCCCGCCGCCAGCACCAGATTGGACATCGACAGCACGGACCTGCCGCCGACCAGATCGATCTGGCGGCCGACGCGTGGGCCGATCAGTGCGGAGAGCACCAGCGATGCCGAAAAGGCGCCAAACACCCAGTTCGAGGAAACCCCGAGATCGCGCGCGATCGGATCGGCGAGGATTGCGGGCACGTAATAGCTCGAAGCCCAGGCCAGCGTCTGGGTCGTGCCGAGCGCCAGAATGATCGGAAGCTGGTTCACGATTGCATCGTCTCTCTTCTCGACCACATCAGCGCCAACGGCCCCGGCAGGACGCCTGCCGCCAGCACCGAGAACGCCGCCATCCATGCCGATGAGTTCTGCGGGCCGCCGGCGGCATCCAGCGCCACGCCGAGCGCCCAGGCGCCGAGCGCGGACAGGCTGAAGCCGACGGTGGAGTGCACGGCCATGGTCGCTCCGCGGTAATGGGGGTCAGCCGCCATCGACATGCCCGAGGTCAAAGCGCCGGAATCGGCGGGTACCGTGATGGCATAAACAAGGATCAATGGCAGCAAAAGCCAGGGCGATTTGTCGGCGAGCGCGCCGATCAGGAGCGCCACGGCCGCAGAACTAATCATCAGGATCGTTATGGCACGATGGCGTCCGAAGCGAAGCGCAAACTCGTTGCCGAGAATGCTGGCGGGCATTGCAAGAAGCGAGAACAGCACGCTGACGACGATCGGCGTCAGGATCGGCGCGTCGGAGTTTCGCGCAGCGACGAAGGTCCAGAACCCGACGATCCAGGTCCTGATCCCATAGATCTCGAAGCAGTGCGCGCCGTAGCCGAGGACGAAACCCATCGCTTTCCTGTTCTGGAATACTGGCGCGAAATCCAGCAGGCGTCCCGTCGACGGCTTCGGTTCGACCGGCCGCAGCAGCAAGCAGACGGTGAGCATCACCAGCGGCCCGGCGGCGGTGACGAAAAATGCGCTGCGCCAGCCCCAGGCTTCCGCAACGAGTTGGGAGACCAGAAACGACAGGCCAACGCCAAGCGAGAAGCTCGACGTATAGAGCGTGATCGCGCGGGATGAATCGCCGGGCGCGAGCCGGTCCGTGAGCGCCTTGAGGCCCGGCATATAAGCACCCGCGAAGCCGACACCGGCGATAGCGTTGAAGAGGGCGCCCGACCACAGGCCAGTAGCGAAGACACCGAACAGCAATGTCCCGAGCGCGCTCAACGCCGAGCCTGCGATCAGGATTTTGCGCGCGTCGATGCGATCGGTCAGTGTTGCCAATACCGGCACCGTCAGCATGTAGCCGGCTGCGCCCGAACCCGCCAGCAGGCCGGCCTGCGCGCCGCTCAAATGCCATTCCGGAATCAGGAACGCGGCGAGAATGGAGGGCACGACGACGTGCGGGAGCAGGCTGCCAAGCTGCCCCACGCACATCGCGACGATAACGGATCGGCCTTCCAGCGAGATTCCGCCCACTCCCTATTTCAGGCCGCGCAGCCGCAGCCTGTTTTACCTTGCTGCTTTGCTTTCTCATCCGCGACGCAACAAGCGTCAACAGCGGATAATGCAGGACCGCCGCAACAATTGCTGGCATCTGGTGCGAGTGAGCGGCTGCAGACGCCGGTCTCGGGCAGCACCAGTTCGACGCGCTGTGCGGCCGCGCGGTCGCCGGCGATTTCGGCTGCGATCGAACGCACCTGTTCGTATCCCGTGAGCATCAGGAAGGTCGGCGCGCGGCCATATGATTTCATGCCGGCGAAATAGAAGCCGGGCTCGTCCTGCGCCAGTTCGCGCGCACCGTGCGGCCGCACGGTGCCGCAGCTATGCTCGTTGGGATCGATCAGCGGCGCCAGCGCTACCGGACATTCGATCGCCGGATCGAGCCGGATACGCAGCTCGCGCGCAAAGTCGAGGTCCGGCCGAAAGCCCGTCGCCACGATGAGTTCGTCAACGATGACCCGACGGGCCGAGCAGGCGGAGAGGGCGCCCACGACAAGGCGAGGGCCGTCAGGGATAAGATGCGAAACGCGGAATTCGCTTTCGGCCCTGATCCGGCCCGCCGTCACCAGCGCGGCGAAGACGGCGCCGAGTTCACCGCGGGCGACCAGCTTGTCGTTGGCGCCCCCGCCAAACGCCTTGGCGGGATCGTTGCCGCGCAGCAGCCAGATCGGCTGGGTCCCTGGCGCTTCGAGCGCGAGCTTTGCGAGATCGGTCAGTGTGCCGATTGCGGAGTGACCTGCGCCGAGCACGGCGACGGTCTTGCCGGCATAGCGCCCGCGGTTCTTCCCCAGCACGTCGGGCATGCCATAGGCGATCCGGTCCGCCACCTGCGTCTCGCCGATGGCGGGCAGACCATTGGCGCCCGCCGGATTCGGCGAATGCCAGGTACCGGATGCGTCGATGACCGCGTCGGCTTTCACGACCTTCGGACCTTGACCGTTTTGGTATCGAATTTCGAAGGGAGCCTTTTCGCGGCCCCTGGTCTTCATCTTGTCGAAGCCAACGCGGCTGATGCCGGTGACGCGGCTCGACTTCTGAATGTGCGGTCTGAGCGCGGTGTTGTTGGCGAGCGGTTCGAGGTAGCGTTCAACCATCTCCACGCCAGTCGGATACTGGTCGGGCGCGGGCGAATTCCAGCCGGTCGTCGCCAGCAAGCGCGCCGCAGCCTTGTCGACGTTGTATTCCCACGGCGAGAACAGTTGCACGTGACCCCACGCCCGCATGGCGTGGCCGACATGGTCGCCGGCTTCCAGTACGATCGGCTGCAGGCCGCGCTCCAGCACATGGGCTGCGGCGGCAAGGCCGACCGGGCCGGCTCCGATGATTGCGACGGTTTTGACTTCGCTCACGTTGTCCTCCCATAAAACTAGAAATATCGAAATAATGGTCGAAAAAACGCGGCGCGCTATGCCGCGGTCTTGGCATCCGTTGTTTCGGCGCTTTCAGTGCAGCATTCCGCAACCAGAAAACTCACCAGCTCCCGCATCACTTCGTAATTGGCGTGGCAGATCAGCGTCGTCGCATCGCGCACCTGGGTCACGAGGCCGACCACCACCAGCGCCTTGATGTGGTGGGAGAGGGTGGAGGGCGCGATCTTCAGTTTTTCCTGCAGGCGGCCAACCGCCAGCCCGGCGCCACCGGCGCGGATCAGCGCGCGGTAGATTTTCAGCCTAGTCGGATTGCCCAGCGCTTCGAGATGGGCGGCGGCGTCATCGAGTTTCATGACGGCATTGTGCCAGCGGGCAAGCGGCTCGTCAACTGTATTTCTAGAATTATCGAAATAGCTCAGAATCGCCGCGCCAGCGGATGCCGCAGCAGCGCCCGTGCGATCAGCGGCACTCCGAACGCGGCCGGCACGATCCAGTAGGCGAGGGAGGGAAGCTCTTTCCAGAGCGGGAGGCTCTTGCCGTTGTCGACGTAAAAAGCGGTCAGCAGGAAGATGTATGACGCTCCCATTCCGATGAGGTGCATTTTTGCCCAGTGGCGTGGTCGCCGTCGAACCGCCTCGCGGGCCAGGATCGCGGCCCCGAAGCCGAGCAATCCGAGAATGAAGAGGTGGAAATCCTCATTCCAGCGTACGAACGACAGGACGCTTGCCGACAGAAAGACGAGTGCCAGCGACCAGAAATAAAGCGACCCGAAGGTCGGATGCCGGCCGGGACGCTTGGGGCTCAGCATCGCGACAATGCCCGTCACGACGCAGAATGTCCCGAGCATGACGTGGAATGCCACAATGGTCAGGAAGATCGGGGAGGTCGAAGGAATCACTATTCCCGCTACGATCGTCGTGTCGCCGTCAGTCATGTCTTCACCGGTTTTCTGCGCCTGGCAAGCTGCTTAGGCTACTCCCGCAATCTGGTGGCGGCGCGCCGACTTGAGCAACGGATTGACAGTTCCAAATTATATCCATAAGTCTGGATATATGGAATCTGAGCATGCCATTCTCGCCCTTGCAGCGCTCGCCCAATCCACCCGCCTGGATGTCTTCAGGCTGCTCGCGAAACACGAGCCGGACGGGCTTGCTGCCGGTGACATCGCAAAAGCACTTGCGGTGCCGCAAAACACCATGTCGTCGCATCTGGCGATCCTGTCGCGGGCAGGGCTCGTGACAGCACGGCGCATCAGCCGCTCGATTGTCTATCGGGCCGACCTAAAGTCCTTTCAGTCCGTGGTGCTGTTTATGCTCAGGGACTGTTGCGACGGGCGACCTGAAATCTGCGGCCCGCTGATTGAAGATCTCACGCCGTGTTGTCCGCCGAAGTCGAGGAGGAAAGCGCATGTCTGAACGCATCTACAACGTTCTCTTTCTGTGCACCGGCAATACCGCCCGCTCCATCCTTGCAGAATCGATCCTGCGCAAGGACGGTCGCCGCAATTTTCGCGCTTACTCCGCCGGCAGCCAGCCGAAGGGGACGGTCAACCCGCTTGCGATCAAGGTTCTGAACCGTCTCGACTACCCCACGGACGAATTGCGCTCGAAGAGTTGGGAAGAGTTCGCGCGCAGCAATGCCCCCGTGATGGATTTCGTTTTCACGGTTTGCGACAATGCGGCCGGCGAAGCCTGTCCGGTGTGGCCGGGCCAGCCGATGACGGCGCATTGGGGGATCGAAGACCCAGCCGCGGTTGAGGGTACCGATATGGAGAAGGAAGCGGCGTTTGTCGCGGCCTTCCGCTACCTCAAAAATCGAATTACCGCGTTCACCAGCCTGCCGCTTGAAGGCATCGATCGACTGTCGCTCGGGACGAAGTTGCGGGACATCGGCCGGACCGATGGTTCAAGTTCAGGCCATCAGAAAGCCAGCTAATGCCCGAATTTGATTTGCCGCGCCGGCTCGCCGCCGAAGCGCTCGGGACCGCGCTGTTGGTTGCGACCGTGGTCGGTTCCGGCATCATGGCCGAAACCCTGACCAAGGACGTCGCACTTGCGCTGCTCGGCAACACGCTGCCGACCGGCGCGATCCTGGTGGTTCTCATCAGCATTCTCGGACCGGTTTCGGGCGCGCATTTCAATCCCGCGGTGTCGCTGGTCTTTGTCTTGAAAGGCGAACTGACGCCGCGCGATGCGCTGGGTTACGTTGCCGCGCAAGTGGCCGGGGGAATCGCCGGAACCTTGATCGCGCATGCGATGTTCGCGCTGCCGCTGATCGACACCTCGCTGAAAATGCGAACCGGCGGGGCGCAATGGTTCGCCGAGGGCGTCGCCGCATTCGGCCTGGTGGCGACCATCCTCGCCGGCATCCGCTTCAACCGCACGGCGGTGCCCTGGCTGGTCGGCCTCTACATCACCGCGGCCTACTGGTTCACGGCCTCGACCTCGTTTGCCAATCCGGCCGTTGCCATCGCGCGCTCGATGACCAATACGTTTTCGGGCATTCGCCCCGCCGATCTGCCCGGCTTTATCGCGGCTGAGCTCTGTGGCGCGGTAGTGGCGCTGATCTTCATGAACTGGCTGCTGCGCGGGGCAGGCGAGGCGGCAAAGACCAGGGAGGCCCGGCCATGAGCGTCACGATCTATCACAACCCCGCCTGCGGCACCTCGCGCAACACGCTGGCGATGATCCGGCAGAGCGGCGAGGAGCCCGAGGTCATTGAGTATCTGAAAACTCCGCCAAGCCGCGCGCGACTGGTCGAATTGATCAAGGCGTTGGGCATCTCGCCACGCGATCTGCTGCGCGAAAAAGGCACGCCCTATGCGGAGCTTGGCCTTGCCGATCCCAAATGGAGCGATGACGAGCTGATCGATTTCATGCTCGCTCATCCGATCCTTATCAACCGGCCCATCGTGGTGACGGCAAAGGGCGTGCGGCTGTGCCGGCCGTCGGAGCTGGTGCTTGATCTGCTCGACAATCCCATTCAGTCCTTCGTCAAGGAGGACGGCGAGGCCGTCACACGCGCAAAACGTTGAAGGCGGCGAGCCTTCCACCCGTCACGATTGCGCGGCATAATGGCGTATGGAACTCACGCCCCGTCTGCGCCTGATGAACTGGCTGGTCAGCCAGGGCCTCACCGG
Source organism: Bradyrhizobium sp. AZCC 2262 (assembly GCF_036924535.1). Taxonomy (NCBI): domain Bacteria; kingdom Pseudomonadati; phylum Pseudomonadota; class Alphaproteobacteria; order Hyphomicrobiales; family Nitrobacteraceae; genus Bradyrhizobium; species Bradyrhizobium sp. AZCC 2262. The sequence continues at coordinate 4,127,614 of NZ_JAZHRT010000001.1, read as the reverse complement.
TCTGCCCGAAAATGACATGATCCGCGGTTTCTGCGAACGCTGCTGTGCCGAAGGCCTCCACGTATCGCGCGGGATGGTCTTCATCGATACGCTGCACCCGATTTTCGAGGGCCGCGGCTTTCGCTGGAACGACGCCGAGACCAACGAAAGCGACGTCTTCGAATATGGCTCGACCAACGAGGGCGAAGCCGCGGAGGCTTGGCGGAGTTCGGTCTTCTATTACATGCTTGAAAATGGCCACGAAGAACTGCCGGTCGACCTCGCCAGCAGCGTCGCCCCCCACAATTTCAAATTCATGGGCGATCTCGCCGAGAAAGGTCACAAGCATGTGGTGGCCTATGTGCACCGGTTCGGCGAGGCCGGCACCATGGGGCAGATGGACTGCGTCTATTCCTATTGGGTAACCCGGCGCGACGAAGGTTTTGGCGCGCAGGGGCTGGCGGCGCTCCGCGATCTCGTGCCGGTGCTGGGCCTTGCGATCAAGAGCGCGGCGCAGGCCGATATCGCCAAGACGCTGGGCCGGGTCTATCTCGGACGCGACGCGGCCGAACAGGTGTTGCGCGGCCGGATCGCGCGCGGCGTCACCGAGCGTATCAACGCGGTATTGTGGTTCTCTGACCTGCGCGGCTCGACCGCGATCAGCGAGAGCATCGAGCCCGGCGAGATCATTCCGTTCCTCAACGATTATGCGCAGGCCTCGATCGACGCCATCCATGACGCCGGCGGCGAGGTGCTGAAGCTGATCGGTGACGGTGTGCTGGCGATGTTCACCCATGAGAACTTGACGGCGGCCAAGCGGGCGGCGCTGCGCGCCGAACATCGCTTCCGCCGCAACATGAGGGCGCTCACCGCCCGCCGCACCGCCGAGGGCCGCACGGTGACGTCGGCCCATGTCGGCCTGCATGTCGGCGAGGTGTTTTACGGCAATATCGGCAGCGATGACCGGCTCGACTTCACCGTGGTGGGGCCGGCCGTCAACGAGGTCAGCCGCATCGCCTCGATGTGCCGCTCGGTCGACCGGGAATTATTGATGTCGTCGGCGTTCCGGGCGGGCCTCGATGCGGCGGGGCGGAACTATCTGGTGTCCACCGGCCGCTATGCGCTGCGCGGCATCGGCCGCGCGCAGGACCTTTACACACTCGATCCTGATATTGCCGCGGACGAGGTCGTGGCGGGGAAGTACGAGCGGTATCTGGCGAGCTAGATCGCAACGAAAAGAGGCACTGATGAAAAACCCAAGATTTGCCGCCCCCGGGATTGTTCTCGGTGCAGTCATGCTCGCGGCGTCGATCTGGAGCGCTGACGCCCAAGACAAGTCTGAAGGCAAATCTGAAGACAAACCTCAAGCCAGCGCAGAGTCCATCTGGCCGACCAAGGAGTGGCAGACCTCCACGCCGGAAGAGCAGGGCATGGATTCGGCGGCGCTGGCCAAACTGGTGGCGTTCGGAACCAGCCGCAGCTTGGACAGTCTGCTGATTGCGCGGCACGGGCGGATTGTCCTGGATGCCTATTATGCTCCGTATGCCGCTGACATCCCACACGTTATCAACTCTGCCACCAAGGCCGTGATCGGCACCTTGACGGGGATGGCCGTCAAGGACGGTCTGCTGGACAGCCCGGATCGCAAGATGCTGGACTTCTTTGCCGACCGCGGTGTTGCCGATCTGGATGACCGCAAGAAAGCGATCACGGTCCAGAACCTGCTGGACATGACCTCCGGGATTGACTGGCGCGAACCGATGGACGGTCCGTTCGTTACTTTTTTCGAAATGGAACGCAGCGCGGACTGGGTCAAATTCATCCTCGATCGTCCAATGTCGAATACGCCGGGAGATTTATTCAACTACAACAGCGGCAATCCGCACCTTCTCTCCGCCATTCTCACCAAGCTGACGGGGATGAGCACTTCGGATTATGCCAAAGCCCGGCTGTTCGGTCCGCTGGGGATCCGCGATTGGAATTGGCGGCGCGATCCGCAGGGCGTCTCGACTGGCGGCAACGGTTTGGCTTTGCTGCCGCGTGACATGGCGAAGATCGGCTATCTCTATCTGAGGCATGGCGAATGGGAAGGCAAAACGCTGGTCCCGCCTGCCTGGATTGAAAAGGCAAGCCACGCCACGATCAACATGAACATGAAGTCCGGACCGGATCTGAGATATTCCAACTTCTTCTGGGCTCTGCCCAACAAGAACGTCTACATGGCGGTCGGATACCATAATCAGGTCATCATGGTGTTTCCGGCTTTGGATATCGTTGTCGTGACGACGGCGAGGGACTTTTATTCGTTGGGCCTCATGGTGAATTATATCACCGACGCGGTCAAATCCGGGACGGCGTTAGCTCCGGCACCCGACGGCGCAGGTGTGCTCGCCAACGCGATCCGCGACGTATCAACGGAGAAGCCGAGCGAGGTTGGCGCAACGCCCGAAACCGCGGCAGCGATCTCGGGAAAAACCTACACATTTCCCGGCAACGGATTGGGTGTGAAATCGCTCTCGCTGACGCTCACCGGTCCGCAACCGCGCATTGACTTCGAGTTTTACAACCGGGACCCAGGCGCGCCGTCCAGAAGGGTGGGCGGCCCGATCGGACTGGATGGGCTGTATCGCCGGGGTGATGCGACCCAAGTCGGAATAGCGGCGGTGAAGGGAAGCTGGTTGAATGACCATACCTTCGTGATCCAGCGCTTGATACTGGGCGCGGGCGCTGCCGAGCAAAAGTATACGTTATCGTTTGACGACGAGAAGCTGAATCTTCGCGGCACCGACTGGAACGGCCGCGACGTTTCGATCGACGGAGGGGCGTGGCGCAAATCCTAGCGGGCCTTTGCTCGCAACGTGTAAAGCCCCACCGCGGCAAGCGAAAACACCGTCAGCACCACGCCAAGCGCGAACAGCGCCTCGTGCGAGATCGTGGCGGCGAGCCAGACGCCGATGGCGGCTGTCATCATTTGCCAGAAGCCGACCAGCGCCGACGCCGCGCCCGCCTTCTCGCCGAATGGCGAGAGCGCCTGCGCCGTTCCCAGCGGGTTGACGACGCCCATGCCGAGCAGGAACACGCTCATGGCGGCGAGAAACGGAAGGAAGGAGGGGCTGTACAGCGAGACCAGCAGCATCGCGATGCTGCCGGTGGCGGCCACCAACAGCCCGCCGCGGATCGAACGGTCGAGGCCGTAGCGCGGCGCAAGCCTGGTCGCGAGCATGCCGGCGGCGAATACGATCAGCACCGTACCGGCGAAGAACAGGCCGAGCTGAATCGGCGTAAAATGCATCGCTTCGATCAGCACGCGCGGCGCGGCCGAGAACATCGAGAACAGTTCGCCCATGATCAGGCTGACGGTCGCGGCCGGCACCACGAAGCGGCGGTCGGCGATCAGGCCAAAATAGTTCTTGGCGATGGCGAGCGGATCGAGCGGGGTGCGTGTGGCGTGATGGGTCTCGCCGAACACGGTGCCGTAAGCGACGGCGCCGAGCGCCGCAAAGGCCGCGACCAGGACGAACTCGGAGCGCCAGCCGAACGCGTGATCGAGCGCGCCGCCGAGCAGCGGCGAGAAACCGGGTGCTGCGGCCATCGCGATCATGATCAGCGCCATCGCGCGCGCCAATGCGGCGCCCGAAAACATGTCGCGGGCGATCGCGCGGGACAGCACCGAGGTGGCGCAGGCGCCCGCGGCCTGGATCACGCGGCCGATCAGGAGGCTGGTCAGGTCGGTCGCCAGCGCGCACCAGACGCTGCCGGCAAAGAAGACGGCAAATCCGATCAGGACCGGCCAGCGGCGGCCGTAGCGGTCCGAGATCGGCCCGACCGCGAGCTGACCGACCGCGAACACGGCGAGAAAGATCGTGATTGCCGAGGTCACTGCCGCGCTGGTGACGTTCAGCGCCGCCGCCATCTGTGGCAGCGACGGCAGCAGGATATTCGTGGCGAGCGTGCCGGTCGCGGCAAGGCCTGCCAAAACGGCGATCTGCAGGACGGTGGAGGGGGCCTCGGTACGGGGGCTGGCCTCGATCGCGGCGGTCTGGTCGGTCATGGTGGTTCCCGTTTGTATGAAATTATACATATCATATAAAGCGGGATTGAAAAGCGATAATGGCCAAGAACGGCCATTTTGGAACGAAATATGTGCTCACGCCGTCATTGCGAGCGTAGCGAAGCAATCCATCGTGACGTGGAAAGGTTTCGGCCAGCCGGCTAACACCCTGCCGCTTCGCCCACCATGTCCGGCTGCCGCGCCAGCGAGACCGCGGGCGACAGCAGGATCACCAGCGCCTGCGCGCCGAAAATGATGGCTGCGAGATAGAGGCAGGCTTCGGCGCTGTAGAGGCCGCCGACGATGGCGCCGAGCGCGGAACCGAGCGGACGGGCGCCATAGCTCATGATGTTGATGGCGGAGACGCGGCCCAACAGCGACGGCGGCGTCACCGATTGCCGCAGCGTCGTGGTCGAGATTACCCACAGGATCGGGCCGACGCCGAGCAGGAAGAAGCTCAGTCCTGCCAATAGCGGCGTCGGAACGATCGTGGTCAGCGCCATCACGGCCGCAGCGATGAAGCCGGTCACCGGTCCAAGCCCGATGACCGTACCGAAGGCAAGCCGCTTCATCACCCTTGTTGCTGCGAGCGCGCCGACCACCATGCCGACGCCGTACATGGCAAGCGTGGTGCCGACGCCGGTGGCGGAGAGGCCGAGATGCCGCACCGCATAGGGCACGAACACGGCGAGCAGCAGGAAGGATGCGGTGTTGAAGATGAACTGCGTGATGAACACCGGCCGCAGCAGCGGATGATGCAGCACGAACGTAGCGCCCTCCTTGATGTCCTGCAGCGGATGGCGGCGCGGGGCGGGCGCGCGCACCGGCTCATAGATACCCGACAGCAGCACGACCGCGATCACGGACAACGCTGCGGCAAAGCCGAACGCGGGAGCCGCGCCCACCCATCCGACCAGCACGCCGCCGAGCGCCGGACCGCTGGCGAACGCGATCGTGCGCGCCAGTTCGATCCGCGCGTTCGCCGCGGGCAATTGTTCCGGGGTCACCAGCGACGGCACCAACGCGGGTGCGGCGACGCTGTAGGCCACCGTTCCACATACCGCGGTGAAGCCGAGCAGCGAAAGCAGCGGCAGCGTCATTTGCCCCAGCCAGATCAGCAGCAGGATTCCGGCCAATGCCGCGGCGCGCAGCGCTTCGGAGCCGGCCATCACCCAGCGCCGCGAGATGCGGTCGGCGAGCAGACCTGCGGGAATCGCGAACAGGATGAAGGGCAGCGTCAGCGCGGTCTGCAACAGGCCGGTCTGGCCTTCGCCGACGCCGAGCAGCAGCACCGCAACGATCGGCGCTGCGGCGAGCGCAATCTGTTCGGCCGACTGCGCGGCGAGGTTGGACCAGGCCAGTCGGTTGAAGGTGGCGGGCAGGCGGGGCGTGTCGGTGGCGGTCATGGCAAGTTCCACTGAAATTTCGATTTCGCCGGCATTCTCCTGCCCAAGGACGTCCAAACCCACCCGCTTCCCGACAAGCCGGTGGGACTCGGTCGGATCCTGCGCCCACCGCATGGCGGCTAGATGCAGTTGCAAATGAGTTGCAATAAGAATGGATATCGGCCATCTTGGTGCAATGGACGCCCGAACACCCGCCTTGGGACCGAAGCCCGCGATTGAGAGTGTAGCTATGACCGACACGACTGCCGCCGGCTGGCGCGCTGACGCCGCCGCTGGCACCCAGCGCAGCCTGCCTGAGGTCAATTCGACCATCTCGGTGCCCTTTGGCGGGCATTGGTCGCGCCGGCTGCTGGCCTTCCTCGGCCCCGGCTACCTGGTTTCGGTCGGCTACATGGATCCCGGCAACTGGGCCACCGATCTCGCGGGCGGGTCGAAGTTTGGCTACACGCTGCTCTCGGTGATCCTGCTGTCGAACCTGATGGCGATCCTGCTACAGGCACTCGCCGCACGGCTCGGCATCGTCACCGACCGCGATCTCGCGCAAGCCTGCCGCGCCAGCTTTTCGCGCCCCGTCAACTTCATGCTCTGGGTGGCCTGCGAGGCCGCCATCATCGCCTGCGACCTGGCGGAAGTGATCGGCACCGCGATTGCGCTCAAGCTTCTGTTCGGCATCCCCCTGATCGGCGGCGCGCTGATCACCGCGCTCGACGCCTTCCTGCTGCTGCTCTTGATGAACAAGGGTTTTCGTTTCCTCGAAGCCTTCGTCATCTCGCTCCTGATCGTCATCGCGATCTGCTTTGGGATTCAGATCGTGGCTGCGGCCCCGCCGGTGGCCGGGGTGCTGAAGGGCTTTATGCCGTCGACCGAGATCGTCACCAATCCAGAGATGCTCTACATCGCCATCGGCATCATCGGCGCCACCGTGATGCCGCATAATCTCTATCTGCACTCCTCGATCGTGCAGACCCGCGCCTATGAACGGAACGACAAGGGCCGCCGCGAGGCGATCAAATGGGCGACGACGGACTCGACGATTGCGCTGATGCTGGCGCTGTTCATCAACGCCGCGATCTTGATCGTCGCCGCCGCCACCTTCCATGCGACCGGCCGCACGGAAGTGGCCGAGATCGGTCAGGCGTTTGAACTGCTGTCGCCGCTATTGGGGCTCGGCATCGCTTCCACCCTGTTCGCGGTCGCGCTGCTTGCCTCCGGCCTGAACTCGACGGTCACCGCGACGTTGGCCGGCCAGATCGTGATGGAAGGCTTTCTGCACCTGCGGCTGCCGAACTGGGCGCGTCGGCTGCTCACCCGCGGCATCGCCATCGTTCCGGTCGTGATCGTCACGGCGTTCTATGGCGAGCGCGGCACCAGCCAGCTTTTGGTTTTCAGCCAGGTCATCCTGTCGATGCAATTGCCGTTCGCGGTGATCCCGCTGGTGAAGTTCGTTTCCGACCGCCGCAAGATGGGCGACTTTGCGATCTCCCGCACTGTGGCGGCCGTGGCCTGGATCGTCGCCGGCGTGATCGTCGCGCTGAACGTCAAGTTGTTGTTTGAGACGTTCTTCGGGTGACCGCGGGGGGAGACCGGACATGTCCGCGAAGCAGGACGATGTCGCCTTTTGACCAGCATTAACGGACGTGTCAGCCGCGCTGACCGATACTTGCTCCCGAGGGATAAGCGGACATCTCGACGTCGGTGTCGCCGACCCATACCGGCCGTCGCTCTGATGATCAAATTCGCTGACAATACGCCCCCCCGGTGATAGACTTTGCGGTCGACTGCTCGCTCATCAGCAAGGAAAAGAACGGAGGGAGTTCGTCATGAAACGCCTGATATTCATTCCGCTTTTGATCCTGTGGGCGCAAGCCGCCGTGGCGGCGTCCCCCACTATCGTCGATGGCGACCATGTCGCCGCGGCTATCGCGCGCAATGCGGTTGTTTGGGACGTGCGACCTGCGGCTGCCTATGCCAAAGGACACATTGCGGGCGCCATCAACATCGGCGATGCGCCGAAAGTCCTGCGCGACGAAAATACCGAGGATTTCATCGCGACGGACCGCATCGAGAAGATCCTCGGCGCGGCGGGTCTGGATCCGCATCGTGAAACTATTGTCTACGGCAGCCGCGGCACGTGGAATCCCTATTTCGGTCTTTACGCCTTGCAGTATTTCGGCGGCAGCAATGTCCGCGTCTACCATGACGGCATCGAGGACTGGGCCGCCGCAGGCCGGGCGATCAGCCTTGACACCGCGCAGCTTCCGCCCGTCGCGCTCAAGCTGGAAATCAATCCGACAGTAGCGGTCACGACCAAAGAAATGGTGGCGCGGCTGAACGACCCGAATGTGCAGATCGTGGATGCGCGCACTCCGCAGGAGTTCATCGGCGAAGATATTCGTGCAATACGCGGCGGTCACGTTCCGGGCGCAATCAACATCCCATACGAACAGAACTGGATAGATCCCGAAACCCCCGCCAAGCTTGCGCGCAAACAGACCACCAGCAACGGCGGCATGTCGCTCAAGGGGACCGAGGATCTGAAACGATTGTACTCGAGGTTCGATCCCAGCAAGGAAACCATTGTCTACTGCCAGAGTGGCGCGCGTGCGTCGGAGACCGCGGGTGTGCTTCAGCAGCTGGGCTTCACAAACGTCAAGGTTTACGACTCATCGTGGCTGGGCTACGGCAATACCCTTGATGCGCCCGCCAATAACGTGACGTTTTTCAATGTGGGGCTGTTCAACTCGCGTTTATCGGCGTTGCAGGACCGGCTCAACCAGCTCGAAAAGGAACTCGCCGAAGCGAGAGCGCAGAAATGACGTGCAGTGCCAATCGCGCAAAAGGGACGCATCGGCGTCCCTTTTTTCTGTATTGTCAAAAGCACGTCCGGATCAATCCAGGCTCGCTGCGAGGGCGAGGCTGTTGCAGCCGGAAATGCGAGATCTTCGAACTGATAGAGGCGCTGCAAACAAGGCCAATGTGAACAGGTGCACCGATGTCATGCCGGATGATTCTGTGCGTTCTTGCGATAACAGGCGTCATGGGTTCGAATGAGGCTTCGGCACAGCGCTGCAATCGCGAGGGTTCCATCTGTCGAGAACAGCCGATAGCCGAGGTCAGGAACAATGACGCTTGGCGTCACGGGTATCGTGCGATCGTGCGCACCTCTCGAAGGACCATCGGCTGCTCCGGGTTCGATCATGGCCCGGTTTATGGTCCCAGGCCCTGCAGTTTTCCCTATAATTGCGAAATGTTCGACGGTGCCTGCGGTAAAGGTCGAGCGTGGGCCAACACCATCGGCAACGGTCATTAATCGAGCCCGCGGCGTACGGGATTACCCGCTTTCGAGGGCGATGAGTTGGCTATCGCTGCGCCCTAATCCTGCGGCTCGGACGGCACTTCGCCTGTCGCGTCCACCCGCAGCCAGCCTGACGGCGCCAGCCGCTGCTGCGGCAGGAAGCGGCCCTTGTAGTCCATCTTCTTGGAGCCTTCGATCCAGTAGCCGAGATAGACGTAGGGCAGCCCGAGCCTGCGCGCCCGGGTGATGTGATCGAGGATCATGAAAGTGCCGAGCGAGCGGCTCTGCTGCGACGGCTCGAAGAACGAATACACCATCGACAGTCCGTCGCTGAGCACGTCGGTCAGCGCCACCGCGATCAGATCCTCGCCGCGGCCGGTGATGCCGGTATCGACGCCGCGCTTGCGGTATTCGATGATGCGGGTCTCGACATGGCTGTCTTCCACCATCATCGCGTAATCGAGCACGGTCATGTCGGCCATGCCGCCGTGGCGGTGGCGCCTGTCGAGATAGGCGCGGAACACCGAATATTGTTCGGAGGTCGGCACCGCGCTGCGCTGCTCGCCGACGATATCGGCGTTGCGCGCCAGCACCTTCTTGAAATTGCGCGAGGGGCGAAATTCGTTGGCGACCACGCGCACGGAAACGCAGGCGCGGCACTGGTCGCAGGCCGGGCGGTAGGCGATCGACTGGCTGCGGCGGAAGCCGCCATGGGTCAGGAGGTCGTTGAGGTCGCCGGCCTTGTCGCCGACCAGATGCGTGAACACCTTGCGCTCGTGCCGGCCCGGCAGATAGGGGCAAGGCGAGGGCGCCGTGAGGTAGAATTGGGGGGTGTCACGCGAGTGCTGGGTCACGTCGGGTCGTCAGGCCTCCGAAACTACTCAACCATAGCGCCTTAGCGTTAAGAAAACGCCTCAAAACGAAAAAGCGCCGGCCCGACCCGGATTCATTTCCGGGCCGGATCGGCTCTAACATCGCGCCCCGAGGGCCGACGGTCAATTACAGTTTGCTATTCGCTCAGTAGCTGCTGCGTGCCGAAGGCGCTACCTGGGTACGAACCGAGCTGTTGATGACCACGGTTCCCAGGATGATGTCGTGCAGCAGCCGGCGGCGGCCGTTGAACAGCCCGACCAGCAGCACCACCGGCGTCAGGAACGAGACCGAGACCCAGTACAGCACGGCGTGGCAGGCACCCAGCACGAAATAGCCCGGTGCGCCGTACCAGGTGCGCACCTCCAGATCCATCACGCGCATGCCCATGGTGGCCGAATGCGGGCCGCCGATTGAAGCGCCGTAATAGACGATCGCCCACACGATGGTAGCCGGCCACGCCAGCCAGAACAGTATCCAGCCGAGGCCGAGCGTGATCACGCCGAACACGGCAATGAAGATGTAGCCGAGGATGACAGGAACCGACAGCACGACGAGGTCGATCAGGAACGCAAACACCCGCCGTGTCAGCACGCCGCGAAACAGTTCCGGCTGCAAATGGGGATCGAACGCATGCGGCGGCACCCCGCCGTCGTTCCGCCAGGCGCCGCCAGCATTTGGAGGGCCGCCAGCACTTGAAGCGCCGCCGCCGGTATTGCCAGAGCCGCTATAAGACATGGTTCGTCCTCCAGGCCGAATTTCCCGATCTGTGAAATGGGAACCGCCCGCGCCGCCGCCAAGGGCCTGCGACCATTAACAGCGTGCAATATTCGGGGTGCGGTGGATCTCTCTGTCGTCCCTGCGAACGCAGGGACCCATACGCCGCGGCCCATCAATAGGGCGATGGAGCTAGTTGCCTTTGCTGCCATTCGCGGCTGTGGTTATGGGTCCCTGCGTTCGCAGGGACGACGAGAGAATTATCCCTCCGTCTTGATCTTCTCCGCCGCCTTCGGCGCAAAATATGTCAAAATCCCGTCCGCGCCGGCGCGCTTGAAGCCGAGCAGGCTTTCCATCATCGCACGGTCGCCGTCGATCCAGCCATTGTTGGCGGCGCCCGCGATCATCGCGTATTCGCCGGACACCTGGTACACGAACGTCGGCATCGAAAACGTGTCCTTCACGCGCCGCACGATATCGAGATAGGGCATGCCGGGCTTCACCATTACCATGTCGGCGCCCTCGGCGATGTCGAGTTCGACTTCGCGCAACGCCTCGTCGGAATTGGCGCTGTCCATCTGGTAGGTGCGCTTGTCGCCGGTCAGCGTCTTCGCGGAGCCGATGGCGTCGCGGAACGGGCCGTAGAAGGCGGAGGCGTATTTCGCCGCATACGACATGATCTGCACGTCGAGAAAACCTGCCTCGTCGAGCGCGTCACGGATCGCGCCGACGCGGCCGTCCATCATGTCGGAGGGCGCGATCACGTCGCAGCCGGCCTCGGCCTGCACCAGCGCCTGCCGCACCAGCACCGCCACCGTCTCGTCGTTGAGGATTTTGCCGCCCTCGATCAACCCGTCATGGCCGTGGCTGGTAAAGGGATCCAGTGCCACGTCGCAGAGCACGCCGAGATCGGGAAATTCCTTCTTGATCGCGCGCACGGACTGGCAGACCAGATTGTTCGGGTTGAGCGCCTCGGAACCGTTCTCATCGCGCAAGGACGGTTCGGTATAGGGGAACAGCGCGATGCAGGGGATGCTCAGCTTCATCGCGCGCTCGGCGTCGCGCACCGCCTGATCGACGGTGAGCCGGTCGACACCGGGCATCGAGGTGACAGGCGTGCGCGTATTGTTTCCGTCGACCACGAACATCGGCCAGATCAAATCATCCGTGGTCAGCACGTTTTCGCGCACCAGCCGCCGCGCCCATTCCGCCTTGCGGTTGCGGCGAGGGCGGATGGCCAGGTCCAGCGAGGTGGAGGCGAGCGCGGTCTGCCGCCGCGGCGCGTCACGCATTTCGATCGGACGGCCGAATTTGATCGCCATGTGATGGGTACTCCTGAAGGCGGCGGGGCCAGTTTTGATTTGTTCCAGTTCTAGCACCTTGAAGGTCGCCCGTCACCGCGCCTTGATCCATCTCATCGGCAATTGATTTTACCGTCCCGGCGGGCCAAGACATGGGTATGCGAACATTTGGGGCCATGAGAACATTCCAGCACGCGTTGAGCCCCGATTCCGAGGTCAGCTTCCATGTCTGACACTTCGGCGCGCGATCAGGGGCGGGACAAGGGCAGGGAAGCGATGTCGATGGCGGCGATGTCGTCGGAGCGGATCGAGCCCGACGACAATGTCTGGACGCGGCGGCTGGTGCTGTTCCTGCGCATCATGGCCGTTATCTCGATCCTGAAGGGCCTGTACCACTGGGCGCAGGTGACGGGTTTCATCGGCGGCGAGGAAGAGGCGTTCGAGAACCAGTCGATGGCCTGGCAGACCGCGACCGTCTATTTCGCCGTGATCGAACTCGTCGCCGCCGTGGGCCTGTGGCTCGCGACGCCCTGGGGCGCGGTGGTGTGGCTCACCACCGTGGTGTCGATGGCGGTGATCGAGCTGATGTTTCCGGGCATCTACGGCGGCAGCCTGACGGTGGTGGGGCTTGAGGCCGTGATGCTCGGCGCCTATCTCGCGCTCGCCTGGATGGCTGCGCGCGAACGCCCGCCGTAGGGTTTGTGCGTCGTCGATTATTGATGCTGGTCGAAGCGGCAGATCCGTCATCCTGAGGTGCTCGCGGCGCGCGAGCCTCGAAGGATGCACGGCCGGATCGAACAGCGGGGCTCGTCGCCCTTCGAGACGGCCGCTGCGCGGCCTCCTCAGGGTGACGGTGATAGAGCGGGGCCGCTTCAACGTGTCAGTTTGCCGCCATAATTCATCCGCGTGCAGAAACCACGTCGCGATCCCCTACAATTTTCAAAAATTTTCCCGGTAACGTTTCAGTCACCGTTAAGGGCCGTAAAGGGTTCCACCACACCTGTTACGCGAGCGTTTCGATTTCAGACGCACCTGTTTCCGAATGCGACAGGGCCTGCAGACGAAGCGTGAACATCGCGCGCTCACCGTCAATGAAATATTGCAAAAAGCCTTGATCCACGGGGCTTAATCGACAATTCACTCTGTTAAATTCATGATCTCTTTATTCTCTTATTTAAGCGGATCTTCAACCCGCCCCCTTAAGTTGAAGCTATCAGGCGGGACAAAAGTTTCGTCGAAATAAGTCGACAAAAACGACTACAGGGGAAGTGTCATGATCAAAGCCGTTGCAACGGCGGTGGAAACCGCTGAACGCTCTGCCGGTCAAGCTCCGGTGCAGCCGCTCTATCTGGAAGCGTTGACATTGGTGGAGCGTCTGCATCGCCGGCTGCTCGACGTCATCAAGGACGAATTCGATCGCCGCGGCCGCGCCGACATCAATTCGGTGCAGGCATTGCTGCTCTATAACATCGGCGACAAGGAGCTGACCGCGGGCGAACTGCGCACGCGCGGTTACTACCTCGGCTCCAACGTCTCCTATAACCTGAAGAAGCTCGTCGAACTCGGCTTCCTCGATCATCAGCGCTCCCGCGTCGATCGCCGCTCGGTCCGCATCCGCTTGACGGCGCAGGGCCAGGAAATCCGCAAGATCGTCGACGCGCTCTACCAGAAGCACGTCAAGACGGTGGAGCAGGTCGGCGGCATCTCCAACGAGGAGTTCGCGACGCTGAACAAGTCGCTGCACCGCCTCGAGCGGTTCTGGACCGACCAGATCCTGTACCGGCTCTGAGACGTTTCTTCCGCGTAATGGCCAAGCCGGCCACTCAAAAGACCGGCAGCCAAAAGCGGACGATGAACTGGCAAGGCAGTAAGCCCTGCTCAAGGCGCATCGGCCCGGTTTTCCGGATCCGGTGCGTTTTGTTTTTTGGCGTACCAAAGGTTGATGGTTTGCTGCTCTCGCACAATCCGATTGTGCTCTCCCACAATCCGATTGTGCTCCCGCACAATCCGCATTGACTAGGCTTCGACGCCCCGCCCATAATCGCTTGCAGGCTCCACGCACGTACCGGCCACAAGAGTCGTGACGGCTTGAGCTCCAGGTGGGGAAAACCGGCTTGTCGGCATCGCGGCGTCCCATGTTCGGCGAGCAACAGCGCTTTGTGCTGCTTCTGATCACGCCGGCTGCGCTGTTGATGCTGCTGTTTCAGGTCGTGCCGATCGTGATCGGCGCCAACGCCAGCTTTCGCGACTGGGCGCTCTACAATCCCAAAAAGACCTGGATCGGCTTCGATCACTATGTGGCCGTGATATCCGATCCGGCGTTCCTCTATGTGGTGCTGCCGAACACTTTTCTGTTCATGGTGCTCAGCGTCGCCGGCGCGCTGGTGGCGGGGCTTATGCTGGCGCTGTTGCTCAACCGCCCGTTTCGCGGACAAAAGCTGGTGCAGACGATCCTGCTGGTGCCGCTGATGGTGGCGCCTGTCATCGCCGCGATCATGATCCGCTGGATCTTCAACGACCAGTTCGGCATCGTGAATGTGGTGCTGGAGGCCATTGGCCTCGAGGGGCAGCCCTGGCTGGTGCAGCGCTGGAGCGCGTTCGGCATCATCCTGCTGACCGACATCTGGCTGTGGACGCCGTGGTTCACGTTGCTGCTGCTGGCAGGCCTGCAGAGCCTGCCGAAGGAGCCGTTCGAGGCCGCCGCCATCGACGGCACCACCACCTGGCGCGTGTTTCGTTTCCTGACGCTGCCGATGCTGCGTCCGGTGATCGTGGTCTGCGTGGTGATCCGCGCCATCGACGCCTTCCGCACCTTCGACATCGTGTGGACGCTGACCGGCGGCGGGCCCGGGCGCTCGACCGAACTGTTCAGCCTCTATGCCTATGTTCACGCCTTCCTTAACCTCGATCTCGGCCGCGGGTCGGCGGCGGCCATCATCGGCGGGTTGATCATCCTCGTGATCGGCGTGGTGCTCTATCGCCTCGTCGACCGCATCGCAAAGGCCTGATCCGATGCCGATGGTGAACCGTTCCGAATTCCTGCCGTGGCTGCCGCCGATCGGCCGCAAGACGCTGTTCGCGCTGGCACTTGCTTTCATCTGCTTTGCGTTCGCCTTTCCGGTGCTGTGGCTGATCCTGACCTCGCTGCGGCCGGAGTCCGGCGTCTATTACGTCCATCGCGGCACTGAATTCACGCTCGCCAGTTTCGCCGAGGTGCTGAGCGACGAGCGGATCGTCGCAGCCTTCCTCAACAGCGCGCTGATCTCGACGCTGGCGACCGTGTTCTCGCTGCTGGTGACGGTCTCGAGCGGCTACATGCTGTCGCGCTTCACCGGGCCGGCCTCGCGGCTCTGGTTCGGGACCATCTACGTATTTCGCTGCGTGCCCTATATTTCCTGGGTGCTGCCGCTGTATTTCGTGACGCAAAGCTGGGGCATCTACGACACCTATACCGGACTGCTGCTGCCGCATATCGCGGTGCATATCTGCTTCTTCTCATGGCTGATGAAGGGCTTTTTCGACGGCATCGACCCGTCGATGGAATACGCCGCGATGATCGACGGCTGCACGCGATGGGGAGCCTTCATCCGCGTCGCGGTGCCATCGGCGCTGCCGGCGATCTCCGCGCTCGCCGTGCTGTGCTGGCTGTTCACCTGGAACGAATTCCTGTTCGCGCTGATCCTGACCGGCAACCGCGTGCCGATGATTACGGTCGTGATGGCGCAGTTCGTCACGGAGATGGGGCTGCGTTGGAATCTGATGGCGGCGACCGCAGTCATGGCGCTGGTGCCGGCGTTCCTGATCGCGCTGTTCGGCCAGAAATACGTCATCAGGGGTTTAAGGATTTAGCTGAGGCAAGACAGGACACAACGACAAAAACGAGGAGGAGAGGCTATGCAGGGACTGGCGAGATGGTTCGTTGCGGCGACCGCGGCCCTAGTGGCTGCGACCGGCGGTGCCGCCGCACAGGTGAAGGAGCTGCGGATCGGCTACCAGCCGAGCCCGATCCAGGACGCCTCGATTGCGATGTTCGAGGCCTGGGGCGCCAAGAACGGCGTCAAGATCGTCAAGGTGCCGAATTCCTACGGCGTCTATGTCGAGAAAATGACGGCGTCGCTGACCTCGAACTCGGATCAGTACGACGTCATCTGGCACAATGACGACTGGGGGCAGACCTGGGCGCATCTGCTGGAGCCGACGGATGACGTCGCGGCCAACAAATTTGCCGACAAGTGGAGCATGGCGCCGGTGGTGTTCGCCAACGCGCAAGGCCAGAACACGGTCGTGCCGATGGGACAGACATTTAGCGTGTTCTTTTACCGCTCCGACCTCGTGAAGCCGGAGGAAGTGCCGAAGACGCTGGCAGAGCTCGTAACCACGAGCAAGAAGCTGCAGGCGGACGGCAAGGTCAAGTTCGGCTATGTCGGCGGCATGTCGATGAACAACAGCTGGTTCAGCTGGTTCTGGTCGATGTGGGGCAACAATTGCGACGTGCTGATGCCGCCCTATGAGCGCGACAATGCGAAGCTCGCCGCGGCCGGCTGGAAATCCAGCATGACCGATCCGTGCATGCAGCAGACCGTCGAATATTGGTGGGATGCGATCAACACCCACAAGATCGTGCCGCGTGGCATGCCGGCCTACGACCGCAACGAAGCCAACGCCATCTTCATGTCGGGCGATGCGGCCTTCACCGTCGCCGACTCGCTGTGGTGGGGCACGTTCAACGATCCGGCCAAGTCGAAAATATCAGGCAAGGTCGCCGCCACGCGCTTCCCGCTCGGTCCCAATCGCGCCAGGCCGTTCGCCTGGGACGATATCTGGGGCTGGGCAATCCCGAAGTCGATCGCGCCGGAGCGCAAGAAGCTCGCCAAGGAGATGCTGGAGGCCATGATGCTCGACAAGGAAGGCCAGAAGAAGCTGTTCAAGGCGACCGGCGCGCCGCCGCCCAACACCGAGTTCTGGGCGGAACTCGCGGCGGAAGATTCGTTCATGAAGCTGTTGAAGGAATCGGTGCTGGATTCGCCGGACAAGGTACGTGGCGCCTATTACTTCCCGCAATGGCCCGCCGTGCACAAGGCGTTCAACGACACGGTCACCAGGGCCGTCACCGGCAAGCGCGAGGACATCGCGAAGGTGCTGGCCGAGGGTGCGCCGCTGGTCAGCAAGGCCGCGCAATAGTCGATGAGCAAACATCCCGCCGCGGCACGTCGCGGCGGGATGTTTTGGGTCAACTTCAAGTTCAGGTGCGGCGGGTAAATGGCAGCGATCACACTCAGCAAGCTCAACAAGCACTATGGCTCGCTGTTCCACGCCGTGAAGGACGTCGATCTCGAGATTGCCGACAAGGAGTTCGTGGCGCTGGTCGGCCCGTCCGGCTGCGGCAAGTCGACCACGTTGCGCATGATCGCGGGGCTGGAGGACATCACCAGCGGCGATATCCGCATCGGCAATAAGGTTGTCAACCATCTGCCGCCACGCGACCGCGATGTCGCCATGGTGTTCCAGAACTACGCGCTCTACCAGCATATGAGCGTCTACGACAATCTGGCCTTCGGCCTGCGTAACAAGAAGACGGCGGAAGCGGAGATCAAGGCGGCGATCGACCGCGCCGCCGGCATGCTCGGGCTGCATGATTTGCTCCAGCGCAAGCCAAAGCAGCTCTCGGGCGGCCAGCAGCAGCGCGTCGCGCTCGGCCGCTGCATCGTACGCAATCCGCAGGTGTTCCTGTTCGACGAGCCGCTGTCGAACCTGGATGCCAAGCTGCGCGCCCAGATGCGCATCGAGATCAAGCGTCTGCATGCGGAGATTCCGACCACGTCGGTGTTCGTGACCCACGACCAGGTCGAGGCCATGACGCTCGGCGATCGCGTCGTGATCATGCGCGACGGCAGGGTGCAGCAGATCGGCTCGCCGCTGCAGGTGTACGGCAAGCCCGCCAACAAGTTCGTCGCGGGTTTCATCGGCGCGCCCGCGATGAATTTTATCGATGTCACCGTACGCAGCGAAGCGGGCACCATGTCAGTCGAGAGCGAAGGTCTTCGGTTGACGGTCGGGCCAGCGGCCGCGCCTGCGCTCGCGGCCCATCACGGCCGGCGGGTGATCCTGGGCATGCGGCCGGAGCACCTCGTGCTCGGCGATGGTGCGCCGGGCCTTGGTTTTGATGCCCGCGTCGAGGTCGTCGAGCAGCTCGGCTCCGAGATACTGCTGGAGACGAGGGTGGGGGGCGCCAGCGTCACCGCCGCCCGTGTGCCCGCCGAAACCGTCATCGCGCGCGGCGATCAGGTCCGCCTGTCGGCGCAGGCTGGCCGTCTGCATTTCTTCGATCCCGAGACCGAGTTGCCGATTTCGGGGTGAAATCACGCCGAAACGCACTGTTTCTGCTGCCAAAAAAGTGAGGTTCCAAAAAAGATGGAACCAACCCGGGCCGCGCGCATTGTCACCCCTGTCACGGAACAGGTGAGGCATGCTGGTCGAGCGCGGAATTCAAATCATGAACTTCGAGGTGGTGGGCGATGCCTACGCCATCGCGTCGAACTATCTGCGCAGGACCGGCGCCATTGCCGATAGCATCGTCACCGACGATCGGCTGCTCGAAATCATCGTGAAGATGTTTCAGCACGGCGAATTGAACAAGCTCCGGCTAGCCAACAAGGCGATTGCCGAATTCGAAGCGCACACACCGGCCTGACCGCATCACCCGCATCACGCAACTCAGGAGAATTCCATGGAAGCCGCGATCGACCGCATCATGCAGACCTATGACCTGCTTGTGAACCGCACCGCCGCGGCCAACGACGAGGCGCGCGCCAAGGTGACCGAATATCTCGCCACCCTCGTGGAGGCGGGCGAGAAGGATCCGCACCGGCTGACCGTGTGCGGGTTGACTTACTTGCGCCAACTCGACGGCAGCAACGATCCGGTGAAGGCGGGCTATACGGGGCTGTAAGCAAACGGTCGTCGCGGCATGCGTCGGCATACGAGGGCGATGTGTGAGGCGGCCAATTCGGCGAAAAGCCGCATCTATTTTTGGTGGCGCGGGGCTTGCCCAGAAGCGAACAGTTTTGCGGCGACGTTGAATGCCCACGACATTAGGATTCTGAGATACGATGTCGATGCGGGCAGTAGGATCCTATTGCACGGATTGGATGATTTGTTGGCGTAAAAAATGGATGCCGACGCCGAGCGCGCTACCCCTCGTTAGTGCGCTTCTGCCCTTGCATCCTTGTTGCGATATCGGTTCCAGTTGGCGATCACCGCCTCATATCTGAGCGCCTTCGCTGCAGTCTGGATGGGCGCGCCTTCGCCTTGCGTCCCATGGGTCTTCATATCTGGAAAGACAATAAAGAATCCGAGCAGGCCGACGACCATCATCCCGTAAATCAGGAAGGCCGTTGTCAGCCATCGCCTCGATTTAGCCCGGTGTTCGCTATGTGAGCGTGAATCAGACATTTGCGAAATCCATCCATCCGCCCCAGGCGTTTATGGACCCACCCGAAGCATTGCACTGTGAACTGGATCACGTGCAGCAAATTTCAACGATGCCGTGCCACGCTGTCGGCGTACGCTATGGGGTTGCTTCGTCACGGGAAACCTCCGTCCCCATGACTGTACGTCAAGGGAACAGCGGCATGGTTCAACGTCGGACCACTTAAATGAAGGGTAGAAGGGGCGCCGGAGATTGGCCGGCTACCTCGACAGGCGCTGGCGCGCTTTGATGCGGGTAAGCATGCCACATTATGCGGCAGGCAGGACACGCTCGGGAGGCGCTCATCCCGAGACCGCAAAAGCTGATGGGGCGGCAAGAGATATCGAATGCGTTAGCCGACAGGCAAATCAGCCAGATGTTGTGTCCAGCCGCGCTCGCAAAAATATTCCGCTTTCGTTCTCACCCAAATCAGTCCCATAACTCCGCCCGTCTCGCGGCAGATGAGGGGCGTTGGCCATCGTCACGAACGCGCGGTGAGATGCGATGGACGTGAATGGCGCGAGACGTACGTGCCTGAAGCGTACGGTGAAGTCGTGTGGTTCGGGCGCCGCGGTGCTGGCGTTAAGTTGGCGGGATCTGTCTCGCTGGCGACGGAGGCAAAAGAGCCGTTCTCCGGGAAGAGCACGAAGTAAGCCGTAAAGCCATTGCGCAGGGAAGGCCGGAATGCTCCCGCTGCCCTGTATGCTCGTGTGCACTTTGTTTAGCGCAAATCGCACGCGAGACCGCGGGTGCAGCAAGCACCCGGTCTTCCCTGCGCCCTCTATTTCGAAGAGGGCCAACGAAAGATGCAAACCTCGGGCGATCAGCGCCGCGAGATCGCGAAATCGTGTCAGGAGCCGTAGCCCGGATGAGCGCAGCGACATCCGGGGACCACCTAACACCGCCCCGGATATCGCTTCGCTCATCCGGGCTACAAGCGAGAAGATGGATTGCTTCGCTTCGCTCGCAATGACAGGTTTGGCTTCGGCCGATCAACAAAATCAGAGGAAAGCGCCATGCTCACCCTTCATCACCTCAACGACTCCCGCTCGCAGCGAGTTTTGTGGCTGCTGGAGGAACTGGGGCTTCCCTATGAGATCAAGCACTATCAGCGCAACGCCGAGACCCGGCTGGCGCCGCCGGAGCTTGCAAAGATTCATCCGCTCGGCAAATCGCCTGTCATCACCGACGGCGACACGACGATCGCCGAATCCGGCGCCATCGTCGACTACATCATCCGCCGCTACGGCCAGGGAAAAGACAAGCCCGCGATGATGCCGGCGCTGGGAAGCGCCGATTACGAAGCCTATAACGAGTGGATGCATTACTCCGAGGGCTCGGCGATGCTGCCGCTATTGCTCAACCTCTATGTCGGACGGCTGAAGGAAGCGGGCGCGCCGCTGCATCCGCGGATCGACAGCGAGTTGGCCAACCATCTCGGCTATGTCGACGGCGCGCTGAAGGGGCGGGAGTTCTTTATCGGCCCGTCGCTGACCGGCGCCGACATCCAGATGAGCTTTGTCGGCGAGATGGCAAAAGTGTTCGGGAAGCTGGAGCCGTACCCAAACCTGGCGGCCTGGCTGGGACGGATGCACGCCCGGCCGGCGTTCCAGCGGTCGATCGAGAAGGGCGGGGCGTACCGGTTTGCGTGAGGGGGGCTGTCATTCCGGGGCGCGGAGCGAACCCGGAATCTCGAGATTCTCAGGTGCGCAATTGCGCACCATAGTTCGATGCTTCGCATCGCCCCGGAATGACGGTGGAGGCAGGAGCCGGGCTCCCGGCTTCAGGCCGCGGCAACGAACGGGCCACCCCTTCCTCCCCACCATATCTTGCATAAATATCAGCCCTGTACCGCAAGTGCTTGGCCAATTCCGGCCGATGTGGTATCTCGCAGGCACTTCTTTCGACCGCCACACAGAAACCGCCCGCCTTGCCCCTAAGGGCCTGCGGCGGTGGAGATATTTCGTCCAATGACCTCATCGTCCTCGAGCTCCAAGACCGCCTCCGCGCCCGACTCGTTCTTCACGGCCACGCTCGCCGAGGCCGACCCGGAAATCGCTGCCGCGATCAAGGGCGAACTCGGCCGCCAGCGGCATGAGATCGAGCTGATTGCCTCGGAAAACATCGTCAGCCGGGCCGTGCTGGAAGCGCAGGGTTCGGTGATGACGAACAAGTACGCGGAAGGGTATCCGGGTGCGCGTTACTACGGCGGCTGCGAGTGGGTCGACGTTGCCGAGACGCTGGCGATCGAGCGCGCCAAAAAGCTGTTCGGCGCGCAGTTCGCCAACGTGCAGCCGAACTCCGGCAGCCAGATGAACCAGGCGACGTTTCTGGCGCTGCTGCAGCCCGGCGACACTTTTATGGGCCTCGACCTCGCCGCCGGCGGCCATCTCACCCACGGCTCACCGGTCAACATGTCCGGCAAGTGGTTCAAGGCTTCGCACTACACCGTGCGGCGGGAGGACCAGATCATCGACATGGACGAGGTTGCCAAGCAGGCCGAGCAGGTGAAGCCGAAGCTGATCATCGCCGGTGGTTCGGCCTATTCGCGTGCCTGGGACTTCAAGCGCTTCCGCGAGATCGCCGATTCTGTCGGCGCCTATCTGCTGGTCGACATGGCGCATTTCGCCGGCCTCGTCGCGGGCGGCGTCCATGCCTCGCCGGTGCCGCATGCCCACGTCACCACCACCACCACGCATAAGTCGCTGCGCGGCCCGCGCGGCGGCCTGATCCTCTGCAACGACGAGGCGATCGCCAAGAAGCTGAATTCGGCGATCTTCCCGGGCCTGCAGGGCGGCCCGCTGATGCATGTGATCGCCGCCAAGGCGGTGGCGTTTGCCGAAGCGCTGCGGCCCGACTTCAAGGTCTATGCGAAAAACGTGGTCGAAAACGCCAAGGCGCTGGCGGAAACGCTGCGCGGTCACGGCCTCGACATCGTCTCCGGCGGCACCGACAACCATCTGATGCTGGTCGATCTGCGGCCCAAGGGCCTGAAGGGCAACGTGTCGGAAAAGGCGCTGGTGCGCGCCGCGATCACCTGCAACAAGAACGGCATTCCCTTCGATCCCGAAAAGCCGTTCGTCACCTCAGGCCTGCGTCTCGGCACGCCGGCGGCGACCACGCGCGGCTTCGGCGTTGCCGAATTCCAGCAGGTCGGCGGCATGATCGCCGAAGTGCTCAACGCGCTGGCGCAGTCGGAGGACGGCAAGGCGCCGCTGGTGGAAGCCGCCATCAAGGAGCGCGTCAAGGCGCTCACCGACCGCTTCCCGATCTATCAGTAAAGGCTTCATTGGATGCGTTGTCCCAGCTGCAACAGTCTCGATACGCAGGTGAAGGACTCGCGTCCGACCGAGGATTCGGCCGTGATCCGGCGGCGGCGGGTGTGCATCGCCTGCAATTTCCGCTTCACGACCTTCGAACGGGTGCAGTTGCGCGAACTCACCGTGATCAAGCGCAACGGCCGCCGGGTGCCGTTCGACCGCGACAAGCTGGTCCGCTCGCTGCAGATCAGTTTACGCAAGCGGCCGGTCGATCCTGAAAGGGTCGAGAAGATGGTCTCGGCCATCGTGCGCGAGCTCGAAAGCGGCGGCGAGGCGGAGGTTTCCTCGGAGGCGATCGGCGAGATCGTGATGGAGCATCTGCGCCAGCTCGACGACGTCGCCTACGTGCGCTTTGCCTCCGTCTACCGCAATTTCCGTGAGGCCAAGGATTTTGAGGCCGTGCTCGGCGAACTCTCCGCGGAAGACGACGCACGGGTCGCCACGTTACGCAAATGATCTTCCGCATTCTGGAAGACCAGTACGCGCAGAAATCCAAAGAGGCCAAAGCCGCGGACCAGCGCTTCATGCAGCTTGCGCTGGCGCTCGGCCGGCGCGGACTGGGCCGCACCTGGCCAAACCCGGCCGTCGGCGCGGTCGTCGTCAAGGACGGCATCATCGTCGGTCGTGGCTGGACACAACCGGGCGGCCGGCCGCATGCCGAGCCCGAGGCGTTGAGACGGGCCGGCGAGGCCGCGCGGGGCGCTACGCTCTATGTGACGCTCGAGCCCTGTTCGCATTTCGGCAAATCGCCGCCTTGCGTCGATGCGGTGATAGCCTCCGGCATTGCGCGCGTGGTGTCGGCCATCGAAGACCCCAATCCGGAAGTGGCCGGGCAGGGGCATGCCAAGCTTCGCGCGGCCGGGATCACAGTCGATGTTGGCCTTGGCGCGGCGGAAGCCGCCTACGATCACGCCGGGCACTTCCGTCGCATTCGCGACAGGCGCCCCCATGTGATCCTGAAGGTCGCCGTCTCCGCCGACGACAAGATCGGCGCCGCCGGCCACAAGCCGGTCGCGATCACGGGCGAGGCGGCAAAGACACGCGTGCACCTGTTGCGCGCGCAATGCGACGCCATCCTGGTCGGGATTGGCACGGTGCTGGCGGACGATCCCGTTCTGACCTGCCGCCTGCCGGGGATGGACTCGCGGTCGCCGGTGCGGGTGGTGCTGGATCGCGCGCTGCGGCTACCCGGCACCAGCAAGCTGCTCCAATCAGCGCGCCAGACGCCGCTCTGGGTCATGACGTCGGACTTCGCCGAAGCTCCGGCGGCCATGAAACTCGGCGCGGCCGGCGCGCAGGTGATGCGCGTTGCGGCGACCGCACAGCCGCCCGGGCTGGATCTGCTGGCGGTACTGCATGCGCTGTCCGGCAAGGGCATTACGAGGCTGATGGTGGAAGGCGGCTCGCGGGTGGCGTCGTCCTTCGTTGCCGCGGGCCTTGTCGATGAAATCTGGCTGCTGCGAGGGCCTGAGGCCATCGGCACGGACGGCATTCCCGCGCTGGACGCATTGCCGCTGTCGGCTCTCACCGGGTCGCCTGCCTTCAAGACACGTGCTAGCGAAAGCCCCGGCAAAGACACTCTTACGATTTACGAGCGCGCCTAATGTTTACTGGAATTGTCACCGACATCGGCGAGATCGCGAGCCTCACGCCAACGGCGCAGGGCCAATTGCACCGCATGCGGATCGCCTGCCGTTACGACCAGACGACGATTGCCGACGGCGCATCGATCGCCTGCAACGGCGTCTGCCTGACCGTGGTCGCTTCCGGCGTCGAGGGCGGCAAGACCTGGTTCGACGTCGACGCCGCCGCCGAAACACTCGGGATGACGACCGCAAAGCATTGGGCCAAAGGCACCAAACTCAACCTCGAGCGCGCGCTGAAGATCGGCGACGAACTCGGCGGCCATATTGTCGCGGGGCATGCTGACGGCATTGCGACCATCGTCAAGCGTGACGATCTGCCCGACATGGCGCGGTTCGAGCTGCGCACTACCCGGGAGTTGGCGCGTTTCATCGCTGCCAAGGGCTCGGTGACGCTGGACGGCGTGTCGTTGACGGTGAATACGGTCGAGGATGTCGTGTTTTCAGTGCTGATTATCCCGCACACGCTCAGCGTCACCACGCTCAGCGGCTGGCGTGCCGGCAGCGAGGTCAATATCGAGGTCGATCTGATGGCCCGTTATGCGGCCCGGCTGTCGGAAATGAAGTGACCGCGCAGCCGTCATTCCGGGGCGATGCGTAAGCATCGAACCCGGAATCTCGAGATTCCGGGTCTGGTCCTTCGGACCATCCCGGAATGACGATGTATCGAGTTCGTGCTTGGCTTAGTCACCGGCGGCGACTACATAGCCCACCAGTACCTGAGTGAAACGGATTGAAAGATGGCAGACGCACGGCGCGCCCCTCTGAAAGATCAGACCGACATCACAGGCGCACGCGCGCTGATCGTCGAGGCGCGGTTCTATGACGACATCCAGGACGCGTTGATGGAAGGCGCGGTCGCCGAACTGAAGGCCGCCGGCGTGACGCATGACGTCATCACGGTGCCCGGCGCGCTGGAGATTCCGGCGGCGATTGCGATCGCGCTCGATGCTGCCGAGAAAAACGGCAAGCCTTACGATGCGGCAATCGCGCTCGGCTGCGTGGTGCGCGGCGACACCATCCATTTTGAAATCGTCTCGATCGAATCCTCGCGTGCGCTGATGGATCTGGCGGTGGCGCGGAAGATTCCGCTCGGCAACGGCATCATCACGGTCAATACCGACGCGCAGGCCTGGGCGCGGGCGCGGGCCAGCGAGTTGAACAAGGGCGGCGACGCCGCGCGCGCGGCGCTGGCGATGCTGCGGATCAAGCGCCGGCTGACAAAGGCCTGACGATGGCAGACAGCAAGAAGCCAGCGAAAAGTCCCGACAAGAAAGCCAACCGCCGTGGCGCGGCTCGGCTCGCCGCCGTGCAGGCGCTTTACCAAATGGACATCGCCGGCGCCGGGATCAACGACATCTTCGCCGAGTTCGAAAGCCACTGGCTCGGTAACGAGGTTGAAGGCGACAAATATCTGCCGGCGGAGGCCGCGTTCTTCAAGGACGTGGTATCCGGCGTGGTCCGCGACCAGGCCAAGCTCGATCCCTTGATCGACGATGCGCTCCAGAAGGGCTGGCCGCTTCAGCGGATCGACGCGATTTTGCGCGCGGTGCTGCGCGCGGGCTCCTACGAACTGGAGCATCGCAAGGATGTCCCGGGCCGGGTGGTCGTGTCCGAATATGTCGACGTTGCGCATGCCTTCGTCGAAAAGGACGAGACGGGCATGGTCAACGCCGTGCTCGATCAGATCGCGCGCCAGTTCCGCGCCGACGAGTTCGCGCGTGGCTAGCGGAAAACCCGCGTCCGGCGAGGACTCGCTGATCGCGCGATACTTTCGGCCGCTTGCGACCCACCCGGGCGCCTTTCGTCTCGACGATGACGCCGCGGCGTTGCAGCCTGATGGCAACGACATCGTGGTGACGACGGACGCCATCGTCGAGGGCGTGCATTTCCTGCCCGACGATCCCCCCGATACGGTCGCGCGCAAGGCGCTGCGGGTAAACCTCAGCGATCTCGCGGCGAAAGGGGCCACGCCGGCCGGCTTCGTGCTGACGCTGGCGCTGCGGCATGCCGACGAAGCCTGGCTAAAGCCGTTCGCGGCGGCGCTGGGCGAGGATGCCGCGCTGTTCAATTGCCCGCTGCTGGGCGGGGACACTGTGTCGACGCCCGGACCGCTGATGGTTTCGGTCACCGCGTTCGGCCGTGTGCCGCCGGGCAAGATGATCCATCGCAGCGGGGCAAAGCCCGGCGAGCGCGTGATGGTGACGGGCACGATCGGCGACGCCGCGCTGGGGCTTGCCGTTCTCAAGGGCGGCAAGGTCCACGCCGCGGCAACCGATGTCGCTGCGCGCGACGCGCTGATCGGGCGTTATCGCGTTCCGCAGCCGCGCGTGGCCATGGCGGAAATCGTTCGCGACTATGCCAGCGCTTCGATGGATGTGTCCGATGGCCTTGCCGGCGATCTCGCCAAGCTGTGCGGCGTGTCCGGCGTATCGGCGGTGATCGACTTGCCGTCGATCCCGTTGTCGAGCGCCGCGCGCGATCTGGTGTTGCGGGGAATTGTCGGGCTGGAAGCGCTGATCACTGGTGGCGACGATTACGAGATCCTGTGCACGATCGCTGAGGACCGCGTCGAAGCCTTCTCGCAGGCCGCGGAGCGCGCCGGCGTCGCCGTGAGTTCCATCGGAACGGTGGTCGCTGGAAGTGCGTTTCCGAAGTTCATCGACGGGCAGGGCAGGGAAATCGCGCTGGAACGGCGCTCTTACAGCCATTTTTGAAGGCTTGGGCGTTAACGCCTTCGGTTTTATTTGCCGCCAGCCATTGCTATTTCGCGGAAAACCTATAGGTGTAACGCCATTCGATTACCGTCGTGCCTTTTCGAACGCGCCCCTTAAGGGGCTTCTTCCAGAGACATCGTCGAGAACGGATTTGAATCCGTGCGATCGCCGCGCGGAATTAAAAGCCTATGTGCTTTGGAGAAGAGAAAATGGCTACGGGAACAGTGAAGTGGTTCAACGGTCAAAAGGGTTTCGGTTTCATTGAGCCGAGCGATGGCAGCAAGGATGTGTTCGTGCATATCTCGGCCGTCGAGCGCGCCGGCCTCGGCGGTTTGGCCGAAGGTCAGAAGGTTCAGTTCGAACTCAAGACCGACAAGATGCGGGGCAAGGTGAGCGCGGAAAACCTGTCGCTCGTCTAAGGCCTCGAAACGGTCGTTTCACGGATGTACTGGAATGGCTAGTGAGCCCGCTCGATCCTGATGGGATTGGGCGGGTTCATGTATTTTGGGCCGAGCCCCAACCTCATAACCAGCGCCCGCCGCCCGCGCGGGCGACGATTTGGCAGGCCGGCTTACCGGTGAATCCTTTCAAAAATCGACGGATTCTGGCCTCCGCGACGTTGCGCCGGGGGGGCGATTTTGGCATGGTCCCGCCGATTTGAGAGGCCGCCCTTCTGGGCAGGGAAGGCCTCCTTTTTATGCGTCCGCCGCGACCGCGGTGACGCGCGGGGTGGAACAAAAAATCTGAGGCAAATTCAATGACAGCATTATGGGTGATTGTGCTCTGCGGAGCGCTTTCGATCGTCTACGCCATCTGGGCGACGTCTTCCGTTCTCAAATCGGACGCGGGCAACCCGCGCATGCAGGAAATCGCGGCAGCCGTCGCCGAAGGCGCACAGGCCTATCTCAAGCGCCAGTACATGACGATCGGCATGGTCGGCGTCGTGATTTTCGCCCTGCTGGCCTACTTCCTCGGCATGCTGGTTGCGATCGGCTTCCTGATCGGTGCGGTGCTGTCGGGCGCCGCTGGCTTCATCGGCATGAACGTCTCGGTCCGCGCCAACGTGCGCACCGCGCAGGCTGCGACGACCTCGCTGGCGGGCGGTCTCGAGCTCGCCTTCAAGGCGGGTGCGATCACTGGCATGCTGGTCGCGGGTCTCGCGCTGCTCGGCGTCACCATCTATTTCGCCTATCTCACCCACGGCATGGGGCTGAAGGCCAACGACCGCGTCGTCGTCGACGCGCTGGTGGCGCTCGGCTTCGGCGCCTCGCTGATCTCGATCTTCGCCCGTCTCGGCGGCGGCATCTTCACCAAGGGGGCTGACGTCGGCGGCGACCTCGTTGGCAAGGTCGAAGCCGGCATCCCTGAGGACGATCCG
This sequence comes from Bradyrhizobium sp. AZCC 2262, assembly GCF_036924535.1. Lineage (NCBI taxonomy): Bacteria > Pseudomonadati > Pseudomonadota > Alphaproteobacteria > Hyphomicrobiales > Nitrobacteraceae > Bradyrhizobium > Bradyrhizobium sp. AZCC 2262. The sequence continues at coordinate 4,099,469 of NZ_JAZHRT010000001.1, read as the reverse complement.
CGCAACCCGGCGACCATCGCCGACAACGTCGGCGACAACGTCGGTGACTGCGCCGGCATGGCGGCCGACCTGTTCGAGACCTACGCGGTGACTGCGGTCGCCACCATGGTGCTCGCCGCGATCTTCTTCGCGAACTCGCCGCTGCTGGTGAACATGATGACGCTGCCGCTCGCCATCGGCGGCATCTGCATCGTCACCTCGATCATCGGCACCTTCTTCGTCAAACTCGGCGCCAGCCAGTCGATCATGGGCGCGCTGTACAAGGGCCTGATCGCGACCGGCGTGCTGTCGCTCGTGGGTGTTGCCGTCGTGATCAACTGGCTGATCGGCTTCGGTCCGCTGGAGGGCGTGAAATATACCGGCATGGCGCTGTTCGAATGCGGCGTCGTCGGCCTCGTCGTTACCGGCCTGATCATCTGGATCACCGAATACTACACCGGCACCGAATATCGCCCGGTGAAGTCGATCGCCTCGGCCTCGGTCACCGGCCACGGCACCAACGTGATCCAGGGTCTGGCGATCTCGATGGAATCGACCGCCGGTCCGGCCATCGTGATCATTGCCGGCATCCTCGTTACCTACAGCCTTGCCGGCCTTTTCGGCATCGCGATTGCCACCGCTACGATGCTGGCGCTGGCCGGCATGATCGTGGCGCTCGACGCCTTCGGTCCGGTCACGGACAATGCCGGCGGCATTGCCGAAATGGCCGGCCTGCCGAAGGAAGTCCGCAAGTCGACCGACGCGCTCGACGCGGTCGGCAACACCACCAAGGCGGTCACCAAGGGCTACGCGATCGGCTCCGCCGGTCTCGGCGCGCTGGTGCTGTTTGCGGCCTACAATGAAGACCTCAAGTTCTTCATCGCCAACTCCGCCAAGCATCCGTACTTCCAGGGCGTGCTGCCCGACTTCTCGCTCAACAACCCCTACGTGGTGGTCGGCCTGCTGTTCGGCGGCCTGCTGCCGTATCTGTTCGGCGCGATGGGCATGACGGCGGTCGGCCGCGCGGCCGGTGCGATCGTCGAGGAAGTGCGGCGTCAGTTCCGCGAGAAGCCCGGCATCATGCAAGGCACCGACAAGCCTGACTACGGCAAGGCCGTCGACCTGCTGACCAAGGCGGCGATCAAGGAAATGATCATCCCGTCGCTGCTGCCGGTGCTGTCGCCGATCTTCGTCTACTTCGTGATCTACGCCATCGCGGGTGGTGGTGCGGCCGGCAAGTCGGCGGCGTTCTCCGCCGTCGGCGCCATGCTGCTCGGCGTGATCGTGACCGGCCTGTTCGTCGCGATTTCGATGACCTCGGGCGGCGGCGCCTGGGACAACGCCAAGAAGTACATCGAGGACGGGCACTTCGGCGGCAAGGGCTCCGACGCCCACAAGGCGGCCGTGACCGGCGACACCGTCGGCGATCCCTACAAGGATACGGCGGGTCCCGCCGTCAACCCGATGATCAAGATCACCAACATCGTGGCGCTGTTGCTGCTGGCGATCCTGGCGCACTGAGCGGCGCGAACCTCACCGAAAAGAAAACCCCGCGGTGCGAGCCGCGGGGTTTTTGCTTGGCCTGAACCTCGTTCGCTGTACGCGGACAACACGGAGACCAATCCATGTCGCTCTCATCTGCCCGGAATTATGCACTCCGCGCCTCCAGGTCGCAGGACCAGAAGGAAGCCATCGAACTGCTGTCCAAGGCCATCCTGGAACTGGCTCTCTCAATTGAAGCCACCGATGCCAAGGTCAAGAAGATCAACAAGTTGTCCTAGTTCGTAGCCCGGATGGAGCGCAGCGAAATCCGGGGGCCGAAGAATCCGCGGGCTCAAAATTCCCGGATTACGCTTCGCACCATCCGGGCTATGGGAATTACCTTCTCAATTCACGTCCATCTGCAGGCCTTCGCGCTTGATGATCTCGGCGAATTTCGTCGTCTCCGCCTGCACGAAATCGGAGAACTGCTGCGGCGTGCCCCAGTCGGCCGTCGCGCCCATGTTGCCGAGGGTCTTCTTGACATCCTCGCGCGCCAGCATCGCCTTGATCTCCTTGTTGAGCGCCTCGACGGCGGGAGCGGGCGCGGCCTTCGGCAGGAAGATTCCGAACCAGGAGGAGACGTCGAACTTCGAAAGTTCGGGCACGCCCTCGCGCATGGTCGGGATGTTCGGCGCGGCCGGGCTGCGCTCGGGCGTGGTCACGCAAAGCGCGGTGAGCTTGCCGTCCTGGGTCTGCGGCAGTGAGGGATAGAGGTTGTCGAACAGGATCTGGATGTCACCGGCCAAGGCCGCCTGCAGCGCCGGTCCAGCGCCGCGGAACGGCACATGCACCATCTTCAGCCCGGTGAGCTGCAGGAACCAGGCGCCGGTGAGGTGAGGGCTCTGGCCGACGCCGGAGGAGGCGTAAGTCAGCTTGTCCGGATTGGCCTTGATGTAGGCGATGAGTTCCGGGATCGACTTGATGCCGGTCGACGGATGCGCCGACACGATGTTCGGAATCCGGATTATGTTACTGACCGGCTGCAACTGGTCGGCCTTGTAGGTCATGTTGCGGAAGATGCTGTAAGCGATCGCGTTCGGGCCGGGATTGCCGACCAGGATGACGTGCCCGTCCGCTCTTCCTCGCACGACTTCGGCGGTGCCGATGGTGCCGCCGCCGCCGGAGCGGTTTTCGACCACTGCGTTCTGGCCCCAGGCGGTCTGCAGATGGGCGGCCAGCAACCGTCCCATCACGTCGGTGCTGCCGCCCGCCGCCGCCGGCACGATGACACGCACGGTGTCGGTCGGCCGCCAGTCGGCGCCGTAGCTCGCGCGCGGCAAAATGGCCGCCGCAGAAACGGCCGCAGCTCCGGTCAAAACGCGGCGTCGCGAAAAAGCTCTAATCGTCACAAGTTCACTCCCTGCTGAATCATTGTTTGCAGGAAGCGTAGGCACCACGCGCGCAGAGGGCAAGCGGGCGACTTGGCGCAGGATTTCCGCGTTGCGGAACGCAGTCTAGTTAAAGCTGAGCAGCTTGAACAGCGGCGTCAGGTAGCTGAGCTCCTGGCCTGATGTCGCCGTGGTGCGACTGATGAAGTCGAAGATCTTGCCGTCCTGTAATCCGTAATTGGCGAGCCGCTGCACCTGGCGATTCTTGTCGAAATAGATCGCAATCACGCGCTGGTCGACGACCTGCTGATTCATGAACGCGACTTTGCGCTCGGAGCGCTGCGAGATGTAATAGAATACCTCGCCGTTCAGGGTCGCCACCGTCGACGGCGTTCCCATCACGATCAGCACCTGATCCTGGCTGGCGCCGATCGGGATCTGCTCCAGCGCGCCGGGTGGCAGGATATAGCCCTTCTGGAACTGCTCGCCGGTACACCCGGCGAGTGCCGCGCAAATCAGTGCCACGGCTGCAGCCGCGCGAAAACCGCGCCGGCGCGCGATCGGGCGGCGCGGCGAGGGCACGCAGGTGCTCAGGTGGCTCATCTCGGTCATCTCAGGAATTAGCCCGTCCTCTTGCATCGCGCGGTGCGTTGACGTACCGGGCAGCACGCCGAATTGCAACACGCGTGGTCTCCGGGCAAAGACTCTGGAGGGCTCGCTTGCGGAACCCACAATGCTTTGGCCGTTCAATCACTTCAGGAAACCCCGGACGCCGTTGCGCGGCACCATCGAGGCCATCTATGGCATGATCGTGACGCAGGCGCGAGAACCGTTGTTTTATCGGGACTTTGGGGTTCCGGACACGGTTAACGGCCGTTTTGACCTCCTTCTACTGCATTTGTGGCTGATCCTCCGACGGTTGAAGTCGGTCGAGGGCGGCACAGCCCTGTCACAGGGGCTGTTCGACCATTTTTGCAACGATATGGACGATAATCTGCGCGAGATGGGGGTCGGCGACCTCACGGTGCCGAAGCGCATGCAGGCCTTCGGCGAGGCCTTCTATGGCCGGACGGCGGCTTATGATTTTGCGCTGACGGAGGGCCGCGAGGCGCTGGCGCAGGCGATGTGCAAGAATATCCTGAACGGCGAAAACATCGAAAAGGCCAGCCTGCTTGCAGCCTATGCCGAGGCGGCGATGGCGGCTCTCGATCGCCTCGACGAGGCGGCGCTGATGAGCGGCTCGGCCAAGTTTCCCCTGCCGGAGAATGGCGCGCAGCAATGAGCAAGAGCAACACCACAGAGAAGCCCGACCCGTGGCGCGTCCCCATCGCGGTGGCGCAGATACCGGAGACGGGCCTGCATCGCGACCTCGAGGCCGATCAGGCCGTCCGCAACGCGGTGGCCGATGTCGGAGGCTTGCGTGAAGTGCTTTCGGCGCAGGCCTCGTTCGACGTCACGCCAAACAGCGGCGGCCGCTTTCACGTCGCTGGCCACGTGCGGGCGCGGATCGGACAGACCTGCGTGGTGACGCTGGAGGAGATCGAGAGCGACATCGACGAGCCGATCGATCTTATCTTCGCGCCGCCCGAGCAGATCCCGCAGATGGCCGCGCTGGTCGACGAGGCCGAGGAAGGCGACGAGGAGACCCCCGATCCGCCCGAGCCGATCGAGAACGGCATGATCGATCTCGGCCGGGTCACCACCGACGCATTGTATCTCGCGGTCGATCCATATCCGCGCAAACCCGGCGCCGTATTTGAGCCGGTGGTTCAAGCCGCCGATCCCGAGGATCACCCGTTCGCGGCGCTAAGGGCGTTGAAGCCAGAACCGAAAAAACCGGGCAGCAGGAAGTCCAAGGGCAAATAGCCGGCAGTCAAAGTGGTCGGCGAAGCTGCCATTGGTTCAAGGTGGTTGTCATGTTCCGCCAAGAATCTTCCATAAGATATTGAATTATATAGAGATATCTTCCACCTTTGATTTCGGGCCACAGCGCTTGCCTTTCGCCAAAAGAGCGTGGTCAAGAGGTTGTGTCGGGACGGGGACACGCTATTGTCGCGGCCCGGCGGAGGCGCGGGGATGCGCTTTGCCGAGCATCGCTTTGGCGGTGCCATTACCAGTGCGCGGCCGGGCTTACGAGGGCCGCAAGAGATCAGGTTTCCGGGACGTTCATGCCGCAAAAGGTTCGAATCGCGCTTGACGCCATGGGTGGCGATGTCGGCGCATCGGTCGTCATTCCCGGCGCCGCCATCTCTTTGAAACGGCATCCCGACAGCGAATTCCTGCTCTATGGCGACAGCAAGCAGATCGACGAGCAGCTTGCGAAATATCCGGCGCTGCAAAAGGCCTCCCGCGTGGTCCATACCGATGTGACCGTCAGCATGCACGACAAGCCGAGCCAGGCGCTGCGCCGCGGCCGCAAGAACTCGTCGATGTGGCTTGCGATCGACGCGGTGAAGAAGGGCGAGGCCGACGTGGCGGTTTCCGCCGGCAATACCGGCGCGCTGATGGCGATGGCGCGCTTCCATCTGCACACCATGCCCGGCATCGACCGGCCGGCCATTGCCGGTGTATGGCCGACGGCGCGCGGCGATTCCGTCGTGCTCGACCTCGGCGCCAGCATCGGCGGTGACGCGCATCATCTGGTGTCGCTCGCGATCATGGGCAGCGCGATGGCGAGCGTGCTGTTCGGCCTGAAGCGTCCGACCGTCGGCCTGCTCAATATCGGGGTCGAGGAAGTCAAGGGCGGCGAGGAGATTCGCAAGGCGTCGGAACAATTGCGTGCGATGAATCTTCCAGAGTTAGACTATCTCGGCTTCGTCGAGGGCGACGGGATCGGCGCGGGCGCGGCTGATGTGATCGTCTCGGAAGGTTTCAGCGGCAACATCGCGTTGAAGGCCGCGGAAGGCACCGCGCGCCAGATGGCGGATTTTCTGCGCAATGCGATGGCGAGCAGCTGGCAGTCCAAGATCGGTTATCTGTTTGCCCGCAGCGCCTTCAAGGCGCTCCGGGACAAGCTCGACCCGAACAAATCCAATGGTGGCGTGCTGCTTGGACTGAAAGGTGTGGTTGTCAAGAGCCATGGCGGAATCAACGCCGAAGGCTTTGCCTACGCAGTTGATGTTGGCTATGAGATGGTCCGCTGCGATCTCCTCACCAAGATCAGTGCGCTGGTACAGGCGCAGATCGCGCAGGAGGTTGTGTCGTGACTGCAATACGTTCGGTCGTGCTCGGCTGCGGCTCATATTTGCCGGAGCGGATTCTGACCAATGCCGAATTGGCGAGCCGCATTGATACGTCCGACGAGTGGATCGTGCAGCGCACGGGCATCCGCGAGCGCCACGTCGCCGCCGAGGGCGAGTTCACCTCGCACCTGGCGATCAAGGCTGCGCGCGCGGCGCTGCATCATGCGAGGCTCGACGCCCAATCGATCGACCTGATTGTGCTGGCGACTTCGACGCCGGACAACACCTTTCCGGCCACCGCGGTCGCGGTGCAGGAGGGGCTCGGCATCAACCACGGCGCTGCCTTCGACCTGCAAGCGGTCTGCTCCGGCTTCGTCTTTGCGCTGGCGACCGCCGACAATTTCCTGCGCGCGGGCACTTACAAGCGCGCGCTGGTGATCGGCGCCGAGACCTTTTCGCGGATTCTGGACTGGAACGACCGCGGTACCTGCGTGCTGTTCGGCGATGGCGCCGGCGCGGTCGTGCTGGAGGCGCAGACGGAGCAGGGCAAATCGAGCGACCGCGGTGTGCTGACGACGCATTTGCGTTCCGACGGCCGCCACAAGTCGAAGCTCTATGTCGATGGCGGTCCGTCCTCAACCCAGACGGTTGGCCTTTTGCGGATGGAAGGCCGCGAGGTGTTCAAGCACGCTGTCGGCATGATCACCGACGTGATCGTCGATGCCTTCAACGCCACCGGCCTGACGGCCGACGATATCGACTGGTTCATCCCGCATCAGGCCAACAAGCGAATCATCGATGCTTCGGCGCACAAGCTTCATATTGCACCGCAGAAAGTGGTGCTGACCGTCGATCTGCACGGCAACACGTCGGCGGCATCGATCCCGCTGGCGCTCGCGGTGGCCGTCAAGGACGGGCGCGTGAAGAAAGGCGATCTGGTGCTGTTCGAAGCCATGGGCGGCGGCTTCACCTGGGGTTCCGCGCTCGTGCGCTGGTGAGCGCTGCGTAAAATACTGATCAAATTTGTTGTGCTGTTCCATGCGTCTGCATGATGGTCGCTGTTGACCATTGCGAGCTAACCTCATAATTTCAGGGAATAAATTGTTCGCCGAGAGCGCGGGGCAGGCGATGACAGGGACCGGGAAAACAGTCACACGTGTCGATTTGTGCGAGGCGGTCTACCAGAAGGTGGGCCTGTCGCGGACGGAATCGTCGGCGTTTGTCGAGCTCGTTTTGAAAGAGATCACCGATTGCCTGGAGAAGGGCGAGACGGTGAAGTTGTCGTCGTTCGGCTCGTTCATGGTGCGCAAGAAGGGTCAGCGGATCGGACGTAACCCGAAGACCGGTACCGAAGTGCCGATCTCGCCGCGTCGCGTGATGGTGTTCAAGCCGTCAGCTATTCTGAAGCAGCGGATCAACGGCCATGCGGTCGGCAACGGCGAAGGCAAGACCGACTGACAAGACCGACTAGCGAGACCGGGTGATACGGCCGCGTAGCAAGGCGAGTACTGCGTCTTCACCAACAGGATGAGTTGAGAGGAGCTGGCATTTGGACAAGGCGCCGGATGCGTTCCGCACCATCAGCGAAGTCGCTGAAGAACTCGATATTCCCCAGCACGTGCTGCGGTTCTGGGAGACGCGGTTCGCCCAGATCAAGCCGATGAAGCGAAGCGGCGGGCGGCGGTATTACCGCCCTGATGACGTCGACCTGCTCAAGGGTATTCGCCGGCTGCTCTACGGCGAGGGCTACACGATCCGCGGCGTGCAGCGAATCCTCAAGGAGCACGGCATCAAATCGGTGCAGGGCCTTGCCGACCAGACTTCCGCCGTCACTTTCGGCGCCGTCGAGGAGGCGATCGGACTCAGCCTGCAGGAGCCCGAGGAGGGCGAGACGCCGACCGTCGATGCCGAAGACGACGATTACGAGACCGAAGAGAAAGAAATCGACTACCGCTTTGTCGACACCGACGACGACGGCATCCTGCTGCCGTTCGCCAAGGGCAAGCCCGGCCCCTCGGACGCCGACCGCGAACGCCTGGAACGGGTGCTGCAGGATCTCGTCGCCTGCCGGCAATTGCTGGACAATGCGATGAAAGACGGCTGACGGGCGGGCGGGGAACTGGCTGGCTGTTGCCCCAATGAGGCCGTTTCCGCGCCTTGCGCCGGGCGCTGATCGCAGCTAATGGAACGGCATCGGAGCGTGGCGCAGCCCGGTTAGCGCACTAGTCTGGGAGACTAGGGGTCGGAGGTTCAAATCCTCTCGCTCCGACCAACTAACTAATTGAATCCCCTAAACTTCCTTTCTGCGATTCTGACGTGATTCTGACAGGCGGTTCTTACGCTGTTCCGCCATCGTTTTCTGACGCACGCTTGGCGCTACGAAGATCCGCAACCGCGCCGGTGATCTTCTCGGACCGGCGACGGATGTAGCGCAGCGTTGTGCTCTCCTTGGTGTGGGTGAGGGCGCCCTTGATCATCTGCACCGTCGCGCCCGCTTCCTCGGCCTCGGTGGCGCCGCCGGCGCGCGCGTCCATGTTCCAGACCTCGGCCGGAATGCCGGCCGGCTCGGCGATATCCTTGAACCAGTTGTAGTAGCTGCGCGCGCGGATCGGCAGGCCGCGCTCGCCCTTGATGATGGCACCGGTGCGCTCGTGCAGCGGCACGGCCTCGAGCAGCGGCAGCAGCAGGCTGAAGCGGGTGAGGTCAAAATCCTGCGCGGCGCGATACTTCGACTTCGACGTCTTCATGCGCCAGCGCCAGCCGGCGATGTTCTCCCAGGTGAAGAAGCCGGCCCATTGCTCGGTCGGCGCGGACGCCGGCACGTCCAGCGTGATGATGCCGGCCGGCAGCTTGCGCGTGGCGCCGATCGGCGCCCATTCGCCGATGATGTCCATCTGCCGCAGCATCAGCTCGAACTGCGCCGCGACGCCGATCGACATGGTGTGTGCGCGGTCGCGCGGGATGACGCCCTTGTTGCCGAGCTCGAGCGCCGTGCGGATGAAGGACGAGACATGCTGATAGGTGAGCTCGCCCTCGCGCGCGCCGCCCTTCTCGAATTTCACCTTCTCGACGCGTTTGGCGACCCGCTCGCATTGCTCGTTGCCGATCGAGGCCATGAAATAGATCACGGTGCGCACCATGCTGATGGTGTCATGCGCGTGGTCGATGCGCTCGGCCCCGATGGTCTGTTTGCCGTCGGCGTCGATCGAGATCTCGCCCTTCCGCCATTCCTTGTACCAGTGTTTGAAATCCGCCTTGGTAAGGTTGCGGATCAGGCGTTGGCCCACGGTGGCCTCGATCCGGCGCAGGCAGGTGACATAGAACTTTTGCGTCGTGAACTTCACGTCGCGAAAATCCGATAGCGGATGTTCCCGGTAAATGCGGCAGGCGCTGGTCATGGTGCCGTCGTACCGGGTCCTGGTGAGCTGCGGCTCGGCCGGTTTCTTAGCGAGAAACTCGCGGAGCTCGGCGGTGTGGTCCTGGCAAAGCTGCGCGATCTCATCTTCGGTCGCGTCCAGAGGCAACGGCCGCAAGTGATCGGGGAAGTCCGCGGGGACGATCCGGCTGACCTGCTTCGCGTACCAGTACGGCAGGTTGTTGCGGCCGACTTTGAAGCCTGGTCTTTTTCCCCGGGGCGGCATCGAAGGTCTCGGGTCGGTCTTCCTCGTCGCGGTGGGCATCTGGGCCACCTTTGTCTGCGCCAACCTCGTTATGCGAGTCCAGCCACTGCTTGACCTTGGGCCAGTAGAACCCGCCCCATTCTTCATCAAGCGGTGGAAAACCCGCTCGGTCGATCTTTCCCCGGATCAGCGTGCGGAAGCGATCGCGGCCGAGGGCAAGCGCGACCAGCCGTCGCAGCTCGTCCCAGCTGACCTCCGGCGTTTCAGTTGGAGGCGGGTCTGGTGGCGTTTGTCTGGGCAGTTGCCTTTATCAGCTGGTGCTACTACCGGCGGACCCCAGGTGGGCTCGCCGTGGGGGTGGCCACGTTGTTTGCAAGTGTGGCCTTCTTCTTGCCTGCTAGGTACGTGGATCGGCGGTCGATCGGGCTATACTTGGGAATCTTTCTGATGTTCGCAGCGATGGGAATTGGCGCGGATCAGACACGATCGCATCTGAGCGAATCGACAGGGCAAAAAATCGAAACGACGGATGGACCACTGACAGCGTCGGTTATTAGGTCCGGAGAGCGCGGTTTGCTCCTGTTCGACGTCAACAGCCAACGCTTCCTGTTCAAGAAGTGGGAGGCTGTCAAAGAAATAGATTGGCGGCGAACGCCGTGCTTGGGGTCCGATAACAGCCCTTAACGGACACCAGGAAGATGTCGCAAGCGCTGACATCTTCCGCGCCGCGCGCGGCACCGCTAGGTGAGACCCCACTACCTCCCGTTGACACGGAAGCGTGTCAGACGGAAGCTACCAAACACTGGGCTAGATGCGAGGGCGCAGTGATGGAAACGATATCGGAACGTTCAATCGAAATTACTATCCTGTTGACGGTCATAGTGATCATAACAGGTATCGTGCTCATGGTAGTAATACCGCAACGCAACCGGAGCCGGTATGTGATGGAGTTGATGAAGGACCCGGCTATCCAAGCTCGATTGAAGGACACTAGCGTGGACTTCGCTCAGCTGTTGCACGCCATCAGAGATGCAGAGCGCGCTACGCCTACTCCGCCCCGAGACGGCATTATGGACAAAGTTATTGCCGATATCACTTGGGATGTTTCGGGGCTCATTGGAATGGTCGTCACATTGGTCATATGTTACGTAGTTTTGTTTAAGAATCCCGTAGACATTCCGCGTGAGCTGTTGGCCGGTTGGACGACGATCCTGGGATTCTATTTTGGCAGGGCGAAAAAAGTGACGACCGCCGGCTCACGGACGCGGGATGCCGATGGTTGAGGCTTCGAGCGAACCGACTGAGGTCAAAACCACGCCGCGGACGTCGCATGTGGCCCATGCCTGGCTGCGCGGTCCTGTCTTCCTCGAGCTGACCAGCGAGGCTAGCCGCGGGAGCCAAAAAGGCCGAGATCGAGGTCGCCGACGCTCTTCGGGAATTCGCCAAAACCGGCTTCGCCAACATGATGGATTATGCCTCCATCACCGACTCCGGCGAGCCCTTCATCGATCTTTCGGAGATGACGCGCGACCAGGCTGCAGCGTACGCATGGTCGGCATCACACTGCCGAAGGAATACGAGGGCCTGTTCCCACGGATCGTATGCGGCGCCAACCCGGGCGGTATCGGTCACCAGTTCGTCAAGGCGACATTCATCGACGGCGCCACGCCGCTCAAGGTTTACTGCGATGAACGTCGTTACTCAATTCAACACCATTGCGGGTCAAACGAATTTGCTTGCGCTTAAAGCCACCATCGCGGCGGCTTGAGCCGGGAAGGCTGCCGCTCCTCCGGCGACGTCGTGCGACCGCACCCGCGCTCGATTGAGAGCGGCGGCTTCGCCGTTCGGGTCCGATTCGAAAAGTGTAAACTATAAACGTAGTAGAGAAGCCGAGCATGTTCCTCGTATTTGTGTGAGCCATTCGCTTAAATGGGTCAAAGTTCCGAAGTTGCCATGAGCCTCGTGACTAAAGGGCAGGCCGCGACCGCGGCCGATATCCTTGAGGCAAACAATGGCGTAGGTCCCGGCTTCGACGCGCTGCGACTCCTGCTTTCGGTCTGGATTTTCACGCTGCACGCCATGCTCGTTTGCATGGGATTGGACCGCGCGGAGGAGTTCGCTGGCAATCCACTCCAGCGGCTCCTTGTCAGCCCGGCACTGCCGATGTTCTTTATGGTCAGTGGCTATCTCGTCACCGGAAGTGCCATTCGCACGAAAAGCATTACAACTTTTCTCTTGTTCCGCGTGTTGCGGATCGCGCCTGCACTCATCGTCGAAGTAACCCTGAGCGCCTGGATCCTGGGGCCGTGGCTCACCGAAAAAAGCCTGTCCGAATATTTTTCCGACCCATTATTTCTCAACTACTTTCGCAATATCGTAGGCAGTCTTCACTTATATCTTCCGGGGCTGTTTGCTCAAAATCCCATACCTGGCGTTGTAAATTTGAACCTATGGACGTTGAGACCGGAATTCTTTTGTTACATTTTCATGTCTTTCATGATCGTTTCAACGGCGGCATTTAGCAGGAGATACTTCACACTGGTCGGCTTACTGGCGCTTTGTTCTACTGCTGCGTACGCAATTCGGGGCGGACAACTCTACAACTTTCTTGCTGTTGCGGATTGGAAGATGCTGATCCTGGCGTTCGTTGTCGGGTGCCTGGCGTTTCATTGGAATGATCGTATTGTCATATCTGGCCGCGGCGCCGTGATCGCCGTCCTTGTCGCTTTCATCGCTCTTGCCCTTCCGTCGCTTGTTATCCCGGGCCTCTTGGCGCTGACATACATCGTCATCTACATTGGTACTCGAAGACTCTCCCTTCCGGGCTTTTTGCGGAATGGCGATTATTCCTACGGGATCTATTTGTTCGGATTCCCGATCCAACAGACTTTGGTCTACTTCCTGCCATCCGAATACAGGCACGGAGTGATTGTTCTGTTGTTGGGTCTGCCGCTTACGCTCGCGTTTGCCATGTTCTCCTGGAATTTTGTTGAGAAGCCGACGTTGAAGCTAAAGAACAGGTTCAAGCCTGCGCGGTAGCGCCCTGTTTCTCCGCGCCTATGCGTCGAAACGGCGCCGCAACGAAGGTGGCTCGCATGGCTTGATGCCCGCGTTTCCGGTCAATTCCAGCTCCGCGCAGCGAACCGCGTTGGTTAGGGGCATTCCAGCGAAACGAACGGCCTCGCTAAGTTCGGCCGTTTGAATCTGGCTCGGCTTTCTTCAGCGCGTTGGTGGTGGTGACCATGCGAAAGCCATCAGCAAACTCCACGAGGCAGGTATACATGGTGCCGCATGCTAATACACGGCAACGTTGACCCATTCGTCCCTCGCGAGACCATCGAAAGATGTATGGAAAATCTGTACTCAAGGCTATGGATTCGGCTAGCGTCATTTCAGAGCTGGGATTGTTTTTTGACGGATTTCTTCGTAGTTGCGACGAATAATTAAACCGACGCACGACGCCGATCGAGGCCGTCGTCGTGTAGGTCTGGCGCTTCGGGGCCTTTTCTTGACCGGATTTCATTTTAGGATGTATGGCGGCGCGCTGGAATATGCAACCGAACTCGCACGTTAAGCTTGATGTTCGCCAGCGCAGCCCGCTTCAGCTCGCCTCGGCTTGCGGTTGCGAAATCCTCGTCCATATCCGAGCCAAGATACGCTCCAGGGCGGGCGCCACCGACTTGCCCGCTCTGATCGACGGCGCTTCGACAAATCGATATGACAGCGCGGCGATGCCAACCGCGACGATCGCGGACGTCACCATCACGAGCAGATTCCCCCAGATATGGGTCGGCACGGCCGGGCGGCAAATAACAGCGAGCAAGGCGCAGACGTAGAAGATCGGCCAGTGCACCAAATAGAGGCTATAGGAGATTCGTCCGAGGAACCGCAGCGGCGCAACCGTCGTCCACTGCAGCAGCTCGCGCGACGCCGCCACCGCGCCGATCATCAGCGCCGCGGCGATCGCTGACGGGATGACGATGCCGACCGCATAGAATTCCGAGTTGGTGCCGGCCGTCTCGAGGCCGATCAGGCCGACGACGAACGTGGTTGCCGCAAGCCACCGCCGCCCCGCCAGCAACGCGCCGATCTCCTTGGCGAGAAAGTAGCCGGAATAGAACCACAACAGCATGTGATAGGGGCTGATCGCGAGCAGCGTCGCGATCACGACGAACAGCGCCCAGCGCCACCGCTGCTCGATTCTGACATGCGCGGCGACCACAAATGGCAGCATCAGGGCGCCCAGTAGTTCCAGAAGGAGCGTCCACGTCGGACCGTTCACCGTGAACGACCTGAGAAGCAGGTTGTCCCACAGCGCATCCCAGGTCGGCTGCGGCCAGAACATGCGCTGGAAGCCGGGCATCAGGCCGGACGGTATGGGATCGATACGGAAGAGCCGTTCGCAGGCGAAGGTGAACAGCAGCACGACCACGAAGGGCGGGAGCAACCGGAACAGCCGCCGTGCCAGGTAGGTCACGAATGTGCCGTCGCGCTCCAACGCGCGGCCGAGCACGTAGCCGCTCAGCACGAAAAAGAAGATCACCGCCGCCGCCGAATTGAACGCAAACAGCAGGGCGTCCATGGCAGCAAGAGGCGCATTGTCGGCGAACACGCTCATCCCGTGATGCACGCACACCAGCAGCGCCGCGAGGCCACGCAGGCTTTCCAGCCGCGGGTCGAATGAGGACATAATCAGGGCGCCGTCCGTCGGTGCGAGCGGAGGGGAAGCCATCGGCGGAACGCGGTCGTGCTCCAGAAAATCGCCACTCGATTTGGGGAGTTTATCTTGCCGCGGGCTTTTTCGAGCTGTTGCGCCAGATCGAGGCGCAATGTCGCGAGCGCCATACCGGGGGCTCACCAGCTCAATTGCGTCTTTGGCCATGCGGGTCCCGTATTCAGCTGAGACCCGAATAGTGATGAATCGTGAAGATCGTATTTATACTGAAATACAACTTTGGAGATGTAAGGTTAACCAACTGACAGTTTGTTGGCTGCGAGCTCAAACCGCCGCTCAATTCCTGCTCGCCGCCGCATCGCGGATCGACCGCCGCAAATGGGCTTCTACAATACCGGCCAATATGTTCGTCTGCGGCGAATCCAGCGAATATGCGTCGCGCCGGATCAGGCTGTGCCGTACGTGGGAACTTGCACGGCGTTTCCGATGCCCAGCCGTGTCAATTCCGCAACTGGATCGCGGTCCCGGCATTCAATAGGCTTGCCACAACCGGCGGGCAGGCCGGGAAAGTCGGGGATACACCCGTTACCAGGGAATCGAAACGCGAGGGCAGGTCCATGAAAACACGTCCGACCGGCGTGATACCGCCGATGACAACGCCGTTCCGCAAAGACGGCGAGATCGATTTTAAGCTTGTTGCCTCCCAGGTCGACTGGCTGGTCGGCGCCGGCAGCCATGGCATGGCGGCGGGCGGGTCGACCGGCGAGGGGCATACGCTCGACCATGAGGAATATCGTGACCTGGTGGCGGCGACGGTGGAAGCCGCCAAGGGGCGCGCGCCCGTCATTGCCGGCATCATCGTCGATTCCACGCGCGATGCGGTCCGGCGCGGCAGGCTGGTGCGCGACATGAATGTCGCCGCGTTGCAGGTGACGCCGGTGCATTATCTGTTCAAGCCGGACGACCAGGCGATGGTCGATCATTTCCGCCGCATGGCTGACGAAACCGGCATGCCTGTTATCATCTACAACGTGGTGCCGTGGTCCTATCTCTCGCCGGCGCTGCTAACGCGGATCATGAACGAGGTACCGCTGGTCGTCGGCGTCAAGCAGAGTGCAGGCGATCTGAAACTGTTTGCCGATCTCATGATGATGGCGCCGGACAAACTGATCTACAGCGCCGTCGACGCGCTGATGTATCCGTCCTACGCGCTCGGCGCGCACGGTTCGATCGCGGCGATCCTGAGTGCCGCGCCGCACGCTTCCGTCGAACTCTGGAACGTGGTCAAGGCGGGCAATCACGCGCGCGCGCTCGAGCTGCACAAGAAGCTGCTGACGTTGTGGAATGCGATCGTCTCGGACAATCTGCCGGCGTGCACGCGCTATGCGCAGTCGCTGCAGGGGCTGCCCACGACATTCTCCCGCGCACCGATGCCGGAAGCATCCCCCGTGCAACAGGCTGCCATCAGGAAGGCGCTGGAGGGATTGGGCGCGCTGGGCGGCTCTCGCGAGGCGGCGGAGTAAATTCCGCCGCGCGAAAACGCCGGCGAGACCATCGTACTATCAGTCTCACGGGCGGCTGTACCGGCAGTCGCGACCTGTTACTGTCCTGTTCGCGCGGGCTCCATTGCCATGAGGGCTCCAACTCAAAAATTGAAAACCGAGGTAACGATCGCAATGAAGGACTTTGCCGGGAAGTTTGCCGTGATCACCGGAGGCGGCACGGGCATGGGCCGCGAACTCGCGCGCCAGCTCGTGGCCGAAGGCTGCAATGTCGCGATGTGCGATGTTTCCCTGGAGGCGATGGCCGAGACCAAGCGCATGTGCGAGGCGGAAAAGCTGCCGCAGGGGCTGCGCGTCACCACGCATGTCGCCGACGTCTCGATCGAAAACCACCTCCAGCGTTTTCGCGACGAGCTGATCGAGCAGCAGGCGACCGACAAGATCCATCTGTTGTTCAACAATGCCGGCATCGGTGGCGGCGGCAGCCTGTTCACCAACACGCGCGAGCAGTGGGAGCGCACCTTCAACATTTGTTGGGGCGGCGTCTATCTCGGCGTCCGCACCTTCCTGCCGCTGATGATGAAGGCGGACGAAGCCCACATCGTCAACACGTCGAGCGTCAACGGCTTCTGGGCCTCGGTCGGCTTGGGCGCGTCACACACCGCCTACAGTGCTGCCAAGTTCGCGGTGAAAGGGTTTACCGAAGCGCTGATGACGGACCTGCGGCTCAACGCCCCGCACATCAAATGCTCGGTCGTGATGCCCGGGCATATCGGCACCTCGATCGTTTCAAATTCGCGCAAAATTCAGAGCGGATCGGAATCCGAAGCATTGAGCCCGAATGAAATCCTGGCGACGCGGCAGCGCCTGAAGGGCATGGGCATCGACACCGCGCCGATGTCGGACGACGACATCCAGAAGATCGCGCTCGACCGTGCCCGCAACTTTCTCGAACAGGCGCCGACCACGGCGGCGGCCGCGGCCAAGATCATCCTCGACGGCGTCAAAGCCGATCGCTGGCGCATTCTCGTCGGCGACGATGCCCACAGGCTCGACGAGCGGGTGCGGCAGGCCCCGGAAAAGGCCTACACGCCGGAGTTCTACAAGAGCCTTACGGAAGAGGTCGGCTGGCGGCTGGGATAGGGCTCCATCGGTTCTGATTGAATCAGAACCGAGGCTCCTCTTTGTGTTAAGGCGTTTTCTTCACGCGAACCGGTTGCCTTGTCCTCGCACGACGCGCTGGCGCGAGCCCGGACGGTAGGCGAGGCGGTGGTGGCCCGCGCAATAGGGCATCCCTTCGACCGGCGTGTTGCCGCAAAAGCAGAAGTCCTCGGCGCCGGGCGTGCTGATCGGCCAGCGGCACCGTTCGTTGCTGAGTTCGAATAGCGAGCAACGTCGTTCGCTGGCGATCGGCTCTTCCTGGAGCGGCTGCGCGTTTTCGTAGACGGCCTGCAGGATCTGATATTGCAGTCTGGGGATGGATTTTCTGGAGCGCTCTCGGGCGGCCTTGGTCGGGCGCGGTTCGGCACGGGCCGGGCCGCGCGTCAATTGCAGGCGGGCAAGTTTTCCGATCACCGCGTTGCGGCTGACGCCGATGCTGGCTGCGATCTCGCGGCAGGTGAGGCCAGCTTCAAAATGACTCTTCAGCAATTCGACGCGATCGGTAGTCCATGTCGGTACGTTCGTAAGCATGTTTTCGGTTCCACATTCTGTATGAACCGCCGCGTTCCGAAAATTCCCGTCAGGACGCCTTTCCGTTGTCGCGGATCGCAAGCAGCCCGTCCTTGATGGCGAGCCGAATGCCTTCCTCGATCAAAGTTCTTGCGACGCCGGGAACGCTGGTGCCGTGGGTACCCTGTCTCACCAGTCTTTCGAGATAATTGATGGTCGAGAGCGCCAACGTAACGGGAACGCGGTCGGTTTCGGCTTTTTCTGTAGCCATGGAGAACGCTAACTTTTAAACGATGTACTGAAAAGTTACTATTTCGACTCTATTTAGTTTTGCACACATGAGTCAAACGACTTGTGGATAGCCTCCTATCCGTTTGAAAAAGCGGTTAAAATTCCAGGGTCGAGCCTGTGAATTGGTTGCGCGCCTGTTGCACGAGGCTCCTGGAAGGCCTTGGGCCCCATCCGCAGCCGCGGCGAAACGATCCAGCCGCGCGACCATTTTCTTGATTGCCTCGCGCTACCGGGAATGCCGATGATGTCCCCGGGACGAGGGCGCGATGACGGTAAAGAACGGTCTCTACACCATCCAGATCGAGATGACGGACGGCGGGCATGGCCGCGCCAACGGCGTGATCGTGCTGCACGACGGCAAGATCGCCGGCGGTGATTCATATTTCTATTACACGGGATCCTATCGCGCCGATCACGGCAAATGGCGCGGCGAATTGATCACCAACGAGCATACGAAGTCCGCGGGCACGCTGCCGCTGTTCGGCGGGCGCGAAGTCACCTGCGGCTTTACCGGCGCGTATTCCGCCGACACGGCGGAAGTGAATGGAACGGCGCTGGTCGGAAAGACCAGCGTGGTGTTTCAGGCCAGGCTGCAGCTGCGTTCGGAGTTCTGAAGCCGGCGTCAGCCGTGCACGACCGCCTTCGCGATCATGCAGTGAATGCCCTTGGAGCCGTTGACGGTTTGCGTCACGCGCAAATCGGCGGTGAGGCTGCACAGCGTGTAGGCGTCCTCGCGTGACAGATTGCGCTTCTCGCCGAGCAGCACGATCATGTCGCGCAACGCACGCACCACGCATTGATCGAGATCGGGGTCCATCGCCATCGTCATGTAATGATCAGGCGTTTCCGCGCGCGGATAATCAAGCCGCAGATCCTTGCGCAGCGTCAGGCGGAAGCGGCCCTGCAGCGCGGTCTCGATCGCGGTGACACAGACCTCGCCATCGCCCTGCACGCCGTGGCCGTCGCCGCAGGAAAACAGTGCACCTGGCACGAACACCGGCAGATACAGTTTCGCGCCGGCGCCGAGCTCCTTGTTGTCGAGATTGCCGCCCATCGCGCGCGGGATCAGCGAGGTGATGCGGCCCCAGGCGGTCGGCGGCGCCACGCCCATCACGCCGAAGAATGGCTTGAGCGGCAGGTCGAGGCCCCACGGCATCCGGCCGACCATCCGCTCACGATCGAGCGGAATGTTCAGGATGCGCGTTTCGTGAAAATCGTCCGGCAGCGTGCCCGACAGAGGGCGAATCAGATTCCAGCCCCAATCCTGCCGGAGCTGGACGTCGAGGATGTCGACTTCCAGCACGTCACCCGGTTCGGCACCCTCGATCGCAATCGGACCGGTCAAAATATGGCCCTGCAGCTGCCGCTCGCATTTCGCATGTATCTCCGCAAGCTCGGGCGGGACGTGAAACTTGCTTTTGTCCGGTACGACCTCGGGACCGCCGCTGAGGGTCTCGATGGTGACTTCATCGCCGCTGGCGATGGTCAGGACGGGCTTCAATTTGCCTTCGAAGAAGCCCCAGTGGCAGGTTTCGGGGCTGGAATGCAGGTGATGATGGAGCATGGGGAGGGCTTTTGGTTGCTGCAATGGCGTCGTATGACGCTGTAGCAGACATTGTCAGAGGCTTCCCTTGTTTTTTGTCCTGTCCAAGACGCTCGGCTATTTGCTATTGCCGACGAACTTTTTGATCGTCATCGGGTTCGTCGGCGCCATTCTGATGATGACGCGCTTTGCATCGCTCGGCCGCAAGCTCGTGATAGCGGCCGTGCTGCTTCTCGTGATCTGCGGGCTGTCGCCGCTCGGAAAAGCTTTACTCTATCCGCTGGAGCAGCGCTTTCCGTCATGGGACGCCGCGCGCGGTGCGCCTGATGGCATCATCGTACTGGGGGCGTCGATCGAAGCCGATCTCTCCGTGGCGCATGGAACGCCGGTCGTTCGGGGCGCGCCGGACCGGATCATCGCCGCCGCCGCGCTGGCGAGGCGATATCCGAACGCGCGCGTGGTCTTTTCCGGCGGGAGCGCGAACCTCGTCTCAAACGATGCACGAGAAGCGGATTTCGCCGGCGCCATCTTCGAAAGCCTCGGCATCGACAAATCGCGGCTGATCATGGAACGGGGATCGCGCAACACCCAGGAGAACGCCGAATTCTCCAAGGCGCTGGTCAAGCCGAAGGAGGGTGAACGGTGGGTGCTGGTGACCTCGGCCTTTCATATGCCGCGATCGGTCGGCTTGTTCCGAAAAGCGGGATTTGCGGTGGAGCCCTATCCCGTCGATTGGCGCGTCGGCGGACGCGATGACCTGATGACGCTTTCAAACGTCGCCGTCGAAGGGCTGGCACGGACCGACCTTGCGGTGCGCGAATGGATGGGCCTGATCGCATACCGGATCACGGGCAAGATCGATGAGCTGTTGCCGGGCCCGGCGGCGAAGTAAGAGGTCGCAACCCCCATCCAGCCGGGCTACAATCGAAGCAAGGCGCTTGTTCAGCGCGCCGCCTGGGAGTTCATGCCATGCAACAGCAGACACCGCCGGAAACGTTCGACTTGGCCGGCATGGTGGCCGACCTGAACAGCCTGCTTCGGCTGAAGACCACCGTGATCGGCATCAAGATGTTCGCGCGCGTCGAGGAGATGGCCGCGATCCCCAAAATCCGCCGTCCCTCGGCGGTGCATACCACCGACCAGATCGTCAGCATGGCCTCGCGGCTCGGCTGGACCGTCGGCATCACCGGTGACGATCTCGTCGGCGCGCAATGCCGCGCCGTGATCGGGCTGGCGCCGCAGGACGAAAAATTTCTCGCCGGCGAAAACTATGTCGGCGTCTGGCACGGCACGGCCGAGGATGCACGCAAGCGCCAGGAAGCGCTCGATGTCGTGCCTTTCGGCCGGTATCAGGCGATGGCGGTGAGCCCGCTCACCAGCGGCCGGCTCAACCCGCCGGATATTTGTCTGGTCTACGCCACGCCCGGGCAGATGATTATTCTCATCAACGGCCTGCAATATACCGGCTACAAGAAGTTCGAATGGGGCGTAGTCGGCGAAACCGCGTGTGCGGATTCCTGGGGCAGGGCGCTGAAGACAGGCGAACCGTCCCTGTCGCTGCCATGCTTCGCCGAGCGGCGCTATGGCGGCGTGCCGGACGAGGAGATGCTGATGGCGCTCAAGCCTGAGCATCTTGCCAAGGCAATCGTAGGCATGAAGCAGCTCGCGAAGAACGGCCTGCGCTATCCGATCGCGCCCTATGGTATCCAGGCCGACGTACGCGCCGGCATGGGTGTCTCGTACGCGAAGAAATAGGCTTGCGAAATGCGGCCGAAGCCGTCATTGCGAGCGACGCGAAGCAATTCATGCCTCCACGTCGGGATAGAATGGATTGCTTCGCTGCGCTCTCTTGCACAAACGCTTCGCGTTTGTCGCAGGCAATGACGAGAAAAAGGAATTGAATATGTCTTCGTCGAAATTCGACATCGTCGTCTACGGCGCCACCGGCTTCACCGGGCAACTCGTCGCCGAATATCTCGCCGCGAACTACAAGGGCGGCGCCAGTCTGAAATGGGCGATGGCCGGACGCAGCAAGGACAAGCTTGCTTCCGTCCGCGACGCGATCGGTGCGCCGGCCGATACGCCGCTGATCGTGGCCGATGCTGGCGATCCCGCGTCGCTGATGGCGATGGTTGGGCAGGCGAAGTCGATCATCTCGACCGTCGGCCCGTATCAGTTTTATGGCAACGAGCTGCTTGCGGCCTGCGTGGCGTCGGGTACCGACTACTTCGATCTCTGCGGCGAGCCGCTGTGGATGCGGCAAATGATCGACAAGCATGAAGCCGCGGCGAAAGCGAGCGGCGCGCGCATCGTGTTTTCGTGCGGGTTCGACTCGATACCGTTCGAACTCGGCGCCTTCTTTGTGCAGGAGGAAGCCAAGCGGGTGTTCGGCACGCCGGCTGCCCGCGTCAAGGGCCGTGTGCGCGACATGCGTGGCACCCTGTCCGGCGGCACCGCCGCGAGCGCCAAGGCGACCTTCGATGCGGTCGCCAAGGATCTCAGCCTCGTTGCGATCCTCAAAGATGCATTCGCGCTAACGCCCGGGTTCAAGGGGCCGAAACAGCCGCCGGGCAGCAAGCCGGCTTACGAGGAAGACCTGCAGTCCTGGGCGGCGCCGTTTATGATGGCGCTCATCAACACGCGCAACATCCATCGTTCGAACATGCTGATGGGCTTTCCGTACGGGAAGGAGTTCGTCTACGACGAAATGGTGCTGACGGGTGCCGGCGAGAAGGGCGAGGCCAACGCCAAGCTGGTGATGGCCGCAAACACCGAAAAGACCGGCCCAGGTGCACCGAAGCCGGGCGAGGGCCCGTCGAAGGAGGAGCGCGAGAACGGCCTCTATGATCTGCTCTATGTCGCCATCGCGCCCGATGGCAAGCAGGTCCGCGCATCCGTGAAGGGTGATCGCGATCCCGGCTACGGCTCGACGTCAAAGATGATCTCCGAATGCGCGATCTGCCTGCTGCGCGACACGCCGGATGTGCCGGCGGGAATCTGGACACCGGGGGCGGCGATGCAGCACAGACTGATCAAGCGGCTTGTCGATCATGCCGGATTGACGTTCACGGTGGAGAAGTAGTCGCAGAATCGTAGGGTGGGCAAAGCGCAGCGTGCCCACCATTTAAAGCAACGATCGTGGGTAGATGGTGGGCACGGCGCAAAAGCGCCTTTGCCCACCCTCATATGAGGGCTTTTGAGTCAAGCATCCCGACCGGGGCTTGGATGTGATTTTTTGCATTCGGTGGAGCGGCGGCGCGCGGAGCCATGCGTAGCGCAGCGTGCCGCCGCGGTCGGTGCGCTCAGGAACTGGCTTCCGGCGATTTATGCAGCATCTCACTGCATCACCTCATATCCGGTCGGGCGTTTTGCAGCCCGGTACCCACATTCCGCATGCATGCGGCGAGGAAGCCATGAGGATGAGACCCATCTACGAAGCGGCCTGTTGATTTGGCCCAAGGGTGGCACGGTCATCATCCATTCCGCGCTGACCGCGGCCGACGCCGCGACGCTGACGCGTTGCTTGAAACGTTTACGCCTTCGCGGCCTTGAGCACGGCTCCTTCGGGAACCATGCCGGTTGTGAGGTAGCGCCAGAGCGCCACCATCAGCTTGCGCGCCAAGGCCACGATGGCGATGCGCTTGTTGCGCTTGCTGGCATTGTTGTGGGTGCGGCTGCGGAACCATCGGGTGAGCGCACTCTCCGGCTGATGCCGCAGCCACAGCCAGGCCAGTTCGATCGCGGCGCAGCGGGCGCGTGGATTGCCCGCCTTGCTGATGCCCTGGTCGCGGTCGGTCCCGCCGCTCTGCCATGGACTGGGCGTCAGCCCGAAATAGCTCGCGACCTCACGCCGATTACGAAAGTCCTTGTAGAACACCTCGCTGGTCAGCGTCGTCGCGAACGCCGGACCGAGGCATTTGAGCCGGAGCAACAGTTCGCTGCGCTCGGTCATCTGCGCCGCCGCAGGTGCCGGATCCGCTTGAGCCGACGCCTGTGCGAGTTCCTCGAGCCGTTCGCGCACCAGCATCAGCCGTGCGTGCTCGTGCCTGATCTCCGCCAGCATCCGTGGCGGCACCGCCTGGCCCTGCCAATCCCGCTGCGCCGAAAGCCAGCTCAGCCAGTCACGCCGGCGCGGGTTCCCCACCGCCATGCCCAACAATCGCAGCAGCGCCTTGATCCGGGTGGTGTGCGCGGTTTGCTCCTTGATCAGCCGGCCGCGTTCACGGCTGGTGCGGCGGGCGTCCTCTTGCTCCGGCGCAGGTGCCCGCACGATCCGCACCACCTGCGGCTCACCGCGCAGATACGCCATCAGCGTCCGTAGCATCTTCTCGCCATCGATCCGGTCGGTCTTCACCCGCCGTGCCCGCTGATCCACCGCTATGCTCGCAGGGTCAAACACGTAGTTCGTGATCCCGGCAGCCAGCAGAAGCCGATGCAGCCAGAACCCGTCGTAGCCCGCTTCGTAGCAGCTCACCACCGCCGGAACGGCTCCCAGCGCCCGGGCCGCCCGCTCCCGAACCTGACCGATCAGCGCCAGCAGCGCAGCATGATCGCCGCCCTCCAGCTTGTGACGCGACATCTTGCCTTTGTCCGGACTGTGCAGCGTTACCAGCCAGCTCTTCTGGCTCAGTTCAATCGCAACGAAAATCGTGCCACAATGCCCGGCGGTGGGCGTGTCTACGGTCGATGCTTGCATCTGGCTCTCCGATGGTTCGAGTGTGGAAACCCAAACCTACCGGAAAGGGCACGCTCACCGCCCCATGGAATCTACGAAGCTATGAAGTTACGCCGCCGCTCTGGGATCATACGCGTACATCCAGTCCATTCCTTTGGCTGTGACCGGCAGCAACAGCTTCAGCATGCGGTCGCGAATCCAGGCGCCGGTGGCGCTGAATTCGCGCTTGCTGTTGCCGTTGCGGCGAGCGAGCGCCACGATCTTCTCGGCGCGGGGACGTCGCTCGGCCTCGAAATTCTGAAACGTCAGTCCAAGCTCCTGCCTGTCCTGCATCAGGCGGCCGAGCCGCATGGCGTCTTCGAGCGCCAGCGACGCGCCCTGGCCGGCATGCGGACTGGTGGCGTGGGCGGCGTCGCTGATCAACAGCGTGCGCTTGCGCGACCAGGTCGGCAGCGTCGCGACGTCGAGCGTCGCCGTCACCACGATGTCATTGGCTGCCTCCAGAATTCGCGGGATCGGATCGTGCCAGCCGGCATGGAAATCGAGCAGGTGCCGCCTGATCGCATCCTGACTCATGGCGCGGAACGCCGCTGCATCGGTGCCATGCGATGGCTGCGTGCTCCACCACATCACGCCGTCGGCTGGATCGGAACTGCAAAAGCCGTAACCGAAAAAGCCGCTTTGTCCGAACGTCGTCGCCACGCGTTGGCCGATCGGCATATCGTCGAGCAACGATCTCGGCACGAAGCCGCCGAAGCCGATCAGCCCGGTGTCGAACGGTTTGGGTCCATCCGGAACCACGTGCGCGCGCACCGCGGAATGCACGCCGTCGGCGCCAATGACGAAATCGCCCTCGGCAAACGAGCCGTCGGCGAAATGCGCGACGACGGGCTTGTCGGCGCGGTCCTCGATGGCGACCAGCCGCTTCTCGAACCGCAGTTCGACATTCTCGCACCAGGCCTTGTTGATGAGGGCTTCATTCAGCGTGGCGCGGCACATATTGACCGCCGGCTGGCCGAAACGCTGCCTCATGTTCTGGTTGACGGAACCGAGCCGGGCGCCTGATTGCGAATGGAAATCGAAGGATTCCGCGATCGATCCGCGCCGGGTCATTTCGTCGGCCAATCCGATCTCGGCCAGCACATGCATGCCGTTCGGCGCGATTTGCAGGCCGCCGCCGATCCCGGTGGAATAAGCCCACGCCTCGAACAGTTCGGCATCGATGCCGGCCTTTTTCAGGAAGATCGCCGTCACGGGACCGGCGATACCGCCGCCGATGACCAGGGCTTTCGGTCGTCCGCTCATGCCTTGCTCCAAGCGTCTATGAAGTGATAGGAACGTACAGTAGCTAATTATCTTAGCATCTAAGATATATATCGACTAAGAGGTGGGGCTGGCTTTGTCAAGAGCGAAAGCGCGGGCTGCGCTGATGCAGGAACTAGAGAATGCGCTGCGGCGCTCGTCCGCGCAGGGTGTGATTTTCGGGCAGACGGTGGCCAATACGGTCGGGATTTCCGGCTCCGACCTCGAATGCCTGGACTTCCTCAATCTGGAAGGCCGAGTGACGGCCGGGCGGCTGGCGGAGGTCACGGGGCTGACCACCGGAGCCATTACCGGCGTCGTCGATCGGCTGGAGAAGGCAGGGCTGGTTCGCCGCGAGCGCGATCCCGCCGACCGCCGCAAGGTGTTTATCGCGATCGTCCCGGAAAACGTCGCCAAGATCGGGCGCTTCTACGAACACATGCAGCGCGGCATGGTCAAACTATGGGAGTCCTACTCGGACGCCGAGCTGCGGTTGCTGCTTGAGTTTGCGTCGAAGGGCTATCAGACCATGCTGGCGGCGACCGAGGAATTGAAGTCGATGGTCGATGCGCCCAGGAAAACGCAAACGAGAAAGCCAGAGCAGAAGCCCGGACGGGCAAGCGGACCTAGGAAGCCTTCGCGCGCACCGTGAGCGTCGGATCGCGGTTCGCCTTCCAGCGTTCGGCCGCGACGAACGTGCCCCACATGGTGCCCAGCATCATCCAGAAGTGCCGCCAATGGTCGGTATCGATGATGAAACTCTCGCCGACGGTGCCGAGGAAAGCCGCGAAGACGGCCAGATAGGCCGGCTGCCAGGGCACGCGAACGAAGACATAGCGGAAGCTCGTCAGCACGGTGACGAAGACCAGCGCCGGATAGCAGACGCCGGACAGCCAGCCGCCCGACATGAAGGCGTTCAGGTAGGAATTGTGGGTGTCTTCCGGAAAGTAACGGTTGAACTGCAGCGGCCCGATGCCGAACGGCAGCCCGAGCGCCATTTCGGCGCCAAGGATATGCCGGCCGAAGCGGCCGAAGCGACCCTCATCATAGCTCTGGTCGAAACTGGCGCGCTGCTTGAACAGTTGCGCGATCGAATCGAATGAAAGCAGTACCGCGACCAGCGCGGCCGCCAGCACCACCACAGCCAGCGCCATGATGATGATGCGCGATCGCTGCGACTGCGAGCGGCTGGTCAACACCATCAGCACCAGCATGGCGGCGGAGGTGATGATCAGCATGCCCCATGCGGCGCGCGAGAACGCCAGCAGGATCGCCAGCGACATGATGCCGAAGGCGATCGCGTTGCGCAATGATTTGCCGAACTTGTCCGAGACGGCGCTTTGCAGCGCGAACAGCGCCGGCGGGACCAGGAACGCGCCGTATACGTTCGGGTCCTTGAAGGTGCCGCGGGCGCGGTCGTACAGCGTCAGCAGGTCGCGCCCGCCAGGGACGAGATTGAAATAACCCGCGATGCCGGCGAGCGCCGCAATCACCGCGCCGACAACGAGGCCGCGCCGGAGCATGTCGAGCCGCGCCGCGGTGTCCTCGGAGATGACCATCGCAAAGAAGATGACTGTGACCGCCATGTACCAGGACGTCGCGATCCAGTTCGGCACATTCGGCCGGTCCATCACGGCGACCGCACTGATGCTGTAGCCGATATTGATCAGAAACAGGAGCAACAGCAGCGGCATGAACACCAGCCGCATCCGCAACCCCGTTGCGAAGAAGATCAGCGCGGCGGCAAGCGTCGCCAGCTCATAGGGCGAGGGTTCGATGAAGACGATGGCGCCGGATGCTCCGACCAGCCACACCATCGCGCGCTGCAAGGCAAGCACGCCCGGCGCGGCCGTCATCGATGGGAGCGATCCCCCGGCTGTCGCCGCATACGCCATCACACACTCACGCAACGCAACAAAACAACGGTAGTCCCCCGTCATTGCGAGGAGCGATAGCGACGAAGCAATCCATCTGTCCCGGCGCCGCGCGATGGATTGCTTCGCTCCGCTCGCAATGACGAGCGCGAATTCTTCACCTCAGTACGCGTTCTCGCTCTTGGTCATCAGCGCCAGCGGCGTCTTGAGCAGAATGTAGAGGTCGAACAGCACCGACCAGTTCTCGATGTAATAGAGATCGAACTCGACGCGCTTCTGAATCTTCTCGTCGGTATCGACTTCGCCGCGCCAGCCATTGATCTGCGCCCAGCCGGTGATCCCCGGCTTGACGCGGTGGCGCGCGAAATAGCCGTCAACGGCCTCGTCGAACAGCCGGCTCTGCAGCTTGCCTTGCACAGCATGCGGGCGAGGGCCGACCAGCGAGAGGTTGCTCTTGAACACGACGTTGAAGAGCTGCGGCAATTCGTCGAGGCTGGTCTTGCGGATGAAGCGCCCGACACGGGTAACGCGGGGATCGTTCCGGGTCACGACCTTGGAGGCGGTCGGATCCGCCTGATGGTGGTACATCGAGCGAAACTTGAAGACGTCGATGCGCTCATTGTTGAAGCCGAAGCGTTTCTGACGGAACAGCACCGGCCCGGGACTGTCGAGCTTGACCGCAAGCGCGACCAATCCCATCACCGGCAGCGCCAGCACCAGGATCACGAAGCCGATGACGTGGTCGAACAGCCACTTCATCACCAGGTCCCAGTCGGTGATCGGCGCCTCGAACACGTCAAGCGTCGGCACCTCGCCGAGATAGGAATAGGAGCGCGGACGGAAGCGCAGCTTGTTGGTATGGGCCGAAAGCCGGATATCGACCGGCAGCACCCACAGCTTCTTCAGCATCTCCAGAATGCGCGTCTCGGCCGAGATCGGCAGCGCGAACAGCACGAGGTCGATGCGGGTGCGGCGCGCCAGTTCGACGACGTCGTCGACCTTGCCGAGCTTGGGGCTGCCGGCGCAGGTGTCCATCGCGCGGTCGTCGTTACGGTCGTCGAATACGCCGAGCACCTTGATGTCGGAATCATCCTGGGTCTTGAGCGCCTGGACGAGCGCTTCGCCGTTCTCGTCCGCGCCCACGATGACGGTGCGGCGATCGAGCCGGCCCTGACGGGCCCAGCCGCGTACCAGTGAGCGCAAAAACACCCGCCCGGTTACCAGCGCCGCAATACCGCCAAGGAAAAACGTCGTAAGCCAGAGCCGCGAAATTTCGTTGCCGAGCTTGACGATGAAGGATGCGCCGATGAACAGCAGGAACACGAACGCCCAGGATGAGATCATTCGGGTCATCTGGCGCAGCTGGCCGCGGAATAGCTGCACCTGGTAGATATCGGCGGCCTGGAAGCAGATCACGGCCGTTGCGGCCACGCCGAAGATCGCCGCGAGAAATTCCCAGTGAAAGCCACTGAGCGGGACGACATATCCGAAATAGAGCGCGATACCGATCACGCTCAGCATCACGAAATCGATGACACGGACGACGCCTGCGATCACGATCGGCGAGTAGGCGCGGCCAACTTTTTGGTTGCTGATGGCTATGGCGGCCGGAGTGAGCCTGCGGCGCCGTTCGATCGCTGGGTGACCGGCGGTGACGGTCATCGCGGCCGTTGCCGCGGCATCGAGCATCGAGCGTGCGTTAATCGGTTCCATGGTCCACGTCCGTTCTGGAGCATGCACATAGGAACGTGCCTGCCGGTGCGGAATTCCTCGCACCCACGGCTTACGGGACAAATCGGAAGAAACGGTTACGTTGGTAAAGAACGGTTAACGATTGGCAAACGCGTCGCGGTAGCCGGCAAAGACGCCCTCGACCATCGCCTTCTGCGAAAAATGCTGGAAGATCCGTTCGCGCAGCGATTTGGCCCGCTCCTTCGCCGCGGCCGGATCCTTCAGCGCGGCTTCGATGGCATCGGCCATGGCGGCTGTGTTGTTGGGAGCAAACAAGGCGTCGCCATGCGGGCCGAAAATCTCGGGGATGCCGCCGACATTGGCGGCGATCATCGGAATGCCGGCGGCCGCCGCCTCGATCACGACATAGGGCATTGAATCGCCGCGGGAGGGAACGACCAGCAGCGAACCCTTGGAGAAGCCGAAACGCGCCTTGACGTGGCCGATGAACCGCGCGGCGTCGCCGAGGCCGAGCTGTCGCACCTGGGCCTTGAGGCTTGCGCTTTCCTCGCCGTCGCCGGCGAGCGTGATCGTCACCGGACGGCCGCCGGCGCGCAGCCGTGCCACCGCGTCGATCAGGAGGTCGGCGCCCTTGATGTGCCGGAACTCGCCGACATAGATCAGGTCGGTGGCGTCTTCGGCTTTCACGACCGGATCGAATTCGCTGGCGGTGACGCCGTTGAAGACGCATCGCACCAGGCCCTTCGGGGTACCTATGGTGCGCTGATAGGTGTCGCGCGCAAACGCGCTTTCGAACAGGAACAGGTCGGTATCGTTCATCAGCGCGCGTTCGACACGGGCATAGATGCTGCCCTTCAGCGTCGCCAGCGGAAAGTGCAGCGAGCCGCCATGGGGGGTGTAGACCCGGATCCTGTCGCGGGAAGCGGTCCGCAAACGCATGAAGGCGCCGGCCTTGGCGCCGTGACCGTGCAGCACGTCCGGCTTCAGTTCGCGGATCATGCGCTGGAACCGGGCCCATACCAAAAAATCACTTGGTAGCGGTTCGCGGCGAATGGCCCTGCGGTGAACGCCGAGCTTGAGGCGCGGGGCGATTTCCGCCAGCGCCTGCTCGGCGCGTTCGCCACCGGTAAGGCTGTCGGCGATGATGCCGACGTGATGGCCGCGATCGGCCTGGCCGTTGGCGAGATCGAGGATATGGCGGAAAATGCCGCCGACAGGCGCGCGCGTTGCGTGCAGGATACGAAGCGGCTGACTGTCGACGAAAGGCATGATCAGAACCAGCGCTCGCCGACGAGCACGAGCGCAGCAACCGGACATGGGATTGGAGCGGGTACGCCTCGCATCATGGGAATCCTGAAAAAGTATCCTCCGATTAAGGGGTGTTCATGGTTAACAAAAAATGACCGTGCACGTGCGGCGCGTCGTCTCGCGGTGCAAACAGGCAAATTAACCCAGCGGCAACCATAATGGAGTGTACTCGGGAGGGTTCGAGTGGACCAGCAGTTGCGTCCGCGGGAGTGTGCGATGCGTTTGGCGTTCTGGCGTGCAGGCAAGGACAGGCCGGTGGTGCAGCGGGCGACCGCGAGGCCTGCACCTTCGGCCCTGAAGCCCGTCGCAGCATCCGAAACCGGCGATCTCGATCTGCATGCGCTCGGCCAGACGCTGATACGCAAGCGAGCTTTGATCATCGTCCCGACGATGCTGGTGCTGGTGGCATCGCTCGCCGCGGTCAACATGGTCACGCCTCGATTCAAGTCGGAAGCGCGCATCCTGATCGACGGGCGCGAAAACGTGTTCCTGCGTCCGACCGGCGAACGCAACGAGGAACGCAGCGCGCTCGACGCCGAAGCCGTCACCAGTCAGGTGCAGCTGGTACAGTCGCGCGACCTGGCCCGCGAGATAATCAGGAAGAACAAGCTCGCCGAGCGCCTCGAATTCGATCCGGTGCTGCAGGGATTTTCGCCGCTGAAATCGATGCTGGCCCTGGTCGGCATCGGACGCGACCCGCTCTCGCTGACGCCGGAAGAGCGCGTCCTGGAAGCCTATTACGATCGCTTCACGGCCTACGCCGTCGACAAGTCCCGCGTCATCGTCATCGAATTCCAGTCGCGCGATCCCGAACTTGCCGCGCGCGTCGCCAACTCTATCGCCGAAGGTTATCTGGTGCTGCAGCAGGATGCGCGGCAGCAGCAGGCGAAGTCGGCAGGGCAGTGGCTGTCAGGTGAAATCGAAAGACTGCGCAGGAAGGTGGCCGAAGACGAGTCCCGCGTCGAGGATTTCCGCTCCAGGTCGAGCCTGTTTGTCGGGACCAACAACACTACGCTCTCCAACCAGCAGATGGGCGAACTCAACACGCAGTTGAACAACGCCCGCGCGCTGAAGGCGAATGCAGAAGCCAGGGCGCGACTGATCCGCGAGTTGCTAAGGAGCGGTAAGCCGATCGAGGCCTCCGAAGTGCTCAACTCCGAATCGATGCGCAGGCCGTCCGAGCAGCGGATGACGCTGCGGGCGCAACTTGCTGAACAGTCGTCGACGCTGCTCGGCAACCATCCGCGCATCAAGGAATTGAAGGCGCAGCTCGCCGACATCGAGAGTCAGATCCGCGACGAGGCGAGCAAGATTGCGCGCTCGCTGGAAAACGACGCGCGCTTGGCCAGCGACCAGGTCGATGGGTTGACGTCGAGCCTCGATCAGCTCAAGAAGCAGGCGTCCTCCAACAACGGCCAGGACGTGCAGCTCCGCGCGCTCGAGCGCGAAGCCAAGTCCCAGCGTGATCTGCTGGAATCCTATCTCGCCAAATACCGCGAGGCGAGCGCCCGCGAGAATATCGAGGCGGCACCGGCCGATGGCCGCATCATCTCGCGCGCCACCGTCTCCAACACCCCGGCCTATCCGAAGAAACTGCCGATCGTGCTGATCGCGACGCTGGCGACCTTGCTGCTCACCTCGGGGGCGATCGCGACCGGCGAGCTGTTGCGCATGACCGCGCCGCGGAGACCCGGTGCGGCTTCGCTGGAAGTTGCGCGCGAAATTGCGCCCGAAATCATCCTGGCTGCTCCGCCGGAATCGGTGCACGCGCCGGCGATCGCGCCCGAGCTTTCCGTGGCGGAGCTCGCTGACGTGGATCACACCGAGCCGGTGTTGAATGAACCGCGCGTGGACCCTCGCATGGATATCGCGGCGGAAATCAGTGAAGTCGAGCAAATGGCGGATGTCCTGGTTGGCGCAGGCTCCGCGGCGCGCAAGGTTACCGTGCTCGGCACGGCATCGAGCGAGAGCATCACGCTGACCGCGCTGACGCTGGCGCGGTTAATGGCGCAGCAGGCGAAAGTCGTGGTCGTCGATCTCGTGGCATCCGTGCCGATGATTCCCGCGGCGTCGGTCGATCCGGTTGCGCCCGGGCTTGCCGAACTGATGCAGGGCGAGGCGTCGTTTGCGCAGATCATCACCAGGGACCGGCTGTCGCGCGTTCATCTCGTCAGCGCCGGACGCCCCGGCTTCGACCGCGCGCAGCTTCAGTCGCCGCGGTTGACGCTCGCGATCGACGCGCTGCTGCGGGTCTACGACCATGTGCTGCTGGATGCCGGCGCGGCCTCCGATCTGCCGGCCGAATTGCTGACGTCGCAGGCGCGGGCCGTCGTGGTGCCCGAAGCGTCGATGGCGCAGGACGCACGCGCACTGATGTGCGACCAGCTCAGGGCGGTCGGCTTCTCCGAGGTGACGATGCTGAGCAAGCCGTGTCAGGACTCTGACGCGGTCGAGCCGGGTCCACGCGTCGTGGCGGCGTGAGCGAGAACTAACCAAGTCATTGCGAGGAGCGAAGCGACGAAGCAATCCATGCTGCAAGCGGCGAAATGGATTGCTTCGCTTCGCTCGCAATGACGGGGTGACAGGGTTGCCTTAGCTGAACGCGCTGCGCAGCTTTTGCGCCATTTCCAGCAGTGCCGGATTGTGCTTCACCAGCCGCTTGGTGCGGTTGACGCCCGACATGACGCCGGCGGCAAGCTTGCCACGCTGGCTGAGCGGGATGAAGCTGTCGAAGATCGGCTCGTCGTCCTTGCAGAACAGCCGCTTGTAGTCGTCCGATCCGATCCCGAGGTCGAGGGCGCGATAACCCTGTCCGGCATAGTGATCGATGATGTCGCGCATCAAAATCAGGCCGGGGCTGTATTTTGAATTCGCTGACATCGTGTAGGTATTGAACATCATCGAGAAGCGATGGCCGTCGGCGACGCCGGCGAAGATCGCGATCACTTCCTCGTCGCATTCCAGCGCGTGGATATCGATGGCGTGCCTGCCGTTCGCGAGCGGCGCGGTACAGGCGCTGCGGACGAAATCCTCGATGCCGGGATCGGCGAACACATTCGGCAACTTCTGTTCGGCCATCCGCAGCGGCTTGACGCGGAAGAACCAGTCGAGCAGCCGCGTGATGTCGGCCTCTGACGACGCAACGTGACTGCGATAGCCGGGCAGGGACTGCAGCTTGCGTTCCTTGCCCTTGAGGCGGCGCCGGAACGAATTGCTGACCAGCGCCGCGGGCTGGGCGCCGGGTTCCATCACCAATAGCGGACAATCATTCGCGGACGGCTGATGTGGCAGCAAGGCAAGCGGATTGGGCAGATCGCGCCAGCGAACCGGTTGCTGGTGCAGTGTGAGGACGTCGGCTTCGGATCGCTGCGCGATCGCCGCCATCAGGCCTTCGAGATCGGCTTGCGTTGCGCTTGCGGCGAAATCGCGGTCGAACAGCGCCATGTTGAAGGTGGAATGCTTGCCGCCCATGAAACTTGCGCAACGCGCGCTGTAGGCGTGCCTGAGCGCGAGCGGCAGCAGCAACAGCGGACGGCGCTCCGCGTCGTAGGCGATCACGATGAAGGGAACGAGACCTTCGCGCTCGCCGACCTGCCGCTGCCAGGAGCCGAGGAAGTCGAACCGCTGATACGGCGTGAAGGAGGTTTGCGCGCCTTCCAGCTTGCGCCAGATGCCTTCCGCGGCGGCGAGGTCGTGAATGATGTCGATGGCGGCGATGCGGCTCGCCTTCGACCACCCATCTGCATCCGCCGTCCGGTCTTCAATCGCGGCAGCCATGGTCATCGCAGAGCTCGTGCTATATGAATTTGTTTACAATTTTCGGCTTTGGCCGACCTTCGCAGGGAAATGTCAACAAAGGGTAATACAATCCGGCCGCGGCGGAGGCACCGCGACCGTAGGTGGGGACGGACCTTGGCGTCGGATATCGGAATTTTGCGGCGGGCCCGGATGGAGCTCGGCTATTTCAGCGGCTACTTCAGGCTGAAGCAGCGGGAGACCGGCGGCGCCGGCGTCATTTTGCGGTTCGAGCGCGTGCGTCCGCGCGATTCCCGCCCGTTTCAGCCGAACCGATGGCGTGAAATCACGCCGCAATTTCTCGACCGGACGATACGTGCGCTGAAGCGCTGGAACTTCGACCTGATCACGATGGACGAAGTGTGCCGGCGGGCGGTCACGCTGCCGAAGGCCAATCGATTTGCCTGCCTGACCTTCGACGGCGGCTGCAAGGATGTCATCACGCAGGCCTATCCCGTGCTGTCGAAGCACGGCGTGCCCTTCACCGTGTACCTGCCGACCGCGTTTCCGGACGGGCTCGGCGAAGCCTGGTGGCTTGCGCTGGAGGACATCGTCGCGCGCGAGGATCGCATCAGCCTGGTGATCGACCGCAAGGAGCGGCGTTTCGCAACGGGCAGCATGCCGGAGAAATATGACACGTTCGAATTTCTGGTGAGCTGGATGCGGACGCTGCCGCCGCCGGATCTTTCGTTCGCGATCCACGACCTCTGCACGCGCTATTCGATCGACCTCGCGGCGCTGTCGCGCGCTGCGTCGATGGATTGGGCCGATCTGGCGAAGCTCGCAGCCGATCCCTTGGTGACGATCGGCAGCGCAACGGTGAATTATCTCCCGCTGTCCAACCTGAAAGCGGCCGACGCGCAACGTGAGATGACGATGGGCAAGGCGGTCGCGGAGACCGCCTTGCGCCGCACCGTCAGCCATTTCGCCTATCCGTTCGGTGACCGGCAATCCTGGCGCCGCGAGCATGTCGTGATGGGGCAGGAGGCAGGTTTCGCCAGCGCGGTATCGACGATCCCGGGCATTGTCGAGGCCAGGGGAAATACCAATCTGCACGCGCTGCCGCGGATCGCTTGGGACGGACGGGAAGGTTCGTTGCGCATGATGCGCGTGATGCTGTCGGGGATGATGTTTCCCGCGGTCAGGCCGAGCCGGGACAACTGGGTCTAATTTAAGCAGCGCTGTCCGGCCGCGACATCCAGCTGATGATCGGCATCGCGGGCAGCACCCATCCGAGCCCGGCCACCACATAGAAGATGGCCTGCAGCAGGCCGGAATTGGCCAGCCACGGCGTCTGGGCGATGGTCATTCCCAATAGCGACCACACCACGACCAGCACCAGCAAGGCGACGGTTCCGAAGAGCTTGCGGGTGCGTATCGTCATGGCGGATATGTCAGGCTCGTGGCGGGTTGCGCGCGGGAAGGGGCGGACTATAAGGGGCGCGCCAATTCAATCAAGCGCGCCTTCGGGCCGAGCCAGAACGGCTTTCAAGACAGGTTTTATGACCGATAGTTCCGCACAGCAGGCCCGGCATCTCGGCGCCGTCAGATGGTGGCTGATTGCGGTCGCCGCGCTGATCGCGGTCATGGTGCTGGTCGGCGGCGCCACGCGGCTCACCGAATCCGGACTGTCGATCGTGGAGTGGAAGCCGGTTACCGGCACGCTGCCGCCGCTCAACGAGGCGCAGTGGGTGCAGGCATTCGAGGGCTACAAGGCCATCCCGCAATACCGCGAACTCAACGCCGGCATGAGCCTTGCGGAGTTCAAGACCATCTTCTGGTGGGAATGGAGCCACCGCCTGCTCGGGCGCGTCATCGGCGCGGTCTATCTTTTGCCGTTCCTGTACTTCCTGTGGCGCAGCGCGCTGGGCGCTGAGCTGAAACGGCGGCTGTGGATGATCTTCGCCCTCGGCGCGCTGCAGGGCGCGGTTGGCTGGTGGATGGTCGCCTCGGGCCTCACGCAACGGACCGAGGTGTCGCAGTATCGGCTGGCGACGCATCTGATGCTGGCCCTGATCATCTTTGCGTCGATCATCTGGACGCTGCGGCGGATGACCGCGCGTCCGCAGCTAGCTATCCCCGCGCTGCTGAAGGCCTCCGGGGTGGCTTTGCTCGCCCTGACTTTCGTCCAGCTTTATTTTGGCGCGCTGGTCGCGGGCCTCCGGGCGGGCCGGGTGTACAACACCTGGCCCGAGATCGATGGCGCGTTCATCCCCTCGGCGGCGCGGCTATGGTTCGAGGACCCGTGGTGGCGCAATTTGTTTGACAACACGCTCACTGTGCAGTTCGAGCATCGCATGACCGCTTACGCGCTGCTGGCGCTGGCGGTGCTTCACGCCATCGACGCCATGCGGTCGCGAGCCGGCGTTGCCGTTATCGGCGGGGCGTGGTCGCTGGTGGCAGCGATCACGCTGCAGGCGGCGCTCGGCATCCTCACGCTGCTGCATCAGGTGCCGATCGATCTCGCGCTGGCGCATCAGGCCACAGCCATCGTGGTGCTGACGCTTGCGGTTTTGCAGACCGAGCGCCTGGTTGCACGCCGCGTCGAGGACGATCGGCAGAAACTGGTTCTGCCGCTCGGGCAACCCGGCTGAAATTGAACAATTCTAATCTGTCAGTATGCCGGGAAGTGCCCGATTTGCAGGGGGTTCTTGTCGCACGACGTCCTTGACGCGTTTGTGTGGGGCCGCCCCGCTTTACTTGGATGGTTTGGACGATAAAACGAAACAAAAATAGGTTCGTCTCATGTCCTCAGCATTCATCCAGGCCGCCGTCATCCTGCTCCGCGAGGGGCTCGAAGCCATGCTCGTGATCGCCGCATTGGCCGGCTATCTGACCAAAGCCGGTGCAGCCCATCGTATTCAGGCGCTGTATGGCGGCGCGCTCGCGGCCGTCGGCGCCAGCATGATTGCGGCCTGGTTGTTTGCAGTGCTGAACTCGGGCGAGCACAGCGATATCCTCGAAGGCATCATCATTCTCGTCGCCGCCGCCCTGATGCTCTATGTCAGCGGCTGGCTGATGGTGAAACAGAATCCACGCGGCTGGCAGGAATATCTCGCGCACAAGGCCGATTCCGCGCTGTCGCAGGACACGGTGTGGGCGGTCGGTGCGCTGGCCTTTCTCGCGGTGTTCCGCGAGGGCGCCGAAACCGTGCTGTTCATCAACGCGCTCGCGACCACCGAAGGCGGCTGGAGCGCCGGCCTGTTCGCCGGCCTGGCGGCTGCGACCGCCGGCCTTGCCGTGCTGTTCTATTTCATCAACCTGATTGCGCGGAAGCTGCCGCTGCGGCCGCTGTTCGTCATCACCTCGGCGTTCCTGTTCGTGATGGCGATCAAGTTTATCGGCGAGGCCGTGCAGGAATTCCAGGAGCAGGCGATCATCACGGTCACCGAGGTCAAGGGCTCGGCGTTCCTGAGCGCGATCGGCCTCAATCCATCCATGGAAGCACTGTCGATCCAGGGCCTCGTGATCCTGTTTGCGCTGGCGACCTATTCGGTGGTCCAGCGCAACAACCGCCTGATGCGCGAGGACAAGGCCATGCGCGCGGCCGAGTAATCCGGAGGCATTACCCTCCAGGAAGAAGCCGCCCGAAGGCGGCTTCCTTGCGATGTTGAGCGATGGGTGACGGGTTTCGCACCCGTGATCCAAGGCCATGTCCTCAGATGAGCTTTGCGGGGGTGAGCAGGTCGGCCAGGCCGACACGGTGCAGCATTTCGGCGCGCAGGCGGTCGAGCACGGTGAAGCCGACATCCGCGCCATCCTGCGTAGGATCGTAGTGAACGCGG
This sequence comes from Bradyrhizobium sp. AZCC 2262, assembly GCF_036924535.1. Classification (NCBI taxonomy): domain Bacteria; kingdom Pseudomonadati; phylum Pseudomonadota; class Alphaproteobacteria; order Hyphomicrobiales; family Nitrobacteraceae; genus Bradyrhizobium; species Bradyrhizobium sp. AZCC 2262. Next base: position 4,061,705 of record NZ_JAZHRT010000001.1, on the reverse strand, counting down.
AACGGCCGCTTGCCGAACGGCATGTTCACGATATCGACGATGGCCTCGGCCACGCCCGCAACATCGGCATCATCAGGCACGATGGCCGCGAACGCCTTTTGCACTTCCTCGCCGAAACCTCTGTAGGGACCCGCTTCATATTCGGCGAGGCGAGCCTCGTCGGCCGGACGGCCGGAATGTGCAAAGTGGTTGGTGCCTTTGGTGAAGGCGCCCGGCACCACGATCGAGGTTTCGATGCCCCAGCGCGACAGTTCACGGGCATATTGAACGGCGAGCGCATCCATCGCCGCCTTCGCGGCGAAGTAGGGCGAGAGGTAGGGCGGCGTGCCGCCGGCGGAGCTGCTGCTCGATACCCACACCAGCAGGCCCTGCTTCTGCTTGCGCATGTGCGGGAGCACCGCGCGGTTGACGCGCTGCGTGCCGAGAACGTTGACATCATATTGCTGGGCGAACTGCTCGGGCGTGAACGACTCGGCCGGGCCAAACATCATGTGTCCGGCGTTATGGACCACCACGTCGATGCGGCCGGTTTCCGCGATGACCTTCTCGGCGGCGGCATTGGCTGACGGTTCCGACTGCACGTCGAGTTCGATGGCGCGCAGATCGACGCCGTCACGTGCGGAGGTCGCGGCCATCTCGGCGGCATTCTTCGCGTTGCGCCCGGCGACGTCGCGCATCGAGGCGTAAACGGTATGGCCCGCCTTCGCGAGCGCCTCGGCGGCCAGGCGGCCGAAGCCGCTGGACGCGCCGGTGACGAGGACGACAGCCTTTTTGGAAGCGACAGCGTTGGCGGCATTTGCGTTGGACATGATACAATTCCTTTCTTTGGCGTCCGCGCTCAGGGCGGACGTTGCGATGAGACAAGGTTGACGAGAGTGTTGAGAGTGGTGATCAGATGATGCCGCCGTTGGCGCGCAGCACCTGACCGTTGATCCAGCCGCCGTCAGGCCCGGCGAGGAACGCGACCGTGTTGGCGACGTCTTCCGGCTGGCCGAGCCGCTCCAGCGGCGCCAGCTTGGTGAGGTGATCGATCACCTGCTGCGGCTTGCCGTCGAGAAACAGTTTCGTTGCGGTCGGTCCGGGGGCGACGGCGTTGACTGTGATGTTCCGCCCGCGCAGCTCCTTCGACATCACATGCGTCATCGCCTCGACGGCAGCCTTGGTCGCGGCATAGACGCCGTAGGTCGGGTGAAGCAGAGCCACCTGGCTCGACGACATGTTGATGATGCGACCGCCGTTGCGCAGCCGCTTCGATGCCTCGCGCAGGGTGTTGAAGGTGCCCTTCAGGTTGATCGCGACATGGCTGTCGAACAGCCTGTCGTCGCTCTCGGCAATCGAGGCCAGATGCATGATGCCAGCATTGTTCACCAGCACATCGACCCCGCCGAACGCCGCATCCGCCGCGTCGAACATGCGAGCGACCGCAGCCGGGTCGCTGACGTCGGCTTGCGCGGTGATGGCCCGGCCGCCGGCTTTCTCGATCTTGCCCGCCAACGCTTCGGCATCGCCCGCGCTGCCCGCGTAATTGATCACGACGGTAAAACCATCGGCGGCGAGCCGCTCGGCGATGGCTGCGCCGATGCCGCGTGAAGCGCCGGTGACGAGTGCGACTTTGTTGGTGGTGGTGTTCATTTTGATCTCCTTCATTTTCGAGCGCCCGGTATCGAGCTGATGGGAAGGAAGTACGCCGTGGACTTCGCCAGATAATCTGGGTAAAAACAGCAATACTGTTCGTGAATTCAGAACAATTGGACCCATGGACCGATTTAACGCCATGCGACTGTTCACGCGGGTGGTGGACCGCCGCAGCTTTACCCAGGCGGCGCACGACCTGGATATTCCGCGCTCCACCGCGACCCAGGTGATCCAGCAGATGGAGGACCGGCTCGGGGTACGGCTGCTCCAGCGCACGACGCGCACCGTGATGCCCACCCTCGATGGCGAGGCCTATTACCGGCGCTGTCTCGCCATTCTCGACGACATCGAGGATGCGGATGGCGCGTTCAGCGGCGCCGTTCCGAAGGGGACGCTCCGCGTCGAGGTGCAGGGAACGATTGCGCGGCACTTCCTCATGCCGGGCCTGCCGCAGTTCTTCGCAAATTATCCCGATATCGAAATCGCCATGAGCGAAAGCGACCGCTGGGTGGACGTAGTTCGCGAAGGCGTGGATTGCGTGCTGCGCTACGGCGCACTCCCGGACAGTGATCTCGTCGCGCGCACGGTCACCGCGCTCGAACGCATCACATGCGCCGCGCCTGCCTATCTCGAACGCTATGGCTGCCCGCAAACGCCGGATGATCTCGCAGGCCATCGCGCCGTTGGGCTGCGCTCCCTTACGTCAGGTGCGCTCGCGCCCTTCGAGTTCCTCCGGCCACAGGGCCTCATGCGCATGGACGTGTCGGCGCCATTCTCGGTGACGGGCACCGAAAGCTTTCTGGATGGCGTGCGCCTCGGCCTCGGGCTCGCGCAAATGCCGGTATTCCATGTGGAGCGCGACATCGCTGAAGGCCGCTTGCAGCGCATATTGCCGGAGCATCCAGTGCCGGCCGGCCCAGTCGCGGTGCTGTATCCGCGCAGCCGTCAGCTCTCACCGCGCGTGCGGGTGTTCATCGACTGGATCGTGCAGCGGTTTTCGCCTTCGATCGGAAACGAAAGAGGGTGAAGGCCAGGACCGGAGCAGCAGCCTCCATCAACTTTTGGCGGAGCTGAATTCCAGATAATCCAGCCCGATATCGAGCGCGGCGGAGCTGTGCGTCAGCCAGCCGGCCGAAATCAGGTCGACGCCGGTGGCGGCGATTGCCCTGGCGGTCTCGGCGGTGATGCGGCCGGAAGCTTCCGTGATCGCCCGGCCGCCGGTCATCGCCACCGCCTGCCGCAGTTGCTCAAGCGTCATGTTGTCGAGCAGCACGGCATCCACGCCGATCGCGAGAACCTGTTCAAGCTGGGCCAGCGTGTCGACCTCGATCTCGATGTTGACGAGATGGCCGGCGTGCGCTTTTGCGCGCTCGATCGCAGTTCTGACATCGCCGGCCAGCGCGATGTGGTTGTCCTTGATCAGAACGGCGTCATCGAGGCCAAAGCGGTGATTGCTGCCGCCGCCGGCGCGGACCGCGTATTTTTCCAGCGCGCGCAATCCGGGCGTGGTCTTGCGGGTGCAGACGATGCGCGCCTTGGTGCCTTGCGCGGCCGACACCAGCGAGGCCGTCGCGGTGGCGACGCCGCTGAGATGGCAGAGAAAGTTGAGTGCGGTCCGTTCGCCGGTCAACAGCCCGCGCGCCGGCCCTTCGATGGTCGCGATCACATCTCCCGGCGTGACGACGCTGCTATCAGATCGCTCGGCGGTGAGCCGGATGGCAGGATTGACGAGCTGAAAGGCACAGCGCGCGATGTCGAGCCCGGCCACCACGCCGGGCTGGCGCGCGCGCAGCGCCAGCGAGGTTTGCCGGTCCGCCGGCACGATCGCATCGGCCGTGATGTCGCCGGCGCGGCCTAAGTCTTCGAGCAGGGCGGTTCGCACCAGCGGCTCGTACATGAGGGGCAGAAGCGGCGTAAGCGTCACGGCTGGGCACTCCCGACGGACAGAGATCCGGTTTCAAAGACGTCGCGCGCGGTGTCGAGCGTCTCCGTCAGCGAGATGGTAGACGGCACCGCCGAGGGCAGGGCGTCCAGAAAATCGCTGCGGAAATGCCCGCCGCGGCTTTCCTCACGCCCCCAGGCGGCGACCGCGATCATCAGTCCCACTAGCGCGGGATCGGCTGCCGCACTGTCGCCGCTGGCGAGCGGATAGAGGCCGCGGATCGCGCGTTCGATGCCGTGGCGGTCCCGCAGCACGCCGAGGCCTTGCGACAACATCGGCCGCACGGCCGAAGGATCGGATGCGGGCGGCGGCGCATTGGCAGTGCGCGCTTTCAGCGGACCGCGGCTCGCGCCCTGGACGCTCTGCGCGACCCATTGCGCACAGACGATCGCTTCCATCAGCGAATTGCTGGCGAGCCGGTTGGCGCCATGCAGCCCGGTGCGGCTGACTTCGCCGCAGGCCCAGAGGCCGTTCACGGTGCTGCGGCCGTCGATGTCCACCGCTATCCCGCCCATGTGGTAGTGCACCGCCGGCCGGACCGGAATCGGATCGGTCGCGGGATCGATCCCGGCCATTTTGCAGAAGGCGGAAATGACGGGATAGCGTTTTGCAAATTCCGCGCCCGGATGTTTCCGCGCATCGAGGAAGACGCGATGTCCCTCCGCGCGGCGACGCCAGACTGCGCGCGCGACGATGTCGCGAGGCGCGAGTTCGGCACCGGGTTGGTCCGCCATGAAGCGCTGCCCGGTGTCGTCGATCAGGATCGCGCCATCGCCGCGCACGGCCTCGGTTACCAGCGGCATCGGGCGCGACGGCCCGTCGAAGGCGGTCGGGTGAAACTGGACGAATTCGAGATCGGAGAGTTTTGCGCCCGCGCGTGCCGCCAGCGCCAGCCCCTGGCCGAAGCAACCCCCAGGATTGGTGCTGTCCAAAAACAGGCCGCCGATTCCGCCGGTCGCGATCACGACGCGGCCGGTATCGATTATGAGCGGACCGCGCTCGTTCGCGGCGAGCACACCCTTGACGGCATTGTCCTCGACAATCAGGCTTCGCGCCTCGACGCCCTCCAGCAGCGTAATCGACGGGCAGCGGCGCACCGCTGCGATCAGCGCGCGCATGATCTCGCGCCCGGTACCGTCGCCGGTGGCGTGCACGATCCGGTTGCGGCCATGCGCGGCCTCCAGCCCAAGCCGCCAGCCGCCATCGGGCCGCCGGTCGAAGGCGACGCCAAGCCTTGCGAGATGCTCGACGGCCGCAGGCGCCGCGTGAACGATCCGGCGAGCGACGGCTTCGTCGCACAGGCCCGCGCCTGCGGCCAGCGTGTCAGCCAGATGCAGGGCAGGGTCATCGTCGCCGCCCATCGCCGCGGCAAGCCCGCCTTGTGCCCACAGGCTCGACGCCTCCGCGCCGAGCGGCGCCTTCGACAGCAGCACCACCGGCTCGGGCGCCAATTGAAGCGCCGTCATCAATCCGGCGGCACCGCCGCCGATGATGACGGGACGGTTGTTGAGCGCTGAAATCTCCGTGCTCATAGCGCCAGCATCCTTTCGACGGCACGCCGGGCAGACGCAGCGATGGCAGGATCGATCGTCACCTCGTGCTGGCCGGTTTCCAGCGCGTGGCGGATGTTCTTCAGCGTGATCCGTTTCATGTGCGGGCACAGATTGCAGGGGCGGATAAACTCGACGTCGGGGTGGAGCACGGCGACGTTGTCGCTCATCGAGCATTCCGTCAGCAGCACGACCCGGGGCGGGCGTTTTTGGCCGACGAAGTCCGACATCGCCGCCGTCGAGCCGGAGAAATCGGCTTCCGCGACCACTTCGGGCGGGCATTCCGGATGCGCCAGGATGGTCACGTCGGGGTGATTTTCGCGCAGTTGCCGGACGTCGGATGCCGTGAACAGCTCGTGCACCTCGCAATGGCCCTTCCATGCGATGATCCTCACATTCGTCTGCGCGGCGATGTTCTGCGCGAGATATTCATCGGGCAGCATGATCACGCGCTCGACGCCGAGCGACTCCACGACCTTGAGCGCATTGCCCGAGGTGCAGCAGATGTCGGACTCCGCCTTCACCGCCGACGAGGTGTTGACGTAGGTGACGACCGGGACGCCGGGATAGCGCTGCCGCATCAGCCGCACGTCCTGCGCCGTGATGGAGTCGGCAAGCGAACAGCCTGCCGCAAGATCCGGGATCAGCACGGTCTTTTCCGGATTCAACAGCTTGGCCGTCTCGGCCATGAAGTGCACGCCGGCCAGCACGATGATGTCGGCATCGACCTTGGTGGCTTCGCGCGCCAGCAGCAGGCTGTCGCCCACGATGTCGGCGACGCCGTGGAAGATCTCAGGCGTCTGGTAGTTGTGCGCGAGGACGACGGCGTTGCGGCTTCGCTTGAGTTCGAGGATGGCGTCGACGTCCTCGGCGAAGGCGGCCCATTCGGGCGGCGGGATGACCCGTTTGACTCGGTCGTAAAGCTTTGCGGAACGGGCGAGCGCGGTGGAGCTGAGGTTGGCCATTTATACTCTCCTTGAGTATATCTTGGCTTATACTTATCCTGAGCATAACCGATGTCAAGTGCGGGAAAGCGGGAGCTTGGTTCCGGCAATCGCCCGTTCCGCCAGCACGCCATGGCGGAACCGGAATAATTTGGCGGGGCGGCCGACGGTATCGGCGGCGATTGCGCCAGTTTCCTCAACGAGTTGCTGCTGCTCAATCAGGCGGCGAAAATTCTGCTTGTGCACCAGCCGGCCTGCAAGCGCCTCAACACTGCGTTGCAATTGCAGCAGGGTGAATTCCGCCGGCATCAGTTCGAACACCACGGGGCGATATTTGATCTTGGCGCGCAGCCGCGCGATCCCGGTCGCGAGAATGCGGCGGTGATCTCCACTCATCGGCCGGCCGGGAATGACCGCGGCGGCGCTTGCCCCGTCGCGCATGGCTTCCGGAATTAGCCCGGCCTCGTAGAGCAATTCGTAGCGCTGCAGCACCAGTTCCTCGTTCCATTCGCGCTCGTCGAGGCCAAATGTGATGGCGGCGCGCTGCCAGCGTTCGCGCTGCAGGCTGGCGGTATCTGCGGATTTCGACCACGCCCGCAGCCGCGACGCCAATGTCTTCGCGAGCGTCGCGGGAAGACCGGACCGTTGATCCTCCCAGGGGAAATAATCGTACCAGCCGGACCAATGCGCCTCAAAACCCTGGCCGACCTTGTCTTCGCGGGTCAGGCCCAGATAGCTGATCGAGATCGAGTGCGGTGATTTGGCATCTCCGCCGCGTCCGCGGTCGGCGAAAGTGTAGAGCTGCTCGACATAGCCGAGCGGATGGCCGGTCTGCGCCTCGACCCATGCCCGCAATCCCGTCTGCAGCGAACGGTGCGCAAATTCGAACGGGCCGCTCGGCAGCGCGCCGTCGTTTGCGATGGTCATGATCTTGGGCTCGCCGTCGGTCACGGCAACGAGGACGGCAACAAGGTCCGCCGTGGTCGCGTTGGCGGAGGTCTTGTCGCTGGTCCTTCGCGGTGCCCCTGCCACGTCGATGATCCGTTCCTAGCAATATCCGAACACGCCGCAGGCGTAGGGCAGGCGGTCCCAGTAAGGCGTATAGGGGCCGCCGTAATAGGGCCCGTCATAGCTGTAGGAATGGCTCGTACCGTAATAGCCGGGCAGCGTCGAGGAGCCCGGAAGCAGCGGCGTGCCGAAGAGGCGTGGCGCGTAGGGAGCCGGGTTAACCGGCGAAAATTGCAGGTCAACCCGTTCCTCGACCACCAGCGCGCGGCCACGGCGCACGTAGAGAGGGGCGGCGGGGGCAACCGTGGTCCGGTATTTATAGTGGGCGCGGGGCAGGCCCGGCGGCAACTGGCTGGCGGCTCGGACCGTGGCGCGCCTGGTTGCGGCGCGTTTCGCGGCGACGGGGCTGGTGGCCGACTTGACGGCGGGCGGCCTGTCCGCGGACTGGGCGGCGGCCGGGCTGTCGGCAGGCTTGGCTGCTGCGGGGCCGTCAGCGGTCTTGTTCGCGTCGGGGCCCTCGGCGGCAGCGGTTCCGATCGCGAAAATTGCGACCAGGAAGGGCGTCGTCCAGCGCAGCATCGTTTGCTCCGAATCATCAAGGGCAGCTCAGCGCCACTTTATGCCGGAATGAGCGTTAACGAGAGGCTTGTGAATTTTGCGCGTTCGCCGTCACGGCCGGGCTTGACCCGGCCATCCACGACTTCCTTCAGCGTTCCCAAGGACGTGGATGCCCGGGACGTCTAGCGCGAAGACGCGCTTCCCGGGTATGACGGTATTCGTTGGCGCGCGCAGCCATCACGCGCTCAGTGCCTGCTCCAGATCCGCGATCAGGTCTTCCTTGTCCTCGATGCCGATCGAGAGGCGTACGACGTCGGGCGCGGCGCCGGATTTTACCTTGGCGGCGTCGTCGAGCTGGCTGTGCGTGGTCGAGGCCGGGTGGATCACCAGCGAACGGGTGTCGCCGACATTGGCCAGATGCGAGAACAGTTTCAGGTTCGACACCAGATTGACACCGGCGTCGTAGCCGCCCCTCAGGCTGAAGGTGAACACCGCACCGGCGCCCTTCGGCGCGTATTTGCGCGCGAGCTTGTTGTACTTGTCGCTGGCGAGACCGGCATAGTTCACCGACGCCACCGCGGAATGGCCGGCAAGGAATTCCGCGATCGCCTTGGCATTTTCGCAATGCTTCTGCATGCGCAGCGGCAGCGTCTCGATGCCGGTCAGGATCATGAAGGCGTTGAACGGTGAGATCGCCGGCCCGAGGTCGCGCAGGCCCAGCACGCGGCAGGCGATCGCGAAGGCGAAATTGCCAAAGGTCTCCTGGATCCTGATGCCGTGATATTCCGGCCGCGGCTCGTTGAGCATCGGGTATTTGTTGTCCTTCGACCAGTCGAAGGTGCCGCCGTCGACGATGATGCCGCCGAGCGAATTGCCGTGGCCGCCGAGAAATTTCGTCAGCGAGTGCACGACGATGTCGGCGCCGTGATCGATCGGGCGGATCAGGTACGGCGTCGCCAGCGTGTTGTCGACGATCAGCGGCACGCCGGCCTTGCGGGCCACTTCCGCGATTACCTCGATGTCGGTGATGCTGCCGGCGGGGTTGGCGATCGATTCGATGAAGATCGCCTTGGTGCGCGGCGTCACCGCGCGCTCGAAACTGCCGATATCATCGGGATCGGCCCACGCCACGTTCCAGCCAAAACTCTTGAACGCATGCGTGAACTGGTTGATCGAGCCACCATAGAGCTTTCGCGCGGCGATGAATTCGTCGCCGGGCATCAACAGCTGCTGGAGCGCGACGACCTGCGCCGCGTGTCCCGAGGCGACTGCCAGCGCCGCGGTGCCGCCTTCCAGCGCCGCAATGCGCTCTTCCAGCACAGCGGTGGTCGGATTACCGATGCGGGTATAGATGTTGCCGAATGCCTGCAGCCCGAACAGCGAGGCGGCATGGTCGGCATCGTTGAACACAAAGGACGTGGTTTGATAGATCGGCGTCACCCGTGCGCCGGTGGTGGGATCGGGCTGCGCACCGGCATGCACGGCAAGGGTCGAAAATCCCGGGAGACGGTCGGTCATTCTATGCGTCCTGTTCTTTTGGCTTGTTTCAAAATGCGCGGCGATGCTGATCGCAGCCGCGTGCGCCGTCAAGTTGGGTGGATCACAAACTGGATTAGAAACGGGCGTACTTCTTCACGCCACCTTGTCGAAACAATTATTTCGCATTCAGGTTACGTCAATTCGTTTTTGTTCTTTGCCGCGCGATCCGATGCGGCGGTCGCGCCACCGCCGACGCTCGTCCGGTTCAGCGACAGCCGCATGCCCTGAGTCGGGACCGGCGCGCGCTTGGAGCTCAGCGTGCGCGAATTGACGCCCATCCATGAAATTTCCGATGACAGCCGTCCATACTCGATCTTCGGGCAGCGGTTCATCACGACCTTGAGGCCGGCGGCTTCGGCCTTCTCGGCGGCCGCGTCGTCGCGCGCGCCGAGCTGCATCCAGATCACCTTCGGCGGCGGCGACAATGTCAGGGCTTCGTCGACGACCGGCATGATGTGGCTGGAATTGCGGAAGATGTCGATCATGTCGACGGGACGGCCGATATCCGACAGCGAGGCGACGAAGGGTTTTCCGAGCAGGCTCTTGCCGACATGGCCGGGATTGACCGGGATCATGTCGTAACCGCGCTGCGCGAGATATTTGAACGCAAAATAGCTCGGCCGCACATTGACCGGCGAGGCACCGACCATCGCGATAGACTTCACGCCGTTGAGGATGCTGCGGATGTAATTGTCGTCGTAATTGTCGTGGTTCATTTGCTTTCCTCAAACCCTCATGGTGAGGAGCGCGGAACGCGCGTCTCGAACCATGAGGCCACGGGCGGGCCTGCATCCTTCGAGACGCCGCTTGCGCGGCTCCTCAGGATGAGGAGCAACTATTTATCCTGCCACTTCGGCTCGCGCTTCTCGATGAAGGCACCGATGCCTTCCTCGGCGTCGCGCGCCATCATGTTTTCGGTCATCACCTCGGCCGTATAGCGATAGGCGTCAGCGAGGCTCATTTCGGCCTGGCGATAGAACGCCTCCTTGCCGAGCTTGACGGTGTAGGCGGATTTGAGCGCGACCTTCTGCGCCAGCGCGATCGCCGCATCGCGCTCGGTGCCGGCGGCGACGACGCGGTTGACGAGGCCGATATTCTTTGCCGTTGCTGCCGAGATCGGCTCGCCCGTAAGCAGCATCTCCATCGCCTGTTTGCGCGGGATGTTGCGCGACAGCGCCACCATGGGCGTCGAACAGAACAGGCCGATATCGACGCCCGGGGTGGCGAAGCCTGCGGCCTCGGAGGCGACGGCAAGATCGCAGCTCGCCACGAGCTGGCAGCCGGCGGCGGTGGCAATGCCCTGCACGGCGGCGACCACCGGTTTCGGCAGATGCACGACCGCCAGCATCATCGCGCTGCAGGCGTTCATGATCTGCCCGAAATAGGCGCGGCCGCGATCGGCATCGGTGCGGCGTGCGGTCAGTTCCTTCATGTCGTGGCCTGCGGAGAAGGCCGGCCCATTGGCCGCGATGACGACGGCGCGGACGCTGTTGTCGTCATGGATTTGCTTCAGCGCGCCGTGCAGCTCGGCGATCAGGCCCTCCGACAGGCTGTTGCGCGCCGCCGGCCGGTTGAGGGTGAGCAGGCGGATGCTGCCGACATTTTCCTGCAGCAGGACCGGAGGTTGCGGTGCGGGTGCGCGAGCAGTCTGGGCGGGCATTTCCGAGGTTTCCACTCCGAGATTTTCAGTTGGGTTTTGATGACAACCTAATGTAACAGGCACCCTTAATCGAGGGCAGGGGCGGCATGGCGGCAGCGAAAATGAGCGTGGCTGAGCTGGAGAAGTTCCTTCGCGAGGAATTTCCACAAGCCTTCAGCGACGGCGACATCACCATCGAGAGCGCCGACGGCCAGACCTGCCTGCTGCGGCGGCGCTATGACGAGCGCATGCTGCGTCCGGGCGGCACGGTGTCGGGGCCGACGCTGATGGCGATGGCCGATTTCGCGATGTATGTGGTGCTGCTCTCGGCGATCGGGCCGGTGGGACTAGCGGTAACGACCAATCTCAACATCAATTTCCTGCGCAAGGGCGGGCCGGGACAGGACGTGTTGGCTGCTGCGAAGCTGTTGAAGCTCGGCAAGCGGCTGGCGGTCGGCGAGGTCAACCTGCTGTCGGGCTCGTCGCCCGATCCGATCGCCCATGTGACGGCGACCTATTCCATTCCAAATACATAGAGTTTTAGACGGTAATATTGCACCATATTTGTAAGTGATTGTTTTAGTTGGCGTAATTTCCAAACATTGGCGTTGACTGACAACAACCCATTCTCTAGAAACCCGCCAGTTCGGCGCATCTGGCGCCGATTTCCATTTTCACGGATTTCCTCACATGAAAACCTATTCGGCAAAGCCCGCCGAGGTGACGAAGAAGTGGGTCTTGATCGACGCCAAGGGTCTGGTGGTCGGCCGGCTCGCCACTTTGGTCGCCATGCGCCTGCGCGGCAAGCACCTCCCGACCTACACGCCCCATGTCGATTGCGGCGACAACGTCGTCATCATCAATGCAGCCCATGTCGTGCTGACCGGTCGCAAGCGCGACAACAAGGTCTACTACAAGCACACCGGCTTCATCGGCGGCATCAAGGAGCGCACCGCGAAGTCGATCCTCGAGGGTCGTTTCCCCGAGCGCGTGGTCGAGAAGGCCATCGAGCGCATGATCCCGCGCGGTCCGCTCGGCCGCGTTCAGATGGGCAATCTGCGCGTCTACCCCGGCGCCGAACATCCGCATGAAGCCCAGCAGCCCGAGAAGGTTGATATCGCTTCGATGAACCGCAAGAACATGAGGGCCGCATAAGATGTCGGATACCATGCAGTCTCTCGACCAGTTGGCGTCGCTGAAGACGGCCGCTCCGGAAGCGCCGAAATACGTCAAGAAGGTCGACAAATATGGCCGCGCCTATGCCACCGGCAAGCGCAAGGATGCGGTCGCCCGCGTCTGGATCAAGCCGGGCGCTGGCAAGATTGTGGTCAACACCCGCGAAGTCGAAGTCTATTTCGCCCGCCCCGTTCTGCGCATGCTGATCCAGCAGCCGCTGGTCGCCGCCGCGCGCGCCGGCCAGTACGACGTTATCTGCACGGTTGCCGGCGGCGGTCTGTCGGGCCAGGCGGGTGCCGTGCGTCACGGCATCTCCAAGGCTTTGACCAACTTCGAGCCGGATCTGCGCGGCGTTCTGAAGAAGGGCGGCTTCCTGACCCGCGACTCCCGCACCGTGGAGCGCAAGAAGTACGGCCGGGCGAAGGCGCGCAAGTCGTTCCAGTTCTCGAAGCGCTAATTGCTTCGCTAAAATTTGCATCGATTGCTGCATCCACGAACGAAAAAGGGCGCCCGATCGGGCGCCCTTTTGCTTACTATTTAGTGATGGGTTACCACGGATTTTCGTGAAAACTTGCTTACTTGCACAAACGAAATTGGAACACGACCTTCTTAGTGTCGACGATGCGATGGCGCGAAATTGCATTTCAGTATGCGCCGAACAAAGTTGCATCCCACGCGTTCGGGTGAGCCCATGTCGTTCGATACTTCCACGTTATATTTGTTTGCCACGATGGTCGCAGGCATGCTCGGGGCCATGCTCGTGATGTTCGGCAAGCAGGAAAACATTCCAGCCTTGAAGTGGTGGGGGACGGCCTATCTGCTTGGTGCATCGTCGGTGGCGATCTGGACCATCGGCGGCGTCTCGCTCGGCGAGCCGCTGTTGCTGGCGCTGCATGCGCTCGGCTTCGTCGCCTGCGGCATGGTCTGGAACGCCTCGCGCGTATTCCTCGGCCGCAAGCCCAATCTGCCGGGGCTGTTGTTTGGCGCGATCGTCTGGGTCGGCGCAGCGCTGGCTGTGCCGTTGAATCCGGCTACGCGGCTGATCGTCGGAGCGGCGATCGTCGCGATCTATGCGGGGCTGACGGCTTCCGAATTGTGGAGCGAGCGGCGGCGGACGATGCACAAGCGCTGGCCGACGATTGCCGTGCCCGTGATGCATGGTTGCGTGCTGGCGCTGCCGATCGTGCTCGGCAGTCTGCTGCGCCCGCATGACGAAACCTTCACCAGCAGCATCTGGGTGACGGCGTTCTCGATCGAACTGGTGCTGTATGCGATCGGCACGGTGTTCGTCATCTTCATGCTGGTGTCGGACCGCGCCGTGACGGTGCACAAGACCGCGGCTTCGGTCGATCCCTTGAGCGGAATGCTGAACCGCCGCGGTTTCACGGAAGCCTGCGACCGGGTGATCGAACGCGAGGCCGCCGCGGGGCGGCCGGTGACGGTGATGATTTTCGACATCGACCATTTCAAGAGCATCAACGACCGCTTCGGCCATCCGGCAGGCGACGAGATCCTCAAACTATTCTCCACCGTCGTGATCAGCAATTTGCGCATCAACGATCTGTCGGGGCGCATCGGCGGCGAGGAGTTCGCGGCGTTGCTGGCCTGTCCGCTGGAAGAGGGCGTGATCGTGGCCGAGCGCGTGCGCGAGGCGTTCGAAGCGTCCAATATCGCCTGCGAGGAAGGTCCGGTCGACACCACCGTCAGCATCGGCGTTGCCGGCGGTCCGGCGGGCACCGATCTCGACGTGTTGCTGGCGGCGGCCGATACCGCGCTCTATCAGGCCAAGCGCACGGGCCGCAATCGCGTCGAGGCCGCGGAAGAGCTGCCGCTGTCGCTGGAGAAATGGCGGCGCAAGACCGCCGGCCGCGCAGCTTCGCAACGCCAGGTGCCGGCCGCGACTTGAACGTCCTGCTCAAACAAGGCGATATCTCAGGCGAGTGATCCAACACTTTAGATCGTTCTCCGTGGTATGGCGCGCGCGGTAACCTCGCGTTTACCATTCCGTCCATATCATCTTCGCCATGAATTCCCCTCGCAGACCAAGCCCGCAGGCTGCCCTGACGTCGCTCGAAGCGGCAGAAGCCTCGGCTCGCGGCGGTTTTGGCTGCATGTTCTCGACCTCGGAAGAATTCGAGATGGCGCTCATCACCGAGCGTCGTGCGCAGGGGCGTTATGATCAGTGCAGAGCGCGCTGGCCTGCCATCCTGTTCGTCGGCTGTGCGCTGATGATCGCCGGCACGGTGCTGCTGTTCGGCTAGGTGTGATCCCTTACTTCGCCAACGGGTCCGGGCGTACCTGAATATGCACCGCCCGCGGCTTTGAGCCCTTGCCGCCTTCCATGAGCCAGGGTGTGCGATCACCGCTTGAACTCCACAGCCCGCGGCCTTTCCAGCCCGCGCCCGGATCGTCAATTCGCCCGTCGAGGCCCTTGGCAAAGAAGCCGAGCGGATAGGGGATGCGCAGCATCACCATCTGCCCGTCCTTGAAGGCGACGAAGCCGTCGTTGAGGTTGGCTGTGGAGATCGGAATGTTTTCGCCGAGGCCGACCGTGTTGTGGTGATCGACCCAGGTGTAGTAGCTCGCCTCGGCGCTCGAACTCTCGAACCCTTCGAAGCCGGGGCCCGGATATTTGAAGTAGGAGAAGCCCTCCGGGCAGTGGTTGCCGGTCGCGCTCGGGCCATTCGGCGGGTTCTTGCATTTGCTGCGATCGAAGCGGATCAGGCTGCCGTTCGAGCCCGAGCCCCAGAGGACGCCGTTCTTGTCGATGTCGCCGCCGCGAACGCCGATGCCTTCCTTCGGAATGGCATAAAACTCCGACAGTTTGGTCTTGGGATCGAAGCGCATGAAGCCGGGTTGGCCGACGAACACGTTGACGGTGTACCAGACCGAACCGTCGGTCGGATGCGGCATCACGGCGTAGGGGCCTGAGCCGGCGACCCGCATGTCCTTGTCGGCCTGCGCCGGCGCGCCCGGCTCGGTGTATTCGTCGACCTTGCCATTGCCGTTGGTATCGAGAACGAACGGCGCCCAGCCCTGCGCTTTGACAGCATCGCCGGTCTCGTCCCATAGCTTGGTGTTGACCCAGCCGGCGACGGGGCCGGTCCCCGAGACCCAAAGCGTATCGTCGGCGTCGTAGCCGAATTGCGGGTGATGGGTGCCGAAGCAGGTATCGATGAAGCTGTATTTCTGGGTTTTGGGATCGAACACCGTCACCTGCCGGCCCGAGCGTTCCAGCGGGAAGGCCTTGGCCGACGGATGATCCGACCCCTTGCGGCAGTAAACCGGATTTTCGATGCCGCGCACCGCCGCCGCCAGCCACACGCGGCCCTTCTTGTCGAACATGCTGTTGTGATTGTTGGCCCGCTGGCTCCAGATCTTCTCTTCACCCCAATAGGCCGATGGGCTGACCGGATTGAGCACGGCGGTGCCATGGAGCGGAGGACCGAACGATTCCGGCGCATTGGGGTCAGCAACCGGCATTTTCGAGAACGTCACCTTGTGCGTCTTGGGATCGAGGATCGGCATGTCGTCGGACGAGTATTCGTTGGCGCCAAACAGCGGGCCGTAGGCGTTGACAGTCGGATAGCGTCGGTCTGAGGAAATCAGATCGTGCACGAAATGCTTCTCGGTCGCCCATTCCCACGACGAGATGACGACGTTGCGTTCGATGCCTGCCGGCCGCGGCGGTTTGGACTTCGGCAACTCGCCCTTGGCGACCCGGTCGGTCCAGTCGCCGAAATATTTGAACGGCACGCCGCCGAGTTGGCCGGCGAGCCGATTTGTCATCCATTCCCCGGTCTGGCCTGAGGAGACGCGGCGCATCCAGGCTTCCTCGCCCGATTTGAATTCGCCGAACGCGCCCGGGATCGTGCGCGTGGATTCCTGGCCCAGCTGATGGCAGCCGATGCAGTCGACATTGTTCATCCGCTGACGCCAGATGTCCTGCGTGATCTCCTTCGGAATCTCGGTGCTGCCGCCGAAATCCTTTGCCGGCGGCATTTTCATCATCGTGTACCAGTAGATCGCCGAGTAATAATGAGCTGCCGCCGCCTCGTTCGGCGCCGGCACCGCCGTGAGATTGACCTGCTGGCCGGGCTTGGCGCGTAGCTTGGGTGAATCCACCAGCCCGTAGCCGCGCACCCAGATGGCGTAGTTCACGTTCGTTGGCAGGTCGGGGATCACGTAGCGTCCCCGATCGTCGGTAACGACGATCTTGGCGAATTTCGTCGGCAACTCGGTGGTCTCCGCGATCACCCAGACGCCGGCTTCCGGGCCGTTGGGTCCGGCTACCACGCCGCCGATGTCATCATTGTCGATTGCGACCGTCGCCGGCTGCTGCGCATGCAACGGTCCCGCCGTCACGCTGAGTACGCTCGCTGCAGCCAGGGTGAAAGAGAACAGGATCCGACCGAGATTCATCGTTTCTCTCCCGTGCCCATGAGCTTGTCGCTCGTTATTTGGTGCAATCCTACACCAAACCAGGGTTGAGGCGAGAGCATGTCGCTCGCGTAATTTCGTCATGCGTGATGCGCGTGCGTCGCAGCAACGGATGTGTGTTGCATCAGCCTTTTGCTTTTTGAACGGCTGGGCTAGACACGCCAATCCCCACGAGGAGGCGGACCCCAGATGATCACCGAAATCGCACAAATCGACGTCAAGCCCGGCACCGAGAAGGATTTCGAGGCTGCGGTTGCCAAGGCGCGTCCGCTGTTCCTGCGCGCCAAGGGCGGCAAGGGCTTTGAGCTGCACAAATCGATCGAGAAGCCGCAGCGCTACCGGCTGATGGCGCAGTGGGAAACGCTGGAAAACCACACGGTGGATTTCCGCGGCTCGGAAGATTTCACCGCCTGGCGCGCGCTGGTCGGGCAGTATTTTGCGGCACCCCCCGAGGTCGAACACACCGAGACGGTGCTGACCACGGTGGGCTGAATTTCTAAGCCATCGCTGCCGGCACCGCTTCCGTCTTGAAATGATCGATCATCACCTTGGCGATCGCCATCAGCGGCAGCGCGAGCGCCAGTCCCCAGATGCCGAACACGACGCCGAGCAGGATCTGGAAGGCAAACAGCGTGGCGGGTGGAATATCCAGCGCCTGGCGCTGGATGATCGGGGTCAGTACGTAGCTTTCCAGCGCGTGTACGCCAAGAAACAGGATGAAGGCGGAGAGGGCTGCGACCCACCCGGAGGCGAGGCTCGCCAGCACCACGATCAGGCCGCCGAGGATCGCGCCGACCGTCGGGATGAAGGCGAGCAGTCCTGCCTGGATGCCCAGGATGAACGAACTCTGGATGCCGATGATCGACAACCCGATCCAGGTCACCAGAAACACCGCGACCATGGTGATGATCTGCGCGATCAGCCAGCGTTCCAGCGTCTCGCCGATCCGATCGACGATCGCTGTGGCTCGCGCGCGGTGATTGACCGGCGCCATGAACAGCAGTCCGTCGCGGTAGACGCTTGGCTGGGTCGCAAAGGCTATCCCCAGAAATAGCACGATGAAGAAGTTTCCGACCGCGCTGGCGGTGCCCAGAATCAGTTTCAGGCTCTGGCTGAAGATGGCGCCGCCGCTGGCCGCGATCGTGCCGGCGCTCGGAAGCGTGTGGGGCGTCGCGCTGGAGGCCGCCGGCGCGGAATCGTCCGATGACGAAGACAGGCTGCCGAAATCGAAAAAGCCGGTGTCGATACCGTTCCTTTCCAGAAAGCCCTTGACGTTGACGAGTTGCGACTTGAGCGTGTTGCTCAACGCCGTCGTCTGCTGGGCGATCGTGGTGCCGCCGAGAAAGACAATGCCCGACAGCATGCCGGCGACCACGAGGCACACCACTGCGAGCCGCAGCGCATGGGGAAGCCGCACCACGCGCCCGAGCAGGTTGCTCATGGCGTTGAGGGCGACGCCGAGCAGGACGCCGGAAAATATCAGAAACAGCGTCGCGGCGAACTGCCAGGTGAACGCGAGCAGGGCGGTGAACAGCACGATTCCGATGCCGCCGACCGATATCGCCCACGCCAGATCGTTGCGAGCCTGAAGGCGATTGTCAGCGGGACCTGTCACGTTGATTCCTTCTCGCAGAATATCCAGCCAGTCTTTCGCCAAAACGCCGCCGGGATCAAGCGGGAGCGCACGCGCCGGTTTGACGCTGCCGCATCCGGCATGCCAAGCCGGACATGAATCTGATATTGCGGGCCGGTGAGGATGAGATGAATTTCAAATGGTTCGGCCCGCTTGCGCTGCTGGCAGCGCTGGTGATCGGCGACCAGATCAGAATCAACCGGCCTGCCCACAAATATCGCCTGACGGTCGAGGTCGAGACGCCGGAGGGACGCAAATCGGCCTCTGGCGTGATGGCCGTCCATCCCGATCGCAGCTACACCCGCCGCGGCCAGACCCGCACGTTGGGCGACGCAATTTTCGTCGATCTCGGGCAGGGCAAGAACCTCGTCGCGCTGCTGGCGCATGTCGACAAGAATCTTGTTCTTGATGACATGAACTACGTCGCCTTGCGGGCCTATCTGGCGGCGACCGGCAAGCGCGTGCCGTTCAGCGAGATGAGCCGGTTGACCGGCGTCGTGCTGGTGAAGGGTGAGCTGATCCCGGTCCTCGTGAGCTTTGCCGATCAGGCCATGCCCGGCACCGCGCGGGTCGTGCTGCCCGACGATGCTGAAGCGGTGCTCGGCAAGGGGTATCGCCTGCAGGGGATATCGGTCGAAGTGGTGCCGAACGGATACTGGCCGCTCGATTTCGGCGGCGCGCTGGGCGAGGCGGTGACGCGGGGAATCCAGGCGAAATTGCCGTGGCTGAACGGGGCGGACGATTCGGCTGCCACCGCGCTCCGGGCGGCCGGCTTGCCCGGGGCCGACGGTATCGACGCCCGGGAGGCTTTCACGCGAAAATAGCAGGGCAGCTCCGCTGCTGCTCTGCGGATGTTGATCCGCCGCCGGGCTGCAGGCATTATCTTCCGCGAACATGGCTTACCCTAGAAGATTCTTGCACAGTACGATGACAGCGGAATTTTTGCGATGAGACGGCCCGTGGTCGGTGTGATCGCGAACGCCCATCGCGTCGAAAATCGTTTCCAGACCCAGATGGTCGGAGAGCGCAACTTGCGCGCGATCACCGACGTAGCGGGGGCGCTGCCGCTGATGTTTGCGGGCTCGCCCGAGATTACCGACATCGGCGCGCTTCTCGACGTCGTCGACGGCGTCGTGCTGACGGGGGCGCGGGCCAATGTGCACCCGACGCGCTTCAAGACTGAGCCGCACGAGAGGCACGAGCCCTACGATATCCATCGCGACGACGTTGCGCTGGCGCTGACGGAGGCCTGCGTTGCCCGCGGCGTGCCGATCTTCGGCATCTGCCGCGGCCTGCAGGAGATGAACGTCGCCTTCGGCGGGTCGCTGCACCCGGAAATCCGCGAGATCCCCGGCCGCATGAACCACCGCATGCCGCGGCTGGAGAACGGCGAAATCCATCCCGACCCCACGGTCGTGTTCGCCGACCGTCACGACGTCCATCTCACCCCCGGCGGCGTGTTTGCAAGCTTGCTCGGCTGCGAAACCATCCGGGTGAATTCGCTGCACGGGCAGGGCATCCTCGAACCCGGCGCGCGCGTGGTGATCGAAGGCATCGCCGAAGACGGCACCATCGAGGCGATCCGGATCGCGGACGCCGCGAGCTTTGCGCTCGGTGTGCAGTGGCACGCCGAGTACGACCCGCAGCGCAACCCGATCAACCGAAAACTGTTCGAAGCATTCGGCGCGGCGCTGAAGGCGCACAAGCAGGCGGCGTAGGGCGGCGGCGCATTCAATCGTCATTACGCGTCGCTACGAACTTTGCTGACGGTGCTGCTCCCGCCATTCGCGTGAAAGCTGGAACGAGCCACGTCATTTCTGCTATCGTCTTGCCCAACAGCATGGCCGGTCAACGGCCTTAAAAGGCCGGGAGGATGCGATGCGGGACCGCAAATGGTCGAGACGCGACCTGCTCAAGGCGTCGACGGCGTCCGCTGCAGGTCTTTTGTTTGCGGAGCCGCTGAAGGCGGCGGCGCCGCCGGCGGAGGACGTGACGCCGGCCTTGATCGAGGCCGCGAAGAAGGAGGGCAAGCTTTCGTTTTATTCGGCGCTTGAACTCACTACCGCCGAGCGCCTGGCGCGGACCTTTGAGGCGAAATATCCCGGCATCGCCGTGCGGGTCGAGCGTTCCGGCGCGGAGCGGATTTTCCAGCGTATCGCGCAGGAGCAGGGCAGTGGCATCAAGGCCGTCGACGTCGCCAACTCGACCGATCCCGCGCATTATCTCGAATGGAAGAAGAACGACTGGCTGGCGCCTTACCTTCCCGGCGAGGTGGCCCGGCACTTTCCGGCCGATCAGATCGATCCCGATGGCATGTATGCGACGGCCTGTGCCTGGACGGAAGCGATCGGCTACAACACCAGCCTCGTCAAGCGCGAGGACGCGCCGAAAAGCTATGCCGACCTGCTCGATCCGAAATGGACAGGCAAGATGGTCAAGGCCCATCCCGGCTACAGCGGCGCCATCCTGACGACGACCTTCCTGCTGGCGCGCGATCTGGGCTGGCCGTATCTGGAAAAA
The DNA here is from genome assembly GCF_036924535.1 of Bradyrhizobium sp. AZCC 2262. NCBI lineage: Bacteria > Pseudomonadati > Pseudomonadota > Alphaproteobacteria > Hyphomicrobiales > Nitrobacteraceae > Bradyrhizobium > Bradyrhizobium sp. AZCC 2262. Next base: position 4,041,121 of record NZ_JAZHRT010000001.1, on the reverse strand, counting down.
TTGGCGCGGCAGAAGATCATGCAGGTGCAATCGGCCGCCGATCCGCCCAAGAAGATCCTGCTCGGTGAACGCGCCGTCATGGCCGACGGCAACGATTACAATCTGGTGCTTCTGAAGGATCAGGGCAAACCGGTCGAAGTGGTCTATCCGGCCGAAGGCTCGCCGCTGATCATTGTCCCCTCAGGCATTTTCCGCGGTGCGCCAAACCCAAATGCGGCAAGGCTTTTCCAGAGCTTCTTCTTCAGCGCCGAGGCCCAGCAGATGCTGCTGGTGGATGTCTTTGCCCACCGCTCGTTCCACGGGCAGGTCAAGGAGAAGGGCGAGCATGTCCCGCTTTCGAGCCTGAAGCTGCTCAAGGCCGATCCCGCCCAGGTGCAGGCGCAAAGCGAGGAGATCAAGGCGCGCTACGCGAAACTCTTCGGCGTCTGAGAAGATCCGCGGCGTTTGAGTTGTCACGATGCCTGCGGGTCCCGAATCCGGCACTCTCCGTACTTTTACGGAGTGGAAAAGGTGGCATCGCATCCGCGAAGTCGGCTAAGCAGCGGGGGAGCCGCAGCAACGTCCCGAAGCCGGCCCAACTGCCGGCCTGAACGGGGCGCATCCACCATCTCCGGACTGGTGAGGCAATGACGCTATCAAGACGTCTCGCGCTGGCGATGGTTTTGCTTGTGGTGGTGACGTCCTGCGCCGTGAGCGCATTCGCCTTTTATTTCCTGACCGAGCCGGCGCCGCGCGCCTTGACGGCGACCGTCAGCGCGGCACTTGCCGGCGGTGTGGTTGCGGTCGCGTTCGCGATTGGCCTTGCGGCCGTTAGCGCAAGGTTTCTTCTCGGGCCGACGCCCCCGGCCGCGAAGGCGCCGGAGGCCGCGTTGGTTTGCGGGAAGACGGAGCAGGAGCGAGCCTATCAGGCGCTCGCCGATCGGGAGAGGATGGCGCAGGCCATCATCGAAAGCGCGCTCGACGCCTTTGTCCAGACCGACGAATCCTGCGTCATCCTCAACTGGAGCCCGCACGCCGAGGCCTTGATGGGATGGACGCGTGCGGAGGCCGTCGGCAGGAGCGTGGAAGAGCTGGTCTTTCCGGAAGCGCAGCGCCCCGTGCACCGGCAGTGGGTCGACCGCTTCCTGAGCGAGGCCGAAGGCGAGGCGGTCGGGGGGCGTTACGAGACGCCGCTGCTGCACAAGGACGGACGCGAATTCTTCGCCGAGGTGTCGCTGACGGCGCTGCGCCGCGGTGAAGGTTACATCATCAACGCCTTCGTCAGGGACATCACCGCAAAGCGCGCTGCCGAAGAACAATTGTTCCAGGCGCAGAAGATGGAATCGGTCGGGCAGTTGACCGGCGGCATCGCCCATGACTTCAACAACATGCTCACCGTGATCACGGGCACGATCGAAATCCTGGCCGACGGTGTCAAGCACGATCCGGGGCTGACGTCGATCGCCAAGATGATCAATGACGCCGCCGACCGGGCATCCCAGCTCACGGCGAACCTGCTGGCCTTTGCCAGAAAGCAGCCGCTGCGGCCGCTCGAGACCGACGTCAATGCCCTGATCGAGGAGGTGGTCAGGCTGCTGGCGCCGACGCTCGGAAGGCGGATCGAGATCGGGACGGCGTTGAGCGACCAAGCCTGGCCGGCGCTGGTCGATCGCAGCCAGCTTACCTCGGCGCTGGTCAATCTCGCGATCAACGCCCGCGACGCCATGCCTGATGGCGGCAGGCTGCTGTTCAGAACGAGCAATTTCACGCGCGATGCGCACGACGCGGAGGTGGACGATCTCGGCGCGGGCGACTACGTCGCCATCGAGGTCATCGATAGCGGCGCCGGCATTCCAGCTGCCATCCGCGACAGGATTTTCGAGCCGTTCTTTTCGACCAAGCAGTTCGGCACCGGCACGGGGCTTGGCCTCAGCATGGTGTTCGGATTTGCAAAACAATCCGGCGGCGGCATCGTGGTCGACGGCGAGGAGGGAGAGGGCGCCTGTTTCCGCATCTACCTGCCGAAGGCCGACCTCGAGCCTTTGGACGTGCTCCCGGCCAGCGATGCCTCGCCGCCTGAAGATGACGAGCTGCGCGGGGGATCGGAAACCATCCTGTGCGTCGAGGATGACGATGTCGTGCGGGCGCATGTCACCGGCCGTCTTGAAAGTCTCGGCTACAGGGTCATCACCGCCTCCAACGCGGCCGAGGCGCTCATACTGGTGAATTCCGGCGTAGTGTTCGATCTTCTGTTCACCGACATCATCATGCCCGGCGCCATGAACGGCCGGCAGCTCGCGCAAAAGGTCGCCGAACTGCGCCGGCCGCTCCGGGTGCTCTTCACCTCGGGCAACACGTTCGGTGCGTTCGATTCGAGCGTGCGTCTTGGCGAAGGCGTGCTGCTGCTGACCAAGCCATATCGCAAGGCCGAACTCGCGCGCATGGTGCGCCTCTGCCTCGACCGCGCGATCGACCACATGGGCGATCCGATCCCACTGCCGTATTCCGTGCAGGAAGATCTCGAGCGTTTCCTGAGGGAAAATCCGCCAGAGAAGAAGTGACGGGTCTGGTTGCGGCGTCGCCATGTGGCAAGCGCAATTGCGCCGACGCTGCACTAGTTGATGCGCGTCAGCTTCATGAGACCGCGAGTCAAGTGCACCGTAATCCGAGACCTAATTGCGCCAACCCAAGCTTTGGAAGAGCGATGGTGTCTGGGCATTTTGCACTGGCTGCTCCGGTGCTCGGGCGTCAGGTACGGCCGGGACCTCGGCCCGTGCATTTTGCTCTTCCCGGGTCCTCACTCGATGAATTCGCTGGGGTCGGATCTCTGCTCGTGCATTGTGGACGGACCGGGCCCGTCGATGCTTTTTCGTGGGCTGGGCCTGAACTGGGGCAGCCTGTGCAACCTGCACTGGGGCGGCTTGCGCGGGCTCCACGGGCACGGCCTCTGCCCGTGAATCTTGCTTGGCCGCCCAGGCTTCGAATTCCTTCAACAAGGCTTGGGCTGGCGGCTGAGCGATCTCGGTGACCGGCGGCTGAACGATCGCGGCTTGATTCTGATCGGCAGGTTCAGAAACTGCAGCAATTTCTTCACGCGCCCGCGCCTCGCCTGTCGTCGTCGCCGAATCCTGAGTGCCAGCGATTGATTGAATTGATGACGTCGACGGATCGGTGACAGGCTGAAGCGCCGGTTTGTCGACCCACGAAGCCGTGAAGTCCGCAACGAGCGCGACTGGATTTTCCACCGACAGGATAGCGATACCGATCGCTGTTGCCGTTACAGCCCAAATACTCATCGTGAGGATTCGCGACGAGACAACTGATCTTTTCCAAACTTTCCCGATATCCGGCTGCCCGATTTCTTCGGCAGGTTCGGAGAGAAAGATAGGAGGACGATCCAGCTGGAAGCCGTCTTTTGTCGCCATTGGGGGATGCCACCTCTTATTGTTCCCGTGCACCAGTACCCCGCCAGCGAGGTCGAAAAGCGACAATCACCGCCACGATTTGGGCGAAGTCTTGATTTCACTGGGGTTCGGGAACCACAAGGTCATGCGGAACCCCGGTTCGCTCTGAGTATGAGCGGAATTGGCCGCCGCAAAATCAAAAGGCGCTTCTATTGGAAGCGCCTTTCGCGTGTCTGAAGCTTAAGATGTAGGATGGATATCGCTTTACTCCGCCCACCCTACGAATGGCGGCGAGTTGCTTGAGGATTCACAAAGCAGGGCAGGCACATGAAATCTCGCGTGGAGACGCTCACACCGCCGAATACGCCAACGCCAATCGGTCCCTACAGTCACATCGCCAAGGTTGGTGAACACATATCGATTGGAGGAACGGCCGGCGTCGATCCGGCGACCGGACAATTGGCGGGCGACATTGGCGCCCAGACACGGCAAATCCTGAAATCGTTCGTCGTGATGCTCGAGGCCGTGGGCTCCGACCTCAGCCATGTTACTCACATCAATATCTTCCTGCAGCACATGTCCGACTTCGAGAGATGAACGCTGCCTATGTCGAGATCATGGGAGATCGCAGGCCGGCGCGCACGGTGATTGGCGTTCAGGAACTCCCCAAGGCGGGCGCGTTGCTGACGATGAATCTCACTGCGGTGACGCGAGAGCGATGATCCACCACGCCGCGGATGTAGCTAGTTGACCGTGCCGCACGCGGCTCATCCTGGTACGTGGCTCGCCTTGCGGGTTGCCATTCCCGAGCACTCAAGGCGCATTAGCGGGCGACGGCGCAAAAACAAAAGGCGCCCCAGACGGAGCGCCTTTTGCATTTCTCGGGCGGTGATGTCGGCGGGGTATCCCGCCTGAGATCACTGCGAATAGTACATGTCGAACTCGACCGGATGCGGGGTCATTTCGAAGCGCTCGACTTCGGTCATCTTCAGCTCGATGAAGCTGTCGATGAAGTCGTCGTCGAACACGCCGCCGGCCTTGAGGAAGGCGCGGTCCTTGTCGAGGTTTTCCAGCGCCTCGCGAAGCGAGCCGCACACCGTCGGGATCTGCTTCAGCTCTTCCTTCGGCAGATCGTAGAGGTCCTTGTCCATCGCCGGGCCCGGATCGATCTTGTTCTTGACGCCGTCGAGGCCGGCCATCAGCATCGCGGCAAAGCCGAGATAGGGATTGGCCATCGGGTCGGGGAAGCGAACTTCGACGCGCTTGGCTTTCGGGTTTGCCGTGTAGGGAATGCGGCAGGAGGCCGAGCGGTTGCGCGCGGAGTAGGCGAGCAGCACCGGGGCTTCATAGCCCGGGACCAGGCGCTTGTAGGAGTTGGTCGACGGGTTGGTGAAGGCGTTGATCGCCTTGGCGTGCTTGATGATGCCGCCGATGTAGTGGAGGCAGGTCTCCGAGAGGTCGGCGTATTTGTTGCCGGCGAACACCGGCTTGCCGTCCTTCCAGATCGACTGGTGGCAGTGCATGCCCGAGCCGTTGTCGCCATAGACCGGCTTCGGCATGAAGGTGGCGGTCTTGCCGTAGATGTGGGCGACCTGGTGGATGCAGTATTTGTAGATCTGCATCTGGTCGGCCATCAGCGTCATGGTGTCGAACTTCATGCCGAGCTCGTGCTGGGCGGAAGCGACTTCGTGGTGATGCTTCTCGACCTTGACGCCCATCTTGGCCATGGCGCCGAGCATTTCCGAGCGCATGTCCTGCACCGAGTCCTGCGGAGGCACGGGGAAGTAGCCGGCCTTGGTGCGGATGCGGTGGCCGAGATTGCCGCCCTCATATTCGGTGTCCGAATTGATCGGCAGTTCCGAGGAGTCGAGCTTGAAGCCGGTGTTGTAGGGGGTGGTCTGGTAGCGCACGTCGTCGAACACGAAGAACTCGGCCTCGGGTCCGAAGAACACGGTGTCGCCTACGCCCGACGATTTCACCATCGCCTCGGCCTTCTTGGCGATGCCACGGGGGTCGCGGTTGTAGGGCTCGCCGGTGGTCGGCTCCAGCACGTCACATACGATGACCATGGTGGTCTCGGCGAAGAACGGGTCGATCGTCGCGGTGACCGGGTCGGGCATCAGGCACATGTCGGATTCGTTGATCGCCTTCCAGCCGGCGATCGAAGAACCGTCGAACATCTGGCCTTCGGCAAAGGTGTCCTCTTCGATCATGCTGACATCGAAGGTTACGTGCTGCCACTTGCCGCGCGGATCGGTGAAGCGCAGGTCGACGTATTTTACGTCGTTGTCCTTGATCGATTTCAGGACGTCTTTGGCGGTCTTCATGAATACCCCTTTTGGCTTACGGGACGGTTTCCAGGACACGACTCTTCGCAAACGATCCGGTGAGATTGCGCGAACGAAATCAGGCCGCCGAGGCAGCCCTTTTCTTGTTTTTTAGTCGCAAAATTCGGATAGCACCCGGCTTAGATAGCGTCCAGCCCGGATTCTCCGGTTCTGATCCGGATCGCTTCCTCGATGTTGGAGACGAAGATTTTGCCGTCGCCGATGCGTCCCGTTTGGGCAGCGCGGCGGATCGCGTCGATCGCTTTTTCGACCAGGTCATCGCCGATCACGATCTCGATTTTCACCTTGGGCAGGAAATCGACGATGTATTCCGCACCGCGATAGAGTTCGGCGTGTCCCTTCTGCCGGCCAAAGCCCTTGGCCTCGGTGACCGTGATGCCCTGCAGTCCGACTTCCTGAAGCGCCTCTTTCACCTCGTCGAGCTTGAATGGCTTGATGATGGCTTCAATCTTCTTCACTGAGGGCCTCCCGGGCATTTCCAAATTGCAGAGTGCGGATACTTTAGGTGTTGCGCGAGGCGCCGTCTGGTTTGATCCTTGCATCCGGCAAGGCCGGATTGCTCACAATTGCCGCTAACTGCGACGATCATGAGCTCGGTTTTCTGATCGGCTTCCTCAAAAGCAGGGTCTATGCCAAGTTGTTAACGCGGGCTGATTTCGGAACGTTATCAGACTTTTAACAGGCAGGTGGAAGAGGTGGAGCCGGACACGGCATGATAGCGTAGCCTGAGAAATAGGCAAACAGATCAAATCATGTGCAGACGAGGGCGGCGAACCGTGGGGCGCAGCGGCGATATGCCTCCAGAAAAGGCTGACGGATCGAGGATTCGGCATGGAAGTTTTGACCACCACTGAGATGGAGCGTGCCGACCGGCTGACGATCACCGCCGGCACGCCCGGCTTCGCGCTGATGATGAGCGCCGGGCAGGCCGTGGCCGAAGCTGCGATGGGTCTTGTCGAGGAAGGAGCGATCATGGTGGTCGCCGGCCGCGGCAACAATGGCGGCGACGGGTTTGTGGCAGCGGCCGAACTGGCGGCGCGCGGCCGTGATGTCTCGATCATCCTGCTGTGCGAGCGCGACAGCCTGCAGGGTGACGCGGCGCTCGCCGCGCGCGGCTGGAAGTATCCGGTGCTGCCTTTCAATCCGCAGGCGATCGGCAAGCCGGCGCTGATCATCGACGCGCTGTTCGGTGCCGGGCTCAATCGGCCCGTCAAGGGCGACCCGCTCGAAATGATCGAGGCGGTCAACGCCAATGGCGCGCCGGTGCTCGCCGTCGACCTGCCAAGCGGGATCAACGGCACGTCGGGCGCGGTGATGGGCGCTGCGATCAACGCCGTGGAGACCGTGACCTTCTTCCGCCGCAAGCCGGCGCATCTGCTGATGCCGGGACGGAAACATTGCGGCCGTGTCCGCGTCGCCGACATCGGTATCGATGCGCATGTGCTCGAGGAGATCCGGCCGCACACGTTCGAGAACGTGCCGCAGAGCTGGCAAAAATCTTTCCCCGTGCCTGACATCGACGGCCACAAATACGCCCGCGGCCACACGGTCGTGCTGTCCGGCGAACTGGCATCCACCGGCGCGGCGCGGCTCGCGGCCCGCGGCGCTCTGCGGGCAGGGGCTGGCCTCGTCACGGTGGCCTCGCCGCGCGATGCGCTCGCGGTGAATGCCACCGCGCTGACGGCGGTCATGGTGCGCGTGATCGACAATGCAATCCAGTTCGCCGAACTGCTCGACGACAAGCGGCTCAATGCGATCGTGATCGGGCCGGGCGCCGGCGTCAGCGGGCGGACGCGCGATTTCGTCCACACGGCACTGTCGGCGAAACGCGGCCTTGTGCTCGACGCCGACGCGCTGACGAGTTTTGCCGAGGCGCCCGAGCGGCTGTTTGAATCGATCAAGGCCGCCGCCGACGCCCACGTCGTCCTGACCCCGCATGAGGGCGAGTTTCCGCGCCTGTTCAGCGATATCAGCAACAAGCATCCCGGCCGCTCCAAACTGGAGAGGGTGCGCGACGCCGCCGAACGCTGCGGCGCGGTGGTGCTGCTGAAGGGGCCGGATACGGTAGTGGCGTCCCCGGATGGCCGCGCCAGCATCGCGTCCAACGCACCGCCCTGGCTGGCCACCGCCGGCGCGGGGGACGTGGTGGCGGGAATGATCGCGGCGTTTCTGGCGCAAGGCGTGCCGGCATTCGAGGCTGCCTGCATCGGCGTCTGGATGCACGGCGAAGCCGCGGGCGAGGCGGGGCCGGGATTGATCGCAGAGGATCTGCCGGAAGTGCTGCCCGCGGTGTTCCGGCGGCTCTATGATGAGTTCGGCATCGAGTATTAGTTCGTAGGATGGGTGGAGCGAAGCGATACCCATCGCCTTCGCGGCTGCAGGAGATGATGGGTATCGCTACGCTTCCACCCATCCTACACGACCAGATATTTCGCTACCGCCGTTTCATTCCACTCCAGTCCAAGCCCCGGGCCTCGCGCGGTGACCGTGCCGTCGACGATCTTGGCGGGATGGGCGAGGATGACGCTGGCAAAGTCGAGGAATTCGAGCCAGTGCGCGGTTGGCGTCACCGCGAGCATGTGGGCGCTGGCTTCGGCGAACAGATGGCTCGACATCGGAATGTTGGCAGCTTGCGCCTGCGCCGCGACCTGCAGCCAGCCGGTGACGCCGCCGCACTTCATCAGATCGGGCATGATGAAATCGCTGGCGCCGGCTTCGATCGCTTCCGCAAAGCCGCGCGGGAACCACCAGTTTTCGCCGGCCTGGATCGGCGTCGGCGAGGTCTCGCGCACTTTGGCGTGCCCCGACAGGTTTTCCTGTGGCACGGGTTCTTCGATCCAGTGCAGATCGTAAGGTTCGAGGCGGGCGATGCGGCGCGCCGCTTCAGCGGGATCGAGCGACTGGTTGAAGTCGATCATCAGCGCAATGTCCGGGCCGAGCAGGGCGCGCACGGCCTTGACGACCCGCTCGTCGTTGGCGGCATCGCCGTCGCCGCCCTTGATCTTGATGCCGCGAAAGCCCTGCTCCAGCGAGCGGCGCAGCGCCTTCTCGTCGGCTGTGGGATCGACCACGCCATAGCTGTCGTAGGCTCTGATCGGCCGCGCTGAGCCGCCGAGCAGCTCGGCCACTGGCCGACCTGCAACCTGGCCGAGCGCGTCCCAATAGGCCATGTCGAGGCCTGATACCGCCATGCCGACGAGGCCCTGCCAACCGAGCAGGCGGAACTTTGCGTCCATCACCGCCATCAGGTCGTAGGGCGCAACCGGCTTGCCGGTCAGCTCCCGCCCGATCTCCTCGATCAGGTGAACCAGCGGCTTCAGCGTCAGCTTGCTGTAGGCGAAGATGTAGGCGTGGCCGGTAACGCCCTGATCGGTTTCGACATCGATCAGGACCAGCGGCCCGACATCGATCACGCCAAAGGCGTTCTTGACGGGGCGCGCGAGCGGCACCACGACGGCTCGCGCTCTGACGCTGCGGATGGCGGGGACCGGTTTGCTCATGGCGTGCTCCTCATTCGACAGCGTACCACCGCACCAGTCGCGGCGCTGCCCAGTCGGTTGCGACGGATTCGATCAAATAGCGCCCCGGATATTCGGCGCGGAACGCGATCCGCTGGGTCTGGCCGGGCTCGATCGCCAGCGTATCCAGCCAGAACGGTTTCCAGCCATCGTCCAGCCGGTCCAGCAGCCGGAAATGATGGCCGTGGAGGTGGAAGACGGTGGCGATGGCGGCGCGGTTGGCCAGCGCCAGCACTACGGTGCCGTCGCCCTTGACGCGAAAGGCGGGCGGGGCGGTGGCGGCGAAGCTGGCGGGCGTCACCCAGTCGCCCGACGGTCCGCCAAGCGCCAGATCGACCCGGGTGGCGTTCTTGAGGTCGAGCCGTTCGGGGAGGCCGTTGGAGGGCAATGGGGGGGCCGGCGGGAGGGGCGCGGGGCGGATCGGCGGTTCGCTGGATACGGTGAGTTTGCCGATCGGACGGGCTTCCTTGCCGTCATGGAGGAGGATCGCCAACACGCCGCCGGCCGGCGGCGTGGTCAGATCGATGAAGGCGTCGACCCGGCCGCCGGGCGGCAGCACCAGCGCGCCGTTGCGGGCCTGGAACGGCTCGGATGGCTGGCTGTCGATGGCCATCACGCGGACCTCAAGCCCCTCCAGTTTGATAGCAATAACAGAGCGTTGGCAGCCGCTGATGATGCGGAGCCTGACCCGTTCGTGGGCGCGGGCTGAGAGATCGAGCGAGGTTTGGCCGTTAATCGTATGCACGGCCACGGCGTCCCCGGGGACCCCCGGTGCCATCGCGGTTCCATCGGGCCTGACCCTCCCGTCTTCGATCAGGAGAATCTGGTCGCGGTCGACGGCGACGGTTTCGCTTTCCTGGACGACCAGCGCCCGTGCCCGCGACGGTCGCGGTTGTCCGTCCCCCAGCAGGTTGAGGTCGCACAGGAAGGTCCCGGCGTGACGTAGCGGCAGTTGCAAGACTTCCTTGCCGCCGGCCGCGAGCGGTGGCCGGCCCGTCAGCGGTTCGGCCGCCGGGACGCCATCGATCCCTCGCCAGTTGAGGACGGCGGGTACCGGCAGTTCGTTGCCGAAGGCGATATCGAGGGTCTCACCACGCTTGAAACGAAGTTCGCCTCCTTGCAGCGACCAGATCGCCGTGGCCGGGGCGTTCGGGCGGAGGGCGACGCTGTCGGTTTTAGCTTGCAGCGCGAGTGCGGGTCGGGCTTGGGCCCGCCCCGCCGTGGGCCAGATCGGCGCAAGGACTGCTGCGCCCAGTCCGGCCATTACTTCGCGTCGATCCAGCGGGAATTTGGGGCTTGCCATCGGACCAATGCGGACCATTTTTTGTTGTATCTGGCCTAGCTGTGACGCCTTGCCCCGGCGCTGTCAAAAACGGCCATTTTTTTGCTGCGGAGGTGTAGGCTCATGTTATAAGCCCGCCGCCCGCGGCATCGCGGCCGGGTATGGATGCTTTTCACGCGGGCGTGGCGGAACTGGTAGACGCGCTGGATTTAGGTTCCAGTGACGAAAGTTGTGGGGGTTCGAGTCCCTCCGCCCGCACCAAGCGCTCTATCCAAGCGTTTGCATGACGAATACTGGAGGGCCTGTTTCCCGGTCGGGGAGCCAAGGTCCGCCGAACCACCGGCGCAGGCTGCAAGGCTACGCCTCGAACATTTGACACTGCCGGGCCTGTCTGGCCCGGCGCAAGCGGAAGAAGATTGACACCATGCAGGTCACCGAAACCCTCGCCGAGGGATTGAAGCACGAATTCAAGATCAGCGTTCCCGCATCGGATCTCGATGCCAAGGCGGACGCCAAGCTGGTCGACCTCAAGGACAAGGTGAAGCTCAATGGCTTCCGCCCCGGCAAGGTGCCGGTGAGCCATCTGAAGAAGGTGTATGGCCGTTCCGTCATGGCCGAGACCATCGACCAGACCATCCGCGACACCAACACGCAGATCTTCACCGATCGCGGTTTCCGGCTTGCGACCGAGCCGAAGATCACCATGCCGACCGAGACCAAAGAGGTCGAGGAGCTGCTCGCCGGCAAGACCGACCTGACCTATACGGTCGCGATCGAGGTGGTGCCGACGATCCAGCTCGCCGATTTCAAGACCTTCTCGGTGGAGAAGCCGGTGGTCGAAGTGACCGATGCCGAGGTCGATGAGGCCATCAAGCGCATCGCCGACCAGAACAGGCCCTACGCGGCGAAGGCCGAAGGCGCCAAGGCCGAAACCGGCGATCGCGTCACGATCAGCTTCAAGGGCAGCATCAACGGCGAACTGTTCGATGGCGGCACCGGCGAGGGTATCCCGGTCGTGATCGGCGCCGGCCAGTTCATTCCGGGTTTTGAGGAACAGCTCGTCGGTATGGGGACAGGCGAGACCCGCACCCTGAAAGTGTCATTCCCGAAGAACTACGCGAGTGAAAAACTCGCCGGCCAGCCGGCCGAGTTCGAAACCACGGCAACCCTGATCGAAGCGCCCGGCGACACCAAGATCGACGACGAGTTTGCAAAGACGCTCGGCCTGGAATCGCTCGACAAGCTGAAGGAAGCCGCGCGCGAGCGGCTGGTCGCCGAGTTCGCGGGGGCCACGCGCCAGCGCGTCAAGCGCGCGCTGCTCGATCGTCTCGACGAAAGCCACAAATTCGAGGCGCCGCCGTCGCTGATCGCGGAAGAGTTCAACCTGATGTGGAACTCGATCAAGGCCGAGATGGAATCCTCCGGCAAGACCTTTGCCGACGAGGACACCACCGAAGACGCGGCCAAGGAAGAATACCAGAAGATTGCCGACCGCCGCGTCCGGCTTGGGCTGGTGCTGTCGGAGATCGGCGAGAAGAACAAGATCACCGTGACCGACGACGAAGTCAGCCGCGCGGTGATCGAGCGGGCGCGTTCGATGCCCGGCCGCGAGAAGGAAGTCTGGGACTACTATCGCAACAATGCCAACGCGCTGGCCCAGCTTCGTGCGCCGATTTATGAAGACAAGGTGGTCGATTTCATCCTCGAACTTGCCAACGTGACCGAGAAGAAGGTCTCGCGCGAGGACCTGTTCAAGGAAGACGATGAGAAGAGCGCAGCCTGACCGGTTTGGTCAGGCTGATGTTAATGATGAACGGCGAAAGCGGCTGGGCTGCGGCATACGTGGCTATGAGATCGCCTGCGAATCAGCTTGAACTCGTCTCGTTCGGCTCGCAATGGTCCGGTCTTGTCGCCGGGAAATTGGCTCATATCTGTGAGCGGCTCGCAGCTCGCGAGTGCTGAGTTGAGTTCTGCATCACGGGACGTTCGTCCGCGCGCGGCAATCATGGCGATTGGCCTGCCTTGCCGATGGATGTGCGCCCCCGCCCGTTTCTACCTAACCCTTACCAACCCTTGGGGTGACTAATGCGCGATCCCGTTGAAACCTACATGAACCTCGTGCCCATGGTGGTCGAGCAGACCAACCGCGGCGAACGCGCCTACGACATTTTTTCGCGGCTTCTGAAAGAGCGCATCATCTTCGTGACCGGTCCGGTCGAAGACGGCATGTCGACGCTCACCGTCGCGCAGCTCTTGTTCCTCGAGGCGGAAAATCCCAAGAAAGAAATCTCGATGTACATCAACTCGCCGGGCGGCGTGGTGACATCGGGGCTTGCGATCTACGACACGATGCAATTCATCCGTCCGCCGGTGTCGACGCTGTGCACCGGGCAGGCGGCCTCGATGGGCTCGCTGCTGCTGGCTGCCGGTGCAAAAGACATGCGCTTCTCGCTGCCGAATTCGCGCATCATGGTGCATCAGCCTTCGGGCGGCTTCCAGGGCCAGGCCACCGACATCATGCTGCATGCGCAGGAGATCCTGAATCTCAAGAAGCGCCTCAACGAAATCTACGTGAAGCACACCGGCCAGACCTACAAGGCGATCGAGGATGCGCTCGAGCGCGACAAATTCCTGACCGCCGACATGGCCCGCGACTTCGGCATCGTCGACAAGGTGATCGATAAGCGTCCCGAAGAGGCGGCGGTAACGAAAACCCCGTAAGGTAACGGATAGCGACACCCCGCGTTGACCTTAATGGTTGGTTGAACCGGCAAATATGGCCGAAAGCCGCGTGCCTATGCCCCCGCATAGGCCCAAAGTTCCGCTTTCGTGCCTGTTTTGCTGCGTGGCAGTTGCGCAACGCTCGGTCGATTTCGTCAACTTCTCCCCGTGCGAACGCCACAAATCACGGTATTGTCACGGGTAGCCATTTGGGCCCGATTAGCGAATTCTTGATAGTCGGGTGTCAGCATGGTTGGCTGTGTGGGTTGGGTTAAGATCGCGGGGGATTCGAGAAGCCGTGATTCGCACGGTGGGTAATTGAGTTAGGGTCTTTTTTGGTACGGAATTTGCTCTATCTACCTTGATGTCCGGTGTGAGTGCCGGAATGGGTCGATCGGGTAACGGATCGAACGGCGGACGGAGACAGGAATGAGTAAGGTTGGCACAAGCGACTCCAAGAACACGCTGTATTGCTCGTTCTGTGGAAAGAGCCAGCACGAAGTCCGCAAACTCATCGCGGGTCCAACCGTATTCATCTGCGACGAATGCGTCGAACTCTGCATGGACATCATCCGTGAGGAGAACAAGTCCTCGCTGGTGAAGTCGCGCGACGGCATCCCGACGCCGAAGGAAATCTGCAAGGTGCTGGACGATTACGTGATCGGCCAGAGCCATGCCAAGAAGGTGCTCTCGGTCGCCGTCCACAACCACTACAAGCGGCTCAATCATCAGACCAAGCACAACGACGTCGAACTCGCGAAGTCGAACATCCTGCTGATCGGTCCGACCGGTTCGGGCAAGACGCTGCTGGCGCAGACGCTGGCGCGCATTCTCGACGTGCCGTTCACGATGGCGGATGCGACGACGCTGACCGAAGCGGGCTACGTCGGCGAGGACGTCGAGAACATCATCCTGAAGCTGCTGCAGTCGGCCGACTACAATGTCGAGCGCGCGCAGCGCGGCATCGTCTATATCGACGAAATCGACAAGATCAGCCGCAAGTCCGACAATCCGTCGATCACCCGCGACGTGTCGGGTGAGGGCGTGCAGCAGGCGCTGTTGAAGATCATGGAAGGCACGGTCGCCTCCGTGCCTCCGCAGGGCGGCCGCAAGCACCCGCAGCAGGAATTCCTGCAGGTCGACACGACAAACATCCTGTTCATCTGCGGCGGCGCCTTCTCAGGTCTGGAGAAGATCATCTCCGCGCGCGGACGTTCGACCTCGATCGGTTTCGCCGCCCAGGTTCTGGCGCCGGAAGATCGCCGCACTGGTGAAATCTTCCGCCATGTCGAGCCGGAAGACCTTCTGAAGTACGGCCTGATCCCGGAATTCGTCGGCCGCCTCCCGGTGGTCGCGACGCTGGAGGATCTCGACGAGGCCTCGCTGAAGAAGATCCTGACCGATCCGAAGAACGCGCTGGTGAAGCAATACCAGCGGCTGTTCGAAATGGAGAACATCGAGCTCACCTTCGCCGACGAAGCGCTTGGCGCGGTCGCCCGCAAGGCGATCGAGCGCAAGACCGGCGCGCGTGGGTTGCGTTCGATCCTCGAAAGCATCCTGCTCGAGACCATGTTCGATCTGCCGGGTCTTGAAGGCGTCGAAGAGGTTGTGATCTCGCGCGAAGTGGTCGAGGGAACCGCCCGTCCGCTCTACATCTATGCGGACCGTTCGGACCGGGCCGTCGAGAGCAGCGCCAGCGCCTGATCGCGCTTCGCCATACCTCGCCTGGACTACCCCGATAAGGACGGCTGTCGGACATTCCGACGGCCGTTGTTGCGTCAGCGTTTCGCGCGCGTTTAGCCCCAATTAGCGGGCATTTTTCCGTGACTTGACACCCCCATACCCGATAGCCACCTAATGCCAATGGTGGCGGAAATCACGTTCGAGATTCGTCGCAAAATCATCCGGCGAGAGGCGGCAGCGAAGGCGGCCGAGTGACCCGGAACTCCCGGCACCTTGTGGCGGTTGCGCAAGCGAAGCGGACTGCGTGCAAGGGGGCAAAACAAAAGGATAAGGCCATGACGACCCCAAAAACCCGGCCAACCATCGTTCTCGGCGAGAGCCACTCCTATCCGGTGCTGCCGCTCCGCGACATCGTCGTTTTTCCGCACATGATCGTGCCGCTGTTCGTCGGCCGCGAGAAGTCGATCCGGGCCCTCGAAGAGGTGATGAAGAACGACGCGCTGATCCTGCTGGCTACGCAGAAGAATGCGTCCGACGATGATCCAAGTCCGGAATCGATCTACGAGGTCGGTACGCTCGCCAGCGTGCTGCAGCTCCTGAAGCTTCCCGATGGCACCGTGAAGGTGCTGGTCGAAGGGCTCGAGCGCGCGCGCGTGCAAAAGTATTCCGACCGCAGCGAATATTACGAGGCGACCGCGATTGCGCTTGCCGACACCGACGCCAATTCGGTTGAAGCCGAAGCTCTGGCGCGCTCGGTCGTGTCCGACTTCGAAAGCTATGTGAAACTGAACAAGAAGATCTCCGCCGAAGTCGTCGGCGTGGTTCAGGCGATCACTGACTTTGCCAAGCTGAGCGATCAGGTCGCCCAGCATCTCGCCGTCAAGATCGCCGATCGCCAGGGCATCCTGGAGACGTTGTCCGTCACGCAGCGCCTGGAGAAGGTGCTGGGCCTGATGGAGAGCGAAATCTCGGTGCTGCAGGTCGAAAAGCGCATCCGCTCGCGCGTCAAGCGCCAGATGGAGAAGACCCAGCGTGAGTATTACCTGAACGAGCAGATGAAGGCGATCCAGAAGGAGCTCGGCGACGACGAGGGTCGCGATGAGCTCGCCGATCTGGAAGAGAAGATTGCCAAGACCAAGCTTTCCAAGGAAGCGCGGGAGAAGGCGCAGCACGAATTGAAGAAGCTGCGCCAGATGTCGCCGATGTCCGCGGAAGCAACCGTCGTGCGCAACTATCTCGACTGGCTGCTGTCGATCCCGTGGAACAAGAAGTCCAAGGTCAAGAAGGACCTCGAGGCCGCGCAGGCGGTGCTGGACGCTGACCATTACGGGCTCGAGAAGGTCAAGGACCGTATCGTCGAGTATCTCGCGGTGCAGTCGCGCGCCAACAAGCTGACCGGACCGATCCTGTGCCTGGTCGGGCCTCCCGGCGTCGGCAAGACCTCGCTCGGCAAGTCGATCGCAAAGGCGACGGGACGCGAGTTCGTGCGCGTGTCGCTCGGCGGCGTGCGGGATGAAGCGGAAATCCGCGGTCACCGTCGCACCTATATCGGCTCGATGCCCGGCAAGGTCATCCAGTCGATGCGCAAGGCGAAGACCTCGAATCCGCTGTTCCTGCTGGATGAGATCGACAAGATGGGCGCCGATTTCCGCGGCGATCCGTCGTCGGCGCTGCTTGAGGTACTGGACCCTGAGCAGAATGCGACCTTTAACGACCACTATCTGGAGGTCGACTACGATTTGTCGAACGTCATGTTCATCACGACCGCGAATACGCTGAATATTCCCGGGCCCCTGATGGACCGCATGGAGATCATCCGGATCGCCGGCTACACCGAGAACGAGAAGGTCGAGATCGCGCGCAAGCATTTGATCCCGAACGCCATCGCCAAGCATGGTCTCGATTCCAAGGAATGGTCGATCGACGATGACGCCTTGCTCTTGATGATCCGCCGCTACACCCGCGAAGCGGGTGTGCGTAACCTGGAGCGTGAGCTGTCGACACTCGCCCGCAAGGCGGTGAAGGAGCTGATGATCTCCAAGAAGAAGTCGGTCAAGGTCACCGAGAAGACTCTCGAAGACTTCCTCGGCGTGCCGAAGTACCGCTACGGCGAGATCGAGAGTGAGCCGCAGGTTGGTATCGTCACAGGCCTCGCCTGGACCGATGTCGGCGGTGAGCTGCTGACGATCGAAGGTGTCATGATGCCCGGCAAGGGCAAGATGACGGTCACGGGCAATCTGCGCGACGTGATGAAGGAGTCGATCTCGGCGGCGGCGTCTTATGTCCGCTCGCGGGCGATCAACTACGGCATCGAGCCGCCGCTGTTCGACCGGCGCGACATCCACGTCCACGTGCCTGAAGGGGCGACCCCGAAGGACGGACCATCGGCGGGTGTCGCGATGGCAACCGCGATCATCTCGGTCATGACCGGCATCCCGGTTCGCCACGATGTCGCGATGACTGGCGAGATCACGCTGCGCGGCAGGGTGCTGCCGATCGGCGGTCTGAAGGAGAAGCTCCTGGCTGCCGCCCGCGGCGGCATCAAGACGGTGCTGATCCCCGAGGACAACGCCAAGGATCTCACGGAGATTTCCGATGCGATCAAGGGCGGCATGGAGATCATCCCGGTGGCCCGGCTCGACGACGTCATTGCCAAGGCATTGGTCCGCGCACCGGTGCCGATCGTCTGGGAAGAGGACACCAAGGTGCCGGTCAAGCCTGACGGCGCCGACGAAGCGGCCGGTGGCCTCACGGCCCACTGATCCCGATCAGTTACTACTGATCCCGATCAGTCACCACTGATCCCGATCAGTCACCACTGATCCGATTGATCGCGATATGATAAAACGGCACCTTCGGGCGCCGTTTTTGTTTGTGCGGACCGGAGACCCCGATTGGACAGGCGGAGTTGAAGGGGATGGAAATCGACGGGCAATGCCATTGCGGGCGGGTGGCCTATCGGGCCGAGATCGATCCCGCGAAAGTATCGATCTGTCACTGCACCGATTGCCAGAACCTGACGGGCTCGGCGTACCGGGTGACGGTGATTTGTTCCGCCGAGCAGGTCCGCATGACGGGCGCGCCGGCGAAGATTTACGCGAAGGCCGGCGACAACGGCCGCACGCGCTTCCAGCATTTTTGCGAGGGCTGTGGTTCCCCGCTGTTCACCAGCGGCGAGGGCGGGCCGGACGACTGGGGCATCCGCTGGGGCAGCATCCGCCAGCGCGATCAGCTCAAGCCCATGCGGCAAATCTGGTGTAAGTCCGCCGCGCCGTGGATCAACGATCTCAAGGCGTTGCCGGCCCGGCCTGGCGACTAGCGCCCCGCAGTGTCCGGCGCGACGGCACCCTTGCGCCAAAGGGGGCTGCAGGGCTAAACAGTCGGCTCAAGGGCGGCTAGCTCAGCTGGTTAGAGCATCTCGTTTACACCGAGAGGGTCGGCAGTTCGAATCTGTCGCCGCCTACCAATACAATGTGAAGATGTGGGTAATCTTGGCGTTTATCCACGCCGCAACAGGGTAGTGCCTGCTCAAACGCCGGCGGACTTGGCTGCGCGGATGTCGGATAGAGGGCCTCGGATGCTGCGCCAGATCATTGAAGAGGAAATCCCCGGTTCCCCCGATTTTTTCGCTGCGATTTCCGATCTGCCGATCGACAGCTTCGGCCTGGTGGTTCTTCGGGCGCGGATCGAAGCGACGCTGGGGCGTCCCATCAGCGACGACGCATGGGGCGCGATCGCGACCTTAAACGACATCCTGGTTCTCTCGGCAGCGGAAGAGATTGCGCCTCAGTCCCACAACACGTTGATGGAACGACGACGCTTCTCCGTCAACATGCCACAAATGGCGATGGGGGGCCTCTCAGAGTCCTGGCTGCTGAAGGAACTAGGCGACATGCACTGGGGCATGATTACCTCCGGCCTGGGTAGCGAAAGCTCCTCGCTCAAGGACGGCAGCGGCAATCGCCTGTACGCCACCTTTACGCGGATTCGCTATTCGTTCCGGAAGCCGCTCAGCGCCATCGGTGAAAACTCCGGCCTTGATTTGCGGGGTAAGATTTCACGTTTCGGAGCCGGCACTTTCATCTCGGACATCGCTCTTGGCCACGACGTCGCCGCAGGCGAGGCGCGGCTGATGTCAAATTTCTCTCGCCGCGGCGAAACAAACAATACGTCTCTTCTGAAGGGCCAGCCGACGATTCCGCCCGATTGCCCAATTCCGGAAATCGCATTGCCGCCCTTCGTGCTCGAGTATCGCGAACGCAGGGTCACCAAGCCGGAAGCTCCCCTGTTCGAGTGCGAGTATGAGATCATTCCCTTTTACGACGTCAACGGGGTCGGTCTGCTCTACTTCGCTTCATATCCCATCATCAGCGACATCTGCTCATTGCGATACGCCGCCGACATTGCAAACCGCAGCACCATCTCCAGGGAAATCTATTATTTTGCCAACGCGGATATCAATGATCGCCTGATATTTCGCGTCCATAAGTCGGACCAGTCACCGTCCGCGCTCGACATCGAGACCTCGTTGTCACGAAAGAGCGACGGTCTCTTGATGGCCTATGTCGTGACGAGAAAGTCCAATGGCTAAGGCGTATATCTTTGGCGGCGGCGGCCATGCCCGCGTGATAGCGTCCTTTCTCACGGTCTCGCCCGTTTTCGTCGTCCAGCGGCTGGGTGGTCAGGCAACGCTGCCCGAAAACACGCTGTCCGAAGACGAATATTTCCGCGAACTCCCGCCCGGAGATGTCTACATCGGCATCGGCTCGAACGAGGAGCGTGAGTTGTGCGCATCGCGGCTGCGGGCGGTCCGCGCGAACATGCCACCTTGCATTGCCCCGACAGCTTTCGTCGCGAGGGACGCAGAAATCGAGAGCGGTGCCCTCGTTTGCGCCGGTGCGGTTGTGGGCTCAAGATCCAGAATCGGGCGAGATACGATTATCAACACGCTTTCCAGCGTTGATCACGACTGCGTGCTTGGCGCTCTCTCCCAGGTGACTGCCGGCGTCACCTTCGGAGGCGGGGTGAGAACCGGCGTCAATTGCTTTTTTGGCATCAAAAGCGCGGTCGTTCCTAACACGACGATTGGCGACAAGGTGCAGTTGATGGCCGGGTCTCTGATTGTGTCGGATGTCGAATCGAATGTGGTGATGGGCGGAAATCCGGCGCGGCTGGTCAAGCGGCTGTAGTTCTGACGAGGCGATTGAGTTCGCCATTGTTTACGAATGTGAGCGAGAGCGCCTATGCAGACACCGGCAAGCCACGAACAAAACGCCGACCAAGTCGCCTACTGGAACGGTCCGGCCGGTCGGCGCTGGGCGGAGCGGCAGGCGGCGCAGGACATCGTCCTCGGACCGGTCGCCGACCTCTTGATCGACCGCGCCAAACCGAAAGCCGGCGAGCGCGTCATTGACGTCGGCTGCGGCAGCGGCGCGACGACGATAGCGTTCGCGCACAAGGTCGCGCCGTCAGGCCATGTGCTCGGCATCGATATATCGGGCCCGATGCTGGAACGGGCGCGGCGGAGCGCGCCGAAGGACTTGCCAATCGATTTCGCGCTGGCCGACGCCACCGTCTATCCGTTCGACCCCGCAAGTTTTGATCTTTTGGCCTCGAGGTTCGGCGTGATGTTTTTCGCCGACCCCGTGCTCTCGTTTGCGAATATGCGGAAAGCGCTGAAGCCTTCGGGCAGGCTGGCGTTTGCCTGCTGGCGCGAGCCGCGCGAAAATCCTTTCTTCATGGCGCCGCTGCAGGCCGCCTACAAGCATGTGCCAAAGCTGCCACAGCAGGGGCCGGAAGATCCAGGGCCGTTTGCGTTCGCCTCGGAGGCGCGCGTTCGCCGCATCCTCGGCGAGGCCAGCTTTACGGGGGTCGAAATGGAGCCGTGCCCGCTGTCGCTCGATGCCGCGATCGGCCGCGGTCTGGATGGCGCCGTGCAGAGTGCGCTCGAAATCGGACCGGCGAGCCGCGCGCTGGAGGACCAGCCGGAAGAGCTCCGCAGAGCCGCTGCTGCTTCGATCCGCGAGGCGCTCGCGCCGTTCGCCAAGGGCGACGCCGTGCTGCTGCCGGCGTCGGTCTGGATCGTCACGGCAAGGGCGTCGTAGTCTACGCGGGTACGCGCAATGACGGCAGAGCGCGCTACGCCCGCGCTTCCCAAATCATCGCCATCGCTACGCCACCAAATCGCCCGATGACTCAACGATGTCTGTTTGACGAGGCTGGCGGCGGTGCGCATGGGTGCAGCAATGATGATGCGCGTGTCCAATCCATATCTAACGCCGGCCCGGGTTGGCATGATATTGCTCATGGTCCTTCTGCTCGGCGCGATCGTCGTCCGAGTCATCACTGCCTCCGAATACAGTGATGTCCGCACGCCCACCAGCCCAGAGAACGGTGGGCAAGTCACAACGGATACCGGTATCAGAGGTCTGAGAGGGTCGCTGCCATAAGAAAATTTGGTGGACGGCAACGCGCGTCCACCATGCAATGGGCGCAAGGAACGCTATTTGATTGTCGCGTGCACGGTAATTACCGACGTGCCGGAAGCAGTCGGCCCCTGACCCGTCGCTTTGACGGCAAAGGTATCGCTTCCCTTGTATCTGGCCTTCGCCTTGTATTCGTAAGTCGTTGCGTTGAGCTTCTTCAACTTGCCGTGCGCCGGCTTTTGAAAAATCTCCGAACTGGTCACGGTGCCGCGCATCCTGATCGGAAATTGGCAACTTTGCCCGGAGGCGACGCTGATGTCGCCGGTGGAGTTCTCGCCCCAATCCGCCAGTTCTACCAATAGTGGACAGTCAGAAGCGGCCAGCGCTGGAGATGCAGATATGGAGCCTGTAGCTCCAACGATAAGCGCCAAAGCGGCGACCTTGGACAACCGCATGGTAGATTTTCCTCGTTTTCAAAAACCCGGCGTACCCAGCTTACAACCACGTCGCTATCACTCCCTTGCGCAAACGCCTCGCGTTTGTCGCAGGCGATGACGGCGATGGCGCATCGCCGAAGTTGCTACGCCCGTTCTTCCCAGATCATCACCAGATGCACGATCGTCTCCGCCGCCTTTTCCATATCCTGGCGGCTGACCCATTCCAGCCGCGAATGGAACGCGTGCTCGCCGGCGAAGATGTTGGGGCAGGGCAGGCCCATGAACGACAGGCGCGAGCCGTCGGTGCCGCCGCGGATCGAGCTTCGCACCGGCGTCAGCCCCGCGCGTTTGATCGCCTCGATGGCGTAGTCGACGGTCTCGGGGTGGCGGTCGATCACCTGCTTCATGTTGCGGTATTGGTGCTTGACCTCCATCCGGTATGTCGAGTGCGGAAAGTCCTTCATCACCTCGTTGACGATGCCTTCGAGCAGCGTCTCTTTTTCCTTCAGCCCCTCGTCGGTAAAATCGCGCACGATGAAGCCGATAGTGGCTTTCTCCAGCGCCCCCGAAATGCCGACCGGATGCAGAAAGCCTTCCTTGCCTTCAGTCGTCTCCGGCGAGCAGGTGTTCCTGGGAAGGCGGTCGATGATGGCCGCCGCGATCTTCATCGCATGCTCCATCTTGCCCTTGGCAAAGCCGGGATGGGTCGAGACGCCCTCGATGGTGATGGTGGCGCCGTCGGCTGAAAAGGTTTCGTCCTCGATATTCCCGGCGGATTCGCCGTCCATCGTATAGGCGAAGTCGGCGCCGAGTTTTTTCAGGTCGACCTTGTCGACGCCGCGGCCGATTTCCTCGTCGGGCGTGAACAGGATCTTGATGGTGCCGTGCCTGATGTGCGGATTTTGAATCAGGAACCGCGCCGCATCCATGATTTCGGCAAGGCCGGCCTTGTTGTCGGCCCCCAGCAGCGTGGTTCCGTCGGTCGTGATGATGTCGTGGCCGATCTGGCCGGCAAGCGCGGGATGGTCGGCGGCGCGGATCACCTGGGTGGGATCGGCCGGCAGCACGATGTCGCCGCCCTGGTAGTTCCTGGCGATCTGCGGCTTGACGTTGGCGCCGGTGCAGTCCGGAGACGTGTCCATGTGCGAGCAGAAGCAGATCACCGGCACCTTTTTATCGGTATTGGCCGGGATCGTCGCGTAGACATAGCCGTGCTCGTCGAGATGGGCGTCTGTGAGCCCGATTGCCTGCAACTCCGAAGCCAGCAGGCGGCCCAGATTCTTCTGCTTCTCGGTGGAAGGGCAGGTCGGCGATGCCGGATCGGACTGGGTATCGATCACGACATAGCGCAGGAAGCGCTCGGTGACATCGTGGGTGAAGGCTATCGGCGAGGCCAGCATGACGATCCGGAAAAGATGAGCAAGGGAAGTGCTCTATAACAGAAAAGCGCCATTCCGGTGTCCCGCCGGAATGGCGCTTTTGGTCGGATCAGGGCGCGTTGGATCAGACAGCTTCCTTGAGTTCCTTGGCCGCGCGGAAGGCGACCTTCTTGCTGGCCTTGATCGGGAGCGGTTCGCCGGTGGAGGGGTTGCGGCCCATACGGGCGGCGCGCTTGCGGACCTGGAGGATGCCGAGCCCGACGATTCGGACGCGCTCGCCCTTCTTCAGGTGTTTTGCAATCTTGCCGACCATGTCGGTCAGGATCGCCTCGGCGGCTTTCTTCGACAGGTCATGTTCCTCGGCCAGGGCTGCGGCCAGATGTTTAAGTGTGATGGTGGCTGGAGCCGCTGCTTTCTTCGCCATATCTGGCCCTCCTCGTTGGTTGAATGGCTTAGCGGCGTTTGTGAAATCGGTCCGCGCCGGAAAAACGCCTTGGATCGTGACTTGAAACCCTAAGGTCCGGTGTAAACAGCGCAAGGGAAGGTTTCAAGAAACCCAGACGTATCAGGCCTTAAACGATTCTGGGGGTCGCTGCCTACGCTGTTTTGCCTGAAAACAGGGCGTTATTTGCATCGGAATCGCAGAAACCTCTGTCCGACAGCGAGATTCGCAACGTCCTTGACTAAGCGGGAGCGGCCCTTTATGCCCTCGGTTCTGCGCGGATCAGAACATGATTACGGCGTCCGCGGGAGTAGCTCAGTTGGTTAGAGCGCCGCCCTGTCACGGCGGAGGCCGCGGGTTCGAGTCCCGTCTCTCGCGCCATTATTTCAATGGCTTGACGTTAATCTTCGAGAACTGCCGCAAACAAAAAGGCCGCCCTTGAGGCGGCCGTTTTTATTCCGATGCCGGCGATATCGTTTAACGGACGGTCGAGGTGCTCGAGCTGGTCACGACCACCGCCTTGCCGGCCTTTACGACCTGGGCGGTCTGGCTGTAATCCGCTCCGGTCCGGGCGGAGATCCCGAAAGCTGCAACCGCAATACCGGCCACGAGTGCGACAACCACGATCTTCAAATGGGTACTGCGATCCGCTGAATGAATTGAGTGGTTCATGTGATGCCTCCCGGACACCTTTGGCGTCCTCTGTTGGCGAAAGAAGTACGCCCCGTCTGTTTCAGGATGGTTTCGCGGTTTGGTCAAAATGGTTTCATTCGGCCGGTTTTTCGCCTGTTTTAGGCGCGGTTTCCGTGATGAAGCGCACACAGCCCGCGGGATACTCCCGGCTGCGTTCCGGTAGAAATATCAATGAAGACAAAGGGAAAAGGCCAGGTGCGAACCGGCGGGCTCAACTCGCCCGCTGGATATCGCCCCGGATCGATCGTGCCGCCCAGATGAACAGCAAGGCCCCGAGCGTGGTCGTCACCGCAGCTGACAGCAGCGAGTACCGCACGGCCTGGGCGCCAAAATCGTTCTTCAGCGCATCGTTGAGCATGCCGACCGCGAGCGGGCCTATGCCCTGGCCGAATCCGGCGGCCGTCAGCAGCATGATCGCGGATGCCAGCGCCCGCATGCTCGGCTTTGCGACGGTTTGCGCGATCGCAAAGATCGGGCCGAGATGAAAGCCGACCAGAAACGAGGTGGCGGCCAGCGCCGCGACCATCGTGGTGAAGTCGGATGTCAGCATGCACAGCGCAAACACAGGTCCCGCGAGGCCTGACGTCACCGCGGGCGCCCACAACTTCCAGCGATCGTCACGGCGGCCGATCTGGGCGACCACGAACCCACCGAGCAGCGTGCCGGCGATACCGCACAGCCCCTTGAAGGTGCCGGCATAGGTGCCGATTTCCGCGCTGGAGAGATGATGCACCCGCGCCAGGAACGGTGGAATCCAGGCCGAGGTCGCGTAATTGGTGAAGCTCGTCAGGCAAAAGCCCGCGAGCAGGATGACGAAGGTCCGCTGCGAGGCGAGGAAGCCGAGCGTGGGCCCGATCGGCTCCGGCGTGAACGTCTCCGCCATAGCGCCGCGCTTCGGCTCGGAGATTGTCAGCCACAGCACCGCGGCGAGCGCGAGGCCGGGGAGCCCTGCGGTATAGAACGCCATTCGCCAGCCGTAGTACTGGTTGATATAGCCGCCGATGAAATAGCCGAGGAATACGCCAAGATAAGTGCCGATGGCGTAGACGCCGAGCGCACGCGGGCGTTCATTCTTGCTGAAGAGATCGGCAATGATCGACTGCGAGGCGGGCGTGCCGCCGGATTCGCCGATGCCGACGCCAATACGCGCCAGCGCCAGCGTCGCCACGCTTTGCGCCATGCCGCAGAACACCGTCATCGCGCTCCAGAACGCCAGCGCAACCGCCACGATGTTGCGGCGGTTGAAGCGGTCGGCGAGGCGCGCGATCGGGATGCCGAGCACCGAATAGAACAGCACGAAGCCAAAACCCGCGAGCAGGCCCATCGTGGTGTCGCTGAGCGCGAACTCCTTTTTGATCGGCTCGATCAGGACGTTGAAAATAGTGCGGTCGAGGAAGTTCAGCGCATAGATGACGGTCAACAGCGCCAGCACGTAATATCGCCGGATCGAGGGCCTTGCGGCGGTTTCCGGCTGTAAGGTCGCCTGCGGCGCGACATCGACCATGCTTCCCCCTGGATTTTTTTGCCGAACGCGCCGTCTCACGCCTCGCGAATGAAATTCCCTGCCTCGAATTCAACCGGCGGCGCGTTTTCCCCGAACGAGACGCCGATCGGATCGCGGCCCGCGGCCACAGCTTCGAGCTGATCGCCCAGCATCCGCCGGATCATCAGGATGCCGCGGTCGCTCTGGCCGAAATGCTCTTCCGAATGCAGCGTCACCGGGCCCTGGCCGACCTGCGCCTCGTAATCGCCGGGGAATTGCTGGTGCTCCTGTTCGGTCATGTCCCACCAGAATTTTCCGTTGAATTTGGAACGCATCCGCCCGATATCGCCCGAATTCTTCACCCGCCCCGCGACATAGATGCGGAACGACGTATCATCGATCGGCAGCGTCCAGCCGATCGACTCGACGCGGGCGAACTGCGCGACGCGCGGATTGGGTACCACGCGCAGCGTGGGGAGGGCGGCTTCCGTCACCCGGTAAAACACCTTGCCGTCGTCCTGATGCCGGATCGAGCGCACGGTGACGCCGCGCGGCGAGGTCTCGAACTTCACCTCCGGCATCGAGGCCATCATGTTGGTGAATTGCGGCCCCGAGAACGATCCGTGCAGCACCGGGACGTGGTAAGGGTCGACCACGTTTTCGAAATGCTGCAGCCAGTTACAGGGAATGACATCAGGTCCGCCGCCACCGATGGAAGAATCATCGGCCTCGACGAACTCGCCGTCGTCCATTGTTTCCAGGCATTCGTAGCGCGGCAGGGCCGGCTTCTTCTCGGCCGGTCCGAGGTAGGCGAAGATCAGGCCGTAGCGCTCCTGCAGGGGATACCAGGGCTGCCGTACCTTGTCCTTGAACAAGCCGCCCTCGGGCTCGCAGGGCTGTTCGAGGCAATGGCCCTCGGTGTCGAACTTCCAGCCGTGATAGCAGCATCGGATGCCGTCCTCCTCGACCTTGCCGTAATAGAGCGTGGTGCCGCGATGGCAGCAGCGGGCGTGCAACAGGCCGGCGCGGGCGTGCCTGTCGCGAAACAGCACCAGATCCTCGCCGAGCACGCGTAGTTTCCTGGGGATATCGGTGGCGTCGCCGACGAGGCCGACCGGGTGCCAGTAGCGCCGCAGCAGTTCGCCCATCGGTGTGCCGCGGCCGACCGAGGTCAGTTCGGTCCGCTTGGTGGACGGCTTCATGGCGTAGCCGGTCCCGAGATCACGATCCCGCTGCGTGATGGTCATGCCGTTTCCTCCCGCCGCGGCTTTTGGCGCCGCGGTCGTATGAAGTTGAGTGAAATGCAAATCGATGACAATGTCAACGATCTACATTTCGTATCGCCTGATTGTCCCGTGCGATCATCATCGCCGGCGAGCTTGGCACCGGCCTACTTTGTTGGCAGAGGTTTCCCATGAACCAGAAACCGGGAAAGCAGGCCGCGCCGCTGCTCGCGGCGGCGAACGATGCGGAGCTGGCGCCGATCACCGCGATGATGTCGTCGCGGCTGATGGTGCTGGCCAATCTGCTCAAGCGCGGCGCGATCCTGCGCTACAAGCGGCTGGCGGGGCTGTCCTCGGTCGAGTTCGGCCTGGTGGCCTCGCTGGGGCGGCGACGGCCGATGAGCGTCATCAGGCTCGCGGAAGCGGTCGGTATGGACAAGGGGCAGATCAGCCGCGCACTGGCGGAACTGGTCACGCGGAAGCTGGTCGCCAAGGAGGTCAATCCGCGCGACAACCGCGAGACGCTGGTTTGCCTGACCAAGGCTGGGCTGACAGCGCATGACACCATTGTGGCAGGCGCGCAGGAACGTAACCGGCGGCTCCTGGAACAGCTCAGCAAGGACGAGCTGGCCGTATTGCTCGAACAGGTCGATCGCCTCACGGACACCGCCGCCCAGATGCTCGCGGACGAGAAGAATCTGGGCTGAAATTGCGGCCCCTTCGGCTGCCCTGCGGTCGCCGAGCGAGGCAGGAACGCAACACTTTTTCGGGTTCTGCCGACGCGCCAAGGCTTGGGAGAGACGTCAAGATGGCTTGTCTTGCGCCCTCTGTTGCGCTGCGCTAAGCCAAGAATAATTCCAATCAACGAATCTGCGGCCCTTCGAAAACCGCAGGAAAAGGCTCCGCCGATGACCGGCATCCTGCAGAATTACCTTCCACTTGTCGTGTTTATCGGCGTGGCAAGCCTGATCGGTCTGGCGCTTCTGATCGCCCCGTTCCTGGTCGCGTTCCAGCAGCCGGACCCGGAAAAGCTCTCCGCCTATGAATGCGGATTCAACGCTTTTGACGACGCCCGCATGAAGTTCGACGTCCGCTTCTACCTGGTCGCGATCCTCTTCATCATTTTCGACCTC
This sequence comes from Bradyrhizobium sp. AZCC 2262, assembly GCF_036924535.1. Taxonomy (NCBI): domain Bacteria; kingdom Pseudomonadati; phylum Pseudomonadota; class Alphaproteobacteria; order Hyphomicrobiales; family Nitrobacteraceae; genus Bradyrhizobium; species Bradyrhizobium sp. AZCC 2262. The sequence continues at coordinate 4,012,971 of NZ_JAZHRT010000001.1, read as the reverse complement.
GAAGTGGCGTTCCTGTTTCCGTGGGCGGTCGCGTTCGGCAAGCTCGGCGCCACCGGCTTCTGGTCCATGATGGTGTTCCTCGCCGTCCTCACGGTCGGCTTTGCTTATGAGTGGAAGAAAGGCGCGCTCGAATGGGATTGAGCCCGACAGCTCTAGGCTCTTCGCCTGATATCGCGCAGGCGCCGAAGGGCATCCTCGACCCCTCGACCGGCAAGCCGGTCGGGGCCAGTGACCCGTTTTTCCTCGAGGTCAATCACGAGCTTTCCGACAAGGGCTTCTTCGTTGCGGCCGCCGACGATCTGATCACCTGGGCGCGCACGGGGTCCCTGATGTGGATGACGTTCGGTCTCGCCTGCTGCGCGGTCGAGATGATGCAGGTGTCGATGCCGCGCTACGACGTCGAGCGTTTCGGCTTCGCCCCGCGCGCCTCGCCGCGGCAGTCCGACGTCATGATCGTGGCGGGTACGCTGACCAACAAAATGGCGCCGGCGCTGCGCAAGGTCTACGACCAGATGCCGGAGCCGCGTTACGTGATCTCGATGGGATCGTGCGCCAATGGCGGCGGCTACTATCACTATTCCTACTCGGTCGTGCGCGGCTGCGATCGCATCGTGCCGATCGACATCTACGTGCCCGGATGCCCGCCGACGGCGGAAGCGCTGCTCTACGGCGTGCTGCTGCTGCAGAAGAAGATCCGCCGCATCGGGACCATCGAACGCTAAGGTTTTAGGCAATGGACGACGGCAAACTCGACGCCCTTGGGCAGACGATTGTTAGCGCGCTTGGCGGCGCGGCCTCTGCCCATGCGGTCGCGTTCAACCAGCTCACCGTCACGGTCGAGGCCGGCAAGATCGTCGAGGTGATGAAGTATCTGCGCGACGATCCCGCGCTGCGCTTCGTCAACATCACCGACGTGACCGCGGTGGACTATCCCAGCCGTGAGAAGCGTTTTGATGTGGTCTATCACCTGCTGTCGCCGACGCTGAACCAGCGTATTCGCGTTCGCGCCGAGGCCGACGAGACCACGCAGGTGCCCTCGACCATCGACGTGTTTCCCGGCGCCGACTGGTTCGAGCGCGAGACCTACGATCTCTACGGCGTGATCTTCACCGGCCATCCCGACATGCGCCGGCTCCTGACCGACTATGGCTTCGACGGCCATCCGCTGCGCAAGGATTTCCCGCTCACCGGCTTCGTCGAGGTTCGCTACGACGACCAGGAGAAGCGGGTGCTCTATGAGCCGGTCCGCCTCAACCAGGAATTCCGCAAATTCGATTTCCTCTCGCCATGGGAAGGCGCGGACTATCCGCTGCCGGGCGATGAGAAGCGAAGTGGCGAATAGCGAATGGCGAGTGGCGAATAGGAATGAATATTGAGCGACCAATCGATCAACTCGTACCGGGACCTGAGGGTGTGGCAGGATGCCATGACCTTGGCGGAATCCTGCTATCGGTTGACGCGCCAATTTCCTCGCGACGAACTGTTCGGGTTGACATCGCAAATCAGACGGTCAGCGGGGTCGGTGCCAGCCAACATCGCGGAAGGACACGGCCGCGACAACACCGGCAACTTCGTTCAACATTTGCGGATCGCGTAAGGTTCGCTGAAGGAGTTGGAAACGCATCTGATTTTGGCGGAGCGGGTTGGCATTCTACCGTCGCAGGATTTGCAGGCGGTTCTCATGCTCTGCGAGAGCTTGGGCAAGATGGTTCGCGCCTTGATACGATCGCTGCAGGACAAGTCTCCAAAATGACGTTCGCTATTCGCCATTCGCCATTCGCCATTCGCTCGCAAGCGGAGCTTGCGTCATGAACGAGCAAAATCTACGTAACTTTACGATCAATTTCGGTCCGCAGCATCCGGCCGCGCACGGCGTGTTGCGCCTGGTGCTGGAGCTCGACGGCGAAGTCGTCGAGCGCGTCGATCCGCATATCGGTCTGCTTCACCGCGGCACTGAGAAGCTGATCGAGCAGAAGACGTATCTGCAGGCGATCCCGTATTTCGACCGGCTCGATTACGTCGCGCCGATGAATCAGGAGCATGCGTTCTGTCTGGCGGCGGAAAAGCTGCTCGGCATCACGGTGCCGCGCCGCGGCCAGTTGATCCGGGTGCTCTATTGCGAGATCGGCCGCATCCTGTCGCATCTGCTCAACGTCACCACCCAGGCGATGGACGTCGGCGCCTTGACCCCGCCGCTGTGGGGTTTTGAAGAGCGCGAAAAGCTAATGGTGTTTTATGAGCGCGCCTCCGGCTCGCGCATGCACGCGGCCTATTTCCGCGTCGGCGGCGTGCATCAGGACCTGCCGCCGAAACTGATCGACGATATCGAGACCTGGTGCGATCCGTTCCTGCAGGTCGTCGCTGACCTTGAAACGCTTCTGACCGGCAACCGCATCTTCAAGCAGCGCAACGTCGATATCGGCGTGGTGACGCTGCAGCAGGCCTGGGAGTGGGGCTTTTCCGGCGTGATGGTGCGCGGCTCCGGCGCCGCCTGGGACCTGCGCAAGGCGCAGCCCTATGAGTGCTACGCCGAGATGGATTTCGACATTCCGATCGGCAAGAACGGCGACTGCTACGACCGCTACTGCATCCGCATGGAAGAGATGCGCCAGTCCGTGCGCATCATGAAGCAGTGCATCGCCAAGCTTCGCGCGCCCGACGGGCAGGGACCTGTCGTCGTCGAGGACAACAAGATCGCACCGCCCCGCCGCGGCGACATGAAGCGCTCGATGGAAGCGTTGATCCATCACTTCAAGCTCTACACCGAGGGCGTGCACGTGCCGGCCGGCGAGGTCTACGCCGCGGTCGAGGCGCCGAAGGGCGAGTTCGGCGTCTATCTGGTCTCCGACGGCACCAACAAGCCCTACAAGTGCAAGATCCGCGCGCCGGGCTTTGCCCATCTGCAGGCGATGGATTTCATCTGTAAAGGCCATCTGCTCGCCGACGTCTCCGCCATTCTCGGCTCGCTCGACATCGTGTTCGGGGAGGTCGATCGGTGACGGCGCAGGCGCCTATCCAGTTTGATCGCGCCTCGGGAGCTCTTGAAGGGGCCAACCTGTGGGAGCGGGCGGCTGCGCTGGCGCTGTCAACGGGATCGAAGATCTCCTCGCATTTCTCGCATATGGGCTACATCGCTTGCGCCAATCTGCTGCGCAAGACGCTGCCGGAGCGCAACATCGCGGTCAGGCTCAACGACGACGCGGTGTTCGAATTTCCCTATGGCGATGGTTACTGGAGCAAACTACTCAACCGCTCCTATCATTATGAGGACGAACTGGAGCTGTTGTTTCAGGACTCCGCCGACGTCGATTACATGCTGCTCGATTGCGGCGCCAATTACGGCTACTGGTCGGTCCTGGTCTCGAGCAAGCCGTTCGGCGCGCACAGCGCCATCGCGATCGAGCCGTCGGGACAGAATTATCCAAAGCTCGTCAACAACGCCAATATCAACGGCAACCGTTTCGAGACGATGAAGTGTGCGATCGGGGCCGGCCGGGGCACGGCAAGACTGTCCGGCACCAAGCACGAGGCGTTCTCGATTGCCGGCGGCCAGGATAACGGCGAGGAAGTGCCGGTGATTGCGCTCGACAACCTGCTCGACGATGGCAAGGTCAGCCCGACCGGCAAATACCTGATCAAGCTCGACGTCGAGGGCGTCGAGATCGAAGCGATGAAGGGCGGCGCGCGCCTGTTGCAGGGCGACAGCGTGATTCTGTGTGAGGAGCATGGCGGCGATCGCGCCCACACTGTGTCGCGCTACATCCTCGAACAGACGCCGTTGAAACTGATCGTCTTTGATCCCCATTCTAACCGCCTTGAAACCGTGACCGACCTTTCGATTCTGGACCGGATCAAGGTTTCAACCCATGTCGGCTACAACGTGTTCGGCACCGCAAGCGCATTCTGGCTCGCCCGGATCGATGCGCTCAATGCGAAAGCCGGACGCCGCACGCAATGAGAGACTGAACGATGTCCGTCCGCCGCCTCGCACCGAAGGAATTGCAGCCCGCGAGCTTCACGTTCTCGGAAGAGAACCTCGCCTGGGCCAAGGCGCAGATCGAAAAGTATCCGCCGGGTCGCCAGGCGTCCGCTGTCATCGCGATCATGTGGCGCGTGCAGGAACAGCATGAGGGATGGGTGTCGGAAGCCGCGATCCGCGCTGTCGCCGATCTCCTCGAAATGCCTTACATCCGTGTGCTGGAAGTGGCGACCTTCTACACGATGTTCCAGCTTCAGCCGGTCGGCAAGAAAGCCCATGTGCAGGTCTGCGGCACCACGCCGTGCCGCCTGCGCGGCGCCGAGGACATCATCAAGGTGTGCCAGAGCCGCATCCATCACGATCCCTTCCACCTGTCGAAGGACGGCAATTTCAGCTGGGAAGAGGTCGAGTGCCTCGGCGCCTGCGTGAACGCACCGATGGTGCTGATCTGGAAAGACACCTACGAGGACCTGACCAAGGAAAACTTTGGCAAGGTGCTCGACGGTTTCGCGTCAGGCAATCCGCCGAAGCCGGGACCGCAGATCGACCGTCAGTTCTCGGCGCCGGTCGGCGGCCCGACGACGCTGAAGGAAACCACATGACGCGTGACGGCACATGGCCCGTGCAGGGGCCGGAGAGAGGCAGCGCGATGAAGAACTGGCGCTATATCGGCATGCACGCCGTGGCGGCGGCGGCTTTCATTTTTCTGCTGCAGCGCTACGCGCTGAGTGCGACCCTCGAATCCAGCCTGCTGTGGGCGCTGACCTTCGGCGGATGCGCCGCGGGCCTCGCTTACGCGCAATCCAATCGTTGATCCGCTAGGAAGCTTCAAGTCATGCTCGACGACAAGGATCGCATCTTCAAGAACCTCTACGGCCTCCACGATTGGGGGCTTGAGGGCGCGCGCCGCCGTGGCGCCTGGGACGGCACCAAGGCGATCATCGACAAGGGTCGCGACTGGATCATCGCCGAGATGAAGGCCTCCGGCCTGCGCGGGCGCGGCGGGGCGGGCTTTCCGACCGGGTTGAAATGGTCGTTCATGCCCAAGGAATCCACCGACGGCCGGCCGAGCTATCTCGTGGTCAATGCCGACGAGTCCGAGCCCGGCACCTGCAAGGACCGCGAGATCATGCGGCATGATCCGCATCTCCTGGTCGAAGGCTGCCTGCTCGCAAGCTTCGCGATGGGCGCGCATGCCTGCTACATCTATGTGCGCGGCGAGTTCATCCGGGAGCGCGAGCATCTGCAGGCCGCGATCGATCAGGCCTATGACGCAAAACTGGTCGGCAAGGACAACCTCAACGGCTGGCCGTTCGACATCTATGTCGCCCACGGCGCCGGGGCATATATCTGCGGCGAGGAAACCGCGCTGCTGGAAAGCCTCGAAGGCAAAAAGGGCCAGCCGCGGCTAAAGCCGCCATTCCCGGCCAATGTCGGCCTCTATGGCTGCCCCACCACGGTCAACAACGTCGAATCCATCGCGGTCGCGCCAGACATCCTGCGACGCGGGGCGGCGTGGTTTGCCGCGATCGGCCGGCCCAACAATGTCGGCACCAAATTGTTTTGCGTTTCCGGCCATGTCGAGCGACCCTGCAACGTCGAAGAGGCGATGGGGATTCCGTTCCGCGAACTGATCGAGCGGCATTGCGGCGGCATTCGCGGCGGCTGGGATAATCTGAAGGCCGTGATCCCCGGCGGCTCGTCGGTGCGGATGGTGCCGGCCGAGCAGATCATCGATACGCCGATGGATTTCGACAGCCTCGGCAAGCTGCGCTCCGGCCTCGGCACCGCAGCCGTGATCGTGATGGACAAGTCGACCGACCTGATCCGGGCGATCGCCCGCATCTCCTATTTCTACAAGCATGAGAGCTGCGGCCAGTGCACGCCCTGCCGCGAAGGCACGGGCTGGATGTGGCGCGTGCTGACGCGCATGGCCGACGGCCGCGCCCACAAGCGCGAAATCGACATGCTGCTGGAAGTGACGAAGCAGGTCGAAGGCCATACCATCTGCGCGCTCGGCGACGCCGCGGCCTGGCCGATCCAGGGCCTGATCGCGCATTTCCGTCACGAGATCGAGGCGCGCATCGACCAGTATTCGCACAAGGCTGATATCGACGACGTCGGCGTGCTTGATCCCGCGCACATGGTCGCGGCGGAGTGATGTCCATGTCGCAACCGAGCTCATGGTGGCAGAGATACGGGACGCTGGCGCAGATGGCGCAGGCGGCCGTGGCGCTGCTCGGCTTTGTTGCGATCCTGATCCAGATCAACGAAATCCGCACCAACAACCGCGGCGCCAGCGCGCGTCAGGCGTTTTTGGGCTACACCGACCTGGCGTTCAAGAATCCGAAATTCTCGCAGCCGGACTACGAGAAGATCAAGGCAAGCGGCCGCGACGAGCAGGTCCAGTACGAGAGCTTTGTCACGTACTTCCTCTACGCCTGCGAGGAGACGATCGCCGCCTTCGCTGACAAGCGCGAGTGGCTGGCTTCCTGCGACTACGATCTGAAGCCGCATCTGCCGTTCCTGTGCGAGAAGAACGCGGCGCAGCCGGCCTATCTCGCCACCTATGGCGCCGAGACCCAGAAATGGATCACAGCGTCACTGAAGACCGCCAGCATTACACCGCCAGACTGCAAGCTGGGAAAGACCTGAGACCCAAATGACCAAACTCATCATCGACGGCAAAGAGATCGATGTCCCCGCGGAGTACACGCTGCTGCAGGCCTGCGAGGCCGCCGGCGCCGAAATTCCGCGCTTCTGTTACCATGAGCGGCTGTCGATCGCCGGCAATTGCCGGATGTGCCTCGTCGAAGTGAAGGGCGGCCCGAAGCCGGTCGCAAGCTGCGCCTGGGGCGTGCGCGACTGCCGTCCCGGTCCAAAGGGCGAGCCGCCGGAAATTTCCACGCGTTCGCCGATGGTCAAGAAGGCGCGCGAAGGCGTGATGGAATTTCTGCTGATCAACCACCCGCTGGATTGCCCGATCTGCGACCAGGGCGGCGAGTGCGATCTGCAGGACCAGGCGATGGGTTACGGCGTCGACACCTCGCGCTTTGCCGAGAACAAGCGCGCGGTCGAGGACAAGTATCTTGGCGCGCTGGTCAAGACCTCGATGAACCGCTGCATCCAGTGCACGCGTTGCGTCCGCTTCTCCGCCGAAGTCGCCGGCGCCCCCGAGATGGGCGCGACCGGCCGCGGCGAAGACATGGAGATCACGACCTATCTGGAGCAGGCGCTGACCTCGGAGCTGCAGGGCAATCTCGTCGATATCTGCCCGGTGGGCGCGCTGACCTCCAAGCCGTATGCGTTCGCCGCGCGTCCCTGGGAGCTCGGCAAGACGCAGTCGGTCGACGTCATGGATGGCATAGGCTCCGCGATCCGCGTCGATACCCGCGGCCGCGAGGTGATGCGGATCCTGCCGCGCATCAACGAGGCCGTGAACGAGGAATGGATTTCGGACAAGACCCGCCACGTCGTCGACGGCCTGCGCACGCAGCGGCTCGACCGGCCCTATATCCGCGAGAACGGCAAGCTCCGCACGGCGTCATGGCAGGAAGCCTTTGCAGCGATATCGGCCAAGGTGAGGATGAGCGACGGCAAGCGGATCGGGGTCATCGCCGGCGATCTCGCTGCGGTCGAGGAGATGTTCGCGTTCAAGGATCTCCTGGGCCAATACGGTTGCAGCAATCTGGCGGTGCAGGGCGGCGACGCCTTTGACGCCAAGGCGGGACGGGCGACCTGGATCTTCAATCCGACCATTGCCGGGATCGAGCAGGCCGATGCGCTGCTGATCATCGGCGCCAACCCGCGCAAGGAAGCTGCCGTCCTCAACGCACGCATCCGCAAGCGCTGGCGCACGGGCCAGCTCAAGGTCGGCGTGATCGGGGCCAAGGCCGATCTCACTTACGATTACGACTATCTCGGCGCGGGTACCGATACGCTCAGTGAACTCGCCAGCGGCAAGCATTCCTTTGCCGATGTGCTGAAGGGCGCCAAGCACCCGATCGTGCTGGTCGGCGCCGGCTCGCTTTCGCGGCATGACGGCGCGGCGGTGCTGGCGCTGGCGGCCAAGGTCGCCGCAGGCGTCGGTGCGCTCAAGGACGGCTGGAACGGCTTTGCCGTGCTGCAGGATACCGCTTCGCGCGCGGGCGCGCTCGATATCGGCTTTGCCGCGGGCAAAGGCGGCCTCAGCCTGGCGCAGATGACAACCTTCGGCACGCTCGACGTGCTGTTCCTGCTCGGCGCGGATGAAGTGAAGGTGCCGGACGGCACGTTCGTGGTCTATATCGGCACCCATGGCGACCGCGGCGCGCATCGTGCCGACGTCATCCTGCCGGGCGCGGCCTACACCGAAAAATCCGGCCTTTACGTCAACACCGAAGGCAGGGCGCAGATCGCCAGCCGCGCGGCGTTCCCGCCCGGCGAGGCGCGCGAGGACTGGGCGATCGTCCGCGCGTTGTCGGATGTTTTGGGCAAGAAGCTGCCCTATGATTCCCTGCAGGCATTGCGCCAGGCGCTGTTCAAGGCCGTGCCTCATCTGATGCGGATCGACCAGATCGAGCCCGGCAAGGCCGATGACATCAAGGCGCTGGCGGGGAAGGGCGGCAAGATCGACAAGACCCCGTACAAGAGTTCGGTCGAGGATTTCTATCTGACCAACCCGATCGCGCGGGCTTCCGCTGTCATGGCGGAATGTTCCCGGCTGGCGTCCGGGAAGATGCTGACGGCAGCGGAGTGAGCGTGACCTGATGGCTGATTTCTTCGCAAGCTCGTTCTGGACCGGCTTTCTCTGGCCGCTGATCATCATGGTGGCGCAGAGCGTCCTGCTGCTCGTCGTGCTCCTGATCGCGATCGCCTACATCCTGCTCGCCGACCGCAAGATCTGGGCGGCGGTGCAGATCCGCCGCGGCCCCAACGTTGTCGGCCCCTGGGGTCTCTTACAATCCTTCGCGGATCTGCTCAAATTCGTGCTGAAGGAACCGGTCATTCCCTCCGGCTCCAACAAGGGCGTGTTCCTGCTGGCGCCGCTGGTCTCGTGTGTGCTGGCGCTGGCGGCCTGGGCCGTGATCCCGATGGATCTCGGCTGGGTGATCTCCGACATCAATGTCGGCGTGCTCTATATCTTCGCGATCTCGTCGCTGTCGATCTACGGCATCATCATGGCCGGTTGGTCGTCGAATTCGAAATACCCATTCCTGGCAGCGCTTCGCTCCGCCGCGCAGATGGTGTCCTACGAAGTTTCGATCGGCTTCGTCATCATCACCGTCTTGCTGTGCGCCGGCTCGCTCAATCTCTCGGCCGTGGTGGAAGCGCAGAATACCCGCGGGTTCGCCAGCCTGATCGGTTTGCCGCAGCTCACCATCCTGAACTGGTATGTGTGGCCGCTGTTCCCGATGTTCGTGGTGTTCTACGTCTCGGCGCTGGCCGAGACCAACCGTCCGCCGTTCGACCTGGTGGAAGCCGAATCCGAGCTGGTCGCGGGCTTCATGACCGAATACGGCTCGACGCCGTATCTGCTGTTCATGCTCGGCGAATATGTCGCGATCACCACCATGTGCGCGCTGGCGACGATCATGTTCCTTGGCGGCTGGCTGCCGCCGGTGGCGCTGCCGCCCTTCACCTGGATACCCGGGGTGATCTGGTTCGCGCTGAAGGTGTTTTTCATGTTCTTCATGTTCGCGATGGCGAAGGCGATCGTGCCGCGCTACCGCTACGATCAACTGATGCGGCTCGGCTGGAAGGTGTTCCTGCCGATGTCGCTGGCGGCGGTGGTGATCGTCGCCGCTGTGCTGCAGTTCACCGGCATTGCGCCGAAGTGAGGCCGTCATGAGTATCAACGTCAACGCAACCGCCCGCGCGCTTCTCTTGACCGAATTCGTATCGGCGTTCTTTCTCGCCATGCGCTATTTCTTCAAGCCGAAGCCGACGCTGAACTATCCCTTCGAGAAGGGGGCGATCTCGCCGCGCTTTCGTGGCGAGCATGCGCTGCGCCGCTATCCGAACGGCGAGGAGCGCTGCATCGCCTGCAAGCTGTGCGAGGCGATCTGCCCGGCGCAGGCAATCACGATCGAGGCCGGCCCGCGCCGCAACGACGGCACCCGCCGCACCGAGCGTTACGACATCGACATGGTGAAATGCATCTATTGCGGCCTGTGCCAGGAAGCCTGCCCGGTCGATGCCATCGTCGAGGGACCGAATTTCGAATTCGCGACCGAGACCCGCGAGGAACTGTATTATGACAAGGCGAAACTGCTCGCCAATGGCGACCGCTGGGAGCGCGAGCTTGCGAAAGCAATCGAACTCGACGCGCCGTATCGGTGAGGTGACGGCATGATCCTTCCCGCGCTGTTCTTCTATCTGTTCGCCGGCGTCTGCGTGGCGTCGGCGCTCATGGTGATTGTGTCGCGCAATCCCGTGCACTCGGTGCTGTTCCTGATCCTGGCCTTCGTCAACGCCTCCGGCCTGTTCGTGCTGATGGGCGCCGAATTCTTGGCGATGATCCTGGTGGTCGTCTATGTCGGCGCGGTCGCCGTGCTGTTCCTGTTCGTGATCATGATGCTCGACGTCGACTTCGTCGAGCTGCGCGAAGGCTTCATCGCGTACCTGCCGATCGGTATCGTTATCGGCGGCATCTTCATGGTCGAGCTGTTGCTGGTTGTCTTCTCTTGGGTCATCAATCCCGGCATCGCCAAGCAGATCACGGCGGCGATCCCGACCAATGTCAGCAACACCGAGGCGCTCGGGCTGGTGCTCTATACCAAGTACATCCACTACTTCCAGATCGCCGGCATGGTGCTTCTGGTGGCGATGATCGGCGCCATCGTGCTGACGCTGCGCCACAAGGCGAAGGTCAAGCGGCAGGATATCAACGTGCAGAATGCGCGCACGCCGGAGCTTGCGATGGCCGTGCGCAAGGTGACGTCGGGGCAGGGTCTGCAGGACGCGGATGCGGCGGAGTGGGTGAAATGACCATCGGTCTGGGGCACTATCTCGCGGTCGGCGCCATCCTGTTCACGCTCGGGATCCTCGGCATTTTCCTGAATCGCAAGAACATCATCATCATCCTGATGTCGATCGAGCTGATCCTGCTCGCCGTCAACATCAACCTGGTGGCGTTCTCGACCTTCCTCGGCGACATCGTCGGACAGGTGTTCGCGCTGCTGGTGCTGACGGTCGCCGCCGCTGAAGCGGCGATCGGTCTGGCGGTGCTGGTGGTCTATTTCCGCAACCGCGGTTCTATCGCGGTTGAAGACGTCAATCTGATGAAGGGCTAAGGGCAGCTATGGTTCAGGCAATTGTCTTTCTGCCGCTGCTGGGCGCCATTCTGGCCGGCCTGATCGCGATTTTCGGCGCCCATGCGCGCAACCCGAGCGGCGATGTGGTCGAACATCATCACGATGACGGCCATGGCGATCACGCCCACGCTGCCGACGCCCATGACGATCACGGCCACGACGACCACCACGTCTCGGAGCCGCCGGCGCAAGGGTCGCGCGCGGCTGAGCTGATCACGACAGGACTTCTGTTCGTTTCTGCGGCGCTCTCATGGGTGGTGCTGGTCGATATCGGCTTCCTGCACCATGATGTCGCAAGGATCGCGCTGTTTCCCTGGATCAATTCCGGCGACTTGCAGGTGTCGTGGGCGCTGCGCGTCGACACGCTGACCGCGGTGATGCTGGTGGTGGTCAACACCATCTCTTCCCTCGTGCACCTCTATTCCATCGGTTACATGGACGAGGATCCGTATCGGCCGCGGTTCTTTGGTTATTTGTCGCTGTTCACCTTCGCAATGCTGATGCTGGTGACCTCGGACAACCTGGTCCAGCTGTTCTTCGGCTGGGAGGGTGTCGGTCTCATGAGCTACCTGCTGGTCGGCTTCTGGTACCAGAAGCCCTCGGCGAACGCGGCGGCGATCAAGGCGTTCGTCGTCAACCGCGTCGGCGATTTCGGCTTTCTGCTCGGTATCTTTGCGATCTTCATGCTGACCAAGTCGATCGACTTCGAAACGATTTTTGCCGGTGCGCCCGGGCTGTCAGGCAAGACCATCAACTTCTTCGGCTGGCATGCCGATGCGCTGACGCTGACCTGCCTGTTGCTGTTCATGGGCGCGATGGGCAAATCGGCCCAGTTCCTGCTGCACACCTGGTTGCCGGACGCGATGGAAGGCCCGACGCCGGTCTCCGCGCTGATCCACGCCGCGACCATGGTGACGGCCGGCGTGTTCATGGTGGCGCGGCTGTCGCCGCTGTTCGAGCTCGCGCCAACCGCGCAGGCCGTCGTGATGTTCTTCGGCGCCACCACGGCGTTCTTTGCCGCCACCATCGGCCTCGTCCAGAACGACATCAAGCGCATCGTCGCCTACTCGACCTGTTCGCAGCTCGGCTACATGTTCGTGGCGATGGGGGCGGGGGCCTATTCGGTCGGCATGTTCCATCTGTTCACGCACGCCTTCTTCAAGGCGCTGCTGTTCTTGGGGTCAGGCTCGGTGATCTACGCGATGCACCACGAGCAGGACATCCGCAACATGGGCGGGCTCTGGCGCAAGATTCCCTATACGTTTGCGGTCATGTGCATCGGGACCTTGGCCCTGACCGGTTTTCCGATGTTTGCGGGCTACTTCTCCAAAGACGCGATCATCGAATCCGCCTATGCATCCCACAATCCGTTGGCGCCCTATGGTTTCGTAATGACGGTCGCCGCGGCCCTGCTGACCTCGTTCTATTCCTGGCGCCTGATCTTCAAGACTTTCTTCGGGGAACCGCACGATCAGGAGCACTACGAGGCTGCGCATGAAGCGCCGCTATGGATGCTGATCCCGATTGGAGTTTTGGCTGCCGGATCGATCTTGGCCGGCTACCCATTCAAGGAGCTATTCGCCGGCCACGGCGTGGACGAATTCTTTCGCGAGTCGGTCAAGATGCATCCGCATATCATCGAGGAAATGCACCACATCCCGGCATGGGTGGCGTGGGCGCCTTTCGTCATGATGGTCGTCGGAGCAGTGATCTCCTACGTCTTCTATATTCAGCGGCCCTATGTGCCGGTCCAGCTCGCCCGCGAGCACCCGATGCTGTACCAGTTCCTGCTCAACAAATGGTACTTTGACGAGCTCTATGACTTCATCTTCGTCCGTCCGGCAAAACGGCTCGGCTACTTCCTGTGGAAGAAGGGCGACGGCGTCGTCATCGACGGTTTTGGCCCGGACGGCGTCTCGGCGCGCGTGCTCGACGTCACCCGCAATGTGGTGAAGATCCAGACCGGCTACCTCTACCACTATGCCTTTGCGATGCTGATCGGGGTCGCGGGGCTGATCACATGGTTCATGTTCGGCTTGGGGGCCCAGTGATGACAACCTGGCCGATTCTATCCGTCGTCACCTTCCTGCCGGTCATCGGCGCGCTGGCGATCTATCTCACCCGCGGTGACGACGAGGCTGCGCGGCGCAATGCGCGCTGGATCGCGCTCTGGACCACGCTGGTCACGTTTGCGGTGTCGCTGATCCTGGTCTGGCGCTTCGACGCCGCCAATCCGGATTTCCAGTTCATCGAAAAGGCGAACTGGCTCGCCAGCGGCATCACCTATCATATGGGTGTCGACGGCATTTCGCTGCCGTTTGTGATCCTGACTACCGCCTTGATGCCGTTCTGCATCATCGCGAGCTGGAAATCGGTCACGATGCGGGTGCGCGAATACATGATGGCGTTCCTGCTCCTGGAAACGCTGATGGTCGGCACGTTCTCGGCGCTCGATCTCATGCTGTTCTACCTGTTCTTCGAGGGCGGCCTGATTCCGATGTTCCTGATCATCGGCGTCTGGGGCGGCCCGCGCCGGGTCTATGCGTCGTTCAAGTTCTTCCTCTACACGCTGCTCGGCTCGGTCTTGATGCTGCTCGCCATCATGGCGCTGTACTGGAATGCCGGCACCACCGACATTCCGACCCTGATGCACACCGCGGTACCGAGGTCTCTGCAGACCTGGGCGTGGCTGGCGTTCTTTGCTTCGTTTGCGGTGAAGATGCCGATGTGGCCGGTGCACACCTGGCTTCCCGATGCCCATGTCGAGGCGCCGACCGCAGGCTCGGTGATCCTGGCCGCGATCCTGTTGAAGATGGGCGGCTACGGCTTCCTGCGCTTCTCGCTGCCGATGTTCCCGCTGGCGTCGCAGGATTTCGCGCCGCTGATCTTCTCGCTGTCGGTGATCGCCATCGTCTACACCTCGCTGGTGGCGCTGATGCAGGAAGACGTCAAGAAGCTGATCGCCTACTCATCAGTCGCCCACATGGGCTTTGTCACCATGGGCATCTTCGCCGGCACCACGCAGGGCGTGGCCGGCGGCGTGTTCCAGATGGTGTCGCACGGCATCGTCTCCGGCGCGCTGTTCCTTTGCGTCGGCATCGTCTACGACCGCATGCATACCCGAGAGATCGTGGCCTATGGCGGCCTCGTCAACCGGATGCCGCTCTACGCGCTGGTGTTCATGGTCTTCACCATGGCCAATGTCGGGCTGCCCGGCACCTCAGGCTTCGTCGGCGAGTTCATGACGCTGCTCGGTACATTCAAGGTCTCGATCCCGACCGCAACGTTTGCCACCCTGGGCGTGATCCTGTCGGCAGCCTATGCGCTGTGGCTCTATCGCAAGGTGGTGTTCGGCGCGCTGACAAAGCCGTCGCTGGCCAGCATCAAGGACCTGACGTTGCGCGAGAGCCTGACGCTGTTCCCGCTGGTCGCGCTGACGATCCTGTTCGGCGTCTATCCGAAGCCGGTGCTCGACATGTCGGCGGCCTCGGTTCAGCAGCTCGTCAACAATTACAATACCGCCGTGACTGCCGTTAAGGCAGCCGCGCTGGTCGCCCAGTAAGGCCTCCGCCATGAACTTTTCGAGTGCAGGTTATCAGTTGCTGCCGGTGCTGCCGGAACTGGTGCTGGCCGTTGGCGCGATGGCGCTGCTGATGCTCGGCGCCTATCGCGGTGAGGGGATGACCAGGCTCGTCACCACGCTTGCGGTGGTGCTGCTGGTCGTCACCGGCGCGCTGGAGCTGATGCTGCCGGCGGGCAAGCTCATGACCTTCGGCGGCAGTTTCATCGTCGACGACTTCGCCCGCTTCCTGAAGACCCTTGCCATCATTGGTTCGGCGGCGACGCTGATCCTGTCGACCGAGTTCCTGTCCGACCCGTCGCGGCGGATTTTCGAATATTCGATCCTGGTGCTGCTCTCCACGCTCGGTATGATGGTGCTGATCTCGGCCGCCGACCTCATCATGCTCTATCTCGGTCTCGAGCTGATGAGCCTCGCGCTCTACGTGGTCGCCGCCAGCAACCGCGACAACGCCAAGTCCACCGAGGCCGGCCTGAAGTACTTTGTGCTCGGCGCGCTGTCCTCGGGCATGCTGCTCTACGGCGCCTCGCTGATCTACGGCTTCACCGGCACGGTCGAATTTGCCGGCATCGCGGCGGCGGTGAAAACCGGCAGCGTCGGCATCGTGTTCGGCCTCGTGTTCCTGCTGGCCGGGCTCTGCTTCAAGGTTTCGGCGGTGCCATTCCACATGTGGACGCCCGACGTCTACGAGGGCGCGCCGACACCGGTCACGGCCTTCTTTGCCTCGGCGCCGAAGGTCGCCGCGATGGCGGTGTTCACCCGCGTGACGTTGACGGCTTTTCCCGGCATCGTCCCGCAATGGCAGCAGATTCTCGTCTTCGTCGCGATCGCCTCGATGGCGCTGGGATCGTTCGCCGCCATCGGGCAGAAGAACATCAAGCGCCTGATGGCCTATTCGTCGATCGGCCATATGGGCTTTGCGCTGGTCGGGCTGGCATCGGGCACGGTGGAGGGCGCGCAGGGCGTGCTGGTCTACATTGCGATCTATATCGCGATGACGCTGGGCTCGTTCGCCGTGATCCTTTCCATGAAGCGCAATGGCCAGCCGATGGAGCAGATCAGCGATTTCGCAGGCCTGTCGCGCACCAATCCGCTGCTGGCGTTCTTCTTCGCCATGCTGCTGTTCTCGCTGGCGGGCATTCCGCCGCTCGCGGGCTTTTTCGCCAAATGGTACGTCTTCGTGGCTGCGATCAAGGCCGACTTGTTCACGCTCGCCGTCATCGGCGTGCTTTCCAGCGTCGTGGGCGCGTTCTACTATCTCACCATCATTAAGGTGATGTATTTTGACGAGCCTGTCGGCCAGATCGAACCGATGCGCATCGAACTGCGGACAGTGCTGGCGGTGGCCGGTATCTTCAACATCTTCTTCTTCGTCTATCCGGGGCCGCTGGTCAGCGTCGCCACGGCGGCGGCGAAGTCGCTGTTCCCAGGATGACCTTCACGCTCGGTCCCACAGCCAGATCGGCGGGCTACGGTCTCGCCGCCTTCGACCAGATCGGTTCGACCAACGCCGAAGCCATGTCCCGCGCCCGCGATGGCGAGCGCGGCCCGATGTGGTTCGTGACGACGGAGCAGATCGCCGGCCGGGGCCGCCGGCAGCGCGCCTGGGTCGCGCCGCGCGGCAACCTCGCCAGCAGCGTGCTTGAAGTGATGGATGTTTCGCCCGCGGTTGCGGCGACCATGGGCTTTGCCTTCGGTTTGGCGCATGAAACGGCGCTGCGACGTGTCAGCGTAGAGGCCAATCTGCGGCTGGCCGGATCGGATCAATTGAAATATCTCCTGAAGTGGCCGAACGACATTATGGTTCGCGGGCAGAAGCTTTGCGGGTTGCTGGTGGAGGCTGAGGTCGTGGCGGGCGGTGAGCTGGCCGTCGTGGCGGGAATCGGCACCAACATCATCGCCGCGCCAGAGGGCACACCGACGCCGGCGACGTCGCTGGCCGCGCTCGGCGTTCAAATCGGCGCGGAGGAGCTGTTCGCGGCGCTATCTGACGCTTGGGTCGAATTCCGCGGCATCTGGGACAATGGCCGCGGCTTTGCCGAAATCCGAAGGCAGTGGCTGGAGCGTGCGTTCGGCCTCGGCGAGCGGATCGCGATCCAGACCGGAACCGCGACTGTGGAAGGTACGTTCGATACCATCGACGAGAGCGGCTGCCTGATCGTTCGCACAGCCGATGGCAAGCGCGCGGCCGTCACGGCGGGCGAGGTCTATTTCGGCACCGCGGCGTCAGTGGGAGCGGCCTGATGGCGCGGCCGGATGAACTGACCTTTGCGCCGCTCGGCGGCGTCGGCGAGATCGGCATGAACCTGTCGATCTACGGGCTCGGCAACCGCAACCAGCGCTCCTGGCTCGCGGTCGATCTCGGCGTTTCCTTTGGCGACGAGGAGCATCTGCCGGGCGTCGACCTGATCATGCCCGACATCCGCTTCCTGGAGAAGGAGCGCAAGAACCTGATGGGCCTGGTCCTGACGCATGCCCATGAGGATCATTTCGGTGCCATCATAGATCTCTGGCCGAAGCTGCAATGCCCGGTCTATGCCACCAAATTCAGCGCGGCGCTGTTCGAGGCGAAATGCGCCGCCGAGCGCAACCCGCCGAAGATCCCCGTGACTGTGGTGCCGTCGGGCGGCCGGGTCAATCTCGGGCCGTTCACCGTCGAATTCATCCCGGTCGCGCACTCGATTCCGGAATCGCATGCGCTGGCGATCCATACCTCCGTCGGCACCGTGCTCCACACCGGCGACTGGAAGATCGACCCGACGCCGATCATCGGTCTTCCCACGGACGAGCGGCGCCTGCGCGAACTCGGCGATGCCGGCGTGCTGGCGCTGGTCGGGGATTCCACCAATGCGGTGCGGGACGGACGCTCGCCCTCGGAAACCGAGGTTGCCGCCACCATCGCCAAGCTGGTGAAGGCTGCCAAGGGCCGGGTCGCCGTCACGACCTTTGCCTCCAACGTCGCGCGGGTGAAAGCCGTGGCGGATGCCGCCAAGGCCGCCGATCGCGAAGTGGTGGTGGTCGGCCGCGCCATGGAACGCGTGGTGCAGGTCGCCCGCGAGACCGGCTATCTCGACGGCGTGCAGAATTTCCGCGGCGCCGATTATTATGGCCATTTCCCGCCAGACAAGGTGCTGGCGCTGTGCACCGGCAGTCAGGGCGAGCCGCGGGCGGCGCTGGCTCGGATCGCCAATAACGACCATCCGCAGGTGACGCTGAACAAGGGCGACAGCGTGATCTTTTCCTCGCGCACCATCCCCGGCAACGAGAAGGCGGTCGGCGCCATCATCAACGGCCTGGTGGTTCAGGGCATCGAGGTCATCACCGACCGCACCGATCTCGTCCACGTCTCCGGCCATCCGCGCCGCGACGAACTGCGCGACATGATCTCATGGGTGCGCCCGCAGATCCTGATCCCCGTCCATGGCGAGGCGCTGCATCTTTCCGAGCACGCCAAGCTGGCGCGCACCGCCGGCGTGCCGAAGGTTTTGACCTGCCGCAATGGCGATCTGGTCAAGCTCGGGCCCGGCGACCCCGGCATCATCGACGAATTGCCGTCGGGGCGGCTCTACAAGGACGGCAATATACTGGAGGATTCCAAGTCCCGCGCCGTGGTCGAGCGGCGCCGGATGGGATTTGCCGGCTGCGCCTTCGTGGCGATCGCCATGACCGACAAGGGCGAACTGGCCGACGATCCCGAGGTCGATCTCGTCGGCATCCCCGAGAAGAATGCGGCCGGCGAGGTGATCGACGAGATCGTGTTCGACACGGTGGTCTCGACGGTGGAAGGGCTGCCGCGGGCGCGGCGGCGCGATGCGGACGCGACTGCGGAATCGGTGCGCCGCGCGGTGCGGGCCGCCATCAACGAGCAGTGGGGCAAGAAGCCGATTTGCCTCGTTCATGTGCTGACGGTTTGAGGTAAAAAGCGTTTTCGAACTGACGCAGGAAGCAGGGAGTGGAGTGTCATGCTGGGCCGGCTCAATCATGTCGCGATCGCGGTCAAGGATGCGGAGAAGGCGGCCAAGATCTATGGCGGCGCGTTCGGTGCGGAAATTTCCGGCGCGGTGCCGCTGCCGGAGCACGGCGTCATCACCGTGTTCGTGACGCTGCCCAACACCAAGATCGAGTTCATCCAGCCGCTCGGCGAGGCCTCGCCGATCGCCAAATTCGTCGAGCGCAACGCCGACGGCGGCATTCATCACATCTGCTATGACGTGCCCGACATCATCGCCGCGCGCGACAAGCTGATCAGCGAGGGCGCGCGCGTGCTCGGCGACGGCGTGCCGAAGATCGGCGCCCATGGCAAGCCGGTGCTGTTTTTCCATCCCAAGGACTTTTCCGGCGCGCTCGTCGAAATCGAACAGGCCTAGAGTCTCATGGCTTACAGCGTCTCCACCGCGCTTGCGATCTACTTCGTGCTTTGGTGGGTCGTGCTGTTCGTGACCCTGCCGTTCGGCGTCCGCAGCCAGCACGAGGACGGCGAGGGGGCAGCCGGCACCGATCCGGGCGCCCCTGTCATGGCGAGGATGGGCTGGAAGTTGCTCTGGACCACGCTAATCTCAGGCGTGATTTTCGGCATCGGCATGTGGGCGTATTATCAGGGCTATCTGAACATCGAGCGGCTCTCGAAGCTGATGGGGCTGCCGTTCTAGGGAATTGAGCACAATGCGGCGCAGCGTCGTTCCAGTAGGTTTGCTGCTTGCATCGATCGGCGGCCAGGCTGCCGCGATGGATCAGTCCGCCATGGAGGAAACCAATTGCCTGATGGCTTGCGATGCCAATCAGGAGCATTGCGGGGCCGGGCAGGTTTCCCAGAACAAAGGCCATTCGTTCGCTGCCAATCCTTCGCAACGGAAAACCAATGCGTCCCCGGTCCCGGCCTCTCACCGCCTGACTGGGCTCTCGACGACCCATGAGAGGGCACAGTCTCAGCCAAGCGCGGGCAAGCGCTAGTCTGCCGGGGGAACAGGAATGACTATTCAAAGAATTTTGCTGGCGCTCGTGGTCCTGCTCGCCGCAGGGCTCGCCGGGTCGTTCTACATGAACTGGAAGACGCTGGGGCAGCTTCGGACGGTGAAGGCCTTCGTGGAGGGCTCGGTCTTCGCCGATGCGGTCGCCGCCTGCGAGAGGGCGCAGAGCACTACCCCGTTCAAATGGACCGGCGGCAAGCAGACCGCCGTCATCGGCGTGAGTTCGGTCAAGCTCGACAAGGACACGATCATCCCGAGCTACACGCTGGTCGCCGACAGCGTCTTTTGCGATTATGATCCGGTCAAGAAAAGGGCCAATATCGGTTCGAATTTCCTGGAACGGGAATAGGTTCGGTCGACAAGAGATGCGTGAATTGCCGAATGGCATCGGAAGAAGCCGCCCGGATCATTGATCTGTACCAGCGCAAGGCGCGGGACTGGATCGAGCGTCGCGGACGCACCAGGTTGTTTGAAAAATCCTGGCTCGACCGTTTCCGGGCGCTGCTGCCACCGGCTAGCCCGATCCTCGATCTCGGCTGCGGATCCGCCGAGCCAATGGCCCGGTATCTGATCGAGCTTGATCATCCCGTCGTTGGCGTCGATTCGTCGCCGGCCATGATCGATGTCTGCCGGCGGCATTTTCCCAAACAGGAATGGGTCGTCGCCGATATGCGCAAGCTTGCCCTGCAGCGGAAGTTTTCCGGCATCCTGGCGTGGGACAGTTTCTTTCACCTCTGCTACGACGACCAACGCAACATGTTTCCGGTGTTTCGCGAGCACGCGTCGCCCCAGGCGGTGTTGATGTTCACAAGTGGCCCGACGCATGGGGAGGCGATCGGAAGTTTTGGGGGCGAGCCGCTGTATCATGCGAGCCTCGACCCCGCCGAATATCGTTCATTGCTGGATCAGAACGGGTTTCGCGTGGCGTCGCATGTCGTTGAGGACCCCGACTGCGGCGGCCACACCATCTGGCTCGCGCAGCTCATTTGAGACGCCAGGGCAAATGCGGACGGTGAACGCTGGTCGCTGACCGCATTTTGCGATTATGATCCGGTCAAGAAAAAGGCCGATATCGGATCGAATTTCCTGAAGCGGGAGTGCGTGGGACCTCCCGTACCGGCATGGGGGGTCAGGCGGCGATGAGTTCACAGCAGCGATCATTGGCTGATCCCCGGCAGGACGAATATCGAATTCTTCATGAAGCCGACCTGCGGGACTATCTTGCGGGGCTCCCGGCGGTCGCGGCCCGGCTTGGCGGCGCGCCGGCTTCCTGGTCGATCGGCGAGGTTGGCGACGGCAACCTCAATCTCGTCTTCATCGTCAAGGGAGCCGCGGGCGGCATCGCCGTCAAGCAGGCGCTACCCTATGTGCGCCTCGTCGGCGAAAGCTGGCCGCTGCCGCTGTCGCGCTCGCATTACGAATATCTGGCGCTGACGCATCAGGCGCGGCTGGCGCCCGGCCTGGTGCCGGCCGTGCTGCACCACAACGAGGGGCTCGCGCTCGTCGTCATGGAGTTGATCGAGCCTCATATCATCATGCGCAAGGGGCTGATTGCCGGCACGCTCTATCCGCGCTTTGTCGGGGACATCGCGACCTTTCTGGCGCGCACGCTGTTTTTCTCTTCCGACCTCGCGATTCCTGCAGCCCAGAAGAAGGAGGGGATCGCGGCGTTCGCAGGCAACCATGCGCTGTGCAAGATCACCGAGGACCTGATCTTCACCGATCCCTACTGCGTGGCCGAGCAAAACCGCTGGACACAGCCCTGGCTCGATTCGACTGCGGCCGCCTTCCGCGGGGACCTCGATCTCCACGTCGCGATCTCGCGGCTGAAACTGAAATTCCTGAACGCACCGGAAGCGCTGATCCACGGCGATCTCCACACCGGCTCGATCATGGTGACGGAAGGCTCGACGGTCGTGATTGATCCCGAGTTCGCGTTCTACGGACCGATGGGGTTCGATCTCGGCGCCGTCATCGGCAATCTCCTGATGAGCTATCTGGCCTCCGCCGGCCACGAACGCTCGCCGGGCGGACGGCGGCTGTTCGAGGTCTGGGTGCTGGAAACGATCGAAAACGTCTGGACGGAGTTCGCCCGCGCGTTCCTTGATCTCTGGCGAACGGAAGCCCACGGCGACGCCTACCCCCGGACGCTGTTTCCCGGCGTGGGCGGTGCGGCGCGACTGGAGGTCGAGCGGCAGGCCTATATGGCGCGGCTGTTCGGCGACACCGGGGGATTTTCGGCAGCAAAAATCATCCGCCGCATTCTCGGGCTGGCGCACAATGCCGATTTCGAACTGATCGAGGATCCAAAGCAGCGGGCCATCTGCGAGGCGCGGAGCCTGCGGCTCGCGCGTACCATGATGGTGGAGACGGCGTCGTTCCGCAGCATCGGCGACGTGACCACGGCAGCACGGGAGGTCCGCGGCTGGCAGCCGGATTTTGGTTGACGGCACTCGGCGAGGACGATTGCGCTAAGTTGGCACTATTTCATGAGCCGCAGCAGAGCCCGGCCGGCAGGTGATCGCAATTCCTTGGCATCCAACGTTCCATCCTTGTCTGGATTGGCTGCGTTGAAGCGCTGCTCCACGACAGCAAGATACTCGTCCAGCGTCAGCGTACCATCATGGTCGGGATCGGCTGCAGCGAACTCCTTGGCACTCAATCTGCCGCGTAACTCACGCGCATCGAGTGTGCCATCCCGATCCGGGTCTAATTTGGCAAACATTGCCGACGCTGCCTTCTTCACCTCGGGCAGGTCGAGGGTACCATCGTTGTCGGAGTCGAACATCTTGATCGGGTCGGCGCGGTCCTTCGCCAAGGCGGGACCAGAGAATGCCACAGCAGCGGCCAGCGCTAGACCAACGAATGGGCGTGAAATCATGTTCAGATCTCCCAAGCAAAGCCAGTTGCAGGTACATGCACCAATAAATGGTCGCGCTATCGGTTCCAACCGCTAGGCGCTGGACTAGTAGGAGCGTTCCCCGGACGCAGCGTAGCGCGCCGCGCTTGCGGTGTGATGCACTGTTGGCGAAGCGCTGCGGTGGATCTTGGCTCCGCAGAGTAGCGTTGCCGGACGATGCTGCGCATCGCCCAGGCTGCACCGCGTCCGGAACACGGAGGGCACCCTTGCAGCGCAACCCTATTTGAGCACGTCGGCCTGCAGCGGCAGTCTGATCGCGTTGTCCTCGGCGACCGATGGGGCCGGCGCCAGTTTCACGCCGGTATCGAAGAAGTCGGTGCCGTTCTGCGAGAAGCGCAACTGCTTCCCCCGGTGCCTGGTGAAGAACTGGGGGTCGGAGACGGTGAAATAAATCCCGTCGGCGTACTCCCAGTATTTCGAGACAAGCTCGTCATTAACGTACAGCGCCCAGGCCATCGACGTGACCGGAGGCTTGGCTTTGAGCTTCACCTTCACAACGTAGACGGCCTTCGGCTCTGTCGCGCCCATATGCGCAACTGCGGCGCGGTCGGTTTCGGTAGGTTGCGCGGCGATGACCTCGACCGCTGCGACTTTCGGTGGCTCCGGTAGCGGCATGACGATACCTCGAATGGAATATTTTCAGTTAGTGAACTGCAAATCGCCGGTGTAAACAACGCCCGTCTGACGCCGGTCGAATACCAAGGCGATGGCGCGAAGGTCGCTCGGGTCCACACCGCATTCAACGAGCCGGGCCACAGGCAACCGCAGCGTCTGCATCACGATCTTGGCCGGTCCAAAGGGCGGCGGGTCGGGGAACAGCAGCCTGTGGAGGGAACTCGCTGGAAAGACGGCGGTACGCGAACCGCTGGAAACCTCAAGGGTGAAATCCTGGTCCCGATTTGCGGTGTTTGCGGCCTCATTGGACTGACCCACGCGAAGGGCTAGCACCTTGTAGCGTTCAGCGGGCAGCGTGGCCGGATCCACCTGCAGCAGCAGCCGGGAACCGGCGGCGTTCCAGGCCAGGCGGACCGTGATGGTCGTCGTGGCGGCGCCGCCGACCAGTGCCGTGAGTTGCCGCGTTGCCACCACGCCATCGGCCGCGACGGTGCCCTGTAGTGGAAGCGAGACTACCAGTGGCCCGAGACCTTCCTGATTGTGCTGAACGAAGATGCGCTGGGGATCCTGATATTGCGAGACCAGCTCGGTGCCGGCGGGATCCCACGCGGTGGCCACAGCGTGATCGTGCAGGACAGCGAAGTATTCGTGGCGGTCAAGGAGGACGGCGAGGGCGAGCGCGCCGAGATGAACCTTGGCGATCTGCTCCTGGCTGGGCCGCGGCATCGCCACACCCGGTGCGGTCTCCGGCGCCCAAACGCTGTTGAACTGGTTGTGATTGGCCTTGTGCACCCACAGCGTGGCCTTGAATTTGCCGTCAGAGACCGTCGGGTTGGCCAAGTCTACGGCGTGGGCGCGTTCGTAGGTATGATAGCCCTCGAAGGTGAAGACGTCCGAGTCCTTGCTGCCGTGAATAATGAAGTAGGAATCCGGGACGACGGTGGGTCCCGTGACGGGGACGAATTGCCGATCCGTAGGGGCGATGGCCGCCGCTGCGCTCAGTGCGAAGCGGTATGGGCCAAGCCCCGCGGAGCCATCGAGGACAACGGGGCCAATTGCGGCCAGCCGGTTGAAGAAGGAAGCGTGTCCGACGGCCTCGCCGCCACGCGAATGGCCGACGATCAGAATCCTGTTCAGGTCCACCTTGCCGTGCAGCGGATGCCCGGACGTGTTGTTCCAGTTCCGAAACTGTTTCAGGTGTTCGAGATGGACGACGGCCCGCGCGTCGTTCTCGCCGAAATTGGATCCGTTGAGAAAGTTGACATCAATCGTCGCTGCGATGATCCCGTGTGACGCCAGCAACTGGCACAGATAGAGGTAGCCGGGCGTGGAGTTCTCGAATGGACTGTGGTTGCCGTGCGCGAACACGGCGAGCGGGAAGGGTCCTCTTCCGCGCGGAATGCAGATATGTCCGTTGAGGGGTACGTTCGTGTTGGTAAAGGGCCACGGCGTCGCGGCCCCCAGATTGGCGAACGCTGAGACATTGATGCGCCCCGTGAGGTAGGCCGGGTCCGGGTTATTGTAGATCACGTACTGGGACAAGGCCGCTGGATAGGCGAGAGGCGGCGAGCCGTAGATGAGGGTGTCGAACTCTTCACTACCGGGGAGGCCCGGATTCCTGAGTTCTCCAGTTTCTTGCGCGACGGTCATGCTCTTTCCTTACCCTCGCTCAACGGATTGACGGGTGAAATGGTCAGTGCAAATTGGCTGGCCGTGATCGGCGGCATGTCGCGAGTCGCTTAAACTGCTACCCGATCACCAGCGCCGCCGGGATACATCGCATCGTAAATTGCTTTTGGAGCTTCATGGTTTTCAGTGCGGAGCAGCATTGCTTCCGCATTTGAGTGAGGCGCGCATTGCAATATTGGCGACAACGCAGGTCGAATATGACTGGCATGATCGAACCTCGTCATTTGACCGTCTCTTTACCACGTGTCTTGCCGTGCGAGAGTGATCCAGATTACAGCCTGCAGGCGATCGAGATTATTTGTGCGCCGTCTGGTGGTCGGCCCGGGAGTCAGGACGATTCGGAAAGGAAGTGAACCGCTTCCATCGCATGCGCGAAAGTTTAGTCTGCTCCGCCGTCGACAGCCGGGCATGCAAGGTATTTCGAGTCACTTCGGCTCAGGGCCACAAAAGTCGACATCCGGGATGGCTAGCCTGCTTCCCAAAGGCAGACACGCGCAGCTATGCGTTCATGCCTTACTCCGCTGTCCGTTCCCTCAACCGCTGCGCATAGACGTTGATGACGAGCGCCGCCAGCAGGATCAGGCCGCGGATCAGGATTTTCAGGAAACTGTCGATGTTGACGTGGTCGAGCCCGTTGTTGAGGACGCCGAGCACGAACAGGCCGACAATGGTATTGCCGATGCCGCCGCGACCGCCAAACAGACTGGTGCCGCCGACCACGACGGCGGCGATCGAATCCAGGAGATAGGTGTCGAACTCGTTCTGTTGCGCGCTGCCAAAATGCGCGACGCCGAGCATGCCACCGATCCCCGAACAGACCGCCGAAATCACCATGACGCTGCCGAGGATCAGCTTGACGTTGAGCCCGGAATATTCCGCCGCCTCGCGGTTTCCGCCGACCATGTAAACGTAGCGGCCGAACCTGGTATAGGTCAGCACCAGATGGCCGCCGAGCAGCATCGCCGCTGCCACGATCACGATCCAGGGAATGCCGCCGATCGATGTCGATCCCAAGGTCGTAACCAGCGGAGGCACCTTGTAGGCGATCTGCCCGCGCACCAGGAGCGCCGAGATGCCGGCGGCGATCTGCATCATCGCCAGCGTCATGATGAAGGAGGGGATGCCGATCACCGTCAGCCCGAACGCGTTGACGAGGCCGAGCAGCGCGCACAGCGCCAGCGCCAGCAGGATCGCGGCCCATCCGGGCATCGGGACGTTGGCGATGTTGACGTAGGAGTCCTGCAGCGTGAAATAGGCGACCGCAATGCCGGTGACGTTAGCGATGGCGGCGATCGAAAGATCGATTTCGGCGCACAGGATCACGAAGGTGAGGCCGACGGCGATGATGCCGGTGACCGAGATTTGCGTGAGGATGTTGCCGAGGTTGTCCAGCGTCGCAAAGGAGGGGCTGGCGGCGGCGAAGAAGCCGAACAGGCAGATCAGCGTCAGGAACGGCGCGATGTTGCGCATCTGGGAGCGCAGCATTGCGGCGAGCCCGCGAGGCCGCTTGCGATCCGCGGCGACTGTCACGCTTTCACCTGAAGTCATGCCGGCCTCCTCACGCCGCTTCGAGCAGGCGGTCCTTGCTGATCTGTTCGTTGGCAAATTCCCGCACCACCGCGCCGCGCTTGAGCACGATGACGCGGTCGGCGAGCGACAGCACCGTCTCCGGCTCAGTGGAAAGCACGATGATGGCGAGTCCCGTGGCGCGCAAATCCCTGACGATGTGGATGACGTCGTTCTTGGCGCCGACATCCATGCCGCGGGTCGGCTCGCACAGCACCAATAGCCGCGGCGGATAGCTCAACCATTTTGCTAGCGCCACCTTCTGCTGATTGCCGCCCGACAGCATGCCGAGGTCGAGATCGACGGCCGCCGGGCGAATCCGCAACTGCTCTACTTGCCGCGCGGCGATCGAGCGCTCGCGCGACGGCTTGAGCAGCAGTGACGAGATGCGATCGAGGATGCTGATGGAGACGTTCTTGTAGACCGGCTCCTGATGGAACAGCATGTCGCGTCGGCTCTCGGGCACGAAGGCGATCCCGGCGCGGCGGGCGCCGGCTGTGCTGCGGAAGGCTTTTTGTTCTCCGGCGATCGCCAGCGAGCCCTGGTCAGGCTTGAGCTTGCCGAACAGGATCCGCGCCAGTTCGAGCTGCCCGCATCCCATGAAGCCGTAGATGCCGAGCACCTCGCCGGCGCGGGCGTCGAACGAAACCTCGCGCAGGCGGCCGGCCAGCGTCAGCCCGTTTGCGTTCAGCACCACCGGCTGATCGGTCGGCGGCGGCAGCATGATGTCGTGGATGTAGGTCTCTTCCAGCGCCTCGCGGCCCTTGCCGATCATTGCTTCGATCAATGCCGGCTTGCTCGTCTCCGACGCGGCGGCCTCCGCGACTTTCCTGCCGTTGCGGAACACGGTCACAATGTCCGAGACGCGCAGGATGTCCTCGATGAAGTGCGAAATGAAGACGATGCTGGTGCCTTCGTCGCGCAGCCGTTTCAGCGTCGCGAACAGGCGCTCCACTTCGGGCGGCGACAGCGCCGAGGTCGGCTCGTCGAGAATGATGATGCGGGCGCCAGAAGACAGCACGCGGGCGATCTCGATCAGTTGCTGCAGCCCGATCGGCAGGTCGCCGAGCCGCGACATCGGATCGACGTCGATGCCGAACCGCTTCAATTGCTCGCCGGCTTCGCGCGCCATGCGCCGCCATTGCACGAGGCCGAGACGGTTGGTCGGCTGGCTGCCCAGAAACACGTTCTCGGCCACCGTCAGATCAGGCGCGACGCTGAGTTCCTGATGCACCATCGCGATCCCGGCCGCATGCGCGTCGCGCACCGATCGAAAGCGGGTCTCCCTTCCGTCCAGCACGAACCGGCCGGAAAAATCCGCATGCACGCCGGCGATGATCTTCATCAGCGTGCTTTTCCCCGCGCCGTTTTCGCCGACGAGACCATGGATCTCGCCGGCGGTCAGCGCGAAGTCGACCCCACGAAGCGCCTCGACGCCGCCGAAGGCCTTCGTGATGTCGTGCAGTTCGAGGATGGGCTGCTGTCCGCTGGGCATGCTGGCTCAGATCAGGAAGTGGTCCTCCATCCATTGCATGCCGGCCGCATTGGCTTTCGTCACCACCGGGCCGTCCGTGATCACATGCTTCGGGATACCCTGTCCGCTCTTCTCGCCCGCGGTCACCGCGGCGACGCCGGCGATGATGGCGCCGCCATGGATGCGGCAGGACGGGTTGCGGACGGTCGCGAACATGCGGCCCTCGCTCACCGCCTGGATCGCCGGCGGCATGGCGTCGACGCCGCCGATCAGGATGTTGGTGCGGTTGCGCGCCTTCATGATGTTGTAGGCAGCCAGCGCCATGTCGTCATTGTGGAAGAAGGCCGCGTCGATCTGCGGGTACTTGGTCAGATAGGTCTCCCACAGCCGAGCTGTCTTCGAGACGTCCCAATCCGCCGGCTGGGTATCGAGCACCTCGATGTTCGGGAACTGCTTCACGACAGTCTCGAAGCCCTTGGCGCGGCCTTGGGCGCCGGTATGGCCGAGCGCGCCTTGCGTCATGATGATCTTGCCCTTGCCGCCCATGGCGTTGCAAAGCGCCTGCGTCACCGAGGAGCCCATGAATTCATTGTCGGGCGCCAGGAAGGAATGAACCTTGATCTGGTCGAGCGGGGCGATCAGCGTGTCCATGTCGATCACGGGGGTGCCGGCATCAATCATCTTCTGCACGGGCTGGGTCAGCGTGCCGATGCCGAACGCCTGAATGGCGACGAAATCCCATTTCTGCGAGGCCATGTTGTCGATCGCGGCGCGCTGCTTGACCGCGTCGAGCTGGCCGTCGAACCAGGTGACCTCGACATTGAACAGCTTGCCCCACCATTCCGCCGCCTGCTTGCCCTGGGCGCACCACGTGGCCTGCAGGCCTGCATTGGAGAACGCCGCCTTCAGCGGCTTTTCCGAACGCGCCGCTGCCGCCAGCGCCGGGTTGATACCCAACCCGCCGAGCAGGGCGGTTGCCGCGCCGCCAGTCGCCGCCGCTTGAAGAAGATTACGCCTTGTCGTTGAGGATTTCTCAGTCCCGGACATCGCTCGCTCCCTCGTTTGTTATTACCGACGGTGCCGATTGCCCGCACCGCGGATCGAGGCAGTCTTTCACACTAGGTGCATTTGCGCCACCGGCCGACTTGATCGCCAGTATCAATGAGCTTCGGCAGTTTTGCTTGCTTCACCGCGCTGCAACGACGCCTTCGATCTCGCCGAGCAACTTGCGCCACGCCGCATCGATCTCGTCCGACCAGTCCGCCCCGACGATTTCGCGCAGCGTCTGGGCAATTATGCCGAAGAACGCAGCGAACAATTCGCGCGGCGTGCCGTAGGCGTCGTGCGAGGAAACTTCCGCTTCGATCAGGCGGAAGTGGCCGGTGCGTTCTCCGGCAAAATCCAGAAGGGCGTCGATCGTCAAAGCCAGCATCGAACCCTTGACGAGTTCGTTGCCCTCGGTACGGAACATCGTCCGTGCTTCGGGATGTACGTCGAACAGCCGGCGATAGACCAGCGGAGTCAGATCCTCGCAGCGTTCGGCGGCCAGTTCGAAACTTCGCTTGATCGGATTTGACGATGCCATCATTGCCGTTTGCAATCGTCTCGAAAAAGACCTCTCGAAAAAAAAGAGCAGGGCGTCAAGCCCTGCTCAAAAATTGTGTCGACCCTTAATTTCCTCGAAAACTTAGATTTGATCTTGATTGTCGAGGCGACGCTGCTTGTGCGCGTCAGGGCTCCTCCCGAGACTTGGACCACCAAGCTTGAGCCTCTCGGCCAGCCTGAGCCCTGATTGGTAGACCATCTTTTTCATCTTGTCACCATTTTCGGCAACCTTTGTTCAAAATTCCAGCATTCTGCGAAATGATTGGGAATTTGCTACTGATGGTTGTGGATTTAGCTGCAATACCCCCGAGGCTTGGTATCGGGGTAGGGCGCCTTGCCCGCGGCGCAAAATGCATCGCTTTTCGACAAGCTTACTCCTTGAAGCTGCAACATAGTTCCGGGAACCTGATCTCGACTTCGGACTCTCTGGTGATTAAGGTCTGAAGTGGATGGTTCGCGATGCGCCGGCTGAAGAATTTTCTGCCAATTGTCCTGATTGCCTTGGCGGTGCAGATTTTCGCACCGATCGGCGCATGCTGGGCGGCAACCATCGCGGCTTCCGATCCGCTCGCCGGCGCCGTCATCTGCCACGGCAGTGGTGCGCCCGGTACAGGGCAGGCCGATCAGACCGGCCACCGCGCCCATGACGGCTGCTGTTCGGTTTGCAGCGTGCTGCAGACCGGTGCGCCGGTCGATGTGCCGCAGATCGCGGCGATCGCCGTCGAACGGGTTGCCGAGCGGGTGGCCTGGTTCGATTTTGCCTTCCGGCTGACGAACGCCCGCGCCGGATCGCACGCGCAGGCGCGCGCGCCTCCCGCCATTTCCTGACGACCTGGAACACCCAATGATCGGTGCGGCGATTGCCGTGCCGGTTGGTGCAGTCATTCAAGCCGGCCAGAGAGCTGGCGTCAGGAATATCTTATGTATCGTTATCATGCCTTGGGTGGCGCGAGCTTGGCTGTGCTCGGCAGCGCGCTCTCCCTTGTGCCGTACGCCGCGGAGGCCCAGACGGCGTTGCCGGCAGTCACCGTCGAGGCGCCGCGCGCCGCAACCGCCAGACCTGCGGCTCGAAAGCCGGCCGTGCGCTCGTCGGCCCGGACACAGGTGAGGCCGCCTTCGGCAAATCCCGCGCCTGCCGCGTCGCTCACTGCGGGCATCACGCCGAGCGTGGCGCGCGCGCTCCTTTACCAGGCGCCAACCGGCCAGACCGAGACGACCATCGATCGCAGCCAGTTCGACAACCGGCCGGCGGTTACCGTGGCCGACGTGCTGCGCGAGAGCCCCGGCATATCGGTGAAGCAGGGCAATGGTCCCCGCGATATCGGCATCTCGATCCGCGGCTCCAACGCCCGCAACGGTTTTGGCATCCGCAACCTCGTGATCTTCGACGACGGTTTTCCGGTGACGCAGCCGGACGGGCTTTCCCGCAGCGACCTGATCGACCCGCGGGCCTATGGTGCGATCGACGTGATCCGGGGGCCGTCGTCGGCGCTCTATGGCAACTATGCCACCGGCGGCGCGCTCAATTTCCGCACCCGCCCGGGCGGCTCGATCGACGGCGCCGAATATGGCGTCGATGGCGGCAGTTTTGGCTACCTCAACAATTATCTCACCTACGGCAAGAAGGTCGGCAATATCGAGGGCTCGCTGTTTGCGAGTGATGCGCGCGGTGACGGGTTCATCGGCAATAGCTGGTACAACACCCAGACGGTGAATTTTCTAGGCACGTTGCAGGCGACGCCCGACGATCGCTTCACCGTAAAATTCATCAACAACTATCTCGATACCCGCCTGCCGGTCCGGCTGACGCTGGGCCAGTATTACCAAAACCCGTTCCAGCAGGGGACGGTGGCGCTCTTCAACAACGGCTTCAATGGCCTCACGACAACGCTGAGCGCCGATCAGGCGGGGCTCGGTCGGCATGATCGGCGGACCATCGTCGGCGGCCGCTGGGAACATGACTTCGACAACACGACCACCTGGCGCAACCAGTTCGTGTTCGACGACCGCAACATCAGTCAGCCGACCAGTAACACCTGCGCCATCGGCGATTTTCCCTCATACAACTACATGAGCGACGTAACCAAGCGCGGTGAAATCCTCGGCATGGATTCCACCACCTTCTTTGGCGGCTGGTACAATACGCTGGCGTGGTCGAGCGATACGCGATTTCTCCGCCCCGGCGGCAACGCCACGCTCGGTCAGTTGCAAGCCAACGTGCTCGGCGAGCACACCAATTACGGCTTGCGCGCGCGTGAGGAACTGAAGCTGACGCAGTCACTGACAGCGGTTGCGGGCATTGGCTGGGAAACCACCACGCTGAAGGGGCTGAACTCGGTCTACAAGGATCCAGTCACGGGTGGGCCGACGTTCTTCACCATTTCGGCGGATCGCCAATTCCAGAACACCGCGCCCGAATTCGCACTGCTCTATCGGCCGAATACCGAGTGGCAGTTCCGAGGACGCGTTGCTACTGGCTATGGAACACCGCAGGTCGGAAACCTCTTTGTCCTTTCCAACGGTCAAAACGGCAACAACACTCAGCTCCAGACGCAGAAGAACCTGGGCTACGATCTCGGTTTCGACTGGACGCCGAACAGTGCGCTGAAACTCAGCATGACCGGCTTCTACGAATTTTTCCGCAACGAGTTGGTCACCCAGGCGACGCCGGCAAACGCACCGAATACGAGCTTCCAATTCAACGCGCCGAGGTCGGAACATCGGGGGGTGGAACTCGCCGCTGACTGGAAGTTCTATCCAGGCTGGCGCTTCACGGCGGCGTACACCTATCTCGACCAATTCTACACGGAGTACACCGAAGACATCAGAAGTCCCGGCGCGGGTGGGACCCTCTTCAGCTTCAACCGCGCCGGCAACAAGATCCCCGGGATTTCGCCGAACGAGCTAACGGCGCGGCTCGGTTATGATCACATGTGGGGACCGCGGGCCGGACTTGGCGCGTTTGTGGAGGTCCAGTGGAAGGACTCCTTCTACATGGACAATGCCAACTTGCAGAAGGCGCCTGGCTATGAGTTGGTCAATCTCAACGTCCACTACAAGACAGACCTGCTCTCCGACTATTTCAAGTCGTTGAATCTATATTTCGAAATCAGGAATGTATTCGACCGAACCTACATAGCGTCTGCGAACAACATCGGAAACAACGTCAATGCAGCCGGCTTCCAAAGCCCGGCGACCACCGGTTCGATCTACGCGGGCTCGCCGCGCGCGTTCATTGCCGGAATGAAGCTGGCGTTCAAATGACCGGACAACAACGCAGAAGGAGTAAAGCCATGCTGCGAATGAGCTTGCTTGCGACCCTCGCTCTCTCGCTTTGCCAAACCGCAGCGCATGCGCAAATGAGTCATCACCAGCATGCCTCGGAGGCGGCGTGCGAGGAGGTGGAGCTGCGCTGCGCCTCGAAGGTGATGCCGGCCTTTGCGCCGGATGGAACGCTGTGGCTCGCCTGGATGGCGGGGGGCCGGATATCGGTGGCAAGCTCGAAGGATCAGGGGCGCAGCTTTTCGGCGCCGGTTCAGGTAAGCAAGGAAAAGCTCAACCTCGATTGGGGCCCGGATGCGCGTCCCCAGATCGTCGTCGAGAAAAACGGCGGCATCGCATTGGCGTTTTCGATCTTCAGGGACAAGGCGTTCAACGGCCAGGTGCTCGCCACCCGGTCGATCGATGGTGGCCAAAGCTTTGCCGAGTTGCAGCCGATCACCGCGAGTAACGAGAGCCAGCGTTTCGCGGCGCTCGGGCTCGATGCTGATGGCTCGGTGTTCGCGGCCTGGATCGACAAGCGCAACCGCGTACCCGCGCAGCAGGAGGGCAGGAAATACGAAGGGGCAGGGCTGTTCTTCGCGTCGTCAAAGGACGGCGGCGCTGTTTATGCCGAGGCGCGGCTGGCAAGCGACAACACCTGCGAATGCTGCAGGCTCGGCCTGGCATTCGCCGGCCCCGGCCGTCCCGTCGTCGTGTTCAGGAACATCTTCGAAGGCGGTGTGCGGGATCACGCGGTCATGACGTTCGCTGATCCGGCGACACCGGGCGAGCTACACCGCGTCAGTAACGACGACTGGCAGATTTCCGCGTGCCCGCATCATGGCCCCAGTCTTTCGATCTCGCCCGCAGGCACCTATCACGTGAGCTGGTACACCAACGGCAAGGCCCGTAAGGGGCTGTTCTACGCCCGCTCGCAGGACGAGGGCCGAACGTTTTCCGATCCGATTCCGCTCGGCCGTTCCGATCGCAATCCTACGCGGCCGTACGTGCTGGCCGGCCCGCGCGGCGCCACCATGGTCTGGAAGGAGTTCGACGGCGAGAAGACCGCGGTCAACGCGATGATCTCGCATGACGAGGGCAAGAGCTGGTCAAAGCCCGTCACCATTGCCTCGACGACGGACACATCGGACCATCCGCTGCTGGTCAGCGACGGACAGGCGACCTACCTTTCCTGGATGACCAAGGCCGACGGATATCGCCTGCTGCCGATCGGAGACGGATCATGAAACGCTGCCT
The DNA here is from genome assembly GCF_036924535.1 of Bradyrhizobium sp. AZCC 2262. NCBI lineage: Bacteria > Pseudomonadati > Pseudomonadota > Alphaproteobacteria > Hyphomicrobiales > Nitrobacteraceae > Bradyrhizobium > Bradyrhizobium sp. AZCC 2262. Next base: position 3,978,763 of record NZ_JAZHRT010000001.1, on the reverse strand, counting down.
GCTGGCTGCAATATTCCTCATTGCCTCCCTGGCCGCCGCGCCGGCAGCCGAGACGCCGTCCGAGCTCAAGCCGTTCGTGCGGGGAAGCTGGCAGAACGTGCTGCGTTCGCATGCCGGGCGTCCGACGCTGGTGCATTTCTGGGGCGTCACCTGCGGCCCCTGCAAGGTCGAATTGCCGCTGCTTGGACAATTCATGAAGGACCATTCCGAGATCGACGTGGTGATGATCAGCGCCGACCTCGTTCCGAACCTGCCCGGTGCGGCGCGCGCGATTCTGGAGAAGGCCGGGTTGGGGGCGGCGGAGAACTGGATTTTCAGTGACGGCTTTGTCGAACGCCTCCGGTTCGAGATCGACCCGGCCTGGCAGGGCGAGATCCCGCGCACGCTCCTGATCGCGCGGGACGGAACCGTCACCACGATCGAAGGATCGGCCGAAATACCGGACCTCGAAAAATGGTTGGACCGGCAAAAAGTCGCGAGCGAATAAAGACGCACTCCCGCTATTGTGAATATTAACTTTGCGTACTCAAGTTAAGGCAACAACGGGCCCTGTCGTTCGCTGTGCCCGCCGTACTTCATAAATCGAAAGACATACGATGAAACCCGTTCTGCAAGTCTTCGCCTTCGCCGCCCTGTTTGCTGTCCTCAGTGCGTCCGCGCACGCCCAGGAGATCAAGGCCGGCGACCTCGTCATCACGCAGCCCTGGAGCCGGGCAACGCCCGGTGGCGCGAAGATTGCGGGCGGCTTCCTCACGATCGAGAACAAGGGGGCGGCGCCGGACCGGCTGATCGGCGGCTCCGGCGATATCGCCGGCAAGGTCGAAATTCACGAGATGGCGATGAACAATGGCGTCATGACCATGCGCCCGCTCGACAAGGGTTTGGCGATCGAGCCAGGCAAGACCGTCAAGCTGGCGCCGGGCGGCTACCACCTGATGCTGATGGATTTGAAGAATCCGCTCAAGCAGGGCGATATGGTGCCGCTTACGCTGGAGTTCGAAAAAGCCGGCAAGGTTACGCTGTCGCTCAACGTGCAGGGCGTCGGCGCGCAGGCGCCATCGGGGCACGATCATTCCGGCAAGAAGTAGGGGGCGGCCGATGTCGAAAGGTGCATTTGTTGTCATCGCTCTTGCCGCGCTCGTGGTCTCGCCCGCAAGCGCTCACGTCACCCTCGAAAAACGCCAGGCGCCGGTGGGCTCGTACTACAAGGCGGTGTTCGCCGTGCCGCACGGCTGCGCGGGATCGCCGACCGTCAAGCTGCGGGTGCAAATCCCGGAAGGTGTGATCGGCATCAAGCCGATGCCCAAGCCGGGCTGGACCCTCGATATGGTCAAGGGCAAATACGCGACCGAGTATGAGCTTCACGGCAGCAAATTATCCGAAGGCGTCAAGGAAGTGGTGTGGAGCGGCGGCAAGCTCGCCGACGACAATTTCGATGAATTCGTCTTCTCCAGCTATCTTACGGCGGGCCTGAAGCCGGATACCACGCTGTATTTTCCGGTGGTGCAGGAATGCGAGCAGGGGGTCAGCCGCTGGATCGATATTCCCTCAGAAGGCCATGGACATGATAGCAAGACGCCGGCACCGGGCCTCAAGCTGATCGCGAAGCCGTAAAGCCATCCCGATGGCGCGCGCGCTCGCTGGCCTTGCCGCGCTAATGTCGGCGCTTTGCATTGCCAGCGCCGCGTGGGCCCATGCGACGCTTGTTTCTTCGGAGCCGGCCGACGGCAGCGTGCTGGCACAACCGCCGAAGATGGTGCAGTTGCATTTCAACGAGAGCATCGCCCCGGCCGTGATCGGTGTCATCGATGCCGCCGGCAAGGCGCGCGACGTCGCCACGCGCGCGGTCGGGCAATCCGTGCTGATCGTTTTGCCTGACGACCTGCCGCAGGGCACGCAGATCGTCAGCTATCGCGTGGTCTCGCAGGACGGTCATCCCGTGGCGGGATCGATGGTGTTTTCAATCGGCGCCGTGACCGGGGCCGCGCCGCCTGTGAAGACAGGTCCACTGGCGGTGTTGATCTGGCTGGCGCGGATCGGGGTTTATCTCGGCCTGTTCGTGGGCGTCGGCGGTGCGTTCTTCGCGGCCTGGATCGGGCAGGGCCCGGGCGGATCGACGGTCAGTCGCGGTGCGCTTGCCGTCGGTCTCGCCAGCGCGGTGGCCTCGCTCGGCCTGCAAGGTCTCGATCTCCTCAATCTTCCCCTCGGCGGCATCGTCACGTCAGCGCCGTGGACGAGCGCGCTTGCTACCTCCCTCGGGCCGTCGCTGTTGATTGCGATCGTGGTGATGGCCATCGCCTGGTACGCGTGGAAAAGCCCGGGCATCCTGATGGCCTGGGTGTTGACCACGCTCAGCATGGCGGGCGTCGGACTATCGCTGGCGACCAGCGGGCATGCCGCGACGGCCTCGCCGCAATGGCTGACGCGGCCGTCGCTGTTCTTGCACGGCGTCGCCGTGGCCTACTGGATCGGGGCGCTGGCGCCGCTGGCGGCCATGGCGCATCGTCGCAATGACGACCTGCCGCGCGTACTCAAGCAGTTTTCAGGCCTGGCGGTGCCGCTGGTCGGGCTGCTGGTGCTGAGCGGACTGGTGCTGTCGGTCATCCAGCTTGGCAGCCTGCGCGCGCTGATCGAGACCCAATACGGCATCCTTCTCTCGATCAAGCTTTCGCTGGTGACCCTGTTGCTCGGGCTTGCGGCGCTGAACCGGTTTGTCTGCACGCCCGCGGTCGTTGCGGATCATGAGAACACCCGGCCCTTGTTGGGTGCGATCGTGCTGGAATGCGTTCTCGTCGTTGGCATCCTTGCCGTCGTCGCCGGCTGGCGCTTCACGCCGCCGCCGCGCGCCGCGATTGATCCCGCTGCCGCGCCGCTTTCGGTACATATCCACACGGATGCAGCGATGTTCCAGGTGCTGGTTTCGCCGGGCAAGGTCGGCGCCAACGATTTTGTGCTGCAGTTGATGACGGGAGACGCAGCCCTGCTGCCAGCCAAAGAGGCGACGCTGATCCTGAGTTTGCCGGAGCGCGGCATCGAGCCGATGGAGCGTCGCGCGGTGCTCGGGCCGGACGGCTATTGGCACGTGCGCGGCGTGGCGCTGCCGCTGCCCGGCCGCTGGCGGATGCAGATCGACGCGCTGGTGAGCGACTTCCAGAAGATCACATTGCAAGACGAACTGCAGGTGCGATGACGCGCTTTCCATAATTTGTAGGATGGGTAGAGCGAAGCGAAACCCATCATCTTCGCCAGGCGACCAGAGTCGATGGGTATCGCTGCGCTCTACCCATCCTACGGACTACCAAGCGGCAATTGGACGGTCATCGGAGGCCGGTCCGCAGCCAGTGGCGTCGGGAGACGAACGGAGCTAAAATCCGGAGTGTGCGCGGCGCCGATGTTGTGCACCGTCCTCCGGGATGGAGGACATGCGCCGCGCGGAGGGCGAGGAGAATTATCCTTGGCTCGCGAACATCTCATGCGACGTCTCGTTGCCGTTTTTGCGGCCGATGTTGCTGGTTATGGCCGATTGACCGGTGCAGACGAAGAAGGAACACATGTAAGGCTCAGGCAGCATTTGCAGGAGTTGTTTACCCCGAACATTGCTGCTCATTTTGGGTCCGTTGTCAAAAATACCGGTGACGGGCTTTTAGCGGAATTCGACAGCGTCGTGGATGCGGTACGGTGCGCGGTCGATATTCAGCGTGGCATGACCGAACGTAATGCGACCGTATCACCAGATGATCGCATCGAATTCAGAATCGGCATCAATGTCGGCGATATCATCAAGGATGGCGGCGATATTTTTGGCGACGCAGTCAATGTAGCGGTACGTCTCGAGGCTATCGCCGAGCCTGGAGGTATTTGTCTCTCCGATGATGCTCATCGATATGTGCTAGACAAGCTCGATATCGCCTTTGATGATGGCGGCGAACAAAGGCTAAAGAACATCGAACGGCCAGTCCGCGTGTTCACGGTTAGAGAGCGTGGCATCGCGGCAAGCGAAAGATCCTGGTTGGTTCCGCCTGACAAGCCTTCCATTGCCGTACTGCCGTTCGAGAACATGAGCGGTGACCCGGAACAGGAATATTTCGCCGACGGGATGGTGGAGGAAATCACCACCGCACTGTCCCGCTTCAAGACGCTGTTCGTCATCGCTCGCAACTCGAGCTTTACGTACAAGGGGCGCGCGGTCGACGTAAAGCAGGTGGGACGTGAGCTCGGGGTGCGCTACGTATTGGAAGGGAGCGTTCGCAAGGCGGCAAGCCGCGTGCGCATCACGGGAGAACTCGTTGATACCGCTACCGGAGCCCAACTTTGGGCAGACCGGTTTGAAGGCGGGCTCGACGACATTTTCGATCTGCAGGACAAGGTAACTCAGAGCGTTGTAGGCGCAATTGCGCCGGAGCTGCAGCAAGCCGAGATCGAACGCGCAAGGCGCAAACTGACTGAAAGTCTCGATGCCTATGATCTCTTCCTTCGAGGCATGGCGCGAGAGGTGTCCAATCTGGCGGGGGGCCTTGAACAACCGACAAGCGAGGGCGCGAGCGAGGCGTTGAAGCTGTTTTATGGCGTTATCAAGCTCGACCCCGGCTTCGCTTCGGCTTATGGCATGGCCGCCTTGTGTTATGCACAACGCAAGGCATTTGGCTGGATCAGCGACCGGGAGCAAGAGGTAGCGGAGGCAGAAAGGCTCGCTCGCAAGGCAATACAGGTAGGTAAAGACGATGCGGTGGCACTCGCAACGGGGGGCTATGTACTCGCGTTTGTCGTTCACGACCTTGAATCAGGAGCTGCCGCCGTCGAGCGCGCGCTCATGCTCAATCCGAATTTTGCGGCGGCGTGGCTCTTCCTTGGGTGGATAAAGGTTTGGCAAGGCGAGCCCGACGTAGCCATCGAGCGTCTTGAGCGCGCTGTGCGGCTGAGCCCTCTCGGTCGTGGTATCGCAGGAATGCAAGCGGCAGTCGCAACGGCTCACTTCTTCGCCGGTCGTCATGATGACGCTTCGGCATGGGCTGGAAAACTGCTGCGGGAATATCCTGCCTCTCATCCAGGGCTGCGCATCGCCGCCGCAAGCAATGCGGCCGCCGGTAGGACTTTGGAAGCTATGAAGGCTGTAGCACGATTACGGCAGCTTGACCCGGCGTTGCGGGTGTCCAATTTCGGGAATGTGCTGGGCCCATATTCGCCACAAGCTCGTTCGAAATACGAGGAGGCGATGCGTCAGGCGGGTCTGGAGTGAGCGACTGACCGCTGCTATTGCCAATCGCAAGATCCTTCTGGACGGTGCGTAGCGATCACGAGTCCGAAAACGGCCCCAAATCCGCATTTCTGGAGGCTTTTTCGCAGTTCCCGGCCTTGTATTTTCGCACCCGATCCGGTTTCACTGCACCTCTTCCGGTATCCCACTGATTCCTTGAGTTGTCCCATGCGGTTGTCGCGGTTTTTTCTACCCATCCTGAAAGAGAATCCGAAAGAGGCGGAGATCGTCTCGCATCGGCTGATGCTGCGCGCCGGCATGATGCGGCAGGAAGCGGCCGGCATCTACGCCTGGCTGCCGCTGGGCTTTCGGGTGTTGAAGAAGATCGAGCAGATCGTTCGCGAGGAACAGGACCGCGCCGGTGCGCTGGAGCTGTTGATGCCGACGCTGCAGCTCGCCGATCTCTGGCGCGAGAGCGGCCGCTACGACGCCTATGGTCCGGAGATGCTGCGCATCGCCGACCGCCACAAGCGCGAATTGCTGTACGGGCCGACCAACGAGGAAATGATCACCGAGATTTTTCGGGCCTATGTCAAATCCTACAAGAGCCTGCCGCTCAATCTCTATCACATCCAGTGGAAGTTCCGCGATGAGCAGCGCCCGCGTTTCGGCGTGATGCGCGGCCGCGAATTCCTGATGAAGGATGCTTACTCCTTCGACATCGACGAGGCGGCGGCGCGCCGCTCCTATAACCGGATGTTTGTTGCGTACTTGCGCACCTTCGCGCGGATGGGATTGAAGGCGATCCCGATGCGCGCCGAGACCGGCCCGATCGGTGGCGATCTCAGCCATGAATTCATCGTGCTGGCGGAAACCGGCGAGTCCGGCGTGTTCTGCAACAGCGACGTGCTCAATCTGCCGATCCCGCCCGACGACGTCGACTATGACGGCGATCTCACCGACATCATCAAGCAATGGACGTCGGTCTATGCCGCGACCGAGGACGTCCACGATGCCGAGCGTTACGAACGCGAAGTGCCTGCCGACAAGCGCGTCAACACGCGCGGCATCGAGGTCGGCCAGATCTTCTATTTCGGCACCAAATATTCCGACGCGATGAAGGCGCTGGTCGCCGGCGCCGATGGCGTCGACGTGCCGATCCATGGCGGTTCCTACGGCGTCGGCGTCTCGCGCCTGGTCGGCGCCATCATCGAGGCCTGCCATGACGATGCCGGCATCAAATGGCCGGAAGCGGTGGCGCCGTTCACCGCCGTCATCTTGAATTTGAAGCAGGGCGACGCGGCCGTCGATGGCGCCTGCGAGCAGCTTTATCGCGAGCTTCAGGCCAAGGATGTCGACGTGCTCTATGACGATACCGACCAGCGCGCCGGCGCGAAATTCGCGGCCGCCGACCTGATCGGTATCCCCTGGCAGATTCTGGTTGGGCCGAAGGGCCTCGCCGAGGGCAAGCTCGAGATCAAGCGGCGCAGCGACGGTTCGCGCGAGAATCTCAGCCCGGCGGAAGTGGTGGCAAAGATAGCGGGATAAGATATCCACCGCGCTTGTAATGTTGGCCAATAAGGCCACATTTGGCCCGAATCGTGGGATTATCGAGTAATGGATGAGACCATGAACGAGACAGTCCGAACCCCGCCTTTTGCGCCCTTCGAATGGCTGTTGTCCGGACGTTACCTGCGCGCGCGTCGCAAGGAAGGCTTCATTTCGGTCATCGCCGGCTTTTCGTTCCTCGGCATCATGCTCGGCGTCGCCACGCTGATCATCGTGATGGCCGTGATGAACGGTTTTCGCAAGGAACTCCTGGACAAGATCCTCGGGCTGAACGGGCATTTGCTGGTGCAGCCGCTGGAATCGCCGCTGACCGACTGGAAGGACGTCGCCGAGCGCATCAGCCAGGTCGACGGCATCCGCCTTGCCGCGCCGGTCGTGGACGGCCAGGCGCTGGCATCCTCGGCCTTCAACGCCGCCGGCGTGCTGGTGCGCGGCATGCGGTCTGCGGACCTGAACAACCTCACCTCGATCGCCAAGAACATCAAACAGGGAACGATGGAAGGTTTTGACGAGGGGCAGGGCGTCATCATCGGACGCCGGCTCGCCGATCAATTGTCGCTGCATGCCGGCGACACCATCACGCTGGTCGCGCCCAAGGGCGCGGTGACCCCGATGGGAACCACGCCGCGCATAAAACCCTACAAGGTGGCGGCCGTGTTCGAGATCGGCATGTCGGAATATGACGCCAGCTTCGTGTTCATGCCGCTGCCGGAGTCGCAGGCCTATTTCAACCGCAAGGACGACGTGACCGCGATCGAGGTGTTCACCACCAATCCCGATCGGATCGACGCGTTCCGCAAGGCCGTCACGGAGGCGGCAGGAAGGCCGGTATTCCTGGTCGACTGGCGGCAGCGCAACTCGACCTTCTTCAATGCGCTGCAGGTCGAGCGCAATGTGATGTTTTTGATCCTGACCATGATCGTGCTGGTTGCCGCGCTCAACATCGTCTCCGGCCTGATCATGCTGGTCAAGGACAAGGGCCAGGACATCGCGATCCTGCGCACCATGGGCGCCTCGCAGGGCTCGATCATGCGGATATTCCTGATCACGGGCGCTGCGATCGGCGTGGTCGGCACACTGACCGGCTTCTTCGTCGGCATGCTGATCTGCCTGAACATCGAATCGATCCGGCAGTTCCTGTCCTGGATGACCAACACCGAACTGTTCTCGCCGGAACTCTACTTCCTGTCCCGGCTGCCGGCCGAGGTCGATTTCGGGGAGACCACCGCGGTCGTCATCATGGCGCTGACGCTGTCGTTCCTGGCGACGCTCTATCCGTCCTGGCGCGCCGCGCGCCTCGATCCCGTCGACGCGCTCCGATACGAGTGAGGACGAGATGGCCGAGGAGGCGGAAGACGTACCGGTTATCTATCTCCACGAGATAAAACGTGAGTACAGGCAAGGCGAGGCGACGCTGACCATTCTCGACGGCGCCAAGCTCGCGCTGTGGGCGGGACAGTCGGTGGCGCTGGTGGCGCCGTCGGGTTCGGGCAAGTCGACATTGCTGCATATCGCAGGCCTGCTCGAGAGCCCCGATGAGGGCGAGGTCTATGTCGCGGGCACGCCGACCTCGCAATTATCAGACACTGACCGCACCCAGATCCGGCGCTCCGACATCGGCTTCGTCTATCAGCAGCACCGGCTGCTGCCGGAATTCACCGCGCTCGAAAACGTCATGCTGCCGCAGATGATCCGCGGCCTCAAACGATCCGAGACCATCAAGCGCTCTGAGGAGATTCTGGCCTATCTCGGCCTCGGCGACCGCATCACGCACCGGCCGGCAGAGCTATCCGGCGGCGAACAGCAGCGCGTCGCCATCGCGCGTGCGGTGGCCAATGCGCCGCGGGCGCTGCTGGCGGACGAGCCGACCGGAAACCTCGATCCGCACACCGCCGATCACGTGTTCAATGCGCTGATGCAACTGGTGAAGGCGACGCAGGTCGCGATGCTGATCGCCACCCACAACATGGAACTGGCCGGCCGGATGGACCGGCGGGTGTCGCTGGTCGACGGCCGGGTCGTCGAATTGGAGTAGCGGCGTTCAGTAAACGCCGCGCTTGCGCACCGGCCGGTCCTGATAGGCCGCATAGGGATTGACCACGCATTGCGCCGAACGTCCGGAGGCAGACTGATTGCACTGCGGGATCGATGTGTAGCGGCACTCATAGTAGGTAACCGGGCCGTAGACATGCAGGCAGACCGGATAGTCGGGACTGTAGGTCTGGGCTCGCGCCGGCGCTGATGCGAAGACCATTCCAATCGCCAAAATTGCCAAAGCCGGGACGCGCATCAAAATCTCCTTCGGGATTGGCGGCTGCGACCGGTCTGCATGTCCGCGATAGGTCGATGCTCAGTAGCCGCTGCGGTGCCGTTTATGGCGGCGTGCCGGCGGTTCTTGAGACGCATATGCGTAATAGGGATTGATCACGCATTGCGCCGAGCGGCCCGACGCCGACATGTTGCATTGAGGCAGGGAGGTATAGGTACATTCGTAATAACTGATCCTGCCATAGACATGCAGGCAAACCGGATAGTCGGGATCGTAAGTCTGTGCCTGCGCCGGTACCGCTGCCGAGGCGGTTGCGATTGCCAAAATCGCCAAAGCCGGAATGCGCATCAGAATCTCCTTCGGGATTGGCGGCTGCGATCGGGCTGCATTTCCGCCCTGGCGTTGAAATAGGGATTTGCAGCGCAATAAGCATCTCGCCCGGAGGCGGTCGCCTGACACTGCGCCAGCGACGAAAAACTGCAATCGCCGGCACCGCCGCCGAAATCGCAGCCCTTGATGCAATAGGGAAGCTCGCCCGCCGCCGCCGGCATCGCAACCGTCACCGATACGGCAAAGGCCGCCGTTAGCGCCAGCAATGCCCTTTGCATGCATCCTCCGCCGCAGCCCTTGGAAATCTCTGGTTGCTAACCTGACGACCTACCTGGGGACGCGTCAAATCACGTTCGCGCGTTGAATGTCCGTCAACGGCGCGAGCATGGAGCGTAATTTGCTCTCGGTGGGCGGGTCAGTACCTGCCGTTGCCGGGGGCGGGCGGCAGCGCGCGGCCGCGCAGCGGGCGGTACGCGGAGGGCGGCGGTTCGCTCTCGCTGATATAATAGGGATTGGCGATGCACTGGAGAAAACGTCCCGAGGCGGTCGCCTGGCACTGCTCGTAACTTGTGAACGTGCAGTAGCTCAGCCCCGGGTACTCGTCTCCCTGAAGGCAGAACGGATATCGGGTGCCGACGGCTTCGGCGGGCGCGGCGCCGAGTGCGGCCAATCCACTCGCGGCCAGCACGGCTAGAATCGCTTTACGCATTTTCGAATCTCCTCATCGCGGTTCCGCGCTTTGCAGGTTCCATTTCCATCAACACAAGCCGCACCCGCGCAATCCCGTCAAGCCATTCTACATTGCGGTACCGCCGCAAAGCTGAATGTGAATTTTCTGCGGCAGGTTCCAGTGCAATGTTTCGAAAAACGCCTGCAGCACAACATTAACTTACGTTCATACTGCGGCTGTTTGATGTGCGTTGTTGCCCTGGGGTTACAGCAATTCGAACGAACGATGCTATGAGCATGTCACGGCCTTGGGGGCTGTCAAAATGGAACGGGAATTAAAAGAATGAAGAAGGTTTTGCTTGTTACGGCCAGTCTGATCGCGCTCGGCGCGGCTGCGCCGGCTGTTGCTGCGGATCTCGCTGCGCGTCCTTACACCAAGGCGCCTCCGATGGTCGCCGCTGTGTATGACTGGACCGGTTTCTATATCGGTGCGAACGGCGGCTGGGGTTCGAGCCGCAACTCTTGGGATTCGGTTGCGCCGTTCCTGGTTGGCCCCGAGGGCTCCCATGACGCGACCGGCGGCACGGTTGGTGGCCAGGTCGGCTATCGCTGGCAGGCTGGCACCTGGGTGTTCGGCCTTGAAGCACAGGGCAACTGGGCCGACTTCTCCGGCAGCAACACGAGCCTGGCGTTCCCCGGTTTCCGCAACCACTCGAAGATCGATGCGTTCGGCCTGTTCACCGGTCAGGTTGGTTATGCCGTCAACAACGTCCTGCTGTACGTCAAGGGCGGTGCCGCTGTGACCTCGGATAGCTACCGCATCAACACCGTTGGCGGTGCGCTCGCTGGCGTCACCGGCGACGACACCCGTTGGGGTGGCACGGTCGGTGTTGGCCTCGAATACGCCTTCGCTCCGAACTGGTCGGTTGGCGTCGAGTACGACCATCTGTTCATGCAGGACCGCACCTACAACTTCACCACCCCGGGCGGTCTTGCCTTCGGCGCCGACCGCATCCGTCAGGACGTCGATCTCGTCACCGCCCGCATCAACTACCGCTTCGGCGGCCCGGTCATCGCGAAGTACTGATTCGCGCAAGACTGGCGAAACAGAGAAGCCCCGGGGCAATTGCCCCGGGGCTTTTTGTTGTGGCGATCGGCCCCGATTAACGATCGCGAATTGTCCGCAAAAAGGGCTGTCTTGCAGCCCTTGGGCAGCGGGTCTGCTTGATTATTGCAGAGTTCCGGGGCTGGAAAACGGGCGGTTCCGGGCGCATATCTTGGGAATGGCGACAATTGTTCAATGCAATTGCGGCGCCGAGTATAGACGCACTGAAGAGAAGTTCTTGGTACCGCACACGGGTGATGCGATCTGCGCAGTCTGCGGTGCTGCGCTCGAATCGTGGTTGGAGTCCGACCACGTTCCCTCATACGAACTTATTGAACGTCCACAGACAGAAAGTCGGCAGGACAAGCCGCCCGAAAAGCCCTAGCGGCCCAACCAGCTCGCCATCGCGATGCTGGAGCAGTTGAGCTAGCGAACTCCAAGCCGGAATATCAATTCGTCGTCCCCAATACGCAATCGGAAGGGCACTCCGTTGGTGTCATGTGGCGTGACGCGTAGTGGGTCAGTTTGATTGCGGCAGCCCAACGCGCTGGAAAATGGGCGATGACAGGCGCATATTCTGGCGATGGAAGCATTTATCAAAATCGCCCTGCTTGCCGCCCTGGTGATTCTGACATTTGGCGTTATTCCGGATCGGCGGAGAGGCGCAGTCATTGCCGTTGGGACATGCGTGGTGGCGGCTTTAGTCCTTCATTTCGTCGCGCCGTGAGTTTTGCCGCTAGGTCGCAAGACAGGTCGAGAATTAACCACAGGCGTCATTCTTCAAACTGCCCCACTACCGGCCCTTGACTCCCAGAACAAAAAAGGAACAATGTTCCTCATATGTTCTCATATCGTAGGGAGTCGGACGATGTTGCGGATGTTTGTGGAAGAAGCGGCGGCGCTGGCGTCGATTACGCTGTTTGTCGCGATGATTGCGGTCTGGGCGCAGGTGATTCCGCAGCTTTGATGCGAGACGGGAAACCTGATCCAGGCCGTTCAGCGGACGGGTTGGGGAAAAGCCGGATGGCGGGCGCGCATCGCGCGTTCCGCGTGGACTCGGCAAGGCCAAGGCATCACCATTGCGGTGGCGAGTCGGTGCGCATGCGCGGCCGATGATCGCTCCCCATCACGATGCAAGAGCCCGTTAAGCGACCATGTCCAGTGCCGGATTCGTTCATCTCCACGTTCATTCGGCATATTCGCTGCTGAAGGGCTCGATCAAGATCGCCAAGCTCGGCGAACTGGCGAAGGCCGACCGCCAGCCCGCGCTGGCGCTGACCGACACCGACAACATGTTCGGGGCACTGGAATTCTCCGACAAGATGGCGGGCTACGGCATCCAACCGATCGTCGGCTGCGAACTCGCCGTCGATTTCGGCGACCAGGACCCGAACGCGCGCAATGCGCTGGCCTCAGCACCGTCGCGAATCGTATTGCTGGCGGCGCGGGAGCGCGGCTACCGCAGCCTGATGCGGCTGAACTCGCGGGCGTTTCTGGAAACGCCGGTGCATCAACCTCCGCATATCAAGCTCGAATGGCTGGAAGACGATGCCGAGGATTTGATCGCGCTGACCGGCGGCCCCGACGGCCCGATCTCGCTGGCGCTGCATGCCGATCACTTGGCGCTCGCGGCAGGGCGTTGCGACCGGCTGGCTAGCCTATTCGGCGATCGCCTCTATGTCGAATTGCAGCGCCACGGCATCGACAAGGAGCGCCGCGTCGAGGCCGGCCTGATCGATCTCGCCTATGCCAAGGGCCTGCCGCTGGTCGCGACCAACGAGCCATATTTCGCGTCGAATGACGATTATGAGGCGCACGACGCGCTGTTGTGCATCGCCGGTGGCAAGCTGATCGCCGAGACCGACCGCGAGCAGCTCACGCCCGATCACCGCTTCAAGACCCGCGCCGAGATGGCGGTGCTGTTTGCCGACATTCCGGAAGCGCTGGCCTCCACGGTCGAAATCGCGGAGCGCTGTTCGTTTCGTCCGAAGACGCGAAAGCCGATCCTGCCGCGTTTCACGGTCGGCGCCGGCTCAGGCTCGGACGCGGAAGCAGAGGAGGCCGCGGAGCTGAAGCGCCAGGCCGGAGAGGGGCTCGCACGGCGCCTGCAGGTCCACGGCCTGTCGCCCGGCACCACTGAAGAGGAATACCAAAAGCGTCTCGCCTTCGAGATCGACGTGATCAACCGCATGAACTACGCGGGCTACTTCCTGATCGTCTCGGACTTCATCAAATGGGCCAAGGCCCACGACATTCCGGTCGGTCCCGGCCGCGGCTCCGGCGCCGGTTCGCTGGTCGCCTATTCGTTGACCATCACCGATCTCGATCCGATCCGCTTTGGCCTGCTGTTCGAGCGCTTCCTCAATCCCGAACGCGTGTCGATGCCGGACTTCGACATCGACTTCTGCCAGGACCGCCGCGGCGAAGTGATCGACTATGTGCAGGAGCGCTATGGCCGCGATCAGGTGGCGCAGATCATCACCTTCGGCACCCTTCAGGCGAGGGGCGTGCTGCGCGACGTCGGCCGCGTGCTGCAGATGCCGTACGGCCAGGTCGACAAACTGACAAAACTGGTGCCGCAAAACCCGGCCGCACCCGTGACGCTAGCGCAGGCGATCGAGAGCGAACCGAAGCTGCAGGCGTTCCGCGACGAGGACCCGGTGGTGGCGCGCGCCTTCGACATCGCCCAGCGCCTCGAAGGCCTCACACGGCACGCTTCGACCCACGCCGCCGGCATCGTGATCGGTGATCGCCCGTTGAGCGAACTGGTGCCGCTCTACCGCGATCCCAAATCCGACATGCCGGTGACCCAGTTCAACATGAAATGGGTCGAACCGGCGGGGCTGGTGAAGTTCGACTTCCTCGGCCTTAAGACGCTGACCGTGCTCGACGTCGCGGTGAAGCTGCTGAAGCAGCGCAACATCCAGGTCGATCTGGCGACGCTGCCGATCGACGATGCGCCGAGTTACCAGATGCTGGCGCGAGGCGACGTGGTCGGCGTGTTCCAGGTGGAAAGCCAGGGCATGCGACGGGCGCTGATCGACATGCGCCCCGACCGCTTCGAGGACATCATTGCACTGGTGGCGCTGTATCGCCCGGGCCCGATGGCGAACATCCCGACCTATTGCGCGCGCAAGCACGGCGACGAGGAGCCGGAATATCTGCATCCGGTGCTGGAGCCCATCCTCAAAGAGACCTTCGGCGTCATCATCTACCAGGAACAGGTGATGCAGATCGCGCAGGTGATGTCGGGCTATTCGCTCGGCGACGCCGACCTGCTGCGCCGCGCGATGGGCAAGAAGATCCGCGCCGAGATGGAAAAGCAGCGCGCGGTCTTCGTCGCTGGCGCGGTCAAGAACGGCGTGCCGAAGGGGCAGGCCGATACGATCTTCGAACTGCTCGCCAAATTCGCCGACTACGGCTTCAACAAGAGCCATGCCGCAGCCTATGCGCTGGTGTCCTACCACACCGCCTACATGAAGGCGCATTATCCGGTGGAGTTTTTGGCGGCGTCGATGACGCTCGAACTCAACAACACCGACAAGCTCTCGGAATTTCGCGCCGAGGCGCAGCGGCTCGGCATCAAGGTCGAGGCGCCGAACATCAACCGATCGGGCGCCACCTTCGAGGTCGGCGAGAACACGATCTACTATGCGCTGGCCGCGCTCAAGGGCGTCGGCCCGCAGGCGGTGGAGTTGATCGTGGAGGAGCGGCGCAAGGGTGCTTTCACGTCGCTCGCGGACTTCGCCGCGCGGGTCAATCCGCGCGCCATCAACAAGCGCGTGATCGAAAGCCTGGCCGCGGCCGGCGCTTTCGACACGCTCGAATCCAACCGCGCCCGCGTTTTTGCCGGCGCCGATGCCATTCTCGCTGCCTGCCAGCGCAGCCACGAAGCCGCAACGATCGGTCAGAACGACATGTTCGGCAACGCTGCCGATGCGCCGACCATCATGCTGCCGCAGATCGAACCCTGGCTTCCGGCCGAAAAACTCCGCCGCGAATACGACGCTGTCGGCTTCTTCCTGTCGGGCCATCCGCTCGACGATTACGCGACCGTGCTGAAGCGGCTTCGCGTGCAGTCCTGGGCGGAATTCTCCCGCGCCGTCAAAACCGGCGCGACCGCGGGCAAGGTCGCGGCGACCGTGGTGTCGCGCATGGAGCGCCGCACCAAGACCGGCAACAAGATGGGCATCATGGGGCTATCCGACCCGACCGGCCATTTCGAGGCGGTGCTGTTTTCGGAAGGCCTTGCGCAATACCGCGACGTGCTGGAGCCGGGGGCTGCCGTGCTGTTGCAGCTCGGCGCCGAACTGCAGGGCGAGGACGTACGCGCGCGGGTGCTGCATGCCGAGCCGCTGGATGACGCCGCGGCGAAAACCCAAAAAGGCCTGCGGATTTTCGTTCGCGACACCAAGCCGCTGGATTCGATCGCGCGACGGCTCAACATGCCCGAAGCCGCCGCTCCGAACGGGCTGACGAAGGGCGCGCCGGCAAAACCTGCGCCCGCGCCGTCGGGCGGCGCCGATGGCGACGTCTCGCTCGTCATCATGCTCGACCTCCAGACCGAGGTGGAGATGAAGCTGCCGGGGCGCTTCAAGGTCTCGCCGCAGATCGCAGGCGCGATCAAGGCGGTTGCGGGCGTGGTGGACGTGCAGACGCTATAATCAGCGCCTGGGCATGGCGCATGCCTACATCTTCGCGAACCATGCAAAGAATTCGCCATTGGCGTCGGCGACTTGGACGCCGCAAGCCGCAAAGGCAGGAAAATTGCAATGTGCGAAAAATGTTCATTAGATCAGCTTCATCCGACAGCGCCCTCGCGGCGTTCCCTGGTTCTCTTCGCGGCCTCAGCACTTGGGCTGATGCTCGCCGACACAGCTAGCGCCAAGGATACGAAGGCTCCTCCCAAGCCGCAGAACTTGTTGTCGCCGGATGCCGCCCTCAAGAAATTGATGGAAGGAAATGCGCGCTATGTTGACGGCACATCGCGGCGCCACGACTTCAAGCATGAGAGGGAGGCATTGGCCGGAGGTCAGAACCCTTACGCGGCCATCCTGAGCTGTGCGGATTCGCGCATCGCGCCCGAATATGCCTTCGATAGCGGGCGTGGTGACTTGTTCGTCTGCCGCGTGGCCGGCAATTTCGCTAACGACGATACGGTTGCAAGCATGGAATATGCCGTCGCCGTGCTTGGCGCGCCGATGATCCTCGTCCTTGGTCACGACAGTTGCGGTGCCGTCGACGCGACGATCAAATCCCTGAAGGACGACAAGCCGCCGCCGGGACACATTCCGTCTCTGGTGGCTGCGATTGCACCCGCGGTGAAGGCGTCGGCACAGCAGAGCGGAAATGCGCTCGACAACGCCATTCGGCAGAACGTGATCGATAACGTCGCCAAGCTGAAATCGGCCGCGCCGATCCTCAACGCCGCCGTCGAGCAGAACAAGCTCAAAGTGGTCGGCGGCATCTACCGGCTTGCAACCGGCAAGGTCGAGTTGTTGAGTTGATCTGCGGCTGGATAGGGCGCGGCGCGCGCCGCCGCGCCCAGCCGGCGGCGAGAACGACGCTCGCCGACCTGCAATTGACGGATTAGGCCTCATCTCAGACCAGCAGCGGCTCGGAAAGTTCGAGTAGCCACGCCGTCCTGCTCACGCCGCCGCAGGAACGAACACGCGCAGGCGATGGCCGTCGGGATCGGCCGCGACGAAGGTCGCACCGAAATCCATCTGCACGGGGTCTTGCAAGATGTTCAGCCCGCGCTTCTTCCAGTCGGCGAAGGTTGCCTCGACCGCGGCGGCATTTTCGACCGTGAACGCGACTTCACTGGCGCCTGCCTGCGCGGCGGCAGCGGGCTCCACGGTCTTGCGCGACCACAGTCCCAGCATCACGCCCTCGGTCAGCGGCAGCATCGCAAAGGTCGGCGAGGTCTCGACGATGGGGCGGCCGAGCAAGTCGGCATAAAAGCCGGCGCTCGCCGGCGGGTTCTCGACATAGAGCAGGACGAAGCTGAAATTCGGCATTGGCAGGTTCCCTGTTTTGAACATCGCTGCGAAGCCGCTTTGCGGCGTCCAGCTCGATCTCAGCCTTAGGGGATGACCCTGCCAAAAACTGTCAGTAGTGAGATCGGCTCAGTGTTCGGGGATTCCTTCGGCCGCACGCCAATCCTTCAGCAGGGCCTGTCGGCGGCGCGGATAGCGCTTGTCGAGGGCTTGCACCTTGCCGATGCGGTCGGTGCGGAAATGCCGAAAGCCCTCGCGGAGCTCGCACCACGCCACGACGATCCGCACGCGGTCGAAAAAGCCCAGCGCGAACGGCCAGACCGTGCGCCTGGAGCTGCGTCCATTACCGTCGAGATAGCCGATCCGCAATTTGCGCTCGGTCCGGATCGCCTGGCGAATGACCGGCAGTTCGGCATCACCGGCGGCGATCGCTTGTCCCGGCCCGATCAGAAGGCCGGACGTATCGAGACCATCCTTCAGGTCCGGCGGAAGCACGGCAGATATCTTGGCCAATGCGCTGCGCGCGGCGCCGCTCAAGGCCGCGTCCGTGCGGTCCGCCACCCAGCGCGAGCCGAGCACGATCGCCTCGATTTCGTCTTCCGAGAACATCAGCGGCGGCAGCATGAATCCCGGACGCAGCACGTAGCCGACGCCCGGTTCGCCATCGATCTGCGCGCCCTGACCGTTGAGCGTTTCGATGTCGCGGTACGGCGTGCGCAGCGAAATCCCAAGCGCCTCGGCCAGCACCGCGCCGCTGACCGGGCGTCGATAGCCACGCAAAAGCTGAATGAGATCGAGCAGGCGCTGCGCGCGCGACATTAATCCGCCCCGTTATCAAGCCGGACGAGGTTACCATGGCCTGCTGCCAGGTTATGTCAGCATCATCAACATGATTCCGGAACGCGAACGCTTCTAGCTTCAACCGCGCTGTGCGCGGTTGCCCATGCCGCCGCACACCGACGCAGATGCGCGAACTTCAAGAAGTTGTCATTGCTTTTTTGCGATGCCGACCTGCCGGATCCGTCGTATAATCGAGCCACGGGGGAACTGTTCTGCATCACGTGAATACCACCTGAAATCGCAGCAACGGAGGTCCGCCATGAAAGTCAAGGACGCGATGCACAAGGGCGTCGACTGGGTCAGCCCCGACACCCCCATCACCGAAATCGCCAAGCTGATGCGAGCGCACGATATCGGCTGCATTCCAATCGGAGAGGACGACAAGCTGGTCGGGATGGTGACCGATCGCGACATCGTCTGCAAAGGGCTTGCCGGCAACGGCTTCGATGCCAGCCGCGCCAAGGCACGCGATGTAATGACCGATGGGATCCATTGCTGCCGCGAGGACGATGACCTTGCCAAGGCGGTGCATCACATGGAGACGCTGAAGGTCCGCAGGTTGCCGGTGATCAACAAGAGCAAACGCATGGTCGGCATGATCAGCCTGGGCGACATCGGCCATTCTACATCAGGTGATTTGGTGTCCGGCTACGTGAAGAGCGTTGCGGCCCATCACTGAAGCGGCGGCCTGTTGCGGTCGAATCGTGCCAGTCGGCTCACGCCGGTTCGACCGCGAACAGGCGCGGGGCGCTTTACCTGACGTGTAGCGACCGCAGCGGCGCAGTCGGCCGACCGAGCGGCCTCAATCGTGCGTGCTGAAGTGGCCGCGCCAGGCCTTCGCCGTCAGTCGCGCGAATTGCGGGCCCTCCAGGCGGATCAGCGTGGCGTGATCGCCGCCTTCCAGGTAGACGTGACGCCGTGCATCGATGCTGTTGTCGACGATGACATCCAGCCCGTAGCACTCGCCGAGCGGCGGTACGGCCCCGCGCTCGCAATCCTCGAACAGCCGTTCGATTTCGTCCTCGCTCGCCAGGTCGACCTTGTGGCCGAGCTGACTTTTCAGGGCCGACAGATGCAGGTGATGGGAGGCGGGAAGGACAGCCATCATGTAGCCGCCGTCGCGGCGCAGCACGACGGCCTTGGCCAGCGCCTCGCCCGGGACATGGCAAGCCTCGGCCGTGCGCGTCGATGACATCGTGGGGGCATGGGGGATCAGGTCGTAGGTGACGCTCTGATCCAGGTATTTCTGCAGGGTCGGGGAAACGGTCATGGCGATTTCCTCCATTGCATGGGCAATTCGCACACCGGGAGGAACTCGCGCAGTCGCCTCACGATGCAGGCGAACACGATCTTGACGCAACGATACGCCCGCCAAACAGCCGCGACAATGGAATTTCAGTGCCGGAACCGGACGGAGCGAGGCGCTATGCCTTGCTGAGAGCGCAATTATTCAAGAAATGTTCACTTTAACACGCGCTCCATACAGCGGGGGCGACGACAGGGTGGAATCCCATGCGGGTAGCAAGAAGTTTGTCGATCTTCTCGGCGTGTCTCGTCGCGATATCGGGGCTGGCGGGACATTTGAACACCGCCGCCGCGCAGCAGCCGGAAAAGCGCATTGCGCTGGTGGTCGGCAATGGCGCCTATGCGAAATCGCCGCTTGCAACCGCGGCCAACGATGCCGGCCTGATCGCGCAGACCTTGCAGGCGGCCGGCTTCGACGTGATCGGCGCGCGCGATCTCGATGGCGACACGCTGCGCAAGAGTTTTCGCGATTTCATCCAGAAAGCCGAAAGCTCGGGGCCGGACACGGTCGCGATGGTGTATCTGGCCGGTTACGGGCTGCAGCTGGCGGGCGAGAACTATTTCGTGCCGGTCGATTCCGCGATCAACCGCGATACCGACGTGCCGATCGAGGCGCTACGGACCGGTGACTACATCCGCCAACTCGCCTCGCTGCCGCTGAAGGCCGGAATCGTCGTGCTGGACGCGGCGCGGCAGCAGCCTTTCGTCAACGGGCAGATCGCCAGCGGCCTCGCCTTGGTCGAGGCGGACCCGCATATGCTGATCGCATTCAACGCGGCGCCCGGAACGGTCGCACCGGCCGAGCAGGGACCGTACGGCGCCTACGCGCAGTCGCTGGCCGAGATGATCCGGACCGGCGGATTGCCGCTGCCGGAGGTCTTCAATCGCGTGCGGCTTCGCGTCAACGAGGCAAGCAAGGGCGCGCAGGTGCCCTGGGACAGCCAGAAGGTCGATGCGGCCTTCACATTCTTCGAGCGCGCACCGGATGCGCCGGCAGCTACGCCGCCGGACCAGGTCGCCGCCATCCGCAACAAGCCGATCCGCGAGCTTGGTGTGCAAGATGCCTATGCCGCGGCGCTGGAGCGCGACACGCTGCCGGCCTATGAGGATTTTCTCGGCGCCTATCCCGACGATCCCATGGCGAAGCGGGTGAGGGCGATCGCGGCAGCGCGGCGCGAAGCAATCACGTGGCGCCGCACCTACCGCGCCGACACGCCGAACGCCTATTGGTCGTATCTGCAACGCTATCCGCGCGGGCCGCATGCCGCCGACGCGCGCCGCCGCCTTGCCATTCTCACCGCGTCGCTGGAGCCGCCGCCGTCGTTTGACGTCATCGACTACGACGTGCCGCCGCCGCCGCCGGAAGAGTTCATCTATGTCGACCGACCGGTGCTGGCCTTCGGAGATCCAGATCTCGATTTTGTCCCGCCGCCACCCGCGCCGGTCTACTATCTGCCGCCGCCGCCGGACGATTTCGTGATATTGGAGCCGCCGCCGCCGCCGATCGGGCTGTTCATCCTGCCGCAACCGATCTTTGTGCCGATCCCGGTCTATGTGCGGGCTCCGCGCTATGTGGCGCCGCCGCCAAACAACATCATCTTTGCCAACATCCACAACCGGGCCGTCATCAACAACGTCATCAACAGGCCGCCGCAGCCGACGTCGCCCTCGGATCGACTTGGTGCCGGACGCCCCGGTGCTCCGGCCGCGCCGGGGCAACGTGGCGCCACGCCGACACTGCCGCCTGCGGTCGCCCAAAGGGCGACGCTGATCCAGCAAGGCAAGGCGCCAGTACCGCCGAGTGCTGCGATCAATCCTGCTGTGAGGACTGGTTTGCCTGGCGCTGGGCCGGCCGGAAGGCCGAATGTGACGCAGCCGGTCAATGCACCGGGCGCGCTGCCGTCGAACCAGACTTTGCCGAGGACCAACGCACTCCCCGTTCCAGGCGCCAGGGGTGCGCCGCCCGCGCCGCCGAGCGCCGCGGTATCGCCAGGCACCGTCAATCCGAACGCCAGGCTTGCACCGGACGCGAAGCCACCGGGGGGAGCGGCTCCCACGGCACCCGGCGCGGCTACCGGCTCCAGGCCCGCCATCGGGGCCACAGCTCCGGCGGGCCCGCGGGTCGTGGCGCCGCCACCCAGCGCCGCTGCGCCGAAGCCGTCCGCTGCGATTGCGCCGAAACCTCAATTGCAGCCTGAACTTCGGCGCGCGCCGCCGCCGGCCGCGGTACATGCGGCAAGGCCCCCACCGCCGGCGGCCCGGGTCGCTCCGCCATCCCCACCGCCGAGGATGGCCGCGCCGCCGCCGAGGATGGCCGCCCCGTCGCCGCCACCGAGGATGGCTGCACCACCTCCGCCCCGGATGGCTGCTCCGCCGCCCCGGATGGCCGCGCCTCCGCCACGCCCGGCGCCGGCGGCGGTCGCCAGGAAGTGCCCGCCGGGTGCCCGGTGCTGATTGTTAACGGGCCAGATCCCCCGGGATCTGGCCCCGACGGGCCTCAATCGCAGGGCTGGAAGGCCGAAAATCCGGCCGTATTTCCTTGCTTCTGGCTGGAATCCGGCTATACAGCGCGCCATCTCACACGGAAACATGGCTCAAAAGGCCGTCCGGTGGCAGCCGGGCCATAAGGCTCGTTTGCTCACACGTTTCCGGAGGAACCAACCGGAGAATCATCACTATGTCGCTACCCGATTTTTCTATGCGTCAGCTGCTTGAAGCTGGCGTGCACTTTGGCCACCAATCGCACCGCTGGAATCCGAAAATGGCGGAGTTCATTTTCGGTGCCCGCAACAACATCCACATCATCGATCTCGCCCAGACCGTGCCGATGCTGCATCGCGCGCTGCAGGCGGTATCCGACACCGTCGCCAAGGGCGGCCGCATTCTGTTCGTCGGCACCAAGCGCCAGGCGCAGGACGGTGTCGCTGAGGCTGCCAAGCGTTCGGCGCAGTATTTCGTCAATTCGCGCTGGCTCGGCGGCACGCTGACCAACTGGAAGACGATCTCGGGCTCGATCAAGCGCCTGCGCCATCTCGATGAGGTGCTGTCGGGGGGCGAAGCCAACTCCTACACCAAGAAGGAGCGGCTGACGCTGCAGCGCGAGCGGGACAAGCTCGACCGTTCGCTCGGCGGCATCAAGGACATGGGCGGTCTTCCCGACATGATCTTCGTGATCGACACCAACAAGGAAGACATCGCGATCCAGGAAGCGCAGCGGCTCAACATTCCAGTTGCCGCGATCGTCGATACCAACTCCGACCCCAAGGGCATCACCTTTGTGGTGCCGGGCAATGACGACGCCGGCCGCGCCATTTCGCTGTATTGCGACCTGATTGCCCGTGCTGCCATCGACGGCATCTCGCGCGCCCAGGGCGACCACGGCATCGACATCGGCGCCTCCGCTCAGCCGGCCCGCGAAGAGATTCCGGCAGCGCCCCAGCCGACCGGCTTCCAGGGTCTGGCCGGTCCGCGCGGCACCGCCGACAATCTCAAGAAGCTCACCGGCGTATCGGGTGCGATCGAGAAGAAGCTCAACGACCTCGGCATCTTCCACTACTGGCAGCTCGCCGAGCTCGACCACGACACCGCGCACAAGATCGGCGAAGAGGTTGGTCTTCCGAGCCGCGCCGATGCCTGGGTTGCCCAGGCCAAGACGCTGACCGCGGAAGCGGAATAATTGGTATGCCGCGTGGCCGGGTCTTCCGGCCACCGGTTCTGCTCCCCAGATTACGCATTCCCTGAAGCTGACGGCGGCACGGCGCAAAGCGCGCGCCGCGCCCGCGGCTAACAGGCAAGAAGGATATTCGACGATGGCAACGATCACTGCAGCGATGGTCAAGGAACTGCGCGAGTCGACCGGCGCAGGCATGATGGACTGCAAGGCAGCGCTCACCGAAACCAACGGCGACATGACAGCCGCGCAGGATTGGCTGCGCAAGAAGGGCCTGTCGAAGGCCGCCAAGAAGGCCGGCCGCGTCGCGGCGGAAGGCCTGATCGGTGCGCTGACCTCGGGCGCCAAGGGCGTCGTGGTCGAAGTCAACTCGGAAACCGATTTCGTTGCGCGCAACGAGCAGTTTCAGGGCCTCGTCAAGATGATCGCCCAGGTCGCGCTGCATAACGGCGCCGACGTCGAGAAGATCAAGGCGGCCAAGGTCGGCAGCGTCACGGTCGAGACCGCGATTTCGGACGCGATCGCCACCATCGGCGAGAACATGTCGCTGCGCCGTGCGACTTCGCTCGAAGTCGGCCAGGGCGTGGTGTCGAGCTATGTCCATGGCGCGGTGATCGACGGCGCCGGCAAGATGGGCGTGCTGGTGGCGCTCGAATCGACCGGCAAGACCGATGAGCTCAGCCATCTCGGCCGCCAGCTCGCCATGCACGTGGCCGCGACCAATCCGCAGGCGCTGGATCCGTCCGGCCTCGATCCGGCGATCGTGACACGTGAAAAGGACGTGCTGGCCGACAAATATCGCCAGCAGGGCAAGGCGGAGAACGTAATCGAGAAGATCGTCGAGTCCGGCCTGAAGACCTATTACAAGGAAGTCTGCCTGCTGGAGCAGGCGTTCATCCATGACGAGAAGGGCAAGTCGGTCGCCCAGGCGGTGAAGGAAGCCGAAGGCAAGATCGGCGCGCCTGTGAAGATTGCCGGATTTGTGCGCTATGCTCTCGGCGAGGGAATCGAAAAGCAGGAATCCGATTTCGCGGCCGAGGTCGCGGCGGCCAGCGGCAAGAAGTAACCGCTGCGGTCAAAATCTTCCGGCGCAGTTGCGCCGGAAGTCACCTGCGCGGGACAAGGAAGCGATAAGCAATGGCTGAGCCGGTCTATCGTCGCGTCGTGATCAAGCTCTCGGGCGAGTATCTCGCAGGCAGCCACTCTTTCGGTATCGACCAGCCTACCGTTGACCGCATCGCCGACGATTTGATCGCGGCGCAGAAGCTCGGTGTCGAGGTGGCCGTCGTGATCGGCGGCGGCAATATCGTCCGCGGCGTGGAAGTCTCCTCGCGCGGCGTGTCGCGCCCGACCGGCGACACCATGGGCATGCTCGCCACCATGATGAACTGCCTGGCGCTGGAGGCGGCGATCGAGCGCAAGGGGACGCCGGCGCGGACCCTGTCGGCGTTCGTGATGCCCGAGATTTCCGAGCTGTTCACCCGCAGTGCAGCGCACAAATACCTCGCCGACGGCCGAATCGTGCTGCTTGGCGGTGGAACCGGCAACCCGTTCTTCACCACCGACACCACAGCGGTGTTGCGGGCGGCCGAAATCGGGGCGCAGGCCGTGCTCAAGGCCACCAATGTCGACGGCGTCTACAGCGCCGACCCCAAAAAGGACCCGCAGGCCAAGCGTTTCGACCGCCTGACGCATTCGCAGGCGATTGCCGGCGACTACAAGGTGATGGATGCGACCGCATTCGCGCTTGCCCGCGAGACGTCACTGCCTATCATCGTATTCTCGATCGCCGAGCCGGGTTCGATCGGCGCGATCCTGCGCGGGACCGGCCACGGCACGGTGGTTGCCGGCTGATATGCCGGTGCTGCTTCGAACCGCGGGCTTTAAGACGCCGGCGGCTGATTTCTAAGGAGGGGAGAGCGTTATGCCCACGCCCGGTTTTGACATCAACGAATTGAAGCGCCGCATGCAAGGCGCCTCCCAGTCGCTCAAGCACGAGCTGGGCGGCCTGCGGACCGGCCGCGCCGCGGCGTCCATGCTGGAGCCGGTGCAGGTCGAGGCTTACGGCTCGCACATGCCCCTCAACCAGCTCGCGACCGTCAGCGTCCCCGAGCCGCGCCTGCTCTCCGTGCAGGTGTGGGACAAGTCCATGGTGAAGGCCGTCGAAAAGGCGATCGTCGATTCCAACCTCGGCCTGTCGCCCGCGACCGAAGGCCAGGTGCTGCGCTTGCGGATTCCCGAGCTCAACGAGGAACGGCGCAAGGAACTGGTGAAAGTCGCGCATAAATACGCCGAAGCCGCCAAGGTGGCGGTCCGCCATGTCCGTCGCGACGGGCTGGATATCGTCAAGAAGCTCGAGAAGAATCACGAGATTTCCGAAGACGATCAGGAACGGCTCGCCAATGACGTGCAAAAGGCGACCGACGGAACGATTGCGGAAATCGATCAGTTGCTTGCGGCGAAGGAAAAGGAAATCCTCACCGTTTGACGGCAACGTTCAAGAATCGAGATTGGTCCTGGAATTCAGATAATGCCGAACGCCGCCGCCCCCGCCACGGAAGGACCGGATCGATCCGTCCCGTTGCATGTGGCGATCATCATGGACGGAAATGGGCGCTGGGCGGCAGCGCGCGGCTTGCCGCGTGCCGAAGGCCACCGCCGCGGTGTCGAGGCGCTGCGCCGCGTCGTTCGCGCCTCCCATGAACTCGGCGTGCTTTACCTCACGATCTTTTCGTTCAGTTCCGAGAACTGGTCGCGGCCGGCGACCGAGATCGGCGACCTGTTCGGACTGCTCCGCCGCTTCATCCGCAACGATCTGGCGACACTGCACAGCGACGGCGTGCGCGTGCGCGTGATCGGGGAGCGGGAAGGGCTGGAGCCCGATATTTGCACGCTCCTGAACGAAGCCGAGGAACTGACCCGGGCCAACACCAAGCTCAATCTCGTGGTCGCGTTCAATTACGGATCGCGCCAGGAAATCGCGGGCGCCGCGCAACGGCTGGCGCGCGAAGTGGCGGAGGGCAAGCGCGATCCGGCCTCGATCGACGCCGATGCGCTCGGCCGCTATCTCGACGCGCCCGACATTCCCGATCCCGACCTGATCATCCGCACCAGCGGCGAGCAGCGGCTGTCGAACTTCCTGATGTGGCAGGCGGCCTACAGCGAACTCGTATTCGTGCCGATCCACTGGCCGGACTTCGACAAGGCCGCGCTCGAAAGCGCCATTGCCGAATACGCCAGACGGGAACGCCGTTTTGGCGGTCTGGCCGCGAAAACCGGATCGTGACCGAACGCGAGGCCGCGCCGGCGGCAGCGAGCGCGCCCGATTCGCGAATTCGCGAATCTGATTCGCGCAATCTCGTGATGCGCATCGCCGTAGCCGTCGTGCTGATCCCGCTTGCGGTCGCGATCGCCTATGCGGGCGGCTGGCTGTGGACCGCACTGGTAACGTTGGCTGCCATCGGCCTGTTTGTGGAATGGCTCGCGATCGTGGGGCTCAGCGGAGCTACTCGCGTGACGGTGCCGGGTGTGGCCGCGCTTGCGGTCGCCGGGCTATGTTTTGCGATAGGCCGCCTCGATGCCGCGCTGATCGTGCTCGGCGTCGGATTCGTCGCGGTGGTGTCGATCGCGCCGGAGCGGCGAGGCTGGGCAGCGGCCGGATTTTTGTACGCGGCGGCAGCCGAGATCGCCTCAGTGCTGGTGCGACTCGATCCCATCAGGGGATTCGCCGCACTGATGTTCGTGCTGCTGATCGTGTGGGTGACCGACAGCGGCGGCTACTTTGCGGGCCGCGGCATTGGCGGCCCGAAGCTGTGGCCGAGCGTCAGCCCGAAAAAGACCTGGGCGGGCGCT
The DNA here is from genome assembly GCF_036924535.1 of Bradyrhizobium sp. AZCC 2262. Classification (NCBI taxonomy): domain Bacteria; kingdom Pseudomonadati; phylum Pseudomonadota; class Alphaproteobacteria; order Hyphomicrobiales; family Nitrobacteraceae; genus Bradyrhizobium; species Bradyrhizobium sp. AZCC 2262. Next base: position 3,951,961 of record NZ_JAZHRT010000001.1, on the reverse strand, counting down.
GTCGGCGGGTTTGCCGCCAGCCTGGCTGTGGCGGCAGGCTTTGCCGCGTTCGATCTGGGCAAAGCAGGGCCGTTATTGATGCTTTCAGGGGCGCTTTCGGTCGTCTCACAGCTCGGCGACCTCTTCGAATCCGCCGTGAAGCGGCGATTTGGCGTAAAGGACTCAAGTCACATTATTCCCGGCCACGGCGGGCTAATGGATCGCCTGGATGGATTTGTCGCAGCCGTCGTCGTGGCGGCTCTTTTCGGCCTTCTGCGGGGTGGCGCCGATGGCGTCGGCCGCGGTCTTATGGTTTGGTGAAATTATGAGCGCAGTTCCGTTGCGTAACAACAAGGCCGTGGCGGCAGCCGCGCGCACCGTCACGGTGTTGGGCGCCACCGGTTCCATCGGCGACAGCACCATGGATTTGCTGCGCGGCGCGCGCGACCGTTACGAGGTCGAGGCGCTGACAGCGAATTCCAATGTCGAAGCACTGGCCAAACTCGCCAAGGAATTCGGCGCACGATTCGCTGCAATCGCCGACCCGGCGCGGCTCGGCGAATTGAAGGATGCCCTGGCCGGCACGGGCATCGAATGCGGCGCCGGCGAAAGCGCGATCATCGAGGCCGCGGCGCGTCCCGCCGACTGGGTGATGGCAGCCGTGAGCGGTGCGGCCGGGCTGAAACCCGCGCTCGCCGCGGTCGACCGCGGCGCGGCGGTCGCGCTCGCCAACAAGGAATGCCTGGTTTGTGCCGGCGATTTCTTCATGCAGCGCGCGGCGAAAGCCGGTGCCTGCATCCTGCCGGCGGATTCCGAACACAACGCATTGTTTCAGGCGCTCTCTTCCGGCAATCGCGAGGAATTGGTCCGCGTGATCATCACCGCCTCGGGCGGGCCGTTTCGCACCTGGGCGCCGGCCGACATCGAACGGGCGACGCTGGAACAGGCCTTGAAGCATCCGAACTGGAGCATGGGCCAGAAGATCACGATCGATTCGGCCTCGATGATGAACAAGGGTCTCGAAGTCATTGAGGCCTCCTATCTCTTCGCGCTGACCGCCGACGAGATCGACGTTCTCGTGCATCCGCAGTCGATCATCCACGGCATGGTCGAATTCTCCGATCGGTCTGTGGTTGCGCAGCTCGGCGCGCCCGACATGCGCATCCCGATTGCGCACTGCCTTGGATGGCCCGACCGAATCGTTGGCCCGTCGGCGAGGCTCGATCTCGCAAAAATCGGACAGCTCACCTTCGAGGCGCCGGACTTCGAGCGATTCCCGGGCTTGCGTCTGGCCTACGAGGCGTTACGTACAGGCCGTGGTGCGACCACGGTATTCAACGCTGCCAATGAGGTGGCGGTGGCGGCGTTTATTGCCGGAAAGATCAAATTCGGGTCGATCGCACGCCTTGTCGAAGCCACCATCAACGACTGGATTCGCGCCGGGAACCTTGCGCCTTTGAGCTCGGCCGACGACGCGATTGCCGTTGACCATAACGCGCGAAATCGAGCCGCCGCCCTATTGCCTCAAATTGCCTTAAAAGCATCCTAGAGGGTTGGGGATGGAGCTTTTGGCTCTTGTCGAGGGGAACCTGATGTCAGAGTTTTTTCTTCATAGTTTCAATACGTTGGGCCATGGGCTCATCGGCTACATCATTCCCTTTTTATTCGTCCTGACCATCGTCGTGTTCTTCCATGAACTCGGCCACTTCCTGGTCGCCCGGTGGGCGGGCGTGAAGGTGTTGACGTTCTCGCTCGGTTTCGGGCCGGAACTCGTCGGCTTCAACGACCGCCATGGCACGCGCTGGAAGATCTCCGCGATCCCGCTCGGCGGATATGTGAAGTTCTTCGGCGACGAATCGGAAGCCTCGACGCCCGCCTCGGCCGAGGCGCTCGCCAGCATGACCGAGGAAGAGCGGGCGGGCAGTTTCCATCACAAGAAAGTCGGCGCGCGGGCGGCCATCGTTGCCGCCGGTCCGATCGCGAATTTCATTCTGGCGATCGTCATCTTCACCTGTCTCTTCACCTTCTTCGGCAAGCCGAGCACGACGGCGCGCGTCGACAAGATCGAAGCCAGCAGCGCCGCCGAGCGGGCGGGCTTTCAGGTCGGCGACATCGTCACCGCCATCGACGGCAAGAAGATCGGCAGCTTCTCCGACATGCAGCGCTTGGTCAGCGTTCGTGCCGGCGACACCCTGACCTTCACCGTCAAGCGCGGTGATTCCACGCTGCAATTGAAGGGTACGCCGGAACTGCGCGAAGTGAAGGATCCCTTCGGCAACATGCAGCGCCTCGGGATTCTCGGCATCACCCGTGCGACGTCGCCGGGCGAGGTCACCACGGAGAAGGTCGATCCGGCGAGCGCACTTTGGCTGGGAATCAAGGAAACCTGGTTCGTCATAGACCAGACGCTCTCCTATATCGGCAACATCTTCACCGGGCGGGCCAGCGCGGACCAGATCGGCGGGCCGATTCGGATCGCGCAGATTTCGGGTCAGGTGGCCACGCTGGGGCTGATTCCGCTACTTCATCTGGCGGCGGTGCTGTCCATCTCGATCGGGCTGCTGAACCTGTTCCCGGTTCCCCTGCTCGATGGCGGTCACCTTTTGTTCTACACGGCTGAGGTGCTGCGGGGGCGTCCTCTGTCGGAAAAGTCTCAGGAATACGGGTTCCGTGTCGGGCTGGTTCTCGTGCTGATGTTGATGGTGTTTGCCTTTTATAACGACTTCCATCAGGTGCCGTGGCTGAAGGGATTGTTCGGGAGATCGTAGTAGCGGCTTTTTTGTGACGTTGCCCATCGGCAACGTCTTGGAATGAAAATGGAATCGCATCGCGAAGTCTGGTTTGCCGCCCTGTCGAAATTGGCTACAAGCAGTGCAACTTAGGGAATCTGCCGGTTCGTAGGGGTGTGTGCGGGCCGGCACTGCAATGACGAGGGCGCGTTGCGCATGATGTTGGGAATGCGAGTGCGGGGGGCTCTACTGGGCGCTCTGATCATGGTGGCCGCGCCGATGGGGAGCGCGCTGGTGTCTGTGCCGGCTGTGGCCCAGACCGTTGCATCGATCTCCGTTGAGGGGAACCGGCGTGTCGAGGTCGAGACCATCCGTTCCTATTTCAAGCCGGGCCCTGGCGGCCGGCTCGGGCAGGCCCAGATCGACGACGGCCTCAAGGCGCTGATCGAAACCGGCCTGTTCCAGGACGTGCGAATCAATCAGGCAGGTGGCCGGCTGGTCGTGACCGTGGTCGAAAACGCGGTGATCGGGCGCATCGCCTTCGAAGGCAACAAGAAGGTCAAGGACGAGCAGCTTTCGGCTGAAATCCAGTCCAAGCCGCGTGGCACATTCTCGCGCCCGATGGTTCAGTCGGACGCCCAGCGCATCACCGAAATCTACCGGCGCTCCGGCCGCTATGACGTGCGCGTGACCCCTGAAATCATCGAGCAGCCGAACAATCGCGTCGACCTGATCTTCACGGTCACCGAGGGCAGCAAGACCGGCATCAGGTCGATCGAGTTCGTCGGTAACGTCGCCTACTCGTCCTATCGCCTGAAGGACGTTATCAAGACGCGCGAATCCAACCTTCTGAGCTTCCTCGGCGGCGCCGACGTCTACGATCCCGACCGGGTCGAGGCTGACCGCGACCTGATTCGCCGCTTCTACCTCAAGAACGGTTACGCGGACGTGCAGGTGATCGCTGCGCTGACCGAGTATGACCCCGACAAGAAGGGCTTCCTCGTCACCTTCAAGATCGAGGAGGGGCAGCAATATCGCGTGGCCTCCGTCGACTTCCAGAGTTCCATCGCAACCCTCGATACCGCCTCGATGCGCAGCTTCTCGCGTGTCAGCGTCGGCTCGGTCTACAATGCCGAGGCGCTTGAGAAATCGGTCGAGGAAATGCAGATCGAGGCCTCGCGGCGCGGCTACGCCTTCGCCGTGGTGCGCCCGCGCGGCGATCGCAATTTCGAAGCGCACACCGTTTCGATCGTGTTCGCCGTTGATGAGGGGCCGCGTACCTATATCGAGCGCATCAACGTCCGCGGCAACACCCGCACCCGCGACTACGTGATTCGCCGCGAGTTCGACCTGTCTGAAGGCGACGCTTACAACCGCGCGCTGGTCGATCGCGCCGAGCGCCGGCTGAAGAACCTCGACTTCTTCAAGACCGTGAAGATCCTGACCGAGCCCGGCTCGTCGACCGATCGCGTGATTCTGGTCGTCGATCTCGAAGAGAAGTCGACCGGCGACTTCTCTGTGTCGGGCGGCTATTCGACCACCGACGGTGCGCTGGCCGAAGTCAGCATCTCCGAGCGCAACTTCCTCGGCCGCGGCCTGTATGCGAAGGCAGCCGTGACCTACGGTCAGTACGCGCGCGGCGGTTCGCTGTCGTTCGTCGACCCCTATCTGTTCGACTATCGCGTCGCGCTTGGCCTCGACTTGTTTTATCGCGAGCAATTGGCCAACAGCTACATCGCCTACGGCACAAAGACGCTTGGCTTCAGCCCGCGTCTCGGCTTCACGCTGCGGGAAGATCTCGCGCTTCAGTTGCGCTACTCGATCTATCAGCAGGAAATTTCGCTGCCGAGCACGCTCGCGAACTGTAATAACAATTCGTCGAACTCGCTGCTCGCGTTCAACCCGTCACCGGCATTTGCGAATCTGGCCGGCGTCGGCGCTGGCGGATCGATCACATCAGGCGGCCAAACCACCACCGACACCTCCGGCATCGGCCTGTGGTGCTACGGCGATGGCGAAGCCTCGCTGCCGGTCCGCAAGGAACTGCAGAGCGGCAAGGCGCTGACTTCGTCGGTCGGCTATTCGCTGAACTACAACACGCTGGACAACAACAAGAACCCGTCTGACGGCCTGCTGATCGACTGGAAGCAGGACTTCGCCGGTGTCGGCGGCGACGTGAAGTACATCAAGTCCGCGGTCGACGCGAAGTACTACACCCCGCTGGTCGCCGATATCGTCGGCCTGATCCATCTCCAGGGCGGCATGCTGAACCAGTTCGGCGGCAGCGAACTGCGCATGCTCGATCACTTCCAGATGGGTCCGAACCTGGTTCGCGGTTTCGCGCCGAACGGCATTGGTCCGCGCGATATCAACCCCTACGGCACGCGTGACGCGCTCGGCGGCACCAAATACTGGGGCGCTTCGTTCGAATTGCAGATGCCGTTCTGGTTCCTGCCGAAGGAAGTCGGGCTCAAGGGCTCGGTCTATGCCGACGCCGGCGGACTTTGGGACTACAAAGGCCCGACGTCGTGGGCGGCGACGGGTGAGGTCAACGTGCCCGGTTGCATCAAGCCGACGCAGGTCACGGCAACGACTTCGGCCGCTCCAGGAACGTGCTTGGGATTGCAGTATGACGACGGCAACGTGGTTCGCACCTCGGTGGGCGTCGGCATCATCTGGGCTTCGCCATTCGGTCCGCTGCGCTTCGACTATGCGGTGCCGCTTACGAAGGGTCAGTTTGACCGCGTGCAGCAATTCAAGTTTGGCGGTGGCACATCGTTCTAAGGTAGCTTGAAGCGAACGGACGTCAGGTCCGCGTGACGAGAACGCCTCGGAACTAGAAAGAGGGTCCGGCTCCGTTTCTTCGGAGCCGGCGCTCTGATGTGTAGGTCGGCCGAACTTTCGACGGGTGGAATGGCGCAGCCGATATTCTTCAAGCAACCTGCTTCCTCGACGCTGGCCGAACTGGCCGCGTTGACGGGAGCGGTATTGGCCGACCCCGCTCGCGGCGGCCAGGTGATCAGGAGCCTCGCTTCGCTCGACGAAGCCGGTCCCATGCATCTGGCGTTTTTCGACAACCTCAAATACGGCGATCAGCTCAAGGCGACCAAGGCCGGCGCCTGCCTGGTCAGCCCGCGTTTCGAGGCCCAAGTGCCCGCCCATGTGGCGGTGCTGCGGGCCACGCAGCCGTTCCGTGCCTTTGTGAAGCTGGCACGCGAATGGCACGCCGATGCGCTTCGTCCGCAATCCTGGTTCGACAATGACGGCATCGCGCCATCGGCGATCATCGATCCGTCGGCCCACCTGGAAGACGGCGTGATCGTCGATCCGCTCGCGGTAATCGGCCCCCGGGTCGAGATCGGCGCCGGCACCGTGATCGGCGCGGGCGCAGTGATCGGCGCTGACGTCAAGATCGGCCGCGACTGCAATGTCGGCGCCCGCACCGCGATTCAGTTCGCTTTGATCGGCAACAATGTCCTGATCCATCCCGCCTGCAGCATCGGGCAGGATGGCTATGGCTTCATCTTCTTCGGCCCCGAGGGCCATCAGAAGGTGCCGCAGACCGGCCGGGTCCTGATCCAGAACAATGTCGAGGTTGGCGCCGGCACCACCATCGACCGCGGCAGCCTGCGGGATACGGTGATCGGCGAGGGCACCAAAATCGACAATCAGGTCCAGATCGGCCACAATGTGACCATCGGCAGGCACTGCCTGCTCGCGGCCCAGATCGGGCTCGCGGGCAGCCTGACGATCGGTGACAACGTCGCGCTGGGGGCGAAGGTGGGCATCAACAACCACCTCAAGATCGGCGACGGCGCCCAGGTAACGGCCATGAGTGCAGTCAAGGACGACATTCCGCCCAATGGCCGCTGGGGCGGTCATTTTGCCAAACCGACCAAGCAGTGGTTCAGGGAGATTATTGCGGTGGAGCGACTGGTGCAGGGCGGCACGGCCGATCCGAAAGGCGAGGGACGGGAGTGATGGAGGAGGCACCGGTCAGGTTTGAGCTCGTGGATATCAACGAGATCCTCAAGACGCTCCCGCACCGTTATCCGATGCTGCTGATCGACCGGGTGATCAAGATCCGGACCGACTACAGCGGTATCGGCATCAAGAACGTCACCTTCAACGAGCCGCCGTTTCTCGGCCATTTTCCTGACCGTCCGGTCTATCCCGGCGTGATGATGATCGAGGCCATGGCGCAAACCGCCGGCGTGATCGGCATCAAGTCGGTCGAGGGCACCGAGAAGCCGCGCGCGGTTTATTTCCTCACCATCGACAAGTGCAAATTCCGCAAGCCGGTGATGCCCGGCGATACCATCGAGTATCACATGCGCTCGATCGGCCGCCGCAAGGCGATGTGGTGGTTTCACGGCGACGCCAAGGTGAATGGCAGCGTGGTCGCGGAGGCCGACGTCGGCGCGATGCTGACGGATTGATTGTATTTATCTGCCACACAACCGACGTCTTCCTGATGTCTTTGCTCAATCGCTGATAGCGGAACCCGCGCCGGTCGATTGACGGAATTTACTGGCTGGATCCGGTCTGGGTCCGCGCTTTTTCAACGGAGGCATCCGTGAGCAAGCCTGCGTCCATCATTTCGTGTTTGGTGATTTTTCTATTGATGTCGGCGCGAGGTTACGCGGCTGATCTGGACGGTCTCGTATCGTCTCTCAAGGGCGGTGGCTATGTCCTCGTGTTTCGACACGGCGCTACCGATGACAGCCAGAAGGATGTCTACCCCTTCAAGTTCGACGACATGACCGCGCAGCGGCAATTGAGCGAAAAAGGCCGCAACATGGCGCGCGAGCTTGGCGAAGCGCTGAAGAAGCTTGGCGTGCCGATCGGTGAAGTCTATACGAGCCAACTCAATCGCGCCGTTGAGACCGGCAGGCTGCTTGGCGGCAAGGGCGTCTCTCCGGTGGACGCATTGACCGACAGCGGTGCGGGCAGTTCGTCTGCGATGGCCAACCCGGACGGCAAGAGCGCCAAGACCGGACGCGCCATGCGCGATCTTGTGAACGCGCCTCCGAAGCCCGGCCTCAATAATCTGGCGGTAACGCACAAGACCAACGTCGCCGACGCCTTCGGCAAGGAATTTGCCGATATCCGCGAAGGCGAGGCACTTGTCTACAAGACCAGTGCCTCGGGCCCGGCCGTCCTGATCGCGCACGTGCAGCCCGGCGAATGGATCGCACTGGCGGGCAACTAGAGCATGATCCGGAAAAGGGGTACCGGTTTTCCCTCGGGACAAACGCGGAACGCGTTTGCCCGGAGATCATGCTCAAACAAGAAGATGACGAGCATGATTCAACTCAGTTGAAGCATGCTCCAGATTTGGTTTCGCCACGACGGAACTTCGGCCCGCTCACAGGTTTGTAGTTCCGGTGGAAGTGGGTGTTGCGGAGACGGGCCGCATGAAACTTCTCAGAGCCTCCGTAGCGCTGATCGCCTCAGCCGTTGCTTTCGCCGGCAGTGCAGCGGCCCGTGACGATGGCCGCTATGCCAACTCTCCGCTCAAGCCCTGGTTCGACAGCCTCAGAAGTAAAAAGGGTCTATGCTGCTCGGACGCCGATGGCTCCGCCGTTTCCGACGTCGATTGGGAATCGAAGGACGGTCATTATCGCGTCCGGCTCGAGGGTCAATGGATCGACGTGCCCGACGATGCCGTCATCACCGTGCCAAATCGCGCCGGTCGGACCATGGTGTGGCCGGTCAAGGACTCGCTCGGGATTTCGATCCGCTGCTTTCTGCCCGGCAGCATGACGTAGCGACGGCTCGCCTCGGTCTTCGAAGCCGGAAATTGGGTCGGCCGCAGATGGATTGCGCCCGACACATGACGTAACCATACGTCACTGGACAGCCATGATGTGCCGCGCTAACCACCCGAAAACGCGAGATATTCGCGTCCAATCGATGGGCTGGGCTGCTTGATGGGTACGATCGATCCAACCGCGCGGGTTGAGGATGGCGCTGTGATCGGCGAGGGGACAACAATCGGTCCCTATTGCATCATCGGCCGGAACGTCGTTATCGGCGCCAACTGCCATCTGATCGCGCATGTTCACGTCACCGCGCAGACCACGATCGGAGCCGGCTGCACGATCTATCCGTTCGTCTCGCTCGGCACCCCGCCGCAATCGCTGAGCTACAAGGGCGAACTGACCCAGCTCGAGATCGGTGCGGGCTGTACCATCCGTGAATCCGTCACCATGAACGCCGGCACGGTTGCCGGCGGCGGCATCACCCGTGTCGGCGAGCGCGGCTACTTCATGAATTGCAGCCATGTCGGTCATGACTGCCAGGTCGGCAATGACGTGATTTTTGCAACCTCCGCCACGCTCGGCGGTCACTGCGAGATCGGCGATTTCGTCTTCATCGGCGGATTGTCGGCCGTGCACCAGTTTACCCGAATCGGGCCGCAGGTGATGGTCGGCGGCGTCTGCGGCGTGCGTGGCGACATCATTCCATTCGGGCTCGCCAACGGTCAGTATGCGAGCCTCGAAGGGCTGAACATCATCGGCATGAAGCGCCGCAAGTTCACCAAGGAGCGGCTGGCGAAAGTGCGCTCGTTTTATCAAAGCCTGTTTCACGGCCCCGGCATCTTTGCCGAGCGGCTGAATGCGGTGCAGCCACTGGCCGGAGAGGATCCGGCGATCGCCGAAATCCTCGCCTTCATCGCGCAAGGCAAACATCGCGCGCTCTGCCTGCCCGCCGACGACGGAAACAAGCATTGATGACGGGATCGCCGCAGCCATGAATTCAGCGGCTTCTGACATTTCATCGCCCGTCGGCGTCATCGCAGGCGGTGGCGCCATGCCGTTCGCGGTGGCGGATTCGCTTAGCCAACGCGGGATCGCGCCGGTGCTGTTTGCACTACGTGGCGCCTGCGATCCGGCGCGCGTCGGGCGTTTCCGCCATCACTGGATCTCGGTCGGGCAACTCGGCCGTGCGACAAAACTGTTCCGCAGCGAGGGCTGCCGTGACCTGATCTTCATCGGCACGCTGCTGCGTCCGGCGCTGTCGGAAATCCGGCTCGACTGGGGGACGGTCCGCGTCCTCGGCCGCGTCTGGGCGGCGTTTCGCGGCGGCGACGATCACCTGTTGTCGGGGATCGCCCGCATCCTCGAACAGGACGGTTTTCGGATGGTCGGCATCCGGGACGTCGCCCCCGACATTCTGATGCCGGAGGGAAACATTGCCCGCGCCTTGCCCGATCCCGCTGCCACAGCCGATATCGCCAAGGGGCGGGAGGTGCTTGGCGCGCTCGGGCCTTTCGACATCGGCCAGGCCGTGGTCGTGATCGACGGGCATGTGGTCGCGGTCGAAGATATCGAGGGCACCGACGGGCTGTTGGCGCGCGTGGCGCGGCTGCGCGATGCCGGGCGCATCCGCGCCAAATCCGGCCGCGGCGTACTGATGAAGGCGCCCAAGAGTGGCCAGGATTTGCGCTTCGACCTGCCGACCGTGGGCGCTAAAACCATCGAAGGCGTGGCGAGGGCCGGACTTGCCGGCATCGCCGTGATCGCCGGCCATACGATCGCCGCGGAGGCGCAAGCCATGATCGAGGCCGCTGACAGCGCCGGCCTGTTCATTCAGGGCGTGCCGGCGTGACGCCGTCTCACACCACCGCCGGGATGGAGCGGAGGATATTTCTGATCGCGACGGAAGAGTCCGGCGATCGCCTCGGCGCCAACTTGATGAAAGTGCTGCGCCAGCGCCTTGGCGACGGGGTGCGGTTCGAAGGCGTCGGCGGCCGCGCGATGGCGCGCGAGGGCCTGGAGTCGCTGTTTCCGATCGAAGAGCTCTCGATCATCGGGCTCGCCGCCGTCGTCAGGGACTTGCCAAAAATCCTCGGGCTGATCAAGGAAACGGCTATCGCGGTGACGGAAGCGGCGCCGGATATTCTCGTCATCATCGACAGCCCGGACTTCACCCACCGCGTCGCCAGACGCGTCCGCGCCAAGGATCCCCGGCTGCCGATCGTCGACTATGTGTCGCCGTCGGTCTGGGCGTGGCGGCCGGGCCGGGCGCGCGCGATGCTGAAATATGTCGATCACGTGCTGGCGCTGCTGCCGTTCGAGCCCGAGGCGTATCGCAGGCTGCACGGGCCGCCCTGCAGCTATGTCGGCCACCCCCTGACCGAGCAAGTGGCCTCGCTGCGCCCGAACCCGGATGAAGCCGCGCGGCGGGCGCAATCGCCGCCGGTGCTGCTGGTGCTGCCGGGAAGCCGGCGCAGCGAAATCCGCCACCACATGGTGGTATTCGGCCAGGCGGTGGCGCGGCTGCAGGAGCAGGGCACAGCTTTCGAACTGGTGCTGCCGACCATGCCGCATCTGCAGGAGGCGGTCGTGGATGCGGTGAAAGGCTGGCCGGTGCAGCCCCAGGTCGTGATCGGCGAGCAGGAGAAGCGGGCGAAGTTCCGGATCGCGCATGCAGCGCTGGCCAAATCCGGCACGGTGACGCTGGAGCTGGCATTGGCTGGCGTGCCGATGGTGACGGCCTACCGGACCGGCACAATGGAGGCCTGGATCCTGCGCCGCGCCATCAAGGTGAACTCGGTGATCCTGGCCAATCTCGTGATCGGCGAGAACGTCATTCCTGAATTCCTGCAGGAAGACTGCACCCCGGAAAAGCTCGCAGAGGCGTTACGCGAGGTGATGAGCGACGGCGAGCTGCGGCGGAAACAGCTCGAGGCGTTCGGCAAAATCGACGGCATCCTGTCGACCGGCAACCAGCCGCCCAGCGCGCGCGCCGCCGACATCGTGCTGGCGACGATGTGGCAGGCGCGGCGGCCAAATTAGAGCGTTTTCCAGCGAAGTGGCGACCGGTTCGCGTCAAGAAAACGCGTCAACCCAAAAATCTAGAGCGCGGCCCTGGCCTCGCTCGGGTGCCAGATGCTGATCTTGCGGGTCTCCGGCATCAGGAAGACGCCGAGCACGAAGCACACCGCTGGAACCAGGATCGGGTAGATGAGGGCGTAGCCGATACTGCCGGTGGCCGCGAAAGCTGCCGTGGTGATGAATGGCACCAGGCCGCCGCCCCAGCCGTTGCCGATGTGATACGGCACCGACACCGACGTGTACCTGATCCTGCCGGGGAAGTATTCCGCCAGGAACGCGCCGACCGGCCCATACACCATCCCGACATAGCAAACGAGGATGAAGATGATGAAGATCGCGACCGGATAGTTGATGTTGCCAGGCTGCGTGACCGTTCCGAGCCACAAATACAGCGGATAGTAGGTGATCGCCGCCAGCAACATGCCGCCCAGAATCACCGGCTTGCGGCCGATGATGTCGGACAGCCAGCCAAAAAAGATCAGGCTCGGCGTTGCAATGAGCAGCGCTGCGCCCACGATGTAGGCCGAGGTCAGCGGGTCCACCTTGGAAACCTGCTGCAGGAAGTACAACGCCCAGAACTGACCGCTGTACCAGACCACGCCTTGCCCAATCAGCACGATGGTGGCGATCCCAACGTATTTGATGTTGGAGCTGAGGAAGGCTTCCTTCCAGGGATTTCTGGTCATCTGGCCCTTGGCCTTGATCTCCTGGAAGATAGGCGTCTCCTGCAGCTGGAGCCGGATATAGATTGCAATGGCCACCAGCAGGAAGGAAACCAGGAACGGGACGCGCCAGGCCCACTCGTCGAAGACCTGATTGCCGTAGTAGCTGCGCGTCGCGATGATCACGGCCAGCGACACCACGATTCCGAGCGTAGGCGAGGTCTGAAGCCACCCGGTGTAGTAGCCGCGGCGTTCGTCCGGGACGTGCTCGGCGACATAGGTGATGGCGCCGCCATACTCACCGCCCAGGCAAAGGCCCTGGACCATTCGCAGACCGAACAGGATGAACGCGGCGGTCACACCGATCTGCTCGAAGGTCGGGATCAACCCGATCGCTCCGGTGCCGAGTCCCATTCCGCTGAGCGTCACGAGGAAGGTGTATTTGCGGCCTACCCGGTCGCCCATCCATCCAAACAGGAAAGCTCCCAGAGGACGAATCAGAAATCCCGCCGTGAACAGCGCGACCGTGCTGAGCAGGGCCGCGACCGGGTGGGATTTTTCAAAGAACTTGACTGACAGGACCGCGGCCAGACTTCCGAAAATGTAGAAATCATACCACTCGATGACGTTCCCGACCGACGCGGCGACAATCACGCGGCGGAAATCCCGTGGGACTTGCATAGCCATGTTGTCCTCCTCTATTGCAGCCCATGCCCTCCTGTTTGCTTTTCTGCGACGGGTGCGAGGTTCGCGCGAAGCGCTTGTCCTCGGGGGGAGTCTGGAACTACCCGAGGCTCAGAACGGCTTTTTCAGCGCCGCGAGCTATCATTGCCTTTTCCCGTCAGCCCGGGACCAAGGCGCGGAAGCATTTTAGTCCCTAAACAAGAGGCGGCCTCATAAGACTTTTGGCTCAGTCGAGCCAAGCAAGGGGTACTCCCTCGGTGAATGGCACCGTCCGGTACACATGCCCGAGCGTCACTTCAGCAAGCAGCGCGCGTTGTGCGACGCCGCCAAAATCCTTCGTCGCTCCCGACGTCACCGAGGGACGGTCGTAGCGAGGCGTTCCGGGTTAGGCTTCAGGCAACTTCCCTCGTCAATTAGCTGTCCGATGCCAGTGATCGCGCCACCACGTGGTGAAGTCGCGATCGGTGGCTAGCTCCCAGACGGCAAACAGGATCACCACCAAGCCCGACACCACACTGTTTACCGTGGCCAAGGTTGGCTCGTAGCCAATCGTCCAGGGCACCGCCAGCAGGGCCAGGCCGAGGAGAATTCCTCCCCATTCCTCCAGGTAGGACGGAATGATGAAACCCTCCAGGGCAAACAAGATAACGCATAAGCCAAGCACGACGGTTATCCAGGCCGCCGCCCCGGCGAAGCCGAGGACGAACGGCGACAAGACCAACCACACGCCCAGCAGCAGGCTGGCGGCGTCTTGCCAATGTCGAATGCGCATGAAGCTCACTTCCTTTGCGCAAGCCTCTCCTTGCACGTAGTAATGGTTTTCGGTGCGGCTAGTGCGACCAAGTGGCCGTAGCGTGCCAACCTTCCAGGTGCGAGGCGATGTGTATTTCTGGGGGCGATGATCTAGATGTCGTAATAGAGATGAAACTCGTGAGGATGGGGGCGCAGCCGGATCGGATCGACCTCCTTCTTGCGCTTGTAGTCGAGCCATGTCTCGATCACGTCCCTGGTGAAGACGTCGCCGCGCAGCAGGAACGCGTGGTCGCTTTCGAGGGCGTCGAGCGCCTGGTCGAGCGAGCCGGGAGTCGATTTCACTTCTTTGGCCTCGGCGGGTGGCAGGTCATAAAGATTCTTGTCGATCGGCCGGCCCGGATCGATGCGGTTGTCGATGCCGTCGAGGCCCGCCATCAACATCGCGGCGAAGGCGAGGTACGGATTGCACGAGGGATCAGGGGAGCGAAACTCGACGCGCTTGGCGCGCGGGTTCGGCGAATACATCGGGATCCGGCAGCAGGCCGAGCGGTTGCGCTGCGAATAGACCAGGTTGATTGGCGCCTCGTAGCCGGGCACCAGACGCCGATAGGAGTTCGTCGTCGGCGCGCACAATCCGCACAGCGCCCAGGCGTGCTTGAGCAAGCCGCCGATATAATAGCGGCCGACCTCACTCAGCTCGGCGTAGTCCGCCTTGCTGTGGAACAGGTTGGTCTCGCCCTTCCACAGGCTCTGGTGCACATGCATGCCGGAAGCGTTATCCTCGAACAGTGGTTTAGGCATGAACGTTGCGGTCATGCCGTTCTGGCGGGCAGTGTTCTTGACCACGTATTTGTAGATCATCAGATTGTCGGCCATGCGGGTGAGCGTGGTGAAGCGCATGTCGATTTCGTTTTGCCCGCCGGTCGCGACTTCATGGTGATGGGCCTCGATCTGGATCCCCAGTGACTCCATCGTCAGCACCATCTCGGTTCGCAGATCCTGCATGCTGTCGGTCGGGGGAACGGGGAAGTATCCCTCTTTCGGGCGCGGCTTGTGACCGAGGTTCGGTACCTCGTCCTCGCCGGTGTTCCAGCTGCCCTCGCTGGAATCGATTTCGTGGAAGGCATAGTTGATGCCCTGTCCGTAGCGCACACTGTTGAAGACGAAGAATTCGGCCTCCGGGCCGAAATAGCTGGTATCGGCGCGTCCGCTGCCCTTCAGATATATCTCGGCCTTCTGTGCGATGTAGCGCGCATCGCGGCTGTAGGATTGCCCCGTCACCGGGTCCCTGATGTTGCAAATCAGGACGAGTGTCGTTGCCGGGGTGTACGGGTCGAGGAAGGCCGTCGTCGGGTCCGGGACGACCAGCATGTCGCTTTCCTGAATCTCCTGAAAGCCGCGGATCGATGACCCGTCGAATCCGATGCCTTCATCGAGGGTGTTGATATTCACCGCGCCTGGCGGGACGGAAAAATGCTGCCAAACACCCGGCAGGTCGGTGAACCGCAGATCGATCATCTGGACCTTCTCGTCCTTGATCGTCTTCAAGACATCTTCTGTCGTGGCGCAATTCGGAACCATGGCTTCACTCCTCAGCTGTGAGGGATGTCTTGAAGAGCGGGCTGTCGTCCGGCCGCGGCAAAATGGCTTCCGACGGATTTTGGTCCATGCCCAACCCTCCACGGCGCCACTGCCGCGCCGGCTTCGATCCGGCACGGCGACGTCGCGTTCACGCAAATCCCGTTGCGTTGCCCGCGGGCCAGCGGCCTCAGCTTTGGTGCGGCCCTCGCATCATCTTCATGGCGTCTTCGATATGCCGCCAGGTTTTGGCCATTTCCGCATTGCCATTCTTTTCGAGCTCAATGGCGTTCTGAGCGGCTTCCGCTATGGCTTTTGCGCCGTGTGCTTCCAGCAACTGCCGCGCATAGTCGTGAATTTCGATTTCCCGCATGGCGTCACTCTCCTTTCGTACTGTGCGCGATGGTGTTCACCGATCGGGCGCCAGAACCGTAGACGTAGACACCAGCCAAGCGTTCACAGTTTGCATCCTGCCGCGGGACGTTTGCAAGGGCCTATTCGGCTCGCGGGCTTACGAAACCGGGCCGTGGCAGAGCATGATCCGGATGCGCTAGGCCTTGTGGCGTGCCTTCCGGCCGCTCGGGCAACTGATCTTTTGGGTCGAACCATGACGCGCCATCTGATCGCCAAATGTGCATTTTGGGTCGCTCGGTGATGTCAGTGTCAAGGCAGCCCATCCGGAGCAGGATCGTGTCTTTGCCCTCGCGCGCGGCGACGATGTGCGAGCCGCATTGGGTGCAGAAATACCGCGTCTTGCCGGGCGAGGATTCAAAACCTCCGAGCAGGTCTTCACCCCTGATCCAGCGAAAGCGGTCGCGGGGGACGTTGGTTACGGTCGAAAAGGCCGATCCATGTGTCTTGCGGCAGGTGCGGCAGTGGCAATGAACGATCGGCCCGGGATCCGAATCGACTTCGTACGCCACGTTTCCGCACAGGCAGCTTCCAGCAAGCATGGTGCCTCTCCCTCAAACAAAAATCCCGCCCAGGATATCATCCTCGGGCGGGATTTTCGAACGCTCGAAAATTGCGTCGCTTACTTGCGCTTGTCCATTGCCACATATTCGCGGCGGGCGACACCGGTGTAGAGCTGGCGCGGACGGCCGATCTTCTGCTGCGGGTCCTCGATCATCTCGCTCCACTGGCTGATCCAGCCGACGGTGCGGGCGACCGCGAACAGCACGGTGAACATCGAGGTCGGGAAGCCCATCGCCTTCAACGTGATGCCCGAATAGAAGTCGACGTTCGGATAGAGCTTGCGGTCGATGAAGTACTGGTCGGAGAGCGCGATCTTTTCCAGCTCCAGCGCCACCTTCAGCATCGGGTCGTCGCCATGGCCGGTCTCGGCCAGCACGGCGTGACACATCTTCTGCATGATCTTGGCGCGCGGATCGTAGTTCTTGTAGACGCGGTGGCCAAAGCCCATCAGGCGGACTTCGCTGTTCTTGTCCTTCACCTTGGCGATGAATTCCGGGATGTTGTCGACCGAACCGATCTCGGCGAGCATCGCGAGCGCGGCTTCGTTGGCGCCGCCATGCGCCGGGCCCCACAGGCAGGCGATGCCGGCGGCGATACAGGCGAACGGGTTGGCGCCGGAGGAGCCGGCGATACGCACCGTCGAGGTCGAGGCGTTCTGCTCGTGGTCGGCGTGCAGGATGAAGATCTTGTCGAGCGCGTCAGCCAGCACCGGATTGATCTTGTAATCCTCGCAGGGCACCGCGAAGCACATGTGCAGGAAGTTCTCGGCAAAGGAGAGCGAGTTCTTCGGATACATGAAGGGCTGGCCGACGGTGTATTTGAAGGCCATCGCGGCCAGCGTCGGCACCTTCGCGATCATCCGCATCGAGGCGATCATGCGCTGCTTCGGATCGTTGATGTCGGTGCTGTCGTGATAGAACGCGGCCAGCGCGCCGACGGCGGCGACCATGATCGCCATCGGATGGGCGTCGCGGCGGAAACCCTGGAAGAAGCGGGCCATCTGCTCGTGAACCATGGTGTGATGGATCACGCGGTGGTCGAAGTCTTTCTTCTGCGCCGGGGTCGGAAGTTCTCCGTAAAGCAGCAGGTAGCAGGTTTCGAGGAAGTCGCCCTTTTCGGCGAGTTGCTCGATCGGGTAACCGCGGTATTCGAGAACGCCGGCGTCGCCGTCGATATAGGTGATCTTCGACTGGCAGCTGCCGGTGGAGGTGAAGCCGGGGTCGTAGGTGAACATCCCGGCCTGGGCGTAGAGCTTGGCGATGTCGATGACATCTGGCCCCACCGTGCCGCTGAGGATCGGGAAATCGTAGGTCTTGTTACCTACCGTGAGCGTTGCAGTCTTGTTGCTGGATTTTGCGTCCATCGTGAAGTCCCCGATGAAATCGTTGCGAAAACCGCGCCTGACCCTGGTGCCATTTTTGAGGCAGAAACAAGGGAGGCCGGCTTGTCTAGAAGGCGGCGCCAAATGGGTAGCTTATTGCCCTGTGCACTGCAAGATGGCCACGAACAGTACAAGGTAGGGGCTCCCTATAGCGTTTTCGAGCGAAGCGGATCCCGGTTCGCGTAAGGAAAACGCGTCAAAATATAAAAAGCTAGAGCCCGAGGGCTCTAGCTGCTTGCCTGATCGGCTAGCCGGGCCAGGCATTCGTCCCGCCCCAGCACCGCCAAAACATCGAAAATTCCGGGCGAAGTCGTGCGCCCGGTCAACGCCACCCGGAGCGGCTGGGCGACGGCGCCGAGCTTGAGGTTATTTTGCTCTGCGAAATTTCGCATGGCTGCTTCGGTGGTATCCGAGCGCCATTCGGTGACCGCCTCGAGCGCGGTTCGGAGCTTGCCGATCAGCGCGCGGGTTTCCGGCGTCAGCAGGGCAGCCGCCTTCGGTTCGACCTCGAGTGGCCGGTCGGCAAAGATGAAGTAGGCGCCCGATATCAGCTCGATCAGCGTCTTGGCGCGCTCCTTCAGGCTCGGCATCGCGCGCAGCAATTGTGCGCGTGTAGTGTCGTTGAGCTTCACCTTGAGGTCGGCGCCATCAGGCACGTAATCCAGCACGCTCTCGAACTGGGTCACGAGGGATTGATCGTCGCTGTTGCGGATGTAGTGGCCGTTGAGGTTCTCCAGCTTGGCGAAATCGAACCGCGCCGCGGACCGGCCGATCGCCGGCAGATCGAACGCATTGATCATCTCCTGTGTCGAGAAGATTTCCTGGTCGCCATGGCTCCAGCCGAGCCGCACCAGGTAATTGCGCAGCGCCGCCGGCAGGTATCCCATGGCGCGGTAGGCATCGACGCCGAGCGCGCCATGGCGCTTCGAGAGTTTTGAGCCGTCCGGCCCGTGGATCAGCGGGATGTGGGACATGTTCGGGATGTCCCAGCCGAGCGCATCGTAGATCTGCTTCTGGCGCGCGGCGTTGATCAGATGGTCGTCGCCGCGGATGACGTGGGTGACGCCCATGTCATGATCGTCGACCACGACAGCCAGCATGTAGGTCGGGTTGCCGTCGCCGCGCAGCAGCACGAGATCGTCGAGGTTCTCGTTCTGCCAGACCACGCGGCCCTGGACCTGGTCCTCGATCACGGTCTCGCCGGTCAGCTCGGCCTTCAGGCGGATGGTCGGTTTCATGCCGGCGGGCGCCTCGGCCGGATCGCGGTCCCGCCACAGCCCGTCATAGAGGCGGGTGCGGCCCTCGGCGCGCGCCTTCTCGCGCATCGCCGTCAGTTCCTCCGCGGTGGCGTAACAGCGGTAGGCCTTGCCTGCGGCCAGCAGTTGCTCGGCGACCTCGCGATGGCGGGCGGCACGGCTGAACTGGTAGATGACGTCGCCGTCCCAATCGAGCTCCAGCCACTTCAGTCCGTCGAGGATGGCGGCAATGGCGGGCTCGGTCGAGCGCTCGCGGTCGGTATCCTCGATCCGCAGCAGCATCTTGCCGCCGGTTTTCCTGGCGTAGAGCCAGTTGAACAGCGCGGTGCGGGCGCCCCCGATATGGAGGAAGCCGGTGGGTGAGGGGGCAAAGCGTGTGACGACGGAATCGGTCATTTACCAGGCGGGACGGAGGGATGAATTGGCGGTGGTGTATAGCAGGAACGGTGCATAACTAAAGTCTCCCCATGGGCAAAGTAGGCTTGGCTCACGGGGGCGAATTTGGCAGAAGGTTCGTTAATCCCTAACAGGAACTCGGAATGACCACAGAACCGGTAGCGGCAGAGGCGGGACGCGATTTCATCCGCGACATCGTGCAGGCCGATCTCTCCTCCAAGAAGCACAGCCGGATCGTGACCCGATTTCCGCCGGAGCCGAACGGCTACCTGCACATCGGCCATGCCAAGTCGATTGCCCTGAATTTCGGCATCGCGCAGGAGTTTGCCGGCAAGTGCCATCTGCGCTTCGACGACACCAACCCGACCAGGGAAGAGCAGGAATATATCGATTCCATCCAGGCCGACGTGCACTGGCTCGGCTATGACTGGGGAACCGATCTCTATTATGCTTCCGACTATTTCGAGCGCCTGTACGACTGGGCGGAGGGCCTGATCAAGGCCGGCCATGCCTATGTCGATGACCAGTCGCAGGAGGAAATCCGCATCAACCGCGGCACGCTGACGGACCCCGGCAAGAACTCGCCGTTCCGGGATCGCACGGTGGACGAGAACCTCGACCTCTTCAGGCGCATGAAGGCCGGCGAATTCCCGAACGGCACCCGCGTGCTGCGCGCGAAAATCGACATGGCCAGCGGTAACATCAACCTGCGCGATCCCGTGCTCTATCGCATCCTGCATGCCGAGCACCCGCGCACCGGCGCCAAATGGTCGATCTATCCGAGCTACGACTATGCCCACGGCCAGTCGGACGCGATCGAAGGCATCACGCATTCGATCTGCACGCTGGAATTCGAGGATCACCGGCCGCTCTATGAATGGCTGCTCGACAAGCTGCCGGTGCCGTCAAAGCCGCGCCAGTACGAATTCGCCCGGCTGAACCTGACCTACACGCTGCTGTCAAAACGCGTGCTGACGCAGCTCGTCCGTGACGGCCACGTTTCCGGCTGGGACGACCCGCGCATGCCGACCATTGCCGGGTTGAAGCGGCGCGGCGTGCCGCCGGCGGCGGTGCGCGAATTCGTCAAGCGCATCGGCGTGGCAAAAGCCAACAGCGTCGTCGATGTCGGCATGCTGGAGTTCTGCATTCGCGAGCACCTGAACAAATCAGCGCAGCGACGGATGGCCGTGTTGCGGCCGCTGAAGGTCGTGATCGAGAACTACCCGGAAGGCCAGGTCGAGGAGCTGGAGGCCGTCAACCATCCTGACGATCCTTCGTTGGGCACGCGAAAGATTTCGTTCGGCCGCGAGCTCTATATCGAGCGCGACGATTTCATGGAGAACCCGCCGAAAAAATTCTTCCGCCTGTCGCCGGGCAATGAGGTGCGGCTGCGCTACGCCTATTTCGTCAAGTGCACCGGCGTCATCAAGAATGACGCCGGCGAAGTTGTCGAACTGCGCTGCACCTACGATCCCGCGACCAAGGGCGGCAACGCGCCCGATGGCCGCAAGGTCAAGGCCACCATGCACTGGCTGTCCGCCGCGCAGTCGGTGCCGGCGGAAATCCGCGTCTATAATCAGCTGTTTGCAAACCCAAGCCCGAACGCCGCGAATTTCGCGGCCGACCTCAATCCGGAGTCGCTAGAAATATTGCCCGACGCGCGGATCGAGCCGTCAGTGGCCGCTGACAATTCCGGCGAGGTGATGCAGTTCGAGCGGCAGGGCTATTTCGTGCGGGACAAGGATTCAATGCCCGGCAAGCCCGTGTTCAACCGCACCATCGGCCTGCGCGACACGTTTGCGAAGGAAGTCGGCGGAAAGGGTTGAAGTCAACCGATGGCATCCTCTGGACGCAGCGCGACCGACGGCGTCGTCTCCGGCATCATGGGCCAATGGGCGACGGCCTTCAGCAAACTGGATGCCAAAGCGCTGGCCTCGCTTTATTCACGGAACGCGTTCTTCTTCGGTTCGAACCCGACCTTCTACCGCGGCAATGATGGCGTGGCCGCCTATTTCGAGGGGCTGCCGCGATGGCAGTCGCCATCAGTTCAATTCACCGATGTCAGGACCGCGCACGCGGCGGCCGACGAGATTAATGTCGCGGGCACGGCGACCTTTGCCGTCGAGAGGGATGCCGAGCCGCTAGTCGTGAAAATTACCTGGGTGATCGTCCGCGAGGACGGCGACTGGAAGATCGTCAGCCATCACGTCTCGTCTAAGACGCCGCTGATCGCGCAATAGGCCCGGTGGCGCCTAGCAACCCCGGCAAATGCTACGCAGCGATTTTGCGAGTACGGCATCTTCCTGCGTCATGGGCTCGTAGGGCTTTTGCTCTGCGGCCTGTCGGGCCTCGTCGGCCTTCTGCCGGGCGGCCCGCGCCGTTTCCTGGCGCTGGTAGCACGCCTCGCGCTCCAGCCTCGCTTCGATGAAGCGGCATTGCTCGGTCGCAGCCAGTGCGGGCGGAAAACCTGATATCGCCAGCGCGATCGAGATACCGGCCGCAAGCTTCATTGTGATCTCCGACCTTCTTCCGAATCCCGTGGTGCCTCAAGTGTAGCGCCAAGCGATGTGCATTTCTTCCGGTTTCTGCATCCGTTCCGCTAGCGGCCGCAGTACACCGTCCGGTAGTCTTGCGTTCTCCACGAGATCGTAAGGTGTAACCAGCGTGGCGGAGCAGGGCGACATTTCGGGCCGGAAGCGGGGCTATGCCGGGACATGGCCGCCGCGCGCCGCCGCCCCGGCCGGCGGCTTCGTGCCGTCGCGTCCCGCTCTCTGGCCGCCACTCATCGAAACCCTGCGCGCATGGGCGCGTGCGGAAGCGGGCGCCGGGCGGTTGCTGCCCTGGGTGCCCGTGGCGTTCGGCACCGGCATCGCTTTCTATTTTGCCGCCGATCATGAGCCGGTTTTGCCGGTGGCCGCCGTCGTGGCCGTCGCGCTATGCGCGGTGGCGGTTCTGTTACGGCGGCAAAAATTCTTTCCCATAGCCGTGATGATCGCGGCCGTCGCGGCGGGCTTTGCGATCGCGACCTGGAAGACGGCGCGGATTGCGCATGGTGTGCTGGCGCGGCCGATGTTTTCGGTATCGCTAACCGGCTTCGTCGAGACCCGCGACATCCGCGAGCGCACCGACCGTTTTGTGCTGCGCGTCGTCACCATGGAAAGCGCGCGTGGAGCGACCAGGCTGGAGCGCGTGCGGCTGTCGGTAAAGAAGGGCACGGCGCCCGCGGTCGGCAGTTTTGTCGAGCTGAAGGCGCGGCTGCTGCCGCCGCTTTCGCCGGTGCGGCCGGGTAGCTACGATTTCAGCCGCGACATGTTTTTCGCCGGCATCGGCGCCTCCGGATTCGTGATGGGCGCGATCAAGGCCGCGGAGCCCCCGGAAGGCGGAGGGCTTCGCCTGCGCTATTCCGCGGTCATGCAAGGCTTGCGCGATGCGATCGATGCGCGGATCAGGACCACGCTGGAAGGCGACAAGCGCGCGATTGCCACCGCGCTGTTGACGGGGCGTCGCGACGCGATCTCTCAACCGGTGAACGACGCGATGTTCATCTCGGGTCTCGGCCATGTACTCTCGATCTCCGGCTATCACATGGCCGTCGTCGCCGGCGTCGTGTTCTTTGCGGTGCGGGCGCTGCTGGCGCTGTTTCCCGCGCTCACGGTCGGCTACGCCATCAAGAAATGGTCGGCGGTGGCGGCGTTCGCGGCCGCCGCGTTCTATCTGCTGCTGTCCGGGGCGGAAGTGGCGACGCAGCGCTCGTTCTTCATGACGGCCGTGGTGCTGATCGCGGTCATGGTCGATCGCCGGGCGATCACGTTTCGCACGCTCGCGGTCGCGGCCCTGATCGTGCTGGCGGTCGCGCCGGAAGCGCTGGTGCATCCGAGTTTTCAGATGTCGTTCGCCGCCACGCTCGGCCTGGTGGCGCTGGTGCAGATCGGCATGCCGTGCCTGTTCGCGACGGCAGATCATACCGCAACCGCGCGAGCTGCGCTGTGGGGTGGCCGCGAGGTCACAATGCTGCTGCTGGCATCGCTGGTCGCGGGGCTTGCGACCATGCCGTACGCGGCCTTTCACTTCCACCGGGTCACGCCCTATGGCGTGCTGGCCAATCTCGCGGCGATGCCGGTGGTGTCAGCGGTCGTGATGCCGGCGGGCCTGCTCGGTCTCGTCGCGATGCCGTTCGGCTTCGATCGCCTGTTCTGGGCGATCATGGGCGTCGGCATCGACTGGATGATTTCCGTAACCCAATGGGTCGCGGCGTTGCCTGGCGCGGTCGGCCGGGTGCCGGCGTTCGGCATCGGCCCGCTGATTGTGGCCAGTCTCGGCATCATCCTGCTCGGCCTGTTGCGAACGCCGCTGCGCTGGTCGGGCGCCGTGCTGGTGCTGGTAGCGGCGCTGTGGGCGGCGAGGGTGCCGCAGCCGGACATCCTCATCTCCGCCGACGGCCGCCATGTCGGCGTCCGCGGGCAGGATGGCCTGCTGCATCTGATGCATGCGGCCAAAGGCTCCCGCGATGTCTTCCTGCTGAAGGAGTGGCTGGCGGCGGATGCGGACGCGCGAACGGCGGCTGACGCGTCGCTCACCGCAGGCGTCTCATGCGACGACCTTGGCTGCGTGATGCAAACCGGCGGCGGCCTGATCGCGCAGGCGCACAAGCCCGAGGCGCTGGCGGACGATTGCGAGCGTGCGGCGCTCATTGTGACCATGCGGCAGGCGCCCGCTTCATGCACGGCTTCCGTCATAAATGCCGAACGGCTGCGGCGGCAGGGCGCGATGGCGTTGCGGCAAGGCCGTGAGGGATTTGTCGTCGAGGCGGCAAAACCGAGGGGCATCGACCGCCCGTGGTCGCCGGCCATCGCCGACGAGAGCGAGGCAGACACCACCGTGCTTGCGCCGCGAGTGGTGCCGCCGCGCGCCGTCGACGCCACCCCCGCCGAGGCCGACCTTCAGGCGGAGGAGTAGGCGAAACATAGCGTTTTCGAGCGAAGTGGAAGCCGGTTCGCGTAAAGAAAACGCGTCAAGACAAAAAACTAGTGCTCGTCGAGCGAGGGACTTGAGGGGTGGGCCGGTATTTCGAAAGCGCCGAGGTGGAATTCCTCGGGCGCGTCGGGGGTCGACGGCAGGTTGACCAGCGTGAACGACGCCTCGGGGAATTGCCGCCAGATCGCGAGATCTTCGGCCGTGATGGTGAGCCAGCCGTACCGGAACATGTACCGTCCGGGTTCCGTGACGCGACCGGCTCTTTGCCATGTGACTTTGTTGACCACCGACCGCCCCTCGGTGCCGAGTTTCTCACAAAACCATATCAGCATGATCCGCCGGCATAAACCGGCGGATCAAGCGCGTCGTCTAACCGGTCACGATGGATTCGGCCGGTGGCGCTTCCGTCACCTTCGCCGCACGTTCGCCCTCGGTCACAGGCAATTGCAGCACGGTCGCGCGCTGGCCTTCGCAAAGCTGCGTCACCAGCACATGGCTTCCGTCGGGAAATTCGATCGCGTCATGGTGGCGATCGGACACTTCGGGCTCGATCTGGTTGAACTTGGCGACCCGCCAGTCGGTGGTTCGCGTCCAGATCCACCGGTTGTCGTATCGGACGTCCTGGGCGAACGCCAGTTCGGTGCCGGGAAGCATGCAGACCGCCACTGCCGGCTCGCGTTCCGACGCAAAGCCGCGGGTCGATGTACCGCGGAATGTCGTGGTGATCAGCGTCTCGCCGACCTGGGCAGGCCGCGTCTTCACCGCATGCAGGCTATAGTCACACATCGGATGGCTCCCTCGTTTGAGATAGCGGACCCGTGTCTGGAAGGAGGCACCGGCCTCTATCAGAGCTGACTTGGCGCACAGCGTTTTCTTGCTTCTGGGCAATTCTGCGACTGGCGCACTACGTCTAAATCACAAACGCGCTAACGCGGCTTGGTTCCAGGCGCGCACAAAAAACCCTCGCCGAAGGCCGGGGCGTCGCAGTCGTGTCCGCAAAGCCAGCCGGTCAGTATTTGCGGTAAAGCCCGATCAATTTGCCCTGAATCCGGACCCGGTTCGGCGGCAGGATGCGGACTTCGTAGGCAGCATTGGCGGGCTCCAGCGCGATCGAGGCGCCGCGGCGGCGGAAGCGCTTTAGCGTGGCTTCCTCCTCGTCGATCAGCGCCACCACGATGTCGCCGGTGTCGGCGGTCTCATTGCGCTGGATCAGCGCCATGTCGCCGTCGAGAATGCCGGCGTCGATCATGGAATCGCCGCGCACTTCGAGCGCGTAGTGCTCGCCGGAGCCGAGCATGTCAGGCGGCACGCTGATGGTGTGGCTGCGGGTCTGCAGCGCCTCGATCGGCGTACCGGCGGCGATCCGGCCCATCACGGGGACGGCGACCGGGCGATTGCCATCGTCCTCGGTAGTCGGCGCGCTCACCGTGCGCTTGCCGAGCGTGCCTTCGATGACGCTCGGCGTGAAGCCGCGGCGGCCGTTGCCGGCGGCTGCCAGCTCCGGCAGCTTGATGACTTCGATGGCGCGGGCGCGGTTGGGCAGGCGGCGGATGAAGCCGCGCTCTTCCAGCGCCGTAATCAGGCGGTGGATTCCGGATTTCGAGCGCAGGTCGAGCGCATCCTTCATCTCGTCGAAGGAGGGCGGTACGCCGGCCTCTTTCAGCCGTTCATTAATGAAACGCAGAAGTTCGTACTGTTTGCGCGTAAGCATCGCGAGCATTCCCCCGGTTGGCACAAATCTTTCGGTCCCGAATCTCTGGGGTCCATCACGAGAGTCCCCAAAACTCCCAGTCATAGACACTAGCAGTCGAAACAAATCATGAACGGACACTATATGTTCGATATGTGTTCCGCAACCACTTAATTTCAGGTGAACGCGTCGCGGCTTCGGCCCAAGACCACCTTTACAGGCACGCTCAGGACGTCATTCCGGCAGCCGGAGCAGCTCGCAAGGCGAACCCTTTGCGGCAGCCGGCGCGAACGGCGGACGTATCACAAGTGCCCGTGCCGCAGCGAGATTCCCGAGCAGCGATGAATCCTGGAGATTCACCGGCACCGCGATCAGCGTGCCGTCCTCGCGCGCTTCGAGGCGTGCGCGAAGATAGTCTTCGCGCTGGTCGTTGGCGGCGAGATCGCGCCCCAACAGGGCGCTTTCGCGCCGGTGATGGATTGTGTCGCGGCCCGACAGCGCACGAATCAACGGGACCAGAAACAGGAAACCGCAGACATAGGAAGAGACGGGATTGCCGGGCAGGCCGATCACGCGCATCGTGCCGAGCCTGCCATGCATCATCGGCTTGCCGGGCCGCATGGCTATGCGCCAGAACGCCATGGTCGTGCCCTCGGCCTCCAGCGACTGTTTGACGAGGTCGTGGTCGCCGACCGAGGCGCCGCCCATGGTGATCAGGATATCCGCGTCCGCCTCGCGCGCACGGCGGATGCCTTGCGTGGTGGCGGGGACCGTGTCGGCGGCGATTCCGAGATCGACGACCTCGGCGCCCTCGGCGCGCGCCAGCGCCCGCAAGCCGTAGCCGTTGGAATAGACGATCTGGCCAGGGCCGGGGATCTCGCCCGGCATCACCAACTCGTCGCCGGTGCCGAGGACCGCGACTTTCGGGCGGCGGTGCACCGCAAGCTCCGGATAGTTCATGCCGGCGGCGAGCGACAGATCGCGGTCGGCGAGGCGGCGTCCGCGATTGAGCAAAACATCGCCCTCGCGGAAATCGACGCCGGCGGGCCGGATATGCCGCCCCGCAACGGCGGCTTCCGTGATGGTGATCTGATCGCCGTCGACGCCGGTATCCTCCTGGATGATGACGGCGTCGGCGCCATCAGGGATCACGCCGCCGGTGAAGATCCGCACCGCTTCGCCTCGGCCTACCTTCCGCTCGAACGGGCGGCCGGCGGCGACCTCGCCGATCACCTTCAGCCGCACCGAGAGATCGGGGGAATCCGCCGCGCGCACCGCGTAGCCGTCCATCGCCGACATCGCCTGCGGCGGCTGCGTCCGCCGTGCCGCGACGTCGCGCGCCAGCACGCGATGAAAGGCATCGTCGAGCGCGATCATTTCCTCGGGCAGGGGGACCGCGCCGGCAAGGATCGCAGCAAGCGCATCGGCGACAGGCATCAAGGCCACGGGCAGACCTCCAGGAGCATGATCCGGAAAGGTGGACACCGGTTTTCCGAATAGATTATGCTCAAATCAAAGGGATAGAGCGGGATGACGGTTCGAAGCAACGTCATCGCGCTCTAAACTTCAAGTGCGGTCAGTGCCCTTGCCACGTCATCCGTCGATGTCACGTGGATGGCACAAAGGCCGCGCGCCCGCGCACCTTCGATATTGGCGGCCGAGTCGTCGAAGAACAGGATCCGCGACGCCGGCACGCCGATCGCCTTTACCACATGATCATAGGCCTCCGCGTCGGGTTTGCGCAAACCGATGCTCGAGGACAGGAATATCTGGCGGAAATGGCTGAGTACGTCGGCATAGGCCTGCGAGAAATGCGCGACATGGGCCGGATTGGTGTTGGAAAACGCATAGAGCGGCATGCGTTTGGCGGCGCTTGCCAGCAGCGGCGCAATACCGGGCATCTCGCCGGTGAAGATCGCGTTCCAGCCTTCCAGGAACTGCGCGTCGGTGAGGCCGATGTCGAGGGACTGGCGCAGGCCCGCAAAGAACGCCGCGTCGTCGATACGGCCGGTCTCGTGATGCTTGAAACTGTCGTTGACGACAAAGCGCCCGGCGAGGTCGGCAGGCTCGCAGCCCGCGTGCCCTGCCCAGTTCACCATCACGGAATCGAAACTGATATCGAGCACGACACGGCCGAGGTCGAACAGCAACACGTCGACGGAGGAGGGGGGCGGCACTTTCATGGCAATCGTTTACAAAACTGGTCAGGCATGGGCAACGGGCTGGACCGATTTCGGCCCGATCCAGCGCTTAAGCCGGTGTCCGAGCTGTGCTATAGCGGTTTGGGGCGAAGTGGATGTCGGCTCGCGTGAAGAAAGCGCGTCAAAAATAGCGCCTTGGTTTGAAATAGGGAGTGGCGGCATGAAAATCCTGGGCAGAATCTTGGGCGCAACATTTGTGATCGCCTCACTCGCCGGTCCGGCTTGGGCCCAAGGCGGGCCCGCCAGATACGGTGAGCCCGACAAGCCCAAGACGCCTGCGGAAATCGCGGCCGAGAAGGACGCCGAGCGGGCCTACCGGAGGTCGCTCGGCAACATACCGGAACAACAGAAGACGGACCCCTGGGGAACGGTGCGCAGCGACAGTGCGCCGCCGAAAGCGGCGGCCAAGGCGCCGCCAGCCAAGCCGAAGGCCAAATCCGCCGAGGGCGCCGCAAAGTAATAATTAAGAAGGCACTTCCCGGCGCAGTGCCGGGATAATGATGCCCGATGCGAGGAAATGACATGACGGAAAGGCTGCTGTTTTCCCCGATGACGATCCGCGGCGTGACGCTGAAAAATCGCATCGTGGTGCCGCCGATGCATCAATATTCGGCGGTGAAGGGTTTTCCGACCGACTGGCACCTGATGAATGCCGGCAAGTTCGCCGCCGGCGGCGCCGGCCTCGTGGTCGTGGAATCGACCAAGGTCGAGCGGCGCGGCTGCGGCACAGTCGGCGATCTCGGCATCTGGGATGATGCCTTCGTCGAACCGCTCGGCCGCCTTGTCAAATTCATCAGGCAGCAGAATTCAGTCGCCGGCATTCAGCTCGGCCATTCCGGCCGCAAGGCGCGCGTGACGCGACCGTGGGAGGGCGACCGCCCGCTGCAGCGGACATCAGACATCGAGGACTGGGACGCGTGGCAGCCGGTGGCGCCGAGTGCGATCGCCCATAGCGAGAAATGGCCGGTGCCGCAGGCGCTGGCGCGGGGCGAGGTGAAAGACCTGGTGCAGGCCTGGGGCAACGCGGCGCGGCGCGCGCATGAAGCTGATTTCGACGTGCTGGAGTTGCACGGCGCGCACGGCTATCTCGTGCATCAGTTCCTGTCGGAGCGGTCCAACGCGCGCAGCGACGAATATGGCGGCTCCGAAGCCAATCGCATGCGCTTCATCACCGAAATCACCGAGGCGGTGCGCGCGCATTGGCCGGACCACAAGCCGCTGTTCGTCCGCCTCTCGGTCGAGGACAATGCCGGATGGGGACCAGAGCAGAGCGCGCGGCTGGCAAAAATCCTGAAAGCCAAGGGCGTCGACATCATCGATTGTTCGTCCGGCGGCATCACCGAGATGGCGCCGATCCTGGGCAAGGAAATCAAATACAGCTATCAGGTGCCGCTGTCGGAATATGTGAAGCGCCATGCCGACATCATGACGATGGCGGTGGGCCTCATCATCCATGGCGACCAGGCTGAGCAGATCCTGCGCGACGGCCAGGCCGATTTGATCGCGGTGGGGCGCGAAATCCTCAACAACCCCAATTGGCCGATGGACGCCGCACTCAAGCTCGGCGTGGAAGGCCCGTTCCGCAACGTTCCGCCGCAATTCGGCTACTGGCTGGGCACCCGCGCCAAGCGTGGTTTTGGAACCCGGCCCTCCACCTGGCAAAACGGGCTGCAGGAAGCCGAATAGCTTCGAATCCGTAGCCCGCATGAGCGCAAGCAATATGCGGTATTGGGGAACGAAGCGAGCCCCGGATATCGCTTCCGCCTGCGCTCTGCCACGGCGGACAAGCCGCTCATCCGGGCTGCCGGGCTGGCCGGAAGCCGATCAAAAGCCGTAATGGGCCGGGTCGGCGTGCCTTGATCCGACCAAAAAGCCATTGTGAGTTGGCGGTGCCGGGACAGGGGCGCCGATTCATCGCGGGCGTCCGCACAAAGAACAAGGGACGCCCCACCATGCGCAGGAATTTTGCCTTTCTTCTCGGCACGGTGACGGGCGCGTGTCTGGCCGTTGCCGTGACGGGACCGCAGGGCGCGAATCTGGTGGCGGCGGCAAAGGCCGCGGCCCGTTCCGACGCCTACACCCAGCTCAATCTGTTCGGCAGCGTGTTCGAGCGGATCAAGACCAGCTACGTCGAGAGGCCCGACGATTCCAAGCTGATGGAAGGCGCCATCAACGGCATGATCTCCGCGCTCGATCCTCATTCGCGCTACATGAATGAGAAGGGCTGGAGCGACATGCAGGAGACCACCCATGGCGAGTTCGGCGGACTCGGCATCGAGGTCACGATGGAAGACGGCCTCGTCAAGGTGGTGACGCCGATCGACGATACGCCCGCGGCCAAGGCCGGCATGCTGTCGGGCGACGTGATCACCCAGATCGACGACGAGGCCATTCAGGGCATGACCCTCGAACAGGCGGTGAGCCGGATGAAGGGCCCCGCCAACAGCAAGATCCGGCTGAAGGTCGTGCGCAAGGGTGTCGCCGCACCGATCGATGTCGCCATCATGCGCGAGATCATCCGGGTGCGGCCGGTCCGCTACCACACCGACGGCGGCGATATCGGCTATATCAGGATCACCCGCTTCAACGAGCAGACCACCGACGGCCTGAAAAAGGCCATCGCCAGCATTTCGAAGGAGATCCCGGCCGACAAGCTCGCGGGCTATGTCGTCGACCTCCGCAACAATCCCGGCGGATTGCTCGACCAGGCGGTGTCCGTGTCGAGCGCCTTCATGTCGCGGGGCGAGGTGGTCTCGACGCGTGGCCGCACCGCGGAGGAAACCCAGCGCTTCACCGCGCGCGGCGGCGACATCACCAAGGGCAAGCCGCTGGTCGTGCTGATCAACGGTGGCTCGGCTTCCGCGTCCGAGATCGTGGCGGGCGCCTTGCGTGACCACAAGCGCGCCACCCTGATCGGGACGCGTACCTTCGGCAAGGGCTCGGTGCAGACCATCATTCCGCTCGGCGCCGGCAACGGCGCGCTGGCGCTGACAACGGCGCGCTACTTCACGCCGTCGGGCCGCTCGATCCAGGCCCAGGGCATCGCGCCTGACATGGAAGTGCTGCAGGACGTGCCGGATGAACTGAAGAACCGTGCCGAACTGAAGGGCGAAGCCTCGATGCGCGGCCACCTCGCCGCCGACGGCGCCGAGCAGGCCGGCTCGCAAGCCTGGGTTCCGCCGAACGAGAAGGACGACAAGGCGCTGAACGCGGCGTTCAATCTGCTGCGCGGTGTGACGGTGAATGCGAATGCGCCGACGATGGCGAAGCGGGCGGTGCCGAACTGAACTCTCGCGCCGGCCGCGAAAGGGATTGCGCTCTTGTAGCCCGGATTGAGCTGCGCTCCATCCGGGCTACCGCTCTTCGCAATGACGGAACCCAGATGCCGTTCAACGGCACATCGCGAGGTCCAGACACAAAATCGCGAAAACAACCCCATGCAAAGTAGAATGGGTGTCCTTTTTTGAAACTCCGCCTCTGACCCAACCGTAGCTCGCGCGCGAGATCCTTCACCAGGCCGGTTCCCGCTCCCTGCGCGTTTGAACGGAGTAGTCATGTTGCGAAAATGGACATTGCTGACCCTGATCCTGTCCCTCGATTCGAGTGGAACCCTGCAAGCAAATCCGCTCGATTCACCCGGCGTCGTTTATATCGATGGGCTGCCGTGCAACCGCGCGTGCCAGTCCTACATGGCCTGGTCCTATCGGGCATTGTCTGCCCGGCACCACCAGGAACGCGAGACCAGCGTCGCGGTGCCGGATGAGGCGGAAATACAACGGGTTGAACCGGTAGCCCGTCCGCTTGTGACACGGCATGCCGTGCCGGCTTCGCGCACTGCGCCGCACGCCGGCAAGGCGGCGTCGAATGTCCGACTGCCGAACACCAAGGTGTCGAACAGCAAAAAGATCGCGGCCCCCAATTCCGCACCTCAAGGGCCGGCCAAGGATATTCCGGCAGCCACGGCGGCGGTGACTCCGGAAAAGGCCGCAGAAGAGACCGTCGCAGGAATTCAAAAGCCGGAGCGCAAAGTAGAGGGTTCCGACAGGCCGGAGCCGACGCAGGGGGCCGCCATTGTCGCGTCGCAGCCCGCGGAGGCCCCCAAATCCGGGATCAAGTCCGAGGTCACCCTGCCGCCGCCTGCTACGCTCGAGATTGCCGCGGCACCAGCTGCGTCCGAGAGCGCCGCGTTGCCTGCCACGGCAGGCGCTGCTCCCGCTTCTGCACCCCGCACAATTCAGCAGCAGGTCGTGGAAGCGACGGCAATGGCCGATCTCGTCACAGCCATCGGGACGGGACGGGAAGCGGCCGACAAACCGGACAACCCGGCAACTGGGCCCGGTGAGGCCGGCGATACCGCCAAGCCAGCGTCCGCATCGCCAGACAACCGGGACAATCTGGTGGCGCTTGTCCTGGCGCGTCCGGAGATCAATTCGCTGTCCGACCTGAACAACAGGAACATCGCGATCGAGGAGAAGCAGTCCGCAGCGAGCGGAAGCGTCAGCGCCGCGCTGATGGCGGCGGGCGCCGCGGAAGTGCAGTTCAGCGAAGCAAAAGCCGGCGCGATCGAGCGGCTGATCAGCGGCGAAGTCCCGGCCGCGGTCCTGACGCTGGCGTCGCGCGAAGCCGCCGACTGGTTTCCCGACATCAAAGGCTTCAGGACGTTTCGGATTCCGCTCGCGCTGAAGGCGCGACTCTAGCAAGCGGAGCCCGTTAATTACGGCGACAGTGCGCTAAAATTCGCAGGCGATGTTACAAGGGGCGTGACGGCAATTGAGTAGTCACCGTAATTCCGTCATTCATCAAGCTATCGTGAGAGCCCCGGAAGCGCGCCGCGGATATGATTGGTAAGATTGATTAGCGCAGCGACGAAGGCAACGAATTGCATGTATGAGGTGTCAAATGTCTGCACCCTGCAAGTTCGAGCTAAGTATCCTAAATCACGATGAGAAAGCGCTCGTACAGACCTCTCATCACCCCGAAATTGGCGACGCGGATCGCGCGGCACTTGAAAACCTGAAATCATCGCTCAGAAAACTGCGGGACAGGGAGCGTACGCTCGCCTTCGGCCGGCGTCGGATCAGCAAAGGCACCGCCGAACCGCGCGGCCAAAGCGTTTCGGGGACCGCAGAGCATTCTCTCCATCGTAAGCAGGTTTTCGCGGCCGCCCTGAAGCGGGTCAACAAGGAGCTCGCACGTCTCCAGAAATTTGAAGCGAGGAAGGAACTGGGAGAAGCTGCCCGGCGAGCGCTGTCGCTTCGTAGAGCACAGCAATTCTCCCGCCCGACAAATGAGCCAACCTCCCATGAAGGCATGAAGGCGATTCCTAATCGCCGACGAAGTGTCAAACTCCCGCGGTCAACAATTGGACGGGTGTCACAAGCGAACAAGAGAGCACAGGCCGCAAGAGATTCCCGCCGCTAGACGATCAGCGCCTTGATAAGAAAGCCCCGCCGACCAGCACGCCGGCGGGCTAGTTTAATGCGATGGTGCTCCTAACCGTCAGACTGAACGGCTCCTGTCTGTGTGCCGTTTCACAATTGAACTACGAGTTTCGGTGGCAGGTCCCCAGGACGAATTAGCCGAAGGCGTAATCCGCCGCCTCGTCGCGTGAGCGTCCCCGGCCTTCCCGCGGCGGGAATACCGGACGCATTTCCTCTCGGCTGTTGAAAAGCTGAATCGAAGAACTCTCCGCGTTATTGCCTGCGACGAACGCGAAGCGTTTGCGCAAGAGAGACCAAGCGACGATTTGTCCGCTGTTGCTCGAAGAGCAAGGACGGAAGCAATCCGTTCTTCCATTGCTCAGCAGCGTCGCTCGAAAACTTTGCGCCGGCCGTCAGGCGATTTTGGCAGTTCATTTCTAAACATTAATTCCCAAGCCAGCATCGCGTAATGCAGGAGTCCGCATCTACAGGGCGTTCGGCTTTGCGCTTAATCATCATCCTGGAGAATTTGTAATGGACCAACGTAACCTCGTTTCTCATGGGCAGCGGAAGCGCTCGCTCTTCTCGGCACGAAAAGTGGCATTGATGGCATCTGTCGTGACCGGGCTTGCGATGTATGGCTTCAGCGCTTCGCCCGATCGCATTGATGTCTTTGGCAGCGCGGCCCATGCCCAGGCTGCTAACGCCGCATCGGGCGCCACCCAGCAACCCACCGGCTTTGCCGATGTGGTGGAGCGGGTGAAGCCGTCGGTGATCTCGGTCAAGGTCACAATGAAGGACAAGACCACCGACGCGAGCGACAAGGACGATTCCGACGAGCAGGGCTCACCCATGGAGCGCTTCTTTCGTCAGTTCGGCGGCCCGAATGGCGAATTTCAAAATCCCGGGCGCAACGGTCGGCATGGCATGATGGGGCAAGGTTCCGGATTCTTCATTTCATCCGATGGATACGCGGTTACCAACAACCATGTCGTTGAGGGAGCCGACAAAGTCGAGGTAACGACGGACGCCGGAAAGACTTACACCGCGAAAGTAATCGGGACAGATGCGCGGACAGACCTTGCCTTGATCAAGGTTGAGGGCGGTTCAGATTTTTCGTTTGCGAAGCTTTCTGCGGGCAAGGCCAGGATTGGTGATTGGGTACTTGCAGTCGGCAACCCGTTTGGCCTGGGTGGCACCGTAACCGCCGGTATTGTTTCGGCCAACGGCCGTGACATCGGAAACGGTCCTTACGACGATTTCATCCAGATCGACGCGCCCGTCAACAAGGGCAATTCAGGTGGCCCGACCTTCAATATGCAGGGTGAGGTCGTCGGCGTAAACACAGCGATCTATTCGCCATCCGGCGGCAGCGTGGGCATCGCATTTTCGATCCCGGCAACGACGGTCAAGAACGTGGTCGCGCAGCTGAAGGACAAGGGTAACGTCAGCCGCGGCTGGATCGGCGTTCAGGTTCAGCCGGTCACCCAGGACATCGCCGACGGCATGGGCTTGAAGCAGGCGCAGGGTGCGTTGGTGGCCGATCCGCAGAAGGACGGACCTGCGGCAAAGGCCGGTGTCGAGGCGGGCGACGTCATTACTGCGGTAAATGGCGAGCCGGTCAAGGATGCACGTGAACTCGCCCGCGTCATCGGGGGCCTGGCGCCTGGCAGCACCGTCAAGCTGGACGTTCTGCAGAAAGGTAAGAGCAAGGTCGTCAGCCTGACTCTTGGGAAACTGCCGAATGACAAGCAGTCCAAGGCTGACATTGAAGGCGATGGCAAGCCGTCAGCGCAAGGTACCGACGTTCCGCGTCTGGGCCTCACGCTCGCGCCTGCTGGGAAGGCAGACGGCAAGGACGGCGTCGTTATCGCGAAGGTAGAGCCGAATAGTGCTGCCGCAGATCGCGGAGTCAAGAAGGGCGACGTGATCCTCGAGATTGCCGGAAAGAGCGTGGCAAAGCCCGGCGACGTTGGCGACGCGCTTGAAGCTGCCCGTAGCAACAAGAAGAGCAGCGTGCTGATGCGGCTTCGCTCCGGCGACGCATCCCGTTACGTCGCTTTGCCGCTCGCAAACGGCTGACGCAACTCGGCTGGCAGCGGCTGCTTTGTCGCTGCCAGCCGTCCTTTGCCGCGGCATCGAGTTCGGAGCCCTTCGAATATTAGGGATCAGTGATGGCTAACAGCAGCGATGCTCATCCTGCCGTGCGTTCGGATCTGGGACAGGCATGGGCTGGCGCCTGGCATCTCTGGCGGGTCATCATTCCGAGGCGATCGATTACCGGTCGGCTCGTTTGGGGAATGGTGTGGCGGCGCAACCATGGGGGGCGCTGGATATACAAAAAGTTCGTTGAGCATTCGGATGATCTTGATCGGAAATCTGTCTCCTAGGCCGTGAACCCACAAAATCTGCCGAGCGAATGGCTTGCCAAGTCTGGGATGGGCCAAGGGGCGAACATTCAGGCTGAGGCGGCGCCACCGCTGACCTACTTCTTCGCTTGTTCAATCCTGACGGTGCTGCTCGGACCGATACTCGTCGCTTGAAGAACCACCTCGCCGTCCTTTGCCATCGCGTAATGGGAGATTTTCGCTGGTTCAACCAAGAACGAGCCGGGTGGATATGCTTTGAATTTACTTTCATCCCACTGATCACCGTTCGCGTAATAAAAGGTGCCGGACAGAACGATGGCCATTCGTGTCTCACCATGCCAATGCGGCATGATCTTGAAGCCAGCAGGGATTCTCACCCGTTCCGAAAATACTCCCGCTTTTTTCGGGTCGCCATATAGGGTAGCGAGCCCCACCGCTCCGACCGGTCCCTCGAAATGAATGTCCTGAGGAAGCGTTGCGACAACCGAATCCTGGGCAAAAGCCGGCGTCGATCCGCCCAGCGTGAGAAACGCCGCAGTCGCAAGGCCAATCAATGAAGGTGCCAGCCCTGTGGAAATCGCGTGCGTCATGTCTCGATCCTTCCTGGGTCGGCGGTTGGGGCCGGAGGGCATCGGTCTCAGGGCCGCGCGTGTGCGGGGGCGAACTACACCACGGGCCTAGGCAAAAATATGGCCGCCTAGACTGGTTTTCGTGTGGGAGGGCTTGCAAAGCGGCTCCGACATGTGCCTGCTTTCATGGCCCCGAACTTCACGCCGTCCGCACGACGGATTTTTGCTTGCAAGCGCGGCTCGGGCTTGTCGTCTCGGGCTCTGGCCGGTGCGCGGATAGCATCGGCCTGATGTCTGCCGCCGGCTTCGGCGGGCTGAACAAATAGCCCTGCATTTCCGAACAGCCGAGTTCGCGCAGCAATTCGCGCTGCTGCTCGGTCTCGACGCCTTCGGCCGTCGTCGTCATGTGGCGATCGGCGGCGATGGTCACCACCGCTTGCACGATGCTGGACGAGCCTTCCGGCTCGGCGATGTCCGTGATGAAGCAGCGGTCGATCTTGATCTTGTCGAACGGGAAGCGCTGCAGGTAGCTCAGCGAGGAATAGCCGGTGCCGAAATCGTCGAGCGCGATGCGGACCCCGATGGCGCGAAGGTCGTGCAGAACAGCGAGCGCCGCTTCGTCGTCGCGGATGAGGACGGCCTCGGTGATCTCGAGCTCCAGCCGGCTCGCGGCAAGACCGGATTCGGCCAGCGCCGCCATCACTTTCAGCGCCAGCGTGCGGCTCCTGAATTGAACCGGCGAGACATTGACCGCAAGCCGGATATTGCCGGGCCAGCTCGCGGCTTCCCTGCAGGCCGTGGTCAGCACCCACTCGCCGAGCTGGTTGATCAGCCCGGTGTCCTCCGCGAGCGGGATGAACTCGGCGGGCGAAATCATGCCGCGCTGCGGATGGCGCCAGCGCACCAGCGCCTCGCAGCCGGTGATCGCGTTGGTCTGCAGGCCGAGGCAAGGCTGGTAATAGACCTCGAAGCCGCCGTCGACGAGCGCCTGGCGCAGATCCATTTCCAGGCTGCGGCGGGCGCGGACCTCGGCCTCCATCTCCGTTTCGAAGAAACGATAGGTACGGCGGCCGGCGGCCTTGGCCGCGTACATCGCCAGATCCGCGTTCTTCAGGATCTGGTCGATATCGGAACCGTCGCGCGGCGCCAGCGCGATGCCGATGCTGGCGTCGGTGGTCACCTGATGGCCGAGGCATTGATAGGGCGAGCGGATCGCCTGAAAGATGCGGCTGACGAGCATCATCACGTCGTCGATATCGTCGATCCCGGTCTGAACGATGGCGAACTCGTCGCCGCCGAGCCGGGCCACGAAGTCGGTCTTGCGCGCGCAGCCGGCGAGGCTGGCGGCGACCGATTTCAAAAGCTCGTCGCCGATCATGTGACCGAGCGAGTCGTTGACGCTCTTGAATTCGTCGATGTCGATATAGAGCACCGCCAGTTGCCGGTCCGGCGCGGCGTGGGAAAGCTCGCGCTTGAGCCGTTCGTGGAACAGGGTGCGGTTCGGCAGTTCGGTCAGCGCGTCGTAATGGGCGAGGTGAGTGATGCGCTCCTCGGCGCGGCGGCGTTCGGTGATGTCTTCATGGGTTGCCAGCCATCCGCCGTCGGGCACCGGTTCGTTGACGATCTGGATCGAGCGTCCGTCCGGCGTCGATATGATCATGGCGTTGCGCCGCGTGATGTCGCCCAGCACCTCCTCGATGTAGTGATCGATGTCGCCGACGAACGAGCCGGTTTCCTTGCGGTGGGCGATGACGTCGCGGAAACTGCAACCGGGCTTCACGATTTCGGCCGAGAGGCCGTACATATCGAGATACCGCTTGTTGCAGATGATGAGATGCTGCTTCGCATCGAACAGCAGCAGGCCTTGCGTCATGTTGTTGACGGCGGTGTCGAGGCGCTGTTTTTCCACCGACAGCCGCTGCTTGGACGCGCGGTGCTGATGTGAAAGCTTGCGGACGACAAGAAACAGCAGGGCGGCGATCGCCAGCACGGAAAGTCCGGCGATCATGATCAGGATTCCGATCTGCTCGCGCCAGTCGGCCAGCGCGGCCGATGTCGTCGTCGAAGCGATGATCACAAACGGAAAATTCATCAGGGCCCGTGACGAGAACAGCCGGTCCTCGCCGTCGATCGGGCTGGTGAGGCGCGACGTGCTGCTGGGCTGCTCGAATATCTGCCGCCGGGCGGCCGGACCGGTCTTGAAGTTCTTGCCGACCAATTCCGCCACATGCGGGTAACGGGCGAGCAGCGTGCCGTCGCTGTGGTACATGGCGATGGAGGCGCCGGGTCCGAGCGCCACGGTTGCGAAGAATTTTTCGAAGTTGACGGGTTCGATGCCGCGGCCGATGACGCCGAGAAATTCGCCCTTCGGCCCGGTGACCTTGCGTGCGATCACCGTGGTCCAGGCGCCGGTGACGCGGCTGTAGACCGGCTCGACCAGCATCTCCGGCGATTGCTTGGCGGACCTGAAGCTTGTGAAGTAGGGGCGGTCCGCGACGTTGACGATGGGCGCCGGCCAACCGGCCGATGCGTTGATCAGGTTGCCGTCAGCGTCGAAGACGTTGATGCCGCCGACATAGGACACCGCCTCGATCTTGGACTTCAGCATCAAGTGGATGTCATGGCCGGACATCCGGCGCTTGTAGTTTTCCGCGGTCGCGATCCCGCTGGAGCGCATGAACGCGATCAGGTCGCTCTGGACGACCTGGAAGTCTTCGAGCTGCTGGTCGAAATGGCGGGCGAGCAGCAGCACGGTATTTTCCAGCTCGCGTTCGCTGCTGCGCAGCGCGCGCTCGCGGAAATTGCCGGCCATGATGGTCGCGCCGATGGCGATGGCTGCGATCAGGAGCGTGCCGCCCAGGATCAGCCAGCGGATCGGGCCGCCGCGGAAGGCGGACGCAATCCTGACTGAGACGGTGCCGGTCGAAGCCATTGAATGCGATCGCTGCCAGAATGATCTTCCGGAAGCAAAGTTCTCACAACCCCCGGGTTCATGGCTTCGATACCGCAGCCAAATGGAGTTGACGTTAGCAAGTCTGGTTAATGAAACGTTAGTCCGGTGGCGGAAGGCTCCGGCGGCACCCCCTGGAAGACTTGCCGGGCGATGGAACCTGACAAGGCGCGGCCACGCCATATCGGCTGGCCCAATGTTGGCGGGACGCCAATCGATTTCGCAGAATTTTGCAGGACTATTGCTTCGGCGAACGCGGTGCCGCGGTCACTGCATGCGTATCGCGGATCTGTGCGTTCGCCTTTTCACGACGTCGACGGTTTGAGGGTTGCCCGCCATGGGGCCGCCCTGATTGAGGCGCAGCCAGGCGTCACCGGTATAGGGGTTGCCCGGCCCCTTGTTCTGGCAATTGGCGTTCGGATAGTAGAACGCGCAATAGCCGGGTTCGCCCATGACCTGCTGGGCCATTGCAGGTGCGGTGATCAGAGCCAACGCAGCCGCCGTACCAAGAAGCCTGTAGATCGCCATCGGATTCCTCCTTGTGAAGGTCTCGATGGAAATAACCCCGCAAGCCAGGGGACATTCCTCGCCGCGCCGGTCACGCACACGTGACAACAGCCGACGCGGTCGTCAGGTCAACGCCCTGCGCGATAATGGCCGGACTTGCCGCCGATCTTCTCGACGAGATGGATGCCCTCGATGCGAACGCCGCGTTCGACCGCCTTGATCATGTCGTAGATCGTGAGACAGGCAACCGATACCGCCGTCAGCGCTTCCATCTCGACCCCCGTCGGTCCGGTGACCTTGACGGTGGCGCGGACGATGCAGCCGGGCAATTTCTTGTCCGGGGTGACGTCGACCGTCACCTTGGACAGCGCCAGCGGGTGGCACAGCGGGATCAGTTCCGACGTGCGCTTGGCCGCCATGATGCCGGCGATGCGCGCCGCGCCCAGCACATCGCCCTTCTTGGCGTTGCCGGAGGTAATCAAATCAAGCGTCGCTTTGCCCATGACCACGCGTCCCTCGGCCACGGCCGTGCGCTCGGTCGCCTCCTTGGCCGAGACGTCGACCATTCGCGCTTCGCCCGATGCATCGATGTGGGTGAGGGCGGAGCCGCCTTTGAAAGCCTTGTCTTTGGAAGCCTTGTTTTTGGAAGTCTTGCCGGCCATCTGCTAGCCGGTCCCGGTCGCGCGCGGTGTGTCTGCGCGCGTCAGCAGCGCGCGGGTCGCGGCGGTCACGTCGGCCTGCCGCATCAGGCTTTCGCCGACCAGGAAGGTCGACATGCCGACGCGCTCGAGGCGGGCGAGATCCGCCGGCTGAAAGATGCCGCTTTCGCCGACCATCAGGCGGTCGCGCGGGATCAGCGGCGCCAGCGCCTCGCTGGTCGCCAGCGTGGTCTCGAAGGTCCGCAAGTTGCGATTGTTGACGCCGATCATCGGCGAACGAAGTTTTAGCGCGCGATCGAGTTCGGCAGGATCGTGGATTTCGATCAGCACGTCCATGCCGAACGCAATGGCCGCGTCCTCGAGATCCTTCGCGACGGCGTCGTCGAGCGCGGCCATGATGATCAGGATGCAGTCGGCGTTATGGGCGCGGGCTTCCACCACCTGATAGGTGTCGAACAAAAAGTCCTTGCGCAGCACCGGCAAACCGGTCGCCGCGCGCGCTGCCACCATGAAATCGAGATGGCCCTGGAACGAAGGCGCATCCGTCAGCACCGATAGGCACGCCGCGCCGCCGGCCTCATAGGCCTTGGCAAGCGCCGGAGGATCGAAATCGGCGCGAATGAGCCCCTTGGACGGCGAGGCCTTCTTCACCTCGGCGATCAGCGCGTAGTCGCCGCGCGAAAGCTTTTCACGGATCGCACGCAGGAAGCCGCGCGGCGGCGAGGCCGCCTTAGCGCCGGCTTCGACCTCGGACAGCGGATGCGCCCGCTTGGCCGCGGCGATTTCCTCGCGCTTGTAGGCCTCGATCTTGTTCAGGATATCGGACATCTCTTACCGCTCCTCGGATCAGCCGCGCGAGACCGCGATCAGGTGTTTCAACCGGGCGGCCGCCGCGCCGCTGTCGAGCGATTTGACGCCGATCGCGACGCCTTCCTTCAGGTTCCCGGCGCGGCCGGCCACGATCAGCGTCGCCGCGGCGTTCAACAGCGCGACGTCGCGATAGGGGCTGGGCTTGCCGTTGAGCACGCTCGAGAGCGCGCCCGCGTTGGCGTCCGCATCGCCGCCCCTGAGCGCGTCGCCGCTGCAACAAATGAGGCCTGCATCCTCCGGCGTCACCTCGAAAGTGGTGATCTTGCCGTTGTCGAGGCTGGCGACGAAACTTGGCCCGGTAAGGGTGATTTCATCAAGCCCGTCGGAGCCGTGCACGACCCAGACGGATTCGGAGCCGAGATTTTTCAGCACCTGCGCCAAGGGCTGCACCCAGTGCCTGGAGAACACGCCGACCATCTGCCGCTTCACGCCGGCCGGATTGGAGAGTGGACCGAGCAGGTTGAAGATCGTGCGGGTGGCGAGTTCGACCCGGGTCGGGCCGACGTTCTTCATGGCCGGATGATGCGCAGGCGCGAACATGAAGCCGATGCCGGCCTCGGCCACGCAGCGGCCGACCTGATCGGGTGTCAGGTCGATCTTGACGCCAAGGGAAGCCAGCACGTCAGCAGCCCCCGAGCGTGACGACAGCGCGCGGTTGCCGTGCTTGGCGACGGGCACGCCGGCGCCCGCGACGATGAAGGCCGCGCAGGTCGAAACGTTGACCGAACCGGAACCGTCGCCGCCGGTGCCGACCACGTCGACGGCGTCCGCGGGCGCCTGGACCCGCAGCATCTTGCCGCGCATCGCCGACACCGCGCCGGTGATCTCGTCGACGGTTTCGCCGCGGACCCGCAGCGCCATCAACAGCCCGCCCATCTGCGAGGGCGTGGCCTCGCCGGACATCATGCTGTCGAAGGCGGAGGCCGCCTCTTCACGCGACAGCGTCGCGCCGGTGGCGACTTTTCCGATGATAGATTTGAGGTCGTCCATCGCTTGGGCTTTCAGGATTGGGTGTCGTCTTGAAGCATGACCGGTTAGTCTTGGCCGATCATGCTCAGTTGTTAGCGCCCGTCACCTGCGCGAAGGCGGCCTGGTTGATGGAGGTGCCGATCTCGGATTCGATCTTCGTCACGTATTGCGCGATCTGCTCGTCGGTCATACCGCGCTGCAGGGTGTCCTTCAGTTTCTTCAGCTCTTCGGAAGCGATGTCGACCGGCGGCACGGTCACGTCGGTGACGCGGTACACGATCCACTCGTTGCCACCGGTGCCCGGCGTTTGCCCGACGCCGTCCTTGGCGGTCCGGAACGCGGCCGTGATGGCGGCCGAGGGTACGCCTGAAAGTGAAGCGTCGCGGCGGAAGCCGGTCGCGGTCTCGACCTTCGATCCGACCGCAGCCGCCTCCGTGGCAAGGCTGCCGCCTTGCTCGAGCTTCTGCACCATCTCGGTCGCTTTCGCGCGCAGCTTGTTCGAAATCTGGTCTTCGCGCCATTTCGCCTCGACCTGGCTGCGAACCTCGTCGAGCGGGCGCTCGCGCGAGGGCGTGATGCCAAGCACGTCGTACCAGACATAGCCGCCGGCAAACTGGATCGGTTCGTTATCGACGCCGACATCGCTGTTGAAGGCCTGCGAGACCACGTCCAGGCCGCGCGGAATGTTGGCCACGGGCTGGCCGTCGGGCTTACGGCCGGAGCGGTCGACGGCGTCGATCGTGATTGCGGTCAGGCCGAGCTTCTGCGAAGCCTCCACCACATTGGCGCCGCCAGAGCGCTCGTCTTCCATCTTGTTCTGGATTTCGTTGACCTTGGCGCGCGCGCGCTCGGTCGCGAGTTCCTTCTTCACTTGCGCCGCGACGCTTTCAAACGTTGGCGTCGTGCCCGGCTCGATCTTGCCGATCTTGACCAGCGCCACGCCAAACTGTCCCTGCACGGGCTGGCTGACTTCGCCCGATGGCAGCGCGAACGCCGCATCCGCGATCGCCGGGTCGATGATCGCAGTCTTTGCGATCATGCCGAGGTCGACGTCGGCCAGATTGAGATTGCGCTCCTTGGCAAGGTCGTCGAACGACATCCCCGAGGTGATACGGGCGCGCGCGGCCTGCGCCTCGCCTTCGCTGGGAAACACCATCTGCTGCACTTCACGCTTTTCCGGCGAGCCGAGCCGGTCGCGATTTTGTTCGAAAATCTTCTTCGCGTCCTCGTCGGTGACCTCAGTCCACTTGCCGATCTCTTCGGGGCTGATCACGACAAAGGACAGTTTGCGATATTCGGGTGCGCGGAACTGGGTCTTGCGGTCCTCGAAATAGGCGGCCAACGCCTCGGGCGAGGGCGGATCGATCGTGCCGGCCTGCGCAGCATCGAGTTTGACGTACTCGATCGAGCGCTGCTCGTTCTGAAAACGGGTCATGGCGTCGATCAGGACCTTCGGCGGCTCCACCCCGGCCGAGACG
Organism: Bradyrhizobium sp. AZCC 2262; assembly: GCF_036924535.1. Taxonomy (NCBI): domain Bacteria; kingdom Pseudomonadati; phylum Pseudomonadota; class Alphaproteobacteria; order Hyphomicrobiales; family Nitrobacteraceae; genus Bradyrhizobium; species Bradyrhizobium sp. AZCC 2262. The sequence continues at coordinate 3,908,069 of NZ_JAZHRT010000001.1, read as the reverse complement.
GTGCCGGCGATCTGGCGCCGCAGCCCGAGGCGCCGCTGTTCGGCGAGATAGCGCTGCTCGGTGTAACCGAACTGGCGGATCGTGGCCTGAAAGCGTGCCGGGTCGAACTTGCCGCCCAACCCCTTGAAGTTCGGGTCGCTGTAGATCAGCCGCATGGTTTCTTCCTGGGACTGGGCGAGCCCCATGCGCCGCGCTTCCTCATCCAGCGCGGCATCGGCGATGGTCTGTTGCAGCACTTGCCGGTCGATCCCGAAGGCGCGGGCCTGTTCGGAGGTCAGCGGACGGCCGAAACTGCGGCCGAGCTGCTGCAGCCTTTCCGTGTAGATCTGGCGGAATTGCTCGGTCGAAATCTCGGTCTTGCCGATCTTGGCGAGCGACGACTGGCCGAACCCCTTGAAGATATCGGCGATGCCCCAGACTGCGAAACTGACAATCAAAACGCCCATCACAACGGCCATCACGGCCTTGCCGAGCCAGTTTGATGAGGCTTTCCGAATTCCTCGAAGCATAGGTCCAACTTGTTTTTGCAGGAGAGGGGAACCGGGTCGTGCCCGGCGAAAATTCGATTCCGTTCAGGATCGACTTCCGCAACAGGGCGTCACCGAGTTGAAAACGCATCATAAAGTGGCAGCGCCCCCCTCGCAACCTCGGCAGCGTGGGCCATTTGAAGCGGTTAACGGCCTGGGGACCGCCCAACCGGTATCTGGAACTGGCGGCGTGCCTCTGCTAGCGCATCTGCAACGCTGACATTGCGGGGATAATCGACATGACCGACGCCATCCGGCCCCTGATCGCCGGCAACTGGAAAATGAACGGCCTGAAATCCGCCTTGGGTGAATTCGAGGCCATGATTGCGGGGGCGGGTGCATTGGCCAGCAAGGCCGATCTGCTGGTCTGTCCCCCGGCCACCCTGATCGCCGGTTTCGCCGACAAGGCGCTCGGTTCGAAACTCGCCGTCGGCGCCCAGGATTGCCATGCAAAGGCCTCGGGCGCCCATACCGGCGATCTCTCGGCGGAAATGCTGGCGGATGCCGGCGCCAGCGCCATCATCGTCGGGCATTCGGAACGGCGCGCCGACCATGGCGAGACCGACGCGCTGGTCCGGCAGAAGGCGGAAGCCGCCTGGCGGGCCGGTCTCGTGGCCATCGTCTGCATCGGCGAAACCCAGAAGCAGCGCGATGCCGGCCAGACGCTGGATATCTGCGGCGGACAGCTCGCGGGCTCGTTGCCGGATGGCGCGACGGCGGCCAATCTGGTGGTGGCCTATGAGCCGGTCTGGGCGATCGGTACCGGGCTGACGCCGACGCCTGCAGATGTCGAGCAAGTTCATCGCTTTATCCGCGGTGTTCTCACTAGCCGATTTAAGGCGGAGGGTAGCAGGATCCGGATTCTCTACGGCGGCTCCGTGAAACCGTCCAACGCGGCGGAACTGATGGCGGTCGCCGATGTCAATGGTGCGCTGGTTGGCGGTGCCAGCCTGAAAGCAGCCGATTTCCTCGCGATCGCAGCGGGGTGTTAGGTCGCGCCCCAAGTTTCTCGGCGGAACCTGGAACGCTCAACCCGACACGTCTTTTTGAGAAGCGTCTTTTTGAGAAGATTTGGCCGGAAGCAAGATGATCGCAGCGGCGATGGCGGCCAGCGCGGCAAGCGTCGCGAGGGCGAATGGTGCCGCGAACGCCGTTGCCATATCGGTCCTCGTGAGCGTCGCTCCCAACGCCGCAATGCTGATGGCAAAGCCGGCCTGACGCACGATCATGGTCACGGCTGAGGCCATGCCGGCTTGCGTGGGCGGTGCGAGCGCCAGCACCACGCTCGACATTTGCGGATTTGCCAGGGCGGCGCCGACGCCGATTGTGAGCATTCCGGCGATGGTCGCTGCAAGGCGCATTGCCGGACTGGTGGAGACGGCGGCCAACGCAAGCAATGCGTCTCCGGCGGCGATGACGCCAAACGCAACGACGAAGAAACACCGCCATCCCCACTGCGTAACAAAGCGGCCGCCGATCAGTGGTACCAGGAGCATCGGCAGCGTCGCGGCAAGCAGTGCGACACCTGCCACCTCCATCCGCACGAGGAGCCCGGTGCTCAAGAACAGGGGCAAGTAGACGAGCACGGCCCAGTAGCCAAACTGGATGGCGGCGAGCAACGCGCCGACCCCGGCCATCGCCGATGTTGCGAATACACGGGGATCGAGCACCGGACGCGAACTGCGCCACTGCTGCAAAACGAACAACATTGCCGCCATGGCGCTGCCGGCGAGGCAGCCGGCTCGAATTGCCAATGAGCCGTCTCGCCGAAGCAGTGCATCGATCGCCAAGCCAAGCGATATCGTGAGCAACGCGACACCCACGGGGTCGAGCGGTGGCCCGTCCGGATCATTCGTCTCGGCAACAAATCGCGGCACGACGAGGGTCAGCGAAAGACAAAAGGGGATATTGGCGTAAAAGATCCAGCGCCAGCCGAACCATGAGGCGAGCAAGCCGCCCAAGGTCGGGCCCAAGGCCATGGCGGCGCCGGCAATTACCCCGATCATGCCGAACGCCCGTGCCCGCTGATCAAGATTCGGAAATGCACCGGCGATGAGCGCGGTTGCGCCCGTGACCATGAAGGCGGCCCCGACGCCCTGCACGACCCGCGAGGCCAACAGCATCGGGCCATCCGTCGCCAGGCCGCATGCGATAGAAGCAACGAGGAACACGGCGTTGCCGATCAACATCGAACGGCGGCGGCCGAAGCGGTCTGCAAGCGCCCCGGAAGCAAGCAGAGCACCTGTGAAGGCAAGGCTGTACGCGTCGATGACCCAGGCGGCGCCGGCAACGGCGAAGCCGAGGTCCTTCGCGATGCCGGGCATGGCGACCACGACCGCGGTCACGTCGAACAGCGTCAGAAATGCGCCGAGGCCAAGGGCAAATGTGATCGGGACAATTCGCCCATCCGCCGCAGGAGATGTACGTTCGTGCATGCCGACCCGTCGATATCGGTGATTGGAAGGCAGATCCAAATCGAAGGCGCGCGCAACGCGCGATTGATTGACGGACGCCGAAGATTCCTTAAGTCAGTTCTGCTGACAGCGTGGTGTCAGCAGCTTGTGATGCGGCGCTCCGAATCCCTTTTCCGGTCGGGCCGACCGGGGGCGGCTCGCACGCATCGCGCTGCCAAAGCTTGCACCATTCAGGTGAGGCCGGTTGGCCGGGCAGGAGGCTATGCCGGCACGGCATCCTGCAGCCGCTTCCAGTAGATCAGCGTGCCCGTGAGGCCGCCATGGGGTTTCAACGCGTAGTCCGGAATCAGTCCGGTGAGTTGAAATCCCATCCGTTCGTAAAGTCCGGCCGCGCCCTCGTCCTCGGCGGTATCGAGCACCAACAGCCAGCGCCCGCGCGCGATCGCGATGCGCTCGGCCTCGCGCAGCAACAACGTTGCAATGCCGCGGTGGCGGTGACTGACCCGCGTCATCATCTTCGCGATCTCGGCGCGATGCGGCTGGTTCTGCGCGAGGTTGAGCACGAGCGTCACGGTGCCGATCAGGTCTTCGCCGTCAAAGGCGCCGAGAACGATCCGCTCGCCTCGGTCGGCCGAAGCAAGCGAGTTGCGCCAGAATTCGTTGGCCGCTTCGAACGGAAGAGGGTGCATGAAGCTGACCGAACCGCCATTCTCAACGGTTTCAACCAACATTTCACCGAGCGTCGCGCAGATATCAGGCGAGGATTTCAGTGTTCTGATCTGGATCTCAGGCATCAATTATCGGCTCCGGGCGAATGCGTTTCCGCGGGTTCAGCTTCGATTCCTGCCTGCGCGGGCAGCGCGCGCCTGCTTGATCTCTGCAATCCGTTCGACATCCTCGATCTGCAGGTGACGGCCGCGTTCGAGGATTTCCAATGTGTATTCTTCGTAGGTGAGGCCGAGCCGCTCGGCTTTTTTGATGCGAAACGCGACGATGCCGGGCGAAGGGTTGTGCCACGCGGCGCGATGCGCCGCCTTCCAGTAGAAATAATTCCCGATTCCGCCGTGGCCCCATTCAGGCCGGTGCTCGTCGTCGAGCGGCGGACCGTGATTGTGGCCGGCGGGAACGGGGTTTTCCGAACTTGCCGGGTCGGCCGGAGAACGCCTGATTTCGCTCTCCGCCATCGCCAGCTAGCTCCGGGCAAGGGCAACGACGTAAGTGCAGGGCGCGGCGCTCTCGTTGGCAAACGTCACTTCCGCCGGCGGACCGAATCCGAGGCAATCGCCGGCACGGAGTTCGTGGCGTTCGCCGCCATCGATCAGGACGAGCGCGCCCGACAACATCCAGAGCGCCTGGCGGATGTGTGCGTAGGATGAGGCGGGCAGCGTCACGCGCTGCTTCGCGGGCATCTCGACCTTGATGATTTCGATGGGATGATCGGGCCGGTTGAACACCTGGCGGCGCAGATAGCCGGTCTCGGGATCGCGCCACACCGGCTGGTCGGCGGCGCGGGAAAGGCGCCCACCCTGGCCTTCGGCGCGCAGCATCAGGCCGGCGAGGGTGAGATCGAAGGCGCTGGCGAGCCGAACCAGCACGACCGCGGTCGGACTGACCTCGGCGCGCTCGATCTTGCTGATGGTGGCCTTCGAAACCCCGGAACGCTCGGCGAGATCAGCCAGCGACCAGCCGCGGCTGTCGCGCTCAAGCCGGAGACGCTGGGCGAGGCGGGTGCTGAGATCGTCTACTATAGTATCCATTTGTCTATTATAAGAGAAATTGACGCGACCTCAAGTCCGGATTTGAACGTCGGCAAGAGCTGGGGACAGCCTTGCCATCGCCCCTGCGGCAATTATCTCCGGGGCTGCGGTTGGGGGTGACAATGCCCCGTCCGATCGTGTAACACCGCGCAACTTCAGGAAAACCCGCAAGCTCTTGGTGCAGCCGAAGCCCGGCGCTGTCAGCTTGTGACGGAAGGTTTTTAAGATGCAGACCGTCATTATCGTCGTTCACCTCATGATCGTCTCGGTGCTGATCGGCGCCGTGCTGCTGCAGAAATCCGAAGGCGGCGGCCTCGGCATGGGCGGCGGCGCCGGCTTTATGTCGAGCCGCGGCACCGCCAACCTCTTGACGCGGACGACGGCGATTCTGGCCGGGCTCTTCTTCCTGACCAGCATGGCTCTGGCCTGGATCGCGGGTATCGACCGCAAGCCGAGCTCGATCCTCGGCACCGCGCCGGCGACGCAGTCACAGCCAGGTGGCGCGACGCCGATCGCCCCGCCGACCTCCGGCGGCGTGCTCGACACGCTCAAGAAGGTGGATGAACAGCAGGCGCCGTCGGGTCCGCAGGCGCCGCGTTCGCAATAAAGCAGGGTGGCTATGCAGGAACAGGCTCTACTGTCCTGCATCAGGACTTCCCATTAGTGCTTTGAAATCGCTTCAAATTTAACGTCACCCACAGCCCGGCAGAATGTTTCCCCCGGCAAGCGATTCGTTTTGGCGAATCGGGGCAGTGGCCTTAAAGGTAGAATCCCATGGCGCGGTACATATTCATCACCGGCGGCGTGGTTTCTTCGCTCGGAAAGGGTCTGGCTTCAGCGGCACTCGGTGCCCTGCTGCAGGCTCGCGGGTACAAGGTCCGTCTCCGCAAACTCGACCCCTATCTCAACCTCGATCCCGGAACGATGTCGCCGTATCAGCACGGCGAAGTGTTCGTGACCGATGACGGCGCCGAGACCGATCTCGATCTCGGCCATTACGAGCGCTTCACGGGGCGGCCGGCCACCAAGGCCGACAACATCACCACCGGGCGCATCTATCAGGATATCATCACCAAGGAACGCCGCGGCGATTATCTCGGCGCGACCATCCAGGTCGTTCCGCACGTCACCAACGCGATCAAGGAATTCGTGCTCTCGGGCAACGATGAATACGATTTCGTGCTGGTGGAAATCGGCGGCACCGTCGGCGATATCGAAGGCCTGCCGTTCTTCGAGGCGATCCGCCAGCTCAAGAACGAACTGCCCCGCGACCATGCGGTGTACATTCACCTGACGCTGTTGCCCTTCATTCCGAGTGCCGGCGAACTCAAGACAAAACCGACCCAGCACTCGGTGAAGGAACTGCGCTCGATCGGCATCCAGCCGGATATCCTGTTGTGCCGCACTGATCGCGAGATCCCGAAGGAGGAGCGGCGCAAGCTTGGCCTGTTCTGCAACGTGCGCGAAAGCGCCGTGATCGAGGCGAGGGACGTCGACAACATCTACGCCGTTCCCGAGGCCTATCACGCCGCCGGCCTCGATGGTGAGGTGCTGGCCGCCTTCGGCATCACGCCAAAGATTCCGCCGGCACTGCAGAGCTGGAACGTCATCAACGAACGCGTGCGCAACCCGGAAGGCGCGGTGACCATTGCCATCGTCGGCAAGTACACCGGCATGAAGGACGCCTATAAATCGCTGATCGAGGCGCTCTCCCATGGCGGCATCGCCAACAAGGTGAAGGTCAATCTCGACTGGATCGAGAGCGAGGTGTTCGAGAACGAGGACCCGACGCCGTTCCTCGAACACGTCAACGGCATTCTGGTGCCCGGCGGCTTCGGCCAGCGCGGCGCCGAGGGCAAGATTCGCGCGGCGCAGTTCGCGCGCGTGCGCGACGTGCCGTATTTCGGCATCTGTTTCGGCATGCAGATGGCGGTGATCGAAGCCGCGCGCAATCTGGTCGGCATTGAGGCGGCCAACTCCACCGAGTTCGGCCCGACCAAAGAGCCGCTGGTCGGCCTGATGACGGAATGGCTGCGCGGCAATGAACTCGAGAAGCGCTCGAAGTCCGGCGATCTCGGCGGCACCATGCGGCTTGGCGCATATCCGGCGGCGCTGAAGCGCGGCAGCCGGGTGTCGGAAGTCTATGGCGGCGCCACCGAGATTTCCGAGCGCCACCGCCACCGCTACGAGGTCAACACCGCGTATAAAGACCGGCTCGAACAGCACGGCCTGCGCTTCTCGGGCCTGTCACCCGACGGCGTGCTGCCGGAGATCGTCGAATACGAGGACCATCCCTGGTTCATCGGCGTGCAGTTTCACCCCGAGCTGAAGTCGCGCCCGTTCGAGCCGCACCCGTTGTTTGCGTCGTTCATTCAGGCAGCGATGGCGCAGTCGCGGCTGGTGTAATTTTCGTAGGGTGGGCAAAGCGAAGCGTGCCCACCATTTTGCACCGCATATGGGATGGAATGGTGGGCACGTCGCTTCGCGCCTTTGCCCAGCCTACGGCTCCGCCTTTGACGAACGATTGAATTGTTGCGACAAACGCCTCCCGTGAACTGCAAGAACAATAATTGAGGGAGCACCACCAATGATCATGGAAATGCGCGTCTATCGCTGTCTGCCGGGCCGCCTGCCGGCGCTGATGAAGCGGTTCGATACGCTGACGCTGAAACTGTGGGACAAGCACGGCATCAAGCAGGCCGGCTTCTACACCACGCTGATCGGCACCTCCAACCAGGAACTGACCTATTTCGTCGCGTGGGACTCGCTGGCCGATCGCGAGAAGAAATGGACCGCATTCCAGTCCGATCCCGACTGGATCGCCGGCCGCGCCAAGAGCGAGGAGGACGGCCAGATCATCGACAACATCGTCAGCCAGTTGCTGGTGCCGGCGGCGTTTTCGGCGGTAAAATAGCCGGCGGTGCAACCCTGATATTTTGGGGTTAAACGGGGTTGATCCTGAAAGCGCGGACCGGCATGGTCCGCGCTGGCTACGAAGGAAAATCCCTTGAACGCGAAACTCGATGCAGCCCCGGTCGTCTCGGTCGGCGAGGTCAAATTCGGCAACGACCTGCCGATTTCGATCATTGCCGGGCCGTGCCAGCTCGAGAGCCGCGCGCATGCGCTCGAAGTCGCGACCGCGCTGAAGGAGATTGCGGGCCGCCTCGGGATTGGCCTCGTCTACAAGACTTCGTTCGACAAGGCCAACCGCAGCAGCGGATCGGCCGCACGCGGTATTGGTCTGGCGCAGGCGCTACCGATTTTTGCAGAAATTCGCTCTTCGCTGGGATTATCTGTCCTCACCGACGTGCATGAGACTGCGCAATGCGCCGAAGTTGCGCAAGCGGTCGACGTGCTGCAGATCCCGGCATATCTGTGCCGGCAAACTGATCTCCTGCTGGCGGCCGCCGCGACCGGCAAAGCCGTCAACGTCAAGAAGGGCCAGTTCCTCGCGCCGTGGGACATGGCCAATGTCGTCGCGAAGATCACCGGCGGCGGTAATCCGAATGTGCTGGTTACCGAGCGCGGGGCGTCGTTTGGCTACAACACGCTGGTGTCGGACATGCGCGCGCTGCCGATCATGGCGCGCACCACGGGCGCGCCCGTCATTTTCGACGCTACCCATTCGGTGCAGCAGCCGGGCGGCAAGGGGACGTCGTCGGGCGGCGAGCGCGAATTCGTTCCCGTGCTGGCGCGCGCTGCGGTCGCCGTCGGCGTCGCCGGCGTGTTCATCGAGACCCATCCCGATCCCGATCGCGCGCCATCGGACGGACCCAATATGGTGCCGCTGCGCGACTTCGAAGCGTTGGTGAAGCGGCTGATGGACTTCGACGCGCTGGCCAAGAAAGCGCAACGCTAGAGCATGATCCGGACCCGAAGGGACGCGTTGGCGCAAAGCGGAAACCGGTTTTCCGGAAGGATCATGATCTCATGACGCGGATGCGGCCGTGACCGACTCGAGCCGCCTGCCGCCCGCCCTCAATATCATTACGCTCGCGACGTTTGCCGCCAGCCTGTCGGCGCGCGCGCTTGACCCGGTGTTGCCGCACGTGGCCGACGATTTCAGCGTCAGCATCGCGACCGCCGCCAGCTTCGCCGCTGTCTTTGCCTTCACCTTTGCGATCATCCAGCCGGTGCTCGGCGCGGCGGCCGATCTGTTCGGCAAGGCGCGGCTGATGATCGTGTGCCTGGTGCTGCTGGGCATTGCCAACATCCTCGGCGCGATGGCGACGTCGTTCTGGCTGCTGTTCGCCTCGCGGATCCTCGCCGGGATCGGCTCCGGCGGCGTATTTCCGGTCGCGCTCAGTCTTACCAGCGATCTGGTCGGTCCTGAAAAACGCCAGATCGCAATCGGGCGCACGCTGATGGGGTCCATGACCGGAAATCTGCTGGGGGCTTCCGTTTCCGGCCTGATCGGCGATCTCCTGGGTTGGCGCGGCGTTCTTGCTGCGCTCGGCGGCCTGGTCATTGTGGCCTCGATCGCCGTGGCCGCCGGATTTCGCGGTGCTGCGTTGAAACGTCCTCCCAAGACGAACTTCGCGTCGCTTAAACACGGCTATCGCACCATCTTCTCCAATCCCAACGCTTTTTGTTACGTGGCCGTGTTTGTCGAAGGCTGCTGTGTGCTGGGGCTGTTTCCCTTCATCGCGTCGTTTCTGTTCGAACTGGGCGAAACCAGCCTGTCGGTTGCCGGCCTCGTGATCGCCGGCTTCGCGGTCGGAGGCCTTTTTTACACGCTGAGCGTTTCGCGGTTTCTGCCGTGGCTTGGCGTCAAGGGGATGATGATATCAGGCGCCACGCTGGTGGGGTTGCAACTCGCCGTCGTCGCTTTGGGTCCCGGCGCAAAGGCTCAGGCTTTGAGCCTGATCTTCATGGGCTGGGGCTTCTACATGATCCACGGCTGCCTGCAGGTGTTCGCCAGCGAATTGTCGGTGGAAGCCCGCGCGACCGCGCTGTCGCTGCATTCGTTCTTTTTCTTCATGGGCCAGACCATCGGCCCGATCGCTTACGGGTTCGGCCTCCAGCATGCCGGCAAGGTCCCGACCTTGCTCACGGCGGCGACCGTGATGATCGCGCTCGGCTTTGTCTGCGCGAAGCTGTTGCGCCAGACGCGGCCGGCGGATGCGGCGGCGATGTAGCGGTCTTCAGCCGCTTTTGCCGGCGGTGAGGCAGTTGCGTTCGAGATTGTGGCGACGAGACAGAGCGGGGCAACCAGCCCGAAAATGACGGAAAAGGTATTGTGCATGTGCGGTGGTCGGTCACACCCTCCGTCTGGTTCAAGGCGAACGATTGCGATCAACCCCTCTCACGTCGCAGGCGCACGTTCTGCGCTTGCCAAGTTTCCATATTGTGCAAGGATGAGCCGGCGCTTCGACTGTCGGCGCTCTCGGCTGTTCGGCTTGACCTAAATCAACGATTAACTCTCTCAACGGGGTCGAATTTGGCCTCGTGCCCTAAGTGGTCTGCGGAATAATCGCGGGCATTCGAATGGAGAGCCCTTTGAGCGAGTCGATTCACCCCGCCGCCCCCCATCATCTCCCAGGATTCATCACCGCGCCAGGCGACACCGACGTCCTGATGGTCGCCGTCGGCATTTTTCTGATCGTCGCCGTTCTCGCGGTCGGTAACTTCTATTTGCAGCTGCACTCGCTGCCGGAGCGGATGGCCCACAAGTCGCAGAAGTTCCAGTTTGAAGTCGTGGCCGTGTTGTGCCTGCTAGCGCTGTTCACGCACAATCACCTGTTCTGGGTAATCGGCCTGTTCCTCGCCATGATCGACCTGCCGGACTTCAGCACGCCGCTGCGCAGGATTGCCGGATCAGTCGAGAAGATGGCCGGCGTTCCGCCTGAACAGGACCCAACCGAGCCGCCAACTGGAGAGGCGACGCACGCCGCCGCAACCGACGAGGCCAAGGCCCGCATCGAGAAGGCTGCTGGCGCCAAGAGCGAGGTGCATAGCCATGCTTGAGCTGCTCCTCTGCTCGCTGCTGACGATATTTCCGGACTATCTCTATCGCCGCTACTGGCAGGGAAAGCGCATCGGCAAAGAGATCACGCTCTATTCGGTCTGGTTCGAACTGCGCTTTGGCATCATCGGCTGCCTGATGCTCACGGTCTCGCTGATCACGATGATCTTCTACTTTCATCCGTCGACCACTTCGGCGACGTTGTTCTATCGGACCGTTCCGATTATGTCCGAAGTAACCGGCCGGGTGGCTGAGGTTCACGTCGAACTCAGCGCGCCCGTCAAGCAAGGTGACGTGATTTTCAGGCTGGACAGCACCAAGCAGGAAGCGTCGCTACTGACAGCCAAACGCAAGATCGCCGAAACCGATGCCGCCATGCTGGCCGCGGAGGCCGATATCATGAAGGCGGAAGGCCAGCTTCAGGAGGCAAAGGGCTCGCTGCAGCAGGCGCAGGACGAACTCAACACCAAAAGCGAACTGCAGAAGCGCAACCCCGGAATCGTGCCGCAACGCGATATCGAAAAGCTAACAGTGGCCGTCGCGGGTCGCCAAGGCTCTCTCGACGCCGCGACCGCTTCCAAGCAGTCCGCGGCGACGCGGCTGACCGCGCTGCTGCCGGCGGAAAAGGCAAGCGCGGAGGCGGCACTGGCCGAAGCGCAGGTTGATCTGGATAAGACCTTTATTCGCGCCGGCGTCGACGGACGGGTCGAGCAGTTCGGATTGAGGCCAGGTGATATCGTCAATCCAATGATACGGACGGCTGGCGTTCTGATTCCAGAGGGGGCGGGGCGGCAGGCTCTGGCGGCAGGGTTTGGGCAGATCGAGGCTCAGGTCATGAAGATCGGAATGGTGGCCGAGGCCACCTGCATTTCCAAGCCGTGGACGGTCATTCCGATGGTGGTTACCAGCGTGCAGGACTACATCGCGGCGGGCCAGTTCAGGGGCGGTGAACAACTGATCGAGGCGCAGCAGGTCGCGCGTCCGGGCACCATTCTCGTTTTCATGGAGCCGATCTACAAGGGCGGGCTGGAGGGCGTGACGCCCGGCAGCAGTTGTATTGCCAACGCCTATACCAGCAATCACGAACTGATCTCGTCAGGCAAACTCAGCGCGCTCAAGAGCTTCGGGTTGCATGTCGTCGATGCGACCGGACTTGTGCACGCTTTGCTGTTGCGGATTCAGGCGCTGCTGCTGCCGATCAAGACGCTGGTGCTGAGCGGGCACTGAGCGGGCCGCGGCGAGCCGTCGAGAGCGTGGCAACCCCGCACGTTCCGGCATCGGGCTCGATCACCGATGCAGGTTGAGCGCGGAGCGCTGATCTGGACAAACATAAGCAAAAATTTTGCTGCCCATCAGAATTTCAAAGTCGCAATTTTAGAGCACGTGGGTCAATTTCGCTTCGCAATCTTCGAACGAGGCATCAGCACAGCGTGGGAGCGAGGCCAACTTGAATCGGTTCAGGGCGATCATGTTCGACGTCGACGGAACCATGGCGGAGACCGAGGAATTTCACCGACGCGCATTTAATGAAGCTTTCAGCTATTTCGATCTGCCGTGGAATTGGGATGTCGCAACTTACGGCAGGCTGCTGCGGGTCGCAGGTGGAAGAGAGCGTATCAGGCATTTTTGGCAGTCGCTGCCCGAAGATCGCTTCGATCTCGGAGATCGCTTCGATCTGCCAGATAGCCAGCTGATCACCCGCAGCCTGTATTTTCGAGACGAGGATTTTACAGGCGCGGCCTGCGTCACTGATGATTTAACAGACTTACCTGATGACTTCTGGTTCGATCCTGACCTCTGATCCACCGGTGGCACCTTTGGGAAGTGCTGACGGGCTCTGAGGGCCGGGACATGCGATGGTTCACCCCCGCCCGCGATAGGGCGCGACGCCCTGGTCGGGCACCCACATGCCCTTGGGCAGTTTGCCGGTCTGCCAGAACACGTCGATCGGGATGCCGCCGCGCGGGTACCAGTAGCCGCCGATGCGAAGCCATTTCGGTTTGATCTCGGCCGCGATCCGCTTGCCGATCATGACCGTGCAATCCTCGTGAAAGGCGCCGTGGTTGCGGAAGCTGGCGACGTAGAGTTTTAGCGACTTGGACTCCAGCAGCCATTGGCCCGGCACATAGTCGATCATCAGATGCGCGAAGTCCGGCTGGCCCGTCACCGGACAGATCGAGGTGAATTCCGGCGCGGTGAAGCGGACCAGATAATTGGTGTCCGCCTGCGGATTGGGGACGCGGTCGAGCTGCGCCTTTTCCGGGCTGTCCGGCCATTCCACGGCGCGGCCGAGCTGCAATGATTTCGGCAATGATTTCTTGGCCATCATGATCGTCCTGTTGCGAGGGCTGACATGGACGCAACGGGGTCGATCGTCAACCGCTAGCGCGATGCAGGATCGGACAGAAACCGCACCAGCGCCTGGCGCTCGGCCGCATCCTCGATCCCGCGCATCGACATCCACAGCCCCGGAAACATCGCGGCGGGATCAGCGAGGAAGGTTTCGAGGCGCTTTGCGTCCCAGCGCAAGCCCTCGTCGCGCGCCTTGCGCAGCGCCGGCGAATAGTCGAATTCCGCGGCTCCGCCGACGTCGCGGCCGATCACGCCTGAGAGATTGGGGCCGGGCAGGTTGCGCTCGGCCGGATCGAGGCTGTGGCAGGCGCGGCAGGGCGTGAACGCCCGCGCACCGTCTTCCTCCGCATTGGCCGAAGCAGACATGAGAACTGACACCAGCAGCAGGACCGCGAACAATCTCACGCAGGCGCGACCGTTTGAATCATCACGAGGCGGTCATTGCCGGATTCGCCGCCCCAGGTTTCACCGGGCCGGCCATCGAGCTGGCGCACATTCGCGCCCGCTTTGTCGCTCGGAAACGCGTTGAACTTTTCCGTCACGGGATCGAAGCGCAGAATCGCATTGGCGCCGAAATCGGTGACCCAGACCTTGTCCTTGTCGTCGACGTAAACAGCATAGGTGCGCGGATTGCTGCCGGGCAATTTCCAGGCCTTCCAGGAACCATCGGCGGGATCGTGCACCGACACATTGCCGCTGTTCCATTCGCTGACCCAGATCCGCCCCTTTGAATCCGACCACACGCGCCGCGCGCCCTGGTTGGGCGTCGGCGGCTCGACGACGGTGGCGTTGCCGGTAGCGGTGTCGATTTTGGCAATGTGGTTGCCGGCGAGCGAGGCGTACCAGATGTCGCCCTTCGGCGTGATGGTCATGCCGTAGGTGCCGCGCCCGCGCGGCGACTTGAAGACGGTCATGTCGCCCGATTTCGGGTCGAGCCGGCCATAGATGCCGGATTGTCCGGTGAACCAGTAGGTGCCGCTCTTGTCGAACACGGCGGTGTTGAGGTTGGCGTAGGCTTCCTTTTCGGGCAGGCGGAACAGCGTCACCTTGTGATCACCGGGGTCGACGCGGGCAATCGCGTTCTGGCCGCCCTCGGTCACCCAGGGCGCGCCGTCAGGGCCGATGATGACGCCATGGGGCGCCGCGCCCTTGCCGAGGTCGACCAGTCTGTAGGACCCGTCGCGTGGGTCGAGCCGGCCCAGCGTGCCGTTGCGCTGGCCGCAGAACCAGATCGTGCCATCGGGGGCGGGGGTGGTGTCGCGGGAGCCGATGCCTGCCGTGACCGGATAATATTTGACGCGGAACGGGCCTTCCTGGGCGGCGGCCCTTCGCGAGAGGGCGGGGGCGGCGAGGACGCCAAAGGCGGCGGTTCCAAGAAACTGGCGGCGATTCATTGCGTTACCTCGACTTGTGAACGTGAAGGTTTGGACGCTGTGATCAACCTTGAAGCAGTCTATCCTGACGGGCTTCTACCGTCCGGAAAAGGCCGCCGGTCGAGCGTTCACATTTGCTTGCGCGCCGTGTAAGACGCCCCCGAAACCTGACCCACCACTCCCAGGAAAGTTCAAGACATGACCGCCATCGTCGACATCATAGGCCGCGAAATTCTCGATAGCCGGGGCAATCCCACCGTTGAAGTCGATGTGGTGCTGGAAGACGGCTCGATCGGTCGCGCTGCGGTGCCATCGGGTGCCTCCACCGGCGCGCATGAGGCGGTCGAACTCAGAGACGGCGACAAGAAGCGCTATCTCGGCAAGGGCGTGCAGAAGGCGGTCGAGGCCGTCAACGGCGAAATCTTCGAGGCGCTGAGCGATCAGGCCGTCGAGGAACAGGTGCAGATCGACCAGATCATGATCGATCTCGATGGCACGCCGAACAAGAGCCGGCTCGGCGCCAACGCCATCCTCGGCGTCTCGCTCGCCTGCGCCAAGGCGGCGGCTGAATCTTTCGACATGCCGCTCTATCGCTATGTCGGCGGCACCTCGGCCCGGACGCTGCCGGTGCCGATGATGAACATCATCAATGGCGGCGTGCATGCCGACAACCCGATCGATTTTCAGGAGTTCATGATCCTTCCGGTGGGAGCTGCGAGTTTTGCCGAAGCGCTGCGCTGCGGCTCGGAAATCTTCCACACGCTGCGCGCCGAGTTGAAAAAGGCCGGCCACAACACCAATGTCGGCGACGAGGGCGGCTTTGCGCCAAACCTGCCGTCGGCGGACGCCGCGCTTGAATTCGTGGTGAGCGCGATCGGCAAGGCCGGCTACAAGGCGGGCGATGACGTGATGCTCGGCCTCGACTGCGCGGCGACCGAATTCTTCAAGGACGGCGCTTACGTCTATGGCGGCGAGAACAAGACGCGCTCGCGCTCCGAGCAGGCGAAATATCTCGCCGATCTCGTCTCGCGCTATCCGATCGTCACCATCGAGGACGGCATGTCGGAAGACGACATGGACGGCTGGAAGGAATTGACCGACCTGATCGGCAACAAGTGCCAGCTCGTCGGCGACGATCTGTTCGTCACCAATGTCACCCGCCTTGCGGAGGGTATCAAGAACGGCCGCGCCAACTCGATCCTGATCAAGGTCAACCAGATCGGCACGCTGACGGAAACGCTCGCCGCCGTCGAACTGGCGCACAAGTACGGCTATACCTCCGTGATGTCGCACCGCTCCGGCGAGACCGAGGACTCCACCATCGCCGATCTCGCGGTCGCCACCAATTGCGGCCAGATCAAAACCGGCTCGCTGGCGCGCTCCGACCGCACCGCCAAGTACAATCAGCTCCTGCGCATCGAGCAGCAACTCGGCGAGCAGGCGAAATATGCTGGCAAATCGGCGTTGAAGGCGCTGGCATAACGCGCCAACGTATCCAGATACAACGAACACAAACGGGAGGGGTTACGATGAGCGACGGCAAAAGCGGGCTGCAACTGCGTTCGCTGCTCAAGAAGAGCGGCGAACTCGAACTGTCGCTGGTGGATGTCCCGACGCCCGAACCGGCCGACGACGAAGTCGTGGTCCGGGTTGAGGCCACGCCGATCAATCCGTCCGATCTCGGACTGCTGATCGGCCCGGCCGACATGTCGACCGCCAAGGTTTCAGGCAGCACGGACACGCCCGTGGTCACCGCAAAAATGCCGGAAGCCGCCCTGCGGATGATGGCGGCGCGGCTCGATCAGTCGCTGCCCGTGGGCAATGAAGGCGCCGGCGTCGTGATCAGGACCGGATCGTCGGATGCCGCCAAGGCGCTGATGGGCAAGACCGTCTCGATGATTGGTGGCGCGATGTACTCGCAGTACCGCACCATGAAGGTGCGGGACGTCATGGAGCTGCCGTCAGGCACCACGCCCGCCGACGGCGCGTCGTGGTTCGTGAATCCGCTGACCGCGCTCGGCATGACCGAGACGATGCGGCGGGAGAACCACAAGGCGCTGGTGCATACCGCCGCCGCCTCCAACCTCGGGCAGATGCTCAACAAGATTTGCATCAAGGACGGCATCGGCCTCGTCAACATCGTGCGCAGCAAGGAGCAGGCCGATATCCTGCACAAGATCGGCGCCAAACATGTCGTCGATTCCACCGCTGATAGCTTCATGGACGATCTGACCAATGCGTTGGTGGAGACCGGCGCAACGATTGCGTTCGACGCCATCGGCGGCGGCAAGCTCGCGGGGCAAATCCTCACCTGCATGGAGAGTGCGGCCAACAAGACCGCCAAGGAATACAGCCGCTACGGCTCCAACGTGTACAAGCAGGTCTATATCTACGGCAGCCTCGATAACCGTCCGACCGAATTGAGCCGGGCGTTCGGGTTGACCTGGGGCGTCGGCGGCTGGCTGTTGACGCCATTCCTGCAGAAGATCGGCCCCGCCGAAATCGGCCGGCTGCGTCAGCGCGTGGCCTCCGAACTCAAGACCACTTTTGCCAGCCATTACACGCAGGTGGTGTCGCTGCAGGAGACGCTGCAGCTTTCCAACATCGCGATCTACAACAAGCGCTCCACCGGCGAGAAATTCCTGATCAACCCGAGCAAGGGCTGACGAGGGCGGCGACAGGCGGCTCTCTTTCCGACTTGCGTTCTCCCGGCAACGGGAGAACATTTGCGGCGCAAATGAATGCGGAACAACCGCAGCTGGCGCAGGGGAGTATTCGCCATGACTGATCTGGATCGCCGCCAACTGCTTGGCGGTGCCGCCGCAGCGACTGCTGCGGCCGCGCTTTCGTCATTTCCGGCATCGACCGCTGGCGCTGCGGTGCCGCCATCAGGCACGCAGGCGCCGGGCTTCTATCGCTACAAGGTCGGCAGTTTGGAATGCACCTCGATCAATGACGGGGCGCGTTCGTTCCCGATGCCCGATACGTTCGTCAAGAACGTCCCGAAGGAGGAGGCGCTGGCGGCGGCCGAGGCCGCTTATATGCCGAAGGGCATGGTGACGGTGCCGTTCAACCCGCAGCTCATCAACACCGGCAGCAAGTTGGTCCTGATCGACTGCGGCAACGGAATCGCCAATTTCGAACCGAGCAAGGGTGCGGTCGGACGGACCTTGCAAAATCTCGCGGCGGCCGGCGTCGACCCCAAGAGCGTCGACGTGGTGCTGATGTCGCATCTGCATCCCGACCACACCAACGGCATTCGCGCCCTCGACGGCTCGATGGCGTTCCCGAACGCCGAGATCATGGTCCCGGCGAAGGACTGGGAATTCTGGATGAGTGAGGAGAACGCTGCGAAAGCGGAATCCAACCAGATGATGAAGAATTATTTTGCGAACGTGAAGAAGATCTATGCCGGCATCGAGTCCAAGGTCACCCGCTATGACTGGGGCAAGGAAGTAGTACCCGGTGTCACCTCGGTTGCGACGCCCGGGCATACGCCGGGACATACGTCATTCGTGGTCGCCTCGGGCAATTCCAAGGTGCTGATCCAGTCCGACGTCACCAACATTCCGGAATTCTTCCTGCGCAATCCGGACTGGCACGTCGCCTACGACGTCGATCCTGAGACGGCGCAGGCGACCCGTCATAAATTCTACGACATGGCGGCGGCCGAGAAGGCGACGGTGGTGGGCTTCCACTTCACCTTCCCCTCGATCGGTCATGTCGAAAAGGATGGCCCGAAATACCGGCTGATCCCGTCGGCGTGGAATCCGACGATCTGACGTTCATGACCCCGAAGGGCCGCGGCTGCGGCTCTTCGGCGGCCCGTTGATTTGGCCGGCGAGAGCGAGGCGGAGCGCTTGTTCTACTCGCGCTGGAAAGCCAGGTTCCTGGAGACCTTGTGACGTTCCAGCGCATGGCCGATCAACACATCCATAAGGTCGGATTGCGGTAACCCGCTGGCCTCCCATAGCCGCGGGTACATGCTGATATTGGTGAAGCCGGGAAGGGTATTGGCTTCGTTCACGAACACCTGCTCGCCGCTGAGAAAGAAATCGATACGCGCCATTCCTTCACAGCCCAGCACGCGGAACGTCTTGATTGCGAGCTCCTTGATGCGGTCGGCCACCGGAGCGGGCACATCGGCCGGAACCTGAAGAGCGGCGCCATCATCGTCAAGGTACTTCGCATCGTAGGAATAGAAACCGTGCTTGTCGGCAGGGACGATCTCGCCGAGTTGAGACGCACGGATGTTGCCATTCGCATCTTCAAGCACGGAGCACTCGATTTCCCGCACCGGGGTGACACAGCGCTCAATCAATATCTTCCTGTCGAAGCGAAACGCCAACCTGCAGCAAGCTTCGAACTCTTCGGCGGTTCGAGCCTTCGACACGCCCACCGACGAACCCATGTTGGCCGGCTTGACGAAGACCTCTGGCGAACCAACGGCGCCGACCGCGTCGTCATGCGTGAGTGGTGACATGGCCGACATGGCGACGTAGGGCACGACCGGCAAGCCCGCATCGCGCATCAGCCGTTTTGCGACGTCCTTGTCCATCGAGGCGGCCGATCCCATCACACGAGAGCCTATGTAGGCCACGTCGCACAGTTCGAGTGCGCCCTGAACCGTGCCATCTTCGCCATTGGGGCCGTGCAGGACCGGGAAGAAGAGGTCAAACGCCGGCAATTCTCGAATCCCTGCGGTATTCCGCTCAAGCGCCAGCGCGCGGCCATGTCCGCCCGGCAACAGGGTCAGCTGCGGTCCATCGTCCGGAATGGCCAGCGCAACAGCGCCGATGCCGGCGCCGTTACCCGCGTCAGCGAGAATCCAGCGGCCATCCCTGGCGATGCCGATCAGCGTGACGTCATACCGGTTGGGGTCGAGGGAACGAAGCACGTTCGCTGCGGACGCCCTGGATACGTCGTGCTCCGCGGAGCGCCCGCCGAACAGGATAGCGACCCTTGTCTTGCGTTCTGCCATCGTTTCGCTTCTCGTTAGTCAGCCGAAAAATGCAGCGTTCTGCTTGCATATAGTCAAACGAACACGTCCACAATTTGGCGCCAACGCGGACCGGTCTGCGCGTCGGGGCATCTCGGCTTCTGGCCCATCGCGTCATCGGCATGGCTGCTTCTGCGTCGCTTTTCCTGCACGGCCTTGTCCGTGCCCGCCCCGCGACCCCAATTCCCTGCCGATCGGCCAGTTTTCAAAAACGATGCGTTTCCAAAATTGCGCAGTCCATGCGCTTGCATCTATCTGGCGATATCGGTAGGTGAGGGGGCAGGCGTTCTGCTTCACAAGGAAAATCCATGGCCCACACCATCGTTACCATTGTCGGCAGCCTCCGCAAGGAGAGCTTCTCGCTCAAGATCGCCAACACTTTGGCCAAGCTCGCGCCTGATACGTTGAAGCTTGACGTCACGACGCTTCAGGGCATTTCCTTCTTCAACCAGGATCTGGAAGCCAATCCCCCGGCCGACTGGCTGGCGTTCCGCGAAAAGCTGCAAAAGTCGAACGGCGTGCTGTTCATCACGCCGGAATACAACCGCTCGATCCCCGGCGTGTTGAAGAACGCCATCGACGTCGGCTCGCGCCCCTATGGCAAGAGCTCGTTCCTCGGCAAGCCGGTCGGCATCATCAGCAACTCTCCGGGGCCGCTGGGTGGCGTCAGCGCGGCCAAGCATCTGCAGAACATCCTCCCGGGCATCTCGGGTCCGATCCTGGGCCAGCCCGAAATCTACCTGAATGCTGTCGGCGATGCCTTCGACGAAAAGGGCGAGTGCACCAAGGAAGCGCTGCAGAAGGTGCTGCAGCAATATATCGATGCCTTTGCGGCGTTCATCGAGAGGCAGAACAGCTAACCACTCTCTCAGCGTCATTGCCTGCGACAAACGCGAAGCGTTTGCGCGAGGGGGCGAAGCGACCAGGCAATTCATCTGTCCGTTATGCCGCGCTATGGATTGCTTCGTGGAGGCTGCCATCACTGTGCGAGCGCAATTGCGCTCGTCGCGGGGCGCGCATCCGCGCGACCCGTCGGCTGGCAATGACGGCGGAGAGGGCGGGTCCATTCTTGCCCACACCCGTCGTCTTAGGATTCCATTAACCCGGCCATCGCATCTTGGGCCATGGTCTCCCGCGCCCGATTGAAGTCCATCCTGACAGGCCTCGCCCTCTACACGATGGCGGCGCTGATGGTCGGCTATTTCGGCGTCAACGCCTATACCGGCAAGTACGGACTGAACGCGCGACAGGAACTCGATCAGGAGATCGTCGCGCTCACCTCGGAACTGGCGCGGCTGAAGCGGGAGCGGGCGCAGGGCGAACAGCGGGTGTCATTGTTGCGCTCCAATGGGGTCGATCCCGACATGCTGGACGAGCGCGCGCGCTTCCAGCTCGACTACGCCAATCCGCGCGATCTGATCCGGACCATCAAGCCGAACTAGTCTAGGTCGCGGACTCGCTAGCACACAGCCAAATGCGGCGATTGCGATCCGGCATTTCCGAGACTATCCCCTACCGGACATGACGCGGAGCGGCGCTTTTGACCCTAACAAGGCCTTCGAATTGTGCCACTGATTCCGGGATCGGTGGGAAGATCCCTTGCGGCCCGACGCACCAGGCTCACGAAGTTGCGAACCACTGGCGACGATTCGCCGCGGCGGGATGCGAGGTTCAGGACGGCTTTCGGCTGAGAGACGCCCTTGAGCGGCCGGTACGCGATGCCGTTCATCGTCATTTGCTGCATGCAGGCCGGCACTAGCGAAATGCCGAGCCCGACGGCGACGAGGCTCAGCGCCGATGTGATACGAGGCGCTTCCTGGCCGAGGCGAGGGCTGAACCCTGCCTTGAGGCATGCCGCCATCGTCGCCTCATAGAACGCGGGTCCGAGCTGCCGTGCGTAGACGATGAATGTTTCACCGGCAAGATCCCTCAATGAAAGGGCCGCGCCGCCGCGATCGCGCTGCGCCAACGCGTGATCTCTCGGCAACGCGACCACCATCGGTTCCACCAGTAATGGATTGACGACGAGGCTCTGCGGTTCGGCAAGGGGTGCGCGCATAAAAGCAACATCCATCCGGTCATTGCGCAGGCGTTCGAGCGCCTCCGTCCTGAGACACTCGTCCAGCGTTAGCGACACCAGCGGGAAGGCTGTGCGAAACGCGCGGATGACGAAAGGCACAAAGGGATGAAACGGAGCGGTCGGCATGATGCCCACGCAGAGGCGGCCTAGCTCGCCCCGCGCGGCACTGCGTGTGGCTTCGAACGCGCCGTCGTATTGCGCGAGCGTCGCGCGGGCACGATCGAGGAAAACCCGCCCCGCTTCGGTTAGCTCGACCCCGCGCGCCTTGCGGCGAAAGAGCTGGACATCGAGCTCGGTTTCGATCGCCTTGATCCGCTGGCTAAGCGGCGGTTGCTGCATGCCGAGCCGCTCCGCGGCCCGCGTGATGTGTCCCTCTTCGGCGACGGCGACGAAGTGTCGGAGATGTCGCAGCTCCATGCCATATCCATTTCGATATGAATTGTGCCTGATCCATATAATACCTCGGCTACCTCGCAAATGATATACCGGCCTTGCTCGATACAGGAGATGGTCATGACGCTGCTGCGCCGGCAATTTCTGCATCTGACGGCGGGCTCGCTTGTCGCGCCCGCGCTGTCGTCCTTAGCATTTGCGCAGACCTACCCGGCGCGGCCGGTGCGCGTGCTGGTACCTTACGCGCCTGCCGGCCCGGCCGATATCTTGGCGCGGCTCGCCGCGCAGAAGCTTTCCGATCAGTTGGGAAAACAGTTCTTTGTTGAGAACATCGGCGGCGCTGGCGGCAATATCGGCATGGGTCAGGGCGCCAGAGCGCCCGCTGACGGCTACACCGTTCTGGTCGTTCCGCCGAACATCGTCGTCAATCCGGCGATGTACGACACGGTGCCCTACGATCCCTACAAGGACTTCGACCCGGTCACGATTGCCGTCAGCGCGCCCACGGTGCTGTCGGTGCATCCGTCGCTGGCGGTCCAAACGGTCAAGGACCTTGTTGCCCTGATCAGGTCCGGCGGCGCTAGATACAGCTTTGCGTCGCCGGGCACCGGCACTCCGCCACATCTGATCGGCGAGCATTTCCGCCTGTCACTTGGGCTCGACCTCGTACATGTGCCGTTCAACAGCGCGGGCCAGGCCGTCGCCTCGGCGCTCGCCGGGCACACGCCGATTGTATTCAGCTCGCTGCCCCCTGCCGTGCCGCAGATCAAGGATGGCAAGCTACGTGCGCTGGCCGTGACCAGCAAGAAGCGCTCGCCGGCGCTTCCCGACGTGCCGAGCATGGTGGAAGCCGGCTATCCCGAGATCGAGGGCGAGGGATGGTTCGCCTTCATCGTTCCGGCCGGAACGCCAAGCGAGATCACTGCGCTCCTGAACCGCGAGATCGTCAAACTGATCGCGCTGCCCGACGCCAAGGAGAAAATGGCGGTGCTCGGGTTTACGGCGATCGGCACGACGCCTGAGCAGGCGGCCGCGCTGTTCCGGACGGAGAGCGCCAAATGGGCAAAGGTCATACGCGAGAGCGGCATCAAGGCCAATTGATGCTGCGCGCGTCCTGCGCCGAGTATCGACCGTTTGAAGTCAGGTTCTGGGCCCTTTTCGGACCCCACGCGATGTGAGACTTGAGTCCGGAATTCGCATCAAAGCGGGCGTCCGTAGACCACTCTGAGTTTATGGGGTCACGCCCTGGTTTTCAAACCGATGTCACGAACGCCGCCGACGTCAGATTGGCGTCCGCGCGCCGATCCGCAAATTTCAAAAAACAGCAAAATCGATTTCGAAAATGTCGTGGCTCGCGCTGCAGTGCGGCATAAGCAATATTTTCTCCAGCGCACGCAATCCTTTCACGCCGGTTTGAGTTGGGATAGAGAGGGCTGATCGGTCTCTCTCACCCGGAATTGCCATGGCTGCACCCAAGAAAAGCGTCGAGAAGGAATCAGGGCAAAAGGCAAACGGGTCCCCACCGGAATTCACCAAGGCGCAGGAGCTCGCTGCGCTCCGGGACATGCTGCTGATCCGCCGCTTCGAGGAAAAGGCCGGCCAGCTCTACGGCATGGGCGCGATCGGCGGTTTCTGCCATCTCTATATCGGCCAGGAAGCCGTCGTGGTCGGGATGCAGATGGCCCTGAAGCAGGGCGATCAGGTCATAACGGGATACCGCGACCACGGCCACATGTTGGCCTGCGGAATGGAAGCCAACGGCGTGATGGCCGAGCTCACCGGACGCCGGGGCGGCTACTCCAAGGGCAAGGGCGGCTCCATGCACATGTTCAGCATGGAAAAGAATTTCTACGGCGGCCACGGCATCGTCGGCGCCCAGGTCTCGCTCGGCACCGGTCTCGCCTTCGCCAACCGCTACCGCGGCAATGATTTCGTCAGCGTCGCCTATTTCGGCGATGGCGCGTCCAACCAGGGCCAGGTCTACGAGAGCTTCAACATGGCGGAGCTGTGGAAGCTCCCGGTGATCTATGTGATCGAGAACAACCGCTACGCCATGGGCACCTCGGTGACGCGCTCCTCCGCCCAGACCGATTTTTCCAAGCGCGGCGACTCCTTCAACATTCCGGGCCAGCAGGTCGACGGCATGGACGTGCGTGCCGTGAAGGCCGCCGGTGACGAGGCCGTCGCCTGGTGCCGCGCCGGCAAGGGGCCGTTCATCCTGGAAATGCAGACCTATCGCTACCGCGGCCACTCGATGTCGGACCCGGCGAAATACCGGACCCGCGAAGAGGTCGAGAAGATCCGCCACGACCAGGACCCGATCGAGCAGGTTCGCAACCGCCTGCTGGCGGCCAAGGTCAGCGAGCAGGAACTGAAGGCCATCGACGCCGAGGTCCGCGAGATCGTCAATGCCTCGGCGGATTTCGCCCAGCGCGATCCCGAGCCCGATCCTTCCGAGCTCTGGACCGACGTCTACCGCTAAATTTCAAGACGCGCAGAACAAACTAAGAGCATGATCCGGAAAAGTGGAAACCGGTTTTCCGAAAAGATCATGCTCAAAAGATCTAAAGAGTGATTTCGGGAGCTGATATGCCCATTCAAGTGCTGATGCCTGCGTTGTCGCCCACCATGGAAAAGGGCAACCTTGCGAAGTGGCTGAAGAAGGAAGGCGAGACCATCAAGTCGGGCGATGTCATCGCCGAGATCGAGACCGACAAGGCGACGATGGAAGTCGAGGCGACCGATGAGGGCACGCTCGGCAGGATCTTGATCCCCGAAGGCACCGCCGACGTCGCGGTCAACACGCCGATCGCGACCATTCTGTCCGACGGCGAAAGCGCCGCCGATCTCGGCAAGATGGCGGCGGCACCAGCCGCGCCCGCACCGCCGGCTGAGGCCAAGGCGGAGGCGCCTCAGCCGAAGGGCGATGAGAAGAAGGCGCCGGCTGCACCGGCCGCTGTCGTCGCCGAGCCCGATCCGGAAGTCCCCGCGGGCACCGAGATGATCACCCAGACCATCCGCGACGCGCTGCGCGATGCGATGGCCGAGGAGATGCGGCGCGACCCGGACGTGTTCCTGATGGGCGAAGAGGTCGCGGAATATCAGGGCGCCTACAAGGTCAGTCAGGGTCTGCTGCAGGAATTCGGCGCGCGGCGCGTGATCGATACCCCGATCACCGAGCATGGCTTTGCCGGCATCGGCGTCGGTGCGGCGATGTCGGGCTTAAAGCCGATCGTCGAGTTCATGACGTTCAACTTCGCGATGCAGGCGATCGACCAGATCATCAACTCCGCCGCCAAGACGCTGTACATGTCCGGCGGCCAGATGGGCTGCTCGATCGTGTTCCGTGGGCCCAACGGCGCCGCGTCTCGCGTCGCAGCCCAGCACAGCCAGGACTACTCGGCCTGGTACTCGCAGGTTCCGGGCCTGAAGGTGATCGCGCCGTTTTCGGCCGCCGATTACAAGGGACTGTTGAAGGCCGCGATCCGCGATCCCAACCCCGTCATCTTCCTCGAAAACGAGATGCTGTACGGCCATTCCGGCGAGGTACCAAAACTCGACGATTACGTGATCCCGATCGGCAAGGCGCGGATCGTGCGAACGGGCAAGGACGTCACGTTGATCTCGTGGTCGAACGGCATGACCTACGCGCTCAAGGCCGCCGATGAACTCGCCAAGGAGGGCATCGAGGCCGAGGTGATCGACCTGCGCACGCTGCGTCCGATGGACACCGAGACCATCGTGGCGTCCGTGAAGAAGACCGGCCGCGCGGTGACCGTGGAAGAGGGCTGGCAGCAGTCGGGCGTCGGCGCCGAGATCGCCGCCCGCATCATGGAGCACGCCTTCGATTATCTTGACGCGCCGGTGGCGCGGGTGTCCGGCAAGGACGTGCCGATGCCTTATGCGGCAAACCTCGAAAAGCTCGCATTGCCCAACGTGGCCGAGGTGGTCGCGGCCGCCAAAGCCGTTGCCTATCGGTAGGTCGATATGGCCGGTCCCAACGAACAGCCATTGCCGCCTGACGTCATTGGCCGCGAGGATGCCGTCGAAGTGCTGCGCGCCTTCGTGGTCGATGGGGGACTCTCGATCGCGTTCCAACGCGCCTTCGAGGAGCCCGACATGTGGGGCCTGCTGCTGGTCGACATCGCGCGCCACGCGTCCCGCGCCTATGCGCGCGAGAGTGGCTACACCGAGGACGAGGCGCTGACGCGTATCGTCGACATGTTCGAAGCCGAAATCAATCGGCCGACCGATGTGGGCTCAACCACGTCCCGGTCGCAACAGGGTCACTGACAATGCCGATCAACATTTTGATGCCCGCGCTGTCGCCCACGATGGAAAAGGGCAACCTTGCCAAGTGGCTCAAGAAAGAGGGCGACAAGGTCAAGTCCGGCGACGTTATCGCCGAGATCGAGACCGACAAGGCGACGATGGAAGTTGAAGCCGTCGACGAGGGCACGATTGCGAAGATTCTGGTGCCGGAAGGCACGCAGGACGTGCCGGTCAACGATATCATTGCGGTGCTGGCCGGCGACGGCGAGGACGTGAAGGCGGCCGGTGCCGGAGCAGGGGCCGCGCCCGCTCCGAAGCCCGCTGAGGCCCCGAAGCCCGCCGCGGCTGCGCCAGCGGCTCCAGCACCGGCGCCCTCGCCTGCAGCGGCTCCCGCGCCAGCCCCTCAGGCTGCGGCCGCCAAGGGCAACGGTCACGCCCGTATCTTCTCGTCGCCCCTGGCGCGCCGTCTCGCCAAGGATGCGGGCATTGACATCGCGCGCATCAACGGCTCCGGCCCGCATGGTCGCATCGTTGCGCGCGACGTCGAGGGCGCGAAATCCGGCAAGGGCCTGAAAGCCCCGGCCGCCGCGCCTTCTGCGGGTCCAGGCCTTGCGCCCGGGATGTCCGACAAGCAGATCCTCGCTTTGTTCGAGGAGGGCTCCTACGAGGTCGTGCCGCATGACGGCATGCGCCGCACGATTGCGCAGCGCCTCACCGCATCGGTGCAGACCGTGCCGGTTTTCTACCTGACGATGGACTGCGACATCGGCAAGCTGCTGGTGGCGCGCGAGGAGATCAACGCCGCCGCACCGAAGGACAAGGAAAAGAAGCCGCTCTACAAGCTCTCGGTCAACGACTTCGTCATCAAGGCGATGGCGGTCGCGCTGCAAAAAATTCCGAACTGCAACGTGAGCTGGACCGAAGGCGGGATGCTCAAGCACAAGCATTCCGACATCGGCGTGGCCGTGGCGATGCCCGGCGGGCTGATCACGCCGATCATCCGCAAGGCCGAAACCAAGACGCTCTCCACCATCTCGTCCGAGATGAAGGACTACGCAGCGCGCGCGCGGGCGCGCAAGCTGAAGCCGGAAGAATATCAGGGCGGCACCACGGCGGTGTCGAACCTCGGCATGTACGGCATCAATCATTTCACCGCCGTGATCAATCCGCCGCAGGCGACGATCCTCGCCGTCGGCACCAGCGAGGAGCGCCCGGTGGTGCGCGGTGGCAAGATCGAGATCGCGCAGATGATGAGCGTGACGCTGTCCTGCGACCATCGCGCCATCGACGGCGCGCTCGGCGCCGAGCTGATCGGGGCATTCAAGCAGCTGATCGAAAACCCCGTGATGATGATGGTGTAATAGCCGTCATTGCGAGCGCAGCGAAGCAATCCATCTTACTCGCGACAATGTGGATTGCTTCGTCGCAAGGGCTCCTCGCAATGACGAAAGAACCGTGATGGTCGCACGATAAAAGCGAGCGAGTAGCCAATGGCCGATACATCCTTCGACGTCATCATCATCGGCTCCGGCCCCGGCGGCTACGTCACCGCGATCCGCGCCGCCCAGCTCGGCTTCAAGACGGCGATCATCGAAAAATCCTATCTCGGCGGCATCTGCCTGAACTGGGGCTGCATCCCGACGAAAGCGCTTTTGCGTTCCGCCGAGATCTACCACTACATGCAGCACGCCAAGGATTACGGGCTCTCCGCCGAGAAAGTCTCGTTCGATCCGAAGGCCGTCGTCGCGCGCTCGCGCGGCGTTTCAAAACGCCTCAATGATGGCGTCGGTTTCCTGATGAAGAAGAACAAGGTCACGGTGATCTGGGGTGACGCGTCGATCGACGCGCCCGGCAAGGTCACGGTGAAGAAGTCCGCCGTCGAGGCGCCGAAGGGCGCGCTGGGCGAGGGCACGTATCAGGCAAAACACGTCATCATCGCGACCGGGGCGCGGCCGCGCGTGCTGCCGGGGCTCGAGCCCGACAAGAAGCTGGTCTGGACCTATTTCGAGGCGATGGTGCCGGAGCGGATGCCGAAATCGTTGCTGGTGGTGGGCTCCGGCGCGATCGGCATCGAGTTTGCCTCGTTCTTCCATACCATGGGCGCCGACGTCACCGTGGTCGAGGTGCTGCCGCAGATTCTCCCGGTCGAGGACGCGGAAATCGCCGGCCTCGCGCGCAAGCAGTTTGAGAAGCAGGGCATCAAGATCCTCTCGAACACCAAGGTGACAAAACTCGAGAAGAAGGCCGATAGCGTCGTCGCTACTATCGACGATGGCAAGAAGCCGCAGACGGTCGAGTTCGAGCGGGTGATCTCGGCGGTCGGCGTGGTCGGCAATATCGAAGGCCTTGGGCTGGAGAAACTCGGCGTCAAGACCGACCGCGGCTGCGTCGTGATCGACGGCTACGGCAAGACCAGCGTGCCCGGCGTCTACGCTATCGGCGACGTCGCAGGCCCGCCGATGCTGGCCCACAAGGCCGAGCATGAAGGCGTGGTCTGCATCGAGGCGATCAAGGGCCTGCACCCGCACGCCATGGACAAGAACCTTATTCCCGGCTGCACCTATTGCCACCCGCAGGTTGCTTCTGTCGGCCTGACCGAGGCGAGAGCGAAAGAGGGGGGACGCGAGATCCGGATCGGCCGCTTCCCCTTCGTCGGCAACGGCAAGGCGATTGCGCTCGGCGAGGATCAGGGCCTGGTCAAGGTGATCTTCGACAAGAAGACCGGCCAGTTGTTGGGCGCGCACATGGTCGGCACAGAAGTGACCGAGCTGATCCAGGGCTACGTGGTCGCGATGAATCTGGAGACCACGGAAGAAGAGCTGATGCACACAATCTTCCCGCATCCGACCCTGTCGGAGATGATGAAGGAAGCCGTGCTGGACGCCTATGGGCGCGTGCTGAATATGTAACGGAGCGGAGCGACAATAGCAGCCCCGTCATCCTGAGGTGCTCGCGTAGCGAGCCTCGAAGGATGCACGGCCCGGATCGAACAGCAGGGCTCGTCGCCCTTCGAGACGGCCGCTTCGCGTCCTCCTCAGGGTGACGGATCTGCCAGCGAAAAGACCAGAACAAGAAAGAACAATCGTGAAAGACAACGACAATCTGACCATCGAACGTCCTACGTTCGTGACCCATCTCGAATGCGCGATGGAAGGCGATCATTATCCGGCCGACCAGATCCACAATCTCTCCAAGGCAGGCAAGCCGCTCTTGGTGCGCTACGACCTCGCGGGCGTGAAGAAGGCGCTGACCAAGGACGCGCTCGCAGGGCGTCCCGCCGACATGTGGCGCTATCGAGAGCTGCTGCCGGTCCGAAAAGCTTCCGATATCGTCAGCCTTGGCGAGGTTACGACGCCGCTGATCCGGTTGCCGAAGCTTGCAAAGAAACTCGGCGGCGGCGAGATCATCGTAAAGGATGAAGGCCGGTTGCCGACCGGCTCGTTCAAGGCCCGTGGCCTGGTGATGGCGGTGTCGATGGGCAAGGCGCTCGGCATCAAGCATATGGCGATGCCGACCAACGGCAATGCCGGCGCGGCGCTGGCGGCCTACGCGACCTCCTGCGGGATCAGGACCACCATCTTCTGCCCGGCCGATACGCCCGAAGTGAACGTCAGCGAGATCGAGCTGCAGGGCGCCACTGTGTATCGCGTCAACGGGCTGATCGACGATTGCGGCAAGATTGTCGGCGAAGGCAAAGCAAAGGCCGGCTGGTTCGATACCTCGACGCTGAAGGAGCCGTACCGGATCGAAGGCAAGAAGACGATGGGGCTGGAACTGGCCGAACAGCTCGGCTGGGAAGTACCTGACGTAATCTTCTACCCGACCGGTGGCGGCACCGGCCTGATCGGCATGTGGAAAGCTTTTGCCGAACTGGAATCGATCGGCTTCATCGGCTCGAAGCGGCCGCGGATGGTCGCGGTGCAGGCGTCCGGTTGCGCGCCGATGGTGCGTGCTTTTGAAGCGGGCACCGAGCACGCGCCGCGCTGGGAAGACGCCCACACCATCGCGTCAGGCATCCGCGTGCCGCAGGCGGTCGGAGATTTTCTGATCCTGCGCGCGGTCCGCGAGAGCAAGGGATTTGCGATTGCGGTCCCTGATGAGAAGATTTCTGCTGCGCTAAACGAAGTGGCGCGCGAGGAGGGGCTGTTGCTGTGCCCCGAGGGGGCTGCGACCTACGCCGCCTACCAGCAGAGCCTCGCCGACGGACGCGTGACGAAAAATGATCGCGTGATGCTGTTCAATTGCGCCACAGGGCTTAAATATCCGCTGCCGCCGGTCACGCGCACGCTTGATCGACATCAGCCGATCGACTACGCGAAACTCTGACAGTCGTGCGGCGGTTGTGATGGGAGCTTGAAATGCGAAAGATAGTTCTGTCGATCCTCGCGATGTTCGCATTCGGCAGCGCCGCGATCGCACAAAACTTTCCATCGCGTCCCATCACCATCATCGTGCCGTTCTCCGCCGGCGGTCCGTCGGATGCGATGGCGCGGATCCTTGCCGAGCGTATGAAGACCACGCTCGGCGAAACGGTGCTGGTCGAAAACGTGACGGGAGCGGGTGGTTCGGTCGGCGTCGGCCGCGCGGTGCGTTCACCGCCTGACGGCTACACCATCAGCTTCGGCCATCTCGGCACTCACGTCGCGAACGGCGCGATCTACAAGCTCGGCTACGACCTCGTCACCGATCTCGAACCGGTTGCCTTGCTGCCGAGCAATCCGATGATCATCGTCAGCAAGAAAGAGGTTCCGGCAACGTCGCTGAAGGAATTGCTGGCGTGGCTGAAGGCGCAGCCGTCGCCGCCGACGGCCGGCACCGCAGGCGCGGGCTCCGGCAGCCACATTGCCGGGCTCTATTTCGAGAACGTCGCCGGCGTCAAGCTGCAATACGTGCCGTATCGCGGCACTGGCCCAGCGATGAACGATCTCGTCGCCGGCCAGATCGATCTGATCGTCGACCAGACATCGAACTCGATCGGGCAGGTGCGCGCCGGCAACATCCGCGCCTATGCCATCACCGACTCCAGGCGCGTAGAGTCTGCCTCCGACATTCCGACCGTCGACGAGGCGGGGTTGCCCGGATTCCACATGACGCTGTGGTCCGGCCTTTGGGTGCCCAAGGACACGCCAAGGGACGTCGTCGCTAAGCTGAATGCCGCGGCGGTCGACGCCCTGAGCGATCCGGCGGTGCGCAAGCAGCTCGAAAATCTCGGCCTCCAGATGCCGCCAAAGGACCAGCTCACGCCCGAAGCGCTCGGCGCCTGGCAGAAGGCCGAAATTGCAAAATGGTGGCCGATGATCAAGGCCGCCAACGTCAAGGTGGAGTGAACGGCCGAAACCGGACAACCGCATTTTCCGAGATTCCCCCTGACCAGGCACCCCGAAATCCGCGCCAATGACCGGGAGCGGGCATTCCGGGCGATATGCACTTCTTGATCCCTGGCTGCGACTCGACCCGCATGCTTTGGTCCCCCTGTATGACACCGGCTTGTGGGGCCTTCTTGACCGGCGAGCGCGTAGAGCTGCGGGGGGGGCGGCCGCGCGATTTTCTTTGTCTTGGGTTGCGCGGCGGAGGTATCGTCCAGAGCAATCGGTTCTGATTGAATCAGAACCGAAACTCTAGATTCTCGTTTTGACGCGTTTTCTACCGCAGATAAGTCTACGCAATCTGCGTAAACTTGATTGCTATGCGAACTAATATCCACGTCGCTCGGAAACGCCATAGGGCATGTCAATGACCGCGAAAGCGCCTTTGCTCCGACTGCTTGCCCCGTTGTTCGGTGCGACGTTGGTGGCATCGTTCGCCGTGGCCGAAGGCCCCATGAAAGGGGCGGACTTTTTGCGTGTCGTCGCGGATCAAATGCATCAGTTGCAGATCGTGAAGGTCGGGACTTTTGCGTTCCGCGTGCAAACGTCGGCAATCGGCCAGATCGGATACAATGAGGATGCCAGCACGATCGTTCTGACGCCGTTCTCCGGCCGGGTTACCCGTTTGATTGCCAAACCCGGCGATCAGGTCAAGAGGGGTGATCCGCTGCTGGAAATCGATAGCCCTGAACAATTCGCGCAGCAGAACGACTTCATCGCAGCACAGGCTGCAAAAAGAAAAGCAGGCTCCCAGCACAATCTGGCACAAATCGTCGAGAGGCGCGTTCGCGATCTTCATGAGGGCAAGGCTGCACCGTCCAAGGATTTGCAGCAGGCCGAGGCGCAGCTCGCGGCGGCCGAAAATGACCTGCGATCGGCGGATACGGCGTTCGAGGCCGCGCGCGCCCGGCTGCGGATTCTCGGCCGTACCGATGAGGAAATCCTGAAACTCGAGCAGACCGGTATGCTCAGCCGCGTGACCACGATCACGGCGCCGATCGGCGGCACCGTCGTTTCACGCAAGGTAGGGCCTGGACAACATGTCAAAGCCGATTCGGGGGACGCCCTGTATACGATCGCCGATCTCTCGACGATGTGGCTGAAGGCCCAGATATTCGAGCAGGATATCGCGCAGATACGTATCGGCCAGGAGATCGAGGCCAGGGTTTCTGCTGTGCCGGGCAGGATCTTCAAAGGCCGCATCGACGCCATCAACTCGGCTTCAGACTTGACGACGCGCCGCATTGTCGTCCGGTCCGAGATCGAGAATGCCGACCGTCTGCTCAAGGCCGAGATGTTCGCGATGTTCAAGATCAGCATCGACGATGCATCATCGGCCCCGGCGGTGCCGACGGACGCGGTAATCCGCGAGGGGGATATTGCCACCGTTTGGGTCGAGACCGAGCCGATGCTGTTCAAACGCCGCGTGGTTGACATCGGTATCCAACAGGACGGTTTGACGCAGATTCGCAGCGGTCTCGATGCCGGAGAATTGGTGGTCGCGCAGGGGGCGATCTTCGTTGACAACGAGTGGCGCCAATGAGTAGGCGGTACGGGGCCCTTGATGCTGCGTAGTCTGATCGCATTCTGCCTCTCGCGGCGGCTGCTGGTGATGGTCGCGTTCGCGGCCTTTCTCGGTCTTGGCAGCGTTGCTTTCCTGACCTTGAACATCGAGGCCTATCCCGATCCGGCGCCGCCGATCATCGAGATCATCGCCCAGCAGCAGGGCCAATCCCCCGAGGAAGTCGAGCGCTACATCACGATTCCGATCGAGATCGCAGTCGCCAGCACGCCGGGCCTGAAGTTCATCCGCTCCAACACCGTCTACGGGCTCGGCTTTATCCGTCTGCAGTTCGAATACGGCCGCGACTATCATTTCGTTCGTCAGCAGACCATCAACCGGCTGAAGGATGCGGTTCTGCCGGCCGGCGTCCTGCCGGTGATCTCACCCGCCGGAGGCATCAGCGAAATCTTTCGCTACGAGCTTGTCGGGCCTCCGGGCATGGACGTCATGAAGCTCAAGACGCTGCAGGACTGGGTGGTCGAACGCAAGCTGCGCATCGTGCCCGGTGTTGCCGACGTCGCTGTGCTCGGCGGAAAGACCAGGGAGTTCCAGGCCGAGATCAATCTCGACCGCATGATGGCTTACGGGCTGACGCTGCCGCAGATCATGACCGCGATTTCGGCGAGCAATTCCAATGTCGGCGGCCGCACCATCGCGATCGGCGAACAATCGGTCAATGTCCGCAGCATCGGCGTCGTCACCTCGATGGACGACATCGGCAATATCGTATTGACCCAGCAGGGCGGCGTGCCGGTGCTGGTGTCCGACGTAGCCAAGGTCCAGATCGGCTACGCGCCCCGGCTCGGTCTCGCCGGCCGTGACGACAAGACCGACGTCGTCACCGGCATCGTCCTGATGCAGAAACTCGAACGCACCATGGACGTAGTCAAACGCGTACGCGTTGCGGTGGAGCGTATCAACTCCGATGGATCGCTGCCGGTCGGCGTCAAGATCGTGCCATTCTATGACCGCGGTGATCTCGTTGCGATCACGGTGCAGACCGTTCTGCATAATTTGCTGTTCGGGGTCGCGCTCATATTCCTTATCCAGTGGGTGTTTCTCGGCGACCTCCGCTGCGCGTTGATCGTCGCTGCCACAATTCCGGTGGCGCTGTTGCTTGCAGTGATGATCACGGTGATGCGGGGCGAGTCCGCGAACCTGTTGTCGGTCGGTGCTATCGATCTCGGCATCATCGTCGACGGCACCGTCATCATGGTGGAAAATATCTTCCGCCAGATCGCCCATCACTCGCCACGGCTGCCGGCGGGGCGCAGCGCCAGGCTCAGCGACAAACTTGGCTGGATCCTGACCGGCGCGGTCGAGGTCGACAAGGCGATCTTCTTTTCGGTCATCATCACCATCGCAGCGTTTCTGCCGCTTTTCACGATGCAGGGCGTGGAGGGCCAGATCTTCGGGCCGATGGCGCGGACCTACGCCTATGCATTGCTCGGCGCCGTGATCGCGACTTTCACGGTCACACCGGTGCTGGCCTCATATCTGCTGCCGGCTCATGTCCAGGAAGTCGAAACCTTCGTGGTCCGCCATATCCGCAAGCTCTACCAGCCCGTTCTGGCGCGCGCGGTCCGCAACTATCGCCGCGCCGCTGTTATCGCAGCGGTGTTTCTCGTGCTGTGCCTCAGTCTGGGGTTACGGCTCGGCACCGAGTTCCTGCCCAAGCTGGAAGAGGGCAATCTCTGGATCCGCGCCGTGATGCCGCCGACCATCACGCTCGAGGCCGGGATGGAAACGGTGGCCAAGATCCGCGCCATCATATCGAGCTATCCGCCGGTCCAGACCGTGTTTTCCGAGCAGGGACGCGGTGACGAAGGCACCGATCCCGACGGCTCGTTTCTCGCCGAGTTCTTCGTTCCGCTCAAGCCGGCTTCCACGTGGCCATCGGGGCTGACCAAGGAGCAGATGGTCAAGCAGATGAGCGAGAAGCTCAACCGGGAATTCGTCGGGGTCGATTTCAACTTCTCGCAATACATCCAGGACAATATCGAGGAAGCCGTCTCCGGCGTGAAAGGCGAGAACTCGATCAAGATCTTCGGCAGGGACCTCAATGAACTGGAACGGCTGTCCAAGTCGGTGAAGACCGAACTCTCGGGCGTCCGCGGCGTCGCCGATCCCGCCAGTTTCAACCTGCTCGGCCAGCCCAATTTGATCGTCCAGATCGACCGCGCCAAGACCGCGCGCTACGGATTTTCGATCAGCGACATCAATTCCGTGGTTCAGGCCGCGATCGGCGGCCAGGAAGTTTCCAAGGTCTATGAAGGCGAGATGATCTTCGCGCTGACGGTCCGCCTGGCGCCGGAATACCGCAGGAATGTCGACGCCATTCGCGCGATTCCGGTAGCGCTTCCAAACTCGGATCCCAAGACGCCGACGGCCTATATTCGGCTTGGCGATCTTGGCGAGATCAAGCTCGTCAGCGGCGCGGCCTATATCTACCGCGAGAACAGCCAGCGCTTCATCCCGCTGAAATATAGCGTCCGCGACCGCGATCTCGGTTCGACCGTGGTCGAGGCCCAGGAGCGGGTTCAGAAGAACGTTCCGCTCCCCCAAGGCTATTCGCTCGAATGGTCGGGCGAATACGGCGCTCTGGTGGACGCAAAGAAGCGGCTCGGGCTGATTGTGCCGTTGAGCCTGCTTCTGATCCTGATGCTGCTCTACAGCCTGTTCAATTCGATACGGGACAGCCTGCTGGCGCTGTCGGGCATTCCGTTCGCGGTGGCCGGCGGAATCCTTGGACTCTATATCGGTGGCCTGAATTTCAGCGTCTCGGCCGCGGTTGGCTTCATCTCGCTGTTCGGCGTGTCGGCGATGGATGGCATCCTGCTGATGTCCTATATCCGCCGCGACATCGAGGAAGGCATGGGGACGGAGGACGCTATCATCCGCGCTTCCGAAACAAGGATGCGGCAGATCTTCATGACAGGGCTATCGGCGTGTATCGGCCTGGTCCCGGCTGCCATCTCGACAGGGATCGGCTCGCAGGTTCAGCAGCCACTGGCGTGCGTCATCGTCGGCGGGATGCTGCTGTCCCCAATCGCCAGCCTGCTGGTCATTCCGGTATTGGCAAGACTGTGGATGCCAACGATAAAGGAAACCGGGATGCGTGAGGTTGCAATCCGCTGACCTATCGGTACGGCGAACTTACTGGGCCGCGCGCGGCACCGGCGCCGCGTTCGTCTCCTGCGTAACAACGCGCGCGTCGGTCTTCGACGCCACTGCCGCGTCACTGTCAAAACGCTTGCGGTAGACCGCCAGATTCTCGATCACCCGCTGGACATAGTTCCGCGTTTCCGAAAACGGAATGCGCTCGACCCAGTCGACCGCATCGACCTTGGGGTCACGCGGGTCGCCATAGGCCTTGACCCAGTCCCGCACCCGGCCCCGGCCGGCATTGTAGCCGGCAAAGGTCATGATGTGATTGCCCTTATAGTCGCTCAGCAGCGCGCTCAGTTCGGCGGCGCCCATCTGCGTGTTGTAGACCGGATCGGAAACCATGCGGTCCCAGTCGTAGCTGACCTTGAAGCGTTTTGCGGTATCGCGTCCCGCTTCCGGCGTCACCTGCATCAGGCCGACCGCATTTGCCGCAGACTTGTCGCGCTGGTCGAACGCGCTCTCGGTGCGCGCCACCGAATAGATGACGCTGCGTTCGATTTCGGGAGCAACCTGGCGGTGCGGCGGAATCCCGATGGTGGGAAAGGCGTAATGATCGAGCGCCAGCCCGCGGCCGAGCGAGGGTTTTCCGACCTGTAGCATTGCGCGGGCATCGTTGCGGCGGCCTGTGAGTTCGCCGAGCGCTTCGAGCAGGGCAACATCAGCGCTTTGTTCGCCGAGATCGGCGGCAAAGTAGAGCACGACGTCGCGCTCGCCGATCTCGTAGAGCATCTCGGCGGCGCGCACGCGTTCGTCCGTGACCGAAGCATCGGCGGAGGCGAGAACGGGTGAGGGGGCGCGCAGTTCGATCTGGTCGCGGCCGAGTCTGGCGCGCGCGAGTTGCCCGTAATAGGCGGTCGGATAGCGTGCAGCCGCTTCATAGCTCGAGCGCATCGCATCTTTCTCGCCGAGGGACTCGGCGGCGCGCCCGCGCCAGTAGTGCGCCCGCGCCAGCACGGTCGGGTTGACCTGCCCCTCATCGATGCGGGCGAAATGCCGCGCCGCGGTGGCGGGGTCGTCGAGGTAACGTAGGGCGATCCAGCCGCACATGAAGTGGAAGTCGGACCGGTAGTATTCATTGGCCGGCAGCGCGGCGGGGCGGACCACATCGTAGGCGGTCTGGAACTTGCCGTCATCGAGCAGCTTGCGGGCGAGCGTGCGCCGCTCGCGCCACCATTGATCGGTGTCCTGCAGCGCCATGGTTTCGGGCGCCGCGGCCAGCATCAGGCGGGCTGCATCGTCAATTCGGTTTTGGGCGAGCATCCACTGGATGCGGCAAAGGGTGTAGCCGAGATCCTGCCGTGCCTCGACTGCGACATCGTCGAGCGCATCCTTCGCCTTGTCGGCTTTTCCCTTGACTGCGGCACAAGCCTTCACGATCGCAAGCTCGTCGTCGCCAAGGCGCTTCGCGGCGCGCTTCGCGCCGGCGAGGTCCTTGGCGCCGATGCGCCTGTCCATGCGCGCACGGTGGTCATCGCGATTGAGAAGGTCGCGGAACGTCTCGAGCACATCGGTCTCCAGGCGCTCCGACAATTCGTCCGACCGCCATGCGTCGCGCGCCAGCCTGGCCGCGCCGTCCCGATCGCTCTCAGCGAGCAGCACGCGCGCCAGCGCCAACTTGCCCTTGGCACTGGTGGGCCGATCGCCGGTGAAGCCGCGAACCGTTGCCGCATCGATGCGCTGCTCCCACAGCCGCGCCTCTGCGCGCCGGCGCAGCAACACCGCGCTCGGCCATTCCGGATTAGCGGCGATGAACGCCGCGTAGCGGCTGAAAGTCGCTATCGTCGCCGGGTGGCGCAGGATGAACCATTCGATGAGTTTTTGCGCCGCCGGATCCGCGATCCGGTTCCTTATGTCTGTCGCCTCTTCGGTCTTTGCCTTGCGTGCGAGATCGATGGCTTCTTTCACCAGCGCAAGATCGCCCATCAGCGGAGCGATGGCCTCCTTGGGAGCAGGCGCAGCCTCCGGCCGCTTCGCCTTGCGTTGTGCGGAAACGTGCTTGGCGTGTCGATTTTTTCCGAGCGCCGCGCTGCGCTGAGAGCGAGTTTCCTTCGCTGCGTGCGACTTCTTGGTCGCCTCGTGCGCCTTCTGGGCGTGTGGCTTATAGCTGGCCCGCGCGGTCGCATCCGTCGAGAAGAGGGCGAGCCCAGCGAGCGTGAAAAAACAAGACAGCGAGCGCAAGCACCGGTTCATTCCATGGTCCCCCTGCGAAACCCACGTCACAAACGCTGTTAGAACCAAGAGATCTTGCAAAACCAAGAGATCGCGTGATGCCTATGGCCCTGGACTGTTCGAAAGATACCACAGCGCCCGAAGTGCAAGTGTCACGTGTGCACAACAAACGCGTGCAAAATGAGGCAGATGGAACCCGAAGAGTTCCAGCGTATGCGTGGAATCGCCTTCGACCGCGGACGAAGCGGGCCTGTCGGGCTCAATGCCGCGCACGTTGATGCGCTGAACGATCCGGCGGGGCGCAAGCAGTCGAAGATCCCGGTCTGCAGATGCGCCGCCAAAGGACAAGCTCACGCCCGAAGCGCTCGGCGCCTGGCAAAAGGTTGGTGTAAAGAAATCGCGTAAACGAAGTCCAGCGCCCGGTGACGAGTGAATCGACACCGGACGCTGGAGGACAAGGGCCGGGAGGCGGCCCTTGTCCGTGATCGTGTCTTATTGTTCT
This sequence comes from Bradyrhizobium sp. AZCC 2262, assembly GCF_036924535.1. NCBI lineage: Bacteria > Pseudomonadati > Pseudomonadota > Alphaproteobacteria > Hyphomicrobiales > Nitrobacteraceae > Bradyrhizobium > Bradyrhizobium sp. AZCC 2262. Next base: position 3,869,168 of record NZ_JAZHRT010000001.1, on the reverse strand, counting down.
CGGTTTACATGTGCATGCCGGCCATCGCCGTCGCTGTGTCGTGGTGGCCGCCATCCGTTCCGCCATTGGGAAGCACGCCGTCGTCCTCCAGTTCGAAGTGCGCGCCGTTGAGTTCGCCGACCTTCTCGTAAGCGCCATACACCGTCTGGGTAACGGCGATATCGCTTTGCTTCACGAGGTTGCCGTAGACGGTGATGGTGCCGAGCAGATCCTCGTCATGCGCGCCGGCATTGCCTTGCTGGCTGATGACGGTGATCACGCTGTAGTCGTTCCTGCCGTCGCCGTTGCTGTCCTTGTACTCGATCGACTTGACTTCGGCGGTGTGCGCCGAGATTTCGATCTTGTCGCCCTGGGCGCGGTTGAAGTCCCGGATCACATCGTTGCCGAAGCCGTCGACCCAGTGATCGTGAACGGCGTTGTTCTCGCCGGTGACGCCAACCCAGTCGATCGTGCCGTCGGCGTCGACGTGCTTGGCCACGATCTCGTCCTTGGCGTTGACCATGCCTTCGAAGCGGAAGGTGTCGCCGCCGGCGCCGCCGGTCAGCGTATCGTTGACGGCTTTGAACGCAGCGGTCTCAGTCGCGAAGATCTGCGTCTTGCCGTCCTGGGCTGCGACCATCTCACCCGCATCCGAGCGGCTGAGCAGGACGTCGTTGCCGGCACCGCCATCCATCCGGTCGGCGCCGAAGCCGCCGATGAGAACGTCGGCGCCGGAGCCGCCTGACAGATTGTCGTTGCCCGAGCCGCCCCAGATCTTGTCGGCGCCGGAGCCGCCGTTCAGCGTGTCGTTGCCGGCCATGCCGGCGACGTCGTCATCGCCTGAGCCTCCGAACAAAGCGTTTCCGCCTGTCGTGCCGTTCAGGTGATCATGGCCGGAGCTACCGCCCGTAAATCTAGCGAAGAAATCCTCGAAGCGGCTATTGTCGAGGAAACCGTTCAGATTAAAGCGTGCCATTTATTCAAACCTCTTACTCAGAGGCCTCACGAGCTACAAACGACCACCACGGTTTTGGGAATCGTCAGGTGATGCGCGCGGGGAGAACGTGAGGCAGGATTCCCTCACCCGCATCGAAGAATGAACAGCCAAACGGGCCGGTGGCTGGACGTGCGCGCGGCGGATTTGCGCGGGGCAGGGGCAATATGGTGACGCGAAAGGCGGTCGTGCGGCCGATCTTTTGGCGCGCGCCTCATTTCCGACGGCGATCAAAAACGTCTGCGACAAATTGCGCACGACGTTGTTCTGCCTTGCGTATGAAAGAAGTCCGCTGTGGACGCACGTGTCGCGGGCTGCATCATCGCGTGACGAAAACGCGCGCAGAAAGCGCCGGCCGCACAAAAATGACGCGATCCCTTTCGAACACGATTGATGTCAGACGTTGTAACTTCGGCGTGCGCAATGGCGGCGATCGAAAGATCAGGCGCTGCAAATGTCGTGCGAATCGTGTTGTCCGATTCTCGGCAACGCGCGGGCCATCCTTAATTCAGTCTGGTCGCACGATGGCGTGCGAGGTGATTCGCGCGTTGGAGAAACTTCGTTGTCGATCGCCCTCAGGTTGTGACTGGTCAACGCCCCCGACGCTTCCGTGGACGAAGTCTGCTCACAGTGGGTGGCGCAGGGCTTCAAATTAGCCCGAATAATGGTTGCTGCTGGGCCACGATTGTTGCGCGACCGCAACAGTAGGCGGGCATTTGGTTAACCGCCCCGCCTGGCTCTTGCTTGCGCCGCTTTTTAGCCACACCCCTCCATGAAACCATTTCTTTCATAGCTGATTGGCCTCAGCGCCGATGAAGGCGACGGGAAATTGCTCTCCCGAGACCGACAGGGAGATGGCTGAGGAAACAGGTTCCGCGGATGGACGCCAAGACCGACATCAAGAAGAGATTGCCGAGCCGTCACGTGACGGAGGGGCCGGAGCGCGCCCCCCATCGGTCCTATCTCTACGCGATGGGGCTGACCACCCAGCAGATCCACCAGCCCTTCGTCGGCGTTGCGTCCTGCTGGAACGAGGCCGCCCCCTGCAATATCTCGCTGATGCGCCAGGCGCAGGCGGTCAAGAAGGGCGTCGCGGCTGCCGGCGGCACGCCGCGCGAATTCTGCACCATCACCGTCACCGACGGCATCGCCATGGGCCATGACGGCATGCGCTCGTCGCTGCCGTCCCGCGAATGCATCGCCGATTCGGTCGAGCTGACCGTCCGTGGCCACGCCTATGACGCCCTGGTCGGACTCGCCGGCTGCGACAAGTCGCTGCCGGGCATGATGATGGCGATGGTCCGGCTCAACGTGCCATCGATCTTCATTTATGGCGGCTCGATCCTGCCGGGCAATTTCCGTGGCCAGCAGGTCACAGTGCAGGACATGTTCGAGGCCGTCGGCAAGCATTCGGTCGGCGAAATGTCGGACGCTGACCTTGACGAAATCGAGCGGGTGGCCTGCCCCTCGGCAGGGGCGTGCGGTGCGCAATTCACCGCCAATACGATGGCGACGGTGTCCGAGGCGATCGGGCTGGCGCTGCCCTATTCGGCCGGCGCGCCAGCGCCTTACGAAATCCGCGACGCGTTTTGCTCCGCCGCCGGCGAGAAGGTTGTGGAGCTGATCGCAGCCAATATCCGGCCGCGCGATATCGTCACCCGCCGCTCGCTGGAAAACGCCGCGGCGGTCGTTGCCGCCTCCGGCGGGTCGACCAATGCTGCGCTGCACCTGCCGGCCATCGCGCATGAGTGCGGCATTAAGTTTGACTTATTCGACGTCGCCGAAATCTTCAAAAAGACACCATATGTCGCGGATTTGAAGCCAGGGGGCCGTTATGTTGCCAAAGACATGTTCGAGGTTGGCGGCATACCGCTTCTGATGAAGACGCTGCTCGACAATGGCCACCTCCACGGAGATTGCATCACCGTCACGGGCCGTACGATCGCCGAAAACCTCAAGAGCGTGAAATGGAATCCGCACCAGGATGTAGTGCGGTCCGCCGACAACCCGATCACCGTCACAGGCGGCGTTGTCGGGTTGAAGGGTAATCTCGCTCCGGAGGGTGCGATCGTGAAGGTCGCGGGCATGTCGAAGCTGAAATTTACCGGTCCTGCCCGCTGTTTCGATCGGGAAGAGGACGCTTTCGAATCGGTCCAGAAGCGGACCTACAAGGAAGGCGAGGTCATCGTGATCCGCTACGAGGGGCCGCGCGGCGGTCCTGGCATGCGGGAGATGCTCTCGACCACGGCGGCGCTGACCGGGCAGGGGATGGGCGGCAAGGTCGCCTTGATCACCGACGGCCGGTTCTCCGGCGCCACCCGCGGGTTCTGCATCGGCCATGTCGGGCCGGAAGCGGCTGTGGGCGGTCCGATCGCGCTGTTGCAGAATGGTGACATTATCGAGATCGACGCCGAGGCCGGGGTCCTTAACGTAAAATTGACCGACGCCGAACTCGCAGATCGTAAAACCAAATGGGCACCTCGACAGACTAATCATACGTCGGGTGCGCTGTGGAAATATGCCCAACAGGTTGGGCCGGCGGTGGATGGGGCTGTGACCCATCCTGGCGGTGCGCACGAGAAACAGTGTTATGCGGACATCTAGGCGTATCATTCTTGCGTTGATGTTGGGGGCCGCACCGGTGGCCGCTCCTGGATTCGCATTTGATGGCGCGCCGGTGAAGCCGGACGCGACGCTGCCGATGGGCAGCCAGCCCGACGCCGCGCAAGCCGTCACGGCCCAGGCCATGAAGAAGGTCCCGCCCGCAGCGCAGACTGCGACGGCAACTGCAGTTGCCGCCCCCTCTCTGAACTCGCTGCAATACGCCGCCGAGGGTGGCCATCCCGTCGCGCAGTGGAAGCTTGGCCGGATGTATGCCGATGGCGATGGCGTCATCCAGGACGATGTGCGCGCCTTCGAATATTTCAGCCGCATCGCCAACGCGCATGCCGAGGACAGCCCATCTGCGCCGCAGGCGACGATCGTCGCCAACGCCTTCGTGGCGCTGGGGCGCTACTACCTCAACGGCATCCCGAATTCCAAGATCAAGGCCGACACCGATCGCGCCCGGGAGATGTTCTCCTATGCCGCGTCCTATTTCGGCAACGCCGACGCGCAGTACGATCTGGCGCGGCTTTACCTGAAGACGCCGGACGCCTCGCGGGACGATTTCCGCTATGGCGCGCGCTGGCTTGGTCTGGCCGCCCAGAAGGGCCAGCATCAGGCGCAGGCCATGCTCGGCCAGATGCTGTTCAACGGCGACCGGCTGCCGCGGCAGGCCGCCCGTGGCCTGATGTGGCTGACGCTGGCGCGCGACAATGCGGCCCCCGACGAGAGCTGGATCCGGGAAAGCTATAACCGCGCTTTCACCAAGGCCTCCGACGAGGACCGCGCCGTGGCGTTGCAGATGCTCGAGCACTGGGTGCAGGGCAAGAAGGACTGACGGCGATAGCCGATCTGTGAAGCTGCCGTAGGGTGGGCAAAGGCGCGTAGCGCCGTGCCCACCATCTCTCCAAATTAGTCGGCCGTGAAGAATCCTGGATTTTCAGGCTGGATTGACCCGGGGAAGGTGGCGATGATTTGCCACAACAAGAGCCTGAGCCAGCAGATCAGGCGGCGGAAGTTATAGCCGACGGCGGCGAGGACGGCGTTGATGGCGTCGCCTTCACGATGCCAGAGGTAGTTGCGGCCCATGCGGTGCTCGGATTTGAGGTGGCCGATGACCGGCTCGACGGCGGAACGCCGTCGCAGCTGGCGCTTGATCTGTGGCGTCACCCGCCGCTTCTGTCCTGAGATGAACACCCTGAACTTGTAATCGGGCGGAGCGTTGTGGCCGCGATAGCCCTTGTCGAGGAGCGCGCGCTCGATGGTGTTGCCGATCAGCGCCTCCATCTCGGGGATGACGGTTGCAAGTGTGTGGCCGTCATAGGGGTTGCCGGGCAGCGCCTTCACATGGCTCACGAACTGCCCGCCCTTGGCGTGCGCCAGCGTAGTGGCGACCGAGACCTTGACGCCGAACTCGTAAGGCCGGTGCGCCTTGCCCTTGCCGATGCATTCCACCTCCGGCGCGTGCAGCGAGTAGAGCTTCGGGCCACGCTGGCGCTGCTTCTGCTCGAGCACTTGTCGCGCCCGCGCCAGCATGCGCTCCAACACGACCCCCCCGAGCAAGTCGGCGTTGCCGCCGAGTTTGCGGCCTATGTCGCGGATGATGCGGCCGAGATAGATTTTGAGCTTCTTCAAGGCTCTGTTGGCGCGCTTGAACTGCTTGGCGTGGGCATAACGCTGGTGCTTGATCAGCGCGAACTTGCCCACCCTGGCATAGGACTGGCGCAGCTTGACACCATATCGCTTCGCCAGCCGGACCAGGATCTCGCGGGCGCGGTTCAGCAGCCTGGCATCGGTCGGGAACATCACGTTCTTGGGCTGCACCGTCGTATCAATGATGACCCGATTAAGATCGGCCGGTTTGATCGCCTCGGTCTTGCTGGCCACCGCAAGGCTCTCCTGCAGCAAGGCCTGCAACTTCTCCTCGCCCATCCGCTGTCGCCAGCGCGTCAGCGAAGAGCGATCGAACACCAACCGGTGCTGGAAGAACTCCTCGCCGCAGAAGAACTGGTAATAGGGGTTCTCCACCCAGCGCTCGCACAACACCTCATCAGAGAGGTCGTAGGTGTGCTTGAGGATCGCGAGTCCCGCCATCAGGCGGGTCGGCAATGGCGGCCGGCCCGGCTTGTCCTCATAGACCGCCCCGAACCGCTGCTCCAGGAACGACCAGTCGATCGTCTGTGCCAGCTTCACCAGCGGGTGGCCCATGTCGATGATCGCGTCCAGCCGCGAGCGCAGAAGATCGGCTTGTCCCGTCTCTCGTCGTTCCCTTGGTCGCATCGCTCCCTCCGATGCGATGACGGAATCACGGCTCGCGATTCGACGGAATCCTCAAAAATGAAATTGCAAGCTTTTGGGCAGTCAAAGCCCCAAAGCTTGCAATCTCAAAGCCAATCTCGCCCGGAAAATCGATTCTTGATCAACCGCTTGGATGGTTCTTCACGGACGACAAATTAGTTGGCATGAATGGTGGGCACGCGGAGCCTGTCATCGGGCGCGCATTCGCGCGACCCGGTGGCTTTGCCCACCTTACGGACTACCGCGGCGCGACCATCTGCTTCGACATCGGATAACCAGAGCTCGTGCCGAACTTGCCTTTCGGCACTCCGTCGTCGACATAACCAGCCGACTGATAGAAGCGATGCGCCGTCTCGGTGCTGATCAGCGCGCAACGCGTGTTGCCTCGCTCCGCCGCTCTGCCTTCGAGCGCGCTGAGCAAGGCACGGCTGATGCCGCGAAATCGTGCATCGGGCGCCACATAGTTCAGCGTGATCTCGCCTGCGTCCGTCACGGATCCCACCGCGAGGACGGCATCGCCCTCGACGGCGAGCAGGAGCGAGCTACCCTTCTGCGCAGCCCACGCGGCCACGATTTCCGGCGTCTTGTTGGCCAGCCATGCATTCAGGATCGCCGGATCGTCGCGGTGATCGGCAACACATAGGCTGGATATCGATTCCCTCAGGACGCGGCATGCCGCGACGGCATCGCCGGGCGCAGCGTCCCGAATCGTCACGTTCTCCGCGCTGGTCGCGCTCAAGCCGTCTCCAGGTCGAAATCCGCCCAGACCGGCACGTGGTCGGAGGGCTTCTCCCAGGCCCGCACATAGCTGTCGACGCCGACATTGCTCAGGCGGTCGCTGGCCTGCGGCGAGAGCAGGAGGTGGTCGATCCGCAGGCCCCAGTTCTTCTGCCAGGCGCCCGCCTGGTAGTCCCAGAACGTGTAGAGGTTTGGCTCGTCGGTCACCGCGCGCAGCGCGTCCGTCAGCCCGAGACCGAGCAGCGACTGGAAGGCCTCGCGGGTCTCGTGGCGGAACAGGGCGTCGTTGGCCCAGGCGGCGGGGTTATAGACGTCGCGAGCGGCCGGAATGACGTTGAAGTCGCCTGCGAGCACCAGCGGTTCTTCCGCCTTGAGTCGCTCCCTCGAATACTCAAGAAGGCGAGACATCCATTTGAGTTTGTACGGATATTTGTCCGTGTCCGGCGGGTTGCCGTTGGGCAGATAGAGGCAGGCGATCCGCATCACGCCGGTCTTCAGCGTCACCACGCCTTCGAGGAAGCGGGCATGAGCGTCCTCGTCGTCGCCGGCGAGCCCCGACTTGGTCTCGTCGAACGGCAGTTTCGACAACAGCGCCACCCCATTGAAGGTCTTCTGGCCGTGGGTGACGACGTTGTAGCCCAGCTCTTCGATCTCCAGCCGCGGAAACGCCTCGTCAACGCATTTGATTTCCTGCAGGCAGACGATGTCCGGCGAGCACTCCTTGAGCCAGGTCAGCAGAAGGTCGAGCCGCTGCCGGATCGAATTGACGTTCCATGTGGCAATACGCATGAAATGGGACCCGAACTGGGAGCATATCCGGGAAATCCCGGGTTTCTGTGCTCGAACAGGAAGTAGTAACTACACATTTTCCAGCAGTGGCATACCATGTGCAGCAAGGCTGTGATAACCGTTTAGAGATAAGGCGCGAAGATCGCCGTCAAGGGGCTAGGAGAAGACCGTCCCGTCCTTTTTGCTGGGACCGGCGGGCATGAAAAACTATGAAAAAACGTACCCTTATACTTCTCGTCGGCGCCGTCGGCATTGCCGCCACGGCTGGTTTTATTACCCGCTCCTCGTGGATGGGCGGCAGCAGCAACGCCCAGGGCCCGCAACGGCCGCGGATGGTTTCCGTCGAGCTGGCCAAGGCGGAGCGCAAATCCATGCCCGTCGATGTCGATGCGATCGGAATGGTGACGCCGATCTCCAGCGTGGCGCTGAAGTCGCGGCTGGAGACCACCATCCTCTCGGTTCATTTCGAGGACGGCGCCAAGGTCAACGAAGGTGATCTGCTGTTCACGCTGGATAGCCGCCAGATCGACGCGCAGATCGAGCAGGCCGAGGGCGTGCTCGCCAAGGATCAGGCGCAGCTCGAGGGCGCGCAGCGGGATCTCCGCCGCTACAACGATCTCGTCGGCAAGGGCGCCACCACGCAGGTCAATGTCGACAACGCCAGGACCCAGTCTGACATCCTGATCGGCACCATCAAGGCCGATCAGGCCGCGCTCGACAATCTGAAGGTCCAGAAAAGCTACACCGCGATCCGCGCGCCGTTCTCGGGACGCATCAGCGCTGCCAATGTGAAGGTGGGTAATTTCGTGCGGCCGGCCGATACGACCGCGCTTGCGGTCATCAACCAGATGGCGCCGGTCTATGTATCTTTCGCGGTGCCGCAGCGCGTGCTGGTCGATCTGCGCGAGGCCATGGCCAAGGGCGTCTCGGGCGTAACCGCCACCATCCCGGGCCATCAGCGCTCCGAGACCGGCAAGGTCGCGATGGTCGAAAATACCGTCGATCAGACCACGGGCATGGTCACCGTGCGCGGCATCATGAACAACGAGAACGAGACGTTATGGCCGGGCACGCTGGTCGCCACCAAGCTCATCATCCGTGAGGAGGACTCGGTCGTGGTGCCGACGGTCGCCGTACAGCGCAGCCAGAACGGCAATTTCGTCTTCGTGGTCAAGGACGGCGCCGCAAAGGTCCAGCCGGTCAAGGTCGACCGTACCGCGCAGGGTATGTCGGTGATCTCGGAAGGGCTCGACGGGGGCGAAAGCGTCGTCGTCGATGGACAATTGCTGCTGTCGGACGGAACGCGGGTCGAAGCCCGGACTAAAAAGGCCGGAGCGTAACCTATGACGCTCTCCGAACTCTGCATCCGCCGACCGGTCATGACGACGCTGATCACGGCGTCGATCATCGCGTTCGGCATTTTCGGCTTCCGCCTGCTGCCGGTGTCGGCGCTGCCGCGGGTCGATTTCCCGACCATTGCCGTCACCGCGACCCTGCCGGGTGCGAGCGCGGACACCATGGCGGCCTCGGTCGCCGGCATCATCGAACGCCAGCTCTCGACCGTTGCCGGCATTTCCTCGATGTCGTCGAGCTCCTCGCAGGGCACCAGCGTCATCACCATCCAGTTCGACCTCAACCGCAACATCGACGCTGCCGCGCTCGACGTGCAGACCGCGCTGACGATCGCGCAGCGCCGGTTGCCGATCGAAATGACGATCCCGCCGAGTTTCCGCAAAGTGAACCCGGCCGACTTCCCGGTGCTGTTCGTCTCGCTCGGCTCGGCGACGCTGCCGCTGTCCAGCGTCAATGAGTATGGCGACATCACCATCGGGCAGACGCTGTCGCAAATTCCCGGCGTGGCGCAGGTCCTGATCTACGGCACACAGAAATTCGCGATCCGCGTCCAGGCCGATCCGGAAGCAGCCGCCGCCCGCGGGCTGTCGCTCGAGGACATCAGGGCCGCGGTCTCGCGCGCCAATTCGTCAACGCCGGTCGGCACGCTGAACGGCCCGAAGCAGGACGTCTCCCTGCAGGCCTCCGGCCAGATGGACAAGGCGGCCGACTACAGCAAGGTCGTGGTGGCCTGGCGCAACGGTTCGCCGGTCAAGCTCGACGAGGTCGCGAAAATCTACGAAAGCGTCGAGAACGACAAGATCGCGACCTGGCTGAACGGCGAGCGGGCAGTCGTGCTGGCGATCCAGAAACAGCCGGACGCCAATACAGTCGCCGTTGTCGATTCCGTGCTGGCGAAATTGCCGGCGCTGCGGGCGCAGATTCCGCCGTCGGTCACGATGCAGGTGATGATGGACCGGTCGGTGTCGATCCGTCAGGCGGTGGCCGACGTCGAGGAGACCTTGCTGATCGCGGTTGGGCTGGTCATTCTGGTGATCTTCCTGTTCCTGCGCTCTGCCTCGGCCACCTTCATTCCCGCGCTGGCGGTTCCGATCTCGCTGTTCGGTACCTGCGCCGCGATGTACGCGCTCGACTATTCCATCAATAACATGACGCTGCTGGCACTGACGCTGTCGGTCGGCTTCGTGGTCGACGACGCCATCGTCATGCTGGAGAACATCGTCCGCCACATCGAGCACGGCATGCGGCCGTTCGAGGCTGCGCTCAAGGGCGCACGCGAAATCGGCTTTACGATTATCTCGATCACCTTCTCGCTGATCGCCGTGTTCATTCCGGTGCTGCTGATGGGAGGCATCGTCGGCCGCGTGTTCCGCGAATTCGCGGTGACGGTATCGGTCGCGATCATCGTGTCCGGATTCGTGTCGCTGACGCTGACGCCGATGCTGTGCGCGCGCGTGCTGCGGGCTCATGACGCGACCAAGAAGCCGAACGTCGTGCTTCGCGTCTTCGAGGCGATGTTCGAGTCCTGGCTGCGCGCCTATGAATGGGCGCTCGACTGGGTGCTGGCGCGCAAGGCGCTGATGCTGATCGTTACGCTCGCCACCCTCGGCGGCACCGTCTATCTCTACATGATCGTTCCGAAGGGCTTCTTTCCGCAGGAGGACACCGGCTTCCTGGTCGGCGTGACGGAAGCAGCGACCGACACCTCGTTCGAGGCGATGAAGGAGCGGCAGCAGGCGCTTGTAGAGGTGCTGAAATCCGATCCGTCGATCGAATACATTAACTCCACCGTCGGCTCCGGCGGGCCCAACTCGACGGCCAACTACGGCCGCCTGTTCCTCGCGCTGAAACCGAAGAAGGAGCGCGACAACATCAACGCAATTATCGGGCGACTGCGCACCAAGGCGCGGCAGATTCCGGGTATGCAGGCGTTCTTCCAGCCGATCCAGAACCTCAATATCGGCGGCCGGATTTCGAAGAGCCAGTACCAGTACGTGATGCAGAGCGGCGACACCGAGTCGCTGTATCGGCTTGCGCCCGAGATGCGTGACAAAATCGAGAAGCTGCCGGGCCTGCTCGACGTTACTACCGATCTCTACATTAAGAACCCGCAGATGACGGTCGATATCGACCGCGAAAAGGCGGCGGTCTACGGCATCACCGTCGATCAGGTTCGCAACCAGCTCTACAACGCCTATGGCGCGCGCCAGGTCGGCACCATCTACATGCCCTCGAACGACTACCAGATCATCCTGGAAGTACAGCCGCAGTTCCGCGTCGACCCGTCTGATCTCTCCAAGCTCTATATGAAGACCCAGAACAACGTGACCATCCCGCTGTCGGCGGTGGCGAGGCTGGTGCCGACCGTCGGTCCGTTGCAGATCAATCACCAGGGCCAGCAGCCCGCGGTGACGATCTCGTTCAACCTCGCGCCCGGCTACTCACTGGGATATGCGGTCGATCAGATCACCACGATCGAGCAAAACTCAAACCTCCCGGCAACGATTGCCACCGGCTTCTCCGGCACGGCGCAGGTGTTCCAGGATTCGCTGCGCGGACAGGGTGTCCTGATCCTGGCCGCCGTGTTCGCGGCCTTCGTCATTCTCGGCATTCTCTACGAGAGCTTCATTCACCCGATCACCATTATCTCCGGCCTGCCGTCGGCCGGCATTGGTGCGATCCTTACCTTGATGCTGTTCGGGATGGAGTTGTCGGTCATCGCGATGATCGGCATCGTGATGCTGGTCGGCATCGTCAAGAAGAACGCCATCATGATGGTGGACTTCGCGCTGGAGCGCCGCCGCGTCGGCTTGAGCGCCGAGCACGCGATCCGGGAAGCGGCGCTGTTGCGATTCCGCCCGATCATGATGACGACGTTTGCCGCCATCTTCGGCACGCTGCCGATTGCGCTCGGCGCCGGCGCCGGCGCCGAATTGCGCCAGCCGCTCGGCATCGCCGTGGTCGGCGGCCTCTGCCTGTCGCAATTGCTGACGCTGTTCATCACGCCCGTGATCTACATCTATCTCGACCGCATCGACCGCCGTCTGCGGCGCAAGCTCGAACCGCAACTGGAAGACGCGGGCGAGGGCGAACGGCCGCACGTCGTCGCCGCCGAATAATGGCGTTCGGGCGGGCGATACGCTCGGCGGCCCGCAACGTCGCCATTCTGATTGCGCTCGCCCTTGTCGCCGCGAGCGGCCCGGCCCGTGCGGACGAATCGATCGAAATCTTCGACGCGCACCTGCACTACAATTGGGAGCCAAAGCCCTATTACAGCGTCGATGAGGTGCTGGCGCTGTTCAAAAAGCACCGCGTCACCGGCATCCTCGCGACCAGCCGCCCGAACACGGGCACGCATGCGCTTGTTGATGCGAAGCCGCCGGGCCTGCAGGTCGTCCCCTTCATCCGGCCGTATCGCGTCCGTGCCGACATCCAGACCTGGTTCGGCGACCCCTTCATCTTCGACCTCGTGCAGGAGGAATTCAAACGCGGCTATTACCGCGGCATCGGCGAATTCCACCTCTCGGGCAGGGCGGCCGATACCGAGTGGGTAAAAAAGACCGCCGATTTCGCGGTCGAGCACGACCTCTATCTGCATGCCCATGCCGACGACATCGCTGTCGAAATCCTGATGCAGCACAATCCGCGCGCCCGCATCATCTGGGCCCATACCGGTTTTGGGCTTTCGACCGACCGTGTCGCAGAGATGCTGTTAAAATATCCAAAACTATGGGGCGAATTGTCCTACCGTAGCGGCATCGTCGACGGCAGCGGCAAGCTGACGGCGGAATGGCGCACCTTGTTCGAGCGTTTCCCGGACCGCTTCCTGCTCGGATCCGACACCTGGATCAACGAACGCTGGGAGCGTTACGGCGAGATCATGGCCGGGTATCGGGCGTGGCTCGCGCAGTTGCCGCCAAAGATCGCGGCGCAGATTGCCAACGGCAATGCGAAGGCGCTGTTCTCGGCGAGCCGCTAGGGTCGTCGTGACCGTATGCTGAAACAGCAAGCCAGATTCAATGTCGCTCAATTTCCTTCGAGACTTTCTAATTTCACGTTGGCCCCGAGCTATTGAGCATCAACTGGCGACGGCATAGTGGTCATTGAAAAGGCGCGCTTGACGCCGGCGTCGGAGACACAAAATGCTGGAGCGACAGGACGCTTTTGATGGCGATCGTCAGATTATCCAGGCCGATCTCGATCGTGCGTTGATGACGGCTTTTTGCCGTGCGCTCGACATTCCCGGCGTGAAGCCCATGGACGTGATGATGGCTATGGCTGCAGCTCTTGGCGCCACTTATCGTCAAGTGGCCGATGCTCACCAGGCCCAGCCATGCCCTTGCGACTGGCAACCCGCATCGCTATCCGACATAGATACATTGAAACTGGCTTTCGAAGCTGCGGCAGCGCCGCAGTCAATCCAACGGCTTTTGACGATGCAGGCGTTGGGTCGGGCATGAAGGACATGTGCGGGTAGCTGCTTGCCGTTCAGGATCGCCGGGCCGCTTACCGATGGCAATGCGAAGGCGCCGCTTGCCGCGGCGCAGTGAGGGCAGCCTCCGTCTCGGCGCTACGCCGCCGCCACGAGCCGACGCGCACGCTTGATCCGTTCGCGTTCGCGTGGCGAGTTCATCGCTTCCCACAAGTCGCTGCGTCGCTGCACGTTCAGCCAGAAGTCGGCGCTATTGCCGAACACACGGGCGAGGATAAGTGCTGTTGGAGCGGTCACCGCCCTGCGGTTGTTGCATAATTCGTTGACGTGCTTGCGCTGAACGCCCATTGCCTTCGCCAAAGCGCCTTGGGTCAAATCCATCGGCTCCATGAACTCCTGAACCAGGATTTCGCCGACACTTGCTGGTTTGCGCTTCGTGGTCAGCATCGCTTACCTCACCTGTAGCTGTGGTCGTCGAGATAGACGTCCGTTGCTTCGCCCCGGCTACCGTCCCATTTGAAGATAAGCCGCCATTGCTGGCTGACGCGGATCGAATGGAAATCGGCCAGTTTGCCGCGTAGTTTCTCGAAATGATTGCTCGGGGGAACACGCAAGTCTTGATCGGTGGTGGCGTCGTCGATCATTTGGAGCTTGCGGAATACCCGGCTTTCCAGGTCCGGTGGGATATTCCGCGACCGGATGTCATCCACGAAGAACGTACGCAGCCAATCGTCGCGGAAATTGACGATCATTCCCGACCTCAAACTTGAGCTAGTGTACCACTCTATGGGTCAGAGATCAAGCCGGTACCTTGGCAGAGTCAAGGGGTCCTTTCAGAATGATCTGGCTAGGTGAGGGACGCTGCGGCTCATGGGCGCACATCGTTACTTCCACGGCGGATCAATTCGGATGTCGCTTCCGCCACCGCGGATGGCAGCGGCTCTCTCTTCTCAATCCGCGAATTGATTGCCGGTGCGGATGATCGGCTCCCAGCGATCGACTTCGCTGACCAGCTTTGCCTTCAAGGCTTCGGGCGTCGCTTCGTCCTGCGGCACCGGTTCGGTGTTGATGTCATTGAACCGCTTCACCAGATCCGGGTCGCGCAACGCCTCCTGCAGCGTCTTGGACAGCTTCCGGATGATCTCGTCTGGCGTGCCCTTTGGCGCATAGATGCCGTGCCAGGCGCCGACTTCAAAGCCCTTCAACCCGGCTTCATCCGCGCTCGGAAGATCGGGCATGGACGCGAGCCGCGTCTTCGTCGTGATGGCGTAGGCCTTGACCTGCCTGGACGCGATCGGGCCCGTGGTGTTCGTGGTCTGGTCGCAGGAGAGATCTATCTGCTTGCCGATCAGATCGTTCATCACGGGCGCATTGCCCTTGTAGGGCACTGTCAGGATTTCCTTGCCGACCGCGTTCATGAACAGCATGCCGCAGAGATGCGAGGCGGCTCCCAGGCCCGCATTGGCAAACGTCATCTTGTCGCCATTTGCCTTGATGTAGGTCACCAGCTCGGCCAGCGTATTCGGCGGCAGATCGGGCCGGCCGATGATCGTCATCGGCGCATTGGTCACGAGCCCGATCGGTGCAAACGCGGTCTTGGTATCGTAGGCGAGCTTGCGATACAGCGTAGCGGCGGTGGAAATGCCGATATGGTGGATCATCAGCGTATAGCCGTCCGGTTCGGCGCGCGAAGCGCGGGTGGCGGCGATGGTGCCGCCGGCTCCCGTGGCGTTCTCGATGATGATGGTCTGGCCCAGCAATTTTGACATCGACTGCGCCGTTACGCGGGCGACGGTGTCGGTCGCGCCGCCGGCGGCGAACGGGACCAGCAGGGTGATCGGCCGGCTCGGATAGTTCTGCGCCAAAGCGGCGGAACTGATCATCGCAAATGCCGCGGCCATCATGGCTGTCTTCTTCATGGGATCTCCCTGAGCGTTTGGCCTATGGACCTTTTCCGGCCCTTGCATCGCCGTCGATCCGCCGTGTTGACGGCGGACCTTCACACGTTGGAGCTATGGATCGCCTCCACAACTGCCTCGGTGACAACCTTCGTCGTCGCGGTGCCGCCGACATCGGGCGTCGTAATGCCGGCGCCGGTGACCTGTTCCACGGCGCGCATCAGCCGTGCGGAGGCCTCGGCCTCGCCAAGATGATCAAGCATCTGAGAAGCGGTCCAAAAACTGGCGACCGGGTTGGCGATGCCCTTGCCGGTGATGTCGAACGCCGAGCCGTGGATCGGCTCGAACATGGACGGAAAGCGGCGCTCGGGATCGATATTCGCGGTCGGGGCGACGCCGAGGCTGCCGGCCAGCGCGCCGGCGAGATCGGACAGGATATCGGCATGGAGGTTGGTCGCCACGATGGTATCGAGGCTCTGTGGCTTCAGCGTCATCCGCACCGTCATCGCATCGACCAGCATCTTGTCCCAGGTGACATCGGGGAATTCCTTCGAGACCTCGTCGGCGATCTCGTCCCACATCACCATGCCATGCCGCTGCGCGTTCGATTTTGTAACGACCGTGAGCAGTTTTCGCGGGCGCGACTGCGCCAGCTTGAAGGCGTAGCGCATGATACGCTGGACGCCGACGCGGGTGAAAATTGCGACCTCCGTGCCGACTTCTTCCGGCAGCCCGCGATGCACCCGCCCGCCGCAGCCGGCATATTCGCCCTCGGAGTTTTCCCGCACGATCACCCAGTCGAGATCACCGGGGCCGGCATGGCGCAGCGGCGAGGTGATGCCGGGCAGGATCCGGGTCGGCCGCACGTTGGCGTATTGGTCAAAGCCCTGGCAGATCGGCAGGCGCAGGCCCCACAGCGTGATGTGGTCGGGAACATCGGGCGCGCCGACCGCGCCGAAATAGATCGCGTCGAATTTCTTGAGCGTGGCGAGGCCGTCAGCAGGCATCATCACCCCATGCTTGCGGTAATAGTCGGAACCCCAATCGAAGGTTTCGACGTTGAACTTCACGTCGCCCAGGCGCTTCTGCAGGCTTTCGAGCGCGGTGACGCCTGCGGCGATGACCTCAGGGCCGATCCCATCGGCCGGAATCGCCGCGATTGAATATTCACGCATCGAAATCTCCATTGAAGCGGCTATCGCTGGTCTTGCCGTCATTGCGAGGAGCGAAGCGACGAAGCAATCCATGTCGCTACGAGTGCGGAGAGAAATGGATTGCTTCGCTTCGCTCGCAATGACGGCGTCTGCGGGCTCTCGGAGTATCTTGCGGCCGCAGCGGGCGAGAGGCAATTGCCTCGCGTTTATACAAAAAATTGATATAATCGCCGCGGGAGGCTCAATGGATCTTCATCACTTGCGCTGCTTCGTGGCGGCGGCCGAAGAGTTGCATTTTGGCCGGGCGGCGCAGCGGCTCGACATGCTGCCGTCGGCGCTTGGGCGCTTCATCCGGCTGCTCGAAGACGATCTCGGCACGCGGCTGATGACGCGCACGACGCGCAGCGTCGCGCTGACGGATGATGGCGCCGTGCTGCTCAGGGAAGCGCGGGCGCTGTTGGTGCAGGCCGATGCGCTCGCCGGCCGGTTTCGGACGCGCGGCCGCAAGCGGGCTGCGATCATTCGCGTCGGCGCCATCGACAGCGCCGCTGCTGGCCTGCTGCCGCGGCTGCTCCATGATTTCCGCAAGCGGCAGCCCGATGTCACCGTGCAACTGGTCGAGGAAAAGACGGTCCGCTTGCTGCCGCGGCTGCTGTCCGGCCGGCTCGATCTCGCCTTCGTGCGCCCGCCGGAGCGGCCCGACAAGCGGCTGGAGTTTCTCTTCCTGCTGCACGAGACTGCCGTCGTCGCGGTCGCCGACCGTCATCCGCTGGCATCGCGGAAGCGCGTGACCATCGCCGATCTCGAAAACCAGCCGTTGATCGTGCCCGAACGCCGCTCGCGTCCGCACAGCCATGACCTCACCATGAAACTATTCGCCGAGGCCGGGTGCGAGGCGCGCGTTGCCCAGATCGCCGACGAGAAGCAGACCATCGTCAACCTGGTCTCCGCGGGATTGGGCGTCGCCATCGTCCCGCGCTGGACCTCGCGCATGGCCACGCGCGGCGTCCGCTTCATCCGCCTTGCAGCCTCCGACATGAACAAGCTGCCGCTGGCGGCTGCCTTCACCCGCGGTACCCGCGATCCGATGCGCGATGACGTCCTCGAAATGCTGAAAGCCGATTTGCCGCGCTACGCGCGCGAGGCGTAGATCGCCCGGGCTCGCAACACCGGTCGGAAGCCGCCGCGCGAAAATGTCGATTTTCCCGGCTTCTGGCCGCCCGAGCCTTCCACGCTAGCGGACAACTACACCAATGGCTGGAAATGGACGATGCCGAAACCGACGGCAGTTGGACGGAACATTAGACAGCCGGAAGTAGACTTTTCCTGGCCTTACGCCCTAGACATGCCGCAATTATCTCCCCAGATCCGCCACAACCATCTCCCCTGAAATCGCCGTAACTCCCATGACGCAGCCGTCAGTTTATAGGTCCCCATATCCGGCCGACCATAACGCGAGGTAGTGAGTGATGAAGCTTCCTGTTGCGGTCATTGTGCTTGCTATGTCCCTCTCGGCTGCGCCGCAGATGGGAATTGTCACAGGGAATGTAACTGGCACCTACATCAAGATTGGCGAGGACATCAAGAAGATCGCCGAACCGAGCCACATCTCGTTGCAGGTTTTTGAATCGGCCGGTTCTATTCAGAACGTATTCGATGTTCGCAGGAAGCGCGGTGTCCAACTCGGTATCGTGCAGTCGGACGTGCTCGATTATATCCGCGACATTTCCGACGACAATGAACTGAAAACTATCGCCGCCAAGCTTGCTGCCGTTTATCCGCTTTACAAGGAGGAGGTCCACGTCCTCGGTGATCTTTCCTTGAAAACGCTGCAGGACCTGCACGGCAAACGTGTTGCGATAGGTCCTCAAAGAAGTGGCACGTACCTGACCGCAAAGACGATCTTCTTCCAGACGGGGGTCACTCCTTCGAAAGAGGTATTTCTCGGAGGCAAGGAAGCGCTGGACGCACTGCGCAAGGGCGAAATTGATGCAATGTTCTATGTGGCTGGCGCGCCGGCAACGCTCTTTTCGGAGGGCACAACGGCCGATGATAAATTCCAGCTCATCGGGGTGGACGACAAAGCCCTCGACAGCTATCTCACGGCAGTCATCCCTGCGGGCACATACAAGTGGCAGGAATCCGACGTGAAAACGGTAGCCGTCAAAGCCGTTCTGATAACGTTTAGCTACGCCGGCGAGCAGTGCCAAAACGTGGCCAAGGTGGCCAAAATTATCCACGAGAACAAGGCTTGGCTGGATGCGAACGGCCATCCGAAATGGCGCGAAGTAAATCTCGATGAGAGATTACCGAAGTGGCCGCAATATGAATGTGTGGCGGCAACGCAGGAGCAGCCGCAGCCTAAGCCAAAGGGCCCGAATATCAAGATCGTGCGCTAGATTGGACGTTGACGCCGCGGTGCCGGCGGCGCGCCGGATACCCGCATGCGCGGGCCTGACGACCTTGATTGGGGAAACGAAGCGCCTCTCAGATCGAAAAACTCGTCCCGCAGCCACACGATGCGGTGGCATTCGGATTGACGACACGAAACGATGCGCCGATCAGGTCGTCGACGAAATCGACTTCGGAGCCCGCGAGGAACGGCACCGAGGCCGGATCGACCAGCACCACCGCGCCCTCGCGCGCGATTACCAGGTCATCTTCGGCTTTGGCATGGTCGACGTCGAATTTGTACTGGAAGCCGGAGCAGCCGCCGCCCTCGACCGAGATGCGCAGCATGGCGCCCTCGCCTTCGACTTTAAGGATTTCGCCGATGCGGCGGGCGGCCCGCTCGCTGACGGTGATGGCAGTGGTCATGGCATGCTCTCCGGCCCCGTCATACCCAATTCATTTGGTATGGTCGGCCATACTTGGTATGGCCCGTCAGACATAGTTAAGTGCGTAATCTCGCGGAATCAAATGGATAAGGACTAAAAAATCGTGTCGGTCGGAATGGCTGCCCCCCGCGCGCTTTATGGCTGCGACCCCGATTCCAGCCGCGGCCGGCTGTTTGCGGAGCCGCCGAGCCGGACCCGCAGCCCGTTCCGGCGCGATTGCGACCGGGTGATCCATTCTACCGCCTTCCGCCGCCTCAAGCACAAGACGCAGGTGTTCGTGTTCCACGAGGGCGACCACTACCGCACGCGGCTGACCCATTCGCTGGAAGTGGCGCAGATTGCCCGTGCGCTGGCCCGGCAACTCGGCCTCGACGAGGACCTCACGGAAACCCTGGCGCTGGCGCACGACCTCGGCCATCCCCCGTTCGGCCATGCCGGCGAGCGGGCGCTCGACAAATGTCTCGCCGCCCATGGCGGCTTCGACCACAACGCGCAGGCGCTGCGGGTGGTGACCTCGCTGGAGCATCGTTATCCCGAATTTGACGGGCTGAACCTGACCTGGGAAACGCTGGAGGGCATCGTCAAGCACAACGGCCCGCTGACCGAGCCGGGCGGGGGCCCGGCCGGGCCATACCGAGAAAGCGGCATTCCCGTCGGTATCGCCGACTTCAATCAAAAATTCGATCTGGAGCTGTGGAGCTACGCCTCGCTGGAGGCGCAGGCCGCAGCCTTCGCCGACGATATCGCCTATGATGCCCACGACATCGACGACGGCCTGCGCGCCGGTCTGTTCGGCGTCGATGATTTGAAGGTCATGCCGCTCACCGCAGCCATTATTGCCGAGATCGACCGGCATTATCCTAATCTCGACGACGCCAGGCGCGGCGCGGAACTGGTGCGCGAGCTGATTTCCTACATGATAGGGGCGGTCATGTCGGAGGCGGGCAGTCGGCTTGCGGCGGGAAAGCCGCAATCGGCGCATGACGTCCGCCACCACCATCAGCCGCTGATCGCCTTTCCGCCGGCAGTCGCCGCGGAGGAGACCGCGATCAAGGCGTTCCTGAAACAGCACATGTACCGCCATGCGCGGGTGATGCGGGTGATGGGCGAGGCGGAAGGGATCCTGTTCGACCTGTTCGCGCGCTACCAGGCCTCTCCGGGCGACCTGCCAGCGGAATGGGTCGAGGGGACCGAGCGCGAGAGCGAGGGCGAGCGGGCGCGCCGGATCGGCAATTTCATCGCCGGAATGACCGACCGTTTCGCCTTGATCGAGCACCAAAGGCTTTTTGACTCGACCCCGGATTTGCGTTAGGCGGCGGCCATGTCCGACAAGTCAGCTTCACAACATCTGTTTGCCGACGTGCTGGCGCGCGTGCAGGCGATCTGCGCCGCGATCGCGGCCGAGGGCCAGTGGCCCGCCGGCGTCGATTTCTCCCGCGTCGTGGTCGAGCCGCCGCGCGATGCCAGCCATGGCGACATGGCGACCAATGCCGCAATGGTGCTCGCCAGGGACGCGAAGGCAAAGCCGCGCGATCTCGCCGACAAGATCGCGGAGAAATTGCGCGCCGACGATCTGGTCGCCGCCGTCGAGGTCGCAGGTCCGGGGTTCATCAATCTCACCTTGAAGCCCGAGGTCTGGACGGCCGAGCTGCTCACGATGCTGCGCGAAGGCGCGTCCTACGGCAAAAGCGCGATTGGCCACGGCGCCAAGGTCAATGTCGAATACGTCTCGGCCAACCCGACCGGGCCGATGCATGTCGGCCACTGCCGGGGCGCGGTGTTCGGCGACGCGCTGTGCGGCCTGCTTGATTTTGCCGGCTACGATGTCACGCGCGAATATTACATCAACGATGCCGGCGCGCAGGTCGACGTGCTCGCGCGCTCGGCGTTTCTGCGCTACCGCGAAGCGCTCGGCGAAATCATCGGTGAAATTCCGGAAGGATTCTATCCCGGCGATTATCTCGTTCCGGTCGGGCAGGCGCTCGCCACGGAGTATGGCGACAAGCTGAAGGCGATGTCCGAGAATGCGTGGCTGCCGATCGTGCGCAGCAAGGCCATCGATATGATGATGGAGATGATTAGGGGCGATCTCGCCGCCCTTAATATCAAGCACGATGTGTTCTTCTCGGAACGTTCGCTGATCGAGACAGGCAACAACAAGGTCTCAGAGACCATCGATTTCCTGCGCTCCAAGGGCGACATCTACGAGGGCCGACTGCAGCCGCCGAAGGGCAAGCCGGTCGAGGATTACGAGGACCGTATCCAGACCCTGTTCCGCGCCACCGCCTATGGTGACGACGTCGATCGTCCACTGATCAAGTCGGACGGCAGTTACACCTATTTTGCCTCCGACATCGCCTACCACAAGAACAAGATCGATCGTGGCTTCAACGATATGATCGACGTGTTCGGCGCCGATCATGGCGGCTACATCAAGCGCATGCAGGCGGCCGTGAAGGGCGTCAGTGCCGGCAAGGCTGCGCTCGACGTCAAGGTCGTGCAACTCGTACGGTTGTTGCGCGATGGCGAGCCAGTGAAGATGGGGAAACGGGCCGGCCAGTTCGTCACGCTGCGCGAGGTGGTCGACGAGGTCGGTTCCGACGCGGTGCGATTCATGATGCTGTTCCGCAAGAACGACGCCGTGCTCGATTTCGACCTCGCCAAGGTGATCGAGCAGTCCAAGGACAATGCGGTGTTTTACGTCCAGTACGGTCACGCCCGCGGCCATTCGATCTTCAAGAACGCGCGCGAAGTGGTTCCGGACCTGCCCGAGGATGATGCCTCCCGGTCGGCTTGGCTGGGGGACGCCCCGGTGGCCCTGCTGACCGATCCGGCCGAACTGGACCTTTTGAAGCGGCTGGCGCTCTATCCCCGGATGGTCGAGGCCGCGGCGGTCGCACATGAGCCGCACCGAATCGCTTTTTATCTATATGATTTGGCCAGTGAATTTCATGCGCTCTGGACGAAAGGGCGGGATTTGCCCTATTTACGCTTCATTATAACTAATGATGCAGAGATCACGAGGGCGCGACTGGCGATGGTTCAGGGCGTCGTCTCGGTTCTTGCGTCGGGCTTAGCCGTTCTTGGCGTCCACGCTCCAACTGAGATGCGGTAGGCAGGGGCGAAGGCCTTCACGAATGGGGGTTCGTGGGGTATCTGGCAGGGGCCACGCTCGTCATGGTTTGTTCGACATGGCGGGTTGGCGCTGTCCCGTAGGGGATGCATCATCACGATGGCTGATCGATATCAGGACCGACCTTTTCCTTCCGCCGACCAGGCTCGCGGCGAGAGTGATCCGCTTGCGGAGCTCGCAAGGCTAATCGGGCAGAATGATCCGGTGGGGGCCGCAGCCAAGCCCGCGCCTCGCCCGCTGCAGTCGCGCGCCAACGTGCGTCCACAGCACTATGATCCGCCGGAAGAAGAGTTCGATGCTCCTCCGAGCCCGCCGGCATGGATGCAGCGCGCGCGTCACGAAACCGCGCTGCCGCCGCTTCCGCCGCCAGTGCCACAGGAATACGATGACGAGCCGGAGTACCAGCCGGCGCCGGTGCATCCCTTGCATCGCTACGCGGCCCAGCCACCGCAGGTGCCCGCGCATCATGCGCCGCCCGCGCAGGACTATTACGAGGAGCCTCAGCAACGATACGCCGAGGAGCCACAGCAACAATACGCCGACGAGCCGCTGCACGACCCGTCGCGCTATGACGACGCGCTGTATGGGCGGCTAGAGACCGGCGAGCACGACTATCAGCGCGATCCCGCCTATCCGGACGATCCCTACGCCTACCAGGGCGAATATGAGGAAGAGCCCGCGCCGAAGAAGCGCTCGCGCGGCCTGATGACGGTCGCCGCGGTGCTGGCGCTGGCCGTGGTTGGGACGGGGGCTGCTTTTGCCTATCGCACCTTTGTCGGTTCGCCCCGCAGCGGCGAGCCGCCGATCATCAAGGCCGACAACAGCCCGACCAAGGTGATGCCGGCGCCGTCGGACGCGAACGCCAAGACCCCCGACCGCATGCTGCCGGGCGATGGCGGCGAGAAGCTCGTGTCGCGCGAAGAGACGCCGGTCGACGTCAATTCCCGCTCGGGGGGGCCCCGCGTGGTGTTTCCGCCGCTGAACCAGAACGCCAACCCGCCGGCGGCCGCGAGCGTATCTCCGTCGGCGCCGATGCCTGCGGCCGCCACCGGCACGATGCCGAACAACGAGCCGCGCAGGATCAAGACGCTCGCCGTCAAGGGCGACGCCGACAATGGCGGCGTTCCCGCAGGCGCCAGCGCGCCGCCACCGAGGCCGCCGACGCGATCCGTCGCCGCTCCGGCCGCTGCTCCCGCCGCCCCGCCGGCGCGTAATCCGGCATCGGCCAATGCCAGCGCCAATTCGCCGATGTCGATCGCGCCGCAGGCGCCCGAATCGGAGCCGCCGACCCGCATGGCTGCGACCAATCCGACGCAAACCGCTCCGGCTGGAGCTCCAGAAGGTGGGCCCAGTTTTCTGGTCTCGGTGACGTCGCAGGACAGCGAGTCCGCGGCCAGGGACTCGTTCCGTATGGTGCAAGGCAAGTACGCGTCAGTGCTCGGTTCCCGTTCGCCGGTGATCAAGCGGGTGGATCTGGCTGATGGGAAGGTCAAATATCGCGCGATGGTCGGGCCGTACCGGACGCGGCAGGAGGCTGTCCAGTTCTGCACCGAGCTGAAGGCCGCCGGGGGACAGTGCTTTATCCCGTAGAATTATCTGCGGTTTCCTTGACCCCCTAGCGGGGTACGGTTAATCGGCCCTCATGAGCACACGGGCCTTCATTACCGGCATATCCGGAACAGGACTGACCGCCGCGGAGCGTGAGTTCATTCGCGCCGAGCGCCCGTGGGGCTTCATCCTGTTCAAACGCAATATCGAGGCCCCTGATCAAGTCTCTGCGCTTGTGGGGGAATTACGAAACTGCCTGGGCGAGGCGGATGCCCCGGTGCTGATCGACCAGGAAGGCGGGCGGGTGGCGCGGCTGGGGCCGCCGCATTGGCCGGCCTATCCGCCGGGCGCCACCTTCAGCGCGCTCTATGATCTGGACCCGGCTCTGGGCCTCAACGCCGCCCGGCTGAGCTCCCGCCTGATCGCGGCGGACCTGATCGACCTCGGCATAACAGTCGATTGTCTGCCGCTGGCGGACGTTCCGGTGGCCGGCGCGGACGCCGTGATCGGCAACCGGGCCTATGGAACCAACCCGGCCAAGGTCGCGGCAATCGCCCGCGCCGTTACGGAGGGGCTGGAGCAGGGCGGCGTGCTGCCGGTCCTGAAGCACATTCCCGGCCACGGACGGGCCACCGCGGATAGCCATTTCCGGCTCCCGACCGTTGATACGTCGCGGGAAGAGCTGGAACGGACGGATTTCGCCGCGTTTCAACCGCTGGCGAACCTGCCGATGGCGATGACCGCACATGTTGTGTTTAGCGCATTAGACCCCGCCCAACCGGCGACGACTTCTGCGACAATCATCCGGCAGGTGATTCGCGGCGGAATTGGGTTCCAAGGCTTGTTGATGAGTGATGACGTGTCCATGAATGCATTGGCGGGATCGATCGCCGAACGGACACGCGCCATCGTCAACGCCGGCTGCGATGTGGTCCTGCATTGCAACGGCAAGCTCGACGAGATGCGCGACGTGGCGCGCGAGACGCCGGAGCTGGCGGGCGAAGCCCTGGATCGTGCCAGGCGGGCGCTGGCCTCGCGGAGAGAGCCAGAGCCCTTCGACCGGCAGGCGGCGCGGGCTGAACTTGAAGCGTTGATGGATCGGGTTG
Source organism: Bradyrhizobium sp. AZCC 2262 (assembly GCF_036924535.1). Taxonomy (NCBI): domain Bacteria; kingdom Pseudomonadati; phylum Pseudomonadota; class Alphaproteobacteria; order Hyphomicrobiales; family Nitrobacteraceae; genus Bradyrhizobium; species Bradyrhizobium sp. AZCC 2262. The sequence goes on along the minus strand of NZ_JAZHRT010000001.1, from coordinate 3,844,305 downwards.
GAACGGCATGACGGCTGAGATTCTATCGTTTGAGACCGGACGGCCTGCCGAAATCACCGACGGCGAGCCGGCGCTGGTCGTCGACGTCGAGGGCTATGAGGGCCCGCTCGACCTGCTGCTCACGCTGGCGCGGCAGCAGAAGGTCGATCTCGCCAAGATTTCGATCCTGGCGCTGGCCGATCAGTATCTGACCTTCATCGAGGCTGCGCGAAAGATCCGACTCGAGCTCGCGGCCGATTACCTCGTGATGGCCGCCTGGCTGGCGTACCTGAAATCGCGGCTGCTGCTGCCCGAACCGGCGACCCCGGACGGACCCAGCGCCGAGGAAATGGCTACCGCGCTCGCCAACCGGCTGCGCCGGCTAGAGGCCATCCGGGAAGCCGCCAACCGGCTGATGAACCGGCCGCAGTTCCAGCGCGATATCTTTCCGCGCGGCAATCCGGAATCGATCGCCGAAATCCGCCATCCCAAATTCACTGCGACGCTGTTCGACCTGCTCACGGCCTATGCCGTGCAGCGCCAGCAGCGCGTACTGGCGACGGTGCATCTGGCCAAGCGCACGGTGTGGTCGCTTGCAGAAGCGCGCGCCTCGCTGGAGCGGCTGGTCGGCATGACCGAGGCCGAGGACTGGAGCTGCCTCGACGATTTCCTGCTCAGCTACGTGGTCGATCCCTCGCAGAAGGCGACGGTGTTTGCGTCGAGCTTTGCCGCAGCGCTCGAACTGGTGCGCGAAGGCGAAATGGAATTGAACCAGAAAGAGGCGTTCGCGCCGCTGTATTTTCGTAAGCGTCCGCCGCAGGCAGCGATGCCTGCGCCGGATATGACGGTCGAGTAGTGGAAGGAGACCTAGCCATGGCAAGCCTGGCGGAAAAACGCATGGAAGATGCCGAGGATCATCCCATCGACCAGAATACCGAAGTTGAGGCGCGGCCCGAGGAATTGCGGCTTCTCGAAGCGCTGCTGTTTGCCTCCGCCGAGCCGATCGATCAGGCGGCGCTGGCCAAGCGCATGCCCGATGGCGTCGACGTCAAGGCGGCGCTGGCGCAACTGCAGGCGGAATATGCCCCGCGTGGCGTCAATCTGGTGCGCGTCGCCAACAAATGGACCTTTCGCACCGCCGGCGATCTGTCGTGGCTGATGACGCGCGAAAGCACGGAGACGCGGCGCCTGTCGCGCGCCGCGATCGAGGTGCTTGCGATCATCGCCTATCACCAGCCGGTGACGCGCGCCGAGATCGAGGAGATCCGCGGCGTGATCACTTCCAAGGGAACGCTGGATGTGCTCCTGGAAACCGGCTGGATCCGCCCCCGCGGCCGCCGCAAGACGCCGGGCCGGCCGTTGACTTTCGGCACGACGGAGGCGTTCCTCTCCCAATTCAGCCTGGAAGCACTCGGCGACCTGCCGGGGCTGGAAGAGCTGAAGGGTACGGGGCTACTGGATTCGCGGCTGCCTTCCGGCTTCAACGTTCCGACGCCGTCCGACGACGTGGCACTGCGTGAGGACGAGGATCCGCTGGAGGCAGGCGATAATCTGGAACTGCTGCTGGCACCGGCCGCCGAGCCTGAAGAGGGCGGCGGAAGCTAGTTCCCAAGGCGCCGCCAGCTATTCCCAAAGGCGCCGCCGACTATTCGCCCAGGCGCGGTTAATAATAGCCATAATACGTAGCCGTGACAGCGATTTGCCGCGGCATGGGTCCTTGTTTTTGACGCCTCTCGGGCCTACCTTCCGCCAAAGCTTGGCCGGTATCCGGCCGTCTCTTTTGGAGGGTTGCAGGATGGGTTCGCTTAGCATTTGGCACTGGATCGTCGTGATTGCAGTGGTCCTGCTGCTGTTCGGCCGCGGCAAGATTTCGGACCTGATGGGTGATGTCGCGCAGGGCATCAAGGCCTTCAAGAAGGGCATGCAGGACGACGACAAGACGGCTGCCGAGAAGCCCGCAGAACCGGTGAAGACCATCGATCACAACGCGGCGCCGGCGCCGACGGCGGCACGGACGGATGTCGGCAGCAAGGCTGTCTGAACCGGACATCGGTTGAAAGCCGGTTTGAGAAAAGGCGCGGGCGGCCCCAAATCTGCTAAATAGGGATTTGGGCGCGGACGTCTCGCGCGAGCGGAAGAATTCATGTTCGATATCGGGTGGAGTGAACTGGTCGTCATCGCGGTTGTCGCGCTGATTGCCATCGGCCCGAAGGAGCTGCCGGGCGTCCTGCGCATGATCGGGCAATGGATGGGCAAGGCCCGCAAGATGGCCGCCGAATTCCAGGGCCAGTTCCAGGAAGCGATGCGCGAGGCCGAAATGGCCGACCTCAAGAAAAGTTTTGACGAGGTCAAGGAAGCCGCGACCGGGCTCTCACCCAGCAATCTCATGACCTCGCTGCAAAAGGACGTCGGCGACGCCCTGCAGATCGGCGATATCGACAAGCCTGCCGCCACAGCCAACGATGCGCAGGTGGCGTCCGCGATCGGCGAGCCCGTTACGCCGACGACGCCGGCAGAGCCTGTGCCGGAAACCTTCGTCGAGGCCGAGGCGCACGCGGCAGCCTCCGAGCCGCTTGCGATCACACGTGAAGTTCAGGCGACAGCGCAGGATATCGCGCCGGCGGCGCCTGACGTTCTCAAGGACGCCAAAGCGTCATGACCGTCGAGGACATCGAGGCCAGCAAGGCGCCGTTGATGGATCATTTGATCGAGCTGCGCTCGCGGCTGATCAAGGCGCTGCTCGGCTTTGGCATTGCTTTCATCTTCTGCTTCTTCTTCGCCAAGCAGATCTACAACGTGCTGGTCTGGCCGTTCGTCTGGGTCGCGGGCGCGGAAAATTCGAAATTCATCTACACCGCGCTGTTGGAATATTTCCTCACGCAATTGAAACTCGCGCTGTTCGGCGCGGGGTTCATCTCCTTCCCGATCGTGGCGACGCAGATCTACAAATTCGTGGCGCCCGGGCTCTACAAGCACGAGCGCGGCGCGTTCCTGCCTTACCTGATCGCAACGCCATTCTTCTTCGTGCTCGGCTCACTGCTGGTCTATTTCGTGGTGCTGCCGATGCTGGTGCGGTTCTCGCTCGGCATGCAGCAGGTGGGCGGCGAGGAGAGTGCGCAGATCCAGTTGCTGCCCAAGGTCGGCGAGTATCTGTCGCTGATGATGTCGCTGATCTTCGCCTTCGGCATCGCGTTCCAGCTGCCCGTGATCCTGACGCTTTTGGGGCGGATCGGCATCGTCACCTCGCGGATGCTGCGCGAGAAGCGGCGCTATTTCATCGTCATCGCCTTCGTGATCGCCGCCGTGCTGACGCCGCCCGACGTGCTCAGCCAGGCCTCGCTCGCCATACCCTTGCTCGGCCTCTACGAGGGCTCGATCATCGCCGTCCGCATCGTGGAAAAGAAGGCCGCTGCCGCGCAGGCCTCGACCACGCCTCCGCCCGCCAGCCCGCCCCCGGAAGCCAACCCGGCGGAATAGGGCGCCGTTCTCGGGCCCCCATCAGGCGTCATTCCCCGCGAAGGCGGGGAATCCAGTACGCCGCGGCGTCTCGATTCAGCACAGACGCCTCTGGAATACTGGATCGCCCGCCTTCGCGGGCGATGACGGATGTGGTACGGGATGCGCAAACTAAACGTTAAATGTCAACATAATGCGTGACATTCGACGCAAGCGCCCCAGGACTTACCGCCAATGCACGACATCAAATCGATCCGCGACAACCCTGCGGCGTTCGACGCCGGATTGAAGCGCCGCGGCCTGGCGCCGCTGTCGGCTGCGCTGCTGGCGATCGACGAGAAGCGCCGCGGGGCGATCCTGGCCTCGGAGCAGGCGCAGGCGCGGCGCAATGCGGCGTCCAAGGAAATCGGCGAGGCCAAGAAGGCCAAGGACGACGCGCGTGCCACCAAGCTGATGGCCGAAGTGGCCGAACTCAAGACCACGATGCCGGAGCTCGAGCTTGCCGCAAAGACCGCGGACGAGGAACTGGCGAAAGAACTCGCCGCGATTCCGAATTTGCCGCTCGATGACGTGCCCGAAGGCGCAGACGAGCATGGCAATGTACAGCGTCATGTCTACGGCAAGATCCGCAACTACGCCTTCACGCCGAAGCCGCATGATGATCTCGGCGGCGCGCTCGGCTACATGGATTTCGAAGCCGCCGCGAAGCTAAGTGGTGCACGCTTCGTGGTGCTGAAGAAGGGGCTGGCGCGGCTGGAGCGCGCGATCGGTCAGTTCATGCTCGATCTCCACACGGGCGAGCATGGTTATACCGAGATCAACCCACCGTTATTGGTGCGCAACGACGTGATGTTCGGCACGGGCCAATTGCCGAAATTCGAGGACGACCAGTTCTGGGCCATCAAGGGCGAATTACTCGTGGCGCCCGATGAGCGGTTGAAGACCGAGCGTCTCGGTCTCATCCCAACCGCCGAAGTCTCGCTGACCAACCTCGTGCGCGAATCCATCGTCGACGAAAAAGAACTGCCGATGCGGCTGACCGCGCTGACGCCGTGCTTCCGCGCCGAAGCGGGCGCGGCTGGGCGCGATACCCGCGGCATGATCCGGCAGCATCAATTTACAAAAGTCGAACTGGTCTCGATCGCAACCCCCGAGACCAGCCGTGACGAGCACGAGCGCATGCTGTCTTGCGCCGAGGAAGTGTTACGGCGGCTCGACCTGCATTACCGCGTGATGACGCTGTGCTCCGGCGACATGGGATTCTCCGCGCAGAAGACCTACGACATCGAGGTCTGGATGCCGGGGCAAGGCGAGGGCGGGGCTTACCGCGAAATCTCGAGCTGCTCGGTGTGCGGTGATTTCCAGGCACGCCGCATGGACGCGCGCTCGCGCGGGCCCGACGGCAAGCCGCGTTTCGTGCACACGCTCAACGGCTCGGGCACGGCGGTTGGCCGGGCGTTGATTGCGGTCATGGAAACCTATCAGCAGGAAAACGGCGCGATCGCGGTGCCCGACGTGCTGCAGCCCTACATGGGCGGGCTCAAGACCATCGAGCGGGACAAATAGCGCAAGGCGAAAATGGCATTGCATCGCGACATCTTTTGGATCGGGAGGCAATGGGCTGTTACCGGCCATGGGATGCAATTGATTGATCAGCGGCTGGAGGGGGCCTTCGATATCGAAATGGCCCGGTTGTGGGACGACGATCTCATAGAGAGCTTGCGTGCCAAGGCGTGGCTCAAGGCCGAGGATTTCGAGAAGGGGCTGTCGGTTGCGCGGACGCGACATCCGCAGCCGCAGGCGGGATCGGCGCCGGAAGCTGCGCCGGTTCTGGCGATTGAGCCCATCGCGCCGCCGGAGCCGCTCGCATCCGTCGAGCCGCCGCCGCCTCCGGTCCCGCCGGAGGCCGTGAGCCCGCAGCCGCACACCGTCGAGCCGTCACAGCAGGAATTGCCAGCCCTGCAGATCAAAATCGACGGCGGCGCCAGATTCGCACGCCCCTGGCGCGTCTGGATGAAGAAAACATAAGGAAATCGGCCGGTTTGCCTCAGCCGCGATAGCCGGATAAGACGACGCCAAAGGCAACAGTCTGCCTCGACCTGAACCAGAAGGCATTTTGACGGATGCGAATTCTCTGCACCAATTTTGTCAATTCGCTTAACCAGCTGATTTAACTACACAAAAAAATAGCCCGAGAAGCTCGGGCTAACGTCGGGCTAATCTCAGGTGCTTTTTGGAGTTGGAAGCACAGGAAAATCAGCAACGGTTAATTGCCGCGCCGCGCGCGCAGGGCCATTGTCTGCGAGAGTGTGCTATCCGGGTCTTGCAGGGCCTTCTGCCAAGCTACGACCTCATCCTGAAACCACAGCTTGCGGTGCGGGGTGATCGCCTGACCCAGCGGAAACAGCTTGTCCCTCTCCAGCCGGAACAGCGTTGTGCGGCTGACCGGGATCAGTGCGAGCACCTGTTCAGCGGTGAGCATCTCGCGCACCTCCTCCCGCTGCGGGGCGCGCGGGGGCTCGTGGACGGTGTCGGTCATGTCTCGGCTCCTTACAGCATCAACAAGGGGGTCGTGCTTCATGACTCGTCACTCCAATGCGGTTGGATTTTCAGCCTGATTCTCCGGCACCCCTTGGTGCCGAGCGCCTTGATCGCCTTCACCTCGAAGCCGCGAAACCGGAGGTTTTCGTTGAACGTTGCCTGCGTGCCAGCCACCTCGCCATGGGCCTTGGCGAACAGCGACCACGACCCGAACAGGTCGACGGACTTCTCCATGAGATGTTCGTTCTTCGGATCGACCTCGCAGGCCTCTTCCAGCCACTGCCGGAAGACATCCTGCTCGTCGAAGTATTGCGTGGTGGCTTCGCTGATGGCCTTCGGCACCATGAGGCCATGCTCATACCAGTCGACCGCGCCCTTGATCATCCACCGCAGGATGCCCGGCCACTCCCTGGCAAGGATGTCGTCGAGGCGCAGGTCCGGCTCCACCGGCTTGTGGTTGAACGGCACCACCAGAAACCGGCGCTGGATCGCAGTTTCAAGGTTGGTGATCGCCGGTGCGTGATTGCCCAGGAACGTCAGCTTGAACTTCGGCCGGAAGTCGAAGCTGTTTTCGAACAAGTGTCTCGCGGTGACGGCGTCACCGCCGGTGAGCAACTTCACGCGGTTCGCGCGCCACTTGTGTCCGGCCTCGGTCTCCGACGCCACCACCATTCGCATGCCGTCGAGGCGCGCGATCTGCTCGGGATGCTGTTCGAACTTCGCGTCGGCGAAAGTCTCCATCGCGGCCGAGATCGCGTAGTCCCCCATGATCCCTCGCAACGTGGCAGCGAAGGTGCTCTTGCCGGTGCCGCCAGGACCCAAAATGAACGCGAGCTTCTGCTCCCTGGTCTCGCCGGTTAGACAATAACCGGCCCATTGCTGCAGGAAACGCCTCAGCGCCGCGTCACCGGCGGTGACCTGGTTGATGAATTGCAGCCACCGGAGGCAGTCGGCGATGTCGTCGGGATCGACGGCGGTGGAGCGCGTGATGAACAGCTCGGGCGCGGGGGCGAAAAGTTCACCTGTCCGAAGATCGACGATGCCGCCCGGCGTGCCTAGCACCTCGATGTTCCGGTCCCAATGGTCGTGCGTGACCGCAATCCGCTGATCGGTGCGTGCAAACCGCTCCACACCATCGGCGAACTTGAGCGAGCCGAGACGCCGCCGGTCTCCGGCGCTCTTTTGGTTGCTCGCCAAGCCGCGCACCAGGCTGCGAGTCCAGGCGAAGGCAACGGCAGTCGCGTCCCTCTTCCAGCGGTTCCCCGACCAAACGTGCCAGCGCTTTTTGGTGTGGTCGAAGCGAACGGCGTCAATGTTCCGTTCGACGAACTCGAGCGCGACATAGTCCTCGGACAGCTCTGGGGCGATGTCCTTCGCGGCTTGTTCGGCGCTAAGGCGCTCGTCGAAGTCCACCAGGGTCGGCTTTGCTTTGGGCTCGCTCATGACCGGCTCCGCAGGCGGTAGTAGCGGCGTTCAGGCTCGCTGAGGCGGTTTCGTGCGAAGGTGCAGAAGGTGGTGACGTCGGCGATGTCGCAGATCGCCGCTGGCACCACCTGCGGGGTCGGCATAAGCGCGCGCTCGGCCACATGCGCGAGCTGCTGCATGTCGATACCAGCATCGACCAACGTGACAGCGTTCATGTCCGCACACGTGCAGGCGCGTGCGACTATTGCGGCAGCGGCGGCGACAGGATAATTGTTGAGCGTTCCGAACTCTTCGCATTCCTGCCACGACCCGCCTTGCAGCGACGGGTCGTGGTTCATGCCGCCTGTCCCCGCTCCTCACCACCGTTTTCTGCCGCTAGGCCGCGCTTGACGAGCACGCGCATCGCTTCCGCTATCGTCGGGATGACGGCCTGCCGGCGACGCCAGTGGTCGATCTGCGCTATCTCCGGTTCGTCGAACCAGGCCTGACAGGCCTTCTTCTCACGCTGTGACATCTGCACCTCCGCTCGTTGAACCAGCCTTTTCACGATAAGGAGGTGCCGATCCCTGCGCTATGCGTCGCAACAGTTGAAGAGGCGATGTTACAGCCGCTGCATTGCTGTAACACTTCATTGAAACGCAGGTAACGCGCGGTCGCGGCCTCCTACCGGCCACACTGTTTCAATGCAAAAACACGGTGCATGCTTGCAACTAACCTGTTACGCAGCTCGCAAATGCCCGACACGGTGCGGTTGAAAAACGCTTGCGAAAAAAATTTGGCAGGGCCGATCTCGGTCTCAGGTTTCCGGTGGTTTCCGAAACCTTCAATTATCGGCTACACGCGCGCGCCTGTGAGATACAAACCCGAAGTTTCTGGAAACTGGCAGAAACCGGAAACCAGGCTATTGGCCATCACGCCTGCCGGTGTAGGGTTAAACACATGCCAGCTCTCACAAACCAGAAGCACGAGAACTTCGCCCAGCTCACCGTTCGGGGCGCTACCCAGGGTCTCAGCCAGGCGCAAATCTACCAGATGGCCGGTTACGCGGCCGAAGGACATGCCGCAGCAATGGCTGCATCCCGGTTGATGAAAAAAGATGAGGTCCGCGCACGTATTGCCGAGCTGACGGCTCCGGCGGAGCGGAAAACGCGGACAACGGTCGACACGCTGACCGAGCAATTCGACCGGGTCTTCGACGGCGCGGTCGCCGCCGAACAGTTCGGTGCCGCGAGCAACGCGGCGGGCCTGAAGGCGAGGCTGCTCGGGTTCATGCGCGAGAGGATCGAGATCGGCCCTCCTGGCGCGTTCGGTGACCTCACGATCGAGAAGGTGACCTCGGACATGATCGAGCAGCTCGGCGGCGGCGACGCGGCCTCGGCGCTCTCGGCCTTCGACGAGATGATCGCCGAGGTCCGTGCTGACCTGGAGGGCCGTGCAGCCGCTGGTGCGACGATCGTCGACCCGACGCCACCGCCGAGTAACGAAGCGGCGCTCGGCCTTGCGATGCTCCGGCCGACACCGAAGGGCCAGCGCCGGCTGGCCTGACGCACTTTCAAAAAGTAGCCTCTTTGCAAGTTATCTGTAGACCCTGGTTTTGCCGCATGTTCTAACTTGCAATTATTTGGGTTTCAAAACTGGGGCAGAACATGGCAAAGATCGGATATGCGCGGGTCAGCTCGAAGGGCCAGGACTACCAGGGCCAGGTGGCTGCGTTGAAGGCGGCCGGTTGCGAGAAGATTTACAGCGAGAAGGTCTCGGGCAAAAACACAGAGGACCGCCGCGAGTTCAATAAGCTCATGAAGGCGTTGTTGCCCGGCGATACCGTCTATGTCGCCAAGCTCGATCGTCTAGCGCGGTCATCCCGCGACCTGGCCAACATCCTGCACGATCTTGATGAGAGCGGCTGTGGCTTCGTCAGCCTCGGCGAGAGCTGGTGCGACACCTCGACCCCGGTTGGCCGGTTGCTGGTCACGGTCATGAGCGGCGTCAATGAGTTTGAGCGCGGCCTGATCCGTGCTCGCTGCGAGGAAGGCATCGAGCGCGCCAGGGCCAAGGGCACGAAGTTCGGCCGCAAGGTCAAGCTGACGCCGGAGCAGCGCCGCGTCGCCGCCGCGCGCTATGCCAAGGGCGAGACGCAAGCCGAACTGGCGAAGGTCTACGAGGTCTCCGAGGCCACGATGTACCGCGCGCTGGCCTGACGGCCGCCTGGCGCGGCCTGACGAGATCAGACCGCGATCCTGTGACGGACCCGTTACCCCCACCCGGCACCGGGGATCGGGCGTGGCCTCTTCTTTTCTTTCCCTCACTCTCCCCATGCTCGCCAATTTCCCGTCAAATTTTCCGGAAGTTTTTTGGAAATTCTTTCCGGGCCTTGATGCACGGTTTTATCTCCGGTCCGGGGGTTTGACGCGCTCTACCTTCATGGAGAGTGTGGCCCTGTAGTGATGCTGGGCTACACCCGGACCGGGACATTTGTGGTCGGGCTTGCTCATGATCTCCGCACGACCGCATGGCGGGCTTCCGTGAGCCGACGCGGCGATCCAATTTCCGCTGTTGCGGGCAGAGCGGACATCGATCGTGACGGACGGGTGGTCGGCTTTTGACCCAAACCGGACACGGCGGGCGCACCTGTAAGCTTAAGTACTATAAACTCAGCGAACCCAGATAGGTATCTGCCAAGGCCAATTGCAAAAGCAACGGAAACACGCACATGCAAGACCTTACCGGACGGACAGCCTTCATCACCGGAGCAGCATCAGGCATCGGGTTAGGGATCGCCACGGCGCTGTCGCAGGCGGGAGTGAAGGTCATGTTATGCGACATCGAGGAAGAGGCGTTAGCAACGGCGGTAGCGAAATTGAAACTTACCAACGCCGACGTTGACGGCGTGAGAGCGGATGTATCGCTTAAAGCAGACCTCCACGCCGCGCGGCGGATGCCACCGTGTCGCGCTACGGAAAAGTCCATATTCTAGTCAACAATGCGGGGGTCGCCGGCGGCCGGGGTTATGGTCATTGGACAGATGCGGGTTGGAATTGGGTTCTCGACGTCAATCTGATGTCGGTGATTTGGGGCATCGAGATTTTCGGTCCGCTGATCGAGGCGCACGGCGAAGGAGGGCAAGTTGTTTCCACGGCGTCCGTCTTCGGGCTGATCGCTGGAGGAAGTCCGCAGTATGATGTGACCAAATATGGAGTGGTGGCTCTGTCCGAAGGACTGCGGCCGGTGCTCGCGCCGCGGAAAATCGGGGTATCCGTCCTGTGTCCGGGCGTTGTCCGCACTCATATCTTTAATTTTCGTCGCAACGTGCCGCAGCGGATCGTCGAGAAGATCGGCAGTCCGCCGACGGAAGGACCGATCGCCGATATTATCAAGGCACTCCAGGAGCGGATCAACAAATTTGGCATCGATCCGCTCTATGTCGGCGAACTGGTTCGCGAGGCAATCGAAAATGACTGGCCCTACATCTTCACCGACACCGAGCACGAAGCCACGATCGACAGGCGCTTCGCCGCGATCAAGCAGGGCTTCGACCGCATCCGCGGAAGGACGCCGAGGCGTTAGCTATCGCATCTGCTCACGGCCGATGTCTGCTGTTGGCACTTTTCGGACCTGACAGGCTTGGCTGATGATGTCCGTTATTGAAAGCAAAGCCGACCTCCCTGTTGAGCATCCAGACTTCCGAGTTTGACCCAAACCGGACGTCGTTGCATCGCAAGACCTGCGCTGCGTCGGGATGTCCTGTTACCAAAAGTGCGGGACATCTAGAGCCAAGGGTTAAGCTATGTCATCCGTGGCTAGAGTCTGCCGCGCGGTCTTTTCTTGTGCGATGATTCCTTCCAGCCGCGATATGTTCTCGAGCAAGCGCTGGCTGGTTAGCACAAGAACGTAATAGCCGAATTGTGGATTCTGAAAATAAATCTCGAGCAGCTTTTCATAAGTAATAGTCATCACTTGCCCGTCTTCGATGCATTCGACGGTAGCGGTTCTCCGCTGATTGGGAGTAAGGAAACCGAGTTCGCCCATGAGACGTCCCGGCGGAAGCTCGACGCCGATTTCCTTGACCAAAAACGTTCCTGTGACCGTTAGAAACATTTCGGAAGCTGCATCATTCTTCTTGAACAATTTGTCTCCCCGGCGATATCTGCGCTCAGTCATGAACGGTTTGAGCGGTTCCAATGAGGTATCTCCCTCCGTCGCAATACGTGCCCTTTTGATCAGATTGAGCATTTGACGGAGGCGGATTGCATTGACCGGCAGCAAGAGCAGATAGAGGATGAAAGCCCCGAAATTTCCCGAGAGCGCGCCATAGGCGACGAAGAACATGCAGCCGACCATGTTCGCGACGCGCAGTGGCACGATTGTCTGCATCAGCAAGGTAGCGACAAGAAAGATGGCCCCAACCACGGCAAACATATTGGCAAGCGTGATGTTGGCCAGCACAATTTCCAGCAGCCGGTTGAATAGTGCGTCGTAGGTGATGTTGTTCGGATCGAGACCCATCTGAACCAGAATCTTTTCGATCCTGAGATTGTCCGCCGCCGTATCAAGAATGCGGTCTAGTATCGAAGCTGCACTGTTGGACCCCATCGGATCATCCTCCGCGCAAAGCCGTCGGTATTCGTCGGGGTATCGTTCGTTGAGACGACGCCAAATCGCCCGGGAACGGCGCGTTTGCAAGACAAATCAAGTTGGTTTGACGCGGTCTTGTCCCGCTGGCATGCTAACGGCCGACCGTAGCGGGAGACATAGCCCCGTCGGGGGATGTGCGAATGTCCGCTCAGGGTCTGGTTTTGCCGTTGTATCTGCCCCTGAGCTGAAGAGAGGTAATGCCGGCTCCTCGGCGACTTTCGCAAGTGGAGGGCAATAGCGTCGCAAAAATCGGGAACTTCCGAGTCTGGCGCTTAACGGACATCTGTAGCCGCGCCAACGACGTCAGCTTGTTGCTGCAAAGCGGACATCATGGCTGCGCCGGCAATCATCGCACTTATTGACCGGCGTGTGCCAGAAGCCGACCTGGTCGCCGCGCGCCGGTTCTTCGAGCTGGATGTTCGGGGTGAAGGTCGAAACCATGGCGGGTGCCTCTCACGCGAGTTCGAGCGTGGCCGGCGCGGAAATACGTTTTGCTGAACGTACTGGCAGTGCTGGCTTCGGCGGCGGATCGGGAGGGAAAAATTCGAGTAAATCTTGTTCGTTGCGGATCGCGGCATGCAACGCAACGGCGGCGAGCCGGAAGGTGTCGTTCGACCAGTTTTCACCGATCGCGATGGCGGCACGTCGCACCATGCCCTGGCTGAAGTATATCGACCGGCCGACGTTGGCGGTGCCGTTGCAGTAGGGCGGCCGTGCGACGGGTTTGCGGTTCGCCTTGATCGCAGTGCTCTGTCGCCAATGGCTCCAGACGCTGTCAGGATGGTTGAACCGGCGAAGGCGCTGCTCATCGAGGGTGCTGCGCCATTTCTCGATCGCGGCGATGTTCTCCATGCACTGCAGGAGCCGATAGCGGACCTGTTGCCCGATGTCGTCGAACTGGTTGGCTCGCAACCACTCCGCCATGAACCGTGTGTAGACCTTGCCGAACGGCACGTTCGTGCCGGCGGCCTTCAGCGCCTCCGTCCGGCCGACCTGCAGCGCGTGGCCGACCTGCATCCAGTCCTGCCACAGCTTTCGCTCGCGCTCGCGGAGTCGCTGCCACGCCTGGCGACCGGTTTCGATGGCGTCGATGTCGTTCATCACCCGCCAATTCCCTGAACAATGCGAAGGGTGAGGATCGCGCTCGACATCGCGCTCGCATTGAGCCGGATGCCAGCGAGTGGACCGCTGAAAATGTTGATCGATGAGTTCGCGGTTGTCGCCGATGAGAGGGCGAACCACGCGACGTTGGCCGACGACGTTTGCTGCAGGTCGTCAAGCGCACCTTCGACGATGTAGGAAAATGTTCCGCTGCTCGATCCGGTAACCGAAAAGCTCGTGAACTTCGAACTCATCCAGTCCAAGTCGACGGCGCGCCCTATGCCTGACGAGGTCAACGTGACTAAAACAGGCATCCCCATCTTGACGCTCCGGATATTAGAAGCAGTGCTCGCACCTTGCGTGTCCGACGCCATAGGATTATTATCCGCCAGCGTTTCCGTTGTCAAAGGAGTCGATCCGGTGACCTATTTCACGTCGAGAGCGCAGGACGCTGCGCAGAAAATCAAAGAAGCGCAGATCGAGGTCGAGACCGCAACGCGCGCCTACAGCCGTGGCGTCGGTGTCGATGCGCTGAACCAGGCAAATCGCAAGTTGGCCGACGCGCACAACGATCTCTACATCGTCAACGCCGGTAGATGCGAATACTGACCGCGATCATGTCCGCCGTTGTCATGTGACGGTCAGATGAGAAACCGATCCGCGAGGATCGAGAACAGGCAAGGCTCATGGCGCGACCCCAACGCTTCCCGGTTAAATTCGAATTTTGGTCGACCGAGCAGCAACTGGCGGGTCTCGAAATGCTTTGCAGCGATGGCCTGTCCGACAAGGCAACGCATCTGCGGCAAGCGCTGGCGATGTATCTCCGCGCTGCCGGCATCTCACAGAAGCCGGCGCAGCCTGCGAACGGCCAACAACATCATCAGGAGCGCGTCAATGGCCTATGAACATCGAGCCGTTATCGAAGCGCAATATCAACGGCTCGCCGCAGATCGAGCAGAGGCGGTCGCGCGATACGAGTCGGGCAGAATTTGCGAAGACGAGTATGAAACGATGAACGCAGCCAACACCATACTCGAGATGGACCAAAAGCGCGCCGCGCTCGACCGGATCGCGCAAAACTTCGTCATCTCCCAGCAGCAGCCGCGCGGAAACAGATACGGCTTGAACGAGGACGAAATCTCTATCGCGAACGGCATTGCCGGCAGCGATCAGAGCATCACCAACGAACAGCGTCAGCAGGCTTACGCGGCCAATAAAGAGCGGCTTCGCCACATGCGTGCGACCGGCCAATACCGCGATGATCAAGGCTCACGATAATGGTCCTGACATTTCGCTCCTCGATCCCGCAATCGTTCACGATCACCGGCCGCGACGCCGATGGCCGGACACGCACCGCGATCGCGACCCGCGAGCACGGAGACTTCAACTGGAACATGCGGCTGCGGCACCCATCGGGCCGCTCCTGGGATGCGACCTATCACGGCGAGGCCGTGCTCGACGCGCTCGGCGAGCTGATCACCAGCAAAGACACCGAGTACAAGCAGGACAAAGGCAGAGGCGACCGCCTACCGCAGCAGCCGTACGATCACAATAGACAGGTCGGCTCGGTTGCGCCGATCATTCCGATCATCCGGAGGTAACACCATGTCGCTTGAAGATCGTTTGAAGGGATACGCCAACCCGCAGCGCGGCCCGCACGGTGCCGGCCGAGATCAGAAGAACCTCGACTATTGGGCCGACCGCGCCAAGGCGAACAGCGAGATCGCGCCGCGTGCATCCCGCACGATGAAGCTGGCGGACACCGGCAAGATGGATGTGCGCAGCTCGCAGATGGGCCCGAAGGTTTCGCGCAAGGTCGAAGCCAGGATGGCGGCGACATCGGACATGAACGTCGCCGATGACGACAACTACATGCCCGGCGTTCGTCGAGACGCCTGATGGCAGTTCGGCGCAAATACGTTTCGGCCGCCGTCGCTGATGCGCCGATCGAACCACCTATGCCCGTGGCGGCCCAGGCAGCCCCACCGGCTGCTCCGTTGCCGCCACCAGGTGGTGATGCCGGCAACGAGCTGCAGCGAGCCCTGGCGGCCCAGCAGCACGCCGAGGCGCTGCAGCGTCAGCAACAGCCGCAGAGCGTCGAGCAATACATCGACCGGCTGCCCGACCTGTCCGACCACAAGCGAGACTTCCTGAAGAAGTTTCCAGTGTTGCTGGACCCGACGATCGCCCCCGTTATGGCGCGAATCTGGCGCGCCGGACTCGACGCGGGCCTGCAGGACGACACGCCGGAGCTGGATAATTTTGTCGTCGACAATGTCGCGCGCGAGGTCCAGCACCATCAGAAGCTGACCTCCGCGCAAGCAAGGTCGACGCCGGAGAACGCGCAGCGGCACCACGAGGTGGGTATGGCCGTTGAAGACCTCAACTCTGAAGCAGAGGCGCTGCTCGGCGAGGCCCTGGCCGCGCATGAGCCGGCGGCACCGCCGGCAGCGCCACGAAGATCAGTCCCGTTCTCAGCGCCCGTTTCTCGCGAGGTACCGATGGCAACAGGTGGACGACGACAGTCCGAGAACACGTTGACTCCGGAGGAGCGTGTGATCGCGCGCACATCGTTCAGCGCGCCGAACATGTCGAACACAGAGAAGGAATATCTCTACTTGCAGAATAGAAAGAAGATGCAGGCGATGAAGGCAGACGGTCGCATCCAGGGAGACCGCTGATGCCGATCGTTTGCTCCGATTCGGCGGTGCAGGCTTTCTGTGAGAAAGAGGCCTGGAACATCTCGCCGTACTCCCAGCCTGAGCATGTCATGTCAGGTTGGGAGCTGTTCCAGGCAGCGCGCCGTCGCTTCGGCGACTATCGCTGCATCGATTTGGAAATGTGGCTGCACTTACATGGCTATCCCGACTGCCTTTGACCGCAGCCTGGGCGAGATCGACGACGCCGCCGGCAGCATCATGGTCCAGCTCCGGACAATAAAACACGCCGACCCTCGCGACATCCCGAGACTGCGCGAGACTCTGCGTGAGCGGCTGCGGTTCTATGTCGATCAGGCCCTGGCGCTCGCCGATGAGAGCGCCGCGCGATGAGCAAGGAATTTCGTATCCCGCTCAAACTTGAGGTGAAGGACCGCAAGGCGCGGTTCGAAGGCTTGAACGAATACGTCCGCGCGCGGCACGGCTGGCTGACGTCGGTCCCCGGTGCGCGGGACGTCACCATGGAATGTTTGCCAGGGTCGACCTTGCCCGGTGATTTGCGCAAGCTCGGCTACACCGTCGAGGCGAACGGGGAGGGCGAACGCATCCTGCCAGCGCCAATCACTGAGCAATTAGTTATCGGCGTCAATGGCGAGATCGAGCCAACAACAGCAGGCTCAACGCGGGCCATAGCGCGTACTGTGACGCACGCTGGCATTGTCAACGTCAACCGCTTCCGGTTTTCGCAAACCGGCTAACACGCACACTACGGAAGTGTAGGCGAGCCAAATAAGTAAAAAGCAACGCCAGAGGTGGGTGACAAAGTGCAATCTGAGCGGTTCAGAGAAACGGCTCCGGCTATTGGCGCGAGAACCACGGCCCAAGAGTTCGACGATCTCTTCAAAAGATCATCCCGCCTAAAACGCCGCAAAGCCGTGGTGATTCGCGTTCAGGGGCTTAGTTACTTACTGCCTATCCACAGGCAGTGAGGGCCCCGCTTGCGTCACACGCCGTCATTTCGCGTCATCTTGCCAATCCAATCTTGCGGTTCGGTAAAACTACGTATCAGGGATGACATTCATAGTTCGACGATAAGGTATTGATAAATAAGTAATTCTATAAATGAAAATTATGAAACATCGCCCCTCTTACCGAACCGCAGAATTGGATTGGCAAGATGGCGTGAAATGACGGTATGAATTGCTGTGAAAATCGCAGGCAAGCATCAACCTTCGCTTGCACGAACCAAAAACTCTGGTATGTACCGTAGAGAGCCCCATTAGCGGCTCGTGCAAATTGATGTTTGTCGAGAACATCACGCACGAACCGCCGATAGGTGGCTATGACGGGAGTTAAGGCCTCTCCGTCAACGGGGTTCGGACAGTGGCCTGTCGCGAAGCTGTATCACCGTGACTGTGTATGCCACGATTCCGACCCCCGTTCAAGTCTCGCCTTGACGGAGGGTTTCGACGTGCGTCGTTTTCACCTGCTGATTTAAGCCTTGCTTAATGCGTGCTGACGCGCGGCAAGCATGAGCGGTCGCGTGTCAGTCTCACCAATTCACTTTAACCAGCGCGGGGCTTTGCTCCGCGCATCGCCCCGGTTGAAGCAATATGACTGACGATCAAGATCCTCCGGCCGCTTTACCTGGAATGGTGGCGAAGAATATCAGGATAGTAAAAAAGCCCGGAGTGGTGGCGAAGAGTATCAGGATGGTAAAAAAGCCCGTCCAAAAGGAAGCGGGCCGCGAAATGTCGTCGATTGGCTTTCCTTACCAAGACCTTGAATCCGCAATCACTGTCGCGCGCGCCATGCTGCAGTCTGGTGGCGTGGCGCTGACGCGTGAGCAATTGGCTGGCGTGATGAATCAGTCTGCCGGCAGCGGGGCCTTCGTGACCAAGGTGGCGACTGCTCGAATGTTTGGGCTGATCCTTGCAAATAATGGCAAGTACGAACTGACAGACACAGGCTTTGAGATATTGGATTCGGATGAGCGGCGTCAGAAAGCAGCGCGGGCAAGCGCTTTTCTCAATGTCCCGCTGTTTCGCAAGACCTACGACGAATTCAAGGGGAAGCAGTTGCCGCCCCGTCCAGTCGGGCTTGAGATGGCCTTTGTTCGGTTCGGGGTCGCCTCGAAGCAGAAAACAAATGCCCGGTTGGCGTTTGATAAGTCTGCGGCGCAAGCAGGCTTTTTCCCCAATGGGCAGGACAGGCTCATTGAACCGATTATCGGAAATTCGCCTTTGCCAGCGTCACCCCGGAATTCGTGGGATGAGCTTGAATCCGTTGATCATGACGGCCCCGCCGTGGTTGCGCAAAAGGAGCCGGAAGAAAGCAAGCATCACCCTTTTATTCAAGGCCTGCTCGATACATTGCCCGAGCCGCAAACTAACTGGACAATCGAGGGACGAGCAAAGTGGCTGCAAGCCGCCGCCAACATTTTCGACCTAATCTACAAGGGCAGCGGTCAAATTAATATCAGCACGAAGGGCGGCGACACGCCAAGCGAGTAATTTGAATGTTCGCCTCGATTCTCAAAGTAGCGCCATACGACATCGAGGTGGATATTATCGATGGCTGCCCTGCTGTGACTGTAAATATTGCCGAATGTCCTGATAGGAACAAAATCGTATCGGTAGTTTGTGAGTTGGCACAAACAAACATTTGCGCCGAGCCCTGTTGGGAATTCTCTTTCAGTATTGACGTGTTCGCCCTCGACGGCTGCATCGAACCCTTTCGCACGCACGATCGTCAAATGGCTGCGCCGTATATTCCGGCGGAGATTCGCGGAAAGATCATGGATGTGGTCTGCCACGGCCTCTTGGCGCTCATCGAACACGCAAATTGCGGGCTGATTTACCGAGTAACAAAAGATCGTGACCCCACTGAAAATAGTCTCAAAAAGCACCATTTGTTAACGGAAACTCTTGAAAATGCTGGATATTCTGTCCTCGACGAGGGAACGGACCCGTTCGATAGGCGTTTTTGGTTAATGCAAAGGCCGGATTGACCGCAGACTACCCGTGCATGTACGGTTTCCGCTGATGTTGAGAAGGAGGGTGCCATGTTAGCCCGCACTCCATGCCCTAATGTGCGAAAATACGCGAGCCAGCGTGTTTTCGAGGGAACCCGGCCGCTGAGCGCAGACCGGGTGGCGAAGCTGCGCGCCAACTACTACCGTACCCAAACCACCCCCGTGTTCCGGTTGGTGGTACAGCCTGCGCGGCGCGTTTGGCGGTTGCTGGTCGCGCGCTAAGCCGTACCCTGAGATAGTAACATTTCTGTCGAGCGAGGCCCCGCCCACAAGCGGGGCCTTTTGCTTTTTAGGGAATTTTGCCCGGTGCTCACCGAGAATGGCATTGGGCGGGTTTCATGCGGCGGCGGCATTGTCTTATCCGCGCCACGCGCCACGATTTTTAAAGCCTCATCCGGCAGCGGGCGCTGTAGCGCCTTTGCCTCGTCCCAGGGCGCGCATCCAGACGTCACGCACCTCGTCGGTGGTCAAGATCACCGGCATCGCCTTCGAGTCCGAAGCTGGCGCGGGCTGCTCGAAATCGAGGGCTCCCGCGTTTTCGAGCGCCGGCACCACAACCGGGAGGGCAGCCGCCCGTTTGCGCTGCCGGTACGCCCTGGCGCGCTCGGCCGGCGTCTTGGCGCGCGCCGGTTGCGGTTGATGCAGTGTGACGATGGATGCAGAAGTAGTGTCAGCCATTGGAACTGCTCCTAACAGTTGGAATGGTTAGGGCGCGGCGTCGTGCTTCCAACACGACCCGCGCCCGGTGTGAGGGTTTAGGCGGCCGTCAGAAGCCGGGGCGGCGCAGGTAGCTCTATCGAGCCGCCGCGCGGCAGACCGAAGATTTCACGCAGCGCGTCATCGAGGTCGTTCAGCGCACTGACGCGCGGGTCGACCGGGCGGGCGATAATCTGAACGGGAACGAGGTAGTGGTCGCGGGTAACCGACGCAGCGTCCTTGTCTGCGGTCTTGTGCGTCATCACCCTGCCAATGACGCCATCGGAATAGCCAAGCTGCTCAAGGATGCAAGCCCCGGTGCGCCGCAGATCGTGGGGCGTCACATCGTCCAAGCCAAGGTATTCGCAGATGCCCATCCGGCTGTTCTTTTTTGTTGTTCTGGACCCCATCAAGACGCTCAGTGATCCCTGCGCCATGTGGCCGCCGGTCTTCCCGCTGGTGCCGGGGAAGGCATAGCGCCGCCCCTCGTCGCCCGCGAATACCTCGCCAAGGATTTCCTGCGCCAGACTGTTCAGCGGCTGCACGACGTCTCGCGCCTTCTTGGAGCGGCGACCCTTCGCGACCGCGAGCGGGATCGTCACCGTGGTGGCCGTGATTTTGTTGCGCTCGATGGCAACGCACTCGCCCGTGCGCAGCAGCGTGACCAGCGACAGTTTCAGCGCCAGCCTCGCGCCCCTGGTGCCGGGGCACTTCGGGTCATCGAGGCCGAACCAGAGCGTGCGAAGTTCGTCGGCGGTCAGGACGCGCCCGTCGTCGATGTCGGCCTTCTCGATTGCCTTGTCGTCTTCCAGTTGCTTGGTGCAAGGATTGACGGCGAGATACCTCCGGTCGTCGTGCATCGCCCAGACGAACATGGTGCGCAAATTACCCCGAACCATGTTCGCCTGCGCCGGGTGCTTCTCGCGGACATAGCTTTCGTACAGTTCCTTGATGTCGGCGCTGGTGATCTCGCTGGCGACCCTGTTGCCCCACCATTTCAGCGCACGGGCGAGGGAATACTGGATGCCCCTCCAAGTTTCCTTTCGCGGCACGGTGCCCCAGCGCCGATCGACCGGCTGTTTGCAGAAGGAGATGTATTCGTCATGGACCTGCTTGAAGGACACGCCCTCGGCACGGTCCCGCGCGATCTTCTGATGGCGGATTTGCTTGATGTCTTTCTCGCCCGCGACCAGGCCGGCGAGCCGGGTTGCTTCGGTGCGCGCCCGTGCAGGGGTCCATTCGGGGTGTGCGCCGATCAGGTGCCAATCGCGCCTGCCGGTCTTCTTATTGAGGTGCTGATAGTAGAACGTGAACACGCCATTCGGTGTGGTGCGAAGCGCGAAGCCGAGTTGCTTGCTGTCGCTGATGGTCTTTCGCTTGTCGCTTGCTGCGAGATGCTTTTCGGTGATGAGGACTGGCATCGTAATTTCCCGATGGGATGATGACGGGTTGTGATTAGCCCGGCGTTTTGGTTGGATTAGCCCCGGCTAACCGGAAGGTCAGAAACACCGGGGAGGCGATTGAAACATGAGACCTGAGTGTGTAAGAGAAGCTGCCTGTTTGTAAGGGTTTCTCTTTTTTCTCTAACGGTCTCAATGTCCTATCGTATCCTCTGCACCAACGACGATGGCATCCATGCGCCGGGGTTGAAGATCGTCGAGGAGATCGCGCGCGGGCTTTCCGACGACGTTTGGGTCGTGGCGCCGGAACTCGATCAGTCCGGCGTCTCGCATTCGCTGTCGCTCAACGATCCCTTGCGCCTGCGCGAAGTCGGCCCGCGTCATTTCGCAGTGCGCGGCACACCGACCGACTGCGTGATCATGGGATCGCGCCACATCCTCGGCGAAAAGGGGCCCGATCTGGTGCTGTCGGGCGTCAACAGGGGCCGCAACGTCGCCGAGGACGTCGTCTATTCCGGAACCATCGCCGGCGCCCTTGAAGGCACGATCCTGGGAATCCCGTCATTTGCGCTGAGCCAGGAATTTTCCATCGAGACCCGGCACGCGCCGCTGTGGGACACGGCGCTGAAATTCGGCCCCGATATCCTGCGCAAGGTGATCGATGCCGGCGTGCCGAAGAACACCGTGATCAACGTCAACTTTCCCGCTTGCACGCCCGACCAGGTCAAGGGCGTGCGCGTGACCCGTCAGGGCAAGCGCAATCTCGGCTTCCTGAAAGTCGACAAGCGCCACGATGGCCGCGGCAATCCGTATTTCTGGATCGGCTTTGAGCGCGCCGCGATGATGGATACGCCGGCCGAAGGCACCGATCTGGCGGCGCTTGCGGCACGCTACGTATCGGTCACGCCGCTGCGGCTCGATCGCACCGATGAAGCGTTCTCGGATGCGCTGACGACGACGTTGAAGTGACGCCAGTAGCCCGGATGGAGTGCAGCGCAATCCGGGCTACGGGTTACGCACTACGCCCCTGATGCTTCGCATGCCATTTCGGGCCGGGGCCGCGCATGTAGTGCAGCTCGGGGCGGTAGGGGTTGCGGGCAAGGTCGACCAGCCTGTGCCAATGAATCACGATCTCTGTCAGGTGTCGGAGCAGCGGTTGCATGGCCAGCATGGCGATCTCTCAATGCGGCTTGCCGAGCATGGACGAAAACGGCAGGGCGAAGATTTCGTCGTTGAGATCGTCGCTGACATGCAGCGTCCAGTCGCGCCAGTCTTCCGGGCCCTGCGCGGTGATCAGCGATTGCACGACGCGGGCGGCGTGGTTGCGCACATCGGTCAGGTTTCCGACGGCGGTGCCGCGCTGGTCGACGCATACGCCCTCGGAATTGGAGTAGTGAAAATAGACCTTTGCCATGTCCGACTCCCGCGATTGCGACTCACGCAGAAAAATACCAGTCGGAAGACCGGCTTGATATTCGGGGAGATTGCGGACGGGATATTACGGGGACCGCAGGTGGAACCGCGCGATCCCTAAACTTGTCCGAAAATTATCTGTCGCAGCGGGAGGAACGAGGCTTTCGGTTCGGCAGTTTTCACGAGGAAGCCGCGACGAGCGAAACGTCGCGGCATGGACTGGTGGAACCCCGGGAGAGCGACATGATGTCGGAAATGCAGATCCACACGATTGCGCGCCAGATGATGGAGAAGCACGGTCTCACCGCGATCGCGCAAGCCGCACACAATGCACTGGCCTGCGAGAGCAAGGGCGACGCCGAGGAAGCCAGGGAGTGGCGTCATATCGAAGACGCCATGAAGCTGATGCGAGGTCCGCATCAGAGTTAAGTTCCGCGCGATCCGAAGGCCCTGATGGATCCAATAGGGCGCGTGAATGCGCGCCCCGCGAGCGCAATTGGGCTCGCGCAGTCGCGACGAGCGCCATTGCGCTCACGCAGTGATGACAGGCTTCGTGTAATCCGACTTGCTTACCGCACCGGCATCGGCGGGCGTACCACCGGCGCGCCGTCATCGGCGATCGTTTGCTGGGGCGGTGCGGGCGGCAACGGTGCAGCGGCCTGCGCCGGCGGTAGCGGCGCTGCGGGAGCGGCAGCAATCGGCGCGGGCGCGTAGGACGGCGAATAGGAATAGGCCGGCTTCGGCTTTCGCACCGGCGGCGGCGCAGCGGGCCGCGGCGCAGGCGGCGTCAGCGCCGACACCCTGGGCCGCAGGTTCTGTTCGGCAGGCCTGGTTTCGGCCGCTTTGGGCTCTGACGCCTTGGCAAGCTCACGCGCCATTTGGGCCTGGCTCGCCTTCAGCTGCGCGATGGTGGCTTTCAGCTCCTCGACCTGCTGGCCCATCGTGGCGAGATCCTGCGCCATCGATTGCACCTGGGTCGATTCCGCAGAAGGAGCGGCCGCTGCAGTGGCCGTCGCGACAACGGGTTCGGGCTGAGTCGGTGCTGCCGCTGCCGCCGGTTGCGCGACGGCCGGATCCGTTGTGGCGGCTTCGTTGGCCGGGGCGTTCGGTTGCTCCGCGACGGGAGGCGTGGTTGTCGAAGGCAATGCAGCCAGAACGAAGGGCGGCGCCCATTCGGCGGCCACCGCCTTGGCCTGATCGCCATAATGCTGCCAGGCAGCGGCGGCCATGGCGCCGCACAGGCCGAGCAGCCCCATGACCACGCGCTTCACCCATTTGGCGGTCGCAGGCTCGCCCAGAGGCTTGAGACCATCTACCTTGATCTCGCCTGGCCTGACATTCTCGACCTGAATATCGCCCACATCAGGGGCGCCAAACGTCGGTTCAAGCTGCGGAATTGCCGCGCTGGCCGAAATCGGGGGCGCGACGTGAACTTGCGGCGCCACCGAAGGGGCGGCCGGATCGTGGGCCAGCGGCGGCGTCTTTTCGGCATGTGCGGCCAGCAGCGATTCGATTGCAAAGACGTCGTGCGGATCGGTGTCTTTCAGCGTTGGCGTGGATTGCATTGGCGGTCCCTTGCTCTGTCCAATGTCACCCGCAACGGGCGGCGAGCATTGCTTTGCGGCGTCGAAAACCCCCGAAAGCCGTTTCCAAGCCGCCACACGGCCAGCGCGGTTTGACCAAAGCAAGGCGATCTCGTGGAGAGGTTGCGGCTGCGGGTTCCGGTTGCTGGAACCGGCGCACAAGGAAAGCGCAAAGGGAGTGCGGGATTTTCTGGATCGGGCGCAGAACGCGCCGGGTGCGCGGTTGGCCGCGTCCTAGAGGGCAACGCCTGTGATGTCAGCGCGATGTCTGGCGTGCCATTTCGGGCCAGGTCCGCGCATGTAGTGGCGCTCGGGACGATAGGGGTCGCGGGCGCGCTCGATCAGGCGGTGGCAGCGCGCCACGATCGCATCGAGGCGGCGGAGCAGCGGCATGAAGGGCGGTCGAGCCGGCAGCATGGCAACCTCTCAGTGCGGCTTGCCGAGCACGAAGGCGAACGGCAGAACGAAGATCTCTTCGTCGAAATCGTCGTTCACGTGCACGACCCAGTCGCGCCAGTCTTCCGCGTCGCGTCCCATGATCAGCGACCGGACGATGCAGGCTGCGCGGTCGCGCGCCTCGGCGAGGTCGCTCACCGCTTCACCGGCTCGATCGAGCCGGACTTCCCGGGAGTTGGAGCAGTGGAAATAGACTTGCGTCATGTTGGCCTCCTGTAAGCGAAGCTGCTCTTATTGGTACGATGCTAACGCCAGAAGGTTCTGCCCATCCGTGATGCACCTCACATCCAGTCGTTAAGATTTTATTAATGCTGTAGTGGTCAAACTTTAGGCATGGAATCGCAGCGGAACCGGACCTCCCGAGCCGGCAGTTGCAAGAGAAGGCCGGTGGCGTAACGCCCGCCGGCCTTTTCTCTCGTCGGCGAGACTCACCGCGCCGTGAAACCGGCCTCTGGAACCAGCATCTCATCTCGCTCGTTCGCTCTCATATTGAGATGGAGAATGAGCAATGACGAAACTGACACTGCTTGGCGCGGCCGCGATCCTTGCGACCGCACTCGCGACGCCTGCGATGTCGCAGGAAGCGACCCAGGAGCCCGGCATGATCGGGTTCAACTACCCGAACTCCAACTATCTGCGCGGCGGATATGGCGTGCGCACGCCGAGCCGCTATGACTACAGCTACTACGGACCTCGCGTGTACTACGGGCCTCGCGTCCATTACGGGCCCGGGCCCGTTGGGCTTGCGGCTGGCGTAGCCGCCGGTGCGATCGGAACGGCGGCTGCGATCGCGGGCGCCCCGTACGTTGATTCCTACGCCTATTACGGCGATGAACCCGGTTATTGGTGAACCGGATTGTCACTTCATCAAAGCGGCCTTACGGCCGCTTTTTTTGGCGCGTAGCCCCGGATGAGCGCAAGCGATATCCGGGACCCCTCGCGCAGCGCCCCGGATGTCGCTCTTGCATGGGCAGAGCCCGCATGGTTCGAGTGCGTTATCCAATGTCTTAAGGGGCAGGTGTCATGGGTAACCGCATTCTCGTCTTTTACGGCTCCTACCGTTCCGACCGCATGGGCATCCGGCTCGCGCAATTCGTCGTCGAGGGGTTTGCGGCGCGTGGCGACGATGTCGAATTGATCGACGCCAAGGCGATTGGCCTGCCGATGCTGGACAGGATGTACAAGGAACATCCGAAAGGCGGCGCACCGGAGGTGCTGGAGAAACTTGCCGAGAAGATCCGCACCGCCGACGGCTTTGTGTTCGTCACCGGCGAATATAATTGGGGCATGCAGCCGGGACTGAAAAACCTCACCGACCATTTCCTCGAGGAATGGTTCTGGCGCCCCGCCGCGATCGCCAGCTATTCGGCCGGCCGCTTCTCCGGCGCGCGCGCTGCGCTCGCATGGCACGGCACGCTTTCGGAAATGGGCATGGTGGTGATTTCGAGCTCGATCGCGGCCGGGCCGATGGCGCAGACGCTTACCGAAGACGGCAAGCCGGCCGGCGAAGGCGGCAAGGCTCTGTCACACGCGTTTCCGCGCTTTGCCGACGATCTCGCGTGGTGGATGGAAGCGGCAAGGGCGCAGCGGGAAAAGAAGAAGCCGCCTTATTGAGATGACGCCGCGATTGGAACGCAATGATGGCGGAAGCGCACCCACTTTTCGCCACGCCTGGACAGCAGATTGCGCTTCGCCTGCCATCTTCCGCCTTCTTCCCCGAGCCGCCGCCGGCGGCTCATCTGCCTCCGCGTACCGGAAAAACTGATGTCGCCAACGAAAGCGCGCTGCGGTCTCTTTGTTCTTGCCGCCATGGCGGCGCTGGGCGGATCGGTGGCGGTTGCGCAGAATCTCGATAAGGGCAAACCGGCGCCAAAACTGTTCGCCGAAAGTTGCGTGTCCTGCCATCGCAGCCCGCGCGGGCTCGCCAAGGACCGCTTTCACCTCACCCTCTATCTGTTTCTGCAGAAACACTATTCCAGCAGCTCCAGCTCGGCCTGGGCGCTGACGTCCTATCTGGAATCCGTCGACAGTGGAAAGCGCGTCGCGGCGAAGTCCGCGGCCAAGACCGGCGCGTCGCGGTCATCAGTGCGGCCGCCGGCGCCGGTGCCGGCGCGATAGACGCCGCGATCGGTCACGACTTGCTCACGGCTAAGCTACGAAATCTCCCCAGCCCTGCCATCTTTTCGACCTTTGCCGGCCTAGCATCCTAAGCGTGCGTGTGGCGGGGAGTAACGACGATGGTGGTGGCTGAGCTGAAGACCAAGGTGGAGAAATACGAGACGAAAGCCTCGCGCTGCGAACAGCAGGCGCGGGCAGCAACGGACAAGGCCGAGCGAAGCTTTTACGAGGTTCTGGCCGGCTATTACGGCAGCCTGGCAACGGATTTTCGCAAGATACTTGAGAAGCGCGTGATCGCATAAGCGACTGCCGCCGTAGTCGTAGCCCGGATGAGCGCCAGCGAAATCCGGGGCGGTGTTGGCGTGGTCCCGGATGTCGCTAGCGCTCATCCGGGCTACGGCGGCGGGCTACTTCCGCGACATCCCCTTGCCCCGTTCGGTCAGCTTCACCATCACCTGCAGGGCGTGATTGGTCGGCGTGGGAATGCCGAGTTCGGCGCCCTTGCGCACCACATAGCCGTTGAGAAAATCGATCTCGCTGGGCTTGCCGCGCGCCAGATCCTGCGCGGTGGACGACATCTGGTTCGGCATGATGGCCGGGATGTTCAGGATATGCGCGAGGAGATCGTCGCCGATCGATACGCCGCAGGCGCGAGCGACCGCTGTCGCCTCCAGCACCGCGCGCGTGACGACATCGCGCGTGCCTTCGACTTCCAGCATCGGGCCGTAGGAAATGCCTGCGACGGCGGAAAGCGCGTTGAAGGCGCAGTTGATGATCAGCTTGCTCCACAGCGTCTTGTCGATGTCGTCCGCGATCGTGATGCCGATGCCGGCGGCCGCAAGCGTCTGCGCCAGTGCTTCGCTCGCGGCGGAGGGGCCGATGGCGAGGTCGCCGCCGCCGTGATGCCTGACATGGCCGGGCCCGGCCATCTCGCTTCCGACATAGACGACGACAGGAATGACGGCGTGGCCGGTGACGGCAGAGAGACGCGGCGCATTATCAACGCCGTTCTGCAGGCTGAGAACGGATGTTTCCGGCAGCAGGCGTCCGGCGAGCGACCGGCCGGCCTGCTCGGTATCGGCCGACTTCACGCACACCAGCACCAGCTCGGGCGGGGCAAGCGCGGTAGCATCGGTCGCGGCTTTGGCGGGCAGGCGGCCGCTGAAAGTCCTGGTGTCGAGCAGCAGGCCATGGGCGTTGATGGCGTCGACATGGGGCTGCCTGCCGATGAAGGTCACGTCATGTCCAGCCCGGAGCAGCACTCCGCCGTAGTAGCATCCGACCGCTCCAGCACCGACGACCGCGATTTGCATGTTTTTTCTCCCGGCAGGCCCTGCTGCTAACTGGTTGGGCTCTCACCATTAATTGAGTATGGGGAACTGCATTGTTGCAATGCAATATCGTGATATCGCATTGCAACAAAAGAGGTATAGGTTGCGGGCTCGAATCGTACCCCGGAGAATTGAAGTGAAAAAGACCTACCTATCCATCGCAGCCGCCGCCCTGATCTCGATTGCGGGCGCCACTGCCGGTTTTGCGGCGGAGTTGCCGAGCTATGAAGCGAAGGGCCTGCCGATATCGGCGGTGCAGGTTGGCGTGCTGGGCGCGGCGAATGTCCGGGAACAGTCACCGGCGCTGACCTCCACAGCCACTGCGCATCAACTGAGCGTCCTGACACCGCGGACGACACGGACGGCCGAGACGGCCGCGCCAGCCCCGACCACCGGTCGCGCCATCCGCTGACCGGTATCGCCATCGCCGCTTGAGCAAAAAGCCCGCGATTTCATCGCGGGCTTTTTGTCTTGAATGACAGGCTCCCCGCATTTGCGCCGTGCGCAAGCCGACCAGCGAGGGCTATGACGACGCGCACGTGATGGGTAGCGGGTGTTCGCGCTGCCTTCTTTCAGGTAGCATTGTCTCATGAGCGAAACCGAGACCTTGTTTGCGGCCCTGCGTCAGTCGTCCGACGAAGCCGTTGTGGACTTGCTCGAGCGCATGGTGCGGGATGCCCCGGATCATGCCCTGAACAAGATGAACGCGCTCGATCTCGCCGGCACGGCGGGCATCGACGAAGAGCGGGTCATCGCCGCACTCCTGAATGCGGTCGGGCTCGGCATGTTCGAGATGACCTGGAACGTGATGTGCCCGAGCTGCGCCGGGGTTCTTTCCGCCAACAAGAGCCTGAAGACCCTGGATCGGTCGCAGTATAATTGCGCTTTCTGCGCCGCGGGCTACGAGACGACGCTCGACAATCTGGTCGAGGTGACTTTTACGGTAAGCCCGCGCCTGCGAAAGATCGCGGCCCATAATCCCGACGAACTGTCCGCGGCCGAATATTATCGCCAGATCTTCTGGAGTTCGGCGATCGATCTTCCGGACGATCTGGAGAGCCTGCTGGACGACGTCACGCTCGAAATCGTCGACTTGCCGGCAGGCGAAAGGGCCATCCTTTCCCTGCAGGTGCCGCAGGGCACGTTGATCGTGTTCGATCCCGTGACGCATGCGGCCCAGTTCCTGGAGGTCAGCGGCGAAGAGACCAGCGAGCGCCAGAACCTGTCGGTGATCTTCAACAAGATCCAGGTTCCCGTCGACACCGTTGGCTTGCGACCCGGGCCGCTGCGCCTCGCCCTGGATAACCGCACCGACGGTCGCGTGTTGCCGGCGGTATGGGTGGCGAACCCGGCGCTGGACGACATCCTCAAGCGACGAAAGTCGGTTCTCACGGCAACGCGTCTGCTCACCAACCAGACGTTTCGCGATATCTACCGGACCGACACGCTCGCCATCGGCCAGCGCCTCAAGATCCTGAGCCTGACTTTCCTGTTCAGCGATCTCAAGGACTCCACCGAGCTTTATGAGCACGTCGGTGACCTCGTCGCTTTCGATCTAGTCAACGAGCATTTCAGGCTGTTGCAGGAGATCATCGCGTCCGAACGAGGGGCGGTCGTGAAGACCATCGGCGATGCCGTGATGGCGACCTTCGAGACACCCGACCGCGCCATTGCCGCGGCGATCCGCATGCGCGAGGCGATGAGCGATCTTGGCGCCGAGCGTCAGCACCAGAGCCTGCGCCTGAAGATGGGCATCCATGAAGGCTCATGCCTCGCGGTGACCCTCAATGGCCAGCAGGACTATTTTGGCCAGACGGTCAATATCGCCTCGCGCGTCCAAGGCCTTGCGGCCTCACGCTCGATCGTGGTGACGGAGCAGGTGGTGGAGAACGCGCATGCCCGCACCCTGCTCGAGACCAGCGGGCTGAAGCCGACGCCGAGACGCGTGGCGCTGACCGGCATCGCGGAAAAGGTGTCGGTCTACGAAATTTCCTGAGCGAAGCGGAGCAACATTTTCGGAGAAGAAGCCATGAACAAGCCTTCGCCCGTCAACCCGCCCGAACTTCGGTCGACCTTCGTCGCCGCCTCGTCGATGCCCTGGCAGCGAACGGAGTTCGACGGAATAGAGATGAAGATCCTGTACAAGGACGACGAAGGGCGCTCGACCATCCTGTTCAAGATGGCGCCCGGCGCGGTCGTGCCGCTGCACGAGCACACGGCGCTCGAACAGACCTTCATGCTCGAAGGATCGCTGGAAGACGCCGAAGGGAGCTGTGGCGCGGGTGACTTCGTGTGGCGGCCGGGCGGCAACATCCATGTTGCGCATGCTCCCAACGGCGCGACGTTCCTCTCCGTGTTCAATCGCCCGAACCGCTTTTTCGATGGAACGAAATTTTTCACTTCCTGAAGAACGCAGGTAGGACGCATCCGGCTTACCGGCTAATTCCTGTGACACAATCACCACACTCGAACCGAATTGCGCTGTGGAAACCGTGCCTGATCGCATTCGGCCACGCTTCCGCCCGGATTCGGTCCCGCCATTGCCGCGTGTTGGTTTTCGGCTTGGGCTGGGGCGTGAGCGGGGGATTGCAACATGTCGTCCATTGGCTGCACCAGTACTTCGTGCGTCGACGTCAGAGCAGGCCTTACTCAACTTGAAGCGCCGTTGATCCCGGCCGCGCGTGCAGGGAAATTCATCCGGCTGCTTGCTGTAGCGCTCGCAGCCGCATCGCTTGCGGCCTGCGCGCAGTCCTCGGTCGTCAGCCAAAAATCCGAACTTCGCGCCAGCCGGCAGGCGTCGGTGAGCGATCGAACGACATCGTCAATGACCAGGCGCGTGGCGGCCGTGAGAAGGCATACGCCGTTCGCGTCGCGCAGGGATGCAGGCGGCATCAAAACGGCCTCGCATGGGGTGGCCAGCTTCTACACCGAGGGAACGAAGACCGCGAACGGCGAAAAATTCAACACGCTCGATATGACCGCGGCCCATCCGACGTTGCCCTTCGGCACCAAATTGCGTGTGACGAACGTCGCGAGCGGCCGGTCGGTGATGGTGCGGGTCAATGACCGCGGTCCCTATGTTCCGGGGCGCGTTGTCGACGTCTCCTATTCCGCAGCCGACGCGCTGGGAATGGTCGGGAAGGGTGTTGCCAAGGTCAAGCTCGACGTCGTGGAGTAGCGGGTGGCGCGCGGGGCCGGGCTACTTGCTGCCCAGGATGTCCGATAGCGCCGACAACAGCCGGTCGATTTGCTCGTCTCGGCCCACGGTTATCCGCAGATGGTCGGAGATCCGAGGCGCGGAAAAATGGCGGACGATTACCGCCCGTTGGCGCAGTGCAGTGGCCAGCGCCGCGCCCTCATGCGCCGGATGACGTGCGAAGACGAAGTTGGCGGAGGACGGCAGCACCTCGAAACCAAGCCCCACAAGGCCGCGGTTCAGCCGCTCCCGGCCTTCGATCACGCGAGCGCGGCTCTGTTGAAAATAGGCTTCGTCCTCCAGGGAGGCGATGGCGCCGGCCTGGGCTGGGCGGCCAAGCGGATAGGAATTGAAGCTGTCCTTCACCCGGGTGAGTGCCTCGATCAGGTCGGCGTCGCCGATCGCATAACCAACCCGCAAGCCGGCGAGGGCCCGGGACTTGGACATGGTTTGAACAACCAGAAGGTTCGGGTGGGAGGCAACCAGCGGTATCGCGGTCTCGGCGCCGAAATCGACATAGGCCTCGTCGATGACAACGGGCGCGTCAGGATGTTCCTCCAAAAGGGTAGCGATCTCGGCTCGCGACAGCGCAACCCCCGTTGGCGCATTCGGATTGGGGACGATGATCGCGCCGGCCGGCCGGCGATAGTCGGAAATGCGGATCTGCATGGCCTGATCGAGCGGCACGGCCTCGTAGGTGATGCCGAACAGGCGACAATAGACTGGGTAGAAACTGTAGGTGATGTCAGGGAAGAGCAACGGCGCATCATGCTTCAGCAGCGCGGCGAAGGCGTGCGCCAGCACCTCGTCCGAGCCGTTGCCGACGAATACTTGTTCTGGGCGTACCTCGTGGTAGGTGGCCAAGGCAGCCCGCAGCGCTGACGCCTGTGGGTCCGGGTATAGACGCAGCGTATCAGCCGCCTCGCCGCGAATGGCTTCCAGCGCGCGTGGGGACGGACCAAATGGGCTTTCATTGGTGTTGAGCTTGACCAGCTCCGCCATGCGGGGCTGTTCGCCCGGCACATAGGGTTTTAAGTCGTGCGTCAAGCTGCTCCAGAAACGGCTCATTTTTTGTCCTGCGGATAGTAGCCCGGATGGAGCGAAGCGAAATCCGGGGTGGTGTTAGAG
Source organism: Bradyrhizobium sp. AZCC 2262 (assembly GCF_036924535.1). Taxonomy (NCBI): domain Bacteria; kingdom Pseudomonadati; phylum Pseudomonadota; class Alphaproteobacteria; order Hyphomicrobiales; family Nitrobacteraceae; genus Bradyrhizobium; species Bradyrhizobium sp. AZCC 2262. The sequence continues at coordinate 3,812,159 of NZ_JAZHRT010000001.1, read as the reverse complement.
TGATCCCGGATTGCGCTGCGCTTCATCCGGGCTACGGGGTGATCGCGATACATTCGAATTTGCGCGGCGGATGCACGAGCCACTCGGCGCTCTCGACGATGCGCATTTCCTCAGTACCCCGAGCGGCCGTGCGTTCCAGCACGGCGAAGATGGCGGAGGCGGCATGGCTGAGCGCATCCGGCGTGTCGGCGCCACGGACGCGCGCGGCGACCAATAGCGCGGCAAACAGATCGCCGGTGCCGTTCGGGCTGATCGGCAGTTTTGGCGTGCGCACGCGAAAGGCGTTTGCGCGCTCGACTGCCAAGGTCTCGATCTCGTCTTCAGGCGTGTCGGCAAGCTCGGCGCTGGTGACGACGACCGTCCCACGCGCCATGAACGCGCGCGCCGCCTTGATCATCTGACTGATTGTGGTGGCCTTGGTCCCGCACAGCCATTCGAACTCGAAATGATTGGGCGTGATGATGTCGGCTAGCGGACAGAGAAGATCGCGCACCAGCGGCGGGATGTCGGCGTGGACGAACAGGCCGCGGTCGCGATCCCCCAGCACGGGATCGCAGCAATAAAGCAGCGCGGGGTTTTTGGCCTTGGCGCGCGCGACAAAATCCGCGACCACGGCGGCGTTATCGGCCGAGCCGAGATAGCCGGACAGGATCATCTGCGCGGCATCGACAGCGCCGCGCTCCTCGATGCCGCGCAGCAGATCGGCAAGCAGTTGCGCGTCGAGCACGCGGCCGCGGATCGTCGGATAGCCCGGCCGGTTGCTCAACAGCGTGGTCGGCACCGCCACCACGTCGATCCCGTGCATCTGCATCGGAAACACCGCGGCGCTGTTGCCGACATGGCCGAAAGCGACCTGCGACTGAATTGAAATTACGTTCATGGTTAAGTCTGGAAATTATCTGATTTGCCGGGGTGGGAACCTTCCGAGGTTAACACATTGGTTATTTGTTTGCGGGCATTTTCACAACCTCATTCAACAGGGAGGCACCATGTCTGACGTCACCATTCCCGGCGGCAAGATCCGTTCTTTCGTCGAGCGGATCGAGAACATCGATGGCGAATTGGCCGAGCTGAACGAGCAGAAGAAGGAAGTGTTCGCGGAGGCCAAGGGCGAAGGGTTCGATGTGAAGATCCTCAAGGAGATCATCAAGCTGCGCAAGCAGGACCAGGACGAGCGCGATGAGCGCGAGAGCCTGCTCGATCTCTACATGCGCGCGATGGAAACCGCGCCGCCGGAAAAGGTAGCGAAGGCGGCCTGAGCGAAGCAGCGAACGTAGCCCGGATGAGCGAAGCGATATCCGGGGCGGTGCGAGAGTGGTCCCGGATGTCGCTGCGCTCATCCGGGCTACTTGCTACTTGCTATCACCTGAACAGCGCGACATAGATCACATAGAGCCAACCCAGGATGCCGTGGATGATCGCCCAGAGGATCGAGTGGTTGTTGGTGTAGGAGATCGCGATGGCGAGTGCGGAGCCAAAGCCCACGCCATATTTCGCGCCCTCAACCCGAACCCCGTAGTATCGATTTCCGTTCATGGTGATCCTTTCCGCGAGCAAGGTGAGTTAGCGTAACCCACCAGCCCGTCGCGCGTGAACGGCGAATTGCGAAAGGCCGGTCGGCCGATGCGCTCGTCAGCCCTGCATGGGCACGGGTTGAACCGTTGTGCGGGCCAAGTTAAGCCTCCGCGATGAACGAGCCGACCCGCGGCGCTGAATCTCCAACGCGAAAATCCGATACGAAACCGGCCCTGCTTGGGGTCGCATGCGGTGCTGGCGCGGCGCTGTTCTGGGCGCTCGGCTTCGTGGCGACACGGCACGGGCTGAAGCTCGGGTTCACGCCTGCGGATTTGCTGATGCACCGCTTCCTGTGGTCGGGCATCGTGTTCCTGCCGATCGTGCTGCGCGCCGGCATCGGCAATCTCTGCGGCATCGGATGGGGCCGCGGACTGGTGCTGATGGTGCTGGGCGGCCCTGTGATGTCGCTCATCAGCTATACAGGATTCCTGTTCGTGCCGCTCGGCCATGGCAGCGTCATCCAGCCTTCCAGCGCGACGCTCGGCGGCCTGTTGCTCGCCGCGGTGTTCTTGCGCGAGCGGGTTCCGTTCTCGCGCGTGTTGGGGGCGGTCGCGATCGTCGGCGGTCTCGTGGTGATCGGGGCTGAATCGATCGGTCATATCGGCCCTGACGGCGTGCTTGGCGATTTGCTGTTCGTGCTGACCGGATTCATGTTCGCGGTGTTCGGCACGCTGCTGCGGCATTGGCGCGTCAACGCCTTCTCGGCGGCCACCGTCATCAGCGTGCTGTCGCTCTCGCTGCTGCCCCTCTATGCGGCCTTCGGCAGATTCGCCCGCGTGGCGGCGCTCGGCCTGACCGAAAACGCGCTGCAGGCGCTGGCGCAGGGCATCCTGGCCGGTCCCGCGGCGCTGTATCTTTTCGCGTTCTCGATCCAGACCATCGGCGTCGCCCGCGCCGCGGTGTTCCCGGCAACCGTGCCGGCGCTGACGATACTCATCGGCTGGCTCCTGCTCGGCGAGCCCCCGACCGCGCTGCAGGCGGCGGGACTGGTCACGGTGCTCTGTGGATTCTATCTGGCGCAGCGGCAGCGGTAGGGGGTGATCGGGCGCAGGAGTGGGCCGGATGTCGTTTCGCTCATCCGGGCAATCTGGTTAAAATTTGATCAGTTCGCGGGAGCCACCGGTAATGCCTCGCCCTTAGGGTGTGACACCTTCAGGGGTTACACCAATGTATGTTGTCAGAAATTCCTCGCGCGCGCTGTTCGCGGCACTGATACCGCTCGCCGTGGTGCACGCCGTTCTGCTTACCATGGCCGTACTCACAACGCAGACCGTGCCGGCGCAGGCAGTCCTGCCGCCGCCGGACAAGCTCCTGTTCTTGTACGCCGGCCGGCTGGCGCTGGATGGCGTTCTGCTGTTTGCCGGCCATTCGGTGCTGCGGCAGTTTAATATCTGCGGCAGGATCGCCTATGCGCTGATCGGCGGCGTCATGGCCGCAACGAGCTACCTGCTTGCGGTGCGCAACGGCCTGTTGTTATTCCCGCCGCCGTCGGGCAGCGAAATCACTGCGGGCTTGCTGCCGACGGCGGCAGGCATGCTCGCCGGCTTCCTCTATGGCCAGTTCGCCGGACTTGAGGTCGTCGCCGCTGCTCCGCGGCCCGCCGTTGCAGCCACCGAGGCCGCCGCCATTCCGCCGCGCGTATTCGATGGCCCGGTCCGTGTTCGCTCTTCGGTTGGCGCGATCGCTATCGCCGTGACCGTGCCGGCTGCGATTTCGGCCGCACTGGCGTTCATGGTGCTAGCGCTCTTCGGAACGGCAGGTCCTGACTCGATCATCACCGCGGCACTTCCGGCACAGGTGTTCCTGACAGTTCTGATCGCGACCACCGTACCATCGGCTATTCTCGTGCTCGCGATACATCACATTGCAAGGGCGCTTCGCCGCAGCCGCGGAGGCGAGTATGCCGCGATCGGAAGCCTGGTGGCCGCGGGATGCGTCGTACTTCTCATGCCGGTATTCGGAGCGATGCCCCTCCTGCTGGCGACGGCGGTCGTCAACGGCGCCATCATGGGCGCGCTGTACCGCCGCTTTGCCGGAATTGAGCCGGTGCCATTGCCGGAAGTCGTGATCGCAACCGACACGCAGGCGTTGGTCAGTGCCGATCATCCGTCCAGACGCCAGCACGGCGTTATCCTCTCCAACTAGCGCATTTCAGGGAGATCGAGATGAAGGGACTCGCCGCTATCGCCGTAGCTGGCTTGATGGCAGTCGCCGGGGCGCTCTGGTTTCAGACCAGTCCGAATGTCGTCACCGTAAAGGTGGCCCCGATGCAGCCGAACGCCAGCTTGCCGACGTTCAAGCAGGTACAGGACGAGGTGCGGCAAGAGAAGATGAGGCAGTAAGAAGATCACGCTGGCGCGGTGCGGTTTAGCAGGAGCTTAGCACGTGGCGTCAAAAGACCGGCTCGCCGATCGCAACATCGCTACGCGGGGCGAGCACGATCACGTTGCCGTTCGCGTCCTTGGCGCCGAGGATCAAGAGTTCGGATGTGAAGCCCGCGATGTTCTTCGCGCCGAGATTGCAGACGCACACGACCAGCGAGCCGAGCAGTGCCGCCGGCTCATAGTTCGTGATCTGTGCGCTCGACCACATGATCCTGTCGGCACCGACGTCGACGCCGACCTTGTAGGACGGATGGCGCGCGCGGGGAAACGGCTTGATGTCCACGACCTTGCCGATCCGGATGTCGAGACGGGCGAAATCGTCGTAGGTGGCCTGGGGTTTTAGTGGGGGCATGTCTTGCTCACGGCTTGCGCTTCCGGCCGCCGAAGACATCCGCGTCGAATTTCTTGGGATCGACGGGATCATAGCGCGACCAGTCCATGGAGGGGTCGTTGCCGTAGCGCGCTTGCCAGGCCGCATCAGTCTGCGTCGTGCCGGGGGCGACGGGGCGGATCTCGAAATGCAGGATCGTGGTCGGGCCGATCTCGCCGATCCTGTCTGCCTTTCTGAGCGTCGCGCCCACCGCGATCGGCCGGCCGTCGACGCCGGCGATGCGGCCAAGCTGGGCATAGCGGGTGAAGACGACGCGCCCGTTGGGATAGCTATGCTTCAGCACGATATAGCGCCCGCAATGGCCGATGCCGAAGGCGTCGACGGAGGCCTGTTCATCCTGCTCGACGCCGACGGCTGCACCTCTGCCACCTCCGTGATATGGCACAACAGGAATGCCACCGGAAGTCAGGCAGCGGCATCGGTGACCTCTGGAGCAGAATGCACTAGCCTTGCCTGAACCAACCATCCTCCAGCCGTTCGAGCGCACGCCATGCATGTCCTCCGACCCCGGTTTCGCATCGAGGAGAGCCGCGCGCTGGCGTTTGCGGCCGACCGCGGTTTTGGCGTGATCATTGCCGCGGACGCGCGCGGCCCGCGCGGGTCGCACGTGCCCTTTGTGATCCAGCAGCGCGACGATCGCGTGATCATCCAGATCCATCTCACGGCCAGAAATCCGCTGGTCGAGCTCGCCGACGGCGTCAGGCGCTTCCTCCTGATCGTCGCCGGCGACGACGCCTATATCTCCAACGACTGGTATGCCTCGCGCGACAATGTTTCGACCTGGCTTTACGAGGCGGTGCATCTCTCAGGTGTCGCGCATCTGCGCGAGCGCGACGAGAACCGAGACCATGGCGACGCGCTGCTCGCAATCTCCGAGGCGCGCCTGCCGAAACAGCCCTGGGATCTCGCGCAGATGGAGCCCACCAAGCGCGAGACGATGCTCGCCTCGATCCGCGTCATCGATCTCGTCGTTGACCAGATCGAGGGACAGTCAAAGCTCAACCAGCACAAGAGCGATGAGGATCATGTGGCGGTGGCGAACCAGCTGGCGCGCGCGGAGGACACAGGCGGCCGGCGGCTGGCCGAGAGGATGCGGGCATTGCGGCCGGGGCTTGGGTATGAGCGATAACCCGCCTGAGGACATGCTGTCATTGTTGTCCACGGATAATTTTGAAAACAGTCTCGACATCGTTCGCGAGGCGGCGGCCGGACCCATCGAGGGAATCTTCGGTCCGGAGTCGCTGACGTGGCGGGTCGACCGCGAGGCGGCGATTTTCCTTGGTGCGGGGCGGGCGCTGTTGCTGCAATTGGCGCACCCCTGGGTCGCCGCCGCCATATCAGAGCATTCCAGAACCTTTGCCGATCCGGTCGGCCGGTTTCACCGGACATTCAACATCACGTTCACGATGGTGTTCGGCACGCTCGATCAGGCGCTGGCCGCAAGCCGCCGGCTACATCGGCGTCACGCCGTGGTGACGGGAATATTGCCGCAGGCGGCCGGGCGCTTCGAAGCCGGTTCGGCTTACCACGCCAATGAGGTCTCGGCGCTGCGGTGGGTTCACGCCACGCTGGTGGAGACCGCCTTGCAGACGCATGACCTCGTCCTGCCTGCGCTTACGAGTAGCGAGCGCGAACAATACTGGGTCGAGGCCAAACTGTACGCGGCGTTGTTCGGCATTCGACAGGCCGATTTGCCTGCGGACTGGACGTCGTTCGCTGCCTACACCGAGGCGATGGCGCAGTCGGATATTCTCGCGGTCAGTCCCGCCGCCCGCAACATTGCGGAGCAGATCTTTTCAGGCTCCGCCACAGGATTGCGTGTGCCCAGATGGTATCGCGCGCTGACGGCCCATTTGCTGCCGGCGCGGCTGGCCCAGGAATTCGGATTTGAATTCGGCGAACGCGAAGCGCGCAGCATGAACCGGGCGCTGGCGTGGATGCGACGCATCTATCCCCGCCTTCCCATGCGCCTGCGCGCGGTGGGCCCCTATCAGGAAGCGCTGGCGCGCCTGCAAGGCGACAAGCAGCCGGACCTTGCCGTGCGCTGGCTCAACCGGCTTTGGATCGGCCGGCCGATGATGGAATGATGGAGCTTCGGGGCTGCGCGCTACCCGCTCCGAGCCAGTGCCGCGATGGTTTCCCTGACCAGGCGTTCCACCGCGACGTGGTCGTCATGCGGCGTATAGGCCCAGCCGAGTTTGACGATCACGAGGTCATGCGAGGGGATGACGATCGTGTATTGGCCCTGGCTGCCGATCGCCATAAAACTGTCGGCCGGGAAGCCGGCGGCAATGCGTTGGCGGGCGGCGGCGGAGTTGCCGCGCTGGGTCCAGAATCCCGCGCCGTAGCCGTATTCGTCGGCGCTTAGCGGCGTCAGCCGGGCCGAGTAGTCGACCCAGCCTTCGGGCAGCAGGCGTTGGCCGCTCTCCGTTACGCCGTCCTGCAGGTACAGCAAACCAAAGCGTGCCCAATCGCGGGCGCTGGCCCAGAGATGTATAGTGCCGAGCGGGGCGCCGGCGCTGTCGTATTCGAGCGTGGCGTGCTCAAAACCGAGCGGCGCGAACAGTTCGCGCTCGATAAAGCTTCGCGCCGATTTCGCATCACCGCCAGCGGCATCGCGGATCAGCCGCGACAGCAGCACGAAATTGCAGTTGGTGTACCGCCACTCCGTTCCGGGCGCTGCGCGCAGGCGCGCATTGCCGGCGAAGGCCGATTGGTCGGCCATGTCGAACTCCATCTGGGTATCGGCATCGAAGAGCGTGGTAAACCCTGTTTGCAGCGACTGACCACAGCGAATGCCGCTCACCATCCGCAGCAACTGATCCGGCGTGATGACGCGGCGCGGGTCCTCCGGCGCCGCCGACCATTCGGCAATCGGCGCCGGCTTCTGCATGTCCAGTTTTCCTTGCCTGACAAGAATGCCAAGCAGCGCATTGGTCACGGACTTGGTCATCGACCAGCCGATCAGCGGCGTCGCCGGCGTGATACCGGCCGCATAGCGTTCGCCGACAACGCGGCCGCGATGTAGCACCACGACGGCCTTGGTGAAGCGGCGCGGCCCGGATTCCGCTTCGGCAAACGCGTGATCCAGCGCCTCGGACAATTTTGCGTTCGCCGGCGCGACGACTTCAGGACCGGCGAGCGGCGGCAGTGACGGGATGGGTGGCTGGCGCGCGTCGCCTTCGCTCGTTGAGAAACGCGCCTCGCGGCCGGGATGCAGGACGCGGCATCCGAAGCGCCCATCATGAACCGCGCGGCTATGCACGAGGCCGGCAAGGCTGATGCGCACCTCCTGCCGTTGCCGGTCGACTTCATACCGGATGAAGTTGCTGATCGGGGCGAGCGATGACGCCTGAGCAACTGTCCGTTCTGAACGGCAGCGAATGGTTTGCCGCGTTGGAGCCAGCGTTTCGAGAGGCCGTGCTGGGATCGTCGCGCGTCAAGCTGTTGGCATCAGGCGAAACCGTATTCCACCGCGGTGACCCCAGCGACGGCATCTATTGCGTCCTGTTGGGCGCCGTTTGCTTCGGCAGCATCGCGTCATCGGGTCGGGCATCGATCGCAGCACTCGCCGAAGCGCCGCAATGGTTCGGCGAAGTCGCGCTGTTCGACGGCGGCGCGCGCACCCACGATGCATGGGCCGACGTCGCCTCGAACGTGCTGCATCTGCCTTCGCGTCACCTGACGAGAATTCTCGCCGACGATCCGCTCCGATGGCAGCAGATGGGACGCTTGCTGGTGCACAAGCTCCGCATCGCGCTCTCGCTGCTGGAAGACATGGCGCTCGACCTCCGAGGGTTCGACTGGCGCGGTGCCTTATCCACCTGCTCGAAGGCTACGGCCAGCGCAAGGCCGCGCCGTCCTGCCACGTGCGCGTCTCGCAAGAGCGGTTGGGGACGATACTTTCGCTCAGCCGCCAAACCGTCAACGAGTTGCTCCGCCATCTGGAGCAGGAGGGGGTCATTCAATGCCAACGCGGCGGAGTGCGCATTCTCGATCCGCGCCGTCTCCGGGATGCAGCGCAAGCTCCGTCGTGATTTTTTCGTGGCATCCGCGGGCAAACACGAAGCAAACGCATTGTTAAGAATTGGCTCGCGCTGATTTGCGCGATTCCGATTCGTTCTTTGCGAACAAAATGGAGTCGGATGGAGAACAAGCTGTGGTGCTGTTTGTTTCTCTGCTTCAGGTGAGTATCGGCTGGAGCTATGATCATCCGACCGAGTAGGGCGCGAATTCATGGCGAAGAAAACGGGCAAGCGGGCATCGCGGCAGACGGTCCTTGCGATCGACATCGGTGGTTCGCGCGTGAAGGTCATGACCAGCACGGAGCGAACCAGGCGCGCGTTTACGTCCGGTCCCGACCTTTCCGCGAGAGTGATGGTAAGGAAGGTCAAGGCGCTGACGAAAGACTGGTCCTATGATGTCGTCTCGATCGGATATCCGGGGCCTGTGGTCAACAACCGGCCCTTGTCGGAGCCGCACAATCTCGGTCTCGGGTGGGCCGGTTTCAATTTCGAAAAGGCCTTCGGCCGCCCGACGAAGGTCGTCAACGATGCGTTGATGCAGGCGATCGGCAGCTACCAGGGCGGCCGGATGCTGTTCCTGGGCCTGGGAACGGGTCTTGGCTCCGCGATGATCGTGGATGGCATTCTGGAACCGATGGAGTTGGCTCACCTGCCGTACCGCAGCGGCAAGACGTTCGAGCAATGCGTCGGCGCCGCAGCCCTCAAGCGTGTTGGCAGGAAGAAATGGCAACGCTTCGTCGATGACGTCCTGAAGCGTCTGCTCGCCGCACTGGAGCCGGATTACGTCATGCTGGGCGGTGGAAACGCCGACAAGATCGACAAGCTGCCGCGCAAGGTCCGGCTCGGCGCCAACACCAACGCGTTCGAGGGCGGATTTCGGCTGTGGAAGAAGGGCGTGGTCAAAGCGGCCGGCGCACGCCGATAGAGAATGCCGTCCTGGCTGCCCGCAGAAAGTCCGCGATGTCCTCGCGGGCTTTTGTCGCAAAAAAGCAGGCTTTGCAGTTTCGCTCGCACCTCATAAGCTGAGGCCAGCCGAACGCGCCCCATCTCCGGTTACCAATCGACGGCCGGAGGCAAGGAAAAAGAACCGCAGCAAAGCTGCGACGTGGCGCATGGCGTGCAAGGGGAGGACACCGATGCCGCTGTCTATCGACCGCCGTCGCGCGCTTGCGCTCCTTGGCTCTTTCGTTGCCGCGCCGCGGCTGGGCCGCGCTGCAGAGGCCTGGCCGATCCGTTCCGTAAAATATGTCAACGGCTTTCCGGCCGGCGGCGCCACCGACACGCTGTCGCGCTTGATCTGCCAGAAGATGAGCGAATTGTCCGGGCAATCCTTCGTGGTCGAGAACAGGGCCGGGGCCGGCGGTGTGCTGGGCGCGGATGCGATCGCAAAGGCGCCGCCAGACGGCTACACGGTCGGGCTCGGCGGCATCGCCTCCAATGTGCTCGCGATCGGCAGCTACGCCAAGCTGCCGTATCATCCGCGCGAGGATTTCACCTTCATCTGCGGCATGTGGCAACTGCCGAACATCCTGACGGCGAAGAAGGACCTGTTCTCCGCGGACCTCAAGCAATTGCTCGCGGCGTTCAAGAAGGAGCCGGGCAAATACACCTACGCGTCCGCCGGCTTCGGCACCACGCTGCATCTCTCCGGCGAGATGATGAACAGCATGGCAGGCGTCCAGGTCCGCCACGTCCCTTACCGCGGCGGCGCGCCGGCGCTGAACGATTTGCTTGGCGGCAATGTCGACCTGCTGTTCGACAATCTGCCGGGCTCGCTGCCGAGCGTGCGCTCCGGCGCGATCAGGGCCGTTGCGGTCACCGCGAAGACGCGGCTGGCAGATCTTCCCGACGTGCCTGCGATGGCCGAACTGTTGCCCGGCTACGAGCTCACCTCCTGGGCCGGCCTGGTGGGACCTGCGAACATGCCGGCCGACCTCGTCGCGCAAATCAACGCGCTCACCGTGAAGGCGCTCAACGACCCCTGGCTGCAAAAGCGCTACGCTGATCTGGGCGCCAGCACCTGGCCGACCACGCCGCAAGAGATGTCAGCCTATCGCGACAGCGAGGAAGCACGGCTGCTGCCGATCATGAAGGCAGCCGGGATCAAGCCGGAGGGCGGGTGAGAGGGCGCCGTCACCTTTTCAATTACCGGTCAGGTCCGTTGCGCCAATGTGCCGGCACTTCTCCTTGACATGTTGGCGCTTCGCCGTCCGAATGACGAATAGCGCATAAGCGCGCGTCGCGGTGTCGCACCCGGCGCATCAAAAACAAAGGGGGAGGGTTTGCGAATGTTTCGCCAAGTGTCTCGCCATGTCAGGAATTTCGCGCTTTTCGCGCTTGCGGCCGCAAGCCTGCTCGGCGCCGGAAACGCAAAGGCCGACTTCCCGGAGCGGCCGATCACGCTGATCGTGCCGTGGGCCGCCGGCGGCGGCACCGACGCGGTCGCGCGCCAGATCGCCCACATGCTGGAACGCGATCTCAAGCAGCCGGTGAACGTCGTGAACCGCACGGGCGGGTCGGGCGTGGTCGGCCACCAGGCGATCGCCACCGCCGCGCCTGACGGTTACACGTTCGGTCTCATCACGCTCGAGATCAACCTGATGCACTGGGTGGGGCTCACCGATCTGACCTTCGAGAAGTATACGCCGCTCGCGCTGGTCAACCAGGACCCCGCCGCGATCCACGTCAAGGCGGATGCGCCCTACAAGAACGTCAAGGAGCTGTTCGCGCAGATCAAGGCGAACCCGAACAAGCTGGTAGCCTCGGGCACCGGGCAGGGCGGAAGCTGGCATGTCGCGCTCGCCGGCCTGATGCAGGCCGACGGCGTTTCGCCCGGTTCGATCCGTTGGGTGCCGTCCACCGGCGCTGCGACCGCGCTGACCGATCTCGCGGCCGGCGGCGTCGACTTCGTCGCGTGCTCGATGCCGGAAGCCGAGGCGCTGATCAAGGCGGGGCGTATCCGCAGCCTGGTGTTCTTCTCACCCAACCGCGCGCCGAACTTCCCTGATGTGCCGACCACCGAGGAGGCGACGGGTCACAAGTGGCACAAGGGCGTGTGGCGCGGCTTTGCGGCGCCCAAGGGCCTGCCGAAGGAGATTGCCACGCAGTACGAGACCGCGATCAAGAAGGTCTGGGACAGCGCCGAGTTCAAGGAGTTCATGAACCGGCGCGGCTTCGACATGATCTATCTGGATTCGGCTGGCTTTGCGGAGTTCATGAAGGCGGACGACGAGGACAACGGCAAGGCGCTGAAGTCGCTCGGGCTGGCGAAGTGAGTGAGTAGCGCCGTAGCCCGGATGAGCGAAAGCGATATCCGGGGCGGTGGCAGAGTTGTCCCGGATGTCGCTTCGCTCATCCGGGCTACTCGTCAGCCGCGTCCGCGTTCGCCTATCGGCAAGAACGCGTCTGGCCGTCGTAGCCCCGGTAAGTCCCGGACGACGGATTGTAGGTGCGGAAGCGGGTGCAGAGCATGACCAGGGTCCGCTCGCGCGGCTTCTGGGCTGCCCTGGCCGGTTGCACCGGTTTACTGGGCTCTGCCGTTCTGCTGCGGGACGCGCCTTCGGGTTGCCTGGCGGCTGACTTCTGCTTCAAGGCGGGCTTCTTGTGCGCAACCGCTGGTTTTTCCCCGGCAGGAGCCAGCTTCTGCTCGACAACCGCAGGCTTCGCGTCCGGGATGGCCGATGTCTGCTCGACGATGGCAGGTTTTTCGTTCGCGGCAGTCGGCTTCTCCTCGGCGGCTACGGGCTTGTCCTGCGCAACTGGTGAGGCCGCCTCGGTGGGGGCCGGCTTCTGCTCGACGATGGCAGGCTTGTCGTCCGTGGCAGCCGACTTCTCTTCCACCGCCGCGGGCTTGTCCTGCGCGATGGCTGGCTTCTCCTCCGCGGGCGCCGGCTTCTGCTCGGCAATGGCGGGCTTGTCGTCCGCGGCAGGCGGTTTCTCTTCTGCAGCGGTCGCAGGCTTTTCCTGCTCTGCCACTGAAGGTTGCGCTGCGGTCGGGCCCGGATTGTCCGTGGCCGACGTCTGCGCGAGCGCTTGCGCGCTTATCACCATAAACAAGATACAGCAAAGCACGCCGGCGCGCTCGGCGGCGGCGGTCGACAGAACTGACAAACGCATGGGTTGATACTCAGCTGATGGTCCCCATCAATGCTCCACACGCATTTGCGGCAAGTCTGTGAACAGCGCGGCTCTTTCGCTGATGACGACGCACTTCACGCCGAGAGTGTGTGCCGGCTGCCACACCACCCGTCTTGAGGTCTGGCGCCAAAACAGCGAAAGCATCTTAAGGGTGCAGCTATGAAAAGAGACCTGCTCGCTCCACAACCAAAACGGGCGTAGCCCGGATGAGCGCCGGGATATCCGGGGTGATGTTAGAGCAGTCCCGGATGTCGCGGAGCCTGTCATCACTGCGCGAGCGCAATCACGCTCCTCGTCGGGCGCGCGTTCGCGCGACCCGTTGACTCATCCGCACTACTTGCTAACCGCGGTCAAGATCCGGTCGTTCGGTCAATGGCTCGACCTCTTGCCCATCAGCGCCCTCAGACGGCTCGGACACTGCCGACGCCTGGTTGTCCCGGATGTCGGATGGCGTCGTGAGCCTGCGCTCATAGTGGGAGGCCAGTTGCAGCAGGCGCCGCTTGATCAATGGATCAGCTCGCTCGGCGAGGGCCCTGACTGTCCTGGCCCTTTCCCTGCAAAACTCCTCGTCCATATCCGTCCCCGGAACTCGAGCACCATGGGCGAAAGTGTAGGGCAGGTGGCTTGAACCGCGTATGGGCCAGATCACAAATCCGGATCGAGTGGCCTTCTCTGAGCAAACGCGGATATTGCTTCCGCCTACGCTCTGCGAGCTACGGCGGACAAGCCGCTCATCCGGGCTACTTGCTACGCCCCGACCCATTGGCCCATCCCGGAATGACAAACAAGAGCGGCGCGTCTCGCGCCTGCGAGACGCCTGCGTCCTTCGGCCAACGCGACCACTCCTCAGGGAACGCTTGTTTCGCTACGGCGTTCCTACTCATGAGGAGGAACTCGCCATGAAACTGAGAGCATTGTTTATCGCAGCAACCGTGCTGCTGATGCCGGCCGCCGCACTGGCGGCGCCGGGCATCGTCACCACCACGGTCAGCCTGAAGGCAGGACCCGGTGCAGGTTTTCCGACGGTCGACCGCATTCCCGGCGGCGACCGTGTCAACATCCACGGATGTCTCAAAGGCACCGCCTGGTGCGATGTGAGCTGGTCGGATGATCGTGGCTGGGTGTCGTCGCAATATCTCGAATATCTCTACCGCAACCGCTACGTCTATCTGCCGGACTATGTCGACGAGATCGACGTTCCCGTCGTGCCGTTCGTGCTGACCTCGTACTGGTCGAGCTACTATGCGGGACGTCCCTGGTATCAGCGCCGCGCCCACTGGAACGGCTACTGGCAATCGCATGAGCGTTTCGCGACGCGGTTGACGGTCGACCGCTCGGCGGCCCGGATCGGCCGCGCGGCGGCAGCGCGCGACGCGGCGCTCCCCGAGGCAAGGACGCGTGCAAAGGAACGTGTCGGTGTCGAGGAGAGGTCGCGTGCCCGTGTCGAGGAACGGACGCGCGCCGGTGCAACGGAGCGGACCCGCGCCGGTGTGACCGAACGCGTGACGCGGGAGAAAGACATCGCACCGCGTAACGCGCGGGAGGTGCGCGAACGCGCGGCGGTGCAGCCCCGCATGACGCGCGAGAACGCGCGGATGACGCGTGAGAGCTCAAGAGCGACCGTGCGCGAACAGCCGATGGCCCGCACCCGCACGCAGACGCCGCCGATCATGGCCCGCGGTCATGACGAACCGCGTGCGGCTGCACCGCGGATCGAGCGTGCCACGCCCCACATGACGCAGCCCAATGCGGCGCGCGGCGGCGGTGGCCCGCCGATGAACGCACGCGCGCAGATGCCGGCCCCGGCCGCCCCGCGCGCAGCAGCGCCTGCGATGCCGCAGGGCGGCGGCGCGCCACACATCAACGCCGCACCACGCGGTGGTGGCGGCGGACCGGGCGGTGGCGGAGGCCACGGTCAGGACAAGCGCCAATGAATGAAAAGCCCGGCCTTGAGCCGGGCTTTTTTGCTCGACGAGTTGCTGGCGGCTTGACGGGCTACGCAACTGGATATGACGGGTGAGTTCAGTCCAATCGCGAAGGAAGATCCGATGAAATCGCTTTTGCTGCTCACGGCGAGCGGTCCGCTGCTCATTCTCACATCGCACGAGTCCTTACGCGATCAGAAGCTTCTTGAGGTGCTCAAGCACAAAGGGATCGGCAAGTTCGTCGCGTTTGAGGTTCCATTGTCGCTCGCGAAGGAGCGCTACGGCGGGCATTTTCAAGCGGCCGAAAGCAATCTGCACGAGACTGATGATTTGAGGATCCTCGACTTCAACGGCCAGCGGGTCTTTCAGCTCTTCCGTTTCGATGAACTCGGTTCGCCGATCCTGCAAGAACAGCCGTGATCTGGTTTTTGTGGCTTTAGCCACGCTCTGGCAGCAGCCCGTGGGTCGAGCCCTTGCGCTCATCGCCGAGTGTGCATTCTCGCGACTTGCTACGCCTTCTTCACGAATTCCGATTTCAGATTCATCGCGCCGATGCCGTCGATCTTGCAGGCGATGTTGTGGCCATCGGTCGCCTCGGTCAGGCGGATGTTCCTGACCTTGGTTCCGCCTTTGACGACCGATGACGATCCCTTGACCTTGAGATCCTTGATGACGACGACGCTGTCGCCATCGACAAGCAGGTTGCCGTTGATATCGCGGACGCCCGGCTCGGGCGAGGTCTCCGTGGCTGCGGCCGCCTCGGCGCTCCATTCATGCGCGCATTCCGGGCAAACCCACAGGCCGCGATCCTGATAGGCATGCTCGGAATTGCATGCCGGGCATTTCATTGCATCGTCCATAATCGGTCTCGTTACCCTCTTGGCGGAGCGCACCGTAGGGTCATGCCCGGGCAAATCAAGCGAAAAGGGGGACCGCAGGCGTCAGGCTTGACGTTCGTCCGATCGTTGATGCCTTCGGCTACAAAATCTCGATCAGGGCAAAAGCGACATCCGGGTTTCGAATGATCCCGCATCTCGCTGCGCTCATGCGGGCTACTCGCTCGCTGTCAGCGATCCGCGTGATCGACCTCGTCGTCGACGAGATCGAGGAGCAGGCCAAACTCAATCAGCACAAGAGCGATGAGGATCACGTGGCAGTGGCGGATCGGCTGGCGCAGGCGAAGGAAGAAGATGCGGGGGCTGCGGCCGGGGTTGGAGTATGGAGGGGAGGGCGGGTTAGCCAACGGGTCGCGCGAAACGCGCGCCCGATGATAAACTCCGCGTAACCAGCCGCTGTGTGCGCCGCGCGGACGAATGGTGGATTACGCCTTCCGCCTTCGTTCGTTGAGCTACGGCGGACAGGTCGGCTGATCTACCCGATGCGCAGCGTGACCGTCATGCGAAAATCGTCGGATCAATCCCCAGGCGACGGCGGCCGTGGCTGCCGTCGCGATCAGATGCTTCAACGTGTGTCCGGTGACGAAGCCGAAAGCGGTCGCGATCTCGTGGTCGAGCACCTCGGCGACCTTGGCCAGGATGTACAGCGCCATCGCGGTGGCGAAAGCGATGCGATCGGTGCGCGGGCAGCGATAAATCGCTTGCCATAGCGGGATGAGGATGAGCGCGAGCCCTTGCAACAGGAGATACGGTCGCAGGTCACCCGCGCCGTTCCTGTCCGTGATGGCCCACCATGCGACGCTGGCGACGGCGTAGAGGGCGAGAACGATCACGTCGATCCCGGTGTTCGATCCGTCCCTTATGTCTCCGCGGACGCCGGCGAGCAGGCCGGCGCAAACCAGCGCGATCGGCAGCCTGTCCCAGATCAGGCGGGCATTGTCCGGGGCGAGATGATAGAACGCGGACCCGAAAGCGGTCAGGAACAGTCCGATCAGGAACAGCCTGTAGCCAGGCCATCCGGCGCGCAAATGCTCGCTGGCGCGTCGGGGCCGCAATGTCAGCCAGCCCCAGATCGCGACCAGCGCGAACCCCGCGTTGGAAAACACATCGGCTGCGTGGGGAATGCCCAAGGAGGCCGACTGGTCGGCGAATTCGTGGTAATGCGCCGGCTGCGCAATACGTCCGTGCAGCGCCAGGATCACGATCATGCCGACGGTGATGATCGTCGGAGCGTGCTTGATCCATGGGGCCATGGGCTGGCTCTGGCCGATCGAGACGTCCGTACCGGGAGCGGGTTGCATTGTCGGATTCTCCAGTTTTTGAGCGTTGCTCAAATATGAGTAATCCAAAAATGAACAATGTTCAATAAGAATTTTCGGTAGGAGCCTTGGCTATCCGGGGATGATCGACCTTGTCGTCGATACGGCCGGGGGGGGCGACTTCTTCTCGTGCATCATGGGTTGCGCTCTATTAATGGCGGTGGCTCTATCTATGGTTGATAGCGAGTAGGGGATTAGCGAATGCGTAACCCGCCAGCGCAGAACGGCGGATTGCTTGCGCTCATTTGAGCTGCGCTTGCTGCGAGCCGCGACCATTTGTTAGAAACTGATCCGCGCCTGTTTGCGCTGATGCGATTCGTTCCATGCGAACAAAATGGAGTCGGATGGAGAACAAGGCTGCGTGATGTAAGTAGGGAACTGCCACCAAAACGCCCCAACTGCCGAAGTTTCATGCTGTTCCGCGATCTCCAATGTCGGAACACATTGCCGCTGCCGCTCGTTCTAGCTGGCGTATCGGCTCAACGTTCGACAGGAGTGCTCCATGCGACGTGTCATTCTTCCAATCGTTACCGCCCTGGCGCTTGGCGCAGCGTCACCTGCCATGGCCCAGGATTCCGGTGGCCAGATCTCGATGCAGGTCGCGCTCGACGTCGCGACCGATCTCGGCATCATGACGGTGTCTCACACCGAGTTCCAGGGCGATCAGTGGGAGATCGAAGGCCGCGACGGCCGCGGCCGATGGATGGAGGTCTATGTCGACTCGCGAACCGGCGAAGTGCGCCACGTGAATCGCGGATGGTGAAATTCGAAACCTTGCTCCGTCATCTGAACCCGACGTGATTTTGCAAAGCTAACATGACTCAGCAGGCTTTCCTTCGCAAAGGAAGGCCTGCTGACACGTAGAATTTCGAGAATTGCTACCGGGCGCGGCCGTGGACGCAGCGCGAGGCAAAAGGCCCGCGCTGGCTCAATTGGCATTGCCGCGATTTAACTAGTGCATTTTGCCGGATCAGGGCAACACCCGGCGGCGCTGGGGCGCGAGGACTTCCTTCCATTCAAACGATGCCGGATACCGAAATCACCGAGGAATGCCGCGCCCTGATTGCGAGCGTGTTCGAACCCCCGTCCGGACAGCGCCTGCCGAACGGCAACTGGCGGACCGAGATCGACGCGGCAACGTGGCAATGGCTGCAGAGATTGCGACTGCAAGACGAGTCGATGTCTGACTGCATCATTCGCATCGTAATCATCGCCTTGCATAAGCGCGGCTTGCAATAAAGAGGCATCGAGCGAGTAGGGCGGGTCAGCTAACTGGTCGCGCGAGTGCGCGCCCGATGACAAACTCCGCATTACTGGCAAGTTAAGTGCACTGTCACCATGATTCAGCTGCAGCCGCCGCCGCTTGATCAATGGATCAGCTCGCTCGGCGAGGGCCCTGACGGTCCGTGCCCTTTCCCTGCAAAACTCGTCGTCCATATCCGTCTCCGGAACTCAAGCACATGGGCGAAGGTGTAGGGCAGGTGGTTTGAACCGCGTATGGGCCAGATCACAGATTCGGGGCGAGGGCCTCTGAGCAATCTCGGATATCGCTGTGCTCATCTTCGTGAGCGCGACGAGAACCGCAGGCACGGCGGCGCGCTACTCGCGGTCTCCGAGGCGCGCCTGCCGAAACAGCCCTGGGAGCTTACCTAGATGGAGCCCACCAAGCGCGAGACCATGCTTGCCTGCATTACGTGCATTACGGTGCACTCAATGGATCGCGCCTCGGTCAGCATCACCGGCAAGTTAGGTGCACTGAAGATCATCTAGCCGGCCTTCGCGACCAAGAAGGCGGTGGAGCTAAAGTGAGTTCGAAGTCATCGAATTGGCCACGAGGAGGCGAAGATGATGTACAGCGGAATTGATCTGCATTCCAACAACAGCGTTGTCGCCGTAACTATGTAGGGTAATCCGCTTGCGCTCGCTCGAAAGTTGCGCAACCATAGGTGCAGGGAAACGGGGGAGACGACTATGGCGGAGATTAAATCCGAATTCGAATTGATTCAGGACTCCTATCTCAAGGTCTGGCAGATATTCATGAGTTGGTTCACGTGGTTCTCTGTCTGCTTAGCAATGACGATTCGCAATATGCGCAATTTGTCCAATTGAATAATGGTGAGCTCATAGCTGGTCCAACGATTAAGCTCATCGACGATACCTTCAACGGTAAACCGCTGTTGCTAAACGGCGAGGGAGTTGCGTTTTCGAACGAGTATTTTTACGTCATAGGATCGCACGGGCGTCCTCGTGGTATCGGCCCGAAGGAGATAGATGAAGCGCTCAGGGCGCGCAACGCAGCGAACAGTCAGATTGTAAGATTCAAAATGACCGCTCAACTCGATCCCGCATCTGCTGTTGTTGAACGGACGAGTCGGCTGAGCAAGATTATTGCCGCCGAACCTGCCTTAGCCCCGTTCATGGGCCAATGGCCGGAAAACAATGGCGTGATAATTGAGGGAATCGCGATCGACGGCCGCGGCGAAACCCTCTTCGCCGGTTTCCGCGGACCGATATTGAACGGATCCCGCGCTGCTATCTTGGGAGTCCGCATCGATGTTTTGTTCGGCGGGTCAGGTACTGCGCATCGGCTATTCCGGCTTCCCTTGGGCGGCCGAGGTGTGCGAGATCTCGCGATCTTCGAAGGTCGCATTCTCATTCTTGCAGGCCCTTCATCAAGCGTGCCCGGTCGCTATGCTATCTATAGCTGGGATGGTGAGAGTAACGACGTGAAATTGTTATCCGAATTGCCGTTCGATCCTGCGCGGAAACCCGAGGGGCTGCTGCCGTTGGGCAAAGAAGGCCCAGGTCATTTGAGAGTGTTGGTGATGTTTGACGCAGAGAAAGAAGGCGCGCCGACGCCAATCAAGATTAAGCTGCCCTGACGCGTCTGCACCTTGCGGGGAAAGCAAAGTTTTGCCGTGGTCCAAGATACGAAATGCCTTTCGCACGCCTCCGAAACGAAAACTGAAAAGTCGCGAGGCATCTTGTTACAGGACCGAAAGGTCGAGCATAGCCCGGATGAGCGAAGGGATATCGGGGTGAGGTTAGAGCTGTCCCGGATGTCGCTCTCGCTCATCCGGGCTACGCTTGTTTAGAGATACGGAGTGTGGTCAGGAATCAGCTGCGCGTCCTTAGGGTGCCTTTTTAATATTCGATTGGCTTGGGCATTAACGGACCGGGGCAGCTTCTCCTTAGGATACTTGAGTGCCCCCGATAGCGATCGAACCGTCACGTTAAATGGCGCGCTGAATAGGGGCGGTGCCGGGCCATTGTCGTCCACTGACTTTAGCAGCAAGAAGAGGAGTCCAGTCTGGTATCCTAGAGCATAGGTAGCGTTCCAATGATCTTTGCTCTTCGATAGCTCCTCTATTCGATGTTCGTAGCTGTGAATCCGCGCGTGGACGGAGATTTTCGAGTGATATTCCCCGGTTCTCCGCATTCGCAGGATTCGTTGGAGCGCGTGAATTAGACCATCCTGATAGCTCAGGAGGAAGATAAGAAGAGGGTGTTGCTTGCGAATAAATGCGTCCGCTGTTTTGTTGTGGCTCGCAGCGACTTCGTCAAGCAATTCGGCGCAGTAGTTAAACGCTTCATCGCGGATGATTGTCATTCGGCCTGCAATATTGACCCCCTAAGCCGGGGGATCGGCGTCCAAAATTGACCCCCTACAGATTGATCTGTTGCGCTGCCTGCTTTGGAACGAAGCAGGTGGTGGGGGATGCTGATCGTGGAGACGATTGCCCGGATCCGGCGCGAGCACTTCATCAAGGGCAAGACGATCAAGGAGATCGCCCGTGACCTGAAGGTGTCGCGGAACACGGTTCGGAAGGTGCTGAGGTCGGGAGAGACCTCCTTCGAGTACGAGCGGCAGGTGCAGCCGCGGCCAAAGCTGGGACGATGGGCAGTAGAGCTTGACGGATTGCTGGCGGCGAACGCGGCTAAATCGGCTCGTGAACAGCTGACGTTGATCCGGATCTTCGAAGAGCTGCGCGGCCGCGGCTATGACGGCGGTTACGATGCGGTGCGGCGTTACGCCAGACGGTGGAGCAAAGAACGCGGGCAATCGACCGCGGCCGCTTATGTCCCGCTGAGCTTTGCCCCAGGCGAAGCCTACCAGTTCGACTGGAGCCACGAGGTGGTCTTGCTGAGCGGCACCACGGTGATGGTGAAGGCCGCCCATGTCCGGCTCTGTCACAGCCGCATGCTGTTCGTGCGGGCCTATCCACGGGAGACGCAGGAGATGGTGTTCGACGCCCACGACCGGGCGTTCGCCCTGTTCAAAGGCACCTGCACCCGCGGCATCTACGACAACATGAAGACCGCCGTAGAGACGATCTTCGTCGGCAAAGGCCGTCTCTACAATCGCCGCTTCCTGCAGATGTGCAGTCACTATCTGGTCGATCCGGTCGCCTGCACGCCAGCGTCAGGCTGGGAAAAGGGGCAGGTCAAGAACCAGGTCGGGCTGGTCAGGGAACGCTTCTTCACGCCGCGGCTGCGGTTCAAAAACCTCGACGAGTTAAACGCCTGGCTGCTCGACAAATGCATCGCCTACGCCAAGGCGCATCGCCATCCGGAGCTGGTCGATCAGACGATCTGGGAAGTGTTCGAAGCCGAACGCCCCAAACTCGTTCCCTATGCCGGCCGCTTCGACGGCTTCCATGCGGTGACGGCATCGGTCTCGAAGACCTGCCTGGTGCGCTTCGACAACAACAAGTACTCGGTCGCAGCCAGCGCAGTCGGACGACCGGTCGAGGTTCAAGCCTATGCCGATCGCATCGTGATCCGTCAGGATGGCCGCATCGTTGCCGAGCACCCGCGATCCTTTGGCCGCGGCGAGACTGTCTACGACCCCTGGCACTATGTGCCGGTGCTCGCCCGCAAACCCGGCGCCTTGCGCAACGGCGCTCCGTTCAAGGACTGGGTGCTGCCGGCCGCGATCGAGCGGATCCGGCGCAGGCTCGCCAGCACCGATGACGGCAACCGGCAGATGGTCGACATCCTCAACGCGGTGCTGACTGACGGTCTGCCTGCGGTGGAAGCCGCCTGTGCCGAAGCCCTCGGTCATGGCGTCCATTCCGCCGATGTCGTGCTCAACATCCTGGCTCGTCAACGCGAACCCACCCCACCGGCCAACATCATGACGCCGGCCGCACTGACGCTCCGCCATGCGCCGATCGCCGATTGTGCCCGCTACGACAACCTCCGGAGGACCATCTGATGGAACGAACCCAAATCTTCGACCTCATGGGCGAACTCAAACTCTACGGCATGAAGGCTGCCTTCGACGAGATCATGGCAACTGCCGTCAAGCGCCAGCACGAACCTCAGCGCATTGTCGGCGACCTGCTCTCCGCCGAGATCAACGAGAAGCAGGCCCGCTCGATCAAGTACCAGCTCACCATTGCCAAGCTGCCCCTTGCCAAGGACATCGCCGACTTCCAGTTCGAAGGCACGCCGATCAATCAGACTCTCGTCAATGATCTCGCTGGCGGCGGCTTCATCGCCCAACAACGCAACGTCGTGCTGGTCGGCGGCACCGGCACCGGCAAGACCCACCTGGCCATTGCCATCGCAAGAAGCTGCATCCGATCCGGTGCCCGCGGCCGCTTCTTCAACGTAGTCGACCTCGTCAATCGCCTCGAGACCGAGACCCGCAACGGACGGCAAGGACGGCTCGCCGAGCATCTGACCCGGATGGACTTCATCGTGCTGGATGAACTCGGCTATTTGCCCTTCGCCCAGTCCGGTGGCCAGCTTCTCTTCCACCTCGTCAGCCGGCTCTATGAGCGCGCCTCCGTCATCGTGACCACCAATCTCGCATTCGGCGAATGGCCGACCGTGTTCGGCGACGCCAAGATGACCACCGCGCTGCTCGACCGGTTGACCCATCACTGCGACATCGTCGAGACCGGCAACGATAGCTGGCGGTTCAAAAGCCGAGACGACGATCACGCCACCCGCGCTCGTCTCGCCTCCGCTATCCCGGCCAGCTCCGACGAGACGAGCGCTACCAGCAAACCCCGCCGCGCAAAGGGGTCAAAATTGGACGCCGATGAGGGGTCAAATTTGCAAGCCGATTGACAGATGATACCACACCGTTCGGCTAATCTGGCCCGTGCGCTTTCGAAGAAATATGAGCCGTCCGTTTCAATTGGAATCAAAGATACGGGAGCCCTCGCGAGCTTTTGGTCATCGATTATTGGCGAGATAAAGTAGGACTGCCGGAGATTGCCTTGCATTAGCCGTGCAATATTAGCCAACAGCTGAAGATAATTCTCGTCCGACAAGGAATATCCGACATAGATGACGGTCTTGCGCGCAATTAGTGACTTAAGTTGGGCTCCCAATGGTCCATCGTTTAGTCGCTTAAACGACTGCTCGTAGTCACTCGTTGTGGCAACCAAAGATCCGAAATTTGTTATTGAGCCGTGGATCTTCATGACCCGTCGTTTGGACGCATCCCAAAAGGCCAGATCGCTGTCATAGACGAAGGCGTCGAAATTGCATGTTCTCTCGAAAAAGTCGTCCCAATTTGTCGTAACTACGTCCTTGATCATGTGGAGCGGTGATATCGCACGATGAAAGCGCGTCATCGGTCGAATGAAATTGTCAAACGACAAGAAATAGTCGAACCGGCTTTTTATCTTTTCTAGAAGTTTGATTCTGCCGTCAGGCTGGGCGCAATAGGCGTCCATCAACTCGGGGAAAGATAGGTTGGTGACTGACTTTAGTTCTGATTGTATCTGTTCATAGAGAGAAGATTGACAGTGCGACCTATTCTCGGTGCTGATTCCTGCTCCTGCGAAGACTACGACGTCTCCACTTGCAATTTTATCGAGCAGATGCTCAGGAAAGTCGAAGTCCTTTTCGTTGCGGCAAATTGCACATGCGCATTCATCTGGATGTGATTTCTTCATGAGAGGCCATAGTTAAAGCCCTCGGAACTAACTGTTCGTTGGTTCCGAGGGCTGAAGGTTTACGAACACCCCGTCGTGCTTCCGCACGTATCGCACTTCATGCACGTCCCGTTCCGCACCAGCGTGAAGTTGCCGCACTCCGAGCACATCTCGCCTTCGTAGCCTTTGGCCTTGGCTTCCGCCCGGCGTTCGGCCTTGCTCGGGGCGACCGCGACTGCCGCGCTGCCGGCCTTGCTCCACTTCAGGGCGTCCAGCCTTTCCGTTGGCGACAGGTCGTGGCTGGTTTCCTGCTTCAGCGCAACCGCGCCTTCATGCGCGTCGGAGGCGCGCGCGCTTGCGCCGTGGCCGGCGATCGCGGTGACGTTGCCCGAGCCGCGGGCGTCGGCATCGACGCCGCGCATCACGACCAGCTTATCCGTGCGCGAGCGGGTCAGGCCCTTGGACAGATATTTGGTCGCCTGCTGGCTCGCGCCGTCGGACGGCTCCTTGCCTTCCTCGACGCCTTTGCCCATCGCGTCGAAGTTGGACTCGGAGGGATCGACATGCGCGAGATCGAAGCGCGACATGTAGCTGACCGCGAGTTCGCGGAACACATAGTCGAGGATCGAGGTCGCGTACTTGATCGAGTCGTTGCCCTGCACGGGGCCCGCCGGCTCGAAGCGGGTGAAGGTGAAGGCGTCGACATACTCCTCCAGCGGCACGCCGTATTGCAGGCCGAGCGAGACGGCGATGGCGAAGTTGTTGATGAAGGAGCGGAGCGCGGCGCCTTCCTTGTGCATGTCGATGAAGATCTCGCCGAGACGGCCGTCGTCATACTCGCCGGTTCGCAAGTACACCTTGTGGCCGCCGACCACCGCCTTCTGGGTGTAGCCCTTGCGTCGGTCCGGCATTTTTTCGCGCTCGCGCATCACGACGATACGCTCGACGAGCTTCTCGACGATCTTTTCCGAGACCTGGGCGGCACGCGCGGCCATCGGCTTGTCGTAATACGCCTCGGTCGCATCGTCCTCGTCGTCATCATCGCTGATGAGCTGCGAGTTCAGCGGCTGGCTCAGCTTCGAGCCGTCGCGGTAGAGCGCGTTGGCCTTCAGCGCGAGTTTCCAGGACAGCAGATACGCCGACTTGCAATCCTCGACGGTGGCGTCGTTCGGCATGTTAATGGTTTTTGAGATCGCACCCGAGATGAACGGCTGCGACGCCGCCATCATGCGGATGTGGCTCTCGACCGACAGATAACGTTTTCCAATTTTGCCGCAGGGATTGGCGCAATCGAACACCGCGTAATGTTCGGCCTTGAGGTGGGGAGCGCCCTCGACCGTCATCGCGCCGCAGATGTGCACGTTGGCGGCCTCGATCTCGCGCTTGCTGAAACCGATCGCCGAGAGCAGGTCGAAGCCGGGGGCAGCGATGGCTTCCGGCGCTATGTTGAGCGTCTCGCGCAAAAAGTCCTCGCCAAAAGTCCACTTGTTGAAGGCGAACTTGATGTCGAACGCGGTCGGCAGCGCCTTTTCAACCTTGGCCAGCGCTTCGTCGGTGAAGCCTTTGGCCTTCAGGGTGGAGACGTTGATGCCGGGCGAATTGGAGAGCGAGCCATGGCCGACGGCGTAGGCCTCGATCTCGGCGATATCAGCTTCGCTGTAGCCGAGCGTCCGCAGCGCCACGGGGACTGCCTGGTTGATGATCTTCCAGTAGCCGCCGCCGGCGAGTTTCTTGAACTTCACCAGCGCGAAATCAGGCTCGATGCCTGTGGTGTCGCAATCCATCACGAGACCGATGGTGCCGGTCGGCGCCACCACGGTGGTCTGCGCGTTGCGGTAGCCGTTCAATTCGCCGAGTTCGAGCGCCTTGTCCCAGGCCGCCTTGGCGTGGGTGATCACGTCAGCCTGCGGGCAGGAGGCGTGATCGAGCGGCACGGGATTGACCGCCAGCGCCTCATAGCCACGGCTTTCGGCATGCGCCGCGCGGCGATGGTTGCGGATCACGCGCAGCATGTGCGCCGCGTTCTTCTTGTAGCCGGGGAAGGGGCCGAGCTCCTTGGCCATCTCGGCCGAGGTGGCGTAGGCCACGCCGGTCATCACAGCGGTCAGCGCGCCGCACAGCGAACGGCCTTCCTTGGAGTCGTAAGGCAGACCCATGGTCATCAGCAGGCCGCCGATGTTGGCAAAGCCGAGGCCCAGCGTGCGGAACTCGTAGGAGAGTTCGGCGATCGCCTTCGAGGGGAACTGCGCCATCATCACGGAGATTTCGAGCACGATGGTCCACAGACGACAAAGATGCTCATACGATTCGACGTCGAAGCGTTTTGTCGTCGTCGAATAGAACGTGATCAGGTTGGCGGAGGCGAGGTTGCACGCCGTGTCGTCCAGGAACATGTATTCCGAACACGGGTTCGACGCGCGGATATCGCCGGACGCCTTGCAGGTGTGCCAGTCGTTCATGGTGGTGTTGAAGTGCAGGCCGGGATCGGCCGAGGCCCAGGCGGCGTGGCCGATCTTTTCCCAGAGCTCGCGGGCCTTCAAAGTCTTGGTGATCTTCTTGTTGGTGCGGCCGATCAGGTTCCAGTCGCCGTCGGTTTCCACCGCGCGCAGGAAATCGTCCTTCAGCGAAACCGAGTTGTTGGAGTTCTGGCCGGAGACAGTGAGATAGGCTTCCGAATCCCAGTCGGTGTCGTAGGTCGGGAAGTCGATGTCCTTGTAGCCTTGCTTGGCGAACTGGATCACCCGCTTGATGACGTTGTCGGACACCAGCGCGCGGCGTGCGAGCTTGATTTCGCGGCGGAGCGCCGGGTTCTTTTCGGGATCGAAGCAATCGTCGCCGGAGCCTTCGCAGTTCACGCAGGCCTTCAGCACCGCCTTCAAGTGCTTCTGGTTGATCTTGGAGCCGGTGACCAGCGCGGCAACCTTCTGCTCCTCCTTCACCTTCCAGTCGATATAAGTCTCGATGTCCGGGTGGTCGGCGTCGACCACGACCATCTTGGCCGCGCGGCGCGTGGTGCCGCCGCTCTTGATCGCGCCCGCGGCGCGGTCGCCGATCTTGAGGAAGCTCATCAGGCCGGACGAGCGGCCGCCGCCGGAAAGCTTTTCGCCTTCGCCGCGCAGGCGGGAGAAGTTCGAGCCGGTGCCGGAACCGTATTTGAACAGGCGCGCCTCGCGCACCCACAGGTCCATGATGCCGCCCTCGTTGACGAGGTCGTCACCCACGCCCTGGATGAAGCAGGCGTGCGGCTGCGGATGCTCGTAAGCCGACTTCGATTTTGTCAGTTTGCCGGTGAACGGGTCGACGTAATAATGGCCCTGGCCCGGTCCATCGACGCCGTAGGCCCAGTGAAGGCCGGTGTTGAACCACTGCGGCGAGTTCGGCGCGACCATCTGCTTGGCCAGCATGAAGCGCAGCTCGTCGAAGAACGCCTGCGCGTCTTCTTCCGTGGAGAAATAGCTGCCCTTCCAGCCCCAATAGGTCCAGCAGCCGGCGAGGCGGTCGAACACCTGCTTGGCGCTGAGCTCGCTGACATAGCGCTCGGATTCCGGGAGGAGGGCGAGCGCCTCGGTGTCGGGCACCGAGCGCCACAGCCAGGACGGAACCGTCTCTTCCTCGACCTTCTTCAGACGCGCGGCGACGCCCGCCTTGCGAAAATACTTCTGGGCCAGGACGTCGGAGGCGACCTGGGACCAGAACTGGGGCACTTCGACATTTTCCAGCCGGAACACGATCGAACCGTCAGGGTTGCGGATCTCCGATGTCGTCAGCCTGAAATCAATCCCTGCATAGGGTGACTGGCCGGAAGTGGTGTTGCGCCGTTCGATTCGCATGGTCGTGCCCCGTCTTATTGACCGGTCCGCATTTGGCGCGGTTGCCGGATGTTATCAATGAGCGAACCGCCGGCACCAAGGTTGAAGGCAACCTTGGGCCTTAGATCCGCAAGCTCTACCGGTGGACCCGGCCCTGTTTTCTGTCTTCGCCGCCCCAAGGGGTTCGTCCCGCCCGCCAGCGAGGCCAACCCCTCCACCCAACGCCCGTAACTCGTCACGTGAGCCATTCGGCTCGTTTTTCAGCGCCCCTGGTCGCCCCCCTTTTTTGGGCAGACGAACCCCCGATCCGTGCCTCAACCGGCTGACGGAGTGATCGTTCTGGAACCCATTTGGGAGCGACCGGCGGGACCCAAAACTCACTCGCGCCGAACAGGAAGAAGGCTAGGCCAAACCCGTCGGGCCCGTCAAGGACTAGTACGAGTTCCTGAATCAAATACTAAATA
This sequence comes from Bradyrhizobium sp. AZCC 2262, assembly GCF_036924535.1. Taxonomy (NCBI): domain Bacteria; kingdom Pseudomonadati; phylum Pseudomonadota; class Alphaproteobacteria; order Hyphomicrobiales; family Nitrobacteraceae; genus Bradyrhizobium; species Bradyrhizobium sp. AZCC 2262. The sequence continues at coordinate 3,784,338 of NZ_JAZHRT010000001.1, read as the reverse complement.
TGGTGGAAAGTAAGGGATAACAGGGGGTGATGCCGCCCCTGTGATGCTGCCAAGTATCAGTGAGTCCTCAGGGATTCCCAAGGGAAAAAAATTGTTGCGGCGTGTGGAAACCACCTTCGCCCCGCTGTTCACAGGGCGGGTATTTTTTCAGCCGCCGGGATTGCACTGGAGAGACTCACGTGAGGTTACGGAGCGCGCCGTTAAGGCTACGGGCAGGGGAGGTCTGGCATGTCTGCGCACCCGTGGTCGGAAGCGCGGATACGCGCCATGGTGCGTGCTGATTCCATCCCTTGCCGGGCTCCATGACAGAATCAAAACCCACCGCGCCGGCGCGGATCGCGCCCGCAGGCCTGATGTTCCTCGCCATCACCTCGGTGGGCTGGGGCTTTAACTGGCCTGTCACAAAATATCTCCTGAGCGAGTTGCCGCCGCTGACCTTGCGTGGCTCGACCGGCGTGATCGGCGCGGTGCTGCTGGCGGTGCTGGCGCTGGCGCGCTCCCAGAGCCTGAAGGTCGAGCGGCATTTGTGGCCGCGGCTGATGCTGGCGGCGCTGCTCAACGTCACCGGCTGGATGGTGCTGATGGGGCTGGCGCTGCTGTGGCTGCCGGCGAGCGAGGCGGCGCTGATCGCCTACACCATGCCGGTATGGGCCTCGCTTCTGGCCTGGCCGGTGCTCGGCGAGCGGCCGACGGTGTTGCGCACGGTCGCGCTGGTGATGGCGTTTGCCGGATTGGCCGCCATCATGGGCGGCAACGGCATATCAGCCACATCAGAAAAACTGCCGGGCATCGTGATGGCGCTTGGCGGCGCGCTCGGCTTTGCGCTCGGCACGGTGCTAGCGAAGAAGCTGCCGGTGCCGCTGCCGCCGATCCCGGCCGCGGCCTGGCAGATCGGGCTCGGATGTTTTCCGATCGTCATCATCGGCTATGCCTTCGAGACCACGCATATCGAGAAAGTGACGCAGCTCGGCTGGTGGCTCCTGATCTATTCGACCGTGATCCAGTTCTGCATCGCCTATGTCAGCTGGTTTGCCGCGCTCGCCCGCCTGCCGGCCTCGGTCGCGGCGATCGGCACCATGGCGGTGCCGGTCATCGGCGTGGTCGCATCCGCGATCGCGCTCGGCGAGCCGCTCGGGCTGACGCAGGTCGTGGCGCTGGTCTTCACGCTGGCCGGCGTGGTGCTGGCGACAAGGTCCTGAGGACGTCTGTCCCTTTCAAGCCCGGCGTGAGTTTCTCACTCGGCCCGGATTTTCGCGGCCTCGGCAACCCTGCCGAATTTCTCGCTCTCCGACCGCACGAAGCTGCGCAGCTCGGCGAGCGTCATCGGCCGCGGGACGATGCCCTGTATCAGGAGCTTCTCCATCGTCGCTTTTTCCTGCAGCGCGTTCGACACGACTTCAAACAGGCGCGCCTGTAACGGCTCCGGCGTGGGCGATGGCGCGAACACGCCGAACCAGTTGAGCAGCTCATATCCGGCAAGCGCCGGTGCACCTTCGCTCAACGGGGCCACGTCGGGCAATTGCGGCATGCGCTCGCGCGATGTGACGGCAACCGCGCGCAGACGTCCATCCAGAATCAAGGGGAGCGCCGCGCCGAGGCTGGAAAAGCTCATCGTCACCGCGCCGACAGCCACGTCGGTCACGGCCGGTGCAGACCCTCGATAGGGAACATGCAGGACGTCGGTGCCGGCCATGCGGTTCATCAGCTCGCCGGCAAGATGCTGCGGGTTGCCGACGCCCGACGAAGAGAAGGAAAGCTTTCCCTTGTTCGCCAGCGCGTAGGCGATCAGCTCTGCCGGTGTCTTGACCGGCGTGGTCGCCGCCACGACCACCACGCACGGCACGATGCCGGCGAGCGCCACCGGCGTAAGCTCCTTCTGCGGATCGTAGGCCATCCGCTCCTTATAAATATGCTGATTGACCGCGACCTCGCCGGCCGCCGAGACCAGCAGCGTATGGCCGTCGGGGGTCGCCCGGGCCACCGATTGTGCCGCGATCATCGCGGCCGCGCCGGGCTTGTTTTCAACAAGCACCGCTTGGCCGAACGCCGCCTTCATCGGGTCCGTGAGGAGCCGGGCGACAATGTCGACACCGCCGCCGGCCGGATAGCCGACGACCAGGCGGATGTTTTGCGTAGCAAAGGCGCCTTGCGCGCGGGCGCTGCTTCCCCCGGCGAGGACCGCGGCAGCGGCGGACATTGAGAAGGCGCGTCGCGTGAACACGTTATTGTCCTCCGTGCCGTTGACGGCCTCGCCGAATACCCATCGATTGTGTGGTTTCGAATCCCACGCTTCCACGGACGGAAAAAGGCGTCAATCATTCCCGGCCGCAAGGGCGATCTGCCTGCCGCAGGAGATGAAAAAGAGGGGCGCTATGTGATTGTAACGCCTATCAATTCGTTGTATGCCACGGACGAAATTTTCGGCCTCGCTGGGGTCGGGCCATCAGAGAGAATTCTGGTATCACCTGTGAAAGAGAGAGTATGGCGCGCAACATTTTGATCCTTGGGGCCTCGTATGGCTCGCTTCTGGCGACGAAGCTTTTGATGGCGGGGCACAACGTGACCCTGGTTTGCCGGAACAAGACGGCCGACCTCATCAATCGCGACGGCACCGAAGTTCGCATCAAGCTGCGCGACGAGGCGGTGCACCGCGCGATCTTCTCGCGCGACCTACCGGGCAAACTGGACGCGACCACGCCCGCAAATGTCGACCTTTCCCGTTACGATCTGGTGGGTCTTGCGATGCAGGAGCCGCAATACACCAACCATACGATCCGCGTTCTGATGATCAAGATCGCCGCGGCGGGGCTTCCTTGCCTTTCGATCATGAACATGCCGCCGCTGCCCTATCTCAAACGGATCCCGGCACTGGCGGACATGGACCTGGAGGAGGCCTATACCAATGCGTCGGTATGGGAGCGGTTCAAGCCGGGACTGGTGTCGCTCTGCTCGCCCGATCCGCAGGCCTTCCGTCCGCCGGAAGAGGCGGCGAATGTCCTTCACGTCGGACTGCCGACCAACTTCAAGGCGGCCGCCTTTGAAGACGCGCAGCACAACAAGATGCTTCGCGAACTCGAAACCGATATCGACGCGGTGACGCTGGATGGCAAGGACGTTCCGGTGAAGCTCAAGGTGTTCGACTCGCTGTTCGTTCCGCTGGCGAAATGGTCGATGCTGCTGACCGGGAATTACCGCTGCATCACGCCGCACGAGCCGCAGTCGATCCGCGACGCCGTGCACGGCGACCTGAAACTTTCGCAGTCGATCTACGACCATGTCGACGGCATCGCCCGGCGTCTCGGCGCCGACCCGGCGGATCAGGTTCCTTTCGCGAAATATGCCAAGGCGGCGGAAAGCCTGCTCAAGCCGTCGTCGGCCGCGCGGGCGGTAGCCAGTGGCGCGCCCTTCATCGAACGGGTCGATCTTCTGGTGAAGCTGGTTTCCGATCAACTCGGCGTGCCCAGCGCCGAGATCGACCGCACGGTCCAGACCGTCGATCAGAAGCTCAACGAGAAGATCGTAGCGGGTGGATCGGGCTCGCAGTAGGGGCGGGGAAGGGCGGGTGATGACAGGCTATGTCACCCGACAGCCCCAGCGGACCAAGGTGGCCAAGTTCAAATAAGTAGTCAGCCTGGCCCACGTTCCACGGCGTGCCGCAACCACACCATGCCGCCTTCGAGCGTTTCGCAGTGCGTGAGGCGCAGTGATTGCCCTGCTCCAGGGCGGTCGTCCTCGGGCCCGTCATAATCCACGATGCTTTGCGTACCGGCCACGCCATCGACGGCGGGATGGATCAAGGTGCTGAACTCATCAATAAGCTTGTGCTTCAGAAAAGCGCCGTTGATCCTGCCGCCGCCTTCGAGAAGAAGTGTCTTGACGCCAAACAGCGAGGCGATCTCTTCCATCGCGCGGCGCAGATCATCGCCCTTGGGTCCAGCGAAGACATAAGACGCGCCGTCCTCACGCAATTCCGCGAGGTACGCATCGGATACTTCCTCGCCCAGAACGGCGACCACATGGTCGCCGCCGATATTGTCCTTGCCGTAATGAACGCGGCCCGATGGATCGATGCCGATCGCAAGCTTGCGGCCGTCACGCGCGGCAATATGCGCCTTGCGCGCTACTTTGGGTGCATCTCTAGCCGGCCGTTCCGCTCCCTTCGCCATCTCGCTCATCGTCATGCGGCCGACGATCCATCCATCGGCGCCGAACTGATCATGGACGCGTTCATAATGTCCACGCAGGACATCTCGAGAGATGCCCTGCGCAGGCGAGGTGAAGCGGCTCGGATGCAGGCGACCGTCGATCGACGTGCCCATATGGCAGATGATGTAGGGTCGCATGGGTCTTTCCTCACCTACCGACGGTTTCTCAAATCGATCAGCGCGACGACTAATGGCGACGACTGACAGCGGCTCGGGTAGCAGAGATGATAGCGATCAGCGCCAACGCGGTTCTCGGGCGCGCATTATGCCCCTTCGGCAACTTGTTTCACTAGCTCGGGCAGGAGCCGTTTGAGCCGCCCGTGACTGATGAGCGGCGAAGCGGCGATCTCGGCAAGCCGCCGTTCGACGTGGGGCCATTGATTTGTCTCGCGCGGGTCGGTGTCACCCTTGGCGAGATTGCAGGGGTAGCAGGACAGCACGCGGTTGCTCCTGCTGTTCTGACCTCCCTTTGCGAGCGGGATGAAATGGTCGATGCTGGCCTTGACCTTGCCGCCCGTCTTTATCCGGGGGAGTCCAACGTCGCAGTAGGCGCATCGTCCGCCCCAATCGAAATAGCAGCGCTTGTAGATCACGTCGGCCATTAGTCTTGGCTCTTCCCCAGAATCCCTTCGTCCAACGTCTCACCTTTCATACATCAAGTCGGCATTGAAAACGACGCCGCACCAGGAGAGGCTTGCCCCTTGTCACTGCAAGTCCGGATTCATGACACACAATGCGTCGCCGAACCGTGCCTGCATCGAGCCGACGGCAGCCTGGCCAAACGTCAGTTTGTCGACCTCCACGATCGACGGATCGGCGAACGCCCTTTCATCCCCGATCGACTGCACGGTTTGATTGTGGTCGCCCTCCCTTGCGAAGGCTCGCTCAAAGGCCACCGCACCGAGCTTGCGCTCGCAATCGATGACCCACACCGCGTCACGTGCATCGACGTGCCGGCCATCAGCTAGCTGCGTGCCGCCGAATTCATAAAGGCGCACCGACGCCGCCCGGTACTTGCCGATTGTTCTGACACCCCCGCTTGCGAAATAGAGTCCACGCAGCGGGCTTTCGAGAAAATGCTTCCATCCGCTCTTTGCCGGCAAGCCTTGCACACCCAGCAGTTCGCCGTCGCACAAAGCCGTGACAAATCGTTGATACATACCTTTGGGGGGTGATTTCAGATCGCTGGTTTTGAACCCTACAACCGCAGTTGGTGGCGTCCCATCTTTCGCGACCTCCGCAACCGGCGACGCAGCCAGTTGGCGCAATCGACAATCCGCGATGAGGGCAAGGTCGATGGGGCCCCGCGCGTCGCTTGCGGGAGGAGTTTCCTTCACGGTGACACTCACCAGATCGCGCCCTTGGGCGTTGAACCTGACCGCCGTCGCGGGATAGAACTCCAGAACCGCTCCACCCGCGGCATCATGGGCGAAGGGGGACAGCGCTGCCGCGTTTGCCAGCACGTTAAGCGCACCGAGCGCGAACACGATGACGATCAGGCGCTTGACCATGAAAATCCACCGAACCATCCGGTGCCGTCTGACCATTTGGCTTCGCTCACTATCTTGTTCCGCATTTCAAACCGATCACGACCGGCGTATGCGGCGACGCGCTGGAGCTTCGCTTTCGCCTAACTCATAACTGCAGCGAGGCATTTTTTAGGCACGTATTCCGAAGTGGTGCGCCACAGCCGATGAAGATGGGCACTACTTCCTCGCGATTCCCCTATGATGCCGAAGCCCGCGATACGCTACAATCGGCAAGTCTACGATGCTCTGCCATCTAGCACTACGCATCGTGGATCCCCCGATGTTGCGGGGTGCTCCGCTTACCCCTCAACAGCGGTAATCTCGATCAGCCTCCCAGATAGACGCGAAGGGCCAATGCACAAAACGCGACATTGCGTTGCTTTCCGCGTCTACGCAAGTCCCCGTTCGCGATCTATAACTGTTTCAGGAATTCCAGGAGCGCATTGCTTACGTCTTTGGCGCGCTCTTGCTGAGTCCAATGACCGCAACCTTTCAAGACTATTGTCTCGCGAAGCAAGGGCACGAACTGTTTCAGGCTAGGGACGAGATGGCTCCAACTCGGCGATCTGTAAACCCCGTCTCGATCGCCAACGACATAGAGTGCCGGGACCTGAACCTTTGCGCCGGACCATGGTGCGAGCAACTCCCAATTGCGATCAATGTTGCGATACCAATTCAAACCTCCTCCAAAGCCGGTGCGCTTGAACTCTTCAACGTAAAATTCGATGTCACTGTCCGTGAGCCACGTCGGCAATGATTGGGTTGTAGGCTTCCCATCAAGCCACCCCCCCTCACTAGGAAGCATCGTGAGCGACGCAGGATCTTCAACCGGCGCATCGCCAGATAGGGCGAACAATGTCGTCTTGATTGCGTTGTGGACGTCTTTTTCGAGTTCTGCCTCGGCAACGCCCGGTGTCTGGAAATACAGTTGATAGAAGCGCTGCTTTTCGGTCCTCGGCATGACGGTGCTTGGTCGGTTGGGACCACGCACCTGAAACGGCACGCTCAAGCCAACGACGGCCCTAAATCGATCCGGTCTGAACAGAGCGCAGCGCCAAGCGACCGGCGCTCCCCAATCATGTCCGACAACGACTGCTTGATCCGTGCCGATCGCGTCGAGCAATCCGACCATGTCTCCGGTCAAATGCAATAGAGTGTATTGATCGATCGCAACAGGTTTGTCCGTCTGCCCGTAACCACGCATGTCGGGCGCGATGGCGCGATATCCGGCGGCAGCGAGCGCTTCCAATTGGTGCCGCCACGAATACCAGCACTCCGGAAAGCCATGGCAGAGAAGCACGGTGGGGCCGCTCCCTGCTTCGGCCAGGTGCATTCGAATGCCATTTGTCTCGATAAATCGATGCGAGATCGTCATTGCCAACCTCCGTAAGATCCAGTCACATTGTGAGCTCCAACCACAACCGAAGTTGTTCCGCCGACACCCAGTCGAACGGCGGACCGCCAAAACGACATGCTCTACGAATTTATTTTCGAGCCCGCACCGCGCCTCCGGCAGCATCGGCGCAAGGTCGGCTTCGGGTCAATCGCGTCGATTTTGCGACGTCTGCTTTAGCGTCCGCTATCCACAATACCGGACATTCACGTCCGATTGGGACTGGCCTGCCTGTCGCCTTGCCGCGCCCGAATTGCAAACGACCGGCGCAGCCGCGGCAGCTCCGGCGTTCTGCCCTCGACCGGCTAAGAGACATGAGCTGCACCTGCGGTCGACAAAGACCCGGCATATCAACTGCGCCAAATCCACGCGGAAGCTGCTCGCGTCATGCTTGTCCTGGTTTTTGTCGGATGGCGGTTTGGCGAACGATAGCGCAGGACCGGCGAGGCGCAGACAACCGACCGCTTGATAGCAGGATAAAAGGCGCAAGGTGCGCTGCGGTCGGTCGTGTGTCAGTTCATAGGCTTATCGCAACTTTTCTGGCACAGTCACACCTTGCAAGAATCCAGGTTCTCCTTTGCGCTCAAGAAGTCGGCACAATGTGTTTGGTATTGCCGAGACGTCAGTGTCTATCGAGGCGATGCCGGACCAGTCGACACTGGTCAAGGCTCGCGCCTTGCGCGCCCGGCTCCGCGGCTGACGGCCTTGACAAGCGTCGCCTGCCCCGGCCTTTACGGCCATGCGCTGATGGCTCAGCGCGAGCGAGGGGCCGCTCCTCGCGTTACAGGGGCACGCCCTGGCGGCGGACAAACTTGCGCCGTTCTCTCCGGATGGAGTCTGCGTGCCGCAGGGACGCCATGGCTCATGATCAAAAATCTCGACCAACGCGATCGCTGGGCTCGTTGCCCGACGATCTCTATGACTATCTGCAGCCTGCAACTCGACGAAAGGGACGCCCGGCTAAGTCGGTTCGGTCCGACTGGACCGTGACCGACGACTGGCCTGCGGACGTCCCGATCACCGAGGCCGAGATCGAGGTCTTCGAGGCCTGGTTCGGTGACCTGTTCGATGAATTGTTTTCGACCCGCCAATGACCCTCTTGTTTGGAGATCGCCATGACGATGCCGGTTCGTGCTGCCCTCTACCTGCGAGTCTCGACCGGCCGGCAAGCCCACAATGATCTTTCCATCCCGGACCAGCGCCGCGAGGCAAAGGGATATTGGCGCGTCCCGAAGATGGGAGATCGTTGCCGACTACGTCGAGCCAGGCGCGTCAGCAACCGACGATCGGCGGCCGGAATTCCAGCGCATGATCGACGCGGCAACCACCAAGCCGCCGGCGTTCGATGTGATCCTGGTGCGCAGTTTTAGCCGCTTCTTCCGTGACCAGTTCCAGCTCGAGTTCTATGTGCGCCGCTTCGCCAAGGCTGGCGTCCGGCTGGTCTCGATCACCCAGGAGCTCGGCGACGATCCCATGAGCAACATGATCCGGCAGATCATGGCGCTGTTCGACGAGTACCAATCCAAGGAGAACGCCAAGCACACGCTTAGGGCCATGAAGGAGAACGCCCGTCAGGGCTTCTGGAACGGAGCCTTGCCCCCTATCGGTTACCGGATCGTGGAGGCATCCGAGCAACGCGGGCACCGCATCAAGAAGACCCTTGAGGTCGACCCGGTCCAGGCCGAGACGGTCCGCCTGATCTTCCGATTGGCCCGGGAAGGGGACGGACGCGCGGGCGCGATGGGCGTCAAGTCCATCGCCACTCACCTTAATGCCAAGGGAATCCGTACCCGTGACGGCGGGCGCTGGGGTGTCGATGCCGTCCACAAGGTGCTGAGACGGACGACCTACATCGGCCGGCACCGCTTCAATACCAAGTTCTGGAAGACCCGCGAGCGCAAGGCAGAGAGCGAAATCGTCGAAATGACGGTGCCAGCAATTGTCGACAAGGAGGAATTTGAGGTCGTCCAAATGCTGCTCAAGAGCCGCAGTCCGGCGATGGTCGCCCCAAGAGTAGTCAGTGGCCCCACGCTACTCACCGGCATCTGCTTCTGCGCCGGCTGCGGTGGAGCAATGACGCTGCGCACTGGCAAGAGCGGCCGTTACCGCTATTACACGTGCTGCACCAAAGCCCGCCAGGGCGCGACCGGCTGTTCGGGTCGCACTGTCCCGATGGAGAAGCTCGACAATCTGGTGGCGGAGCACATCGAGCAGCGTCTGTTGCAGCCGAGCCGCCTTGAGCGACTTTTGTCGCACGTGCTCGATCGCCGCAAGGATCGCGCCGAGCGCCGAAGGTCGCACATTGCCGACTTGTGCAAGCGGGCGACCGAGGCGGATGCCAAACTCAGGCGGCTCTACGACGCCATCGAGAATGGCATTGCCGATCTCTCCGATCCCCAGTTGAAGGACCGTGTCACCGAACTCAAAGCAACACGCGACCAGGCCCGCCTTGACGCAGAGCGGGCCGAGGATGCGATTGATCGGGCCGGGCCGACCATGACGCCGCAGACTCTCAGGACGTTTGCCAGGACAGCCCGCAAGCGAATGCGGACCGACAACGGCGGCTACCGCCGCGATCACCTTCGCGCGCTCGCCCAACGGGTCGAAGTCGATCAGAAAGAACTGCGCATCATGGGATCGAAAAGCGTACTTCTGCGCACGCTCGTCGCCGCTTCAGGCGCAAAAACGGCTGGTTTTGGCGTGCCCAGCTCTGTACCGAAGTGGCGCGCCCGACACGATTCAAACGCGCGGCCTTTGCCTTCGGAAAGGGGGTAACACCACTTTCGCCCGTTCACCCCGTCAGCGCGCGGCGGACCATGTTCGCCAGTTGGGATTTTCGATACGGTTTTGTCAGCAGCAGCACCCCGGGGTCGAGGCGGCCCTGATGCACGATCGCGTTGTCGGTATAGCCTGATGTGTAGAGCACCCTGATGCCGGGCCGGAGCTTCGACACCTTGTCCGCCAGTTCGCGGCCGGACATGCTGCCGGGCATGATGACGTCGGTGAACAGGAGATCGAACTTCTGGCCGCCTTCGATCAGGTTCAGCGCCGCTGGTCCATTGGCGGCGCCCACCGTGCGGTAGCCGAGGCTCTGCAATTGCGTGGTGACGAAATTGCGCACCAGCGCGTCGTCTTCCACCACCATGATGGTTTCGTTGCCGTGCGGCAGCGGCGCGGCGGCGACCGGCGCCGCCTCGACCTGGCCGCGGGCAGGCGGCAGATAGAGCTTGATCGTGGTGCCGTGCCCGACCTCGCTGTAGATCCGGATGTGCCCGCCCGATTGTTTGACGAAGCCGTAGACCATGCTCAGGCCAAGGCCCGAGCCCTTGCCGACCTCCTTGGTGGTGAAGAACGGTTCGAACACCTTGTCCAGCACGTCCTGCGACATGCCGGCGCCGGTGTCGCTGACCGCGAGCATCACATAGGAGCCTGGCTTCACGCCGGGGTTGGCCTGCGCATAGGCTTCGTCGAGCACGACGTTGCGCGTCTCCAGCAGCAGCTTGCCGCCGTTCGGCATCGCGTCGCGGGCGTTGATCGCCATGTTGAGCAGGGAGTTGGCGAGCTGCGAGGCGTCGATATGGGCGGTCGCCGTTTCCTGCTCGAGGATCGAGTTGACCTCGATCTGCTCGCCGAGCGTTGGCCGAAGCAGTTTTGCGATGTCGAGCACGGTAGCGTTGACGTCGACATTGCGCGGCCGCAGCGGCTGGCGGCGGGCGAAGGCGAGCAGATGCTGGATCAGCTCGCTGCAGCGTTCCGCCGCCTGGTCGATCAATTCGGCCGTCTTCTGCAACTGAGGCTCATGCGCTAGGCTGGCGACCAGCGTTTCGGTGGTGCCGGTGATCACCGTCAGCATGTTGTTGAAGTCGTGCGCGACGCCGCCGGTGAGCTTGCCGATCGCGTCGAGCTTTTGCGATTGCAGCAGCTTGTGCTCGGTTTCGCGCGAGGCGGTGGCGTCGTGATAAACCAGCGCCGCGCCGCTGATGGTGCCCGCGGCGTCGCGCAGCGGCCGGCCGCTGATCATGAGATGAAGCGGCGGATTGCCGCTGACGGGGCGCACCACGATTTCGGTGGCGTCGAACGCTTCGCCCCGCAGCGCACGCGAGGCGGGCATGTCATGGACCAGCAGCGGCGTGACGCCGTCGGCATGAAAGACCGTGCTGAGCGAGCGCAGCAGTTCGACCGTCATGCCCGGCCGGAAGCGCAGCATCTTCTCGGCGGCCGGGTTGGAGAGCAAAATCTCTCCCTTGGTGTCGATGACGAGCACCGCCTCCGCCATGCTGTGGAAGGTGCTGCGCAGGACGGCGGCCGAAAGCCTGAGTTCGTCATGGGCTGCGACCAGATGCTCGGTGCGTTCGGCGACCGCGGCCTCCAGTGCCTCGTTGGTGGCCTGGGTGGCGCTCAGCGAATCCTGCAGTTTGCGACGCGAGCGGCGGGTCGACACCGTCAGAACGGTGGCGAGAACCAGAATCAACGCGACGCCGGCGAGATCGATCGCCAGCAGGAACGTTCCGTTGGTTTCGGATTCGGCGCGTCTGGCGTAAAGCAGCCGGCGCTCTTCCGCTACCGCCTTTTCAAGGTTCCCGGCGATCGCGGCCGTCGCCGCGCGATCCTCCTGGCCGACGAGCGCTGCGACCGCGGCGTCATCTCCCGCGATCCGGAACCTGATCAGCTCGCCATTGATGGCAATCTGGCTTTGCACCAGCGCATTGGCTTCTTCGATCAGCTGCCTTTCGGTGGGATTGTCCTTGACGACCTCGATCAGTGCCGCGAGCGCCGGCAGGATCGTGTCGCTGGCGTCGCGGTATTCCCTGGCGAATTGCTGATCGCCGGTGAGTGCGAAGGCCCGCGCCGCGCTTTCCGACCGGCGCAGCAGCGGGCGCATATCCGAGATCTTGCTGAGGATGCCAAGCGCACGGTCGACGGAAGCGGTATCGGCCCGCGACTTGAGGTCCAAACCGATCGAGGCCGCGCCGATAACGAGGAGGATGGCGAGCCCAATTCCAAGGATGATGCGCTGCTGCGACGGCATTGCCAGCTGCTTACTTCACGATTTCGAGTGACGCGCGGTAGTTTTCGGTGTGGTGATGCATTGATTGACCGAGGTCAACAGCGCGTCCGGCGTGAAGGGCTTGCGCAGGCAGCATGCCGCGCCGAGTTCGATGGTCATCCGCAGGAAATCCGGTGCGCGCTCGGTGTTGGCGAAGGCGTAGCCCGACATCGCGACGATCGGCACGTCCGGCCTGCGCTCGTGAAACATCCGAATCGATTCGAAGCCGCGCATATGCGGCATGAATACGTCGATCAGCATGACGTCGAAATCGGAGGCTTCGAGTGCGCGCATTCCCGCTTCACCACCGTCGGCAACGGTGACGTCGAAACCCTTGCGCATCAGACAAACCTCGATGGCAACGCATACCATCGGGTCGTCATCGACCACGAGAACGCGCGGCACGATGATTCCTTCTTCTTTGGGTGGCGGCCAGATGACCAGCACATCCCATGTGACGATTAAGTCGAAACGCCGACAGGTCGTCTTTATGATAGAGTGCACATAAAAGTTGTTGAGGCAATTGCGTTTCGCTGTGCAGAACGAGAACAAATATACTTCCGGTTCCGGATCCAAGCCCGCCATGCCCCCGATCAATCGCGCGGGGCGGCTGTCGCCGCTCGGGCTCGTCCTGCTTGCCATTGCATCGGTCGGGTGGGGCCTCAATTTCCCGATCATGAAAAATTTGCTGACGGAGTGGCCGCCATTGTCCTCGCGCGGCCTGTGCGGCATTGCCGGCGCTGCGGCGCTGGCGCTGTTTGCGCTCGCGCGGCGGCAAAAAATGAGCGTGCCGCGGCCGATGCGGCTGCGGTTGCTGCTGGTCTCGATGCTGACGATCGGTGGCTGGATCGCGTTCATGGGGCTGGCGCTGTTGTGGCTCGATGCCAGCGAGGCGGCGGTGCTCGGGATATCGATCCCGGTCTGGGTGGCGTTTCTGGCTTGGCCGATCCTGGGCGAACGGCTCTCGCCGCTACGTGGCGTCGCGCTGACGGTTGCGCTCGCCGGCCTCGCTGTGCTGATCGGCGGCAATGGCATTGAGGCCAGCGTCGAAAAATTGCCGGGCATCGCATGCGCGCTGGCTGGCGCAGTGTGTGTCGGCCTCGGCACCGTGCTGACCAAGCATTTCCCGCTGGCGATGCCGCCGCTGTCGCTGGCTGCCTGGCAGATCGGGCTCGGCTGCCTGCCGATTGCGATCGTTGGGCTTGCGGTCGAGCAGCCGCAACTGGCCGCGTTGTCATATGTCGGCTGGCTGTCGCTGCTTTATATGACGCTCATTCAGTTCAGCCTTTGCCACGTGTGCTGGTTTGCCGCACTCGAGCGGCTGCCGGCGGCGACGGCCTCGATTGGAACCTTGCTGGTTTCGGTCATCGGGGTGCTTGCGGCGGGGGCGCTGTTGCATGAGCCGCTCGGCCTGCGCGAGTTCGCGGCGCTGGTGTTCACGCTCGGCGGCGTTGCCGTGGCGCTGCGCGCCTGATCTGCAACGAAAAGGGCGACGCACCGGAATGCGCCGCCCTCCGAACTTACGCTATCGTCTTATTGCGCCGGGCAGGGATGCCGTTGGCCGTCATTGCCGAGATAGGTTCCCGACGCCGGATCGTAGGACCTGTATCTCTGCGTGCAGTACGCCACGGCCTCATCGTCGCTCGGGGGCGCTGCGGCGACGGCGCTGTCGTCATAATATCCATACGAGTCATCGTAGTATGGGCTGTTGTCGTAATAGCCGTAGGTCGACCCGACGCCGACTCCGACCGCGACGCCCGGCCAGAAGCCGCCGCCGCGGTGGTAATGGCGATAGCCGCCGCCGTAATAGCCGCGGCCGGCATAGCCACCGCCCGCATAACGATTCCCCACGCCGCCGCCGCTCACGACGGGTGCGCCGCCGGTACCGGGAGTGGGGCGGAATCCCGCCGTCGGGGCAGGCCGGAATCCGGCAGGTGCGCCGCCCATTGAAGGTGCGCTGGCGGCGCCGGCTCTAAAGCCTCCGCCTCCACCACCGCCGCCGGCCCTGAAGCCTCCGCCGCCACCGCCGCCGATGGCTGCACCGCCACCGCCGGCCCTGGCAGCGCCGCCACCGGCGGGCACGCCGCCTCTGTCCTGCGCCTGGACGGCGCTGACCGTCGGCAAAATAAGTGCGATCGCTGCCGCTGTACTCAAAACCTTCAGATTGATCATTATCGGCTCCATTTGCGGGATATAAGTCCTAACCCGTTCAGCGGGCGGACGTTCCCGAGCCCGCGTATCGATTGCGCGCAAGTCGAGCCTGTCAGAGCGGAACTGTACCCGGAATGAACGGATTGCGCCGATTCCGCGTCGAGGCGCGGGCGCGATCAGGCCCTCCAAAACACCGGTCCGGCAGGGCTGCAATATCAGCCTTTGTCTGGACAATCGGCCCTGCCGGTGGCATCAGAGCGACACGACATCTCGAACCGGCCGAGCCCTCATGAAGCTGTTTCTGCTGAAATTTTTCACTTGGTGGAACGGTCAGACGTTCGGCACGCAATTGTGGACGTGGCGATTCGGCGAACTGGTCGGCCAGGACGAGCAGGGCAACCACTACTACCGCACCAAGGGCCGCAAGATCGATCCGACGCTGGGCTTCGAGCGGCGCTGGGTGGTCTATAACGGCTATGCCGAGGCGAGCCGGGTGCCGCCGTCATGGCATGGCTGGCTGCATCACACCGTCGATGTCGCGCCGACCGAAGAGAATTACACGCCGCGGGAATGGGAAAAGCCGCATGTTCCCAACATGACCGGCACGCCCGCGGCCTACCGTCCCTCCGGCTCGACGCTTTCCAGCGGCCGCCGCCCCAAGGCGACAGGCGATTACCAGGCCTGGACGCCGGGAAGCTGAACCCCCGATAAGTTTACTCCGCTTTCGCTGCAGGCATCTTGCCGGGCATCATGGGTGTATATACACTTATCGTATGAAACAACCGTCCGATCGCGATACCGATTACATGGAAGCAGCCGGCTGCTTCTGCCTTGCGTCGCGACAGGCCGCGCGGAAGATCACCCGACTCTACGATTCCTACATGCAGGGTTCTGGCGTCCGCGTCACGCAGTTCACCATCCTGTCGCAATTGATGCTCCGCGGTGAAATGCCGATCGGCAAACTCGCGGGCCTGCTTGGGATGGAGCGCACCACGCTGAGCCGCAACCTGACCCTGCTGGAAGGCAAGAACTGGGTTTCGATCAGCGCCGGCGAGGATCCGCGCGCGCGCATAATCACCATTACCGCGCAGGGACGCGGCCTCGTTCGCCGCGGATTTCTCTACTGGTCGAAGGCTCAGGCGCATATCGGCAAGCTGCTCGGCGCCGACGGCCAGGCCGCATTGAAGCTTTTGGGTTCCCGGAATCTGGGGTGAGACGAACCGGACGGCTGGTCGACATTTCGCTGATCTCAATAGGTGTAACTACACATAAGGAGATATGTCATGCTGGACTTCATCGGAACCATGGTTCTCGCTGCCGCGATCATGGTCAGCGTCAATGCGCTCACCGGCGCGATGCCGATCAGCACATCGCAACGTCTCGCGCTTTCGGTCGGCGCCGGTCTGTGGACGGGCCTGGCTGCCGCGCTCGCGAGCGCGAACCTGTTCCTCGGAACAAATCCGGTGGGGCCGCCAACCATCGGCATGATGATCGTATTTCCGCTGGTTGCGACCGCCGTTGCGGCGTCGGTCTCGCCGTCGGTGCGCGCTTCGCTGCTCGGAATGCCGATGCCCTTCCTGATCGGTCTGAACGTCTGGCGCGTGGCGGGAGGATTTTTTCTTCTCCTCGCGGCCGAAGGCCGGCTTGCCGGACCGTTCCCGACCTCGGCGGGCTGGGGCGATGTCATAACCGGCGTGCTGGCCTTACCCGTGGCCTGGCTTGCGCTGCGTGGGCAAAGCAGGCCGCTGGTCTGGGCCTGGAATGCATTCGGCATGCTCGATCTGGTGGCCGCGCTTGCATTCGGAATTATCTCCGCGAATGGCTCCCCGCTGCAGATCATTCACGCCGGACAAGGCTCCGAGGCGGTGCAGGCGCTGCCTTGGTCGCTGATTCCGACCGTGCTGGTGCCGATGTATCTGATTGTGCACGGCATTATCTTTGCGAAGCTGGCGCAGGCCAGCCAGCGCGCGCCCGCCGAAGCGTGATGCTGCGATGCGGTAGTGTCTCAGTTCGAAGTGTCTCAGTTTGAATTTTCTGGCACCAATTCGATCTGCCTAAGTGCCAAGTCCACTGGGGTAGCGCGGCCGTATGTCTGAACGGCCACTTTGACGGTCTGTTCGTCTACTTCCTTCACTTCGCCCCGAAAACCAGTAAACGGACCATCGATGACCTGTACGATGCGGCCTTCGAGTCCCTGATGATGCTTTCTCATACGACTATCCTTCTTGCCTGCCTCTCTTGCGAAGCTTACCGCTCCAGCCTTTCTTCCAGCGGGCCGCAGCAGCTGCGGATCATCTGGGAACGTCTTGTTCATGTGCACCATATCACAAATCGCGCGATAGACGTCGCTGGCAATGCCGTCCCGGCGCTGACGAGTTGCCTTCTGGCGCAGAGACACTACCTGCGCTGCCGATGCGTTCCGTGTTTGCACTGCCTCGCCTGTGGATAGCGGGATCAGTGGGTACAACCGTCGCGGCCGTCTTGTCCTCTTCGCGGGCTTGGGGCTCAATGGGGACATCTTACGGAGATGGGAAACCATCGCGTCGGTGTCGGGCTCCAGTTCGCGACTGCCCCGACGAGCAGCGGCACCCGATCAGGATACGGCTGGGAGATAGGCCCCCGGTGCAGAGGTTCTGAAATCGCCCGTCAATGTGGTGCTGTCGTGAGACAGGAAAGGTCGTCTGGGAAACCAGGCGGCCTTTTTCTTGGGCCGTCTTCTTTTGCCGTCTTCCTGGGCCGTCGCTGGCACACATCGGCATTGCCGCGCGGTCGCCTTATGGAGGCGCTCACCGATCCAGGCATCAGGGCTGGGTCAATCGAAAAGCCGGTTCGTTGGCAAGCTGTTTCGTCAAAGCGCTCAGGCGAGGCATTTCTTTGGTTGTATCGATTCCCAGCCCACGCGCGAGCCGTTCGGCTACAAATGCCGTTACGTCCGCTTGAGTCAGGCGGCCGAGGAGCAAATAAGGCCTGTCCGACACGATCATCGCATCGACTGCCGTCAGGGCGTTCGTTACCTGCGCCATGCAGTCGTCGATCCAGGGCTGATGAAGCTTCTCCGGCGGATGGTGGTTGCGCTCATAGGCTGCCTGAAGCCCTTTGTCGCACGCTCCCATCATGATCGCCGCAACCTTCATCACGGCCCGTCGGTCTGGTCCCGCGGGCGGCGTTAGTGCGCGGTCGCGACCGAATGCCTCATCCAGGTGGTCGATGATCGCGCCGCTATCGACCAGTACTTCGCCGTTGTCGAGCATCAGCGCCGGGATACGACCCAGCGGATTGGAGACCCGCACTTCGGCTCGATCATTGAAGCCGGAAAGTGGGAGCTGCTCGTATGGCATCCCATAGACCTTGAGCGTGATGGCCACGCGACGCGTGAATGGCGAGCGATTTACCCCAACGAGCATCATTTCAACGATAGTCCTTCGAGCATCTCAAGCCGACCGGCGGGGCCACGCACTCAGTCAGGCCTCCGTCAGCCGTGCGGCGGCGCGGTCGATCATCTCGCCGCGGCGGATCTGCGCCGGCGCAATCCGGTCTTTCATGAAGGCCAGGACTTCCGGCGGCGCGGTCTCGGGCGAGCCGGAATTGAAGGGCGGCGCCGGATTGTATTCGAGCCGAAGCTGGATCGCTTCCGCGGTCCGCTGGTCGTGCAGCAACGAGACCAGCGTCAGCGCGAAATCGATGCCCGCGGTGACGCCGCCGCCGGTGACGCGGTTGCCGTCGACGCAGACGCGCGTCTTGGTCGGGATTGCGCCGAAGGCTTTGAGAAAGTCCATCGCCGTCCAATGCGTCGCCGCGCGATAGCCTTTGAGCAGGCCGGCGGCGCCGAGCACCAGTGAACCCGTGCAGACCGAGGTGACGTATTTTGCGCCTGGCGCCTGCTTGCGCAGGAAGGCCAGCATCTCCTCGTCGTTGATCATGTCGTCGGTGCCGAACCCGCCGGGCACGCAGATGACGTCGAGCTGCGGGCAATCCGCAAACGTCGTGGTCGGCGTCAGCATCAGCACGGAATCGCTCGTGACCGGTTCGATCCGCTTCCAGACCAGATGAACTTGTGCGCCGGGCAGACTGGAGAACACCTGCAACGGACCGGTGAAGTCGAGCTGGGTGACGCGTGGGAACAGCACCAGACCGATCTGCAGCGGCGTAGGCGTGGGAGACGGTGCGGACATCGTGACCTCCGGAAAATTTGGCTTGACGGGAGGCATCCTGACATGGTCGCTTTGTGTCCGAAACGGCATATTTCCCTCATTTTCGGACAAAAGCCAGAAAGCGCAGGAATCATGATCGGCGTTCTCGTGTTTCCGGATTTCCAGTTGCTCGACGCCGCCGGCCCGATTTCGGTGTTCGAGATAGGGGCGCGCTTCGCCGAAAACGCACCTTCGATAAGGGTTGTGGCGGTGACGCCGGGACCGGTGCGCTCTTCCTCTGGTGTCGAGATGCTCGCACGCGGGCTAAAGCCGTCGGGCGCGATCACCACGCTGATCGTGGCGGGCGGTGAGGGCGTGCGGCAGGCGGCAACCTGCGAGAAAACGCTCGGCTTCGTGCGCGCGCTCGCCAAACGTGGCGTCCGCATCGCCAGCGTCTGCTCCGGCGCCTATATCCTCGCCGAGGCCGGCCTGCTCGATGGCCGCCGCGCCACCACGCATTGGCAGCGCACGCGGCATTTTCTCAAGGCCTATCCGCAGGTGAAGCTTGAGCCCGATCGCATCTTCGTGCGCGACGGCGACGTCTGGACTTCGGCCGGGATATCGGCCGGCATCGACCTGTCGCTGGCGATGATCGCGGAAGACTATGGCGACGAGATCGCGCAGAAGGCTGCCAAGCAACTGGTGCTCTATCATCGCCGCAGCGGCGGCCAGTCGCAATTCTCTTCACTGCTGGAATTGAAGGCGCCGAACGGCCGGTTCGGACCTCTATTGGCCTGGGCCCGCGAGCATCTCGACGCGCCGCGTACCGTCGAGGACCTTGCCGAGCAGGCCGGCATGAGCTCGCGGCACTTTACCCGCGCCTTCATGGCGGAGACCGGCACCACGCCGTCAAAGGCAGTGGAGCGGTTGCGCATCGAGGTGGCGCGGCAGCGCGTGCAGTCCTCCAGCGAGGCGATCGAGCGTGTCGCGCAGACCACCGGTTTTCGCGACCCGGAGCGGATGCGCCGCGCCTTCATCCGCGCCTTCGGCCAGCCACCGCAATCGCTGCGCCGCGCGGCGCGGGCGGGGTAGGGGCATTGGAGAAAGTTATCTCCGGAAATCGACCCGGCCTTGCGAAAAGTACCCGTCTATTCGCTGATCGCTCACCACCAGGCCGACCCAGGGAACCGTGATCTCCGGGTTGTTCAGGTTGATATACTTGCCCACCAGCCGGCGCGGACCTTCGCGCCTTGCGTCGATCAGGCCCCTGCGCGCGCCGGAATCCCAATCGAATAACAGGTACACGCGGTCTTCGACGACACGCGCTTCGCCCTGGCCCTGTTTCCATTTGTCGGGGGCATCGCCCGGGATGGTGGGATCTGTTGCACCCTTCCAGCGGCTCGACCATTGACCTTCGATCGTGCCGTGCTGGTAGCTGCTGTCTTGAGCGCTCCACGGGTTTGCATTTTCGTCGGTGGCGGATTCTTCCGGCAACGTGTCGCGGGCAAACTGCATCACGCCATCGTCGTTGGGATTTGGAACGTCCATGACGCCGAATGGATTTCGGATTGCCGTATCTTTTTCGGACACGACGTTTTGCTGAGCGTTTTCGGATTTCAATGGTGTCTCCAACTGCGATGGCCTGCTTCGCTCTGAACGGCATGGCCGGCTTCGTGAGCGTTGCGATCGCAGAATGGAGGCGTGGCGGCCACCCGATTTCCGGGAGAACCTTGCTGGCTATGAACCTCCCCGGCGCTCGATTATCCGGCGCCGCTCGGCTGGCTCAGGCAACGTCGGCTTGCGCGCTCGGCGTCTGCGTCTGCTCCGTGAGCAAGGCGTCGAGATCGACCAGCTGCGGATCGTCAGCCTCGGGTTCGCCGAGTCCTGCACTGCCATGAAGATGCATCAGGGTCTGCACGCGGCGGGCGTTGAGATGGTCCACGTGCTGATGCTGCAGCGCCAGCGGCAGCAGCGCTTTGGGAAGCCCGACCAGCGCAAAGGCGGAAACCCTGCGCACCTCGTCGCCCTCGCGCCAGAGCAGGGGATGGAGGGTGTAGATCAACTGCCGCTCGATCTCCGGCGACGACGGCTGTTCCGATTCGGACGGCGCGAGGCTGGCGAGATTGGCGTTGCCCGCACGCGTGCGTACCGCAGCCGATCGCAGCTCCCAGCATATCAAGTCCGCCGCAGCGAGAACCTCACGGCGCACGGCGTCCACGTTGCTCGAAAACCTGGTCGCTTCCGGTATCGACATCACGCTTTTGGTGACGGCCTCGACCAGCGCAGTGGCGCCGGTATCAAATCCCGGCGCGGCCCGCTCGATCGCCGCAGCCATCGCCTCGATCTGGTCAGCCATCGTGTCGCGGTCGCGCTGAGCCTTGGCATCGGCCAGGGCGCGCTCGGCCGAGGCAACCTGCTCGTCGAATTCCGCCAATTCGGCGCGCCAGGTCTTGGCGCGGTCATCGACGGCGCGCATGGCGGCTTCGGCGCGATCGAGCCGGGCATTGGCAGCCCCGGCTACCGCCAGCCGTTCGGCGGCGGTGCGCTTTTCTGCAAGTTCCGTTTCGGCGACGCTCAGCCGGTCGGCCAGCTTCTGCCGTGCCGCCTGCTTCTCTTTCAGCGCGTTCTCGAAGCGCTCGATCGGGCCGAGCTCGCGCTTAAAAAATGCCATGGCAATATACCCCCGCGCCTCACGATCGTCCGCCGAATCAGCGGGCCGATTCGTTACATGCAAAAACTAGCCTGAAACTTGGATGACATTGCGGCTTAAGTCTGTTTTGCGAAACCGGTCGGTGGATGATGGCCGGCGAAGGGCCGGCCATCATCTTCGCTTTGTATGAGCTGAGTCGCGGCGCCGCTCAATTATGCTTCTTCAGGAAGATGCGCCCGCTCTGGATATTTTGCGCGGCGTGGATGCGGGCGCGCTCGAGCGGTGTGACGACACCGTTCGCCTTGGCCTTGTTCTCAAGGTTCTGCACCCGCGCCTGGCCCTTCAGCAGCTTCTGGGTTTCGGTGAAGTTCAGGTCGCCGCCCTGGATACCCTTGAAGATGCGGTGCTGTTGGGCGTTCTGGCGCGCGTCGATCAAGGGCGTGCCGGCGAAGCTGCTGGCCGATGTAACGGCCAGAACGAGCGAAGCAAGAATAAAAGTCCTCATCACAATTCTCCTTTGCGCTGCTGTCGCAGGCTGCGACGACATCATGTCGGCGCTCGACCCGCGACACGCACAGGATGGGTGACGCGGGCTGCGCGGAATGTGCGCGCCGTCACGAAATCGCGTGGGATTACAAAGGTTTAATGGCCTCGAAGATGAATGGATTGTCAGAATTGAAAGCGGCTAATGCGGCGCATCGGGGTGCCAGCCGAGCACCGCCAGCATCACGAAAAATCCGACGACATAGGCCAAAGCCACGGGCCAACCCTGGCTGACCCAGCGGCCGACGGACTTGGCTTCGGGATACATGTTCGACAGCGCGACGCCCGCCGACGAGCCGAACCAGATCATCGATCCGCCGAAGCCGACGGCATAGGCCAGATAGCCCCAGTCATAGCCGCCTTGCTTCAGCGCGAGCGCGGTGAGGGGAATGTTGTCGAACACCGCGGAGACGAAGCCCAAGCCCAGCGCGGTTGGCCATGAAGCGGCGGGCAGCTTCTCGACCGGCATCAACGAGGCCGCGGTGACGAGCGCGAGGAGGAAGATGGTTCCCTTGAAGGTTTCGGGCATCACCTTCCAATCCGGTGCGCGCAGGCCCGCCGTCAGCAGAATGACGGCCCAGACGGCTGTGCCGAGAACCGGGACGGCATCGAGCAAAGCGGGGTATTTCAAATTGGCGGTGATGTTCGCGGCCAGCGCGGCAATCAGAATGGCCGCGACGATGAAGACCCGCGCCGGGTCGATCTTCAGGCCCTTCGACGGGTCTTTCTGGATTGGTGAGTAGCGCTGCTGCTGAATGGAGGCGGGCACCGCAAAGATCAGCATGGCGACGATGGCCGCGACATAGGCCTCAACTACGGCAAGCGGGCTGACGCCCGCGATCCACATCATGGTCGTGGTGGTGTCGCCGACGACGCTGCCCGATCCGCCGGCATTGGAGGCTGCGACGATGGCCGCGAGATAGCCGATGTGAACCTTGCCCTGGAACACGTGTCGCGCAACGGTGCCGCCGATCAGGGCGGCGGCGATATTGTCGAGGAAGCTCGACAGCACGAACACCAGGACGAGCAGGACAACGCCGCCCTTCCAGTCGTCCGGCAACAGCGCCGGCATCTCATCTGGAATCCGGCTCTCCTCGAAATGCCGGGACAGCAGCGCAAACCCCATCAGCAGCAGGAACAGATTGGTGAGCGTGACCCACTCATGCGCCATGTGATGGGCAAGGCCATCGAGGCCCGCGCCGTGCTTGAAGCCGGTGAAGACGAGCTTGTAGGCGACGATCGCGGCAAGGCCGGTCAGCGCGACTTGAAGCGTCTTGTGATGGAATAGCGCGACACCGAGCAGCGTCAATGCGAACAGGATGAAGTCGACGGGAATTCCAAACACAACGATTGGTTCGATCACAACGGCCTCGAATAGGCGCAGGATGGATGCAGGGTATAACAGTGCGTTATTTCAGCGCCTTCAGCCAGCCCGCGATTTCGCTGACTGCGACATTGGCCTGTTGCAGCAGCTTGCCCATGGTGAAGAAGCCGTGGAACTGGCCGGGGAAGTGGCGGTAGGTCATGGGCACCCCAGCTTCCTTGAGCCCTGCAGCATAGTCGGCGCCCTCATCGCGCAGCGGATCGGCGCCGGCGGTCAGCACATAGGCCGGCGGCAGGCCAGCGAGCGTTTTCGCGCGCGCGGGCGAGGCCTTCCAATGATCGATGTCATCAGCGCCGTTCAGGTAGTGGTTACAGAACCATTTGATCACGGAGTGCGTCAGCAAGATGCTGGTCTCGGGCTCGCTGTGCGAGGGATACTTCATCGCAAAATCGGTGGCGGGATAGATCAGCACCTGACCAGCGAGTTTTGGGCCGTTGCCGTCGCGCGCGGCCAGCGCCACGACGGCGGCGAGATTGCCGCCGGCGCTGTCGCCACCGACCAGCAGGTGCCCGGCGTCGATGCCGAGTTGCCCGGCATTGACGGCAATCCATTTGGTCGCGGTGATGGCGTCGTCGACAGCCGCAGGAAATTTATGTTCCGGTGCCAGCCGGTAGTCGACCGAGATCACGATCAGCTCGCCCTCATGGGCCAGCTTCTGGCAGACCACTTCATGAGTATCGAGATCGCCAATCACCCAACCGCCGCCGTGAAAGAACACCAGGCATGGTGCAAGCCCGTTGTTCTTGCGCAGCGTCTTCGGCGTGTAGATGCGCGCCGCAATCGTGCCATGCGGCGCGGGGATCGACAGCGGTTTGTTCGATTCAAGCGCGGGCGGCTCGGGGTTCATGACGACGCGGGCGTTCCGATAGTACTCGCGCGCTTCCGGCGCGGTCAGCGTCTCATAGGCGGGACGGCCCGCTTCCTGGAAAGCCTGGTAGATGGCAGCGGCATCGGGATCGAGAGTTACGGGCATGGGTGGAGACCCTTCGTTTCAGGTTTGTCATTCCGGGGCGCGCAGCGAACTACGGTGCGCAATTGCGCACCTGAGAATCTCGAGGTTCCGGGTCTGGTCCTTCGGACCATCCCGGAACGACGTCAGGCGGCGGTGCGGCCGCCGTCAACGGTGTAAGCGGAGCCCGAGACGTAGCTTGCCTCGTCGGAGGCGAGGAACGCCACGATGGAGGCGACTTCGGACGCCTGTCCAAGCCGCCGCGCCGGAATCCGGTCGACGATCTTCTCGTTCGGCGGCGGCTCGTTGCCGGGATTGCGGCCCTGCAGGATCGTGCTCAGCATCCGGCTGTCGATCAGACCGGGGCAGACGCAGTTGACCCGCACGCCGGTGCCGGTGCATTCCCAGGCAGCGCTCTTGGTGAGACCGATCACCGCGTGTTTGCTGGCGCTGTAGACGGCGATCATCGGCGATCCCATCAGGCCGGCGATCGAGGCGGTGTTGATGATGCTGCCCTTGTTCTGCTTCAGCATCACCGGCAGCACATGCTTCATGCCGAGAAAGACGCCGACGACATTGACGTCGAGCACGCGGCGAAAGCTGTCCAGCGGATATTCCGGGATCGGCTTGATGTCGCCCTCGATGCCGGCGTTGTTGTAGAACGCGTCGATCGCGCCGAACCTGTCGACCGTGGCGCGGACATAGTCCGCGACCTCGTCCTCCCTTGTGACGTCAGCCGTGACCGCGAGCGCTTCGGCCGAGGCGGGCAGGTCCTTGATGGCGGCCTTGAGGTCGTCTTCCTTGCGGTCGACAGCGACGATGCGGGCGCCGCGTTCGGCCAGGAGGCGGATGGTCGCGGTTCCGATGACGCCGGCCGCGCCGGTCACGACGGCAACCCGGCCATCGAGGCGAATTCGATCGGGCATGTCTTAAGGTTTCCTCTCGCTCCTCCGGTTATCCCGGATTTTGATGGTTTTCGCGCCGAGAGCGGGCACCCTCGCGTGAACGGAAGCGACTATTTCATCTGAAACGGGGCATGACTAGATCATGGGGTGCTATCGAAACCGGTTTCCGCCCTCCCGGGCCATGATCGGGATCATGCCGCGACGATCGAAAGCCGGTTTCGGCGTTCCCGGGCCATGATCGAGATCACCGAGCGACTTGGAAAACCGGCTTCCGCCTTTCCCGGCCAGGATCGAGTGCGGCGGGAAGGGGGCAAGTCGCCCTTTCCGCGCCGTATTCGCCGTGTTAACCGGTTGGGACGCGAGCGGCGGATAAGTCTGTACTATGTCGCGAGCCCGATTCGCCTGTAAAAGCCGCGAGATGCTTCGAACCATCGCCCTGACCGGTCTTGCGGCCCTGATCGCCGCCACCATGACGTCGCTTGTGCCCCCGGCGCAGGCGCAGATCGGCAATATCTTTTCCGATCCGCCGCTGCGGCCGCCGGGCGCCATTCCCCGCGGCAATCAGCAGCAGCAACAAATCCCCGACGACGACGAGGAAGTGCCGGAACTGCCGCGCGGCCGCCTGTTGCCGACCCCGAACCGTCCGCCGCCGGGGCAGGGCGCTCCGCCGCCGGGAAGCTTCCAGTCACAGCCGCTGGCGCCGCCGCCAGGAACGACCGTCGCGCCCCAGGGCACGCAGCCGGGCGTTGCCGCTCAGCCGCCGCAGCCGGGCCAGCCTCAGCCGGGCGTCGCCAACGCGCCACCGGGCCAGCGCCAACCGCCAGCCAAGGGCGTGCCGCAATCGCCGGCGACGCTGCAGCCGGGTGACGAGGTCGTGTCCGAGCCGCCGGCCACCAAGATCACCAACAAGAAGGCGAGCTTCTCCGGCCTCGACAAGATCACCGGCCGCATCATCAATTTCGACGAGGATATCGGCGAGACCGTGCAGTTCGGCGCGCTGCGCGTGAAGACCAGTGCCTGCTATACACGGCCGTCGACGGAAGCCGCCAACACCGACGCCTTTGTCGAGGTCGACGAGATCACGCTGCAGGGCGAGGTGAAGCGGATCTTCTCAGGCTGGATGTATGCCGCGAGCCCCGGCCTGCATGGCGTCGAGCACCCGGTCTACGACATCTGGTTGACTGACTGCAAAGGCCCCGACCAGACCATCGTCAGCGCGCAGCCCGATCCGCCGAAGGGGGCGGCCCCGCCGCCGGCCGCAAAACGTCCGCCGCAACCGAAGCAGGCAGCGCCGCGTCCGCCGGGAGCGCCGCCGCAGCCGCAATTCCAGCAGCAGCCGCAACAGGCTCCGCCACCACCCCCACCGCAGCAGCGGCCGGGTGGACTGTTTGGCGGATTGTTCGGGAATTAGCAGCAAAGAACGTAGCCCGGATGGAGCCACCGGGTCGCGCGAATGCGGGCCCGATGACAGGCTCCGCGAAATCCGGGACTGCTCTCTCCGTGGTGGAGACCGATCCCGGACTGCGCTGCGCTCCATCCGGGCTACGCGGTTGGACGTTTCGCGATAATCGCGAGCGCTTCCTCGCCGCTGACGCTGGCTTGTAACCGCATGAAATCCGCAGGCTCGCCCGCGATCGCCTTGTCGAGCAATACGCGATAGCGGTGCCTTGGAATTTCGACCGCACCGAAGCTGCGCAAATGTTCGGTGACATATTGGGTGTCGAGCAGCTCGAACCCGCCTGCGATCAGCCGCGCCACCAGATGCACCAGCGCCACTTTCGACGCATCACGGGCGCGATGGAACATGCTTTCCCCGAAGAAAGCCCGCCCGAGGCTGACGCCGTAGAGGCCGCCGACGAGGTCGCCGTCCTGCCAGACCTCGACGCTGTGGCAGTGGCCGAGCTCGTGGAGCCCGACATAGAGATCCCTGATACGCTTGTTGATCCAGGTGTCGTCGCGGCCAGGCTGCGGCGCAGCGCAGCCCGCGATCACCGCCTTGAAGGCGGTATCGACGGTCACGCTGAAGGTATCCGAGCGCACGGTGCGGGCCAGCCGCGAGGCAATGCGGAAGCCTTGAAGCGGAATCACGCCGCGCATTTCCGGCTCGACCCAGAACAGCGTCGGATCGCCGGCGCTCTCGGCCATCGGGAAGATGCCGCAGGCATAGGCCCGCAGCAGCACTTCGGGCGTGATTTCGGAAACGGCTGACTCGCGCGATGTCATGCGTGGCAGAATAGCAGGACGGCGCGGGCCTATGCTACGCTTCCGCAAAAAAGGCGGCCGCCCGAATATCGACGATCGCCAGGAGGAAGAAAGAGGGGACGCGTGAAAATCACCTGGAAGACCGTTGTGCCACTGCTGATCTGGCTGGCGCTCTATCTCACGCCGGTTCCGGCCGGCCTTAACGCCAATCAATGGCACTATTTTGCGATCTTTGCCGCCGTGATCGCAGGCCTGATCCTGGAATCGATGCCGGTCGGCGCCGTCGGCATTATCGGCCTGACGTTCGCGGGTATCTCGGGATATGTCGAGCAGGATCCCAACAAGGCGCTGCGCTGGATGCTGGGCGGCTTTTCCGAAAGCACGGTGTGGCTGATCGTCGGCGCCTTTGTGTTCTCGATCGGCTACCGCAAGAGCGGGCTCGGCCGGCGGCTCGCGCTGCTGCTGGTCAATCGCCTTGGCCGCCGCACCATCGGGCTCGGCTATGCGGTTGCCTTCTCCGACCTCGTGCTGGCGCCGGCGACGCCGTCCAACACCGCGCGCAGCGGCGGCACCATCTATCCGATCGTCAGCAACATCCCGCGCATCTATGGCTCCGAACCGGGGCCGACCGCCGGCAGGATCGGCACCTATGTGATGTGGACGGCGTTTGCGACCACCGCGGTGACGAGCTCGCTGTTCCTGACCGCGCTGGCGCCCAACGCGGCTGCGCTCTCTATCGCCAAGAAGATCGCAGGCGTCGAAGTCGGCTGGTCGCAATGGTTCATCGGCTTCGCGCCGCTCGGTGTCCTGCTTTTGATCCTGGTGCCGCTGCTGAGTTACGTGATCTGCCGGCCGGAGGTGAAGGAAAGCCCGGAAATCGTCGAATGGAGTTCAACCGAGCTCAAGGTGATGGGGCCGCTGTCACGCAACGAATGGATCATGGCCGCCCTCGTGCTGCTGGCGATGTTCCTGTGGATCTGCGGTTCCAACCCCACCATCAGCCTGCCGCTGCTGGGGTCGAACTTCATCAACGCGACCATGGTGGTCTTCGTCGTGATCTCGCTGATGCTGTTGACCGGCGTGATCGAGTTCGACGACATCGTCCGCGAAAAGAGTGCGTGGGAAGTGTTCTTCTATTTCACCTCGCTGTTGACGCTGTCCTCGGGCCTGAACGAAATCGGCTTCATCAAATGGGTGGCGGAGGGCTATGCCAGGGAGCTGGCGGGGCTCGGTCCCACGGTCGGGATGATCCTGCTGGTCTCCTTCTTCTTCTGGGTCCACTATTTCTTTTCCAGCATCACCTCGCATGCGGCGGCGGTGTTGCCGGTGGTGCTTGCGGTCGGCAGCAGCATTCCGGGACTGTCGATGCCGATACTGACGCTGCTCTGCGTCTATTCGCTCGGCCTGATGGGGGTGATCTCGCCCTACGCGACCGGGCCGGCGCCGATGTATTACGGCAGCGGCTATATCGGGAAGGGTGATTTCTGGAAATTCGGCCTGATCTTCGGCGTGATCTATTTTGCTGGCCTGTTGCTGATCGTGATGCCGTGGCTGGGGGTGGTGTGATCGGAACATGAGCGCGCTGTTGATCGTCGTTCCGGTGTTCGCGTTGATCGCGGCCGGCTATGCGGCGGTGGCGCTGCGTTTCATTTCGCCTACGGCGCACAAGGGAATTTCTGAGTTCGCCTTCAGCATCGCCATTCCTGCGCTCCTGTTCCGGATCGTGGTCGTCGCAGAATTTCCCGCCGTCAACGCCTTCGCGGTGTGGAGCGCCTATTATGGGGCAACGGCGGCGACATGGATCGTCGCGCTCCTGGCGACATCCGTTCTTCGGCAATCCCGGGCCGACGGCGTGGTGCTCGCGATCGGCTCGATCTACGGCAACATCGTGATGCTCGGCCTTCCCCTGACGTTGTCGGCTCTGGGAAGTCAGGCCGCTGGCTCGATGGCATTGATCCTGTCGGTCAATACGCCGCTGCTTTGGCTTTGCGGCACGCTGCAGATGGCATGGGCCGAGCGGAAGTCTTCCGAGAGTGCGCCGCTTCTGGCCCTTCGGGCTATCAGCGAGATCGCGCGCAATCCGATCATGCTCGCGCTCGGCTTTGGGTTCCTCTGGCGCCTCACCGGATTGGGATTGCATCCCGTAGCGGACAAGACGCTGGAGTTGCTGGCGCAGGCCGGTTCGCCAACGGCGCTGATCGCGCTCGGAATCAATCTCTTCGGATTCAAGATCAAGGGCCGGGCGCTCGCGATGGCGGTGAAGTGCGCCCTCAAGCTGCTGGCGATGCCGGCCATCGCCGCGATCCTCGCGTTCTACTTCCTGGCGCTGCCGCCGATTTCCGCGGCGGTGGTTGTTCTCTTTGCAGCGATGCCGACCGGCGCCAATGCCTACATCTTCTCCGCCCAGTACGGACGGCTGAACGAAGCCGTCTCGGGCGCAGTGGCGCTCGGGACGGTCCTGGCCGCGGTGACATTGCCCGTCATCGTCGCATTCATGACGGTCGCGCTGCGCTAGGCGTGCGACAACCTCTACTCCTCGTAGCCGAACAGCTTGGCCGGGTTGGTCACCAGGATTTTCTTCAGCTCGGCCTCGTCGGCCACGTAGCGATAGAGCAGCTCGAGCAGGTCGGCGTCGTTGGGCGGCTGCACCACCGAAACCGGGTGCGGCCAGTCGCTCGCCCATACGCAGCGGTCGGGAGCGGCTTCGATATAGGCGCGCGCGATCGGGATGACGTCGTCCCACGGCGGGCCCTTCTTCGAGGTCTTCTCGCCGAGCGACAGCATCACCCAGAAATTGCCCTTCGACAGAAGCTCCAGCATCTTTTGCAAATTCGGGTCTTCCTTGCCGCGCACAGGGTCCGGCCGGGCCATATGGTCGATCAGCACGGGGACGTCGAGATTTTCGTATTTCGCGGCGCTGGAGACGATGCCGTCCTTCTCCGGCTGGATTTTTGCGTACCAGCCGAGCTCGCGAATTTTCGCGATCGCGCGCGCAAAATCCTTGTCCGAGAGCACTGCGCCAAGTTCCTGCCGGAAACTGAAGCGGGCGCCGCGCACGCCGGCGTCGTGAAGTTTGGCGAGATAGGCATCATCGGCTTCGGCAAACACCAGGGCGTTGGCGCAGCCGCGGTAGTTCGGTCCCATCGCCGCGAGGGCGTCGAGCACCACGGAATGATCGGCGCCATAGGTCGTGGTCTGCACGATGATGCCGCGCTCGATGCCGAGCGTCTTGTGGACGCGAAGCGCCGCTTCCCAGGTCGCCGTCGGCATCTGGTAGGCGGCGCCCGGGCGCACCGGATATTTGTCGAGCGGGCCCAGCACGTGAAACTGGCTGTCGATGCTTTTCGGCGGCGGCAGTTTTGAGGGGCGTCGCGGGTTCGGATCGAAGGGTAGATAGGCCGGCATGTCAGGTTCCTTGTTCGGTCGCGATCAGCCGATCACGGCGGTGAAATCGCATTGCACGAGCGCGCCGTTTTCCATGTCCATCTGCAGCGCGTGACGGGCCGGGCGCGAATGCTCGTCGGGAAACATTTTCAGCCACTCGGTGTTCACCGGCGCGCGCTGCGTGCGATCCTGCAGCCACACCGTCATCTTGATGATGTCGGAGGTCGCCCCGCCGCCGGCCTCCACGATCGCCTTCATGTGGCCGAACATGTTGGCGCACTGGTCTTCGATCTTTTCCGGCATCTTGCCGGTGGCGGGGTCGCGGCCAAGGATGACGCCGGACATCAGGAGATTGCCGATGTGGCAGGCGTTGGGAATGGGATTGGCGTGCTTGAATTCGCCGATATGAATGCTCTTGCGCCTTGTCATCTCTGTTCTCCCGGGACGTTTTTGTTCAGACGAACTGGCAGGACACCGATCCGAACTGACCGTAATCGGCATGAAACGTGTCGCCCCTGATGATCTCGACCGGACGTGTAAACGATCCCGCCAGCACTACCTCGCCGGCGTCGAGAAACTCGCCCTGGGCGGCCAGTCGGTCGGCGAGCCAGGCTACGCCGTTGGCGGGATGATTGAGAACGCCGGCGGCAATGCCGGTTTCCTCGATCTGGCCGTTGCGAAATAACAGCGCGCCGATCCAGCGCAGGTCGAAATCGAGCGGACGGATAGGCCGGCCACCGACGACCAACGCCGCATTGGCGGCGTTATCGGAAATCGTGTCCATCACCTTGCGCGGCGCTTTCGTCTCGGGATCGACGCGGTGCATCCGCGTCTCCAGGATTTCGAGCGCCGGCGTGACGTAGTCGGTGGCGTTGAGCACGTCGAACAGCGTGCACTCGGGGCCTTCCAGCGGCGTCTTCAGCACAAAGGCCAGTTCGACCTCGATACGGGGCGCACGGAAACGATCGAACGGGATCGCCGACGCGTCGGGATAGAACATGTCGGCGAACAGCACGCCGTAATCCGGTTCGGAAATGCCGACGGCGTTCTGCATCGCTTTCGATGTCAGGCCGATCTTGTGCCCCCTGACGATGCGGCCGCGCGCGAGCTGCAGCTTCGTCCAGGCGCGCTGAATGGCGTAGGCGTCCTCGATCGTGAGGTCGGGATATTCGCGCGTGAACGCAGCAATCAGCGACTTGCTGCGTTCGGCGTCATCCAGACGCTGCGCCAGCCGTTCGATGGTCTGTTGATCGAGCATCGGCTACTGCTCCTCCGCCACGGTGTTGCGGAGGATGCCGATTCCAGAGGATTCCACCTCGACGACGTCGCCTGGCTTGAGCCAGCGCGGCGGCGTGAACCGGGCGCCGGCGCCGATCGGGGTGCCGGTCGCGATCATGTCGCCGGGTTTCAGGGTGGCAAAGGTGGAGAGATAGGCGATCAGGAAATCGAACGGGAACATCAGCCGCTCGGTGGAATCGTTCTGGCGCACTTCGCCATTGACGCGGGTAATAATGTCATGGGGCCCGCGCGGATCGCATTCGTCCGACGTGACGATCCACGGCCCGATACTGCCCGAGCGGTCGAAATTCTTGCCCTGGGTGACGTTGAACTTGCCGTGGTGCAGCCAGTCGCGGACGCTGCCCTCGTTGCACAGCGTCATGCCGAAGATGTGGTCCCAGGCGCGCTCGCGGGGTATGTGCCGTCCTTCCTTGCCGATCACGATCACAAGCTCGCCTTCATAGTCGAGCTGTTCGGAGATATCAGGCTTTTCGATCGGCTGACCGGAGCCGACGACGGAAGAGGGGTTGCGGACAAACAGGCTCGGATATTTCGGCAGGTCCGAATTGTCCTTGTACTCGGCGTTGCGGTCCTTGTAGTTGACGCCGATGCACCAGAGTTTTTCCGGGTTGGGGATCGGCGGCAGCAGCACGAGATCGTCGAGGGCATGGCTCGGCTTGAGGCCGGCGACCATTTGGCGCGCGACTTCCAGACCGTCCTTGGCGATCAGGGTCCGAAGGTCAGGACATTTCGGTCCGAGCCGTTGAGTGAGGTCAACCACGCCGCCGGCAACGGCCGCGCCGAAATGCGGCTCGCCATTTGCGAGAAAACTCAAGAGTTGCATGCGGTGGATCTCCGGATCAGTGCCGCGTTCACGCAGGCGTCGCCATGCGATGCTTCAGGATTCAGTTTTCGAGGTCTGGAACACGGGTTTCAGGGTGACGATCTCGCCAAGCTTCGCGTAACGCGGACCGGCGATACGGGCGATCGGATCGAGCGCCTTGGTTTCGATCTTGCCGTTTTGCAGCAGCCCATCCCTGATATGGAACACCAGCACCTCGCCGACGATGAGCCGGCTGCGGGTCTCGCCGAATTCGAGGCACTGCCGGAAGCGGCATTCCATCGCAACCGGAGCTGCGGCGAGACGAGGCACCTTGATGCGTTCTCCCGGCAGCGTCGAGAGCCGCAATTCCTCGACCTCGCTGACGTCAGGCGGATGCTCGGTGGAGCTCTCGTGCACTGCCGTCATCAGGCTGGAATCCGCGATGTGAACGACATACTCCTCGTTGTTGAGGATGTTCTGCGCGGTATCCTTGTATATTCCACCCTTGCGGCCGACGCTGATGGCCAGCATCGGCGGCTTCGGCGAAACGAAGGTAAAAGCGCTGAACGGGGCGAGGTTGACGACCCCGCTGTTTGACAGGGTGGTGACCCAGGCAATGGGCCGGGGCACCACGACGCCGGTGATCAGCCTGTAGGCCGTTTCGGCGTCGAGATATGCCGGATCGATCCGCATCGGGATGCGCCTCAGTCAGCCTTGATGTTCGCCTTGCGGACCACGGGAATCCACTTGGCGTCCTCGCGCTCGAGATAGCTCGTGAACTCTGCCGGTGTCATCGATACGGCCTCGGCGCCGAGCGCGTTGAACTTCTCGACGATGGCGGGATCTTTCAGGATCTCCGCAAGCGTATCGTGGAGCGTGGTCATGATCTCGGCCGGCGTGCCTGATGGCGCGAACAGGCCGGTGAAGGTCTGGCCGTCAAATTCCTTGTAGCCGAGTTCGGTGAAGGTCGGGACATCAGGCAGCCAGGAGGCGCGGTGGCTACCGGTGACGGCGAGCGGGCGCAGCATGCCGCTCTTGATGGAAGGCAATCCGACCGAGATCTGATCCAGCGCGAATTGCACCTGTCCGCCGATCAGGTCGTTGAGAGCGGGCGCGTTGCCGCGGTAGTGCACCGTCAGCCATTCCAGGCCCAGCGTCGACTGCATCAGCTCGCTGAGCAGATGGTTGGTGGTGCCCTGGCCAGGCGAGGCCATCGTCAGCTTGCCGGGATCGCGGCGCGCAAGTTCGATGAATTCCTGCAGATCTTTGGCCGGCACCGACGGGTGCACTTCGAGCACCAGCGGCGTCATCGTGATCGAGGTGATCGGTGCGAAATCCCGCTTCCAGTTATAGGCATCACGCTTGGCGATCTCGGGTGCGAACAGCACCGGCCCGTTGGCGCCGACGAACAGCGCGTAGCCGTCGGGTTTGGTTTTCGCGAACGCCTCGCCGGCGATCAGGCCGCCGGCGCCGGCCTTGTTTTCCACGATGAACGGCTGGCCCAGCTTCGCCTGAAGCTTGTCGGCGATGACGCGCGCCGCGCTGTCGACATTGCCGCCTGCCGGGTAAGGCACGATCAGGCGTACTTGCCGCGCCGGCCATTGCTGGGCATCGGCCGGCGTGCTCAACGAAGCCGCTGACAGTACCGATACAGCGACGCCTGCGATCGCGAAAAATTTCATCGCATTCTCCCGAAAAGCGACATGTCTGCCGCCACATTTGTTTTGCGCGGGCCCCGTCCCAGCGGCATGCGCATCTATTGTTCCGCGCCGCGATCTTGCGCGCAGCCCTTCCGCTGTCGACCAAATTGTGGTGTTTTTGTCCACATTGTGGACATGGGACAGTACGTATGACTAACGGTCGGCTAAAGCCGCGCAGGCGAGGGCCGCGGCAGGGCGGGCAGGCAATCCGCCGCGCGTTGAACGTGCTGCGCACGCTCGCGGTTGGCGGGGAAAAAGGCGTGCCTCTGGTTGAGATCGTGCAAGCGACCTCGCTCGCCCGCCCTACGGTACATCGCATCGTGCACGTGCTGGTCGAGGAGGGGATTGTCGAGCGCAGCGACCGGACAGGAAACTACGTCGTCGGCCGCCAGGTGCCCGAACTGGCGCTGGCGCGTCCATCGCGCTCACCCCTGATGGTTGCAGCCGAGCCGTATCTCGCGGAAGCGTCGGCGCAGCTCGGCGATACCTTGTTCCTGACGGTACGCACCGGGCTCGACACGCTATGCGTGGCGCGCCGCATCGGCGGCTATCCGATCCAGGTGTTGTCGATCGAGGTCGGTGTGCGGCGTCCGCTGGGCGTCAGCAGCGCGGGTGTGGCGATACTGGCCGCCATGCCTGCTGCGGAGGCACGCAAGATCGTGCTCGCCAACGAACCGCGATTTGGCGCCTATCGGACCGATACGGCCACCGTCCTCGGCCAGATCCAGCTCGCGCGCCGCCGGGGCTACAATCTGCGCGATGTCGGCCTGGTGCAGGGAACGAAGTCGCTTTCGGCCTGGATCCGGACACCGGACGGCCAGCCCGCTGCGGCGATTACGCTCTCCGCCATACGAAACAGAATGAGCCCGCGCCGGGCGATCGAGGTGGCAGACGTTCTTCTGGCGGCTGCGCGTGCGATCGAAGCGGCGACGCCGAGGGATTCGTAGCCTAGCCCGCCGCGGCGTTGGTCGATTTCGGCGCCACCGCCGGGACGCGGCGGAAGCGCAGCACGATCCTGGTGCCATGATGGTCCGGATCGCGCTCGGCACTGGCGTCCAGCTTGGCGGCCATCGCGCTCACGATGCGTTGCCCCATGCCGGTGGAGCGCGGATCGGCCTTGGCGTTGAGGCCGACGCCGTCGTCGGCAATCGCGACCACGAGGTCGTCGCCCTCAGGCTTGAGCTCGACGTGAATGGGACCTGCACCGTCGGGATAGGCATATTTGACGGCGTTCATCACCAGCTCGTTGACGATGATGCCGATCGCGACCGCGCGGTCCGGGTCGATCTCGATCGGTTCGGCCTTGAGCGTCAGCCGCGACATCTTGTTGCCCTCGGCCGAACGCCGGAGATCTTCCAGCAGGGCTTCGAGATACTGGTTCAGCAGCACGCTCTTGAGATCGTGCGAGGTGTAGAGGCGGCGATGCACCTGGGCGACCGCGGCGACGCGGCCCATCGCATTGGTCAGCGCCGCCTTGACGTCGTCCTGGGTGGTCGAATTGGCCTGCAGATGCAGCAGCGAGGCGATGATCTGCAAGGAGTTGCCGACGCGGTGGTTGACTTCGCGCAGCAGCACTTCGCGTTCGGCGGCGAGCGCCGCATAGCGGTCGCGCGAGCGGTGAACCTCGGCTTCGGCCTCGTCGCGGGCGCGCTGAAGCTCGGCCTGCCGCAGCGCGCCGTTGACGGCGACCTGAAGCAGCGGAATGAAATCGCCCCTGATGTCCTTGACCAGATAGTCGGCGGCACCGGCTTTCAGCGCCGTGACTGCGATCGCCGAATCCTGAGAGGCTGTGACGAACACCACCGGCGGCGCGTTCGGGATCGCCATGATCTGTTCCAGTGTTTCCAGCCCGTCGAGCCCGGGCATGTACTGGTCGAGCGCCACGACATCGATGCCGCCTTGCGCCAGCCGGGCCAACCCCTGGTCGCCACCGGCCGCATGGACGACCTTGAAGCCCGCCCGCGTCAGGCCGCGGTCGACCAGCCGGGCCAACCCGGCGTCGTCGTCGATATACAGCAGTGTCGGCATCGCGGGTTTCATGTGGCGGCCGGGGGTACCTGAATGACGGAAAAGAACAGACCGAGCTGACGAACGGCGTTGGCGAAGCTTTCGTAGTTCACGGGCTTGGTAATGTACACGTTGCAACCGAATTCGTAGCAACGCTTGATCTCGTGAGAATCGTCGGTCGTGGTCAGCACCACCACGGGCGTTGTCTTGAGGTATCTGTTTTCCTTGACCCGCTTCAGAATGTCGATGCCGGTCATGTCGGGCAAATTGAGGTCGAGCAGGATCAGGAGGGCGCTGCCCTTGTGGTCGAGACCCGTCCCGTCCTTGCCAAACAGGTAGTTCAGCGCGGCTGTACCGCTGGTGAACGGCTTTATCTCATTGTTGACACCGGATCGGCGTATATTGCGCTCAATCAGGCGGGCATGCCCCTCATCGTCCTCGATCATGATGATGGTGACTGGATTATTCATGTCCGTGTGTTCCGGTTGGCAGACCAATTAACGGGCAGCGTGATCGTGAACGTGCTGCCCCGGTGAAGTTCCGACGCGACCGACATGGTTCCTCCCAGCCGGCGCACCAACGCGCGGACATGGGCAAGGCCGATGCCCTGTCCCGGCCTATCCTGGGTTCCCGCGCGGCGGAACAGCTCGAAAATGCGCTGATGGTCCTTGGGGTCGATACCACGCCCATTGTCCGATAACTCGAAAATCGCAAAGCCGAGCTTGGTGCGGCCGCGCACCGTAATTTCGCCGGGGACCCCGGTCTTGAGGTATTTGAGTGCATTGTCGATCAGATTGGAGAAGATCTGCTCCACCGCAAGGCGATCGCTGACGATATTCGGCAGCGTGTCGATCCGGATCTCGGCCTGGGCTTCGGCGGCCTGATGGGCCACGGTCGTCACGATGGCCTCGATCAGCTCCTTTGTATCGATCCACACCGGCTCGAACTCGCGCCGCCCCTCGCGGGTGAGGCTGAGGATCGCCGATATCAACCGGTCCATCTTGCCGATCGATGACTTGATGAAGCCGAGCGCCTCGGAGAAATCTTCCGAGAGCTGCTTATCGGGGCCCTCGAGTACGGGTTCGGCGGTATCGGTGGCGTTTTCCGGGGCCGATGGTGCGGCGGACTGCTCGCGGGAAAGCGCTGCGATCCGTTTGAAGATGTCGCCGCGCAATTCCTCCAACTCGCTGGTGAAGCCCATGATGTTCACCAGCGGCGAGCGCAGATCGTGGCTGACGATGTAGGCGAAGCGCTGGATCTCGTCATTGGCTTCGCGCAGGTCCGCGGTGCGCTCGTCGACCGTGGCCTCGAGGTTGAGATGGCTGTCGCGCAGCCTGGCGGCGGCCTGGTCGCGTGCGTGCGACGAACGCCGGACCATGAAGATCGCGATGCCGGCCAGCACGACCACGAAACCCGAACCGATGCCGGTGATCGAGGCCGCCAGCGTCTGGCTGCGATCGGCGTTGGTCGTGCGCTCGACAAACAGGCGGTCTTCCTCGGTCCGCATCCGCACCGCGAGATCTTCGATATGTTTCATGGTGTCGCGCCCGATGCCCTCGCGCACGATCTTGGCGGCGTCGCTCATGCGCTTCGACCGGGCCAGTTCGTTCGTCGTACGGAATTCCTCGATCCGCTGGTCGTAGAGCGGCATCATTTCGTTGATGAGCCGCCTTTGAACCGGATTGTCGGTGATAAGTTGGCTCAACTTCGTCAGCGCCGGCGTCAGTTCGGATATGGCTTGCTCAAAATCGGACTGAAAATCCGGCCGCAATGTCGCGAGATAGCCGCGCTGTGCGCTTTCGGCACGCCGCAACTGCAGTTGGACGAGCGATATCTGGTTTTCAACCTCAAGGGTGCGCAGAACCGTGCGCGCGTCCTCGCGCGCCTCGTTCACCAGATGGACCGAACCGGCGCTGATGACGGTCAACACCAAGAGCCCCGCCGCAAGCAGCAGGATATGCCCGATGGCGCGCTTGCGCTGG
Organism: Bradyrhizobium sp. AZCC 2262; assembly: GCF_036924535.1. Taxonomy (NCBI): domain Bacteria; kingdom Pseudomonadati; phylum Pseudomonadota; class Alphaproteobacteria; order Hyphomicrobiales; family Nitrobacteraceae; genus Bradyrhizobium; species Bradyrhizobium sp. AZCC 2262. The sequence goes on along the minus strand of NZ_JAZHRT010000001.1, from coordinate 3,746,076 downwards.
GCGTCAGCGGTCACGGTGATCTCGCGTCATGAACAAACGGAACAAGCGCCCCTGGCAGCCCCTTTTGCACACCAACGTGCGATGGAACCCATCGGTTCCATGCGCCGTCGAATATTTCAGGAGTTTTTTTGGATCAGGTCTTGCCGTCCACCGGCTGGCCGGCGAGGTACTGCTCGAGCCAGTGAATGTGGTAGTCGCCGTTGATGATGTCGGCCTCCCGGACCAGCGCCCGGAACAGCGGCAGGGTGGTTTCGATGCCGTCGACCACCATCTCGTCGAGCGCCCGGCGCAGCCGCATCAGGCATTCCGCGCGGGTCTTGCCGTGCACGATCAGCTTGCCGACCAGCGAATCATAATAAGGCGGAATAACGTAGCCCTGATAAACGGCGGAATCGATCCGCACGCCGAGCCCGCCGGGCGGATGGAATTGCGTGATCTTGCCGGGTGACGGGCGGAAGGTCTGCGGGTTCTCCGCATTGACGCGGCATTCGATGGCATGCCCGATGATGGCGATCTCTTCCTGCTTCGCGGGCAGGTCGCCGCCGGCGGCGATGCGGATCTGCTCCAGCACGAGGTCGATGTCGGTGATGCTCTCGGTGACGGGATGCTCGACCTGGATGCGGGTGTTCATTTCGATGAAATAGAACTCGCCATCCTCATAGAGGAATTCGATGGTGCCGACGCCGAGATATTTCATGTCCCGCATCGCCTTGGCGCAGGTCTCGCCGATCCTGGCGCGGGCGGCGGCGGAGAGAACCGGCGAGGGGCCTTCTTCCCAGACCTTCTGGTGACGGCGCTGCAGCGAGCAGTCGCGCTCGCCGAGATGGATCGCGCCGCCGCGGCCGTCGCCGAGAATCTGGATCTCGATGTGGCGCGGCTTCTGCAGGTATTTTTCGAGATAGACCGAGGCGTCGCCGAACGCCGATTTGGCCTCGTTGGACGCGGTCGACAGCGCCATCATCAGATCGTCGGCGGAGTGCGCGACCTTCATGCCGCGTCCGCCGCCGCCGGCGGCCGCCTTCACCAGCACGGGGAAGCCGATCGCCTTGCCGATAGCCAGGGCATCGTCGTCGGGCGAGACCGCGCCATCGGAACCCGGAACGACGGGGATGCCGAGCCGCTTGGCGGTCTTCTTGGCCTCGATCTTGTCGCCCATCAGGCGAATGTGCTCGGCCTTCGGGCCAATGAAATGCAGATTATGCTCGGCGAGGATTTCGGCGAAGCGGGCGTTCTCCGACAGGAAGCCGTAGCCGGGATGCACGGCGTCGGCGCCGGTGATCTCGCAGGCCGCGAGCAGTGCGGGGACGTTGAGATAAGAATCCTTTGATGGCGGTGGGCCGATACAAACGCTCTCGTCGGCGAGCCGCACATGCATGGCGTCGGCATCGGCGGTGGAATGCACCGCGACAGTGGAGATGCCGAGCTCCTTGCACGCGCGCAGCACCCGGAGCGCGATCTCGCCGCGATTGGCTATCAGAATCTTGTCGAACATCGCAGCGCCTGACGTTGACGAATTTTATTCAATGATCACGAGCGGCTCGCCGAATTCGACCGGCTGGCCGTCCTCGACGAGAATTTGCGTCACCGTGCCCGCGCGCGGCGATGGGATCTGGTTCATCGTCTTCATCGCTTCGATGATCAGCAGCGTTTGCCCGGCCGATACCTTGGTGCCGACGTCGATGAACGGCTTGGCGCCGGGCTCGGGCGCCCAGTAAGCGGTACCGACCATCGGCGAGGGGACCACGCCCGGATGCTTGGCCAGATCGGCACCCGCAGCGGGGACCGCTGCCGCGGCAGCAACCGGCGCCGGCTGGAAGCCCGCCGGCATCGCCGCCGACACGGTGATGTTGCGCGCGACCCGCACCCGCAGGCCGGCGCGCTCGATTTCGATCTCGGTCAGGCTGGTCTCATCCAGCAGCAGCGCGAGTTCGCGAATGAGCGCGCTGTCGTCGCTCTTCAGGTTTGCGGCAGAATTGTCCGCTGACTTGTTGTCGGGCTGGCGGGCCATGCTCTTGATCCGGAATTCTCGATGTGGGTGACGGCGTAAGCGTCAGGCTTGGTGTCGTTCGACGTCAGGTTTTTGAAGTTAGGTTTTGGCTTTGGCGCCGATTTTGGCGGCAAGGCCTGATATTGCGAGCCGGTAGCCATCGATGCCGAAGCCGCAGAGCGACGCAAAGGCGGCCATGGCCGTGTAGGAGTGATGACGGAAGCTCTCGCGGGCGTGGATGTTGCTGATATGCACTTCCACCGTCGGAATCTTCACCGCGACCAGCGCGTCATGTAACGCGATCGAAGTGTGCGAATAGCCGCCGGCGTTGATGATGATGCCGGCCACCTTTTTGGCATGCGCCTCGTGGATGAAGTCGATCAGTTCGCCTTCGCGGTTGGACTGGCGGCAATCGGCCTTCAGGCCGAATTGCGCCGCGGTCTCCACACACAGCTTTTCGACATCGGCGAGCGACGCGTGGCCGTAGGTTTCGGGCTCGCGCGTCCCCAACATGTTGAGGTTCGGGCCGTTGAGGACATAGATCGTCGCGGCAGAGGCTTGGGCCATCCGGATTCCAGCAAATGGGGGCGGGCAGGTCGCGGGGTTATAGGTAACAATGGGGTCAAGGGGAAGTCTTTAGGCCGCTCCGGCCGCCTTTCAAACGCCTCATCCTGTTCATAAAAAGGCACGCAGAACCTGCTGAAATTGCACGTTAACCCAATGCCAAAGAATCGGCCGGGGGCGTGTCAGCGCGCCGTCATCCACCGCCACGTGCCTTAAAGACGCAAGCTCAGACCAAGACCGGCACGGTTGTGCTGCCCGAACCCCCGCGTTGTTCCCAGCCTTCACTCGAAATGATGAATTCGCTGGGAGTTCACCCGGTCGCAGCAACTCGACGAGTCTCGGCCAAGCAAAAAAGGGCGGGCATTTCTGCCCGCCCTGATATTTGCGAAAAGCCTGTTGTCAGGATTCCAGAACTGCCACGATCTCGTAGGTGTTCGGGTCGACGATCACGATCTGCTCCTTGACGAGGATGAACTTATACCTGCGCCATTCCGGATAGATCGTCACCACTCGCTCCGGCAACGCATGGAAGGTCACCTCGCGCGGTACGCGGGTGCCGACCGAAATCGAGAAGTTCACGTTCGTCACCGGCGCAACGCGCTGCTCGTGGATCACACTGGTGATCTGGCTGCGCTGCTCGGTCGAGAGCTTGCCGGCCGCACCGGCCTGACCCGTGGTGGTCGTGCTCTGGCCCGCGGCTCCGCCCTGAGTCTGGGTCTGCATGCGGTCCTGCTGGCCCTGGGCCTTCTGGTCCTTCTGGTCATGGCCCTGCGTTTGATCGCGGCCCTGGGTCGTCGTCTGGTCACGGTGCTGGGTCGTGCTTTGATCACGCTGCATCGTACCCTGGCCGGTCGTCTGACCCTTCTGCTCGGACTTCATGCCGCCGCGGTCTTCCTTACCCTCGGCCTTCATATCCTTGTCTTGCCGGCCTTCGGCCTTCATGTCCTTGCCGCCCTTCATGTGGTCTTCGGCGCGCTGGTTCTTTTCAGCGCCCATCGACTTAGGCTCGGACTGCGCGCCCTTCATGTCGGACTTGCCGCCGCTGTCCTTGCCGCCGCTATCGCGCTGCATCGTGCCCGACGAAGCGCCGCCGCGATCGGAAGAAGAAGGCGCGCTCTGCTGAGCCGGGGAACCGGCCGACCCTGCGTCGCGGCCCATACCGGTACCCTGCGCGTTCGCAAAGCCGGTTCCGGCGATCAGGGCCGCTGTCGCGACCGAAATCAAAAAGCGGTTAGTCATCGAATGTCTCCTCACATGTCTGCATTGCCCGACCGACAACGAAAGGAATTGCGCGATGTTCCTGATCATCGGCGGTTCCGCTGACTTTGTTTTGTGAATGCGGGATGAACCGCCGCGCCGTGGAACGCCGCAAAGAAAAAGGCCGGCTGTTGAGCCGGCCTTTCATCGCAATACGTGCAGTTCGCCTCAGCAGGTCGCCTTGCCGCAGCGGGCGTTGCTGATCTTTTCCCGCAGGTTCTCGACGCCGACCGCGCCGATCACGACCTGCTTGCCGATCACGTAGCTCGGCGTGCCGTTCATCCCCATCGCTTCGGCGAGCTTGAAATTTTCCTCGAGCGTGCTGCGCACCTCGGCGCTCGAAAGGTCCTTCTCCAGCTTCGCCATGTCGAGCCCGACTTCCTTGGCGACGGCCATCGCGCGCGCCTTGTCGGCGGCGCCGCGGCCGCCCAGAAGCTTCTGGTGGAAGTCGAGATATTTCTTGCCACTCGGATCCTGCATGCGCACCGCGACGCCGACCTGTGCGGCTTCGACCGAGCCTGCGCTCAGCACCGGAAACTCCTTGAGCACGACCTTCAGCTTCGGATCGGCCTTCATCAGTTCCATCATGTCCGTCATCGCGCGCTTGCAGTACCCGCAATTGTAATCGAAGAATTCGACGAAGGTGACGTCGCCGTCCTTGTTGCCGAGCGTGACGTTGCGCGGCGAATTGAAGATCGCGTCCGAATGGTTGGCGACGCCGGCTTCGTGCTTGGCGGATTCCGCCGCGGCCTGACGCTTGCTGAGTTCGGTCATCGCCTCTTCGAGCACCTCGGGATGCGCGATCAGGTAATTCCGGACGATGGTCTCGATGTCACCGCGCTGGGTGTCGCTGAAGCTCTGCGCGGAAGCGGACATCGGCGCGCCGCAGAACGCGACAGCGAACAATGCGGGAATGAGAAGACGGAACGAGGGCATCGCTAAATCCTTATGCGTCGGGTTCCCGGGCAATTCTGCTGAAGGGCCGGCTCCTGGGGATCTTGGTCCGTGGTGGTCAGGTCCGATTATAGCGGAACCCGGTTGATTTCTAGTTGCTCTTCTGGCCTGGCAACGGCTTGGCGCTCACAATGTCGTCAGCCTTGACCCATCCCGGCGTCCCGATCGCAAAGCGCGTTTTCGCGCGCGATGCAAGATCGCGCGCCGTCTTGCTGTCGCCGCGAAGGTAGGCGGCCTGGGCCGACGCCAGATCGGCCTGCGCATAGTCGCCCTTGCGGCCATAGGCCATTGCAAGCTGGGTGTAGCCGATTGGCGCTTCGCTCTCGCGCGCCACCGCCGCACGCAGGATGGCGATTGCCTCGTCGGTGTAGGCGTTGTTGCCGGTTGCCACGAGGGCCTGCCCAAGCAGCATCTCGATGAGCGGGGAGTTGTTGGAGAGTGCGACCGCTTTGCGCAGCGGCGCAATCGCCTCCTGCGGCTTGCCGCCCTCCATCAGCGCCTGACCGCGCACCTCGTGGAAATAGGGATTGTTGGGCTGCTGCTGGATCAGGGCGTCGATCTGGGAGAGCGCGCTGCGCAGGTCGCCGTGCAGATAGGTCGTGATCGCGTGGGCATAGCGCGCAGGCAGGCTGTTATTGGACATCGGATAGCGCCGGGACACGGTTTCCTGCCGCTCCATGAAGGCCGAGATCTTGGCGCGCACCATGTCGTGGCGCAGCTGCAGGGCAGGGTCGTCCTTTTTGTCCCAGTAGGGGCTCGAACGCGCCAGTTCTTCCAGCGCGGCGACGCGCTCAGCCGGCATCGGATGCGATTGAACGTAGGGGTCCGAGCCGCGCGAGGCGAACAGGCTCTCGTCGGTGAAGCGCTTGAAGGTCTCATACATGCCCCGGGCGGACTGGCCGGTGGCGGTCAGAAATTTCACGCCGGCCCTGTCGGCGTTCTCCTCCTGCTGGCGCACGTAGGAGAGCAGGTTGCGGCGGATCACCTCTCCCTGCGCGGAGAACATCGCCGCACCGGCGTTGGTCAACCCGCCGCTGCCGCCGCCGGTCTTCGCGCCCGCGACCATCGCGCCGGCGCCGAGCAGCATGGCAATGATCATCTGGGTCTGGGCCTGCGCCATCTGCTCGCGCATCTTGGCGAGATGGCCGCCGGCGAGGTGGCCGGTTTCGTGCGCCATCACGCCGATGATCTGGTTCGGCGTCTCCGACTGCATGATCGCGCCGTAGTTCACGAAGATGCGGCGGCCGTCAGCAACGAAGGCGTTGAAGACGCCCTGGTTGATGATCACCATCTGGATGTTCTGTTTTTCCAGACCGGCGGCGCGCAGGATCGGCCTTGTATATTCGCGCAGCAACTGCTCCGTCTCGGTGTCGCGGAGCACCGGCGGACCCTTGTTCTCCTGCGCCACAGCCGCCATTGGCGCAACGGCAAGTGCGATGGCTGTGGCCAGTGCGGTCAATTTCAGTGGTTTCTTGCGTAAGGCGATGCGCAGCAGCATGAGCGGTCTTTGGTGATTGGCGATGCGCCCGGATTGGCCCGGACGCCGGTTCGGTTTCCGGTTAGATCAGAAACGGGTCCCAGTTTGTTGTTTCAACGCGTTTCTTTCACCCGAGCCGGGGTATCACTGCGTGAACCCGGTATCACTTCGCGGGAAAAAGCTATAACAAGCCATCGAATACGGCCAGTCTGGGGCGGCAGCCGGTTCGGGAACCTGAATTCGGCGCGCGCCCGTGCAAATAACAGATATCGATGCTGGAATCGACACTTAGAGACCGCGCGAAAGCGCTGCTGACGCCCTCGGTGCGGAGCGATGTTCCGCCCTTCATGGTAATGGACGTGATGGCGGCCGCGGCCCGCATCGAGGCGGCCGGCGGCCATGTCATTCACATGGAAGTGGGACAGCCGGCGGCGTCGGCGCCCAAGGTCGCGATCGCGGCCGCGCATACAGCGCTCGATGCGGCGCGGATCGATTACACCTCCGCGCTCGGCATCCCCTCGCTGCGCACGCGAATCGCAAAACACTACCGCGATACTTACGGCTGTGCGGTCGATCCCGATCGCATCGTGATCACGACCGGCTCGTCCGGCGGATTCATTCTGGCGTTTCTGTCGATGTTTGAGCCGGGCGACCGGGTGGCGGTCACGGTGCCGGGCTATCCGCCGTACCGGCATATCCTGACCGCGCTCGGCTGCGAGCCGGTTTTGATCGAGACATCGGGCGCAACGCGGCATGCGTTGACGGGCGAGGCTTTGCTGGCCGCGCACCGCAAGTCGCCGCTGAAGGGCGTGCTGGTCGGCAGCCCCGCCAATCCGACGGGAACGATGATGTCGCGCGAGGCGCTCACCGGCCTGATCGGTGCAGCGGAAGGCGCGGGCATCCGCTTCATCTCCGACGAAATCTATCATGGCCTCGACTATGCGTTTCCGGCGGTGACGGCGGCAGAGCTTTCGCCGCATGCGCTCGTGATCAATTCGTTCTCGAAATATTTCTGCATGACCGGCTGGCGGGTCGGCTGGATGGTGGTGCCGGAGTCTTTGGTGCGGCCGATCGAACGCCTGCAGCAGAATCTGTCGATCTCGGTGCCGACGTTGTCGCAGATCGCGGCCGAAGCGGCATTCGAGGGCCGCGAGGAGATGGAAGCGATCAAGCGCGGCTATCAAGAGAACCGCCGCATCCTGATCGAGGGATTGCCGAAGGCCGGTCTCACCAAGTTCCTGCCGGCGGATGGCGCCTTCTACCTCTACGCAGACGTTTCGGATTTCACCTCCGACAGTTTCGAATTTGCCGGCCGCATGCTGGAGAAGGCGCATGTGGCGGCGACGCCGGGCGTCGATTTCGATCCGATCCACGGCCGCAGCTTCATTCGCTTCTCCTACGCGCGCTCGGCCGACGAGATGCGCGAAGCGGTGACGCGCATCGCGCGCTGGCTTGGATCGTAGCCAGCGGGCCACCATCCACATCATTGTTTGTCTTGCCTTCAATCAACCGGGGAGCCATCCGTGTCTGCCAAAACCATGCCTGAAACCATCGCGCCGCCACACTTCCTGCTCTCCGCCCTGCTGTGGCCGCAACGCGCCGGCGGATCGTCGGGCGTGTTGCGCGGCGTGATTCTGGTCGCACTGGGAACGGCGCTTTTGACCTTGTCGGCGAAGGTCAATTTGCCGTTGCCTTATGTTCCGATGACGCTGCAGACGCTGGCCGTCCTGGTGATCGGCGCGGCGTATGGCGCGGGGCTCGGCACGGCTACGGTGGTGGTCTATTTGGCTGAAGGGGCGATGGGATTGCCGGTATTCGCGGGCCCGGTCGGTGGGCTTGCGCCGCTGTTCGGGCCGACGGCCGGATATCTCTTCGGCTTCGTGGCTGCGGCCTTCGTGACGGGTTGGCTGAGCGAACGCGGGTGGGACCGATCGGTGCTGCGCCTGTTCGTGGCGATGGCATTCGGACACCTTCTCATTCTCGCCGCCGGGTTTGGCTGGCTGGCGTTCGGCATGAAGCTCGGCGTCGAAAAGGCGTGGCTGGTCGGCATCGTGCCGTTCATCGCGGGGTCGCTGATCAAGAATGCACTCGGCGCCGCATTGCTGCCGGCGATTCGGCGATTTCTCGATCCGCGCGGCTAGACCGGTCGTCGCTGCGGCGACATCTTGACTTCGCTGCCCCGAAGGACTTTGGCTGTGTGCGACGGATTGGCGCAAGTGCGACCGTTCCGCTGCTTCTGAGGGGGAGTAAACGTCATGGCGGCAACCATTGCGACCGCAGCACCGGCGAGTGCGGCAAAGCCCTGGTACAGGGTTCTCTATGTTCAGGTTCTGATCGCCATCGTGCTCGGCGCGCTGTTCGGCTGGCTGTGGCCTGCGCTTGCGACCAACGACTGGATCAAGGCGCTCGGCGACGGCTTCATCAAGCTGATCAAGATGGTGATCGCGCCGATCATCTTCTGCACCGTGGTATCCGGCATCTCGCATATACAAGATGCCAAGAAGGTCGGCCGCATCGGCGTCAAGGCGCTGGTCTATTTCGAGGTCGTCTCCACCTTCGCGCTGGTGATTGGTCTCCTCGTCGGCAATCTGATCAGGCCCGGCGCGGGTTTCGGCGGCAGCATGGCGAACGCGCAGGCGGTCGCCGGCTACGCCAAGCAGGCCGAAGCGCAGAAGACGGTCGATTTCTTCCTGCACATCATTCCCGACACGGTGGTGGGCGCCTTCGCGCAGGGCGAAATCTTGCAGGTGCTGCTGTTCTCGATCCTGTTTGGCTTCGCGTTGATGGGTCTTGGCGAGCGCGGCCATACCATCCGCACCTTTGTCGACGACGCCGCCCACGCCGTGTTCGGCGTGATCTCGATCGTCATGAAGGCCGCACCGATCGGCGCGTTCGGCGCGATGGCGTACACGATCGGCAAGTTCGGAACCGGCGCGATCCTGAACCTGGTCGGGCTGATCGCGACCTTCTACCTGACCGCGGCGCTGTTCGTGTTCGTGGTGCTCGGCGTGATCGCGCGCATGGTCGGCTTCTCGATCTTCAAGTTCCTGGCCTATATCAAGGACGAGCTTCTGATCGTGCTCGGCACGTCCTCCTCGGAGAGCGCGCTGCCGTCCTTGATGGAAAAGCTCGAACGGCTCGGCTGCTCCAAGTCGGTCGTGGGCCTCGTGGTGCCGACCGGCTACTCGTTCAATCTCGACGGCACCAACATCTACATGACGCTGGCGACCCTGTTCATCGCGCAGGCGCTCGGCTTCGATCTGACCTTCGGCCAGCAACTCACCATCCTGCTGGTCGCGATGCTGACCTCGAAGGGGGCGTCCGGCATTACCGGGGCCGGCTTCATCACGCTGGCGGCGACGCTCGCTGTGGTCGATCCTCGGCTGGTTCCGGGCATGGCCATCGTCCTCGGCATCGACAAGTTCATGAGCGAGTGCCGGGCACTGACCAATCTGTGCGGCAACGGCGTCGCCTGCGTGGTGGTGTCGTGGTGGGAGGGCGAACTCGACCAGGCCAAGCTGCACGCCAATCTGAACAAGCAGATCGATCCGACCGACATGGAGACCGCGATTACGACGGGGTAGCACCCCGCTCGATGCAAATAAAAAAACCGCCCGGTTTTGGCCGGGCGGTTTTCTTATTGGCTTGATCCTTACTCGCCGCTGCCGAAGCGCCGCGACCACCAGCCCGCCTTGCGTGGCGCGGCTTCGTCCGATGCGGCCGGCGCAGGTTCGGCCGGAGCAGGCGTGACAAGCTCTGGCGCGCTCTGGCTGACCGAGGGCGACGCCGGCTCCGCCTGCGGGCTGGTCATGAAGCTGACCTTTTCGCGCACCGTCGAACGCCGTCGCGCCGCAGCCCGCTCGGTTTCCTGCGCCGTTTCCTCGGCGGTTGGGGCGGCCGGGGCAGTGGGGGCCGGTTCGGGTTGGGCATAGGCCGCGGGCCGCGATTCAGCCGGTTGCGAAACCGGTTCGGGTTCGACCAGCGAGGGCGCAGGCTCGGACGAGCCTCCGTCGAAATCGGCAACGGCATTGGTGGCTTCCGGAGCCGAAGTGGGCCCGAGTTCGTCCGCGATCGATCCGGCAAGGCCATCTTCCAGCTCGGCGCCACGCCGGCGGCGTCCGCCGCGACGGCCGCGACGGCGCGGGCGCCGCTCGCCGTTGGCAGGCTGATCGCCGCGGGCCATGCCGGGCTGTTCGTCGCCTTCGTCCTCGTCGGCTTCACCGTCCTCGGCGGTCGCGCCTTCGACGGCCTCGCCCGCGACGCGCATCGCGTCACTGTCCTCGCGCGGGGCGCCGCCTTCACGCGGCTCGCCACGGCCGCGCCGGCGTCGGCGCCGCTTGCGGCGGTGGCCGTCTCCTTCGCCTTCGCCCGCCGCCGCCTCGGCGGCATCGTCGGCCAAGCCCTCGGTCTCTTCGGTTTCGATCTCGGATTCGGTGTCGAGGTCAAACGCCTCGTCGTCGTCATAGGCCTCCTCGACCTGCGGCGGAAAGGCGGCAGCCTGCGCCGCCAGCAACGCCTTGGCGGCTTCCAGCGTGTGTACCTGTTCGCCGCGGTCGATGATGAACGACTGCTGGCCGGCGACGGTTGGATCGGCGCTCACGGCGAGCGACACCTTGAAGGCGCTTTCGAGATCGCGCAGATGGCCGCGCTTGTGGTTGAGCACATAGAGCGCGACGTCGGTGCGGGTGCGCACCACCAGATTGTGGGTCGCGCCCTTCATCAAAATCTCTTCGATGCCGCGCAGCAATTGCAGCGCGACCGACGAGACCGAGCGCACATGACCGCTGCCGCCGCATACCGCGCAGGGCTCGGTCGAACTCTCCAGTACGCTGGCGCGGATGCGCTGGCGCGACATTTCCAACAAGCCGAAATGCGAGATGCGCCCGACCTGGATGCGCGCGCGGTCCTGCCGCAGGCAGTCGGACAGCTTGCGCTCGACCGCGCGGTTGTTGCGCTTCTCGTCCATGTCGATGAAGTCGATGACGATAAGGCCCGCAAGATCGCGCAACCGCAGTTGCCGGGCGACTTCCTCCGCCGCTTCCAGATTGGTCTTGAGCGCGGTGTCCTCGATGTGATGTTCGCGGGTCGAGCGGCCGGAGTTGACGTCGATCGAGACCAGCGCCTCGGTCTGGTTGATCACGATGTAGCCGCCGGAACGGAGCTGCACGGTCGGCGAGAACATCGCATCGAGCTGGCTCTCGACGCCCATCCGCGAGAACAGCGGCTGGCCGTCGCGATATTGCCGAACCGCCCGCACGTTCGAGGGCATCAGCATCTTCATGAAGTCGCGCGCTTCCTGGTAACCGGCTTCGCCGGCGACCTGGATCTCGTCGATCTCCTTGTTGTAGAGGTCGCGCAGCGAGCGCTTGATCAGCGAGCCTTCCTCGTAGACGAGGGTGGGGGCCTGCGACTTCAGCGTCATGTCGCGCACGGTTTCCCACATGCGGATCAGATATTCGAAGTCGCGCTTGATCTCGGGCTTGGTCCGCGAGGCGCCGGCGGTGCGCAGGATGATCCCCATGCCCTCGGGCACGTCGAGATCCTGCACCACTTCCTTCAGCCGCGAGCGATCCTGCGCGCTCGTGATTTTGCGGCTGATGCCGCCGCCACGGGCGGTGTTGGGCATCAGCACCGCGTAACGGCCGGCCAGCGACAGGTAGGTCGTGAGCGCCGCGCCCTTGTTGCCGCGCTCTTCCTTGACGACCTGAACCAGCATCACCTGGCGGCGCTTGATGACTTCCTGGATCTTGTACTGACGGCGCGGGCGGAACGGGCGCTCCGGAACTTCCTCGAGCACGTCGTCGCCACCAACGGATTCGACGACTTCCTCTTCGGCATCCTCGCCGTCGTCTTCATCATCGTGGCCGTCGTCGCGTTCGGAAGCCGGCGCGAGTTCGTCGGGAGAGGCAATCGCGTAGCCTTCGCCGGCGTGCTCGATATGCGGTGCGTCGTCGGCATGGGCCGCGTTTTCGCGCGCCTGTTGCTCGTCATGATGCTCATCATGAGGGTGTTCGGTATGAGCGTGTTCAGTATGAGCGTGTTCAGTCGCAGCCTCGGGGGCGGTCGCCTCGATCGGCGCCATGGCAGACGTGCCGGATTCCAATTCCGCAACCGGTGCTTCGCCTGCGGCGTCTGACCGTTCGTCGGAACCTCGCGCATCGTCATCATGGTGACGATCGTGGTCGTGTTGAGGCTCATGATCGTGCGAATGGTCGCGATCGTGACCATGCGTCTCGTGATCATGCGCGTCATGGTCGTGATGCGCCGTATCCTCATGATGCCCAGCATCATTCTCATGATGCCCAGCATCATTCTCATGATGCCCAGCATCATTCTCATGATGCTCAGCGTCGTGCGGATGCACTTCGCCGGCATACGCACCTTCGTGCTGATACGCTTCGCCTTCATAGGGCTGGGCGGCCTGTGAGGGATCCTGGCCAGCGTTCTCGACAACGCCGCTCTGGACACGGTCGCCATGGCCGCGGCGGCGCGCATTGCGGTGGCGCGAGCGGCCACGGTGGCGGTTGGAGGAGCGGTTCTCGCTCTCTTCCTCGGCCTCGCGATGGGCGCGCTCGTCGGCCTCGATCAGCGCCTGACGGTCGGCGACCGGGATCTGATAGTAGTCCGGGTGGATTTCGCTGAAGGCCAGGAAGCCGTGGCGGTTGCCGCCATATTCGATGAACGCCGCCTGCAGCGACGGTTCTACGCGCGTGACCTTGGCGAGATAGATATTGCCGCGGAGCTGCTTGCGTTGGGCGGTCTCGAAATCAAATTCTTCGACGCGATTGCCGCGGACCACAACGACCCGGGTCTCTTCCGGGTGGGTGGCGTCGATCAACATCTTGTTGGGCATTTTGGAACTCTTGACGGCGGCGGGCGCGGTGCATGGCGCGCGCAAATTGCGCGGCCCGGTGACGCGACGGTCCACCTGATTCGGGGGTGAGGGGAAGGCCAAAACGCACTTCTTGGCGCCGCGCCGAACGGGGAGCCACCTGAGCGATGCGACGTGCGAAGCTTTCGCCTCGCGTCGGCGCGATCGTTCCGTGGATCCTGGTCGGCAATACAGTCTGGCGCATCAAGCGTCGGCCCGTCTAAACATGTTGGCGGAAAAGGATACCGCCGTATCTATCGCTGAAGGCCCGGTGCGGCGCCTAGACGCCCGCCGGCCATCGCATATCGGACCGTTTTGGGTCCGGATAATCAGTTTTGCCGTGTCTCAAACCGTCCCTGGAAAAGGTACCTGGGACCGGACGCCGCTCGGGCTCGAAACCGTCACTCCGTGTCAGCCGCGCGCGGCGCAGGCTGTGGAGGGATCGGGAAAGACGCAGGTTCCTCCGGCTTCGAAGGTTCCGGCGCTGCACCAAGAGGCTGAACGCGACACAACCGGGAGTATTAGCCGTCAGCACCTCGTACATACGTGGATTGGGGGCTGCGTGCAAGGGAAGGGCAAGGGAACCCGAAGGGAACCCTTTCTCGGAGCGTCGCGGCGCGGCAACACTTGCTCCTTTTCACAGATTCGACCTTAAGGTCGATTAACGCTGTGGTCCTAATGCGGTAAGGGAAGGCTCCTCCGGAGGCACCGAATCGTTGGCGAGCCGCGCAAATCACCCTATTTTGCTGGGATGTGGCCTATTGTGCGCCGCAGCATTGCTGTGCACCCCCAGCGCGGCCCAGGCGCCGGCTTATCAAGCACCACCCGCCTATCAAACACCGCTTTATCAAGGACCGGCCGCCATTCCGAGCCCGGGGGCGGTATCGAGTTTCCCGATCGCGTCTGACGCTCGCCTGGCCGGCGATGCCAAACAGACCCGCTTCATCCTCGATCTCGACAAGCCGGTCCAGTTTCGGGCGTTTACGCTCGCGGACCCCTATCGCGTGATCGTCGACCTGGCCCAGGTCAATTTCCAGCTCCCGGCGGCTGCCGGTGCTGCGGGGCGGGGACTGGTCAAGGCGTTCCGCTACGGTCTCGTCATGCCGGGCGGATCGCGGATCGTGTTTGACCTGACCGGACCGGCCAAGATCGCCAAATCCTATGTGCTGGAGGCGGCCAACGGCCAGCCGCCGCGGCTGGTGCTCGAATTTGAAGAGGTAGACCGCACCGCCTTTGTGCAGTCGCTGGCGCCCGAAAACCGGCCCGAACTGCGGCCCGGGATCGCCGAGGCCAATGCAGCCGTTGCACGGGTGGACGCGCCAGCCGCGCCGGCGACGCCGACGGACAAAAGGCCCGTGGTCGTGATCGATCCCGGTCATGGCGGCGTCGACAACGGCACCCAGGCTGGTGGCGGCGACATCATGGAAAAGAACTTGGTGCTGGGCTTTGGCCTGGCGCTGCGCGATCGGATCGAGAAGTCGGGCAAGTATCGCGTCGTCATGACCCGGACGGACGACACCTTCATTCCGCTTGGCGACCGCGTGAAGATCGCGCGCAACGAGTCGGCGGCGCTGTTCGTCTCGATCCATGCCGACGCCTTGCGGCGTGGCGAAGGCGACGCCCAGGGCGCCACCATCTACACGCTGTCGGACAAAGCCTCCGACTCCGAGGCCGAGCGGCTGGCGGACACTGAAAACAAGTCGGACGCGATCGGCGGGGTCAGTCTTGCCGACGAGCCGACCGAAGTCGCCGACATCCTGATCGATCTGGTGCAGCGGGAGACCAAAACCTTCTCAAACCGTTTCGCGCGGATGCTGATGGGCGAGATGAAGACCACGGTGCGGATGCACAAGCACCCGCTGAAATCGGCCGGTTTTCGGGTCCTCAAGGCTCCCGACGTGCCCTCCGTCCTGGTCGAACTCGGCTATGTCTCCAACAAGGGGGACCTGGAGCACCTGGTGTCGGAAAACTGGCGGAACCGGACGGTCGGATCGATGGCGCAGGCAATTGATGCATTTTTGGCCAAGCGGCTGGCAACTGCCGGACCGGGCAAATGAATAGTTCAGTGCGCATGGCGTAAGCGCAGGCTGAAAAGCGTGCCGTCCGGTGGTCCAAGCCCTAGTTTGGCCACAGCGGCAACGGTATAGAAAATCGGCTGTTGGTCTTCGGAATCGGTCAATATTGTCCGCCGGACCTTTTATTGTTCGACCGCGTGGCGGCAACTCGTTCGGTGGGATTGCCGTGTTAGGATAGACGCTGCAGATTTCGGCGCACAGGGTTGGAACGGAACTTCGATAATGCGCTTTCTGGTCCGGTTTTTGGGTTTCCTATTCGCTGCCGGCACCGTCGTCTTCCTGGTCGGCGTGGCCGGCGTCGCGGGCGCGATCTGGCATTTTTCCAAGGACTTGCCCGACTACTCACAGCTTCAGGATTACGAGCCTCCGGTGATGACGCGCGTGCATGCGTCCGACGGTGCGCTGCTCGGCGAGTATTCCAAGGAACGCCGCCTCTATCTGCCGATCCAGGCGGTGCCAAAGCTCGTCATCAATGCGTTCCTTGCGGCCGAGGACAAGAACTTCTACGAGCACGGCGGCATCGACTTCACCGGCATGGCGCGCGCGGCCGTCCTCTATGCGCAGAATTTCGGCTCCAACAGGCGTCCGCAGGGTGCCTCGACGATCACCCAGCAGGTCGCAAAGAACTTTCTTCTGACCAATGAAGTGTCGTTCGCGCGCAAGATCAAGGAAGCCTTGCTGGCGATGCGCATCGAGCGCGCCTATTCGAAGGACCGCATCCTCGAGCTCTATCTCAACGAAATCTATCTCGGTCTTGGCGCTTACGGCATTGCGGCCGCGTCGCTGGTCTATTTCGACAAATCGGTGAACGAGCTCACGATCGCGGAAGCCTCCTATCTGGCGGCGCTGCCCAAGGCGCCCGCGGCGCTGCATCCGGTGCGCAACCGCGACCGCGCCGTCGAGCGGCGCAACTATGTGGTCGATCGCCTGCTGGAAAACGGCTGGATCAAGCAGGCCGACGCCGACAAGGCCCGCAAGGAGGCGCTCACGGTTAGCAGTCGCGGCAACGGCGCGCACATCTTCGCCGGCGAATATTTTGCCGAGGAAGTCCGGCGCGACATCTTCGAACGCTACGGCGAAAAGAAACTCTACGAGGGTGGATTGTCGGTTCGTGCCACACTCGATCCGAAGATGCAGGTGATGGCGCGCAAGGCCATGGTCGCCGGCCTCGTCAAATATGACGAGGCGAGCGGCTGGCGCGGCGCGCCGTCCAAGCTGGACATTTCCGGCGACTGGGGCGTGAAGCTCGCCGATGTCAAATCGCTGGGCGACATCTCGCCCTGGCGGATGGCCGTGGTGCTGGAGACTTCCGATCAGTCGGCGCGGATCGGTTTCCAGCCGGGCCGCGAACTCGGCGGCGCCGTCAGCAAGGTCAGGCAGACCGGTATCATCACGCTCGATGGCGTGCGGTGGGCAAAGCCCACGTCGGGACCCGCAAAGGGCAGGACACCGACCTCGGTCGCGCAGGTTCTGGCGGCCGGCGACGTGGTCTATGCTGATCCGCTGTTCGACAAGGATGGCAAGCCAGTCGAAGGTCAGTATCGGCTGCGCCAGTTGCCGGAAGTTTCCGGCGCCATGGTCGCGATGGACCCCTGGACCGGCCGCGTGCTGGCGATGGTCGGCGGCTTCTCGTTCGACCAGAGCCAGTTCAACCGCGCCACGCAGGCTTACCGACAGCCGGGTTCGTCGTTCAAGCCGCTGGTCTATTCGGCGGCAATGGACAACGGCTATACGCCGTCGACCGTCGTGGTGGACGCGCCCATTGAAATCGATCAGGGGCAGGGCGGCGGCGTGTGGCGCCCGGAAAACTATTCGTCGGGAAAATATCAGGGACCGGTCACGCTGCGCAATGCGCTGAAGAATTCGCTGAACACCGTGACCGTGCGGTTGGCGCAGGACATCGGCATGCCCTTGATCGGCGAATATTCCAAGCGCTTCGGCGTCTACGACGATTTGCCGAACTATCTGTCCTATGCGCTCGGCGCCGGCGAAACCACCGTCATGCGGATGGTGACGGCCTATTCGATGTTCGCCAATGGCGGCCGTCGCGTGAAGCCGACGCTGATCGATCGTATTCAGGATCGTTACGGCCACACCATCTTCAAGCATGACGCCCGCGAATGCCGCGGTTGCGACGCGCCCGGCGGCTGGAAGAGTCAGGCCGAGCCGCAGCTCGTGGACCGCCGAGAGCAGGTGCTCGATCCGATGACGGCCTACCAGATCACCTCGATGATGGAATATGTGGTGCAGGCCGGCACCGCGACGGTGGTCAAGGAAGTCGGCAAGCCGATCGCCGGCAAGACCGGCACCACCAACGATGAAAAAGATGCATGGTTCATCGGCTTCTCGCCGGACCTCGTGGTCGGCATCTATGTCGGCTTCGACAAGCCGCGCAATCTCGGCCGCGGCATGACCGGTGGTCATCTGGCCGCGCCGATCGCCAAGGACTTCCTGAAGCTCGCGCTCGCGGACAAGCCCGCGATTCCCTTCAAGGTGCCCGCCGGCATCAAGCTGGTTCGCGTCGACCCCAAGAGCGGCATGCGCGCCGGTCCGGGCAATGGCGGCCTTCTGGAAGCCTTCAAGCCGGGCACTGCGCCGCCGGATAACTACTCGGTCATTGGCGTGGCCGATGCGGACGGCCGGATGCCGCAGCCGGGATACCCGCAAGGGTATCAGCAAGGGTACCAGCCCGACGGCGGCAATATCATGCGCCCGGGAACCGGCGGGCTTTACTGATCCGCACGAAGTGTTCACAACCCAAAGGCGCATCTTCATCGCATTATAAAGATATTTGGACCCGGTGGATCTGAGCGATCCGTGCGGGAGAGGAAATGTCCGATGGACACGGGAACAAGCGCTGGCTGTTACGGCGCAAGGGTTGGAATGGAACTTCGGTAATGCGCTTTCTGGTCCGGTTTTTGGGTTTCCTGTTTACCGTCGGGACAGTCCTGTTCCTGGTCGGCGTGGCCGGCGTCGCGGGCGCGATCTGGCATTTCTCCAGGGACTTGCCCGACTATTCGCAGCTTCAGGATTATGAGCCGCCGGTGATGACGCGCGTGCATGCGTCCGACGGTGCGCTGCTCGGCGAATATTCCAAGGAGCGCCGCCTCTATCTGCCGATCCAGGCGATGCCAAAACTCGTCACCAACGCGTTCCTCGCGGCCGAGGACAAGAATTTTTACGAGCACGGCGGCATCGACTTCACCGGCATGGCCCGCGCGGCCGTGGTGTATGCGCAGAACTTCGGCTCCAACCGCCGGCCGCAGGGTGCGTCGACGATCACCCAGCAGGTCGCGAAGAACTTCCTTCTGACCAACGAGGTCTCCTTCACCCGCAAGATCAAGGAAGCCCTGCTGGCAATGCGCATCGAGCGCGCCTATTCGAAGGACCGCATCCTCGAACTCTATCTCAATGAAATCTATCTCGGCCTCGGCGCCTACGGCATCGCCGCGGCGTCGCTGGTCTATTTCGACAAATCGGTGAACGAACTGACGGTTGCGGAAGCCTCGTATCTTGCAGCGCTTCCGAAAGCGCCGGCCCAGTTGCATCCGGTGCGCAACCGCGATCGCGCGGTCGAGCGGCGCAATTACGTGATCGATCGTCTGTTGGAAAACGGCTGGATCAAGCAGGCCGATGCCGACAAGGCCCGCAAGGAGCCGCTGGCCGTGACCAGCCGGTCCAACGCTGCGCACATCTTCGCCGGCGAGTATTTCGCCGAGGAAGTGCGGCGCGACATCTTCGAGCGCTACGGCGAAAAGAAACTCTATGAAGGCGGCCTGTCGGTCCGCACCACGCTCGATCCGAAGCTGCAGGTGATGGCCCGCAAGACCGTGGCCGCTGGCCTGGTGAATTTTGACGAGGCCCAGGGCTGGCGTGGAGCCATGAGCAAGC
Source organism: Bradyrhizobium sp. AZCC 2262 (assembly GCF_036924535.1). Taxonomy (NCBI): domain Bacteria; kingdom Pseudomonadati; phylum Pseudomonadota; class Alphaproteobacteria; order Hyphomicrobiales; family Nitrobacteraceae; genus Bradyrhizobium; species Bradyrhizobium sp. AZCC 2262. The sequence continues at coordinate 3,727,000 of NZ_JAZHRT010000001.1, read as the reverse complement.
TCGACATTTCCGCGCGATTGGGGCGTCAAGCTCGCCGAAGTCAGGTCGCTCAGCGATATCTCGCCGTGGCGGATGGCCGTGGTGCTCGAGACCTCAGACCAGTCGGCTCGCATCGGTTTCCAACCCGGCCGCGAACTTGGGGGCGCGATCTCCAAGGACCGGCAAACCGGGATTATCACGCTGGAAGGTGTCAGATGGGCGAGGGCAGCTTCCGCTCAGGCTCGCGGCAAGACGCCGATCGCGGTCTCGCAAATTCTTTCGCCGGGCGACGTGATCTACGCCGATCCGCTGTTCGGCAAGGACGGCAACCCGATCGAAGGTCAGTATCGCCTGCGACAATTGCCCGAAGTGTCCGGCGCCATGGTCGCGATGGACCCCTGGACCGGGCGCGTGCTTGCGATGGTGGGCGGCTTCTCGTTTGACCAGAGCCAGTTCAATCGCGCGACCCAGGCCTATCGACAGCCGGGATCGACGTTCAAGCCGCTGGTCTATTCGGCGGCGATGGACAATGGCTACACCCCGTCGACGATCATGATCGACGGGCCGATCGAGATCGATCAGGGGCAGGGCGCCGGCGTCTGGCGTCCGGAGAACTTTTCGGTGGGCAGTTACCGCGGCCCCATTACGCTGCGTGAAGCCCTCAAATGGTCGGTCAACACCGTGACGGTGCGGTTGGCGCAGGATGTCGGCATGCCCCTGATCGGTGAATATGCCAAACGCTTCGGCGTCTATGAGGAATTGCCGAACTATCTTTCCTATGCGCTCGGCGCCGGCGAAACCACGGTCATGCGGATGGTCACGGCGTATTCGATGTTCGCCAATGGCGGCCGGCGGGTGAAGCCGACCCTGATCGACCGCATTCAGGACCGCTACGGTCGCACGATTTTCAAACATGACGCGCGCGAGTGCCGCGGCTGCGACGCGCCGGGCGGCTGGAAGAATCAACCCGAGCCCCAGCTTGTCGACCGCAGGGAGCAGGTGCTTGATTCGCTGACGGCCTACCAGATCACCTCGATGCTGGAGGGGGTGGTGCAGGGCGGCACGGCGTCGATCATGCGCGAGGTCGGCAAGCCGATTGCCGGCAAGACCGGCACCACCAGTGACGGAAAAGACGTCTGGTTCATCGGCTTTTCGCCGGATCTCGTCGTCGGGCTCTATCTTGGCTATGACAAGCCCCGCAGTCTGGGCAGGGCCGCGCAGGGCGGCCATACCGCCGCGCCGATCGTCAAGGATTTCATGAAGCTCGCGCTCGCCGACAAGCCGGCGACCCCGTTCAAGATTCCCGCCGGTATCAGGCTGGTTCGCATCGATGCCAAGAGCGGCATGCGTCCCGCTCCGGGCGAGGGCGGCCGCACCATCCTGGAAGCGTTCAAGCCGGGCACCGCGCCGCCGGACAGTTACGCCGCCGTAGGCGTCGCCGATCAGGATGGGCGCATGCCGCCGCAGGCAATCCCGCCCGACGCAGGCAATATGCAGGGAATCTCGCCTGACGCCGGCAATATCATGCGTCCAGGAACCGGCAGGCTTTATTAGCGGCCGGTTTGCGGATTGCGCTTTGTGGTGCGGGCCGCTACATCCGACGCATATCATCCAGTAGCGGTTCCGACCGCAGACAGAAGAGACCATGCGCGCCGAAGTCGAACGCCTCGTAGAAGAGATCAAGCAGTCAGTCGGGCTGCTGAGGAGGCATCTTTGACGTCGAGAAATCCACGGCTCGGCTCGCCGAGCTGAACAAGCTCGCCGAAGACCCCAATCTCTGGAACGATCCCCAGAAGGCGCAGAAGCTGATGCAGGAGCGCACCTCGCTGGTGGATGCGCTCGAGGGCATTGGCAAGGTCGAGCGCGAACTCGACGACAATGTCGAGATGATCGCGCTTGGCGAGGCCGAGAACGATGAAAGTGTGGTGGTCGAGGCGGAGAACGCGCTAAAGGCCCTGAAGAAGGAAGTCGCGCGCCGCGAGCTGGAAGCGCTGCTGTCGGGCGAGGCCGACAAGTTCGACTCCTATCTCGAAGTGCATGCCGGCGCCGGCGGCACCGAAAGCCAGGACTGGGCGTCGATGCTCTTGCGTATGTATACGCGCTGGGCCGAGGAGCACGGCTTCAAGATCGAATATCTGGAAGAAACTCCCGGCGAAGAAGCCGGCATCAAATCCGCGACCATCCAGATCAGCGGGCACAACGCCTATGGCTGGCTGAAGACGGAAGCGGGCGTGCACCGCCTGGTGCGAATCTCGCCGTTCGATTCCAACGCGCGCCGGCACACGTCGTTCTCGTCCGTCGCGATCTTTCCCGTCGTCGATGACAGTATCAAGATCGATATCAAGGAATCGGACGTGCGCACCGACACCATGCGCTCCGGCGGCGCCGGCGGCCAGCACGTCAACAAGACCGAATCCGCGGTTCGGCTGACGCATATCCCGACCGGTGTTGCCGTGGTCTGTCAGGCCGGCCGCTCGCAGCACAAGAACCGTGCGCAGGCCTGGGACATGCTGCGCGCACGGCTCTACGAAATCGAACTGAAGCGGCGCGAGGAACAGGCCGCCGCCGATCAGGCCGCCAAGACCGATATCGGCTGGGGCCACCAGATCCGCTCTTACGTGTTGCAGCCCTACCAGATGGTGAAGGACCTGCGCACCGGAGTGCAGACCTCGGATACCTCCGGCGTGCTCGACGGCGACCTCGACGAGTTCATGGCGGCAACCCTGGCGCAGCGCGCGTTCGGCACCACGCCCGGCGCGGTCGAGGATGTGGACTAGCGCATGACAAAGGTCGGCTTCATCGGGCTCGGCCGCATGGGCCATGGTATGGCCGGCCGCTATCTCGATGCAGGTTTTACGGTTGCGGTTTGGAATCGCAGCAAGGCAAAAGCGGAAGACCTGATCGCGCGCGGCGCGCGCTGGGCCTCGTCGCCTGCGGACGCTGCCGATGGCGCGGATGCCGTCGTGACCATGGTCGCCGACGACGAGGCCTCGCGCGCCGTCTGGCTCGGCAAGGATGGCGCGGCGGCAACGATGAAGGCAGGCAGTCTTGCGATCGAATGCTCGACCGTCTCGCACCAGCACGCGCTCGACATGGCGCGCGAACTGCGTGGCCGCGGGCTCGTCTATATCGACTGCCCCGTCACCGGCCTGCCGCAAGCGGCGGCTGCCGGAAAGCTGACCTTGCTGGTCGGCGCTGACGTGGCCGATCTCGATTCCGCAAAACCCTATCTCGCGCCGATCGGCGACGTTATCAGGCATTTCGGCGCGGTCGGCACCGGCACCGTCTTCAAGCTGATCAACAATCTGATGGGTGCGGTGCAGATCGCGAGTCTGGCCGAAGGCGTCGCGATGGCCGAGCAGGCCGGGCTCGACATGAACCTCGTAGCGGAAGCGCTGGCGACCGGCGCGGTCGCGAGCCCGCAGGTGATCCGCCATTCAAAGCGCATGGTGGCGCGCGATTTCTCTGGCGCATCGTTTACATCAGCCCTTCGTCACAAGGACGCGGCCTACGCGGTGAAACTGGCCGAGAGCCTGCTCGCCAACGCGCCGCTGGTCGGGCGTGCCGCGGTCGAAGCCTACGCCCAGGCAAAGGCCGAGATGCCCGATGACGACGAAGGCAGGATGATCGAGATCGTCTCGCGGCCGAAATAGCCGCCGCGAACCTGTATCCGGAATCGGGTGGGAAAGCCCTGCGTAGCGGAATAAATCTGCGGAATCGCAGATATGAGCTGCTATGACCGCCAAAGACGCTTCGATCGACGCCCGCGACTGGTCGCTGCTCGGCCTGCTCTCGATCCTGTGGGGCGGATCGTTCTTCTTCAACGGCGTGATACTGAAGGAATTGCCGCCGCTGACGGTGGTTTTTCTGCGCGTGGCACTTGCGGCCCTGATGTTGCTGCCGCTGCTGTGGCTCTACCGCATTCGTTTCCCGGCTGGCCTGTCGGGATGGAAGCCCTTTCTCGCGATCGGGCTTCTCAACAACGTGCTGCCTTTCTCGCTGATCGTGGTCGGGCAGACCTATATCCCCGGCGGGCTGGCCTCGATCCTGAACGCCACGACGCCGCTGTTCACGGTTGTCGTGATGGCGGAGGCGGGTGAAGAGAAGCTGCACGCGCGGCGGATCGCCGGCGTCGTCGCGGGCCTGATCGGCGTGGTGATTCTCCACGGTGACGGCGTTGGATTGGAGAGCGGGCAGGGGTTCGGCATTCTGCTCTGCCTTGCGGCCGCTTTGTCTTACGGCCTGTCGGCACTGCTGGCGCGACGGCTGCTGTCGAATTCCCCGCCGCTCGGCACCGCGACGTTCCAGATGCTGGCCGCGGCCGCGATGATGACCGTCGTCGCCGGGCTCGTCGAACGTCCCTGGCTGTTGCCGATGCCGGGGCCATCGACATGGCTCGCCGTGATCGGGCTTGCCGCGCTGTCGACCGCGCTCGCCTATATCGTGTTCTTTCAGATCCTGCGGCGCTCCGGCGCCACCAATGTCATGCTGGTGACCTTGTTGATCCCGGTTACCGCGATCCTGCTCGGCTATCTGGTGCTCGGTGAGAAAATCTCGCTGCGCGAGATTGCGGGCGCGCTTGTGATCGGCAGCGCCCTGCTATTGATCGACGGGCGCGTGCTGAAAATCTTTCAGCGCTGACTGACCTGCGTGCGGCTTTTCCATTCTTGATACCAGCCGGTGAACCGGCCGCTATCGCGCTCACCTCCATGCCAGGCCGCGTGGACTTCGCCGTCGTCTGCTACCAGCACCACGACATCGAGCCCCTTGGAGCGGCGCAGCGTATCGATCGCCTGTTGCGGCGTCTGAGCGATGGGGCCTGCGACATTGAAGGATGTATTGACGGATAGCTCCACGCCGATGTGGCGGCCGAGCGCCTTCAGATAGGCATAAGTGAGGGGATCGTCCTCAGCGCGCACGATCTGGATGCGGCCGGTGCCGTCGGCGTGAATGACGGCCGGAATTTTTTCGCGCGCGTGCGGCTTCGAATGCGCCGTCAGCACCATGTAATTGTAGGCGTTGTAGTTGGCGTCCGCGGCGCCCGGCAGCAGTTCGAAATATTCTTTCGCCGCCTCCAGCGTTGCCATCGGCGCCAGCGGGCGAATGGCCTCGCGGTATTTGACGCGCTCGTTGAGCCGCTCCCGCACCTCGGGGTCACAGGGATTCGCCAGGATCGAGCGATGGCCGAGCGCGCGGGGGCCGGTTTCGGCCGCGCCCTGATACAGCGCGATCACGCCGTTCTGCGCCACCATGAACGCCATCAATTCGGCGATCGCGTCGCGGCCTTCAGGCGTGGAGATATCGCCGATCGGTTGCGAGGCGATGTCATCGGCGTTCAGCGCGCTAGTGATGTCTTGCCGCGACGGCGACGTGCCGCAGTAGAAGGCGTGCGTCATCGGCGCGCCGCGCGGCGCGCTGGCCAGGTGGGCGAACAGCCAGGCGGCGCCGATGGTGACGCCGGGATCGCCCGGCACCGGCGGGACCCAGAGCTGCAGGCGCGCGTTGCGCTGCTGCGCCTTGGCGAACCAGGCCTCATTGAAATGTTCGAGCAGACGCATATTGCCGACCGCGTTCAGCGCCACGCCGCCGGTCAGCACCAGCCGGTGCGCGCCCGTCACCCGCAACAGATGATCGATGACGTGGATCATGGCGTCCTCGAACACCAGTTGCGTCGCGGCGGCCTTATCGAGGCGATCCTGGGTGTCGGGACGGTGATGGATGTCCTCGACGCGCAGCACGGCGTCTGGATTCCAGAGCTGATCGGGCTTCAGGGGCTCGCCGAGAATGTCGGTCAGCGCTTTCTTGTAGGGATGATAGGATGGATCGCAGTGCCAGTTCGCCATGGCGCGGTTAAGCTGCACCTGGCCTTCGCTGCCCAAATGCAGGACGTCTTTCAGCCGCGCGTAATAGCGGTTGGTTGACCGGTCCATGTCGCCCCAGGCGGCGGCGCCCATGTAACGGCCTTCGCTTGACAGCAGGGTCCAGCCGCCCTGCGTCGACGAGATCACGCTGTAGAAGGCGCCGATCGAGTCGAACATGCTGTCATTGCAATAAACCTGCCGCATCGCGGCGCGCTCGACGACATAGAGCGAGATCGAGCCGGCGTCGCCGGTGCCGTCGAGCACCGCGACAGCAACCGGTTCTTCATCATCGGCAAAAGGCGATGCCGCGTGGGAGAACCAGGCGTGATTGTCATGGTGCGGCATGCAGATCAGCGGCACGCGCTCGGCAAGGCCAAGCTGCCGCGCCAGTATCTTTGGCGAGCGCGTCATCTGGTCGAGGCGGCGGGCGTCGAAGCCAGGCGCCTCCGTGATGCGCAACATCGTGAGACTCTGCGGCAGCTCTTCCAGCACCGCGCGCGCGGTCGTGCCGGCAAGCGTCGGGTAGTCCCAACTGGTGAGCCAGGCGTCGATATCGCCGACATCGCGGCCCATGGCGCGCAGCGTCGCGACCAGCTCGTCGAGCGAGGATTTCGGATATTCCGTGGTGTGCTTGTTGCCGGAGAAACGCTCCTCCTCATTATTGACGATCAGGCGTGGGCCGCTCGCCTGCGTCACCTCGACCAGCGCTGCGCCGGAATTATGCGTGCCGGCAAGCCCGAGGCCGACGAGAAATACGGTTTCGCCGCGGCGAAGTTTTTCGCGCACGCGGGCCAGGCGGTCGTTGGCGAGATCCGAGCCGAGTTGGTGGAATCCGGCCGCGGCCATGGTTTTGCGCGCCAGCCATCGCACGAAGCGAAAGCCGGCGGCGCCGAGTTTTGGATGTCGTGGACCAATTCGTATGTTCGGTTTCAACCTGTCTAACCTTTGGGCCTTGAACGCACGACCTTGCACGCACGGTAATGACGCGAACCTGCATCAATCACAATTGGCGCCGGGCAACAATGCCGTTTCGTCATACGGAATAAGCACATGCTTGCAAGTGTTGATGCGACTTGCGAGACTTGGCAGCAACAAGACTGAAAAAACGGGGAGAAAACGATGCCGGTTCGTATGCAGAACCTTGTTGCCCTGACGGCGTTCGCCGTCGCCGCAACGGTCGCCACCACGGCCCACGCGCAGAAGAAATACGATCCCGGCGCCAGCGATACCGAAATCAAGATCGGCAATATCATGCCGTATAGCGGCCCGGCCTCGTCTTATGGCGTGATCGGCAAGACCGAAGAAGCCTTTTTCAAGATGATCAATGCCGAGGGCGGCATTAATGGCCGCAAGATCAATTTCATCACCTACGACGATGCCTACAGTCCGCCGAAGGCGATCGAGCAGGCACGCAAGCTGGTGGAGAGCGATGAGGTCCTGTTGATCTTCCAGCCGCTCGGTACGCCGTCCAATTCGGCGATCATGAAATACATGAACGCAAAGAAGGTGCCGCAGCTTTTTGTCGCCTCCGGTGGAACCAAGTTCGGCGATCCCAAGAACTTCCCCTGGACGATGGGTTTTCAGCCCAACTACCAGAGCGAGGGACGTATCTACGCCAAATACATCAGGGACAAGTTTCCCAACAGCAAGATCGCGGTGTTCTGGCAGAACGATGACGCCGGCAAGGACCAGTTCAAGGGCTTGAAGGACGGCCTCGGCGACAAGCTCGGCATGATCATCGCCGACAAGTCTTACGAAGTCAGCGATCCCAGCATCGATTCGCAGATCGTGGCGCTGCACGATTCCGGCGCTGACATCTTCTTCTCCTGGGCCGCGCCCAAGGGATCTGCGCAGGCGATCCGCAAGGTGGGCGAATTGAACTGGAAGCCGAAGTTCTTCCTGGCCAACACCGCAACGTCGGTGGCCTCGGTGCTCAAGCCGGCCGGTCTTCAATATGCCAAGGACATTATTTCGACGTCCTATCTGAAGGACCCGACCGATCCGACCTGGGACAAGGATCCGGCGGTCGTGAAGTGGCGGGCGTTCATGGACAAATATTATCCCGACGGCGACAAGACCAACGCCAACAACCTCTATGGCTACGTGCAGTCAGAGGCGATGCTGCAGGTTCTCAAGCAGTGCGGCGACAATCTCACCCGAGAGAATGTCATGAAGCAGGCCGCCAATTTGAAGAATTTCCACTCCGACCTGATGCTGCCCGGCATCATGGTCAACACCGGGCCGGACGACTATTTTCCGATCGAGCAGATGCAGTTGATGAAATTCAACGGCGAGGCGTGGGAACTGTTCGGCGACGTCATCACCGGCGAGGTGGGGCACTAGAGTCCGGATCAGAACCGGACTCTCGAATCTTTCTTTTGACGCGTTTTCTTAACGCGAACCGGTGTCCACTTCGCTTCAAAGCGCTCTGGAGGATAAGACACCACAGCGTGGTGCCTTATCCTCGACCCTCACTATCCCGGAATATCCGGCTCCACGAGCAGTGCGAGCTGGGCGAGCGACTGTTGCCAGCCGAGATAGCAGGCTTCGACCGGAATCACCGTCGGCAGGTTTGTCTGTTCGATGTTGATCTCGGTTCCGACCGAGACCGCTTTCAGGGTCACAGTGACCTCAATAAGGCCGGGCAAATTGGGATCGTCGAAACGATCGGTATATCGGATACGCTCGTTGGGCACGATTTCCAGATATTCTCCGCCGAACGAATGGCCCGAGTTCGTGGTGAAATTCGTGAACGACATCCTGAACGTGCCGCCGACCTTCGCCTCCAGATGATGGACCTTGCAGATGAAGCCGTAGGGCGGCAGCCACTTGGCCATGGCTTCCGCATCGAGGAAGGCGCGAAAGACTTTCTCCGGCTTGGTGGCGAGGACACGATGCAAACGAACGGTATTGCCTTGGGACATGACGCTATTTTCTCCATTACTGAGCGGAGTATATCGCAGGATTTGGTTGGGTTCGCTCAGTCTCTGCCATAAGGACGCCTGGCCTCCCTGCGAGCCGACATGGGCCCAAAAAAAATTTTCTGACGCGGGCGCCGCGCGCCGGTTCCGGCTTAGGTGACTGTAGAATAGGGAAAATATTCCACGCGCGAGTCCGCCAGTTCTGACCGTACGATGCTAGCCTGAGTTCGGTCTCACGCCCGTATGAAGCGGCATCGCCGGCGCCCGACGGCGTTGGGCCGCGCGCAGCGACATGCCGCCGGCAACGCCCACGCCAAGCACGTACAGCCAGCCTTCGTGGAAATCGAACAGATGCGAATTCAGGAGTGAGCTGACGACGTTTTGAATGACGACGACAAGCCCGATCCACGCCGCGAGCGTTCGTCCGGTGAACAGCAGGAGATGGTTGAGCCACATCGCGTAGAGCAGCATGACGCCGAGCAGCCCCCACTGCACCGCGACGGCGAGCGTCTGGTTGTGCGGGTTGCCGACGATTTCGGCCTCCAGCCCGGTCTGCCCGACCGCATCGCGCTCGAATTGTGCCTTGACCGAGCCGCTGCCGTGGCCGAGCAGCGGGGCCTCGGCAAGGAACTTGATCGACTTGCGCCAGTAGGTCAGGCGCTGCGCCGTCGACGCGATCCCGGTGATGTCGTGCGCCTGATATTCGACACCGATGTCGCCGATGCGCTGTCGCAGATAGGGCGAGCTCGTCCAGATCAGCGAAGTGGCGACGATCGCGCCCGCGAGCAGCGCGAGCATGGCGCGCCGGCCGAGATGACGCCAGGCGAACACTACCAGCAGCACCGCCATGTAGATCAGCGCGGTCCGCGCAAGCGCCACGAACAGCATGTTGGCGATGAAGGCCAGCTCCAGTGCAAGATAGCCTGTGGCCAGCTTCCATTTCCCCCGACGCCGCGCGATCAGCGCCGGCAGCGCCAGCGCGAAGGCGCAGAGCGCGAATTCCTGGTTCTGGTCGATATAGTTCTTGACCGGAACGCCGGCGGAGAGGGTGTGCGCGGGCTTTAAGCCGGGGACGAACAGCACGATCCAGGACAGGATCATCAACAGCGTGCACGAAGCGAGGAAGGCGGTCAAAACCCAGAAGCCGCGTTGGGTTCGCTGGAAGTGGTAGAGAAGGACCGGGATCAGCAGCAGCTTCGCTACTGGCTTGATCCCGTGCAAACGCACCGCCCAGGGGCCGTCCGCCCATACGGTGCCAAGGATGACGAGCGCCACGAACAGGACCGGCAAGGCGCAGGCCGGATGGGCCAGATCGCGCACAAACGCCTCCCAATCGATGCTGGGAGCGACGACGATCACCCAGAGCGCGACCAGGACGGAGGTCGCCGAGGTCGACCATGGCAGCGAGGCCGCGGTCATCACGGCCAGGACGTCAACGGCCAGCAGCCAGATCGCCGAGCGGCGCCATGTGTCAGGCCGATCAAACCAATGCGCTAGTCTCGTGGGCGTGTGCATGGCGCCGGATTCGACCATCATGTGCTGTTGTCCCGAAACGCCTAGGTGCCGTGCGCGGCGAGGCCGTCCAGCAGCGGCGCGCTCGCGGCGGCGGTGCGGGGGACCGATGCCTGGCTTTCGCCGGCAGGCTGGAGGGTGAGGAAGTCGCGGGCCTGGGTGTGATGGCCGAAGCGCTCGGCAAGCTCCTCGCGCCGCGCGCGGATCTTGCCGCGCCATTCGTCCTGCCCTGCCAGCACCCGCGTGACGGAGGCGCAGATCGATTCGGTCGAGAACGGATCAAAGTAGTCGGCGAGCTCTCCGGCGACTTCGCGAAACACCGGGATGTCAGAACACAGCACCGGCGTGTTGGCGGCCAGCGCCTCGATGATCGGCACGCCAAAACCTTCGGCAAAACTCGGCATGATCAGGCCGTGCGCCTCGGCGATCAGCGTCGCCTTCTCGTGCTCGTCGACATAACCGGCAATGCGGATGTTCGGCGGCAGGCTGCGCATCCGGCTTGCGCCGCCGGCGTAGCCGATCACGACGAGGTCGGCCTGCGGCATCTTCCTGAAGGCGCGGATCACGGCGTTGACGTTCTTGCGCGGCTCCGCCGACACGATGACGACAAAGCTCGGTTGAACGGGCTGAGCGGCGGTGGCCGGAAGCCGCGCCACGTCGGCGGCATCGAAGCGCGTGCGCGGATAGACCACCCGCGCCGGCAGGTGGGCAAATTGCGGCAGCAGCTCCCTGAAGCGGTTCCGGCTGTAGTTGGAGACGAAGGCCAGCTCGTCGGCCTGGTGCAGGCTGGTGAACAGGCGGGACAGGAACAGCCGTGTCGCGACGTCGCTGAGCCGGAGGTCGGTCAGCGGCAACAGATCATGAACCACGCAGACGACCTTGGCGTTGGCTCTCCGCTTGATCGCCACCCGCGTCGGCGTATCGATCAGGATGATGTCGTAGTCGCGCGCATCGATCTGCGGCGGCGGCAGCCGGATCAGCGCGGAAGTGTCCTGATAGCTGTAGAATCCGGGCTCGAGCATGAAATGCCGGAACAGCTGGAGATGGCGAAGGTCGGTCGGGATATATTCGAAGCCGCCGGACTTGTTCTCGATCAGCTTGACGCTCGGCGGCAAGACGCCGATGGCGCGAAGGAAGCACAGCCCGAACTCCCACGAGGTGCACATGCTGATACGATGCTTGAACCAGTCGATCGTGCTGCGCAAGGCGCTACGCGTCATGGTTTCGTTCATGTCGGTTTCGTCGAGGAATCTGTAGAGCGCGAGCAGCTCGATCAGGCGCGAATCCGCCGGCAGCAGCCGCGACAGCCGCTGCCGCCTGCGCAGCTTGCGATAGCGGCGCGTGGTTTCGACAACGAGCGTCAGTTCGTGTCCTTCGCCGGCGAGCGAGCGGATCAATTCGCGCGTGAAATGAAAGATGCCGCGCTTGTGGTTGGGCTCGCCGAGAGATTCGCTGACGACCAGTATCTTCTTCATGCTCGCTTCTCTCGCAGTTCAAAAGGGTAGGGGGGCCGGGTGTCGGGACAGACCGTGTTGACGATGCGGCCACGGTCGAGATTGACGATGCTGGTGCAGGTACGGCGCAACAGTTCGTGGTCATGGGATGCGATGATGACGATCGCGGCCTGCGAGACCAGCTTGAGCAGCCGCTGCTCGGCTTTCGCCGAGAAATTCTCGTCGACCACGCTGAGCCACTCGTCGAGCAGGAGGATGTCCGCCGGAAAGGCGGTGGCGGTCGCAAACAGCACGCGCATCAGCATGCCCGAGGAAAACATGCGCAGCGGCAGCCGCTGCATGCGCTCTTCGAGCTCGGTGAACGCCCAGATCTCGTCGATGAGCGCGGGTGTCGGTTTTCGGCCGCTGATCCGCAGCAACAGGCTGATATTGTCGGCCGCGACGAAGTCCATATTGACGCCGGCGTTCAGGCCGAGCAGTGGCATGATATTGCCGGTGATCTCGACATGGCCGCTGGTCGCCGGATAGACGCCGGCGATCAGCCGCAGCAATGTCGATTTGCCGGAGCCGTTGGGGCCGGCGAGACCGATGCGCGCGCCGGCGGAAGCCTCGATCGAAATATTGTCGATCGCGCGGATCGTTTGTATCGGGGCTGCGGCGCCGGCCAGCCGTCCGAGCAGGCGGCGCTTGAGCGAGAAGTCGTAGGCGCCGTAAAGCGGATAATCCAGACAGATATCGCGGAGAGTGATGCTGGCCATGCGTCAGATCCAGAACGCGGCTTTGCGCAGGCGCGCAACGGCGACTGTGCTCGCGATCGCCAGCACGATAAGGCCTGCGAGCACATAGGCGACGCTTGGCATCGCAACATGGCCGGTGGAGAGCGGCTCGCGCCAGATCGCGAACAAATGTGTCAGCGGATTGAGGCGCATCACCGTCGAAGCCTGATTGATCATTTCCGGCGACCAGATGATCGGCGACGACAGGAAGGCCAGCGTCAGGCCCGATTCGATGATCGGCTTGAGGTCACGGAAGCGCGTCGCCATTGCGCCGAGCACGAGGCCGAGACCGACCGTGCAGACAATGAACACCGCAAGTCCCGGCAGCGCCGCGACCGCGCCGCCAAAATCCTTCGGTACCAGGAAAAGCCAGAGGATCAGCGGCACGCAGGCATTGTGGAGCGCGAACAGCCCTTGCCGGAACACGCATTGCAGCAGGAAAATGACTGGCGGCAGCGCGCGGTCCTTGATCAGGCTCGCCGAATTTTGCAGCGCGGTGGTAGCGTCCAGCACCACGCTGTTGAGGAAGGTCCATGCCGTCAGGCTGAGGGCGAGCATCGGGAGACGAGCGACCGCGCTCGCATTGGAGAAGTGGCCGATCACAGAACCCAGAACCGCCACCATGATCGCCATCTGGATCGACATCCAGAACGGCCCGAGCAGCGAGCGGACATAGCGGTGGCGCATGTCCGACCAGGCGAGCGCCGCCGCGATCTGGATGGTGTGCGGCCATCCGATCGCGGCGGCTCGTGAGGCGCGCACCGTCGGGGCTGGCGCGGCTGCGGCCTCGCGATAGATCGTTTCGATTCCCTTGCTGAAAGCTGCGGTGGAATACTCTGTCGTTGCGCGCTGGCGCGCGGCTTCGCCCATCCGCCGGCGGCGTTCCGGGTCGGCGATCAGGCTGTCGATTGCTTCGCCAAGCTTTTCGGAATCGCCCGGCGGCACGGTGACCGCCTCGATGCCGTGGCGGGCGACTTGCGGAACGGCGGTGTCGAGCGAGGTGTTGACGACCGGCCGTCCGGCCGCCATGGCTTCCAGCTGGACCAGCCCGAAGGTTTCCGCATTGCTCACCGAGGGCATCACGAACACATCGGCGATGCACATCAGTTTGACGCGTTCGCTCTCCGGGACGGAGCCGAGCAGGCGAACGCGATCCTGAACGCCGAGGCTCTTTATCAGTTCTTCGAGCCGCAGCCGTTCGCGGCCCTCGCCAACGATCCAGACCTCGAAAGACCGATCGACGGCGGCGCGAACCAACACGTCAAAACCCTTGTAGGGAACGAGCCGGCCGCAGGCCAGCACCAGCCGTCCGCGCGCATTGACGCGGTCGAGCCGAAGCGCCGGCAGGTTGTATTTCGATACGTCGATGCCAAACGGGACAGTGTGGCATTTGTCGGCGAACTCCCGCAGCAACGGCGTATTTTCGATCAGCACGGCGTCGGACACGATGATGGCCTGGGCCCGCTGCAGCGTCCGCCGCATCAAGGGCTCCACGAAGGGCCGCAACGCCGCGTGCGAGACGATGTCCGCATGCCAGTGCACGACCAGCGGCCGATTGCGGCCAAGTCCGAACGCGAACACGAGGTCGGCGAGCGGGAAGGGCGCATGCAGCGCGAGCAGATCGTGCTCGGCGATCCGGCGCCACAGTCGCAACGGATAGGTCGGGGCCGCGGGCAGCGACAGCACATCGCCGAACGAGCGCACCCGTTCCACCGCGACGTCGTTGATGACGATCCGGCTTTTGCCGCCGGTCCTGGAACAGACCAGGACGCCGGCCGAGAAGATATCCTTCAGGCCCGCACAGATGTCGCGGATCACCGAAAGCGTCCCGCCGAACAAATCGGGGTAGTAGACCTTGAAGATGTGAAGCACCGACGGGCGCCGGGCGGAATGGTGTGCAGGGATCATGGACAGCTCACTGATCTTGGGTTTGCTCTTCGCAGCGGCGCTCGACCCGCCGGTTCAGGAATTTTCGAATCGCCGAGATGTCGAACGCGATCTTCTCGGTTCGCGCCGGCGCATGTGGTTCGAGCTCGACCACCACGCGCTTGCCGCCGTGTGGCGCCAGGACGATCGCGACGGATATCGCGTCCGCGCTGGCTTTCAGCGCGCAATGCACGCGACTCGCATATTCGCCGGCCCGCAGGACGTCGAAACCGAAGGTCAGCAACCGGCCGTAGACGTAGAGCGTGAGCAGATCGGTTTCGTCGAAGGTGCGAGGAGATCCGGGGACAGCGCCCGGCAGGCAGGGATAACCGCCGACAGCGATCGTCAGGATGAAGTCATCATAGGAGACGTCCGCCATCCTGCACGCATCCGCCAGCCACAAGTCAAAGCGCATGGAAGTGTCACCGTTGGTTGATCCGCCTTCGCGCAAGTGTCGGGGCCGTCAGCGCGCGAGCAGTGCGACGACGAACGGCGCCGCTAATCCGGCGAGGAAGATCACGCCGCGCAGCAGGGCCGGCAGCATCGGCGTGATGGCCACGCGCTTGTCGCGCTCAGTCAGGACATTTCTGGTGGAAGCAGCGGAAACTCGGGCCGAAAGGCGAGACATGCGTCGATTTCCCCGTGGTTGACGTTTTCCTAATATGTGGGAAAATTTCACACGTCAATCTTAATCGGCAAAAAAGTGGGATTGTCTCCCACGCCTAACGCCGGTACAATTTTGCCATGAATGCCAAGTCCCGGAACTCGACGCCGGCCTCGCACCAGCCGAACGCCGCGGCGAAGCTGCATGCGCCGCTGGCGCGGCTGCTGCGTCCGCTGGTCCGGCTTTGCATCCGCAGCGGCATGACATTTCCGGCATTGGCGCAATTGTTGCGCGAGCTCTTTGTCAATGTCGCCGAGCACGATTTCGCGCTGGAGGGGAAAGAGCAGACCGACAGCCGCGTCAGCCTGCTCACCGGCATCCACCGCAAGGAAGTGGCGCGGCTGCGCGGCGCCGGCGCGCCGGTCCATGAGGCGCCGGCCACGCTGTCACGCACCAGCGCAATCATCGCGCGCTGGCTCGCCGCGCCTGAATTCGCCGACGCGAAGGGCGAGCCGCTGCCGCTGCCACGCACGGCGGAGGGCGGTGCGCCGTCGTTCGAGCAACTGGTCGAGTCGATCACCAAGGACGTCCGCCCGCGCGCGGTGCTCGACGAATGGCTGGACCGGAAGCTTGTCACCATCAATGGCGACGACGAGATCGTGCTGATCGACACCGGCTTCGTTCCGCGCGGCGACGACGATCGCAAATGGCACTATCTCGGCCGTAACCTGCATGATCACGTCGCGGCGGCCGCGGAGAACGTCTCCGGTCCGGCGCCGCGCTTCCTCGAGCGCGCGGTGCATTACGACGGCCTGTCGCCGAAGCTGGCGAAGCGGCTGGAGGCACGCTCGCGCGAGCTTGCGATGGAGGCATTGAAGGTCGCGAACCGCGAAGCCAACCGTGCGCTCGCCAAGGATAAGGGCGGCAACAGCCGCTGGAATTTCGGCGTTTACGTCTTCCACGAAGATCCCGACGGCACGCCCGATGACGGCAGCGAAGGCGGTCCGTCATGACAAAGCCGCCGATCATTTCGCGTCGCTTGCTGCTGGCGGGATTTTGGCTCGCCGGGACGTCCCCGCTGTGGGCTCAGGTCAAGCGCGGCACCGATCAAGGCATCGGCGGCACCGGGATTTCGCGCGGCGATGATCATGGCATCGGCGGCACCGGCATCGTCGGCGTCATTCAGCGATTCGGCAGCATCTTCGTCAACGGCGAACGCATCGGTTACGCGCCTGACGTGCCGGTGCGGATCGATGGCGAGGCCGCGTCGGTGAAGGCGCTGCGGATCGGGCATGTCGCGCGCGTGGTGGCGCAACGCCAGGCCAACGGCATGCTGACCACCAACCGCATCGATGCGGTCAGCGAGGTTGTGGGGCCGATCGAAAGCGTCAAGAGCGGCGAGATGACCGTTCTCGGCCAGAAGGTCGCGTGGACCGGCCGTGAAAACTGGCGCGTCGGCACGCAGGTGGCGGTCTCGGGGTTGCGGCGCACCGACGGCGTGATCGTCGCGAGCCTGGTCGAGCAGCGTCGCAATGCCACTGCGCGGGTGACAGGACCGCTCGAACGCGATCGCGACGGCCTGCGGATCGGCGGTCTGCGGCTCGAAGGCATCGATGCCGCACTCGTCGGTCAACGCGTTCAGGCCGAGGGACGCATCTCACAAGGCGGCAAGCTGCAGATCGCGCGCGCACGCGCCGACGATCTCTCTGATTTGTCCGGCGCCACACGCCTGTCGATCGAAGCCTATGTGCGGCGCGTCGGCGCTAATCTGCAGCTCGGGTCGGGCTATGTGGCGCGCGACTCGTCGCGCTTCGAGCCGGGCCAGGATGCACGCGTGGTGGTGAATGCCGTCCGCGATGGCTTGCAGGGCCTGCGCGTTGAATCGGTCCAGGCGGTGAGTCACTTCCCGGGATCGTCGATGCAGGGCCCCCGTGCGCCGGATCGTGCACCCGGCGGAACGCCGGGTCACGGCGGTGGCGGACCCAATGTCCCCGGCGGCAGCCGTCCTGATGCGCCCGGCGGGCGTGGCCCCGGCTCAGGCGAGCCTCCCGGCGGCGGTCCTGGCGGACCCGGCGGTGGTTTTGGACCTCCGGGCGGTGGCCCAGGCGGTCCCGGCGGATTCGGTGGTCCCGGTGGATTCGGCGGTGGGCCGCCGGGTGGAGGCGGGCGCCGGTGACCAGTGCTCTCCACATCGCATTGGCGCGGCCGCGCCGGAGACGCACCGCGTGTCCTTCTTCCGGTTTTAGGGTGGGCTCCTAGCCCGAGCTGAGTCGGACGCCCGCGCGCAAAAACTTCTGCGGATCGACGGCATCGCCGTCGACCCGTGTTTCGTAGTGCAGGTGCGGGCCGGTGGAGCGGCCGGTGGAGCCGACCGCGCCGATTACCTGTCCGATCTTGATGACGTCGCCGACCTTGACGTGAATTTCAGAGAGATGGCCGTAGCGGGTCGACAACCCGTTGCCGTGGTCGATCTCCACCATGCGGCCATAGCCACCCATCCATCCCGATGACACGACCTTGCCGTTCGCAGTGGCGCGGACGGGATCGCCGGTGGCGGCGCGGAAGTCGAGGCCGGTGTGCATGGCGGGGCGGCCGAGGAAGGGATCGCTGCGGACACCGAAGCCCGAGGTGAATTCGACCTCGCCGATAACCGGCTTGCGGTAGGGCACCAGCGCCAGGGTCGCGTTGAGACGCTGCATCTGCGAGCGGGCGATGTTGATCCTGTAGAGCTGCCGCTCGAACGTGCCGGCATCGGCCGAAAGCTTCACCGGCACGAACGGGCCGCCAATGGCCGAGCGCGGCGTCGCCGCTTCGAGCTGCGCCATGTCGAGGCCGAGATCGGTGAACACGCCGCGCATCCGGCGAACGCGCGATTCCATGCTGTCCTCGACCGCGGTCAGTGCCGCCATCTGGCGCCGCTCGACGGAATCGAGCGAGGTCTGCAGGCGTACCAGCACGTTGTCGAAACCCTGAACCTTGGCAAACTGATTGGGCTGCGGCTTGACCACGATCGGCACGCGCGATTCGAGCCGCGCTTCGCGATCCGGCGGCGCCACGAAGATCACGGTATCGCTGATCGGAGAGGGCTTTGGCGTGCCGGAAGCCGGCGTCTCCACGGCCGCGCCACGGGCCTGAGGTCTGACCGAACCGGTCGCCGCCGCATCCGGGATCGTGCCGAGGGCGGTGGCGCGCGATTCGAGCGCGGTCTGACGGCGCATGATCTGGTCGAGCTTCTGGTCGAATTGTTCCTGATCGAGCAACTGGCGGCTGGTGGTGCGGTCGACCTTGGTACGCAATTCCGCGATGCGGTCTTCATAGGCGTATTGCATCTCGGCCTGACGGGCGATCAGCCGGGTCAGCACGTCGTCGCGAAACGCGAAATAGGTGGCAGTCGCCGCCGACCACATGCCGAGCAACACGATGGTGCCGACAACGATCCAGAACACGACAGGGCCGAGCCGGACCTGCTTGCCGGCATGCACGATGGTGTAGCCGTTACCGTCTATCGCGGCCGCCTTTGCCGGATAATTGGCGGGACGCCGGGCCGGCGTCCGGCCATGATCGTGAGGGTGGTGGTGATCGGAATAATGGTGACCGGAACGGTACGACATCGGCACTCCCGCGCCGGTCGGAGATGAGTTCCGTACGGCTCAATTTGCGTGCCGATTTGACCCTTTCATGGTTAATTTTTGGGAAAGGGAAGCCCCACTCAGATGGCGCGGACCGCGGCCAGCACCTCATCGGCATGGCCGTCCACCCGCACATTGCGCCAGATTTTGACGATCCGCCCATCGGCGCCGATCAGAACCGTGGTTCGAATGATTCCCATGAAGCTCCTGCCGTACATCGATTTTTCGCCCCAGGCGCCGTAGGCCTCCAGCATCTCATGTTGTTCATCTGAGATCAGAGGAACCGAAAGCTGGTGCTTGTCGCGGAAGGACTCCTGGGCTTTTACGGTGTCTGCGGAAATGCCGAGCACCGCGGCTCCCTCATCGGCAAATGTGCTGTCGAGCCGCGTGAAATCGATCGCTTCCCGCGTGCAGCCGGGAGTGTCGGCGCGGGGGTAGAAGAACAGCACGAGTTTCTTGCCGGCATAGTCGGCCAGCGAGACGCTGCCGCCGCCATCGCGGGGCAGGCTGAACGGGGGAGCCATCGCACCCTCGACCGATTCGGTTCCCGCATTCGGCTTGGGCGGAGCCGATAGATTGGATTTTAACGATTTCGATGGCGGCTTGTGCGACGCTTTGGTCGAAGCGGTTTTGGCCGTCTTTTCCGGTTTTCCGACAGCCGCTTTGGCGGCGGATCTGGCCGTCTTGTTGGCGGTCTTGTTAGTCGCCTTGGCGGCGGGCTTTTTGGCCGACGTCGTGTCGCTGCGGCCCGCGGTCTTGCGGGCGGCCTTGAGGGTGGTCTTGGCCGCGGACGGTTTTGGGGCGGGCGTCTTGCGGCTTTTGGGGGCTGGCTTGGAGGATTTCGTGCGCGTTTTCTTGGACATACGCCTTCCTTTCGTCGCTTTCCGCAGATCAACCATTAGGGTATTGCGGGTCTTGCCTTTGACCGTCGGATTCGCTCCGGCCGCTGGGCAAGTTTGATGACCCGGGAGTATGGTTACAAGGAATTCGACGCTACCCCCGTCCGCTCGTCGATGGGACAGCCCAATCAGTCCTTGGGCCCGACCACGAGTAACAGTATTAATCGAGGATTGGCAGCGATGCCGGCACGGGAGCGTTCGATAACGATCGAAGAGCGCGCCCCTGGCGGCGATCAACCTCAGCGCCAGCACCGAGAGGCAATGGCTAGGAATACTTCGCCCAAGGGGTCGAATCCGCGTGCCGAGGCCCACATCTCGCAGTGGGACGATGCGGCCGGCTGGGAACAAGAGACCGACGAGGCGGCGCGCCACCGGACAAAGCGGCTGCTCTCCCGCCAAAGTTCGGGTTTTCACCGGCTGGGCGACAAATTTGCAGCGCTGCAGCTTTGGCTGACCGGCGAACGCTGGATCAAGCGCCTGGTGGTCGTGATTGCCGTGCTGGCGGTAATCTTCACCGGCTGTTTCGGCGGTTTGTGGTGGCGGCTCGGCGCCGGACCCATCAATCTCGACGTGGCAACGCCCTGGCTGGCAGCCGCCATCGAGGAAAACATCGGCCACGGCAATACGGTCGAGGTCGGCGGCACGCAGATCGAGCGGGCCGGACGGATTCGAATCGCGGTGCGAATCCGCGACATCGTCGTGCGCGACCACGACAAGGTCATCGTCGCCACCGCGCCGAAGGCCGAGGTGAAACTGTCAGGCACGGCGCTTCTGATGGGACGGCTGCGTGCTGAAAGCCTTAATCTGGTCGATGCCGAACTCGCGGTACGAATCACGTCGGACGGCCAGGTGACAGTGTCTGCCGGCGACACCGCCAAACCACTGGCGACCGGCGTCGCCTCCAAGCGCGATGCCGGCATGGCGCCGACATTCCCCCGCCAGGCACCTGCGCCCGCCCAGGGCGCTGTTGCGACCGCGCCCGACACGACTCCGAACGGATTGCTGGCCGGCCTTGACTGGCTCGACAGCCTTAGCCTGACCGGACTCGATGGGCAGAACCTGAACGAGATCGGCCTCAAGAACGGCAATCTCGTCGTCGACGACCAGCAGCGTGGCAATAAGTGGACGTTCGAGAATATCAGCCTCAGCATGCGCCGGCCGAGCAGCGGTGGGGTCGCGGTGAGTCTTGGCGAGGAGGGCGCGCGCCCATGGTCGCTCAAGGTCGTGGTCGGGCCGCCGCAGAACGGCGTGCGGTCGGTCGATCTTCGCGCCGACAAGGTGCCGGCCGCCAACATCCTGCTGGCGATGCGGGTCAAGGATCTCACCTACGGTGCCGACCTGCCGCTTTCCGGCGAGCTGAAAGGTGAATTGGGCCGCGACGGCTTGCCGACCTACTTCCGCGGCAAGATCACGGCAGGCGCCGGGAACCTCATCGACAGCGATACGCCGGATTATCCGATGCCGATCGATTCGGCGGAGATGAGCGTCGAATGGGATGCCGGACGGCGCGTGCTGGTCGCACCCTTCAAGGTCGTTTCCGGCGCGAACCGGATTACGCTGCTCGGCCATCTCGAACCGCCGAACGGCGCCACCACCGAATGGCAGGCCGGCCTTAGCGGCGGCACGATCCTGCTGGCCGGCACCGACAACGAACCTCCGCTGATCTTCAACCGGATTGCGATCGGGATGAAGTTCGACACCGACCGGAAGCGTGTGCTGCTCACCCAGGCCGATATCAGCAATGGCGAGATCGGCATCGCCGGCACCGGCAGCATCGACTACGCGAACGAGGCGCGTCTCCAGCTTGGGTTTGCGGGTACGCCAATGTCGGCATCCGCCCTGAAGCGGATATGGCCGATCCTGATCGTGCCTGAAGTGCGTGAGTGGGTGATCGAGCGGATCGAGCGCGGCACGCTCCAGCGCATCGAGGTCGGCGTCAATTCGCCGGTGCGTAACCTGTCGCGCAAGGGGCCGCCGATTCCGGACGACGGTCTCGCCGTCAACATCGTTGCGTCGGGCGTCACGGCGCGTCCGGTCAACGGCATGCCCGCGGTCCGCGATGCGGATTTGAAAGCGCGGGTTACCGGGCGAACGGCAACGGTGACGATCGGGCAGGGAATTGCCGATACGCCCGCCGGGCGCAAGATCAACATTTCCGATTTCTCGTTCGAGGTGCCGGACATGGCGCCGAAGCCGTCGCCCTCGAAGGTGAAGTTCAGGGTGGATTGCCCGGTGCCGGCGGCGGCCGAGATACTGGCTTCCGACCGCATCAGCGATTTCTCCGGCACGCTGATCGATCCGAACGCCAGCAAGGGGACGGTTGCCGCCAACATCACGCTCGCCATGCCGGTCACAGGCTCGATGACCAAGGCCGACACCACCTACGCCGTCATGGCCGATGTCGGCGGGTTTGCGGCCGACAAGCTCGTGATGAACCAGAAACTGGAGGCCAACACGCTGAAGGTGCTGGCCAACAATGGGGGCTACCAGGTCAAGGGCGACGTCAAGATCAACGGGCAGCCAGCCTCGCTGGATTATCGCAAGCCGAGCGAAGGCGACGCCGACATCAGGCTGCAGGCCACGCTGGATGACGCCAGCCGCGCACGCCTCGGAATCGATCTCGGATCTGCCGTGAGCGGCTCCATTCCGATCAAGGTGATCGGCAAGATCGGCGAGAACGACAGCCGCGTCGGCATCGAGGCCGACCTGACCTCGCTGCGTCTCGACAACATCCTGCCGGGCTGGGTCAAGGTGCCCGGCAAGTCGGGCAAGGCGACGTTCATCGTGGTGAAGAAGGAACAATCGACGCTGTTCCAGGACATCGTGGTCGAAGGCGGCGGCGTTTCGATCAAGGGATCGCTGGAAGTCGACCAGAATGGCGACCTGTTGAACGCGAACTTTCCGACCTACGCGCCGTCGGACGGCGACAGGGCGTCGCTGAAAGCCGAACGCGGCGCCGACGGCGTCGTGAAAGTCATGATGCGCGGCGACGTGTTCGACGGCCGCGGATTCCTCAAGTCGGCGATATCAGGCAAAGAGGCCGATCCCAAGAGCAAGTCCAGGAACATCGACCTCGACATCGACCTCAAGCTCGGCGCGGTGGCGGGATTCAATGGCGAG
Source organism: Bradyrhizobium sp. AZCC 2262 (assembly GCF_036924535.1). Lineage (NCBI taxonomy): Bacteria > Pseudomonadati > Pseudomonadota > Alphaproteobacteria > Hyphomicrobiales > Nitrobacteraceae > Bradyrhizobium > Bradyrhizobium sp. AZCC 2262. The sequence goes on along the minus strand of NZ_JAZHRT010000001.1, from coordinate 3,704,319 downwards.
GCGTTCCGCAGCGTCGATAGCAAGTTCTCGCGCCGCAACGGCATCGTCCGAAGCTTTACGCTGTCCGGCAAGGTCGGGAAGGATACGTCGTCTGTGACGGCCGATCTGCGCGGCCGCGGACAGACACAGGGACGCGACGTCATTGTGCTGCAGACCAATGACGCCGGCGCCTTCTTTCGTTTCACCGATATGTACTCCAAGGTTACTGGCGGCCAGCTCGAGCTCGCCCTGGAACCGCCGACGGTCGAACCCAGCGCCAAGGAGGGCCTGATCAACGTCCGCGGCTTCTCCATCAAGGGTGAGGCTTCGCTCGACCGTGTGGCCGCAGGCGGTTCTACCGGCACTCAGAGCGGCGTTTCCTTCACGGCATTGCGAGCCGAGTTCACCCGGCAGAATGGACAGCTCACGATCCGCGATGGTGTCGTGAAAGGACCGATGGTCGGTGCGACCATCGAAGGCAGCATCGATACCGTCGCCAATCAGGTTCGGATGAGCGGCACCTTCGTTCCGATGTACGGATTGAACAACATGTTCGGCCAGATTCCCGTGCTTGGCCTGTTCCTCGGCAACGGCAACAATGAAGGTCTGATCGGCGTGACCTATGAGGTCGTCGGCACGCCTGGTGCGCCGGTGCTGCGTGTTAATCCAATTTCGGCGATCTTTCCCGGCGTGACGCGAAAGATCATGGAATTCAACACCGGCAAGCAGAACAATCAGATCGAATTGCCGCCGAATAATTGAGCGGCGGGCGAAGTTAGCGCCGCAGCGCCCGCACGACCAGGAACGGGATCATTCCGAGCACCACGGCGACCAGCGCGAACGCGATCACGGGATCATAGCTGTGGCTCCAGTCGTGGATCAGGCCGCCGGCCCAGGCGCCGAACCCTGAGCCGAGGCCGCTGCCGATCGAGATCGTGCCGTAGATGGTGCCGACCCGCTCGCCGCGAAAGATCTTCATCGCGGTCGCCGTGATCAGCGGGCCGCGCGAACCGATCATGCTGCCGAAGGTCACGACGAAAGCGCCGAGCAGCCAGAAGTTCGGATAGAACTGCAGCAGCCACAGCAGGATGATGCCGACGATCGAGATGGCGTAGCTGAGCAGCACCGACGGCCTTCGTCCGATCATCGTATCGAGTTGCGTCACGCCCAGCATGCCGAACAGCAGCACGACGCCGGAAAAACCCCAGGCGGTCGCCGCCTGCAGCGGCGGGAAGCCGGCGTCGATCAGATAGGCGACGATCTGCGCCGAGATCGCGTACATGCCGATGGCGGTGAAGAAAAAGGTCGAAAACAGCGCCCAGAACGCGTGGTGGCGCATCGCGCTCTCCAGCGTCCAGCCTCCGTCGACGAAATCAGGATCGGCCTTCCTGGCGATGTGCGGCGAGCCCGTCGAAAACAGGCGCCACGGCAGCAGCAGCAACGGCAACAAAAGGCACAGCGCAACGATGCCGAAGGTCTGGTAGGCGCCGCGCCAGCCGATGTGATCGATCAGCAGCTGCGAGGCCGGCAACAGCACCAGCACGCCTGCGCCGGTCGCGGAATAGACGATCGCCATCGCCGTCGGCAGGCGCGGGCCGAACCAGCGGCCGAGCAGGATCGAATTCGGCACGTTGCCGATGAAGGCGATGCCGATCCCGACGCAGAGGCCAACGCTCAACTGGAATTGCCACAGCGCCTGCGCCTGTGACGCCACCAAGAACGCGCCGCCAAGCAGCAACAGTCCCACCGAATAGACGGTGCGGGGGCCATAGCGGTCGAACAGCCGCCCGACCACCGGCGCCATCAGCCCGCCCGCCAGCCAGGTCAGCGAATAGACCGAGACCACTTGGGCGCGGTCCCAGCCGAAATTCTCCGAGATCGGTTTGAGGAAAACCGTAAAGCTCTCGCCGAGGCCGCGGCCGATAAGCGCCAGCGTAAAGCACAGCGCCAGCACGTTGAGCGCAACCCGCTCCGGCTTGAGCGGCTTGGCTAACGCGTCTCCCTCTGGCGTCTTGTTGTCCATGGGACGCAGGGAGCGCGTTTCCGCAGCTCCCCGCAAGCATCAAAAGCGAATGCGCCTATGCACGCCCGATCAGGCGGGTTTCAACAGGACGTGCTTTTTCTTCCCCATGGAAAGCTTGATGACGCCTTGCGGCGTGAGGTTGGACGGCGTCAGAACCATCTTCTCGTCGGTGACGGCGGCATCGTTGACGCGCAAGCCGCCGCCCTTGATCTGGCGTCGTGCCTCGCCGTTCGAGGCCACGAGACCCGCTTTCACGAACAACCCCAGCACACCGGCGCCGGCTTCGAGCTCGCCGCGCGAAACTTCCACGGTGGGCAGGCTCTCCGCGATCGCGCCTTGCTCAAACGTCTGCCGGGCGGTTTCGGCGGCGATGTTGGCGGCGTCGCGGCCGTGCAACAATGCGGTGGCCTCTGTCGCCAAAACCTTCTTGGCCTCGTTGATCTCGCCGCCCTGCAGCGCCGCCAGCTTTGCGATCTCGCTCATCGGCAGGATCGTGAACAGCTTTAGAAATTTTACGACGTCGGCGTCCTCGACGTTGCGCCAGTATTGCCAGAAATCGTAAGGTGAGAACTGGTCGGCATTGAGCCAGACCGCGCCCTGCGCGGTCTTGCCCATCTTGGCGCCTGAAGCCGTCGTCAGCAGCGGCGTCGTCAGCGCGAACAATTGTGCTGTCCCCATGCGGCGGCCGAGATCGACGCCATTGACGATGTTGCCCCACTGGTCGGACCCGCCCATCTGCAACCGGCATCCCGTGCGCCGCGCCAGCTCGACGAAGTCGTAGGCCTGGCAGACCATGTAGTTGAATTCGATGAAGCTCATCTCCTGCTCGCGTTCGAGACGGAGCCGCACCGAGTCCATCGTCAGCATGCGGTTGACGGAGAAATGCCGGCCGATATCGCGCAGCATCTCGATCCAGTTCAGTTTCGTCAGCCACTCCGCATTGTCGAGCATGATGGCATCGCTCGGGCCGTTGCCGTAGCGCAGTACCTTCGCGAACACGCCGCGGATCGAGGCCTTGTTGGCCTCGATTTCCTCGATCGAGCGGATGGCGCGCGATTCATCCTTGCCGGAGGGGTCGCCGACCATGGTGGTGCCGCCACCCATCAGGGTAATCGGCTTGTTGCCGCTCTGCTGCAGCCAATGCAGCATCATCATGGTGAGGTAGTTGCCGATATGCAGCGACGGCGCCGTGCAGTCGTAGCCGACATAGGCGGTCGCCTGGCCCTTCGCGGCAAGCGCGTCGAGCCCCTCGAAATCGGAGCATTGGTGGATGAAGCCGCGTTCCTGTAAAATGTTCAGGAAATCTGATTTAAATGCGGTCATGGCCGGGCTGCTTTGATCATTCTATTTTCACTGTAATTGTAACTGTTTTGCGGAACCATGGCGGAACGGGCTGCCGCAAAGGCGGGCGCTGTGGCATTATAAGATGTGCGTGTTTGGCACAAGCTGGTCGTCGTCGGCGGGACGTATCGAGCAGGGCGTTTCAAAGGCACGATTTGCTATGATGTTGACGGCATTAGGCTTGATGAGCGGCACCTCGCTCGACGGGGTCGATGTCGCTTTGATCGAAACCGACGGCCGCCGGGTGAACGCCCTGGGACCGTCCGGATACCGGCCCTATACCGACTCCGAGCGCGGCCTGCTGCGCCAGGCGCTGTACGAGGCAGCCGACCTGCCGGATCGCGCGGCGCGGCCCGGCTGCCTGCGCGAGGCCGAGCGGGTCGTGACATCTGCGCATGCCGAGGCGGTGGCCGCCTTTACCGCGCAACACCGGATGCGCTTTGACGACATCGACATCGTCGGCTTTCACGGCCAGACCGTGCTGCACCGGCCCGAGAAAAAGCTGACGGTCCAGATCGGCGACGCGCTGACGCTCGCCAAGACGATTTGCATCCCGGTCATGTACGATTTCCGCGCCGCCGACGTCGAAGCCGGCGGGCAGGGTGCGCCCTTTGTGCCGGTCTATCACCGCGCCCTCGCCCAATCGCTGGAGTGGGAGGGGCCGACCGTCGTGGTCAATATCGGCGGGGTCGCCAACATCACCTATATCGACGGCGACACGCTGATCGCCTGCGACACTGGTCCGGGCAACGCGCTGCTCGACGACCACATGTTCCGCCGCATGAACCAGCGTTTCGATACCGAGGGCCGCACCGCCGCGCTGGGCAAGGTCGATGCAGCCTGGATCGCCCGCGCGCTGAAGATGCCGTTCTTTTCGCTGCCGCCGCCGAAATCGCTCGACCGCAACGATTTTGCGGGGCTGAAGCTCAGCGATACACCGCCCGAGGATGGCGCGGCGACGCTGACCGCGTTTACCGTCGCCGCGATCGCCCGCGTGGCGCCGCTGCTGCCGAAGGAACCCAAGAACTGGATCGTGGCCGGTGGCGGCGCCCGCAACCTGACCATGCTGCGGATGCTGCGCGAGTGCCTGGCGCCGGCGACTGTCCGCGCCGCGGACACACTGGGTTGGGCGTCCGACGCCATTGAGGCCCAGGCGTTCGGATTTTTGGCGGCGCGGGGCCTGAAAGGCCTGCCGTTGAGCTATCCCGCCACCACGGGCGTGCCGTTTCCCATGACCGGCGGGATGATCGCGCGGCCCTGACGCCCGAGCGTTCTCTCAACGTCTTCATCGATTGGATGTCGAAGTGCACCAACGTGCACACACTTTGTTGTGCGGCGCGTGCCAGCGACCGGTTGACATTTTGATGCACTTGCATCTAAATAGATGCAGGTGCATTAATCAGAGGATTTGCCATGGCCGCCCTGAAACTGATCAGCCACAAGCTTTGCCCCTATGTGCAGCGCGCGGTGATCGCGCTGAACGAAAAGGGCGTTCCGTTCGAGCGCATCGATATCGATCTCGCCAACAAGCCGGACTGGTTTCTGAAGATTTCGCCGCTCGGCAAGGTGCCGGTGCTGCTTGTTGAGACCGACGGAGGCGCGGCGCTGTTCGAGAGCAATGTCATCTGCGAATATATCGAGGAAACGCAAGCTGGTGCGAAACTGCATCCACGTGATGCGCTCAAGCGCGCGCAGCACCGCGCCTGGATGGAATTCGGTTCGACCATTCTCAGCGAATTATGGGGCCTGGAGACGACGGGCGATCCCGCAATCTTCGAGAGCAAACGGCGGGCGGTCGCCGCGAAGTTTGCGCGCGTCGAGGAGGCGCTGGGCGCGGGTCCATATTTTGCGGGAGAGAATTTCAGCCTGGTGGACGCGGTGTTTGCGCCGATCTTCCGCTATTTCGACGTGTTCGATCAACTGACCGATCTCTCGGTCTTTGCCGACGCGCCCAAGGTGCGGGCATGGCGAGTGGCGCTGGCGAAGCGGCCGAGCGCGCGCACGGCAGTCGGGCCCGATTATCCGCAATTGCTGCACGCGTTCCTGGTGCGCCATGACGCGCATATGCTGAAGCTCGCCGCATAGCACGACCATGTCGCCGCAGATCGCCTGGGTAGCACTTGTAACCGCCGGCCTTCTCGACGTCGGCTGGGCGATCGCGATGAAATATGCCGACGGCTACACGCGCCTCGGCTGGAGCATCGTCTCGCTGGTATTGCTGGCCGCGTTCGTCTTCCTGCTTGGGCGGGCACTGCAGGTGCTGGAAATCGGCGTCGCCTACACGGTGTGGACCGGCATCGGTGCGGTCGGCACCTTGACCATGGGCGTGCTGCTGTTCGGCGAGGCGCTGAGCCCGATGAAGATTGCAGGTATTGTGCTTGTGCTGATCGGGATCGCGGCGCTGAAGTTCGCGCCGACGTGAGCCTGTAGCCCGGATGGAGCGCAGCGCAATCCGGGAATCGTCACCGCTTGCAGCGGCCCCGGATTTCGCTGTGCTCCATCCGGGCTACAAGTGGGCGAACTGTCTTAGCGAACGTTGGCGAGCCGCATGTCGAGATAGCCGGTCACCGTCTCCATCAGCGGCTCCAGCTTGCCGTCGAAGAAGTGATTGGCGCCGGGGATGATCTGCTGATCGATCACGATGCCCTTTTGGGTCTTCAGCTTCTCGACCAGCGTGTTGACGTCCTTTGGCGGCACCACCGCGTCTTTCTCGCCATGCACGATCAGGCCGGACGACGGGCAGGGGGCAAGGAAGGAGAAGTCGTAGAGATTGGCGGGCGGCGCGATCGAGATGAAGCCTTCAACTTCGGGCCGGCGCATCAGAAGCTGCATGCCGATCCAGGCGCCGAACGAAAAGCCGGCGACCCAGCAAGCGCGCGCTTCGGGGTTGATGGTCTGCGCCCAGTCGAGCGCGGACGCCGCGTCGGAAAGCTCACCGGTGCCGTGATCGAACGACCCCTGGCTGCGGCCGACGCCGCGAAAATTGAAACGCAGCACCGAAAAGCCGCGATGCGCAAACGCGTAGTAGCACTGGTAGACGATCTGGTGATTCATCGTGCCGTGGAACTGCGGATGCGGATGCAGGATCATCGCAATCGGCGCGTTCTTCTGCTTGGCCGGATGGTAACGGCCTTCGAGGCGGCCCGCGGGGCCGGTGAAAATTACTTCAGGCATTGATGATCCCTAGGCAACGGACGTGATCCGGCGGAGAAAATGTGATCACGCGTCGTTGGCGATGCGCGAACGGGCGCTCCCGTGAACTGGTTGCGGCCTTCTAGCATGAGGCGAGGGGCGAAAAGCAAGCATCTTGAACATCTGGAAGGCAGCTCAAGGCGTTAGGCGATGATTGTAAGAGACGGCGCGATCCCCAATTGCCATAAGGCGTCTGGCGCCGGCGTGGGGCCGAGGCTCGCGGCAGTTACTCGCCGATATAGGTAATATTGTACGGAAATGTCCGACCGGGTCTATCTCGACTGGAATGCGACGACGCCGCTTCGCCCTGAGGCCAGGCAGGCGATGGCGGTCGCTTGGCACATGGCCGGCAACCCGTCCTCCGTCCACGCGGAAGGGCGTCAGGCGCGCCGGCTGGTCGAGGACGCCCGCGCCGCCATTTCCGGGGCCGTCGACGCCCGGCCGCAGGATGTGGTGTTTACGTCTGGTGGTACCGAGGCGAATGCGCTGGCGCTGACGCCAGGACTACGCCGGGGCACGGGCGAACCGGTCCAGCGGCTATTGGTCTCGGCCATCGAACATACGTCGGTGCTGTCAGGGGGGCGTTTCCCGCCCGAGGCGATCGAGACCATCCAGGTCACCGGATCCGGCCTGATCGACATCGAGCATCTGCGGAGGCTTCTTGCGGTTGGGCAGCCAGCGCTTGTCTCGGTCATGCTGGCCAATAACGAGACCGGCGCGCTTCAACCGGTCGGCGAAGTCGCTGGCATCGTGCATGAAGCAAGCGGGCTGCTGCATGTCGATGCAATCCAGGCGCTGGGAAAAATATCGTTTGATATCAAATCTTTGAGAACCGATCTGATCACGCTTTCCGCGCACAAGGTTGGTGGTCCGAAGGGCGTCGGTGCGCTGGTTCTAGCCGAGGACATGCAGGGTCTGGAGCCGCTGCTGCGCGGCGGCGGGCAGGAACTGGGGCGCCGGGCCGGGACTGAGAATGTCGCAGGCATCGCGGCCTTCGGTGCGGCGACGACAGCCGCAATGGCCGCGCTGGCGGGGGATGCCACACGTCTGCACGCCTTGCGCGAGCGACTTGAGAAGGGGCTCCAGCAAACCTCTGGTATGATTGTATTTTCGGCGGAGGTGCCGCGGTTAACTAATACCACCTTGTTCACGGTTCCCGGCCTTAAGGCCGAAACAGCCGTGATCGGCTTCGATCTCGGCGGTATTGCGGTATCGTCCGGCTCTGCTTGTTCGTCCGGCAAGGTCCAGCCGTCGCACGTCCTGGCTGCTATGGGATTTGGCAAGGAACTGGCGCAGGGAGCGGTGCGGCTCAGTATGGGCTGGTCTACATCAGAGGCAGACATTGATTTGGCCCTGGAGGCTTGGCGAAAGCTTGCCGATGCCTTACTTAAAGGGCGACGAAACACAGGTTGAACCGTTCTAAGCGCGTTTCGCCGGAACGCTTCGGCACTGATTTGGAATTGTTCCACCGCGGTCCTTGAAACCGCGAGCGGAGGATGTGAATGCCAGCCGTACAAGAGACGGTCGAGCGCGTCAGGCGCATCGACGTCGACCAGTACCGATATGGGTTTGAGACGCTTATCGAGTCCGACAAGGCCCCCAAGGGACTGTCGGAGGACACCGTCCGCTTCATTTCCGCGAAAAAGAACGAGCCGGCCTGGATGCTGGAATGGCGCCTGGAGGCCTATCGCCGCTGGCTGACCATGACGGAGCCGACCTGGGCTCGCGTGAACTACCCCAAGATCGACTACCAGGATCTCTACTACTACTCGGCGCCGAAGCCGAAGAAGCAGATCGGCTCGCTCGACGAAATCGATCCGGAAATCCTCAAGACTTACGAGAAGCTCGGCATCCCCCTGCGCGAAGTCGAGGTGCTGGAAGGCGTCGTGAAGCCGGAAGGCGAGCGCAAGATCGCGGTCGATGCCGTGTTCGACTCGGTTTCAGTCGCCACCACCTTCCAGAAGGAATTGAAGGCCGCCGGCGTGATCTTCATGCCGATCTCGGAGGCCATCCGCGAACACCCCGAACTGGTGAAGAAGTATCTCGGCTCGGTCGTGCCGACCTCGGACAATTACTTCGCGACGCTGAACTCGGCGGTGTTCTCCGATGGCTCGTTCGTGTACGTGCCGCCGGGTGTGCGCTGCCCGATGGAGCTGTCGACCTATTTCCGCATCAACGAGCGCAATACCGGCCAGTTCGAGCGCACGCTGATCATCGCCGACAAGGGCGCTTACGTCAGCTATCTCGAGGGCTGCACCGCACCGCAGCGCGACGAGAACCAGTTGCATGCCGCCGTGGTCGAACTCGTCACGCTCGACGATGCCGAGATCAAATATTCGACGGTGCAGAACTGGTATCCCGGCAATTCCGAAGGCGTCGGCGGCATCTACAATTTCGTCACCAAGCGTGGCGACTGCCGCGGCAACAATTCAAAAATCTCCTGGACCCAGGTCGAGACCGGGTCGGCGATCACCTGGAAATATCCGAGCTGCATCCTGCGCGGCGACAATTCGCGCGGCGAGTTCTACTCGATCGCGATCTCGAACGGTCACCAGCAGGTCGATAGCGGCACCAAGATGATCCATCTCGGCAAGAACACCACCAGCCGGATCATCTCAAAGGGCATCGCAGCCGGCGTGTCCCAAAACACCTATCGCGGCCTCGTCACCGCCCACCGCAAAGCGACCGGCGCCCGCAACTTCACCGCCTGTGACTCGCTCCTGATCGGCGACAAATGCGGCGCGCACACCGTTCCTTACGTCGAGGCGAAGAACTCGTCCGCGACCTTCGAGCACGAAGCGACCACGTCGAAAATCTCCGAGGACGTGCTGTTCTATTGTGTCCAGCGTGGGCTCTCGCAGGAAGAAGCCGTCGGCCTCGTCGTCAACGGCTTTGTGAAGGACGTGCTGCAGCAACTGCCGATGGAGTTTGCGGTTGAGGCGCAGAAGCTAATCTCGATCAGTCTTGAAGGATCGGTTGGATAGGACCTCATCCTGAGGAGGGCGCGCAGCGACCGTCTCGAAGGATGAGAGGAAACATTGTCGGTCACGTCCTTCGAGACGCGCCTATCGGCGCTCCTCAGGACGGGGGTAACAACGGAAAAACGATATGTCATTGCTCGAAGTGAAAGATCTGAAGGTTCGCGTCGAGGATCGTGAGATTCTCCACGGACTGACGCTCACCGTGAACCCGGGCGAGGTGCACGCGATCATGGGGCCGAACGGCTCTGGCAAGTCGACGCTGAGCCACGTGATCGCGGGTAAGCCGGGCTATGAAGTTACCGATGGCCAGATCTTGTTCAAGGGCGAGGACCTTCTGGAGATGGCGCCGGACGAGCGCGCCGCCAAGGGTGTGTTCCTGGCGTTCCAGTATCCGGTGGAAATTCCTGGCGTTGCGACCATGACATTCCTGCGCACCGCGCTGAACGCCCAGCGCAAGGCGCGCGGCGAGAGCGAATATTCGACGCCGGACTTTCTGAAGAAGGTGCGCGAGGTCGCAAAGTCGCTGAACATTCCGCAGGACATGCTCAAGCGCGGCGTCAATGTCGGCTTTTCCGGCGGCGAGAAGAAGCGTAACGAGATTCTGCAGATGGCGCTGTTCGAGCCTGCCGTCTGCATCCTCGATGAAATGGATTCCGGCCTCGATATCGACGCGCTGCGGGTGGCTGCCGACGGCGTCAACGCGCTGCGTTCGCCTGATCGTGCCATGGTGGTGATCACACACTACCAGCGACTGCTCAACTATATCGTGCCTGATTTCGTGCACGTGATGTCGAAAGGCCGGGTCGTCAAAAGCGGCGGCAAGGATCTGGCGCTGGAACTCGAGGCTTCCGGCTACGCCCAGTTCGAAGACGCAGCCTGACAGGTATCGTGATGAATTTGGCTTTGGCAAAGAACGAGACCGGACGCGCGCTGAACGACAGCTTTGCGGTCGCGCGCGACCGGCTGCCGGGCACGGGCAGGGTTGCCGAGGCGCGAAGCGTCGCCTTCGAGGCCTATGAACGTACGGGCCTGCCGCACCGTCGGCTCGAGGACTGGAAATACACCGATCTGCGCGCGCTGATGCGCGAGGTGCTGCCGCTCGCGCCAGCACCCGATGCGGCTGCGCTGAAGCGGGCTGCAACGGCTGTGAAGCTGCAGGCGGTCAAGGGTGCACGCCGGCTAGTGCTGGTGGACGGCGTGTTCGCGCCGAAGCTTTCCGACCTCGACGGGATGGAGACCGGCCTTGCCGTCCGCACCCTGCGGGAAGTGCTGGAGGCCGGTGACGCCGCGCTGCAGGCGCAGTTGCTCGCGCCCGATAACGCCAATCCGATGGTCGCGCTCAACAGCGCAATGATGACCGATGGCGTGGTGATTGAGATTGCCAACGGCGTCGTGCTGAAGCAGCCGCTGCAAATTATTCATGTCGCCAGTAGCGCTACGCCTGCGGCGATGTTCACCCGCTCGCTGCTGCGGCTCGGCAGGGATTCCAGCGTGACGCTGGTCGAAAGCTACATCGCAGCCGATGGAGTGAAGACCTATCAGGTCCACGACTCGCTGATCGTTGCGATCGGCGACAATTCGCGGCTCGACCATGTTCGCCTGATCGAGGATGGCCGCGACGCCTTCAATATTTCCTCCGCCGTGGTGACGCTAGGCGCGCATGCGCACTTCAACACCTTTGGCATGGCCTCGGGCGCTGCCGTCAGCCGCTACCAGGCGACCATCGCGTTTGCCGGCGAGGGCTCCCGGGTCGAGACCAACGGCGTCAATCTGCTCAATGGCCGCCAGCATGCCGACACGACGCTGTTCATGGACCACGCGGTGCCGCATTGCGCCAGCCGCGAGGTGTTCCGCGCCGTTGCCGACGATCGCGCCCATTCGGTATTCCAGGGCCGCATCATCGTGCGCCCCGACGCGCAGAAGACCGACGCCAAGATGATGACGCGCGCGCTGCTGCTGTCCGACGAGGCCGAGGCCGACAACAAGCCGGAACTCGAAATCTTCGCCGACGACGTCACCTGCGGCCATGGCGCCACCACCGGCGCGCTCGACGAGAGCCTGCTGTTCTACCTGCGCGCCCGCGGCCTGTCCGAGAAGGAAGCCCAGGCGCTGCTGATCCAGGCCTTTGTCGGCGAGGCCATTGAATCGATCGTCAACGATGATCTGCGCGAACTCGCGATTGCAGCGGCGCAGCGTTGGCTGGAGGCACGGGGATGACAATGCATCCGGCCGTCAAGAATGGCGCCTATGACGTCGCCCGCGTACGGGAGGACTTTCCCGCACTGGCGATGAAGGTTTACGGTAAACCGCTTGTCTATCTCGACAACGCCGCTTCCGCGCAGAAGCCGACCGCCGTGCTCGACCGCATGACGGAAGCATACAAGAGCGAATACGCCAACGTGCATCGCGGCCTGCATTACCTCGCGAACGCCGCGACCGAGGCTTACGAGGGCGGCCGCGCCAAGGTAGCAAAATTCCTCAACGCCGGGCGCACCGAAGAGATCATCTTCACCCGTAACGCCACCGAGGCGATCAACCTGGTGGCGTCGTCATGGGGCGAGCCGAATATCGGTGAAGGCGACGAGATCGTCATCTCGATCATGGAGCATCACTCGAACATCGTGCCCTGGCATTTTCTGCGGGAACGTCATGGCGCGGTGATCAAATGGGCGCCGGTCGATGACGAAGGCAATTTTCTGATCGACGAGTTCGAGAAGCTTTTGACCGATCGCACCAAGATCGTCGCGATAACGCAGATGTCGAACGCGCTCGGCACCCTCGTCCCCGTCAAGGACGTGGTGAAGCTGGCGCACGCCCGCGGCATCCCGGTGCTGGTCGACGGCAGCCAGGCCGCCGTGCACTTGGCGGTCGACGTGCAGGACATCGACGCTGATTTTTACGTTTTCACCGGCCACAAGCTGTACGGCCCGACCGGCATCGGCGTGCTCTATGCCAAGCATGAGCACCTCGTCGCAATGCGGCCCTACAACGGCGGCGGCGAGATGATTCGCGAGGTCACCCGGGACTGGATCACCTACGGCGATCCCCCGCACAAGTTCGAAGCCGGCACGCCGGCGATCGTGGAATCGATCGGACTGGGCGCTGCGATCGACTACGTCACTTCGATCGGCAAGGAACGCATCGCCGCCCACGAGCACGATCTTGTGACCTATGCCCAGGAGCGTCTCCGCGAGATCAATTCGCTGCGCCTGATCGGTACCGCGCGCGGCAAGGGACCGGTGATTTCCTTCGAGATGAAGGGCGCCCACGCCCATGACGTCGCGACCGTGATCGACCGCCAGGGGATTGCGGTGCGCGCCGGCACCCATTGCGTGATGCCGCTTTTAGAGCGGTTCAATGTCACAGCCACCTGCCGCGCGTCGTTTGGAATGTATAATACCCGTGAAGAAGTCGACCATCTGGCGCAGGCGCTGATCAAGGCGCGGGAATTGTTCTCATGAGTGATACGGCCGAAGTCAAAACCGCCAACATGGAAACCCAGTCGGCGCTGCCGCCCGAGGAGACCGAACGGCTGGGCACCGAAATCGTCGCCGCACTGAAGACGGTTTTCGATCCGGAAATCCCGGCCGACATCTATGAACTCGGCCTGATCTACAAGGTCGACCTCAAGGACGACCGTGCCGTCGATGTGACGATGACGCTGACCACGCCGAACTGTCCGGCGGCCGGCGAACTGCCGACCATGGTGGAGAATGCGATCGCCAGCGTTCCCGGCGTCGGCGTCGTCAATGTCAATCTGGTGTGGGATCCGGCCTGGACGCCGGATCGCATGTCCGACGAGGCGCGCCTCGTCCTGAATATGTGGTGAGTGTTGCGTGAGTGCTTACAGCTTTGCGGGAAGATGACTGGCATTGATTTGCCGTTGGGAATGATCACATGAATGACATGACGTCAGCTTCACCCACGCCCGTTGCCAAGCCGAAGCCGCGGCCTCGCCCGCAGGTCATGAAACTGACCGAGGCAGCCGCGCAGCGGATTACGGAACTGACCAAGCGCGCCGATTCCGAGATCGTCGGGCTTCGCGTCGGCATCAAGAATGGCGGCTGCGCCGGCCAGTCCTACACGGTGGAATATGCCCATGAGATCCGTCCGACCGATGAAGTGGTCGAGGACCGGGGCGTGAAGATTCTGGTCGATCCCAAGGCCGTCCTGTTCCTGCTCGGCACCGAGATGGACTACAAGGCCGACAAGATGCAGGCTCAGTTCATCTTCAACAATCCGAACCAGGTCTCCGCCTGCGGTTGCGGCGAATCGGTGCAACTGACGCCGGCGAAGGTGTAGTATCACCGCACACGCAGACCTCATCCTGAGGAGCGCGCATTGCGCGCGTCTCGAAGGATGGCCGGAAGCGAGATAGGGGCCTCATGGTTCGAGACGCCGCCAGCGGCTCCTCACCATGAGGGGCCGACGTCGGGGCTGAAGCCACATGGACCGCGACTTCCTGATCGACCTGTTCGCCGATTTCGGCCCCGTCACCATCCGCAAGATGTTTTCCGGATTCGGCATTTCCGCCGACGGCACCAACTTCGCGCTCGCGCTGCGCGCCGGTCTCTATTTCCGCGCCGATGACCACACCATTCCGCAATTCGAAGCGGAGGGATCGCAGCCGTTTCAGTATCAAACACGCGCCAAGACCGTCACCGTGAACTCCTACTGGCAGTTGCCGGCGCGGCTGTTCGACGACTCCGAGGAACTGGCCGATTGGGCGCGGGCGGCGCTGGCCGCGGCACAGCGCGCGGCGTTGCGCAAGCGGCCGAAGGCGCGCAAGGCGGCGAAGCCGAAGGTTTCGAGCAAGGCTGCGAGCAAGCCGGCTGTCGGCCGCAAGCCGCCCGCGAAGCGGCGCACAGCGAAAGCGAGGAAGGCGACGCGCCGGTAATTGGCGCTTAAGCGACTTGGCTGCGCGTCTCGGCGGCGTATTCGGGGTCGACTTCGCAGATCACGCGGTTGCGGCCGTTACGCTTGGCGGCGTAGAGGCAGGCGTCCGCGCGCTCGATCAGCGAATCCGTATCATCGTCCGGTTTCAGCAAGGAGACGCCGACGGAGATGGTGACGCGGCCGAGAATTTCGCCGGTGGACTTCTTCTTCAATTCCTTCGCCATCACGGCGCGGCGAATGTGGTCGGCGACGGTCAGGGCCTGACGCAGCCCCGTGTTGGGCAGCACCACCGCAAATTCCTCGCCGCCATAGCGGGCGGTAATGTCCTGGCCCTTGATGGTCTGTTTGAGCGACATCGCAACCAACCGCAACACCTGATCGCCGGTGAGATGGCCGTAGGAATCGTTGAACGATTTGAAATGGTCGATGTCGAACATCAGGAGCGACAGCGGCTCGCCGCTTGCCAGCGCCGCCCGCACCGCCATCTCGAACGAGCGGTCGAAATATTTGCGGTTGCCCAATCCGGTCAGCGGATCGGTCAGGCTTTCGGCGCGGATCGCCTCGAGGCTGTGCTGCAGATTGCTGATCTCGGTCTTCGACAGCGACAGCCGGTTCTCCAGCGCCTTGTTGGTCTCCTGCATCTCGCGGGTGGACTTCATCAGGCCGTCGACGACCGCCTTGATTTGATCGCGGGTCTTTGCGTTCCTGAGGCTCTCGTTCGCGCCGGTCAGCTTGGCGTCGTAGCTCTGCGACATGCCGAGCGCATCCGTGATCAGGGTCATCACGTCGTCGATTTCGCCGATCACGCGCGCGCCGACCTTGTCGATGCGGTCGGAAGCCTTGATGTGCGAGAGATAGGTTTCGTAGATCTGTTCGAGATCGGACTCGCTCAGCCTGCCGTTGCGCGCCAGCGTCTCGTTGATGATCTTGTTGAGGGGGGCATTGTATCCGGTCGCATAGACGTACCAGATTTCGTAATTGCGCGGGACCGCGGTCTGCCGGAGGGATTTGATCTGGCCCAACGCGACTTCGGCAAACGCCAAGGTGCGTTCGTGTTCGTCCAGCAGCTTGACCACTGATCCGTCCCCAATATCGAGCAGCGCCGCTCGTAGCCGTGCGCAGGAATGAATAAATTATCGCTGGCAGGCTAATGGAGGAGAGTGAACGGCCGGTAAACCGGCCGCTGGGTCATGCCGAATTCGTTCAGACGCGGGCGCGAACCGGCCGCAGCAGGAACGCCGGAAGATGCGAGTGATCGGCGGGCTCCGATTCAACGTCGCGCTGGGCGCGTCGCGGTTCCGGACGACCGATCGAGGGTACGCGCGAAGGCTGCGCAGGGGCGGGCGGCGTGAAAGCTGCGGCCGCTGCCTGCGGCTGTGCGTCGGCATTGCGGCCCGCGCCCCTGGCATGCCGCGGTTCGCGTTCGCCCTTATCGCTGCGCTTGTCAGTATCCCTGGCGGGGCGCGGCTCGCGTTCGCTGCCATTGCTACCCCGGGCGGCGCGCGGCTCGCGTTCACGTCGCGGCTTGCGGCCGCCGCGCGAACCTTCCCGGGAACCCTCGCGTGAGCGATGTTCGCGCGGCTGATCGGTTTCGTCGGAGGAAACCGACTGCACGGCATAGTCGCCTTCGGCGGCAGGAATGGTCTGGCCGATCAGCCGTTCGATCGCAGCAATCGATTTGTTGTCGAGCGGGCTGACGATCGAGATCGCGGTGCCGGCGCGACCGGCGCGCCCCGTTCGGCCGATGCGATGCACGTAATCGTCGGCATGATGCGGCACGTCGAAATTGAAGACGTGGCTAACGGCTGGAATATCGAGGCCGCGGGCGGCGACATCGGAGGCCACCAGCAACGGAATCTCGCCCTTGCGGAACTGATCGAGCGCCGCCGTGCGGGCCGACTGGTCCATATCACCGTGCAGCGCGCCGACACTGAAGCCGTGCTTCTGCAGCGATTTGTAAACGACGGCGACTTCGCGCTTGCGGTTGCAGAAGATGATCGCGTTCTGAAGATCCTTGGCGTCGCGCAGCAGGCGACGCAGGATCTCGCGCTTCTCGTGTACCTCGCGTCCGGCGGGGACCTTGAATTGCGACACGCCTGTCGCGGTCGTGGCGGGCCTCGTGACTTCGATACGCTCGGGATTGTGCAGGAAGGCTTCCGAGATGCGGCTGATTTCCGGCGGCATCGTCGCGGTGAAGAACAATGTCTGCCGCGTGAACGGCACCAGCTTGCAGACGCGTTCGATGTCGGGGATGAAGCCCATGTCGAGCATGCGGTCGGCTTCGTCGATGACCAGCAGTTCGACGCCGGTGAGCAGGAGGCCACCGCGTTCGGTGTGGTCAAGCAGGCGGCCGGGGGTCGCGATCAAGACGTCGACGCCGCGCGTCAGTTTACTGTCCTGGTCGCCGAACGAGACGCCGCCGATCAGGAGCGCGACGTTGAGTTTCTGGCCGACGCCGTATTTGTCGAAATTCTCTTTCACCTGTGCCGCGAGTTCGCGGGTCGGTTCGAGGATCAGGGTGCGGGGCATTCGTGCCCGGGCGCGGCCCTTTTCGAGCATGGTGAGCATGGGCAGGACGAAGGCAGCGGTCTTCCCGGTGCCAGTCTGGGCGATGCCGAGAACATCGCGGCGCGCCAGCACGTGGGGGATCGCCTGTTCCTGGATGGGGGTAGGGGTCGTGTAACCTGAAGCCGCCACAGCGGCGAGGACCTTATCGGAAAGGCCGAGATGGGAAAAAGACATTGAGCCTCTAGTCGACACCGCCGTTCGGAATCGAGGGTAAAAAGGCTGTCGCGTTTTGCCCCGAAACGGCGCGCTTTAGGAAGCTGGGGGCTCTGACTTACGCAGACGAGCGGCAAACCAGGGAATCGCGTTTCGATCCAAGGCCGCGTTGAGCCGCAACATAGGGTCGAAATGGCCAAAGTCAATCTTGGAACGACAGGATGGCCAAAAAAGCTTAATGTTTTCGCACAAATAACGGCCAGAATCGTCATTTGGCCGTCAAATCGAGCCGGGGGATTCGTAATCAATCGAAACCGTTGAACCGTGGTCAATGGCGTGCCGACTATGGCATGAAGCGGTTTGCACGGCCCAAACAGGACCATTCGTGCGCGTGGGGAATTCGATGATCTCCTGGTTTTCCGGACTCCTGGCCGCGACAGGCATTGTGGCGGCCTGCCTCGCATTCGCTGCGCCCGCGCATGCGGAAAAGCGCGTTGCGCTGGTGGTTGGCAATAACGACTACCGGAACGTGCCCAAGCTGCAGAAAGCGGTCAACGATGCCCGCACCATGGGCGATACGCTCAAGCAACTCGGCTTCACGGTGATGGTGGCGGAAAACCAGAACCGGCAGGCGTTCAGCCAGACGCTGCTGGCGTTCGACAATGCGGTCGAGGCAGGCGACACCGCGTTCTTCTTCTATGCCGGCCACGGCTTCGAAATTGCCGGCCAGAATTTCCTGCTGCCGACCGATGTGCCGGCGGCGACGGAAGGCCAGGAAGAGCTGGTGCGCGACGCCTCGGTTCTGGCCGACCGCATCATCGAGCGGATGCAGAACCGCAAGGTGCGCACAGCCATTCTGGTGTTCGATGCCTGCCGCAACAATCCGTTCGAGCGCGCCGGCACGCGTGCGATCGCCGGCCGTGGCGGGCTTGCGCCGATGACGCAATTGCCGGAAGGCGTGTTCTCGATCTTCTCGGCCGGGCCGCGGCAGACCGCGCTGGACCGGCTGTCCAATGACGACGCCAATCCCAATTCGGTGTTCACCCGCACCTTCGCCAAGGAGCTGACGCAGCCCGGCGTCAATCTTGTCCAGGTCGCGCAGCGCACGCGGCGGCTGGTCAGCGAAATGGCGGAGACCGTCCGCCACAAGCAGATCCCGGTTTACTTCGACCAGATGGTCGACGACGTGTTTCTGAATGGCATGGCGAGCAAGGCGCAGCCCGAGGTGGCGGTGAAGCCAGCCGAGTCGCTGCAAAAGCTGGCGGCCCTGCCGCCAGTGCAGCAGCTCAAGCCGCAGAACGATTCCGTCAACGCGCCGATCGCGATGTTCTCGCGCCACAATGGCGGCTGGACTGTCGTGTTCTCGATCGCCGATCCGACGCTCGGCATTTCCTGGCGGCTGGGCGACGCCGGCGATTTCCGCGAAACCGGCTTCATCGACACGCTCGACCCGCGGACCCGCAAGCGGATGCCCAACCCCTCGATCGAGCTGCCGGCGGATGCGCCGGCGGCCATGATCCAGGTGCGCTATGTCGACACCAACGGCGAGTTGCAGGGCCCGTTCCCGATCCGCTTCGACCCCGAGGCAGCGCTGATCCGCGACCAGCGCAAGATCCTCGACATGACCGCGACGAGCTGGCTGTCGTTCCGCGAATTCAACGGCCTCCTGGTCTACTACACGCACCTTATGTCGTATCGCTGCGCGATCCGCGAAGTGCGCGTCGGCATCGACAGCACGGTGCCCGACAAGGTGCTGAAAATGCCGCCGTGCGATCCCCGGGACCCCAGCGTGATTCCGCATGACGCGACGCCGTATCTGAAGCTCGCGCCCACGACCAAATCGGTGTCGGTCGAATTGACCTACCGCGACGGCAGCGTCTCGGAGATCAAGAGTTTCAGGCGCTGATGGCCGCATCGGCGCCTCATGGCTCGAGACGCGCGAAGACGCGCTCCTCGCCATGATGGTCTGAGACCTCACCCATGCCCCAGCTGTCATGCCCCGCGAAGGCGGGGCATCCAGTACGCCGCGGCCTATCGGTTCAATCATCGACGTCTCTGGAATACTGGGTCACCCGCCCCAGTGCGCAATTGCGCACAAGGCGGGTGACGACAACTGAATGTGTATCTGCGTTCTCGCGACGCGTTGCGCCCGAGCTTTGCTGAAATTCCTTTCCCTCAAATGAGAGGGAGCAGGGAATGCCGGGTGCTTGCTGCACCCGCGGTCTCGTGTGCAAGATGTAGATAGATGCGCACACGAGCATACAGGTACAGCCGGAGCACTCCGGCATTCCCTGCGCAATGGGTTGACGGCTTATGCTGCGCTCTCCCTGGAGACGAATTCCTCTTGCCTCCATCACTGCCGGCTTGATGGCTGATCGATCCGGTTGGATCGAAGTCGCCACCGACAGCTTGGCACCAGCCACGGGTGTCTGGACCACACGGTTTTGCCGTACGCGTAAAGCGCCGATCATCTTGCGCGCCGTGCTCGCTCACGGATAACCGCCCTGCAAACACGCTTCGCGCCTGACGCCCTCGCGTCCACCGCATCCCGTCCCGCGTTCGTGACGACGCGCGATCCGCCCCTCTTGTCGAGACGGGACAGTGCGTAAAAAGCCACTGATTTGGGGGTGAAGGAAAGCGGAATATTTTTGCGCGGGAGGCTGGATGACCCAAATCAGCCGGAAATTATTCAACAAATCGCCGTTTGCGCGCAGCGATATTGGGAGCCTTCCGAGGGCGGGCCTGAAGCGAGGCCACACGTCCAGGTAGTTCTTTGTCCAGTAAGGTCGCGTATATGTGCGTGTTTCAGATGATCTTTCGAAAGCCGAGCCGATCGCTCCAGGACCGCGTCCGCAGGCATCGCTGCGGTTCTTCCTCGCAGATCATGATCGCGTTGTAGGCGTGCGATGTCAGAGCTGACCGCTGCTTCCATCGCACGGCCGGGAATTCCTGCGCTGATCGGCGCGTGGCCGCAATCCCGGTTCTGGCTTCTCTGCGCCGACCTTTACCCGGCACTGGCCGCCGCTTCGCTGCCATGGTCGACAACGGCAGTTTCCGTTTTCATGGTGGTGTGGCTGCTCGTGATTGTTCCCACGATCCGCTGGCAGGCGTTTCTTGAGGCGTTGCGGGCACCGGCCAGTTACCTGCCGCTGGTCTTCCTCGCACTGGCGTTCGCCGGCCTGTCCTGGACCGAGGACAGCTGGGCGACAGGAATTCAAGGCGTCGCGCCGGTATCAAAGCTGCTGGCCGTTCCGCTTCTTCTCTATCATTACGAACGCTCCGAGCGCGGGCATTGGGTGTTGTTCGCGTTCCTTGCTGCCTGTGTCCTCCTCATGGGATTGTCATGGGTGACATACTTCGCCGACTGGAAAGCGTCGCCGGGTGGGTTGGCTGGAGTGCCGGTCAGAAACTACATCGATCAAAGCCACGAGTTCGCGCTGTGCCTGTTTGTCATGGCGCCGCTGATTCTGTCATTGGCAGCCAACGGCCATCGCGCGTGGACCTTCGCCTTCGCCGCCGTCATGCTGGGCTTCTACTTCGACATGCGGTTTGTCGCGACTTCCCGTACCGCATTCCTCTACTTCCCGGTGTTGTTGATCCTCTTTGCCGTCAAATATCTGAACCGGAGACATGCGATCTATTTTCTGATGTTGGCGGCCGTCGTCGAGTCCGGAGTTCTGCTCTCATCGCCTTATCTGCGTGACCGGGTCGGGCGCACAGTGCAGGACTACAGGGTGGATCGCGATACCAATGTGGATCGTGATACCAATGCCGCCGCTGCTGCGACCTCGAATGGCCTGCGACTGGCGTATTGGCGCGTTTCCATCAGGTCGATTTCCGAGGCGCCGGTTTTTGGGCACGGCACCGGATCAACCCAGCAGCTCTTCAGTCGCGAAGCCGAAGGCAAGAGCGGCGAATGGGGCAACATCGTCCGCAACCCGCATAACCAGACACTTTACGTTGCAATCCAGTGGGGCGTGCTCGGTTGCCTCGTCCTCTATGCGATGTGGTACTTCCATCTGCAGCTGTTTCGGGAATCCCTTTTTGCATCATGGATCGGCCTGGTGATCGTGGTTCAGAACTTCATCAGTTCGCTGCTCAATTCCCACCTGTTCGATTTTCACGAAGGGTGGGTATATGTGTTGGGCGTTGGTGTCGCGGGCGGCATGGCCGCTCGTGCGCAACGCCTGTCCGGTTCTGCGCAGGCTCGGAATAGGCAGGTGTGATCTCGGCGAGGCGGGTCGCCCAAGAAAAGCGCGCAAGGTAAGCGCGCCCCGGCCGTGGCGGTGAGCGGCCGGCACACCCGTTCACAACACTGTTATTGCGACCTGTCGCGCTCTTCGCCTTCCTCAACTGGGCGTCTCGCGCTTGTTGTTGTACCCTCGGCGAAGCATCTGCACGATCGCCAGGAGGGATTAACATGACATCAGTCGTACTCAACCGCCGCAACCTCCTCGCCGTTGGCGGCTCCGTCCTGGCAACCGGGGTTTCCGGGCTCCTGTTACCCGCCCGCGCAGAAGGCCTCGCACCGACCCCTTCGATGCAGGGCGGGTCCAACAACTACCGCGCGGGCGCGCCGACCGTGGATCGGATCGGCAAGGGTGGCTTCTGGATGAGCGGCACGGTGCGCCGCGCAGGCGACGGGGCTCCGCTTGCCGGGCAGCGCATCCAGATATGGGCGCACACCACCGAAGGACAGGAGCACGAGCCGCAGAGCCATGGCGCCACGCTGACCGACAAGAACGGGGCGTTCCGTCTCGAGATGCCGCAGATCATTCCCATCTTCGGCCAGCCTCATGGTCACCTCGCCTATGACAGCGGTGAATTCAAAACCGTCTTTCTGCGTCCCGTGATGCGCAGCGCAAAGGAAACCAGCCTGGAGGCGCACTTCGTCCTTCAGCCGGCCTGACGGAAACGGATCAAGGGATGAGAGTGGTCCGGCTGACCCTGATCTGGGCCGCCCTTACAGCCGCCGTTTGCGTGCCGATCGCCGCTGCAGCGGCGAGCCCGCTGCTCGCATGGCGCGGTCCGGTCTACATACTGGCAGGATTCGCAGGGATTATCGCACTCGGTCTTGTGCTCGTTCAGCCCTTGCTGATTGGCGGATACTTACCGGGTCTATCGGCCTATCGTGGACGGCGTGCACATCACTGGATCGGGGGCGCGCTGGTCGTGGCCGTGGTGGTCCACGTCGCCGGCCTTTGGATCACCAGTCCGCCGGACATGATTGACGCCCTTCTCTTCTCATCGCCGACGCCGTTCTCCCCCTTCGGTGTGATCGCCATGTGGGCCATCTTCGCCGTCGCGATTATAGCTGCACTCCGCCGGCGATTGGGACTGCGAGCGCGAACGTGGCGTATCGTCCATATACCCCTCGCGATTGTCATCGTCGTAGGAGGTGTGGTCCATGCCATGCTGATCGAGGGGACGATGGAGACAGTGTCGAAGGCGGCGCTTTGCGCACTGGTCCTCGGCGCGACCATAAAAGTCATGGCTGACCTGCGGGTGTTGAGGAGGCGAGGGACGTTGCGCGGAGAACGTCTGCCCACACCCTTGCATGGCGATTCAAGCCAGCGAATTACGATTGATCGCTAGCCCTCCGCGTCTGTTGTTACAGCTTATGGTGCTGCACAGGTTGCGCAGGAGTCATCATGGTAAATCCCTTCGCTTGACGGGTTTGAGCTCTGTGACGCAGCAGGACTAGCCCACGCTCCGAGCTGCGCTACCGCCCGTGAAGTTTGCCTCTGCCCGGATGGGCAGCGGAAGGCGCAGCCCAGCAGGCGGACTCGGAAGGCTGGATGATGGCGCTGATTTTGGACGCAGTCTGAAGTTTGAAACGAATTCCGTCAGCAGCCGTCGAATGGCTGGCTCCACCTTCGCGCAGATGAACCAGCAGACCGGAACAAGCATGGCTATGCCGGCCCATACAGCCAGGGAGGCATCCAGGCCGGCATCGGTCAGGACACGAATGATCGCAGTGCCGGTGACGTTGTGGGTCAGATAGAGCGGATAGGTGATCAGCCCGAGCGTTCTCAGATAAGCCGGCGCTTCAGGAGAAGTGGTGCCGGCAGCCTGCCTGCTTTTGTTCGCGGCGAAGGCAATGAGCAACACCGCCGCAGCCCAAACGAGGACCGGCAAGAAGACCGATTCATCCGAAATGGCGGGTATGGCTTTCAAAAGGAAATCGGAAAAATAGTAGATCTCGGCACACCCGGAGAGGCAAGTCACGGCCACGGCAACCCATTCGACAGTCGTCAACGTTCTATTCGCCGAAATGAACAGCCAAATCCCGAGCGCGAAGAAGCAGCCATGGTTCAACATCCATGTTGCGCCCGGCACGCGGAACATCAAGACCATCCAATAGAGCATGTTGGATTCTAACGCACCCGATAGCACCACCATGGAGAAGGCGTTGAACGCGGCGCTATAGATGGTGAGACCCCAGGCCAGATGCCGCAGCGTGATTTTCTTCGTAAGCAGCGTGCAAAACACCAGCCCATAAAAGGCCATTTCCGCTGCCAGCGTCCAATAGACGGCGTCAAGCCACTTACCGTTGATCCCCTTGGGAATGAGCAGCATTGCCTGGAAATAGGGAAGGATGAGCTCGGATGCCTTGTCACGCAGAAAGATGAGCAGAATGAGCAAGCTCAAGGTGGAGGCAATCCAGACCGCCGGATAAAGCCGCAGTGCACGCCCGAACAGAAACTCTTTTGGGGAAGACTTGCTCGCGGAGTTCGCGATGACGAAGCCGGAAATGACAAAGAATATTTCAACGCCCACCCAGCCGAACCACGTGTAAGGCGCGGCGTTCGGAAATTGGACGTCGGCGGCGAAGTAATGCTCGAAGCCTTGACGGGCGCCGATCGAAGACCCGGCCCAGGAGTAGAACATCAGGTGAAAAACCGCGACGCCGAGAGCAGCCCCGAAGCGCAGCGGATCCAGCAATGAGAAGTAGTTTTTCACGGGAATTCACCAAATCCATGGAGCAATCCCGTCGTAAGTACTGGGTCTGTTCAACAGGCTCTTTGACGAAGGTCACACAGCGATAAGCGGGCAATTCCCGGGCCCGCTGGCGTGCCTCACAGGGGCGACGACGGCTATTCTGGCGATGCCAGGCCGACCAATGAACAACGATTGATTAACCTCGCGATGCAAAGCCGACGTTAGCGATTGATGCCGCATTCGGCAGCAAGGTGCAGTTCTGACCGTATGAGAGAAATGATTGTCGTGTGGACCCTGCTCGCAACCATCGTCGGGTGGGGTTCGTATGTATTTGCAAAGCGCGACCCGCGCTCGACTTCGTGGACGAAGATTGCCTTCGCGGCCGTTCCTTTAGCGATCTTTGGTTTGATCGCTATCTGCTTGTTCCTTCTGCCCGGTGAAACTCTGGTCCCCAGAGGCACTCTACCCGAGGGGCTTCTCGCACCCGGACTGCTTATCTTCTTTGGGGCGACGGCTGCTATCGGCGCGCCTTTGTGTATCGGCTGCATCACGGGCATTCTGCTTGGGACGTACCGACAGCAACACGAACCGTCTCCGCTTGCCGCACCGATCCCAAGTCGAAATTCCTGATTGACATCAGGGCGAGAAGTCGGACGGCGTACGGGCCATCGAGGTGTTCCCCCTGTCCAGGAGAGCCGTGCGCGACTTCTTTCGCGTGCCATGTTCAGCCAACCGGTCCGGGAATCCAATAGTCGCCGAAAAGCGGCCTGACTATTACGCTATAAATTACCCCGAGCTGCAGGCTTGGATCGAAATAGCGCATCGCCCGCTCATTGAGGTCAATGATGCGGCCAGGCGTTAGTGGCCCCACGTCATTTATCTTGACGATGACCTTCTTGCCCACAGCCTCAACGAGGGCATACTTCGGCCTCGCGCCAAATTGGACCCCACCAAATTTCTGGCGCAAGCTCGTCTTGATGGCAGCCGCCCAGACAGAGGGATCATAGCGCTCGCCGGAGGCTGTGTTCGGGCCGCCCTCCCGCCATCCAGGCCGAAACGGATTGTACGTGGATGCTGCGCCAACGATCGCATCCCCGGAAGCGGCATTGACGACAGCGCTTGAATGAACTGCACCATCTTCACTTCGAGCAACGATAACAGAAATGGCAAGCGCAAGTACGGCGCCGCAAATTGCGGCGCCTGAGCGAAACAACATCATAACTCCTTGATTGATTTTCTAGAACGTTCGGTTCCCGATGCCGCAAGACATGCTCAAGCGAACGCGGATGCGTTGACGAACTCGAGCCAGTATTTTTGCGGATACGTGCCAATCCTGGCGACGGAACCGTTGTGGGAACCAGTGTGGTCCACGCACAGGTGTTCTTAGTTCTCACCGACTAAGACAGAAATTGCGTCAGCACCATGACTGAATAGAGTTCCCTGGTCAGGGCGTGAGTAAGAGCAAGCGTCTGACAGATGTCCGCTCGGGTCATTCGCATCGGTTCGCCGCACCGCTCACTACTTCCGCTCTTCCTCAACTGCAGACATCACGCATTGAGACGACGACACAAGTACCTTCCGATGATTTTGATCGACGCCTATGGCGGCTGGTGTACGTCCGCGCGTATCTTAATCCCGGCATGTCGTGGTCTTGGCCGGTGTCAGCGGACGTAGCAAACTCATTCAATCACTTCGTCGGCGTGGGCGAGTAGCGGCCGCGTTGAACGCTCGGCCCCATGTCTATGATGCCGAGATCCACAAGCGTACGATGGAATCGGCGCTTCCGTTCGGAAGGCGATGCAAAGTAGGTTTCCCGGCAATGCTCAAGCAGGCTGGCGCGGGTGGCAAATATCGGATCGAGCGGCAGGCCCGCTTGCTGCAGCGCCACAGTCCCAAGAAAAGCAATATCCAGGTCCGCACCCGGTCCGGAAGCCAGGCGATCGGGGCGGATGTTGAGCGTCTCCATCGCATAAAATGTGCGGAACGCACGCCGCGCATCGCTGGAAAGCTTGAGTTGCCGATCGATCCGCTTCGCCATTACGGGCTGATGGTCTCCGTAGTGCACGATGAGCATCGGACGCCTGGGAAAATTCGCTGCCAGCGCAAGCCTGAGCCTTTTCCAGGTCGCGGCCGTCTCCGCAAGCCTGGCATAGTACTCGGCATATTGAGCATCCGGGAGGCTTGATGCGGCAAAGGTGCGTTCCCTCTCGAACTGTCCGGGGGCTGCCAGCCTTCGGTTGTGGGGGCCGTGATTGAAGTTGGTCAGTGCATATAGAAAGCGGGGCGCCGGGTCGTCGGCGATAGCCTTCGCATGGGCCGCGAACGCCGCTTCGAGAAAAATGGCATCGGAGTTTGTCGTCTCGAACTGCCGGACGTCAAACGGGGGAGGGAAGTCGTCCGAGAAGATGCGCTCGCCAATGCCAATCGAACGATAAAATTCATCGTAGCTGAGGAAGCTGCGACGACAGCTCGACGCGAGCATGGTCCTGTACCCGAGCGCAGCCAACGCATGGGGAAGACTGTTGTGAAACCGGCCCGCGCCTTGCTTGAAAAGATAATAGGCATTTGAACCGAAGCTTGCACTGGAAAGACCGGTCAACAGGCTGAATTCGGATTGCCACGAGCCTCCGCCGAAAATGTCGACGTTGAGGATTCCGTGGAGACCATTCCCTGGAGACAGAAAAGCTTCGACCGTCGGCTCGATCGGAAGTCCCAAAATGCGGGGATCGAAGATCGATTCATGCTGGATGATGATGATGTCGGGGTAGTCGATGGTGCGCGCCGGGACGGCTGCCATGAGCGGCAACGGGTCATTTGCGATATCGCTCAAAGCCAATCCGCCGGCTTGCCGCCAGGAATGTGGATCGATCAGCGAAGCCATAAACGTCGAATAAAAGCACCGCCGCTGGGCCATGATCCGCTGGAAGGAGATGCCGCCGCCGCTGAGCCGGAAGGCTATTGCAACGCAAACAAGCGTAATGCCGAAGAAAAAAACTCTGACATCCAAAGGGACTGACGGCCCGGTGCCGTGGATCAGCGTAGCGATGACAGCCAGGATGAGTGCGACGGTTCCAGTCAGAGCGGCTAATACGGCACGCGGGTACTGCGATACAAAAAAGGGAGCTGTGCCTGCAAACATCAATGGCAAGTCGGTTACGATCAGCTTAAGCGCGCTGTAATTATGTTTGATAGTCGATGCGGCGGTGATCGCTGCGGCCAGCACGCCAGCCAGCAGTATCGCCCTGTCGAAATCGCCCACGATGAATGAGATTGCGGCCGCGCTAAGGGAGAGCGTCGCGATCGCGAATGGCAGGTGCTCGGCGCTGCGTTCCGCCAGCACAATGACACCGATAGCTGCCAGCAATATCAGGGTCAGGATCATGTGAGTAAGGTAGCTGGAAGTGAGCGGAATTCAACAATTGCCGCGTCGTTGAGGCAAGTAAGATAACCTTCGTTTTGAGAAGCGCGCGTCTGGCGCGAGCCGCCGGGATGCCCGCTCTGGCGCTACCAGCGAGCGGTCGACCGTTAGGGGACTTTGAACGCCGGCTGCTCCCACTGCGTCTAATAGATGTGTCGGCAAGCAGCTCTGGGCGTTCCGGTGAAGACAGCATTTCGACCTGCGCGCTGGGTTTGGATCCTTTTCCTGGCGATTATTCCGGTCCGGCTTTCGGCGGAGCCCGGACGCTCGCTCGAAGTGCTTCGCGAGATCACACTCGACATCGACCAGGACGGAAAGCGGGATCGTGCCGTGTTGACGCGAAATGACGATGAGAGCTCCTATGTGGACCTCCACATCTATCTGGACGACGATACGGACAAGTCCGATCTTTCGCGCAAGCCGTCCATTGTAAAACGACATCTGGCGAGCGGTCATGTTTATGAGATGGCAAGCAGCGGCAACGGATCGCTGCGCGTCGAGGTTCGCTGTGGTGGGTGCAGCAATGATTACGATACTGTTTTCAGCATCGCTTATCGCGCCGGAGATTTTCTGGTCGGAGGGCTCACAAGAAGCTGGGAGCTGCGCGATGGGAGAATCGGCAGTTGCGACGTCAATTATCTGACGGGAAAGGCTGTGGCGTCGAAGGGGCTGCCCACGCGCAACAAGGTGATCAGGACGGCGTTGATGCCGATCAAGCTTGCTGACTGGTCGGAGCAGAAAACACTCAGGGCATGCCGACCTTGAGGCTCGATTGTGCCCGATCGTGCACTTGCGATGATTAAGCAGCCGGGCGTCGGGCACCGCCGCAAATACATCACGATCTCGAGAAGGAAAATGAGCGGTTTTGATCCGGCGGCATCCCGCGCCACGCATGCCGCCCGACCCAAATCAGACATTGGCCCAAAGCCTCCAGTATGTTTTGATGACCGCGTTCGGGCAGAGACCTGAATGACAGGCCGTGCAAAACGGCCGGTGGCGGTGCATCAATCTGCCATGGAAGAAGAAAAAACGGGAGGATACGGCAGTGCAAACCCCCGGCCGAACCTTGCTGGCCAAGATCTGGGACCAGCATGTCATCTGTCGCGTCAGCGACGACACCGATTTGCTTCACGTCGACCGTCATCTGTTGCACGATCTGGGCGGCTCGCGCGGCTTGCTCGATCTCAAAAGCCGCAACTTGGCCGTCCACAATCCGGAACTGACGTTCGCTACGCCGGATCATGCGATTTCGACGGCGCGCGGACGGGCCGGCACCAGCAAGGTCGGGCAGGAGCTTCTGGCGGGCTTGCGGACCGAGACGTCGGCGACCGGAATCCGGATGTTCGATGTCGACGAGCCCGGGCAGGGCATCGTCCATGTGATCGGGCCCGAGCTTGGCCTCAGCCTTCCCGGCTGCCTGATCGTCTGCGGCGACAGCCATACCTGCACCCATGGCGGGCTGGGCGCCCTGGCATTCGGCATCGGCTCCAGCGAGTTGACCCATGTACTGGCGACGCAAGCGCTGATTCAGCGACGGCCAAAAACGATGCGCGTGCGGTTCGAAGGCCGGCTGCCATCAGGCGTCACGGCCAAGGACCTCATCCTGGCCCTGATCGGTCACGTCGGCGCCGCGGCCGGCACCGGCTACGCGGCCGAGTATGCCGGCAGCGCCATTCGCGATCTGCCGGTCGAGGGCCGGCTCACCCTTTGCAATCTTTCGATCGAGCTCGGTGCCAAAATAGGCATGATCGCGCCGGACGAGAAAACCTACGAGTATCTGCGCGGCCGTCCCTACGCGCCGCAGGGCGAGATGTGGGAGCGGGCGGTCGCGGCGTGGCGAAAACTGCCGAGCGATCCCGATGCGGTGTTCGACCGCGAAGTCGTCATCGATGTCGAAAAAATCATTCCGCAGGTGACCTGGGGCATCAGTCCGGAACATGTCATCGGCGTCGATGGCCGCGTGCCGGATCCGAGCGAGGTCGCTGACCCCGCGCGCCGCGCAGCGATCGAAACGGCGCTTGACTATATGGGTCTTGTACCCGGCGCGCCGATCGCCGGTACGCCGGTTGATTGGGTCTTCATCGGGTCATGCACCAACAGCCGGCTAAGCGATTTGCGGGCCGCCGCCGAGATTGCGCGCGGCCGCAAAGTTGCATCGGGCGTCCGTGCCTGGGTCGTGCCGGGTTCGGAGACCGTCAAGCGCGATGCGGTGGCCGAAGGGCTGGACAAGGTCTTTACCGATGCCGGCTTCGAATGGCGAGAGCCGGGATGCTCGATGTGTCTTGCCGCCAACGGTGAAACGGTTGCTCCCGGTCAGCGTTCGGTCTCGACCTCCAACCGCAATTTTGTCGGTCGCCAGGGCCCGCGGGCGCGCACCCATCTGGCAAGCCCGGCAAGTGCAGCCGCAGCCGCCATCACTGGGGCCATCGCCGACGTGCGAACGATGGGGCGCTGACATGCCGAAACCGTTCAACACCCTGACGGCGATTGCTGCCCCCATCATGCGCGGCAACATCGATACCGACGTCATCATCCGTATCGAGCGGCTGGTCGGAAACTCCATTCGTGGGACGCTCGGCAAATGGGCGTTCGGCGCGCTCCGCTATCTGCCCGATGGTTCGGAAAACCCCGAATTCATCCTGAACCGCGAGCCTTATCGAAGTGCGGAAATCCTCATTACCGGTCCGAATTTCGGTTGCGGCTCCTCGCGTGAAGGCGCGGTCTGGTCGTTGCAGGAAATGGGTATCCGCGCCGTCATCGGCTCGAGTTTTGGCGACATCTTCTTTGCCAATTGCTTCCAGAACGGCATCCTGCCGATCGTTGTCGACAAGGAGATCGTCGATAGCCTTGCTGCAGATGTGCAGCAGACCCAGGGGGCTGGGCGCATCAGCATCGACCTGCAGCAACAGACGATCATCTCGCCTTCGGGACAGCGACACGAATTTGCAATCGATCCGCGCCGGCGCGCCGGGCTGCTGGAAGGTCTCGATGAGGTCGCGCTGACATTGCAGCGCGATGACGAAATCCGGGCCTTTCAGGCGGCCGACCGGGCGGAACGGCCCTGGATCCACTTCGCAAGAGAAACGGCAAGAAAAACGGCGGGCAACAAGACATGAATAATCCGTCCAACATGATCAAGGTCGCCGTGGTCGGCGGCGAGGGCATCGGCCCCGAAGTGACCGCGCAGTCGCAGCGGGTGCTCAACTGGTTTTCCGCCAGGCGCGGCGTTCCCATGGTGTTACGCGAAGCGCAATACGGCATCGTTCCGTATCTTGCGACCGGCAAGGTGATGCCGCCTGACACCGTCGAGGCGATGGAGGAGGCCGACGCGATCCTGTGGGGCGCGACCGGCGGGCCGGAGACGAAGGAAGTTCCGGCGGCGGCGCGCAAGGCGGGGAGCCTGCTGGGCCTGCGCAGCAAATACGATCTTTACGCCAATCTCAGGCCGATCGTTGCCCATCCGGCGCTGGCGGATTCGGCGCCGCTCAAGGCCAGCGTGCTCAGGGACGTCGATTTCGTCATCATCCGCGAACTGACCAGCGGCATTTATTTCGGCGAGCCGCGCGGCATCGAGACGCTCGCCGACGGGCAGCGCCGTGGCTTCAACACCGAGCAATATACGACCGATCAAATTCGCCGCGTCGCGCGTTCCGCCTTTGAGCTGGCGCGGACGCGACGGAACAAGGTCTGTTCGGTCGACAAGGCCAACGTGCTCGAGACCAGCGTGTTGTGGCGCGAGGAAGTCATTGCCTTGCACGCCGCGGAATTTGCCGATGTCGAGCTCACGCATATGTATGTCGACAACGCCGCGATGCAGATCGTGCGCGAGCCGGCGCAATTCGATGTGATGGTCACCGGAAACATCTTCGGCGACATCCTGTCCGACTGCGCGGCGATGGCGTCCGGGTCGCTCGGCATGCTGCCGTCGGCCTCATTGGGTCCGGTCGACAGGTTCGGCCGGCGCAAGGCGCTCTACGAACCGGTTCATGGCAGCGCACCCGACATCGCGGGCAGGGGCATTGCTAACCCGCTTGGCTCCATCCTCAGCGTTGCCATGATGCTGCGCATGACGCTCAACCGGCCAGAAGACGCGGACCTGCTGGAAACGGCCGTGGCCAGTGCCCTGTCGGGCGGCGCGCGTACCGCCGATATTGCCGAGGCTGGCGCAAAACGACTTTCAACCCAGGAAATGGGCGACGCGGTGCTGAATGCGCTGGAGAAGGTCGCTGCCAAGGAGAAGGAGCGCGTGTGATGGCACATTTCACCAGGCGTTCGGCGCTGACGATCATAGCGGCTGGCGGCGCCTCCATCGCATCACGCAAGGCATGGGCCGAGGACAAGCCCGGCCGCGTGATCTATCCCGTCGCGGTGCCGGTCTATCAGACGCAATTCGTCGCCGACAAACTGGGATACTTCAAGGAGGCCGGCCTCGACTGCAAGCTGATCCAGGGTGGCAGCGGCGTCAAGACGCGCGAAATCATCGCCTCCGCGCAGGGCGACATCGGCATCGGCGATATCACCCATCCGATGCAGCTCTCTAATCGCGGCCGCAATGGCCGCGTGCTGATGCCGGTCGATACCCGTTCCTCTTCGGTGATGTTCATCATCCGCAAGGATCTATGGGATCAGGGCATCACCTCGCTGGAGAAGCTGACGGAATGGAAACGCCCCGATGGCCGCAAGCCGATCGTCTCGGTGTCGTCGCTGGGCGGCACCAACCATGTCTGGTCGTCCTATTACATGGAGACGATGGGGCTCGACCAGAAGGTCACCTGGATCGGCACCGGCAATGTCGATACCATGCTGGGTTCGCTGAAGACCAAGCAGGTCGATGTCCTCGTCAGCTCGCTGTCGCTGCTCAACGATTCGAAGGAACAAGGTTGGGGCACGCTGCTGTTCGACGGCACCGATGAGACGATCTGGAACAAGTATATCGGCGGCAAGGTCCCGGTGACGGCGCATTTCACGCTGCAGGCGACCATCGACAAGGACCCGCCCAAGATGCAGGCCTTCGTCACCGCGATCTGGCGGGCGACGCAATGGATCAAGAAACATACGTCCGATGAAATCTACGAGACGATCGAGCCCTATGTCGGCAGCACTTCGCGCGCCGCCAACATCCTCGAGATCACTGCGTTGCAAAAGGTCACCGACTACGATGCGTCGATTGATGCTGCGGCTTTCGCCCGCGGCGAAAAGGTCTGGTTCCGGGAAATGACCGGCATCAAGCCGCTGACGCCGGCCGATCTGGTCAGCCCGACCTTCATCGAGGCAGCGCGAAAGGCGTATCCGGCTTGAACGTCCAGAACCGTTCCGCTGATCTGCCGGGTGGACAATCCAGTGTCCAGCGCATTGACGTCAGGGGATTGAGCAAAACGTTTCAGCTCGCGGGGACTGCGATCGAGGCGGTGCGGGATGTTTCGTTCGGGGTCCGCCGCGGCGAGTTCGTAGCGCTTCTGGGGCCGTCCGGCTCCGGCAAGAGCACCGTTCTCAACATGATCGCGACATTGATCAAGCCGACCAGCGGTCAAATCCTGATTGATGGCGTGCCGGTCGTTGCCGGCAAGGCGACGCCCAATGTCGGTTACATCTTCCAGCGCGATACGCTGTTCCCCTGGCGCACGGTCGCCGACAACATCGGCTACGGCCTGGAGTTGGCGGGCGTTCCGGAGGCGGCGCGCAAGGAGCGCATCGCGGCCTGCGTGGCGCAGGCGGGCCTGCAAGGCTTCGAACACGCTTATCCATCGGCGCTGTCGGGCGGCATGCGTCAGCGTGCGGCGCTGATGCGAACCCTGGTCGTGGAGCCGCAGATCCTGCTGATGGACGAGCCGTTCGGCGCGCTCGATACCCACACCAAGATCGACATGCATGACGTGCTGCTGCGGATCTGGGAACGCGAGCAGCAAACCGTTCTGTTCGTGACCCATGACCTCGGCGAAGCCTTGACTCTGGCCGACCGCATCATCCTGTTCTCGGCGCGGCCCGGGCAGATCAAGGACATGTTCGAGGTGGATTTTTCGCGACCGCGCGATGCGGTGAAAGTGCGCGAGACGCCGCGCTATGCCGAGCTGTTCCAGCACATCTGGCACTCGCTCGGGGAGGAGTTCGTCAAGGGACGCAAGCCATGAGGACACGTCGTGTTGGTAATACGCTGGCCTGGCAGATATTGATCTGCGTGGCCGTGCTGTCGATCTGGCAATGGGGATATGACCTGCATGACAAAATCCCGTGGCTGGTTCCCGATCTGCTCGATCCCTATTTCGTGTCAAAGCCCTCGCAGATCTTCGAGCACTTCCTGATCCTGAGCTGCCTCAAATCCAAGCTCGGCGTGTTCAACGGCTGGTTCAACGGCGACTTTGCCAAATGCATGGTGCGCAACGAGAACAATCTCTGGATCGCGACCGCGATCACGCTGAAGAACACGTTCTTCGGTTTTGTCACGGGCGTGTCGAGCGGCTTTGTCGCAGGGCTTATTCTTGGACGTTCGGACCGGCTCAGCGCGATCTTTCAGCCTTTCATTACGGCGGTGAATTCCATACCCCGGATCGCGCTGGCGCCGATTATCGTGCTGGCATTCGGGATCGGCGACACCTCGAAAATCGTGACCTCGTGGATCGTGGTGGTGTTCCTGGTGTTCTTCAATACCTTCGAGGGCGCCCGTTCGATCGACGAAGGCTTTATCAATGTCGCGCGGCTGCTGGGCGCGAGCGAATGGCAGATCACCCGCACCGTCGTGATCCCCTCGACCATGGCCTGGGTGTTTGCCTCGCTGTCGCCGGCGATCTCCTTTGCGTTGATCGGCGTCATTGTCGGCGAATTCATCGGCGCGGAGCGCGGCATCGGCCGGCTGATCATCGAGTCGGAGGCACGGGCAGAAGCCTCAGGCATGATGGTCGCGGTGATCGTGTTGATGCTGGTGGGGGTGGCGCTTTCGGCCATGATCTGGCGGTTGCAGGCCCATCTACTGCGCTGGCAGCAACACAATATGGTCGAGTAGGCTTGATGGTCGAGTAGCTCGGCTCTACCGAAGCGAGGGAGCGAGCGATGAAAACACGTTGCTGTATCGTCGGCGGCGGGCCCGCGGGCATGATGCTTGGCTATCTGCTCGGACGCGCCGGTGTCGACGTCGTGGTGCTGGAAAAACACGCCGATTTCTTTCGCGATTTTCGCGGCGACACCGTGCATCCCTCGACGCTGCAGGTGATGGACGAACTCGGGCTGATCGACGGCTTTCTGAAACTGCCGCATCAGCGCCTGCAGAAGATGGAGGGGATGTTCGGCGGCGAGACGGTGCGGATCGCCGATCTCGGCCGGCTCAGCGTCAAATATCCGTTTATCGCCTTCATGCCGCAGTGGGACTTTCTCAATTTCCTGCGCGAGAGCGGCAAGCGGTTTGCTTCGCTTGATGTGATGATGTCGACGGAAGCGGTCGATCTACTTCGCGACGGCGAGCGCGTCACGGGGGTGAGGGCGAAGACGCCAGACGGCGTCATCGATATCGCGGCCGACCTGACCATTGCCTGCGACGGCCGCCATTCGCTGGTGCGCGAACGCGCCGGCCTCGAGGTCGAGGAAATCGGCGCGCCGATGGATGTATTGTGGTTTCGCGCCGCCAAGCGGGAGGGCGAAACCGAAAACCTGTTTGCCCGGGTCGATCCCGGCAAGATGATGGTGACGTTCGACCGCGGCGACTATTGGCAGTGCGCCTATGTCATCTCGAAGGGACAGTATGACGCCGTGAAGGCGAGGGGACTGCCCGCGCTGCTCGAGGACATCGCGCGGATGGCGCCGATCCTCAAATCAGGATTGTCGGAGGTGAAAAGTTGGGACGACGTCAAGCTGCTGACGGTTGCAGTCAACCGGCTGAAGCGCTGGACGCGGCCGGGGCTGCTTTGTATCGGCGACGCCGCGCATGCGATGTCGCCGATCGGCGGCGTCGGCGTCAACTTGGCGGTGCAGGACGCGGTCGCGACCGCGAATCTGCTGTCGTCGAGGCTGAAGATGGACTGGCTGCCCGAGGAGGACGAACTCGACGCCGTGCGCCGGCGCCGCGAGTTTCCGGTCAAGATGACGCAGCGGATGCAGGTCGTCGTGCAGAACAATATCGTCAATGCCGCGCTCAAGCCGGGCAATCAGCCGCTGAAAGCCCCGTTCGTGATGCGGCTGCTCACCGCCGTGCCCTGGCTGCAGGGGATCACGGCGCGCTTTGTCGGCCTCGGGGTGCGGCCGGAACATGTGCAGTCGCCGATTCGCGGCCATTAGGCCCATTCGGGTGTGGTGGCGGGACGCTACCGGCGGGTAATTGTGCAACAAAAGCCCCTGACGTTGCCGGAACCCGTAATGGTTGATTAACTAAACGGTAATTCACGACCGCAATCGGGACGTGCGAAGGGCAAATCTACCTCACTGTTGCAGCGTGGTTACAGCCTTCCCGAGTGTTTCTGGATATTTTCACGGCAGAATTTGGGTTTTGTCAGTGGTGGGAAATATTATGAAAAAGATCGCTATTGCAGCCGCCGCCCTCATGATGGGTTCCATGTCTGCTTCGGCCGCGGATCTGGCGGCGCGGCCCTATACCAAGGCGCCGGCACCGATCGCCGTTTACAACTGGGGCGGTTTCTATATCGGCGGCAACGTCGGTGGCGCCTGGACCAACCAGGAGTGGGTCAATACCGCCAATACCACGGCGTTCGGCGACCTCGCACCCGGCCAAGGCTTCCGTCAGCGCGGAACCGGCATCATCGGTGGTGGCCAGATCGGCTACAACTGGCAGGCCAGCAACTTCGTGTTCGGTCTTGAGGGCACCATCTCGGGCCTCGATACCCGCGGCAGCGTGCTCAACAACGTCTTCGGCGCCGGGCTTGATGATGTGTTCAGCTGGCGCGCCGACTGGATGGCGACGATCACCGGTCGTGCTGGTATCGCAGTGAATAACAACCTGTTCTACGTCAAGGGCGGCTGGGCCGGCGTGAACAACCGCCTGGCGGTCTCCGATACGGTACCGGCGAACACGGGTTCGGGATCGTCGACGCAGTGGCACAACGGCTGGACCGTCGGCGCCGGTTGGGAATACGGCATCACCGCGAACTGGATCGTCGGACTTGAGTACGACTATTCGGCCTTCGAGACCAAGAGCTACCAGCTCGCTGGAGCAGCGGCTCCGGCCGTCTACACCTTCGATGCCAAGCCCCGCGACATTCAGTCGGCTGTGGTCCGTCTGAGCTACAAGTTCGGCGGCCCGGTCGTCGCGAGGTACTGATCAACAACAAATATCCAGACGAGGAAGCCCCGGCGCAAGCCGGGGCTTTTTCTTTTGGGTCGGTCAGGCAAACAGCCGGTCTCTGATTCCGGCCTAGCCCATGATCGAGTAGCCGCCGTCGACGGGAATCGCAGTGCCGGTGACGAAGTCGGAGGCGGGCGAGGCGAGGAAGACCGCGATCCCGGCAAAATCATCGATGGCGCCCCAGCGTGCTGCCGGGGTGCGTCCCAGCACCCGGTCGTGCAGGCCGTCGATCTCCTTGCGGGCGCGCTTGGTCAGATCCGTGTCGATCCAGCCCGGCAGCACGGCGTTGGCCTGGATGTTGTCGGCGGCCCAGGCGCAGGCGCAGGAACGGGTGAACTGCACGATGCCGCCCTTGCTGGCGGCATAGGCCGGCGTGAAGCTGGCGCCGAAGATCGACATCATCGAGCCGATATTGATGATCTTGCCGCCGCCGGCCGCCTTCATGGCGGGATAGACCGCCTGTGAGCACAGGAAGGCGCTGGTGAGGTTGGTCTGGATCACGCTGTTCCACTCGGCGATATCAAGCGCGTGCGGCGGCTTGCGGATATTGATGCCGGCATTGTTGACGAGGATATCGATTCGGCCGAACTCGCCGGCGACGCGGCTGACCATGGCGGCGACCGCTTCCTTGTCGGTGACGTCGGCCGCGACCGCAATCGCCCTCGCGCCGCCTTGCGCAAGCTCCGCGACCGCAGCCGCCGACTTGGCCTCGTTGCGGCCGACCACCGCGATCGCCGCGCCGGCTTGTGCAAGGCCCCGGGCCATGCCGAGCCCGATCCCGCCATTGCCGCCGGTGACGATGGCGACTTTGCCTGAGAGATCGAATAGTTTTGCTGCCATAGCTGTTGTCCAGTTTCTGTAGGATGGGTGGATCTAGCGGTTGCCTTGCCAGATCAGGATCAGGCCGACGGCGCCGAGCACGGCGCCATATCCGGCCCATTGCAGTTGATTGATCATGAAGCTCGATGGCGGCCAGCGAATCGCGCCGGTGCCCTGACCGATCCACAGCAGGCCGATCGCAAGCGCCAGAAAGCCGACGATCGAAAGCGATCTGGCCATGGATTTCTCCCCTGTTGCCGTTCCGGTCGCTGGGTGCCGCGCGGCTTGCGATGAACTGCCGCTAGGAACCAATGCCAGCGGTCGCAGTAGCCACCGATCGAATAGGATGGCGGCCGGTTCCGCAAGGCCGGAAGTCATCTCGGGGCTTGAGTGCTGTCGTGGAGGCGTCTTGGGCCGCAAGGATTGTGCTGGCGCTGGCGCGACTGGCCAAGCCCGGGCGGGGACTGGGGCGAGCGGAGCGAAGCTCTTCACGAGGCCTAGCCGGTGGGCTGGATTGCTTCTTCGCTTCCGCCTTCGCTCGTTGAGCTATGCCGGATATGCCGCTTCTCCCAATGACGATCGAGCAAGCGTCCATATTCGAACAACAAAAAAGCCCCGGACGATGCCGGGGCTTTTGAGCTGCTGAATTAGCAGAGATCAGTACTTTGCCTGGACCGGAGCGCCACCCCAGTTGAAGCGGTAGACCAGCGAAGTGCTGATGGTCTGCGTCCAGGGCTTGAAAGTGACCGCCGTACCCGTCGGGCCCGCGAGGCCACTAGCCGGAGCAAAAGTCTCGGGCAGGGAGATGCGGTCATAGAATGCCGACCGGTATTCGGTCTTCATGAACCAGCCGGGTGCCGCGATACCAAAGATGTCGAGGTTGTTCTCGACGCCGCCGCCGATGAACCAGCCATTACGCTGGAAGGAGCCGGTGGTGGCGAGGGTCGGACTGCCGCCAGCGCCGATAAAGGACAGATTCGAGCCCGACCACTCCGATCCGGAGTAACCGCCGTTCACGTAGGACAGCACATTCGGAGC
Source organism: Bradyrhizobium sp. AZCC 2262 (assembly GCF_036924535.1). Classification (NCBI taxonomy): domain Bacteria; kingdom Pseudomonadati; phylum Pseudomonadota; class Alphaproteobacteria; order Hyphomicrobiales; family Nitrobacteraceae; genus Bradyrhizobium; species Bradyrhizobium sp. AZCC 2262. Next base: position 3,665,686 of record NZ_JAZHRT010000001.1, on the reverse strand, counting down.
AACGAGATAACCTACTCTCACACCGGCTGCGTAGCTGGTCTTGAGCTTCTCGCGGCCTTCAAGGAAGACGGTCGGATCGCTGAGGGAACCGCGGATGTCTCCGAACTGGCCATCACCGAAGATACCGGCCACCCACCGGCCGTTGAACTGCCAGTCATAACCGATACCAACCGTTCCGAACCAGCCGCTGCCACCCATGCGCTGATCGCGGGTGATGGCAACACCGCCAGGTGCAGTTTGCACGTTGCTGTCGGCATTCCATAGGCCGCCGCCGCCGCCACCGAAGATGTAGAAGCCGGTCCAGTTGTACACTGGAGCGACTGCCATCGGTGCCTTCGTGTACGGGCGGGCCGCGAGATCAGCCGCCGAGGCCGATCCGGTGAATGCCGCAACCGCGGTCAGAGCGAGCACCAACTTCTTCATGTCCAAATCCCCAATTCCTAGTTCGCTTGACGAGCAGCGCGAGCGCCGATTCCCAAAATCCAGTACCGTGACTATACGTGGATCCGGCGAAAAAGCTGTTGCGGGAGGAGCACACCTTCCTACAAACGAACGCCGGGGAAAGGTCTGAAAATTGGGCGGATTCCAGCTCCAACCGGCCCAAGAAGGCCGGAAATAGTCCCGGAAAGTGCCAATAACGGTAAAATCAGACGTCCAGCAGGTCGTCGCTGGCGAATTCCGCCTTGTCGGAGATGAAGGCGAACCGGGCCTCGGCCTTGGTTCCCATCAGCCGCTCGACGGAATCGGCGGTGCCTTCGCGGTCGTCGGCCAACAGCACCACGCGGAGCAGGGTGCGCCTGGCCGGGTCCATGGTGGTTTCCTTAAGTTGGGCCGACATCATCTCGCCAAGCCCCTTGAACCGGCTGACGTCGACCTTGGCATTGGCGTTGAACTCGCTCTTCAGCAGCGCTTCTTTGTGGGCGTCGTCGCGGGCGTAGATCGTCTTGCTGCCGTGGGTCAGCTTGTACAGCGGCGGCACCGCCAGATAGAGATGCCCCTCGTCGATCAACCGCGGCGTGAGCCGGTAGAAGAACGTGATCAACAGCGACGCGATATGCGCGCCGTCGACGTCGGCGTCGGTCATGATGATGATGCGGGAATAGCGCAAATCCTCTTCGCGATAATGCGCAAGCGTGCCGCAGCCGATCGCCTGCATCAGGTCGGAGAGCTGGGCGTTGGCGGTGAGTTTGTCCTTGCCGGCGGAAGCGACGTTGAGGATTTTTCCGCGCAAGGGCAGGATCGCTTGCGTCTTGCGGTCGCGCGCGTGCTTGGCGGTGCCACCGGCCGAGTCGCCCTCGACGATGAACAGCTCAGAGCCTTCGGCTGCCGTATTCGTGCAATCGGTGAGCTTGCCCGGCAGGCGCAGCTTCTTCACCGCGGTCTTGCGCGAGATTTCCTTCTCGGCGCGGCGGCGCAGCCGTTCGTCGGCGCGCTCGATGACGAAGTCGAGCAGCTTGTTCGCCTGCAGCGGATTGCCGGACAGCCAATGATCGAACGGGTCCTTGATCGCCTGTTCGACGATCTTCTGCGCTTCGGCCGTGGCCAGCCGGTCCTTGGTCTGGCCCTGGAATTCCGGCTCGCGCACGAACACGGACAACATCACGGCCGCGCCCACCATGACGTCTTCCGACGTGATGGGTGCGGCCCGCTTGCCCTGGCCGATGCGCTCGGCGTGGTCCTTCAGGCCGCGCAGCATCGCGCTGCGCATGCCGGACTCGTGGGTGCCGCCGTCGGGCGTCGGCACGGTGTTGCAGTAGGAGGAGAGGAAGCCGTCGGCGTCCGCCGTCCAGGCGACCGCCCATTCGCAGGCGCCGTGGGCGCCGTTGCGTCCCGATTTGCCGGAGAAGATATCCGGATGCACCAGCGTGTCGGCGTGAATGGCGGCGCCGAGATAATCCTTCAGGCCGCCCGGGAAGTGGAAGCTATCCTCGGCCGGCACATCCTCGATGCCCTTCAACAGCGCGGGATCGCAGCGCCAACGGATCTCGACGCCACCGAACAGGTAGGCTTTCGAGCGCGTCATCTTGAACAGGCGTTGCGGCTTGAAAGCGGCCTTGGCGCCGAAGATGTCGGTGTCGGGCTTGAAGCGGATGCGGGTGCCGCGGCGGTTGTTGATCTTGCCGAGGTCTTCGAGCTTGCCCTTGGGATGGCCGCGCTCGAAGCTCATGCGGTGGAGTTTCTGGCTGCGCGCGACTTCGACCTCGAGACGTGAGGAAAGCGCGTTGACGACGGAGACGCCGACGCCGTGTAAACCGCCCGAGGTCTCGTAGACCTTGGAGTCGAACTTGCCGCCGGAGTGCAGCGTGCACATGATGACTTCGAGCGCGGATTTTTTTGGAAATTTCGGATGCGGATCGACCGGGATGCCGCGGCCGTTGTCGGTGACGGTCAGAAATCCGTCGGCGCTCAGTTCGACCTCGATGAACGAGGCGTGCCCCGCCAAGGCCTCGTCCATGGCGTTGTCGATGACTTCGGCGAACAGATGATGCAGCGCCTTTTCGTCGGTGCCGCCGATATACATGCCGGGGCGGCGGCGTACCGGTTCCAAGCCTTCCAGCACCTCGATATCGGCCGCGGTATAGCCGGCCTCGGCGCTGGTCGCCCGCGAGGCGGCCTTAGGCGCAGCGCGGCCCTTCGGTTCCGCCCCAAAGAGGTCGTTGGCAGATTTGGGTTTTGCAGCTGATTTCAATGATTTGGACATGGCTCTTTAGGTGTTGCGCGCGATATCGCGCGAGCGAATCGGTCACTCTGACTATGCCACGGATGGGCTCAAAAGGTGACGGTGGGGCGAGCGCCAGGCGCCTTCTTCCCACCGATGCACCGGATTGCGAGCCTCTATCAGGCCTGAGCGGCGCTGAACAGATGGCGGCAACGCCGTCGGCTATGATTTGGAGAGACCACGGATTTTCGCCGGCGCGGAAGGCCGGCGGGGCGATCGAAATTAAGCGATGATCACAGCCCGTGCCAGCCTTTGTGACTTGAAGACACGCAGGCGGCTGGCTTAGCTGTCGCGAGCCCTTGAATCAGCAAAAAGATTCAACGGCGCAAACGGGGCGGAGAAGGCGTTTCAGAACATGCAAGATTTTGCGCGCGCTCTGGCTGATTTCGTGCGCGACAATCAGGCCTGGGCCGCACCCATTGTCCTGGTGCTGGCGTTTTGCGAATCGCTTGCCTTCATTTCGCTGCTGGTGCCGGCCTGGGGGGCGCTGGTCGCGATCGGTGCGCTGATCGGCGTCAGCGGCATCAGCTTCTGGCCGGTCTGGCTGGCCGGCGGCCTGGGTGCTGCGCTCGGCGACTGGGTCTCCTACTGGTTCGGCTACCGCTACAAGGAGAACGTCGCCGAGATGTGGCCGCTGTCGCGCTATCCGGAGATCCTGCCGCGCGGCGAGGCCTTCGTCCAAAAATGGGGAGTGCCCTCGATCTTCATCGGACGGTTCTTCGGGCCGCTGCGGGCCTCGGTGCCGCTCGCCGCCGGCATTTTCGAGATGTCCTACTGGCCGTTCCAGATCGCCAATTTCGTCTCGGCGCTGGTCTGGTCGGCCGCCCTGCTGCTGGTCGGCGACGTGATGGGGAAACTCGCCGAATGGCTGTGGCGCGCGGCGTAGGGGTAGGCTGGGAATAAGCCGACGACGGGGGTGTTAGCTCCAACGTACGTAGATCAGAGCATCTTCGCACTGCCGTCGCTTGGCCGTCGTCGCGCTATCGCAGAAACGCTGCTAGATTTCGGCAACAAGCGAACAAAGGGCACGCATCAAAGCGGGCAATCCCGCGAACCGCATCCATCGTCTCACTGGGAGGACATCACATGGAAATGACACGACGTCACGCACTCGCCGGAGCCGCGGCGCTGGCTGCTGCGCCCCTGCTGTCTAACGCGCCCGCCAACGCCGCCGCGCCGATGGCCGACAAGCAGGCGCCGAGTTTCTATCGCTACAAGGTCGGCGACGTGCAGGTCACCGTCATCTCCGACGGCGTGAACACGTTCGCGCTCGGGGATAGCTTCGTTCTCAACGCGAAGAAGGACGACGTCGCCGCAGCGCTCGAGAAGGCCTACATGCCGAAGGACAAGGTCAGCATCCAGTTCGGGCCGCTGGTCATCAATTCCGGCGGCAAACTGATCGTCCTCGACACCGGCAACGGTCCGGGCGCGTTTGCATCGAGCAAGGGCGCTGTCGGCCAGTTCGCTACCAACATGGCCGCGGCCGGCTTCGATCCGAAGAACGTCGACATGGTGGTGATCTCGCATTTCCATGGCGATCACATCAACGGTCTGCTCAATGCGGAGGGAACGCTCGCGTTCGCCAACGCCGAAGTGCTGGTGCCGTCGGTCGAGTGGAAATACTTCATGGACGACGGCGAAATGGCCAAGCAGACCGGCGAGCGCATGCCGGGCGTGTTCAAGAACGCCCGCCGCGTGTTCGAGGCAGGGCTCAAAAAGAAGGTGACGCCCTATGAGTGGGGCAAGGAAGTGGCTCCCGGCCTGCTCGCGGTCGAGACCGCCGGCCACACGCCGGGCCACACCTCCTACGTGCTGTCCTCGGGCTCGGGCAAGGTGTTCATCCAGTCCGACGTCACCAACATTCCCTACCTGTTTGCCGCCAATCCCGGCTGGCACGCCTTCTTCGACCAGGATCCCGCCATGGCCGAAACGGCCCGCCGCAAGACCTACGACATGCTGGTGGCGGACAAGCTCCAGGTGCAGGGTTTCCACTATCCGTTCCCCGGGCTCGGCAACGTCGAAAAGGACGGCAACGGCTACCGGGTGATCCCGGCGCCGTGGAATCCAGTGATCTGAGGCAGTGTCATTCCGGGGCGATGCGCAGCATCGAACCCGGAATCTCGAGATTCCGGGTTCGCTCGCTTCGCTCCCGCCCCGGAATGACGGTGCAATCTCTTGACGCCGGGCGGGCGCGGCCTTATAGCCGCGCCCATGATCAACGCTTCGACCATGTCCGCCGCTCGCCGCCGCCGCATTATCGCGGTTCGGGCGGTTGTCTGCGTTTAAGATCATCGCCCCTGCCGCCGGATCCGGTCCCGCGGCTTTTTTCTTTTTCCAGAAACGCGGTCTGAACTGGCGGCTCCTACGTCAAGCAGGAGTTTGAGATGTATACGCCTCCACCGTTCAAGTCCGACCGCGCCGCGAGCCTCGCGTTCGCGGAAGCGCGCGGCTTTGGGCTGGCCTGCGCGTGGGATGGCAACAAGCCCGTCGCCTCGTCGCTGCCGTTCTATCTGACCTCGGCCAATGACGGCACGCCGCGCGCGGCGTTTCACGTCGCGCGTCACAATCCGCTGGTAAAGCTCGCGGACGGGGCGACGTCCTGGCTGCTGGCCGTCAACGGCGCGGATGCCTACGTGTCGCCGGACTGGTACGTTTCGCCGGACCAGGTGCCGACCTGGCTTTATCAGGCGGTGCATCTGACCGGCCCGGTGCGGGCGATGTCCGACAGCGAACTCGCCGCGCAGATCGAGGCGCTCAGCGCCAAATTCGAGGCGCGGCTGCTGCCGAAAAAGCCGTGGCTGTCGTCGAAGATGACGGCCGGGCGGCTGGAGGCGATGAAGAAAGCGATCGTGGGCCTTGAGATGACGGTTGAAGAGGTTGAGGGCAGCTTCAAGCTGAACCAGCACAAGTCCGAGACCGACTATGTGGCAATTGCCGGGTCGCTGGCCGCGCAAGTCGACGCCGGCGCGCAGCAGATCGCGCATTTGATGAAGCAAGCGCGGCCCAACGTCTTTGCAAGCGAACAGGCCTTTGCCAACGAAACGAACCAGATCGAAAGGACCGTGCCATGACCCTCACCGACAGCCATCAGCCGAAAACCGCCGGCGCCGCGACCAAGCCCGCCGTGTTCGTGGACGGCGCGTCCGGAACCACGGGCCTCGGCATTGCCGAGCAGCTTCGGCTGCAGAACGACGTCGTCGTGAAAAGCATTGCCGAGGAGAAGCGCAAGGATGCCGGCGCCAAGCGCGCGCTGATGGAGGAGGTGGATCTCGTCATCCTCTGCCTGCCTGACGATGCCGCCAAGGAAACCGTGGCCTTGATCGACAGCATGGGCGCTTCCGCTCCCAAGGTGCTCGATGCGTCGACGGCTTTTCGAGTGGCCAGCGACTGGACGTACGGCTTTCCGGAACTGACGCCTGATCAAGCCGACAAGATACGGACCGCGCGCAAGGTCTCCAATCCCGGCTGTTATCCGACCGGCGGCATTGCGCTGCTGCGGCCGCTCGTCGATGCCGGTCTCGTGCCGGCGGACTATCCCGTCACCATCAATGCGGTGAGCGGCTATTCGGGCGGCGGCAAGTCGATGATCGCGAGTTTTGAGGACGGCAGCGCGCCGTCTTTCGAATTGTACGGCCTCGGCTTCGAGCACAAGCATCTGCCGGAGACGCAGCTTTACTCAAAACTGACGCGGCGGCCGATCTTCGTGCCGTCGGTCGGCAATTATCGGCAGGGCATGCTGGTCTCGGTGCCGCTGCATCTCGACACGCTGACGGGCAAACCCAGCGGAGCCGACCTGCACGCGGCGCTGGCCAAGCGCTACGCCGGCAGCACCTACGTCTCCGTCATGCCGATCGAGAACGCGGCATCCAAAGGCGGGAAGCTCGAGCCCGAGGCGCTCAACGAGACCAACAAGCTCGAGCTTTACGTCTTTGCCAGCGAAAAACATCGTCAGGCGGTGCTGGTCGCGCGGCTCGACAATCTCGGCAAGGGCGCGTCGGGCGCAGCTGTGCAGAATATGCGGCTGATGCTGGGCCTGGCCGACAAGTAACTGACACGGCATTTCCGCAGGGGAGAGAGGGGCGACAGGTGGACGAAGCGACGTTGCAATTCTACCGCGGCAACGCCGAGGCCTATGCCAAGCGTACGTTCACCTCGCGCCAGGCACGGCTGATGGCGTTTCTGGCGCAGCTTCCGCCGGGCGCTTCCATTCTCGAACTCGGCTGCGGCGCCGGCGGCGACACCGCGGAAATGCTGGCGCGGGGGTTCGAAGTTCGCGCAACCGATGGCTCGCCGGAAATGGCTGGCGTCGCGTCAAAGCATCTCGGCCGCACGGTCGAGACGCTGCTGTTTCATGACCTCGACGAGGTCGGGGCCTATGATGCTGTTTGGGCCAACGCCTGCCTGTTGCATGTGCCGAGGACGGAGCTCGCGGATGTCCTCGCGCGGATCTGGCGTGCGCTGAAGGCCGAGGGCGTCTTCTATGCCAGTTACAAGGAAGGCGATGGCGACGGCCGCGACACGCTCAATCGCTACTACAACTATCCGTCGTCGGACTGGCTGCGTGCGACCTATGCCGAGGCGGGCAAATGGGACTCGCTGGAGATCGAAACCGGCGAAGTCATAGGTTTCGACAATCAATGGGCCACGATGCTGTTCGTCGTGGCCAGGAAGAGCCGCTGACGCCCGGTTGGGCATCGCGGCTGGCGAAGAAAGATGCGGTCCTTGAAGTCCGGCAAGAAAATCATCGGCGTACTTGTTGTCGTTGCGATCGGGCAGGTCATTGGATGGGGCACGGTCGGCCTTCTAGCCGTCGTGGGTCGGCAAGTCGCCGCTGATCTCGGCATGGACATCTCGGCTGTGTTCGCCGGCAATTCGATCTTCTATGTGGCTACGGGTTTGTCCGCGCCCGTTCTGGCCAAGGCATTCATCCGGTTTGGGGCACGGCGTGTGATGATCGCCGGCACCTTTGTCGCCGCGCCGGGCTTCGTTCTGCTGTCCAGTTCGACCGGCCCCGCGTCGTTCTTCGCAGCATGGGTCATCCTCGGTACGGCCGGCAGCGCGACATTGGCCACCGCCACCTACATCCTGCTCAATGAGATTGCGGGCCGCAGGCGTGCGATCGGCGCTCTGATGCTGGTGACGGGGCTGGCCAGCAGCGTTTTCTGGCCGACCACCTCGTTTCTCTCGGATGCGATGGGCTGGCGTGGCACCTGTCTTGTCTATGCCGGGCTGATGGTTCTGGTCTGTCTGCCGCTCTACGCGTTCGGATTGCCGCGTCGCACCGAGCGGAAAGAGGATGTCGGTTCGTTGGGTTTGCCTGGCGAGCCCCACATCGTCCGGAAAAGCACGTTCTACCTGATCGTATCGGCGACCGTATTGTGCGCTTTCGTCACCTTCGGATTCGGCGCCACGATGATCGAGCTCCTGAAAGCGGAGGGCCTGTCGCCGACGCAGGCCGTCACCTTCGGTTCGATGCTGGGCGTGATTCAGGTTAGCGCCCGCGGTCTCGATTTTCTCGGTGGTGGGCGGTGGGATGGGATCACGACGGCGCTAATCGCCGCCTCAACCCTTGTCGTGGCAATACTTCTTCTGATGATCGGCGGCGGATCGCACTGGATGATCGCCACCTTCATTCTGCTGTATGGCCTCGGCAGCGGTGCGCTTGCGGTCGCGCGTGCGACCATTCCACTGGTATTCTACGACAACGCCGAATTTGCCAAGGCAACTTCGCGCATCGCGTTGCCACTTAATCTCATCTCCGCAGCTTCGCCGCCAATTCTCGTCGGCCTGCTGTCGAATTTTGGAAGCAACGCCCTGCTTGGTTTCGGCATGCTATGTGCGAGCGCTGCTCTGCTGATGCTGTATTGGCTCAGCCGCCACCGTCCGCCCATCCGGCGGATCGCCGCGAGCTGAGCCGAGGGTTCGGCCGAGCTTACAGCACCTGGAAGATCGCCAGCGCGAGCACGGCTTGCGCCAGGAAGCCGACGGTGAAGGCCAGCGTACGGAACACCGGCAGGCCGAGCGTGTAGACGATCAGATGGGCGACGCGGGCCCAGAAATATACCGCGCAGGCCATCACGGTCCATTTGTCCGAATAGTCGATGGCGTTGAGGATCAGGACCAGCGGCGCGAAGATGATCAGGTTTTCGATCGCGTTGTCGTGCGCGAACATCAGCCGGTTGGCCCAGTCGGCGTGCGGCTTGTCGTTGCGCGAGGGGTTGGCCATGGCGCCGGAGAGGCCGCGTACCTGACAGCGGTTGAGGATGTAGGGGACCCAGAGCAGCCCGGTCAAAATTACGGTCAGAGTCAGCCAGAACAATTCGCGCGTCATCGTTTCCCCCTCACTCGAGTTCGAATCCCGGCACGGGACGATTGATTATAGCGAACTGCCTGCGGCAGCGCTACGCGCGGACCTTGACGTAGCTGCCCGGCGCGTCCTCGATCGGCGGCATCTCCTCGGAGCCGACGGCGCGCGCGGGCACTTGCTCGGCGTCCAGGCTCTCCAGCCATTGCCGCCAGTCGGGCCACCACGAACCCTTGTGTTCGGTCGCGCTCTTCAGCCAGTCGGCGAGCGTGACGTCCTTGATGTTGTCGTTGGTCCAGTACTGGTACTTGCCGCCGGCCGGCGGGTTGACCACGCCGGCGATGTGGCCGGAGCCGGACAGCACATATTTGACCGGGCCGCCGAAGAACTGCGAGCCGTAGAGAACCGAATCCGCCGGCGCGATGTGATCCTCTTTGGTCGCCAGATTGTAGACGGGCACCTTGACCTTCGACAGGTCGAGCAGCGTGTTGTCGAGCACCATGCTGCCGGTGGAGAGCCGGTTCTCCAGATAGCAGTTGCGCAAGTAGAAGGAATGGTTGGCCGCCGGCATCCGCGTGGCGTCGGAGTTCCAGTGCAGCAGGTCGAAGGCGGAGGGCGGGTTTCCCTTCAGATAGTTGCTGACGACATACGACCAGATCAGGTCATTGGAGCGCAGCATGTTGAAGGCCATCGCCATCCTGCTGCCTTCGAGCACGCCGGCTGCGTGCATGTCGCGCTCAAGCGCCGAGATCTGGTCTTCATCGACAAAGACAAGCAGATCGCCGGCATGGGTGAAGTCGACCTGCGCGGCAAAGAACGTCGCCGACGTCACGCGCTGGCGCCGCTTCTCCGCGAGCCAGGCCAGCGTCGAGGCGAGCAGCGTGCCGCCGACGCAGTAGCCGGCGGTATGGACCTTCATCTCGCCCGTCACCTTTTCGATGATGTCCATCGCGGTGAGTGGGCCTTCCTTCATGTAGTCGTCGAAGGTTTTCTTGCCGAGTTCCTTGTCGGGATTGACCCAGGAGATCACGAACACGGTGATGCCCTGGTCGACGCACCATTTGATGTAGGATTTTTCCGGCTTGAGATCGAGAATGTAGAACTTGTTGATCCAGGGCGGCACGATCAGGAGCGGCGTGCGCAGCACCGTCTCGGTGGTCGGCGTGTACTGAATGAGCTGCATCAGCTCGTTCTGGAAGATCACCTTGCCCGGCGTCGTCGCCATGTTGATGCCGACGACGAGGTTCGACGGGTCGGATTGGCGGATGCGCAGCGTGCCGTGGCCGGCCTCGATGTCTTCGGTAAGCATCTTCATGCCACGCACGAGGTTGTCGCCGTTGGAGGCCAGCGTCTCGCGCAGCACTTCGGGATTGGTGAAGACGAAATTCGACGGCGCGATCGCGTTGGTAATCTGTTGAACGTAGAATTCGGCCTTTTTGCGGGTGTGCGGATCGACGCCTTCGGCGTTCTTCACCAGTTCTTGCGCCCACTGCGTGGTGAGCAGATAGAGCTGCAGCACGAAATCGAAGAACTGGTTCGATTTCCACTCCGGATCCTTGAAACGCTTGTCGCGCGGCGACGGCTCGATCGCAGGCTTGGCCGCTTCGCCGGCCATGCGGCGCGCGGCCTGGCCCCAGAGATCGAGATAGGCCTTACCCATTTTGGTCTGCAGCTCAGCGGCGCGCTCGTTATCGGAGAGCCAGTATTCCGCGACCTTGGTGAAGGTCTTGACGACCTCGCCGATTTCGCTGGGCGGCTTGTCCTTTGGCTCACCGTCCTCGCGCGGCTTGAGATAGGCCGCCAGCGCCTGGCCGCTCGTTTCCATCGCTTTTGCGATGTTCATGGCGAAGGCTTCGGCGTTGAAGGTCTTCGAAGCGTGGGTTTCGGTGTCGACGTCACTCATATCAAGGACACTATAGCTTCATTTCGCGTTCGTCACCGCGTGGATTGATGACAAGAGGGTTGGCGTTAACCCTGTTGCACTGCGATAAAGTTTGCGTGTTCACACAAGTTGCACACATTGCAGCCGCACCGATCACATTTGCTCTTTGGGCTTTAATCGTTTCGGGCGACAATGGTTTGAACGGTTCTAGCGAAATCAACGCCGCGGGACGGCTTGGCGTTGCAAAGCTCGTACCACCGCATAGATGCGTGCGCGGTGCAGAGGTAGTTGGGGACTTCCGGACGGATGCCGGTCAATCGGACGATAAGGCTGTGGTCGATTGCCGCGCTGTTTGCGTCGGCATTGGCCCTCGGCGGCTGCTCGACGCAGATCGCGGATATGCCGGGCGTTGGCCTGCCGACGGACGCGCCCGAGCGTCCGAAGGAAGCCGGCGGCTATCTGCCGGTTCATGACCTGCCTCCAGAGCGCAACGAAGAGGCGATCAAGCCGGCCGAACTGGCTAAAATCCAGTCAGAATTGACGGCCGCCCGGGACCGTCAGGCGACAGCCTCTGCAAAGCCTGCCAAGAAGTGAGAAGGTCGCTGTCCTGGCGCGAATCGCCCGGACCAGGGGCGGGGCGGGCGTAAACGCCATAAAAACTGGCGCTGCCGGGCTCCCGTGGTAAAAGAACCCAATTCAACCGCATTGCGGGTCCAGAGCTCCAGGGATCTCGCGCCTGAATTCGCTCTAAATCCTTGATTGAGCGCGACTTCTGACCGAAACCCAATCCGGTTTCGATAGCCGCGAAGGTTCCCCCGATTCTGTCCTGCCGGTTGTCGGAGCAAGGGTCCCATGGAAGATTTTTACCGCATCCGCCGCCTGCCGCCTTACGTGTTCGAGAAGGTCAACCAGGCCAAGGCGGCCGCGCGCAATGCCGGGGCCGACATCATCGACATGGGCATGGGTAATCCGGACCTGCCGACGCCACCTCATGTGCTGGAGAAGCTGAAGGAGACGCTCGGCAAGCCGCGGACCGACCGCTACTCGGCCTCACGCGGCATCAACGGCCTGCGCAAGGCGCAAGCCGCCTATTACGGGCGGCGGTTCGGCGTAAAACTCAATCCGGACACCCAGATCGTCGCGACGTTGGGCTCGAAGGAAGGCTTTGCCAATGTGGCGCAGGCGATCACCGCGCCCGGCGACGTCGTGCTGTGCCCCAATCCGAGCTATCCTATACATGCCTTCGGCTTCCTGATGGCGGGCGGCGTGATCCGCTCGGTGCCTTCGGAACCGACGCCGCAGTTTTTCGAGGCGGTGGAACGCGCGATCATCCATTCGATCCCGAAGCCGATCGCATTGATCGTCTGCTATCCCTCCAATCCGACCGCCTATGTCGCCGACCTCGATTTCTACCGGGATCTGGTGGCATTTGCGAAGAAGCATGAGATCTTCATCCTGTCGGATTTGGCTTACGCCGAAGTCTATTTCGACGACAACAATCCGCCGCCCTCGGTGCTGCAGGTTCCCGGCGCGATGGACGTCACCGTCGAGTTCACCTCGATGTCGAAGACGTTCTCGATGGCGGGCTGGCGCATGGGCTTTGCCGTCGGCAACGAGCGGATCATCGCAGCGCTGGCGCGCGTGAAATCCTACCTCGACTACGGCGCGTTCACGCCGATCCAGGTGGCCGCTACCGCGGCGCTGAACGGGCCGGACGATTGCATCAAGGAAATGCGCGACACCTACCGCAAGCGCCGCGACGCGCTGGTCGAATCGTTTGGCCGGGCGGGCTGGGAGATTCCGCCGCCGCAGGCCTCGATGTTCGCCTGGGCGCCGCTGCCCAAGACCTTCGAGGGCGTCGGCAGCATGCAGTTCGCGACCCTGATGGTGGAGAAATCCGGCGTGGTGGTTTCGCCCGGCGTCGCCTTTGGCGAGCATGGCGAGGGCTATGTCCGCATCGCCATGGTGGAAAACGAGCAACGTATCCGCCAGGCCGCTCGCGGGGTGCGCCGCTTCCTTGAAAGCGGTATTGAAACGTTGCACAACGTGGTTCCTCTCGCCAATCGGCGCTAATTTCTTTTATTGCAGGTTACCTCATTATGGTCGCACCCCTGAGAGTGGGTATCGCAGGGCTCGGCACGGTTGGCGCCGAAGTCGTCCGCCTCATCGAAGAGCAGTCGCGGACGCTGTCCGAGCGCAGCGGGCGTGGCGTGCGCGTCGTTGCCGTCACCGCGCGCTCAAAGGCAAAAAAGCGCGCACTCGACCTGCGCGGCATCGACTGGGCCAAAAGCCCGCTGGCGCTGGCCTCTGACCCCAACGTCGATTGCTTCGTCGAGCTGATGGGCGGCTCCGGCGAGCCGGCGCTGTCGGCGATCGAGGCCGCGCTGAAGGCCGGCAAGTCGGTCGTAACCGCCAACAAGGCGCTGATCGCCAAGCATGGAATTCGGCTGGCGAAGGCCGCCGAGAAGCATGGCGGCGCCCTGAATTTCGAGGCGGCGGTCGGCGCCGCCATTCCGGTCATCAAGACCCTGCGCGAGGGCCTTGCCGGCACGGGCGTCAACCGCGTCTACGGCATCCTCAACGGCACCTGCAACTACATCCTGAGCCGGATGGAGCAGGAGGGTCTGTCATTTGCCGAATGCCTGAAGGACGCGCAGCGGCTCGGCTATGCCGAAGCCAACCCGTCCTTCGACGTCGACGGCCATGACACCGCGCAGAAGCTTGCGATTCTTGCGAGCCTCGCCTTCGGCACCAAGGTGGCGCAGAGCGCGGTCTATGTCGAAGGCATCTCCTCGATCGCGCCGGAAGATCTGCGTGCGGCGGAAGAACTGGGCTACCGCGTCAAACTGCTGGGCGTGGCGGTACGGACCGCCAAGGGCATTGAGCAGCGCGTGCATCCGACCATGGTGCCGAAATCATCCTCGATCGCGCAGGTGATGGGCGTCACCAACGCCGTCACCATCGATGGCGAAGGCATTCCGCCGATCACGCTGGTGGGACCCGGCGCCGGCGGCGCCGCGACGGCGTCCGCGGTCGTTGCCGACATTGCGGATGTGGCGCGCGGCATTCACGCCAAACCTTTCGGACGTCCCGTGGATCGGCTGCGCGAAACCAGCAAGGCGCCGATGGAGCGCCACGAGGGCGGCTACTACATCCGCCTGATGGCGCGCGACCTGGCCGGCACCGCCGCCACCATCGCCACCCGCCTAGCCGAACAGAAGATCTCGCTGGAATCGATCGTGCAGCGCCATCCAGAAGGCGTCGATGCGAATGGCTCCGCGAAGAAGCCGTCACCGGTTCCGGTTATCCTGATTACCTACGCAACTTCCGAGGACGCGGTCTACCGCGCGCTGGAAGCCGTTCAGCGCGACAAGGTGATCAGTGGCCGGCCGCAGGTGATACGGATCGAAAAGAACTAGCGCGCGTTCTGTTCGGAACGCGTCAGAGGATTGATTGCGGCCGCGGGGCCGCTATGCAGGTTTAAGGGAGTAAGCTGATGTCGACCCATATTTCCGTTCCGCCGCAACTGCTGCTCGAGCGTATCCTGACGCTCGAAATCGTGCGAGTGACGGAGCGTGCTGCGGTTTCGGCCGCGCGGCTGCGCGGCCACGGCCAGGAGAAGCCAGCGGACCAGGCCGCGGTCGATGCGATGCGCCGCGAACTCAACAAGCTGCCGATCGAAGGCACCATCGTGATCGGCGAGGGCGAGCGCGACGAGGCGCCGATGCTGTTCATCGGCGAGAAGGTCGGGCTGAACGCCGGTCCGCAGGTCGATATCGCCGTCGACCCGCTGGAAGGCACCACGCTCTGCGCCAAAAACATGCCGGGCGCGATCGCGACCATGGCGATGGCCGATGGCGGCACGCTGTTGCACGCGCCCGATGTCTACATGCAGAAGCTCGCGGTTGGCCCGGGCTACGCCAAGGGCGTGGTCGAACTCGACGCGTCGCCTGCCGACAATGTCCGCCGGCTCGCCAAAGCGAAGGGCGTCGAGCCTGGCGCGATTACGGTGCTGGTGCTCGATCGACCGCGCCACGCCGATATCATCGCCGGCGTCCGCTCGACCGGCGCCGCGGTGCGGCTGATCACCGACGGTGACGTGGCGGGCGTGATCCATTGCGCCGATCCCGATAACACGGGTGTTGACATGTATATCGGCACCGGCGGTGCGCCCGAGGGCGTGCTGGCCGCGGCGGCGCTGCGCTGCATCGGCGGCCAGATGCAGTGCCGGCTGATCCTCGACAGCGACGAGAAACGGGAGCGCGCGCACAAGATGGGCGTGACCGATCCGAAGATGATCTACGGCATCGAGGACATGGTGCGGGGCGACTGCCTGTTCGCGGCAACCGGCGTCACCACGGGCTCGCTGCTGTCAGGGGTCAAGTTCCGCAAGGACGTGATCGAGACCGAAACGGTGGTGATGCGCTCGGTGACGGGCACGGTGCGCTATATCAAGGCCGAGCATCGGCAGCTGGATAAGTTTCATTTGGATTGATGATACCCCTCGTCGTTCCGGGGCGATGCAAAGCATCGAACCCGGAACCTCGAGATTCCGGGTTCGCGCTGCGCGCGCCCCGGAATGACGGCGTCAGAAAAACAAAAACAGGGGAGGGCTCGCATGTCCGATGTGTCCGCGGTGAAGGCGCTGGTGTTCGATGTGTTCGGCACCGTCGTCGACTGGCGCACCAGCCTCATCAACGATTTCACCAAATGGTCGGAGACCTCAGGCATCAAGGTCGACTGGACCGCTTTGGTCGACGGCTGGCGCGCCGTCTATGCCGCCTCGATGGACGAGGTGCGCAAGCATCCCGAGCGCGGCTATCAGATCCTGGATACGCTGCACCGGCAGTCGCTGGAAAAACTGGTCGCGCAGTTTTCGATTCAAGGCTTGAGCGACGCCGATTTGCATTACCTGACGATGGGCTGGCACCGCCTGCATCCCTGGCCCGACAGCGTCCCCGGCCTGACGCGGCTGAAGACAAAATACATCATCTCGCCGCTCTCCAACGGCAATGTCGCGCTGCTGACCAACATGGCAAAGTTCGCCGGGCTGCCGTGGGACCTCGTCATGTCGGCGGAGTTGTTCGAGCACTACAAGCCCGATCCCGAAACCTATCTTGGTGCGGCCAAACTGCTCTGCCTGCCGCCGGAGCAGGTGATGATGGTCGCCGCCCACAACAACGATCTGAAGGCCGCGCAGAAGCTCGGCCTCAAGACCGCCTTTGTCGCAAGGCCGACCGAATACGGCCCGCACCAGAAATATGATTTCGAAGCCAGGGGCGACTGGGACATCGTCGCCAAGGATTTTGGCGGGATCGCCGACCGGTTGGGCTGTTAGCGGCGTTCGCGAGCCTACCCGGCCCCGCCCTGGATCACGCCGAACCAGCCAAGGCCCTTATAGGTTTCGTAGCCGGGCGTGGCGTGGAAGGCGACCAGTGCGCCGGAGCGGTCCTGATGGAAGCCGGAGCGTCGCCCCTCCAGCGGAAGCGAGACGCGTTCGGTGAGCAGGCCCTGGCCGTCGGATGCTGCGATCACCCGGAAATTCGAATCGACCAGCAGCACGCGCGCCTTGTCGGCGGCGCCCACGCGCACGCCCTGGACGATGGCGCGGGCTTGCGGCTCCCAGTCGAAATGGACCGCGAGCACGCCGGTCGGCTTGCCGTTGGCCTTGCCGCCGGCGCGAACGCTGGCGCAATAGGTCACCACCTGGGCGTTGCCGAGCAGGGGCTGGCATTCGACGTCGCCGACGGCGTAATCGTCGCCGGAGCGCAGGTCCCGTGCCCCGCGAAACCATTTTGTGTGCGCCACGTTCTGGCCCACGACGCCAAAGCGATCGGCGCGGCCGTTGACGCGCACATTGCCGTCGAGATCGCATAGCCAGAGGTCGAGATAGACGGTGTAGGCGCCGAGGATCACGGCCATCCGTTCCGACGCATGCGCGACCGCGGCGGTCTCCGGCGCCGCCGCGCAATCGACGACGGCGGAATCGGTCGCCCACCAGCGCACGTCGCAGGTGCGCTCATAGAGGTTGCGGTCGATCAGCTCGATGGCGTTCAGCGACAGATCGACCATGCGCTCGCCGCGTGAGCGGTCGGCCATCTGCGCGATCGAGTTCATCAGATTGCCGGTCCGGTTGGTGAGCTGGCTTTCAAGCTCGCGGGCGATGGTCTCGACCTGCTGGCCGACATTGCGCACTTCCTGCGCCACCACGGCAAAGCCGGCGCCTTGGGCACCGGCGCGCGAGCTCTCGATCAGCGCGTTCAGCGCCAGCATCTTCATCTGGTTGGTGATCTTCTGGATCGACTTGGTCTTCTCGCAGGCGACCTGGTTGACCTCGGCGGTCAATCTCGCGATCAGCGCGGAAACGTCGGCCTCGTCTTCGGCGCCCGCTGCATTGGCTGACTGTTTTGCGGTCGTTGCGGTTTGGGAGCGAAGCGCGACGGACATTGGCGGCAATTCCTCAGTCTTTGTGCTGATGTCGATCTTCTGCGGATCGGCGGGACTCAACGAGAGCGTGTTGTCTCCTTTGTCGGGGATCATGGCTAACGATTGGTTTAATTTCCGGCGTCCCGCGGGTAGTATTACGGGGACAAGTTGCATCTTCTTTGTGCAAGTCGTTTTTGTCGGCATAGGCTCAAAGCTGACGGGGCCGAGGTTGTGTCAGCTTCACCGCAACGATTCGCGCGCAGCCGCTTCCGCCATCGCCCTTGCTTTGCGTTTGCCGAAGGGCCGCTTTGGCCCTATTTCTCGAAGGCATCATGACGCTTCCCGCATCCGCACTTCCCGTTGAACTGCCGCCGGCGTTTCTCGGCGTGTCGCGTTCAGCGACGGGTAAATTGTGGCGCGACCGCCTCGACGCCAGGGGAGCGGTGCGGGCGCTGGCGATCACGCAGCGCTACCAATTGCCGGAGATGCTGGCGCGGGTACTGGCGGGGCGCGAGGTCGGGATCGACGAGGTCGAGGACTTTCTCGATCCGACCATCCGCAAACTGATGCCCGACCCCCACACCGTGACGGCGATGGAGACGGCGGCGAGGCGCATCGCGGATGCGGCTGTGCGCGGGGAGAAGGTCGCGATCTTCGGCGATTACGACGTCGACGGCGCGACCTCGGCGGCGCTGCTGGCCTGGCACCTGCGCCATTGCGGACTTGATCCCTTGATCCACATCCCCGACCGCATCTTCGAAGGCTACGGGCCCAATGTCGAGGCGGTGCGCGCGCTTGCTGGCAAAGGCGCCACGCTGCTCGTCACCGTCGATTGCGGCACCACCAGCCTCGAGCCGCTGGCGGAAGCGCGGAAGCTAGGCATGTCGGTCGTCGTCATCGACCACCACCAGACCGGCGACGAATTGCCCGAGGTCGATGCGCTGGTGAACCCGAACCGGCCAGACGATCTCTCCGGCCTCGGCCATCTCGCTGCCGTCGGCCTCGTGCTAATCACGCTGGTCGCGGTGAACCGTGAATTGCGCGGCCGTGGCTTCTGGAATGCCGAGCGTCCGGAGCCGGATCTTCTGGGTATGCTGCACCATGTGGCGCTCGGCACCGTGGCCGACGTCGCGCCCCTGACCGGGCTCAACCGCGCCTTTGTTGCCAAGGGGCTGATCGCGATGCGCCGCCGCGACCATGTCGGCCATACCGCGCTGATGGATGTGGCGCGGCTGAACGGGCCGCCCGAGGCCTGGCATCTCGGCTTCATGCTGGGGCCGCGCATCAATGCTGGGGGCCGGATCGGGCGCGCCGATCTCGGGGTGCGGCTTTTGCTGGAGGGCGACGTCTCGGAGGCCGCGCGGATCGCGGCCGAACTCGACCGGCTCAACGGCGAGCGCCGCATCATCGAGCAGGCGGCGGAGGCGCAAGCCGAGGCCGAGGCGCTGGCCTCGCTCGGGCTAGAGGACAAGGGCGCGGTGATCGTGACCGCCGCCGAGGGCTGGCATCCCGGCATCGTTGGTCTCGTCGCTTCGCGGCTGAAGGAGAAATTTGCGCGGCCTGCCTTTGCAATTGCGCTGGAGCCGGGCGGCATCGGCACCGGCTCGGGCCGCTCGATCTCGGGCGTAGATCTCGGAAAAGCCGTGCGGCAGGCGGTGAAGGAAAAATTGCTGATGAAGGGCGGCGGCCATGCCATGGCCGCGGGTGTCACGCTGCGGAAAGAGAAGCTCGCGGAGTTTCGCGCCTTCATGGAAAGCGCGCTGGCCGAGGACGTCGCCAATTCCCGTCACGAGCACGAGCTGTTCATCGATGGCGCCGTCAGCGCGCGCAGCATAACCGTGGAGTTCGCGACGATGCTGAACCGCGCCGGGCCGTTCGGCGCGGCCAACCCGGAGCCTGTGATCGCACTGCCGGCGCATCAGCTCGTCTATGCCGACGAGGTCGGTCAGGCGCATCTGCGCCTGCGCTTCAAGTCCGGTGACGGCGCCGTCGTCAACGGCATCGCGTTTCGCTCGGTCGGACAAAAGCTCGGCCACGCGCTGACGCAGAACCGCGGTCAGCCGCTGCATGTGGCAGGATCGCTCGCGGTCGATCGCTTTCAGGGCTCGGAACGCGTGCAGTTGCGCGTGCTCGACGTCGCGGTGCCGGATCCGGGACCGGCCTTGATCAGATAATTCGACAACCAAGAACAACAAACGGGAGTGGAAATGACAGGGCAGGTTCAGGGCAAGGTCGCGCTGGTGACGGGCGGCGCTTCCGGCATTGGCGAAGCGGTTTCCGAATTGCTGGCGCGCGAAGGCGCGTCGGTCGCTGTGACCGATGTCGACGATCTCAGAGGCCCCGAGGTCGTTGCGCGGATCAAGAAGGCGGGTGGGGAGGCGGCCTTCCTGCACCACGACGTCACCAGCGAGGAACGATGGATCGAAGTGGTGGCCGACGTGATGAAGCGCTACGGCCGGCTCGACGTGCTGGTTTCGAACGCCGGCATCGGCATTGCCGTGCCGTCGATCACCGAGATGTCGCTTGAGGATTGGCGGCGGCAGACCGCGATCAATCTCGATGGCGTGTTTTTGTCGGTGAAGCATTGCCTCCCGGCGATGCGCAAGACCGGCGGCGGCTCCGTCATCATGATGTCGTCGCTGGCGGGCCTGCGCGGCGCGGCCAGTCTTTCCGGTTACTCCGCGACCAAGGGCGGTGTCCGGCTGTTCGCCAAGTCGATCGCGATGGAATGCGCGACGTTTGGCGACGGCATCCGCGTCAACTCCGTGCATCCCGGCATCATCGACACGCCGATCTGGGGCAAGATCCCGACGGGAGCCGCAGGCAGCGGGCAGAACGCGCCGATCGATCCCGAGGAGCGCGCGAAACTTGTAACCCCGCTCGGCCGCGCCGGCGAGGCTGCGGAAATTGCGCAGGGCGTGCTGTATCTGGCGTCGGATGCCTCGCGTTATGTGACCGGCACCGAGCTCGTCATCGATGGCGGCATGAATGCCGGTGGAGTGGCGCGGAGGGCGTGAACAATGCCCTCTCCGGAGGACGTCGCGGCGGACAATGCAGAGTTTTTAAATCTTGTCAGGACGGCCTTTCCAGTAGCGCCGCTACCTGTCCAATTTTTTTGGGCCGAAGGGAAAGACTCGTTCGATCGCGACATACGCCAGGAACTCGGAAACAGGATATCCGGGCGTCCGTGGACGGAAGTTAGCCTTATGGATTGGAGAATGGTCGGGGCATCGCCCGCCGTAGCCAGAGGCTATTTCGAGCCCACGACCTTCATGTATTACGTTCCCTCGATCATTCTTGGAGTATCTCGGGAGATTGATTTTGTTGACTATGCCCTCGAAGCGATAGTTCCTCACAACAAAGATCATGCGCCGCGTGGAAAATGGTGGACCGAGTTCTCAGGTATTGCTTCTCCGCGTCAGCGAACGGCACTCTCTGCGCTTCTAGCGCACGTCCGGCTCGTGTTTTGGGGCACGCTTGGCCCTGCTAACCAGCATTTATTGGAGCGCGCAGAAGATATTTGGTCCAGCTAAGGGATCGCTTTTCGTCATCATCCGATGATGCGAACCGTGGGAGCACTGTTCAAGCGTCGGCCAAACACAATGCTTCTGGCTCAGCCTGGCATGGTAGGCAGTGCCCACGAACACAAGCAAAAATGCCCGCCAGCGGACATGCCGGCGCTTCCGCCAATTGACGACAGCTTGAAATTTTCGAACCCAGCCGGCCGCGCGGGCGTTCTAAAATTGCCAGCACGCAACAAATTCCGCACCTCGTGAGCATAAAACATTTGACGCGCTGAAGTTTCTCTGCGTTTAGATCACGACATTCGTCACGGGTGAAATTGCCTGCACTCCTGAGGACCTAATGCGCCACGCACGCACACACATCGCAGAGACTGCCGCCCGCGTCCGGCCGCTTATTCGGCTGGCCGATTGGTCGTGCATGTCCGTGATGACACGGGGTCCGAATTTTCAGCTCGAAGCGGGGCTGATCCGCAAAGCAAGAGTGTAACTCTCGGTGCAGGGCCGCTCCCTCCGCCGAAACGGCAGGAGGGCAAGATGAACGCCCGCAACGACGTCAAGAGACCATCCGATCGGAGTTTGGACGCGAGGTTTGTGCTGGCAGCGGCTCAACTGCGATTTGCCGCGCGGGTTGATTTTCTCGTGGCTCGCTGGCTTGAGCGCTGCGCCACGAACGCCGAGGCCGCACAACGGTTGTTCGAGACCGATCCGAAGCCCACACGTGAGTTCGGGATGGGGTGAGTCTTGTCGTTTCATTTCCACATAGGGATGAGTCCCCATGACGGGGCGGGCGGCTGGGCGGGGATAGCATCAAGGTATTGAGAGAGGCTGCCTACATGGCAGCCTCTCTCACCCTATTGCAGATCAGCACACGGCCTAACCGCCTTGCCTCAACCGCGCCAGCACCTTTAGCCCGCCGTAACCGTCGGCGGGCAATAGCCCCATCTTGGTCTGATAATCCTTCACCGCCTTCATGGTGTCGTTGCCGACGCGGCCGTCGGTGCCGCCGGTATCGAAGCCGGCTTTGGTCAGCCGCGTCTGTACTTCCTGGACTTCGGCGAGTGTCAGCGCGCGCTCGGATCCGGGGAAGGGGTGAATGAAGGGTGGCGCGCCCAGAATGCGGTCGCCGAGATGGCAGATCGCCAGCGCGTAGTTCATCGATGGGTTGTAGCTCTTCACCGAATAAAAATTCGGACCCAGCAGGAACGCCGGGCCACCCGCAACCGGCACCCACATCTGCGCTGACGCGTTCGGTTGCGGGAACGGTTTGCCGTCGGCGCGCGTCACGCCCGCGCTGGCCCAAGCCGCGTACGTCCGGCTGCCGCTCGAAGACCCTGAGCCGTTGACCTCATAGCCCCAATGCTCGCCGCGGTGATACTTGCCGCGGTTGAGCAGATAGCGCGCGCTGGAGCCAAGCGCATCGTCGGGCTTGCCGAACGGCGAGACGCGGCCGTCCTTGTCGTAGTCCATGCCGACATTGAGCCAGACTTCCGGCATCCATTGTGTATGACCCATCGCGCCGGCCCAGGATCCCCGCATTTCCTCCGGTGTGCTCCAGCCACGGTCGACGATCTTCAACGCGTTGATCAGCTCGGTTTCCCAATAGACGCGGCGGCGCGGCTCGTTCCAGGCAAGCGCTGCGAGCGCCGGGAAAACCGGGCGCATATGGTTCTGCTGCACCAGCGGATCGCCGTAGGCTGACTCGACGCCCCACAGCGCCAGCAGCGTGCCGCGCTCGACGCCAAAATCCTGTTCGATCCGGGCGAACAGCGCCTCGTGCTTCTTCAGCGCTTCGCGGCCGTTGATGATGCGCCAGTCCGAGACGCGGCGGTTGATGTATTGCCAGATCTGCTCGTTGAATTCCGGCTGTTTCTGCATCTGCCGGAACACGCTCATGTCGGGTTCGATGCGGCCCATCACCCGCGTCCAGGTCGCATCCGAGATGCCTTTGGCAAGGGCGCGCGCGCGAAAATTGTCGCGCCACTGGTCGAAGCCGGGCGGCGGCGCCGCAAACACGGCAAGTGGCGTGACAAGCAGGGCGCCTGCGCCGATGCTGGCCTGCAGCAGGGCGCGGCGGGTCGGGGCTATCCGGGAATCAGGCTGTTTCATGCCCGACATTCTAGCGGTGCGGCGGGCCTCCGCCAAAAGCCATGACGCCGCGGGAACCGCAATTTTGCTGACAATCTTGCCGCGATTTCACTTGCCGCGCCCGGCCATGGACGGGGTGCAGGGGCCTCCTATAATGCACGGGAGGACCGACAACAAAAGGCCAGGAAAAATGACGCACGCCCGCAGCGAGTACAAGGATTTCATGTCGCTGACACCGGACGCCTACAGTGCCGTGCTGGCGCTCGGTCAGGTCGCGGCCAAGGCGGGGATGGACAAGCAACTGCTCGAACTGATCAAGCTGCGCGCCTCGCAGATCAATGGCTGCGCATTCTGCGTGCAGTATCACATCCTGGAGGGCGAGAAGCTCGGTGTGCCCGCCGATAAACTCAATCTGGTAGTGGTCTGGCGCGAGGCGCCGCAGTTCTCGCAGCGTGAACGTGCGGCACTGGCCTGGACGGAAGCGCTGACCTTGCTCAGCGACGGTGTCAGCGATGAAGTTTATACGCAAGCGAGCGCCGAGTTTTCGGAGAAGGAGCTGGCATATCTCACCTCGGCAATCGCCTCGATCAATGTCTGGAACAGGTTCGGCGCCGCCTTTCGTTGGACACCACCGGCTCGGAAGCAGGCCGTGGACGCGGCAGCATCTTAGAAGTCACGACGTCCACTCGCTAACGCCGAACAGGATGCTGATTGGTGCAAGTTTGATGAAGGCCAGATCGTTGGCCACCAGCGCGTGTCGCGGGTTGGGCTGCTATGCTATAGTAGCCATAACGAGACAAGGTTCGCAATGACGTCCAACTCCTGGATCAGCCGGCTCGGCGCAGCGCTCATCGCGCTTGTTTTGACGGTCGTGCCGTCGGTTTCGCCGACGCACGCGGTTGAGGACGCTCCCAGGGTGAGCGTGGTGTCCTTTGGCCTTTTCGGCGATCAAGGCGTGTTTAGACGCGAGGCGACCGGCGCAGCACAGGTCGTGGCGGGCCGTTTCGGGAGTGGCCCAGTCAACGTGCAATACAATTCGAAGAAAGGCGGAGGCGCAACGATCGAGGCCCTGGCCATGTCGTTGCAAGTGGCAGCCAATGGGATGGACGCCGAGAACGACGTTCTGTTCCTGATACTGACCTCGCATGGCTCCCCCGACGGTCTTGCAGTCAAAGCGGGGCGGCTCGAGCAAACGCTCACGCCGTCCAATCTCGCCGATATGTTGGCGCGGACGAGCGTGCGACACAAGGTGGTGGTCATCTCGGCCTGCTATTCCGGAGTCTTTATCCCTCGTCTCGCCAACCCCGATGTCCTGGTTATCACCGCGGCCGATGCCAACCATCCATCGTTCGGCTGCCAGGACAAGGCCAAGTGGACCTATTTCGGTGATGCCTTTTTCAACGTGGCGCTCCGGCGAGCCAGAAGCCTGAAGGAAGCCTATGTTGTTGCGCGCGCGCTCGTCCGGAAGCGAGAACTGCGACAGCGCTTCGAGCCGTCGAATCCCCTGATGGCGGGCGGCGCAAACGTGCAGCCATTGCTCATCGCGAGTCCTTGAACAATCCCGTCGTGGGCCTGGATTGCCTGCCAAAGGCGGACGTCTGGTGGCCGCTTCGCATTTATAGGTGCGGGGCCTAGTTCTCGCGGCCTTCTCGCGGGCTGCGACGAACCACATCCTCCGGCAACGCGTGGGCCACGGCGGCTGCTGCCGGAGGATCGGTGCCGATCTCGCGGCCGCGGCTGCGGATCAGGCGTTCATAGGATGCGATCAGGGTGGTGTAGGGGTTGACCCAGATCCAGCCGTCGCGCGTGAACACCTGCACGTCGAAGTGCAGGTGGTACGAGGTGCCGTTCGGGAAATCGAGATAGTTGGAGACCACGCCAATCTTTTCGCCCTCGGCGACCCGGCGCCCGTTGAGAATGCCGTCCGCATCCAGGGCTGACGGGTTCATGTGCATGTAGCGAAAGCGGATGTGCTCGTTGCTTGTATTGATCTGCAGCGTTGCGGCCTGCTGCTTCAGCGAACGGATGACGACACCGTCGCGGACGGCGACGACGGCCTGCTTTCTCGGATGGCAACTGCTTTCGCTGTTGCTGTTCGGCGGGCAGGGCGCGGGGCGGATGTCCTGGCCCTGGTGCCCGAAGCCGGCGGCGCATTGCCCGACCTGGAAGCTGCGGGCTTCGCAAAAATTGTCGCGCCACGGATAGATGCCGCGGCCCACCTGGGAATTTTTCCTGCCGAAGGATTGCGAGCGGATGGCGGCCGGCGTTTTCTCCAGCGGAAAACGGATTTGCGAATAGGCCGCGAAATCGGCGCGACCGCCGCGCCGCCGCACGCTGCTGCGGGCGATGATGTCGCCGCCCGGGTAATAGCTGAAGTCGGGCGAAACCGCCGTCGGCCGTTCGACGATCTCGGTTGAGATGTCGTGGCGCGGCTGCGCCGGCTGTCCGCCAGCGATGCGCAAGGCTTTCAGAAAGCGCTCGGCAATAGGATAGGCCTCGCGACATGCCAGCCGCCGCGCCCGCGGCGCCGAGTCCAGACACTGGATCGACACCACATAGGGCACCCCGAAGCGCGTGAAGGCGTAGCGCACATAACCTTCACGGATGAAGCGGCGCACGTCCGGGAACTGCGCCGCCAGCGCCTTGACCGGCTCGCCCCTGCCGCCAAGCGAATCGGCGAGGTCGTAGATGAGGATCGAGCCCGTGATCTGCACTTCGACCGGCCTGGCGAAGGTCCGTGACGGCAGACCGCCGCCCGCGCCGGGCTGCAGCGAAAACACCGCGTCGTAGCCGGCCGGACCGGCGTGAAACAGGTCCGCGGGGCGGAAGTCTGCCTGGTAGTTCGATAGCGGCAGCGGCGTGCCGTCGGCCTGGTCTTCGAGATAGCCCGCGGTATCGAACGGCAACAGCACCGGCACCGGACTGCGTCCGATCCCGGCGAAGATGCTTGCGTTGATCGCGTTCAATTGCACCAGCGCGGGCGTCGAGCGCGGATCCCATGCCGGCACGCGCCGCTGACCGGCGAACGTGAATCGGGAAGCGATCGTCGGCTGGGTGGCGATCTCGGTGCGGAGCTGATCGAGAACCGCCCGCCATTCGACGCGGACGGCCGTGATCGACGGCGTCCGGAACTCTTCGGCGGCAGCGCCGGCGAGCCCGGCCGGGAGCAAACAAAGGACTGCCAGCCAACGCCTGAGCAAGGGGACAGCCATCGTATTCAATGCAATCGCCCCCCGGCGTGCCCGAATTCCAGAGAATTATCGGTTCTGATCGAATCAGAACCGACGCTTTAAAATTCTTGTTTTGACGCGTTTTCTTTTACGCGAACCAGTACGCACTTCTTTTCAAAACACTATGCTGCGCGGTCTTAATCCTTCGCGCGCTCGACGTAAGAGCCGTCCTCGGTCATGACCACGATCCGCGTTCCCGTTCCGATGTGCGGCGGCACCGCGGTGCGAACGCCGTTGGAGAGGATAGCAGGTTTATAGGAGGAAGACGCGGTCTGACCCTTGGTGACCGGCTCGGTATCCACGACTTCCAGCGTCGCGCGCTGCGGGAGCTGGATCGCGACCGGGTTCATGTCGTGAAGCGAGAGCTTCACGGTCATGTTCTCCTGCAGATAGGGCGCGGACGAACCGACGATTTCCTTGGAGACCTGGACCTGGTCGTAGGTCTCGGCGTTCATGAAGTGGAAGCCGTCGGCATCTTCGTACAGGTAATTGAAATTGTGATCCTCGACGGTGGCCTTCTCGACCTGGTCGGTGGTCTTGTAGCGTTCCGAAATCTTTACGCCATCGCCGATCCGGCGCATTTCGATCTGGCTGACCGGGGTTCCCTTGCCGGGATGGATGTTTTCGGCGGTCAGGACGACGTAGAGCTTGCCGTCCTGCTCGATGATGTTGCCCTTGCGAATAGAACTGGCGATGACTTTCAAAGCTGTTTTCCTGAATTTCTGGCCATCGGCCAATCCGGACATGGGCGTCCGTGGGGCCGATCCGGCGGTTTCGGGCTGCAACATACTGATTTTGCCCGTCGATGCCAGCGTTTTGCCGCCATTCCCAGGGGAATGCCTCAGGCCGTAACGGCCCTATTTTGTTGGACTTATCGGCCGCGCCGGTCGGGGAACTCGACTGCTTTGGCGTTGTGGCCGGCGAAATCGGAGGGAATCGAGAATTGCCCGGTCTTCGTATCGAAGACACAGCGCCAGTCCTCGATCCAGGGTAGCGGCTTGTCCTCACCCTGTGAGTCGAACGAAAGGGTGAGCATGATATAGCGGCTGTCAGGCCAATGCTTTCCCATCCCGGCGTAATTATCGTCCATCCCCTGGACCAGATGTACCTGCAGGTGATTGAGCGAATCGCGATCCCTGGATTTCCGGTGCATCTTCCTGGACACCGGCTGGCTGAAGAAATAGTCCCAGGCCATGTCGCCCAAGGGCTTCGGCGTCGCCGTTGAAAATTGATCGCCGGTCCGCCGGTACAGAAACAGCGCGATTCAGCAGCGCGCCGTGCTGATGCTTCTCGTCGAAGGTCCAGAACTGGTACGCGAGATCGTATTCGCCCTTCTTCTTCGAATATTGTTCAACACGTATCTGGCCGTCGGGTGAAGTGAACGTGTCGTCCGCATCCGGCAGCCGTTCCAATTCGCTGCCAGGGCTGTCGGCGGTGGCCGGCATCACCGTGACCAGTACCATCAACAAGAGGATTGCAGTTCTTCCCAACCAGCCGCCAGACATGCGCGTATCCTGTTGCAAATTCTGGCCATTGGACTGCGGAGCCGGGCACAAGGTTCAGCGCTCGGCCTCGGCCTATCGAGCGGAATGGACAAGGTGAGCTGGTTTCGTCATGACAGGATGGATTAGGCGCGAGACTTTGCCGCCCGCGCGCGGTCACACAGAGAAAGTCGAACAATTTCAATGGCATTTGCCGATTTCTTGAATGGCTTTTCAGGCTCTGCGGAGAGCGCTCCGTGGCTCAGCAAGGACCGTTGCTGATGGTCGGGACCGCCCAGCCCTCGCCATGGTGGTCGCCTGCGCGCCACGCCGACCGCAAGCCGTTCCTGATGGCGCGAAATGCGATCACGAAGGCGGTGCGGGCCTGGTTCGACGAACAGGGTTTTGCCGAGGTCGAGACCGCCGTCCTGCAGGTCTCGCCGGGCAACGAGACGCATCTGCATGCGCCGCGCACCGAACTGACCAGCGGCGACGGCACCCGCGCGACGCGCTATCTGCGGACGTCGCCGGAGTTCGCCGCCAAAAAACTGCTCGCCGCGGGTGAAGCCAAAATATTCGAGTTCGCGCGTGTGTTCCGCGACCGCGAGCGCGGCGATCTGCATCTGCCCGAATTCACGATGCTGGAATGGTATCGCGCGGAAGCGAGCTACGATGCGGTCATGGCTGACACCATCGTCGTGATCGCGCATGCGGCGCAGGCCACCGGAATCGGCCGGTTTTTGTTCCGGGGCCGAACGGCCGATCCGTTTGCCGAACCGGAATTGCTGACGGTGGCGGCGGCTTTCGAGCGCTTTGCCGGGATCGATCTCTTGGCCACCGTCACGAATGGCGAGGGTGATCGCGCGGCGCTCGCCGCGGCTGCAAATGGACGGGTGCGGATCACCGATGACGACACCTGGTCGGACATCTTCAGCAAGGTGCTGGTCGAGCATGTCGAACCGAATCTGGGGCAGGGGCGTTTGACGGTTCTGTTCGAATATCCGGCGCCGGAAGCGGCCCTTGCACGGGCGAAGGCGGCCGATCCGCGGGTCGCCGAACGGTTTGAGGTCTATGCCTGCGGCGTCGAGCTTGCCAACGGCTTCGGCGAATTGACTGACGCTGCCGAACAGCGCCGCCGTTTCGCCGCCGATATGGACGAGAAGGAGCGGCGCTACGGCGAGCGCTATCCGCTGGATGAGGATTTTCTGGCAGCCGTTGCCGCGATGCCGCCGTCAAGCGGCGTCGCGCTCGGTTTCGACCGGCTGGTGATGCTGGCGGCCGGCGCGCTGCGGGTCGATCAGGTGGTATGGACGCCGCCGGCAGGAGAGACATGAACAGGATAGATCCGAAACTGGCGGCCACGCTGCGGCAGCCCGCCGAGCTCGTGGAGCGCGGGTTGGCGAAGGCTGCCGATCTCGCCGACCTCGAACGCGTCGCCGCGCGCTATGCCATCGCCGTGACGCCTGATATCGCCGGCCTGATCGACACCGAAAGCCCCGACGATCCGATCGCGCGGCAGTTCATTCCGATCGCGCTGGAACTGGTGAGCGGATCAAGCGAAAACGCCGATCCGATCGGCGACGACGCCCATTCGCCGGTCCCCGGCATCGTCCACCGCTATCCCGATCGCGTGCTGTTCAAGCTGGTTCATGTCTGCGCGGTGTATTGCCGGTTCTGCTTTCGCCGCGAGATGGTCGGGCCGGGCAAGGCGACCGCGCTGTCGGAAGCCGCCTATCGCGACGCGCTGGACTATATCCGCGGCCACAACGAAATCTGGGAAGTCATCCTGACCGGCGGCGATCCGCTGATGCTGTCGCCACGGCGGCTTTCCGAGATCATGGCGGACCTCGCAGCCATCGATCACGTCAAGATCGTCCGCATCCACACCCGCGTGCCCGTGGCGGCGCCGGCGCGCATCGATGAGGACATGGTCGAAGCGCTGCGCGTTGACGGCGCGACGACCTGGGTCGCCGTTCATGCCAATCATCCGCGTGAACTGTCTGATGAGGCGCGCCTGGCCTGCGCGCGGCTGGCGGATGCCGGCATTCCGCTGGTGAGCCAGACCGTGCTGCTCCGCGGCGTCAATGACGATGCCGCTGTTCTGGAAGCGCTGATGCGGGCTTTTGTCGAAAATCGAATCAAACCGTACTATCTGCATCATGGCGATCTGGCGCCGGGAACCGCGCATCTGCGCACCACGGTCGCAGAGGGTCAGGAACTGATGCGCCGTTTGCGGGGCCGCGTCTCCGGCCTGTGCCAGCCGGATTATGTGCTCGATATTCCCGGCGGCCATGGAAAGGCGCCGATTGGCCCGAATTATTTGTCGCATGCAAGTTCCAGGGAATGTGTTCTATCCTCGGAAACGCGGTATCGTGTCGTCGACTATTGCGGCGACGTTCATCTCTATCCGCCAGAGCCGTGATCGGGCGATGACGGAGGACGGCGAGAGCAAACGGGAGCCGCCGGAAGATGAAGGCAATCGCACGGTCGAAAACGCCGTGCTGCTCGGCTTCTTCGTGGGCTGGTAGCCGCCGGAATCTGGTTGCTCGGCACCATGGCCGATGTACGAAAGGCACAGGACTGCGCCGGCCAGGGACGCCGCAATTGCGCAACGATCGACGTGCCGGCGCGATAACAAGAGACGGGAAACGGGAGAACCAACATGCGAACATCAATCCTCTCGATAGCACTGGTGGTCCTGATCGGCGGGGCGGACGCGTTCGCGCAGGGGTCGTCGTCCGTTCCGAAGAACTCCGGCGGAAGCGGAGGCGGCGGCGGGGTGATACAGGCGCCGGTCGGCCATCGCCAGCCGCGCGCCGGCGACGTGCCCAGCGAGAAGAATCTGAACGATCCGAACGATCCCTTGAGCAAGGAAAACGCCGCGCTCGACCGCAAGATCAAGAGCATCTGCCGCGGCTGCTAGAGCGCGCAGGATAGCCGAGATGGGAGGTCGCATGCCCGCCCAACTGTTGCGAATGATCGCCGTTGCCGCTGTCTGCTTTTGCAACGGCGCGTCTGCCGTCGCCGCCGGAGAGCCGCGTCATACGCCGGCGTCCGTTCAGGGGCCGGCCAGCTATTCTCGATCCGACGCGCTCAGGGCAACCCGGCATGCGACGCAAAACGCCGCCCGGAGGCAGGCCGCCGACCGCGATTCCTATGTCGACCCGGCGGCGCCCTACAAGGCCAATCGCCTTTCCCCGCCGCGGGCGGCCGAACCGATCCTCAACATTCCCGGGCAAACCACCGTCCTGACGCGGGAAGTGCTCGATGACATGAAGGCCACGAGCATCAGGGACGCCTTGCGTTCAACCGCGGGCGTGACGGTCGGAAGATAGGGGGCCGCCTCAGGCATGATTGTCCTCGGTCGTCATCGTGCGCTTACACAGGACGCCTGGAATGAACCGGCTGTCCGGGCTGCGATCGAAGAGATTGCGACCGATGCAATCGCCCATTTCGATCCCGACACGTTCTGGCCGGCTCACCCCAGTGACGATGGGGTGGGCGACGGTAACCCCAGCTTCTACTGGGGCGCGGCCGGCGTTATCTGGGCGCTGGACTATTTGCATCGCATCGGGGCTGTCAACGTCACCAAAGACTTCCGCCCCGTGCTTCCAAAGCTACTGGAGCGGACGATCGCCGCTTTCGAAAGCCTTTCGCCAAACGATTATGCGAAGCATGGCTCGCTGCTGTTCGGCGACATGGGTACGGCGCTTGTCGCGATGCGCCTTGCGCCCACGTCGAGCCTCGCCGATCTGGTTCACGCTCGCGCCGAAGCAAATATGGAACTGCCGATCCGGGAACTGATGTGGGGCATGCCCGGATCCATGCTGGCCGCGATTCACATGGCCGAGATGACAGGTGAATCCCGGTGGCGGGGCCTGTTCGAAACACAGGTAGCGCGGCTGTTGGGCGACCTGGAGGACACGCCGCAAGGGCCACTTTGGACGCAGGATCTTTATGGCACCAACGACCGTTGGCTCGGACCGGTTCACGGTTTCGCTGGCAACGCCATCCCGTTGTTGCGCGGGTGGGATTGGTTGACGCCGACGCAGCAAGCGCAGGTGGCTAAGTTTGTGCCGAAGACGCTTGCAGCGAATGCGTGGCAGTCTGAAGCTGGAACCAATTGGGGCGCGAGAAGCAAGCGCGAGACACCGCCAAAGATGTGTCAGCACTGTCACGGTGCCCCCGGCATGGTGACGACCTTTGCAGATGCGCCGTTCGCGACCCCTGAATTTGACGCACTTCTTTTGGATGGCGGTCGCTTCAACTGGGCCGCCGGACCGCTTACCAAGGGCTCGAACCTTTGCCACGGTACGGGCGGCAATGGCTACGCATTCCTGAAACTCTACCGCCGCACCAACGACCCGATCTGGCTCGACCGCGCACGCCAATTCGCGATGACGGCCATCGTTCAGTATCGCGGCTCTCAGATGGCCGTTGGCCGCGGACGATATTCCCTTTGGACCGGCGACATCGGTTTTGCAATTTACCTTTGGGACTGCATCACAGCGGAGCCTCGTTTCCCGACGATCGACGTGTTCTGACCCACATCCGAGTCAGCAAATACGCGCGTCTTGTCTTGAACAGCTCCCTGCCGACCAATAAGATGACAGATAATTGTAATTTGCAGGCCACGTTTCGGAGCGCGCCAATATGGCGTTGAATCTACTTCATTCCGGATACGCCACTCTCGAATACGAGATCGCCGAGGAGAGGGCCTCAGCGCTCGGACGGCTTGGACGGCGGCTCGAGGCCGCGTTGACGGCACTTGCTGCATGCCCGCGAACGGCCAATACCGATCGAAAAATCCGCACTGGCCTCGTCGAACAGGCGGGATATGCGCTCTGGCTTTTCGTCGTGCAGCGCGAGGCCTGCGGTCTCAACAACACCGCCCATGTGCTGCAGGTCTACAGGGTGCCGAACGAGGTGTATGCCGGGATGGGGCCACTGACTACGCCGAGCGTCCGTCCGACGAAGACCATAGAGGGTTGAGGAAGCGCCGGCGCCAATCCATCGGCCGACACGTCTGGAGTGACGAGCATGATGTCGACGAAATTGCCGCTTTGGCTTCGTTTTTTCCTGCTTATCGGTGTCGCCGTTTTTGCCGCAGGCGCAGGTCTCCTTGCCTATCGGTACTACACCCGCCCGGCAACACTGACCGTGGCGGTCGGTTCGATCGACGGCGAGGCTGCCAAGGCAATGTCAGCGATAGCAGGCGAACTCGTTTCGACGAACGCGCCGGTGCGGCTCAAAGTTATCGACAGCGGCACCGCGCTTGAGGCCGCTAACGCCTTCTCCGCTGGTAAGGTCGATCTGGCTGTGGTTCGCGGCGATGTAGGTGACTTGTCGCAGGCGCAAGCCGTTGTCGTCGTCAGCCATATGGTCGTCCTGATCATCGCGCCGCCGGGATCGTCAATCGACAGCGTAGCCAACCTGAAGGGGCGCACGGTCGGCGTCGTCGGCGGAGCAGTGAACGCCAAAATTGTCGACGCGTTGACCAACGAATATGATCTGACGAGCGCAAAAGTTGTATTCAAGAACCTTGCTTTGACGGATGTCCGGCAAGCCTTTCAGTCAAAACAGGTCAGTGCCCTGCTCGTCACGATCCCGCTCGCCGAAAAATACCTCTCGCTCGTTCGCGGATTTTTTCAGCTCGACCACAAAAAGGCCCCGGTACTGATTCCAATCGAGTCCGCGGCAGCAATTGCAGAGGCCCAACGTGCCTTTGAAAGTTTCGACGTCCCGAAGGGCACGCTGCGGGGATCGCCGCCGGTTCCGGAAGATGACCTGACGACCCTGAGGACCTCACTATACCTGGTTGCGCAAAAGAAGCTCGGCATTGATCTGGTAACCAGCCTCACGCAGGCGATCATGAGCGTACGCAGGAATCTTCTGCGCGAGCAGCCGATTTTCGCGCAGATCACCGCGCCCAGCACCGACCAGGATGCTTACCTTCCGCTGCATCCTGGCGCAGCAGCCGTCTACAACAGCACCACGCAGAGCTTCATGGATGAATACGGCAACTGGATCTATTTGACGCCGATGGTACTGGGTGGTGCTGCCACCATGCTTGCGGCGGCGTGGAAATTCCTGGGCATCGGCAACCGCGCGACCGAAGGCCCGCTCGATTCTCTCTATGCCCTGTCGCGCCGGATCCGGAAAGTCGATGCAGAGGCTGAACTTTCGGATATCGAAGACGAAATCGACGACATTCTAAAGGCGGAGCGCGCCAAATCCGCTGCTGGAGACGAGAGCGCGGTGGATGATGCCACACTGAACGTGGCAGCCCACCGGCTGGAGAGCTTGATTCACGATCGACGCACATTGATCGCTAAGGGACCCGCAGTTGCCTCCGCGGCCTAGCTAATGAATCCAAGCGCTAGTAGTCGAGATCCGACAAGAATGTGGTGTTCTCGATTTCGAACTCGGACTCTCGCCAGCTTTTAATTAGCGCCGCGCGCGCCAAACGATGCGTTGCAGAGTCTGACGTGCTGCAATTCACCGCCTCGTGATCGATGCCTGAAATCTCGAGCAGCGTGTCAAAGCTTGCCTGACGATCCTCGCGATTCTCGACTTCGGCGAAGTAGATCGTATGGTCGTGCTTTCCCATCGCCCAGCAGAATTGAACGTGAGTCTCGTCAGCGGCATTTGCCAAGTTTGGGACAAGGAGAGCAGCGATCAGCAGTAGCCGGATGGCCGGGGCAAAGGTGTTCACAATCCTTGGCGTCATCGCACGATTCCAGACATTGGTTGAGTTGCCCGGCCCGAGGCCGCTACAGCTTGGTGACGGGCCTGACGCGGTAGGAACGTATATTTCGGAGTGCGATTTCTTCATGTGAGGTACGCCACAGGCTGGGTGGTTTTGCCATGTGTACGGCGTGTGCCTGTCGGGGTAGTCATGCATTTGGAGGAGAGGTGATCCGGATTCGTGCGTTCACGGTCCGGATCGAGGTTGCAGCTTCGATCAACGGGAGCAGGGCGCGCCGACTGCGTGCCCTGCTCCGCCGTCATCCGGCCCGGGCGGCTAGGCCGAACGCTCCTCACGCAACTTGCGCGATTGCGCGTTCCTCCGCGTCTCCACCGCATCGGCCAGCACATTCAGTGCGGACACCGTCGTCTCCCAGTCGATGCAGCCGTCGGTGATGCTCTGCCCGTAGGTCAGCGGCTTGCCCGGCACCACGTCCTGGCGGCCGGCCACCAGATTGCTCTCGATCATGACGCCGGTGATGCGCTGCTCGCCTTTCGAGATCTGCTGCGCGATGTCGGCCACGGCAAGCGGCTGGTTCTCCGGCTTCTTGTTGCTGTTGGCGTGGCTGGTGTCGATCATGAGCCGCGGCGCCACGCCGGCACGGACAAGTTCGAGGCACGCGGCATCGACGCTTTCCCGGTCGTAGTTCGGCTGGTGACCGCCACGCAGGATGATGTGGCAGTCCTCGTTGCCGGTGGTTGCCGCAATCGCCGAGCGCCCGCCCTTGGTCACCGCCATGAAATGGTGGGGATGCGAGGCCGATTTTACGGCGTCGGCCGCGATGCGGACATTGCCGTCGGTGCCGTTCTTGAAACCGACCGGGCACGACAGCCCGGAAGCCAGCTCGCGGTGGATCTGGCTCTCGGTCGTGCGCGCGCCGATCGCCGCCCACGCCATCAGGTCGGCAATGTATTGCGGCGTCGTCATGTCGAGGAATTCCGTTCCCGCCGGCAGGCCGAGATTGTTCACCGCCGACAGCACGTTGCGCGCCAGCCGCAGGCCCCTGTTGATATCGAAAGAGCCGTCGAGATTGGGATCGTTGATCAGCCCCTTCCATCCCACCGTGGTGCGCGGCTTCTCGAAATAGACCCGCATCACGATCTCGAGGCGGTCGGCAAGTTTTTCCCGCAAGGCAGCGAGGCGTTCGGCGTATTCCACGGCCGCGACGGGATCGTGGACCGAGCAGGGGCCGACCACGACCAGCAGGCGGTCGTCGGTGCCGTTCAGGATGGCGTGGATGGCGTTGCGCGCCGCCATCACCACGCGTGTCGCGGTCAAGGTGCGCGGGATCTCACGCATCACCTCCTGCGGCGTACTCAGCTCTTTCAGTTCGCTAATTCGAAGATCGTCGGTGGTGCTCAACACGGCTATGGCTCCTGTTTGTTGGGAACCTGCCGGCCAATAAAAAAAGCCGCCAGGTTTGGCGGCTGTTCGGACTTCTTGGCTTCAATTCGTCAGATTGAGCGCGATCCTCCCACCGCCAGCGAGCTGTCGAAGCTAAAATACCAAAAGTTGCTGGCGGCGATCATGATCATGGCCGGCTCTATAGCGCACCGGTCCGGGCTTGTCACCCCCTAGAGCCTTTTCCGTTCCGATTGAATCGGAACGGGGCTCTAGGTTTCTGTTTTGACGCGTTTTCTTGGCGCGAACCGGTCTCCACTTCGCTGGAAAACGCTCTCTAATCGGCGGGCTCAGGATTTGCGCGCGGCGAGCGCCATGCCGACCATCGATGCGCCGCCAAGCACGAGGTTGATCCCGACCAGGAGGCCGATCGCCCATTGCGCCGAATCCGGCAGGCCTGCGACGATGATGAAGGCGATCAGGAGGTCCATCACTCCCGAGATCAGCAGCCAGGACCAGCGCTCCGACAATTCGCGGCGGTGCTCCAGCGCGTACATGATGGTGACGACGCCTTCGGCCAGAAAATACGCGCCAACCACGACGGTGAGCGTGAGGGTGCCCTGCTCGGGCTTTGCGAGCAGGATGCCGCCAGCCAGAACGGCCAGCGCCGCCGAAAACAGCGACCACCAGAAGCCCGGCATCTGCCGCGCCCAGTAGGTGACGAACAGCCCGGCAATGCCGCTGATCAGGAACATCCAGCCGAGGAAGATGGTGACGGCGAGGCTTGCCAGCGGTGGCACGATCATCGCAGCAAGGCCGAGCAAAGCGAGCACGATGCCCTCGAACAGGAAGGCCTTCCAATGCGCCTTCACCCTGGCGTTCATTTCGGACTGCAGTTTGCCGATGTCCGGGGGAAGATCTTGGGGAAGGGTCATTGGAAACTCCCGATGCCTGCCGCGCTGATTGACCAATATAGCCCGTGCGCTCTCTGCCGGTAAAATTTGTTCTCCGGGCTTTTTGCGCAAGATCAACGACGGAAGGATGACGTTCAGCCGGGGCCGGGCGCGGACGAAAAGCCTTCCGAACTGGTTCGGATACGGTTCCGGCCGAAAATATAGATGGCGGTGGTGGCTATCAGCAGTGCAAGGCCGATCAGGATCGAGGTGAGGCCGAGCGGGATCAGCAGCAGCGAAACGTTGCGGTCGGGGTTGACGAACCAGTGGTGGAGCGAGGTCACCAGGAAGGCCACGCCGGCAAAGCCCGCGCCGCCGCCGGCAACCAGCAACGCCCACATCCGCCGCAGCTGGCTTAGCCGCTCACGCGCGATCTCGGTGCGCGGCGCATGATGCCGGCCGACGCGCCGCACCAGCCGTATGGCAAATCCGATCGAGCTGAATCCGATCAGCAGGCTCGCCGCCCCGAGCAGCATTCGCGTGGTGGGGCCGAGATCGGGATGTTTCTGCAATGTCAGCAGCGGAAAATCGAATGCGGCGTGCAACGCGACCGGTGCGAACAGCGCCAGACACCAGCTCGAGATACGGGCCCAGTCGCGATGATGCCGATGCGCGCCCAGCGCCGTTCCGGCGCGCGCGATCGCGATATAGGCGCCCGCGATAATGCCAAGCGCGCCATGAAACGGCACCGTCAGCACGCTGCGCAAGGCGGCGAGCGATCGCCACATGTCGGAGTGCTGCACGAGATAAGCGAGGTTTTCGTAAGCCGCGAAGCCGAGGCCCGCGGCCGCGCCGTAGACCACGGTATCCATCGGGTCCGCGAACGTACGCCGCCGCACCGACACGGCGATGATCACGAGAACCTTCACGATCTCTTCGGGCGCGGCGACGCCGAAGACCGAACGCAGGCCCTGCGTCATCCAGGGATTTCCCGGCACCGCAAGGATCGCGGCAAACGGGGCGCGTGCAATTCCCAATAGAGAAATGCTGGCGGCTCCGAGCAGGAAAGCGAGCCATACCCGCGCGGGCGGGCCGGGGCGCTCGTCGGCGGCAACGACGAGCCAGAGCACCAGCAATGCCGGCGCAATGGCGGCAACGCCGATCGATGTGGGGAGGGCCTGCAGCAGCAACATGGGGGAACTTTACCTCGCCTACGAAAATGGCCGCAAGGTCAGCCGTTTGCAAGAAAGTCTTACGCGACTCCTTGTCGCCAAGCGGGTCTGAAATTCCGGGCTCCCGGACACATCGGGCGCGTACCCGTATTCGGTGCGGGGCCCCTGGCGGAATCTGGTGTCGTCGCCGTCCGGCGTGGAGTGGCGGCTCGCCAACGGCCTTTCACTGATGGTGGAGGCGGGCAGCGCGCTTGCCGGCTGTTCAATCCGGCGTCGGGCTGGCCGGTCCGCTGCCGATCTTGCCATGGACCATCAGCAAACCCGCCAGCGCGACCAGCGCGAAGCCGGCGCCGGCCAGGAACGTTCCCTGCGGCCCGGTGATGTCCCAGAGCGCGCCTGCAATGATGCTGGCGGCGAGCATTGCCAGACCGGCGAGCAGGTTGAAGAATCCGTAGGCCGTGCCGCGAAGCTCGGCCGGCGCGGTATCGGCAACGAGGGCGGCCAGCAATCCTTGCGTCAGCCCCATATGCAGGCCCCAGAGCACGACGCCGAGTGCAACGCCGCCGACCGACGGCAGCAGCGCCAAAACGATGTCAGCGGCAACCAGCACCAGAATGCCGGTCGCCAGCACGGCCGTGCGGCTCATCCGATCCGACATGACGCCAGCGGGATAAGCCGCGACGGCATAGACCACATTCATCGCCACCAGCACGATCGGCACCAGCGTGATCGGAAGCCCGACGCTCTGCGCGCGCAGAATGAGGAACGCCTCGCTGAAACGCGCCAGCGTGAACACGCTTGCCACCGCCACCACCCACCAAAAGGCCGGCCCGAGGTTTTTGATTTCCGCCAGGCTGACCGGATTGCGCACGGTACGCAACTCGCTCGGCCGGTCCGGCTCCCGCACGGCGAAGACGATCAGCGCCAGCGCCAGGAAGGCAGGAATCACGGCAAACCAGAACACGGCCTTGAAGTTGTCTGCGGTCCACCACATCAGGGCAATGGCGAGCAGGGGGCCCATGAAGGCGCCGATCGTATCGAGCGATTGGCGCAGGCCAAAACTCGCGCCGCGCAGATCGGGCGGCGAGAGGTCCGCCACCAGCGCATCGCGAGGAGCGCCGCGAATCCCCTTGCCGATCCGGTCGACGAAACGCGCCGCCACCAGCCAGTCGATGGTTGGCGCGAGAGGAAACACCGGCTTGGTGAAAGCCGCGAGACCGTAGCCGGCGGCGGCGAGCCATTTGCGCTTGCCGAGCCAGTCCGAGAGCGCGCCGGAGAATATTTTTGTGATGGAGGCGGTCGCTTCGGCGATGCCTTCGATGACACCGACCGTCACCATCGATGCGCCCAGCACCGAAACCAGGTAGATCGGCAGCAGCGCGTGGATCATCTCCGACGAGACGTCCATCAGCATCGAGACGAAACCAAGGATCCATACGCCCGGTGGAATATCCCGGATCGAATAGGTCGGCTTGGTGCCAGCAGCCATGTCGTCCTTCGGTCTCACCTCGCCAAAAGTCGCCGGCACGCTTCGACAAAGACCTCGGCCCCCATGACGATGTCGGCGTCAGCGGTGTTCTCGGTCCAGTGGTGAGAGATGCCGCCGATCGAGGGCACGAACAGCATGCCGGCCGGCATCACGGTCGCGAGAATCTGGGCGTCGTGACCGGCGCCGCTCGGCATGCGCAGTGACTTGCCGCCGGCAAAGGCTGCGCTGGCTTGTTCGATGGCCTGCTGGAAGACGACATCCATCAGCGCGGGCGCACCGGTGCGAATGCGCTCCACCGCGACGCTGCAGCGACCCTGTTTGTCGACTTCTGCGGCCATGGTGCGCAGCAGATCCTCCAGCCGCGCAATCACGGCCGGATCGTCGTCGCGAATCTGGAACAGCATTTCCGCCGCGCCGGGGATGATGCTCGGCGCGCCGGGATCGAGGGTGATACGGCCGGTGGTCCACACCGTGCGTGGGCTGCAGGCCGCCGGGAAGCGCTCGTCGATATCGACGCAAAATCTGGCGAGTGCGAGGCCTGCGTCCTTTCGGATGGCCATCCGCGTGGTGCCGGCGTGATTTTGTTCGCCCGCAAACGTGATGCGGTATTGCCAGATCCCGACGATGGACGTGACGACCCCAATCTTGAGGCCGCTGCTCTCCAGCGTCTCGCCCTGTTCGATATGGGCTTCGAGATATCCGATATGCCGACCGCGTTCGCACTGCGCGCGGGCGCGGCCGGCGAGGCCGGCGTCGCGCAGCGCGTCGCGCATGCTCCTGTCGTTGTTGCGGTCGCGCGCCGCGTCGATATCGGCTTCAGTGACGCCGCCGACATAGGAGCGGCTGCCGAGGAAGTGTCCGAAATGCCCTTCCTCGTCGCACCAGGACGCCACTTCGACCGCGCCGCTTGTATTCGGATCGCGATTGATGACGCGGGCGGCTTCGAGCGCATAGACCACGCCAAGCGGTCCATCGAGCCAGCCCGCATGGTTCTGGCTTTCGAGATGCGATCCCGCCAGCAGCTTTGGCCCTGACTTCGTGCTGGTGCCGAGGATGTTGCCGATGCCGTCGATCTCGCCCGTGAGACCGGCCTCGGGAAGCCGCTGCACCAGCCACGTTAGCGAGCCGAGATGCGGCTCGGAGAAAGTCGGCTTGTGAACGCCGGTCTTGTAGGCGCCGATGGCGCGCAGCGCGTGAAGGTCGGAGAGAACGCGGGCGCCGTCGGCGCGCAAGAGATTGTCAGCCATGGAGTTTTACGTACCTGCCCGTAGTTCTCCGGAGGAGAACAAAGTTCCTGATGTGGCTTCGCTGCAGTAGAACAAAGTTCCAGGGACATCGCCAGGTGGCTCTATTTTTTCCTCCGGAAAGCAACGCCAACGCGATGACTGCAAGCCATGCCACGATGACGAGCGCCGCCACCGCGCCGGCGGTTATTTTCGCCTTCTCCTTTAACGTGTAGTCGCGCATTGTTTCCGCAAAAAATGTGTGAGAACGAGTCCGTGGCTTGCGGGAGGATATTCACTCACGCCATCGCATCGGGAAAGAAATAGTTCTCGTTGTGCGCGTGGAAAGTTGCGATGCGAGCGCCACGGCCGCCGTTTCGGCCGGTCGCCAGCGGCGGCTCCGAGCGAACCGAAAGGCTTTGCTTCAGGCGTGATGGAAAGTCGCGTCGGCGCCGGGAGCGTTCGCCTCGCCGCATACTGGCCATGGCGCGATCTTCGGCTTGGCGGTTCTTCATCGCCGCGACGACCTGATCGGCAAACGCAATAGAGAATCGGTCGACGCTAGACGGTCAGCTTGAGGTGCCTTCGATCGGTATCCGACCTGGGCTTCGAATGCACGCACATGATCCCTCGGGCCTCGTGAGGAGGAGCCGTCAGGTGTCTGGCGGAAAGTAGGTCCGCAACGTCAGGCGGAGTACGAGGTAAAGTGCGATGCAGGTTGTGATTGCAATAGCGGCCGTATCCATTTTCCCTGTCCCTTATTCTTGCGCACTGATGTCCGTTTGCCGGACTATCAGCGGATGGAACCTGGGCCGTGAAAATGGTTCCCTTAAGCCTTGAACGTGGTCGCCTTCGGCTTTGAAAGTGTTTGCAACGTGATGGCGCTTCGGCGGGATCAGGTATCCGGCGGAAAGTACCACAGCGTCCATCGGACTGCGAAGGACAATGCGACGCGGATTGCGCCCGCGATGCTGCTGCCTCCGTGCGCACGCACTTATTGTCCATGTGTTGGACAGCGCTGCCGGCAGGGAAGGCTAGCCATTGAAATGGCTGGCGCTCCCTAGCGGAATCGAACCGCTCTCTCCACCGTGAAAGGGTGGCGTCCTAACCGATAGACGAAGGGAGCAAAACAACAGGAATATCAAGATGTTGTCTGCTTGATGAGCCATGTTGGCCGCCGGCCGTCATGTTTCATGGAGGCGGCGACGGGCGAACGTATAGTGGCGTTTGGCCGGGTGGGCAAGCCGCTCGAAAACCCGTTTTTTCGGCCGTTCTGGATCTCCGTCGACGCTCGGGATGGCGGGGATGCAACGGATTTTAAAGCCGCATGACGTAAGGCTGGGGTCGGGGGAACTTCCGACATGGCCTTGCTGTCGAGCAAAAAGCGCGAGTCGCGCAAATCATTGAGTCAGCCTGGGTGGATCACGCTTGAGGGCGGTTTTGCCGCGCGCCAATGCGTGGTGCAGGATCTGTCCACGACGGGGGCGAAGGTCACGATCGACGATCCCAATTCGCTGCCGGCGAAGTTGCGGTTGGCGTTTTCGCGCGACGCCAGAACCGGACGCCGCTGCGAGGTGGTCTGGCGCCGCGGCAAATCGGTCGGCGTCAAGTTCGTCCGCTAAAGCGTTTTCCGGCTTCTTGCCGGTTCATTCGGAACGGGCTCAGATCTGGCATCGATCCGCAAGCGGGGATAAAAGGCGGGATGCGAAAACCCCTCATGGTAATGATCGCCGTGTTGCTCCCTTCGGTTGCCGCGGCTGCCGAGCAGCCCCGTTCCCAAAAGCCCGACAAGGCGGCAGCGTCCGGCAAGCTGCTTCCGCTGAAGCGCTCAAATTCGGCCAACGCCTGCGCAGAGTACGGCACGGGCTTCGTCAAGATCGAAGGCACCAACACCTGCATGAAAATCGGCGGCGCGATAAGCGTCGGCGCCGGTGTGTCCAGCGGCTCGCGCTGACAAGAATGGCAACTTCCATCATGCCCGGGGACATCGGCGCGAAGACACGCTTCGCGCTTTTGCCCGGGCACGACACGCTTCAAGGTGCTTACGTCATCGGTGGCGCGACGAACTTGACGAAGCCGGGACGCGCCGCGAACTGCGCAAACCAGCGATCGAGGTTCGGCAGTGTTGGCTTGGTGACGCCCTCGACGCCCAGCCAGCGCCGCGCATAGGCGCCGAGCGCGATGTCGGCGATCGTGAATTGGTCGCCTTCGATGAAGCGCCGTGTCGCCAGTTGCGCCTCGACGATCCGCCACACCACGGCTTCCGCATCGACATCCTTCTGGATCGCGACCATGTCGCGCTTTTCGGCCGGCGTTCGCACCAGCGCCCAGAACACCGGCCGGTCGACCGGCTGCAGCGTCGACAGCGTCCAGTCGAGCCAGCGGTCAACGCCGGCGCGCGCCTTCGGCTGTGAGGGGTAGATCGGCGAACTCTCGCCATAGGCCATGCAGAGATAGCGCATCACCGAATTGGATTCCCACAGCACGTAGTCGCCGTCGACCAGCGTCGGCACGCGGCCGTTCGGATTCATCGCCAGATACGGCGCCTCGGTGTTCTTGCCGAACTGCATGCCGGCATCGATGCGCTCATAGGCAAGATCGAGTTCGGCAAGGCACCACAGCACTTTTTGTACGTTGACCGAATTGGCCCGGCCCCAGATGGTGAGTTGTTGCTTCTTGTTGTCGGCCACGCGTTGTCGCTCCCGTTGATCCGTGTGAGGCGTTCATAGCCGAAGATCAACGAAAATGCGCGCGGTTTGCGGCAGGACACGGTTGCAAAATCAGGCTTACAAAAATCAGGCTCCGCCGCAGTGCGACAGAGCCCCGATTCTCACTCAACGCGTCCTCACTCAACGCGTCGTGGTCTGGCGTCAGTCAGCCGGTCAGTGGCCGAAGAACAGCCATAGCAGAATGATCACTGGAATAGGCACGCCAAGCAACCAAAGCAGAATTCCTCGTCCCATCATTTCCTCCTCAAAATACATCGAGGAGAAAACGCGCGATGTCACGGCCAGTTCCTGCGCAGAAAAGAAGCCTGCGCAAAGGAACGTTTTAGGATTTCGGAATTCCGCGAGCGACAATCCAATCCGCGTCCGCGCGTGTCTCGAGCCGGTAGCTCAGATGCCGGACGTGCACGAAGACGTTGTACAAGGCCTACCAGTGGCCGGTGT
Source organism: Bradyrhizobium sp. AZCC 2262 (assembly GCF_036924535.1). Lineage (NCBI taxonomy): Bacteria > Pseudomonadati > Pseudomonadota > Alphaproteobacteria > Hyphomicrobiales > Nitrobacteraceae > Bradyrhizobium > Bradyrhizobium sp. AZCC 2262. The sequence goes on along the minus strand of NZ_JAZHRT010000001.1, from coordinate 3,621,999 downwards.
TCGGCATCGAGGTCCACGGCTCCGCCGGCGGCTTCGGTTCGCCCTTCTGCAACAGCTCGATCGAATGCAGATCGGGCGAGCGCACGAAGGCCATGTTGCCGTCGCGCGGCGGCCGGTTGATGGTGATGCCGGCCTTCATCAGGCGGTCGCAGGTGGCGTAGATGTCGTCGACCTCATAGGCGAGGTGGCCGAAATGACGGTCCTCGCCGTATTTCTCCTCGTCCCAATTGTAGGTGAGTTCGACCAGCGGCGCGCCGCGGTTCTGCGGCGCAGCCTTGAACAGGCCTTCGTCTTCGGGCGCGCACAGGAACACCAGCGTGAACCGGCCCTTGTCGTTGTCGACCCGGCGTACTTCCTTCAGCCCCAGCGCGTCCTGGTAAAACTTCATCGCGGTGTCGAGATTGCGGACGCGCAGCATGGTGTGGAGATAACGCATTTTCTTATCCTCCTGAGAACATTAAGAGATTTTGTTTTGGTTCGGGCCGTTCGGGGCACTAAATAGCAGCAAATCGCATCAGAGGGCAGGCTTACCCGTGACTTTTGCGTGCCACTCGTCCTCGGTCTTTTCGCCCGGATTACTGACGGGCCGATTTTCGAGGATGCGCGGTATTGGCCTGCGTCGTTCTTGGTCTGCTACGCGTTCTCGATTCCTCCTCTACTCGTTACAGCGTGGATAGGCCGCCGACTTTCTCGTTCGCGTGGTCTAGCGGGCTTCTGAATTGCAACCGGGCTCTATTACATCCTCATGCATGAGGGTGGCTCGGCAGAAGATGCAAAGAAGTTTCAGCGGCACTGGTTCAGTGTTGGACTTGTGTGGGGTTTACCAGCGCCGGTGTGTTCGTGGCTGGCGGGTAAAGAGATGGCTCAGGAAGGACCGTACCAATGAATATTTCTGTGAGTTCGGTCATCCTGCCACTCTCCAAACAAGCCATGATAAGTACCACCGGGACGCCGTAGCCTGGGTGGCGAGGTCCGCACCCACGCCCAACTGCTGCTTGCGTTTTGGGCCTCTATGGGTTTTAAGCCCGGTGACCTTATGACCGTAGGCATGAATCAGAAGCGCGCCGCGTGGTTTCGCCGGGTCCTAAGCAGAGTTACGTAAATCGCGCAAAAGGAATTCAGAAATGGCGAAGATGACGAAAACTCAATTGATCGACGCAATTGCCGAAGGCACGCAGCTTTCAAAGAATGATGTGAAGTCGGTCATCGAGTACATGGCGACTGTTGGGTACAAAGAGCTCAATGAGTCCGGTGAGTTCGTTATTCCGGGCTTTGCGAAAATGTCTGTGGTGAACAAGCCTGCTACCGAAGCCCGGATGGGCGTCAATCCGTTCACGAAGGAGCCGATGCAGTTCGCGGCGAAGCCGGCGAGCAAGTCGGTGAAGGCTTCACCGCTGAAGGTGGCGAAGGACGCTGTTTAAATTCCGAGGCGGGGCGAAGCCCAGGCGGGCGGCGTGGTGGCGCTGTTGTTGGCTTTTGAATTCACAGCCCTCGGAATTCGTTATTGAGACAGCTCCCCACCATGCGGGCGCTGCTCCGCTTGACGATGTAACCCAGACGTCGTTAGCCGCTTTTTGGAACTGCCTTGAATCACCGGAACGCAACTCGGTTGCTTAAAAACTCAAAAATTAACCGGGGTGCGGAACAGCAAGTTCCTGCAACACCCTCGTTCGGCAAGCGTTAACCCGGCAACGGAAAGGAGCGCATATGCGAAAGATAGGACTTACTCTCGCAGCCGTTGCCGCGCTTGCGACAACCGCTGTCGTAAACTCTCCCGCTGAGGCGCGTGGCGGCCGTAACGCGGCCATCGGCTTTGGCGTGGCAGCTGGTGTTCTAGGCGCGGCCGCGGCAGCCAATGCGGCCAATAACGGTTACTACTATGGCCCGAGTTACGGCTACTACGGTGGTGGACCGTATGCGTATGACGATGGGCCGCGATACTATCGCCGCCACTATCGGTACTACGACGGTTGGTAAGGAAGAGCCCGGAGCAATCCGGGCTTTTTCTTTGCGCGTAGGGACGTGCGTCGTTTTAATCCTTAATCGTCACCTGACGCGTCAGGGCAGGGTCAATGCAGGTATGAGACTCTCGAACAGTGCGACGAGCCTTTGACCGGTCATCCCGACCGCGGCGATAATGGCCAGGGCGATAAACCCGGCGATGAGACTGTATTCGATGGCGGTCGCGCCGTTCTCATCGCGCAGAAATTTCCGAAGCATTCATGGTCTCCCGAGCTCTGACAAAGACGGTGTGGCACGCCCAAGTTGCTATTAGAAAAAGCAAAAGCGTAAAATTGTAGGATATTCGCGGCGCCAAGGGGCTTGAAGCGCGTTCGGGCGCGGCTCTGTTTTTGGATGATTATCTTTTGGCGAGCCGGAACGCCGCGTGTCACCAGCGTGATCCCTCACACATACGCGATTGGGCTCTCCCTCCATCGTGGTGCCAACGGAGGGATCGACCATGTACCTGCTTTACGGCCTGCTCATTCTCGCGATGATTTTCTTTTTCGTGCTGCCAATTACCGACGCCAGGACGGCCCGAATGAAATTGTCCGTGGTGGGCAGCCTCGGCGTGCTGTTGGCGGTATGCGCTGTGGTGCCGCGCCTGATACACTGACGGACAGTTCAGCCCGCCTCGACGCCGAACGGCGCCCGCAGGACGCGGGCCGGAGCGCAACGGGGGAACGCATGATTCTCGTAACGGGCAGTATTCTGGCGCGCGAGGAGGCATTCGACGATGTGCTCCGCGCGTGCCTGGAGCATGTCGAGCGGTCGCGCAAGGAGCCAGGCTGCATCTCGCATGATGTGCATGTCGACTGCCAGAACCCGATGCGGCTGTTCTTCTTCGAGCAGTGGGCTGACGAGGCGGCGCTGCGTACGCATTTCGCCGTCGAAGGCTCGAAGGCGTTTGTAAGATCGCTCAAGGGCCGGATCGTCGAGACATCAGGGACGAAGATCTATCGCGCCGAGGCGATACCGCGATAACAACCGCCGCCTGCGCAGAAAGCCATCGCTAGAGCAGGGGATTGTACAGCCAGTCTTCGGGCCAGAACCTGTTTCCGATCCAGCCGAGGCCCGCCACCACCGCAAAAAAGACGACCGCGGTCGGGATCAATTCGTCGATCGCAAAGGCTGTGGCCAGCAGCGGGCCGGCCAGATGCGCCGTCAGCCCGGCAAAGCCGATCCCGATGCCGAACAGCACGGCTTGAATGATCCAGACCATCATGTCCCGAAGCAGCATCATGCCTCGACGATAGCGCCGGCGCAGGCGAAACGGATGTGACCGGACGCACAGTGCTGTTCTGTCGGCCCGCTAACCTTCGCGTATCGGCTTTCATCCTGGGAGGCTTAAGATGCTGGCATGGGTTTTATTGGTCGCGAATATGCCGACGATCGTGTGTACGATTTGCTCCGCCTTCCTCGCTTACAAGGAAAGGCCGCAATGGGTCTGGTTCGCTGGATTAGCGGTGCTCGCCGGCATAGGCGGCCTGCTCACGCTCGGTGTCGTGCACGCACAACAGTCCGCATGGCGATCGTGAGCGAGAAGGGCCGGACGCCGTCTAGCCTCGGCGCAAAATTGGTATTCGTCAGGTCAGACCTTGACGTCCACCAGGGACGGTTCTTCGGTCTGTAAATCGGCAAGGGCCGTTTCTAGCGCGGCTGCCTTGGCGTGGTAGACGGCCTGAAGATCCTGGTTGATCGTCATCGGTGGCGCCTTGGCGTTCTGATCGACGACGAGTTGTATTCTGGCCTGCGTCACTTCAACCGGCATTGGGTAAATGACCATGGGATAACCCTCCTGCGCAAAATCTGTCAGGTGGTCATTTACGCTTTGTAAAGAGGTTCGGTTAACGGCGCGGCATTTCAGGGAGGTTCGGTAAATGGAGGCTTAAGTTTCCATGTCCGGCGTCGAAAAAATTTATAGCGTTTTCGAGCGAAAGCCTGAATCGAAGCGAGCTAATGAGTTTGTTCCAGCCGCTCGGCATAGAGGCGGAATTCCTCGGCCATCTCGATCAGCTTCTTTGAGGCTTCCGGATCCTTGACGGCTTCGGCCAGCTGCCGGGCTCTGTTGGACTGGTCTCGGTAATGGTCGGCTTGGGTCATGGCAGCACCTTTTTAGATGAGTACGGATGACGTCAAAAAGGTTCGACGTCCGTCCGCGCAGCACGCGCGAGGGACGGTTCGGTGAGGCCAACTTCGTCGGGTGAGTGCGTGGAAAAAGCAGCGAGGTAACAGTATCTTAAGAGAGCAGCGGCGCCGGAAAACGCACCCCCTGTTCGTTCCAGGAGAACAAAAGGAGTCTTCCGCTTTCAACCCCGTGATCGGCGCTGCATGGTGGTCGGCCTGCTGTTTTGCCTTGCCTTGCCTTTGTCGTCATCAGCTTTTCGTTGCGGTCGCAAGCTGAAGGCGGTCATGCCCTGGTCAAGGCCGACAGGCTCGTCCGCACCGCGCGTGAACCGCACAAGGCAAACCAGCGCTCCGACGGTTGGGGCACTTAACGATCCGGGAATTTCTTATCTGGCGATCGGTGATAGGTCGCGATGGCGATGAAGCCGGCATAACCGATCACATTGATCAGAATTTCCATCCACACGGGCATGACGCACCTTTCCCCGCAGACAAACTCCGCAAGGGCCGTGTTAGTTCCTGCATAATCCGACGGTCAGACCCGCGCGATCGCATGGCTCGCGATCGCACACGGCTGGCAGTCCGCGAAAACGAAAACCCCGCCCACATTCGAAGATGCAGACGGGGTCTTTCATGCTTCACCTCTCGCAAGGTTGCTGCACTTAAAATAAAAACGTCGACGCATAGGCTCCGTTCCTGCCGTTACCGGAATTCTCTCTTGCGGTTCCACGCGACTTATTTCGTCGGCGACAACGGCGAAGGCGCCGGGCAAGCTTCTGCCGGTTCCGCCTCAACGCCAGAACGAGAGCCGGCCCGATCCGTTCAGCGCATTGGCCAGGGTCGTCTCGTAATACTCCTCGCGCTCGCGTTCGAACTTCTGCTGGGTTTCCCTGAAGCTCGCGACGCGCGCTGCGATTTCGGCGCGGTCGCGCGCGAGTCTTTCTTCCTTCGTCATCGCCATCCGCTGTCTTGTTTGATTCGCGCTCCGCCATCATTGGCGCGCGCGAATGAGGCGCGAATGCGGAAGCGAGGTTGCAGCATTGTGATGCCTGCCGTTGCGAAGCGAAGGCGGTGGATAAGCTATGGCGTATTCTTGTCGCTCACGTGAGTTCCCGTCAGCGAAAGAGAGCCGAAGGAACAGGTCGCCAAGCCGCGTGATCAAGGCAGATTGATGCGCGTGCTTATAAGGCGGCCTGATAGCGGCCGACCCGACGATGCGGCATGAAACGGCCGTGCTATAATCCGCACGCCCCAACCATTCGGAAATATCAGCGGTGATCGCCAAGGATTTGCACAGCGGCGTCGAGCAGCTCGGCAACATGATCGCCGAAGCGGCGTGTATCGTTCCCTTTACCGGAGCCGGCATTTCCACCGAATGCGGGATTCCGGATTTCCGCTCGCCCGGCGGCCTGTGGACCCGTAACCGCCCGATCGCGTTCGACGAATTCGTCTCCAGTGCCGATGCGCGGACCGAAGCCTGGCGGCGGCGCTTCGCGATGGAAGAGACTTTTGCAGCGGCGAGGCCCGGCCGCGGGCATCGCGCGCTGGCCTCGCTCTACAAGGCCGGCAAGACCCCGGCGATCATCACCCAGAACATCGACAACTTGCATCAGGCGTCAGGCTTCAAGGCCGATGACGTCGTCGAACTGCACGGCAACACTACCTATGCCCGCTGCATCGGCTGCGGACATGCCTATGATCTTCCTTGGGTAAAGGCGCGTTTCGAGGAAACCGGCAGCGCCCCCGACTGCTCCATCTGCGATGAGCCGGTGAAGACCGCGACGATCTCGTTCGGGCAGGCGATGCCGGAAGATGCGATGCGCCGCGCCACCGAACTGGCGCAGCAGTGTGACCTCTTTCTGGCGATCGGATCGTCGCTAGTCGTTTGGCCGGCCGCAGGCTTTCCGCTGATGGCCAGAAACAGCGGCGCGAAGCTGGTCATTATCAACAATGAGCTGACGGAACAGGACGATATCGCCGATCTGGTGATCCGTTTCGACATCGGCGAGACGCTCGGACCGTTCGTAGGCAATTGATCGCCAACTGATTCGCGCCTGTGCAACCTGTTCATAGCCCCCGCAATTTTGTTTTTTTTAGCTATGCGCGGCAGGCGAGAGTGTTATCTTTTGATTCGAGAGATTCGCGCGGCGTTGCATGAGTGTCATCGATGAGCGCGTGTTCCGGTCCCGCCAGGGCGATGGCGGGCCGCTTTTTTGAAGTGTGGGGTCCGGGGTCATGGGGTCGGACGAATTTGTGTCCAAGAAGCTCGGGGGGCCGCCGTCAGGCGGGACAGGGCAAAACAGACTTGGACCAGGCGAATACGCAACCGGAGCGCAACGCGATCCGGCGGTGGATGCTTTGTCGGGGCTCGGCGATTCCGCCGCCAACCTTGTCGAAATATCCGGCGTCATCAAATGGTTCGACGCTTCCAAGGGTTATGGCTTCATCGTTCCGGACAATGGCTGGCCCGACGTGCTGCTGCATGTCACCGTGCTGAGGCGCGACGGCTATCAGACCGCCTATGAAGGCGCGCGGCTGGTAGTCGAGTGCGTGCAGCGGGCAAAAGGCTATCAGGCGTTCCGGATCGTCTCGATGGACGAATCGACGGCGATCCATCCGGCGCAAATGCTGCCGCCACGGACCCATGTCAGCGTTACGCCGACCAGCGGGCTGGAGCGGGCGCAAGTCAAATGGTTCAACCGGCTGCGCGGTTTCGGCTTCCTGACCTGCGGCGAGGGTACGCCCGACATTTTCGTCCACATGGAAACGCTGCGCCGCTTCGGCATGACCGAGCTGCGTCCGGGCCAGTACGTGCTGGTGCGCTTCGGGCCCGGGTCCAAAGGCATGATGGCGGCCGAGATCCATCCCGAGACCGGCCCGTCGGCGCTGTCCTCGCATTGATACCCTGACACCGCTGACGGAAACGTGAGCCGGACGCCGCGCACCCGCGCGGCGGCCTCTGGCATTTGCCGCAATCGTCGGGTTAGGGTTCCCCGGCAATTCCCAGGTATCCAGCATGAGTGCATTGATGAATTTCGCTTTGATGGTTGCGCGGCTTCGCATCGGCGGCCGCCTGGTGATGTCGCTGGCTGCGGCATCCGCCGTGCTTGTCATGCTCTGCGCCAATCCTCCCGCGAGGGCCGCGAGCGTTCAGCCACTCGAGATCGCCACCAAGTCAGGCGTGCGGGTGTTCTCGGTCGAGATGGCGACGACGGAAGAGGAGAAGACCACCGGACTGATGTACCGGAAGGAGCTACCTGACGGTAAAGGCATGCTGTTCGATTTCTCGCCGGAGCAGCAGATCTCGATGTGGATGAAGAACACCTATATCTCGCTCGACATGATCTTCATCCGCGCCGACGGCCGCATCCTGCGGATCGCCGAAAATACCGAACCGCTCTCCACCAGAATCATCTCGTCAGGCGGGCTCGCCAAGGGCGTGCTGGAAGTCATTGCGGGCACAGCGCAAAAGTATGGAATTCAGCCCGGCGACCGGGTGGCGCACCCGCTCTTCAACAAGCACTGAGCCCTTCAGATCGCCTTGCAGATCGCCTTGATGGCCGGGGTTTAAGCGTGTATCGACGCATTTCCCAGCACAGATCGGGGTATAGCGCAGCCTGGTAGCGCGGCAGTTTTGGGTACTGCAGGTCGTTGGTTCGAATCCAGCTGCCCCGACCAACTAAATCAATGACTTAGCATAAACCAGAGGAGCTGAGTTTCTTACGAATCGCCACCGGGTAGCCACCGGGGCAACCCTTGATGGGCATGGGGCCGAAATATTTTTTTCTGGCTCGGCAACCGTTTTCGCGCTCTCAGGGCCTAGCCTGTTGCACCGATCGGAATTCGGCGGCGCACACCGAAATCGACGGGACTGATTTAGTATTTTTCGCCACCGATCGTACTACGTCTGTATACGCCGACTGGCCCTGGCCGGGGCGCCGATATCCCTCCCTCACGGGGGTCTTTCGTGAACTTCCTATCAATCGACGATGTTTCGGCCCTGACCGGCCTGTCGGCCTCGACGCTCGCCAAGCGCCGCATGGCTGGCACCGGTCCGGCCTTCTTCAAAATCGGGCGTACCGTTAGGTATGCCGCAGCCGATGTCGACGCCTGGATAATGACCCGGCGGCGAACCTCAACATGGGCCGCCAACGACAACAAGCAGAGCGGCGCCCAAGCCGCCTAGACCCCAGCACGATCGGCCTCAATACCCGCCGAGTGCACCGCTCCGAAGGAGCTGCCCCTTAGAGGGGATTCCCACCTTGAAGATACTTTCAATAAGGCCATCGCCTCCGGGCTCGACGGTGCTCGCGCGTTTCGATCTCGAACTGAACCAGCACATTCGGCTGTTCAATCTCGCGCTTCGTCAGCGTGGCGATGAGCCGGCGCACGTCATGGCGCCGAACGCCTTCCAAGAGCGCACCGCCGGCTTCTCTGCGTCCTTCAATAAGGCGCTTGCCGAACTCGCCCTAAATTCCCTCGTGGAGCTACAGACCGAAAATGACACCCGTAAATATTAAAGAGATAGAGGCCTCGATTGCACGCTCTGATGAGGATCGCGACACACTCGTCAAGTTCCGCGACGTCAATTGCGCTGGTAGCGGAGAAATCGTTAGAAGCGAATCTGGCGCCTGGCTTCTGATCGGCGCGCTGTACGAAGGCGGGTTGTGCGACCTCGAACTAAAGGCGGATGGCACAGCGGCGATTAAGAACAGCTATCGCGCCTCGGGGCGCGCTCGTGGGAAGCAGTCGGCGCCGGTTGCCGCGAACGACAACAAACCTCCCGCGACATATCCCGGCATTCAATCTAGCGCTGACTTTATCCGAGGTTTTACGCCTCCAGACTACCACGTCGACGGCATTTCTCAGAAGGGATATCTCTACTCGACGACCGCAATGACTGGCACGGGCAAGACGGCTGTTCTGCTCTTGCTTGCAGCCTTGACTATGATGGGGAAGCCACTCGGAGACCGCGAGGTTGAAAAGGGTCGCGTCGTGTACTTCGCGGGCGAAAACCCGGACGATGTTCGTATGCGCTGGATTGCAATGGCGCACCACTTGGACTTCGATCCCAACTGCGTTGACGTCCACTTCATTGCCGGAACATTCAGCGTCGCCGAGATGTTTGAGCGCATCAAGGCCGACGTCGAGAAGATTGGCGATGTAGACATGATCGTCGTCGATACCAGCGCCGCATATTTCCATGGTGATGACGAGAACTCCAATACACAGCTTGGCGCCCACGCTCGCAACTTGCGCAGGCTTACAACCTTGCCCGGCAAGCCCTCGGTATATGCCGCGTGCCATCCCGTGAAGAACGCAGACCCATCGAACTTACTGCCGCGCGGCGGTGGTGCGTTCATTGCGGAGGTGGATGGCAACCTCACACTCAACAAGGGCGAGACCGTCAAGCTCCACTGGCAGGGGAAGCACCGCGGACCTGACTTTGACCCGATTCACTTCGAATTGAAGACAGTCACAGCGCCGTCGTTGGTGGACAGCAGGGGCAGGCCGGTGCCGACCGTAATGGCTGAGGCGCTGACGAAGGGTGAGAGCATCAAGCGAGCCGACAAAGCGCGCAACGATGATGACGAGGTGTTGCTCGCGATCGAGCGCGGCAAGGGCGCTTCGCTTGCCGAGTTGGCTGAGTTCCTTTGTTGGTACACGTCCAGCGACGCCCCCCACAAGGACCGTGTTCGCCGCGCAAAGGACCGTCTCTACGGCAAAAAGTTGGTTGACGCCGCACGGCGTGGGGGGTGGCAGTTGACCCGTAAAGGCGCTGAGGCCGCCGTAGAGGCCCGCACGGATAAGCACAGTGCGGAATCCGCATCAAAGTTGGCAGCCCGCCTCTTGCGTAATCGCGATGGCTGACCGCGCGCCAACCGTGCGCGCACGAAACTAACGCACCCGGCCGCACGATATGACGAATATCATATCATCTACAAGGACTTACACGAATGAGCGCGGCGCGCGATTTGAACCAAACAACCACTGTTTGCTGTGTGGTGTGTGATTCATCACACCCACACACAGGGAGATATCGTGCGGGAACACCGTGCGCCCTTCTCTCTAGGGGGCGGCAACACGCACGATATGCAGATAAATTCAACAACGGCAATGATTTAGCAGCCGTGCGAGAACGAAAAACGTGCGCACGATTTCCGCACGGGCAGGCGGGCCAACACCCTAGAGCCAACACTCCCGCTACCGGCCCATCAACGAAAATGTCGCATCCGCAAAACTGAGAATCTAGATCGGCCCCGCGCCGACAGCACAGAGCCGCACCAAGACGGCCAATAAGCACAGCACCACGTCGAGGACTAAAATGCACCACGCAAACGACAATGGCCCGGTACAGGCCGGCGACTTCCCAGATACCCCAGAAGGCCTGGCCGCCCGCCGTGCCTGGCTGGAAGCCGCCCCAGCAACACATGCCACACACCGCGCTCAGTCGCCCTGTGCGACGTGGGCCAAGCGGGAGGGGGATGAAGCCACGTTCTTCGGCCTCCGGCTTTGGCGGGACCTGAACGCGCCTCCGCGTATGGCCGCGAACGACAATGAGGAGGACGAGCCAGATGAGGCCAATGAGCCGCGGTCGCTGCCCAACCTGGACCGCGAGCTGATTGACGTCAGCGCGAAGCAGATCATCTATGCCCATGAACACGGGATGACGCGCTGGGTCGACAACAGGCTGGTGAAAGTGTGGAACGGCCACAAGTGGGTTGGGCCGGAGGCCGAGTTCGGCGAGGTACGACAACGCAAGAGCGATAAGGCCGACACCGAGCACTTCGACGCCGAGATACCAGATGCGCAAATGGAGTTGGCTCGGGCGATGGACGCCGAACGGCTGCGCAACAGGCTGGGCCACAAGATGGTTGCCGTCCTGGACATGGCGTCATCGGATAGCACTCTGGCTGAGATCGGGGAGCATCTGGGTTTCGGCGGCCAGTATGCCCCCAGGATGGCCGGGAGAGAGGTTCGTGCGGCGGTGGCTGCCCTGAACGCAGCGCTGGCAGAAGAGGGGCGGCAGGCGGCTTAGATTCTGCGTGATTCCCCCGCAGCGCGCCTTGCCCGCGCGTTATTCTGGACGACCGCGCCCAAAGTAGCCCTCGCGCAGCGGCCGCAACCACGAGCCACGACAAGGGCGTGTACGCTCGCAGAGCGGCCAAACCCTTTAGCACTTATCAGGCTGCGTCTTGTAGCCCGACGTGATGTGCACTTGGCGCGCTGGCCTCCACCCGGCGCCGCCCTTTTCCCGACGACCGCGGAAGTAACGGCGTCGGCTTTTATTTAGCCAACTAATCGCAATTCCTAAATCTGAAAGGAGAGCGGCCCCAATGGCCACACTCAACAATACGCTCGACGCAATCGAGCGTCACATCGGATTCCCGCGTTCGCGGAGCACTGGAATCGCCAGGCGTTTGCAGGAGGCCGACCTTTTGCCTTCTGGCATGCCCGGCGTCCCTCCCAAATTGGATCAGGCGGACGTATGCCTGCTGCTGGCCACCCTCATGAGCGCGCCCAAATTGCACGAAGCCGTGGATCATGCGCGTGCCTATGCGGGGATGACACCTGGTGGCGCAGTCTTGTCGGCTGATGCACCGGATTCTATTCCGCGCTCGGCGCTTGAGTATCTGGAATTGAAATCCGAGATCGTTATCAGCGGCGAGCCCGACGCCGTGGAAGACGTCCGCGGCCACCGTTTCGAATTCGTCCACGGCTGGCGTGAGCTTTCAGCACACACCCCCGAAGGCACGGTGACCCGGTTCGTTCTGCCGGGAAAGTTGGCGTCGCATCAACAGGCGCCGCACCGCATCGCTGGCGTGGTGAAGGGCGAGGCATTCGTAGAATTGATGAAGGAAATTTTCTGATGGCACCACTTTTGAAAAAGACTGCGGCAGAACCGTTCCGCGTCCCGTCATTGGCGGAATCGAGCCAGGAATATGCTGGTCTGACCGCTAAACAGACTGAGCTACATAACCGCTACACCGAACTCCGCGCTGAGCGCACAAAACTTAACGGCGAAATTGAAGCGGAGAAGGCGGCCGGCGGTCAGAGTGTCGCGCCCGAAGTTGCGCGGCTTCTCGGGGATCCCGAGGACTCTGTTACGGGATTGTCGCAGCGGCTCCGCGCGGTGGCGACTGAGATGGGAAACATCGAAAGCGCGCAAGAAATTCTACGTCGCAGGATGGAAGAAGCGCGCGGTAGAGCCAGCGCGATGGTTTGTGCAACCGTGCGGCCTGAATACGATCGCCGCCTTGGTGTTCTGTGCAAGTTGCTGAGCGAGGTAGAAACCGCCCGCCAATCGCACGATGAATTGCTTGACGACTTGGAACGCGAGGATGTTGCGAAAAGCTACTTGCGGCCGGTGATTCCGTTCTTTCTTGGTGATCGAAACGACGGCCATATTCCGCGGTTCATGCGTGAAGTGACGGAGGCTGGCTATGTCAACTGACCATCGCGCCCTTGAGAAGGCTGACGAGCGACGAACCAAAACGAAGCGGCGCATCTCCATCCGTGGCAAATATTATAAAACGGACGACACGGATCCGATCGCAATTGCACGCGCATTGAGGAAAGAATCTAAGCTCGGTAAGCGCGAGGCGCGCTTGGAGCAGGCGGAGGCAAAGGTTGGTCGACGCTAAGACTATTTGGGGTTACGCCGTTCTGTGGGACACCAGCACAACCATCGCAAACGAATTCCGCGAGAAGTTCGCAAAGGGCTCCCTAACGCGCAGCATCGCAGAGGATGACGTGAGGATGCTACTCGACCACGACTCTGGCCGTGTCGTCGGGCGCACGTCCTCGGGGAGCCTTCGTTTGCGGGAAGATGCCCTCGGACTTCGATACGAGGTTGATGTCAATCTGGACACGCCGGATGGACAATCGCTTGCCGGAACCGTTGGCAGGCGAGATGTGTCCGGGATTTCGCCCTCGTTTATCGTGAGGGCGGAGAGTTGGGATGATGGTGGCAGCAGGTTGCCGCTCCGCACCATCACCGATGCGCGTCTGGTCGAAATAAGCGCTGTCGCGTGGCCTGCTTACCCGCAGACAACCGCCGTGATGCGTTCCACCACCGCCGCGGCCAACGACGCGGCAGCGAAAAGTCGGATAGCGGCCCGGCGTGAGGCAATGCGCAAGCGGGGGATGCTATGAGGGTTGGATCCCTGCAGCGCGTTGTCTGTGACGATGGCGTGGGCCGGCTACGGCTGGTCGACGACACCGGAGCCCATTTCGTCATCACTCGCAAGATGATGCGTGAAACTGGCGTCGTCAGGCCGCTGGCCGGCGCCACGTTTGAATTCTTGGTAACGAGCGATGGGCACGCAGCCCAGTTGCGGGCGATATCGTGATTGCTGTTGAGCGGTACGCTGCCGAGTTCGCCACCACGGATGGACGAGGGCGGCAGACCTGGCAATCATGCGACGTTGTCGGGATATGCGGAGAGCCGAACGACATGCAGTTCATTGTGGTTGTTCGTGGTCCGATTGAATACGTCGATCGTGTTCCGGAAGTGCGTCGACCGCTGCCGTCAGCGGAGCCGCTGTAGCCCTACCGGGGGAGGGGTGCCAAATGGCCTTCCAAGATTGCGCGCCGCGCACCGGTGCCAAACCTCTTCAGCCGCGCGCGCTGCCCCGGTTCAACAAAAATTTTGGAGACCTTGGCTGTGACCGCCAAAACACCCGCCCACCTTCGGCCGGCCACCGGCAAGTGGTGGCGCTCTGTAAACGCCGATTTCGACCTTGATCCGCATCATGTCCGATTACTCACGCTGGCCGCAGAGGCATGGGATCGTGGGCAGCAGGCGCGCGAGATCATCGACGCCGAGGGCATGACGTTCATCGACAGGTTCGGCAGCCCGAAACCTCGCCCAGAAGTCGCGATTGAGAGGGACTCCCGGATTGGATTCGCCCGGTTGCTGCGCGAGCTGGCGCTTGATGGCGTTGACGGGCCTGAGGCGCCGCGCGCGCCTCGCACACCCGATTATGGAAACCGCCGCTAGTGCCGGTCAGGAAACGACGGAAAAAACGTACGCAAGCGGCCGGTCTCGATGAGTGGTCGTGTGCGTTTGAGTCCGAATTCGACCTTTTCGGCGACTTGGACGGACTAGTTCAGACGGATGCCCACGGTCGTCCTTCCCGGCAGGATGCAGAGGATGCGTGGCAACGGTTCGGCGGTGCGTTCCTGGCGGAATTCGAGACGCGCGGTGGGCACTTCGTGCCCTGGGCGTTGCGGGAATTCGGCGAGCCGCGCTGATGCCCGCCCGACAAAGACGAAACAAGCGCAGCCGTTCTGCGCACATCACACCCGAGGCAATCCAACTTTTCCGGCGCGGCCTCGACAATCCACACGACCAGGACATCAGAATCGCCCTTGCCGCCGCGCTAGGCCGGAGCAAGTTCCGCGCGAGCCCGCTGGATCTCAAGCCACGATCGTTGATCGGCTGCGACACAGAGCCTGTCGAGGTCGCGCTCGGGCTTCGGGCGCAGCTGCGGAGCCGGATATGACCAGCCAGATTGACGCAACTCGGGGCGAAACATGCGACCGCCAAGGCGAGGACACGCCGTAACCACACGCGCCACCCTGTGCTGCATGTCGTCATGCCGGGGCTTGAAGTGGCGAGGCGACGCTCGACCCGGATTTCGACGAACCGGAAACGGCCGACGCGGAGTTCGCCAGGTGGCGTTGGCCAGAACGTGACGATGCCTAACCTGCCAACCACGACGGTTTGAGCCGACCGCCGCGAAGTGCTTGATCCAATGCCTTCGCCTCTCGGACTTTTCCCGTTGGGATACCGAGCTGAGTATGGGAGTAATCACATTGCCGAGTCAGCATAATTCGTCGTTGTCGCTGCGATCTGATGGCAGGGAATGTGGTGCACTGGCCCTACAATGGTATTTTCGAACCAAAGGAGATCGATGGGTTCATTGCTGCGAAATAGCGGTAACCGTTGCGCTTAGTGGATTGCGGCGATCCAATTTATCGCAAGAAGAAATTGACGAGTGGGCCGCCGGCTTCAGACAGGCTCTCGGAAACTTACCTGGAGCCGACGAGATCTTGGAAGCCACCTAACTGTCCTTCGGAATCTTTCGCTCGCGGAGGATTTTCATGAACGTTAGATTGCTATCCTTATGATCCCAAGCCGCCTTGATGTGCGCTGTCAATCTCGGGCGGTCGTGGTCGATAGTACTGACCCACAAGTTCGGATCGTATTCGTATACTCGGAGCATATTGTCGACGTCGAAAATTGGCGCGGTGCCTTTTGAGCGGATGAGGGCGATCGGTTTATCCTCGGCTAAGGTAGCGACGCTAGTAGGTGCGCTGCCGCACGATCCGCTGCCGGGCTGGCTGAACCGCCTGCGCGACTCGTTCGCGGAGGATATCTACGCGCTGCCCGCGCTGTCGGCTTGCGATAGAGTCGAAGCGGCGGAGTAGAGCCACTCTCCGCGGCCAGTCATGGCCTGATACCCATCAAGCCCGTGCCGCTAAGGCGCCTCGTCAGAAATGGCGGGGCGTCTTTATATAAAGGCTGGTTTCCAAAAGCTGGGAGAGAAAGCGGGGAAGCCAGGCGCATGCTTGCGGCTGCGGCGTCGCCTGCGCGGTGGGAGCCGGCAGTGTGCATTAGAGCGTGACTTGGTTGAGGATCGCGTCCGCAATTCGCTTCAGAACATCGGGCGATTCCGACTTGGCACCGCTAAAAATATGGAAACGAAGGATCAGAGAAGGACGGGTGTCCTTTTTACCTTTACCGTCCGCCATTGAAAGTGGACCAAAATATTGCAGGCTGCAATTGTCTTCGGTGGAGAGTTCCAGACCACGAGATTTTGCTTCTTCGGTCAGATCCGTGATGCGATGATGCTGCCATCTATCTTCTAAAGCATCCCTGTTCGCCAAAGGATTCTTGCTCGCCAAATACGCCTTCAACGCGCATTCGATCGCATGATAGACCAAGAATAGCCTAACCCAAGTTTCGCTGACCTCACACGATGCCCTGAGGAAGTTGGTTGCAATAGCGCTATACTCGCGCGTGACACGATTACCCGCGCTTCCAGCACTAAGGAAGTGAATTGGCTTGCGAACCATCCCCGCGGGCCCGTGGTAAATTGAGGATGCGGAATGAATGTCCGCGCCGAGATAACATACGAAGCAATTTCGGATACGCAATGCCGCTCTGTGATAACTATCAACTCGCTCGTCAGACCGAGCGGAGCGTCAGTTGCCACCGATTGGTTCTGGTGTCCCTCTCCACCAACCGGCGGATGGCAGGCGACCTGTGGCGGTCAATCGGCGACCTTTTTGATGGCCGCCCTGTCCCTCCAAATACCTACTCTGTTTCCGATCGCCACCCCAACAACGGGCAGGACATAATATGCAGATACACCGATCGCGCCGCCCAAGGCCGCAACCCCTACACCGCCAACCAACAATCCAATGAGAAAACCTGCCGCTGCTCCAAAAATTGACCAGTAAAATTCTTTCGGCCTAGCTTTTCGAAAGTCTGAGACCGCGCCAATCCAGCGTTTAATTGCATTTGACAACGTCAAATTCCTCCCTGCGCCAAGATAAGTGTTTATTTTTTTGGTCTTCAATCCCAACTCCACCAGCCTGCGAATCGCTGTCCGGCCGGCCGGACAGATCGTCTTGATTGCGCCGCAGCCCGCCTTCCAAGGGGCGGGCTGTTTCTATTTCCCATTCATCGCGTCGGCAATCTTGCCGGCGATTAGATCCGCAGCCCGCTTCGCGGGATTGACCGCAATGTGTGCATAGCGCTGCGTTGTGCTCGCCTGTGTGTGGCCCAACAGACGCCCAATGATCGGCAGACCGAGATCAGAGCCCGCGCCGACGCTGGCGAACGAGTGTCTGAGGTCGTGGATGTGGACGTCTTCGATGCCAGCGCGCCTGCGGATTGCTCGCCAAGGCCGGTTGAGGTCGGCGCGCGGAGTCTCGTCCTTCGTGCCAGCCGACTCGCTGGCGATGACGTAGACGCCGATGCGGGGCAGGGTGTCCAATATCGCGATGGCTGGCGCCGATAGTACCACGGGTTTCTGGCCAGTTTTGGAGTCCGGCAGGAACGCCAAGCCGCGACCGGCATCATATTCCCTCCAGCGGAGATTGAGGATTTCCCCCAATCGGCAGCCGGTGAACAAGAGCAAGCGCAACGCTGCGGCGGCATGTTGATCAATCTTGGTGAGTCGGTTCTCAGGCTTGGGCGCGTGTTTCGTTTTCTTCGTCGGGTCGGGCTCCCACGGAATCCCGACCGTCTCAGCCTCACTGAGCGCCGCCCCGAGCCGCTGCAGTTCATCTCCGGTGAGATAGCGCTGACGTGGCTTCTCGTCGAACATTTTAATGCCGCCGGCGGGATTCTCAGTACCCCTGGGAAGTATTTTTTCTTCGAGGCCGAACTCATAGATTGTTCCGATCAGCGACACGACGCGATTCGCTGCGACAGCGTACCCGGCGTCTTTTATCTTGAGGTGGAGGCGGTTAACGTCTGAACGCGTCACAGCCTTGGCCTTCTTTTTGCCGAGGGCAGGGCGAATATGATTCTTGATATAACCAGCGTTGAGTCGGATCGTGCCCGCCTTGCATTTTGGTTTGAGGTGGTCCTTGACGAAACTGTCGATCAACTCGTCGACCGTTTCGGCCTTCCTGGCAGCGCCGCGCTCGGCCGCCGGGTCAGCCCCCAACTTAACCTTGGCCAGCAACGTCTCAGCGGCGTCACGGGCCTTCTCAGGCGAGAGCGTGGCGGGCGTACCTATCACCATGCGGCGCTTTGCAACGCGCCTGCCGCCTTCTCCCGGGCGGTATTCGACTATCCATGATAGGGCACCCGAAGGCATCGCCTTGACGCCGAAGCCGGTCAGGTCGGAGTCGTAAAAGATCGTCGGCTTTGATACAGCGGGCAGGCCGGTAACGGCACGTCGTCCTAGCTTTAGAACTGGCATCGCTTTCTCCGAATAGCCACCGAGTAGCCACCGGATCATGTATTGAGCGGAAACGACGGGAAAGCAACGGAAATGGAATGTTCGAAATACCACAATATAAGCAATCAGTTAGATGGCGGGAGGCAATGGACGGCACGCAATGGAATCGGTCGGAAAATAACCTGTTAAGTTTTGGGTACTGCAGGTCGTTGGTTCGAATCCAGCTGCCCCGACCAACTAAATCAATGACTTACTGCGTCTTTTTCGGATTGAATCTTCCCAGTGGTCCCAATTGGGAAGGGGCAGGGGAATACTTGTGATGGGCAGGAAGACAGCCTTTCCGGCGCGGCAGGCACTTTTGCTGGGGCTGTCGCTTTGTTTTGCCACCACAGTCTTGGGCCGGACGGCTGTGGCCAATCCCGCGCAGATGATTTCTGACTTTCGGCTAAAGCACGGGGAGAAGCGCGTAACTTTGGACGCGACTCTCACGCGGATTGCACACGACCAAGCCCAGGCGATGGCCGCCAAGGACCAACTGGATCACGACGTGCTCGGCCGATTCAATACGCGCGTCGATCCGGCGGGCGCCGGCCGAGCCGCGGAGAACATTGCGTATGGCTACGACAGCTTTCCCAAAACCCTCGACCAGTGGATCAATTCGTCAGGGCACCGAAAAAACCTCCTGCTGCCCGGCGCCACGCGCGTCGGTGTCGCCAGCGTGAAAAGTGCGAAGACCGGTCGCATGTATTGGGCCATGGTGATTGCTGGCAACTATGAGCATCCCAAGCCGGCGAAGCCTCCAAAGGCTACGAAGCCGCCGAAGCAGGTAGCTTCCTCGAAGCCAAAATCTCGCGCAGTGGAGAACTGCCGAATGAAAATTCTGAGTATTTGTTTCTAGCTCCCTCGGGGTAGCTTGCAATGTTGTTCTCGTTATGTTCTTGTGTTGGTCATTCCTCGGAGGTGACCAATGGATGTCGAGAAGCAACGGGAAATAATCCGGCTCTGGAATCGCATGCGCCAGGTCGAGGGTCCGGTCGCGGAGGAAATCCGTATCCAGATTCTTGAATGCTTCGCGCAGCGCGAGCCATCCAGCGCGCGGATGAGCGATCGTCGGGAGGTGTTGAGCCGTGTGCGGGTTCCGACCGGTCAGGTGCATCGCATCGGCGAGCGCGGCAACAACGCAACGCTTTGACGGCTTCGTACCTCGGCGAGGGCGATTCGGCGGCCGTCAAGATTGACGGAATCGACGTGCGGTGCATGCTGCGCATATGTTGTCGCGCGTGCGCAGTCATTTTCAAGGTACGAAGTTCGCCCGCATGAGCAGCGGGACGTACTGCATCATCCGCGATCTCGGGCTGGTCAAGGGCGGCAAGGGGATGCGGCACCACGAGGTGCTGGTCACCTTCAGTCCCCAGGCGTTCTGGCGCTGGATCGCATGCGTTGCCGGCGACGTGGTGAGCGCGGGGAAGCGGCGATTGCTCTGGCTTCAACGCGAGCCGCAGCGCTTCGGCACGGATGTTCCAACGTCCGCCGTGCCGGAAAGTGCGCGTCGCGCGAGGTCGCCGATGGCGTCCCGCGCGCGGGTAGCCAGCATCGATTAGCGCTGCGAGGCCTGCCATGCCAACAGCCGATGCTCGGCAAGCGACATCGCCACCGACGTCACGTAGCCGGTGACGCCTAGCAGGATGACACCGGCGAACAGATCGGCCGAGCGGAACGCGCGGGCCGAGAGCAGCACCCAGTGGCCGAGCCCGTCGAGGCCGGCCAGGATTTCGCAGACCACCGAGAGGATCAGCGCCACCGTCAGGCTGAGGCGCATGCCGGCGAGAATGTCGGGGCTGGCGGAGGGCAATGCGATCTTTGAGATCACGGCGAACCGCGACATCTGCAGCGACCGCGCCACCTCATAGAGCCGGGGCTCCACCGCCGCAAAGCCGTGGATGGTCGCCAGCATGATCGGCCAGATCGCCCCGAAGGCGATCACGAACAGCGCCATTGCCTGCGTCAGCCCGAGCATTGCGATCGCGACCGGGATGATCGCCGAGACCGGCAGCGGCCGCAAAAACTCCAGCGAGGGCGCGACATAGGTCCGCATCGTGCGCGACGATCCGATGATTGCGCCGATCGCGACGCCGGCAATGGAGGCGGCAAGCCAGCCATAGGCCATATGCTCGAGCGTGCCGGCGAGCTTGCTCCAGAGATCGCCGGAGGAAAATCCGCGCACCAGCGAGGCCCAGGCGCGATCCGGGCCCGGCAGGAACACCGGCGAGACCAGTTTCAGATTGGCGATCAATTGCCAGAGCGCAATGAAACCGGCGGCAACCGCGAAGCTCGCCACGCGCCACATGATGACGGCCCGATTCATTGGCCGTCTCCGCTCAACGCGGCGCGGCCGAACAGGCGCTGTTGGGCCACGGTAAGAAGGATGTTGAGCGCGTAGCCGATGATGCCGATCCAGACCAGATAGGCCAGCATGAGGTCGGGACGCAGCGCCTGCTGCGCCAGCATGATGCCGGCGCCGAGGCCGAGCGGGTTGATGGCGATTTCGACCGTCACGGCGACGATCAGGGCGATGCCGGCCGACAGCCGAAAGGCCACGAAGATGCGCGGCAACGCCGCCGGGATGATGATCTTCCAGACCCGCTGTGCCGGCGGCAAGCGTAACGCCCGCGCCACCTCCATCAGCCGCGGCTCGATGCTGCGCACGGCCGCGCGCGAGAGGATCAAGACCGGCCAGACGCAGGCAAACGCCACGATCACGATTTCCATGCGGTAGCCGAAGCCGAGCGCGATCAGCGCGATCGGCAGCAGCGCGATCGAGGGGATCGGCCGGATCGCCTCGACCGTCACTTCCATCAGGCGGTTGAGGGTATCGGAAATTCCGAACGCAATGCCGAGCGCGAGGCCGCTGATCGTGCCGATTGCCAGTCCTGCGAAGGCCGAGAACAGTGTGTCGCGGGTCGCCGTCAGGATCGAGAAATCGGCGAAGGCACCAAAGAGCGCCATGACGATCTCGCTCGGCGGCGCAAGGCTGTCGCTTTGCAGATGGGTGGCGCGCGCCCAGATTTCGAACGCCAGCAGAACGGCCAGCGGCAGCGCCAGTGCCTTGGCGGAATTGCCCGTCACTGCTCGGTCGCCTTGATGAAGTCGAATAACTGCCGCCGCAGCCGCAGGAATTCCGGATGCTCGCGGGTCGACAATTGATCGCGCGGGCGCGGCAGGTTGACCGAAAGTTCGATGCCGATCCGTCCCGGATGCGGCAGCAGGCCGATGACGCGATCCCCGAGATAAATCGCCTCGTCGAGGTCGTGGGTCACGAAGATCACCGTGGCGCCGCTGGCCGCCACCAGCGACAGCACCTCGTCCTGCAAACCCTGCCGCGTCATCGCATCCAGCGCGCCGAACGGCTCGTCCATCAGCAGCGTCTTCGGCTCTTGCGCCAGACATCGAGCGATCTGCAGGCGCTGCTGCATGCCGCCGGACATTTCGGAGGGATATTTGCCGGCGTGGCCGGGCAGGCCGACGGTGCGCAGCAATTCCTCGATCCGGGCAGGGCGCCCGGCCGACGGCATGCCGCCCGCTTCCAGCGCCAGCGAGACGTTGCCGGCCGCGGTGCGCCACGGCAGCAACGCCTTGCCGTAGTCCTGGAACACGA
Source organism: Bradyrhizobium sp. AZCC 2262 (assembly GCF_036924535.1). Lineage (NCBI taxonomy): Bacteria > Pseudomonadati > Pseudomonadota > Alphaproteobacteria > Hyphomicrobiales > Nitrobacteraceae > Bradyrhizobium > Bradyrhizobium sp. AZCC 2262. The sequence continues at coordinate 3,600,291 of NZ_JAZHRT010000001.1, read as the reverse complement.
TCGCGATTTCGCGGCGCGGCTCGCGCATCGGCTGGCCGTCGAAATTCACTCTGCCACTGGACGGCTGGTAGAGCCCTGCCGCCAGACGCAGCGCCGTGGTCTTGCCGCAACCGGATGCGCCGACGATGCAGAGGAATTCACCGGGGCGGACGCCGAGGCTGAGATTTTCGATGATGGTCTTGCCGCCGAGTACGAGCGTGACCCCGTCAAATGCGATCTGCGGCGTCGGCTGGCCGGGAACGGCTTCGAGACGTTTTGCGGCGCTTGCCATGGTTCAGCTCTCGCTGCCTGAGGGATAGACGAAGTCCATGGTCGAGCGCAGATGCGCTTCCAGCATCGCTTGCGACCCGGGAATATCGCGCGCGATGATACGGTCGGCGAGCAATTGGTGCGCACGCACGAATTTTTTGCCGCTGTCGAAGGAGCGCATCATCACCCGGCGATAGCGATAGGCCTGGTCGTAGAGATCGGAATGGGCGGCCATCATGCGCTTTGAGCCGCACGCGGCCAGCAAAGCGGTATGAAAGCCCTTGTGCAGCCGGTCGAAATCCTCCGCACCCTCGCGGAATTCATCCCCGGTGCGCTCGATGTGCCGGCGCATCTGGTGCAGCGCACTGACGATTCCCGCCTCCCAGGCGTCGTCGCCATGGACGATGGCGAGCCGGATGGCCTCGACTTCGACCGCCGTGCGCATGGTGGTGATGTCAAGCAGATCCTCGCGGCTGACGTCAGCGACGCGAAAGCCGCGCTGTCCGGTGCCAACGATCAGCCCGCGCGACATCAGCCGTGACAGGCCCTCGCGCAGCGGCGTCGCGCCGATCTCGTAGCGTTGCACCAGGTCGACGATGCCGAGCCGCGATCCCGGCGCCAGATGGCCGGCCAGGATGTCCTGCTCGACCAGCATGGCTGCGCGCTCGGTCAGCGTGGCGGCCTCGGTCACCGGTCGGTTCAATTGGCGCTCGGAGGCCGGCATCGCGAAATCCTCTACTTCAGGACCAGCTTCGAAGTATCGAGCTTGGATTGCAGCATCTTTTGCGTCGACATCACTTCGATCCACCAGGCGAGTTGTTCGGGCTTCAGCGCCGGTTCGGAGCGGTTCGGTGGCGTCGCCTTGACCAGCTCGACCGGCTGCTTGGTGAATTTTGAAATCGAGGCCGATGCCTTTTCGCGGTCGTTGTTGACGATGACTGCGGATTCGGCGAGCGCATCGCGGAATTTCTTGATCGCTGCCGCGTTCTTTTCCGCCCATTCGCGCGACGCGGCATAGAAGATGATCGGATCGGTGCGCGCGAGTTCGACGGCATAGCGCGCGCCGACCGAGCCCAATCCGGCATTGGTCATGCGAGTCACGAACGGCTCGGCGGTCAGCACGGCGTCGACGCCGCCGGACTTGATGATATCGGCCATGGTCGGGAAGGTGACCTCGACGAAATTGACGCTCTTGGGATCGACGCCCTTTTCCACCAGCCATTTCACGAACAGCACGTGCAGGAAGGCGTTCAGCCCGGGCGCGCCGACTTTCTTGCCGACGAAATCCTTCGGCTCCTTGATGGTGATGCCGTTGCGGACAAAGGCGGTGATGTTGCCGTTCGACACCGGGCTCATCACGGTTGCACCGGCGATGGCGACGAGATCGAGGCCGCCGTCGGCTGCCTGCAGGAACACGGTCGAGGTCGGACCGCCGATCTGGATCGAGTTCGACAGGATCGCGGCCGGGATATTCGAGTTGATGCCGATCGGCGTCATCTCGACCTCGAGCCCGTGCTTTTTGAAGATGCCCTCATCGATCGCCACCATCGCCGAGGCGCAGTCCGAGGTCGCCGTGCAGCCAACCTGGATCTTGGCCTGCGCAAAGGCGGTGCCGGTCAGCGTCACGCTGACCGCAAGGGCGGCAAGGGCCTTTTTCACGACATTCTCCCCATCACACATTTTTCTGACTTGTTTATCGATATTTTTTTTGATCATATATTTCATCGGAAAACAAGGGGTACCCCCAGTGAAACTCGCGACATTCAAATCCGGCGGACAGGAAAAGATCGGAATCGTGCATACGGGCGATACGCTTCTGTTCGATCTCACAGCCGCCGCCAACCGAAGCGGAAGCGCCAATCCCGCCTTCGCATCGATGCTGGCATTGATCGACACCGGCGACGCCGCGCTCGAACAGGCAGCAAAAGTGTTCGAGAAGCACGGCAAGGACGAGAGCCTGTCCATCAAGACCGAGACGGCTGAGATTCTGGCGCCGGTCCCGGAGCCGCGGCAGATGCGGGACGGGATGTCGTTTCCGCTGCACATCCTGCAGGCCCCGCGCGGGCAGCTCAAGCTCGCCGCGCGCGCCAAGAACGACATGGCCGAACTGGCGCGGATCGAAGCCGAGCCGCTCGGCGAGTTGCCGGAGGTCTACCGCAAGCAACCGATCTACTACATCACCAACCGCTTCAGCGTGCGCGGCACCAACACCACGGTGAAATGGCCGCGCTATAGCCAGGTGATGGATTACGAATTGGAATTCGGCATCATCACCAAAAGCAAGGGCGCCAACATCTCCGCGGCCAAGGCCAGGGATCACATCTTCGGCTATACGATCTTCAACGACTTTTCCGCGCGCGATGCCCAGCGCATTGAAATGGAGGGGCGGCTGGGGCCGGCGAAAGGCAAGAGCTTTGACGGCGGCAACGTGATGGGGCCGTGGATCGTTACCCCGGACGAGATCGGCGATCCCTACAAATTGAAGATGGAAGCGCGCGTCAACGGCAAGATGCGCTCCCAGGGCGTGACGGAGGGCATGCTATTCTCGTTCGAGGAGATCATCGCCCATGTCACCAAGGACGAGACCCTGATGCCCGGCGAATTCATCGGATCCGGCACCGTCGGCAATGGCTGTGGCCTCGAGCTCGGCTGGTATCTCGAGCACGGCGATACCATCGAGCTCGAAGTCGAAAAGATCGGTACGTTGAAGAACCGGGTCGAGCGGCAATAGCCGCATCCCGACACGTCAGCCCAGGAAGAACATCAAGCGAGGAAACGCCATGGCGCGCAAGTTGATCGATATCTCCGTTCCCCTGCAAAACGACGTGCCGGCCGATCCGCCCGGCAATCATCCGACCATCCAGTACATCGATCACCAGCAGGGCCTGCCGCGAATGCTGCAGTTCTTCGACGGGCTGAAGGCGGAAGATCTGCCTGATGGCCAGGGCTGGGCAGTGGAGCAGGTATCGCTCTCCACCCATAACGGCACGCATCTGGACGCGCCCTGGCATTTCCATCCCACCATGAATCGCGGCGAGCGTTCCTGGACCATCGACGAGGTGCCGCTGGAATGGTGTTTTCAGCCGGGCGTGAAGCTGGACTTCCGGCATTTTGCGGACGGCTATGTCGCGACCGCCAAGGATGTCGAAACTGAGCTGAAGCGCATCGGCCATACGCTGTCGCCGCTGGAGATCGTGGTGATCAATACCAGTGCCGGCGCTAAATATGGCCGGCAGGATTACGTCACCTCGGGCTGCGGCATGGGCTATGAAGCCACCATGTATCTGCTGGAGCGCGGCGTGCGGCTGACCGGCATCGACGGCTGGAGCTGGGACGCACCGTTCGTCTATACCGCGAAGAAATATGCCGAGACCAGGGACGCCAGCCTGATCTGGGAAGGCCACAAGGCCGGCCGCCATATCGGCTATTGCCACATCGAAAAGCTGCACAATCTCGAGCAACTGCCGTCGACCGGCTTCATGGTGTCGTGCTTCCCGGTGAAGATCGAGCGCGCCTCGGCGGGCTGGACACGGGCGGTTGCCATTCTCGACGGCTGAAGGCTGCACGCAACGAAAAACAAAATCGGGGAGAGAACGAATGACGGATTTGCGTATGCCCTCGCTGCAGGGCTGCTTCTGCTGCGGCCAGCCAAGTCCGTCGCTTTCCAACCCAGGCCGGCGCGGCTTCATGCTCGGCGCCGGCGCGCTGGCGTTGACGACAGCGGCGGGTGGCGGCCGGGCATCGGCGCAAAGCGCAGACACAAAGCCGTTCCGGATTGACGTCCATCACCATCTGTCGCCGCCGACCTATGTGACGGCGTCGAACGACAGCGGTTTTGGCGATCCACTGATGAAGAACTGGACCATCGAAAAATCGCTTGATGACATGGACAAAGCCGGCATCGCCACCGCGATGCTGTCGGTGACTACACCCGCGGTCAATTTCACCAAGGGCGATGCGGCGCGAAAGCTGTGCCGCGAGTCGAATGAGTATGGCGCAAAGCTGGTCGCGGATTATCCCGGGCGGTTTGGCAATTTCGCAATGCTGCCGCTCACCGACGCTGAAGGCAGCCTGCGCGAACTGACGTATGCGCTCGATACGCTGAAGGCCGACGGCATCGCCTTGATGACGAGCTATGGCGACAAGTGGCTTGGCGATCCATCATTCCTGCCCGTGATGGAAGAAATCAACCGCCGCAAGGCGCTGGTCTACACCCATCCGACGGCCGCCAATTGCTGCGTGAACCTGGCGCCGACGCAGCCACCTGTGATGATCGAGTTCGGCACCGATACGACGCGCACCATCGCCGACATCGTATTCTCCGGCAACGCGCGGCGGTTTCCCGACATCCGCTGGATCTTCTCGCACGCCGGCGGGACGATGCCGTTCCTGATCGAGCGTTTCGTCCGCCATCCGCTGCTGGTGCCGAAGGCCAAGGAGACGGTGCCGGATGGCACGCTCGCCGAGCTGAAGCGCTTCTTCTACGATACCGCGCAGACCTCCAACCGCGGCTCGATGTCGGCGCTCGCGGCGATCATTCCGCCGTCGCAGATCGTGTTCGGAACAGATTTCCCGTACCGGACCGGCACCGATCATGTGAAGGGGCTGCGCGAGGCGGGTGTGTTCACGAACGAACAGATTGCGGCCATCGAGCGAGGCAATGCACTCAAGCTGTTGCCACGGCTCGCAAGCTAGAAATCAGCTCATCAAGCCTGGCTCGGTGACACAGCGCAGGGGATAGCCGTTGCGATCGGCCAGCGCGGCTACACGCGCGACGATGGTTGACGCCTGTCCAACCGTATAGACACCACATTCGCCACTTCCATCGCGGTGGATCTCCAGTACCAGCTTGAGCGCCTCCTCGCGTGTCTTTCCAAAAACGCTCTCAAGCACTTGAACAACGAACTCCATCGTCGTTTCGTCGTCATTCAATAGCAGCACTTTGACCATCGCTGACCCATCGGCGTCACGCATTGCGGTCTGCTCCGGATAGAACTGGCACCATACTTGGGGTCGAGCCTTCGGATCGCAAGGTTGGATGCTGGCCCATCGCGTCATTTCGCTTCTGCGCAGCAACCGAGTTGTCTCAGGAGCAAAACGGACATTAATTTCGACGCGTCACGCCATCGGCTCTATGAGAACACGGCCTTGTTCAGCGGCGGAGCCGTCTGCTTATCGCGTGATCCGATCCACCAAAAAGAAGAGGCGCGCCGGTTGCCCGGCGCGCCTGGTTCGCGGTCGCGTTATGCGACAGCGATCAAGCCTATATCACCACCTGCAGACGCGGACGCCGTAGACGTTCCACCAGCAGCGGGGACCACCGCCATAGAAGCCATAACCTCGGCCGTAGTAGCCCCGGCCGCCATAAAAGCCTCTGCCGCCGCCGCGATAAAAGCCTCGGCCGCCGCCGCCGCGAAAGCCGCCGCCTCTGCCGCCTCGAGCCAGCGCGGACGTAGTCGTCCCGCCGACCAGAATCGCAGAGGTGCTGGCGACGTAGACGAACAACAAAGCCAACGCTGCGAGGCAGCGGGTCAGGATATTGTAGCGTGTAGCCATTCAGGAATCTCCGGGTCACTTCCAGACATCTGGACTTCGGCACCATCTCACTTAGACGCGCGAGGCTGCTTTCGGTTCAGATGCACTAAGACAATATTTCTAAGGTTCTTTCGGACTTTGAGGACTTTATTAAGAAGGGCAGATAAGGTCAAGTTATGGCCGGTTTGCCGAGGTTTTTTGCATTGCGCCGTTCATCTTCCTGAATGTTTCCTGAACGCCGATGACGGTGCGCTGCAGAACTTAGAGAGAAGCTACGGCAAGGCCACGCCAGCATCTTGATGTCGACACGATCTCCATTTTTCAGCATACGACGATCCCCGCCTTAACGAGTACCCATGTCCAAAAAACACACTTATGTCCTTGGCCTGAACACTTACGACCATGATGTGAGCGCCTGCCTGTTGCGCGACGGCGCCATCGCCTTTGCGATCGCCAAGGAGCGGATCACGCGGGCCAAGCACGCGTCAGGCTTCTACAAAGAAGTGATCGACTATTGCCTCGAAGCCGAGGGCATCACACTCGACGACGTCGATCTGGTGGTTCGCAATTGCTACATCCTGCCGGTCCAGGAAATGGAGGAGCGGCTGGTCTATTTCGATGCGCCGGGCTTTCTTCCGGATTTCGAGCGGACCGACGCGGCCAAGCACCCGCTGTATCTGTCGCGTCAGGACAAGGTCGTCACGATCTCCCACCATCTGGCGCACGCCTACAGCGCGTTCGCAGTGTCGCCGTTCGAGGATGGTGTCGTTATGATCGTCGATGGCGTCGGCAGTTACCGTTCCGACGTCATGGAAGCCTTTCCCGCCAGTGACGCGGCGACGCCGTTGGCACGCGAGTCGGAGAGTTACTACAAGTTCAGCGGCACGACGCTGGAATGCCTCAAGAAGGTCTGGATGGAGCCGGACCGCGGCTTCCTCAGCGACGAATTCTACACCATGCCCGGTCTCGGCGCGCTCTACAGCCGTGCCTCCACCTACATTTTCGGCGACTGGAATAAATGCGGCGAGCTGATGGGGCTGGCACCCTATGGCCGCCGCGACCAGGTCAAGCCTCTGCTCGAAATGAACGACGGCAAACTGCACGTGCCGCACTGGACCGCTGACCTCAAGCAGCCTTTCGTGTTCGATGGCAGCAATTGGGAAAAGAGCCCGGCGATGCGGCACTGGGAAGATCTGGCCTGGCGCACGCAGGACGACACCGAAAACGTGCTGCTCGCCCGTGCCCGCTGGCTGCGCGAAACCACCGGTGCGAAGAACCTCTGCATGGCCGGCGGTGTCGCGCTGAACTGCGTGGCGAACGGGCGGGTCGCCCGCGAATCCGGATTCGAGAATGTCTGGATCCAGCCGGCGGCGGGCGACGACGGGATTGCGATCGGCTGCGCCTATTACGGCTGGCTCGAAATTCTGAAGCAGCGCCGTGACTTCGTGATGGACCATTCCTATGTCGGCAAACGCTACAGCGATCAGGAGGCCGCGAAGGAGCTGCAGAAATTTCTGGTGCGAATCCAGGTCGACGCCGTCAAGAGCGAGAATGTCTGCTGCGACACGGCAAAGCTGCTCGCCGATCAGAAGGTGATCGGCTGGTTTCAGGACCGGTCGGAATTCGGACCGCGCGCGCTCGGCAATCGCAGCCTGATCGCAGATCCACGCAAGCCCGAGATGAAGGATATCCTCAACAGCCGCGTCAAACACCGGCAGGCGTTCCGCCCCTTCGCGCCGATCGTGCTGGCCGAGCGTATGAAGGAGATATTTGAGGGCGAGGAGGATTCGCCCTTCATGCTGATAGCCAAGCCGGTGCGCCCGGAGTGGCGGGACAAAATCCCGGCGATCGTGCATGTCGACGGCACCGCGCGGGTCCAGACCGTGCGCGAAGCAACCAATCCGATGCTCTACCGATTGCTGAAGGAATTCGAGGCGCTGACCGGCGTTCCCGTGCTGATCAACACCTCATTCAACATCAAGGGTGAGCCGATCGTGGAAACGCCGCAGGATGCCGTGAACTGCTTTCTGACCACGGGCGTCGATCATCTGGTCATCCACGATACGATCGTCTCGAAGACCGCCATGCACAAGGTGGTCGCGCCGGTGCTTAACGTCTACGCCGACGTGCGGACGCTGGTGGCGTCGACCGCGCAGCCGGCCTGAGGGTGGCTGCCCAGGATCAGCCGGGAGCCGCTCCGGCGGCTTTCGGCGCCGGCGGCTTGAGCGGCTTGTCCTGCCGCTTCGACCACGAAATGTAGTAGGCAACGATGGTCATGATCGCGATGCCGGTCACGCTGACGAAGATCTGCGCGAACAGCGAGCCTGAGCTCATCGACAGTTCGAAATGCCCGACGAACGACAGGAATACGCCGACGCAGAACACGGCCAGTGATTGCTGGCCGCAGACCACCAGCGGATCGAAGATCTTCCACTCCAGGCCCGACCAATCCTTCGGCACGAAGCGGATGACCAGGATCACGATCACCACGAAGTGCAGGAAGCGATAGGGCGCGAGGTTGGTCTTGTCGTTCGGGTTGAACATCGAATACAGCCACTGCGGGAACAACTCGCCGAACGCCGGAAACTTGCCGGCCATGGTCATGACGAGCGCCAGGATCATGTAGGCAATGCAGAAATAGAGCGTGATCGGCGAGTTGATGATGTGGAGATTCTTGCGGGCGCCGCCGAGCGCGCACCATGCGCCGAACACGAACAGCACCTGCCAGGCGAACGGATTGAAGTACCAGGTACCCTGCGGGTAGGCGGGCAGGTTCCAGCCGGTCTGCCGCGACACCAGCCATAGCGCTAGGGCGGCGATCATGGTCCAGTTGGGCTGGCGCAGCATGATCCACAGCACCGGCGGGAACAGGCCCATCAGCACGATATAGAGCGGCAGCACGTCGAGGTTGACCGGCTTGAACTTCAGGAACAGGCCCTGCCGCAGCGTTTCGGTCGCGTTGTCGATAAGGCCGGCGACGTTGAAGTCGTTGACCAGTTGGGAATCGCCAAAACGCAGTGCGAGATAGCTGATCGAAGCGATATAGATCACGAACAGGATGATGTGGGCGACATAAAGCTGCCAGACGCGCTTGGTCAGCCGCGTGGCGCCGACGATGAAGCCGCGTTCCAGCATCATCCGGGCATAGACGAAGGAGGCGGTATAGCCGGAAATGAAAACGAACAGGTCGGCGGCGTCGGAAAACCCGTAGTTGCGGGTGGTGATCCAGTTCACGACATTATCCGGAATATGGTCCAGATAGATCGCCCAGTTCGCGACCCCCCGAAACAGGTCGAGCCGGAGGTCGCGTCCTTTTTCTGGCAGGGTGGCGTTGATTTTCATGGCTGCCGTTTCGCAGTGATGCTTTCGGGGGAGGATGGCGCAGGTCCCGGCCGCCGGATAGCCCTAGATTGTCACAGTACGGCATAATGACTATACCGGTACGGAAATGGTACATCCGGGTAGCTGGAATCACCGATCAAATTTCCTGAAAGATGTCTCTATACTATCCCGGCTGTTTCCGCCAAACGCTACCCTGTCGCATAGGCTTGAGGACCCAACCATCCATGACCGCACGCATTTTTAAACCCGCCAAAAACGCGATGCAATCGGGCAGGGCGAAGATCCGGGAATGGCAGCTCGACTACGAGCCGGAGCAGCCGCGGGCGGTCGAGCCGCTGATGGGCTGGACCTCGTCGGGCGACATGAAGCAGCAGCTCACCTTGCACTTCGACACCAAGGAAGACGCGATAGCCTATTGCGAGCGCAAGGGCATTGCCTACCAGGTGATCGAGCCGAAGGATTCGGTGCGCCGGCCGGTCGCCTACGCCGACAATTTCGCCTTCAAGCGCGTCGAACCCTGGACGCATTAGGCCGGACGCCGGGAGTCCGGACCAGGGCTATCGCCCCAGGCCGGATGCCGCCGGATCGCCTGGTATTGGCAGCGGCGCGTCCTTCGCGACACCTAGCACCGGGAAGGTTCTGATGTTGCGCACTTCAGGTATCGCGGAAAACTGCAGAAGCTGCTGGTGCATGCCCTCGACGTTTCGCGCCACGCATTTGAGCAGATAGTCGGCGTCACCCGAAATCCGCCAGGACTGCAGGACCAGCGGGACCGCCGCGATCGATTTTTCGAACGCCTGCAGCGGGGCCTGGGCCTGGCTCTGCAACTGGATCAGGACAAAGGAAATGACCTCGTAGCCCAGCAGCGTTTCGTCGAGCGTGGCCCTGATGGCGCTGACATAGCCGCGCTCGCGGAGCGCGCGAACGCGCCGCCGGCACGGTGGCTCCGAAAGGCCGACCCGCTCAGCCAGTTCGTTGTTGCGTATCCGTCCATCCCTTTGCAGCTCGGACAGTATCTTGAGATCGATGTCGTCGAGGGGCTGGCGTTCCGTCATAGGTTCCTCTTGGGCAACCTCATCGGCGCTCCAGCCTGCCACGCGTCGCGGCGCTCGGGGAGGGGGAGCGTTTGGCTTGAGACCTGTTGGGTGTTGCACCCGGGGCGACGCTCGACAGCACCAGCTTTTCGTGGGCGGCGACGATGGCCTCCTTGGTGAGCCGCCCGCCCGGGCGATACCAGGTGGTGAGGCCGGTCAACAAGGCCAGGATCGCAAAGGTCGCCACCTGGATGTCCACGACCTCGAACTCACCTTCCGCCACGCCGTGGCTGAGGATTTCCGCCAGCCGCCGCTCATAGGCGCCGCGCAGCGCCACGATCTCTTCGTAATTCTTCGGCTCCAGGCTTCGCAGCTCGGAATTGGCGATGAAGACCTCGCGCTTCCTGGTCATGTGATAGGTGACGTGGAAGGCTGTGAAGGCGCGGAGCTTGTCGACCGGCCGCTGTTTGCCCTGCAGGGCACGATCGAGCTGGCGAAGCAATTCGTTGATGTGGTCCCGCACCAGCTCGAACAGCAGCTCCTGCTTGGTCGAGATGTGGTTGTAGAGCGATCCCGACTGGATACCGACCTCGGCGGCGAGCTGGCGCAGGCTCATGGCGGCATAGCCGTGCTCGAAGATCAGGCGCAGCCCGGCTTTCCGGATCGCCTCCATCGTCTTCGGGCCGTGAGAACCGATCGTCCGCGCCATGGGACCTCCAGGCATTCGCCGCCGTGGAAACGAGCGGTCGATCGTATAATTCTGTCACGAAATGACAGTAATTTCAATCGCCTGTAGCCATCATTTGAGTTCAGGCAGGTTCCACTTGCAGCCGATTTAAAAAAACGTATGATCGTTTAATTACAAGGAATACACCCCCGGAGGAAATGATGGCCTCAAACTGGGCGCTGCTTCTCAACTTCGATCTCGGCGAAACCGCGGATGCGATCCGCGAGACGGTATATTCGTTTTCGCAGAACGAAATCGCGCCGCGCGCCGCCGAGATCGACCGCAGCAATCAATTCCCGCGCGACCTCTGGCCCAAAATAGGCGCGCTCGGCCTGCACGGCATCACCGTCGAGGAGGAGTATGGCGGCACCGGCCTCGGATATCTCGAGCACTGCATTGCGGTGGAGGAGATGTCGCGGGCCTCGGCTGCGGTCGGCCTGTCCTACGGCGCGCATTCCAACCTCTGCGTCAACCAGATCCGCCGCAACGGCAGCGAGGCGCAGAAGCGGAAGTATTTGCCGAAGCTGATCTCGGGCGAGCATGTCGGCTCGCTGGCGATGTCGGAGCCGGGCGCCGGCTCGGACGTGGTCTCGATGAAGACCCGCGCCGACAAGAAGGGCGACCGTTTTGTGCTGAACGGCAACAAGATGTGGATCACCAACGGACCCGTGGCCGACACGCTGGTGGTCTACGCCAAGACCAATCCCGAGGCCGGTCCGCGCGGCATGACCGCCTTCATCATTGAAAAGGGCATGAAGGGATTTTCCACCGCGCAGAAACTCGACAAGCTCGGCATGCGCGGCTCCGACACCTGCGAACTGGTGTTCGAGGACTGCGAGGTGCCGGAAGAAAACGTGCTCAGTGAAGTCGGCCGCGGCGTCAACGTGCTGATGTCGGGCCTCGATTACGAGCGCGCCGTGCTGGCGGCGGGCCCGATCGGCATCATGCAGGCCTGCATGGACGTGGTGCTGCCCTACGTGCACGAGCGCAAGCAGTTCGGCGAACCGATCGGCACCTTCCAACTGGTGCAGGGCAAGATCGCCGACATGTACACCACGATGAACGCCTCGCGCGCCTATGTTTATGCGGTGGCAAAAGCCTGCGACCGTGGCGAGACCACGCGCGAGGATGCGGCCGGCGCGATCCTCTATGCCGCCGAAAAGGCAACGCAATGCGCGCTCGACGCCATCCAACTGCTTGGCGGCAATGGCTACATCAACGACTATCCGACCGGGCGTCTGTTGCGCGACGCCAAACTCTACGAGATCGGCGCCGGCACCAGCGAAATCCGCCGCATGCTGATCGGCCGGGAACTGTTTGAAAAGACGGCTTAAGCTTCACAACGGGGCAAAGATGATACAGGCTGTCGCATTCTCTCCGAATGGGCTGTTCCGACCATCCTGAAGCCATCCCGGGCACTCCAGCATCCAAAGAAAACGCCGACCATGCCGCTTCATTGCACCATCGATCCCACATCCTCCGAGTTTGCCCGCAACGCCGACGTGATGCGCGGCCTGGTGGCCGAACTGCGCGAGAAGCTCAAGGTTGTGTCCGGCGGCGGCGGCGAGACGTCGCGCAAGCGGCATACGTCGCGTGGCAAGATGCTGGCGCGCGAGCGTGTCGACCTGCTGGTCGATCCCGGCACCGCGTTCCTGGAATTGTCGCCGCTTGCGGCCCACGGCCTCTATGGCGGCGATGTCCATTCCGCCAGCGTCATCACGGGGGTTGGGCGTATTTCGGGCCGCGAATGCGTCATCGTCGCCAACGACGCCACCATCAAGGGCGGCACCTATTATCCGATGACCGTGAAGAAGCATCTGCGCGCGCAGGACATCGCGCGGCAGAACAATCTGCCCTGCGTCTACATGGTCGATTCCGGCGGCGCCTTCCTGCCGATGCAGGACGAGATCTTTCCGGACGAGCGGCATTTCGGCCGCATCTTCTATAACCAGGCGCAGATGTCCGCGCAGGGCATTCCGCAGATCGCGATCGTGATGGGCTCGTGCACCGCCGGCGGCGCCTATGTGCCTGCCATGTCGGACGAGAGCATCATCGTGCGTAACCAGGGAACGATCTTCCTCGGCGGCCCGCCGCTGGTGAAGGCTGCGACCGGCGAGGTGGTTTCCGCCGAAGAACTCGGCGGCGCCGACGTGCATTCGCGGCAATCCGGCGTCACTGATCATTATGCGCAGAACGATGCCCATGCGATCGGGATCGCCCGGCGCATTGTTGCCACGCTGAAGCCGCCGACGCGTGCGGCGCTCAACATGCGCGAGCCGCGCGAGCCGCTGTTTCCGGCGGAAGAAATCTACGGCGTGGTCTCCGCCGACGGGCGCAAGCCGTTCGATGTGCATGACATCATCGCCCGGATCGTTGACGGCTCGGAATTCGACGAATTCAAGAAACTCTACGGAACGACGCTGATCTGCGGCTTTGCCCATATCTGGGGCTATCCGGTCGGCATCATCGCCAACAACGGCATCCTGTTCAGCGAGAGCTCGCTGAAGGGCGCGCACTTCATCGAATTGTGCTGCCAGCGCAATGTCCCGCTGGTGTTCCTGCAGAACATCACGGGCTTCATGGTCGGCAAGAAATACGAAGCCGGCGGCATCGCGCGCGACGGCGCCAAGCTGGTGACGGCGGTTGCAACCGCTGGTGTGCCGAAATTCACCGTCGTGATCGGCGGCTCCTATGGCGCCGGCAATTACGGCATGTCTGGCCGCGCCTACTCTCCGCGCTTCCTGTGGATGTGGCCGAACGCGCGCATCTCCGTGATGGGCGGCGAGCAGGCGTCCATGGTGCTGAGCCAGGTCCGCCGCGACAATATCGAGGCCAAGGGTGATAGCTGGTCCGCCGAGGAAGAGGACAAATTCCGCGCGCCCATTCGCGCGCAATATGAACACCAGGGTAGCCCCTATTACGCCACCGCGCGGCTGTGGGACGACGGCGTGATTGATCCCGCCGACACAAGGCTGGTGCTCGGCCTTGGTCTATCAGCCGCAGCCAACGCGCCGATCGAACCCACGAAATTCGGCCTGTTCAGGATGTGATGATGGACCGTGCAAAACTCTACCGGCGTTTTCGTACGCTCCTGATCGCGAACCGGGGCGAGATCGCCTGCCGCGTCATCCGCTCCGCCCGCGCCATGGGCCTGCGCACCGTCGCCGTCTATTCGGAAGCCGACCGCGACGCCATGCATGTCGCCATGGCCGACGAGGCCGTGCTGCTCGGACCGGCGCGGGCCCGCGACAGCTATCTCAATATCGCGCGCGTGATCGAAGCCGCACGTCAGACCGGCGCCGAGGCCATCCATCCCGGCTATGGCTTCCTGTCCGAAAATGCAGAGTTCGCGCAAGCCTGCCTGGATGCCGGACTGGTGTTCGTCGGCCCGACCGCCGCGATGATGACCGCGATGGGCTCAAAATCCGGCTCCAAGGCGCTGATGGAGAAGGCCGGCGTCCCGCTGGTGCCCGGCTATCACGGTGAGGCCCAGGACGAGGCGACGCTCGCAAAATCCGCCGACAAGATCGGCTTCCCCGTATTGGTGAAGGCGTCCGCCGGCGGCGGCGGGCGCGGCATGCGGGTGGTGAATTCGGCCGGCGAACTTTCAGCGGCGATCGTCAGCGCCAAGCGCGAGGCGAAGGCTGCGTTCGGTGACGACCGCATGCTGATCGAAAAGTTCGTGCAAAACCCCCGGCATATCGAGGTGCAGATCATCGGTGACAGCCATGGCAATCTGCTCTCGCTCTGGGAGCGCGAATGCACGCTGCAGCGGCGGCACCAGAAGGTGATCGAGGAGGCACCGTCGCCGACGCTGGACGCCAAACAGCGCGAAACGGTCTGCGCCGCCGCGCGCAAGGCGGCGGGTGCGGTGAACTATGTCGGCGCCGGCACCATCGAATTCGTCTCCGACGGCAAGGAGGTGTTCTTCATCGAGATGAATACCCGGTTGCAGGTCGAGCATCCCGTGACCGAGCTGATTACCGGCGTCGATCTGGTCGAATGGCAGTTGCGGGTAGCGTTCGGCGAGAAGCTGCCGCTCAAGCAGGACGAGATCAGGCTGAACGGCCACGCCATCGAGGCGCGGGTCTATGCCGAAAATCCGCAGAAGAACTTTATGCCCTCGGTCGGCCGGATCAAGACCTGGCGTACGCCGGATGCCGTCGACGGCCTGCGGGTCGACGCCGGCTATCGCGAAGGCGATACGGTCTCGCCCTATTACGACGCCATGCTGGCAAAAGTGATCGCCTGGGCGCCGACGCGGCAGGCCGCCATCGAGCGGCTCAATCGCGGTCTGGAAGAGACCGACGTCAGGGGCATCGTCACCAACATCCCGTTCCTGTCGGCGCTGATCACGCACCCGCACGTGCGCGCCAACACCATCGACACCGGCTTCATCGAGCGCGAACTGAAGAAGCTGACGGAAGCCGCAAGCGCGCTCGGCGATCTCGAGCTTTGCGCCGCGGTGGCTGCGATCGTCGTCGAGGAGCAGAAGGCCGCGCACCGGGAAGCGCATTCGCCGTGGCAAACCTTCGGCTGGATGCCGGTCGGACAGCGGCAACGGGTCTTTTCGTTCCGACAGGGGCAGGGCGCCGAAATCAAGGTGACGCTGCGATATGGTAACGGAGCATCGACAGTATCGATCGGCAAACATCAGTTCGTTTTCACAACCTCGCCTGCCGAGGGCGGTGGTTTCGACCTGACGATCGATGGCATGAAATCGCGTGTCACCGCCGTGATCGAGGGGCATGAGCTTTATCTGCGTACCCGCAACGGCCGCTTCGATCTGCACTGGGTCGATCCGTTCGGCGGCGAGACCGAGGAGCAGGTGGGCGAAGACAAGATCGTGGCGCCCCTACCGGGCACGGTCGTCGCGCTGCTGGCCGAGGAGGGCGCAATACTGGAAAAGGGTGCTGCGATCCTGACGCTGGAAGTCATGAAGATGGAGCAGACCCTGCGCGCGCCGTTTGCGGGCGTGTTGAAGAAGATCAAGTGCAAGGTCGGCGATATCGTCGGCGAAGGCGTCGAACTCGCCGAAGTCGAGCCGGCGGCGTCATGAGCGATCGCGTCCACATCGTCGAAGTCGGCCCGCGCGACGGGCTGCAGAACGAAAAGACCCCGATCAGCGTCGCCGGTCGGATCGCGTTCATCGAGGCGCTGATCGCTGCGGGCCTCCACACCGTCGAAGTCGGCGCGTTCGTCTCGCCGAAGGCGATCCCGCAAATGATCGGGTCGGCCGAGGTACTGCGCGGCGTCAGCCACCACGCGAATTGCGAACTGCCGGTGCTGGTGCCAAACGAGAACGGCTACGAGGCTTCACAAGCCGCTGGCGCCAAGCTGATCGCGGTGTTCGCCGCGGCATCGGAAAGCTTTTCGCGCGCCAACATCAATTGCTCGATTGCGGAATCGATCGAGCGGTTCAAGCCGGTGCTCGCCCGCGCCAAGGCGGACGGCGTGCGGGTGCGCGGCTACATCTCCACTGTGCTCGGGTGTCCCTATGAGGGCGAGATCAAGCCGCAGGCCGTGGTCGATGTCGCAAAGGTGCTGTGGGACCTCGGCTGCTACGAAATCTCGCTCGGCGACACCGTCGGTGTCGGGACGCCGCTGAAAGCGCGGCATCTGCTGCGCGCTGTGGCCGGCGATGCGCCAATGGCCAATCTCGCGATGCACTTCCACGACACCTACGGCCAAGCGCTCGCCAATCTCTATGCCGGGATGGAGGAGGGCTGCCGCGTGATCGATTCCGCCGCCGGCGGCCTCGGCGGCTGCCCCTACGCCCCCGGCGCGACGGGGAACGTCTCGACGGAGGACGTGGTCTACATGCTGGAGGGTATGGGCATTGCGACTGGCGTCGATATGGACAAGCTGGTGGCTGCAACCAACGTCGTGAGCGGGCTGATTGGCCGTCCGCCGGTCAGCCGCGTGGCGGCGGCGTTGAACGCGAAGATGCGGGCCGCGAAATAGGCCGCCTACGCGGCCTTCAACCCGACGTTCGGTAGCAACGGCCGGTTCTTTCAGCGCTGTCGCTATCATGGCTTCGCCTCTGCCTTCTCGTGCGGCTCGACCATAAAGAGCCCTGCTGTCAGTATAATTTATACCATCTTGTCAAATGAAGATTACGAAGGCTCGTTAGCTTTTGCTGGGTCGGGACCACGTCAACGTGCGAAACAGGGCCCGCCTCGATCGGAAGGGCCGGCCATGACGACGGAAGATCAAATGAAAGGCGCCCTGAAGCACCGGACGCTGTCGGCTGCGATCGTCGACCAGCTCAGGCAGTCGATTCTCGATGGGACCTATCCGGCCGGCTCGCAGCTTCGGCAGGACGCGCTGGGCGATGTTTACGGCGTGAGCCGCATTCCCGTACGCGAGGCGCTGTTTCAGCTCGA
This sequence comes from Bradyrhizobium sp. AZCC 2262, assembly GCF_036924535.1. Lineage (NCBI taxonomy): Bacteria > Pseudomonadati > Pseudomonadota > Alphaproteobacteria > Hyphomicrobiales > Nitrobacteraceae > Bradyrhizobium > Bradyrhizobium sp. AZCC 2262. Next base: position 3,583,018 of record NZ_JAZHRT010000001.1, on the reverse strand, counting down.
AGCCGAGGGGCTGGTGCGGATCGTCCCGCAAAAAGGCGCGATCGTCTCGGAGCTGTCGCTGGACGAAATCAACGACGTATTCGATCTGCGCGGGATCATGGAGCCGCGGCTCCTGGCGCAGTCGGCGTCGCATTTTACGGAACAAGACTTTGCCGGGCTGGACGACATCCAGAAGCGCTTCGAGAAGGCGATCAAGGCGGGCAACATCAGTGAGTGGGGCCAGCTCAATGCCGATTTCCATATGGCGCTGTACGTTCACGCGCGGCGGCCGCGGACCAAGGCGATCGTCATCGCATTGCTGCAGACCAGCGACCGCTACACGCGCCTGCAGCTCTCCAACACCAAGGCGATGGGGACGGCCGAAAAAGAACACGCCCACCTGATCGCGCTATGCCGGGCGCAGGCGATCGACGAGGCCTGCCGGTTTCTGCAGCAGCATATCGAGGCGGTGAGGACGGACTTGCTGCGCGTCGTCGGTGGCGGCTCGATCGGGCTCCGTGTCGGGTGAAGAGGCGAATAGCGAATAGTGAGTAGCGAATGGAGGCTTCCATTCGCCATTCGCTACTCACTATTCGCCTGTCTCAACGCCCCCCGTCCGGCCCCATCACCAGGTCCGGCAGCCCGGTTGAAATCCCCGGGAAGAAGCACAGCAACAGCACCGCCAGCATCATCAGCAGCACGAACGGCAGCGTGCCCCAGATCACCTCGCTCAAGGGGATATCGGGCGCGACGTTGCGGATGACGAAGATGTTCAGCCCTACCGGCGGGTGGATCAGCCCCATCTCCATCACGATGGTCATGACGACGCCGAACCAGATGATGTCGAAATTGGCGGCGCGCAGCGGCGGCAGGATGATCGGCGCCGTCATCAGGATGATCGACACCGGGGGCAGGAAGAAGCCGAGCACGACGACCATCAGCAGGATCGCGACCAGCAGCTCCCAGCGCGGCAGATGCATGGCGACGATGGCTTCGGCCGCTGACTGCGAGATGTGCAAATAGCTCATCACGTAGGAATAGAGCAGCGACATGCCGATGATCATCATCAGCATGGTGGATTCGCGGATAGTGGATTTCAGGATCGGCGACAGGTCGCTCGGCCGCCATACGCTGTAGATCACCGCGATCAGCACCAGCGCCAACAGGCCGCCGAGGCCCGCGGTTTCCGATGGCGTGGCGTAGCCGCCATACAGCGCAATCATCACGCCGGTGAGCAGCAGCACGAACGGGATCACCCGCGGCAGCATGGTGAAGCGCTCGGCCATCGTGAACTCGTCGCGATGCAGGATCGCGGATTCGGTTCCGGTCTTTTCGTAGAGAACCTTCGCCGCCGCATACTCCTTGCGGAAGCGGAATACCGCGTAGATGCCGAATAGTGTCACCAGCAACAGTCCCGGGCCGATGCCGGCGAGGAACAGCCGGCCCAGCGATTTCTCCGCGGCGACCGCGAACAGGATCATGGTGATCGAGGGCGGCAGCAGGATGCCAAGCGTGCCGCCGGCGGCGATGATGCCTGCGGCAAAGCCGCCGGAATAGCCGCGCTTGCGCATCTCGGGGATACCTGCCGAACCAATCGCCGAGCAGGTCGCGGGCGAGGAGCCTGCCATCGCGGCAAACAGCGCGCAGGCGAATACGTTGGCTACGCCCAAGCCTCCCGGTACGCGATGCAGCCAGGCATGCAGCGCCGAATAGAGATCCTGACCGGCGCGGGATTTGCCGATCGCCGCCCCCTTGAGGATGAACAGCGGGATCGAGAGCAGCGTGATCGAGGCCATTTCCTCGTAGACGTTCTGCGTCACGGTATCCAGCGATGCCGTGGGCATGTAGATCGCCATGAAGACGACGGCGACGGCGCCCAAAGCAAATGCGATGGGCATGCCCGAAAACATCGCAAACAGGGTCGCAACGCCGTAACTGATACCAATTCCAAGAACGCTCATCGACGTGAAGCACCAGCAAAGGGAATAATGATCTGCAACAGGATCTGCAGGCACAACAGCGTCATGCCCAAAGCCATCAGCACGTAGGGAATCGCAAGCGGGGGCGACCACATCGAGTTCGACACCTGGCCGTCGACCCAGGCCTCATGCGCCAGCGTCCAGGATTTCCAGGCAAAGAAGGCGCAGAACAACAGGCTCGCGACATCGACCAGCCATAGCCGGATGCGGTTGGCGAGCGGCGACAGCAGCCCGACAAAGGCCTCGATGCCGATATGGCCGCGCTGACCCTGCACATAGGCCGCCGTCATGAAGGTGGCGCCGACGAGCAGAAACACCGCCGCCTCGTCCTGCCAGTAATTGGCGCTGTGGAACAGGGCGCGGCCGAGCACGCTGTAACTGAGGATCACGCAGGCCGCGATCAGTGCAAGCGCGGCAAAGACCACGATAACGCCGTTGCACAGCGCCATCGCCTGGCCGAGCGCCGCCACGAGCGGATTGCCCGTGGCGGTGTCGGAATGGTCTTCTTGATCCGGAAGCGGACCATGCATCATGCGGAGACGTCGCTTGCGAGCTTCAGCAGGTTGGCCGATGTCGCGGTCTTGGCGCTATAGTCCTTCCACGCGGTATCGCGCGCAATGTCTCGCCACTTGCCGACGGTCGCGACATCGAGCTTGCTGACCTTGGCGCCGGCCTTCTCATAGACCTTGGCGACCTCGATATCGTCGTCCTGGGCGCCCTTGCGGCCGAACGCTTCCAGTTCGCTGCCGACCGCCAGGATGATGTCCTGCTGCTTCTTGGGCAGTTTGTCGAAGATCGCCTTCGACATCATCAGCGGCTCCAGCATGAACCAGTAGGAGGCGCCGGCGCCCGAGGTCAGCGACTTGGCGACCTCTTCGAGGCGGAACGAGATCAGGCTGGTGGAGGAGGTGATGCCGGCGTCGCAGGCGCCGGTCTGCATCGCGGCGTAGATTTCGTTCGACGGCACCGACAGCACGGCGGCGCCCGCGGTCTGCAGCACCATGTCCATTTCGCGCGAGCCGCCACGCACCTTCATCCCCTTGGCGTCTTCGGGGGCGACGAGCGGCTTGGTACGGCTGGCAACGCCGCCGGCCTGCCAGATCCAGGTCAGCAGGATGATGCCCTTGTCGGCGAGGAAATCGGTCAGCGCCTTGCCGACCGGCTCTTTCTTCCAGCGCATGCCCTGGTCGTAGGTTGCAACCAGGCCCGGCATCAGGCCGATATTGGTCTCCGGCAATTCGCCGCCGGCATAGGGCATCGGATAGAGGCTGATATCGAGGGCGCCTTTGCGCATCGCCGAGAATTGCGCGTTGGTCTTGATCAGCGAGGAATTCGGATAGATCTCGGCGGCGATCTCGCCACCGGAGCGCTTGGTGACTTCGGCGGCGAACATGCGGCAAAGCCGGTCGCGGAAATCACCCTTGTCGATGGTACCACCTGGGAATTGGTGCGAGATCTTCAGTGTCGTGGCGGCATGGGCGGTACCGATGCCGAAACGAAGGACGGTGGGCGCAGCAAGTGCGGATGCGATGATGTGGCGGCGTGTGAGCATGGTTTATCCCCTGCTAATAGTTTGTTAGGTCGGCAATCCGGACCGGCTTCTGCCCATGTTAGCCGGTCTTCGTCCGAAGTTGCTCTGGTCTGACAGTTCGAGGCTGTGTGATAGGTCGGGGCGGCATACGACGGCAAGCCCAGATTCCAGCCCTGAGACCAAAGCCTGATACTGCTGCAGCGCACACCCCGGAAACAGCCGTTCGCAGAAGACTCCGACAATAATACGTCCGACTTGGGCACTCGCGGAGCGTTAGCCGCCATCAATTTGCCCGTTTCAACTATCCGTGACCAGGGAAGAACTTTGGGGCCTGGCCGGTAACAAACCCGGTCGCGGCATCGTCGTTGGAGAAGCGGCAGACGTCGCTTTCGAAAAACCAACCCAAAGGACGACCCCCATGACCACCACGACCCGTATCGGCCTCGGCCTGTCTGCCGCGCTCGTTTCGCTCGGCCTTGCGTTTGCGCCAGCCGTCTTCGCTCAGGACAAGATGGGCAAGGACGACGGCATGAAGAAGGAATCGATGTCCAAGGACGCGATGAAGAAAGACGACGGCATGATGAAAAAGGACGGCATGAAGCACGATGGCATGATGAAAGACGGCATGAAAAAAGACGATGGCATGAAAAAGAACTGAGCCGCGCCGTCATTCCTGCGACAAACGCAAAGCGCTTGCGGAGCGGTGCGCAGCATCGGCCCTCGGAGGTTCGAGATTCCCCGATGCGCCATTTTGCATCCGGGGTCTGGATTCATCCGGGGGTCTGGCGCTCGCGCATCAGCCTGGAATGACAGGAGGGGCTGAATCCGTCACCGGCAAGAGACGGCGGTGCGCGTCTCGCCCGCGTCCTCTTGCCTACCTCTTCTTGCCCTTGCTTTTGCGCGCAGCGTAACGCGCGTCGCGCTTGGCCTTCTGGTCTACCTCCAGCGCGGCCTGCCTGGCGGCCTCTTCTTCCTTCTCGCGCGCGATCCTGGCGGCCTCGGCCGCGGCGGCCTCGGCTTCGAGACGCTTCTGTTCGGCCTTTGCCGCTTCCTTGGCCTCTCTTGCCTTGGCGCGCACGGCGGCTTGCGCTTCCCGCTCGGCCTGGCGGCGCTTCACCTCGGGATCGTCAGCTCCCGGTTGGGCGCGAAACTTGTTCAGAATGTTCTGCCGCGCCTGCATCGCGGCCTTCTGGCGGTCCGCGAAGTTCGGTTCCTTGAATCCACTCATAGAAAAGGCCTTGTCGCTTTCACTCTCGGGGTTGGACGCGCCACTCGCGCGGAATGCGCCTAGGTAAGTGAACCCGGGGCAAAATGCCAGCGTCGAAATGGGGCCGGTAGAGCAGGGGAGACTTGCGTGAACAGCAAATGGCCCAAACTGACGCTGATGAGCGGGATTACGTCAGTCTGGCTGCTCTACGAGATGGCAACGGCGACCGAAGCCCCAAGCCGGGCGCTGGCGATCCTGCAATATGGCCTTCTCGCCTGCGCGCTGATCGGTCTGATCGGCTCGCTGGTGATGCTGGCTTCGGAAAAGTGACCGCACAATCCTGGAAGTTATCGCGCCTGGAAGTTATCGCGCCTGGAAGTTATCGCGACGGCTACCGGGGCCAAGCACGCGCGCGACCGTCATCGCCGTCATCGCGACCCGATCCGCCATCCGCTGCGCCTCCAGCCTGTCGCGGGCATTTTCCCTGATCATGATCTCGATCAGCTCGCGCCGCCTGGTCTCGTCGACCGCTTCCGCCAGCAACTGCTTGTACCTGGTATAGTCGTAGCCCGTTTCCTGCTCGTCCATCGCACGCCCCGCACACGCGCTCGCCCAACGCGCAGTGTCGATCAAGGGTTGTGCGCACGCAACGGATTTGCGCGAGTTATACCCATGTCTGCGTCAATCCGGCTCACGCACAAACCCGTGTAGTGTGAACCTGTTCACAAGGACTGTGGCGGGTCGTTCCTATGTTCCTCGCATCTCAAACAGGAGCGACCGCCATGCCCTACAATTGGTGGACCCGCAAGAACCTCGTTCTCGTCGCCGCTGTCGTTGCGCTGGCCTTCATTGGCTTCGTCGTGATCGGCGTGTCCTATCCCGAGCCGGCTGCCAGCGCCGCTCTCGGTCCGGACTGGCAGTGCAGCCGGCTGGCCTTCGTCTTCACGACCTGTAGCCGGGCCAGGCGTAGCCAGGCGATGGCTATCCACCTCGCCAAAATCCCGGTGTGCGGACGGCTGCGGACATAATAGGATCGGGCCGGAAACGGAGTTGGCCAGTACCGGAGTTTTCCATGCAAAAACTGTCACGTCTTGCGCTGGTCGCGTCGGCGGCGGCTTTCGTCGTGTTGCCGGCCGGCGTCGCGCTGGCACAGGACGCGCCGAGCGGCGGAACCGCGCCTGCGGCCACGTCCAGTACCGCGCCGGAAGCCACGGCGCCTGAAGAGGCTCCCGAAAAGGAGAAGGCGGCGCCGAGGAAAAAGAAACCGGCCAGGATGACCCGGCAGCAGGAGATCGACCGTTCGATCGACCGTGGCACGGTGCCCGCGCGCTATCGCAGTTCGGTGCCAAAGGAATACCAGCAATATATTCCGTTCGATAAGCGATAGAACGCGGGCCTGACCACGTCGTTGCGAGCCAGCGGGTCGCGCGAACGCACGCCCCCCGCGACGAGCGCAATTGCGCTCGCGCAGTGATGAGAGGCTCCGCGAGGCAATCTATTCTTTGTCTTATGCTGTGAGACGGATTACTGCGCGTGCAATGGACGGTCGGGCCGAGTTTTGCGGTCACGCGTGCGGGACACACGCAAGGAATATGCGCACGAAGATCGCACCGTACTCATACGGATAGGCTGCGCGTGCACGGCGCATCTATAACGACGTCGCTTGCAGCGGGGGGCAGGGCGTTCACCTAACGGCGAACGGCTACCACTGGAGGCCACGAGGCCCGGACTCCTAGGCACTCCGGGCCTCGTATACTCCCCATCGCATCGGTCGAGCCGCTTCCGCCGCTCGGTCAGCTCACCGGCACCATCGCAATCGAAAAACGCGAGCGCGGGCACGCGGTCATTGGGCCTCGCGTGGCCTGCGTTCAAAGCGATCCGGGAAATTGCCAGATGATCAGCAGCACCACGATCACGAGCATGACGTAGATGATCTTGCGGGCAATTCCACTCATCGCACTTCCTTTCGGCTTCGCGCTTGAAATCGACGCTGGCATTTGGTCGGTCGGGCTTCAACGCCGGCGGTGGGCTCGCTGGTCAGGCCGGGGGCCACTGTGGTGTCCGGGTTCCGAATTCACCTTAAGTTCGCCTTTTGCTCCGCCGGCGGTTCGGTGTGCTAAGGGGTAGCGCCATGTGGAATGGTTGGAAAAAAGCGGCCATCGGATTGAGCGCGCTGCTCGCCTTCGTTCTCCTGGAGCTGATAGCGGTCATCGGCGGCGTTGCCGCATTCCTGGGCCTTGTCATGGACCTGGATTTGCCATTCTTCGCGACCTCCGAGGAATAGCAGTCTCGGGGATTCCGCCCCGTTTTTTGCGCCTTTTCGGTTCCCTTGAAGCCCGGATGGCAGCGCCGGCTATGGCCGCGATCATAAAACCGTTATGATTCAACGGATTTTTAAATGGTCATTAAGTTAGAAATGAGTTCCTGTTCAGGCCGCACCGCCGCGCGGCCCGAATAGCCGGGCGCCGCCCCTTCACCTACCCCAGGGAGACGCGCGCTCGGCTATTGTGGCGGCGCGGCCCGCAGCCACCGCTTGCCGGGTCCCGCCCGGCTTTCTGGGGCTTTATCGTCGCCCCCGGTGTTTCGGCCTACCGGGCCGCCCAGCGGTAGTTCAGGCCGACCCGCAGAATGTTGTCGGTGATATGCGAGCTGTATCGGCTGGTCAGCAGGCCGCCGCTGAGACCGGTGACCGGCGTGACGAACGAGCCGGATACGTCCCCGAGGTCGACATAGAGATATTCGAGTCTGGCGGTCCAGTTTCCGCTGACGACGCCCTCGATGCCGGCTCCGATCGTCCATCCGACGCGCGTGGTGGTGCTGTTCGCCGATCCCGCTACCGGCGTCAGCGCAAACACGTTGGTACCCTGTGCTCCGGTGATGTTCGTGCCGGCGACCGCGTTGGTCGTCGTGACCTCGCCATACGCCAGACCGCCGGTAACATACACCAGCACCGTCGGGGTCACCGTTGGGCCGATACGGCCGCGAACGGTGCCGAACCAGTTGAGCTTCTGGCTGATCTCGCTGGTGACCGGAAGGGCTGCGACGTTGAACGGCGTGGTATCCCCGATGTGCCCGGTGGAGCAGGCGCTGTTGAGGGTCGCCACCGCTGTCAGCGCGCCGCCTGCGCAAGCGCCGCCCGCGCCGCCTTTCTGGTCCGAACCCTGGAAGTCGGCCTCAAGGCCGAACACCCATTTGTTGTCGAATTGCCAGTTGTAGCCGAGCTGGCCGCCGCCGATCACGCCGTTCATGTCGTTTCGCGTGTTCGCCGAGCTGACGGTTGCCCCCGCATCGGTAAACCAGAGCGTGCTTGCAGAGCGGCCCCAGCTATAGCCGACATTGCCGCCGATATAGAACCCGGTCCAGTTGTAGACGGGATTGGCGAGGGCGCCGGTCGCGGTGACGGCGAGAACGGAAATCGCGAGTGCCAGCCTCTTCATGGAAATGCCACCAAAAAAAGGAATTGCGCGAAACCGGGTCAGACTATCGGATTCTTGCGCGGGCGATGTCACCCGGCGGCAACAGCCGCGCGGTTTAGACGACAGCCTGAAGCTGAGCCGGGTTAGGCTTGCTACTCGTAGCCGGCGCGGCGCACGGTGACGCGGCACAAGCCATCGCAACCGATCTGGCGCGCGGCGCCGAGCGAGAAGTCGAGAACCCGGCCGCGTGTGAAGGGGCCGCGGTCCTGCACCGGGCAGCGGATCTTCTTGCCGTTCTCGATATTGGTGACGACGAAGATAGTGCCAAACGCCTCGGTGCGATGCGCGCAGGAGACCTCGTTGGCCTTGAAGCGCTTGCCGCGTGCATCCCACTTGTCCTCCCAGTAGACGGAGGCCTCTTGATCGTCTGCCGGTGGTCGGGCGATCCGCCCCATCCACATTTGCTGAAAGGTTTCGGCGCATGCATGCGACGAGGTCAGCGCCAGCGCCACTGCCGCAAACCGCAGCTTGGAAGCACCGCGGCCATTGCGGTGGCGATACGCAGCCATGACGCCAACATTCTGTTGCGGAGACAGGCTCGCGCCCGCCGGAGGTTGCCAGGTGCAAAGTTCCAATTCGACTTTGGCGCCGGCGTGGCGCGGGTGCGGCGGCATTGCGCCAAGTTTGCGCTTGCTTCACCCGCTACCGTCTCGCCTGGAAGCGCGGCGCAAATGCTCGAACAACGATTGAATGTGGTTGCGCGATTAGGGAACCGTCAACAAGAGGTTCGTAGTGATCTTCAAAATGCCTTGCGCCTCGCGCCGGGCCAATCTATCACTGGTTGTGAGAGGAAAATTTGGATGCAGATTCCGTCATGGTTGTATTATCTGAAGAGGTCAACCGGATGGAACTTTACAATCTAAAGAGGTCAACCACGTGGAACTTTATCGCCTCAAAGGCGTACTTAAATCGTCTGAAAGAGGTACTTAAAGATGTGCTGAATCGGCCTTATTCTGCTCAAGTTTTCTACCAACGATGACAGACTACACTATATCGAATCATGATTGGGGACGGTCGTGAACCGGAATGACTTCAAATCGATGTCCACGGATGAGTTGTGGGCACTGCACGAAGAAATCGCTTCCAGGCTTGCAGCAGCGCTGCTTGCCGAGAAGCGCGTGCTCGAAAATCGCCTCAAGCAACTCAAGGGCGTCGTCGAAATTGAGCGCGAGAGTTCGTCGACAGGGCGGCGCCCATATCCAGCGGTCGTTCCGAAGTTTCGGAATCCGGATCGGCCGTCCGAGACTTGGGCGGGACGAGGAAAGACGCCGCGTTGGCTGGCTGCAAAATTGAAGTCCGGCAAGCGGATCGACGACTTCCGAATACGGCAGGTAGCTTAAGCAGATTTGCAACCGGTCGGTTGCGGATCTTTAAAGCGCGCGAACTGCTGTTCGGCTTGGAAAGTCTGCCGGCGTTTCGGCAGCATTGCTGGGTGATATCGATCTGGAGTCAGATGCTGGCGTCACGGTCGCACTTCAGTTTACCTCGATCTTGATCCTGACCTTGGGGCTCGGGAGCGAGTGTTGTCCTTTCGACGCGCGCTTCCAGGGCTCTGACAATTCCCATGCGCGCAAACAGCATGGGTCCGCGATCTTCGGCGGCATCGATCAGCATCTGGACAGCAAGCCGCCATTCCTGACAGTCACGTTCTGGCAGAGGTAGCTTCCTGACGTAGTCGGCGGCGTCTCGCAGGGTTTGCGCGGGCGGTCCCTCCGGGAGCGGGACAGGTTGAGCGAACGGACGATCCCAGGACATACTGAACTCCCGTCATAGACCCCCGAGCGGCCCCAGCACGGAAGTGACGCGCCAGAACGATCAACCCCGTTTGGGGGGCGTGTTCCGGAGGAACCGGAAGCACGGGGATTCGACGCGGAGTTTCGATGTTAGTTCCAATTGCCCCGGGTTTTGTTCGTTCGCCGTGGGTTCCCCGGTTCCATTTGAGTGCAGATTAATCAGTTTTGAAACGCAACGCCGACGAAATCACCTTGCCGCCAGATTACGCGGCAGTCACGAACGGTGTGAAATTTGTCAAAACTCAATTCGAAATTCAGCGGCAATAAATTGAGGGTATGGAGTTCGATTCCGGCCCCGGAATTCGTGACGTCCTGAACGCGGCAAGTAAGGACACCGCGCTGCGCGTCAAAGAACAGCAGCGCGTCTTTCGAGATCGTCGTCCTCGCTATCGATCGGCGTTCGAATTCCATCGGAGTTACCAATTGTTCGCGCCAGGCCCAGCAGAGGCTGGCGAATTGCGCTCAGGCGGCAATCAGGTTCGGCCTTTTTCGTAAACAATCAATTTTAATGATCGCGGAAAGTCCGCATTTCACGGGCGCGGCAGCCTTCGCCAGGACCGTGCCGTGGCGGGTTAAGCACAGCTCCAAGTGTTCCGCGTACGGAACTCACATTCAGGCTTGATGCGCCGGTGAAAGCCAGCCTCTCTTGATAAACAGAGGGGAATCACATGGGCCTACGTTGGATGTGTGTGCTGGCGCTGTGTCTTGGAATACCAAGCGCTGGAGTTGCGGGTGAACAATCCGGTGTCTTGCGTCGAATTTCGTGTCCTGTGGTGCGCTACTACGTGGCGCAATACAGTGCGTCCGCCGCCGAGCAGTGGGCCCGAGGCAAAGGGGCGAGCGACGCTGAGATCGAAGCAGCCCGGCGCTGCCTGAAGCCTGACACGACGCGAACCGCCAAGGCCCCATCGAGGCCGCTCGCGCTCGGCACTTATGGCTGGTGAATGGCGCGTGCGCGGTCGGCGGAATGCCAGGCCTTTAAATCGAGCGCTCTTCAATATGGCTGAGGCCGCTTTTGGCGCTTGCTGCGCCCGGCTTTCGGCCCGCCGTAATATGGATTGACCACGCATTGCGCGGCGCGACCCGACGCCGACGCCGCGCACTGCGCCATCGTCCGGTAATGGCACTCAAAATAGTAGTCCACCATGCCCTGGTAGACCTGCAGGCAAACGGGGTAGCTCGGATCGTAGGTCTGGGCTCGCGCAGGTGCGGGCAGGGCGATCGTCGCGGCCAAGATCGTCAAAACCGTTGCTGTGGCAGATGCGTGCGGCAGCTTCATCCTGATGTCCTCCCAGACTTCCCGTAGTGGCAAGTAGCCCGCATGAGGAGGACGAGACATGCGGGCTGCAACAAACGACCCCCCGGATGTCGCCAGGCTGGCTAGTACGCTTGCCACGAGCCTGCGTTTCAGACTTCCCGATCCTCAAATCCATATTCTCGATAGATGACGGCGCGATCGGCGTGGGGGTTCAGCCGGCACTTTGCCTGGGCGAGATGCAGGTTGAGGGTCCCGGGCTGGCAATTGGCCGCCAACAGTTTCCGGATATCGTCCATCTGCTGGCGCGATTGCTGGGTCGGTTCGAGCTGCTCAAGCGCGATCAGTGCCGTTGCCAGCGCTTCCGTGACGACCCATTCGTCGTGGCCGGTAATTCCCTTTTTGGGCATGACGATCCGCATCCTTTGCCAGGGCAACGGAGCAATTTCCGGCCGGCATTATAAGCCCAAACCGCAAATCGTCACCCGTGTCGCTTCAGTTTTCTTAGCCCTGAACGGAGCGATGCAAGCGAAGTCCGCACCATCGGTTCCTCCGCGGCAGTCCGGCTGGTGCAATCAATCTCTGGTTGTTCTGCCGGAATGGGGAAATCTGACCTGAGATGGCAAGCGCGTTCTGAATCGGCCTTGTCATGCTCGCGCAAATATCGGAATCCGGAGCGGCCGTCGGAGACTTGGACGCGGCAAGAAGCCCCGCTGGCTCGCCGCACACCTAAAGTCCGGCAAGCGGATCGACGACTTTCGGATCAGCCACGCAGCGCAGGCAGATCAGCTGGCCCGACTGGCTTCGGCTTTCTGAACCAGCTTACGCAGTGCCTGCACCTCGGCCAGCCGTCTGGCGAGGCTTGCGGCCGCTTCACGGGTTGGCTTCCGTGAGGCTGAGGGATGTCGTTTGGTTCTGTTGCGCGCTGCTTTCGCCGCCATCGTGGTTGCGCCTTCCTGAAGTTCTCCCCGCGGCGCAGATGCTCCCTTGCCGGGGTCGTCGGCTAGTGCCGGCGCGACACAGCGCGCGCGAAGATCGGTCGCGGTTCCACTTTTGGGACCCGCCGTGCTATCCGCGCAACATGAGATGCTTTATCGGTCTTCGAATTACATTAATTTAATAAATGGGACCATGCCTCTCGGGCGCGGGCGCACGTGGACATGTTGAAAATCGGGGCGAGGCCGCTGAAAGGCAGTGGCGATCCCAGCAGGATTCGAACCTGCAACCCACGGAGTAGAAATCCGTTACTCTATCCAGTTGAGCTATGGGACCGTCCGGGCGGTAGCCGCCCTAGATATTCGCCTTATAGGCTTTCCTTATCTAGCACTGCCAATATGAAAAATCCGCTTCCCCGCCAAGACGGTCGAACCGATTTCCTCAAGTTCGCGACCAAGGCAGACGGCGGGCCATAGTCTATGGTCCGCCCCTGACATAAAGCCAGCCGCCGGCACCCCCGCCGGGCGGGGCGGCCGGGACCGTTTGGACTGCCAGCGCCATGCATGCGACCTTTTCGCAAGCCGTTTCCACCGTCATCAGTCCGTCACCTTTTCGCGCATTTTTCGACGTTACGCGGCTGATGTCCGCGGCAAGGAGCCCATCATGATCGGTTTGGTTCGCGCCACAGTGATTTGCGCCACGCTGGCGCTTGGCCTGACGGCGGCAGGGGCCGCAGACAAGGCGTTCAAGCGCGACGAGCTGGCCGATTCGGCCGTCAAGCTTGAGGCCCAGATCAAAAGCGAGGCGGGGCCGGTCGCCAAATCCTCCGCGACGCTGCGCAACGACGCCGACGCCGCCTTCAGGCGGTCCGACTTCCGGGTGGGTTTGCAGATCCTCGGCCAGATCGCCGCCACCACGCCCGAGGACAGCGCCAACTGGCTGAAACTCGCCAAGACCATCTTCCAGATCCGCTCCGCCAGTTCCAGCGAACAGACCTTCCTGTACGAGCGCGCCTCGACCGCGGCCTACATCGCCTATCAGCGCGCCGGCAACCAGGCCGAGGAGGCTGATGCGCTGGCGGTGCTGGGCCGGGCGATGTCCGAGCGCAAGCTGTGGCGTCCGGCGCTGGATGCGTTGCGGCTGTCGCTCGACATGCGCGAGGTGGCTGAGGTCCGCGGCCAGTACGAGAAGATGCGCGATGAGCACGGTTTCCGGCTGCTCGACTACACCGTCGATTCCGACGGGGCCTCGCCGCGCGCCTGCTTCCAGTTCTCCGAGGACCTTGCCAAGCGGGTCGACTTCGCGCCGTTCCTCGCGCTGGCCGGCACCGACAAGCCGGCGCTGACCAGCGAGGGTAAGCAGCTCTGCGTCGACGGGCTGAAACACGGCGAGCGCTACAACATCAATCTGCGCGCCGGCCTGCCGTCCACGGTGAAGGAAACCCTGCCGAAATCGGCCGAGTTCAACATCTATGTGCGCGACCGCAAGCCATTCGTGCGCTTCACCGGGCGCGCCTACGTGCTGCCACGCACCGGCCAGCGCGGCATTCCGCTGGTCAGCGTCAACACGCCGTCAGTGAACGTCAACGTGTTCCGGATCGGCGACCGCAATTTGATCAATACGGTGGTCGACAGCGATTTCCAGAAGACGCTGTCGAGCTACCAGCTCTCGGACTTGGGCAACGAGCGCGGCGTCAAGGTCTGGTCCGGCGAACTCGCAACCACCTCCACGCTGAACCAGGACGTCGTGACGGCGTTCCCGGTCGACCAGGCGCTCGGCGACTTGCAGCCCGGCGTCTATGTGATGACAGCGTCGGCCAAAGGCCCCGGCAGCGGCGACGATGACGGCTCGCTGGCGACGCAATGGTTCATCGTCTCCGACATGGGACTCACCGCGTTTTCCGGCAATGACGGCATCCATGTGTTCGTCAATTCGCTGGCCTCGACGGAGGCCGTTGCGAAGGCCGAGGTGCGGCTGGTCGCGCGCAACAACGAGATCCTCGCCACCCGCAAGAGCGACGATGCCGGCCACGTGCTGTTCGAGGCCGGGCTGGCGCGCGGCGAGGGCGGGCTCTCGCCGGCGCTGCTGACGGTCATGAGCGACAAGGCGGACTACGCCTTCCTCAGTCTGAAGACCAATGCCTTCGACCTCACCGACCGCGGCGTCTCCGGGCGCGTCGTGCCGGCAGGCGCCGACGCCTTCCTCTATGCCGAGCGCGGGGTCTACCGGTCGAACGAAACCGTTTATCTGACTGCCCTGCTGCGCGACGGGCAGGGCAACGCGATGGCCGGCGGGCCGCTGACGCTGGTGATCGAGCGGCCGGACGGCGTCGAATTCCGCCGCGCCCAGCTTCCTGATCAGGGCGCGGGCGGCCGTTCCATGGCGGTGCCGCTCAATTCCGCCGTCCCGACCGGGACCTGGCGGGTGCGGGCCTTTACCGACCCCAAGGGCTCGTCGGTCGGCGAAACCACCTTCATGGTCGAGGATTACATCCCCGAACGGATCGAATTCGATGTCTCGGCCAAGGAGAAGATGATCAAGGCTGAGACTCCGGTTGAACTTAAGGTCGCCGGCAAGTTCCTTTACGGCGCGCCGGCCTCGGGCCTGCAACTCGAGGGCGACATGCTGGTTGCCCCCGCTGCCTCCGGGCGTCCGGGCTATCCCGGCTATCAGTTCGGCGTGGCGGATGAGGAAACCGCCTCCAACGAGCGCACCCCGATCGAGAATCTGCCGGAGGCCGACGCCAACGGCGTTGCGACCTTCCCGGTATCGCTGGCCAAGGCGCCGACGTCCACCCGTCCGCAGGAAGCGCAGATCTTCATCCGCATGGTGGAGACAGGCGGCCGCGCGGTCGAGCGCAAGCTGGTGCTCCCCGTGGCGCCGCAGGCGGCGCTGATCGGCATCAAGCCGTTATTCGGCGACAAGAGCGTGGCCGAAGGCGACAAGGCCGAGTTCGACGTCATCTTCGTCAGCGCTGACGGCAAGCAACTGCCGCGTGACGGCCTGCGCTACGAACTCCTGAAGATGGAGTCGCGCTATCAATGGTATCGGCAAAACTCGTCCTGGGAATATGAGCCGGTCAAATCGACCAAGCGCGTCGCCGACGGCGACCTGACACTCACCGCCGACAAGGCGGCGCGGGTGTCGCTCGCGCCGCAGCCGGGCCGCTATCGCCTCGACGTCAAATCGACCGAGGCGGACGGACCGGTTACTTCAGTGCAGTTCGATGTCGGCTGGTACTCGGACGGCAGCGCCGATACGCCTGATTTGCTGGAGACCTCGATCGACAAGCCGGAATACGTGTCCGGCGACACCATGATGGTGTCGGTCAATGCCCGTACCGCCGGGAAGCTCACCATCAACGTGCTCGGCGACCGCCTGCTGACGACGCAGACCGTGGACGTCAAGGAAGGCACCCAGCAGGTCAGGCTTACCGTCGGCAAGGACTGGGGCACCGGCGCCTATGTGCTGGCGACGCTGCGCCGTCCGCTCGATGCGTCCGCGCTGCGGATGCCGGGACGGGCGATCGGACTAAAATGGTTCGGCATCGACAAGAAGACGCGCACACTGCAGGTCGCGCTGTCGCCGCCACCTTTGGTGCGGCCCGGCACCAGCTTGAAGATCCCGGTCAAGCTCGGCGGGCTCAATCCCGGCGAGGACGCCAAGATCGTCGTTGCCGCGGTCGATGTCGGCATTCTCAACCTGACCAACTACAAGCCGCCGGCACCTGACGACTATTATCTCGGCCAGCGCCGCCTGACGTCTGAAATCCGCGACCTCTATGGGCAATTGATCGACGGCATGCAGGGCACGCGCGGCCAGATCCGGACCGGCGGCGATTCCGCCGGTGCCGAGCTGCAGGGCTCGCCGCCGACGCAAAAACCGCTGGCGCTCTATTCGGGGATCGTCACGGTCGGCGCCGACGGCACCGCGGAAATCAGTTTTGATATTCCGGAGTTTGCCGGCACGGCCCGCGTCATGGCGGTGGCGTGGAATTCGACCAAACTCGGGCGCGCCACCATCGACGTCACCGTGCGTGACCCCGTGGTGCTGACGGCGACGCTGCCGCGCTTCCTGCTCAATGGCGACAAGGGCACGATGAGTTTCGACCTCGACAATGTCGAGGGCGCGCCCGGCGATTACAGCATCAGCGTCAAGACGTCGGGCCCTGTGAAGGTGACGGGTAGTCCGACCACGTCAGTCAAACTCGCCGCCAAGCAGCGGACCTCGATGGCGCTGGCGCTCGATGCCGGCGGCGCCGGCACCGCCAATCTCGACGTCGACATCAAGGGCCCGAACGGGCTGACGCTGGCGCGGCATTATGCGCTCGACGTCAAGGCGGCGACGCAGGTTCTGGCGCGCCGCTCGATCCGGACATTGGCAAAAGGCGAGAGCCTGACGCTGACGCCGGACATGTTCTCCGACCTCGTGTCGGGCACCGGCAGCGTGTCGCTCTCGGTCAGCCTGTCCACCGCGCTCGATGCGGCGACCATTCTGAAGGCGCTGGATCGCTATCCGCACGGCTGCTCCGAACAGATCACCAGCCGCGCGATGCCGCTGCTCTACGTCAACGACCTCGCGGCCGGCGCGCATCTGGCGATGGATACTGCCGTCGACCAGCGCATCAAGGACGCGATCGAACGGCTGCTGGCGCGGCAAGGCTCGAACGGCTCGTTCGGCCTGTGGTCGGCCGGCGGCGACGACGCCTGGCTCGATGCCTACGTGACGGATTTCCTGACCCGCGCCCGCGAAAAGGGGTTTGCGGTGCCGGACGTGCTGTTCAAGAACGCGCTCGATCGCATCCGTAACTCGGTCGTCAACGCCAACGAGCCGGAAAAGGATGGCGGCCGAGATCTGGCCTATGGCCTCTACGTGCTGGCTCGTAACGGTGCTGCACCGATCGGCGACTTGCGCTATCTCGCCGATACCAAGCTCTCCAACCTTGCTACGCCGATTGCGAAATCGCAGCTCGCAGCCGCACTGGCCTTGGTCGGCGACAAGACGCGGGCGGAGCGGGTTTATGGCGCGGCGCTGGATGCGCTGGCGCCGAAACCGGTGCTTGAGTTCGGCCGCGTCGACTACGGTTCGGCGCTGCGCGACGCGGCGGCGCTGGTCTCGCTCGCCAGCGAAGGTAATGCGCCGCGGGCAACGCTGACACAGGCTGTCGCACGGGTCGAAGTGGCGCGGGGGCTTTCGCCCTACACCTCGACGCAGGAGAATGCGTGGCTGGTGCTGGCCGCGCGTGCGCTGTCGAAGGAGACGCTGGCGCTGGATATCGATGGGTCGCCGGTGAAAGCCGCGGTCTATCGCAGCTACAAGGCCGACGCGATGGCGGGCAAGCCGGTCAAGGTCACCAACACCGGCGATGCGCCGGTGCAGGCGGTGGTCTCGGTCTCGGGCTCGCCGGTCACGCCGGAGCCGGCGGCGTCGAACGGCTTCAAGATCGAGCGCAATTACTTCACGCTCGACGGCAAGCCCGCCGACGTCACCAAGGCCAAGCAGAACGACCGCTTCGCCGTGGTGCTGAAGATCACCGAGGCCAAGCCGGAATACGGACACATCATGGTGGCCGATTATCTGCCGGCCGGGCTCGAGATCGATAACCCGCATCTGGTGTCGTCGGGTGACTCGGGCACGCTGGACTGGATCGAGGACGGCGAGGAGCCGGAGCATACCGAGTTCCGCGACGACCGCTTCACGGCGGCGATCGATCGCGCCAGCGACGACAAGTCGGTGTTCACGGTGGCCTACATCGTGCGCGCGGTATCGCCCGGCAAATACGTGCTGCCGCAGGCCTATGTCGAGGACATGTACAATCCCTCGCGCTACGGCCGCTCCGGCACCGGCTCGGTCGAGGTGCGTGCGGCGAAATGAGTGGTGGTGGAATGAGCGACGCGGCGTCACCGCAATCTCAGTCGTCATGCCCGGGCAAAAGCGCGAAGCGCGTCTTCGCGCAGGTGACCCGGGCATCCACGCCTGTTGTTGCCGGAGAGAAGGACGTGGATGGCCGGGTCAAGCCCGGCCATGACGGCCGTGGAAGGCGACGCGTTGTGCTTTTCGCTGCCGCTATCGCGATTGCACTTGGAGCTACCTTCTCGGCCTGGGTTGTCTCGCTCGGGCCGTTGCCGCTGGAAGAGGCGCGAAAGGTTTCCACCACGATTGTCGACCGCAACGGCAAGCTGCTGCGCGCCTATGCGATGGCGGACGGCCGCTGGCGGCTGCCGGTCGATGCGAAGACATCAGTCGATCCCGGATATCTCAAGCTGCTGCTGGCGTATGAAGACCGCCGCTTCTGGTCACACAGCGGCGTCGATCCGCTGGCGCTCGGGCGCGCGGCGCTTCAACTCGGCACCCGCGGCCACATCGTCTCGGGCGGCTCGACCATCACGATGCAACTGGCGCGGCTGATGGAGCCGCGGCATGAGCGCTCGGTGCATGCAAAGCTGCGCCAGATGGTGCGCGCGGTCGAGCTCGAGCGGCAACTGAGCAAGGACGAGATCCTCGATCTGTATCTGGCGCTGGCGCCGTTCGGCGGCAATCTTGAAGGCATCCGCGCCGCATCCATCGCCTATTTCGACAAGGAGCCGAAACGGCTTTCGCTTGCCGAAGCCGCATTGCTGGTCGCGCTGCCGCAATCGCCGGAACGCCGCCGGCTCGACCGATATCCGCAAGCTGCGCACGCCGCGCGCGACCGCGTGCTCGCCCGGATGGTCGAGGATGGCGTCGTGTCGAAAGAGGACGCAGCGCAGGCGAGGGCAGTGGCGGTGCCGCGGCTGCGCAAACCGATGCCTATATTGGCGCCGCATTCCTCCGATGCTGCGATGGCGACGGTGAAGGATACGCCGCTGATCAAGCTGACGCTGGATTCGAGTTTGCAGAAGACGCTGGAGGCGCTGGCGCGCGACCGCGCGGTGGCACAGGGACCGAACATTTCGGTCGCCATCATCGCGGTCGACAATGAAAGTGGCGACGTGCTGGCGCGCGTCGGCTCATCCGATTATTTCGACGAGCGCCGCGCCGGGCAGGTCGACATGACCCGCGCGGTGCGCTCGCCGGGCTCGACGCTGAAGCCGTTCATCTATGGCCTCGCCTTCGAGGACGGCTTCGTACACCCCGAGAGCCTGATCGACGACCGTCCCATTCGGTTCGGCTCTTACGCGCCGGAAAATTTCGACATGACGTTCCAGGGCACAGTGCCGGTGCGCAAGGCGCTGCAGCTCTCGCTGAACGTGCCGGCGATTGCGCTGCTTGACCGTGTCGGCTCCAGCCGGCTGTCGTCGCGGCTGAAGCAGGCCGGCGGCAATCTGGTGCTGCCGAAGGATGAAGCGCCGGGCCTCGCGATGGGCCTTGGCGGCGTCGGCATCACCTTGCAGGATCTGGCGCAGCTCTATGCCGGGCTGGCGCGGCTTGGCGCGGCGCGGCCGCTGCGCGAGATCATGCTGGCCCAAGAAAAAGATAACTCCGACCGTGAGCCGCTGCGGCTGATGGACCAGGCCGCCGCCTGGCAGGTCGGCAATGTGCTGCTCGGGACGCCGCCGCCGGAAAACGGCGTGCACAACAAAATCGCGTTCAAGACCGGCACCAGTTACGGCTATCGCGATGCATGGTCGGTGGGGTTCGATGGCCGCATCACGATCGGCGTGTGGGTCGGGCGACCCGACGGCGCGCCGGTGCCGGGCCTGGTCGGCCGCACCGCCGCCGCGCCGATTCTGTTCGACGCGTTTGCGCGCACCGGAAAGATCCCGGCGGCGCTGCCCAAGGCGCCAAAGGGGGCGCTGATCGCCAGCAACGCCAAACTGCCGTTGCCGTTGCGGCGCTTCCGTGCCGTCGGCGAGCTGATCCAGACTGGCAGCGATCAGATGCCGCGCATCCAGTTTCCGCTGAACGGCTCGCGGATCGACGTCGACCGTTCAGGCGGCGGGCAGGCCGCGCCAATGCCGGTCAAGGTGGCGGGTGGTGTGCTGCCGCTGACCATCATGCTGAACGGTACCTCGGTCGGCGAGATCGACAGCCGGCGCCAGCGGCTGGTTGACCCGCCCGGGCCCGGTTTTGCACGCCTGACTGTGATCGATGCGACGGGGGCGGCCGATACTGTGGTGATCCGGGTACAGTGACGAAAAGCGGCCTGATGACCACAGGTTAGGGGAATTTGTGGTGTTGTTTGCAGTGCGGTTTCATCGTATGCGAACAAAGATGGTTGAAACCTTGCAACCCCCACGCTTCGGAGCGGGCCAACAGCCTGTAAAACCTACGCATTCCAGCCGCAGGCTGGCCGCGGCGTTCGATTACGCCACCGCGAGCCACGCTCGTGCCATCGCGTTCCTGGTGCTCTGCGGCATCGTGTTTTTCCTGCCCGGCTTCTTCAATATCCCGGCGATCGACCGCGACGAGGCGAGGTTCGCGCAGGCGACCAAGCAGATGGTCGAAAGCGGCGACTTCGTCGACATCCGCTTCCAGGACGATGTCCGCTACAAGAAGCCGGTCGGCATCTATTGGCTGCAGGCCGCCGTGGTCGAAACCGCCTCGTCGCTCGGCCTGCCGCGGGCACAATTGCGCATCTGGCTCTATCGGATTCCCTCCCTGATCGGCGCCGTCGGAGCGGTTTTGCTGACCTACTGGACGGCACTCGCCTTCGTCACGCGGCAAGGGGCCGCGCTGGCAGCGCTGATGATGTGCAGTTGCGTCCTGCTCGGCGCCGAAGCCCGGCTCGCCAAAACGGACGCGATGCTGCTGTTGACCGTTGTCGCCGCGATGGGGGCGATGGCGCGGGTCTATCTGTCCTGGCAGCGCGGTGAGGATCCGGTGCATCCGCCCTGGAGCGCGCCCGCGATCTTCTGGACCGCGCTGGCCGGCGGCATACTGCTGAAGGGAACCGCTGATTCTGATGTTCGTCGGGCTGACGATCCTGGCGCTCGCGATCCTGGACCGCTCGGCGGCATGGCTGTGGCGGCTGCGCCCGGTCTGGGGCCTGATGTGGACGCTGGTGCTGGTGCTGCCATGGTTCGTTGCGATCTTCTGGCGCGCCGGCGAGGCGTTCTTCTCCAATTCGCTCGGCGGCGACATGCTGAGCAAGCTCGGCGCGCAGGAATCCCATGGCGCGCCGCCTGGCCTCTATCTGCTGCTGTTCTGGATCACGTTCTGGCCGGGCGCGGCGCTGGCGGGGATGGCGGCGCCGGCAGTGTGGCGCGCGCGGCGCGAGCCCGGCGCGCAATATCTGCTGGCGTGGCTGGTCCCGTCATGGATCGTGTTCGAACTGGTGCTGACCAAGCTGCCGCATTACGTGCTGCCGCTCTATCCGGCGATTGCGATTCTCACCGCCGGCGCGCTGGAGCGCCGCGTGCTGTCGCGATCCTGGCTGAGGCGCGGTGCGGCCTGGTGGTTCGTCATTCCGGCAGGGGCATCCGTGATCGCCGTCATTGGCGCCATCAAGCTGACGCATTACCCCGCCTTTCCGGCCTGGCCGTTCCTGGCGGCGGCAATGATCGCCGGCCTGATCGCGTGGTGGATGTTCGAGGACAGCCGCGCCGAGCGCTCGCTGTTGAATGCGGTGGTCGCGGCGATGTTTCTGGCAGTCGGAATCTACGGCATCGTCATGCCGTCGCTGACGACATTGTTCCCAAGCGCCGAGATCGCCCGCGCGCTCCGCAACGTGGTCTGCGTCGGGCCGAAAGCCGCCGCGGCGGGCTTTCACGAGCCAAGTCTGGTCTTCATGACCGGCACCAGCACGCTGCTCACCGACGGATCGGGCGCTGCGGATTTCCTCGGGCAGGGCAGCTGCCGCTTCGCGCTGGTGGAATCGCGCACCGAACGCGCCTTCGTCCAGCGCGCCGAAGCGATCGGGCTGCGCTACAACGTGGCGAAGCGGATCGAAGGCTACAACATCTCGCAGGGCAAGGCGGTTTCGATCGCCATCTTCCGCTCGGAAGGTACGGAGTAAGATGGCCGGAAGCCCTGCTGTCATTGAATCCAAAAACTATCTTTCGCGCTTCGGGACGCTGGCGTGGCTATCACTGGCGCAACTCGTGCGCACGCCGTCGCATTCGCGGCGCGCCGAAGCCGCCCGCCGGGCGGCGCGTCACATCTTGTGGATTTCGGCCGGCCTGGGCGTTGCGATCGTGGTGCTGATGTACGCGCTCGATGCCTGGGAAATCGCCCAGATGCCGAAGCGCGGAAATCCGTCGCTGTGGTGGGTTCGCATTCTGACCGATTTCGGCAAAGACGAATATGTGCTCTCGGTGCTGGCGGTGCTGTTGATCCTGGTGGCGGTGGCGTCACCGGCCTTGCGCGGAATCCAGCGCTCGCTGTTGCTCGGGCTGGGAACGCGGCTACAATTCCTGTTCCTGGCGGTAGCCGTGCCCGTGCTCGTCACGGAAATCCTGAAATGGATCGTTGGCCGTGGCCGGCCGTTTGTCGGCGGCGAGGCCAACGCCTTCAACTTTTCGCACTTCGCCGGAAACCCGGCCTACTACAGTTTCCCTTCCGGGCATGCCACTACCGCATTTGCGCTCGCTTTCGCGGTGTCGGCCGTCTGGCCGAAGGCTCGCGTTGCGATGGTGGTCTATGCCCTCATCATCGCGGCGACCCGTCTGGTGCTGGTAGCCCACCACCCCAGTGACGTGGTGGCCGGTGCGCTGGTCGGGATCATCGGTGCGATGTTCGTGCGCTATTGGTTTGCGGCCCGCCGGCTCGGGTTTGCGATCCGGCACGATGGCACCATTGTGTCCCTTGTTGGACCCTCGTCCGGCCGCCTCAAAAGGGTTGCCCGGGGCGCTTCCGCCCCATAAAAGCGGACGCCGCCAACAGCCTGACAGGACTGGTTCCGGCTTCGGGCAAATCCACCCAAGAAAATTCACCCAAGAAAATCCACCCAAGACACGAGCGCCGATTTTGCTTTCCTCCGATAAAGATGCGGTTGCCGTTTCCATCGTTGTGCCGGTGCGCAACGAAGCTGACAACGTCGCGCCGTTGATTGCGGAAATCATTGGCGCGCTCGACGGCCGCTGGAACTACGAGATCATCTACGTCAATGACGGTTCGACGGACGCGACCGCCGAGCGGCTGGCGGTCCTGATGAAGCAGCACCCCCGGCTCCGGCAACTGAAACATGCCACGTCATCCGGGCAATCGGCAGCGGTGCGCAGCGGCGTGCGGGCCGCACGCGGCGCCATCGTCGCGACGCTCGACGGCGACGGCCAGAACAATCCGGTGTTCCTGCCCGATCTGATCGCGGCCGTCGAAAAAGGCAGCGGCCGCATCGGCCTCGCGGCCGGCCAGCGGGTCGGACGCAAGGACACCGGTTTCAAGAAATTGCAGTCGCGGATCGCCAACGGCGTGCGCAAGGCAATCTTGAGCGATGGCACCCGCGATACCGGCTGCGGCTTGAAGGCATTCCCACGCGAGGTGTTCCTGTCGATGCCTTATTTCGACGGGCTGCACCGCTTTCTGCCGGCGCTGGTGCGCCGCGAAGGTTTTGACATCGCCTATGTCGACGTGATCGATCGCCCACGCCATTCCGGCGTGTCCAATTACGGCTTCTTTGACCGGCTATGGATCGGGATCATGGATCTCGCTGGCGTGTGGTGGCTGATCCGCCGCAAGAAGTCCACGCCCGTTGCGACCGAGGTTCTCTGATGCTGATTCAATACGGCCAGGCGCTTGGCGATTATCTCTACGACGTTTTCGTCGCCAAGTTCGATTTCTGGCTGGCCTTCGGGCTGGTCGCGCAATTGCTGTTCACCGCCCGCTTCCTGGTGCAGTGGATATCGAGCGAACGCGCCGGTCAAAGCGTGGTGCCGATGGCGTTCTGGTTCTTCTCGATGGGCGGCGGCATGATGACGCTGATCTACGGTATCGCCAAACGCGAACCCGTGATCATCATCGGCCAGTCGCTGGCCACCATCATCTACATCAGAAACATCATGCTGATCGTGAAGAACCGCGCCACCGCGTCGAAGACGCTGGATCGCTGATTACGGGCGGCCGGGCACCGGCGCCGCCAGCGTCGGCAATTCAGTTTCGGTCTTGCGATAGGCGGCCAACTCACCCGCGGCATCCAGCACAGGGTAGGCGACCGAGCAGATGTGCGAGTGGATACGCCTGAGGTCGCGCAGCACATCGAGATGAAGCGAGGTGGTCTCGATGGTTTCTGGCCGGCCTTCGCGCAGGCGGTCGAGATGCCGTTCGGTCGCGGCCAGCTCGGCGTTGCGCAGGGCGGCCTTCTCGGCCAGCAGCTTTCGCGCCTCATTGACGTCTCCGGACATGAAGATGCCGAACGCGATCCGAAGCGAATCCATCGTGCGCTTGTGGAACGCAGACAGCTCCTCGGCGCCCTCGGCCGAAAACTGGAACCGGCGCTTGATCTTCTTGGTTGCGAGCTCGCTCAAATTCTTGTCGATGATGTCGCCGATATGCTCGAGGTTGATGGCGAAGGAGACGATCTCCATCGCCCGCTGTCCCTCGCGCTCGTCGAGACTGCCGCGGGTGAGCTTTGTGACGTAGAGCTTGATCGCCTCATCGAGGCTGTCGACGCTGTTGTCCATCTGCGAGACCTGGTCGACCAGCGCCCGGTCGTTGGTCATCATCGCCGCCATCACCTTGCGCAGCATGATTTCGACGTGATCGCCCATATGCAGGGTCTCGCGGGCGGCATCGGCCAAAGCGAGCGAGGGCGTCTCCAGCGCGCTCTCGTCGAGATAGCGCGGCCCTGACGCGTTGGCCTCCTTGACGCGCTCGGGCAGCAACCTCTTCAACAGCTGCGCCATGCCGTCGAGCAGGCCGATGAAGAGAGCTGCGGTCACGACGTTGAAGGCGATGTGGAACAGGGCGGTCGCCTTGGCGAGATCCGGCTGCCACAAGATCAGCAGGTCCGCGATCGGCTGCAGGAACGGCACCACCAGCAGGATGCCGGCAAGCCGGTTGACGAGGTTGCCCAGCGGCAGGCGATAGCTCGCGGGATTGTCGCGGCGTGCGCCCTCGACGATCGGATTGATGGCGCTGCCGAGGTTGGCGCCGAGCACGAGCGCCAGCGCCGCGTAGGGCGTGATGAAATGCGCATAGGCCAGCGACATCACCAGCAGCACGCTGGCGACGCTGGAATGCACCAGCCAGGTCACGATCGCGGCGAACAGGATGCAGAGCACGGGATCGCCGGTGATCGCGTTCATGAACACGCGCACACCCGGAGCGTTCTCCGCAGGCGCCAGCGTATTGAGCAGGATATGCAGCGCCAGCAGCATCAGGCCGAGCCCGATAAAGACACGGCCGATGTCCTTGATGCGCGAGCGCGGCCCGCTGCGGAAGGCGACCAGGCCGATGATGAACAGCACCGGCGCCACGGCTGATATGTTGAACGACAGGACCTGCACGATCAGCGTGGTGCCGACATTGGCGCCGAGCATGATGGCGAGCGCGGGCACCAGGCTCACGAGTCCCTCCGACGTAAAGGAGCTGGTGATCAGCGCGGTTGCGGTGCTGCTTTGGAGCAGGGCGGTCAGACCAAGGCCGGCGCCAAAAGCGGTGAAGCGGTTGCTCAGGGCCTTCGCCAGCAACAGGCGCAGGTCCGCCCCGAACGCGCGCAGGATCCCGCTGTGGACCATATGCAGGCCCCACAGCAGCAACGCGACACCGCCCATCAAGTCGAGAAGAACCAGACTTCCCATGCGCTTTTGTTTCCGCCAAATCGAGTCGAGGGGTCAGGCTATCGCCTAACGAGGGGGGATCAACCCTTTAATTTGCCGAAAATTGCGACGCCGAGCGCCGCCGGCAGGCGCGGCTGTCGGCCGCTCGAGAACCTCGGCCTTCAGCCAGGCGGCAGGTTCGGTAAACGGAATTCGAATACAACCGTTACATTGCGAGCCGCCGCGATAGGCCAATTCCAACAATTCTTCGGTAAAGCTGATCCACCATCGGGTGAATAACATCAAGCAGGGTCAGGGATAGACATGTATGCGAATCGCCGCAGCAGCGAACGTCGGGCGTGCAGAAGCTTTGCAAAAATACAGTTCGCAACCGGCGGATTGCCGCGCGATTGCATGATTTCCGACATGTCGGATGGCGGCGTGAAGATCATCGCCGAATATCCCGAAATTCCTTCCGAATTTACGGTGATCTTCTCGGAGGGTAGGCCGCGTCAGTGCCGGCTGGCCTGGCGAATCGGCTGCGAGCTCGGCGCGCAATTCCTCGACTAGGCGCTCGGTTGCGCCGGTACGGGACGGCTCGGGCTGGATGCAGGCGCCCGGCCGGCGCGTAGCGGGCTGCAAAGGTCACCGATTACCGCAAAGGTGGGCGAACTTAACCTGAACTTAGGGTTAAGCTGTGAGTGTTTCTGGACAGTTCCCGCCGTGAGTCCAGCTACAATGCGACAGAAGTTGCTCAATCCATCCCGCCTTGCGCGACTTCTTGCGTGCACATCGACCCTGATCCTGGCGTTGGGGCTTGGCAGCTGCCAGACCGCGGGACTGTCGGACATTACCGGTTCGATCGACGAGAAGGCCGACGCCGGTCGCGCCAGCGATCCGCGTCGCGACGCCGACCTCTACCAGGAACGCTATCGCGCCGATCCGAAGGATGCCGACGCCGCGCTGAAATACGGCAAGGCGCTCCGCGCCTCAGGACAGCGGGCGCAGGCGGTTGCGGTGCTCGAACAGGCAACGATCGCCCATCCCGGCAACAAGCTGCTGCTCGCCGCCTATGGCCGCGCGCTGGCCGATAACGGCAACTTCCAGCAGGCCTTCGAGGTGCTCGGCCGCGCCCATAGCCCCGACGATCCCGATTGGCGGCTGCTCTCGGCGCAGGGCGCGACGCTGGATCAGCTCGGCCGCTACGAGGAGGCGCGGCAATATTACTCGAGCGCGCTGAAGATCGTGCCCGGCCAGCCGCTGGTGCTGTCCAACCTCGGACTGTCCTACGTGCTTTCGAAAGAGCTGCCCAAGGCCGAGGAGACGCTGCGCCGCGCCCACGGCCTCGCGCCGACCGATCTGCGCGTACGCGCCAACCTGGCGCTAGTGGTTGGCCTGCAGGGCCGGTTCGCCGAGGCCGAAAAGATCGTGAAGGCCGATCTGCCGCCCGCCGAGGCCGCCGCAAACGTCGCACAGTTGAAGCAGTTACTGTCGCGCAAGGAAAAAGAGAATGCGCGGGCCGAAGTCGAGAAGATGCCGATCGCGGCCGCCGGACGCACCGAGTAAAGGCATTTTCCAGCGAAGCATGCCCTCGGACTTGATCCGCAGGTGACGCGCCAAGAAAACGCGTCAATCGATTCCATCGCAACCGAGCAAGGCGGCAACGACCCAGCCGCTGCCGCCTTTGTTCTTGCTCAGGCCCTGCGAGCCTTCGTGCCCTGCAGCTTCTTGATGATCGGCTCCAGGAACGAGACCCGGGACCGCTTGGTTACCGCGTGGCCGGTCAGGCGCTGCGCCATCTGCAGGAACATCGCGGTGGTGCGATGCTTGGCCGATATTTGCGCGATCATCTGGCCGTTATTGGCGGCGGTGCCGAACATCTTCGAGTCGAACGGGATGGCCGCGATCGGCTGACTCTCGATCGCCTTGGCGAATTCGCGCGTGGAGATCTCCGGACGCTTGTGCATGCCGACCTGGTTGAGGCAATAGAGCGGTGGCCGGTCGTTGGGCCGCGCCGCCTTCAGCACGTTCAGCATGTTCTTGGCGTTGCGCATGTTGGCGAGATCGGGTTCGGCGACGATCAGAATGTCGTCCGCGCCGACCAGCGTGCGCTTGGTCCACGCCGACCATTGATGGGGGACGTCGAGCACGATGCAGGGGGTGGTCATGCGCATCGTATCGAAGATTGCATCGAACGCATCGGCGCCGAAATCATAGACCTGGTCCAATGTTGCCGGCGCCGCCAGCAGGTCGAGGCGGTCGGTGCATTTCGCCAGCAGGCGCTCCATGAAGGCGGAGTCCGGCCGTTCCGGCTGGAAGACCGCATTGGCGATGCCTTGAACCGGATCCTGGTTGTAATCGAGGCTGGCGGTGCCGAAGGCAAGGTCGAGATCGATCACGACGGAATCGAGCGCGAGATCGCGCGCGATCGCCCAGGCCACGTTGTGCGCGACGGTGGAGGCGCCGACGCCGCCCTTGGCGCCGACCACGGCGATGATGCGGCCGACGGCCGCAGCCTCGGAGGCCGCGTAGAGACCGCATATTGCCCGCACGACATCGATCGGTTCGACGGGGCCGGTCACGTAGTCGCTGACGCCGCGCCTCACCAGTTCGCGATAGGGCGTGACGTCGTTGGCGTTGCCGATCACGACGACGCGGGTTCCGGCGTCGCAGACGGTCGCGAGTTCATCGAGCCCTTCGAGGATGTCCTTGCCGGGTTCGGTCTCCAGCAAAATGACGTTCGGCGTCGGCGCCGTGTGGTAGGCGTCGATGGCCGCGGCGATGCCGCCCATGTGAACCGAAAGGTGGGCCTTGCCGAGACGGCGGTCTTCGCTCGCTGCGCGCGCCGCGGTTGCGACCGCGACACTGCCGCAAAAGGCCTGCACTGATACGCGTGGCGCCGGCGAGATGTATTCCTCGGGCTGCGCCGGCGTGTCGTCGAGTTGATCGTCTGAGTTTTGAAAGACGCGGCTGATCATTTGCCTGTATCGCTGAGTTTGGCTTTATCGGATTCGGGATAGCTGGTCGCTGTCGAAATGCCCTTGCGGTATTTTTCAAAGCCGACATCGCGCCGTGGCGTATAGGCGGGGCTTTCGGGGCGCGGCTGTTCGAGATCGGCGGGATTGTCGATCATCGCGGCCAGGTTGCGCTGGGTGGCGCAGCCGAAATTGTGGAACGGGCGATTTTCATTGTAGGCGACATTGTCGATATTCGGTCCGAGGTCTTGCGGCCACAGGCCGCAAGGTCCGGCGACGGCGGTAATTTTCGGATAGCTGAGCCGGATCGTCGGCAGCGTACGGGCATCGTCGGGCCGGTAGTGACGCAGCGTGATGGCGCGCGAGGGCACGCCGCCCGCCATCAGCACCGACTGGATTTCCCGGAACGATGCCGCCGCCGCGCGCGCGTTCGGCGTATCGATCGGGACATCGGCGATGATGGCGCCGGTGCCTTCACGCACCCAGGTCTGCGCCAGTCCCATGACGTCGGTACGTTGCGACCCGGAGAGGCCGCCGCGGGCATGACCGACGAACACCACGATCGAGCGGTCGGCTTCGGTCACCGCGATCGGATGACGGTCGCGGTAATCGACGCTGGCGGTCGTGATTTCCGTGGTGTGCGGCACGCAGGCGCCCAGCGCCGACGAAAGCCCGAGCAGGGCGCCAAGCATCGGCAAAGCCTTGACCCGATAGAGCGGAATTCTCGTTGTCATCGTTCTGTCCTCGTCCCCACTCGGTGAACAGTCCTGCATCTCAATCAATGATGAAGCCGAAATTGCCCTGCATCCCGCCGACGGGATCGACGCGGGCGGCGACGCCGTAGATTCGGTTGATGCGCCCGAGCAAAGCGGATTGTGAATCGGATGCCGGGGCAAAGCCGTCATCGGGCCGCGACAGTTCCTTCTGCGCCACCGCGCGGACGACATAGGGTGTCACGATGACCATCAGCTCGGTCTGATGGTTGACGTAGTCCTGGCTCCTGAAAAGCCCTCCCAGAATCGGGATCTGGTCCGCGCCGGGCATTCCGTTGATGGCCTGCTTGGTTTGTTCCTGGATCAGTCCCGCCATCGCGACCGAGCCGCCGGACGGAATTTCCAGCGTGGTTTCCGCGCGCCGCGTCTTGATCGAGGGAATCGTTGTTCCGCCGGCACCGCCCTGCAAAGCGTTTTCGGTCGAGACTTCCGACACTTCGGTCATCACCCTCAGGCTGATCCGTCCCTCGGTCAGCACGACCGGTGTGAAGTTGAGCGAGATGCCGAACTTCTTGAAACTGACCGTCTGCACGCATTGTCCGATCGCGCCCGCCGTCGTCGTTTGGCAGGTGACGCCGGTCGGGATCGGAAATTCGCCGCCTGAAATGAATGTCGCGGACTCGCCGGAGATCGCCGTCAGATTTGGCTCCGCCAGCGTCCGCACCACGCCCGCGCTCTCCATCGCGCGCAGGGTCGCGGTGACCGACGGCAGACCAGCTTTGTTCAAGGCCGCCGCAGCCAATCCGTTGCCGGCGACGAGCGGAGCATTATTGGCGGTGAACGGATTGCTATTGTTGAAAACGACCGCCGCGGTGCCGTAATTCATGCTGGCACTGAGATCGACGCCCAATTGCTTGACGATGTCGCGCCGCACTTCCGCGACGGTGACCTTGAGCATCACCTGGTCGCGGCCGCGGACGACGATCGAGTTGACAACCTTCTCGGCGCCGCCGACCAGCCGCGCCGCGATCTCGCCGGCTTGCTGGGCCTCGACCGGAGAGGATACGGAGCCGGTCAGGACGACGCTGTCGCCGACGCCCTCGATCTGGATGCCGGGCAGGGTCTGCTTCAGCGCGGCGCGCACGCCGTTGAGGTCACGCTTGACCGCGATGTCGTAGGAGGCGACTTGCTGGCCATCGGCGTCGAAAAACACGACGTTGGTCTGGCCGACCGCGCCGCCGATGATATAGGCGCGTTGCGAGGAACGAACGACGGCATTGGCGATCTTCGGGTCCGCGACCAGCACATCCTTGACGTCGCGGGGCAGATCGACGACCACGGACTTGCCGATGCCGAGCGACAGGAAGCGCATCTTGGCCGGGCCGATGGCGGAGGTCGTCACGGGATCCTTGTCGGACTCGGCGGCGACGACGGGCAGCAGCGGAGCGAGCGTCAGCGTGGCGACGGCCGATAACAACAGGGTGCGCGCCGCCACGGTTCGCATCGCTGACTTATTTTCCCCAAACTTCATCTCGGGCGTCCTTTCGGTCACTTCTGTGCCGTCGTTGGATTGGCGATCCCGTAGCGAACCACGTTGACGCTCTCGTTTCGTTTTTGAACCTGATCCCGGCCTTCAGCCGGCGCGTTGACATCGGTGATGCTGCGCAGCGCAAGCGCCAGCGTGCCGTTCTGGCGCGAGCGCGCCAGCAGCTCGGCCTGCTCGGGCTTCAGTTCGAGCGTGACGGTGCGTCCGACGAGGGTGTTGTTTCCCTCTTTTTCCTTCGGCGCCTGATCGATCGCCAGCACACGGATATTGGAGAGAATGATTTCGGACTGGGGGACATCGGCTCCTTTGCCGTCCGGATTCTTTTCGCGCTTGGTGAGGATGACGTCGACGCGGTCGTTGGGCAGGATGAAGCCGCCGGCGCCGGTTTCCGGCGAGATTTCGGTCGAGATCGCCCGCATGCCGGTCGGCAGGATGGCCGCCATGAAGCCGGAGCCGTTGGCCTTGACCAGCTTCTGCTCACGGATCGGCTCGCCCGCGATGAAGGGAGAGCGTGCGATCGAACCTGCGATTTCCTTGATGGCCTCGGCCCTGCTGGCGCGGTTGACCAGATTGCTGCCGGCGGTCGAAGCCGGCCAGGTCTGCCATTGCAGGTCTTCGGGTTTGACTGGCTGGCCGAGCCCGATGTCGGACTTCGCGACCAGAATCTCCACCGTCGGCAACTGCGCGACCGGTTCGGCCACGGGCAGCGATTTATCTTCCGTGCCACGGGCGAGATAGGCAGCGACACCGCCGGCACCCAAGGCGATGATCAGAACGAAGACACGTGCGATATTCATACGCTTTACTACTCTTACGCAGGGACGCCCCAACTGCACGGCAATGACGGCCATCCCCGAAGGTATGACTAGGCATCAAAGGTATAAGGGAACTTGAGGCGTGAAAGTTTTGGTTGATCGGACGGCGGGTTTCACCTTCATGGTGAATGGGTGGTTATCGTTTAGAGAAAACCACTCCGCAAAAGTCCGGAGCTTGCCGCGGGCGACGGGTGAATGCCGCAACCCCCGGTGGCGCAGGGCCGTAATCCCCGGCTGCCTCGGCAGCAGCGGGTGGGTCCGGACTGTCGGTCGGTCGAAGCTTCAGGCGGCCGTCAGCGCCCCAAAACCACGCTCGAGATCGGCCTTGAACTCGTCGACATTCTCCAGGCCGATGGGGAGCCGCAGCGTCGGCCCGCCGGGGGACCATTTGGTCGCGGCGCGATATTCATTGCAGTCGAACGGGAATGATGAGGCTTCAAAGCCGCCCCACGAAAAGCCCATGTCGAACAGCCTGACGGGTTGGACGGACCGACGTTCGAAAAGCTCATGCGTTTGCATTATCCAAGACGTTATGCCGCAGCCACAACTTGATCGCGAAAACAACGCCGAACGGCGGGGCAGGACCGGGTAAGTTAATCACGGGACACAGAAGACGGCAGTCAACCCCTTGACCCGGCACGCCAGTCGTTCTGTGATGCATGCCAACTATCATCGCCGCAAGTTGAGGGGCCTGCCGCGATATCCGACCCATTGCCCGACCGGACTGCACGTCAAACTGCACGGCCGGGGGGACGCTTTTCAGCGAGGGATCAGCGGGTTGGCCCCATAACGTCAGGCGTTGCCTAAAAAACGATCTCCGGACGACCCCCTTGAAAGGCCCAGCCCATGAAACGCGTATCTCTGGTTGTTACCCTTGCCCTCGCCGCCGGTCTCTCGGCCCAGGCCGCCTCGGCGCAAACCCTCAAGACGGTCAAGGACCGGGGCATGCTGTCCTGCGGCGTCGGCCAGGGTCTTCCGGGGTTCTCGTCACCCGACGACAAGGGTAACTGGACGGGGCTCGACGTCGACGTTTGCCGGGCCATTGCAGCCGCGGTCTTCAACGACGCTACCAAGATCAAGTTCGTGCCGCTCTCGGCCAAGGACCGCTTCACCGCGCTGCAGTCGGGTGAAATCGACGTGCTGTCGCGCAACACCACCTGGACGCTGTCGCGCGATACCTCGCTCGGCGCTAACTTTACTGGCGTAACCTATTATGACGGCCAGGGCTTTCTGGTGAAGAAGGCGCTGAAGGTGAATTCGGCGCTGGAACTGAACAGCGCGTCCGTTTGCGTGCAGACCGGCACCACGACCGAGCAGAACCTTGCCGACTACTTCAAGGGCAACAACATGAAGTACGAGGTGATCGCGTTCGGCACCAACGACGAAGCTGTCAAGGCTTACGAGTCCGGCCGCTGCGACGTCTTCACGACCGACGTGTCCGGCCTTTATGCCGACCGTTTGAAGCTTGCCAACCCGGCCGATCATGTCGTGCTTCCGGAAATCATCTCGAAGGAGCCGCTTGGCCCGATGGTGCGCCATGGCGACGATCAGTGGTTCGACATCGTGAAGTGGACGCTGTTCGCGATGATTACCGCCGAAGAGCTCGGCGTTACCCAGAAGAACGTCGATGAGATGGCTAAATCGGACAAGCCCGAGATGAAACGGGTGTTCGGGACCGACGGCAATCTCGGTGAACAGCTCGGCCTGACCAAGGATTGGGTGTCGCGGATCGTGAAGGCCGTCGGCAATTACGGCGAGGCCTTCGATCGCAACGTCGGCGCCGGCTCCAAGCTCGGAATTGCCCGCGGCCTCAACGCGCTGTGGAACAAGGGTGGCATCCAGTACGCACCGCCGATCCGCTGATCGCCAGCACGAGGGCTGCGGCGATGGCCATCGAACCCCGAAAACCTCCGACGCAGTTTGTTGCCAAACTGCAGCGGATGCTCGGTGGAAGTGCAGGCTGGAGCGGCTTTGTCGTCCAGCTTCTGTTCGTCGCGGCGCTGTCCTGGATTGCCTACGAGATCGTCGCCAATGCCCGCGCCAATCTGCAGGCGCAGCGGATCACCGCGGGCTTCGGCTTCCTTGCCAACAATGCGGGCTTTGACGTCAGCCAGAGCCTGATCCCGTATTCGGGATCCGATCCCTACACGCGCGTCTTTCTGGTCGGCCTGCTCAATACGCTGCTGGTCTCGGTCATCGGCATCTTCTTCGCGACGCTGATCGGTTTCCTTGTGGCGCTTGGCCGGCTGTCGCCGAACTGGCTGCTGTCGCGCATCTCCGGCGGCTACGTCGAACTGCTGCGCAATTTGCCGGTCCTGTTCCAGATCCTGTTCTGGTACCTCGCGGTGCTCGCCGCGCTGCCCAATCCGCGGCAGAGCATTTCGATCTTCGACAGTTTCTTTCTTTCCAATCGCGGATTGGTGATTCCAAAGCCGATCGGCAATCCCGGTTTCGAACCTTTCGCCGCAGCCCTGCTGGTGGGAATCGTTGCGGCCATCCTGTTGGCGCGGTATTCGCGCCAGCAGCTGTTTCAAAGCGGCAGGGTGATCAAGGTCTGGCCCTATGTGCTCGGTCTCCTGATTGGTCTGCCGCTGCTGTCGACCTTGATCTTTGGCCTGCCGGTGACGTTCGAGGTTCCGGTGCTCAAGGGGTTCAATTTTTCCGGCGGCTCGCGCGTCATTCCCGAATTTGTCGCGCTGACGCTGGCGCTGTCGACCTACACTGCCGCCTTCATCGCCGAGATTGTGCGCGCCGGTATTCTGTCGGTGCACAAAGGGCAGATGGAAGCCGGAGCCTCGCTCGGACTGCAGCGCGGCTCGGTGCTGCGGCTGATCGTGATTCCGCAGGCGCTGCGCGTGATTTTGCCGCCGCTGACCAACCAGTATCTCAACCTGACCAAAAACTCTTCGCTGGCGGTTGGGATCGGTTATCCCGATCTGGTGTCGGTGTTTGCCGGCACGACGCTGAGCCAGACCGGGCAGGCGATCGAGATCATCGGCATTACCATGGGCGTCTATCTGCTGATTTCGCTGGTGACGAGCGCGATCATGAGCTTCTACAGCTGGCGTATAAGCCGGAGCATGGGCTGATGAGCGACACCACATCATCCGGCTTTGTCCGCCAGGACCTCGTCGCCGAACGCCCCGCGCCGGTGAAGACCACGGGCTTTGTCGGCTTCCTGCGCACGCGCCTGTTCAATTCGCCGACCAACATCCTGATCACGATCGTCAGCGCGCTGCTGCTGTGGTTCATCCTCGTCCCCTCGGTTAGATTCCTGCTGGTCGATGCGGTCTGGACCGGCAAGGATCGCACCGCCTGTCTCGCCGAGAATGCCGGGCATGTGGTCGGTGCCTGCTGGCCGTTCATCCAGGCGAAATTCACCCAGTTCATCTATGGGTTCTATCCGGAGCCGGAGCGCTGGCGGGTCAACTTGACGTTCATTCTGGCCGCGATCCTGCTGCTGCCGCTGCTGATTCCGCGGCTGCCGGCCAAGGCCCTTAATGCCGGGCTTTTCTTTGGCGCATTGCCCGTTGTCGCCTTCTTCCTGCTGCACGGCGGCGGACTGGGCGGGTTTGGTGTGAGCTGGTCGGCCGGACTTCTGTCAGGCTTCAACGACAGTATTGGCGACGGCGGTCGAAAGCTCGCGGCCGCGGGTGAGACGACTGCCGTGATCGGGCCGTTGCTGTGGCTGCTCGGAAAACTGATCGTGCTGGTGAGCGCGGTGATTGGATGGTTACTGCTGCCGCTGACCTGGCTGCGCGACCAGATCCAGGCTTTTGGCCGGCCGGTGTGGGCGGATTTTGCGCCTACCGCGGTCATCGCTTTCGCTTTGGTGTTCTGGTTGGGCGCCGGCAAACGCGACGGTTTGCGGCCCCTGGTCAATTGCCTTGCGATCTTCGCCGGCATCGGCATCGTCATCGCGGTGCTGGGGTTAGACCGGGGCGGATTGCCGGTCGTCGACACGCGGCTGTGGGGTGGCCTGCTGGTGACGCTGGTGGTGGCGGTTACCGGCATCGTCGCGTCGATGCCGGTCGGCATTGCGCTCGCGCTCGGACGGCGTTCGTCGATTCCGCTGATCCGGATTTTCTCGATCTCCTTCATCGAGTTCTGGCGCGGAGTTCCGCTGATCACGGTGCTGTTCTTCGCAACCTATATGTTGCCGCTGTTCGTGCCGACCGGTTTCACCATCGACGGATTGGTGCGCGCCCTGATCGGGATCGCGCTGTTTACCGGCGCCTACCAGGCTGAAAACATCCGCGGCGGCCTGCAAGCGATCCCGCGCGGGCAGGGTGAGGCGGCGAGCGCGCTCGGCCTGTCCTGGAGCAAGACCACGGCGCTGGTTGTGATGCCGCAGGCGTTGCGCCACGTCATCCCCAACCTCGTCAACAGCTTCATCAGCCTGTTCAAGGACACCTCGCTGGTTTCGATCGTCGCGCTGTTCGATCTCCTGGGATCGTTGCGCGCGGCGTTTTCCGATCCAAACTGGTCGACGCCGACCACGTTGTTCACCGGCTTTGCATTCACCGGGATCGTCTATTTCGTTTTCTGTTTTGGCATGTCGCGTTATTCCCTGTTCGTCGAGAACAGGCTGAACGCGCATCGCCGCAACTGAGTGTGGGACCATGAGCACAGACTCGATCGTTGGCATCCAAGGCCTCAATAAATGGTACGGCGATTTCCACGTCCTGCGCGACATCAACCTCGATGTTTCCAAGGGTGAGCGCATCGTGATCTGCGGTCCGTCAGGCTCGGGCAAGTCGACCCTGATCCGTTGCATCAACGCGCTGGAGGAATTCCAGGAAGGGCAGATCGTCGTCGAGGGCATCGAGCTCGGGCCGAACCTGCGGCGGGTCGACGAAGTCCGGCGCGAGGTCGGCATGGTGTTCCAGAGTTTTAACCTGTTTCCGCATTTGACGGTGCTGGAGAACTGCACGCTGGCGCCGATCTGGGTGCGCAACATCCCGAAAAAGGATGCCGAAGCGACCGCGATGAAATTCCTGGAGCGGGTCAAGATCCCGCATCAGGCCAACAAATATCCGGGCCAGATGTCGGGCGGTCAGCAGCAACGCGTCGCCATCGCCCGCGCGCTGACCATGAATCCCAAGGTGATGCTGTTCGACGAGCCGACCTCGGCGCTCGATCCCGAAATGGTCAAGGAAGTGCTCGACACCATGGTCGATCTCGCCAGGGAAGGCATGACCATGCTGGTCGTCACCCACGAAATGGGATTTGCCCGCGAAGTCGCCAACCGCG
The DNA here is from genome assembly GCF_036924535.1 of Bradyrhizobium sp. AZCC 2262. NCBI lineage: Bacteria > Pseudomonadati > Pseudomonadota > Alphaproteobacteria > Hyphomicrobiales > Nitrobacteraceae > Bradyrhizobium > Bradyrhizobium sp. AZCC 2262. The sequence continues at coordinate 3,545,944 of NZ_JAZHRT010000001.1, read as the reverse complement.
TCGTCTTCATGGACGCGGGGCAGGTGATCGAGTCAAACACGCCGCAGGAATTCTTCGCCAATCCGCAGCACGCGCGGACGAAACTGTTCCTGAGCCAGATCCTGCGGCATTAGGCAGGTGACGTAGCCCGGATGGAGCACAGCGCAATCCGGGTATCCCGCGCGCGATCGTCAACCCCGGATTACGCTGCGCTCCATCCGGGCTACGAATCCTGCTCCCCTCACACCTTCTCGAACGGGACGTCGATCTGGGTGCGCTTCTCCAGCCATTCCGGCACCGGCAGGTTCTTCGAGCGCATGAATTCCGGATTGAACAGCTTTGACTGATAGCGGTTGCCGGAATCGGCAAGGATGGTGACGATGGTCTTGCCCGGTCCGAGCTGCTTGGCGAGTTGGATCGCGCCGGCCACGTTAACGCCGGTAGAGCCGCCGAGGCACAGGCCCTCGTGCTCGAGCAGGTCATAGATCACCTTCACGGCTTCCTCGTCCGAAATCAGGAAGGCGTCATCCACCTTCGCGGTCTCGATGACCGGGGTGACGCGGCCGAGCCCGATGCCTTCGGTGATCGAGTCGCCCGGCGTCGATCTGGCGGTGCCGTGCTTGAACAGCTCGTACATCGCGAAGCCATGCGGATCGGCGCAGGCGTTGACGATGCCCGGGTGCTTTTCCTTCAGATAGCGGCTGGCGCCGGCCAGCGTGCCGCCGGTGCCGACCGAGCAGATGAAGCCGTCGATCTTGCCGCCGGTCTGCTCCCAGATCTCCGGACCGGTCGACTCGTAATGCGCCTTGGCGTTGTCGAGATTGTTCCACTGGTCGGCGAACAACACGCCGTTCGGCTCGGTCTTGCGAAGCTGGGCGGCCAGCCGCCGCCCGACATGCTGGTAGTTGTTCGGATTGGCGTAGGGCAGCATCGGCACTTCGATCAGCTCGGCGCCGCACAGCCGCAGCGTGTCCTTCTTTTCCTTGCTCTGCGTTTCCGGGATCAGGATCAAGGTGCGGTAACCGCGCGCGTTGGCGACGACGGCGAGACCGATGCCGGTATTGCCCGCGGTCGATTCCACCACCAGCCCACCCGGCTTGAGCTCGCCGCGCTTCTCAGCCTCCAGGATCATCCACTTGCCCGCGCGGTCCTTGACCGACTGGCCTGGATTCATGAATTCGGCCTTGCCGAGAATCGTGCAGCCGGTCAGCTCGGAAGCGCGATTGAGCTTGATGAGGGGCGTGTTGCCGATCGCTTCGATGACGTCTTTGTTAAAGGCCATGTTTTTCAAAATTGCCGGTTTGTTTGCCTAATCGTTGGGCGACCCTAAAGGACCGCCGCTAGCCATACAAGCCAGCGCTGAAACAGGGCTGTCAGCCCGATTTCGCAAACACCACCTGACGCACGTCGATATTTCCAGACAGGAACCCCGCCTCGCAATAGGCGAGGTAATACTCCCACAGCCGCCGGAAGCGGTCGTCGAAGCCTGACGGCGTCAGGTTGGGCCAGGCCGCCCGGAAATTGCTTCGCCAGATCGCGAGCGTCCTGGCATAATCTTGCCCGAAAATGCGCTCGCGGATGACGGGAACGCCGAACCGTTCACCGAGCGTTTTGAGGATCTGCGGCGAGGGCAGCATGCCGCCCGGAAAGACGTAGCGCTGGATGAAGTCGACTTCACGGCGATAGGTCTGGAACAGGCTGTCCTGGATGGTGATGGTCTGGATGCCGGCGAGCCCCCCGGCCAGCAGGCGGTCGCGCAACTGTGAAAAATATTTCGGCCAGAATTGCTCGCCGACCGCCTCGATCATCTCGATGGAAGCGATCCGGTCGTAGCGATCGCGCTCGTCGCGATAGTCCTGCAGCCTGATCTCGACCTTGTCGCTGAGCCCGGCGTTGTGAATGCGCGCCTGGGCAAAATCGCGCTGCTCCTTGCTGATGGTGAGTCCGACGACCTTGGCGCCGAACGTCTTGGCGGCGTATTCGGCAAAGCCGCCCCATCCGCAGCCAATCTCCAAAAGCTTCTGGCCTGGCCGCAGATCGATGGCCTCGGCAAGCCGGCGGTACTTGTTGTGCTGGGCTGCGGTCAGGTCTGCCGTGTCGTCCTCGAACAGCGCGGACGAATAGGTCATGCTGGGATCGAGCCACGCCGAATAGAACGCGTTGCCGATGTCGTAATGCGCATAGATGTTGCGGCGGGCCTGCCGCCTTGTGTTGCGGTTGAGCCAGTGTCTCACGGCCTGGAAGGTGCGTGCCAGCGGGTTGGCGACCAGCATCGTCTGCATCCAGTCCTGGTTGACGCAGAACAGATAGAGGAATTGCGTGAGATCAGGGGTGTCCCATTCGCCGCGCAGATAGGCTTCCGCAATACCGATGTCGCCGCCGCGCAGCAGCCGCGAGGCAAAGCCGTAATTGGAGACGGTCATGGCGGCTGCCGGGCCTGGCCCGTTGCCGCCCAGCCGGACAATGCGTCCGTCGGCCAGTGTCACGTCGAGCGTGCCGTGTTGCAGTTTTGAACCAAAGCCCAGCGCCAGCCGGACCAGGCGGGGCAATTCCGGAAACGCCGCGTGTACGGTTTCCAATGTGACCGAAATCAACTCGGGCATGGGCGATCCATCGAACGTCGGTTTACCCGGACTTCGCATGGCCAATCGGCCCTGCTCAGTCTTTGGCGTGGGCGGACAACGCGGGCGAAGTATAATCGTTGCCTTTCCCGGTCGCCAAGCCCGTATTGAGGGCTGCGTCGTTGCGCGGCACCGGCCGCGCGCCCTTCAGCCAGAGCCACAGCGCCTCCCAGTGGATCGCCGCCATGATCTTCATGGTGACCAGCGGGAGGGCGAAAAACGCGCGCAGCAACTCCCTGGTGTTGAGCATGCGACAATGGCCATTGAAAGTTGCAGCGAGGACGGGGCCTTCGCGGTCGGTTTCCAGAATTCGCAATTGGACGCGCTCGCCCGGCGGCAGCACGTGAAAATGGTAGCGCATCGCCATTTCGATGAAGGGCGAGACGTAGAACAGCTTGTCCTGCCGCTGCCGCACGCCGGCGGCGCTGATTTCGCTCGATGTCACCGGCAGGACGTAAGGATGGATGTCGCCAAAGGTGTTGCGCACTTCATAGATCAGCAGCGCCAGCTCCCCATCGGCGCGATAGCAGAAATAGACTGAAAGTGGATTGAAGGTATAACCGAGCAGGCGGGGGTAGCAGAGCAGCAGCACCCGTCCGCCGGCAAGGTCGATACCGCGCTCGGTCGCGCAAAATTGTGCGTAGGCGAGCAAGGATGATCCGTTCCGCTTGCCATGGTCGACCTCATGGAAGCTGTAGAGCGTCGCTCGGTTGACGCCGAACAGCGGCGATTGCCGGTCTGCGTCCGACAGCCGGTCGAGATCGATCAGCAGGCTCATCACGCGATAGCTGAAGCGATGGCCGATCGGCTTTAGCCGCGCATGCATGACGTTGCCGACGTAAAGCGCCGCGGCGTCGGAGGGCGGCTGTTTTGATCCTGCCGGTGTTGCGCGCATAACTACTCCGCGGCTTCCGACAGCTCTAGCGGCGTTTCGCGCCATGGCGCCACCGCGCCGAGCGCTTCGGCGACGGCGAGGCCGGATCGCAATCCGTCCTCGTGGAATCCATATCCGGTCCACGCGCCGCAGAACCAGGTGTGTCGCCGGCCCTGAATCTCGGGCAGGCGCTTTTGGGCGGCGAAGGCTGCGGCATTGTATTGCGGATGCTCGCACAGGTACTTGCCGAAGGTTAGTGAGGGATCGGGCGCGACCGGCGGGTTGAGGCTGACGAACAACGGCTTGTCGCGATCGATACCCTGCAACTCGTTCATCCAGTAGGTCACGGAGACATCGTTATCGACGCTGTGATCGAGGCCCCCTTGGCGCGGCCAGCGCAGGAAATTCCACGAGGCCCAGGCGCGCCGGCGCTTTGGCATCAGCGCGGGATCGCGATGCAGATAGATCGTGTTGGGGGAGTAGCCGATCGCACCCAGTACGGCGCGCTCGCGGTCATCGGCATCTGACAGCATCGCCAGCGCCTGATCGCTGTGGGAAGCGATCACGACGTGATCGTAGGTGCTGGCCTTGCCGTGGCAGTCGTGGATGACGACGCCTTGCGGGGTACGTTCGATGGCCGTGACGGCGCAGCCAAGCTTGATCCGGTCGCGGAATGAAGCGGTGAGTTTTTCGACATAGTGCTGGCTGCCGCCCTTCACGGTGCGCCATACCGGGCGGTCATATTGCAGCAGGCGATGGTTGGCGAAGAAGGCGACGAAATTTTCGGCCGGGAAATCCAGCATCTCGCTCGATGGTGCCGACCAGATTGCTGCGCCCATCGGCGCCAGATAGTCGGTCAACAGCCGCGGCGCAAAATGGCGCGTGCGGAAATAGTCGCCGAGCGTCAGCCCGGCGAGTCTGCCGGCCGCGTAATCCTCGATGCTCTGCTGGCTGAAGTTGATGATGTCACGCAGCATCCAGAGATAGGAGGGTGACAGCAGGTTGCTGGCTTGCGCGAACAATCCGCGCGCGGTCTCGAACCAGTTGTTGCCGCCGCCTTTCCACTCGAAGCGGCCGGTATCCGCCGTCACCGCAAAGCTCATGCAACTTTCGACGGTCTCGACACGGAGATGGGCGAACAGCGCCGTCAGGTCCGGATAGTTCAGCTCGTTATAGACGATGAAGCCGATGTCGACCGCAAGCCGGGCGCCGTCATAGTCGATGCTCACCGTATGGCTGTGGCCGCCGGGCCTGAGTTCGCGGTCGTAGACAGTGACCGGATAGTGATTCGACAAGGTCCAGGCCGCGGCATTGCCACTGATTCCCGTCCCGACCACCGCGACCCGCATTTTTGGCCCTCCATTGCACGTGCGAGGTACGGAGGGCTGTTCCCGGAGTTTCAAATCGGCCACAGGTCGCGGCAGAACGGGGGAAAAACCCCATGAAATCTTCGTAAGATTTCGGCGCCTCTGCCTCGTCCCGACATCGCGCAAACCCTATAAAACTAGGGGAAGTGAGCGCTTTGCCGGCTGTTTTGCGCACCGAATGGACGATTGCGGAGAGCTCCGCGGGGCTGTCCGCGCCCCAGTGGCAAGGCTAGTATCCGGCCCGGTTCCAACGGAAGCATCACCCGTGATCGTGTCGCAGACCATCAGGAGAAGCGCTCGTCTTGCGCCGAGCCGGGATTTGCCCGGTGGAGAACGGGTGTGACCCAGCGAATTGCGATTGCTGCGTTCAGAGGTTGGCCTGCTCTGCTTCCCGGCGGCAGGCGGCTGGCGCGGTCGTTTGTCGCGCTTGGCCTCGTCGCCAGCTCCGCGGGCTGCATTCTGACCAAGGATCTTCCCGATCCCGCGCTCGACATCCCCGAAGGCTACAAGGCGGCCCGGCTTTCGAGGCCTGCGGACGCGCCGCCGACGCTCGACTGGTGGCGCGGCTTCCGTTCGCGGGAGCTGACCGTCCTGATGGAAGAGGCGCAGACCGTCAATCTGGACATCGCGGCGGCCACTGCGCGGTTCAGGCAGGCCGACGCGCAGGCGCGGGTAGCGGGCGCGGCACTGCTGCCCAGTCTCAGCGGCGCCGGCCAGGAGACCTATTCCCGCACCTCGGGCTCCAGCGCCAGCGGCCTGACCAATGGCGGCCGCGAGGTGGTCAATTACTCGGCCTCGCTCAGCGCCAGTTACGAGCTGGACTTCTGGGGCAAGAACCGTGATGCCGCGCAGGCGGCCGAAGAGACCGCGGTCGCCAACCGCTTCGATCGGGACGTCGTCGCGCTGACCACGCTGACGACGGTTGCCAACGCCTATTTCCAGGTGCTGGCGGCGCAGGACCGGATCAGGACCGCGCAGCGAAACATCGCCAGCGCCGAGCGCATCCTCAATGCCATCCGCGACCGTTTCAAGGCCGGCACCGGCACAGACCTCGACGTCGCGCAGCAGGAAAGCGTGCTCGCCAACCAGCGCGCGCTGGTGCCGCCGCTGCGGCAGACGCTCGACCAGAATATCAACGCGCTGGCAACCCTGGTGTCGCGGCCGCCGGAAGCCGTGCGCGTCACCGGCGGTTCGCTCAACCAGATCGCCTCGCCGCGCGTCACGCCCGGCCTGCCGTCGGAATTGCTGACGCAACGCCCTGACATTCGCCGCCAGGAATCTCAACTCGCCTCGGCGACCGCCAATGTCGGCAACGCCCGCGCGCAGTTCTTTCCGAGCATTCAGCTAACCGGGCAGGGCGGTTATCAAAGCTCGGCGCTGACGTCGCTGTTTCAGCCGCACGCGGCGTTCTTCAGCATGGTCGGCAGCCTGACCCAGCCGATCTTCGACGGCGGCAGGATCCTCGGCAATTTCGAGTTCACCAAGGCGCGGCAGGACGAGTTGCTGCAGACCTATCGCAAGACGGTGGTGCAGGCCTTTGCCGATGTCGATAACGCCCTGATGTCGATCCGCCAGACCACGGAGAAGCTGCGGCTGCAGCGCGAGGTGGTGGCGGCATCGCGGCGGGCGTTCGAATTGTCCGAGCAGCAGCTACGGGCCGGCACTGCTGACATCGTAGTTGTGCTAAATACGCAACTGACACTATTTCAAGCTGAGGATGCGCTGTGGCAGGCCCAACTGGCCCGGCTGCTTGCGATCGTCAGCCTCTATCAGGCGCTGGGGGGCGGCTGGGAGCCCAGGATGGAAAGGCCGGTCGATGCTCTTTAAGCCGGAACAGAAGGACGACGCGAAGACGACGGGCAAGCGCGTCGCGCGCGGCATTGGCCGGCGGATGGTGTCGCTGACGGTCACGCTATTGATCCTCGGCGGGCTCGGCTATCTCGGCTGGTACGCCTTTCAGCAGAAACAGACCGGCCGTGGCGGCCCCGGCGCACGCCCCGACCTCCCGGTGCCGGTGCTGGCGGCTGTGCCGCGGACGCAGGATGTTCCGGTCTATCTCGACGCAGTGGGTTCGGTCCGCGCGCTGAACAATGTGCTCGTGCGCGCGCAGGTTGACGGCAAGCTGATCGCCGTGAATTTCGTCGAGGGCCAGGACGTCAACAAGGGAGACGTCCTCGGCGAGATAGATCCTGTGATCTATCAGGCACAATACGATCAGGCGGTAGCGAAGAAGGCGCAGGATGAAGCCCTGCTTGCCAACCAGAAGCTCGATCTCGCGCGCTATCAGCAGCTTGCGGCATCCAACGCCGGCTCCAAGCAACAAGCCGATACGCAGCGCGCGGTGGTGGCCCAGCAGGAGGCGCTGGTGAATGCCGACCAGGCTGCGATTGACAACGCGAAGGCGACGCTTGGCTATACCAAGATCATCGCGCCGCTGTCGGGGCGCGCCGGCCTGCGCCAGGTCGACCAGGGCAACATCATCCGCGCTTCTGATGTAACCGGCCTCGTCATCATCACCCAGTTGCAGCCGATCGCGGTAACGTTCAGCCTGCCGCAGCAGCAGATCGTGCGGGTCAACGCCGCCGCCGCCAAGGGCGTGCTGGCGGTGGACGTGTTCGGCAATGACGGCGTCACCGTCGTCGATACCGGTACGCTCAAGGGCATCGACAACCAGGTCGATCCGACCACGGGCACGCTGAAGCTGAAGGCCGAATTTCCGAACGCAAAATTCCAGCTCTGGCCCGGACAGTTCGTCAATGTGCGGCTGAAGGTCGAAACGCTGGACAAGGCGATCGTGGTGCCGGCATCGGCCGTACAGCGCGGCCCCGTCGGGACTTTCAGCTATGTGATCGGCCCCGATAACGTCGCAACCGCCAAGCCGGTCGTGGTGACGCAGCAGAACGAAAACGACGCCGTCATCGCCAGCGGTCTGTCGACCTCCGACCGTGTCGTGACCACAGGCTTTGCCAATTTGTCCGACGGCGCCAAGGTTCTGATCGGCACCGATGATCGGGCGCCAACCGCCGATCTGGCGCCGCGCAAGCGCAGCCGCAGCCCCGATGCCAAGGGAGACGTCAAGGGAGACGCCAAGGGTGGTCAGGGCAAGGATGGGCAGGCGAAGGAAGGTCAAGCCCGGGAAGGTCAGGGCAAGGATGGCGAACACCGCGGCAAGCGCGAGCGCGGTGAGGGTGACCAGAAGGGACAAACCGGCCCGGCACCAGCCGCGCCATCGGGCGGCGCTGCGAAGTCGCAGCCATGATCGACACGCCGCACGCCTGAAATGAATTCGCAAGTGAGGACGCAACCATGAGCGTCTCCGAACCGTTCATCCGCCGGCCGATCGCGACCTCGCTGTTGGGGATCGCGCTGATGATCGGTGGCGCGCTCGGCTATTGGGCGCTGCCGGTATCGGCGCTGCCGCAGGTCGACTTCCCGACCGTGCAGGTGACAACGCAACTGCCGGGCGCCAGCCCCGACGTGATCGCGTCGCTGATCACGGCGCCGCTGGAGCGCCAGCTCGGACAGATTCCGTCGCTGTCGTCGATGCAGTCGACCTCCTCATTCGGCGTCAGCCAGATCTCGCTGCAGTTCGACCTCAACCGCGACATCGATGGCGCCACCCAGGACGTGCAGGCCGCGATCAACGCCGCCGCGGGAATCCTGCCGAAAAACCTGCCGTATCCGCCGACCTACGCCAAAGTCAATCCAGCCGATGCGCCGGTCCTGACACTGGCGCTGACGTCGGAGACGATTTCGCTGCGCGCCATGAGCGATATCGCCGACACCATCCTCGGCCAGCGGCTCAGCCAGATCTCTGGCGTCGGGCGCGTCGCAATCCTCGGCGGGCTCAAGCCTGCGGTGAGGGTGCAGGCCGATCTGGCGCGGCTGGCCGCCTACGGCATCTCGATGGAGGATCTGCGCAACGCGATCGCGGGCGCCAATGTGTCGGGGCCGAAGGGATCGCTCGACGGCGCGCAACAGGCCTACACCATCGCCGCCAACGACCAGATCGCGGCTGCGGATGCCTACAAGCCGATCATCATCGCCTATCGCAACGGTTCGCCGGTCACGATCGGCGACGTCGCCATCATCATCGACGGGCTGGAGAACGACCGGACCGGCGGCTGGTATCAGGGCACGCCGGCTGTGATCATCGACATCCAGCGGCAACCCGGCGCCAACGTGATCGAGGTGGTCCGGCAGATCCGCGCGGAAATCCCGAAGGTGCAGCGTGCCATCCCGGCCGGCGTGAACCTGACGATCGTCTCCGACCGCACCGTCACCATCCGCGCCTCGGTGCGTGACGTCCAGTTCACGCTGATCCTTTCCGTGGTGCTGGTGACGCTGGTGGTGCTGCTGTTCCTGCGGTCGCTGCGCGCGACATTGATTGCGGGCGTGGCGCTGCCGCTCTCCCTGATCACGAGCTTCGGCATCATGTATTTTTCGGGCTTCAGCCTCGACAATCTGTCGCTGATGGCGCTGACGATCGGTACCGGCTTCGTGGTCGACGACGCCATCGTGATGATCGAGAACATCGTCCGTCACATGGAAAACGGCGAGTCCGTGATGGAGGCGTCGCTGAAGGGCGCCAGCGAAATCGGCTTCACCGTGATCTCGCTGACGGTGTCGCTGATCGCGGTCTTCATCCCGCTGCTGTTCATGTCCGGACTGGTCGGGCGCATGTTCCGCGAATTCGCGCTCACGCTGACGATCGCGGTCGTGACCTCGGCGATCGTCTCGTTGACGCTGACGCCGATGATGTGTTCGCGGCTCTTGAAGCATGTCGGCGAGGAGATGACGGTCCCGGGGTTGGCTGCCGTCAGCCGCGGTATCGACCGCATGGTGGACTTCTACCATCGCACGCTGCTGTGGGTGCTGCAGCGCCAGCGCGCGACCCTTGTGGTGACTTTCGCCACCATCGCAGCAACGCTCTTCATGTATGTGATCGCGCCGAAGGGCTTTTTGCCGCTGCAGGACACGGCGTCGATCACCGCGGTGACCGAGGCCGGACAGGACGTTTCCTTTGCGGAGATGCAGAGCCGGCAGGCGACGGCGGCGGCTGCGATCCAGGCCGATCCGGACGTGGTCGGCGTCGTCTCCGTGATCGGCGCCGGCTCGGTCAACCCGACCACCAATGTTGGGCGTCTGGTGATGACGCTGCGGCCGCGCGGCGAGCGGCACGATGATATTTCCGTCGTGGTCGACCGGCTGAAGCAACGCACCGCGTCGATCCCCGGCATGACCATCTACTTCCAGCCGGTGCAGGACGTGCAGATCTCGACCCAGTCGAGCCGCTCGCAGTACCAGTATACGCTGACCGGCACCGATGCCGCCCAGGTGACGCTGTGGTCGCAGAAGCTGGTTGCTGAAATGCGCCGTGATCCGCTGTTCCGCGACGTCTCGTCGGAAGCGCAGGAGGGCGGCTTGCGCGCCGCGCTCGACATCAATCGCCAGCGCGCCGGTCAGCTCGGTGTCAACATCCAGGCGGTCAACGACACCCTCAACGATGCCTTTGCGCAGCGGCAGATTTCGACCATCTACGGCCAGGCCAACCAGTACCGCGTGGTGCTGGAGGCGATGCCGATGTACCAGCGCGATCCCTCGATCCTGTCAAAGCTCTATCTGCCGGGGGCCGCGAGCACGACCGCAGGCGCCCCCGGCGCCCAGGTGCCGCTGTCGGCGGTGGCGACGCTGACCCGCACCACCGCGCCGCTGGCGATCTCGCATCTGGCGCAGTTTCCTGCCGTCTCGCTCAGCTTCAACCTCGCGCCCGGCGAGGCGCTGGGTGATGCCGTCGACGCCGTCAAGGCGATCGAAACCAGGATCGGCATGCCCGGCAGCATCGTCGGCGTCTATGCGGGCGATGCGGCCGAGTTCTCGAAATCGCTGGCCGGCCAGCCATGGCTCATTCTGGCGGCGATCGTCACGATCTACATCGTGTTAGGGGTGCTCTACGAGAGCTACATCCATCCGATCACCATTCTCTCGACGCTGCCGTCCGCGGGCGTCGGCGCCATTCTGGCGCTGATGCTGTTCGGCCAAGACCTGTCGGTGATCGGCCTGATCGGCATCATTCTCCTGATGGGCATCGTCAAGAAGAACGCGATCATGATGATCGACTTCGCGCTGGAGGCGGAGCGGCATCAGGGCATGTCGCCTGATGAAGCCATCGTGCAGGCCTGCCTGTTGCGGTTCCGTCCGATCATGATGACGACGCTGGCCGCGCTGTTCGGCGCGCTGCCGCTGGCGATCGAAAGCGGCACCGGCGCCGAGTTACGCTTTCCGCTCGGCATCTCCATCATCGGCGGCTTGCTGCTGAGTCAGTTGCTGACGCTCTATACGACGCCGGTGATCTATCTGGCGCTCGACCGGCTCAATCGGAAAATCGAAAAGGCGGTGCCGGACCCGGGGCCTCCCGGGCCGACGGTGGCCGGCGCGACCGAGGGGATGCAGTAGATGGCATCGATCTCGGAGCCCTTCATCCGCAGGCCGGTTGGCACCACGCTGCTGGCGATCGGGCTCTTTCTGGTCGGCATGGTCGCCTACATCTTCCTGCCGGTCTCGTCGGTGCCGAACGTCGATTTTCCGATGATCCGGGTGTCCGCCACGCGTCCGGGTGCTGACCCTTCCGTCATGGCCTCGACCGTTGCCGCGCCGCTGGAGCGGCGTCTTGGTCAGATTGCCGGCATCGACCAGATCACCTCGACCAGTTCGCTCGGCTCGACCAGCATCCAGCTTCAATTCTCGATCGGCCGCGACATCGACCGCGCCGCGCGTGACGTGCAGGCCGCGATCAACGCGTCGCTGGCGGATTTGCCGAGCGACCTGCCGTCGCTGCCGCGCTTCCGTAAAGCCAATCCCTCAGCCGCTCCGGTGTTCGTCCTGGCGCTGACGTCGAAGACGCTGACGACCAGCGCGATGTACGACGTCGCCGATACCGTGATCGCGCAGCGCATCTCGCAAGTGCCTGGTGTTGGCGAGGTCACCGTCTCCGGCGCCGACCAGCCCGCGGTGCGGATCGCGCTGAATCCCGTGGCGCTGTCGAATGCGGGGATCGCTACCGACGACGTGCGGCTCGCCATCATCAATGCCAATCCGCTGGGGCCGGTCGGCATCTTCAACGGTGGCCGCCAGAGCGAGACGATCTCGACCAACAAGCAGATGCGCACCGCGGCGGAATTCCGCGACATCATCGTCAAGAGCTCGGCCGGCAATTTCGTCCGACTGACCGACGTTGCCGACGTCGAGGACTCCGTCCGCAACAGCCGCTCGATCGCCTGGTTCAACAAGCAGCCGGCGGTGCTGATCCAGATCACCAAGCAGGGCGACGCCAACGTGATCGACACCGTCGATCGGGTGAGGGCGCTGATCCCGGAACTGAAGCAGTGGCTGCCCGGCGGGGTGGAAATTTCGACGCTGGTCGACCGCACCGGCACCATCCGCGCCAGCGTGCTCGACATGCAGTACACGCTGCTGGCGACCGCGTTCCTGGTGATGGTGGTCGTGTTCGCGTTCCTGCGGCGGGTGACGCCGACCATTGCGGCCGGCGTTTCGGTGCCGCTGGCGCTGGCCGGCACCTGTGCCGGCATGTGGCTCGCCGGCTTCTCGATCGACAATCTGTCGCTGATGGCGCTTGCGATCTCGGTCGGCTTCGTGGTCGACGACGCCATCGTCATGATCGAGAACATGTATCGCAACCTCGAGCACGGCATGGCGCCGTATCCGGCGGCGCTGGAGGGCGCCAAGCAGATCGGCTTTACCGTACTGTCGATCAGCCTGTCGCTGATCGCGGCGTTTACGCCGCTGATCTTCATGGACGGGATCGTCGGCCGGTTGTTGCGCGAATTCTCGCTGACGCTGACGTTTGCCATCGTGGTGTCGACCGTGGTCTCGCTCACGATCACGCCGATGATCTGCGCGCACTACATCAAGGAGGCGACCTCGGACCGCGCTACCTGGTTCGACCGCCTGATCGAGGGCACGCTGTCGCGCATCGTCTCGTTTTATACCTGGACGCTGCGGGCGGTACTGGGCTTCCCGTTCCTGACCCTGCTCGTGTTCTTTGCGACCATCGCGCTGACGGTGGTGCTCTACATCAAGACGCCGAAGGGCTATTTCCCGACCGACGACAGCGGGTTCGTGATCGGCGCGACCCGCGCATCCCCGGACATCTCGTTCCAGGCGATGCTGGGGCTGCAGCAACAGCTCGCCGACATCGTGATGGCCGATCCGGCCGTGGCCGGCGTTGGTTCCTCGCTCGGCGGCACTGCCGGTCCGGGCGGTGGCGGTTCCAACCGCGGCATCATGTTCATCAGCTTAAAGCCGCCGGAGGAGCGGGCGGGCATGTCGACCGCGCAGGTGATCGACCGGCTACGCCGCGATCTCTACCGGGTGGCCGGCATCCGCCTGTTCATGTTCGCGGCACAGGACATCCGCACCGGCGGCCGGCAGAGCGATTCCGACTATCAGTATACGCTGTCGAGCACCGACCTCGACCTGTTGCAGAAATGGGCGCCGCTGGTGGCCAAGCGCATGGAGACGGTGGAGGGCATCACCGACATTTCCAGCGACCGCGACCCCGGCGGGCTGCAATTGTCGCTGGTGATCGACCGCAAGACCGCCTCGAGCCTCGGCGTTCGCGTCCAGGATATCGACAACGCCCTGAACAACGCGTTCGCGCAGCGGCAGATCTCGATCATCTATACCCAGCGCAACCAGTACATGGTGGTGCTGGAAATCGACCCGAAATTCCAGAGCGATCCCTCAAATCTGGAGCGCATCTTCGTGGCCGGCGCCAACGATGCCCAGGTGCCGCTATCGGCCGTGGTGCGCTACCAGCGTGGCCTGTCGCCGCTCGCGGTGTATCACTCGCAATCCTTCCCCTCGACGACGGTCTCGTTCAATCTGCTGCCCGACGTGCCACTGGAGGTCGCGACCACAAACATCCAGCGCGCGGTCGAGGAACTGCACATGCCAGAAGGCATCCGCGGTAGTTTCGACGGCAATGCCGGCGATTTCAACAAGACCAGCGGGCGGCAGCCGTTGCTGATCCTGGGGGCGCTGGTGGCGATGTATATCGTGCTCGGCGTGCTCTATGAGAGCCTGGCGCACCCGATCACGATCATCTCGACCTTGCCGTCCGCAGGCCTCGGCGCGCTGCTGGCGCTTCAGGTGACGAACACGCCGCTGACGGTGATCGCGTTTGTCGGCATCATCCTGTTGATCGGCATCGTCAAGAAGAACGGCATCATGATGGTCGATTTCGCGCTGGACGCCGAACGCACCCGCGGCCTGTCGTCGGCGGAGGCGATCTTCGAGGCCTGCAGCGCCCGGTTCCGGCCCATCCTGATGACGACGATGGCGGCGCTGTTTGCCGGCATTCCGCTGGTCATTGCCACCGGCCCTGGCACCGAACTGCGCCGGCCGCTCGGTATCACCATCATCGGCGGGTTATTCGTTTCGCAGATCCTGACGCTGTACACCACGCCGGTGATCTACCTCCTGATCGACCGGCTGCGGCAGCGATCCCGGCCGGCCCCGCTTCCAGCGCCCGCCGAATAGAGCGTTTTCGAGCGAAGTGGACTCCGGTTCGCGTGAAGAAAACGCGTCAAAACAAAAGACAAGAGCCCCGTTCTGATTCAATCAGAACGGGGCTCTAGTTGAATTACGCGCCACGAAGCGTATAGCGGGCGGATGTCAGAACAAGCCAATCCCAGGTCCGGCTCCGCCGAAGAGGTGGTCCCGGACTGTCCGCATTGCGGCAAGCCGTTGCCGCTCTGCATCTGCGACAGCGTTACGCCGATCGAAAGCCGTATCTCGCTGCTGATCCTGCAGCACCCGCAGGAGCAGGACAGGGCGCTCGGCACCGCGCGGCTGACGGCCATGCATTTTGAGGATGCGGTCCTCAAAATCGGCCTGTCCTGGCCGAGCCTTTCCAAGGCGCTGGGGCGGAAGGTGGACGATCCATCGCGCTGGGCGGTGCTCTATCTCGGTTCGGCCAAGGTCAGCGACCTCGATACCGATGCCGAGATCGTCGCGATCAACCGCAAAGGCGAGGTCGAGCCGCACCAGCGCGCCATCCTCGCCGACATCGAAGGCATCGTGCTGCTCGACGGAACCTGGAGCCAGGCCAAGGCGCTGTGGTGGCGTAACGCGTGGATGCTGAAATGCCAGCGGGTCATTTTGGGCCCGAAGCGGCCTTCGCGCTACGGCAAGCTCCGCAAGGAGCCGCGTGGCGACGGCCTCGCCACCATCGAGGCCGCAGGATTGCTGCTGGCCGGACTGGAAAAGCGGCCCGAGATCGCGGAGGCGCTCAACGCCAGTTTTGACCGCATGCTGGCACGGTATCGGGAAGTGCAGGCCGAAATGCCGGAACTCGCCCCGAAGCCGAAGAAGCGGGATTACCGGCGGCGCAAGCGCGGCTGATTCCGGCTTTCAAAAGGGGCGTCGACGAAGACTTGCGCGCCTCATCGAATGTTCAGTGCTGCTCTGTCACCCCCGTGAATCCACCGTCATCACGGCCGGTTCCAATGTATGAATCAATACATAGCGAGCTGTGGACAATGATGACTTCCCGCTTGACGGTGCTAAATTCATTGCTCTCCGCGTAACAATTTGGAGCAAAGTCGATGACTTTAAGCACTGAAATCCTCACGCGCTCTCCATTGCTCGACGCTGACGATATCGAAGGGGAAATCGGCAACATCATCCACAGCACCCGGCGAGGGCCCGTCATCCGCGCCAACGGTAGCGATCGCCCGTTGCCGAATGGCCCGATGCCCGATTACGTCGAGCACAAGGAAGGCGTCAATCAGGTCGGCAAACTCTCGGCTGAAGCCGTGATCCGCGAATACGACGCAGCCGTGAAGGAGATCGAGGCGCTCGGTGTCGAACTGTCCGAGGCCGCCAAGAAATGCGAGGCGATGGTCGCGGGCGTTCACTCCATGGTCAACGAGATCAAGGAGTTGGCGGCGAACTATCGCGAGGAAGGCAAGCGCTACTTCTTGCAGATCGAGGATTGTTCCCTGATGACATCCGAAGTCCGCACTGTTTGCGAGACGCTCAAAAAGCGAATTGCCGCAGGTAGTAGTCGCGCCGGCTGATGTTCCGGCTGTGGCCGGTCCTGGTGATGGCCGCGCCGTTCGTTGTCGCGGCCATCAGCAGGGCATTCTAGGCCGCACGGCCCGTCACGTGATGCCTATGACGGCAGATGCGGCGCGAGTCCGCGGTCCAGATCGGCAGGTTCGACGGTTGCTCCACTGTTTCGCTCGCACTATGACGGTGCGTCGGAAGCTAGCGGAGCAACGGGATGGAATTGGTTGCGCGTTTGCGCCTGTCGAAACAGGCGTTGATCGATGTCGCTTTCTTCTGCGGCGTTCCGATCGTGCTGGCGATGCTTTCGGCCGTTCTCGGGCCATACGCGGCCATCATGGGAAGCGCCGGCGCGACCGTCTACGTCCTCTCGCTCGCCATTGTGCCCTGGTGCCTGACCGGCCTTGTCACCCAATTGGTGAGCAAAACAGCCGGGCGAAGCCTGCCGCTTTGGCTGGTGGCCGCCGTCGGTGCCGTCGCCTCGTGCCCGTTCGTGTCGCTGTACGCGTATGGCGTCAATACGATCGCGGGAGACATCTGGCCCGCTCTTGGCGCATTCTTGCCGGCGACGTTCAGCGCGCAACATCTCAAATCCGCCGCCTTGTCCGAGGGGCGGGCCGTCGTCCTGTGGATCGCCTTCGTTGTGATTTTCCATGAGACGCTGGGCTGGGCGAGGTTTGCGCCGCCAAACAGGGAAGCGGGCCGCGAAGACCGCTTTCAACTGAGCGGCGCGGATTGGACGGCGGAAGACGATGCCCTGCTGCGATCGTTGATCGGTAGCGGCAAGCCTCCGAGGGCCATCGCGCTTGAAATGAAGCGGACGGTTGGGGGCATTCGCGCCAGGACGGCCAAGCTGGGCCTTCGGAACAACCGTCTCGGCGATGCGTCCGCCGACTGAGGCGGCGTGGGCGAGCACAGCCCGCTCAACGAGACGCCGATCCAGCCACCATATCCGGCGCCACGCTCGCTTTGATCCGCGGGGCAGGCGGGTGTTGATGTCCCCGCACATCCATCCATATTCCGCGGCGCCGGGCGGCTGGCGTTGACGCCTGCGCGCTTTACCGCCATATACAGAGCATGAACAAGCTTCGATCAGCCGCATTGACCACCACGGCGACCGCTTACGGCGGATCGCCTGCTGGATGCGTGCGCTAGAGACAAGCGTACTTCACCCAGAAAAGGCCCCGCCCGGCGACGGACGGGGCCTTTTCTGGTTTTTGATGGTCCCCGTCCGCGCTTTTTCCCATCACAAGGAACATAGCCATGGACGATCTCGACCACAGAAATCTCGGCGTAAAACTCAAACTCTGGCACCTTCAGGAAGATGCGCCGGGCATGGTGTTCTGGCATCCGCGCGGCTACGCGCTCTATCGGGTGCTGGAGGACTATGTCCGGGGCAAGATGCGCCGGGCCGGCTATGCCGAGGTCCGGACGCCACAACTGCTGCCGCAGGAATTCTGGGGCCGAAGCGGCCACTGGGACAAGTTCGGCGAACAGATGTTCCGGATCGACGACGGCGAACTGGCAATGGCGCTGAAGCCGATGTCGTGCCCGTGCCACGTTCAGATCTTCAACAAGGGGCTGCGCTCGTGGCGGGAGCTTCCGATCCGCTATGCCGAGTTCGGCGCTTGCCACCGCAATGAGCCTTCCGGCTCGCTCCACGGCATCATGCGGACGCGCGCCTTCGAGCAGGACGACGCCCACGTGTTCTGCCGCGAACAGGAAGTGGAGGGTGAAGTCGCGAGCTTCATCGACCTGCTGGGCGAGGTTTATCGCGAGCTCGGTTTTCCCGACTACGAGGTGGTGCTGGCGACGCGGCCGGCGGTGCGCGCCGGCGACGACGCGACCTGGGACTGGTCGGAGGCGAAGCTCGGCGATGCCGCGCGGCAATGCGGCCTCGCGCCTCAGATCAATCCTGGCGAAGGCGCGTTCTACGGACCGAAGCTGGAATTCGCGCTGCGCGACCGGCTGGGACGATCCTGGCAGTGCGGCACGGTGCAACTCGACGGCGTGCTGCCGCAGCGGCTCGAGGCGTCCTACATCGCCCCCGACGGCAGCCGCGCGAGGCCCCTGATGATCCACCACGCCATCTTCGGATCGCTCAGTCGCATGATCGCGATCCTGCTCGAGCACCACGGCGGCGTGCTTCCCTTCTGGCTGTCGCCGGACCAGGTCGCGGTCGCGCCGATCTCGAAAGACCAGGCCGGATACGGCGCAGACGTTCTGGCGGCGTTTTGGGATGCCGGAATCCGGGCCGTTGCCTATGACGGCGCCGATACCCTTTCGCGGCGCATCGTGGCGGCGCATGAAATGTCGGTGCCGGTGATGGCGATTGTCGGCGGGCGCGAGATGAGGGACGGCGGGGTGAGCCTGCGCGAGCGCGACGGCTCACAGGCCGACGTTCCGCTGGCCGAGGCGGTGTCCCGCCTGCAGGCGAGGGCCCGGCCGGACGCTCTTGTGGCTGAAGCGATGTAGCGGACCTCCCTCGGCCGCTCGAACTTAGGGTTCACGCCCTGGTTCAGTTGATTGAAGGAATAGGCCAAACCAATTCGGCCGGACTGCAATCGCCGAGGTCATCACGCGCGAGGTATTGCGTTAGAGTTATCGCTGTCTCAACCCGGCGGCGGCTTTTTCGTGCCGCCTAGCCGGTACGGTTGGCATAGTGTTAGGTCTCATTGCCGAGCAAAAGGGAGGTACGGAAATGGCTTATTTCGCTCTGTGGATGATGTGGGTCTCCACCAATGCAAATGGTGCAGCCCCCATTAGTTCCTATCCAACGCTTGATGCTTGTAAAAAGGCGGCTACGGAATCCGTCTATATAGGGGCGCCAGGAGCCGGCCCTACTTATACATTCGTGTGCATTCAGAGTGGCAGGGGATGATTGAGCAAGGCCGCCTCAATTGGCGGCCTCTTTCATTCGAGCACTTCATATTCGATTATCCTGGCCTCAGCGGCGCGACCTGACCATCACCAGTAGCCGTACGCGTGGGAGGGACGAACACGGAGCCTGTACCGGGCATCGAAGCCCGGAGCATAGCTCCTCGTGGATCCGCCGTAATAGGGGGGAGGACGAACACCGCTGCTGTACAGGATGGTCGGAACATATCCCGTTATGAGTGGAGATCCGCCGTACCCATAAGGAGGGGCATACCTGCCGTAGTAAGTGTAGCCGCTATCATAGCCGGGGCTATAAGCGTAGCCATTGAACGTTACGCCACCCCGCCACCTTGCTTCGGCAGGGGATGGGATCGCCAAGGCAGTCACCGCAATGGTGGCTGCGGTTGCTAACGCCAATACTGCTTTTTTCATACCTAAAGCCCTTCGAGTCGGTTCATTTCCAAAAGACCTTACCCCAACTGGCGGGTGAGCGTATAGTTGCCGCCGCAGTGGGGCGACCTCGTTCATTCGAGGACCCCGCACTCGAACGCTACGCATTCAGGGTCATTTGCTTCGCGCCGCTGCCCAATCTTCCCTGTCCGCGCCGCGCGCCACGATCCTGAGCGCATCGTTCGGCAATGGCCGTTGCCGCGCCTTCACCTCATCCCACGGCGCTCGCATCCCGAGACTTGAAGATTCGTCTCTATCTGTCAGTTCATACGAAGAAAAGCCTTCAGGCAAGGATAGTGCGTAGCAAGATCGACCACAAAATTACCGAATGTGCCGATGGCGGGGCGTTTTATGCTCTTATCCCCTGCTCGAAGGTGCGCGCAGCGGGGCCGAATCCAGCGCCAGAGGCGCGGCCCGGTACAAAGAAGGGCAGCCATACGTCCGGTGTTCGCCCGCTCCCCCGCCTGGAAGCCGACTAGAACCACTCACCCGGAAGATATTGATCCAAGATCAATACGGACAGTGAAACGAGTAAGCCGATCCCACAGAAAATCGACGTTGAAATGAAGGCGTCGAGATCGTCGACCAACGATGCCGATGCACGTGGCAGAAGCCAAGCAATAGCTGCGTTCATAACAAACTCCCATATAAAAATGCGCCAATAGCCCAAGAAGATCAGTCATTTGTTTCAGGTTTATTTCGCATAATCCGAGAAACGACTTCATCGAGGCTCGCCGAAGATGACCCATTGTGGCGGAATCCCCGCGCTGCTGCGGCATAGAACCTTTGAGGCCCAGCGCGAAAAGACGTCTTTGGAAATGGGGCCACGTGGCGGAGTGGTTACGCAACGGTCTGCAAATCGCAGGCGGGTTCACAGGGGTCACCCACGTCCGAAATTCTGGAAGCGCTAAAAGTTTCAGGCACTTCCGTGATTTTCGATTTGAGGTCGGAGTCGCACTCATACGCTACCGCAGTCACTTCATTGCTGTAACGGTCGCAGCGCTACCCGGCGTTGTTTAGCGTCGCCAATCAGTTCATCCGTACGCCAATGTTTCACCGACGCGAGGCGAGGTCATGCTCGATCTTGCTGCGGACGAATTCGTGCACTTCCTCCCTCAGCGAGGGATCGCAGGACGCGATGGCACAAAATTAGGAAAGTGATCGAGGTAAGCTGGCCATTGCCGGAAAGATTCGGGCCTCTACTGCAGAACCTTACCAGTGTCCTAAAGACGTCGGCCAACGCAAATAAAATGGAGATTTCGCATGGATTTGCAGCACGCCATTGATCGCGTCTCGGCCGAAATATCTGAGGTCGGCGCGCTGATCCGGTCGCTCGCCGGTCGCTACGAGGGAGTATTTGCGCTGCTCGGATCGGAGTTGGGCGTGACTCTCGGTCGATCCGAGACCATGGCTGACGCGGCCCGGCATGCGATTGCCTTCGCGGATGCGGCCGCCGCGACCTTCCGGGAGAGCTATCCCAACCAGCCCATCTACGACTGCAAGAGCGGCTGCAGTGCGTGCTGTCACCTTTATGTAGCCGTTCCGCCGGGCGTGGCTGCAGTTATCGCGGAACATATAGAGAAGACGTTCACACCCATTGAGCGCGAAAAGCTACGCGCCAGGCTTCTGGAAGCAGCCGCGGCGGCGAATGCCGCGGAGAATCCGACCCGACTGCGGCTGAGATGCCCGCTCCTCGACGAGGGCGATCAGTGTTCTGTCTATGATGTGCGACCCTTGTCCTGCCGAGCCTTTACCTCGACCTCCGTCTCTCGCTGCCGCCAAATCGTCTCCGATAAGGAATCGCAGGCCGGCGGAGTCGATCAAAATCCGGCGCACTTTCGCATCCACATGGTAGCCACGCTCGCCCTTGAACAGGCAGCCCGGTCCCGTGGATTGCCTGCCCAGCAGAAAGGCCTGGCGCAAGCGCTACTGGATGAGCTCACGGTAATACCCTCACCGGCAACCGGATCGGTCTAGCTGCCCGGCTCAAAGGTCGCCACGTGAGCGACTATGAGTTGCGATCTCCAGGTTGCTGAACGAGGGCTGTTTATGCGCAGTCCCGATACTTGCAAGAAACTAGAGCAACTTCAGTGATTTATATAGAATTTTGGGGGAAGGCTTGGCATCAAAGGCAAAATGCGCGTTCGGAACGAACCACGCACGCTAGTTTCAGAAGTCCTACGGAAAATGAATTTCAGAAGTTTTAGGGGGCGCGGTCGAGGCAGGTTGCCTAAGTGATTGATCGCCTGTATTCATCCGCCGCAATGGGGCCACGTGGCGGAGTGGTTACGCAACGGTCTGCAAAACCGTGTACACCAGTTCAATTCTGGTCGTGGCCTCCACTTTTAGAAACAAGCACTTAGCCCGTATTCTCCTCGCCAAAATCGAACGCAGATTTTCCATTTGGGGAGACTGTAGGGAGACTGGCTTAGCCCGCACCGAACTTCTCGCGGTCGCCCGTGCGTCGGCGATCGCCGGGTCGCGGGGATGGTGTCAGCAGGGCAGGGTGCGCGCCTGGGCGGGGCTGGCTGGCGGCTTCAAGCAGCGGCGGCGGTGCGCTCGATCGGGGGCTTCGCGGCAAAGTGCCCACACGTCAGAGATTTCCACAGACTATCCGGGGTCCGCTCTGGCGTCCCTTTCCGTGAGCCCCAATTTCTACTGGGGTGAACGAAAGGGAGAAGACGATGACCGTAAGCAATATTGAGCCGTTCTCACTGGACCACGAGAGTGAAGCCGACGACTACCTCGGTGCCCTTCCGGAGCAACCGAAGTACCGCAACATCCGCGAGGTCGAGAAGCGCGCGAAGGCGCTGATTAGAGACGACCGTCTCAGGGAGCGGTTCATCACCAAGGGGACGCAGGCCATCCTTGCATCCCAATCATAGACACTCGACGGACAGTGTGCCGGGGCAACGGCGCAAGCGATCTTTAAGCACTTAGACGTGCTGGAGGGGTTCTTAGGTATTCGGAATGCGCCATCAACGGGCTCAGTACGCCAAGGCGATGATAAAAGGCATTAATGAACTCAACACCTGTTAGTACTGACCAACTTGCGAGTGACGGGGACAAGCATTTGTGAGGAAAGAAGTTGCTGGATGGATGAGCAAATACCGGCTTCTCAAACTGAAGTCGCTCAAGTTGGGCGAATAGCCGCTGTTCATCCATCTCGTCACCCCATTTGGATTTATAATGGATAAGTTCGTTGCGGAGCCTAACGAGAAGTGCCGCATCCTGATACGGATTTGCACCCCGATCGAATGCGGGCTTTCGGAGGAGATGCAAAACTAGGTCGTACCTGCGGAGACTTGGCTCTCCATCGATGGTTTCGGCCAGAGGACGAAGGAACTCACGCGCCGCCACATCAGTGCCGTTTGAACCCAGGTGATGACCGGGACCGTGGATTGTAATTTCAGAAATCTCGGCCTCAATCGCCGCCGTGGCTTGCGTTAAGGAACCCACGACGCACGCGACATGCTCGGACCGCAGTTCCTCTGAGGTGGAAATGCCAGCATCCCCGTCCAAAACCCACGCGCGGCGCGCGAAAATTGCGGCCCCGCGTAGGAACTGAGCTGTGAAACTGTATCTTGTTGTTGCTGTTGCACCCATCGCTCTGTCCGTTGGCTTACGCGAACAACTCGCTACCGGCTTGGCCGAACCGCACGAACGTTCCGCTCTCGTGCGACGTTAGCCAGCCACGCTCGATTGCGAAGTCGAGCCCCGCGACATACTCTGTCGGTGTGCCTTTGTCGACGTGCAGAAACGGGCCATTGATCGCCTCGATGTAAAACCTGCCATGCTGCACCGCCTCGAAGGCGTGCGCGTGCTGCATCAGTCGACGCGCGGCCTTCTCTGGATCAGCGAAGGGACGATCGACGGCGAGCTTCATCGGCTCGGCACGCCCCATTTGCCTGATCAATTGAACGTCCAGCCGATATTTCGCATGAAGCCTTCGAGATTGGCGCTCTGGATCCCGAAGTGTTCGCACACCGTCGGGATTTTTGCGCTGTGCGGCTTTGCCCTTTCTTCGGTAACTACCGTACCTTTGCGCACTGCCGCCAGGGCGATGACAAACGGGTCGGCCACAGGGGTTCCGTTTAGGCGCGCCTTTGTGCCGATGATCTGTTGGAAATGCGGAACGGCAAGAATGCGGCCAACGAACGCTGTCTCATCACCAATCGGTGTTGTGAAGACGCCGCCGTTTTGCTTTGCCCAGGTGAAAACGTGATCTGGGTCTTCGCGCTCAAGCTCGCGCAGCACCTCGCGTGTCGATATGATCTCGCCCGCAGCGACGGCATCGTTAAATTGCTGCCAAAAGCCGGGAAAAATGTCGGGATAATATGAATTCAATCGGATGAATGAGCTTGTGTCAAAAATGTAGGTCATGCCGCGCCCCTCAGGACGAGGTCCTGAAAGGCGTCGAAGTTCTTCGGTTTCACGCCGATCATTTCGGCGGCTTCAGATTTTGAAATCACTCGCCGCGAATAACCTGACACGACGTCGCGCAGAAACCTCTCGCTGAGATAGGCACCTTGCGTGTTGTAGTAATCGCCACCCGAACCGCCGCGACCGCGCTGGTTGGCCCACTCCCGATCTTTCTCAAGATAGAATGCTTCTGACACCTGCCCTTGATCGAGGAAGCGGCGGAGGATGACGCTCCGGCTGACGTGATAACGCCTCGCCACGGCGGCGAACTCTTCATCACTTGCATGGAGCGGGTCGAGGCCGCGTACTGCGATGGCAAAATCTCGCGCTGGGACGAGGATTTCAGCGGCTACCGAATTGCAGAATTTCTCTATCGCGCGATCCTGCGGCGGGAGTTCATCTATTCCAGCATCGTCAAACCGGCTGATGCCGCTGCGATTAAAGAGCAGGTGAGCAAGTTCGTGCAGGAGACTGAATGTCTGCCGCGTTTTTGTGGTGCTGTTGTTGATCAAGATGATCGGAAACTCTTCATGCCGAAGGCAGAAGCCGGAAATCTCTCCCTGCTTGAAACTGTCCTTGAACACGAACACGCCGCGAGCCTCGATTGCCCGCCTCCACAATTTCAGGGCCTCATCATCGGTGGAGGCTTCCTCCACCTGCTCAAGGGAGACGCCTAACAAGTCGCGCACGCGTTGGGCCTGAGGGGAAACGGCACGCTGCGTTGACAGAGACGTTTCGCGCCAGAGCGGACGTTCTGTCGGATTGCGTCCCTGATAAAGTTCTTCAAGCGCCGCTTGAAATGCATGACCCTTGCGGATCAGCAGGACTGTATGGCGCTGTAGCGAAGACAGATCGGCGTCCGGCAGTGATCGAAATTCGGTGCGGGGCTTCGGCTCATCGGGCGGCGAGGGCAGAAAAAATATAGCGAGGGGTCGCTTGTAAATTTCGTAGGCAAGGCGCTCAAGTTGAGCATATGTCGGTCCGCCTTCACCATTTTCCCACGCCTCTATTTCCTCCGGGCGCTTTTTGAATTTCTCGGCCACGTCAACGATCGTCATGTTCGCACTATCGCGCGCCCATCTGAGCAGTTCCGGCTGAACACCGATTGATTTTGTCTGGGCCGCCATCGAGAAGATTAATCCGTTTCGGTGTGGTTCAACGTGCAGCGCATCAGTTATTTAATATATACCTAAATGCCTACCGAGGCCTTTACCCTGGCTTCATCGGACTGGCACCTTCTCGCCGCGATCTCTCAACGCATTTTTGAACGCCGTCCATCGTTGCTGATCGCGCCATTCCTCGAAGTCGGCTTCGGTTCGTCGGGATAGAAATACGCGCCATGCGGTCTCGAATGCGGCGCGCGCTGCTTCAATCGTAGGCGACCGCTCGACCATGAGGCCAGCGTCAGGCCCGGGACGCCGGGTGTACGCAATTTGGATGCGCAACTCTTTCGACAGTAGTCACTCCTTGCTTAAGCGCTCTCCCGGCCAGCATCTTGGCGACGGGAAGTCTATCGAAACCTTCGTCGACTTGCAGCCGCGCGAACCGATGCGCCGTAAATGCTTTCCCGAGATTTTGTGCCCATTGCCCATCAAAGCGCGTCCTACCGCCTGAGGCAACCTGCCTCATTAGTGGTGCTGGGTATTAGCCGAGCCACTTCATTCGTGTAGGTTGGAACTGGGCTTCGACCAGCAGGTTCTTATGATCTCAGGGCGCGCCGGGCCGAGCGTGCCAAAGGAGCCTTTCGATGGCCAGCAATTCATCCGACCCGCGACATCCGCAAAATAGGGATGCGGGAACCCGCACTCGCTCACCAAGTGAAACGAACGGGTCGTCAGTTGTTTTGCATCGAGCAATTTCAGGGAACGACAACGTAGCCGATAGTCATCGGCCGACAAATGTAGACCAGCAAGAAACATCTGAGTGGCTACCAGCGCGCGAAGAAAATCCCATATCTTCCGCAGATGTCGCCAGGGGGAAAGCAATCATCATCGTTTATTTTTTGAGCGCCATTCTGGTTATGCTGGCGTGGTTTTACTTGCTTAGCCTCCCTGCGATGCGGATTACGGAATGGCTTTGAGAAGGAGACACCGCACCGATATTCCAGTTGCAGGATTTCAGTATGGTCTGACCGCAGGAATGGTCAATCTCCAACGACAATCCGAAAAAGACAGTAGCTTTGGCGGCAATGTCCGCATCGGCGTCGGAATGCGCTGGAGTGCTGTCTGCAAGCAACAGCTTCCAGTGTTGAGGGTTTAAATGCGCGGGCAGTTTGGCTCCCGGCAACGTAGCCAAACGCGGCATCCGATCACCATCCGATGCGATTGCCTTCGCTAAGCGGCCCGCACCTTCTTTGAAGGCGTCTTCGCAGACTTCTTAGGGGCGCGGGGCGTTGGTGAGACGTTCCCTAGGATGCCCAAAGATGATGCCAAGACCTCGCGCTGTGCAGCCAACCAGTGCGCTTCGGCATTGCCCTCTTGGCGGCCATCGGCAGTCCAGAGGTGATAGGCGCGCTCGCGAATAGCCTGTTCTAAATCCTGCATGTCGAAACTCCTGCTGTGTTGCCCCGCAGCAATTTATTGAACCGCCGCATGGTTAATAAAACGTAAACACCACGAGGGCCGACAGCCTTAGCGGGGAGCCGCGAGACGCACGGCGCATTTCTTGAGATGATAGGCGACTGGGGCCTGCCCGATCTGATCCGTCGGGGCAACGCCGGCGACGGCCAGACGGGCGAACTGTTGGGAGGAACTCTTATGACGGACAAAGCTCACATCGCTCAGCTTAAGAAGGGGGTGGCTGCCTGGAACGCGTGGCGTGACGAGAACCCCGACATCCGTCCGGACCTGAGCGGAGCGAACCTCTACAGGGCGCAGCTGTCCAAGGTGAACCTGGGCGAGGTGAACCTGCGCGAGGCGAACCTGAGCGAGGCGTCCTTGTACGACGCAAGGCTCGCCGGGGCGGACCTCCGGAAGGCGAAACTCTACCAGGCGGACCTGAACTTTGCGAAGCTAGGCGGGGCGGACCTGAGCATGGCGAACCTAAGTGGGGCGCGCCTGCGCACGGCGGACTTGGCCAATGCGAAACTCTTCCGGGCGAACCTGAACGCGGCGCACCTCGGCAACGCGAAGCTCGTCAAAGCGAACCTCACCGGGGCGGACCTCCAGTATGCCCTCCTGGTAGAGACGGACCTTACGGGCGCTGACCTTACGGGCTCTCGCACCCACGGTGTGTCCGCGTGGGGTTTAAAACTGGATGGGGCCAAGCAGCAGAACTTGGTCATCACACCCGACGACGAGCCAGAGGTCACCGTCGATAACATCGAGGTCGCGCAGTTCATCTATCTCCTGCTCCACAACGAGAAGATCCGCGACGTAATCGACACCATCGGAAGGAAAGGCGTGTTGCTACTTGGCCGCTTCACTGAAGGCCGGATTGAGATTTTGGAGCGGTTGCGGGACGAACTTCGAAATCGCGGCTACTTGCCGATCATTTTCAACTTCGACAAGCCGGAGACGAAGAACTTCACTGAGACTGTCAGGCTGCTCGCCGGGCTCTCGCACTTCGTGATCGCAGACGTCACGAACCCAAAATCCGCTCCCCTTGAACTACAGGCGACAGTACCTGAGGTCATGGTGCCGTTTCGACCCATCATCCAGGAGGGAGAGAAGCCCTTCGCGATGCTTGCGGATTTGTGGATACAGCATCGCGATTGGGTTTTCGAGCCGCTCTATTACTCTTCTCTCGATGCCCTCGTAGGGGCGTTGGATGAAAAGATCATCGGGCCCGCGAAGGCCAGGTTCGCCGAACTTCTGGCGAGGAAGGCCGAGAAGATGAAAGGAGAGCATGTTTAGAGAGGATCAAACGTCTTGATGTCGCGTTTGCTCGTTGGCTTAGACCGATTAATTATATGAGAGGCCGCGGCAAGCCGGCCGCGATCAGCAGGCGGCGTACCAGCCCTCGGGAAACGGCAGCAGCGGCCAAGGGCCCCGGTTGTCGTTGGCGGCGCGCGGCGACGGATAAGAGCGCTGGGTCTGGACCACGAAATCATCCTCCGGGGCTGGCGCAATGGCCGTCTGCACGGCTTCCAGCAGCAAATTGTATTCGACTTCGCTCATCGCGCTCTCCGGGGTTCCAGAGGCGAAGGTCGCAAAAGTATTTTGTTTCCAGATTGAGCGGATCGTTCGAATTTTAACGGTTCGGCGACCGCGGCAAAGCTGGTTACTAAAGCGTTAAGTTCCCCACGCAGTCACTAACCCCGCGCAGGCGGGATGCAGTGTGAGAAAAATCACATTTTGCAAAAATTAGTTCGCGTATCCGCCTGGGAATGACGGCTGCCTTGTCAAGGCGAGCATCATCCAGGGAGGACGCGGTCATGAAGGCAAGGTTTGCGCGAAGTGCGGCACTTCTGGGTCGTTACCGCCGGGCTTCGGTGCTCGGCTTCCTGCTCGCGCTGATGGCGAGCGGCTCGGCCTGCGCCCAGCAAGGCACCCCCGAACAGCGGCGGGCCTGCACGCCCGACGTCTACCGCCTCTGCGCCGGCGAGATCCCGAACGCCCGGGCCATTACCGCATGCTTGCGCCGGCAGAAGTCGAGCTTGAGCCCGGCCTGTGCTGCGGTGTTCGGGCAGTAAGTCTCGACTCCTTTATATCTCCAGCAGCGCGGCCAGATTCTTCGGCAGCATCCGCTTGAACAGGTTGAGAATCCGGGCTGCTTCCTTCGGCCCTAACGTGATCGCGTGGCGGACGGTCGCGGCGATCAGCGTCATGATCAGTTGGGAAAACGAGGCGAGGGCGGTTGCGGGCGCGCCTGGCGCGATACGTTGCAGCGCGTCGCCGAGCAGCCCGGCGAGATAGATGCCGTCTTCCTCGTCGAGTTTTTGCAGTGCCCGGTCGGCCTGCGTCGCTTGCCAGATGTCGCGCATGACCGGCTCGTCGATGAACATCTGATAGTAGCTGTCGGTAATGCGACACAGGGCCGGATGCAGATCCCTGATGTGCTTGACCACGGCAAGGTCGCGCCGGACGCAGTCGCGCCCGATCGCGTTGTAGCGCTCCGCCAGCGTGCCGATGATCGCGGTCTTGTCGGGAAAGTATTGATAGAGCGAGCCGAACGGCACGCCGCTGCGTTCGACGACGTCGCTCATGCGGAACGCCTCGCTGCCTTTCCCAGCCATCAGCGCTGCCGCGCATTCGAGAATTTTCTCGAATCGCTCGCGGCTGCGCTGCTGGGTCGGGACGAGGCGCGCCAGTCCCGCAGCCGCGGCTGTCTTCCGTCCGGCTTTCTCCCTCGGCATCGGCCCTCTCACACAAAAGCAACTTGACGTTACCAATACGAGAGTTTATCGGGTTTTGCAAATACGAGATATTATCGTATTGTATCCCGAAAGGATGACCATGTCAGAACTCCCGATCCTGATTATCGGCGGCGCGGGCAAGACAGGTGCGCGCGTCAATGCGCTGCTAAGGGCGAGCGGCGTCCCGACGCGGCCGGTGTCGCGTTCGACGCCCGCGCCGTTCGACTGGACCCGGCCCGCGACGTGGCCGGCCGCGCTTGCCGGTGTCTCGATGGCCTACGTCACCTACCAGCCGGACCTTGCGGTCGAAGGCGCCGTTGATGCGATCGCCGAGGTCAGCCGGCTGGCGCGCGAGAACGGACTTGAGCGCGTCGTATTGCTGTCGGGCCGCGGCGAGCCGGGCGCGCAACGGGCGGAGGCGGCGTTGCAGCAATCCGGCGTTCCCTGGACGATCGTGCGCGCGAGCTGGTTCGACCAGAATTTCTCCGAAGGCTATCTGCTCGACGGCGTGCTGGCCGGTGAGATCGCGCTGCCGGTCGGCGCCGTGCCCGAACCGTTCATCGACGCCGATGACATCGCCGAGGTGGTCGTCGCCGCGCTGACGGATCGGCGTCATGCCGGCAAGGTTTATGAGGTGACGGGGCCCCGCGCGCTGACTTTTGCGCAGGCCGTGGCCGAGATCGCCAGCGCTGCGGGGCGGCCGGTCAACTACCGGCAGATCGGTTCGGAAGAGTTTGCCGACGGCATGCGGCCCCATGTCCCCGAGGAATACATCGCGCTTCTGCGCGAGCTGTTCACCGTCGTGCTCGACGGGCGCAATTCTGATGTCGCGCACGGCGTCGAGCAGGCCCTCGGCCGTCCCGCGTGTGACTTTGCCGACTATGCCCGCCGCACCGCCGCGACCGGCGTCTGGAGGGCATGATCATGCTGCAGATGTTGATAGTCGGCCTGCTGTGGTTTTCCGCGATCGGCTGCGGCCTGCTCGCTGGTCTTTATTTCGCGTTTTCGACCTTCATCATGACGGCGCTTGGCCGCATCGGGCAGGCGGCCGGCATCGCGGCGATGAATGCGATCAACGTCGCGATCGTGCAATCGCTGTTCCTGCCGATCTTCCTGGCGACGACGGCGGCGAGCACAGCGCAGGCGGTGATCGCGCTGTTTCGCTGGGGCGAGCCCGGCGCGATGGCGATGGTGGCCGGCGGCGTGCTCTATGTGCTCGGCATGTTCGGCGTCACAATGATCTTCAACGTGCCGCTGAACGACGCGCTTGCCGCGGCCGATCCCGCAAGCCACGAGGCCGCATCGCTGTGGTCGCGCTTTCTGACCAACTGGACGTTGTGGAACCACGTGCGGATGGTCTCGTCCACGGCGGCTTGCGCGCTGTTTATTGCCGCGATTGCGGGAAGGTAGGGCGTCAGAGATGCCGACAAAACAAAAGCCGCCCGGATCGGGCGGCTTTTTAATGGCTTTCGCCGCGTGCAGGGACCGCCATACGCTCGACTGTCATTTCCGGATGCCAGCTAGTTCAAATGCCAGCTGGCTTTCCCTTGGTCCGCCAGTACATTGATAAGTCGTTACATCTCATCGTCGTGGGGGCGAGTCATGATGAGCGAATGGGAATCTATGACGAACGAGGATCTGTTCGCACTGCGCAAACAGATGCAAGAGGTCCTTAGCGCAAAGCTGACGGCCAGAAAGGTCTGGCTGGAGCATCGATTGCGGACGCTCAATCAATGGTCGATGAAGTCTCGGCCGACGCCGCCTGGTCAAGTGTGCAATTGATTTTCCGCGGACGGAGCGAAGGTGTTTAAACGGTCGCGGCGACGTGCCCTCAGACTATTGCGACGCTTCGAAGCCTCTGCCAACTGAATTGCCAGCCTGAGCTTGTGAAGTTCGGCCCTTAGATTGCGGAGATCGGCCGTGGTCTGCGCGAGGTATTGGTGGTCGAAAACGCGAACAGTCTGTGCCATGCTCAACCCCCTGACGCCTGCAAAACCGAACACTGTATTGCCAGCATTGGTCGCGAAGGTCTGTGCATTAGTTCACAGTGAGCCAACAAGATCATTTGATCGGATAATCCAATCCACTCCACTGCAGCCCTGTGGAGAGGCAGGCTTCGTGTTTGATCATGCGGATGCGGTGTGCCGCCATTCCAATCGATGCTACGGCCGGGCTTGTCGACGTTGGCCCAGACTATGACGACGCCTCCCACGGCTTGGGCTGGCCTGCCGATTTGGTTGATGCCGACTGCCGGCAAGGGATGCGCTTGATCCGCCACTCGCCGGCTTCTGAATGAGAAACGGCCCCAGCTTGGGGGCAGAACGCTGGGGCCGCCACTTTCTCCCGGTTTGTCTCCACGATCCCCCGGGAGCGATGGATTCGACTCTCGGCAACACCGCAGGTTCCCAAGAACCGGCCCCGACGCGAGCTGGTGGGCTTAGCGACCGTCCGCGTTGTGTTCACTATTGAACAGACGGTGCCATCTTTTCCCGCTACTATCGCTACGCCAGATGGGTACCCACTACTCCGCCTGGCAATTTGAAATGGGAATACTTTAATTGGCCTCGGCGCAGAACCTCGCGCTGGGGCCATTTTAACGACAAGTCCTCGCGAGGAGCGGGACAGTCTCGGCTAAGGCCCTGCGTTGTAGTGCCCACTTGGCCTTTGTCTTTGGGGGGCGGGGCCGCCTCTAGGGCAAGAAGCGACCCCTGATCACGCAGTACGCAGGCCAAACTGAGCGCGGCCAATCTGCGTGACTTGCAGCCACGTTAGACCTGTTTGGGTCGGCCGCAATTAAACTCGCATGTTAAGCTTGATGTCCGCGTTGCGGGTTAATTCAGGAACACCGGCCAATCCAGTTCATTCAGAACCTCATACTCAAAGGCTGCGCCTTCGTTTTCCTCGAACCG
Organism: Bradyrhizobium sp. AZCC 2262; assembly: GCF_036924535.1. Taxonomy (NCBI): domain Bacteria; kingdom Pseudomonadati; phylum Pseudomonadota; class Alphaproteobacteria; order Hyphomicrobiales; family Nitrobacteraceae; genus Bradyrhizobium; species Bradyrhizobium sp. AZCC 2262. The sequence goes on along the minus strand of NZ_JAZHRT010000001.1, from coordinate 3,514,058 downwards.
TGTTTCCGCGGCGTCCGTGGTGGCGAAGACCTTGATGTGCTCGGGGTCGCCAACCTGCTTAAGCGCGCAATTCCGCCAAAAAAGTCACACCTGGGAAATACCCGAGCAATTTGCCCAATTCCGTGCGCCGGACTTGTATGGAAGTCCGAGATGTCCCGATACAATGATGAGCCGATTACGACTCATGATTGTGGGGGCGCGTCATGGAGAGTAGTGAGTGGATGTCCCAGTGGGAATCCATGACTAACGATGAACTGTTCGCTCTGCGCGAGCAGATGCAGGAGATACTCAACGCCAAGCTACTCGCCAAGAAGGTGACGCTTGAGCGTCGATTGCGGACACTCAACGAACTATCGGGCAATGCCTCGGCAGCGAAGCCCCGAGCCGTCAAGCGCGCAAATCATGTCCAGCGGGCGGAGCGATGACACTCCGGTCCATTGTGCTTTGGCCGGGGCTAAGCTTCGAGGCTTCTGCAGCTTCGATCAACTCTCTCAGCTTCCGAATTTGGGCCATTCTCTTGCGGAGATCGAGCGAGCTCAGCGAACGACGCCGCTCCAAACCTTCAAAAGACTGTTTCATTTGATACTCCCGACACGAAAAACCAAGGCTGCCTGAAAACCAAGGCTGCCTGAAAACTAAGGCTGCCCTAAAATGACTAGCCAGCAACGGTTATGCAGCGCGCCCGCGTTGGGGCCCATTCTTTTGGGGTACGAAGTTACGCTAACTTCGTTTTATGAAGCTTTCCACATTGAAAAAATGAAATCTTGGCAACTCGGCCAGTCCGGTCGGCACTTCCTGCAGCGTGAAAGCTTCGCCGCAATGAAGAGGGCGGCCAACGCCGCGACCAGGACGACGAGCCCGATCGTATCGGTTTCCATGACGCGCCCCGCCAAAGTGTGCAGGAAGCGCGCAGGCACCAAAAATCGGCTCCAAGGAAGCCGACCTGTTTTCCGCTAAGCGATTGATTTGGATTGGCTCCCCGGGCTGGGTTGGGCGCGGGCTATTCGCTTGAGCACCTCGTATTCTAACGTCACGCCCACGGGGTCGTTTCAATCCGCGTAATTCTAACGAGGAAGCACCGCCCAATAGTGCCGACCATTTGTTCGAGGGTCCGAATTATCGCTGGCAGAGAACAGCACGCCTCTGATTGTCCGCCAACCGGACTTGGGGTTGTCGTTCCAGTGAGAATAGCGACCACGGCCGATCTCCTGGATGTCTGGGTGGGCGCTGTGGGGTGGCCCGAGCGGCGTCAGGTTCTCGTACAGGATGATTGGTGAGCGCTGATTGCCAGGATCATTGTCCGCGTACCGTAACAGGAGGGGCGTAGGCGCCCGATAGGAAAATCCCTCAACGTGCAGGAACCCAGCGAGCGGTTCGACCCTTTCTCCCTGCGGCATTTCAATAGGAACGTAAGTGTGCCCCAACCAAAGGGCCGCTGGGAGATACACTGCATAAATCGCCGCACAGAGAACGAGAGCCATCATCGTTCGATCTGGCTGTTGAGCATTTTCCATGGTGAACGCAGTCCCGAGTCCAATCCTGTTCATTCCAGAACCTCATATTCGAAGGCGACGCCTTCGGGTACTCGAACGACGTTTCTGCGGGCCGCCCAGATTCGCCTATGCGCTGGCGGCGAGTGGCCCGCACTCGACAGCCGGCAAATCCCCGACGCACCCAGAGCGCTCCCTGAGTCTTGGCGGGCCTATCCTCAGAATAGGGGAGCAGCCCGTGCGAGCGCCTCGCCCATATCAAAGCCAGCGAGCGGTGTCGCCACCGGTACGTCAAGCGCCGTATTCGATCGCGCGCCGCAATCGATCTGCCGACACAGCGCCCACAGAGCGGGTGGGCGAGGATCTGGGATTTTTGGCTAAGTGCTTGGGTTCGTTGGCTCCCCGGGCTGGATTGCTATTTTACATCCATCCATTTGAAATAACGCGGGAATTAGCCGTTTGAATTGCGGCGTACCTACAGCGTTGCCTACTCGGCCGCCTGTAGGCAAAATAATTTTTGAACCAACAGCCAGCGAGCCTCGGGCCCGGCGTCATGGTGGTGCGACTCGACACTCACCTGTCCAATTTTAGACAGCAGTGAACCCCCGCCAACTTGGCGGGGGTTGTCACGCATGCTGGAGCAGGTGCTGACGCAGCCTGCGCCGGCCGAGCCCGAGGCTGTGGCCGTCGAGCCCGAGCTGCCCTCGCGTGAGCCAGGCGAGACGCTGCAGTGATCGCCAACCCGTAACTCATGCTGGGAGCATGCGTGACAGCGCGCCGCACGTTGCTTGCAAAACGATCTCTGCAATTCCGATTTTCATGTAACAGCCGCGCGCCGAGATGCGGCGCACTGTGCGCCGCATGCCTGATTTCATAGGGTTTGCTGAACTTGCGAATGACGTTGGAGCTATAAAACCCCTGTGCCGCAGTGGTTTCTTGGCTTCCGACCGGACTGCGGATAAAGTATCGGCCTCGGTGTGATCCGAGGTGGCCGCGCCGGTCTAAGAAATACCCCTCGCCAGGGCTGTACGTCACCTTCGACCCAAGGGAACGCTATATGCTTTTTAGTACCCCGAACACCAATGCGCAAGCATCATTGGCTCCTGCCATAGTCCTCGCTGCGAGGTCGTCATGAGCAGGAGACGCCCCACCATCACCGGACAATTCCATGCTCGCAGCATCGAGCTGCTGGAGAGCCCCGCCTATCGCGTGCTGAGTGTGTCGGGCCACCGCATCCTTGACCGTGTCAGCATCGAACTGGCGCATCATGGCGGCAAGGACAACGGCAAACTGCCCGTGACCTATACCCAGTTCGAGGAGTACGGCATCCACGACAAGGGTATTGCGCCCGCGCTCCGCGAATGCTGCGCGCTCGGTCTTCTGGTGATGACCGAACAGGGCCGGGCCAGCGCCGGAGAATTTCGCAGGCCCAGCCTGTTCCGAATCCCCTGGCTCCATTCGCACAAGGGCGAGAAGCCGACCAATGAATGGATGCGGATCGAGACCATGGCACACGCGGAGTTCATTGCTCGCGCTGCCAGGAAGGCGGGCGAGAAGCCGAAGAAGCGGCAGCCGGTTGTCGGCGCTTACGCGCCAACCTGGCGGGCAAACGGCACGGCACATGTGATGGCAGGTGCTACGGCCAAAAACAAAAAGCCGGGGGTGGTTTTTTCCCAATTCGAGGGGTGGAAACCACCCCTCGAAAACAAAAAGCCGAGGGTGGAAACCACCCGTACTGCCCAAGGGGTGGAATCCACCCGTACCTCTATATCTCGGGGTGGGGACAGCACAGCACTTACCGCTGTGTCGTCATGAGCCCGGCTGGTGCCGGGCATTGGCTATCGGCACCAACGGTGTAGCGCGTGACAGGAGCGCAGCCCAAAGGCGCAGCGGATGTCACACGCGAGAGGGAAGCGATGAGCCGGAGCCGCCACACTGAGCGAAGTGTAACGATACATGGTGTGAGGTCGCGCCCACATCATCGAGCACGTCACTCTGAAACATGCTTGAACTCTCGCGAGACCAGCGTAGGCTGAAACCATGGCAATCCTCAAACGACCTCGCCGCGAGAAGTTCGCCCAGAACATCATCAAAGGCCTCAAAGCCGGTGGGAGCTACACCGACGCCTACCTCCAGGCCGGCTATCGCGGCGACGGTCACACCGCAGAAGTCGGAGCATCACGTTTGATGAGCCAAGATGAGATAAGGAACCGTATCGACGAGTTGACGCGGCCAGCGGTGCGGAAAGTAGGCGTCACGGTGGCGTCGCTCCTCGCCGAGCTGGCGACGACCATCGAGGACGCGCGCCGGGCAAAGCAGCACGGCACCGTGGTCGCGGCGCTGACGCTCTCAGCGAAGCTCGTAGGTCTTCTGAAGGACCAGGTAGAGGTCGGCGGGCCTGGCAGCTTCGATCGGCCATCCACGATCGAGGAGATGATTGCCGAACTCGGCAACGGCGATGCTGCCACGACGCTGCTCATGATTGACGAGATCGTCGCCGATGTCCGCGCTGATCTGCAAGCCGCCGCAGCCGCTCATGCGAAGATCGTCGACGCGCCGGCACCGACGCCTCGCCGATCGGAGGCGGCGATCAGCCTTGCAATGCTCCGGCCGACGCGGCCGAACAGCCGCCAAAGCCGCGATCTGTAGGCATCGCTGTAGGCAACCCCGGCGGTCGTCGAGCTGATCATCATTAATATCAACTGGTTGTCGGACTAACGACGATCCTGCCGGAGGAGCCGGCATCACAGATCACGACCTCGGCCGCGCCGCGCCGGTGGCGCGCGCCACCGGCAACCTGGTGCGAGATCGACCTCGGCGCTGTAACGGACCCTTCACCCCCACCGGGGGGCGGGGATCGGGCTGGGGTTGTTTATTTCTTTCACGATGTTGGTCTTCTTCACTTCGACTTTCCAAAAATATTTCCCGGCACATTTTTTCCGTTATCTCGCTCCGGCTACAACGCGCGTTCGTCCATCGGTGTCAGACAGGCCGTAGGATCGCCAGCGCGGCCCGTCCAGCGCGCTGGGGCCCATGGCCGCACTCCGGGAGCCCGCGCTGTTGAACGCATGAGAGGGTGTTCGAAGTTGTTCCCAAGATTCGAAGTTGTTCCCAAGAAATGACGGTGCCTCCACTTTGCCAGACGTCCCGTGATCATCGCCGCATGATGATTGTGATCTTGCGTATGATTGTGCTGGCGACCGGCCGCGTTGGAGAGACGGCGATCTCGGCCGGGCTGCGGCCTCGTATCCTTTTGCGCACGGAGAAATTCGATTGTCCGCTGTTGCGGGCAGGGCGGGCAGGTTTTGGCACGATGCACCTCCAGAATGCGCCGTGATATCAAGTGATCACCCCAGTTGCAGAGGAGGAATCACCCTTGCCGAAAATGGGAAAGCCTGCCCGGTTTTCGATGGAGTAACGCAGTCGATCATTTGGTCGGCGGCAATGCCGTTTCCCGCGACGGTTGGGCACGAACTCGCCGACTGCCATAGTGCGGATGCCTTCCACCATGATGACGCCAGGAGCGATGCTTGTGCGGCGTCATATTCGTATTCGGTGTTGCACTCCTTGGCGCAGACGCCCTTTGGTCGTTCGATTGGGCCACCGACAGATTTTGAGGCACTGCAACTGCCGTCAATGCGCCGATGATCAGGGCGCTGCATACAAGTCGGATATTCATGCTCGCCTCCGTGTGTTGCGGCAATCTGCCAAAGTCGCGATAGCCTCTGTCATCAAAATGATCCAAACACCGTGCCCAGGACCAGGACAGCGGCAAGTGCAATGATGCAGGTGACGATCACGGTCATCACCATATCGAGATAGCTCTCGCGGTGAGTCAGTCCGCTGATCTGAAACAGCAACAGCACCGTGCCATTGTGTGGCAGGGCATCGAGCGTACCAGCGCCAATCGTGGTCACGCGATGCATCAGCGCGGGATCGATTCCGTGCTCGGCGGCGAGCCCCAAGAAGGTGTCGCCGAGGATATTGAGCACGATTGCCATTCCCCCGGAGGCGGTACCGGTAAGCGCAGCGAGCGCGTTCACGGCGATCGTGAGAGAGATAAGGGGACCTCCGCCAACCGCGAGTAGCGCGTCACGTACGTCCGCGAACGCGGGCAGCGCGGCAATGACAGCACCAAAGCCGACGAGACTGGCAATCATCAGGATTGGCATGACGGAGGAAGCGGCGCCAGCATCCAAACTTTCCCGCAACGCCGGGAAACGCCTGAAGTTGAGCACTATGACGGTCAGGGTCGCAGTCGCGAGCGCAATAACGACCGACCAGACGCCGGCCACCGCTCCGATCGTGGTCTCGCCCCACACCTCTTTGGCCAAGAACGAAAAATCCAGCCGTGGGAGGACGACTAGCGACAGTAGGAAGTTAGTACAGATGACTACAACCAGCGGCAATGCGGCAATCACAAAGGGGGGCAGGCTGGCACTGTGCTTGCCATGCTGAAATTCAGCTGGATCAAAATCGCCGGCAGCTGACGCCTGCATACGAACGGTCTCGTCGATGGCGGGAGACTCCTCCGACTTGCGATCATAGCCCTCGCCGGCCCTGCGCGCGGCGGCTTCTGCACGGCGGAGCCACCACATGCCGATAACAAAAATGATGATCGAAGCGATGATACCCAGACCCGGCGCCGCGAAGGTGGTTGTGCCGAAGTACGGCATCGGAATGGCATTGTTGACAGACGGCGTTCCCGGCATTGCCGACATCGTGAACGTGAACGCCCCAAGACCGATGGTCGCCGGCATCAAGCGGCGCGGGATGTTCGCAGCCTGGAACATCTCTTTCGCCATGGGGACCAACACGAAAAAGGCAACAAAGACGCTCACGCCGCCGTAGGTAACCGCTGCCGAAGCCAGCACCACTGAGAGTATGGTGCGGTGTGTTCCCAACCGTTCAGTCAGGAAACGCGCGATAGAGGTGATCGACCCGCTGTCGTCCATCAGCTTGCCAAACAACCCGCCAAGCAGGAACATCGGAAACCACTGCGTAACGAATCGGCCAGCACCGGGCATAAAGGTCTGCGTCCAATGAGCGAGAAGCGGCTCACCCGAAATCGCAGCGGCCAGCATGGCAGCCACCGGCGCCACCATGAGTACACTCCACCCTCGGTAGGCAAGCCACATCAACAGAGCGAGCCCGAGCAGTATCCCGACGAGTCCCATGGTTCAGTCCTCCACCAGCAGCATCTTGAAATCCGCGCGATGACATCCGAGTTCGTACGGGAGTACCAAGGGACTTAGGTCAGACATGTGGGCTTCCAAAAAAGCAAAGATCTATGTTGTGTGCGCTGTCGCGGCATCGTCCGTTGCAGCCGACGCCGGCTCGAAACACTGGCGTGGAAGAAGGAAGATCCATGTGACGAGCACAAAAGGCGCGGTAAGCGCAGGGATGGCGAAGGGCGTCAAGGCAACGTTCAGCGCCGCTTGTGCGATGACCGTAAACAGCGTGCCCAGCAGGGCGTAGATCGCGACTCGCCAGCTCGGTCGATAGAACACGGCGCCGAGCGCGATCGCCGTCAGAACAGGGCTGAAGCCGAGAAGACCGCCGGTGATCAGCTCGCTTTCGGCACCGAAAAGATGGGCCGTCAGGACTGCCAGTATCGCACCGGCGAGAGCGAATGCGGCGGCGGCCAATGAGTTCACAGCCAGGCCAGCGAGAAACAGAAGGGCGGCCACACCGTTCGCCTTCAGGAAGACCTGCGAGATGCTTTGAAGCACACCCTGGAGGAGATCGATCAGCTTGAGTGGGCTGGCTTCGTAGCGTTGAAACGCAACGACAACGTCGCCAGCCGGTAGCGCAGCCCCTGTGAGGCCGGAAAATCCATACGTGGCCAGCAGAAGGAGCCACGTCGTGAGCACGAACGGAAACGTGAGGCTGGACACCCCCCAGGGCTTAAGGGCGTTGACGGTCCCAAGCATCGTGATGACCGAAACTGCCGCCCCCAACACCACATAGACCCACATGAGTGCGCTCGGAGCTAGAAATGTCGCCAACGCAAGTCCGACAAGGACGCCGTTGTATCCATAGAGCCCGGCATGGAGCGACTCGCTATCGGCGTTAAGCCATTGGGCCGTCAGGTTTGCCACGACGACAGCGAGGACGCCGGCAATTGCCGCTCGGGGGACGCCAGCCGCGTATGAAGCCCAGGCGATCGCGGCCAGAAAGAGAAGCCCGGTTAGCGGGTTGTTCTGAAACATAACTTGCCCGATGCTGCGCAAATTAATGTCCAGGAACCGCACTATGCCTGACGACGCAGAGAGGCTTTCCCACCTTGCCAATACCTTTTCCACTGCTGCCTCCTCGAACGTGTCGACGTCGGCCGTTGGAGATCACCCGGTTGGCACCGTCGATCCGTTAGCGCCACAGATAGGGCGGAGGTAGTGCGGCGCCGATGATCTCCTGACGCACCACGCTCCAGAACTCGCGCACCTTCGCTTTCACTTGCGCGGTTTCGCGGCCCAACACCTTGAAGATCAGCCCGGCGTCATTGGGCAAACGACAAGCGCCGAACGCAATACCGTCCGCAAGGTTGATATCGGCCTCCGCACGCTCGTGGATCCGGTCTGCCTTGTCCTTGGGCGCGCACAGGATCACGTTGGCGAGCACATCAAAGGAGTCCATCACGCCGGTCTGCCGCATCTCATATCGCCGCGGCTCGATTACCAACTTCTCAGCGAACAAGGAGCGACCATCGGGCCGCACCGCTGCCGTTGATATCGACAGCACGGTTGCCCCGAAGCACTCGTCGGGATGATGGTGCTTTCGGCCCGGTTGAATAATTTCCGAGAGGAGCAATGTGGCCGACGGGGCGACGCAAATTTGTGTGTCACTGATAAATCGTGCGTGCCGGTGCGGGATCACGGGTTCGGGAAGAAACTCCAGGTATGCGTCATCAGCAAGCGCAATAGTTTGGCTTTGCGCCGCATAATTGGCGTCCATCGCATGGATCTTGGTTGCCGATTGAGAGGTGAGGTGAGCTTGCGCACGCGCATGAAGGGTGATGTCCAGGGACAGCCTGTCTCCCTGCAGCAAGCAGCCCGTGGTGGTGATCAAGAACACATGAGCCAAACCTGGCATTTGTTCGTCACAATGCAACGCGCGCTGCACCATGTAGGGAACGCGGCGTTCCAAGGTCGCCAGGATCGTTTTGCCAGAGCGGTGCTCGAAACCCAGACGGAGGAAACCCGTCTTGCCCACAGTGCCGCTGCTCATCTGCGGCGGCTCATCCTGGAACGAGGCGAATTCCGGCATCGATGCGCCGAGCGCTTCAGCGCGTGCCCAGGGAGGGAAGGGCGCCGGTATCATGCTGAACGCCGTGCGCGCGGGTTGATGTCGAACAGGAACTCCCGCTCGATCAGCGCGACCAGCTCCGGAATACCTTCCCCCGTCTTGCAGTTCGTGAACAGGAACGGCTTGCTGCCGCGCATCATCCGCGAATCCTGCTTCATCACCTCAAGGCTGGCGCCGACGTGGGGAGCAAGATCTGTCTTGTTGATCACCAGGATGTCGGAATAGGTGATCCCGGGTCCGTTCTTGCGAGGGATCTTATCGCCTGCGGCGACGTCGATTACATAAAGGAAGTAGTCGACCAGCGCCGGCGAAAAGGTCAGCGTCAGATTATCGCCCCCGCTTTCGATCAGCACGACGTCGGTATCCGGAAAGCGCCGTTCCATATCCTCGACCGCAGCCAGATTCATGCTCGGGTCTTCGCGCACCGCTGTATGAGGGCAGGCGCCTGTCTCCACTCCGAGAATGCGTTCCTGAAGCAGAACCCCCTTGAGGGTACGCTGAACATGCTTGGCGTCTTCGGTCGTCACCACGTCATTGGTGATGATAAGAACCTTGATGCCGAGATCGAGCAAACGCGGTGTGATGGCTTCCACGATCGCGGTCTTGCCTGACCCGACCGGGCCGCCGATGCCGATGCGCGTGATATTCTTCGACATCCAAAACTCCCTTCAAGGTCAGCTCATGAACAGGCGCACATGCGCTCTGGTATGGACGGCGGTCAGAATTTCCGCCAACGGCGCAAAGCTCGCCATGTCCGACAGCCGCGCCGCCGCAGCGGCCTCGTACGCCTCTGCAGCCTGTCCGGCCAGCTCGTAGAGAATCTTCTGCGTCTCGATGTGGCTGATCTTCATCAACCGCAACGCCGCGCTGAGGATCGTTGTCGCAACGCCATACTGGTGCACAGCAAACGCCTGGCTGGCAGGCAGATCCTGTACGGCGAAATTGATGGCCAGGGCTATCGGGTAGCAACCGGGGGTAACAGATTTTTCAATGCATTCACGCCAGGTGCGAAGTAGCGGCGCGCCCACCACCTCCACACCCATCTCCGTGAATTTCTTGCCCATGCGAACCGACATTGTCCGCGCTTCGTCTGAAAGCTTGCGCGCGTATACCTGCGCATCGATTCGGGCCAGGGTCTCGACATCGCCGACGGTTGCCGCGCGATGCGCGGCGATCAGCGCGATGCAGTCACCGCGCGCCGCCTGCTCCAACGCGGTGCGCGCGAACGCGCGAAGCGTTGCCGCGTTGGTGACGACACCTTCCTGAATGGCGGATTCCAGGCCGGAGGAAAACGCGAACGCGCCAATGGGAAACATCGAGTCACCAAACTGCAGCATCCGCGAGAGAAATGCGGCATTGCTCGACGCCTCGACGCCATCATTCTCGATGGTGGTCATGAGCAGAACCGGCCGTTGCCGGCGATGTTTGTCCCTGAGCGGCGGCTCCCGGATGGGCGTGGACGTGCGTCGGAGGATGTCCGTACACGTGTCCCGTCTCGGCCTCGACGCCGGCATAGCTCTCATGCGTGTGCGAATGTACCGGCCCCTCCGCGCCACCGAAGAGCCGCCGTGATTCATGCGGCGCGAGATAGGGAATAACGTCCCGGCCGGGTACGAACTCGTAGCGGATTCCCTCAAAGCGGTGCGTATTCATGACGGACGCCATCACCTTGCGATCGACGGTGAGCGGGACATAGACGAGGTTGTCCTTGACCAACGCCGGCCAATGCTGATTGCCCATCGCGTGGCCCAGTTCAACGCATGTACGCATTGCCGTTTTTGGCGCGAGGCTCATCAGTTCGTCCAGGTGCACGATCATCACGTCACGCAGTTCGATTCGCGCGACAAGCGCCGAGAGCGCCTGGGCATCCCAGAGCAGCACGTCTCCATCGCGGATATGAGTGTTGCGGTCGATTGAGACGGCGATCTCCAAACCCTTTGCAGTCGTCTTGCGGAAGCGGCTCTTCTGCGCTTCCCACTGGTCGATCTCCAGCAAGTCCGTGTTCGCTGCAGACAAGCGCTCGGCCCATTCGCGATCGCCGATGTTGCCCAGAACGGTCTGGATGAGAATCATGGCGAGCGCCTCAACTGAAGAAATACTTCTGGTTTAGCGAGACCGTGGTCAGCGGCTGCACGGTCGCGTGCTTGCCGTCGACGGTCACCGCGAAAGTTTCCGGACTGACTTCAATTTTCGGGGTGCCGGCGTTTCTGATCATATCGCGCTTGCCGATCTTGCGCACGTTTCGCACCGGCATCACCTGCCGGCGAAGTCCCAGTCGCTCCTTGACCCCGGCAGCATGGGCGACGCCGGAGACGAACGTGATGCAATTGGCCGCCAGCGCATCACCATAGGCACCGAACATGGGCCGATAGTAGGTGGGCTGTGGCGTCGGCAGCGACGCGTTGGGATCGCCCATCACGGCCCAGCTGATAAAGCCGTTCTTGATGATGATCTTGGGCTTGGCGCCGAAGAACGCCGGCTCCCACAGGACGAGGTCAGCGATCTTGCCGACCTCGACCGAGCCCAGCACGTCGGCAATACCATGCGAGATCGCCGGGTTGATGGTGATCTTCGCGACGTAGCGCAGCACCCGGAAATTATCGTTGCCGAGGGCATCCTCCGGCAGCTTGCCGCGCCCGGTCTTCATCGCATCGGCGGTCTGGATGCAACGCAGCCAGCATTCCCCGATGCGTCCCATGGCCTGGGAATCGCTTGAGAACATCGAGATGACGCCGAGGTCCTGAAGCACGTTTTCCGCGGCGATGGTTTCAGCTCGGATGCGGCTTTCAGTGAATGCAACGTCCGACGGGATGTCGGGGCTGAGGTGGTGACAGACCATGATCATGTCATAGAGCTCCGCCTGCGAGTTGATGCCGTAGGGGAGCGTGGGGTTGGTCGAAGACGGCAAGACGTTGGGAAGGCCCGCGATCTTGATGATGTCAGGCGCGTGGCCGCCGCCGGACCCTTCGGTATGGAACGAATGAACCGTTCGTCCCTCAAACGCCTCGATCGAATCATCGACGAAGCCGGATTCGTTCAGCGTATCGGTATGGATGCACACTTGAGTGTCCGTCTCGTCTGCGACGGTCAGCGCTGACCGAAGCACCGCGGGGGTGGTGCCCCAGTCTTCGTGACATTTCACGCCGACAGCGCCCGCCTCGATCTGTTCAACCAGAGCCGCTTTGCCATGTCCGTGCCCCTTGCCGAGAATGCCGACGTTGAGCGGCCAGTTTTCGAACGCGCGTAACATCATGCGGATGTTTCCGGGACCCGATGTCACCGTCGTCGCGTAGGAACCGTCCGAAGGACCGGTACCGCCACCGATCAATGTCGTAGTGCCGTTTGAGAGCGCCGCTTGAGCCTGCTGCGGAGAAATGAAATGAATGTGTGTGTCGATCCCGGCGGCCGTCAGGATCAGATGTGAGCCTGAGATAGCATCGGTAGCCAGGCCAATCTCCAGGCCTGGTGTAACGCGATCCATCGTTTGCGGATTGCCGGCCTTGCCGATCGCGCTGATACGGCCGTCCCTGATCCCCACATCCGCTTTCACTACGCCCAGCACCGCGTCGATCACGGTTACGTTGGTGATCACGAGGTCAGGAGCGCCGCCCGCCCGCGTCACCTGGTTGTCCATGCCCATGCCCTCACGCATGCTCTTGCCACCGCCGAAGACGAGTTCGTCGCCGTAGCCGCCGCGTAGATCGCGCTCAATTTCGACGAACAAGCCCGTATCGCCCAATCGGATGCGATCACCCGTCGTCGGACCGAAGAGGCCGACATATTCTTGCCGAGACATGGTAGGCATACTGGCCCTCGTTCAAGGTTTGTCTTTCGACGCAAACTCACGCCTTATGTCGAGCGGAAGCCTCGCTTGGCCGCCTGCGCCACCGCCCTGGATTTGACCGTGGCGGCGTCCTGGCCTGCGGTAGGACCATCGACGAGATTGTTAAAGCCGTAGACGGCGCGTTTGCCTCCGTAGGGAACGAGCTGGACCTCGCGTTCGTCACCGGGCTCGAACCGCGTTGCCGTCGATGATGGAATGTTCAGGCGCAGCCCGAAGGCCGCCGCGCGATCGAATTCCAGCGCACGATTGACTTCGAAAAAATGGAAGTGCGATCCGACCTGTATCGGGCGGTCACCCGCATTGCGCACCTTGAGCGTCGTCACCGGACGATCGGCATCGAATGTGATCGCCGCTGAACTGCACACGTAGCCGCCGACCGGCACGTCCTTTGTCGCCGGGTCGACGTTTGCGGCAACAGCGGGGCCCACTTTTGGTCCGGCCATGTTAGCCTCCTGTCAGGCACTCACTGGACGGGCGTGTGAACCGTCACCAAACGGCTGCCGTCGGTGAACACCGCCTCGATCTGCACCATCGGAATAAGATCGGCGACGCCATCCATCACATCGGCCTTGGTCAGGACGGTGCGCGCCTCCTTGGTTACGTCTTCGATTGTTTTCCCGGCACGCGCGCCATCAAGGGCGACCGCTGATATGATAGCGACGGCTTCGGGATAATTGAGCTTGAGGCCCTTGGCTCTTCGCTTTAACGCGACATCTGCCATCATGTAGATAAGCAGCTTGTCGAACTCTCTCGGAGTGAGCTGCATGCAATCCTCCGGGCCCTTGCTCTACTCAGGGAAGGCAGGGGCACGATTGAGCTGATTGGCTGTCGTCCCATGGAACGGTTGTCAGGATCTCCGTACAACGACAGCTACCCAGCAGTAGGTACCCCACAACCGGACGCGTCAATCAGGGCTTTCCCCGGGCTTTCTATCGGAATTACCCTGATGGACCCGCCGTCGTGGGCGGACGTACCGTTTTGGGCTATCCGCGCGAAAGCGCCCTTGGCTTCGATGCCATCCCGAAACGTGCGCAATGACCGGAGCCGCCCTGAACGTCGTGTCCTTCCTGTTTCTCGGCTTCTTCCTCGGGATGCGGCATGCGACCGACGCCGACCACGTGGTCGCCATTGCGACGATCGTCAGCCGCGAGCGCAGCGTTGCGGGCTCAGCGCTGATCGGGGCCGCCTGGGGCGTCGGGCACACCGTCACGGTCATGGCGGTCGGTACGGCAATCATCGTGTTCGGGGTCGTCATTCCCCCGCGGCTCGGCATGTCGATGGAATTCGCCGTCGGCATCATGCTGGTCCTGCTCGGCATTCTCACCTTGACAGGCATGGGCCGCGTCGCCCGCGCCGCCCATGCGCATGCGGGCGTCTCCGCCGGACGGGAGCTCGACCTCCACGATCACCTCCATACGCACGGCGACTACGTGCTCCGGCACCAGCACGGTCACGGCCCCGGCGCGCACGGGCACGCCGAGGGGCACACGCCGCTGGCGCGGCTCGACCGCAGCGGGCTCGGTAGGACTGCGCTCTATGACTGGCTGCGACCCTTCGTGGTCGGCCTCGTGCACGGCCTGGCAGGGTCGGCTGCCGTCGCCCTGATGATCCTGTCGATCATCCGCGAACCGGTGGCCGCGCTCGGGTATCTGCTGCTGTTCGGGCTCGGCACTATCGGCGGAATGATGCTGATCACGCTGATCCTGTCGGCGCCGTTTGCGTTCACGGCTGTCAATCTGCCGAAATTCAATTGGCGGCTCCGCGTGGCATCGGGCCTGGTCAGCTTCTCCTTCGGGGTGGTCCTCATCTACGGCATCGGTTTTGCCGAGGGCGGCCTGTTCACCGACGCGCCGATTTGGGAACCTCATTGACGCCGTGCGCATCGCCGCTCTCGTCCGCTCCGGCAGGAGTCCATTCAGGCGGAGAACACAGGCGGCAGCATTTGTCTTTCAGGGTAATTTCTGGTCTCCACTAAGGTGATCATCTGATGCCGCGCGGTGCGGCAGTGGCGCAGTCTCGCGGAAATATCGTCGGTGCGGCGTGGAGACACGCGTGCAGGTCTACGACCGCGAACAGACGGGCAGATACCGCAATTGTATTGCTCATGACTGAACTTGATGCGTCGTCAGGTCACAATACTGGGGATCATAGCGCCAGTACGATCAGGCTGGTTCGCCGACAGCTGCCCTTCCTCGCCATACTCGTGCTGGCAATCGGGGGCGTGGCCTATACCAACATTTCGCAGCGGCCTCTTGTCGGCTATTGGGAGTTTTTGGCCATCGCGATGGGCCTCGTATGCGTCATTACCCAATGGTCGGAGCTCGAGGACAAGCAGGCTCGCGTTCGACTGATGTGGACTCAGGCGCTGCATTGGCTGGCTGTTCTCGTGACGATGAACATCATGCTGTTTTCGGGCGTGCAGCAGGTGTTACCTACGCTGGCCACCGGTCTCGTCCTTCTCATATTGCTGGCGCTAGGTACGTTCCTCGCCGGTGTCCACCTGGTGTCGCTTCAAATCGGCTTTCTCGGCCTTGCGTTGGCGCTGGCGGTTCCGGCGATCTCATGGGTCAAGCAATCCGCGCTGTTTTTGATTCTGGCCGTGGTATTCTTTGTCGGGCTCGCCATGGCGTTCTGGTCCTATTGGGGCGATGCGCATCCAGCGGCCTCCGAGCGCAAGAAGGCCGCATTTCCCGATCAGGCAAAGGCCATGACGGGAGGGAGCCCCAATGACTAAGGGAGCGAAATGGTCATGAAGCGCCTCACTGTGGTAGCGGGTGTAGGGACGGTGGTCATATGCGCGGCGTTCGCCGCGGCCGCGAAACCCAGCACCTCCATTGAGCGCAGTCTGAGAATGGTCACCGATACTGTCATGGACGATGTCCGTACCGCGGCCGTGGACGATACTGCTGCCAGGAATGCCAGCCCGCAAAGGTCGCATCGAGTCCGCAGCCGACGGCCGCACACGACTGCGTTGCCGCGAGGGAAGAGCGAGCGCAATATTCGGCTGCGCCAGCAACAACAGAAATCCGATTGATCGGCAGATTTGGCCTATGGCTTCGGTGAGAAGCGGGTCGTCGGGATCAGGGAGGAACAAGACCATGTCGGATTACGATCGAAATGTAGCTGCTTCCGGCCTTCCCGCCGACGGCGCCATCGCGATAGACGCCGGCCTGCGCGCTTACATGCTGCGCGTCTACAACTACATGGCCGCGGGTGTTGGCCTCACCGGCGTTGTCGCGTTTCTTACCTATCAGTTCACCGGCCCTGAATTACTTCAGAATCCGCTGATGTGGGTGTTCATACTGGCGCCGCTGGGGTTGGTGTTTTTTATCAGCGCCCGGATCAATACGTTGTCAGCGGAAGCTGCGCGAGCGCTGTTCTTCGTCTATGCGGCCCTGGTCGGGGTTTCATTGTCGACCATTTTTCACATCTACACGCAATCCTCGATCACGCGAGTGTTCTTTATCTCGGCGGCGGCCTTCGGCGCGCTCAGCATCTGGGGCTACACCACCCAGCGAAACCTGTCGGGATTCGGAACTTTCCTGTTCATGGGTCTGATCGGCATCATTATCGCGAGCCTGGTCAATATGTTCCTGAGATCGAGCGGGCTGGACTGGATGATTTCCATCATCGGCGTTGGCGTCTTTGCGGGCCTCACGGCGTACGATACCCAGCGGATCAGGGGGATGTACGATCCTGGCGATGACGCCACTTTGGCAGGCCGCAAGGCCGTGATGGGCGCGCTTTCGCTCTACCTCAACTTCATCAACCTTTTCATGATGCTGCTGCGCCTGATGGGCGGGCGCCGCTAAAGCATGGGGTTTTGGAAGCGCGGAGCGAATGGAGGCGGGGAGGGCAATGGGGAAAAATGAAAATAGGGAAGGATAAATCTTATGTGCGATTCTTGTTCGCAAGCAGGTCCCAACCGTCGGTCGCTGCTGCTGGGCGGCGCTGCACTCGCAACGCTTCCTCTCGTCGGGCGTGTTGCTCGAGCTCAGCCCGTGTCAGCCGCCGACACGCCGGATGCAGCGTTGAAACTATTGACTGAAGGCAATGAGCGCTACGTGGCGAACCAGCCGCGCGAACGGGATTTCTCTGCTGGACGCGCGAGCCGAGGGCTTGGTCAGGCTCCCTTTGCAGCAATTTTAGGCTGCGCAGATTCGCGGGTCGCACCCGAGCTGGCTTTTGATCAAGGACCAGGGGATCTGTTTGTTGTGCGCCTTGCAGGCAATTTCGTAACGACCGAGGGTCTTGCGAGTTTGGAATTTGGTGCTGCAGTGCTTGGCACCAAGTTGATCATGGTGCTCGGCCACAGCAGTTGTGGTGCGGTCAATGCCACCGTGGCGGCACTTCAGAAAGGCAATGATTTGCCCGGGCACATCGCGGATCTGGTGCGGGCCATGAAACCGGGTATTGAAGAGGAAATGAAAAAAACCGGTCCGGATATTGAGCAGCGCGCGGTTGTTGCAAATGTACGCCATAATGTGAAGCGACTGGAACAGGCAACCCCGATTCTGGCGGAGATGGTGGCCAACAAGAAGCTCCGCGTGGTCGGTGCAGTATATGATCTTCCCACAGGGAAGGTCGCCCTGGTTTAGTTTCGGATATCCGAAGCGTTTGGCCCCATCAGCTTGCCGCACAATGCGGCTGTCGTGACGCTGCTCGCCGTTTGTGGCTCGACGCATCGCGAAAGTTGTCTCGATATTGTCATGGTTGGCATTGTCAGCGCTCTCATCGCCCGGTGGCGGTTATTGCCCTGGGTTCGATGTTCCGCTCCTTCTAAAGTGATGCGAGTGCGGGTGCGAAGCTGATCTCAGCGGGACATTCCCGGTTGCTTCCTGGCGGTCTTCCACAGCATCATCGCGGTTGGAGAGTTTCGATCATGCGAGCGAAAGTATTCAAATATGTGAAAATCACGGGGGCGTTGCTCTGCGTGTCCCTGCTGACGTTCTTTGCCGTCCGCATCTATGACACGCAGAGGGGATTGCCACTCGAACCTTGGCACACCCATGTTCCGCATGAACTGAGCAGGGAAAAGCTCGATGCGGCCAATTGGACGGAATATCTGGCGGCTGAGGCCAAGATCTTCGACGACGTCCAGCGCGAGGTTTCGCGGAAGCTCGATGCGGCCGATCGTGTGCCGGCCAATCGGTATTTTGAGGGCAGTCCGGTCTATCCGGGGCACTTTGTGCAGGATTTCAATCGGTCCTTTGTGCTCGAGCCGAAGGGAAGGCCGGTCGGTGCTGTCGTGCTTCTGCATGGGCTGACGGATTCTCCCTACAGTCAGCGCCATATCGCAGGTTTCTATCGCGATCGCGGCTTTGTGGCTGTTGTGCCGAGGATGCCGGCGCATGGCACCGTTCCGGCCGCCCTGACCGACGTGGAGTGGGAAGACTGGATGGCGGCGACGCGGCTGGCGGTACGCGAAGCACGCAGCCGCACCGAGCCGTCCGCGCCGTTGCATCTGGTTGGCTTCTCCAATGGCGGTGCGTTAGCTTTGATCTATGCGCTCGATTCCCTCAGCGACGAAAAGTTGGCGCGGCCGGACCGCCTGGTATTGATTTCGCCGATGGTCGGTATCACACGCGCTGCACGCTATGCCGGCCTGGCAGGCCTGCCGGCGATCTTGCCCGCCTTCGCCAAGGCAGCATGGCTCGGCATCGTGCCCGAGTTCAATCCGTTCAAATACAATTCGTTTCCTGTTAACGGCGCGCGCCAATCCTATCGTCTGACTCGAGATCTGCAGGAGCGGATCGCTCGCTATGCCCGCGAAGGTAAACTAGGACAGTTGCCGCCGATCCTCACCTTTCAATCGCTGATCGATTTCACGGTGAGCACCCGGGCCATTGTATCGGCGCTCTATGCGCAGCTTCCCGAGAACGGCCACGAGTTGGTGCTGTTCGATGTTAATCGCACGGCCAAGTTCGGCCCTTTGCTCCGCTCCAGCGCCGACACCGCACTGGCGCGTATCGTACCGAGCGGTCCGCGACGCTATCGCCTCACAGTCATTACCAACGCCAAAGACGATAGTGACGATGTGATCGAGCGCGTTACCGAGGCCGGCAGCGGCGTCGAGAAGTCGCGCCCCCTCGGGTTATCGTATCCGCGGGGGTTCTATTCACTGTCACACGTCGCGTTGCCGTTTCCGGTCAGCGACGCTCTGTATGGGGCCGAGCCGGATCCGACCGAGAATTTCGGAGAAAATCTCGGCACCCTGGCGCCCCGAGGCGAACGCAATGTCCTGATCGCCAGCCTCGACTCGCTGATGCGGGCATCGTCAAACCCGTTCTTCCCGTATATGACTGACCGGATCGGCGAGGGCATTCCCGCTTTGGAAAGCGGCGTTCGGCCAATTCAATAGGTGATCCGATCTGCATTCTTGCGGCTGGTCCAACGCCCAAAGCCAGGCACTCGTCATCGGAGTGTGAGATTCGCCACGCCCACCGCCACATTAACTCCGATCTGGCCTTCGACCGACAGCGGCTGCAACGTTATCGTGCGGCGGGATCCGCCGATCAGCACCTTGGCGCCCAGACCCAGGCCAACGGCAACATTGGCGCTGGCGCCGACGTAACTTCCCCTTAACGTGCCTCGGCCGATTTGGCTGTTTCGCGCAAAAACAGCCCAGAATAGCGTTCCCCCTCTTGTCACACCAATATCGACGCCAAGGCGCCTGATAGTTCCTGTGTAGACGTATTGTTGTCCCGTTGCGCTCGCAACGAAGACACATCGCATATCCTGCCGTGAACCCAGGACCAGGCCGACCCTGGGACCGGTGCTGCATGTCAACCCGCCGACTCGAAAAGGCGGCCGCGCTTGCGCGGTTGCCGCGCCGAAAAGAACGGCCAGGAATACGCATACGATCGTCCGCATGCGAATGCCGGACATTGCCGCCCCCGCCAACGAGACCAGATGGGTGATTACGGAGATGAGCTGGAAAGTGAAACCGCGCGCCGTGTACCGTCGTCGTGCGCAATTAATCCGCATGATAGTATACTCACGGAAACCGAAGCAGGATCTGCCGAACTCGACCTGTCATATGATGCCGATGTCTTGCGCGCGAGTTGATAGGAAAAAACCCTGACCTCTCCGGATGAATACCCCGATTGGACGTTGCCGCTGCGGCTGGCGGTGGGTGTAGTCCTTCGCGGAAGCTCCCGTCACATCGGATGACTCGAATCGTCGGCAGAGTTGAAGCGGAGCGCGCGGCGGCGCGTCTGCTCCTTGCCGATAGCCGGGATAGGGTGCTCGCCCGGCGATTCTGCGCAATTTACCGCGCGAATACCGCTGCACCCAACGCGATGGTCACCATAAGCAATGACACGCCGGCTGTGGGCCACTGACGAAGAACGCTGTCCATTCGTCCGAGCGCCTTGCCCCACGTGACAGCCATCTGCATTCCGCCGTCCAGTGCCACAATGATGTCTCCCTTGGGAATGCGTGGCAACGAACGCCACCAACGCCACAGCGCAATTGCCAGCCCGGCACCGAGCAGAACTGGCCAAAGCGCTTTCCATAGCACCGCAGGAGAAAGCGGGTCGGGCAGAGTTCCGCTCGGGACCGTCAGATACAGCGTCCACGGCACGACGAGCGAAACCAATGCGGTCGCCAGCCACGGCCAGACAAGTCCGGCGGCTGCCGTCGCTTGCGGATCTTGCGACGCCGACTTCGCAAGGCTGCGCAAGAACTGCAACATCAGCAGGGTCGTGCCGACCGCAGACAGCGTTGCAATTGCGCTCGCGGTACTGTCCCCCAGCAGCTCGTCGGCAACGAATTTTGCCAATGCGCCGCCGGTAAGCGGGAGGCCGCCGAGGCCGATCGCAATGATTGCCGAGGGCAGCAGCATCAGCCATAGCCGGTGGCTGCCGGTTGCGGCGATCACGCCCACGGACAGGAACAGCGCGCCTTTCACCAGGACGTGGTGCGCGGCATAGAAGGCCGCTGCCAATGCGGCGCGGCCGTCCCCTGCCAGCATTCCCATCCCGATGATCGCGACGATAAATCCCATCTGGCTCACGCTTGAATACGCCAGCACGACCGTGGGATTGCGTTGCGTAATTCCGATCACGACGCCGTACAGCGCGGCAAAAAGTCCTGCGGCGGCGAGTGCCGTGCCCCAGTCGGGCAGCGCGGTTTCGAGCGGTAAAAACCGGATCATTCCAAGGATGCTTGCCTTGACGACCGCACCGCTCAGCACAGCGGAAGCCGGCGTCGGCGCCGCCGAATATGCCAGTGGCATCCAGAAGTGAAATGGCACCAGGCCTGCCTTCATGCCGAGGCCGGCTATCAATAGGGCAAGTATCAGATCGCGCTGGGGCGAGGTCGGCAGCGCTGCCGCGGCGTCGCGGATTAACAGGCTATCGCCCGGGATTTGCGCCGCCAGTAGCACGAAGGCCATCAGCAGGAGGGCTTCGGCCAGTAGGGCGAGCCCGATATAGACCGCGCCGGCGCGCCATGCGCCGGGCGTTTCGTGGTAGATGACGAGGCCACAGGCCCCGAGCGTGAGCAGCGCGAGGAGAAAATAGAAGCCCACCATGTCGGCGGCCAGAAATACGCCGACGCAGCCGGTCAGGGTCATCAACCAGCACACCACGAATCGCCCGCGGTTCGGCCGGCCCTGCAGATACTGCGAAGCGTAAGCACCTGATGCGATCCACAACAGCGCCGAAACGCCCAGCAGCATGGCTCCAGGACGGTCCAGGGCGAAGGTCAAATGGAGGCGTGTCGAACCTATAGCCAGCGAGGAATCAGAGGCGACAAGCAGCACCGCAGCCAGCGCCGGGATCGGGGCGAACGCCAGCAACGAAGGCATCCGGTTCAGCGCCCGCGGCCAGAGGCATGCCAACAGCATGCCGAGGGGCACGACGAAGACGCTGGCCAGCAATGTACTTTGCCCAATCATCGCGACCCGCCCATTATTGCCTCCGGGCGGCCAACCTGGAGAACATCGATAGGGCCGAGCGCGACCAGACCCAGCAACAGCGACGTCAGCGCCAACGCCAGCGCCGCTGCTTCCTGATATCTCGGCACAGCGACGCGGAGCTTGAGAGGCGCACTCGACGGCGCAACTGCGCTCGATAGCACGATGAACATATAGCCGCTTGTGAAGAGGCCGCCCGCGAGCATCACGATTGCCCACCACCATTGACCGGTTTCGACCGCTGCCCCGAGCAGCAGCCATTTCGCCAGAAAGCCGCCACTTGGCGGCAACCCGATCAGGGACACTCCACCGAGCGCAAACGCGAAGATGGTCATGGGAATCGCCCGTGCGATCCCTCCGAGCTCGGCGATGCGATCATGTCCGAGCGTGGCATAGATGAGCCCGGCCGCCATGAACATGGCCGCCTTTGCGGTCGCGTGCGATATCGCCTGAAGCATGCCGCCGGTCAAAGCGCCGCTGCCCTGGAGCTGCCCTGAGACCGTGTCGAGGGCGAGCGGAAACATCAGGAACAGGTAGCCTATCTGCGCGACCGTCGAATAGGCGATCAGGAGCTTCAGTCGCTGCTGTCGCAGTGCGACGACGCTGCCGAATACAATGGCCGCCGCGCCCAGCGCACCGAACAGTTGCGCGCCGGCTGGACCGAGTATTCCTGGCATGACGTCGAACCAGAGCCGCACGACGATGAAGAACGATCCCTTCACCACCACAGCCGACAGAACCGCGCTGGCGGCCGCCGGCGCACCGGCATGGGCTGGCGGAAGCCATAGATGCAGGGGAAAGAGAGCGGTCTTGGCGAAGAGGCCGATGGTCATCAGCGTGGCGGCAACAAGTGTTGCGGGCTCCATATGAACCCGGCGGGAGAGCAGGACGATGTCGAGCGTTGCATAGCTGCCGTAGAGCAAGGCCGTTCCGGCCAAATAGAGGATCGAGCCGAGCAGGGCGAAGAGCAGGTATCGTAGCGCGGCCTGCAATGTCTCCGCCCGGCCATCGAGACAGACCAGCGGTACCGCGGCGAAGGTGAGGAGCTCGATCGCGACATATAACGTGAACAGATCCCCGCCCAGGAAGATCAGATTCATTGCCCCCCAGATCGCCATCAGCAGGATCCAGAACGCGAACGGCGCGCGGGCTTCGACGGACCCTGCGCGCGTGCCGAAGTCCGCGTGTGCAAAGACGGCGACCGCGCAAATCACGATCGCCATTGCTACCATCATCGCCGCCGAAAGTCCGTCGGCGCGCAACGCAATCCCGAGCGGAGGTTTCCAATCCCCAACGATGTAGACCAGCCGGTGGCCGCTTTGCCACACGTCGGCGAAGATGATCGTTGCAAGGAAGAAGCCGGAGGGCAGCAGAACGGAAGCAATCCTTTGAGCGTACCGCCCGCCGAGGACGAACGACAACAGAACGCCCGCGGCCGGCAATACGATTGCCAGAACAAGGAGAGCCCCATCTGTCGTTGTCGCGTCGGGCAAGACGCTTGCGTCCGGCATCAGGAGTTGCCTCTGTCCGTATTTGTGCCTCCAGGATTATCGGAGTTGAGCGTGGATCGGCCGGTTTCCTGCAAAAGTCGCAGCACCAGTGCGATAGCCATGGCCGTAGCTGCGAAGGCAACAACGATTGCGGTAATGACCATCGCCTGCGGGACTGGATCACCCCCGAGACCGGAAGCGGCGGCTCTCCTGGACACGACGCCGAACACGAGAAATACGCCGCTTCCCAGCAGGTTGAATGCCAGTATCTTGCGTAGCGGTTCGGGATTTGTGACGAGCCCGTACAATCCAAAGCCTACCAGCGCTGCGCCACTTAACCCGAACAACGTTGCGGCGTTCATTGTTGTTGCACCCGTTCCGGCGGGCCCGCGGCCAGCAGGCCCAGTGCCACACCGATCGAAAGCGTCAAGGCGACCTCGACCGCGACAATCAACGGTTTGGCGTAGCCCGATGGATAATCAAGAAAGGCATTCGCCAGCACCATCCCGGCGAGTCCGATGGCAAGGAAAATCACCGGTCCGACGACGAGCAGGAGACGTAACCAGGACTGGCTGATCGAAGGCACAGTCTTCAGGCCTGCGATCATGACAAGGAGCCACATCGCGGCCAAGACCGTGCCACCTTGAAAAGCGCCGCCCGGTTCTTTCGCGCCGACCCAGCACATATAGATTGCCACCACGATTCCCACCGGTGGCAGAAGCTGTGCGAGAAAAGTCAACGTGCTGCTCGGCTGTGCATAGATACGCAGTCCCGGTATTCCGCCCCACACGCTGTCCGGCGCCAACGACCAGACGCCGAGCAAAGCGAGTATCAGGACTACTTTCTCGAGCAGTGTGTCGAGCGCGCGGTAAACGAACAGAACGCCGGCGACAGGATTGCCGAGGCCGCTCTGCGCTAGATTCTCCATCACCATAGGCGCGAGTGTGGGAACAGCTTCGGGCGGAGACAGGATGGCGATTGCAAGGCCCGCCGCGACAAGCGCGCACATTACTCCCGCCGCGAAACGCACCGGCAGGCTGGCGCTGATGTCGTTGCCTTTGGCAAGGCGCAGGCGTGCGACCGCACCGAGCAACAACATGCCAGTCATTCCACCGCCGATTGCCGCCTCCGTCAGCGCGACATCGACCGCAGAGAGCCTGACCCAGGCGATGGCCAACAGCAACCCGTAGACGACGAAGCCGATAACGGCTGTGAACGCTTCGCGCGCGGCGATCGTCGATACCCCGATCCCCAGGATCAGGACGACAAGACCGACATCGAAGGCAGACGAGATGGTCATCCATGTGGTCCGCGTTGTCGAACCGCGCCTGCAATGAGTTGTGTAGCAATCGCGCCGGACAACTGGACCAGCAGCCAGATGCTCACCAACTTCAACGCGCCGAACGGTCCGTTCGCCTGTGGCAACAGGCCCAGAACGACAAGGCCAAGGCCAAGATTATCCACCTTGGTCAGGGCGTGCAGGCGCGTCAGCGAGTCCGGGAAGCGGAGCAAACCGACCGTTCCCGCCAAAAAGAAGAACGCCCCCGCCGAGACGGCGGAAACGGTGAAGATATCAAGCACGAGGTTCATCTGCTGCTCGTTGTCTTAGACCTCGCTCTCCTGGCCGGACGCGCTTCTCACGAACGCGACGGTCGCGAACGCAGCAAACAGCGCCAACAGCAACGCAACGTCCGCGATCGGCGGTGTCTCGGTCGCCGCGGCCAGCAAGAGAAGTATGGCGACGCCGCCGGTGCCCAGTAGCTGCGCCGCCATCATGTGGTCAACCTCGGCCGGGCGCCGAAAAATCACGACCAAACCAAGCGCCACCGTAGTCAGCACGAAGCCCGCGGCTCCGAACAGGAAGCTAGCCATTGCGCTGCGCTCCTCCGAGTGTCTGCACGTACAGGGCTTCCTCCGCAGCCAGTTGCTCGGCCACCGGCTGCGTCACATCGAGACAATGAATGGTTAGGCCATTGCTTTCCACGGGCCCGCACGGAAGCGTGCCCGGCAGCAAGCTCATGACAGCGCAGAACGCATTTCTCTGCGTGCCCGGCCGGAGGCGCGCTTGATAGACCACGAAGCCCGGCCGGAGCGACAGCCGAGGATGAAGTGCGAGCAACGCGACATCCGTTCCAGCGGCAATCGATTGACGCAAAAAGTGCAACACGAACCTTGCAAGCGTGATGGGATTTACATGCCATTGCTCGGCCGGCATGAGGCGCAGACTTGCCCATGTTGCCGTAACAGCAGCCACCAATCCGGCCGCGAGATCGCCAGCATCGGCGCCGGTCAGCACCAGCCAGAAAGCAAAAAATCCGGCAGCGCGGGAAATCGCACTCCCAAGAGTGTCTGGACCGTTTACGGGCGGCTCCGCGGGCCTGCTTTGCTCCTCCGATGAGTTCATGACCCTACTGACCTCCATATTGCCCGATCCGGCAGCGGTGCTTCGCACACCCACTGGCGTATCGGCACCAAATCACCTGGTGAGGATCAGGAGGCAGCGCTCGAGGTACAGTTGCCTTGTGCAGAGGTATGCAGCCGAGCGCTGACAAAACCAAGGATAGTTGGCGAACTCCGGCCTTGGCGTAGGCGTCAGCAATTGAAAAATCGTTGTCATTCGACTGTGGCCCGGAGCAAAGCCGGATCGGCTGCAACTCCAGCGGAGCTGCAGCCGTATCACAACACTGCATCAGGGACGGATTCCCATTCGCCTTGCACAGTCGCGATAGGCCGAAACACCCCTTGCGTTTCTCTCTGCAGTTGCACCAGTGCTAGCTAAGTTGACAGCCGCTGCCGCCTCATTGGCTTGCCGGAAGCATTCTGCTCGTGCCGCATCGGCCGACTGCCGCTGCTTCTGCGCCGCCGCCTGGGAAACTGACAATGCGAGAAGCGCGGGAACAAGCAGGACAAATGCGAATCGTGCCGTCGGGTTATGCATCATCGCCTCCTTTTTAGGGTATCGGCACAATGCATGGTCAGAGTGCATCACGATATCGGGTGATCACCTAGGTGCAGATGAGGAATCACCCTTACCGAAAGCGATGGTTGCACTGGCTTGGAAGGGACCGATCCAGCCGAACGCAAATGAAGGGGCCGGCCCCTTGGGAGGAGGCCGGCCTATGGTTTCGATCTTTGAGAATCTGGCTTGGACAAAGTTGTAGCGACTGCGAACGGGGCGGGCCGCGTCGCGCCATGCGGTACTCGGAGGCGAGATCGTCATGCGTCGAACATCAAATGCACAAACAGCGCTTTTTGATGATTAGCCCTCTAACGGCGCTTGCGTTGGACGCAAGTGCCGCCTCTTCCGCTGACGGCCGCCTGGCACTGCGCTCGGGTCTCGTACGCACAATTCGTGTTTCCTTTCCTTCTGGAGCACCATTCTGCTCCTTGCGCGTCTGCCGGCGTAGCGAGGGGTATCATGCCCGCCGTCATCGCGATTAAGGTCGCTGCGAGAATAGATGTGCGCATTGGCGTTGGGGCTAGCAGTGAAAATGAGAATGGCGCTTTCGAGTTCAGCATGATTGCCTCCGTTTTTTTGGGTGCTGGCACGATGCATAGTCGGAACGCATCACGATATCAGGTGGATCACTAGGTCGAGGATGGGGAATCACCTTACCGAAAATGCCAAGAGCGCCACGGCTTTGGATTGAGTAGTTTCCTGTACCGAGGTCTCGCGATCTGGACGCGATGAAGGCGCGAAGCTGCGCGCAATTTACATGACTATACGGGCTTCGAAGAAGCCTCTGGCGATTCCGTTCCCTTGAACCAGGTCACATATAATGTAGGCAGAAAGATCAGTGTTAAAATGGTTGCGACAAGCAGGCCGCCCATGATCGCAAAGGCCATCGGCCCCCAGAAAACTGTCGGAGCGATCGGGATCATGCCGAGGACGGTCGATACCGCGGTCAGCATGATCGGACGGAAACGGGAACTGCTGGCATCGATGGCGGCTTCCCAGGCATTCTTTCCCTGGGAACGCTCCGCCTCGATCTGGCCGATCAAGATCACCGCATTCTTGGTGATCATGCCCAGCAGCGCCAGGATGCCGAGAATGGCAACGAAGCCCAGCGGCCTGCCAGACAGCAAGAGCGCCGCGACGACACCGATCAGGCCGAGCGGCGCTACGCTAAGGACCAGGAACAACCGTTGGAAGCTCCGCAGCTGCACCATGAGGACAGTGAGCATGATAAGCAACATGACCGGCACGACGGCGATGACGGAGGCCTGTGATTTCTTGCTTTCTTCGACCGTCCCGCCGACGACGACTTGATACCCTGTAGGGAGCGTCTTTGTCAGGGCCTCCACATCGGGCGAAAGTGAGCTCACTAGCGTCTCCGGCAGGGCTCCCGCGACGATGTCGGCTTGTACCGTCAGGGTCGGAACGCGGTCGCGCCGCCAGATCAAGGGATATTCCTGCCCGTATTCGAAGGTCGCAAACTGACTGAGCGGAACAGTTCGCCCGCCCGGCAGCGGCACTTGCACGGTGCGTAGGGTAGCAAGTGAGACACGCTGTTCATCTGTCGCACGTGCGATGACATCGACCAGATAGATATCATCGCGCACCTGGGTAACGGAGGTGCCGGAGGTTACGGTATTTAGAACACTGGCCAGTGCCTGCGAGCTGAGGCCCAACAGGCGCGCCTCATCCTGGTCGACACGAATGCGCACCTGGCGGGCGGGCTCTATCCAGTCAAAGTTGACCTTTTCGGCCTTGGGGTTGGTCGCGACGATCTGGGCAAGCTTGAGAGCGATCTCGCGCACCTGACCAGTGTCAGGTCCACTGACACGATATTGTACAGGCCATCCGACCGGAGGCCCAAGTTCAAGCGGGTAGACCCGCGAAATTGCGCTTGGAAACTCGTCAGAGAGGATCTTTTCCAGCTTCAGCCGAAGACGTTCGCGCGCCGCAACGTCCTTTGCAACAATGACCGCCTGGGAAAAGAAGTTGTTCGGCAACTGAACATTGAGAGGCAGGTAGAAGCGAATGGCGCCGCGACCCACATAGGTGCTCCAGCGCGCGACATCCGGATCGCCCTTCAGAGCGGCATCGAGGCGTTGCGCTGCGGTTTCGCTGGCATAGATCGACGCATTCTGCGGCAGACTGAGGTCAACGAGCAGCTCCGGACGATCCGAGGATGGAAAGAACTGCCGAGGGATGAGCGGAAGCGCGAGAAAGGACGCCACGAAGAGCGCCAACGAAACGAAGATCGTCAGCCATTTCGCTCGCATGGCGAAGGTGAGGAAATTCCGATACCATCGAAAAATCCTGCCGGGATCGCGGGTCGCCGCGGCCCTCGGTGGCTTAAGGATGATGACACCCAGCAGCGGCGCAAAGATCACCGCAACGAACCATGACACGATCAGCGCGATGGCGACCACCGCGAAGAGCGAGAATGTGTATTCTCCGGCCGAACTGGCCGCAAAGCCGACAGGGACGAAGCCTGCGATCGTCACCAGCGTTCCCGCGAGCATGGCAAGTGCGTAGGTCCGGAACGCGTATGTCGCGGCCTCGACCTTGTCGTCGCCCGCCGCCAAACGATTGAGTGTGGCGTCGGTTGTCGTCATCGCGTCGTCGACGAGCAATGCGAGGGCAATGATCAGCGCGCCGAGGGATATGCGCTGCATATCGATGCCCGCCATTTTCATGATCGGAAAGACGATGGCCAGCGTCAACGGAATGGAAAGCGCGATGATCAAGCCGGGGCGGACGCCGAGGCTGATGAAGCTCACGACGAGAATAATGGCGATCGCCTGTAGCAGCGACGTCATGAATTCCGAGATGGCGCCTTCGACGGTGACGGCTTGGTCCGCAATGAGCTTCGGCTCGATGCCGACAGGTAAGTCTGCGGTGATCCGCGCCATCAGTTGCTTGATGTTTGCGCCGAGAGCAAGAATGTCACCGCCGTCCCGCATCGCGATCGCAAGCCCGATGGCCGGTTCGCCGTTTATGCGAAATTGCGGCTGAGGTGGATCGGAATAATCACGCCGTACTCGCGCGATATCGCTGAGGCGGAGCACGCGTCCGCCAGCGACGAAATTGGTGTTCGCGATATCCTGCTCCGAGGCAAATGCGCCTGAAACCCGAAGCGAAAGACTTTCATAACCTGTTTCAATCGTGCCGGCTGGCCGTACGATGTTTTGCGCTTGCAGCGCAGCGATGAGTGCAGACCGGTCAATGCCCAGGCTGGCGAGTTCCTTCATCGAGAATTCGACGAAGATCCTCTCGTCTTGTGCCCCTAACAATTCGATTTTTGATACGTCCGGCACCAGAAGCAGCTTCGAGCGGATTTCCTCGACACGATCACGCAGTTCGCGATGCGTGAAACCGTCGCTGGTAAAGCCGTAGATAATCCCGAACGTATCGCCGAAATCGTCATTGAAGCCGGGCCCGACAATTCCTGCCGGGAGCGTGTGACGGATATCGCCGACATTCTTGCGAACCTGATACCAGGTGTCCAAAACCTCTTTTGCGTTCGCGCTGCCCTTCAGGTTGACAAAGATTGTCGTAACGCCGGCACGCGTGAAACTGCGCAGAAAATCCAGATGAGGCGTTTCCTGCAGTTTGCGCTCAAGCCGCTCGGTTACCTGCTTGAGGGTCTCTTCGACGGTTGCTCCCGGCCAGGCTGCTTGAACGACCATGGTCTTGATGATGAAGGTAGGATCCTCGCTGCGGCCAAGTCGGAAATAGGACAGGACGCCTGCGATGACGGCGACGATCATGATGTAGGCGACGAGCGAGCGGTGATTGAGCGCCCATTCGGAGAGATTGATCATGGCTCCAACCCGAGCAGGCGAATTTTCTGGCCCGGGTGAAGGGCCTGAACGCCCGCAGTGACCACGACCTCGCCGGTGTCCAGCCCCTGCGAAACGACCACCCGCGCCTGGTCAAAGCGCAAGACGTCGACGTTCCGGATTGAAACCGTTTTGGTCGATGGATCGACAATCCATACCGCAGGTCGCTGATTGATCTTCGTCAGTGCCGTTGCCGGAATATCGATGATCGGCACGGCATCGGTTCGCATGCGTCCGACGACGGTTGCCCCAAGCCGCATGGCTGGTGGAGGGTCAGTCAAGCCGACTTTGACCTCGAAGGTCCGGGTTACAGGATTGGCTTGAGCGGCGACCTCGCGGATTCGCCCCTGCGCAGTCACTGCCGGATCGTCCGTCAGGCTGACGGTAATCTGGGGATCGCTGGGTGCTGATCGAAGCAACTGGGCCGGAACGTCGAAGACCGCGTCGCGACCGTCTTTCCGTGCAAGCCTGGCGATCATTTGCCCCGCCTGAACAACTTCCCCCGCGCCGGGGCCTGTCGCGGTTATTGTCCCCGGCGCGTCGGCCTTGAGTTCCGTAAAACTCACCAAATCATGTGCGGTACGCAGCTGGGCTTCGGCGGCATCGACTTGCGATTGGGCGGTTTGTTGCGCCTGTGTCGCGACCTCGAAGTTGGCCCGCGTCGTCCATCCCTGCGCAAGAAGCGTCTCCTGGCGTTCGTAATGATTGCGCGCTTGCGTCAATTGCCCCTGGGCGGCCGCCAGACCTGCCTGCGCCTGCCGCAGTGTGTTCAACTCGTTTTGTGGTTCAAGTCGTGCCATGATTTGCCCGGCTTGCACCCGGTCCCCGAGCTTGCCGCTGTTTTCCAGCAGCCGTCCGGAAATCCGAAACGCCACGCTCACTTCGTCCTCAGCCTCGATACGGCCGGTAAATGTCAGCGCCTCGCCAGCCTCGCGCTTCTCAACAGTTGTGGTCCGAACTGGACGGGCTGCCGGAGCTGCGGTGTCTGTCTCTCTCTGACAGGCTGCGAGCGACAATGCCGGTGCGATCGCAACAAGCCCTGTCATCAGCGATCGACATAATTTCGTCCTGCCGGAGCGTGAAAGCATAGCAAGACCTATGAGCTGCAGATCGATCCCGATAAGTATCTTCGGTTGAGCGAAGACCCGCCGCCATCAGCAAATATACTGAGTGTTCCTGCCGATTGCCCCGGCCTTGAGTGAGGAGGCCGCGCGTATAACGGCTACGCTTCGTCGGCTAGCGCTATTCTCCTCCTTTGAGTCCTGTCTGGTCTGGGTCCTCTTGCTGGAAACAGGAATGCAAAGCCGCAACATTTGCCAAAGAAAGTCGGCGGAACGGCTTTCTGCGGCGGCCACTCGGGCGAACGTGTCGCAGTTCTGCATCACGCCTCCGTCGAGCACCTTGGGGCGACCGGATAGCTGCCTGCTATCGGAAAATGTACCGGGGCGTGCATAGTACTAGTTTGGAGTTTCTTCCCGGACCTCGGCCGCAGCGGTTCAAAAACACGTGGTGGTTCGGCCGCGGTAGGCAATTTGAGTGTTTTTGGGTGGCAGCCATTCTGGGCGGTAAGTGACTGAAATCGCGTTCAATCTTTAATTGTGGCCGTGCAAAACTGAAAAACTCGAATAAAGTTGGAATGTACGAAATGTGCCAAACGGGCTCACGTTATTTGGATAGGAAAACATATACTTGACGAGTGTTTTCCGAAGGGTATTTACTTAAGCAAGCCCGGAACGCGACGTAGACCTAACGTTGCCCAAGGAAGTCTTCGATCAGCCGCGCGATCTGGGAAATGCAGGGGCAAGACTGTGATGAGTCCCCGACCAGCGTATCCCAAGCTCCACTGGATACATGCTCCGGAATATCTCTTCGGAATGCAGATTTCGGATGCCGGCCAGTTTTTCTACGAGAGCATGAACCCGGCCTTCGAACGCTCGCTCGGAATTTCAATCGGCAGTGAAAGAGCAGTCCAGGACTGCATGAGCGAAGAGGACGCGAAGTCCATTTGCGCTTCCTGCGATGCATGTCTGGCCAAGGGAAGGGCGGTTCGTTACCGGCATCGCCTTACCCTGGGCGGACGCCGACGCGAGTTTGATACGACGATCAATCCCGTCCGCGATTCCGAAAGCGGGAATATAGTCAAGCTGGTCGGTAGCCACCGGGCGATTGAAGAGCGGACGAGTGTCGATGCTCTCGACAGGACGGCAAAAAGACGGGCTGCAGCAGAACTCGAGCTCCGTCTGTTATCGCTTCAGGAGGAGGTGCAGCAGCGGATTGCATCCGATCTACATGATTCGACTTGCCAGCATTTGATTGCCGCCAGCTTGAGCGTGATGCGGTTGAGGCGCGCGATGAGAGATAACGGTGGCGCAGAGAAACTCATCGATGATATTGATGCGTCGATCGATCAGGCGCAGAGAGAAATCCGTGCCTTTACCTACCTGCTGCATCCCCAGAATCTGCTAACCGATGGCCTGAAGAATACGATCGAACAATTCGTAGGTGGATTTTCGGCGCGTACTTCACTGAAGGCCAGTCTCGAAATCGCGCCCGAAGTTGACAGGTTATCCTACGAGCGGCAGCGCGCCGTG
The DNA here is from genome assembly GCF_036924535.1 of Bradyrhizobium sp. AZCC 2262. Lineage (NCBI taxonomy): Bacteria > Pseudomonadati > Pseudomonadota > Alphaproteobacteria > Hyphomicrobiales > Nitrobacteraceae > Bradyrhizobium > Bradyrhizobium sp. AZCC 2262. The sequence goes on along the minus strand of NZ_JAZHRT010000001.1, from coordinate 3,481,626 downwards.
CTGAGAGTTATTCAAGAAGCTCTTGCGAACGTCTTCCGTCATGCCCGCGCGACGCTGGTGAAGGTCACAATGGAAGCTACGGATACGCATTTCAACCTTCGGGTCACTGACAATGGCCGCGGCATGCCAATCAATCAAGCGAGATCGGGTCCTAAGGCGATTTCATTTGGTGTCGGAATTCCGGCAATGAGAGCCAGATTGCGACAGCTGGGCGGTACTCTCGAAATCCATTCTCCATCAGCGGCAGGAGGCCGAGGTACTACGTTGTGCGCAGAGCTTCCGCACACTCTTCCGCTGAAGAGAGCGCGACACCTGGTACGGCGTCATAGCCATCTGGGACATCACAGGTCCATTGCTGAGCGGCATTAAAAGCGCCAGTCGCTCGAAACGTTGGAGGAATGTAGAGAATCCAGGAAAGTATGGAGGCAAACGGCAGGATGTCGATGCTGGACGCGACGGCATTGGAGTTTTCTTCGCCATGAAACGGATTCTTATAGCTGACGATCATGAAACGGTGCGATCCGGACTACGTGCCGTGTTGGAAGCGCGCGCCGGATGGGAGGTCGTTGTGGAGGCGCGCGATGGCAAGGAGGCGGTCGCTGGGGCTGTGGAAAAAAGGCCTGACGTTGCGATTGTTGACTACGCGATGCCGTTTATGACTGGGGTGGAAGTTGCGCGGCGCATCAGGGAACATCAGCAAATCACGGAAATACTCATTTTCACAATGCATGACTCGGAGGTGCTTGCGTTGCAGGCGTTTCAGGCAGGTGCCCGCGCATTTTTGCTGAAGGCTGATGCGAACAAGATGCTCTTGGCGGCCGTCGAGTCATTGATAACTCATAAGCCGTTCTATGCGGGTTCCTTCACGAGCGAACTGAAGGGGATGGTGACTGGAAAGGGCGAGCCGAACCAGGTGCTTTCCCCTCGGGAGAAGACGATCGTTAAATTGGTTGCGGAAGGGTACAGCAATAAGGGCGTGAGCGCGGTCTTGAATCTCAGCATAAAGACGACGGAGACGCATCGCGCGGCCGCTATGCGCAAGCTTAACATAAATTCGACGGCGGGCCTGGTTCGATACGCCGTTCGCAGCAAGCTCGTGGAGGCATGAGAACTCGGTTTGTTCGTCTAAGAAAAGCGAGTTCGTGCCAAAATCTGCGCATTCGAACGCTTTGATCTAAACACAAATAGGATTCTGGTGAGATGGCGCTGCCCCTTGTGAGGAGTCCGGGAGAGCTGGCCGACCAGATGATGAAGGGCGGCGCCTCTAAGGTGTTGAAGATTGTTCAACCGAGAAATCCGAATACTCATCCACCGAGTTTCAGGGTTTTGTGGGATTAACGCCAGGCAAGCCGATCAGTATGATGAGTCAGTCCTACTGTCGCATTGCTAGCGCCGATCGCCTTGGCCAGTGGTTCCAACCGGCAGGAACGTCACTGTGAAGCAGATCCTGATTGCGGATGACCATGAAGTCGTTCGCTCCGGTCTTCGCGCGATCATCGAAACTCGCGCCGACTGGACCGTGGGCGGAGAAGCGATCGATGGCAGGGAGGCCGTTGCGTTAGCTTTGAAAATGAAACCGGATGTCGCAATCGTCGATTACTCAATGCCCGTCATGAATGGGTTGGAGGTCAGCCGTCGAATTAGATTGCATCATCTACAGACAGAAGTTCTCATTCTCACAATGCATGAAAGCGAGGAGATTCTGACGGAAGTCCTTCTGGCAGGTGTGCGGGGGGTCCTACTAAAATCAGATGCGAGGAGCCATCTTATTATGGCTATCGAAGCACTACTTGAGCATCGACCTTACTTCACCAGTGTTTTGTTGGAGAAGTTGCTTCATGACTATCAGACAAATAAGAAGGATAAATCGGAGATCTTGCTATCTTCGCGAGAGCAGAGCGTTGTTCAACTGATTGCGGAAGGGCACACCAACAAGTCCGTGGCCGAGGTCTTGAATCTCAGCGTGAAGACGGTCGAGACCCATCGCGCATCGGCAATGCGTAAACTCAATATTTCATCGACCGCCGAGTTGGTCCGGTATGCAATTCGCACAAAATTGATCGGACTTTGAAACGAAGTTTTCTTTTGGCCAGTTGAACCTGCTGTTCCGGTTAAGAAGGCCGTTCCGCGTGTGGAGAAGCGCCGACAGCTGCAGAAACGTTACGCCTGTGCGAGCATGCGAGCCGCGCAAATCGGTGCACTGCGTAGGGGTATGATGCGTCTTCGTTGTCAACAGCCGGGTCCAGCACGCCGGGGTGATGCGCTACGGCGACCTGCATATAACCGCACAACGTGCCCACGCGCGGGCCGTTGCAAAAGTTCTGTGCGGCAAAAGTCCGCTGTCGCGAGGACAGTGTCCGTCCACAACGGTGTGTGTCCTGAGGCGGATATCATGCGCCACGACGCAGAGGTTCACACCCGCGGCGCTGCCAATCCCATGACCGATGTATCTTACTTTGTCCGCGCTGGGTTTCGGGGCTGGAGGAGCGTCAGCCCACGAGCTATTGGCGGAAGTATTGGCAACCAAATTGACCCGCGTGCAGGCCCGCTGCCCAATACCTGGCGTAACGTTGCGTAAACATTGCGATGCAATAGCATTACCCGCATTGTCTCTGGCCCGATCTCTTGCTTTGGCCCTCATATTTGAGGAATGACTTCCGGCGCAGGCATTATCATCCCCCCGTCGCTCGGCCCTGCGGTTGAATTCAGTGGCAGTGAGTTCGATGCAAAAGTCGTTCGCGAACGCAGATCTAATCCCGTAGGCGCCAGCAAGCGCATAAAGCGCAACAGCAGCGAGCGCAAGCAATCCAACTTTCATGGCTTTCCGGTATCCTCGCTCTGACCGTTGTATACCGCATTCCGAAGTACGGCACCAGAAGCGTCCCGCCGTGCATGGTGCCGGTCAAGTAATTCTCGACCAAGCAGAACTCGCCCCTGATCTCGAGCCCGTGCCTTGGCGGCACATGGGGCGAGGACTTGCGGGGACAGGCGGCAACTTCTGCCCACTGCGTCGATCATACGCATCTCGTGGCGATGCCATGCTTCCCATCGTTACGATGATGCAATTCATTTTCGAAACATTAGTTCCACGGCCAGCCCGCCGTAAGGCGACGGCCTGCATCTCTGCCTCACAAGGGCGAGCAACCGCGCGCCGATTTCATGGAGGGTTTTTTATGACGAGCCGTCCCTCTGAATCTGTCAGCTCACAATCCCATCGGGTGCGGCGACCTTCATTAACTTCGGCGCGAAGGCTGGCACTGATGGCGTCTGTCGGCCTCGGTGTAGCTGTTTACGGTTTCAGCCCTGCACCTGGCGCCTTCGATAGTTTTGGCGCCGCCGCGCACGCTCAGGTCAATCAAGCCGTCTCCAGCACCGCCCAGCGCGCGGGCTTCGCCGACATGGTGGAGCGGGTGAAGCCTTCTGTGATCTCGGTCAAGGTCACGATGAAGAAGGCAGCCGGAGCCGGCGAGGAAGGCGATGACGAAGGATCCGGTTCGCTGATGGAGCGCTTCTTTCGCCAGTTCGGCGGTCCCGATGGGATACCGCAGAGGCCCGGTCACGATGGCCGGCACCGAGGAATGATGGGCCAGGGTTCAGGCTTCTTCATTTCGTCCGATGGTTATGCTGTGACCAACAACCACGTCGTTGAAGGCGCCGAAAAAGTTGAAGTCACGACCGACGCAGGGAAAAACTACACCGCGAAGGTGATCGGAACGGATTCGCGGACCGATCTGGCCTTGATCAAGGTCGAGGATGGCACAGGCTTCCCGTTCACCAAGCTGTCTGAAAGCAAGGCCAGGATCGGCGATTGGGTGCTTGCGGTCGGCAATCCGTTCGGCCTCGGCGGCACCGTCACGGCAGGCATCGTGTCGGCCAGCGGTCGCGACATCGGCAGCGGGCCCTATGACGATTTCATTCAGATCGACGCGCCGGTCAACAAAGGTAACTCGGCCGGAGTCTTGGCGCGCGCCGGTTGGGGTTGATGCAGCGGGACGATGGATGCAGAAGTAGTGTCAGCCATTGGAACCGGTCCTTTCGGTTGTGATGGTCAGGCGTGGCGTCGTGCTTCCAACACGACGTCGCGCCGCTGAAAGTTTTGGTGGATAGAGCAGGTGTTCCCTGGGATTGCGCCCGCGCATACGCGAACGGTCACGATAAGATTCGGCCCGATGTGTTTAGTAGCGAGTACACACGATGACCGACAAAAAACCGCGTAACCTGATCACCTTCAAAGAAGCCCTTGCACGGGGCCATTTCAAATCGACCACGGCATACAAGCTGATTGCCGCCGGCAAGATCGACGCCTTCAAGATGGAGGGCCGGACCATGATCGATGCCGACTCAATTGACCGCTATCATGAGAACCTGCCGAAGATTGAGCCGAGGGGTCCGGGGTCACGCGACCATGCGTAGCTTGGGCGGCTGGTTGCTGGTGCGCATCTGATCGCACATATCGGCCCAATGCTGGAGCATGTGCGTTCGCTCCGGCAGGAGCTGGTTGCGGTTGTAGGTCGCGGCCTGTGAGGCGTCGACATGCTCCAGGCAATACTCGACCGCATCCTCTGAGAAGCGCGGCACCTGATGACCCTCGACGGTCACGCGCTCGGCGTTGAGCAACGTGCTGGCGCTTGATCGGAAGCCGTGCGGGCAATGCATGTCCTGGTAGGCCATGGAATTGAGTGCGATTTCCAATGCATTGGTCGAGAGCGGGCCGGGCGCGGGAATGCCGTTCTTCCCCGCCTTCTTCCGGCGCACGCCGGGGAAGAGAAAACGGCTGTTGCCCGTCAACCCCTGCAGATCACGCAACAGGGCGACCGCCTGTCGCGACAGCGGCACAAAATGAGGCTTGCCGCGCAGTTCCTTGATCTTCTCGCGGAATTTGCGCTGCTTCAATTTGGTGAACGGGATCGTCCACATCGGCACCTCGCCGTCGAGATCGAATTCGCTCCACTCCGCATTGCAGACCGTGCCGGGCCGAACCATGGTCAGTGTCAGCAGCTTGAGCGCGATGCCGACGAGATTGCCCTGCCGGCCGTTGTATCCCCAGACATGGCGAAGTACCCCGGTGAAGGGCTCGGTTTCCACCAATGCCGGGCGCGGCGTCTGCTCCGGCGTCGTGTAGCTATCGTTAAAGCCGACGCCGACCAGGGGATTGATCGGTACGTACTGCTTGCCGCGCGCGTAGGCCATAATTCGCAAGGCCGTAGCCTGCGCCCTTCGCCGGGTCTCGTGGGTGCCATTGCTTTCGTAAGCGTCCAGCACGGTGATCACGTCCCTGGGCTCGACGTCAGCGATGGCCTTGTTCCCGAAAGCAGCGACCAGCTTATTGACCATCCGGGTATCGCGATCCTGTGTCTTTTCCGAGCGCGGCTTCTTATTGATCAGCGCGATCCATTCATCGGCGACTTCCTTGAAGGGTTTGGTCCCGGACGTCACGGTCTCCTTCGCGCGACGTGCCTCGACCGGATCGGTACCGTCCTTAATCTGCTTGCGCGCTGTATCGCGCTTGTCGCGGGCCTCGGCGAGAGTAACGCCCTTCTTCGGGTCGGGATGGTATCCGCCAAAGGACGCGGTCCTGGGTTTGCCGCCGAAGCGGTAAGCCAACTGCCAGAGCTTGGTCCCATTGGGCCGAATCAGCAGATAGAGGCCGCCACCATCGAACAGCTTCCGAGGGCCGGCGGATGGCTTGGCGTGGTCGCATTCCTTGACGGTGAGGGGCATTCGCGAGTTTCCTTTTAGGTCGTTGCCTACACCGCCTTTTGGCGTTGCCTACACCCGTTACCTACAGGTTGGGGTGGTATGGGCGGTGCACGGCGAAAGGCCGCGAAAGAAATTGTACGTAAAAACCCTGAATTCACAAGGGTATCTGCGTTTTGGTGGGGAATTGCGGAGGGTCGCGGAGGTGCGCGAAAGCGCTTTTGGCTCCCCGGGCTGGATTCGAACCAGCGACCATTCGATTAACAGTCGAATGCTCTACCGCTGAGCTACCGAGGAACAGGCGAAACAAAGGTTCGCGAGCGGGCAGCGTATAACAAAGCCTTTCGGGCTTGCAAAGGACCAAATCACCGGCTGTGCGCTGGCTTGAAGCCGGGCCGGAAAGCCCTGCGGGACAACGATTTGTCGTCGTTTTCGTCCTCCTGGGTAACGGTAGCTGGAACCAGGCTCGTGCAATTCCGTCATACAGAGGTGTGATCGACCGGGCCGCCAATTCGACTTAATCGCCCAAAAGGCTCGGTCATGCCGGGTTTCAAGGGAGCTGATTCGATGCCAGCCATTACGGCCGACCTGATACGCACGGTACCTTCGATCGTCCCAAGCGACATTCCCGCAATGAGCGACGACGAATGCTTGCTTCGGCTCGCGCAAGCCATTGAAGCGCATGATACCGAGCACCTGGATGAAGTCGCGCGGCTGATCGCCCGGCTCGCCGTGGCGATCGAATAGGCGGCGTTTCCCGCGTCACGGCGGTGGCCCGGCAAGGCGGCGGCCGCATGTTGCGTTTTGCCGACGCTTGTACCAAAGATGACGCGGTTTCAGCTCTCGCTTCCAGTTCTCTTGCGGCCACGGCCGCATGCTCTCAGGGTCTTAGCCTATGTCCGGTTTTGCGACCGCGCGCCAGAAGATGGTCGATGGTCAGGTGCGTCCGAGCGACGTCACCGATATCCGAATTCTCGACGCCATGCTGGCGGTGCCGCGCGAGGCCTTCGTTCCCGACAACAAGCAGGCGCTGGCCTATCTGGACCTCGATCTCGATGTCAGCGAAGGCGGCGCGGCCAAGCGGTTCCTGATCCAGCCGGCAGTGCTGGCGAAGATGCTGCAGGCGGCTGAGATCAAGGAGAGCGACCGCGTCCTGGTGGTCGGCTGCGCCACCGGATACGCCGCCGCCGTGATCGCCCAATTCGCTCCGCAGGTGACCGCAACCGAGAGCGATTCGGCGCTGGCGGCGAAGGCGCAGGCGATTCTCGCCCGCAATGGCTGCGGAAATGTCACGGTCCGCGCTGCGGCGCCGGCCGATGGCGACGCGGCAGGCGCGCCTTACGATGTCATCGTGCTGAACGGCGCAACCCAGATCGTGCCGGAACAGCTCTACGGTCAATTGCGCAACGGCGGCCGATTGGTGGGCGTTTTTGCGACATCACGGCCGGCGCGGGCCACCATCGTGACCGCTTCGCACGGCGATTTCGGTCACCGGACGCTGTTCGATGCCGCTGCCCCGGTGCTGCCGGGCATGGAACTTGTTCCGGCCTTCGTTTTTTAGTTTCGCCGTTTCCGTGCCTAATATTCGCCCTCCGTCCCCGGCTAAATCCTCTTCGAAATCAGAAGTGTGGCCCGTTTGCCCCACGTGAAGAGTTTCGACGGCGTTTGCTTGCGGGGTGGTTCCGTCCAGCCTACGTGCGGACTAAGGTGAGCCGGGACTCACTTCGAGTGAAGCGACGTTCGGTTAATAATCATGTGCAACCATGATCATTGGGCCGGGCGACCAAAGAGATTGGATTGCTTGGGATGCGTGGGGTGAAGGTATTTGCCGGGGCCGCGGCTTCGGCCCTTCTATTATTGTGCATGGGCCCTATGCCCGTCTTGGCCGACACGATTGAGGCAGCGCTGGTGCGCGCCTATCAGAACAATCCGCAGCTCAATTCGCAGCGCGCGCAGGTGCGTATTACTGACGAGAACGTGCCGCAAGCGCTGTCGGGCTACCGCCCGAAAGTCGCGGTCACGGCGAGCGCGGGCTTCCAATATACGGATACGCTGAGCACGCAGGGAGGCGACGCCAACACCCTGGTGAAAACCCCTATTCACGGCGCCAATCCGCCGCGCAGCGTCGGCGCGACCATCACGCAGACGCTTTTCAACGGCCAGCAGACCGCGAACAGAACCAGAGCGGCCGAGGGCCAGGTCTCCGGCGCGCGCGAAGCCCTGCGGGCACTCGAGCAGACCGTCCTGCTCAGTGCCGCCACGATCTACATGGACTATCTGCGCGATTCCGCGATCGTCGAGGTGCAGAAGAGCAACGTTCGCGTGCTCGAGCAGACGCTGAAACAGACGCGCGACCGCTTCAATGTCGGCGAAGTCACGCGCACCGACGTTGCGCAGTCGGAGGCGCAGCTTGCCGCCGGCAAGACCCAGCTCTTGACCGCGGAAGCCAATTTGACGACGACGCGCGGGAACTTCCGCCGCATCATCGGCAACGAGCCGGAAGCGCTTGCGCCGGGCTCGCCGGTCGACCGCTTCCTGCCGGGGACACTGCCGGCCGCCGTCGAACTTGGTTTGACGCAAAATCCGAACGTCACCGCGGCGATGTTCGGCATCGACGTCAGCTATCTCCAGGTCAAGGTGGCCGAAGGCGCGCTGTTGCCGACCGTCACGCTTCAGGCCTCGGTGCAGCAGTCCTATGAGCAGAGCCTGATCCAATACCGCTCGTTCGGCGCGTCCGCGGTCACGCAGCTTTCGGTGCCGATCTATCAGGGCGGCGCCGAATATGCGCTGATCCGCCAGTCCAAGGAAACGGTGGCGCAGCAGCGCCTCATTCTCGACCAGACCCGCGACCAGACCCGCGCCAACGTTGTTACCGCATGGGGACAGCTCGTTGCCGGCAAGGCGCAGGTCGCCTCAGCCCAATCGCAGGTGACAGCGTCGGAAATCGCGCTCAACGGCGTCCGCGAGGAAGCCAAGGCCGGACAGCGCACCACGCTCGACGTGCTGAACGCGCAGCAGGCGCTGGTCAATGCGCGCGTCGCGCTGGTCACCGCACAGCATGATCGCGTGGTGGCGTCATACTCCGTGCTGAACACGATCGGACGGCTGTCACCGCAGGTGATGAACCTGCCGACCACGGTCTACGACCCGAGCGTGCACTATCATCAGGTGCGTGATAGCTGGGCCGGCGTTCGCACACCCGACGGCCGCTGATACCAGAGTCGATTTCCACACAGGCGGGATGAAATCGTCGCCCGGCGCCCGAAGCGCCGGGCGCTTTGCTTGCAATCAATTGTGGCCATGACGTACCGTTTCTGGGGCGAGCTGAGCGATTCGTGGCCCGCGTCTTTGCATCGTACGGACGCGCGTCGGGGTCGTTTTGAGGGGAGTAGGACCTGCGCGCGTTGCGGCGGGCGGGCTTGATCTGGGGACAAGTCGGGCTTGTGCGATGAAAATCCCGGCCTGCATATCCGGAACCGGCAATTCCTTCGTGGCTTTGATGTAAAATGGTTTCGATGTGGAGTCGGAGATGACGCAACCTGCAAAGGTCCAAGAGCCCTCGATGGAGGAGATTCTGGCGTCGATCCGTCGCATCATTGCTGACGACGAGGCAAAGCCTGCTGCCGCCGAGAAGCTGGTGAGCCCTGCGGCAGCCGTGAAGCCGGTGATGAAGGATATCCCGCCGTCGGCGATTGCCCCGGCGCCGAAGCCGGCTCCCGCGCCGAAGCCGGCCCCGCCACCACCGCCGCCGCCTGCACCCGAACCGGTCGCCAGCAACAGCCAGGATGACATCGACTCCATGCTGGCGAGCCTCGATGCGGCGACGCCCGAGGCGGATATCAGGCCGGCGCCCCCCGAGCCCGAACCCGACGTATTCGAACTCACCGACGAGATGGCATTGCCGGAGCCAGCACCAGCCCCCGCCGCGGCAGCATTCAGCAAGGTCGAACCTCAGGACGACATCGAATTCACCGAAGCCAAGGCGTCACGTCGCCAGCCGGCCTATGAGCCTGCGTTCGAGAGCACGCCAGCGCGACCAATTTTATCGCATTCGACCGTCTCCGCCGTGGAATCTGCCTTCAACTCGCTGGCCAATACCGTGCTGAGCAACAACGCGCGGACGCTGGAAGATCTGGTCAAGGAGATGCTGCGGCCGATGCTAAAATCCTGGCTCGACGACAATCTGCCTGGATTGGTCGAGCGGATCGTCAAGGCCGAAATCGAGCGGGTTTCGCGCGGCGGGCGCTAACCCCAAGACGTGCTTGGTCGAGGCTTGCTTGGTCAGGGCTTGCATGGTCAAGGCTGCGTCGGCGGACGTCGATCGAGACCCCATTCGTACCTTCAAACCGGCGTTACCACGGCTCTCCGCTGCCCCGGACCCGCGTTGTCCGGTTGACTTGAGGCGCTGTGGCGGCTTTCTAGGGCCCGGCCCGGCGTCGATCACGTCCAAACCGGGCGCTACCACGTTGATTTGATTTACATTCCTTGAATGGACCGGCGACGGTTTCGTTCAAGAGCGCCCCCACCATTCCCAATTGCAGTGTCATGATCGAGAAAAACTACCAGCCCGCCGATATCGAAAGCCGCATGTCCCGGATCTGGGAGGAGAGCGGCGCGTTCATGGCCGGTCGCCCGGAACGAAAAGACGCCGCGCCGTTCACCATCGTGATCCCGCCGCCGAACGTGACGGGCTCGCTGCATATGGGCCACGCGCTGAACAACACGCTGCAGGACATCCTCTGCCGGTTCGAGCGCATGCGCGGCCGCGACGTGCTGTGGCAGCCCGGCACCGACCATGCCGGCATCGCGACCCAGATGGTGGTCGAACGACAATTGATGGAACGGCAGGAGCACCGGCGCGACCTCGGCCGCGCCAAATTCCTCGAACGCATCTGGCAATGGAAGGCCGAGAGCGGCGGCACCATCGTCAACCAGTTGAAGCGGCTGGGCGCCTCCTGCGACTGGTCGCGCGAGCGCTTTACGATGGACGAAGGCCTGTCGCGCGCGGTCGTGAAGGTGTTCGTCCAGCTGCACCGCGAAGGCCTGATCTACAAGGACAAGCGGCTGGTCAACTGGGACCCGAAGCTGGTGACCGCGATCTCCGATCTCGAGGTGCTGCAGGTCGAGGTCAAGGGCAGTCTGTGGTATCTGCGCTATCCGATCGAGGGCAAGATTTTCAGCCCCGACGATCCCTCGACGTTTGTCGTCGTGGCGACGACGCGGCCCGAGACGATGCTCGGCGATACCGCCGTTGCCATTCATCCGGAGAACGCACGGATCGGGCATCTGATCGGCCAGCACGTGATCCTGCCGCTGGTCGGCCGCCGCATCCCGATCATCGGCGACGACTATGCCGATCCCGAAAAGGGATCGGGCGCGGTCAAGATCACGCCGGCGCACGACTTCAACGACTTCGAGGTCGGCAAGCGCCACGGCCTGCCGCAGATCAACGTGTTCGATCGCGAGGGCTGCATGGCGCTCAACGAGAACGAAGACTATCTGCGCGGATTGCCCGAAGGCGCGCTGATGCTGGCGGAAGAGCTGCACGGCGTCGACCGCTTCGCCGCGCGTAAGCTGATCGTGGCGCGGCTGGAAGATTTCGGCTTCCTGGAGAAGATCGAGCCGAACACGCACATGGTGCCGCATGGCGACCGCTCGAATGTGGTCATCGAGCCCTATTTGACCGACCAGTGGTATGTCGACGCAAAAACCATGGCGCAGCCGGCGATCGCGGCCGTGCGCTCGGGCGCGACCACGTTCGTGCCGAAGAACTGGGAAAAGACCTATTTCGAATGGATGGAGAACATCCAGCCCTGGTGCATCTCGCGCCAGCTCTGGTGGGGCCATCAGATTCCCGCGTGGTATGGCCCTGACGGCAAGGTGTTCGTCGCCGAGACCGAAGAGGAAGCCGTCGGCAACGCGCTCGGCTATTACGTCGAGCAGGAAGTCATCACGGAAGAGCAGGGGCGCGAGATGGCGCTCGATCCGGCCAAGCGCGAGGGCTTCATCACGCGCGATGAGGACGTGCTCGACACCTGGTTCTCGTCCGGGCTGTGGCCGTTCTCGACGCTCGGCTGGCCGGACGAGGCGGCGGAAGTGAAGCGCTATTACCCCACCAACGTCCTCGTCACCGGTTGGGACATCATCTTCTTCTGGGTCGCCCGGATGATGATGATGGGCCTGCACTTCATGAAGGAGGCGCCGTTCTCGACCGTCTACATCCACCGCCTGGTTCGCGACGAGAAGGGCGCGAAGATGTCAAAGTCGAAAGGCAACGTCATCGATCCCCTCGGCGTCATCGACGACTTTGGCGCGGACGCGCTGCGCTTCGCGCTGGCGCGCGGCGCGGCCCATAGCCACGACATCAAGCTGTCGCCGCAGCTGGTCGAAACCAATCGCAATTTCGCGACCAAGCTGTGGAATGCCTGCCGCTTCGCCGAGATGAACGGCTGTGAGCAGCCCGCGGACTTCGATCCGACGAAAGCCAAGGAGACCCTGAATCGCTGGATCGCGCATGAGACTTCGCGCGCCACGCGCGAGGTCACCGAGGCGATCGAGGGCTATCGGTTCAACGATGCGGCGAATGCGATCTACCGCTTCGTCTGGAACGTCTATTGCGACTGGTATGTCGAGCTCGCAAAGCCCGTGTTGATGGGCGAGGAGGGGGCGGCCAAGGCCGAGACCCGCGCCATGACCGCCTGGGCGCGGGACGAGATTCTCAAGCTGCTGCACCCGTTCATGCCGTTCATCACCGAAGAGCTCTGGGCGGTGACGGCCAAGCGGGACGGCCTGCTGGTGCTGGCCGAATGGCCGCGCAAGGCGAGCGCCGTAACCGAAGAACAGATCGCTTCGATGGCGCTGGCAGGACCCGGCGATCCGCTGATCGCGCCGGTCATGGCCGCGCTGGACGCCGGCGATTTCAGCGACCCCGCAGCCGAGGCCGAAATCGGCTGGGTGGTCGATCTCGTCACCGCCATCCGTTCGCTGCGCTCGGAAATGAACATCCCGCCGGCCACGCTGATCCCGCTGGTGCTGTCGGCTGCGTCCACGGAGACCAAAGAGCGCGCGCAGCGCTGGAATGACACCGTGAAACGCCTGGCGCGGTTGGCGGATATCTCCTTCGCCGATCGCCCGCCGGAAGGCGCGGTGCAGCTGCTTGTGCGCGGCGAGGTGGTGGCGCTACCGCTCAAAGGCGTGATCGACCTATCGGCCGAAAAGACCCGGCTCGACAAGGAAATCGTCAAGGCCGACGCCGACATCAAGCGCGTCGACGCAAAACTCGGCAACGAGAAGTTCGTGGCGAATGCGCCCGAAGAGATCGTGGAAGAGGAAAAGGAAAAGCGCGAGGCGGCGGTAGCGCGAAAGGCGAAGCTGCAGGAAGCGCTGGAACGGCTGAAGATGGCGTCGTGACGCAGGGCGCTGAATTATCCCCGTCATTGCCTGCGACAAACGCAAGCGTTTGCGCAAGGGAGCGAAGCGACGAAGCAATCCATCTATCCGTTATGCCGCACGATGGATTGCTTCGCTTCGCTCGCAATGACGGCGGAGGTTTTCAGTCATCATCGAGGGCCTGATCGATGCTGGACCACGTCTCCATCACCATTTCCGATTTCGCCGCCGCCGAACCCTTCTACGACGCGATCATGAAGGCGCTCGAAATCGTCAAGGTCGGCCGCAGCGACCGCTGGCTCGGCTACGGCGAACGCGCTGACGCCGACCACCCGGATCGCGTCTACATCGCCATCTACAAGGGCGCGAGGCCGGACGAGGCTGCCAGCCGCCACTGGTGCTTCAAAGCGAAGTCGCGAAGCGAGGTGGACGCGTTCTGGCGCGCAGGTATCGCCGCCGGTGGCACTGACGATGGGCCACCCGGCCTGCGCGACTATCATGCCGCCTATTACGGCGCATTCCTTCGCGATCCCGACGGCAACAAGGTCGAGGCGGTGTGCCACCGTGCGGAGTAGCAAGGGGAGCAAGCGTAGCCCTCATGAGCGAAGCGATATCCGGGGATGTGGTGGCCCGACATGTGGGGTGTGAAATCCAATTCAGAGCGGTCGGCGGACGTCCGCCTTGGCGCGCATTCCGGACTCAAGTCGGACATGGCACGAGGTCGGAAAAAGTGCCAGCAGGAGACATTCTGGGCTCGTCAAAGATCGAGATCGAGTGATGCTGGTCAAGGTCGCGAACAAGGATACCGAAAGCGTCGTCTCGGCGCTCATCAAGCAATCGCAGCGACTGCCCAGCGAACTTTACCGGTCGTTGACTTGGGATAGATGCAAAGAGCTCGCCGATCATCAGCGCCTGACATTGGCCACCGAGGTGGACGTCTACTTCTACGATCCCCGCTGTCCCTGGCAACGCGGGTCAAACGAAAACACCAACAGATTGCTGCGCCAGTATCTTCCGCGTGGCACCGATCTGTCCCTGCATAGCCAGGCCAAGCTCAGCGCGATCGCAAGACAGCTCAATGAAAGGCCGCGAAAGACCTTGCTCTATCAGACCCCAGCTGAGAAGTTCGCAGAATGTGTTGCGGCGATCAGTTGAACCCGCCGCGCAAAGCGGACATTCAGCCAACCAGCATTGTGAGTAGACATCGGCACTTGGTCGACCACCTCGTTAGCGGCGATTTCTGAATCGTGAAGTGAGACGGGCTCGGCGGCGGGATGCGGCAGCTTCTGCCGACCACGCAACGGAATTACTGCTTCGCCCCTGCGGCGACGGCGGTCGCCATGTACTTCGAATAGAATTCAGCGACCCGCGCGCGCCACATGCCGACGAACGCCTCCGATGTCACCATGTCCACCGATTTCCACGCCTTCTTGAGGGCCGGAAGGGTGTTGCCCCAGATCGCGCGTTTGCACCACTTCTCGCCCTTCTCCCTACCTTCGCTGGTGGCGCACATGGATTTCCAGGCGATGCGATCGGGCTGGCTGACGTGCTCGGCGGCGCCTTCCCAGCCCTGCTGATGGATCAGGTAAAGATCGTTCAAGTCCGGCTTCCGGTGCGTGATCCACTCGAACAGGATGCCTTCGGTAATGACCTTGTAGGCGGCCGCAACCGCATTGTCGCGGGGACTGCGAATCTGCCCAAAGCCGAATTTGCTGAACTCATATTCGCTCAGCTGAAACAGGCCGATATACGACCCGGTGCGTTGATTGGGGTTGAAACCGGACTCGATCTTGGCAACCGCTTTCATGAAATTGAAATCGAGACCGAACGCGTCGGAAGCACGTTTGATCTCCTCGACCGGCGTTCCGACCGGGATGTCCTTGAGCGAACGCAGGACGGTCTCCGCCGGCTTCTCGGCGGGCGGCACTTCGGACCAGACGTAATAGATGAGATATTGGAAATCCTGCGTCGCCGGCGCTGGGTTGGAGGCAACACCGGTCTCATCGCTCGTTGTCGGCGCCGGTTGGGTGGCATCATAGTGACCGAACGGCACCGATCTTGTCCCGATCAAATCGTCGCCTGCTTTGGCGTGGGCCGACGATGGACCGGAAGCGGCATCAAGCATCGAGCCAAGCGTGACTTCCTGCAATGGCGGCTCGGGGGCGGGCTCGGGCTGCGGCCGCGGCAGAGCCTGCATCATCTGCTCGCGTAGCTTGACCAGACCGTCGAGGCGGTCGGACTCCAGCGCCGGCGCTTCGTATGGTTGCTTGCACGAGGCGACCTCGGCCGGGCGCAAGGCGCGTTGGTGGACCGCAACCAGGATTAGCGTACCTATCGCCGCACCGGTGAAGATGACCCTGAAGGCGAGCATGGCAGCGAGCTTTCCATGCGCAACGGGGCGACAACATGGCGAGATCACGACCGAGCCCGGAATGTGTCCGAATCACGTATCAGCCAAGCGTCGGAAGCGGACTTAAGCGGGCCGCTGCCCATGTCCGCCTTGGGTCATTCGCGTCATTTTGGTCGTCGGCCGACTACTTCCGGTCTTCTTCTGGAAACGGACATCGGCAGGGCCGGTTGTCTCAAAAGTGCCAGACTCGGACTCATGCACGTTAAACCGACACCCCGTTGCCCGCCGTGAGACGAAAACGTGTCGATGATCGAACCGAGTCCATTTCCAACGTCCGTGAACGATGGGAGCATTCGCACCAGCTCGATCGTCTAAAAATGGTCGAGAAGAGGCCGCCAGCAAAAGGCGGCCTCTGGCTCAGATGCGCAAGCTACTCTGGCAGACCATCAACGGCAAACGAGCGGAACTTCGCGTATTTTTCGCCAACCTTGCGAAGCTCGACATATTCTGGATTGGCCCGCCAAGCCCGAATTTTCTCCATACTATCCCAGACCTGAACGACCACGCGCTTTGGCGGGTCCCCATCAAAAGCTGTCACCGTTCCTGTAGTTGCGGCGGATCCGCCGATAGCCAAGAAGCGACCGCCAGCTGCCTTGATGATGGCCTGAGCCTTCGGAGCGTACTCCTTTGCATACGCATCGGGGTTGGTGACGTCGATTTCTGCCACGAAATAGACCGGTGGCTTTGCCTGAGCGTGAAGACCTTGAACCGCGAGAGCGCCAATCGCGACACCTGCGGTCACTGCCACTGCGACTTTGTAATTTGATCTCATGGCATTCCCTCCTAGTGTGTGCAATTTGCCCCCCGAGGCACACGTTGAAAGTGCCCCAGCTGACGGTGGAATCAAACGTGCGCGGTGGATGTGAACCGGCTCACATGGGCGAATGCAAATTTCTGAGACCGACGGCGCAGATATGTAAGGAGGCTTGTCAAGTCGGAGTTGGGTCATTCGCGTCGATTTGGCCGGACCACTGCGACTTCCGGTCTACCGCGGTGAACGGACACGCTCAGGATAGGCCGGCACGTCTCAAAAGTGCCAAAAGCAGAAGTGAACGTTGCTATTCGATCACCTCGTCGGCGCGGGCGAGCAGCGTTGGTGGGAAGTCAAGACCAAGGTGCTTTAGCGGTCTTGAGGTTGATGGCCAGCGTGAATTTAGTTGGTTGCTCGACCGGCAATTCGCTAGGCCGGGCGCGCCTCTAAGGTCCCTCCGTAATCGTCCATGTGAATTTTTCTTGATCCTGCTCGCTCAATGTTTTCTTGTAGAACGTCTCCTTTTTTTCATCTCTTCGGCAGGTTGTGCCAACTGAATTAAACGGACCGCGATCTCAGCGTGAGCCAAGCGTCGGCTTGCACTGATATTGCCGATGTCCGGTTGGGGTCATAGGCGGACATCGACGAGCGCAACCGGGAAGTCCGCTTTGCCGCTATGAGCCGACGTCGTCAGCTCAGCCTTTTAGTTCGATAGAACTAACGTTAGGGCGAGGTCTCGTCGGGACGGCCGCCGGTGGCGAGCGGTTGCAGGCAGGTTAGGAATAAATGCGTGCAGAAGAAATGCGCCAGCCAAGGCGGGCGTGACGGCGGAACAGAACCGAGCGACGCTGTTGACGATGTGACCAGCCAGCGCCTCGACAAGGCTGCCTCGCTTCCAGGTCAGGAACCTTCGTGAAGTTGTGAGCCTCCGTTACCTAAGGTAGATTGGCAACATGACCACCGTGGAACCCCGACGCGACATCACAGTGTCGCTCTCGCCAGGCGACGATGCAGTCGCTACAGCGCCGCGCATTGTCAACGGCTTGACCGTCCGCCCGCGCAAGAAGGTCAATCTGTGGCCCTACGGTTTTCTTTTGCTGCCGGATTTCGCGGTGCCGCTAGTTATCGCCGGTCTCGGCATGCGTCGGTTGCTGCGATATCTCGAGGCCAATAGGCCGAAAAGTTAGCCGACGCGACAGCAGCTACGGTAATGGTCTGCTAAGGGTCAAAAGCGGCCATCGCACACCGGCCCATGAATAGGAGAGGTCGTCTTGCGAACGACCTCTCCTTCGTGCCCGGCAGTGTTATGCTTGTTGCGATCAGCTTTTTTGAACCGCGGCCGCGGCCTTGCGTATCACGTCGATAACGACATCGGGCTGAGAGAGCATCGGCACGTGGCTGCTCGCTACCTCGGTGACGGTCGCTCCCATGCGCTTCGAGACCCAGCGTTGCAGATCGGGATGCACAGTGTGGTCTTGCGTGGCCAGAATGTACCAGCTTGGCTTCGACCTCCACGCGATTTTGTCAGCGCTGAGCTTCTGTTGCTGGAACAGATTGTAGACGGGCGCGTAATGGGTGGCCCAAACAAGCTTCTGTTCTTCCTCGGAGAGGTCTCCTGCGAAGAACTCGGTGCCGCTCGGAAGCATCCAGGCACGCCCATCGGCGACCTCGACGCGCGAGAAAATATCCGACGGATACTTGTCGAGCTGATCCTGTACGGTCTCGCCGGCATCTGGAGCGACCGCTGCAATGTAGACGAGACCGACCACGCGCTCGTCGGTGCCCGAGCCCGTGATGGTGGCTCCGCCATACGAGTGGCCGACGAGAAGGACCGGGCTGCCAACACGATTGAGTGTGCGCTTCACCGTCGCCAAGTCCTCTTCAAAGGAGTCCAGGCCATATTGAACGGCGATTACCTCATACCCGTCGGCCTGCAATGCTGGAATGACCTTGCTGAAACAAGAGCCATCTGCCCAGATGCCGTGGCAGAAAACGATCGTTGGTTTAGTTTGCGCAGACATACTGCATTCCCTTTTCTAGAACGAACTCAGTGATGAGGGGATTGGAAGATTTAGAATGGGCGCTAAGGGGCAACCCCCGTTGCGCCGCTCAGATTATTCGTTCATAGATGGCCGGATAGCTGCAAATCGTTCGGTTCTTTCGTGATCAGAAGTCCTGAATGACAACGATTTTGGAGAGAACGGCCGGTCTCCTGGCCTTCGTGCGGACGGTTGATGCAGGTTCTTTCGCCGGCGCCGCGAGGTCGATCGGCGCCAGTCCTTCAGCGGTATCCAAAAGCGTCGCGCGCCTCGAAGAGCGACTCGGTGTACGCTTGCTGCAGCGCTCAACGCGCACGCTGAGCCCGACTTCTGAAGGCGCCGCTTATTATGAACATGTGGCCCCCCATCTTCGCGCGATAGAGGAAGCCGATGACATCGTGCAGGTCCCGGGCAACGTGCGAGGCGTGCTTCGGGTCACTGTGCCGAGCACATTTGGACGCCCATTGATTTCCGCATGGGCGGGCTCGTTTTTGGAGCGCTATCCGGACATAAAGCTCGACCTCAGCGTCACAGACCGCCGTGTCGATCTCATCCGTGAGGGTTTCGACCTCGCTGTCAGAATTGGAGAGTTGGAAGACACGAACCTGATCGGTCGTTCCCTGGGTGTCCTGCAATATGTTCTGGGCGCATCGCCAGAATATCTTCAGCGAAGAGGAATCCCGCAGTCGATCGACGATCTTACGCAGCATGCCTGCCTTCGCCACCTGCTTGGCGGCCGGCCGCAAGCGTTTACTTTTGCGGACGGCACGCGGATCATCCCCAATGGCCCCTTCGATAGCGACGATGCTCAGTCCTTGATTGAGGCAGTCGTAAAAGGCGTTGGTATCACGCAGTTCATGCGCATCGCAATCGAGGACGAGCTTGCCGCCGGACGATTGAATGTCGTGCTGCCGGAGGTACCGATGTTCACCACGCCGGTCTACGTCCTGCACGCGTTCGGACGGCAACTCCCACTGCGAGCGCGCCTGTTCATCGATTTTCTTGTCGAAGCCTTGGGCGTGTCGCGTAATTTGTAGCTCTGAACTTTCGGAACTGGACAGAAACGCGTCGGGCAGGGGCTACGTCACTAAACCTGAATTTAATGGAAACGATGGGGAGCGAACTCCACCTGTTCGTTGTGTAACGGTGTTTGCATAACCGCTCGAAAGGACAAAGCCATGAAAGTCGCAATGACAGCGCTGGTCGCCGCGTTAGTGCTCTCAAGCACGTGTGCATTCGCAAGTACGGCGCATCATGAACCGTTGGTCAGAAGCTATCCCATGTACAGGTACGCTGCTCCGCACGTCGTCCTGCATCCGAACTACGGCAATCCGAACGGAAATCCGGATGGTCCGACCACGTTGAGCGGCACCGGCGATTCTCAGTTCGGCGGCACGTCGGCCGGCACCAGCGGCTACAACTAGGTGGAAAGTAGCAGCGAGGAAGCCTAACTAATCCGGATGAGCGGAAACGATATCCGAGGGTAGCATTGCGCCAATCTGCGATTTTCTCCAGCAACTTCAAGCTGATTTGCCTTGTCCAGCTTCGGCCGCAAAAATATTCCGCTTCATGACGGACCCAAATCAACCCTACAACTCCCGCCATCCCGTCCCGAGAAGAGGGGCGTTGGCCATCGTCACGAACGTTGGGGCGGGTTGCGGTGGACGCGGCAGCGTCAGGCGCGAAAGGTGTTCGCAGGGCGGTTATCCGTGAGCGAGCACAGCGCGCAGACGAACGGCGCTTAAACGCTTTCGCCAGAAGTTTGGCCGGCGGCACTGGCTGGCTGAATGGTTCGGCGGAGGAAGCTGCGTACGGCAAAACCGTGTGGTCCTGGCACCCGTGGCTGGTGTCAAGCTGGCGGAGGTTTGCGAAGCCCGACCGGGCGACGCGAGCTGTCAATTCGTCAGCGACGGAGGCAAGAGGAATTCGTCTCCGGGGAGAGCTCGGCATAAGCCGTAAAGCCATTGCGCGGGGAATGCCGGGCTGCTCCGGCTGTACCTGTATGCTCGTGTGCGCATTCTTGAGTGCATCTTGCACACGAGACCGCGGGTGCCAGCCGGCACCCGGCATTCCCTGCGCCCTCTCACTCTTTGAGGGTGATCGACTTACAAGGCTCGGGCGCATCGTGTCGCGAGAATGCTGACACACATTCGCTGTCATCGCCCGGCTTGTCCCTACGATATTCACACATCTCCAAGGCCGCTTCCCTTGCAGTGTGTTCCGTTCTCTGAATCGATGATGCTCCCACGACAACGGGAGAGCGTTCATGGAAGGCAGTTTGGGACGGTTCGGCGACCGGCGCCTGGAAAAAGGGGGGCCTGCTTGCTGGCTCGGCTGGTTTGTGTTGGCCAATCGGGCATCAGCGTACGCCGCGTGGGCGGCAATCGCGCGGGCGAGATACGCTTTACCCGGTTTTTGCGTAACAAGCGGGTGAAACCCGACGCGATGGTCGCAACTGCCCGCGCGCGCACCGCCGGGTTAGTCATGGGGCGTCACATCCTGGCGATCCAGGACACGACGACTCTACGCGACGATGGCAAGCAACGCAGTCTGAACCTGCATCCAATGATCGCGGTGGACGCCAGTGATGGCGGGCTGCTGGGTCTTGTCGATGCGGTATTCCTCAGTCACGTCGGCGGCAAGAAGCGTCTATGCAAAAAGCGCCCCTTCGCCGAGAAAGAGAGCCGCCGCTGGCTTGACGCCACCAAGACAGCGGCTGGCTTGGTCGCAGCCGGAGCGGTCTGCGTTACCGTCATCGCCGACCGGGAAAGCGATATTTACGAAGAGTTCGCCTGCCGGCCCGCCGAGACGGAGCTTCTGATCCGCGCCAACCATGATCGCGTTCTGGAAGATGGTGGTGCGCTGTATGGCTGCATGGAGGAGGTAGCCGAACTGGGCCGCGAGACAATCGATCTGCCTGCCAATCCGGGCCGGCCTGCCCGTCAGGTGGTATTGGCGTTGCGCGCGCGTGAGGTCACCCTGAAGCGGCCGAAACGCAATCATCCCGCCGAGGCGGCAAAACTGCCGAAGACTGTCACACTCACCTTGGTGGAAGCGCGTGAGGTCGATCCCCCGGACGGCGTAACGCCGGTGCATTGGCGGCTGCTCACCACACATAAGGTGGCCACGCTCGCCGATGCATGTCGGATCACCGGCTTTTACCGCCAGCGCTGGACCATCGAGCAGGTGTTCCGGGTGATGAAGACCAAAGGCTTCGATATCGAAGCGGTGCGTGTCGCCGAGGATGGTCCATTCGAGAACCTGACTACTGCGACGCTGATCGCTGCCATTCAAGTGCTGCAGATGGTGCGCGAGCGCGATGGCGTGGCTGGGCGGCCGTTACAGGATGCGCTCGACATCGAGGACAAGCCCGCGCTGGAAGCGATCTGCCAAACCCTTGAAGGCAAGACCGAGAAACAGAAGAACCCGCATCCCAAAGGATCGCTGGCATATGCCAGTTGGGTGTGTGCGCGCCTCGGCGGCTGGACCGGCTACTACGGCAAGCCTGGCCCTATCGCCATGATGCACGGGCTACAAGCTCTCAAAGCAATGCTTCGTGGCTGGAAACTCCGAAACGATGTGTGAATCTTGTAGGGCTTGTCCGGGCGACCCAGTATTCCAGAGACAGCTATGATTGAATCGATAGGCCGCGGCGTACTGGTTCACCCGCCTTCGCGGGTGATGACAGCTAACGATGTTGACACAGCCCATCCATCAAAACGGCTTGCTCAGAAACTTCGATCCCTTCAACCCGTACCGCCACGGCAGATTGACCGCTTTTGTTATTCCGATCCGTATGCCGGCCGCGATGTCGGGTTTAGCGAGCCGCGCATGCAGCGCAAACGGCGGCTGATCGAGCGGCAATTCATTATGTTTGATCGTGATGCCCAGCGCCTCGCAGAGCTTGCCCGGGCCGGAACACAGCGCGCGCTCCTCCTGCAGGCCCCGGCGGCGGCGCATCGCGGGCAGGCCGTGGGTCGGCTGCAGCGCGCGGATCAGCACGGCGCTGGCCGAGCCTTCCTTTTCGCAGACGAAATTCACGCACCAGTGGATGCCGTAGGAACGGTAGACATAGGCAAAGCCCGGCGGGCCGAACATCACCCGGTTGCGCGGCGTCGGCCCATTGAAGGAATGCGCGGCCGGCTCGGTGTGATGATACGCCTCGACCTCGGTGATGATGCCGCCGACGCCGTCGACCAGCAGTGTCGCCCCGATCAGGTCGGGCGCGACTTCATGCACGCTGCGGCCAAAAAACGAGCGCTTCAGCGGCTTGCCGAGGCGAGGGGCGGCGGCAGTGGCCGGCTTGGGCTTTTGAACCATTTTCAGGTGAGAATCGTTCGTGGAATGGGTGAAATTCGTCATTATCTTGCACGATCTGCTAGGTTTCGCGAGCGGAGTCGCGCGGTCGTCCGCAACCGGGTTGCAGGCGCGAGCAACACGGATTAGCTAGGTATTCTCGCCATTTCCGGACTGAACATGGTCGTCCTCGTCGATACCGTCTCCGTAAACCAGGTGCGCCCGCGTCACCCCGAAAAGGTGAACCGGCCGGATGCGCTGTCGCCGCCGAAGCCCGACTGGATCAGGGTGCGCGCGCCGAATACCCGCGGCTATGCGGACACGAGGAAGATCGTCAAGGAGAACGGCCTTGTCACGGTGTGCGAGGAGGCCGGCTGCCCGAACATCGGCGAGTGCTGGGACAAGAAGCACGCGACCTTCATGATCATGGGGGACACCTGCACGCGGGCTTGCGCGTTCTGCAACGTCAAGACCGGCATGCCCGGCGCCCTCGATGCATCCGAGCCGGAACATGTCGCCGAGGCCACCTTCAAGCTCGGGCTTGCCCATGTCGTCGTGACCTCGGTCGACCGCGATGATCTTGCCGACGGCGGCGCGGAGCATTTTGCCCAGATGATCCGCGCGATCCGCGCGCGCTGCCCGACCACAACCATCGAGATCCTCACGCCAGACTTTTTGCGCAAGGAAGGCGCGCTCGAAGTCGTCGCGGCGGCCAAGCCCGACGTGTTCAACCACAATCTGGAAACCGTGCCGGCGCGCTATCTCACGGTGCGCCCGGGCGCGCGCTACTTCCATTCGATCCGCCTGTTGCAGCGGGTCAAGGAGATCGACCCGACGATCTTCACCAAATCAGGCATCATGGTCGGCCTCGGCGAGGAGCGCCACGAGGTGCTGCAGGTGATGGACGATCTGCGCTCGGCCGAGGTCGATTTCCTGACCATCGGGCAATATCTGCAGCCGACCCGCAAGCATCACGCCGTCATGCGCTATGTGACGCCGGATGAATTTTCGGGCTACGAGAAGGTCGCCTACACCAAGGGGTTTCTGATGGTGGCGGCGAGCCCGCTGACGCGCTCGTCGCACCATGCGGGCGAGGATTTTGCCAGGCTGCAGGCGGCGCGCGTCGCACGGACCCGCTAGTCTCGGATCGAACCAATGCAACGCGTTCTCGTCATGGGATCGTCGGGGTCCGGCAAGTCGACATTTGCTCGACGGCTGTCGGAAATTGCGGGCATTCCCTTTGTTTCGCTGGATGCGCTGTACTGGAAGCCCGGCTGGGTTGCCTCTGACAACGCCGAGTTTGAACAGCGCGTGGCCGAAATCGCGCGCCAGCCGCGATGGGTCATGGATGGCAACTACACCCGGTACGGCGCGGGCGAATTGCGCCGCCAAACCAGCGACACCGTGATCTGGTTCGACCTGCCGCGCCGGAGCTGCATGCTCGGCATCATGAGACGGGTCGCCGGCAGCTACGGCAAGGTTCGCCCGGAAATGGCTGAAGGCTGCCCGGAGAGACTAGACTTCGAATTTTTTCGCTATGTCTGGGCCTACCGCCGGCAGCAGCGGCCGAAACTGCTGGACTATTTTCAAGGGCTGCGCGCCGATCAATCGCTGGTCTGCTTCACCGACCGGACGCAGGCGAACGATTATCTGAAGCAAATCGCGCTGAAGCAGAACCGGACGGGTATGCACTGATGCCGCGCTTTTCCAGCAAGCGCCGGGTTCATCACACCGCGTCGCAGATGTTCGATCTGGTCGCCGACGTCGAGCGCTATCCGGAATTCGTGCCGCTGTGCCAGTCGCTGCGGATACGTCAGCGCACGCCGAAGGCAGACGGCACCGAAATCATCGTCGCCGACATGACCGTGTCGTTCAAGGTGGTGCGGGAATCCTTTACCAGCCGGGTGACGCTGGACCGGCCGAACCTGAAGATCATGGTCGAATATCTGAAGGGCCCATTCAGCAATCTCGAAAACCGCTGGACGTTCGAGCCGAAATCCGGAACCGATTGCGACGTCGGATTCTTCCTGTCCTATGAATTCCGAAGCCGGATGCTGGCGATGCTGATGGGAACGATGTTCGACACCGCGTTCCAGCGCTTTGCCGCCGCGTTCGAAAAGCGGGCGGACGCGGTTTACGGGAAGCAGCAGGGAGTGACATGACGACATTCGAACGCGTTGGCTTTATCGGCCTCGGTGGAATGGGACGGGGCTTGGTGAAGAACCTCGTCGCCAAGGGCGTGGCGGTCACCACCTATGATCTCAATCCGGCCGCTGTGGCGGTCGCCAAATCGTTTGGCGCGACCGCCGCCAGCAATCTCCAGCAAATTCGCGACTGCCGCATCATCATGATTTGCGTCAACGAAGCCGAGGACGTCGAAGCGCTGATGGTCTCTCGCGACGGATTGCTGGCCGGTCAGGCGCCGGGGTTCATCATCGTGGACCACACCACCGGCAGCCCGCAGATGGTCGCAAAGCTCGACCGGATGGTGCGTGCGGCCGGCGGGCGCTATGCGGAGGCGCCGATGACGCGAACGCCGAAACATGCCGATATCGGCAAGGTCAACGTGCTGTTCGGCGGCGAGGGTGACCTGCTCGACGATCTCAGATCCTATTTCGAGCTCTATGCCGAAAACATCTTCCACATCGGCCCGCTCGGGCACGCCATCCGCATAAAACTCATTCACAACTACATCGCCTTCGCCAATGTCGCGGCGTGGTGCGAGGGGTTTGCGCTCGCCGCAAAGGACGGGCTCGATCTCTCGCAGGTGATCGGCATCATTTCCGCCGCCGGCGCCAAGAGCGGCATGCTCGATCTCTATGGCCAGGCAACCCTCGATGGCGACTTCACCCCGCTGATGTCGCTGGCGAACGCCCGCAAGGACGTCCGCTATTACGCGCGCTGGCTGGAGGAGGCGGGCTTGCCCGGTTTCATGGCGGATGCGGTGCACCAGACCTACCGGCAGGCAGCGCTGCTCGGGCATGACGGGGAATCCTGCACCGCCGTCATCAAGGCCTATGAGGCCGTGACAGGCGTGGACGCACGGATCGCGCCGAAAGACCAGCAACAAGAAGGAAAATGACCAGCGGAATACCTGATCGCGCAGGAAAACCGGTTGATGGTGCCGACGCCTTTCTTTAAGCCGGGTCCAAATCCGTAATCCCATAGCGGAAGGGCGAGGCAATGGACGCAAATCTTCGAACCGGTGGCCATATTCTGATCGAGCAACTGGCCCTGCACGGCGCCGACACCGTGTTCGGCGTGCCCGGCGAAAGCTTCCTGGCCGCGCTCGACGGCATGTACCAGAGCCAGCGCGTGCGATTCATCAACGCCCGGCACGAAGGCGGCGCCGCCATGATGGCGGAGGCCTATGGCAAGATGACCGGCCACCCGGGTATCGCGTTCGCCACGCGCGGCCCCGGCGCCACCAATGCGTCCGCCGGCGTTCATGTCGCATTTCAGGACTCGACGCCCATGATCCTTCTGCTGGGGCAGGTCGGGCGGGACATGATGGAACGCGAAGCGTTTCAGGAAATCGACTATCGCCAGATGTTCGGGCCGATGTCGAAATGGGTGGCCCAGATCGATGATGCGCGGCGGATTCCGGAATTCATCTCGCGCGCGTTCTTCACTGCGACCTCCGGCCGTCCCGGCCCGGTCGTGCTGGCGCTGCCGGAGGACATGCTCACCGACACCGCCGAGGTGCCGGATGCGCCGCCCTACACTCCGCTTCCCATCGCGCCTGATGACGGCGCCTTGCGGCAGTTTCATGCGCTGCTTTCGGGGGCGAAGAAGCCGTTCCTGATCGTCGGCGGCGGCGGATGGAGCGATCAGGCGCGCCGCGATCTCGAGGCGTTTGCGTCGGTGCATGAAGTGCCCGTCGGCGTTTCGTTCCGCTGCCAGGACTATTTCGACAATCTGCATCCCTGCTATGGCGGCCATATCGGCATCGGTCTCGACGCAAAGATCGCCGACCGGATCCGCAACAGCGATCTGGTGATCGCGCTTGGCGCAAGGCTGGGGGAGGCCACCACATCCGGCTACACGATGTTCGATATTCCAAAACCAAGGCAGCCGCTGGTTCACGTCTATCCCGATCCCGAAGAGATCGGCCGCGTCTATTCGCCGACGCTCGGCGTGGTCGCAAGCAGCGCGGCCTTTGCGGCCGCAATCAACCGGCTGGAGCCGAAGCATCAATCGCGCGCCGACTATGTCAAGGTGGCGCATGCCGACTATCTCGCATTTGCCGAGCCGACACGCTCGCCCGGCGATGTGCAGCTCTCGCAGATCGTGCGCGGCCTGAGCGATCGCTTGCCCCACGACACCATCATCTGCAACGGCGCCGGCAACTATGCCGTCTGGGTGCACCGGTTCTGGCGCTATCGCCAATTTCGCACGGAACTGGCGCCGACCTCGGGCTCGATGGGCTATGGCCTGCCTGCGGCCGTCGCCGCCAAGCAGTTGCATCCGGAACGTACGGTGATCGCGTTTGCCGGCGACGGCTGCTTCCAGATGACGGGGCTGGAGTTCATGACCGCGGTAGAAAACCGGCTGCCGCTGATCGTGATCGTCTGCAACAACGGCATGTACGGCACCATCCGGATGCATCAGGAGCGGACTTATCCCGGCCGTGTCTCCGGCACCGATCTCGCCAACCCCGACTTCGCCGCGCTTGCGCGCGCCTGCGGTGGTTTTGGCGCCCATGTCGAGCGGACCGAAGATTTTGCCCGCGCTTTCGATGAGGCCGTGGCCTCGGGGTTGCCTTCGATCATCGAACTCACGATCAGCCCAGAGGCGCTAACGCCGGTGGCTTCGCTGAGCGAAACGCGCGCCAAGGCTTTGGCTGCGCAGGGTTGACCGACTTCAAGTTCGCGTCGGCCGGCGCCGTTTGACGGCGCTGCGCCGCGGCGTCCGCGCCACCCGTGGACGCAACCGGCTCATCGTTTCGCGTCGCGGCTTGACGGGCGGCTGTGGGCCACGCGCCAGCTCCATCAGCATGCGTAGCGCCTCGACGACGGAGCGCTGGCGCACGGTGGTGCGGCCAATGGCACCAAAACGGAATTCGCGGTGCAGGATCTTTCCGTCGCGCGAGGCGACCGCGAAATGCACCAGCCCGACCGGCTTGCCCGGCGTCGCTCCGCCGGGGCCTGCGATGCCGGTAGTGGATACGGCGAGATCAACGCCGGCTTTTTCGAGCGCGCCTATCGCCATCGCGGTCGCAGTTTCCTTGCTGACCGCGCCGAACGTCGAAAGCGTCGTCGCCTTGACGCCGAGCATCGCGCGCTTGGCATCGTTGGAATAGGTGACGAAGCCGCGGTCGATCACGTCTGACGAGCCGGGAATGTCGGTCAGCGCGCCGGCGACCAGGCCGCCCGTGCAGGACTCCGCCGTCGCGATCGTCAGCTTGCGCATCCGGCATAGGTCAAGCAGCGAGCGGGAGAGGGCGCGGGCGTCGCTGCCGCTCATCTTACTCGCTCCAGGGCAGACGGATGGTGGCGCTTGCGGTCGCGGCGATGCCTTCCTCGCGGCCGGTGAAGCCAAGCCGCTCGCTGGTCGTTGCCTTGACGGCGACGCGCGAGATGTTGAGCCCGGTGATCTCGGCGATGCGGGCGCGCATGGTATCGCGCAGCGGCCCGATCTTCGGGCGTTCGCAGATCATCGTGACTTCGAGATTGGCGATCCGGCCGCCGCGCGCGGTGACACGATCGACGGCATATTTGAGGAACTTGTCGGACGCGGCGCCTTTCCATTGCGGATCGCTCGGTGGAAAGTGCGAACCGATGTCGCCATCGGCCAGCGCGCCGAGGATGGCGTCGACCAGGGCATGCAGGCCGACGTCGCCGTCGGAATGGGCGAGAAAGCCGCGGGTGTGCGGCACCCGTACGCCGCAGATCATCAGATGATCGCCGTCGCCGAAGGCGTGCACGTCATATCCCGTGCCGGTCCTGATGTCGCCGAGCTGGGCGGCGAGGCGGGCTTCCTCGCGGATGAAATCTTCAGGCGTTGTCAGTTTCATGTTTGCAAGATCGCCTTCAAAGGTCGCTACCGTCAATCCCGCCCATTCAGCGAGCGCCGCATCATCGGTGAAATCGCTGCGGCCATCGCGCGCGGCGCGGCGATGGGCATCGAGAATCACATCGAAGCGGAACGCCTGCGGCGTCTGCGCGATTCGCAAATTTGCGCGTTCGGGTGTCGCCTCCACATCGCCGGTATCGCCGACCTGCTTGATCGTGTCGGTGACGGGAATCACGGGAACGGCGGCGCCCGTCCGGCCGGCGGCGTCGATCGCGCGCGAGATCACCGCAGGGGTAACGAAGGGCCGCGCGGCGTCATGGATCAGAACGATGTCGGGCTTCTCCGCGGCCAGCGCCTCGAGCCCGGCATGCACCGAGGCTTGACGCGTCGCGCCGCCGTTGGTGGGCGGCTGGTGGCGCAGTCCCGCGACAGCCGCATGGAAGATGGCGGCGTCATCGGGATTCACCACCGGCTGCACGGCAAACACGTCCGGATGCCGGCAGAACGCCTCCATGGCGCGGAAGATCACGGTCTGTCCGCCGATCTCGCGATATTGCTTGGGTCCACCGGCACCGGCGCGAAGCCCGCGTCCGGCTGCGACGAGGATGGCTGCGGTACGCTCAGGTCTGGGCATCTGGACTCAAATGCGAAACGGAACGGGGTGGAGGGTGTCGGGCGCGCTGGCGCACAGCCCATACCATGTCGAATACGGAAAACAGAGTGATTCCCATCACCTGTGGGAAAAGCGGTTTTTGTTGCAGTGCACTTGCACAAATGATAGATCTGTCTAAAGTGTAGGCAAGAAGCTTGACTGCCCAAGATTTGTGCTCACAATATGCGCTGACGTCGGCAATGAAGCCGCCGCCCCAACCATGAGAACGATGTGACCGGCCCGGAAAGTTCACGCTCTAAGCCGTTGAAAATAGGCGAGATTGCTGCCGCCAACCGGGTTCTCCTGGCGCCGATGTCCGGCGTCACTGATGCTCCCTTTCGACGCCTTGCCGCCACCCTCGGCGCCGGATTGGTCGTCTCAGAGATGACTGCCAGCGACGAACTCGTGCACGGCAGGCCGATGTCGCTTCTGCGCTGCGAGACGGCCGGTGTCGGAGCGCACGTCGTTCAGCTAGCGGGTTGCGAGGCGCATTGGATGGCGGAGGGCGCACGGATCGCGGAAGCGGCCGGGGCCGATATCATCGATATCAATATGGGCTGTCCGGCACGTCACGTCACCGGCGGCCAATCCGGTTCGGCGCTGATGCGCGATCTCGATCATGCGCTCACGTTGATCGAAGCCACGATCGCGGCGGTGAAGGTGCCGGTGACGCTGAAGATGCGGCTCGGCTGGGACGATCGCTCGCTCAACGCGCCCGAACTGGCACGCCGCGCAGAACAGGCCGGCGTGCAGATGATTACCGTGCACGGGCGCACGCGTTGCCAGTTCTACAAGGGCTCGGCTGATTGGGCCGCCGTGCGCGCGGTCAGGGACGCGGTTTCCGTGCCGCTCGTCGTCAACGGCGACATCACCTCATTCGAGAAGGCGGTCCAGGCGCTGGAAGTGTCGGGCGCGGACGCCGTAATGATCGGGCGCGGTGCGCAGGGCCAGCCCTGGTTGCCGGGGCAGATCGGACGCCGGCTCGAAACCGGACAGGCGGAGATGGCACCGTCACTCGCCGAACAACTCGCGCATGTGCGCGCCCTCTACGACGAAGTTTGCAGCCATTACGGCCTGCGTACCGGGCTGAAGCATGCGCGCAAACATCTCGGCTGGGCGCTGGAGATCGCAGCCCAGTGCAGCCGCGCGCCGGCGGAGACGCTGAAGGGCTGGCGGCAGAAGATCTTGACGTCCGAGGATCCGCATCGCGTGCACCGATCGCTGCAGGACGCGTTCGACGATTTTGCATGGAGTGCTGCCGCATGACGTCAGCCGCAGAACATCGCCGGCCAGTGCCCACCGACAGCGAGGCCATCCTCAATGCGCTGCCCAATCCGGTATTGCTGGTGGCGCCCGACGGCCGCATTGTCGACGCCAATATCGCCGCCGAATCCTTCTTCGAAATCTCGACGCAATTCCTGCGCCGGCAGTCGCTGAAGGAGTTGGTGCCGTTCGGCAGTCCGCTGCTGGCGCTGATCGACCAGGTGCGCTCGAGCGGATCGCCCGTCAACGAATACAAGGTCGATCTCGGCACGCCCCGCATCGGCGGCGACCGCCAGGTCGATCTGCACGTTGCCCCGCTCACCGAACGGCCCGGCCACATCGTCGTGATGCTGCAGGAGCGCACTATCGCCGACAAGATGGACCGGCAGTTGACGCATCGGAGCGCGGCGCGCTCGGTGATCGCGCTGGCCGCGATGCTGGCGCATGAAATCAAGAATCCATTGTCCGGCATCCGCGGTGCGGCGCAATTGCTGGAGCAGGCGGCCTCATCCGAAGACCGCATGCTGACACGGCTGATCTGCGACGAGGCCGACCGCATCGTAACCCTGGTCGACCGCATGGAAGTGTTCGGTGACGACCGTCCGGTGGCGCGCGGGCCGGTCAACATCCACTCCGTGCTCGACCACGTCAAACGGCTGGCGCAGTCCGGCTTCGCCCGTAACGTCCGCTTCATCGAGGAATACGATCCGTCGCTGCCGCCGGTGCTGGCCAACCAGGACCAGCTCATTCAGGTGTTCCTCAATCTCGTGAAGAATGCCGCGGAGGCCGTCGCCGATCTCGGCTCGGACGCGGAAATCCAGCTCACCACCGCTTTCCGCCCCGGCGTTCGCCTGTCGGTGCCGGGCAAGAAATCGCGGGTATCGCTGCCGCTCGAATTCTGCGTCAAGGACAACGGTTCCGGCGTGCCGGAAGACCTGCTGCCGAACCTGTTCGATCCCTTCGTGACAACGAAACAAACCGGCAGCGGGCTCGGCCTGGCGCTGGTTGCCAAGATCGTCGGCGATCACGGCGGCATCATCGAATGCGAATCCCAGCCGCGGAAGACCACCTTCCGCGTGCTGATGCCGATGTTCAATCCCACCAAACAGTTCGACCAAAGCAACCGCGACGGCGTTCCGGGTACGCTGCCGCCTGCCTCACAGGACGCAAGATGAGGAATAACGATGCCCGCAGGTAGCATACTCGTTGCCGATGACGACACCGCCATCCGCACGGTTCTGAACCAGGCTCTTTCGCGCGCCGGATATGAAGTTCGCCTTACTGGAAACGCCGCGACGCTGTGGCGCTGGGTAAGCCAGGGCGAGGGCGATCTCGTCATCACCGACGTGGTGATGCCCGACGAGAACGCATTCGATCTCTTGCCGCGCATCAAGAAGATGCGGCCGAACCTGCCCGTCATCGTCATGAGCGCACAAAATACCTTCATGACGGCGATCCGGGCCTCGGAACGCGGTGCCTATGAATATCTGCCAAAACCGTTCGACCTGAAGGAGCTCATCACCATCGTCGGCCGCGCACTGGCCGAGCCCAAGGAGCGGGTGGCGAGTGCGGCGGACGATTCCGAATTCGATTCGATTCCCCTGATCGGCCGCTCGCCGGCGATGCAGGAAATCTACCGGGTGCTGGCGCGGCTGATGCAGACCGACCTCACGGTGATGATCTCCGGCGAGTCCGGCACCGGCAAGGAACTGGTCGCCCGCGCGCTGCATGACTACGGCAAGCGCCGCAACGGCCCGTTCGTCGCCGTCAACATGGCGGCGATCCCGCGCGACCTGATCGAATCCGAATTGTTCGGCCATGAGCGCGGCGCGTTCACCGGCGCCAATACCCGCGCTTCCGGCCGGTTCGAACAGGCCGAAGGCGGCACGCTGTTTCTCGACGAAATCGGCGACATGCCGATGGAAGCGCAGACGCGGTTGCTGCGCGTGCTGCAGCAGGGCGAATACACCACGGTCGGCGGGCGCACCCCGATCAAGACCGATGTGCGGATCGTGGCGGCAAGCAACAAGGATTTACGCATCCTGATTCAGCAGGGGCTGTTCCGGGAAGATTTGTTCTTCCGCCTCAACGTGGTGCCGCTGCGCCTGCCGCCGTTGCGGGAGCGGATCGAGGATCTGCCCGATCTGATCAGGCATTTCTTCTCGCTCGCCGAGAAGGACGGCTTGCCACCGAAGAAGCTCGACACCCTCGCGCTGGAACGGCTTAAGCAGCATCGCTGGCCCGGCAACGTGCGCGAGCTTGAAAACCTCGCGCGCCGGCTGGCGGCGCTTTATCCGCAGGACGTCATTACGGCCTCGGTCATCGATGGCGAGTTGGCGCCGCCGGCGGTCACCTCGGGCGGCAACGCCCCGATGGGCGTGGAGAACCTTGGCGGAGCCGTTGAAGCCTACCTGTCCTCGCATTTCTCCGGCTTCCCGAACGGCGTGCCGCCGCCGGGCCTCTATCACCGCATCCTCAAGGAGATCGAGGTGCCGCTGCTCACCGCGGCGCTGGCCGCCACGCGAGGCAACCAGATCCGCGCGGCCGACCTGCTCGGCCTCAACCGCAATACGCTGCGGAAGAAGATCCGGGACCTCGACATTCAGGTCTACCGGAGCGGCGGCTAGGGATCGCAAACGCTTCCTTCCGCAATAAGGACCGGTGCCGCAGCTGGGGATCGATCGCATTAGCGGTTGGACTCGCCGTGGAATTGTCGCAATTTGGCAACATTGTGATATGAATGCATCAGTCCGCGAATGGCGGGCGCAAGCCCTTTCAGCTCACCGATTGCCGGAATGACCACCGCAGAGACGACCTCGGCACCACCGTTTGACCCGTCGCTTACCGAATCCGGAGGAGGGATCCTGCGGAAATGGCTGGCGCCGTTTGCGGTCGGGATCGCGCTGCTGTCGGCGTTCCTGACCTTCATCGTGCTGGCCGGTCTGACGCCGATCGAACCCACGCGGCAGGTTGTCTATTCGTTCCTCCTGATCAACACCGCGACCATCCTGCTGCTGGTTGGGATCATCATCCGCGAAATCTGGCAGGTGATCCAGGCCCGGCGCCGCGGCCGCGCGGCGGCGAGGCTACACGTCCAGATCGTCAGCCTGTTCTCGATCATCGCGGTGTTGCCAGCGGTGGTGGTTGCCATTGTCGCCAATGTCACCCTCGATCGCGGTCTCGACAGGCTGTTTTCAGGGCCCACGCGAGCAGCGATCGAGAATTCGCTGAACATTGCCCATGCCTATGTCAATGAGCACGCTTACCTGATTAATGGCGACATTTTGGGGATGGCTAACGATATCTCCAATGCGCGACCGCTCTTCGACCAGGACCGCCGGACGTTTCGCGAATTGCTGACGGCAAGTGCCACTGCGCGCAACTTGCCGGGTGCCATGCTGATCGACAAGGACCGCAACGTCCTGGAAACCGCGCAGACCGGCATCCAGCAGCAATTCACGACACCGCCGCAGGAATTCCTCAACAATGTCGGCGAAGACAAGCCGGAGATCGCGGTATTCCCGGAAGAGAACTACGTCGCCGCGGTGATTCGCCTGCGCGCCTTCAGTGATACGTTCGTTTACGTCGCCCGCTTGCTCGACCCGCGGGTGGTCGGCCAGCTTAAGCAAACCCAGGCCAACGTCGCGGAGTACGCCGCGATCGAATCGCAAAGACTCGGCATCCAGGTCACCTTCGCGTTGATGTTCGCGGTCATCGCGCTGACGATCCTGACGGCCTCGGTGTTGATTGGGCTGAATTTTGCCAACTGGCTGGTGGCACCGATCCGCAGCCTGATGAGCGCCGCCAATATCGTCTCGACCGGTGACCTGAATATCCAGGTTCCCGTACACAAATCCGAAGGCGACCTTGCGCAACTCGGCGAGACCTTCAACAAGATGACGGCCGAATTGCGCACCCAGCGTGACGAGCTGGTGAACGCCTCGGACCTGATCGACAGCCGCCGCCGCTTCATCGAAGCGGTGCTGTCGTCGGCCAGCGCCGGCATCATCGGCGTCGACGCTTCGGGCAGCGTCGGCATTCTGAACCGCTCGGCCGAGAAACTGATCGGCCACGCCGAATCCGAGACGCTGGACCATCCGCTCTCGGACGTGCTTCCCGAGCTCGACGACATGATGAAAACCGCGCGGGAGGGCACGCAGCGCCTGGTGCAGGGCCAGATCACGATCACCCGCGACGGCCACGAGCGCAATCTGTCGGTCCGCGTCAGCGCGGAGCAGACCAGCCAGTCGCGCAACAGCTACATCATCACGCTCGACGACATTACCGAACTTGTCTCCGCACAGCGCACCTCGGCGTGGGGCGACGTTGCGCGCCGCATCGCCCACGAAATCAAGAATCCGCTGACGCCAATCCAGCTTTCGGCCGAACGGATTCGCCGCAAATTCGGCAAGGTCATCACCGAAGACAAGAACATCTTCGAACAATGTACCGACACCATCGTGCGGCAGGTCGACGACATCAGGCGGATGGTTGATGAATTCTCCCGCTTCGCGCGAATGCCAAAGCCGGTCATGGAAGGCGAGGATGTCGCCGACACCGTGCGGCAGGCGGTATTCCTGATGAAGGTCGGCCATCCCGATCTCGATATCGAGGCCGATATCAAGCAGGATCCGATGCGCGCGCAGTTCGACCGCCGGCTGATCTCGCAGGCGCTCACCAACATCATCAAGAACGCGACGGAGGCGATCGAACAGGTGCCGCCGGAAGAACTCGGCAGGGGGCGCATCGACGTCATTGCCGCGCGCGAGAACGACGACATCGTGATCGACGTGATCGACAACGGTATCGGCCTGCCCAAGGTGAGCCGTGCGCGATTGCTGGAGCCTTATGTGACGACGCGCCAGAAGGGCACCGGGCTCGGGCTCGCCATCGTCGGCCGCGTGCTGGAAGACCATGGCGGCCGTATCGAACTCAAGGATGCCTCCGATTTCCGGTCCGGGCAGCGCGGCGCCTGGATGCGGCTGCGGTTCGCCGTGTCGGGTCATGCGCCGAAGGCGGAGGAAAAGCGGCCGGGTTCGGACGCCAAACCACAGGTTGACGAAACAAAAGCGCCGTCAGGCGAAACCAATGAGGCGGCATCCGCGACCAATGATGAAGCAAAAACCGAAGCCGCAACAGGCAACTGACAAGACAGGTGTAACCCATGGCCAGTGACATTCTGATTGTCGACGACGAAGCCGATATTCGTGACCTCGTTGCGGGCATCCTGGACGACGAAGGTTTCAGTACCCGGACCGCGCGCGACAGCGATTCGGCGCTGGCCGAGATTTCCAACCGCCGCCCGCATCTGGTGTTTCTCGACATCTGGCTGCAGGGCTCCAAGCTCGATGGCCTGCAATTGCTCGAGCAGATCAAGAAGGATCATGCCGACGTTCCCGTGGTGATGATCTCCGGCCATGGCAACATCGAAACCGCGGTGGCTGCGATCAAGCGCGGCGCCTATGACTTCATCGAAAAGCCGTTCAAGTCCGACCGGCTGATCCTGGTGGCGACGCGGGCGCTGGAAACCTCGCGGCTCAAGCGCGAAGTGAAGGAACTCAAGCAACTGGCTCCCACCGCCAGCGTTCTCACCGGCCGCTCCGCCTGCATGAACCAGTTGCGCCAGACCATCGACCGGGCAGCCAAGGCCAACAGCCGCATCCTGATCGTCGGCCCCTCCGGTTCAGGCAAGGAACTGGCCGCGCGCACGCTGCACAATGCATCGAGCCGTTCGGAAGGACCTTTCGCCGTCATCAACGCCGCGGCGATCACGCCGGAGCGGATGGAGGTCGAACTGTTCGGTATCGAGCATTCGAACGGCGAGCAGGCGCGCAAGCCCGGCGCGCTGGAAGAGGCCCACGGCGGCACGCTGTTCATCGACGAAATCGCCGACATGCCGCGCGAGACCCAGAACAAGATTTTGCGCGTGCTGGTCGATCAAACCTTTCAGCGCTCGGGCGGCACCGCCAAGATTCACGTCGACGTCCGCATCATCTCCTCCACCGCGCGCAACCTGGAGGAAGAGATTGCCGAAGGGCGATTCCGTGAGGATCTCTACCACCGGCTGTCGGTGGTGCCGATCCGCGTCCCTCCGCTGTCGGAACGCCGCGAGGACATCCCGGAACTGATCGACTATTTCATGGACCAGATATCGGCGGCGACCGGCTTGCCGAAGCGCCAGATCGGCCAGGATGCGATGGCGGTACTGCAGTCGCATGTGTGGCCCGGCAACGTCCGCCAACTCCGCAACAATGTCGAGCGCGTCATGATTCTGGCCGGCGGCGGTCCTGAAGCGATCATCACCGCCGACATGCTGCCACAGGATGTGGGTTCGATGGTACCGGCGATGCCGACCAGCAACAATGGCGAGCACATCATGGGGCTGCCGCTGCGTGAGGCGCGGGAAGTGTTCGAGCGTGATTACCTGATCGCGCAGATCAGCCGGTTCTCGGGCAACATTTCGCGCACCGCCGAATTCGTCGGCATGGAGCGTTCGGCGCTACACCGCAAGCTCAAGGCGCTTGGGGTTGGCTGAGACTTGAGTGAATCGATCATTCGCTGCTTGCCGAAAATCCGCGGCTGATCTTGCGCGCTCGGAGCCGATCCATGCACTTGCTTTGGAATATTTATCTCTTTCCGCGCTTTTGCGGAGAATGGCCACTGGGTTCCTGCTAGGCGGAACGCGAACCGGCTTGCCTTAAAACCGCGCGTACCCTCTAATCGTCCTGCCGAGCCGACCGGAGGGGGATCTCAGGGGAAGCCGGCGAGTCGGGGCAGGCTCCGTGAGAGAGCAACAACCGGCTTAACAAAAAAGAAGCACGAGACGGCGGGACAAAAACAATGGCGGCAGACCGCGCACAAAATCTACAAGACACCTTCCTGAATCACGTTCGTAAAACAAAAACGCCACTGACGATCTTTCTGGTCAACGGAGTGAAGCTGCAGGGAATTGTTACCTGGTTTGACAACTTCTGCTTGCTGCTTCGGCGCGATGGTCATTCGCAGCTTGTCTACAAGCATGCGATCTCGACCATCATGCCGGGGGCTCCGATCCAGTTGTTCGAGGGCGGCGAGGACGCTCCGGCTTGAGAGTGAACTGATTGGAACCCCTCAACCGTGAAGGGAGCGCCGATCGTCCGCGGTCGGCAGGGGGTCAGCAAAGCGGGCGGGTGATCGTCATCGGCCCCTACTTGCGAATGCGCCGCGGCGACGCCGATGCGCAAGCGAATGAGGCTGCGCGCGATTCCGAGGCCCGGCTCGACGAGGCGACGGGCCTGGCGCGCGCCATCGACCTCACGATATCAGACGCGCTGATTGCGCCGATCAGCCAGATCCGGCCTGCGACCTATCTCGGCAAGGGCAAGGTCGAGGAGATCACCGGCCTGATCGCGGGCCACGACATCGAACTTGTGGTGATGGATTGCGCGCTCTCGCCGATCCAGCAGCGCAATCTCGAGAAGGCGTGGAACACCAAGGTTCTCGACCGCACCGGACTGATCCTGGAAATCTTCGGCCGCCGCGCCAAGACCAAGGAAGGTTCGCTGCAGGTCGAACTCGCGCATCTCAACTATCAGCGCAGCCGGCTGGTGCGCTCCTGGACCCATCTGGAGCGTCAGCGCGGCGGTTTCGGATTCATGGGCGGCCCCGGCGAGACCCAGATCGAAGCCGACCGCCGCCTGATCGGCGATCGCATCACACGGCTGGAGAACGAACTGAAGAAGGTGCAGGCGACGCGGCGGCTGCATCGCGCCGGCCGGCAGCGGGTGCCGTACCGCGTGGTGGCGCTGGTCGGCTACACCAACGCCGGCAAGTCGACGCTGTTCAACCGCCTCACGCGCGCTGACGTGCAAGCCGCCGACATGCTGTTTGCGACGCTGGATCCTACCTTGCGTGCGCTGAGCCTGCCGCATGGCGGCAAGGCGATGTTATCAGATACCGTCGGATTCATCTCGAACCTGCCGACGCAGCTCGTCGCGGCGTTTCGCGCCACGCTGGAAGAGGTGCTGGAGGCCGATATCATTCTCCACGTCCGCGACATCTCGCATGAAGATGCGGAGGCGCAGGAGCGCGATGTCGACACCGTGCTGCGTCAGCTCGGCATCGATCCCGACTCCGGTGCGGGCATCCTCGAAGTCTGGAACAAGATCGATCGCTTCGATCCCGAGGAACGCGAGAACCTGCGCAACATCGCCACGCGCCGCCCGCCGGAGCGGCCGTGTTTTCTGGTGTCCGCCGTATCAGGCGAGGGCGTGAATGAGCTGTTGACCGCGATCGAGGATCGGCTGGCGGCAACGCGCACGACGCTCGACCTTTCGATCGATGCTTCAGACGGCGCCGGCATCAGCTGGCTGCACCGCAATGCCGAAGTACTCAACAAGGAGCTCCACGGGGGGCGCTTCGATATGACCGTGCGCGTCGACGAGACCAAGCGCGACATCGTGGTCTCCAGGTTCGACGCCGTGCCGCACGTGGCATAAGCCGTCTCGCAAGCCCAACTTCGATCTCCGGAAATCCGTGGAATAGTTCGATGTTCGAGGCCAGGCTTGAGTCCCGGATCGCCTCGTGATCGAGTGTCTCGCCCAACCGAAGGGAGAACTCCATGAAGGCCATCGCACTGGGCGCATTCGGCGGCGCGCTGCTCGCGTCCTCCGCTTTCGCCGCGCCCCTCAACGCGACGACGATTGGCTCCGCCGAAGTCTCCGACGTCGACCAGGTCGGTCTGGTCTGCAACGAGTATGATGGACGCTGCTGGCGGACCCGGGGGCCGCGCTATGTCCTGCGCTATTTCTATGACCCCAGCTACTTCCCCGGCCGGGGCTACAACTACTACGCTGGCCCCGGCTA
The DNA here is from genome assembly GCF_036924535.1 of Bradyrhizobium sp. AZCC 2262. Taxonomy (NCBI): domain Bacteria; kingdom Pseudomonadati; phylum Pseudomonadota; class Alphaproteobacteria; order Hyphomicrobiales; family Nitrobacteraceae; genus Bradyrhizobium; species Bradyrhizobium sp. AZCC 2262. The sequence continues at coordinate 3,442,270 of NZ_JAZHRT010000001.1, read as the reverse complement.
CTACAATCGCGGATATGGCGGCTATTACGGCGGACCGAGGTTCGCCATTCGCGGCTGGTAGCCAGTTCAAGACGGCGCGACCGCGCCTCCTAACCATGAGGATTGGCGCCGCAGTAACGCAGTAACACTAGCCCTGGCCGCTCCGGGCCTTGGTCGGCGCCCCTGACGCCGGCCGGCCGGCGCCCTTGGCCTCGTTCCACAGCGCGTCCATCTCGGCAAGCGAGGCTTCCTCGAGGGAACGGCCGGTGCTTGCGAGCGCCTTTTCGATATAGGCAAAGCGGCGCTCGAACTTGGCGTTGGTGCCGCGCAAGGCGGTTTCCGGATCGGCGCCGACGTGGCGGGCCAGGTTGACCAGCGCGAACAGGAGGTCGCCGGTTTCTTCGGCGAGTTCGTCCGCATTGCCGCCGTCCAACGCGGCCTCGATCTCGTCAGCTTCCTCGCGGATCTTGTGCAACACCGCGCGGGGATCGTTCCAGTCGAAGCCGACCGTGGACGCCTTGCGCTGTAATTCCATCGCCCGCGTCAATGCCGGCTGGCCGGCCTTGACGCTCGATAGCAGCGATTTATGCGCCGTCTCTTCCGGCGGCCGCCGTGCCGCGCGCTCGGCCTTTTCCTCGGCCTTGATGCGCTCCCAGGCGCTCTTGACGCCGGCGGGAGCGATATTGCCGTCCTTGTCGGCGAACACATGCGGATGGCGGCGGATCATCTTCCTCGTAATCGCCTCGACCACGTCGCCGAAGGCGAAGGCATTTTGCTCTTCCGCCATGCGGGCGTGATAGACGACCTGCAGCAGGAGATCGCCCAGTTCCTCGCGGAGGTCATCGAAATCGCCACGCGTGATCGCGTCGGCCACCTCGTAGGCCTCCTCGATGGTGTAGGGCGCGATCGTCGCAAAATCCTGCTCGAGGTCCCACGGGCAACCCGTGACAGGGGTACGCAGCGCCGCCATGATCTCAATGAGGCGGGAAATATCGCGGGAAGGGGTCATGGCATTTCCGTCGGCTTGGGAGAACGAGCCGCTTTATGCCGCAAGCGGCGCGACGATCCCAGCGGAACGAACCGAAATCGGGCAGTTTCCACCGATTGGCCTCACGGCCCGGGAATGCTATTGGCCCCCTTATGAACGACCAATCATCGTCCGAAACCGCACTGGTGCTGTTTTCCGGCGGGCAGGATTCCACCACCTGCCTGGCTTGGGCCTTGCGGCGCTTTACCCGCGTCGAAATGCTCGGCTTCAGCTACGGCCAGCGCCACGCGATCGAGCTTGAATGCCGCGACCGGCTGCTGTCAGGCATCAAATCGCTGCGGCCCGATTGGGCGGCAAAGCTCGGCGAGAGCCGCACGCTCGCGATTCCGACACTTGCGGAGATTTCCGACACGGCGCTGACGCGCGATGTCACGATCGAAATGGGCGCCGACGGCCTGCCCAACACCTTCGTACCCGGCCGCAACCTGGTGTTTCTGACCTTCGCCGCGGCGCTGGCGTACCGGCGTGGCATCCGCCACATCATCGGCGGGATGTGCGAGACCGATTACTCCGGCTATCCGGATTGCCGCGACGAGACCATCAAGGCGCTGCAGTCCGCGCTCAATCTCGGCATGGCGAAGAACTTTGAGCTGCACACGCCGCTGATGTGGCTCGACAAGGCCTCGACCTGGAAGCTGGCGCATGAGCTCGGCGGGGCAGGGCTGGTCGACCTGATCCGCGAGCACTCCCACACCTGTTATCTCGGCGAGCGCGGCGCGCAGCACGATTGGGGCTATGGCTGCGGCGAATGCCCGGCCTGCGCATTGCGGGCGAAGGGTTGGCGGGAATATGTGGGGCCGTAGTTCGCCCGACATGCGCCACACGTTCGGATGTCGTCGCCCGCCTTGTGCGCAATTGCGCACTGGGGCGGGCGATCCAGTATCCCAGAGACTGTGTTTAAGCCGATAAGGCGCGGCGTACTGGATACCCGCATTCGCGGGTATGATGGCTGCGGCGAACTACCCGAAGTCCTCCGCCGTCAGCTCGATCGGCGCACCATGTGGCGTGCGGTCGGCCGCATGGTCCCAGGCGTCGCGGTAGCGATGCAAGGCATCCGATGTCGTAACGCCCTTGGCGGCGACGAGCGTTTCCAGCGTGGCGAGCCAGTGCCGGTAATAGGTCTCGCCGGTGTCGGGATCGCCTTCGGCTTGCGCGCGCTTGATCTGCGCGCCCAGCGTTTCCGCCCATTCCTTCCAGGTGAAGACGCCGGCTTCATGCAGCGCCAGCGCCATGGCGAAGGCGCGCGCCTCCCAGGGCTCGCGAAATACCGGGCCGTCCTCGTCGCGGGGCACGCCGGGGACAGCGACAGCCGCCCGCATCGCCTGTTGCGGGGTCAGATTCATTATGCGCGCTCCAGATAGGATTCCCAGGCGTCGACGGAGACACTGAGCGTCGGGTCGGCGTCCTTGCCCCACAATTCCGGCCCATCGAAACGCACGGTGTAGAGCCATTGCGGGTCCTCGCCCTTGCCGAGCGAGTTGGTGTCGGGGAAGACGTGGCAGCCGTGATTGAGCTCGACGGTGCCGAGATGTCCGCGGACATATTGCGGCAACCGCGTATGCGTCACCGGGTGGATGTCCTTCATCCGCACGGTCTCGCCGATCTCAAACATCGCGGGCGCGTTGGGTTCGCGTTCGGTCGGGCCGCCGCGCCGGATCGCCGGCGTGACCTCTTTTGGAGCGATCGGCGTAATGCCGGGCTTTGGCGGGGAGAGCACCTTGCCGGCTTCGATCTCCTCACGCGTTACCAGCCCGCGCTCGATCATCAGTGTTTCCAGCCCGGCCAGCCAAATCTGGAAATAGCTCTTGCTGAGATAGTCCTCGGGCGGCCGGTTCTCGCGCGCAAACCGCGACATGTCGATGTTCCAGCCGCCCGGACGCGCCATCGCGACCGTCAGCGCAAAGGCGCGGCGCTCCCATTCGCCGTGAAACACCGGCTCGTTCGGCTCGGGCACAACAGGGCCAAAGCCCTTGGCGCCGCCCATGTCATGTGCGCCGTCCATCAGGCGGTCTCGCCCGGCTGTTTCGGCAGGCCCGTGCCGATCATGCTGTCGCGGGTGACGAGTTCGGCGAGCTGCTCGGCGCTCCAGCCCTCGGTGCCCTCAGGCCGCATCGGCAGCACGAGGTAGCGGATCTCGGCCGTGGAATCCCAAACCCGGATTTTAGTCGTGTCCGGCAGCGTCACGCCGAAATCCTTCAGGACACCACGCGGATCGGAGACGGCGCGCGAGCGATAGGGCGCGGATTTGTACCAGACCGGCGGCAGCCCCAGCACCGGATGCGGGTAGCAGGAGCACAGCGTGCATACGACCATGTTGTGCTGTTCGGGCGTGTTCTCGACCACCATCATGTGCTCGCCCTGGCGGCCTGAATAATCAAGTTCGGCGATCGCCGCGGTCGGGTTCTTCATCAGGCGTGCATGGTAGGCCGGATCGCTCCAGGCCTTGGCGACCACGCGAACGCCGTTGCGCGGTCCGATCTTCTTCTCATAGAGATCGATCAGGAGATCGAGGGACGCCGGATCGACATAGCCTTTCTCGGTCAGGATCGATTCCAGCGCGCGCACGCGCAGTTCGGTCTCCGACAACTCGGAATGGTCGTGATCGTGATGGTGGTCGTGGTGATCGTGATCATGGTCGCTCATGCCTTCAGGATAGGCGCAAAATCCGGGCTATGTCGAGGCAGAGACTCTGCTAGCATTTGCCGATGGGGCGGCGGGCAGGACGCATCGGAATAGCGGCGGCAGCGGCCATTTTGGCCTGGCTTCCGGCTGAAGAGCTGCGCGCCGCGAATGGAGCCTATGCGGTCGATGCGGCCGACATTTCCGAAGTCGGCTCGTGCAAGGTCGAGAGCTGGCTGTCGACGGCTTCCAACACCGATTTCTCCGCCGTCGCTAATCCCTCCTGCGTAGTCAATCCGTCCCAGCCGGTTGAGTTGAGCATGCTCACCAACCGTGCGCGCAGCGACGGCGAATGGAGCAACACGATCCAGCCGAAGGCCAAGACGAACATTGTGCCCACCGGGATCGGTAAGCTGGGCTTTTCAATCTATGCCGGCGGTTCTTTCGACGCCCTTACTGGGGAAAACCGCAGCGCCTTTGCAGTGATCCCGGCGACGTTCCGGCTCAACGAGAACATGCGCATCAACGTCAATGGTGGCTGGCTATGGGACCGCAGCGTTGATCGTCACTATCTGCTCTACGGTATCGGCTTTGACTGGAAGTTCACCGAAACCTTGCAGTGGACGATCGAAGCCTTCGGCCAGGCCGGCCAATCGGATACACCGAGCGTGGTCCAGCCGCGGTTTCAGACCGGCGTGCGTTACCGGCCGAACGAAATTTTCTCTGTCGATCTGATCTATGGCCGCAACATCACGGGCGAGAACGCCAACTGGATCACGCTCGGCACCACGATCCGTTTCCCGGTGCCCGGCGGCAAGCCGGCCCGCGAGCGGACCGGCCATTTGTGAGCCGCTCTCAAACGCGCCGCGGCGCTTCCCAAGACGGCAGATTTCTGCGCTAAGGTTTCGGAAAATCAAAGAGCAGGGGAGGCCTTGCGTTGGCTGATTTTGTAAAGATCGAGAAGGGCCTCGGGCCTGAGGGCCGCATCGCGGTCGTGCGTTTCGACCGCGGCGACGGCATCAATGCGATGTCACCGGAGGCGCTGCGCCAGCTTACCGACGCCGCCCGAAGCTTTGAGGATGACGGCGCGACCTCGGTCGTGGTGCTCACGGGCGGCGCCAAATCTTTCAGCGCGGGCTTCGACCTCAAGGACCCCGAAGGCCGGTCTCGCAAATCCATGGACCTCGGCGCGCTGCGCCGGCACCTGAAACTTGGACCGCGGCTGACGCGGGCCTGGCAGGACATGGAGCAGGTCACGATCGGCGCGATCGAAGGCTTTTGCGTCGGCGGCGGCGTAGCTTTGGCGGTCGCGCTGGACTTCCGGGTGATGGCCAGAGACGCCCATATGCGCGTGCCCGAGATCGGCCTTGGCATGAACATGAGCTGGCAGAGCGTGCCGCGCATGCTGCATCTGATCGGACCGGCGCGCACCAAGCAGGCGGTGATCCTGGCCGACCAGCGCATCTCAGCCACTGAAGCCCACGAATGGCGTCTGGTGGAGGAGGTGGCTGAACCCGGCAAGGCCTTCGACGCCGCGATGGCGCTCGCCGCCAAGGTCGCCGCCCAGCCGCCGCTGTCAGTTGCGATGACCAAGCTGACCGTCAACCGCCTGGCGCACGCGCTGGACGATCTCGCGAGCCACATGGACGTCGACCAGTTCGCACTGGCCAGCATGAGCGAGGATCATAAGGAGGGCGTCGAGGCGTTTCTGGAAAGACGCAAGCCGCGGTTCAAGGGCAGGTAAGAAGCCGTGACGTTATCGCCAAGACGATCCCGGGTTGCGGAGACGTCTCAATGGTACAACATCACCGCTCTCTCGCTGACCGTTCTACGTTGGCCAATTGCAACCACCGATTTCACATGCTACTTCTAGGCGTATTGTGACGCCAGAACTACAATTGTTTCAAAAAAACTTTTGGAGGTACAAATGGCTTTCGCCGCGCTTGATACGTCTCAGAAATCAACCAACCTAATCGATTGCATGAAGGCGAGGGGGATCACGGCCATCGGCCGCTATTACACCAGAAACCGCAGCAACTCGAAGATCCTCACAGCCGACGAAGCGCGCCGGCTCTCTCAGGCAGGTATCAAGATCTGGCCCGTCTACCAGAACCGGCATCGCGAGCCGGTCGATTTCAGCGCAACCAAGGGGAAGCTGGAAGCCGAGGATGCGCTGGACTACGCCAAGAACATAATCAATCAGCCCACTGGATCCGCAATTTATTTCTCGGCCGATTTTGACGCGACCCAAGCGACCTTCAACTCTGCCATCCGGCCCCATTTCCAGGCGATTGCCGCGGCTTTTGCGGCGGCCGGGAATCCCTATCGCGTCGGCGTCTATGGCTCCGGCGCGGTGTGCAAGAGCCTGCTCGATGCCGGAATTGTGCAGCTCAGTTGGCTTTCGCAATCTGGTGGATTTCGCGGCACGCCGCAGTTCAAGGCTTCGCGGCGCTGGAACATATTGCAGGCGCTGCCAGTCTCAGGCTTCTGCGATTTTGACGATGATGTAGATCCCAACACAATTAATGCCGACATGGGCGACTTCGGCGGGTTCGTCCTTGGTCAAGCGTTAGAACCGCAAGTGATTGCGTCGGTCGAAGCTCGAGCGGCCACTGGGCCCATGGACGCCTTGCCCGCCCATCCTGAATTTCCCGGTGTGCCTGCTTTTCCCGGACGGCCGCTCCATAGGGGCGAGCTCGGTTCGGCGGACGTAAAGGCGCTTCAAGCCCGACTGAACGAACTCGGCTTCGGGCGGCTTGTCGTCGATGGTGACTTCGGGGAGGCGACGGAGAACGCGGTCCTTCACTTCCAGGCACGAAACTCGACGCCGGATGGAAAGCCGCTCGTGATTGACGGTGAAGTTGGCGAATCCACGTGGGCTGCTCTGTTTGGCCCTGGCGCCATTTTTAGCACACAGGCGCTTGATCCGAGTGCGTCGATGCGAGACCTGGTTATCGATATAGCCGCATCGCAAATCGGCGTTGTGGAGCAACCGCGGGGTTCAAATCGCGGCCCCGAAGTAGACGTCTTCATTCGGACCACCGGCCTCAATCCGGCCCACGACAGTTTTCCATGGTGCGTCTGCTTCCTGTATTGGGTCTTCGAGCAGGCCGCCAAGATCAAGCGGATTGAAAATCCTCTGCCCAAGACGGCAGGAGTGATCGCACTCTGGAATCTCGGGCGCCACACCGAAGCGCAGGTGGTACGCAAATCGGAAGCGAATGCACGTACCGTAGAGCCGGGCATGATCTTCATGCTCGATCTTGGTGGGGGCAAAGGCCACGCGGGCCTCGTGATCGAGGTGAGAGGCGACCACGTCATAACGATCGAGGGCAATACGAACCCCGGCGGCTCGTCCGATGGCTTTGGTGTTTTTCGGCGCGATGCGCGTCCGATCGCAACTGGCGTGCTATTGGGCTATCTCGATTTTTGCGACATCTAAGCGCGCCAAACAGGCCGTGATCCTTGGCTGACCACGGCGGCCGAGGTGCAATAATGGCGGCTGGTGGAGGAGGTGGCCAATCCCGGCAAGGCCCCTTCGACGCCGCCATGGTGCTCGCCCCGCCAAGAAGGCGTCGAGGAATTCCTCAACCGCAGCAAACTGCGGTTCAAGGGAGGTAGGATCAAGCCGTCAGCTATGCAATCCCGGCGGCACGGGTATGGCTCGCTTCTGCGGACTGCGACGAGCTTCCAATCTCGGTTGGGCGTTGCGCGACCTTCATGAGAGATTAGATCAAAGCACCGCCGTTCGTGGCGAGCCCACTTGGAGAACACGTGATGAAAACAGTGCAAACGATATTGGCTGAAGCCGAGGCAGAAGTGCCGCGCATCAGCCCAGACGAAGCCAAGGGAATGCTGGGCAGGGCTGATGTGTTGTTCCTCGATGTTCGTGAGCCTGCGGAGGTGGCAGCCTCGGGCAAGGTGCCTGGCGCCGTTGCCGTGCCGCGCGGTCTTGTCGAGTTCCGCGCCGATCCCGCCTCGGCGATGCACGACAAAGCATTCGACCGCGCCAAGACGGTAATTGCGTATTGTGCTTCAGGTGGACGCTCAGCGCTCGTCGGCAAGACCCTCAAGGAAATGGGTTATTCCAACGTGCGCAATCTCGGCGGCTTCAAGGGCTGGCTGGAGGCGGGCGGAGACGTGGAAAAGGCCTGATCGGCGCCCGGCGCTCTCACTTGCGCGTTCTTCAAACCGGCCGATCCGGTCGACCGTCTGAGGCACTTTGTCTTGCTCTGGTCAGTCGGATCGGCCAGAAGCCTTTGCTCAATCGGATGGTCAATCGGATCGGCCAGAAACCCGCGGTGAGCAACAGCACGGACACGCCGAGGCTGGCTGCGCCAATCCTCTGCCAGATCTGGATCGTGACATTGGGGAGCACGGGGACCCCAAGGAGCACCGCGACCGTCAAGGAAAGAAAAAGCACGACGAAGCCGGCGGCGATTCTCCGCACGATTCCTGGCCAGCGGAACGCAGCCCACAATGCCGGGGCCGCGATCCCGGCGGCTTCGAGCAGGTTCTTCATGGTGCCGATGATTGTGGTATGATCCCGCTCCAGGAGAAAGACGAATGGCGAGGAAGCTGAAGCCGTATCAGACCTCCCTTGGCTTCTTCGACCTGGCCATAGCGGCGCCGTCGATGAAGGCAGCATTGGAAGCTTGGGGCGCCGACAGCAATCTCTTCCACCAGGGTGCTGCCGTGGAAAGCGAGGATCCGGAGGTCGTTGCCGCGACCATGGCGGCACCGGGCGTCGTCCTGAAGCGTCCTGTCGGATCGAGTGGTCCTTTCAAGGTGAACGCCGACTTGCCAACCGATCTCGCTGGCGAGCGCAGCGCGAAGGGGGCTGTTCGAACCACTGCCAGAGGAAAGTCGCAAAGGCATCTGAAACGCGCCGCTGACCCGGCGACCGACCGGAAAGCTGCGCTCGCTTTCGAGAAGGAACAAAAGCGCCGAGAGCGCGAACGCGCCAAGGAAGAAGCCGCTCAGCAAAAGGAACGGGAGCGGCGGCGGGTCGCCGTTGATAAGGCGCAAAGAGCGTTGGAAGCTGCCCGTCAAAAGCACGAAGAAATGGTAGCGAAAATCCAATCTGAGGCAGAGGCTCTCGAGAAGAGATCCAAAGTCGAAGAAGCGCGTTGGGCGGAAGAGAAGACTAGGTTGGAAGGCCCCACGCGCGAATTGGAAAGGCTTTCTGCGACTGTCCCTCGTCAGGCGTCTGGTGGCGGCACCCTCGACGTCGTCGTCCGCCTAAGATCATCTGGCGCCGCGCAGATATCTCGTCGCTTGAGAAGCAAAAACTTCACCCCGTTTGGATGAACTTTGCCCATGGGCCAAAATCGTCGGTGTTGGCCAGCCGTCCGATCTTGCCGATCTCGCGCCACAGCGACCTGGCACAATGGCGCATTGAAAGCTGCTCCTCATCTTTGGCCGCTAGGAGATGCGCCGCATAGACGGCGTTGCGAATTTCGCCGCCGGTAAGATCGAATGGACCGGACAGGAGGTCGAGATCGATATCGCTGCCGCGTTCGGCAGGGAGCAGGCGGTCCCAGATGCGACGTCGGTCGGCAGCATTGGGCCTAGTGAATTCGGCACATATCTGCATGCGGCGCAGAAAGGCATCGTCGATGTTACCTGGGAGATTGGTCGCGAGGATGATGAGGCCACCGAAGGTCTCCAGCCGCTGCAGCAGGAAATCGACCGTTGTGTTGGCATAGCGATCATGGCTGTCGTGCAGTTCGGTGCGCTTGCCAAAGGCCCAGTCGGCCTCGTCGCAGAACAGGCCGACGCGCGAGCGTTCCGCCTCATCGAGGATGGCCGCGAGCCGCTTCTCGCTCTCGCCGATATATTTGTCGACCACCTGTGACAGGTCGATGCGGTAGAGCGCGTAGTCCACTTCCCGGGCGATGATCTGCGCGGCCATGGTCTTTCCGGTCCCGGGGGGGCCGCTGAATAGGCAAGCAAGGCCGCCCCCTGCATTGAGGGCTCGGGCCGGTCCGTCTGAACCGAAGAGGCGGCTGCCATGCCGCGCCCAGGCGATGACAAGATCGATCTCCGCCTTCACGTTCGGCGGCAGCACGATGTCGCTTGCCCGATAGAGACAGGGGAGGGCCTCCGCCATACCCTGAAAACGGACCTCGCGCAGTGTCTCGCAAGCGACGCGTGCGTCGGCAACAGCGACATCACTTCGTCCATCGGCAGAAGCCTGCGTGCGGGCGAGACCCATTGCAGCGTGGATACCATCTCGCCCGACGTCGAAACGTTCGGCAAGCGCCGTGATTTCGCCAGGCTCCCAGCTATCCGGCGACGCGGCCTGCCACATGCGGCAGCGTTGCGCCAAATCGCGGCGTGGGCTTTCGACCTTGAGGACCGGATAGCTGGCATCCTGCGCGAGGCGGGGAACGGCCTTGGCTGCCGCCGTGACAAGAAGCGGCGCTCCAACATCCCGCGTGAGCGTTCGCCACAGCTCGGGCGCAAGCAATTCCGCGTCCGTGACGATGACCGCGCTTTCCGAAATAGCGGCCTCGCGCGCAAGTCGCGCCACGGCGTCAGGCACCTCGGACGGGCTCACCATAATTGCATCGCTGCAAAGCCGGGCTGCGAAACCCTTGGCGATTTCGGACCTTCCACATCCCGCGTCGCCCGATACTACAACGATCGGATTGTTCATTGTCCTGGCCGCGAGTCCGGCCGCTACGCGCTCGAATTCCGTGGCTGCTCCGTCGGGAAGCGGCAGCGCGGCGAAACCCGGTCCGCGCACATTGACCGATGAAAACGGCGGTTTTCGCTTGAGATCGAGGAGCAACGGCCAGAGATCGGCGGGAACGACAAGGGAGCGAGTGACGAACGGTCCTTCGCCGTCAAGACGTGCTAGATCGTAGCGCGAGAAGGGACCGTCGGCTTGGAAGTGGCAGGCGATTGCCGCGGGCGAGCCGCCAAGGTCGGCGGCAAGACCGAGCATGGGACGGAGCTTTCCCATGTGATCGTTGAGAAGCCCCATGAATCGTGCGGCAAGCGGATCTACCTCGACCAGCGCGGCAAGGAACAGAAGCGAGGCCTCGAGCTCGCCAAGCTGAAAGAGCTGCTTGATGTGTGCAAGGCCATCGGGGAGCCTCTCGTCCGGCGAGGTCCGACTGGCAAGTTCATGCATGAGACCGGCAAGCTCGGCTGCCGGACCGCCCGTCGCACGCTCTTGCCCGCGCGCTGCAAGAATGCGGCCCAAAAGCCTTACCAGCAGGCTGCGGTAAGGATATGGCGCCGATGGCTGAGCGGAAGGCGGTTGTGGTTCGTCGTCGGGAGGCTTGTAATGATTTCGGCTGAAGACTTTCGCAAACCAGCCCGTTGGCGCTTTAGCCAATCCGAGCGCCAACAGCACTGTGCCGGGTGAGATATCATCGATCCTCTGCACCGGCTGGCCCGGCAGGAATAATTGCGCCGCGTTGCCGTCAGGAAGGATCGACACCGCACGGACTGCAAGGCCGCGCTGGATTGCTTCTGCCGCGGCCAGCGGATCAGCCGTGATCAGCGCGTCAACCCTGTCTCCCGCCTTCAACTCTTCGGCGGAAACGATTTCGACGTCCGGCACGCTCTGGAGAGTTTCGCGCAAGATCGTTTGCAGCATGCGCGGCAGGCCGCGAGGCGCGAACGCAATCCGTGTACGTGCCATTGCCCTGATCCTGTGCGAGCTCGCGAGACCTTAGGATCACCGGTCGGGCTTGCAAACGCGCCAAGCGATCCAGCCAGGGTTCACTTTGTGCGCGCCGAAAACCAACCTTTTTTGAACAGGTGAGGACAGCGTAGTTTCTGTTGCCGCTTCGAAGGATGCATGCGGCTAGATCGGATCTGGATCGCGCCGACATGAAAATGGCTTGATAAATCGCAGTCACACACGAGCCATTTCATCCGAGGATCTAGGTCTTCCCGCCGGCGAAGATCCAGGCCCGCGCATGGATCGCGGACTGGAACCTGGCATTGCGTCCGCAACGCGGGGCGTTTCGGGAATCGGGCGCGATATCATGCGCTTGCCTGCCCAAATTCAGCGATGGACCGACTTTGAACCATTGCAACCTTTGCTCCGGCGTCACCTTGAAGGCAGAGTTTGCGCGACCGTCACGAGTGGACAGCGCATGACAGCTCTCACCACGACGTTGCAAAGCTGGGCAGGCCACGTGAGCCGGAGCACGTGCGATGGCTAACTGGAGAGTGATCGAGAATACCGGGCGCACCATCGTCAGGCTGATCGAACGGCAGATCGCCATCCTCGGCATTCCCAACGTTACCGTGATGCTCGCCTCTGCCGAAGCCTTTCCGCTGCTTGCCGCCGCCAGAGACCCATTCATCTCGGTGTTCCTGTTCCAGATCGGCATCAACGGCGAAATGCGCAACCGCCCACCGCAGCGCCGTGCCGACGGCTCCTATGGCAGGCAGTCGCTGCCGCTCGAGCTCTCATATCTCATTACGCCATGGGCCGTTCGCGACGACAACATTCCCAGCGACAGCGCGGCCACCGGCGAGGAGGCGCGCCTTCTCGGCGCCGTCATGCAGGCGCTGTATGACAATGCGGAGGTCGGACGGAGCGACCTCTTCGAACCCGTGCCGGTCTGGGCCCCCGATGACGGCTTACAGATCGTCATGGAGTCGCTACCGATCGACCAGCACTACCGCATCTGGGATGCGGCCGAGCTTGGCTATCATCTGTCCGCCGTCTATCGCGCGCGCGTGGCAAGCCTCGAGCCCACGCCGGATGCCGCCGGCGCGCCGGTCGTCGAAGCCGGCATGGAGCTGGTGCCATGACCGCCGACTCCATCGTTCATCACCTGTCGCTTGCGGTCCGTCTTGTCGATCATTTCTCGGGAGCGGCACCCGAGGTCGAATTTCCGGTCCGTATCGGCGGTAGCCTGGCGAGACCGGTGTTGCGTCCTGGCGGTGGCGGCGCGCGGCAGTCCGACGGCACCTATCGCTTCCGCAATCTGGCCATCGGCACGTCGCGCGTGCTGTGGAGGCTGCCCTTCACGCGCGGCCACGGCGGCTGGACCCGTTGGGAAGATGATCCGGAGGTGACGCTGCCGCGGCCCGATCCGGCAACGCCGATGGACATCGTCGTCTGGCCGGAGGCCACGGCCCCCGCGCCCGCGAGCGCCACCGGTGTGCGCGGCAAGCTCGTCGGCGCCAATGCCCAGAACCTGACGGTCCGCATCGCCCGCCAGGGCCGGCCCTTCGATTGCTTCAACCGCAGCAACGATGCGGGTGAATTCCTGTTTCTGCCGCCGGGAGGGCTCACCCCCGGCAATACCGGTCTGGTGCCACTCACCATTGCCGTCAGCGATGCCGGCGGCACACCGCGTGCCGTGACCGGCGGTCGCTTCGTGCCTGCATCGGCCGGCGTCGCTTTTGCCGGAAGCAATTTTGTCATCGCGCCGCGGAGCGTTCCGCGGGTTCTGTTCACCCTTGCCTAGCGCCACGTCCCCCAGGGAGGAGCGACATGCCTGAATATCTTCATCCCGGTGTCTACATCGAAGAGACGTCCTACCGCGGCAAGCCGATACAGGGCGTGTCGACCAGCACCGCGGGCTTTGTAGGCGCCGCGCGCAAGGGGCCCGAGGGCCGCGCCCAGTTCGTCTCGAGCTTCGCGCAGTTCCGCCGCTTGTACGGCGATCCCATCTCGCCGGTGGTTGGCCTTGGCGACTATCTCGGTCATTCCGTGAAGTCCTTCTTCGAAAATGGCGGCGCGCGCTGCTACGTGGTGCGCGTGCTGCCGGGCGACGCGCTGCGATCGCAGATCGCCATCGAACAAGGCATCGTATTGAAGCTTGCTCCCGGCGTCACGGTTCGTGGCCCGACGCGCAATATCCGCCTCAATGCGCTGCGCGGGGTCGGCGACGGCACCATCCTGCACGTATGGACGAGGCCGGACGCCAACAGTCCGTTTGCCGAAAGCCGTCAGGTCACCGTCGCAAGCTACGATGCGACACGCAACATCGTTACCACCGACGCCGGCACGCAAATCCCCGGCGGCGTGACCCTCGATCCCGACAACACGGTGTTCCTGATCGATAACGGCGCACCGGCCAACGCCCTGGTCAATGGCGGCGGGCCGACATTCTCCGCTAGGAATCGCGGTGTCGATGGCGACAGGATTGCTGTCGAGGTCCGGCCGCGCGACCGTGCGCCGGTGACGCTGCCGGCGATGTCCTTCGGTCGCCAGGATCCGCTGATCGATGTGGCCGTGTTCCCGCTGGCTGCCGCGCAAACCACTATCGAGTTCACCGCGCCCGCGCTTCGCCGCATGCGTACCGGTGACGTCATCAGGATCGGAGCCAACCAAAACCTCACGGTGCAGGCCATTGCCGACGGCGACGTGACCTTCAGCGTTGTCGGCGGCGGCGCCGGAAACGATCATACAGGCGGGGCCAATATCTTGCTCGTCGACCGCGGCGGCCCGCTCGGCACAGCTGTGACGCTGGGTGCGGCTCCCGCCGCTTTTGCGATCGATATGACGGCTGGCGCCGGGCCATTTGGGCCTGCGGCACTACCCCACGACATCGCCATGCTGCTCCGTAACGGCGACGTGGTGCGCGTCGACACCGGCGGCGTCACGACCGATGTCAGCATCACTGCCGTGCGCGTCGCCGAGGAGATCGCGGCCGGACAGCATGTGACGCTGGCGGCGCCTGGGCTCGCAACCGCCGAAGCCGGTCCCGCTGAGGCCCGTATCACCACGACTGGCCGGGGCAACCCGGTGATCAACCGTATCTTTCTCGGTAGCGTCGCGGGCCTTGCCGCCCCGCAGCGCGCCGGCAGCCTCGAGCCCTTGTCGATCGCAGCCAACGGCGCCGCCGATCCGGCCCATGTGCTGCTCGTCGACCCCGCGAACAACCAGGTGTTCCTGGCCACGGTGGCCGGCGAATTTCCGGCGGCCGTCACGTCGGCCACATGGGTCGCGGCCGACGCGCTCGGCGTCGCCGCCGACGGCACGCAGGTGGTGCGTGTCACCAGCACCGCGAGCTTCTATACCGGCGCCAAGGTCGAGCTCGACACCGGTGCCGCGAAGATCGAGCTGGTCGTCGAGGCCGTCGACACTGGCGCCAGAACCGTACGGTTCACCACGCCGCTGGCTCTGGGCGCCGGCACCACCATCGACCTCCCGGCCGACCCCGCGGCCCGCCACGTCTATCTCAGGACCTGCGAGATCGACGTTGTGATCTCGGAAGGCGGCGTCGTCAGTGAAACCTTCGAGGGGCTGACCTGGAACAATGACCAATCGACCGATGCCGGCCTGCGCTACTATGCCGACCGCATCAACGATGCGGAGATCGGCTCGGCGCTCGTCACCGTGGCGCCTGTCGCGCCGCAAGGAACAGGCTTCGCGCAGGCGCCGGTCACCGCCAACGGCAGGCCGAAATGGTTGGGTGGCGGCTCCAACGGCACGGCGCTGACCGACAACGACCTGATCGGCAGCGATCTGGGTCCCGGCCGGCGCACCGGCATCGAGGCCTTGTCGGAACGCGACGACATCGCCATCGTCGCCGTGCCCGGCGTAACCGTCGAGACCGTGCAGCAGGCGCTGCTATCCCATGCCGAGCGCCTGCGCTACCGCATCGCCGTGCTCGATGCGCCCCAGAATGCCCTCGATGTCGTGTCCCTGCTGGCGCACCGGAACAACTACAGCAGCAAATACGGCGCCTACTATGCGCCATGGCTGAAGGCGTTGAACCCGATCAATGGCAGGGTCGAAAACTTCCCGCCATCGGGCTACGCCGCCGGCATCTATGCCCGCTCCGACAACACCGTTGGCGTTCACAAGGCGCCGGCCAACGAGGTGGTGCGCAACATCACCGATGTCGTCCTGCCTTTCACGGCCGGCGAGCAGGACGTGCTCAACCCCAGTGGTGTGAACCTCATCCGCGATCTGACGCCGCGCGGCATCAGGCTGTGGGGGGCCCGCACCACGACGGACGACCAGGAATGGAAATACGTCAACATCCGCCGGCTGTTCATCTTTGTCGAGCATTCGATCGACATCGGCACGCAATGGATCGTGTTCGAGCCGAACAGCGAAGCTCTATGGGCGCGCGTCGTCGAGTCGATAACCGCGTTCCTGATCGGTGTGTGGAAGAGCGGCGCGCTGATGGGAACGACGCCCGAGGAGGCCTTCTTCGTCAGGTGCGACCGCACGACCATGACCCAGGACGACATCGATAACGGGCGGCTCGTCTGCGAGATCGGTCTCGCGCCCGTGGCCCCGGCGGAATTCGTCATCTTCCGCATCGGCCAGTTCACGGCCTCGGCGACCTGACCACGCGCGAGCGACAAGGAGAAATGAACGATGGCTACTCCACGCCCCAACGGCAATCCCTATTCGAACTTCAACTTCGTGGTGGAGATCAACAACGCCGAGATCGCCGCCTTCTCGGAGGTGACCGGTCTCGACAGCGAGAACACGCCGATCGAGTACCGCGAAGGTGCCGACGCCACCTCGGCGCCACGACAGCTTCCGGGCATGGAAAAGTATTCCCCGGTGCAGCTCAAGCGCGGCATCACCGGATCGACCGCGTTGTGGGATTGGCGCAAGGAGGTGCGCGACGGCGGCACCACGTTCCCGGCCTCGCGCAACGTCACCATCAAGCTGCTCGACGAAAAGCACGATCGCAGCAAGCCCGCCATGACCTGGACGCTAACCAACGCCTGGCCCTCGAAGCTCACCGGGCCCTCGCTGTCCGCGAAGGGCAACGACTTCGCCGTCGAACAGCTCGACCTCGTTCACGAACGGCTCGACATCTCGTGAGGCATGACCGTGAGCATTGGCTATTCCATTCCTGGCGTCTACCGCGAGCCGAGGCCGCGGGCGGAAGGCTTCCCGCGGGTTCGAACCGATGTGGCGGGCTTTGTCGGTGCCGCGGGCCCGCAGCATATCGGCAAGGCGGTGGTTGTCGAGGACTGGAAGAGCTATGTCGCCGAATTCCGCCAGGACGATCGCAAGCGGCCGATCGAAGCGCCCGCCGGCGGGGCGCTGGAGATGGCCGTCCGCGACTTCTTCGCCAATGGCGGCCGTCGGCTGTGGATCGTCAATGTCGCCGCGCGCATCGACGCCGTCTCACCGCAGGAATTACTCAACGACATGCTGGGTATCGGCCAGTCGCTGGAGTCCCACGGACTTGAACTGCTGCTGCGCCAGGATGATGTGTCGCTGGTGGCGCTGCCCGATCTCGACGCGGTGCAGGTGAGCGAGGACGATGGCGGCGAGCCGGTCTCGCTCCCTGGTGATCCCTGCTTCGGACGTTGCGGCCGCCGCACCAGCGACGATGCCGTCATCGCCCATCGCGCCGGGCCGAAGCTCACAGCAGAGCGCATCTTCAGCAACGAGGATGTGAAATTTGCCCAGCGCTATCTGCTCGAACGGCTTGAACAGGAGTCCTGGCGATGGTTCGCCGTGCTGGCGCCGCCGCCGGGGCTTCAAGCCTCCGCTGTCGTCAACTGGCGCCAGAGCCTTACCCGCCACATGGCGCCGAGCAACGCGCGTACGCTGCTCGATATCGATGAGGGCTCGGACCAGGGTGCGCTCTATTGGCCGTGGCTCATCATGCAGGATTCGCCCGGCGCGCCGCAAAGCCTTCGCTCGCCGGTCGGCGCCATTACGGGCCTGTTTGCCGCAACCGATCTGGCCGAAGGGCCGCAGGCGGCACCTGCCAACAAGTCGCTGTTCGGCGTGGTCGGTCTCGAAACCGATATCGGCGACGAGGAGAACCGCGTCGCCTACGATGCCGGCGTCAACGTCGTCCGCGCGCTGCCCGGTCGGGGCATCCGCGTCTGGGGCGCCCGCACGCTGCTGTGGCAGGACCAAAGGTCGAAGGGCGAGCCGCTCGCCTTCGTCAATGCCCGGCGCTGCCTGTCGGCGATTGCGCGCAGTGCCTGGGTCGTGGGCCAGCCGCTGGTGTTCCAACCCAACACCGTGATCCCGCGCATCAGACTGCATCAGACCTTGACCGGCTACCTGCTGCAGGTCTTCGCCAGTGGCGCGTTGATGGGCGACCGGCCGGAGCAGGGCTTCTTTGTCCAGGTCGAGCCCGCAGCGGAATCGCCCGAAGGCCAGTTGGTCTGCCGCATCGGCGTGGCGCTGGCGGCGGCCGCAGAATTCATCGTCTTCCGCATCGGACGCGAGAGCGGCGTCATCGAAACGATGGAGGCAGCATGATCTTCCCTCTCGTCCAGCCTGTTCTCAAGATTTCCTTCCTGGTCACCATGTGGGACACGCCCGATTCCGACGGCGGCGGTGTCGGCGGTGTGCTCAGCTCGGTCGGAACGGCCGTACTCAATGCCGCGGCCGCCTTCCTCGCCGGCGGCTTCTCGACCGTCGAGGGCCTCGAGACGCTGAACCAGCTCGAAACCTACCAGGAGGGCGGCGACAACCAGAATGAGCTGCGCTTCTTCTCGCGCGCAACCTACGCCAAGATCGCCATGAAGCGCGGCGTCACCTTCAACACCGATATCTGGGACTGGCAGAACCAGGTGGTGCTGAAGGGCCGCAAGTCGCGCAAGAGCGGCTCGATCGTTCTCATGGACACCAAGCAGCTCTTTGACGTCGGTGTCGGGGCCGCTCCTCCGTTTCAGCATTTCCCGGTTGCCGCCTGGACCTTCCACAATGCACTGCCGACAAGGCTCACCGGGCCAGGGCTCGACGCCCGCGACGGTTCGGGGCCGGCCGCCGTCGCCATCGAAACGCTCGAGCTCCATGCCGAGCGCGTCGAACGAATGTCGCTGTCGCTGGTGCCAGGCATCGCCGATCTCAATTCCGCGCTGACCGGATTGATCGGCGCCGGTGCCGGAGCCGCCGCCGGCCTCGGCGCGGCCGGCCTGTCGGCTCTTTAGGAGAAGCATCGCATGGCGCTCGACCGGGCCACGCTCACCAACGTCTCGAAGCCGGCGCAACCGTCGGTGCCGGTGATGTTCAATCCCAAGGAACTCGTCATCACCCGCAACATGCTCTACCCGGAGATCTCGGTGCCCGGCCTCGACATGCCGCTGCAGCAGTTCGTGCGCGGCGAAAGCCGGACGCTGACGGCGGAGTTGTTCCTCGACCGCTCGAACACCGGCGACTCGCTTGCCGACGATCTCGGCAAGCTCCGCCAGTTCGTCGAGATCGATAGCGACCTGCATGCGCCACCGGTTTGCCTCTTCGCGTGGGGCGATACCAGCTTCACCGGCGTGATGGCGGAGTTCTCCGAGAAATTCCACATGTTCGACGAGTCTGGAAAAGTGTTGCGTGCCCGCGTCACCGTGAAGCTCAAGTCCTACGAGGCGGCGACCCAGCAGTTCAAGCGTCTCAACAAGCAGTCGCCCGACCGCACCAAGGCCCGGACCGCCAGGGCCGGCGACCGCCTCGACCTGATCGCCTTCAGCGAATACGGCGATCCGGCGCTGTGGCCGGTGCTCGCCGATGCCAATGGCCTCGAACGGCCGCGGCTCCTTCAACCCGGCACCCTGATCCGCGTGCCGCCGCTCTAGAGATCGAACACGATGGCAAACGCAGATGTCGAGATCGGCCAGGTGAATATGACGATGAATTTCGAATCCGAGGTCGCAGCGCCGACGGTAACCGGCCAGGCGCGACAGATCGCGGCCGACCGTGCGCGCCTCAAGGAGTTGCTGCGGCCGCTGATCCTCGAGGTGCTCTGCGACGAGATCGACCTCAACGGCCGGATGCGGGGCTAGGCCATGGACAGCGACTTCCAGCCCGCGACAGAGACCCCTCCCGGCACGGCGTTTCATGCGCCGCAGGTGAGGCTGGTTAGCGGCGCCGGCGAACCGATCGAAAGCGACGGCATGCCGATCTCCCCCGATATCATCGCCGCCAAGGTGACGCTGACGCATAGTGGCGTCGGCCAGGTCGAGGTGGTGCTCAACAACCAGCGCCACGACAGCGACGGCCGACCGCTGTCGCCGCCATGGCGCTACAACAATCTCAAGCCCATCGGCTTTGGCGCCAGGATCCGGGTCGACATGCGTTACGGCGCCGAAGGCTGGACGCCGATGGTCCTGGCACGGATCACCGACATGGGCTTCACCTTCCCGCAGGCCGGCGGCGCGCTGGTGACGCTGAAGGGCGAGGACCTGCTGAGCCTGCTGCGTGTCAATCCCGATGCCGACAAGAAATATCCCGACATGCACGAGATCGACATGGTGCGGGACGTGCTCGACGTCTCGCAGTGCGGTCTCAAGCTCGCCGGCAACGGCGAGCCCGAGTTTTCGACCGAGATGACCAACGTAACCCGCAAGAAGGACACGACCTACCTCAAGTTCATCGAAGGCTTCGCCGAGCGCATGGACTACGAGATCTTCGTCGATTTCGACGATTCCGAGCCAGGTAAGGCGGGACGCAATCCCGGCGAGGCCGACAAGCGCGACGTGAGCTTCCACTTCGAGCCGGCGCGGTCCGGCACGCTCGATCCGCTCGTCACGCTGCAATGGGGCCGCGACATCATCGATTTCATGCCGCAGTTCGCGGTGTGGGACGTGCTCACCAAATGTACGGCCACCGGCAGCGTGCCGAAGGGGCGCGGCGCCATCTCGGTCGAGGTCGATCTCGAGGATGCGATCAGTGGCGAACTCCACACCGCTCCCGATGGTGTCGCGCCGCTGTCGGCCGGAGAGGCGCGCTCCAGCGCGTTCGCCGACGAGAATCGGCCGGATGACAATGCGCCCGCCAAGCAGGTGAGCAACATCGACGAGGAACGCGCCAGGCTTTTCGCCACGGCGGAGCTGCGCAAGTCCGCGCGCAAGTTCCTCACCGCCGAACTCACCACCATCGGCTTCACCAGGCTGAAGCCCGGCATCCATGTCGAGCTCAAGGGCGTGTCGGCGCCGTTCAACGGCATC
Source organism: Bradyrhizobium sp. AZCC 2262 (assembly GCF_036924535.1). Classification (NCBI taxonomy): domain Bacteria; kingdom Pseudomonadati; phylum Pseudomonadota; class Alphaproteobacteria; order Hyphomicrobiales; family Nitrobacteraceae; genus Bradyrhizobium; species Bradyrhizobium sp. AZCC 2262. The sequence continues at coordinate 3,421,761 of NZ_JAZHRT010000001.1, read as the reverse complement.
TATTACGTCACGCGCGCCGTCCACAGCCTCAACAGTCAAGGCTACATCACCACGGCCAGTCTGCGTCGGCCCGGCATGCTGGACGCTGCGCTCTATCCAGGGAGCGGCTTATGAGCCAGGTTGCCCACAGAATCATTGCCGAATGCATGCGCGCGGTCGGCGAGGGCGGCGTTGCCGGGCTTCGCTATGGCGAGGTGAAGGAGATCACCGCTGACGGCTACATCCTCCAATGGCTGAGCGGCACGGTTCGTTCCCTCTCGGCGCCGGCGCGCGTCGCCCGCTTCATGGCGGGCAAGGAACGCGGCGCCTATTTCCCCTTCGAGATCGGCGACGAAGTGCTGGTCGGCTTTATCGACGGCTGCATCGACCAGCCGGTCATCATCGGTGCGCTGCATTCTGATCAGGACCCGGTGCCGGGCGAGGTCGACACGTCGGACTCGAACAACACCCGCGCTCTCGTCAGCCGCGAGGGCTCAAGATTGTCCTTCGACGACACCAAGGGCCAGACCAAGGTGCTGCTCAAATCGGCGGGCGGCATCGAGATCGTGCTCGACGATGTGGCCAAGAGCCTGACGCTCAAGTTCAACGACTCCACCAAGATCGTGATGAACGCCCAGGGCGTTACCGTCACCGGCGCGCAGATCAACCTGAATTGAGGCACGGAAATGAACATCGAAGCCGCCGCCACGGCACCTCCGCACTTCTTCCTGAGAGGATTCCGCGCGCCGCCCGGGCAGGTGTTCGATGCCAACCATCCCAATGCCGAAGCGGTGGGGACCGTGGTCACGCGCGCCCGCCTCAGGTTCGACGGCACCGCCATCGCGGCCGGCGATGTTCGCCTCGAGGACGAGCCCTATCTGACGTTCCCTGCTGAAGGGCCCTTCAAGTGCGAGTCCGACATCGCACCGTGGAAGCCGGTCGCCGATGTCGTGGTGGTCGATCGGCTGGTGTCATTCCTGACGCCGCTGCAGCAGGTCGATCTTGGTCCGCCGCCGGTTCCACAGGCCGTGGCCGGCCACATCGAGCTGTCGAACTTCGGCACCGTCGCGGTCGATCGCGGCGGCGGCTTTGGTGCGGTCACAGCGCGACCGTTTGGCTGGCGCAGGCGCGATACCGGTGTCAGGCTCACCCAAGCGGGGCGCATCGGCGGCGCGAACGATCCGTCCTCGCTGTCAGACTTCCATGCCGATCTCTTCGACCTGCCGGACCAGTACGACAATCTGTTCCAGAACGGCGGGCCGCTCGTGGGCGAAGCGCCTTTCGCACCCGGGGACCGCATCCGGTTCGGTGACGCCGCGGGGCCCGTGACCGTTCTCACCATCCCGGCCGCGCCCGCCGTCGCCATTACCCGCGATGGCGCGCCGCTCAATCCGCCGGTGAGTCTGACGCCGCGTGTCGACACCGTGGTGATGGACCGCGAGGCCGGACACTTCTCGCTGACGTGGCGCGCCTCCTTTGCCTGGGAGCCGCGTCTCGAAGATGCAACCCTGGAGATTTCCTGACATGGGCAAGCCGATCACCACCACGGCGCAAGGCATCTGCTTCGCCTTTCCCAATGTCTGCTACACGCCGCCGGTCAGCATTCCATTGCCGCTCGGGGTGCCGATTCCCTATCCGTCGATCGGCAAGCTCGCCGATACCCAGTCTGCTGCCACCAGCGTGAAGGCCGGCGGCAGCCCCGTGGTGCTGAAGCGCAGCAAGATCCAGACGACGACCAGCGATTCTGCGGGATCGTTGGGCGGCGTCATCTCGCACACCTTTGGCAAGGAGGTCGAGTTCGTATCGGCCTCGGGCAGCGTCTTTGCCAACGGCTCGGCCGTCGTGCGGATGTTCGACAAGACCAAGCAGAACCACGGCAACGCCAACGGCATCGTGCTCGGCGGGTTTCCGCGCGTCATGGTGGGAGATTGAATGATGCCTGACGCCGATCCCCGTCTCACCGGAACGCGGCCCTATCTCGGTGTCGGCTGGGCCTTTCCGCTGCGCCCGGTAGGCGGACGACTCGCTTACGTCTCCTATGAGGATGATGTCGAGCAGGCCGTCGAGATCATCCTCAGGACCAGTCCCGGCGAGCGGGTGATGAAGCCCAGCTTCGGCGCCGGCCTTGATTCCTTCCTGTTCGCCGGCAACAGCCCGGTCACCCATCGCCGCGTCGAAGGGGCGGTGAGGCAGGCGCTCCTCAACGACGAGCCGCGCATCACCGTCGAGCGGGTCACCGCGCGCGCCGGTGACGGCGATCCCAACCTGATGGAGATCGAGGTCGATTACGTCGTCCGCCGCTCCAACGCTTTCTACAACCGCGTCTATCCCTTCTATCTCAACGAGGCGGACTGACCATGCCGGTGACAGCGCCCAGGCTCGATGACCTCGATTTCGCTGCTGTCGAAACCATGCTGCGCGAGCGCATTCCTTTGGTGGCGCCGGATTGGACCGATCACAACGACAGCGACCCTGGCATCACGCTGATCCAGCTCTTCGCCTATCTCGCCGAACAGGTGGGTTACCGGCTGAACCGGGTGCCGGAGAAGACCTATGTCGAATTTCTGCGCCTCGTCGGCGTGATGCTCGACCCCGCCAAGCCGGCATCGACCCGCATGGCCTTCGCGCTGGCAAAGCCCGAGATCGCGGAGGGCGTGCTGATTGCGGCCGGCACCCGCATCACCGCCAAGGCGCCGCAATCGCCGGTGTTCGAGACCGACGCGCCGCTCGACGTTCTGCCTGCCCAGATCGCCGCTCTGGTGACGGTGCGCGACGGTCTTCTCGACATCAACGCCGGCGATCACGGCCCGGCCGCCGCCGGGACCGATCCTGCTACCTATGTCAACGAGCACTTCTCGCTCGCCTGGGACGGCAAGAGCCCGAAGCTCAAGGACATCCCGACCCAGCCGGTGCAGATCTTCTGCAAGGCCTCGGAGGCCAGCCATCGCTCTCTCTATATAGGCCTTGCCTTCAACCGCTCGCTTTCGGCCGGCTTCAAGGGCGCCCGCGCCACGCTGCACCTGCAGATCGACGAGGATGAGGTGCCCGAGGCCGGCGCTGCCGTCGAAGCCGGCGCTGCGCCGTTGTCGGTCGTCAACGCTTTTCAGGGGCCGCAGCTTGTCACCTATTCCTGGTACCGTCCGCCCGGAGCCGGCATAGCCACCGGAAAGTGGGAATCGCTGGCCGTGATCGCCGACGACACGGAGGCCTGGACCCGCTCCGGCGCCATCCGTTTCGACGTGCCGTTGAAGATCGATCCGATACCGCAGGGAAGCTGGATCGATGTCGAGCCGGGGCTCGCGCACCCGCTTGTCGGCAAGCTCAAGACCCCGGTTGACGGCGCCCCCGCCGACGTGCCGGTCAGCGGCTGGCTGCGTGTCACGTTCGCCGTTCCGCCGAAGATCGCGCTGCGCTCGCTCAACTTCAACACCACCATCGCCTCGAACCTCAAGACGGTGACGGGCGAGCGCATCGGCCGCGGCAACGGCAAGCCCGGCCAGACCTATGCGCTGGCCCAGCGCAACATCGCTTCCGGCAGTCTGAGCCTTGTCAGCCGCGATGCCGCCAATGCCATCCATCCGTGGACGGAAGTGCAGGATTTCGATACGGCCGGACCCAACGACCTAGTCTTCGTGCTCGACGCCGAGGCCGGCGTGGTGATCTTCGGCGACGGACTCCATGGCCGGCCGCCGATTGCTACCGAGCTCCTGATCGCCGCCTCCTACCGCAACGGCGGCGGGCTCGCAGGCGAAGTGGCAACCGGCGCCGTAAGCCAGCCCTCGGGCCTGCCGGCCGCGGTCACCTCCGCGTTCAACGTGACGCCGGCCCGCGGCGGACATGATGCTGAAACGCTCGACGCGGCCAAGGCGAGGGCGCCGCATGCGTTCCGCGCCCGCGGTCGCGCCGTTACGGCCGCCGATTACGTGGATGCTGCCGTTGCTGCCCCCGGTGTCCGCATTGCGCGCGCCTCGGTCGTGCCGTTGAGACGCCCTTATCCGCTGAACCATCTGGTCGCTGGCCTTACCGCACCCGGCGTCGATGTCGAGACCGAGGTGCCCGGCGCCTTGACCGTCATCGTCGTACCGAACAAGCCTGGTCCGTATCCGATGCCGCCGACCGGCGAACTCACCGCTGTCGCCCAGCATCTCGATTCGATCCGCCTGATCACCACCGAGGTCCACGTCACGACGCCGCAATATGTCCGCCTCCACGACCTGCGGGTCGTGGTGCGGGCCTTGCCCGGCTATACGCAGACCTTGCTGCGCGAGGCGGTGGGTGATGCGCTGTTGCGCCGCTTCCACGTACTGACCGGCGGAACTGACGGCACTGGAACGCCGTTCGGCGGCGTGCTCCATCACGCCGATCTGGTTGCAGCGGTGATGCGTGTGCCGGGCGTCGACCGTGTCGAAAACCTGTCCTGCCTCGCCGACGGTCGCACGCCGGATGGTGCCGTTCCCGTGATGAACTGGCGGATCGAGCGCCGCAAGACCATGCGTCTCACCAACTGTCCGAAACCCGGCGCCGCCGAGGATACCGACTATCTGCTGCTGCTCGCGGACGAGGTGCCGTTTTTCGATCCGGCAAGCATCACCGTTCAGATATCGGGGGCGCCATGATCCAGTCCGCGCTCGCCAGCAGACTGCGCTCGGGCCTCGACCCGAACGATACCTCCTGGCTACTCATTCGCAGCCTCGAAGACTGGCGCGCCGGGCAGGGGCGGGGCCTCGGCTACGATGCCAACCAGGGCGCCTTGCAGCTTGCGCCGCTGCCGCGTCCCGATCTGGCCGACACCTGGTTTGCCAACGCGCCGGTCACCGGCCCCGATGGCATCGTCTGGCGTGTCGACTGCGAGCGTGACCTCGTGCTGAGGAAGGCGCCCTGCGATTCCGGCTTCTCGCGGCCAGTCGGCATCGGCGGCAGCGGCTTTGCCACCGGCCGCTTCCATGCGCCGATATCGCTGTCGATAGATCCCTTCGGCCGCATCTGGGTGGCCGACGCCGGCAACGGCCGCGTGCAGGTGCTGGCACCGCGCGGCGACGAGGTGATCGCCGTTGTGGACGAAGGCCTGACACGGCCCGTTCACACAGCCTTCGATGACGAAGGCACCGCCTACGTCACGGACGCGGCAACCCGCGCGGTCCATGTGGTCTCGTCGCGGTTTACGTGCTTGCGCCGCGTCACGCTGGCAACGCGAGATGCCTGGACCGGCGCATTATGGACGCCGCCGCCCACGCCCGAGCCCCGCGCCTGCGCGGTCCTCGCCGATGGCACGCTCGCGGTGTTCGATCCCATGCGCCCCGGCCTGTGGCACATGACGAGCTGCGGTGAGCCGCGCTATTCGCTGCCGTGGTTTGCCGATGCCGGATTGCCGCCCGGCTGGCCCGCAACACCGCCACGCTTTGTTGCCGAGGGCGAGGTGACCATCGGACCGCTCGACAGCGGCACCGAAAACTTCGCCTGGCACCGTGTGGTGATCGACGCCGATCTGCCGGACGGCACGTCCGTCAGCGTACAAACCTTCGCCGGCAACGGGAGCGACGCCACCGTCTTTCCATGGGCGCCGAGGACGCCAGCGGCGATTCCCAGGGCCAAGGCTGACCGGCCCGGCGCCGCTTTCGACCGGCTGATACTGCCCGACACCGACATGTGGCCGCTCGAGCAACTCGCAGAGATGATCCGCGACCGGCCGAACCTTCATGCCTTCGATGGCGGCGGGCCGGTGAACGCCGACCGGGTCCTGGTGCCGCTGGCGGTGGCGCGACAACTCCATGCCGGTGACGTCATCCGCCTCACCACGCCCGCCGGCGGTGCCGCCGACATCACGATCTCCGCGATCAGCTCCATCACGGCGCAGGGGGCGGCAAGCGGCGACTTCGCAGCCCCGACGGCGATCACTCTGCTGATGCGCGACGGCAAGCCGTTGCCCTTTGGCTCCCTTGACCTCGGCTTCCTTGTCGATCCAGCCGCGGCGCCGATGGCGGTGGCATTGCGCGATGGAACGCCGGAGACCGTGGAGTTGCCGGCGCCACTTGCGCTGTTCCTGCGCGACGGCGACGTCATCGCGGTCAATGACGAAGCCCGTCTTGAAATTTTCTCCATCGATGACGGCATGGTGGAGATTCGCTTCGATGCTGCGGTCGCAGGCGATTTCGCCACGGCCAGCGTGACGCTGCTCGACACAGCGGGGCGGCTGGTGGTGCGGGAAGCACTCCCCGACACGGGTCAGGTCGCGCCCGGCACCCTGGTGACCGTCATCGACGATGCCCGAAGCGAACCGCATGCGATCAGCTGGATCGATGGCGAAACGCGGACGATGTGGCTCACCGCCGGCAGACTAGCCGGCGTCATCACCGCGCGAAGCTGGACCGATGTCGTGTTCGACAAGGCGCGGGCGACGGACCGCGGCCGCTATATCTGGCTGAAGCTGAGGGTGCATGGCGCCGGCCTGCCGCCGCCGGATGGCGTCGGCCCCGCCATCATCGCCAGTGCGACACCGCGGCTGCGCTCGGTCCGCATCACCGGACCGCGGCCCAGCCTGCTGTCACTGCTGCCGGCGCTGTATTCGCGCCGCGATCCCGATAGCGAGCAGCCGGGCTCCAATTTCCTCGAACGGTTCCTGACGCTGTTCGAGGGACAGTTCACCCGCGTCGAGGAAGCCTATGAGAGCGTGTCCCGGCTCATCAACCCGCGCGCCGCCGATCAGGAATGGCTCGCCTTCGTCGCCGCCTGGCTCGACATCGCTTTCGATCCGTCGTGGCCGACGGTCCGGCGCCGGCAGCTCGTGATCGAGGCCGCCGCGCTGCAGGCCGGGCGTGGCACGCCGCGCGCGATGGCCCGTTGGCTCGAGATCTTCACCGCCAGGCCCGTGGCCATCACCGAAGGTTTCATGATGCGCCCGCCAGCGCCGATTGCACTGGGCGAGAGCGGGGCGCTCGGCATTGCCTCGCTCGCGGGATCAAGCCCGGAGCTGCCCGACAGATTCGCGCATCGCTTCACCGTCGCCATCGACCTTTCCGATGTTCCCGACCGCGCTGCCGCGAGAGCCGCCGCGCGAAAAGTCATCGAGGCAATGAAGCCGGCGCACACGTCCTACCGGCTCGATGTCGGCAGCGGCGAAGCGCCGCGCATCGGCATCGACACCGCCATCGGCGGGATCTTCATTCCGGCAGAGGCCTGCGTGCCCGTCTGCGTCTGCGAACGCGACGACACCGAGCGCAGCACCGCCATGCCGGCGCATCTCATCCAGGGACTGCGGCAGGGCCGCGGCCCCATCATCCTGGCCGCTAGGAGTGGAGGCTGATCATGTCGAAATGGCAAGACCTCAGACAGCGCGGCGGCTGCGCCCCTGTCGGCTGCGGCCTGCCGGCCGGATTCTTCCGTGTGCGCTACTTCAGCGGCAAGCAGATGCGCCTGGCCGACTATGTCGATGAGCAGCGCTACCACGCCGGCAAGATGCGCTTCCACAACGAGCACCTGCACGGCGCCGGCATCCTGTGCGGTTTGAAGGTTAGCCTGCTCGATCCCTGCGGGCTCGTCATCCGTGTCGGCAAGGGCGCGGCGATCGATGCGTGTGGCCGCGAGATCGTCGTCGGCTTCGACCAGTGCGTCGACGTCGAGGCCTGGTTCAAGGCCCAGCATTTCAAATACAAGGATAGCGACGAAAATCCGTGCAAGCCCGACAAGGACCGCCGCGTCAGGGTGTGCGTGGTGATGCGCTATGCCGAATGCGCCGGCCAGCCCGAGCCGGCGCCGGCCTCGAAATGCGGCGGCGGCAGCGCCCACGATGATTGCGGCTGCGGCGGTGAAACCGCATGCGATCCCTGCAATCACCAGGTTGAATTCGGCCGCATCTCCGAGGAATTCGAGATGCGCATGATGTTCCACGCCGAGGCCGAGGCCGCTTCCGTCGACGACCTGTTCCCGGCAAAGGACATGATCGATGCCGCGGTCTCCGAGGCGTCGGGAGGCGTGGGGCTGCTCAAGGCCATCGCCAAGCCGATCCGCCAGGGCTGTGCCGCACCCGATCCCAACTGGCTGCTGCTTGCCTGCTTCGATCTCGTCCTCGATGACCACGACGACCACAAGATCGTGAAGATCGACGAGATCGACTACGATTGCGCCTCGCAGGTGTTGCTGTCGACCGAAGTCATCCAGTACCTGCTGGCCACGCTGTTCGCCGAGATCGATCCGGCCGTGGGCGGTCCCGAGGTCCTCGACATCTCCTTCCGCAAGCTCAACGGCAATCGCTACCAGTTCGTGCTGACGCTGAGTGCGCCGGTGGAGCAGGGATCCCTCGACAAGGACGACAGCTTCGCCATCCGCAGGCTGACTGGCAACGGCTGGGACGAGCCTGCCAACAACGCCGTGGATGCGTTCTATCGCGAGCATGCCGGCGGCGAATATCTTGTCGACGGCCCGGCAATCTATGTCGTCATCGACAACGCCGGCGGATTCCTCGCCAACGGCGGCCGCTACCAGCTTTATGTGCCGGACAAGGGCCAACCCGTCGTCGACAGCAAGCTCCGCCAGTTGCGGCCGCGCCACCTTGCCTGGCGTTTCGGCCTTTCCACCAACGCCCAGTCGGGTGACCTCGAGATGCAGCCGCTGTAAGCGCAAGGAGGCGTTGATGCCAAGAGTATCCGACAGCGCGCGCGAAGGGCGCAGGGAAGGCGGAGCGAGGCTGCTCCACCAGGTCGAGGCCCTGCTGATGGCCGGCGGCCTGAAGGCGGGGACCCTCACCGTCGGCGCCATCAGGAGTGCCATTCCGGTTTTCGAACTGCTGTCCGGCGTCAGCGCGCGAAACGCTGAAGGCGCAAACCAGCCCGACAGGCTGGGCTTCACCCGTGGCGAATGGGCGGTGCTGACCCAGTTTGCGACGCTGGTGCTGCTCGAAGCCATCGAGATCGCTTCGGTCACGGACCCGATCTACAAGGACGCGCCCCGATACGTCGCCTACAATGACGGCGTCCTGCAGCGGCCCCATCTCATGCACGTGCTGGCGCTTGTTGCCGCCATCAACCGCTACTTCCGCGCCGAGGACGAAAAGCCGCCCGCCGAGTCCGATCCAAGTCATTCAGTGACCCTGCTCGCGCTGGCGCCGGGCGAGATCGTGCCGCCCCTGCAGCCCAGCGAAATAAGGAGACTGGCCATGACACAGCGAGCCATCACCAAGCCCCAGGCCGCGATGTATGTACGAGGCTCCGACCCACCGCAGTTCACGGCGGCGCCGCCGGCCGGCACCATCTATGCCGCGGCATATGGCCAGTCAGCGACCAAGGGCACGGCCGCTTCGATGGCGACGGGCTGCGGTTGCGGCGGAGCCAGCCACGGTGGTTGCAAGTGCGGCGGCCAGTGCGGCGGCGATTGTGGCTGTGGTTGCGGCGGCAAGTGCGGCTGCGAAAGCTGCGGGCACAACCATGCCTTTGCGCCGGCGCGGCGCAAGCCCGACGGCAGCTGCGACAACATCTTCTCCATATCCTGCGACACGCGATGGCGCGTGCGCGAATGCCTGAAGATCGCGGTCTGTGACTTCATCCGCTGCCTCGGCGAGGAGGTCTGCGACGACGAGTGCCGCATCGTCGAGCAGCCCGACATCGGGCGCTGCGTCGAGGGCTTCGTCTGCACCCTGCTGGGGTGCCTGCCCGATGCGATCTGCCCGCCGCCCGAACCCAAACCGGTCCACTCTTGCATCGAGACTCCGCGCAGCCTGCCGGATTGCCGTTGCAACTTCGCAGTGGGGGATTGAGCCATGAACATGAACCCCCGACACGATTTCAAGCCCTGCGTGCCCGGCGCCTTCCGCGGCGGCATCGCCAGAACCGAATTCTTCGACGGCATGGTGCTGACCGAAGCCGATATGAAGCGCGAGCAATCCTATTGGCAGCTGAAGCGGCGGCTCACCAATCGCGCCCTCGGCCAGGGCGTGGTCTGGGGCCTTGGCGTCGAATGGGATGCGAAGGGCCGCTGCTTTACCGTGCGCCCCGGCTACGGCCTCTCCTGTTGCGGCGACGACCTCGTGGTCGAGTGCCCCGAATGCATCCGCGAATGCGACATCATCGACGTGTGCTCGGAAGACTTTCGCAAGCTGCTGGCCAAGCGCGGCGATCCCTGCAACTGCGACCCGCCGGATGGGCCGGTGGATGCCTGCCTGCTGCTCGAATATGTCGAGTGCCCCGAAGACCCGCGCCAGGTCTACGAAGATCCGTGCGCCGAACATCCGCGCGGCTGCCGTTATGGCGCCGTGCGGGAGACCGTCAGGCTGCGCCTGGTGCCCCCGCCGCCATGCCCGCCGCCGGGACCCATTGACCGCTTCTGCGCCAGGATCGAGGAGATCCGCAAATCGCTTCCCGCGAATGTGCAAATGCCCGACATGTCTTCAGCCGCGGGGCCGCGAGTGTCCCTGAGCCTTTCGGCCTTTGCCGCTGATCGCACCGCCCTCGGCGGCCACGCCACAACGCTGGTCAGCGAGAAGGGTGATACCGCCCAGGTGATCCAGCCCATCTCCGCTGGCGGTACTGACGACACCGTCCGCTACGGCATCGAACCGGGACCGGGCTATGTTTTCGCCAGTGCCTCGCGCAACGGGGCGCCGCTTCCGGTTGGCGACATCATGATGGGCGTGATGCGCAGCGAGAAGGTCGAGGACTTCAAGAAGGGCATCACCGCCGAAATCGTCGTCCAGATGGTGCCGCTGTTCGGCTCCGGCCCGGTGCGCATGGTCCACTACCAGCTCAAGGGCAACGTGGACAACGTCGGCTTTGTTCTCAAGGCCGAGGTCGTCGCTATCGAAGACTCAGAGCGGCGGCGCGATTGCCTCTCGCTCCTCACTGAAAGCCTGTGCGAAGGCGCCGACTGGTCGTGCAAGCTCCGCACGCTGGTGCTCGCCGTGCTTTGCGGATGGTTTCGCGGCCAGCTTGGAACGCCGGAATGCGGCGATGGGCCGGAGCCGAAGCCGGAGATCGTCGCGGCGCAGTCGGCCGTTGCCTGGCTGGTGTGCTGGCTGGCCTGGCAGCTTCTGTTCAGGATCGACATTAGCAAGGATCAGGCCGCCAAGGTCGAGAATTGCCTGCGCATGCTGTTCGAGGAATGGTGCTGCGGCTTTCACTACAAGGGGCCGAGCTGCAAGTGCAACGTCCATGGCATCGTGCTCGGCGCCATGAAGATCTCGCCGCGCGGCAAGGTCATCTGCTTCGACGAATGGGCTTACCGGCGCTATGTATTGACTGGCCCTCTCATTACCCATTGGGGCGCGCAGTTCGGGCTGCCGCCGCTCGATGTGTCGGCAACGCGGCTGGCAAGCTGGATCTGCTGCATCGCCAAGGCTCCGATGCCGCATCGAGCGGAGTTCATGGCGGGCGATGCACTCAGCACGTTCCTGCCGGTGGGAGGGGCTGCGATCGGACTAGGCGAGGGCTTCGCCAACGCCGCCACGTGGCGCGGCCTCACCGTCGAAGACCGTGGCAGCATCGGTCCGATGGAGTTCGTGGGCCGGGTGCTGCAGCGGCTGCTCGTCGACGACGGCGACCAGATCGCAACGGCAACCGCCGTGGGGCGCCGCCGGGTGAATGGGCTCGGCATCAACCTACTCGAGCCCTCGAGCTTCAGCTTCTCACCGCAACCGCCGCAAGGCAATCTGCACCAGTTCTTCATGACGGAACTGATGGCTGCGCCGATAGCGGCGCGCGCGCCAATCGCCGATTTCGCCGAGAAGCTGGCAGCCAGCATTCCGTTGGCGAAGCTCAAGACTGCGGCCGACACGCCGGTGGTGGAGCCGCTCGTCAAGGCGCTCGACCAGGCAGGTATCAGCACGGCTGCCGATCTTCTCGCGATCGGCTCCGAGCCGGCGCTCGCGCGGGTGAGGGACGTCGAGGCGCTGAGCGACAAGGTCGCCAGCGCGAGGGCAATGGCGTTGGTGTTCGGCGCCGCGGCCGGGTCCGTGAAGGATGGGACAACCGCTGCCGCTGCCGCCGCCGCCAAGCGCGCGGCAGATGATCCTTTCATCCGCGCCGACCTCGCCGATGCCGCAACCCTTGGCGCGATCCGTTCGGCCGTCAACGGCCATATCGCCGGACGCGGCATGACCGCTGCCGAGTTCCGCGAAATCGCAGGACGGACCATCGACTCCGGGGTTGACCATGGGCGGGCTGCGGGTCGTCGCCGCTGATCTCAGATTGACGGCGCCGGAGTACATGCGGTCCGGTGCCGACGACTTGCAGCGCGATGCAGCGGAGACTTTCCTGCCCGCGGTGCTTGCGGTGGCGGAGCGGCGACTCGTCGCTCGCTTCGGCGGGGAGGCGGTGATCCGCTTGCCACAGCTCGACCTTCAGCTCCGGCTGAAACCCGGTGAGCTGCTCACCGATGCAACCATCGAAGCCGTCGGCAGCGACATCGCCGAAGCCATTGCCAGCCGCGTGACCGCTGCATCGGAAGCAACCGCAACGGGTGCGCCGAGCGGCATCGTCTATCGCAGCGCCAGCGAGCGTGAGGCCTGCGCCATCGCCGCAGCGGCGCGAGGACAGGCGCCGCCCGCGGGCGAGCAGCAGGATTTTTCTGCGCTGTGGGGGACGTTTGAACGCCGTCAACCGGAACAACAGGCAAAGCTGCTTGTGCAGCTTTCGGAGATCAAGGCACTGCATCCGGTGTTGGCGAGGCTGTCGCGCGCTGGCCTTGCAATGCTCTTGCGCCGGGTGCGCATGGCCGTTCCCTCCACGGTGCGGCAGGAGTTGACGCGCGCTGCTGCGGCGAAGGGCATTGCTGCCGAAGCTGGGCCCTCGAGAGAGGCCCCGATTGGCCCGCCACCGAAAGTGGACGGCGCAATACCTCGCGCCGAAACGCCGTCTGGCCGGCAGGCTGTTTTCGCCGGAAAGCCCGGTGCATCGGCAACTGCCCGCCCGCAGGCTGTGCAACCGGGTGAAGCCGCGCGCGAATCTCGCAGCGTCACTTCGATGCCTCAGGACGGACGAAGCGACGACGTGGTGAAAGCAGATGCCCCCCATGCCGCGCGCATCGCGCCGGCATCGACGTCTCTCGAACATCGGCCGGCAATGACACAGCCGACCTCACTCGCCCGCGCCGCAGTGGCCGGCCCGCCGACTCAGGCCGTGATCGCGGAAGGCGAACCCTACGATGTTGCGATTTACGAAAGCCAATGGTGCGCGCTGCTCGGCCTCATCAATCTGTCGATGGCGTGTGAGCTGGCGGAACGGCTCTGGCGCATCGGCGTAGACGAAAGCGGGGTGCTCGCTGCCATGTTCGCAAGGCTTTCCGGCACGGCCGACGATCCCGCAAGCCGGGTTCTTGGCCGCGCTTTCCCCGACATCACCTCTTGCGCGACGGAATTGCCTGAATGGGCCGAGCGTGAACTGGTTGACGGCACCATTGCCGAGGCGATCCGTCTCACCGGCAATGGCGCCATCGCCCTGCGGATCAACGAACTGGCTTCGCATTACCGCAGCGGCGCGGGCTTCGACCTCGCGGCCTGGGGTGCGGGATTGCACCTGGCGCTGGCCGAAACGCGCTTGGGTGAGCAATTGACACCCGCTGCCGTCACGGCGCGTTTCGCGCGTCCCGGGCAGATCGTCGTCGGCCGCGATGTCATCCAGGTCATCCAGCCGATGGGGGCCGTTGACCTCGAGCTGCGTCGCGCCGGGCTTGATCTCAATCCCGGCTGGCTTGCTTGGCTGGCAAAGCGGCTCGAATTCGTCTTCGAGGAGCAGGACGAAGCGCCATGAACGGCAGCGCGCGCCAGACCTTGATCCGCTCCTCGCCGGCTCCGCCGGTCGCGACGCGGCACGCCAATCAGGCAAGAATATCCGAGACCGAAGAAGACCGGCTCGGCGCGCGGCGCCTCTGGCAGGAAAGCCGCGAGGCCGGCCGCCGGGACGCGTGGAGCGAGATGGCGGAGATCATCGCCAGGCTCCTCAGTGCAAGTCAGTTGGCTGAGCCGATGCCTGCACCGGCGCTGGCGGCATCCGTGCTGCCGGGTGCGGCCGCCGTACCGGCGGAAGCTGTTGTGCCGACGGAAGCACCGCAAGACGAAAGCGTCCAGGCCGCATCGGCAGGGGGACGGAGCGATCGTGACGCCGCGCAGCGCACTTTGCTTGCCGCAACATCGAAGCCCACGCCCGATACGCTCGCGGCGCCCGGCCAAAAAAAGCCCGCTGCCGCCGGACAAGAGGGGATCGTCGCCGCGCCGGAAGGAGAGCCTGCCGCTCCCGCGCTTGCCGCCGCCGATCGAATGCCCGGTATGCAGGAGCCAACCGCCGATCCGTCCGAGGCGCCGACCGCAATTGTCCAGCGCTGGCGCCAGGGCGTGCGGAGCGCCGGCGCCGCCGTGCCGGTGCCGCGGGTTAGCGTCAGCCGCACCAGTAGCGGCGCCCTCGACAAGGCCAAGGCCGCCGCCAAGACCAAGGGCGAACAAACGCGCGGCGGCCTCGGCAATGAGGCCACGGCCAATCTGCCGGCCACGCCACAGGTCGACAATCCGCCGCCACCGCCCCCGTCGAATCCGATTCCGCGCGAGACGCAAGCGATCATCACGGCCTCCGGCAAGCGGCTCGCCAACCAGTTTCCGCCGCTGCTGATACCATCGCCCCCGCGTGAGATCGAAGATAAAATCGTCGGCGGCTCGCTGCCGCGGCTCGACCAGAGGCCTATTCCGCCCGATCTCTTCAACGTCCTGATCACGCCCGGCGCCTTTGCCCTGTCGAAGATCGATACGGCCGCCAAGGGGCCGAACGGCAAGCGCACGCCCGAAGCCGAACGTGCTGTGCAGGCCCTCGACATGCTGGAAGGCCGTGACCAACTGCCAGAGAAGCAGGGCCACGGGCCGCCCGTGATGTTCGAAGACAAGGGCGCACCGCCGATGCGCCCGCTGCCCGAGCAATTCCGGACACCGGTGAAGGAAATCGTGGCGAGGCTGCTCGCCCGCACCGACACGACGACCAGCGATGTGCTGAACCGGTTGCGGTCACGCGCCTATCCGCATGATGCCCTCGTCACCAATTTCCCCGACTGCGGCGCCGGCATGACCGACGGCCTGCGCACGGCGATCACCACCGATCTCCGCGATATTGCGTTTGCTGCCGGCGCCACCGCGGAGGAGCTGGACGGCCTCATCGCCGCGCGCCAGCAGGCTCTTGCCGCATCGGTCGACGCGGCAAGGCAGGATGCGGCAGCGCTTGGCAAGGATACCACCGCCAAGGTAGCCGCTGAGGGCCAGAAGACGGTCGATGCGATCGACGGTGCCGCCAAGGCCGCCGATGAGGAGATGCTTCGCCGTCAGGAGGCGACGTCGGGTTCAGCCGATCCCGTCGTGATCAACAGGCGCCGCGACCTCACCGTCAACTGGATCACCGAGCACGTCACCAACCAGACCACTGCCTACCAGCTCGCCGGCGAGCAGCGCGCCAAGGAATTGCGCGAGGCCCGCGACGGACAGCTCGGCGGCTACCTTGCGCTCTCCCAGCGCGAACAATACGAGGTGCTGACTCCCAAGCCGCCGCGGCCCGAGCGTGTGCCCACCGACAGCGCCCGGGAGACGCGCCTTACCGATCTCGCCGCCGAAATCCGTGCCTGGACCGATACCCGCGTGGCAGAGATCGGCGAAGCCTTCCGCAAGATCATGACTGCGGCGTCAAACGAGACCAAGGCGTTTCGCGGCGCCGTCGAGAGCGCCGGCAGCTACGCCCGCGAGCGGGTCCGCGAATGGGCCGAGGACGAGGTGCTGAAGGGCGAAAGCTGGTGGACGCGCTTCATTGCCCGCATCCGCCGCTGGCTCAAGGAAGCCGAGGACGTCAACGAGACCTGGCGGGTGCGGCGCACCCAAGCCCAGCGCGACGGAATCGCGCTTGATCTTCTCACCGTCTCCGACATCGAGGCGAAGATGGCGGCCGGGATATCGCAGGAGGAGATCCTCAAGGACGGCGCGCTCTCCGACGAACAGCGGACGATCGTCAAACTGTATTTCCGGAAGGGCGCGAACGAAGGTCCGCTCGACATTGCCGCCAAGGGGCTCGAGGAGCGGATGGCAAGCGACCATCTCGAGCACGCCAGGACGGTATTCGAGTCGGAACTACGAGCCAAGCCCGCCGCCTTCAAGCAATACGACATCGTTCACAAGCTCGAGGATGTGGCGCGTTCGCTCAATCCCGGCTTCGATGCCGGAAAGATCACCCAGGATCTTCATTCGGCGATGGACCGATGGGGCACCGACGAGGATCTCATCTTCACATCGCTCAAGGGCGTCACGCCATTCGAGGGCGACGTGATACGCAAGATGTACCGCGCCCGCTACGACCTCGATCTCGACGACCATATCGAGAGCGAGATGAGCGGTGACGAACTCGACCAGGCCCAGGCCGAGCTTGCCGGCGAACCGTCGAAGGCGGATGCCATCGCCCTTCACGACGCCGTCGACGGCATCGGCACCAACGAGAACAAGATCTACGAGACCCTGCGCAACAAGACGCCCGAGGAGATCGAGAAGATCCGCGCCGAGTACCGCAAGAAGTACGGCGAGGAGCTCGACGCAGCCCTCAAGGACGACCTTGACGAAGGCAACGAGACCGACCGCGCCATGGCCCTTCTCAAGGGCGACACCGCGACCGCCGACGCCATTGCGCTTGACGAAGCGATGCGCGGCGGCTTGACCGGCCTCGGCACCGACGAAGCCGAAATCGAAAAGGTGCTCACCCGCGTCCGCCAGGAGGTGATGGCCCGCGCCAGGACCGAGAACTGGAACTCGGCGCAGATGGAAGCCGAAGTGCGTCGCAGGTTGAAGGCCATCTCCGACAAGTTCGAAGGGCGCTACAAGAATGTCAGCCAGTACAAGGGGGACGGCCTCACCGGCAAGACCACCCTGGAGCGCGCCTTCCAGTCCGAATTGAGCGGCGCCGAACTCGATCTCGCCGAGGCCCTGCGCACAAACGATCCGGTCGCCGCCGATGCCGCCAGGCTCGAGATCGAGCGCACCGGCTTCTACACCTCCGACAGCAAGGTCAACGGGGTGCTGCGCTCGCAGTACGAGCGAGCGCTCGAGAAGCGCCGGCTCGACGAAGGCCCGGCCCGCAACATGGCGATCCGCCGCCAGATCGATGCGATGCGCGAGCAGAGCTACACGGCGACCGGCCCCAACGCGCAGAAACTCAGCGAGAACCAGATTTCGGAAGCGCGCATCAGGCTGGAGCGTGAGGCCGACAGGGCGATGGAGAAGGACGCGGCGGTGGACGCCGGCGCGTCCATGGACGCGCTGACCAAGCTTTACAAGGACCGTTACCACGTGCCGGTCGAATTCGTCGTCGCCTTCGGCATGGATGGCCGCGACCAGCGCGAGGCCTTCGCATTGCTCAAGAACCGCGGCTATCTGAGCCCGCGCCAGGAGATCGAGCTTGCGACCGAGGGCGTGGGCACCGATGAGGACCTCCTGAAGAAGACGTTCTCGCGCATGACCCGTGCCGAAATCGAAGTGGTCCGCAAGGAATGGGAGCTTCGTCACCCCGGCGAAAACTTCAACGACATGATCCGCGGTGAGCTTTCGGGGCGCGACGAAAGCGACATCATGGACATGGTGGAGCATGGCGCGCCGGAGAGCGATGCTGCGCGCATCGAGCAGGAGCGGCGTCGCGTCGACCGTGAAATCCGCGACCTCACCGGTGCATTCGGCGGTGCTGCCGCCGGCAAGGAGGCCGCCTGGATGGAGGACCAGGTGAGGCGCCTCGAAGCGCTGAAGCCTGATCTGATGCGCACGGATTGGCAGAACACCGAGGAAGATCGCGAACGCCGCGAGAGGCTCGCGGCCGAAGTCGATTTCCGTGCCCAGCGCGTGCAAGACGCGGTCGAGGATCACCGCCGCAAGCTCGACAGCTTCGCCGATGACATCGCCATGGCGATCGGCGTCATCGTTGCCGTGGTGATTTCCGTTGCCTCCCTGGGGTCCCTCACCTGGGTGGGTGCGATCATCATTTCGCTGGTCGGCACGGCGCTCACCATGGGCGCCAAATATGCCATCAAGGGCGGATCCTACGCGGGTGCCGACGTTGCCATCGATCTTGCCGCCGGCGTGGTCGACGCCGCCACTGCGGGCCTTGCCACCAAGTTCGGCCTCAACAAGGCGCTGATGAAGGGGGTAGGGGCATTGGTGAGCAAGGCCCGGCTGAAGGACGTCGCCACGCTGATCGGCAAGAGCGGCATCGCGCAGCGCGCGCTCAAGACGCCGGTCCTGGGTGCCGCCACGCGTGCGGCAGGCCGCCTGCTGCCTTCGGCGGGCGCCATCGAAAAGGGTATCGTGCGCTTTGTTGCGGGTACGGCCGAAGACGCGGCGATGGCCATTCCCTCCGGGACCGTCGGCATTCTCGCCTCGGACGAGACCTGGAAAGGCGATCCTCTCCATAACTTCCTGTCGGGCGGCGGCGACACGCTGCTGCAGGCGGTGATCATGGGCAAGGTCACCCACGCCGCCTCCCATGTTGCGGGTCACGTCGCCACCGGCGTGCGCAGCGAAATCCGTATGGGCAGCGAAACCGGGCGCATGCGCGAGGTAAGCCGTCTCGTCAACGATCACTATGCCCGCTTTCACGAGGAAAACCCCGGCGCCTCGCTGGCGGATTTCCTCGGGCATGCCGAGGGTCGCACGCTCAGGGTCGAGATCGAGAAGCGCGGTCTGCTGCCGACCATCGAGAGCGCCAACGCCCGCGCCAGGACCGAAGCCGCTGCGCCCACCCGCGAGGCTGGCGGCGACGTGCGTGAGCCAACCGCGAAGCCAGCTCCGGAGGCGCGGTCCGGCGAGCTTCACAACGCTCTGCCGGAAAAGCTGCGCGAGGGGAGTTTCGTGACGCCCGACGAAAGTCTCGGCGGGCGCACGGTGAAGGTCGAGCCGCTGATGGTCGGCAAGGACATCGTCGGCGTCGACATCCGCGTCGGACCTGATGCGACACCGCTCGACGTGGCGCTCCATGGCGCCACCGTCGAGGCCATGCTGAAGTACCGCGGTGTCATGGGCCGCCTGCGCCGGGTGATGGCCGATCTCGGATCCCATCTCGTCGAAGGCGGCGTCAAGGTCGGCAGCCTCGGCTGGGAAGCGAAGCTCGAGCTCGACAAGCTGCCGGCCGTCCTCGCCTCGCGCATGAACGAAGTGGCCGGCGCTCGCATGATGCCAGAGACACAGACGCATTTCGACATGGATGTCGCGCACCTCCAGTCGCAGATCGACGCCTTCGAGCACGTGCTTCGCAATCCCGCGCTTGCCGCCGAGCCCGGCCGCGGCTTCGTCGCGGCTGAGTTCGAGGGCGGGGTGCCACCGGCGAAGCCAGAGGGTGTGAAGATTCCGACCGACGAGCTTGAAGGCATCCGCCGGATGGCGATCGAGGCAGGAACCGGCAACGCCGCGAGAATGGACGAGCTTCGCTCCGTCCTCGCTGCCATGGATTCCGGCAAACGCGCTGCTGTCGTCGAAGCGCTCGCTGCGCCGGTGCCTGCGGAACTCCTCGGCGCGCCGCCGTCTCGTAATCTTCTTGCCGAGATGGCGAAGGTCTGGCGCGACAATGCGCGGATTGGAGCCGCCTATGGCGCCAATCCCCGTGTCGCCGGCGAACATGTACAGTTGCTCCTGGACCTGCAGCGGCTTCGCATGCTCGCGCGCGATGGAATTCGCACTGGCAACATGAGCGAAGCGCAAAAATTTCGCCAGGAATTGATCGCGCGGCTGCCGAAGGGAATGGCCAGCAAGGTGCCGGAGATTGGCGGGCCGATATCGCACCTCGAATACCGCTTCGAGAAGGCGCACGATGCGGCGCAGGCCGAACTGATCAAGGCGGTTCGCGAGGCGCCCGATACCGACATGGCGGCGCTCAAAAACCGGCTCAAGGAAATTGCCAAGACCTTCAATCTCGAGAAGGGCGATCTCTCAAAGAGGATCTTCGAGGAGATGGTAGAGTGGATCAAGCAGCGCGGCCTCGAAGATGCGCGCTGGCAGAAGCACCTTGACAGCCTGCACAGCGAACTCAGGTCGAAGTCAACTGCCGAAATCCACCGTGCCATCGAATCTTCACCTGATCCCGAATTGCGTTCAATAATGAAGGACAAGGACGTCGAGGCTGCGTTCAAGGCCTCGGGTCCCAACGACGAGTTCAAAGCCGAGGGGGTCATCGCGGCCATGGAAGAAGCGATCAGGAAGCGGATGGGTCAGGATATTCGCGGCCGCAGGCCCGGGAGCCCCCACGAAATCCGCGACCAGTTGCGCGGAATGGCGGGGGGTATCGACCTTGAGGGTTTCATCATGGCGGACATCCTTGCCGAGAATATCGCAGCGGCCCAGCGGCTGCGGGCGCGGCTTGCGACCATCGCGCCCGAGGTTGTGTTCACGGTCGAGCGCGGCGGGCCATTGCTTGCCGAATTCCTGGTGCCGCCGGCAGAACGGCAGCAGCGGCCGGACAAGTTCGTCTCGGTGAACAAGAGCAAAAATCGCACCGAATATTTGCGCCCACAGATCGAGAAGGCGATTGCCAATGGCAAGCGATCCTTCGTTATCGTTGATGCGTACATGGGCGGCCATGCAATCGGCGAGTTCACGAACATGTTCCAGTCGATCATCGAGGCCCACCCTCATCTTGAGGGCCTGCGGTTCGAAACCCTGTGGTTGCGTGAGCAATTGGGTTACGAGCGCAACCTCGTCGAGGGGCCCGATGGTGCCGCGCTGGCTGTCGGTCTCCAGCCAGCATTCAAGATTCCGCCGGAACTTATCAACAAGGTGTTCCAGCAGATCGAGCCAGTCCGCTTCATTATGGGCGACGACGCGGCCGTCTTCTTCGATCCCAACTCCCGACGACCGATCTTCATCTTCGACAACGATGGTCACGTTGTGCAGACCATCGAGGTTGGCGTGAAACACCCCATAACCGGCGTGGTGCTGACCACCCCGCGCGAGATCCTCGTGGCATTGATGCAAGGGGTGAAGTTTCCAAAATGACCCACACCGCCGTCCTGCCCATGGAACTTCCCTTCGCGTCACTTGGTGAGGCGCTTGCCGCCGCGGGCTTTGCGCTTGTCGAGCAAACCTGTCTTGGCGGCGGCGAGGGGCCGGACCGCGCCCGGTGGAGCGGACAGGGGGGCGAGCTTCGGTTCTACCGGGATATTGCGACCGGACTGACAACGATTGTCGCATCGGGTCAGGCCGCGATTCCGCCGGCCGTGCCGCGCATGGGGCGCAAGGAGATGCTGGCGCTGATCGAAAGCCCCGCGCCGGTTGGCCGCCTTGCGGCATTGCAGGCAGTCGAGACGGCCGGCAACAGCTCGCTCTATGTGCAACTGCTGCCGCTACTGATCGACTCCGATGCCACAGTGGCCGGCGAAGCGCAGCGGCTGTTCGGCGAGGTGGCGGGGCGGTTGTTGCCCGCTCTCGCACCTGACATTGCCGTCGAGCCGCTCGCCGCGCTCTTTGCCGTGCCGGGCCTTCGCCACGAGAAACTGCAGATCCTGCGCGCCTTGCATGTCAAGCCGTCTCAGGCCGAACGGGCAGAGCCGGTGCTCGGACGCGCGCTCGCCGATTGCGACTGGGAGATCGCCGTGACGGCGATGATCGCCGCCGGCCGGCTCGGTATCCGCGGCCTTACTCCCTCGATCGCCCGCCTGCGATTGCCGGAGGGAAAGCGGCTCGGTCTCGTCCACGACGAAGCGCGGCTGATCCTCGCCCTGCGCGATGCGTGCCTCGTGCGACTGGGAGCCTCCTCCGCATCGCGCCTGCCGCAGGGGGTGCCGCAAGCCGTCATGGGTGACACCACGGGGCTGCCGCTCGCTCTCCAGCCCTTTGCGTCGGCACTCGTCATGCCGCTCCCGCGCGATGTAGTCCTGCCGCCGGAGCTGCCCGAGGTCCGCTGGACGCCGCACGGTCCTGAACTTCAGGACGGCCGCCTTCTTGTTTATGTCCCGATGCTGCCGCACTGGCTCGGCGACGAAATGCTGCGTCCGATGCCGCAGCCGGTGCGCCGGCTGGCGCCGCCGCAGGGCTTCTACATCGAGGCCGCGCCGCGCCCTGCCGCCGCCTATGATGCGGCGCTGGCGGATATTGCCGGTGAGCCGCAGCGAAGCGGGCTTCGGGCCATGCTGCCAACGCCCGATCTTTGGGAGATGGCCGCCCGCGGGCTCGACGGGCGGCGCTACCCCTGGGGCATGAACGCGCTGCCGGAGGCCCGCGTCGATGTGTCGCCCTGGGGCCTGTCGGGTATTGCCACGGGTCCCGGCGAATGGCTCAACGCACCCGCGGACAGCGATTATTTTCTGGTGTCGGGTGGCAGCAGGCTTCCCATTCCGGCGGCACGCTACCGTTGCAAGCGTGATATAGAACACACCTACCGATGCGCTTTCGTGTTAGCATCCCTTCCATAAACCGCTCGTCGATTTGAATTCAGCACGTTGCGGAGCAGGGCAGATGGCGTGCGGGGTCATTCTTTATTGTTCCAATCGTATTTATCGCGAAGGCCTGTCTCAGATTCTCAGCATACGTCAGGCGTTCGACGGTGTGTACGCCTGCAATGACCAGGCCAGCCTGCAAGCCCGGGTGGCGAGCGGGCGGCCTCCTGTCGTGATCCTGGTGGATATTTCGTCGGCGGCAAACGATGCCGCCAAGGCTGATTGCATCACGACGGCGCGACGGGTGAGTGGCGGACGGCCGGTCGTGGCCCTCGGGCTTGATGGCGCAGACACGGAAATTCTGGCCTCATTCGAGGCCGGCGCCAGCGCCTATGTGACGAAGGAAGAATCGATCGAGGACCTGGTACGCGTCAGTCTCGCCGCCGCCGATGGCCAATTCCTGTGTCCACCGCGCATTTCGCGGCTCATGCAGGAACGGCTGAGCGAACTCGCCGCCAGCCGCGAACGCAACGCAGGACTCGACCGCCTGTCGCGCCGCGAACACATTATTCTCGGCTTTCTGGGCGACAATCTTTCGAACAAGCAGATCGCCCGCGAACTCGGCCTGGAGGTTTCGACGATCAAGAATCACGTGCACAACATAATCGTGAAGTTGAGCGTCAAGAACAGGGTGCAAGCCGCGAGCTTCTGTCGCGCGATCTAGCGCTGACCGATCGATTTCCTGCTGCCAAGTTACCGAAGATTGCTGGAAGGCATTTTCCGCTTTTGTTTCAAATGCGCCTTGAAGGCGTTGAATATTCGTACGGATTTTGATTCCGCCATTCGGAGCTTCGATCCAGCGCTCCCAAGCTCGACTAATCCTTCTTGGGGCCCATGTGCCCCACCGAAATAATGATGGCTTCCGACCGTGGAGGGCGAGCAGGTCGACGCCATGCTTGTCGTGGCACAACAGCCCGCGATCTCTGAGGTCAACTAATCTATAATTCGCATAAGGTATATTATGGAATATATATATGTACAATTAGATCAGATGTTTAGGCGGATATTCTAGCAAACCAAGCCAGCCAGGCCGTCCTACGGGCGTTCGTTTGGCCCAAGCAATCCTGCTCCGCCAAAGGCCTGTGTTGTTGCCGCCGCGTGCGGACGCTGCAATAAGCGCGCAAGTACGTGGATGACTCGCGACGTCGCGTCATCGCAAGAACAACAAACCCTCAAGGGAGAGCCCAATGAGTTTTTCAAGACGCACGCTTCTCAAGGCATCCGCTGCGTCAGCGGTTTTGGGCGGCATCGGCGCGCCGCTGGTGGCGCGCGCCCAGACCGCCGAATTTACCTACAAGTACGCCAATAACCTTCCTGACGGCCATCCCATGAACGCCCGAGCCAAGGAAATGGCGGCGGCGATCAAGGCCGAGACCAATGGCCGGTTCGACCTGCAGATTTTCCCGAACAACCAGCTCGGTTCCGATACCGACATGTTGAGCCAGATCAGGTCCGGCGGCGTCGAATTCTTCACGCTGTCGGGGCTGATCCTGGCGACGCTGGTGCCGGCGGCATCCATCAGCGGCATCGGCTTTGCGTTCCCGGACTACGACACGGTCTGGAAGGCCATGGACGGGGGCCTGGGCGCCCATATCCGTGGCGAGATCAGCAAGGCGAACCTCGTGGTCATGGACAAGATCTGGGACAACGGCTTCCGCCAGACCACGTCGTCGACCAAGCCGATCAACGGCCCTGATGACCTCAAGGGCTTCAAGATCCGCGTGCCGGTGTCGCCGCTCTGGACCTCGATGTTCAAGGCATTCGATGCGGCGCCCGCCTCGATCAATTTCAGCGAAGTTTACTCGGCGCTGCAGACCAAGATCGTCGAGGGCCAGGAAAATCCGCTGGCGATCATCTCGACGGCGAAACTTTATGAAGTGCAGAAGTTCTGTTCGCTGACCAATCATATGTGGGACGGTTTTTGGTTCCTGGCTAACCGTCGCGCGTGGGAAAAAGTCCCTGAGGACGTCCGCGCCATCGTGGCCAAGAACATCAACGCGGCCGGCGTCAAGGAACGCGAGGATGTCGCCAAGCTGAATGCCGGGCTGCAGCAGGAACTGGCCGGTAAAGGCCTCACGTTCAACCAGCCCAACGTGACGCCGTTCCGCGACAAGCTCCGTTCAGCCGGCTTCTACGCGGAATGGAAAGGTAAATACGGCGACCAGGCCTGGGAGCTGCTCGAAAAATCGGTCGGCAAGCTGTCGTAATGTACAGCGTTTTCGCGCGGATACCGGTCCGCGCGAAGAAAACGCGTCAAACATGAGCTTTAAGTGCTGGGGGCCATTATGGCTCATGCCGAACTGAGTGAGGGCGTTGGCGGCGAGGCGGGGCAATCCCCTCGCCGCAATCTGCTGGTGTCGCTCGAACATACTCTGGGAATGCTGGTCGAGATTCCGGCCGCGTTCCTGGTTATCGCCGAAATCGTCATCCTGTTTGCCGGCGTGGTGGCGCGCTATGCGCTGCACCGGCCGCTGATCTGGTCGGATGAGCTGGCATCGATCCTGTTCCTGTGGCTCGCCATGCTGGGTGCCGCGGTTGCGTTCCGCCGCGCCGAACACATGCGGATGACGGCGGTGGTCGCCAGCGCGAAGCCCGCCATGCGGGCTTATCTCGATCTGGTGGCGACCGCGGCGGCGCTGGCGTTCCTCATCATGATTGCCTGGCCGGCTTACGAATACGCCTACGAGGAAAGTTACATCACCACACCGGCGCTGCAGATCCCGAACATCTGGCGGGCCGCGGCGCTGCCGGTCGGTATCGCCCTGATGGCGCTGTTTGCCTTCCTGCGTCTGGCCCGATCGGGCAACGTCCGGGCCGTGGTGGCTGCGATCCTGTCGGTCGCGCTCGTCATCGGGATCTTCTGGCTGCTCAGGGGTTCGCTCAAGCCGCTCGGCAATCTCAATCTGATCATCTTCTTCGTCGGTGTTGCCGGCTTCTGCGTCTTTGCCGGCGTTCCGATTGCGTTCGGGTTCGGGCTTGCGACCTACGGCTATCTGGCGCTGACGACGGGCACGCCGCTGATGGTGCTGGTTGGCCGCATGGACGAGGGCATGAGCCATCTCATCCTGCTGTCCGTGCCCCTCTTCGTCTTTCTAGGCTTGCTGATCGAGATGACCGGCATGGCGCGCGCCATGGTGGCGTTCCTGGCGAGCCTGTTGGGCCATGTCCGTGGCGGACTGCATTACGTGCTGGTCGGCGCGATGTATCTGGTGTCGGGCATCTCAGGCTCGAAGGCCGCCGACATGGCCGCCGTGGCGCCGGTGCTGTTTCCCGAGATGAAGGCGCGGGGCGCGAAGCCGGGCGATCTGGTCGCCCTCCTCTCCGCGACCGGCGCGCAAACCGAGACCATTCCGCCGAGCCTGGTGCTGATCACCATCGGCTCGGTCACCGGCGTCTCGATCGCGGCGCTGTTTACCGGCGGCCTGCTGCCCGGCCTGGTGCTGGCGATCACGCTGTCGGCGCTGGTGTGGTGGCGCTACCGGGGCGAGGACCTGCGTCATGTCACGCGGGCAAGCGGCGGCGAGATCGCCCGCGCGTTTGCCATCGCCCTGCCCGCCATCGCGCTGCCATTCGTGATCCGCTACGCCGTGGTCGAAGGCATCGCGACCGCGACCGAGGTTTCCACGATCGGCATCGTCTATGCCTTCATCGTCGGCTACCTGATTTACGGTCTCTTGATCTACCGCAATTTCGACTGGCGGCGGATCATGCCGATGTTGGTCGAGACCGCGTGCCTGTCGGGCGCGATCCTGCTGATCATCGGCTGCGCCACCGGCATGGCCTGGGGCCTCACGCAATCAGGCTTTTCGCGGACGCTGGCCGCCGCCATGACCGGCCTGCCGGGCGGCTCGGCGACCTTCATCGCCGTGTCGATCGTGGCCTTCGTGATCCTGGGCAGCGTGCTCGAGGGCATCCCGGCGATCGTGCTGTTTGGGCCGTTGCTGTTTCCGATTGCGCGGGCCGTCGGCGTCCACGAGGTTCATTATGCGATGATCGTTATCCTCGCGATGGGTATCGGGCTATTCGCGCCGCCCTTCGGAGTGGGCTATTATGCGGCTTGCGCCATCGGACGCGTCGATCCGGCCGAGGGGATCCGGCCGATCTGGGGCTACCTGCTGGCGCTGGTGGTCGGCCTTATTATCGTGGCGATCTTCCCGTGGATTTCCATCGGGTTCTTGTAAGTCTAACTTTTCAGATGGGACATAGCCGATGAGCGCAGCCCAGAACCAGTATTCGATCGGATTGGACAAGACGCCGGCGAATTACGTGCCGCTGACGCCGCTCAGCTTCCTCGCGCGCAGCGCCGCCGTTTACCCCGATCACGTCAGCACGGTCTATGAAGGCCGCAGTTTTACGTGGGCCGAGACCTATCAACGCTGCCGGCGCTTTGCCTCGTGGCTCGCTGGCCGCGGGATCGGCAATGGCGACACGGTCGCAGCGATGCTGCCGAATATCCCGGCCATGAACGAGGTGCATTTCGCCGTGCCGATGTCGGGCGCCGTCCTGAACGCGCTGAACATCAGGCTCGATGCCCCCTCAATCGCTTTCCAGCTCGACCATGGTGGCGCCAAAATCATTCTCGTCGATCCGGAATTTTCAGGTGTGATCTCTGAAGCGCTGACGCTGATGAAAGGCCAAAAACCCTTCGTCATCGATGTCGACGACACTGCCTTTGCAGGCGGCAAGCGGATCGGCGAACTCGAATATGAGGCGGCGGTTGCAGCGGGCGATCCGGGCTTCGTTGCAAAGCTGCCGGCCGACGAATGGGACGCGATCGCGCTGAGCTATACCTCGGGCACCACGGGCAATCCGAAGGGCGTCGTGACGCATCACCGCGGCGCTTATCTCAACGCCGTCAGCAATATCCTCGCCGGCAATCTCGGCCAGCATCCGGTCTATCTCTGGACGCTACCGATGTTCCACTGCAACGGCTGGTGCTTTCCGTGGACGGTCGCAGCCTCGGCCGGCATCAATGTCTGTTTGCGCAAGGTCGATCCGGCAAAAATCTTTGAGCTGATCCCCAAGCACGGCGTCACCCACATGTGCGGCGCGCCGATCGTCTACAATACGCTGATCAACGCGCCCGGTGCGCCCAAGGGTGGTAAGGCGCGCCCCGTTGTCGGATTGATCGCGGGCGCAGCACCCCCGGTCGCCGTGCTTGAAGGCGCCGAGAGCATTGGCATCAAGCTGACGCATGTCTATGGCCTGACCGAAGTCTATGGCCCCGCCTCGGTCTGCGCCGAACAGCCGGGCTGGGACCAACTGCCCGCCGACCAGCGCGCCCAGTTGAAGCGCCGGCAGGGCGTGCCCTACCCGCTGGAGGAAGCCGTCACCGTGCTCGATCCCGTGACCATGCAGGAGGTGCCGCGCGATGGGGAAACCATCGGCGAGGTGATGTTCCGCGGCAATATCGTGATGAAGGGCTATCTGAAGAACGAGAAGGCAACGCAAGAAGCCTTCGCCGGCGGCTGGTTTCACACCGGCGACCTCGGCGTGCTCGACGAGCACGGCTACGTCATCATCAAGGACCGCTCCAAGGACATCATCATCTCCGGCGGCGAGAATATCTCGTCCGTCGAGGTCGAGGACATCCTCTACAAGCACCCGGCCGTGCTGTTTGCGGCCGTGGTCGCCAAGCCCGATTCCAAATGGGGCGAAGTGCCCTGCGCCTTCGTCGAGCTCAAGGAAGGCGCCAAGGCGACCGAAGCTGACATCATCGCCTTCTGCCGCAGCCATATGTCGGGATTCAAGACTCCGAAGGCGGTGGTGTTCGGCACGATCCCGAAGACATCTACCGGCAAGATCCAGAAGTTCCTGCTGCGCAATCAGGTGGATTCGGCGAAAGCGATTTCGGCGTAATCGTAGCCGTCATTGCGAGCGAAGCGAAGCAATCCATCGCGCCGCTGGCGCAAGAGGAAAGATGGATTGCTTCGTCGCTTTGCTCCCTTGCGCAAACGCTTCGCGTTTGTCGCAGGCAATGACGACCTGGAAAAACTTGCCCAAACACTGCTACTGCGCCTGCTCCCGCTTGACCGGCGGATAAAACTGCGGCGCCTCGGTGCGCTCGTACATCCCGTAGTCGCGCATGACCTCGAAGATACGAAAATACTGGGTTGTCGGATCGGCAAACAGGCGTGAACCGAATTCGACGCCGGCATGCTCGTCCGGCAAATCGACCAGATGCGCAAAATGCGCGTCACGATAGACGCTCGCGAAAGCGTCCCGGCGCCATTCTGTCTCTGCCACCAGCGTGGCATTCTTCGATTCAGAGGCGAGGATATATGTCGGCTTGCGCCTTGCGGGGTCATTGTAGGGCGTGCGCCGCTCGGGCTGCCAGACCGGCTGCCCGGGCTTTGCCTCGTGAATGACCTGAGCGACGCGAATCCGATAGTCGGAAAAGACCCTCTCGCGGCCGATCGTCTGGACGTCATGATGGTGGGCATGGGCCCGCCAGGCCGTCAGGGCCCCCTCGTCCTGCCAGATCTGGTAGGACAGCAGCATGTTTTCCCGCGTCAAACTCCTGAAGCGATCGATGAAGAGGCAGCCGCCCATCGCCTCGAGGTCGGGTTTCAGCGAGGCCGCGAGATCGAGATATTGATCGCGGTGCCCGGGCCTTGTCTGGACTTCGAAGAACAGGCCAATCATCGAAATTCCTCCACCGCCCCGCGATCGAGTTTGTGATGCGCGACCGGCCTGCCGGGTTCTCCAGCATCAGCTTAATTCCGTCATAGGCCGGCATGATGTCCGGCGGAAGGCCCTGCCGTGTTACCTCTTAGTCGAAGTCATCCGGCGCGTGCGCGACGGGCGGGCTCAGTGCTGGCGGCATCGTCGCGACACTCCAGTATGTCGCCGGGATGGCAGTCCAGCGCTGCGGGTCCTAACCGAGCTCCAGCCGCATTCCGTCATAGGCCGGGATTACACCCGCCGGCAGGCTCTGGCGCAGCACCTCGTAGTCGAGATCGGAATGCATGTTGGTGATGACGGCGCGCTTCGGCTTGAAGCGCTCGATCCATGAAAGCGCATCGCTGACGCTGAAATGGCTGGGGTGGCCGGCATAGCGCAGCCCGTCGACGATCCAGAGGTCGAGGTTTTCCAGCGCCGGCCAGCTCTCCTCGGGAATGTCGTGGAGGTCGGGCGTGTAGGCGGCGGCCCCGATACGGAAGCCCAGCGCGGGAATCCGGCCGTGGTGAACCAGGAAGGCGGAAAGCTTCACCGGGCCGCCCTTCCCTTCGGTGGTATGGCTTTCGCCCGCTTCGATCGAATGCCGCGTCAGGATCGGCGGATAGTCGCTGCCCTCGGGCGCGATGAAGCAATAGGAGAACCGCGCCATGATGTCTTTGGCGGTCGACTGGTTGAAGTAGACCGGAATGCGCCGGCGCTGATGCAGCACGACCGAACGCAGATCGTCGATACCGTGGGTCTGGTCGGCATGCTCATGGGTCAGGAACACGGCATCGATGTGATCGACATTGGCGTCGATCAACTGCTCGCGCAGATCGGGCGAGGTGTCGATCACGATCCGCGTGGTGCCGTGCGCGCCTGTCCGCTCGACCAGCAGCGAGCAGCGGCGGCGGCGGTTTTTTGGATTATTGGGATCGCAGGCGCCCCAGCCGAGGGCCGGACGCGGCACGCCGGCAGAGGAGCCGCAGCCGAGGATCGTCAGCGTCATCGTCATGCGGTCGCCTTCGGTGCCGGCACCTTGGAGAACAGGCGGAAGAAATTTTCCGTGGTCTGCCGCGAAATCTCGTCCAGCGAGACGCCGCGCGCCTCTGCCAGCACTTTTGCGACTTCGACCACATAGGACGGCTCGTTGCGCTTGCCGCGAAACTTGCCCGGCGCCAGATAGGGCGAGTCGGTTTCGACCATGATGCGATCAGCCGGCAGCTCGGCGGCGAGTTCGCGCAAGGCTTCGGACTTCTTGAACGTCAAAATGCCCGTGAACGAGATCGACAGGCCCAGACCAATCGCCTTCATCGCCAGTTCGCGCCCGCCGGTGTAGCAATGCAGCACCGCGCGGAACGGTTCTTTTGCCACTTCGTCCTCGAGAATGCGGCCGCAGTCCTCGTCGGCCTCGCGGGTGTGGATCACCAGCGGCAGGCCAGTGACGCGAGCGGCTTCGATATGCGCGCGAAAGCCGCGCTCCTGCGCCTCGCGGGAGCCGTGTTCATAGAAATAATCCAGCCCCGCCTCGCCCAGCGCCACGACCTTCGGGTGTTTGGTCAGCTCGATCAACTCGCTTGCTGGAATGCCGTCTTCCTCATCGGCATGATGCGGATGGGTGCCGACCGAGCAATAGACATTGGGAAATCGCTCGGTGATGGCGAGCAGCCCGCCGAGCCGCTTCACCCGGGTCGAGATGGTGACGATACGGCCGATCCCCGCCGTCTCGGCGCGCGCGACAATGGCATCGAGATCTTCGGCAAAATCCGGAAAGTCGAGGTGGCAATGGCTGTCGACGAGCATGGCTTGCAAACGGCTCAATCCGCCTTTGGTTCGACGTAGCGCGGAAACACGCCGACCGGCGGCGGCAAGGCTGCGCCGGCCTTGATCCGCGTGCCGAGCGCTGCGAAGTCCCGTGCGTCCTGGGGAACGCCGAGACTGTCGAGCAGCTTGCTCGAGGCATCCGGCATCACCGGCTGCGTCAGGATGGCGACCTGCCGCACGACTTCCGCCGTCACGTACAATACGGTTTTCTGCCGGTCGGGATCGGTCTTGGCCAGCGCCCATGGCGCCTCGCCCGCGAAATAGCGGTTGGCTTCGGCGACCACGGACCACACCGCGTTCAGCCATTGATGGATCTGTTGCGTCGCCATCGCGGTCCGCGACGCCGCCAGCATGGCATCTGCCTCCGCCAGAATATCCTTGTCGTTGTCGGTGAACTCACCGGGCTCGGGCAGAACGCCGCCGAGCTGTTTGGCGATCATCGACAGCGAGCGTTGCGCCAGATTGCCGAGATCGTTGGCAAGGTCGGCATTGATGCGCGCGACGATGGCTTCATGGTTGTAGTTGCCATCCTGACCGAACGGCACCTCGCGCAGGAAGAAATAGCGCATCTGGTCGACGCCGTATTGATCGGCCAGATTGAAGGGGTCGACGACATTGCCGACCGACTTCGACATCTTCTCACCGCGGTTGAACAGGAAGCCATGCGCATAGACCCGCTTCTGCACGGGAATGCCGGCTGACATCAGGAATGCCGGCCAGTACACCGCGTGGAAGCGAATGATGTCCTTGCCGATGATGTGCACGTCCGCCGGCCAGTAGCGCCAGTTCGAATCGCTTTCGTCGGGAAAGCCGACGCCGGTGATGTAGTTGGTCAGCGCATCGACCCAGACGTACATCACGTGCTCGGGGTCGTTGGGCACCTTGACGCCCCAGTCGAACGTCGTGCGCGAAATCGACAGGTCTTTCAGGCCGCCTTTGACGAAGCTGATGACCTCGTTGCGGCGCGAATCCGGTCCGATGAAGTCCGGCTGGCTCTCGTACAGCGCCAGCAGGCGGTCCTGGTAGGCGGACAGCTTGAAGAAGTAGCTTTTCTCCTCGACCCATTCGACCGGCGAGCCCTGCGGGCCGCGGCGCACATTGTCGTCGCCGAGGACGGTTTCCTCCTCGGCGTAATAGGCCTCGTCGCGCACCGAATACCAGCCGGCATAGGTGTCGATATAGATGTCGCCGTTCTGCTGCATCCGGCTCCAGACCACCTGGACCGAGTGATGATGCGCCGGCTCGGTGGTGCGGATGAAGCGGTCGAACGACACGTTCAGCCGCTCGTCCATCTCCCTGAACCGGCCGGCATTGCGCGCGGCGAGCTCGGCGACGCCAAGCCCCTCGCTCTCGGCGGTCTGAATCATTTTCAGGCCGTGCTCGTCGGTGCCGGTCAGGAAAAACACATCCTTGCCGTTGAGCCGCTGAAACCGCGCCAGCGCGTCGGTCGCGATCGCCTCATAGGCGTGGCCGATATGCGGAATGCCGTTGGGATAGGCGATGGCGGTGGTGATGAAGTAGGTGTTGCGCGCGGCGGCTACCACCGGCTGGGCGGCAGCCGGCTTCGCGCGCGGCTTGGTTGGCTTTGCACGTTCAGCTACAGGGGCTGCCGCTACAGCGGGGTTCGCTTCCAGCGATGTTACCGCGCGCGCCTTCGTCGTTTTGTTCGCGGATTTCTTTGCCGATTTCTTGGCAGGTTTCTTGGCTGCCTTCTTCGCAGCCTTCTTCGGTGACTTCGGTGCGAGTTTCTTTGCAGCCTTCTTCGAAGCCTTGCCGGACTTCTTCACGACGCGCTTGTTCTTGGTCGCACCTGTCCTGGCGGCACGCTTTTTCGTAGCGGCCTTCTTGCTGGCGCGGGCGGGCAGCGCTTTGCGAGATTTCTTCGCCTTGCGCTTTTTCGAAGCTTTCTTTCCAGCCGTCGCCACCACGAATTCCTTTTATGCCTAAACAAGATTTGTCGGGATTGATATCCGGCGAAGCCTTACCGCGTCGCTTCCGCGAGCATCCCGAACACCGAGAAAACCAGCGGTTTTCGCTCCAGATTGTAGGATTCGGTGTCGCGCGCAGCGCGGACGATCTTTTCCCATACCTCAGCCAGCCGTGCAAGGCGGGGCAGATTCGCGTTGGCGTCGTCGGTGCGCAGCTTTTCGCCGATCCAGCGATCGATGCCGTCGATGAAAGCGGCCAGCGCCACCCGGTCGCTGGTGCCCAGCGCCTCGCCAAGCGCATGCAGCTCGCGCGGATCGACCTGCGGCAGCGTCGCCAGCAGCGCCGCGGTCCGCTGCTGCAGCTTCAGCGCGTCACCGCCGAGCAGCGTCAGCGCGCTGGATACACTCCCCTCCGCGGCCTCTGCGGCCTCCGCCAATGCCGGATCATCGGGCGCGACGTCAGCGGCCCGCGATGCCGCGCGAATGACGTCGTCGGTCGCGAGCGGCCGCAGCGGCAGCTTGCGGCAACGCGACAGGATCGTCGGCAAGGCCCGCGCCGGTGAATGGCTGGCGAGCAGGAACAGCGATCGTTGCGGCGGCTCCTCGAGAATCTTGAGCAGCGCGTTGGCGGCGTTCGGATTGAGCTCGTCGACGGTGTCGACGATGCAGACCCGCCAGCCATCCACCGCCGCGGTCGAGCCGAAGAACGAAATCGTCTCCCGCGTCTCGTCGACGGTGATCACGGTCCGCATCACGCCGCGATCGTTGAGGCCGCGTTCCAGCACCAGCAGCCCGCCATGCGCGCCGGCGCTGACCTGCCGCGCGACCGGATCGTGGGGATCGAGCGCGAGCGTCTCGGCGCGCTGCACGGACGGCGACATGGGATTGGAGTTGGCGAGCACGAAGCGGGCCATGCGATAGGCCAGCGTCGCCTTGCCGATGCCCTGCGGACCGCCGATCAGCCAGGCATGCGGAATGCGCCCGCTGCGATAGGCATTGAGCAATGCCGTCTCGGCCTCGCGGTGGCCGAACAGCTCGGCCGTTTCGCGGGGATGCCTGACCGCCACTTCCTGCTCGGTCTTTCGCGCGCTCATGCCGTACCCGCCGGGCTCGGGACCGCGAACACACGATCGCGCAGTGCGGTCCAGACGCCGGCAGCGACCGTGTCGGCATCGGCATTGGCGTCGATCAGCACGCAGCGATGCGGGTCTTCGGCGGCGATCCGCCGGTAGGCGTCGCGGAGATCCTGGTGGAATTGGAGGTCTTCTGACTCGAAACGGTCAGGCACGCCGCTGCCGCGGCGAGCGGCGGCGCGCTGTAGACCTACTTCAACCGGGATATCCAGAATGATGGTTAGGTCAGGCTTGAGGTCGCCGATGGTGACCCGCTGCATCGCGTTGAGCACGATGGGCGAGACCTGCCCCAGGCTGCCCTGGTAGGCACGGGTCGAATCCGAGAAGCGGTCGCACAGCACCCATGTCCCCTGGCTGAGCGCGGGCTGAATGACCGTGCGAACGTGATCGTCGCGGGCGGCCGCGAACAACAACGTCTCCGCGTCCGGTCCAAGCAGCTTTCCCATTCCCGACAGCACGAGATGCCGCATGATTTCCGCGCCCGGCGAGCCGCCAGGCTCGCGGGTAACGATGGCGCGCAGCTTCGCCGCGGCAAGGCGCTCGGCAAGCTTCTTGATCTGCGTGGACTTTCCGGAGCCCTCGCCGCCCTCAAACGTAATGAACTTCCCGCGTCCGGAAGGCCGCTGCAGCGTTGCCTGGGTCATGCTCAAAGCTTCTCTGCGCTCGCGCGGAACATGCCGATGACGAGCTCGCTGGCTCCGTCGATCGCGCGACGCATGGTCGAGCCGGTGCCGACCGCTTCCGCGGCATAGACCGGCGACTCCACGGCGATATTGGCGCCGCGCCACACTTTGACGACTCCGACCGGCTGACCGGCCTGGACCGGCGCTCGCACAGGGCCATTATAAACGATCCGCGCGATCAGTTTCTCGCTGCCGTTCTTCGGCAGCATCACCTTGATCGGCTCGGGGCTTGCAAGCTTCACCGAGCGGCTTTCGCCGCCAAACACCTTGGCATAGCCGACCTGCTGGTTGGCTGCGAACAGCGTGCGCGTCTCGAAACTACGAAAACCCCATTCCAGCATCTTCTTGGCTTCGGAGGCGCGATCGTCGGGATCCTCGAGCCCGTTGATCACGACGATCAGCCGCGTGTCGTTCTGCACGGCGGAGCCAACCATGCCGTAGCCGCCCTCCTTGGTGTAGCCGGTCTTCAGCCCGTCGGCGCCATTGAGCGTGTTCAGAAGCGGGTTGCGATTCTGCTGCCGGATCTTGTTCCAGGTAAACTCCTTCTCGCCGAACAATTTGTACATGTCGGGATAGGTCAGGATCAGGTGGCGCGCAAGTTTTGCCAGCTCCCGCACCGTCATCCTGTTGGCGGGATCGGGCAGCCCGTTGGAATTTCCAAAGGTAGACTTCGTCAGGCCGAGCTCGCGGGCGCGCTTGGTCATGAAGTCGGCGGCAAAGATCCGCTCGTTTCCGGCCATGCCTTCGGCGAGCGCAATGCAGGAATCATTGCCGCTCTGGATGATCGCGCCATGCAGCAGATCGTCCACCGGCACCTTGCTGTTGAGAACGGCAAACATGGTCGAGCCGCCGGCCGGCGCACCGCCCCTGCGCCAGGCGTTCTCGCTGACCCGGTATTCATCCGTCAGCTTGATCTTGCCTTCCTTGATAGCGTTGAAGACCACCTCGACCGTCATCAGCTTCATCATGCTGGACGGCGCCCGCAATTCGTCGGCGTTCTTCTCGAACAGCACGCTGCCGCTGGACGCCTCGACCAGGATCGCGGTCGGCGCGTCGCCGTCAAAGCCGCCATCTTCCTTCTTCGGTGCGCCCTGCACGCTGTTGTTGGCGGCATACACGATCCCGCCCCAACCGACTGCAAGCGCGACGACAGCAGCCATCAGGCCGCGCCACGGGACAACGGCCGCGGCGTCGGATTTGCGGGAAACGGAAGTCTCTGCTGCCATAGGCGATGTCCTGAAGGCCTGCGTTGTAACAGTTGGAGGTATCGCAAACAACACAGGCTTGGGATTTGCCGCCGTGTCGATCGGATTGCGGCACCGGACGAAGGAACGTATCGTGGCGGTGTTGCGATGTCCCGACAAGATACGAAAAACAGGGCGGAAACGCGATGCCATCCTCACGCACTATATCCGCCAACGGGCTGGACTTCTTTGTTGTCGAGGAGGGACAGGGTCCGCTGGTGCTGCTCTGCCATGGCTGGCCTGAACTATCCTATTCCTGGCGGCACCAGATCGGAGCCATCGCGGAGGCCGGTTTCCATGTCGTCGCCCCCGATATGCGCGGGTTCGGCCGGACCAGCGCGCCGGCCGAAATCGGCGTCTACACTATCTTCCACAATGTCGGCGACATGGTCGCGCTGGTGGCCGCGCTTGGCGAAAAGCAGGCGGTCATTGTCGGCCATGATTGGGGTGCGCCGGTGGCCTGGCACGCGGCGCTGTTCCGGCCCGATATCTTCACCAAGGTTGCGGGCCTCAGTGTTCCACCCCCTTCCCGCGGACGCGGCCTTCCGCTCGAAACCTTGCGGAAAAACGGCATCACCAATTTCTACTGGCAGTATTTTCAGCCGCCGGGCGTAGCCGAGGCCGAGTTCGAATGCGATGTCGCGGCAACGATGCGAATCGTGCTGGGCGGGCGCGGGTTCTCCGATCCGGCGGCCCATCAATATGTTCAGGAGGGCAAGGGCTTCCTCGCCGGTGCCGATCCGAATCGGCCGCTGCCGAACTGGCTGACCGAGGCCGACGTCGCCTATTTCGCGGCCGTCTACCAGGAGGCCGGCTTTCGCGGCGGGCTCAACTGGTATCGCAACATCGACCGCAACTGGGAGCTGACCGCGCCGTGGCAGGGCGCGCAAATCCACCAGCCGTCCCTGTTCATCGCGGGATCGAAGGATGGCGTCATTACCGGGCTGATCGGCGCCAAGCTGGTCAACGAGATGGAGCGCGTGCTGCCGAACTTGCGGCAAAAGCTCATTCTCGACGGGGCCGGTCACTGGATCCAGCAGGAGCGGCCCGATGAGGTCAACGCCGCCCTGATCGCTTTCCTGAAGGGATGATTTTTTGTTTGACGCGTTTTCTTGACGCGAACCGGGCGCCACTTCGCTCGAAAACGCTATCTAATACAGCCCACGCCCGCTGAGGATTTCGCTTGGTCCCCGCGGATCGACCGGCAGGTAACCCTGGCTCGGAGCCGTATAGCTGGCGTTATTCTCGTAGGACACGGCGCGCAGGTTTTCCGCGGCACGGCCACGCGAGCGGCTGGAGGCCGACATTTCCGAAGTCGCGTTGATTGAGGCGTAGTCGGCCGAGGTATTGCCGAGGCTATAGGGCCGCCCCTCCGGCATCGGAACCTCACCCCGGATCCGGCCCGCAGACGACGATATCTCGGGCACAAACGGATGGGCCGAAGCGACCCGGACCGTGGACGGGGACGGCGCGGGCTCGCCGGTGCGGAGCGTCGCCAGCAGCTGGCGGTCGTCGGAACCCTCCAGCGGTGCCCGGCCAACATATTCAACCCGCACGCGGGCGACACCATTTGCTTTGAATTCAAGGAGTTCCGCAGCCTTGTTCGAGACGTCGATGAGCCGGTTGCCGTGGTAGGGGCCGCGGTCGTTGACCCGCACGATCAGCGACTTGCCGTTCCGAACGTTGGTGACGCGGGCGTAGCTTGGGATCGGCAGGGTCGGATGGGCGGCGGTGAGCGAGGCCATGTCAAAAACCTCGCCGTTTGCGGTCAGCCGGCCATGGAAGTCGTCGCCATACCAGGAGGCCATGCCCTCGGCACGGTAGTTCGGATCCTCTTCCGGCACGTAGATCCGGCCCGCGACGGTGTAGGGCTTGCCGATGCGGTAGGTTCCGCCGCCCTTCGGCACGGGCTCCCCGAATCCCACCACGCGAGGGCTCGAGGAGACGCCGTATTTGGGATCGACGCGGCTGGCGAATTTGTCCGACGAGGCGCAATTGGCAAGGAGAAGGCACGTTGCCACGGCAACGGTACCACGCGCCGCCAGGACGATCGCTTTTGGCCGTCGAATCCCCATCGTCCCCAATTACCATTTTCAGCGGCCGACTGCCTACGTTGAAGCGCTGCGGCCTTACCCACGATGCGACCCACCTCCGCATCACGTCGTGAAGATATCGCAACCGGAACACGGCGGAAATGGGGTCTGCTCCCGCGTGGTGAATGAATGGTTGCCTTGCGCATCCGTTGATCTACGGGGCGCGGCGCCTCGATTCACGGTGTATGCGCCCTTCGTCGTAGCCATCCTGTGCCGCTTTCGGACAATCTGTTGCAGCAAATCATCACTCACGACCGATCTGCGATTCGGGCCTGTGAATCTTTTTGACTGTGCAACGATGGAGTCGTTCTGTGGATTGCGGGGGCGCAAAGGATTTGTGCGATGATCGAGACAGTTACAGCGGTGATGGGTTTGGTGAGCGCAGGCATTTTTCTTGCCCATGCATTTGAAGGCTATCGTTCCAGAGCTTGAGTTTTGACGCCCAGGGGTTCGGGCAACCGCCCGAGCCTTGGACAGAGGAATGGCTTGGCAGTTCCGGCCAGAGATTCGGAAAGTTTTAATAAATTCGGACGAGCATCTGAGTGGTAGGTGTCTCATGCGCAACTACGACATTGTCTCCAACGGATTTCTTGCCCTGACAACGGCCAGCTTCGTGCTCTTGTGCTCGAGCCTTTTGGTTGTCGTGTTCGGCTAGACAAGCTTCCGCTCCAATTGCGGCAACGGCGCCGGGACAATGCGATCCCGGTCGGAACCAGCATCATCCCACCCGACGAACCGCCGGCGAGCGCATTTGCGGCCAATGGTGTGATCACGATTTTCCCAGCGCGTGAAGTGCTTCATATAACGTGCACGTGAGCCACGTTATTTCTCCCGGTGACGGATCAGCCCGGTACTGCCGATTGCGGGAGCGGATGCAATCAGCCGCTCCTTTCGGCGGTTGTCTCGAAGAGCCTGCGTGGGGACTTGCACGGCTGTAACTCGATATCCGCGGGTCGATTGGCACGTTAAGACTGCGACCGGCCAGCGCGCTTCCGTTGCCGGCGCGAGTTCGCGGCGACGATTTCGAACACGGCGATAAGGGCTGCGCAACTGGCCAACCCCGCCACCGTCATGATGAAGGCACCAATTGCGGCGTTCGCGTCGTGCAGGGCGCGCACCGAACCTACATGACCGATTTCATCCGGGATCCCCGCACAGGTGGCTGCGCCGCGGGCGTGCCGCCGGCCAACCTCGGCTTTCGGCTCGTGGTGGAAGATCAGAGCTGGCCGCCTCTGCGAAGAATGATCGTCGCAGCCCTCACGCCGGGCTAATATGGGAAGTGTTTCGGGAGAATTGCGGATGCTCGTTTCTCGGTTGACCTCGCTCTCCATTCTGCTTGCTTCCGCGGCGCCGGCGTCAGGTGAGCCGCCGTTCGAAACCAAGACGATTTGCCGAACGGCGATCGCCTCGATCATGGGCCGTGATCCCAAACTCGTTCAGGCAACCGACGCCGCCGACGGCGTCGTCGTGCTGATCTACGTGCGGCCGATCGACAATTTCGTCTGGACCTATCGATGCCGGCTGGAAGACAATCGCGTGGTGTGGGCGGACGAACCGGGGCGGTGGCGGGAGGGCGCCAAGGACGACAAGATTTTCTTCGAGATACTCGGCGCCGGGGCTCAGCTTCGTATCATCGCTAACCATGTCGATGGATCGAGCACACGGCAATTGTTCGATCGTGACCTGATCCAATGAAGTCCGGCTCATTGCGTTCAGCAACAGGCTGGGCTAAGCGACTGAAATTATTGGTTTGGAAGGGTGGCCGAGTGGTTTAAGGCACCGGTCTTGAAAGACGAATGGGCGTGTATCGTCTAAACCGATAGCGTCTATCGCGTTTGTTTTTTCAGGGCTTTAGGACTTCGCCTGTCCTGCTCATTCTATCCCGTATCGTCCTGTTCCCGCGAGTTTGGGTCCAATTTTGGGTCCAAGCGAACTCGCGGGAGAACGCGTCATGGATGACGGCTGGATCATGGGCGGCGGCGTCATGGATGACGCGGCAATGGCGGCGGTGGCCTTGGATGACGGCGGCTCGATTGCCCTTCTCGTGCTCGGCGTCTTGGCGGTCGTCGCGCTGTTGACTCTGGTGGCCGGCGTCGTGGTGGTCTCTGGCAAGGTCAACAAGCTCGGCAGCGGCATTGACTGACCGGCGCCATGCCCCCTGGATGACTCAGGGAAGCCCGCTGGTGCGTCCGCCCGCCGCGCGCTGTCATATGCCGGTCGATCGGCGCCAGCGCATGGGCGAGTCTGCGTCGTTGCCCAACCGTGCAAAGCGGGCCACCCGGGATTCAACGTCATTGCGAATCCTTCCCACGCCCCTCAAATTTTCAGAAGGTGGAGCATTCGGCCGCGTAAGAGCCAAAGCTCTCAGCGAGCTATGCAAGTCGTTGAACAGAAGAGGTCGCCGACCAAGGCGACCTCTATTTTAAATCTACTAAAGCCGAATCTTCGGCTTCTTTATTTTGGGCACTTTGATTTCGGTGCCATGGCCAACGTTAACGTTGCCCCCCGGGACCCTTGCCGAACCGACCGTTCCGGTTGAAACGCCGCCTGGGCCTACCTCTGTCCCATGGGCAGCGCTAACCCCGGCGCCAGGTACCTTTACACTGCCGCTCGTGCTTGTGCTGATCTGAGCTTGGGATGACGTGGTTGTTAGACCAAGTAACGCCAGCGCTGAGACGGCCACTGAGAATTTGCGATACATGCCATTCTCCCGTGTTGAGGCGGGATAATTCCCGCTGTAGTTAGTTCAGGAAAAGATACGCCAGTTCAATCGGTGGCTGCGTGGTAATGTCACAACTACCGTTATACCGGTGCCGGGCCGAAGCCCCCGCGCCAGGATTCTCTGCGGCACGACGTCCAGTTGCGGACTAGGTTATCGTCGTGTTTTCTTCTAGCGGGCGCGAGAAGTCGCTGAAGGCTCAGACCATGGCGCGATCGATCAGGAATTTTCTAGCTGCGGGTTGTGCGCTTGGAATCCTCACGCTCGCCACGAGCGAGGCGTCATCAGGCGAGAAAGATAAAGCCAAACCCGAAGCTGATCGGTTCATAAAAGATCGGTTTACGATCAGACAGGACGGGTCCGTATTCTCACGAAGACAAGTCGGCCCGATTCCAGGTATGGGCGACCCGTGGAGTGAGAGTCTGTGGCAATTCGACGGCTTCAGCTGGGAGCTGTATGAAGAGGGACTATCGCATGCTGACAAACTTAATGGGCTGACCTGGAAAGGGTTTGTTGGAGTGAAGGTGAAAGCCTATCGCACCTATTATGCAAGACATGCCGAAGCTCTTGCAGCAAAGCCGTGCTGGAGATCTTGGAAAGATGTCCCTGCGTGGGCGGATCGTGCTGCATACGACTATAAATGGCCTCTCCAACAAATAAACGGCGTGTGGAAAAGGCAGCCGGAGAATAGTGGCCATTGGCTGGACGACAATGTTATTCCCGGAGAGGACGCCAAGGCACCGAGCGAGCAAGATATCTCGCGCGCGCTCAGCTATCCGCCCTGTTAATTTAATCTCGACGAGTAACGCAGGGACGCGCAACTCACGGCCCCCCTTATCGCCGTCGCCTAGCGTGGCTCTCAAGCCGTTGCCGGTTGCGCTTTTGATATGATCGGCGCCGGCGCATGGGTGGTCACTTCTTCAATTAGCGCGGACGAAGCCGGAATTCTACGGTGTTGCGAATCCCTTCCACGCGTGATTGTGTCCGTCCCCAAGTAAAACCATTGGGGAGGGACTGGGAATGAAGCAGATCATTTTGGCTGCAGCCTTGATGCTGGCCGCGACCGCCGCCCAAGCGCAATATCTCAGCGGCACGGGCTCGAATTCGCGGAGCCACAGCGTCCAAGGCCACACCACGAACTCTGGCACCTATGTGCAGCCCTACGTCGCCACCAATCCGAACAGCACCCAACGCGACAATTACAGCGCCACCGGCAATGTGAACCCGTACACCGGCGCAGTCGGCACGCGGACACCGCGGTACTGATTATGAAGGCATCACTACTGTTTGCGGTCCTCGCGCTGTTCGCCGGTCTCGCATCAGCCATTGAGTGGTGGCGAGCTAGTACCGTGAAGCCAGCAGACCCAAGACCATCCGCTCCGCCGCCTGATCCAGCGGCCTTGGCGGTCGATCGACCGCCGGGAATTCCGGCGGGTGGGATCTCCATGTTTGGCATGCATTCGCAGACCCAACGCAGCGGCGAGATCAATAGCCGTGCAGCTTTGTATTCGGGTATCGGAGTGATGCTCAGTGGAGCAGCGTCTATCCTTAGCTCTTACAACTACTGAAGACCGGACCGAAGCGCGTGAAGAGCCAGCGCGCGCTCACAAGCGCGCGCCGGAGGGATTTATGGAAAACTACCGGTTAAGCTTTCGGTGTGATCGGCGCCAACGCATGGACGAGTCCGCGGTGGACGCGAAAGAGGCCGCCAATTGAAGCGGCCTTACATGAACTTCTTAGCGTAGTATTCGGCGGCAAACCGCACGAACCGATGCTTCTCTAGCCATCGTAAAAAGAAGAGCATCTCGACCCGCTTTAATGCGGCGTATCGATCGTGATCTACGATCTTTTCGAGTCTGGTCTGTTTTCTTTTGCTCATGTTTTCGCCCCGCCTTGATGCGATTGTACCACGAGGGCGAAACGGCCCGCCAGCGTGAACCGGCGGGCATGAAAAAGCCGCCCGGTGGTGAGCCGGACGGCCTGGAAGGTAAAGCGCTGAAGCCCCGCGCCCGTGGTCGTCACCGCCGCAGCCGTCTCGCGTGTGCCGCAAGGCGCTGCCGGTGGCGCTCCCTCATCGATCGGCGCCGGTGCCTCATGAGTCGGTCTCCATGCTGGTCGCCGTCATGACCCTTCGCGCCCTACGATCGTTCGTCATCCACAGCAGTCCCTTCAAATCGCCGAAGTACAGCCAGTCAAAACTAAGGCGGTGGCGCTCGGCGAATTCGGCGACGTGAAACGTCTGGCACGTCAGCGCCTTGGCGAACTCCTTCTCCGGCAACTTCCGTTCATAGGCCAGGGCAAGGATCCTGCGCCGCATGGCTTCTTTGCTGGTTGAGCCGTCCTCCGCGAGCCTTCCGGCCGGCGTCGACCGACGCTGTTTTAGCCGGCGTGTCGCATTCCGTCGGCGGGTGAGCGCGAGCTTGGAGGGTTTGGCTTTGCGGTTGCTCATGCCCGCACCCCGATATTCTTGAGGGAGGTCACGAAGCTATCGACCAGAACCGCGGCACACGTACGGTCCGTCATCATCCATTCCGTCTCGAACTCGCTCCCCAGCTTCTGGAGGTAGTCCAGCCACTCGATCAGACCCGGCAGTGTGGTTGCGGATGCGGTCACCAATGCCTCGAAGGCATCGTTCTCGTCGTCGCACGGCTTTTCCGAAACCAAGTATGCGTCCGGATCGTGGGCTACCTCCAGTTGGTTCTGCAGCGTCAGGGCGTCCGTATGAGCGACATTGGCCCGCCGGTGCGCCTCGATCAGATCGAACACCGGGTCGATCGCAGGCGTGAGCGCCAGTGCAACGGCGGGGATAGCAGCGGCAGCGGCGCCGCCGGCAGCGATGGTGAGTAAGTGCCGCCGCGTTGGATCCGCGGGAAGTGCAGACGTGTTTGTGGGTGGCGTGCTAAGCACGCGATCAGCTTGGGTCATTTGGGTTGCATCCTTCGTGGCTCGGGTTAGAGCCGGGGCGGAAGTGTCAGCTTCCCCTCGGCTCGAATTTATGATAATCGTAAAATTATGAAGAAGTCAATAAACGATAATCGTAAAATGCGGGGCCGTCCGGCAACCGGGACTGCACCGCTGGTGGGCGTTCGCATGACGGAAGATTTTCAGCATGCGATCAAGGCTTGGGCGAAAAAACAGCCGGACAATCCACCGCTCGCCACCGCGACCCGTCGCCTCGTCGAACTCGGGCTCACCGTGAAGACGAAGGATCCAGAAGAGAAGCCGGCGAAGAAGACGAAGGGGAAAACGTGAGGTATCACGTGAAAAAGAACGTTAGCATCGCAGCGGTGATGATCATTGCAACAACAATTCCTGGAGGTGCGCTCGCACAAGAAAAGTCCGAACCAAGTCGAACCTTGATCGAGCTCTGGTATGAGGCAAATTCGCGATGCCGCGGCGGTTCGGGAGACTCTCCGAAGACTGAGGCAGCTTGCGACGAACGAGAGCGCTATAGCACCCGG
This sequence comes from Bradyrhizobium sp. AZCC 2262, assembly GCF_036924535.1. Taxonomy (NCBI): domain Bacteria; kingdom Pseudomonadati; phylum Pseudomonadota; class Alphaproteobacteria; order Hyphomicrobiales; family Nitrobacteraceae; genus Bradyrhizobium; species Bradyrhizobium sp. AZCC 2262. The sequence goes on along the minus strand of NZ_JAZHRT010000001.1, from coordinate 3,377,636 downwards.
CTTGAACGGTTAGGTCGCTGTTATGGAAAGCGAGGCCAGATCGGAGCCGAGATGACTTGGCACTTATGCGGAACGGAATCTGTACAGGAGGGAAGTAAGGGCGCTAATTCTTGGCCGGGAAAGTGGTTCACGGGGAACGTCAAGGCTTGTAAGGGCGCGCCAGGAGAGACCGAAGGACTTTTAAGCTATTCGGGTACCAAATTCGTTGGGATGGAGAACCACTGCTCCATCAAAAAGATAACGAGGCGGGGTGCTGGATTTGACCTCCTGCTCCGCTGTGCCGCAGAAGGAGAAGAATACGATTACAAAGAATACATCGAAATGTCGGACGGCAAGCTAAGTCGGACCACCCTGTTGGACGGTAAACGCCAAACCTATCTATACAGCCGCTGCCCCTAGTCTGTAGGCTGGGATCGCAAACGCCGACCGGAAAGCCATCGGCCGGCTTGTAGAGCTGAGGTTGAGTGTGAAGGCAAAATAGATGCGCACCATGCTGCTCTATCCGACATCTGAAATTCCAAATGACGCGCCAATCGAGCAGATTCGACTTCCTTTGGAACGTACGACGCACCCTCGCCGACGCCGAGCTAAAACCGTCGGCGACGTGCGGAAGGCAGCAAATGAAACTTTGCTTAGGTTAAGATTGAACCGCGGCATCGTAAATTACATCCGCTCAACGCTCGGCTGATGGGAAACCTAACGCTGCACGACCATAAGCCTCACTGCGCCGGCAGATGCAGAGCCTGAGTCGCGACACGTCAATCTCTCAAGAGGGACAATCCCCGCTCATTGTCGTGGCAGGTCCCCTTGCCCTCGCTCTGCGGTTGCTGAACACTGAAGCGCGTCGTAGGTCCTGCGGCTCACCGTCCATATGATGCAAAACTTTGAACGTCAAAGCGCAAAAACGCACGTTGCTCCCCACCCACCTTTGCCCATGTCGAAGTGGCTGGATGATTGCTTCATGTTGCTTGGACAAAAGCGACGGGAAGCTGCGGAAGCGGGTTAAGTCTCACCAGCCGCCCGGCGGGCTCACTACTTTCTCGCATCCCCGCTGTTATCTGCGAGATACCTGTAATTGCTCCGAGGACATCTCACGCGAACATTATGTCTCTGCCAACGTGCTTGCACAACTCGGGAGCTCGATCCTCATTTCCGGTGTGCCGTGGCTTGCTCTGGATGAGACCATGGACCTTGCGATTGATAACCTCGCGTCCAAGATCCTATGCAAGCGCCATAATGAAGCACTCTCGCCTTTGGACGCAGAAGCCGGTAGCTTTTTTCGATCTCTTACGGAGGCGTTGGCGGATCTCGAACGCTCTTCGACGTCGCGAAAACCAAATTTTCACCTCGCGAGCGGCACCGCGCTGGAATATTGGATGCTTAAAGTCGCATGTGGAATGTACTTCTCCATCGCGGCAAAAGATAAAGTTAGACTGTCCGAAACTCACACTATCGACTTGATTAAGATCAGGCGCGCTTTTTTTGAAGGTATTTGGGACGACAGAGGCGGCCTCTATTTCAAAGGTCACATCGGGTCCGCGATGACCACCGCGTGGAGTGTCGTCGTATCTCCCCTCTCAGATGACGCCGCAAAGATATTTTCGGGGGTGCGGATCGCGCTGTTAGGGCTCGAGCTTGAGCTTTTGTTCGATACAACTAACGTAAATCAAGGTCCGTGGACTGGTATCATTCGGCGGCCGACGGAATTGATTTTTGAGAAAGGCGGCCGCGAGCACCATATCATATTAACTTGGCCTGCCGGAACGCCCGAAAATGGCATTCACCTGAGCGATGAGCCCCCGCCCGGGGTAGCGCGGTTGCCCAGATGACGTCTCACCGCTCCTCGCCTGGATGCATCCGATAGTAAGCGTGATCTCGCGCCCCTCGCTTACTTCAACATCCCGACTGGCAGTAGCTGCCCGGTGTTCCGATCCACCACGGATTGATAATTTGCGCATTGTCGTCGGCCGCGGAATCATCCGCCATGGCTTCGCAGCGACATGCACCCTGGAGAGGACGATACCCACCCGGCGGCCCGGCGGAATGGCTTGCTGACGGTCACGTGACCTGCAACATCCAGTGTTCAGGCAGTAATTGCGATCGACGCATGGTCGACGTCCGGCTCGACACCCTACCCCAAGACCTGCCTTGGTCGGTGGTCGGTAGGCGCCTCGTCTGCAAGCAATGCGGCATCGCCGGTTCTGTGAACATCGTGCCAAACTGGCATGACAGGGCCGGCCACGCCGTGCCATTCACCAAGCATTGGAAAACGTGAGACTCAGCTTTTGAAACTGACCACCGACCGACCCTTCGCCGATCCGGAGAAGGCCGCGCGCCGCCTGCTGGAGCATTCGCACGCCTTCGAACCGTTTCAGGATGGCCGCATCTATATCGAGAAGCTCAACGGCCCGTTCCTGTTTGGCGACAAGGGCACGCCCGCGGAGTACAGCGCTGGCCTCGATCGCGCGATTTCGCGCGGTTGGCTTGTGATGCACGAATCCGGAACCTACGTGAAGTTTACCGCCGCCGGCGCGGACCTCTTCGCCTAATTGAGGCGAACGGGCTGGCGCCGCAATCTGTGGCTGGTTGCTGATCCAGCGGCCGGCGCGCTTAGTAACCGCCATGCAGCAACCAAAGAAAATCACTCGTGGGGAGATGCTATCAAACGACGGCCCTCGCCGGGTGATCGTCTGCTGCGGTGATTACGGTTGCCCCTATTCGGTCGTCATCAATGCTGAACGCTGGCCCGATGGTGTGTGCCTGTCCGATATCAAGCCCAAGTTTGTCTGCGGGGCTTGCGGCCACCACGGCGCCGATATTTTGGAGTGGCCAAACAAGCGGCCCTGGGACATGGCTGGCGTATGAGCAACCAAATTCTGGTCAAGCTTGTTGTCACCGTGATCATTCTGATTTCCCTCACCATATGGCGGTCGTCAGTTCAGCCGTTAGGCTGCGGCCACAAATGCCCCACCGACATTTCGGCCAGCCGCCGGTAATCAAATGATGCTGGCGGCTGATGGCTGACAAAAGCTGGAAGCGCAAGTTCGAGGATCCGATACCGCTGCCCGACGGCCGCCAGCTGCTCACGATGAAGGATGCGGCCGACTACATCATGAAGTTGCCGAAGAAGGAATCCGCCCTGCCGGAATGGCAAACGGCGATCGAGGTGCTGATGTTGTGCGTCCGCGGAGGTGATCCTATGCTGGCGCGGATCGGGATCATGAAGGCGCTGAACCGTCATGTCGAGCGGGTGTTCAATTCCGACCGCAAAGAACCGCATTGGGGGAAACGGAAGCTAAAGCGCGACCAGTGAGCTCCGTCATGAAGCTAGGCCTTCACTTTCGCCGGGTTAACCTTGGCTGCGTCAACGATCAGCTTCGACGGCGCGCCTTGGTCTGGAGCTTTCGTTAGTTGAAAGCTGTTCGCAACAATCATTGCGCCGGGCCGCGCGTCATCCGATGCAATACCCATCAACCCGATACTGACGGTGAACTCTACGGAAAGCAGCCACTTTCCCTCGTGGATTCCCTGCGCCTTGATCAACGCCTCGGTCGTTTCGATCACGCTAAATCCGTACTGCGTTGCGTCAGCCATTGTCATCGTCCGCGAAAATAACGGGCTTATTTGCCGGCAACCTGTACAAGTTCAGCACGGATCCGCCTCTCACAACCTCATCGACCTTCTCAACCAGCGTGTTCGAGGATGCCTCGGAAAATGCGTGGAAATTGTCGCCTGTATGAGCTTCGATCCAAGATTTCAAAAACCTGGTCGGAGCGTTTATGACGACCGACGAGCCTACCCCCACTGTTCCCTGCCAAACATTCTGGATCAAATCATCAGGGCGGCGGGGTTGTTCTGCTAGCCCCCTCGTAACCAGCATCACTAAGCAGGTATTTAGGCTCGTGTTATCGCGAGCTGCGCGCTCGATGAGTTGCGCATGCAGTGTCTTTGGAAGACGCGCTAAAACTTTTCCGCTTGGAAGTTCCTCGGCCCGGTGCGGCGCGGGGGGAGGCACCGGATTTCCTGCCTTTTTCGCGGCGCCGATCCAGGCCCAGATCGCATCTTGCAGTTCATGGACCGCTTCTTCGGCGGTGTCGCCGAAGGCGCTGCAGCCGGGGAGGTCCGGCGCAACCGCAATAAAGCCGCCATCCTCTTCACTAAAAAAAGTTTGAGTGGAATACCGAAGGTTCTCGCTCATCTTGGCTGATCCTTCTCGCAGTCCCAATATCTATCGATCATCTTACAGAGCTGCTTGGCTTGGTAGGGCTTGATCTTCCCGCCCCTGTCCTGAAAATCGAGTTGTTCGATTTCTCCTGGGCGCGCGTAACCGTTGTGCGAACCGCTGCGGTCAAATGCTGTAAAGCCAATGAGTTCTGCGACTTTGCAAGCGTCAGCAAACCGAACATCTTTCGGATTATCCAAAACCGATTGGATGAGTTTTGCACGTCTCGACAATGCGCGCTACTACAGGTGATATCAAATTTAGGAGGAGATGGTAAACAAACAACTAGTTCCCGAACATAGCTGCCCCGCCCTCGTCGCACAACCATAGGAGGCCCTTTCCGCTTATCATATTGAAATAATTGTGTTCTCTGAGCTACCCCGAGGCGGGTTACATCGGCGACTGGTTGATTTTGGTCGAATGTGTCGCGCCTGCCCCCGAATCTAAAAAATTGGCAATGCTGCTGATCTGGCTTGCGGGTCCGCGCCGGGTCAGCCCGGGGATGATCTCTCATTCCATCCCCTTGGGGGGCGATCCTGACGCCTATGCAGCCGCAGAGCGCACACGTTCAACGCGCAAACGCAAATCCGCGGTAAGCCTTGCCGCCTCTTCGCGCTCGGCCTTGGTTGCCGCCTGCAGCCTGGCAATCGCGGTCTCGCTGTCTTTGATCTGCGCGGCTCGGCTGGCACATTCGCCATCGAACCGCGCCCGGTCGGCTGCAATCTGCTTTTCATGTGCGGCGCGTTCCGCCTTGATGGCTTCTCGCTGCTTTTGGTGCGCGGCCTCGATCTCGCTTGCCTTGGCAATCAGCTCGTTGGCCGCGTCGGTGGCCTGCTGAATCTCTGCCATCCGCGCCGCGCAAGCCTTAGAATCGCTGAAGAACGCCGCCAGCGCGGTCAGCCGGCCGAAGTCGTCGCTTATGGCCGGCGCGTTCAAATTGTTGAGGCTGATCATGCTTTTATTCCCTACGTGTTCGTGATGACGGCGATCTTGAATGCGGTGCCGGTCTTGATGCCGGCGGACACGTCGCGATATTCGGTCTGCCCCGCTGCCATGCGGCCGGTCGTTGCAGTCGCGGTCGGGTTGGTGCCGAGGAGCACCGAGCAGATTGCGTCGGTGTGAACGCGGATGAAGCGGGTCTTGGCGTTGAAAGCCGCCGATTGAACACTGGCGCCACCGATCGCGACCGTCTGCTCAGCGATCGGAGTTTCCTTCGGCATCTGGCCGACGCGACCGGCGGGACCGATCCCGAGTTCCGCATATTCCGTGATGTAGAGGATCGCCATTCAGATGGCCCTTTGCTGCTCGTTCGGCGGCGCTACGATGCGGTTGCGTCTTTGATCAGGTTGAGCGGGCGCCGAACACGAGAATTCGCACTCGGCTTCACTTCGCTGGTTTCTTCCCGCAGAAAGCGCGCGGTCTGCAATGTCCTGGTCTGCGCGCCGCTGCCCACTTCGAACGCGCGGCCGGTTTGCGGGCATGCCTCGCCATCAATCGGCATATCGCCGGCGCGGTCGCGGTCGCGAATGAAGCTCGCGGTCTGCTGCTCTTTCGACAGCGCGCCAAAGCCGGTCTCGAACGCGCGGCCGGTCTCCGGGCAGCGCTCGGGGGCTTCGCCGAAAATCGCCTTCTCGTGGGCTGTTAGGCTCGACATGGTTTCCAGACTCCTCAGTTGATCGCTGTGAGAGGGAGCGGTCGCGTTCTGGTGCCGATCGGCATGAAGCCAGCCGGTAACGTTGCGAGGGACCAGATCTTCGACACCCAATCCGCGCAGGCTCGCGCCTCGGCGTTCTGCTCGGGCGTGAGTTCGACCGTGATGGTCTGCTCCTCGTTCGTCTTCGGATTTACGACGTCTACCTGATAGATCATGCTCCCTCCACCTTGACGCCGTTCAGAAGAACCTGGTTGATCGTGGTCATGCGTTGCTTCGCTTTTACGTCCCCTCCGAGATAGGCCTTCGTGAATTCGGCGCTGCCCATCAGCTCGCGCTTGAGGTTGGCAACGGCCTGGTACTCCGCGGGGCTGACCTTTTGTCCGCTGAGAAACTGCTTCGTGACTCCATCGGAAATTCCGAGTTCGCGAACGTGATCGACATAGCTGGCCATCTGCCTTTGCTCGCTGTTGCCGAAGTCAGGCGCCTTGCCCTCCATGATTGACGCCACGACATCGGCAGCGCTGCCGCCATCAACGATTGCGCCAGTAAGGGCTCTGAATTCCTTCAGCGCGGCGGGATCGGCGGTGAGGAAGCGGTCAACCCATCCCTTGTCGGCGGTCAGCGCGTTCATTTGGTTCTGCGCATCGGTCGCGGTCGGTGCCGGCGGTGGTGTCTGCTGCTGCTGCTGCTCTGTCATGCCGCTTTCCCATGGGTTGCTGCGTCCATCTGCTCCGAATCCAAGCGGGAGACCTGCTGTTCGATATCGTGGAGCATCGCCTGGTGTGCGACCTTCAGCACTTCGATGCCCGGCGGAATTTCCCCCGGCACGTCGCGCAACGAGACCACTTGCGGCTTTGCGAATGGCAATGGCGCCCGGCGGCCGTTGCTGGCCTCGCCAAGGCGATACATCTCCGCCAGCAGCAGCTTCTCGCACGAGCTCAGCAGATTGCCGCTCAGTCCGTTCTCGCCCATGGTCATCGTCGGAAAATTGGTGCCGGTTGGCAGAACGCCGACCATTGCTTCGGTCAAAACCGAAAATTCAGCGAACGCCCTGGCCATCTCGGCGGCATGATCAAGGGAGCGCTTCATCGCTTTCTCGCGGCTGGACACGTAGCTCTTGAAAGCGGCCATCTGCTCGGCACGCATGGCGATGGCGCCCGCGGCGACTGCTTGGCGATCGAGCTTCGCAGCCAGACGGTGCGCCGCGCGCAGCTCATCCACAGCCGTCTTGGCAGAATCGATCTTGGCGCGGTGCCCTGCCAGTTTCTCAGCCCCTCCCGGTTTCCGCTCGGCAGCCTCAAGCGCGAATTCCGCGACCTGCTCCTCGAGCTCTGCCAGAATTCCGAGAGCACAATCGAGCCTTTCGCTGACGGCGGGCGCGCGCGCGGTATTGGCAGGCAAAACCGGCTGCTCATCGGGCTTGGTCGCCGATTGCACTGCATTCTCCTCGCCGGACTTCTTGCGGAACATGGTCAGGATCCTCACGCCGCTTCGCTGTGCTGTTGGCCGGCCGCAGATCGCGAGGCCACCGCATCTTCCAACCGGCAGCGAATCCAATCAGATACGCCGCGACGTTCACGGGCGGCTGCTTCGCGGATTTTCTCCTCGAGATCGGGCTTGATGCGCGCGCCAATCATTTTCGTGTTCGACATTGTAACTAGTCCTCCTTCGTCGGATGACTGACAGCGGACACTGTTTGCGCGTCTCCATCAACGCACCGCAGTGCTTTACGCCTCACCCCGGGCCGCTTCCTGGGCTTCCAGCGGCCTTCCATCCGTTCCGCCATGTCCGGGTCTTCTACGATGACGACCAATGCGACCCGCAACGCCAACGCATCTAGGACCGCCTTCAGCGACATCTCGCCAAAGCCTCGGATCGGCGGATCGGCGAGCAATTTGGCGCTATATCCCGGCTGGACCCCGCTGATGAAATCCAGCACCTCGTGCGACAGGTTGATCGAGTCCTGCCGATCGCGCACGACCTGCAACAACTCTTCCCGAGAAGTTATCAGGCGCGGTTTCATGTCAGCGGATGTTCGACGGTGTTTGCGGATGATGGACAAGAATTCTTAGAAATCGCCGCGAAATTTTGAGAGCACATGAATTTCGGAATCGATCGCCATTTTTCCTGCCACCCCACTCCCGCCGGGTCTTTTCCCAGGGCAATATGACCATCTGCCTCGCGCGCGCGCGCATTCCAAACGTCTAGAGTTGCGTTGCTGCGCCCATAAAGCCCTTCCCCGAATTCGCAAACCGGTGCCGAGATGTGGTCAATCGGTTGATCTTGCACGCGATCGTTGATCGGTGCCGATGTCTTGGACCCAACCATGGACCCAGTCGTAACCGTTAGTAACGAGGTAACCTCTCGACCAGGGGGATGCATAATGCACGAGCAAACGGCGTTGGCCTCGCTGTTACTGCATGCATGCCGATAACGAGGTCCTTTTCGCTTCGTGCGACTGCCTATCCCGTGGGGCAAGCGTGCAGCACGCGTGCAGGCGTGCAGCTTGCCTATGGGTAGGCAGAGGAGTGGGCTACACGGGTAGCTGCACGTAGCTACACCCGAGCAACACGGTAGCTGCACGGTGTAAATCATAGTTTCACCGCCAGTCGGGAGGCGGGTCGCGAAGGGCGGCCGTAGTTCTCGATGTGGACCTTGTCGGCGCTGAATAGGCGGGCCATGGCGTCCTTCAGATCAGCCTTTCGGAAAGCGTGCCGCTTGGCGTCCGGGTCGTCGGCGAATGCCGTGGGGGCATAGTTGGGTGCCGTTGGCGTCGCGCTGACGTTGCGGCCCTGGCCGGTGAAGCGACGCAGCAGGTCGAGGAATACCTCTTCGGCCTTGGTTTCGCGCGCCAGTTTGTCGAGGCTGGAGGCGCCGCCCTCCGGCAGGAAGAGACCGCGCTGATAGCGCAGCACCATGGTTTCACCGCGGGGGCCGTACTGGTTTTTCTTGAACTCAAGTTCCCGCAGGTCGTTGTCCGGTTGCTCGCCATCTTCGCTCTTGGCCGCCTTGAGGTATTGCCGGAAGCGGAAGGCGCCGTGCCAAGCCGTTGAGCCGGACAAGCCGGATCCCGAATTGATGCCCTGAAGGCTGGGATGGCTGAGGACGGTCACCGAACCGTTTGCGATCTTGGCAAGGGCCTGCATGTGCATCGCGAAGGCGTAGACTTGGACGCGGTCGATCTCATTCCCAGAGAAGGCGCGCGACAGCGTGTCGATCGAGATGTTCTTGGGCTTGATGTCGCCGGCCGCCTCAAAGAGTTGCCGATAGAGGCCAGTTACCTCCACCTTGCCGCCCTTGGTGGCAGCGCACAGCGTGGCGTCTTGCCCGAGCAGCGGGAGCACATGCAGGCCGCCCGTGATCAGGTCCTTGAACGTGACGCTGTAGTGCTTGGCGATGGCCGCAATGCGGATGTGGATTTCGTCCTGGTCGTCCTCGGCGCCGAGGTAGAACGCGGGTCCCGGCTCGGGAAGCGTGCCCAGCCAGTCCTTCGCGGTAACATGGGCAACATTCTTCATGAGCTCGATAATGCTCTTGCCGGTGCCGCCCTCCCCGGAAAACAAGCCGGCCTGCTTCAGCGGCACCCGGTCCTTGATCGCCCACTGGCGCTCTGGGATAGGCCTACCGTCCCATTCGGACATGTCGAGCCACGGCAGATTCACCGCGGTCTTCGTTTCTTCCAAGAACGGGGCTTCATCGGCGCCGTCAACCGCTGGCGTGGCTCCGTAAGCCTCGAACGAGTCGACCGGTGGCGGCTCGTCCGCTGGACCGTCGGGCACGCGGGCGAAGCCAAGATCCTCGAACACCTGAAGGGCCATAGCCCGATTGGCCGCGCTCAACATCAGGCAGCCTCCAGTGTATCGAGGAGCGCCGGCGCGTCGTCCGGATGGTTACGTAGCCACGCTGCTAAGCGGTCAGGATCGCCGAGGGCCATCACATAGTTGAACGCGTTGATGGTTGCCTCCGGCGTCTTGTAGGGCCTTCGCGCCGGCCATTCGGGCTGCGGCTCGGGCTTGGGCGGCAACTCACCCGTCCACCTCCACGAGTCCCTGGGGTCATTCAATTCCCACTGCATCACCAATTGCCGAGCGTAGTCGGACGGTAGCTCGACGGCCGGCGCGAAGGCTTCCGACATCAAGCGCTGACATTCGTCCTGGCCGAGTTCGTCGACATAGCCAGCGCATTCGGCGAGCAGTTGCAGATTGTCGACCGCGGTCTGGATGTTGACCCATCCCTCGTCGACGAACCAGCGCTGGTAACCGCAGCACTCTGCGAATTCGGTTGCGGCATCCATCATTCGGCGCTGTCCTTGTCGATCAGGCCGAGTTCTTCTGCCTTTGCAACGGCCCTGCCGAGCGCCTTGTGCAGGTCGCGCAGCCGCCGCACGCTCACGGCGATGCCCTTCGTCGACGGCTTCAGGCAACCGTCGCGATCCATCACGTGCTTGCGGAGGTCGACGAGGTTGCTGCCGTTGAAGGTCTGCAAATTCACGACGAGGGCATCGTGCCTTCGATTGATCCAGTCTTTGAAGACTTCAACCGGTTCGGCGAGTTGAGGGCGTTTCCCCATGACGCTCTCCTCAGGCCGCGGTGAGCATGCGCTCGATAACGGCGCGCGGGATCACAATGCGACGGCCAATCCGGATTGAACCGATTTCACCCTTAGCCACGGCTGCGTAGGCGCCGGCACGGGAAATCGGGAAGATTTCCGGCAATTCATCGACAGAGAACGTCGCACGCCCGTCAAACTTGGGGGGAAGAAGAACCGGTGAGTTGTCCATGACATCCGCCTTTTTGGGATTGCTCGGTCATGGTCTATTTGGTAGTTTGTGATTTGAATATCGTTTTATTGTGGGATTTTGGTATGCAAAAAGCCAAACGAGGACGACCCCCCATCGCCGCTGAGACCGAGCAAGTCGCCGTCCGGTTGCCCAAAGCGTGGATCAAAGTGATGCAGCCGCATCTTTCCCAGAACATTCGCGATCGCTTGTATCGGTCGCTTTTCGAAGAGCAGATTGACCAGCAGCGCGATCAACATCTCGTCAGGCTAAGTGGTCAAATCGAGGAGCTTGCACGGCGCGTCCGGAGAGCAACTCGGGCGGACTGGCATTCAGATCGTCTTTCCCATCAGGTTTTCCTGGAGACGCTGCGCTTGCTGTTCGAGGCTCAGCCCGCGCCAACGGCTGAGGCCTCCACTCTGAAATCAGATCCCAATCAGGCCGCTGAAGTGATTTTCAACAGCTACGTCGAAGAGGTTCGCGAGTACGAGCAGGGAAAAACCGGAGGGAAGCAATGACCAAGCGAGGACATGGCGAAGGTGGCATTGATGAGCGCGGCGAGAACGTGTTTCGGCTCCGCTACCGTGTTGCCGGCAAGCGTCACACAAAAACGTTCCGCGGCACCCTCACCGAGGCGCGCAAGGAATTGCGCAAGCTCGTGCGCGCTGGCGATGCGGGCCAGCATGTCGAGCCAGACAAGATCACCGTCGGCGAGTGGATCTTGAGTTGGCTGGACGCCGGTGCGCCAGGCCGCAAGAAGGCGAAGGTTGGTGAGCGAACGCTGGAACGTTATAGCGAGCTGCTCCGCACCCATGTTATCCCCAAGCTGAGCGCCCGGCCGCTGCAGCAGCTTCGATCGGGCGAGATCGACCAACTCTACCTTGACATGGAAAAGCAGCAGGATGGCCCTTCACCGCGGACGCAGCACCACGTGCATATCGTCCTGGGCGCCTGCATGGCGACGGCCTTCCGAACCAAGCTGATCGTCGCCAACCCGATGGACTCGCTGAAGCAGATCCCGTCGGTCCGCGAACTCGACGAGGATGATGACGCTGATCTGATCGGCGAAGGGCTCAGCGAGGCCGACTTGGCGAAATTGATTGCCGGCTTCTCGGCCTCGTCCCTCTATCCCGTGATCGCCCTGGCTGCCGCCACCGGCGCGCGCCGGAACGAGCTGTTGGCGCTGCGCTGGGTCGACCTTGATGTCGAGAAGAAAACGCTTCGGATCGAGTGGACACTCGAGCAAACGAAGAAGCATGGTGTCCGGCGGAAGCGCCCCAAGACGGCCCGCGGCCGCCGCACGGTCGATCTGGACGACACCACGCTCGCGCTACTGCTCGCCGAGAAGAATCGCCACCTGCGCATCGTGGCCGGCGTTCCCGACGGCGCCGACATCATACCGGCACTGGTGCGGCTGCCGGAGGGCGCGCTGATGTTCCCGGCCGTCCCCTCGCCCGGCTCAGATTATTCATTCACGGCGTGGCGTAACCCTCGGAACTTCTCCAAGGAATTCGCTCGCCGGGCCGGCGTGATCGGCTTTGGCAGCACACGCTTCCATGATCTGCGGGGAATTCATGCGACGGCCTTGCTCGACGCCGGCATTCCAGTGCATACCGTGGCGCAGCGCATCGGCGACGATCCGGCGGTGCTGTTGAGAAACTACACGAAGCGTAGACGGACGAAGCAGGCCAACGACGCCCTCGCCGCGGCCATCAGCGCACTCGCGTCAGGTTTTCTCGGTTCGTGACGTGTTGGGTCCAACCTGGGTCCATGTTCGCATTGCGTTCGGCACCATCGCCGGCTAAGTGCTTGATTTCGCGGTAACGGAAGGGTGGCCGAGTGGTTTAAGGCTCCGGTCTTGAAAACCGGCGTGCCCGCAAGGGTACCGTGGGTTCGAATCCCACCCCTTCCGCCAAAACATTAGTTAAAGCACTGATTTTGCTTGATATTGTCGTGAGACGATTAAGCCTGCATCAATCGAACGCGCGCACCGATTGGGACGATACGGACAGCGCTGGATTGTTCGTTCTCGTGTTCGCGGTCGCAATTATTTTTTTGTCACAGCCGAGCCGGCCCGGTTGGTCCGCCGAGTCATTGCGCTTTGCCTATCTCGCATTTTGTGTGTGGGTATCCTTGCGAATGTGGACGCACATTGAAAAGCCGATGATCGCTTTGGGGCGCCGACTTGCCGCAGCTCGGCCATACCAAACCGCCGATCGCAGCGCGGCCGGTTGAACCAGATTTGCAAACGCAAAAGCGACGTCCGCTGCATCCGTGGAGAATGGCGTCTCGATTGACTCAAAGCCCCAGCCTGACATTGCAGATGTCGTGTTCGACCGGGTCCAACTTCACCTCGAAGCCGAGGCTTCGGCACATCGCGAGCATCACCGTGTTCTCGGCCAGAACGTCACCGGAGATGGCTTTCAACCCTTCCGATTTCGCGTATTCGATGATCATCTGCATCAGGGTCCAGCCGAGCCCCCTGCCCTTGAGGTCTGATCGCAGCAGGATCGCATATTCGCCGCTCTCATAGATCGAGTCCGAATGAATCCTGACCACGCCGACCAGTTCGCTGGTCGCCTCGTCGAATGCGACAAAGGCCATCGCCCTGGCATAATCGAGCTGGGTCAGGCGGGCGATGAATTCGTGGGAAAACTCCTTCATCGGGGCGAAGAACCGCAGCCGCAGATCCTGCATCGTGACGTGCTTCAGCATCTCGTGGATCAGCGGCTCGTCCTCGGGCCGGATCGGACGAACGTATACGCGCCAGCCGTCCTTGACCTCGATGTGACGCTGCCATTGCGAGGGATAAGGCCGCACGGCGAAATTCGCCGGGCCCGAACCGCGAAACTTCCGCGCCACGCGCCCGATCACGACGCGGGCGTCGACAGCGAGCACGCCGGCTTCATCGGCCAGCAACGGGTTGATATCGAGCCCGCGGATTTCGGGAATGTCGGCTGCCATCTGCGCCAGTTTGACCAGAACCATCGCGACGGCGTCTTCCTTCACCGCCGGAACGTCGCGATAGGCGCGGAGCAGCCGCGAGACGCGGGTGTGCTCGATCAGGCTGCGCGCCAGTTGCAGATCGAGCGGCGGCAATGCCAGCGCCTTGTCGTTGATGATCTCGACCGCCGTTCCGCCGCGGCCGAACACGACGACGGTGCCGAAGGTCGGATCGTCGGCGAGGCCGAGAATGAGCTCGCGCGCCTTCGCCCGCACCACCATCGCCTGCACCATCACGCCCGAAATCCGCGCCTCCGGCCGTAACGTTTCTGCGCGCGCGAGAATCTCGGCGGTTGCCTTGCGCACCGCGTCGGCGCTGGTGAGATTGAGCACGACGCCGCCGACATCGGATTTGTGCACGATGTCGCGCGACATGATCTTAAGCACGACCGTCGAACCCTGCGCAAACAGTGCATTGGCACGGGCGACCGCCTCTTCGGCATCGGCGGCGGCGAAGGTCGGCACAACGGCGATCTCATAGGCATCGAGCAGCCGTTTGACTTCGATCGGATCGAGCCAAGAGCGGCCATCGGCCAGCGCCGCGGTAACGATCTGCCGCGCCGTGTCCGTATCGGGCGCAAACTCGCTTGGCATCGCCGGCGGAACCTGCGCCAGCGCCTCCACCACCTCGCGATGGCGCACCAGATGCATAAAGCCGAGGACGGCGTCGCCGCCGGTCTGATAGTTCGGGATTCCCGCCCCGCTCAGCAAGTCGCTGATCGACTGGTCCGCCCCGACCCAGACCCCCAGCACGGGCTTTTGCAACATCCGGCGCTCGGCGCGATATTTCCCGACCACGCCGATCACGGCCGCTGCAATGTCATCGGCACGGGCGATCGCCGTCTGGACATTCATCGCCAGCACGGCGTCATTGCTCGCGTCGGCCAGCAACGCTTCGAGGGCCGCGGCGTAGCGCGCGGGATCGGCGTCGCCAACGATATCGACCGGGTTCGATTTCGACCATGTCGGAGGCAACACCGCATCGAGCTTCTCGCGGGCCGCAGTGGAGATGTCGGCGGGAGTGCCGCCCAACTCGACCAGCCGGTCAACCGCCAGTACGCCGATGCCGCCGCCATTGGTCAGGATCGCCAGCCGCTTTCCGGGCGGCGATTTGACCCGTCCCAGCGTCTCGGCGCAGTCGAACAATTCGCGCAAGTCCGACACGCGCAGGATGCCGGCGCGCTGAAACGCCGCGTCGTAGACGGCGTCAGCCCCGGCCAGCGCGCCGGTATGGGTTGCAGCCGCCCGCGCGCCCTGCGCCATCCGGCCTGACTTGACGACCACGACGGGCTTGATCCTGGCGGCGGCGCGCGCCGCCGACATGAACTTGCGGGCATCCTTGATCGCCTCGATGTAAAGCAGGATGGCATGGGTTCTTTCATCGAGCGCGAAGTAATCGAGCAGGTCGGCGATATCGACATCGAGCTGGTCGCCGATCGAAACAATGCCGGAAAAGCCGACGGCCCGCTGGGCCGCCCAGTCCACCATGCCCGCGGCAATGGCGCCGGACTGCGAGATCAGCGCCAGATTTCCCGCGGCGGGCATGTGTGCGGAAAAGCTCGCGTTGAGACTGACGCCCGGCATCATGATGCCCAGGCAATTCGGGCCGATCAGCCGCATGCCGTATTTTTGCGCGGCGCGCTCCGCTTCATCCGCCGGCGAACCCGGACCATGGCCGAGCCCGGCGCTGACAATGACGGCGCCCGCCGCACCGCGGCGGCCCGCCTCATCGATCAGGCCTGCGATGGTGCGGGCCGGCGCGGTGAGGACAACGAGTTCCGGCGCAAAAGCCAGTTTTGCGATGCTGCCGACGGTCGCGACGCCGTCGATCTCGTGATAGCGCGGATTGACGAGGCCGAATTCGCCCTTGAATCGGGTTTTGCGAATATTGTTGAGAATGGCGCGGCCGACCGAGCCATGGCGCGGACTGGCCCCGACCAGCGCGACGGAATGCGGCGAAAGCAAATTCTTCAGGCGATAGGTGGACATCGTTCTCCGGTACGCAGGTCGCGGCCTTCTGTGAGCCCCCAGGCAGTTGTTCAGCGCAACGTGACCCCTGCGCGACAGGTTAGCGTCGGAACGGTCCCCGCGCGTGAGAAATCGTGCCCCGGCCGGGGAACTCGTCGGGATCAGTGACGAATGTAATCGCCTGACTATTTGGCCGATCAGTTCGGAACGCGGCCACTGATCAGGTTCGACGTGGCCGCGATCACCCGCTCGCCATGCCTGAACAGCCGTTCGGTGTCGCGGCGCAAAAAGTCGAGCTGATGCTGGCCGCATTCCTGGCACATCGCCCTGATGTCCCTGACGGATTGCGCGCCGGCCATCTTCGTGACGAACTCCGTGAACAGATGCGTTTCGGTCCGCGTACGCTCCAGCATCTCATCGCCGAAGAACACCAGTTCCTCGAGCATCATCTTCTGCGCGCCAAGCATGAACTCCAGCGCGCTTTGGTTCAGTTTGGTGGCTTCCGCTTCTGCATTCGCGGCTGTTGGAAAGGAACCGGAAGCAGCCCGCTCAGACAGCTCTGACATGACAATCTCCGATTTCCGAGTTTCCGCCGAAAGGATATCGACCGGCGTCGGGCCGAACATTGAGGTGCATCAAACTGGCGTCATTGCGACCGCAGCCGCAGCCAAAGAACTGCAGCGCAAGGAACTCCCCGGGACGAAAGGTCACATCCCCTGCGCACCCGCGATCAGTGCGACATCAGCACCGGCACGGTCATGCTGTCGAACATGCTGCGCGTGACACCGCCCAGAATGCGCTCCTGCAATCGCGAATGGCCGTATCCCCCCATCACCAGGAGGCCCATATTGCTTTCCGCCGCGACTGACAAAATGGCGCCCTGAATCTTGCTGCGATCCGTCGTCAGCCGCTGCACCCGGGCTGCAATGCCGCGCCGGCCCAGATGCGCGACGAGTTGGTCGGAGGAAGCTTCACTCGCCTCCTCATTGGCCGCGATCACGGTCACGGCCTTCGCGCCCATCAGAAACGGTATCGCATCGCGCAACGCGCGAGCCGCAAGGCGGCTGCCGTCCCAGGCGATGCCGACATGGTTGGCGTCGAGCGGTCCTTTCTGGATATAGGGAACCATCAGCATCGGCCCACCGGAATTGAACAGGATGTGCTGCGGGACCTCATTGTCGTAGCTCGCCCTCGAGGATTCCGGCTGCAGCACGATCGTCATGTCATATAGCCGGGCAAGCGCGCTGATGGTCTGCCCGGCCTCGGCGGGGATTGCCGCGAAGATCCTGGTGCCGTAGGCGATTTTGGCGAGCTTGGCCTCGATCTCGAACACGGCGATCGCGGCGCTCGCGCTCCTTTGCGCGCGCTCCTGTTCGGCGCCCATCACGGCGGCAACGCCGGCGCCGGCACCCTCGACAAGCATCCCGGCGGCGCTCATCGATTCATAGCCGATGGCTATGGCATCGAGATGCGACCGGCGCGCAATGGTCAGCGCGACAGCGACGTCAATTACCGGCTTGGCCGGACGCTCGGAGGGAATATGAACCAGAATGTTCCTGAACATCGCCATTCTCCCAAATGTTCGAGGGGATTTGCTGCCGGCTTGCTCCCGGCGAAGGTAACCGACGGACGGCTGGCCGAAATTGAGGCATGTCAAACTCGGACAATGCCGGGCGGCTGCGTAAGCAAACGGCGACGTCAGCAGGCTCGGGCGTGCTTGAGGTCACGATGAGCCGCGATGGCGCCGTCGAGCAGCTTTTCCCTTCGATGGCGATAGCCCGGCGGATGCTTCCTATCGCGCTTGCCATTTTCGACCTGTGGCGGTCCGCTGGCAAGACCGGCGAAGCGCTCGATATCGCGCATGTCGCCCAATGCACGCTGCAATCGCTTTGCCGGCCGGTGCAGGCGATGGAATTCGCCCAGGCTCCGCAGCGAGACGGTTTCCCTCAGGGCTTCCAGCATGTAGCGGAAGCGTTTGGCCTTGATCCGTAGCCCGTGACGGCGTGATGCACCCAAAGTCTTCAGGCGCCTGCCCTTGCGCACCAACCGCCTGTGCCACCGGCTGAGTTCGCCCGCGCAATAGGCTCGCAGAGCCTCCGCATCCTTGCGCCGCTTGTAGCGCTCCAGCCACAGTCCTTGCCTGATCCAGCCCGTCATTGCCGTGATCAGGCATTGCGTACGAACGGAGCGCAGGCATCGCACCAGGCGGCGGTGGTCCCGTATCTGGCGCTGATCGAGGCGCTCACCGATCATGCGCTGCGACCATGCGAGGTATCGCTTGCGGCGCGCGTATTCCACAACGACATCGCTGTCACGCGCGGGGCCGAGCGAGCCATTCAGCCAGGCGATTTCCTGCTTCAGGCGCCGCCATTCCGCATCGACCACGATCGGCGCGAAGAACGCCACGGCGGCACGCAACCGCGTGATCGCGACCCGGATCTGGTGCACGGCCTCGGCATCGCCCGCGCACGCGCTGCTGTGATGGGCCTTGATAGCCGCGACGCAATCGAGCGCCATCTTCTGGAATGCGGCGGCACAATCAAGGCCCGCCACTTCGGCGGCCTTGCGCCGGCTGGAGGTTCTGGCTGGACTTGCGCTCATCGTCAGGACTCGCCCGGCCTCAAGCAACGAAACACGGGCGCCACGCAGCGACTGTTCCGATGTCCACAAGGCATCGATCATATGCAGTTTACCGCGCCGATCGCGAAAGTCTCTTCTGCAGACGCGACATATCGTGTCGCATCGGCCATTCTGCCACTTCTTGATGGCACGGAACAGAAGATCGCCCAATGCGTGCCGATCTGCTATAGACGCAACCTAACCGAGCGTGCTCTCGGCCAACGCGCGCATGATGTCCTCCTGCGCAACGCCGACGATGTCATCGCCTTCTCGCACCGGATAGCCCACCGCCTGACCGGCGATATGCCGCCGCGACATCGGCGACTATCTCGGCCTGACACTGGAAACCGCTTCACAGGCGCTTTCACAGCTTAGCGACCGGGGTATCCTGGTGTTTTCGAGCGCTCGTCAAATTGTGTTGCATGACCGCCAGCGGCTGGCAGACATGGACGCATGAGAGTAAGCTCGGTGAAAAGAATATCGGAAGGACGGGAGGGCTAGATGAATAATTATCGCGTCTCCTTCTACAAGGACCTCTGTAACTCCGACGGCCACAGCTTCAAGTGCCTGCAACGCCAGATCGAGGTGCAATCGGTCGGCCCCTCCCAGGCGCTGGTGTTGGCGGAGCGGTTGGTCGACAACGCACGCCTGAATGCCGATTGCGTCGAGGTCACGCACCTGGCGGGCCATCCCGAGTTCGAACATCCCGCGTGCTACACGCCCGCCCCCGGCAAGCACGCATGGAACCGCGTCGCGTGATCAACTGACGACGTGAATCGAAGCCTGAGGCGTCGTGCACCTGCGCGGTCGCCTGTTCGGCCGCGCTCATTCTCGGCTCCGGTCGATGCCGACGACCTATCGATTGGATATTGCTTCCATTTCGCGGACGGCTTCGAAGCCGTGCGAAGCCGCCTGCAGCGCCTCGTCGATATCGGCTGGGCGATGCGCCAAGGACAGGAACATATTGTGCTGGGGGTGAAAGAACGCGCCGTGGCGTAGCGCGGCCGAGCAGAACGCCCTGCCCTTGCGTACCTCCGGGTCAGCCTCGAACAGCATCAGCGGCATCTGCGGCGGGCCGCTCTGGCGGATCGCGAGGCCATGGTCGTTCGCCAGCGACGCCAGTCCCTCGCGCAACCGCAAGCCCATCGCGCGGATATGCGCAGGTACATCGGTCTCGCGCGCGATCCGCAACGTCGCCCGCGCAGCCGCCATCGCCACCGTGCCGCACCAGAACGACCCGGTGACGAAGACTTTGGTGGCGGCTTCGCGAAAGCGATCGTTGCCGGTAACGGCAGCCAGCGCATAGCCATTGGCGATCGCTTTGCTCCAGGCGCACAGGTCCGGACGCACGCCGAGCGCTTCCCAGCTCCCCCTGACATCGAGGCGGAGGCCGGCCCGCACTTCATCGACAATCAAGGCGGCGTCGGCCGCGTCGCATGCCGCACGCGCGGCCGCCGCGAATTCCTTCGCCGGCAACTCGAGATCGCGTCCCATGTCGTGGCGGAAGGCCGTCACCAGTATCGCCGCGAGATCCTTGCCCGCCTCTTCGACGGCCGCCCGCAGGCTCTGCACGTCGTTGTACTCGAAGTGCAGGAGATGCGCGCGGTCTTCGGCCGTCACCCCGGCAACACTTGGCGAACACCATGGCAGCGCGCCGTGATAGCTGCCGCGCGCGACCAGCACCTTGCGGCGGCCGGTGCCGGCGCGGGCAATTGTCACGCAGCTGGTGGTCGCATCGCTGCCGTTTTTCTGAAACATCGCCCAATCTGCATGCGGCAGCATGGCGACGAGGTCTTCGGCGAGTTCCACCATGACCTCCCCCGGGCCATTGAAGCAATCTCCTTTGGCAGCCTGCGCCTCAGCCGCCGCCTGAACTTCGGGATGCCGATGGCCAAGCACAATCGGGCCCCAGCTGCACATGAAATCGATATATTCGCGCCCATCGACGTCGCGCACGCGGCAACCTTCCGCGGAGGCAAAGAATTGCGGATAGCGTTCCGGGAGCCGCGCCGCGTTGAGATGGCCCCACATGCCGCCTGGAACCACCAACCGCGCCCTTGCGCGCAACATGGCATCCGCGGTGTGCGTTTCGCTCAACAGCGCCGTGTGCTGGCTCATCACGTTCTCTTGTCTGGTTTGCAGGGTTTGCCTTGCGCTTCCTGTCGCCGCCCATGATTGGATCGCCAACAACTCACGGTCAACTCCGATCGCAGTCAGGTTAGGTGGCTTTTGGTTCGCAAAACCAGTAGAATTGGCGGACATGACGGCTTGCCACTTCTCGCCAGTTCGTTTCGGAGTAACCGTTGAACGTTCGTCACTGCATCGCCTTCATCGTCCTCTTCGCTTTCGCATCGCCGGCTTTCCCAGGTTCAGCCATCGCGCAAAGCGCGATCGCCGCAGCGGTCGCCAAACCGGTATCGCTGCCGGACATTGCAATCGGATCTGCGAAGGCGCCGATCACCCTCACCGAATATTCGTCGATGAGTTGCCCGCATTGCGCAGCCTTCGGCCAGAATGTGTTCCCGATGCTGCGGTCGAAATATATCGATACCGGCAAGGTGCGTTTCGTGTTCCGCGAATTTCCGCTCGACATCAAGGCCGCCGCCGCTTCGATACTGGCGCGCTGCATCGGCAACGGCGATTCCGAAAAATACCTCAGCGCGGTCGAGACCCTGTTCAAGCTGCAGGACCGCCTGATGGCGCAAACCAAGGATACGCTGATCTATGTCGGCAAGCAGCACGGAATGAACGAACGGGACGTTGAGACCTGCGAGCAAGACCAGGCACAGTTCGACAAGCTGACCGCCGACCAGCAATACGCCGTTCAGGAATTGAAGGTCACCTCGACGCCGACCTTCTTTCTTAACGGTGTGCGGGTGCAGGGCTCGATGCCGTTCGAGGAGCTGGAAGAGCGGATCAAGCCGCTGTTGAAGAAGTAACGGGCGAGCGGCGCTGCTTTTCTCTTGTCCGGCGCGGCGCAGTCGCCGAAGATGGTGCCAACAAACATATTGGGGGGAATGCCATGGCCGCCGTCTTGCGCGTATTGCTCGCAGCCATGGGGGTGGTGGCCTGGGTCACAGCGTCTACGGCGCAAGGTTATCCGAACAAGCCGGTGCGCGTCGTGGTCGGGTTCCCGGCCGGCGGACCGACCGATGTAATCGCGCGTCTCGTCGCGCAGAAACTCTCCGATAATCTCGGCCATCAGTTCTTTGTTGAAAATATCGGCGGCGCGGGCGGCAACACCGCGGCCGGCCAGGTCGCGCGCGTGACGCCCGACGGCTACACCATCATGGTGATCAGTACCGGCTTCGTCGTAAACCCCAGTCTTTACGCCAAGGTGCCGTACGACCCGATCAAGGACTTCACGCCGGTCACCTTGGTCGCGGTTTCTCCGAATGTCGTCGTGGTCAATCCGCAGGTGCCGGCGAAAACGATACCGGAGCTGGTTCAGCTCATCCGGGACAATCCTGGCAAATACAGCTTTGCCGGTCCCGGTGTCGGTTCGACGCCGCATCTGGGAGGCGAACTGTTCCGGCTGGCTTTCAAGCTCGACCTGGTGCACGTGCCGTTCACGGGCGCCGCGCCGGCGATCCAGGCAACGATCGGCGGGCATACGCCGATCGCCTTCACGGCGCTGCCGCCTGCCCTTTCAGCGGTGCAGAGCGGACAACTGCGGGCGCTTGGTGTCGCCTCAGCCGAGCGCGCCGCCGGGATGCCTGACGTGCCGACCTTCGCCGAACAGGGCATCAAGGATCAGGAGGCCGACACGCTCACCGGCATTGTGGCGCCGGCTGGGACGCCGAAGGAAATCGTAGACCTGCTGTATCGCGAAATAGCCAAGGCCGTCACCCAGCCCGACGTGAAGGAGCGTCTCGCAGGGCTCGGCTTCAAGGCAGTTGCGAATACGCCGGATCAGTTCGGCGCACGCATCAAGCTGGAAATCGAAAAGTGGGGCAAGGTGGTAAGCGATGCGAAGCTGAGGATCGAGTAATCCGGGCAAGCGCCGTCGTCTCCATCCCTGCCGGATTGCGCTCAGCGTCCCTCGTTCGATTGCGGTTATTCCGCGACGTTTATGAAGGTCAGACCGATACGGTTTTTCTGGATCCAGGCGATCCTGCATTCATGCACGACCGAGGAATTCTTTGCCATCACCAGGCGAAAGCGCTGTGGGACGAAGGCGACGTTCTCGACATCGATCGCCGCGCCCTCGTGCGAGATATTTCGAACCACGCAGCGCATCACGGAACCGCCTGACGAAACATAGGCCGGCTCTTCGATCTCCGTTCGTGGATATTTTCGCTTCTCTTCCATCCCGTCCCGTCCCGGATGCTGCCCAAACGGCAACAGCTAACAACAAAACCTTAAATAAGTCGGGCGTGTGCACTGCAGAAACCAGAACAAAGGTGCGGCCTGCAGAATGGTTGCATATGATTTAAGCAGCTCGCGCAATTGTTTTCGCGCTCCGGTTTGTGCGGGGCGGCATGACCTTCTCCATCGCTTCTGCGCAGACGTGCCCCGCGTCTCCCTGGGCTTGTCGTTCGCGGCGGCCACGATACCCTTAGCGGATAGGCGGTGCGCAGGCGCGACGCCCGCTCGGAATGATCAAAACAAACAGGCGCCGGGGGGAACGCCATGTTCGAGATACTCGATCGCCGGACGAGTTTGACCGGCAACCAGATCAAGATCCTTATGGCCGCCATCATCGGCGATGCGCTCGAATTCTTCGATTACTTCCTGATTGGCTTTGTGCTGGCTTTCCTGATTGGACCCTGGAAACTGACCTTCGGGCAATCGGCCTTCGTGCTGATGAGTTCCGGCATCGGCGCTATCATCGGCGCCTATGTCTGGGGCTGGCTCGCCGATCGGATCGGCCGGCGCATGGTGTTCATCGGCACCGTACTGAACTTCTCGATCGCCACCGGCCTGCTGTACTTCACGCCTGACAATGGCTGGATCTATCTTGCCGTCATGCGTTTCTTTGTCGGCACCGGCGTCGGCGGGCTCTATTGCGTCGACCTTCCGCTGGTGCAGGAATTCATGCCCTCTTCCAAGCGCGGTTGGGTCGGCGGTATCGTGACCTGCGTCATCCCGCTTGGCGTCGGACTCGGCGCCGTGATGGGAGCCTTGATGGGCAGCGATCAGTGGCGGCTGTTGTTTGCGATCGGCGTGCTTCCGGCGCTTTTGGTCCTGCTGGTCCGGCTTTGGGTGCCGGAGAGCCCGCGCTGGCTGTGCCGCCAGGGCCGTTACGAGGAAGCGCGCAAGTCGCTGGCTTGGGCGCTGCAGATGGAACCGTCCGCGCTGCCGCTGCCGACCGCGGCCGATGCCGGCCCGATCATCAAAACGAGCTGGTTCGATCTGTTCAAATATCCGCGCAGCCTTCTGGTCTCCTGGCTGGGCAACGCCGGCGCGCAAACCGGCGTCTACGGCATCACGCTCTGGGCGCCGTCGCTGTTCGTGCTGCTGTTGAAGGTGACGCCGCAGGAAGCCGCCAAGATGATGATCCTGCTCAGCGTGTCCGGCTTCATCGGCCGCCTCTCCTTCTCCTATTTCTCGGAGTTGCTCGGACGCCGCACCTCGGGCGGGCTGTTAGGCATCGGCGCGGGCGTCCTCACCATCGTGGCCGGATACAATTACGATGCGACACTGTTCGGCCTGTCGGCGTTCTGGCTGATCCTCGCGGTGACCTTCTTCTTTGCCGATGGCGGCTTTGCCATTGTCGGCCCTTATGCGGCCGAGGTCTGGCCTTCGCATCTGCGAACCACCGGTATGGGTTCGGCCTATGGCTTTGGCGGCATTGGCAAGATCATCGGACCTGTCGGGCTTGCCTTGATCGTGGGCTCCAACAACTACCTCAAGCCTGACGTGCCGCTGACGCAGATTCCGGCAGCCTTCGTCTATCTCGGTTGCTGGTTCCTGATGGCCGGGATCGTGTATTATTTCATCGGCTTCGAAACCAGGGGCAAGTCGATCGAGCAGATCGACCGGGAACTGGCGGACGGGCTGGATCTATCGACAGCGAGAGTTCGGCAGGCATAATCTTGAATACAATGATTGCCACTTCTGCCGATCTGGCGGGCGACCTGACGGTGATCGCCCGCGCCGAAGCCGTTCGCGCCGACGTCGCGGCGGCTTCCGACGACATCGAGAATACGCGCCGGCTGCCGCCGGCGGTGCTCGACAGACTGCACGAGGCGCAGCTGTTCCGTCTGCTATTGCCGCGCTCGGCCAACGGGATCGAGACCGATCCCCTGACCTTCTTCCACGTCATCGAGACCATCGCCAAAGCCGATGCCTCCACCGCGTGGTGCCTTAGCCAGGCCGGCGGCTGCGCGATGTCGGCGGCCTACCTCGACCTGCCGGTGGCGCAGGCGATCTTCGGCGATCCGCGCGCGGTGCTGGCGTGGGGCCCCGGCCCCAAGGTTCGCGCGGTCGAATGCGAGGGCGGCTACAGGGTAACCGGGGTGTGGTCCTTTGCATCCGGTGGCCGACATGCGACCTGGCTGGGAGCGCACTGCCCGATCTACACAGCCGACGGTTCGCCCAAATCCGACGCCAACGGCGCGCCGCTCGAGCGCACCATGCTGGTGCGATCCGAGGACGTCGAATGGACCGACATATGGAACACCGTCGGGTTGCGCGGCACCGCCAGCGATCAGTTCGCGTTGAACGATTTCTTCGTTCGCTCCGATCATTCGATCACCCGGGAGTTCGACCGCGAATGCCGCGAGAACGGTCCGCTCTACCGCATGAGTAACCACACCTGTTACCAGCTGGGCTTTGCCGGCGTCGCCTGCGGGATCGCCCGCACCGCGCTCGACAACTTCGTCGAGACGATGCGCAACAAGGTGCCGCGTGGCGCAAGGCTGTCGTTGCGCGACAATGCCGTGGTTCAGAGCAACCTCGCCCAGGCGGAAGTCAACCTCCGCGCCGCGCGCGGTTACGTGCTGCAGTCGATGGCCGACACCTGGAAGGATCTTAACGCCGGCGCGACCATCACCGTGGCGCAGCGCATGAACATCCGCATGGCCTCGACCAACGCCATTCACAAGGCGCGTGAGGCGGTCGACTTTGCCTACAACGCCGCAGGCGCCACCGCGATCTTCGAGAACCACCCGCTGGAGCGCCGGTTTCGCGACATCCATACCGTGACCCAGCAGCTGCAGGGCCAGCTCAGGCATTTTGAAACCGTCGGCGCCTGGATGATGGGCGTCGATACCGACCTCAGTTTTGTATAGGGGAGAACGACCATGGGACTTGGCGGGTTGCAGCACTACACCATCGAACCATCTGACCTTGAGCGAACCAAGGATTTCTACTGCGACGTGCTGGGTCTGGAAAACGGTGATCGTCCGCCGCTCGATTTCCCCGGTTACTGGCTCTATTCCGGCGGATCAGCCACGGTGCATCTGATGGGCACGCGCAAGCCGCGCGAGGGCATCGTGGTGCGCGGCACCGAGAAGAAGTACGAGGATACCGGCCGGCTTGACCACATTGCCTTTGCAGCGACGGATGTCGAGAGCATGCGCAAGCGTCTGCAGTCGAAAGGCGTCCAATTCCGCGAGAGCATCGTGCCGCGCACCGGCGACACGCAGTTCTTCCTCTACGATCCCGATGGCGTCGGCGTGGAGCTCAACTTTCCGAAAAGCTGAGGCCTCGTGCCGCGGGGAGACCGAGCTCAATTCGGCCGCATCCATGCCGGCCGAATTGGTGTTTTCGGCGCTGCCGCGCCAGGACGCACCTGATGTTGAGGTGCAACACTACCCGTGAAAGAATGAGGTTCCCGACAACGCCGCAAGTCAGCCATCAGTAAGGCGCGAGTCCGTCAGGGTTTCTTCATCATTGCAATGAGATTGGGGAAGCCGCGCCGCTGCGGCAGAGTAGCCGGGTGCCCGCGCCTTTCAACCTACCCCAGGGCATGCGTACCCGGCTATTCGTCCCGGTGGAGCCCGCTAGTCGAGCCCTCGCTCGTGGCTCAGATTGACCATTTCCTGAATAAAAATCACCTTTTGCTTGTCGTTCAGGCTGGCAAATAGCGGTTCGGCCGCATCGGCCACGCTGCGCTGGTCGACGGCGCGATCGTTGAGGAACTGGGCCTCGTTGCGCATCTGCTCAATGATGTCGTCGGGTGGATCGCGCTTGGCGCGCGCAACGCGCAGATTGAGCCGGTCGGCGCCATTATGACCGAGATAGTGCATCGCACTGTTGAACCCGGTCCAATGCTTCTCCTGTTCGGGCGTGAGGTTTAACTCCTTCTTGATCCGTTCGATATTGGCGTCGCTGCTGGCGACGATCTGTTCAGCCGTCAGTTGCGGCGCGCCGGCCTGGGTGAGGACGGCGGCCTGCTGCTGCTGTTGCTGCTTGGCGGCCTTCGCAGCCTTGCTCCCCTTTGCCGGCTTCGGCGTGTCACCCTGCTTGGAAGGCTCACCTTGCTTGGAAGGTTCACCCTGCTTGGAAGCCTCACCCTGTTTGGCATCCCTTGCCGCCTGCGCCTGCCCGCCTTTGTTATTGCCCCCGGTCAAGACACCGGTAACGCCGCTGACCACCCCGACGACACCGCCGATCGCCCCGCCCAACACGCCGCCGACCGGACCGGCAGCCTTGTTACCCTCGCGTGCGCCCTGCTGCACGCCCTGCACCAGCCCCTGCGCGTTCGCTGTCGCAGACGCGCCAACGGCCAGCGTGAGGATGGCGCCAAGCGCAAAAAGCAATCGCGACAGTATCGGCGCAATTTGCTGAGGACGGGTCATTATCTGGTCTCCATAGTCGATCGAGAAACGTGCCACGCGCGCCATTCGCAATGGCGCGCGTGAATCCTTCGCCGCCTAAACTATCGTTTCCGCCCCGAACTCGTCCACCGTTGCGCCGCATGGTTCCACGGCAGGAAACATCTTCGGGCGAAGCAGTTAAACGTGCCATCGGTCGGCTGCGGCGCAATCGCACACCCCCCCTTCGGCAGGATCGAAGCAAAGTGTGCGGCGCAATATTGCCGCGCCCATTATTGACGATCCCAAAGGCATGACATCGTCGCTCCCGCTGCCCGGAATTTCCACGCAACGTTAGTTCAATGACGGCAGCCGCTGTGTTTTCTCGACAGATGCAAACAATTCTGGTCTGATCTGATTACAAAATCTTCGCTGGCCTGCCGTCTGCTTGCGGCTCCACGCCAGACGGAGACGAAAAACAAGAAGCAAAATCTGGCTCAGCAAAGGGGAGACGTCATGCTACGCAAGAAGCTTTCTCGCCGACAATTCGTTGCTGCGACAGCGCTGTCATCCGCAGCACTCATAACCGCGCCTTATATACGCGGCGCCTATGCCGCAGGAACCCTTTCGATGGGGTTCTGGGATCACTGGGTACCCGGCGCCAACAAGGCAAGCACCGATCTCGTCAATGAATGGGCCGAGAAAGAGAAGGTCGAAGTCAAGATCGACTACATCACCAGCAACGGCAGGAAAAACGAGATCACCATCGCCGCCGAGGCTCAAGCGAAGTCTGGCCATGACATTCTGGCGATGCCGACCTGGTGGCCGCACGCCCAAACTGAACTGCTCGAGCCGATGAACGACGTCATGACGCCGCTGATTGCGCAGAACGGCGCGGTCAACGATACGGTGAAGTATCTCGGCCAGCTCAATGGCAAATGGCATGCTGTTCCCTTCTGCATCGGCAGCCAGATCAAGGGACCCTGCACCCGTATCGATCTGATGAAGAAATTCGCCAATATCGACGTGCAGGAAATGTATCCCGCCGGCTCCCAGCCCAAGGCAGACAACTGGACGATGGACACCTTCCTGAAGGCCGCGGAAGCCTGCCACAAGGGCGGAGTTCCCTTCGGAATAGGTCTCGGCGAAACTTCGGATTCCGTCGACACGGCCGGCGCAATCTTCCAGTCGTTCGGCGCGCAGCTTGTCGATGCCAAGGGCAACCTGACGGTCAAGACCGACGAGGTGCGGCAGGCGCTCGAATACTACAAGAAGCTGATCGCCTTCCTGCCGCCCGACGCCGGCGCATGGGATGATGCCTCGAACAACAGATGGCTGGTGTCAGGCAAGGGCGCCATGATCATGAACCCGCCGAGCGCATGGGCTGTCGCCAAGCGCGATGCACCGCAGGTGGCCGAACAGTGCTGGACGCACGGTTTTCCGAAAGGACCGAAAGGTCGCTTTGCGCCGCACCTTCCCTACTTCCTGGCTGTGTGGAGTTTCTCCAAGAACAAGGCGGCGGCGAAGAGCCTCATTACGCATCTGTCGCAGCCGACCTCGATCGAGAAACTCGTTGCAGCCAGCGGCGGATACGACCTGCCGGCATACGAAAAACTCACGACGCTGAAGACCTGGGCCGAGGAAGGGCCGCCAAAGGGCACTCTTTATCACTACCCCAACCCCTTCAACCATCAAACCCTGTCGATCGCTGCCTCGCCGGCTCCGCCGAAGATCGCGCAGCAGATCTACGTGCAGGCCACGCTCACCAAAATGTGCCTGCGCCATGGTCAGGGGGAAAAGATGGAAAGCACACTCGCCTGGGCAGAAAGCGAGTGCGAAGGCTTCATGCGGAGTTGAGGCAAAGGACTTCGCTGCGGCGGCCATCCGAGCGCGCCGCCGCGGCGCGGGTTCATTACTGTGTCAGCACCAGGGAACGGCAAGCGCCGTCGTCCCGGTGATTCATCCGGCGAGGACGATGCGTCATGGTCGATGTCACACTTCAGTCGAACCGCATTGCTGGTGCCGGCACGCGAAGGCGCTCAAGCCTGCGAGCCGCCATGAAGCGAAAGTCCACCGCGGCTTTCCTCATGACTCTGCCGCTGATCCTCCTGATCGCAATTCTGGTTCTTTATCCAGCTTTCTACTCCCTGCATCTGGCGACCCTGAACAAGTCAATGCAACGCTTCGTTGGCTTGGGCAATTTTGAATTCCTGTTCAAGCGGCAAACGTTTTGGCTGGTGGTGCAGCAATCGTGCATCTTCGCCATCACCGCCGTCGCCTTCAAGGCGCTGATCGGTTTTATCGTCGCGCATTTCGTTCACAACATTCCCGCTAAAGGTCAACGCAAGTGGCGTGGAATGCTGCTGGTGCCGTGGGTTATTCCACCGGCGATGAGCACGCTCGCCTGGCTTTGGCTGTTCGATCCCTCCTACAGCGCCTTCAACTATACGCTTTCATTCTTCGGCATCGGACCGATCCCCTGGACCGGCGATGCCGCCTGGGCGCGCTTCTCGGTCATCCTGGTCAACGTCTGGTATGGTGCGCCATTCTTCATGATCATGTATCTGGCTGCACTGAAATCGGTGCCCGAGCAGCTTTATGAGGCCGCGGCGATCGACGGCGCCAATTGGTGGCAGCGGATCTGGTACGTGACTCTGCCGATGATGCGCAACATCATCGCGATCACGACGCTGTTCTCGCTGATCGTCACCTTCGCGAATTTCGATATCGTCCGAATCCTGACCGCCGGCGGTCCGCTGGATCACACGCATATTTTCGCGACCTGGGCGTTCCGCCTCGGCATTGAGGGCGGCGACATCCCGCTCGGCGCCAGCGTCTCGCTGTTCATGTTTCCGATACTGGCGATCGCGGCGATCTTCATCCTCCGCGACATCAACAAACGCGGGAATGAAGCCTGATGACAAGCACGGTTGTGATCGACAAGGCTGGGCCGACCAGAAGGGTCAAGTATGGCAGCATGAGCCGCGACCGTGCCTGGGCGCTGCGCTGGTCGTACTTCTTTCTCGGGCTGTTCGCGATCTTCTCGCTGGTGCCTCCTTTGTATATGCTGATCACCTCGCTCAAGAGCAGCGCGGAGATTTCAGCGGCAACAAACCCCTGGTGGGTTTTTCATCCGACGCTGTCGAACTATGTCGAGCTTCTGACATCGAACCAGTTCCTGAGGTTCTTCTGGAACTCGGCGTGGGTATCGATCATCGTGGTGACGATCACCATGCTGATCAGCGTGCCCGCGGCATTCGCGCTGTCGCGCATGCGGTTCTGGGGGTCGGCGACGCTTGCGACCGGCGTCTTCCTGACGTATCTCATCCCCGATACGTTGCTGTTCCTGCCGCTGTTCAAGATGTTCGCTGCATTCAGCGATTGGACGGGGATTCAGCTGATCAACACGTGGTACGTGCTGTTGATCGTGTACCCGACACTAACCGTGCCGTTCTGCACCTGGATCATGATCGGCTATTTCGCGTCCATTCCCAAGGAGCTCGACGAGGCTGCCATCATCGATGGCGCATCATGGTTCCAGACGTTGACGCGCATCTTCATCCCGGTCGCGATGCCCGGTCTGATCGCCGCTACCATCTTCGCGTTCACAGTTTCCTGGGCGCAATTCCTCTATCCGCTGGTGTTCACGACGTCGACCGACCAGCTCGTCATGCCGGTCGGCATCATCACGACCCTTATCAAGGGTGACGTGTTCAACTGGGGACAGATCATGACCGGCGCCCTGCTCGGCGCAGCGCCGCCGCTCATCATCTACGCTTTCCTGATGGACTATTACATTGCCGGCCTGACCGCCGGTGCGACAAAGGGCTGATCTCATGGCTGACGTGACGTTGCGTAAGGTTGTTAAGCGCTATGACGAGGTCGAGGCGGTGCGCGGCATCGATCTCGACATCGCCGACCATGAGTTTGTCGTGCTGGTGGGACCGTCGGGCTGCGGCAAGTCGACCACGCTGCGGATGATCGCCGGCCTGGAAGATATCTCCGACGGCGACATCATGATCGGCGGCGACGTCGTCAACGACGTGCCGCCAAAGGATCGCGATATCGCGATGGTGTTTCAGAACTATGCGCTCTACCCGCACATGACGGTTGCGGAGAACATGTCGTTCGGATTGCGGCTGAAGCGTTACCCGAAGGCCGAGATCAAGAGCCGCATCGACGAGGCCGCGCGCATGCTTGACATCGTCGAGCTGGTCGACCGCAAGCCGAAGCAATTGTCCGGTGGCCAGCGTCAGCGCGTCGCCATGGGCCGCGCCATCGTGCGTAACCCAAAAGTGTTTCTGTTCGACGAGCCGCTCTCCAACCTCGACGCCAAGCTGCGCGTGCAGATGCGGATCGAGATCAAGAAGGTGCACCAGAAAGTCCGCACCACGACGGTCTACGTGACCCACGACCAGGTGGAGGCGATGACGCTGGCTGACCGCGTCGTGGTGATGAACCATGGTCGGATCGAGCAGATCGGCACGCCGAACGAACTCTATCACAAGCCGGCGACGAAATTCGTCGCCAGCTTCATCGGCTCGCCGGCGATGAATTTCATCCCGTGCCGGCTGGAGGATCTCGCCGGCAAGTTGCACGTTCGGTTGACCGATCGCATCACCTTCCCGCTGCCGCCGGCCCGCGCCGCCCGCTATCAGGGCATCCCGCGCGCTGACAAATTGCTGCTGGGACTGCGGCCCGAGCACATCACCGAGGCCAAACAGCATACGGAGCCGGGCGTGGAGACCTTCGACACGGTGCTGGATGTCACCGAGCCGATGGGAATGGAGACGCTGATCTATTTTACGATGGAGGGCACGCTGGTCTGCGGCCGGGTCAATCCCAATGCCGGCGCGCACGATGGCGGCCCGCTTCGATTGGCTGTGGACCTCAATAACATGCACCTGCTAAACGAGGTGACCGGCGCCGTCCTTTGACGGCGCAATTGCTGTATACCAAGGGCAGGAAATGGCTACCAACAAGAAGAAAATCTTCGTCACGGAATCGATGTCGCAGCCGGGAAGAGCGTTGCTTCACGCGCGGGAAGACATCGAACTCGTCGAATTTCCCAACATGATTTCGCAAAAGGATTTTAACGCCAAGCTGCAGGAGCATGCGCCGGTCCATGGCGTCGCCCTCGGCGGCACCCGCTTCGGCGAGCCCGAGCTCGAATCCTCGCAGGACATGCTGGTGGTGACCCGGATCGGCGTCGGGTTCGACGCCGTCGACGTCCCCGCGCTCAGCCGCCGCAAGGTCCCGCTGATGGTCGCGGGCACCGCCAATTCGCCGTCCGTTGCCGAACACGCCCTGTTCATGATGCTGACGCTCGCCAAGCGCGCGGCGGAAATGCATTTGCTCGTCCGGGACGACAAATGGGCTGATAGGCTGGGGATGCTGCCCTACGATCTCTTCGGCAAGACGGTGCTGATCACCGGTTTTGGGCGCATCGGCACCCGCACCGCCAAGCGCTGTCTCGCGATGGAAATGAACGTCCTGGTTTTCGATCCCTACAAGCCGGTCGCCGACATCAAGGCCGCCGGCTGCGAGCCGGTTGCCGACCTCAACGCCGCGCTGCCGCGCGCCGACTTCGTCAGCATCCATTGCCCGAAGAATCCGGAGACGGTCGGCATGTTCAATGCGGACCGGCTGAAGCGGATGAAGCCGACCGCCTATCTGATCAACACGGCGCGCGGCGGAATCGTCGACGAGGCCGCGCTCCACGCCGCGCTGATGTCCGGCAAGCTTGCCGGCGCCGGCCTCGACGTTTTCGCGCAGGAGCCGCCGCCAGCCGGTCAGGCGTTGTTGGCGCTGCCGAACGTCATCATGGCGCCGCATGTCGCAGGCGTCACGGTGGAAGCCGTCGACCGCATGAGCGAGCAGACTGCCCGCAACATTCTGAGCGTGCTGGATGGCGATCCGGTGCGCCAGAACGTGATCAATCAGGACGTGCTCGGCTAAATCGTCCGCTGCACGTGACCCTGGGCGCGGTCCGTCCACCGACCGGCCGGCAAACGAGGTATGCGCATGGCCTTCAAGGAATACGGCAATTACGACGCGGTCGGCCTTGCCGAACTGGTTCGGAAGAAAGAAGTCTCGGCCAAGGATTTGCTCGATGAGGCCATCGCCCGTACCGCGAAGGTCGATCCGCAGATCAACGCGGTCGTCGTCAAGCATTACGACTTTGCCGAACGACAGATCGAGCGCGGCCTGCCCGACGGACCCTTCACCGGCGTACCGTTCCTCCTGAAGGACCTCGACCTCCTGGAGGGCACGCGCACGACATCGGGCGCCACGGTCCTGAGGGACTTTGTGGCCGACCACAACGGCACACTGGCGCGGCGCTTCCTCGACACCGGCATGTCGATCTTCGGCAAGAGCTCCAGTCCCGAATTCGGCCTGATGCCGACGACCGAATCCCGCCTGCACGGGCCGACCCGCAATCCCTGGAATCTTGAGCATTCCTCAGGCGGTTCATCAGGCGGCGCGGCGGCGGCGGTTGCTGCGCGCATCCTGCCCGTCGCACATGCCAGCGATGGCGGCGGCTCGATCCGGATCCCCGCCTCTGCTTCCGGCGTCTTCGGCTTGAAGCCGAGCCGGGCGCGCAATCCGCTCGGTCCCGATCGCGGCGAAGGCTGGGGTGGGTTCGCCTGCGGCCATGTCGTGAGCATCAGCGTGCGCGACAGCGCGGTCATGATGGACGCGATCCACGGCCCGGAGCCGTCGAGCCCCTACGTGGCACCGCCGCCGGAGCGGCCGTTTTCACAGGAAGTCGGCCGCGACCCCGGCCGGCTTCGCATCGCCTTCACCGACAGATCGCCGTATGGCGACGCCATCGATCCGGAAATCGCGGCAGCCACGCGCGAGATTGCGGGCCTCCTGGCGGGGCTCGGTCATCACGTCGAGGAACGGGCGCCGGTGCTTGCCGCCGACCCTGCGGCCGTCATGACCACCATCGTTGGCGCCAACACCGCGCTGTCGGTACGGCTGATCGAGCAAAGGCTCGGGCGAGCCGCAACGGAAAACGATTTCGAGATATTGACGCTGGCCAGCGCTCACAACGCGCAAAAGACCGCGGCGACCGACTATGTCGCCGCCCAGCTTGCAGCCTTCCAGATTTCCCGCGCCCTCGCGACCTTCTTCGAGAGCTGCGACGTCTTCCTGTGTCCGACGTTGTGCTCGCCGCCGCTGCGGATCGGCGAACTCAACACCATGTCGAACGACCTGTCGCATATCGCCCCGATCCTGCGCCGCTATATGCCCGGCACCTCCATGTTCAACATGTCCGGCCAGCCGGCCATGTCGGTGCCACTGGCATGGAATAAGGCCGGGTTGCCGCTCGGCATGATGTTCTCGGCCAGGTTCGGCGATGAGGCGACGCTATTCCGGCTGGCCGGCCAGCTCGAACAGGAGCGGCCCTGGAAGAACAGAATACCGCCGGTGTGCGCTTAAGCTGGCCTCGAAAGCGCCACAAATGGACAAAGCTCACGGCATTCGGTAGCGAGGAACGACGCCGGGCGGCAATCGGGACACTGATTCCGCAGACGGAGTTCGATCCGGAGGCTGAATCGTGGCTCAAAGCGACCCGACCGACCATGCCCTGGCGGCCATCGCCAGCATTCTCGACCAACCGGAAAGCCGTCGCGAACCCGAGAAGACTGCAGCCGCGGAGCAAAGGCCGGTGGCCCCGCCGCCCATCCCCGTCGCGCCGGCGCCGATCGAGGCTCACGGTTACGCCAGGCACGGTCCCGGGCCGATGGCCTCGATCCGTTTCAAGTGGACGGTCCGCCTGGAGAATGGCGACTACTATGTCGACGAGACCATCGGGGAGAATTCCGCTCCGATCGTCTTCGGCCCGATGTCGAGGGAAGCCGCGATCCAGATGGTGGACGATCGCGAAAGCGACGCGCGTCGGCGCTTCGATCAATTGAAGAGCGAGATGGCCGGAAGCGGCGCCGCCGCCAATCTGGCGCGCCAGGACAGCGGCGAAGCATAACCCGCCACTTCTCAAGCGCTATCTCGGCGGCCCCAGAAAATCCTTCTTGGCAATATCGACACCGGCGTGGCGCAGGATGTCGTAGGCCGTCGTAACGTGAAAGAAAAACTGCGGAACGCTGAACGTCAACAGCAACGACTTTCCTGTGAATGCTCGCTGGGTCCCGTTCTTGAACGTGAAGGCGACTTGCTTGTCGGCTGCAGCATCGATCTCGGTACGCGGCAAGCCTCGCACGAAATCGATCGCCGCGGATATCCGCGCCTTGAGCTCGGCAATGTCAGGCTCGGCGTCTGAAAATGTGTGAGGTACACGACCAGCCAGCAGCGCGCCGGCAACGACCGCATGCCGGTTGGCTTCGCCGACCTGCTGCTTCAGGCTGTACATGGTGGGTGAGAGCCGCATGTTCAGTAGGACGGCGGGATCGATGTTCCTGGCTCCCGCATAGGCCGAGGCGTGATCGAGAAGACCGGACAGATTGCCGAGATGCGGCACGAACACGCCGACAGAAGCTTCGTAAAGCGAGATGGTCACGATTTCAATTTCTCCGGGTGGCACCACCGCGATATCTGGTTTAAATCGGCGCCATCGCTCCAGAGTGTCATCTAATTTGTCGGCGGAGAAGATCTGATGTTTCGAGTGTTCGCTAGTCTTGCAATGGCTATCCTGTGGACCGTTGTCGCCCACGCCCAGCCGGCGAATTCCCGTCTCGACGACATCATCAAGCGCGGCACGCTGCGGGTCGGCATGACCGGCGACTATCAGCCATTCACCTATTTCGACAAGGCGACGTCGACATTTCGCGGCTTCGACGTCGACATGGCGGAAGCACTTGGCAAGGCGCTCGGCGTCAAGGTCGAGTTCGTTCAGACCGCCTGGCCGCAGCTGATGAAGGACTTTGAAGCCGACAATTTTGATATCGCGATGGGGGGCGTCTCGATCTCGCTCGACCGGCAGAAGAAGGGAATGTTCTCGACGCCGATCATGCGCGAGGGCAAGACGCCGATCGCCCGCTGCGCCGACAAGGGCAAGTATGAGACCATCGCCGATATCGACAAGGCCGGCACGCGCGTCATCGTCAATCCCGGCGGCACCAACGAACGCTTCGCCAAAGCGAACATCAAGAATGCCGAGATCAAGATGTGGAACGACAACGTCACGATTTTCGACGAAATCGCCAAGGGCAACGCCGACCTGATGATGACGGACTCTTCCGAGACCCGCTACCAGCAGAAACAGCACTCTGGCGTGCTCTGCGCGGTGCATCCGGAAAAGCCGTTCGACTTTGCCGAGAAGGCCTATTGGCTGCAGCGCGACGTCGCGCTGAAGGCCTTTGTCGATCAGTGGCTGCACATCGCCACCGAGGACGGTAGCTTCAGGAAAATCTATGCGGCCTGGTTCGATTGATTCCTGGTTGGACAAGTCTGTTTTCGCAGGAAATTGACCGTCCATTGGGGGCAAATTAGACTGCCCGGCTAAATTTGAACCAAAGCCGCTAGTACACGACTTATAGTTTGAAAGTGATTTGGATCACTTTGAGGGAAGCTGCCAGCGCGTAGTAGCTTCGGGGGAATGGGGTTCCCTGCTCAGGAGGTCGCAATAATGAAGAAGTGTCTTGCTATCGCCGTGCTCTTGCTGGCAAGCAGCCTCACCGCCGCGCAGGCCCAGTACACTTTCGAGTATGGCGGCCGCACCATCACCATCGATCCCGATCGAGGCACGGTTCATATTCCCGGCGTCTACGATAATACCGGCAAGAAGGCCAGGCGCCCGCGCGGCGAGGAAGGCGATCTTGATCGCCCGGGCAGGAAATCGCCGCAGCAGGCGAAGTCCGCCCCGCAGGCCGCACCCGAGCCGGCAACCCCGGCTGCACCTGCACCGGCCGAACAGGCTGCCGCTCCGGCGGCAGCGCCTGTGCCGTCCGCTCCAGCCACCACTTCGAGGGACGAGCCGTCGACCGCGACGGCGGCCGTTGCGCCGGCGGATACTGCTGCGCCTGCGCCAGCGGCGCCCGCGCCTCCAGTGCAACAGAATGCTGCTCCGGCTGCGCCGCCGGCCCCTGCCCCCGTTGCCGCGCCAGCGCCACCGCCGCCGCAACAGAAACAGGCCGCCGCCCCGGCAGCATCGGCGCCTTCGCCTACGAACTCACCGCTCGGCGTGTGGCTGACGGAGGAGAAGGAAGGCAAGGTGCGGATCGAAGCGTGCGGCCCCAATCTCTGCGGCTATTCCGTCGACAAGAAGTCGAACCAGAACGGCGAACAGGTTCTGATCAACATGAAGCCAGGCAAGGACAAATGGAGCGGGCGGATTTTCGATCCGAATTCCGGCAGCACCTACGATTCGACGATCGCACTGAAGGGCACCGACAATCTGCGCGTTCAGGGCTGCGCCTTCGGCGGCATGTTCTGCGGCGGCCAGACCTGGACCCGCGTCAACTGACCGGCAAGCACTGCTGCGCATTCAACCAAAGCCCCGCCGCAACGCGGGGCTTTTCACTGCGCCCTGACGGGTGATGACAGTCACAGTCTTCGCGGAACCGTTATGAGACCCTGATCGTGTCCAAACCAAAGGGGCACGTCATGATAACGTCTCGGAAATCTCTGGTCGCCGCTTCGCTGCTTGCCGCACTGGGCTTTGCGACACCATCCGCAGCCGCGACGTTCGACGGTGACTGGAATGTGCAGATCACCTCGTCGAACGCCGCCTGCAGCAGCGGCGCGTCGGTCTCGATCGGAATCAACAACGGCCAGGTCGCCTCGAACAGCGCGACTGTGACGGCATCGGGCCGCGTCGCCGACGCCGGCAATATCAGCGTAACGCTTGCAAGCGGCATGAAGCGTGCGGTCGGCACAGGCCGCCTCTCAGGTACCTCGGGCTCGGGCACCTGGCGTGCCGCCCTTTGCTCGGGTACCTGGACGGCGCAGCGAAACTAACCGAGCTTCGCCGAATACTCCGCGTCGATCACATGCTCCATCCAGGTGACGTAGCTGCCGTCGAGCGCTTCCTGCATGGCAATGTGAGTCATGGCGTTGGTCGGCGAAGCGCCATGCCAGTGCTTTTCACCGGGCGGAATCCAGACGACATCACCGGGGCGAATTTCCCTGATCGGTCCGCCTTTGGCCTGCACCCGTCCGACACCTGAAATGACATAGAGCGTCTGGCCCAGCGGATGGGTGTGCCAGGCCGTGCGCGCACCCGGTTCAAAGGAGACGCGCGTCGAGGCCAGCCGTGCCGGCGCCTCGGTCTGGATGATCGGATCCTGCAGCACCGTGCCGGTAAAATATTCAGATGGTGCCCGGCGCGTCGGCCGGGAGCCCGCGAGATGGATTTCCATGGAGTTGTCTCCCTTTTTCTGAGGTTATTTCTTGCTGGCCGCGTAGCGCGCCTTGGTCTCGGCGTTCATCGGATAGAGGCCGGGCAACGCCGCGCCATTGTTCACCTCGTTGACGATCCAGGCTTCCATCCGCTCCTGCTCCGGCCCTTCGGCCAGCACATGATCGAGCAGTGCCTGCGGGATCAGCACGGCGCCGTCCTGATCGGCAACCACGATGTCGTTCGGAAATACCGCGACCCCGCCGCAGCCGATCGGCTCGCCCCAGCCGACGAAGGTCAATCCAGCAACCGAAGGCGGCGCCGCGAAGCCGTCGCACCACACCGGCAAATTGGTGCCGAGCACGCCTTCGACGTCGCGCACGACGCCATCGGTGATCAGCGCCGCAACGCCGCGCTTGACCATGCGAGCGCAGAGAATGTCGCCAAAAATGCCGGCGTCGGCGACGCCCATGGCGTCGACCACGGCGATGCAGCCCTTCGGCATCGCTTCAATCGCGGTGCGGGTGGAAATCGGCGACGACCAGGACTCCGGCGTCGCCAGATCCTCGCGCGCGGGCACGAAACGCAGCGTAAAGGCCGGTCCGACCAGCCGCGGCTGCCCCGGCCGCAGCGGCTTGGTGCCGCGCATCCAGACATTTCGCAGGCCCTTCTTCAACAGAACGGTGGTGATGGTGGCGGTGGACACGCCGGAGAGGGTTGCGAGGGCTTCGGGGGACAGGGACATCTGGAAAGCAGGCTCCGGAGGGATGGATGAAAGGTAGCGCATCTTGCGAAGCGCGGATGTCACGTCAAGGGCCCGCGGAAAGAAGCGCGATCACAACATCTTATCATCGACATGCAGATTAATTTATTGAACTTACTGGCTGATTTCGCGCCAAGCGAATTCCACTCGCGCCCAAAACACGCTACAGGTTGAGTGAGCACGAGAGCCGCGAGACAGTTTACAGGCCATGGCCGCGACGCTTCCCCCGCCCCGCCTTTTGCCGAGTGGCGACAGCGCCATCACGGTGGAATTCAGCCGCAACATCGACGATGCCGCCAACCGGCGCGTATTGGCGCTCGACCGCGCGATGGCTGCTGAGCCGGTTACGGGCGTCACCGAGACGGTGCCGACCTATCGCTCGCTGCTGGTGCATTACGATCCCGTACTGATCGATTTCGAAAAGCTCGGTGAGAAAATTCTCACGCTGGCGCAACGTCCCGCCCCGGCGGCGACGGCCACCCGGCGCTGGCGCATTCCGGTGGTTTATGGCGGCGAGCATGGCATCGATCTCGAGGACGTCGCAAAAACCCTCAACACCACGCCCGACGAGATCGTGGCGCGGCACGTCGCCGGCGACTACCGGGTCGCCATGATCGGCTTTACGCCCGGCTGGTCCTATCTCAGCGGGCTTGCGGATTCCCTGCACATGCCACGGCGGCAGAACCCGCGCTTGCTGACGCCGGCCGGAACCATCTCGATCGGTGGCGTACAGACCGGCGTGCAATGCC
Organism: Bradyrhizobium sp. AZCC 2262; assembly: GCF_036924535.1. Classification (NCBI taxonomy): domain Bacteria; kingdom Pseudomonadati; phylum Pseudomonadota; class Alphaproteobacteria; order Hyphomicrobiales; family Nitrobacteraceae; genus Bradyrhizobium; species Bradyrhizobium sp. AZCC 2262. Next base: position 3,337,877 of record NZ_JAZHRT010000001.1, on the reverse strand, counting down.
TCGCCGGCCCGAGCGGCTGGCATCTCCTGGGACAGACCGCGGTCCGCACCTACCAGCTTCATCGCAATCCGATCTTCCTGCTGGAGCCAGGCGACAACGTCACCTTTGTGTCAGTTGATGCCAAAACCTTCGCGGAGCAGGACCGCGCCGCCGAAGCCGGCGAATTCATTGCCGAGCGGATCGCCTCATGAGCAAGCTCGTCATTGCATCGATCGGCCCGGCAAGCTCGATCCAGGACGGCGGACGTCCCGGCGCCCAGCGTTACGGCCTCGTGCCAAGCGGCGCGATGGATCGGCTGGCGCTGGCGGCCGCGAATGCGCTGGCCGGCAATGAGCCGTTCGCGGCCGCCGTCGAGGTCGGTCCGTTCGGGGCAAAATTCACCGCACGCGGCGGCGCGGTGCGCATCGCGCTGGCGGGAGCCCCGCGCAACGCGGATATCGCCGGCCGCTCCGTGGCGTCGGATACTTCCGCAACGCTTGCCGACGGCGAGACCCTGACGCTCGGCTTTGCCCGCGGCGGCTCGTTCAGCTATCTCGCGATCGAAGGCGGCATCGCCGGCGAGCCGATGTTCGGCAGCCTCGCCGTCAACGCTCGCGCCGGCCTCGGCAGCCCCTATCCGCGCCCGCTGCAGGCCGGCGACGAACTACAGACGAAGGCGGCAAGCGGCGCGCCGGAGCAGCGGATCGAGCTGCCGGCTGTGACCGATGCGCCGATCCGCGTCGTCTGGGGTCCGCAGGATGACGAATTCGCAGATGAGACCAAGAAGCTGTTTGTCGACAGCGAATGGAAGATCTCCGCGACCAGCGACCGCATGGGCTACCGGCTCGAAGGCCCGGTGCTGAGGCATCTCCACGGCCACAACATCGTTTCCGACGGCGCGGTGAATGGCAGCCTGCAGGTGCCCGGCAATGGCCAGCCGATCGTGCTGATGCCTGACCGCGGCACCAGCGGCGGCTATCCCAAGATCGCGACCGTGATTTCGGCCGACTTCGGACGGTTCGCGCAAATCCCCGCCGGGCGCGCGTTTCGCTTTCGGGCCGTCAGTATGGCGGAAGCGCAGGTGGAAGCACGCAAATTTGCCGAGTTGCTCCGCACCCTGCCCGAGCGGCTGCGATCGATCGAAAACGTTGATCTCAACATCGATGCGCTGCACGATGCCAATGTCGCGGGCCACGCCGTCAGCGCCGTCGATGCCGGAACCTGGCACGCAGTCACTCTGGCCGACATAGCAGGCCCGGACTGATCAACCAATCCACTCACCAGAAGCGGACCAGCAACATGACAACCATCGACCTCAATTGCGATCTCGGCGAAGGATTTGGCGCGTGGGAAATGGGCAATGACGCCGCGATGATCGAACTGGCGACGTCGGTGAACGTCGCCTGCGGCTTTCACGCCGGCGACGCCGACATCATGCGCCATACCGTTGAGCTTGCGAAGGCGCGCGGCGTCAGCGTCGGCGCGCATCCCGGCTATCGCGACCTGCACGGTTTTGGACGGCGGCCGATGCCGGGCCTGAAATCATCGGAGATCGAGAACCTGATCGCCTACCAGATCGGCGCCCTGCAGGCGATCGCTACCGCGGCGGGTTACAAAGTCACACATGTCAAGGCGCATGGCGCCATCTCCAACGTCGCCTGTGAGGACGACATGACCGCGAAGGCCATCGCGAACGGCATCAAGGCCGTCGATCCCAACCTGATCTTCGTGGTGCTCGCCAATTCAAAGCTGGTACAGGCCGGCGAAGCCGCCGACCTGCCGATGGTGCACGAGGTGTTTGCCGACCGCGCCTACGAAGACAATGGCTCGCTGGTGTCGCGCAAGAAGCCCGGCGCGGTGCTGCACGATGCGAAAGAAATCGCCGACCGCGTGGTGCGGATGGTGCAGGACGGCGCGGTGGTGTCGGTCACCGGCAAGGTGATCAAGATGCGCACCGATACCGTTTGCATTCACGGCGATACGCCGGGTGCAGTCGAGATCGGACGTGGGGTCAGGCAGGCGTTGAAGAATGCCGGGATCGACGTCGCGCCGTTCAAAGTGAAGCCGGCATGAATACGCAAGTCCAAAAGCCCGGCCGGACTTCCGCTTCGGCGCCTTAAGCCCTTCAATAACTTGTTGGCGCAACCAAAGGGGGAAGATATCATTATCTGCTCCCTTGGACTAGCCGGCTTCCTTGGAGGGTTAAAATGGTCTCCATGCATCTTCGCGGATTGATATCGGCGACAGCAGTCTGTGCACTGATTTTTTCAGCAAGTGCAGCGCAAGCCCAGCAAGCCAGCGGCGCGGTAACGCTGTTCAACAATGTCAGGGTATTCGACGGCAAGGGCACATCGTTGTCGGAACCAACCAATGTGTTGGTTCGAGGCAACCTGATCGAAACAATTTCCCGGACGCCGATTTCGGTCGATCGAAGCGCGACCACCACGATCGTCGATGGAGGCGGCCGCACCCTGATGCCCGGCCTGATCGACAATCATTGGCACGCAATGCTGGCGCGGGCGACGCCGGCGCAGGCGTTCGGTGATGTCGGTTACAACAATCTCATGGCAGGCGACGAAGCGACGGACACCCTGATGCGCGGATTCACCACTGTTCGCGACGTCGGTGGGCCGGTGTTCGGTCTCAAGCACGCCATCGATGAGGGCATCGTCAAGGGCCCGCGCATCTATCCGTCCGGCGCCATAATCACGATCACCAGCGGGCACGGAGACTTCCGTCAGTTAACCGACTTGCCGCGCACGATCGGCGGCATGCTCACCCGCATGGAGCAGGTCGGTGGCTCCATAGTTGCGGACAGTCCCGACGAGGTGCGCGTGCGTACGCGCGAACAGCTCATGCAGGGCGCCTCCCAAGTCAAGCTGACGGCGGGCGGCGGAGTGTCGTCACCCTTCAGTCCGATCGACGTGACCACCTTCACCGAGCCCGAACTGCGCGCCGCGGTAGAAGCGGCCGAGAATTGGGGCACGTACGTCGCCGCACATGCCTTTACCTCGGCTGCGATCCGGGGAGCCATTGCAGCCGGCGTGAAGTGTATCGAGCACGGCTTCCTGATGGATGAAGCCACCGCCAAACTGATCGCCGAGAAAGGTGTTTGGCTGAGCCTGCAGCCGCTCCCCGAGGACTTGAGGCTGGGCTTTCCGGTGGGCTCCGTCCAGCGAGCCAAGGCGGATGAGGTCTGGCCCGGCATCGCCAGGACCTACGAACTGGCGAAGAAGTACAAGATCAAGACGGCGTGGGGCACCGATGTGCTGTTCTCCCGCGCGCTGGCGCAGCAACAAGGGGCAATTCTGGCCTCGCTTGTCCGCTGGTACACCCCCGCCGAAGCGCTGGCCATGGCGACATCCACCAACGCCGAACTGCTGGCGCTGTCCGGAAAGCGCAATCCCTATCCGGGCAAGCTCGGCGTCGTGGAACAAGGGGCGCTTGCGGATTTGCTGCTTGTCGACGGAAATCCGTTGGACAACATCAACCTGATTGCCGACCCCGCCAACAACTTCAAGGTCATCATGAAGGACGGCAAGATCTACAAGAACACTCTGACCAAGTGAGGGCCCGTTAAGCCGGGCCTGCTCGTCCGAGGTAAAATTTCAGAACGGGTGAACCGAGAGTGTGCCGAACACGATGGCGGCAATGAGCGCAAACGCACTGTAGAGCGCAGCGGTATGCAGGCCGGTCCCGGAACGGCGGGACACCGAGCGTGCGTATAGGTGCAGGCGGGCTTCCGCCGATAGTTCGCGCATGATCGATCTCCAACGCGGCATGGGCTGCATATGGAATATCGTTTGCGTCCGGATTCAAGATATCCGCCGAAATAGTGATATGGGCGCTCCGGCGCACACGGTTTCGAGAGGAAAATTCCCCTTCTCCTGACCAGACCAAGAATTTTATTCGGGTCGATTTGAGCTGGTTGGAACCCGGAATTAGTAAACGTCCTGCTGGAATCGGCCCTTCTTCTTGAGTTCACCGACAAAATTGACGGCCTCGTCGGTGGTTCGGGCGCCGAACTGGGCAACGATATCGACCAGGGCGCGCTCGACATCCTTGGCCATCCGCTTGGCGTCGCCGCAGATGTAGATGCTGGCGCCCTCGGCAAGCCAGGTCCACAATTCGCGGCCGACCTCGCGCATGCGATCCTGCACGTAGAACTTCTTGTCGCCATCACGCGACCACGCCAGCGACAACCGCGTCAGCAGGCCCGACGTCTTCAAGGCATTGAGTTCGTCGGCATAGAAGAAATCGCAGTCGCTGCGCTGATGGCCGAAAAACAGCCAGTTCTTGCCCGGCGCGCCGGTGGCGCGGCGATCGAGCAGGAAGGCGCGGAACGGCGCCACGCCGGTGCCGGGCCCGATCATGATGATCGGGGTTTTGGGATCCTGCGGCAATGCAAAGCCGTGCGCCTTCTGCACATAGACCTTCAGCTCATCGCCGGGATTGATGCGCTCGGCGAGGAAGGTCGAAGCCAACCCCAGGCGTCTGCGCTTGTTGATCACGTAGCGCACGCAGTCGACCGTCAGCGACAATTTTCCGGGTGTCGCGTTGTGCGAGGACGAGATCGAATAGAGCCGCGGCTGTAGCGGTTCGAGCGCCTCGACAAAGGCCTCGGGGTGCGGGCGCACGCCGGAAAACTTCTGCAGCACCGCCATCACGTCGAGCGTTGCCGCATCGCCATCCGGATCCTCACCCTGCGCCAGCGCCCTCGCCTTTTCGCGGGTGGCGCCGCCGGTGATGAAGGAGATCAGCTCGAACAGCGAATCCGGCGCCGGCGCCAGCGAGACATCGTCGATCAGGACCTCGCGCAGCGTCTTGCCGTTGACCTTGGTGGTGGGGGAGGCGCCGAGCAGTGCGATGATCTGGTCGACCAGCCCGACATCGTTACGCGCGAAAATGCCGAAGGAATCGCCGACGACATAATCAAGCCCGCAACCGGACAGGTCGAACTCGATGTGCCAGGTTTCCTTTTCCGAACCCTTCTTGTTGAGGAGGCGGCGTGACAGAAAGGTCGCTGCGATCGGGTTGTCGCGCGATCGACCCGGCTCCGCTACCACCACAGGCACAGCCGGCGCGGCCGCGGCCGCCGATGAGGTCACGGCCGGCACCTTGTCGATATCCTCATAGAGCGACTTCAGCATCCGCGCGGTTTCCTTGCCGCCGGGGACGCAGAGATTGAGGCGCGCTTCGCTCTTGCTCGCGATCGCTTCCGAATAGTTATGACAGTCGTAGCCGCATTGGCCGCAATCCTGCTGCGCCATCGCCGCCATCATGCGCCGCCGCAGCGGCCGGCCTTCTGCAAGTTTCATGCGATCGGCCATCGGCATGGTCTGGTCGTGCCACGGCGCCTCGCCGTCATCGCCGGCCGCGCCTTGCATGACGGCCGCGCCCTGCTCCGCCGACAGCGGCGTCGCATCCGACAGAAGTCCGGCGAAGAACCCGTTCAGCCACGAGCGTTGCGCTTCAGAGAATGGCGCGCTGGACGGGATGATCTCGATCTTTGACGGGGGCGTAATCTGGTTCATGAGGACACCTGAACTTCAGCGACTTGGGCGTCGGCGAGCTTGCGCAGCGTCTCGCCGTCATGGCGGCGCGCAAATGTCAGGAAGGTTTCTTCGGTCGAAACGCGATGCGCGAGATAGGCTTTCAACAATCGCTCGACCGTCTGCGGCGCGTCTTCCGCCTTGAGGTCGTGATAGACCTCCTGCCCGACATCGGCATCCGGTCCAAAGCCGCCGCCGGTGAACAGATGATAGCCTTCGACCGGATCGACATCCTCGCCGACATCCACTTTCGCCGCGATCAAGCCGATATCGCTGATGTAATGCTGCGCGCAGGAATGATGGCAGCCTGTGACGTGGATGTTGATCGGCGTGTCGATGTTGACGCGCGGCTCGCACCAGTCACCGATCTCGGCGGCGTGGCGCTTAGTGTTCGAGGCGGCAAACCGGCAGCCGGCATTGCCGGTGCAGGCGATCAGGCCGGCCCGGATTTGCGAGGCCTCGACCGCGAGCCCGATCTTCCTGATCGCAGCCACCGCAAGCTCGACATTCTCGTCGCGCACGCCCGGAATAAGAAGGTTCTGCCAGACCGTCAGGCGGATATCGCCGTCGCCGAGATCGTGCGCGATCTTGGCCAGCCCGCGCATCTGATCGCAGGTGACTTTTCCGAGCGGCAATGAGACGCCGATCCAGTTCAGGCCTTCCTGCTTCTGCCTGTGCACCCCGATATGCGCCATGCGATCGAACGCCGGCCGCGGAGCGAGCGCTTCCGGCGGCACGCGGGTGAAGGGTTTGCCGAGCCGCTCCTCGACCAGCGTCAGAAATTTGTCGTGCCCCATCCCGTCGAGCACATATTTCAATCGGGCCTTGTTGCGGTTGGTGCGGTCGCCGAGATCGATGAATATGCGCACGATGGCATCCGACACTTTTGTCGCATCGGCCGGCTTGACGATGATGTCGCCATATTTGGCAAAATCCTTGTGGCCGGTGATGCCGCCGAGCCCCAGGCGAAACCAGACGCCGGGCTCGGCGCCGAAACCATCCTTCACCTCGACCGCAGAAAACGCGATGTCGTTGGTATCTTCCAGCACCGCGATCTTGCCGGCGCCGTCGAAGGCGACGTTGAACTTGCGCGGCAGCCCGTACAGCGAGCGATCGTTGAGGATGTGATAGTGCCACTCCCGCGCATATTCGCGGGTATCCAATAGCTCCTGCGGATCGATCCCGGCCGTCGGCGTGCCCGTGACGTTGCGGATGTTGTCGGCGCCGGTGCCGCGCGAGCACAGACCAAGGTCCTGGATGCCCTCGATCAACGCCACTGCATGCTTCGGCGGAATCTCGCGCACCTGCAGATTGGCCCGCGTGGTGACGTGGCAAAACGGTCCGCAGAGTTTTTCGGCAAGATCAGCCAGGCCGGCAAACTGCCAGTGCTTCAGGATGCCGTTCGGGATCCTCAAGCGGCACATGTAGGAATCCTGCGCCGGCGCGACATAAAACAGGCCGTAATAGCGCCAGCGGAAATTGTCCGCAGGGTTCGGCGGCGCATTGTCGAGCGCCTGCTGCTTCAGCCGTGGATAGGCATCGAATGGATGCTCGTCGCGCTTGAATTTTTCCTGGTCGGCGAGCTTCTTGCCGGAAGCCGAAACCCTGTCCTGCGCCCTGATATGCGCGGCATCCGGCCCTGCCGGTTCGGCATTCGTCTTGCCGGCGCCAGCGCCGCCGAGGCCGCGCCCTACCCGGCTGATCTGCAGGCCGGTGGTAAAGCCTTCGAGATAGCGCTTCTGTTCGTCGGTAAAATCGACTGTGAGCGTTTCGATCTTCATGGTGCGCGACGAAGCTCCTGCGGCCACGAGGGGTGGCAATCAACGAATGGGAAAGACCGCTGCGGAAACCGGCTCGGCGCGCTGCCGGGCTGTGATTCTGCTATGCGGTCCGACCAGCTTCGTTGCTGCGGAAATCCATCTTGGACGTAGGTCAGCAGGCTTCAGCGACGAGCCGACCGCACTGCAACATACAAGTTGCGTGCCAGACGGGTTCAAAAAGAATATCTCGGTATTTCAGGCAGTTCCGAGGATGAACTCGAAACTATGAAGCTGGCTTCATTGCTGTGCGACAGGCAGGCCGCCCAATAATTAGACACATTCGACTTTTGCCTAATATCGCTTCAGCGAGCTGGCTCAAGGCTTCCAATGCCCGATTTTGAAGGCCGCCAGATGGCCCGAGATGTCGCCGGGGTCAAACGCGGGACCGGCAAAGGCACCGATGGCATCGGAAGCGCTGGGGGCCTTGCCCTTTTGCCCCATGGCAGCGTCGTAGAGGTCCGGCCTGAAGACCCCCATGGCGGTTCGGAGCGCGTCCGGCCGCATCGCCGTCTGCCCCCAGCGCACCATCTGCGCGTAAAGCCAGGCGGCTTGCGCGGGATCGGGCCGGCCCGCCCCCTCGCGCCCGACCAGCAGATAGCGGCCGCTCTCGCGCCGCTGGCCGTCGGGCGAAATCTTCAGCCGGCCGTCGAGGGTGCGCTGGATCACCTCGGCGCCGACCCCGATCCGATCGGGCCGCGACAGCACATGGGCGGTCTCGGCGCGGTTTCCGGGATCCTCGATATATTCGGCGGCGTGGGAAGCCGCCCGGACCAGGGCTGCCAGCACGTCCGCATTTTTTTCCGACCAGCTTTGCCTGACCGCCAAAACCTTTTCTGCCGCACGTACCAGGATATCAGAGACGAAATGCAGGATGTGGCCGACGCCGAGATCAACCGCGACCGAGTTCCAGGGCGCGCCGACGCAGAACGCATCCACATGGCCGTTGGCGAGGCTGTCCACCATGTAGGGCGGTGGCAGCACCACCAGGCGAACGTCCTCGTCCGGATCGACCCCGCCTGCCGCCATCCAGAACCGAAGCTGGTAGTTGTGGGTGGAGAACGGGAATGTCATGCCAAAAGTCAGCGGTTCCGCGCCGCTCTTGCGCCTGTTGGCCACGACGCGCGCGAGCGCCAGCGCGGTGGCCATGGGATCGACGGCATCGCCCTCGATCTCGCCCATGATTGCCGCATGCAGCGCCGGTGATACCGTGATCGCATTGCCGTTGAGGCCCAGATTGAATGGCGCCACAATCGGCACCTTGACGTGTCCAAGCCCGAGACTCGACGCAATCGCTACCGGCGCCAGCAAATGCGCGGCGTCGAACAGGCCGATATTGAGCTTGTCGCGGACATTGGACCACGACACTTCCCGCACCAGCGTGACGTCGAGCCCTTCGGCGGTCGCAAAACCCTTGTCGACGGCGATGATCAGCGCGGCGGCGTCGACCAGCGGAATGAAACCGATATGCAGCGGTGTCGTCATTTCAAGAGCTCCGAGGCAGTCAGGATCGACTGCGCGATCTCGCCGATCTTCTTTTTCTCGCGCATCGCGGTGGAGCGCATGAGAACATAGGCCTCGTCTTCGGTGAGGCCCTTCACCTTCATCAGGATTCCCTTGGCACGGTCAATTACCTTGCGTTCCTCGAGTGCGGACTTGGTACGATCGAGTTCGTCCTGCAACTTCGAGAAGGCGTTGAAGCGCGAGATGCAGAGGTCGAGGATCGGCTTGATCCGCTCCTTCTTCAGGCCATCGACGATGTAGGCGGAAACGCCGGCATCGACGGAGGCCTGAATGGAGGCCGCATCGCTCTGGTCGACGAACATCGCGATCGGCCGCCGCACCGCGCGGCTGACCTGGAACATCTGTTCCAGGACGTCACGGCTGGGGTTTTCCAGGTCGATCAGGATGACATCGGGATCGAGCGCATAGATCCGCGCCAGCAGGCTCTGCATTTCGCTGATATGCACGACGCCGGTAAAGCCCGCCTCCCGCAACCCCTCTTCCAGGATTGCGGCCCGGATCGGGCTTTCGTCGACAATGACGATTTTCGGCGAGGACTCAGCGCTCATCGATCAACTCTTAACCCGGCCGGGCATCCATAGCACGGAAGAAGCCGGCGCAAAGCCTTGTAATTGTGGGCAATTGGGACTAGTTCGTGCTGATCAATCAGGCAAATTAGATATGCAACAGGCCGCTGCGCCCACAGTCAGCCTTGTTTCGTTCGGGTGCTCGTAAGACACGAATGTAGACTTTTTGAGCCGCCCACTCTCAAAGAAAATGCCGCACGAAGGCGGTGTCACCTAGACTATCCTCACGCGCAAATCCGGTGGTCTCTCGCAAATCCCTCATGCTATTGACGGGCCTTAGCTGAACTCAGATGGATTGCAGAGAAATGTCTACGGCTATCAGAGAGCTGATTGCCTCGCTCAAAGTGAAGCACGAAGATGAAGTGGCGTTGCTGAACTCATTGGCCAAGGGCCAGGCTGAACTTGATGGTCCTAAGCTGTCGCGCTTGGTCGCGGAGGCCGATCTTGAGAATTGGAGCGCGCAGAGCACCTTGGCAAGGAACAAATTGCTGGATGCTTTCGCACTCGAATTGGCCTTAGGATTTAGCGAAAATGCACTTGATTTCGACTTCTGCAACAGGGTCGTCAACGAACTTCTTGGTGCTCTGAATTTGCAGGAAGAAGAGCCCGCCCTATTCTGGAGTGTCTTCCTAGCCTTCGACGCAGGAGAGTTCTATCACGACAAGGACCGAAGCATTCATCCGGTAGACCGATATACGCGGCCACAGATTGCGGAGATCGTTAGGGGGCACACCACAGATCTGGCTGAACACGCCGCATCGTGAATTCCGAGATATGCCCGTTGATAGCGCAGAAGCGGAGGGGCCCCCAAGTTCCCGGTCGTTTGAACCCGCGCAGCGGTTGAATTTTTCTATCGGATCAATTAGTTGGAACGCATATCCGAACAATTCAGAAGCAGGTTCCAAGCGATTACATGGAAAGAGCGCCGCGTATATCATTCACGTCACTCGGCTGCTCCTGAGCAAACGAATGTAAACTTTCGAGCCAAAAAAATGCCGCCCGAAGGCGGCTTCCATCTGGATCGTCAAGAGGACGCCCAGTCGTCTGGATATGGCTCATGGTCAATTGCGAAGTCGGTTATATAAGTACCCAAACCTTGGTGATCATAATAGATCGTCATAGCCTCAAAGTGGCTTCCAGCCGCGAACGTATGAATGAGCCGCGCCGGTCGATCTAGAGCCTCCCGGCAACCATCTCCATGCGGGCCTGCCAAACATAAGCTCGGCAATCCATTTGCATCCTCCCATATTTCGTGAATCAGCGTTGCCATAACGACGACGGCCGAATGGCCGACCTCCTCATAATGTTCTGTCCGAATTTGCTTTCGGTGGACCCGCAATAAAGTTTGACAGCATTGTCAGCATCACCTCCTGCTCACTATCAGATTGTCCTGGTGAGTTGCTATCTCAAGTTGCTTTAAAGCGACGCGCCAGACTTTTGCGGCGGGATCGCTCCCATCAAGCATTCCGCAATCGTGCTTGGGCATTGGTGGATTCTGGGTCGCAGCACTTTATCGTCGGCGGAACTGAGCTAGGGATTGAATCTCGCCATCAGATCAACTACTTGATCGCATATCCGAACAATTCTAAAGCAAGGCTCTGGCGATTACATGGAACGCGCGCCGCGTATCTCATTCACGTCCCTCGGCTGCCCCAAAGCACTGGTGGATTCCGAGCGCATCATCACCCGGCTGCGCGCCGAAGGCTATGAGCTGGCCCGTAGGCATGACGGCGCCGACATCGTGATCGTCAACACCTGCGGCTTCCTCGACAGCGCCAAGCAGGAATCGCTCGGCGCCATCGGCGAGGCGATGGCGGAGAACGGCAAGGTCATCGTCACCGGATGCATGGGCGCCGAGCCTGAGCAGATCGAGGCGGCCTATCCCGGCGTGTTGTCGATCACGGGCCCGCAGCAATATGAGAGCGTGCTGGAGGCCGTGCACCGGGCCCTGCCGCCGGTTCATAACCCGCATCTCGATCTGGTGCCGCCGCAGGGGGTCAAGCTGACGCCGCGGCACTACGCCTATTTGAAGATTTCCGAGGGCTGCAACAACCGTTGCAGCTTCTGCATCATTCCAAAGCTGCGCGGCGATCTGGTGTCGCGTCCGGCCAATGACGTGCTGCGCGAGGCGGAAAGGCTGGTCACCGCCGGCGTCAAGGAACTGCTTGTGATCTCGCAGGACACTTCGGCCTATGGCGTCGACATCAAATATGCCGACAGCCCGTGGAAGGACCGTCAGGTCCGCGCCAAATTCTTCGACCTCGCCAAAGAACTCGGCGAATTCGGCGCCTGGGTGCGGCTGCAGTATGTCTACCCCTACCCGCACGTCGACGAAGTCATCGGCCTGATGACCGAGGGCAAGATTCTGCCCTATCTCGATATCCCCTTTCAGCATGCAAGCCCGGACGTCCTGAAAGCCATGAAGCGCCCCGCCGCGCAGGAAAAGACACTGGCGCGGATCCAGAAGTGGCGCGAGCAATGTCCTGACCTGACGCTGCGCTCGACCTTCATCGTCGGTTTCCCCGGCGAGACCGATTCCGACTTTGCGTACTTGCTCGACTGGCTCGAAGAAGCCGAGATCGATCGGCTCGGCTGCTTCAAATACGAGCCGGTGGCGGGCGCGGCTTCCAACGCCATCGGCAACGCCGTACCCGACGAAATCAAGCAGGAGCGCTGGAATGCGCTGATGGCGCGGCAGCAGAAAATCTCCGCCCGCCGCCTGAAGCGCAAGGTCGGCACGAGACAGCAGATCATCATCGACGAAGTCGGGCCGACGGTCTCAAAGGGCCGTTCCAAGGCCGACGCGCCGCAGATCGACGGCGCGGTCTATCTATCCAGCCGCCGTCCGCTGAAAGTCGGCGAGATCGTCGCCGCGAAGATCGAACGCGCGGACCAGTATGATCTGCACGGGAGCGTCGCGGGGTTCTGACCGTTCATTGCCCTGCTGATTGGACTCCTACCCCAGACTCAGGCGGCAAACTTTCTCGGCGTCAAAGTGGTAGAGGCTCCTCCCGCGCGCCAGCAACTGTCCTTCGGATCGGCTTGATCCGTCCGGCATCAAAAGACGCATCCGTCTGGCGTCCGACAGCTCTCCTGGAGCCATTCTGCCGAGATACGCAGCATCGGGAGGGTCGTTGTATTGGCCGGAGAAGAGCACTTCCGTCTCGGACATTGCGAACGTGTGGCACCCCGCTAGACTTGTCTTCCAATAAGACAGTTCATAGTCCTTGCCGATCTTGCAGAGCGGAAAATCAGCGTAGAAGAAAATCGCTGCTTCAGAGCCTGATACGTTCAACGCGTAACAATCTAAAATTGCATAAGCTGCATTCGTCGGGAACTGCCAGATTTTCTCTCCCGAAGCAGAGAAGCAAGTGAGCCCGGAGCAACCACCGAACAGACCTTCGTCGAAATAGCCAACCCAGATGCGGCCAAGGCTGTCGATCTGGGTCCCGCTGATGCCGTCCCCAAGCAGTATTCGCGTGACGTGGCCGGTGTCGGCCTGAATAACGGCGCCGTTCAGATCGTAGTCATCTTCGCTCCGCCAGTCACATCTGGGCCCGACAACAAGGATTCGTCCATCGGGAAAGACGTCGACCAGCGGAGAGGTCAAAGCGAGCGTGGGAAGCTCAATCACGTGCGAGATTCCGGACGTCATTCTCAGAAGGCGAAGCCGCGGCGGTGTCTCGGCCTGCGTCCGCTGGAATATACCGATGCCCTGTTGGTGGGCCTCAAAGAGCGAGCTGCTTGCGGACTTCTCGGCAAACAGGAACAGCAGTGAACCGTCATTCGCAACCGCGTTCCTGATTAGCGAGAAACCCGGCAAAGCTGGGATCGCGCAGACCTCGTGGAATTGGATCGATGATGCCAAATGCTCCCCCAATGCTGGTTCACCCGAATATCGGATTGGCGGTCGCCAGCAAACTGCGAACCGCCTTGTGTCTGCGAATGCTCCAGCTTGACACCGCCCACCATTCGGCTGTATGGCCCTGCGCCATGAAACTGAACCGGACCACCCGCCGCGCCTGCCTGCGTCGTCGCTCCAGCGACGATGGGTTGCGCCGTGTCCGACGACAACGCTGATCAGCTAGTTTCAGCCAAGTTTTCGAGAAGGCCGCACCCTCAAAAGTGCGGCCTTCTTGCGTTTCGGCCTGCTTTCTCACCCCAGCACCAGAGGAGATCGACATGACTGACACTACCCATCCGTTCGACGCGCTGATGGAGATCACCGCTCGCCCGCCGGTGGTGTTCGTCCGCGGTGCGGGCTCCTATCTCTGGGACGACTCGCGCAAGCGCTATCTCGATTTCGTGCAGGGTTGGGCCGTCAACGCGCTCGGCCATTCGCCGCCTGCCGTCGCTGAAGCGCTTGCCGCACAGGCCAAGCTGCTGCTGACGCCAAGCCCTGCCTTCTACAACGGTCCCAGCCTGAAGCTTGCGAAAGCGTTGGTCGAGAACAGCTGCTTCGATCAGGTTTTCTTCGCCAATTCCGGCGCGGAAGCCAATGAAGGCGCCATCAAGCTCGCGCGGAAGTACGGCGCGAAATACAGGAATGGCGCGTTCGAAATCATCACCTTCGAAGGCGGCTTTCACGGCCGCACGCTCGCGACCATGTCGGCCTCGGGCAAGAAGGCGTTCGAGCCGCTGTTCGAGCCAAAAGTATCCGGCTTCCGGAAAGCGCGGCTCAACGACCTCGATTCAGTGAAGGCGCTGATCTCGAACAACACAGTCGCCGTGATGCTGGAGCCGATCCAGGGCGAAGCCGGCGTGTGGCCGGCAACCGATCAGTTCATGAAGGAGTTGCGTGCGCTGACGAAAGAGCACGGCCTGCTGCTGATCGTCGACGAGGTCCAGACCGGCATGGGCCGGACCGGAAAGCTGTTTCATTACGAACATGCCGGCATCGAGCCCGACATCATGACGCTCGGCAAGGGCATCGGCGGCGGCGTGCCGCTGGCCGCCCTGCTCGCCACCGAGCACGCCTCCTGCTTCGAGCACGGCGACCAGGGCGGCACGTTCAACGGCAATCCGTTGATGTGCGCCGCAGGGCTTGCCGTGCTCGAACACGTCGCCGAGCCGGAATTCTTGAAAGCGGCCGCGGATGCCGGCCTGTTTCTGGAAAGCGAACTGCAAAAACTGTCGGCGCGCCACGGTCTCGGCGAGGTGCGTGGCCGGGGTCTGTTGCTGGCGCTCGATCTCAAACTGCCGATCGGCGCCGCGATCGTGGCCGAGGCGCTGGCGGAAGGCGTGCTCATCAACTCGCCGCAGCCCAATGCGCTCCGCTTCATGCCGGCGCTCAACGTCACGCGCGAGGAGATATCGCTGATGATCGATTGCCTTGACGCGATTTTGGTGAAGGCAGGCGTCGCGAGACAGGTCGCATAAGCCGCGACGGGAGCCGCGCGGCGTTGCTCGTGCGGCTCCCGGACACGTAACCGGAGAGATAGACGTGACCAGACCTGATCCGGAGATCAGACTACTCACTTGCACCGATGCCTTGGCTTACAGGGACATCCGCCTCGAGGGTCTGCGTCAGAATCCGGAAGCGTTCGCCTCGACGTTCGAGGATGAACGAGACAAGTCGCTGGACTGGTTCAAGGAGCTGATCACGCAGTCGCGGATCTTCGGCGCAGTGCTCGCGCAAGGGCTGGTCGGCGTCGTCGGGCTGCGCTCGCATGCCGACGCAAAGCTGCGCCACAAGGCCATGATCTGGGGCATGTATGTGCGGCATGAAGCCCGCCAGTACGGCATCGGCGAACGCCTCATCGATGCTGCCGTGGCGCACGCGTCCAGCCATGTCGAGCAGCTTCAGCTCGCCGTCGTCACCGAGAACGAGGCCGCGCGCCGGCTCTATACCAAGGCGGGCTTTATCGAGTACGGCCATCAGATCAACGCGCTGAAGCACGGCGGGCGCTACTACGACGACATTCTGATGGTGAAATTCCTGGAGTCCCCCAATAACGATATGGTTCCGTAGCTCAATTGAGAGAGCATCGCGTTGCCACAGCCGTCATTGCGAGGAGCGTAGCGACGAAGCAATCCATCTATCCCAGCGCGGAGACGTGGATTGCTTCGCTTCGCTCGCAATGACGGCAAGAGCACTCTACTACGGCCTCAAAATCGCCGCCCCCGTCGTCGCCCGGCTCTCGAGATCGATATGCGCCTTCGCGGCATCCTTCAGCGCATAGGCGTGGTTGATCGGCACGTGGAGCTTGCCGTTGATGACGGCGGCGAACAGCGTGTCGGCCTCTTCGAGCAGCTCCTTGCGGGTTGAGACGTAGTCGTTGAGCTTCGGTCGATCCCATCAACGTCTCGCATTGCCCAAGGTGGCGCGGATCGGGCTACCTGGCAAGGAACGCCGTGCTCGTTTGAGCTTTTCTTAAAAGACTCAATGAGTTTGGACTTCGCGCAGCAAACGGGCCACATCAACGGGGACAAGACGACAGCGCTTCAAAGCCTTGATGAGGCGGACTTGATTTACGAGGCGATGGCCGCCAAATGCTCGCTGTGCGATCGGTAGAAGATCGTGGCCGCGCTTATCGACGACCCACTTCGGCACGGTAACAGTCTGGCCGGTAGTATAGCCAACTTGCACCATGGCCGCTCCAGCGAGACTTTGCTCCGTTGCAAACATTCGCGCACAGATCTCGTCGGCTATCGATTGAAGTACCGCGCGGCTCATGGTTCTAAGTAGGTGCTCGTCTCCCGCAGTAATCTGAAGGTTCGGTACCATCGGCGCCGTACCTTCCTCAACGAGGAGACTAAATATCACCATGGGATCGAGAAGGTAATTTTCGAAGCTATAACGATCGAGCACGCGAATTCGCTGGCTTGCGGCGTTGCGATTATCCTGATCGATGATTCCCAAAAACGTCTTGTCGAGCGGCTCCGCGTCCAGCTTGTTCACCCATTTCGCCACCACCGATGATCCCCCCGCGACCTTGGTGGATCCCGAGCCGATTGAAGCTGGTATGAAGGCAATGGATGGGGATGTATTAAGAGCCATAGGGTCCTTGCTCGGCCCATAATCAGAGAGAATATCTCGGACCGCTTCGTAAAATGCAACGTCGTCCTCGTCCTCGACGAAACAGAACTTGCTTGCGCGAGAGACGGTAACCAGACCCGCGGTCAGTACCGAAATTATGTCGGCGCGGGAAGTAACGGGCAATATTGCGGGCTCCCCACGCTCCATCTGGAAGACGGAATTTTCGGGGGCGAGCGCCACAGTCGAAGGCGAATGAGTAGACAAGATCACCCGCACGCCGTGCTTTTTTACAAGAACTTCCGCAATGACATCGAGGAACTGTTGACTCATCGACGGATGCAAATGTGCGTCGGGCTCGTCTAGGATCAGCAATCTCGGAAAAACACCTTCCTTGCCAGCTGTAAAAAGCCAGAGCACCAATTGGAGCAGCACCTTCTCTCCCGACGAAAGATCGTGCGCCGCAACCACAGTGCCGGTACGGCGGTCTTTGAGACGCAGAGTATAAGTCTCCACTATCGGCGTCTCTGATGGCGAGATCACCTCATACGGAAAACCACCAGCGATGAGGGATTCATTCACGACATCCCATGGCGCAGGTCCCAACGGCTTTCCATTGCGATCCATACCTGGTGTATTTCTTTCTAACCCTTCGAGCAGCCTAAATCGGTGGGCCATAAACACGTTGCAGAGACCATCGGTTACATCAATGTCATCCAGCGCGAAGTAAAAGTCATCCTTCAGAATTTCAGCTAGCTTGGAGGGATCGATTTGATGAGCATTCTCACCTTTGATGCGGTTCAGCATCTTTTGGGCGCGAATGGTTTGACCAATGTCGTGGCGGTAAGAGTGAACATTTTGAGCATATTGGAGGGTCTGCTGACGAATGTTTGGGAGGTTGGCTATTGATGCTCCTCCAGCTCCCGAAAAGCGGCCGCCACTAGGCACGTAGCCAATCTCATCGGCACGATAGATAGCGCCTGACGTGTTGACTGATACCTGCAAAGCTGTGGCAGGCGGCGGCGGTATAGCTCCGCTGTAGTAATACGCGAGTATTTCGAGCAATTGCGTCTTACCGGCACCATTCCTTCCGGTTAAAACAGCAAAGCCGGGAATGTTGTCCCACCTTACGTTCGAAATGGACTTATAAGCACCACCGTTTTTCGGTGAGATCATGATCGAGAACGGATCGATTTTCGGATTCATAGAATTCTCGGAGCGACTTGGATGAGAGGACTTTCCCACAACCACAATGCTGCGCTTTCGCTCACCACTCAACCCATGGTGAGACTTGATACCGGGAAAATTGTTTCTCTGAAGGGCTCGATTGCCGCGCTAGCTGCCTCCGTAACCTCCGCTCGATGGACCCCCTGCCTCCGCCAGGCGCATCCCCTTGCCCAGCTTCTTGCGTAAGGTCGATCCGGCGCCCGGCCATCGTTAAAGTGAGCAACCGAGGTAACCGTGGCAACGCAGTTCGAGCAATAGTGCCTCTGTAATGTTGACAAAGACGACGCCGACGGCGCCGTGCCTTTAAGCTGCTGCGCAATCGCTACAGGTAGTTCCCGACAGTTCGCGCAACTTCGATCGCGCGGATCGCATTCATTCTGCCCGATGCCCGGCACAAGTCGGGCATGATGAGGCCTGAGATGCGATGTCGTATAACCTACGGCCTCAAAATCGCAGCACCCGTCGTCGCCCGGCTCTCGAGATCGATATGCGCCTTGGCTGCGTCCTTCAGCGCGTAGGCATGATTGATCGGCACGTGCAGCTTGCCGTTGATAACGGCGGCGAACAGCGTGTCGGCGCCTTCGAGCAGCTCCTTGCGGGTTGAGACGTAGTCGTTGAGCTTCGGCCGCGTCGCAAACAACGAACCGTGGTTGTTGAGTTCGGCGAGCGGGAATGGCGGTACCGGGCCGGAGGCGTTGCCAAAGCTCACGAACAGGCCGCGCGGCCGCAGGCACGACAGCGAGCCCGGGAAGGTGGTCTTGCCGACGCCGTCATAGACGACGTCGCAGAGCTCGTTGCGGCTGATCTGTTTGACCCGCGCAACAAAGTCTTCCTCGTTATAGAGGATGACGTGGTCGCAGCCATTCGAGAGCGCGAGGTCCGCCTTCGCCTTGGAGCCGACGGTCCCGATCACATGCGCGCCCAGCGCCTTGGCCCACTGGCAGGCCAACAGCCCGATGCCGCCGGCGGCGGCATGGATCAGCACGCGGTGGCCAGGCTCGACCTTGAAGGTCTTGTGCAGCAGGTACCAGACCGTCAGCCCCTTGAGCATCAGCACGGCGCCCTGCTCGTAGGTAATGTGGTCGGGCAGCTTGACCAGCTTGTCGGCCGGGATCACCCGCTCGCTGGCGTAGCCGCCAAGCGTGAAATAATAGGCGACGCGGTCGCCGGGGTGAAAATTGGTGACGCCCGGGCCGACGGCCACGACCTCGCCGGCCGCCTCGTTTCCGGCAATGAACGGCAGGCCCGGCGCCTTGTAGAGGCCGGTGCGGAAGTAGACGTCGATGAAATTCAGGCCGACGGCGTGCTGACGGATGCGGACCTCGCCCGATCCGGGTGCCGCCACGTCCACGTCCTCATACACCAGGGCTTCCGGACCCCCCACCTTGTGCACGCGCACGGCCTTGGTCATGACAATCTCTCCCTTGGTATGGGCTCAGGCGCCCAACCTGAATGCGAAACGAAAGCCATCGCCGCCGCCTTGTCAACTGATCGGTTCAAACCGGCTATTTGGCGGCTTTTCGGCGGTTGCGCCTGGCAAGCACATTGAACAGTTCAACGGCCGCCGCAAACAGGATGGCAAAGTAGATATAGCCGCGCGGGATGTGGAATTTGAATCCGTCCGCCACCAGCGCCACCCCGATCAGCACCAGGAACGCCAGCGCCAGCATCTTGGTGGTCGGGTGATCGGCCACGAACTTCGCCACCGGCCCCGACGAGACGTACATGACCACGCAGGCGATCACGACCGCCGCGATCATGATTTCCAGATCCTGCGCCATGCCGATCGCCGTGATGATGGAGTCCAGCGAAAACACCATGTCGATGACGATGATCTGCATGATCGCCCAGAAGAACACGCTGGCTTGGGATTCAGTATCGGGCTCGCCATGGCTCGCCTCGACTTCGGCATGGATTTCATGTGTTGCCTTCGCGATCAGGAAGGCCCCGCCGGCGATCAGGATGATGTCGCGCCACGACAGTTCGACGCCTCTCACGATGACGACGGGCTCCGTCAGGCCGATCAGCCACACCAGCAGGCTGAGCAGGACGATGCGGAACACCAGTGCCAACAGCAGGCCGATCTGGCGTGCGCGCCTGGCCTGCGCCGGGGGAATGCGCGAGACAATCACCGAAATGAAAATCACATTGTCGATGCCGAGCACGATTTCCAGCGCCGTCAATGTCAGCAGCGCCACCCAGGCTTCCGGGCTTGTCAATAATTCCATCATGCCTTGAACGACTTCATTCGCCGGATCACGGCGTCACTTCCTATGATGTAGACCGCGATAGCGCACAACCCGGCGACGATCGGAGCGCCTACGTCGAAGTCGCGGACGAGCGCATATATCGCGAGCACTGCTCCGATGGCCATCAGCCACAGGGTCAGCCAGCGCAGACGCACCACCCGGACCGGGTGCACGACATGAAACGACGCGAATGTGAGCGCGATCAGTACAGCGATGCCGAAGCTGGAAAGCGCGGGCGGCAAGTGCAGCAAGAACAAATAAAACGCTGCTACGTTCCACAGCGCCGGGAAGCCGCGGAAATGATTGTCCGACGCCTTCATGCGCCGGTCCGCGAAGTAGAGCGCACTCGACACCACGATGCCGATGCCGAGCAGCGGCGCCGCTAAAGGCAGCAGCATCCCGCTCGCGGTGATGGCATAGGCCGGCACGAAGACGTAGGTCACGAAATCGACGACGAGATCGAGCACCTCGCCGGACCAGTTCGGCTGCAGCCGCACGACATCCAGCCTGCGCGCCAGCGGGCCGTCGATCGCATCGATGATCAGGGCCACGCCGAGCCAGCCGAACATGTTGGCCCAGTGTTCGCGCACGGCCTCCAGCATCGCCAGCAGCGCGATGCCCGCGCCCATCGCCGTGAAGATATGCACGGCGAGTGCGGCGGTTCGCATTCGGCTGGTCGCGGGTGCGGAATCTGGCTCTGTGGTCTGGTCCATTGCTCCGGCAGTGCTATCAGGAATCGCTCCGATTTGCATATCGGCGCTTGCGGCGTTCCGCCGCGCGATTGGGTGGAAACATTTCGGCCGGTTGATGGCTTGAAAATGCCGCTCCGACCGTCAATTGTCCCGGTATGGACAATGCATCGCAAATTTATGACACCGCCGTGATCGGTGGCGGGCCGGCGGGGTTGACCGCGGCCATTGCGCTGGCCGCAACCGGCGCGAGAACCGCCTTGCTCGCCCGCCGCGTGCCCTATGCCGATAACCGCACCACGGCGCTGCTGGGGGCTTCCACCGACCTGCTGGAGCGCCTGGACGTCTGGCCCCGCTGCCGCGACAAGGCTGCCGCCTTGCGGACCATGCGCCTCGTCGACGATACCGGCCGGCTGATCCGCGCACCCGAGGTGCGCTTCACCTCGGATGAGATCGGTCTCGAACAGTTCGGCTACAACATCGACAACCGCTCGCTGATGGTCGCCCTCGAAGAGCGCGCGGCTGAGCTATCTAACCTGACCCGATTTGACGACGAGGCGGTAACGATCGATCCGCAGGATGCGATCGTCATCGTCCATACCGGCAAGGGCGAGCAGCTTGCCGCGCGGCTGGTGATCGGCGCCGACGGGCGGCAGTCGCCATCCCGCGCGGCGGCCGGGATCGGGATCAGCCGCCGCGACCTGCATCAATCGGCGCTAACGTTCAATATTTCCCATTCGCGGCCCCACAACGGCATCTCCACCGAGTTTCACACCCCGCAGGGTCCGTGCGTATTCGTGCCCCTGCCCGGCAACCGATGCAGCGTGGTATGGGTGTCGGAGACCAGGGAGGCCGAGCGGCTGATGTCGCTTGGCGACGACGAATTGTCGGAGGCCGCGGAACGGCAGTCGCACTCCATTCTCGGCCGCGTCCAGGTTGAAGCCGGGCGCAACGTGTTTCCGCTGACGATCGAGCGCCCCGACCAATTCGCCAGCCATCGTGTCGCGCTGGTCGGCGAATCCGCCCATGTGGTGCCGCCAATCGGCGCGCAGGGCCTCAACATGGGTTTGCGCGATGCGGCCGATATCGCCGACATCGCAGGCAGTGCAATCTCGCTCGGTGAGGATCCGGGATCGCCGGCGGTGCTGGCGCGCTATCAATCCGCCCGCCGCGCCGACGTAGCCAGTCGGCTGATCGCCATCGATGTCGCCAACCGGTCCCTACTGAGCGATTTCGTAGGCATGCAATCGCTGCGCGCTGTGGGCATGCACCTGCTCGGTTCGTTCGGCCCGCTGCGTCGGCTCGCGATGCGCGAGGGACTGGCGCCGACCTGGAAGCGCGTCAGCTGACTATATTTGCCGTAGCCCGGGCGAGCGAAGCGACCCCGGGGACCGGTCCCGCATATCGCGGCGCCTGTCATCACTGCGCGAGCGCAATTGCGCTCGTCGTCGGGCGCGCATCCGCGCGACTCATGCGGGCTACCCTTTTCTACTTTGCATGGGGTTGTTTTCGAAATTTTGTGTTTCGAGACCCCTCGCCCGCTTTACGGAAACACCAGCCGCCCGCTCTGGATGAACCACATCACGCTGGTCAGCGTGACCACAGAGGCGAAGGTTCCGATCAGCACGGCGACAGATGCCGGCTCGATCCAGGTATTGTTCTGCCGCGCGATCACGAACACGTTCAGCGCCGGCGGCAGCGCCGCCATCAGGACGGCGGTCGCCGCCCAGGGCTGCGCGAACGGCCCGAAAAACAGCATCAGGCCGAACACGATCAAGGGGTGGATCAGCAGCTTGATCGCGATCACGCCCGGTACTTCCCAGGGCACGCGGTCAAACGGCCGCAACGCCACGGTGACGCCAAGCACGAACAGCGCGGTCGGCGCCGCTGCGTTCTGCAGAAACAGCAGCGTCCGGTCGAGTGATGTCGGCAACGGAATATGGAAGGCTGCAACGAGGGCTCCCAGAACGGCCGACATGATCAGCGGGTTCATCACGATCTGCCGTGCGGCGATGCCGATCGCATGCAGGAACGACGGATGCTCGCGATCGGTCAGCGCCATCAACAGCGGCACGATCGTGAACAGGAAAATGCTGTCGCAGCAGAAGATCAGCGCGGTCGGCGCCGCCGCCTTGGCGCCAAGCACCGCCAGCGCCAGGCCGGGGCCCATATAGCCGATATTGCCGTAAGCGCCGGCAAGGCCCGCCATGGTGGCCTTGCGCAGCGACAGCTCGCCGATGATGCGGCCTGCTACCATGGCGAGCACGAAGGCGCTGACGGTCGCAAGCGTGGTTGCGATCAGGAATGGCGGGTTGTTCAGTTCGGAGAACGGCGTCTCCGACATGATGCGAAATAGCAACGCCGGCAGAGAAACGTACAGCAGGAAGAAGTTCATCCAGGCGAGGCCCGATTCCGGCAGCCCCCTGGTCTTGCCGCAGGCAAAGCCGATGAAGATCAAGCCGAAATAGGGAAGCGCGAGGTTGAGAATATCGACCATCTCGAAAACGTCTTTTCGTCAGTGATTTCGGGGACATGGCGCCGGACGTGGCCACCACCTGTAAAGGTTAATTCGTCCTAATGCCCCTAGCATCGGCCACAATCATGGTCTATTCGACGGAACATGATCAAAGCGCGCACCGCCAAATTTCAGATCGGGCAGATTGTCCGCCACCGGGTGTTTTCGTTCCGGGGCGTGATTTTCGATATCGATCCGGAATTCAACAACACTGAGGAATGGTGGTTGTCGATCCCCGAGGACGTTCGGCCTCACAAGGACCAGCCGTTCTATCACCTGCTTGCAGAAAATTCGGAGTCCGAGTACGTCGCCTATGTCTCCGAACAAAACCTGCTGCCGGACGATTCCGGCGAGCCGATCCGGCATTCGCAGGTGGCCGAGATCTTCGTGAAGGACAAGTCAGGCGGCTACCGCCCGCGCAATCCGTCGCTGAATTAGTAACCTTCACCCGCAACAAAAAAGGCGCCCTGCTCGGGCGCCTTTTGTGTTTTGTCGAGCGATGCGGCTGTTACTTCGCCGCCGGATTGGCGCCGGCGCCACCCGCTCCCTCGAGCTTCTTGCGCTGCTCTTCAGCCCGCTTCTGCAGCTCTTCCTGCAGCTTCTTCTGGTTTTCCTCGAACACCTTCGGATCGGTCGGCGGACCGTCATAGGCCTTGGCGAATTCACCCGCGAGCGGCAGCGGCAGCGTCAGCGGCGCGCCGTTGGAATTGATCGCCTGAACAACGAGATTCTGGCCCTTCTTCAAGCTGGCGATCAGCTCAGGCGTTGCTTCGTAGTCCGACATGCAACCGTTCTGGAAGCAGATGACGTAGGGCCCTTGCAGCGGCGCATTGCTGTCGACGATGATTCGGGTTCCGTGCACGAGCTGCATGCCGAGCGGCAGGGTCACGCGCAAGAGCTTCTTCGGCTCGCCTTCCGGCTCGATGATGACGGCGGCGATGACGGGCTGGCCGGACTCGATGCGGCCGTCCTTGCCGGTGAAGCAAACCTGCTTGGCGCCAGCTTCCTGACCCTTGAGGCAGAACTTGGTCCAGGGCGCGTAGATCAGCTGGACTTGCTGTTCCTGCGGCTGCGGGGCAGCGGCGGCGGGAGGAGCGCCAGCCGGAGGAGCTTGCGGGGCCGGAGCCGGAGCCTTGGGAGCCGCCTTCGGAGGCGCTTTCGGAGCAGCGGGTGCAGGCGCCTGGGCCTGCGCACCCGAAGCGATCAACGTTGCCGACAATGCCGCGGCCGCCAACAGGGCCAAGATCTGCCCACGCGGCCGGATCGACCCGGCCAAGATACGGAAATTCATTGCGGAAAACCCTTTCTGAACCGCAGCGCCCGAAACCGCTACAGGCACCGACACCTAGCCGCGCTGAGGCGGCTGTCTCGTTGGCAATTGAGGCGGATACGTGACAGGTGTTCCCGCCGTCATCAATTGCCCGCCTTCAATACAGCGGCAGGCGAAAAGATCAATGCCGACAGGCATCTTTGGCATTCCCCGAAGGTCTAGGCGGAAGCCTATGGTAAAGCTTTCGGGTGCGCATTTTCGAATCAAATCCCTGCCCGCCTATGACCGTCTGCGGGCGTATCCGCCTGCGTGTGTTGGCATGTGTTGCCCTCGCGCTGGGTGTAACGCTGCTTGCGCCGTTCTGCGAGGCAGAGGCGGCCGAAAGCCACGCGCTGGCGATGCACGGCGCACCGGCCCTACCGCCCAGCTTCGCGCATATGCCCTACGCCAACCCCGACGCGCCGAAGGGCGGGCGGCTGATCTGGGGCATCCTCGGAACTTTCGACAGCCTCAATCCGCTGATCGTCCGCGGCATCGCCGTTCAGCAGATCAGGGGCTTTGTGCTCGAGAGCCTGATGGCGCGCGGCAATGACGAGGCTTTCACGCTCTACGGCTTGCTGGCCAGAAGCGTCGAGACCGACGACGCGCGCAGCTACATCACCTTCCACCTCGACCCCAAGGCGCGCTTCGCCGATGGCAAGCCGGTCACGGCAGACGACGTCATGTTTTCGTGGGAATTGCTGCGCGACAAGGGCCGCCCCAATCACCGGCAGTATTATTCCAAGGTCGCAAAGGCTGAGGCGCCCGACCCGCTCACGGTGCGGTTCGATTTCGGCGGCGCCGGTGATCGCGAGCTTCCGCTGATCCTGGGCCTGATGCCCGTGCTGCCGCGGCACGCGGTCGATCCCGCGACCTTCGAGGAAACCACGATGACCGGGCCGATCGGTTCCGGCCCCTATCGCGTCACTGCCGTCAAGCCGGGAGCCAGCGTCACGCTGACGCGCAATCCCGATTACTGGGGCCGCGACCTGCCGGTCAATCGCGGGCTCTGGAATTTCGACGAGATCAGGCTCGACTTCTATCGCGAGTCCAACGGCCAGTTTGAGGCGTTCAAGCGCGGCCTCTATGATTTTCGGGTCGAGCACGAACCGCTGCGCTGGCACAACGGCTACGATTTTCCGGCGGCCCGCAGCGGCGAAGTGATCCGCGATACCATCAAGACCGGGATGCCGCAGCCGTCGGAATTCCTGGTGTTCAACACCCGGCGTCCGATTTTTTCCGATATCCGGGTACGTCAGGCGCTGACGCTGCTGTTCGATTTCGAGTGGATCAATCGCAATTACTTTTTCGGGCTCTATGCGCGCTCGGCGGGCTTCTTCGCCGGTTCGGAACTGTCTGCCTACGGCCGTCCGGCCGACGAGCGCGAGCGCGAGCTTTTAAAACCGTTCACTGAGCGCATCCCGCCGGATATTCTCGACGGCAGTTATCGCCTGCCTGTCACTGACGGATCGGGGCGCGATCGCACCACGCTGCGCAGCGCGCTCAAATTGCTGTCGGAAGCCGGTTACGAGCTTGACGGAACCGTGTTGCGGCAGCGCGCGACCAAAATCCCCTTCACCTTCGAAATCCTGGTGACGACACGCGATCAGGAGCGGATCGCGCTGGCCTATCAGCGCGACCTCAAGCGCGCCGGCATCGAGGCCAGCGTTCGCGCGGTCGATCCCGTGCAGTTCGACCAGCGCCGGCTCGGCTACGAGTTCGACATGCTGCAGAACCGCTGGGATCAATCGCTGTCTCCCGGCAACGAGCAGTCCTTCTACTTTGGTAGCCAGGCCGCCGACGTTCCCGGCACGCGGAATTACATGGGGGCCAGGGAGCCCGCCATCGACGCCCTGATCGCGGCGCTGCTCGAGGCGCGGGAGCGTTCGGCCTTCGTCTCCGCGGTGCGGGCGCTCGACCGCGCCCTGATATCTGGCTTCTACGCTATCCCCGTTATTAACGAGCAGGAGCAATGGATCGCGCGCTGGAATCGGGTAGAACGGCCTGTAGCGACCGCGTTGACGGGCTATCTGCCGGAAACCTGGTGGCAGAGGCCGGGAACGAAATGAACTCGCCAAGTGGTGCAACCCCGTGACAGAGCCGAAATAACGCCGTGACCCAGCCCACCGCTTCGCCCACGCTCGACACGTTGTTCAAACGGAACCTGGCCCGACAGCCGGATGCGCTGGCGCTAGTCGATCCCCTCAACAAGCAGCGCATCACCGGACAGCCGCCGAAGCGTCTTACCTTCGCGCAGGCTGATCGCATGATCTCGTCGCTATCAGCGCATTTCATCGAATCCGGCCTGCCGTCCAATTCCGTGATCGCGGTTCAACTGCCCAACACCATCGAATTCGCGCTTACCGTGCTCGCCGCCTTCCGCGCCGGCCTCGTCGTCGCGGTGCTGCCGCTGCTCTGGCGGCAGTCGGAATTGACCATGGCGCTCAACCGTACCGCGGCGCGGGCGATCGTGACCGCGGGCAAGGTCGACGGCGTGATCTATTCGGACATCGCCATGAACGCCGCCGCCGAAGCGTTCTCGATCCGCCATGTCTGCGGCTTCGGCAGCGACCTGCCCGAAGGCATGGCCTCGCTCGACAACGCGATTTTCCGGGAATCCCTGACCACACGCCCCGTGATCCAGGACGGCCGCAAGGCGGCGCTGATCTCCTTCGACGTCACCCCGGACGGGTTCCGGCCGGTCCCGCGCGCCCATCTCGGCCTGATTGCCGGCGGCCTTGCGATGTCGCTCGAAAGCGACGTGCCGCAGGGCGCAACGGTCCTCTCGGCCTTCTCGCCGATGTCGTTTGCCGGCCTCGCCTCGTCGCTGGCGGTCTGGCTACTGTCGGGCGGAACGCTGGTGCTGCACCATCCGTTCGACGAGGAGGCGCTGGAGCAACAGATCAACGAACAGGCCTGCGATACGCTGATTGCACCGGCTCAACTGGCGTTGCGGCTGGACGAAATGGACCTCGCCGCGCGGATGCCAAGCCTGCGTAATGTCGTCGGCCTGTGGCGCACGCCGGAACAGGTCGGTTCCAGCGCATCCTGGTCCGCACAACAGGCGACGCTGACGGATGTCTATCTGTTCGGTGAGGCCGGATTGTTCGGCGCGCGCCGGATCGCGGAAGACGGTTCGCCGGCCCTGATCAAGCCCGGCCCTCACGGTGCGCCGCGCGAATTGCCGGGATCGTCGATCGCTGGCGAGATTCTGTTGACGCCGCGCGGCACGCTCGGATTGCGCGGGCCGATGGTGCCGGTCGCGGCCTATGCACCGCCTCCACCGCCGAGCGACTCGCTGATCGCCTCGCCGCCGCGCGACTACGTCGATACGGATTACGCGGCGCGGCTCGACCGCGTGACCGGCGCGATCAATATCACCGCGCCGCCGTCCGGCGTCATGGCTGTCGGTGGCTACCGGTTCCTGGCGCAGGACCTGCAGGAATGGGCGCGGCGGCTCGGCCAGGGCGCGCTCTTGACCGCATTGCCCGACCGCCTCAGCGGCCACCGGCTCGCCGGCCGCGCGCTCGATAATGCGCGCGCCCGCGACGCGCTGACAGAGCTCGGTCTTAACCCATTGATGGTGGAAGCGTTTCGCGATCGAAGCGGCGCGATCTGAGAGCCTCGGACAGGGGTGGCGTTGACGCCGCATTAAGCGGCGCAAACTAGAATCGCCGGTTCCAGATGCGCGCCTCACCCGAGTTTTAGAGAATGTCCCAGCAAGGTCCGATCCTCGTCGTGTCGACCGCGAGACGGCCGTCCTTTGCCGCCACGCTCGACCTCGCGAGGCTGTTTCCGGTGGTCGAGACCGAGTGGGCGGACGCGGCGCGTGCCGTCGAGCAGGTGCAACCGGCCGCCGTGCTGGCGGCAACCTCCGACACCGATGAAGCCGGACTGGCGGAGCTGGCAGCACGGGTTGCCGCACGCCAACCTTATCTGCCGCTGATCTCGGTCGATCCGCAGGTCCCGCATCCGGACAACGTCATTCCCTTCTTTCAAACCCAAGGCTTGCAAACCCAAGGCGGCTCCTCCGACCGTCTGGTGGCCCGCCTGCGTGCCGCGCTGCGCGTGCGGTCGTTGCATGCGACCGTGATGCGCCGGCTAGAGCCGGCAACGCCGATGGCGCTGTCGCATATCGATCCGGCGCGCGACGCGACCGTGCTGCTGATCGGGCGTGGCGGCGCCTATCCGACGTTGTCGGTCACGCTTGGCGAGCGCACCGGCGTGGTCGGCGCGCTCTCGATTGAGGCGGCGGCGAAGCATCTCAACATCAGAGACATCGACGGCATCGTGCTCGGCGAAGGTTTTAGCCCCCGCGTGATCGACGCCTTCCTCACCGTGCTGACGGAAGATGCCCGTTTCCGCAACCTTCCCGTCGTCGTGACGGCAGGCGATCCGGCGCGGGCCTACGACCTGCCGAACCTCGAGGTGGTCTCCGACGACGTCGTCCAGGTGGTCGCGACGGCACTGCCGCTGATCCGCCAGCATGCCTTCGAAGCGCATCTGAGCCGCACACTGAAGGCCATCGACGCCGACGGCCTGATCGACGCGCGGACCGGCCTGCTCACCCGGGAAGCCTTCGAGCGCGACTTTGCCAGCTCCATCTACCAGACGCAGCAACGCGGCGGCGGATTGTCGGTCGCACGCTTTGCGTTCGATCCCGAACATCCCCGCGCGCAATTCGACGGCGCGCGGATCATCAGCCGCCTGATGCGGCAAATGGATTTCGGCGCCGCCCAGGAAGACGGCTCGGTTGTCGTGGTATTCGCCGAAACCGACCTGAAGACGGCGCACACCATCGCGCGGCGGCTGTCGAGCGTGATGCGCCATACCAGCCACGGCAACCGCGACGAGCGATCGGAGCCGGCCGTCACGGTCGCAACGCTGCTGCCGAACGATTCCGCGAAATCGCTGCGGTCGCGGCTCCAGGAAGAGGCGCATCGCGCCGCGTCGTGAAACCGACTTGGCGCCAACCATTCCGTCATTGCGAGCGTAGCGAAGCAATCCATGGCACGGCATAACGGATAGGTGGATTGCTTCGTCGCTTTCGCTCCTCGCAATGACGGGGATAGGCTGTTGAACGGCTCGTCTACGCCGCCTTCTTGCTCTCCGCGAGATTGGCGAGTTGCCGCAAGATCTCGGTTGTGCCCATCAACCGCTCTTCCGGCGTTTTCCAGGTCTGCAGGAACACCACCTTCATGTCGGGCCGCACCTTCGCGGCCTGGCCGTGCTGGCGGATGAAGAACACCAGCCGATCCGGCTGCGCGAACTTGTTCTCGCGGAACGAGATGACCGCGCCCTTCGGTCCGGCATCAACCTTCTCGACGTTCGCACGCCGGCAATAGGCCTTGATCGCCGCGACCTTGAAGAGATAGCGGACTTCGTCGGGCAGCACGCCGAAGCGGTCGCGCATCTCGGCGGCGAAATTGTCGATCTCCTCGTCGGTCTCGAGATCGGCCAGCCGCCGGTACAGCGACAGCCGCACCGCGAGATCGTTGACGTAGTCCTCGGGAATCAGCACCGGCATGCCGATGGTGATCTGCGGCGACCAGCGGTCGGCGGCGGGCTCCACCACGCCGGCCTTGAGGTTGAGGATCGCCTCCTCCAGCATCGATTGATAGAGTTCGAAGCCGACTTCCTTGATGTGGCCGGACTGCTCCTCGCCGAGCAGATTGCCGGCGCCGCGGATATCGAGGTCGTGCGAGGCGAGCTGGAAGCCGGCGCCCAGCGTTTCCAGCGACTGCAGCACTTTCAGCCGCCGCTCGGCCTGGGCTGTGATCTTCTGCTGCGCCGGCAGCGTGAACAGCGCGTACGCCCGGAGTTTCGAGCGCCCTACCCGGCCGCGCAATTGATAAAGCTGCGCCAGCCCGAACATGTCGGCGCGGTGCACGATCAGCGTATTGGCCGTGGGAATATCGAGACCCGACTCGATGATCGTGGTCGAGAGCAGGATGTCGTATTTGCCGTCGTAGAACGCCGACATGATGTCTTCGATCACGGTCGGCGCCATCTGGCCGTGGGCGACCGCGACCTTCATCTCCGGCACGTTCTTGTCGAGAAAATCCTTGACGCTGGCGAGGTCCTCGATCCGCGGCACGACGTAAAACGCCTGACCGCCGCGATAACGCTCACGCAGCAGCGCCTCGCGGATCATCAGCGGATCATGCGGCGCCACGAAGGTACGCACCGCGAGGCGATCGACCGGGGGCGAG
Source organism: Bradyrhizobium sp. AZCC 2262 (assembly GCF_036924535.1). Lineage (NCBI taxonomy): Bacteria > Pseudomonadati > Pseudomonadota > Alphaproteobacteria > Hyphomicrobiales > Nitrobacteraceae > Bradyrhizobium > Bradyrhizobium sp. AZCC 2262. The sequence goes on along the minus strand of NZ_JAZHRT010000001.1, from coordinate 3,307,262 downwards.
GCGATGATCGAGAGGTCGCGGACGCCGGTCAGCGCGAGCTGCAGGGTGCGCGGGATCGGGGTGGCGCTCAGCGTCAGCACGTGCACCTGCGCGCGCAATTGCTTCAGCCGTTCCTTGTGGCTGACGCCAAAGTGCTGCTCCTCGTCGACGATCAGAAGGCCCAGATCCCTGAACTTGATCGACTTGCCGAGCAGCGCATGGGTGCCGACCACGATATCGACATTGCCATCGGTCAGCCCCTTCTTGACCTGCGTCAGCTCCTTGGCCGGGATCAGGCGCGAGGCCTGGGCGACATTGACCGGAAAACCGCGAAAACGTTCGGCAAAATTCTTGCTGTGCTGCCGCGCGAGCAGCGTGGTCGGCACCACGACGGCGACCTGCTTGCCGTCGAGCGCCACGGCAAACGCCGCGCGCAGCGCCACCTCGGTCTTGCCGAAGCCGACATCGCCGCAGATCAGCCGGTCCATCGGCCGGCCGCTTTCGAGGTCTTTCAGCGTGGAAGTGATGGCCCCTAACTGATCCTCGGTTTCCTCATAGGGGAAGCGCGCGCAGAACTCGTCATAGACATGCGGCTGCACCGGCATTTTTGGCGCTTCGTGCAAATGCCGCTCGGCCGCGATCTTGATCAGTTCGCCGGCGATCTCGCGGATGCGGTTCTTGAGCTTTGCTTTCCGCGCCTGCCAGCCGCCGCCGCCCAGCCTGTCGAGTTCGACATTGGCGTGGTCGGACCCATAGCGCGACAGCAGTTCGATGTTCTCTACGGGGAGAAAACAGTTTTGTTTCGGCGGCATAGTGCAATTCGAGACAGTCGTGCGGCGCGCCGCCGACCTCAATCGTCTGCAATCCGACAAAGCGTCCGATGCCGTGCTCGACGTGAACCACCAGATCGCCAGTCGCGAGGCTCGTGACTTCGGAGATGAAGTTGTCGAGCTTGCGGCTCGATTTGCGCGGCCGCACCAGGCGGTCGCCCAAAATGTCCTGCTCGGTGATGACGGCGAATTCGTCGGTCTCGAAACCGCTCTCCATGCCGACAACCGCCAGCATGGCCTCGTTGCGTGGTGTCGCCTGCACCGTGCGCCAGGCGTTGACGCTGGTGAGATTGGCGAGCTTGTGATCCCGCAGCATGCTGCCCATGCGGTCACGGGAGCCTTCGCTCCACAGCGTGATCACCACCTTCTTGCGTTGCGCCTGCAACGCCAGTACGTGCGCCACCACGGCTTCGAACACGTTGACCGAACCATCGGCACGCTCGGGCGTGAAGTTACGGCCCTGCCGCGCGCCAGCGTCGAACACATCGGCGCTGCCCTCAGGCACCGCAAATGGCGTCAGCCGCGCTACCGCCGCCTCACCGAGGCGGGTGGTCCACTCGGCTTCCGTCAGGTAGAGCCGGTCCGGCGGCAACGGCTTGTAGATTGCGCCGGAGCCTGGATGTTCGAGCGCCTCGCGCCTTGCTTCGTAATAATCCTGGATCTGCTTGAAGCGTTCGCGGGCGGCATCCTCGCTCTGCGGCTCGATCGCGACCGGCGCGCCGTCGAGATAGTCGAACAGCGTGTCCATCCGCTCCTGGAACAGCGGCAGCCAATGCTCCATGCCGGGATGGCGGCGGCCCTCGCTGACCGCTTCATAGAGCAGATCATCGCGCTGCGGCGCGCCGAAGGTTGCGACATAGCCCATGCGAAAGCGGCGGATGGTTTCGGTGACGAGCTGGAATTCCGAGACCGGAACCAGATCGAGCGCGCGCATGTCGAGCAGCGTGCGCTGGGTTTCCGCGTCGAACGTACGGATCGATTCGAGAGAGTCGCCGAAGAAGTCGAACCGCACGGGCTGGTCGAGACCGGCCGGAAACAGATCGAGGATACCGCCGCGCACGGCGTATTCGCCGGGCTCGCGTACGGTCGAGGAGCGGTTGTAGCCATTGTGCTCCAGCCAGGCCACGATCGAGTCCATCGGCACGACGTGGCCGGGCGCCACCGACAGCGCCTGCGCCGCAACCACCTCGCGGGCCGGCACGCGCTGCACGATGGCGTTGACGGTGGTGAGCACGATCAGCGGTTTGTCGCTGCCCTGCAAGCGCGACAGCCGCGCCAGCGTTGTCAGTCGCTGCGCCAAGATGCCGCCATGCGGTGACACCCGGTCATAGGGCTGGCAGTCCCAGGCCGGAAACTGCATCACGGGCAAATCGGGGGCGAAGAACTCCAGCGCCCGCGCGAGCTGCTGCATGCGCGGGCCATCGCGACAGACGACCGCAAGGCTCACCGCCGGCGGTTTTGGTCGTGCCGCCACCGCGCGGGCGAGGTCGGAGATGACGAGCCCCTCGGCGCCTTCGGCAACGTTGGCAAAGGTCAGCGCGCGGCCGGGGGCCAGCAGCGTGGCAGGCGATTTGACAGGCGACTTCATGCGTCGTGATCCACCGCGCGAAACGTCTTGATGCGGTCGAACAGCGCGGTCGCATATTCCGGATCGAGCGGCGTGTCGCCGATCAGCGCGGCATAGAGATCCGGATCGGGCACCTCGATCAGGCGTTCGAGCTCGGCCAGTTCGTCATCGTGCATGCCCGATATCTCGGCGTCCGCAAAGCGGCCGAGGATAAGGTCCATCTCACGGGTGCCGCGATGCCAGCAGCGGAACAGAAGCCGCTTGCGACGGTCGTCGAGGCCGCCGCTTGATCGTGTCGTACCCGTCATTGTCGCCAATCCCATCCGAACGCCAAAAGCCCGGACGTGCCGGGCCGGGTTGATATAGCGGTCGGGACGGCCAATGTCAGCCCTTTGTGTTCGCGATTATCAACTGTCTCGTCAACGCCGGGCTTGACCCGGCAATCCATCCTCTTTTGAAGATGGATGCGCGGGTCAAGCCCGCGCCTGACCACTATGTGCGACGGAAGGCTGATGCGCCCCACCCTGCTCAATCCGCTGTTTGCGCCGGTCACGACCCTTCCGGGCGTCGGGCCGAAGCAGGACAAGCTGCTGCGCTATCTGCTGTCGCGCGATGAGACGCCGCGGCTGGTCGATCTGCTGCTGCATTTGCCGGCCAGCGTGATCGACCGCCGGGCGCGGCCGAAGATTCGCGAAGCCGTACAGGGAACCATCGTGACGCTGGAGGTCACCGTGGACCGCCACCGGCCGCCGCCGCCGCGAAATTCCCGGGCGCCTTACCTTGTCTATGCCAGCGACGATACCGGCGACGTGGTGCTGACGTTCTTCCGCGCCAAGCCCGGTTATGTCGAGAAGCTGCTGCCGGTTGGCGAGAAGCGCTACGTTTCCGGCACGCTGCAGATGTATGACGGCGTCCCGCAGATCGTGCATCCCGACCGCGTCATCGACGAGGCCGGATTTGCAAAACTCAGCGGCATCGACCCGGTCTATCCCCTCACGGAAGGTCTCGCTTTGGGTTCGCTGCGCCGCGCGATCGCGCAGGCGCTGCAAAAATCGCCTGAGTTGCCCGAGTGGATCAGCCCGGAAGTCATTCGCCGCTGCAGCTTTCCGCCGATCAGCCAGGCGCTGAACCGCGTGCATGTGCCGCTCGAACTCACCGACATCCTGCCTGATCGCCCGTTCTGGTCGCGTCTCGCGTTTGACGAACTTTTGGCCGGTCAACTGGCGCTGGCGCTGGTGCGCGCGCAGCTGCGGCGTCCGGCTGGCGACCGCAACGCCGGCGACGGCCATTTGCGCCACAAGATCATCGACGCCCTGCCCTACGCCCTGACGTCCTCGCAGCGCGAGGCGGTCGCCGCCATCGCCGAGGATCTGCGCCAGCCAGTGCGGATGTTGCGGCTGCTGCAAGGCGATGTCGGCTCCGGCAAGACAGTGGTGGCGCTGCTTGCCGCCGCGGCCGTCACAGAGGCCGGCAAGCAAGCCGCGCTGATGGCGCCGACCGAAATCCTCGCGCGCCAGCACATCAAGACCATCACGCCGCTGGCCGAACACGCCGGCTTGCGCGTGGCGATCCTGACCGGCCGCGAGAAGGGCAAGGAGCGACGCGAAATTCTGGCGCGGCTGGAAGCGGGCGAGATCGATTTTCTGGTCGGCACCCATGCGCTGATCCAGGACGACGTGATCTTCAAGGCGCTCGCGCTGGCCGTGGTCGACGAGCAGCATCGCTTCGGCGTGCGCGAACGGCTCGCGCTGACCAACAAGGGCGAAGCCGTCGACGTGCTGGTGCTGAGCGCGACGCCGATCCCGCGCACGCTGGTGCTCACCTACTTTGGCGACATGGACGTCTCCGAGCTGCGCGAGAAGCCGGCCGGCCGCCAGCCGATCGAAACCCGCACCATATCGATGAGCCGCCTCGACGAGGTGACGGACGGCGTCGGCCGCGCGCTGCAGGCCGGCAAGCTGGTGTACTGGATCTGCCCGCTGGTGGAGGAATCCGAAGCCGAAGGTACCGAGCACCTCACCAACGCGACGGAACGGTTTGAAAAGCTGAGGCAACGCTTCGGCGACAAGGTTGGTCTCGTCCACGGGCAGATGAAGGGCACGGAGAAGGACCGCGTGATGGCGCAATTCGCCGCCCACGAGATCGGTCTTCTGGTGGCGACTACGGTGGTCGAGGTCGGCGTCGACGTTCCCGCCGCGACCATCATGGTGATCGAGAACGCCGAGCGCTTCGGACTCGCGCAACTGCACCAGTTGCGCGGCCGGATCGGGCGCGGCTCGGAGGCGTCGACCTGCCTGCTGCTCTACAGGGAGCCGCTCGGCGAAATGTCGAAGGCGCGGCTGAAGGTGATCCGCGAGACCACCGACGGCTTTCGGATCGCCGAGGAGGACCTGAAGCTGCGCGGCGAAGGCGACGTGCTCGGCATCCGCCAGAGCGGACTGCCCGGTTACCGGATCGCGCGTTCAGACGTGCATGCGCAACTGATCACGCAGGCGCGTGACGAGGCGCTGCGGATCATGAAGGACAATCCGAAGCTGAAAGGCGAGCGCGGCGAAGCGCTGCGCTGCCTGTTGTATCTCTATGAACGGGATGAAGCCGTACCGCTGATCGGGGCGGGATAGCCTCACTCCACCTTCACCTTTGCCGGAACCGGCTGCAGCGCGGCGGCCGAATTGGCCACACGCGCCGCGTTCGCCATGCCGGCCAGCGCAGCGGCGTTGCGTTTCTGCGGATCGGAGCCGGGCTGCACCACGCCGGCCGACATGATCAGGGTCGCGGCGTCCTCGGTGGTCATGTCGACCTCGATGATCTTGCTCTTCGGCACGTAGAAGAAGAAGCCCGTGGTCGGGTTCGGCGCGCAGGGCAGGAATACCGAGATATGCTCTTCCTCGCCGGGAAGCTGGCTCGCAATGTTGGCACTCGGCGATTGCGAGATCAGGACGATCGACCACATGCCAGGCGAGGGAAACTCGACCAGGCCGACCCGGCGGAAGCTCGACCCCTTGCCCGAGAACAGCGTCTCGAACACCTGCTTGAGGCCGCGATAGATCGCGCGCACCACCGGCATGCGGCCGAGCAGCCGTTCGCCGAGATCAACCAGCGTCCGCCCGATCAGGTTGGCGGTGAGGAAACCGAGCAGCGTCAGCGCAATCACGGCGACGATCAGCCCCGAACCGGGCAACCCGAACGGCAGGTAGGTTTCCGGCCGGTAGACCGTCGGCACGAAGGGGCGGACGATGCTGTCCACCCAGTTCACGAACCACCAGGTCAAATAAAGCGTGATCGCGACCGGCCCTGCGACAATCAGTCCGGTCAGAAAATAGTTCCGGAAACGGGCCATTAGCCCGGCGTGGTGCGCCTCCGGCAGGGGTTCCTCCGGGGACGCGGTCGGGGGCAGTTCTTCGCGGTTCATCGTGGTTCCAGGTCGGAGCAGCCGGCTTGACCCCAGCTAAGCCATCCTAGCAGGTTTTTGAAGACCCGGAGTGACAGCCGTTTGACTTGACTAGAGCCTTTTCCGTTTCGATTGGATCGAAACGGGGCTCTAGATTCCTTATCTTGACGCGTTTTCTTAACGCGAACCGGGTCCACTTCGCTGGAAAACGCTTTATTCGACCGTTACCGATTTGGCGAGATTTCGCGGCTGATCCACATCGGTCCCCATCACCACGGCGGTATGATAGGCCAGCAGTTGCACGGGTACGGCATAGACCATCGGGGTGAACGCCGCCGCCATGTCGGGCAGCACGATGGTGACCAGGGATTCGATGGTGGCTTCCGCCGCCCCCTTGGCGTCGGTCATCAGAATGATGTTGCCGCCGCGGGCCGCGACCTCCTGCATGTTGGAGACGGTCTTCTCGAACACCCGGTCGAACGGCGCGATCACCACGACCGGCATGTTTTCGTCGATCAGCGCGATCGGCCCGTGCTTGAGTTCGCCGGCGGCATAGCCCTCGGCGTGAATGTAGGAAATTTCCTTCAGCTTCAGCGCGCCTTCCAGCGCCAGCGGATAGCTGGTGCCGCGGCCGAGATAGAGCACGTCCTTTGATTTCGAGATGTCGCGGGCGAGCTTCTCGATCTGCGGTTCGATGGTCAGGGCCGCGGCCATCAGGCGCGGAATCTCGACGAGGCCATGGATGAGTTTTGTCTCGTCCTCGTCAGACAATTCGCCACGCGCCTTGCCGGCGGCGACCGCGAGCGAGGCCAGCACCATCAACTGGCAGGTGAACGCCTTGGTCGAGGCGACGCCGATTTCGGGGCCGGCCAGGGTCTGCAGCACGGTTTCGCTTTCGCGCGCAATCGTCGAGGTCGGCACGTTGACGACTGACAGGGTGTGGACGCCCGCGGCCTTGGCGTAGCGTAGCGCGGCCAGCGTGTCGGCGGTCTCGCCGGACTGCGAAATGAAGATCGCGAGATCGCCCTTGCGCAAGGGCGCCTCGCGGTAGCGGAATTCCGAGGCGACATCGACTTCGACCGGCACGCGCGCGAACCGCTCGAACCAGTATTTGGCGACGTAGCCGGCATAGCTCGCCGTGCCGCAGGCCGTGATCGAAACGCGCTGGATATCCTTGAAGTCGAAGGGCAGCGTGACCGGCAGCATGACGCGTTCGCTCGCCATGTCGATGTAGCGCGCCAGCGTGTGGCCGACCACTTCCGGTTGCTCGTGGATTTCCTTGGCCATGAAGTGGCGGTAGTTGGCCTTGTCGACCAGCGAGGTCGAGGCTGAGTGCTTGACCGCCTCGCGGTGCACGATCGCGTTGCTCTTGTCGTAGATGACGGCGCCCTTGCGCGTCAGCACCACCCAGTCGCCGTCTTCGAGATAGCTGATCGTATCGGTAAACGGCCCGAGCGCGATCGCGTCCGACCCCAGATACATTTCACCGTCGCCATGACCGATCGCCAGCGGCGGACCGTTGCGGGCGCCGATCATCAGGTCGTCGTCGCCGGAGAAGATGAACCCGAGCGCGAACGCGCCACGCAGTTCCGACAGCGCCGCCCTCACCGCCTCGACCGGCTTGATGCCCTTCTGCAGCAGGTCGTCGACCAGGTGCAGAACGATCTCGGTATCGGTCTCGGTTTTGAACACCGCTCCCTTTTTCTCGAGCGCTTCGCGCAGCTCGCGAAAGTTCTCGATGATGCCGTTGTGAACCACGGCGACGCGATCGGTCGCATGCGGATGCGCGTTGTTCTCGGTCGGCTTGCCGTGGGTGGCCCAGCGGGTGTGGCCGATCCCGGTGTGCCCCGCGAGCGGTTCGGCCTCCAGCCGCTTTTCGAGGTTCTTCAGCTTGCCCTCGGCGCGGCGACGCGCGAGGCGACCGCCTTCCAGCGTGGCGACGCCTGCGGAATCATAGCCGCGATATTCAAGCCGTTTGAGTGAATCCACCAATTGCTCCGCGACCGGAGCGCGTCCCAAAATGCCGACAATGCCGCACATGCGGTTCAATATCCCCAAATCGACGAATAGCGTCGCAACCCGCGCCACTCTTAACGAAATAAGCAGTCCTACAGATACTCAATAATTATTGCGGATTGAGACAGTTTTAAGCGGAAAGCTTAACGGACCGGCTAACCCGGGATTAACCTGCCACATCCGCGAGGCGCGTGGAATACGCGTCCGCAATCTCGCGGCATGAACTGCCCGAGGCTTGGCATTGGTTCCCCCTGAAAAGAGGGAGCAGGGAATGCCGGATGCACGCTGCACCCGCGGTCTCGCGTGCAATGGGTAGAAGGAAACGCACACGAGCATACAGGTTCAGCGGAGGCACTCCGGCATTCCCTGCGCAATGGCTTTACGGCTTACTTCGCGCTCTCCCCGGCGACGAATTCCTTTTGTCACCGTCACCAGCGGATTGAGATTTGTCTAAGCCCGGTCGGGCCGACGCGTCTCCGCTGGCTTGACATCAGCCACGGATGCCAGGACCACACGACTTCGCCGTACGCAGCGCCCTCGCCGCCACTCCGGTCGGCGAGATGCCGACTGAGGTTAAAGGCGAAGGCCTTGAAACGCCGGTCGTCTGCGCAAACGTAGGATCACTCACGGGAGAACCCGCCCCGCGACCACGATCGCGCCCGACGCCGCTGCGTCCACCGCATCCAACCCCGCGTCCGTGACGATCGCGATACGCCCCTCTCGTCGGGGTGGATGGGCGGAGTGATAGCGGTGATTTGGCCTGTGGGGAAAGCGGAATATTTTTGGGGAGGAGACTGGACTGGTAGCATCAGGTTGATCTGGTTCAACAATTTTTCGCTGAACGCGCGGGGCAAATTAGCGGACGCCTCGTCCGCTTGCGACATCACAACGGACATCAGGACTTGCGGCAAGCGGCTCGAAGCCAGCCTCTATCAATTCACTCAGTTGGCCTGATACGATGCCCCACTGGGGTTAACAGTCCACGGGCGCTGACCGAAGGCGCCATCCTGCAGGAGGCCCCTGGAATGAAGAAAACATTTGCTGCCTTCGTCGCGGTGGCCACGATCGCTGGTTCGCTCGCCGCGACGCCCGTAAGCGCACAGCGTGGCGTCGCTGCGTGCGTCGCGGCTCCGGGCCGCTATTGTGCGCCCGCCCCTTACGGAGCAAGTCCCGGGCCATACGACGATTTTGGCAGTTGCGAATGGGTGAACCAGCGTTTCTGGGACGGCCATGCCTGGCGGGTCCGCCGGGTGCGAGTCTGCGGCTGATCCGCGATTGCGGCGAGATTAACGGCTGTTCACAGCGGTTTGGTATCAAGAGGAGTAATCCAAATGCGCAGGTCCATTGGAGCCGCAGCGTTTGTAGCCATAGTGTTCACCGCGCTATCGGCATCTGCTCAACCCAACGATCCCTACGATTATCCCTACTGCCTGCAAGGCAAAGATTACGGCCTCCCGGGCTTATGTCAGTTTGCAAGCTACCAGCAGTGCCAGGCTTCGGCCCACGGAACATTTTCGTATTGTGGTGTGAATCCTCGATTCGCTCACGGATGGCAGCAGCGCAGCTGGCGACCTTACCAAGTGCGATGATCGACCCTTACGCCGCAAGTGGTGAAGGTCAACTGAATTGACACAAGAACCATCGGTGCTGAAACGGATCAGCAAGTAGCCCGCATGAGCGCAGCGATATGCGGGGATGAACCACAACCCCGGATGTCGCTGCGCTCATCCGGGCTACGCTTGCTGTTTGGTGTTGTTAGACCTTGCTAACCCACGTCACCGATCACCAGTCGTGGTGATGGAATGTACTCGACATCAATGCTGATGCCGTCTCCGCTTAGGGGGTTCGCCGTGTAGACCGCGGACACGGACAGCTCCAATGGGCTCGCGATTGACAGAATGGCGATGGTGAGCGGGGTCTCTCCGCGCGGGGCCGGCAGCATCTCCGCGATGCGGCAACAATCGTCCATCGTCGCCGCCAGCGGCGGAAGTATGATGGAATTACGGTGACAGTGCACTTAATCGCTGCAGACGAAGTGCAATTGAGTGCACTGTCACCGTAATTCGGTGCAGAGACGCATCAGCGGGGCTCGGACTTTGGCGGCGGTGATGCTCATCGGGTTTTTATTGCCGCGCAGAACTGTTCGGTGACCGCTGTCGTTTCCTCGGTGACGTTCCAGCCGTTCGTCTCGGCGTTTTCCCTGGCCACCTTTTGTTCGTTCTGAAGCATCTTTTTGATGAGCGCGTACGGTTTCCAGTCGGCCTTGGACAGCTTGACGGGGGGCGCACCGCAGACGTTGTGGGCAATCGCTTTCTGCACACTTTTGCTGACGTCGCTCATGTGGTCCTCGACCACGGCGGTAAAGCGCGCCTTGGCGTATTGGCTGTTGGCTGCGATGAAGTCCCTGCAAAAGGCGACCCGTTGACCTCCATCGCGGGCCTTGATGTAGGCCGTCTGCGTTTCGTAGTGCACGCGGTAGGCGAGTTTGTTGGCGTTCGGGTCGGACTTCGCCGCTTCGAACATGGCGCGATGGTCACCCGAGGCGGCGTCACTGATCCTGAGGTCACATACTTTGGCGAGGGAGACGACCGGAACGTAAGCCCGCACCTTGGCTTCCAAGGCGTCGTTGGCGTACGCAACTGGCGCGAACAGGCTGGTGGCGATTGCGAAAGGAGCGAGACAGCGCTTCATTGGTGATACACTCCAGATCACCGGACCGGAAGCGGTGGCGGGGTTAGGGTCGCGGTGGTCCACCACACGCACCAGCGCGGCGACCCAGCCGCGAAGCGTCCAGCCCGAAAAACGGGTTGAGCAACTTACTGCGCGAATTCATTGGGCGGCAGTAGAGCGGCAGCATTGATCTAGATCATGTCCTTCCGCATCCGGGACCCGGTCGTCGGTCGTGCCCATCAATACCGCGCCGCCACTCGCCATCCCGCCCCCCGGAGCCGGGGTCTGGCAGGCAACCCATTTACCCTGCGAGCACCAGATCGCTCGCCTTCTCGGCCAGCGCAATTGTGGCGGTGTTGGTCATTGCCTGCGGGATTCCGGGGAAGACTGACGCGTCGATGACGCGCAAGCCCGAGACGCCTTTTACACGCAAGGCATTGTCGACGACGGCGCCCATGCGGCAGGTGCCGACAGGTTGTTATTCTGCAACATAGAATAGCACCGCTATCAGGAGCGCAATAGGCAGCGCCGCTCCGATTACCACCGCGAATACATTGAATGCCGCGTCTCTACTCATCATCGCAGAATGCGCGCAGCCCGATTTTGTTTCTGCGCGCGTTGTCGCACGTTGCGTTTTTTGTGCCGCGGCGGCTGCAGACGGGGCGCGGCGCAGCAAGTAGCCCGCACGAGTGCAGGGATAAACCACAACCCCGGACGCCGCTGCGCTCGTCCGGGCTACGCTTGCTGAATTACCGGATATTCGATCGTCTCAATGCCTTGACAATCGTGCGATCGACGAACTCGATGAGTGCCTTCACAGCGTCATCGTCGGATACTCGTTCTTTTTGCACGATCACCACCGGTTGCTGATGTCGATCCTGAAATAAGCCGTCTGTGGACAATCCTCCGGCAACCACGACATTCCTGTCTTGCCCATCCACCTTCGTGGTTTGCCTCTTGACGGAGAGCATCAGCATTAGCTGACGATCATAGCCTGGCTGGTCCGCCTTGATGATGCAGTTTGGCAATGCTCGAACGATCCTGCCCGGCGATACGACTTGGACCTTGTTCTGTATGGCGCTACCGACCTGCGCGGCAAGCTCATTTGTTTCATCGATTACCACCGCGCAAAACCGATCAAAGCAGAGGGTTGCTGTCGGTATCGCACTTAGGACGATACCACAATTAGGGCTTTCCGACTCGTGCTTGAAGAAGCCGTCATCGCGCAGGTGATGGTGGCGGCGCCGAGGCTAGAATTCACGCCGACACGGGCGTCGCCGACATGAGCAAAGCGGACATTGAATGGCAGGCGGCGCCTGCAGACTCGGTCGAAAATGTCTCATGGTCGACATCGCTGCATTGAGATATGCATTTAGCGCAGGAACAAACGTCCTTTGGCGAGCATTCGATGAGTCAGCAAGGACAGTGGCAGGTCGCCGGTAGTGCGCCCGAGATATACGAACGGGAGCTGGTTCCGGCTGTTTTTGGACCATGGGCCCCCATACTGGTAGAACTTGCTCATCCCAAACCGGGCGAACGCGTCATCGACATCGCTTGCGGCACTGGAATAGCGGCGCGCATCGCAGCACCGCGGGTGGGACCAAGCGGTGCGGTCGCCGGTGTCGATCTTAATCCTGGCATGTTGAACGTTGCGCGATCTCTCAAGACCGCAGATGACGCTGCTTCGGTAGAATGGCGGGAAGCCAGTGCCGACAAGCTGCCGTTTCCTGATGGCTCGTTCGACGTCGCTTATTGCCGGCTTGGACTCCAGTTCTTCGCTGACCGGCCGGCTGCTTTGCGCGAAATGCGCAGGGTTCTGTCTACAAAGGGCCGGCTCGCGGTGATGGTATGGTGCGGCATTCACGACAGCCCGGGATTTGAAGTATTTGCGGAGATCCTGGAACGAAACGTTGGTCCAGCAGCCGCCAGCATCATGCGCGCGCCATTTGGATTGTCCGATGCCAACGAGCTGAGCCGACTGGTTGCAGCCGCAGGCTTTCTGAATATCGTCGTCCAGCGAACGGTCGGTGCCGTCGAATTTCCTTCCATTGAACGATTTGTATTGAGCTACGTTGCGCGTTCGCCACTTGCTGGTCATGTCTCGCAAGCCGGCGATGTTGCGCGCGAAAACCTGATAGCCGATACCAAGCTGGCCTTGGATAAATACGTCGGCAGCCGCGGGTTAGCGTTCCCGATAGCTGCTCACCTGCTCACGGCAACGGCCTAGGCTGAGACATCGGCTTTTGGCCGATATTGTTGCAAAAGTCGTTTTGGGAGGACGAACGAAGTTAGAGCCGCTGATGCGCTTGATGAGCGGCAACGTGAGGGACCATATCGTTTCACCTGGAATCGACTAGGGACCTCCGTAGTGGCGTTGAAAAGCGACACAGCGGCGGAGAAGCCAAAAGATCAACTTTCGCGAGATTTTCCGGGTCGTTCGATTTTCGACTTTTACAACAATATCGGCACTTTTCGGACCTACCGAAGCAGCGGCGGCGCGGTTTCGCTAAATGTTTAGCATTCTGGGACCCGAAGGGTTGATAGATATATATGCAACTAATTGCACTCAGGCGGGTAGCCAGCAGGAATGTCGATGAGGCGATTTTTTCAACGCGTTATTGTTACGTCCATATTGACACTGTGTCTCACCGGACGCGACGGAAGCGCCCAAGAAGTTCTTTCGCCATGTGCGTCGCGCGAACCGCCACTTTCAACATGCTCAGAACTTGCTGCCGCGTGCGTTGCCTATTTCAACAGCCCCGTCGCGCCGAATGATACCCTCCGAAGCAAGATGGTCGATCTGGATGCCAACTCCTGCATCGGATGGAAAAACAAATGCTTGAATAGCGGGATGTGGCAAGGTCCAAATTGCGTAATCATCAATATTCAGCGGAGGTAAGGCCGCACGTTCAGACGATCTGAGTGCTCTTTTCGGACGGTTGCGATACGTCAGCTTTGTGGCCCTTCGCGTCGACATTGGAATGTCCGCTTTTCCGCCGCTTACGGGGGGCGAAGCAGACATGAGCCGGAACCGGCTGATCGGTTGAAAATGACTCACAAGAGAAGCAAGCAGCCCGCATGAGCGCAGCGACTTGCGCGGAAAAACCACAACCCCGGATGTCGCTGCGCTCATCCGGGTTGCGCTTGCTACCTCTAGCCGTCGCCCGGCCAAGCCGCCATGGCCGCTGCGGCTACGCCTCTCAACTCCGCCTGTGTGGCGCCGTCCCGCGCCTGAATCGCCATTCCCTGGTAGACGCTCAGATAGAACCGGCTCAGGCCATCGATATCAGTCGCGGCGAGCAGTTCTCCGTTGGCCACTGCAGTTTCCAGCCGCGAGCGTAACGTGCCCAGCATTTCCAGCCGCACCTTCTTCATGACGCGGGCGATCGCGGCCGGCCATTCGTCGCCGACGGCCGCCAGCGCGGCCATGCAGCCCGCCGGTTTGGCCCGGGACTTCGGCAGGTTCTCGGTCGCTGCGATCAGCATGTTCTCAATGCCGGCGCGAGCCGTCGCGCCTTCCGCAAGCTTGCTCCAGATCGGCGGTCCCTGGGTCTGGACGTAACGCTCGACCGCTTCGAGATAGAGCGCCTCCTTGCTGCCGAAGGCCGCATAGAGGCTTGGCGAGCGGACGCCCATCGCATCGCACAGGTCGTTCATCGAAGTTGCCTCGAAGCCCTTGCGCCAAAACAGGAACATGGCGGCCTCGAGCGCCGCGTCGCGATCAAATCCCCTTGGCCGTCCGATAACCGCCATCACCGTTCTTTCTGTAATGAATAACACATAAGTGAGTTGAAGCCGTCGATCAAGTAGCCAATTACTTCTGTGTCGATCATTACAGAAATGGAGATTACAATGGCACTGACGGGAAAACGGGCTCTGGTGACGGGAGCAAGCAGAGGTATCGGCGCGGCGATCGCAAAGGCGCTCGCCGCTGAAGGCGCGGATGTGGCGATCACTTATGAGAAGTCCGCGGAAAGTGCCGCGGAGGTCGTCAGCGCCATACAGGCGAAGGGGCGCAGAGCCGTGGCGATCCAGGCCGACAGCGCCGATGTTGCCGCCGTTCAGGCCTCGGTCGACAAGACGGTCGCCGAACTGGGCGGGCTTGACGTCCTCGTCAACAACGCAGGAATTCTTCGATTGGCCGGGCTCAAGGACATCTCGCTCATCGACATCGACGCGCTGCTGAACGTCAACGTGCGCGCGCCAATCATTGCAAGCAAGGCAGCCCTCGCCCACCTTGCCAAGGGCGGTCGCATCGTCACCATCGGAAGCTATTTCGCAGATCGCGTTCCTGCGCCGGTCCTCGGCGTGTACGCGGCATCGAAATCGGCGCTGGCCGCGTTCACGAAGGCGTTGGCGCGGGAGCTCGGCGCAAGGGAGGTCACGGTCAACCTCGTGCAGCCCGGCTCGATCGACACCGACATGAACCCGGCGCATGGCCCGGTCGCGGACACGCTCCGGCAGTTCATGGCATTGGGCCGGTATGGCAGAGCGGACGACATCGCGAACGCGGTGGCGTTCCTGGCGAGCGCCAAGGCCCAGTACATCACCGGCTCGACGCTGACCGTTGACGGTGGCGCGAACGCCTAGACGCCAAAAGGGTTCGGCCGGACGTGGTGCCGCCCGGCCGACCCCCTTGGTCGCTTCAGCCAGCCCAATGCAGGGATAACCGCAACCCCGGATGTCGCTGCGCTGATCCGGGCTACAAAGCGCCCATCCGAGCGGTTACTATGAGATGCTCTCACGACGT
Organism: Bradyrhizobium sp. AZCC 2262; assembly: GCF_036924535.1. Classification (NCBI taxonomy): domain Bacteria; kingdom Pseudomonadati; phylum Pseudomonadota; class Alphaproteobacteria; order Hyphomicrobiales; family Nitrobacteraceae; genus Bradyrhizobium; species Bradyrhizobium sp. AZCC 2262. The sequence goes on along the minus strand of NZ_JAZHRT010000001.1, from coordinate 3,292,059 downwards.
CGGGGATAGCGGAGAAACACCATGGATGGGAACGATCGCTTGGATTCGATGGCGCGATGGATGTGGAACGCGAGACAGCGGCGCCAGACCTTTTCCAACCTGCCCAACGAGTTGCGGCCGTCATCCATCGCCGAGGCCTACGAAGCCCAGGAGGTTTATTATCGGCTTGCGGAGCCGGTATATGGCCCCGTTGCCGGCGCCAAGATTGCCACCACAACCAAGGTGATGCAGAAATTGATGGGCATCACGCATCCATGCGGTGGAGCGATCTTTGCACGAACGATCCATACGTCGCCGGCGAAGCTGCGGACGGCGGATTTTGTCAATCTGCGTGTCGAAAGCGAGATTGCGCTGAAACTCGGGGCTGATTTGCCCGCAACGGGCGCACCTTGGACGCGCGACACTGTCGCGCCAGCTGTCGCGAGCGCGATGCCTGCATTCGAACTGATCGAGGACCGGCACGCGGACTACAACAATACCGATGCCTCGTCGTTGATCGTCGAGAATTGCTGGAACGGTGGAATAGTCCTGGGTAACCCTCAGGCAGTTCAGGCCGGAGACCTTGTCGGCATCGCCGGTCGGCTCAGCATTAGCGGCAAGACGGTTGGCGAGGGCAACGCAGAGGATCCCTACGCAACGCTTGCCTGGGTCGCCAATCACCTCGCCGAGCGTGGTCGTGATCTAAAAGCCGGCATGGTGGTCATCACCGGCAGCGTTATTCCAACGGTTTCAATTGCGAGCGGCGACCGCGCGCTGTTCACGGTTGATGGATTGGGCGAAGTCGCCATGGAAGTCTTCTGAATGTGCTGCCGCCGCGCTCACCCCTCTTTCGGCTTCTTCGCCCGCATCTTCATCTCGCGGTAGCGCGCCGCGCCACCCTCGCGGTTGCTCTGCGGGCTGCGTTCCACCGCCATCGCGTCGTCGGGCACGTCCTTGGTGATGACGGAGCCTGAGCCGATATAGGCGCCGTTGCCGATTTTCACCGGCGCCACCAGCGAGGAGTTGGTGCCGACGAAGGCGCCCTCGCCGATCGTGGTCTTGTGCTTGAAGAAGCCGTCGTAGTTGCAGGTGATGGTGCCGGCGCCGAGATTGGCGTTGGCGCCGACATGGGCGTCGCCGACATAGGACAAATGGTTGACCTTGGCGCCCGCCTCGATCGTCGCGGCCTTGGTCTCCACGAAATTGCCGATCCGAACGCCCTCGCCAAGCGAGGTGCCCGGGCGCAGGCGCGCATAGGGACCGATCGAAGCCTTCTTGCCGATCGAGGCCTGCACGATGTGCGAGAACGAATGGATCACCGCGCCGTCGGCGATGGTGACGCCGGGGCCGATCACCACGAAAGGCTCGATGGTGACGTCGCTGCCGAAAATGGTATCGGCGGCGAGATAGATCGTCTCCGGCGCGATCAGCGTCACGCCGGCTTCGAGCGCCGTCTTGCGCAGCCGCGCCTGCATCACGGCTTCCGCTTCGGCGAGCTGCGCCTTGTTGTTGATGCCGCGCACTTCGTCTTCGCTGGTTTCGATCACGACGGCCTCCAATCCCATTTCCCTGACAATAGCGACGGCATCGACCAGATAATATTCGCTTTTGCTGTTGGCATTGCCGATCCGGTCGAGAATCTCCAGCGCGCGGTGGCCATCGAACGCCATCACGCCGGCGTTGCACAGCGTCACCTTGCGCTCTTCTTCTGTCGCGTCGGCATGCTCGCGGATCGCCATCAGGCGGTCGCCCTCGAGCAGCAGCCGGCCGTAGCCGGTCGGATCGGCGGCACGGAAGCCGAGCACGGCAAGGGCTGCGCCCTGCTCCAGGGGCGCGCGCAGCCGGGCAAAGGTTTTTGCCGAAATCAGCGGCGTATCGCCGAACGCCACCAGCAGATCGTCGGCGCCGCGCGCGATCGCGGCGCGGGCGGCCAGCACGGCATGCGCCGTGCCAAGGCGCTCGGCCTGAACGAAGGTCGAAGCATCCGCGCGGACGCGCTTGGCCTCGTCGGCGACCGCCTTGTGGTCCGGCCCGATCACGACGGCGAGCGAGGCGCCCGCGCCGTGCGGGGCCGCATCCAGCACATGCGCCAGCAGCGACTGGCCGGCGACGGGGTGCAACACCTTCGGCAGCGAGGATCGCATGCGCGTCCCCTCACCGGCCGCAAGCACGACAGTCAGGCTGGATCGAGCGGTCATTCTATTTCCTAACGGACAATTCGGACGGCGCCGGGCCGTCTTAATTGTTTTCCCCCGGAGATCAAACCGATTCGCTGCCCTGAAAACGTCCGGATTCAAGTGGCCGGCGTTTTTCCTGTTAATGTTTACCCTGTGATTCGGCGGGCCTTGAGGAGGGCCAGGGGCGCTTGGCCAGGAAAACAGACCATCTCGCAGACCTCGAGGCGGATGACACCGGTGGCGTGCTGAGCAACCTGCTGGCCGAGGAAGACGAGCTTGACCGCCGCGCGCTGTGGCGGCTCGGATCCTGGGGCGTCGGCGCAACCGTCGCGGTGGTTCTGGCCGTGATGGCCAACCAGTCGTCGCTCGGATTGAAGCAGGAACAGGTCGCCGCCGCGGATATCGCCCGGCAGGCGCAGCAAATTCAGTCCGTCGCCAAGGAGACCCACAACGAGGCGCGGCGGCTGGCCGCCGCCATCGATACGCTCAACAGCGATCGCGACAGGCTGTATTCCCGTGTCACCAGCCTGGAACAGGGGCTCGATTCCGTCACCGGGGCCATCGCCCGGCAGGGTTCCACGCAGGCTCCGCCACCGGTTGCACATCAGGAACCGCCGGCCGCCACCCAAACCCCGCCGTCGCCGGCGCCGGTAGCGACCACGGCGACCGCCACCGACAAGCCCGCTGCCGCCACCGCGGAGCCCGCCCCGGCTGCGGTTTACTCCGCCGCCAAGGATGCCGCGAAGACCGACGCCGCCAATGCGGAGAGCGCCAGGCTGGAAGCGGCAAAGGCGGAGATGACAAAAGCGGATCTGGCAAAGTCGGACTTGGCAAAGGTCGAGGCGGCAAAAGCGGACACCTTCAAGCCGGAGCCCGCAAAACCTTCACCCGCCACGCCACTGATGGCCGCGCCGTCGATGATGGCTCCGCCCGATCCCGCAGCCAGCAAGCTGATCGAGCCGGGCAAGGCTCCAAACCCTGTCATCGCGAGCCCGATCCCTGATGTCGTGGCGTCGGCGGCAGATGCGGAAGCCGACGATGACGCTGCGCCAAAAGTCTCGCTGCAGCGAACCGAGTTCGGGGTCGATCTTGGCAGCGCCAATTCGGTGAACGGGCTGCGCGCGTTGTGGCTCGGGCTGTTGAAATCGAGATCGAACGCCCCTCTGACGGCGCTGCGTCCGATCATCGTCATCAAGGAGAGCACCAACGGGCTCGGCATGCAGCTTCGCCTGGTCGCCGGTCCGCTGAACGACGCCGGCGCCGCCGCCAGGATCTGCGCCGTCCTGACTGAAAACACGCGGCCGTGCGAGACCGCGATCTTCGACGGCCAGCGGCTGTCGCTGAAGGCGGATGATTCCCCGCCCACCATCACCAAGCCTGTGCCGCGCCGGCGCGGCATCGCCAAGCGGGCGGCGGCCGCGGCGGTCGTCGAGGAGGCGCCGAAAAAGCCGGAAGCGCCGCCTGCGGCAACGCAGACGACATTGTCCTCCTTCTTCAGCCGGAAAAATTCGCAATAATCTTTTGACTACATAACGTTACGCCGAATTTTTGACATGCCTGCGCGGCATTGGCGAACGCTTGTCCCGGCAGCCAATCCCGACCATATTGCCCCCATGAAAAAATCCCCGTTTCGGCTCACGCCCTATCAAGTGCAATTCCTGCTGGTGGTCGGCTTCGTCACCGTCGGCTACGCGCTCTATCTGCGCTACCTCGCGGTCGAGCTCTCAACCGTAGCCCTGGCCTGCGACGCCGGCCTGCAGACCATGCTGTGCAAGTCGCGGACGCTCGCCACCTATTTGTTCAAGAATTCGGTGTTCGGCATCGTCGCGCTGATCATTGCGACGCTTCACGTCATGCGGCCGTCGATCGTGCTGCTGACCGGCGGGCTGATCGCGGCGGGATTGGGGATCGTGCTCTACAACATCGTGCTGTCGGGAATTGCGATCGGCCTGCTCATTTTGGGATTTGCACGGCCCGCGCCCGCCACAGCGTAAGCGCCAGCAAGAGATAGACCGCACAGGTCCACATCGACTGCCAGTTCTGGTTGCCCTCGTTGAAGCCGGTGAACAGCGCGGCCGCCACCAGCAAGCCGGCAAAAGCGGATTCGGCGATCGGGCGCACGCCCTCTTTCGGCCGGTTGAGCAGCATCAAGGCCGCGAACGGCACCACCGCCATCGTCAATGAGGCGAACGGAAAATCGCGGTAGCGCGGATCGAACGCAAAGCCGAGCGCGGTTCCCGCCGCGATCACCGTGGTGACAGCGAGCACAAAGCCCAGCAGCGCCGTCAGCACCGATTTGGTTCTGATGTCGCGCGGTCCGAGCAGTTCGAGGAATGTCGGCAGCGGCCGTCCTGACATCGCGGCGTAGGCGCACAGCATCGGCGAGGCAATGCCGGCGGCCAACAGCGCGCCCCATTGCAACCAGCCCCCTGCCCCGTAGCTCTCGTAATACATCTTGTCGGCGGCAACCCCGAGCAGCATGCCGGCCGTCGTCGCCGAGGTCCCGACCGCGATCCACGCGGCGAGTCCCGGTTTCCACGGCCGCCGCCGCAGCGTCAGCCAGCCCGCCAGGAATACGAAGGCGCTCAGCGCCATCCCGCATCCCATCAGCCATTTCCAGAACGGATAATTGCTGATCGGCTCTCCGGGCGGATATTTCACCGCCCGCCGCGCGTCATCGATCATGCCCCAATAGCCGCCGACGGTGCCCTCGAGCTGACGCTTCCAAGGCTGGTCATAAGCCTCGATCAAATTGACCCGAAACTTTTCGCGCTTGGCCAGATCAAGGATTTCAGACACGACGCGCGCCTGGTTGGTGCGCGACGGCAGCGCGCCTTCGCGCATCCGGCCCGCGCTCGGCCAGCCGGTTTCGCCGATCAGGATTTCCTTGTTGGGAAACGCCACCGCCATCCGCTTGCGGATATCGTCGACATGACCGGCGGCGAATTTCGCGCGCACCGGGATGTCTTCCCAGTACGGCAGGATGTGGATCGTGACGAAGTCGACGGCGTCATAGACTTCGCGATTGCGCAGCCAGAATTCCCAGACGTCGGCATAGGTGACGGGCACGGTGACCCGCGACTTGACCGAGCGGATATGGGCCGCGAGATCCGACGTCGTCATCTCGCCGCGCAGCAGCACCTCGTTGCCGACCACCAGCGCCGTAATGACGCCCGGGTGCTCCTTGGTCAGCTCGATCGCAACCGCAATCTGGGCGAGGTTCTTGATCCGGTTGCTGGAGAGCCAGATCCCCTGGATCACCTTCAGCCCGACCTTGGCAGCCAGTGCCGGAACCTGGTCGAGCCCGTTCTCGATCGAATAGGTCCGCACGCAGTCGGTGATCTCAGCGAGCTGCGCCAGATCCTGCGCGATCTGTTCGGGGGAGATTTGGGTGGTCGGGACCAGGGGCGTCTGCGCGCCACGGAACGGGGCGTAGGAAACGCATTGCAGCTTTGCGTTGGGATCGATCGGCGCGCGCGCGAGCGTAATCGGCGTGGCCAGCCACCACCAAAGGGCCGCGATCATACCTAGCGATGAAAGGAGAAGCGCCAGCGGCGTACGAAGAGAAATCGGTTCCATCCTCCGGGCGGGGACCGTCGATTACCCGTTCAACGGCGTTCTGCCAAGATGCACGGTACCCCTATTCCGCCGCGCCGCCTTCGGCAGTTTTGCCACCGCCACGATAAAGTTGTGAGTTTGCTGGACAAAATCCGAAATACCCGGCATGTGAATCACCTGATGTCTCCGCCGCATTGGGGACCAATTTGGGCGGCAACAAGCCAGACCACCACCCCAGCCGCGTGGCTGGAAACTAATCGGGGAATGTATGCGTCGACGGTTGCTTGATCCAAGAGTTGCGGTTTTGTGGCGCTTCGCCGCTGCCGGCCTGGCCCTCCTGATCGGATCCGCTGGCGCGTTTGCCCAGAGCGGCACCCCCGCCCCCCAGGATCAGTCCGGCAAGCCGCCGGCCAATGCCGCCGACGCCAACAAGGAAAACCAGCGCAAGGCCGACGAATTCGTCGAGGCCGCCCAGGCCATCAACGGCCCGGGCGGAAACCCCGAATGCGTCTGGCTCGGCCGCCGGGTGGTTCGCCTGATGTGGCGCGACGACCTCGACACCGCATTCCGGCATCTCGATCTCTACGACCGGTTCGGCTGCCCCGGCGGCCATGTCCAGGCGGCCTTCCGCTGCCTGACCCGCTTTGGCGGGCAGATCGATCCCAAGGTGGCCGAAACCCTCGACAGCCGCATCCACGTCTGCTGGATCAATCCGGGCGCCCAGCCCCAGGCTGCCGCGGCGGCAAGCCCGGCGCCGGTGGCGGTACCTGCGACCGCCGGCAATGCATCGCCCTCGCCGGCTCCCGGCGCAGCACCTGCCGCCCCGGCGAAATAGACGCCCGGCATTCAGGCTACGTTCAGCGGAACGTTCCTATTGATCCGGCGTTTGGATTGGTCGCGCCCTGGAAACGCCGTCCTTAAAAAAGTCACGGCGTCATTCCAGTTGTGAAATTGCAGGGCAGGACTATCCTTATGATGCCGCCGTGTCGGTCGAGCCTAGGGGACGGGTTCGCTTACCTCAAATTGCAGCCCCGTATGGTTTAGCCCCCGATGCGTGCCGTCGTCGCCGTTCTGCTGTTTGTGACCGCAGCTCACGCCGGGCTGTGGGGCCTGTTCCAGGAAAAGCAGCCGGCCCCCGATTTCCGCGGCATCCTGCCCAGCCTCTCCTACACGCCGTTTGAACCGGGTCACACCGTCGCTGACGGCGATGCTGAGAAGGTTCGCGCCGACCTGAAGAAACTCTCCACCCTGACGCGAGCGATCCGCCTGTACTCCTCGACGGAAGGCAACGAACTGGTGCCGCCGATTGCCGCGGAATTCGGCGTCAAGGTCACGGTCGGCGCCTGGATCGACAAGGACAAGGACCGCAACAAGCGCGAGATCGAGGCGGCCATCAGCCTGGCTCGACGCAACAGCAATGTCATCGGGGTCGTGGTCGGCAACGAAACCGTGTTCCGGGGTGAAGCGGTCCCGCTCGAGAACCTTGGGCCGATCGCCGAAACCGGGCTCGAACCCGCGGAGGCCGCGCGGATACTCAACGAGGAAAACCAGCGGGTTCGGGAAGCGGAAGCGCAGCCTGACGACAAGCGTGCCGAAGCATTGAAATGGACGCTTGCGGAAAACAACGTCTATCGGCTGGGAAAGCTGATCCAGCGGATCAAGAAGTCCGTCAATGTTCCCGTGACAACAGGCGAAATCTGGAACATCTGGCGCGACCATCCTCAGCTCGCCAATTCCGCGGATTTCATCGGCGCGCACGTGCTGCCCTACTGGGAGAATTTTACGGACAAGCAGGCCGTCGATCAGGCTGTCGCCATGTACCAGCTGTTGCGCGACCAGTTTCCGGGAAAACGGATCGTCATTGCCGAATTCGGCTGGCCCAGCGCCGGGTATAATCTGCGAAACGCCGAGCCTGGCAGGTTCGAGCAGGCCTCGGTGCTGCGCAATTTCGTCGCCCGCGCCGAAGCCATCGGCATGGACTACAACATCGTCGAGGCGATCGATCAGCCCTGGAAATTCTTCGAAGGCGGCGTCGGACCTTATTGGGGCATTCTCGATGCGTCGCGCGAGCCGAAATTTTCGTGGACCGGGCCGATCGTGAACGAGAACTACTGGAAGCTAGCGGCGATCGCGCTCCTGGTCGGCATCCTGATGTCCCTGCCGATCCTGCGGATCGAGCAGCCGACCATCATGCAGGCGCTGGTGCTGTCGGCGGCGGCCAACGGCGTCGGCGCCTGGACTTCCACCGTGTTCGCCTACTGGACCGGGCACTATTTCGTGTTCGGCTCGGCGTTTGCGCTGACGCTCGGCCTGATCCTGCTGGTGCCGCTGGTTCTTATTGCGATGGCGCGCATCGACGAAATCGCAGCCGTGGCCTTCGGCCACGGTCCGCGCCGGCTGGTTGCCAAGAGCGCCGAGCCGATGCCGCCGGCGACGATCGGCGACGCCGTCGCCTTTCCAAAAGTCTCGATCCACATTCCCGCCTATTTCGAGCCGGTCGAGATGCTCAAGCAGACGCTGGATGCGGTGTCGCGGCTCGACTATCCGAATTTCGAATGCGTCTGCATCATCAACAACACGCCCGATCCGGAGTTCTGGCAACCGATCCAGGACCACTGCCGCACGCTCGGCGAACGCTTCAAGTTCATCAATGCCGAGAAGGTGCAGGGCTTCAAGGCCGGCGCGCTGCGCATCGCCATGGAGCGCACCGCCGTGGACGCCGAGATCATCGGCATCATCGACGCCGACTATGTCGTGCATCCGGACTGGCTGAAGGATCTGGTTCCTGTGTTCGCCGACCCGCGTGTCGGCCTGGTGCAGGCGCCGCAGGAGCATCGCGACGGCGACCGCTCGCTGATGCACTACATCATGAACGGCGAATATGCCGGGTTCTTCGACATCGGCATGGTTCAGCGCAACGAGCATAACGCCATCATCGTGCACGGCACGATGTGCCTGATCCGCCGCGCGGCGATGGACATGGCCGGCGGCTGGTCCAGCGACACCATCTGCGAGGACACCGATCTCGGCCTTACCATCCAGCAGCAGGGCTGGCTGACGCACTACACCAACGTGCGCTATGGCGAGGGTCTGCTGCCCGACACCTATGAGGCGTTCAAGAAGCAGCGTCACCGCTGGGCCTATGGCGGTCTCCAGATCGTCAAGAAGCATTGGCGGCGCTTCATGCCCGGCGCGAGCCGGCTATCGCCGGACCAACGCCGCGAATTTTCGCTGGGCTGGCTGAACTGGCTGGGGGCCGAAAGCCTCGGCGTGGTGGTCGCGATCCTCAACCTGATCTGGGTCCCGATCGTGGCGTTTGCCGACATCGCGATTCCCGACAAGATCCTGACGCTGCCGATCATCGCCTCCTTTGTCGTATCGCTCGTGCATTTCATCGCGCTCTATCGTCTTCGGGTGAAGATCAAGGCCGGCCAGATGCTGGGCGCCATGATCGCAGCCATGAGCGTGCAGTGGACGGTATCGCGCGCGGTGGCGCAGGGCTTGATCACCGAGCATATCGCCTTCGCCCGGACCTCCAAGGGCGGGTTGTCGCGGATGTCGATCGAATTCCAGGCGTTCTGGGAAGCCGTGATCGGCGTGCTGCTCCTGGTCGGCGCCACGGTGCTGGTTGTGACGAACGGCTACAAACAGGTGCGCGAGATCTACATCTTCGCGGGCGTGCTGGTGCTGCAAAGCCTGCCGTTCCTCGCGGCGGTTGCGATTGCGCTTTTGGAAAACTCCCGCACCAATTCCTTCGCCTTCTGGCGCAACAGCGCGGTGCGGACGGCGGAACTGATCGGGCTGCGCCCGGTCCGCCTGCCGGCGGTCGGCAGCCAGTCCCAGCCGGTAGCGTCCGAAATTCGCCGCGAGGCGAACTGACGGTGGATGAACGGGCCCCCGTCCGCTTCAACAAGCCTTGCTAAGCATCACGGGCACAAGGAAAATTCGACTTACGCGAGTGCCGTTTTGTCGCGCCGGCACTATTGACCCGCAGGGGCCCGCCCCCTACACAGCGCGGCGAGTGAGCGCGTAGCTCAGGTGGTAGAGCACGTGACTTTTAATCATGGGGTCGAGGGTTCGAGTCCCTCCGCGCTCACCAATGAATAATCAATACCTTAGCAGGTATTTTTAGCCCAAAGCCCCGATCTGGAAATCCTCGGCAGCAGCATTGATTGAAGCGGCCCTGACTATTGCGAACATGGGGGAACGGCTCCGACCCGGGACCGGGCGCAAATGCCCCACCTTCACCATGATTTGTGCATACATCCGTCCAACGCCTGCTGGGGCAGGACAGCGCCAATGGCAGCTAGTTTCCGTGAGACAACGGATGAGGAATTCGAGGTGCAGATTCGCAACCTCGTGCGCGTCGTATCCGTCTGCACCCTGGGGCTTTGGTCCTTTTCCGCGGGCCTGCTGATCGGGACCTTCTATCTGTTTTGAACAGTGTTGCGGACGGGCGACTTCCGCTTTAGGTCGGCCGTTACGTCAGCGCCCCTACCCAACCCGTACGGCTTGTTGAGAAAGTAGTCGCGGTTGCCCAGCGCCTTCTCTGCGCACTGATCAATCGCCACGGTGATCGCCTGGACGTGCTGATAGCCGTAACCCTCCCACGTGGCCTGCTGGCGCAATCAGCGCGACTGGGCAGAGAGGAAGTATGCGGCACGGTTGCGCGGCGAGAAGGCATCGACTGCCCGATGAAAATTCGGGTGCGAAGTTGATCTCGTCGAACCAATCATTGCCGGTCGGCACGGTTTCGCCGGTGGTGGAAACGCAGAACTACAGCGTTTCTGGCATAGTGCGAAGACGGGGTGGCGGACTGACCTAGCGTGTCTGCTGACGCTGCCTGGGCCGCCCGTTCGGCTGCCGCCACCTCGGTCCGCAATGTCCAGAGTTCTTCCATAGCGACTTTAAGATCATCGTCGGATGCAGGTGCACGGCGAAATAGCATTGAACTCAGAGGAACTCTCATGTGGTTCCACTCCCTCGGCGCTGCGCCATGACACGACGCACTACAAAAAGCACAGCGAGAAGAGTCGTTCCAACTACGGGAAAAAATGGCAATTTGGCTGGCGCCTTGATACTTCTAGGCACCTGGCCTTGCTCCCGAGATTGACTTTGCCCTCCCGGGGCGGAACACCCAAGATCATTGCCCCGAGTAATTTATTGCCCTGGTCTGCCCTGTTTGAGGATCCGATACCGTTTCCGGATGGCCGGCAGCTTCTCACCCTAAGGGATGCCGCCAACCACATCATGGAGCTGCCGAAGGCGGAGCACTCCGCGCCCGAATGGCAGACCGCCATGGAGGCGCTGATTCTCGTTGGAGGGACCGGCGGCCCTACGATGTTGGCTCGGATCGGTGTCATGCGGGCTTTAAACCGCCACGTCGAGCGGGTGTTCAATCCCGGGCGCAAAGAAACACATTGGGGCAAGCGCAAGCTGAAGAGAGACCAATGACCGTTTTGTCTATATCAACACCAGCAAGCAGGTCGGCGATGCCGAGCACATCAGGGTGTTCGCAAATGTGGACGCCGCGGAAACCTGGTTTGCGGAGAACGATCCGGAAGGGGTGGCCTTCGACTATGAGGTTTTAGGAACCGAAGGCGGCTAAGGCACGTTAGATGTAAGAGCATTGTTCGCTCCAAGGCGACGAACTAAACTAACGGCCCCGAGCCTCCCCCCGTTCCGGGGCCGTTTTTTGTTGAGGGTGCAGAGCCAGCTTTTTGGCCTCCAACTCTGCGATTAAATCCGCAATGCCATTGAGCGTTTGCTGATCCGATACCCGCAACGCGAGCGTTCTCAGATGCTCAATCTTTCGGTCGATCTGGATGCACTCGCTACACATGAAGTCCCGCATTTGCGCGAGGGTTAATGTTCATGAACAGCCTTATGACTGCTTTGTTTCAACGGGCGGGTACGAAAAAGCCGCCGCCTGCGGCCAATTGCCACTTTTTCCCGAATACGTGAACTAGATCACAACACCTTGCCCGTGCCGGTCGGAGAATGCAGGGCGTGGGAGGGTCCACGTCATGACCGAACCTGCGAAGCGCGTACCGAATTGGCTCAGGCTCGATATTGCGGTCCTTGTGGCTGGCGCGGCCATCATGATCGCAACCGGCCTGTGGTTAGAACCTAACCGGGACGGTGTTGTTCAGCGCATAGCTCACAGCGCTCACTCAATGAGCCACGTGGTGTGGCACTACGTGACCGAGCACAAGAAACCAGTCGTGCCAAAGCTAAAAACTCCACTTTAGGGCGCGGGGCCGAAACCTCGCGCCCATTATCGTCAACGCGCCCAATCATGGGGTCGAGGCTGGTGGTGGAGCGCGGCAAGAGACCCGATAGCATCCGGGCAATCAGATCATTTTGCTCTTTTCATCATGATGCGGGTCGCGTTGCGAGGATCGCTGATCGACGCAGCCGCTTAACGTTGAAACACGACTTTGCCGCCCACCATCGTCATATCGGCCTTGATATCCTTGATCTGGTCCTCCGGGATGCTCATGATATCGGCGGAGAGGACCGCAAGATCGGCCAGCTTTCCGGCTTCGAGCGTGCCCTTGCGTCCTTCGTCGAACATGTATCGTGATGCGGCGCTGGTATAGAGGCGGAGAGCCTGCTCGCGGCTGATCGCTTCCGAGGCGCCGTAGACGTTCCCATTCGGGTCCTTCCGCGTCACCATGATGTAGATGTTGAGGAAGGGATTGATCGGATTGACCGGGAAATCCGTGCCCGCGCCCAAATTGTCGAGGCCCATCCTGTCGATCAGGGTTTTGGTGGGAAGCGCGCGATCGGCGGTTGCCCTTCCGAGGAAGCGTTCGACGGTAGCGGCCTTGTCCCACATGAACACGTTTTGAAAGTCGACCCGAACGCCCAATGTACGCGCGCGGTCCATCTGCTCCGGCCGGATCAGGCTCGCATGGATCAGGATGAATCTGCGATCCCGGATCGATTTTTCCTTGTCGGCAGCTTCGAAGGCATCGAGCACCTGATCGACGCCGAGATCGCCGACGACGTGAACGCCGACGCGCCAATTCGATTTGTTGGCGATCGAAACCAGCTGCTTCAACCGTTCCGGCGTCTGCTGGGCGATGCCGCGATAGTTATCGTGGGAATCCGGATAGACGTCCCGCATCATCGCGGTCCTCAGCGTCATGCCGCCGTCGTAGAATATCTTGATGCCGCCGAATTTGAGCCAGTCGTCGCCGAAACCGGATGTCGCACCGCCGCCGCTCATGATCGCTTCCCAAGCCGATAGTTCGGCTGGCGGTTCGGGGCGATACATAAGGCCGACGCGCAGTGTCGCGGCGTTCGACAGGGCGATCTTCTGCAACGTCCGCGTATCACGCGCCGTCGTCGCGCCTTCCACCACGCTGGTGATTCCGTAGCTGTTCAGCACGCCTTCGGCGATCTTGTACTGCCGGATCTCCTCATCCTCGGTAAAGGGAGGCACGAGATTCTCGACCAGCGGGATCGCCGTCTCGACGAGAACGCCGGTCAATTCGCCGGACGTATCCTTTTCGAACGAGCCACCGCTCGGGTTCGGCGAGGTTTTGTCGATCCCGGCCTTCTGCAGGGCGAGACTGTTGGCCATCGCAAAGTGACCAACAGTACGCAGATAGACCGGATTGTTCGGCGCGACGCTGTCGATTTCCTGGCGGGTTAGATAGCGCTTTTCCACGAGCTGTGACGGTGGATGCCAACCGCCAGTGATGATCCACTCGCCGGGCTTTTTCCTGGCGACGAACGCCTTCAGCAGTTCGAGCGCCCCTGCGACGCTTTTTGCCGGACCGAGATTGACGACGTAATCGCCAAGACCCGCCGCACCGAAATGCGCATGGGTATCAATCAAGCCGGGAACGACGGATTTTCCGGCAAGATCGATGACGCGTGTCTGCGGTCCGGCCATCGGCCTGACCGCCGCATCGCTTCCAACCGCCAGTATCTTTCCATCACGGACAGCCAACGCTTCAGCCACTGACGACCGGCTGTCCATGGTGAGGATTCTCCCGCTCACCAGGACGAGGTCAGGCGAATTCAAATCCGCCTGCTGGGCGGCCGCGTGCTCCGACAGCGCGCAGCCGGCGATAATTCCAACGATCAACAATTTCCTGGCGTGTCGCATGTCGTTTGCGCCAATCTCATTTGTTCAATAGGCGAACAATTGCCCGACCATTGACCAGCATGCATTCAAACTACTTTCCAGCGCAAGCCTCAACGAAGCTTCATGCCTCGCAAGCGCAATCGAAGCCGCTCAGAGGCAATCTCGCGCCATGACCAGGCGTCGATGAGCGATGCCGTACAGTTCAGAAACCTGGGGCGAGGGCATCGATCGATCGGCGGCGGCGCTGTTCAGGGGCGCAAATCCATGTCGATCCGGATAAAGTCGCCGCGATAGGTGACTTCGCCGAGATAGATGACTGTGCGGTCGGCCGTGGTGAAGACTCGCCGGACTTCGGCAACCGGTGAGTTCAACGGTATCTGCAGCAGCCTCGCCGCTTCCAGATCGGCCGTACCGATCGTCAGCGTCTGCCACGCGCTGCTGATCGCGGGATCGCGCATATCCTTCAGAATCGGAATTACCGTCTCCTTGCGGAAACGCTTCGGGTATTTCCGGAAGATCTTTTCATCGAGATAGATCGAGATCACGCAGTAAGGCCGGCCGTTGCGCGAATGTACCCGGCGCATGAACACGTAATGCGCCGCCGCCTTGCCATCCCCGGCCAGCAACGGTGCGTCGGTTCGACTCTCAGAGATATTTATGATTTCAGGTGACGTATCGCGGTAGACCTCGGCGAGATCGGACAGCGTGGTCTCAACCCTGAGCCAGCGATCCTGCTTCAGCGTACCCGTCACGAAAGTTCCGCGTCCCTGCTGAGCCTCGATCACCCCGTCGCGCGCCAATAGTTCGACCGCCTGGCGGATGGTGACGCGCGAGACGCCAAATTCGGCCGCGAGCGATTCGTTGGCCGGCAGCCGCAGGCCCTTGGCCCATATGCCGCGCGCGATCCGTTGCCGGAAAATGTCGGCGATCTGCGCATATTTCGGAACGTGACTATCGGAGATCAAATCCATGGCACGGTTTCCGGTCAGGACAGGACAAGGGCGGCGCCGCGCTCCCCGATCATCAGGCTCGTGGCATTGGTGTTGGCGGAGGTGATCTGCGGCATCACCGACGCGTCGATCACGCGCAATTTGTCGACACCGCGAACGCGCAATTGCGGATCAAGCACCGATTGGTCGTCGCTTCCCATTCGGCAGGTGCCGACGCAGTGAAACACCGTACCACCGGTGGTGCGCGCGAAATCCCACAGGCCGGCGTCGCTGTCGACGGCTTCGCCGGGGACCATTTCGATATCCCAAAGCTGTCGAAAGGATTTCTGCCGGTAGATTGCCCGCAACATCTTGAGTCCGCTGACCATCGTTTTTCGATCGATTTCCGCCGCAAAGTAGTTCGGCTCGATAAGCGGCTGATCGAACGGATCGGTCGAACGGATCGCCAGCCGGCCGCGCGATTGCCCATGGCATTGCCACACCGACGCGGTAAATCCCGAATAGTGGTGCAAGGGGTCGCCGGGCTTGTCGACCGACAGCGGCATCACGTTGAATTGCACATCGGGACGTCCGCCGACCGCGTGCTCGGTGCATGCCGCGCCGCCGACCTGCCCGGCGCCGACGGTCAATGGCCCGCTGCCATTAAGCATCCATTGCAGACCCATCTTTGCGAGTTCGACGGGGTTTCTGACCTGGTCGTTGAGCGAGATTTTCTCCTTCAGCCGGACAATCAGGCGCGCCTGATAGTGGTCCTGCAGGTTGCGTCCGACTTCAGGGGCATCGGCGATCACGGGAATGCCGAGATCCCGCAGCAAGCCAGCAGGGCCGATGCCCGAGAGCTGCAATATTTGCGGCGACTGCAGCGCGCCGGCCGACAGGATGACTTCGCGGTCGGCGGAGGCCATGGCAATCTTCCCGTCCTTGACCCACTCGACGCCGGAGGCCGCACTTCCCTTGAACACGACCTTGCTGACCTGCGCGCCGGTCACGATGGTCAGGTTCGGGCGATCGGCAACCGGCTGCAAGAAGGCCGACGCGGAGCTGGAACGCCAGTGCCGGCCAATGCCTAGTTGATAACTGCCGACGCCCAGGGTCGTCTCTGCGTTGAAGTCGGGATTGCGCGGCAGTCCGAACTCGACGCCGGCATCGACCCATGCTGCTGAAGCGCGGTTGTCGTTGCGCAACTCCGACACCTCGAATTCGCCGAAGCCGCCATGATACTGGCTGTCACCACCCCGGTAGCGTTCGTAGCGGCGGAAATACGGCAGCACGTCGCGATAGCTCCACCCGGTCGCACCGAGCCGTTCCCAATCGTCGAAATCCTCATGCTGACCGCGGATGAAGATCAGACCGTTGATCGACGATGACCCACCGATCACGCGGCCACGCGGCCAGATAATCGCCCGCCCGCCAGTGCCTTCGCACGGCTCGGTCCGGAAAAGACGCGAGAAACGCTCATTATAGATCGTGCGGTAGTAACCGACCGGGAGTTTGAGCCAGAAATTCCGGTCCGACCCGCCGGCCTCCAACAGCAAAACACGGCACGAAGGGGCAGCCGACAAGCGATTTGCGACCACGCAACCGGCCGAGCCCGCGCCGACAATGATATACTCATACCCCTGCGCAGCCATGTCACGCGGTCCGGTACTGTGTGATCGACGACAGTTCCGGCTCGATCCCGAGCCCCGGGCTGTCGTTCAACGTGATGGCGCCGTCGCGCACGTCAGCGACGGGACCGCAGAAACCCTCGCGTAGCGGATTGTCATTGGCATCGACCTCGAGCAGGCCATCGCCGCCAACACCCGGCAAGCAGGTGTGCCGATGCCAGCAAGCCAATGCCACCGCCGAGATAATGCGGACAAAAGATCTTGCCCGAACCGATGATGTCGCGCGCAATGCCGGTGCACGCACTGAGCCCGCCCCATTTTGCGATATCGGGCTGAACCACCCGCAACACGTCGTCCCCGAGCGCCTGCGCAAACCCGGCTGGGCTTGCGATGTTTTCGCCGGCCGCAAGCGGCACGCTGATGCGTTCACGCAAGCGTTGCCACTCCTGCCACGGCCGGTCGGCGCGGATCGGCTCCTCGAGCCAGGTCAGATTGTATTTGGCCAGCCGAGGGCCAAGCTCCAGCGCCTGCTCGATCGACCAGCCCTGGTTGACGTCTGCGGCCAGCATGCCATCGCCAACGAGATCACGAAGCGCAGCCAGATTGGCATCGTCGGCCGCGGGCTCGAAGCCGATCTTCAGCTTCAACCCACGATGCCCCCGTCGCAAGGCGGCCTCGGCCATTTGCCGCGATCCGGTCGGGTTGATTCCGCTGGCATAGACCTTGACCTGACGGCGTTGCCCGCCGAGCAACTTCCACAATGCCGTCTGGCGCCGCCGCGCGTAAAGGTCCCAGATCGCGAGGTCGATGCCCGCGATCGCCTGCGCGAACGGGCCCGGCTCGCCCGATTGCAGCGCGAGTACCGCGGTATCCTGCGTCAGCTTTTCGAAGATCGTTTGGGGTTGGCTGGCCACAAACCCGATGATTGCCGGCGCCAATACTTCGTTGACGAGCCGGGTGCGGTGCTCGGCGCCGCTCGATGGAAAATTCGACCAGACCTCGCCCCAGCCGACATGGCCGTCCTCATCCTCGACGCGAACGAACACGACGGGACGATTGAGCATCTTGCCGAACGACGTCACGACCGGCGTCGATAGTGGATAGCGAAAGCAGAACGCTTGAACGCTGTGAACGATGAATGTCGCCGATGCCATGTCTGGAGATCCGAGCTGACGCCTCTTGTATGGTCATCCTATTTATAATATGACCTGATCAAGATCAACTGCAAACGCCGCTGGAAACGTCGAATGGAAGGCAGTGTCACAAGACGCTTTTTGTTGGGACTTGCGCCGTGGGTCGGCGCTGTCCTGCTGTGGTATGCCGTGCGCTGGAGCGGGTTCGTCAACGCATCCCTGATCCCCGCCCCGCATCAGGTTGCGGCGAAATTCTTCGAACTGCTGACACGGGAGAACTTGCTGCTCGACATCTACACGTCGACGCGCCGGGTATTCCTGGGCGTCATTCTCGGCATCACGGTCGCGGTGCCCGTTGGCTTCCTGCTCGGCTGGTACCGGCCTGCACGCACCTTCGCCGATCCGATGATCAACTTCTTCCGCGCGCTGCCGCCGATCGCGCTAATCCCGCTGGTTATCGTCTATTTCGGGGTCGACGAGGTCGCCAAGCTGGTCATCCTGTTCTACGCCGCGTTCTTCTCGGGCGTGATCGTGATGTATGAAGGCGTGTCGCAGATCACGCCCCTTTACATCCGCGTCGCGCAGACGCTGGGGGCCCATGAGTTCGAAATCTTTCGCAAGGTCATCATCCCCCTGACGGTGCCGCATATCCTGACCGCGCTGCGCGTCGCACTGGGCGTTGCCTGGGCAACGCTGGTCGCCTCCGAACTGATAGCTGCGCAACGGGGGCTTGGTGCGATGATCCAGAATGCCTCCACCTATTTCCTGCTCGACGTGATTTATGTCGGAATCATCTGCATCGGCTTGATCGCGCTGATCATGGACCTGATCCTGCGCAAGATCAGCGCCCGCCTGTTGGTATGGCAGGAACGGGCCGTCGCATGACCGACACCATCAAGCGCGCCCGGTTCGACCATGTTTCGCTGACCTTCGAGACGCCGAAGGGCAGCCTCAAGGTGGTCGAGGACGTCTCCTACGACATCAATGACGGTGATTTCATCGCCGTCATCGGACCTTCCGGGTGCGGCAAGACCACGATGATGAGCATGTTGGCCGGCTTTCAGAAGCCCACGACCGGCAAGGTTCTGTTCGACGGCCATCCGGTCGAGGGACCGGGGCCGGAACGGGGCGTGATCTTCCAGGAGTACGGCGTATTCCCGTGGCTGACGGTAAGGCAGAACATCGGTTTCGGGCTGCAATTGAAGGCCAACCGCGTCGCCGCCTCCGAGCGTGACGCGATCTGCAACCATTATCTCGAACTGATGGGGCTGGCGGACTTCGCCAATTCCTACCCAAAGCATCTGTCCGGCGGGATGCGGCAGCGGCTGGCAATCGCGCGCGCCTACGCGGTGAAGCCGCAATTCCTCCTGATGGACGAGCCGTTCGGCGCGCTCGACGCGCAGACGCGGGCCAATATGCAGAATTTGTTGCTCAAGGTGCTCGCCACCGAGGGCAAGACCGTCATGCTGATCACGCATTCGGTGGAGGAAGCAATCTACCTTGCTTCCCGCATCGTGGTGGTGACCGCGCGCCCCGCACGCATCAAGGAGATCATCGACATCCCGTTTGCCTATCCGCGCGATGAATCGCTGCAGGAACGACCCGAGTTCGGCGAGTTGAGAAGCCATATCCGGGAACTCGTAATGAACGAATACCGGGCGCAGCAGGCGCAAATGCGGCCAGCTTCATTTTCGGAATAATCAACAAACAAGCGGAGGAGAGACGCCATGGATCGACGACAATTCCTGACCACGACCGCCGGAATAGCTCTCGGCGGATTTGCGGCTGCCGCGCCCGCGATCGCCCAGGCGAAGACCAAGGTCCGTGTCGGCTATCTCCACACGGTCGCCGTCGACGGCCAGATCTGGACCGGCATGGACCGCGGGACCTTCGACGAGCAGGGCCTCGATCTCGAACTGCGCCAGTTCAACACCGGCCTCGAAATCTTTCAGGCCCTGATCGGCGGCAGCCTCGACGTGCTGGCAACCGGCGCCGTGCTGTCGAACTTCCCCGCGCGCGGCCAAGGCAAGGTGTTCCTCATCAACGACATCGAGGTGGCGACGGCGCAGCTCTGGGTGCGCTCCGATCAGGGCATCAAGTCGTTCGACGACCTGAAAGGCAAGCGGATCGCCACGGCGACCGGGACCACGGCGCATGTCTTCCTCGACAAGGCCCTGCGCGCCAACAAGATCGACCCGAAGGAGGTCGAACTCGTCAACCAGACCATGCCGGCGGCCGTCACGGCGTTCATTTCCGGCGCCGTTCCTGCCGTAGCGCTCTGGGTGCCGTTCAACGTGACGGTCCGCGACAAGGTGCCGGGCGCCGTCAAGCTGGCGGACGCTTCCGCCTATTATCCCCAGGCCGCGATCATCGGCGGCTGGGCGGCCGCCAACGACTATTACGAACCAAACAAGGAAACCCTCGGCAAGCTGATCAGGGGGTGGGCGGAAGCGAACGACTACATCCTAGCGAACAGTGCGGAGGCCATGGAAAAGCTGCAGAAGGCGCATTACAGCCAGACGCCGCTCGCCGACATCAACGAGTCGTTCAAGGCCCAGAAGATGTTCACCTCGCGCGAGTGGAAGCAGTATTATTCGGACGGCACGGTCACCAACTGGCTGCAGCAGTCGACCGACTTCTTCATGGCCAATGCCGGCGTCAAGGATTTCACGCCGGCAAGCAAGTACTTCGATCCCAGTCTCTATCTCAAGACGATTACCTGACAGGTCGCGCTCAGCAGGCAGGCAACGCTGACCGACGGCCGGGCTTGGGAGCAGCCCGGACGATAGGGCCGCCATAGCACTCCAATGCGTTTGCGCGTCAGGTGAGTTAAAGGGCAAGCGTCCAGCGGAAACCACGCCACTCCCCTTGCGGCATACGAAAGAGGTCAGCGCCCCGCCTGCCCCTCCGCGCTAAGCATCAGTCAGTGCTTAGTTCTATTACGCAGTAATTCATCCAGAGCTGCGAAATGCTTTTGGATGAGCTTCAACCAGCGCATCTCTTCCGGTGCCGCCCAGTCGATGGACGAAAGCGTTTTCCCCTCATTGATCCACGCAAGCAAATCCGTAAGTTCGAAGAACTCCCGCGTCTCTTCGACCGTCAAGCCGATCAGGACACGGTTGCCATCATCATCCAAGACATAATTTTTGTCGCCAATAAGCACAGCCTCGTCATACCGCACCTCGAAGACGGGGCAACGCTTCCATAGATTTAACCTCACCTGTAAAGGTTACGCAGCGCCGGGATTGCGCCCGGTGCTTGCCCCCGCGGCTCGGAGCGCGCGCGGCGGATCTACATCAAGCTTAACGCGCAAGCCTAACGAGCGAGTTTGATTGCGTCGGATCAAAGCAGAATGTAGCCCGGCAGGTGGTCCCCTCGCGGGATATCAAAGAGGTCAGCGCCTCGCGCCTGTTTCCCGTCTTCGAGGACGCAACGGCTTCCGGCTCTGCGAGGCGCGCCGCTACGTCCTGGGGCGGCCCTATCAATTGATTGGCTTGCGGAGCTTCTTGAGGATTTCCCGTTGGTCGTTGGCGTACTCTTCGGCGGCCTGCCGTGCCTGGTCGGTGCGCCACGGCTTGTCTTTTGATTCGTCTGCCGGGGGCGGCGGATGCTTCTGTCCCATGACTATAGGAACGGACTGGGCTCGCTCCGGTTTCAAACAAATTTGGTCAGGCTCCCGGCGGGTCTTTTCAACTGAATTGCAGTTCGGTATCTGCACGGGAAAAAGCTTCCTGTTTGGAACGCGCGCCGGAGGCGAACAGCTTCCGGCCGCCTCACGCGTTTTCCAGATCATCTCCGCAAGATGGCGAGAGCCTCGCGGTAGAGACTGCAGGCGGAAATTGCCAGTCCACCGAACACCAGAAAAATCGCGAAACGATGATAATCGTCGCCATTAAGCGGCGAGAACTCAAACTGCGGCGGTAGAAATCCCCACCAAACGATAGGAATAGCGATCGCGGCAACAGAGGTGCCCGCCGGAGCGCCCGCCAAAAGACTTACTACGATGATCGCCACGAAGAAGGTCGCGAAGTACAGCGTAACGCCAAACGTGGCGATCGCCTCCTGGACGATGCTCGCGGCGATGGTCGCCAGCAAGGCCACCACAAAGGCTTCCGAAGACCACGGTCTGAGCCTGAGAAGAAAATCTGTGCTTTTGCGCACCGGTGCCCTCCGAATCTTCCTGAAAATTTAGCGGAACGCCCGGTTACGGACAACTCATGGACGTTGCCATTCGAGAGGAAGGATGGATTTCCGGTGGGCCCACCCCTCGCCCCGGTGCCCGTAGCCATGCCCTCGCTGGTCCCCCGGCTTGGGTGCAGTGCACGTAAAGTACGCCCAAGCCCTCGCGAGCGGATTTCGCGGGTCCAGGCTTGCTCTCCGCCGGCGGTTGCCGTTGGGTATGCCAGGCTTTTGCGAGGATTAGTGCGTGCGGCATCCGATCGATATCGCGGTCATGTTTGCGGCCCTTTGGTTGTTGGGATCAATGGTGGTTGATTTTTTGACACCCAAAGAATTGACGTTTTACTTGATCGCTGCAGCAACCGGTCCAGCGGCTATCGGTACCGCGCTTTGCTATTTTCTTCGAATTCCCAAGATCGATTTCGCGATGATACTTGTGTCGCTTTGGCTGGTGGCGTCGATGGCGATCGAATGGATTTCACCAACGCCGTTGCCAGACTTCATGATCGGCGGCGCATTGGCGCCGCCGCTGATCGTCGGCGCAGTGTTGCACTGGCACCGTTATCGATTGAACGAGCGTCGGCGGACCATTGAGGAAAAAATCGAAAGCTGAAGTGGGATGCGCGCACCCAATAGAAATCCAGGTTTGGGGCCGGCCCGCTTTCGACATCGGACAGAACGATGGCGTACGGCTTCATCACGAACCGAATTGCCGTGCCAACTTCATTTTTCCTCTTCCATCGTCACCGCGACATCTGCATTCGCCGAGAGCCTAACCCTGTTGCCCTCCACTTCGGCAACCAAGCCTTTGTCGATGAAGTGATGATGGCCCTTATGAGAGCCCTCGCCACTGTCCTTTTTCGTCAGCTTGATGCGACCGCCTTCGACCTTGTCGACGGTACCGACATGAACGCCGTCGGCGCCGATGACTTCCATGTGCTCTTTGATCTCGGTCATTGGATACCCTCTGTGAGGGAGAGTAACTCCCTAGAACGTCAAACGTTCACCGAACGACCGACTGCCTGGTACGCCAGCCACCATGCGAGTGACCTCAAAAACTCACCAAGCCGATAAGCCGGGTTTGACTTCGCGTATTCTGAGATAGCGCGGTGCGATCCCTATCCCGCTTCCCTGGACAACTCCGCCGTCCGCGCCGCGGGGGTTGCGTTTTTGAAACCCTCATCGAACGAGGCCGCCCGCCAGCAAATAGGAACGAATTGCAATCCGATCGATTGAATCCGGGACTTACGTGAAGTTCACGGCGGCCGGCACGGATTCCTTTGCCTGCCCCCGTGCCGGATCTTTCAAGGATGGTTCGATTTGAGGCTTCTCAGGTGCAACGGGCCACAATGCCCACGCGAGAATCAGCGCGTTCGCGATCAGCCAAATCTGCAAGCAAGCCATAATTCCCACGTGAGCCCCTTCACGTATCGGCGACAGCTTTGAGTTGTCTTGATTTGGGGCGATTCTGTGCGCGTGCGGCGCGAAAAGAACCGGAATTTGCACCCGTAAGATCCCGGATATTTCGCGCGTTTCGTACCTCGCAAGTGACATAGCGCGCCCATCGCGAGCAGACCGCCGCATTTCCGTTCGTTTTGCGCCGCAGCGACACCCCAGAAAAGTCTAGAAAGCGAACGACTTTGGGCGATCCCTTATGCTCGCATAATTAGTCCATGCAGCTCTTGTGGCGCGATCTTTAAACTTAGATTTTGGAATTTGCGCAAATGCGAATGAAATCTATCGCCCCGCCCTCGCCGAAACGAAAGCTGAATCTTTCAGCGAAGCCAGTCAGGCCGTTCCCGAACCTCGCAAAGCAAATGGCCGAAGTGCAAGCGCTCCGCGAAAAAGTTCGCAAAGTAGAAGCGCGGATCGCGAGATCTATAAACTAAACGCCTTACGCGGCCACCCGATCAATTCGAAAGTCGTCGATCCGCTTACCAGTTTTCAACTGCGCAGTAAGCCAGCGCGGCTGTTTACCTCGTCCGGCCCAGGTTTCCGATGGGTGATCGGGATTCCGAAACTTTGGGAAAACTTTTGGGTACCGCCGGCGCGCTCCCGATGGTTCGTTTTGCCTGCTGAGACCA
The DNA here is from genome assembly GCF_036924535.1 of Bradyrhizobium sp. AZCC 2262. Classification (NCBI taxonomy): domain Bacteria; kingdom Pseudomonadati; phylum Pseudomonadota; class Alphaproteobacteria; order Hyphomicrobiales; family Nitrobacteraceae; genus Bradyrhizobium; species Bradyrhizobium sp. AZCC 2262. The sequence goes on along the minus strand of NZ_JAZHRT010000001.1, from coordinate 3,268,291 downwards.
ACGCAATTGAGTTGTTTCAATCGAAGCTCAAGCGCCTCTCTCTCAGCAATCAACCTTGCCGCAAGGTCAGCGGCAATTCTTTCGTGAAGCGCCCATAGTTCGTCGATGGACATTGCGTTCAAAGTGCTTCGTGTCACGACAGTCCTCATCATGATTGATTAGAACATACCAGTTAATCGTTGTTTTAAATCGTGCGCAGACTAAGGCGATTCAATAGCGCAAATTTGATTACGCGCGACTAATTGTGTTCTTGTGTTCTATGCAGGCAGTATTTTACCGAATGGATATTGTCCCGCTGATCGCGTTTGCAGGCTTGGGCCAAGCGTACCGCAATTGGGCGCCTATCCCCTATCCTCGCACTCGCCGATGTAACGGCTGTACGCCCTGTGGATCGCGGTGGACAGCGGGGACAAAATTAAGACCACAATTGCAAATTTCCGAACTGGGGCGCTCACGATTAGCGGTGCACCTTGGAGGTCCGATATGGTTCGTCCCAGCGATTTAGCGGTGCGAGTTTCTGACGCGCAGCTCCGAGATACATTTCGGCTGCCCATTGATGCGGCTCGCCGCAAAGCACGCGAGATTATCGATCAGAACCCGCGGGATGGCTTAACACCAACCATTGAGAATTGGAGGCAACTTCCCGACGGTCAGATTGAATTTGCAATACGGTACTTTTCGGCGGATTGAATGAAGTAATTAATTGCAACCAGGGCATTAGCGCATAGCCGGCTAATACTTGGAAGCCAGGCTTTCAGTCGATCCCCTTCAGCGCGAAGGCCGTCAATCTGCAACTCGTCACGGTGCGCGATGAAGCCGGCCACGCACGCTTCATCGTCGAACGTATCCTGGAGGGCCGCGAGTCCGGAACGCTTCTCAAGGAGCAGGCCGTGCTGTTTCGGACATCGAGCCACAGCGGTCCGCTCGAAATCGAACTGACGTGTCGGAACACCCCATTCGTAAAATTCGTTGGACTGGAGTTTCTCGACGCCGCTCACATCAAGGACATGCTGGCGTTGCTGCGTTTCGCCGAAAATCCGCGCGATCGCGTCGTCGGGTTTCGCCTTCTGCATCTGCTGCCCGGTATCGGATCCGCAACCGCGCAGCGCGTGCTCAACCGCATGGCCGAGGCCGCCGACCCGATCGCGGTGCTCGCGAACATACCGGTGCCACCGCGCACCGGCAGCGACTGGAAAGCCTTCGTCGAAACTATGGACAATCTCCGATATTCCGAATGGCCCGTTGATCTGGAGCGCGCGCGCCTTTGGTACGAACCGCACCTCGACCGCATCCATGAGGACGCGGAAACGCGACTGGCAGACCTGATCCAGCTAGAGCAGATCGCTTCAGGATATTCTTCGCGGGAACGCTTCTTGCGACGGCCGGAAGCTGCTCACGCTGAAGGACGCGGCCGACTACGTCACGAAGCATTGACTAAGCGTGCGTCGATTACGTCCGGAATCAAAAAGGGCCGCATTCGCGCGACCCCTGCCGGTCAAATTTGTTCGGAATGAAATCCAGCCCCGGCAAGAGCCAGCATACAGTTTTCCACAGGATTGAGGATTCCGTAGAAACACGGTAGAGCGCTTTGGCGTTATCCAACGTCTCCTTGCCCACCAACACCGTAGGGGCTGTTCAGGAAGTAACGCCGCAACTGAGCTGTGCAATCGACGGATGACACAATCTCTGAAAATGGCAGTCCTCGGTTTTGGACTGATCTGTTCGACAGAAGTGCAGGCAAGATGTGCTTGCCAGTGCATCAACGGATGGATGCAGTCCGTTTGTTCGAGTCCTGGCGATACGGTTCCGGCAGTCTGCCCAATGACGGCGTGTTCGATGACGGGCCCTACAGTCCTTCCAGTCCAACCTCCGCAACTTCCACGGCCCGGGACGGCTGTGTGTTCGCAGCAGCAAGGGCGCATCGTGTGTCGTTAAGGAGCCAAACAGGTTCGCCGACGGCCCGCCGGCATGAACCGGCGAACGCGGGGCCTCTCGATACCGTGAACTGACTTCGCCGCGACGGTTCCGAAGAAACCGTCCTGCAGCCATTTTCCGGTTTGAACGAAGACGCCCGGAAACAATCTCCTGCCATTGTGTGCGTGTGACGGGCTCAAGAGGCGCTTTGCTTCTCAGCGCGTTCCTCCCAAGACTTGGGCCGCCGAACGCCGGCGGCCCTTTTTTGCGACCGGAGCTGTCGTCGGTCACGTGCTCTGCCATGTTTCTCCCATTCTCACGTTGGAGCCCGCCCTGTCAGGAGCGCGGGACCGAAGCCATGCTCCTTAGGCCACCGAGCGGAGCGTTAAGGTTGTTCCCTACAATTTTAAAAGGTTAATCGGCCTTACTTTTAAAGATCGCTCGACGGTCTAATCTGCGCCGATTACTGCCCCGGTTATTTAATTTTTTGGGGATGGTCTGATGTTTGAACGTCGAGCCCTGGAACGCATTGCAATCAACCAGCCCGCGCTCCTTTCCGTTGATGGTATTCGCGGCTGTTATCCCTGCCTGGTGGTGAACTGTCACCGCGACGGAGCCATGCTTCATTCACCGACGCATCACACTGCGGCCTTCAAATTCGCTCTGTCATTAGATGGCTTCAAAACGACAGAGCGCTGCCGCGTGGTGTGGCGCAACGGAAATACCTGCGGCGTCAAATTTTTAAGCCCCCCTGAATGATGCCTAAAAAGGCGGAAGCTCGGAACGCGCGAGCGCGGCCAGCCGCGGTCAGTGCGTAAGGCATGACTGATCGTGTAGTCCCATCGCCTCCCTTGCGCGCGTTGCAACGGTGAGCGCGTCGGTCCTCCAGCAATCGGAGTCTACTTCGCCGAGACAGAAATAGAATCCATAAAAGCGGGTCACGCGGCATTCTGGATGAAACGGAATAATGATTTCGTGATCTTCATACCAACCGTCGATCAGGTGATAACCGAGCTGCTCCAAAGAACCGATCAGTTCCAGGTGATTCTGGATACGGTATGGAACGAAATGCCTGACCACGTTCTGCAGCGTAAAGAACGTCTGTTCTTCAATCAGGGGAACGCGGTTCACAAAGACATGTTTTGGTAACCGCCGCAGGTATCGTAGATATATGGGCAAGTCATGCTCGAAGTATTGCATGGCGCCGCAGGTAATTACGATGTCCGCATCCGCGCCGGCGATCTCGGATGTGAAATGGAGCCCCGGCACTTCAAGGGTTTTCCTCATCTGCTGCCCAAATGCGACTGTCTGCGGCAACTCCCAGACGGTCCATTGAACATCGTTTGAGAGATTGATGAATTGCCGGTAGTAAAGAATTCAGAGCCTGCATTGCCGCCGAGATTGAGGATCTTCCAGCCAAAACAGGATCGGATAATCGCGGCGCCGAATGTGCGTCGTTTCCGCGATAATTTCCGGCGCCACGATGACGTCGCCGTAACCGGTGTCAGCAATCCTTGCAGCAGCCAAGTGGGCCTCATCAAAGGAACGAAAGACCCCGCGGCAAGCCGTGGTCTGCCGGAAGAACGTATAGTGATAGCGATAAAGATCCGAGACTAAAGGTGTTGATCGCACGATACTCCGCATCAGCTCGGATACTCGAACATTACGGTACATCGCGTTTTTCTAGATGTTTGTGCCTCTTGCAATTCCTTGGAGGATTCCGACTCCATTCCGGCAAGCATACGTCACGGCAGGATCGGCAGGTCTCGTCGGACTGGTCCTCAACGGTAGCAACCGTCACCGCAAAATAAATCCGCTGCGGCCTCCCAGCCTCAAAGGCAGGGCGGAGATTAGCAACTTTCTGTTTCGGGTAAAAGCGGTAATTCGGTACTACGAGGGCTCTTCGCCAGCATTCCCGATAAAGCATTATTTCAAACGCGACGAACCGGGCCCGAGATTGACGTGACCCCCGTTCCAGCTGGCGCTCGATCTCTCCCTTCTGCGCCCGACGCTCGTGCGCCGTGAGCGCGGGACCGAAGCCGGCGACCCGGAAACTCTAAAGCGGCAGGGATCCTTGTCCCTCAGCCCAATCGATGACCTCGAATAGCATGCCCCGCCTGAGCATTTCGGATTCCAGGTCCGCTGCGTGTTTCTTCCACTCTGGCGTATCGCGGACCTTGAACTTGGGTTCGCCGCCCTGCCGTTCAGCCTCGTCGTCGGCAGCCAAAGCACCACGGACGGCGGCGTACATCATCGTGAGGCTGTCATTCGTGAAAGCCTGAAAATCCATCGACTCACCTGCAAAAAGCCGTCGCAGGTATTCCCGGCGACGGCCCTACTCAATACGCGTGACCCACCAGAAGGTCACCAGGACCGTGGTGGATTGTGGTTAACAAAACAGCAAGGCCGCCGTCGTAAGGTGTATTTACACGCCGGAGGCCGGAATGACCGAATACGTCATCACGGAAGTTGGTCATCATCAATGGCTCGTGTTTGCGGATCGGCAAAGCATTGCTTTTTGCGCCGACGAGACCGAGGCCGTGAAAGCGATGACCGAGCACAGCGCACGCAACCGTCGGTCACGTGAGCCTGCGGACAATTCGCCGGAACAAAGCCCGCCGGCGTGAACCAGCGGGCTTGAATTTCACCCGACTCTTAGATTTTCCGCGGACGTTTTGCCCCGGTTGCTCATTTCTTCATAGCTCACCTTCGCACCCTCATTGAGGCTGCTCAGGCCGGCCTTCTCAACGGCTGAAATGTGCACGAAGACATCCTTGCCGCCGTTGTCCGGCTGGATAAATCCGTACCCCTTGGTTGCGTTAAACCACTTCACTGTCCCTATCGCCACTTCAGTATCTCCCGCGAATGAAAAAGGTGGAATTCTAACACGCGCGATTCGTCGGCCAAACTGGTGGCAGTTTGGTGGCAAAAAGCCGCCGCTATAACGATTTAGCGACGGCTACCTGGCCTTAGGCCTTAAGAGATCATTACCGGCTGATCCGTCAGCTCGTGCGCTTTGCCCCGATGGTCTCGAATTGAGCCTTTTGCTCGTCGCTCAGCGTCGCAAGGAAATCGTCCAGGGCCGGCCGCAGCAGCTTGATCGCGTCCAGCATGGCGTCGAGCCTTGTATCGGCTGTCGCAAGCCGGTCGGGCGGAGCGAGGTTCTCGTCCGGCTGGCAATTGAAATTCAGCGTGTTCCTGGCGAGCACGCTCATCCGCTGAAGCGCGTCCAGTCCCCCACGTTGTGAGTCGTTCAGATGCAGCCTCGCCTCGATCTCGCTGCCGGGCCATGGCAGCACCTCGGGCGGCGCGCAGCTCTGAGCGGCGGGAACCTTGGGCGCAAATGGCGCGCGCTGACCGGACACCTCGACGAGCTTGCCCTTCTGGTCGTTGTCCAACAGTTCGTAGAATGTCTCGAATGGCGTCGTTACACTTGAGATCGCGGATTTCATCGCCTCCAGGCGCTGTTGCATCGCGGCGAGTCTGCCAGACGGCGTTAACGCAACCTCGGCCGGGCAGGCCGCGCGGATGATCTGGGCGGCCTGGACTGACGCGTTGGCAAGATCGTCGAGCGCCGCGCGCTGCTCCTCGCTCAACAGGATCGCCTGCCGGATCTGTTTGATCGGAAGACCGGCAAACTCGCTTGCGTCATCGCCACAGATTTGTGCGAGCGAAGGGAGCCTGCCATGCCGCCGATTGCGCGGGGGCGCCATATAGCGGGTGAGGTCCTCATAGCCATAGGGCGTGAATATCGCGGCATAGATATCGCGATAGCCATAGCCCCAGAAGCCGATGCCGTCGCCCCAGACCGTGTAGTCGTAGATATCGTAATAGGCGAACGGCCAAAACAACGGGCCCACCCATCCATACCCGCCATCGCCATGCTGCCACCACCCGCTCGCGCCACGGCGGCCGTGCCAGCCCGCCAGCGCGGCGGCGGCTCCCACCTGCACCCGCGCCACCGGCTTCGTGACCCAGTCGGCGCCGCGGGTGACATCGGCGCGCGGCACCGCGCCGGTCGCCTCGTCATGAAGGTTTGCCATTCTGACGCGCTCGCCGCGACGGCCATGCAGGCCTCGGAAAGGCAGCGAGGCAATGGATCTCACGATGCCGATGGGGCCGCCGCCAATCCGAATGTGCAGGCCTCTTGCCTGAGCGGTGCTCGACGGCTCGGTGGCCAGAAACAAACAGGACACTCCAAGAACGAGGATTCCAACAGGGAATTTCGACATGGCACGCTCCCGGCGCCGCCGATTTCTGCGAGACAAGAACGCCCGATGGAACCAAAAGTTCCGGAGGGGAACCAACCAAGGCTGGTTCACGCGAAATAACCGAGCCACCCTCCCCAATCATCCCCGCCTGTTTTTCCTTCGGAATGAAAGTCCGCGACAGGCTGTGATCTAGATCACAACTTGGAGCCTGCGATAGATGATAGTTTGGAGTTGATGGTGCAGATCAACTCCAAACAACGAGATTAGATCATGCCCGCTTTATTCGACCTCCTCTACCGCGAATACTGCCGTGCCCGCCTCGCAGAAATGCGAAGGCAACTTTTGATCTCGCCGCCTGAAAGGCGTGAGATCCCGGAAGCAATTTGCGATGCTATGGATGATGTCGATGGCAGCCCGGTTAGCGCGAGCCGACGTACTGAGCCTCATCCAGGCGATTCCTAGAAGTCGATAATGCAGCGGCCGATTGGAGCCGTGCGGGTCGGCTTTGCTTCCGCGCTCCACAGTGAACGCCGCGGCGAGTCGCAGGCTTCGTGCGCTCGGTGAAAAAGCAAAGGGCCGGCGTCACGCAATCCGATCGAGTCCCCGGGCGTCCATGGAGAACAGGAACCCTTACGACCAATCGCCGTTAAAGTCGCAAACAGGAAACAGGCAAGGCTGCGATGACGAGACCAACGATCTTGCTTGGCGCTGTTGCCTTATCGTTCCTGTCCGCGCTCGCCAGCCCGGCATCGGCGCAGCACGTCATTACCAATCCGGGCTGGTGCGCCCAGTTCTATCCGAACGCAAATTGCCAGAACTACGGTCGCGGAAACCCCTACACGAGCTATGGTTGGTGGCGAACGGGACATCGTCACTACGGGGGCCATCGTCATCACCGCCGCCATTGGCACTGATGGTGGCGGCGCGAAGCCTGTATTTTCTGCTTTAGGGCGGTGACCACCTGGTGACCGGCCTGTGCTTGCGGCAGAAAAATCCCCGCCATGACAAGCCGTCCAGCCCGAAAGGCATGGCTGACGGGTCACACCTCAGAGGCGCGTGACAACCTCGTGCCGGCGCTACTCGCGGCAACGATCCGCACTGAACCAGAACCACGCTATCCTCTGCGACGACGCATCCCGAGCAGGTCGAGGCCCCAGAAGGCAATGAGGATCAGGGCGCACGTGCTCACGCCCAGCAACAATACGATGGCTTCCAGCATGACCGAATCACTCCGCTGGTGTCACAAAAAGCATGCACTCCCGCCGCGAAATTGTCATCATTCAGTTGCCGCCAACGTCCCGACGAAACCATTTTCCCGAGCCGACGAAAACGTCCTGAAACAAAGAGCTGCGTACCTGGTTGTCAATAAAACAGGGACGGCCAGCATGCAGTTCTTCTTCGATTTCATTTGGAATCAGTCAGGCAGCAGATTCCTGGCGACAATCCACGAGCGGGAGGCCGGTCAATGATCGAACTCTCAGCCGCTATCCTCGCCCTGATCAGCGTGGGCATATTCGCCGCCCATGCACTGGATGCCTACCGCGCGGGCTAGGCTCGCAGCTTTTCGCCTCGAGCGCCGCAGGCGTTGCCTCAGTGCGTCAGCCGGACGCAGGCGGCCTGTTGTCGCCCTCCCCGCTTCCCGAGCTTAAATCAGGCCGCCTCCGGGCGGCCTTTGGTTTGCACGCCTGGGGGGGCGGTGAATTGCCCGTCCAGCCGCCATTGCGCGATGGTCTATGACTGTGTCGGCATTGCCGGCTGCCGCAGGAACGTCGCGCTTGAAGGGATGTCCTGATTTCGCGGGCTGGCCTTCCCGACGGCACACACGGCATCGATATGGAAACGTATAATCCCCGCAGCCATTGTCCGTAGCGGACATCGGCCGCAGGGGAGATTCCGTGTTCACTGGAGGGACCGAAAGATGTTCGCCAGCATTGCCGGCGTAGCCCTCGCGCTACAATTGGGGGTACCGGCCCACCCGGTGAACGAAAGCATCCCCCTGGCGCAGGAAATCCGGTACCGCCGTCACGGCCATCCACCGCCGTGCGGCCACGGCTACGATGTCGATGAGCGAGACGGCAAGTGCTACCCGAACGGGATGGTGCCGCCGCAATTTCAATCGGGCCGCTATTATCCCCTTGAGTACGGCGGCGGCCGGCGGCCGGTCCCGTGCGGTCACGGCGCAGACGTCGATATTCGCGATGGGCTCTGCTACCCGACGGGCGCGGTACCACGGCAGTATCAGGAAGGCCGCCCGGGCTATCACTATCGACGAAACGGTTACTTCGAAATGCGATAGCGCGGCGACGCTGAACATCTGTTCGCCGAGTAGCGGCTCTCTCTTAGCGACCGTTGCAGGGATTTGCGCTTCCGATACTTGAAATGCGTTCATCGGATATTCAGGGCATGTTTTGATATATTTGCATCAATGCAACAGCAGCCCTCGATCCTGATCGGGCGACCGGTCGGCGTGTCGCGGAAACGCCGGCAGCTTCTGGTTTGATCGGAGAAAGAACATGATCGTCAGCATTGCCGCCGCAGCACTGGCTGTTCAGTTGAGCATGGTGCCCGGAAGCGCCGTTGCACCTGACTTTGCTGCACCTGTGTTGCCTCAAACCGTGCAATACGGTGTACCCGTCCATCCGCCGCCATGCGGCCACGGCTGGGATGTCAGCGCGCGAGATGGCCTCTGCTATCCGAACGGCTATCTGGCGCCGCAAGATCAGGCTGCACGGCAATATCCGCGTTACTATCGCGGCGGCCGTTACCCCGTTCCGTGCGGGAATGGCGCCGACGTCGACGTCAGGGATGGCCAATGTTACCCGAACGGGATGGTGCCGCCGCAATATCAGCAGGGGCGTCAACAATATTACGGCGACGGGTACTACCAACGCCCGCCGCGGGGCCGGTACTACTATCGGGACTGAGCTACGGCCGGCGCAGCATCGCGACAGCTTCGGCAACCACCGCGACAAGCGACGCCATGGTGTACGGCTTCGGCAGCCATCCGAGCGGGGCATAGGGTTCGGCGCGTCCGCGCGTGTGGGCATCGTCATGCGCGGTCGCAAAGATGCAGCGAATGGCGAAGTCCTGATACAATTGCCGTGCGGCATCGATGCCATCGCGGGTGCTGGCGAGACGAATGTCCATCACGGCGAGCGCCGGCTGCGCCTCGCCGGCCAGCGCGACGGCTTCCTCGGCGGTCGTGGCCGGGCCGACGACCTCGAAGCCGGCCGTGGTCAGCGCGACTTCGGTTTGCATGGCGATGAGAAAATCATCCTCGACGACGAGAACGCGCAGCGGGCCCTGCTTGTCTTCCATCCGTCGGGCCTCTTCAGCGGGCAGCGGCCGGTTGCGGTCCGGCCCGGACGGCGGCGCGAAATGCCCTGCGCTGTGCTGTGGCGTCATCGATGACCGCCCTAGATTTTTGAAGCGGGGAACTCGAGGCACGCCCGCGACGGATTTTTCGTGATGCAAAGCGTCCCGCGCAGCTGGCGCGCGAGGCCGAGGACGAGCTGCAGTCCGGATGAGTTCTTGCGCGCCTCTTCCAGGTCGAACCCCTCGCCCTCATCCTCGACGCAGAGCGCGAGCTGCCCGTCATGCTCCGTCAAGCTGACCCGGACGCACTCTCTCGCATGATCCTTGATGCCGTGCTTAACGGCGTTTGTCAGAAGCTCGTTCAGTATCAGCGCGAGCGGCATCGCCACGTCGTTGGACAGCACGCCGTGCGCTGCGCCACACTCGATGCGCGCCTCCGGCGGCAGCAATTGCCGGATGGTCTGGCAGACCGCCGGCAGAAATTCTTTCGCATCGAACCGACTTGCATCGCTGCGGCCGTACAGCACGCGTTGCGCCGCCGCCATCGCCGCGATCCGCGCGCTGGCTTCGTTCAGGACCTTCCGCGCCTCCTCGCTGTGCGCGGTTCTTGCCGCGGAGAACAGCAGCGACTGCAGCATCTGCATGTTGTTCTTGGTGCGGTGATTGAGTTCATCGAGCAGAAGCCGCTGCTGGGTTTCCGCCTGCCGCCGTTCACTGATATCCACCAGCATGTTGATGGCGCCGTTGATCTTGCCGGAAGAGTCCCGCAGCGGCGTCGGGAAGGGAATGAAGGGCACCCGCGTCCCGTCCGGCCGCTCCGCGACCGCTTCGGCGCCACGCACGGCGCGCCCTTCCTTGAGCGCCACCGCCATCGGGCACTGGTCGTGCGGAAGCGGCGTGCCGTCCGGCAGGAACAGCTTCCACGTGACGCACCATTCGTCACTGCCGAGCACGGGCGTCCGGCCGGAGAATTCGGCGGCCGCCTCGTTGAAGTAGGTAACCTTCCCCTGCGCGTCGGTCGTGTAAATCGCCGCCGGTATAGCCGCCAGCAATTCGGAGAGACGCTGCTCGCTCTCCCGGAGTTTTCGTTCGGCTTCCTTGCGATCGGTGATGTCGCGGGCGATCTTCGATGCGCCGACGATGCGTCCTGCGCCGTCGCGCACTGGCGAGACGGTCAGCGAAATGTCCAGGAGGCTGCCGTCCTTCCGCCGGCGAACAGTTTCATAATGGTGGATTCGTTCACCATCCCGTACACGCGCCAGGATCCCGGGCTCCTCGTCTTCGGATCCTGGCGGGAAAAGAATGGTCACCGGCTTGCCGATGGCCTCGCCGGCGCTATAGCCGAACAGCCGCTGGGCGCCTGAGTTCCAGGTCCGGATGATCCCGTCGAGGTCCTTACTGATGATCGCATCATCGGAGGATTCCACGATGAACACGAGCTGCTGCGCACGCTCTTCGGCGGCGCTCCGCGCCTGTTCCGCCCTCAGCCTCGCGATACCGAAGCCGAGTTGCCGCGCGAGCGTCAGCGCGACGTCGATCTCCGGTTCGGTGAAGCGATGCGGCCTGTCGTAATAGGCCATGAATTTTCCGGCGAGCCGGCCGCCGATCAGGATCGGAATGAAAGCGACCGCTGCAATGTGTTCTCGCGCAATCGTTTCCTTGAGCGCAACCGAAAGAGCCGAAACGCCGATATCCTCGAAGTAGACCGGACGCGGATTTCTTTCGTCCCTGTCCCATGGCGAATGGCCTTCGACGGCGCGTCGGTAGCCGTCCGACAGGCCCCGCCATCCGACGAAACGCATCACGTCGCTATTATCAAACAGCAGAATGGAGGCGCGCTTGCAGGCCAGTGCGGCGAGGATGGCATCCAGGCCGGCGTCGTAGACGTCTGGAAGTGACGTGGCGTATTGGAGCTTTTCGGAGAACCGGAATAGTGCCGCCTGCTCTTCGCTGCGGCGTACCAGCGCCTGTTCGGTCTCCTTGCGGGCGCTGATGTCATGCTGAACGCGCACCGCGTAAAGGAAATTTCCCGACGCATCTCGAACGCTAGAGGACGTCACCTCCGCCCAGAAGTATGAGCCGTCCCTGCGGGCGAGACGCTTTTCAATGGTGTAGCGATCAATTTCGCCCGCGACCTGCCGCCTGAACTGCGCAAGATCCTGCGCGACGTCCTGTGGCGAGGTCTCGTCAAAGATGCAGCGGCCGAGCAGGTCGGCCGCCTCGTGTCCCATCAGCTCGCTGACCTTCTGGTTGACGCGCAGCATCCGTCCGGCCTCGTCGACCTCGACGATGCCCACGCCAACGCGTTCGTAGGTGACAGCCAGCCTCGCTTCGCGCGCGCCCAGCCCTTCATCGCGAGGCGTTGGAGCGAGTTCCGGGGTGGTGGACAGGCCTGGCGGGGAAAGAATCTCGGCCGTCCGTTGCTGGATGTTCATTCCCGCCATCCCTGCCCCGAGGGCAAAATTCGTTACGCGATACCCGGCATCACAGGATGCAAGACCAGCACGCTTGGCCGCTGAGCTAACCTTGCATAAGTCGGGCAAGAGAAAATCGTTCCCCGCGAAGGCCGGACATTGAAACGCCCGTCTTTTTGCGTGGTCGCTCCTGGTGGGGTGAATCGCAGTTTGACGGCTAGCACCCCCGGCAGATCCCCGTGAAGCTGCTCACCTCGGGTCGCGCCCGCCGCCGACCCGGCGGCTTTCGTGGCTGACCTTGGCGCGCGCTGATGATCCGCTGCGAGGCGCCGGTATAGGGCGATGTCGCGAGCCGTGCGCGCGGCGATGGCGTATCGACCGCGCCGTAGGAAGTTACCGGCGGCGGGGTGTAGGGACGCAGCGGTGGGACACTCGCGGCGTTGCCGATGCCGCTGGGATCGGAGAGCGCGCGGGGATTGGCCGGGCCGAACGGCACGCCTGATATCGACGAATTGCCGGCCCCGGCCGAGCCGGCTGGCGGCGTCAATTGCGCAAATGCCTTGGCGGGGACGATCAGGGCGAGCGCCACGAAGAGAACAAGCGACGAATTGCGGGACATCGAGGTCTCTCCAGGAGCCACCCTTGCAACGATCATGTGGCGCGCACGTTCCCCTGCTTCCAGGTCCACCTGCTTCCATGTGAGCGGTTTTTCCTGCCGTCCGCATTGCTACGGAGTAGGCGGCGGCGCGAGAATCAGGCCTAATTGTGGCGCGATCACGTTTTGAGATTCCGGCGGAATGAACCAGCCTGAGGTGCTCGATTCCGATATCCGCGCCATGCAACAGTGGCTGCGCGCTGCCTGGCAGCAGCTCAGCGATCACTCCCTCACCACTTTCAGCCGGCGCGAGTTGCGCAACCAGATGAAGCAGTGCAGCGCCGACCTGCGGGCGCGACTGCAGATGGCGGCCGAACAACAGTCCGGACCGCTCCAGCAACCGATCCCGGACTACACCCGGCCAGAGCTGCGAATACTGTCATGGTGACGGAACAAAGGTCAGGCGCCTGCCGTTCCGCGGCGAGCCAGGAACACACCGCTGACGGCACCGCGCCGATGAGGCCGAACAGCAGGACATACGGCCCATGGCCGAAGCCTATCCAGAACGCTACTGCCAGCGGCAGGTAGCTGATCGCGTAGCCGAACGGCGCCGTGAGCGCGATGCGGTAAGAGACGTTGCGCCTCGCCAGCGCATGGTCGAACCACCCAGCCAATAGCGCCGGGATCAACCCGACCAGATATATCGTCGGCAGCATCATGATTTGGGCGACATCGAACGTGATCGGGCTGCCCGCAAGCCAGTTGGCAATCTGCAGCATCACCCAGAACGCGACGACGAAGCCGAGTGGCGGCGCGATGGCGGCGAAGATCAAAAAGCGTTTCATGCTGGTGGGGTCCGTGGTGGCTGGCGTTGGCCCGACCATAGCGCTGCGTCGTTGGTTGCCGATGTGACGCCTCTCACGTCACGCGCGTCTCATCGATCTTCGGCCAACTCGTCACGTTCTCGATGCCGGCCGATCCGCTTCTGTCCGGTCGTCCCGGGCGAGGCCGCGCCCTGCCCGAGTTGCGCCGCCAAGGGTTGGCTGCGCCAGTCCGCCCTGTTGATAACCCCGGCGCTCCCGGGCCAGCGTCGAAACAGGCCGCCATGGTGTGCTATCGGCATACCGGCCTGATTAACGACGACGGACAGAACACATGCGGATCACCCTGGTTGGTTCCCGCCATTTCGGCGTGACGACATTCAACACGCTGCGGCAACACGGGGTCGATATCGTCCGCGTCGTTGTTCACGATGGCGAGGACCGGCTTGCCGCCACCGCGCAGGCCGCCGGGATCGAGGTTGTCGTGCAGGCCGATCCGAAACGCGTCATCGCGTCCGAGATCGCGCCCAATACCGACCTGATCGTGACCGCCCATAGCCATGCCCGCGTCACCCGGGAAGCACTGGCCGTCTCCAAACTCGGCGGCGTCGGCTATCACCCCTCGCTCCTGCCCCGGCATCGCGGCATCGCCGCGGTCGAATGGACCATCAAGGAGGGCGACCCAATCGCCGGCGGCACCGTCTACCACCTCGCCGACCGGATGGATGCCGGCGCCATCGCCGCGCAGGAGTGGGTATTTGTCAGAAAAGGAGAGACCGCGCGCGAACTCTGGGAGCGCGCGCTGGCCCCGCTCGGCCAGAAGCTGCTCGCTGACGTCATCTTTCACGCCAGGACCCACAACAGCCTGCCTGCCACCCCACAGGACGAGGAATTCGCCACCAAAGCGCCGGGTCTGTCCGACGCTAAACATTGATCCCTATCCTGGTACCTCAAGCGGCCGAATCATGCGCGAATCGTGGCCAAAACGGCAAATTTCTTGTTCCCCATCCGGAACCGGATTCACCTTGATGTGTTTGAAATTCGGGAACTTTCCACAGTGTTGCGGCGCACCCAAGTTTGGACACATTGTGACCAGATAAGGCGCGTCATCACACACATCTCAAGGAATTGATCCATGCGTTCCAACCGCATCCGCGACATTTTGTTTGCTTCGTTTCTTGCCTCCGCCGCGACCGTTGCCGCAGCTCCGGCCTCCGCTCAGTCGCCCTATGACGGCCTTTGGCAAGTTACCGTTGTCACAAAAACGGGCAGTTGCGATGCGCAGACTACCTCGACCGTGAACGTCACCGACGGCAAGATTTCGGGCGGCCCGGTTTCCGGCAGCGTCGGAAGCGGGGGGCTTGTGAAAGTCTCGATCAATGGTGCATATGCGAACGGTCAACTCAGTGGCAACTCCGGATCGGGGAAATGGAATGGCGCTTCAGCGGGTGTCGCGTGCAGCGGTCGATGGGAAGCGTCCCGTCAGTAAGACGAGCCAGGTTTCAGAATTTTTCGCCAAAGCGCGGCGGCTGACATTTGCAGCCGTCGCGTTTTTTTTGACGGCCTTCGCGGCCTCCACCAGCTACGCCCAGTCCAGTGCGTTCGCCGGCATGGCCGGCACCTGGTCCGGCCCCGGCACCGTGACGCTGGACGACGGTTCGAGCGAGCGGATCCGCTGCCGGGCGACCTACAAGGTGGCCGGCGCCAGCATGGACATGAGCCTCACCTGCGCCAGCGACGCCTACAGGTTCAATCTGTTGGCAGCGGTGGTCGCACAAGGCGGCGAGGTTACCGGCAACTGGAGCGAAACCAGCCGTAATGTCGGCGGCAACATTCAGGGTCGTGGCGCCAACGGCAGCTTCCAGGTGATCGCCCAGGCGGCCGGTTTCAGTTCCAACATCTCGTTGAAGACCACCGGCAACAAGCAGTCGATCGCCATGAGGGCCGACAGCCAGTTCCGCGCCGCCAATATTACCCTGTCGAAGTAATAGGCCGCAGTCGTCATACCCGCGAAAGCGGGTATCCAGTGCGCCGCCGCTTCTCGGTTCAATCACCGCCGTCTCTGGAATACTGGATCGCCCGCTTTCGCGGGCGACGACAGCTTCGGGGCTTGGCGATCGGCAGCCTAACTCGTCTTCGGCTTTTCGAGCTTCGCCGCGGTCTCCTTGATCGTCTTGGCGATCAACAAAGCCTGCTCCTTGTTGAACGCAAAATCCAGCACGCCGCGCTGCGTGGTCAGCGACAACACCATGATGTCGGGCTGGTGCTCGGGCCAGCCGGTTGCGAAGGCGGTCACGAAGTCGGCAGAGGTCGATCGATTGGTCATTGGCTCACGATATCCTTTTGTCTTTTCCGGCGCGCCTCACGTGGAAAGCGGCCGGTCCTTGATGTCTGGTTGCGCCTTGGGCACTAAGCCTTTGCACTAACCCTTTGCACTAAGCCTTTGCACTAAGCCTTGGGCACGTAGGCGGTGACTTCGATTTCGACCTTGGCCCTGACGTCGACCAGCCCGTCGATGTAGAGCAGCGTCGATGGCGGAAAATTGCGCCCGAGTGTTTCCTTCCAGGCCGCGCCGATGCCCGCACCTGCAGCTTCGTATTCGCTGCGGCTGGTCAGGTACCAGGTCAGGCGGACAATGTGCTCCGGTCCCGCGCCGGCTTCTCCAAGCAGCTTGATGATGCGCTTCAGCGCCGTGCCGACCTGCGCCGCCATGTCCGGGGCATAATCGCCCTTCTCGTCGCCGCCGGTCTGGCCGGCCAGCACGATCCATTTGCCGGGGCCGTCGACCTCGACACCGTGCGAGAAGCCGCGGGGTTTCGACCATTCGGCCGGTTGCAAGATACGCATGCGTAGATTCCTCCCTCTTGGTCATTCCGGGATGGTCCGAAGGACCAGACCCCAGATGCGCAATTGCGCATCGGGGAATCTCGAGATTCTCCGATGTGCAATAGCACATCATAGTTCGATGCTTCGCATCGCCCCGGAATGACGGCGCTCCTTAGCACTGAACCGGCAGCCGCTCCCACAGCGAAATTGCGACACCGCCCATCGCTGCCCCGCCGCACATGCACATTGCAAATTGTGGCGCGCTCGCCGATACCGGCCTGCCCCAACCCCTCAAGCTTCCCGAATGGACCGCACCCAATCCAAAACCCTGGCCGCGCTGTGGATGGCCGGCTGGCTCTCCACGTTTTCCCACTACTGCATGGCGCGGGCGATGCTGCATGCCGACGCTACCGTGGTGATCCCGATGGACGTCCTGCGGGTTCCCCTGACCGCTGCCGCCGGCTGGCTGATCTATTCGGAACGGCTGGATCTGTTCACCGTGCTCGGCGCTGCGCTGATTCTCACCGGCAATCTGTTGAACCTGAAACCGAATCCTTCGACTAAGGCGTCCGCCCCAAGCTGAATTTTATTTGCCTGGCTGTGATCTGGATCACGCGACGGCGCGTGGCGCATCGGTAACGGATGGCGCCGGATTTGGTCGTCGCACCGCTTTTTTGTGGCGCGAAGCGGGCGATTTTCTGTACTGTCCGTCTAGCGTTAGAACCAAAGCCTTTATCGATTCTTCAGGGGGATTTCCTATGCGCTACCCAACCCTCATTCTGTCCGTCATGTGCATGGTCCTTACGGCGGGCACCGCCAGCGCCGACAAGCGCGTGGCCTTTGTCGTCGGTAACGGCGCCTACAAGAACGTAGCCCCGCTGCCGAATCCGTCGGTCGATGCGAAGGCGATCGCCGCGACCCTGCGCAATGTCGGATTCGAAGTGGTCGAGGGCTCCAATCTCACGCGCGACAAGATGACCGAGCGGCTGCTCGACTTCGGCAAGAAGGCGCAAGGCGCCGACGTCGCGCTGTTCTTCTATGCCGGTCACGGCATTGCCATCTCCGGCACCAACTATCTGCTGCCGATCGACGCCGACATCAAATCCGAAATGGACGTCAAGCTCGGCGCGGCGATCAACATCGACCTCACGCTCGAGCAGACCATGGGCGACGCCAAGGTCAAGCTGGTGTTCCTCGATGCCTGCCGCGACAACCCGTTTGCGGCCAAGATCAAGTCGAACTCCGCGACCCGCAGCGTCAACGTGCAGACGGGTCTGGCCGAAATGAAATCCGGCGAAGGCACGCTGATCGCGTTCGCAACCGGCCCGGGCCAGACCGCGCTCGACGGCCAGGAAGGCTCCAACAGCCCGTTCACCCGCGCCCTGCTCGCCAACCTCACCCAGCCCGGCGCCGAGATCCAGCAGGCGATGACCAAGGTCCGCGCCCAGGTCAACGAAGAGACCAACAAGGGACAATTGCCTTGGGGGCACACCAACCTGATCGGTTCGGTCTATCTGAACGGCGCGCCCGCGCCCGGCGCCGTGGCGGCTGCGACACCGGCAGCGGGACCTTCAAAGGCATCGGACGTGGAACTGGAGTTCTGGCGCTCGATCAAGGATTCCAACAAGCCGGAAGAACTCAACGCCTATCTGAGCAACTATCCCAACGGTCAGTTCCGTTCGCTGGCCTTGTCGCGCATCGCATCGCTTGAGTCCGGTCCCAAACCCGACGCCACCCGCAACCTGACCACGGGCGTCGATCCCGCGACCTTCAAGGAGGAAGCGGACCAGACCACCGAGGATCAGATCGGCCTCGACAAGGGCCAGCGGCGCGACGTGCAGCGCCGCCTCACCGGGCTCGGCTTCGACATCAAGGCCACTGGCCAGTTCGATCAGGCCACCCGCGGTGTGATCACGCGCTGGCAAGCCGCCCGCGGCTATCCCAAGAGCGGCTACCTCAACAGGCTGCAGCACAAGGCGCTGCTGAGCGAGATCGTCGCGGCCCCGCCGACCGCGAGTTCGGATGAGGAGCGGCCCAAGCGCCGCGCCAACACTGGTGCTAGTCAGCAGGCCCAACCCCAGCCGCAGCGGCACTACAACAACAGCGGTCCTGATCCCGCCGGCGCCGGGCGCTTCATCGGCGGCGTCATGGGCGGCATGCTGCGCTAAGGCGCACGCGATCCATCTGCAAAAAGGCCCGGGTTCATCCCGGGCCTTTTTCATTTTCATTATGCGCTTCGCAAAATCAAAATGCGTGCTCGCGGCGATTTATTTTCCCGCAGCCTTTCGCAGCGCCTCGTTGATGCGGTCCTGCCAGCCGGGACCGCCTTCCTGGAAATATTCCAGCACGTCCTGATCGATGCGCAGCGATACCAATTCCCTCACGCCGGGCAGCGCGGGCGTTTTCGGCGGCGCTTCCGCGACCTTGGTGGTCGTGCGCTTGAACGCCGCCTCGGCCTCGGTGCGCGCGTCGTTCAGGGTTCTCGGCCGCCGCGGCTGGTCTGCCATCGCTAGATTCCTTCAAACAGTGCGGTTGATAAATAACGCTCGGCGAATGACGGCACGATGGCGAGAATGGTCTTGCCGGCGCTCCCGGGCCTTTTGCCGATCTCGAGTGCCGCCGCGATCGCCGCGCCCGAGGAAATGCCGCCGGGAATGCCTTCCATGCGCGCCAGGGCGCGCGAGGTTTCAATCGCCGTCGGCCCGTTGACCCTGACAATCTCGTCGATGACCGATCGATCCAGGATGTCCGGAATGAAGCCGGCGCCGATCCCCTGAATCTTGTGCGGCGTGTGTTGCCCGCCGCCCAGTACCGGGCTTTCCTCCGGCTCGACGGCGACGATCTGCAACGACGGTTTGCGCGGCTTGAGCACCTGTCCGACGCCGGTGATGGTGCCGCCGGTGCCGACGCCTGCAACAAAGAAATCGATGTTGCCGCCGGTGTCGTTCCAGATTTCTTCCGCCGTGGTGCGGCGGTGAATTTCGGGGTTGGCGAGGTTCTTGAACTGTTGCGGCATTACCGCGTTGGGCGTGGTGCGTACCAGTTCCTCCGCGGTCGCGATCGAACCCTTCATGCCCTGGGCTGCCGGCGTCAGGATGATCTCGGCGCCGAGGAAGGCCAGCATCTTGCGCCGCTCGATCGACATCGACTCCGGCATCACCAGCTTCAGCCGGTAGCCGCGCGAGGCCGCAACAAACGCCAGCGCGATGCCGGTGTTGCCTGACGTCGGCTCGATCAGCACCGTATCGGCATTGATCACGCCGGCCTTCTCCATCGCGATCACCATCGCCGCGCCAATGCGGTCCTTCACGCTCGCGGCGGGATTGAAGTATTCGAGCTTGGCCAGGATGGTTGCGCTAACACCATGCGCCTCCGGCAATTTGCGCAAGCGGACGATCGGGGTGTCACCGATCGCATCGACGATGGAGTCGAAAACCCGACCCCGCCCCGGACGTTGCACTGCACTCGCGGCTGACGACGCATCCATCTCAACACTCCCATAAGCGATCATGTGCGGGGAATAAGCGGTTTTCCATACTTAGGAGGCGGTCGCCTCGACGCGCAAGCCGGAATTGCGGGCGCGAAGAATTCGCTGCATCGCAAAACAAGAAAGTCGCTAAATAACGTGAAATCAACGCATTTGTGTTGCGACATCGTCAAAGGTTTCTGCTTATACTTTGGTCGTGAGCTGAACCAGAGGTGAGGTCACGATGTCAGGAATTGCTGAACTCCTGTCGCCCGCAGCGTATCGGCCCGATCCGCGTGGCTGTGATTTGCCGACGTGCCCCGTGTGTGCCGACACCATGGTGGCGGCGGAAGCTTCCGCCTATCTCAACGATCATGTGATCAGCTATCTCTGGACCTGCGACACCTGCGGTTACGGCTTCGTGACCAAGCATTCGGTCAAGAGGTTCGCCTGTAATTGACGGCATAGCGTTTTCGAGCGAAGTGGCTCCCGGTTCGCGTAAAGAAATCGCGTCAAATTAAAAATAGATTCTATCGCGGAACGATGTCACCGCGCTCCCATCCGGCGCGCGTTTGTTTTTGGAATGTCTCGAACGTGCCGTTTGCGATCGCCTCGCGCATGCCCCGCATCAGGTGCTGGTAATACGCCACGTTGATTTCCGACAGCAGCATCGCGCCGAGTGTTTCTCCTGACCTGACCAGATGATGCAGATAGGCGCGAGAATAGTTGCGCGCTGACGGCCATTCGCTTTCCTCATCGAGCGGCCGCGGATCTTCGGCATGGCGGGCGTTGCGCAGATTGATCTGGCCGAAGCGGGTGAACGCCATGCCGTGGCGCCCGTTCCGGGTCGGCAGCACGCAGTCGAACATGTCGATGCCGCGCGCCACCGCCTCCATCAGATCCTCGGGCGTGCCGACGCCCATCAGGTAACGCGGGCGATCGGCCGGCAGCGCCGGCGCGGTTTCCTCGATCATCGACAGCATCACCGCCTGCGGCTCGCCGACCGCAAGCCCGCCGATCGCGTAGCCATGAAAACCGATCTCGACCAGTCCGCGCGCACTGATATGGCGCATCTCGGGAATGTCGCCGCCCTGCACGATGCCGAACAGCATGTAACCATCGGGCGCGGTCTCGAACGCGCGCTTGCTGCGCTCGGCCCAGCGCAGCGACAGCCGCATCGCGCGCTCGATGTCGGCGCGCTCCGCAGGCAGCCGCACGCACTCGTCCATCTGCATGGCGATGTCGGCGCCGAGCAGCCGCTGCACCTCGATCGAACGCTCCGGCGACAGCTCGACCTTGGCGCCGTCGATATGCGAACGGAAGGTCACGGCGCGCTCGCTGACCTTGCGCAGGTCGGACAGCGACATCACCTGGAAGCCGCCGGAGTCCGTCAGCATCGGCCCGTTCCAGCCGGTGAAGGTCTGCAGGCCGCCGAGCGCGGCGATGCGCTCGGCGCCCGGCCGCAGCATCAGATGATAGGTGTTGCCGAGCACGATATCGGCGCCGGCATCGCGCACCTCGCGCCAGTGCATGCCCTTCATCGCGCCGGCGGTGCCGACCGGCATGAAGGCAGGCGTCTGCACCACGCCATGCGGCGTCGTCAGGCGGCCGCTGCGGGCTGCGCCATTGGTGGCGAGTAATTCGAAATGATTGGGAAGACTCATGGCGCTGCTTATTGCGTGCCGAGAACGGCCAATCAACCGCCCAGTGGATGAAATCTGACGCTTGGTGCCCAACACGGAAACACTCGGGCTCCCTTGCAGCTGGATAAAACTCGGCACTTTGCCTCAGTTGGCGCGATATTACGGTAGCTATTGGGAGGAAAGCGGACGTCGCGCGGATACCCTATTTCAGTAGCGATGACCCAGAGCGGTCATCAGCCGCCGTATTCGGGAACGAGGTTGATATAGATCAACACTTGATGATGTCTCTCGTCGCAGTCGTTCCATCACTGATATCATATGGAGACGCGCAAATGAGTAAGAAGCTTGTTTCGCTAGGACTGATCGCCGCGGCCATGTTCGCTAATCCGGCCATGGCGGCATGGTACGACAAAAACGGCGCAGCCATCCATCCCTCCCGCGTCGTTCACTGCATCCGGGCTCCAGACACTGGCCAGTTTGCCGGAGGTCCGTGGAATAATCCTCCCTGCGAACCGGCAACCCGCACCAGGGCGGCGTGGCGCGACAGAAACGGCGCAGCCATCCCTCCCTCCCGCGTCGTTCACTGCGTCCGGGCTCCAGACAGTGGCCAGTTTGCCGGAGGTCCGTGGAATAATCCTCCCTGCGAGCCGGCAGCCTGGCGCTAAGGCGCCAGGTAAACACTAAAAAGCGCGTATGGGTGGGCGAAAAGCCCGTGTCCCACGCCGGACACAATTGAGCCGCCCGGGCGCCTCAGCCTCCCGCTTGTTAAACAAAACGATACCGTATAGTTTTATGAACGGGGCACGAAACGCCGCTAGCGATGAGGCCGGCGGCGGCAAGTGCGTGTGTACGGTGACTGACGGCGAATGCCCTTCCCCTCTTTCCTGACTGGATCAGTCCGCTCCGACGGCCGGACTGGGAGGACAGGCTCACGCCTGCTCCGGTCAGCCGTCCTGCTGTGCAGCCTCGCGCTCGCCGCCTGCACGTCCCTGCCGCGGACGCCCTACAGCGCTGCGGAGGCCTCTGGCTCCCGTGTGCTCGAGCTCGACGGCCTGCGGCGCTACACCGACGAACCCGTCACAAAATTCCGTTTCGAGAAAGACGACCTCTCCTCGAGCAGGACCTATCTTGCGCTCTCCGGCGGCGGCGCCGATGGCGCCTATGGCGTGGGCGTGTTGAACGGCTGGACCGCAGCCGGCACCCGCCCGACCTTCTCGGTCGTCTCAGGCGTAAGCACCGGCGGCCTGATTGCGCCCTTTGCGTTTCTCGGATCCCAATACGACGACACGCTGCGGGAGGTCTATACCAGCGGCATAGCTTCGAGCCTGCTCGATGATCCCAGCATCATCCGCGTGCTGTTCGGGTCCGGTCTGTTCGGCAACAAGCGACTGCGCGAGCTGGTGGCCCGCTATGTCGGGCCGGAGATCCTGGCCGCCGTTGCACGCGAAAATGCCAAGGGCCGAAAACTGCTCGTGGTGACGACCGATCTCGACACCCAACGCACGGTCGTTTGGGACATGGGGAAAATCGCTGCCGTCGGTTCACCGGAGGCGCTGGTCCTGTTTCGCGACGTGATGGCGGCCTCGGCCAGCATTCCCCTGGTCTTCCCGCCGATCCTGATCGAAGCCGAGGGCCAGGGCCGGCGCTTTGAGGAGATGCATGTCGACGGCGGCGTGACCGCTCCGGTCCTGACGTTGCCGGATGCCCTGCTCTTCCAGGGCCGTCTGCCCGGAAACAGCCGGATGAACATCTACATCCTCGTCAACAAGAAGCTCGAACGAACTTTTGAGCTCGTGTCCAACAGCACGCTCGATGTCGCCTCACGCAGCCTGTCGTCGATCACCCAGTCACAGACGCGCTCGGTCATCTTCTCCACCTACGATTTCGCCAAGCGCAATCGATGGGGCTTCCATCTGTCCTATATTGAGCGCGACTATCCCGCATCGCGCTCGGAGGGATTCGACACCGCCTATATGCGCGCCCTTTATCAGCATGGCTATGAGAAGGCTGCGTCGGGCCGGGCCTGGGTCTCGACGCTTCCGTGAACCACGCAGGAGCGGAACGACGAGCTACCTGGACCGTTGATGACATGGCCAATTCGGCCAGATTGGCGATGACGCCCCTCCTACAGCGCGTTATAGAACAATGACTGATATCACGACCGCGCAGGAATCAATGGGCATGGGATTGACTGCGACCAAGGCCAGACCGGCAAGACGAGACATTTCAAAATCGCGCGGCGGCCGGCCGACGAAAAGCGCCGCCATCGAGCGCGATCAGCGGCTGATCGAAGTTGCCACCCGTCTTTTCCTGGACCGGGGCTACGATGCGACCTCGCTCGATGCGGTTGCGGAAGCAGCCCGGGTCAGCAAGCCCACCGTCTATTCGCGCTACGGCGACAAGCGCGGGCTGTTTGCGGAGGTGCTGAGGCGCGAAATTGCGCGCTGGCTTGCTCCGCTTGCCGAAGCGGCGGAGATGCAGCTCACGCGTTCCTCGGACATTTCAGTCGAGCAGCGCCTGATCGAGGTCGGGCGCGAGATGCTGATGTTTACCTGCGGACCCGATGCCGTCGCGTTCAGCCGCATGATGACGTCACAGGCCATCAACTTTCCCGACATTGCCAAACTCGGCAAGGAGGAAGGCTGGTTGAAGGCCGTGTCCACGACCGCGCGCTTCTTTGATAAATTGGTCGCACAAGGCGCCATGGACGTCGAGGACACCGGCATCGCGGCTGAGGTCTTTCTCGACGTGGTCGTCGGTCACACGCACCGCATGGCGACGTTCGGAACGCCGCTGGAAATGAAGTCCGCCGAAAAACGCATGCGCTCGGCGATCAGGCTGTTCCTGGCCGGTGCGCTTGGGCCATCGAGCCGCGTTCAGTCCATCCCCAAGGGAACCATTCGGCGGCGCCCTTCTCGCTGACAATTCCGTGAGAACGGAGTTTTGCGCGCGGGACGGCACGGCGGCATCCTTGACCGAAACAAAACGATACGGTATGGTTTTGTTATAAGCGAAGTGCGGGTTCCTGCTCTCCAGTCCCGGCGGGGCTCGCGCCGCTTCGATCGCCGCAAACGGTGGTACAGCCCCGTTTGCGACGTTCCGCGGCCGACCCATATACCTCCAAGGGGTCGGCCGCATTTTTGTACAAGACGATCCGGCCCCTCGGCCGTTAGAGACAGGCTCAAGGATGGAGACTGCAAACATGCGTACGCCGAGATGTTGGAGACAGTTGCTTGCAATCGCCCTGGTGGCGATCATCCTCCCTGCCCCGGCCTATGCCATCGCGTCGCCGATCAGCGAGCCAGCCTCGCTCGGCAATGAGGCCGGCGATGGCGCCGCGTCCGACCAGCAGGCGGTCAGCCGCGAGCTTGCGCTTTTCCGCGGGTCGGCTGTCTCGCTGAGCCAGGCGATGGCCATCGCCGAAGCCCTGCATGCCGGCGCGACGACCGCCGATGTCAGCTTCGACGGCGCATCGGATGCACCGGTCTACCGGGTAAAGACCCTTCACAATGACCGCGTCTGGCACCACGCCATCGACGCCAGGACCGGCAAGATCGTCGGCGGCGAAGCTGCCCTGCCCCTGAAGGAACTTGATGCCGAGGACCGCAGCAACCTCGCTGCCCTCAGAACGATCCGGCACCGCCTGGCGGATGCCATTCGCGTGGCCGAGCAGGCGGCGTCGGGCAAGGCCATCAGCGGCGGCCTGATCCGCGAACGCGGCCGGCTGAATTTCGCAATCGTCGTCATGAGTGGCAGCGACCTGAAGGAGGTGATCCTCGAGCCTCCCGGCGCGGCAGGGCGGCGATGATGGGGCTCGTCTGCCCCCGTTGCAGCCGCGGATGAGGCCAAAACCCGTTGACGGCAGTTCAAAGCTGCCGCATAAGTCCGCCCCATGACGACTTCGACCAAAGCGACCGCGAAAACCAAAGCACCCTCCGGGGGCTCGGGAGCCGTGCGCGCGTAGTCGAACGATCGCGTTATCTGAACCGAAGCCCCGCCTGAAAAGGACCGGGGCTTTTTTATTGCCCGCAGCATTGATGCTCAACCAAAGAGGATAGACCCGTGAGCCACGAACCCGTTGTTGCCATTGCCGGCGTTACCGGCGCTGTCGGCGCCGAATTCATCGCCACCATGAACCGGCGCGGTTTTCCCGTGCGCAAGCTCAAGGCGCTGGCGAGCGCCCGCTCGGCCGGCAAGACCGTCGATTTCCGGGGCGAGAGGATCGTGATCGAGGAGCTCACCGAAAAGTCGTTCGAGGGCGTCGACATCGCGCTGTTCTCGGCAGGTAGCAGCACCTCCTGGAAGTTCTCACCTGCGGCCGTCAGGGCCGGCGCGGTCGTGATCGACAATTCCTCGGCTTTCCGCATGGACCCGAACGTGCCGCTGGTGATCCCGGAGATCAACGCGGGCCGCATCCGGGAGCACAAGGGCATCATCGCCGTCCCGAACTGTTCGGCGATCACCGCGCTGGTGCCGCTGTGGCCAATCCACCGGCAGAACCGCATCAAGCGCGTCATCCTGTCGACCTATCAGGCGGCGAGCGGCGGCGGTGCCGCCGTGATGCAGGAGCTGGTGGAATCGACCCGCGCTCATCTCGAAGGCCGCGCCTTCCAGCCCAAGGCGATCCCGCACCCCTACGCCTTCAACCTGTTCAGCCACAACACGGCTGTTGATCCCGAGACCGGCTATAACGACGAAGAGACCAAGGTCATCAAGGAGACCCGCAAGATCTTCGAGGATGACAAGATCGCCATCGGCGTCACCTGCGTGCGCGTGCCGGTGCTGCGCGCCCATTGCGAGGCGATCACCTTCGAATGCGAAAAGCTGATCACGGAAGCTGACGTGCGCGCGATCCTGGCCAACGCACCGGGCGTCAAGATCGTCGACGACCGCGCCAGGAACTACTTCCCGATGCCGATCGATGCGTCGGGCCAGGACGACGTTCTCGTCGGCCGCATCCGCAAGGATCTCAGCGACGCTAGCGGCCATTCGATCTCGATGTTCGTCTCGGCCGATCAGTTGCTGAAGGGCGCGGCGCTGAATGCGATCCAGATTGCGGAGCTGTTGCCGCAGCGCGCGATGGCATGAGGCTGACCAGCGTGCCTCTCGACCCGTCATCCTGAGGTGCGAGCGCAGCGAGCCTCGAAGGGTGAACGGCCCCAGTCGGGCCGTCGCCCTTCGAGACGGCCGCGTTGCGGCCTCCTCAGAGAGTGTGATTTTTTTGACGTCGGGCAAGCCAGTCTAGCCGATAGCTAATGCAGTGTGATTCTCTGGCGATATGGATTCGCGGGAGGCGATGATGGCTGCCGATGAATTGTTTGGAGACCTGCCGGATCAGGCGAAGCCGCAAGCCGAAGCGGCGCCGCTCGGCGCGCCGCGGCTGCGTGAACCGCAACGCGACCAGATCGCGTTGCGCGCGGTGGATATCGAGAGCCTGATCGGGGAAGACCATCCGGTGCGCCTGATCTGGTCTTATGTCGAAGAGCTTGATCTGAGTGAACTGGAGAACCGGATCAAAGCCAGGGGCGACCGCCCCGGTCACCCCGCGACATCGCCGCGGCTTTTGCTGGCGCTGTGGCTCTATGCCACCAGCGAGGGCGTTGGCAGCGCACGCGCCTTGGAGCGGCTGTGCGAGAGCCACGATGCCTATCGTTGGCTGTGCGGTGGCGTGTCGGTGAACTATCACATGCTGGCGGACTTCCGGGTCGGTTGCGCCGATCTGCTGGACCGGCTGCTCAGCGAGCATCTGGCGGCGCTGGCGAAGGCTGGCCTCGTCAATCTGGAGACGCTGGCGCAGGATGGGGTGCGGGTCCGG
This sequence comes from Bradyrhizobium sp. AZCC 2262, assembly GCF_036924535.1. NCBI lineage: Bacteria > Pseudomonadati > Pseudomonadota > Alphaproteobacteria > Hyphomicrobiales > Nitrobacteraceae > Bradyrhizobium > Bradyrhizobium sp. AZCC 2262. Next base: position 3,241,271 of record NZ_JAZHRT010000001.1, on the reverse strand, counting down.
GCCAGCGCGGGAGCCGCCTCGTTCCGGCGCGAGGCGACACTCGACCGGCACCTGGCACAGGCTGAGGCAGCGGTGGAAGATCTCAAGCGCGAGGTCGATACACGCTCGGACGCCAGCAATCAGCGCACCCGGGCGGCCAAGGAGCGAGCCGCGCGGGAGCGCCGCGCGCGCGTGAAAGCGGCGCAGACGGCGCTGGCCGAGATCAAGCAGCAGCGCAAGGAGCGCGAAGAAAAGCGCGGCAATGGCAAGAAGCCGAAGGAGCCGCGCGCATCCACGACGGACGCCGATGCACGGGTCATGAAGATGGCCGACGGCGGCTTCCGCCCAGCTTACAACGTGCAGGTAACGAGTGCGGCCGGCCAGCAGATCGTCGTTGACACCAGGATTTGCAACACCGGGTCCGACCGCGGCCTGATGCGTCCCATGCTGGAGCGGCAGCGCACGCGCCCTGGCGGTCTGCCCAAAGACCATCTCGTCGATGGCGGCTTTGGCAGCGCGGAGGACATCGAATGGGCGCATGCCGAGGGCGTCGAGGTCTTTTGTCCGCCCACTCAATCCAAGCACGGCACCGATCCGTACCTGCCGCGGCGCGGCGACGGCCCGGGGGTACTGGCCTGGCGCGCGCGAATGGCGAGCGAAGCGGGCAAGGCCCGGTACAAGCCCCGTTCGATTTGCGAGTGCATCCATGCCCGCTGGCGCAACTGGGACCTGCGGCAATTAACCGTGCGCGGCATCGAAAAGGTCCGCGCCGTCGTGCTCTGGTACGCCCTCACCAACAACATCCTGCAAGGCAACCGCCTCTGCAGTGCATAAACGAGAGCTCATCGACAAACTCAAACCCCAAAACCGCCATTTGCCCCGACGAGCAGCCGCCACCTCGCTCCAAAGCTCCGCAGCGGCCAAAAGCGTCACAAGCTCTCAGGGTGACGGAGATAGGGCCGTCATCGCGGCTTCAATCGCGCACGGACACGAACCGTCGCGATCGCTCAGCCCTGTCGCTCACCCGTCACGCGCCAGATGACGTTGCCGACATCGTCTGCGACCAGCAACGAGCCGTCGGGGCCAAGCGTGACGCCGACCGGGCGTCCGTAGGAGACCTTCTCGTCGGGCGCGAGGAACCCCGTCAGAATATCCCGCGGTGGGCCGGAGGGGCGGCCGTTCTCGAACGGCACGAAGACGACGGCGTAGCCGCTCAGCGTGCTGCGATTCCAGGAGCCGTGCTGGCCGATCACCATGCCGTCCGGAAAGCCCGGCAGCGTACCTGATGGCATCCAGCACAGGCCGAGCGAGGCGGTATGCCCGCCGAGCGCGTAATCGGGTTGAATCGCTTTGGCGACCATGGCCGGATCTTGCGGCACCCGGTCGTCCACCGTCTGTCCCCAGTAGCAATAGGGCCAGCCGTAGAAGCCGCCGTCGCGCACCGAGGTCAGATAGTCCGGAGGCGTCTCGTCGCCGAGGCCGTCGCGCTCGTTGACGACGGTCCAGAGCACGCCGGTGTTGGGCTCCCACGCCATGCCCACGGCGTTACGAAGCCCGCTGGCGAAGATGCGGCTGGTGCCGCCGGCCAGATCGAGCTCATAGATCGCGGCGCGGCCCTCCTCCACTTCCATGCCGTTCTCGGCGATGTTGCTGAGTGAGCCGACGCCGGCATAGAGCTTTTTGCCGTCCGCGCTCGGCAGCAGGCTCCGCGTCCAGTGCCCGGCGGGCTTGAACGCCACGAGCTTGCGCCCCTCGGCGGTGATGCGGTCCGCGCCCGCCACATACGGAAAGGCGACCACGCCATCGGTGTTGCCGACGTAAAAGGTGTCGCCGACCAGCGCCATGCCGAACGGCTGGCTCAGCCCTTCCATGAAAGCCCCGCGTCCTTCGGCAACGCCGTCACCATCAGGGTCGCGCAACAAGGTGATGCGGTCGGCGCTGACGCCGAGCGCCGCGGCGCGCCGCATCGTCGCCTGCATCGCATAGTGGAACACGCTCCTGGGCGGCCCCGCGATCTGCGTCGATTCAGCGACGAGCACGTCACCATTGGGCAGCACGTTGATCCAGCGCGGGTGGTCCAGATCTTTCGCAAACGCGTTGACCTTGAGCCCGGGGGCGGCGGTTGGCTTCTGCCCGTCGCTCCAGCCCTGGGCCGTCGGCATCTTGAGCGTCGGGATGGCCCCTTGCGGCTTCGCCTCCGGAATCGCCGGCGCGTTGCCCCAGGCCGGCGCAGGCGCGGATCCCTGCAGACGGCGCCACTGCAGCGCAACGGCGCCGATCAGCGCGACGATGCGCGCAAAAATGCTCGAAAAGTCCATCAAGTTCTCCAGATGATGGCGCGCACCCTATCCGACGGCAGGAACCGTTGGAACCTCGGCGTCGAGGTACGAAAGCGCCGACGCATGCCGCGCACCCGCATGGTTGCAGCGATGCAACAGTGCACGCGAGATGTCTGGAAGCCGGTAGTTATACGATCTTGGCGGTAGCAGCCGAATCGAGGAGACAGATATTGGCGCTTTGATGTCAAAGCGCTTCCTCCCTGAACCTTTAGCCCGCCGCACCGGCGGGCTTTTTTTCGAGATGCGGCTGTCCGCGTTGTCACGCGCCACGGAAGCAAGACGCCCGGCTTTTTGCCTCAATGGGGCCTGCGAAACAGCAGGCATGCGTCCCCGTAGGAATAGAACCGGTATCCACGGTCGATCGCATGCGCATAGGCCTGCTTCATCGTGTCGAGCCCGGAGAACGCCGACACCAGCATGAACAGCGTCGAGCGCGGCAAATGGAAATTGGTCAGCAAAATATCGACCGCGCGAAAGCGATAGCCGGGCGTGATGAAGATCGAGGTCTCGCCGTCGAATGGCTGAATGGCGCCGTCTTCAGTCGTGGCACTCTCCAATAGCCGCAGCGACGTGGTGCCGACAGCGATGATGCGCCCGCCTTTGGCGCGCGCAGCGTTCAAGGCGCTGGCGGTAGCGGCCGATATCGAACCCCACTCGGCATGCATCCGGTGTTCAGTGGTCTCCTCTACCTTGACCGGCAGGAAGGTCCCTGCCCCGACATGCAAGGTCAGCCGGTGCAGTTCGACGCCGCGGCCGCGCAGCGCTGCTTCAAGCTCGGGCGTGAAATGCAGCCCCGCGGTGGGCGCCGCAACCGCACCCTCATTGGCCGCGAACATGGTCTGGTAGTCGGTGGCATCCTGCTCGTCGGGCGTGCGCTTGGAGGCGATGTAGGGCGGCAGCGGCGGCGTACCGAGATCGGCGATGGCCTGATCAAGTGTCGGCCCGTGAAACGAAAACGACAGCGTGATCTCGCCCTCGTCGCCCTTGGCCTCGACCTCGGCATCGAGATGGCCGAGCAGGCAGACCTTGCCTTCATTGCCGAAGCGAACGATGTCGCCGGGCGCGAGCTTCTTCGCCGGCTTGACCAGCGCCTGCCAGCGCGAGCCGTCCAGCCGCTTGATCAGCGTCGCCTCGATCTTCGGCTCAGTCTCGCGGCCGATGCGGCGGCCCTTGAGCTGGGCAGAGATCACCTTGGTATCGTTGACGACGAGCTGGTCGCCGGGCTGCAGCCATTGCGGCAGCTCGACGACGGTGCGGTCATGCAACACGCCGTCCGTCTGCACCACGAGCATCCGCGCCGCATCGCGCGGGCTGGCGGGCCGCAGCGCGATGCTCGTGGGGGGGAGCTCGAAGTCGAAGAGATCGGTGCGCATGGCGCCGGTACGCCTCATTTTGACGTCGGGGCACGCGAAGCGTGAACCTCAGATGCGCAATCGCGCATCGGGGAATCTCGAGATTCCGGATTGCCGCGCGTCGCGCGGCCTCCGGAATGACGGGTTGAAATATTACGCCTCGTCCAGCGCCATGTGCGCCTTGACGATCTTGTCGGGGTTCTGCACCGGCTCGCCGCGCTTGATCTTGTCGACGTTCTCCATGCCTGACGTGACCTTGCCCCAGACCGTGTACTGGTTGTTGAGGAAGGAGGCGTCGTCGAAGCAGATGAAGAACTGGCTATCGCCGGAATCCGGGCTCGCGGCGCGGGCCATCGAGGTGGTGCCGCGGACATGCGGTTCCTTGTTGAACTCGGCCTTCAGCTTCTTGCCGGAACCGCCGGTGCCGGTGCCATGCGGGCAGCCGGTCTGCGCCATGAAACCTTCGATCACGCGATGGAACACGATGCCGTCGTAAAATCCCTCGCGCACCAGCTCCTTGATCCGGGCGACGTGACCCGGCGCCAAATCGGGGCGCATTTCGATCGTGACGGGCCCCTGGGTGGTTTCAAGAATCAAAGTATTTTCTGTATCAGCCATGCTCTTTTCTCTTCAGGTTTGGGTGGACGTTTGCGGGTTCTGAAAGTGACCGCGAAAGGCCGGCCGGCAACCGCACCGCCCAGTCCCTCGGTAAATGGCAACGGCGCACAGCGTTGCAATGTTTCCATGACGGCAATCCGGTACGCGATCCGGTCGTTATCGCCGGCATTTGCGGATTCATAGGTAATCCGTGGTTGACCGAGAATGGCGCCTTCGCGGTTGAAACTGACAATAACCGTGATGTCCATCGGGTTGGCGCGCGAGGCAGGCGGCGGCTGCCAGCACGAAAGCAATTTGGCGAAGACGTCCTTGATGGTGTCAAGCTGCTGCGGCTGGGCCTGCGCGTGCACCGCCGACGCAAGCCATACGAGAGCGGCGGCAAACCAGACAGATGGCTTGCTGCGCGCCGAAATCATGGCCTCACTTGACGTCGGATGCGACTTGCACCTTCACCATCTTGTCGGGATCGGCGACCGGTTCGCCGCGCTTGATCTTGTCGACCACGTCCATGCCCGACACCACTTCGCCGATCACGGTGTACTTCCCGTTCAGCGACGCGCCTTCCGCGAACATGATGAAGAATTGCGAATTGGCGGAATCGTTGCTTGCCGCGCGCGCCATCCCGACGATGCCGCGCTTGAACGGCACGTTGGAGAATTCGGCCGCCAGGTTCGGATATTTCGAACCGCCGGTGCCGTTGAAATTCTTGCCGTCGCCGGTCTGCGCCATGAATCCCTCGATCACGCGATGGAACGGCACGTTGTTGTAGTAACCCTCGCGCGCCAGGAGCTTGATGCGCTCGGCATGCTGGGGCGCCAGATCGGTCCGCAGCTTGATCACGATGCGGCCCTTGGTGGTGTCGATCACGATCGCATTCGCCTTGTCGAGATTGGCGGGCAGCGGCTGGGCGATCGCAGGAACCGCACAGACGAGCGCGGCGACGAGTGCGAGAATGCGGATCATGAAAACTCCGGATCAAGAGGTCGGGTCGAGGAGCGCCGACGGGGCGGCTAGCTGGTGAATTTGGCCTTGAGCTGGGCTGCGACCGATGACGGCACGAAAGCGGAGAAATCCCCGCCCATCTGGGCGATTTGGCGCACCAGTGTGGCCGTGATCGGGCGGACCGCCGGGGAGGCCGGAACGAATACCGTATGCACTTCGGGCGCCATGGTCTCGTTCATGCCGGCGAGCTGCATCTCGTAGTCGAGGTCGGTGCCGTCACGCAGTCCGCGAATCATGATGGTCGCGCCCGCCTTCTGGGCCGCTGTGACAGTAAGATTGTCATAAGTCGCGCACTCAAAGGCACAGCCAGCCTTCTGGGCGATGGGTCCGCATACTTCCTGAAGCATAGCCAGGCGCTCTTCGATCGAGAACAGCGGCTTTTTACTGGAATGGACCGCCACCGCGACGATCAGGCGGTCGCACAGGGTGACGGCGTGCCTCACCACGTCCAGATGGCCGTTGGTGACGGGATCGAATGAGCCGGGATAGAGCGCGATACGGGGCATGGGTCCCTCCTACCCCGCCCCGGGCGGTCCGGCAAGCCGGACCCGGTTCCTCCCTGGACCGGTTTTTTTCGGATCGGCCAATGAACCAGTCCCGGGCCCCGGGCGTCTCCCCGGGGCGGGCCGGCAATGTTTCGTCCGCCAATGGACGACGAAACAAAACTCGGGCCCGACGAAACCATTTTCGGAGTTGGCGAAGACGGCCGGAAACTTGCGCTGGCTACAAGTCCATCCAACGAAGCGACGGGGCCGCCAAGGCCCACGACAGGGGACCGTCATGATCAAGGCTTTTTCCGCAATCGCTGCTGCTGCGTTCATTGCGGCTGCGCTGACCGTATTGCCCGGCTTTGCCCCCCAGGTCGAAGCCAGTGTGCCGCAGGCGCTCGCCAAGGGTGATCGCCTGGATATCCGTACCGTCGGCAAGGATTGCTCGCAGCAGGCCTGGCCGAATTTCGAGGCGTCCTGCCTCCGTACCGCCGGCTCCAAGTCGATGGTGAAGGAAGCGCGCCTGGTTACCGCTGATCGTACGCCGTAAGGGCGTCCACCTTTTCAGTTGCTGCCAGATTGCTCTGGTTTGAGGTCCTCGGGATGCCCCCCGAGGACCTCTTCGATTTCGGCGGCGCCGTCCACGGCGACAATCGGAACCCCATGGCAATTTGCGGCGTCTCGTCGCACACTGGTATTTGATCGCGCCCCTCGGCTGATCCGGCGGACGCGATGTCAATGGGGGTGCCAGTGACCAGTACGCCAGTTGCAACTGCCGGCCATTCCTCTCAACTCCCCGCAGCAGCCACGCTTGGCGCCCTTGGCGTCGTCTATGGCGACATCGGTACCAGCCCCCTCTACGCCCTGAAGGAAGCGGCGAAGGCCGCCACCCATGGCGGGCCGCTGACACCGGACGCCGTCCTCGGCGTGGTGTCGCTGATCCTGTGGGCGCTGATCCTGATCATCTCGATCAAATACGCGCTTTTGATTCTGCGCGCGGACAACCGCGGCGAAGGCGGCATCGTCGCGCTGCTGGCATTGCTCCACGCGCGCCATGCGCCGGCCGGAACGTGGCGCGCGAAGCTGCTGGTGGTGGGCCTCATCGGCGCCGCCCTGCTCTATGGTGACGGCGCGATTACGCCGGCGATCTCGGTGCTGAGCGCCATCGAAGGCCTGAAGGTCGACGCGCCCGTGCTCGCGCCCGCCGTGGTGCCGGCCACGGTCGTGATCCTGATCGGGCTGTTCGTCATGCAGAGGCAAGGCACCAGCTTTATCGGCCGGATATTCGGTCCCGTGATGGTCGGCTGGTTCGCCGTGCTCGCCGCGCTCGGCATCCACGGCATCGTGATGGCGCCCGGCGTGCTCGCCGCCGTCAGCCCGCTCTATGCCTTCGATTTCCTGATCCACCAGAACTTCCACGTCAGCTTTGCCATTATCGGCGCCGCATTTCTGGCCGTGACCGGCGGCGAGGCCATGTACGCCGACATGGGCCATTTCGGACGATTTCCAATCCGGCTCGCCTGGTTCGCGGTGGCGCTGCCCGCGCTGGTGCTGAACTATTTTGGGCAGGCGGCGCTGCTGATTACCGACCCTTCCGCGCTTGAAAATCCGTTCTACCAGCTCGCGCCCGATTGGGTGCACTACCCGCTGGTCGCGTTCGCCACCCTCGCCACCGTGATCGCCTCGCAGGCCATCATCTCGGGCGTGTTTTCCCTGACACAGCAGTCGATCCAGCTCGGTTTCCTGCCGCGCATGCATATCGAGCACACCACCAGCGACGCGATCGGCCAGATCTACGTGCCGCTGGTGAATTGGCTGCTGGCGGCGGCGACGTTGGGAGCCGTGCTGCACTTCGGCTCTTCGGAAGCCCTCGCCGGCGCCTACGGCATCGCCGTGTCGCTATTGATGGCCATCACCACACTGCTGGCGGCGCTGGTGGCGATCCAGTGGGGCTATTCGCCGTTCATCGTGATCGCGGTCAACGGATTCTTCTTTGCCATCGACTGCGTCTTCTTTGCCGCCAATTCCGTCAAGCTGTTCGAGGGCGGCTGGTTTCCGCTGCTGCTCGCAGCGATCATCGCCTTCGTGATGCTGACCTGGCGCAGCGGCGTCAAACTGGTGGAGCGTGCACGCGGAAACCTGCGCCAGCCGGAAGAGGATCTGATCGAGACCGCCGTCAACCGCTGCCACGCGCGGCTCTCCGGCACCGCCGTGTTCATGGCGTCCTCACCCACGGGGGTGCCGCTGGCGCTGACGCAATTCGTCAAGCACAATCACGTGCTGCATCAGCGCGTGCTGCTGGTGACCGTGCTGATCGAGGAGGCCCCGCGCATCTCCGACGAGGACCGCGCCGAGATCGTCGAGATCATCCCGGGCATCACCCGCGTCATCCTGCATTACGGCTTCATGCAATATCCGACGCTCTACGAGGGGCTGATCCTCGCCTGCAAGCAAGGCAAGCTGCCGGGCATCGACCTCAGCGACATTACCTATTACATCGGCCGCGAGACCATCATTCCGCGCGAGGATATCCCGGGCATGTGGGTGTGGCGGGAAGCCCTGTTTGCGTTCCTGCAACGAAACGCGGAGCGCTCGGCGGCCTTCTTCGGCGTGCCGACCAAGCAGGTGGTGGAGTTCGGCACGGAGATCGAGATCTAGGTCGCATACTCATTAATTTTGTTGCCGCAGAGAAAACCCGGCCATGAGCTATTCCTGCCTTGCGACTTTCGTCAAAGAGCGTCGGTAGTGCATAGCAACAACGCCGTTGCGGAGCGGCTTCGCCGAAACCAATTCGAGCTGTCGCGCGCTCGGCAAGCCGCTCTCGTACAGAGTGGGGCCGTGGCCGACGATCCTGGGGTGAACGAGGAACTTGTACTCGTCGATCAAATCCAGCCGATCCAGCTCAGCCGCGAGCTTGCCGCTACCGAGGAGCACGCCCGCCGGGGTCGCACCCTTGAGATTCTGCACGCCTGTTCGCAGGTCACCGGCGATGTGGTGGCTATTGTTCCACGGAAAGTCGTTTCGCGTTGACGACACCACGTACTTCGGCTTGGCATCCAGCTTAACCGCCCACTCGCGCATCGGCGGCGGTACCTCTGCTTCGCCGCGGGCGACCGCTGGCCAGTAGCCCTCCATCATCTCGTACGTGACGCGGCCCCACAGCATCGCCCCGCTCTCGTCCATGAGGCGAGTGAAGAAGGCGTGTGTCTCGTTGTCGGCGATTCCTTCTTGGTGGTCGACACAGCCGTCTAAGGTGACGTTGGTGCTGAAGATCAGTAGTCCCATGCGACAAGCATACAATCTTCCGATACCGTAGTCACGCGGTTCAGCTGTGGCTGTTGCGGGCAGCAGAACAGCTACTCTAGTCGCGCGCTCGCAATAGGCGAGTTGTTCGCTTGTGAATTAGAAGACGGACCTGCGCTCGCAGCTCCGGCCAAAGCATGCGGAAGACGCAGCCGGCCGCGCGGGCGCAAAGCGCCATGCCCGGTTGCCATGGACGGCGTCCCGGCCGATGATGCACAAAACGGATCAGAGCAATCGAAAGGGAGAAAAATGCGCGGACGTCGTGTGCTGATGGAATCGTTCGTGTCGCACGGCGTGCGCCATATCTTCGGCAATCCCGGCACAACAGAGACGCCGCTGCTCGACAGCTTGCCGGCATTTCCGCAAATCGAATACATCATGGCGCTGCATGAAGGCGTCGCTGTCAGCGCCGCCAGCTTCTATGCGCAGGCGTCGGGACGCGTCACCGTCGCCAACCTGCACGTCGCTCCCGGCCTTGGCAACGGCATCGGTTCGCTCTACGGCGCGCTGAAAGCAAATTCGCCCGTGGTCGTAACTGCCGGTCAGCAAGACACGCGAATGCGGCTCAAAAATCCGCTGCTCGGCCATGACCTCGTTGCGATAGCAGCGCCAGTGACCAAGTGGAGCGTGCAGATCGAGCGTGCCGACGAAATCGCACCGATCATGCGGCGTGCGTTCAAGGTAGCGACTGACGCGCCACAGGGCCCGGTGTTCGTATCGCTGCCGATCGACGTCATGGAACAGGAAACCGCAGTCGATGCGTCGACGCCGGATAATCTGTGGCGATCGACGCGACCCGATCCGGCCGGCGTGGAAGCGCTGGCCACGCTGCTTCTGAAGTCGAAGAAGCCGGCCATCATCGCCGGCGACGACGTTGCAAGATCGGGCGGCGAACAGGCGCTGGTGGCTCTGGCGGAAACAATCGGAGCAACCGTGTGGTTCGAAGGGCTGCGGCATCACGCGCCCTTCCCGACCAGCCATCCGAGCTACCGTCAGTCGCTCCCCGGCGACGCCCGGCAGGTGCGAAAGGCGCTCGGCGATACCGATCTCGTGCTGCTCATCGGCGGTCCCTTCTTCGAGGACATCTGGTTTGCGCCGGGTGGCCACATTGCCGACGGCGTGTCCCTGCTGCAGATCGAAGCTTCTGCCGAACGTCTCGCACTCAACAACCGGCTCGATGCCGGCATCGTCGGCGACATCGCCGTCAGCCTCCGTGCATTGACGGAAGCGCTACGCGCAAAGGCGGGCGCGGACTTCAAACAGGCCACGCAAATCCGCAATGCCTCGTTGGCCGAATTGCAGGCGAAAGAGAAAGAGGCCTATCGCGCGCGCGTCGAGAAGAGCTGGAACCGCCAGCCCAACTCGATGCCGCGCGTCACCGCGGAACTTCGCCGCGGGCTACCCGACAATGTTGTCATCGTCGATGAAAGCATTACGGCCAGCCTCGATCTTGCGCGCGCCTTCGACTATCGCGGCTTCGGCGATTATTTCGGCGGTCGTGGTGGCGGCATCGGCCAGGGCCTTCCCGGCGCGATCGGCGTCAAGGTCGCAATGCCGGACCGACCGGTCGTCGCCGTCTCCGGCGACGGCTCTGCGATGTATGCGATCCAGGCGCTGTGGACTGCCGCGCACCACAAGCTTGCGATCGTGTTCGTGGTGCTTGCGAACCACGAGTACCGCATCCTCAAACACAACGTGGATGTCTGGCGTCAGAATTTCGAAGCCGGCACCCAGCATCCCTATCAAAACATGGATATCACCGGCCCCGCGCTCGACTTCGTGCGCCTCGCAGCCGGCATGGGCGTCGAAGCTGTCCGGGTTGAGAAGGCCGAAGACATCGCCGGCACCGTAGCAAAGGCCGTTGCGGCGGACCGTCCGTATCTCGTCGAGATTGCCATCGAAGGCAAGCGCTAGCCGCGCTGAAGCTTCGCTTGCCGGGCTTTCGGAATGGCAGGCTGCATGGGTGACGGCCGCCACGCGTTTGAGGGACGACGCGATCGGACGCGACCACCGCGAGCCTCAACGGCGCCCGCCCCTCGCGCTTGACAAGTTTGCACATGTAAATGTTATGGCCTTGCATTTTTGAAAAGGAACCGCCGTGGCCAGCACCATGTTCGACAGCGTCCTCTATCGCGACGTGTTCTCCACCCCGGCCATGCGGGCGGCATGTTCCGATGAAGCCCTCCTCAAGGCCTATGTGCAGGCGGAAGTGGCGCTTGCCGTGGCCCAGGGCGAAACCGGCGTCATTCCGCGCGAGGCGGCCGAGGTGATCGCGCAAAAGGCACCGGAGATTGCACTCGACAGCGCGCAATTGAAACACGACACCGAGAATGTCGGCTATCCCATCGTCGGCCTGGTGCGCCAGCTCTCCGAGCGGCTCGGCGAAGCCGGCCGCTACGTGCATTGGGGGGCGACCACCCAGGACGTCATGGACACGGCGACCGTGCTGCAACTGCGCGAAGCGGTTAAGCTGATCGACACCCAGCTTACCGAGGTCATGGCCACGCTCGCCGATATCGCCCGCCTCCATCGCGATACGCCGATGGCAGGGCGAACCCATCTGCAGCAGGCCCTGCCGATCACGTTCGGGCACAAGGCTGCGATCTGGCTCTCGGCGCTGCAGCGCTCGGCCGAGCGGCTCGAACAAGCCAAGCCTCGTGCCCTGCAGGCGCAGCTTGGCGGCGCCGTGGGGACGCTGGCCTCGCTCGGCGACCGCGGCCTCGTCGTGCGCGCCGCCTACGCCCGCGCGCTCGGTCTCACCGAGCCTGACATTACCTGGCATGTCGCGCGCGACGGGCTGGTCGAAATGGTCCAGACGCTTGCCGTGATCTGCGGCGCGCTCGGCAAGATCGGCTATGACGTCATGATCCTGATGGCGACCGAGATCGGCGAGGTGTTCGAACCGTTCTCCTCGCACCGCGGCGCATCTTCGACCATGCCGCAGAAGCGCAATCCAATCTCGTCGGAAATTCTGCTGGCCAACGCAAAAATCTCGCGCGACGCCGCTTCGCTGATGCTCGACGCCATGGTGCAGGATCTCGAGCGCGCCACCGGCCCGTGGCATGCCGAATGGATGGCGTTGCCGCAGGTCTGTCTACTGACGGCGGGCTCGCTCGCGCAGGCGCAATTCATGCTCTCCGGCCTGATCGTCGATCAGGCGGCAATGAAGCGAAACCTCGATTCCACGCGCGGCCTAATCGTGGCCGAAGCGGTCATGATGGGGCTCGCGCCCGCGCTTGGCCGGCAGCTTGCGCATGACGAGGTCTACGCCGCCTGCCGCGATGCCTTCACGCGCCGTGAGCCGCTGCTCGACGCGTTGCTGCGGCGGCCGGCGATCGCATCCGCCCTGCCCCACGATCAACTCGCCGCCTTGTGCGAGCCATCGAACTATCTCGGAACGGCCGGGGCGATGGTGGACCGTGTGCTCGCGCGTCACATCAAACGATAAGCAAAAACAATCAAAACCTGGGAGGATCGGTCACGAACTCTTGACGGCCGCGAGTTGCTTTTGGTCTGGCGGGCGCACTCTGCATGCCGACGCCCGCCTTCGGGAGCACCTCTGACCGATCGAGTTTTCTCTCGCGCCGACCGCTCAGTTGAGCCTCGTCCCAGCCGTCCGCCGGGTCAAATCCGCAACAGCGCCGCCCGACTTTCTTGCGGCGACATGCCGCCTGGCAAGCGCTGTCGCCTCGGCCCGTTGAACCCGTATTCGAAGGTCATAAAGTTCAGCAATCAGCTTGGCCATTTCATCAGCGCTTTGCAGCAAAGCCTGAAGACGACGAAAACTAATCATATCCGTCACTCACACAAACTACGATAAATTCAGCACATTATGAGCAAATGCACTACGAGAAGGGATTTTCCAAGCCGGAGGAATACTGTTCGACGAAAGGAGAATGCAACAAGCCGACGCGCGAAAGACCGCAAGGCTTGCGACCGGCGAGGCTGAACGGCACGCGAGCGCGTTCCACGTACAGCACCATTTCTGCGTCCTCCAGTGGTCCAAAAGCAGACATGTCTGTTTTGACCCAAGCAGACGCGGGACGCCCTTCCCCTTTGCAGCCCTAAGCCGATACGATGGCTTATCTTGAGGCTTGGGGCAGGTAATGAAAGCAGGCGGCGGACCAAACAGATCGGGCAACCGCGCGGCGACCACGGCAAAGCGCCGCCAGGCGTCAAAAGCGGCGCGCGTCTCCGGCCCCGCAAAAACGAAAGTCGAAGCTCCCGCCGCACCGGACGTCGAACAACTTGCGATCGAACTTCAGGAGGCCAGAGAGCGGCAAGCAGCGACAGCCGAGATATTGAGCCTCATTTCGGACTCGCCGACCGGCATCCAGTCGGTGTTCGACAGGATCGTCAAGAACGCAGCGCGGCTGTGCCAGAGTGTGCTGAGCGCGGTCTATCGCCGGGATGGCGACCATGTCGATCTGGTCGCGCACGATCAGTTCTCTCCGGAATCGGTGGCCGCGGTGCGCAAGGCCTACCCGGCCCCCCTGACCAGCAAAAATCTGATCTCGGTTGCAATTCGCGAGCGCCGCGTCGTGCACGAGCCGGATGTGCTGATCTCCGGCGGATACAGCGAACTGCAGCGAACCTCCGGCTATCGCAGCATCCTTGTCGTGCCGATGTTGCGCGACGAGGTCGCGATCGGCGCCATCGCAGTCATGCGGCTTGAGCCGCAATTATTTCCCAGGGCGCAGGTCGAGCTCCTGAAAACCTTCGCCGGTCAGGCAGTCATCGCCATCGAGAACACGCGGCTGTTCACCGAGGTTCAGGAACGCACGCGGCAATTGTCGCAATCGCTCGAGGATCTCCGCGCCGCGCAGGACAGTCTCGTGCAGACCGAGAAGTTGGCCGCGCTGGGAAGGCTGGTGGCCGGCGTAGCCCACGAACTCAACACCCCCGTCGGCACCAGCTTGACCGTCGCCTCGGCGTTCCTCAACAAGGCCGATCGATTTGAAGCCAATGTCGCCGGCGGCGGCGTGCGTCGGTCGACCTTGACTGAATTCATTGCGGCCGGCCGGGAGGCGGCGTCGCAAGTCATGATCAACCTCAATCACGCGATCGATTTGATACAGTCGTTCAAGCAGGTTGCGGCCGATCGCAACGTTTCGGACCGGAGAGGCTTTGATCTCGGCCAGGTGACCAGGCAGGTCGTCAAAGGACTGCGGTACGGGCTGCGCAGAAATCTTGCGGTCAGCGTCGAATGCGAGCCCAATCTCGCCATGAACAGCTATCCCGGACCTTACGGCCAGGTGCTCACCAATTTGGTGATCAATTCCGCGGTGCACGCCTTTCCGGACGGCGCACGGGGATCGGTCCGTATCGCGGCGCAGGCGTCGGGGAAGCACAATGTTGAAGTGCTGTTTTCAGACGACGGCTGCGGAATGAGCCCGGAGGTCAAGCGCCAGGTGTTTGATCCATTCTTCACGACCCGGCGCGACCAGGGCAGCACCGGCCTCGGACTACACATCGTCCACAACATCGTGACGAATCGCTTGGGGGGCCGGATCAACCTGGAAACCAAGCCTGGCGCGGGAACGAAAATCCGGATCATCGTGCCGCGCGAAGCGCCGTTTGCCGCGGAATGATGCGAATCGCCAGAGCCCGACAAGCGTCGTAGCCCGGATGTGGCGAAGCGAAATTCGGGGAATGTCGCGCCGGCGGATCGGTCGATCCCGGGTTACGCTGCGCTCCACCCGGGCTACCGCTGGCAGCTACGGACGCGAGCGCTGAAGTTTGTGGCGGTCACGCCGGAGCCCGGCGCGTGGCAAGCCGGTTCAATTCTGTGACTGGGCTATGGGGCCGGCGCTCTCGCGAGGGTTGGAGGCGACCTGTGGCAGGGCAAGGGTGAAAGCATCGACCAGCCGACGTCGCCAGGGTTGCGTCAGCATCGATAGCTTACCTTCGAGCAGCGCTGCCTTTTCCCGGGCTCCCGCGCTTTCCGTGCTGGCTTTGAGAAGTTCGGCCAACAGCTTGTTGGTGCGTTCGCATTCTCTCTCAAAGTCGGCCCGATAGCCGCTGGCAATCACCTTCATCTCTGTCAGCTCGGTCTGCAAGGTCTCGATATGTTGCTTTAGGGCGGTGACCACCTGGTGATCGGCCTGAGCTTGCGGCTGACGGGATATTGGGGAATGGCTGAATTCGCTGAGATCGACCTGGACAAGCGTCTTGCCGTCGTTGGCGCGCGAGCGCGGCCATCGGTGTCGCTTCACCAGAGCACGGGCAGCCTCCGGGGAAACTTTGAGCCTTTCTCCCAGCTCGGCATACGTCAGCATCTCGACGGGCATGATATCCGCTCCCGTTTAGCCGGACGGTCACCACCCGGACACCGCAACTGTGTATCAATCTATGGTTAAGAGCAGGTTTACCGTGCACGGGAACCCTGGCGCGGCGCGCCGGGTGCGCTTCGCTCCACCTGGGCTATTCGCTGCAGACCGGCCTCAGCCGCCGTTGCCATTCTCGCCGTTTTCCCCATCGTCGCCGATATGCTCGACCGACACCACGTGTTCGTCCTCGGCGGTATCGAACACGATGACGCCTTGCGTCGAGCGGCCGGCGATTCGGATGTCCTCGACCGGGCAGCGGATGAGCTGGCCCTTGTCGGTCACCAGCATGATCTGATCGCTGTGTTCGACGGGGAATGACGCCACCAGCTTGCCGTTGCGGTTGTTGACGCTCATCGCGACGATGCCTTTGCCGCCGCGGCCGGTGGTGCGGTACTCGTAAGATGACGTGCGCTTGCCGTAGCCGTTGACGGAAACCGTCAATACCACCTGCTCCTGCGCCGACATCTCGACATAGCGGTCGGAAGAAAGCTGGATCGCGGTCGACGCCTCATCGGTCTCCGCCTCGGCGGTTTCCTCGGCGGCGGCCTCGCCTGCCACCGCACGGCGCATCTTGAGGTAGGCCGACCGTTCGTCCGAGGTGGTCTCGACATGGCGCAGGATCGCCAGCGAGATCAGCGTGTCGTTTTCGGCCAAAGCAATGCCGCGCACGCCCATGGAGGTGCGGCCGGTGAAGACGCGCACATCGGTGACGGGGAAGCGGATGCACTGGCCGCCGGCCGCCGTCAGCAGCACGTCGTCGCGCTCGGTGCAGATCTGCACGTCGACGATCGCCTCGCCCTCCCCGAGCTTCATGGCGATGATGCCGGAGCGGCGGACATCGACGAAGTCGGACAGCTTGTTGCGGCGAACCGTGCCGCCTGTCGTGGCGAACATCACGTCGAGATTGCCCCAAGAGGATTCATCCTCCGGCAGCGGCATGATGGTGGTGATGCGCTCGCCCTGCTCCAGCGGCAGGATGTTGATCAGCGCCTTTCCGCGTGCGTTGGGCGCCGCCACCGGCAGCCGCCAGACCTTCTCCTTGTAGACCTGGCCGCGCGACGAGAAGAACAGCACCGGCGTGTGGGTCGAGGCCACGAACAGGCGGCTGACAAAGTCCTCGTCGCGGGTCTGCATGCCCGCCCTTCCCTTGCCGCCGCGCCGCTGGGCGCGATAGGTCGAGAGCGGGACGCGCTTGACGTAACCGGCATGCGAGACCGTGACCACCATATCCTCGCGCTGGATCAGGTCCTCGTCCTCGACCTCGCCTTCCTGCTCGATAATGACGGTTTTGCGCGGGGTGGCGAACTCGTCCTTTACCGCCGCAAGCTCTTCCTTGATGATCGCCTGTACGCGCGCGCGCGAGCGCAGGATGTCGAGGTAATCCGCGATTTCCACCGCGAGCTTGTCGAGCTCTTCCGAAATCTCCTCGCGGCCGAGCGCCGTCAGCCGCTGCAGACGCAGGTCGAGAATGGCCTTGGCCTGCTCCAGCGAAAGCCGCGCGGTTCCGTCGGGCGCCATCCGGTGCCGGGGATCATCGATCAGCGTGATCATCGCTTCCACGTCCCTGGCCGGCCAGTCCCGCGACATCAACGTGTCGCGCGCGGTGGTCGGATCGGGCGAGGTTCTGATGACGCGAATGATCTCGTCGATATTGGCGACCGCAATCGCAAGACCGACCAGGATATGAGCGCGGTCGCGGGCCTTGTTGAGCAGGAATTTGGTGCGGCGCGTGACCACCTGCTCGCGGAACGCGACGAACAGCGTCAGCAGGTCCTTCAGGTTCATCACCTGCGGCCGGCCGCCGTCGAGCGCCACCATGTTGGCCGGGAAATTCGTCTGCAGCGGCGTGAAACGATAGAGCTGGTTCAGCACCACGTCGGGCACCGCATCGCGCTTCAGTTCGACGACGACGCGAAAACCGTCGCGGTCGGATTCGTCACGCAGGTCGGAGATGCCGTCGATCTTCTTCTCGCGCACCAGTTCGGCGATGCGCTCGACCATGGTGGCCTTGTTCACCTGGTAGGGAATTTCGGTGACGATGATCGCTTCGCGATCCTTCCGGATGGTGTCGATCGTCACCTTGCCGCGCATCACGATCGAGCCGCGGCCCAGATGATAGGCCGAGCGGATGCCCTGGCGACCGAGGATGATGCCGCCGGTCGGGAAATCCGGTCCCGGCACGATGTTGATGAGGTCGTCGATCGTAAGCGCCGGATTGTCGATCAGCGCCACGCAGGCATCGATGACTTCGCCGAGATTGTGCGGGGGGATGTTGGTCGCCATGCCGACGGCGATGCCGCCGGCGCCGTTGACAAGAAGGTTCGGGAATTTCGCCGGCAGCACCGTCGGTTCGCGGTCGCGGCTGTCGTAATTGGCCTGGAAATCGACGGTGTCCTTGTCGATATCGTCGAGCAGCGTCTGCGCGATCTTGGTCAGCCGGGATTCGGTGTACCGCATGGCGGCCGCCGTATCGCCGTCCACCGAGCCGAAATTGCCCTGGCCGTCGATCAGCGGCACGCGCATGGAGAAATCCTGCGCCAGACGCACCAGCGCGTCATAGACCGACTGATCGCCGTGGGGATGGTATTTACCGATGACGTCGCCGACGGTACGCGCCGACTTGTTGTACGACTTGTTCCACTCAAAACCGTTCTCATGCATCGCGTAGAGAATGCGGCGATGCACGGGCTTCAACCCGTCGCGCGCGTCCGGCAGCGCGCGTGCCACGATCACGCTCATGGCATAATCGAGGTAGGAGCGTTTCATCTCGTCGAGGATGGAAACGGGACGGATATCGGAGGGCTCCGGCGGCTCGCCGGGCTTGTTATCTTCAGGGTCAGACAAAGGGGAATCCGGTCAGTTCTCAGCTGAGAATCATATAGCGCATCGGGGGTCCGATAACCACCCCGAAGCGCTCCGGACGCGCTGTTTTTCCGCTCGTTTTTTCATGGACTTACCGGGATTGAAGGCGTCACTCGCGAGCCTTGCTGGAACCGCCATTTTGGGACCGGAAAGGCAGCGCCCAAAACGGCGTTTTCGCTCGTCCGCCTATTGGCCGAAAACCGCGGCATGCATGATCCTCCCCGGCAGGAAGGTGAACAGGCCGGCGATGACCAACCCGCCCGTGAACATGCCGATCATCGCCAGGCGATGGCGCCGTACATTATGGCGGCGTGCGGCGATAACGGCGATCGGCAGCATGATCAGAACGTAGATCGAGAGCAGATGGATCGGGCTCCACGGGCCGAACAGCCTGATCTCGTGGATCCAGAGCGAACTGGCGGCGACGGTGGCCATCAGGCCGACCCAGATCCAGCCGATCGTCCGGTGCGGCAGCGTCCCCTTTGGAGCTGCGAGCTGCACCACGCCAAGCGCGAAGGCGGCCATCGCCGCAAAGGCATGAAGGGGTATTGCAGGAGCGGCATTGAGCAACGGCGCAAGCGACATTTGAAACTCCCGCGTTCATTCGACCAAGCCAGCAGCCCGGTCTCATGTAAGGAGTATTCACATCAATCTTTCCACCGTCAAGTTCAATCTTGACGTTGTCAAGTTAAGTCGAGATCGAAGCTTCCGTCCCGATGGCGGGCGGGCCGCAAATCGCAACGGGAGCAGAGGGTTTGGCTTTTACGGAATGCCGCTAATGCCTTGGAAGCGCGGGCGCATGCGCCCCCACTGCCTTGCTGCGGAGCGACGCCTGCCCTGAGGACGCGTCACCTTGCGTGGCAATTGATCAGGCTTCCAGCTTAGAACGGGATGTCGTCGTCCATGTCGCTGTTGCGGCCACCGCCGGCGGCCACGGCCCGCCGCGGCGCCGAACTGGCCGGACTGCTGGAGCCGAAATCGCCGGCATCGTCGGAGCCGAAGCTGCCACCACCGCCGCCGCTGCGGCCGTCCAGCATGGTCAGGGTCGAGTTGAAGCCCTGCAGCACGACTTCGGTCGAGTATTTCTCGACGCCGCTCTGGTCGGTCCATTTGCGGGTCTGCAGCGCGCCCTCGATGTAAACCTTGGCGCCCTTCTTCAGATATTGCTCGGCGACCTTGCAGAGTCCCTCGTTGAAGATCACGACGCGGTGCCACTCGGTCTTTTCCTTGCGCTCGCCGGTGCCCTTGTCGCGCCAGGTTTCCGACGTCGCGATGCTCAGATTGGCAATCGGCCGCCCGTCCTGTGTCCGCCGGATTTCAGGATCCTTGCCGAGGTTGCCGACCAGAATCACCTTGTTTACGCTTCCCGCCATCGCCGCTCTCCACTCGATATCGCCGGGCAAAAATCACTGGTCGAGCCCGCCAAGTGCCGGCCGCCTTCAATTCCTGACCTGTCGCCAGTTTCTTGACCTGTCGCCTTGTCCGCTCGCTGCGTCCGCATCAGGACATCTGAAACGACCCTATACGCTCGCAAAGCCCGCCGACTTAGCGATCCCTCGGCAAGTCTGCGGTTATCCACATATAGCATCGCCCCTGCAGGTGTTCCAGCTTTGTTCCGGAATCTCACGTCGCTATGGGGTCGACTGGGGGTCGTCTCGGGGCCGACTCGCCATTCAACTATATGGCGACCTCAGTTCGCCACAATCGAGCCCAGAAAATGACAAAATGGAACTGAAAGTTCCGCCCGCTAGCGTGAATAACGTAAGTATATCATGAGCTTGACTCCATATTTTGGGTCACAAGTGTTGCAATTTGGAGACGCAATTTTTGAGCGAGTCACGCTATAAAATTACCTACCGGCGCGGGCGCTCGCGTCATCACGGCAACGCTTCGGGACCAACGGAAGCGGGCAAGAGCTGGAGATAGAGGATGAAGAAGTTTCTGTTAGGTACGGTTGCTCTCATCGCGTTCGCGGCACCAGCGGCGGCTGCCGACCTCGCGGCGCGTCCTTACGTCAAGGCCCCGCCGACACCGATCGCCGTCGTGTACGACTGGAGCGGCTTCTATATCGGCGCCAACGGTGGTTGGGGTTCGAGCCGCAAGTGCTGGGATTCGGTGGCGCCTGCTCTCTTTATCGGCGGTGAGGGTTGCCATGACGCGACCGGCGGCACCGCCGGTGGTCAGATCGGTTATCGCTGGCAGACCGGCACCTGGGTGTTCGGTATTGAAGGCCAGGGCAACTGGGCGGACTTCAGGGGCAGCAACGCGAGCACGCTCTTCCTCGGCTCCAGGAACGAATCGAAGATCGATGCATTCGGCCTGATTACCGGCCAGGTCGGTTGGGCCGCCAACAACGTTCTGTTCTACGTCAAGGGCGGCGCGGCCGTCACCGCGGATCGTTTCCGCATCGTCGATATTCCCACGGGCATCGTCACCGGCACCACCGGTGATGACACCCGCTGGGGTGGCGTGGTCGGTGTCGGCCTCGAATACGGCTTCGCTCCGAACTGGTCGGCCGCCATCGAATACGACCACCTGTTCATGCAGGACCGCACCTACACCTTCATCTCTCCGGTGGGTGGCGGCTTCTTCGCCGCCGATCGCATCCGTCAGGACGTCGACCTCGTCACGGTTCGCGTCAACTACCGCTGGGGTGGCCCGGTCATCGCGAAGTACTGATCGCGACACAGCAAACGGAATACGGAAAGGCCGGCTCAACGCCGGCCTTTTTGTTTGGTTGTACCGCAGGATTACGCGCACCCGCTGCGGTTGCAGATTACCTATCTTTTGCCGCGGATGTGGTTTTTCGGCGACAGCCTTATGCGATGACTTCACGCTATATGCGCAAGCAACCTCAAATTGACTACGCGCATAGTTGCGTTGGAAATCCCGAAGGAAGGAAGAAGAACGTGAAGAAAATTCTGCTGACGACGACCGCTCTTATCGCGCTTGGGATCGCCCCTGCGGCCGCCGCAGATCTGGCTGCACGGCCCTATACCAAGGCGCCGCCGATGGCAGTTGCGATCAATAACTGGAGCGGGTTCTACATCGGCGCGATGGGCGGCTACGCCCAGGAAAACTCCGACGGCCTGGGCACGCTTAGCGGGGGCTTCGCCGGCGGCACCGCTGGCTACAACTGGCAAATGGGTAACGTCGTGCTCGGCATCGAAGCGGATGCCGCCTGGGCTGACGTGGGCGCCACCGTGGGCATCGTGGGCCTCGCCTCGGTCAGCGACAAGATTCGCGACATGGGCACCGTTCGTGGCCGCGTCGGCTATGCCTTCGATCAGGTCCTGGTCTACGGCACCGGCGGCTACGCCTGGGCCGACAACCGCATGACCGCCACGTTGCTCGGCCTGAGCGCTTCGGACAGCCACTTCCACTCCGGCTGGACCGTCGGCGCTGGTGTCGAGGTCATGTTCGCACCGAAATGGTCGGTCAAGGCCGAGTACCTCTATCGCAGCTTCCAGGGCGAAACCTACAATTTCCCTGGCATTGTCGTGGGCGTTGCGAGCGGAACGCTCAACCTGAACAGCGTTCAGGTCGGCGTGAACTATCACTTCTAAGACTTCCCGCTGATCCAAGTATTCCCGCTGAAAATGCCTGCGCCTCCGTTCCGCGATCCGGAACGGAGGCGAATTTATTTGGGGAGTTCCGATCGGAGCTGCTGACTGCTGCTGCCAAAGAAGGACAGCACAAACAATCCGTTGATGATTCGCACGCGGCACTGGAAATCCCTCGTCGTTCTTCCTATGTTCCGACTTTCAATCATCGGCGCCTGATCCCGGTTCTCGCGGGCAATGCGCGCCCAACGTGGCGCGTCTCCCACGCGTCTGGAAATGCCGATATGGATGAAGTGCTCAGGGCGAAGCGCCAACCACCCGCCGGCTCCGCATCACGCGCGATAACCATCCGCGGCGCGCGCGAGCACAATCTCAAGAACGTCGACGTCGAGATTCCGCGGGACAAACTCGCGGTGTTCACCGGCCTGTCCGGCTCCGGCAAATCCTCGCTCGCGTTCGATACGATCTATGCCGAAGGCCAGCGCCGCTACGTCGAATCACTCTCGGCCTATGCGCGCCAGTTCCTGGAGATGATGCAGAAGCCGGATGTCGACCAGATCGACGGTCTGTCGCCTGCGATCTCGATCGAGCAGAAGACCACGTCGAAAAACCCGCGCTCCACCGTCGGCACCGTCACCGAGATCTACGACTACATGCGGCTATTGTGGGCGCGCGTCGGCGTACCCTATTCGCCCGCGACGGGGCTGCCGATCGAAAGCCAGATCGTCTCGCAGATGGTCGACCGCGTGCTTGATCTGCCCGAAGGCACGCGGCTCTATCTGCTGGCGCCGGTCGTGCGCGGCCGCAAGGGCGAGTACAAGAAGGAGCTCGCCGAATACCTCAAGAAGGGCTTTCAGCGCGTCAAGATCGACGGCACCTTCTATGAGCTTTCGGAAGCGCCAACGCTGGACAAGAAATTCCCGCACGACATCGACGTGGTCGTCGACCGCATCGTGGTCCGTCCGGACATCGGCCAGCGCCTCGCCGAAAGCTTTGAGACCGCGCTGAAGCTCGCCGAAGGCCTGGCCGTGATCGAATACGCCGACGCGCCGGCAGGCGCTGCGGAAGAGAAAAAGTCCGACAAGAAGACCGCAAAAATCCACGACAAGAGCGGGCCGGAACGGATTCTGTTCTCGGAAAAATTCGCATGCCCGGTTTCCGGCTTCACGATCCCCGAGATCGAGCCGCGGCTGTTCTCGTTCAACAACCCCTACGGCGCCTGCCCGGCCTGCGGCGGCCTCGGCGTCGAGCAGCACATCGACGAGGACCTCGTCATTCCCGACAAGGAGATGACCTTGCGCAAGGGCGCGATCGCGCCGTGGGCAAAATCGTCCTCGCCCTATTACATCCAGACGCTGACCGCGCTCGGCAAATTCTACAAGTTCACGCTCGACACCAAGTGGAAGGACCTGCCGAAGAAGACGCAAGCCGCCCTCCTCACCGGCTCCGGCGACGACGAGATCAAGTTCTCCTACGAGGACGGCGTCCGCTCCTACGACACCAAGAAACCGTTCGAGGGCGTCATCACCAATCTCGAGCGCCGCTATCGCGAAACCGAGAGCGAATGGGCGCGGGAGGAACTGGCAAAGTATTTCTCCGACATCCCCTGCGCGGGCTGCAACGGCCACCGGCTCAAGCCCGAGGCGCTGTGCGTCAAGATCGGCGGCAAGCATATCGGCGAGATCTCGGAATTGTCGGTGCTCCGGGCCGGCGAATGGTTCGAGACCGTGCCGAAGGCGCTGAACGCCCAGCAGAACGAGATCGCCGCGCGCGTGCTGAAGGAAATCCGCGAGCGGTTGTCGTTCCTGCTCGACGTCGGCCTGAATTATCTCACGCTCGCGCGCGCCTCCGGCACGTTGAGCGGCGGCGAAAGCCAGCGTATCCGCCTCGCCTCCCAGATCGGCTCGGGTCTCACCGGCGTGCTCTACGTGCTGGACGAGCCCTCGATCGGCCTGCACCAGCGCGACAATGCGCGGCTATTGGAAACGCTGAAGCGGCTGCGCGACCTCGGCAATACCGTGATCGTGGTCGAGCACGACGAGGACGCGATTCGCCTCGCTGACTACGTGCTCGACATCGGTCCCGGCGCGGGCATGCATGGCGGCCACATCGTGGCGCAGGGTACGCCCGCCGAGATCATGAAGAACCCGAACTCGCTGACGGGCAAATACCTCACCGGCGAGATGTCGGTAGCGATCCCCGAGCGCAAGCCGCCGAACCACAGGCGCACCATCAAGGTCGTCAACGCCCGCGGCAACAATCTGAAGAACGTCTCGGCGGAAATTCCGCTCGGCCTGTTCACCTGCGTCACCGGCGTCTCCGGCGGCGGCAAGTCGACGCTTTTGATCGACACGCTCTACAAGGCGATCGCCCGCAAGCTCAACAACGCCAGCGAGGGCGCCGCACCTCATGACCGTATCGAGGGGCTGGAGCATATCGACAAGATCATCGACATCGACCAGTCACCGATCGGCCGCACGCCGCGTTCCAACCCCGCGACCTATACCGGCGCCTTCACGCCGATCCGCGAATGGTTCGCCGGCCTGCCCGAGGCGAAAGCGCGCGGCTACGAGCCGGGACGGTTCTCCTTCAACGTCAAGGGCGGCCGCTGCGAGGCCTGCCAGGGCGACGGCGTCATCAAGATCGAGATGCACTTCCTGCCCGACGTCTACGTCACCTGCGACACCTGCAAGGGCAAGCGCTACAACCGCGAGACGCTGGAAGTCCTGTTCAAGGGCAAGAGCATCGCCGACGTGCTCGACATGACGGTGGAAGAAGCCGCCGAATTCTTCAAGGCGGTCCCGCGCGTGCGCGAGACGTTCAAGACGCTGCATCGTGTCGGCCTAGACTATATCCATGTAGGCCAGCAGGCGACGACGCTCTCCGGCGGTGAAGCCCAGCGCGTCAAGCTTGCCAAGGAACTGTCAAAGCGCGCGACGGGACGCACGCTCTACATCCTCGACGAGCCGACCACGGGGCTTCATTTCCACGACGTCGCAAAGCTTCTGGAAGTGCTGCACGAGTTGGTCTCGCAGGGCAACACGGTGGTAGTGATCGAGCACAATCTGGAGGTCATCAAGACCGCCGACTGGGTGATCGACCTCGGCCCCGAAGGCGGCGACGGCGGCGGCGAGATCGTCGCCTGGGGTCCGCCGGAGGACATTGTGAAAGCGCCGCGGAGCTATACGGGGAAATTCCTGGCGCCGGTGCTGAAGAAGGCGGATGGCAAGCCGCGGAAGAGCAGCAGCGCCAGTGAGGCGGCGGAGTGAGAGGACAATGTTGTGCAAACTTCGACGAAGTTGAAGGCGGTGTATGCGATCCATCCACCCCTTCGGATGGACTCTGACATATCCTCACATCTCTATCATCAATTCTTCAACGATTTTGAAAGGCAAAAGACCATCCCAATACGTGGCAGCTTTGCCTGCAACGGACAATTGTTGGCCGTTACTGCCCGTGCCTGCACCATTAGCCAGAAAACACGCTTCTTTAGCAAGACGCCATTCCTTCAGGTCGGCGATGCCGTTTTGGAATTCACGGGCCTATTCGAATTTCCGGGCGAAGATAGATTTTTCGCTACAGATCAAAAGGGCGCAAAAGTTGCGCAAACAACAGATCGGACCATCTCAGATTGGAAAGACCTCCTGCCCCACTATCTCGAGTTGACGATTCAAAATTATTTTTGCGCATTATCCATCGCATATCAAGGCGCGGTACGTCCTATTGGAAATATCTGGATAGTCGATGGCGCTAGGTACGGAGTAGATCGCTATTATTTATCTGAAATTCATGAGTCGATTGAATTCCTAAGGGAGAATAGCGCATTTCCTGAGATTGATGTGGGAATCAACGAGGTCATCAAATGGACATTTGCGCAGAACGGCATATTCGATGGATACAGTGATACACCAGCATCGCGCGCACTAAACTACTTCACAAGGTTGTTTGTTAGTCAGTTTCGAAACGACGAATTGTCTGACCTCATTTGGGCACTTGCTGGGATCGAGGCGCTCTTAGTTGAGAATGGTCGGTCATCAGTGGGACAGCTTAGAGAGAAACTAGGCGCACTCTTCGCGGACAAAATCGATGCCGCATGGCTCTCAAAAATGATTGGCGATTCATATAATTTCCGTTCGAGAATGATACACGGCGATCGACAAATACGATCGTTCTTTCGCAATGATGAAGAGGAAAGTAAGAAGCGAATTGACGAAGAGTACAACAGTCAATTGTTTGCGATTGGAATGCTCGTGCTGCTTCTTAGGCTTGTAATTTCGAAAAACTTGTCTGAACTTCATTTCAGCACCGTGTTTAAGTATTAGGGCAGCATGTCGGCAAGCGTCGGGCGGACTAGCGAAGCGTAATCTACCGCTTCGCTCCATCCGCGAGCATCGGTCGCGCGCACGGCTTAACTCCGTTGATCCACTACACCGTCCAATAATGCGGATGCGGGCGCGAGCGGTCGCCCCAGTCGAAGGCTTCTTCATCGAGTTCGGACGGACCGGCGCGCAGATCCTCCGGCGTCACGTCGGTCTGGTAGGCCTGACGCGCGGGATCAAATCGGAGGGCGTCCCACCGGATCGGACAATGATGGTGGCTGCCGAGCAGCCCTCCGGTCTTGATGACGGCGTAGGCGACCGTTCCGCTTGTCTTGTCGAGCATCAGGCGTTCGATCGAGCCGAGCTTTGTACCGTCGCGGCAGTAGACGTTCACGTGCTCGACGCGATCACTGGGCACCAGGGTATGCGGCATGGTCACCTCCCTGTCTTCTCTGTTCTCCCGGCATTATAGCACAAACGAGCCCGGCATGCGGGGGCGTCTCGTCGCCGCGGTGCATCAACGCACGGTTGGCTGTTCCCGTCGCACTTCAGACCCAGCGCACATGCTACGACGGCTCTTTGCTTGATCTTTTGCAATGCCGAACGCCCCGACTGCGCGCCCTCTCCGGCTACCGCCGCAGAAACGCCCCGAACGCCCGTGGCCCGTCGCCGACCTTGATCTCGCCGGTCACCTTCAGCTCGACCGCATCGATCACGCTGATCGAGTTGCTCTCCCAGTTCGCCACGATGATCTGCCGGCCGTCCGCCGTCGCCGCGATCCCTTCCGGGTAATCGCCTACGGTGATGCGCTTGACCGGCGCGAGCGTGGCGAGATCGAACACGCTGACGGTGCCGTCATACTGGTCGGTGACGAAACCGCGGCCTTGCGCGAGTGCGACCGCATAGGGGCGCAAGCCCGTCTTCACGCGCGCGATCTCGCTGTTATCGGCGATGTCGATCACGGAGACGTCGTTGGATCCGACGTTGGCGGTGTAGGCGCGCCGGCCCTCGGCATCGATGGTAATGCCAAACGGGCGCTCCCCGACCTTGATCGTGGCGCGTCGTTTCCGCGTCGCGGTATCGATGACAGACACGCTGTCGGCATCGCGGTCCGCCGAAAGCAGCAGCAGCCCGTCTGGTGTCACCGCAAGCCCCGACGGCGAGGCGCCGACCGCGATATCGGCGATCACGCGCTGCGCTTGCGGATCGATCACCCGCACCGCCGCGGCGTACCAGTCGGCGACATAGACCGTGGCGCCATCCGGCGCCACCGCGACACCGAGCGGGCCACCGCCGACGTCGATCTTGCCTACGATCCGGCGGGCGGCGGCATCGACCACCGTCAGCGCCTTGGTGTCGGGGCTCGTCACATAAGCGAAGCGCCCGTCCGGCGTGACGGCGATGCCCGCAGGCTTGCCGGCAATTGCGATGGTCGCGACCGGCCGCGCGGTTGCGAGGTCCACGACCGACAGATTTTCGCTGAGCTGATTGGTGACGAAGGCCTCCTCGGCCCTCGCCGGCCCGGCCGAGGCGGCGCCGATGCCGGCGACGAGCGCCGCCAGAGCGATCGCCCGCACGCTCAGCTTCCGCTTTCGACCTTCTTCTTCAGCGCCTCGAGGCCTGCGCGATAAAGCCCGCTCACTG
Source organism: Bradyrhizobium sp. AZCC 2262 (assembly GCF_036924535.1). NCBI lineage: Bacteria > Pseudomonadati > Pseudomonadota > Alphaproteobacteria > Hyphomicrobiales > Nitrobacteraceae > Bradyrhizobium > Bradyrhizobium sp. AZCC 2262. Next base: position 3,213,473 of record NZ_JAZHRT010000001.1, on the reverse strand, counting down.
CCTTCACGGCGGCCTCGTCGCTCAGCTCCGGCGGCGGATCGTTGTTGGGAAAGCCGCGATAGAACGCGCCGGCCCACTCCAGGCTGCTGCCCTTGCCGTCGGCGCTGGGCGTGACCGTCAGGGTCGACGAATAGTTGGTGACCGGCAGCACCTTCACATCGACGGCGGTGATCCGGTACGAATAGCTCATCTTCTCGGCGTCGTATTTGTAGAGCTCCTCATCGACGGTCGCGCCATCAGCCAGCCTCAAACGCCGCGTGGCCTCGATCGCGTTGCCTTTGTCGCCCTCGGTCTTGCTGACCGGCGGCAGCCAGCTCATGTCCTGGAAATTGCCGATCGCGGCCCACACCTTGGCCGGCGGCGCGTTGATCTCGATCGATTCCCGCACCTTCTAGCGGGTCGGTCCGTGCGCCCAGGCTGCGCCTATCACTGCCAGCGCCGCCACCACGGCCCCCACCCTCGCGAGCGTCGTCCTCATGTCGTTTCCCCATTGTCTCGTTGGCCCGCGCTAGCCGCGCAGCGGCGTTATCGTAACGCATTTTCAGACCAAAGGGGGCTGGTTTGTGGCACGGCCGAGACGCGCAGGTTGCGTCCGATAATACCATAGGATGGGTGGAGCAAGCGATGTCCATCACTTCTTGAAATGGTGGGCCTCGCGGATTTATCGTCGGGCCAACCGAGAGGCCGGACCCGTTGGCTATACCCACTACGTTCAACTTCCCGCCGAGCCTTCCCGCTTCTCCAGCGACGCCGCGATCCGTTCCAGAAAGACGTTCATGCGCCGGGTCTCCGCGACCTGCTGCTCGTACAGTTCGATCAAGCTTACGCCAGACGATCCACGCGCCTGCATCCGGGTCCGGCCTTTGGCCGGCCCGATGATGAACTCCGCGCAACCCGTCATTTTGAAACGGTGGGTTTCGCTTCGCTCTTCCCACCCTACGATCTCACTCCTCCATCGCCGCTTCCACAAACCCGGCCGGATCCTCACAAAACTCCCGCATGACCCTGTAGTGGTCGGTCTCTTTTACCGTCACCGGCTCAAGCCCGTATTTCGTCAGCCGCAGCAGCCTCGCGTTCGGGTATGCCATCAGCATTGGCGAATGCGTGGCCATGATGATCTGGCAATGGCCGATGTCCTCCATCCGCCGCATCAGCTTCAGGAACGCGATCTGGCGCGAGGGCGACAGCGCGGATTCCGGTTCGTCGAAGATGAAGATACCCTGCCGCTGGCAGCGCTCCTCGAAGAAACGCAAAAACCCTTCGCCGTGGGAATGGGACAGGAAGTCCGGCGGCGGGCCTCCTCCCATCGGATATTTCTGGGCCATCTCGTCCAGGTATCGGGCGACCGAGAAAAAGCTTTCGGCGCGGAAAAACCAGCCATTTGTGATTTTGGGTAGCCAGCTCGCCCGCAACGCGTCGGACAATTGGCCCCCCATTTTTTCCAACGCCCATGAGTGGTCGACCGTCATGTAGCCCTTGCCGCCGCCGGCTTCGTCATAGCCGGCGAGCACGGCGATGCCTTCGAGCAAGGTGGATTTGCCGGTGCCATTCTCGCCGACGATGATCGTGATCGCCTTGTCAAAGCTCAGCTCGAAATCATCGCGCAGCAAGGGCAAGCAGAACGGATAGGCCTCGCGGTTGGTGATCCGCGACGGCTCGAGCCAGATGCGCCTGAGATATGGCGCCGGCAGGTTGATCGGGCGGTTGCGTCTGGAAGCCATGTGTGCGGGTCCGATGGAACAACATCGCATTCAATGCATATATCCTGATCGTCCCGCAACCCCAGATGGCAAACGCCGTCCCCGCCAAAAGCAGCGATGCCCAGCGCCACCTACACCCTCTTCCGCAACGCCATCCTTAGCGAGCAGCAGGTCGTCTGCAGCTATGACGGCCGTCCCCGCGAACTGTGTCCGCACATCATCGGTACCAACAAAAATGGCGAAGAGGTCGTCCTCGCCTGGCAATTCGCCGGCGAAAGCAGTGGGCGACTGCCGCAATGGCGCTGTCTAAAATTGACAGGAGTCAGAGATGCCCGTACCCGCCAGGGCCGCTGGCATGAAGGCGGCTTGCATCGCACAAGACAGACTTGCGTCAGCGCGATCGATCTCGACATCAACGTGCATGTTCGCAAACGGCGGTGATGGAGTGAACTCGCAGCGCAAGCAAAGCTCGGGCGCAATGCGTCGCGAGAATGCGAAGACGTGCTGTTCGAAACTTGACTGAAATGTATCTGAGGTGCGTCATTGTGAGGAGCCAACCGGTCGCGCGAATGCGGTGACAGGCTCTGCGACGATTTGTCCGACGAAGCTTCGACGAGCGAAGGTGGAAGATTCGGTGGAATTGCGCCGCCGCTGCGTTGTTGAAGCTGCGCGCCGCATCGTCGCTGAAATAGCAACCTCAAGCAGTCGTGCTTCAGTCCAATTTTTGCCGGCATGCATATCGTATGGTTAACCCGCAAGCGATCGTTCTCACATCCGCGCAACGTAGCTTGCAGACGGCTCCTTGGGCGCGGTTCGCGCCCGCTTCCACAACGATACGTCACCATGCCGGTGCGATCGGTTCGTTATCGAGCCCGCAGGGGGGTATTCGAGTGTTCAACTTTAGGGGACAAAAAATGAAACAACTACTTTTAGCTGGTGTGGCCCTTTCGGTCGCGAGCGCGGCGTCGGCAGCCGACATGCAGGCGCGGCCCTATTCCAAAGCGCCCCCGGCGGCGGTGGTTGCGGCGTATAACTGGTCCGGCTTCTATGTCGGCGCGATGGGCGGTGGTGCCTGGGGGACCGATTCGGGCAGCGGCGGTTTTGGTGGCGGCACTGTCGGCTACAACTGGCAGCTCCCCGGCAGCCAGTTCGTATTCGGCGTCGAAGTCGACGCCGCCGGCGCCAGCATCAAGGACAGCGTAACCGAGGACATCGGTGGTGGCGCCACGGCCACGGTGGATTCCAAGATCAATGCATTCGGAAGCGTGACCGGCCGTGCCGGCTTCGCGATGGACGCGGCGCTTCTCTACGCCAAGGGCGGCTACGCCTGGGCCAACAACAAGTCCTCCCTTTCCATTCCGGTGCTGGGCGCGACGTTTTCGGATAGCCACACTCATTCCGGCTATACGATCGGCGGCGGCATCGAATACATGTTCGCGCCGAACTGGTCGGCCAAGGGCGAATACATGTTCACCAGCCTTGGCGGCGAGACCTATAATTTTGGCGGTGAGCCGTTTCCTTCCAACAACATCGACTTCCACACCATCAAGGTCGGGGTGAACTATCACTTCAGGTAAGCATTGTAGCTGCGTAGGGTGGGCAAAGCGCAAGCGTGCCCACCATTCAGCGTGACGCTCTTCGAGAAACGGTGGGCACGGCGCGAACGCGCCTTTGCCCACCCCACGGCGTTTACGAAAAACTCAGATCACCTCGAGCACCAGCTCCATCGTCATCAGCACCGGATTGTCGCCGCGCATCAGCTGGCCCTCGGCGATGCCGCCGAGATAATCGACCAGCGCGACATCGAGCTCCGCCTGCAGCGTGCCGTCAGCGCCGGGCGCTATCGCGCCGGCCTTGATCGCAAGCTCGGTCGCAAACGGCACGACGGTGCGGCCGTCGATGAAATGCGCGCCGATCGTGGAGCCGACGCCGCCATGAATCCGCGCGCGCAAAATTCCGTGCTGCCGGCAAAAGGTCTCCAGCGCCGCGGCAAAATCCTGATTCGGCCGCAGCCGCAGCGCAAAGGCGCGGCTCTCGGCCTTCACATCCGTGCCGGCGCGCGCGACAGGGCCGAACAATTTGAAATTGGTCTCGGGATCGGGCTCGGCCGTGAACATGGCACCGTCGATGCCGAACGCTTCCACCGCGAACGATTCGGCGACGATGCTCTCCTCGGGCAGAATGTGGCCGCCGTGCAGGCTTCCGTCGGTCTCGGTCCACAGCCCGTGGCAATGGAAGAACGGCGCGCCGTCACGCTCGCCAAGCGTCATCGCCCCACACTTCAGCCGCGTGATGCCGGAGGGCCGAAACGTGTCGCTGTAGAACGCCGCGTTCGCTCCGGTCTTCGACAGCGCCGGCATCACATAGGCAAAGGGCCCGAGCGCCCCTCCCCGCATGCTCAGCACGCCGCCTGAAAAGCCTGCTTCGGCAAAGCCGCGGCGCGCGGCCTCCAGCAGCGGCAGGCCGGCGGCAAGCGTGAATGAAAATGCCCGGCCTCGCGCCTCGACCCACTGGATGCGTTCGGGCACCGCCGCGCCGGGCTGGTCAATGCTGCGCATCGCCTCAGCTGGCCGTCTTGGAAATGAGCTCAAGCAACCCTCGCGCCTCGAGTTCATCGCGGACCAGCCGCTTCGGAATCTTGCCATAGCCGGACTTCGGCAACGCCTCCCAGAAGAAGAAGCGCTTCGGCATCTTGTAACGCGGCACCTTCGCCGCGAGAAACGCGGCGAGCTCCGCCTCGCTTACGGCGGCTGCGCCCTCGCGCGCAACGCAGACGGCTACTCCCACCTCGCCCCAGAACGGGTCGGGCACGCCGAGCACGGCGACCTCGCCGATCGCGGGGTGTGTGAGAATCTTCTCCTCGACCTCGCGCGGATAGATGTTGGAGCCGCCCGAGATGTACATGTCCGAGGCGCGGCCGGTGATGTAGACGAATCCCTCCTCGTCCACGTGGCCGAGATCGCCGGTACGAAACCAGCCGTCGCGAAACGCCTTCGCGTTGGCTTCGGGGTTGTCGTAATAGCCGGCGAACACGGCAGGACCGATCACGCAGATCTCGCCGGTCTCGAACGGTTTCAGCTCGCGCCCGTCGTCGCCCTGGATCGAGACCTGCATGCCGGTGCGCTCGAAGCCGCAGGTGCCGATGCGGGCCTGCGGGCCGTCCTCGGGATCGTGCAGACTGGCCGGCATCACCGTGATGTTGCCGGTGACCTCGCCGAGGCCGAAATACTGCACCAGCACCGGGCCGAGCTTGTTCAGCGCCGCCTTCTGGTCCTCGCGATACATCGGCGCGCCGGCATAGATCACGAAACGCAGCGAGGAATGATCGTATTTGTCAACGGACGGATGCTCGACCATCATCTTCAGAATGGTCGGCACCGTAAAAATGTTGCTGACGCGGTGAACCTCGATCAGCCGGAACGCTTCGGCGATGTCGAATTTCTCCGACGGCAGCAGGATGGTCGGCACGCCGCGTGCGGCCTGCACGAGCTGGTGCACACCGGCGCCATGCGACAGCGGCGCGACCACCAGCGAGGCATCGGTTTCCGTCGTGCCCGGCATCAGGTCGGCGAGATGATTTGTCACCACAAAGGCCATCTGGCCGTGGGTGAGCACCGCCGCCTTGGAGCGCCCGGTGGTGCCCGAGGTGAAGAAGAACCAGCAGGGATCATCGTAGTCAACCGCTGCATTCTCGACCTTGGCGCCGGCTTGCGACGCGATCGCCTCGCTCACCGTCCTCTCGCCGAAGCTGCCCTCGCCGATCCGCCAGATGAATTCGAGCGCGGGATTGGCGGCTGCGGTGGCGTGATCGGGGAAATCGCCATGGCACAGAAACGCCTTCGCGCCGGAGGCGGTGGCGAGATAGGCGACCTCGTCCGGCATCAGGCGGAAATTGGTTGGCACCCAGATGGCGCCGAGACGGAAGGCCGCGAACATCGACCAGAACATCTCGTCGCAATTCTTGGAATGGACCAGAACGCGGTCGCCCTTGACGATACCGCGCGCGGCCAGCGCCGCCGCCAGCGCCGAGACATGGCCATCGATCTCGCGCCAGGTCCAGGATCTGTCGCCCCAGATGAAGCCAATGCGGTCGCCATGGCGGCGGGCATTCTGGGTCAGCATATGCGCCAGGTTCATCACCCGGCGCGACATCCGCGCCAGGCCGCCGCGCGGGGTGGGGATCGTCACAACTTCAGTCACAGGGATTCAACCATTACGCTTGGAAATACAGACATGGAACACCTCACGACGACGATAGCAGAAGGCCCGGCGTCAACTCAAATCCAAGACAGGGCACCCAAGGCGGGCATTACCGCACACCGGTGCCCTTGCAGCGCTGGCACTTGAGCACCCTGTCGCCCTTCTTCAGCAGGCCCTTGCCCTCGCAATTCTTGCATTTCTGCTTCTTCTTGATGTTGGGGCCCTTCTCATTGGCCATGATAATCTCCAGCGCAAGCGTTGCAGACATCACCATGGTCCAGCCACGCATTCCCGTCCAGAAGCCGCCCACCCGAATTGAGGATCAAAATGATTACCCGCCGAGAACTGATATTATCAGGCGCAGCCGGCCTGCTTGCCGCGACCTTGCCGCACGAAGCGCCGGCGGCGGACGATCCGGCCGGCATCGTCACGGCCATCTACACCCGCGCTGCCAAGGGCAAGGGCGATTCCGGCGGCGCGTTCGTGTTCGAGAACAAAGCGGCCAAGGCAAACTACCTGTCGAAATCGCTCATTGCGCTCTGGGCCAAAGCGGATGCCCGCACGCGCAAGGGCGATGTTGGACCGGTCGATTTCGATCCCGTCACCAATTCGCAGGACCCGGACGTAAAATCGTTCAAGGTAGCCGTGGAGAAGCAGGAGGCCGACAAGGCAACGATTGCCGTCACGATCGACGGTCACCAGGGTTCTCGGACGAAGCCGGCCGACGGGACCATCCGCTATGATTTCGTCCGCGATGCCGGCCAATGGAAAATCGACGACATCAAGGGTAGCGTCGAAGGCAAGCCATGGTCGATCCGCAGCCTGCTCGTCGATTCGTTCAAAAACTAGGACGTAGCACCCGCCGGGCCTGCCGGCGATCAACCGGCAGGCCCAGGCAAGCAATTACTGCGGATGGTTGGCAAGTTCCTGGTCGCTCAAGCGCCAATCCTGCCAAAGCTGAAGCGCACCCAGCAGGACGACGATTCCGCCGAGCGTGGCGTGCCAAATCCGGAGCATCTCATCACCGGAGTAGCCGAGGATGAGCGGTGAGGCGATCAGCCAGAGGCCGAGTGCGATCTCGCCCACCTCCTCCCAGCGCTGCAGTGCGACATATTCGAGCTGGGCCAGACCGAACACCAGCATACCGACCACGAACGTATTGAGGATCATGGTGCTGCGTTCGGCGTCCATCACGTCGTGGCTGGAGAAAGGAAACCACGGCGATACCACGATCAGCGCGCCAAGCAGCATGCCGAACCAGTCCTCCCACGTGCGATGTTTGCTGAAGAAACCAAAGCCCGACATTGAAAACCTCCCCTTGAAAAGAGGCATACGTCGGCGGCCGATATCGAGCCCAGACTCGGCCGCTTCGGCGGCGTATGTCATTCAAAAGAACTAGGAACCCCACAACCCGTTGCAAGGTCCGGCTGCAAAGATCTTGCGCGCGCGAACCGCCGGCGTCCCGTCCTATTGCGCCGCACCGAGCCGTTGCAGGCTCTCGCTTGCGGTGCGCAGGCCGGGACCGACCTCCAGCGCCTTGCGGAAATCGGCAATCGCGCCCGCCTTGTCTCTGAGCCGCATCCTGGCCTGGCCACGATTGTTCCAGGAATAGGCGTCGGCCGGGTCATATTGCAGCGCCATGTCGTAGTCGGCCAAACCGCGCTTGGTGTCGCCCTTGAACAGCCGGATCATCCCGCGGTTACGCCAGCCGCGGGCGTCCGTCGGCGCCAGCTTGATCACCTCGCCATAGTCGGCTGCGGCACGGTCGAGATCGACTCGTTGAGGTCGGCAAGCGCCGCATCGTACTGCCACTTCTCGGTCAGACCGTGGCCGCGGAAGCAGTACGCCGCCGCAAGCTTGCTGCCGGTTTCGCGTTTGGCATCGATGACCGTGCTGCACGCGGCCACCTTCTCGTCCGGCGGCGTCGTCACGCTGACGCAGGTCTGCCAGCTCTGGTCGCCTTCAACAGACACTTGGGCAGACGCGGCAGGCGGTTGCGCAAGCAACACGGCAGTGCCCAGCAGTGCAACGGTCAGGCAGGTCAGAACACGCATGTCAGCCAATCCCCGGCGAGCCAGTTCCCTCTTCGTCGCCGGTTTGCATCGGCCGGTTCATGTCCCTAAATGAAACGGTGAATCATCCGGGAATCGCCACATGGCCGCCGTCCGCGACAACAAGGCTCAAAACCGCTTCGAACTCGACGTCGACGGCGCTGTGGCGTTTGCGAATTATCGCGTCACGCCCTCGGCGGTCATCATCACCCATACCGAAACGCCCCGCGCGCTGCGCGGCCGCGGCATCGCTTCCGACTTGATCAGGGGTGCGCTCGAACTGATCCGCGCCGACGGCCGCAAGGTCATTGCCGGCTGCGGGTTCGTCGTTGATTATCTGAGCAAGAATCCGCAGTTTGCCGATCTGACGGGGTGAGCCAGCGTCGTAGCCCGGATGGAGCGAAGCGCAATCCGGGATAAGTCCCTTGGCCGCGAAAAACCCGGATTTCGCTTCGCTCCATCCGGGCTACCTGCGCCTCACGTAATCCGGATCGACATATCCGGCAAACCTTCGAGCTTGCACAGGAGGACGTCGCCCTTCACGACCGGGCCGACATTTTCCGGCGTACCCGAATAGATGATATCGCCCGGCTTGAGTTCAAAAGCTTCCGAAAGCTTGGAGATCTGCTCCGCCACGCTCCAGATCATGTTGCGCAGATCGGAGTTCTGCTTGACCGTGCCATTCACCGCCAGCGAGATCGCGCCCTTGGTGAAATGTCCGGTCTTGGCTGCGGGGTGAATCGGCCCGAGCACCGCGGAGCGATCGAAGCTCTTGCCGATTTCCCAAGGCTTCTTCTCGTCGCCCATCGCGCGCTGCAGATCGCGCCGCGTCATGTCGAGGCCGAGCGCATAGCCGTAGACGTGGTCGAGCGCCTGCTCCGGGGAGATATTGGTGCCGCCCGATTTCAGCGCCGCCACCAGCTCGACCTCGTAATGATAGTTTTTGGTGAGCGAGGGATAAGGATGATCGGCGACCGCGCCGATCGTAACATTCTGGATCGCGTCGGTCGGCTTTTGAAAGAAGAACGGCGGCTCGCGATTGGGATCCGAACCCATTTCGCGCGCATGCGCGGCGTAGTTTCGCCCGATGCAATAAATCCGCCGCACCGGAAACACATCGGTCTCACCCACGATCGGGATGGTCGTCGTGCCAACCGGAAAAATCGATTTCGGGCCGGCCTGCGCCGCAGCCGTGCCGGACTCCACGCCCGCACCGGCCAGCGCCAGCGCGCCCGTTGCCAGGATGGTCCTGCGATCGACATTGCTCATTGGCGTCCTCCTTTGTTTTGCTTAGTGTTCTTTGTCCGCCCGTATCTACAGCGTTTTTTCCATGAAGTGCATACCGTTTGCACATTGTTGCATTGCAATCGCACCCAAAAAAGAAGGCCCGCGTCGCCGCGGGCCTTTGCATTCTGTGAACCGGACGAAGCCTCAGTGCTTGATATCCGGCGGCAGCTTGCCGCCATTGGCGGCCAGCTTGGCCATGACCTGCTTGTGCAGCCAGATATTCATGCTCGCGGAATCGTTGCTGTCGCCGGTATAGCCGAGTTCCTTCGCGAGCTCCTTGCGCGCGGCGAAGCTGGAATCGATGTCGAGCGCTTTCATCAAGTCGACGATCGAGGTCCGCCACTCCAGCTTCTCGCCCTTGGCCTTCACCGCCTGGTCGAGGATGGGCGCGACGTCGACGGTTGCGGCAGGTGCAGCAGCCCCACCGGACGATCCAGCGGCCCCACCGGACGACCCGGCGCCTGCGGCCGCGCCACCGCCGGCTGGTGCGGCGTCTGCCTTGCTGCCGAAGATTGCGCTCATGATTTTTCCGAAAATGCTCATCGTTCGCTCCCAATGAATTGAGGATGGGGTGAGTCTCTGGCGGCACTGTTTGACCGGCAGCACCACGCCGGATCGCCGGCAAGTCTAGCCAGCCAGATGAAGCTTGCCAATGAAACATTCACCGAAGCGTGAGTGCGTTTGTCGCTGTTTGGGAGTACGCTGTTGTTTCAGTTCGCGACATGCCAGTTCCTTCCCCCTCTTGTCCGTCTTCGCGTCTGGCCTGATCGTGATCGTTTTATGAAACGGCGCATGTGCGTCTTTCGGTTGGCGCACAATGCGACCGCGAGGGAGACAGCGACCATGGCCACCTATCAAGGCAATGTCACATCGGTGGCGCAGAGCGGACCAGACACCGCCGCGGCGCCCGTTATCCGAACCATCGGCTTATCAGAACTCCATCAGGCCTTGCAGCGCGGCTGGGAAGACTTCAAAGCCGTGCCAAGCCACGCCATCATCCTGTGCATCATCTATCCCGTCCTCGGATTGATGCTGGCACGCGCCGTGCACGGCTATTCGGTGCTGCCGCTGTTGTTTCCGCTCGCCGCCGGCTTTGCGCTGCTCGGCCCGTTTGCTGCGCTCGGCCTCTACGAAATGAGCCGCCGTCGCGAACGCGGCGAACAGGCAACCGCCTGGGACGCGCTCGAGGTCGTGCGCTCGCCATCGTTTGGCGCGATGCTCGGGCTCGGCGTGCTGTTGCTCGCGCTGTTCGTGACATGGGTGGCTACCGCGCAGGCGATTTACATCGCCGCGTTCGGCTATGCAGGCGCGACCGGCGTTTCCGATTTCGTCGAACGCGTGCTGACGACGCCGCAAGGTTGGTGGCTGATCGTGGTCGGCTGCGGTGTCGGCTTCCTGTTTGCCCTCATCGCGCTGTGCATCAGCGTGGTGTCGTTTCCGTTGATGCTCGACCGTCATGCCGGCGCCGGCGATGCGATGGTGACCTCGCTGCGCGCAGTCGCACGCAATCCCGGGCCGATGGCGGCCTGGGGATTGATCGTCGCGGTGCTGCTGGTGGCGGGATCGCTGCCGGCTTTCCTCGGCCTTGCCGTCGTCATCCCGCTGCTCGGGCACGCCACGTGGCATCTCTATCGGGAGACGATTGAGCCGGAACTCAATCCGCAGCCGCTTCCGCCTCGCGTGCAACGCGAACGCAAGCCTGCGGCCGATTTCCCGGCCAATCTGTTCCCCTGGCGGCGCAAGGACAGCGCATAGGCCTGCACGGAACCCGGTCGATCACACCGCCGGCCGAACCGACCGGCGGTGTCGTCGTTCACCGCTCACTAACGATGAATTGAGCATCTTCAACGGAAAGGCATCGGCAGCAACGACATCAGCCTTGTTTTGGCCGATCTTACTTCGAACATTCGACGTGACGTGGACACTAACCATCGATGATGCATCGATCGTGGAGCGAACGGCACGATGATTTCCCGCCTTTCTCTGCGCGCTCTGACCCTGGGCGCCCTGTTGGTGACTTCTGCGGCGCCAGCCTTGGCGGCGCCCTGTGGCACGGGTCCGTTCGAAACGTGGCTGGAAGATTTCAAGAAGGAAGCAGCCGCCAAAGGCATTTCGGCCGCCGCCATACAGGCTGGCCTGACCGGCGTCACGCTCGACAAGAGCGTGCTGGCCCGCGACCATTCGCAGAAGGTGTTCAGCCAGACGTTTGAGGAATTCTCCGGCCGCATGGTTCCGCCCCGGCTGACCCGCGGCGCCAACATGCTCAAGCAATACGGCTCGGTGCTCGGGCGAATCGAACAGGCGTATGGCGTGCCCGGCGAAGTACTGGTGGCGATCTGGGGCCTGGAAACTGATTTCGGCGTCAACATCGGAAAATTCCCGACGCTGCGCTCGCTGGCGACGCTGGCCTATGACTGCCGCCGCACCGACCTGTTCAAGGCCGAGCTGATGGACGCGCTGCGCATCGTCGAGCGCGGCGATATCGCGCCACAGGAGTTGCGCGGCGCATGGGCGGGCGAAATCGGCCAGACCCAGTTCATGCCGTCGTCCTACATCAAGTTCGCGGTTGATTTCGACAGCAACGGCCGCCGCGATCTGCTGCGCAGCCCCCCGGACGTGCTGGCTTCGACCGCCAACTTCCTTGCCAGCCACGGCTGGCAACGCGGCAAGGACTGGGAGCCCGGCAGCGCCAATTTCGCTGCGATCAAGGAGTGGAACAAGAGCGATGTCTACGCCAAGACCATCGCCTATTTCGCGACGCAGCTTTCGCGGGCGCCTTGAACAGAAAAATTCAAAGGGCCGATCGCAAGCCGACCGGCCCTTTGCAAGCTAGTCTACTTCGCCGTACCCACGTGCATCGCCTTGCTCAGATGTGACGCACAGACGCCCATCTTGCCGCTCAGCATGGCATCCTGGGCAGCCGCAATTTCCTTCTGGGCGGCGATCTTGCCCTCGCCGTCCGCCATGTTCTCGATCATCGTTTCGGTCTTGCTCAGATTATCGCCGCTGCAGCCCGCTTTGACTCGCGCTGCGTCGGCGGGAGCGACGGCAAATGCCAAGGCTGCAATTGCGGTGGCTGCGAGTAATTTGTTGAGCATGGTAACTCCCCTTTTGTTTTTGGACAGACGGCATCATTGCCGTCTGCAAAAACAATTCTTCGCCGAAGCGGAGGAACTTCAGGATGAACTTCGCGCGAGGTTGTAAGCGCGGCGCGCACAGGCCTTATGCGAAATCGTTCTTTTTCATTACGGTCCGGTAAGGAAGGCACGCGCGGTCTTGCGGCAATCATCTTTGGTGATGCTGCAAATCATTTCACGGCAACGGTAGCCGGCACCTCAGGCGCGCTATCGTTTCGACGCTGACGACAGGACAAGCAATTGAACCGGGTCTTCCCCAACAGGCCAAACACCGGGACGCCGCCGCACATGACATCGGCCGTCCCGTCATCAACCTCGCGCGCGCGGTTGCGCTGACGAAATGACCCGTCACGCAGGTTGGCCGCACAGTCCCAAACTATCCAGGCAGGTGCAGCTTCACTGCTTGTAATAATGAATATATATTCATTTATAAGCGACACGACACATGCGATTAGCGCATAAGAAAATTCCAAAAAACCTGGCTAATTTGCACATTTTGTCTGCCGGACCCGGTCGCCAACTTGTGTTCGGCCTTCCCCACCGCCACTTGGTCAGACGATAAGAGTCATCACGCGATTACACAAAACCCGCAAATTTACGGCATTACTTGCAGGTGCTGGGCACGCAAGCCGACCGATCCGGCAGCCATGCGCAAAGGTTAAGCGGCTCTTACCAATGCCATGCGTTTTAGGATTAGCTGCATCGCAACATCGGAACTTCTGCACTGCGGAATCTAAGCTATATTCATTTCAACGATGAGGCCGACCTCAAAGGCTGAATCGCAACTTCAAGGAGACTACGATGCTACTCTCGCTCATCCGCATGATCCAGGCGTTCCGGGATTATCAGCGCAATGTCAGCGAACTGTCCCAGCTCAGCGATCGCGAACTGGCCGATATCGGCCTTGATCGTGCGGACATTCCGCGCGTTGCCGCCGGAACCTATAGCAGCTGATTTCTGTTCAGCCGCCTGACGAACGGATAACGCCCGCCCCGCTGCGGGCGTTGTCGTTTCCAGCTTTTGGTTTGACGCGTTTTCTTCACGCAAACCGGTGCGCTTGGCGCGAAAACGCGCTAACCCTGCGCGCATGATTTCCTCCACTCCCCAAACTGACACCGTCCATGTGGTTGGCGGCGGCTTGGCCGGTTCGGAAGCTGCCTGGCAGATCGCCAATGCGGGTGTTCGCGTCGTCCTCCACGAGATGCGCCCGTTGCGGATGACCGAGGCGCACCGCACCGAGGGCCTGGCCGAACTCGTCTGCTCCAACTCGTTTCGCTCCGACGACGCCGCCAACAACGCCGTCGGCCTGCTGCATGCCGAAATGCGCCGGCTGGGCTCGCTGATCATGCGCTGCGCCGACACCAACCAGGTGCCCGCGGGCGGGGCGCTGGCGGTCGACCGCGACGGGTTTTCCGCGGCCGTCACCCGCGCCCTGCACGACCATCCCCTGATCGAGATCGACCGGACTGAAATCGCCGGCCTGCCGCCCGCCGAATGGGGTAACGTGATCGTCGCGACCGGCCCCCTCACCTCGGCGCCGCTGGCGGACGCCATCCGCGAACTCACCGACGAGAACGCGCTGGCGTTCTTCGATGCGATCGCGCCGATCGTACACAGGGATTCCATCGACATGTCGGTGGCGTGGTTTCAGTCGCGTTACGACAAGGTCGGGCCCGGCGGCACCGGCGCCGACTACATCAACTGCCCGATGGCCAAAGAACAGTATGACGCCTTTGTCGCGGCGCTCCTCGCCGGCGAGAAGGTGGATTTCAAGGACTGGGAAACCAGTACGCCCTATTTCGACGGCTGCCTGCCGGTCGAAGTGATGGCCGAACGCGGACCGGAAACCCTGCGGCACGGGCCGATGAAGCCGGTCGGGCTGACCAATCCGCACAACCCGACCGTCAAGGCCTACGCGATCGTGCAGTTGCGGCAGGACAACAAGCTCGGCACGCTCTACAACATCGTCGGCTTCCAGACCAAACTGAACTACGGTGCACAGCAGCGCGTGTTCCGTACCATTCCGGGGCTCGAGAACGCCGAATTCGCCCGGCTCGGCGGCCTGCATCGCAACACCTTCCTGAATTCGCCAAAGCTGCTGGATGGCCAGTTGCGCTTGCGCGCGCAGCCGAGGCTGCGCTTTGCCGGCCAGATGACCGGCTGCGAGGGCTATGTGGAATCCGCCAGCATCGGCCTGATCGCGGGCCTCTATGCCGCGGCGAACGCGCGGGCGCAGTCGCTCGAACCGCCGCCCGTGACCACCGCGTTGGGCTCGCTGCTCGGGCATATCACTGGCGGCCACATCGAAACCATTGAGGCCGGAACGCGCTCATTCCAGCCGATGAACATCAATTTCGGTCTGTTCCCGCCGCTGGCCAGTCCGCCGACCAAGAAGCCCGACGGCACGAGGCTGCGCGGCAACGAGAAGACAGTGGCAAAAAAGCAGGCGCTCAGCGCCCGGGCGCTGGCCGATCTCGATCGCTGGATTGCCGATCATCTGCGCGTAGCGGCGGCGGCGTAACACCATGGGTTTGCCAAAAGACGACGCCGCCATTCTGTCGGCGCGCTGGACCGAAGGCGTACTGCTGAAGCGAGACGTGTTCTCGACCGTCGAACGCGGCCGCTTTCGCGACGATACCGGTGAGGTTGACGCGGTGCTGCGCCGGCTCGACCAGGTGCCGCTGTGGTCCTATCCGCTCGCCCGCCATCTCTTCGCCCGCGAACGCCGCGCGCTGGCGCTGGCACGCGAGCTCGACGTCGGCCCGAAGCTGCTGTGGGCGGGACGGCAAGCGCTGGTACGCGGCTTCATCGACGGCGTCGCGCTGCATCTGGCAAAGCCCCATGGCGACCTCGCCTATTTCCGCTCTGCCAAGCTCGCGCTTCGCAAGCTGCACCGTGCCGGCATCTGCCATAATGATCTCGCCAAGGAGCAGAACTGGCTCCGTGGCAGTGACGGCCGGGCCTATGTGACCGATTTTCAACTGGCCGGCTGCTTCAAAACGAGAAGCCGCCTGTTCCGGATCGCGGCCTACGAGGACTTGCGCCATCTGCTGAAGCACAAGCGCAGCTATGCGCCACAGGCGCTGACGCCGATGGAGCGCAAGATTCTGGCGCGCAAATCCTTTGTCGCCAGTATCTGGCTCATGACCGGCAAGAAGGTCTACCAGGCCATCACCCGCGGGCTGTTCAATTTCACCGATCGCGAAGGCGGCGGCCGCCGGCTGGTCAACGACGCGCCTGTCTTGATCGATCTGATCAGGAAGAATCCTGAAGTGCGCGACACCGCCATTGTCGCGTTCGCCGACCGCCGCACCGGCGTCGGGTTGTACGCCTTTGTCGAGGCCGACAGTGTCGCGCTGGAAAAGCAGTTGCGCGGAGAACTGTCCTCCACCAAGGGCGTCAAGCCGCCGGAGCATATCCAGGTGGTGCATGCCCTGCCGCGCGATGCCGCCGGCAAGCCGCGCACGGAGATCCTGCAACTCGTCGCGATGAATCAGATCGATCTGATCGAGCCGTTGATCAAGAGCGAGGTCGACCGCGCGTTCATGAAAGACATTTTGGAGAGCCGCAAGAATTTGCGGGACCGGTTCAATTTCGAAAGCAGTGAGTTGAACTCGCAGTAGGTTACCGTCATTGCGAGGAGCGCAGCGACGAAGCAATCCGTCCATCCGCGGCGACATGGATTGCTTCGCTGCGCTCGCAATGACGACGGTTGGACCGACGCCCCTTACCCGCTAAACTCGCGCGTCCGCGACGCGCGCCACAACGTCCACAAGGTCCGCAGCCGCGACGGCGCCTGTGGCACGAAGGGATCAAAGTCAGCACGCGACATGCGCTCCAAGTCGCGGCGGACCAACGCCAGCGGCAGGAACACCCGCCGCGCCTGCGGCGGCACATGCGCGAGCAGCTCGAAGGCAGTACGGAGATTTTTTCGGGCGTCCGCCGCCAACTGATCGATCGCTGCACGCGCCCGCGGCGTCTGCTTGCCCGCAAAGACTTCTTCCATTCCGCTACCGTGTTGCTGCAGCAATTGCAGCGGCAGGAATAGCTGACGCCGCGCGGCATCGAGCGGCAGCGTGGCGATCACCTGCGCCGTGCCCCGTGCCAGCCCGGCATGGCGCGCGAGATGGTCGATCACGGCCGACGGCTGTACCGCGATCCGCGCGCCGAGCGAGAACAGCGCCGCTGACGTGTCGGTGACATACCCCTCCAGCGCCGCCATCGACGGCATCGGATCGTTGTAGAGGTCGAACTGATGCTCCTCGATCAACCGCGACAGCGGCTCGACCGGCAGGCGGAATTCGGCGATCGTCTGCAACAGTTCGGCCGCGACCGGATTGCCCTCGACGCCGCCATGGCCGGCGCCTCCCAGCATGTCGGTCCACCATTGCAGCCGCATTTCGCCCGGCAGCGGCTGGCTGACCTGCTCGCGCACGCGCGATATCTCGACATTGAAGGCATAGACCGACAGCAGGGCGCGGCGCTGGGCCTGTGGCAGGAACAGCGTCGACGCATAACGGACAAAGTCGTGCGTGCGCACCAGATCGGCGCAGAAGGCGGCGGAATCCTTCGACGTCGCCGCCCCGCTCATGGCACTGCGATCAGCGCCGCCGCGACGCGCCGGCGCTCGCCCAGCATGATGTTGTAGGTGCGGATGGCAGGTCCCGTCTGCATCGGGTCCAGCACGACCCTGACCGTACGCAGCGCCTCGCGCAGGATTGTCGGCGGCATCCAGACTTCCGTGCCGGTGCCGATGATCAGCGTGTCGATGGAATTGGCGGCCTTGAACACGCGCGCAAGCGAATATTCGTCGATCTCGGCCGGTTTCGTCACCGGCCAGGCCCATATCCCGTCCGGCAGGCACAATAGCGAGCCGCGGTGCGACATGTCGGCGAAGGCGAAGCCACCCTTGCCGTAGGCTTCGATCGGCGCCGACCTCGGAAGATGGGGAGCGTCCGAGGATGTAGTTGTTCGATTTGGCATGATCTTTTCCGAAAACCGGTTCCCACTTTCCGGGATCATGCCGACTTACTTCTTCGCAGGCTTATCCGGCGCGTCGCGGTGCTCACCGACGCCGAGATAGATCAGGATCGGCGCGGCGATGAAGATCGAGGTGTAGGTGCCGACCAGCACCACGCCGAACATCATCACCGCCGTGAAGCTGTGGATCGCATGGCCGCCGAACAGCAGCAGGGCCAGCAAGGCCAGCGTCACGGTGACGTGGGTGATGATCGAGCGCGACAATGTCGAATTGATGGATTCGTTCAGCAGTTGCGGCATCGGCATTTTCTTGTACCGCCGCAGCATTTCCCGGATGCGGTCGTAGATCACGACCGTATCGTTCAGGGAGTAGCCGAGAATGGTCAACAGCGCCGCGATGCTGGTGAGGTCGAAATCAACCTGGGTGATCGACATGAAGCCGATCGTCAGCACGATGTCGTGGACGTTGGCGATCATGGCGCCCAAGGCGAACTGCCATTCGAACCGGAACCAGAGATAGATCAGGATCGAGAAGATCGCGAGCATCAGGCCGAGCATGCCGTAGGCCAGGAGTTCGCCGGAAACGCGCGGCCCCACCACCTCGACGCGGCGATATTCGACGGTGTCGCCGAGCGCGCCGCGAACCTTCTGCACGGCCTGCTGCTGCGCGGCGTCGCCGCCCGGCTGCTCAGCCACCCGGATCAGCACGTCGTTCGGACCGCCGAACTGCTGCAACTGGATGTCTCCGAGCCCAAGCGTGCTCAGTGTCGCGCGCATCGCACCGATATCGGCGGGGCCGGACTTGTTCTGCACCTCCAGGAGCGTGCCGCCCCTGAAGTCGATGCCGAAATTCAGCCCGTGGGTGAAGAACAGCACGATCGCCAGAATCGAAAGCGCCGCCGATATCGGAAAGCTGATGCGGCGAAAGCGGGTGAAATCGAAATGCGTATCGTCGGGAACGATGCGCAGCGGCGGCAGCAGATCGAGCGCGGCGACCACGGTCAGCACGGCGATCAGAATGCCAAGCCCAATGAGAACGTATTGAGTCACGAGTGAGATTCCTAGATCGGCACGGTCTTCGGCCGTTTCCATCGCACCCAGCCGGCGACGATCAGGCTGGTGAGGGTAAAGGCGGTGAAGACTGTAGTAATGATGCCAATGCCGAGCGTAACGGCGAAGCCGCGCACCGGGCCGGTGCCGATATAGAACAGCACCGCGGCGGCGATGAAGGTGGTGATGTTGGAGTCCAGAATGGTCGACAGCGCGCGCCTGAAGCCGGCGTCGATCGCCGAAATCGCATTACGGCCGCCGCGCAGCTCCTCGCGGATGCGTTCATAGATCAGCACGTTGGAGTCGACCGCAATACCCACCGTCAGCACGATGCCGGCGATGCCGGGTAGCGTCAGCGTGGCGTTGAGCAGCGACAGGATGCCGAAGATCATCGCGACGTTGATGGCGACCGCGATGTTGGCGAATACGCCGAACAGGCGATAGGTCACCAGCATGAACACGATGACCATGATCGAGCCGACATAGGCCGCCAGTTCGCCCTTCTCGATCGAATCCTGGCCGAGGCCCGGACCGACGGTACGCTCCTCGATCACGGTCAGCGGCGCCGGCAGCGCGCCGGCCCGCAGCAGCAGCGCAAGTTCGTTCGCCGACTGCACGGTAAAGCTGCCGGAAATCTGCCCCTGCCCGCCGGTGATCGGCTCGCGGATCACAGGCGCGGAGATCACCTTGTTATCGAGGATGATGGCAAACGGCAGCCCGACATTCTCCGACGTCGCCTGCGCGAATTTGCGCGAGCCCGAACTGTTGAATTTGAAGTTGACGATCGGTTCATTGGTGCGCTGGTCGAAGCCCGGCTGCGCATCCGTGAGGTCGCCGCCGGAAACCAGCACCTGCTTCTTGATGACGTAGGGCACCTTGGGCGATTGCTCGCTCATCAGGATTTCCGAATCGGCCGGCACGCTTCCCCGTTGCGCCTGATCCGGCGACACCGACGAATCGACCATGCGGAATTCCATCTTGGCGGTCTGGCCAAGGATGCGTTTTAACTCCGTCGGATCCTGCAAGCCCGGCACCTGAACCAGAATGCGGTCGGTGCCCTGCCGCTGGATCAAGGGTTCGACGGTGCCGAGTTGGTTGATGCGGCGCTCGACGATCTGGATCGATTGTTCGATGGTTTGCCGGATGCGTTCGGTAATGGCGGCTTGCGGAACCGTGAGACGGATCAGCCCGCCGCCGGCATCCGAGACTTCGAGGCTGCGCTGCCCTGAGGAGCCAAGCAAACCGCCCAGCGGCTGCGACAGTTCACGCAGCTTGGGAAGCGCCGCCTGCAGGTCGCTGTCCTTGACGCGGACCTCGACCGCGTCGGCGCGCGAGGAAAGGCCGGTATAGCCAATCTTGGCCTCACGCAGCACGCGACGAACTTCGTCGCGCACCTGATCGAGCTTTTCCTTCTTCACGTAGTTGGAATCGACTTCGAGCAGCAGGTACGAACCACCCTGCAAATCGAGGCCGAGCACGATGTGCCGCTGTGCCCACGCCGGCCAGGTCTTCACCCGCTCCTGGGGAAAGAAATTCGGAACCGCGAACAGGCAGACCACAAGCGCGGTCAGAATGATCGCCAGCGCCTTCCACCGCGTGAAATACAACATCGAGTAGACCCGTCAGATCCAGGAAAATGCGCCGCGGGAAGCGGCGCGGAAAACTCAGCTCGCGGACGTCTCGTCCTTGGCCTCACTCTTTTCCTTGGCCGGCTCGCCCTTGGTGCGGACGCCCGAAATCATCTGCCGCATCTGCCGCACGCGGACGCCGTCCGAAATCTCGAACTCGATCTGGTCGTCATCGACCACCTTGGTCACCTTGCCGACCAGACCACCCGAAGTAATCACCGTGTCGCCGCGGCGGATGTTTTTGACCAGTTCGGCGTGATCCTTCACCTTCTTCTGCTGCGGGCGCAGAATCAGGAAATACATGATGACGAAGATCAGCGCGAACGGCAGCAGCGACATCAACATGCTGTTGGCATCGCCGCCGGCTGCGGCCTGGGCGTACGCAGGGGTTATCAGCATTCGAACAATCCTCGTGAGACGGAAAAGAACCGGCCATGCCTGGGCTTAGCGCCTTGGGGCAAATCGCCGGTCCGGGCAAATTCGCGCGGACTATAGCGGCGGCGGGCCTAATTGCAACGTGGCCGGACCTCTCATTTAGGCCGCTTGCGGGACCTTCCAAGGCCCGTTAAGGCTGCGCGGTCAGGAACTCCGAAAATGTCGAAAAAAGCCAAGAAAACTGCGGCTCAAACACCGGCTCGCGCCGCCCCCAGGGCTGCCTCGCGAGCCCTTGCAAAAACCGCGACAAAACGTCCGGCAGATGCGCTCAACGGCGCCACCGCCGAGCGGATTGCGACCGCGCTGGAAGCCATCGCCGGCCACCTTTCCGCGGCCTCCCCGGTCGGGACCCTCGAGTCGTTCGGCTCTGCCGACGCCTTTGTCTGGCATCCGGACGGACGGCTTTCACCGGTGCCGCGCGTCAGCCGCGTCGACCTTGGCCTGCTCAAGGGCATCGACCGGATGCGCGACATCCTGATCGAAAACACCGAGCGCTTTGCCGACGGGCTGCCCGCGAACAACGCGCTGCTGTGGGGCGCGCGCGGCATGGGCAAGTCGTCGCTGGTGAAGGCCACTCACGCCAATATCAACATCGACCGCAAACCGGCCGACCGGCTGAAGCTGATCGAGATCCACCGCGAGGACATCGAGAGCCTGCCCGGCCTGATGGATCTCTTACGCAGCTCCGATTTCCGCTTCATCGTGTTCTGCGACGATCTCTCCTTCGACGGCAACGATGCCTCCTACAAATCGCTGAAGGCGGTGCTGGAAGGCGGTATCGAGGGACGTCCCGACAACGTCATCCTCTATGCCACCTCGAACCGGCGGCACCTGCTGGCGCGCGAGATGATCGAGAACGAACGCTCGACCGCGATCAACCCGGGCGAAGCGGTCGAGGAGAAGGTGTCGCTGTCGGATCGGTTTGGTCTCTGGCTCGGCTTCCACCGCTGCAGCCAGGACGAATACCTCGCTATGGTACGCGGCTATTGCGGCCATTACGGCATCAAGATGGCTGACGAAGCGCTGGAGCGCGAGGCGCTGGAATGGTCGACCACGCGCGGGTCGCGTTCGGGCCGCGTGGCCTGGCAGTTCACGCAGGAACTGGCGGGACGGCTGGGCGTCAGGCTTTCAGGGAAGTAGGTGTAGCGAACCCGTAGCCCGGATGAAGCGTGGCGCAATCCGGGGTCAGTCTGGGCCGTTGAAGGACCGGCCCCGGATTTCGCTACGCTTCATCCGGGCTACGCGCGCTGCGCCGTCACGCCCCGTTCAGGAATTGAAGCGGGTCAACCGGAGAAGATCCTTTGCGGATCTCGAAGTGGAGCTGCGGCGACCCCACCTCACCCGATTGACCCGATTTGGCAATGATCTGGCCGCGCTTGATCGTATCGCCGCGCTTTACCATCAGTTCACTCGCATGGGCATATGCGGTGACGTAACCGTTGGAGTGCCGCACCAGAACCAGATTGCCGTAACCCTTGAGCTCGTTGCCGGAATAGGCGACCACGCCATCTTCCGCAGCTTTCACCGGCGTGCCTTCCGGCACCGCCAGGTTGATTCCGTCATTCGATTTGCCGTTGGTCTTGGCGCCGTAGCTCGTGATCACCTTGCCGCGCACCGGCCAGCGGAAGGTCGGCAGCGCGCCGGTGGCTTCGCTGGGCTTGATGGAAGCTTGCTCGACGACGGGCTTTTCTTCCGTGACATTCGTGGTGGCGGAGGCCAGCCGCGCGGCCTGCGGCGGTCCGCCGGCGGCGGCCATCTTGGTGGACGACGCCGCAACCGGGGCCACCGACGGGGCAGGTACTGCGGCGGCGACGGGCTGCGCCGCTGGCGCAACGGCCGCGGACTTCGAGCCGGGCACGGTCAGCTTCATGCCGAGGCTGAGCTTGGCGGACTGATCGAGATTATTGGCCCTGGCGAGCTCGCCAACCGGGACATGGTTCCGGCGCGCGATGCCCATCAGCGTATCGCCGCGATTGACGATATGGACGCTCGACGGTGCGGCCGCAGCGGCAACCGGTTTGCTGACCGGGGGCGCGAGCGACGGAGCGGACGCAGCCACCGCCGTCTGCCGCGGAATGATCAGTTGCTGGCCGGGCGACAGCACGCGCGGGCCTTTATAGCCATTGGCCTGCAGGATCGCGGCGGCTGAAACGTTGTACCGCTTCGCCAGAAGGTCGAGCGTGTCACTGGTGCCGACGATGATCGTGGTGCCGTTCGGCGCAACCGGGCGCGCGGCCGCGACCGAGCGCGGCGGTACCGTGGCCGTGGTCTCGATGGGTGGCCGGGACGGCGGTGCGTAGGACGAAATCCCGCGCCCCCCTCCCGACACCCCGCCCGAACTGGCGGGATAAGCGTGCGGTGCAGCGACGGCAGGTGCCGGCAAGGGCTGGGACTGGTATTGCGGCGCGGAGGACGCCTGCGGCCGGGCGTATTGCGGCGGCTCGCGGCGTTCGACGGCGGGCGAGCGTACCGAACCGGTGGCTTCGGGCTGCGAGGCAAAGGGATTGGAGAAGCCATCGGATAAGCGCGTCTGCATATCGGCGCTGCAGCCGGCAAAGCCGACCGACATCAGCGCCAGCACCGCGACCTGCGGCACCCGACGCGAGCGAAGCAACTCGGCGACACGGGACATGGTTACTCACTCGTACGCAACAAAATACTGTTTTGAGTAAACACCTGCCGAGTAAATAACCGCTTAACCCTTGGAATAAGATGTTGGCGGGAACCGCCAATCCGGGTTTCTACAGCTCGCGCGCAATTCCCGGCAGGGCCGGGACGAAGCGGACATCGACCAATTCCTTGCGCTCGAAACCGCTATCCTTCCTGGTCAGCCTGACCAGCGTCTGGGTGCCGTGATGCGGGCCGACCGGTGCGATCAGGATGCCGCCGGGCTCGAGCCGCTGCTGCAGTTTGTCCGGGATCTGCTCCATCGCGGCGGTGACGATGATGCGGTCGAAATCGCCGGCGCCGGGCGGAATGTCGAAGCCGTCGCCGTTCAGCACCTCGATATTGTAATAGCGGAGCGCTTCGAGTCGGTCGCGGGCCGTGTTCGCCAGCGTCCGGTAGCGCTCGATGGTCAGGACATGCGCGCATAGCCGCGACAGCACCGCGGCCTGATAGCCGGAGCCGGTACCGATCTCAAGCACCTTGTGGTCCTTCCGCAGCTGCAACTGCTCGGTCATGTAGGCCACCACGAAGGGCTGGCTGATGGTCTGCCCACAGGCGATGCCGAGCGCGCTGTCGCGATAGGCATGACTGCGGTCGCCAGCCGCCACGAAAACCTCCCGCGGCACCTCTTCCATGGTGCGCAGCACCGCCTGGTCGCTGATCCCGCGCCGCCGCAGGGTGAGCTGAAACATCATCTTCTCGGGCGGTTCTTGCGACATTGCGGTCTCGCGGCGGGCTCAGCCGCCCGTCCAAGGCTCAGACTTCCCAAGGCTCAGGCTTCGTCGAGATGTAATAGCCTCCGCACACTTAAGGAAGAATTTCCTCAAGATTTTGGTTCCGGCCACAGGAACCGTTACCTCTCCCCCGGCGTTGGGGCACCGCTCGTTGAAGGAGTCTTCGTTTTAGAGCATGCCGGTTCATGTCGACGTTGCACCAAGGGGTGTTTTTTGCGAACCTCAAGGCCTTGGAAGGGCAAGGATTCCCCTCATGATAGCGACACGGCCTGCGGGCTGTTCTGTTTTCCTCGTTGAAGACGAGGTCATGATCCGGATGATGGTCGCTGACATGCTGGAAGAGCTGGGCCACAGCGTAGCTGCCGAGGCCGGCGAAATCGGCGAAGCGGTCAGGCTGGTGCAATCGACCGAATTCGATCTCGCCATTCTCGACGTCAACGTCAACGGCAAGGTGATCACGCCGGTCGCCGAACTGATCACGGCGCGCAACCGCCCGTTCATCTTTGCAACCGGTTACGGCTCCTCCGGCCTGCCCCATGAATATCGCGACCGCCCCGCCCTGCAGAAGCCGTTCCAGCTGGAGACGCTGGCACAGGTCATCGCCTCGACGATGAAGAGCGCGACGGCTTAGCTAGCTGGCCGGACGCCGCCGACAATGGATCGCGTCCGCCGCCGCATCGGCGAGGTGCTCGGGTTCGCCGAGGAAACGCCTGGCTTATGCGATCTCGACAAAGTGACTTACTGGTCGCAAAACAACAAGCCAACTATCTCGCAATGGATCAAAGTTTCTCTCTCAGGGAGACTCTCTAATGATCCTCTACTACGCTCCGGGCGGCTGCAGCTTTGCTGACCACATCGCTCTCATCGAGACGGCACTTCCATACAGGCTCATGAGAGTCGATCGTGGCAAGCGGACCGAAGATGGGCGCGACTTTCTGACGATCAACCCAAAAGGCCTTCTGCCCGCTCTGGAACTCGACGACGGAACCGTCCTTACCGAAAATCTCGCCATTCTTGTCTACATCGCCCATCAGGCCGGGGCGCTGCTTCCCGAAAACGGTCTGGACCGTTGGCGCGCGCTCGAGGCTACTTCGTTCATGACTACCGAACTCCACACAAACTTCAGACCGTTTTTCCACCGCGATGCGACATCGGTCGAACGGGCCAAGGCACGGCGATTGCTGGTCAAGCATTTCGCTACAGTCGCTGAGCAGCTTGCCGACAGGCCATTTTTGGTGGGGGATCAGATGACGATCGCAGACCCATATCTCGTCGTGATGCTGATGTGGGCTGGCAAGTTTGAGATCGAAGTACCAAAGCGGCTCAGCGGCTATCTCGCGCGGATGAAGACGACGCCTTCGGTCGTCAGAGCGCTCGCAGATGAAGGCCTGAGCCCGGACTCACGGCAGTGGTTCTCCTGACCGGGGTTGGGGTAGAAGACCATCTGGCGCGAAGCGCAATCCGGGGCCGCTCTCTCAATGAAGCCCTACCAGCCACGAGAGCTACTCGACGCAGTCTTGAGCTGAAGCCGCGCGACGGCGCTTCGTGGCATGACCTAACAGATGCCTGAGGCCTTCAACTGCTAACCTGCGTTCGTCATCGCCTTTGTCTTCCAAAAATCTGGAGACTTTTGCTCGGACATCGCTTTCCTGTTTCGGCGTGAGATTGACCATCATCACGTAGGTTTGCATTACACGATCAATCGCAGCCTGCATTTGTAATCTCCTCACTGACGCGGTCGGATATGCAACTCCCCAATGGAACCTAGGTTCCCCCTGCTCGTTAGGGTCGAAATGATAGGGAGGGTCGCGATGGACCGTGTCACCCGCTGCTTGCACTGCGGTAAGAGGATGGTGCCGGCTCCCAGCTTTACGGGACGCACCGAGTTGAAGTGCGTCTTTTGCGATAAACTGGACCCGATGGAGATGGCGGAGCCGAACAGATGGCCCGATAGCTCTCTCGCCGCTCCTGTTTCTGGGGTGCCAGGCAATTCGCATTCTTAGCCCTTGGTCGCGCCGGTCAAAGCGCACCTCACCGTTGAGTTGGCCAATCGTACTTTCCACCATGCGTGGCCGGACCCGCGGTGCCGGACCCGTTGGCTCCGTCCATCCTACAAATCCCCCAACCCCGGCGGCTCGAACCAGTTCGTCAGCGACAGCCCGCCGTCGATCACGATCGCGGCGCCCGTGACGTAGGCCGATATCCGGTTCGACAGCACCGCCAGCGCTAGCGGCGCGAGGTCGGCGGCCTGGCCGAGCCGGCCGAGCGGAATGTGTTTCGCGAGCGCGGGATCGGCGATGAAGCCGCCGGCCGCGATCGCGCCGGGCACCAGCGCGTTGACGCGGATGCCGAAGCGGCCGAACGTCTTGGCCAGTTCCTTCACCAGCATCGAAAGCCCCGCCTTCGACGTCGAGTAATGCGGCAGGTTGCGCGGGGTGCCGGCATGCAGCGAGGTCAGCAGCAGGAACGAGCCGGGCTGTTTGTCGGCGATCAGCTTACGCGCCAGTTCGCGGGAGAGGTGGAATCCGGCTTCAAGGTTCACCGCATGCATCCGCGCCCAGGTCTCCGTGGTGACGCCGAACGCGTGATCGGCTTCGCGCCGCGGCGGCGAGGCGCTGTGCACGAAATGCGTCATACGTCCCACGGCGGCGGCAGCTTCCGCCAGCAGCGCATCGCGCGCGGCGGTATCGGCAAGATCGCCGATCCATGGCACGGCGAGCTCCGGCCGCGGCGAGGTCTTGATCGCCGCAGTTACCGTTTCCGGATTCACATCTGCAAACACCGTGCGCACGCCCTCACCCACCAGCGCCTGCGCAATCGCGCGGCCGATCCCGTTGCCCGCGCCGGTGACGAGCGCCGTCTCACGCGCGGGATCGAAGGGCGTGTCGAAGATACTCATGACGTTCGGCTCCCGAAGGCGTTACAAGCGGCCCGCAGTCCGCCATCAATTTCGGTTTGGCGCAACCCGTCTTCAGCCGCAACGCTTCATACAGAAATGGGGCGGACCCGCCATGTCCGCCCCATACGTGCCCCCGATTTCCGGAATCGATGCGCTGGGCATCAGGACCCGGCGACCATTTCCAGATGATATCAGGCACGTTGACCGACTTCGGAATCAGGCCGAGCTTCGCAAAGCGATCGGCAATCGCCTGCTGGCTCTTTACGGCACGACGCGACGGCTAATGCGTGCTGGTTTGCCTGCCGCCCAATACCGCCCTCGCCGCGCGCTCCGCCTCGCGGGCCGTGCGGAAATCGCGGCCATCGAGATGATCGAAAGCGCGATCGGAGGAGAAGAAGGTGAAGCCGCGCTCGTTGCCTGCGACGATACCGGCGGTGCGGTTGTGAACTTCGATGATGTAGGCTTTGGACATGGGTGTTCATTCGCCGACAATGTCGGCGCTCCTGTCGAGTGCGTGATCTCTGGGTTTGCTACGGGAGGATCAGCAACAGGCGCCGGTCGCCGCCGAGACGCAGCGGCGGGTGATGCGTTTGCGCATATCGCCCACGGCTGGCTTTGGATTCAATCTCATGCGGTGACCCTGAACACGAAAAATTGCATCAAATATCCGGTGGTTCGCCGAATTGGTCAATGAAATGGGTGTCCAATCTTTTCACCGCGACATCAGCGCTCTTCTCCGCAAGCGCTGCAAAACGGACGGATCCATCTTGCGGGGACGCCATAGCGCGAAAGTACCGGCGCGTGCCGCGCCTTGCGCTGGATCAATTCGGCACAACGCTGCACCGTCAGGTTGCTTCCACCTCGCCCAAAATCGTCCTAACCTTGGCTTGTAACCGGCGGGCTCACCACCATGCAAACCCGCGTTCGAAAAGTCGCCCACGTTCTGGAACGCCTTGGGCTTGCCATGGCAGGGGCTGCGAGCGGGTTGTTTGTGGCGGCGCTGGTGGGAACGAGCCATTCCGCACTTACCAACCAGGCCTTCCTGCTCCTGATGATGATCGGCGGCGCCGTCGGCTTTTATCTCGGCATCGATACGCCGCCATTGCCCTTCAGCAAAACGAACGACCGGCCCGCCGATGGCGCCTGGGTCGGCAAGATCGACACGCCGGAACTGCTCAGCGCGATCGGCACCTTCCTTGCGGCGTTCTCGGCGTTCGCTTGCGTCGGCGTGATCGTACTGCGCCACGATCCGCATCTGGTATGGATATCGATGATCATGGCCGGATGGGTGGTCGGCGTCACCATGCAGATCGTCGCCGGCACGATCGGCCGCCTGCGCCGTTGATCAGGCAGACCGCGTTGCCTTCAGCTCTCGTCTTCCAGCGTCAGCACCAGGCCGGTCAGCGTCGCGCCGATGCCGAACATCAGCCCGTAGGTCGTGACCAGTATCAGTGTGGTCTGAACAGGTGCGTCGCTTTTTGCAACGAGGTCCCTGACATGAAAGGCATCGAACAGGCCGAGCAACAGCACCAGCGACAGCCCGAGCGCCACGCCCATCAGGAAATGGGTCAGCAGCGCATTGAAGAGCGATGTTTTCGGACGCATGACGCCGTGCCCTCGGCATGATGCCAAGGCAACGCACAGCCGATGGAACCGGTTCCTTGGCGCGCGAACAGAATTCGTCTTGCGCTGAGGCGGCATCAGCCGGGCGCCGCCTCGCGCGTTTGCAAAGCGTTAAGCAAGCGCTGCCAACACGCGCTGGCATTTCCAAAAATCTCCACAATCCTCTTTAGAAGGAGGGCATTCGCTTTTCGAGAAAGGAGCATTTCCCATGCGGTTAGGGCAAGCGATCCTCTTCGGCTCGGCGGCGGCCCTTCTCACGCTGGCAGCGCCGACGCTCGCCAGAAATTCCAGCGCGCATTCGCATACGGCGAAAGCAACCGAGGCGCCCGCGGCCTCCTCCTGCCATGCCTACCAGCAGGCGGCCGACGGTTCGTGGACGCAACTGCCCTGTCAGGAGATGGACGCCAAGGCACAGCAATCGAAATCCGCATCGAAGCCCGCCACCGAGGAAACACAGTGAGTGGAACAGCGGCGTAAGGTGGGCAAAGGCGCCCTCGCGCCGTGCCCACCATCTACTTCGATTGCGCTGTCGCTTTGCCCGTCCTGCGGACCGCGAACTGATTTGCTTTACGCGCAAGCGCAATCTCGAGGCGCAACTGCGACCAATTGGCACGACGGGCAAATCAGTCAAAACCTGTCCAGCCCTTCACGCAAAAATATTCCGCTTAACACGTCGGGCAAATCAGTCGCATATCTCCGCCCGTCTCACGGCGGATGAGGGGCGTTGGCCATCGTCACGAACGCGCGGTGAGATGCGATGGACGCGAGAGCTGCGACTGACGTGTGCGGCTCGAGCGTACGGCGAAGTCGTGTGGTTCGGGCGCCGCGGTGCTGGCGCTAAGTTTCACGGGTTATCTTGTGAAGCGACGGTGGCAAAAGAGCCGTTCACCGGGGAGAGCACGAAGTAAGCCGTAAAGCCATTGCGCAGGGAAGGCCGGAATGCTCCCGCTGCCCTGTATGCTCGTGTGCAATTTTGTTTGCGCAAATCGCACGCGAGACCGCGGGTGCAGCAAGCACCCGGTCTTCCCTGCGCCCTCAGTTTTTTAAAGAGGGCAAAAGAAGATGCAAAACCTCGGACGCAATGCGTCGCGAGAATGCCGCGCCATATTCGATCGTCGTCACCCGCCTTGTGCGCAATTGCGCACTGGGGCGGGTGACCCAGTATTCCAGAGGCGCCAGTGACTGAACCGATAGGCCGCGGCGTACTGGATGCCCGCCTTCGCGGGCATGACGAGCCCATGCAGTTTTCGCCGTCATTGCGAGGAGCGAAGCGCCCGGCCAATCGTCGAAACACGTCGGCATGATCCGCGCGCCGCCGTCCCGAAATGGAACAAGCCAGCGTGAAATGCCAACCGTAACCGGGGATTAATCCGCACCACCTATACTGGTGGCCCGCACTCTCCCACCAGTCCAAATGGTCTGAAATCCCATGAAAATCGGCACCCTCCTCACCGCTGCCATCGTCTCGCTTTCCGCCGTGGGTGGCGGCCTCGCCGTCTATGTGGCGACTTCGAAGTACCAGACCATGGACAAGGTCTCGATCGCGCAGAGCCGGCTGGAGGTGGTGCGCGCGATCGGCGATATCCCGCGCTACATGAATCCCGAGCGCGGCTTTGCCACCAACATCCTCTATGGGCCGCCCGCGGTCGATGCCAATATTCGGGCCGAACTCAATAATAAAATGCGCAAGCCGACTGACGCCGCGCGCGACAAGATGAATGCGATCCGCAAGAACCTGTCCAGCGGGCTCGACGACGCCGCGGCGGTCGGCACCGGCATCGACGAGCTGAACGTGAAATTCAACGCCCTGCGCGACGCCATGGACAAGGCGATCGATGGCCCGGCCGAAGCGCGCAAGGATGCCGCCAGGAAGATCGTCGCCGACAATGCCGTGTTCAACGCCGCGGCCACCAAGCTGCTCGACGAGCAGGTGCGCCGCATGGCGCAGCTCGACGGCGATGCCTACCGGCAGGCGGTCTATGCCAACATCGCCTGGAACCTGCGCGACGTCGGCGGTTACAACGCCAGCATCCACAAGAACCTCGTCGGCGCCAAGCGCGCCGCCACCGAGGCCGAAAAGATGGAATACTCCCGCTCTCAGGGCCGTGCCGACCAGATCCTGATGTCGCTGCAGGAACTGCGCGGCAACCCGGCGACGCCGGCCAATGTGGCGTCGGCACTGGAGAAGATGAACGAAGCCTATGTCGGCCGTTTCGGTAACGAGCTGAAGCTCGTCAAGGACGGCGCCGCTTCAGGCAAATACGAGCACGATGTCGACTTCTTCTACGCAGAATCCCAGAAAGGCCTCGGCACCGTGGTCGATCTGCGCAACGCGTTCTACGACAATGCCGAGCAAATTCTCGGCGCCAACTATTCCTCCGCGCGCTTCAGCTTCCTGATCGCGCTCGCGGTCCTCATTGCGGTTGCCACCGCCAGCGCCGGTCTGATCGTAATGGTGCGCCGTAGCGTCTGCAGGCCGATCGTCGACCTCACCGCCACGATGACGCGGCTGGCCGGCGGTGACGTATCCGGCGAAATCGCCGGCGCCGGGCGCGGCGACGAGATCGGCGCGATGGCTGCTGCTGTTGGTGTCTTCAAGGACAGCATGATCGAAGCGGAACGGCTCGCCGCCGAGAAGGCCGCCGAGAGCGACGGCAAGATGCGCCGCGCCCAGGTGCTCGACGAACTCACCCGCGTGTTCGAAGCCAAGGTCACCGAACTGGTCGGCGGGCTGTCGTCGGCGTCATCCATCATGGAAGACACCGCACAGTCGATGTCGTCGACCGCCACCCTCACCAATCGTCAGGCAGCCATCGTCGCCGCCGCTTCCGAACAGACCTCCGCCAACGTACAGACGGTGGCGAGCGCCACCGAGGAACTGGCTTCCTCGATCTCGGAAATCGGTCGCCAGGTCGCGCAATCGACCGAAATCGCCGCCCGCGCGGTCGACAATGCGCGGCGCACCGGCGACACCGCCCGCTCGCTCGCCGACGGCGCGCAGAAAATCGGCGACGTCGTCACCCTGATCCAGAGCATTGCCGCGCAGACCAACCTGCTGGCGCTGAACGCGACCATCGAGGCCGCGCGCGCCGGCGATGCCGGCCGCGGCTTTGCCGTCGTCGCCTCCGAAGTCAAATCGCTGGCCGGCCAGACCGCGAAAGCCACAACCGAAATCTCCGAACAGATCGCAGCGATCCAGGCAGCGAGCGACCAGACCGTGACGGCGATCCAGAACGTCGCCAACGTGATCGGCGAGATCGACCAGATCGGCACCGCAATTGCGGCGGCGATCGAGGAACAGGGCTCCGCGACCAAGGAAATCTCTCGCAGCGTCCAGGAAGCCGCGCGCGGCACCCAGGAGGTCAATTCCAACATCACCGGCGTCCAAAAGGCCGCCGATGACACCGGCGCCGCCGCCAATCAGGTGCTTGGCGCTGCCGAGCAACTGTCCTCGCAGTCCAAGGATCTCGCCGGACAGGTCAACCGCTTCCTCTCGGAGGTGCGCGCAGCGTAAGCTCGCGCGCTATCCCCGTAGCCCCAGCACGCGGCGCGCGATCGACTGGCGGTGGACCTCGCTCGGTCCCTCGTACATCCGCATCAGGCGCGCCTTCTGCCAGAGCGCGTTGAGCGGCAGCTCCAGCGTCATGCCGAGCGCTCCGAGCGTCTGCATGGCATGGTCGCAGGCCTCATAGGCCATCTCGGTCGCGAACACCTTGATCATCGAGGCTTCGTGGCGCACGTCCTCGCCACGATCGGTCTTGTCGGCGGCATCGCGTACCATCAGCCGGCAGGCATGCATGCGCGTCGAGATATCGGCGATCCACCACTGGATCGCCTGGCGATCGGCGAGCTTGACGCCGAACGTCTCGCGCTGCCTGGCGTGTTCGCACAGCATGTCGAGCGCGCGCCTGGCGATGCCGATGCAGGTCGATCCCATCTCGAGCCGCCGCGTGCGCAGCCGCAGCTGCATCGGCGCATAGCCCTTGCCGACCTCGCCCAGCACCGAGTCCTTGGGGATGCGGCAATCCTCGAACACGATCTCGTAGGTCGCGCCGCCGGCCAGCATCGGAATCTCGCGCTCGATAATGAAGCCGGGCGTGCCCTTCTCGACGATGAAAGAGGTGATGCCGCCCTGCCGCGCATCGTTACCGACGCGGGCCATGACGATGATGAA
Organism: Bradyrhizobium sp. AZCC 2262; assembly: GCF_036924535.1. NCBI lineage: Bacteria > Pseudomonadati > Pseudomonadota > Alphaproteobacteria > Hyphomicrobiales > Nitrobacteraceae > Bradyrhizobium > Bradyrhizobium sp. AZCC 2262. The sequence continues at coordinate 3,180,908 of NZ_JAZHRT010000001.1, read as the reverse complement.
ATCGGCAGCCCGGGCATTGCTGATCCAGATCTTGCGGCCGTTCAGCACCCACCGGTCGCCCTCCAGCACCGCACGGGTCTTCATGGCGGCGGGATCGCCGCCGGCGCCGGGCTCGGAGATCGCGATCGCGGAACTCATCCGGCCCTCGATATAGGGCTGAAGATATTTCGTCTTCTGCGCCTCGGTGCCGACCGCCTGCAGCATGCGCAGGTTCGGCGAGTCCGGCGGCAGAACGAAGGGCACACAGGTGCGGCCAAGTTCCTCGTGGACCGCGGCCATGGTGCGGGTCGGCAGATCATGGCCGCCAAGGTCTTCGGGGGCATCGAGGCCCCACAATCCCAGATCCTTGGAGACCGTCCGCAGCCGCTGCTTCTGCTCGACGGTCAGTTCCGGATGATCGGAGCCCGGCAGCTTGGACTTCAGGTAATGCGGCTCGAGTGGAATCAGCTCGCGGTCGACGAATTTCGCGACCGTCTCGCGGATCATGGCAGTCTCTTCATCGCTGCTCATCGAAAAAACCTCTCAGTCCGCAAACCCGACATAACGTACGAAATCGTCATTGGGCTCGCGATCGGAGCGTACCGCGTTGGCCGGAAAGCTGTCGTCGGGATAGCCCATCGCGACGCAGGTCATGATGACCTCGTCCTCGGGGATATCCGCGACTTCGCGTACGATGTCCGAGCGCATGATGCCCTGCCCGTTGATGACGCTGCCAAGCCCGCGGTCCCAGGCGGCGAGCACGATGCCGTAGCAGAGCGCGCCGAGATCGAAATGGCAGACCGCGCCGGGATCGAGAACCTTGTCATAGGTCAGGACCAGCGAGACTGGTGCGTCGAACTGCCGGAAGCCGCGCAGTACCCAGTCCTGCCACATCGGCTTGTCGTCGCGGGCAATTCCCATCACGGCGAACAGTTTTTTCGCGATATCGACCTGCCGGCCGCGGTGCACGCCCTGGTATTCGCCATGGCTGATGATGTCGCGCTTGGGCCTGGCGCCCGCGATCATCTCCTCCATGTTGCGGCGGCGCACTTGCTCCAGCGGCTCGCCGGTCAGGGCATGGATGTGCCAGGGCTGGGTGTTCATCGACGACGGCGCGCGCTTGGCGACCGCGATGATGTCCTCGATGACGGCGCGGGAAACCGGCTCCTTGGTGAACCCGCGCACGCTCTTGCGGGTTTGAACCAGCGTCTCGAAATCCATCCGTTGCATTCCGTCCGTCCGTTGCATTCCCATGGTCAGTCAATCCCTCTTGAAACGATAATCGAAGCGGTCGCCGTCTGCGGTAATCAGGCCTGCGGTGGGCGTCGGGAAATGGATCGGCAGGATCAGCGTGTCGGTGCCGGCGACAGACGCAAAGAACTTCCGCCGCGAGACCGCCGACTGCTTCGGATCCCAGTCGGGCTTCGCCGACCATTCCGGCTCGCGGCACTGGATGACGTGATGCATGAGATCGCCGGTCACCACCGCGCGCTTGCCCTTTGAGAAGATGTTGACGCAGCAGTGACAGGGCGAATGCCCCGGCGTCGGCGTCAGCGTAATGGTATCTTCGAGCGCGTAATCGTCGTCAACCAGGACGGCCTGCCCGGCTTCCATGATGGGCAGGCAATTGTCGCGAAAAACCGTGCCGGGCGGGTTGGCGCCCTTGGCATTCTCCGCCTCCCACGCGGCATATTCCCGCTTATGGAATATGTACTTCGCATTGGGGAATGTCGGCACCCAGCGCCCGTCGCGCAGCGTGGTATTCCAGCCGGTATGGTCGATGTGCAGATGGGTGCAGAACACGTAGTCGACCTGCTCGTAGGAGATGCCGAGCGCGAACAGCTCGTTGCGCCAGCGCTCCTTGCCGGGAAAATCGAATGGCGGCGGATGGCCCTTGTCCTCGCCGGTGCAGGTGTCGACCAGGATGGTGTAGCGCGGCGTGCGGACGACAAAGGTCTGATAGGTGATCACGATCAGCCCCAGCGCCGTGTCGAACACTTCCGGCTCCATGCCGGCGAGATGATGCCTGAACACCGCCTCATCGTAGGCCGGGAAGAAATCCTGCGGCCGACGCCACGGCCCCTCGCGCTCGATGACAGCGTCGATGGTGATATCGCCGATCCTGAGCTGCTTCATGGCCCGTTCGCTCCCTTTTTGGAGCAACGTAGCTGCGAGTTCCGATCCCCACAAGCCGAGCGCGGCGCGCCTTGCCATGCGTCCTTGCATTGGCCGTCCGAAACGTTGCTAATGCTGCGTAGATGGCTATCCGAACGATTCAGCTTGTCGTCCTGCCGATGCTTGCAGCGCTGCCGGCGCCGGCCTTCGCGGCGCCCGACACGGTGTTCTTCCCGAGCGCCGATGGCTCGACCGAAATCGTCGCCTATCTCTTCAAGCCGCAAACGCCGGGCCCTCACCCCGCCATCGTCATGCTGCACGGCCGCGGTGGGCCCTACTCAGCCAACATCAACAAGGGTTGCGCGCTGGTGTCGCGCGCCAGCAGGTCGGCGTGCAATGCGAGTGGCCTGTCGAAGCGGCACATGATGTGGGGCCAGTATTGGGTGGAACACGGTTACGTTGCGCTGCTTCCGGACAGTTTTGGACCACGTGGCAAAGCGCACGGCTTCGGCCGCTTCACCCATGACGAGCCCGATCGCGCCGACGTCAATGAGAAGACCGTGCGGCCGCTCGATGCCGAAGGCGCGCTGAGCTGGCTGCGCAGTCAGCGCGACGTCGTGCCCCATCGTATCTTCCTGCAGGGCTGGTCGAATGGCGGCAGCACTGCATTGAATGTAATGCAAAGGCAGGGCGCGAAAACTTCGGGCTATCGCGCCGCACTGGCGCTCTATCCCGGCTGCGGACCGAAAGCCCTGCTTGCGCCCGATCTCGCGACGACTGCGCCGGTCGCCTTGTTGATCGGCTCAGACGACGAAGAGGTTTCGCCTGCGAGGTGCCAGGACATGGCCCAGCGATCCATCGCCGCGGGCAGCAAGATCGATGTCGTGCTCTATCCCGGCGCGACACATGGTTTTGACGACCCCGGACGAAGCCACCAATCCATTCCAGGCAATCGCTCTGCGCTCGAGGATGCACTGAAGCGCGCGATCGCATTTGTGGAGAGATTAAGGGACTAGCGGCACGGAAGGACGTCACCGCCATCGTTTCGGCCTTCCCCTGCCCCCCGCCGCAAATCGAACAGAAATGCTGCCTAGCGAATGCGTCCTCTACGTGGGGGCAGTCCTTGAACAAGAAACTCAAATACGCCGCGGCAATCGCCGTTCTCGCGGCCGCAATCTACCTCAACAACACCAATCTTCTCGCCAGGCATCACGACGGCCAAGCTGTCCTGCTCGCCCATCGCGGAATGGCGCAGCGCTTTGACGAACGCGACCTGAAGAATGACACCTGCACGGCGGCGCGGATGTTGCCACCGACGCACGAGTACCTTGAGAATACAATCGACTCGATGCGGGCCGGCTTCGCGGCGGGCGCCGATATCGTCGAGCTCGACATTCACCCCACCACCGACGGTGAATTCGCGGTGTTTCACGACTGGACGCTGGATTGCCGCACCGATGGCCACGGGGTCACGCGCGAGCACTCCATGGCCTATTTGAAGAAGCTCGACATTGGCCATGGCTATACCGCCGACGGTGGCAAAACCTTTCCCTTTCGCGGCAAGGGCATTGGCTTGATGCCGACGCTCACCGAGGTGCTGGCGGCCTTTCCGGAACAGCGGCTATTGATCAATGTAAAGAGCCGCGACCCTTCCGAGGGAGAGAAGCTCGCGGCCGTATTGAACAAGCTTCCCGCCGAACGCCGGGCGCAGATCATGGTCTATGGCGGCGACGAGCCGGTCGACATCGTGCGCCAGCAGACGCCCGAAGTCCGAACGATCTCGCGCTCGACCATCAAGAGCTGCCTCCTCCGCTACATCGGCTACGGCTGGAGCGGCGTGGTACCGAAAGCCTGCACCAACGCGATGGTGATGCTGCCGATCAACGTTGCTCCGTGGCTCTGGGGCTGGCCCGACCGTTTCCTCAACCGCATGAAAGCCGCCAACAGCGAGGTCTTCGTGCTCGGCCGCTATAGCGGCGGCGAGTTCTCGACCGGGATAGATACACCTGAGCAATTTGCACGGCTGCCGCAAAACTATTCCGGCGGCATCTGGACCAATGAGATCGAGGCCATCGCCCCACTCGCACGCAAATAGTTTGTAGCCCGGATGGAGCGAAGCGCAATCCGGGACTCCTCCGTTGGCCTAAACTGTTCCCGGATTGCGCTTCGCTCCATCCGGGCTACGACCGCAACCCCGGCGCTTCCTGTCCGGTGCGCGCGACATATTCGGTGTAGCCGCCGCCGTACAGATGAGGGCCTTCCGGCGTCAACTCGAGCAAGCGATTGGAGAGCGCGGCCAGAAAATGCCGGTCGTGGGAGACGAACAGCATGGTGCCCTCGAACTCGGACAGCGCGTTGATCAGCATTTCCTTGGTCGCGAGGTCCAGATGGTTGGTCGGCTCGTCCAGCACCAGGAAATTCGGCGGGTCATAGAGCATTTTTGCCATCACCAGCCGCGCCTTCTCGCCGCCCGAGAGCACCCGGCATTTTTTCTCGACGTCATCGCCGGAAAAACCGAAGCAGCCGGCGAGCGCGCGGAGCGAGCCTTGTCCCGCCTGCGGAAACGAATCCTCCAGCCACTGGAACACCGTGCGTTCGCCGTCGAGCAGGTCCATGGCGTGCTGGGCGAAGTAGCCCATCTTGACGCTGCTGCCGATCGCCACGGTGCCGTCATCGGGCTCGGTCGAGCCAGCGACCAGCTTCAGCAGCGTCGACTTGCCGGCGCCGTTGACGCCCATCACGCACCACCGCTCCTTGCGGCGGATCATGAAATCGAGCCCCCGATAGATGGCGCGGCTGCCATAGCCCTTGTGGACGTTCTTCAGGCTGACGACGTCCTCACCCGAGCGCGGCGCCGGCAGGAACCCGAATGCCACCGTCTGGCGGCGCTTCGGCGGCTCGACGCGCTCGATCTTGTCGAGCTTCTTGACCCGGCTCTGCACCTGGGCGGCATGCGAGGCGCGCGCCTTGAAGCGTTCGATGAACTTGATTTCCTTGGCCAGCATCGCTTGCTGGCGCTCGAACTGGGCTTGCTGCTGCTTTTCGTTCAGCGCGCGCTGCTGCTCGTAGAATTCGTAATTGCCGGAATAGGTCGAGAGCGTGCCGCCGTCGATCTCGACGACCTTGTTGATGATGCGGTTGATGAATTCGCGGTCATGCGAGGTCATCAAGAGCGCGCCTTCGTATCCCTTCAGGAACTGTTCCAGCCAGATCAGGCTTTCCAGGTCGAGATGGTTGCTCGGCTCGTCCAGCAGCATCACGTCCGGGCGCATCAGGAGAATGCGCGCCAGAGCGACCCGCATCTTCCAGCCGCCCGACAGTGCGCCGACATCGCCTTCCATCATTTCCTGGCTGAAGCCAAGGCCCGACAGCGCCTCGCGCGCCCGGCCATCGAGGGCATAGCCGTCGAGCTCCTCAAAGCGGTGCTGCACCTCGCCATAGCGCGCGATGATCTCCTCCATCTCATCGGCACGATCAGGATCGGCCATCGCGGCCTCGAGGTCCCTCAATTCGCCCGCCACGACGCTCACGGGCCCCGCGCCGTCCATGACCTCGGCCACCGCGCTGCGGCCCGACATCTCGCCGACGTCCTGGCTGAAATAGCCAATGGTAATGCCGCGATCGAGGGAGACCTGACCTTCGTCGGGCAGTTCCTGCCCCGAGATCATCCGGAAAAGCGTGGTCTTGCCGGCCCCGTTCGGGCCGACGAGACCGATCTTTTCGCCCTTCTGGAGGGCCGCGGAGGCTTCGATGAAGAGGATCTGGTGGCCGACTTGCTTGCTGACGTTATCGAGACGGATCATTGGGGCCTGAAAGGGGGAAATCGTTTCGGCCGCTGCTTAGGACATCTGGCGCGCCAGTGGAAGCGGTTCCGGACCGCACTCCCGAAGCAGATATCCGCCCACCTCTAGGACTATATACCAAGACGTCGGCAACCGCTGGCTCGCCACCGGGCGCGCGGCGTTACAGGTGGATCACGCCCCGTCGCGCGGCGTGTGCCACGGCGTCGGTGCGGCCGGTGGCGTCGAGCTTGTCGAGCAGTGATCCGACGTGGAATTTGGCCGTGTGCACGGATATTCCAAGCTGTCTCGCAATAGCCTTGTTCGAGGCGCCTTCGGCCATCAGCACCAGCACGTCGCGTTCGCGCGGCGTTAGCTCGATGTCGTCAGGTTCGAGGGCGGCTTGCGCCTCACGTGACACGAGCGCCACCGCGGCTGCCTCCCCCGGTGTCGCCAGACGGATACCGGCGACGCCGCCGAGCAACGATGCGAGCCGGTCCGCCAGCACGGGATCGGTAATCTCGATGGCGACCACGACAACTTGTGAAGCTTCCTCGCTCACGCGTCCGCCCTTTCGCCGATCGTGAGCTTGACCCGCACCGGTTCGCCACCGCGCCGAATTGTGACGTCAACGACCGAGCCGACGCTGTCTGGTCCGAGCGCCCGTAACAATGCGCGCACGCCGGAGAGCTTCTCGCCGTTCCAGGCGACGATAATATCGCCTTGCCGGATGCCGGCGGCGGCCGAAGGGCCCGACTTATCGAGACTCATCACCATCGCGCCGATGCCATCGTCAAGCTTGACGGGCTGCAGCCCCACCCCGAGATAGCCCCGCGCGATCCGGCCATGGGTTTCAAGCCTTCCTGCGATCCGGCCGATTGTCGCGCTGGGAATGACAAGAACACGTCGCACCCCCTCAACAGCCATACCGATCACTTCACCGGAGGCGGTGAGCGCGAGGCCGCCCTCGTGGCTATGCCGCAGCCGCACGCCGAGCTCGATCCGGGCGTCTATCTCACCACCGCGCAGGCTTCGCCAGCGGCCGCCAACCAGCGATACCGTACCCAGCGCCGCGGTGGGAACGCCGTGCTCGGCGGCGACCACGACCGACAGCGAGCCGAGTTCCGGAACGACGGATGAGAGCGCGACCGGCACAATGTTCTTGTCCTCGAATCGCAGCAGCGCGATGTCCGTCGTGTGATCGCGTCCCGCGATACTGGCCGGCCGCGTCGTTCCGTCGGCAAGTTTGATGGAGACCTCGCCCTCGTCGGCCAATGCCTCGTCGGCCGTCACGATCAGGCCGGGCTTCCAGACGAAGCCCGAGGCCCGCAAGCGGCGCGAATGCACCGAGACGATCGCGGGCTTTGTTCGGGCGACGAGTTCGGCAAGGGCAGAGGAGAACGAGGAAAGGATGGTTGCGCTCGGGTCGGTCATGGCAGGAACTCCTGGATTGTTTGATCCAATCTGGGAGTTCTGATTGCGTTCGGGAACTAGCCTGATGGGGAGGCGCAATGCTTTTGACGACGAGCGGATCATCAGGGAACCGATATCGCGGTGATGCTCCGGCCCTTCAGCTAACGCGTGTGTTGCAGCGTGGGGCAATTTTCCGCACCAATTTTTAGAAATTTTCTAAGAGCGACTCTAAGAACCTTTCCATTAGAGGAATCAACGTCCCTCGCGTTATGCGTCCCCCTGGGGTTGCGCTGCCAAGTTTCCTGAAAGCGCGACAAGTGCTCGCAGGTTGGGGTGACGCTTTGAAGTCTCGTGATTTGTTGGGGGTCGCCGCGTCGGCGACCGTGTCCGTATTGGCGTTGTGGCCGCTGGCCTCGTTCGCGCAATCGAATTCCGGCTCCGCGTCGCAATCACTCCCGTCAGTCGTCGTCACTTCGCCTGAGAAGCGCACCGCGGCAACGACGCGGCGTAGCCCGCGCCCGGCGGCGCGAAGCGCGGCCGCTTCGCGAAGGCCCCAACCGAAACGAGAGGCGGCGCCGGCAATCGTTGTCGAAAACCCGCGCGGCGCCGTCCAAGGCTACGTCGCCGGCCGCTCGATGGCGGGCACCAAGACCAATACGCCGATCATGGAGACGCCGCAGTCGCTGTCGGTGATCGGCAGCGAACAGATTCGCGACCAGAAGCCCGGAAAGTTCGACGAGGTCCTGCGCTACACGCCAGGCGTTGTCGCCGGAACATTCGGCGCAGACACGCGTAACGACTGGTTCCTGATCCGCGGCTTCAAGTCCGACGATATCGGACTGTTCCTGGACGGTCTCCAGCTATTCTACACGTCCTATGCAAGCTGGAAGCTGCACCCGTTCAACCTCGCCCGCGTCGAGGTGCTGCGCGGTCCCTCGGCCGTGTTGTATGGCGGCTCAAGCCCGAGCGGCATCGTCAATGCCGTGAGCAAGCTGCCGCCGGCAGAGCCGATCCGCTATATCGAAACCGGCGTAAACAATTTCGGCAACGCCTATCTGTCGTTCGATCTCGGCGGCCCGGTCGCGACCGCCCCCGGAAACGGCCAGTTGTTCTACCGCGTGGTCGGGCAGGTTCAGAACGGCGGCACCCAGGTCGATTTCACGCCCGACAACAACTATTTCATCGCGCCGTCCGTTACCTACAAGCCGGATGCGGACACCACGTTCACCGTGCTGGCGTCAGCCTCGAAGACCGATACCCGCGGCATCAACTTCCTACCCTATACGGGAACGGTCATTAACGCCCCGTTCGGCCGCATCCCGACAAAATTGTTCGTGGGCGACCCCAGCGTCGACAAGTTCACGCGGGAACAGGAGATGCTCGGCTATCAGTTCGAGCGCAATCTCACCGACAGCCTCACGTTCCGGCAGAACGCCCGCTATGCCCATGTCGACCTCACCTATCGCGGTTTCATCGGCAACAACTATACCACCCTCGCTACCGGCGACATCGGCCGCTACAACTGGTACGCAAAAAACACCGCCAACCAAGGCAATCTGGACAACCAGCTGGAGTATCGTTTCGATACCGGCCCGGTACAGCACACGATGCTGTTCGGCCTAGATCTGAAAAACTATCGGATCGATGATTATCAGATCTTCGCCTTTGGTACTGTTCCCTCGATCAACGCGTTCAATCCGGTTTATGGCGTCGGCGACATACCGTTCACCGGCTCCGCGCCATTCCGCAATTTCCTTTTGACTCAGAATCAACTCGGCACCTACATCCAAGACCAGATCAAGTTCGGCGGCTTCACACTGGTGTTGAGCGGCCGCAATGACTGGGTCTCGACCAGCCAGGGCGATCGTCCGAGCGGGGCCACGTTGTACAATCGCGAAGACAGCAAGTTCAGCGGACGCGCCGGCCTGATCTACAATTTCGCCAACGGCCTCGCGCCCTATGTCGCCTATGCGACCAGCTATAATCCGATCATCGGTCTCAACGCGTCGAACCAGCTGTTCCTGCCCGAAACCGGCGAGCAGGCCGAGATCGGATTGAAGTACCAGCCTGCCGGTTTCGACGGCCATTTCAGCATCGCCGTGTTCGACCTGAAGCGGCAAAACGTGCCGACGACGGTCCCGGTCATCCTGCCTACGCTGCAGAACCAGACCGGCGAGGTGACCTCGCGCGGCCTGGAACTCGAGGCCGTGGCCAATCTCGCGCCGGGTCTGAAGATGGTTGGCGCGTTCACCACCTACGATCTCTTCACCAGCAAGGACGCAAATCCGGCCTTGATAGGCCTGACGCCGACCAACACGCCGCAGCAGACAGGATCGCTCTGGGCTGACTACACATTCCAGGAGGGACCGCTGCGAGGCTTTGGCTTTGGCGGCGGCGTGCGCTATGTCGGAAAATCCTTTGCCGATATCGCGAACACGCTGGTGGTTCCGTCTGTGGTGCTTGGCGACGCGGCGGTCCACTACGAATGGCAAAACTGGCGTGCGGCGCTGAACGTCATCAACATCGCCGACACGATCTATGTCGCAAGCTGTGCGTCGGATACGTCGTGCTTTTATGGTGACCGGCGCCGCGTGACGGCGAGCCTCGCATACAAGTGGTAGCGCGGGCGTAATCGGTAGGAGGCCTCGCTGAAAGCCAGAACCGTTCGCATCTGGTCGGTGGTTCATACCTGGAGCAGCCTGATATCGACGCTGTTCCTGCTGCTGCTGTGCGTCACTGGCCTGCCGCTGATCTTCCATCATGAGATCGACGAACTGCTCGGCTACGATCCGAAACCCGAGCTTGCCCAGCCTGGCGCGGTGAAGCGGAGCATCGACGAGATCGCCCGCACGGCGCTCGCGCACGATGCCGGCCGGGTGCTGCAATACATTTTGTGGGACAAGGACGAACCAAACACGGTGATCGCCTTCACCAACAACAAGGTCGACGGCGACCCGGACGCGGCGACGCTCAGGGCGTACGACGCACACACCGCCAAGCCACTCGGCTCGGTCGGTGGCGGCCCGATGCTGATATTCCTAAAACTCCACGTCGATATGTTTGCGGGCCAACCCGGCAAGCTGTTCCTCGGCGCGATGGGTTTTCTGTTCCTGATCGCGATCGTCTCCGGCGTCGTGCTGTACTGGCCGTTCACGCGCCGTCTGAGCTTTGGCACGCTGAGGGACAAGTCGCGGCGCATTGCCTGGTTCGACTGGCACAATCTCCTTGGCGCCATCACCATCGCCTGGGCGCTGGTGGTCGGCGCTACCGGCGTCATCAATACGCTCGCCGAGGTGATGCTGAGCCAGTGGAAAGCCACCGAACTCGCCGACATGGTCAAGCCCTATGCCGGCAAGCCGCCGCCGGTGCACCTCGCCTCGCTTGACGCCACGCTCGAGAAAGCCCGGAACACCGCGCCCGGGATGAATGTCTCGTTCGTCGCCTTTCCAGGCACGCCCTTTACGAGTTCGCATCACTTCGCTGTCTTCATGCGCGGCGACACGCCGCTGACGTCGCGGCTGCTCAAGCCGGTGCTGCTGGATGGCGAGACCGGAGAAGTGTCCGATGCGCGCGACCTTCCCGTCTATCTCAAGGCGCTGCTGGTTTCGCAGCCGCTGCATTTCGGCGACTATGGCGGCATGCCGCTGAAGATCATCTGGGCGCTGCTCGATGTCATGACCATCATCGTGATCGGCAGCGGGCTCTATCTATGGGTCGTCAAACGCCGCAAGCATCGCAGCCACGCCATCGCGGGGCAGCCCTTGTTGCAGCCGTCCGAATGACCGCCGCACGCAAATCCCGATCGACTGGCAATTGGTCGACCGTGTATGGTGGCCCGCTCCTGCTCGGCGTTCTCGCGATTGCGGGGCTGCTGAGCGCGCTGTTGTCCGCAGGTCCCGGCCGTTACTTTTCCTGGCTCGCGCTCGGCGCACCTGTCGCCCTCACCGCATGGTTTTTCGCGCGGCGAAAGCGCGCCTAGGCCGAGATCCGCGCCGCTACGCCGACCGCATCAGCTTCAGTGTGGCGGCCAGCCGCAGGCTGCGCTTTCCCGCGAGCGCAATGGCTTCGAGTTCAGCGCCAGCCTCGTCGCAGGTGCCGGCAAAGCCGATGCCGACCTCATGGCCGCCGAACACGAAGTTTTCGCCTTTCGCCGGCGTGTGCTCCTGGTTGAGGATCTCGCCCTTCCAGCGGCCGTCGGCCGAGGAATAGGAGCCGAGATAATAGAAAAAAGCGTCGCCGCCGAGGATGCGGCCGTCCAGCAGCAGCATGACGCCCGACAGGCCAGCCTTGACGCCGTCGAGTGCGCGAAGCTGGATGGAATAGAGCCCGTTGATAATGCCGCCTTGACCGACGGTGCCGACCGGCGGCAGCGCCTCATCGTCGAGCCGCGTCAACTCGGCCCAGAACAGAGCGCCCGGCCGCGGCGCGGCGCGGCCTTCAAAACGAATCTTGTTGTCCTGCAGCTTGCCTCGCACGCTGATGGCGGCCACGTCGGTGTCCATCAGCGGCTTGTAGTGGGGATCGTCATTGTGACGCTGGGTGATGACTTCGCCGAGGATTTCCCCGCCGCACTCCTGATAAGTGCCGAGATGGGCGAAGGCTGAATTGCCGCCCAGCAGCTTGCCATTGTGCATGCACATGATGCTGCGGCCGAACGCGTCGTTTACGCCATACTCGACCTTGTAGAGCCCGTTCAGCAACGAAGGTGTCCCGCGCTATCGAATTATCTCGCGGGGGCATAGCACCGCCGGAAGCCCGGAACCAGCCGCGTTTTAACGCAGGTTCAATGCCGCTTGAAATACTGCACGGCGCGCTCGTGCTTTTCCGCCGCCGCGCGGGATTTGAAGGTTCCTAGGTTGCGGCGCTTGCCGGTTTTCGGGTTGATTTTGCGGGAATAGAGCCGGTATTCGCCGGATTGCAGTTTTCGGATCATGGAAAGCACCGCTTATTGACGAGCCCCTTCCGTAATAATTGGACCACGGGCCCTCTTGTTCCGGGCCGGCTATTCGCGTTGTCTTTAGGCCTTGCAATGCCGGACCGCTCGGCCGGCACGGAATGATTGGGGGCGTCGGTGCAGCATCTCTTCCTCTATGTCCTCGCGCTCGGCGCCGGTGTCAGCGTCGTCACCCAACAGCTGCTCAACAGCAGCCTGCGCACGGCGCTGGGGTCGCCGGCCTGGGCCGGACTGATCAGCTATGCGGGCGGCCTCATCACCATGATCGTCGCGGTGATCGCGCTCCGCGAGCGGGTGCCGTCGTGGACGAGCGTCGCCGATGTGCCGTGGTGGGCGTGGTCGGGCGGCGTGTTCGGCGGCGCCCTCATCCTGCTGGCGATCCTGCTGCTGCCCTCGCTCGGCGCGGCCACGCTGTTTGCGCTGGTCATCGCCGGCCAGGTGCTCGCCGCCGTTACGCTGGATCATTTCGGTGCATTCGGGTTGACGCCGCATCCCATCGGCGCCGCGCGGCTGGCAGGCGCCGTGCTGCTGATCGCCGGCGTCGTCCTGATCCGGGAGTGATCGTCGGGCGTCTCAGAAGCACAAATTCGTCACCACGTTGCCGCGCTTGTCCTTGATCGCATAGGGACAGCGGAGCCGCTCGAGCGCTTTCTTCGCATCCTCATCGCCAAGGGCGGCGGCCCGCTGATAGTAGGCTTTGGCGGCGTCGGAATCCTTTGGTCCACCGCGTCCTTCCTGCGCGAATGCGCCCATCCGCTCGAGCGCACCGGGATGATTTTGCGCCGCCGCCTTCTCGAACAGCGCGCGGGCCGCAGTGTCGTCCCTGGCCCCGCCATTGCCTTCGGCCAGCATCATGCCGAGTTGATACTGCGCCTCGGCATTGGTCTCGGCGGCCTTCGACAGCAGTTCGCGCCCACGCGCCGGATCGGAGGATGCTCCACCGCCGAGGGCGGCAAGGTTGCTGACGCCGCGCGGATTGCCGGCCTGGGCCGCGCGCTCGAACAGCTTGCGCGCCTGCGCCACGTCGCGAGCGACGCCCGCGCCGGTCCCGTAGAGCACGCCGAGTTCGACCATGGCCGAGCTCGAGCCCTTGTCGGCCGCCTTGCGCCAGGCCACCATCGCTTCCGGCATCTGCCGGTTGGCGGCGTAAGCCCGCCCGAGCTGGTACATCGCCCGGCGCGACGAACCCGCGGCGTTCTTGCAGAACTTGATGGCGATGGCGACGTCGGAAGCCGCGATATCTGCCACGCCCTTCGCGTCGGCCGGCTTGTCGGGGTCGGCGGGATCGGCCGCAACACGGTCGCACAGCACGAGATCAGCCGATTGCGTATGGGCCGGGCCCTGCGCTGAGGCTGCGGCGACGACGACGATCAGCAGGACTTGGAGCGCCCTCTTCATAAAGCGCAGGTTGCGTCGGCGCGCCGGCAAATTCAAGGTTCCAGCCCGCTCTCGCGCAACGCCGGTGCGACCTCGGGCGACGCAAGAAACCGCAGCAACCGGTCTGCCTCGGCCGGCTTGTTCGTTGCCGCCATTCGTCCCGCCGAAAACACCGCAGGTGTTTGCAGTTCGTATGGAATGGGCCCAACCACCTCGATGCCGCCGATCTGCTTCAACTCGCTGATCTGCTGGACTGCGAGATCGGCGTCGCCGCTCACGAGCCGCTCGGCGGTAAAGCCCTGCGGGATGATCACTGCGCGGGCGTTGATGTCGCAGGCAATGCCGAGTTGCTCGAGCAGTCTTGCGAATAGAATGCCGCTGGCGCCGAGCCGCGAATAGGCGACCGAACGCGCGCCTAGCAGCGCTGTGCGCAGCGCAGCCTCAGTCGCAATATCCGGATGGGCCGCCCCGGCTTTCACAGCGATGCCGACCCAGGAGCGCGCGAGATCCACGCAACTTTCGGCGACCATCCGCCCTTCGCGAGTGATTTCGTCGAGCCCCTCTCGGGTCAGGATCACCACGTCGGCTGCCTCGCCTGCGCGCAGCCGCTCCAGCAGCGCCAATGTCGGAGCGAAATCGGCGTCGATGCGTGCGCCGCCGGCCGCCTGATACTGGCCGGCGAGGCCATGAACGGCGCCCTTCAACGCGAGCGTCGACAGCACGCGGATGGCGTCGCTCATCGCCGCTACACCCGGTGCATCAGCTTGAGCACCGCGGTCATGCGAAGGCTGCGCTTGCCGGCGAGCGCGGTCGCCTCCAGCAGCGCGCCTTCCTCGTCGCAGGTGCCGGAAAAGCCGATGCCGATTTCATGACCGCCGAAGATGGGATTCTCGCCCATGGAGGGCGTGTGTTCCTGATTGAGGATCTGGCCTTTCCAGCGGCCGCTCTCCGACGTGTAGGTGCCGACATAGTAGAAGGATGCGTCACCGCCGAGGATACGCCCGCCATTGAGCAGCATCACACCGGTCAGGCCGCCTTCGACGCCGTCGAGCAGGCGAACATGAATGGAATAGAGGCCGTTGACGATGCCCCCCTCACCGACACCGCCGGCGATCGGTACGGCGTCCTGCTCGATCGGCGTCATCACCGAGTGAAACGGCACGCCGGGCAGTTCTTTCAAGCCCCCTTCAAAACGATAGAGGTCTCCGTCAGCCCTGCCCCTCGCCAGCAGGGTGGCATCGTCGGTGCCGGCCATCGCGCGGTAATTCGGATCCGGGTTGTGGCGGACGGTCTGGATCACGATGTCGACGCCATCGTCGCGCTTTTCGTACGTGCCGATATGGGCAAATGCCGAATTGCCGCCCAGCATCCTGCCGTCGCGCGCATGCATCACGCTGCGGCCGACCGCAGCGCCAAGCTGAAACCTGACTTTGTAGAATCCCTCAAACAATGCCGCGTCCCCGGCAGGCCCACGGCCGTTGTCTAGCGCGGTTCATAACGCAGGGGAACGGTCTTGAACCGGCCCATGTGAATCGACCTCATCAAGAGGCCGTGTCATCAAAACGTAATGATCCGCCAAGGCGGTTTCGCCTTGGCGGATCAGCTTTTGCCCCGGGCGCCCCCGGGTCATGTCGTAGTTCCTTAGGCCGCGGCCGCCTTGGCGCCGGTCGGGACTTCCGCGATGGTCTTCAGGATCTGGGACGCGATCTGGTAGGGGTCGCCCTGCGAGTTTGGACGGCGGTCTTCCAGATAGCCCTTGTAGCCGTTGTTGGCGAAGGAGTGCGGAACGCGGATCGAGGCGCCGCGGTCAGCAATGCCATAGCTGAACTTGTTCCAGGGGGCGGTCTCGTGCTTGCCGGTCAGGCGCTTGTCGTTGTCCGGCCCGTAGACCGCAATGTGGTCCATGATATTCTTCTCGAAGGCAGCCATCAGCTTCTCGAAGTACTCCTTGCCGCCGACTTCGCGCATATACTTGGTCGAGAAGTTGGCGTGCATGCCCGAGCCGTTCCAGTCGGTGTCGCCGAGCGGCTTGCAGTGGAACTCGATGTCGATGCCGTAGGATTCGGTGAGACGCAGCATCAGGTAGCGCGCCATCCACATTTCGTCAGCGGCCTTCTTGGAGCCCTTGCCGAAGATCTGGAATTCCCACTGGCCCTTCGCCACTTCGGCGTTGATGCCTTCGTGGTTGATGCCGGCGGCGAGGCAGAGGTTGAGGTGTTCTTCCACGATCTTGCGGGCGACGGAGCCGACGTTCGAGTAGCCGACGCCGGTGTAGTACGGGCCCTGCGGCGCCGGATAGCCATCCGACGGGAAGCCGAGCGGACGGCCGTCCTTGTAGAAGAAATATTCCTGCTCGAAGCCGAACCAGGCGCCTTCATCGTCGAGAATCGTTGCGCGCTTGTTCGAGGCGTGCGGGGTCTTGCCGTCGGGCATCATGACTTCGCACATGACGAGGGCGCCATTTTCCCGCGCAGCGTCCGGATAGACGGCGACCGGCTTCAGCACGCAATCGGAGCTGTGGCCTTCGGCCTGCATGGTCGAGGAGCCGTCAAAACCCCACAGCGGAAGCTGTTCCAGCGTCGGAAACTTGTCGAATTCCTTGATCTGCGTTTTGCCGCGCAGACTCGGCGTCGGCGTATAGCCGTCGAGCCAAATATACTCGAGCTTGTACTTG
Organism: Bradyrhizobium sp. AZCC 2262; assembly: GCF_036924535.1. NCBI lineage: Bacteria > Pseudomonadati > Pseudomonadota > Alphaproteobacteria > Hyphomicrobiales > Nitrobacteraceae > Bradyrhizobium > Bradyrhizobium sp. AZCC 2262. The sequence goes on along the minus strand of NZ_JAZHRT010000001.1, from coordinate 3,164,617 downwards.
GTCATTGAGCCTCTCTTGAGTTGCTAGTGGAATGCGGGAAACCGAAGCCTTGAAAATCTGGATTTTGACGCCCAGCCCCCTGGAGGTCTCCGCACATACGTGTACCCGGCCACGTCAGGCCACGTCTTACTAAGCATTTAACGTGCCAATCGCTGCACTGCGGGAGAGGCTATCCACAGGGCGGCTCGGCCGGCGGCGAAAATAAAAGCTGCGACATAGCAGCGCGGCAGGCCTGCAAAACGGGCGGTGCAGCGGCAGGTTTGCTGTCCGAATCCAGCCCATTTCTCCGGCATTTTCGCTTGCGGGTGGCTCCGCGATTAAAGCCGCGGCACCCCTTCGAGGCATCCGCGAAGGATGCCGACCTATCGGGGCAACCATGCGGCCGGCTCACGCGTTGGTCATCCGCCCGCTGCCTCGCAGAAAGCAACTCCCAAAATGCCTATGAAATAGCCAGAACGTGCCGATCTCTTGGTCACTTGCACCCGCTCGGGGCACCGACAATATCGACTTACGTAACCAGTAGAGAACGAGTCGGGCGCACCATGGAGGCTGTCGCTTCGGCGCAAGGAGAGACTGACATGATGAATACAGGTGTGAATGAAGGGTCCGCCAGGATTTACCAATTCCCGACCGGCGGCCGTGCGGCGCTCGGGGGACGTCGCTATGGCGAAGCCAAGACCGAGTTTGCCGCTCCGCCGGCCAACCTCGCGGCGTGCAGCGACAGCTGGTACCACGCAGCCGCCATCGAGGACGAAAAGAACGGGCGCGACCACTGATGTGCGGGTGGTGTTTGACAGGGACGCGCCCGATCAATGAGGTGCGGACGGTGAACTAAAAAAGGGTCGGAACAACGCCGTTTCGGCCCTTTTTCATGTCTGCTCGCATGTGGTGATCGGCCGCTTGGCATGCTTGAGCGTTGTGACCCCGGCCTTGGTGATCCTCAGGGTCACGCCCTTCGCCTGATACCGCGATCCCGACAGCGCCACGCGCTTGGGCAGAGTGAGCGCCTTGCCGTCGAGCTGCAGATGGGCGCGCGAATCGTACTGGAAAAACCCGACGATGAATTGCGCCCCGTCGGCGCAGCTATAGTTCCGGAAAGTCGACTGTGCGAACGCGGCCGACGGTGCGGCTGCCATCGCGACGGCGCATAGCGCAACGCCAAAAATCGTGTTTCTGCGACAATTCATGTTTCGCCCCTTGCAGAGTTCAGTATAGACGAGACGGGAGCGAACGACATGCCCTTCCCGCCCTTGTCCGCCGTCTGAGATCATCCGAACCAGCCGATGTCAGTGACCCCCACCCGCCATCTCAAGCTCTCCGGCGCCAGCAATTTCCGCGATATCGGCGGCTATCCGACCAGCGACGGCCGGACCGTGCGCTGGCGGCAGATTTTTCGTTCCAACCACCTCGGCCATCTCACCGATGACGATGTCTCCGTGCTGCGGGAGCTGGGCGTCCGCAGCGCGTTCGACTTTCGCGGCACCGAGGAACGCGCCGCCGCCCTGTGCGGCATGCCTGAAATCACCGTGCATTCGCTGCCGGTCGAACCCACGGTGGTCGCGGCGCTCCGCGCCATCGCGGCATCAGGCACGCCGCTGTCGACGGACCACGCCGTCGAGGTGATGCGTGATTCCTACAGCGGCTATGTACAGAACAACACGCAGCATTTCCGCGCACTGTTTGCGCATCTGTTGGAAGATCGCGCGCCGCTGGTGATCCATTGCACCGCCGGCAAGGACCGCACCGGTTTTGCATGCGCGCTGATCCTGCACACGCTCGGCGTTTCCGAGGACATCATCTCGGAAGACTATCTCCTGACCAATCAATTCTACCGCAGGGATCCCAATCACAGCAGCGACCTGCCCGACGAGATCAAGCAGGTGCTGGGTTCAGTGCAGGCATCGTTCCTCGCCGCCGCGTTCGAGGCCATCGACGTCGACTATGGCGATCTCGAAAGCTATCTTCGCGATGGCCTCGGTCTCGGCAACGCCGAACGTGCCCATCTCGAAGCGCGCTATCTGCAAGGATGATCTGCAAGGTTTACCTAATCCGCCTTCACCCGGCGCATCGATACGACCTGCGCAGACGGCTTGCCGCCTGTCGTCCTGACGTTGACCTGCACTTTATAGTCGTTGCTGGTTTCGCCCTTGGGCACATAGAGCATGGCAGTAAAGCGCACGCGGCCGCGCGCATCGAGCGTCACCGGCAGATCCTCACGCACGCGGAAGGAATTGCCCTGGCGATTTCGCGGCGGCAGCCTGGCCGTCATGACCGGCTCGACCAGCGCACGCAGATCGAGCTTGGTCGCGGTTGCACCGTCAATCCGGTAATAGGCAAAGGAATCGCTGTCCCAGCGGCTGTTCGCGACCTCGATGACGGCTTGGCTGTCGGGCGCCCAGGCCGCGAGCAGATCGTAGCGGTTCGCACGCATTTCGCCGGTCTCCCAATAGGTGCCGCCGAGCGTGGCAAGCACCGCGCCATCGGTGACACGGATCAGGACGTTTTCAACGTCGTTGGGAGTCTGGTTGCCGGATGGCAGGCCATGCGCGGTCCGCCAGGCGAACGCATAATTTTTTGATGGCGAGGTGGTGTTCGTGAACACGCGCAGCGCGCCGCTGCCCGTACCGCAGACAAGGCTGCCACGTTGATCGGCGATGCAGGGCTCTCCCTGCACCGCGGCCGTTTGCGACGCGTACAATGCGAGGAGAACGACCGGAAATGTCAGAGCGGTGCGCACGGTTCGATCCTAAGCTCCGGCCGCCTGCTTCGTAAAGCGGCGGACGGATTTGGCGGCCGTGAGGCTCGCTACGGGCTCAGGCCGCCGCTTCCATTTCCATTTCGGCATCGAGATCGGCGATGACGTCCTCGAATGCCGAGATTGCCTGCTGTATCGCAGCGATCTGCATCAATTCCCAGCTCGAGACCGGACCGCTGCGATTTTGCAGCGCTACGACCAGGTCGCGCCGCTGCTCCTTAAGCTGAACAAGCGGTAAACCATGATCCGGCAAACCCATGACAAATTCCCCTACCTTCTGTTGGTAGCCGGGTTGTACCGAACGGGTTCTGAAAACGGCTTACAGAACTCCGGCAAATTTTATCGATTCCGCCTGATCCCGTAGTCCTACGTAACTTCGGCGGCTTTCACCATCTTCTTGATTTGATTGAACAGCGCCTCTGTGACGTTCCGCGTCGCCCAGTCGCTCAAATGCAGTACGAGGTCATCGGCCGGATCGATCAACTCCCGCATCGCGATGGTCTTCTGCCAATGCTCCATTAGGGCGTAACGACGAAATACATCGACCCCGGCGGCCTTAGCCAGCTCGGATACGCCTTTCACCATCGTGTCTGAGAGTTCCTTCTTCTCGGGCTTCTCGACGACGGCGGTGGTATATTGCGAGTCCATCAAGATGACATCCGCCGGAATCCTGGCCAGGCGATCCAGCCCCTCCGCAATGGCGGCGAAGACTTTCTCGAACGCGAATTCGGGCACAGTGTTGCGAAAGACGGCGTTGGTGCCGACCTGCCAGATCACCAGCGCCGGCGCCTCGTCGATCACATCGGATTGCATGCGCGGCAGCTCGGTCGACGCTTCCTCGCCGCCGACTCCCCGGTTGATCACGTTGATCATCCGTTTGCCAAACTCGCTGGTCATCTCGGTGCCGAACTCGTTCCTCAACATCAGCTCAAGGTAGGCCGGATAGGGCACGACCAGGCGCGTGCCGGCCGTCGACGAGGAACCAAAGGCAACGATTTTGGTGTTTCGCTGCTTCAGGCTTCGCGCCAGATTCGGAAGCGGGTATTTGAAGCCCACAATATCCTGCAGCGTATCGCCAGGCGGGGGAGTTTCTGCCATATGCCTGCCCTGTTGTCGGAGCGATCAATGGTCAGAGATATTTGGACGCAATTTCGCCGAGCAATGCAACTTATTTTCACCCCCGAAATTGGCCGTCTGCCGGGAGACCTATCATGGACGGAAAAGTCGTTGTCGTGACTGGCGCGCTGGGCGCACTCGGCAGGGTCGTTGCGGACGAAGCGCTGGCGGGCGGCGCCAGGGTTGCCAGCGTCGACCATGCCCCGACGCAGGTCCCGGCTACGGCCGACCTGTTTGAACTCGGCGGCGTCGACCTCACCGATGCAGCCCAGGCCAAGAAAGCAATCGACGCCGCGGCGTCGCATTTCGGCAAGCTCGATGCGCTGATCAACATCGCCGGCGGCTTTGCCTTCGAGACCGTGGCGGACGGCGATCCCAGGACCTGGCAACGGATGTACGCGCTCAACGTCGCGACCGCGCTGAATGCATCGCGCGCGGCGATCCCGCATCTCGTCGCTTCGGGCACCGGGCGCATCATCAATGTCGGCGCGATGGGCGCGCTGCAGGCAGGCAGTGGCATGGGCGCCTACGCCGCCTCCAAGGCCGGCGTGCATCGCCTCACTGAGGCGCTCGCCACCGAACTCAAGGGCAGGATCACGGTCAACGCCGTGCTGCCGTCGATCATCGACACCGCGGCCAACCGCGCCAGCATGCCCAAAGCCGATTTCGCCAAATGGGTGACGCCGAAGGAGTTGGCCGACGTGATCCTGTTCCTCGCCAGCGACGCGGCCAGCGCCGTCACCGGCGCGCTGCTGCCGGTGAACGGGAGGGTTTAACCCTCTACATCCACCAGCTTTCGCAGCACTGCCTTGAAGCGGATGCTGCGCTTGCCAGCGAGCGCGGTGGCTTCGCCTTCCGCGCCCTCGCCGTCATACGTGCCGGAAAAACCGATGCCGACTTCATGGCCGCCGAACAGCGGCCGGTCGCCCTTGGCCGCCGTATGCTCGCGGTTGACGAGTTCGCCCTTCCATCTGCCGTTCGCCGCCGAGTACGCCCCGATATAGTCGAAGAACGCATCGCCGCCCCTGATGCTGCCGTCATGCAGCAACATGACACCGCTGTTGCCGGCATCGATGCCGTCGAGCATGCGGATGTGGATTGAATAGAGCCCGTTGCGGATCCCGTCCGCGCCGACCGTGCCGGGCGGCGGCGCGTCGGCGTCGTTGATCGGGCTCAGCACGGTCTTGAACCGGAAGCCCGGCAAGGCTGCGCTGCCGCCCTCGAAATGAATTTCCTCCCCGCAGCGCACGCCTGTGTAATTCAGCGCGATGTTGTCGACGTCGAACATCGGGACATAGCGGGGGTCGTGGTAGTGGCGCGACATCAAGCATTCGGCAGAGATGACGCCGTCGGCCTCTTTGAAGTGGCCTACGAACGAGGAGCCGGTATCGCCGCCATAGAGCCTGCCACCCTCGGTGGCGAAAATCACGCCGGAACCTTCCCCGCGTTCCGTGGTGAAACGAAATTTGTACAGTCCTTGCACGCCCTGCTTGCTCCGGAATCGGCAAAGGCCAGTGCCCCGCGAACGATCGATCGCAAAGTTCCCTCAATTGCCGTTGGCCTTGTCCCCGGAGCCTAGAATAGCCGCTAGCGCACCACCCGATCAAACGCTTTGCCCGAATTCGGCTAGAGTCTGCGCGATTGAGTCGCGGCCAGACGCGCCGCCGGAGCGAATTTTTGGAAACCGCGCTTTATCTTCCCGTCAAACGCTTCCTGGAAAAACTCGGCTTCACGGTCAAGGGCGAGGTCGGGGGTTGCGATCTGGTGGCGTTGAGTGGCGACGACCCGCCGATCGTGGTGATCGGCGAGCTGAAGCTTGTCTTCAACCTGGAACTGATCCTGCAAGCGGTGGATCGCGCGGGCGCAGCCGACGAGGTCTGGCTCGCGGCCAAATTATCTGCCCGTGGCAAGGGCCGCGAGAGCGACGCGCGGTATCGCAATCTCTGCCGCCGGCTCGGTTTCGGCATGCTGGCGGTCACCAACACGGGCGATGTCGAGGTGATCGTCCAGCCTGCGACGGCCGCCCCTCGCCGCAATCCGAAAAAGCGATCGCGGCTGGTCGCGGAGCATCAGAAGCGCAAGGGCGATCCGGCGATGGGCGGTTCGACGCGCGCGCCGATCATGACGGCCTATCGGCAGCAGGCGCTGGCCTGCGCCGCGGCGCTGTCAGGCGGGCCCCGACGTGTGAAGGATTTGCGGACCGAAATTCCCGACGCCGGAAAAATCCTGCTGCATAATGTCTATGGCTGGTTCGATCGCGCCGAGCGCGGCATCTACGTGCTGACCGACGCCGGACATGCCGCGTTGAAACGCTGGCCGCAGCAGCCGCTGGACCTGAGCGCCGCCGGCAATTCCGCGCCTTGAAAGCTGCGACAAAAACGGGAGGACAACATGATCGTGGTGACCGGCAGTGTGACCGCCCGCGCGGACAGTTTTGACGAGGTGCGGAAACTTAGTCTCGAACATGTCCGTCGCTCGCGCACCGAGCCCGGCTGCATCTCCCACGCCGTCCATGTCGATTGCGAGAATTCGCTGCGGCTGGTGTTTTTCGAGCAATGGGCCGATCGCGCCGCCCTGCTGGCGCATTTTGCCGTCCCCGCTTCGCGCGATTTCGTCCGATCGCTGCAGGCGCTTGCGGAAGCCGCCACCACCATCGAACTGTATGACGCTACCAGGCTGGAAAAATTGTAGGTGCATGGCTGTATTGCCATGCCAAATTCGTATTGCAATGCAACATGAGGGCACCTAGGTATCTCCGCAAGCATATGCGAGGCCCCTATGAGCGAAGACTGGAACACGAAATACGGCACACGGCGCGTCCGGCGGGATCCGCCGACGCTGGAGGAGGCAATCTTCGCCGCGGTGGGGATCACCGACGATCAGCAGCAGCAGGCGGAAATCGCCGCCGCGCTGATGGGCCTGCCCTACGAGGAAGTGCTGGCTGAAGTAAAGAAGACCGGCCGCGCAGTCGCGCGATCGGCCACCCGCATCATTGCGGGCGAGCAAGGCGCCCAGCGCGCCGTCGTGGTCGAGCGCCGCGTCGTCAGGCGATTCGGCAACGACAAGCGCACCGGCACCTGAGAAGCTCAGGACATCAATGATACAGGGCAATTCGCTGGATCAGGAACCGGCGAATTGCCCTGATTGAACGCCCCGCTCAGGCGGCGCGGCTCCAGCCCGACACCCGAAGCAACATCTGCCAGTAGGCGCGGTTCAAATTGGCTACCGTGCGTGCCGCATTGAACGTGCTGTCAGCCCAGGTTGTCGCGAGTTCTGTCTGGTCTTGCTTTGTCAGATCGATGGTGCCGGTCGATTCGCCGTGGCGGAACACAAGCTGCGCACCGAACTTGCTGGCGAGCGCCCGCATCGCCTCGTTCTGCGCACCGGTCGTGATCCGCAGGCTCTTGTAGCCCTTGGCGCGCGCTACCGTCATCAGCTTGCGGAACAGGATGCTGCCGACACCCCGCCGCCGCACCGACGCTTCGACGCTGAACGCGATCTCGGGTAGCGAATCCGGTGACTGGTCCGGCGGATGCAGTTCCGCCGCCCCCCGAACCACGCCGTTTTCAAAGAAGGCGATGATGGTCGTGCCGTCATTGGCACATTTCTCGGCGTAGCGCTCGATGAACCTGTCGTCCATGAAGCCATGGAAGCGGTCGCGACGGCTGTTGCGGTCGAGCCGCAGCAGGTGATCGCGCAACAGCAGCAATTCTTCCTGCTGGCTCAGCGTGCGCACGCTGCTATTGGCGAGCGCGGCCGCGACATGGGTGAGGTACATATCCAAAACTCCTCTGAGAGAAGCCCTCGAGGAGGCGTCGAATCCCTAGACCACCTATATTGTGCATCGCAACATGAAATTCAAGCCCGGATTGTCCGTATACTGCCTTAAATAATGGCAGTAATTGCAGCGACTTAGCGGCACATTCATTAACCAATTGTTAAGGTTCGCCACCCGGCGCAGACTGGGCACGGGGATTGCTTATTTCTGAACAAACCAAGGCCTTCATAGCGTTTTCGAGCGAAGTGGATATCGGTTCGCGTGAAGAAAACGCGTCAAAATAAGAATCTAGAGCTTTGGTTCTGACTCAATCAGAACCAAAGCTCTAGACGACACATTCGGATGGTTCGTGGAGGTCCGTCGTGGCTGTCGTGCTCGACACCAGTTCTTGCCTTCCGGAACGCCGGCTGACGGTGTGGCAGGACATCGTCTGCGACACTTTCGTCGGGCTCGACTGCAAATCGGACATGCGCGGCGCGTTTTGGGGCTCGGTGTCGCAAGCCAGAATCGGACCGATCGCGCTCACGCAGGTCGATTCCACCGCCCAGCGGGTATTCCGCACGCCGTCGCGAATCGCCCGCGCCAGCGAAGATTTCGTGCTGATGGCGCTCGGCAACAGCGGCGTGAACGGCGTCTTCCAGGACGGCCGCGAGGCGATCGTCTCCGCCGGACAATTCGTCATTTACGACACCACCCGCCCCTACGAACTGCGCTTCGACGACAGCTTTTCGCAGACCATCTTCCAGATGCCGCGCAAGCTGCTGCAACAGCGCGTCGGCTCGTTCGACGGTCTGACCGCGACCACGTTCGCGGGCGATCGTCCGCTCGAACGGCTGACTTATGATTTCGCGCGCAATGTGAGCAGGACGATCGAGCAGGTCGATCCCGCGGCCGCAAGCCGCCTGCTCGACCAGACGCTCGACCTGCTCGCGATGACGCTGGCCGACAGGCTGCATGCGCGCCTGCCGGACCAGTCGGTTCACCGGTCGGCGCTGCTCTATCGCCTCAAGAATCATATCCTGACGCATCTCGCCGATCCCGAATTATCGCTGCCGCGCGCTGCGGCGGCGACAGGAATCTCGCCGCGTTACGCCAGTGATCTGATGGCCGCCGAGCAGACCTCGTTCCGCGGCTACGTGCAGACGCAGCGGCTGGAGCGCTGCAAGCGCGATCTTGCCGACCCCGCCCACCAAGCCCGGCACATCGGCGAGATCGCCTTCGCGTGGGGCTTTAACGACCTCGCCCATTTCAGCCGCATCTTCAAGCAGCGGTTCGGCGTCTCGCCGCGCGAATGGCGCGAGCAGCCGCGCCAATAACACCTTCCACCCGGCCCTCCCGTCACGTCACAAGCGTCAGGCGTCGCTCGGCCGTCCAACTGCCGATTAAGACAAGTTTTCGTGCCGCCGCGGACAAGCGGCGCGCGTTGCCATGGCTGTAAGCTTTGGACCCAGCGAGTGTCGGCCTCCAACGCGAAAGGATTGATGCGATGGGTCTGGTTCATCAGAAATACAAGGTGGCGGTGGTTCAGGCGGCGCCGGTCTTTCTCGACCTCGATGCCACCGTGGACAAGACCATCGCGCTGATCGAGGAAGCTTCCGCGCAAGGCGCGAAGCTGATCGCCTTTCCCGAGACCTTCATTCCCGGATATCCGTGGCAGATCTGGCTTGGCGCTCCCGCCTGGGCGATCGGCCGCGGCTTTGTGCAGCGCTATTTTGACAACTCGCTCGCGTTCAACAGCCCGCAGGCGGAGAAGATCCGCAACGCCGTGAAGCGCGCCAAATTGACCGCCGTGCTCGGGCTGTCCGAACGCGACGGCGGCAGCCTTTATATAGCGCAATGGCTGATCGGCCCCGACGGCGAGACCATCGCCAAGCGCCGGAAACTGCGCCCGACCCATGCCGAACGCACCGTTTTCGGCGAAGGCGACGGCAGCGATCTCGCGGTCCACGATCGCGTCGATGTCGGACGGCTCGGCGCGCTGTGCTGCTGGGAGCACCTGCAGCCGCTGTCGAAATTCGCGATGTACGCCCAGAACGAACAGGTGCATGTCGGCGCATGGCCCAGCTTTTCGCTGTACGACCCATTCGCGCATGCGCTCGGCCATGAGGTCAACAACGCCGCCAGCAAGGTCTATGCGGTGGAAGGCTCGTGCTTCTTCTTAGGCCCCTGCGCAGTCGTCTCGCAGACGATGATCGACGAACTCTGCGACTCCCCCGAAAAGCACGCCTTCCTGCATGGCGGCGGCGGCCACGCCGTGATCTACGGACCGGACGGCAGTTCGCTGGCCGATAAACTCCCGCCCGACCAGGAAGGCATTTTGTACGCCGATATCGATCTCGGCATGATTGGGGTAGCGAAGAACGCCGCGGATCCGGCCGGGCATTATTCGAGGCCCGACGTTACACGGCTGCTGCTCAACACCACGCGCGCCAACCGCGTCGAGCATTTCTCGCTTCCCGTCGATGCCGAGGTCATGCGCGAAATCAGGCTGCAGGCCTGAGGCTTCCATTCTGACAAGGAGCAGGCCCATGGAATCCGCGATCCCGGAGCATCTGCAAACCGCGCGTACGCGTCACCGCCGCGTCGGCGACGATTATGCGCCGCCCTACCCGTCCTTCGTGGCTCGGCACAAGCCGAGCGTCACGCGGGTGGTGATGGCCTATTTCGGCCTTCAGACCCGCGGCGCGCCGCCGGTCGCCGCAGAACAGGCGTTAGTCCGGCTCGCTTCGGAATTTGCAGCGGCTGACGGCCCAACGCATTGGGACCGCGCGAGCTATGTCGACGAGGCCGGTTTCACCAACGTCGTCACGGTGGCGTACTGGGACGACCGGCAAAAATTCGATCGCTGGTTTCCGGCCGCACGCGAGCGCTGGACCGGCAACCAGCGAACCAACAACGGGTTCGGCACCTTCATCGAGGCGCTGTATCCGTCCGTCGAAGGCTATGAGACGCTATTCTCCTCCCTCGACAGACCCGAAGGCGTTGCCGTTCTCGCCGACGGCATGAGCGGCGAGGTTTTGGAGCACGCCTATTGGGGCGGCATGCGCGACCGCATCCCGTTGTCCCAAACCAGCGAGATGGCACCTTCGGGCGCGCCCCGCGCGATCCGCGACGGCGCGCGCATCCGCATCGTCCCGCATGACAATCTCTGCCTGATCCGGTCCGGCCAGGATTGGGGCGACACCGAATCCGCCGAACGCAAGATGTACCTCGGCGATGTCGAGCCGGTGTTGCGCGAAGGCATGGATTTTCTGCGCGACCAGGGACGTTCGATCGGCTGCTACGCCAACCGTTACATGACGGTCGTCGGCCGCGACGGCGGGAGAACCGAAAAATCCTACGGCATGAGCTGGTGGAAAAGCCTGTCGGCGCTGGAACGCTGGGCTGAATCCCACCCGACCCATGTCAGGATTTTCGGCGCCGCCATGAAATATCTGTCGACGCTCGGGCCGGCCGCAAAACTGCGGCTCTACCACGAGGTCACCGTCGCCCGCGCCGACGAGCAGCTCTTCGAATATGTGGATTGTCATCCGCAAACCGGGATGCTGAATGCCGTGCAGACGGTGGATGCGGCCTGAGGCTACAGCACCATCTGGGTCTGTGTCACGATTGCCACCAGCTTGCCGTCCTCGGTCTCCAGCCGCGTCTGCCATACCTGGGTGCGGCGTCCCCGATGCACTGGCGTGGCCGTCGCGATCACCGTCGACCCCTCCTTGGCGCCGCCGATGAAGTTGGTCTTGCTCTCGATCGTAGTGGTGCCCTTGGCGTCCGCGGGCAGGTTGATGACGGTCGCCGCAGCCCCAACCGAATCCGCGAACGCCATCACGGCGCCGCCGTGAATTGTGTTCCGCAGCGTGCAGAGGTCCGGCCTCACCAGCATCTTCGCCACCACCCGACCCATTCCGGCCTCGGTGAAGGTCACCCCCTTCAATTCGGCAAACGGCATCTTCATCGACTGGATTTTTTCGAGCGGCGTCATCAGTCCTCCGGCTTTTCTTTCAAGCTATTTCTCAGACAGAATGGATGCTGCCGGTAAATCAGGCAATGACCTCTGAGGTAATGGCTGCCGTGACATGGCGCAGGGAATTCGGCATATCTTCTCCATGCGCCAGTTCCCACCCCGCCGGATCGTTTGCCTGACCGAAGAGACCGTCGAGACGCTGTATCTGCTCGGCGAGCAGGATCGTATCGTTGGGGTCTCCGGCTATGCGGTGCGGCCGCCAGGAGTTCGCCGCGAGAAGCCGCGGGTTTCCGCCTTCATCTCTGCGGACATTCCGAAAATTCTCGCGCTCGAGCCTGATCTCGTGCTCGCCTTCTCCGACCTGCAGGCCGGCATCGTTGCCGACCTGGTCCGTGCGGGCATCGCCATCCACGTCTTCAACCAGCGCGACATTGCGGGCATTTTCGCGATGATCCGCACGCTCGGCGCCATCGTCGGCGCGGCGGAGCGTGCGGATCAACTCGCGAGGAGCTTCGAGGAGCGCCTCGCGCGTATCGCGGCGACACCCCGGCCTTCGCCAAAACCAAAAGTCTATTTCGAGGAATGGGACGATCCGCTGATCTCCGGCATCGGCTGGGTATCCGAACTGATCGAGATCGCCGGCGGCGAGGACGCGCTGCCAAAGCTGCGGTTTCAGCAGGCCGCCAAGGACCGGATCATATTGCCGGACGTGGTGCGCGAGGCCGCCCCCGACGTGATCCTCGCGTCCTGGTGCGGCAAGAAGGTCGTGCCCGATCGCATCCGGCAGCGTCCGGGCTGGAGTGACATCCCGGCGGTGCGCAACAACCGCATCGTCGAGATCAAGTCGCCGATCATCCTGCAGCCCGGGCCAGCGGCGCTGACCGACGGGCTCGATGCGATCGTCGCGGCGTTGTGGCAATGAAGACGTTGTCAACGTCCGGTATCATTCTGCTTAATTACCCCGCGGCAAACGAAATAGTCGATCGATCGTATTCTCCCGATCCCATTCGCCCCTCCGCAAAAATTTCGTGCTCGGCGATCCACTCGAACGACTGCTCAAATACTTCCCTCGAATAGGTCTCGAACACGATCCGCTCGCCCGGCCCCCAACTGCGCGTTTCCATCATGGCGTGGAAACGCTCGGGAAATTCGTTCTTGTAGTAGTGCGTGTAAAGCTCCGGCCGCAAATCGATGTCGCGCTGCGCCCGCCGCAAGGCGCGGAAGTATCGCCTGACATCCTCGGGATCGACCGTGCCCTTGATCATGGCAGCAATCATGAATGTGGTATCGATCACTTTGCGGAATCCCAATTGCTCTGCCAGATAATAAGGCCCATTGAAGAGCGCCGCGGCGGGGCTCTTGCCCTCGATCAACTGCGCCATTCGATGAAACAGCATGCCGTCTTCGAATGTCAGGTTGATCTCGCCCGCAGGCATGAACTGCTCGAGCGCCTGGATGGTCGAGTAATGGCTACCCGATTGGAAACCGACCGAAATCGGCACGCCGGCCAGATCGCGCGGGGTGCGTATCGGGGAATCCGCGGGCACGAAAATCCCTGATGGCGCGACCGAGTAGACGTCGGCGTAAAGCTTGGCATGGCCGTTCGACGCCGCCACGTTCACCGTCCAATGGCAGGCGCAGCTGACATCGGCTGCGCGCCCTTTCTCGATGCTCTGAAAGGCGCCCTCGTTGGCCTTGTTGTGATGCTGGCCGGCGGTCGAGCGGATCAATTCGCGGAATTCATAATCGAGGCCTTCGGCGCGGAAATAGCCCCTCTCCTCCGCAACCCATTCCTGCAGGCGAAAGTGCGGTTCGATGACGAATTTGCTCATGGCATATCTCCGTGAAGCGCGTCATTTTTTGAGTTTCTATTTGACAGCAGCCTACCCGAGGGACGTCACTACCGCCATGTCCCAACGAGAATAGATGATATGGCTGAAACGGCATCAACGGAGCTGAACCTCAGGGAACTACGCATCCTGAACGCCCTGCTGCATGAGCGCAGCATCACCCGCACGGCGGAGCTGCTGGCGACGACGCAGCCCGCCATCAGCAAGGTGCTGCGGCACCTGCGCGCGCAGTTTGGCGATCCGCTGTTCGTCCGAAACGGGCATGCGATGCAGCCCACCGTCAAGGCGGTCGAGATCGCGGACCAATTGCGCACGCTGCTCCATGCTGCCGACAGCCTGCGCGCATCAGTGACGGCGTTCGATGCCGCTCAATCGGACCGCACCTTCAGCCTGCTGCTGACCGATGTCGGGATGATCCGCTTCCTGCCTCCCCTGATCGCGCATGTAGCGGCCATCGCGCCAAGGATCAATATTCGGGCGATGCCGCTGGATTCGCGCCAGTTCGAGCTCAAGCTGGAAGCGGGTGAAGCCGATCTGGCGCTCGGCGCCTTTCCCAAGGCCCCACGCCATTTGCGGCGTCAGCGATTGTATTTCGATGGCTACGTCACCGTCGTCCGCAACGGTCATCCCCGAATTTCAGCCGCGCGGTCCCGCGCCGGCTTTCTTGCCCAGCGTCATATCCTGGTCACCGCATCAGAGACCGGACATGCCGCGCACGCGACCGCCCAGCGCGTGCTTGCTTCGCAGATCCCGCCGGCAAATATCATGCTGCGGGTCCCGAGCTTCATTGCCGGCGCCATCGTCGCGGCGGAAACTGACGGCCTCGCGACGTTGCCGGCCAATCTGGCTAGACGGCTCGCCCGACCGCTCGGGCTCGCCGTTCTGGAAACGCCGATCACCTTGCCGCGCATCGAAATCACGCAGTATTGGCACGAACGCTATCATCGTGATGCCGCGCACCGCTGGTTCAGGTCGGTGACGTCGGAGCTGTTCGGCGCAACAGCGAACACGCGCAAGCGGAACCCGGCATCGAATTGAAGTCGGCCGATCGTGCGATCTAGACCGGCTCCACCCCGCACCATTCCGCGATGAACAGCGCGGTGGCTTTGGTCGACTTCCGCAACGAGTCCAGTTCGACATATTCGTTGAAGCCGTGCATCGCCGCCCCCGTGGCGCCGAAGCACAGGCTCGGGATGTTGTAGTTCAACCCGTAGAACCGCGTGTCCGTCAGCGCGGTGAACGCACGGTCCGGCACCGTGCCGCCATAGACCGCGGCAAACGCCTTGCCGAAGGCAGCTTCCGGTTCGGCAGAATTCGTCAGCTCATAGCCCTCCGACAGGAAGCCCGACCATTCCACCTGCGGCGGATTGTTGGAGAGAAAGCGATGGTCGCGCGCCGCCGCCGACACGTAGGCCAAAATCTCCTTCTGGCATTCGGCGATCGACCAGCCCGGCAGCACCGCGATCCGGCAATCGACGTCGCACCAGGCCGGCACGCTGGACGCCCAGTCGCCGCCCTTGATGATGCCGGGGTTGAAGTTGAGCGGATGAGCGACCGCCTTGAAATGGCGGTCCGCCTTGGCGCGCTCGTTCCACGCTTCTTCGAGCTTCTGCAACGAATGGATCAGATGATACGCCGCCATGATGGCGTTCGCGCCGGCGCCGGCCTCGAACACATGCACCGGAAAGCCCCGCACCTTCAGGCGAAACCAGATCACGCCGACCTGCGAGCGCACCATCGTCTCACCCGTCGGCTCCGGGATGAAGCAGGCGTCGGCGCGGTAGCCGCGCTGCAATGTCGAGAGAGCGCCGACACCGGTGGACTCTTCCTCGATCACCGACTGGAAGTGAATGCGCGCCGTGGGCTTCAGGCCAGCGGCCTTGATCGCATCCAGCGCGTAGAGCGCACCGATGGTGCCGGACTTCATGTCGCAGGCGCCGCGGCCGTACATCCTGCCATCCTTGATGACCGGCGAGAACGGCGGCGTCTCCCACATATCGAGGGGTCCTGCCGGAACGACGTCGCAGTGGCCCTGCAGGATCAGCGATTTGCCGGCGTTGTTCGAGGGACGGTAAGTGCCGACCACCGTGCGCGCCCTGGAGAAATCATGTTCGATCGGACCGAAACCGCGCAGATCCTTCAAATCCTCGACGTCGATATGCCAGTCGTCGACCTCATAGCCGCGCTGGCGCAGGAGATCGCCGATCATGTCCTGGCACGGCCCTTCCGCGCCACGGGTCGAGGGGATCGCAACGAAATCCCGTGTCGTCGCCAGTTGCGCATCAAAGCCGGCGTCGACGGCGTCAAGGATTTTCTGTTGCGTATCGGTCGTCATGCGGCGGCTCCAGTCGCGAATTCAACGGGGTCGGGAGCGCGCACCCTACCCCGATCTCAGCCGCCGGCGTAATGCGCAAAATGCGCATCCCGCAATGCATCTTCGAGCAGACGGCCTGCCGAATAGCCGCGCAGCGATGCCGGGCGCTCGACACCGTCGAGAAGCCGCGGACAGGGTTCGGGCTCGCCCAGCACTGTGCGCACTGGAATGCGCTCGGCATAGATCGGCAGTGCATAATCCTCCTCGTCGTCGCCAACGCCCTTGGCGCGGATCTTAGCCGACGCCTGCTCGATCTCCATCGCGATCACCGACGTCGCCTTGATCTCCTGCGCCGAGCTTTGCCGCAGGCTGGCGGTACGATCGGGGAAGAAGCGGTCGACCATGGCGACCAGCGCACGCTCCTTCTCGGCGGGATCGTCGACGAGATGGGCAGTACCGAATGCCATCACGGCGCGGTAATCGGCCGAGTGATTGAATCCGCATCTTGCAAGCACCAGGCTGTCGAGATGCGCGACGGTGAGACATGCGCGTTGGCCGTCAGACTGGTTGCGCAACATGCGGCTCGCGCTGCTGCCGTGCCAGTACAGCGTGTTTCCTTCCCGCCAGAAGAAAGTCGGCGTGCAGTAAGGCTGGCCGTCGACTACGTAGGAAACGTGGCAGAGCATCGAGGCGTCGAGCAGGCCGTGAATTTTCGCCCGATCATAGGAGCCACGCTCGTGCAAGCGCTTGACCCGGTTGCGCGGCGACAGCGGATAGGAAGTGGTGGTCTCGCCTTCGATCGTCACGGCAGCTCCTTGGGGTATTGGCATGGTCGAACCAGTTGTACCGGCGAATTTGGTCTGCGATAGTGCCAATTCCATGCGAAAAATGCCGACCAATTCCCCGTCGCGGCGCAAACCCGAGTTTGCGCTCGACCTTGACGGGCCGCACATCACGCAAGGCGCCTCCTCGCAGCACCGGCTCTATCAGGCGCTCTGCCATGCCATCACAGGCGGAATCGCAAAGCCCGGCGAGCCACTGCCGCCGCAGCGAACGCTGGCCAAACAGACCGGCTTTCGCCGCAACGCCGTCACCTCGGCCTATGAGCGGCTGATCGCGGATGGGTTTGCGGTCGCCACCACGGGCTCCGGCACCTTCGTCGCCGCCCGCATTCCCGCCCGCGTCAACGACGCACGCAAGACGAAGATCGCGATCGAGGCGCCGCAGCAAGGCGCGCTCGCGCTCGGCTGCACGCATATCGATGAACGGGCGCTGCAGCGCTTCAGGGCATTTGCCGGCCGGCGCATGCGCGCCTTCGGTACCGAGCACCTGCAATATGGCGACCCCAGGGGCAGCCGCGAACTGCGCGCCGCGATTGCCGATCACCTGCTGTCGGCGCGCGGGCTGCGCTGCGATCCGGACCAGATCATGCTGGCGTCGGGAACGCAGCACGCATTGCGGATCGTGCTGGGCGCGATCCTCAAGCCCGGCGATCACATCTGGTGCGAGGATCCCGGCTATCCCGCCGCGAGAAGAGCGATCGGGCATTGTGGCCTGCGCCCCGTCTCCGTGCCGGTCGACGCCTCAGGCATGATCGTGGCCAAAGGCCGGGCTCTCGCGCCATCGGCGGGCGCGGCCTATGTGACACCGTCGCACCAGTTTCCGCTCGGCGTGCAGATGTCGATGACGCGGCGGCTGGAACTACTCGATTGGGCAAGGGAGGCGAACGCCTTCGTGATCGAGGACGATTACGACAGTGAGTTTCGATACGACGGTGCGCCATTGCTGTCGCTTGCCGGCATCGATCACCTCTCGCGTGTCATCTACATGGGCACGTTTGCAAAGACACTGTTTCCGGGATTGCGTATCGGCTACTGCGCGCTGCCCGAGCGCCTCGTCGGACCGGTGACGACGGCCCGCGCCGCGCTCGACCGCTTTCCCGGCACGCTGCTCGAAGGCGCGGTGGCGGACATGCTCAATTCCGGAGCGTTCGCGGCAAATCTGCGCAAGGTGCGCGGGATCTATCGCGAAGCCCGTGACGTCCTGGCTTCGACCTTGTCGGCGGCATCGGACGGGCTTCTATCGGTACCGGTGCCCTCGCAGGGCCTGCACCTGGTGGCGAGGTTCGATCCATCGACCGATCCACAGGTTGCCGCCAAGGCAAAGACGGAGGCCGGCGTCGCGGGCTGGCTGCTGGCGGAAACCTATTTTCGTGCGCGACCGCTGCCGGGATTCGTCCTCGGCTTTGCCGGCCACCCGATCTCGCAACTGGTTGCATCGGCCAAAAGACTGGCGGAAGCATCGCTCACCGCTCTGCAAGCGAACCGCAAGCCGAACGCAGGTGGAACCGGAAGAGCCAAAAGATTGAAGGCTGTGACCTGACCGTTCAGCCAGGGTAGCGCCCTATCAGAATCGCCGCCGCGTCACTAAGCTCGCCGCCAGATTCAAGATCACGGCGGAAACACCGGATGCCCGGCAATCGCAACGTTCTGTATCTCGTCATCGGCGTGTTGATCGTCGCGGTCGGCGTGCTCAGCTACAATCTCTACAAAGCCAAGCAAGAACCCGAGGGTTTGCAGATCAATGTCGGCCCCGGCGGGCTGAAGATCCAGAGCAAGTAAGGAAGACCGTTTTGACGCTCACAAAAGCCGTATCCCGATGCCTTGCCCTGCCCGCCGGCCTTGCCTTGTGCCTGATCGCAACGGCGGCTCTGGCGCAAGCGTTCTCACGCGAGCAAGACATTCCCGACCTGCGGCTCGGCCAGCGGGTCCTGGTCGATGACGGATCGTGCCCGGCCGGGCAGATCAAGGAAGTTCAGGGCTCGCAGATGACGACGTCAGGCGTGCTTCGCACCCGCAAGTGCATCCAGCGGCTGGGAACGAAGAAGCGATAGCAGCGCTCGCCCGCTCTAGAACATGCCGTTGGTGTTGGCGGCCTTCTCCGGGATTTCCTGCACGACGTCCCAGTGTTCGACGATCTTGCCGTTCTCGAGCCTGAAAATGTCGACGATGGCGCGGCCGCGTGTGCCCTTCTCGCGCACGCTGTGGACGTGGACGATCACGTAGTCGCCGTCCGCAAAAGCGCGCTTGATCTCGCTGCGGGAATCCGGAAATTTTTCCCGCAGGAAGCCGAGGAAGGCCTTGAAGCCTTCGATGCCGTCCGGCGCCGTCGGATTATGCTGGATGTATTGCTGTCCGAAAAACTTCGCTGCGGCGTCAAAATCCTTGCGGTTGAGCGCCGCATCGTAGAATTCGAGCACGGCCTTCTTGTTGGCTTCCTGCGTCGCGGCGTCGGCGGCTAGCACCGGCGAAGCGACGAACGACAATGCACCGATGAGGCCGATAAGAAGAGATCGCATGACAGCTCCTTTGTGCAACCGGGCTCGATGCCGACGCAGATCGTCAAACGGTCATTGCTTACAATGGCCGTTACCGGAGTGTCGAGCCTGAGTGGATTGTGGACGGAGCTGAAACCGCGCCGATCTTACTGGTTCGTCGCCGGCTCAAACATGCATTGCAATGTCGGCTTGGCGATCTTGGTGAAGGTCGGGCCGATCTCGGACTGTTTCGACGCCGGCACCCACGCGGTTTCGATCGTCGGTACACCGGTCTCGCTGATGCCGCGCAGCAGCGCTTCGCGCAAATCGGCATCTTCCACGGTCGCGGCGGCGTAGTCGTGCAGGCAGCCGCAAACGCTTTCGGGATGCGCCCAGCGGCCGACCATATGCGGCGCACAGAGCCGCACGAACTCGCCGCGCGGGTCTGGTGCCTTGAACAGGGAACGGAATGAGGTCTGCGGCGGCTGAAACTGAACCTGGGCCTGCGCCGCGCCGCTGAGAAGGAAGAAGGACAGGATTGCAGCGGAACAGATGCGTACGAGCATATGGAGCCTTTATCGGCAGTCTTTTTGCAAACGGTCCGTCACGCTCACTTGGCAGCAACAACCATCGGCTGGGACGCAGGCGCCGCAACCGGCGAGCCATTATAGGCGAAGGTACCGACGCCCGGCAGGTTTTGGTCGGAAGAACCAGCCATCGAGGGACCAGCCAGCATGAACGCGAAGGCGAGGATGAAGCTGGTCGTCCGCATCTGACTTGTCTCCGGTTGTCCGTGGCCGGCAGTGCCCGCCGTCTCGTTGGTCACGTGATAACCGTCGGCTGTTTCCGGACATCTGCGCCAAAAACGCAAAATGGTTTCATCGCGCAGGAGAAATGTTTCGTCGGCCCGCTCGGACGAAACAATAGCCGGAAAAATTCAATGAATTCAGTTGCGGCGCTCTCACTAAAGAGGATCAGACTGGAGCACGGAAACCCCATCGGGGCCGCTTTCGCCCTCATTCCATGGGGCGAGGACGGCCTCGTTCACTGGCCGACCGGATGAACCGAAGCCTCGGTCCGGCCGACTCAGTCAAACGCCGTGCAACCTTCCGCGCGCGCGTGCGTTGTAATCCCTTCCTCAACAAAGGATAGCCGTCGTGGGTAGTGGCAACATCGATGTTGGCAGTGCAACCCCGACCCGCAAACCCGGCCAGCCGGTGGAGCGCCAGGGAGAAACCTCAGAGCGTCCCGTGAGCCTTTGTGGCGCGATGTCGCAGCAGGGCGGCGAATTTCGCGGCAATGTCTCGGCGCCGCAAAAATTCGTGCATCTGGTCGGTTGCCGCGACCGCAAGGTCGGGCCCGGCTTGGAGGCCCGCCAATATTCCAATCCGGTCAAACGGTAAGCCCAAACCCCTCATTCCGGATCCGATCTCGGATCCCGGGTGGCATCGGACTTACTGGATGAATTCACCGCATTTCTGAATCGCGGCGTCGGTTGCCCCCCAAGGCATGATCGGCACCGAGGACGTCGAGTTTTTGGGGGAACCCTCGATCAGCCTGTCCGAATAGACCATGTAGACCAGCACGTTGCGTTTGGCGTCGCAGCCGCGAACGATCTGCATCTTCTTGAAGAACAGCGAGCGGCGCTGCCGGAACATGTCGTCGCCCTGTTCCAGCTTGTGCTGGAACTTAATGGGGCCGATCTGTCGGCACGCCAGCGAAATATCAGAGACTTCCTCAGCAAGGCCGAGCCATCCCTTGAAACCGCCCTTTTCCGGAACCGTGAAGTGGCAGGCCACCCCCTCGACCTCAGGGTCGTCAACCGCGTAGGTGGCGAGCTTGTCGTTCGGGCTCAGCCACTTGAACACGGTCGAGCGACGAAAAATCAGATCGGGCTCGTCGGCGGCCGACGCCGGGCCGGCCTGCCAAAGCATCAGCGCCAATACCCCCAAGGCCAGACTTCTCCACTTCCTGTCACACTTAACGATGGCCTTGGATGTCATTGATATCTCCGCTGAAGGGCTCGCGGCCTATGTAGTGGCGGAAATGCCGCACAGGAAGAGCGCCGTCCGGAGGTGCCGGCCCAGGCGCCAAAACCGGCCGCCGTTTAACGGATTGTGAGGCTTTTTTGCTACGACTGGGGCGAAAAGCGCTGGTATTAGAAGGCTTACGCTGGTGAACGCTTTTCGCCTCTGCAACAACAAATACTTATCGGAAGAGTAGGTTCGAGTAACCTGATTTGAGGATCAAGCGCGTGAGCGGGCATCGGCTTTTCAGTGCGAGTATTGCGGGCGTGGCTAATTCCAAACGGCGATTTTGGCAGATGGCGATGTTGACGGCGGCCGGCACCCTGGTTGCCACTCCCCAGGCAGATGCTGCCGCCCTGTTCTACTGGCAGGACTCCGATCCCAGCTACTACCGGCCGGTACCGATGGCGCAGCCGCGCAAGCCGAAGGCCCGCCGGCCTTCCGCCAAGACCGCGGCGACGAAGGAAACCAACGCCAAGCCGCAGGGGCCACTGATCATTGCGGTCTCGATCGAGCAGCAGAAGGTTCGCGTCTACGACACCAATGGCTTGTTCGCCGAAAGCCCGGTGTCGACCGGCATGAAGGGTCATTCGACCCCGATGGGCGTGTTCAGCGTCATCCAGAAGCACAAGATGCACCGCTCCAACATCTACAGCGACGCGCCGATGCCTTACATGCAGCGCATCACCTGGTCGGGCGTTGCGATGCATGCCGGCGTATTGCCCGGCTATCCGGCGTCGCACGGCTGCATCCGCATGCCGATGGCGTTTGCCGTGAAGATGTGGAACTGGACCAGGATGGGCGCGCGCGTCATCATTACGCCGGGCCAGATCACGCCGGCGAGTTTCACGCACCCATTGCTGGTGGCGCAGAAAGTCGTACCGCAGCCCCTCATCGCCAACGATCCGGCGACCGACGCGCCCGCCGTGAAGAGTGACAAGGGCGCGGATGCGGGCAGCGCGACCAAGCCTGCGAATGCCAATTCGGAAACGAGCCTCGAACTCCGATCGACCGTCGGGCATGCGGCGCCGCTCCGCGAACAGACCCACACCGCGGATGCCCGAGGCGCGTTGCCCGCGACGAACGGCGTCATCACCATGTCCGATGCAACGCCGTCTGCAACCAAGGTCCAACCTGTCAGCGATACCCCGAGCGCGGAAGCAAAGGCGGATGCGCCGAAATCCGAACCGGCTAGCCCGGCGGCTGACGCTGCGGCCGTCGATGTCAAATCGACAGATACGGTTGCGATCGATGGCAAGAAAGTCGACGAGGCGATGGCGCCCGCGCCGTCCGCCGGCGAGGCGAAGGTCGAAACCACATCCGAACAAGCGAACACCGAAGTCCCCCCGGCAGCGATCGCCAATGTCGGGCCGTCCAAAATTGACGCGCCCAAGGCCGAGGAGACCAAGGCCGTCGAAAGGCCCGCCGACCCCGCCAAGGCGGTCGCGATACCGGCTGCACCAGCCGTCGCACCTGACGCCAAGAAGGATGCGGCGCGTCTGCCCGGCGCGGACAAGGCTGCCAGGGCCGAAACGCCCCGGCGTCCCGGTCAGATTGCGGTGTTCGTGAGCCGCAAGGATTCCAAGCTGTACGTTCGCGAGAACTTCAAGCCGCAGTTCGACGTTCCGATCACCATCGCGCCGAGCGACCGGCCGCTGGGTACGCACGTGTTCACCGCCGAGGCCGATAAGAACGATCCCAACCTGTTGCGCTGGTCGGTGGTCTCGCTGCCGGTCACGGCGCGCAATGCGGCCCGGACCGACGAGGACGACCGCGCTGCACGGCGCCGCAAGATGGCCGGCGGAGCCGAAGCCAAGCCGTTGCCGGCGCCGAATAGCCCCGCCGAGGCGCTGGACCGCATCACCATCGCTCCGGAGGCGATGGCGCGGATCGCCGAAGTCCTGACCACCGGCAGTTCGATCGTGGTGTCCGATCACGGCGTCAACCAGGGCGGTGAAACCGGCGAAGGCACCGACTTCATCGTCCCGCTGCGGTAGACCCTATAACGGCTTGTTGAGGCGCAGCAGTCCGCGCGTTGCGCTATGCTTTGCGCTGTCGAACCGCAGCCTGAAGCTTTTCATCGAGGCTTTTCATGTTGGACCGCAGGACCCTGATATCAGCGGCGCTGGCCGCGATCGCAGCCGTCACCTCGAACAGGCAATCGCTGGCGCAGGCCGGCATGAGCCGAATCACGGCTTACGCATTTTCATTTCCGGGCTTGGCCGGCGGCGATATCCGGCTTTCCGAATTTACCGGCCGGCCGATGCTGATCGTCAACACAGCTTCGCTCTGTGGCTTCACGCCGCAATATGGAGGCTTGCAGGAATTGTGGACCGAGTTTCACGATCGCGGCCTGATGATCATCGGCGTTCCCTCCAACGATTTCGGCGGCCAGGAGCCGGGCGGCGCGGCCGAAATCACCGCGACCGCGCAGAACCACCACGTCGCTTTTCCGATCGCCGCGAAAGCCGTCGTCAAGGGAGCGAACGCGCATCCGTTCTACAAATGGGCGGCGGAAGCGCGCCCGAGGGATGTTCCACGGTGGAACTTCCACAAATACCTGATCGGCCGCGACGGCTATATCGCCGACGTCTTCCCGGAATCCGTCGAACCCCTGGATACACGGGTGAAAACCGCCATCGCGCGGGCACTGGCCCAAAGCGTTTCCGAGCGTAGTGGGTAGCCGTTCGCGGTTAAAGGAAACGCGTCAAAAAGACCACAAGACTCCTGAATTAACCGGCCCGGTGACAATCGGCTGGGCGTAACCGCTGCCGTTGCGTTGGCGCACCTGCCCCAACTAGGCTAGTATATGCGTCGGGGCATGGAGGCAGACCGGACGACGGCAACGCCGGGACCGGGATTCGAATTTAAGGAAAACAAGATGCGTATTGCGGCAGGGTTGATCTTTGCAAGCGCGGTTTCGCTGTTGGCATCAAGCGCGGCGTGGTCGCAAGCGCTACCCGCCAAAGGCGCGGCGGCCGCTCCACAGGCTGCTCCGGCGCCAGCCCCCGCCCCGCCGCCAGCGCCTGTCTCGACCCGTCCGCCCTGCAACAATCCAAACGCACTCGGCATCGGCCGCACCGTCGAGATCGACACAACAGGCGGCCCCGGTTTCGGCTTCGAGCACTTCAAGGAGCTCGACTTCCTGCGCGACAAGGAGGTGGTGCTGACCTTTGACGACGGCCCGTGGCCGGTAAATACGCCTTCGGTCTTGAAGACGCTCGCGGAAGAATGCACCACCGGCATCTTCTTTCCGATCGGCAAGCACGCCACCTATTATCCGGAAATCCTCAAGCAGGTGCTGGCGGCCGGCCACACCGTCGGATCGCATACCTGGTCGCATGCTGCCCTCGTCAACAAGAAGCTGAATGAGGACCAGCGCAAGGAAGAAATCGAAAAGGGATTCAGCGCGGTCAAGTGGGCGCTCGGCGGCAAGGCGCCGGCACCGTTCTTCCGCTTCCCGGCGCTGCAGCATCCGCCTGAGATGGTGACGTACCTCGGCACCCGTAACATCGCGATCTTTTCCTGCGATCTCGACTCTTTCGATTTCAAGGCCAGCAAATCGGACAAGGTCATCGAAACGGTGATGCGCAAGGTCGAGAAGCTGGGTAAGGGCATCATCCTGATGCACGACTTCCAGAAGCACACCGCGGAAGCCCTGCCCGAGCTTCTGAAGAAGCTGAAGGCCGGCGGCTACAAGGTGGTTGCGATGCGCGCCAAGGCGCCGGTGCAGACGCTGGCGCAATATGACGAGGAAATCGTCAAGGACCTGAAGCTGCCGACCGTGAGCTCGCGCCCGGTTTCCAGCGTCGTGCAGACGATCTCGGAATAACGCGGCGCGACACGTCCCGTGCCGGCGCTGCGTATCGAAGGCTATGTCATCGTCTCCGCGGACGGCATGCTGGCCGACGCGCGCAATGTGATGCCGGACGAATTGAAGTTCGAGGGCGACAAGGCGTTTTTCACCGCCGCCCTCGACCGCGCCGATCTGATCCTGCACGGCCACAATTCCTACGAAGACCAGCCGAACTCGCCGCGGCGCAAGCGGATCATCCTGACGCGGAAGATCGACGCGATCGCGCCCGATCCGTCCAATCCGAGAGCCACGTTATGGAATCCCGCGGACGCTTCGTTTGAGGCCGCCTGCAATCATGCAGGCGTTGATTCCGGCACGGCTGCCGTGATCGGCGGCCCCGGCGTGTTCGGCATGTTCATGGGCCGCTATGACGCGTTCTGGCTCTCGGTGGCGCCGCACGTCCGCCTTCCCGGCGGCGAGCCCTGCTTCCCCGGCGTCCCCGCCCGCACGCCGCAGCAAATCCTCGCTGCGCACGGCTTGCGCGCCGGCGAACCGCAGATGCTTGATGCAGCGAACGAGGTCAGCGTCACGCCGTGGCGGCGCGGCGCCTAGAGCGTTTTCCAGCGAAGTGGGGACCGGTTCGCGGCAAGAAAACGCGTCAAATCAAAAATCTAGAGCCCGGTTCCGATTCCAGCGGAACGGAAAAGGGCTCTAGAATGAATCGAGACTAGACGTCTCCATAGGCCGGTTCATTTGGCCGCGGCCCGCGGCCGTAACCTGCAATCATGAACAGCGCGCCGATGATCGACAGGTTCTTCAAGGCGTCGATCAACGTCTTGGCATTTTCGGGCGCCGCCTGGTTCCAGAAATCGTGGAAATAGAAGGTCGTCGCGATGACGAAGAAGATCAGCAGGATCGCAAAGAAGCGCGCGGCGAAATTGACCGCGATCATCAGGCCCGCCAGGATCTCGAAGCCGCCTACGCCGACCGCCAGCAATTGCGGCATCGGCATGCCCGTCATGGTTTCCAGCTGCGAGGTATAGGGCGCAAGCAGCGCCGGAATCGTGACCTTGGTTGCGATGAAGTCCGCCGTCGGCTGTATAGCGAAGAGCTTGGTCGCCCCCGTGTACATGAAGAGGACGGCGAACAGGACTCGCCCGAAGGTAACTAACGCTGGCATGGGATCGGCCTCACTGAATGGCATGCAAAGGGTGCAGGCGGCGCGAAACGATTATGGGCGTTTCGCCCCCGCTTTTCAAACGCTCAAATCGAAACCCTCCGCGCAGGAGCCCTGCGCGGACTATAACCAAACCTTTTGATAGAAGCAGAACCAAGGCCCTTTTTTGGCCATAGCGTTTTCGAGCGTAGATACATTCCCGCAGAGAAAACGCGTCAAACCAAAAGACTAGAGCGGTTCTGATTCAATCAGAACCCGCTCTATCCAAACAACGTCGGCTGCTGGCGGCCGGCGCGCTCCTGGGCCTCGACGGCGGCAACCGCCGTCATGTTGAGCACGCCGCGCGCCGTCACCCCCGGGGTGAGAACATGCGCCGGACGCGCCGGCCCGATCAGGATCGGCCCGACCGGCAGCGCATCCGCCAGCGTCTTGATCATCTGGTAGGCGACGTTGGCGGTGTCGAGGTTCGGCATGATCAGGATGTTGGCATCGCCTTCCAGATTGGAATGCGGCAGCACCAGCTTGCGCGCCGCGGCCGAAAGCGCGGTATCGCCCTGCATTTCGCCGTCGGCCTCGATCTCCGGATGCTTTTCCTTCAGCAGCGCGGTGGCGCGGCGCATCTTGCGCGAGGAGTCGGTGTCGTAACTGCCGAAGTCGGAATGTGACACGAAGGCGACGCGCGGCTTCATGGCGAACCGCTGCACATGGTTTGCCGCCAGCGACGCCACTTCCGCGAGTTCCTCGGCGCTTGGGTTCGGGCGCACCTGGGTATCGGCGATGAAATAGGAACCCTTGCTGGTGATCATCATCGACAGCGCCGCGAAATCGCTGACGCCAGGCAGGAAGCCGATGATCTCCCGGACATGGCGCAGATGGCTCATGTAGCGGCCTTCGACGCCGCAGATCATGGCGTCGGCCTCGCCGCGGACCACCGCAAGCGCGGCGATCACGGTGTTGTTGGTGCGGACCACGGTACGGGCGGCTTCGGGCGTGACGCCGCGCCTTCCAGCCGCGTCGATATAGGTCTGCACATAGGAACGGTAGCGCGGATCGTCCTCGGGATTGACCAGATCGAAATCCTTGCCCGCCTTGATCGAGAGGCCGAACCGCTTGAGCCTTGCTTCTACGACGGAGGGGCGCCCGACCAGAATCGGCCGCGCCAGTTTCTCTTCAAGCACGACCTGCGTCGCGCGCAGCACCCGCTCGTCCTCGCCCTCGGCATAGATCACGCGGACCGGCTGCGTCTTGGCCTTGGCGAATACCGGCTTCATGACGAGGCCGGAGCGGAAGGCGAAGCGCTGCAGCAGTGCGCAATATTCGTCAAAGTTCTTGATCGGGCGCGTCGCCACGCCGGATTCCATCGCAGCCTTCGCCACCGCCGGCGCGATGCGCAGGATCAGCCGCGGATCGAACGGGCTCGGGATCAGCGAGCCCGGGCCGAACCCTTGCGTCTCGCCGCTGTCAAAACCCTGCGCCACCGCATCTGACGGCGGATCGCGCGCGAGCTGCGCGATCGCATCGACGGCCGCATGTTTCATTTCCTCGTTGATCCCGGTGGCGCCGACGTCGAGCGCGCCGCGGAAGATGAACGGGAAGCACAGGACGTTGTTGACCTGGTTCGGGAAGTCGGACCGCCCGGTGCAGATCATCGCGTCGGGGCGCGCCTTGCGCGCCTCGTCCGGCATGATTTCCGGGTTCGGATTGGCCAGCGCCATCACCAGCGGCTGGTCCGCCATCGACTGGACCATCTCGGGCTTGAGCACGTTGGGCGCGGAAAGCCCCAGGAAGATATCGGCGCCGCCAATCACGTCCGCCAGCACGCGCGCGTTCGTCTTCTGCGCATAGACCGCCTTCCAGCGATCCATCAGCGTGTTGCGGCCCTCATGCACCACGCCGTCGATGTCACAGACCCAGATGTTCTTGCGTTGCGCACCCATTGAAACCAGGAGATTCAGGCACGCGATCGCCGCGGCACCGGCGCCGGAACAGACGATCTTCACATCAGCCAGTTTCTTGCCGTTCAGCAGCAGCGCATTAACGATAGCGGCTCCGACGATGATGGCGGTGCCATGCTGGTCGTCATGGAACACCGGGATCTTCATGCGCGCCTTGAGCTGCGCCTCGATCTCAAAACACTCCGGCCCCTTGATGTCCTCGAGATTGATGCCGCCGAAGGTCGGTTCCAGCGCTGCCACCGTCTCGACCACGCGCTCGATGGTGTCGGCAGCGATTTCGATGTCGAAGACGTCGATCCCGGCGAATTTCTTGAACAGGACCGCCTTGCCCTCCATGACGGGCTTCGAGGCCAGGGGGCCGATATTGCCCAGCCCCAACACCGCGGTACCGTTAGAAACCACGGCGACCAAATTGGCCCGGGAGGTCAGTGACGCCGCTTCGGCCGGGTTGTTGGCGATTTCGGTGCAGGCCGCAGCGACCCCGGGCGAATAGGCCAGCGCGAGGTCGCGCTGGTTGGCGAGCGGCTTGGTCGCCTGGATCTCGAGTTTGCCGGGGCGCGGCAGCCGGTGATACGCCAACGCCGCGGAGTGGAGATCTTCAGAATAGGACGACATGCACTCCCCCACAGGCTTTCTCGACCCCGAATTACTTCCGGCGGTCGGTCTTCATTCGAACCGTTAGTTTTGCGGCAGATTTGGCCGGATGTGAAGCACGGGCGACCACTTGGTTGCAACATCCGCGAACGCCGCCGTCAACAGGGACCGATCGACGGAAAGCGGCAAATCCGGTAGCATAATTGTCTCCCTACCTCATTCCCTTGACCGACAATATGGCAAATTTGCCTCCGCAGTGTCGGCGACCGGAGCACAACTAATGGTAAAGATACTGGTGGGCTTGGCCGCTGCGGTCGTGATCGCGGTGGGCGGCTACTTCGGCTTCGAGTTTTATACCCAGCACCGGATCGCCGGCGAAGTCGAGACCGCGTTCGAGCAGATTCGCGCCGGCGGCGGCAAGGCAAGCCACGGCAAGGTGTCGTTCGACCTGAAGAGCCGCACGCTCACGATCGCCGATATCGCGACCGAATCCGCGTCCCAGCCGCCGGTGCGCCTGAAGATCGCCGGCATCACGGCTTCGGGGGTCGGCCAGCCGGATACAGGCCGATTCTCGGCCGACAGCATCGAAACGTCAGACATGGAAATCAGCGCCAACATTGCCGGTCCAGCAGGCGGGGGCCTTTCCTACAAGATGCCGCGGGTCGTGATGAAGGATTATTCCGGCCCTGCAGGCCTGCAGCGGCCGTCGGCTCCGGCATCCGCCATCGAAATGTATCGGTCCGCGCTCGAGCAATTCGCCGCAGTCTCGGCGACGTCGATTTCGGTCCCGAGCATTACGGGGACTGTCAACTTTGGCACCGCCCTGTCGGGCGACTTCGCCTATTCGGGTACGGCCCTGCAGGACATCAAGGGCGGCAAGATCGCGACCATGCAGGTCGAACGAGCTAACTTCACGGTCAACACGCAACAGGCCGGCAAGGCCGACAAAATGACCGGCGAGATCGCCAATCTCAGCTCCCGCGATTTCGATGCCAACGCGGCTGCCGCGATCCTCGATCCGCAGAAGGCCAATGACGACCGCTATTACAGCTTCTACGGCAAGACATCGGCCGGTCCCTACACTGTCACTTCAGCGCTCGGCCTGCGCATGCGTATCGACCAGATGACCATCGATGGCGTTGCCGCGCGACCGTCACGGCTGCAACTGCCGGCATTGCTTGCGATGATCCAGGCGGCCGGGGCTACATCTCCGACGCCTGCTCAAACGCGTGAAATGATCGACAAGATGGCTGCGCTTTACGAGGGCATGCGGATCGGAACGGCCGAGATGCGCGGCCTTTCGGCTGAAACACCGCAAGGCCCATTCAAGCTCTCAGCGATCCGGTTCAACCTGGAAGATGGCAAGATAGGAGAGTTTGCAGTCGAAGGGCTCGATACAAACACGCCGAAAGGGCCCATCAAGCTCGGACGTTTTGCGCTGAAGTCGCTGGATATCGCCAACTTCATGCGGGTATCGGCGCAGTTCGCGAACCCGGCACAGCCGCCCTCGCCCGAACTGATTGCCGGGCTGTTTCCGCTGATCCAGGGCGTTGAGATCAAGGGCGTGACGGCGCCGTTCAAGAACAGCGGCAAGTTCGTCAACCTCGATGGCTTCGACCTGAACTGGGGGCAGTTCGTGGGCCCCATTCCGAGCAAGGCGCGCCTGACCGCGAAGATGACCACGCCGGTCGATGCGACCGATCCTGCCATGAAAGCGCTCATCGCGGCCGGGCTGGATACGCTTTCGGCCGATGGCGATATCGGCGCGGAATGGACCGAGGCGACCCGAAGCTTCGTTGTCGACGTCCCGAAGCTCGAGATCGGCGGGCTGCTGAAGGCATCCGCGCGGATCGCGCTCGCCAACGTGCCGCGGCAGGTATTTTCAGCCAACGCGGCCCAGGCGATCGGGGCGGCGGCGCAGATCGAAGCCGGCACGATCGAGCTCACGGTGCGCGATCTGGGCAGCGTCGATCTCGGGGTCGCTCAATATGCCCGCACCCAGAACGTCAGCCGCGAGGATGCAAGAAAAGCGATCGCTCAGAGCATCAGGGACTCCAGCACATCAGAGACATTTGCACCCGCAACGGAGGCGATCAGGGGCGCGCTGGTCAGCTTTGTCGAGACCCCGGAACAGACGCTGATCATCAAGCTGACGCCGCTCGCCAAGGTGCCGGCGCTGCAGCTTGTTCAGATGTTGAAGACCGATCCGCTCATCGCGCTGACGCAATTCCGGATCGAGGCTTCGACAGGACTGTGAGCTAGCCCGAGCCCTATGCCTTGTCCGGCAAATTGAGCCGGATGTGGAGCTCGCGGAGCTGTTTTGTAGTGACCTCCGACGGCGCCCCCATCAGCAGGTCCACGGCCTGCTGGTTCATCGGGAACAGCGAGATTTCGCGCAGGTTCGTGGTGCCGCAGAGCAGCATCACGATGCGGTCGACGCCGGCCGCCATGCCGCCATGCGGCGGCGCGCCATACTGGAACGCGCGGTACATGCCGCCGAAGCGCTCGACGACATCCGTCTCGCCATAGCCCGCGATCTCGAACGCCTTCACCATCGCTTCCGGCTTGTGGTTACGAATGCCACCGGAGGCGATCTCATAGCCGTTGCAGGTGATGTCGTACTGGAACGCCTTGATTGTCAGCGGGTCCTGCGTCTGCAGCGCGTTGAGGCCGCCCTGGGGCATCGAGAACGGGTTGTGCGAGAAGTCGACCTGCTTGGTTTCCTCGTTGTACTCGTACATCGGGAAATCGACGATCCAGGCGAGTTCGAACCGATCCTTGTCGATCAGGTTCAATTCCTCAGCCACCTTGGTGCGAGCGAGGCCTGAAAACTTCCAGAACTTTTCCGGATCGCCTGCGACGAAGAAAGCGGCGTCGCCCTCCTTCGTGCCGAGCTGCGTGCGGATCGCAGCCGTCCGCTCCGCGCCGATGTTGTTGGCCAAGGGGCCAGCGCCCTCGCCGCCCTCGCGCCACATGATGTAGCCGAGGCCGGGCTGGCCTTCGCCTTGCGCCCACGAGTTCATGCGGTCGCAGAACGCGCGCGAGCCGCCGCCCACGCCGGGGATCGCCCAGACCTGGTTCTTCGGATCTTCCAGCATCCGCGCGAACACCTTGAAGCCGGAGCCGCGGAAGTGCTCGGAGACGTCCTGCATCACGATCGGGTTGCGCAGGTCGGGCTTGTCGCTGCCGTATTTCTTGAGCGCTTCAGCGAACGGAATCCGCGGCCAGCCTTTTGTCACCGGCTTGCCCTTTGCGAAATCCTCGAACACGCCGGTAACGACAGGCTCCATCGCCGCAAAAACATCCTCTTGCGTGACAAAGCTCATCTCGATGTCGAGCTGGTAAAACTCGCCTGGCAGGCGGTCGGCGCGCGGGTCCTCGTCGCGGAAACACGGCGCGATCTGGAAGTAGCGATCGAAGCCCGACATCATCAGCAGTTGCTTGTACTGCTGCGGCGCCTGCGGCAGCGCGTAGAATTTTCCGGGATGAATGCGTGACGGCACCAGAAAGTCCCGTGCGCCCTCCGGCGAGGACGCCGTCAGGATCGGGGTCTGGAACTCGAAGAAGCCCTGCTCCTTCATCCGCTTGCGCATCGAATCGACGATCGCGCCGCGGGTCATGATGTTCTGGTGCAGTTTCTCGCGACGCAGGTCGAGGAAACGGTACTTGAGCCTGATGTCTTCAGGATATTCCTGCTCGCCGAACACCGGCAGCGGCAGCTCGGCCGCAGGTCCGAGCACCTCGATCTCGCTGACATAAACCTCGACCATGCCGGTCGGCAGTTCCGGGTTGTCGGTACCCTCGGGGCGCTTGCGCACCTTGCCGTCGATCCGCACCACCCATTCCGAGCGGAACTTTTCCACGTCCTTGAACGCGGGCGAATCCGGGTCGGCCACGCATTGCGTGATGCCGTAATGGTCGCGCAGATCGATGAACAGCACGCCGCCGTGGTCGCGGATACGATGGCACCAGCCGGAAAGACGGGCGGTTTGGCCGATGTCGCTGTCGCGAAGCGCGCCGCATGTATGTGACCGGTAGCGATGCATGGAATTCCCAAAAACAGATGTCGGAGGTCAGAATCGGGGCCAAAGGCCGCGCGAATTGCGGGAGGGTTTACCCGACGGAACGAAGGGCGGCAACCAATGGCGGGGCCTGTTTTGCGCTCCGAGCGCGAGATTTCCGCCCCTGCCGACCCGAACCGTTTGCCTATTCCGTGCCCGCGCCTATCTTTGGGTCATGACCGTCCATTTCCCGTTCCAGAACACCTATTCGACGCTGCCGGCGAACTTTTTCGCCCGCGTGGCCCCGACACCCGTCGCCGCCCCCCGGCTGATCAAGCTGAACCGGGCCCTGGCCGTCCATCTCGGGCTCGACCCCGACGTGCTGGAGAGCCCGGAAGGGGCCGAGATCCTCGCCGGAAAGCGCCTCCCTGATGGGGCCGACCCGATCGCGATGGCCTATGCCGGCCACCAGTTCGGCCATTTCGTACCCCAGCTCGGCGACGGCCGGGCGATCCTGCTGGGCGAAGTCATCGACAAAGACGGCGTCCGCCGCGACATCCAGCTCAAGGGATCTGGCCCGACACCATTCTCGCGCCGGGGCGACGGCCGCGCCGCGCTCGGTCCGGTCTTGAGGGAATACATCGTCAGCGAGGCGATGTTTGCATTGGGCATCCCCACCACCCGCTCGCTGGCCGCGGTGACCTCCGGCGAGCGTGTGCAGCGCGAGACTATGCTGCCCGGCGCCGTGCTCACGCGGGTGGCCGCAAGCCACATCCGCGTCGGCACCTTCCAGTTCTTCGCCGCGCGCGGCGACACCGATGGCGTGCGAAAACTCGCCGACCATGTCATCAGCAGGCACTATCCTGATATTGGAATGGCCGAGCGCCCCTATCACGCGCTGCTCGAACGCGTCGTCGCCCGCCAGGCCGATCTGGTTGCGCGCTGGCTGCTGGTCGGCTTCATCCATGGCGTCATGAACACCGACAACACGTCCATATCGGGCGAGACCATCGACTACGGCCCGTGCGCCTTCATGGACGAATACAACCCCGCGCAGGTGTTTTCTTCGATCGATGAGTTGGGCCGCTACGCCTACGCCAACCAGCCGCGCATCGCGCTGTGGAACCTGACACGGCTTGCCGAATGCCTGCTGCCGCTGTTCTCCGACGACAAGGACAAGGCGATCGAGCAGGCGCAATTCATCCTCGGCGAGTTCGCCGAAAAATTCACGGCCGCCTATCAGACCGGACTGCGCAGGAAGATCGGCCTGTTCACCGCGCGCGACGGCGACGAGGCGCTGGTGCAGGACCTGCTCGACGCCATGGCGAAGAACCAGGCCGACTTCACCCTCACCTTCCGCCGCCTGAGCGATGCCGCCGGAGATGCCGACAACGACAGCGTCCGGGCCCAGTTCACCGATCCCGCCGCCTTCGATGAATGGGCCACGCGATGGCGCGAGCGCCTCACAGACGAGCCGCAATCTACCGCCGAGCGGCAAGCCGCGATGCGCGCGGTCAACCCGGCCTTCATCCCGCGCAACCACCGCGTCGAAGCCGTGATCGCCGCCGCCGTGAACAACGACTACACGCCGTTCGAGGAATTGCTGACGGTGCTGTCAAAGCCGTACGAGGATCAGCCGGCGTACGCGGCCTATGCGGAGCCGCCGCTGCCGGATCAACGCGTGCTGCAGACGTTCTGCGGGACGTAGAGGCATTGACCTTTCCACGTCATTTGCGAGCGAAGCGAAGCAATCCATGCCGCAACGGAAAGAAAGAGTGGATTGCTTCGCTTCGCTCGCGATGACGGCGCTGGAAATCTCGGCGCAAAGCAACACGACTAATACCCGTTAACCGCAATCCTTAAGCGCGCGTCCACCATCCGCGCATGCGCACCTGCGCCGGTTCCGCAAATTAAGAAATGGTCAACGCGCTCCCCACAATTCTAATGGTTTATCGGGGAGAATTGCCGTGGACGTCTTTGCCTTCGAGTTCATGGGAATGGTGATGATTGGGCTCTGTCTCATCGTGCTCGCGATTCCGTCGGGCCGTCGGCGGTCTCGGCGCGTCCGGTACGAGTGACGTCTTTATCGACCGTATCCCTGACAGCGTGATCACCGCGATGAAGCGCTGCCCGATCCAGAGCCGTCTCTGGTCTCGTGAGGCGGCACCCCAGCACTCACGCTGATCCCGGAATCACCAACTGCACCATTCGGCCCCGCCAAAACTCACAAAAAAGCCGTGTTCAGGCTCAAATGAAGGGCTCAAATCTTCCGCGACACCCTTGACATATCAGCGTTTTCGGCAGAACGCCTGTCGGAAGCGTCATGGATAGTTCATGGATCTGATTACCACCACTTCCGACCTCGCCGTCGCCTGCTCCCGGCTCGCCCAGCACAAGGTCATCACCGTCGACACCGAGTTCCTGCGGGAGACGACCTACTACCCCCTGCTCTGCGTCGTGCAGATGGCGAGCGCGGAGGAAGCCATCGTGATCGACACGCTGGCGCCCGGCATCGACCTCAGGCCGTTCTTCGAGCTGATGGGGAACGAGGCGGTACTGAAGGTGTTTCACGCCGCCCGCCAGGACATCGAGATCGTCTGGCACCAGTCCGGCACCATTCCGCACCCGATCTTCGATACGCAGGTCGCAGCCATGGTGCTGGGTTATGGCGACAGCATCGCCTATGACCAGCTCGTCGAGCGTGTCACCGGTCACCGGCCGGACAAGACCCACCGCTTCACCGACTGGTCGCGCCGGCCGCTGACGCCCGAGCAGATGCATTACGCGGTCTCCGACGTCACCCATCTGCGCGATGTCTTTGCAGCGCTCGACGCCGACCTGAAGAAGCGCGGCCGCAGCGACTGGGTCAGCGAGGAGATGGAAGTCCTGACCTCGCCCAGAACCTACGATTTCCACCCCGAGCGCGCCTGGGAGCGGCTCAAGACACGGGTGCGCAAGCCGAAGGAACTCGCGGTGCTGATGGAAGTCGCGGCCTGGCGCGAACAGGAGGCGCAAAGCCGCGACGTGCCGCGCTCGCGCGTGCTGAAGGACGATGCGGTCGGCGACATCGCCACCCACGCCCCGACCTCACTGGAGCGCCTCGCCAGCCTGCGCTCGCTGCCAAAAGGTTTTGACCGCTCCAAATGGGGCACCGACATCATCGCCGCCGTGCAGCGCGGCCTTGCCCGCGATCCCCATACCCTGCCGAAGATCGAGAAGCCACGCGGCAATTCGAACGGGGCTGCGACCGTCGAACTCCTGAAGGTGCTGCTACGGATGACGTCGGAACGCCACGCCGTCGCCAGCAAGGTGATTGCCACCGTCGACGATCTCGACCAGATCGCCGCCGACGACCACGCCGATGTCGCCGCCCTGCACGGCTGGCGCCGCGAATTGTTCGGCGAAGCTGCGATTGCGCTGAAGCACGGCAGGCTGGCGCTCGCGATCGAAAAAGGCCGCGTCGTCAGGGTGGATCGGGCCTGAACTCGGGCCGGGCTGATGGGAGGAAGAGAAAGCCCCCGTAGTCATAAGGTCAGCGCTCGAAGGTTTCCAATTGCGTCTCGATACAAACTGCGGCAACCTAGGCGGGAAGCCAACTAGGCCAAAATCGGCGAGGGCAGATGTCGCTTGGTCGGGTCGTGCTGCTGCTGCTGCTGCTCGCGCTCGCTGTGGGCGCCGGAGCCGTCCTTTTGGTCGAAGGAAATACAACACCCGTCAGCCTACACCTCGGCTCGTTTGCGGCCCTTACCGAGACGTCGCTCTGGCTTGTCATCGCTTTAGCGTTCCTTGGAGGAGCGATCGCGCCAGTCTTGCTAGCGGGCTTAATCTGGCTGATCGGCCCGTTCTTCAAGATTCTGATCGGCACTCTTTTTGTGCTCACGCTTTGCGCTGCCGCCGCCATTGTTGGCGTGCGCAGCTCCGCGGGGCTCGCCCTTCTCGTCGGGCTGCTATTGCTACTTTTTGCAGTGACCTGGGAATGCCGCGCCGATCTCGTGGCCGGCGCCACGGCGGTTCGTACCAGCGTGCTTACATCGTGGAATGGTGTCTGGGCTGCGCTAGGCGCCATCCAAGTGGAGCTGACGGCTTGGGTGCGAGGTTTTGCAGCGAATCCGCCGGCAGTCGCGGCGCCACCGCCGTCGGTCCTTGCGCTGCTCATTCTCCTGCTCGTCGCTACGGTCCTGTTGGGTAGCACGATCTTATTGCGGTCCGGGCTTATCCTAGCGTTCGGTGCCGCCGGTGTCGTTGCCGCCTTGCGGGCTATGGCCTTGGTGCGTGTTGGTACACCGATCGAATTGCGCGCACGCTCCGGCGGACTCGGCGGCAGCCAGGGCGGTTGGCGACTCTCCCAACCGGCTAGCTTGCTGGTGATCGCCACTATCCTGCTCGGCGCAGCCGTTGGTCTAGCGCAGGTCGACCGTGGGCCGGAACAGCGACGTCCGGCCGACATCAAGCCGGCGCCGGAACCCGGCTCGAAAAAGGAGGCTTCGGAGAAGGCTCCCGAAGCGGCCAATCCCCTTTCTTCACCAACGATGCGACGCTGACGATGACGCTGCGCTTAAACCGGGCCGCGGGATCCCCGCAGTGGTATGGCAATTGGCCAAGGCCTGGCCGGCCGCCATTCATGGCGTCCGACGCCTACCGCGTTTTGCTTACTGAAATGCGTCGCTACGTCCGCGAGGAAGTTGCGGGGCGAGCCTTTCTCATCTCAGGCCATAGGGGCGCCGGGAAAACCACCCTCGTCCAGCGGGTCATTGACGACCTCGGAGATGAGCTATTCCGCGACTTAACAAAGACGAGCGTTCCTGCCGCCAGTCCAACCCAACCGTCGCTTGCCCGCCGGCCGCAGCGGCCGCTCCTCGTCAAGCTGCACGGACCGAGCCTACTCGCTGATGAGCTGCCGCGGCCGGGAGGCGGTGAGAAACCCAAGCTTCCGCCCTCGACACCCGGCGCGGGAAGCAAATCCGACAACGCGACCTCGGAGACTGCCAAGTCGGACCCACAAGCGGCGGCACCGACATCCAACACAGGGACTGCGCATGGCGCGCTCATCCAGATCACGATCGCGCTCTACCGTGCGCTCGCCCGCGAATTCGCAGAAGCTTATGCGGTCCACGCGCGCGCGGCTTATCGAGTTGAGGCGGACGACCAGCTCGACATTGCCGCCCAGTTTCAGCTCGACCTGGATCGCGCGCCCGAAACTGCATTGCTCCGCGCCTACTGGGAACGCCTAGCCGACTATGCAGGCGCGATGGGTACAAAAACTATATCCTCTGGGATCCTGTGGCCCGAGCAAATCGCCTCGTCCTTCGCCGCAGCCGGCCTGCCGGATCAAAGCGCACGTGAAATTGTCGCGCTTGCCACCGCAGCACAGGCCTTCCAAGTCTGCTCAGGCGCCGTCAGGTACGAACAGAGCCGAAAGGACAGCGCATCGTACGAGCACACCACAGAAAGCAAGGCTGGAATCGACGCGAAGGACGCCGTCAATCGGATCGTGAGTCTCACAATTGGGGGCCTTCTCGGATTCGGCGCGGCCGGCACGGTCGGAATTTCGCCCGTTGCCGGCGCTGGCATAGGCCTCCTCGGTTCGCTCGCGGTCACGGCATCA
Organism: Bradyrhizobium sp. AZCC 2262; assembly: GCF_036924535.1. Lineage (NCBI taxonomy): Bacteria > Pseudomonadati > Pseudomonadota > Alphaproteobacteria > Hyphomicrobiales > Nitrobacteraceae > Bradyrhizobium > Bradyrhizobium sp. AZCC 2262. The sequence continues at coordinate 3,126,372 of NZ_JAZHRT010000001.1, read as the reverse complement.
GTGAAGCGCTCCGCACGGCAAGAGCGCAACGAGGACTACACGTTCATTGTCGATCGCTCTATCCAGACCCTGGAGCGCGATCTACCGCTCGTCATCGAGCGCGTGCGCGAGGCGGGCCTCGCACCGGTTTTTCTCATCGACGAGTTGGACAAGCTGGAGATATCCGATCAACACGAGGAATCGACCACTCCCCCCGGGCCGGATGCCCAGGGACCGGGGGAAATAAAACCGATCGACAAGCCCAATGGAACCCGCAAGACGGTCACCGAGCTGATCCGCCGGCTTAAGCACCTCACCACCGATTTTGGCTTCTTTTGCTTTCTCACAGGGCCCGATTATTTCGAGGAGGTGCAACGCAAGATCGAGACAATGGCCTTTCCGGAGGAGCACACCTATTTCAGCGACCGTCTCTTCGTACTCTACACGCCCGATGAGCTTGACACTTTCCTGCGCTCGGTCATGACGTCCACCGCGCCTCCCAACTCTCCGGACTCCATTACCGACGAGACTGCCCGCGGTGTTCTCGCGCGGGTGATCATCCACAGCTCCCGGCTCAATACCATCGATGTGGTCCGCGCTCTCGCACATGACTGGACGGAGGATGGGTCCTACAAGATCCCGTCAGGAACCTTGACTTCGCAGCCGCGCTATCGAATCGCCGTCGGCGTGCAGCTTGCCATTGAGGTCGTCTTGCGTTCCACTACGCTTGCCGCGCGGACGGCGCGCGACCCGCGCCTGCGCCAGATTGCGGTGGACACGCTATACATGATCTCGCGGGAGTGGGAGCGCGGCGAGACTGAGATCGACCTCTCGGACGCAGCGCTCGCGAAGTACCTGTGAAGCGCCGCGGAAAGGACACGGACGATCTCGGTGACGAAGAGGCGATCGCGGAGCTGGAGAAGACGGTAATGGAAGCAAACGTCGCAGAGCTCACCGGCGCACTCGCGCGCCTGCGCGAGTTCCTGTGCGACTTCCAGGCTCTGCACGATGCGATCGAGAAGCAGGGGCGGGGAATGGATGAGTTGGCGCTTGCCAAGCTAGCAAGCGGCACCACACCGATCGCCCTTCTCCGCAAGCCCTCCACCGACTCGCAGACGTATTTCTTCCGCTGCGATTACGATGGCAACGAACTCGCCTCACCGCCTCCCTTAACCAAGACGACCGTGCCGCTTCGTGAAATCACCCCGACGGTTACGGATATTAATGCCCTCGTAGATTTCGGGCGCGAGGTCGTTGGCGCGATGAATCAGCTCGGGCTAACGTTCAGTGATCTATCCGGGATCGGACTGCTGCCGCCTGGGCTATCGCAAAGCGAGGCTGTACGGGTGATCGGGCGGCTCCGGGGTCCGCAGCAATCAGAAAGCAGAACATCGTCCGACCTAATCGTGCTCCGCAACCTCACGGAAGCATTCGCAGCGCGTGGGACCGCCCTTGGATGGGCCATCGACCTCGCCTTGGATGTGGCCCGGGACGCTGGACTAGCGCAGCAGAGTGACCTTCCCAGTATCCTCCGTGCGATGGCGCGCTTCCTTGATTTCGAATCACTCGCGATGGGAACCGACCGCATGACGCTCGACGCCGTGGTGGAGGGCCAACTTGGCGTGATTACCCCGCCACCACCGGCGCCGACAGGCGATACCGAAGGCATGCGAGCGTGGCGGCAATGGCTTGCGAAGCCCAAGGATCAACCTACCCGACGGGATACCAATCTTCTCGTCGACGACGCATGGCGCCGCTGGGAAGGCCAGATCGGGCAGTTCATTAAACACGTTACCGTACCCGACACATCCGTTGTGTACGACGACCTTGTTCTTGCAGCCGCCGACAAGATGCCAAGCCGCGCTATGCGCGCAAGTCCGGAGCGGATCGAACCGCTCGATTGGAGCGAACTCGCCCTAGCCGGCATTCGATCCGCGCGGCCGTGGGCTTTTCTGGCTGGTCTACGCCAACAGGCGTTCGGTAACCCCCTCCTCGCGGATACATTACGCGGGTTCGCCGTTGTCACCCCCGACCCCGACTGGGTCTCACGCCTGGTCCAGGACGCGCCACCTGCACAAAAAGGTATACTTGTCATCCTAAGCGAAGACACCGAGCCACTGGAGCGCGACGACCCGGGACCCTATTTATTCCTTCGCGAAGCCCGGATCGAAGAGTATGATGAGGGCGTAAGACGGCTTAAAGATCTCGGAGCCTTCAGGATGGTTATCGATGAAAGATAGGACACCGAAGGAAAAGCTGTTGGAATATGTCGCAGATCTTCCACACCTGAGCTTCTCGCGCCGTCCAGCCGCGACGCCCGAGGAAGGCACGGACCGCAGCGTGCTGTGGGGCATAAAGTCGCTGCGCGAGGTTGTCCAGGAAGCCGACCGCCGTTTCGGCACGGAACCCAAGGGACGAGGCAAGAGCAATAGTTGAATGAGACGGTCGGGCGAGGCCATCCGATTGCGCCGAGGAGGCCCGGGGCAACGCTGGACCGCGTCCGGAACGATAGCGAACTAGCCAAGCCGGATTTCAGCTACCACTTCAATTCCATGCCAACCGTTCCCTGATGCGACTGCATCGCGGCGCGGAGTTTTGCGTCGTAGTTGACGTAGAGCCGCGCGGTGTTGGTCAGGCTCAGCGACGCCGAGGCGCCGGCGTCGGCGCCGTACCGGCTTTCGCCGATACCCTGGAGCGTAATGCTCTGCACGCCCTGGCTGACGGTGATGTCGGAGAAATTCTGCACGAGATTGTCGACGAACTTGCCGTAGCCCGACAGGTCTAAAATCTTGCCGTCGAAGATCCAGTAGTGGCCGATCTCCGCGCCGATCAGCAGACGCCCGCGCTGCACGGTGGCACCCGTCGCCGTCACGGGATCGAGGCCGCCGATCTCTTGCAGCGAGCCCGTCCGTGCATGGACATATTCGAACGCCGCCTTGGGCACGATGCGGCCCTGGTCCCTGGTCCAGTAATAGCTGATCTCGCTCAGGACGCCGTCGAGCCGCGCATTATATCCGGCGGTCGCAGTTCCAAGCCCGGTGTCACGGCGCGAATTGATGTTGCCGAAACCGTGCACGACGGCGCTGGCCCAAGTCCACGGCCCGCTGTCGACGGAAGCGGTGAAACCGATCTGGGTCAGGTCGATCGTCGCCGATTGCAGCGCCAGCGGAATATCGATCGCGGAACGGCTCTGGTCGACCGAGAAGCCGATATTGATGCCCGGCGCCACCCGCGCGCCGATCCCGGCCACGCCGCCCCAGGTCTTTCTGGTATCGCCGACGAAATCACCGACCGCGCCGTTCTTCGTATAGTTGCCGTAGCCTTCGAACCAGGTCCGATAACGCGGCGGTTCCGTGCTCTCCGAGGCGCCGCCGCCGCCGGGATTGGTGCGCTGTAGACGATTGAAGCCGTTGCTCGACTGGTTGCCCAGCCGCTCCAGAAAACTGCTGCCGAGATTGGTCAGCGCCGCGCCCGACGACACCGTCGAGTTGATCACCGTAGGCGTCGGATTCGGTGTCGGCGAAGGCGTGGGTGTCGGAATGGGAGGGGGCGTCGGCGATTGCGCCTGCGCGGCGGACATGATGCCGACGAGAACGAACGCAATCGCGACCAGCCGTGCGAGCGCGTGACCGGTTCCGATTTTCCATGCTCGCAAAGGCCGCCCTGAGCAGCGCATGCAATTAATTCCCAACGGGCGGAAGCGTCGGCCCGAAAAATGCGCAAATCCCGATCAACCGGAGCGATTTGCCCCCAGTTCGGCGGCAGGGTCAATCGTTTAGCCCCCCGGCATGCTGCCGAATACGCATCATTGTTGTTCGGCTGCCACAGCTTACACGACACTCCGACCCGCCTCGCCGGGGGATTTTGCTGGCGCCCCGCCTGAATTCAGGCCGCCGCTTCGCAGCCCGCGATCTCCTGGAGCTCCGGATAGAATCGCGCGGTCATTCGGCCGACATACCGCCGCAAATTGGCATGGCTTGCGGCCGCCCGCTGCAGATCCGATTCGAACAGCGGACAAATCGCGCTGACGGCGAAGGCAAACATCGTAGCGTCGATCCCGGCGGGCACGCTACCCATGAAGAACGGCTTGTCGCCGAGATAGGCCGCCATCGCATCGATCGAGCGGATTCCGATCGCGGTGATCTCGTCGGCGGAGTGGCGGCCGATCCCCTGCCCGTGCAACGTCTTGCGCAGCCGCCGGCGGATCATCGACACCACGACGGGCCGAACCGGCACAGGCACGCCCTTGAAGAAATTGACCGGACCTTTGCGGAAATTGTCGTCGATCATCCAGCGGAAATAGACGCTGGCCCAGTATAAATTATCCTCCGCCATTTTCTCGAACGCCCAGGCGATGGCGAGCTGCTCGGCGCTCAGGCCCTGGTCGAAATCGATCCCGTACTTCTTTTCGAGGTGCCAGCGGATCAGCGTGGAGTCGCCGAGCAACTGGCCATCGTCCTCGATGTAGGGGATCTTGCCCTTGGGCGCCTTCGAAAAGCTCATCAACGCCTTTTCGAACGGGAGCTTTGACATCCGCAACAAGGTCTCGGCCTTGGTCACGAACGGGCTTGCGTCGGGAAGGCCGAAATTGGGCCCGGAACCGTAGAGCGTGATCATGGAACCTCGATGGATCTGCGGAGCGCGGTTATCGCGTTCGTGCATGCACACGAGCGGATAATATCAGATCGTCCGCGGCGAAATCAGGGTGCCGTCGCGGTCGGCCGTACCCTCAACCTTGCAGATGTCGCCTTCGAGGCGAAGCTTGCCGCTCGCAAGCAAGCGCAGCGCCTCCGGGTAGATGCGATGCTCGATGCCGAGAATGCGCTGCGACAGCGTCTCGGGCGTGTCGCCGTCGGCCACCGTGACCGCTCCCTGCATGATGATTGGCCCGGCGTCGGTTTCGGGGATCACGAAGTGCACCGTCGCGCCCGAGATCTTCACCCCGGCCTGCAACGCCTGGCCATGCGGGTCGAGGCCCGGAAAGGACGGCAGCAGCGACGGATGGATGTTGAGCATCTTGCCGTACCAGCGCTGCACGAATTCGGCAGTGAACAGCCGCATGAAGCCGCCGAGGCAGATCAGTTCGACCTTCGCTTCCTCCAGCGCGCGCTGCAGGACGGTTTCGAAGCCGGCGCGGTCCTTGCCGAACGGCTTGCTCTCGATGACTGTGGTCGGGATGCCGCTCGCGGCTGCCTTCTCGAGCCCAGGCGCATCGGCCCGGTTGGAAATGACGGCGACGATCTCGGCCGGAAAATCCGCAGCTTTCGCCGCGTCGATCAGCGCGGCCATGTTCGATCCGCGCCCCGAGATCAGGATGGCGACACGGCGCTTCATTGCGAAAGATCGAGGTGACCGTTGTAGACCACGCGATGTTCACCCGCCGCCGGGATCACTTCGCCGAGCAGGGCGACGGTCTCGCCGCTATCGGTCAAAACTTCCGTCACCTGCTCGATCGCATCCGGCTTGACGATGGCGATCATGCCGATGCCGCAGTTGAAGGTGCGCAACAATTCGAGTTCGGCGATGCCGCCCTGCGCCGCCAGCCACTTGAACACCGGCAGCACCGGCAGCCGCGCCAGATCGATGCCGACGCCGAGATGCTTTGGCAGCACGCGCGGAATATTGTCGGTGAAGCCGCCGCCGGTGATGTGCGCCAGTCCCTTGACCGCCCCGGTCTCGCGGATCGCGCGCAGGCAGGATTTTACATAGAGACGCGTCGGCGCCAGCAGCGCGCCGCCCAGCGTCATGACCGGCGAGAACGGCGCCGGCGCATCGAAGCCGAGACCGGAGTTTTCCACGATCTTGCGGACCAGCGAGAAGCCGTTGGAATGAACGCCCGACGAGGCCAATCCGATCACGGCATCGCCCACGGCGATATCTCCGCTCGGCAGCAGCGTGCCGCGCTCGGCGGCTCCCACCGCAAAACCCCCGAGATCGTAGTCGCCGTCCTTGTAGAGCCCGGGCATCTCCGCGGTCTCGCCGCCGATCAGGGCACAGCCGGATTCCCGGCAGCCTTCGGCAATGCCGGCCACGATCGCCGCCGTTGCTTCGGGGTCGAGTTTGCCGCAGGCAAAATAGTCGAGAAAGAACAGCGGTTCCGCGCCCTGCACCACGAGGTCGTTGACCGACATCGCCACCAGGTCGATGCCGATGCCGCCATGCAGGCCGGTCTCGATGGCGATCACGACCTTGGTCCCGACGCCATCGGTCGCCGCCACCAGGACGGGGTCCTTGAAACCTGCCGCCTTGAGGTCGAACAGGCCGCCGAATCCGCCGATTTCGGCGTCCGCGCCCGCCCGGGCGGTAGCGCGGACCATCGGCTTGATGAGGTCGACCAGACGGTTGCCCGCATCGATATCGACGCCCGAATCCGCGTAAGTGAGCCCGTTTTTGCGGTCATTCATGCCCAATTCCAGTATGATGACGGCTGGTTACGAGGAATTCCGCGATCCTGCAATGGCTCGCAAGCGGTTGGCGCATATACTATGTAGATAAGGACCGGCAGAACCCGCCAGGGGCCGGATTTAGGCCGGGAGCCGGGAAGCGACCGAGTTGAGCATTCCGAATATCATTACGCTGGGCCGCATCATTCTGGTGCCCGTCATCGTCTGGGCGATCGTTTCCAGCCAGATGGAGATTGCGTTCGCAATCTTCGTCATTGCCGGCGTCAGCGACGCCGTCGACGGCTTTCTGGCCAAGCGCTTCAACATGCAGAGCGAACTGGGCGCCCTGCTCGATCCGCTCGCCGACAAGGCGCTGTTGGTCTCGATCTATGTCGCGCTCGGAATCTGGGGCGCGGTTCCGCGCTGGATCGTCATCCTCGTGGTGTCGCGCGACATCATGATCGTCACGGCCGTGATCGTGTCATGGCTGTTCGACAAGCCGATTCCGATGAAACCGCTGATGGTGTCGAAGCTGAACACGGTGGCGCAGGTGGCGTTCGCGGCGCTGGTGCTGGCCTCGCTCGGTTTCAATTTCAGGCCGGCGCCGTATGACGTGATCCTGATGGGTTTTGTTACGGTCTTTACTTTGGTTTCCGTCTCGCTCTATCTCGTCGAGTGGGTGCGGCACATGAGTACGATCGAAGCGCGCTAGCGCCAGATCATGTATTTGCCTGAAAATCCCGGCCTGGAGACTTGCGTGGCAGTCCGCGTTCAACCTCGTCAGCTTGCATTTGCGCTGCCGCATGCGGAGAGCCTGACCCGCGACAATTTCCTCGAAGGGCCGGCCAATGAAGCCGCGCTCTCGCTGATCGAAAGCTGGCCGGATTGGCCGAACCGAATCATGCTGCTGGTGGGACCGGAGGGCGCCGGCAAGAGCCATCTCGCCGCGATCTGGGCCGAACAGGCCGGCGCGCGCGTGACATCGGCGCACGCCCTTGACCCGGCTGCCGTCCCCGGCGCACTCGCCACCGGGGCACTGGTGGTCGAAGACCTGAGACCGGGTGACTTCGACGAACGCGCGATGTTTCACCTCCTGAACCTGGCACGCGAGGACGGAGCTTTCGTCCTGATCACGGGGCGCGTTCCGCCTGTCGCGTTCGAGGTCGAACTGCGCGATCTCAGGTCGCGGCTGCGCGCCGCTCCTGTGGTGTCGCTATCGCCGCCCGATGATTTGCTGTTTCGCGGCCTGATCGTCAAATTCTGCGCGGACCGCCAATTGAGTATTGACGAGACGGTCGTGAGCTACCTCGCCACCCGGATCGAGCGCTCCTATGCCGCCGCCCGCCAGGCGGTCGACCTGCTGGATGCCGAGGCGCTGCGGCTCGGCCGGCCGGTGACCCGGGCGCTGGCCGCGGAACTGCTGCGCAACGCCTGACCGGCGAGGCGCGCGCTGCTTCCTGCCGCCTTGACGGCCGCTGTGGACGGAACATCAATGTCATTGAAACGTCATCGGCGTATCACATGCTGCGAGCCGCATCCCCTTAAACTGGCCCCACACCTCTCCCGAGATGGATCAAAGTCTTATGGAATCGGCTCAAGTTATTGAAATAAAAGAAAAAGAACTGATTCCCGAGGCTGTACCCTCTATTGCCACGAGCCCGGAACGATTCATCAATCGGGAACTGTCCTGGCTGCATTTCAACCGCCGGGTGCTCGAGGAATCGGTCAATCCCGGCCATCCCGTGCTTGAACGGGTGCGGTTCCTGTCGATTTCCGCCAATAACCTTGATGAGTTCTTCATGGTCCGCGTCGCCGGTATCAAGGCACAGGTCCGCGAAGGCATCGCCGAACGCAGCCCCGACGGCATGACGCCGTCCGAGCAGCTCGTGCTCATCAACAAGACCGTCTCGGAACTCGCCTCCGACCAGCAGGCGATCTGGCGCGATCTGCGCAGCAACCTGTCGGATGCCGGCATCATGCTGGTCGACGGCCACGACTTCACCAAGGCGGAGCGGAGCTGGCTCGAGGATCACTTCCTCCGCAACATCTTCCCGCTGCTGACGCCGCTTGCGATCGATCCGGCACACCCGTTCCCGTTCATCCCTAGCCTCGGCTTCACCATCGCGCTGCAGCTGGCGCGCGTCGCCGACGGCAAGCCGATGAACGCCCTGATCCGCATGCCCGGCAAGATCGACCGGTTCGTCCGCATGCCCCAAACCAAGGATGGCGCGGTGCATCTGATCCCGCTCGAACAGGCCACCGGCCTGTTCATCGGCCGCCTGTTCCCCGGCTACACCGTCAAGGGCCAGGGCGCATTCCGCATCATCAGGGACTCCGAACTCGAAATCGAGGAAGAGGCGGAAGATCTGGTCCGCCTGTTCGAGAGCGCGCTGAAGCGGCGGCGACGGGGTTCGGTGATCCGGCTGGAGATGGAAGCCAAGATGCCCGAAGAGCTGCGCGCCTTCGTGCAGCAGGCGCTTTCCGCCGCCGACGACGAGGTGTTTCTGGTCGACGGCGTGCTGGCGATGAACGAGCTCTCACAGCTCACGCGGCTCGACCGGCCCGACCTCGAATTCACGCCCTATGTGCCGCGCCATCCCGAACGGGTGCGCGACCATGGCGGCGACATCTTCGCGGCGATCCGGCAAAAGGACCTGATCGTCCATCACCCCTACGAATCCTTCGACGTGGTCGTGCAATTCCTGCAGCAGGCCGCCCGCGATCCTGACGTCGTCGCCATCAAGCAGACGCTGTACCGCACCTCGAACAATTCGCCGATCGTGCGCACCCTTGCCGAAGCAGCCGAGGCCGGCAAGTCGGTGACCGCACTGATCGAGCTGAAGGCGCGGTTCGACGAGGAAGCCAACATCCGCTGGGCGCGCGACCTCGAACGCGCCGGCGTGCAGGTCGTGTACGGCTTCCTCGAACTGAAGACCCACGCCAAGCTATCGATGGTGGTGCGGCGCGAGGGCGGTAATCTCACGACCTATGTGCATACCGGCACCGGCAATTATCATCCGGTCACCGCGCGCATCTACACCGACCTATCCTACTTCACCTCGGACCCGATCATCGGCCGCGATGCGGCGCGGGTGTTCAACTACATCACCGGCTATGCCGAACCGAGCGACATCGAGCGGATGGCGGTGTCGCCGCTGACGCTGCGCAAGCGCATCATCGAACATATCAAAGGCGAGACCAATCACGCCCGGCACGGCAAGCCGGGAGCGATCTGGATGAAGATGAACTCGCTGGTCGATCCCGATGTCATCGACGCGCTGTACGAGGCCTCGCAGGCCGGCGTGTCGATCGACCTGGTGGTGCGCGGCATCTGCTGCCTGCGGCCGGGCATTCCCGGATTTTCCGAGAACATCCGGGTCAAATCGATCATCGGCCGCTTCCTTGAGCACGGCCGAATCTACTGCTTTGGTATGGGGCAAGGCCTGCCCGGCGCGAAAGCGGCTGTGTATATCTCGTCCGCCGACATGATGCCGCGGAACCTCGACCGCCGCGTCGAAGTGCTCTGTCCGCTGCAAAATCCCACGGTACATCAGCAGGTTCTCGAACAGATCATGGTTGCGAACCTGAAGGATACCGAGCAGAGCTGGCAGCTGTTGCCCGACGGGTCGTCAACGCGTATGAAGGCCGCGAAAGGCGAAGAGCCGTTCAATCTGCACAACTATTTCATGACGAATCCGAGTCTGTCAGGCCGTGGAAAGTCTCTCAAGGAATCTTCGCCACGCCGCCTCACGCGCCGTAACGAGCGCCTGCAATCGCCATAAGGGACCGTGGCTGTGAAGCGACCGCGCAAGCGCGCTTCCAGCGTCGCCGTTATCGACATCGGTTCGAACTCGGTTCGTCTCGTCGTCTATGAGACGATGGCGCGCAGTCTCGTCACCATCTTCAACGAGAAGGCGCTGTGCGGACTCGGCCGCGAGGTGCAGAGCACGGGTCTTTTGGCCGAGGATGCGGTTGCCAAGGCGCTGACGGCGCTGCGGCGATTCCGGGCGCTGTGCCGCATCCAGCAGGTCGGGCGCGTCTTCGCCATCGCCACCGCCGCCTGCCGCGACGCCAAGAACGGCCCCGACTTCATCGCCAAGGCCGAGCGCATCTGCGGCGCCAGCATTGAAATCCTGTCGGGGCCGCGCGAGGCAAAACTTTCCGCGCTCGGCGTCGTCTCCGGCATCCACAATCCTGACGGCATCGTTGGCGATCTCGGCGGCGGTTCGCTCGAACTGATCGACGTGCATGGCAGCCGCGTCAGCAGCGGCGTCACGCTGCCGCTCGGAAGTCTGGCGTTGCAGGACCTGTCGCACAAATCGCTCAAGCGTGCCGAACGCATCGTCAGCGGCGATCTGTCCGAGGTGGCCCAGCTCAAAGCCGGCAGTGGCCGCACCTTCTACGCGGTCGGCGGCACCTGGCGCTCGCTGGCGCGTATTCACATCGTCCAGAGCGGCTATCCGCTCCGGGTGATGCACGGCTATTCGATCCCGGCTGCGGACGCGCTCGATTTCGCCCGGCGCCTGCGCCGGCTGGTAGCCGCCAACATGCTCGCCGACATCGAAATCGTCGCCGACGCGCGGCGTCCGCTCCTGACCTATGCGGCGCTGGTGCTTGAATACATCATCCGTGTCGGCCGCCCCAAGACGATCGTGTTCTCGACCTTCGGCGTCCGCGAAGGCCTGCTCTACGAGATGCTGCCGCAGCATGAACGCGCCAAGGACGGCTTCATCTGCGCCGCCCAAACCCTGAACGGGCTGCTGTCACGCTCCGCGCGCCACGCCGAGGAACTGGTCGCATGGACCGATCGGCTGGTGCGAGTCGTGAAGCTGCGCGAGACCGCGGAAGACCGCCGCCTGCGCCACGCCGCCTGCCTGCTCTCCGACATCGGCTGGCGCGTGCATCCCGATCATCGCGGCGAGGAAACCCTGAGCCTGATCACCAACGGCAATTTCGGTTCGATCAGCCACCAGGGCCGCGCCTTTGTCGCGCTTTCGGTGTTTTACCGCTACGCAGGCCTTAGCGAAGAAAACGAACCGCCGACGCGGATCCGCGAACTGGTGCCGCCGGCGATGGATGAACGCGCCCGCCTTCTCGGCGCCGCGTTCCGCGTCGCGCATCTGATTTCGGCGGCGCGCACCGGCGTTCTGCCCGCGACGCACTTCCGATCCCGCGGCCGCAAGCTGATGCTGGTGTTCGAACACCGCATGGTCGATCTCGTCGCCGACCGCGTCGGCAGCCGCTTCAAGCAACTGGCGCGGCTGGTCGGCCGCGCTGGCTCGATCGTGCGGAAGTAACGCCGAAAACGGCGGCGTTCAACTACCGCCCGCTTGCCATCTAGGCAGCCTTTGCGGGCCTGACCGTGATCGTCTTGGCCGATGTCGCCGGGTCCTTTGCCTTCACAAGAGCGGCGTGATCGAGGATAGTTTGTTTGGCATAGGCCATCGCGAAGGAAGCGATCGCATCGTCGAGCACCTCGCTCTTGCCGGAGTAGCCGGTAATCGCGGCGGGATCGCCTGATCGCGCGTGGGCGCGTGCGAGGGTACGGCCGCATAGCCGGGCGTAATCCGGGAATGCTGCCCCTTCGGTGATTTCGCTGACGCCGCCCAGCCTGCGGTTCTTCAGGGTCCTGACGTAGAACTGGCGTCCGGAGTCCTCATCCTGCGTGTAGCCTAGGAAGATATCGCTGGCGGCCTGCATCATCTGCTGGCCATGTACAACGCGGCGGCCTTGGTGCCCCTTGTACCCAAGCTTGCCGCCAAGACGCTCCAGCACGGAATTCTGCGCTTGCTTGACCTGAAGGAACAGCGGTTCGTTGTCGCTGGTCAAAAACAGGCCCACGCAGCAGAAGGTCCCGACGGAACCGACGCCTACCGCCTTGAATGCCAGATCCTTCAACGTGAAGCGATCGAGCAGCCGCAGTCGATCCGGATTGAGGCCCTTGCGATACGCGGCGAGCAGTTGTTGGACGCCAAGCTTGTGTCGCGCATCGGCTTTGGGATCCAAATGGAAGATGGTCGGTGGCTTGTCGACGATCCTCGGATTGTCGCCGCTGACGAGATGCGGGAAATTGTCATCCTTTGACAGGCCCTCACCGCGCGCCTTGCCGATCACGCCGACCAACTTGCGTCGCAGGCTCGCGTTGCCGATCTGATCGATCTCGTGTTCGAGGTCGATCCGGCTGTGCCATATCTCCAGCGGAGAGAGCTTAGCCAGTACGGCCATATGCGACCGATAGGCTTTGACGGTCGCAGCCGCCAAAGCCCGGGCCTGCTTTTTCGGTGCGCCTGAGCCCAGCGCCGCGACCGCGACGCTGGCTGCAAGACGCTTGAGGTCGACAGTGAAATCTACATCGGGAAGCGTCTCGTCGAAATCGTTGACGTCGAAAAGGATGTTATTCTCGGGCGTGACGAAGGCGCCGAAGTTCATCAAATGGCTGTCGCCGCCCGCCTGCACCGGAATTCCAGCCATCGGCTGGGCGGCAAGATCCGCCGCCATGACGGCGGCGGCCCCGCGCAGGAATGCGAACGGGTTGAGCGACATCCGCGCGTAGCGTTCCGGGACGAGCTCCGGGACCCGATCCCGATCGCTCTCGGCGAGGAGCGCAACGGCATTGCGCGAAAACGATCCCTTCAGGTCCGCATGCGCTTCACGCGGTGTCGTGTGGCGAAGCGCCTTTCCCTGCTTGAACCGTTCGGTGCGTGAACTCGAGGTCAGTGGCATTGGCAGGCCCTCCAACGAAAGGGGCCGATTATATATAGTGTTGCTCGATCGTAACAAGACGCCAAACTTGGCGCGGCAATCGGCGGCGGCTGGAATGAGGCCTAATGACTGGAAGCATCGGATCAGGCCATCGACGGCACTCCCGAATTTGACCCGTGGGGAGACATTCGCCCATCGAGTTTTCATGCGTTGCATCGGCCAATCCCGTAGCTGCTTCGCTGCGGTTGCTGTAGAAAATGATGCCACTAGGTGTGAACCGGGGCCAGCATGAGCCGACGCGGATTTATTCTGGGATTGGGCGTTCTCGCGGCGCTTACCGGCTTCGCTGTCTCGCCCGCCTTGGCTGATGGCAAGCGCGTGGCGTTGGTGATCGGTAACAGCACTTACAGGAACGTGCCGACGCTGCCCAATCCAGCTAATGACGGAGCTGATATCGCCGCGGCGCTAACTCGTCTCGGCTTCGCCGTGACCCTTGTCACCAACGCCTCCTTTGACCAGATGCGGCGAAGCCTTATCGCGCTCGGGCGCGATGCGGCGGGCGCCGATATGGCGGCGGTATTCTTTGCCGGCCACGGCATGGAAATCAGCGGCGAAAACTGGTTGATCCCGGTTGATGCGGAATTGAAGAAGGACACCGACGCAGCGAATGAAGCCGTCAGCCTCCGCAGCGTGATTTTGCAGGTGTCGAACACCACAAGCCTCGGCCTTGTTGTACTCGATGCCTGCCGCAACAATCCATTCGTTGCGAAGATGTCCCGATCGCTGGCCCTGCGCGCGGTAATCGGCGGCGGCCTCGGCCGTATCGAGCCGGTCGGCAACGTGCTGGTCGCTTATGCCGCTCGAGACGGCACTACCGCTCTCGACGGGGACGGGCGAAACAGCCCGTTTACCGCGGCGCTCCTGCACAATATCGAAACGCCGGGGGTTGAGGTCACCTTCATGCTTCGCAACGTCCGCGACGACGTTATGGAGGTGACCAGGAACGAACAGCAGCCCTTCGTCTACGGCTCGCTCTCGCGCAAGGCGATCTATCTTGCGGGCCAGCCGTCGTCAGCCGACCAGGTGGCCGCAAACCAGGCGAATGCTACGCCAGCGGACGCGAGTGCACCATCGAGGGTGGCACCCGCGCCTTCTTCTCTGGCAATCGATCCGGCGCTGGTCGGGACCTGGGAGATCATGGTGCCGAGTGATCGCGGGATGTCGCGCTGGATCTGGCGCATCATGGGTGACGGCACTTACAAATTCCGCGCCGAAGGACCGCGCGCAGCGCCTGCGCATGAAGGCACGATCGCCGCCGTCAACGGCCACTGGTCGATCCACGCAAACAGGGGGCTCACCGGTTACGACGATGGCGGCTCCTACGAGATCCGCGACACGGCAGCGGTGATCACCGGCAAACTCGGCACCGGTTACTGGAAGCGGAGCCTGCAGTGACGCTCTGCTGCGCCAAAGATTCTTGGCTAGCGTCTGCTTTGCAAATAAGCGGATAATATTGGTCAGGTCGCCTTTTGAGACATGCCGACGCAGGGTAACGATGTCTGTTTATAGGGGCGCGATGAACGGACATAGCTCGGACGCCATCTACGGACATAGCTCGGACGCCGTCTGAAGTCGGTTGATGATCCAAAGCGGGCTTCGGATGGGAAGGGCAATGGTGCCTACGCTCGGCGAAGAGATCTATCTTGTCGCGTGAAGCGGCTGCCGCGCTACAGCCGCCGCACGAACGCTTCGAGCGCCGTGTTGGTCTCGTTTGGCGCTTCCTGCTGCACCCAATGTCCGATACCCGGGATGATGGTGGAGCCGCGGAAATCGGAGCAGGCGATTCCGGGGTCGGCGTAAAGGTCTACTCCCGGAACGAAGGCACGCACGGGATCGCGCTCGCCGGCGATGAAAGCCGATGGCTGCGTAATGCTGCGTCCGCCCAATTCGGCCAGATCGGCGAAGTCGAGAGTCTGCGCGCGGTATCGGTTGAGCGGGCCACGAAAGCCGCCAGCCCGAAACGCATCGGCATAGACGGCCAGATCGCTCTCGCTCATCCAGTCCGGAAAGGGCTGCGGATCGATGAGGCCATCCAGCAGCCTCGCCTCCGGCGGTTTCGGCTCGAGCCACTTGTTATGTGGCGCCGCCCCGGACAGCGCGAAATACAATTTGCGCAGGGCACTTGCGGTGTCCGCTTCCAGCTCCGCCTCCGCGACGCCCTCTTGCTGGAAGTAGATCTGGTAGAAAAAGCGCCCCTTGTAGATGGATCGGGCCAGTTCGATGAAGGACGCCGGTCCGCGCGGACGGAACGGCACGCTCAGACCGGCTACCGCCCTGATCCTGTCGGGATGAAGCAGTGCCGTATGCCACACGATGGGCGCGCCCCAGTCGTGGCCGAACAGAACGGCCGGGCCATCTCCCATATGATCGATCACTGCAACGACATCAGACGCGAGATGACGCAGCGTATAGGCCGAGATTTCTTTCGGCTTCGAGCTTCGTCCGTAGCCGCGCACGTCGAGCGCGGCCACCCGAAAGCCCCGTGCCGCGAAGTGCGCCATCTGGTGCCTCCAGGAGTACGAGAGCTCCGGGAATCCATGCACGCAGACGATCAGCGGCCCCAAGCCGCTGACCGCCACATTGAGCTCGATCGCTCCGTTTTGGACAGTGACAAAGTCCACCGTCGCCTCCCCCACATTGCCGTCACATCAGCGACACCACGCGCGCCACAAGCGCCGGTTCGCGCAGCGCGGCCTGCGGCTTGAGTAGCTGCGAGACTTCCGCCGTCAGCCGGTGCACCTCGGGGTCCTGCGCGGCGAGCTTGGTCAAGGCTACACCATATTGCAGGCGCTGGGCGAGGTCGGCGGGGCGAACACCGCGCGTAGCAGGATAGACGAAATCACTGACGGCAACGCCCCACGGCGTCGCGATGGTCTCCTGAATGGCAGCGAAGAAATCATGCGCCAGGCGCTCCATGGGGACACCTTCCGCCAACAACCGGTCCAGAATCACGGCTTCCTGTGCTGCCACGCTCATGCCCTGGCCGAAGACCGGATTAAAGCGGCAAAGCGCATCGCCTGTGACGAGCAGACCCGCCGGGAAAGACTCCAGGCGCTCGAAATGCCGCCGTGTGCTGCAAGGCAGCTTGTAACGGACGATATCAGTCAGCGGTCGGGCGTCCCTGACCGCGTCATAGATGGTCGGGGTGCGCAGGCTCCTGACGAAATCCATGAATCCCGCGCGGTCGCCCGGAGGCGCATCGCCATGATTGGCTCCGACGGAAAGCAGCCATCGCTGCTTCTCGATCGGAAACAGGAACGCTCCGCGGCTGCTGGCGGGTGCGGACGGCAGGATGATATTGCCGAGCCAGTCGGCATTGTGATCGATCGGCCGCTCGACGATGGTGCTCGCGTAAGCCTGGTCCATGCCGATTTGGGTTTCTTCGGGCCTCTCGAGAGAAAGCTCTTCGAGCAGCTGCAGCGTCAGGCCGCAGCGGCCTGAGGCTTCAACAACCAGGTCGGCTTCCAGGGTCACAGGCCCATCTTCGCTGTCATAACGGACCGCCTCGATCCGCTTTGCATCACGCGACGCGACAAGCCCGGTCACGCGGGAGCGCACGCAAATGTCGATATTCGGGGTCTGCTGAACGCGTCGTCGGGTAACGGCTTCGAGCAGCGGGCGTGACATGCAGAAAACGTGAATTCCGAGATCGCGAATCGGGAAAGGATCGAACCCGGGGCGCTCGTACCTTATATCCTTGCCCGTGCGGATCTTCACGGCGCCTGCGTCCGCCAGATCGTTCTCAAATCCGTGAAACAGGCTCTGCAGCGCCTTCAGCCCGCCCGCGAGCAGCATATGGGCATGCTGGGCCTGCGGCGTGCCGCTTCGGGGCGCGGCCCCGGCAGGAAGCACGTCACGCTCGATGATCGTGACTTTCCCGAAATGCCCTGAGATCGCCTGAGCGGCCGTAAGGCCGGCCATGCCGGCGCCAATAACCACGGCATGACATCTTGCAAGATCTGCCATCGTCTTCCTCCTGGAAGGACCAAGCTTATCCGATCTTTTTTGGGGCAATGGTGAAGGGCGTCACAAGTTTGGGTCGGAAGCCCACCACCAAAAGGTCAGCTCAAGCAGGTTGCAAACAACGCCTAGATGACACTGGCTTCGGCCTGTCCGGGCTCCGCTTTCGTCACAGGCACCTTTCCAAGCTCCGCGCCCTTGACCAACGCATAGATCGCCGGGATCACGATCAGCGTCAACAGTGTCGAGGAGATCATGCCGCCGATCATCGGCACGGCGATGCGCTGCATGATTTCCGAGCCGGTGCCGGTACTCCACATGATCGGCAGCAGCCCCGCCATGATCGCAACCACCGTCATCATCTTCGGACGCACGCGTTCGACCGCGCCTTCCATGATGGCGTCGTAGAGGTCGTTTCGCGTCAGCGCGCCGCCATCGGCGGCCTTGCGCGCCCGCCGTTCGTCGAGCGCCTGATTGAGATAGATCAGCATCACCACGCCGGTCTCGGTGGCGACGCCGGCCAGCGCGATGAAGCCGACCACGACCGCGACCGACAAATTGAAGCCGAGCCACCACATCAGCCAGAGGCCGCCGACCAGTGCGAACGGCAGCGACAGCATCACGATCAGGGTTTCCGTCAGGGAGCGGAAGTTGAGATAGAGCAGCAGGAAGATGATCGCGAGCGTCACCGGCACGACGATCTTTAGCCGCGCCGCCGCCCGCTCCAGATACTCATACTGGCCGCTCCACATCAGATAGGCGCCCGGCGGAAACTGAATGCCGGCTTTGACGGCGGCCTGCGCATCGGCGACGTAACCGCCGATGTCGCGGTCCCTGATATCGACGTAGACATAGACCGCGAGCTGGCCGTTCTCGGTCCGGATCGAGGTCGGCCCGCGCGCCGGCGCGATTTTTGCCACTTCCCCCAGCGGCACGGCGCCGCCCGCGGGCATCGGCACCAGAACCTCGCGCGCGATCGATGCGGGGTCGCTGCGCAGATCGCGCGGATAGCGCATGTTGACGCCGAAACGCTGGCGGCCCTCCACCGTGGTCGTCACGGTCTGCCCGCCGAGCGCGGTCGCAATCACATCCTGCACATCCTGGATCATGATGCCGTAGCGCGCGAGTGCCGCGCGATCGGGCATGATGTCGAGGTAGTAGCCGCCGATGCCGCGCTCGGCATAGGCCGACGACGTCCCCGGCACCGTCCGCAGTACCTGCTCGACCTGCTTGGCCAGCCGGTCGATCTCGACCAGATCGGTGCCGATCACCTTGACGCCGATCGGCGTGCGAATCCCCGTCGAGAGCATGTCAATGCGCGCCTTGATCGGCTGGGTCCAGGCGTTGGAGACGCCGGGAAACTGCAGCGCCTTGTCCATTTCGGCTGTGAGGGCCTCGAGCGTCAGCCCTGCCCGCCATTCGGCTTTCGGTTTCAGGTTGATGATGGTCTCGAACATCTCGGTCGGCGCCGGATCGGTCGCGGTCGCCGCGCGGCCGGCCTTGCCGTACACCGAGGCCACTTCGGGAAAGCTCCTGATGATCCGGTCCTGCATCTGCAGCAATTCGGCTGCCTTGGTGACGGAAAGACCGGGCAGCGTGGTCGGCATGTAGAGCAGCGTGCCCTCGTTCAGATTGGGCATGAACTCGGTGCCGAGCTGCCGGGCTGGCCACACCGTCACCGCCAGAACGGCGAGCGCGATCAGGATCACCACTATTTTGGCGCGCATCACCGCCTTGATGACCGGTCGGTAAATCCAGATCAGGAAACGGTTGATCGGATTCCTGTGCTCCGGAATGATCTTTCCGCGCACGAACGCTACCATCAGCGCCGGCACCAGCGTCACCGACAGGATCGCCGCCGCCGCCATCGCAAACGTCTTGGTGAAGGCCAGCGGGCTGAACAGCCGGCCCTCCTGCGCCTCCAGCGTGAAGATCGGCATGAACGAGACGGTGATGATCAACAGGCTGAAGAACAGCGCCGGGCCGACCTGCGATGCCGCCTCGATCAGGATCGCGACCCGCGACTGTCCAGGCTTCGCCCGCTCGAGATGCTTGTGGGCATTCTCGATCATGACGATCGCCGCATCCACCATCGCGCCGATCGCGATCGCAATGCCGCCGAGGCTCATGATGTTGGAGCCGAGCCCCAACAGCTTCATCGCGCCGAACGCCATCAGCACGCCGACCGGCAGCATCAATACGGCGACCAGCGCGCTGCGGACGTGCAGCAGGAACACGATGCACACCAATGCAACGATGATGCACTCCTCCAGCAACGTGTTCTTCAGCGTATCGATGGCGGCCTTGATCAGGTTGGAGCGGTCGTAGACCGGCATGATCTCGATCGATTTCGGCAGGCTGGAAGCGATCTCCGCAAAGCGCTTCTTGACGTTTTGAATGACGTCCAGCGCATTGACGCCAAAACGCTGCAGCACGATGCCGCTCGCCACCTCGCCCTCGCCGTTGAGCTCGGTAATGCCGCGCCGCTCGTCCGGTCCCAGTTCGACGCGGGCGATGTCCCTGAGCAGCACCGGCGTGCCGTTATTGGCCTTGAGCACGATATTGCCGAGATCGTTGATCCCCTTCAGATAGCCCTTGCCGCGGATGACGTATTCGAATTCGGACAGTTCGACGGTGCGGCCGCCGACATCCGCATTGCTGGCGCGGATCGCGTCGCGCATCTTCGGCATGGTGATACCGAGATCGCGCATCCGCTGCGGATCGAGCACGATATTGTATTGCCGCACGAAGCCGCCGACGCTGGCGACCTCGGCGACGCCTTCCGCCTTGGCCAGCGCAAATTTCAGATTCCAGTCCTGAATGGCGCGGGTGTCGGAAAGGTTCAGCTCTTTCGACATGACCGCATATTGGTAGACCCAGCCGACGCCGGTGGCATCGGGACCGATGGTCGGCGTCACGCCAGCCGGCAGCCGCGAGGCCGCGCTGTTGAGGAATTCCAGCACGCGGGAACGCGCCCAGTAGATATCGGTGCCGTCCTCGAAGATGACATAGACGAACGACACGCCGAAGAACGAGAACCCGCGCACCACTTTCGAGCGCGGCACCGTGAGCATGGCCGTGGTCAGGGGATAGGTGACCTGATCCTCGATCACCTGCGGCGCCTGCCCCGGATACTCGGTGTAGACGATCACCTGCGTATCCGAGAGGTCAGGAATGGCGTCGAGCGGCAGATGCGCCAGCGCGTAGAGGCCGGCGGCGGCGGCGAAGGTCGTGCCGAAGAACACCAGCAGCAGATTGCGCGCCGACCACGCGATGAGGCGGGCGATCATGGCTGGGTCCCTTCCGAAAATCCTTTCAGCGCCGCCTTCAGATTGCTTTCGGCATCGATCAGGAAATTGGCTGATGTGACCACCGGATCGTCCTCGGTGAGGCCTGCGCGGACCTCGACATAGCCCTCGCCGCGATGGCCGAGCTTGACCTCGCGCGGCTCGAACCGCCCTTCCCCCTTGTCCACCAGCACGGCCTGCCGGCTGCCGCTGTCCAGCACCGCACTTTCGGGAATGGCGAGCACGGATTCCGCACTTCCAGTCTCGATCTCGGCATCGACATACATGTCGTGGATCAGCAGCAGATCCGGATTGGGCAATTCGACCCGCACCCGCGCCGTCCGCGTCTCCTTGGTGATCTGCGGATAGATCACGTTGATCTTGCCTGCGAATTCCCGCCCCGGAAAACTTCTCGCGCGCACTATCGTGCGCTGGCCGGCGGCCATCGCCCCCAGATCGCGCTCGGCGACGTCGATGATCGCCCACACCACCGAGTGATCGGCGATCCGGAGCAGTGTCGCGCCGGGTTGGGCGCGCATGCCTTCGGTGACGTTGCGTTCGAGAACGATGCCGTCGCGCGGCGACGTCCATTCGATCCCGATCGGGACATTGCGGCCCTTCTCCATGGCGGCGATGGCCGCTTCGGGCACGTCGAGATTCATCAGCCGCTGGCGCGAGCCCCTGCCATAGGGCCCGTCGCCGCCGGTGACCTTGGAATTGAGCGTCGAGATGTATTCGGCCGCCGCCGACGAAATCGCCGGACTGTAGATTTCCATCAGCGGCTGCCCCTTGACGACATGCGCCCCGGTGGTGACGTCGGCGACCTTCTGGACATAGCTTTCTGCGCGCATCGCGATCACGGAGACACGGCGCTCGTCGAGCTGAATGGTACCGGGAGCGCGCACAGTCGTGCGGATCACGCGCATCGCAGCCGGCTCCGACTTGACGCCGGAGCGCTGGATCCTGCCCGGCGACAGCTTGACCGATCCGTCGTCGCTGTCCTCCCCTTCGTAGACGGGGATAAAGTCCATCCCCATCGAGTCCTTCTTGGGTGTCGGCGAAACATCCGGCAGGCCCATCGGATTGCGGTAATACTTGATCTTGCGATCGGCAGGCGCTGCAGCCGCCACTTCCGCCGGATCGTCGAAACTTACGTCGGCGCCCGCTGGGACAGCGCGGTAGTCGCGGCCATCAGGCGTTTTCTTCGGCGTCAGCGAGTAGAAAGGCTTGCCGTCCGGGTCCTGATAGTAGATCGCAGCGCCAGGTTCGGCGCGCGCCTGCTCCATGACGTGTGCGTGCTTCGTCTCTCTGCTCGGCCAGAGATATGAACGCGAGAGGACGCCTGCGATCGCCGCAGCCGTGACGGCAGCGGCGATTCCAACCAGAACCGACCGCTTCATTGGTCGGCCTGGATGACGAGTTTGTTTTCGACCGTGCCGGTTTCACCCTGCACCTTAGCGCCGAGTGACAACTGCCACCGGCCGGCCATGCCGAACGTGGCTTTGAACCGGTAGACGCCCGGCTCGGTCACCGGCATCGCGGTGACCTTGGTGGCCATCTCCTGCATCGCGTCGGGGGCCATGTCGAGACGCGTAGCGAAAATGACGGCCTCAGGAACTGGTTTTCCCGTCGTCTTGTCGACAAGCTTCACGGCAATGGTCCTGTCCGGACCAGCCTTGACGGTCGGTTCGACGAGCCTGAATTCGTAATTCTTCACGTCGGCGAAAGCGAAGGTGGCGCTACCGATTATTGCAACGCCAATCAGCGCAACCCGAAGGGTGCGCGAAAGCTGAATCATCCTCATTTTCTTAATCCTCGATTTTTTGGTCCGCCGCTTTCGCGGCGTGCGTCGTCCGCGCGGCCTACGGCCACGCGGAATCAGCCGGCGTCGCAACGCCGGTCAGACCAAATGTCGAGGAGGATGGTCGGGAGGTGGACGGGCCAATTCGTCAGCCATCACGTCGTCGAGCGCGTGCAGCCGCTCACGCGCGGGCGGTCCCATCGCTATGGCGTCGGTTGACGGTCCGGTTTGCAACACCATCAACATGCAGATCGCGACGAGCGGACAATCTTGGCAACCGTTGCTTTTTTGCTTGTCCGGGCAGCACGGCATGTCAGCGGACATATCCGCCATCGGCATCATCGTGGCGGGCATGAGATGCTCGGCCGCCGCAGGCGTGGCCAGCGGCGCAATCGTCAGGCCCGCCGACACTAAGAGCGCGAGCAGGAGCTTGAACAATTGGCGAACATTCATAGTGCGACACTCTCACAGGGGCGGAGTGCTGGAAAGAGCCGTTTGTTCACAAATTCGTCGGGAAAGCGCCCAGTGGTTAACCACTTGCAAGTCAGCCAACGGCCTGCTTGCCGACGAAACGCATGAACGGCGCGTGGCCATCCGGCCCAAACAGTACAACGGGTATAGGGCTCGGTTTCCCCGCCCTCCATTTCCGGCGACCCAATCGCTTCGGGCCGATTCAATGGATATCAGCTCTTGCCTGAGAACTAGCGGGACTTGGGGCCGCCCTGATAGCGCCATGCAGATCCAGCAGCATTCGGACTGGCCACAGGTTGCAAGCGTGATCCTGTCCGGTCATAGGCGAACGCTGAATACGCGTCGCCCCGCGAGATACCAGTTTCAACCGGCGCGGTTCGCCTGGCCTCATTCGGCCAATAATTCTTGTCCGTTATTGTCGAGCCCGCTTGGGCCGTTGCGGACAGCGCCGCCAGCGGCACTAAAAGCGAGAGTGCGACAAGGCTTTTCTTTAACATGGTCCGGCTCCTATCTTGTGCTGAAGCACGTGATTTGCGCTTCCAGTGATGAGTTCGGAGCAAATGGCCTGACGGTTACAAGCTCACGCCGACGTGAAGCGCGCAATCGGTCGCGTCACCAGCGCAACAGCCGAGGCCCCAATACGGCACCCGCCAGTGTGCACAGCACAATCGTGCCGCCGTACCACACCGCGACAAAGGGCAGCGAGTCATCGGTACAGTGAAGCGCATAAGCCATCGCGCTCACGCCACCCGCAACAAGACCGCTGAAGGCCCCTGCGCGGACCAGATTGGTCGGTGCCGCCCTTCGCACTGCCCAGATCACCACTGCAAACGGCACGATGGCAATGACCGGAATCGAAAGGAGGCATTCAAGCCAATCATTGCCCATCACCATCCTGTCCCAGTGCGAGTTGGGCGCCTGTCCAAGGCTGATGACGGCAAGCAGCACGATCGCGGCGAACGGTATTAGAGCCAATCCAGCGGAAATTCTTCGCTCCCCTCCCGGACGTGCCAACCGTGTCAAATAGGTGGATGCGACGCCCACGGTGACGATCGCGAACGCGAGTTTCAGGAGCAGGAACATCACGGCGCGAGGCGTCGTCAAATCGGCCCGGACGCCCAGCCCAACGAATATGACGCCAATCGCTACGACCGTTCCAACCGCAAGCGCGATGCCAACACTACGGTTAACCAGTCGGCGATTGACCGGTTCGATGCTCATGCTGAGCGCGGTGACCAGCTCGTCGGTTTTCATGCTGTCGTCCTCTGCGCGATGAATGCCGCCAGCGCCTTCAGCCCGCGATGAATGTTGACCTTCACCCCGGATTCTGAAGTGCCGCACCGCTCCGCCGCTTCAGCGATGCTCAATCCGTCGATTTTCACGGCCTGGATGGCGCACTGCATTCTTTCCGGCAGCCGCTTCAGCAATTGCCTGACGTCAAAGGTGCTCTCGGCATTGACATGATCGTCATTCGCCGTGATTGCATTGGCTTCGTCGATGGGCACGTCGGCGAACGACGCTCGCGTCCGCCGCAGGAAATCGACCAGCTTGTAGTGCGCAATCGCGTGTACCCAAGGGGTGAATGGCTCGGCGGGATCGTAGGTGTGTCGTTTGATATGAATGGCCAACACGGCTTCCTGGACCAAATCCTCTGCTTCCGCTGCACCTCGGCCCATTCTCGCGAGCTTGTTCTTGTAATAGGCGCGCAAATGGCGGCTCAACCGCTCCAGCAGCGTGCGGTGCGAGGCCGCATCGCCATCCTGGCTGGCAAGCATCAGTGCCTTTAGGTCTATTTCCGCGGTCATGCTCGCCTTGTCTCTTAGTTCGTTCACGCGGCCGATCTGGTTACATCCGCCTTAAAGAAAACTCGCGGAGGTTTTGGAGGCGGCAGATAGCCGAGACTACCGCACAATCCGGCCCATGATGGGAAGCGAAGTTCCATCACGAAACAACTGGTTTCGTTAACATAATCCAGTTTTGGCGCATCGCCTTGGGCTGGATCAATCCGGTCAGGCCGAGACCGTCAGAATTGATTATTGCCGACGGCCAGAACATTTTCGGTCGCTTGTAGTTTGAGGTAGCGGCCGTCCCGTCTGCGGCCGGCCCTCAAGTATGGAGCCCACCATGCACGTCCGCGAAATGATCGGCACCCACCCGGCCGTCCAGGGCCAGATCAACGACGCCCTGATCCGCTGCATCGAGGAATGTTACTCCTGTGCCCAGACCTGCACCTCCTGTGCCGACGCCTGCCTGTCGGAGCGCATGGTGCAGGAGCTGACCCAGTGCATCCGCCTGGACCTGGATTGCGCCGACATCTGCAACATCACCGGCCGCATCATGACCCGCAGGACGGGTTCCGATGACGAGGTGATGCGCCGCATGCTCAGCGTCTGCGCCGCCGCGTGCCGGCTTTGCGCGGAGGAGTGTCAGAAGCACGCATCCATGCATGAACATTGCCGCATCTGTGCGGAAAGCTGCCGCCGCTGCATGGAGGCCTGCCAGGAACTGGCACGCGGCATGGCGCACTGATACGCGCCGATCGCGGACCTGAATCAGCCTTCGCGCCTGAATACGCTGAACTGGAAGATCTGTCGGGAACCCCACGGGGTCGCGTGCTCGTGCCGCTGCGTGTGCACCAGCTTGAGCGCGGTGCCGAGCGCCTGTCCGAGGCTCGCGCTGTCATAGCGGGCAACCGGCAGGCCGCTGCACTTTTCGGGACCGTCGAGCGCGAAGGTGGCGATGATGGCATGCCCGCCGATTTTCAGGCCGCGCTTGAGGCGGGCGATGTAGGCGGTGCGGTCTTTCTCGTCGGTGAGAAAGTGAAACGCCGCCCGGTCGTGCCAGATATCGTAGGACTTGACGTGCTCAAAGGTTGTCGCGTCCGCGACGATCCAGTGAACGCGCTCTGCGCGGGCGCCAAGGCGACTCTCAAGGCGACTCTTGGCGGCAGCCAATGCCGCGCCCGACAGATCGAGCACGGTGACATCCTGAAACTCCTGCTCGATGAGATTGTCGACCAGCCGCGAAGCGCCGCCGCCAATGTCGATGATGGCCGAATTGCTGACGGCGCCCGCCTGCACGATCAATTCGAGCGAAGGCGCCGGGTTTTGCTGAAACCAGCTGACCTCGTTCTCGCCCTTCGTGGTGTAGACGTTCTCCCAATGGGCCTGACGGCTGGCATCTTCCATGAGCTTCATCTCCTTGTCCCTACATGGCCATGCCGCCCGTTTGCGGCAACGAGCCAACGATCATGTCGCACTGTTCGCGCCTGCAGCCTGCTTCGCGGGCGGCCGCGAGAGCAGGCGAGAATGCATAACCAACAGGATATGGTAAGATCAGGAACTGGCGGTTCTCTTCGTGAGAGCTTGCTATCGCACATTCCGACTTGACCAACCCATATCTCTACGGTTATGGATCAACCAATAACCCAGAGGTTATCGATCCCAGATGCCGAACGCCCAAGACGTGCTCTTCAGAACCCTTGCCGATCCTTCCCGTCGGGCGATCTTCGAGCGGCTGTGCCGCGAAGGCGAGCAGACGGTGGGGGCCCTGACGGCGCGGGCCGGGATCTCGCAACCGGCGGTCTCAAAACATCTCGGCGTTCTCAAGCAGGCCGGGCTGGTGCGCGATCGCCACGAAGGCCGACAGACGCACTATAGCGCGCAACTCGGCGCCCTGGCCCCGCTGATCGACTGGACAAGCGAGATGGCGGGGTTCTGGCAGAGGAAATTCAACGATCTCGAAGATCTGCTCAAACGGATGGACCAATGACCAATATCACGACCGAAACCCGCTCCGTCGTCGTCGAACGCGAGATGCCGCATCCGCCGGAAAAACTCTGGCGCGCACTCACGCAGCCGCATTTGATGGAGGAATGGCTGATGAAGAACGACTTCAAGCCAGTCGTGGGTCACCAGTTCAATCTTCGCGGCGACTGGGGCGGCGTACTGGACTGCGAGGTGCTCGCCATCGAGCCGAACAAGGCGCTGTCCTATACCTGGAATTTCAAGCACGAGGATACGGCCTTCAATCTGCAGAGCGTGGTGACGTTTACGCTCACGCCAACGCGCGCGGGAACGCTGCTGCGCATGGAGCAGTCGGGCTTCCGGCCGGATCAGAAGCAGGCCTTTGGCGGCGCCCACGCCGGCTGGCAGCAATTCTTCGCGAAGCTTGAAGATGTTTTGGCGCGGGCGGATTGAAATCCGCCGCATCGCGCTCCGGATCGCTTTAAATCAAGGGAGGTCTCATTGAACTGGAATGCATCTATTCGGCAAATCCACCGCTGGCTGTCCATTGCCTTCACGGTCGCCGTCATTGTCAACGTCATCGCCATGATGCAGGAGAAACAAGCTATCTGGGTTGGCCTTCTGGCGCTGTTCCCGCTGATCTTGCTCCTGCTCACCGGCCTGTACATGTTCGCGCTGCCCTATGCCGCCAAATGGCGCGGCGCTCGGGGCATCAGCGGATAGGAGTGAACGCAATGCCCGGCAAGGCGTCCGCGAGATCGGAGAAGGTCGAAAAAAAGGCCGCCGCAAAGCCCGTCCTGCTCTCAGGCGGCAATCCTCAAATCGCGAAGGCGGACGGCGACGCGCCCGTGCAGGCCTACATCGCCGCCATGCCGGGCTGGAAACGCGACGTCGGGCGGCACCTCGACGCCCTCATCGTGCGCACCGTCTCCGGTGTGCGCAAGGCCGTCAAATGGAACACGCCCTTCTATGGCGTCGAGGATCAGGGCGGCTGGTTCCTCGCCTTTCACTGCTTCACGAAGTACGTCAAGGTGACGTTCTTCCGCGGCACGTCGCTGCGACCGGTCCCGCCCGGTGAGTCCAAGAGCAGCGACACCCGCTACCTCGACATTCACGAGGACGACCACCTCGACGATGCGCAGTTTGTCGCCTGGGTGAAGCAAGCAAGTCAATTGCCCGGAGAACGACTGTGAGCGGAACGACAACGGCCACGAAGAAGGCGACAACAGGCATGAAGAAAAGCGGCGCGAACGAAGCAAAAGCAGGAGGCTCTCCCTCCCGGCACATCGATGCGAGAATCAAGGAGTTGGGCGATTGGCGGGGCGAGACGCTCGCGCGTATCCGGAGCATCATCAGGCAGGCCGTCCCCGATGTGGTCGAGGAGTGGAAGTGGCGCGGCGTCCCGGTGTGGGAGCACGACGGCATCATCTGCACCGGCGAGACGTACAAGGCGGTCGTGAAGATGACCTTTGCCAGGGGCGCCGCGCTGGACGACCCGACAGACCTCTTCAACTCAAGCCTCGAAGGCAACGTCAGGCGTGCCATCGATATCCACGAGGGCGACAAGATCAACGAAAAAGCATTGAAGGCGCTCATTCGCGCCGCTGCGGAACTGAACATGTCGGCGCGGGCTGCCCGCTCCCGGAAGAAAGCAAAGACCGCGTGAGGGAGACGAAGGCGCAAAGCTGCGCCTTCGCAGGATCGTGGTCGAGATCGTCCGCGCTGCCGTCGACGCAGGGCGCTGGCCGGCGAACGGAAATAGGCGGCGGAGCAAGCGCGCCACGACCTGGTTCCCCGATCAGAAGCGCCGGAATTTCAAATTCCTGAGCCCGCCAGCATTGGTATGGCTCCCGGCAACACTTAACCAGGCGGCATTCGCTCGAATTTTTGCAACGAGGAATCCATCGTGTCCCAGGCGTGGCCGCGGATGCCGTACGTGACCATCTGCGGATTGAACTGGCCTGAGTCGTCAAGGCTGGTCGCGTGGACCGCTATCAGCTCCGGCATGGCGACGAATGTCAGGTAGACCGGCGTTCCGCAGGTCGGGCAGAAGGCGTGGACCTTTTCGTTGCCGCTGTCGCCAGCTACCCGCCAGTCTTTCGCTTCACCCGCAATGCTGACGTCGGCTCGCCGGGGGAAGACCAGATAGGATCCATGCCCTGTGCCGCTTCGTTTCTGGCAATCGCGGCATTGGCAGTGGCTTTCGACGATGGGTTTGCTGCTCGTCTCATAACGGATCGCGCCGCAGGCACATCCGCCGGCATAGGGCTTGGTCATGGTCATGGTCATTCTCCCGCTCCTGATTGATACGGCAGGGATCAAGCCGATTTCGGCTTGGCGAAAACGTCGAGTCCCTGGCCGGTTTCCAGCAAGGATTTCAGGCTGGCAAGGACGACCGGCCACCCCTTCTTGATGCCGTTCGCCATCCCGCTGCCGGCGACGAGTTCATCATGGCTGACGGTCAGCCGGACCATGTCCTCGTATTCCTCGATCTCGAACGTCACCCGGCTGGAGGCGGAAGGATCGGAGGCCTGCGACGCATTCGCCCAAGTGATGACGAGACGTGTCGGCGGCGAGACCTCGATGACCTTGCCGACGAGTTCGACGGTCCGCTCATCATTGGCGCGGACATGCTCCCATTTCGATCCGGGATTCCAGTCTGAGACGTTCTCGTGGCCCCAGTAACGCCTTGCGATCTCCGGTTTCGTGATCGCCGCGAACACCTTGTCCGGCGTCGAGCGGATATAGGTCACGTAGACAAAGCTGGTCGTCTCTTTGGTCATCGTCATTCTCCTTCGAGTTCTTTCTTCAGATCGTGCAGCAGGCTGAGCCGCTGTCGTTCGAATTTCCGTACCCACCGTTCGTAGACCTCGTGAAGCGGCACGGGGTTGATGAAATGCAGCTTTTCCCTGCCGCGCTTCACCGTGCTCACCAGATTGGCCGCCTCCAGGATTTCGAGGTGC
Organism: Bradyrhizobium sp. AZCC 2262; assembly: GCF_036924535.1. Lineage (NCBI taxonomy): Bacteria > Pseudomonadati > Pseudomonadota > Alphaproteobacteria > Hyphomicrobiales > Nitrobacteraceae > Bradyrhizobium > Bradyrhizobium sp. AZCC 2262. The sequence continues at coordinate 3,097,020 of NZ_JAZHRT010000001.1, read as the reverse complement.
TGGGTGGCGGATTGCCGGGCCATGTCGAGGTTTTCGCAGAGCTGACCGAGCGTCTGCCCGTTCTTCTCACAAAGAAGATCAAGCAGCTTTCTGCGTGTCGGGTCGCCCAGCGCTTTGAAAACCTTGTCGGCTTGCATTGGTCTCGCTCTTACGGAAAATATAATATGCAGGTAAATACCTGCATGTCAAGCGGCAGCGAAACCAGATCATTCGTCACCTTGCTGTGATTGGAGACGATCAAGACTGGCGACGGATAGCGACCGGATTCGACCGTTGCGCCCGGCGCCTTTGCGAGCACCATCGCAATCCCAGCAGGCCTGAACCCGGTTGCGTACCCCGTTATTGACGATCTTATACTTACCGTACCCAAAGAACCGGGGTATACCGGTCGGCGACCGGAGGTTAAGCTATGACCTCTGATTTGGCGCGCCCGCACTTACCTTCTGAGTATCTGATGATTCATGACATTGAGATTCGGAACTATAAGTGTTTCGAACACCTGCGCCTCGCTGACTGCAAGCGGATAAATATTGTCGTAGGCGACAATGGTGCCGGAAAGACTGCTCTCCTCGAGGCTACCTTCTTTGCCTTGGGCGGGAATGCGCAAATTGCTGTTCGCAATCGTCAAACCCGAGGTTTCGACGGAGCTGTAAGCGGTAGTACCCGGCAAGTAGAAGATGCCCTCTGGGGCGACTTGTTTTACAATTTCAACACTAGGCTGCCTATTTCAATCATCCTATCGGGGTCCGGACCCGAAGCGAGGTCTGTGTTTATCAACAGGGGACCCGCGCAAACGCTAATTCCTTTGTCAGACTCTTCCAGCCCCGGATCGTCTGGGTCCTATAATTTCGTTTGGAAAGATCACACGGGTCAGGAATACGATGGGTCTCCTATGTTCAAGGGCACCCAATTATCCTTCCCCCCCGAGCGAGAGCATCTGCCCGATTTTTTCTTTTTTTCTAGCACGTCCATAGGTGGGGCCGCCGAAAACGCTGCACGATTTTCGGAACTAAGCAAAGCCCGTCAGCATCGCAGATTTGTCGAGTTGTTTGTGAAGGAATATCCGTGGATCGAAGACCTATCCATTGAAGTCTTGGCGGGACAACCCGTCATTCACGCCACCCTAAAAGACATGCAAGAAAAAGTCCCACTGAATAGCATTTCTAGCGGCATCAATCGCATCTTGAGTATCTTATTGGTTATGGCTTCGCACTCTCGATCCGTTGTGCTCGTGGATGAGATAGAGAATGGCCTATACCACAAGCATCATGAGTCCTTCTGGCGATGGCTCATCTCTTTTTCGAAGGCCAGCGAAAGCCAACTGTTTCTTTCAACTCATAGCGCGGAATGGCTTCGATCATTGACCACTGCCGTTGATGACGAGACGATGAATGATTTCGCGTTTTGGCGAATTGAGAGGGATGAAAGCGGGAAACCCGAGCTGTTCAGATTTGATGGGATAACCCTGAAATCAGGAATTGAATTTGGAGCTGAGGTGCGTGGCTGAAAAAGAGGACAAACCTAAGTTCCCACGGCTTTTGCTGTGTGAAGGACCAGAGGATTGTTTCTTTTTTCACAGACTGATCGAGCAGCGAAGGCTACCTGATTTCCACATTTGGGACGCGCAAGGAAACCGCAACTTCGCTGGAGCTCTGCGCGCATATAGAATCGAATACCCCAGAACGTTCGCTCAGTTCGGGCGAATCCTGATTGTAGCGGACAATGACGACACTCCCGAAGTAAACTTTCAGGCTGTTCGTGTCCAGGTTGAACAGGTATTTGGCGCAGGAAGTGCGCCGACAGCAAGTAGAGTGAGAACCACCGGGAAGCCATCAATTGCGATAATGATGATGCCTTGGGACAAGCGCGAGGGGCATTTAGAGAGATTGTGCCTTGATTCAGCGCATTGGGCAGATCGGATAAATGGGGAGAAAACCGATCACTATCTTGCAACTGTCCTTGCAGATAAATGGCGAAGTGAATCTCGTTTCGGGAAGGCTTGGCTTCGCGCCAATTTGGCAGTTCGCTGCGCTTCAGATCCATTCATTCCGCTAGGTAAAGTCTTCAGGGAGCCAAAACACTATCATCTTGTGCCTGTGGCGCATAATTCGTTTAAACCCATCGCAGACTACCTTACTGATTTTGCTTCCTAATAATTTTGTTGGACTGCTTTTCGAAGTCCTCTCCGCTTTCGTCAACACCGAGTCCCCGACAGCTTAGGCTGTGCCTCTTTCTCGGTGACGCGTGTCAGCGCGCTAACGCGACTGCGCTTGCGCCGCCTTTATCGCATGCCAGATCCGGGAGGGCGTTGCGGGCATGTCGAGATGCCGCACGCCGAGCGGCGCGAGCGCATTCATCACCGCGTTCATGATGGTGGCGGGTGCCGCGATGGCGCCGGCCTGACCGCTTCCCTTCACGCCCAACCGGTTGGCGCCGCTTGGAAAGTCGTCCGTCAGGCTGCCCTCGAACGCCGGAAGATCATCCGCGCGCGGCAGCGCATAATCCATCAGCGAGCCCGAGAGGATCTGCCCGGTCTCCGCATCAAACAGCGCATGCTCGAACAATGCCTGGCCGATACCCTGCGCCACGCCGCCATGGACCTGCCCCAGCGTCTGGCGCGGATCGAGCAGCCGGCCATAGTCATCGAAGATGACGTAGCGGTCGAGCCTCACCCCACCGGTCTCCGGGTCGATCTCGACTTCGGCGATATGGCAGCCGTTGGGAAAGGTGTAGCGATCGCACAAATGGGTCGCCCTGTGCGCGAGGCCGGGCGCGACATCGTCGCCGGGCGTCTGGTACGAGGCGCGCGCCACCTCCTCGAGGCTGATCTCCTGCCCGGTCGCAGCCACGCGCAACTGGCCTGCTTCGTAGTGAACAGTATCCACGCCGGCCTGCAGCAGGCGCGCGGCAAGCCGCCGCGCATTCTCGATGACGCCCTCGGCCGCCATCAGCAGTGCGGTGCCGCCCTGATGCATCGAGCGCGCCCCGCCATGCCCGCCGCCGGAATCGAGATCGTCCGTATCGCCTTGCCGAAACCGGAAGCGCTCCGCCGGCAAGCCAAACGCATCGGCCGCGATCTGTGCGAACGTGGTCTCGTGGCCCTGACCGTTGGAATGCGTGCCGACCATCAGATCAATCCGGCCGTCGTCACCGACGCGCACTTCCGCCACTTCATTGGGCTGACCACGCGACGTTTCGAGAAAGCAGGCGTAGCCCAGGCCACGCAGCCTGCCCCGCTTGCGCGAGCTTCGCCGGCGCGCGTCGAATCCCGCGGCGGCCTTGACCGCGTGATCGATCGCGTGCGCAAAGCTGCCCTGCTCGACCGTAAGCCCCATCGCGCTTGGATGGGGAAACCGGCGAAAGATGTTCTTGCGCCGCAGCTTCAGCGCATCCATGCCGAGCTGGTCGGCCGCGATATCGATGCAGCGCTCGATCAGGTAGTTCGCCTCCGGCTTGCCGGCGCCGCGATAGGCGTCGACCGGCGTCGTGTTGGTGAACACGCCGCTGGACTGAAAGGCGATCAGCGGGATGTCGTAGACGCCGCCCGTTGCGCTCGCCATGGCCCTGGTCGGCACGGACGGCGCCACCGTCGAGACATAGGCGCCCAGATTGGCGAGGACCTTTGTGTCGAGCGCGAGGAAGCGGCCATCGCGGTCGAGTGCCAGGCGAGCCCGGACCAGGCTGTCACGGCCATGGGCGGAGCCGACAAAATCCTCGCTGCGATCCCCGACCCACGTGACCGGACGGCCGAGGCGCCGCGCCGCCCACAGCACCAGCACCCATTCCGGATAGAGAACGTTCTTCATTCCGAAGCCGCCGCCGACGTCGGGAATGCTGACACGAAGTTTTTCCCTGCCGATACGAAACACACCGTCGGCGAGCAGGTCGCGGATCGCATGCGCGCCGGCGGCCGAGGCGGTCAGGTGCAGACGGCCACTCGCGGCATCGAACTCCCCCAGCGCCCCGCGCGTCTCCAGCGGAGCGGCGACGACGCGGTTATTGACGAGCTCGCATTCCACGACATGGGCGGCGTCGCGGATCGCCGCTTCCACCGGGCCGACCTCGCCGCGGTTGAACTGGAACGCGATATTGCCCCGCGCCTCCGGCCAGATCGACGGGGCGTCCGGCAGAACGGCATCCGCGATCGAGACCACGGGCGGCAGCGGCGCATAGTCGACGACGATGGCCTCGGCGGCATCGCGCGCGGCCTCAGTGCTTTCCGCGACCACGAACGCCACCGGCTCGCCGACATAGCGCACGGCGTCGCGCGCCAGCGCGTGACAGGGTGGCACCACGAGCGGCGTGGTCATCGGGATACTGGTCACCGCGCACGGCAGCGGGCCGATATTGTCGGCGGCCAATTCCTGTCCGGTGAGCACGGCCGCGACGCCGGGCATCTGGCGCGCCGCATCGACGCTGATCGCGACAATGCCCGCATGGGCGTGCGGCGAGCGAACGACGACGCCATGAAGCGCGTTTGGCGCCACGAGATCGGCGATGTAGCACCCGCGTCCGCGCACGAACCGCTCGTCTTCGAGCCGGTTGACGCTGCGCCCCAGTAACGGTTCGGTCATATGAAGCTGTATGGAACCGACCGCCGGCAAAGGCAATACCGTGAGCTTGACACCAATGCAGACGGGCAGCGGGCGCGCCGAGCGCCCCGGGATTCAACGATCATGCAAGCCTCGGACACCATTCCGCGCCCTACCTGCCTCCAGGCAATGGCGCCAGACACAAAGCGTTCAACGATCACGTCGGGTGAGCTGCAATTCCAGCAGTGCAAGTCTTTGCAGGACGATCGGGTCGCGCTCTCCGCTATGGGCCGCGCGCAAGATCGCTTCGGCGATGGCTTGAACGTGACCGGAATGCACCGGCTCGGGAAGTGTAGCCACCGCGGCGTCAAGCGCCACTTCCATCACCGAGATCACCTCGGGCGGGAAGCTCGCATTGGAAAAGTCCTTCATGATGGTCGCAAGCAAAAGCAGCGGCCGCCAACGCACCTTGGCAGCAGGAATGCAATCGGCAGCCGCTTGAAGTTTGATGTGTCTATCCCTTGGACACAAATTGCATAATTTTCCCAATAGGGAATCGTTCCCGGACGATGAACAAAATCGCCATTGATCGGTCCGATACAAGACACGGCTCACCTCACAGGTGCCTTGCGCCGGCAGGCGCGCTTACAGGGACGGATCGTGGTGAAGATAGCGGTCGTCAAACTGCGCCAATTCCGCAAGCTTCGCCTCGTCAAGCACCGTCACGCGCCCCTTGCTGATATCGAGGATATTCTCGTCTCGCAGCTGCTTGATGACACGGTTCGCATGTACCGACGTGACGCCCAGCGCCTCGCCAATCTGCTCCTGCGTCAGCGGCATTTCTAACGTGTCACCGGCTGCTCGGCCCACGACGGCAAGGCGCGTGCGCAGTTCAACAACGATATGAGCAAGCCGGCTCGCGGCCGGCCGCTGACCGACGTTGACGATCCATTCCCGAAATATCGCGGCATCGATCAGCGTGTCGCGCCACAGCACTTCGGCGATGTTCGGTTTGGCCCGCGTCAGAGCGCGCAACGAAGTGTGGCTGATAAAGCCGAGCGTTGACGGGACCACCGCGATGAGATCGTGATCCATCCTGTGCAGATGCAGGTTCTGGAGGTCGGGAATTTCCCCGGCAATATGGATCGAGAGAATCTGCCGCCGGCCACCGGCGGTCGTTTTGGCGCGGACGCAAAACCCTTCGATAACAAGACAACAATCCGTCGAACGGTCGCCATCAGATACAATGGCTCGTCCGGCTTCCCACTGGCGAACGACGATCGGAAGCGTCCGCATTGCAGCAATGTCCGCGTCATTCAATCCCGAGACGGTATCGAGCCGCCGCAACAAGGCCGCCAAAACCAAATCCCGGTCCAAGCTCGCGTCTCCTCCAATTAAACGACTTAAGTGACTTGAACGAAACGGCGCTGACCGATGCCGGTTCCCAACAAAGGTTAAGGAGGCATCTCTCCCGACATGCAAGGATCAAGGCCAACAGGGAGATATGCCATGACGAAAAAGCGCAATCGCAGCCGGCCGCCGCAGCCGCTTCAAGAGCGGCTCAGGCAAATTGCACTTGGCGCCCGCGAAAAGGCCGCCAGCCTGCCGCCCGGGCATGAACGCGACCGTCTGTTGGAGACGGCGGTCTCAACCGAGTCTGCGGCCGCCATCGACCGCTGGTTGTCATCACCCGCTTTGCAGGGCCCCAAATAGCTCGACCATCGTCTGGCGGACCGTCGACAGGTCGCGGCGCCAACAGCGTTGCGGCGCCTGTCCGAGCCAGGGATTCACTTCAGTGGATTCACTTGAGCGGATTTACTTGGGTGAGTTTACTTGGGTGAGCTTACTTGGGTGAGTTCACTTGGCTCGGTCGGCGCTGACGTGAATGACGTACAGCGGATTTGCGAATTCGTCGGTAACCTCCAGCCGCCAGTCCTTGCCAGGCTTCAGCCTGCCGTCGAGGTCCTGGATGATCTGCCCCGCGGTTACCGTTGCTTCCCGCCACGCGGCCTGCACATCTGGCAGTTCTTCCCCTTCCTCGTCCAGTTCGGCCCTGTCGTGGTAGACGTTGAAAAAATAACGCGGCATGAGGGCATTCCCTAGCGTCCGGCTGCCCACCGGCTTGTTCACCGCCATGGCAGTCCTTCGTGTCGTCCAGAACTAGGAAGTCAGGATCCGGCTAAAATGTTCCTGGCCCGGAACACCTCGCTTGGTCGATGGCGCCGGTCGCTATGGCCGCGGGTCCACTACCGTGTGCCTGCGATTTACGCACACGGTCTGAGGTCCCTGCCTATGCGGTAGCGGAATGCTCGGCGCCCTGCAGCTTGCGCTTTCGCCAGATCGATCCTGCCACGAGCACGATGATGATGCCGATGATTCCAAGGACCACCTCGCCGCCATGCCCGCCATTGGCGAACTGCGGCGCCATGCCGAGCGATTTGAGGAGTCCATCGAGGCCGACACCGACCGGACCGTTGAAGAACGCGAGCAACGCCGGCTGCACCGCGGGATCCGTCGCCATCACCTCGCCGGCGATCCAGCCGAGCAGGCCCGCGCCGGCCCACACCAGGGCAGGCAGGCGCGTCAGCAACGCCATGATCAGCGCGGCACCGGCGACGATCAGGGGAACGCTGATGGCGAGCCCGATGACAAGCAGCGGAATGCTGCCATTGGCCGCCGCGGCGACCGCGATGACGTTGTCGAGGCTCATGACGATGTCGGCGATCGCCACGATCTGCACGGCTGCCCATAGATGCGAAGCCGCGTCCACACCGCTCTCGTCCTCTTGTTCAGGCACCAGCAGCTTTGCCGCGATCACCAGCAGCGCCAATCCGCCGACCAGCTTGAGGTACGGCAGCGCCATCAACGTCACGACGATGCCGGTGAAGATGATGCGCAGGAAAACGGCAACGCCGGCGCCAAGCACCATGCCCCAGAACCGCTGGCGCGGCGGCAAGCCCCGGCACGCCATCGCGATGACAAGCGCGTTGTCACCCGACAGCAGGATGTTGATCCACATGATCTTGCCGAGCGCAACCCAGAAAGTCGGTTGCTGCATCTCGGTCTGGAACTGGGTGAAGAACGCCGAGATCGACGCGGGATCCAAGACTTGCCAGAGCCAGTTCACAACAATCTCCCCCGGGCTTTTTCAGCCGTTATACGCGGCTATTGCTTGCCGCTTTGCCAAGATCAGCCGACGATTTCGTTACCGGAAAAGAACTGCGCGATTTCGATCGCGGCGGTCTCCGGTGCATCCGAACCGTGCACCGAGTTCTCGCCGATCGACTTCGCATGGACCTTGCGGATCGTGCCGTCCGCCGCCTTCGACGGATCGGTCGCGCCCATCACGTCGCGGTATTTCAGAACGGCGCCCTCGCCTTCCAGCACCTGCACCACGACCGGACCCGAGGTCATGAAGTCGACCAGTTCGCCAAAGAATGGACGTGCCTTGTGAACGGCGTAGAAGGTTTCGGCCTGTTCGCGGGTCATGCGAATGCGCTTCTGGGCCACGATACGGAGCCCCGCCTTCTCGATCAGCGCGTTGACGGCGCCGGTCAGATTGCGCTCGGTCGCGTCCGGTTTGATGATCGAGAAAGTGCGTTCAATCGCCATTGTTTTACGTCCTTGCAAAACGCTGATTGGAGGGTTGCGGGGCTTATATCGGCGCCACCTCACGACGGCAAGCGACCGTGTGACGCGCCTGCCATCCCTTTTGGCGCGTTTTCGGGCGGCGGACGCGCCCCGAGAGGGCGCAGATTACAGCAATTTCACGGAAGTGAACCCAGTCTGAAGCCGCCGTGCCGTCCCCATTCAGCTTCCCGGCCGTAGACTTACAGACGATCGAACGCAGGGCACGCGCATCCGCCGGCCCAAGGCGTCACGGGACCCGATCTCACTGATGGTGCCAACCGGCACCGAAACATTGAGGAGACGATCATGTTACGCAAACTCTCGCTCGTTGCAGTGGCCGCGGCTTCGCTCGGTGCGGCCGCGCTGGCGCCGACAGCGGCTTCTGCCTGGGGCGGCGGCTGGCACCATGGCGGCTGGCATCATGGCGGTTATCACGGCTGGGGTGGGCCCCGCGTCTTCATCGGCGGCCCGGCCTATTACGGCGGCGAATATGGCGGCTGCTACGCGCGGCGCCTGGTTCCGACCCCCTGGGGTCCGCGCTGGCGGCTGGTGAACCGCTGCTACTGACCTGATTTGAGCTTCCCCCCGAGACTGACGCCCCGGCCGCCGCGCCGGGGCTTTTTTTGCCGTGGAACCGGCTTGCCGGAGGTAATTCGACCACCAGGAGGCGAACGCATACGGGCATGCACGGAAACAAATTTCGCCGCCGTGACTTGACCTACCGAATATCACTCAAGCCTTGCGAATGCCGTGAGGTGGAACTCTAGAGACTGCCGATGGATAGCCGAATCAACAACGATTTCGAACAGATCGATCACAAGACATGTGTGTCGATCTGCGACGCCGTCGGCGAACGGCTACAGCAAAATCTGCGCCCCGAAACTGAATTGTCACCGCGTTTGCGCGAGCTCGTCGACGAACTGCGGCGCCGTGACAACGAACTGCATTGAGGGCCGCTGGATCACTGACTTTGCCGATAGCTGATTTTGCCGATAAATGGGTTGCGTTTGGCGCCGGGTCCGGTGACAAGGCCGCATGCTTTCCATCACGGATATTTCGGTCCGGATTGCCGGGCGGCTCCTGATCGACGACAGCACGGTGCAGATCGTGCCCGGCGCGCGCGTCGGCTTCGTCGGCCGCAATGGCGTCGGCAAATCGACGTTGTTTCACGCGATCCGCGGCGATCTGCCGGTCGAGTCCGGCAGCATAACCCTGCCGCCGCGCTGGCGCACCGGCAGCCTGGCGCAGGAGGCGCCGGATGGACCGGAGAGCCTCATCAACGTCGTGCTGAAGGCCGATCTGGAGCGCGACGCGCTGCTCCATGAGGCCGAAACCGCTGACGATCCACACCGGATCGCGGAGATCCAGACCCGGCTGGTCGACATCGACGCGCATTCCGCGCCTGCGCGCGCGGCCGCTATACTGAGCGGCCTCGGATTTTCCACCGCCGATCAGGCGCGGCCGTGTTCGGAATTCTCCGGCGGCTGGCGCATGCGGGTGGCGCTGGCCGCGACGCTGTTCTCGGCGCCGGACCTGCTGCTGCTGGACGAACCGACCAACTATCTCGATCTCGAAGGCACGCTGTGGCTGGAAGACCATCTGGCCAACTATCCGCGCACCGTGATCGTGATCAGCCACGATCGCGACCTGCTCGACACCTCGGTCGACCAGATCCTGCACCTCGATCGCGGCAAGCTGACGCTCTACAAGGGCAGCTATTCCTCGTTCGAGGAACAGCGCGCCACGCGCGAGCTGCTGGACGCCAAGCACGCCAAGCGCCAGGCCGACGAGCGCAAGCGGCTGCAGGCCTTCGTCGATCGCTTCAAGGCGAAGGCTTCCAAGGCCCGCCAGGCGCAGTCGCGCGTGAAAATGCTGGAACGGATGAAGCCGGTCACCGCGCTGGTGACGCAGGATGTGCGTGAAATCAACTTCCCGACGCCGGAGAAAATGCTGTCGCCGCCGATCATCGCCGTCGATGACGTCTCGGTCGGCTACGATCCGAAAAAGCCGGTGCTCAACCGCGTCACGCTGCGGATCGACACCGACGACCGCATCGCCCTGCTCGGCTCCAACGGCAACGGCAAGTCGACGCTGGTCAAGCTATTGGCCAACAAGCTGCAACCGTTCTCCGGCCGGGTCACACGGGCGGAAAAGCTCTCGGTCGGCTATTTCGCGCAGCATCAGGTCGACGAGCTCAACCTCGACGGCTCGCCCTACGACCACATCCGCAAGCTGATGCCCGATGCGCCGGAAACCAAGGTGCGCGGCCGCACCGGCGCGATCGGGTTTTCCGGCAAGGCCGGCGATACGCTGGTCAAGAGCCTGTCGGGCGGCGAGAAGGCGCGGCTGTTGCTCGGGCTCGCCACCTTCTTCGGCCCGAACATGATCATCCTCGACGAGCCGACCAACCATCTCGACATCGACAGCCGTGCGGCGCTGGCCGAAGCGATCAACGATTTTCCCGGCGCCGTCATCATGGTCTCGCACGACCGCTATCTGATCGAAGCCTGCGCCGATCAATTGTGGGTCGTCGCCAATCAGACCGTGACGAGTTACGACGGTGACCTCGACGAATACCGGCGAATGGTGTTGTCGATCGGCGACACACGCAGCAGTTCGCGCGAGCGCCCCAAAGAGACCGCAAAGCCCGAGCGCGGCAGAAGCGAGAGGCGTACGCCGCTGAGGCAGCGGATCGCCGAGGCGGAAGCCGAAATCGAGCGCATCAACGGCATCATCGCCAAGATCGACACCGCACTTGCCTTGCCGGACCTATTCACGCGCGATCCCAAACAGGCCGCGCAGCTCAGCAAGGCGCGCGCCGGCGCCGAAAGCGCGCTGCGGCGGGCCGAGGAAGATTGGCTGGAAGCCAGTTCGGAATTTGACGAAGCAACGGGCTAGTTTAGGTCGAAGTAAGGCGCTTGCGCTAACTCCGTCATCCTGAGGTGCGAGCGCAGCGAGCCTCGAAGGATGAACGGCCCGACCGTGGCCGTCGCCCTTCGAGGGCCGCGCTGCGCACGGCCACCTCAGGGTGACGGATCATATTGATTCAAGCCTAAAAAAACCGATCGGTGCCGTCGAGCTACGCCGCCGGTTTCCTCTTCGGCTTTGCGGCCTTTGCCGGCGCCACCGGCTCCGGTCCGCGCTCGATCGACGTCAGGCGTCCCGCGGTGAAGGTGTAGATGCCGGCCCGCTGGCCATGCGAATAGTTGACGACCGCCACGCGATCGCCGCGCGGGTTGTTGGAGAGGCTGACATTGTCGGGCGCACCGATGCCGCGCACGACGTCGCATTCGGTATGACCGAGCGCCACCCGCCCGGTCGTCGAGGGAGGCGGACTGCCTGCAGCACCGTCCGCCAGCGCGTTTGCACCAGCGCCCGGCGCCGCCATTCCGGGACAGGCGCCGTCCGCAGCGACGAGTTCATCCGGCGTCACAGGCTTGTCCTGGCTGAGCGGAGGCGTTTCGATCGACACGTTTCGGATGAACACGCGTCCGGTGCGCGAAAACCAGTCCGCATCCTTCGACATGAGGTCGGTCGCACCCGAGCAACCCGCAAGCGCGGGCCCGAGCAGCAACAACGTCAGCAGTGGTTTTCGATCGATCGTTCCGCGTCGCACGCTAGACCCCGGCTCCCCGCCTTTGACTTGTAAGCATTTGTCCGACCATCACTTTGCGGCACGACCATGGCTGCCCGCAAACTAAGGCCGAGAATCTGCAGATTATCATCAATTGCCGAGGATCACTAATTTCCGGGATAGCCCGGACTGTGTACCCATAGTCTCAGCGAGGGAAGCGAAAGGCAATGTCCGCTTTGCCCGTGTAGCGACCAAGTCCGCGCAGCAGCGCAATGGGTCCCGATGGGTCATGAGCGGACATCAGGTAGGCTCCAAAGAGACCACTAAGGGCGATCAGGCGGCACAGTAGATGTTTTTGTGCGACCCCTCTCTCCGCTCCAACTCAAGAGTCTGCTCTTTGAATTTATCGACAGCAGCCGACTCAGTGCGATGTAGGTGCGGCGACGCGACTGGACCCAACGTTCCGGGAATGGAGATTCTGTCAGAGTATGGCGGCCTGAGAGTCCTCTCCACAGCGTGGGGTTCGCTAATGTCTCCCGCAATCTTAGAGAAAGCCGCCCCCGGGCGACCAGGTCAGAGACGTACGACAAATCGGTTTGAACGTCAGCTGGGCCACGGTCACTCCGCGACTTGTGCTTCGTGAATGTCCCCTTGCCTTTCGCCCCTGTCGGAACGTCGAGCTGTTCGGTACCTGCCAGGCGATTGGCCGTGATATCGTTGGAACAGCTTCGAAAACGCCGCCGCTGTCTCGTAACCGACTCGGCTGGCAACGCGTGCAATGGGCTCATCGCTGGTTTCCAGCAGGAACGCCGCTTCCGCCATCCGGCGCTCGATCACATAACGGTGCATGGACTGGCCGACGAGCTTGGTAAAGCGCGCCGAAAATACCGAGCGGCCGAGCCCCACGCGCTGGCCAAGGTAGCTCAGTGTCCAGGGAAGCTCCGGGTTTTCGTGAATCAGCTTGAGCGCCGGTCCGATATGCGGGTCAGATATGGCCCCGAGCCAGCCGCCTTGTCCGGGACTGAGAGACGCGATCCAGCTTCGGAGCACCTCGACAAAGAGCACTTCTGTCAGTCGTGAAAGCGCGACGCGTTGGCCAGGACGCTCGAGCGCGGACTCGCTGACCAGTCGGCGCAGGATTGCTTCAAGCCAACCACCGTCCGCCGTCGGCTTCAGCAGGAGCACGGGCGGAAGTAGCTCCAGCACGCTGCCAAACAGCGGCCGTGACACCGTGAAATTGCCGCAAATCATGGTCGAGAGCGGCTTTGCACCGCGGCCGTGACGAACGACGCCAAGACGCGGGGACGATCGATCGATATCCGTAATCCGCAAAGGCTCGGCCCAGCGATCCGAATAAAACACATGGGGCTCTCCGCGTGTGATGACGACAAAATCGCCCTCGGTCATCTGGATTTCCTGCCCCTGTTCGAGCGCGAGGGTCGCTGAGCCCTGGCTAAGATAGTGAAACAGGGCGTAGGGGCGCGCTGGCAACTCAAGATGCCAGGGATGGCCGAGCTCGAAGTGAAAGAGCAGCGTCCCGCCGAGACGAACGCGATCGAGCACTTGCGCGAGTATATCCATGCCGCCGAGATTAGACCGGTGGACGATTGGACACAACATCCGGACGATTGATCTCTATCGTCCGAAAGGTCGGCAGACTAGGTCATGTCGCGGCGGGCCGACGTTACGAGCGGCAACCATTTCGCCAATGGCAGATGGAAGAACCGCGACCTGGCTGGAAACGCCTGTCCATTCCCCCGGACTGTGTTCGTCCGACATGCCAACAGGAACAATCAATGCTAAATATCCTCCTCTCAACCGCCACCGTACTTCTGGCCGTAACGACATTGGTCGGCTCCGTCCGTTCCGCCGAATTGCCCAAGGGAGCAGCCCACAACATCGTGCTCGTGCACGGCGCTTTCGTGGACCAGACGAGCTGGCAGCCCGTTGCCGATATTCTCACGAAGAAAGGCTACAACGTCACGCTCGTCGAGAATCCGCTCACCTCCCTTGCCGCTGATGTCGATGCCACCAAGCAGGCGCTTGCGAAGCAGAACGGCAGGACCGTTCTGGTCGGCCACTCATGGGGTGGCGTGGTCATCACGCAAGCCGGTAACGATCCCAAGGTGTCGGCGCTGGTCTATGTTTCCGCCTTCGCGCCGGAGGTAGGTGAATCCCTGGCGTCGCTGGCAAAGGCCGGCCCGCCGACCGAAGGCGGCAAAGCGATCCATCCCGACGCGAAGGGCAATTTGTACATCGATCCCAAGGTGTTTCCGTCAGCTGTCGCGGGTGACCTTCCTCCGGAAATCGCTGAGCACCTGGCCAACTCGCAGCTTCCTTTGAATCACGTTGCGTTCGAGGCCCCCGTCGACATTGCGGCCTGGCATGACAAGCCGACGTTCTATGTCATCAGCACGAAGGACAAAGTCCTCGCGCCCGAGGCCCAGAAGTCGTTCGCAGCCAGGATCAAGGCTCAGACGACGGAAGTCGCCGGCAGCCATGCTTCGCTCGTCGTTCATGCGAAGCAAGTCGCTGAGGTCATCGAAAAGGCAGCGCTCGCTAAGTGAGGGTACCGCTCCCGGCGCTTTCGCCCCGGGAGCGCGCCTGCTTGCTCAGAGGAATGCAGAACGCATCGGACCGCGATGGGGCAACAGCCAAAGCCGCTGAAGCGCCAACGACATCTTGGAGGAAAGTCCTCGGTCGCTGCACCAGACCGGTCTCCCCACTCGATCATTTTATGCCAGGCATCCGGAGGATGACATGACTCAACTCGACATCGCGAGCAAGGACGGCGCCACGCTCGAAACCGCGCCGACCCGTTACATCGAAGGCCACGGAATACGCTTTGCCTATCGTCGCCTCGGCCCCGCTACCGGAACGCCGCTGGTTCTCCTGCAGCACTTCTCGGGCAACATCGATGCATGGGATCCCGCCGTCGTCGACGCTCTGGCCACTGATCGCCCCGTGATCGCCTTCGACAACGCCGGGGTCGGCCGCTCGACCGGTCAAACGCCCGACAATATCGCGGCGATGGCACGAGACGCGGTCGACTTCATCAACTTGCTCGGCTTCACCGAAGTGGACCTGCTGGGATTTTCCCTCGGCGGCTGCGTCGCTCAGCAGGTCGCCGCCGAGCACGGACGGCTGGTCCGTAGGCTCATTCTCGTCGGCACCGCGCCTAAAGGCGGAGAGGAACATTTGTTGGCGGTTCTGCAGCAAGCGTTTTCCCAAACCGATGCACCGGACCCACGCCTGCCGCTGTTCTTCACAGCATCGTCCGCCAGCCGATCGTCAGGACTGGCATTCCTGAAGCGGACGAAGGTGCGTAAGGACGATCGGGACACCGACAACGGCAGCGCGGTCACCGATCCGCAGGCCAAGGCGTTGATCACCTGGTGCGCAACACCTGATCCCCAGCACGCTATTCTGCACGCCATCCGTCAACCCGCTCTTGTGGTCAGCGGTAGCCACGACACCATGCTGCCCGCGAACAACGCTTACGCAATGTTCAAAGAACTCAGCAACGCTCAGCTGATCCTCTATCCAGATTCAGGGCACGGCGCCCTGTTTCAATACCACGAGATGTTCGTCAGCCACGTCCGGACCTTCCTGGAAGCACAGCTCGCGGCTGCATGATCCCGGCGCGTTCCGAAGCCATCAGATGCACTCTATCAATGAGAGTTGTTACGGAGGATAAAATGACAATCGCTAAAGTCGAGGTGGAACGTTTCAGCCTCACGAGCTCAAAACCATTCGACGCTATTGTGACCGCCCTCAAGTCCGGGGTCGGGCAGCCTGACATGGTCGAATTTTTCAAGGAGACGAGGGCGACAAATTCCTTCCCGGATTTGGAGCGCGTTGTACAAAGCGGCCTCGGCCGAACGGACCTTATGCTATTCGCGGAATTCGACTTGGGCGACATTCTGCGTCGTGAAACTGGATCCAAGACGCCTAAGATCATGCGGTTCGTGGTCGGCAATCCCCTCATCATGAAGGAAATGGTCAAGCACGTGCCCGATGCTGGATCCTATGCTCCAGTCACAGTACTGATTGATGAGCGTCCCGATGGCGTGCACGTCTCTTATGACAAGATGGAGAGTTATCTGCTGCATTATGGCAGCTCGGAAGCCCTTGCCGTCGCCCGAAATCTCGATGCGAAAATCACAACCTTGCTACACGAATGTGCAAGCTAAAAAGTCCTGATGACATCTCTGGCCGATGGAAGAGGGTTTGCTCGTGCCAGTCGGGGAACGCTGCAAGCGTTGTCATGACGCGAGCCCTACGTTGGAAGGGAAATTCCTGCATGTATAAAATGCTTCTTGTCACTTTCACTGCCTTGGCTTTTTTCACCGGGGCTGTCGCTTCTGCTCCCGTCGTCAGGAAAGAGCCGCTGGATGCTGCGACCCTCAGCGCGATAAAATTGAAGTTCGGCAGGCTGATGGAATTGGCCAACAAACACGATTTCAAGGGTCTGCATGAGATGTTCTGGCAATCGCCTTCGACCCTATTGGTGGCAAAAAGTGCGATACAGTCCGAGGGAAACTGGGCAGGCTTTTGGGGCAACGAGGCGATTGATCAAAAGCTGCATGATATCGGTAGCTCCGGTCCGGTCGTGCTCGACGCAGATTATTCGAAGCTTAAGGTTGTCGGCCTGACGCGCGACGTCGCGGAGTCTTACGTGCCGATGAACATCACGGTCTCTTATGCAGGGCAGGATGGAACAGCCAAGCCGTTTCTAATGATCATTAATTGGCTTCGCGTCGGAAAGGACTGGAAGGTCGCTTCCGAAATCATTCTGCCGGTGCCGCCCGTACCCGCCGCGAAGGGCTAGGCGAGAGGCCTCAACTGTTCGGCGCCGACGCCTCGTAGTCGTGCGCTGCGCCGGCGGCGCCAGTATCAGGAGGCTTCGCCGATCTCAATGCGGATGATGCCGACGCGATACTCTCCTTCGCAGCCTTTGTTGGCACCCATGCCGATATCCGGCTCGCCAGCTTTCACTCGAAGAACTGCTCAACGGCGCAACGAGCGCCGCCATTCTAATCAACTAGCAAACAAATCGCTCGAATGGCAGCTTTGGGTAAAAAGCGGACCCCAGCGGCGATGCCGCATAAGGTCCGCTAGGGGCCAAGAACGGCCGTCATATATCTTCTCGCGAATAGGAGGGAGAAGCCGCACTGCAAACGGCCTCCGATATGTTGAAGCGTTATAGTAGGCAGTACGAAAGCCAGCTTTGGGTCACAAACGGCGAGGCATCGCTATTGCCGCCGCTGCCACCGGCCCCGTTCATCGGCCTGCCAATACGTCACCTCGAAGCCGCGCGCCTTGCAATCGGCCCAGGCGCCGCGCGCCGCGGTGAGCGCATCGGCATCGTCCCCGTTGAAGACCAGCACCAACCGCTCGTAACTGTCGCAATCGACCGGCAATGCCGCGTTGTCAATCAGGAACCTGACATTGGCCCGATTCGGGTTGCCTTCCTCGATCGAGAGAATGATGGGCTGGTCCGGCGCATCGCCGGCACGCCATGTGGCGTGCGGCAGGAACGAATCGTCGCTGTAGGTCCACAAATGCGCATCGAGCGCCTCGGTGCGCTCCGGCGAGGTCGATTGCACGACCACGCGCCAGCCGCGCTCGAGCGACTTTTCCAACAGGGGCGGCAATACGCTTTCGAGCGACATGCCCTGCAAATGATAGAACAGGACTTCCGTCATCCGGCTGCAACCGAATTACTTCGTGGCTTCATAATATTCCGAGACCAGCCGATCCAAAAGACGAACCCCGTAACCCGAACCCCAACTGTGGTTGATGTCGGTTTTCGGCGCACCCATCGCGGTTCCCGCGACGTCGAGATGCGCCCACGGCGTGTTGTCGACGAAACGCTGCAGGAACTGGGCGGCGGTGATCGAACCACCATGGCGCCCGCCGGTATTCTTCATGTCGGCAAACTGCGAATCGATCTGCTTGTCGTATTCGGGACCAAGCGGCATGCGCCAGACGCGTTCGCCGGTTTCGGTTCCGATCTTGCTCAGCCGTTCCGCCAGTTCGTCGTTGTTGGAGAACATTCCGGCATATTCGGTTCCGAGCGCGACCATGATCGCGCCGGTGAGGGTCGCAAGATCGACCATGAATTTGGGCTTGTACTTCTTGGCCACGTACCAGAGCACATCGGCCAGCACGAGCCGGCCTTCGGCGTCGGTGTTGATGATTTCGATGGTCTGCCCCGACATCGAGGTGACGATATCGCCGGGGCGCTGGGCGTTGCCGTCAGGCATGTTCTCGACCAGGCCGATGGCGCCCACCGCGTTGACCTTCGCCTTGCGCGCCGCCAGCGCATGCATCAACCCGACCACGCAGGCCGCGCCGCCCATGTCGCCTTTCATGTCTTCCATGCTGGCGGCGCCCTTGATGGAAATACCGCCGGTGTCGAAGCAAACGCCCTTGCCGACGAAAGCAACCGGCTGATCGCCCTTCTTGCCGCCGTTCCAGCGCATGATCACGGTGCGGCCGGGCTGCGTCGAGCCCTGCGCGACGCCGAGCAAGGCGCCCATGCCGAGCTTCTGCATCGCCTTGACGTCAAGCACCTCGACGTCAACGCCAAGTTTCTTGAGCTGATTCGCGCGGCGCGCGAATTCAACCGGGTACAGCACGTTCGGCGGCTCGTTGACGAGTTCGCGCGCGATGATCACCCCGTCCACGACATGGGACGCGGGCGCAAGCGCCTTGCGCGCGGCTGCGACATCCCCGGCGGCAATCGAAATGTCGGCGCGAAGCGTGCCGTTCTCGCCGTCCTTCTTCTTGGTCTTGTAGCGGTCGAATTTATACGCGCGCAGCCGGATGCCCGACGCGATGGCGGCGGCGGAATCGGGCTGCATCGCCCCCTCAGGCAGTTCGGCGATCACGGTGACCGTTTCGCTGGCGCCGTTGAGCTTGCCTGCCGTCACGCCGCCGAACTTGAGAAAATCCTTCTCCTTGATATCGGACGTCTTGCCGACACCGACCACGATCAGGCGCTCCGCCTTGCTTCCGTCCGGCGCCGGAATGTCGAGCGTCGATCCGCTCTTGCCCTTGAACTGGTTGGCGGCCGCCGCCCGCTTGACGGTGTCGGCCGCCTTCCCCAGCGCCTTCCGCGTCGCCTCGCCGAACTTCAATGCGTCATCGCAAAACACCACGAGAACGCCACGGGGTGCGGCGGAAAAGGCGACAAAGCCGACCTTGACGGCGTCGGACATAGGTAAATCCTCCAGAATTCAGGGCTGCTGACGGGGCCGGAATCGGCCCGCATTTATGGAATGTTCTCTTCGGTAACGGCCCAAATCGCTCAGGACCTGACGTTTTCGCCACTATGGCCTGTCATCTGCGCCACTGCCAAGCACCGCAGTGGCCGGAAGGCCACAAGAAGTGAATTATTATCCATGTCGGCGCAACGCCACGGCCCGGCCATTTTGTTGACGGATCAAAGGGATGGCAGTGTGGGCGACGGCCGATGAGGGGCGGCTCGACCATTGGGGAACCCTGTAAAGGGGTTTGGTCGGAAGTTGCCCTTGGGGCGCGTAGGGGCGGGATCGTACGGTAACGATGGGGTCGATCGACAGGTACATTTTCCGCACGACGCTCGCGTCGTTTGCGCTTGTCCTGGTCAGCCTCACCGGCGTGATCTGGATTACGCAGGCGTTGCGCGGCATCGACCTGATGACCAGCCAGGGCCAGACCATCATCACCTTCCTCGGCATCACCAGCCTGGTGATTCCTGCGCTTGTTCTGGTCATTGCGCCGATCGCGCTGATGATCGCGATCTCACACACGCTGAACAAGCTCGCCACCGATTCCGAAATCATCGTGATGAATGCCGCCGGCTTTTCCCCATACCGGCTGTTCCGCCCGTTTTTCTTCGCCACTTGTGTCGTGGCGATGCTGGTCACCTTCATTGGCGCCTATCTCGCTCCGGACGGCCTGCGCCGGATCAAGCAATGGGACGCCGAGATCACGGCCGACGTGCTGACCAACATCCTGCAGCCCGGACGTTTCGCCCAGCTCGACCAGAACCTGACGATTCGCATCCGGGAACGGCAGCCGGGCGGCGTGCTCGCCGGAATCTTCGTCGACGACCGCCGCGATCCCAAGGAGCGCGTCACCATCATTGCCGACCACGGCACGGTGCTGAAGAACGAGAGCGGCTCCTATCTGGTGCTGGAGGACGGCAACCTCGAACGTTTCGAGGCGGGAAAGCGCGATCCGGCGCTGGTGGCTTTCGCCCGCTATGCCTTCGACATGTCGAAATTCTCCAATCGCGGCCGCGACGTCGCCCTGGGAATTCGCGAACGCTATCTCTGGGAGCTGGTTTCGGCCTCGGACGACGATGCTACGTTCAAGCAGCTGTCCGGGCAATTTTACGCCGAGCTGCATGACCGGTTCTTGTCGCCGGTCTATCCCTTCGCGTTCGCGGTGCTGACCTTCGCGTTTCTCGGCACGCCGCGCACCACGCGCCAGAGCCGCAATTTTTCGATCGGCGGATCGATCCTCGCAGTGTTCGGGCTGCGCATGGCGGGATTCGCCCTATCCGTAATGACGGTGAAGACGCCGATGATGGCTCTCGTCCAGTATTTGATGCTGTTCGGTGCGATCGGCGTCGGGCTGTGGATGATTATCGGCGGCATTGTGGTGGAGCCGCCGGCGGCGCTGATGGAAGCCATCAACAGGTCGAACGCACGCCTCGCGCGGCTCTTTGGACGGCCGGCCACAGCATGAGCATGATGACCAACACGCTCGGGCGATACTTTGCCGGCCGCTTCCTGATTTCGGCGGTGGGCGTGTTTGCGAGCATTTTCGTGCTGCTGGTGCTGGTCGATTACATCGAAATGGTCCGCAAGACCTCCGGGCTGGTATCGGCATCCGCGATCACGGTGGCGCAGACGTCGCTGTACCGCGTGCCGCAACTGCTCGAAAAGCTGATGCCGTTCTGCGTGCTGATCGGCGCTATGACCTGCTATCTCGCGTTGTCGCGGCGGCTCGAACTGGTGGTCGCACGTGCGGCCGGCGTCTCCGCCTGGCAGTTCATCTCGCCGGCGCTGGCAAGCGCGATCATCCTCGGCACTGTGGCGACCGTTGCCTACAACCCGATGTCGGCGAACCTGCGCGAACTCTCCAAGCGGATGGAGGCCGAACTGTTCGGCTCGGCGCCCGGCGGCGGCATCCAGGATGCTTCCGGTTTCTGGCTCAACCAGATCAACAGCGACGGCCAGTCGATCATCAATGCGGCGCGCAGCGAGCAGCAGGGCGTCCGGCTGACCGGACTGACCGTGTTCCGGTTCGACCCCGATCTCCAGTTCAAGGAACGAATCGAAGCCCGCGAAGCCACCCTCGAGGAAGGCCGCTGGGCCTTCAAATCGGTACGCCGGTACTCCCTGGATAAACCTCCGGTTGATCAGGAGAACTATTACCTCTCGACCACCCTCACCCCGGCCCAGGTCCGCAACAGTTTCTCCACCCCAGAAACCGTGTCTTTTTGGCAACTTCCTGGCTATATCCGCTCTTCCGAAAGCTCGGGCTTCGCGACCGCAGGCTACCGTCTGCAGTACCATAAGCTCATCGCACAGCCATTTTTGCTGGCTGCAATGGTGATGTTGGCGGCTTCCGTGAGCCTTCGCTTCTTCCGGATGGGCGGCGTGCAAAAGATGGTTTTGAGTGGCGTGGGCGCAGGCTTTCTGCTCTACGTTCTATCGAAAGTTACTGAGGATTTGAGCAAGGCTGAGTTGATGCATCCGATCGCTGCGGCGTGGTTGCCCGTCTGTGTGGGTGGCCTCACCGGCTTTTTGGCCTTGTTGTACCAGGAGGACGGGTAGTGGCCGTTGTCGCCGCCCGCCAATTGAGGTCGCCTGCGTTCAGGCGGCGCATTGACGTGCGCCGCTATCGAGCCCGCATGGCAGCCTTTGGCGTCCCTATGTTTGCGCTGCTCGCCGGATTCGTTTTCGCGGGCTCGCTGGAGCTTGCCCTGACGGTGCCGGCTTCGGCGCAAAGCTTCACGTATAATCCGCGGCCGCCCAAGCCGCCGCCGCGCCCCGTCACCAATGACGGCAAGATGACCGTGCAAGCGGTCGAGGTGGACTACGACTACAACAACCAGCGCGTGTCGGCGGTCGGCAACGTGCAGATGTTCTACAACGGCACCAGCGTCGAGGCCGACAAGGTCATCTATGACCAGAAGACCAAGCGGCTGCATGCGGAAGGCAACATCCGCCTGACCGACGCCGAAGGCAAAGTCACCTACGCCAACGTCATGGATCTGAGCGACGACTACCGCGACGGATTCGTCGATTCGCTGCGCGTTGATACCGCGGACGCGACGCGTATGGCGGCGACGCGCGCCGACCGCTCCGCCGGCAATTACACCGTGTTTGAAAACGGCGTGTATACCGCCTGCGCGCCCTGCAAGGACGATCCGAAGAAGCCGCCGCTGTGGCAGGTCAAGGGTGCGCGGATCATCCACGACCAGACCGACAAGATGCTGTACTTCGAAAACGCGCAGCTCGAGTTCTTCGGCGTGCCGATGGCGTATCTGCCGTATTTCTCGACGCCCGATCCGACCGTCAAGCGCAAGACCGGCTTCCTGATGCCCGGCTACAGCTCGGTTTCGACCTACGGGTTCGGCATGGAGATCCCGTTCTACTGGGCGATCGCGCCGGACTATGACGCGACCTTCAATCCGCGCATCACCACCCGGCAGGGCGTGCTGCTGCAGGGCGAATTCCGCCAGCGCCTGATCGACGGCTCCTACCAGATCCGCGCCTACGGCATCGATCAGCTCGACCCGGGCGCCTACGCCGGCCTGCCCGGCGACCGCCAGTTCCGCGGCGGCGTCGACACCAAAGGCCAGTTCGCGCTCAACGACAAATGGGTTTGGGGCTGGGACGGCGTTCTGCTGTCGGATTACTACTTCTTCTCGGACTACCGGTTGGCCCAGTACAAGGACCCGCTGGGCTCGTTCCTGAGTCTTCCGACGGAAGCCATTTCGCAGCTTTATCTGACCGGCGTCGGCAGCCGCAGCTACTTCGACGCGCGCACGATCTATTATCTGAGCTTCTCCGGCAACCAGAACCAGGTTCCGATAATCTATCCGGTGGTCGACTACAACAACGTGATCAACCACCCGATCTTTGGCGGCGAATTCAGCTACAAGACCAACTTCACCAACCTCTCGCGTGACACGGCGGCCTTCGACCCGATCACGACACTGGCCAACACCGCCAGCCTGTGCACAACGACGTCCGCCGATCCACTGGCGCGGACGCCGTCGCAATGCCTGTTGCGCGGCTTCCCCGGCACTTACACGCGCCTGACGGCCGAGGCGCAATGGCGGAAGTCGTACACCGATCCGTTCGGTCAAATCTGGACACCGTTTGCGATTCTGCGCGCCGACGCCATCAATTCCTCGGTTTCGAACCAGCCGGGTGTTTCGAATTTCCTTCCTGTCGGCGACACCCAGGCGCTGCGCCCAATGCCGGCCGTCGGCCTCGAATATCGCTATCCCTTCATCAACGTTCAGCCCTGGGGCACCACCACGATCGAGCCGATGGCGCAGATCATCGCCCGTCCCAACGAGACCTACGCCGGCAAGCTGCCCAACGAAGACGCCCAGAGCATGGTGTTCGACGCCAGCAACCTGTTCGCGGTCGACAAGTTCTCGGGCTACGACCGCGTCGAAGGCGGCGGCCGCGCCAATGTCGGCGTCCAGGCGACCACGCAGTTCGACCGCGGCGGCAGCGTCAACGTGCTGTTCGGACAATCCTACCAGTTGTTCGGCCTGAATTCGTATGCGGTGAAGGACGCGACTAACACCGGCCTCGATTCCGGCCTGCAGAACGCCCGCTCCGACTACGTCGCCCGCATCAATTATTCGCCGAACCGGACCTATACGTTCAGCGTGCGCACGCGCATGGACGAGGCGACGCAGAACCTCAACCGCTTCGAAGCCGAAGGACGCGCCGCGTTCGACCGCTGGTCGGTGAGCATGATTTACGGCAATTATGCCGCGCAGCCGGAACTCGGCTATCTGACCCGGCGCGAAGGCCTGCTCGGCAGCGCCTCGGTCAAGGTGGCGTCGAACTGGGTCGTGTCGGGCTCGGCACGGTGGGACCTTGAAGCCAACAAGCTGAACCAGTACGTCGTTGGCGCCGGCTACGTGGACGACTGCTTCGTGCTGGCGGCCAATTACGTCACATCCTACCAATACTCCGCCGGGACGACCCCGCCGGTGCTCAGCCACGCATTCATGCTGCAGATCGGCTTGCGGACCCTCGCGAATTCGTCCTCGTCCGCCGGCAGCAGCGGTATTCAGTAGCGTGAGGCGCAATCTTGCCGGAGAGTACCCAGCGCAACGCGGTACGAGTTGGTTGATACGGCTGACATGACCATGACGACCATCAAGCTCTTTCCTCGCCGATTCTGGTCCCTGACCGCCGGCTGCGCCGTGACGCTTGCCGTGCTGGCCGGCGGCGTTTCGCCGTTGCCGGCGCAGTCCATTGCCTGCATGGTCGGCGGCGAACCCATCACCACTCTCGATATCGAGCAGCGCACCAAGCTCAACTTCCTGACTACGCGCAAACAGATGTCCAAGCAGGAAGTGCTCGACGAACTGATCAACGAAAAGGTGAAGATCAAGGAAGCCAAGAGGTACGGCGTCGATCCTTCCGCCAGCGATATGGACCAATCCTTTGCGGGGATGGCCCAGCGGATGCGTATCACACCCGAACAGCTCGCCAAATCCCTGGAAAGCCAGGGTGTCCGGCCGGAATCGCTGAAGGCCCGCCTCAAGGCCGAGATGGTCTGGGGCAGTCTGGTGCGCGGCCGCTTCAAGGAGAGTCTCCAGGTCGGCGAGAAGGACGTCAACGACGCCGCCCAGGGCAGCGGCGAAGCAACCCAGGCCGATGCGTTCGAATACAAGCTGCAGCCGATCGTGCTGATCGTGCCGCGCGGCTCGGCTCCGTCGTCGGTCGACCTGCGGCGCAAGGAGGCGGAATCCCTGCGTGAACGCGTGCAGACCTGCGAACAGGCCAACTCCTACTTCAAGTCGATGCAGAACGCCG
The DNA here is from genome assembly GCF_036924535.1 of Bradyrhizobium sp. AZCC 2262. NCBI lineage: Bacteria > Pseudomonadati > Pseudomonadota > Alphaproteobacteria > Hyphomicrobiales > Nitrobacteraceae > Bradyrhizobium > Bradyrhizobium sp. AZCC 2262. The sequence goes on along the minus strand of NZ_JAZHRT010000001.1, from coordinate 3,072,208 downwards.
CGATCCGCGACACCGTCACCAAGACCTCGGCCGACATTCCCGGCCCGCTTCGTGAACTCCTGGACAAGACGCCGATCGGTCACCTGACCCCGCCCGAAATCACCAAACAGGGCGTGGAGATGGTGGCATTGTGCGAACGGAAGCCGACCAAGGTCGACACGCCGAAGAAGCGGGAAATCCGTGAAAAGATGTTCACCCAGAAATACGAGGCAAAGTCGAAGGCCTATCTGAATGACATCCGCAAGGCCGCAATGATCGAATGTCGTTGATGCATGGCAAAGCCCCTCGCGCTGACATCCGGCGAGCCCGCGGGCATCGGCCCCGACATCGCCATCGCGGCGTGGCTGCGGCGTAACGAGCTCGACCTCCCGCCATTCTATCTACTTGGCGATCGCGCGTTCTTCGCCGAGCGCGCGAAAATTCTGGGATTGCAAATCGAGCTCGCCGATGTCGCGCCGGAGGATACGGGCGCGGCGTTCGCGAAAGCATTACCCGTCGTCGCAACGGGCGAGATAGCTACCGCCCGCCCCGGACAGCCCGACGAAACCAGCGCCAACGCCGCTCTCGCCTCCATTCGCCAGGCCGTCGAGCATGTCATGCGAGGGCGAGCCGGCGCCGTCGTCACCAACCCGATCGCCAAGAGCGTGCTGTACCGCGCCGGCTTCCGCCATCCCGGCCACACCGAGTTTCTTGCCGAGCTTGCCGCCAATGGCGGCCGTCCACCGCAGCCGGTGATGATGCTGTGGTCGCCGGCGCTCGCCGTCGTTCCCGTCACCATCCACCTTTCGCTGCGCGAGGCGCTGACCCAGCTCACGAGCGAGCTGATCGTGACGACGGCCCGGATCGCGGTCGCGGACCTGAAAGCGCATTTCGGCCTTAGCCGGCCGCGCCTTGCGATATCGGGCCTCAATCCGCATGCCGGCGAAGACGGCTCGCTCGGCCGCGAAGACATCGACATCGTAGCACCCGCGATCGAAACGCTGCGCGCCGACGGCATCGACGCCAGGGGTCCCTTGCCGGCGGACACCATGTTCCACCCCGCGGCGCGCAACACCTACGACTGCGCCATCTGCATGTATCACGACCAGGCGCTGATCCCGATCAAGACGATCGCGTTCGAGGATGCCGTCAACGTCACACTGGGCCTGCCGTTCATTCGCACCTCGCCGGACCACGGAACGGCCTTCGACATTGCCGGCAGCGGCAAGGCCAACCCGTCGAGTCTTGCCGCCGCCTTGCGGCTCGCCGCGCGCATGGCGGCAATCAAGCCTTCATGAGCGCGATCGACGATCTGCCGCCACTGCGCGACGTCATTCGCGAACATTCCCTTTCGGCGCGCAAATCCCTCGGCCAGAATTTCCTGCTCGACCTCAACCTCACCGCCCGGATTGCACGCGCCGCGGGGCCGCTCGAAGGCGCCACTGTCATAGAGGTCGGCCCCGGTCCCGGCGGGCTGACGCGCGCGCTGCTGGCGCTGGGCGCCAGACGCGTTATCGCGGTCGAACGCGACGAGCGCGCGCTGGCCCCGCTGGATTATATCGCCAGGCGTTATCCCGGCCGGCTCGATATCGTGCATGCCGACGCGCAACGCTTCGATCCCCGCCCGATGCTGGGCGGCGAGCCGGCAAAAATCGTTGCCAACCTCCCCTACAACATCGCGACGCAATTATTGGTGGACTGGCTCTCGATCGAGCCATGGCCGCCCTGGTACGACATGATGGTGCTGATGTTTCAGCGCGAGGTCGCCGAGCGGATCGTCGCAAGCGAGAATGACGAGGCCTATGGCCGGCTGGCCGTGCTCGCCAACTGGCGCGCCGAGACCAAAATCCTGTTCGACATTTCGCCGGCCGCGTTCGTACCGCAGCCCAAGGTGACCTCCTCGGTGGTGCGGCTGGTGCCGCGCGAAGCACCCGAGCCGTGCGACCGCCGCGCCCTCGAACAGGTGGCGGCCGCGGCCTTCGGCCAGCGCCGCAAGATGCTGCGGCAGAGCCTCAAATCGCTGTCGGTCGATCCGGCCCGGCTGGCCGGGGCCGCGGCAGTCGACGCCACGCGGCGGGCCGAGACGATCCCGGTCTCGGGCTTTGTTGCCATGGCCCGTGAATTGACCGATATACGAAACACAAAACCCCAAACGCCCTGAACAAGGGGCTGTTATCCAAGGAGTAAATGCCATGGCGCTGATGCGTCGCCAGTCGCTGGTCAAATTCGATGCGCCGTTGTGCGAAACCATCGTCGACACACCGAAGCCGCAAGGCCGCGAAGTCCTCGTCCGGATCGAACGCTGCGGTCTGTGCCATTCCGACCTGCACATCCAGGACGGCTATGCTGACTTGGGCGGCGGCAAGCGGCTCGACACCACGCGCGGCATGACGCTTCCGTTTACGCTCGGGCACGAGATCGCAGGCGTCGTCGATGAAGTCGGTCCCGATGCCTCAAAAGACCTGATCGGAAAGAAGCAGGCGGTATTCCCCTGGATCGGCTGCGGCCAGTGCCGCGACTGTGCCAATGGCGACGAAAACCTCTGCGTCAAGCAGCGCTTCCTCGGCGTCTCCATCGACGGCGGTTTTGCCACCCATGTGCTGGTGCCCGACGCGAAGTACCTGCTGGATTACGATCCGCTGCCGGTCAACCAGGCGGCGACGCTGATGTGCTCGGGCGTGACCGCCTATGGCGCACTGAAGCGGCTGGTCGACCGTCCACGGCAGCGCAATCTGTTGCTGATCGGGCTCGGCGGCGTCGGCATGATGGGGCTTTCGTTCGCACAGGCGATGTTCAAGCAGAACATCACGGTCGCCGATCTCAGCCCCGCCGCGCGCGAGACCGCGCTGAAGAACGGCGCGGCCGTCGCCTACGACCCGGCCGAGCCCGAAGTCGTCAGGCGCATCCTCAAGGAGACCGAGGGCGGCTTCGATGGCGTCGTCGATTTTGCAGGCAACGAGAAATCAATGGCGTTCGCTGTTGCGACAGTTGCACGTGGCGGCAAGGTCGTGGTCTCCGGCCTGATGGGCGGCAACTTCAGCCTGCCGATGGTGCAATGGGTCTACAAGCGCATGACCATCGAAGGCTTCATGGTCGGCACACTCGCCGAGGCCAAGGAACTGATGGCGCTGGCGCGCGCCGGCAAGATCAAGCCGACGCCGATGAAGGAAGAGCCGATGGCCGACGTCCAGAAATGGATCGACGAATTGCGGGCCGGGAAAGTCGTGGGACGGATCGTGCTGAAGAACTGAGGTCGATGTCCGCGAAGCAGCAACGCCTTGGCTCAGTGTGAAATACCATCGCACGCGCCGGGAAGACTTCCTCCACATTGCCTGGCGCGCTGATCACCATTTTCAGCGGCGTGGCCGACACGGCGGGACGTGCTGACCGCGTTGTCTCGGTCGCGACATAACGGAACCTGGAGACGGAACAACCGGAGTTGTGACCACGATCACATGGATCGGTCGACTTCTGGCGCATTGTAGCGGCGCTATTGATATCCGTTGAGGTCCGGATGCACTGCACGAATTGCGCAGCCGAAGTCCCGGAGAAAAGGAAATTCTGTGGGCGGTGCGGAGCGGTAGCCGTGCGACGCTGCCCGGCCTGCGGCGTTGCAAACCCGGCCCGAAACAAGTTTTGCGGCGACTGCGGAACGAAATTACGCGTGGATTCTCCCGCGGTGGTCCCGACGGCACGGGATGCGCGCCCGATCGAGCGCCGGCAGCTTACGGTACTGTTTTGCGACCTGGTCGGATCGACTGCGCTCTCCGCGGGGCTCGATCCCGAAGACTTCGGCGCCATCATCACCGGCTACCGGCGCTGCATTACTGAAACCGTTGCCGGCTTCGACGGTTTTGTCGCGCGACATCATGGCGACGGTGCGGTGGTATATTTTGGCTATCCTCATGCGCACGAAGATGACGCGGAGCGCGCCGTTCAGGCCAGCCTTGCAATAGTGCAGGCGGTCGCCGCCCTGCCCACGAAAGAAAAACTGAGCGCGCGCATCGGTGTTGCCACGGGCGTCGCGTTGGTCGGCGACATGTCGGACAGCGCGATTTCCGAGGAGCATGGTATCCTCGGCGACACCCCGAATCTTGCCGCTCGGCTGCAATCGCTCGCACAACCCGGCGCCGTTGTTATCTCGGGTCGCACAAAGACGATCGCGGGACCGCAATTCGAGTATCTCGATCTCGGCAAAGTCGAGATCAAGGGATTCACAAAGCCAGTTGCTGCCTGGCAGGTCGCCGGCAAGACAGCCGTGACCAGCCGATCGCACGCTCTCCAAAGTAGCGATTTGCTGCCGCTGATCGGTCGTGATGAAGAAATGAAGCTGCTTCTGCGCCGGTGGGAGCAGGTCAAGAGTGGCGAAGGTCAGGTGGTGCTGCTTTCTGGTGAAGCCGGAATCGGCAAATCACGGCTCACCGTTGCGCTGCTGGAACAGCTTGCTCGCGAGCCGCACATACGCCTGCGTTGCTTCTGCTCGCCGCAGCATACCGACAGTATGCTCTATCCGGTGATCGGCGAGATGTTGCGCGCCGCTCGCTTTGCTCACGATGACAGCCAGCAAGTGAAAACGGACAAGCTTGACGCGCTGCTGGCGCAAAGCTCGACGCCGCCCGAGGATGCGGCACTGTTTGCCGAAATGCTGTCGCTGCCCAACGATGGACGCTACCCTCAGGTTGAAGTTGAGCCACAGCTCCGTCGTCAGAAAACGCTGGAAGCGCTTGCTTCACAACTCGAGGCGCTGGCGCGGATCAATCCCGTGCTGGTGATTTTCGAAGATGCGCATTGGGCCGATCCAACGAGCCTCGAATTGTTCGCCCAGACGGCGGACCTGGCCGTGAGCCACCGGCTCTTGATACTCGTTACTTTCAGGCCGGAATTCAGCCCACCCGTGATCGGACGGCCGCACGTGACGGAGCTGGCCCTGCATCGACTGGCGCCGTGCGACATCGATTTCCTGATCGAGAGAATCGTCGGCAGCCGATCGTTGCCGGCGGGCGTCCGGCAGGACATCATCGAGCGCACCGACGGCATTCCGCTGTTCGCCGAGGAGATAACCAAGGCGGTGCTGGACGCGGAGGGTGAGAGTGATGCGCAGCGGGCCCGCGCAGGGGGACCAACGCCCGTTGCGGCGGTTCCGGCAAGCCTGCAGGCTTCGCTGATGTCGCGGCTCGATCGGCTCGGGCCGGCGAAGAACGTGGCGCAGGTCGGCGCAGCGATCGGCCGGGCATTTCCCCACAAGTTGCTGGCCGCGCTCGTGCGAAAGCCAAAGGAAGAACTGGACGCCGACCTCGATCGGCTCATTGCGGCAGGCTTGTTGTTTCGGCACGGCACCCCGCCATATGCGCGCTACCTGTTCAAGCATGCGCTGGTGCAGGACGCAGCCTATAGTACGCTGCTGCGGGGGCCAAGGCGCGTGCTGCACGCCCGCATCGCCGAAATCCTCGAAAGTCAGTTCGCGGAAATCGCCGAGAGTCAGCCCGAGCTGCTGGCGCGTCACTACGCAAAGGCCGACCTGACAGAAAAGTCAGCGCGCCAGTGGGGCAAGGCGGGACAGCGATCACAGGAGCGCTCGGCGCTGGTCGAAGCCGCGGAACAGCTCAGCCACGCTCTGGCGCAAATCGCAACCTTGCCCAGTACGCCCGATCTGCGGCGCGAGCAGATCATTTTACAGGTCGCGCTGTTGAACACGCTCATGCATGTCAAAGGGTATGGCGCGCCGGAAACGAAAGCTGCCGTAGCACAGGTGAGAGCGTTGATCGAGCAAGCGGAACGGCTCGGAGAACCTCCCGATGATCCTTCGTTGCTGCTCTCAGCTCTGTTTGGCCAGTGGATCGTCAATTTCATAAACTTCAACGGTGACGTTGCGCACAGGCTCGCTGCGCGGTTTCTGGCGCTTGGCGAGAAGGACGGAGCGGCGGTACCGCTCATGATTGGACACCGCACCATGGCGAGTACGCTCGCGCTGATGGGGGACCTCGTTGAGGCCCGAGCGCACTACGATGAAGCGCTCGCCCTTTACCGCCCCGCCGAGCACCGGCGATTGATGACGCGATTTGGCCAGGACCTCCGGGTGACGTGCCTGGCCTTTCGTTCAATGGCCTTGTGGCTGCTCGGTTATCCCGAGGCTGCGCTCCACGATGCGGATTGCGCGTTGATGGAAGCGCGCCAGATTGAGCATGCCGCCACTCTGATGTTTACGCTGAATTTCCCGATTCTTGTGAATACCTATTGCGGAAATTACCACGCGGCAAACGAGCATCTCAAAGAGCTTGTCGTGCTGGCCGAGGAGAAAGGCGCCCCGTTCCGAAAGGCGGAGGGCGTGTTACGGCGGGGCTATATCCTGACCCTCACCGGAGCCACGAAGGCGGTCGAGATCGTCACGTCGGGTATTGATTTATGGCGATCGGCCGGATCGACGATATTTACGCCGGAGCAGGAATTCATGTTGGCAATCGCCCACGCAGATTCAGGCCAATTCGATGATGCCTGGCGCTGCATCGGCGAGGCAATGACGGCGATGCAAGCAACCAGGGAAAGATGGTGCGAGGCTGAGGCTCATCGCGTTGCCGGTGAAATCGAGCTCAAGTCGCCGCAGCGGGACGTGGCAAAGGCGCAAGCCTGTTTCGAACGTGCCCTGACCCTTGCGCGAGCCCAGCAGGCAAAGTCGTGGGAATTGCGCGCGGCCACGAGCCTGGCGCGGCTCTTGAGCGATCAGGGAAAACGGCAAACGGCACGCGAGCTCCTCGCGCCTGTCTACGATTGGTTCACCGAAGGATTTGACACAAGCGATCTTCGAAAGGCCAAGGCCTTGCTCGGCGAGCTTCATTGAGCGCCACAAGCTACTCCAGGAACTAGTTCTCGCAGCGAGAGCTTCGCGGTCTCACCACGCAGCCGCCTGCTTCTTGTTGCGCGGCAGGAAGGGCTTGAGCGGCCGCTTGATCGCGCCCGCGCAGGCACGGATTTCGGTCTTGCCGCCGTCGGTCCAGGTCTGCGTGCCCTTGAGCTTGGCGCTGCGCCGCACGAAGCTGCCGCTGTATTTCGCCTCGTACTGTCGGCTGCCGCTTTTCCAGGTGCCCTGAAGCTGGATTTTCTGGCCGTCGACTGTACCAGTGCCCTGCTCGGCTACGGCTTCGACCGCTGTGTTGCGCAGCCGCACCACGTGATTGTAGCGCGCAGCGCCGCTGGAAATCGTGACCTGGATCGCCTCGCGCATCTTGTTGCTGGTAAACGGGAGCTTGTCGCACACCATTGTGCCGCGATAGGTCGCGTCGAGCACTTCCGCGGCGACGGGCTTGCCCATCGCCGCCATCATCGCCGCCGCCAGCACCACACGCCCCACCCGCACCATTGCCGCCCCTCTTTGAGTTTTCGTTTCTTGCTGCGCTCCGCCGGTTCAATTCAACCACATCGTACTGGGCTCAACCGGGCACGCCGCCCCGGCGCGCCCGCATCATCGCAATGACAATCGCGCCACGCCTTTACTTGCCGGCGCGCATGATCATGGCTGTGCGGCAGGGCCAGGTGAAACCGGCGGTCCCTGCTCACGACAGGTACAATAAGCTTGCCACTTGATAGAGCGCAAAGGCCAGCTGGCCCATCATGATGACAAGCGCAATCGCGAAGAGATAAAGGCCGTAATACATTGCCGCGTCACCAAAAATTCGAAGAAGGCTTACGCGGAAGCAAAACTCGTTACTTGCAATGATGATTCGCTAACATGATTCAGCTCTGAATCGGCGTCAATCAGATTTTGGCTTTTTTTGGCTTTCTTTGTTTGGCGGACAACGGTGAGTCTTTTTTGCCACGCTTGGGTGAAGCGGTTGATGGGGCTTTGCAGAAATCAAGCATCTCGCCCGCGCTTGGTAGCGGAGCTCCGCCCGGCGTGATCGAACCCACCGATGCCGTCCAGGTCACGCAGCCAGTATCTTGAACCCCCACCATACAACAGCGATGGCAGCGATGATGCAGGCAGCCGTCAGGGCGCGCTCCAGGACATGGATCTTCATTGTTTCCATCCCGTTTTCTTCACTACCCCGCGCGGACGGTATGTGATTCCACGATATGTCGGCAACGTCGGGGTTGCCGAAAGAACGGGCATCGGAGCTCGCCCGGTGTATCACGCTGGTACAGGGGTCGAGGATCATTCGTTTCCGCGACGACTTCAGGACGAAGCGGGACGGCAGATCTTCGCAAAGCGCATAACCCTCGCAGGGCCAAATGGCTAGGATGAAGCCGGCACCAAAAGGGGTCAGCTATGAAGCGCAAAAGTAAACTCCCGATTGCGATAACCACGGCAGGGCTTGTCGTCGTGGGCGGCGCGGCCGTTTACGCGCAGGACAAGTACTCGCTGACTTCGCCGAGCGGAATCGCGTTCTCTGATTTCAGGGGATACGAGGACTGGGCGGTGGTCTCTTCCGCCCGGACCGACGAAGTGCTCAAGGTGATCGTCGCCAATCCGACCATGATCGAGGCGTACAAGGCCGGCGTTCCGAACAACGGACAGCCTTTCCCGGATGGCTCCAAGATCGTGAAGCTTCAGTGGAAGCCGAAGAAGAGCACGGAGGCCCCGTTCGTCGTGGATGTGCCGGACGTCTTCACGCAGGCCTTCGTCATCGAAAAGGACAGCAAGAGATTTCCGCAAAGCGGCGGATGGGGATACGCGCTGTTCAACTACGATGCCGCATCCGACAATTTCACGGCCGATCCCAGTCCCTCGGACTGCGGACACGCGTGCCATGTGGCGGTGAAGGCGAAGGACCACATCTTCCACCCGTACCAGAAGCGTTGAACCCCCGCGCGATTGAGTGCACTTAACCTGTCAGTGATGTCCACAAAGCCGCAACGCAATTGAGTGCACTATCACCGTAATGCCCCACCCGCTCGGCGCTGGGTGAGCCCCGTAACCAGTCGGGGCTTTTGTTTTGGTTGACGTTCTGAAAGAATGCAATCTTTGTTGGACAGGGAGATTACCGTGTTTGAGTATGGAAACGTCGCTGTGGTTGCAGCAATAACTTGGGCCGTTCCTATTGTCTTGGCGGCCGCGCAGTCGAAATGGCCCGAGGCACGTCAGAGATACCCACTCGCAACAGCCGTTCTTATTAGCGGCTTATTTGCTGCCGCCATCAGCTTCTCGTCCATTTTGATTTATGACCGATTCACTGTTCCTAAGAATGTCGTCGTGTTCGCTCACGAGGACGGAAAATGCCCGAGCGGATATAGAGATAATTCGACGGCACTCATTTCAACGTGGAAATCAGCGCCAGAGCGCTTTCAGACCGCGAGAGACATCAACACCACGCAAGGGCCTGTCGCTGATGGAAATTGGCCGTGGGATCACATAAAAATCTGCTTGAAGGAATGAACGCTCACGCTCTGACTCTATTCCGTTCTAATGCAAATTGCTCCAAGTTCAAAGCGACACCTCTAGGTTCAAGGCCCGGAAACCGATGCGGATATGAGATGAATGAGATCAGTTGCACACGGAACTAGAGCCTATGTGGTAGTGCTTCTAGGTTTTCTTTGATTCTTCAATTTTGACTCGATACGCGGAGAGCTCTTTTCAGAATCCCACATATCTTGCGGTGATTGTGGGAAGGGACGCATTACCCAATGGAAATGGATAAGCAGACGTTTTTGAACCTGGCGCCCGAGTACTACATGCTCGCGTTCTTTCAGCATTTGGAATACCCGCAAAATTACTACAGCGAGCGGGGGCTGCTGAAGGACTTCACGTACGCTAGCGAAGACAACGAAGAATATTGCTATCTCGAAAGTGAACCCTTACGGACCGAAGCTTTGCGGCTGCTGCTGAAGCATGACGCGATCAAGATAATTCATGATCCGTTCGGCCCGACACTCTGGCAAAGGGGTGAGGGTTACGATGAGCTACAGCAGTCCCTCTTGGAATCGCCCATAAGTCCTTTCTACAAGGCCCGGATGTCCGGCGAAGAGAGGATGTGGCTGTCGAGTGCGTTGATCAACGTCAACAACTTGGCGCGGCAGTTTAAAATCACGGAGGACGATTTCACCTCCGAGCCGGTTGACGAGTGGGCGCCGATCACAATCAGCCAAAGTGAGCCGGAGGTCGCTAAGGCGGTCAAAGAGTTGGAGGCTGCAACTGAAGCGATCGAGCAGGACAATGGTTATGCAGTCTCGCATCCGCAAGAACGGGACTCGGTCGTCCAGGATCTGAAGAGTGGATTGGAGAAGCTCAAGTCAGAGACGATCAGCGCAGGCTGGGTGCGCAGAACGGTCCAGGCGTTGAAGATCGCGAGCGGGCGGTTCGTAAACACGGTCAAAGGACAGACTATAGACGGCGCGATGCTCGCCATAAAAGAGTTTGTCAAAACACATATGAGCGCGGCTATGGAGTATTTGTGGTCGTTGCTACCCTGATATTGATTCTCGGTCGCCGTTTATCGTAAGCGCGCGTCAGCCTCTTAACGACAAGTCCCGGGCGTCGGCGTATGCTTGAGGACCCGACCAGCGGCAGCTGCAGTCAACCTGCCGTCCTGAATGAGAGAGTACCGTTGATCAACAGTGTTTGCACGCCGACGCTCAATTCGCGCGGACGCACATAGTCTGCCTCGGGCGCGTAGCGAGCAGGGTCAAACACCACGACATCCACGAAATAGCCAGGCCGCGGGTAGCCGCGTCGAGCATCATCCAATGCAAAATTCGCATTGGACGCGAGGTCTGCCCGACGCCTTTCGGCGGATCAGTGTCGGCGCCCCTTCGTCAAGCCGTGGTAGTTTCAGTAACAGTCATTCGATCGACGTCGCGCGCTCGCGCGATTTTCTCTTGCGCCCTCTTCACTGATTTGCCCCACGTGGCAAGAAACTTATTTCACGACCAGTACAGATTTTTCGCTTAACGCGGCACCCAAATCAAACCTACAACTCCCGCTATCCTGTCCCGCAAGAGGGGCGTTGGCCATCGTCACGAACGTTGGGACGGGTTGCGGTGGACGCGGCAGCGTCGGGCGCGAGAGGTGTTCGCAGGGCGGGTCTTCCGTGAGCGGGCACTACCTGCGCAGACGACCGGCGCTTAAACGCTTCAGTCGAAACTTCTTCCGGCAGCATGCGGGCCGGTCGAGGCGGTTGGCTCGAGGAAGCTGCGGACGGCAAAACCGTGTGGTCCTGGCACCCGTGGCTGGTGTCAAGCTGATGGAGATGGTCGAGCCCGACCGGGCCTTCGATCAATCGCTAATCCGTCAGCGACGGAGGCCAGAGGAATTCGGCTCCGGGGAGATCGCGGCATAAGCCGTAAAACCACGGCGCAGGGGAGGCCGGGTGTTCCGGCGCACCTGCGGTCCGCCGTGTGCATTCTTGCGCACGACTGCGGGTGTCATGGGCACCCGGCTTTCCCTGCGCCCTCCGCTTACGAGAGGGCACCGTAGATTTATAACTTCGGGCGCACCCCGCGCCGCGAGACCACAATGTCGTATCCGACACCGGCCGCATCCATCGAAACAACCATACGCGCATCGGAGTACCGACATCACCCTGCCCGATCAGCCCCTGTTGCGGCGCCGTACCGCTTTTCGCAGAGCGCGCGGACTGATAATCTGCCGGCATTTCATTATGGGTTTTTCTTAGAGATGCGCGGGGCTTTCAGCGGGAAAATCTGGAAATTCGCGGCGCTGGCGTCATTGCTGGCGCTCACGCTCGCTACGCCGGCCGCGGCCGAGAAGCGCGTCGCGCTGGTCATCGGCAACTCCGCCTATCAAAACGTGACCCGGCTCGATAACCCCCGCAACGACGCCGCGCTGATGGCCGAGACGCTCTCAGCTCTCGGCTTCACCCTGATCGGCGGCCGCGCCCAGCTCGATCTCGACAAGCCGGCGATGGATCTGGCCGTGCAGAATTTCGGCCGCCTGGTTCAGGGCGCCGACGTCGCGCTGTTCTATTATGCCGGCCACGGCGTGCAGGTCTCCGGCGCGAACTACCTGGTCCCGGTCAGCGCCAACCCGACGCGCGAGGCCGATGTCGATTTCCAGATGGTCGACGTCAACCTCGTGCTGCGCCAGATGCAGGGCTCGGGAACGCGCCTCAACATGGTGATCCTCGATGCATGCCGGAACAACCCGTTCGGCGCGCGCGGATTGCGCGCCTCCGACGGCGGCCTGGCGCAGATGCGCGCGCCGGAGGGAACGCTGATCTCCTACGCGACGCAGCCCGGCAATGTCGCGCTCGACGGCGCCGACGGCCACAGCCCCTATACCAAGGCGTTGGCCACGACCATCAAGCAGTCCGGGCTCGACATCTTCCAGACCTTCAACCAGGTCGGCCTCGCCGTGAAACGCCAGACCGGCGGATCGCAACAGCCCTGGGTGTCCTCTTCCCCGATCGACGGCAATTTCTATTTCGTGGCCCCTGCCCCGATCGCTTCGTCCCAGCAGCTCGCGGTCGCGGCGCCGCCCGAACCGCTGGCCTCGACGCTGCGTCCGGATCCCGACCGCATTCCGATCAAGGACCCCGTGCTGCTGCGCGAATTGAGCGACCGCCTGTTCGAGCTCAATTACGACCCGGAGCCGCTGGACAGCAAGAACGGCATGCGCGTGGCAGTCAGCAAGTTTCAGGAGAAGGTCAAGATGACGCCGAATGGTGAAGCCACCGAAGGCGTGCTGACGCGGCTGCGCAAGATGGACGATCTGAAACCGTGGGCCTCGATCGTCTACGGTCCCGACGGCGACAAATGGGGAATGTCCTGGAATCACTCTTCGCGCCGGGCGGCGATCGACGACGCGCGCAGCAAGTGCGGCGCGAACAAATGTCCGATGGAGTTGAGTTTCTATGGGTCGCGATGCGGCGCGTTCGCGATCTCGGACGAATCGTGGTCGCTGATTCAGCGCGACACCGTTGCGCAGGCCAGGAAAGCGGCGCTTGACGAGTGCGGGAAGGCTGGCAAATCTTGTCGCATTATTGGCGCGGTCTGTGCCGACGGGTCCGGCCGTTAGAGCATGATCCGGAAAAGTGGATACCGGTTTTTCCTCGCGACAAACGCGGAACGCGTTTGCGCGGAGATCATGCTCAAAAAAGAAAATGACGGACGAGCATGATTCAACGCAGTTGAAGCATGCTCTAGAATTTTGTTCGCGATATTGGAAGCACCTGCTCATGAAAAATGCCGCCCGACGTTCGATCCCGATCGCCCTCCTCGCCATGTTGATATCGTTGACGCTCGGCTCCGGCCTTGCCCATGCGCAATCCGGCAGCGCGGGCGGCAGTATCGGCAACGATGAAAAATCGCTGTCAGGTTCACGCGCGACCGAGTCCTCAAAACCCGCGCGACGCAGCCAGCCCGAGGCGGACGAACCGCGCCGCGCGTCGCGAAAAAGCGGCGGAGGTGGCGGCAACAATTTCGATGGCGCCTGGATCGTCAGCGGCGTCGGGGTTACTTGCCAGGGCACCAGCAGCAACGCCGTCGTCGTCACCAGCGGCAAGATTATCGGGCAGACCGCCCGGGGCACCGTCAGTCCCGATGGCACGGTGTACGGCACCTCCACCGGCAATGGCATCACGGTCATCACGACCGGCCGCCTGTCCGGTCGCAGCGGCGGCGGGACGTTCCGGCAATCGGACGGCTGCACCGGAAGGTGGACAGCGGCCAAACAATAGCCTTCAGGTCGTCGCCGCCGAAGGATTGGAAACAGCTTATCATGCCTTGCACGGTTCAACGTTCGATCAGAATTGCCCTCTGCTCCCTCCTGATCTCGGCGGCCCTCCCGACCGTAGCGACGCTGGGACAATCCGGCAGCGCCGGCGGCAGCATCGGCAACGACGAAAAATCCCTATCCGGTTCACGGGAGAAGCCACGCACGGTCGAACCCTCAAAGCCGGCAGCTCGCGCCAAACCTGAATCCGACGAGCCACGCCGCGCGTCGCGCAGAAGCGGCGGCGAAAGCGGCGGTGGCGGCGGCAATTTCGATGGCTCATGGGTTTCGGTTGCCGTAGGCACGCCCTGCGGTAGCAGCACCGAGAGATTTGTCATCTCCGGTGGCAGGATTTCGGGCGAGTTGAGCTCAGGGTCAGTTAGCCCAAATGGCTCGACGCGGAGCGGCGGATCCGCCCAGGGTTTGAGCTGGAACAGTACCGGGCGTTTTTCGGGCCGCGCCGGCTCCGGTTCATTCGTGCGATCCGATGGCTGTACCGGACGCTGGACCGCGTCCAAACAGTAGGAAAAACGCCCGATTTTTCGTGAGTTTAGACGGCCTCAATTGGGATGAAACACTAGCCCCAATTATACCCCATCCCTTCCGGAATTGCGGCTCATTGCCACCCAAGTCTCTGACCAGATTAGGGGCGTCAAGAGTCGCGTTGCGTAGCGTTGCCGGGGTTGTGTATGTCGAACCGTTCCGTGAAATTCGTCCCGGCGCTCCTTGCCGGTGTGGTGGCAGGCGCCAGTCTGGCCACCGTGACGGATCTCCGGGCCCAGGCAATAACAACCGCAGCGGAAGCCGCCACACCAGCGACCCAGGCCGCCGCCGACAGTTGCCTGTCGGCGCCGAAGGGCGCGACACCCTCGGGCAGCCACTGGTACTATCGCATCGACCGCACGACCAAACGTCAGTGTTGGTATCTCCGGGAGGAGAGCGACACGGCCGACGACAAGTTTGCCCGCGCCGCGCCGCCAGCTTCGGCCCCGGCGTCAGCTTCGGCCCCGGCGTCAGCTTCGGCTCCAGCGCCAGCTTCAGCAACAGAGGAGCCGGCGCAGCAACGAACGATCACACGCAAGTCGATTGCCGACGCACGTGCCGAATGGGTCTCCCAGCAACCCCGCGCTGAGCCAAATGCGCCCGCCAGAGCCGAGCCGCGAACGGTTGGGGCAGTCCCCGCGGCGGCGGTGCCGAATAGCCCGCGCGCAGATATGCCGAACGTACTCGCGCCGGCGCCGCTGTCGTCGATGCGATGGAATGACGCTCCCACCACGCGCGCTTCAGCCAATCCAACCGATCTTCAGGTCGCCACCGCCAACCCGCCCGCAGCCCAGCCGCCACAGGCCGAGGAAGTGCAGCGGCCCGCGGCAGATCAGGTTGCGCCAGCCGCAGCGGATGCGGCGACGGCAAAACCGACCGCATCACTGCAGAAACTGCTTCTGGTGATGGCCGCCGCCCTCGCATTGGCCGGCCTCACCGTAAGCGCGATCGTGCGGATCGGCCGCATGCGGGCGCGCCGCGCCATGCGCCGCAAGCGGCGTGCGATGTGGGATTCCGCAAAGACAAAGCGGCGTTCGCCACAGCCGATGTTCCACGACGAGGACGCCGGGTTGCGGCGCGCCGGCGCCGTGCACCATACGACGCGTATGCCCCAGGAGCGACCGCGCACGCGCGTGCCCCAGGAACGGCCCCGCGCACCGCAGGATCGGCGACACGCGCCTCAGGTGCACATGCCGCAGGCACATATGCCGCAGGACAGGGACCAGCAAGTTACGGAAATGCTGGCCCGGCTCGCCCGCAGCGCGCAGACGTAATCGAAACGGACGCGGCGACTATTTTTCCAACTGGCGCTGCAGCTTGCGCACGAACTCGGTGAGGCCGGTGCGGCGCTCACGCTTGAGCCGCTCGGCCTTGAGGATCGACTGCACCTCGGCGAACGCGTCATCGACGTTGTGGTTGACGACGATATAGTCGTATTCCGCCCAGTGACTGAGTTCGTGAGTGGCGCGGCTCATGCGCCCGCGAATCACCTCGTCGGAGTCCTGCGCCCGCGTGTGCAGCCGTTTCTCCAGATCGGCGGCCGATGGCGGCAGGATGAACACCCGAACCACATCGACGCTCGCCTTCTGATGCAGCTGCTGGGTGCCCTGCCAGTCGATGTCGAACAAAACGTCCTGTCCCGCCGACAATGCCGCTTCGACCGGCGCACGCGGCGTTCCGTAAAGATTGTCGAACACCGTCGCCCATTCGAGCAGTTCGCCCTGCGCGACCATCGCCTCGAATTTGGGTTTGTCGACAAAGAAATAATCATGACCCTCGACCTCGCCCGGTCGCATCGAGCGTGTCGTCGCCGAAACGGACATCTTGAGACCCGGCTCGCGCTCAAGCAGCATGCGCGACAGCGTGGTCTTGCCCGCGCCCGAGGGCGACGACAGCACGAACATCAGCCCGCGTCGCTCAACTCCGTCGAAACCTCCAGCCGTCATCGGTTACTCCAGGTTCTGGACCTGCTCGCGGAATTGCTCGACCACGTTCTTCATTTCGAGCCCGGTCTGGGTCAATTCCAGATCGTTCGATTTGGAGCAGCAGGTATTGACCTCGCGGTTAAATTCCTGGGCGAGGAAGTCGAGCCGGCGGCCGACCGGTCCGCCCTTGCCGATCATCTCACGGGCCTGCGTCACGTGCGAGGCGATGCGATCGAGCTCTTCGCGGATATCGGCCCTGGTCGCGATCAGGATTGCTTCCTGATTGAGCCGGTCAGCGTCAAAGCGTTCGGAGGTTTCCAGCAGTGCCGCCACCTGCTCGGCCAGGCGCGCCCTGATCGCCTCCGGCTTGCGGCCGGGTGCTGCCTCCGCCCGCTTCGCCAGCCTCTCGATCTCATCCATGCGCTGCATGAGAATTTGCCCGAGCGTCACGCCCTCGCGGCGGCGCATTTCGACCAGTTGGGCGAGCGCCTGCTCGAAGGCGGCGGCAGCGGCATCCCTCGCCGCCTTGTCTTCCGCCTCGTCGCTTTCGGGTTCGACAACCTCGATGACGCCCTTGATGCCGAGGAGACCGTCGATGCTGGGCGCCACGGCGTCGATCCTGCCGGCCAGCTCGCCGGCGACCTTCACGATCGAGGCGAGCACGTCTTCATTGATACGCACGGTGGAGACCGCGTTGGCGCGCTTGACGCTGAGGTTGGCATAGACCGTCCCTCGCGACAGCACCTCGCCGGCGCGTTTCTTGGCAGAGGCCTCCAGTTCGTCCCAGCCGGGCGGCAGGCGCAAGCGCAGGTCAAAACCCTTGGCGTTGACCGATTTCAGTTCCCATTCGAACGTATAGGGGCCGCTGGCGCCGTGGCTCCGGGCAAAACCGGTCATGCTCGATAGCGCCATCGCGTAACACTCTCTGAAAGACTGTGATTTCGAGACTCGAAAGGAACGGCGGGACCTTAAGCCGATTTCCGCCAAAGTGGAATTGCGTTCGGACTGTAGCGGAAACACCGACTTAACTGGCCGGCGTCAGCGCTGAACCACCGGCGGTGTCGTGGTCGACTGCGCGGCGCCCTGGCGGGCTGGCGCCGTCGCGGGCGCAGGGGCAGGCGCCGCAGGACGGGCCGGCGGCTTTTTCGCTGGCGCCGCCGGCCGTGGCGTCGCCGCGGTTGGATTGGTGTCGGGCGGCGCTCCAGCCGCCGTCGGCGGCGGCGCATCCTCGGACGGTTCGACGGTATCGTTCTGAATCTGTTTTTCGAGCGCCCGCAGCTTGGCGACGTTCTTCTGGTGCTGGTCGTAGGTCTCGGTAAAGGTGTGCCCGCCGGTGCCGTCGGCCACGAAGAACAGGTCGCGCGTGCGCGCCGGGTTGGCGGCCGCTTCGAGCGAGGCGCGGCCCGGATTGGCGATCGGTCCGGGCGGCAGTCCTTCGATCACATAGGTGTTGTAGGGCGAAGGCTGCGTGATCTCGGAGCGCTTGATCGGCCGGCCCAGCGTTCCCTTGCCGCCGACCAGACCGTAGATAATGGTCGGATCGGACTGCAGCTTGATCCTCTGCCGCAGGCGATTGGTGAATACGGCGGCGACGCGGCTGCGCTCGTCGGCACGGCCGGTTTCCTTCTCGATGATCGAGGCCAGCGTGACGAGCTGCTCCGGCGACTTGACCAGAACATCCGGATTGCGGCGTTCCCAGATCTCCGCGAGCACCCGCTTCTGGGTCTGCTGCATGCGCTGGATCACCTGCTCGCGCGTGGTGCCGCGCGGGAATTTGTAGGTTTCCGGCAACAGCGTACCTTCGCGCGGCATTTCCCGCACGCTCCCAGCGAAGATGTCGTTGTCAGTGAGCCGCGCCACGATCTGTTCGGAGGTCAGGCCTTCCGGGATAGTGACGGCGTGCTGTACCACCTTGCCCTCGACGATGGTGGCGATGACGTCGCGCAGGCTGGCATTCTTCTGGAAAGAATATTCGCCGGGCTTGAGGTCGGAACTCGCCTTGAGCGCAAACACGCCGCCGATAAATACCCAGGGATTGACGTTGATCACGCCCTCGCGCAGCAGCGCGTCGGCGATGTCGCGCTTGCCGGCACGCGAAGGAATGTTGACGATCTTGTCTTCCCGCAGCGGGCCCGGGGTCTCCAGCATTTGCCTGCCGTAATAGTACACCGTCCCCGCCCCGATCATCAGGATGATCAGGATAGTGATGATGGCATTGCCGACCACCACGAAAGGATTGCGGGCACGCTCCGACCGCCTCGGCGGCGGCGGCACCTGCTCGGGCTCCAACGCAGCGCGCGGGCTTCGTGGTGAAATGGGCGGCCTCTCACTCATCGATGCAACCTGAATCCTGTCGGTTCAATCGCGGCCCGGCAATCCCCTGCCCAGCCGATAGCATACGCCCAAATGTAGAAGTCATCGCCGAATACGGCAAAACGGTGGAGTAGTTATAAACACTTGCTAGTCAGCCATGCGCTGAACGATCACGGAGGCATTGGTGCCCCCGAAACCGAAGGAATTCGACAGCGCGACGTTAATCTCGCGCTTGCGCGCCGTCTGCGGCACCAGATCGATTGCCGTTTCCACCGACGGATTTTCCAAATTGATGGTGGGCGGAGCAACGTTATCGCGAATCGCAAGGATACTGAAAATGGCCTCGATCGCACCGGCAGCACCGAGCAGGTGCCCGGTGGACGATTTCGTCGACGACATCGACACCTTGGAGGCGGCGTTGCCGAGCATTCGCTCCACCGCGCCGAGTTCGATCTCGTCGCCGATTTGTGTCGAAGTGCCGTGGGCGTTGATGTAGTCGATATCGGATATCGCGATCCCGGCGCGCTTGATCGCCGCGCTCATGCTGCGGAAGCCTCCGTCGCCATCCGGCGACGGCGAGGTGATGTGATAGGCGTCGCCCGACAGGCCGTAGCCCACCACTTCGGCATAGATTCGCGCACCACGCTTTTTCGCGTGCTCATATTCCTCGAGCACAACGACGCCGGCGCCCTCGCCCATCACGAATCCATCGCGATCCCTGTCATAGGGCCGTGAGGCTCTTTCCGGCGTCTCGTTGAAGCCAGTCGAGAGCGCGCGCGCCGCGCAGAAGCCCGCCATCGCCAGCCGGCAGATCGGCGATTCGGTTCCGCCCGCCACCATGACGTCGGCGTCGCCGAGCGCAATCAGCCTGGCACCATCGCCGATCGCATGCGCGCCGGTCGAACACGCCGTCACCACGGAATGGTTGGGGCCTTTGAGGCCGTGCTCGATCGAGACATAGCCGGACGCGAGATTGATCAGACGCCCCGGGATGAAGAACGGCGATACCCTGCGCGGCCCGCGTTCCTTCAGCAGCAGCGCCGTGTCGGCAATGCCGGACAGGCCGCCGATCCCCGATCCGATCAGGGTGCCGGTGGCGCATTTGTCTTCTTCGGTCGAGGGGTGCCAGTCGGCGTCGTCGAGCGCCTGGCGCGCCGCAGCCATCGCAAAGATGATGAAGTCGTCGACCTTGCGCTGTTCCTTTGGCTCCATCCACTGGTCGGGATTGAAGGTGCCATCACTGCCGTCGCCGCGTGGAATTACGCAGGCGATCCGGCTCGCAAGATCCGCGACTTCGAATGTGTCGATCTGCTTGGCGCCGCTCTGGCCGTTGAGGATACGCGTCCACGTTGTGTCAACGCCGCAGCCGAGCGGCGTAACCATGCCCAGCCCCGTGACGACAACCCGCCTCATGTCAAAAACTCCAGCCCGAAACCAGAGGCCCAAAACAAGAAACCGGGGGACCGTTCGACAACGGCCCGTCCGGTTCTGTCTCTACCCGCCCGGGACGTCAGCTTTTCGCGTTCTTCTCGAGAAACTTCGTGGCGTCGCCGACGGTCAAAATCGTCTCGGCGGCGTCATCGGGGATTTCGCAACCGAACTCTTCTTCAAATGCCATCACAAGCTCGACGGTGTCGAGACTGTCGGCGCCGAGGTCGTCGATGAAACTTGCGTTGTCTACAACCTTATCGGGTTCAACACCGAGGTGTTCGACCACAATCTTCTTAACCCGCTCGCCAATCTCACTCATCTTCAACCTCGTGCTTGTTCCAATGGACCCGACCCCAAGACGCTTCAAATACGCTACGAGCTATCGTGGTCGTTAAACTTCCTTCGCTATCGCGCATAGTCTTGATTCGGCCCGGTGGTAGCCGACAAAGCCCCGGCGAACGGCAGGCGTTGCCACGCCAATATACAGGGTTTCAAAATCCTGCAATGGCCTTCTTTGCCCATCCGTCGGGGGTTCGGTTACCATACTTCCCAAGCCCTGACTACAACCTCCACCACCCCGGCGAAACGGCCTTTGGCCGCATCGATCGGGGCGATAACTCGCTCAAATCATGGCCATTCCGCCGTTGACGTGAATCGTCTGGCCGGTGACGTAGGCCGCCTCGTTCGAGGCGAGATAGACGGCCGCCGCGGCGATGTCCTCCGGCGTCCCCAACCGCGCCGCAGGAACCTTCGTCAGGATGGTCTCGCGCTGCTTGTCGTTGAGCGCATCCGTCATCGGCGTCTTGATGAACCCCGGCGCGATGCAATTGGCGGTCACGTTGCGCTTGGCGTATTCCGCACCCAGCGTCTTGATCAGGCCGATGATTCCGGCCTTCGACGCGGTGTAGTTGGCCTGGCCGGGGTTGCCGGTCACGCCGACGATCGAGGTGATCGCAATGATCCGGCCGAAGCGCTTGCGCATCATCAGTTTGGTGGCAGCGCGGGCGAGACGGAAGGTCGCGGTCAGATTGACCTGGATGACGTCGTCCCAGTCCTCGTCGCGCAACTGCACGAAAAGGTTGTCACGCGTGATGCCGGCATTGGCGATCAGGATGTCGACCTGTCCCATCGCAGCTTCCGCCGCCGGCACCAGCGCCTCGACATCAGCGCTGTCGGAAAGGTTGCACGGCAGCACATGGACGCGATCGCCAAGCTTGCCGGCAAACGAATCCAGCACCTCGCGGCGCGTTCCGGAAATAGCCACCGTCGCGCCCTGCCCATGCAACGCCTGCGCAATCGCCCCGCCAATGCCGCCGGTCGCGCCGGTCACCAGCGCCGTCCTGCCCGTCAAATCGAACATCAATGTCTCCTTCCGGGAGCTTTAGGCCGAAGCCGCCAATGCGTCCTTGGCCGCCGCAATATCGTTGGGTCCCCCGATCGACACGCCGACCGCGCCGTCGGCGATGCGCTTGACCAGCCCGCTCAGCACCTTGCCGGCACCGATTTCGAAGAACCGCGTGACGCCGTGCGCTGCCATGAAAGCCACCGACTCGCGCCAGCGCACGGTGCCGGTGATCTGCTCGATCAGGCGGCGGCGAATCTCGTCGGGATCGGTGACGGGTGCCGCCAGCACGTTCGACACCAGCGGCGAGGCCGGCGTCTTGATCGTCACACCGGCCAGCGCCTCAGCCATCGCATCGGCCGCGGGCTGCATCAGCTTGCAATGGAACGGCGCGGACACCGGCAGCAGCATTGCACGCTTGGCGCCCTTGGTCTTGGCGATTTCGAGCGCGCGCTCGACGGCGGCCTTGTCGCCGGACACGACCACCTGTCCGCCACCATTGTCGTTGGCCGCCTGGCAGACCTGCCCCTGCGCGGCTTCGCCGGCAACCGCCATCGCGGCCTCATAATCAAGCCCGAGCAGTGCAGCCATGGCCCCGACGCCGACCGGTACCGCCTTTTGCATCGCAAGACCGCGGGTACGCAGCAGCCGCGCGGTATCCCTGACACTGAGGCTGTCGGCGGCGGCAAGCGCGGAATATTCGCCGAGCGAATGGCCGGCGACGAAGGCCGCATCCCGCCCGACGGAAAAGCCCGCCTCGGTCTCCAGTACCCGCAGCGTGGCGATCGAGACCGCCATCAGGGCCGGCTGAGCATTTTCGGTGAGCTGGAGGGTCTCGGCCGGGCCATCCCAGATGATGGCGGTCAGCTTCTCGCCGAGCGCCGAATCGACCTCGTCGAATACCGCCCGCGCGGCCGGAAAGGCCTCCGCCAGGGCCTTGCCCATGCCGACCGCCTGGGAACCCTGCCCCGGAAACGTAAATGCAGCCGTCATCGGCGCTCCCTCATTCGAATGGGGCCGTAAGACACTGACCAAGGCCGGGATGTCAAGCCGCGGTGCGGAATCGCCGGGACTGGCTCAAAGCCCGGATCGGTCTCTAGAAGCCGCCCGCTTGCTGGTCGCCGCCAACCTCTTTGCCGGCCCGGGCGCGGCGCGCGCTGCTCACGACATTGCCCGGCCTGTCCTCGTGGTCCGGCCTGGCGGTGGCAAGCCGCAGCACGGCGGCGTAGTTCGGCTGCACCTCCATGCGATCCGCATACCGGCTTTCACTGAGTATGCGGTGGACGCGCGGAAGATTGTAACAGGGCACGTAGAACAGCAGATGATGCTCGAGGTGGTAGTTGACGTAATAGGGTGCGATGAACAGCCGCTCGAGAAAATTCGCGTGCGTGGTGCGGGTGTTGCGCAGGGGATCGTTCGAGTCGGGAACGACTGCATGTTCGGCGATGTTGCGGATGCGGGTGATGACCATCTGCCAGGTGAGTAGCGGCAACAGCCATAGCAGCGGATAGGCCCACCACACGCCGGCGGCGGCAAGGCCCGCGAACATCACGGCGTTGACGACAAATTGCGGACCAAGCTTCTCCCAGAAGTGCGCGGCGCGTCGTGCGAGCGGCCATTCCTTTGGCCCGAGCGCGTTCAAGAACTGCGCCTTGCGCTGCTGATAGCCGGTCTGCCCGGTGATATCGCGCACGAACTTGCGGCGATAGCTCATTCCGGTGATCGGAAACGGCGCGGACAGCACCAGATCGGGATCGTCTTCCTGTTGCGTGCGCGCATGGTGCTGCAGGTGATAGCGGCGATAGGCGCGGGTCTCGGCGAAGATCGGATAGGCGCAGAACCATTGGCTGAGCGTCAGGTTGACCTTCTCGTCCGCCGACAGGCATCCATGCGCGCCGTCATGCATCAGGATCGCAAGTCCGAGCTGGCGCGAGCCGATGATGCCGACCGCCAGCAAAAGGGTCAGCGGATTGGGCCACCACGCTACCAGTGCGATCGAGCCCAATATCAGCGCCCATGCATGCACGATCAGGGCGGCCCCCTTCCACGTCACGCGCTGGCGGACGGCGATCAGTTGATCCTCGTTCAGAAAATCGCGGGCACGCATGCGAAGCGCGGTCATGATGAGGTCTCCCTGTCGGGCTTGTCGTTGTCGTCAACCACGCGCAGCCTGGCGCTCTCGGTCCCAGGCGGTGTCGTGGCCTGATCGCCCAGCACGCGCAGCATCTCGCTGCACAAATCCTCTGCCGATCGCCCCATCGCATGGCCCTCGATCATGACGCCGACCGCAACCGCCCAGAACCGCCGCGAGCTTTCCTCGGGCGCGCGAAGTGAGCGCCAGCCGTGCCGCTCGACCTGGCCTGCATAGGCGCGCGCGCCTTCGCTGTGCAGACGCTCGATGGTGCGCTCAACCAGAGGCGCAAGATCCTGACGGCGTCTGGTCAGGGTCAAGGCTTCGGCGAAGAAGGCCACCGTGTCCGTCGCCGTCACCGTCTCCGCCAACGCGTGTGTGTATTCCCGCGGCGTGCGCGCCTGAAGCGCCGCCTGCTCGGTCGCACGCGCCAGATAGAGCATCTCGCGGCAGGCGGCTTCGACGAACAGGGCTTCCTTGGTGCGGAAGTAATAGGTGATCTGGCTCGGAAACGCGTCCGCGGCCGCCGCGATGTCCGAGATCGAGGTGCCGGCAAGGCCCCGCTCCCTGAACAGGCGGCTGGCGCCGTCGAGGAGGCGCGAACGCATCTGGCGACCGGCGGTCCGGGTCGCGCGGGCGGCGTGCCTGGGATCGTCGGCGGACACTTCCGGAGCTGTCTGAACGGACTTGGGGGCCATTTTTACCTCCGACCCCTTCTTTGTATGATGTACAAACAAATAAATCAAGATCGAATGTTTCCTGCCCTGGTAAGCCTTGCCAGCGCGGCCAAAATCCTTATAAAGCGCGCCATCCGTGGATCCCGGCCGGGAGCTGAACGGACGGTCTCAGCAATCTCACCTTTTTGGCGATGTTGATGTGGCAGGGCCAGTCGGCCCGTCGTCCCGTGCTTCCGCCTTCTGAGCATTATCGAGTCCTTTCCGGAGGTCTCGAAGGGCTTGCCGCCGGGAACCGCGCCAACACCAGGAAAGGACACCCATGCCTCTTTATGAGCATGTTTTTCTCGCGCGTCAGGATGCGAGCACCCAGCAGGTCGAAGAGCTGACCACCCAGATGACGGGCATCGTCGAAGGGCTCGGCGGCAAGATCACCAAGACCGAGAACTGGGGCGTGCGTTCGCTCACCTACCGCATGAACAAGAATCGCAAGGCACACTTCGTGCTGATGAACATCGATGCGCCCTCCGCTGCGGTCACCGAGATCGAGCGGCAGGAGCGGATCTCTGAAGACGTCATCCGCTATCTCACCGTCCGCGTCGAAGAGCACGAGGAAGGTCCCTCGGCGATGATGCGCAAGGCCGATCGTGACCGCGAGCGCGACGATCGCGGCGGCGGCTTCCGTGGCGACCGCGAAGGCGGTTTCCGTGGCGATCGTGAAGGCGGTGGCTTCCGCGGCGACCGTGGTCCGCGCCGTCCGCGCGAAGACGCCGTTGAAGCGACGGAAGAGGAGTAAGAATCATGGCTGAAGCTGGTGCACGCCGTCCGTTTTTCCGTCGCCGCAAGACCTGCCCGTTCACGGGTCCGAATGCGCCGAAGATCGACTACAAGGATTCCAAGCTGTTGATGCGTTACGTCTCCGAGCGCGGCAAGATCGTGCCGAGCCGCATCACCGCCGTCTCCGCCAAGAAGCAGCGTGAACTCGCGCGCGCCATCAAGCGCTCGCGTTTCCTCGGCCTGCTGCCCTACGTCATTCGCTAAGACAATTTGGTCCGCGGCGTTCGCGCCGCGGACCAAATTATTCATAAGGCTTCCGGGTCGTCCGGTCGCCGATGGTTGGGGTCGAGACGACCTCTAACCGCTCGAAAGGGGCGGGACAGCTGATGATCGCGATCGTCCTCATTGGTATCGCTGCCGGCGCTGCATCGGGCCTGATGTTCGCGTCCGTGATTTCGCGCGCGCTGATTTCAGCGTTGTTGCTCTATTTGGCGTCGATGCCCCTCATGGTCGCGGCGATGGGATGGGGGCCCCTCAGTGCCACGGTTGGCGGCATCGCCGCTGCCGTCAGCATTGGCGCGATCTTCGGCCTGCAGCATTGCATCGCCTATGCCCTTAGCGTGGCGGTTCCTGCGTGGTGGCTCGGCCACCTTGCAATGCTGGGCCGGCCTGTAAACGACGGCTCGGAACAAGCGCCGCCCTCGATGGAATGGTATCCGGTCGGTCGCATCCTGCTGTGGATCGCAGGCTTCGCCGTACTCATTACGCTTACGACGCTGTTCGCATTCACCACCGATCCGGACGCGATCACGGCAGCCCTGAAGCGCGGCGTGAGCAGGGTCTTTGCAATGCAACGAATTGAGGCCGACGAGCGCGTGATCGACACCGCGGCAACATTGGCGCCGGCCGCGATCGTCATCGGGCCGCTGGTCATGCTGACGATCAATCTGTGGCTTGCGGCCAAGATCACTGCCACCTCCGGCCGGCTCAAGCGCCCATGGCCCGACCTGAAGGCCACGACCCTGCCGCCGATGACGCTCGTTGCCCTGTGCGTCGCCATTGCATTCTGTTTTACCGGAGGGCTGCTTGCCCTCGTCGCGAGGATTACCGTCGGCGCGCTGCTGATGGCCTACGCACTGACGGGATTTGCCGTCCTGCATACGCTGACGTCGGCGGTGAAGAGCCGAGCCCTGTGGCTGAGCTGCACCTACCTCATCACGATCTTTCTGATCTGGCCCGGGGTCGCGATGATCGCGCTCGGACTGGCCGACGCCGTGTTCGGACTTCGCCAGCGCTATCTGCGCGGCAAGCCTCCACCCCTGCCCGCATCCTGAAACTGCAACATCCACCCAATCGAATACGAACACTCAAAAGGAGAACGAAAATGGAAGTCATCTTGCTGGAACGCGTCGCCAAGCTCGGTCAGATGGGCGAAGTCGTCCGCGTCAAGGACGGGTTTGCTCGCAACTTTCTGCTTAAGCGCGGCAAGGCGCTGCGCGCCACCGCCGATAACCGCGCCAAGTTCGACGGCATGAAGGCCGAGCTCGAGGCCAACAACCTCAAGGCCAAGGGCGAAGCGACCAAGGTCGCGGAGAAGATCAACGGCCGCAACGTGGTCGTGCTGCGTCAGGCTTCCGAGACCGGCCAGTTGTTTGGCTCGGTCAGCGTGCGCGACATCATCGCTTCCTTCGAGGCCGACGGCGTCACCATCAGCCGCAGCCAGGTCCTGCTCGATGCGCCGATCAAGACCATCGGCAAGCACGAGATCGCCATCGCCGTGCATCCGGAAGTCGAAGTCAGCGTCAGCGTCACCGTGGCGCGCAGCGCCGAGGAGGCCGAGCGCATCAACCGCGGCGAGGACATCTCGACCCGTCAGGAAGACCAGGACGCCGCCGCCGAGGCGCTCGCCGCAGCCGGCGAGTTCTTCGATCCGGAAGCCCAGCACGACGACGAGGCGCCGGCGCCCGCTTCGACCGAGAAGTAACGCGCCTTATCGCGCCGTGATGAGTTTCAAGCCCGGCCCCTTCAGGCCGGGCTTGGGATTCTGGCAGCCGCTTTTTCGTCGAGCATGGCAATCGACGCCAACGCGGTCGCGGTGTGCTTCTCTTTGCCGTCGATCACGCAGAACACGTCGGCCGCAACCACGGCGACCTGACGTCCGGACTTGATGACGCGCGCCCGGCAGATCAGGCGCTCGCCGGTCGCCGGCGACAGCAGGTTCAATTTGTATTCCGCCGTCAGCGCCGACTGCCCCCGCGATGTCGCGGCCGCAACCGTGGTGGCGTTATCGACCAGGAAGGCGGTGACGCCGCCGTGGAACAGGCCGTGCTGCTGCAACAGTTCCGGCCGGCGGTCGACCGCAAGCGTGCACGTGCCGCGCGTCAGCTCGGACAGCTCCGCCCCGATATGAGTCATGAAGCCTTGGCGGCCGACATTGTCGCGGATACGGGTCGCGATCGGCGCGAAGTCGGGATCGTTGTTCGCACTCATACAGTTTCTCCCGGTTTGTGGATGGCATCGGGCGCGACCACCGCGCGGATGGCGCAGGCGATCAGGATGTCGGCCTGCTCTCCTGGATCGGCGCGGTCGCGGCCGGACAGCCAAGCGCGGCAGAAAATCTGCGCCGGTCCGATGATCTGGCTGAAGAACACCGACGAAGTCATCGGGAGCAATTCGCCGCGTGCGACGAGCGGCGTGCGCCATCGCTCGACGGCTTCCGCCAGGCGCGAATTTTGCGCGCGCTGCGCGCCGCGGATCTCCTCGGTCCATTCGCTGCGGGAAATTTCGAACAGATAGCGCGCCTCGCGCCTGGAGTTGACTACCCATCCGAGATGCGCGCGGATCAGCCGCGCCACGCCTTCCCGCGCCCCGCAGGGTTCATCGACCGCCGCGATGACGGCGGCGTGGTAACGGGCGAGAATTTCCAGGAACAGCGTACCGGCCAACTCCTTCTTCGATCCGAAAAAATGGAAGAAGCTGCCATTGGACGCTCGCGCACGGGTTCTGATGGCGGCCACTGTGGCGCCCTCAAAACCGTCGCGGTCGAACACCGCCAATCCCGCCGCCAGCAGATCCTCGCGCGCCGTGGTCACTCGTCAGGTCCTTCGACTTACTGGATCCTTTTGCTAGACTTTCACTCTAGAGTAACACTCTAGAGCTGGTCAAGCGACGCCACCGACGGCATTCGGGAATCTGAAGGTCTTATCGCGAGATGGGCGGCGCGGGCGGGCCGGCGGGCACAGTCGGCTGCGCTGCGGGCGCTGTAGCCGTCACCGGCGGTGGCGTCGCCGGTGTCGTTGCCGATGGGCTCGCGGACGGGTCAGGCGCGGTCGCTGCGGAAGCTGGCGGCGCTGGGGTAACCGGCGGCACCGGATCAGGCCGGAGCGGATTGGGTTCGCTGCCGATGTTCTCCTTGGGAGCATCGACCTTGGCGGTCTCGGATTTGCTCTCGCGTGCCTGCTTGTCCGACTCGCTTTCGGGCTTCGCCGCTTCACCGGCCGGCTTGTCGCCATCGGTCCTGATCGCGTCAGTCTTCGCAGGATCAGTCTTCGCAGGATCAGTCTTGGCAGGATCGGTCTTGGCAGGATCGGTCTTGCTAGAATCTGTCGCGGCAGTTTCAGCCTTGGCGGCATCTCGCGACGCATCTTCGTTCGCGGCATCACCGGGGGCCGGCTGCTCAGTTTTCGGTGGTTCTTCAACTACGGGCTTGCTGCGTCGGCCCTGCTTCTGCCTGGCGCCCGATTTGCTGTCGGTAGCGGCCTGCACCGGAGCCTGCCCTTCGGGCGCCGCGTGCGGCCGTGCGAGCCGCTTCGCATCGCGGCCCGGGCGCGCGCCCTCGCCTTGCGGCGCAGTTCCGTCGGCGTCCGGCCGGGAAGCCTCCTGCGCAGGAGCGGCCGTTGGCTGCCGGCGACCGAACCGGTCGGGCTGATCTGGCCTTCCGTCCTGCTTGGCGTCCTTCTTCGGCTGATCCTTGCTCTGATACCGGGGGTCGGCAGCGCCGTTGGATACCAGGTAGGAAGAGAGCACCGAGGCCATGTCGGTGCCAGTCGTATAGTGCTGGCGCAGAAAACCCGGCAATGACGAAGCCGACACGCTCTTCAACAGGCCACGCGGGCTCTTGTGGCACGCGCTGCACGTGTTCGAGAATATCTGGGAAGGACTCTTGCCGGCGTCGAGATTCTCCACCGCCCGCGCCGCGCCTGCTGTGAGGCCGCCGATCAGGAGCGTCACCGTCGCTAGACTGAGCGCTCGGCTCAACATTCCCTGCCTCTCCAGACGTCGAATCGCTGCCGGCATCGCATGAAGTGGCCGGCGGCGGGGTCACCTTTTAGCCGATTGTGACGCGAATGGAAGCGCACTTATTACGCATCTGCGTGAGTGCGGCATTTGTGAATATCCACTTTGACTCCAACGCACTAGCGCCACGGCATCATCGTACTTATGATACATTTGAGACACTCCTGGAACTAATCCTTCCGGGTGTGAAGGGGGTAGCTGTCGCGTTCCATTGGTGCTTGGATGGATCGGTTGTTGCGTTATTTCCTGAGCCAGTTCATTCGCCGCGGCACGATGACCTTCACGACCGCGAGCGGGGGAACGTTTACCTGCGGGGACGGAACCGGCCCATCGGTGTCGGCGCGGTTCCTTACCCAACGAACACAGCGCCGTATTCTCCTCAATCCCGAGCTCGCCCTCGGCGAAGCCTATATGGACGGCACGTTCGTGGTCGAGAACGGCACCATCGCGGACGTGCTGGGGATCGTGCTCGATCAGCCCGAAATGGTGCCGCACTGGGCCAAGCTGCAGTGGTGGCTGCGCTACTTCGGACGGCACGCCAGGCAATTCAACTGGCGCGGCCGGGCGAAAAACAATGTCGCCCACCATTACGACCTCGATGGGCGGCTCTATTCCCTCTTCCTCGACGCCGACAAGCAATATAGTTGCGCCTATTTCGAAACGCCGGATGCAACGCTCGACGATGCCCAGCTCGCCAAGAAACGCCACCTAGCCGCCAAGCTCCTGATCGGGCGCGGCAACCGTGTGCTCGACATCGGCTCCGGCTGGGGCGGCCTTGGCATCTATCTCGCCGAAATGACCGGCGCCGACGTCACCGGCATCACGCTGTCGTCCGAACAATTGCTGTCCTCGAATGCCCGCGCCGCCGAAAAGAACCTGACAGAGTCGGCAAGATTCCTGCCGAGCGATTACCGCGATATTGCCGGTCCGTTCGACCGGATCGTGTCGGTCGGCATGTTCGAACATGTCGGCATCGACTTCTATGAAACCTATTTCCGGCGCTGCGCCGAGCTTCTCAGCGACGATGGCGTCATGGTGCTGCACTCGATCGGCCGTTCCACGGGCCCCGATGTGACGAGCCCCTGGATCACGAAATACATCTTCCCGGGCGGCTATATCCCCGCCGTGTCCGAGGTCATTCCCGCGATCGAGAAAGCGGGCCTGCTGGTCTGCGACATCGAAATCCTGCGGCTGCATTATGCCGAAACGCTGAAGGCCTGGCGCGACCGCTTCATGGCGCGGCGCGAAGAGGCGGTGCGCCTCTATGACGAGCGTTTTGCCCGCATGTGGGAATTTTACCTGGCGGCTTCGGAAATGTCGTTCCGGAAGCAAAACCTGATGAACTTCCAGATCCAGCTCACCAAGCGCCAGGGGATTGTGCCCATGACGCGGGATTACATTACCCGGGAAGAAGCAAGGCTGCGCGGAATGGAACTCGGAAAACAGCCGCGGCTGCAGCTGGCGGGCGAATAGGCCAGCCAATCGTGGGGGGCGTCAGTTCCGCAGGCTGTACGTCGAGGCATAAGGCGTACGAACCAACGCCGGACGGACGAGTTGGGCGCGCACCTTGGTAAGCAACTGGTCGTCACAAGGTACGGCACGCAGTTCCGGGCGCGAAATCGCTTCCATCGTGTCGATCAGCACCGACAGCCACAAACGCTGCGCGCTTGCCGATCGCCATCCCTGGATTTGCTGACCCATCGCCTGTCCTTCCGGTCCGATACAAGCTGGCAACTCGAAAATCGCCGGCCCGTTCCCGATTTCGTAACCAACCCATTCTGCAGCGAAGAAAATCACAGCCGATGTGATCTACTTCACAAAAGCCCCCGGCGGCCCGTCGTACATGTCCGCCATGAGCCAACCGACCTACCCAGCGCCGTTCGATTCCGACATCAGGATCGACTACGCCTTGATCGCAATCGGGGTGGGCGCCGCCGTGTTCGCGTTCATCTACCTGATCCTGGTTTGATCAACGCTTAAGACGCGACTCGAAATTGTCTCCCCGCGTTCGGATTGGTCTGTCCAAGTCATGGTAAGGTTCAGGCTCTCCTAAGATTTTACCCGGCATTTCGCGGAAGAAGCGCCCGCACCGCCCAATTTGGGCCGAAAGCCCGTCAAGCTTCACGCCGAGCGCGATCCGGATTCATCCACATTTTTGAAGAACGGTGCATAGCGGCGAGCTTTTGCTTCCGCTTTGCCCGGGACAGGCGCTTTATCGCCGCCCCCCTAGCGGAAATGCTAGCAACGCCAAAAATCACGAGCATAACCTTACGCCATGGCTCTGACTGATTCGAACGTCCTCAAACTCGCTCCCGACGCGGGAGCTCCGGCCTACCGGAGCGCGCCGCACAATATCGAAGCGGAGCAGAGCCTGCTGGGCGCCATCCTGGTCAACAACGACGCGTTCTACCGGGTTTCCGACTTTCTGGAACCGAAGCACTTCTTCGAGCCGATCCACCAGACCATTTTCGAGACCGCCGGCAGCCTGATCCGGATGGGCAAGGTCGCTACCCCCGTGACGTTGAAGACCTTCCTGCCCGCCGATACCGATATCGGCGGCATGACGGTTGGCCAATACCTCGCGCGTCTCGCGGCCGAGGCCACCACGATCATCAACGCGCAGGACTACGGCCGCACGGTCTACGACATGTCGCTGCGCCGCGACCTGATCCGGATCGGCGAGGACATGGTCAATGTCGCCTTCGATGCGCCGGTGGATTTTACCCCGCGCACACAGATCGAAGACGCCGAGCGGCAGCTTTACGAACTTGCCGAGTCCGGGCGTTACGACGGCGGCTTCCAACGCTTCTCGCAGGCGCTGACAACTGCCGTCGACATGGCGGCCAAGGCCTTCCAGCGCGACGGAAATCTATCCGGCATTGCCACGGGCCTGCGCGACCTCGACACCAAGATGGGTGGCCTGCAGCACTCCGACTTGATCATCGTCGCCGGCCGCCCCGGCATGGGCAAGACCGCGCTCGCCACCAACATCGCCTACAACATCGCCAAGGCGCATCGCGCCGAGGTGCAGGCCGACGGCACGATGAAATCCGTCAACGGCGGAATCGTCGGATTCTTCTCCTGCGAAATGTCCGCCGAACAGCTCGCCACGCGTATTCTAGCCGAACAAACCAGCATCGCATCGAGCATGATCCGCCGCGGCGGCATCAGCGAGGCCGATTTCGAGAAAATCCGCGACTATTCGATCGAGTTGCAATCGCTGCCGCTCTATGTCGACGAAACCGGTGGCCTGTCGATCTCGCAGCTCACCGCGCGCGCCCGCCGGCTAAAGCGGCAAAAGGGCCTCGACATGATCGTGATCGACTACATCCAGCTGCTGCAGGGATCGGGCAAGAAGTCTGATAATCGCGTGCAGGAAGTGACGGAGATCACCACCAGCCTCAAGGCATTGGCAAAAGAGCTCAACGTTCCGATCATCGCCCTGTCGCAGCTCTCGCGTCAGGTCGAAAACCGTGACGACAAGCGGCCGCAACTGGCCGACCTGCGTGAATCCGGCTCGATCGAGCAGGACGCCGACGTCGTGATCTTCGTGTATCGCGAGGAATATTACCTCGCCAACAAGGAGCCACGCATCGGCACGCCCGAATACGAGAAATGGCAGCTCGACATGTCACTGGTGCACGGCAAGGCCGAAATCATCATCGGCAAGCAGCGCCACGGCCCTACCGGGACGGTGGAAGTACAGTTCGAGGGCCAGTTCACGCGCTTCAGCGATCTCGCACAGGATGGCCACTTGCCCGACCGCGGCTATTGAGGCGAACTGCGGTTGAACCGCCGCGTTCCACCGCCTAAAATGGGGCATGAACATTGCCCCCGATCCCAAATCCATCCCGCAAGGCACCCTGCTCTCGCCGGAGGCGAACCAGGCGGCCGCGCTCGTGACGGCCACCGGCGTGTTGACGGTCGACCTCGACGCCATCGTGGCCAACTGGCGCAAGCTCGAGAAGACCGCGGTACCGGCCGAATGCGCCGGTGTCGTCAAGGCGGACGCCTATGGCTGCGGCGCCGAACAGGTGGCGCGGGCGCTGGCTGGTGCCGGCTGCAAGACGTTTTTCGTCGCCACCCTCGATGAGGCTCGCGTGGTTCGCGCCGCGGCGCCCGCGGCCGCAATCTACGTGCTCGACGGCTTCTTCCAGAATACCGGCGAGTCCTATGCCAGGATCGACTGCAAACCCGTGATCGGCGACCTCAACGAACTCGCCGAATGGGACGTGTTCTGCCGCCGCTCAGGCTGGTCGGGCGGCGCCGCCATTCACATCGATACCGGCATGAACCGGCTGGGTATGACCCTTACCGAGGCGCAGGGCATCATTCCGCGGATCAACGCCGGCGATCACGGCATTACGCTCGTGATGAGCCACCTCGCCTCCGCGGAACTGCTCAACAATCCCGCCAACGCCAGGCAGCTCACGGCTTTTCGCGAAATCGCCAGCGTGTTCTCCGGCGTGCCGGCGTCGCTGGCGAATTCGTCCGGCGTTTTCCTGGGCGCCCAATTCCAGTTCGACCTGGTACGGCCGGGCTGCGCGCTTTATGGCATCAATCCGACGCCGGAAGCCGACAATCCGATGCAGCCGGTCGTCGAACTGAAGGCGCGCATCGTGCAGATCCGCAATGTCGAGCGCGGCGACACCGTTGGCTATGGCGGCACCTGGACGGCGCGGCGTCCGACCAGACTAGCGATCGTTTCCGCTGGCTATGCCGACGGCTATTTCCGCGCCGCCAGCGCCAATGACGGTACCCGTGGCGCCGAGGTGGTGGTCGCCGGCAAGCGCTGCCCGATCGCAGGGCGGATTTCGATGGACCTGACGGCCGTCGACGTCACCGATCTCGACAAGAATGCCGTGCGGCGCGGCCATATGGTGACGCTGATTGGCGAAGGCATCACCGTCGACGAACTCGCTCATCATTTCGGCACCATCGGCTACGAAGTGCTGACCAGTCTCGGCAAGCGGTACGCACGGATTTACAAGGGCGGCATTGCCACGGCGGAACACCCTGCGCCGTCTCCCGCGGAGCCCGCCGCCAGTTCTTCCTAGAGCAGCGTACCGCGGGGCTCAGACTCAAAATCTCGAAAACAACCCCATGCAAAGTAGAATGGGCCCGGCTTGCAGCACTCACGCCGCGGCCGGAGCACGACATGCCGGGTCGTGCATTACTGTGTCTTCCGGCTGGCCAATACCTTCTTGCAGGCGTCGCTGAGCTGGTTCTGCTGTTTGGTCAGACAAGCGACGACGCGGCCGCCGCCGGGCAGCGTGCCGGCGCAATATTTGTCATAATCCGCCTTGCAGGCGCCGCGCTGGTCGGCGGTTTGGGCAAACGCGGCTCCGGAGCATCCGATGGCGAGCACGAGAACGGCGAAGCGTAGTTTCGACATGGAATCTCCAAATGTCAGCGAGTGTCAGGCGAGCACCGTGATGCCGGCTAGCTCTACATGAAGATCGCAACCTTCAACATCAATAATGTCAACCGCCGCCTGCCGAACCTGTTGCGCTGGCTGCGCGCGGCCAAACCTGACGTCGCCTGTCTGCAGGAACTGAAATCGACCGATGCCGAGTTCCCGATTGTGGCAATCGAGAAGGCTGGCTACGGCGCGGTGTGGCGCGGACAGAAGACATGGAACGGCGTCGCCATCCTGGCGCGCAACGCCGAGCCGGTATTGACCCGGACCGCGCTGCCCGGCGATCGCGATGATGACGAGGCGCGCTACATCGAGGCCGCCGTCAACGGCGTCATCGTCACCAGCCTCTATCTGCCGAACGGCAACCCGCAGCCGGGGCCGAAATTCGATTACAAGCTCGACTGGTTCAAGCGGCTGCGGTCGCATGCCGGCAAACTGCTCAAGCAGGACATCCCGGTGGTGCTGGCCGGCGACTACAATGTCGCGCCGACGGTGTCCGATATCTATCCGACGAAATCCTGGGACAAGGACGCGCTGATCCAGCCGAAGAGCCGCGCGGCGTTCAAGGCGCTGGTGGACCAAGGCTGGACGGACGCGATCCGGACGCTGCATCCGTCGAAACCGATGTTCACGTTCTGGGACTACAAGCGCAACCGCTGGCCGCGCGACGCCGGGCTGCGGCTCGATCATCTGCTGCTGAGCCCGGCGATTGCTCCGCGCCTGCTCAAGGCCGGCGTCGATCGCAAGGTACGCGGCGAGGAAGGTGCCAGCGATCACGCGCCGGCGTGGATCGTGCTGAAGTAGCTGCTCGCAAGACCTACCAGCCAAATTTCGTGCGCAGCATGATGCCGAGAATGTTGGAATAATCGTCGGTCCACAGCGCGCTCGATTGGTCCGACCGCAACGGCGTCCAGTTTCCGGCGACGCTTCCGGCATCGGCGGCGTCGCGCGCCAGCACCACGAGGCGGGCATCGGCCTTCAGCGTCGTCAGCAGATCGCCGGCGCTGCGGTCTTCCCGCACGAAGGCGGCAAGCCCGAGAGACTGCGCGACCTTGGCCACAACAGGCGTGAGATCGAGGTGCCTGTTGGAGATATGCAACAGGAGCACACCATGCGGCGAGAGCTTTGAGAGATAACCCGCGACGGCCTCGCGTGTGAGCAGATGCACTGGAATGGTATCTGACGAGAAGGCATCCAGCACGATCAGGTCATAGCGGTCGGTTGACGCCTCCAGCGTCAGCCGCGCATCGCCGGCGATAACGGGCGATTCAGGCGCGCAGCGTGACAGGAATTCGAAACGATGCGGATCGCGCGCGATGCGGATCACTTCCGGATCGATCTCGAAGAAGGTCCAGTGCTCGTTGCCCTTGCTATGACAGGCAAGCGTGCCGGTACCGAGCCCGACGACGGCAACATGGTTCAGGCTGCCACGCGCGGCGCGGGCAGCACCAATGGCTTCGGCGAACGGACCACCTGGATAGTAATAGGTCTGTGGCAACAGCGGGCCGCTGACCGGCGTGCCATCGTCGTTGCGTAGCCGCTGGGCGCCATGAATCGTGGTGCCGTGATAGAGCAAGCGGGCTCTGCCGTCGTTGACTTCTGCAACCTTGTGGACGCCGAAGAAACTGCGCGCCGTTTCGATCGGCGCTATGCCCGGCCGCCACAACGCAGTAACCGAAAAACTCAGGATGACGAGCCCGAAGAAGCGCATCGGCCGCTGCCGTTGAAACAGCATCGCCGCCGCCAATAGCGCCAGAAGAACCTGAAACGGCAGTTCCAGCGTGGCCGACGGCTGAAACCGCGTGACGTACCAGACCAGCGCCAACGCTGCGCTGGCGACGAGCCATGGCGCAGCTTCGGTCAGCGCCTTGCGCGAGCCTCCGGTGACGAGGCCGGGCATGCACAGCAGCGCAAGCGCGATCAGGATCGGATATTCGTAATTGCCGTTGAAGATCTGCGGCGCCAGCAGCCCTGCGAAGCCGCCACCGATCACCCCGCCAAACGACGTGCAGAGGTAAAACTCCGTCAGCCGCCGCGGGCTGGGACGCCGCGCATAGAGTTCGCCATGGCACATCAGCGTCAGCAGCGCGAACACAACGAGATTGAGTGCGATACTCGTCAGCCAGAACACCTTCTCGCCGCCGATCAGGCTTACTGCGAGCGGTGCCACAGCGAATGGAACGAAGCGCACCACATTGGCGTGCGCGATCCATGGCCGCTCGCGGAACACGGCGACGAAAGTGAGCAGGTAGACCGCTAACGGCACCACCCACAGGAAGGGTGCGGCGGCGATATCGGTGGTCAAATACGCGGTCACAGCGATGACAAGGCCTGACGGAACCGCAGCCAATGCGATCCAACGCATCCGCTCGCCGGCACTCGCGCTGACATCGTCAACGACTTCGGCTTGAACGGCGGCAGGCAACGCGCGCGCCGTGAGCAATCCGACAAAACTCAAGAGAACAGCCAGCAGCGCAAATCCGATCGACCATGCCGCCGTTTGCGTCTTCAGCGTCAGGAACGGTTCGATTATAACGGGATAGGCGAACAGCGCTGCAAACGAACCGAGGTTGGATGCGGCATAGAGCACGTAGGGATTGCCCGCCTGCTTGTGCCCGCTGGAGGCGAACCAGCTCTGCAGCAATGACGCGCTGGCCGACAGAGTGAAGAACGGAAGCCCGATGGAGACCGCAAACAGACCGAACAGCCAGAGCGCCGTTCCATCCTGTGGCGGGACGCCCCATCCGGGCGCGATGGCGATCGGCAGCATCATCGCGGTAATGCCGAGCAGCAGAAGATGAAACATCGCCGCCCAGCGCGGCGACAACAGCCGGTTCAACACATAAGCGTAGGCGTAGCCTGCCAGCAGCACCGTTTGAAAAAATACCATCGCGACCGACCATACCGCCGGCGCGCCGCCGAGTTTGGGCAGCACCATCTTGGCAAACATCGGCTGGATCGAAAACAGCAGCAGCGCCGAAACGAACAAGGTCGCGGCGTACAACAGCGGCTCGAGGCGGCGCGCTACCGCCTGTCGATCGACAAATGGCGCGACTCGATCCGAAGCATTGAAAAGTGACATGGAATCCCCGGCACTGGCAATTTTGGGTTGCACGGTAGCCGGCGTCTCCTGAGAAAGGCTTAATCCGGTCGCCGGGAATCGGCCTGCGCCATGGTAAACGTCACTTTGATCCGGGCAGGACGGCGGCTGGTCAGCCCTTTCGGGTGTGCCCCCACGTTTTGTCCCAATCCTCGCCCGCGGCATCGATGACGCGGCCATCGGCCTCGAAGAACTTGTTCGGAACCTGAAATATCGCCAGCATCAGGCCACCTTGGGGACACCAGGCCACATGGCGGCTGCCCTCCTCGCGCCAGATGAATTCGCCGGCCTTGCATTCGATGCCTTGCGCCGGACCTTCCTTGTCGACCAGCGAACCTTCGAGCACGTAGGTCTGCTCGATATTGACGTGCTCGTGGTCAGGCAGCACCGCGCCCGGCGCAAACCGCATCAGCGCAGTCATCAGCCCGGTCTTGCGATCGAACAGCAGCGTCTTGGCTTCACAGCCGGGGAAACGGGTCTGCTGCCATTCCATGCTGTCGGGGCGGACCAGGTGGGAATGCGTGTCTGCGGTTTGCGCGCCCTTCGGGCTCACGGCGTCCATGGCGATCCTCCGTTTTGATTATTTTGACGCGATCCTAGCAGCTTTGCTTCTCTCCGCCAGCCGGCAGGTGTGCACTGCGGTGGCGCTGTCTTGCTCGCGTCTGTCGCGGACTGTAGGATCAGCCGATCTGCCGCTCGCGTGGATCACGGTTGAAAATGGCGGCTTTGCAACATTCCAGATTCTGCATGGGCTGCTGGGAGCAGATGCATCTGCCGGTGCCGCTTCGCGGCGTGATCTCGGCGCCATTCCGCGCGTTCGGCGTTCGTCCGAGCCGGATGAACCCCAACACCTGCACCATCTGCGAACTGATGTTCACCAAGGTGATGCACGCCCGCAAGATCACCATCGACGCGACCATCATGTTTGCCGACCTGCGGGGCTACACCAGCCTGTCGCAGTCGCAATCGCCGGATGCCGTCTCGGGACTGCTCGACGCTTTTTATGACGAATGTGCGAGCGCGATCTGGGAGCATGAGGGACTCCTCAACAAGACCATCGGCGACGCCGTCATGGCGGTCTTCAACTTTCCGCTGAAGCGGGAGCACCATGCCAGAAACGCCGTGCTTGCGGCGCGCGACATTCAGAAGAACTGGCGCGACCGCCGAGAAGCCCTGGTGGCTGCGCACGGCCTCACTGCGAGCGAACTGGGAATCGGCATCGGCATCCATTCCGGCGAACTCAGCTTTGGCGAGTTCGGCCGATCGCACCGGGACCTGACGGCGATCGGAACCGTCGTCAACACCGCCTCCCGGGCCCAGTCGGTCGCCGAAGCCGACCAGATCCTCGTGACCAGGGCCGTGTTCGACCGTACCCAACCGGATTTGAAGGACAGCCCTTCGAAGGCATTCCAGCTCAAGGGATTCGACGTCCCGATCGACCTCTACGCCGCGTAGCGCGGTCGACCGACGCCCGCATCACCAGAGGTTCTTGCCGTCGATCACTGTCACCGGCACCGCGTCGAGGTCGAAATCGTCGAACAGCCGCGCATTGACGCCGACCTTGGGGTTGTCGAAGTCCGGTTTGCCGGTCGACCAGTCAGGCGATTCCGAATAGGTGCCGCAGCCGCAATTGGCGCAGAAATGATGTTTGACGGTGCGGCTGCCCCACAGATAGGTCGCGACGTTTTCGGGTGCAGACGTCAGACGAAATTGCGCCGGTGTGTAATAAGCCCACAACGCGCCGCGCTTGGAACAGAGCGAACAGGTGCAGCGTGTCACGTCAGATGGCGCCTCGTTCACCTCGAATTGTGTGTTGCCACAATGGCAGCTTCCCTTGATTGGCACGATGTGTTCCTCCCGAATAATCCAACACGGCCGAGGTCTTAAGGGGAGCCTGCTGCCAGCATGATGTCAGCAGCGACGATGGGCTCGTCAGACCTCAATTGCGGAGTCGGCCATGTTCGGCCTTGCCACCCGTCGCTGTGACAATATCATGCCGCCTGACATTGGAGCGAAAACATGCGTCCTCATGTCTTTGTGGCCGCTTGCGTCGGCCTGTTGGCGTTTTCTGAAAGCGCATCTGCGCAGATTTGCAGGGCCGTTGAGCAGCGAAGCGGAAATGCCGTTGGCTGTTGGATAATCGCGCACCAGCCGCTGGGACAGTTCACACAGCCCCAGACCTTTTGGCATTTGGACACCTATCCCACACTCGCAGCCGCCGAGCAGGCCAAGGGTCCACACGGAACGGTCGTCAAATCACTCGACAGGATATGGCTGCTTTCGATCGAGCAGCGGGACTGGCGTGCACCGGCGGGCGGCGAGCACGTTGCCGAGATTGGCCCGCTGTCGATAAACGCCGGCGAGAACTATTCCGCGCAATACATGGAAGCTGTGTTTGATCCGGGCATGACAGCGCCGGAACATCGTCACTCCGGTCCTGAAGCCTGGTACACGCTTGCCGGCGAAACGTGCCTGGAGACGCCGGACGGCATGCAAGTTGGAAAGGCCGGCAGTCACCACGTCATCGTGCCCGCCGGACCGCCGATGCACCTGACCGCAACCGGCACGGTTCAGCGCAAGGCGCTCGTTCTCATCCTCCACGATAGTTCCAAACCGCCAACGACCCCCGAGCGCGACTGGAAGCCGAAGGGCTTGTGCAAGGGCTGAAGAGCGGTTCGATACGCGTCTCGTGCGCGTGATGCCGGCCGCGTTCCTGCCGAAGAAAACGGTGGGCACCGAGGTGTCGCGCCTTTGACTATCCTGCGAAGCTGTAGGATGACCGGCTTTCGCTCATCCCAGAGAATCATCCTTGGGCTTCATCTTTGTCCTCATTGTCGGCCTGCTCGCCGGCACCATCTCAGGCATTGTCGGCACCGGTTCGTCGATCATGCTGATGCCGGTGCTCGTCTATCAATACGGGCCAAAGGAAGCCGTTCCGATCATGGCGGTCGCGGCCGTGATGGCGAATTTCTCGCGCATTCTCGCCTGGTGGCGCGAGGTCGACTGGCGCGCCTGCCTTGCCTATTCGGTCACGGGAATTCCTGCGGCCGCACTTGGCGCGCGGACGTTGCTGGCGCTGCCGTCGCATGCCGTCGATATCGCGATCGGCCTGTTTCTGATCGTGATGGTGCCGGTGCGGCACTGGCTGGCTCGTCATCAGCTTAAAGCGCGCCTTTGGCACCTTGCCGTGGGCGGTGCTGTTATCGGCTATCTCACCGGTGTCGTGGTTTCGACCGGGCCGCTCAGCGTGCCGCTGTTTCTGTTTTACGGGCTGAACAAAGGCGCCTTTCTCGCCACCGAAGCCGCAAGCTCGCTCGGACTCTTTCTGAGCAAATCCGTGACGTTCGAACGCTTTGGCGCGCTGACGCCGGACGTCGCGCTAAAGGGCCTGATCGCTGGCTCCTCGCTGATGTTCGGCGCCTTCATCGCCAAACGTTTCGTGCTGCGGCTAGAGCCCGAGGTCTTCCGCCTCCTGATGGATGGCATCATGCTGGCCGCCGGTCTCACCCTGCTGTGGACGGCATTTTCGTGAGGCTTCGGCGGAACCCGGCGCTCCGCCTGAACCATTCCCCATCGACGGCCGACCAAGTGACGCGTGTCACATCCGTTCGGCAAACGACCATAGATCAATGCCGCGCACGGATTCGCATCACCCACGTCTGGAGAGACTGAAAATGCCCAGGGGAATCATCGGCGCCATCGCCGCCGTCATTGTCATCGCCATCATCGCTGCGGGAAGCTGGTACACTGTCGATCAGACCGAACGCGGGGTGAGGCTGCGCTACGGCGCGGTGATCGGCACCGCGCAGCCGGGCCTGGGCTTCAAGGTCCCGCTGATCGACAGCGTCGAGAGGGTCAGCGTCAAGACCTTTACCTATGCATGGGACAAGATGAACTCCTACTCCTACGACCAGCAGCCCGCGGACCTCAAGATCAGCGTCACCTTGCGTGCCTCGCCGGACAAGGTCGCCGATCTCTATGCAAAATTCGGCGGACTGGACATCGCGGTCAAGCAGGTGGTCAGCCCGGCCGTCAATCAGCAGGTCAAGATCGTGTTCGGCCGCTACACGGCCGTGAAGGCGATCCAGGAGCGCGGAACGCTCAACGCCGCGATCAAGGACGCCATCACGGCATCGCTGAAGGACGACCCGATGATCATGATCGAGAGCGTCCAGCTCGAAAACATCGAGTTCAGTGCGAACTATCTGCACTCGATCGAGCAGCGCATGCTGGCCGAGGTCGAGGTGCAGAAGCTGCAGCAGAATGCCGAGCGCGAAAAAGTGCAGGCGCAGATCACCGTCACCCAGGCCACCGCCAAGGCCAACGCCGTCCGCGCCGAGGCCCAGGCCAGCGCCGACGCGCTGCGGCTGAACGGTGAAGCGCGGGCGACCAATATCAGGATCACCGGCGAAGCCGAAGCCGCCGCCATCGAAGCCCGCGCCAAGGCGCTCGGCACCAACCCCAACCTCGTCACGCTGGTGCAGGCCGAACGCTGGAACGGCGTGCTGCCGACCACCATGGTGCCGGGCTCGGCGGTGCCGTTCGTGTCGGTGAAATAGAACTGAAGCCTGTCGCGTGGCGGCGTCCCGGATGATCCCGGACGTCGCCATGACGTATCCGACATCCGAGACCGAGCATGCGGAAAGTCCTCACCATCACGCTCGCGGGCGGGCTTGCCGTATCGACGGCAAGTCGTATCTGCCTTGCAAGCGCAAGAGCGAGCTTCCCACGAGCCGGTGATCGGTAACAACCGATTTTGCTCGACGGCCTGACCTCCGCCGCGTTTATCAGATATGACGCCGTTGATCGGTGGCGGCCGCTTCTCGGACGTGGCACCTTGATCGACGACTCCGTGCAAGTTGCACGATCCGATACTCGACCGGGGAGAATGCGTCTTGAGCGTAGTGGCGGAAGCGGCTGATGTCCCCTATTCCGGCGACCGGCGGGCCGGACGAACCGAAGCCCAGCAAGACACCCAGAAGTTCGCCGAAGCGGCCATTGCGGAAAGCAAGCGCCAAGGCCTTCTACTCGCTGTCCGGGCCCGCTGGGTCGCGCTGGCGGTGATTGCCGTTACCTTGCCGATCATCAACCCGAACTGGGACGTGATTTACTACGTCGTGATGCTCGGCCTTTTTGCCGCGATCGGCTGGGCCCAATTGAACGTCGGCAAAGTAGGGCGTTCGCTGCCGGAGCTTTTCCTGATCTTTTGCGATCTGGCGTTAATTACCCTGCTCACGGTCGTGCCCAATCCGTTGAGCGCCGCGAACTGGCCGGTCGGCATGCAATTCCGGTTCGAGACTTTCATCTATTTCTTTGTCTTCCTCGCAACCGCCACCCTTGCCTATTCGTGGCGAACGGTGGTCGCGATGGGCTTCTGGACCTCGGCCGTGTGGGCAATCGGGGTGGGCTGGGCGTACCTGCAGCCCGAAACCCACGCCGAGTTGTCGGAACGCGTGCGAGCCGCCATCGGCTCCGACGTCAGGATGTTCCACATCATCAACCCCTCATCGATCGGCATTCCGGAGCGCTTCCAAGAAATCACGGTGTTCCTGATCGTCGCCATGACGTTGGCGCTGGCGGTGCGCCGTTCCAACGCCCTGCTGATCAGCCACGCCGGGATTGAACGCGAACGGACCAACCTGGCGCGGTATTTTTCCCCCAATGTCGTCGAGCAACTGTCTGTCAATGACGAGCCACTCACGCGGGTTCACACCCAGGACGTCGCCGTTTTGTTTGCCGATATCGTGGGCTTCACTACCTATGCCGATGGACGAGACCCAAAGGAGGTTATCGGCACGCTGCGACAGTTCCATGAGCGGATGGAACGAGAAGTGTTTCGGCACGGCGGAACGCTCGACAAGTATCTCGGCGACGGCCTGATGGCGACATTCGGTACGCCGTTCGCCGGCGATTCCGACGCGCTGAACGCCTTGCGTTGCGCGAGGGGTATGATCGATTCGATTGCGGAGTTAAACAGAGAACGGAAAGATCGCAACGAGCCGCCGATCCAGGTCAGCGTCGGACTGCACTATGGCCAGGTCGTGCTTGGGGACATCGGCCTCAACCGGCTCGAATTCGCCGTGATCGGCACCACCGTGAATGCGGCGAGCCGGCTCGAGGCGCTTACCCGCGAATTCGGATGCGCCATCGTGGTTAGCGACGCGCTGGTGCAGCAGGCGCGGACGGAATCCAGCCATTCGAGCGGAGACTTCGCGTTGCTCGTCGAGCAGCCGGCACAGAGCATTCGTGGGCTTGAGCGACCT
The DNA here is from genome assembly GCF_036924535.1 of Bradyrhizobium sp. AZCC 2262. Lineage (NCBI taxonomy): Bacteria > Pseudomonadati > Pseudomonadota > Alphaproteobacteria > Hyphomicrobiales > Nitrobacteraceae > Bradyrhizobium > Bradyrhizobium sp. AZCC 2262. Next base: position 3,028,355 of record NZ_JAZHRT010000001.1, on the reverse strand, counting down.
ATTGGCATCTGGACATGTCCCGCTATCGCTTCCTGATGCGCTGAATTGAACGCGCGCATAGCCAGTGGTTGAAAAATTACCTAAAGTTGCTAGATATGCAGGTAGCACTTCCGATGAAAATAGTGATCGTTGGGAGGGACTTGTGGCAGCATTTGAAGAAGTGGAAGCAACACATGACCAACGCCTGTGCCTACGCCCTTTAAATTCGACGAGGTTGGCATCTGGTCCGAGCTAAAGCTTGAGATCGTTGAGAAATACGGTTCGGCCTATACCGCAGCTTTCGCCAATCAACGAGGCCTGAAGAAATACTACGTCGACGCGTTCAGTGGCGCCGGTGTGCACATCTCGAAGCGCAGTGGTGGGCCGATCGACGGTAGCCCGGCCCGCGCGTTGAAGACGACGCCGCCTTTCGACAGTTTCTTTTTTATCGATATGGACGCCCAGAAGACGGCGCATCTGAAAAAGCTTTGTGCCGGCCGCGGTAACGTCCACATAGAAACGGGCGACGCGTCGAAATATCTCACCCAAACGCTTCTGCCGACTATCAAGTACAGCGAATTTAAGCGAGCGCTTTGCCTCTTCGACCCCTACGGTCTTCACCTTGAATGGCGCGCGATGGAGATGGCAGGTCAGTCCCGGGCCATCGACATGTTCCTGAATTTTCCGGTGATGGACATGAACAGGAACGCGATCTGGCGGAATCCCTCCGTCGTTCCGAAGGAAGGCATTGACCGCATGAACAGCTTTTGGGGTGATGAATCTTGGAGAGAAGCGGCCTACGCCGAACACCCGCAAGGCAATTTGTTCGGTGCGCCAGACATCGTAAAACAGGGAAATGACGCGATTGTAGGCGCCTTTCGTGAAAGGCTGCGCAAAGTGGCTGGTTTCGAGTTCGTCCCCGAGCCCCTACCGATGAAGAACAGCACCAATGCTGTCGTGTACTACTTGTTCTTTGCTTCTCAGAAACCCGTTGCGCAAAAAATCATCGGCGACATTTTCAAAAAATACCGATGAGATCACGGCCGCAGGTCGGGCATCTCATCGTAGGTCTTGCCATTTAGTATGCGACCGGCCGCCTTCTTATTTTTTCCACCCCACTGTTTGAAGAAGAAGGCCGTTCCAGAGGAACGACACATCGTCTCGATCTCGTCGACCCACTCAGGCTTCATTTCGCGGGCGCGCGGGCCGCTCTCCCCACCAACGATCGCCCAATGGATGCCGGTGAGATCGCCATCGGCTACGGACCCGATCAGCGGCTCAAGGGAAACAAATCTGATTGCGGCTGGCACCTGCCGAATGGCATCCAACCTATACAGAACGCGACCATCCTCAATGCTGGTGCCGAGCCAGACGTTCGGGAGGATTTCGAATGATCGTTGAGCTAGAACGTGTGCCATGCGCTCGGGGCGCTTAGTGAGAATTTGATACGTGTGCCGAGGTGTTTCCTTCATCACGTCCCAAACCCGAGCGATGAATTCAGTTGGAACATCATCATGGAAAAGGTCGGACATTGAGTTGACGAAAACCTTGCGTGGCTTTGACCACGTTCTCGGTGTATCGAGCGATGCATAATCCAAACGAATTTTGCCGGTCCAGACTGCGCGTCGCCCGCTTTTCCGGGTGAGGCCGCGGTACTTCGCAGTCCCCATCGCCTCAAGTCTGGCCGCCATCCGCATGGCGTAGCAATTCGTGCAGCCTGCTGTAAGCACGGTGCAACCAGCCACAGGATTCCAAGTCGCGTCGGTCCATTCGATTGATGTTTCGGCCATGGAGTTCTCTCAAGCGTCTATAGAATCTCAAGAAAGTGGTTAGATTTGGTTACTTGGATTTATCGTGCCCTAGCGGTGTGAACCTCCTCTACTACAAGTCTTCGTCCTGCGGCACGTCCGACGTATAACAGGATGATATCATGCCTCCATGCTACCTCAGTCATGCTATGACACATTGCCCGTTCCACCGAGACTGCGACTCACTCCCTTCATGGCCAAATCCACCCTCTCCTTTGTCTGCCAGAACTGCGGCGCGGCGTATAACCGCTGGCAGGGCAAGTGCGAGTCCTGCGGCGAGTGGAACACGCTGGCCGAGGAGGACACGACCGGCAGCGTGCCGGTGTCGATTCGCTCAAAGCGCCGGGGGCGGACGTTTGCGCTGGAATCACTGACGGGAAAAAGCAACGACGCCCCGCGCCTGCCCTCCGGCATGACGGAGCTCGATCGCGTCACCGGTGGCGGTTTTGTCCGCGGTTCGGTGCTGTTGGTCGGCGGCGACCCCGGCATCGGCAAATCGACCTTGCTGACGCAGGCCACCAGCATGCTGGCGCGCGCCGGGCATCGCGCGGTCTATATTTCGGGCGAAGAAGCCGTGGCCCAGGTGCGGCTGCGTGCTGAGCGGCTGGGGCTTGCCGATGCGCCGGTGCAGCTCGCCGCCGAAACGTCGGTCGAAGACATCGTCTCGACGCTGTCGGAGGGCGCGGTGCCGCGCCTGATCGTAATCGATTCGATACAGACCATGTGGACCGACACGGTGGAATCAGCGCCGGGAACGGTGACGCAGGTCCGCGCCTCCGCGCAGGCGCTCATTCGCTTCGCCAAAAAATCCGGAGCTGCGATCATTCTGGTTGGGCACGTCACCAAGGATGGCCAGATCGCGGGCCCCCGTGTGGTCGAGCACATGGTCGACGCGGTGCTGTCGTTCGAGGGAGAAGGCTCGCAACATTTCCGCATTTTGCGCGCGATGAAGAACCGCTTCGGTCCGACCGATGAAATCGGCGTGTTCGAGATGACGGGCTTGGGCCTTCGCGAGGTCTCCAACCCTTCCGAATTGTTCCTTTCTGAACGCGACCTGGGCAGCCCGGGCACGGCGGTCTTTGCCGGGATCGAAGGCACCCGCCCGGTGCTGGTGGAATTGCAGGCATTGGTGGCGCCGACCACGCTCGGCACCCCGAGGCGGGCCGTGGTGGGCTGGGACCCGAGCCGGCTGTCGATGGTGCTCGCGGTGCTGGAAGCCCATTGCGGGGTCAAATTGTCCGGCTACGACGTCTATCTGAACGTGGCGGGAGGCTTGCGGATCCAGGAGCCCGCGGCCGACCTCGCGGCGGCCGCTGCCCTGGTGTCGTCCCTGGTGAACGCTCCGTTACCGACAGATGCGGTCTATTTCGGTGAGATTTCACTCTCGGGCGCGGTCCGGCCGGTGGCGCAGACCTCGGCCCGATTAAAGGAGGCCGCGAAACTGGGATTTGGCCGTGCCGTTCTGCCCGAATCGGCCCGTGGCGAGGTCGGCGGCGATGGCGGGCTGGCGCTGAGCAGCATCGGCGGCTTGACCAGCCTGGTCGCCGATATCGCGGCACGTGGCAGCCCCAGAGGCGCTGGGTCCGACAACCGGAACACCAATCGCGAGGGTGTGACGGAGAAAAATGCCACACCAGCGCGATTCCGTCGTGAAAACAGCTAAAGCGGCGTGACGTGCCCGGCCCTCGCCGCTATACAACCCGCGCGAAAGGCGAGCGGGATGGCGCGATATCCGGCCTTGCGGGATGTGCCGTCTGCCCTTCACTTGGGGTGACTCTGACCCGCCGATTCGCTGGCTTGAGAAACTTACGAGCGGACCTTACCAGCCGATGCCGATAACGATACTTGATCTCGTCCTGCTCGGAGTAATGCTGATTTCGGGGCTGCTCGCCATGGTGCGCGGCTTCATGCGCGAAATCCTGTCGATCGCGGCATGGGGCGCGGCGGCGCTGGTGACGCTCTATGCTTTCTCCAAGCTGCTGCCGTCTGCCAAGGCCTATTTCGGCAGCGATACGATCGCGGCCGTGGTGGTCGTTGCCGGCACCTTCATCGGTACGCTGATTGTGGTTTCCGTCATCACGGTCCGGATTTCGGACATGATCCTGGATTCGCGGATCGGCGCGCTGGACCGCACGCTCGGCTTCCTGTTTGGGTTGGGTCGCGGCCTTTTGATCGTGGTGGTCGCGTTCCTGTTCTTCAGCTGGCTGGTCCCGGACAAGCAGCGGCCGGACTGGATCACCGGTGCCAAGTCCCGGGTGGTCCTGCAAGGAACCGGGGATTGGTTAATGTCGCTCTTGCCGGACGACCCCGAGAACACCATCTTAAAGAGATTCAAGAAGAATAAACCGGACGACGACCAAACTGACGCCGACCAGGCAGCCCCTGCGTCCGGCGATGGCTACAGTAAACCTGCCCGCGACAGTCTTAAAAAGCTGATCGAGAAACCCGCGGCACGCTAATTCTGGCCAAAATAGAGAGGCGATGGACGCGATGCAAAACCCTTCCGATCCCGCCGGCCAACTCGATCCAAGCCCTGATTTAAATCCGGGCGTCGAGTTGCAGGACGATCTCGAAGGCGACACGCTACGCGAGGAATGCGGCGTGTTCGGCATTTTCGGCCACCCCGAGGCCGCCGCCATTACAGCGCTCGGACTACACGCCCTTCAGCATCGCGGCCAGGAAGCCGCGGGCATCGTCTCCTTTGACGGCAGCCGCTTTCACTCCGAACGCCGCCTCGGCCTCGTCGGCGATACCTTCTCCCGCCGTGAAGTCATCGAGCGCCTGCCCGGCATTATGGCCGTCGGCCATGTACGCTATTCCACCACCGGCGCTACCATCCTGCGCAACGTGCAGCCGCTGTTCGCCGAGCTCAATGCCGGCGGCTTCGCCGTCGGCCATAACGGCAATCTCACCAACGGGCTGACGCTGCGCCGCGAACTGGTGAAGGGTGGCGCGATGATGCAGTCGACCACCGACACCGAGGTCATCCTGCATCTGGTCGCGCAATCCAGGCGTGGCCGTTTCATCGACCGCTTCATCGAGTCGCTGCGCGCGATCGAAGGCGCTTACGCGCTGGTCGCGCTCACCAACAAGAAGTTGATCGGCGCCCGTGATCCGCTCGGCATCCGCCCGCTGGTGCTCGGCGACCTCGACGGCCGTCCGATCCTGACCTCGGAAACCTGTGCGCTCGACATGATCGGCGCAAAATATGTCCGTGACATCGAGCCCGGCGAAATCATCGTGTTCGACGAGGCGGGCGCGCACAGCCACAAGCCGTTCCCGCCGAAGCCGCCGCGGCCCTGTATCTTCGAATATATCTACTTCTCGCGGCCGGACTCCATCGTCGGCGGCCGCTCGGTCTACGACGTCCGAAAAGCCTTCGGCGCGCAGCTCGCGCGTGAAAGCCATGTCGAAGTCGACGTCGTGGTGCCGGTGCCGGATTCCGGCGTGCCCGCCGCCCTCGGTTACAGCCAGCATTCCGGCGTGCCGTTCGAGCTCGGCATCATCCGTAACCACTATGTCGGCCGCACCTTCATCCAGCCGACCCAGAGCGTGCGCGAACTCGGCGTGCGCATGAAGCATTCGGCCAACCGCGCCGCGATCGAAGGCAAGCGCATCATCCTGATCGACGACTCGCTGGTGCGCGGCACCACGTCGAAGAAGATCGTGCGCATGATGCGCGACGCCGGCGCGCGCGAGGTGCATTTCCGCCTCGCCTCGCCCCCGATCCTGTATCCCGACTATTACGGCATCGACCTGCCGGACCGCGGCGGGCTTCTCGCGGCCAGCCATTCGCTGGAGGAGATGCGCGACATCATCGGCGCGGACTCGCTGGCGTTCCTGTCGATCGACGGCATGTACCGCGCCATGGGCGAACCGGGCCGCGATCCCGCCAATCCAAAATTCTCGGACCACTGCTTCACCGGCGCCTATCCGACGCACCTCACCGACCAGACCCAGGTCGAACCGCAGCCCCGGCAATTGTCGCTGCTGGCGGAAGCGAGCTGACGCGAAGCGTCATTCCGGGGCGATGCGCAGCATCGAACCCGGAATCTCGATGTAGTGCTACCTTAGTCCCTTAGCTCTAGATTCCGGGTCTGGCCCTCCGGGCCATCCCGGAATGACGATGCTTTTCTCGCGGCCGGGCTTGTCCTGGCCATCCACGTCTGTAAAACCCGCCGCAAGGACGTGGACGGACCAGCATCATGACCAAACCCCTCGCCTCCCGCATCGCGCTCGTCACCGGCGCCTCACGCGGCATCGGCTATGCCACGGCCCGTGCGCTCGGTCGCGCCGGCGCGCATATCGTGGCCGTCGCGCGCACGCAAGGCGGCCTTGAGGAACTCGACGACGAGATCCGGAAAGACGGCGGCAGCGCCACGCTGGTGCCGCTCAATCTCACCGATTTCGACGGCATCGCGCGGCTCGGCGCGGCGCTGCATGAGCGCCACGGCAAGATCGATATACTTGTCGGCAATGCCGGCGTCGCCGGTCCCTCCTCGCCGCTCGGTCATATCGAGCTAAAACCCTGGAACGACGTGATGGCGGTGAACGTCACCGCGAACTTCCAGCTCATCCGCTGCATGGACCCGCTGCTCAAGGTCTCGGACGCCGGCCGCGCCGTGTTCGTGACGTCGGGCGCCGCCAGCAAGGCGAACGCCTATCAGGGTCCCTACGCGGCCTCGAAGGCCGCACTGGACACACTGGTGCGCTCCTGGGCCAACGAGACCGTGAGCACGAAACTGCGGGTCAACCTGTTCAGCCCCGGCCCGATCCGCACCCGCATGCGCGCCATCGTCTTTCCCGGCGAAGACCCGATGACGCTGGATACGCCCGAGCAGGCGGCGGAATTCATCGTGCCGATGTGCGCGCCGGAGTGGACCGAGACCGGCAAGCTCTATGACTACAGGACCCGCACGCTGATGAGCTTCCGCGCGCCGGAGTGAGCGTTTTTCTGGGTCATTGCGAGCCAACGGCTCGCGCGAATGCGCGCCCGATGACAGACTCCGCGAAGCGATCCATTTCGCCGCTTGTTGAGGCATCGATTGCTTCGCTGCCTCGCAATGACGATGTCAAACCGTTGACTCCCACACCTCCGCACGATTGACTGCCTTCCAAGCGGGACAACCCGCCAAGAAAAATCATTGGGAGGCACCCATGACGTCGAAGTGCACGCGCGCTCGCCTGACTCTCTCCAGAACTGTCGCTGCCTGCTTCACCGCTGCAATGCTTGTTGCGGTGCCGGCTTCCTCGCGCGCCGGCGATATTCCGACCTTCGCAGTCGATGTGTCATGGCCAAAGCCGCTGCCGAACAACTGGATCCTCGGCCAGGTCGGCGGCATCACGGTCGATGCGCAGGGCCATATCTGGGTGATCCATCGCCCGCGCTCGCTCACCGACGATGAGAAGGGTGCTGCGCTGAATCCGCCCCGCTCGAAATGCTGCGTGTCGGCGCCGCCGGTGCTCGAGTTCGATACCGACGGCAATCTGCTGCGCTCCTGGGGCGGCCCCGGCGAAGGCTATGAATGGGTAGGCCGCGAGCACGGCATCGAGGTGGATGAGAAAGGTTTCGTGTGGGTCGGCGGCAATGCCGACAACGACAACGCGATCCTGAAATTCACCCTCGACGGCAAGTTCGTGATGCAGATCGGCAAGATCGCGCCGAGCAAGGGTTCTGGCGACACCACGCAGCTCGGCAAACCCGCCGAGACCGCGATCGACAAGGACGCCAACGAAATCTTCGTTGCCGACGGCTACGGCAATCGCCGCGTCATCGTGTTTGATGCAACCACTGGCGCCTACAAGCGGCACTGGGGCGCTTACGGCAACCCGCCGAACGATGACAAGCAGCCGGCCTACGACCCCAAGGCGCCTCCCCCGCAGCAATTCGCCAATCCCGTGCATTGCGTGAAGCTCGCCAATGACGGGCTGGTCTATGTCTGCGACCGCATCAACAACCGCATCCAGGTGTTCAGGAAAGATGGAACCTTCGTTAAGGAATGGTTCTACGAAAAGAACACACTCGGCAACGGCGCGGTGTGGGATATCGCGATCTGGCCCGATCCGAAGCAGACCTATTTGCTGAGCGCCGACGGCGAAAACAATGAAATCCGGGTGCTGAAACGGGATGATGGTACCGTAGTTGGCAGTTTTGGCCGCAATGGCCGCAATGCCGGACAGTTCCACTGGATTCACGCCATGGCGGTAGACGCCAAGGGCAACGTCTATACGGCCGAGGTCGACACCGGTAAGCGGATCCAGAAGTTCAAGCTGACCTCGGACGCGCTACGATAGGCGGATTGCCCGGCCCCACCAGAAGGACTATCGCAGACCCGCTGGCAGGTTCCGAAAAGAGAGCCGGCGAACAACCGTTTCTGGAGGGAATACCATGACGAATAGAATTGCGCGGCGCTTCGCCGCGTCCGTGGCGCTTGCCGCGCTCGGCCTCGCGACGCCAGCACTGGCCCAGGACAAGACCGTCAAGATCGGCGTGTTGAACGACATGTCGAGCCTCTATGCCGACATCGGCGGCCCCAATTCCGTCGTCGCGATCAAGATGGCGGTCGAGGATTCCGGCCTCACCAAGAAGGGCTGGAAGATCGACGTCGTCAGCGGCGATCACCAGAACAAACCCGACGTCGGCGTCAACATCGCGAGGCAGTGGATCGACAACGACAAGGTCGATGCGATCGCCGACACGCCGAACTCCGGCGTCGCGCTCGCCGTCAACAACCTCGTCAAGGAAAAGAACAACGTCCTGCTCAATTCGGGCGCAGCGACGGCGGACCTTACCGGCAAGGCGTGCACGCCAAACACTGTCTCCTTTACCTACGACACCTACATGCTCGCCAACGGCACCGGCAAGGCGCTGACCAAAGCGGGCGGCGATAGCTGGTTCTTCCTCACCGCCGACTATGCCTTCGGTCATGCGCTCGAGCGTGACACGTCGGCCGTCGTGACCGCCAATGGCGGCAAGGTGCTCGGCGGCGTCAAGGCTCCGATCAACACCGCCGATTTCTCGTCCTTCCTGCTGCAGGCGCAGGCGTCCAAGGCAAAGGTCATCGGACTTGCCAATGCCGGCGGCGACACCACCAACTCGATCAAGCAGGCCGCCGAATTCGGCATCGTCGCGGCCGGCCAGAAGCTCGCCGCGCTGTTGCTGTTCATCAACGACGTGCATTCGCTTGGGTTGAAGACCGCGCAGGGCCTGACGTTCACCGAGTCCTTTTACTGGGACATGAACGACCAGACGCGCGCCTGGTCGAAGCGGTTCTCCGCACTCGCCAACAAGAACGCGATGCCCTCGATGACGCAGGCCGGCAACTACGCCATGGTGCTGCATTATCTGAAGGCGATGGAAGCGCTCGGCGGCAATCCCCATGACGGCGCCAAGGTCGTCGCCAAGATGAAGGAATTGCCGACCGACGATCCGCTGTTCGGCAAGGGCCCGCTGCGCGCCGATGGCCGCCGCCTCATCCCGGCCTATCTGTTCGAGGTGAAGAAGCCGGAAGAGTCGAAGGGACCGTGGGACTATTACAAGCAGATCGCCGCGATCTCGGCGGAAGACGCCGCCAAGCCGCTCGAAGCCAGCGAATGTCCGCTGGTGAAGAAGTGACGGCGTAGCAGCGTGCGTAGATTCCATGGGGCGGTGAGCGTGCCCTTTCCGGTAGGTTTGGGTTTCCACACTCGAACCATCGGAGAGCCAGATGCAAGCATCGACCGTAGACACGCCCACCGCCGGGCATTGTGGCACGATTTTCGTTGCGATTGAACTGAGCCAGAAGAGCTGGCTGGTAACGCTGCACAGTCCGGACAAAGGCAAGATGTCGCGTCACAAGCTGGAGGGCGGCGATCATGCTGCGCTGCTGGCGCTGATCGGTCAGGTTCGGGAGCGGGCGGCCCGGGCGCTGGGAGCCGTTCCGGCGGTGGTGAGCTGCTACGAAGCGGGCTACGACGGGTTCTGGCTGCATCGGCTTCTGCTGGCTGCCGGGATCACGAACTACGTGTTTGACCCTGCGAGCATAGCGGTGGATCAGCGGGCACGGCGGGTGAAGACCGACCGGATCGATGGCGAGAAGATGCTACGGACGCTGATGGCGTATCTGCGCGGTGAGCCGCAGGTGGTGCGGATCGTGCGGGCACCTGCGCCGGAGCAAGAGGACGCCCGCCGCACCAGCCGTGAACGCGGCCGGCTGATCAAGGAGCAAACCGCGCACACCACCCGGATCAAGGCGCTGCTGCGATTGTTGGGCATGGCGGTGGGGAACCCGCGCCGGCGTGACTGGCTGAGCTGGCTTTCGGCGCAGCGGGATTGGCAGGGCCAGGCGGTGCCGCCACGGATGCTGGCGGAGATCAGGCACGAGCACGCACGGCTGATGCTGGTGCGCGAACGGCTCGAGGAACTCGCACAGGCGTCGGCTCAAGCGGATCCGGCACCTGCGGCGGCGCAGATGACCGAGCGCAGCGAACTGTTGCTCCGGCTCAAATGCCTCGGTCCGGCGTTCGCGACGACGCTGACCAGCGAGGTGTTCTACAAGGACTTTCGTAATCGGCGTGAGGTCGCGAGCTATTTCGGGCTGACGCCCAGTCCATGGCAGAGCGGCGGGACCGACCGCGACCAGGGCATCAGCAAGGCGGGCAATCCACGCGCCCGCTGCGCCGCGATCGAACTGGCCTGGCTGTGGCTGCGGCATCAGCCGGAGAGTGCGCTCACCCGATGGTTCCGCAGCCGCACCCACAACAATGCCAGCAAGCGCAACAAGCGCATCGCCATCGTGGCCTTGGCGCGCAAGCTGATGGTGGCGCTCTGGCGCTACCTCACAACCGGCATGGTTCCCGAAGGAGCCGTGCTCAAGGCCGCGAAGGCGTAAACGTTTCAAGCAACGCGTCAGCGTCGCGGCGTCGGCCGCGGTCAGCGCGGAATGGATGATGACCGTGCCACCCTTGGGCCAAATCAACAGGCCGCTTCGTAGATGGGTCTCATCCTCATGGCTTCCTCGCCGCATGCATGCGGAATGTGGGTACCGGGCTGCAAAACGCCCGACCGGATATGAGGTGATGCAGTGAGATGCTGCATAAATCGCCGGAAGCCAGTTCCTGAGCGCACCGACCGCGGCGGCACGCTGCGCTACGCATGGCTCCGCGCGCCGCCGCTCCACCGAATGCAAAAAATCACATCCAAGCCCCGGTCGGGATGCTTGACTCAAAAGCCCTCATATGAGGGTGGGCAAAGGCGCACTTGCGCCGTGCCCACCATCTCTCCGCGCTTTCATCGTGAATGGTGGGCACGCTGCGCTTTGCCCACCCTACGATTTAGCGCCTTTTGTTGTCGCTAGCGTGCGCCACGCGATCAAGAGTCCCAGCCCCAGCAGCGCTGCCGCCAACAGGAACGGTGCGCCCGGCATTTTGAACGGCGCCCCGTCGCTGATGAAATACGCAAACGTCAGCGTAAACAGAAACGGCCCCGCCATCTGGGCGATGCTGTTGACGCTGTTGGTCGCGCCCTGCAACTGGCCCTGCTGATCGGGTGCTACGAGCTGCGTCGTCAGCGCCTGGATCGCCGCCCCCGCCACGCCCCACAGCGCCATCACGGGAATGCCGAGCCAGAACAGCGGTCCGGTCGGGGCCGCGCCATAGATGAAAAAACCCAGCGCGCCGCAGGCAAGCCCCAGCAGCAGCGCACGGCGCTCGCCGAGGTGCTTGACGATCGGCCCGACGCCGGCACCCTGCACCACCATGGCGCAGACTCCGACCAAAGCCAACGTGAGCCCTACCGTCGTCGTATCCCACCCATAACGGTAGGTGGCATAGAGCACAAAGGTAGATGGCAGCACCACATGCGCGACCTGCCCGAAGAAATTCGCCAGCGACAGGCCGGCGAGAATCCGGTTCGAGCGCAAGAGATGCAGTGCCCCGATCGGGCTGGCGCTTTTCCAGTGGAATGGCGCGCGCCGATCCTTGGGCAGCGACTCGGGCAGGATCAGCCAACCGTACAGCGCATTCGCAAAGCTCAAGCCCGCCGCGATCCAGAACGGCAGGCGCGGATCCATGCCGCCGAGCAGGCCGCCGACGGCAGGACCGAGAATGAAGCCGGCGCCGAACGCAGCACCAATCTTGCCGAACACCGCCGCACGCCGTTCCGGCGGCGTCACATCGGCGATGTAGGCAAAGGCCGTGGAGATGCTGGCGGAGGTGATGCCTGAGATTACCCGGCCGATGAACAGCCAGGTCAGCGACGGCGCCAGCGCCATCAACACATAGTCCAGCGCCAATCCGAAATTCGACAGCAGCACCACCGGCCGCCGGCCGAAGCGATCCGACAGCGCGCCAAGGATCGGCGAAAACAAAAACTGCATCAGCGCCCAGGCGGTGCCGAACAGGCCAAAAATCCGCGCCGCCGTCGCCGTGTCGTTGTCGACAAAACTTTCCACGAGCTTGGGCAGGATCGGCAGGATCAGCCCGAGCGCCAGCATGTCGAGCAGAATGGTGACGAAGATGAAGGCTGCTGCTCCGCGACGCGGCACATGCGCTCGGCCACGTTCCAGCAACGTTCGATCTCCTGTCCGTGCACCAACGAACCTGATCGACTAAGGACTCTTCGCCCGACAGGCAAGCCCCATGATATGGTTGGAACGGCACTCCCTGCCGTGTCTCAGTTATTTGAACTTGCAATCGAACGGATCGTCCGAGCAGGGATCAGTCATCCCGCCTTAGAAGTCGAATGGGTCATGACCTGGGAGCGGCGCGACGCTTCCCAACCCGCCGGGTGCGGCGTTGCTCCCGAAGTCGAACGGATCATCACCTGGGCGCGGTCTGACGCCCCTTGTCGCCGGCCCGATCGAGGCCCGTGAGCGGATGTTGGCCGAGACGGGTGCGGGCTGGCGCTGCTTGTTCACGGATGTCTTGACCCGTTCGAAAGCGGCGGTATCCATCGTCAAGGTCAACTTCGCTCTTTTTGCGGATCGCACGAATGGCAGGACCAGGCCCAGATCGTGCAGGGTTCTGATACATCGCACGAAGTTCTCAACCGATACCGCCTTGCGCGTCCCAGCGGATGCGGACCGCGCGCCGCTCGTCCGTTTGGTCGCCGACGATTTTCTGCCTTTGCGAGCCGGCGACGTCTTGCGTTTGGAGGCGGCGGCGCGTCGGGATTTCTTGGCGGCCATGGGGTTCTCCTGTTTCAGGGCGCGACCTGCAGCTTGAATTCCTTGCTCTTCTGTTGATCGATCGCGATGACGGCGAGGAACTCGGATCGTGTGCCGCCACCCGTCACGCGTTGCCCGGCCCACAGCAGGCGGGTCGGCTGTCGGCCCGTGGGACCCCGCTCGGCGATCACGGTGCCGCTGCCGCGGCCTGCCGAGAACAGGAAGCCGCGCACCGCGTCCACGCCGCCCACGTCCACGGCGAGGCCAATTGTGACCTGATGCTTGTCGCTGCGCCCCACGTTGAGATCGAGCGACGCGTTGGCCACGCGCAAGAGCGTGCCGACCGGAGCGAAGACGAGCTTCGGGGTGCCTTCCAGGGTGAGCGTCGTGGTGAAGGTCAGGTCGTCGGTCATGGTTGGCGCGGCGCCGGCTGCGCCGTCCTTGCCGCCCAAGTTTTCGAACAGCAGCATCCTGGAGAAATCCTTGACGGAGCGGTCGACGCCGACACGGCCCGCAATGGGATAGACGTAGTTCGGTCCGACGATCTGTCCGGAGCAATAACGGATGCCGCGGACCTCCGCGGCGTTCAAATTGGCGAGAAGAGAGCCGAAGGTGTCGGTCACCGTGAATTTGCGCTCGTTCTGCCGCCGGCGTTTGGCATGGCCTTCGATGCCGGCCGTGAAGTTCGGATTGATGTCACGCAGCAGGTTCACGGTAGCGCCGATGTCGTTGTCCTCGAAGATGTCGAAGTCGAACGTGTAGGCAACGCCCGCTTTCAGGAGCAGATCGATGGCAGCGCGTTCCCTCACATATCTGGGTCCAGGGAAGTAGCTGGAGTTGAACTTGTCCATCAAGTCCGGCTGTTCCTCGTAGAGCGCAACCAGCCGGTCGGCGTTGGGGTCGCGAACCCCCTCGGGCAGTCCCGCGTACAAGCCGCTTCCGATGAAGCGCAGGAAATCCAGCAATGTCGCCTTGACGGCGTCGCGCGTCTCGCACCGGATCTGTCGCACGATGTGGGGAGTGTCGACGCCGGCGACCTGTTCCGGCAGTGGGTGAATTGCGCAGCCGGAAACAAAAACCGACGCGGCCAGTGCCGCAACCGTCAAATGTCTTATCATAATACGCCTCGCAGTTACGACTGAAACGCGAGAAAGTTGTTTTGCTTTTTTCGAAAAACTTAGGATTGCAGCGTAGCGCAGCGATGTCTAGACGGGTATCGCTAAGATTCTGCGATTGTTGCTTTTGGGCAACCCCGGAGACGCTGACCGCCAGGTAGCGCTACACGGAGATCATGACGGCCGCTTGCGCTTGTGGGCGAACGGGTTGGCTTTTTCGCGCAGCGTGATCCGGATCGGCGTGCCCGGCAGGTCAAAAGCCTCGCGCATCGAGTTGGTGAGGTAGCGCAGATAGGATTGCGGCACGGCGTCGGCTCGCGAGCAGAACAGGATAAAGCTCGGCGGCCGGGCCTTGGCCTGGGTAATGTAGTTCAGTTTCAGCCGGCGCCCCGAAACCGCGGGCGGCGGGTTGGCGTCGACTGCCTGCTCGAACCAGCGATTGAGCGTGGCCGTCGGCACGCGCTTGTTCCACACTGCGTAGGCGTCCTCAATCGCCGTCATCAACCGGTCGATGCCTTCGCCCATCAGCCCGGACACCGCGACAACAGGCGCGCCCTTGACCTGCGGCAGCCAGTGATCGACATCGCTGCGCAGCGCGGAAATCAGGTGAGGCTTGCGCTCCATCAGATCCCATTTGTTGACCGCGAGCACGATCGCCCGTCCCTCGCGCTCGATCAGATCGGCAATGCGCAGGTCCTGTTCCTCGAACCGGTTCTGCGCGTCCATCATCATCACGACGACTTCGGCAAAGCGCACCGCGCGCAGCGCGTCCGCCACCGACAGTTTTTCCAATTTCTCCTCGATCCGCGAGCGCCGCCGTAGCCCTGCGGTGTCGAACACACGGAACTCGCGGCCCTGCCAGGTGATCTCGACCGAAATGGAATCGCGTGTGGTGCCGGCCTCGGCGCTGGTCAACAGCCGCTCCTCGCCGAGGAGATGATTGATCAGCGTGGATTTCCCGGCATTGGGACGGCCGACGATGGCGACGCGGATCGGCCGCTGCGCGAGTTCTTCATCGGATACGATGATGTCGTCATCGTCGAACTCTTCACCTTCCTCGACCGTGTCCGGCATCAGCGCGGCGAGCGCGTCGTAGAGATCGCTCAGGCCCTCGCCATGCTCGGCCGAAATCTGGATGGGATCGCCGAGCCCCAGCGCGTAGGATTCCATCGCGCCGACTTCGCCGTGCTTGCCTTCGCTCTTGTTGGCGACCAGCACCACCGGCTTGTTGGCGCGGCGGGCAAAATCGGCAAAGGCGCGATCGTTGGGCGTTAGCCCAGCGCGCGCATCGATCACGAACATCAGCGCGTCGGCAAGACCGATCGCGGTTTCGGTCTGCTCCTGCATCCGTGCCGTGAGCGAGCCCTTGGCGCCCTCGTCGAGGCCGGCCGTGTCGATCACGGTGAATTCGAGATCGCCGAGACGCGCATTGCCCTCGCGGCGGTCGCGGGTGACGCCGGGCTCGTCATCCACCAGCGCCAGCTTCTGCCCAACCAGCCGGTTGAACAGCGTCGACTTGCCGACATTGGGGCGGCCGATAATGGCGATCGTAAAGGACATAAATGATCCAAACGCCCTCTTTCGAAGGGCGTGTCAATCGAACGAAAAGAAAAGAATCAACGCGTGAACGTACCGCTCGGCATCGGCGCCGGGAACGCGGATTGTTGCGGGGATTGTGCAGGTGCCGCCGATTGATCGGGCGGCGGCGCGGTGGTGCGCTTGCGCACCACCTTGGCGGGCTTGGGCGCCGGCGGCGCGGCGGCGGTGCTGCCTTCCTCGTCGGGTGCGGCGTCGGCGTCCGCAGGCGCAGCGGCGGGTGCGGCGGCCTGCTTGCCCTTGGATTTCGCGCCACGCTTCGATTTCGGTTCTTCCGCTGGCGGAGGAGCTGCAGCGGCTGCCTGCGCGTTCGGGTCGTCAACCTGGCGGGCGCCCTTGTAGAGATCTTTCGGCACGCCCTGCTCGAGGCCCGGCACGCCTTCGGGGAACACCGGCTTGCGATCACCGGGCAGCTTCTTCTTGGTATCGAGGAAGTCGAGCAGATCGGACGGGTCGAAATTGCCCGTGCTGCCACAGCCTGCCAGCGCGCCCGAAAGCGCGATGAGGACGGCGGTTGCGATCAAACGTTGCGGGCGGCGCATACTGTTTCCCAACTCGTTCTTGCCCTAGATCCAGACGACTTTGGCGAAAGTCGTCTCGCTCCAACTCTTTGGTTTGAGCATGATCTTCTCGGAAAACCGGTACCCACTTTTCCGGATCATGCTCGGTCAGCTCTTGGCGACCGGCGGCAGCAAGGCCTGCAGCGCTTCGGCACGCGAGCGCAGGCTCGGCGGCGTTTCGCCGTCATTGGCGATCAGGTCCAGCCATTGCCGCGTCGCCGCAGCGTCGTTGGCGCGCCATGCCGACAGTGCCAGCAATTCGCGCGCGGTATGGCGAAAGGTAGCGCCGGGCGCAGCGGCGGCCTCGAGGCGCTCCTTCATATTGGGATAGCTCGTGCTTTCCAGCAGCAACTGGGCGGCGCGAATCCGCGCCAGATCCTGCTCGGCGACGCCGACGCTGCGATCAGCGGCGAGCTCATCGAACATCTTTGCCGCGGCCTGTGGATCACGATTGGCGACTTCCGAAGCCATGCGCAACCGCGCCAACACGCGATAGCCAAACGGCGCCTTCGCAACGAGATCGGCGAACGCCGCTTCGGCCTCGGCGTGCTTGTTGGCTTCCGAAAGCTCGACGGCCTTGTCGAACGCAGCCCCCGCCTCGGCCGCCTTCTTGGCTTCCAGATATTGATAACCGCGCCAGCCGCCCACGGCGGCGATGATCAAAATCAGGCCGGCAATGATATAAAGCGAGTATTGGTCCCACAGCTTTTTGAGCTGATCGCGACGGACCTCCTCGTCTACTTCATCAAATAATTCAGACACTTAAAGGTATCCCATCCCCGAGGAACCGCGCCTTGGGCGGCAGCATCGCGCGCCCGATCCCCGCATCGCCGCGACGTAGCCTATCGATATGGCGGTGGCAAGGCAAAGTGAGGTGGATCAAAGCGTTAACAACGGCCCCCGCCGGCCTGTGAAATCGCCTGACAACGTTGACATCGCGGTTCAAAGTTTGGCGTAATCCCGCCCGCTTCCCTAGTCGACCCGTTCCCGATTTCCTGGGTGTTTCATGCCTCGCCATGCGCTGGTTTCGACGCTTGCCATGAGCTTGGTATCGGGACTGGCATCCCTGCCCACGCCGTCACTGGCCGATGATATCAAGCCGAAGGCCCCCGAGACGGCGTTCTCGGGCAAACTCCGTCCCGACATTCTAGGCATCTCGACCGAATCGAATGCCGAATCCGCGCGCGCCGTCTTTGATTCGCTGTTCAAGGGCCGCAACGACACCAAGACCGACATCCATCAGCAGAAATTCGGCGGCGCCAGCTATGTCGCGGCGCTGAATTTCAGCCTCCCCACCGGTTCGAAACAGAATGGCGAGATGCTCTCGACCAGCTTCTCCTCGCCCGCGAGCGCCAACCGCGCCTATTTCGTCGCGCGCAATCTGACCTTCGCGCAGGACCAGCAGCCGTCGAAGGCCGACATGATCAAGGAAGTCATGGGCAAATATGGCGTGCCCACCATCGTCGGCGATCAGCATCTGTATTACATCTACCGCAAGGGCTCGATCATGTCGGTCGGCGGCAAATACAAGGAAGCGACCGCGCTGGAAGCGATCGACAAGCCGCTCGACCCGCGGGCCGCCGTCAAGCTCAACGGCGACACCGTCCGCGGCAGTTGCGTGGCGGTCGTCAAGCGCGCACAGACCAAGGCCAAGGAACCGAGCGCCATGCTGACCGAAGCCAAAGGCGCGAACTGCGATGGCGTGTTGAGCGTGCAGCTCGTCCCGGGCGTGCCGGCCGACCGTGTCGGCATCGCGCAATTCACCCTTCTTGATGTCAAGCAGCTCGTCAGCGCCGCCGCGATCGACAGTGCGGCGCTTGCTGCCGGGCCGAGCGAGGGCTCGATGCCCAGGGGCAGCGCACCGAAACTCTAGCCTTGTCGCGCGCCGGCGCGCGGCATTTGACGGCGGCGGCAGGCGCGCTCGTCGCTGCCACCTGGCAGGTGTTCTTAAAACGTCGGCGCATAACGGGAACCTTTTCTCTGCGCTGTAATTGAATCTGCGTTACATGGAGTTCGGGCGATGCGCGGATTTCCTCCGATTGTGCCGTATGGCGCCGATCAGACGATCTACCTTGTCGTGGAAGGTCCTGGGCAGCATGGCATCGCCCGGAAAACCGAGTGCGCCGACATCGAGACGGTCATTGCCGATCTTCTGTCGGGACAATTCAGTGACCCGATCGAGGTGGTCGCTTTCAACACGCTGGAGCACTGGAGCGACGATTTGTCCCAACATATCGCGAGAGAAATCCGCTGTCGTTGCGACATCGACGGATACGATGTGCCTGTCTACCTGGACGAATTCGTGGGCAGAACCTCTGCCTGATCAGCGGCTGAAAAAATTGGTTAGGCGGGCAGGAAAATGAACTGGGTTTACTGGAATACATTTTGGACGCTGGCCGGCAGCATGGTCTGGTTCATGACCATCGTGTCGCATCCCGACGCTGTCGTTGTCGATCGACATTATCCTAAACAGCCTCGATAACTTTAGCGACCAGTCTCAGCCTGCTCTCGCGCTGCGGCCGAAATCGCCAGCATGAAAGCCTCGCGGAGCTGGCGTTTCATCACCTTGCCGTTGGCGTTGCGCGGCAACGGCTCCATTCTGACATCCATGGTTTCCGGCACCTTGTAATCGGACAGCCGCTCCGCACACCAGCCGCGCAGCACCTCGAGCCCGACCACATTGCGGGTCACCACGACGGCATGTACGCGCTCCCCGAGCACCGGGCACGGTTTTGCAATGATCGCGCTCTCGATCACGTCGGGATGGCCGGCCAACACCGACTCGACTTCCGCGGAATAGATTTTCAGTCCGCCGCGATTGATCATGTCCTTTTGGCGATCGAATACGCGGACGAAATTCTCGGCATCGATCGAGCCGAGATCGCCGGAATGCCAGAAGCCGGCCGTAAAACTCTCCGCCGTTGCCTTCGGATTGTTCCAGTATCCCTTGATAACCGAGCCGCCGTGAATCCAGATTTCACCGATCTCGCCGCGCGGCAGTTCACGGCCGTTGGCATCCATCACGACGATCTGCGCGCCCGGACAGGGCAAGCCTACGCTGTCAATATGGCTGGCGGTCAGCTCGCCCGGCATCATGGTCGACGGCGACGTGGTCTCGGTCGCGCCGTAGCAGTTCATCAGCTTCAGCCCGGGAATCTTGGCATCCAGCCGTTCGATCGTGGCGATCGGCATCGGCGCGCCGCCAAAGCCGCCGATCCGCCAGCTCGACAGATCGTAGCTGTCAAAATCCGGCTGCAGCAGACAGAGATTGTACATCGCCGGCACCATCACGGTGTAGGTAACACGCTCGCGCGCCGCCATCTTCAGATATTCGGCCGCCTTGAACTCCGCCATGATGATCAGCGCGCCGGCGCAGCGAACCATTGTCATGATGTTGGCGACCACGCCGGTGACGTGCCCGAGCGGCACCGCGGCAATCGACCGATCCGCCTCGGTCAGCTTCAGGCACGACACGAACACCATCGCCGAATGGATGATGTTGCAATGAGCAAGCATCGCGCCCTTGGGCTTCCCGGTCGTGCCCGAGGTGTAGAGGATCATGGCGGTGTCTTCTTCGCCGACCTCGACGAGCGCTGCCAGCGGCGCGTGATCGGCCAGATCGGAAAAGCGCGAGAGCCGCGGATCATCATCGACCGCGATCCGGTGCGTCACATCGGGAATGTCGCCCGCATCGGGCACACGGTCGGCTAACGCCGCCTCGTGGATCAGCAGCCGCGCGCCGCAATCGGTCAGCACGTAGGCGATCTCGGGCTTTTGCTGACGGATCGAAAGCAGCACGGTGACCAGCCCGGCATGGGCCGCGCCCAGCATCGTCAGCACGAATTCGGTTCGGTTGCCGAGCAGCACCGCGACGCGGTCACCGCGCTGCAGGCCGAGTTTTTGAAACCCCGTTGCGATTTGCGCCGATTGGTGGGCGACTTCGCGCCATGTCATTCGCGTGGCGCCGCAGACCAGCGCCTCGCCGTCCGGGTTTCGCGCCACCGCTTCGGCCACCATCGCCGGAATGCTATTGGGCCGCTCGCAAAATGCCGGAACGATACGGTCGCCAAAGCGCGGCTCGAGCCGCATCGCCGGAATGGAGTGCCGCGACCAGTCCATGGCGCCCTCGTCAACCCTTCTTCATCTCGTAGACGTGCTCGGGCCCCGGGAAAGCGCGTGAGCGCACGTCGCTGGCATAGCCCTGGATCGCCGCTTCGATCGCGGGGCCGAGATCGCCGTAGCGGCGAACGAATTTCGGCGTCCGCGGCGACAGGCCGAGCATGTCCTCCAGCACCAGCACCTGGCCGTCACAGGCCGCGCTGGCGCCGATGCCGATAGTTGGAATGGCGATGGTTTGCGTGATCTTTCGCGCCAGCGGCTCGGCGACCGCCTCGATCACGACCGAGAAGGCCCCGGCATCCGAGATCGCCTGGGCATCCCTCAGGATCGGGTCCCAGCTGCCCTCGTCGCGGCCCTGCGCACGAAACGAACCGAGCGTGTTGATCGATTGCGGCGTCAACCCGATATGGCCCATGACCGGCACACCGCGCTCGGACAGGAACGCCACCGTTTCCGCCATCCGCGCCCCGCCTTCGAGCTTCACCGCGCCGCAATGGGTCTCCTTCAAGATCCGCACCGCGGAATGAAACGCCTGCTCCTTCGAGGCCTCATAGGAGCCGAACGGCATGTCCACCACGACCAGCGCGTGCTGCGAGCCGCGCATCACCGCGTGTCCCTGCAGGATCATCATGTCGAGCGTCACCGGCACGGTGGTCTCGAAACCATGCATGACATTGCCGAGGGAATCGCCGACCAGAATGACGTCGCAGTGGCGATCCACCAGCGCGGCAGTGTGCGCGTGGTAGGAGGTCAGCATCACGATCGGCTCGCCGTTCTTGCGCGCGCGGATATCCGGCGCCGTTTTGCGCTTGATGGCAGACTGAACCGACATGCTAGGCTCCAACCACGGGGACGCCGATCACGACCGGGTGGAACGCGAATGCGAGCGCCAGATAGGCGACGGTGCCGACCGCGATCGCGATCAGGTCGTTGCCGGGACCTCCGACGGGGATCGGCGGCGCGCCGGCGTCGGAACGAGATTTCAGCGAAATGCGGTCATAGACCGCCCATGCGAGAAACGAGCCGAACAGGATGATCGAGCCGAGATCGCCGTTGGCGAGCAGGTGCGCCGCAGCCCACAGCTTGATGCCCGTCAGCATCGGATGCTTCAGCGTCGTATAGATCCGGCCGCGGATGTAGGACGCGACGACCATGATGACCGCGGGCAGCATCAAGCCGACCGTGATGTGCTTGAGCGCCGTCGGCGGGGTCCAGACGTCGATCCAGCCCGTCGCGCGATACTTGGCAAAGCCCCATATGATCAGCGCAAGGCCTGCGAACGAGGCCAGCGCATAGCCGATCTTGTAACCGCCCTCACCCGTCGCGGCGATGACCTCCGCGCGCAGCTTGCGCTGGATGGTGAGCATGTGGACGCCAAAGAACACGATCAGGCCCAGGATCATCACCAGCAGTCCCACGATGTCCCTCCCGTTGCGCGGCTGGTTTCCTCGCTTATCCGCGTATCATTTTAGGGCCTTGGTGCGCAATGCGCCACGCGGCTGCCGGTCACGGCTTCTCTGCCTGCCGGCCGAGGTCGCGGTTATCGACGTAGCGGATGGCGATCGGCCGTCCCGCGAGCGCGCCGCCGAGCTCGCCGGTGAACTTCAGGGGCATGCAGGCGGCAAGCGATTCATTGATCGCCTTGAGGTAGGTGGCGCGGGTATCGGCCGGGACGCCTGCCGTGGCATACGTCACCTGGGGCGTGGCGATGATCTCGCCCGTTTTCTTGAAACTGAAGCGGACCGACATCTGCATGCCCTCGCGCGCGGTGTCGGCCGGCGGCGGAGCCCAGCAGGACCGCAGTGCCGCAAACAGGTCGCCGATGGTATCTAGGTCGTGGTCGGGCTTGCGGTATTTTTCCGCCTGGTCCTGCGGCGGCGCGCTTTGGATCGTGAGCTGCAGGTTCTGGCCGTACGGATAGAAAATCTCGGGAATGCACGGGCCGTGGTTGAATACGCTGCAGAACGTCGGCGTGCACGGCTCGCGGTCGAACACGCTACAGGGCGCATGCGCAAACGGCGTAGCATCGATCTGACGCCGGTGCTGGGCAGTGGCGGAGCCAAACCCCGCTATCATCACGATCAAGCAGACAATGAAGCGCCGGGACATACGCCGGTCCCTCGGGTTACGGTCCAACCAACTTGATGTCGGCTTTGGCCGGGATCAAGGCAGACTTCGTTCACTTCCCCGCGTTCATGGCGGATCGTTCCGCAATCCGAGCCGTTTCGCTGGGCCAAAGCCTCAGCTGTCGTCGCCCGCGAAGGCGGGCGATCCAGTATTCCAGAGACGGTAGTGATCTGCAGAGAAGCCCCGGCGTACTGGGTCCCCCGCTTTCGCGGAGGACGGCAGCCGGGCTGAAGGGACAGCGCGCGCCTTACGCCTTCTTCTTCACGTCCTTGACGTTGGAAAAATTGATGCCCTCGGCCCGTTCGCGGGTATAGCCGAGATAGAACTCGTTTTTGGCCATGAACACCGGATCGCCATCGACGTCATCGGCGATGCCCGAACCGTTGGCCGCGATGAAGGCCTCTAACTTCTTGCGATCGTCGGATGAGACCCAGCGCGCCAGCTGAAATTCCGAGACCTCGAATTCCACCGGCAGCGAATATTCGGCATCGAGCCGCGCCTTCAGCACGTCGAGCTGCAGCGGACCGACGACGCCGACCAGCGCCGGCGCGCCGTCGCGCGGCCGGAACACCTGCACGACGCCCTCTTCCGACATTTGTTGCAGCGCCTCTTTCAGCTTCTTGGCCTTCATCGCATCCGTCAGGCGCACGCGGCGGACGATTTCCGGCGCAAAGCTGGGAACGCCGACGAAAGTGATGTCTTCGCCTTCGGTCAGCGTATCACCGATCCGCAAGGTGCCGTGGTTGGGAATGCCGACGACGTCGCCGGCAAACGCCTCATCGGCCACCGAGCGATCCTGGGCGAAGAAGAACTGCGGGCTGGACAGGCTCATGTTCTTGCCGGTCCGCACCAGCTTCGCTTTCATGCCGCGGCTGAGCTTCCCCGAACAAAGCCGCGCAAAGGCGATGCGGTCGCGGTGGTTGGGATCCATGTTGGCCTGGATCTTGAACACGAAGGCGCTCATGCGCGGCTCGGCCGCCTCGACCTTGCGCAGGTTCGAATCCTGCGCGCGCGGCGCAGGCGCAAACTTGCCAAGGCCTTCCAGCAGGTCGCCGACGCCGAAATTGCGCAGCGCGCTGCCGAAATAAACCGGCGTCAGGTGCCCCTCGCGAAACGCCTCCAGCTCGAACGGCTTGCAGGCTTCAGACACAAGCGCCAGCTCATCCTTGATCTCGCCGACGTCGAGATTGGCGTTGCGGCCGGCGAGATCGGCGATGTCGATCTGCTCGGTCGCGCCGGTCTTGGCGCCGCCGCCTTCGAGCAGGCGCACGCCGCCATTGACGACGTCGTAGGTGCCGAGGAAGTCGCGACCGCGGCCGACCGGCCAGGTCATCGGCGTGGTATCGAGCGCCAGCGTCTTTTCGATCTCGTCCAGCAGTTCGAATGTATCGCGGCTCTCACGGTCCATCTTGTTGATGAAGGTGATGATCGGAATGTCGCGCAGCCGGCACACCTCGAACAGCTTTCGCGTCCGCGCCTCGATGCCCTTGGCGGCGTCGATCACCATCACGGCGGAATCGACCGCGGTCAGAGTGCGGTAAGTGTCCTCGGAAAAGTCCTCGTGGCCCGGCGTGTCCAGCAGGTTGAAGACGAGCCCCTCGAACTCGAACGTCATCACCGACGTCACGACCGAGATGCCGCGCTCGCGCTCGATCTTCATCCAGTCGGAACGGGTATTGCGCCGCTCACCCTTGGCCTTGACCTGCCCCGCCAGATTGATGGCGCCGCCGAACAGCAGGAGCTTTTCGGTCAGCGTGGTCTTGCCGGCGTCCGGGTGGGAGATGATCGCAAACGTGCGCCGCCGCGCCACTTCATCTGCAAGCGGCGAGCGGGACGGCGATTCGGCAGTAACGGCAATGTCGGACATGAGGCTCGAGCGTTTGGCAGGGAAAGGTGGGCTAATCAAGCCTCATTTGGTGGTTGCGGGGCGCGGTAACCAGTCCCATATCGGCAGCGGAAGGACGGCCTTCCCGGTTCACAGCATCATCCGCGGGGACGACCCTGCCTGTTTGGAGGGTTGTCATGGCCTGGATCACGCTGTTCATCGCCGGCCTCATGGAAGTGGGCTGGGCGATCGGCCTCAAATACACTGAAGGTTTTACACGGCTTGTTCCGTCGGTGCTGACACTGGCAGCCATGGCGGGGAGCATTATCCTGCTCGGTCTGGCGTTGAAGGAGCTACCGATCGGAACCGCCTACGCGGTATGGACCGGCATCGGCGCGGTCGGGACGGCGATCCTTGGCATCGCATTGTTCGGTGAACCGGCGACCGCGGCTCGCCTCGCCAGCATCGGGCTGATCGTGGCTGGCATTGTCGGGCTGAAGCTGGTCACCTGATCAGCGCAGCAGCACCACCGCCCAATAGGTCAGCGCCGCCACGATCGCGGAAGCCGGAATGGTGATCACCCAGGCATAGACGATCGAACTCGCCACGTTCCAGCGCACCGCCGAGACCCGCCGCGCCGCGCCGACGCCGACGATGGCGCCGGTAATGGTGTGGGTCGTGGATACGGGAACCCCGAGATAGGTCGCCATGAACAAGGTCGCCGCCCCGCCGGTCTCGGCGCAAAAGCCCTGCATCGGCGTCAGCTTCGTGATCCGCAGCCCCATGGTGCGGACGATCCGCCAGCCGCCCATCAGCGTGCCGAGGCCCATGGCGGCCTGACAGGAGATCACCACCCAGAACGGAATGCTAAAGTCTGCGCCGAGGTGGCCCTGCGAATAGAGCAGCACCGCGATGATACCCATGGTCTTCTGCGCGTCGTTGCCGCCATGGCCGAGCGAATAGAGCGATGCGGAGACAAATTGCAGGATGCGGAAGGCGCGGTCGACCGCGAACGGTGTCGAGCGCACCGACAGCCAGGACACGATCGCAACCAGCACCAGCGCCAGCAGGAAGCCGACCAGCGGCGACAGCACGATCGCCAGCAGCGTTTTCGACAGGCCGGTCCAGACCGCCGCCGAGATCCCGGCCTTCGCCATGCCCGCGCCGACCAGTCCGCCGATCAGCGCATGCGAACTGGACGACGGAATCCCGAGCGCCCAGGTGATCAGATTCCAGACGATGGCGCCCACCAGCGCCGCGAAGATCACGGTGGCGTCGACGACGCTCGGTTCAATGATGCCGGTGCCGATCGTATTGGCGACATGGAGCCCGAACACCATAAAGGCGATGAAATTGAAGAAGGCGGCCCAGATCACCGCATATTGCGGGCGCAGCACCCGCGTCGACACGATCGTTGCGATCGAATTGGCGGCGTCGTGCAGCCCGTTGAGGAAGTCAAACAGCAGCGCAACCGCGATCAGAAAGATCAGAATCGGAAGACCAAGCGAGGCGTCCACTGGATTGGCCCTGCCCTATACCTGTTCGATCACGATCGAGTTGATCTCGTTGGCAACGTCGTCGAAGCGATCGGACACTTTCTCGAGATGCTTGTAGATTTCGGCGCCGACGATGAAATCCATCGAGTTGCCGCCGCGATGCTTGAGAAACAGTTCCTTCAACCCGATGTCGTGGAGATCGTCGATGCGGCCCTCCAGCTTTCCGATCTCCTCGGTCATGGCGGTCAGCATCGCGACGTTGCTCCCGATCGACTGCATCAGCGGCAGCGCGCGACCGACCAGATTGGCGCACTCCACCAGCAGGGTCCCGATTTCGCGCATCGGCGGCTCGAACGTGCGAACCTCGAACAGCACCACTGCCTTCGCGGTCTGCTGCATCTGATCGATCGCGTCGTCCATCGCCGTGATCAGGTTCTTGATGTCGCCGCGGTCGAACGGGGTGATGAAAGTGCGTCGGACCGCCGTCAGCACCTCGCGCGTAATGCCGTCGGCGTCATTTTCGAACTGGTTGACGCGCTGGCAGAACACCGGCGTCTCGTCGCCGCCGCGCAGCATGTCCTGCAGCGCTAGCGCCCCCTGCACGACCGTCTGGGCGTGTCGAGCAAACAGGTCAAAAAACCGCTCCTCCTTGGGCAAAAAGGCACGAAACCAGCGCAGCATGGGTATTTTTCCGTCGTTCAGAAACGGCCGCCCAGGCGACCTGTCACGAAACTGTCATAGACCATTCGAGGGGAAAACGCGCCACAGGGTGACCCGGGAACCGGGTCATCCACCGCTTTGTGGGGTCTAAAACTGCGCCAAAACCGGCTGTTTTACAGGGATCGGCGGAAATAATGCGCGATCTCGCCGATCACGCCGCGACGGAAGGTCAGCACGCATGCGACGAAGATGACGCCCTGGATCACCGTCACCCACTGCCCGAACCCGGCCAGATATTGCTGCATGGCAATGATGACGAAGGCGCCGACGACCGGGCCAAAGACGGTGCCGAGGCCGCCGACCAGCGTCATCAGCACGATTTCTCCGGACATCGTCCAGTGCACGTCGGTGAGCGAGGCATTCTGCGCCACGAACACCTTTAGCGAACCGGCAAAGCCCGCGAGCGTGCCGGAGAGGATGAAGGCGAGCAGCTTGTACTGGTCGGTCTTGTAGCCGAGCGAGATCGCACGCGGCTCGTTCTCGCGGATCGCCTTTAGCACCTCGCCGAACGGCGAGTTGATGGTGCGGTAGATCAGGAGGAAGCCGCCGAGGAAACCGGCCAGCACGACGTAGTAAAGCACTGTGGGCTTGGCGAGATTGAAGATCCCGAACAGATAACCCTGCGGAATACCCTGAATGCCATCTTCACCATGGGTAAACGGCGCCTGCAGGTAGATGAAGAACAGGAGCTGCGACAGCGCGAGCGTGATCATCGAGAAGTAGATGCCCTGCCGGCGAATGGAGATGAAGCCGGTCACGACCGAAAGCGCGGCAGCGCCGGCGATACCGACCAGAATTCCGAGTTCGGGCGATACACCCCACACCTTCAGCGCATGCGCCGTGCAGTAGCCCGCGGTGCCCAAGAACATCGCGTGGCCGAACGACAGCAGGCCGCCATAGCCGATCAGCACGTTGAAGGCGCAGGCGAGCAGCGCGAAGCACAGGGCCTGCATCACGAAGAACGGGTAGATGCCGGTCAGCGGCACCAGCCCCAGCAGCACCGCCATCGCCGCGAATACGATCATTTCGTCGCGCATCGCGCGCGGCGTTACCGGCAGTGTGTCGTCAGTCAATGCGCTCATGTCAGGCCGCCCGTCCGGTCAGTCCCGTTGGCTTTATCAGCAACACCAGCACCATCAGGACGAACACCACGGTGTTGGAAGCCTCGGGATAAAAATACTTCGTCAGTCCTTCGATCACGCCGAGTGCAAATCCGGTGATGATCGATCCCATGATCGATCCCATGCCGCCGATCACCACCACCGCGAACACCACGATGATCAGGTCGGCGCCCATCAGCGGCCGCACCTGGTTGATCGGCGCGGACAGCACGCCCGCCAGCGCCGCCAGGCCGACGCCGAGCCCGTAGGTCAGCGTGATCATCCGGGGCACGTTGATGCCGAACGCGCGCACCAGGGTCGGGTTTTCGGTGGCGGCGCGCAGATTGGCGCCAAGCCGCGTCTTTTCGATCAGGTACCAGGTGGCAATGCAGACCACGAGCGAGAAGATGACCACCCAGCCGCGATAGACCGGCAGGAACATGAAGCCGAGATTCATGCCGCCCTGCAGGCCGCGCCAGTCGCCGATCTGTGGGTAATCGGGAATCGCATAGGGCAGCCCGGACGAGCCGAAATAATTCTGGAACACGCCTTGCACGATCAGCGCGATGCCGAAGGTCAGCAATAGCCCATAGAGGTGGTCGAGGCCGGCCAGCCATTGCAGCATGGTCCGCTCCAGGATCATGCCGAAGATGCCGACCAGGATGGGAGCGATCAGCAGCGCCCACCAATATCCGATGCCGGTCAGGCTCAGGAGGAAATATGCGCAGAACGCGCCCATCATGTAGAGCGCGCCATGGGCGAAATTGATGATGTTGAGCATGCCGAAGATCACGGCGAGCCCGAGACTGAGCAGCGCGTAGAACGATCCGTTGATCAGTCCCACCAAAAGCTGGGCGTATAGAGCTTGCATCGGTTTCGCACTCAATCTCGTTTAAGACGCGGAATCGCGCTAGGACGCGAGGGGCGGCCCGCCGGCACGGCGCCGACGGGCCATCATTGTTACTTCTTTACCAGCGGACAGGCGCTTTCCGAAAGCGGCCGGAAGGCCTGCTCGCCAGGGGTGGTTCCGATCAGCTTGTAATAGTCCCACGGTCCCCTGGATTCCGCGGGCTTCTTGACTTCGAACAGGTAGGCCGGATGAATCTTGCGGCCGTCAGCGCGGATCGAGCCCTTGCCGAACAGCGCATCGTCGGTCGGCAATTCCTTCATTTTGGCGACAACCTTGGCGCCGTCATGCGGATTGCCGCCCATCGCCTCGAGCGTCTTGAAATAGTGGATCAGGCCCGAATACACGCCGGCCTGCACCATGGACGGCATCGCCTTGTTCTTCATGCGCTCGGAGAAGCGCTTGGAAAACGCGCGGGTGCCGTCGTTCAGGTCCCAGTAGAAGGTTTCGGTAAAGCTGAGGCCCTGCGCCACCTTCAGGCCGAGCGAATGCACGTCGGTGATGAACAGCAGAAGACCGGCGAGCTTCTGGCCGCCGGCGACGATGCCGAACTCGGACGCCTGCTTGATGGTGTTGGTGGTGTCGCCGCCGGCGTTCGCCATGCCGACGATCTTGGCCTTGGAGGCCTGCGCCTGCAGCAGGAACGAGGAGAAGTCCGACGAATTCAGCGGATGCTTGACGGTGCCGATAACCTTGCCGCCCGACTTCACCACGACCGCCGTGGTGTCGCGCTCGAGCGCGTGACCGAACGCGTAGTCCGCAGTCAGGAAGTACCAGGTGTCACCGCCGGCTTTCACCAGCGCCTGCCCGGTGCTGTTGGCGAGCATGTAGGTGTCGTAAACCCAATGAATTGTGTTGGGCGAGCATTGCGCATTGGTGAGATCCGACGACGCCGCGCCGGTATTGATCATGACGGCGTTCTTTTCCTTCACCACATTGTTGACCGCCAGCGCCACGCCGGAGTTCAGCACGTCCATGAAGATGTCGACCTTCTCGACGTCGATCCACTGCCGCGCGATGGTCGTGGCGATGTCGGGCTTGTTCTGGTGGTCGGCGGAGATGATGTCGATCTTCCAGCCCTTGGCCGCCAGCCCGGAATCCTCGACCGCCATCTGGGCGGCAAGCGTGGAGCCCGCGCCGCCGAGGTCGGAGTAAAGTCCGGAATTGTCGGTGAGAACGCCGATCTTGATATTCTTGTCCTGCGCCATGGCGCCGCCGCCTGTGGCAAGCGCGAGCGCGGTGCCGAGGAACAGAGCTGAAATCCGATGTTTCATAGTATCTCCATAATCCAGAGTGCAGCCGTAGTACCGATTAAACGCCGAGATAGGTGTGGAGCTTGTCCATGTTGGCCGACAGCTCCGAATTCGCAAAACCGTCGATGACCTTGCCGTGCTCGACGATGTAGTAGCGGTCGGCCACCGTCGAGGCGAAGCGGAAATTCTGCTCGACGAGCAGGATGGTGAAGCCTTCCGACTTCAGCCGCGCGATGGTGTGGCCGATCTGCTGGATGATGACGGGCGCGAGCCCCTCAGTCGGCTCGTCCAGCATCAGGAAGCGCGCGCCGGTGCGCAGGATTCTGGCGATCGCCAGCATCTGCTGCTCGCCGCCCGAAAGCTTGGTGCCCTGGCTGTTGAGACGTTCCTTCAGGTTCGGAAACAATTCGAAGATCTGGTCGAGCGACAGGCCGCCAGAGCGCACGATCGGCGGCAGCAGCAGGTTTTCGCGCACGTCGAGGCTGGCGAAAATGCCGCGCTCCTCGGGACAGAACGCGATGCCCTGGCGTGCGATCTTGTCGGACGAGGCGCGCGTGATGTCCTGACCGTTGAAACGGATCGAACCAGTACGCTTGCCGATAATTCCCATCACCGACTTCAGCGTCGTGGTCTTGCCGGCGCCGTTGCGGCCGAGCAGCGTGACCACCTCGCCGGCCTTCACATTGAAGTTGATGCCATGAAGGATGTGGGATTCGCCGTACCAGGCCTGCAGGTCGGAGACGGAAAGAATTTCCGCGCCCGCCGGTTTGGCGGCGGCTTCGGCCATTTTCAACTCAGGCATGACCGGCCCCCAGATAGGCTTCCTTGACGCGCTCGTCCTTTGACAGCTCGGCATAATTGCCTTGCGCCAGCACCTGCCCGCGCGTCAGCACCGTGATGATGTCGGACAGATTGGCCACCACAGAGAGATTATGTTCGACCATCAGGATGGTGTATTTCGCCGAGATGCGCTTGATCAGCGCCGCGATCTTGTCGATGTCCTCGTGGCCCATGCCGGCCATCGGCTCGTCGAGCAGCATCATCTCGGGGTCGAGCGCGAGCGTCGTGGCGATCTCGAGCGCGCGCTTGCGGCCATAGGGCATCTCGACCGCCGGCGTGTTGGCGAATTCGCTTAAGCCCACGTCGTTCAGCAACTCATGGGCGCGGCCGTTGAAGCGGTCGAGCACGCTCTTGGAGCGCCAGAAATCGAACGACGAGCCGTGCTGACGCTGCAAGGCGACGCGGACGTTCTCCAGCGCCGTCAGGTGCGGAAACACCGCTGAAATCTGGAACGAACGCACCAGCCCGAGGCGGGCCACATCGGCCGGCGCCATCGCGGTGATGTCCTGTCCCTTATAGAGGATCTGGCCTGCCGACGGCCTCAAGAACTTGGTCAGCAGGTTGAAGCAGGTGGTTTTTCCGGCGCCGTTAGGCCCGATCAACGCATGAATGCTGCCGCGGCGCACCTTCAGAGCAACGTCGCGAACGGCGAAGAAACCCGCGAATTCCTTGGTCAATCCGTGGGTTTCGAGAATGAACTCATCAGCCAAACAAAACTCCCCCGTCAGCCGTCTCCGCGAGTTCGCTCGCGCGCAGCCAATTTTTCCCTGCTTTGGGCAGGCTCTGCGGGAAGTCCTGGAAACCGTCCCCGAGCCCACCGCCTCCGGGCCGGAATATGCCGTCAACGGTATGGGTTAGGCAAGGTGGAAAGCTGCCGCGGGGTAAATGCGCATGCCGGTTCCGGATGCGCCATAAGTCGAATGGCGCCGACTGCCCGGCCCGGCTGGCTGTCCGCGCGCGACTGCGATCTTCGCGCCGGCAAGCCATCGTTAACGGTGTTCTGCTGCAATCAGGCGCTTTCACACAATGTTTCTGCCTCCCGGCGCATCATCACGCAATTTGGACAGCCAGGAATTGCCGCCTTGGAATTTCAAAGCGCCGGACCGTCGGTCGTCAAATCAATCAAGCAGCGCGACCTGCTGAACACCTGGCTGCGGCTATACGCCCGCGACCAGTCGATGCCCCGCATGTCGGAATACCAGCCGGCGCGGATCGAGGACGAGCTTCCAGACATGGTGTTCTACACCGTCGATACACAGGCAGAACCACCACGCCTGACCATTCAGAGCGACGGCACGCGAATGTCGGCAGCTTATGGGAATACCGGCAAGGGCCGCTATCTCGACGAGTATCTCGGCGCAAGGCTCGCTCCGATGGTGATGCCGGTCTACTACGTTTGTATCGCGCGCCGCCTGCCCGCCTATACCATCGCCAACGTGGATGACATCTACGGGCGTGCCGTCGCCTATGAGCGGCTGTTGCTGCCGTTCTCCGACGGCAGCAGCGTCACCCACATCATCGCTTCGCTGAAGACCATCAGCGAGGACGGCGGTTTCGAGATCAAGAACCTGATCCGCGGAAACGACAAGCTGCCGGTGCCGAAGCTACGCACCATCATCGACCGCGATCTCTTTCATCGCGCACCGGGCCGCATTCCCTCCGGGGACGTACTGGAATTCGGTTAAGCCTCAATGGAATTTGCGAGTGCGGATCCCTCGGTAGTCAAATCGATCAGGCAGCGCTATCTCCTGAACGAGTGGTTGCGCGCGGCCGGCAAGCGCAGGCCCATGCCTCTTCTCCGGGATTTTCACCTCGACCGCGTCGACGACGAAATGGTCGACATGATATGACGTTGTCGGCGAGGCCGACTGCGCGCGTTTCCTGATTACGCATCAAGGCGCGAGGCTGGCCACCACCTATGGCACCGCGCGCGTCGATCCCGCCGAACGGCGACGCTTTCTTGACGAGGCCGTCGGGCCCGAGCGCTATGCCCACGTGGTCGATCTTTATCGCGCCTGCCTTCGGCACAAGCGGCCGATCTATTCAATCTCGACGGTGAATGATGCCGACGGCAAGGAGGTGTCGTATAAACGGCTGCTGATGCCGTTCGGCGAAGGCGAAGCCGTCCAGCAAATCATCGGCTCCTTCAAAAGCATCAGCATTGAAGGCGGCTTCAAGGTCAGCAACGTCCTGGGCCTGAGGCCGAAGGCCAAGCCCGTGATTCTGGTCAGGGCGATCATCGATCGGGCTTTCGTGCCGGTCGCGGCAGACCGGCATTCTTCCGACGAAGTTATCGATCTCGATTAGGCCTAGCGCCCGCGCGATTTGGACGGCACTTCCTTGCCGTAGACGTCCGGCTTGAATCCAACCAGCAATTTGCCGCCGAGATCGAGCACCGGACGCTTGATCATCGAGGGCTGCGCCAGCATCAACGCCAGCGCCTTGCGCTCATTGAGGCCTTCCTTGTCGCTGTCCGGCAGCTTCTTGAACGTCGTCCCGGCACGGTTAAGCAGCGTCTCCCAGCCGAGTTCGTCGGACCATTGCTTGAGCTTATCCTTGCCGATGCCGGCAAGCTTGTAGTCGTGGAAGTCGTAAGCCACGCCGTGATCGTCGAGCCAGCCGCGCGCCTTCTTCATGGTGTCGCAGTTCTTGATGCCGTAGATGGTGATGGGTTTTGTCATTCCGCCCCGCCAAATTGATCCGTTACCCGTTTAG
Source organism: Bradyrhizobium sp. AZCC 2262 (assembly GCF_036924535.1). Taxonomy (NCBI): domain Bacteria; kingdom Pseudomonadati; phylum Pseudomonadota; class Alphaproteobacteria; order Hyphomicrobiales; family Nitrobacteraceae; genus Bradyrhizobium; species Bradyrhizobium sp. AZCC 2262. Next base: position 2,995,051 of record NZ_JAZHRT010000001.1, on the reverse strand, counting down.
GCCGCACCCGGCTCGAGCGCTTCACCCAGTTCGATCGGATGGGCCATCGCCTCGTGCAGCTTGTCCTTGTCAAGTTCGCCTTCCGAACGGCTGATGACGATGCAGGCGACACCATTGCCGATCAGGTTGGTCAGCGCCCGGCATTCGCTCATGAACTTGTCGATGCCGACAAGAATCGCGATCGACTGGATCGGTATATCAGGCACGATCGAAAGCGTCGCCGCCAGCGTGATGAAGCCCGCTCCCGTAACGCCCGAGGCGCCCTTCGAGGTGATGATGGCGATGCCGAGAATACCGAGTTCCTGCCAGATCGTCAGGTTCGTGTTGGTGGCCTGTGCCAGGAACAGCGTCGCCAGCGTCATGTAGATATTGGTGCCGTCGAGATTGAAGCTGTAGCCGGTCGGAATGACGAGGCCGACCACCGGCCGCGATGCGCCAAGATGCTCCATCTTCTGGATCATCTGCGGCAGAACGGTTTCCGACGACGAGGTTCCAAGCACGATCAGCAGTTCGTCCTTGATGTAAAGGATGAAGCGAATGATCGAGAAGCCCGAGATCCGTGTGATCGCCCCAAGAACGATCAACACGAACAGCATGCTGGTGAGATAGAAGGTCGCTATCAGTGCGATCAGATTCCACAACGAGCTAAGACCGTAGGCTCCGACGGTGAAAGCCATTGCGCCGAAGGCGCCGAGCGGTGCCAGGCGAACGATCATGCCGATGATGCGAAAGAACATCTTCGCCGCCTTATCCACGGCATGGGAGATCGGTTCGCCGGCCTTGCCCAGAAATGCGATGGCAAAGCCAGACAGGATGGACACCAGCAGGACCTGCAGCAGGTCACCGCGGGCGAGCGCGCCGAAATAGCTGTCCGGAATGATCGCGAGCAGATGCGCGACGATGCCCTCTTCCTTTGCCTTGGTGACGTAGGTTGCAACCGAATGCGGATCGATCGAGGCCGGATCGATGTTGAAGCCGCGACCGGGCTGAAGGACTTCGCCGACGAGAAGGCCGACGGCCAGCGCCACCGTCGAGACGACTTCGAAATAGATCAGGGCCTTCAGTCCGACGCGGCCAACGCGTTTCAGATCGCCCATCGACGAGATGCCGTGCACCACCGTGCAGAAGATCACCGGCGCGATCATCATCTTGATCAGTGCGATGAAGCCGTCGCCGAGCGGCTTCAATTCCTTACCTAAATCCGGATAGAACCGGCCGACCAGGACGCCAAGCGCGATCGCGATCAGGACCTGAATATAGAGGATCTTGTACCAAGGCTGATGGCGCGCGGCAGGACGGACGGTTTCAGTGGCCATGGGACGCTCCAGGCGGGAGGACCATCATGAAATAGAGCAACGTCGTAGGATAATCACGTTCATGTGGCAGATGCCATCAGTCTATATGCGTCGCCGGTTTCGCCGCGAGCAGACCGATTTTTTGCAGAGCCCTTCGGCGAATCTATCATAGACTGGCGCATCAGTCGCAAGCCGGGACCGCCGATGGAATTCACCCTATTGTTTCTGGGCACGGCCATCGCGATGCTGGTCACCTGGCGCGGTCCGCGTCCACTGGCGCTCGGGCTGTTTGCGGCCGTCCTGATCGCGTGCGTCGCCACCTATCTGCACCACGCGACCGATACGCTGAAACTGTCGTTCTGAGGGACGCATGACCCAGACGCGTGCGATCACGCTGAATGCACTCAGCCTCTACGCGGTGGCGACCGTGCTGGCGGCGGCATTTGCCGCGCAGCTCACCCTTCACGAGCTGCCCTGCCCGCTCTGCCTGCTGCAGCGCATCCTGTTCGCGGCGCTAGCCGTCGGGCCGATGCTCAATATCCGCTTCGGCCCCCGCCCCAGCCACTATGCGATGTCGCTGCTGGCTGCGGTCGCAGGCGCGGTCGCGTCGACCCGGCAGGTGCTGCTGCACATCATTCCCGGCGACGCCGGCTACGGTTCGGCGCTGCTCGGCTATCACTATTATACCTGGGCGCTGATCGGCTTCATTGCCGCCATCGTCCTGCTTGCCGCGATCCGGCTGTTCGACAGCCAGTTCGAGGAAGACAAAGCCGTTTTGCCGGCCACCGGCGGCGCCTTCGCGCAAATCGCGGTGTGGCTCGTGATCGCGCTCACGGCCGCGAACGTGGTGACGACGCTGCTGGAATGCGGCTTCGGCGCCTGCGCCGACAACCCCGTCATGTACGAACTGCTCAAGCGCGGCTCATAGCGTTTTCGAGCGAAGTGGGCACCGGTTCGCATAGCAATCAAGTTTACGCAGATTGCGTAGACTTATCTGGTCGTCCGTGAAGAACCATCCAAGCGGTTGATCAAGAATCGATTTTCCGGGCGAGATTGGCTTTGAGATTGCAAGCTTTGGGGCTTTGACTGCCCAAAAGCTTGCAATTTCATTTTTGAGGATTCCGTCGAATCGCGAGCCGTGATTCCGTCATCGCATCGGAGGGAGCGATGCGACCAAGGGAACGACGAGAGACGGGACAAGCCGATCTTCTGCGCTCGCGGCTGGACGCGATCATCGACATGGGCCACCCGCTGGTGAAGCTGGCACAGACGATCGACTGGTCGTTCCTGGAGCAGCGGTTCGGGGCGGTCTATGAGGACAAGCCGGGCCGGCCGCCATTACCGACCCGCCTGATGGCGGGACTCGCGATCCTCAAGCACACCTACGACCTCTCTGATGAGGTGTTGTGCGAGCGCTGGGTGGAGAACCCCTATTACCAGTTCTTCTGCGGCGAGGAGTTCTTCCAGCACCGGTTGGTGTTCGATCGCTCTTCGCTGACGCGCTGGCGACAGCGGATGGGCGAGGAGAAGTTGCAGGCCTTGCTGCAGGAGAGCCTTGCGGTGGCCAGCAAGACCGAGGCGATCAAACCGGCCGACCTTAATCGGGTCATCATTGATACGACGGTGCAGCCCAAGAACGTGATGTTCCCGACCGATGCCAGGCTGCTGAACCGCGCCCGCGAGATCCTGGTCCGGCTGGCGAAGCGATATGGTGTCAAGCTGCGCCAGTCCTATGCCAGGGTGGGCAAGTTCGCGCTGATCAAGCACCAGCGTTATGCCCACGCCAAGCAGTTCAAGCGCGCCAACAGAGCCTTGAAGAAGCTCAAAATCTATCTCGGCCGCATCATCCGCGACATAGGCCGCAAACTCGGCGGCAACGCCGACTTGCTCGGGGGGGTCGTGTTGGAGCGCATGCTGGCGCGGGCGCGACAAGTGCTCGAGCAGAAGCAGCGCCAGCGTGGCCCGAAGCTCTACTCGCTGCACGCGCCGGAGGTGGAATGCATCGGCAAGGGCAAGGCGCACCGGCCTTACGAGTTCGGCGTCAAGGTCTCGGTCGCCACTACGCTGGCGCACGCCAAGGGCGGGCAGTTCGTGAGCCATGTGAAGGCGCTGCCCGGCAACCCCTATGACGGCCACACACTTGCAACCGTCATCCCCGAGATGGAGGCGCTGATCGGCAACACCATCGAGCGCGCGCTCCTCGACAAGGGCTATCGCGGCCACAACGCCCCGCCCGATTACAAGTTCAGGGTGTTCATCTCAGGACAGAAACGGCGGGTGACGCCACAGATCAAGCGCCAGCTGCGACGGCGTTCCGCCGTCGAGCCGGTCATCGGCCACCTCAAATCCGAGCACCGCATGGGCCGCAACTACCTCTGGCATCGTGAAGGCGACGCCATCAACGCCGTCCTCGCCGCCGTCGGCTATAACTTCCGCCGCCTGATCTGCTGGCTCAGGCTCTTGTTGTGGCAAATCATCGCCACCTTCCCCGGGGTCAATCCAGCCTGAAAATCCAGGATTCTTCACGGGCGACTATCTGCGCAGAAAACGCGTCAAAACAAGAATCTGGAGCTTCTGTTCTGACTCGGTCAGAACAGAAGCTCTAGGGCCGCTTCGGAATATCGAGCCCGCGCTGCACCGCCGGCCGGGCGAGCCCGCGTTCCAGCCATGCCGGCACCTGCTTCAGCTCGTCGAACGCGACGAGATCGCGCGCACCGTAGAAGCCGATCAGGTTGCGCACCCAGCCGAGCATGGAAATGTCGGCGATGGTGTATTCGTCGTCCATGATCCATTGCCGTCCGGCGAGCCGCGTCTCCACCACATCCAGCAGGCGCTTCGTCTCGGTGACGTAACGATCGAGCGGACGCTTGTCGGCAAAATCCTTGCCGGCGAATTTGTGGAAAAATCCAACCTGCCCGAACATCGGTCCAATCCCGCCCATCTGAAAGTGCAGCCACTGGATGGTCTGGTATCGCCGCGCGGCATCGGACGGCAGAAGCTTGCCGGTCTTGTCCGCGAGATATTGCAGGATCGCCCCGGACTCGAACAGCGGCAGCGGTTTGCCGCCAGGCCCATCCGGATCGAGGATGGCCGGGATCTTGCCGTTCGGGTTCAGCGACAGGAATTCCGGCGTCTTCTGGTCGTCCTTGTTGAAGTCGACCAGATGCACCTCGTAGGGCAATCCGATCTCTTCCAGCATGATCGAGACCTTGACGCCGTTCGGCGTCGGTAACGAATAGAGCTGAAGGCGGTCGGGATGTTTGGCGGGCCAGCGATTGGTGATCGGGAAGGCGGAAAGATCGGGCATCAGAACTCGTTTTGCATGGTTGTTGTTGCGCGGGTAATGTACGGCTGATGCCGCATATAACAAGGGTCCGCGCCGCTCATGACCGATCAACCGTCTCCGGCGAAGCTCGGCCTCACCGATGGGGAGCTTGCGGCTCACCCGACGATGTTCGCGGCCGATGCGCTGAAGGATCAGGTCGTTATCGTGTCGGGCGGCGCCGGCGGCATTGGGCGGGCGATCGCCTGGCTGGTCGCGAGGCTGGGCGCGCATGTCGCCGTGGTCGGGCGCGACGGAAGCAAGCTCGATGCGCTGGTGACCCGGTTGGCGGGCCGCGGTCTCAAGGCATCAGCGCATATAGCCGACATCAGGGAGCCAGATGCGGTCAACGCCCTGTTCGACACGATCTGGGCCGCGCATGGCCGCGTCGACAGCCTGATCAACAGCGCCGGCGGGCAGTTTCCGCAAGCGGCCATCGATTTTTCGGTGAAGGGCTGGAACGCCGTCATCAACACCAACCTGAACGGCACCTGGTACATGATGCAGGCCGCCGCGCAACGCTGGCGCGACCACAAGCATCCCGGCAGCATCGTCAATATCGTGGTCGTGACGACCCACGGCCTGTACGGCATTGCCCACACCATCGCGGCGCGAAGCGGCGTCATTGGGCTGTCGCGCGCCGTCGCGGTCGAATGGGCGCCGCTGAATATCCGGGTCAACTGCGTGGCGCCCGGCGCGATCGAAACCGAAGGCTGGAACGTCTATTCGCCGGAGGCACGCGCGGCCTATCCGCGCTCGAACCCGATGATGCGCGTTGGCTCGTCCTGGGACGTCGCGGAGGCCAGCGTCTTCCTCGCCGGGCCGTCAGCGAAATTCGTGACCGGCGAGACGCTGACGGTCGACGGCGGCGGCCAGCTCTGGGGCGAGACCTGGACGACAGGGAAACCCGCTTATTTCGGCGGCGACGATCAGTGACGCGCTGAGGGCGGTTTTTCTCATGGAGCGTTATCGCCTCGCTATTTTCGACTTCGACGGCACGCTGGCGGATTCCCTTCCCTGGTTTCGCGCCTCCTTCCAGGACATGATTACTCGGTTCGATCTTGCGCCCGTCCGCGACGACGAGGTGGAAGGACTGCGCGGCCTGTCCGCCCGCGAAATCATGGCGCGGCTCAACGTATCCATGTGGCAATTGCCGACCATCGTCAGCGACATGCGAAAGCGCAAGCTTGCCGCCGCGAGCGAGATATCGCTGTTCGCCGGCATCCCGGCCATGCTGACCGACCTGCAACGCCAGGGCATCAAGACCGCCATCGTCAGTTCCGACAGCGACGCCTCCGTCCGGCAAGTGCTCGGACCCACCGCCAGTCTGATCACCCGCTTCGACTGCGGTGCCGCGCTGTTCGGCAAGCACTGGAAATTTCGACGTGTCGCACGGAGGCTCGGCGTAAAACCTTCGGAGACGATCTGCATCGGCGACGAGATCCGCGATATCGAGGCGGCTGGGGCCGCTGGCATGGACTCGGGCGCCGTGGCCTGGGGCTATGCCTTTCCGTCCGCACTGCAGGCGGCGGGAGCAACATATCTGTTCAACTCGATCGACGAGATGATTGAGCGGCTCGCTGTGGCGAAATAACACGTCCAGGAATGTCCGCTGGATAACTCCGCAAATTACCTGTCATACCCACAGAGGCCATCGTACGAGGTGTTCGTGGCCGTTCAAGCTGCGGACGAGTACGTACTCCGTAACCGTCCAGCCAATCGGTTCGATTGGATACTCGTCTACGCTACGTGCGTCATACAACAACGTGACATGGGGCGCGAAATTCGTGTTGGCCAGCCGCCTCAATCCTCTTCGCGTCATCGCGGCGCCGAGCATTTGCCGAAACGACTGCAGCCGGCGCAATCCTTTCTCTCCGATCAGGACGAACGGGCGATTGCCCGGCCGCCCCCGAAAGCTTGCCGTGCAATCGAACGAGACCTCGAACGGCTCGGTTCGCACATCCATGGCCGCCTCCCGCGCGGCGCAAAGCTGGCCCTCAGACAACCCGCTGAGAGCGAACAGCGAAATATGCAGCCGCTCGGGCGCAATGAGCTTGCCGTCGAAATGATGCGCGCGCTTGAGTACGCCAGCCAATTGGTGAATTCGCGCTGCCGTGCCTGCATCGGGAACGGCCGCGAGGAATAATCGGGCACCACTACAGCTTGCAAACTCGTCCATGATAGACTAGAACAGATCATGAACAAAGCCGCTTAGCAACTTGAAAAATTCGTATTGTAAAATACACTACAGCTTCTGTAGGAGATTCCGAATGCCGCGCGTCATAAAACGAAAAGAGCATCCGCTATCGATGCGACTGCCTGAAACTGATATCGCCATTATCGATCGCGCGGCCAGCTTGCGTGGCCGTTCGCGCACCGATTTCGTGCGCGAGGCTGCAGTACGTGCGGCGGAAGATGTTCTGATGGAAGCGGCGCCCATCCGCATGAGTCCGGCTGGCTTCAAGGCCTTTATAGAGGTTCTTTCGCAACCCGGGCGTCCGGTACCTCAAATGGTCGAACTCTTTCAACGCACCGCTCCGTGGGAATCCGGGAACGCAAAAGCCGAGAAATGAAAGGTGGCTATTTCCAAGCCGGAGCCGCTCACAGCGGCTCACGACGTCTCGGGGTTCTCCTGTGGCAAGCCGTCTCTGGATCGATGGCTGAAGACACGTGCGCTCTCCAATCAAGAGAAGGGTTTCACGGCCGTCATGGTCGTACATGGGGCCAATCGGGTCCTTGGATATTTTGGCCTCGCGCCTACGGCGGTTCTTCCCGCAACGTTGCCGAGATCGATCCGTACCGGCCAGCCGCCTGATCCCGTTCCTTGCCTGCTGTTGGGACAACTGGCGGCAGATCAGAATTACATCGGCAAAGGAATTGGCACTGGGTTGCTCAAGCATGCGCTGCAACGCTGTGTAATGGCGGCCAAGCTGATTGGCGGACGTGCCCTCGTCGTCAATGCCGTCGATACCGAGGCTGCGCATTTTTGGAAGCGGCGCGGCTTTATTCCTTCGAAGGATGATCCGCTGATCCTGTTCAGGTCTCTCGCCGACATCGCGGCATCGATCAACTCTGCTTCTGGTTCATCATCTCGAGACCCCTCATGAATCCTTGATGGTTTGATCATTCTATCCCGGCTCTACAGCCGGCAAATCCAGTGCAGACCGCAATCGCCCGGTACCTCGCCGATAGAGCATCGCGTGCTGGGCCGGCGTCAAAAGATCGGCGCGTGGCGCGAAGCCGTCGACTACCTTGTTGAACGCGGTCGCGCCGCAACCCGGAACGAGGCAATCGCGTTTTCCCTTCGGACATTGGTTGAACGAGCAGAGTCTGCCCAGATAGGCGTCGTTCGCCGGATCGAACATGAAGATATCGAGCTGATGGGGGACAACACTGGTGTCGGCACCCGACGTAAATGCCTTGCTCAAAGCACGATTGGCGGCCCGATGTATTTCACGAAGACGTTGCTGCGATTCGATCCAGAGCGCCAGATCGAGATCGCGGCATTCATGCCACACCTCGATGCCCTCACGGCGGAAATCGCTGAAACGCGGAACCTCCTTCCATAGCGCCTTTGCAACCGAGCCTATCACGGCCACCGCATGAACCTCCGGAAACGCCATCCACGCATCCGCCACGATGTCCGCGGCCACGCGAAACCGGCGCTGTTGAGCCAGAAGATATTTGTTCTGTTGCTCGATCTTCGCGCGCCGCATCGGTTCAACTCAGCAGCTTCATGAAGTTCCGCTTCTGCCGATGGCGCTCCTTCAGCGTCGCGACGTAAGCCGCCTGCTCGGTCGCGCTTTGCAAGGCAGCCATCCGGGCGATGAGCTTTGCCGCCTCTCCATAGGCGTGATTGCCACCCGTGCTAACGAACTGGTTGACGCGCTCAGCGTAGACTTCGAGCGCTTCGCGCGGATACGCGGCCTTGCTCGCGTTGGCGAGAGCCAATTTTGCTCCGAACGATACCTTGTGCTTGTGCGCAGCGGCCCACGCCGCATCCAACATCTTTTCTTCGGTCAGGATGCAGACGAGAAGATCGGCGAGCGTGTACCAGCCAGCGCGCTCCTTGCCGGCTGACCGCGTCTCAAGGATTCCAATGATACGCTCGAGCGCGATCTTGCCGCCAAGCTTGCGCAATTGCTTGTACAATTCAAGGCTGGGCGCCTTCTCGAAAGCCCGCCACAACAGCGCTTCCGCGTCCGCCTTCCGGCCGGATTTCGAGAGCAGGGTGACGGTGAACGACACGAGCCGCTCGTCGGGTTGACCGTCCTCGAACACCCACAAGCCTTCCTCGGCCCGGCGCAGCGCTTCGTCCATGCGGCCCTGCGATTGACAGAATTGCGCCAGTTCCAGACAGCGCCAGGCGGAGGACAGGTCGCGGGCGCGTAACGCGATCCGTGTCTCGACATCGCCGGCGCGCTCGGCAAAGAAGTCGAGGATTGCTTTCAGCCGCTCGTGGTCGGCGGAGAATCCATCGTCGTGCGCCCGCCCTCTCCCGCTGCGCTTGGGCAGTTTCTCCCAAGCCTTCAGGGCGAGGCGGTTGTATTCGGCGAGGCCCTGATCCCCGAGCACATCGGCGTAAAGTTGCGCGGCGTCTGCGAACGTATCGTAGTCTCCGTCCACCTCGCGGGCAAAAAAGGTTGCGGGCGAGTGGCATGGGATCGGGTCGCGCGGACTCAGCCGCGGCAAGATGGATGTCACGCGCGCGATGCAAAAGCCCACCGCAATGGCCGTCGGAATCGTCGATGCTGTCGATGGCCCGCTCGATGCTGTCGATCGCATATTCCGCAAGCTCCAGCGCGAGGCCAGCGCGGGTTCCCGACGCAAGATCGACGATGGCGTCGAGCGAGGCTTCCACGTTCGCCGCCCAGTCCGGCGCTTCGCTATATTCGATATAGTCCCGCGTCCGCGTCGCCGAATCGATTGCCTTGCGCAGGCGCTTCCGCACCGTCGCATCATCGGCGTTCACGACTGTTGCCGCCACATCGAGCCTGCGGAACAAAGCCGGATTCTGTTCGGCCAGTTCCACGATCATTTCGACGAGCGCATCGACGCTTTTTAGTTTCAGATGGTCACGAATACGCGACAGCGCGCCGTCCGCCGCCTCCGCATCGGCGCCCGCGGCGTTAACCGCCAGCGCCACAGCAACCATGTGCTTGCATACCCCCCAATCCCCGAAAGCGGGGCAAGAACAATGCCCGCCGATGCTGCCGCCTCGCCCCGTAAGCTGGGTACGGTAATCCTCCGTGCCTGCGACTTGCGCCAGCACGCGCTCCGGTTCGATGGTGAGAATCTGCACTTGACCGTCGCGATGGTAAGCCTCGCCGCGCCCGAACACCTTGTCGCCCGCGCGGCCTCGCAACGCATCGGTATCGAATCGGGGCTGTTCCTTCGCTTTCATATGCGCGGTCGCAGTAGTGGCAAGGTCTCGGCCCAGGATTAGGTCGGTTCAATTCTAGCGTATGCTAGGCCTGCTTCAAAGCACACACCCATAGTGCGCCGACGAGACTAATCGGATGTACTTGTCGTGCACCGAACCGGGCCGTACCTCGGCAACAGAAGCCGGTGCGCGCCAGTCGGCCATGCGGCGGGCGATCTCTTCTGCCGGCACTTCGAGAGTCACGGTGCGGGCGCCTGGATCGATGACAATGGTATCGCCGTCGCGCACCGCGGCGATCGGGCCGCCGCGCGCGGCTTCCGGCGAGACGTGGCCGATCAGGATGCCGTGCGAGACGCCGGAGAAACGGCCGTCGGTGATCAAAGCTACATCTTCGCCGAGGCCCCGCCCCTGCAACTGGATCGTCAGCATCACCATTTCGGGCATGCCGGGCCCGCCGACCGGGCCGACATTGCGCACCACGATGACATTGCCCGCCACGATCTCGCCGGCGCGGATCGCGGCCATCGTATCAGCTTCGGACTCGAACACGCGCACGATGCCGCGGAATTGACCCTTCTCAAGGGCCTTGCCTGACAGTTTGAGCAGGCAGCTCTCCGGCGCGAGGTTGCCCTTCAGAACGCTGATGTGGTTGTTCGCCGGCGCGATTGGTTTCGACACCGGGAAAACAATCTCCTGCGGCGACATCTGCTCCAGCGTCGGAACGTCGGCGAGATTTTCCGCCAAGGTCCTGCCGGTCACCGTCATGACGTCGCCATTCAGAAGGCCCGCGCGGAGCAATTCTTTCATCACAATCGGCACGCCGCCGATCGCATGCAGGCTGCCCATCGCGAACGGGCCATGCGGCTGCAGGTTGGCCAGCAGCGGGACGCGCTCGCCGACCTGCTGGATGCGTTCGATCGTGATCGGCACCTGCGCCTCGCGCGCCACCGCCAGCAAATGCAGATACATGTTGGTCGAACCGCCCATGGCGTAGACGGTGGTGATCGCGTTCTCGAACGCCCGCTCGGTCATGATGTCGCGCGGCCGGATGCCGGCCTCCATCAGCCGGTACAAGGCATCGACCGAGGCGCGGGCCTGGGCGCGGACGTCGGCATGGACGTCGCTGCCGGCGTCGTAATCGGCGGGATGCGAAGCGCCGCGCGGCAGCATCATGCCGATCGATTCCGCGATCGTGCTCATGGTGTTGGCCGTGAACATCGCGCCGCAGGTGCCGCTGCCGGGCATCACGTTGCGCTCGACTTCCAGCAGCTCCTCGCCGGAAAGTCGGCCGGACTCGTTGGCGGCGCGGGCCTCGGCGTAATCGAGGATCGTGATGTTGTTGCCCTTGCTGGCCCATGCGCCGAACGAGACGCGGCCCGGTGTGCTGGTGCCGGGATAGAGCACAAGCCCGAAGGCATTGGTACGCGCGAGCGGCATCAGCGCGGCCGCGCCGGTCTTGTCGCAGCCGGAAATCACGATCATCGCATCGCCATGATGGGCATAGTGGCCGATCTCAAAACAGTCGGCGACGACGTCGCGCGACGCGAGGCTGTAGCCCGCCGTTGGCGTGCCCTGCGTCAGGGCATCCGACACCGCCGGCGCGCCGACGATCAGCCCCTGCCCGCCGCGCTCCGCCAGGATCTCCACCAGGAGATCGGTGATAGCGCGCACACGATTGTTGCAACGATGGGCATTGGTGTAGGCGCTGGCGATCGTCACCACCGCACTGGTCTGCGCGGCGCGGTCCGGATCGAATCCGGCGGCGCGTAGTTCAACCCGTGAGCGCTTCCAATAGGTGCTGCTGTCTTGCGTCGTCATGGGGTGCTCCAGGTCTTCTGGTTGATCGCGGACCAGGCGTCCGGCCTGATTGGCACGAACCGAATTTAGCCGGTCTTGTTTAGCCGGTCTTGCCGTCGTCAAAACTCACGATCACGGCGGCGTTCGCGATGATGATGGAATCGCTTCCGCTCTCGGCCGGTACTTCCAGCCCGCCCTTGACCGCCGTCACGTTCACGGTGCCATACGGCAGCTCCTTGGCAACTGCCGCCGTGTCGACCCCGCTCGGGTCCGGCACGGCGATCGTGACATCGACGAACATGTCGTTGGCGGTCTTGCCCAGCATCCGGAAGAAACCGAGGCTCGAGTGGCGGATGGCGTCGGAGACGGCGCGCTTGGCGGCCTTGGTGGCATCGCGCCCGTGAACGTCGACGCCCATGCCCATTTCGGTAATACAGCGCACGCGTGCCATCGGGCTTCCTCTTGTTGTTTATGCGTTGAATAATGTTCGGCAAAGGCCTGCATTCTCAATCGTCGCTTGCGGCGGCCGCGTCAAGTCACGGCAGACATGCGAATGCATCTGTCGGCGCGCCGGCAACGCGCTCGAAGCTTTTGGGGCATTCGCTGGACGGGCCGCGCGAACCGGCTCAGCATCTCGTGGACATCGTATGTCATGACCGCAAGCAACGCCGCCAGCGCTAGATAGGCGGCGCCGTACTCAAGCTTGGTCTGCAGCGGAACGCCATAATAAGCGACGTTCTCAGGCGCCTTGGGATCGTACCGCCACGCCTTCATTAGCTGCGGGGCGGCGAGGATCGCGACGATCACAAGCATCGGGCTCGGGCGATACAACACCAACGCGAGCAGGACGGGTACGCCAAGGAACCAGATCCGTGGGCTCAGCGCAGCCGTCACCCGGCCGCCGTCAAGTGGCGAGATCGGGAGCAGATTGAACAAATTGAGGAACAGGCCGGAATAGGCGATCGCCAGCAGCAGGCCGCTATCTTCCGACCTCGCCCACAGATACACCGCGAGCGCGGCGGCCGTTCCGACCACCGGGCCCGCAATCGCCACATAGGCTTCGGTCTCGACATCGACCGGCTGGTCCTTCAGCGCGATCCACGCGCCCACAAACGGAATGAAGGCAGGCGCCCCTACATCGAGGCCGCGCTGCCGCGCGGCGACGTAGTGCCCCATCTCGTGGGCGAACAGCAGCGCGATGAAGCCCGCAGCATAACGCCAGCCCCATATCGTGGCGTAGACCACCAGCGATAGCAGCATGCTTCCGCCGCTGGTTGCGAGCTTGCCCCATTTGAGGCCGGAGACGAGCAGAAGAAAAAGTGCCTTCATGCCGGGCCGTCGGCCGCATCGCTGCGCCGCTTGCGACGGAAAAAGTTTAGCACGCCGGCGCCCAGCACCCCCAGGCCGATGAGGATGATCTTGGCGAATTTGAGCACAAACGCGGCCGCGACCGCAAACAGACCGAGCTTCTTGGCCGCAACGCCGCCGACCAGCGCCATCAGACCATATTCCGCGATGCGATCGGTGGAGGCGCTGAAGTCCTCGTAGCGCTTGCCGGCATTGTAGGCGAGATCGCCGAGCAGCCCATGGGCCACCGACTTGTCGCTGGCGATGCGTTCCGAGTTCGACAGCAGATTAAGGCTGAAATAACCGTCCCGCCCCAACGCGTAGGTATTGTAATTGATGCTCTTCGCGGCGTTGTCTGGCTCGTCCTTGTCCTTGGCGAGCAGCGACCAGACCAGGCGATGGGTCGCGGCATCGTAATTCGGCGGCTGCACCCACCCGATCACCTGCATCTCGGGAAATCCACGCGCGACGCGGTCCTTGTTGCTCTCCTCGACCCCGTCCTTCAGATTCTTCAGGAGGTCGTCGGCGTTCCAGTTCTTGGCATCATCATCCTTGATGTAGCCCTCCTTGATGTGCCGGATCACCACGATCCATCCGTCATTCGGCCCCGTGCCGACGACAAGGCCGACGAGGCTTGTACCGTTGACGACATTGCCGAGCGCCCGCAGGACGCGGGCGCCTTCGGCCTGCGGCACGAAGAAATGACCGGCCGGAAGCTTCAGCGCGGCCTGGTCGATCAGGGAAACATCCTTGGGTCCGGCGGCGCCTGCCACGCTGGCGGCCTGCCAGGCGGCAGCCAATTCCGCCGTTCGCGAGGCTTCGCTCGGAGGAGAGGCCTGAGCAAATGCCGGCAGCGACCCAAGCACGACAAACAACGCGACGACGGCGGAAATCATCTTTTGCACCGAACTCTCCTGGAATATTGCCTTTGATGGATCGGATGACACCAACAACTGCAAATAGCAATACTGAACGACGTATCGCTCAGCTTACCCGGAAAAAATGGCCGCGAACTGGATGAAGTGCCCTACGCTACGCCGGGCAGCCATACCGCCAATGCGAAGCGGGCTGCGAGCGATGCTGTTTGATCCCGCATCGTCCTGCTTAAACCAGAGCTTTGTGTAATCTCATTGAATGGCAAAATTTTGGGAGGGCCGGGATCACTCCCGCGCCATCGCGTCGTGCCGTTCACCCCGGCGGGAGCTTGTCGAAATTTCGGCGCGAACTTGTCAGGACTGACGGCCTCGACCTCGCCGGCCGGAGATCAGCCTCAGCCAGGGCGGCAGATGAAAGGCGCTCATCAGCAAGTACATCGGGACCATCCCGGTCAGTGGTGACGTGCTTGCGATCGAACACAGCGGCGATCCGCCACCAAGCACGGCCGTCAGCAGCGCCATGATCGCAAACGTCGGCGCGGCTGCGAGATAGAGCCAATCAGCCGCGCCTGTCGCTGCGGCGCTGCCGCTTTCACAACGGATCGCGCCGCCGGTACCAGCCTCGCTCATGTCGTATCTCCCGCAGTTGCATGCCCGAGGGCCGCTCGCGCGCTGGCCGTAACGCCTGCGCGCGAGCAGGTCTCGCTCACGGCTTCGCACCCGCCTGCTTGTTGCGGAACGCGGCCTCTCCGGCGTCCGACACTTCGACCCACCTCTTGTCGGGTGCTGCGCCTTCGACGTAGCTGTCGTGCCAGTTCCACCACTTGTAGGTTTGGGTCTGCGGATAGCCTTCGGGAGAATCCTCCCACTCCTCCTGGCGCCCGAGCGGCGTGATGTCGAGGTAATTCCAGGTGCCCCCCATCTGCTCGTCGCCGCGATTGTTGATGAAATAGGTACGGTAGATTTTGTCGCCGTCGCGGAAGAACACGTTGGTGCCGTGCCATTCGCCGACGTCGAAGTCGGCGTCGAAGCTGTCCGTGACGGTGTACCAGGGGATCATCTCCCACCCCATGCGCGCTTTCAGGCGCGCGATGTCCGCCTGCGGCGCGCGCGAGACAAATACGAGCGTGGTGTCACGCGCGTTCAGATGCGCGAGATGAGCGACCTGGTCGGCCACCATCGAGCAGCCGCGGCAGGCATGGTCGGGCCAGCCGAACACGCCGGGCTCGTAGAAGGCGCGGTAGACGATCAGCTGATGGCGGCCTTCGAACAGGTCGCGCAAGCTTGCCTTGCCCTTCGGGGTGTCGAACTCGTAGTTCTTTTCCACCGCCAGCCACGGCATCCGCCGGCGCTCGGCAGCCATGGCGTCACGGGCGTGCGTCAAGGCCTTCTCCTTCATCAGCAATTTCTGGCGCGCAGCTTCCCATTCCTGCGCTGAAACGACGTTGGTCTGCATAGCTAACCTCCTGTTTGTTGGGATGCTTGTTGCCTTGTTGGGACGGTTGTTGCGCGTGCGTCGACCATTCAGGCCGGCAGCCGCGCGGTCGTATTCCTGCTGCAGGCGGGCCCAGCCATCCCAGAATGGCGCCGGTTCCTTGTCGCTGGCGCGGGCGAGCAGGATATCGAGGTGCATGTGCCAGCCGGCGCTGACCTTGAGCATGGTCGAGCGATCGGGCAACCGCCGATGGGTCACAGTGAGCAGCACGCCCGAGCCCTTCGGCTCAAGTTCGAACGTCACGTCGCCGCTGTTGTTCCAGGCGATCGAAAGCTTGCGGAGCGGATCGAGTTCGGTGATCCGGCTCTGCATCCGGTGCTCTTCGGGAAAACCTGCCGGCCGCTTGCTCGGGGGATCGTTGAGCTCGTCGTTGCGCCAGACGAACTCGAAGGGCGCGCCGACCTTCATCTCCATCGCGCCCGCCGCCAGCCACTTGCTGCGCAGGTCGCTGTCGGTGAGATAGGCCCAGATGCGTTCGATCGGGCCGGGCAGAAGCCTTTGGATCTTGAGCGTGGTCGGCTCGATCAACTCACCATAAGCATCGGGCTTTGTCGTTGCATTCATTGTCTACTCCTTCACCTGCTTTGCTTTTGCTTTGCTTTCGCCTCGTCCTCTGCACGCAACAAGGCTTCCAGCTTGTCGAGCTTCGCGCTCCAGAAACGCTCGTAACGGCGGAGCCACGCATCGGCATCCGCGAGACGCGCCGCTTCGAGACGGCACAGATGGGTGCGGCCGCGGATCGTGCGCTTCACCAGGCCGGCACTCTCCAGCACCCGCACATGTTTCGACGCGCCGGCGAAGCTCATGTGGAATGGCGTCGCCAGTTCCCCGATCGTGAGCTCGCGCTCGGCCAGATGACCAAGCATCGCCCGGCGCGTTGGGTCCGCGAGCGCGTGAAAGACAGCATCGAGATGTGCCGAATTCTCAACCATGTGGTTTAGTATAGGCGCTGAGCGCCGATAGTCAACCGATCGGTTTAACGTTTTCGTGATGGGGTTCCGCGCCGTTCTAGTTGTCCGTGTAGACGGCGCAGGGAGATGCGATGCCGCGCAGCGCATGCATTCCCAGCGGGATCAGTGTCGTGCTGGTCTCGGTAGCGACCGCGCCGGAGATGAGAACGGTTCGGCCGAGCGGCCGGCAGAGCCCTTCGAGCCGGCTGACCAAATTCACCGCAGGACCGATCGCGGTGAAATCCAGCCGGTCGGCCGCGCCGACATTGCCCCACAGAATTTCGCCAAGGTGCAACGCCACGCCGAACGACAGCGGCGGCAGCCCCTGCTCTCGCCGCGTCGTATCGAGATGCGCCATGCCGGCTTTCGCGGAAGCCACCGCGCGCAGCGCAGCGTCGCTGGCGTCGCGCGGCTTCTCGCCGACCGGAAAGATCGCGAGCACGCCGTCGCCGATGAATTTCAGCACCTCGCCGCCAAAGGCGTGGACGGCGCCGCCGATGCAGTCAAACCAGCCGCCGAGTGCGGCGATGACGGCGACGGGAGGCTCGGCCTCGGACAGCGCGGTGAAACTGCGCAGATCGGCATAGAGCAGCACCGCCCGGATGGTCTCGCCGACTTCGCGCCGCAGCGGCCCCGCCAGCACGCGCGCGGCGCTGCGCCGGCCGAGATAAGCCTCGAGCGCGGCCGACAGCGTCGCCCGCGCCGAGAGTGCCGCAAGCGGCGCCGCGGCGAAGCGGGCGGCCTCGCGCAATCGATTGGCTTCCGTTTCCGTGAACCGGCGCGGCCCGATCCAGCCGAGCACCGGCCCGCCTTCGCTCCCGCCAACGGCGTCTTCATGCACCGCACCATCAGCGAGCCCCGCCAACCAGCTCCGCCCCGCATCGCCGGACGAACTGCCCGCGCCGGCAAATCCCGCCGGAGCAAAGCCCACCGCCTCGATCACCTCCCCGTTCCCGGCCCGCCATAGCCAGGTGCGGCGGGCGATGATCGGGTGCGGCACGGCGAGCGTCAGCGCGCCGCCGGCGAGCGGCACGCTGTCCGCGATCAAGCGCGTGCCGAGTTCGGCAAGGAACCGTTCGGCGCCCGGCGAGGCGCTGGCCGCATCGACCAGCCATGTCAGCGTCGAGCTCAGTTGCATGCGCCGATCATGCGACAGCGATGTTGCATTGTCACCCACGGCACCTAACTTAAGCACTCGCAGGTTGCATCAGCCCGTCCCGCCAACAACCCACGAGGTTTTCGATGACTGAATCGTTTGTGCTCCAGCGCGAGACCCACATCGCCGCACCGCGCGCCAGCGTGTTCGCCTTCCTGACCGACCCTGAGAAGATCGTGCAATGGATGGGCAGCGAGGCCGTGACGGAGACGCATCCGGGCGGCCTGTACCTCCTGAAAGGCGTCGGCAGTGCAACGGGGCGCGGCACGTTCCGCGAGGTCGTGCCGGTGCATCGCCTCGCCTACAGCTTTGGCTGGGACGGCAACGAGGAAGTACCGCCGGGATCGGGCCTGATCGAGATCGACCTGATCGAGCAGGATGGCGGCACGCTGTTGCGCATGACCCACAGCGGCCTGCCTACCGAGGCAACGCGCGACAGCCATAACACAGGCTGGGCGCACTATCTCGACAGGTTGACCAAGGTAGCCGCCGGCCAGGACCCCGGACCGGACCGGGGGCCGAGGGGCACACGCAATGCCTGAGGATGATATCGGTCAGGTCGTGCATCGCGGAGCCATCATTCCTCTTTCTTCAATACGGTCACGTGGAGGCGGCGCCGGATTTCCATCCCCTGCCGCCGGTAGAGCGCAATCGCCGAGTGGTTGTTGGTGAACACGTGCAGGAAGGGAATTTCGCCGCGCGACACGATCTGCCGGGAGACGGCGGATAGCAGCATCTGCCCGTAGCCGCGGCCGCGATGGGATGGATGCACGCAGACGGCTGTCATCTCGGTGTATTGAGCGGGCTTCATCCGCTCGCCGGCCATCGCCACAAGCTGCCCATCGACGCGGATGCCGAGAAAGGTGCCGAGTTCGTGGGTCCGCGCGCTGAACGGTCCCGGCTTGGTGAGCGTCGTCAGTTCGATCATGGCTGGAACGTCGTCGACACCGAGGGTGACGATGTCGACGCCGTTGGCCGGCGTTTCGACCGGCGTCCCGATCAATTGCTCACCGGTATCCGCCAGCACGACCTTGAATTCGGTAGGCGGATTCACGGGATCCGGCGTGAACAGCACGGCGATGTCCTGCGGCGACATCAGCGCGCCGAGCGCTGCAAAGCTTTCGGACGACATGTCCGCCGTCGCGGCGAAGGGGGTGATCTCCGTCGGAAAACGCCGCGCGCGGACATCGCCTTCAGCCAACGCCTGCTGTGTGGTCGTCAGCGCGGTCCAGATCGGATAATCGAGCGGATGGCTGGGGCTGTCGGACATTGGCTACTGCTTTCATTCTCACTCAATTGCACGCGCCGCCGGACTTCTATTGTATCGAAGCGCTGGTCGAGAACATCACGCTTGCTCCGCCGTCGCCTTGATCAGATTGTCGCGCAGCGTAACGACGGTTTCCTGCAGCCGCGCGAACTCGTCCGGTTTGAGCCCGGTCGAGGACACCAGGTTCATGTGCATGCCTTTCTCGCGCAGCTGCCGGCCAGTTTCCGTAAGGCTGATGCGCACCTGCCGTTCGTCCGCGGGATTGCGCTCACGGCGTAGATAGCCCATCGCCTCGAGCTTTTTCAGGATCGGCGTCAGCGTGTTGGACTCGAGGAACATCTTTTCGCCAAGCTCGCTCACCGTCTGGCCGTCCTGCTCCCACAACGCCACGATCGCGATCCATTGCGGATAGGTCAGGCCGAGATCCTCAAGGCCTTTCCGGTAGGCCCGGCCGAAGGCCAGGTTGGCCGAGTAGATCGCAAAACACAGGAAATCGCCAAGGCGCCGCTCCCCGGTGGCTGGCTTCGGTTTCTGATTGCCCCTTGAACTGTCTCTGGAATTGTCCCTGGAACCGGTAGTTGAAGCGGATTTGGGACCTTCATTCGGTCTCATTGGCGCGTCCTTTCCGACACGAACATGTGAAGTCTCGCATCCATATATATCGTATCCGATTAAATCGGAAGGGTTGACTTCAGGGCGCGCTGGCGCTTTATATCACGTATTCGATTATATCGTATGCGATCTAATTACCATCGGTGAGGAGATCTGGCGATTTCAGACATTCGTTCGCGCCGCGGAAGAGTGTCTGCCAAACAGCAGGTATTCGCGCGGTGATCGAAGCAATCTAGGTCTGCTTCCGTCACGAGAACCACGGCGCGCCCGGAATATCCTGGCCACCGCAACATCAAAGGAGAGAACCATGTCCGACCTCAATGAACGCACCCACCCCACTTCCGCCGAAGGCAAGGCCGCGCCGGCCGTCGACCTGAAGCTCGAAATCGTCGTCATCCCGGTCTCCGACGTCGACCGCGCCAAGCAGTTTTACGCCAAGCTCGGCTGGCGGCTCGACGCCGATTTCGCCGGCCCCGACGATTACCGCGTGATCCAGTTCACCCCGCCCGGCTCCAACACTTCGGTGATCTTCGGCAAGAACGTCACCCGGGCTGCACCCGGCTCCGCACAGGGCTTGTACCTGGTCGTCTCCGACATCGAAGCTGCCCGCAACGCGTTGCTCAGCCGTGGCGTTACGATCAGTGAAGCGTTTCACGCCGGCGGCGACGTGCACGTTGGTCCGGACGAGCCGTATCTGTTTGGACGGGTCCGGCTGAGCGGCCCGGATCCCGAGCGCGGCAGCTATCGTTCATATGCCTCGTTCAGCGATCCCGACGGCAATGGCTGGCTGCTGCAGGAAGTGACCACGCGGTTGCCCGGACGCGTGGCCGCTGACAGCACGACGTTTACCTCGTCGTCCGACCTCGCCGCCGCGTTCCGCCGCGCGGCCGCCGCTCATGGCGAGCACGAGAAGCGCAACGGCGGCCAGCACGATGCGAACTGGCCGGACTGGTACGCCGATTACATCGTCAAGGAACAGGCCGGCGAGCCGCTGCCGTTATGAGGCGACCCAACTCTCCGATGCGGGCTCAGCCGTGCCGGTCGAGCCCGCGAGTTGGATGAAGTTCTCAAACTAAGGGACTCAACATGAGCAAGCTGAACAAGATGCAAATCATCGCAATGGCGGCGCTTGTCGCCGGAGCCGTTTTGGTGCCGCCTGGCGTGCAGGCGCAGCAGAGCGGCGTCACGCGAACCGACCTGCAGCGGCACGACCTCAGCGCGCCCGGACGCGAGGCCATCCAGGTGCGCGTCGACCTCGCGCCGGGCGTGGCGTTTGGCAAGCACACCCATCCCGGCGAAGAGATCATCTATGTCCTGGAGGGCTCGCTCGAATATCAGGTCGGTGACAAGCCGCCTGTCACGCTGAAGGCCGGCGACGTCCTCTTCATTCCCGCCAACACGCCCCACTCGGCCAGGAATCCCGGCAGCGTCACCGGCAGTGAGCTCGCCACCTACATCGTCGAAAAAGGCAAGCCGCTCCTCACGCTGGTGAAGTGACGGCTGTGGCCCGGACCGATGAGGATAGCCTGACATGATCGAGATCGCCCTGGCGTTTGCCGCCGGTTTGCTGACGGCGGCCGCGCCATGCATCCTGCCGCTGCTTCCAGTCATGCTGGGCGCCTCCATCGGCCAGCAAGACCGGTGGCGGCCGCTCTTCCTCGTCGCCGGCTCCATCATGGCGTTTTCCGGCTTCGCTATCCTGTTCGGCTCGTTCTCAACTGTGCTCGGATTGTCGCACGACACGCTGCGGAAAGTGTCCGTCGTCCTGCTCGGCAGTTTTGGCACCCTGCTGCTGTGGCCGCGGCCTTACGAATGGCTGATGGTGCGGTTGAGCGGTCTGCTCTCTTTCGCCGCCGCGATCGCGCCGCGCGCGGGATCAGGCCATATCGGCAGCCTCGTTCTTGGACTAACGCTCGGCGTGCTCTGGACACCCTGCGCCGGGCCGGTGCTCGGCTCCATTCTCACGCTGATCGCCACGTCTGAAAACCTGACACGCGCCGCGCTGCTGCTCGTCACATACGCGATCGGCGCCGGCATGCCGATCCTGCTAATCGCCTATGGCGGACAATACGCGACCACCCAGGTGCGCAGCTTCACGCCCTATACCCCTGCCTTGCAACGAACTTTTGGTGCGGCGGTGCTGCTCGCCGCCCTCGCCTTCTACACGCAATACGACACGGTCGTAGCGGTGTGGCTCTCGGATTTTTATCCGAATCTTCAACTGGGATTATGACAATGCGCAAGCTTCTCGGCCTGATCGTCCTCGTTATCGTTGTCATTCTCGCCATCGCGCAGTTTGGCCCATCTGCGCTGCTCAGCGAAGAAACGACGCGGCAGGACGCCCGGCCCGTGCAAGAGTTTTCCGGGATTTCCGCCTGGTTGAATTCGCCGCCGCTGACGATGGAAAGCCTCCACGGCAAGGTCGTTCTGGTGCAGTTCTGGACCTATTCCTGCATCAACTGCCTGCGCACGCTGCCCTACATCACCAAGTGGCACGAGCAATACAAGGACAAAGGCCTCGTCGTGGTCGGCGTGCACACGCCCGAATTCGCCTTCGAGAAGGAGCGCGCCAATCTCGAGACCGCGATCAAGCGGCTGGGCATCCATTATCCGGTCGCGCAGGACAATCAGTACCGCACCTGGCGCGCCTTCGGAAATCAGTACTGGCCCGCCGCATATCTGATCGACCGGTCCGGTACCGTCGTCGCAACGCAGTTCGGCGAAGGCGGCTACCAGCAGATGGAAAACGCCATCGCGCGCATCGTCGGCGAGCGCGCACCCATCGCGCAAACGAGCGATCCGGATCTGAGCGCCGTCGCAACGCCCGAGATGTATCTTGGTTCGGAGAAGAACGATGGCGCCATCGTGGATCAGCAGATCGCCACGTCAGGCGAACGGCCCTACGCGCTGCCGGACAGCGTGCCACAGAACAGGTTCGCACTCTCCGGCCGCTGGGACGTGACCGGAGACCGTGCCACCTCGTCGGCGGACGGCGACGAAATCGTGCTTCGTTTCAACGCCCCCAAGGTCAATCTCGTGGCCGGCAGCGTTTCCCCGCAGACATTGTCCATGATCGTCGACGGCGTACAGCAGCCGCCGGTCGTCGTCGATGGAAGCAGGCTTTATTCCCTCTACAGCGGAGCCGGTGGCGAGCACGAGTTGCGCCTGCGCGTGCCCAAGGCGGGCCTCAGCACCTACAGTTTTACGTTCGGCTGAATGCGATCGAGCGACGCAATCCTGAGCCGCCGCCGGCGCGCTTTCGTCAGATCGATTTCACCTCACCGCCATCCATGCGAAGTGTCGAACCGGTCATCCAGCGCGCGCCAGGCGAAACCAGGAACGCCATCAACTCCGCGATTTCTTCCGGCTCGCCATACCTGATAATGCCGGCTTCTTTCGGGAAGTTGGCCGTCGCCTCCTCCACCGTCATGTTGTGCAGCGGCGCCCAATGCTGGAGGTAGGAGCGGCGGCGGCCCGTCATGACAGGACCAGGCAGGACGCTGTTCACCTGCACGCCATCGGCGATGCCGCGATCGGAGAACGCTTTTGCCAGCGCGACGATGGCGGCATTGATCGTTCCCACCGCCGCGTAAGGCGCTTTCGGGAACAGCGCCGAATTGCCCGACATCAGCACCACCGAACCCTTTGTCACCTTCAGCGCCGGCCACGCGGCAATCGTGAGCCGCCGCGCACCGTGCAGCTTCAGCGAGAGGCCGCCCTCCCACTGTTCGTCGGTCATCTCGAACAGGTCGATCTGCGGCACGGCGCCGGCAATATTGAGCAGCGCGTCGATGCGGTTAAATGTGGCCAGCGTGCGATCGACCACCGTCCGCGCTGCCGAAGGCTGGCTCAGATCGGCATCGATGACCAGCGCTTCTGCGCCGGCGGCCTTCACCGCCGCGGCCGTCTCATCCAGATGCGCGCGGTCCCGCGCCACCAAGACCAGCGCAGAAAAATCGCGCGCGAGGCGGATGGCCGTGGCCCGGCCAATGCCCTGGCTGGCGCCTGTGACGATCGCTACTGAGTTCGACATTTCCATTCTCCTTCATTCCAAGCGTAAGTGTCAGTCGTGAATCACAACCATTTTTCCGCGGGCCTCGTTGGCCTCCATGGCGCGATGCGCCTCGCGGATCTCGTCGAAGTGGAAGACGCGAACCGGCTTGACGTCGAGCCGGCCGGCGGCTGCGTCCTCCGCGATCTGTTGCAGCGGCACGTCAGAGAGCGGGAAGCCCGGCGTACCGAATACGAAACTGCCAAAGAAGGTCAGATAGACGCCGCTTGCCATCTGCAGCAGCGGGTTGAAATCGGGGATCGGATCGAGGCCACCCAGCCAGCCGGCCAGACAGGACCGGCCGCCGCGGCGAAGCATGGCGAGGGAGTCGAGCACGACGGAGTTGCCCACGAGGTCGAGCACCGCGTCGATCTCGTTGGCTTCGGCGATATGCTTTGAGAGGTCAGGACGCTCGATCTCGCAGCGTGCGGCGCCGAGCTTTTCCAGCATAGCGAAGCGATCGCGGCTGCGGGTCGTTGCGATCACCCGGGCTCCGGCATTGACCGCCATCTTGAGCGCAGCCTGACCGAACGAGGATGTCGCGCCGCGAATGACGAGCAACTGCCCTTTCCTGATTTCCAGATTGCGGAACAGGCAAGTCCAGGCCGTCGCGTAGGTCTCCGGGATCGCCGCGAGTTCGGCCCATGGCAGGTCGGCGTCGATCAGCGCGACGTTCGACACCGGTGCCCGGGTGTATTGGGCGTAGCTGCCATTGATGGTGCGGCCGAGACCGCCCATCAGCGCCGCCACCTTCGCACCGATCGGAAATTCGCCGCCGGGACAGGATTTCACGATGCCGACGCATTCGATGCCGCTGACCGGCGCCGCCTCGGCCCATTCGCCGCGGCGCATGTGTATTTCGGCGTGGTTGATCCCGAACGCCTTGATTTCAATCACCACGTGATCGGCCTTGGGCTCCGGCTCCGGGATGTCCTTGTAGACCAGACTGTCCAGCCCGCCGAATTTCTCGAGAATGATGGCACGCATGATGAACTCTCCATGAGTTTCGGACCTGCCTTGCGAGCGCAAGCAGGCGCGATCTGGCGATGTCAGCGGGGCAGGAAGTCGCGGATGGCCTCGGCGATCTCGGTGGCGTGGGTCTCCAGCGCGAAATGGCCGGTGTCGAAGAAGCGCACCGTTGCGTTCGGGATGTCGCGCTTGAATGCTTCCGCGCCGGGCGGCAGGAAGAACGGATCGTTCCTGCCCCACGCCGCGAGGAAGGGCGGCTTGTGGGTGCGGAAATAATTCTGGAAGGCCGGGTAGAGCGCGACGTTGCTCTTGTAGTCGCCGAACAGATCAAGCTGCACCTCATCGGCGCCGGGCCGCGAGAGATAGAAGTTGTCGAGCGAGTAGCCGTCCGGCGACACCCTCGTCGCGTCAGGAACGCCGTGCGTATATTGCCAGACCGTCGTCTCGGGCTTCAGGAAAGCGCGTAGCGCCTCGCGGTTCTTCGGCGACGCGTCTTCCCAGTAGGCGCGGATCGGCGTCCAGCCGTCGCTCAACCCCTCCTCGTAGGCATTGCCGTTCTGGGAGATGATTGCCGTGATCCGCTCCGGATGTTTTGCCGCGATCCGGAAACCGGTCGGCGCGCCATAGTCGAAGACATAGATTGCGAAGCGCTTGAGGCCGATCACCTCGGTGAAGCGGTCGATGACCTCGGCGATGTGATCGAAGGTGTAGGCGAACATACCGCGCGCCACCAAGTCGGACTGTCCGAAGCCGGGCAGATCGGGAGCCACGATATGAAAGCGATCGGCAAGATGCGGGATGAGGTCACGAAACATGTGGCCCGCGCTCGGGAAGCCGTGTAGCAGCAGCAGCGTCGGCGCGTCCTTGGGCCCTGCTTCGCGATAGAAGATCTTCCAGCCGTCGACGTCGGCGGTGCGATAGTTGATGGCAGCCATTTGGCTTTCTCCTTGGTTTGGTAACTTTCTGAATCGCTTTAAATAGGTTACGACTGCGGCGTTTGCCGCGTGGCTGCGTCACGGACGGCATCGCGAATGATTTCCACGACGACACCGGGCGCAGTGACGATCGGGGTATGATCGACCTGGTGCGATCGGACGCGCGCCTTCATTCGCGTCGCCATGAAGCGTTGGGTTTCGGGAACGATCATGCGGTCTTCCTCCGCGACGAGAAACCAGGAGGGAAGGTCCTTCCACAGCGGCCGGTCGACGGCGACGGTGATGCAGGCCGTCGAAATCGGCCGCTGAACCGCCGCCAGCAGAGTCTGCTCTTCGGCAGCGGCATGCTGCGCGAAGGCGGCAGCGAAAGCCGCCTCAGGCAGGTAGATCAACCCGTGATCGTCGGGCGCGAGCTTGGGCGCCTGCGGATGCGGCTCAGTGCGATAGAAAACGTCGGCAACCGTTTCGCCCTCGTCCGGAGCGAGAGCAGCCACGTAAACGAGTGCCCTCACCTTCTCGTTCCGTGTGGCCCCGATCACGGCCCCGGCATAGGCGTGGCCGACGAGAACGACCGGCCTCGTCACGCGCGCGAGCGTTCGTTCGAGCGCCGCGACGTCGTCGCTGAACGATGTCAGCGGCAGCGGCGCCGCCACCACCTTGATGCCCTCGGCCACGAGGGAACCGATGACCTTCGCCCAGCTCGATCCATCGGCCCATGCGCCATGGGCAAGCACAACAGTCACATCGTTCGATGACATCGCAGCTCTCCTTCGAGGACTAGAAGAATAGTAACCTTCTTAATTGTATTTTGGTGGTTACATCGGCCAAGTGTAACTTGTCAACGGCCTTTAAGGAGGTTATCTAGGGAACATGTTCACGGATGGGTGATGGGATCGGCCGCCGGCGCCCGGAACAGGAGATGAGATGGACCAACGCCCTCCCGCTATTTTTGTCGGCGACGCGCTCGGACTGGATTTCCTCAATTCAATCGCGACGCCGATAGACATGCCGATCGACTGGATCGATGACGGCGATGGCTTGCTGAACTGGCTGGAACAGGCGCAGCTAGCGCCTGCGGACGCGATCAAGCGCATTCGGGCAGAGGCGCTCCCCGGTGAACTCGACAAGGTTGCCGATCAGGCGCGGAGTCTGCGCGAGTGGTTCAGAGGCTTTGTGCGCAAGCACAAGGGGCGTCCGCTGACGGCGAAGAGTCCTGCCGAGCTTGAGCCACTGAATCGCTTGCTGGAGCGCGATGACTCCTTCAAGCGGGTCGTTCCCGGGCCGAAGGGCGAAAAGAATCCGCTTCAGCATCAGACGATCCGCCGATGGCGTACGCCGGAAGCCCTGCTCTCCCCGATCGCCGAGGCGCTGGCGCAGCTTGTCTGTACGGAAGACTTCTCAGACGTGAAGGCCTGCGAAGGACCGGCCTGCACGCTTCTCTTTGCCGATCATACGCGCGGCCGGACGCGACGGTGGTGCAGTATGGCGCTCTGCGGTAATCGCGCGAAGCAGGCGGCTCACCGACACCGGCTGAAGGAGCAGCACTAGACTGCGCATCCAGCGCGCATGAGGCACCAGGCAACACCTTCGCGCTCACGCCGGCACTGGCGCAGCCCGTGCCACCGTCATCGGCCTGAACGTCAGGATGATCAGGAACGCGCCGAGCCCCATGAGCCACGAGCCGATATAGAGCCAAGCGTAGCTGGCAAAGGTGTCGTAGATCAGGCCGCCGGCGAGCGGCCCCGTCGCCATGCCGAGGCTGCCGGCCATCGCCGTGCCGCCGATCACGGTGCCCATCATCCGCAGCGGAAAGTTTTCGCGCACCAGAACGGCGTAGAGCGGCATGGTGCCGGCATAGATGAAGCCGAACAGCGCCGCGACCGCATAGAACGCGGCGAGCTCGCGCACGAAGACATAACCGAGCGCTCCGAACGCCTGCGCCAGCAAGCCGAACACGAGCACGCGCTTGGCGCCAAAGCGGTCGCCGAGCAGGCCGAAGGCGATACGGCCGCCCATCCCGGCGAGGCCCTCCACGCTGTAGATGGTGACGGCGGCGATCATCGGGATGCCGCAACTGATGGCGTAGCTCACAGTGTGAATGATCGGGCCCGAATGCGTGGCGCAGCAGAAGAAGTTTGTCGCGATCAGGATGATGAATTGCGGCGAGCGCAGCGCCTGCGCGAGCGTCATGTCCGGTTCCGCCGGGGCATTGGACAGCGTGGACGCCCCGCTCTCGAGCGCAGGCGCGCGGCGCACCAGCAGCGAGACCGGGATCATGATCGCGGCGACGACGAGTGCCACGATCTGCATCGAGGTCCGCCAGTCATGGTTTGAGACCAGCCAGGCAGCGAGCGGCGACATGGTCATCGGCGCCATGCCCATGCCGGCTGAGACCAGCGACACGGCCAGGCTGCGATGGGTATCGAACCAGCCGGTGACGGTCGCCATCATCGGCGCGAAGATCGCAGCGGCGGCGCTGCCGACCAGCAGCCCAAAGACGAACTGAAATACGACCAGCGATGTCGCAAGGCTGGCGAGCCCCAGGCTCACTGCCAGCACGACCGATCCGGTCAACACCACCGGCAGCGGCCCAAATCGGTCGGACAAGGTGCCCCAGATCATGCTGGTGAACGCCATGGCGAGAAAGCCGATGGTCATAGCGCTGGATATGCCGGTCACCGACCAGCCGGTATCCCGCGCAATCGGCTGCAGGAACACCGGCAGCGAAAACATGCCGCCAATTGCGACGCAGCCGAGCAAGCCCCCGGCCGCAACGATTACCCAGCGATATCTAGAATTTTCCATCCCTGATCTCCACTGTAGCTCTGTCTGGGTGGAAGACGAACGGGATGGGCTGGAACCGACAGTTTGATGGCCGTGCTTGATTATTTTTTTGGAGCCCGGTCCATCACGGCCACGGTTGGCTCCTTGCGAAATAGCGCAGCGTACTGCGCCGGGCGATATCCGATTGGGCGGAATAGGCATCGCTATTCCGCCCTGCGGGTTGCTTTTCTTACGGCTTTCCGAGCCGCCCAATGCGCTCGAAACCGCTTCAAGGCGCGAAGCGTCATGGGGGCGACCACCTGAAGTGCGAGAGAAGCAGCTCCGGCTACCAGCCCCTTGACAACATCAAATACTAAATCGGGCCAAAAGTACCACATGACCCCTGTCCTTCTTCACAGGGGCACCGCCGGGCAACAGTGGGCAGAAAAACGAAATAGAAAAGCCCCGTCCGTCGCCGGCGGGGCCCAGAAAATCTCTGTACGCGGTAATCAGCGCACGCGAAACCTCATTGGTTCACCCGCTCAAGGTGGACTGGAGAATAAGTGAGGTGCACATCACAACAGCCGTGCGATTGAAACCGCGCATGGTAATTCTCCCAAAACGAAAACGAACGGCCGGTAACAGACCTTCACCCACCAAGGGGCGACCATCCACTTAACAAAACCAGACCGAACGGCTCCTGTCTGTGCGCCATTTCACAATTGGGATCATATATCAGCCGCCGAGTTGGCCGATCTCCCGCAGCAATGGCTGGGTTAGCTCGTAGGAAGGGCGCGCAATCGGCAATAGTCCGCGATATCGAAAGCGAATCCCAGTCATGTGTGCTTGCGATCTGCACGAATGGGCTCCCAGATCGTGATGTCGCGGTCCTGCTGAAGTAGTGTGGGGAGCGCTGCGTGCCATGCGCGGCGGTAGGGTCGATGCAACTGTATATTCAGGACGTCCTCATGGCTTTCCCAAGTCTCGTAGAGCATGAAACGATGCTCTGATTGTGGGTCGCGGTTCGACAGTGGAACGATATGGCTTGCGACCTGATTAAATCAGCTTGACGTCGCCTCATCTGAGGCATATATTTGCCTCAACTGATACAGAGGACTTCATGCGCTACCAGGCCGCAACCGCCGCCGAACTGCTCGGCGTCAAACCGAAGAACACCGAGACGACGCTGACGCTGGCCTACTCCGTCGAGAAGGGCCTGCCGGTCTCGGCGCTGGACAAATTCGCGGACCGTGTCAGCCCGAACGATGCCCGCCGCTTCACCTATCAGGTCGTGCCGAAGCCGACACTCGAACGCCGGCGCAAGCACAAGCAGCTCCTGACCAGCGAGGAAAGCGACCGCCTCGCGCGCGTCGCCAAGGTGTTCGCCTTCGGGATCGACGTCTTCCGTGACGAGGCCAAGGTCCGCGCTTTTCTCGAGCGGCCGCACCCGATGCTGGACGAAAAGGCGCCACTCGAAGTAGCGCTGGCGACCGGCCCCGGCGCCGACGCGGTGATCAACCTGATGGGCCGGGCGGCGTATAGCGGCGGCGTATGAGCGTTCAGAAGACCGACCGCGTCCTGACATGCTATCGCATCGGGGACCCGGACGGCGCCTTCCCGATCTATGATGTCGAAGGCGCCCGCCTCTACCCGGGCCGCTGGAATAGGCATACCAGCCCGATGATCTACACCGCGGAGCACTATTCCACCGCGCTGCTGGAAAAGCTGGTGCACACCAATCTGGTGATGCCGGCCAATCAGCACTTCATCGAGATCACGATTCCAAACGGCGTCGCGTATGAAATTTTTCAGACCGCGGCGCATCCCGGCTGGGATTCGCGGAACGAAACGATCTGCCAGACCTTCGGCCAGCAATGGTGCGAAGAGAAGCGTTCGGCGCTCCTGATCGTCCCCTCCATCCCGGCGCGGCTGGAGCGCAACCTCCTGATCAACCCGGCGCACCCCGACGCCAAGGGCATCACGCACACCCTGCCCGAGCCGGTGTGGTGGGATGAACGGCTCTACGGGCACAATTAGCACGTGGAATGCAATGGCAAAGCATGACAGATCATGACCATCCGTCCGATCGTCCGTTATCCCGACCCTCGGCTTGCGCTTCCCGCGCAGCCTGTGACCGTGTTTGACGACGCGCTGCGCGACCTTGCGGAGGATCTGCTGGAGACGATGCACGCCGCGCCGGGGATCGGGATCACCGCGCCGCATATCGGTATCTCCCTGCGGGTCGTGGTGCTTGACCTCGACGCGACCGAGGGCGCGCGGACCTATGTCAATCCGGAGATCATCTGGGTGTCGCCCGAGATGATCCTGCATCGGGAAGGCAGCGTTTCGATGCCAGGGGTCAATGACGAGGTCAGCCGTCACGCGCGGGTCCGGATCAGCTATCAGGACGTCCACGGCAACCGGCAGACCGAGGAATCGGACGGTCTGCTCGCGGTCTGCCACCAGCACGAGATCGATCAGCTCAACGGCCTGTTCTGGATCCAGCGGCTGTCCCGCCTCAAGCGCGAGCGGCTGATCAAGCGGTTTGGGAAGATGTCGCGGAGTTGAGATCAATATGACATCGACGGGATCGACCGGGCACCACGCCTGCATTAAGATTACGCCTTAACCAATAATTAAGTATGCCTTTGCGGGCACGAAAGGCACGGCTTAGCGTTTTAGGGATGCTGTTCAGTAACCTGCGAATGGTGAGTGCCATGGCCTATAGAACAACGTTTATCGCGTCTCTCGGTGTAGTCGCGCTTGTCCTTGCCGCGGGCGAGGCATTCGCCGATCCGGGAGCAGCGCGCGGTGCAGCGGTTGCTCCGGCGCGTCCGGCTTTCCCGTCATTCCCCCGATCGATACATAACCATCACCGGGGACCAGGCGCTTTCTGGCCGGCAGGTGGGGGAGTTTTCTATGGCCTACCACCGGATGCGGTCGACGAACCGGTGGTGGCTCCGCCGCTAAAGCAATCGGACGACCTCCGTTACACCTGCGTATATGATATTCCCTGGGACTACGTGCATCGTTGTCCGCAGTTTAGGTAATAGTTTTCGGAGCATGGTGTGCCCTACGAGCTGGGCCCGATCTTGCGGCCCGCTACGCCGGTTGCGCAGCCAAAGAAATATTTTGAGTATTCCACCTCGAGGCCGTGGCCGCGCAATATGTTTGCGAGCTCTGCCGAACTTCCGAAGTTGGTGCTGTAGGTGCCGATCATCGCGAAATCCTGTGCGCCGCGCAGGAAGATGCGCTCGATGAGCGGCAAGATCACCTTGAGATGAAACAGATATAGCGGCCGAAGCCACCACCCTTTCGGATCGGACGCCTCGATCATGGAGAACACGCCGCCGGGCTTCAGCACGCGCGCGATCAGGGCGGCCAGCCGCACATGCTGCTCGGGATTGAACGTCTTCAGGCCGAACGTGGAGATGACGAAGTCCACGCTCTCCGGCGGCAGATCGCTTGCCAGCACGTCATCCTCGATGAATTCGATCCGGTGGGCACGGTGGGCGTGAAGCCGCTCCATGGCGCGGCGGTGCATGCCGGAGGAGATGTCGACGGCCGTGATTGATCCAATATCGTCAAAGCGCTTCAACAGATGCGGCCAGACCTCGCCGGTCCCCGCCATCAGATCGTAGCCGCGCGCGCCGCCGGGCGGAGGCGCGGGCATCGCCGCCACGCATTGCTGGCGCCAGCGCTCGGTGAAACCGAACGAGCAGATCAGGCTGAAGGTGATGTAGCGATCCGAGCAGCGATCGAACACGGCCTTCACGAATTGGGGGTCGTAGATGTCGCTCATTGCGGCTTATGCCCTCACTGCCACTCGATTATCCCGGTGTATCACAGGTATTGTTTTTCCGTGTGAAGAGGGTCGCTTGCGCCAAGACCCGGCCGCGCACCGGTGGCGCAGGCCTGCTCGACGCAGTGGCTCGCCCGAAAAATGTTCGGCTCGGCGAACATCGGCCCCACGATCTGCAATCCGATCGGCAGACCCCCGACAAACCCGCAAGGCACCGAGGCCGCAGGCTGACGGGTGAGGTTGAACGGCCAGGTCAACGGCGTCCAATCGAACCATTGCGGGAAGCGCGTGACGTCGGGCGTATCGACGCCGGCCGCGAAGGCGGTGATGGGAACGGTCGGCGTCAGCAGCAGATCATAATCCTGATGAAACAGTTGCATCTTCTGGCTCAGCGCGCGCATCTCGGCATAGGCCGCCTGCAATTGGATCGCGGAAATATTTTGGGCTGATATGACCAGCCGCAGCAGCCCCGGATCGAGCGCCGCCAATTGCGCGCCGTCGAAATCACGCACCAATGCGGCATGCGATGCGCCCCAGATCACTTCCAGCACCGGCTGCGCACCGGAAAGATCGAGAGCAACACTTTGCACGTCTGCACCGGCCTTCACCAGCGCGTCGATCGCCGGCTGCATGCCGGCCACGACGGCAGGCTCAGCGACCGGAAAGCCGAGACCGGGCGACCATGCGATGCGCATGCCCGCCACCCCGACGTCGAGGCCGTCGAGATAATCGATGCCGCGATAGGGAATGGCGAAGGAATCACGCACGTCCGGCCGCGTCAGTACGTTCAACAGCAAGGCGCTGTCAGCGACATCGCGCGACAGGCCGCCATAGACCGCCAGCGTGCCCATTGGGCCCAGGAAATTCGGCACCACGCCGTAGCTCGGCTTCAACCCGAACACGCCGCTGAACGCCGCAGGAATCCGGATCGAGCCGCCGCCATCGCCGCCGGTGGCCAGCGGCACGACGCCAGCCGCCACCAATGCGGCCGAGCCGCCGCTGGAGCCGCCGGGCGTGCGGGATGTATCCCAAGGGTTATGCGTGATGCCGGTCAGCGGGCCATGCGTGATGCCCTTCCAGCCGAATTCGGGAGTTGCTGTCTTGCAGAAGAACACGGCGTCGGCCTCACGCAGGCGGGCGACACCGGGCGTATCCTCCGTGCTCGGCGCTGATGCCGTCGCGTGCGAGCCGATGCGCGTCGGCCAGCCCGCAACATGCGCCGTGTCCTTGATGGCGACAGGAACGCCGTCGAGCGGCCCGAGCGGCGCACCGCGACGCCAACGTTCCGCCGAGTCTGCGGCCAGACGCCGCCCCTGCGCTTCATCCAGCAGGCAGATGGCATTGAGAGCCGGATTGACCGCGTGCAGTTGCGCCAGCGTGGCTTCCAGCACATCGACCGGCGACAGATCGCTTTTGGCGAAGCGCCGCGTCATCTCGCGGGCGGAAAGCCAGTTCAAATCGTCAGACATGCCGCCCGATCCGAAAATGTGGTGAAGCCTTCGAATACTGCGCCGAACATGCCACGACAGGCAGTGCGCCGCAGCCCCTCAGCCAGAATGGCAGACCTGCCGCACGTTCGTGCGCGATCTCCCTCAAGCCCTCTTCCCGGGACGTTTGGTCATTGGCGCATTTCGTCGCTCGCGTTTGCCTCGCGCGATCTCCGTCGCCAGCGCGTCGAGCTTCGGCTCCCAAAAGCTCCTGAACTGGCCGATCCACGCATCCACCGCCTGAAGCCCCGCGGCATCCACCGAATAGAGCCGTCTTTGCGCGTCCGCCCGGACCCTTGCAAAGCCATTCTCGCGCAGCACCTTCAGATGCTGCGACACCGCCGCCTGCGTGATCCCGAACTCGGCCCCGATCGCTTCCACCACTTCGCCGGACGCCATTTCGCCCGGACCGATCAGTTCGAGGATGCGACGGCGCACCGGATCGGAAAGGACTTCGAAGACGTGCATCAGCTTCCTGTGCCCGGGTGCGCCATATCAGGCGGGATCTCGCCGCGATAGAAAGCGATGGTCCGGTCCGACCGCTCCTTGGCCGAGGCCGGATCGACGCCGCTCGCGACATGGGCCGCACGCCAAAACTCACCGCTCTCTGTCATGAACGCCTTGCCGTCTGGAGAGCCCATCCACGCCTCGGCCGTTTCATGATCGACCGACGCCCCCGTCGCAAGATACCGCTCAAGTCCTGCGAGGGCGAGGTCCCAACCGATACCCACCGCGCCTGGACCGAACTGGTTCCAATGATCCTCGATAACAGCGGTGTGCTCAAGCGTCAGCCGCGCCTTGTCGCGTTCCGCCGCCAGCTTGACGTCGATCCAGCTCGTCCCGCCGCCGAATTCCCACGTCGTTGCAAAATGATCAGGCGGCGTACACGCCGTGATGGTCCCGCCGGCATTCCCCTTGAGCTGGTACCTTCCGCCCAACTGGAGATCTCCCTCGACCGGCAAAAACCAGCGCGGGATGCGTTCCTTGCTGGTCAGTGCGTCCCAGAGGTCATCGACATCAGTGTCGTAAAGCCGTGTCAGCGTCACCGCGCTTGCTGCTTTCCCATCCTTTTCAAAATTGCGCACCGAGCGCGTGACGAGTCCCAATACCCTGGCGACGTCGATCTGCATTCCGTCCTCCTTGTTCTTTCCAGGCAAGGAATATCGGTCTTGGCTTATATAAGTCAATACTTTTAATACAACCGAGCATGCATCGGTACGCCGCAGTCTCGCCACGTCGTTGCGAGGATTGCTTCCGCCTTCGCCGAGGCTTCGGCGGACAAGTCGTCGCTTCGCTCCCTTGCGCAAGCGCTTCGCGTTTTATCGCAGGCAATGACGGGTGGATACAGTTTCGCGATCTCGCGACATGTTTTGCCCGAGCTTTGCATCTTTTCGCCCTCTCATTCAGAGGGCGCGGGGAAGACCGGGTGCTTGCTGCACCCGAGGTCTCGTGTGCCGTTGCGCACAGCAAGAGATGCACACGAGCATACAGGTACAGCGGGGCATCCCGGCCTTCCCTGCGCAATGGCTTTACGGCTTACTTCGTGCTCTTCCCGGAGAACGGCTGTTTTGCCTCCGTCGCCGGCGAGACAGATCCCGCCAACTTGACGCCAGCACCGCGGCGCCCGAACCACACGACTTCGCCGTACGCGTCCGGCGCGCACGTCTGTCGCGCCATCAGCGTCCACCGCATCTCACCGCGCGTTCGTGACGTTCGCGAGCGCCCCTCATCCGCCGTGAGACGGGCGAAGTTATGCGGCTGATTTGGGCGAGAACGAAAGCGGAATATTTTTCAATCCCGGGCTTGACACGATTTCGGAAAATCCGAAGTGATTTGCCCGTCACCCTTTGTCGCGCTCGATGAGCCGACTCCGTCTTTGTGCCAACGGGTCGAATGCGCGCCCCGCGACGAACGCAATTGCGCTCGCACAGTGATGACAGGCTCCGCGAAGCAATCCATTTCACGGCTGGATTGCGTATGCATGAAGCAGCGCCAAGCAACGCGTGAGACACGGCCTTAAGTCCCCGTTGCAATTTGGTGCACTGGCACCGTAATTCCAAGCGGGCCAGCCAGCCGGAATACTCCAGTCGGTCTGGCAGCGGAACGCTGCCTACCCTCCTCATTGACATTTCACCATCAATAGATATACATTGTAAAATACGTATATCCTAGCGGATGGAGCGCAGGCATGCAGGTCGCAAAATGGGGGAACAGCCTCGCGGTTCGCCTTCCCGCCGTCGTGGTCGAAGCGCTCGGGCTCAAGGAAGGCGACGAGATCGAAATCCACGTCGCTGACGGGCAGCGGTTCGGCGTGGCGCGCAAGCCCGGGCGCGACGAGCTATTGAAACGTCTTCGCGCATTCCGCGGCCGTCTCCCTGCCGATTTCAGGTTCGACAGGGACGAGGCGAATGCCCGTTAGTTTTTTCGATACCAACGTCCTCATCTACCTCGCGTCCGGCGATGCCTCGAAGGCCGATCGGGCGGAAGCGACGATTGCCGGTGGCGGTTCAATCAGCGTGCAAGTTCTGAACGAACTTGCCAATGTGGCGCGCCGGAAAATGCAGATGACCTGGGACGAGACCCATGCATTGCTGAACACGTTGCGCGGCCTGCTGACAATTCATCCCGTCACCGTCGAGACCCACGAAGCCGGACTCCGAATCGCCGAACGATACGGCCTTTCACTTTATGATTCGATGATTGCCGCCTCGGCACTGGACGCCAGTTGCGACACGCTCTGGTCGGAGGACATGCAGCATGGCATGAAACTCGATGAGGGCTTACGCATCGCCAATCCGTTTCGTGGTAGATAGCGATTTCGCGGAGTAGGCTTCGCTATTCATTCTGCCCTACGGTCTTGTTGGTGCCGCGCTTCGCGGTCGCGCCGCTGTGCTCATGACCCCGAGCCAGACGTGGAGCAACGCCGCCGCCGTCACCCCTTCGCAGCGAAAGCAAGGAAGGAGCGAATGATCTCGCGCTTCTCTTCCGACAGACCGGAAAGGAGACTTTCATCCAGATGCCCCTCTCGAATGAGACGGGTAAAGACAAGAGGAAGTTGCGAGTACCGATAATCGAATGACTCATCGATCTCCCGCCGTTGCTGACGGAGATAGTCTTCGATCGCCCACATCTCGGAGGGCGTCGATGCGGCGTTAGCCTTTCGCTTGAATTCGGCCATTACCTTGGCGAGCGCCGATTCCAACGCGGTGTCGAAAGCCCTGCGCGCGATCTTCTTTTCAGACGGAGACCATTTGACATCATGAAACATTGCGGACCACCATCCAAGATGTTGGCAAAACGACGCGTCGTCACGCAATCTTGCCGCGCAGGCCGTCCGCGAGTGCGGAAAGTGCATTGGCAAGTTGTCGGGCAGTTTCCGGTGGCGGCAGCGGCATTTTGAGGCTTTGCGCGCCAGTTTCCGGGTCGCGCTCGATCCAGGGATGCGCAGCGGCCTTGGGATCAGCCTTGGGATCGTTGGCAGCCGCCAGTGCGGCAACGAACTGCGCGCCGACCTGCAGCAGGGCTTGCCACGGATCGGGAGCCGCATCTTGAGGCGGCGTCCCGGCCCCATCAGTCCGCGCCGTCTCGCCAGCGCGAATATTCCCGTCAGCCTTTATGTCTTTCGCTGGGCCTGCATCCTCATCAGCAGCAATGCTCCCCACCTCCTCAGCCGGTGTCACCGCTTCGCCCTCTCCCATGCTTCCGGTGACGCTTTCCACATCCTTCATGAAGCGGTTGAGACGTGAACCGCCAAGCGAAATCTCGCCACTGCCGCCGTCGAGAATTCCCGCCGACAACGAACGCTTGAACGCCAGCACAGAAAGCATGCCCTCCTCGATGGTGCCCTTTGCCACGAAATTGATGACCCGCACCGGCCGCGTCTGGCCCATGCGATGGATGCGCGCGATGCGCTGTTCGAGGATTGCCGGATTCCACGGCAAGTCCATGTTCACCAGGGTCGAAGCATGCTGCAGATTGAGCCCCGTACTGCCGGCATCGGTGGAGAGGAACACGCGGCAGGTGGGGTCGTCGCGAAACCGTTCGATCAGTGCCGGCCGCTTGTCCGATGGCACGCCGCCGTGGAAGCTGACATAGCCCAGCCCATGCGCCTCGAGACGACGGATGACGATGTCGTGGGTCCGCGTCCACTGCGAAAACACCACCACCTTGGCCTCGGGATCGACGAACAAATCGTCGAGCAGTGCCGCCAATTCGTCGGCCTTGACGCCGTGGTCGGTTTCCTGGTCCAGCAGATAGGTGCTGTTGCACGACATGCGCATGTTCTGCAGGGCAATCATCAGCCGCCGCTGATCAATGTCGGACAGAAACCTGGTCTTGCGCCAGCGCCGGACGATTTTCGCCACCTCGTCGGCGTTTCCCTGATGGAATTCCATCTGCATTTCGGTCATCGGCACCAGCAGGTTCTGGTCGGTCCGGCTGGGCAATTGCCGCAGCACCTCGGATTTGCGGCGGCGGATCATGACCGTCGCCAGCGTTTGGCCGATCTTGTCCAGTCCGGTATAGCCGGTGACGCGCCCGGCTTCGTCCTTGACCTGATGCTCGTGCAGCAGCTTCCAGGTCGGCCCCAGCCGATGCTGATCGACGAACTGGACGATGGAGATCAGTTCCTCGAGCTTGTTTTCCAGGGGCGTACCGGTCAGCACGATTGCGTAGGAACTATCGATACGTTTCAGGGCGCGTGCCGCAATCGTGTTCCAGTTTTTCACCCGTTGCGCTTCATCGACGATGACCAGTTCGGGCGCCCACGCGGCGATCTGGTCGAGATCGGGCTTGAGCTTCTCGTAGTTTGTGATCTTGCAGAAGTCGTCCAGGGCATAGTCCCTCAGCCGCTGCGCCCGGCCGCCGCTAATGACGCGCGCCGCATTTTTGCTCTTCCGTCCCGAGAAGCGCGCAATCTCGCTTTGCCACTGATATTTGAGCGAGGTCGGGCAGATCACCAGAACTTTCGAGACGCCAAAATGCCGTGCCAGTATTTCGGTCGCGGCAATCGCCTGTATGGTCTTGCCAAGCCCCATGTCGTCGCCGATCAGCGCCCGGCCGGCTCGTACCGCAAACAGTGCGCCCTCGGCTTGATAGGGATAGAGCGGGACCTTCAGAAGCGCCCGCAGCTTGGGATCGGCTGCACTGCGCGGGAATAGCTGCGCCAGCCTGGAGGCCCGCCGATCCGCGTCCCGCCGTCCCGCGACGAAATCGAGCGCATCGTCATAAGCGCGCAGCTCATGACCGCACTTCGATGCCATTGTCATAAAGCGTTCCAGTTCGCCGAAACGCTCCTCCGGCAGCGTTCCGTCGCGATCGGAGTCGAACATGTCGGCGGCTGCCTCGCGCACCGCCGGCGGGCAATCCGTTCCGGCGCGAAAATGCACGCGGCGTTTGCCCTCATTGCGCAAATAAAGTTCGGAAAATGCAGGCTGGTAGCCGCGCGTGAACGCCGCCTTTGCGCCGCGCTTTTTCTCCAGCTTCGCAAGCGTGAATTCGAGGTGCTTGCAGGTCCCCAGTTCGCTGGTGGCGTAATCGGGGCAAGAACAGAAATTGCCGCCCGGCCCCAAGCCTCGAATCGCGACGCGATAGCTGGACTTCGACGCTGGATTGCTGACCCGAAACTCGGAGAAAAACGGTTCGCCGGTCAGGTTCTCAAGCCCGAAGGCCTGCTCGCGGCCGAACTGTCGGCGCAAGCTGCGTTGCCAGTCCACCGGCGACAGATCGGCTGGAGCATGGGTGCGGGAAAGCTTGGGTTCCCTGATCGACTTGGCAACGAGTTTCGGTTTTCGGCGCGCGGATTTCATCGAAGCACATTCCATTCGCAAAAGGGCCCCGGAGAGAGCGATCTTCCAAGGCAGACAGCGAAGCGGAGATTACCGGGCCAGCTAGCCCGATCCAAATAGTCTTTCAGGGTGTGGGTCCGCATTCTCGCGGCGCGTCGCGCCCGAGCTTTGCATCTTCTTTGCTCTCCTCTTGTTCAGAGGGCGCAGGGAGGACCGGGTGCTTGCTGCACCCGCGGTCTCGCGTGCGATTTGCGCAAACAAAAATGCACACGAGCATACAGGGCAGCGCCTGCGGCTCGGTCGCGGGTCTAAGATGCGGCGGCATCGCCAGCCGGGGCCCGGGCAGCCTCGGACCGAGGACGCAGCAGCAAATAGAAAGCAGTAACGTGGGTGATCATCAATATGGGCACGTAGATGATCGGGATCGCGTAGGTGGCGGCCAGTTCGCCAGCTTTCGCAGGGAGGTCGACCTGGACCGCGTGGTAATAGTCGAGGATCAGGTCAACAAACCCCACGAGGTTGAAGGCGGCGACGAATAGCCAAAACAGCGGACGGATCCTGACCGTGAGAAGCGCCAGCATGGCCAGCACGCCGGTAGCAAAATCCCAGTAGGCGGCGAATACGGCGAAGCTGGCGGGCAGATTGGGACTGACCACGCCAGGAAGAATAAAGACGAGCCCGAAGAAGCGGAAGCTGTGCAGCGTGGCGATCGCGCGTTGCGCTTCGACCTGGTCCATCGCTTTGAGCCAAGGCCAAACGTACACGCCAAAGCAAAGCAGCCACGCGACGTAGCCGAACACGAGGTGTATTTGGAACAGGGCTTCCGAGGACATGTGAGCTCCGATCGCGGGTTTACGAGCTTCGAAGGAAGTCGATCATGGCGCGTTATTCGCCTGAGGCCCGTAGGCTTCGTCTAGCGCCCGAGAGCCTTCGTCCGACCACGGCGGCGCAGCTGGCGCAGCGATAGCGCGTGCAGCAGAATCGAGCCTGGCACCACAAAAGCGGGGGTCAGCACATTGGGATAACCGTCTAGGCCGATGCTCGGGCCATTTAGAACGATCAGTTGGAGCGCGCCGGGCGAGATGATCATTCCCAAGGCGATCGCGACGGCGAGGTCCGCGAGGCCGAAGATGTTCCAGAGGATCGCCGCTCTCCGCCCCTCAGTCGTGCCGGTCGCCAGGGCGATCGCTGCCGGCGCGGCGAACAGACCGGTCAGCACATCGCCAGTTCCTGCCGGCAATGCCCATAGGCCGGGCAGCAGCCCACTTAGCCAATAAACGAGCCATTGGCTGCCAAAGACCCGGTAAAGCTGAAGAACGACGAGCCACGTCGTCGGCATCGCATCGAGCATCTGTCCCACCCGCTTCGATAACAGCAACAGCGGAGCGCCGATGATCACCGGCAGTAAGATCGCCAATGGCAGCAACGGTAAGGGAGAGGCACCCGTGCGGAAAACACCATTGATGGCGGCGGTCCAGGCGACAGCGGCCCACAGCGTGAACGGGACCATGATCGCCAGCCAAGTCGTGCGACGCTGGTCCGGAGTGAGGTCGGTCCGTTCGAGGCCGAGCCACAAGCCGAGCGCGATGAGTCCATGGACCATCAGCCGAACGGCCAAGGCCGGAAGGCCGCCCGCCAGAAGCGCTGGTAGCGAGTAGATCAACCACGTCCACAGTGCCGTGAATGCGACGGTCCAAAGCAGGCCACGCCAAGCAGGACGCGACGAGACGATTGCTGCGGGAACAGCGGCAGGGGTCATCGGCGCTCCTCCATATGGGTCTCGTCCCTTCATTGCTGGCGCTCAGGGATTGGCCATGAGCAAGCGGAGCGGCATAAGCGGACCGACTGCGATGTACTCGTGGTCCATGAGATTTTGCTTGGCCAGTGGAAGGTCCTCCATGATCGCGTGTGCCTCGGCGACATCCCTGACATCCAGCAAGAAAACGGCGCCGCGCCCATCGGCCCGCGAATACCATTCACGAACCTTCCCATTGAGATAGAGCTGCACGGTCTGCCTGATTTCAGCCGGCATGACGGCCATGACTTGTTCGCGTGTGACGCCCTCCTTCACAGTAACGATGACCATCACCCCGGTGGTTACGGGCGAGATGGCTTGTGCTTGGGCAAGGGATGGATGGGCCATGGAAGAAGCGCCTATCAGAGTTAGGGTGAATGCTAGGGCGACGTCACGGATTGCTTTCATCGGTCTCGTTTCTCGGATCACGGCGGCCACCTTTGTTCTTTGCGATAGCCCCATGATGATGTCGCGAATGTTAGGGCTCGACATCAGCGGTGCTTCCTGATTTGCAACTCAGATCTAAGACCGCTTTCCACGATCGACTATTCGCGATAATGTCGACGGGTTATGAAGCGGAACTTCACAGTCAGACAAGGCGCGCTCGACGGCGTAGAGGCGTTCCTGAGCGTTGGCCAGCACCGCAGTTTTCGCAAAGCGGCCGCGGAACTAGGGGTAACCCCGTCAGCGATCAGCCAGGCGGTCCGCACCCTTGAGGCGCGCATTGGCGCAGCGCTGTTCATACGCACAACGCGCAGTGTCGGCCTGACCGAGGCCGGCGAACGATTCCTTTCACGCGCAAAGCCAGCCTTCGAGGAGCTAGTTGCCGCAAGCGAGGTTGCGCGCGATCTTGGGCAGCGGCCTGCCGGATTGTTGCGCCTATCGGTACCGCGGGCGGTGGTGCCGATCCTGCTGGAGCCGCTGATCGCATCCTTCTGCCAAGCCTATCCCGAGGTCGAGGTGGAGATCGCGGCAAGCAAGGAGTTGATCGACCTCGCGGCCGAAGGGTTTGACGCCGGCATCCGGCTCGGCCAGTTCATCGCTGCCGACATGGTCGCGGTACGGCTGACGCGGCCGTTCCCGTTCGTGGTCGTCGGCAGCCCCGATTATCTACGCCGGCGGAAGCGGCCGGAACGCATCGACGATCTGCGTCAGCATGCCTGCCTGCGCATCCGCCGCTCGAACGGGTCGATCGCGCCCTGGTCTTTTGTCGATGGCAACGAGACGGTCGAAGCGATCGTCTCGGGGCCGCTGATAGCCAACGACTTTCCCACCATGCTTGGCGCGGCCATCGAAGGCGTGGGTCTTGCGCAAGTGCCTGGACCGATCGCTGCTGGACCGGTGAAAGCGGGAAAACTCGTACACGTCCTGGAGCCGTTCGCGCTGATGGCGCCGGGTGTGTTTCTCTATTATCCCAGTCGCCATCAAATGATGCCGAAACTGCGAGCCTTCATCGATCACGTGAAGAGCCGCTCGGGCGCTGCCAACAAAACCCGGGTTCACAGTGATGACAAGCGAATACGCAGGATGAAAATGCGCTGACGTGGGCAGCGCGGACCGGAATAGATTGAAGTTACTCAGCAACGCAGACTACTATCGCGTGCTATCGCAGAGACAACATCGCATCTAATACGCCACTCGAACCTACTCTACTCGATAGTACTCGCCCCTCACTCCCACTCGATTGTTCCGAAGCATCGTAACGCATTGATCCATCGAGGAAAAGCTTTCCGCTGACGACGAAGAACCGTATCCCGGATCCGTCAGAAATTCTCGCTCTTGAATTCAGAGGAGAATTTCGGCGATCCGCGATTTGCTCGGTTTCAAAGACTATCGATATCGGTTGGTCTATTTTCCTCGGAGTTCTCCGCAAAAGCGGCGTCTCCAGCCTGCCAAAAAGACCGTCAGCGATGGTGAAGTCCGTCGCCGTCAGTAGTGTGGCCCTCGCGCCGGTTGCGATACGGCGAAACATTCGCGGATTGAACGACGGCGCTTCAAGCGATTGCAGCTCGGCTTCCGACCGGATTACGGCAAGCGTCGCCGGCGACCTGCCGGGCGTCAGTCGCGCGATATGGACAGCCCCGCGAGAAGCGGAGCGTACGCGGCGAGCCTGCGGGATACAAACTCCGTGAAGAGCCGCACGCGCTTCGTCTTGCGTGTCTCCCCCTGTGTGAGGAGCCAAACCGTTCCGTACATGTGCAGGTCGGTACCCGGCACCCTCACCAGTAGGGGGTCGGCATCGCCAACGAAGCACGGCAGTGTCGTCATCCCGAGCCCTTGCCGTACAGCAACGATCTGCGCCTCGGCGTCCGTGGTCCTGAATGGAACCCCCGTGGTGCGAACCTCACCCTCGCTGGCCCAGTCCGGGATTCCATGAATGCTTATGACGATCCACCGGATGGGATCAGGCGCGCCCGCACGCCACGCGGCTAGTCCATCGCAGGACATGTAGATGCCGCCGAACAGCTCCGGTCCCTTCATGCCGTGAAGATTGAGCGGCAGGGTTTTGCGGTCGTAGACGACGCGGATCGCGACGTCGGCCTCTCGGTTGGTCAGATTTGCCAGCTCGCCCGACGACAGGATTTCCATCTCGATGTCCGGATGCAGACGCGCGAAATCGGCGAAGTCCGGCATGAGCAGGTGTGTCGCGAGGGGCGGCGCCAGCGTCACCCGCAGACGCCCGCGCACGCTCTGGTCGCGCCCGAAGACGCGCGTCTCCAGCAGGTGCGACGACGCTTCCATCTGGTCCGCGAACTCGAGGACCTCCTCGCCCGCAGCCGTCAGGCGGTAGCCCGAAGGCAGCTTTTCGAACATGTGGACCCCGAGGCGTTCCTCGAGCTGGGCGATGCGTCGCAGCACGGTCGC
This sequence comes from Bradyrhizobium sp. AZCC 2262, assembly GCF_036924535.1. NCBI lineage: Bacteria > Pseudomonadati > Pseudomonadota > Alphaproteobacteria > Hyphomicrobiales > Nitrobacteraceae > Bradyrhizobium > Bradyrhizobium sp. AZCC 2262. The sequence continues at coordinate 2,951,099 of NZ_JAZHRT010000001.1, read as the reverse complement.
GTGGTTCACACCGAGGCGCTCGGCGGCAGCCCGCACCGAGCCTCCGCGCGCGACGGCAAGAAAGTAGCGAACGTCATCCCAGTCGATCATGGTGCAATCCCGCACCGCGCGGTGCGCCTTCCAAAGCCCGCATCTAACACATCGAACAGCAGTACGGGCGGTTATCATAGCCTATGCCGACAAGCACGACCCAATTTCGAACGGCGGACACCGATCATCGCGGCTGGCGTCAGTCGTCCAGCCGGATCGATTTCGCACCACCGATGTGCGCGCTTCTGCACTCAACGCCTGACGCCGACGGACCTATGTCGAGGTTCTCGGGGGCGTCCCCGAACGACCAAAGACGGAGTCTGAAAGGAAGTCATGGGAAAGCTTGAGGGTAAGGTTGCAGTCATCACGGGTGGATCGAGCGGTATGGCACTGGCGAGCGCCAAGCGGTTCGTTGAAGAAGGCGCCTATGTTTTCATCACGGGCCGGAGGCAGGAGGCGCTCGACGAGGCCGTCAAGCTGATTGGCCGGAACGTGACCGGCGTGCGCGGCGACGCGGCCAATCTCGACGACCTCGACCGCCTGTTCGATACGGTCAAGCGGGTAAAGGGCAAGATCGACATCCTGTACGCGAGCGCCGGCATGGGCGAAGCCGTACCACTGGGCGAAATTACCGAGCAACACTTCGATGCGGCCTTCGGCCTGAATGCGCGCGGCACACTGTTTACGATTCAGAAGGCGTTGCCGCTGTTCAACGATGGCGGATCGATCTTCATGACCGGGTCAGTTGCTTCGGTGAAAGGTTTTCCTGGTTACGGCGTGTATGCGGCGAGCAAGGCGGCGTTGCGCTCATTCGCACGCACTTGGCTCAACGAACTGAAGGGCAGGAATATCCGGGTGAACGTGCTGAGCCCGGGGCCGATCGCCACACCGATGCAGGACCAAGTTCTCACCGAGGAGGCGAAGCGGATGTTCGAATCCCTGATCCCGCGGGGAAAGATGGGTCGTCCTGAGGAAATTGCGGCGGTCGCGCTGTTTCTTGCTTCAGACGATTCGAGCTTCGTGAATGGGGTGGAGTTGTCTGTCGACGGCGGCTTCTCGGCCATCTGAAGGGCCGGGGAATCAATATCAACACGGATCGGAGAAGTATTATGAGCTATGCGATTGTAGGATTCGGTGCGGTAGGCCAGGCCCTCGCCCACGCCTTCGCCCGTAAAAACATCGACGTGGCCGTCGCGAGCCGCCGGCCGCCCGAGGCGTTGGCGCCGCAGGCTCGGGCGATTGGACCCACGGTCGTCGCCAAGTCGCTGCAGAATGCAGTCGAGGCTGACACGATCATCTTGGCGGTCCCGTTCGGGGAGCATCGCGAGGTTGCGAAGGCCCTGCCAAACTGGAAAGGCAAGACGGTCATCGACGCGATGAACCTGTTTCCAGCCCCTGAAGAACTGGACGGCCTCCCGGGCTCCGCCATCGTCGCGAAGGCGTTCGCCGGCGCCAAGCTCGTGAAAGGTTTCAACCACCTGATTGCAGCCACCCTGGCTACCGATCCGGTCGTCGAAGCCGGCCACCGGGTCGTCTTTCTGTCGAGCGAAGACGAGGACGCGATCGCTCCCGTGGTGGCCTTGGCCAGACAACTCGGATTCGCGCCCGTCAAGCTGGGAAAGCTCAACGAAGGTGGCGCGCTGGTGCACGCACGCGGCCGCACTTGGGGCCAGCTCATCTTCCAGGATTTGTTCAAGAAGGAGCAGTGATCGATCTACGACCGTGTAATTTGGCCCGGAAATCTATCAACTACTGTCGATGGCACAGGATACGCCCGCGTGTCCTCTGCTATCCGATACTACTCCACGGTACTCCCCTTCACTCCCACTCAATCGTCCCGGGCGGCTTGCTCGTCACGTCGTACACCACCCGGTTCACGCCCTTCACCTCGTTGATAATTCGCGTCGCGGTCTCGCCGAGGAATTTCATGTCGAAGGCGTAGAAGTCCGCGGTCATGCCGTCGGTTGACGTCACAGCACGCAGGCCGACGACGTATTCGTAAGTTCGGCCGTCGCCCATCACGCCGACCGTCTTCACCGGCAGCAGCACGGCAAAGGCCTGCCAGATCTGGTCGTAGAGGCCATGCTTCCTGATCTGGTCGATATAGACGGCATCCGCGTTGCGCAGGATGTCGAGTTTTTCCTTCGTGATGTCGCCGGGGCAGCGGATGGCGAGGCCGGGGCCCGGGAATGGATGGCGGCCGACGAAGATTTCGGGAAGACCAAGTTCGCGGCCGAGCACGCGGACCTCGTCCTTGAACAATTCGCGCAAGGGTTCGACCAGCTTCATGTTCATGCGCGCAGGAAGCCCGCCGACATTGTGGTGCGACTTGATGGTCACCGAGGGGCCGCCGGTGAAGGAGACGCTCTCGATCACATCGGGATAGAGCGTGCCTTGCGCGAGGAAATCCGCGCCGCCGAGCTTTTTTGCTTCGGCGTCGAACACGTCGATGAACAGGCGGCCGATGGTCTTGCGCTTGATTTCGGGATCGGCGACGCCTGCGAGCTCGCCGAGGAATTGTTTCGAAGCATCAACATGCACCAGCGGGATGTTGTAGTGATGCCGGAACAGGTCGACGACGGTCTTGGCTTCATCGAGCCGCAGCATGCCGTGATCGACGAAGACACAAGTTAGCTGGTCGCCGATCGCCTCGTGGATCAGCACCGCGGCGACAGCGGAATCGACGCCGCCGGAGAGGCCGCAGATCACCCTGCCTCGCCCTACCTGGGCGCGGATTTTTTCGATCGCCTCCTCGCGGAAGGCGCGCATGGTCCAGTCGCCGGTGAGGCCGGCGACCTTGCGGACGAAATTGCGGATCAATTTGGCGCCATCGGGCGTGTGCACCACTTCGGGGTGGAACATCAGGCCGTAATATTTTCGCTTCTCGTCCTGGATCACCGCGAACGGCGCGTTCGGCGAGACGCCGGCGACCATAAAGCCCGGCGGCATTTTTGTAATGCGATCGCCATGGCTCATCCAGACCTGATGCTTTTCGCCCATCGACCAGGTGGACTCGAACAGGTTGCTCGCCGCCTTCACCTCGACATCGGCGCGGCCGAATTCGCGGTGGTGGCCGCCCTCGACCTCGCCGCCGAGCTGGGCGGCCATGGTCATCTGGCCGTAGCAGATGCCGAGCACGGGCACGCCGGAATCGAAGATTTTCTGCGGCGCGCGCGGTGAGCCTTTTTCGTGCACCGATTCCGGGCCGCCGGAGAGGATCACCGCTTTCGGCTTCATCTCGTCGAAGGCGGCTTCGGCCTTCTGGAACGGCACGATTTCGGAATAGACGCCCTCCTCGCGCACCCGGCGCGCGATCAGTTGCGTCACCTGACTGCCGAAGTCGACAATCAGAATCTTGTCATGCGCCGAGGCCATTGATGGCGTCGACTCGCGGGCTTTCTGTGGGGCTGTCATGGCAAGCAGATACGCGACGGGGGCCAAGCTCGCAACCGGGAAAATCCCCCGTGGCCGGGCCTGGCCAGGGCCATCCACGTCTTTTAGCGGGCAAAATCGAAGGAAAAGGCGGCAAATACGGGCCGCGCGCGGCACCCGACCCACATTGGGCTACATCGGTAACCATCCGCGCCATTGCCGCAATCCGGCTGAAATTTACCTCATCCAGATTGGTCGGATAATCAACGACAGGATTGAAGATGCGCCGAGCGTTGATTTTGTTTTTTCTCGTGCTCGCGATGCCGCTGCACACAGCTATGGCAGCCGAACGGTGGGAGGCGTTGCCGCCGACACCGGACCCGGTCCCGGGACTGCAGAGCGGACACGCCAAGCTCAACGGAATCAGGCTGTACTACGCCGAGATCGGTCAAGGCTCGCCGGTCGTGGTGCTCCACGGCGGCTTGGCCAATTCCGACTATCTCGGCAACCAGGTTCTGGCGCTCTCCAGACATCACCGTGTTATCGTGGTGGACAGCCGCGGACATGGGCGCAGCACGCGCAACGACCAGCCGTTCGGCTACAACCTGATGACCGACGACGTCGTGGCGCTGCTCGACAGGCTCAATATCCAGAAAGCCGATATTGTGGGCTGGAGCGACGGTGCGATCATCGGACTGGACATGGCGATGCGGCATCCCAATCGCGTCGGCCGCATCTTCGCGTTCGGCGCCAATACGCAGACTTCCGGCCTCAAGGACGGGTTCGACAGGAATCCCGTCTTTGCCGCCTACATGGCGCGCGCGCGTCAGGAATATGCGCACCTTTCATCGACGCCCGATCAATACGATGCCTTTCAGGAACAGGTCAGCAAGATGTGGGAGAACCAGCCGAACTGGACGGATGCGCAACTCCGCACCATCAGGTCGCCCGTCATGGTTGTCGATGGAGACCATGATGAAGGGATCAAGCGCGAGCACACGGAATATATCGCCGCAACGATTCCCGGCGCCCGCTTGCTGATCCTGCCCAATGTCAGCCATTTCGCCTTCCTGCAGGATCCAGTCCTGTTCAATGCCGCGCTGCTGGATTTCCTCGGCGATCGGTAATAAAATACCGAAGACGTGGAGATGACTCTGACCGTAGTTAGGCGGAGATCATCTGGCGCATAGCCACAGCCGTCATTGCGAGCGTAGCGAAGCAATCCATCGGGCCACACAAAGAAAGAATGGATTGTTCGTCGCTTTGCTCCTCGCAATGACGGAGGCGTGAGCTACCACCACGTCTCTTATCGCAGGATCACCCCGCATGAAAATTCCCGCACTGCCCTTCACCGTCACCGACTGGAGCCAGATGCCCGCAACGACGCATCCCGGCGTCACCGGCGAAGCGCTGTGGCGCACGCTCAACATCGGCGATCTGCGCGTGCGGATGGTCGAGTATTCGCCGGGTTATCTCGCCGATCACTGGTGCGACCGCGGACATGTGCTCTACGTGCTGGAAGGCGAGCTCGATAGCGAACTGCGCGACGGGCGCACGTTCAAGCTCAAGCCGGGCATGAGCTATCAGGTCTCGGATTTCGGCGACGCCGCGCATCGGTCGTCGACAAAGACGGGCGCGAAGCTGTTCATTGTGGATTGAGAAATCGTAGGGTGGCTTAGCGCAGCGTAACCCACCAATTTCTCGCGATGCCGTTCGACCTGCGGTGGGTAACGCCTGCGGCTAATTCTTACGCGATCGCCGGCCGGCGCAACTGCCCGGTCGTGTCGGCGAGGCCGCCGAGGTAATGCGCGGCTTCGGTGATGTCGGCGACGATCTCGGCTTCCGCGCGCGCGGCGTCGCCGGCCACGATCGCCTTCAGCGCGGCGGTGTGATGATCCCAGCCCTTCAACAGCACGACATATTCGGGGATCACAAAGGACAGCACCGGGCCGCAGCGCAGCCACATGTTCTCGATGGTCTCGACCAGCAGCGGGATGCCAGACATCGCGTAAATCCCGAAATGGAATTTGCGGTGATGCTCGAGATAGCTTTCGAGCTTTCGCGCCTGGATCAGCGACTGCATCTTCGAAAGCCGCTCCTCGAGCTGGCGAAGGGCTGCGGCGTCATGCTTCTGCAACGCGGCTTCGCGTGCCGCGCGTCCTTCGAGCGCGCAGCGCACCACCGTCAGGTCAGCCAATTCCTTGCGTGACAGGTTCGGCACGATCGCCGAATTGCGCGGGCCCTGCTGCAGCACGCCCTGCGCCACGAGACGCGTGACCGCGTCGCGCACCGGCGTGATCGAGGTGCCGAATTGCTCGGCCAGGAAACGCAGGGTCAGCACGGTGCCGGGCTCGAACCGGCCGGCCAGCAGTGCATCGCGCAACTGCGCATGCGCGAGATCCCACAGCGGCTCCCGCTCGATTCGCTTCAGTGACGTCGTCATCGGACGCTCGCTATCCCAGCGCGGGGCATGGCGCAAATTTCCTCCAAACGCGGTGTCTTGACCGGTCGATGGTGTTTGTTATAACAAACATCAAAACGGGAGGAAACAACAATGCTCAAACAGAGCTCGATTATTCTGGCGTGCGCGCTCGCCGCATTTCAGGCCACCGCGACCCAAGCCCAAACCTATCCTTCGCGCGACATCACCTTCATCGTGCCCTGGAACGCCGGCGGCTCGAACGACGTTGCGGCGCGGGCGCTCGATCCGATCCTGCGCGAGCACGGCATCAAGATCGTGATCGAGAATGTGGTCGGCGCCACCGGCACGATCGGCATGCGCCGGGTCGCGAGCGCGGCCCCCGACGGCTACACCATCGGCATGGGCACCAGCTCGACGCTGGCGCTGATCGCGCAGGGCAAGACGCCGCTCACCAACGCGCAGTTCACCCACATCGCCCGCGTCTCGACCGATCCCCTGATGCTGCTGGTGCCGAGCAAGGCCGAGCAGAAATCGCTCGATGATTTCATCAAGCTGATGAAGGCCAATCCCGACAAGGTGACGATCGGCACGCCGGGCAACTACAACCTCAACCACATTTTTGCGTCGATGACCGCACGCGCCGCCGGCGTCAGCTACGTCAACGTGCCCTATACCGGCGGCTCGAAGGTGGTCGCCGACCTGATCGGCGGACACGTGATCTCGGGCGTGCTGAAGCCGTCGGAAACGCTCGGGCAGATTCAGGAAGGCCTGCTCAAGCCGATCGGCGTCTTCGCCAACGAACGGCTGGAGATGTTTCCGGATGTCCCGACCTTCAAGGACAAGGGATTCGACGTGTTCCCCTACGGGCCCGTGGTCCAGATGGCCTATGTGGTCGCGCCTGCCAACCTGCCCGCCGATGTCAGGACCAAGCTGATCACGGCGTTTCGCGCGGCGATCCAGGACCCGCGTTTCAAGGAATTCTCCAAGAAGAACGCATTCCTCGTCGACGACCTTACCGGCGACGCGCTGACCAAGGAAGTCGACAGCGTCGCAAGCGCGCTCGGCACGGTCGCGGCGCAGGTCTTCAAGGACCAGAAAGAATAACGGGCGGCGTCGCCGCTCTCTCCTGCCCACCACAAGACAAAGGCCACGCGCTTGCCCATCAAGAAAATCACCTGTCACGTCGTTGCAGCCCCGGTCGCACGGCCCTTCACCTCCTCGCGCGGCTGGCTCTACAAGACCCGCGGCACCTGCCTGGTCGAAATCGAGACCGATGACGGCATCACGGGCTGGGGCGAATGTTACGGCCCCTCCGTCGTCGCAAAAGCCTTCATCGACACCCAGCTCGCGCCGCGCGTGATCGGGCGCGATCCGTTCGACGTCGAGGTGATCTGGGAGGATCTCTATAACCGGATCAAGGATTACGGCCCGAAAGGCATGTCGATCGCCGCCATCAGCGGCATCGACATCGCGCTGTGGGACATCATCGGCAAGGCCTGCAACAAGCCGGTGCACAAACTGATCGGCGGCGCGTTCCGCACCGAGGTCGATGCCTACGCCACCGGGCTCTACTTCACCGACATGGACCGGCTGGTCGACGAGGCCGTTGAGGAAGCATCGGGCTACGTCCGGAAAGGCTTCAAGGCGATCAAGATGAAGATCGGCCTCGGCTCGATCAAGCGCGATTTCGAGCGCGTCAAGGCGGTGCGCGACGCTATCGGCCCCGGCGTCAAGCTGATGGTCGACGCCAATCATTGCCTTACAGTGCCCGCCGCGATCCGGCTCGGCCGCAAGCTGGAAGAACTCGACATCGAGTGGTTCGAGGAGCCGATCTCGCCGGAGGATATCGACGGCTATGTCGAGGTGTCGCGGGCGCTCGACATGGCGGTGGCAGGCGGCGAGAACGAATTCACCCGCTGGGGTTTTCGCGACGCCATCGTGCGCAAGGCGATGGACATCGTGCAGCCCGACGTCTGCGCGGCGGGCGGCATCACCGAATGCAAGAAGATCGCAGCCTTGGCCTCGACGCACGGCGTGGAATGCGTGCCGCATGCGTGGGGCTCCGCGGTCGGTCTCGCCGCCACCATCCACTTCCTGGCCTCTATACCGGACCAGCCGCCGAGCCTGCTTCCGATGCCGCCGATGCTGGAATTCGAGCAGGAGGAAAATCCGTTCCGCGACCATCTGGCCGTCGAGCCGATCAACCAGGTCAAGGGCGTCATTGCGGTCCCGACCGGCGCCGGCCTCGGCATCGACGTCGATCGCAGCGTGATCGACCGTTATCGCGTCACCTGAACCGGTTGTCTCGCCATGAAATTCGTCAGCTTCAGCACGAAGGAATTTGTACGCGCCGGCGTGCTGTTGGGGGATGGTTCCGGCGAGAACGACCAGGTCGTCGATCTCGCGCATCCATCGATGCGCGCGGCGCTGCGAGACACCAAGCCGCAGATGCTGGCCTTGATCGATGCCGGCCTTGCCGGCGCCGTGGTGCGCATCGGCGCGCACGGCCTGGCGGACGATGCAAAACTTCCGCTCAGCGCCGTTACCCTGATGGCGCCGCTGCCGAAGCCGCGGCGCATCTTCGGCATTGCGCATAACTACCGCGATGCGCTGGCCGAGCGCGGCATGGCGCCACCGGACGCACCGGTGCTGTTCATGAAGGCGCCGCGCACCATCATCGGGAGCGGACAGCCGGTCGTATTGCCAAGGGGAATCGGCGGGGTCACCTATGAGGCCGAACTGGCCGCCGTGATCGGCACCCACGCCGAGAAGGTCAGCAAGAACCGCGCACTAGATCACGTCGTCGCCTACGGCTGCTTCAACGACATCAGCGCCAGCGAGATGATCAAGGCCGACGGCCATTTCAATCGTGGCAAGAATTTCGAGACGTTCGGGCCGTTCGGGCCGTATCTCGCATCGCGCGACGAAGTGAAGGACCCGCACGCGCTCACGGTGTCGCTGAAGGTCGACGGCCGCACGCTGCAATCGGGTTCGACGCGCACCATGCTGTTCGACGTCGCCGATCTCGTCTCCTATTTGTCCACGCTACAGGTACTCGAGCCCGGCGACATCATCGCCACAGGCACACCAGCTGGCGTCGCCGCCCTGCACAAGCCGCCCGCGTGGCTCAAGCCGGGCTCGACCGTCGAGGTCGAGGTCGAAGGTCTTGGCCGCCTGCACAATCCGATCATGGAAAGATCTGCGCCACATGCCTGAGAAACCGATCGTCCTCTTGACCAATGCGATGCATCCCGACGGCGAAGCAATCCTCGCGCCGCATGTCAAAATGCTCGTGCCGCCCGACGCACGGCCGGAAACTCTGCGCCAATGGGCCAAGGATGCCGACGGCATCATCGTTCGCGCCAAGCTGCCCGACGATATTGTGGATCATGCGCCGCGTCTGAAGGGCATGGTCCGGCACGGCGTCGGTCTCGACTTCATCCCGGTCGCCGCCGCCACTGCGCACGGCATCGCGGTGGCCAACCTGCCGGGCAGCAACACTAATGCGGTGGCCGAATATGTGATGTCGGCGCTGATGCATCTGCGCCGGCCGCTCTACCGCCTGGACGGCAACTTGCGCAGCGAAGGCTGGAATGCCGCACGTCCGGCAGCGGACAGCTTCATCGAACTCAGCACCACAACGCTCGGCATCCTCGGGGTCGGCACCATCGGCCGCCACCTTGCAGGCATCGCGCGCGACGGTTTTGGGATGAAAGTGCTCGGAACCTCGCGCCGCAAGGGCGCACTGCCTGATGGCATCGAGGAAGCCTCGCTTCACGACCTGTTCGCCCGCAGCGATGCGATCGCGGTGTGCTGCGCGCTCACCGACGAAACCCGCGGGATGGTCAGCCGCGGGCTCATCGCCCGGATGCGGCCCCACGCCGTGCTGGTCAATGTCTCGCGCGGCGCGGTGATCGAGACGCCTGCGCTCGTCGAGGCGCTGAAGGCGCAGAAGATCGGCGGTGCCGCGCTCGACGTGTTCGACGTGCAGCCCCTGCCGTCGAATGACGCCCTGTTCGATTGTCCGAACCTCTTGCTGACGCCGCACACCGCCGGGATCACCGCCACCAGCGGCCGCGCGATGGCGGTCGGCTCGGCCGAGGAAATGCTTCGTATCCTGCGCGGCGAACAACCGCTCAATCTCGTCAATCCCGCCTACAAGGCGGCATGAGGTCCAACATGCGTATCACATCGATCAAGGCCGTCCCGATCTCCTACCGCGTGCCGGAGGGCCAGAACGTCAGGCTGGGCATCGGCCGCGCCGTCAAGCGCGACGCGGTGCTGGTCAAGGTCTCTACCGACGAAGGCCTGACCGGCTGGGGCGAGGCCCATCACGGCCGCTGCCCGGGTGCGATCGCCAAGCTGATCGACACCACGATATCTGAACTCGTCGTCGGCATGGACGCGATGAACGTCGTCGGCGTCTGGCAGCGCGTCTACCAGATGCAGCTCGCGAGCCATGGCATGGGTTATGCCGCCGCGATGGCCTTGAGCGGCCTCGATCTCGCGTTGTGGGATATCCGCGCCAAGGCGGCCGGCTGGCCGCTGTACAAGCTGCTCGGCGGCGCTTCAAAGCCGATCGAGGCCTATGCGGGCGGCATTTCGCTCGGCTACCAGCCGCCGCAATCGCTGGCGCAGGAAGCCCTCGGCTATGTCGCGCAAGGCTATCGCGCCATCAAGCTTCGCGTCGGCGACAATCCGCGCGACGACGTCGCCCGCGCCACCGCCGTCCGCGAAGCGGTCGGCGACGTCATCGAGATCCTGGTGGACGCCAACACCGGCTATACCGTCGACGACGTGCGCCGCGTGATGCCGGCCTATGAAGAACTGCAGATCGGATGGCTCGAAGAGCCGTTTCCGGCGCAGGACTACCGCTCGTACCAGACGGCGACATCGCTCGGCACAACTCCGCTGGCGGCCGGCGAAAATCACTACACGCGTTTCGAGTTCACGCGCCTGATCGAGGACGGCGCGGTGAGCTACGTCCAACCGGACCTGTCCAAGACTGGTGGCGTCACAGAGGCGATGCGGATTGCCGGCATGGCCTATGCGTGGAAGCTGTCATACAACCCGCACACCTCGGCGACTGGCATCAACATGGCCGCGACCATCAACACGCTCGCCGCCGTCGATCTCCCCGGCTATTTCGAAGGCGATGTCGCTAGGCACAACCCGTTCCGCGACGAAGTCGGCGGCGTCCCCTACACGCTCGACGCCGATGGATGCGTCAAGCCGTCGGAGTTACCCGGGCTTGGCGTCGAGATCGATGAAGCCTTCATCAATGCCCACCCGCTGATCGAGGGACCTTGCTATGTCTAAACCACAGCGGGCTGAAGTACCATCGAGCGCACGCCGCCTTGTTCACTTCGCCTGTTGCGCTCTTCTCGCTTTCCTAGTCTGCAGCACGGCTGCATTGGCGCAGACCGCTGCAACGCCAGCCGATCAAGACAACTACCCGAGCCGGACCATCCGCTACGTCGTCCCCTACCCGCCGGGCGGTTTCAACGACACGCTGGCGCGGATCGTTTCGCAAAAGCTCAGCGAGGCCTGGGGCGTTCCCGTCGTGGTCGAGAACCGGCCGGGCGGCGGCACGTTGATCGGCACCGAATCCGTCGCCAAGGCTGCGCCCGACGGCTACACCCTGCTCGGTGTAGCCTTTCCGTTCGGCGCCAATCCCAGCATCTACAAGAACCTGCCCTACGATACGGTGAAGGATTTCACACCGCTGATCTTTGCGGGCCAGACACAGAATCTCCTTGTGATCAAGCCATCGATGCCGATCAATTCCGTGAAGGAGCTGATCGACTATGCGAAGAAAAATCCCGGCAAAGTCAGCTACGGCTCCACCGGCATCGGCTCGTCCAACCACCTGTCGATGGAATTGTTCAAGAGCATGGCCGGGATCGACCTCGTGCACGTGCCTTACAAAGGCAGCGCGCCGATGGTGAACGACATGCTTGGCGGGCACATCGATATCGCCTTCGACAACACCCCGAACGTGCTGCCGCAGGTCCATGGCGAAAAGCTGCGCGCGCTCGGCGTCAGCAGCAAGGCGCGCTCGGCGCTCGCGGCGAACGTGCCGACGGTGTCGGAAGCCGGCGTTCCCGGTTACGAGGTAACGGTGTGGTTTGGCATCGTCGGGCCTCCGGGCATGCGACCGGAGATCGTGCAGAAGCTGAATGCCGAGATGAACGCGATTTTCAAAATGGACGATGTGAAGCGGCGCTTCGTGGACCAGGGTGTCGATCCCCTCGGCGGAACACCATCGCAGTTCGCCGATCACATTCGCGCCGAGATCCAGAAATGGGCGAAGGTCGTCAAGGACGCGAATATCCAGCCGGAATGATTGCAGGGCTGTAGGGTGGGCAAAGGAGCGTAGCGACGTGCCCACCATCCATCATCGAGCGAGTTGCGAGATGGTGGGCACGCTTCGCTTTGCCCACCCTCATATGAGGGCTTTTGAGTCAAGCATCCCGACCGGGGCTTGGATGTGATTTTTTGCATTCGGTGGAGCGGCGGCGCGCGGAGCCATGCGTAGCGCAGCGTGCCGCCGCGGTCGGTGCGCTCAGGAACTGGCTTCCGGCGATTTATGCAGCATCTCACTGCATCACCTCATATCCGGTCGGGCGTTTTGCAGCCCGGTACCCACATTCCGCATGCATGCGGCGAGGAAGCCATGAGGATGAGACCCATCTACGAAGCGGCCTGTTGATTTGGCCCAAGGGTGGCACGGTCATCATCCATTCCGCGCTGACCGCGGCCGACGCCGCGACGCTGACGCGTTGCTTGAAACGTTTACGCCTTCGCGGCCTTGAGCACGGCTCCTTCGGGAACCATGCCGGTTGTGAGGTAGCGCCAGAGCGCCACCATCAGCTTGCGCGCCAAGGCCACGATGGCGATGCGCTTGTTGCGCTTGCTGGCATTGTTGTGGGTGCGGCTGCGGAACCATCGGGTGAGCGCACTCTCCGGCTGATGCCGCAGCCACAGCCAGGCCAGTTCGATCGCGGCGCAGCGGGCGCGTGGATTGCCCGCCTTGCTGATGCCCTGGTCGCGGTCGGTCCCGCCGCTCTGCCATGGACTGGGCGTCAGCCCGAAATAGCTCGCGACCTCACGCCGATTACGAAAGTCCTTGTAGAACACCTCGCTGGTCAGCGTCGTCGCGAACGCCGGACCGAGGCATTTGAGCCGGAGCAACAGTTCGCTGCGCTCGGTCATCTGCGCCGCCGCAGGTGCCGGATCCGCTTGAGCCGACGCCTGTGCGAGTTCCTCGAGCCGTTCGCGCACCAGCATCAGCCGTGCGTGCTCGTGCCTGATCTCCGCCAGCATCCGTGGCGGCACCGCCTGGCCCTGCCAATCCCGCTGCGCCGAAAGCCAGCTCAGCCAGTCACGCCGGCGCGGGTTCCCCACCGCCATGCCCAACAATCGCAGCAGCGCCTTGATCCGGGTGGTGTGCGCGGTTTGCTCCTTGATCAGCCGGCCGCGTTCACGGCTGGTGCGGCGGGCGTCCTCTTGCTCCGGCGCAGGTGCCCGCACGATCCGCACCACCTGCGGCTCACCGCGCAGATACGCCATCAGCGTCCGTAGCATCTTCTCGCCATCGATCCGGTCGGTCTTCACCCGCCGTGCCCGCTGATCCACCGCTATGCTCGCAGGGTCAAACACGTAGTTCGTGATCCCGGCAGCCAGCAGAAGCCGATGCAGCCAGAACCCGTCGTAGCCCGCTTCGTAGCAGCTCACCACCGCCGGAACGGCTCCCAGCGCCCGGGCCGCCCGCTCCCGAACCTGACCGATCAGCGCCAGCAGCGCAGCATGATCGCCGCCCTCCAGCTTGTGACGCGACATCTTGCCTTTGTCCGGACTGTGCAGCGTTACCAGCCAGCTCTTCTGGCTCAGTTCAATCGCAACGAAAATCGTGCCACAATGCCCGGCGGTGGGCGTGTCTACGGTCGATGCTTGCATCTGGCTCTCCGATGGTTCGAGTGTGGAAACCCAAACCTACCGGAAAGGGCACGCTCACCGCCCCATGGAATCTACGCGATCACGCCTTCTTCATCACCGACACGAAAAATCCATCCGTGCCCGTGCGCCTCGGCGTCATCAGCCAGCCTTCGGCCGACCTCAACGCAGCCTTCTCAAAATCCTCTGCCTTGTCCCAGAGCACGCCGGCGGTCTCGTTCGGTGGCTGGATCGAAAACTCCGGATGGCGCGTCAGAAAGGTGCGGATCCGCTCGCCGTTTTCGCTCGGCAGCACTGAGCAAGTGACGTAGGCGATACGGCCGCCGGGCTTGACCAGTGCGGCCGCCCGATCAAGCACCTCGGCCTGGTCCTTCAGGCGGACTTCGAGCGCGCCGGGGCGCATTCGCCATTTGGCGTCGGGGTTGCGGCGCCAGGTGCCGGTGCCGGTGCAGGGCGCGTCGATCAGCACGAGATCGGCGGAGGCCCTGATGTCGGCCAATGGATCACTGTCGCCTTTGGGCGCGCGCACATCGGCGTTGTGGACGCCGGCACGCGACAGCCGTTCGTAGATCGGCGCGAGCTGGCGCTTGTCGTGATCCGTCGCGATCAGGCGGCCCTTGCCTTGCATCATCGCCGCGAGCGCCAGCGTCTTGCCGCCGGCGCCGGCGCAGAGATCGATCACCTGCTCGCCGGGTTTTGCCGCCGAGAACGCTGCTGCCAGTTGCGAGCCCTCGTCCTGCACTTCGACGGCGCCCTTGATGAAATCTTCCTCGGCATGAATGCCGGGATTGCGCGCGTCGGCGCCGAGTTCGATGCGCAGGCCGATCGGCGACCATGGCGTCGGCTGGGCGCCGAGATGCTTGAGCGAAGCCAGCACCTTTTCGCGCTTGGCCTTCAGCGTGTTGACGCGCAGATCGAGCGGCGCGCGGCTCGCCATCGCGGTCGCCTCCGCCACGCGGTCCTCGCCGAACACGGCTGCCAGCGGCGCATCCAGCCATTCCGGATAATCGCCGGCGATGTACGGCGGCGCGCCGTCGAGGGTGCGCGACGTGAGCGCTGATCGCTCGGCCTCGCTCAGCGGCTCCGGCGCGAAACGCCCGCCGTCGCACAGCGCGGCGATGGCCTCGGTATTCATGCCGCGCTCGAGCCGCATCATGCCGAGCACCCGCGCGCGCGGCGTGTCCGCGTCCATCAGCCAGGCGCTCGACGCCCGGCGCCGCAGCACGTCCCAGATCAGGCCCGAAATCGCCGCGCGATCGCCCGAGCCGGCATAGCGATGCGCGGTGCCCCACTCCTTCAGCGCTTTTGCGGCGGGAACGCGTTGCGCGTCGATCGTCTCAATCAGTTCGATGGCGGCGGACAGCCGGGCAGCGGGGGTCATTCAAAACTTTCCGTTAGCGTTTTCAAGCGAAGTGGGTACCGGTTCGCACAGCAATCAAGTTTGCGCAGATTGCGTAAACTTATCTGCGTAGAAAACGCGTCAAAACAAGGATCAGATCAGAAGCAGCAGCTTCAATGCGAAGTAGATCCACATCGCCAGCACGACCAGCGCGCCGGCGAACCACGCCAGGCTGCGCTGCTGGATGTTGTTCGAGGTGACGAAAATGCCGGCATGGGCAAATCGTGTCACCACGAACACCCAGGACATCAGCACGATGAAGAGATCAGCCCGGCGCAGCGGCAGCGCCAACGCGATCAGGAAGTAGAACAGGAGGGGTACTTCGAACTGATTGCTGAAGCAATTGCCGATCTGGGCCACGCGGGCGGGATATTTCGGCTGCCCCGCCGCGATGTCCTTCAGGCTGGTTTCCCGGGCCTTCACCGCGCGGGTGCGGGCCGTAACCATCCATAGCATCAGGAAGAAAGTGAGCCCGACCGACACGAAGACCGGCAGCAAAACCATTTGAACCGACATGAGAATCTCCCGGGAACCTGCACCAGACCTTAAAAGCAATAACGAGGCAGCCCTCGCCTGACAAATCCACCTCGCGGGCCCGCTTGAAGCCGCCAACGAGCCTTTTGAACCACGGCTCAAGGCTTTGAACCACAGCTCAAGGCTTGGCGACCAACTATCGAGAATTCCAATGGTTCTGGTCTCGAACCGGTCCTTAAAGCAACCCCGCGAGCAGGCGATGAACATCACCTCCCCGATCCTGACCGGCGCAGCCAACGCGGCCGAGCTGCCCGGCGACTCCGTGACCTCCTTTCTCAGGGCATTCGGGGCCGGCAGCCCGGACGGCGGACTTGGCGTGATCATGTCGGCCCTGGCCGGCGTCGCCGCGGCGCTGGCGGTCGCGATCACGCTGTCAGTCTATTTCCGCAGCGGCTACCGCAGCCGGCGCGATCTGGTGAAGCACGGGCTCGCCGCCTCCGCCGTGCTCGTGCTGCTCGCCTTCGTGATCTCGGACATGCGGAACGCGGCACTGGCCTATCTCGGCCTCAATCCGGCAAAACCTGCTGTGGAATTTGAAATCCGCCTGCCGAAGGCGGCCTTGGCCAGCGCCGCCGACATCCAGGTCGAGTTGCGGACCGACCGGAACCAGAAACTGGCCAAGGTCGAGGGCGCGCTGGCCTCCACCCCCGACGGCCGCATCATCTTGCGGGGCACGGTGACGCTCGATTACCGCACCACCGAGCGCGTGATGATGCTGAACCTGCCCGGCCATGCCCAGAGCACGTTCCGGCTGCGGCTGCCGGCGAGCCCATCACATTCCACTCAGTTCGGGCCGTGGCATCTGGCCGACGGCATCGTCCCCGTCAATGGCGGCACGGTGACATCGGAGATCCATGACGCCTTCGCGATCCGCTACCGCGTGCTTTGACGCCCTTTTGGTTCGGCAAAATCGCACGGCGCATTTGCTTTGACGGGAATATCCGGCACTCTACTGTGTCCTTGAGGGTTGCCAGCAAGAGCAGCCGCGGAGGAGAGTAGCAGTGCGATTTCGCGACCAGAATATCGTCTTCAAGAACGGCGCCAAGGGACAGAATTTCGAAATTTCCACGGCAAATCCCCTCAACTACTTTCACGTCATCAGCCGTTCCGCCGAACTGCCCAAATTGACGATCGACGGCAAGCTGTTCCTGCCGCCCACAGATCGCCGCAAGGTTGACGGAAAGCTGCCGCTGGTCATGGTGGTGCCGGGCAGCCTCGGCGTCGCTCCCTCGCACGTCAAACATGCCGAGACGCTGGTCGATGACGGTTTTGCGGCCATTGTCCTCGACAGTTTTGGCGCGCGCGATGTGACCTCCACCGTCGCCAACCAGACCCAGTTCTCCTTTGCCGCCAGTGCCTATGACGTGCTGGCGGCCTGGCAGGTGCTGGCGGAGCATCCGGAAATCAACGCCTCCCGGATCGGCGCGCAAGGCCACAGCCGCGGCGGCTCGGCGGTGCTGACGGCGGCGACGCGCCGTTTTGCCGATGCGGTGGTCGGCGCCGGTGCCGGCTTCCGCAGCGTGCTCGCCGCCTATCCCTGGAGCGGCCATCAGTTCATCGATCCATCCGTCGACGAAACCGAAATCCGCGTCATCATGGGCGATGCGGATGAATGGTGCTCGCCGATGCAGGTGCAGGGCCATTGCCAGGCGATCCGCCTCTCCGGCGGAAGAGCGACGATGCGGCTGATCGGCGGCGCGCACCACAGCTTTGACCGCGGCACCGGCATCGAGAACGTCGCCGAGGCGTCCGTCTCCCCCGCCGCGCCGACGGCCTATATCGCCAATGACGGCGCCTTCATCCATCCGCTCACCGGCGTGGCCGACAGCAAGCTGACCGACCGCGACTTGATGATCTATGCACTCAAGGCCGGCTATGGCCGCAAGGGCGCGAAAATAGGAAGCCGCGACGGCGATGATGATCTGTTTAAAACAGACATGCTAACGTTCTGGCGGCGGACGCTGCGCTGAGGCGCTTTTCGTCATCGTTCCGACTTCGGGTTTGGCTATGATCAAACCGAAAGGAACACTGCATGACCGAATTTCGCCTGACGCAAATTTCCGATACCCACCTCGCGCGCCGTCTGCAGAAACTCACCGACAATTTTCACCGCGTCGGCGAACACATCGACGCGACGCGTCCGGATCTCGTGGTCAACAGCGGCGATATCTCCTTCGACGGCCCGACCAGCCGCGCCGATCTCGAGTTCGCAAAGGAACTGCACGACGCGTTGCCGGTGCCGTGCCGCCATTTGCCCGGCAATCACGATATCGGCGACAATCCTACGGCGGTCGGCCCCGTGCCGAAGCAACCCGCGACGGAAGCGTGCCGGAAGAATTATCTCTCCGTCGTCGGTAACGATCGCTGGCGCTTCGACGAGGCCGGCTGGTGCTTTATCGGGTTGAACTCGCTAATCATGAATACCGGGATCGACAGCGAGGCCGAGCAATTCGACTGGCTCACGTCAGAGCTGTCACGCGCAAATGGCAAATCGGTCGCGCTGTTTCTGCACAAGCCGCTTTATCTGAACAAGCCCGACGATCCCGAGATTGAATCATCGGCGATCCGCTATGTGCCGCAACCCAGGCGCAAAAATCTGATCGATATGTTTGCGGCGGTCGATTTGCGGCTGGTCGCCTCGGGTCACGTGCACCAGCGCCGCGACTTCACCTATCGCCATATCCGCCATGTCTGGGCGCCATCGGCTGGATTCGTCATCTCCGACGCGATGCAGGAACGGATCGGCATCAAGGAGGTTGGGCTGGTCGAGTACCGCTTTCAGTCCGATAGTTTTGAAGTTCGCCACGTCAGGGCGCCCGGCCAGACCGACGTCTGGCTGGACGAGCTGATTGGCAGGCGATGATGAAGCGGATGAGACTCTTCTTTCAAGTCGTCACCCGCTCCATCGCTCTGATTTGAGCATAATCCTCAAAGGATTTTCGGATCATGCTCTACATGTCAGAAGGCTTCACCACTGCCGCTCAACGAGCCCATAGGAGCCGTAGGAGGGGTAATAGCCGGAGGAGTAATAGCCGTCATCCCAAGGTGCTGTTGCGAACGCACCGACGCGTGGCGCAGGGTAATATCGGCTGCCGTAATAGTAGCCGGGTCCGGGAACTACCCGGACGCTGTAGCCGCTCGTGACGTAGCGGGAGGTCGGATAATTGTAGTCCGCGTAGTTGTAGTCCGGATAATTGTAGCCGATCACGCCGGGTTCCAGATAAACCCCTTGAGCCATCACCGGGGTAGCGGCCAGCATCGTGGCGGTAATCAGGCCCAGCGACAGAGTCTTGTAGTTGATCATTTGGCTTCTCCATTGGATGTCAGAGCCAAGCGATCAGTTAGGTACGTTCCACCATCCGCCTCAAGTGGCCGTTAGGTCAACTTTGCGTGCTCCCACGGGCGCCGCAGTTCACCTTCAGGGCGTTTTGCCTCAAGCGGCGTAGTATCCGCCGTCAACGACGTGCGCCGCGCCGGTCATGAACGATGCCTTGTCCGAACACATCCACGCCACGGCTTCCGCGATCTCGTCGGGAACACCCATGCGCCGCATCGGAACCTTGGCGAGGATTTCCTCGCCGCGCTCTTCCATCGTCTCCTTGGTCATCGGGGTTGCGACATAGCCGGGATTGACGCAGTTCACCCGGATGCCGTCCTGGGCATATTCGATCGCCGCGCTCTTGGTCAGCCCGACCACGCCGTGCTTGGCCGCAACGTAGTGGGCCGAGGTCGCCAGCCCAATCAGCCCGGCGATGGAAGCGGTGTTGACGATCGCGCCGCCACCGCCCTGCGACAGCATCTGCGCTATCTCGTATTTGAGGCAGAGGAACACGCCGGTCAGGTTCACCGCCAGCATACGATCGAACGCGTCCTGGCTGAGTTCATGCGTGCGCTGGCCTGCCGGACCGACGGCACGCCCGGCGATGCCCGCATTGTTGAACGCGCAGTCGATCCGCCCGAAGGCCGCGACCGTGCGCGCGACCATCGCGGCGACATCGGCCTCGCGCGTCACGTCGCCGCCGACGGCAATCGCCTGGCCGCCGGCTGCGTTGATCAAACCGACCGTCTCCGCAGCATCAGCCTCGGCGCGGTCCGTCACGGCCACGCGCGCGCCTTCCCGCGCCATCACGACCGCGGTGGCGCGGCCGATGCCCGACGCCCCGCCGGTCACCAGAGCTACCTTGCCTTCAAGGATACCTGACATGCTTCATCTTCTCCGAGATGGCGTGATGGCTTACGCCCTGTCCGGCCCGACGCGCACTAACTGCTTGCCGAAATTGGCGCCCTTCAGAAGGCCCATGAACGCGGCCGGCGCGCTGTCGAGGCCTTCGGTGACGAACTCCTTGTGCTTGACCTTGCCCTCGCGGACCCAGCCCGACATGTCGCGCAGGAAGTCGCCATGACGCGCGGCGAAGTCGCTGACGATGAAGCCGCGGATGGTGAGCCGCTTGGTGAGCACGTTGCGCATCATCGCCGCCGCCCATTTCGGCGCCACCGCTTGTGTGTCGTTGTAATGCGCGATCAGGCCGCAGACGGGAATGCGCGCAAAAGCGTTGAGCAACGGAAACACCGCTTCGAACACCGCGCCGCCGACGTTTTCGAAATAGACGTCGATGCCCTCCGGGCAGGCAAACTTCAGCTTCGCGGGGAAATCGGTTTCGCGGTGATCGAGGCAATCGTCGAAGCCGAGCTCATTCTTGACATAGGCGCACTTGTCTTTGCCGCCGGCGATGCCGACTGCGCGCGCGCCCTTGATGCGTGCGATCTGGCCGACGGCCGAGCCGACCGCGCCCGAAGCGGCGGCGACGACGACGGTCTCGCCCGCCTGCGGCTTGCCGATGTCGAGCAGGCCGGTATACGCCGTCATGCCGGGCATGCCGAGCACGCCGACCGCGGTCGAGATCGGCGCAATCTTCGGATCGATTTTTGCGAGACCCTTGCCGTCGGAAACCGCATGCGTCTGCCAGCCGGCGCGCGACAGCACGATGTCGCCCTTGGCGAAGCCGGGATTGTTGGACGCGATCACCTCGCTGACCGTGCCGCCTTCCATGACGCCGTCGATCGGCACCGGCTGTGCGTAGGACGGCCCGTCGCTCATGCGCCCGCGCATGTAGGGATCGAGGGAGAGCCAGATGGTGCGCAGGAGAACCTCGCCGGCGCCCGGCGTCGGTACTGGACATTCCTCAAGGCGGAAATCGGATGGCTTGGGTTCGCCGACGGGACGCGCGGCAAGGACGATGCGTTTGCCCTGGGACATGATGGTTCCTCCGGATTATTGTTCGTTGTTATTCGTCATTACGAGCGTAGCGAAGCAATCCATAGCTCCGCAAGCGGCGAAATGGATTGCTTCGCTGCGCTCGCAATGACGGTAGTGGGTGGTGCGTCCATGCTCAACGCGCCGTCATTCCGGGATGGTGCGCAAGCACCAGACCCGGAATCTCGAGATTCCGGGTTCGATGCTTCGCATCGCCCCGGAATGACAGGCGCGAGAGGTACTAAACCCCGCCCGGATAGTTCGGGCTTTCCCGCGTAATGGTCACGTCGTGGACGTGGCTTTCGCGCAGGCCCGCGCCGGTGATGCGGACGAACTGCGCCTTGTCGTGGAATTCGGCGAGGTTGTGCGCGCCGACATAGCCCATCGCGGCGCGGAGGCCACCGGCGAGCTGATGCATGACGTTGCCGACCGGACCTTTATAAGGCACCTGGCCCTCGATGCCTTCCGGCACCAGCTTGAGCGTATCCTTGATATCCTGCTGGAAGTAGCGGTCGGCCGAGCCGCGCGCCATCGCGCCGACCGAGCCCATGCCGCGATAGGCCTTGTAGGAGCGACCTTGCCATAAGAACACTTCGCCGGGTGTCTCGTCGGTGCCGGCGAGCAGCGAACCGACCATGGCGATGTCGGCGCCGGCGGCGAGCGCTTTCGCCAGATCGCCGGAATATTTGATGCCGCCGTCGGCGATGACGGGCACGTTCGCCTTCTTCGCCGCTTCCACCGCGTCCATGATCGCGGTGAGCTGCGGCACGCCAACGCCGGCGACGATGCGCGTGGTGCAGATCGAGCCCGGGCCGATGCCGACCTTGATCGAATCCGCGCCCGCGTCGATCAGCGCCTGCGCGCCCTCTTTGGTCGCGATATTGCCGGCGATGACCTGCACGGCGTTCGAGAGCCGCTTGATCCGGTTGACGGCTTCCAGCACGCGGGAGGAATGGCCGTGCGCGGTATCGACCACGATCAAATCGACGCCGGCATCGATCAGCAGTTCAGTACGCTCAAAGCCGCCCTCGCCGACGGTGGTCGCTGCTGCGGCGCGCAGTCGACCCTGCGCGTCCTTGCAGGCCAGCGGATGCGCAACCGCCTTCTCCATGTCCTTGACGGTGATAAGGCCGACGCAGCGATATTGATCGTCGACAACAAGCAGCTTTTCGATGCGATGCTTGTGCAGCATGCGCTTCGCCTCGTCCTGGCTGACGCCTTCGCGCACCGTGACGAGGTTTTCATGCGTCATCAATTCGGAGATCTTCTGGCGCGGATCGGTCGCAAACCGCACGTCGCGATTGGTGAGGATGCCGACCAGCTTTCCCGGCACCCCCTTGGAAGCGCCGGTGACCACGGGAATGCCGGAGAAGCCGTGATCGTTCATCAGCGTCAGCGCGTCCGACAGCATCGCGTCGGGGCCGATGGTCAGCGGATTGACCACCATGCCGGATTCATACTTCTTGACCTGCCGTACCTGAGCGGCCTGCCCCTCGGGGTCGAAATTGCGGTGGATGACGCCGACACCGCCGGCCTGCGCCATCGCGATCGCCATGCGCGCTTCGGTGACCGTGTCCATCGCAGAGGCGATGATCGGGATGTTGAGCGGGATCGCGCGGGTCACATGCGAGCGGATATCGGCCTCCGACGGCAGGATATCCGAGAGACCTGGTTTCAGAAGCACATCGTCGAACGTGAAGGCTTCGCGGATACCCTGAAGTCCCTGCGCCATTGCCAACTCCTTTCGGCGGCTCATCGCCGCGATCAGTTCTTATGGATGAACGCCGCCTCCGGCGATGCTATCGGCATCGTCGTCGAATCGAAGCCCATCGGTGGGGTTGACGGTGGTCGATAGCATGGCGGAACGCCGAATCAAAGCGTTTGCCAGCTATGCACAGGCTTTTCGGGAAAAGCCGCAATCCCAAGGGGTTAGTGGAGGCTCTAGGAGCGATATCCGGGCGGCGGACCGTGCTGGCGGATCGCCTCCACCACCTCGCGGTGCCGGCGGTCCTCCCGCTTCATGTGAACGGCGATCAGCGCATGCGCCGACGGCACCAGCAGCAGGACATGGAAAATCAGCCCGAAAACCAGGCAAAACACGATCAGGACCAGATTGAAGATCGCCGAAAACGGCTGCCCGTTCAGGAGCAGCCCGACCGGCGGCAACAAGGCGGCAAGAACGTAGATCATGCGGGACCTCCAGCGGCCGGCACGGTGCATACCAGCGTCACGCTGGATTTAGGTGGTTTGCCCTGTTCCGCAATGGCTTGTGCGACAGGGGGATGATACAGGCCCCCTCGCCTGCCTCATTTCCGGTCCCCCGATTCCGATGACCAAAGAACGCCTGATCCCGCTCATCGTGGCCACCGCCCTGTTCATGGAGAACATGGATTCGACGGTGATTGCGACCTCGCTGCCGGCGATCGCGGCCGACATCGGCACCAGCCCGCTGACGCTGAAGCTTGCCATCACCTCCTATCTGCTCTCGCTCGCCGTGTTCATTCCAGCAAGCGGCTGGACCGCCGACCGCTTCGGCCCTCGCATGGTGTTTTCGATCGCCATCGCCGTATTCATGATCGGGTCGATCGGCTGCGCGCTGTCGCAGAACGTGACCCATTTTGTCATCGCCCGCATCCTGCAGGGCATGGGCGGGGCGATGATGACGCCGGTCGGGCGGCTGGTTTTGCTGCGTTCGATCGACAAGAGCGCGCTGGTCAATGCGATGGCATGGGTGACGGTGCCGGCGCTGATCGGGCCGGTGGTCGGTCCACCGCTCGGCGGCTTCATCACCACCTATTTCTCCTGGCACTGGATCTTCCTGATCAACATTCCGATCGGACTGCTCGGCATCTTCATGGCGATGAAGTACATCGCCCCGATCAAGAGCGATGATCCCGAGCGCTTCGATCTTTACGGGATGGTGCTGGCCGGCATCGGCCTGGCCGGCATCGCCTTCGGCCTCTCGGTCGCCGGCCTCGGCCTGTTGCCCTGGCCGATCGTTGCCAGCCTCGTCACGATCGGCTCGATTTCGATGACGCTCTACGTCATGCATGCGCGGCGGACCGGATCGCCTGTGCTGGATTTCTCGCTGCTGCGCCTTTCCACCATGCGCGCCAGCATCATTGGCGGTTTCCTGTTCCGGCTCGGCATCGGCGCGCTGCCATTCCTGTTGCCGCTATTGATGCAGGAAGGTTTCGGGCTGACGCCGTTCCAGTCCGGCCTCGTGACGTTCGCCTCGGCCGTCGGCGCGATGGGGATGAAGACGCTGGCCGCGCGCATCATCCGCGCCTTCGGCTTCCGCAACATGATGACCGTCAACGCTGTCGTCAGCGCGGTTTTCCTCGCCGCCTGCGCCCTGTTCACGGTGACGACGCCGCTATTGCTGATCTTCATCATCCTGGTGGTCGGCGGCTTCTTCCGTTCGCTGCAGTTCACCGCGATCAACACGGTGGCCTATGCCGAGGTCGAGCCGGCGCAGATGAGCCGCGCCACCACACTGGTCAGCGTCAACCAGCAACTGGCGATTTCCGCAGGCGTCGCGGTCGGGGCGTTCTCGGTGGAATCGACCATGCTGTACCAGCACGTCACCGAACTGAGCGCCGCTGTATTCCCGCCGGCGTTCCTCGTGGTCGCGCTCATCTCGGCCGTGTCGGCGTATTTCTTCTGGCAGATGCCTGACGATGCCGGCCATGAAATCTCGGGCCGCAAGGCGGTCGAGATTTCCAGCCGCAAGGGCGCGGCCAAGGCGGCAACCAAGGCCGCCAGTGAAGGCACCGAGGACGCGCGGGATCAGCGACTGGGATAGCTGCCCGGGCGCACAGCGCTTCGAGCGCCCAAATGCCGGATTTGCGCCATTCCTGACCGCGCAAGACATATTGCCGCAAGAGAATCTGGCGCGAGAGTCAGAAAGCGAACTGAAGCTCCGGCGTCAGTCGGCCATATCGCCGGTCAAGGCGGGCGAAGCGGCTATCCGCATCAGAACCCGACCATGATGGGAGGAACCCTTCTCGGCTCGATCGTTTGGGGCCGCAGCACGCACCACGGAGGGTCCACGACGCAGATCGATCTGCGTTTGATTTCAGTTTCGCTTGAAAGGACGAAGACCCGTGAATGAAGCCGATACGAAAGAAAAGAATACCAATCCGAAAGCTGGAGCCAGCGAGAAGCGCGGCTTGGACCTGCCGTTCTTCACCGCGCCGGGGATTCTTAGCGGGATCACCGAGCAGAGCATGGTTCGGGCGAAGGACAATTGCGAGAAGATGAAGGCTGCCTCGGGAGCGATCACTGACGTTCTCCGCGAGGCCTATTCGACCAACGCCAGGGGCGTCGCGGATTACACAACCAAGGTCATCGAGATCTCGGGCGCCAACACCACCTCCGCTTTCGATTTTTTCACCCATCTCATGGGCACGAAGTCGCTGTCGGAAATCCTGCAGGTCTCTGCCACCTACAGCCGCAAGAATTTCGAAGCCACGTCCGCACAAAACCGGGAGCTTTGGGAACTGGCGCAGAAGGTCGCGACCGAGACCGCCGAGCCAATCAAGAAGAGCTTTGCCAGCGTGCTGCAGAAGGCGGCCTAGTTCTTAATCGAACCTTTGCAGCCCGCCGGGATCGGCTGGAACAAACGCCCCCGTGAGAAGGGCACATTCCAGCCGATGGCGACGCAGCATGCCGCCGGCACAGAAAATCCAGTAACGGAGGAGCAGGATGGGTGAGGTCATGATCAAATGCCCCGGGACCGGGCACGCGATCCCGACAGGCATGAAAGCGGATAGGGAGAGCTTTCGATCCAGCCCGGTGTTTTTCGCGCGCACCTTCTGTTTGATCCGTCAGGTCAATCACGAATGGTTTGCCAGGGAGGCCTGGGTTCGCGAGCCGAAAGAGAAATCGCGCATGCACGGGGCCGCCTTCGCCCTGCAATCGGCGTAGAGCTTTCGAGGCGCCGCCCTCCGGTCAGTGGCCCCGCGGCCGTTGGCCGGCCGCTCCGTGTGCCGGTGTACGCCGCCGCACTTCGTTCACGCTGGCAAACAGGGGAGCTTCGGGCTGAAGCGGTGGCGGTTTCATCTCTTCCGTCAGGACGATGCGATCGATCCTGCGGCGCATGAGCTGGTAGCACTCGCATGCGGCCGCTTCGAGCCGCGGCCTGTCAATCTCGATCAAGCTCCGCCGATTGGACCGGATTCCACCCGACGCGCGCAGCCTGGATACGACATGCGTCACCGTGGGGCGGCGCACACCGAGCAATTCAGAAAGCGTCTCTTGCGTTACCGGCAGGATCTTGCCGTCGATCCGGTCGTGGACCTGCAGCAACCAACTCGCCAGGCGGGCCTCAACCGAGTGCAGCGCATTGCAGGCTGCGACGTGCTGCCATTGGGCCAATAGCGCCCGGGTGTGGGTTTGAACCGCGCCCTTCAAGGCGCTGCTGCGTTCAAGCGCCGTCTGAAATTGCGCCGGCGAAATCTGCAACGCGGCCCCCGCCACCCGCACCACCGCCGTCATCGGCGACAGCGAAGGCCCGAGCGTCGTCAGGACGCCCACGGCCCCTTCATTGCCAACAACGGCGGTTGCGACCGTTTGTCCGCTCGGCATATCCATGACGAAGGCAATCAGGCCGCTAAGGGGGAAATAAATCCGTTCTATTGGATCGCCCGACCGCACCAGCACGGCGTCCCGTTCAAGCTCAACCAGTCGGAAATGACGCACAAGCAAATCGAGGTCTGCTGTCGGCAACGCAGCTAACAGTCGATTACCAACCTTGGTCCTCTGCTCCATCACGGGAATACTCCTTCCCAGACGGAGGCGCGGCTCGCTGCAGAAATTCCCGGTGGCGCCCGGGCTGCATGCGGATAAACACACCGCGCCGGACCCAAAGAATACGCCCTGCACGGGAAAGTTCCAACGGGATTCGCTTCAGGGCTCGGCGACTGTCTTCTCCCAGGCCGCAACCTTGGGCGATGGAGTATATTCGCCGCACCTTAAAGGTGCGCTTTACGGCTGATTGTTGTGCCTACGAAATCCCATCGCCAGCACGTAGCGCTCCGACGAATCCTGCCGGCTCGATGCCGGCTTGACGTGACGGACGCTGACGAAATCGCGCTTCAATTGCGCGACCAGTTCGGCATCGGCGCCGCTTTGAAAGGCCTTGGCCAGAAACGTTCCGCCGGGATTGAGCACGTCGGCGGCAAACGCTGCGGCCGTTTCGATCAGGCCGACGATGCGCAACTGATCGGTCTTGCGGTGGCCGGTGGTGTTGGGCGCCATGTCGGACATGACGACGTCGGCGCGACCGCCCATCATGGCGATCAGTTTCTCGGGGGCGTCCTCGGCCAGGAAGTCGAGCTGGGCGAAGTTGACGCCGGGGACTTCCGGCATCTCCAGGAGATCGATCGCCACCACCTTGCCCTTGCCGTTGACTGCACCGACGCGCTTGGCGGCAATCTGGCTCCAACCACCGGGAGCGGCGCCGAGATCGACCACGGCGATGCCATGCTTGAGGAAACGATATTTGTCGTCGATCTCGATCAGCTTGTAGGCCGCGCGGGAGCGATAGCCGTCCCGCTTGGCTTGCGCCACATAGGGGTCGTTGAGCTGCCGCTCCAGCCAGAGTTTTGATGACAGCTTGCGCTTGCCCGCGCTCTTGACCGTGACGTGGAGCCGTCCGGTGGTGTCTTTCGCCATGTAAGTCCCCATCGTCATTCCGGGGCGCATCGAAGATGCGAACCCGGAATCTCGAGATTCCGGGTCTGCGCTTCGCGCATCCCGGAATGACGTCTAACTTAAGCGGAGCGCGCCGTCCTCGCGCATCATCTCGACCAGCATGCCTTCGCGCAGGCCCCGGTCGGCGACGCGCAACCGCGGCAGCGGGAAGGCATCGCGGATCGCGTCCAGAATGGCGCAGCCGGCCAGCACCAGATCGGCGCGCTCGAAGCTGATGCAATTATTGTTGGCGCGCTCCTGATAGCTCATGTCGCGCAGCCGCTGGATCACCGTGGTGACATCCGTACCGTTCATCCAGATGCCGTCGATGCGGCGGCGGTCGTAGCGCACGAGATTGAGATGAACGCCGGCGAGCGTCGTCACGGTGCCGGAGGTGCCGAGCATGTGCATATCGCGCAAATCCGCGCCGTGTTCGGCGGCGAACGGCGCCACATATTGCGCGACCTCGCGCACCATCCGCGCATAGGATTCGGCCGTGACGTCACGTCCACCGAAATGCTCGGCCAAGGTGACGACGCCGAGCGGGATCGACATCCACGCCTTGATCCGCGGCGGCGCGTTCTGCTCGGCGGGATCGCGTTCGATCCGGACCAGTTCGGTGGAGCCGCCGCCGATGTCGAACAGGATGGCGCCCCGTCCCTTTGCGTCGAGCAGCGGCGAGCAGCCGATCACGGCAAGCGTCGCCTCGGTCTCGCGATCGATCACCTCGAGCCGGATGCCGGTCTCGCTGGCGACGCGGTCGCGAAAGCTGTCGGCATTGGCCGCGGCGCGGCAGGCTTCGGTTGCGATCAGCCGCAGGCGGCGGGCCTTGCGGTAGCGGATCTTGTCGCCGCAGATGCTGAGCGCCGCGATGGCGCGGTCGATCGCCGCCTCGCTGATGGAACCGGTTGCGGAAATGCCTTCGCCGAGCCGGATGATCCGCGAAAACGAATCCACCACGCGAAAACTGTCGCCGGCCGGGCTGGCGATCAAAAGCCGGCAATTATTGGTGCCAAGGTCGAGCGCGGCATAGACACCGTTTGCCGTGGCTGCCGCAACCGACCCTGACGGGCTTGCGCAGGCCTCAAAGCCTTCGCGCAGCCGCGTATCGTCATTCATCAAAACTGTCTTTCCGCGGCCGCTTCCGGGCCGCCGAAGAAAATTACCGTTCACGGAAACTTTAGCAGCGCCAAGAGGCTACGCAACAACCCATCACATAGGACTATGCCCAATCAGGCGTTGTCGGGCATGACGCAGTGCGTTATCTCATCGGGAACCCGCCGAACCGGGAAAATCCCAGAGAATTCCAAGCATTTCAGGTGTTTTGCGATGCAAGATTACACGTCGGCCTCCTCCCTGGACAACGCTATCGCACTGCAAAAATACGGAGTGGGGCAGCCGGTGCGACGCAAGGAAGACGACTCCCTGGTGCGCGGCAAGGGTAAATACACCGACGATTTCACCCTGCCCGGCCAGGCCTATTGCTGGATGGTGCGCTCCAGCCATGCCCACGGAATCATCAAGGGGATCGGCACGGCCGCCGCCAAGGCGATGCCAGGCGTGCTCGGCGTCTGGACCGGCAGGGATCTCGAGGCGGCCGGCTACAATCCCTTCACCTGCGGCCTGCCGCTGAAAAACCGCGACGGCTCGCCGCTGTTGCAGACCAACCGTCCGGCGCTGCCGACCGACAAGGTGCGCTTTGTCGGCGATCCCGTGGCCTTCGTGGTCGCTGAAACGCTGGCGCAGGCGCGCGATGCGGCGGAGGCCGTCGAACTCGACATCGAGCCGCTGCCTGCCGTGACCGATGCCGCGGAGGCCACAAAACCCGGCGCGCCGCTGCTCTATGATCACATCCCTGATAACGTTGCGCTCGATTATCACTATGGCGATACGGCCAAGATCGACGCCGCGTTTGCCGCTGCCGCGCATGTGACAAAGCTCGACATCGTCAACACCCGCGTTGCCGTGGTGTCGATGGAGCCGCGCGTGGCGCTGGCGGCCTACGACAAGGCCAGCGAGCGTTTCACGCTGCAGGTGCCGACCCAGGGCGTTGCCGGCAACAAGGCCGGCTTTGCCAAGATCCTGAACGTGCCGACCGACAAGGTTCGTATTCTCACCGCCAATGTCGGCGGTTCCTTCGGCATGAAGAACATGAACTACCCCGAATACACCTGCATCGCGCATGCGGCGAAGGTGTTGGGACGTCCGGTAAAATGGACCGACGAACGCTCGACCAGCTTCCTGTCCGACAGCCAGGGCCGCGCGCAGCTCATTCATGCCGAACTCGCGCTCGATGCCGAAGGCAAGTTTCTCGCGGTGCGTCTGCAGGGTTACGGCAATCTCGGCGCCTACATCACCGGCGTCGCGCCGGGGCCGCTGTCGCTCAACACCGGCAAGAATCTTGCGAGCGTCTACCGCACGCCGCTGCTCGGCGTCGACATCAAGACGGTGTTGACCAACACCACGCTGATGGGCGCCTATCGCGGCGCCGGCCGCCCCGAAGCCAATTACTACATGGAGCGGCTGGTCGACCGCGCCGCCGACGAAATGGGCATCAACCGGCTGACGCTGCGCAAGCGCAACTTCATCAAGCCCTCGCAACTGCCGTTCGCGGCTGCTAGCGGTGTGACCTATGACAGCGGCGATTTCGCAGGGGTCTTCAACAAAGCGCTGGAAATTTCCGATCACGCCAATTTTGCCAAGCGCAAGAAGGAGAGCAAGAAGAACGGCAGACTGCGCGGCATCGCCGTCGGCTCGTATCTGGAAGTAACCGCGCCGCCGAGCGGCGAACTCGGCAAGATCACCTTCGAGCCGGATGGTTCGGTGAAGCTGACCACCGGCACGCTCGATTACGGCCAGGGCCACGCCACGCCGTTCGCGCAGGTGCTTTCAGCCCAGCTCGGCGTGCCCTTCGAAAAGGTGACGCTCGAGCAAGGCGACAGCGATCTGGTCCGCTTCGGCAACGGCACCGGCGGCTCGCGCTCGATTACGGCGACGGGTCAGGCGATCGTGGAGGCTTCCGCGCTTGTGATCGCAAAAGGCAAGCAGGCCGCCGCGCATCTGATGGAAGCGTCCGAGGGCGATATCGAATTCGCACAAGGCCGCTTCACCATCGCCGGCACCGACCGCTCGATCGGCATCATGGAGCTGGCGCAGCGCGTGCGCGAAGGCAGGATGCCGGAGGGCGCGCCGCTGTCGCTCGACGTCGACCACGCCACCAAGGACACGCCCTCCACCTTCCCCAATGGCTGCCATGTCGCGGAAGTGGAAATCGATCCCGAGACCGGCGTCGTGAGAATCGTGCGCTATTTCGCCGTCAATGATTTCGGCACCGTGGTCAATCCGATGATCGTCGCCGGCCAGCTGCATGGCGGCGTGGCGCAAGGCATCGGCCAGGCGCTGATGGAGGAAGTCAGCTACGATGCCAGCGGCCAGCCGATCACCGGCTCGTTCATGGATTACGCGATGCCGCGCGCGGAAGACATCCCGCCGATGGAAGTCGGCGACCATCCCTCGCCCGCCAAATCCAATCCGCTGGGCACCAAAGGCTGCGGCGAAGCCGGCTGCGCCGGAAGCCTCGTCTGCATCGTTAACGCGGTGATCGACGCGCTGTCGGAGTATGGGATCACCCATATCGACATGCCGCTGACGCCGGAGCGGGTATGGCGGGCGATCCAGGATGCGAAGGCGAAGGCGGCGTAACAGCCCTCGCCGCCTGCTGGTCACGGCTTCATGATGCAATTCGCCTTCAGCGGTCCTTCGAGGACCACCATCAGCTTGCCGGGGCCCCATTGCAGCAATTCATCCCGATTGCTGGTTTCCGCCAGCGTGCGTTCGGCGATGATCAGCAGTTCGAGAAAGCGGTCCATGGCCTTGCCCTTGTTGGCGTCGGCGTAATCCAGCGGCGCGCTGGTGGCTTTCTCGATTTCTTCCTGCAGATCGCTGTCGCCGCTCGCGAGCGGGTTGGCGTGCCCCTTGATCTCCACCCGGTTCAGCAGCAGCGCCCGCTCGATATTCTCGAGATAAGTCTGCGTCTGTTCGACCGCAGACCGGCTGCGCATCTGGACGAGAAACTCCTTGACCACGGGTTCAGCGGACAGGCGCCGCAATTCCGGGATGGCCCCTTTGCCTGCCTGCGCAGCGAACGCCGCGTCCGCCTTGGGTCCGTCCTGAGCGCTCGCGGCAAGCTGCCTCATGTGGTCGCCGACGGCCACGAGCATCGTCCGCGCGAGCTTCTGATAGGCAGCCCGATCGAGTGATCGGCTCGTCCGGCAGGCTGGTTCCGCCGACTCGAACCAAACCTGGCCCAGACGATCGGCGAGTTTCGCCGCCATGGGCGCCTGGATCGATTCTGCCGGCGAAGGCGTCGACAATATCTTCCTGAGCTCGGGCTGCGGCTTTGCATCCGTCTGGGCAGAAACGGGAGCGACCGCGAGCCCGGAGATGCCTGCAAGCGAACCCACCGCCGTGAGGGCGCATGTCAGTAAAGCCGATTTGAACATGCCCATCTCCACGGATGCTCCAGCGCGCAAGGACGTTACTCGTGCCAGCTCGCCTACGCCGCCGCCTGCTCGCGCGGCTGGTAGATCGCGATGTGGTGGCAATGCGCCAGCGGCGTCTTGCCGTTGGCGACCACCAGCGCGTCGAGCTCGACGAAGCGGTGGCCCTTCTTGTCGTAATTGCCGACCACCTTCGCGCGGGCGGTAATCACGTCGCCGGTCTTCGCGGCGGAAAGCAATTGCATGCGGCTGCCGACGTGAATCCAGGGGCCAAGGATGGCATTGTCGACCAGCGTCTTGTTCATCACCCGCTGCAGCAGACCGGGATGGCCGAGGCCTTCCTTGGCGTAGATCGGATCGGTTTCACTGATATCTGCAAGATATTCCCTGGCCGCCTCGCCCGCCCAGTCGCGCGGCGCGGTGCCGAGCCATTTGTCGAGTTCATAAGAGGTTGCGCTGACGGGCTTGCGCTCCGCTGCGGCCGCGACCTCCTTGAAGTCTCCGAGCGAAACATCAGGCGCCGATGCCGGCAGTGACGCGCTGCCGGTGGCGCAGAGCTGACCGCGGCTGTGGACCTGGATGGAGAGCATGTCATTGCTTTCGTCAGCGGTGGCCTCGGCGATTTCGCCGTCATAGACCGGCTTGACGAAGCGCGCCTCGATCAGGCCGCGTTCGAGGAAAGCGCGGCCCCATTTCGCGACCGGCAGGTGCATCATGTAGGCCATCACGTCGACACCTGGCACCAGTCCGCCGGAAAAGCCGTAGCGGCGGGCAACCGCGTCATCGTGGATCTTGTTTTCGGACTGTTTTGAGGTGTTGTAGGCTTGGATGCGGTAGGTTTCGAGCCGGTTGGACATGCTCTCAGGTTTCCTCTGATTTTGTTGTTATTTCCTCGGCTTATCGTACGCAAAGAATGTACCGTGACAAGCGTGTTCCGTCCCCTGTTTTCCTCGCATTCAGGCATTGAATAGGCTACCACGCGCGGGCAAGAAACGCTGCCGAGATATGCCTGAAGTGAACCCCACCCGCATCTATGTCGATGCCGACGCCTGCCCGGTGAAGGACGAGATCTATCGCGTCGCGCTCCGGCACGGCCTGCCGGTCAGCGTGGTCGCGGGCAATTTCATTCGCGTGCCGCAGGACCCGCTGATCGAGCGCATCGCCGCCGGTTCCGGAATGGACGCCGCCGACGATTGGATCGCGGAGCGCGCGGGAAAAGGCGATATCGTCATTACCTCGGACATCCCGCTCGCCAGCCGCTGCGTGAAATCGGGCGCTGAGGTGCTTGCGCCGAACGGCAAGCCGTTCACCGAACAATCGATTGGCATGACGCTGGCGGTGCGCAATCTGATGACCGACCTGCGCTCGTCGGGCGAAGTGA
The DNA here is from genome assembly GCF_036924535.1 of Bradyrhizobium sp. AZCC 2262. Lineage (NCBI taxonomy): Bacteria > Pseudomonadati > Pseudomonadota > Alphaproteobacteria > Hyphomicrobiales > Nitrobacteraceae > Bradyrhizobium > Bradyrhizobium sp. AZCC 2262. The sequence continues at coordinate 2,917,556 of NZ_JAZHRT010000001.1, read as the reverse complement.
CGGGCGGCCCGAAATCCTACTCTCCGCGCGACCGCTCGGCGTTTTTGTCGACGCTCGACCAGACCGTCCGCCGCATCCAGCGCCAGCGGGCGCAGCAGCCTGCGCCGAACCAGGATTGAACGATGGCGCCGCCGCTGATCCAGTTGAAGGATATAAGGCTGACGTTCGGCGGGACGCCGCTGCTGTCAGGCGTCGAGCTATCGGTGTCCGCGGGCGAGCGGGTCTGCCTGATCGGCCGCAACGGCTCCGGCAAATCGACGCTGCTCAAGATCGCCGCCGGCCTCGTCGAGCCCGACGGCGGCAGCCGCTTCGTGCAGCCGGGCGCCACCATCCGCTATCTGCCGCAGGAGCCTGATTTCGGCGACCACAAGACGACGCTGGCCTATGTCGAGGCCGGCCTTGGCCCCGGCGACGATCACTATCAGGCGCGTTATCTGGTGGAACAGCTCGGGCTTCATGGCGACGAAGACCCGGCGCATGTCTCCGGCGGCGAAGCCCGCCGCGCCGCCCTGGCGCGGGTGCTGGCGCCCTCGCCCGACATCCTGCTGCTGGACGAGCCGACCAACCATCTTGATCTGCCGACCATCGAATGGCTGGAAGGCGAACTGGAAAGCCGCCGTTGCCCGCTTGTTATCATCAGCCATGATCGCCGTTTCCTCTCCAACCTGTCGCGCGCGACCGCCTGGCTCGACCGCGGCCAGATCCGGCAGATCGACCGCGGTTTTTCGGCGTTCGAGGCCTGGCGCGACGAGGTGCTGGCGGAAGAAGAACGCGATCAGCACAAGCTCGACCGCAAGATCGTCAACGAGGAACACTGGCTACGCTACGGCGTCTCCGGCCGCCGCAAGCGCAACGTCAAGCGGCTCGGCAATCTGCACGCACTGCGCGACCAGCGCCGCAATTATCGCGGCGCGACCGGCAACGCCAATCTCGCCGCCGCCGAAGCCGATAAATCCGGCAAGCTTGTCATCGAGGCCAAGAACCTCGCCAAGGCCTTTGGCGAGCGCAAGATCGTCGAGGGCTTCTCGACCCGCGTTCAGCGCGGCGACCGGATCGGCATTGTAGGCCCAAATGGCGCCGGCAAGACAACGCTGGTTCATCTCCTGATCGGCAACGATCCGCCTGATAGCGGCACCATCCGGCTCGGCGCCAATATCGAGATGGCGACGCTGGACCAGCACCGCGAAAGCCTCGATCCCAAATCAACGCTGGCCGAGGCGCTCACCGGCGGGCGCGGCGACCATGTCATGGTCGGCGGCCGGCCGAAGCACGTCGTCAGCTACATGAAGGACTTTCTGTTCGCACAGGAACAGATGCGCACGCCGCTCGAAGTGCTCTCCGGCGGCGAGCGCGGCCGACTGATGCTGGCGCGCGCGCTGGCAAAGCCGTCCAACCTGCTGGTGCTGGACGAGCCGACCAACGATCTCGATCTCGAAACCCTCGACGTGCTCGAGGAAATGCTCGGCGACTACGAGGGCACCGTGATCCTGATCAGCCACGACCGCGACTTTCTCGACCGCGTCGTCACGTCCGTGATTGTGCCCGAAGGCAACGGCCGCTGGATCGAATATGCCGGCGGCTACACCGACATGCTGGCGCAGCGCGGCGAGGATCTCGCGCGCGAGGCACCACAGGCGTCGGCGGCCGTCGAAGAGAAGAGAGAAACCAAGGCTACCGCGCCCTCCGCAGCGCCAAAGCGGCGGCTGAACTTCAGCGAGAAGCATGCGCTGGAAACCCTGCCGAAGACGATGGCGAAACTGCAGGCCGAGATTGCCAAACAGCAGAAGCTGCTTGACGATCCCGACCTCTACGCCAAGGATCGCAAGAAATTCGACGCGGCCTCGGCTGCGATCGCAAAGGCGCAGGAAGAACTCGCGGCCGCAGAGGATCGGTGGCTGGAGCTTGAAGTGCTGCGGGAAGAGATAGAGCAGGCATAGGCATTTCAACGTCATTGCGAGGAGCGAAGCAATCCATCCATCCGTTATGCCGAAGCATGGATTGCTTCGCTTCGCTCGAAATGACGAAAGCACGACTGGAGCCAACTTGATGACCACCCTCCTCGCCGCCAAAATCGCCCGCGAATACGGCACGCCCTGCGCCGTGATCGACATGGACCGTGTCGAGCGCAACATCGCGCGCATCCAGGTGGCCTGCGATACCGCAGGCGTCGCCAACCGGCCGCATATCAAGACCCACAAGAGCCCTTTGCTGGCTCAGATGCAGGTCGCGGCCGGCGCGAAGGGCATCACCTGCCAGAAGATCGGCGAGGCCGAAGTGATGGCGGAAGCCGGCATCGACGACATCCTCATCAGCTACAACCTGATCGGCGAGGAAAAAATGGCCCGCCTCGCCGCGCTGCAGGCCAAGGCCAACATGACGGTCGCCGCCGACAATTCGACCGTGATTGCGGGACTGCCGCAGGCGGCCGCAGCTTCGGGCCGTCCGCTGTCGGTCGTGGTCGAATGCGACACGGGGCGCAAGCGCGCCGGCGTCGAGACCCCCGGCGAGGCCATTGCCCTCGCCCGCGAGATCGCTGGCTCCAAGGGGCTGAAGTTTGCGGGCTTCATGCTGTACCCGACCGAGACCGGCTGGACCGAGGCGCAGAAGTTCTTTGACGAAGCGCTGGCCGGCGTTCGCGCGCACGGGCTCGATGCGACGATGGTTTCGACCGGCGGTTCGCCCAACCTGAAGAATCTTGGAAAACTCAAGGGCGCGACCGAGCATCGGCCCGGCACCTATATCTACAACGACCGCATGCAGGTCGCGGCCGGCGTCGCCAGCTGGGACGATTGCGCGCTCAACATCTATTCCACCGTGGTCAGCCGCGCCGGTCCGGACCGTGGCATCCTCGACGCCGGCTCCAAGACGCTGACATCCGATACCGGCGGCGGGTTGGAGGGCCATGGGCTGATTTTGGAGCATCCCGAGGCAAAAATTGCGCGCTTTGCGGAAGAGCACGGCTTCCTCGATCTCGCCCGCAGCAACACGCGGCCCGTCGTCGGCGACGTCGTGCGGATCGTGCCGAACCATGTCTGCGTCGTCGTCAACATGATGGACGAAGTGGTGATGGTGCGGGGCGACGAAATCATCGGCACGCTGCCAGTGGCGGCGCGGGGGAAGCTGCGCTAACGGTTTGTAGGGTGGGCAAAGGCGCTTTGCGCCGCGCCCACCATCAAGGGCGGCGCAAGCAGTGGTGGGCACGCTTCGCTTTGTCCACCCTACGATTTCGAGAGCCACTTCAACACGCCGCGCCCCGCGGCTGCTCCAGTCGCGAACGACGCCTGCAGGAGATAGCCGCCGGTTGGCGCCTCCCAATCCAGCATCTCGCCGGCGGCAAACACGCCGTGCACGCGGCGGAGCATGAAGTCGCTGTCGAGTTCGCTGAACGCTATTCCGCCCGCGGTCGAGATCGCGCGGGCGATCGGCGCGACACCGGTTAGTTCGATCGGGACCGCGTTGATGAGCTTTGCGAGATCGGCCGGCGACATCGATGCCAGCGAAGCGCCGGATGCCCGGGCTGCTTCCTGCAGCAAGCCGATCGCCACCGGAGAGAGATTCACGGCCTTGCGCAGAAAGTTGGACAGGGATTGCTTTCCCTTGGGCGCTGACACTTTCACGGTGAGGTCATCGATGTCGAGATCGGGCCGCAGCGTGACGTGCAGTATTGCCGACCCCGGCTTGTCGATCGCCTCGCGCAACTCGGCGGACAGCGCGTAGATCGCACCACCCTCGATGCCCGAGCGCGTCACGATGGCCTCGCCACGAACATTGTGCGAGCCAAAGTTCAACGCGATGCCCTTGAGCGGCTGGCCCTGAAATCTGTCTCGAAATATGTCCGACCAGCTTACCGCAAAGCCGCAATTGGCCGGCCTGAGCCGGGATATCTGCACACCTTTCGCGGCGAGCGTATCGACCCAGGCCCCATCGGAGCCCAACCGCGGCCAGCTAGCGCCGCCAAGGGCCAGCACGACAGCGCTCGGCTTGATAGCGCGCGCGCCGACCGGCGTTTCGAAGCAGAGGCAGTCCTGCTCATCCCAGCCAATCCAGCGGTGACGTAGCGCCAATTTTACGCCCATCGAGTCCAGCCGCCGCAGCCACGCCCTCAGCAAGGGCGATGCCTTGAAGGCCTTTGGAAATACCCGGCCGCTGGAACCGACAAACGTTTCCTGTCCCAGCGCTTCGCTCCAGTCGCGCAAGCCGCTCGGCGGAAACGCCTCGATGGCAGCCTTCAGATGCGGCATCGCCTCGCGGTAGCGGGCAAGAAAAGTGGGCAGCGGCTCGCTATGCGTGAGGTTTAGCCCGCCTCGCCCGGCCATCAGGAACTTGCGGCCGGCGGATGGCATCGCGTCATAGACGGTGACATGTGCGCCACTTTCCGCGAGTACTTCAGCCGCTGTCAGGCCGGCGGGGCCAGCGCCGATGACGACGACTCGAGCTTTGGCTTGGTGCGACATCAACAAAGGTCTACGTCATTCCGGGGCACGCGTCTTCGCGTGAACCCGGAATCTCGAGATTCCACAATGTGCAATTGCACATTGGGGTTCGATGCTTTGCATCGCCCCGGAATGACAACAAAGTCAGAGCTTGATCCCCGCCCTGGCCGCAGCCTGCGCGACATATTTCTGCGTCTGCTCGAACGCGCCCTGCAGCGCCTTGGCCTTCGACACGTCGTCGATCTCGGCAAAATGCGCCGCAATCGCATCCGGCGTCCAGTCGGACTGGGCCAGGTTGATGCCCTCGGTCTCGATGATCTTGATCACCGCGAATGAACCCGCGCCCGCGCCCATGATGGTGCGGGTCGGCGCATCCTCGCTGAGCAGGAATTCCACCGCGGGCGTAATCGCCTCGGGGCGCATCAAGGCCAGCGCCTGTGGTGGCAGCAGCTCTTCGGTCATCCGGGTCGCCGCGGTCGGCGAGATCGTGTTGACGCGGATGTTGTTCTTGCGGCCTTCCTCGGCCAGCACGTTCATCAGGCCGACCATGCCGGCTTTGGCGGCGCCGTAATTGGCCTGGCCGAAATTGCCGAACAGGCCCGACGACGAGGTGGTGACGACGATGCGGCCGTAATTGCGCTCGCGCATGCCGGCCCACACCGCCTTGCAGCAGTAAAAAGTGCCGACCAGATGGACGTCGAGCACCTTTGCGAAATCGGCGACTTCCATTTTTGTAAACGACTTGTCGCGCAGGATACCGGCGTTGGCGCACAACAGATCGACGCTTCCCCATTCCCTGGTGGCGCGCTCGACCATGGCGGTGACCTGTTCGAAGTTCGAAACATCCGCGCCGTCGGCCATGGCCGTGCCGCCCGCTTTGCGAATTTCCTCGACCACGGTTTCGGCAGGGGTCAGCGACCCGCCGGTGCCATCGCGCGCACCGCCGAAATCGTTGACCACCACCTTGGCGCCGCGGCTTGCCAGCCCCAGCGCATGCGCCCGTCCAAGACCATTGCCCGCGCCGGTGACGATTGCGACGCGTCCGTCAAACCTGATTGCCATGAGTGGGATTCCTGGTTCTTCTTCCTTCTCCCCTTGTGGGAGAAGGTGGCGCAAAGCGCCGGATGAGGGGTTGTCTCGGCTGACGTGCTTGCGGAGAGAACCCCTCACCCGTCGCCGAACTGCGTTCGGCGCCACCCTCTCCCACAAGGGGGGAGGGGAACACCGAGCCCGCGATTGACAGGTTTTGAGCAGCGATGGATTGCCGGGTCAAGCCCGGCAACGGCGAACGAGAGGTCAGTTAAAGTAAATTAATCCGATCCAGTCGGCGACCAAAGCGGGCTTTTCCTCGCCCTCGATCTCGACGGTGACGTTGGTACGCGACTGCAGCTCCTTTGGCTTGCGCAGCTTGGCTTCCATCAGCGTGAAGCGGCCGCGGACGCGCGAGCCGGCGCGCACCGGCGAGAGGAAGCGCAGCTTGTCAAAGCCGTAATTGACACCCATCGCCGTGCCTTCGATGACTGGCATCACCTCGTAGGACATGATGCTCATCAGCGACATCGTCAGAAAGCCGTGCGCGATCGTGTTGCCGAACGCGGTTTCCTTTTTCGCGCGCTCCGGATCGACATGGATGAACTGATGATCCTCGATCACGTCGGCATAGACGTTGATCCGGCTCTGGTCGATCAGGTGCCAGGACGACACCCCGATCTCCTTGCCGACCATGGCCTGATACGCCTCAAACGAGACCGGCGGCTTCTTCCAGACTTCATTCATTCGCTAACTCTCCAGCCCGGCGGTCCGCACCTTCTGCAGCTCCGGGAATTCTTCTTCGCGGAATTCCGATCCGCGCAGCGCATCGCCTCTGACATTATCATGCTCGAGGCGACGCAACTGGACGCGGCGGATCTTTCCGGAGATCGTCTTCGGCAACTCCGTCACCAGCTCGATCTTGCGGATGCGCTTGAACGGCGCGAGCCTTGTGTGCAGGTGCCTGAAGATCGAGAGCGCGGTTTCCGGCGAACGTTCCACACCCGACACCAGCAGTACATAGGCCTTCGGGATCGCGAGCCGGATCGGATCCGGGCTCGGCACGACGGCCGCTTCGGCCACCGATTCATGCTCCAGCAACACGCTTTCCAGCTCGAACGGGCTGATGCGGTAGTCGGAGGACTTGAAGACGTCATCCGAGCGGCCGACGAAGGTGAGATAGCCCTCGTCGTCGGCAAACACGACGTCGCCGCTGCGATAGAGATCGCCATCCGCGCCGCTCAGCTTGCCATCCTCGCCCTGATAGCCCTGCATCAGGCCCGCCGGCCGATCGGCGCCGAGCACCAGCGTCACCTCGCCTTCCTTGGTGACGTGGCCGTCATTGTCGGTGATCTGCACGCGGTAGCCGGGCAGCGGGCGGCCCATCGAACCGACCTTGACCTTCTGGCCCGGCGAATTGCCGGCGAGCGCGGTGGTTTCGGTTTGGCCGTAACCGTCGCGGATGGTCAGGCCCCACGCCGCCTTCACCTGATCGATCACTTCGGGATTGAGCGGCTCGCCCGCACCGCAGACCTCTCGCAGGCTGACCTTGAAATCCGCAAGCCGCTCCTGAATGAACAGCCGCCACACCGTCGGCGGCGCGCACAGCGTGGTGACGCCGCAGCGGCCAACGGTCGCGAGCAGCGACTTGGCATCGAAGCGCGGCTGGTTGACGACGAAAACGGTGGCGCCGGCATTCCACGGCGCGAAGAGGCAGCTCCAGGCGTGCTTGGCCCAGCCCGGCGAGGAAATATTCAGATGCACGTCGCCCGGCTGCAGCCCGAGCCAGAACATCGTCGACAGCGCCCCGACGGGATAGCTGCGCTGGCTGTGCCGCACCAGTTTTGGTTTTGCGGTCGTGCCCGAGGTGAAATAGAGCAGCATCGGATCGTCGGCGTTGGTCGGACCGTCAGGCGCAAAGGAATCCGAGGCGCTCGCTGCCTGTTCGAACGGCAGCCAGCCCTCATGGGCTGCCGATGCACCGACCACGATACGCACCAGATTGTCGCTGCCGAGGCCTGCAAACTTCGCGACCTGATCCTGCGAAGCCACCACCACCCTCGCCTTGCCGCGATCGAGCCGGTCGCGCAATTCGTCGGCGGTCAGAAGCGTGGTGGCGGGGATCACGACCACGCCAAGCTTCATCGCCGCCAGCATGGTCTCCCACAGCGGCACGACATTGCCGAGCAGCAGCAACAGATGATCGCCGCGCCTCAGCCCCTGCGCACGCAGGAAGTTCGCGACCTGATTGGAACGGGCCGAGAGTGCCGCAAAGGAAAGTTTTGTCTCTTTGTGGCCGGCATCGACGATCCAGAGTGCCGCACGGTCCCGGCTGTCGGGATTGCGGGCAAGTTCGGCATCGAACCAGTCCAGCGCCCAGTTGAACGGGGCCGGGTCCGGCCAGCGAAATCCCTTTACGGCCGCATCGTAATCGGTGCGGTGCTTGAGCAGAAAGGCGCGCGCGTCCTGAAAACTCGTCATCAGGTCTCCGTTATTTCCCGGCAAGGCTCCTAACGTGCTGGATAATACCGGAAAAATCCACCCCGCCATGGCCGGCAGCGTCGAACGCCTTGTAGATCTCCTGCGCGTGTTTGCCCAGCGGCGTCACCGCGCCGGCGGCGTTGGCCGCATCCTGCGCCAGCGTCAGGTCCTTCACCATCAAATTGGACGCAAAGCCGGGCTTGTAGCCGTTGTTCGCCGGCGAAGCCGGAACCGGGCCCGGCACCGGGCAGTAGGACGTCAGCGCCCAGCATTGGCCGGAAGAGGTGGAGGCGACGTCGAACAGCGCCTGATGCGACAGGCCCAATTTCTCCGCGAGCGCAAAGGCCTCGCCGACCCCGATCATGGAAATGCCCAAAATCATGTTGTTGCAGATCTTGGCCGCCTGCCCCGCGCCGGCGCCGCCGCAATGCACGATCTTCTTGCCCATGTTCTCCAGCACGGGCTCGGCCGCCGCAAAGGCCTTGTCCTCGCCGCCGCACATGAAAGTGAGCGTTGCGCCCTTGGCGCCGCCGGTTCCGCCCGACACGGGAGCGTCGACCGAGAGTGCGCCATGCTTGGCAGCGAGCGCATGCGCCTGCTTGGCGCTTTCGACGTCAATGGTCGAGCAATCGATAATCAGCGTACCCTTGGTCATCGCCGGGATCACCTCGTTCCAGACCGACAGAACATGCTTGCCCGCCGGCAGCATGGTGATGACGGCGTCAGCGCCCTTGACGGATGCGACCGAACTCTCGGCGATCGCGGCGCCGTCCGCCTTGGCCTGATCGCGCGAGGCCGCCACCAGATCGAACGCGGTGACCTTGTGGCCGGCCTTGACCAGATTGGCCGCCATCGGCCCGCCCATGTTGCCGAGGCCAATGAATGCGATATTTGCCATCTCGAATCCTCCGCTAAGACTTTTCTGTTTTGATCAGGGAAATTTCAGTTCGTCCGCGCCGATCTCGGCGAAATACGGCGCGACCATTTGCGGCGTCACGTCTTCGATCCGCGGGGGCGACCATTTTGGATTGCGGTCCTTGTCGATGACCGCAGCGCGCACGCCCTCGCGAAAATCGTCGCTGGCGAAGACTTCCAGCGCGGCGCGATATTCCCGCACCAGGCATTCCTCCAGCGACTTCGACGTTCGCGCCAGCCGCAACAGCTTCAGCGTCACCACCATGCCGCGCGGCGACTTCTCGTTCAGCGTCTTCAATGTCGCCTGCGCAAAGTCGGAACTATCGCGCTGCAATGCCCCGACGATGTCTTCCATGCGATCGTGGGAAAACAACGCATCGATCTTCGCCTGCATCGCCGCAACCGGCCCGGCCGTCTCCCCGCTCGAAAAGCCGTCAACCAGCCTCCTGATGTCAGCCGATGTTGCGCCGGACGCGACTTTCGTCAGCGCCTCGCGCAAGGCCGGCAGCTTTGAGGACGACACTACCGCGTCGGCAAACTTTGCATGGATCGCGTCCGGGCCGTTCATGGTCTGCCCGGTCAATCCAAAATAAGTGCCGATCTCGCCCGGCGAATGCGACAGCAGCCAGGTGCCGCCGACATCCGGAAAGAAGCCGAGGCCGACTTCGGGCATCGCGAGCTTCGTCTTCTCGGTCACGACACGATGGCTAGAGTGCGCCGACAACCCGACGCCGCCGCCCATCACGATGCCATCCATCAAGGCGACATACGGCTTCGGGAATTTCTTGATCCGGGCGTTGAGGATGTATTCCTCGCGCCACAGGATCTTGCCGAGATCGCCCTTGACCTTCGAGCTTTCCCAGAGTGCGCGGATGTCGCCACCGGCGCAAAGGCCGCGCTCGCCCGCGCCTTCCAGAAGGATCACGGCTACCGCAGGATCGGCCTCGAACGCATCGAGCGCCCTGTCGACGTCGCGAAACATCTCCAGCGTCACGGCATTGATCGCCTTGGGACGATTGAGTCTGATGACGCCGCAGGCGCCTTCGCGCTGCGCGATAAGGTCACCTTCGATCAGCGCGGCTGCGGCAGTCGCCGTCATCGCGCGCCCTCGATCAGCTTGCGCGACACGATCAGCCGCATGATCTCGTTGGTCCCTTCCAGGATCTGGTGCACGCGCAGATCGCGCACGATCTTCTCGATGCCGTATTCGCTGAGGTAACCGTAGCCGCCGTGCAGCTGCAGCGCCTGGTTGGCGACCTCGAAGCCGACGTCTGTGCCAAAACGCTTGGCCATCGCGCACAGCATAGTGGCGTCCGCATCCTTGCGGTCGAGAGCTGCGGCGGCACGCCAGACAAAGGTTCGCGCCGCCTCCAGTTCGGTTGCCATGTCGGCGAGGCGAAACTGCAGCGCCTGGAATTCATCGAGGCGCTTGCCGAAGGCTTTGCGTTCCTTCATGTAGGCCAGCGATTTTTCCAGCGCGCTTTGCGCGCCGCCGAGCGAACAGGCCGCGATATTGATGCGGCCGCCATCGAGCCCGGCCATCGCGATCTTGAAGCCGATGCCCTCGTCGCCCAGACGGTTTTCGACCGGCACGCGGGCGTTCTCAAAAATCACCGCACGGGTCGGCTGCGCGTTCCAGCCCATTTTGCGCTCATTGGCGCCGAACGAAACGCCCGGCGTCTTGCCATCGATGACGAGCGTTGAAACTCCGCCGGGCCCGTCACCACCGGTGCGCACCATCGCCACCAGCAGGTCGGTGCCACCGGCTCCTGAAATGAACTGCTTCTGGCCGTTCAAGACGTAATGATCGCCCTCACGCACCGCGCGGGTCCGCAGCGCCGCCGCATCCGAGCCTGCGCCCGGCTCGGTGAGGCAGTAGCTTGCGATCAGATCCATCGTGCAAAGCTTCGGCAACCACTTTTGCCGCTGGGTGTCGTTGCCATAGGCATCGATCATCCACGACGCCATGTTGTGGATCGAGATGAAAGCCGACACGGTCGGGCACCCTGTCGCCAGGGCCTCGAAGATCAGCGCCGCGTCGAAGCGGGTCATCGCCGATCCGCCGACGTCGTCCTTGATGTAGATGCCGCCCATTCCGAGCGTGGCAGCTTCCCGCATCACGTCGACCGGGAAATGCTTCTCCTCGTCCCAGCGCAGCGCATGCGGCGCGATCTTCTCCGCGGCGAATTCGCGCGCCATGTCGCGAACCGCCATTTGGTCCTCATTGAGAGCGAACTGCATCTCCGCGCGCCCCGGGCTGTGACGCGTCAGTTCATCGTCGGAATCGAGAACTCCGCGCCCTCCTTGACGCCGGACGGCCAGCGCGAGGTGACCGTCTTGGTCTTGGTGTAGAAGCGGATCGAATCCGGGCCGTGCTGATTGAGATCGCCGAAGCCGGACTTCTTCCAGCCGCCGAAGGTGTAGTACGCGATCGGCACCGGGATCGGCACGTTGATGCCGACCATGCCGACATTCACCTTGGCGGCAAAGTCGCGTGCGGCGTCGCCGTCGCGGGTGAAGATCGCGACACCGTTGCCGTAGTCATGGTCCGACGGCAGCGCCAGCGCTTCCTTGTAATCGTGGGCACGCACCACTGACAGCACCGGGCCAAAGATCTCTTCCTTGTAAATTCGCATGTCCTTGGTGACGTTGTCGAACAGCGAACCGCCGAGATAGAATCCCTTCTCGTAGCCCTGCATCTTGAAGCCACGGCCGTCGACAGCGAGCGTCGCGCCTTCCTTGATACCGATATCGATATAGCTCTTCACCTTCTCGACCGCTTCGCGCGTCACCAGCGGGCCGTAATCGGCGGACGGATCGACCGAGGTGCCGATCTTGAGCGACTCCACGCGCGGGATCAGCTTTTCCATCAGGCGGTCGGCGGCCGTCTTGCCGACAGGCACCGCGACCGAAATTGCCATGCAACGCTCGCCGGCCGAGCCGTAGCCGGCGCCGATCAGCGCATCGACGGTCTGGTCCATGTCGGCGTCGGGCATCACGATGGCGTGGTTCTTGGCGCCGCCAAAACACTGGCAGCGCTTGCCCGTTTGCGCGGCGCGCTCGTAGATGTACTGCGCGATCGGCGTCGAGCCGACAAAGCCGATCGCCTTGATGTCGGGATCGTCGAGAATGGCGTCGACGGCTTCCTTGTCGCCGTTGACGACGTTGAGCACGCCGGGCGGCAGCCCCGCCTCGATCATCAATTGGGCCAGCATCATCGGCACGCCGGGATCGCGCTCCGAGGGTTTCAGGATGAAGGCATTGCCGCAGGCGATCGCGGGCGCGAATTTCCACATCGGAATCATGGCCGGGAAATTGAACGGCGTGATGCCGGCGACAACGCCCAAGGGTTGCCGCATCGAATAAATGTCGATGCCGGGGCCGGCGCCTTCGGTGTACTCGCCTTTCATCAAATGCGGAATGCCGCAGGCGAATTCGACGACTTCGAGGCCGCGCTGGATGTCGCCCTTGGCGTCGGGAACGGTCTTGCCGTGTTCGCGCGCCAGCACATCGGCCAGCTTGTCGTAGTCGCGCTGCGCTAGTTCGAGGAATTTCATCATCACGCGCGCACGGCGCTGCGGATTGGTGTTGGCCCACTCGGCCTGGGCGTCCCTGGCGTTCTCGACGGCAGCGCGAACCTCGGCCTTGGACGCGAGCGCCACCTTGGCCTGGACGTCGCCCGTCATCGGCTCGAAAACGTCGGCCGTCCGCCCGGACGTGCCCTTGACCTCTTTGCCACCGATGAAATGTCCGATTGAGCGCATGAATTTTCTCCCTGAAGTCTCGGCTGGATCCCTTTGGAGCCCTTTTTGACCTGCATTTCTTAGGATACAAGTCCGATATATTGCACCTTAGATGTGCGGAAATGCTGGATCAAGGCACCAAGACCATCGACTGGGATGACTTCCGTTTCGTGCTGGCGATCGTCCGCGGCGGATCGGTTTCCGCTGCCGCCAAGCAGCTTGCGGTCGATCATGCCACCGTAATCCGGCGTGTCGACCGCCTGGAACGGCATCTGTCAGCAAAACTGTTTGATCGCCGTAAGACCGGCTACCTCCTGACCGAAGCCGGCCAGCGCGTCGCCGACAGCGCGGAGGCGATGGAATCCACCATTGTCGCCAATCAGGAGGCGGTTGGCGGCTCGCGCGCCCAGCTCACCGGCACGGTCCGGATCGGCGCACCCGACGGGTTCGGCAGCCACTTTCTGGCCTCGCGGCTTCTGAAATTCACCGAGCGGTATCCCGATCTCGATTTGCAGCTCGTCGCCACCGCTAGGCTGTTCAGCCTGTCGAAGCGCGAGGCAGATATTGCGATAAGCCTGACGATGCCGAAGGAAGGCCGGATCGTCGGCCGCAAGCTGCTCGACTACAGCCTCGGGCTTTACGCCGCGCCCGCCTATCTCGACCGCGCGCCAAAGATCACAAGCCGTGGCGACCTGCCCGGGCATCGCTTCGTCGGCTATATCGAAGAACTGCTGTTCACGCCGGAACTGGACTACCTGCCGCAGGTCTCACCAAAAATCTCCGCCAAATTCCGCAGCGCCAATCTGATCGCGCAGCTCAACGCCACCATTGCCGGTTTTGGCATTGCCGTGCTGCCGCATTTCATGGCGACGGCGCATCCGGAACTACGGCCGGTATTGCCGGACGAAATCAGGATTTCGCGCACCTTCTGGATGCTGATGCACGCCGACAGCAAGGATCTGGCGCGAATTCGCGCGGTCGCCGATTACATCCACGAGACGGTGGAGCGCGAACGCGCGCTGTTTGGGGGACGCTTGGCCGGGCCTGCCTCATCCTCAGCGTGACGCGGGCGGACCTCTCCACAGTCATTCTCAAATACGCGGGGTGCCTGCTTCCAGTCCCAGCGTCAGGCGCCCGGCGACGGTATAGCTGTTCGGACTCATTGCCACATGCTTGGTGGCGGCATGGACGTCACGAACCGAGCGTTCCAGCGTACCGGTTTCGAAGATGGCCGCGGTACCGGCATCGGCCGCGATCGCATCGACAATCCGGACCGCGGTTTCGGCTGCGTTGGAGCAAGCGGCACGAAAGAAGGCGCGCGCCTGCAAAAGGCGATCGCCTCCGACGTCGGTCGCCGCCATGAGCTCCGCCATGGCGTCAACCAGATACGCGCGCGCGGCTCGCAGCACTGTCTCTGCACGCCCCACCATGCCTTGAACCGCCTCGCGGTCACGCATCAGCATGGTGCTGCCCTGGCGTGCTTTCTTCCCGGCAAGCTCGATGAAAGTATCGATCGCTCCCCGCGCGATCCCAAGCGGAACGACAGAAACGGTCCAGGCAAATGCCGACAGGCCAGGCAGGCGGTAGAGCAGCGCCGGGTGCGTCGGCTTGAGATCGGTCAGAGGATGCGTGTGGTCAATCGGCACAAACGTGTCGTGGACCTCGAAATCGCAGCTGCCGGTGCCTCGCAGGCCGGACACGAACCAGGTGTCGTGAATCTGGACCTCCGACTTGGCGAAATAGCAGCAGACCGGCGGCTCATCCCGGCCGTCAGCGGTCTTGACACCAGCCAGTCCCATGAACCGGGTCGCGTGATGAGATCCGCTGCCGAAGGGCCAGCGCCCGCTGACGCGATAGCCTCCCTCCGCACGTTCCGCTGTCCCGATCGCCCCGGTTGCGCTGACGATGAACGCGTGCGGGTCGGCGAACCAGTCGCGGGCCACCCTCTCCGGCAAGTAGCCACCGATCCGGCTCATCCCGCCGCCATTCCCGACCAGCCAGCCAAGCGAGCCGTCAAGTGCGGAGGCGGCCTCGACAACGGTCATGAAATCGAACGGCGATAGCTCCGGTCCTCCCAGTGTCTTCGGCAGGTACAGCCGGAAAAGCCCCGCCTTGGCCAGCGCCCCGAATACCTGATCGGGTATCCTTCGCTGTTCGTCGAAAGCATGTCGCTGTTGCCTGATGAGCGGCGCCAGCTGCTCGATGGCCGCCAGATATTCCGAGACACCGCCTTGAGCTGTCACGAGCACGCGCGTCTCCATTATTTCTTCCGCCGGCATCCTAGAGAGCAGAGTTTGGTGCGGCAAATTCGAAGAATTCAGGTGCAGATGAAATCAATTCATCTAGAATGCCGACATGCGCAAATTGCCGCCGCTCACCGAACTGCGTGCGTTTGAGGCAGCCGCTCGCCATCTCAGTTTCAGGCTGGCCGCTGCCGAGCTGGGCGTCACTCCGACCGCGATCAGCCATCAGTTGAAATTGCTGGAGCGTCACTGCGGGCAATCCTTGTTTCGACGCCGGCCGCGGCCGCTGGCACTCACGCGGGCGGGCCAACAGCTCTTTCCCGTTGTTCGCGACGGCTTCGAGACTTTCGCCGAGGCGTTGAGCAAGATACGCAGCGGCGGCGCCAGCGGACGGCTGAGCTTGACGGCGACCAATGCTTTCACCGCACGATGGCTCGTGCCGCGGTTGCCCAATTGGCGTGAAATTTATCCGCGGCTGAAACTCGACATCATTGGTACCGACGCGGTGATCGATCTCGAGGCTGGCGATGCCGATGTTGCAATCCGCTACGCCCGCAAACCTCCGACGGTCGGCCCCTCCTTCGAGCTGTTTCGCGACGAGTTTTACGCCGTAGCGAGCCCCAAGCTGGTTGGCGATTTGCGGCGATCGCTCAGTCCAGCGGAGCTCGGCCGGCTTCCTCTGATCGAAGCCGAGTGGCCGCCAGCCGATTCCGATGCGCCGCGATGGCAACGCTGGCTGCGTGTGGCCAGTCGTCGCCATCGATCTGTGCCAGACACTGCCACGCTTCCCAGCCTAAGCTTTCGCGAGGAGTTGCACGCCATCGAAGCCGCCATTGCGGGCCAGGGCATCGCAATCTGCAGTAATATCCTGGTGAGGCCAGAGCTGGCGAGCGGCGCCCTTGTGCCCGTTTCCCGGATCAAGCTGCCGGGCTACGGCTTCTACATCGTACATCGCGCGGAGCACCCGAAGATGGATTTGATCAAGTCGTTCATCAACTGGGCCCGGGCGGCCGGCTAGCCGGCGCGATGACGCCGCGGCGAACGCAACCCGGTACGATCTACGATCAATTCACCTTCGCTCGCGCCTTCGTTGCAACCGGCTTCGTGGCCGCCGCTCGTCCCAGCACCGCCTCGCGGCCGGAGGCGAGAATTTCGTCGGAAAGTTCACCGCTGCCCGCAACGCGCGACATCACCAGGGTACCCATCATGGTCGCCAGCGCGCCCATCGCCTGCTTGCGGGCCGTCTTTCGCGGCACATCCGGAATCTGATCGGCCATCACATCGATCAACTGTTCCAGCTTGGCGGAAAAGGCCCTGCGGGTCTTTGCGCTTTCGCGGGCAATCTCGGCGCCGAGCGTGGGAACCGCGCAACCGCGGCCGGGATCGTCGCGGTGCACCGCGGAGACGTAGGAATCGACGATCGTCGACAGCCGCTTTTCCGGCGGCGTTTCAGCGGCGAGCTTGCGCCAATGCTCGACCGCGCGATCCATCGCATAGCCAAAGGCCTCGATCACCAGCGCCTCGCGGGAATCGAAATGGGCATAGAAGCCGCCATGGGTCAGGCCAGCCTCTTTCATCAGATCGGCGACGCCGATACCATGTGCGCCCTTTTCGCGAAGCCGCACCGAGGCCTTCTTGACGATCCGCGCGTGGGTCTCCTGCTTGTGCTCTTTCGAATAACGCATCGACCATCCCATTAAATGTCTGCAGTCATATAATAGCAGTTGCGCGGGCGAAAAGCTGCATCTATTTCGCTTTTTCACCGCCGATCATCGTAAATGTCGCAGTCGCGTGCACTGCAAGATTGCCCGCGCCGTCGCGGACGAAGCCTTCGGCATAGCTGGTCTGACGGCCGAGTTTTACCACTTTGCCTTCCGCCGAGATTTTGCCGGATCGCACCGACAGCGGCCGCAGATAGGTCAGCTTGAGGTCGAGCGTGACCGAGGTCTGCCCGGCCGGCTGCATGGTGGCAATGGCGCAACCCATGGCGGTATCCAGCAGCGCCGCGGCGGTCGCGCCGTGAAGCAGGCCGATGGTATTTTCCAGGCTCTCGTCCGGATCGAGTTCCATCACGATTCGGCCGGCTTCCGCGATGCGCATCTCAAGGCCGATCAATCGGGCCATCGGCGGCGGTGGCAGGATGCCGTCGCGGATCGCGCACATGATCTCCAGCCCGGACTTGCCTGCGGCCGCCTTCGCCACCGGACCCGGCGCCTGCCACTCCACCACCCGATGCCGCCGCGTGTCGAAGGAAAACAGATCGGGAATTTCCGGGGCTCGTTGGGCGCTGCCCGCCGTCATGATCGCTCTCCTTTGACGGCCCGTGGCGGCCGGTTGATTGAATGATAGTCATCATATATACTGATCCGGTCCAACAATGGAAGAGATGGCCATGCCGAGTCCCGACTGGCGGAAGACCGCCTGTAATCTCTGCTATGTCAATTGCGGCCTCGAAGTGCTGGTCGAAAATGACCGCATCTCGAAAGTGCGCGGCGACCGCGACAACCCGAAATCCAAAGGTTATCTCTGCAACAAGGCCGCACGCATTCCCTTCTATGCACATCACCGTGATCGCCTGACCACGCCGCTGCGCCGGCGCGCCGATGGCGGCTTCGACGCGATTGACTGGGACACCGCGATTACCGAGATCGCCGCAAAATTGCACGACGTGGTCGATCGCCATGGCGGCAAGAGCCTTGCGCTCTATGGCGGCGGTGGCCAGGGCAATCATGCCGGCGGCGCCTATGCCACGGCGCTCCTGCGCGC
Source organism: Bradyrhizobium sp. AZCC 2262 (assembly GCF_036924535.1). NCBI lineage: Bacteria > Pseudomonadati > Pseudomonadota > Alphaproteobacteria > Hyphomicrobiales > Nitrobacteraceae > Bradyrhizobium > Bradyrhizobium sp. AZCC 2262. The sequence continues at coordinate 2,899,946 of NZ_JAZHRT010000001.1, read as the reverse complement.
GCTCGGCTCCCGCCATGTCTTCAACGCGCTGTCGCAGGAGAAGACCGGTGATTTCTGGGTCAACGGCCACATGTTCGGCAGCCAGACCTGCCACACCGCCGAGGACGTGCACCACTGCGACCTGCTGTTCGTGATCGGCGCCAATCCCTGGATCGCCCACGGCTTTCCCAATGCGCGCGACCATCTCAACGACATCCGCAAGGATCCAAGCCGCAAGATGATCGTGATCGATCCCCGCCGTTCCGAGACCGCCGAGCGCGCCGATCTGCATCTCGCGGGCCGTCCCGGCACTGATGCCTTCCTGCTGAGCGCGATCCTCGCGCGGCTGATCCGGCGCGACGCGGTGGACCACGCATTCATCGAGCAGCACACCAGAGGCTATGCGGAGGTCAGGGACGCGCTGCTGCGGATTCCGGTCGAACAATGGGCCGATGCCGCCGACATCCCGCTCCAGCAGATCGAGCAATGCGTCGACATGATCGTTGCGGCGAAAGCGATGACCGTCCGCGTCGAGCTCGGCATTCAGCAGGGCGTCAACTCGACGCTCAATTCGTATCTCGAAAAATTGCTGATCATGCTGACCGGCAGTTTTGGCCGCAAAGGCACCAACCAGCTGCACAGCTGGCTGGTACCGCTGTGGGGTAACTCGCCGAACCAGCGCTTTGCCGCTGCCGATATCGAGGTGATCGGCGGACTGTTGCCGCCCAATCTGTTTCCTGATGCGGTGCTGTCCGATCATCTCGACCGCCTGCGCGCGGCATGGATCGACAGTTCCAATCCCGCCAATACCGCCTCGAACACCGCGCGGGTCGAAACCGCGCTACGCGCGCTCGACCTCGTCGTTGTGGTCGACGTGGCCATGACCGAGACGGCGCGGCTGGCGCATTACGTACTGCCGGCCTCTTCGCAATATGAGAAGACCGAATTCACGCTCTTCAACTTCGAATTCCCGAGAAACTATTTCCATGTGCGCGCCGGCGTGGTCGCGCCCCTTGAGGGCACTCTGCCGGAGCCGGAAATCTATACGCGACTGAGCCGCGCGCTCGGCCTCCTGCCCGGCGATAACGCGCTGGCGCCTTTGCGCGAAGCCGCCTTCCGTTCCCGGCCGGCCTTCGCCGCGGAACTGCGCGCCTTCATGGGCGCCAATCCGCAGCTGGCAGCGCTCGGCGCGCTCGTGCTCTATAACACGCTGGGCGCCACCCTGCCCGACGGCACGGCCGCCGCCGCGCCCTTGTGGCAGGCCGCGCATCTCTGCGCAAAACGTTCGCCCCAGGCTGTGCGCCGCGCGCTCGATGCGGGCCGTGACGTTCCGGACGAGATGCTCGGCGAAGTGCTGTTCGACGCCATCGTGGGATCGCGCAACGGCGCCGCCTTCACCGAGCACGATTACGACGAGGTATGGTCGCTGGTCTCGCATCCCGACCGCAAGGTTCACCTTTCGATCGCGCCGATGCTGGAATGGCTCGGCAAACTCGATCCAACGAACGCCATCCCTCGCGGCGACTATCCCTTCGTGCTCGCCGCCGGACAGCGGCGCATGTTCAACGCCAACCAGATCTTTCGCGATCCCGCCTGGCGCCGCGACGATCCCGATGGCGCGCTGCTCATCAGCGCCGCCGATCTGGCATCGCTCGGCGCGGAAGACGGCGAATGGATCGCGGTGCAATCCGCCGGCGGCCGCGTGGTCGCGCGCTGCAAGCGCGACGACAGCATGCGCAGCGGCCAGCTTGCGCTGCCGCACGGCTACGGCCAGGACTATCCGGCCGCCGACGGCGAACGGCTGAACAACGGCCCTCGCGTCAATGTGCTGACCGAGAGCGGGAACCGCGATCCTATCGCCGGCACGCCGTACCACAAGCACGTCCCGGTGCGGCTGGAGCGGCTGGCGGCAGCGGAAGCCGCGGCCTATGAGGCGGCCTCGCGGCGAATCCATCGCGCGCCAGCCTAGAGCCCCGTTCCGATTCCATCGGAACGGGGCTCTAGATTTTTGATTTGACGCGTTTTCTTAGCGCGAACCGGTCTCCACTTCGCTGGAAAACGCTGCAGGGAACTCTGCGCCCGCGACCCTTGACAAGACCAGTCCTTGCCAAGGAAGTGGCACTCTCAGCGCACGCCCGCCCAAGGGAGCCACAACGACAACATGGAAATGCTCAATTCCCATTGCGGCATCGACCGCGACGGCAGAGGTGTCGTTCGCCTCTCGATCTGCAATGCAGGCACCCTCAACATCCTCTCCTCCGCCGTCACCGATGGTGTGCGCGAAGGGTTCGAGAAGCTCGCCGGCGACAGGGACATCCGCGCGGTCATCCTGGCCGGCCAGAGCGAGAAGAGCATGATCGGCGGCGCCGACATCAAGGAGATGGCGAAGCTCGACCATAAATCTGCGGAGGCCTTCATCACGCGGCTGCGCGACCTCTGCGAAGCCGTGCGTAATTTTCCGGCGCCGGTGATCGCGCGGCTGCCCGGCTGGTGCCTCGGCGGCGGACTGGAAGTCGCCGCCGCCTGCGATTTCCGGATTGCGGCCCATGATGCCAAGTTCGGCATGCCGGAGGTGCGTGTCGGCATCCCCTCGGTGATCCACGCCGCCCTGCTGCCGCGGCTGATCGGCTGGGGCCGCGCCCGCTGGCTGGTGATGACGGCGGAGAACATCGACGCGCCCACCGCGCTCGCCTGGGGGCTGGTCGATGTCGTGGCGAAGGAAGGCGGACTCGATGCCGCGGTCGAGCATACGGTCAACGCGCTGCTCGAATGCGGGCCCGAAGCGCTGCGCGCGCAAAAGGCGCTGCTGCGGCAATGGGAGGAACTGCCGCTGACCGAATCCGTCAACTTAAGCGTCGGCGTGTTCGGAAAGTCCTTCCTGACCGGCGAGCCGCAGCCGCTGATGCAGGGGTTTCTCGACCGCAAGAAATAGACGGAGGGAGACATGAGACCTGCCGGCAAGGGAGAGCTGGAATCGCTCTATTTCGACTATCCGCGGTTTGCTGCGCGTCGCGTTGCGGAACTCGACGGCGCCGCGGCAAGGCATCCGGTATTGATCGTGGGCGCCGGCCCGATCGGCATGACGGCGGCGCTGGTGCTGGCGCGGTACGGCATCAAGAGCGTGCTGATCGAACGCAAGGACACATTTAATGACGGCAGCCGCGCGATCTGCATCGCGCGGCCCAGCATGCACATTCTGGAGCGGGTCGGCGCGGTCGCGCCGTTTGTCGAAAAGGCGCTCGGCTGGCGGTTCGGCCGCAGCTACTATCGCGGCGAGCAGATTTTCCGGCTGGAGATGCCGCAACCGCCGGGCGAAAAATACCTGCCGATGTACAATCTGCAGCAGCAGTACATCGAAAAATTCCTGCACGATGCGGTCGCGACCAGCGACCTCATCGACATGCGCTGGCAGAGCGAGTTGTCGGCCATCGAGCTCCACAACGATGGCGTATCGGCTCGGATTTCATCGCCGGAGGGCGATTACCGGCTCGACGCCGACTATGTGCTCGCCGCCGATGGGGCGCGCTCGCCGATCCGCTCCATGCTCGGACTGCGGTTGAAAGGCGACAATTATGAAGGCCGGTATGTGATCGCGGATATCCGCATGGATCACGATTTTCCGACCGAGCGCCGCGCCTTTTTCGAGCCGGCCGGCAATCCCGGCGGCACGGTGCTGATCCACAAGCAGCCGGACGATATCTGGCGCGTGGATTACCAGCTCCGCGAAGGCGAAAGCGAACAAGATGCCTTGAAAGAGGAAAATCTCCGGGCGCGCGTCGGCGCCATCCTTGCCGATGTCGGCCACACCAAACCATGGGAGCTGGAATGGTGGAGCGTCTACTCCGCCAACACGCTCTGCCTCGATGACTACCGGCACGGCCGCGTGTTCTTCATCGGCGATGCCGCGCATATCGTGCCGATCTTCGGTGTGCGCGGGCTTAACAATGGCCTGGCGGATGCCGAGAACATCGGCTGGAAGCTGGCGCTCGTGCTCCATGGCAAGGCGAACGAGCGGCTGCTCGACAGCTATTCGCCGGAGCGGCGCGGCGCCACGCTCGATGTCTTCGCCAACGCCACCAAGAGCACGCGCTTCATGACGCCGCCGACCCGCGGATGGCGATTGGCGCGCGAGGCCGCGCTGTCGCTCAGTTTGAAGCACGCATTTCCGCGCGGGCTCGCCAACCCGCGGCAGATGCAGCCCTATACCTATTCGGAAAGCCCGCTGACGCCCTACGCCGAACGCAATGCTGAATTTGCCGGCGGCGCCCCTTGCGGCAACGTCGCGCCGAACGCCAGGCTCATCGACGGCAGCTATCTATTGGATCGCGCCGGCAGCGGCATGACGGCGATCCTGTTCTGCGAAGGGCAACCCACCCGCGAACAGGCAGCGCTGCTCGCGCAGCTGGGCCGAATCGACAAGCGCTTCGTTCCGGTGCTGGTCTCGTCAGGCGGTTCGGCCTCCGACGCGAAAACCATCGCGGACCGGGATGGCGAAATCGCCCGCCTGTTCGCGGCAGCGCCCGGCACGCTCTATCTGTTGCGGCCCGACCTGCACATTGCCGGGCGATGGAAGGCCGTCGTTCCCGGCGAGATCCTGAAAACCGCAGGCCTTTGCCTGGGAAGCGAGACGCCATGAGCGCCATGCCGTTCGAAGACTTCGAGACCGCCTATGAGACGCTGGCGACCGCGATCGATCAGGCGGGACCTGCGCGCGAAGCGCTGTTCCTGACCCGGCTTGCGCTGGTGCTCGCCCAAAAACTCGGCGACGTCGCGGCCTTCAGGACGGCCATCGAGACCGCGCTCGATGGGCTGGAATAGCGACCTTTCGCGACAATTTTTACCTCAGGGCGCCGATCGATCAATTGCTCTCATGCGAAAGGCAAGAATTTCTCATGGGATGATCGATTGCGGTTTTTTGCAGTGCGTAATATTACAGGTGTAATCTAAATTCCGTAGTTGATCCGCACGCGCATCGGTCCTGGCGCCGGCACTCCTCCGTCATGTCCTGAAATGAGGGAAGTATGACATTCAAGTCAGACTTCCAACACGTCAGAATGCCTAAGCCAAACCGGCGAATCTTCCCTCTGGAATCTTCTGAGGCTCAATGATCTCGAACTGGCTGTCAGCCACCCTCGCCCGCCGCAACATCCATTACGGTTGGGTGATGGTCGCCGTGACCTTCCTCACCGCCCTGATTTCCGCCGGCACGGTCGGCGCGCCCGGCGTCTTCATCGTACCCCTGCAGAAGGAATTCGGCTGGACCACGGCGGAGATTTCCTCGGCGCTGTCGATCCGCTTCATCCTGTTCGGGCTGATGGCCCCCTTCGCCGCCGCGCTGATGAACCGCTACGGCCTGCGCAATGTGACGCTGTTGGCGCTGCTGATCGTCGTATCCGGTCTCGTCGCATCGCTGGCGATGACGCAGGTCTGGCAGCTGATGCTGCTGTGGGGCGTGGTGATCGGGCTCGGCACCGGCATGACGGCGCTGGTGCTGGGCGCCACGATCGCCGCGCGATGGTTTGCGGCGCGGCGCGGTCTTGTGGTCGGCATCCTCACCGCGAGCGTTGCGACCGGGCAGCTTGCCTTCCTGCCGCTATTGGCGAGCCTCACCGATCGCTATGGCTGGCGGATCGCGCTGGCGCTGGTCTGCGTGATGCTGGGCGTCGCCGCCTTCGCCGTGCTGATGGTCATGCGTGACCGGCCGAGCGATGTTGGCTTGCGGCCGTTCGGCGACGAAGGCACCGAACCGCTGCCGGCGCCACCGCCGAACACCATGCCGATCATGGCGGCCGCGCTCGGCACCCTGCGCGACGCCTCGAAGTCGGGCGTGTTCTGGATCCTGTTCGCCACTTTCTTCATCTGCGGCGCCAGCACCAACGGCCTGATCCAGGTGCATCTGATCCCGATGTGCCTCGATTTCGGCATTCCGCAGGTGCAGGCGGCAAGCCTGCTCGCGGCGATGGGCATTTTCGATTTCGTGGGCACCATCGCCTCCGGCTGGCTGTCGGACCGTTACGACAACCGCTGGCTCCTGTTCTGGTATTACGGGTTGCGCGGCCTGTCGCTGTTGTTCCTGCCGTTCACCGATTTCTCGTTCTACGGCCTGTCGCTGTTTGCGATGTTCTATGGCCTGGACTGGATCGCAACGGTGCCGCCGACCGTGCGGCTCACTGCACAACGCTTCGGCCCCGAGCGCGCCAATCTGGTGTTCGGCTGGATTTTTGCCGGCCATCAGTTGGGTGCGGGTGTCGCGGCGTTCGGTGCTGGCCTGTCGCGGACGCTTCTTGCGACCTACCTGCCGGCCTTTTTCGTTGCAGGCGCGCTCTGCGTGGTGGCGGCGCTGATCGTGCTGGCGATCTCGCGGCCGAAGCCGGTCGCGGCGTGATCTAGCCTGTCATTCCGGGATGGTGCGTTAGCACCAGACCCGGAATCTCGAGATTCCGGGTTCGATGCTTCGCATCGCCCCGGAATGACGTTAGTCACGGCCGTGTCGACATGTTCGTTGGCGGCCCCACATTCCGAATCGGTTCCGCCAGCCGCGCGAACTCGCACAACAGCGAACGCGTCTTGCGGGGATCGATCACCTCCTCGACCCAGAACTTTTCAGCCGAGCGGAACGGCGAGCGCAGCTTGTTGAGGCGATCCTCGATCTCTTTCAGCTTCAAGGCCGGATCATCCGCGGCGTCGATGTCGGCGCGGTAGGCCGCCTCGATGCCGCCTTCCAGCGGCAGCGAGCCCCAATAGGCCGACGGCCAGGCGTAGCGCATCGAATAGCGGTTGGCCGGCTGGTGCACGACACCGGCCACGCCGAACGCGTTGCGTACGATGATGGTGCACCAGGGCACGGTCGACTGGTTGACCGCCGCCATCGCGCGCACGCCGTGACGGATGGTCGCCGACTTCTCAGCCTCGAGCCCGATCATGAAGCCGGGGCAATCCATTAGGTAGACGACGGGAAGATGGAAGGTTTCCGCAAAATCGACCCAGCGCACCACCTTCTGGCAGGCCTCCGCCGTCCACGACCCGCCATAGTGGAAGGGATCGCTCGCCAAGAGCAGCACTGCGCGGCCTTCGAGCCGGGCAAGCCCGGTGATAACAGGGCGGCCGAAATTGGCGTTGACCTCGAAGAACGAGCCCTTGTCGACGACGGCGTCGATGATCGGACGCATCTTGTAGACCTGGCGGCGATTGCGCGGCACCGCCTTCAACAGCGATTCTTCCGCGCGCTCGGGATCGTCGGTGCAGGGTGTGGTCGGCGGCACGTCGTACACCGATGACGGCAGATAGGACAGAAAACGCCTGGCGCGCTCGAACGCCTCCTCCTCGCTGTCGACGGCATCGTCGACGCCGCCGGCGCGGGTCTGGATCTCGGCGCCGCCAAGTTCCTGCTTCGTCAGGTCCTGGCCGAGGCGCTTCACGACCGGGGGACCTGCGACAAACATCGCGGAATTCCGGGTCATGACTGAATAATGGCTGGCGGCAAGCCGCGCCGCGCCAAGGCCCGCGACCGAACCGAGCCCGAGGGCCACCACGGGCACGCGTGCCATGTTCGCGATCGTGAACCAGTACCAGCGTGTGCCGCCAACCCCGCCGGGCAGATTGGCAGCCCCGCGCGTCTCGATCGTCTTCACCGAGCCGCCGCCGCCCGAACCTTCGATCACACGGATGATCGGCAGGCGAAAATCATGCGCCATCTCCTCGGCCATCAGCGGCTTGGCGGAAATCGAGGCGTCAGCCGAACCGCCGCGCACGGTGAAATCGTCGCCGACCACCACCACGGTGCGGCCATCGATCTTGCCGCGGCCGAACACGCAGTTGGCCGGCGTCAATTGCTTGAGTTCGCTGTTTTCGTCGTATTCGGCGCTACCGGAAATCGCGCCGATCTCATGGAAGGAATTCTTGTCGATCAGTCCGTCGATGCGCTCACGAACCGTGAGCCGGCCCTGGTCATGCTGACGCCTGACCTTGTCAACGCCTCCCATCTCGCGCGCGAACGCTTCGCGCCGAGCGAGCTCGTCGAGCTCCGGCTTCCAGTTCATTCGTATCCTCCGTCTTGATGATCTTGTTGTTATGGGTCGATACCGGTAGCGGCTTTCTTTCGATGCGGTTGGTGAAGATGTCGCCCTCGGCGCCTTCGAGCAGGCTGCCGAGCGCCGCACCGAGCTGGAGCATCTGCGGCGCCACTTCCCTGTGCAACCGCTTCTCATCGAACATCGCCGAAAGAAGACCGATCGTCGCAACAACGAAGGTCTGATATTGCGGCGACCACACCGGCACCGCGCAACCGTTGATATGCGGGCTCCAGGTGCCACAGCCGACGACATAGCCGTGTTCGCGCAAATGGCGACGGTTGTCGTCGATGCGCGATTTCAACAATCCCGAGTTTCCCGGGATCTCGCGCTCCATTTCGGCGATCAAGGCGTCGCCGATTTCGGTATCGAGGGCTGCCGTGTAGGCAAAGCCGGCCGCGGTGCTCGTCATCGAGATGCGGCTGCCGGTGCCTTCGTGCAGGCCGAGCGCATTCGCTGCCCGCGCGAATTCGAGATAGACCAGATGGAAGCGATCGGGAATCACGAAGCCAACAGTGCCCGGCAATTGATCGGCGACGTCCTGCAACCGCAGCCTGATCAGGTTGCGAAGCTGCAGCCCCTTCATCATCGAGGTGCTCATCGCCACCGCGCTTGGACCGATACGGTATTTCTGGTCGCGCGGCAGATAGACGAGCTGGCCCATCCGCGTCAGCGTGTGCGTGAGCCGCGATACCGTTGAGCGCGGCAGACCACAGCGGCTGGAAATTTCCAGATTGCCCAGTCGCGCTTCATGACCCTCGAAGCAGCGCAAGACGTCGAACGCTCGCGACACCACCTGGATCACATCACCCTCGCCTGCGAGATCGCTGGCGAGCATTCCCTGCTTGCTAAGCCGTTCCGAGCGTCTTCCCATGTTTTATGGCTCCATTCCGCCCTGCGGAATAAAATTCCACTTGCAGAACAAACTACCTCAGGCAATCTGCGGCCACAACAAAAAGCCGTTCACGAGGACACCAGTCCGTCAGACGGTCCCCGGGAGAGCGGAAATGCCAGACATCAAGATCGTCACCGAAGTCGCCGGCCGCGTGTGCGCGCTGCCCGTCACAACCGGCGGCAATGTCGGCGACGGCGACGAGATCGCTTTCGTCGAAGCAATGAAGATGGAAATTCCGGTCACGTCGACGACGGCAGGAAGGATCAAGGCCATCCTGGTCAAGCTCGACGACGTCATCGCTGAAGGACAGGTCGTTGCGATCATCGAAGCTTAACCGGATCACGTTATAGCCTTGCTTGATAGACTTGCTTGCGATGAATTCCGCGACAATCTGTCCAGCTTAGATGTTGACGTATGCGCACCTAACGTTGCCATCACAAGCAGCCAATGACATGATCAACGCCAACGAGTGAATTCGCGTCGCGAACCATCTGAGGGGAAAACTATGATTCATCGGTTGAAGGCGGTTGCGCCAATCGCCCTTGCCGGCATTTCGCTGCTGGCCTTACCGGCGGCATCCGCCGAAGACGTAAAACTGCCGCCGACCATGGTCGTCACCGCCTATGACACCGGCACCGCAGGCTTCAACATCGCCGTCGGCGTCGGCAAGATGATGAAGGACAAATACGGCACCGATGTCCGCGTACTGCCGGCCGGCAACGACGTGGCGCGACTGGCGCCGCTGCGCGCCAAGCGCGCGGCCATGTCCGCGATGGGTTCCGGCACCTATTTCGCCCAGGAAGGCGTGTTCGAGTTCGGGACCAAGGAATGGGGTCCGCAACCCCTGCAGCTCGTGCTGTCCGTGGTCGATTGCAACGCCGGCTCGCTCGGCGTCGCCCGCGATACCGGCGTGACCGAGATCAAACAGCTCAAAGGCAAGCGCGTGGGCTTCGTGGTCGGCTCGCCGGCACTGAACCAGAATGCGCTCGCGGTCCTGGCCTTCGGCGACCTCAAGCAAAGCGACGTCAAGGTCGTCGAGTTCTCGAGCTATGGTGCGATGTGGAAGGGCATGGTCAACAACGATGTCGATGCCGCCTTCGCCACCACCATCACCGGCCCGGCGAAAGAACTCGAGACATCGCCGCGCGGCATCATCTGGCCGCCGCTGCCTCCCGGCGACAAGGCCGGGTGGGAACGGGTAAAAAAGGTTGGCTCGTTCTTCTTCCCTCACGTCGCGACCTGCGGCGCCGGCATCTCCAAGGACAAGCCGGTCGAGCTCGGCAACTACCCCTACCCGATCTTTACGTCCTATGGATCGCTGCCCGCCGACGAGGTCTACGCCATCACCAAGGCGATGATCACGGGCTACGACGCTTATAAGGATTCCGCACCGGGCGCGACCGGTCTTGCGGTCGATCGGCAGACCAAGAACTGGGTGGTCCCGGTGCACCCGGGCGCCGCGAGGGCGATGAAGGAAGCCGGTCAGTGGACCGACGCACAGGAAGCCTACAACAAGGAATTGCTGAAGCGCCAGGAAGTGCTGGCCGCGGCATGGGCAGGTTACAGCAAGAACAGCCCGCCTTCGGATGACAAGGCGTTTCTTGACGGCTGGATGAAGGCGCGCGCTGCGGCGCTGAGCAAGGCCAACATGCCGAACGGGTTTGAATAGCACCGCCGCTATTCACTCGGATCGAATGCGAACACCGTCTCGGGGGAAATAATGTCACCTTCTGCGAGCGATAGCGTAATCGCGCCGGCACAACGAATTGAGTTCGACGATCCGCATGCCAACATGCAGGAAGCCGAAGTCACGCGCGTGCGCTCGTTGCGCGGGGCGTGGCGTTGGGCGCTGGTGGTTGCGACCGCAGTAACCATCCTGCTGTGCATCAACCAGCAATTCTCGCTGCGCTTCTTCATCGGCTACACCCAGCTCAACACCGAGTATTTCTACCTCCTGATCGCGCTGATGCTGCCGTTCACGTTCCTGATCTTTCCGGGAACCGAGAACGCGCCGCTGGATCGAATTCCCTGGTATGACATCCTGCTTTTTGTCGCCACTTTCGCCTGCGCCATTCTCCTGATGCGCAGCGTCCGCAAGGCGGCCGAGGCCGGCTGGGAATTTGGCGGCGCGCCGACGAACGTGATCGTGGCCGGCGTCATCATGTGGGTGGTGCTGATGGAGGCGTTGCGGCGCACCGGCGGCTGGAGCCTGCTGCTGAGCGTACTGCCGTTTACGGTGTATCCGTTGTTTGCCGACGCGAAATGGCTGGGGCCGTTTCGCGGCACCGAATCGACACTCGAACAGGCGACCTCCTATCACGTGCTGTCGGGCGAAAGCCTGCTCGGCATTCCGATCCAGGCCTTCGCCGACACCGTGATCGGCTTTCTGGTGTTCGGCACCGCGCTGATGATGACGGGCGCCGGAAAATTCTTCATCAATATCGCCTTTGCGCTGTGCGGCACCTTCCGGGGCGGCGCGGCAAAAGTCTGCATCTTCGCCTCCGGCCTGCTCGGCATGATGTCCGGCTCAATCATCTCCAACGTGCTGACTGCCGGCACCATGACCATTCCCGTCATGAAGAAGAGCGGCTTCCGCGCTTCCTATGCCGGCGCGATCGAGGCCTGCGCCTCGACCGGCGCGGTGCTGGCGCCGCCGGTGATGGGCGCGACCGCGTTCGTGATCGCCCAGTTCCTCAACATCAGCTACGCCGATGTCGCCATGGCCGCGATCATTCCGGCCGTGCTGTATTATGTCGGCCTGTTCATGCAGGTGGATTCCTATGCCGCACGCCACGGTCTGAAGGGCATTCCGCGCGCCGAGCTGCCGAAGGTCTGGGACACCATCAAGGAAGGTTGGTACTACATCTTCGTCATCGCGCTGCTGATCGTGATGCTGCTGTATTTCAAGCGCGAGAGCCACGCGCCGTTTTACGCGACCGCGCTGCTGCTGGTGCTGAACCAGGTGTTCTCCAAGGAAACGCGCTGGACGCTTGCGACCATCAGCAAGTTCCTCGAGGTCAACGGCCGCACCTTCGTCGAACTGGTCGGCATCCTGGCCGGCTGCGGCCTCCTGATCGGCGCGTTTTCGATGACCGGCGTCGTCTCCAGCCTCGCCAACGACCTGTTGCGCATCGCCGGCGACAATCCGTTCCTGCTGCTCGGCATGTGCGCATTCACCAGCCTCATTCTCGGGCTCGGGCTGACCACGACCGCCTGCTACATCTTCCTTGCCATTCTGGTGGCGCCGGCTTTGGAAAAGCTCGGCCTCAACCGCATGGCCGTGCACATGTTCATCTTCTACTGGGGCATGCTGTCCTCGATCACGCCGCCGGTTGCGATCGCTTCCTTTGCCGCGGCCGGCATCGCCGGCTCGCCGGCGATGAAGACGGGATGGGAATCGATGTGGGTCGGCAGCATCATCTATTTCATTCCGTTCTTCTTCGTGCTGAACCCGGCGCTGGTGCTACAGGGAGACAGCCCGTATCTGGAAGGGCTCGGACTGATGGCGCTGGCGGGCTTTGGCACACTGTTCATCTGCGGCGGCATCCAGGGCTATCAGGCGTTTGTCGGCGATCTCAGAGGCACAGGCGCGCTGGAGTGGCCGCTGCGGGTATTGCTCGTAATCGGGGGATTCGTGGTGGCGACGCCCGGTGGCGGCATCATGCCGCTGTCGCAATGGCAGGTCACCTCTCTTGGATTGGCGATCCTGATCCCGACCGTCCTGCTCTCGCTCTTCCTGATACGGCGCCAGACCCTGGTGCCGGACCAGTTGCGCGCACCCTGATTGCGTTGCACAACAGGAGGCGATGAAACAATCGCCTCCTCCGCTTAACGCCGGCCCCACTGCCTGGACCAGCTCGAAGCCGCCCTTGCTGCGGTTCCTGAATGCGTGCCACGCCGATTTCACGATGGAAACCAGCGGCGCGGTGGCCGATTACATCCCCGAACTCGGCAAGGCCGATCCTGCCCATTTTGGCATCAGCCTCGCCACCCTTGACGGCCATGTCTATGAGGTCGGCGACACCCAGATCCCGTTCACCATCCAGTCGATGTCAAAACCGTTCGTGTTCGCGCTGGCGCTGGACACGCTCGGTGCGCCACGGGTCGAAAGCGCGATCGGCGTCGAACCGTCGGGCGATCCCTTCAACTCGATTCGCCTCAACGCCGAAAACCATCCCTTCAACCCGATGGTCAATGCCGGCGCGATCGCCTGCTCCGGCCTGATCCACGAGGCCAAGGGCGAGGCCGCATTCGACTATATCAGGCAGGCGCTGGGCCGGTTTGCCGGGCGCGAGCTCGACGTCGACGACGCCGTTTTTGCCTCCGAAAGCACGACCGGCGACCGCAATCGGGCGATCGGCTATTTGCTGCGCACCAACGCCGTGATCAAGGACAATGTGGCGTCCGTGCTGGAGGTCTATTTCCGGCAATGCGCCATCCTGGTGACGGCGCGCGATATCGCGGTCATGGCGGCCACCCTGGCCAATCGCGGCATCAATCCCGTGACCGGCGAACAGGTGCTCACGCCTTACGCCATCTCGCGCACGCTCTCCGTCATGACCAGTTCCGGCATGTACGATTACGCCGGCGAATGGATCTACCGGATCGGCATTCCCGCCAAGAGCGGCGTCGGCGGCGGCATCCTCGCGGCACTGCCGGCGCGGCTCGGGCTCGGCAGCTATTCGCCGAAACTCGACAAGCACGGCAACAGCGTACGCGGCATCAAGGTCTGCGAGGCGCTGTCATCGCACTACGACCTGCATATGCTCAACCGCAGCGACGACGCCCGCAACAGCATCATCGCCGATTACGACATCGGCAACAGCCCGTCACGGCGCGTGCGGCGTGCGCAGGAACAGAACATCCTCGCCGCCCACCACGAGGACGTTCGCGTGATCGAACTGGTGGGCACGCTGTCGTTCTCCAACGTCGATTACGTCTCGCGCCAGCTCGCGGCCAAGCCGCGGCCGCAGCTCGTCATCTTCGACCTGCGCCGCGTCACGGCCATGACCCGTGCCGGCACCCGCCTGCTCGCCGAGGAATTCCGCGAACTGGCGGCCCATCATGTCACCGTGGTCCTGTCCGGCATCAGGCGGTCGTCTCCGGAATGGAAGATGATCGGGAAATGGACGGAAGGCCTCAGCAACATCCGCAACTACTATTTGCTCGATGCCGCCATCGAATGGGCGGAAGACCAGGTGGTCTATCGCTACGGTGGCGCGATCGACTTCTTCGAGGCGACCGAACTTTCAGAACAGGCGCTGCTGGCGGGACTGACGGACGAGGAGCTGACCGATCTCGCCTCGCTCGCTTCGATCCGGACCTATCAGGCGAGCGAAAAGATCATCGCGTCCGGCGATCCTGCAACTTCCGTGTTCTTTCTCAGGAGCGGCGTGGTGCATGTCACCCTGCCCGACGGCATACGCCTGGCGACGCTGACGGCCGGAATGCCGTTCGGCGAGATGGCGCTGTTGGAGCCACACCGCTCCGCCGACGTGTTCGCCGACATGGCCGCGACCTCGTACGAAATCCCGCTCCGCGATTTCGAACGCTTCCGAAAGCAGCATCCGCGCGCCGGCGAGCGGATCATGCGCAATCTCGCGCAATTGCTGGCCGATCGCCTGATCCTGGCGAATGCCAAGCTGAATTTGCTGACGCCGAGTTAGTCGCGGGCCACATGGTTCGAGACGCACGGCGTCGCCGTGCTCCTCACCATGAGGGTCAAAGAACCGTATCCCGGATTCGTCCCCTGCCAGAGCTCATCCTGAAGAGCATCACAAAGCGATGCGTCTCGAAGCATAAAGCCCCGACGCCTGCTCTGCCTAACCCGCCTTGCCCCGTCCGTTCTTTTCGGCCGCACGGCGCAGGGCCTCGGCCAATGCGCCGCCCTGATCCTGCGCCTTAGGCGCAGACGACGTCATCGAGGCCTTCGAATATTCTCGCATCTTGGTTTCCGACAGCTTGGGGCCCTTGGCGCCGACCTCGTCATCCAGCCGCAGCGTCAGCGCGATGCGCTTGCGGGCGACCTCGACCTCCAGCACCTTGACCTTGACGATGTCGCCCGGCTTCACCACCTCGCGCGGGTCCTTGATAAAGGTTTTTGACATCGCCGAGATGTGCACCAGGCCGTCCTGGTGCACGCCGATATCGACGAAGGCGCCGAACGCCGCGACGTTCGTCACCGTGCCTTCCAGGATCATGCCGCGCTTGAGGTCCTTGATCTCCTCGACGCCTTCCTTGAACACCGCGGCCTTGAACGCCGGGCGCGGATCGCGGCCGGGCTTTTCCAGCTCGCGCAGGATGTCGGTCACCGTGGGCAGACCAAACGTGTCGTCGACAAAGGCCTGCGGCTTCAACTGACGCACGATCTCGGCATTGCCGATCAGCGCCTTGATGTCGCTCTTGGCTGCGGTGAGTATCCGCCGCACCACAGGATAGGCTTCCGGATGCACACCGGACGAATCAAGCGGGTCTTCACCACCGTTGATGCGCAGGAATCCTGCGCATTGCTCGAATGCTTTCGGTCCCAGCCGCGGCACTTCCTTCAAGGCCTTGCGCGATTTGAACGGCCCGTTGGCGTCGCGATGCTGCACGATGCTTTGCGCCAGCCCCGCGCCGATACCCGACACCCGCGCCAGCAGCGGCGCGGAAGCCGTGTTGGCATCGACGCCGACGGCGTTGACGCAGTCTTCGACCACGGCATCGAGCGAGCGCGCCAATTTGGTTTCGCCGAGGTCATGCTGATATTGCCCGACGCCGATCGCCTTCGGGTCGATCTTGACCAGTTCGGCCAGCGGATCCTGCAGGCGCCGCGCGATCGACACCGCGCCGCGCAAGGTGACGTCGAGCTCCGGCAATTCCTCGGACGCAAAGGCCGAGGCGGAGTAGACCGACGCGCCCGCTTCGGACACCACGATCTTCGACATCTTCAGGTCCGGCAGCAGCTTGACCAGTTCGGTCGCCAGCTTGTCGGTCTCGCGCGAGGCGGTGCCGTTGCCGATCGCAATCAGGTCGACGCGGTGCGCGACCGCGAGCTTGCCCAGCGTCGCCAGCGTCGCGTCCCACTGCCGTTGCGGTTCGTGCGGATAGACCGTGCTCGTCGCCACCACCTTGCCGGTGGCGTCGACGACGGCGACCTTGACGCCGGAGCGGTAGCCGGGATCGAGCCCCATGGTCACGCGCGCGCCGGCCGGCGCCGCCAGCAGCAGGTCGCGCAAATTCGAGGCGAACACCCGCACGCCCTCGGTCTCCGCCGCCGTCCACAACCGCATCCGCAAATCGATGTTGAGATGCACCTGGATCTTGGTTTTCCACGCCCAGCGCGCTGTCTCCATCAGCCAGCGGTCGCCTGGCCGGCCCTGATCGGTGATGGCGAAGCGCTGCATGATTTTCAGTTCATACGCGCTCGGCACGTTGGCGACCGGGACTAGCGCATCGGGCAGCATCTGCAGCTCGAGGATTTCTTCCTTCTCGCCCCGAAACAGCGCGAGAATGCGGTGCGAGGGCAGCTTGTGCAGGGCTCCGTTGTAGTCGAAATAGTCCTTGAACTTCTCGCCTTCGGTCTTCTTGCCCTTGCGCACGGTCGATGTCATCACCCCGTTCGACCACATTTCTTCGCGCAAGCGCCCGATCAGATCGGCATCCTCGGCAAAGCGCTCCACCAGGATCGCACGCGCGCCTTCGAGCGCCGCGGCGACGTCCGCCACCTGCTTCTCGGCGTCGACGAAGCTCGCGGCCACGGCCTGCGGATCGTTCTGCGGTTGCGTCAGCAACAGCTCGGATAATGGTTCGAGCCCGGCTTCCTTGGCGATTTCGGCCTTGGTGCGGCGCTTCGGCTTGAACGGCAGGTAGATGTCTTCCAGACGCCCCTTGCTGTCGGCCGCCATGATCGCCGCTTCCAGCGCGGCGTCGAGCTTGCCCTGCTCGCGCACCGAGTTGAGGATGGTGACCCGGCGCTCCTCGAGTTCGCGCAAATAAGTCAGCCGCTCTTCCAGTGTGCGCAATTGCGCGTCGTCGAGCCCGCCGGTGATTTCCTTGCGATAGCGCGCCACGAACGGCACGGTGGCGCCGCCGTCGAGCAATTCGACTGTCGCCGAGATCTGCTGTTCGCGAACGCCGAGTTCTTCCGCGATCTGTCGATTGATATTTGCCACGCGACCTCTTTCCAAAGCCGTTTTGCGGCGGGAGGACCAGCCGCGAGGACGGAGCTTATGGACCATCTCGGATTGATTTGCCAACCCGCCGCACGAAACAAATTGATCTGTGGATGGCCTTAACCGAGCAAATCAATATGTGCGAACAACCAATTGGGATGACACGAGATAAAGGTGGATCGATGGCGTTGTAGTGTGTAAACGGACGCTCCCCTTGGGAGCATCCATGTCCGTCTGCGGCCTTGATTTCGGAACGTCGAACACGACGCTTGGCACCATCGAAGGCCGGGCGCCGATTCTGGTGGCGCTGGAGGCGGCCCAGACCACTATACCCAGCGCGATGTTCTACGAGACCGACGGCGGCGTCTTGATCGGCCGCAGGGCCGTGGAAGCCTATGTTGAAGGCGCGCCCGGACGCCTGATGCGAAGCCTCAAGTCAGTGCTCGGAACCTCGCTGATCGACGAAACCACCCGGCTCGGACGCGCACGGGTCAGCTTTCGCGACGTGATCGCCTATTACCTCGGCGCGGTCAAACGCCGCGCGGAACAGGCCACCGGCCATGAACTGCGTAACGTTGTCCACGGCCGGCCGGTGCACTTCGTCGACAATGCGCCGGACGCCGATCGCAAGGCGGAGGATACCTTAAGGACAATTGCGCGGGGGATCGGTTTTGACGAGGTCACGTTTCAGTTCGAACCGATCGCCGCGGCCCTGGACTATGAGCGACAGATCACATCGGAGGAAGTCGCACTGATCGCCGATATCGGCGGCGGCACCTCCGACTTTTCGATCGTGCGCCTGGGGCCCGGCCGCCACGACAAGGCCGATCGCGCCGCCGATATTCTCGCCAATGACGGCGTTCGCATCGGCGGCACCGATTTCGACCGTCAGCTCAGCCTCGGCGTGATCATGCCGCTGTTCGGATTCCGCAGCGCCATGAAGCGTCCCGGGCTTGACGTGCCGTCGAGCTATTTTCACGACCTCGCGACCTGGTCGAGCATCAACCGCATGTATGAGCCCCGCGTGATGGCCGATATCCGCCAGGTCCGGCAGGAGGCCCGCGAGCCGGAACTTCTCGACCGGCTGATACGCGTGGTGCACGAACAGCGCGGCCATACGCTGGCGATGGAAGTCGAAGAGGCCAAGATCGCCCTGTCCGAGAAGCGCCGGGCGGACATTCCGCTGGAGTGGGTTACCCCCGGTCTCGGTGCTGATATCAGCCGCCCCGATCTCGTCAGCCATACAAAGCAGTTGGCCGATCGCATCGCGGCGCGTATCAACAACTGCCTTGTCCAAGCAGGGCTGGCCGCCGGCGATATCGACGCCGTGTTCCTGACCGGCGGCTCCGTGAAGCTCGCCCACGTCCGGACGGCGATTACCAAAGCCGTACCGTCGGCCCGCATCGTCGAGGGTGACATTTTCGGCGCTGTCGGCAAAGGATTGACGCTGGAGGCGCTGCGACGATACGGGCCGCGAGACTGAGATCATCTCACAAGGGTTGTTGTAAGTCTGGCAGATGGCTCGTGTTGCGATTCCAGCCGGTTAGCGTGGCGGTGGACGAGACGCCACTCGCCTGCTTCGCGGCGGAAAACATGCGTAACCCGGTTGGACCACCCCGTTGTGCCGTCTACGCTTGCGACGCGCTGCCCCTCGAAGGTCTCGATGTCGGTAACATAGAACATCTCCGGCGTGATGATCGTCGAGATATTCTCGTGACGTACGCTTCCGCCTTTGAACTGGGCGCCGGCCCAGTCCCAACGGAGCGAAACCGCCTCCCATCCCTTTTCGTAACCGCCCCACCCATAGAAGCTGGTTGCCTCGGACGTGTGCGAATAAAGATCCTTGATTGCCGAGACGTCACCGTTCGCGACCATGGCCATCGCCGCATGCAACCGAGCGATGGCTGCACGTACCGAAGATTCGAGTTCCTCGTCGATCACGATATCACTCTGACCCACGCGACAAATCCGTCAGCCCACCACTTCCGTTACCGGCTGCAGGTCGATGGCAAACGTCTCCAGGAACTTCGACGTCATGATGTAGAAGCCGACCGAAAGCTGCAGTTCGACCAATGCAGCCGTGGTCAATTTGGCGGCAATGGCGTTGAACGTCGCGTCAGTCGGCTTGTGAAGTTTGACGATCTCGTCGGTGAAGGCGAGCGCGGCGCGCTGCACATCATTGAAGCAGGTCGCCACCTGCCAGTGCTCCAGCGCCTCGTTCTGCTCGTCGGTGACGCCGACGTTCTTGCCGATCCGCTTGTGGGCGACGATTTCGTAGGGCGCCTCGCAGAGAATGCCGGTGCGGGTGATGGCGAGTTCGCGCACAATCGGGTCGAGTTCGCCCTTGTGCCTGATGGCACCGCCGAGTCGGCAGTATTGTTCGAGATAGCTCGGCGAATGCGCCATCATCCGGAAGATGTTCGCATTGCGGTTTTTGCCCAGCAATTCGCGGGTGCGCTCGTTGTGCTTGGCGGGATCGCTGTATTCGACGCGGGCCATTGATCACCTTGGGGTTTGGAGATTTTCTGATTTGTTGACAGGGAGATCATGCACCGCAGCAGAAAGCTGATCAACTGTCGAAAGGTCGCTGCCTCAGGTTCGGGCCTGCGCCCAAGCCGCTAGACTCGCGCCAAAAAACTCCCTCTCTCGTGCACAAACCGGCTACGAGCGAGCCAAATTGCCGCCTCAATGCTGGTCGATTCTCGGGACTGTCGATATTCGCTGAGTGGGGACTCAAAAGAGCGAATACTCGTCGCGGGGCGTTCCGAGTAAAAACCAACCGAGCCATCAAGCCTTTGCGGGCATTGATGACTCATGCCCAAGTCTAGGGAGTTAGGCATGAAGGAAGCCACCAAAAAGGCGGCCTCGGAAGCGCTTGCGCAGATGATGGCGGTAACAGCAATGCTCGTTATCGCCAGCGTCGTGTTCTACTGGCACTGAATGTTGACGCGTCGAAGCACTCAGATTTCACCTGTTCCGCGTAATTCTGGGTTGCTTCGTAGCGTGAGCATTTTGCGTCTGAGATTCATGTTTTCTCGAAATACGGAACCAGCCTTCCCGCAAACGGCCGATAGCTTACGGTGACCTTGTCACCGATCGCGAGATCGCTGTCGCCGTGGGCCATCATGCGAAAGCCCTCCGCCGCATCGACCAGCACGATATTGTAGGGAACATGCGCGCGCGTCTCTGGCGTCGCGGCGCGACAAACCAGCGAGGTCGCGTAGACCATCGCGGTTCCACTGGCACGCTTCTCCATCGGATCCGGCGCACCGCAGGCGGCGCAGAAACGGCGATGGAAATATTGCGCGGCTCCGCACGCGCCGCAGGATTGATAGACGATGCCCTCGGCGCCCTTGGTCCAGTCGGCGAGTTTGTCGGTCATCGCACCCGCTCCAGAAACATGCTGACGTGCGACGACAGCACGCCACCGTCGCCATGCAACAGCGCGACCGAGGCATCGCGGACCTGCCGGGGTCCGGCGCGCTCCGTCATCTGCAAATGCGTTTCCACCAGATGCGCCATCGCGCCGCCGACGCCGCAATGGCCGTAGCTCAAAAGCCCGCCATGGGTGTTGAGGGGCATAGCCCCCTCGCGGCCAAAATGCCCTGCGCGCACCCGCGCGGCCGCCTCGCCGCGCCCGGCAAGGCCGAGGTCTTCCAGCAGCATGGCCAGCGTGACGGTGAAGCTGTCGTAGACCGCGGCGTAACGCACGTCCGATATCGCGACGCCCGACGCGGCCTTCGCCTTGGCGATCGCAATCTCGGCGCCGAGTTTGCTCAATGCGGGCGCGGCTGTGACGTGCTGATGGGTGTGCGCCTGCGCGCAGCCGCGCACGCGAATGCCAGTCGCGGAGGTCGGCTCGCGGCTGATCACGAACGCCGCGCCGCCGTCGGACACCGGGCAGCAATCCAGCAGCTTGAGCGGCATCGCCACTGGTTTTGAAGCCATCACGTCGGCGACGGTGATGGGTTCATGGAACTGTGCGCCGGGATGGGTCAAGGCGTGGGCGCGCATCAACACCGCGAATTCGGCGAGATCTTCCTGGGTGACGCCATATTCATGCATGTAGCGCGACGTGACGAGGCCGTAATAGGCAGGGATCGTCGGCCCCAAGGTCACCTCGTAATCGGGGTGACCGACCTGCGCCAGCGCCTGGATCGAGGCGTCGCGGCTCTGCCCGGTGAGACGGTTTTCGCCGCCGACCACCAGCACATGCTTTGCCACGCCGGCGTCGACCAGATGATGCGCCAGCATGGTCATGGCGAGCCCGGTAGCGCCGCCGACCTGTACGGCGTGGGCATAGGATGGCTGAATGCCGAAATGCTCGGCGAACACGGTGGCCAGCATGATGTGCGGCGACACCGTCGAATAGCCGCAGAGAATGCCGTCGATCTCGGATCGCTTCAGCCCGGCATCGGCAATCGCAAGCTCGGCCGCCTTGCTCATGAGATCGAGCGAGGACGATCCTTCATGCTTGCCGTAGGACGTCAACCCGACGCCGGTGATAAAGCTCATGACAATACCCTCACCGTCATTCCGGGGCGCGTCGAAGACGCGAACCCGGAATCTCGAGGTTCCGCAATGTGCAATTGCACATTGGGGTTCGATGCTTCGCATCGCCCCGGAACGACGTTAGATCGCCTTCGCATCCTCAATACGACTTCGGCAGACCGAGCACCTTCTCGGCGATGAAACTGAGAATGAGCTGCGGGCTGATCGGCGCGATGCGCGGGATCAGGGATTCCCGCAGATAACGCTCGACATGATATTCCTTGGCGTAACCAAAGCCGCCATGCGTCATGACAGCCTGCTCGCAGGCGTGGAAGCCGGCTTCCGCGGCGAGATACTTTGCAGCATTGGCCGCCGGGCCGCATGGCATGCCCTGATCGTATTGCCAGCCCGCGCGCAGCACCATCATCCACGCGGCTTCCAGCTCCATCCAGTTCTTCGCCAGCGGATGCTGGATGCCCTGATTCATGCCGATCGGGCGGTTGAAGACGATGCGGTTCTTGGCGTAGGCCGACGCCCTCGACAGCGCGATCTGGCCGAGGCCCACCGCTTCCGCCGCGATCAGGATGCGCTCGGGATTCATGCCGTGCAGGATATATTCGAAGCCGCGGCCTTCCTCGCCCAGGCGATCCTCGACGGGGATTTCGAAGTTCTCGAAGAACAATTCGTTGGAATCGACGGGCTTGCGACCCATCTTTTCGATCTCATGCACGGTGACGCGCTGCTTGTCGAAATCAGTATAGAACAGGCTCAAGCCCTGCGTCGGCGTCTTCACCTCTTCCAGCGGCGTGGTGCGCGCCAGCAGCAGAATCTTGCTGGCGACCTGCGCGGTCGAAATCCAGACCTTCTGGCCATTGACGACGTATTTGTCGCCCTTGCGCACCGCGCGAGTTTTCAACTGCGTGGTGTTGAGCCCGGTGTTGGGTTCGGTCACCGCAAAGCAGGACTTGTCGCGACCGTCGATGATCGGCGGCAACATGCGGGTGCACTGTTCCTTGGTACCAAAGACAACAACGGGGTTGAGCCCGAACACGTTCATATGCACGGCTGACGCGCCGGACATGCCGGCGCCCGACTCCGCAATCGTCCGCATCATGATCGCGGCGTCGGTGATACCGAGCCCGGATCCGCCATATTCCTCGGGGATGCAGATGCCGAGCCAGCCGGCGTCCGCCAGCGCACGGTGGAAGTCAGCCGGATAGCCGCCCTCCTTGTCCTTCTTCAGCCAATAGGCATCGTCGAAACGCGAACAGATTTTTCCGACCGCGTCGCGGATCGATTCCTGGTTGGCCGACAGCGCAAAATCCATCTATCCCGTCCTTACGTGTTTGACGCGGGCCTGGTGACGCCATCGCGAACCAGCGCTGCGATCTCATCCGGCGAAAGCCCGGCTTCGCGGAGGATTTCCGCGCTGTGCTCGCTCAGGCGCGGCGCCAGCCGCTTCGTTTCGACCGGCGTTTCGGAAAATCGGACGGAAGGCCTCATGTTGCGGATGCGGCCCTCGGTCGGATGATCGACGACCGGGAAGAAATTTGTCGCGGCGATGTGGGGATCGCCGAGCAGGCTTTCGAGATCATGCATCGGCATCACGGGCACATCCGCCTTCTCCAGGATAGCGGTCCACTCGGCCGTGGTCTTGGTCTCGAGGATGCGTGCCAGTTCGGCGTAGACCACGTCGATATTGATGGCGCGGCCGGCGAAGGTCGCAAATTTCGGGTGGACGCGAAGGTCGTCACGGCCGGTGGCATCGAAGAAATTCTGCCACTGCTTGTCGTTGTAGACGATCACGCAGATATAGCCGTCCGAGGTCTTGTACGGCCGCCGGTCGGGCGACAGATGACGGGCGTAGCCGCCCTTGTCGAGCGGCGGCTCGTAGGTGAGACCGCCCATGTGGTCGCCCATCACGAAGCCCGCCATGGTCTCGAACATCGGGATATCGACGCGCTGACCGCGGCCGGTGCGGTCGCGGTCGACCAGGCTGGCACAGATCGCGCCCACCGCGGTGAGCCCGACGATACGGTCGACGAGCGCGTTGGGAACATAGCGCGGCACGCCGTCGGCGGTCTGCGCCATCAGCGCCGGCAGAGCCGTCGCGCCCTGGATCAGATCGTCATAGGCGGGTTTTGCCGCATAGGGCCCGTCCTGGCCGAAGCCGAACACGCCGGCATAGATCAGGCGCGGATTGACGTTCGACACCACGTCATAGCCGAGGTTCAGCCGCGCCATCGCCTGCGGGCGCACATTATAGACCAGCACGTCGGCGGACTTGATCAGTCGCAGCACGGCCTCGCGCCCGGCGGGCTTCTTCAGATCGAGGCAGATCGAGCGCTTGTTGCGGTTGGTGTTGAGGAACACCGGCCCCATGCCGGGATGACGGGTCGGCCCGATCTGCCGCGTCACATCGCCATCGTGCGATTCAACCTTGATGACATCGGCGCCGTAATCGCCGAGCATCTGGGTGGCGTAGGGCCCCATCAGCACGGTCGTCATGTCGATGACCTTGATGCCCTCTAAAGGTCCCATGGATCAGCCTGCTCCCCGCTATGCGGGCCATCTGGCCTCGCATTGTTGTGAGAACCAAGTAACGGCAGGCACTTGCGAAGATCAAGGCGCGCCCAGCGTATGGGCGTATGCGCGCGATGGCGGCTATTTCTTCGGCCTGGCGTCGCGTTCCCGAGTCAGGCGCTCCAGCTCTTCGTTCTGCTGGCTGAGGCGGTCGGCGATGCGGGACTCGTTCCGTTCGCCGGAAGCAGCAGCAGCCTGTTCGATCAACTGACGGATGTTGTCTTCCAGAATCCTGATCCGATCGTTGAGTTCTGCCAATGACAACGAACTCTCGTTGCTCATGATGCGCGCTCCGGAAATGGCTACCGCAGGCTAGCAAGATATGTAGGCCGGGCAAAGCGAAGCGTGCCCACCAGCTTCATCGACGGCAATAAATGGTGGGCACGGCGCAAATGCGCCTTTGCCCACCCTACGATAGCACTTTTGCGGCTACTTCGCAGGCTCCAGCACGGAAACGTAATTCGCCACCGCCGCGCCGCCCATGTTGAAGATACCGGCGAGCTTGGCGTTCTTGAGCTGCATGCCCTCGGGCGCCTGGCCGACGAGCTGCATCGCGCTCATCACGTGCATGGAGACGCCGGTGGCGCCGATCGGATGGCCCTTGGACTTGAGGCCACCGGACGGGTTGACCGGCAGCTTGCCGTCCTTCTGGGTCCAGCCTTCCTTGATGGCGCGGGCGCCCTGCCCGCGCGGCGTCAGGCCCATCGCTTCATACTCGATCAGTTCGGCGACGGTGAAGCAGTCGTGGGTTTCGACAAAGGAGAGGTCGGAGAGCTGCACGCCCCCCTGCGCCAGCGCGCGCTGCCAGGCCACCGTGCAGCCTTCGAACTGCAGAATGTCGCGCTTGGACATCGGCAGGAAATCCTGCGCGTGCGCGGTGGCGCGGAAGTTCACCGCCTTGCCCATGGTCTTCGCGGTTTCCGAATCCGTCAGCACCAGCGCCGCCGCGCCATCCGACACCAGCGAACAGTCGGTGCGCTTCAGGGGGCCAGCAACGTAGGGGTTTTTCTCGCTCTCGGCGCGGCAGAATTCAAAGCCAAAATCCTTGCGCATCTGCGCATAGGGGTTGGCGACGCCGTTCTTGTGGTTCTTGGCGGCGATCATCGCCAGCGCGTCCGACTGGTCGCCATATTTCTGGAAATAGCTTTGCGCGATCTTTCCGAACACGCCGGCAAAGCCGCCGACGGTGTCGCCATCCTCGGGCAGATAGGAGGCCTTGAGGAGGTACTTCCCGATCTCCGGGCCCGGCGTCCGCGTCATCTGCTCGACCCCGACCACCAGCACGATTTTTGCCGCCCCCGCGGCAATCGCCCGGATGCCCTGATGCACCGCCGCCGAACCGGTGGCGCAGGCATTCTCGACCCGCGTGGTCGGCTTGAAGCGCAGTTTGGGGTCGGCCTGCAGCACCAGCGAGGCCGTAAAATCCTGCGGCGAGAAGCCGGCGTTGAAATGCCCAAGCACGATCTCGTCGACGTCTTCGGCGGAAATACCGGCATCGGCCAGCGCATCGGTCGCGACCTTCACCACCAGGCTCTCGACGGTTTCCGCGTCGAACTTGCCGAATGGCGTGTGCGCCCACCCCACGATGCTGGCTGTCATGGTCGTTCTCCCTGTTCCGGTTCGGGTCGGTTTGTAACCTATCTTGGTGCCGCTTTCAGCGATTTCATCGCCCGCTCGCACATGGCGGTTATGCCGGCCCAGTTGCCGGACCTGATATCGGCGGCTGGACACAGCCAGGAACCGCCCACCGCCACCACATTCGGCTCGGCCAGCCAGGTCGCGGCATTGGCCTCGCCGATGCCGCCGGTCGGGCACACCCTGATATTCGGAAACGGGCCGGCCAACGCCCGAAGTGCCTTGATACCGCCGGCCTGCTCGGCCGGAAAGAATTTCACGAGATCGAAGCCGGCCGCCAGCGCCTGCATCAGCTCGGAAGCTGTCGCGATCCCCGGCGCGAACGGCAGGTCGCTTGCTGCGGCAGCCTTCAAGAGCTCCGGCGTCGCGCCGGGGCTGATGCCGAATTTGGCTCCGAGCGCCGTCGCCCTCGCCAGATCGTCGGCGTTCAAAATCGTGCCGATGCCGACAATGGCTTCCGGCACCTCCGCGATCATGGCCTTGGCGGCGTCTGCGGCGACCGGCGTTCGCAGGGTAACCTCCAGCACGTGCACCCCGCCGGCGACCAGCGCGCGGGCCAGCGGTACCGCATCCTCCACCCGCTCGATGGTGAGCACGGGGATCACCGTGGCGGATTTGAAGATGGCGGCGAGTTGTTCCTGCCTTGTGGCTGCGGTCATGGCGATGCCTTGCGAGAATTGATGTGGTTCGGGATGAGGCCGGGCGGCATCTCCGCGCGCGGGATGATTGCGCCGGGATGACATACCACAACGCCGGCCAGACGATGCCCGGCACGGGCCGCCTCGATCGGATCGGCGCCCACGAGACGCGCGGCCACGTAGGCGGCCGCAAAACTGTCACCAGCCGCCGTCGTATCGACGATGGGCGCCTCCACCGGCTTCGCCTTGATCGGATAAGGAACGCCTTCCAGGCGCACGATGCTCGCCGGCTCCGAAAGCTTCAACACGACCTCGGGCCCGGGAATCCGCGCCAGCAAGGTTTCGTTGGATACGCCCGGATAGAGCGGCAGCAAATCCTCGGTGGAAGCCAGCACTATATCTGCCGCGGCAAAGGCCTCCTGAAAGACGGCACGCGCGACGTCGAGATCGGGCCAGCCGCGGGCGCGGAAATTGGTGTCGAAAGCGAAACGTGCCCCATTTTCGCGCGCGTGCCTGAGAGCCGCGAACAGCCGCGCTCTTCCCTCCGCGCCGTACAGCGAGAGCGTGATCGCCGACAGATAGATCACGTCATAGCCAGCCAGCGCATCGAGGATCTCCGGCGTCTGCGGCAAATCCATCAGGCTGCGCGCGGCGGCGCTGTCGCGCCAGTGAAAGAAGCGGCGCTCGCCCTGGTCGTCGGTCTGGATCATGTAGAGGCCCGGAAGCTTGCCCGGCAACCGCGCCACCCGGCTGATCCCGACCCCCTCCGCCGCCCAGCCTGCGATCATCTCATCGCTGAGGCTGTCGTCGCCGAGCGCGGTGACATAATCGGCGCCGACGCCGAGCCGGGCGAGATAGACGGCGGTGTTGAGCGTATCGCCGCCATAGCCACGCGAAAACAGGCCACCATCAGCCTGCTTCAGCTCGACCATGCATTCGCCGATGCAGGCTACCTTGCTCATGACCGCATCCGCGTGAAGAAACGTGAAGCCACGTTAGCCTGCGAACTTGCCGCCAAGCTCATCCTCGATGTGAATCCGGATGATGTCGTCAAACGTCTTCTCGGCGGTGGTGAAGCCGAGCTTGAGCGCGCGGTCGGCGACGAAGTCGCGCGGCCAGCCGGAGACGATGCCGATGATGGTTGGATCTGGCACCCGCTTGATACGCGCGGTGACGTTCTTGCCGGCGACGCGGTCGAGGGCTGCGATCTGTTCGCCGACGGTCACCGACATGCCGGGCATGCTCAGGTTGCGCCGCGGCCCCATCGCGTCGAGGTCCATGGTGCCGGCGTGGACCAGAAAGCCGACCGCCGATTTCGGCGAGGCGTGCCAGTGCCGCACGTCCTCGGAGACCGGCAGCACGGCCTCCTCACCCGCCAGCGGCTCGCGGATGATGTTGGAGAAGAAGCCGGAAGCCGCCTTGTTCGGCTTGCCCGGGCGCACGCAGATCGTCGGTAGACGGATCGAGATGCCGTCGAGCAGGCCCTTGCGGGTGTAATCGTTGATCAGCAGTTCGCAGATCGACTTCTGCGTGCCGTAGCTCGTTAGCGGCGTATGGAAGAATTCGTCGCCGATCTTTTCCGGGAATGGCGCGCCGAACACCGCGATCGAGGAGGTAAACACCAGGCGCGGCTTGTAGCCGCCGCTGGCGTGGCGGATGGCATCGATCAGATATCGCGTGCCGTCGAGATTGATCCGGTAGCCCTTGTCGAACTCGGCCTCGGCCTCGCCGGACACGATGGCGGCGAGATGAAAGATCACCTCCGGCCGGCCAGCTATCAGCGGGCCCGCCGCGCCCGCATCGGCGAAATCGGAGGCTACGACCTCGATCGGGATCGACGCATTGGCGGGCTTGGCTGGCGTCACCAAGTCCTGCAACGTCATGCGGGTGATGTCGTGCTTGCCGAGGCGGCCGTCGCGCAGCAGCCGCTCGGTCAGCTTGCGGCCCACCATGCCGGCGGCGCCCAGAATCAGAATGTGCAAGACCCGTCTCCTTTTGAACCCTTTTATAGCGTTTTCAGGCGAAGTGGGAATCGGTTCGCGTGAAGAAAACGCGTCAAGAGATAATGTCCGACACGGGCCTCAAAGCGCTCACTCCTTCACGGCTCCCGTCATGGCCGACACATAATGCTCGACGAAGAAGGCGTAAAGGATGACCAGTGGCAGCGAGCCAGCGAGCGCACCCGCCATCAGCGAGCCCCAGCGATAGACGTCGCCATCGACGAACTCGTTGACGATCGCGACCGGCACCGTCTTGTTGGAGGTGGATTGCAGGAACGTCAGCGCGTAGATGAACTCGTTCCAGCAAAGCGTGAAGCAGAAGATAAACGCCGAGATCAAGCCGGGGACCGCCAGCGGAAGCACGATCTTGATCAAAATCTGCCAGCGGCTGGCGCCATCGATCAGGGCGCACTCTTCCAGTTCGAACGGGATGGTCTTGAAGTAGCCCATCAAGAGCCAGGTCGAGAACGGGATGAGGATGGTCGGATAGGTCAGGATCAGCGCCATCGGCGAGTCGAACAGGCCGTACTGGAACACGACGGTCGCAAGCGGAATGAACAGGATCGAGGGCGGCACCAGATAGGAAAGGAAGATCAGGCCGCCGACCCAATGCGCGCCACGATAGCGCAACCGCACGATGGCATAGGCTGCCAGCACGCTGGCGAAAATCGACAGGACGGTGGCCCCGACCGCGACATACATCGTGTTCCAAAGCCAGTGCGGATAGTAGCTCTCGAACAGCAACTTGTGGATATGCTTGAAGGTCGGATTCCAGGTCCAGAACGGATTATATGTCTCGAGGTCGATCAGTTGCTCGTCCGGTTTGATCGCCGTCAGTCCCATCCAGTAGAACGGAAACAGCAGAACGAACACGATGATCGACAGCGGCAGATAGAGCGTCACCATCCGGCGCGGCACCGACTGCAGATAGCTCATGCCCTCGCTGTGATCGTCCTTGGCAACGGTCGGCGCCGAGCCATGCAGGACGGCCTTGAGATCGATCCGCGAGGTGGGAAGATCAGTCATTGTTTTCACCCTGCTGCCACTTGCGACGCTGCAGCCCGAACCAGGAAACCATGATCGCGGCGAGCAGGAACGGGATCATCGCGCTCGAGATCGCCGCGCCCTCGCCGAGCTGGCCGGCAATGATGGCGCGCTGATACGACAATGTCGCCATCAGGTGCGTTGCGTTGACCGGACCACCCCGCGTCATCGCCCAGATCAACTGGAAGTCGGTGAAGGTGAACAGCACGGAGAACGTCATCACGACCGCAATGATTGGCGTCAGCAACGGATAGGTGATGAAGCGGAACATCTCCCACTTCGACGCGCCATCAAGCGTCGCGGCTTCGTAGAGCGACGGTTGCACGGTCTGCAGGCCGGCGAGCAGCGTGATGGCGACGAATGGCACGCCGCGCCAGATGTTGGCGAAGATCACGCAGATGCGGGCCCAGGTCGAATCGCCGAGAAAATTGATGTTCTGGGTGATCAGGCCGAGATGCTTCAGCGACCATGAGATGATCGAGAACTGCGAATCGAAAATCCACCAGAACGCCAGCGCCGACAACACGGTCGGCACGATGAAGGGAATCAGCACCAGCGCCCGCAGCATCGCCTTGAACGGCATGTTCTCGTTCAACAGCAGCGCCAGATAGAGGCCGATCGCAAACTTGATCGCACTTGCGATGAAAGTGTAGAGCAGCGTGTTGAAGACCGAGAGCCAGAAGATGGAATCATCCCACAGCCATTCGTAATTCTCGACCCCGATGAATGTGCCGGGCCGGCCGATCTTGGCGTCGGTGAACGAAATCCAGATGCCCAGCCCCAGCGGATAGGCCAGGAAGAAGATCAGGAACCCCATCGCCGGCAGCATGAACCAGAAACCGAGCCAGTTGCGGTTGGTCTTGATCTGGTCCCACGTGGTGGCTTCGCGGATCTGCGGCTTGGCTATCCGTGGTTGGAGCGCGATGTCAGCCATGGGTGGTGTCCCGAATTAACTGTTGTTGGAGCGGACGGCGATCGACCGCCGTCCGCTCCGGTTCCATCAACGATAGATGCGCTTCAACTGCCGTTCGGCTTCGGCCATGGCGGTCTTGGCATCCTTGGCGCCGGTGCAGTAGTTGGCAAACATATCGACCACGATGAAGTCGGCAATCGCGGTCGCCGCCTTTTCACCGACCTTGCCGATGCCTGACGCCGGAAGCGCGCGCTTGCTGGCCTGAGCAAACACCGCGTTCTTCGGATCCGCCGTCCATACCGGTGCCGAGTCGTAGGCATTGAGCGTTTGGGTCAGATAGCCGCGCGCGCCCGAAAGCCACTTCTCGTAGTTTTCCTTTTCCAGCATGAACGCGACAAAGGCCTTCGCGGCGTTCGGATACTTCGTGAAGTTGAACGCCAGGATCGGAACCGCGAGCTGCAGTTCAGTCGGTTTTCCGACCGGGCCGACCGGCCACAGCGCGTGATAGGTATCCTCGGTAAGATCCTTCATCTTCGGATCGTCTTTGGCGGCGACATAGATCGAGATACCGTTGGCGGTGCAGTAGAGCTCACCTGCCAGGAACGCCTTGTTGTTGGAGCCGTCATTCCAGGACGCGGTGCCGGGAATGAATGCGTCGGAAAGCTCCTTGCAATATTCCAGCGCCTTCTGCGTTTCCGGCGAGTTGATGATGACTTTGTCGTCCTTGTCGACGGTATAGGCGCCATGCCCCCAAAGCACCCAGTGCAGCCATCCGTTGGCGTCGCCGGTGGCATGACCGAGCGCGAAGCCCGCCGGAGTGTTGTTCGCCTTCAACGCCTTGCACATCGCGAGGAAGCCCGGGAAGTCCTTGGGGAATTCCTTGAATCCGGCCTTGTCGACCGCCGACTTGCGGTAAGTCATGTAGCCGCCGATGGTGGCGACGGGGATGCCGAGCCAGTCATTGCCCAGCATACAGGTCTTGGCGGCAGCATCGGTCCATCCGCCGTATTTCTTGCCGAGATAGTCGGCGACGTCGTTCATCTTGAGAACTTTGGTCGGGAACAACTGCGGCAACGTGTGCAGACCCCAGGCGAGATCGATGCCCGAGCCGGTGTTGGCGGCAACGGACGCCTTCGGCTGCACGTCCTCGAAGGATTCGGAGAAAACGTTCATTTCGGTGCCGGTCGCGGTCTTGAAGGCAGCGACCATGGCGTTGAACGCGTCGTCTTCCGCCGGCACGAAGCGCTTCCAGCGCATCACGGTCAGCTTGGCGCCGGGCTCGGCCTTCCACGGCGAGGCTTGTGCCCAGGCCTTTGCAAAGTCGAACAACGCCGGCCCCGTAAGCGCACCGGTTGCCGCAAGCGCGGTGCCGCCCTTAAGCAGGGTACGGCGGGTAAAATCCTGCATAGTCCATCCTCCCGTTGATTTATAATTTTGACGTTATTTTTTTAGGCGTTCAGTCGTTTCCCGGTCTGCTCGTCGAACAGATGCACGAGCGCCGGGTCTGGCTTCAGCCGGACCTTGTCGCCCGGGTTGAATTGATGACGTTCGCGAAATACCGCGACGACCTGCTCGCCGCCGAGCTTGGCGAACACTTGCGTTTCCGAGCCAGTCGGCTCGACCACGACGATCTCGGCTTCGGCGCCGTCATCGGCGATGGTGAAATGTTCGGGACGGACGCCATACACGGCGGGCCGCCCTTCCGAATTGGCCGGCGCCGACTTTAGCGGCAGCTTGACGCCATTCGGTCCCTCAAAGCCGGCGCTGCCGTTCGACTTCACCTGGCCCTTGAGGAAGTTCATCGCCGGCGAGCCGATGAAGCCCGCCACGAACTGGTTGGCCGGGCTGTCGTAGAGTTCGAGCGGGGTGCCCATCTGCTCGACAACGCCGTCATGCATCACCACGATCTTGTCGGCCATGGTCATGGCTTCGATCTGGTCGTGCGTGACGTAGACGGTGGTGGTCTTCAGCCGTTGATGCAGTTCCTTGATTTCGGTGCGCATCGCGACGCGCAGCTTGGCGTCGAGGTTGGAAAGCGGCTCGTCGAACAAAAACACCTGCGGATCGCGCACAATGGCGCGACCCATGGCGACGCGCTGGCGCTGGCCGCCCGACAATTGCCGGGGATAGCGCTCGAGCAGCGGCGTCAGCGCCAGGATTTCGGCGGCGCGCTTCACCCCGTTGGAGATTTCGTCAGCCTTCGCGCCGCGCAGCTTGAGCGAGAAGCCCATATTGTCGGCGACGGTCATGTGCGGATAGAGCGCGTAGTTCTGGAACACCATCGCAATGTCGCGCTCTTTCGGCTGGACATTGTTGACGACGCGATCGCCGATCGAAATCGTGCCTGAGGTGATGTTTTCGAGGCCGGCAAGCATCCGCAGCAAGGTCGACTTGCCGCAGCCGGAGGGGCCGACCAGCACGACAAACTCGCCATCGTCGATCGGAATCGACACGCCGTGCAAAACTTCAAAATTGCCGAACGACTTTCGCACGTCGCGAATCTGTACCGACGACATCGAACTCTCTCCCCTCATTTTTTCTGTTTTTGGCGCCACAGGTGGACGGCGGCGCCCTGCTGTCTTTTTCGACTCTAATGCCGGAAGCCGAATTCAACGGTCATTATCATCTGCAGTTTGTCGGCTTTTAGCAATCCGATGGTAGCGCTGTCAATAATTGTTCAAACGTCTAATCCGTTGTGATATGAGCGCAGGATGGGACGAAAACAGACAAAGTCTGGCAAAATCCGCCTCACCGAGGTCGCCAAGCTCGCCGGCGTCAGCCCAATCACAGCATCGCGTTTTTTCAGGAACCCCGAAGCGCTGTCGGTGAGCAAGCGGGAGCGCGTCGATAGCGCCGTCAAGGAACTGGGTTACGTCCCCAATCTCGCCGCGCGCGCGCTGGCCTCGCACCGCACCGAAGTCATCGGCGTCGTCATCCCCTCCCTCACCAACAACGTATTCGCCGATGTGTTGCGAGGCATCTACGATTCTTCCGAAGGCAGCCGCTACACCATTCAGCTTGCCAATACCCGCTACAGCATCCTGCAGGAGGAAAAGCTGCTGCGCCTGTTCCGGGCGCAGAAGCCCGCGGGATTGATTGTCACCGGCATCAACCAGACCGCGGAATCGCGCACCATCCTGGAGTCCATGAATTGCCCGGTCACGCAGATCATGGAGATCGGCGATAGTCCGGTCGACATGATGGTTGGCTTCTCGCATTACGACGCAGCTTTTGCGGCAATTTCGCACATCCTCGAACAAGGACGCCGCCGCATCGGATTTCTCGGCGCGCGAATGGATCCTCGCGTGCAGCGGCGGTTCGAAGGGTATCGGGATGCCATGAAAGCGGCCTCGCTGTTCGACCCTACCCTCGTCGTCACCACTTCCGTGCCGACCACCGTGACACTTGGCGGGACGCTGTTCGCGGATCTTCTTGCGCAGAGGCCCGACATCGACGCCGTGTTCTGCGTCAACGACGATCTTGCGCTCGGCGTCCTGTTCGAATGCCAGCGCCGGCAGATAGCCGTTCCCCGCGATCTGGCCATTGTCGGCTTCAACGACCTGGAATTCACCGCCTCCGCGGTCCCCGCGCTCACCAGCGTGCGCACCAATCGCTATGAAATGGGCCGGCATGCTGTCACCATGGTGATCGACGCGATCGAAGGCCGTCGTCCGCAGGAGCCGGTTATCGACCTCGGTTTTCAGTTGATGGTCCGCGAAAGTTCGATGCCGCAAAGCATGTGATGATCGCCATCTCCGGAAGGGATCGCGTGCGGACAGAAAATGGTAGCGCTATCTTTTGAGCCGAATTAGGATCGGATGGCTCAGACGGGAGAAGGCAAGCGCGTTGCAGCGGATGAAATTCTTGGCATGGTGCATCGCTGCCGTGATTTAAGCCGCCCATGAGTTTGCAGTGCGGGAGGACCCAATGAAAAACGATGACAACAAGACTGCCACCAATGGCAAGGGCCGGAAGCTACGTTCCCTCGAGTGGTTCAACAACCCGCATAACCCGGGAATGACGGCGCTCTATCTCGAGCGCTATCTGAATTACGGCCTGACCCGAGAGGAATTGCAATCCGGCAAGCCGATCATCGGCATCGCCCAGACCGGCAACGACCTGTCGCCGTGCAACCGCCACCACCTCGAACTGGCGCACCGGGTGCGCGAAGGCATCCGCGCGGCCGGCGGCATCGCCATGGAATTTCCGACGCATCCGATCCAGGAAACCGGCAAGCGGCCGACCGCGGCGCTCGACCGCAACCTCGCCTATCTCGGCCTCGTCGAAATCCTGTTCGGCTATCCGCTCGATGGCGTGGTGCTCACCACCGGCTGCGACAAGACGACGCCCGCCTGCCTGATGGCGGCGGCGACCGTCAATCTGCCCGCGATCGTGCTCTCGGGCGGCCCGATGCTGAACGGCTGGTTCAACGGCGAGCGCACCGGTTCGGGCACCATCGTCTGGAAAGCCCGCGAGCGGCTTGCCGCCGGCGAGATCGACTACAACGAGTTCATCGAAATCGTGGCCTCCTCGGCCCCGTCGGTCGGCCATTGCAACACCATGGGCACCGCCTCGACCATGAATTCGCTTGCGGAAGCGCTCGGCATGTCGCTGCCGGGCTGTGCGGCGATCCCGGCGCCCTATCGCGAGCGCGGCCAGATCGCCTACGAGACGGGAAAGCGGATCGTGGAGATGGTCTGGGAGGATCTCAAACCTTCCGACATCCTGACCCGCAAGGCGTTCGAGAACTGCATCGTGGTGAATTCGGCGATCGGCGGCTCGACCAACGCGCCGATCCACATCAACGCGCTGGCGCGGCATATCGGCGTCGAGCTCTCGATCGACGACTGGCAGAAACACGGCCATG
The DNA here is from genome assembly GCF_036924535.1 of Bradyrhizobium sp. AZCC 2262. NCBI lineage: Bacteria > Pseudomonadati > Pseudomonadota > Alphaproteobacteria > Hyphomicrobiales > Nitrobacteraceae > Bradyrhizobium > Bradyrhizobium sp. AZCC 2262. Next base: position 2,864,679 of record NZ_JAZHRT010000001.1, on the reverse strand, counting down.
ACATCCCGCTATTGGTGAACATGCAGCCGGCCGGCTTCTATCTTGGCGAGGAATATCACCGCGCCGGCGGCGTGCCGGCGGTGGTGCGCGAATTGATGGCGCACAAGCGCATCCATGAGGACGCCGCGACGGTCAACGGCCGCTCCATGGGCGAGAACTGCCGCGAGGCGCCCAAGCCCGACGGCGATGTGATCTGGAGCTACGACAAGCCGCTGGTAAAGGATGCCGGCTTCCTGGTGCTGCGCGGCAATCTGTTTGATTCCGCAATCATGAAGACCAGCGTGATCTCCAAGGAATTCCGCGACCGCTATTTGATCAATCCCAAAGACCTGAATGCGTTCGAAGGACGCGCCATCGTGTTCGAGGGGCCTGAGGATTATCACAACCGGATCGACGATCCCTCGCTCAACATCGACGAGCACTGCGTGCTGTTCATCCGCGGCGCCGGGCCGATCGGCTATCCCGGCGGCGCCGAGGTGGTGAACATGCAGCCGCCGGCGGCGCTGATCAAACGCGGTATCCTCTCGCTGCCCTGCATCGGCGACGGAAGGCAGTCCGGCACCTCGGGTTCACCCTCGATCCTCAACGCCTCGCCGGAGGCCGCCGCCGACGGCGGGCTTGCGATCCTGAGGACCGGCGACAAGGTCCGCATCGACCTCAACAAGGGCGACGCCAATATCCTGATCACGAGCGACGAATTGAAGAAGCGTCGCGCCGAGTTGAAGGCCAAGGGCGGCTTCGCCTACCCCGCCAACCAGACGCCGTGGCAGGAGCTCTATCGCTCGACCGTCGGCCAGCAGGCCACCGGTGCCTGCATGGAGCTCGCCACGCGCTATCAGAATATTGCGGGCACGGTCGGCGTGGCGCGGGACAATCATTAGCTGATTGCCGTCATTGCGAGCGCAGCGAAGCAATCCACCGTGCCGCATCGCGAGAATGGATTGCTTGGTCGCTTCGCTCCTCGCAATGACGAGAGGGAAACAAGGAGAAGAAAAAAATGTCAGATCGGCTGAAGGGAAAGCGCGCCGTTGTCACCGCCGCGGCGGCGGGCATCGGGCGTGCATGCGCAATCGCATTCGCGCGCGAAGGCGCCACGGTGATCGCCACCGACATCAATGAAAGCGGCATCGCCGAGACGGCACGGCTCGACGTTCGCAGCACCGCCGAGGTCGACGCCTTCGCCAAGCGCATTGGAAAGATCGACATCCTGCTCAACGCGGCGGGCTTCGTGCACCACGGAACCATCCTGGACTGTTCGGAACAAGACTGGGACTTCTCGTTCGACCTCAACGTCAAATCCATGCACCGGACCATCAGGGCGTTTCTGCCGGCGATGCTGGCGGGCGGAGGCGGCAGCATCGTCAACATCTCGTCCTGCGCGGCGTTGAGGCCACCGGCCAACCGTTATGTCTACAGTGCGTCCAAGGCTGCGGTTTCACTGCTCACGCGCGCGATTGCGCTCGACTTCATCACTCAGGGCATCCGCTGCAACAGCATCTGCCCCGGCACCGTGGAGACACCCTCGATGCTCGACCGCGCCGCGGCCGTCGGCCCGCAGGGCAAAGAGATGTTCGTCGCCCGCCAGAAGATGGGGCGGCTGGGCACCGCAGACGAAATCGCGGCCATGGCGGTCTATCTTGCGAGCGACGAAGCCGCGTTCACCACCGGCGTCGACCTCGTCGTCGATGGCGGCTACATGCTCTGACGTCCACGCAATCAAAGGCTTCCAGCATGAACAAGATCGATTTGAATGGGCGTTGCGCCGTCGTCACCGGCGGCGCGCAGGGTTTTGGGCGCGCGATTGCCGAGCGCTTCGTCGCATCGGGTGCGAAGGTCGCGATCTGGGATCACGACCTTCCATTTGCCGAAAAGACCGCCAGGGAAATCGGTCCGGCGGTCTCCGCCTTCAAGGTCGACGTCTCCGACCTCGCCGCTGTCGAGAAGACCCGCGACGAGACGCTGAAGGCGCTCGGCAAGATCGATATCCTCGTCAACAATGCGGGCATCGCCGGCGTCAACAAGACGGTGTGGGAAACCGACCTCGATGAATGGCACAAGGTGTTGCGCATCAATCTCGACGGCCCCTTCATCTGCTGCAAGGCTGTGGTGCCGACGATGCTGACGCAGAAATACGGCCGTATCGTCAACATCGCCTCGATCGCCGGCAAGGAAGGCAACCCCAACGCCGCGCATTATTCGGCCTCGAAAGCCGGCCTGATCGCGCTGACCAAGTCGCTCGGCAAGGAACTCGCGCAGCACGACATCCTAGTCAACGCGGTGACGCCGGCGGCGGCGAAGACCGCGATCTTCGACCAGCTGACGCAGCAGCACATCGATTTCATGCTGTCGAAAATTCCGAAGGGCCGTTTTGTGCTGGTGGAAGAACTCGCGGCGATGGTGGCTTGGCTGGCATCAGAGGATTGCGCATTCTCGACCGGCGCCGTATTCGACATTTCCGGCGGCCGGGCGACCTATTGAGATGGGCATGATCCGGGAAGGCGGATGTTTCTGCGGAGCGGTCCGGTTCAAGGCCGAGGGCGAGCCGCTCAATGTCCGCATCTGCCACTGCCGCAACTGCCAGAAGGCGATGGGTTCGCCGTTCTTTGCCCGCGCGCTGTTCGATCAGCCGGCGCTTTCCGTCGAGGGCGATACCGCGCGTTTCCCCTCCTCGGAAGCGCTCGACCGGGTGTTCTGCAAGGTTTGCGGCACACGGCTGTTTTCCCGCCGGACCAACGGTACCGTGGTGGGCGTTGCGCTGGCCGCCTTCGACGACCGCAACGCCTTTGCACCGACCGAGCACATCTGGGTATCGGCAAAGATGGCCTGGGTCCGGCTCGACGACGGTTTACCGCAATATCAGGAGACGGTTCCCCAGTAACGCAGGCATGCTAGGTTGGCGGCCTCGACGCGCAAACCGGGACAGACCGCTTGAACATCTCGCTGTACGACATTTCGGTCTGGGTGCTCCCCCTTGTGATCGCGATTACTTTCCACGAGGCCGCCCACGGCTTTGTGGCCTATCGGCTTGGGGACAACACCGCCTGGCAGCTCGGCCGGGTCAGCTTCAATCCCCTCAAGCATATCGATCCGTTTGGGACTGTGATTCTGCCGGGCCTGCTACTGCTTTCGCATTCGCCCTTCCTGTTCGGTTACGCCAAGCCGGTCCCGGTGAATTTCCGGAACCTGAATCATCCCCGGCTCGACATGGTCTGGGTGGCGCTGGCCGGACCCGCCATCAACATCGTCCTGGCGACGATCGTGGCGTTTGCCTTCCATGCCCTGCCTTTGGTGCCGGCAGACGCCGCCAAATGGACGGCGGACAACCTCAAAAATGCTTTCCTGATCAATATCGTGCTCGCAATCTTCAACATGATGCCGATCCCGCCGCTGGACGGCGGCCGGGTCGCCGTCGGGCTGCTGCCGCGGGTGCTGGCATACCCGCTGTCGCGGCTGGAACCCTACGGGATGCTGATCCTGATCGGCCTTCTGATCCTGCTTCCTGTCATCGGCGCGCAGCTCGGCCTAAATCTTGATGTTATTTCGGCGATACTTCGGACACTGACCGGATATGTGATCAGCGCGCTTCTCTTCATCACCGGCAACGCCTAAACTTCAGATAGAAACAGCATACAGGGAAGAACCGACCCCGGGCCATGGCGACAAAAGCTGCCGATATGTTGATTGCACGCCGCGCCGATACCCGTGCGAGGGCAGATTTCGCAACCTGGAAAATGCTGGCCAAGCTCAACGGGTTCTCCGCCCTGCCCGCCGAAGCCCAGCGCTTTCTGGAAAGCTACCGGCAGCTGCTGGCGAGAATGACCGAGGCGGAGGCCTCCGAGGCCACCATCCTGCTCATGTACAAGAGCTATTATGCCGAGATGGGCGGCTCCGGAACGCCCCCCGAAATTCCCTCGCGCGCGAGCGAGCCGGCCACCGATACCGGCAATGTCACCGCGTTCCGGCGGCCGCCCCCGCGGCCCAAAGCCGCCGCGTCCGGCCCGGCGACAAAACCAAGGCTTCCGGTGGCGCTGATCTTTGCCTGCCTCGCCGTGGTCTATGTCGGCATCCGCTACTACTGGCGCTGACGCTTCTCGCAGCACTTCGTTAGATACCCACACATTCGCGTTTTTCGAATTGGCCGCGCGGCGGAATATTCCGCGCGCGAGCGGTTTGCCGCAGCGGCTAGGCGGCCGAAGCAAGGCCGGGCATACTATTCTCACTGGTTTCAAGCAAAACGTTCAAAAAATCCTGGAGGATAAATGAAGCGATCCATTGCAGCCTTGGTGATGACCACGAGCCTGGTGCTTGCCAGCGGCGCGTTTGCGCAAACGCTCGACAAGGTCGTCAAGGTCGGAAGTCTCGGCGACCAGTCCGGCCTTTACGCTGATATCGGCGGCCCCGGCTCGGCCGTCGCTGCGCAGATGGCGATCGAGGATTCCGGGCTTCTTGCCAAAGGCTGGAAGATCGACGTGATCTCGGCCGATCACCAGAACAAGCCCGACGTCGGCACCAATATCGGCAAGCAGTGGGTCGACGTCGAGAAGGTCGACGTGTTCGTCGACCTCGCAAGCTCCGGTGTCGGCCTCGCCATTGCCAACCTCGCCAAGGAAAAGAACGTCGTCAACCTGAACTCCGGCTCGGCGTCATCAGATCTCACCGGCGCGCAGTGCTCGCCGAACACCATCCATTGGGTCTACGACACCTGGATGCTCGCCAACGGCACCGGCAAGGCGCTGGTGAAATCCGGCGGCGATACCTGGTTCTTCCTCACCGCAGACTACGCCTTCGGTCATGCGCTCGAACGCGATACGGCTGCAGTCGTCGTCGCCAATGGCGGCAAGGTGCTCGGCGGCGTCAAGCATCCGCTCAACAACGCCGACTTCTCGTCGTTCCTGCTGCAGGCGCAAAGCTCGAAGGCCAAGATCATCGGGCTTGCGAACGCCGGCGGCGACACCACCAATTCGATCAAGCAGGCGGCAGAGTTCGGTATCGTCGCCGGCGGGCAGAAGCTCGCGGGCATGCTGATGTTCATCACCGACGTTCATTCGCTCGGACTGAAGGTCGCGCAGGGGCTGAACTTCACCGAGACCTTCTACTGGGACATGAACGACCAGACCCGCGCCTTCACCAAGCGCTTCAACGAAAAATACAAGAAGAATCCGCCGACCATGGTGCAGGCCGGCGTCTACTCCTCCTTGATCCACTACTTCAAGGCGCTGGAAGCACTCGGCGGCAATCCGCATGACGGCCGCGCGGTGGTCGCCAAGATGAAGGAAATGCCGACCGACGATCCGCTGTTCGGTAAGGGCTCGATCCGCGCCGATGGCCGCAAGATCCACCCGGCCTATCTGTTCGAGGTAAAGAAGCCGGCGGATTCGAAATATCCGTGGGACTACTACAACCTCGTCGCCACCATCCCAGCGGCGGAAGCCTTCATCCCGCTGGAGAAGAGCGTCTGTCCGATGCTGAAGAAGACCTGAGGATCGCGATCTTCGGATGATGCCAACTCCCTCCTCTTCCGGTCCGGGAGAGGGTCAAGTACGCATGGCCACGCCGCGCAGAAAGGAAACGCAAAAGGCTTCAGCCCTTGTTCTTGACGCGGAAGATCACCGGCAGGGTGAAGCTCAGCCCCTCATCCGCGACCAGCGGCGGAGGCGCCGGCACGGGGTCGGAGCGGCGCACCATCGCGAGCGCCGCGTCGTCAAACACCTTGTCGCCCGAGCCTTTTTCGATGTCGACGGAAAGCACGTGGCCGAGCCGGTCGAGCGTGAAGCGGATATAGATCTCCGCGGTCTTTTGCTGGCGCTCTTTCGGATAACGCTTGTGCCGGTCGAGATGCTGGAACAGTTCGGTCTGCCAATTCGCCCGCTCGCGGCGCGCCTTCTCGATGGAGGCCGGCGTCGCGGTTGCCTCGGCCGCCACAGATTCGGTCGATGCCTGGGTCTGCACTGCAGCAACCTTCGGATCGTCTTCCTTCGGCTTCTTCGACTCGTTCGGTGTTACCTCGCGGTCCGCCTCCTCGGTCTCGGTCGGCTTGTCCTGCGGCAGCTCGGATTCCTTGACCTCGGCCTTCTGCTCGGCGAGCTGGGGCGAAGCCTGGGAAGCGTCGCTGTCGGGCCCCGGCGGCAGGTCTGTCTGCTCGCGCTGGACTGCGGCCTGCTCGTAGCCGACCTCGATGCCGGTGTCGCCGATGGAGTTTTGCGGTTCGTCGGTCTGCAGATAGGCGAGCGCCAGCGCCGCCCCGCCGACGTGAAGCAAAAGCGCGCCGACGGCTCCGAACACCCAGAGCCGCAGCGGTGCCTTTTGTCCGGCATCCAAGTCCGACATGTCTTACTCGCCGTCGCTCAGGGCTTCGAATTGTCGGTTGCCGCAGGCGGGGTCGTGCTGCCTGGAACCCCCTCCAGCGCGGTCAGTTTGAGCATCTTGTAGCCGCCGTTGCGCAGAATTTCGAGCACGTCCATCAATTCGCCGTAGGGCACGCCGCGGTCGGCACGTATGAAGATGAATTGATCCTTTTTGACGTCAGGCATCGCATCGAGCGAGCGGACCAGATCGACCCGCTTGACGAAATTTTCCCCGATCGCGATCGCGAGGTCAGGCTTGATGCTGACATAGGTCGGCTTGTCCGGCTTCTTTTGCGGGGTCGCTGTGGACGTCGGCAGGTCAATCGGCAGATCGACGGTCGACAATGGCGCCGCCACCATGAAGATGATCAGGAGGACCAGCATGACGTCGATGAACGGCGTGACATTGATCTCGTGTGACTCCGAGAAATCACTGTCGTCATCGTCATGTTCTGCGATCGACGCGCCCATCGTCTACTCCGCTGCCCCACGGACGTGCTGGCCGCTAACATGGGTGCGGTCGAGATCGCGCGACAGGAGCCGGCCCGCGGCGCCCGAGGCACGGCTGACCAGTTCCAGGTAGCCTTTGGTGACGCGCGCAAAGTGATTGTAGATGATGACGGCAGGGATCGCGGCGACCAGACCCAGGGCGGTGGCGAGCAGCGCTTCGGCGATGCCGGGCGCCACCACAGCAAGATTCGTGGTTTGCGATTTCGAGATGCCGATGAAGCTGTTCATGATGCCCCACACCGTGCCGAACAGTCCGACGAACGGCGATGTCGCGCCGATCGTCGCCAACAGGCCCATGCCGAACCGGATCCGTCGTGCCTCGGCGCGCACGATTTCTGCAAAGCTCGAAGCGGCGCGTTCCTTGATACCGGCATCGCTTGAAATGCCCGCCGACAGCCGCGCCTCGCGCATCGCTGCCGCCAGGAAGGACGCCAGCACGCTGCCCTTGGCGCCGAGCGCGAATTGCGCTTCAGCCAGCGACCGCGCATCGCCGATCTTGACGAGCGCGCCGCGCAGCCTGCGCCGGATTACCGTCATCTCGACCATCTTGCCGAGGAAGATGGTCCAGGTCACGAGCGAAGCGAAGGCGAGACCGATCATCACCGATTTGACGATGATGTCCGCATTCCAGAACATCAGCCACGGCGACAATTCGGACATCGCCGCCTTGCCAAGCTTGGCTACCTTGTTCTCGCCTTCGGCCGGTGCGGCGGCAGGCGTCGCCGGTGCAAGCGGGGACGGCGTGGCCTGCGCAGGCAACGTGGCTTGAGGGGATGTGGCTTGAGGGGGCGCTGATTGAGGGAGTGTGGACTGGGCCGGCGGTTGCTGAGCTGCGGGCGCTTGTTGGGCAATGGGCGCGGAAGGTACAGCGGGAGCCGCGCCCTGCTGGGCCGACAGCGGCGCCGCCAGCGACAGCGTCGCCAGCGCTGAAATCACCGTAAATGCCATCGCGCGAGAAAGAGACATGTTCTTCATACTTCGGCCCAGTAGCGGATCAGGTTGTGATAGATGCCGGTCAATTTGACCGTTTCAGGGTCGTCTCGCCCCAGTCGCTCCACCAAGGCCTGGATCGAGGTATCGAGATCAAAGATCAGACTGCGGGCGTGGTCATCCCGTACCATGCTCTGCAGCCAGAAAAAAGACGCCACCCGCATACCTCGTGTGACGGGCGTGACCAGATGCAAACTAGACGCAGGATAAAGCACGAGGTCCCCGGCCGCGAGCTTGATTTCGTGGGAACCATAGAGATCCTCGACCACCAGCTCGCCCCCATCATACTCGTCCGGCTCCGACAGAAACAGCGTCACCGACAGGTCGGTCCGGATCCGCAAGCCCGTGAGGCGATCTCCCCTCACCGCGTTGTCGACATGGAGGCCGAAATGGTGCCCGCCGGAGGCCACGTAGCGATTAAATAGCGGCGGAAAGATCTGCAGCGGGATCGCCGCCGAGATGAATCTCGGGCTGGCGGTCAGCGCCGAAAGCACGCGATTGCCGAGCGTGCGCGCGACCTCGCTGTCCGGCGGAAGCTGCTCGTTGCGCTTGACCAGGGCCGATTGCGCGCCGGCGGTGGAACGGCCGTCCTCCCAGTCGGAGGCGTCCATGATGCGGCGGAAATCCGCCACATCTGCCTTGCTCAGTACCTCAGGGATGCAAATCAGCATGCCACCTGCACCCCCTGGAATTTGTCTAGAACCGCGCCGAGATCACCATGCTCACGCTGCGGCCCGGCGCGACGAACACGAACGGCGTCGCGCTTTGATAGAGCGCATCGTAGTAGAGCTTGTTGGTGATATTGGCGACGAACAGTTTTGCCGTCCAGTTCTTGTCGATCTTGGCTTCCACGAAGGTATCGAAGCGCCAGAAGCTCGGGATCGACGTGCCCTGGTTCGCAGCGAGGAACGTTCCGCCGTACATCTCGGAGCGGTACACGGCCTGAGCGCCGATCTCCCAGACGTCCGTAAGCTGATACTTGCTCAGCAGGCTGAACGACTGATGCGCGACGTTGGCGAGCTTCAGCCCGACATTGGTCGGGAACAGCAGCGGCTGCGGCGACGGGACCAGTGATTTCGTCACCTCCGACTGCATCAGCACCAGGCCGCCGAACACGCTCCATTTGTCGGTGATCTTGCCGCCGATGCCGAGGTCGATGCCCCGGATACGATAGGCCGCGCCCGCGGAGATGCAGGACACTGTGCCCGTTGTGTTGGCAGGATAGGGACACGTTGCCGTCGCAGCACCTGCATTGGCAATATTTTGTGACTCGCGCGCGTTTTCCTTCTCGGTCTGGAATAACGCCGCGGTCAGCAGCAGCCGCCGGTCGAACAGCTCCCATTTGGTGCCGATTTCGATCGCCTTGTTCTTTTCAGGCCCGAAGATTTGATTGGGATTGCCGTTCAGCGATGGCGCCAGCCCGCCATATTGGGCGCTGGTGCCGTCAAACTCGGCGCCGACCGGATTGGAGGAGGTCGCATAGGCAGCATAGACGCTTGCGATCGGCATCGGCTTGAGGACGATACCGAGGTTGAAGTTCGGCAGCCCGTAATTCTGTTCCTGGTTGTTCCAGACGTTCGGCACGCCATTCTTCGTACCAAAGCCGGCGGCCTTGATGTTGTAGTCATCATAGCGAATGCCGCCATTGAGGATGACGAAGTCGTTGTAATTGGAGGTGTTGATGACATACGCGCTGGTGGTGTCGATGGCGATCTTGGTCGGCAGGCCGGCCAACTGCGGATTGCCGCCAGTGTTCGCAAAGGTGAATTGCGGATAGTAGATGCTGGCTCCGACGATGTTACCGCCGGGATTTCCGCCCGGCAGCGCTTCGGAACTGAGGCCCGCAAATTTGTCGATGCTGGCGATCTCGCGCGAAACTTCGACGCCGCCCGTCGTCGTGTTCTTCCAGCCGCCAATGTAGGATTTGTAAATCGCCTCGGTCTGGTTGGCGATGTTTTCGGTAACCTGATAGCGGCTCTGCGGATTGAGGCTGAGGGTCTTGCCGTTATCGACCGGGGCTTCCGGAAGCGTTCCGATGTAATCGAGAACCGAACGCTGGAATCTGGTCTTGTTGCTCAGCGTCAGATCGGGGGTAATCGAGACCTCGCCGCCGACCGTGCCGATGTCCTGCTTGATGCTGTAATAGTCGCGGTTGACGAGGCCGTAGAAATTGTTGCGGCTGACGCCGAAATCAGGATACGGGCCGCCTGCCTTGGTCGGGTAGAAATTGCCCGGACCCGGATTGGGCGAACCGGGCCGATAGTACGGCACGCCGAAATCGGGCAGTCCGTGCAGGTTGGTGTGAATGTAGTTCGCGTAAAGCTTCACGGTGTCGAGCGGGGTCCACTTCGCCGCAACGAAGCCGCCGTCGCGGTCGTCCTTGATGTAGTCGCGGCCGGCGACGCCTGCATCCTGGAACAGGCCACCGGCACGAATCGCCAGCGTCGGGCTGATCACCTGGTTGACGTCGAGCACGACCCGCTTGGTGTGGTCGGTGCCGAACGTGGTGTCCATATTGTAGAAGCTCTTCTCGGCCGTCGCCTGCTTGGTGACGATGTTGATCGCGCCGCCGGTGGTGCCGCGGCCCGCAAATGTCGAGCCCGGGCCACGCAGGATTTCGACCTGCTCGGTGAAGAAGTTTTCGCGAACGCTGACGCCGGCATCGCGCATGCCGTCGAGGAAGATGTCGTTGCGGGCATCGAAGCCGCGGATGAAGAACCGGTCGCCGAAAGCATTGCCGCCCTCGCCGGTGCCGAGCGTCACGCCAGCCGTGTTCAGCACGGCCGATTTCAGCGTGGTCGAATTCTGGTCCGCCAGCACGTCCTTGGTCAGCACCGTGATCGATTTCGGCGTGTTGACGATCGGCTCGGGAAACTTGCCTGACGCCTGCACCCGGGTGGCCATGTAGGGCGCGTTCGGATTGGCGTAGGGATCGCGATCTGCGGGCAGTCCGCCCGCATTGGGAAACGGCACGGCGGCGACCTGCGCCGGCTGCGTGCGGCGCGCGGCACGGCGCAACGCAGTCCGGGCGCGGACCTGGTCCGGCGAAGGTTTCGACGCAGCAGGACGCGGGCGAGCGACCGGGGCATCGACCGTCACCGGCGGGAGGTTGGGTTGCTGCGCTTCGGCGCCGGAAAACGACGCCACCGCAATGAGGCCCGCAACGGCGGAAACCTTCTTGCCGGAATTGTTTTCAACCGTCTGACCGACCGAGTTGACCGCCACCTCGAAACGTAGCGACCTCGGTGCTTTTGCTTTGTTCATGACGCGCCCCAGAATGAATTTTCGGCTCGTGCGCATATTTGTCGCGCGACGATCCGTCCCATTGGGTGCTATCGGGCGAAGAAATTCGGGTCAATGTGATTACGGCAACACCTCGTTTGATTCCAACGAGTTGAAAGAGATTCTAATCTACAGTTTGAAAGCGTTCTAAACTGTAGTTTGAAATGGTTCTAAAGTTACTTTGTAAACGTTCTAAAGAGATGAAAGAAACGCCGTAAAATCGGGCATAAGTTGCACCGTCACTTTCGCGACCATCAATCTGTGCTCGGCGGCTTCATCAGCGAAAACAATTCATCGACCGTCGATTGCGCGACCTGACGGACGCGATCGGTGTTGTCCATGCCGGTGATGTTGACTCCCTTCACGACGGCTTTGATCTCATCGCGGAAGTCGGTGAGGAAGCGCAAGGGATCGGGCGAATCGTTCGCGACGCGCGCGATCAGTCCCGTGATCAGAATCTGGCACGCCATCATGCGTCCGTTCAGTTCGTCCATCATGCACTCCGATTTCGCGACGTGGTGAGCGCGATATGGACGACATCCAATCGCGTTTCAACCGTTTCGAATTTGGGCTACTCAAACTGGACGAGGTCAGGCTGCCGTCGAGAGGCGATCGCCCGGCGCTACTTGGCGACGATCGTATCCGAAGCCTCGCCGAGACCCTTGAGGCGTTCCTTGACGTCGACCAGCGTGTCGAGGCTCGCCTGGATCGCTTCGTCCGGAATATCGCGGAGCACATCCGATGCAATCGCGTCGCGCAGACTGTCGAGGTCGTCGACAAGCTGACGGCCGCCCTCGGTCAGGAACAGGCGGTTGGCGCGACGGTCTTTAGGATCGGGCCGACGCTCCAGCAGTCCGTGTTCGACCAGGCGATCGAGCAAACGCACAAGCGAAATCGGCTGCAGTTCCAGCACATCGGCAAGATCGACCTGCGAAAGCCCCTCCTGCTGCCGCAGGCGAAACAGCACGATCCACTGTGCGCGCGTCGTGCCACGTCCCTTGGCGCGATTGTCGATGTAATTGCGCAGCAGCCGCGAACTCTCGACGAGTTGGGCGATCAACCTGCGTTTCAAATCGAGCGTCATTTGAATAAGATGGTCCGCTGAGTGGCGGCCCCAAACCTTTCCAATTGTTTAGGATTCCTCAAGTTATAGTGTGTTTACACATTAAGTGCACGCATATTATATCGGGCTTCGCAGGGAACTGTTTTGATCACCCATTACTTGTCTTCCGAACCCAAGAAGCTTGCATGTCGAAGTCGCGCACAATCCGTTGGGTGTTGCTGGCCGCATTGGTCGCGGGGCTCGGCTATTTCGGGTGGCTGCGTTTCCACGGCGACGAGCGTGCCGCACTGGCCGAGAATGCCCGGAAGCGTGCACCGGCCGCGATTGCTGTCCCCGTAAAAATCGCCCCGGTCGAAAAAGCCGATTTTCCGGTCTATCTGACCGGCCTTGGAACGGTGCAAGGCTTCAACACCGTCGTGGTCCGGACCCGCGTCGATGGCCAGATCAACCGGATCGCTTTCCAGGAAGGCAAATTCGTCAAAGAGGGCGATACGCTGGTCGAGATCGATCCGCGGCCGTTCCAGGCAGCCCTCGATCAGGCCAAGGCCAAGAAGGCCCAGGACGAAGCCAATCTCGCCAACGCCAATCTCGACTTGCAGCGCTACACCAAGCTCGGTGAATTTGCCACGCGGCAGCAGACCGATACCCAGCGTTCGACCGTTGCGCAGCTGACGGCACAGATTGCGGCCGACGCGGCGTTGATTGAGAATGCACAAACTCAGCTCGATTACGCCACCGTTAAGGCGCCGATCTCGGGCGTCGCCGGCCTGCGCCTGGTCGACGTCGGCAACATCGTCAATGCCGCGACGCAGACCGGCATCGTGACAATCGCCCAGATCGAGCCGATCGCGGTGATCTTCACTGCGCCGGAAGACCAGTTGCCGGAGATCAAGGCTGCGCTCAACGCCTCCCCGCCAAAGGTGATCGCGCTTTCCACCGACGGCAAGCGCGTGCTGTCGACAGGCACGCTGGCGCTGATCAACAACCAGGTCGACACCACGAGCGGCACCATCCGGCTGAAGGCGGTGTTCGACAACAAGGACCATGCGCTGTGGCCAGGTCAATCGGTTTCCACGCGCCTGCTGATCAAGACCCTGAAGGACGCGACCGTCGTTGCCGACGATGCGGTCCAGCACGGACCGGACGGCCTTTATGCGTATGCCGTCAATACGGAAAACAAGGCCGAGCTGCGCAAGATCAAGGTGACGAATTCGATCGACGGCCGCTCGGTGGTCGATGAGGGTCTGTCGCCGGGGCAGCAGGTGATCACGTCCGGCCAATATAAAGTGCAGCCCGGTGCGCTGGTAAGCACGGCGGTTGCGAGTTCGGATGCAGGCTCACCGAAGGCCAGCCAGCAATGAGCGACGGTATCTCCGCGCCCTTCATTCGCTATCCGATCGGCACCTCGCTGATGATGGCCGGCATTCTGTTCGTCGGCCTCGTCGCCTATCCGCTGCTGCCGGTGGCGCCCCTGCCGCAAGTCGACTTCCCAACTATTCAGGTTTCCGCCAGCTTGCCAGGGGGCAGTCCGGAGACCATGGCGTCCTCGGTAGCGCAGCCGCTGGAGCGTCAGCTCGCGCAAATTCCCGGCATCGCGCAGATGACCTCGACCAGCTATCTCGGCACCGCGGCGGTAACGATTCAATTCGACCTGAACCGCTCCATTGATGGCGCCGCCAACGATGTGCAGGCCGCGATCAACGCCGCTGGCGGCCAGTTGCCGAAAAACCTCCCCTCGCCGCCGACCTATCGCAAGGTCAACCCGGCGGACTCGCCGATCCTGCTGCTGTCGGCGACTTCTGACACGCTGCCGCTGACCACCGTCAGCGATGCCGTCGATGCCCAGCTCGCCCAACAAATCAGCCAGATCTCCGGCGTTGCCCAGGTCACGATCGGTGGACAACAGAAGCCCGCGATCCGGGTCCAGATCGACCCGGCCAAGCTCGTCGCCAAGGGTCTGTCGCTGGAGGACGTGCGCGCTCAGATCGCGATCACCACCGTCGACAGCCCGAAGGGTAATATCGACGGCGACACTCGCGCCTACACCATCTACGCCAACGATCAGTTGCTGGATTCCAAGGACTGGAACGACGTCATTGTCGCCTACCGCAACGGCGGCCCCTTGCGGATCCGCGACATCGGTCAGGCCGTCACCGGCCCGGAAGACGCCAAGCAGGCGGCCTGGGCCAATGGCAAGCGCGGCGTGTTTCTTGTCGTATTCAAGCAGCCCGGCGCCAACGTCATCGAGACCGTCGACAAGATCAAGGCGGCACTGCCGCGGCTGGTCGCCGCGATCCCGCCTGCGATCAAGATTGAGGTCATCAGCGACCGCACCCAGACCATCCGGGCCGCCGTCGAAGACGTACAGTTCACCTTGCTCCTGACCATCGCGCTGGTCGTGATGGTCATCTTCGTCTTTCTGCGCAGTTTCTGGGCCACCGTAATCCCGACCGTAACGGTGCCGCTGGCCCTGCTCGGCGCCTGCGCGCTGATGTGGGTGTTCGGCTATACGCTCGACAATCTGTCGCTGATGGCATTGACGATCGCCGTCGGCTTCGTGGTCGACGACGCCATCGTGATGCTGGAAAACATCACGCGCTATATCGAGGAAGGCGAAAAGCCGCTGGCCGCGGCCTTCAAGGGCGCCAAGGAAATCGGCTTCACCATTGTTTCGATTTCGATTTCGCTGGTTGCCGTGCTGATCCCGCTGCTATTGATGGGCGGAATCATCGGCCGCTTGTTCCGTGAATTCGCCGTCACGCTGGCGATGACGATTTTCGTCTCGATGGTGGTTTCGCTGACGCTGACGCCGATGATGGCCTCGCGCTTCCTGCGTGCACATGGCGAAACCAAGCACGGCCGGTTCTATCAATGGAGCGAGCGCGCCTTCGATGCCATGCTTCGCGCCTATGAGCGCGGCCTCGATCTGGCGCTGCGCTGGAAATTCACGACGCTGATGATATTCTTCGCGACGCTCGGATTGTCCGTCTATCTGTTCGTGATCATCCCGAAAGGCTTCTTCCCGCAGCAGGACGTCGGCCTGATCACCGCGACATCGGAGGCCAACCAGGATATTTCCTTTGCCGACATGAAGCGGCATCAGGAGGAACTCGGCAAGATCGTCATGGCCGACCCCGATGTGGCAACGATCGCCATGAATATC
This sequence comes from Bradyrhizobium sp. AZCC 2262, assembly GCF_036924535.1. Lineage (NCBI taxonomy): Bacteria > Pseudomonadati > Pseudomonadota > Alphaproteobacteria > Hyphomicrobiales > Nitrobacteraceae > Bradyrhizobium > Bradyrhizobium sp. AZCC 2262. The sequence goes on along the minus strand of NZ_JAZHRT010000001.1, from coordinate 2,849,327 downwards.
GGTGGCAGCGGCCGGGCCGTTAACAACGGCAATATGTTCATCACGCTCAAGCCGCGCAACCAGCGCAACGCTTCCGCCCAGCAGATCATTGCCCGGCTGCGTCCCAAGCTCGAGAAGGTCGAGGGCGCCCGGCTGTTCATGCAGGCGGCACAAGACGTGCGGCTCGGCGGCCGGCCGACGCGCACCCAGTTCGAGTTCACGCTTCAGGATGCCGACCTTGGTGAACTGAACCAATGGGCTCCAAAAATCCTGGCGAAGATGCAGACGCTGCCGGAGCTGCGCGACGTCGCGACCGACCAGCAGACCAAAGGCACCACGCTTGAGCTGAAGATCAATCGCGACACCGCCTCGCGCTATGGCATCCAGCCGCAACTGATCGACGACACGCTGTACGACGCCTTCGGCCAGCGCCAGGTGACGCAGTATTTCACGCAGCTCAACAGCTATCACGTGATCCTCGAGGTGCTGCCGGAATTGCAGGGCAATCTCGATACCCTGAACAAGATCTACGTGAAGTCACCGACCACGGGCGACCAGGTGCCGCTGTCAACGTTCGCGACCTGGACCAGCGTGCCGGTGCGGCCATTGTCGATCAGCCACCAGGGCCAGTTCCCGGCGATCACCATCAGCTTCAACCTCGCCCAAGGCGTAGCACTGGGTCAGGCGACCGACGCCGTACAGAAGGCGATGGTCGAACTCGGTGCGCCCTCGACGCTCAATTCAAGCTTCCAGGGCACCGCGCAGGCGTTCCAGCAATCGCTCGGCACCGTACCGCTGTTGATTCTCGCCGCACTCGTGGTCGTGTACCTGATCCTGGGTATTCTCTACGAAAGCTACATCCACCCGATCACCATCCTGTCCACGCTGCCCTCCGCCGGCGTCGGCGCGTTGGCGATCCTGATGTTCTTCGGGTTCGACTTCAGCCTGATCGCATTGATCGGCATCATATTGCTTATCGGCATCGTGAAGAAGAACGGCATCATGATGGTCGACTTCGCCATCTCGGCCGAGCGCGACGAGCATCTGGAGCCCGAGGCAGCGATCCGCCAGGCGGCGCTATTGCGGTTCCGCCCGATCATGATGACGACGATGGCGGCGATGCTGGGCGGCGTACCCTTGATGCTCGGCACCGGCACTGGATCGGAAATCCGCCAGCCGCTCGGCTACGCCATGGTCGGTGGCCTCATCGTCAGCCAGGCGCTGACGCTGTTCACGACGCCGGTGGTCTATCTCTATCTCGACCGGCTCGCGAACAGGTTCGCCGGCTGGGGCCGGTCGGGCGATGCCGATCATGGGGCGCATTCAGATGCGGAACGCTCCGTCAAGCAAGCCGCCGAGTGACCTCGCTTCGTCATTGCGAGCGAAGCGAAGCAATCCTGAGCCTCCTGCAGAGAAATGGATTGCTTCGTCGCAAGGGCTCCTCGCAATGACGGGGGACTTACTGCCGCGCCATCTCCGCCGCACCAACGCCCTCGCCGTCGAGCTTCTGGTCGTCATGCATGTCGACCGTCACCTTCAGCAATTGCCCGGTGAATTCGAACGGCGCCTCGTAGTGCGAGACCGGGCTGGAACGATCGCGGCCGATGTCGAGGCCGGACCACGAGATGAAGTTATTGAAGGCAGACTGGGTCTGGATCGAACCGGCCGCCTCGCCGTCGATCAGGAGCGTATAGGCCGTCACGCCGGTGCGGGAGCCCTTGGCCGGCGGCTCCTCGCGCACCAGGCGCTCGACATGCACGCCGAGCCGGTGTGCGCCTGCGGGCACCTTGCGGTTCGAGCTCACGATCTCATGGCCGCCGCCGATATTGAGGTCGTGCACCAGCAAGCCGTCCTTGATGTAGAGGCTGTAGCCTGACGTCGCATCGCCGTGGGCGATCAGCACGCCCCTGGCGCCCTGCTCGCCGATCTCGACATGGGCCTCGATGGTGTAGCTGCGGCTGCGTACGTCGGGTGCGACATCGGTCGGCACGTGTCCCATGCCGACGTGAAAGGTGAACTTGTTGCGTGCGCCGTGGAAGCGCGCGGCGTTTTCCGCAAAGCGCGGGCCGAACCGGTCGTCGAGCGGCAGCACATTGTGCTTCTCGGCCTCGCTCCACCACAGTTTTATCATTTCAGCCAAACGCTCGGGCTGCTTTTCGGCGAGATCGTCGGTTTCCGAAAAATCCTTCGCCAAGTGAAACAGCTCCCATTTGTCGTTCTCGAACGGCGTGCCTGAGGGATGGAAGGAAACCACCTTCCAGCCGTCCTGCCAGATCCCGCGATGCCCGAACATCTCGAAATATTGCGGCGAAGACTTTGACGGCGCGGCTGGATCGGCAATCGAGCGCGCAAAGCTCTCGCCTTCAATCGGCATCTGCGCGACGCCGCCGATTTCGGCCGGCGGCGCGATGCCGATCAGGTCGAGCAAGGTCGGCGTCAGGTCGCAGGCGTGAACGAATTGGTGGCGCACCTCGCCTTTGGCGGCGATTTTCTTCGGCCAGGTCATGACGAAGGGATCGCGGATGCCGCCGCCATGAGTGTTCTGCTTGTAGCGGCGCAGCGGCGTGTTCGAGGCCATTGCCCAGCCGTGCGGAAAGTTACTGTGCGAATCCGGTCCCCCGATGTCGTCGATCCGGCGCAGCTTTTCCGCGATCGGTTCGGGCCGGAAATTATACGGGCCCATCGCGTTGACGAAGCCAAACGGCCCGCCCTCTTGGCTCGCGCCATTATCCGACAGGATCAGGATCAGCGTATTGTCGCGGATGCCGGCCGTGTCGAGAAAGCCGATCAGCCGCGCCAGATGCTGGTCGGCATGGTCGAGCATGCCGGCGAAGGCGGCCTGCAATCGCGTGAACACGCGCTTTTCGTCGGCGCTGTGCTCTTCCCATGCCTTCACGCCGTCATTGCGTGCGGGCAATCGGGTTTCCTGCGGCACGATGCCCATCGCCTTCTGCCGCGCCATCCGCTGCTCGCGCTCGACGTCCCAGCCATGGGCGAACGTCTCGTCATAGCTCTTGATGATGTCGGCTGGCGCCTGATGCGGCGCGTGGCAGGCGCCGAGCGCGACCCAGGTCAGCCACGGGAGATCGGGCCGGTCTGCGGTGTGATCGGCGATGAAGCGGATCGACTGGTCGATCAGGTCGGACGTCAGGTGATAGCCATCCGCATACGTCCCGGGTGCGTCGATATGGGTGTTGTCGGAAACGAGCTCCGGCGCGAACTGATCGGTTTCGGCATCGAGGAAGCCATAGAATCGATCAAAGCCGCGGCCGAGCGGCCAGCCGTCGAACGGCCCGGTGGCGCCGCTTTCGGTCAAAGGCGTGACATGCCATTTGCCGACCATGTAGTTGCGGTAGCCGTGCGGCCGCAGTATTTCCGCCAGCGTCCCCGCCTCGCGCGCGATCTTGCCGCGATAGCCGGGATAGCCGCTATCGAAATTGGCGAGACAGCCGACGCCGACCGAATGATGGTTGCGCCCGGTGAGCAGCGCCGCGCGCGTCGTCGAGCACATCGCCGTGGTGTGGAAGCCCGAATAGCGCAGGCCTTCGGCGGCGAGCCTGTCAATGGTCGGCGTCCTGATCGCCGAGCCGTAGCAGCCGAAATCGGAAAAGCCGACATCGTCGAACAAGACGACCAGGATGTTCGGCGCGCCTGCCGGCGGCTTCGGCGCTGACGGCCACCAGGGTTTTGAACCGGCCACCGTCTTGCCGATCGTGCCGCCGAACGGTTTTGCGCTGCCTGCCGCCATGCTTTCCTCCCGCTTTTTGGAGCGACCGCGGTTGACCCACGGGTTCGCCGGGGTTCAAGGCAACGCGCCGCCTGCGCATTGCCAAAAACCATAATCCGAATTACCATTATGATTATTTCAGACGGAGACGCAAGTTCCGATGCAGCGGCCGCCCGAACTCGATCTCCCCGGCGTGACCCCGTCACGGCAACAGCGCAGCCGCGAGACCACCGCCGCGCTGCTTCAGGCCGGCGCGGAGATGTTGCGCACCCACAGCCTCGCGGAATTGTCGATCGAGGCGCTGTGCCGGCAGGTCGGCGCCACCGTCGGCGCGTTCTACAGCCGGTTTGAGAGCAAGGACGCCTATTTCAATGCGCTGATGGCGCTTGCGGCGCGTGATGGCGAAAGCAGGCTGTCGCGGATGAAGGACGACAAGCGGCTGGCGGATACCGATCTCGCCGAGCTCAGCCGTCTCCTCGTCCGCGGGACCACCGGCTGGATCCGCAACCATGAAGGCGTGCTGCGCGCAGCACTTCAGCACGACGACACGAGGCCGGACCGCTGGTCCACCTTCAAGGGGCTGGCCCGCGCCAATGTGGCAGGCGCCACGCCGATCCTGCTCGGCGCCATGGGCCGGGGCAACAAGGCGGCGAAGACACGCGCCATCGCCTTCGGCTTTCAGGTCGTGCTGGGAACGCTGGTCAACGCCATCCTCAACGATCCCGGGCCGCTATCCATTCACGACCAGGAAATGGAAGAGCGGCTCGGCAATTGCCTGCTGCTGTTGCTGCAGGCGGAGATGGCCGAAAACGATTCACGCAAGCGCAAACGTTAGTTCGCAGGATGGGTAGAGCGCAGCGAAACCGATCAACCGCCGTCGCGGCAACAATGATAGGTTTCGCTTCGCTCTACCCATCCTACATTCTTCCCTCACCCGGTCCCGAGATAAGCTTTCTGCACCTGCGGATCCTGGGCCAGCGCCGCGGCGGTGCCAGACAAGACGCTCTTGCCAACCTGCAACACCGTCGCAAAGTCCGAGACTTCCAGCGCCAGTTCGATCGACTGCTCGGCAAGCAGGATCGTCAGCCCTTCCCCATGCAGCCGTCCAAAAGTCTCGTACATGGACTCCACGACCGCGGGCGCGAGCCCGAGCGACGGTTCGTCCAGCATCAGGAGTTTTGGATCGCTCATCAGAGCGCGTCCGACCGCCAGCATCTGTCGCTCGCCGCCGGACATGGTGCCCGCCCGCTGGCTGCGGCGCTCCTTCAATTTCGGAAACACCTCATAGACGCGTTCCAGCAGCGTCGCCGCACGCGCCTTGTCGCGCAGCGGCGTCGCGCCGAGCAGCAGATTGTTTTCTACGCTCTGCTGCACGAACAGCCGCCAGCCTTCCGGCGACAGCGCGAGCCCCTTGCGCACGATCGCAAACGCGCTCTGGCCGCCGATCTCCTCGCCATTGAAGCGGATCGACCCGGCATGCACGGGGATGAGACCCGCGATCGCATTGAGCACCGTGGTCTTGCCGCCACCATTGGAGCCGAGCAACGCCACCACACTGCCCTTCGGCACCTGGAGCGACACGTCGGAGACGCCGATCAGGTCGCCGTAGCGAACTTCGAGATTCTCGATGCGGAGCAAGTGCTCGCTCATGTCGCCGGTCCGCCCATCAACTCGATCGGCGTATGGCCCGCGGCCGCCTTGGCGGCGCGGGTGCCGAGATAGGCCGCGATGACGGCAGGATTGGCCGTGACCTCGCGCGGGCTGCCGCGGGCGATCTCCTTGCCCTGGTGGAACACCACCACCCGGCTCGCCAGCGACATGATGACTTCCATGATGTGCTCGACAATGACGAGCGTGATGCCGGAGCGGTGGATGTCGCGCACCAGGTCGATCGCGAGCTTCACCTCCTGCTGGGTAAGGCCGGCCATGGCTTCGTCGAGCAGAAGCACTTTTGGTTCAGTCGCCAGCGCACGCGCGATCTCCAGCCGCTTGCGGCCGGGCGTGCCGAGCGATCGCGCCGGTGCGTCCGCCAGCCGGCTCATTCCGACGCGCTCCAGCACGGCGCGCGCCCTGGTCTCGGCCTGTGCGCGATGCGGCGTACGCAGGAACGCGCCGATCATCACATTCTCCAACACCGTCATGCCTTCGAAGGTCTGCGGCACCTGGAAGGTGCGTGCCAGGCCGAGCCGCGCCCTCGCCTCCGGCGTCATGCCGGTGATGTCATGGCCTTCGAACAGCACCTTGCCCGAGGTCGAAACGAGATCGCCAGTGAGGCAATTGAAGAAGGTCGACTTGCCGGCGCCGTTCGGCCCGATCAGGCCGAGGATGTCGCCCTGCTCCAGCGTCACGCTGGCTGCATCGACCGCCTTGAAGCTGCCGAAGGCCTTTGTGACGTCGCGCGCTTCAAGGAGCATGTGAGGCTCCTTTCGCTACAGCGGCAGGCTTGCGCCTGGCCCACAGCCGGTTGATCAAGGCCAGAATGCCGCCCGGCTGGAACCGGGCGATGATCACGATGATGGCGCCGTAAACGACGAACGTAAGGCCCGCGCCCTTGCCGCCGAGCAGATTGTTGGAAATCTCCTCCAGCGGCACCAGGATCGCCGCTCCCACCAGCGGCCCGAATAACAGACCGGCGCCGCCCAGCGCCGCCATGATCAGCATTTTCACCGAGATCAGGATACCGAGGCCGGACTCGGGATCGATGAACCCGAACATCATCGAATAGAGCGCCCCGGCGACGCTGGTGAGGCCAGCACTGAGCATGAACGCATAAAGCTTGGTGCGGCTTGCGGGCGCGCCCAGCGAACGCGCGGCGCGCTCGGAATCCTTGATCGCACGCAGATAAAATCCCATCCGGCTGTTGGTCATCCACCAGGTGATGCCGAGCGTGATGAGGAGAACGCCCAGGAACAGGTAGTAATAAGGCAGCGCCGAGATGAAGGAGAGATCGAACACGGTACGCGGCACGGTCGGGCCGCTGAGGCCGACGGCGGCGCCGAGAACTTCCACGTTGGTAACGATCAGGCGCGCGAGTTCGGCGACCGCAATCGTCGCCATGCTGAAATAATGCCCGGACAGGCGCAGCGTCGGCACGCCGATCACGGCGGCGATCAGGACGGCGGCGGCGATGCCGACGGGAATGCCGACCAGAGGTGGCAGCCCGAAATGCGAATAAGCCGCCATCGAGGCATAGGCACCGCAGCCGAAGAACACGACATGCCCGACCGACACCTGCCCGGCATAGCCGCCGATGATATTCCAGGCTGAAGCCGCAATCGCGTAGAGCAGGATCAGCGCGCCGAGCCGCTGCTGGAATGGCGTCGTGAACACCAGCGGATAGAGGATGATGAGCGCGAGCGCGACCGTAGGCCAGATGAAACGCCGCATCACATCTTGCCCATCAGGCCTTGTGGCCGGAACCAGAGAAAACACAGGAACAGCGAATACACCACGATGTCCTTGTAGACCGCGCCGATCCAGTAAGCCGAAACGGATTCGATCACGCCGATCAGAAGCCCGGCCACCAGCGCGCCGGGCACGCTGCCGAAACCGCCCAGCGACACCGTGACGAAGGCGACGATGCCGAGCGTCTCGCCGACAGTCGGTGCGACATAGAAGAACGTCGCGATTAGCGCGCCAGCCAGCCCGGTGGCGCCGGCGGCAATCGCCCAGGCAATCGCCTGCATGCTGTCGGGACGGATGCCCATCAACTGTGCCGCGGTGGCGTCCTCGGCGACCGCAAGCATCTTCGAGCCGAGTGACGTTCGCGTCAGCAAGAGATGCAGCCCCAGCGTCACCAGCAGCGCCACCACCCCGGCCAGCAGGCGCGACGCCTGCAACTTGATGCCGAGCACGTCATAGGTGCCGCCGACCAGATTTTCCGGCAGTGTCAGGAAGTTGGCGCCGAAACCCCAGAACACGGAGTAACGCAGCAGCAGCGCGAGTCCGAAGGTGCCGAGAATCTGGGCCAGCATCGGCCCCTTCATCACGCTGCGGATCAGACCGAAATAGACTGTTATGCCGAGCGTCGCCAGAACCAGCGCCGCTACCGGCGCGCCGACGAACGGTCCGACGCCGAGCACCGTCCACACCACGAACGCGACATACATGCCGAGCATGACGAAATCGCCGTGGGCAAAGTTGACGATGTTCATCATGCCCCAGATCAAGGTGAGGCCGGACGAGAACAGCGCGTAGACCGCGCCGAGCAACAGCCCGCCGACGATCACCTGAACGAGAATGGAGGACATGACAGCGACTTGCGGTTTGCATCAGCGATGGCGGGCGCAGCGAAATCAAAAAGGGCGAGACTGACGCCCCGCCCTTGAGACGCGCTACCAGCCCTTGTAGGGAAAGACGGGCGCCGTCTTGGCCAGTTGCTTCGGCCAGACCGGAACGTAGTTCTCGCCGTCCTGCAGCTGGATCACCAGTCCCGCGGCAAGCACGTTCTGGCCCTTGTCGTCGAACTTCACGCCCTTGTAGCCCATGATCAACTGATCGGGCTTGAGGTCGGTGGCCTTCAGCGCCGCCTGGATCTTGGCGGGATCGGTCGAGCCGGCGCGGTCGATCGCCTCGACCAGCACGAAGAAGCCCTGCATCTGGCGCGCCGCCGTGTCGTCGAGATCGTCCCCACCGCTCTTCTTCTTGTAGATCTCGTTGATCAGGAAGGTCGGCGACCCCGCGGCACCAATCGCAAAGGAGGAGCGATTGAAGATGCCCTGAATCTGCTTTCCGACGGCCTTGAGCGTCGAGGGATCGGAGAAGCCGGCATTGTCGGCGATCATCATCGGCGGCTTGTAGTCCAGCGCCTGGAACGTCTTGGCGTAGAGGATGGCGTCCGACGTGTAGCTGATCATGATCACCACATCCGGCTTCTTTTCCTTGAGCTGCAGCACCTGGCTCTGCACGTCGGTGGTGTTGGCCGAATAGGCGATGTCCTGGGCGACGGGGAGCCCGTTCTCCTTGAACAGGCCAGTGATGACGTTCGCAACCGAGGTGCCGTATTCGGTGTTTTCGTGCACAAGGGCGATGTTGTCGACCTTCTGTCCGCCCGCCTTCATCTCCTTGAGGAAGTCGAGATAGATTTTGGCGAAATCTCCGGCCACCGGCGTTGTCCGGAAGAACCATTTGAAACCGCGCTCGGTGAGATTGGCTGCGACCGACTCGCCGTTCACAAAGGGAATGCTGTATTTCTCGGCAATGGCGCTAGCGGTCAGCGTGATACCGGACTGATAGGCGCCAGTCAGCGCAACCACTTTCTCCTCGGTGATCAGGCGAAGCGCCTGGTTCTGCCCGGTGGCGGGGCTGCCCTGGTTATCGGCGAAGACCACTTCGACCTTGGCGCCGCCGAGGCCCTTGAGGCCTGCATTCTTCGTCACCGGCAGATTGCCGAGCGCAGGATTGCCACTGTTGATGATCTCGACCGCGGTTTCGATCGCCGCCTTGCCGTGCACGCCGGCGCTGGCCGCGTTGCCGCTCAAGGGAAAGATCGCGCCGATCTTGACCGTCTTGTCCTGAGCCGCGGCCGCGCTTGCCAGCGCAACCGAGATCGCAGCGGCGGAAAGCAGCCCTATGACATGATTCAATTTCATTTGAAAATCTCCCCCAATGCCGGGCTTCTTTGAGCCCTGGATATGCGGCCGGCTTAACAGCCACCGCTATCTTGTTGTTCTTTAGGCATTCAGCATTGCATGGCCGATTGGTATCGGCAAGTTGCCGCCCAGGGCAGCACAGCTCTCGCGACAGACGGCAGAAAATCAAAAGCCGTGCTTGCGATTTAATCGGGCGCCTGCCGTGCATCCGGCTCGCCCGCGTCGACAAGGTTTTACCGCAAACCAAAGCCGCAACAGCCGAACTTGCCGCAATCGAATGTCGGTGCCCTCGCCGCTATGCGCACGGCCCCCAAGCAGACAAACGGCACCGGCCCAAGCCGGCCCTTAGCCCGAAAATGCCCCTCCTTCCGCGCTTGCCAAGGCCCGGACCGAGCGAGTAGAACGACGCACCAGCGAAAGCGGTGATTTGCAAAATCCCGCTCCAGCCGATTGCCCGGACATCCATATAAGCCATTGATGTCATTGAGCAATTCTTGGGGAATGGTGTAACGGTAGCACAACAGCTTTTGTGCTAAGCCTTTGAAATCTCTCACCTGGTTTTGCAAACTCCCTATATTTTGATCCGGCTATTTCCGGCCACTTCTGAGACGTTTGCAAAACTCCTGCCGTGGCCCATCGCAGCACGCTCGCCGCGACCCTACGTCCGACGTATCGGTCACGCCGCATTTTAGTCCCGCGTTGCCCAGCGGGGTGGACCGAGAGTCCCAGTTCGTTGCGATTTCAATGCGGCGTTCTCGGCGAGAACGCCTCGCTGCAGCACTCGGATCTTTTGGTGCGCGTGCGGGGGGCTGGGTGAGCGGTCGGAGGTTCGAGTCAGTGGTCCGCTACATCGCTCACACTACCTTGGGGGTCCTGCCTTCTTTTTGGCGGACAGCGTAACTCGCTACGCGGCATCTTCAAATTTACCAAGAACCGCCGTTCGTGCGCTACCAGCGTACGTTTGAGCTATCCGCTTAGTAGGTTTAAATCCCAACCGTCTCAAATTGTTGTTCGAGATAGCCGCGTGAAAAGCGGCAGAAGGCGGCACGCACCTAAGCGTCGTATTCAGCTTGGAAGTCGGGAAATTCCGCAATCCGTGCAAGGGCCATTCCGACATTTTGCAGCCTTCCGGATGATTGAGACCATTAGGGAATTTCTCTTTGTCGGAATGGCGACTACCACCCTTCGGCCCGATCCATCACGAGCCAGCTTTGGGTAGCTCCGGCAAACGAGAGGCAAAATTGATCCGCCTTTTGAATAGAGCGCAATGGCCGCTTTGCGCCAGAAGCCGCCGTTCTGATAGGACGCGACCCGAGTCTGTTCGACTGCGACGCGCGATACGTGCTTTGTCACCCGTGGATTCACTAATCGCCCAAACCTTGGCAGATTCATTGAGTGTCGGTTCCGTCAATGCTCCTTTGAACGACGTGGAAACGTTTCTAGGTTGTTGGCGCTGGGCGGCTCGAGCATAACCTGCCTGAGGTTGGTGCCCGACAGAACCACGATCACAAAGTTCAGCTTGCCAGCTTCGCTCATCAGTCCGCCACTGAGCGCCTTTCCTGACGTGTTTTCCTCAGCTACAGAGACTGCATCTGCAAGCTCGTGCCGGACAGATTGCATGGCTATCAAGTTGAGGCGATCCTCCAGGTTCAACTCACTCATGGGTAATACTATAGCATTGCCTGCAACCTGTCCTGTCCTAGCGTCGATCGTATCTTCCCAGACACGGTCCTCCCGAAACGCCTTGACGCGATAAACGGGTGAGCCGGAGCCGCCATCAAAGCTGACATCCACGATCCTCGAACCGGGATGAAGGCTGCCGGCTATCTTCAGCGCCTGGCGCAGTGATACTTCCGCGCCTCGGAACAACTCAAGTTCACGGCTTATCACCTCGTCGGTAAGTCCACCGCCATTTGCATCCTGTTCCTGGCCGCGTTGACGCTTTCCGACATGGCGCCGGCGTAGGCGGGTGTACAGATCAGCAGCAATAGTAGGGCTACGAATGGTTGTTTCTTTGACATTGGCACGCTCATTTAGATCGTCCAGGACGGTTAGTTGAGGAGCAGCGCTGGCAGGATAATACCGTTGTAGCCGTAAAAGAACCTCGTGTTGACATCCGAGCGTTGCACTTTATCACCGCGGCCTTGCAGGAGATGATTCAAAGGAAACGGCGTTGAGCCACGCACTCACTCCACGAGCATCTTTTATAAGATCGAGTGGAGCAATCTACTGATCCCGCGTATCGCGCGATGTGCTCCTGGCTGCCCCAGTATTAACCGCAGGCATAATGCGATCCGATCGTATCTAAAGGACGATATTGTCGGTGTGACGATGATGCCGCCGCGTTGGATTTCACTCACGCCAGTTCCTTCCAGTACTTGCTCACATCATACCTCCTCACCTCCTCCACGCAGGTCGTTTCCACGCCTTGCCGCGGAATTAGCCGGTCATAGAAGTGCGGAATGTCTCCGCGTTGATAAAGAATGCCACAGGCGATGCGATCCTGAACCTGCGTAGCGAGCGCCTTCGCCTGCTGCAGGTTGCTCGGGTCGTGACCATCGGCATTTGCATCGAAGTACTTGTTCAGCAGATATTCGTGCGTCGCGAAGTGATTGTAAGTCGGACACGCCTGCAGCATCTCGACAAAGGCAAAGCCGCGGTGCTGAATCGCGGCCTTGAGAATGCGGGTCATCAACTTGATGTCACCGCTAAAGCCACGAGCAACGAAGGTGGGATTGAGCGAGAAGATCAACTCCATGCTGGCCAACGTATGCTCGGGAATCCCGTTGGGACTTGTGTTCATCGACTGGCCCTGCGGCGTGAGCGAACTCGCCTGCCCGGTCGTCAGCCCGTAGTTCGTATTGTTGTGCAGGACAAATGTGATGGGATAATTGCTCCTCACGCCATGGATCAAATGCCCGATACCCTCCGAGAAGGTCGCGCCGTCCCCGGCGAAGGCGATGACCGGAATCCTCATGTTTGCAAGCTTCGCGCCTGCTGCAAACGGGATGACGCGGCCATGGAGCCCATGGAAGCGGTAGCCCTCGATCTTGTCAGATCCGTTGCCGTTACAACCGACATCGTAGCAAAGGCAAACCTGCCATGGATGCAAATTCAGTTCTACCAGCGCATACTTCACGGCCGTCCAAATGCCATAGTTGCCGCAGCCGTCACACCAGATGCATTTGGTTTCCGAATAGTATTCGGAAAGAGCGGGCGGGCGGGTCTGCAGAGCGACATTCATGACGGGGTACCTGCACGCACGCGATCGGGAACATTCTGTTCGCCTTCAGAAGCGCTCGCGCATCTCTCCATGACCGATGCAAGAAGTTCATCGTAGAAAAACGGCCGGCCGTCGTACTTGAGAATTCTATCCGGGATATCCATGCCGCATTCCATCCTGATGAGCATGCCCAACTGCCCCTGATAGTTCTGCTCCACCAGGACGATGCGTTTCGACCGCATGGCCAATCTCCGAAGTTCGTCGGTGCGGAGCGGCCAGAGATAGGTGTAGTGCAAATAAGCGATCTTCCGCGCCTCGCAGTTCGTCGCTGCACATCACGTCTTGCAATACGTCGCCGGTGCTCCCCCAGCCGATCGCGAGCAACTCGATTTCGTCGCCTGTATCCATCCAGTCGGTGGTCGTTGCGCTGCGACCGCAGATACTCAAATGAGGCGCGGGAAACCCGGCTTTTAATCCGTGGAACTTCTTCAATCGCTTTTCCATTTGCGACTTGGTGTTGAGGCTGGACTCATCCACCGCGCCCATGGAATTGTGTTCGTCGCCCTGGGCGCAATAGGTCGCCGCCTCGCTGCCGGGAAGCCATCGCAACGAAACGCCGCTCTTGGCGTGCGGATCAAATCGATCAGACGATTTCAGCAATTTCAGCTTTTCGGGATCGACGACGAGCCTGCCACGATCAATTTCGGCCGTTTCCAGGTCGTAAGGCTGTTGCGTGTAGAGCGCCTCGGCGATCTGCTTGTCGGTGAGGACAATGACACTGATTTGATACTGCTCGGCCAGATTGAATGCGACCGGCATCAAATCGAAGGCATCCTGGCTGTTGCTGACCGAGATTACGCAGCGCGTGAATTCACCGGCAGAGCAGTTCGCGGCCTGCAACAGACCGCTTTGAGCCGTCCAGGTCGGCAGGCCCGTCGCCGGACCCGGCCGTTGCGCCAACACAAACACCGTCGGGTTCTCGATCATGGCATTCAGCGACAGTGTCTCGCTCATGAGATCGAATCCGACACCGGAGGTGGCGGTGAGCGCGCGGGTTCCCATGTACATCGCCCCACTCACGATCTGCGCGGCCGTGATTTCGTCTTCTGCCTGCTTGACCACCATATGAGTCTTGTTTTCGAGCTCGGCAACGAATGACAACAGAGGGCTTGAGGGCGTCATCGGGTAGCCGGCATAGAGCCGCACCCCCGCGTGAACCGCGCCGAGCCCCATTGCTTGACTGCCGGTAATCAAGAGGTGGCCGGCGAAATCCGTGTCAGGCGGCGGCAACGCGACGGAGATCCTCCCCTGCTCCGGATCGACAAAGGAAAATCCCTCATCGATGCATCGCATGTTGAGTTCGAGTAGCGCTTTCTTCTTCGCGAACTTCTCTCCGACGAGAGACTTGAGGGCATCGAGGTCCTGGTCCAGCATGGACCAGACAAAGGCGGTCAGCAGCACGTTCGACAGGATTGCTCTTGCGCCAAGCCGATCAAGAATGTCATCAACTGGGAAATAGATGACGCGAAGACTTCGCTCCGCGATGAGTTTTTGATGGTGCTCCGGAAACTGCCACCCGGGCGTCACGTGCAGAACGATCCCCCCCGGTTTAAGTTCCTCCATATTCAGTTCGAGTCCGTGGTGATTGAGTGCGATAAGCACATTCACCTTGGTTTCGGTGCTGCGGATGCGTTGATTCGAGATGTCCAGCTGATAGCTCGCGTGCCCGCCCTTGATGAGAGAGGGATACTCGCGGTAGCCGAACACGCAATATCCGGATCTTTTGAGACCTTTGGCGATAATCGCGCCAATGGAGTTTACTCCCTGTCCGGACGCGCCGACCATTTTTAGGGATATCCGGGGCATCGCCTAACACCGATCTATCTGCGTCGAAGCGTCCACCAACTGTTTGCCCCAAACTCTTACCGACTCCTCCTGACCGTAGGGTTCATCCGTGATTTTGAGCGTTGGAACAATGAGCCGGCCATGATGGACCTTGACGTAGCGCTCCAAATGATCCGCCGCTCGCGCCGTGTAGAGGTATCGATGGTCTCCAAGTCCGATGCACGCACACGGTTTTCCGGCCAAATCCAGAGTCTTCGCCGTGTCATCATGGAGCAGAACCCACATGTGTGGATTCAGCTGCCCCTCGACGCTCCCTGTATTCCAGGTCGACGAGGCGAGCAGGAGAACATCTCCGCTCAGCAAATCCAGTGGCTTCATCTTCTCGGCCCTCGTTGCCTCGATCTCCCAGCCTGGGGTGATGCTCCTCAAGGAATCGGTCAAAGCATCCACTACGTACTCCGTGTGACCACTCGTCGAGGCAAAGACGATATGGAGAACTCGACGCTGAACGAGGTGCGGCGCGGCATTCGCGGTTTTGTTCACGAGTTTACCTCCGCTTGCACCCTTGACCGGCTTCATTTGCCGCGCTCTCGATATGCGGACTTGGTCAGCGTTTGAGCGCGACGACCGTACCGCCAATACTTGTCTCGATATTGAATGAGAGTGCCGTCGGTGGAATGGTTGTGCTTCTAACTCCACTTTTTGAGAAAGACGACGCTTTCGTCCCCGTTGGAGCAGTCGCGAACTAAAGATGGAAAACGTGAGGTCCGCCGAGTATCTTTCGGTCTTCGTTGAAGTCTGCCGCCTTGGCAGCTTCTCGGCCGTTGCGCGCCGGCGGTCCGTGACGCACTCCTCGATCGTACGACAGATCGACGCGCTCGAAGCGGGTTTGGGCGTGCCGCTATCGACCCGTTCTACCCGCGCGTTGGTATCAACCAGTGCTGGTGAATTGGTATTGTGGCGGGCGCAACCGACGAAGCTGGCCCCGCATGAGATGCGAATGGTCGCAAGCCGCATTATCTCGACAGATCTGGCCGTCCGAATTCAATCGCAGCATTGGCAGACCATCGCTTGCTCGGTAAGATGCATTGCTCGGATGCGCTGGGCTGGTCCCGTGTGCTTGGAAAATCGAACCAACAGCTCACCGGTGTCCGGGATGTGTTCCGATGCGACGACTTCGAAGCACTACGAGGGGCAGCGTTGTCCGGTTTTGGCATTGCGCTTTTGCCAAGCTGGGTCGTCGGGCAGGACATAGCGGCTAGCTCATTGAGACGTCTGCTGGAGACAGCGGTTGACGCAGGTGGCGAAACGGGTGGAATTTATGTGCTGAGGGCGCTTGCAGAACCTCCCGCAAAGGTGACAGCGTTCATTGCTTCGTTGCGAAACATAGTTTGATTGCCGCCGATCTGGGATAGGGTCAACGATACAGCGGTGGGGGCCCCGACTGACCTACCCTGACGCCTCCAACCGCCGAGGGCGGCGCAACTTCCTCCGCTTCAACTGAACAACATGAGTAGCGCCTGCGGCACGTTGCTCCGCCTCGGTCAATGAGAAGGTCAGAAGGAAAGATGCCCCTTCGGCGCTGCGAGACGCATGAACACGCCCGCCCAAACTGCCGGTCAACTCTTCGACGATCGTTAGCTCTCGGGCGCGCCGGATGAGATCAGGTGCCGAGCCGTTGTCAGAGACCCCGCACTTTACGACGTTGCCAGCAAGCATCAACTTCACTAGCGCTTCTGGATGTCTGTCGTCAAATTGTGCATGTCGTCCTACATTGGTCAGCAGTTCGGAGACAATCAACCCGAGCTTCCAGCAACGCTCCCCTTCAAGCATCAGATCTTCCGCTGAAAACGAGACTCGTATACCCAGGCGGTCCATCCGATATTTTGTCATGGAGAAGCTGAGCCGCTGAAGGTACGTCGCGGCATTGCTGAGGCACTTCCGATCCGGCATTCGCAGCGCCCGGTGAACATCGGCGCATTGATGCAGGAGGTCAACGACGTCGAGAAGCGCGCTCTTGACCGCCACGCTATCCGACTGCATCGCTTTGACTGAAGCCGTGCATATGACACAAGTGAGGTCGTTATTTATTCGGTGGTTCAATTCGCGAAGAAACAATGATCCATCGGGATTCGGCAATTGTGCGATTTGCTCTGTCATTTCGTGCTCCAAGGATCGTTCTCTCTCGTCAAAAATGACACCAAGCGTTCGCCACGATTTCGTTCGGGTCGCAATGCCATTCCCGACAGCTCGCGCAATGAATCGCTTCGGACGTGAGCATTCATAGCTCGACGCCGCGACGCTCCAATTCGGCTTCGATCGCGTCAAAGAGGATCTCGGCTGGTATCACTGCAAGATTGGTCCAGAGGATGACCGAAGCGCGCGCGGCGATTAGGTATTCGGTCATGCAAGACTGCTCCTAATGCGAGAACTCGGTTAGCTCGCGTGCGTTAATTGAACGCGACGCCAAATAGAAGCCGGATTTTCGACTCCTCTTGATACAGCAGACGATAACGGATGCACTTCGGACGATCTTGTACGTAGCTGATTTAGTTAGATGGTTGATGCGCACTTCCGCGTGTACCCAGCAGAACTCTGTCATCTTTCCAATTCCTGTCGATTGAGCGCGCTTCAATTCAAGGGCGATGACGACGCAGTTCGCCTGGGTGGCCTAACCTTTGCGCTTATTTGACCCCTATCAACCCACCCAAATTGGCAACAGCCCCGCCAATTTCTGTTCGCCGATTTGTAAGGGGCCCCCTGGCCATGCGCCACAGTCGAGCGGTCCTTGCTACGCCGCGTTTGATTTGCAGGGTTGAGTGATTGATAGGAGCTGGCGGTCTGTCTTGCCTCGGCAGGGCCACAGCTTCAACAGTCGACCGATCCGGCGCTTTGTCAGACAGTAGCGGAATCGACGATGGGATCGTCGGGGGGCCATGATAAACGGGAGGTGTAATGGTTAGCTGACTGGTATCCAGAATGATCTTCTCCGGCCATTTGTGCGCAGACTTGATCCGGATGACCGCTCTATCGAGGGCGATCGACTGATCAGGGAACATCGCCGGCGGCTTTGGCAGAAGCCAGCCGAGGATGAACAACAAGACCGTAAGCGTGCCTCCGACGAAGATAAGGTAGCGAGCTAGAGGCAACGCTCATCGCTCCGGAAAATCGAGCAATTTCGATTCACCTGCTCGCTCGACGAAGGCGCGGGAGTGACGGACGCTGGTCTTACTTTGATCAGGAACGCAACGAAGCACAGCACCCCGATGGCGAATGTCGTTAGGCTCAATACGCCCCTCATATCAGCTCCTGTGCCTTTCCATTTCGCGGCGATGCCGCCGACCCCACTCCTTGACACGTCGCGTCGCGACGATCCGACAGGAACGGTACGGTGGGTGGTGACCGACGGCGCGGAGGGCGGGCCTACTCCGCCGCGATCACGTTCGATTTCAAATCGATGCCCAGCGCCTTCGCGACGCCCGCGCCGTAAGCCGGATCTGCCTTGGCGCAGTTGGCGGCATGGCGCTCCTGAATGTGCCTTGCAGCGGCGCCGACCTGGCGAGCCGTGTTGTCGAACAGCATTTGCTGCTGGGCAGGAGCCATCTTGCGAAAAAGGTTACCTGGCTGCTGGTAGTGATCATCGTCGACACGATGGTCCCAGTGCGCGGCCGCGCCTTCGAGCACCAGCGGCGGCTCGCTAAGCTGCGGCTGGTCGATCCACTCGCCCCGGCTATTGGGGAAGTAGGTGGGAGTTCCGCCGAGATTGCCGTCAGTGCGCATGGCGCCGTCGCGATGATAGCTGTGGGACGGGCATTTCGGTGCGTTGACGGGGATGTGGTGGTGATTGACACCCAGCCGATAGCGCTGCGCATCTCCGTAGGAGAAGAGCCGGCCCTGCAGCATCTTATCCGGTGAGTAGCCGATGCCCGGCACGATGTTGGCAGGGGAAAACGCTGCCTGTTCGACTTCGGCGAAGACGTTTTCGGGGTTCCGGTTGAGTTCGAAATAACCGACCTCGATCAGCGGAAAGTCACCCTTTGGCCATACCTTGGTCAGGTCGAAAGGATTGAATGGGAATGCCTTCGCCTGCGCGTCCGTCATCACCTGGATGAACAGAGTCCAGCGCGGGAAGTTGCCGGCCTCGATATTTTCGAACAAATCGCGCTGATGGCTCTCGCGATCCTTGCCGACGAGGGCCTCGGCTTCAGCGTCCGTCAGATTCTGGATGCCCTGCTGGGTACGGAAGTGGAATTTGACCCAGATGCGCTCGTTTGCGGCATTAAGAAAGCTGTACGCGTGGCTGCCGAAGCCATGCATGTGACGCAAGCTTTTCGGAATGCCGCGATCGCTCATGACGATCGTGACTTGGTGCAGCGCTTCAGGCAGCAGCGTCCAAAAGTCCCAGTTGTTGTCGGCGCTACGCATGCCGGTGCGCGGATCGCGCTTGATGGCATGATTGAGGTCGGGAAAGCGCAGCGGATCGCGGAAGAAAAACACCGGCGTGTTGTTGCCGACGGCATCCCAGTTGCCCTCTTCAGTATAGAACTTCAGGGCAAAGCCGCGGATATCGCGCTCGGCGTCAGCGGCGCCGCGCTCGCCCGCGACGGTCGAGAAGCGGGCGAACATCGGGGTCTGCTTGCCGATCTCGGAGAAAATCCTGGCCTTGGTGTAGCGCGTGATGTCGTGCGTGACGGTGAAGGTGCCGTGGGCGCCGGAGCCCTTGGCGTGCATGCGGCGCTCGGGGATCACTTCGCGGGCGAAATGGGCAAGCTTCTCGATCAGCCAGACATCCTGCAGCAGCCCCGGACCGCGCGGCCCCGCGGTCTGAATGTTGAAATTGTCTGTGACCGGGGTGCCCGATGCATGGGCCAACGGCGGTCGTTTGGATTGGTCGTTCATGACGAGGCTCCGGTGGAAAGAGTTGGGCGTGCCGGGTGCTCAATGCTTCATCGAGAATGAGAGCTGTCCTGTTGAGCTCGAACAGCTTCGCAAAGCCTGCATTCAATATGTCTTCTCGCTGCCAGGCGCGATTGAACGCTGCTGCGGAATTAACGAGAATCGTGCTCAAAACTGTCATCGATGGCTATGAGATCGGAACGTCGCGGCCCAATTCGCAAACGCCTGCATGAAGTCCTGCAGGAATTTGCGAGTACCATCGTTGATGAGCTTGCCGTGTTCATCGAACAGCTTGTCGGCATGACCGACGTAGGCTTCGGGCTGCTGCATGGTCGGCACGTTCAGAAACACGAGCGACTGCCTGAGATGATGATTGGCGCCGAAGGCCCCTATCGCGCTCGGCGAGCCGCTGACGATCGCAGCGGGCTTGCAGTCCCAGACGCTTCTTCCATAGGGTCTGGAACCAACATCCAGTGCATTCTTGAGGACCGCCGGCACCGACCGATTATATTCAGGCGTAACGAACAGCACTGCATCAGCGGCCTTGACGCGTTGACGGAACGCAGTCCATGGCGCGGGCGGAGGGTCGATCAACCGCTCAAGGTCTTGATTGTAGAAAGGCAGTTGCCCGATCTCGACGACCTCGGGTTTCATAGACGATGGCGCCACCGACATCAGTGCATTTGCCAGCATCCCGCTGAACGACGACTTCCGCAGGCTTCCAACCAACACGCACACATTCGTCGGCTTATCCACGATCATTCTCCATCACGATGTTTCCGTTCGAAGCGCATTCGGCTCGTTTCATTCATAAGTTTAAAACCCGGTAAGGCAGCAATCGGCCTCAATTGCGAGAGGCACGAACGGCGGCCGCCGTGACGTTGCCTCGCCTGCCGCTGAAATGCCCGATGACGTAGTTGCTGACCGCGGCGATCTCTTCGTCGGAATATGCGCCGGCGAATGGAGGCATCGTGTTGTGGCCACCAAGCGATCCGATCTTGATGCCTTCAAGTACGGCGCGGACAACATTTGTGCCGGCGGGGTCGTTCACGCTGCGAGAGCCGCGAAGTCCTGCACTGTCGGTCTGCTGACCATTGCCGTCCCAACCGTGGCAGCTCACGCACGCCGAAGCAAATACCTGGAAGCCGGCACTCTCGTCGTGGTCCGCTCCAGGCGACCACGCCTTGGCGCCGTTCAACGTGCCCGGATCATGGACGACCCGGGCGGCGAGTTCGGATCGTTGTGCCGGAATGGTCCTCAGATATCGGGTCAACGCTGCGATGTCTTCGGAGGAGAGATGACGAAGACTGAGATCGATCGCTTCTCCCATTCCTCCTCCGGCGCTGCCGCGCCCCGGCGCGTGCCCTAAAGACAGATACTGCTCTATTTCTGCGTCGGACCAAGCGCCTATGCCGGTTTCACTGTCAGAAGTGATGTTGTAGGCCTTCCACCCGTCGACGACCGCTCCGGCGTATTTCCTGCCGCTCTTCAACGCGAACATCCGATTGCGGGGGGTGTGGCATTCGCCGCAGTGCGCGAGCGCCTCAGCAAGATACGATCCGCGATTCCATGCTGCGTCGTGGGCCGCAGAAGGCTCCCATGGTCGGGTCGGCACAAACAGGAGCTTCCAGGCTCTCAGCACGTACCGCTGGTTGAATGGGAAGACGAGCGTGTTGTCGGTATTTCGCAGCGACACCGGTCGCACAGTTGAAAGGTAGGCACGGATGGCAAGGACGTCGTCGGTCGAAAGAAGGGCGTACGACGTGTACGGGAAGGCAGGATAGAGATCCTCTCCATTCCTCCCGATCCCCCTATGCAGGGCCCTCACGAATTCCGCGTCGCTCCATTGGCCAATCCCTGTTTTCCGGTCCGGCGTGATGTTGGTCGAATAGATCGTTCCAAACGGAAGTTTGAAGGCGCGCCCGCCGGCAAACGGTTGGCCGCCGGGAGCGGTGTGGCAGGCGGCACAATCGGCTGCTTTTGTCAGATACTCCCCTTTCGCGACGAGTGCAGATCCAGTTGGTTGCGCGTGCGTAGCCTGGACCGCTTCGATCGAGGCGGGCCAAAAGAAAAAGCATGCGGCCGAAATCGCGGCGACGACACCGAGAGCGCATACGGTGATAAGGATTCGCTTCATGCGTTCCCCCGTTTGGAAAGCAGTCTCCGATCGATCGGCAGCCGACGGATGCGGACACCGGTCGCTGCGAAGATTGCATTGCCGAGCGCCGGGGCCGCAGACACCGTTCCCACCTCGCCGAGGCCGCCGGGGTTCTCGTTGCTTTCCATAAGGTGAACCTCGATCGGCGGCGTCTCGTTGATGCGAAGTTGTCTATAGTCGTTGAAGTTACCCTGTTCGACCCGTCCTTCGCTGAAGTTAATGCCGTTGAACAGGGAGGCAGACAGTCCGAAAAGGACGCCTCCCTCGATCTGCGCTCGAATGGTGTCGGGATTGATCTGGATACCGCAGTCGACGGCTGCCACGATCTTCTCCAGCGAAATTTCGCCCGAGGGAGCCACGGCGACTTCGACGACGACGGCGGCGTAGGTTCCAAAATTCTGATGCAGTGATACCCCGCGCCCGGACCTCGGTTCCGGCGACCTGCTCCAGCCGGCGGCGTCGGCAACCTTGTTCAGGACTGCCATTGCGCGCGGATTGCCGCCGAGCAATGCGCGCCTGTAAGCAATCGGATCCTGTCCTGCGGCATGCGCCAGCTCGTCCAGGAAGCTCTCGACGACGAACACATTGTGCGTAGGGCCGACGCCGCGCCACCAGTTCAACTTGACCGGCGGATCGTGCCTTATCCAATCGACCCGAATAACTGGTAACGCATAGGGGCTGTCCCAGGCCCCTTCGACGGCATCCTTGTCGAGCTTTCCTTCCGGCCAACCGCCTTCGTCGAAGTAGCGTCTGACCGTTCCCGACGTGGTGCGGTGGGTCCAGACCGAGGGTCGCCCATGTTCGTCCAAACCTGCTGCGAGCCTGTCGAGATAGCAGGGGCGGAAGCGATCGTGCCGGATATCCTGCTCGCGCGTCCAAATGATCTTCAGAGGGTAAGGGACCTGCTTGGCGAAACGGACGGCCTGCTCGATCGTATCCGCCTGAAGCCTTCGCCCAAATCCGCCTCCGACGAGATGATTGCGCAAGGTCACCTTATCGACCGGAAGTCCGGTGATCCTGGCCGCATGCTTCTGGGCCACCACGGGCGTCTGTGTGCCGACCCAGATGTCGCAGCCGTCAGGCCGAACATGGACGGTCGTATTGATCGGCTCCATCGTTGCGTGAGCCAGAAATGGAAGCTCGTATTCAGCTGTCACTCGCTTCTTTGCATTCTTGAGCCTGGCCTCGACGTCGCCGCGTTCGAGCGCCTTGATCGGCGTCCCCTCACCGGCCGCTTTCGCGACCTCGGCCCGGATCGACGCAGTGGTAAGCTTTGCGTTCGGTCCCAGATCCCAATCGACATTCAGTGCTTCGACACCGGCACGGGCGGCCCAATAGTGTTCGCCGACGACTGCGACCGCGTCGTCGATGCGCAGGACATCGATTACGCCAGGGATCGTCCGCGCATCGGTTTCGTCGACCGATCTGATCTTGCCTCCGTCGACGGGGCTCATCACCACAGCCGCAGTCTTCATTCCGTCAACCGTCACGTCGATCCCGTAGACGGCGCTTCCGTTCACCTTCGCCGGCGTATCGATGCGAGGTTGGGATTTGCCGATGATCTTGAAATCTCCGGGCGACTTGAGCTTCGAACGTTCGGGTATCGGCAGGGTCGCAGCCAATTCAGCGACCTCTCCGTATCTTAGCACGCGGCCCGTCGACAAATGCAGGACCGTGCCGTCCTTCGTGGAGCATTCGTCCGAATGCACTCCCCAGGTCTGCGCCGCCGCGGCCGCGAGCATGGATCGCGCAGCGGCTCCCGCCTGCCGCAGAGGGGTCCAAAATCCCCGGATCGAGGTAGACCCGCCCGTCAACTGGGCCTTGAAGAGAGGCTGCGCGTAAAGCGATGCGTCGGGCGGAGCGGCAATCGCAACGATCTGATCGAGACGTACGTCGAGTTCCTCGGCCAACAAAGCCGCTTCCGCGGTGTAGATGCCCTGACCCATCTCGACGCTCGGCATCACCAGCGATATGCCTCCCTCCTGCGAGATGCGGACGAAACCGCCGATTGCGCTCAGACCTGTCGCTTCGGACGTCGCGGCTCTGGCTCTGGCGCTACAGGCGAAGGCGACCATGAGGCCGCCTACGATCAACTTGCGACGGGAAATCGACAGGTGCCCGGTCATGTGCGGGAGGCCGACTTGATCGCGGCGCGTATGCGGACGTAGGTCGCGCAACGGCAGATGTTTCCGGCCATTGCAGCATCGATTTCAGCATCATCGGGACAAGGATTTCGCTCGATAAGAGCCGCCGCGCTCATGATCTGACCCGACTGGCAGTAGCCGCATTGGACCACCTCCAGTTCGAGCCATGCCTCTTGGATCCTGCGCCCGCTCTCCTTTTGCGCGATGCCCTCGATCGTCGTCACTTCGCGAGAGCCGACATTTGCCGCCGGCAACATGCAGGATCGAACGGGACGACCGTCCACATGTACGGTACAAGCGCCGCATTGCGCGATTCCGCATCCGAATTTGGTGCCCTTAAGGTTCAGAAGGTCGCGCAGAACCCAGAGTAATGGCATGTCATCGGGAGCCTGCACGGCATAGCCGCGCCCGTTGATGTTGAGCGATATCATCTGTCCTCTCCGTCGATGCGGATGGAGCATTGCGACAGCGTTGTCGTGCTAGGCCGCATGTTCCTTTGGCTTACGAATGGCACCGCTCGCACGCAAACCATCGATCTCGGTCGCGCTGAATCCGAGTTGCCGGAGGACCTCGTCGTTGTGCTCTCCGATCTTCGGGGCGCGCTGCGCCGGCACTTTGGCGACGCCGTGCACCTGAAGCGGGCTCGAGATGGTGGATGTCAGCTTGCCGCCGGCACCATTGAGCGGAACGATGATGTCGTTCGCCTGGAGCTGGGGATCTTTGATCACCTCTTGCGGCCCACGCACGGCTCCGAACGTCACGTGAACGCCGTTGAAGACCTCGTACCAATGCGCCATCGGCTCGCCACAGAATATCTTGTCGAGGATCGCCGTGAGCTCCGGCATATTCGCCACCAGCTTGGCGGGATCGGAGAAACGCGGATCAGTCAGAAGGTCCGGGCGGCCGATAGCCTTGGCGACGGCTGCCAGTTTGTCGGGCGTGATGAGGAGAACGAACCAGGTGTCATCCTTGGCGCGCCAGACGTTCATTGCCGCATTCACAGGGTTCTTGCGATCGTGCAGTCCGAAGAATTTCGCACCGCACAGCGCGGCCTGGATCGAGACGCTGGCGGACCACACGCCTTCGGCAAGAAGGGAGGTCGTGACGTGCGCACCCTCCCCCGTGCGCTCGCGGCGATACAAGGCAGTGACGATCGCCGAATAGAGTCCGACGGCGGTGGCGTTATCGCCGCTGCCGGCCACCGGCCAGGTTGGCGGCGCACCGGCATCGCGCGTCATCGACAGCAGCCCGCTGCGTGCCCAATATGACGTAATGTCGAAGCCGGGGAGATTCGCGTCGGGGCCCTTGTCGCCGAAACCGGTGATGTCGGCATAGATCAGTCGCGAATTCCACAGCACCACATCCTGATATTCGAGCTTCAATCGTGCGCGTGCCGGGTGCGGCGTGTTGACGATGAGCACGTCAGCCCACTTGACGAGTTTTTCAAGGACCTGATGTGCGCTCGGGGATTTCAGATCAAGAGCGATGCCGCGCTTGTTGCGATTGGCGAGGTGCCAGGGATAGGCATCCTCGGCGACCGGCTGCGGCGGCAGGTGGTTCGCAATTCGCCACAGGTCGCCCTTCGGCGGCTCGACTTTGATGACGTCGGCACCGAAGTCGGACAGAATCACGGCAGCGCTCGGGCCGGCGATAAAGCTAGCGAGATCCACCACCTTGAGTCCAGAAAAGATGTTGGCGTTCGGCATATTGGTCTCCTTAGAGTTGAAGTTCGGGCGCGATTGAAACGCGGCGGTGATCGTCGTTCAACTTTTCCAGTGTTCGGGAAATCCAGCCGAGCAGGCGGGTTTGAACGTCGCGCCGGTTGATCTCGTTCAGCATCTCGTGGCGGCCGCCCGGATAGATATCGACGGAGACGTTGCGCAACCCCGCGTCCCGGTAGCGGCAGATCAAGGTGTGAAGCCCGCGGCGCTGCTGCCCGACCGGGTCTTCGCTTCCGGAGAACAGATAGAGCGGCAGATCGCCGCGGATCCGGCGGAGTGCGGCCGGATCGGCCAACCGCGGCGCGGCGCCGAGAAAGGACCTAAGCGCCTCGGGGCGCAGTTCAGCGAAGCAAAGGGGGTCTGCCATGAACGCATCGACGATCGCCTGATCGCGGCACAGCCAGTCGAAACGCGTGCGCGCCGGCTCGAAGGCGGCGTTGAGGAGGTCGCTGCCAGCGGTCTCCAGGAGCGCGGTCCGGGCCAGGCCCTCAAGCGCTCCCGATCCCGAGAGGATCAAACCATCAATCTCGTGGCTGTGGTCGATGACGTATCTTTGCGCGGCAAAGGACCCCATGCCGTGCCCCAGCAGGAGCAGCGGCAGGCCGGGATTTTCCTCTCTGGCGAGCTCGCTCAGGCGGACCATGTCTTGGACGAGAAGTTCAAAGCCGCCCCTGCCTAATTCTCCCAATTGCGAGTGGACCGAGAGGCCGTGCCCGCGATGGTCGTTGGCGTAGACGATGAGACCTGCCGCAACGAGCGCATCGACGGTGCCGCCGTAACGCCCCATGTGTTCGCCCAACCCGTGAGCGATCTGAACAACAGCGCGGGCCGGGCCACGGTTGCCCCAGCGGGCGCACGCGATGCACAGTCCGTCTGAACTGGTCAGCCGGAATCGCTCTGTCGAAACTGGGGTGGGAGAAGGGGTTACCATGGCAAGTGTCCGGTCTCGCTCGCGCAAATTCACCGTCCCTGAAACTGCGGTGCGCGTTTCTCGAGGAAGGCGGAAGTGCCTTCCTTCTCGTCTTCGGTTGCCGCGCAAATGCCGAAGTAGGAGGCTTCGAGCGCAAACCCCTCGGCCTGGCTGATGTCCATCCCCTTGTTGGCTGCTTCCAGAGAGAACTTCACGGCGATCGGCGCGTTGGCCGCGATCTGCTTCAGAATCGCCTCGGCACGAGCGATAAGACTGGCCGCGGGGACAACTTCGTTGACGAGGCCAATGCGATAGGCCTCCTGCGCGGCAATCGTCTCGCCGGTTAAGATCAGTTGCAACGCACGACCCTTGCCGACCAGACGCGGCAGGCGTTGCGTGCCGCCCCCGCCGGGCAACAGGCCCAGCTTGACTTCGGGCTGGCCAAATTTGGCGTGCTCCGCCGCAATCCTCATCGTACAGGCCATTGCCGTCTCGCAACCGCCGCCGAGTGCAAAACCGTTGATCGCCGCGACGACCGGCTTGCCGAGATTTTCGACAAGATCGAGCACCCCCTGCCCCAACCGGCTGGATTCCTCCGCGTTATAGGCATCGACATGCGCGAGTTCACTGATGTCAGCGCCGGCGATGAAAGCCTTGTCGCCGGTGCCGGTCAGGATCACGCCGTGCACCGACGCATCGGCCTTCGCATCCTCAAAGGCGGCCTGCAAATCGGTCCATGTCGGCGTGTTGAGCGCGTTCAGCACCTTGGGTCGATTGACCGTCACATAGGCGATCGAACCCTTTTTCTCGTACTTCACGTTCGCGAGGGCCAATGCCGCCCTTGGCAAAAGGTTGGATGTTTTTATAGACGATGCAGCTGGCGAAACCATCATCATATCTCCTAGATGGGAGCGGCCGGCCCCCGGGATCTCACACGAAGGCGCCGTGACCCGTGATGGCTTTGCCGATGATCAGATTTTGCATCTGATACGTACCTTCGTAGGAATACAGCGCTTCCGCATCAGAGAAGAAACGCGCGAGGTTGTAGTCGGCGACAATGCCGTTGCCGCCCAGGACCTCGCGGCCCCATGCGACCGTCTCGCGCGATTTCGCCGTACAGAACGACTTCGCCAGCGCGGCATGATGGTCGTCAAGCTTACCTTCATCATCGAGCTGCGCGAGGCGAAGCATCAGGCACTGGCACGCGGTCAGATTGCCAAGCATCTTGGCCAAGAGATCCTGAATCAGCTGAAAGGAAGCGATCGGCTTGCCGAATTGCAGCCGCTCCTGGGCGTATTTGAGGGTTGCCTCGTATGCACCCATCTGGATGCCGGTTGACGCCCAACCCACCATGTACCGCGTCATCCTCAGCACCCGAGCCGTGTCACGGAAAGAGTTCCCGCCCAGCAGGCGGTTCGCTTCGGGCACACGTACGTCTTTGAGGGTGATCTGGCCATTCTGGACCACCTTGAGCGCAATCTTGTGCTCGATCTTCTCAACGCTGAAGCCCGGTGTCGACTTGTTCTCGACGATGAAACCCTTGACCTGTTTGTCCGCGAGATCGCGCGCCCAGATGATCGAAAGGTCGCACCAAGTCGAGTTGCCGATCCACCGCTTCTGGCCATTGAGAATCCAGGTGTCGCCCTCGCGCTTGGCGGTCGTGGTCAACCCGCCGCTCGCTCCCGAACCGACCAGCGGCTCGGTCAGCCCGAAACATCCGATCTTTTCGTATCGGGCCATTTGCGGCAGCCATTTCTGCTTCTGCTCCTCGGAGCCGTCGAGATAGATCGAGCCCATCGCGAGGCCGCTATGAACGCCCCAGAACGTGCAGATCGAAGCATCGACGCGCGCGATCTCCATCGTGACGAAGCCGTACAGCTTTTGGCTGCCGCCGGCGCAGCCGTAACCCTGGTAGCCGAGCCCGCCGATGCCGATTTCCTTGAATGATGGCAGCAGCTCGAACGGAAACGCGTCATTGGACCAGTACTTGTTGATGATCGGCTGGACCTTGGCCTGCATATAGGTCCGCACCTTCGTGACGACCGCTTTCTCCTGGGGTGTGAGGAGCTCGATCAGCTGATAGAAGTCGCCATTCGGTGCGGGCACCGGCTTTGGTGTGGCGGCCTTGCTTGCTGCGGTGGGCTTGGTTGCTGAGGTTGCAGTGGACATTAAAGACTCCTTTGGCTGCGGCCTCGAGGCCGAAAAATTGAAGGATGTGTCGGATGGGTGCTCGATCGCGCCGACGGCGCCTGGTCTCAGGCGACCGGCTCCGGCGACTTCTTTTGGCTGGACCCGGCAAACTTGTTCCGTAGCTCGATGAGGCCAAGCAGGACTTCGTCACGCTCCACTGCGAGCTCTTGAATGCTGCGCGATCCGGCTTCGGCATGAACGCTGGCGATCAGCTTCTTTTGCACGTCCGGAGTCAGCACCGGCGAGCCGAGCGTCTTCCACCACGCCGTCATCGGGCCGGTGAACTGCTGAAAGAAGTGCTCGATGCCGCCCGGACCGCCGCCCAGATGATTGAGCACCATGTTGCCCATGATGCCCCAGCGCAGTCCCGGGCCCCAGCTCAGGGCCGTGTCGACGTCAGCAGCGCTCACCACACCCTCGGCAACGAGGTAGACCTCACGCGCGAGTGCTGCTTGCAAGCGGTTGGCAACGTGGCCCGGCATCTCCTGGTTGAGGCGCACCGTCCGTTGCCCGATCGAGGTGTAAAATTCCGCTGCGCGCTGGATCGTCGCTTCCGAGGTCTTGGCGCCGCCTACGATCTCGACCAGCGGAATCAGGTGCGGCGGATCGAACGGATGGGCGATGACACAGCGCTCGGGATGGGATGCAGCGCCCTTCTGGATTTCGCTCATCGTGAGCCCCGACGAGCTCGATGCGATAATCACGTCGGGCGGCAGTAACTGGTCGAGCTGCCCATAGAGCTTCTGCTTGAAATCGATCCGCTCGGGCCCGTTCTCCTGGACGAGGTCGACACCGGCGAGCGCCTGCGCGAGGTCGGCCGAAAACTTCAGATTCGACTGTGAGGCTCCCGCCGACAGGCCCAAGCGCTTGAGCGCCGGCCAGGCGGTCTCCACGAACTTCCGGAGCGAAGCTTCCGCGCTCGGCGCGATGTCGGTTGCGACGACTTGTAGTCCTTTGGCAAGATATAGCGCGGTCCAGCTCGCACCGATCACGCCGGTGCCGATGATGCCGATGCGTCCAATAGACTTGGTCATGTCATGTCTCCAATGCGATCGTCAGACTTCGGCGTAGGCGATGCCTGTGAGATTGCCTTGTGCTTCGAGGACATTTCGTTCACTCGATCCATCGAGCCGTGCGGAGAAGATTGAGCCGGCGAAATCGGTGACGAACATGCGGTCGTGTGGGATGTCGAGCGCGATACCGATCCCCTCCATGAGGTGGGTCACCACGATCTCCGGCTCGGCAGGTCTGTTGTCGATCGAAGCCCGGTTCACCGTGTTGCCGCGCGGAGGATCACCGCGGTCGGTCCAGTAGAGAACACGGTTCTTGTGGTCGAGCTCGAGATCGATCGGCTCCGGCAGGGCGTCGTAGAAGATCTCGATGTCGGTCCGGGTCGTTGCAGTCTGACCGGCGGGAATCTCGACATTGGCACGGGAGATGCGGCCGAGCCCGGCATTGTCTGGGCCTTTTTGGCTCCAGTAGATCTTCTGATGCTTCGGATCGATCGCCAGCCCAACACACCATCGTGTCGCATCCCGGCTATCGGCTTCGCCGCGCCCGGTCTCAATGAGCGTCTCAAGCTTCGAGCCGTCGATATTGCAGCGCATGACGCGCATGCCCTCGCGGTCGCACCAATAGAGCTTTCCACTCTTCTTATCGAGGATGATCTGCTTCGGACTGTGGGTGCTTCCCAGCGCGACGATTGTCTTGCGATTCTTGCCGTCGATGTCGGCGCGCTCGACCGAGCCGTCGTTCAGGCTCGGGATGCCCATATTGGTCCAATAGATGTAACCAGCCGCGGCATCGACGACGATGCCGTCAGGCAAATGGCAATCCGACACGATCGTCTTGCGGTCAGAACCGTCCGTATTCATGGAGTGAATACGGCCAGCGTTCAGCTCAAGGACAAAAAGGCGCGGGATAGCCCTCGCGATAGCGTCTTGAGAAGATTTCAATAACGGCCTCGACATGTCGTACCTCTTTCATCTTTTGCGATCTGGATCGTGTTGGCTCAAAACTCGACCGTGGTTATGCCGCGCAACCCCATGATCATCTTTGACGGGGCTGTTGTTGCTGGAACGGTTCTGCTTCTAACTCCACTTCTGAAGAGCACGATGCTTTCGCCTCTCTGCGAACAACCGCAAACCAGGTCGAGCGCAGCGTTGGAAATGTTCGTGCAACCGCTGGCGGAACTCCAACGCCACGGTCCGGCAATCCTGAACTTCGGCTCAGCGTTGGATTGGGGCGCGCCAATCCACCTGATTTGCCAGTCAGGGCTGTGTTGTAAGTAAAGTTCACTCGCGGCTCTGGAGATCTTTTCGGCGGCGTGCTTGTCGGTATCGCAGGCCGGTTCGAACTGTTGCGAGAGACCCGCAGGATCGCATCGAAGTCGATGGAGTGCCCGGCGTATGCGCGTGGCCCAACGTGAGGTCGTTCGGATCGCTGGACCACGCTCGATGTTACCCGATCCGCCTTTTTTAAGCGGTCATGATAACTACGGTGCGCACCTGCTATCGCTGGAGAATCCGACGCCACGCGCCGGGACTTACGCCGACCGCCTGTCTGAAAACTCGCGTTAGGTGACTTTGGTCGCTGAAACCGCACTCGGTGGCCACATCTGATAGCGACAGCCCGCCATCGCGCAGCTTTTCCTTGGATAGGGCGACGCGCTGCTCGATTAGCCACTTGTGCGGCGCCACTCCCAGCGTGCGACGGAAGGCGTGCGAGAAATAACCCGCTGACAGGCCACACTCTCGCGCCACCTCCTTAAGAGGCACACCGCGCTTGATGTTGGCAAGGAGAACTTCCCTTGCGCGTCGCTCCTGCCATGGCGCGAGCCCACCCCGGACCAGCCGCGACATTGGCCGCATGCCTCCATAGGTCTGAGCGACATGCGCCCCGACTGCCAGCAGGACGTGGTCGAGAAACAACGGGTTGGCTTGGTCGGGATGGCTGAGCGCTGGCAGCAGTAAGCTCCCCAGGCCGGAAATCGTGATGTCGTTGACGCCCGCGCCGGGCTTATAGCTCAAATCGCGAATTCGTGGCGCGTTGGCGTCGTCCGCGATCGCGTCCAGCGCCGCACGCGGCAGATAAAAAATCAGAGCGTGAAAGGCCTTGTCGGGAAAAGCGGTGGGATCTCGCTTCAGATCATGGAGGCAACTCTCGCCAGCCCGCAAGTCGCACACCGACACTCGTCGGCCATCCTCCCAATATTCGCGATTGCGCGAATCGCGGAGGTGCCAACTGACAATAAAAGCATCTTCCCGCGGAATCGGACCGCGCTTTTCCCGCAACGGATTATCACATCGAATCTCCGTGACCGCTATATCAGCTGTGCGCAAGGCCCGGGTAACGATCGCGGGTCCGCTTTCGACTCGCAATACCCCACCAAGCCGTTGTCCATAAGCCTCGGTCATCGCTCAACCAATCGCTCAAAAGGAATAAACTGTTGATCCGCATTTTGTAGCTCCCTGGATCTGACGTCGCGACTGGCATCGGAAACGGTCGTCGTCGATAAGGCCGTTCCGTCACATGAGCGTCAACTGTCAATCCGGTGGCGACAATCCCACACTTGTTCAAGTAATTCTTGAACGAACGTGATCCCGGCTGTCCGAATATGCTCTTTTAGGGCGCGGGCTTATTAACACGCCAAGCGCGGATGGATGCGAGCTAGAGCGAGTTTTGTTGACGTCGATTTCGTAGGTCGTTGCTGTCCATGAGCTGTCTATTTCAGGCCGGCTGACCTTGGCGCCGGCAATGTTGACGATTTGACATGTCAGACGGGGTTTAGGCCGAGCAGGGATTTCGGCTCAAGAAATGCCTCCATTCCGAAGTCGCCGTATTCGCGGCCGATGCCGGATTGCTTGAAGCCGCCAAAGGGTGCCATCGGCTCGTGCGCCAGCGTGTTGATCAGCACGCGACCAGCGACGATCCGATCGGCCACCCGTCGCGCACGAGCCACGTCGCCGGACAGCACGTACGCTTGCAGGCCGTAGACTGTGTCGTTGGCGATAGCAATCGCCTCTTCGTCTTCTTCATAGGGAATGATCGACAGCACCGGCCCGAAGATTTCCTCGCGCGCAATGGTCATGTCATTGCGGACGTTGGTGAACAGCGTCGGCCGCACGAACCAGCCGTCGAGCCCGTCCGGCCTACCCTCGCCGCCGGCAAGCAGCGTGCCCTCGTCGATACCGATACGGACATAACG
This sequence comes from Bradyrhizobium sp. AZCC 2262, assembly GCF_036924535.1. Taxonomy (NCBI): domain Bacteria; kingdom Pseudomonadati; phylum Pseudomonadota; class Alphaproteobacteria; order Hyphomicrobiales; family Nitrobacteraceae; genus Bradyrhizobium; species Bradyrhizobium sp. AZCC 2262. Next base: position 2,816,736 of record NZ_JAZHRT010000001.1, on the reverse strand, counting down.
TTGAACGCGATCCCATTGTTTCTGGCTGACCATCGGGCCGACAGTCGTTTCCGGATCGCGCGGATCACCGGTTTTGACCTTTCCGACCGCCGCCTTCGCAAGCTCTTCCACCTCGCCGAGGCGGCTCCGTGGCACGAGGACGCGTGTGCCGGCGATGCAGGCCTGTCCGCTGTTCATGAAGCCCGCACCGAGGGCCAACGGAATCGCCTGCGCCAGATTGGCATCGTCCAGAATGACGGTGGGAGACTTGCCGCCAAGTTCGAGCGTGATCCTCTTCATCGTTTCCGCGCCGGCCCGCAGGATTGCCTTGCCGACTGCGGTCGAACCGGTGAAGGAAATCTTCGCGACATCGGGATGGTTGGTGATCTCGGTGCCGACCACCTCACCCCGGCCGGTGACGATGTTGAACACGCCGGCTGGCAATCCGGCCTCATGCAGTGCTTCGGTTACCACCTGCGTCTGGATCGCGCTCATCTCGCTTGGCTTGACGACCGCCGTGCAACCAGCAGCGATTGCAGCAGCGAGCTTGCCGCAAATGAAGCCGGCATCGCTGTTCCAGGGCGTGATGAGACCGGCGACGCCCAAGGGCTCCATCGTCACCTCGGCCGTGCCGACGCGACGCGTAAAGCGATAGTCCTCCAGAACCCGTGCCATATCGAGCAGGACATCTGCCGGGTGGTCAGCCATAAAGCCGGCACGCGAGACGGGCGCGCCATACTCTTCGACGATTGCTTCCAGCAGTTGCTCGCGACGCGCCTTGATGGCGGCGTGCATCCGCCGCAACAGGGCGATGCGATCGGTCCTGCTCGTGCGCGCGAAGGCCGGGAAGGCGCGTTTGGCGGCGGCGATAGCGGCGCGTGTATCCTGCTCGTCAGCGAGGCGCACCTGGCCGATGACCTTCGTCGTCGCAGGGTTGTGGAGGTCGAACAGTTCGGTCCCGTGCGGTGTGACGAAGCTGCCGTTGATATAGATCTTGTCGATGAAGCGCATGGCACTCTCTCCCAGAGAACGGTGGATGAACCGTGAGATAGGGCACTGTCGTTGGCCTGATAAGATGTATAATTCCGCATGATCTGGTGCAGGAATCCGGACAATGAGGTCATCGGGACTGATCGAACTGGACGCGGTGCTGACGGTTGGCGCGCCACCGCGGCTTCCGAGCGGCCGCTACCGAACTCGGCATGTCGCGCTCGGCGTTGAGCCATGCCATCGCCGCGCTGGAGGCAAAACTCGGCGTGCGCCTGTTCCACCGAACGACCCGAAGTGTCTCGCTGACCGAGGCCGGCGAGCAGTTCGTTTCCGGCGTTGCGCCAGCGCTGGGCCAGATCAGGGAAGCGATGGCGCGGGCGGGAAGCCATCGAGACACGCCGGCCGGCACACTGCGCATCAATACATCGGCGGGCGCGGCACGGCAGATGGAGCCGCTGGTGTTCGAGTATCTGCGCCGATATCCCGACATGACGGTCGACATCGTCACTGAGGGACGACTGGTCGACATTGTCGTCGATGGGTTCGACGCCGGCGTGCGCCTGGCTGAACTGGTGCCGCAAGACATGATCGCCGTGCCGCTGGGGCCCGATCAACGGTTCGCAGTTGTCGGATCGCCCGCCTATTTCAAGCAGCATCCGAAGCCGCGCACGCCTGCCGATCTCTCAAGGCACCGCTGTATCCGCAGCCGACTGCCCAGCGGTGGCATCTATCGTTGGGAGTTCGAGCGCCACGGCGAAGTGCTGGCGATCGACGGTGAAGGACCGCTGATCCTCGACGAGCCCAATTTAATGCTGGCGGCGGCGCGGGCCGGGTTCGGCCTCGCCTATCTCACCGAATGGAATGTCGCGGCCGACCTCGCGGCCGGCGCGCTGGTTCGCGTGCTGGATGAATGGACACCGCCCTTTCGAGGCCTGTCGCTCTATTATCCCGGACGTCGGCATGTACCCGCCGCCTTGCGCGCCATGATCGACCTGATCCGGGAAAAGGCAGTGATGTGAAAGTTTTGTTGGCGCTGCCCGACGCGTGATCAAATCGGAATTCCACTAGCAGTTTGCTGAAGAACCCCCTCGCCACTGAGGAGGCTTGATGATTCACTTTATCATCTCGAATCAGTGGAGGCGACCATGCGCGGCAGGTTTACGGATCAGGGCGGCCTGTTTTCGCACATCGCGCCGGAAAAGCGTGTGCCAGCGAACCATCCGCTGCGGAAGGTGCGGGAACTTGTCCGGGATGTTTTGAGTGATTTGAACCGCAGCCTTGGGAGGCTCTATGCCAGCGAGGGACGTCCTTCGATCCCTCCGGAGCAATTGCTGAGCGCCTTGCTGCTGCAGGTGTTCTACGGCATCCGCTCGGAACGCCAGTTGATGGAGCAACTGGACTACAATCTTTTGTATCGCTGGTTCGTGGGGCTGTCGCCGGACGATCCGGTCTGGGACCCGACCACCTTCACCAAGAACCGGGAGCGGCTGCAGAACGGCGATGTGTTCACGAAGTTCATGACCAGGCTTCTGAACCATTCTCAGGTCAAATCGCTATTGTCGGACGAGCATTTTTCGGTGGACGGAACGCTGATCGAAGCCTGGGCTTCGCAGAAGAGTTTTCGCCCTAAGGACGGCAGCGGCGATGACGATGATGGCGCCAACTTCCACGGCCAGAAGCGCAAGAACGACACCCATGCGAGTACCAGCGACCCGGACAGCAGGCTTTATCGCAAGGCGGCCGGACGGGAGGCCAAGCTTTGCTATATGGGCCACGCCACCATGGAGAACCGGCATGGGCTGGCGGTGGCCGGCAGGGTCACGCATGCCAATGGCACCGCCGAACGCCGGGCTTCGGAGACCATGCTGAAGGCGAGGCGCAAAGCCGCAGGCCGCCGCATCACGGCCGGTGAGGACAAGGCGTACGATACGGCCGATCATGTCGCCAATCTTCGCGCCATCGGCGTGACGCCGCATGTGACACAGAACCAGGCCGTCACCAAAACCGGCAAGACCCGCCACAGCGCCATCGACGAACGAACCACGCGGCATCCGGGGTACGACATGTCGCAATCGCGCCGGGCGATGGTCGAGTGCATTTTCGGATGGGGCAAGCAGCATGGCACCATGCGCAAGACCAAGCATCGGGGCATCGCTCGCGTCGCCGCCGACTTCCTGCTCAATCTGATCGCCTATAACCTGATCCGCATTCCAAAACTGCTTGCCGCTTAGCTACCCCGCGTCAGGGGGCCTCCAACACTAGGCTAGAAAATTACATCCAACTCCGCCGCGCCGCCCCAACGACGACCGGCCAGAATAAGAAAACTCTCCGTTTCATGGTTTTTCAGCATACTGCTAGAGCGTAAGGCCCAGATCGCGACCGATTTTGAGAAGCAAATTGCCAGCCTGGTCGAACAAGAGACTAGGACAGTTGATGCGATCCTCGGCGGACTTCGTGCTGCGTGATTGTCATAGGCGTGCCAGTGACAGAATCGGGGCAGAATAGACCAGAGCTTCAATGACTTGTGAGCCCGGTGAGGCGTACAACTTCCCTCAGCGCGTCCAAGTTCGCATGCGCTTGGGCGGGATAGCACAGGCTCATGATTAGCCCTGTTGTAGAGCCTATGTGTTGCCACCAATGGACGGTCTCATGCAGATAAGTTGAATAAGCGAGGATGGTCTCGCCATCCACCACTCCTGCGGGGTATACGCCCGAGGGAACGGCATCCAGTAATTGATGGATCCTTGGACTCAGCCTGAGAACGAACTGCAGAGTATTGTATAGTCCGTGCGCGTTAAGGCACGCGGCGAAGGTCGCCGGGGCTTCCAAAACAGCCTCACGCGAATTTATCAAATCGGGATCTGGCTTGGGTAGTTTGGTCATTGTGATTCTTGCGAGATTCAAACGATAAAAAGCGGACTGGGGTTGTCAGCCGAAATGACGAGCATCAACTCACTCTTTGCCCGACTGAGCGCAACATAGAGCAAGCAGCGAGCATCTGGCTTGTCTGGAAACGCCTTGGCATCGCATGGCAACACGATGACGCTCTCGCATTCAAGGCCCTTCGCCTTGTGAATGTTACTAATGGCCCGATCGGGCGGCTGGGGACGGGCGTACGCACGACGATGAGCCAAGTCGGCCAAACCATCCGCTGGACTCTCAAATTGGCCCAGGCGAACAGCGTCCCAAAACTCGCCATGACAATCGAACCGAACATTCGCAAAGTGCGGCTCCGATTGGGTAAACTCATGCAGCCGAGCGAGCATTCTAGCGGCACCTTTGTGATCAGGGGCTTCTAGCACCAGTTTCGCGAGTTCCTGGATCATGGCGGGCTTACCTCGCGTCTTCTTCGAGCAGCGGTCAATAATCTCCTCTCCCAATCGCCTCCCAAATTCAGAGGGGCTGAAACCAACGGCGACCGCGTCCATGAACTTCATTATTGCTGCCGCGATCTCTGTGGGGCCAGTGGCCTGCTCAAGCTGCTGAGCGAAAGTCTCCAGTGCTGAGCGCGTATGCCCCTCCCACAGTAAGATCCGGCGATCGAAGAAGCTTCTCAATGCGCGGGCAGTGTCATTGTAACGCGTCAGCACGAGCAGCGAAGATTGCCTTTTCTCGAACGCGTCAATGGGTCGACGGTCATGTTGTCCGAGACGATAATCAAACTTTTTCTGAGCAATGTTCGTCGCACTTACAACCTTCACGCTGGGTGGCGCGGTCCGCAGATCCACCTTGCCGCCATTCTTAAGGGCCTCTCGGGCTTTTAGCGTCCACTTTCCAAGTTCTGGACAGCCCTGCGTCCAGCGATGCGGATGATCTAGCTTATCAACCCTGTCTGCAGATCCAACCAGGCCGTCCCATGAATATGGGTTGGCTTCCTTGAATATCTTCTGCATGGGGTCCGCGAAGACTCGCAGCCGTGCGCCATTGCCGTGCAAAGACATCGCAATCGCGTGCTGGTCTGCATTGGAATCCTGATGCTCGTCGCAAATCACAATCGGATAGCGTTTGGCGACGGCCCGGCCGATCATGGGATATTGTTGAAGCAACCGCGCAACCTTTCCCGCCAATTGCGCATAGCCATCCGGCCGTTGCCGCACCCATATCATGGGATCGGCGGTAACGCCGATTCCAGCATGATAAGCGGTGGCAACCTGTGCAACGAGACTATCAATCGTCCTGATCTCGACGTGCGCGCCGATACCCCGGGTTCGCTCCGCAAAGACAGAGCAAGCCGCGTGCGTGTGGGTCAGAATGAGGACCCTCTCGCGATTATTCCCGGCGACCTCCCCTACGTAATCGGCGCCTTGATGCGTCTTCCCGCAACCTGCGGGCGCCTCAACGACGACAAGCCCGGCATCTGATCTGAGTGCTTGTCGAACGGAATCGTCGCTCACAAAGCGATGTCCGTGATTTGTGGAAGCGCCACAGCCCTGCGGACAGCATTCGCGAATGGAAGAAGCTGTTCCTTGAGGTTCGGCCATAGATCAAACGTGAAGACCTTGGCCGCCAGCTCCTGGCCTCCGTTAAGGGTCTTGAACCAATCCCGCGCATGAGACTCGAAGTGCTTCTTTTCGCTTTCCTTGCCCTCAGGAACTGTACCAGTAGCGGCTTCGATGATGAGCTGCCGCAGGTTTGCTCCGGCTTCTTCCCGAAGGACAGCGAAATCCTTGCTTTCGGCGCCCAAGCGCTCCTGCAAGCTCCGGAGACGCTTCCCTGTTTTCTCGCCGGTCGGGTCCTGGATGAAAGCTTCAAGCTCGGCTTCCTGCACCAGCTTTATGATGTTTTCTTCCAGGCAGCCGGTGGGCCAGCGAAAGAGCAGCTTTCCCAAACTTTCTTCCAACTTCTTCCATCGCGTCGGATGCTTGCCCTTCTCGTCGTCAGCGAATCCACCGAAACTCAGCCCGCCATCTGCAAGCGCCTCAAGCAAACCTAATGTCGTCTCGTGTCCGCAGCCATCAACTATGTGGATGCCTGCTTGCTCGAGAGGACTTCCAAGAGCACCCAGCAGTAGAGTGGTTGCGAATCCAACTTCAGTGACGCCCTCACAGACGATGGCAAGTCGGGACAGGAAGGCCTCGGGATCTCGCGCGCGTTGCTGCGCGACTTTTGCGCCATCAAGTTTGCCAATGTTGCCCGCATGATCCACGTACCAAAGCGTTGAGTTCGCCGCTGCAGAAATTGCGGCGGCACTATGCGTGGTAACGAAGGCCTGCGACTTGCTTGATCCCAGCTTTCCTACCAGCACACGCTGTCGGTAAGGCTCCAGGCCACGTTCGATTTCATCCACCAATGTAATGGGCGTAGCGCCCTGCGTTTGCTCGGCTATGGCTAAGGCGGACAAGCGGCGGGTTCCGGCTCCCCAGCTGCTAAGGGGTAATGGCACGCCATCGCGCTGGGCCGTCAATCCGATGAGGGCCATAACCGAGATGCCGGGAGCACCTGTTATCGAAAGGTCGAGGTCTGTTGGCAGCGATTTCTTGGCAAAGGCGTCGCTGAGCGTGGAGAGCGCGGTTTTGCTATCGTCAGTGAGAGCATCAACGACGTTGGTTTCTGCGAGTTTGCTGCTTAGCCTGGATCTCAGCGTCTTATCGGACAGCAATCGGTCCAGCGCAGAGCCCTGAACAAAACGCAAGTCCCGGTCGTTGCGATCATCGCTGCTCAAACGGACCGGACCTAGCTGGCGTCGTAGCGCCAGTGACATGCTTTCGGAGGTGCCATCTGGCTGCTTCACTTCAAAGATCAGGTCGAGTTCAGGGGTGCCGGTTACCTGCATCCAGTAGACCGGCTCGTTGTGGGCTTTGGCACCGTCTCCGTCGATGTTGGGGACGATTGGCTTCTCGCCGTCCCAATCCCACGGCCATGCAGCCTTCAGCAGATTATTGATCTTGCTGTCGTCGAGAGCCGGTTCCGGTTGTCTGAACAGATTCTCCGCGTCGATAAGTGGAGCCTCTGCCGGGGTTAGGCCGCCGCGCGGAGCGGCGGAAGGTTGAAGTAGGCTTGATCCGGGGTCATGTCGTCAAGACTCGAATGAGGACGTCGGCCGTTGTAAAAATCGAGATACCGGCCGATCGAATGTCGCGCCTCGCCGACGGTTTCGTAGGCCCGCAGATAGACCTCCTCGTATTTGACGCTGCGCCATAGCCGTTCGACGAACACATTGTCCCGCCAAGCCCCTTTGCCGTCCATGCTGATCGCGATACCATTGCTGGCGAGCAAGCCGGTGAACGCCGCGCCGGTGAACTGCGAGCCCTGATCGGTGTTGAAGATGTCCGGCTTGCCGTGACGGGCCATCGCATCCTCCAGCGTCTCGACGCAGAACGCCGCCTCCATGGTAATCGATACGCGCCATGACAGCACACGGCGGCTGAACCAGTCGAGCACCACGGCGAGATAGACGAAGCCGTGTGCCATCGGGATGTACGTGATGTCCATCGCCCACACCTGGTTGGCCCGCTCGATCGCCAGACCGCGCAGCAGATACGGATGGATCTTGTGCCCCGGTTCGGGCTTGGTGGTGCGCGGACGGCGATAGAGCGCCTCTATCCCCATCCGCCGCATCAGCGTCTTCACATGACGGCGGCCGATCTTGCACCCCTGCAAAGCCAGCAGGCCTCGCAACATACGCGAACCGGCGAAGGGATACTCCAGGTGCAGCCGATCCAGATGCCGCATGATCGCGAGGTCGGCGGACAACACCGGACGCGGCAGATAATAAACACTGCCGCGGCTGATCTTCAAAACTTCCGCCTGCTTGGTGATCGACAGATCATGTCCACGGTCGATCATCGCTTTGCGCTCAGCAATCCCGCCTTGGTGAGCGCTCCTTCTAAAAAATCGTTCTCCAGCGTCAGCTCCCCGATCTTGGCATGCAGCGACTTCACATCGACTGCAGGTGCTGCCGGCGGCCCGCCCCCAGGTCCGAAAACCTCCGAAGCATTGCCCTCAAGCTGCGATTTCCACGCCGTAATCTGATTGGGGTGAACGTCGAAATGCTCAGCCAGTTGGGCTATCGTCCGGTCGCCCTTGATGGCTGCCAGCGCCACCTTCGCCTTGAAGGCCGCTGAGTGATTCCGGCGGGCTCGTCTGCTCATGGTCTCTCCTGATTCGCAGGCCTATCGTGCCCGCCGTCAGGCAGAAACTCCACTTATCGTCCCGTTCAGATTTCCGGAACCGGCTCTTCGGGTAGCGAAAGGACTGCGTCGATAATGAAGCCGTTTTCTTCCTGCCGATCATCGTAATCAGTATCGGGCACGACGTTTGGATTGGTGGGACTCAGCAGAAGTGCGATAGCGTCGAGAATGGTTGTCTTGCCGACATCCCCACCTCCAAGAATGAGATTTAGTCCCGAAGCGGGCAGCCAGGTCATCGACTTGATAGAGCGAAACCTTTGGATCGAAAGCCTGCGGATGGTGGGAGCGGAGACAGTATCTGAGGGCATATGAACGACTTCATTGCAATTGATCGGTGCGACTCAATAGACGCCACGGTTGTGATTATAAGCGGCAAACGCATGAAGCGATATCGGTCAAGAGTATGCAAGCGGGTGCATACGCTAGAATCGGCATTGGGGAGTGCGCCTACGCGCAAAAAGGCGAGCCGCTACCGGCTCGTAAGAGGAGCCCCTCCGGGCTCTAAGCGCGTGCCCAGCTTGGCCCGCTAAACTTCAGTGTCCCTAGATTCTATAACATCGATCGTAGCCGGATTAACCCGGATTGCAGGCTCGGCTGAAATCACCGGCTTGACCTGGCGGACGGATTTCGGACGCCGTACGTTGATGGCCGAGGCATCGAGAGTATTCTTGATGTGCGCGGCATAGAACTTCTCGATCATCTCAACGCTGGTGCGGCAGTTTTTGGCGATCTGATAGATGTCTGCCCGCTCCATCAGCCTCATGCAAATATAGGTGTGCCGCAGGCTTTAGGCCGTGCGCGGCTTCGCATCACGGTCAAGCTTCAGCGTACTCTCCGCCAGCAGCCGATTGAACAGCTTAATGTGGTTGCCCGGAAACACCGGGTCGGTCGGCTGCGGATATTGCGGGGGAGCGGCAGGGCGAGGATTTCTCGCACGCTCGCGCGCCTTCCCTTGCGGGACGTACTTTGGACGGCTGAGCAAACGCTCATAAGGAAGCACCGCGCTCGGCGTACTCTTGCAATAGCCTACCCCGCGCTTTCCTCGCACTTCGATTTCCAGAATTTTCTCGCCGCGACGCCCCTCCTCCACGATCGTTATGTCGCGATGCTGCAAGTTCTTGGCTTCATCAGGCCGCAGGCCAGTGTTCCCAAGAAAGAGGACGTAGTCATGCAATTGGTCGGCGTTCCAGCGGTGATGCGGAAGGCTCGCCCTCGCATGCTCACGCGTCGCCGTATACAGTTGCTTGTATTCTTCCGGGCTGAACCAGGGGCGATGCACCACCTTGCCCTGCGACTTGTAGGGAGGTGAGAAGTCTAGGAGGTGCGCCAGCCATTCGTGACGAATGCCCTTCTTCGCCATACTGAACTAATCCACGAACCTGCTACGGAGCGTCGCCGGCTTTCCTGCTGCCGCCAGTTGAGTGCGGGGGGTCTGGACCCTAAGGGGGTCCCAAACCCCATCCCCGCACCAATTTGAGGAACACGTCCGCGAGGGCGCAAGCTTATCAGTTGGTGGGGAGACGGTCGTGGCCTGGACAAGCGCCTTTGACCAACGATCGCACATCAACCACCATGTTGGCCCGCATGGGCGCCGGCTCATGGTGGTGACGCATTCTTGATGCACCACAGGCGGTTGTTTCAAGGCTTCGTGATGGCCGACGCTGGATAGTTGTTCGCCCGCGCGAGAATAATTCATAAATCTCCTCTGAACTTATCTACGCAGCACGAGCAGCGGGGGCGCTGTTCAATTGGTCCAAAAACCTTACGGAATTCTGATGATGCCCTCAAACAATGCTCTCTCCCCGCAAGCCCTACCGCCGCGCTCATCTGCTTCAACGCTGTTGTCGAAAGGCGTCACCCGCCTCGAAGGCACGTTGAAATTTACCACCGCGATCCTCGCCCTCGCCGCCGGCGTCTATACCTTTCTCGGCGTACGCGAATTATTGAACGGCAGCCCGGGCATGGTGCTGTTTGCCGCGGTGATCTATTCGGTCGCAGTATCCGTCGGCATCTACGCGTTCTGGGTATTCCTGATGAATTTTATGCCGCACGTGAGCTTTCGCAGCGGCCGCGGCCTGATGTTCGGCTGCTTGCTGCTGGGCTCGCTGATGATCGTGGCGATGTCGTCGTGGCTCAACGCCTCGGCGCTAGCCGGCGCGGCTGCGATCCAGCAACATCTCGCGATCACCGTACAAGACTATACCCGCGATCTCGATACCACCAACACCAACGCCATCGCAGCCCAGGGACTGTTGCCGGATATTCAATTGGCATCGTCGCGCTTTGCAAAACTGGCCGACGCCGAGCGCGCCGGTTCGCTGACTGGTACCGCCGGATCCGGTACCGTGGTGCAGCTTTTGACGCAAATGTCCGGGCAGCTCGATAGTCTCGGTCAGCAGGTCCAGGCTTCGGACAAACGTGTCTCGGCCTTGTACGAGCAGGGCAGCAAAAGTCTCGCCAAGATGCGCGAATTGATAAGCGATCGCGGGCCGATTGCGGCCCGCAGCGACGCATTGGCGACCGAGTCGCTGACGCTCATGGGCGTGATCGCCAATCTGCAGCAGACTTCTGTGGCGCCCGCGGTCAAGCGCGCGGCGGCGTCGCTGTCGTCGAGCTTCATTGCGCCTTCCGCGGGAGGCCGCACATCCGATCTGGCGGATCGTCAGACCGCGGTTGTCGGCAAGGTGGAAAGCTCGATTGCCGCACAGGCGGCGTCGCTCTCGGACGCCGCAGACAAGATCCTGGCAATGCCGAAGGTCGAACCGATCAGGTTTCAGACGCTGTCGCCCGCCGAAGCAGTATTGCGTTACGCCGGCGATTTCATCCCGAGCTGGGCCGGCGCGATCTCGATCGATCTGATGCCGGCAGTGCTGGTGCTGATCCTTTGCGTGGTTCACGCCGCGATCAGGCGCGAAGGGCTTCCGGCGTTCACGGCCTCTGACATGACCGCGGGCGAATTGGTCGCGGCGCTGCAAATGGCGCGCGAGGTCGGGGAAGCGCAGCCCAGAGCGCCGGCCGAATTAAAGCCGCAGCGCGAAAGCGGTGCCGAGCCGACGGTAGACGAAAACGTTACCGCGCTGCCGGCGGCGCGCCACACCAAATAGCGGCATCGCCGTGTCGCAATCCTTTACCATGCAGCAACGCTTTCATGCCTGGCTGTTGGAACAATGGGAAGAAACAGTATTGCGCTGGATTTTCCGCAGTGCGGTTCTGGTCGCGCTCAGCGTGCTCGCCGTCGACCTCGCCAGCATCAACGGATGGATCATCTATCCCGACCCGGCGGTAGCGCCGGTGGAGATTAGAGAAGATTCCCCCGCGCTGAATCTTCCCAGGCTAGTGCCGTCGATCTTCGGACCTTTGTTGCCGGACGGCGGCAAGCACCTCGTGCCGCTGCCGCTGCCGGAGGGCGCCTTGGCAAAACCCATGACGTTCGAGCTGGTCGGCGGCGGCCGATTGATGGCAAGTGGCACCATCACGCCGGGAGTTTCGCAAAGCTTTGCGGTGGAGGCCGAACGGCACGGCGAATACATCAGGACCGTGGTGCTGAATTCGCCCGGCGGCTCGGTGACCGATGCGCTGGCGATGGGGCGGCTCATTCGCGAAAAAAGATTCGCGACTGAAGTTGAAGCGGGAAAATATTGTGTGTCATCGTGTCCCTTGGTGTTTGCCGGTGGCGTCGATCGACGCGCCGGCGAAAAGGCCACGATCGGGGTGCATCAGATGACAGTGATGCGCCCGGCCTCGAACGGCCCTCCCCGTGATGAGATGAGCGTTGCGCAAGATATCTCCGCGCGCTGCCAGCGCTATCCGGCGGCCGCAAACTGCCACACGTCTACTACGACCCGCTTCGCCTCTGCCTCTATCTGCCCGGCTCCGGTGAATGGGACGGCCACATGCGAATCGACACGACGTTCGTGCCGTGGACAGCGACATGGCTCTACTATTTCGAAGAGTGGCTTGATTCCGATGACTGGAAGGGCGGCGGCGAACATCCCGATCCTGGAGAAGCCGAAACCTACAATCGCCGAACGCGGCGGCGGTTTCGCTGACGATTTTTGGTCTAGTTCGCTAAACGCAACTGCGTTCGTCGGGCGGCAGTCCTAATCGAACCCGTCTCCGCCGAAAGTCTCCCCAAAACGGGAATATTCGCGGAAATGGACGGAGACTTTTGGCGATTTCCGCCTCATGTCCGGCAAAGCGGGAGTCCGGAGACGAAAGCGAATGCGCGAAAAGCCGGGATTTCCGGCCCATTCTAGCGTCTCTTCGGGAGCCCGGCCTAACGCCGGAATGCCTGGCTGGCGACGCAGTCATGTTCGCACCGGTCTCCAGCCAAATTCCCTGCAAACAGGGAATTTTTCAGGGAATTCCGCAAAATTCAGCCCTGAAAACATCACCACTATGCGAGAAACCCCTCAGTCGCAGCGATTTCTTTCAAGATTCCCTGCCGAAATGATCAGGGAAAATATTCTCAAGAACAGGGATTTTGGCACGCAAAACAGGGAAATCGGATGGAGAAGGGGAGAAGGTTCCATTAGTAAGCGCCATCAGAATCGACCACGGCTGCCAAAACTCGCACCCGTGGCTGGAGGATCGCGCAAAACCGGCGGGCTCTCACCGACCCTGCCACCAATCGGCGACCCGCGTCCGCTTGGACTGGCGCTCAAGCTTCCTTTGGTGGCCGGTTCGCAATGAGCGGCGTTCCTATGGCCTTGACGTCCGGACGCGACTGCTACCTTGAACGACGAATTTCGCATGCAGCGGGCCATAACCGTACGCGCTATTGCTCAGCGATTGTTACTTTGATTGCCGCCGGTATTGGCGGCGGCGTTAGATCCGCGCGCCGCACAGACCGCAAATAATCGCCGTGGAAATCAGGGCAGCTGCTGTCAGCCCGGCCGACCATGCTCGATTGGCAATCGAGACCTTGACGCTATGCGCGATCATTACGCCCCGCAATCCGGATGCGAGATGTCCCAGGATGAAAAAGACGCCCAGCGCGTAATGCGGCAACAGGCGGATATTCCAGGCGCCTTGAATGAGTCCGTCCGGCGCGCCCGAGGCCCAGGCCCAATCGGATTCGATTTTGTAGACGATACGCGCCGCAATCAGCCCCGAATTCAAATGTGCAAGAAGGAAGGCCGCCAGATAGGCGCCAGAACCGATCTGGAAAATGCGATAGACATCCGTGCGAAGACTGCTCCAGAGCCATGCCAGCCGCACGCCGCTCGCCGCCTGGAACAGTAGCAATAGCACCAGCACGGGCTCAATAAGCGGGGCGCGATACACGGCGCGGCCCGTTTTCATGATTTCGGCGTGGATTTCCAGCCAGCCCAAACAGATGTTGGTAAGATGAAACAGGACATGGCAGGTAATCAAGGCGGCCGATACGCCATGCGCGATCTGGCACGCCGCGGTCGAGTGCGTCCTTCGCTCCGGTGCAAGCTGATCCCCGCCGAACCACACATATAGAACCCGCCGCCAGCCATATCGCGATCCAGATGGCGACATCAGATAATTGAAGCGCCAGCAAATTCAAAACATAGCCACACGCTACCCCGACGAAAACAAAGAGCGGTGGCGCGGCGATGCTGTAAGCCAGACGGCGTGCCCGTAGATCCGATTGCGATGGTTGCTGCGATGGTTGCGGAGCACAGGTCTACCAATAGGCGGATGTTAGTCCCGACAGAGGCACCGCAAATGCGAGGACAAGCCGGATCGCGGCACCCGCGATGCGAACGGCAGATAATGAGCCGCCAGATGGCGAAACCGCAACATGGAATGCTTGCAGCAAAAAAGGATAGACCATCGCCACTGCTGCCGGGAACAGGCCAATTATTTTGCGTTTGAGCGCATCGGATGGTTCATGCGTGATGACTGCGCACCGCGCCTTGCAGCACATGCGCCGTGACGAAAGCCGAACCGGTGTGATGATGCGGCGGATTGCTGACCCCGGGGATAGTCCACCACCACGGCGACGATGTTCTTGCCCAGAATATTGGGAATCGGATTGTTCAAGGCGGGGATGCGTGGCGGGTACTGTGCCAGCGCCGCGTTCGAACTTCTTTGATGGCAGTTCTTACTGTTTGCCGGAGGGATTCAGCCGTTGTGGTTTCGAAAGTATTCCCGCGCGGAAAACCAGTAAGGGGCAGCCCCGACGATTTGCATTTCCGCCGCCGCAGCGTCGCTTGGGGCTGAGACCCATTTGCGGATACTTGAAACGCCGGGGTTATCATGATGCCATCGCATGATATTGGAGAAGGTCGGGAACCTTGAGGTGATCGATGTAGCACTTGTGACTGCAGTAGGCGATCTGCGTCGCGACATCTCGTAGGTAGCTCTCTCCAATTGACTCACAGCACAGCGCACAGAACGATTGCGTGCGGGGTGTCCTGCCATTCACCAAGACGAATTTCATGTGCCGTGTCCAAGTTCGAACAACACCTTGTGTGCGGGTTCTCTGATAGCAAGACTCAAATTCGCGGCCTGATATTCCCAAGCTCGCAAGTTGCTTAGAACGCAGCAGGCATTCTCGGGACTGGTCATTCCAAGAAACGGTTTGCGCTTCGCAATCGGACCGCTGGATGTGCTGCTGCCAAGGCGCCGGCCCGTCTCCAGGCAGATTCCCTGCAAACAGGGAAACGCGCGAGGTCCGACAAAGGCCATTTCCAGACTCATGCACCGCAGCATAGAACGTACTGCTGAGTTCTCACTCGGAGGAACTCAACTCGGCGCGTTTCTTGTCGGCGAGACCGATTTCGGAGGAACGCCTGCGACGATCGCTAGACGTTACTAATCAGATTTCAGCGCCAAGTTACGGCGGCGATCCAATTGCGCGGCAATTTCGCGGTGGCGATTACCGACCGTGTTAGCGAAATCCGTCGGCATCGGTAACGCGCGCTTCAACCCGAGTTGAGTTCCTCAAGCGGAATTTAAATGGGGCGGGCGCGATCTCTTCCCTACATCGACAGCCTGCTGCATCCGCATCGGATGCAGCAAGCCGATAGCTCGCGGTCCAGACGGCACGCTCGCCTCACGAAGCGTGATCAATTCGTCGCATCTCATGCGGGTTCGCAATCGATCCATTCAGGAGAAACGAAAATGACTTCGTTCAAAGCCCTTGCAGCGGCCGTGCTGCTGTCCGCGACCGCTGCGACGCCGACATTCGCGCAAGCTATTGCGCCGGGCAGCAGCGACCACGCTCTGTATAACAAGAATCTGCACGACTCCGGGTATAATCCGGAAAACGACTTCAATCCGAACGGGACCATGAGGGCCGCCATCCAGGAGCCGGGCCTGTTCTCGTTCTATTATCCCAATCTGGACGTTCTGAATGGCGGGGCGCCAACTCCTGCCGCGAGGCTGTCTCCCGACTGGCCCGCGTTGAAGGGCGCGTGTGCGTCGGCCGGCGGCGGCATCACTTACTGCGGCGACCGCTACGGCTCTTATGATTTCGCGCCTGACGCATTCTCGCGCAACCATGGCCGCCGCCGTCACCGGATGTGACGGCGCAAGCTCCCGCTTTGTTGAAAGAGCGTGATGAAATTTCTCCCAAGGCTGGCCGCTCTTCACAACAAGGAGCTGAGCGCTTCCTTGGCTTCTGCCACCATATGGAGAAACAAAATGACCAAAATGACCTTCGCGTCGGCTGCGCTGATCGCGGCAACCGTATTCGCAACCCAGGCCATGGCTGCTCGCAACGATTCCGCGGCGCGGCACGCCACGACCAAGGACTGTGTGCGAGCTCCAAACGTCGGCGCGTTTGCCTCAGATCCGTATACTGTACCCCCGTGCCTGCCCAGCACCGCCACTGATACGTTCCATTAGGCCACGAAGAGTCGGGCTGGCAGACCTCGCCAGCCCGATAATTTTTTCGACCGCACATGGGGCATGGGTTGCGCGCTCCGTGGTGTCCAACATAGGCGCGCGAACGTCCATACGCGCGAAGTAGGTATGGATGTCGATCTCCGTTGCGCGATCGGGATTGTGAGATCGAATATCGATCTCGGGGTTCAATCTCAGCGAAAACGGCCGTTCGGCTTCCACCACGAGGTTGCCGAAGAGGCGCTTCGTGCATGAAGGGACAGATCCGGGCTAGTAGCCCATCCTGATGAGATGGGCTGGCATGTGAGCTCGAGAACCGATCGAGAGGGAGCCATGTCAAGGAAGATTGTCTTTGGGGTCGCATTGGCTCTGGCGTCGCTATTGCTGACAAACATCGGATCTGCAGAGGACTCCCCACCTCGTCACAAGGGACTATGGCCAATTCGCAATGGTCACAATTACCAACCAACCGAGCACGAGCTGAGAGCCTTGCATCTGGAGGATGTCACGCCCGATCAGGCGCGCGAGATCGATCGATTATACGATCAGCTCCTGACAGGAGGTAAAAACGTTCACAATCGGCATCCCGCACCTAGGCGTTGATCGCGCTGCGCTGAAGCCGAGTTTCTGCGCGAAAGCGCGTATTTGTGCCATCCAGAGATCGATCGCCCTCTGGCGCGCTGACATTGATGCCGTTCTCGATTTGCAGACTTCCGACGGGCACAACAACGCTGGAGTTCGTGACGTTCGGTCGATCGGTGGCAATCTCGTCCCCGATGACTGGACAACGGTCCGCGGTGATAGGCAAGCAGAGCTTCCCAATGCTTATGGGCCCGCAAGCGGGCGCATGTGCGTTCTGTACGCCATTCAAAACCGACTTCTCCTTTCGCATTCAATGTCCCCGCAGCCTGACACAAATTGCGAGATGGCAGCTTGACTGGGGCGCCCTAGTTGGACCGGCATCGACGGCTCGCTCACAACGGGAGGATCGACCCACTCGGCCCTCCTGTTTCGTAGCGTGCAGCTGAACCAACTATGCTTCAGAACTGGAAGCGCAAGCCGACGGTAGGATCGATCGAGGATCTCTGCTGGAAGCCATTGGCGAGCCCATTCGAGACTTGCGACCACATGATGCCTGCATAGGCATCGAAGCGTTTGGCAAATCTGTAGTCGGCGACGAAAGAAACCGCATCCAGCTGTCCGCTACATTGCGCAAAGGCGCTGGTCGTGCAGACACCCCCGACGTTCACAGCGCCCGACTGAAAACTGTTCTGCTCTTCGTGGTAATAAGCGACGCTTAGATCGACGTCGGGCCTGACCGCATATTTCACGCCACCCCAAAATACCTGGAGGATCTTGTCGGTCGTAAAATTGGTGTTGTTAACGGTTCCGAGCGAATAGCCACCGGTGATGAAGCTGCCCGGCGTCAATGGATTATTCGGATTCGCGAATTGCATATGCTCATAGCCGGCAAAGAGCTTGACCGGCCCGATGGTGTACTTGGCAAGAAGCATAACGCTGGTGTTGTCGGAGACAGTTCCCGAAACAAGTCCCGCCCCCTGGTTGATACCCAGGGCGGCCGCAGTTGTGATCTGCGCGGTACTGAGGGGAGCCGCGGAAACCGCATCCGTGACGTGACTGAAGATCGCATCAACCGACAGACCCGCATAGTCGGCGCCAATCTGTGCTTCGACGGCATTGCCTGGGGCGCTAAAGGCGCCAGATCTAATCTGAGTTTCCACGGCGGCGCGGAAGGGCCCGACATTCACTGCGTATTTGAAAGAATTGTCGAAGATTCGATTCTCTGTATCTCCCGCACCGCCGGTAGCCCCCTGGAAGCCGATCAAGGAGAACGCGCCCGAATTGCTCATGGGATCATAGTTGACGACGCCGTCTGAAGTCAGCGCGTTTTGTCGACCGTAAGTCAGCGTTCCGTATATCGGCGAGCTGAGGCCGGCA
The DNA here is from genome assembly GCF_036924535.1 of Bradyrhizobium sp. AZCC 2262. Classification (NCBI taxonomy): domain Bacteria; kingdom Pseudomonadati; phylum Pseudomonadota; class Alphaproteobacteria; order Hyphomicrobiales; family Nitrobacteraceae; genus Bradyrhizobium; species Bradyrhizobium sp. AZCC 2262. The sequence continues at coordinate 2,798,857 of NZ_JAZHRT010000001.1, read as the reverse complement.
TAGGCCGCCACGTTGAACGCCTGGCCGTCCTTGGCGGAATCGGCGAATGAATTCTGCTGGCCAATCGCCAGCCCGTTGTTTTGCACTATGGAGCCGAGCCCGTCGGAAAGCTTGCCGGACTGTGGATTGAAGCCGGTCTGAAGATTGAATACGGCCGACAGACCATCCGCAATCTCCTGGTTTCCCTTCAAACCGATAAGTGACGAACTCAGCGCATTCGGGCCGACGCCGAAGTAAGAACGGTTGCTGTTCTTCGAGATTAGATAGTTCAATCCCAACCCCGCCGTGTTGCTCAACGGGGCGCCCTGATTTTGGAACGTCACGCCCATGTCGACCAGGCCATATAGCGTAATGCCGTGCCACGTCAGGCTGTCATCTACCGGGGCCTTTTTGTATTCCGCCTTGTAGGCGAGGTCGGCGGCCATCGAATCCGCGGGATTCGCCGATCTTGCTGCAACGGCGGGCGGCTTTGCGGGCTGCGCTTCAAGCTTGCGCTGCCGTCTTTCAAGATCTGCGATGCGTTTTGTCAGCGCCCGATTTTGTTCGCGCAGCTCTTTGGATTGCGCCTGGATGTCCGAAACCTCACCGGCATGCGCCGCCGTTGCGACGGTAAAAACCGCCGCTGCAGACAGAATAATCCTGTTCACGAGTGTCCCCCAACAATCGCGCGGCGCAATATCCGCGACTCCACCAAGATCACGGAGCCTCTGAATGAGGACTCCTGATAGGGAGACTCATGCTTGAGTTTAGAAATTCCAGATCACGTTAAAATTTCTTCAACGTGATTGCGCGGATCATCTGCAGACCCAATCGAAACACTTCAATGCGCCCTGATTGACGGGATTTAGTTTGACTGCTTGGGACCCGACGCGCGTCAACAATGTTCGAATGCATTTCGCGACAGCGCGTAGAAGCGGTCAGCATCGAGACCAAGCGGGGAAGCCCCCGAGATCCAACAAGATAACACTGGTAGCGGCAACGAGCGGGTGTCGCGGCGGCGTGAACGTCGTTGCCTCCGCATGCGGATAAGGACAACGCCCTGCTTCGCTGAGCGATAAGTCGCATCCACTCTGTGACAAAAATCGTGTGTGGTCGATACCATGCACGTCAGGTCGTAGGTACTGATGCCTGTCCAAGCAAACGGAATAAATCGGCGTCCAGTCTAGTCTCCTAACTGAAGCGGGACCCTTATCTTGTCGTCCCCTGTGGCTCGACAATCTGCGGGGCTTCTGGAAGCTCAACCTGCAAGCTAGGGGAGCTAAGCGCTATTGGCTCTTCATGTCCAATGGAGACGGAATAAGATGGATGGAGAGAAATATGCGCGGGTCGGATTCGCTATTTTGCTTCGCATCCAACAAGATTGAAGTTCATCCTTGCCCAAACTGCCGCGCCCCAATGCTTGTCCGCATCAATTCGGCCGGCCTGGACACGAACGCGCGAACGTTTGAATGCTTTAATTGCGATGCCGTTGTAATTGTACCGAATGACCAATCGGAGCTCTCGCTTTGAGAGCGGAGGTGAGGATCCGACAGCGATCTTCTGCGCACATCTGAAATAAAATGCGAAGCCTGTGGTGATTATATGGCTAGGTCCAAATGGGAGGACCGCCGTCGACGGCGGTCTTTGGATGCACTATCGCAGGGGGCGGATACATACGCCTGCGCGGTGGTCAGGCGGAATTGAAACGTCTCAGCCAGGGCCTCACCGCCAAGACACTTGGTCTAATGAAGCATTGGAGCCGATGGGGGCTTGAGTAGCTCGTCTCTTCCTTGCATCGACGGCTTACTGGACCAGCCCGAACCGATCAAGCCGGCAGTGGTTTGCAGGATGACACCGATTCCCCACCAGGAGCCGATTACAAATTCCCAGAAGCGCTGGAGAGGCTCGTCGAACACGAGAGCGTAGACCGACACCAGCGCAGCCAGCGCAGAGAGAAATGTACCGGCCGCGCTTAGCCATCCGGCGAGAACTACGTTGGATTGCCGGCCTCCAATCGTGCCCGGCAGCCGCGGAATATTAACCCGCGAATAGAAACCAATCATTCCGCTTAGTACCGTCAGTACTATGAAACCAAACGTTTGGAACAATGCGACGTTTGTTCTCGCCGGCTGCGCCGCGACGAATGTCCCAATCATGGCACCAGTCATCGCAAGGCCGGTTCGTTCCAGGAGTTGCGCGACCCGACTTATCAGCAGGCAATCGTCGATCTTAGTATTGCTCTCGTCAGACATGAACGGTTTTCACTTCAATTGGAGGTAGGCCGAATTGAGAGGTTAATAGCGTCTGGCGACGGCCGGGCGCGGCTTACGGACGACATGAGGCCCGTTGCCGTTGCCGCTGAAAGTCGCAAAAGCCTTGGCGTCTGCGGCAGGCCGTGTCGACCCGATGCCGAGGTCCCCATTGGGATAGGTAAAGGCGAACATGCCGGGCTCTTCGATCATTCGCTGAGCGAACGACGGAGTTGCGATGAACGCTGACAGGATGATGGTCGTAGCCAAAATTTTGTATTGGGTCATTGATCCTCTCCACGTGATGACCCGTCGCGCGACTGCTCGGGTCCTGCACCACCAGACCGGCAAGCAAGCCGCCGTATTCCACCACTGCCGGAATTCGGGATCACGGTTCAGCGATCATTTTTCGGATGTGGCGGGCCATCGACGGGCGGCAGCGACTTGATATAAGCCGCCATTGCCGCGCGATCGTTCTCGCTTTGTCGCGAAGTATTCTTGATGACGAGAGCCATCGAACCCCTGGCAGAAGCGCCGTCAGGCAGTTCGCCCGTCGCAAGGAAGGAGGAGCGTCATCTTCCGATCGCACCGACGGTCTGCTTGTGATTCGCCGCCGGGACGAGCCCCTGCCCGAGGCTTATGCGCTTCGTTCCGCTCTTCGTATGTTGTCGACGGACCAACCTCCCGCTCCGCACAGCATCAAGACCCACATCCCGCCTGATATCGCAAGGTCCTTCTCGAAATGCAGAAGCTCGTTGCGGCTGGCGAAGTTGGTGTGAAACAGCACGGCGGTTGTCAGGCAAAACAGGCCCAATGCCGCCGCACCCAGACGCGTTTGCCAGCCGACCGCGATCGCGATGCCCGTGGAGAGCTGAAAGACGATAGTTAGAATGAGGGCAAACGCTGGGATGCCTGCTTTCGCCATGGTCGCGGACGCGGCTTCGAAATTCACGACCAGGAAGACGCCCTCGTGAACGAAGATCCAGGCCAATAGCAGCCGCCCCGTAAGCAAAACAAGATTTTGGAAAGCAGGCCTTGTGCTCACTGCCTCAGCCATCGATCAACACCGCTCCGCTTCGCGCCGAGCAATTGAAGCGGACGTGTCAACGCCCGCCTCAACGCCCGGCTTCAGGCTTCAATTACTTGCCGATTTTGCGGTGATCGCCTTCTGTAGGTCTTCACGCTCCTCGCAGCCGCCGGGACAGAGTTTTGCTAAGGCAGCGAGCTGTTCCTTAGCCTTTTCCATATTGCCGGTTTCGACATAGAGCTCGCCGAGATATTCGCGGGCGGCCTTGTGATCCGGCTGCAGCTCCAGCGCCTTGGTATAGTAGGTCAGCGACGTCTTGAAGTCGCCGGTCTTGCGAAGCGTAAAGCCGAGCAGGTTATAGACATCGGCCTGCTGGACGTCTTCGGCGAGGTCTCTGAGTTCAGTGAGCGCGGCGGCATAGTCCTTTGCCTTCAGCTTGGCGCGAACCGAGGTCAGGTCGGGTGCATCGGTGGAAGACATATTGTCGACAGCAAGGGCCGGCGCAGGCAGCAGCGCCGGCGCAAAGCCAAGACCGAGGATCAGTATCAGACCGGCCATGCTGGAACAGAGTTTTGTTTTCATGATGATGTACTCCATGGGCTTTCAGGATTGTACGACCGGCGCGAATGCGTAGGCGTTGCCGTCCTTGGTGAACGTTCCGCTGCCGGGGAACGGGAAATGTGCGCCACAAACCATCATCTTGTCGGCGATGACGCGGTCGATCAGCTTGCGGCGGGTTGCGACAGCCGTTGCGCCGTCCTGATCGTAGGCCCCCTGCCAGTCCGGATGCGGCGCCAGCAGCGCCGGCACATACATCGCGTCATTCGACACCATCAATTGATCCTTGCCCGAGGTCACCAGGAAGGCGGAATGACCGGGCGTGTGACCGGGCGCCGTGAGGATGCGAACGCCGGGCGCGACTTCCGCATTGTCCTCGACCAGCTTCCAGTTCTTCCAGGTCGGGAATACATCGCCGATGCGTTTGCCGGCGGCCCTGCGGCCCTCGGCCAATTTCTCGACTCGGCCGGGTTCGGTCCACCAATTGTATTCGGTGCTGCTGACGATGAGTTCAGCGTTGGGGAAGACGGCAGCGTTGGTGCCCTTCTCCATCAACCCCCAGACGTGATCGGGATGGAAATGCGACACCAAGATAGTGCTGATCTGGCTACGATCGATACCGGCGATCTTCATGTTGGCCGGCAGGTTGGTGGCGTTCGCCTGCCACTGGCCGACACCCGATCCGGCATCAACCATAATATGCTTGTCGCCGATCTTGAGCACGATCACCGTTAACGGGATCGGCATGAATTCGGTGGTCAGGCCCGCCTTGGCGAGCGCTTCCTTGGTTTCCTCGACCGAGGCGTTCTTGATGAAGGTGGGATCATGTGGCTTACGCCAGATCCCATCATATATGGCACTCACCTCGATCGAACCGACCTTGTACTTGTAGACGCCCTTAGTCGGCTCAATCGGAGCTTGGGCATAGGCCGTATCGACGAAAGCAAGCCTCTTGTCGTGCAGGCCAAAGGCCGCAGCGACGGCTGCGGAAGCCAGGAGACCCCGGCGTGACATAATAAGCATTGACGTACTCCCAATTCCGATCGGACGCGGAGCGCATAGCGCGGAACGAGCACTGCCTCCGTACAGGGAGACCTGAGCGGCCAGAAATTTATTCTCGATCCGCAAAACTTTTGCTGGGGTCGATCCGGTCGGCCATCGATACGGCGCATCGGGGGCTTGAAGCCGCATCCGCTGGCGGCAATAAATGTGCGATTTCTTCCGCGCGGTCGGGAATAAACCGGCCGCCACCACGGTCTACTTGCTCGTCACAACAGCGCGCCCGGCCTTCGTCAGGCCGATCGACCCAATAATAAGGCAGAATCTAGTCATGAACTCGTCGTTGGCGACAGGTTACAGAGCGCCAGAATCGTTGCTGGGCGCTTTGGCTGCTGCCGCGGTCAAAATTCTTGCGATCGCGAAAGATAGCGGGCTCCGGTCAGTTGCCGCCAGCGGTGGCGATGCTGTCGCCCGTGCACCCAAAGAGCGAATCCGGGACGCCAGCCCGATGGCCTTGAGCGCCAAGGACCAGTACGGCAGGTTCCAGCGCGAGATCGTGCCGCACCTCGACGCCGCTTATAATTTCGCGCGATTTCTCAGTCGAGATCCCGATGCCGCCCATGACATCGTCCAGGAGACCTTCCTTCGCGCCTACCGAAGTTTTGACGGATATCAAGGCGGCGATGCACGCGCCTGGATCTTTTCCATCGTTCGCAATTGCTTTCACAACTGGCTGTTGGAAGGCCGCCGTAAGGCACGCTTGGAAGTCGATGTTCATCGCCGGAACGATCCCACAGACTTCTCCGTCGACGAAGTCGCGTCCGAGGACGACACGCCGGAGACGGCGCTGCTCAGGATATCCGAAGCAGGCAAGGTTCGCAGCGTGCTCAACAAACTACCGCGATCGCTGCGCGAGGTACTGGTCTTGCGCGAACTGGAAGGCCTCTCCTATCGCCAGATTGCGGATACATCGTCGTTGCCGATCGGCACTGTGATGTCGCGTCTGGCGCGCGCGCGGACGCAATTCGAGAGCCTGTGGCGTCAGGAAGCAGAGCTTTGGGAGGGACAAAAGTGAATCCCGCCGCTCCAACCCAATGCACCAAGATGGAGTTGATGCTTCACGGCTTCGTCGATGGAGAACTCGACGCGGCCCATTCGTTGCAGATCGAGCAGCACATAGCAAACTGCTCGCATTGTTTAAGAAAAATGGAAGGCCTTCAGGCCTTGAAACAACTGGTTGGGCAAAAAGGAGTGCAGTGGCGGACGCCGGATCATGTGCGAGCCCAGGTACTTGAATCGATCTCGCGCGAGGCCGCGATGCAGACGCGATCGGCGGCGTTGGTCCACGAGCGAGACGAAAAACGCTTTAGTATTCTCGGATTCATCAAGCAGTGGATGTTCGTGCCATCGCTGGCTGCTCTTGCGGCAAGCCTGCTGCTGGTGATGACGCCGATGTCGGATCGTTCGACAATCGGAGATGAAGTCATTTCCGGCCACATTCGATCGCTGCTGGTCGATCACCTCACCGACGTCGCGACATCGGATCAGCATACCGTCAAACCCTGGTTTAACGGAAAGATCGATTTCTCGCCTCCAGTGGTCGATCTGGCACGGGAGGGCTTTCCGCTGGAAGGCGGTCGCATCGATTATATAAGCGGGCGTGTCGTGGCCGCGCTGGTCTACAAGCGACACTCGCATGTTATCAACGTCTTTGTCTGGCCGGCCGCCGTCGGCGGAGAGACTGCAACTTGGCGAGCTACTGCGTCACGGGACGGCTACAACATGGATTCTTGGGTCGCAGGCGGCTTGACCTTCTGCGCTGTCTCGGATGTCAGCACCGACGATCTCGCCCGGCTTCGGGTGGCATTTTCTAGCAGAACTGCCAAATGACGGCTCGCCTGTCGCTTGACCTGGGAGAAACCCTTCCGTAGCGCCGCACCGCCTTCACTTCACGCTTAACATATCCGGGATGCTTGCGAATGTCCGACACCAATCTCGCGCGAAGTAATTCCATGTCGATCAACCGTCGTAAATTCCTGGAAATTGCCTCCAGCACCGTCACGGCTTCCGGTTTATTGACCGCGACAGCTGCCGCCACCGATGCGAAGCCGGCCATCAAAGCGATCGCCTTCGATGGCTTTCCGATTTTTGACCCGCGTCCCATCTTTGCAATGGCCGAAGAGCTCTTTCCCGGCCGCGGAGCGCAATTGTCCAACGTCTGGCGAACCCGACAATTCGAATACGCATGGCTACGCACCGCCGCACAAAGGTACCGCGACTTTCTCGGCGTCATCGACGATGCGCTTGTCTTCGCAGGCAAATCGCTCGATCTTGAGATGACAAATGAGCAGCGAAAGGCTTTGGTCGGTGGCTATATGCATATGAAAGCGTGGCCCGATGTGAGGCCCGCGCTTTCCAAGCTACGCGAGAGCGGAATCCGCTTGGCGTTCCTAAGCAATTTTTCTCCGGCGATGATAGACGCGAATATCAATAGCGCGGGTCTAATAGAATTCTTCGAGCACCAGCTTAGCACGGACGCTGTCGGCGTCTACAAACCTCACCCGAAAGCCTACCAAATGGGTATCGAAGCTTTCCGTCTAAAGCGCGAGGAAATCCTTTTCGCAGCTTTCGCAGGATGGGACGCGGCCGGCGCCAAACTCTTTGGCTATCCAACATTTTGGATCAATCGCCAGAAGCAACTGCTTGAACAGCTCGATGCGATTCCCGATGGCGAGGGTAGCGGGATGGACGATTTACTTAGATTCCTCTCTTACTAGTCAAGCGGCGATTGAATTCAAAAATGCTGAAATGAATGCTCTATAGGTCCGGCCGTTTCCCGAAGTTCGATTGACGTTACGAAACCTGGCCGGCCTACAACGTTCCACATCCACTAACTCGCGAACCAGAGGTGCGCTGAGACGCCAATAACCGTTCGCCCCCTTTGCATTGACGAGTTGTTACCCATATCGTCACTGGACCGAAGCAATTCTGCCTTCTCTGAAGGTTGCACGAATTTTCTGAAGGCCAGAATTAGCCCATTTTTCCGAGTCCACTCAACTTGAGTTAGCTAATTCGCTATGCAGCAGTGACAATCCATTCTAGCTCCCGCGGAGTTATCGGGCATCCAGATCAAACTTGGACGCTGGGAAATTGGGTCACTTCTCTCCAACGCAGGAAGGCGAACTCTCTCTTTGAGAGCCGGAGTAGGGATTCCCAAAAGGACGTTCAGTGACACCAGACGGCTGAACGAACTGAAGGCAACGCAGACTCATCATGCCGTTTTTTGTCGGCCGTCGTCATTCGTTGAAATAATCTCGCTGTTGAAACGGTCTCTTAGCTGTTGGCCTCCAACACGGACGACCATGTTGCGGGAAAAAGTCGTCGGCCGGAATTATGCACATGACTGAGCTCAATCGCGCATCACTAGACAAATATATCCACAGCGTCGGCGTCCGGCAGATCCGTCTGGCTTGTGGGCTGGTTCTGTTCGCCTACTTGCTAAGCCATTTCATCAACCATGCGCTCGGCAATATTTCGCTGGATGCCCTTGCCACAGGTGTCAAATATCACACCGCTTTCTGGAAAAGTTTACCCGTCTCGACCGTGCTTTATGCCGCGGCAACCGCCCATGCCGGCCTCGGGATCTGGGCGCTTTACCAGCGCCGTCAATTTCACTGGAAAGCGATCGAGCCGATACAACTTGTACTAGGTTTAAGTATCCCTGCCCTTATCATCACCCATCTTGCCGGTGTGCGGTTTGACGACGTACTATTCCAACATCAAAAACTCTATCCGCAGGTGTTTTACTCGTACTGGATCATATGGCCATACAAGATGTGGCTGATGTTCATTGTTTTGATCGTATCTTGGGTTCACGGCTGCATTGGACTGTGTTTCTGGCTCCGCATGAAGGCGTTCTTCGAGACGGCGGCGCCGTTTCTGCTGGCCGCAGCGGTACTCATTCCGACGCTTGCCATGCTCGGCCTCTATCAAGGCGGACGAAGGGTCGTACATGACAGCGGCACCGCGCAATGGAAAGCGGAAAATCTCTCCCGACGTCAGGTCGGGACGGCTGCGGAGCAGGACATCATCGACAGCATCGTCGATTATTTTCTGATTGGATATGTCGGACTGATCGGGTTTGTTTTAATCGCGCGCGGCGTGCGCACGTTGAATGAGCGCCGCGGCGACATGATCAATCTGTCGTACGGCAACGGCAGGACGGTTCGCGTGCCGAAAGGCCTGAGCGTGCTCGAAGCCAGCCTGCGCAATAACGTGCCGCACGCCAGCATTTGCGGCGGTCGCGCTCGGTGCTCTACCTGTCGAATTCGTGTGATGGGCGATTGCAGTTCGCTGCCGGCGCCGTCAAAGCGAGAAGCCTTTGTGCTCAACCGTGTGGGCGCCGGTGGCGATCGGGCAATTCGCCTCGCCTGCCAATTGCGTCCGAACACTGATCTCTCTTTCTTCCAGATTTTTACGCCCGATGTCACAGCGGGTTCTCTCCGGAAAGCAGGTTCTGTCCGTATTGGTCAGGAACGTTATCTTGTCAGTATGTTTGTGGACATGCGCGGTTCAACCACACTTGCGGAGCAGCGATTGCCGTTCGATACCGTATTCATTGTCAACCGGTTCCTAAGCGCAGTCTCCCAGGCGGTGATCGAATGCGGCGGTCAACCGAACCAATTTGTCGGGGATGGGGAATTGGCCCTATTCGGGCTCAACACCAACCCGCAAACCGCCTGCCGGCAGGCCCTTCAGGCAGCAGCACTGATTGCTACGAATATCGATGAGTTAAATCAATTTCTAAGCCATGACTTGCTCAAGCCGATCCGTTTCGGGATGGGCATCCATGGCGGCGAAGTGATCATCGGCGACATCGGTTATCGTGATCACCAAGTGTTCACCGCACTTGGAGACGCCGTCAACGTGGCTGCGCGCCTGCAGGACATGACGAAGGGCCTCGAATGCGAGGTCATTCTGTCAGAGGAGGTCTACAAGACAGCGGGTCTACCGGTCAACTTGCTGCCAGAGCAAGAACTAGCAATCCGCGGACGCGCCGAACCCATGATCGTCCGTGCGGTTACAAATGCAAGGATGTTGTCCTCACCGAGAATCGCCATCGTCGCTTAGGAGAGTCGCGGCAGAGACTCTCGGGGCTAAATCATTCCAAGGAATGGTTTTGCGCTTTCAGAATCGGAACACCGGCCGTCCCCGCAAACTGTTCGTTTGCGATCGTGACTGTTTTGCGCAAAACTCTCGAGCAACACTGCCGTGCGTGCCGCTATTTGCGTTTGGACCGGATTCTGGGTTAGCAGCCGCGTGAGCGCACCTGATCCAGGTCGGTGGATTATTCAGAATAACGGCTACAAGTTCGGTCGGTGCGAGTGCCATATTATTTTGTCTCTATCGTCGAGATGAAAGGTCAATGCATCATCCAACAGCATTAGACCACCGATCTGGCGCGTTTCCGGGGCCGGGAAAAATGAGACCTTAATTAGCACGGCCTTTCCAAAATACGCCGATCGAATGTTATGGAACATCGATGCCCAACTAATAAGGTTTGTGTAATTTCCTTATCAGTTGGTGCGATGCGCAACTATGCTACTACCTATCGCTCGACATCAACGCCACTAGGTCCAAGTTGACCAAGGTTCTACCCTCCAAAGGGAACTACTCCTCGGAATGTACCCTTTCCACCGGGACACCGGTAACGGTGATCGAGAATGCTGCTGGGTCCGTCCACCAAACAGAGGTTAGTAAATAGAACTCCACCCCCGGATTATCCGTGCTTCTTTGCAACCTTTCTGCAAACACCTTTAGTTGCTAATTTTCAGACCGCAATTTTCGACTCTAGCGCCGACTGCACGCGAAACTGTAGGACCACGATGGGATACTGTCCGATCTGCAAAACTTCGGCGAGTCTCGAGCAGCCGAGTTCAGGCGACTACAGACGCGTGGAATGCCGAAGATGCGGGAATTTTCAGATTACCGGCACCGCCCTAGCGATGTTACCGTCCCGCCTGTTGGGCGACGACAAGAAGTCCGTCGCTCGCCTCGGTCATGCGACCAGGTTGATGTCCCTGACCACTGAAGTCGACTGGCCGGAGATCAACTCCGTAAATCTGGACGAAATGCTCAACCAGCCTCTTCCGTCGCTCGACCGGCAGATTACCAATCTCCTCATCTGGACTGCCGCTCAACTTGGCGATGACCATCTCGGCGAAGTGGAATTGCCGGACGAGGAAGATCTCACCGCCGTCATCGGCACGATCGACGGCCGCCGCGTGGACGATCTGATCTCTCGGGCCGAACGCAGTGGCTTCATCACATTTGTTCCCGACGAGTGCATCGCGATCACTGCAAAAGGATGGGAGCGCCTGCAACCACCTTCCGAGGCGAACCTCGTGGTCAGTCCGACAAGCCAGAACAACACACCGAACGTCGACCGCATCATCAAGGCGCACTGCAACACGTGTCGCGGGGCTACAAGTTCCTGGATTCGTGCCGCGCACTCCGTCGACGGTACTGTCGGTACCAGTCCCTTCAGAAATCGCTTCGATGTTTTGCAGTGCTGTGGCTGCGACAGTCTTTCGGTTCGTCACGAGCACTGGTTCTCGGAGTGGGATGAAGCCAGCTATGACGAGCAAGGTCAGCGTGTCGTAAAACGCGGGGTTAAAGTAATCCATTATCCCTCACCGACAGTTCGCCCGAAGCCCGTCTGGTCTGATGCGATCGACGACGAGATACTCAGAAATGTTATGGACGAGCTCTATCTGGCGTTGAATGCTGGGATGAGCGTCCTAGCATCCGTCGGCGCACGCACGTTATTGGACAGGGCCGGCCATCTGCTGTTGGAGGAGGATCCGAGGGGCGGATTCGAGGGAAAGCTGTCGGGCTTGGTCGATCGCGGATTCATCAGCCGTCACGAAAAGGCAACTCTCGAGGCCGTCGCGGACGCAGGCAACGCGTCTGCCCATCGGGGCTACACGCCTAATGCGGAGCGTCTCGGGCACATCGTCGACATCATGGAAAACTTTTTGCAACGCGCGTTCGTCCTTCCGCGCGTGGCCGATGAGGTCCGGAGTTCGACGCCACGACGCCCAAAGGGAAAATAGTCGGGGAGTTATCCGGGACCAGGCCCGCCGCCGCATTGAAATCGTCCGGCGCGGGAGCATATAGGGAACAACCCTTGATGTTGCCGGCCGGTGCGATTGCGCGGCCCAGCAAACTTACAATGCAGAAGCGTCCAGGAGACGACTTGAGCGACGAGAGTCCTACGATCGACGAAAGTCCTGATAACGCTGTGCCACCGCCCCCTCCATGGGCCAGGGCGACCGTAGATGACGTCTCGCAGGTCGATTTTGAAGAGCTGGTTCGGCAATCGGACAGCGCCGATGCGGCCGAACTGGGCGATCTCTACCGAAGCGCCCTCCCCGACACGCAGCCCGAACCCGAAACGCCGGCCTTTCGCGTCTACTCGATGCTCGCTGCGGTCATGGGAATGCAGTTCAAGGCCAACGAGCCGAACGACCCTTTCGCTGCGATGGTCGTCTGGGCAGATGGCAGGCGCTCGGCGATACCAGCTGACTTTCGCAGTGCGATAGATGCCTTGGCCGAAATGGCCGAGCGAGCTCAACACCCGGTGCTACGAGCACGGCTCGCGGACCTCTGCTGGCTGCTAGATCGGAAGAGAGGCCGCCTCGGAGTGATTGCAGCTAAGGCCTACGTCGAAGTCGCTTCCCAAGTCGACTCCGGGACTCTCAAGCTTCGGTTCGACGAGGATGAGACCGGCGCCCTGCGACATGAGGCCCGCGATCTGCTCAAACGGGCGCTATTCATCGGTCGCGGTGCCGGAATGGACAAGAAAGGTCCTTCGGACGCGCAGAAGTTCGTCGTGGCGTTGCGGAAGCGAGCGATCGAGAAGCAACAGGCGAGCCCCGCTCTGATGTTCGGACGTCTCGACCTTCACTTCGGGATCTCGGATGGGGCCGAGGTCGGCAAGGACGTCGAAAATTTGATCGCCGGCCTCTCGACCGGCGCGGACGACCATACGTTAGTGGAGCTTTGGCGCCTTTCCGCCAGGGCTTACCATAAAGCCAAACTCGACGACGACGCGAACCGTTGCCGGACAACTGCAGGCGAGCTGCTGGTCGCGATGGCGAAGCGTCAGCCTTCGGCCATGTTGGCTGCTCATACGCTGACCGAAGCCATACGCGAACTGCACGGCTTGCCAGGCAGCAAGGATCGCCGGAAGGAACTGAGGCATCTCCTGGTGGATGTCCAAGCAGGCATAGCCGACGAAATGTCGCCTTTTGCGATTCCGATGGATCTCGAGAATATCGCCAAAGAGATCGAGAGGAGGATGCAACAGCCGACTTTGCTCGACAAATTCTTCACGTTCGCTGCCCTCAGTCATTCTCCGGATCCGGACCAACTTATCGCCGAGGCGGAGAAGTCCGTCCGAGAGCATCCGTTCTCATCCTTATTTAGCGCCAGTCACCACGACCGCGACGGCAAGGTCATTTATCGCAGCGAAGGAGCCGATTTTGGCGACGCGCAGGATGATTCCACGCTCCGCCAACAGATCGCGCGCGACGAGGGAGTACGTCGCCACATCACAGCTTCGGCGGAGATCGAGGTCGCAAGGCAAGCTATCGTTTCGAGTCACTATCTGTCCGAAGAAATCTTCGCCGCGCTATTGGAAATAAGCCCCTTCGTACCGCAGGGGCTCGTCATGACCTACAGCCACGGCTTTACATGCTTCTTCCGCGGCGACTTCATTGGCGGCCTCTACATTCTGACGCCTTTGCTGGAAGCTTCGCTTCGGCACGTGCTGAAAACGCACGGTCATGACGTCACCAAATTGGACGATGCCACGAAGATTCAGGAGGACCGGACGATATCCGCGCTATTCGAGCAGATGCGACCGGAGTTGGATTCGATCTTCGGCAGCCCCATCACGACCGACATCGAGAACGTTTTTCTCAAGAAGCCGGGGCCCTACATCCGTCACTCCATTGCCCACGGACTACTGAACGACGGAGAACCATACTCGGACGATGCGCTGTATGCGTGTTGGCTGATCTTCCAACTCTGCATGATCCCGCTATTTGAACATCGAGAACATATCCGCCTGCCCTTCGATGCTTCTTCCGAGGTTGTTGATAGGAAGGAATAGTGTCGTGGCGCGTGGGCGCCACCGGCAGCTACGACCCGCTTTGCCCGAACGTGAAAATCGGATCCGGAATATCGCCGCCAAAGAGCTTGGATTGCCGTTTGGACTGCCACTTCTTGATGCGCGATTCGACACCATCGTCGATGGTGGTCATGAAGCGCGCGAAGACCTCGCCCGGCGATCCGCATTCCGTGTGCCACAAATCAAAGCGACCGTCGACGATCTTCGCGAATAGGACCGCATCGCTCCAGAACTCTTCAGGACTCGTGGTGGCCTTCATCTCCCTGTACCAATGCCGTGCCCATTCGTTCCTGCGATAGGCATACGTCGCTGCCTGGTGGGCCTGCCCGATAAACCCATCGCTGCCCTCGAACCGCTGAAGCGCTTGAGTTGCGTGGTCGTTCACGTCAGAAAATCCGCAGACAAGAAGAGCCCGCGCCGTCTTCGCCGGCTCTTGCCTCGCCAACTTTTCGTCGACGTATTCCTGGATGAACGCTTGCGCTCCGGCCTCATGCGCGGCAAGAACCTCCGAGGCAATCAAGGCGTCGTTCGCGGCTTCGTCGAGGCGGGTGAAGCACAACTTGCGTACTTCCGGGATCGAAGCGCGGGACCAAGCTGCAACCGCCTCCGCGGGAATACTCGATACGCCGATGACGCGGTTTACGAACGGCCGAAGTGAGGCCGTCCGACCGAACAGCTGGGCAGAGCCTGCTGGATCGCTCGGCGCGATCGCCCTCGCGAGCCCCGTGGCAAATGCATGCATCGCGCGGAACACGCCATCGCCGACGGCGAGCAGCGATTGCTTCCAGCTCTCCGCAAGAGACGGATTCCGGGCTACGATCGCATCGAATCCTTCCCAGGAGAAGTCGTCCAGGATGATGCGCGCGTCGGCAAGAGTAATGCGTTCGACAAATCGATCGAACGCCTGCCAAGAACGCTTTTGTCGTTGCTGAAGCGCGTCGTCGCTTTCTCCTAGAATCTCGAACGCCTGCTGAATGTCTGGAGCCGGCTGGTCCACCAGGGATAGAAGCGGCGGCTCTTGCCCCTCAGTCGCGGTGACCGGCTGCTGCACTAAGGGGAATTGAGGAATGTCATTCACGCCGATCGCACGGTGGAACGCGATATCGACCCTATCAGCGACCGATTTGGCGCCCTCATCGTTCAACCGAGCTGCGAAGCCGTAGAAGTTTGGCCCCATGCGGCCGACGGCCTCGGCGGCGCCGATCAGTCCTAGGTCGGCAGCCACAAGCAAGCACCGCGAACCATACCAGATCTCACGATGGCCGTTCTTCGCGTCGCAATTCGCGGCGTCCCAGCCTGTTGCCAGAAACTGCCTCAACAGATCCGGGTCTCTAGACCGCGCAGTGAGCGCCAATGCTCTCATCCGCATTCCTTGATCGGCGGATGAAAGCAGAGGAACCAGCCGAGACTTCGCCGCGCTCGACAGCGGGCTTCTGCTGAATTGAGCGAAGCTTACGACCATCGCCAATCTGTCGTTATCGTGGGATGTGAGTGCGCGGTCTAGAGCAGCGTCTATCTCCGCCTCGCTGGCGGGCGACGTTGCTTCCAACAGATCGAGCAGTGCCTCATTGCCTCCGCCGGCTTCTAGAGCCCGGAGCTGCTCTTCACCGCTCCGGTGCGGGAAGGCCGCGCGAAGGGCATACTGCTGCACGAGCCACTCGTCCCGGATCCCGCCTTTGTCAGTCAAGAACTCGGATGCCGGCGGCGCAGAGCCGATGGAAATCAGTCGGGTCACGGTGTCCGGCTCTAGAATTGCGCTATCCTTCAACAGCGCGATCATGGCCTGCCTCAGGGGCAAGACGTCGGTCCGTTCGAGCGCTTGCCGGGCGAACGCGCGGCGAAGTTCGATGGCCGTCGCCGGCTCGAACCGGGCGAGAGCGGGCATCGACCTGGTCACCATGTGATCCTGAGCGGTCATGCCGCGGCCCGTGCTCAGCTCTGCAACATCGGCGTTCCTGCTGACCGTAACGATCGCATCGATGTTGGCGGGCGCTTGTGTAGTCGGGTCGCAAGGATCGACCGCGCTGAAATGCGGATCGTGCCAGGAAGAGCGCGGCCGGTTGGGGTCGAGAGCTTCGAAAACGGCATGCGCCCGCGCCGCATCGTCGGGATCGCCGGTCGCGCTCAACATCGTGACCGCGGCGTGCTTGGCCGTGTTCGACGCCTCCGTCGCCAGGAATGGCTCGCAAGCGATCCGGACGGCATCGCGCATCCTCGACCAATCGACCGCGTTGAAGCGCATGAGATGTCGGAAATGCTTATCCGGCCCGTCGAAGTCCCGATTTAACGAGGCGGCGAAGGCCCATCCTATGAGCGCAGGGACGGCAGCTTCAAGGGGCTTTCCCGCTAAGAGCTCAAGGGCATATGAATGGAGCTGAGGCAGACCTTTTCGCGAGTCTTCCGTCAGTTGCCTGCTGATAAATTCACGCTCAGGCTGGGACAACGCCGAGCGGCGGGTCTCGAGGCCCTGCCGCAGCCGCTCCAATTCCGCGGCTTCCTTTGCCGGATCGCGGCCCGAATGACGGAACATGCCGACCTCGGGCGCCAGAGAATGGCGACACAGCCATTCTTGCGACTGCCGAGCTATCTCCGCGGCGTGCTTTGGGCCTGCCGATGCGGAAAGCAGCGCCAATATCAACCATCGGACGTTCGGCAACCTCACCTTCGAAAACGCGGCGTCGTGCGTCGCCCTCAAAAACGGTTCTGGGGAGCGCTTCGCCATTGCCTCGAACGCCGGATAAACATCATCGGATACGTTCTGCAAGCCGACGAAATATTTCGCCAGCGCCGCCTGTACTTCCGCGGGGCAACCTTCCTCAAGAAAGGAAATTTGCAACGCGGCGAAGACCACGGCAGAGGTCTCCGAAAGGGCACTGATCGGCTCCATCACCTCGGCCAGCTTGGCCTCGGGGTCTCGACCGGCTCGCCGTTCCTTGCGAAGAACGCTCGTCAACGCCAGGCCGAGCGCCAAGGGAAGTCCTTCCTTCCGGATGGCGTACAGATCGCTTTCGCCTTCCACCGGCTCGAAGAACCGGCTTCTGGAGACCGCGTTGAGTTCCTTTCCCAGGTCGAAGATCGTGAGATCGTCATGGTTTTGGCTTTTCAGCCGCTCGAGCATCTCTTCGGCATGCGACTTCAGCGTCTTCGCGAAATCCCGCGCAGAACCGGCGTTTGCCGGGTCAGCATCGTGCCGACGGAGGTGCTCGAACAGCAATCGCCCGACGGTCAATTCATCGACACGTTCGATTTCCTTGGCGTCGAGAAGTTCGACAGCGATCCCGAGGATCCTCGGATTCCGCAGAAAGGTGAAAACCTCGGCTGCCAGGACGTCCGACTTAATGCCCTTGGCTTCGAGAATGGCCTTGAGCTCGGCCTCCGACCAGTCAGCGACTATCACACGATCGAATGGCGTCGTCACTGTCCAGCGGATCTGGGAATGATGCCAGTTATTGGTCGTGACGATCAGCCGGCCGCCTATCTCCCCCAGAAAGCGGGCCATCGCGTCGATCCAGCGCGACCAGGGAAAGCTATGCCCCTGGTTGAGCCCGTCGACCCAGACCACAAGCCGGATATGCTTCGGCGCGGGGTTCGTCCGCCAACCCGCAAAGCGACGTTTCCAACGCTTGCGTATGGCGTCTGTCACGACCTCGCCGGTCTGCGACGAAAGTTTCGATATGAGCAGCTCTTCGAGGTTACGCAAACGGCTCCCGGCCTTAGCGACCAAGCACACCTATGACCTTATTTTCGGAGTACCATGACTCCGGTCGAACCGCCCCAACCCCAGGATACCGTTTAGCCCGGGACGGCCTAACCAAACATGAGGTCCGCTTTACCCTCAGCAGCGGACGTTCGTCCGCTATCCGTTAATGTCCCTAAGTGCCAAGAAGCGACATCGATCACGGACGGCAGCTCAGTCAGTGGGGATCGTAAACTGAAAGAGAGCACCCTGCGGTTCGCACGGGATCGCCCACAGCCGTCCGCCGTGGGCTTCGATGATCGAGCGGCAGATCGACAGGCCCATGCCCATGCCCTCGGGCTTGGTCGTGTAGAATGGCTCGAACAGACGCGAGAGGCTCTCCGGGCTCAGTCCCGGGCCAATGTCCCGCACACCGACGCGCACGCCACCTTCGGACGGAACGGCATCGATGCTGATCTTTAATTCGCGCGCGCCTTCCCCAATACCACTCATGGCCTGAATGGCGTTAACGATTAAGTTCAGCATCACTTGTTGCAGTTGGACCCGATCGCCTTGGACACACGGCAAGCCCTCCGCAAATTGCGTCCGCACCGACACGCGATTGTTTACGGCCTCCGTACGGGTGAGAGCAATAGTCTCAAGGATGGCATCGTCGATCGCTACGGCGTCCTTTCGTGCGGGCACCTTCCTAATGAGCGCACGAACTCGCTCGACGACCTCACCTGCGCGATTCCCCTCCTTGACAATCAGAGAGAGCGCGTCATCCACCTCGCGAAAATTCGGCGGATCCGCGCTTAGGAAACGCCGAGCGGCTAACGCGTATGTGACTGCCGCTGTGATCGGCTGGTTCACTTCATGGGTGATCGAGGCCGTCAACTGGCCCATCGTCGCGACGCGGTTGGCATGCGCGAGCGCCATCTGCGCCTCGCGATATTGCCGCTCGCGGCGGGTGCTCTCCAAGGCAATGGTGGCTTGCGCAGCGAAGTCCCTGAATAAGGAAATCTGTTGGTCGGTGAACGGCTGCACCTGTGTGCGGCCCAGAGTAATTGTCCCGATTATCTCATGGTCTTTGAGCAACGGCACAATCAGGGTCGCTCGATAACCTGCGTTCACCGCCGCGATCCTAGAGTGATCCCGATGATCGCCTTCAAGTGCTGCCAAGTCGGGGATGTGAGCGGGTAACCTGCTTGTGGCTGTTCGACTCTGTAAACTCCCCTTTTCTGCGAGCGCGGGGAATGATGACCACAGGTGACTAACCAAAAGAGGGTCCCCTCGCATCGCCACGAGACGAAGGCCGCTTTCTTCGGAGAGACGTAAGGTGACTACGTCTGCTCGACAGAGACGAGTGGCGCTGTCGAGAATGGCGTCGAAGATGGGCTGCAAGTCGTGCGGCGAGTTCGCAATGGCGCGCAGCACTTCCGAGATGGCCGTCTGTTGCTCGATGAGTTCGGTCACCCGATCTTGCAGCTCGGAGCGGGACCGAACGAGGTGCCGCATGACTCCTCCCGGCAGGTCTTTCTCGTTCATGCGCAGCCGTTCGTCAGCTTGTCACCACCTCAATATGCGCACCCGTACCAGCGTCCTCGGCTTTTTGATCGCCTCATCGAGGGGCCTCATCGCGGGGGCGATCATCTCGGATCGCGACTGTGCCGCGAAGACCTGCCACTATATTGAATGAAAGTGTCGTAACTGGAATGTTCGTGCTACCGCGTCCGGTTTGGGTCTAACTCAGAAGTCTGAGTGTGCAACTGGGGAGTCCGCTTTGCCCTCAACAACGGGCATCGTCAGCAGACCTGTCAGGTCCGAAAGTGCCATGAGCAGCGACGGCTTCGTCTACAATGAGGCGACCTAATGAGAGGATCGCAATATGTCGCTGCGGCGTTTGGATGATTTCTCACCATCGCGCAGGCTAAAACGTTCGCTTCCGCTGGTCGGAGAATCTGGTCAATTTTCATGGTTCAGTCGGCGACAATTCCACCATCTTCTTTTCCGCAGCGTCGTACACCTTGACTTGGAGCATCGGAAACTCGGCTTTGAGATCTCTCGCCCTTTTCCGTGCCGCTTCAAGCGTTGGAAATACCGTCTTCATCCGGCCATCGACTTCCAAGCCAAAGCCCTCGGTCATCACAAGGTCAGCGCGTGTGACGTTGCGGGTTGCGGCTCGTCCGGTATCGTCAGAGGCTTTTTCATGGCAACTCCTTAGGTTGCCCCCTCCCTATCTAATCACTGCCCTCCTCGATAGAAGAGCAACGCCTTTCGCGAAGTTTTCCTGGTCGTTCAATTTTCGACTTTTTCAGCGTGTCGGTCGACCATCAGATTCTCGTCAATGCAGACTCCACTTTTCCCCGACAGTGGACGTTGGTTTAGCGACTGCGCGGAACAAGTTGATGTCTGAAATACGCGACATGGCATCTCATCTATAAATGAGAGAGGCCGCCAACTGAGGCGGCCTTACTACCTCAGGCGGTTACGGTCCAATGCGTCCTTAATCTCGAAGACGACAATCGTCACGATGGTCGTCACTACGATAGGTCCGGCCAATATTGCCACTAGCGTAAGCATTTTTTCAGCGGGGCGGCTGGAGGCCGGGAGAGGAAAGCCATTCCTGCATGCGAAGCTGTCTCCGCCTGCCGGGCTTGGCGAATGAGCTTTTCCCGCTCAATTCCTGGTGGGGTGCCTTTGGCTTCTTTGCGCAGGCGTTCTGCCTGCTCCTTCAATCGTTGATCTAGTGGTGCAGACTGTTGGAAACTGCGTCGCTGCATGGCGCTGCTTCATTCCTGAGGAGGCGGGAGCGCAACCGGCGTTCTCATCACCGATGGAAGCCGATGGCGGGGCGGTGATTGGGACAATCTGGCATGTCCGCTGGCCGACATAGTTGTCAAAATTGCTCACATTGCGAAATCGTCCCCTCAACGTGGTTTGCCCGCGCCAGCGGGTCCCCTTCGTGCCATCACCGGAAGTCAGTTGATTTCTCGATCACTTCGTCGGTGCATTCTTGCTTGCCCAAGCATCTCGGCTCTATAAGCCAGAGGCCCGCGAGGTTCTCATCTAGCCACAATATTGGCACCGATCGCATTTTTTGGGTGCCTGTTTTTGGGTTGACGGGCAAAAGCAAACGTAACCTAATCAATGCCTTAAAGTAATCCTCCTACCAGGAGGCCTTCTTGAACGAGCTCTCGGGCTACATATTCTCGTCGCTGCGGGAGGGCGACATCGCTCTATACCGGGGCTCTGGCAACGGCTTGACGCCGATCCTGCTTGTTGCCGCAGAAGGAACCTCGCCCGGTTGCGTCGAGCGACTTGAACACGAATATGCGCTCAAGTCCGAACTTGACGCCGACTGGGCGGCTCGACCCGTCGCGCTTACGCACGATAACGGCCGTATGACGCTGGTGCTTGAGGATCCCGGCGGTACGCCGCTCGATCGACTGCTTGGCCGGCCACTGGACGTATCGCATTTCCTGCGCATCGCGATCCCGCTCGCGGGCGCGCTCCGCCATGTGCATGAGCGTGGCCTCATCCACAAGGACATCAAGCCGGCAAATATCCTGGTGGACTCGGCAAGCAGCGGCGTGTGGCTGACGGGGTTCGGCATCGCTTCGCGTCTGCCGCGCGAGCGCCAAGCCCCCGCGCCACCGGAGGTGATCGCGGGCACGCTCGCCTACATGGCGCCCGAACAGACCGGCAGGATGAACCGCTCGGTCGACTCCAGAAGCGACCTGTACGCGCTGGGGGTCACCTTTTACGAGTTGTTGACCAGCGCGTTGCCCTTCACCGCAGCTGACCCGATCGAGTTGATCCACTGTCACATCGCGCGAGAGCCCGTCCCGCTGGGCGAGTTTGCAAGGGCGGTGCCGGCCCCACTTTCGATGATCGTCATGAAGCTTCTCGCCAAGACCGTCGAGGAGCGCTACCAGACCGCCGCGGGAGTCGAGGCGGATCTCCGCAAGTGCCTCACCGCCTGGGAGTCGATCGGCCGGATCGAGCCGTTCCCGCTTGGTCTGCAGGACGCGTCGGAGCGGTTGATGATCCCGGAGAAGCTCTACGGACGCGAGAGCGAGATCGCCACCCTGCTTGCCGCCTTCGACCGCATCGTGATGCATGGCGGCTCGGCGCTCGTTCTGGTCTCTGGCTACTCGGGCATCGGCAAGTCGTCGGTCGTCAACGAGCTGCACAAGGTCATCGTGCTGCCTCGCGGCATCTTCATTTCGGGAAAATTCGATCTGCGCCTCAGGGACACCCCCCACTCGACATTGGCTCAGGCGTTTCAGGGACTGATTCAACAGCTACTGAACGGCCAGGCGGACGACATCGCCCGCTGGCGAGACGCGATCAAGGAAGCTGTCGGCAATCAGGGCCGCCTGCTGACCGACCTCATTCCCGACCTCGTTCGACTGATAGGCCCACAGCCGACCGTAGCGGTCCTCTCGCCCGTCGATGCCGAACTGCGGTTTCAGACCGTGTTCCAGCGGTTCGTCGGCGTGTTCGCGAGGGCGGAACACCCGCTCGTCATTTTCGTCGATGACCTGCAATGGCTCGATCCGGCCACGCTGACGCTCATCGAATATCTCCTCCTCCATCCCGACACACGGCACCTGTTGCTGATCGGCGCATATCGCGACAATGAGGTCGACTCGGCCCATCCGCTGATGCTCAAGCTGGAGGCCTTGCGCCGGGCCGGTGCGAGGTTGGATCAGATCGTTCTCGGCCCACTCTCAGTCGACAACGTCAACCAATTGCTGTGCGACACCTTGCGGCATGCGCCAGACGAGATGCGGTCTTTCGCTGAACTGGTGCACAGGAGAAGCAGCGGCAATCCGTTCTTCGCCGGGCAGTTCCTCACAAGTCTGGCAGAAGAAGCGCTGGTCGAGTTCGATCCGCGCTCGCGGTCGTGGACGTGGAATTTGGACGCTATCGTCGACAAGAAGTTCAGCGACAATCCAGTGGACCTGATGATCGGCAGGTTGCGCCGTCTTTCTCCGGAGGCCCAGGAAGCGTTGAAACTGCTCGCCTGCCTGGGCAATCACGCTGACTTTGCGACCTTGGCAAAGCTGCGCAGCGAATCCGACGAGGCGATGCATGCGGATTTTCGCGACGCGGTCCGTGCCGGCGCCGCCATCCCCCGGGAGGGAAGCTATCGGTTCTTCCATGATCGGGTTCAGGAAGCCGCCTATGCGCTGATTCCGACGGAAGGTCGCGCCGAATTCCATCTGCGGATCGCACGTCTTCTTGTCGCGGAGACCGTGCAGGAGAGGATCGCGGAGAAGATCTACGACCTCGTCAACCAGCTTAACCTGGGCTCAGCGCTCATTTCCGAGTGGCCCGAGAAGCTGCGCGCGGCCGAACTCAATCTTGTTGCAGGGCGGAAGGCGAAAGCCTCGACCGCCTATGCCTCGGCCTCCAATTACCTCGCAGCA
Organism: Bradyrhizobium sp. AZCC 2262; assembly: GCF_036924535.1. Lineage (NCBI taxonomy): Bacteria > Pseudomonadati > Pseudomonadota > Alphaproteobacteria > Hyphomicrobiales > Nitrobacteraceae > Bradyrhizobium > Bradyrhizobium sp. AZCC 2262. The sequence goes on along the minus strand of NZ_JAZHRT010000001.1, from coordinate 2,775,735 downwards.
GGCATCGCCATTCTGTCAGACGAAGGGTGGCAAAGATCCTACGACTTGATGTTGGGCTTGTTCCTGGAACGGGCAGAATGCGAGATCCTCAACTCGAACGTGGAACAGGCCGCGGGACTCGTCGAGGTGTTGCTGATCAAGGCGCAATCGAAGATCGATCAAGCCGAGATCTGTCGCCTGCGCATGCTTCTTCAATTGAGGCAAGGCAACTACGCCCCGGCGGTGCGCACGGCGCTCGAATGCCTGCGAACGTTCGGCGTCGACCTGCCGGACTCGCCGACGCCGGAACAGATGCGAGTAGAATACGAGGAGATGCGCCGGACCCTCGGCGATCGCCCGATCGAGAGCCTGGTTGACCTGCCGATGATGGACGACCCGGAGATACGGGCTGTCATGAAGCTTTTCAGTGCATTGGGCGAATTGGCATATCACGCCGACGGCGATCTGTTCCAAATGATTTCCTGCTGGATGGTCAAGCTGACCTGTCGCCATGGCACAAGCGAGTACTCCACGATCGGCTACGGCGCGATCGCCGTGGTTCTTGGTCCGGCATTCCATCGCTTCGCAGACGGGGAGGCCTTTGCACGGTTGGCGGTCGCAGTCGCCGAACGATACGGGTTCAGCGTGCAAAAGGCGGGCGCACATTTCCTCATGCAAATGGCGGTCCTCTGGACGCGTCCAATCGAAGATGCTCTGACCTGCCTCGAGGCTGCGATCCGATCCGTCGGGGAAACCGGCGAGATGGTTTACGCCTGCTTCAACCGTCAGCATCGCCTCACCGATCTGATGGCGCGCGGCGATCCTCTCGACCAGGTGTGGCTCGAGTCGGCAGGCGCGCTGGATTTCGTCCGCAAATACAAGTTCGGCCAGCTGGTCATTTTGAGCATCCAGGGTTTCGTGCAAAGCCTTCGCGGCGGAGTGGGGAGCGGTGCGCCCCTCGACGAGGCGGCGCTCGAAGCCCGGGTGCTCCGGGGCGGCGTTCCTCTCGTTGCCTGCTTTCTCTGGATCCTTCAATTGCAGCGGCACGTCTTGCTGGGCAACGCGGAGAGAGCCCTTGAGTTTGCCGCCAAGGCGAAGCCGATTCTCTGGTCGGCGCGTCTCAATCTTCAGTCGATGGATTACTGCTTCTATCATTCTCTTGCCATCGCCGCGGTCTTTGAAGCGGCCTCGCCCGAGAGACGGGCGGACCTTCGCGAGGATCTCATCGAACACCTGGCATCGTTTCAGCGATGGGCGGAGAGCTGCCCGGCGACGTTCGCGCATAAACACGCCCTGGTCTCGGCGGAATGGGCACGCCTGGAAGGGCGAGACATCAAGGCCATGCAGCTGTACGAACAGGCAATTCGCTCGGCCGCGGAGCGCGGCTTCCTCCAGGACCGGGCGCTCGCGGGCGAACTGGCAGCTCAATTCTATCGCCTTCGCGGTCTAGACAAGGTGGCAGATACCTATCTGGACGAGGCCCGCGACTGCTACGCCCGCTGGGGAGCCCTTGCTAAGGTCGCACAGCTCGACCAGAGCCACCCCCGAGTCCGAAAACAAGCACCATTGGCCCCGAGGCCGACCATCGAAGCGCCGGTCGAGCAGTTCGATCTCGCCATGGTCATCAAGATGTCGCAGGCCGTGGCCGGCGAGATCGTGCTCGAGAAGCTGATCGAGACGCTGATGGTAATTGCCGTCGAGCATGCCGGGGCCGACCGCGGCCTCCTGCTCCTTCCGCACGGCAGCCGATACCGGATCGAGGCGGGAGCGACGAGCGGTCGCGATGGCGTCAGGGTCCGTCTTGTCGAAACGCCGGTGACGCCATCGGAATTGCCCCTGCTGATCCTTGAGCAAGTCATCCGCACTCAGAGCCAGGTGATCCTCGATGATGCCCGCGGACAAAGCATGTTTTCCGAAGATGAATACATGAGCCGCAAACGGGTACGGTCGCTGCTTTGCCTGCCGTTGCTGAAACAGGCCGAGCTGATCGGCGTCCTCTATCTCGAAAACAGCCTGGCGTCGCATGTGTTCACGCCGGGGCGGATCGCGGTGCTCAAGCTGCTCGCCTCACAGGCAGCAATCGCGCTGGAGAACGCCCGTTTGTACCGCGACGTCGCGGAACGCGAGGCGAAAATCCGGCGATTGGTCGACGCTAACATCATCGGGATTTTCATCTCGAGTCGGAAGGGTGAAATCATCGAAGCCAACGACGCGTTTCTCAGGATGGTGGGATACGACCGGGAGGATCTCGCCGCGGGCAGCATGCGCTGGAACGATTTGACGCCGCCGGAATGGCGCACCAGCACCGCCAGCGCCCTGAAGGGAATGGACACGACCGGGGCGGTCCAACCCTATGAAAGCGAGTACGTGCGCAAGGACGGCAGCCGCGTGCCTGTGCTGATCGGTTCGGCCGGATTCGACGAACAGCGAGACCAGGGTGTGGCGTTCGTGCTCGATCTGACCGAGCGCAAGCGGGCAGAAGAGGCGCTGCGGCACATGCAGATGGAGCTGGCGCACGCCAACCGCGTCGCCACCATGGGTCAGCTCTCGGCCTCGATCGCTCATGAAGTGAAACAGCCGATCACAGCGGCAGTCACGTACGCGTTAGCCGCTCGGCGTTTCCTGAGCGCGGAGCCACCGAATTTTCGCGAGATGGATGACGCGCTGTCTCTTGTTGTCAAGGAGGGGAATCGCGCTGGCGAGGTCGTCGGGCGAATCCGCGCGCTCATCAAGAAGGCGCCCGCACGAAAGGACGCCGTAGCGATCAACGATGCCATCCTCGAGGTTATTGCTCTCACCCGTACAGAGGCCGCAAACAGTAGCGTCTTGGTGCGGACGCAGTTAGCGGAGGGTTTGCCGCATGTCCAGGGAGATCGGGTCCAGCTGCAACAGGTACTGCTTAACTTGATCATCAATGCCGTCGAAGCGATGCGCGACGTCGGCGAAGAGGAGCGAGAATTGCTCGTCAGCAGCCGTAACGAACCGGATGGCGTGTCAGTCGAGGTGCGAGATTCGGGTCCAGGCTTCGCGCCGGCGGCTCTTGAGCGCGTGTTCGAGGCTTTCTACACGACGAAGCCTGGCGGTTTGGGGATGGGCCTGTCGATCTGCCGGTCGATCATCGAAGCGCACGGCGGCCGATTGTGGGCGAGCGCGAACCTGCCCCGCGGCGCCAGCTTTCAATTCGCCCTGCCGGCGATCGCAAACACTGCGTCGTGAGTGGAATGCCGCTTCGGATCAAAGACGTGGCAGACGTCGAGTCTAGCAGGCACCCTGATCATCGGTGGTGAGACGCAATGGGACCATTACGGGAGATGCAGGCTGAGCGTCTGCGCTAGGCAACGCGACCCGGGCTATGTGGCTTTGTCGGCGTCAGTTGCAATTGGTCGGCCATGCGCGCCAAGTCAGGCAAGGACGATGCCCGCATCTTACGCATTACTTGGCCACGATGAACTTTTACCGTGATTTCGCTTACGCCGAGATCGGCTGCGATCTGCTTGTTTAACCGCCCGGTGACCACGACCGCCATGACCTCGCGCTCCCGCGGCGTCAATGTTTCGAAACGAACTTTCAGCCCTGCCATAGCTCGTTCCTGCTCAAGCCGCGCTCGATCACGGGCATGACCGAGCTGAATCGCTTCAAGCAAATCCTGCTCTCGGAATGGCTTTGTCAGGAATTCGATTGCGCCACCCTTCATTGCCTGCACCGACATTGGAATGTCACCATGTCCGGTGATGAAGATGATTGGCAGCTGTCTATTGGCACCTGCTAGCACTCGCTGCAGTTCAAGTCCGCTCTGGCCGGGAAGCCGCACGTCAAGCACCAGGCAAGCAGGTCCTTCTGGCCGATCCGCCGCGAGAAATTCGCTCACCGAACCGAGTAGGCTGACCTGAAAGCCCGCCGATCGAAGCAGCTTGCCTAGTGAGTCCCGCACTCCCGGATCATCGTCGATGACCATCACTGTTGGCGGTTGGTCATTGGCCCGTTGCTCTACCACATGTTCCCTCATCGACATGCGCATTAGCTTTGCCAGTCCGCCATGGAGCATAGCGAGATTATCGCGTGGGCGATAGAGGGGACGACCAGCCCAATTCGGCTCCAACGGATCGCAGCCATCGGCGACCTGGCCGGTTGAAGTCGGCAGTATTCTGCGTCAGGCGCCAGCTGCCCACCCGAGTCGAACCGACTAAGCTGGCAGCGCACAACCTTCGTATAGTGCGCACATTCCCATTTGGTACTCGATCGTTCCGCTAGTTCAATAGTGAGCGCCAATGCGTGCCATTATGGTGAAGTTCTCCTCCCTTGAGGCCGATCACTCCCTGCGGCCTACCGTGCCCCTCCAGCGCAGTCCAGCTGGAGGGGCTCTTGTGAGCTAACAGGGGCCAGGGTGATAGGAAGGTCGATGCCTGTGACGCAGCTTGCTCCATGGACCACAAGATTTCTGCCCCTCCGAAGCCAATCGTTGAGTTCCTTAATGGAAGGACTTCAAACTACCGGACCCGCTTCTTCTTTGGCAGCGGACCAGCAGTTCCACTTCGTTGCGAACAGCCTGGCCAAGCTGCTTGAAACCGCGACGCGAGAGCTCGCGCGTGATCGGGAAGCAGCCAAGGCGTCGCTGGTCATGGCATCCCACATCCTGCAAGCGGAGATCGAGCGCTGTGCGGGCGTTAACGACTCCAGAAGGGGCGGTCTGGCGGCTTGGCAGGTCGTTCGCGTGCGAGCTTACATTGACAGCAATTTACACCGCACCATTCATATCCAGGATCTCAGTGCGGTCGCGCGTCGGAGCAAGGCGCACTTCTCTCGGAAATTCAAACTGGCTGTTGGCGAGTCGCCACACGCCTACGTGGTGAGAAGGCGTCTGGAGAGAGCCTGCCACCTGATGATGACCAGCGCGGCACCGCTGAGCGAAATAGCCTTGAGCGTTGGCTTTTCGGATCAAGCGCATCTATGCAGACTCTTCAGACAGGCCTTTGGTCAAAGTCCGGCCAACTGGCGACGCGAGCGCGAAATCCCTTACGAGATCACCTTAAGAACCGGCATGGACGAGAATATCCCATGAGGTAGCGCTCTCGTGCGACAAGCTGGATGAGGTGCGCGATCGTCAAGCAGAGAGGAAGCTCCAAGAATCACATCTTGACCCATAGCAAGCATGTCGGGCGAATCCGCGCGCTCATTAAGAAGGCGCCCGCACGAAAAGACGCCGTAGAGATCAACGATGCCATCCTCAACAGTCGCGGCTGCGACTTCCGTTTTGTGCCATCACCGGAAGTCAGTTGATTTCTCGATCACTTCGTCGGTGCATTCTTGCTTGCCCAAGCATCTCGGCTCTATAAGCCAGAGGCCCGCGAGGTTCTCATCTAGCCACAATATTGGCACCGATCGCATTTTTTGGGTGCCTGTTTTTGGGTTGACGGGCAAAAGCAAACGTAACCTAATCAATGCCTTAAAGTAATCCTCCTACCAGGAGGCCTTCTTGAACGAGCTCTCGGGCTACATATTCTCGTCGCTGCGGGAGGGCGACATCGCTCTATACCGGGGCTCTGGCAACGGCTTGACGCCGATCCTGCTTGTTGCCGCAGAAGGAACCTCGCCCGGTTGCGTCGAGCGACTTGAACACGAATATGCGCTCAAGTCCGAACTTGACGCCGACTGGGCGGCTCGACCCGTCGCGCTTACGCACGATAACGGCCGTATGACGCTGGTGCTTGAGGATCCCGGCGGTACGCCGCTCGATCGACTGCTTGGCCGGCCACTGGACGTATCGCATTTCCTGCGCATCGCGATCCCGCTCGCGGGCGCGCTCCGCCATGTGCATGAGCGTGGCCTCATCCACAAGGACATCAAGCCGGCAAATATCCTGGTGGACTCGGCAAGCAGCGGCGTGTGGCTGACGGGGTTCGGCATCGCTTCGCGTCTGCCGCGCGAGCGCCAAGCCCCCGCGCCACCGGAGGTGATCGCGGGCACGCTCGCCTACATGGCGCCCGAACAGACCGGCAGGATGAACCGCTCGGTCGACTCCAGAAGCGACCTGTACGCGCTGGGGGTCACCTTTTACGAGTTGCTGACGGGGACGCTGCCCTTCACGGCTACCGATCCGGTGGAGTGGGTGCACTGTCATATCGCGCGGCAACCGATGCCGCCGGATGAGCGGGTCGCGGGCGTTCCCGAGCTGCTCTCGGCAATCGTGATGAAGCTTCTCGCCAAGACCGGCGAGGAGCGCTACCAGACTGCCGCTGGTGTTGAGGCCGATCTTCGGCGCTGCCTGGCGGAGTGGGAGTCGCATGGCCGGATCGAGCCCTTCTCGCTCGGCGGTTGCGACGTATCGGACCGGCTTCTGATCCCGGAGAAGCTCTACGGCCGGGAGCGCGAGATCGACACTCTGCTCGCTTCCTTCGACCGGGTCGTGGCGAACGGCACGCCGCAACTCGTACTGGTGTCCGGATATTCGGGCATTGGCAAGTCCTCCGTGGTGAACGAGCTGCACAAGGTGATGGTGCCGCCGCGTGGGCTGTTCGCGTCCGGCAAGTTCGACCAGTACAAGCGTGACATCCCCTATTCGACACTGGCGCAAGCCTTTCAGAGCTTGATCCGACCACTGCTTGGCAAGAGCGATCCAGAGTTGGATGGATGGCGCGAGGCTTTTCGCGAAGCATTAGGCCCGAACGGGCGGCTTATCATAGACCTGGTTCCGGAGCTGAAGCTCATCGTCGGCGACCAGCCGCCGGTCCCTGAGCTGCCGCCCCATGACGCGCAACGCCGCTTTCAGCTGGTTTTCCGGCGCTTTCTCGCCGTGTTTGCCCGGCCGGAGCACCCGCTGGCGCTGTTCCTCGACGATTTGCAATGGCTCGACTCCGCAACGCTGGACCTACTGGACGATTTGTTGAGCCAGCCGGACGTGCAGCATCTGATGTTGATCGGGGCTTACCGGGACAACGAGGTCAATTCCGCCCATCCTCTGATCCGCAAGCTCGAAGCGATCCGCAAGGCGGGCGCGGTCGTGCACGAAATTATCCTTGCGCCTCTCGCTCCTGAAGACTTGGGGCGGTTGATTGGGGATGTTCTCCACTGCGAACCCGAACGCGTCACCGCGCTGGCAGAACTGATCCATGAGAAGACGGCGGGCAATCCATTCTTCGCCAATCAGTTGATTTCTGAACTCGTCGAGGAGGGTTTGCTCTCATTCGACTATGGTGAAGGGCGATGGTCATGGGACCTGAATAGCATTCGCGCCAAGGGTTATACCGACAACGTCGCAGATCTCATGGCGGCGAAGCTGAGCCGTCTGCCGCCAACGACTCAGAAGGTTCTCGGCCAGTTGGCCTGCTTGGGGCATGCTGCCGAGTCGGAGACGCTTGCGCTGGTTCACGAGGCGAGCGACGAAGCGACAAACGTAGCGCTGTGGGAAGCTGTTCGGGCCGGTCTCGTCCTTCGTTCGGGCGGCACGTACGCATTCCTCCACGATCGCGTCCAGGAGGCGGCCTATACGCTCATTGTCGAGGACGAGCGGGCCATGGCGCATCTTCGCATTGGCCGATTACTTGCCGCGCGCACCCCACCGGGGCACCTCGAAGAGAACATCTTCGACATCGTGAACCAGTTCGACCGTGGCGCGGCGCTGATCAGCACCGAGCGGGAGCGCGAGCAGGTCGCCACATTCAATCTCATGGCAGGTAAGTGCGCCAAGGCGGCAACCGCCTACGCCGCAGCCCTGCGGTATTTTGTCGTCGGACGCTTGCTGCTGGAGGAGAATGGTTGGGAGCAGTGCTACCAGCTCACCTTCGACCTCGAACTCAACAGGGGCGAGTGCGAATACCTGACCGGGGAATTGGCGGCAGCGGAAAAACGGCTCTCGCAACTATCGACGCGGGCACGGACCATTGTTCACGCCGCCGCGGGCACCTGCGTGCGCATCAATCTGTATACGACCCTCGACCGGAGCAACAGGGCCGTCGAGGTAGGGCTGGAATATCTCCGCCGGGTCGACGCCCGATGGCCGCAGCACGCGACAGCCGAGGACGTCCAGCAGGAGTATGATCGGCTGCGGCAACGGCTCGGGTCCGGCTCGATCGAGGGGCTGCTCGACCTGCCGCTGATGACCGATCCCGACCGGCGCGCAACCATGGACGTGCTCACGGTACTAACTTCGCCCGCCTTGTTCACCGATTTGAATCTTTTCCGCCTCGTTGTCGGCCGGATGGCGAGCCTCAGCCTGGAGTACGGCAACAGCGACGGATCGTCCCTTGCGTATGCATGGCTGGGTGGTGTGCTCGGGACACACTTCGGCGACTACCAGGCAGGGTTCCGCTTCGGCAAGCTTGGCCTGGATCTGGTTGAGAAGCGTGGCCTTGATCGGTTCCGAGCTCGTGTCTACCTGGTTTTCGCTGTCCATGTCGCGCATTGGACACAGCCCTTGGCCACGAGCCGCGCCTTCCTGCGGCGCGCTTTCGAGGCAGCACAGGAAGCGGGCGATCTTTCTTATGCCGCTTACAGTTGCATTGACCTGACGGCGAACCTCTTCGCCTCCGGTGCTCCACTCGACCAAGTCGAACGAGAGGCCGAAATTGGGATAAAATTCGCCCAGGACGTGGGCTTTGGTCTTGCCGACAACAATCTCACTGTACAGTTGAGGCTGGTCCGGACGTTGCGTGGACTGACAGTGGACTTTGTTTCCTTCAATGACGCAACGTTCGACGAGAGCCGCTTCGTGCAGCGATTTGAGAACAATCGCGAGCTAAGCATTTGCGCGTGCTGGTACTGGATTCGCAAGCTGCAAGCCGGCGTCTACGTGAGCGACTCCGTAGCTGCGATCGCAGCCACAACGAAAGTCACCCCACTGCTATGGACCACGCCGACGCAAATTGAGCAATCTGAATACCAGTTCTATGGTGCCCTTGCCCTGACGGCGCGGTGCGATAAAGCTCCAGCCGAGGAGCGATCCCAGCATTTGGCAGCGCTGGCGGATCATCACAGGCAGATCGCGGTCTGGGCTGAAAACTGCCCGGAGAATTTCGAGGACCGCGCTGCACTGGTGGGCGCTGAGATCGCCCGGATCGAAGGCCGCGCGCTCGATGCCATGGACTTTTACGAACAGGCCATCCGTTCGGCCCGCGCCAACGGCTTTATTCACAATGAGGCGCTCGCTTACGAACTGGCCGCGCGCTTCTACGCCGCGCGGGGCTTGGATGAAATCGCGCATCTCTACCTGCGAAATGCTCGATACTTCTATGCGCGCTGGGGGGCCGATGGCAAGGTGCGGCAGCTTGATCAATCGCATCCGCAGCTCAAGCATGATCCGCCTGTTGCCGGCCCGACCAGCACGATCGGGGCGCCAGTTGAACACCTTGACCTCGCAACCGTGATCAAGGTCTCGCAAGCCGTCTCGAGCGAGATCGTTCTCGAAAAACTGCTCGACACGCTCATGCGCACCGCGATTGAGCAAGCGGGTGCCGAGCGAGGTCTGCTGATTGTTTCACAGGAAAACGAGCAGCGGATCGCAGCGGAAGCCATAACGAGTGGCGATACAATCATCGTGCGCCGGCCTGACCAGTCCGTGACCACAACGGCGCTGCCGGAGGCGCTCGTCCGGACCGTCCTTCGCACGCGGGAGGCTGTGATACTCGACGATGCCGCGGTTGAACCCGCCTTTGCCGCCGATCCCTACATTCGGCAGCGCCAAGGCCGGTCCATTCTCTGCCTTCCTTTAATCAATCAGAGCAATCTCATCGGCGTGCTCTACCTTGAGAACAACCTGGCCCGCAGGGTCTTCGCGCCAGCCCGGATCACGGTACTGAAGCTGCTCGCCTCGCAGGCGGCAATCGCGCTGGAAAATGCGAGTTTGTACCGCGACCTCAGCGAACGCGAAGCGAAGATCCGCCGCCTGGTTGACGCCAACATCATCGGGATCGTCATCTGGGAGCTTGGAGGTCGGATTCTGGAGGCCAATGACGCGTTTCTCCGCATCGTGGGATACGACCGTGACGATCTCGTCTCGGGCCGCCTGCGCTGGACCGACCTCACACCGTCGGAATGGCTCGACCGCCATGAGCGATGGTGGATCCCGGAGCAAAAGATGATGGGGAGCGTGCAGCCGTTCGAGAAGGAGTACGTCCGGAAAGATGGCAGCCGTGTGCCCGTGCTCGTCGGTGTAGCGAGCTTCGAAGAAAGTAAGGATCATGGAGTCACTTTCGTCCTCGATCTTACGGACCGCAAGCAAGCTGAACTAGGTCTGCGCGAGAGCGAGCAGCGCTTTCGCACGCTGGTACAATTCTCCTTCGACGTGTACTGGGAATCCGATGCGCAGCATCGCTTCATCCGTCAGGAGTTCGCCGAAGGCCTTGCAGACCCGCCGGCGCCGGGCTCTGAAATCGGCAAGACAAGGTGGGAAGTGCCCTACTTGGAGCCTGACGCGGAGGCCTGGCGCAAGCACCGGGAGACCCTCGAGGCCCACCTGCCTTTCCGTGACTTTGAGCTCGCGCGACCCGACGCCGACGGCGGCAAGCGCTACATATCTGCTTCGGGCCTGCCGGTGTTTGATAAGGCGGGGCGCTTCACCGGCTACCGAGGCGTCGCGCGGCACATCACTGAGCGCAAGCGGGCAGAAGAGGCGCTGCGGGACATGCAGATGCAGCTGGCGCACGCCAACCGCGTCGCCACCATGGGTCAGCTCTCGGCCTCGATCGCCCATGAAGTGAAACAGCCGATCACAGCGGCAGTCACATACGCGTTAGCCGCTCGGCGTTTCCTGAGCGCTGAGCCACCGAATTTTCGCGAGGTGGATGACGCGCTCTCTCTTATTGTCAAGGAGGGGAATCGCGCAGGCGAGGTCGTCGCGCGAATCCCCGCGCTCATCAAGAAGGTGCCCGCACGAAAGGACGCCGTAGCGATCAACGATGCCATCCTCGAGGTTATTGCTCTCACCCGTACAGAGGCCGCAAACAGTAGCGTCTCGCTGCGGACGCAGTTAGCGGAGGGTTTGCCGCATGTCCAGGGAGATCGGGTCCAGCTGCAACAGGTACTCCTTAACTTGATCATCAATGCCATCGAAGCGATGCGCGACGTCGGCGAAGAGGAGCGGGAGTTGTTCATCAGCACCCGTAACGAACCCGATGGCGTGTCAGTCGAGGTGCGAGATTCGGGTCCAGGCTTGGCGCCGGAGACTCTCGAGCACGTTTTATCGCGGCCTTCTTACACGACGAAGCCTGGCGGTTTGGGGATGGGCCTGTCGATCTGCCGGTCGATCATCGAAGCGCACGGCGGCCGATTGTGGGCGAGCGCGAACCTGCCCCGCGGCGCCAGCTTTCAATTCGCCCTGCCGGCGATCGCAAACACTGCGTCGTGATGCTGCACTCGTGAGCCGTCCTAAAGAACAGGCGACCCGACCGCGAGTTCTGCTGTGGGTCACGAACGGCTAGCGTCCCGTCCTGATGCGACCTTGGCAATACCGAATGTGTCGCGCTCAAATTGATGTCACGGCATGCTGCGCGCGCGTCACAAAGGTCAGGTGTCGAAAAAAATGTAGAGACTGGTGATCCGTTCGTGCTTCACCGTGATCACATCCCGGCCCTTGACGACGGGGTTACCTTCTTTCCCCGCGAGCGCCCAACTGTACGTAGACATGTCCCCCGTTGTCTGGATCGGGCCGGTGACCGCGAGGTCCATTCCCGGCATCTGCGCCTGTACCGCTTTAATCGCATATTCAATGCCCGCAAAACCAGAGAGCCAAGCCGCCGGCTCGCCGATGACCACGTCTTCTGCATAGATTGACGGGATGCCCGTGACGCGATCAGCGGCGTTTCGAGTGTTCCAGATTTGCAGGTGGCGATCGACGATCTTTGCGACGGAATTGGACATGTCTCACTCACGCTTATGATGCAAGGCGTCTAAGATCCTCGCGGATGCGTAAAATCACCCGCTGAGTCAATTCAAAACCTTTCCATACGGCCGGGTGAGAGCGCGCGATGGTGAGTAAGCAAGATACAAGCCTACCATCTGCTTGGGCTCCTTGGCGGCTTGTGCTCGGCACGACAATACAATCCCAGTTCGGCGCGCTTCAATTGCGCGGTGCACCCGGTCTTATGCACCAAGGCAGTGGCGCTAAATCCAGGAATAGGCCGTCCGGAAGACGCTCAGTCCCCCCCTTGACCCAGTTGGCCAGTTCGCGGCGCGACTGATAGCGCTGCCGCTAGACCTGGAGGGTCTCGCCCAACTGGGTCAAAAGGCCCTGTCCATGATGATTTATCATCGATTGTGCTCTCTCTAAATATTCCTTGCCTCGTTATGAGATCCGGAACGTCATAAAGCCCTCGCGCGGTACTCTGGCAGCTGGTCGAAGGCGATTTGGAGCCAGCCTACCCAATTGCGGTCACTTTCCCTGTGAGCTCTGAAGCGCTCGACGCACTTCTTGGAACAAAGCGGCGTTCGCCACGAGTAGTGCCGGACGAGACCAAACTTGCCATCACAAACTGCGCATCGCGCGGCTCTGCCAGATCTAAGACTTTCGGAGCAGTTGGGCATTGTAGTCTCCTCTTGGTATTATCGTCGCTGTTCGTCGATCATCCTTTTCTCACCGTCGCACTTCATGAGCCTTTGCGCTTTTCCAACGCACGCAGCCTAAGACGATCGCGATCAGCGCCTCAATTGCACGTAGGTAATCGTCCGGCATCGAAAGGTGTCACGGAACGATACAAAGGTTTATGGCACTCGCCCCAGAGTCGACCACTTCCGCAATGGGTCGATAGTGTTGAAAAAGTCGAAAATTGAACGACGCCGAAAATCTCGCAAAAGCCGATTCTTAGCCGACTGCACCACTGCAATACTGCGTAGCGCCCATACGAAGCTCCGTGGATCCGTTGGAGATGGGCATTGTTCGGCAAGATCGGGTATTACCAAAAAATCGGCATGCTCGGCAGCGATCCTCGCGAATGTTCGCTCGATTGCTCCTGACTTGCCGGGTCCTCGACCGGCTCCCCAACGATAGTGAAACCAAGACCTTCGGCCGCATCGCGCAACGCGTCGCCGTACACGCTACGCCAGTAGGAGGCTGGGGCGAGAACGTGCGACGCGGGAAGCCCGAGGAGCAAACTCTCGAAACAGAGATAAGCGCTTGCCATAGAACTCGGAACTAGCTTGATCAAGGTGAAGAACCGAAGTCATCCGGCGATAGAAAGAGTCAAGGAAGCATTCGCGTGACTGACCTCAACTACGGCGCCGTAGACGGATTGGTGACTGCGCACCGCGCCAATAGACTATGACACCGCGCTCGCGTAAGGTGTGTGTGGCTGCAGGGCTGGTCACTTTGAAGAGACGGTCGCATTTCCTTTTGGGAGACGCCGCCGCCAATATTCGATGGAGGACATGCCTATGACATCCCGCCTGCGTTTCGGCGTTTTTCTCGCGCCCTTCCATAAGCCCGGCATTAATCCGACGTTAGCCCTACAGAACGATCTGGATCTGGTCGCTTGGCTCGACCGCCTCGGTTTCGATGAAGCGTGGTTTGGTGAGCACCATTCCGCCGGTACGGAGATCAGCGCGTCGCCCGAAATCATGATCGCGGTTGCGGCCGAGCGCACGCGTCACATCAAGCTTGGCACGGGCGTCGTCAGCCTCTCCTACCACAATCCGCCGTGGGTCGCGGAACGCATCGTGCTGCTCGACCACCTGACCCGCGGGCGCACGATGTTCGGTGCCGGACCAGGCTCGCTGCCGACTGACGGCATCATGATCGGGGTCCCTCAGTCCCAGACGCGTGACCTCCTCGAGCAGAGCCTTGACGTCATCATGAGGCTGCTGGCAGGACCGGCCTCGATGCGGTCGAAGTGCGAGAGATCACCGTCCAACGAACGTTTGTTGACTTCGAAGAGTTTTGGGCGACCAGCATGATGGCCGCGACCGTTAGCGAAACAATCGCGACGATGGCTCTTGGTGATGCTGAATTGCTCAAAATGCGAATGCGCGCACGGTTGCCTGCGGATGTCGCAGGGCGCACCACCCACGGTGCCCGCGCGAATGCTATAAGCGGGCGCGTGCCAAAGTAACGCGCAAGCTGATGTCTCCTTTGGGTGAATCGCGTCGGTTCGGTGATGTCCGAGTCACTTTCGCGGTAGGGACGCGAGTTACCTCGCGCCCACCGGGTCACCGGAGACGGTCGCCCGCCTCCGGTTCCCACAGAACGCAGCGTGCGGATTTACCGCACTACGCTCTTCGGCAGTTGGTTCACAGCACTGCTAGCGCCTGCAGCTTCCCGTATGGGAGGCGCAGTTTTGGTGTCAGCAACGGTGTCCGCTCTTTGATTTGGTTGAAGGCGTCCCAAGTGAGGCGACGGCCTGCCCAGCTGCGGCTGCACAACATCTTGCGCCAGTAACGCTCGACGACCCGATAGACTTTTACGAGGCTCCGGAGATTTCCGGCGACGCCGTAGTAAGCAGTCGGCCGTGAAGAATCCTGGATTTTCAGGCTGGATTGACCCGGGGAAGGTGGCGATGATTTGCCACAACAAGAGCCTGAGCCAGCAGATCAGGCGGCGGAAGTTATAGCCGACGGCGGCGAGGACGGCGTTGATGGCGTCGCCTTCACGATGCCAGAGGTAGTTGCGGCCCATGCGGTGCTCGGATTTGAGGTGGCCGATGGCCCATGTCGATGATCGCGTCCAGCCGCGAGCGCAGAAGATCGGCTTGTCCCGTCTCTCGTCGTTCCCTTGGTCGCATCGCTCCCTCCGATGCGATGACGGAATCACGGCTCGCGATTCGACGGAATCCTCAAAAATGAAATTGCAAGCTTTTGGGCAGTCAAAGCCCCAAAGCTTGCAATCTCAAAGCCAATCTCGCCCGGAAAATCGATTCTTGATCAACCGCTTGGATGGTTCTTCACGGACGACTAAGCATAGTGGCCGCGAAGGACGGCGTTGATTTCGCTGACCTGGTCACTGATCGTTTGATGTCGTATTCGCTGCATTCGCTCTTGCAGAGACGTAAGGCTGCGCCGTAGCCGAGATTTCTCGGTGCGCATCCCAACCTTGAAGTTACCTTTTCGGTTTCGCGTGCAATAGAGCGTCAGACCCAGGAAGTAGATAGTTTCCGGGCGGTTCCTGCCGCGTTTGCCAGCGTGTCTTTGCGCGAACCGACCAAACTCGACCAACTTGGTCTTGGTCGGCTCCAGAGTGAGGCCGAACTTCCCCAACCGTACCTGACGGAGCTTCGCGCGACGCCAGAGGGTCTCCGGGTTGGATTTTCTGGAACGGTATCGCGTCTCAAGATCGGCCCATCCGGGTTCGCCGAGGACATCACTCCAAGTTCACTTGAATATCTCTACCATCAGGAATGGATCAAGTTGATTTGGGTCGTCGCTGCCGGCTTGCTTGCCGGCTTGATCAAGGTACGGTCATGGGTGTCAGGGAAGCCACAAAGCGCGGATTGATAGCGCTCTCGTTCTATCTATCCAGCCTCGACACTGGGCACGCCGTTGAACTTGGCGAAAAGCTCGCCCTCGAATTTCGGAATTTGACTGTTCAGATCGAGTCCGAAGCCAAGCTCGGCTATGGCTTTATCGTCGCGCAGCGGGGCGACACTTTGACGATCGTGACAGCAGACCACGTCGTACGCGACGGCGATCAGGGCACGGTATATCCGAACATCAGGGTTGAACTCTTTGTAGATCGCGGCCATCCGGTCACTCCAAAGGTGCTCGAACAACGCATACCTCCTGAAGAGGGAGATTTGGCTGTACTTGAGGTACAGCACCCCGACTTCTCAATGATCAAGTTTCCAGTCGCAAAGATTCCGATCCCGCGGGCCACGAAGGCATGGAGAATTGGCAGAGACCGTAGTTGGGTCCCTGATCCGCAGACCGGAACCTACTTTGGTCGAGCGCGAACCATTTGGTTGCGCTTTGCCGACCTGGACACTCCTCCCGGCTCTTCGGGCGGTCCAGTCTTGTCCGATCAAGGCCTCGTTGGAATGGTTGAGAAGCAGGACGGACGATATTCGTGGGTATTGCCCATGAATACAATCAATGAATTCTTCGCAGATAACGGCCTTCCCTGGGGTTTGAACGGAGACGGAACGAGCACCGTGGGAGATTCCTCTAACCCGCGCGCTGTTCTAGCTCCACTCGTTGACTTGGACTTCGGGTTCGCAACATCGATCAAGTGCAATACGCTTGACATGAATTCGTTCTGCGGGCGCGCGAAACGACTATTCATGGAATACAAGACTGATGTCGATAAGGCCAGCGGCGCACAGATTAAAGACGCCAGGATCATGAGCATAATAAATGACGAAATCCTGATGACCCCACTTTCATCGAGTTGGCCGATTCTGATCGGTGGTCGTCCGCCCATCTATTTTATGGATATCCTTCTATTCAAAGCGGAGGCCGACGCAGACCGTTACATGAATGGCGATCTAACTATTTCGTCCAACGTGTCTTGGGTCTTCGCCGCGACCAATCGCAAGGAAGAGCATAATGATGGAATATTTCTACATTACAATCTGAAGACGCAGGCTTTGGTTGCGAGCTACGGCGCAACCCCCCTTACGGCAGGTGGTACTACTAGCGATGGGATAATCGCTAGCTTCGAGGACTTACCCGGGACCACGATGCTGATATTCGTCCGCGATGGGATGGCTAGCGATGCCGTGCCGTTACAGTTCCACTTCAAAGACAAACAAGGGCGTGCGATCTACCTTCAAGAGGCAGACTTTCAAGTAAGGCAAGGCCTCGACCGGGGCACGAAAGTCACTTACTACAAATATAGATTTCCGTAGATGCGTCCACGTTCTGGATTTAGGTCGGCTTGCGTTGGGGCTCGTCAGAGATCATCGTCGCAACACATTTTAAGGGCCGAGACCGACGACGGGCGTTCGTGGAGGATCGGCGAAAAGCAACGTCAGGTCACCAGATCGTCGTTGCCTTCTGAAGTATGTGCTGGACAAAGTGTCGGTGCCGAGGGATGGAATCATAAGCAATCACCGACACGGCGAACCACTGTTTGTACTTTGTATAGGGCGTGAGCGCGCCGGAGGTTCGCTGCGTTACCCACAATCGCGTAAATTATTGGCCTAGCTCGCCGGAAGCGTCTTTTATGCCCTATTGAAGCCGCCGTTTGTCCGAACACCTGTGTAGGTTCAATTCCTGGAGAGGCAACCACCGATACCGACATTCTTCAGGTTTTGATCTAGCCGAGGTTGTTGTAACCATACTGCCCGATGGTCCATAATTGCGATGCGACAGGGATAAAGAGATGACGCCGTCTTCCCGAAACGAAGCAGATGCCAAGCTCCTTGCCGAAGCCATTGCCGCGCTTCGGGAGCTAGTCTCACGCGCGCGCGGAACGAACGATCGATCGTTCGACGACGGCCATTCGGTTGATAAATGGCAGAGCGATGAGCTCAGGGCCGCGATAGCGTGTGCCGAAGCCGTGATCGCGAAGGCGGAGGCTGTAATTGCTGAGCCCTCTCCAGAGTAGAAGGTCGCCCGCGAGCCTGGAAACTGACGATTCATGTCAAGAGCTGCCCGATGTGCAGCTGCCGGACGCTTACGGACGAACAAAGTCAACTCTCTCCTACGCTTTTTTGCAATTTTTCACTCATGAGCAAATTCCTTTCTCTCTGCGCTGACGCGGGCAGAGTCCGACGGTGTACGTCCACACGGTTTGCATTCTCCAGGCGGGGTCCATGCGTTCCTTCGCGTTCAGCATCAGGGCTGTCGCATGCTCTTCATCAGGTTCGTAAACAGGGCTGTCCAAGCAGTCTGGCGCTCTCATCACGACGGACGGAAGCAGGCAAGAGATAGCGGACATTCCCCGTTTCGCGGCCCCGCCAGGGAACGCTCACCGCGCGCGCGGATCTCGATATCGGGCTCCTTTTCAGCGGGCTGGCAGCAGAACTGACAACCGATATTTCGTCATCGGCACAACGGATCACCGCGCCGGTTTTAGTTTCAACCTCTGCTTGCTGCACCAATTGCAGAAGTACCTTGTGCAGTCTGCTGAAGCCGTCAAGATTGCACGCTGAACGTCCAGCATGGTTTCGATCATCGTCGTGAACACAAAGTCGGTGCGCTGAATCAGCTCTCGGACGCGCGCCTTGTATTGACCGCGGCTGACGGCACCGACCAACAATCCATAGGTTCGCAGCGCGCCCCGGATGTGGTTTTCTATGTCGACCGGTTTGCGCTTCAAGAGCTTTCGGTTGGATAAAAGCGTGCGCATCTTCTGCACCTCGACATCCTTCACATGCACAGCTCGGAACGATCCCAGCCGCATCATCTGTGCAATTCCGCGCGCATCATTCCGATAGGATTGCTGGTTAAGTTTAATGGCGGTGGCTTCCTAGGGAAGAGCAGACGTCGAACATTCGCTGCTTGAGGTGTGCTTTTTGACGTAGTTCGAACATTGCTGCTTGGCTTCTTTTGGGCCACTTGCATCCGGTCGGACCGCGACGGTCGTGATCGGAGATGCGAGGGACTTCGATCGCGCCGCGGGGAATCCCGTAATTCTCCGTGCTGCTCACAATTACGTCGGTCGTGATGTCGAAGATCTTCCACAGCGCACTCGAGAGCCCGCCAAAGCCTCTTCTCCGTACGGAACACGTTGCCGAGAAGCCACACGACTCGATGGGAATCCGATGCGTGCTATCATTATCGTGGCGATGCTGGCTTCTCGGGCTTAATGATGTTGTGTAGCGAAGACGGCGCGAAGCGCGCCGCGGCGACTAGAACGCTCAGGTAATTTGCCGCGTCATTGGCGATCAGTCGGTACAACACCCGAAGGACTCGAACCGCGACATGAGCTTGGTCGATCAGAATGCGAAATCCGGTCGTGTCCTGGAGGCGCCGGACGCCGCCTCGGCGCTTCCCGGTGGGCGCGAAAGCGGGACGATTCCTTTGGAATTCAAGGCGACAGACTTCGTCGTCTATCCGGCACACGGCGTGGGACAGATTCTGTCGATTGAAGAGCAGACCGTTGCCGGAGCGAACCTGGAGTTCTTCGTGATCTTTTTCACGAAGAGCAAAATGACCGTCCGCGTTCCCGTCGGGAAAGCCGCGAACGTCGGAATGCGCAAGCCATCGGATCTCTCCTCTGTCCAAGGAGTGAAACAGATTCTGAGCGAAACTCCCCGGAAAGGCCGCGGCAACTGGTCCCGGCTTGCTCAGGAATACGAAGGCAAAATCAAATCCGGAGATATCGTCGCGGTCGCGGAGGTTGCTCGCGATCTTTTCCGACCGGGCGACTCCGGCCAGAGTTTCAGCGAACGGCAGTTGTTCGTGTCGGCGCTCGACCGCCTCTGCGGCGAAATCGCGCTGGTGGACGGAATCTCCGAGGAACAGGCCGGCAAGGAACTCGAAGGCCTGTTGAAAACCGGTACGCTCAAGCGTAGCGCAGTTCGGGCGACGCGTTCTGCGTGATTCCGGATCGCTGACCACGCCTACGTGATGCGCGACGGCGTGGCCGCCGGCGATCCAAGCCATCTGAACGACACTCTTTCATACTAACCTGTTTGGGCGCCGGCGCGCGATCAGCGTAGCTCTTCTTCGGCGGTTTCAAATTGTTTGCCTTTTGCTTCCTCGCCTCGAAGAACTTCGAATCATGCGGGTCGTGCCAACGACGAAAAACGAGACGGGGAGACGGCGGATCAATCTCCTTAAACTTCATAACCTGTCTGCTTATTGGCATCCGCCCTCATCTAGAATTATCGCAAACCTAATCAAGCTGCCACTTGGATACACATTGCTTGATTGGATACCAGAGTCGATGATCTACCAAAGACTATACGCACTTCGAGCACCGATACTCCGCTAACTCGGATATTCGATAACCCGACCAAAGAGACTTCGTATGAACGCCACTAGTGGGAGGCCGTCATCTCTTGATGCCCGACCCATCTCCGACGCGCACCCCTGAATCAGACCCTGCCTTAGCTAAATCAAACACTTGCCCGTGATAGATGCCGTTGAGCACGCGACGGTCATTTACGCGCCGAACACCACGCGGTTTGTTCGGCAACATAGGTTTGATGGCTGTCCATTCATAATCGCTGAGTTCTTAGCGCATGATTCGAGGTTCCGGTTTCGGAGCTTGAATCACATCAGTGGTCCTAGACGACTCCTGTCTGGGATGAGGTGGATCACACCTCGATCTTCAAGACGGATGCCATGCCCGCGACCGACGATCTCTCCTATGGAAACAGTGCTCCCGGTTGGGCCCCCGCCTCAGCGGGATATCGCGCAGCGATTTAGTGCCCTGGCCCAAAGCCGACATGCCCGCCGCCGCTGCCGATGTCGCTTTCGGGAACAGCTCTGACTGATCGGAGTCACCAGGCGGCGGCAGCAGACTGTGAATTTTTCCCTGCACTTCACACGCGAAATTTCCCCGGGCACCCCGCGAATTTCTGCCAGCGCGAGGATTGATCGTAAGAAATGTCCACATCGGAAAGCCCCGTGCCCGTCGAGGCATACTTTGGCCGCCGGTCGCGTTTGTCAGCGGTCTGTTCGCAGCCGATGCAACCCGGGCAGCGGCGTTTGGTGCTTGATATATCAGACACTCGACTAATCCGTACAAACGACCACGCATGTTCACCGCCATTCCGCTTCCAGGTCACATCCACAGCGTCCCGAGGAGCGTTGCGCCAGGCAATTCTTTCTTGCGCGCCCCGACGAGATACAAGCCGTTGGCTGCGGTACAGGGGGGGGCTGGATTGAGCCAACGCGGCTTTCTCGCCGGAGCGCGCACACATGAGAGCTCCTGTGGTTTTGTAATATTATGAAAACTGAGCCGTTCGGAAAGCCAGCAGTCTGGATGTACCAATTTTGGCAGTGGTGGATGGCGGCTGCCGAAATCGGAGCATTCAATTTCGCGCAGCATGTCCCGTATCGCTGCCCGACCATGCGCCATTTCGCATGTGGTGCCGGCAATAGCGATGACCCCGTGCCGGCGCGCCGCAGCAAAACTCGGTCGCAACTTCGTTGACGTCGCCGAGCGGCCAGTGACAGCGCGCCTTATCGAACTCGAGCAGCGAGCACGGCCGCATCGCGAGGCTGTCGCTAAGGGCAAAGGCATTGGGAGTGACCGCTACTGGCCCCGGAATTGGCTAAAAAGCCGGTCCACCCGCTGGCGGGCTGCCAACCCCGCGCGACTGGCAGGAATTGCTCAACCGCTAAAATGCGTGCAGAAATTTCCTGCCGCCGCTCGCCCTCGAAAACGCCGGCCTTTTCGACCGGCCCCGTGGCCCTTAGCCGAACTTCGCGGCCACCTGCTATCGCACAACGACGGCGACGTGGCGGTTCATTGATCTTCGGCCAATTCGCAGAGGACGAGATCGCGGCGATCCGGTGGCACCTGTTGCAGCAGCGCGTCGATGACGCGCAGGCTGGCGAATCGCAGCGCACAATCATCGTGCACCTTGGCGCGCTCAAGGGCCTGCCACGCGGCGTCGAGGAGCGGGCAAGTGTGATGCTGTGTCATCTCGGCAGACATCATCGCCAGGTGCGCTTGACCGCCCATTAATGCAATGCAGTTCATTTTAACGTTCAGAACAGCTCTGGCCGTCACCACGGCCTTTGCGGGTTCATGATTATGCTTTCACGATGATGTCGACGTGGATGGCACCCCGATCTGCAGCGTTCGCTAGCCACGCGACGCTACTCGACATCTTGGGCGAGCGTGCGATGCAGATAGCGCTGAGTCTCGTTGGAATCGTGGCGATGATCGCGACCGCAACGCTGCTGAACTTGGTCAGCATCAAACACCCTGGTAGCAATCATAATGTTCTAACTGTGCGGCCAGCGAGAGCGTCTATGAAAGACCTGGCGCTTGCAACATTTAAACGGTCCTGCAGATATAAAACGCTTCTCGGCCCGAGAACATAACATAGGCCGCGTGAACTCCATCACATTGAGGCAAGACTGCTGCCGATAATCTGTTCAATTAACAGCACTGAAAGGAGGCTCTCCATGCGCATCCTTTTCTTGCCCACAGCCATTGCATTTCTCGCAGTCGGAAGTTGGGTGGCCACTCTACCTGTTGCGAAACAGCAAGCCGCCCGCTCAATCAAAACTCCTCTCTTGACTGTATCCGCGACGACGGAGCGCGCGAAGAGACAAGTGCGGGAATTTCAGCATTACGAGAAAGCTAACGCTGACAAGTTACGAGTGGAAGTAGTAAAAATGGCATACCTTATGACACCTACATAGAATGGGTAAGGACGGTCATGACGGAAGTGTTTTGCGACTAGCGCGTGATCACCGCGTCCGAATCGCTGCCAATGCCGTCAACACAACACGACGGCCCCCAAGGGCAACATAAACCCGTCGGGCATCTAGCCCAGGCTCCTTTGGTGAATCAACATCCATTTCTGTGGCGGTCGCACATTAGCCGGAAGTCGTCGTCGTTGGTCTCGTGAACCCAGAATTGTTTATCGGCTTCTTTTTCTGCGCTCTCCGCTTCTTGGTTGCGGTCTCGAGTGACCTCAACGGCTGCAGTTGCGTGTTGAGCGCGTTTTTCAGCAAACTCCCGATACGGCCCTGATGCTCGTGTTCGCTAGTGCGATCTTTGTCCTTCATCGCTTACTCCGCTCCGTTGCGCAACGCGCTTCGTGACGATCATCCGCGCTGAGAGAAAGCCCGCACGGTCCCGCTGAGGTTCTCCGTTCGGGTCATCGCACTACGCACACGTCTTGGACGACGGGTGCGCAGGCAATCCGGCGTTGCTGCTTGTCAAAATCAGCGTTCGGTTCAAACATGCGACGCAAGGTTAGATGCACGATTTGCGACAGCGTCTCTGTCCGATCATTACGCCGACGCTGCCCTGCTTTGAAGTGGCCAACATTGGCGCCGCGTTCGCCGATGCTCACGAAGCGTCTTTGGTCGCATTGTCAATCGGAGTGCAAAATCATTGTACAAAACGAAATCGCTCGCGAAGTCAAACTATTGCTTTGTGATTTGATGTGGAAGGTTTGAATTCGCTATTTGTCCTCTGTGAATAGCTGGGGGAAGGGCGACATCCTTCGTATTCTCGTGCGGCTCGCAGGCGGCCTCAAGCCTATGCCGCTTGGAAAACTCAGGATGGACGATTTCGTCTTCGCCGGGTAGGCGCGCTCAAGCCGCTCTCGAATATGGCGATAGAAATGCGGGGGCCGAGCCGCTTGTCGTCCTGCGACTAAACGATGCCAACGGTGGGATTAGAGACTATGTGATCGTGCCCTCCCCAGACGATACGAGGCAGTATCTGACGCTTTCGGATCTCACTTTGACCCTGAGGGTGGCACTGGTGCGCGATACAATGGGAGCTACCGCAACTGACCGAAACCGTTCCGCTTAGCTCGCGGGCTCATGGCGTACTAGCCGTCCAGCGCCTTTGCGGCCAGCTGCTCCAGCAATTCGGCCACTTCGGCCGGCGGTACCGGTTTGCTGAGCAGGTATCCCTGAACTTCGATACAGCCCTCCCGGTTCAGGCACCGCAATTGCTCTTCCGTCTCGACACCCTCGGCGGTTGTCGTCATGCCGAAGCTCACACCCAGCCCGGCGATCGCTCGAACGATTGCCAAACTTCCCTCGTCAACGAGCACATCCCGAACGAAGGATTGATCAATCTTGATCTTGTCGAACGGAAAACTGCGCAGGTAACCGATGCTGGAATAGCCCGTGCCAAAATCGTCCATCGAAATCCGCACGCCCAGCGAACGCAAATGATTCAAGATCCCGATGTTTCTCTCGGATTTTTCGAGCAACACCGATTCCGTGATTTCCAACTCGAGGCGGCTCGCTGGCAGTCCCGACGAAGCCAACGCGCTCATGACGGTTGAAACAAGGTTTCCCTTGGCGAACTGCAACGGAGACAGATTGACCGAGAGGTTGATTTCGTCCGGCCATTGGACCGCCTCCATGCATGCTCGTCTCAATGCCCACTCGCCCAGCGGCAGGATCAGGCCCATCTCTTCGGCGACCGGAATGAATTCCGACGGCGCCACCGAGCCCCGCTCGGGGTGATGCCAGCGCATCAACGCTTCAAAAGCGGTTACCTTCTTGGTCTGCAGGTTAACCAGCGGTTGATAGAACAGGCTGAAATCGCCCTGCGCCAGGGCGTTGCGCATATCCCGCTCCAGCGACCGCCTGGTCTGGACGGCGGCATCCATCTGCGGATCGAACATGCGAAATGTGCCGCGACCGCCGGACTTTGCGCTGTACATCGCGAGATCCGCGCATTTAAGGACGGTTTCCGCATTCATTTCACCGGGGTGCACGATCGCGATTCCGACGCTCGCGCCCACGGTCACGTCGTTTCCTTCGATGGTCTGTGGATGAGCCGCAACCTCGATGATCCGCTCCGCAAGAGCGATCGACGCTGATGGTTGGACACCCGATATCTGCAGGATCGCGAATTCGTCGCCGCCTAGCCGCGCAATGCGATCCCTTGGCGGAAGCAGATCGCGAAGCCTGGCAGAAAGGGATTTCAGAAGCAGATCGCCGACCGAGTGGCCCCCGGTGTCGTTGACCGCCTTGAATCCATCGAGATCTACGAACAGGACCGCAAGCGGATGCGGTGTCACCGTTTCGTCTGTAAGCGCCTGCTCGAGCTGCTCCTTGAACAGCAGCCGATTGCCGAGCCCTGTCAGCGAATCATGATAAGCGAGATATTGGGATCTCGCCTGCAGTTCCTCACGATCTGCGATCTCTTCCTTGAGCCTTTGGTTGGCGTCGGCGAGGCGCTTGGTGCGCTCTTCCACGCGCGCCTCCAATGCTTCATTTGTCGTGCGAAGCCGTTCATTCGCAAGCTCCACCTGCCGCTCCGCGCGCCTGCGGCTGATCTGCGTATTCACCCGCGCCAATGCGACCGAAAAATCCACCGGTTTCGTGACGTAGTCGTTGGCGCCGCACTCGAGGGCGCCGACAATGTTGGTGCTTTCCGACTTGGCGGTAACCATGATGACGGGAAGCGCGGACGCCGATTTTCGATCGCGGATCCGCTTCAAGGTTTCTATGCCGTCAATTCCAGGCATCATGACGTCGAGAAGGACGAGATCAAACGTCTCTCTCTCGATCAGTTCAATGGCGGCAAGCCCGGATTCCGCCTCCGTGACGGCAAAGCCGCGCCGTTCAAAGCGCCGGGAAAGGATCGCGCGATTGTCGCTGATGTCATCGACAATCAGCAAATGGGGACGTACCTCCTCAACAATGCTGGCGGTGGTGCTCGCGGACTCCTGGGAGGCAAAGTCCTCGAGACGAGTTACATTTGTGGTCTGGATGGACATTTTTACACCGCCGAAGCGCTGGCAGCCGCAAACGCGGGCATGATGGACGGTTCCTCGGCCGGCTGCTGCTCGGTCATCCAGGCCAGCACACGTATGGTGAAGCAGGATCCTCGTCCGGGTTCGCTGGTTGCCGAGATGCCTCCGCCCATTAGCGCACAAAGCTTCTGGCTTAGCGCAAGGCCCAGACCCGTTCCGCCATACTTGCTGGATGTCGCTTGGCTGGCCTGACCAAAATTCTGGAAGAGTCTTCCGATTTCGGACTCGTTGATGCCTATTCCTGTGTCCTGAACCTGGATCTCGATCCAGTCGCCCGCTTGATGCTTGCGGCGCTGTGCCGAGAGGATGATCGTGCCCGCTTCCGTGAACTTCGCTGCATTGCTCAACAGATTGAGCGCGGCCTGCCGCAACTTGGTCTGGTCCGTCGACACGATGCCCAGGTTGGAAGGGCATCTGACGACGAGCTTATTCTTCTTTTCGGCCACCACCGGCTGAACCGTGGCGACAACCTCGCGAACCATGTCATTCAGATCGAACTGTTCGATCTTCAGCTCGACATGGTTGGACTCGATCTTCGACAGATCGAGGACGTCGGTCACCAGCGACAGCAGATGCTTTCCAGCGGAATTGATCCGTTCGAGATCCGGCTTCTTTCGGCTGTTCTTGCCCTCGAACTCCACACCCTCGAGCAAAATCTCGCTGAATCCGATCACCGCATTTAGCGGCGTTCGAAGCTCGTGGCTCATCTTGGCCAGGAAGATCGACTTGGCGCGGTTCGCCTCATCGGCCATGTCCTTGGCTTCGCGCAGGCGCACCGCCGTTTCCCGATGCCGTTCGGCTTCGCGCTCGAGATCGGATCCCACGGTGATCATGTTGGCGTAGTAAATCGCCATCCACGACATGTAGATCGTGGCGGAGAGGATCGAGATCCAGCCGACCGTTGAAAGTTGTTCGTGCGACAGCAGCGTCGGAAATCCCCACAGCAGGTAGGCGAGAACGAAGCCAAGAATGTTGAACGTGAACAGGCCGAGGACGAGGATTGGCCGTTCCGACAGATAGAAGAAGCCAAGCAGCAGGCTGACGATCAACCATGGCAGAAACGGCGAGCTGACGCCGCCGTAGAAGTAGGCGCCAAACAGAGAAGTGAAGGCTAGCAGCTCAACGGAGATCAGCGCCGATAGCTGCAGGTTGCAGCTCATCTTGTAGACGAACGGAAGTGTCCAGAACAGCCAGATGCAAGCGATGACAGTCAAGCAGGCAGCGCCCCGGTGCGGGTCGCTGAGATAGAGAAATACAGCGATGGACTGCGAAAGCAGTGGTCCGAACAGATGAGTGAATACGAAGTTCTGCGCGAGCTCCCGCTTGGAGCGCTCGAGCTTGGCCTCCGCTGGAATAAACCAATCAATAAACTTAACGACTTCTTGCCAAATGGGCATGTCGATCCTTCACGGACGTTTTATCCCGGCAAGCTAGCGCGCCTCTCTTTAATATTCGGTTTAGTCAGGGCTGCCTGCTGATTAACGCGGTTTTAAGCGAGCAATGAAACTGTTAGCTGCCGGAAACTGTCCTTATTTCTACTTGCAAAGCCGCAAGCGCAACGGATCGAATATCGGAAGACCAACTCGCAGGAAGCGGCCCAATTTCATGAACGCCAAATTTGCAACGGCACTTGCTGCCCTCGACAGGGTGGTCAATTACTTCATTCCGGCCAGCATCGCCGCCGACCGCGATACGAGAAAGCGTGCTCACGTGTTTCTCGTCAGTCACATCCTGGGTCCGTTCATCGGAAACGTAGTACCGATTTCGATCTATCTGCTCGATCCCGCGCCCGGATATGACGTGGCGGTATTGGCGGCGTCGATCACGTCGTTCTGGGTATTTCCGTTCATTCTGCGCGCCGGCGCGCCCTACGACACGCTTGCGCTGGTCTCGATCGAGAACCTGATCTTCTGCATTCTCTGGAGCTGCTTCTTCTATGGCGGCGTGACCTCGCCCACGCTCGCCTGGGTACTCGTCATACCGTTGCTGGCATTTTTCTATCTGGGCTCGTCGAGCAAGCTGCGACTGATCGTAATGACCATGTTCGTAGCCAACGTGGCGGTATTCAGCTTCTTCTATTCGCACGGCTTTGAAATCAACAGCAAGCTGCCGGCTGCCGCAATGCAGGGGCTTGGTCTCGTCTCGACGACGGCGGCGTCGATCTATGTGGCGATGATGGCGCTCTATTATGCGAAGATTCAAGCCTCACAGGGCGAGCTGGAAAGCGAGATGCGGCAGCACGTGGCGACTGCATCGGCGTTGCGTGCGGCAACCGAGGAAGCCGAGCGCGCAGGAGCCGCGAAATCCGAGTTTCTGGCCAAGATGAGTCACGAGCTGCGCACACCGCTCAACGCAGTGATCGGCTACAGCCAGATGCTGCTCGAAGACGCCGAGATAGAACGAGACAGGGAGGGCATTGCTGACCTGACCAAGATACACACGGCCGGACAGCACCTGCTGAAGCTCGTCAACGAGGTGCTCGATCTTTCCAAGATCGAAGCCGGCAAAATGGAGCTGCATCTGGAAGAGACAGATTTCGGCGAATTGCTTCGGGATGTTGCCGAGCGGGCGAGGACCGCGGTTGAGGCAAACGGAAGCGAGCTCGCATGTTCGATCCCTCCCGATCTGGGGACCGCACTCTGCGATGCCGGAAGGTTTCGCAATGTGATTGGGCAGCTGACTGATAACGCAGCGAAATTCACCCACAACGGGAGGGTGGAAATCGCCGCGCGACGCCTCAAGGGCGTGGCGGGCGATCAGCTCATCGTTGACGTCATCGATACGGGAATCGGTATCGCATCGGATCAAATGCCGAAGCTCTTCGAGAAATTCACGGTCGCTGACGACTCCAGCACCAGCAAATATGGCGGTACGGGACTTGGATTAGCGCTCAGCCAAAGGCTCTGCAAGTTGATGGGCGGCGAGATCTCGGTGGAAAGCGAACCCGGAAAGGGCAGCCGCTTTACCATCAGAATGCCACTCGTTGATGGTCGGCGGAAAACCGACCGCTACGCCGCGGCGACGCTCGTTCCCGACGTCACCGACACTGCTCTGCCTGCTCCCGCTGGAATGGCCAATGCATAGAATTCTGCTTGTTGAAGACAATGAGATGAACAGGGACATGCTTACGCGCCGTCTCGAGCGCAACGGCTTTTCCGTCTGCTGCGCTTGCGACGGCCCGACGGGCGTAGATATGGCGGCGAGCGAACTGCCGGACCTGATCCTGATGGATGTGGCGCTCGGCGAAATGGACGGTTGGGAAGCAACACAGCGGATCAAGGCCAATCCGGCAACATCGGCCATTCCCATCATTGCACTGACAGCCCATGCGCTTGCCAGCGATCGCGACAAGAGCGTCGAAGTCGGCTGCTCCGATTTTGATACGAAGCCTGTCGACATGCAGCGGCTCCTCGGCAAGATTCGATCGCTCCTGCCTCCGGTCGCGCAACAAAGCTCGGTGGCGTAGGCCCACGAACGTTAGACCAAGGGCATTCTGTAGCGCGGCTTTACGGCCCGCGTGAAAAAGGCCGGCTTTTGGCCGGCCTCATTCAAGCATCGAATTTCAGCGCGACTAATATTTCGCTACCACCGGACCGCCAAACCTGTAGTTCACGCGGGCGGTAACGAGATCGACATCCTGACGGATGGCGACCGTGCCTGCGTAAAGACCGGCCGGGCTGACAAAGTCATGCGTACGGTTCGGCATGAACAGATGGTCGTACTCCACTGCGACCGACCAGTTCGGAGCGAAGCCGTATTCGAGGCCGACGCCTGCCGTGGCTCCCCATCGAGTATCATTCGCGGCGCCAAGGACGGTGCCGGTCGCGTTGTCGGTATAGCGAAAGCGGCTATCGGCAACAGCGGCACCGCCCTTGACGTAGAGCAGTGCATTTTGGACGGCCCAGCCGGCCTGGCCGGTGAACAGGCCGAATGCTTCGATCCGCGACCGATTGGTCGTCGTGGGGAACGGCGGGCTGACCTTGCTGCCATTGAGGTCAGCCCAGTTACCCTGCGCTTCCAGACCAAGGACCCAGGTGCCGGTCTGCCAGCGATAACCGATTTGACCGCCGGCTACCGCACCTGTTGCATCGTGGCAGCCCTCGGGGCCCAACAACGCCGGTGGTACCGGCGTGGGCGGAACAAGATCCCAGCAGTTACGGCTCGAGCCCCAGCCGGCGTTCGCGCCGATATAAAGGCCGGTCCAAGAGAATACCGGGATGGGCGGGGGGGCTTCTTTCACGGGGAGGCGCAAATCTGCAGCGTACGCCGGAGCGGAGAGCGCAATGACAACCGCCGCTGCAGCCGCTACACGGCGTGAATTCTTGCGGAACGGCTGAGTAGGGTCTTCCAGTACGCCGATCATGGGTTCCTCGTCTCCTCCGGCTGGCCTCGGACGGTGAGATACATTGCGTCACTTATAGTTAACGCCGCCTTTACGCGCACGGCGCCGCCCTGGACCCCTCGCGGCCCTTCCTGGCGTCCGGCACAAGTTTCTGTGCAGCTCTTAAGGTGCAGAAAACCAAACACAAACTTCGCCGGAAAAGGCCGGAAAATTTCCCAATATCCAACCAGGAATTAATCTCGTCCCGGGCATCCTGCACTTTCGGCAGAATAACCCAAAAAACGAGCGCAGGATGGCTTCAAACGATTCGTACACCGGTATTTCGCCGGCCGCCTTGACGGGCAGCATGAGGGATTTCCGCATCCCCGGTGGGGCAGACCTGTTGGGACGCACGGAAGGTTTCTTCCGCTGGCAGGATCTGCGCCGGCATCATGGGCTCTGGCCCTTCTCTCGCGCTACGGAGGACGGTCCCAAGACCGTTTGCGCGGCGCAGGACGACCGAGGCAACAGAATGCGCGGCGTCAACTTTGCGTCGCAGGACTATCTCAGCCTGGCATCGCATCCGGCCATCAAGGCAACGGCCATCGAGACCATCGAGCGCTGCGGGGTGCATAGCGCAGGCTCTCCTGCGCTTGTCGGCAACACTTCGTACTCGGTAGCGCTCGAGCGCAAGATCGCCGAATTCCTGGCGATGGACCACGTCGTGTTGTACCCGACAGGTTGGGCCGCGGGCTTCGGCGTCGTGAAGGGCCTCGTCAGGTCGGCCGACCATATCGTGATGGACATGCTGGCACACTCCTGCCTGCAGGAGGGCGCTCACGCCGCAACCAGCAACCTTCATCTGTTCCGGCACCTCGACAACGAATATTGCCGTAACATCCTCGCGAAAATCCGGGCCAAGGACAAAGAGAACGGAGTCCTCGTGATCACGGAGGGATTGTTCTCGATGGACTCTGACACACCCGATCTCGCTATCTTGCAAGCTCTCTGCCACGAATTCAATGCGACACTTGTCGTCGACGTCGCACATGATCTTGGCTGCCTGGGCGAAGACGGCCGCGGCCATATCGGCCTGCAGAACATGCTCGGCAAGGTCGACCTTGTGATGGGGAGCTTTTCCAAGACGTTTGCGTCGAACGGCGGGTTCGTCGCCTGCAAGAGCCGAGCGGTGCAGGAATATCTACGCTTTTACAGCGCCCCTGCCACTTTCTCCAATGCCCTTTCGCCGGCGCAGGCCGCGACGATACTCAAGGCATTCGAGATCGTCGGCTCCGCCGAAGGACACGCGCTACGACGCAAGATGCTCGCCAACGTCCTGTCGCTTCGTCGCGAGTTGAAGCAGGCCGGCCTCGACTATTATGGCGACCCATCCGCGATCGTTTGCGTCAAAATGGGCTCCGAAAGCCTTGCACGTCTTGTTTCAAGACGCCTGATCGAACTCGGATTGGTCGCCAACCTCGTGGAGTTTCCCGCCGTTCCCAAGGGTGCGGCTCGCATCCGAATGCAGGTAATGGCCAATCACTCTCACGAAAACATCGCCGACGCGGTCCGCATGCTGGCCATTGCAAAGGCGGAAGCGGAGACGGAGTTCGACAGGCTCCGGCAGACTGAGCCGACAAAAAGCGTCGCAGCTTGAAGCCACAGGTCTGGACTTCGAACTAGCGAGCACGCCCGCCGGCCCATGGATCACTCGCGCCGATTGATGCGGGCGGGCCGGCGAGAACAGGCCGTGCGCTATCATCGATGCGTTCGACGCCAGGTACGAAATCGTCGATTGTGAATCGGCGTGCGGTCCCAACGCCGATCCGCACCATAACTCTCTGATTCTCTCGACACGGGAGGGATCATCCTTCGACGCCGATTTACACCCCCCTCAGAAAACGGCGGATCTCTGGGACCACGCCGGGCCCCCTCCCGGTTACGAAAAGGCGTTTTCAAGGGCTGGTTATGGCTGACGGGCAATGTGCCCAGTTTTGCTCAGGAGTGGGGCGTGCCAGCCGGGATTCGAAGTCGTGCCACAGACGAACTCGTATGAAGGTTATGCTATTTGTCGCTCCGGTCTCTCCACATTTCTTCAAGCTGTTGTCGTAACCGTCGCTGACTATTCTCGAACGGCTCCGCAGGCTTCGCGGCCACGGCCGATTAGATATTTTGCCGAAAACCGATAGTCGATCAGGGCTCTGCCGAGCCTCGGTTACGAATTTACTCGGCAGCGCAGGCTCAACTAATCACCTCGTCCGTGCGGCCTTAGGACATATTTTAACCGCTAGCCTCTACACTTAATCAATCGCGGTCCCCACCCCAATGAGTGCCGTGAGAGTATTGCGTAAAAGGAACTCGCCGTGGGTCGATGGGTTTCCGTTCATTTTTCAGTTGATTTAGATGGAAAATCGCAAGGCACATCGTGTCGTTTTTGGGCGGGGTTTTTCCGCCAACATGATGGCGATTGACGGGACTTGGCAGCGCCCGTGCACGATGCAGGACGCATCGGATACCGGCGCCAGACTAACCGTTGACGGCTCGATTGAAGGTCTTGCCTTGAAAGAGTTCTTCCTTGTGCTTTCGACTATGGGAAAAGCATACCGGCGCTGCCAACTGGCTTGGGTCAACGGCGATCAGATCGGCGTCTCTTTCATCAAATCGATCGACAAGAAGAAAAAATCATAGAGGCCTTTGCCGTGAAGGGCGGAACTGGCCGTTGAGGAAAGAAGCAGTTGGCCCGGCCTATGGGGACGGACCGCACCATAGGCTCACGATGGCAGATTTTGAGCAGGAATGTTCTTCGTTGGCGGGATTCGAGCGCCATTCCGCGCCACGCCAAATATTGCATCTGGTTCGACACCGTGACGTCGAATACGCATTGCCGATGCCCTTTCTCGTGCAGGCCTACCTTGACAATCACGCGCTCACGGCTGCTGCCGAAACGGCGAAGCACGCGTTTGCAAAAGCCGTCGAGTGGCATGTCGTCGGAAAGTTAACAGACGTCTCGATCAGCGACGGTACCAGAAGCTATTCGATCACCGAGTTTGCATCTGTGATGGCGCTTGCGGAGATTGCGAACACGATCGAAACCGCTGTGTAAGAGCATAGTGCCGACGAAGAAGTGAGTGCGGATGACGCCGCAAGAGATCGGCCCCGGTGCGGGGCTGGCGTTCACCGGGACCGCCGCATCACTTATTGCGCTCATCCCTGAGCGCTTACTAACTTTAGCCGGAAAATCGTGCACCACGGGTGCGACATTGTCACTCCGCACAGAAGCTATGTATTTCAGTCTGTCAGAATGGTTGTCCTAAACGTAAGGGAAACCGGCCGCCGTGGTGTTGGCTAGTCCGCTACCAACAAGCGCAACGTTGCATCGTATCGGACGCTGTGCTCGCCAACGAGAGCCATTGCATCGACCTTGGCTCCGGCTTCGCTGTAGGTACCAAAAAATCCGATGTGTTGGACCCGATCTGCGATCGGCCGCCCGGTCGGAGTATGCTCCTGGCTAGTCATTTTGCCTTGCCAGTTTCCAGCGCTGCATTCGTAGGTCCCCGTGTAATAGACGAAAGCGTCGCCCCGAGCATAGTCCCGTCGTTCAGTATGAGCACGCCGCTGACTTCATCACCCGAACCTTGCCTGGGAATGGCCGCCAAAGCATAAAGTCCGTTCTTGATCATGATCGTTTCCGCACCTAGCCACCCGAAAATCATAGCCAACCTTGGGACGATTGTCACAGCGCCGCAGTTGGCCGACGTTTTTCGTTGTGGCGTAATCTCCCGCTGCTCGGTCAGCTTAATCATCCGCACAGGTGGCGTGTACGGTCCTTTCTGAAGACCGGCATTTCGGTGAAGCGTCTAACTTCCATATCGGCGTGTCGCGCGGACGGCAGTTGCGATGTCCGCTTCGGGTCTCGGTCGCCAGATAACGCGCTGACGCAGGCCGCGGCCGTCCGCGATCCGGTCAACGTAGTCCGAGACGGCCAATCTGAGCAATTTCTACTGTTGGACGATCAGGGGCCACTTCTGAGTCACCATGGGGGTGTGGGCAAGGTCCGGCTCGAGATCGGCCGCGATGGGGTCTCTGCCCTCACGCCTGCCCGCAACGCCCCTGTGCCGACGATGTTCATGACGCGCGTCAGATTGTTGGCGAGTAAACAAAGCAACGCGCAACACTCCAATCAAGGGTCGAAGCGATTCGTCTCAAGCTCAAAAAGCACGACGGTCGCAAGCAAAATTGGGCACCGATAGCGCCGGCCGACTTTGCCTATGTCAGCCTTGGGCCAGTCTCGGCGCGAAGGAGGTTGCTAGGCTTACCCAACTTATGACGGACGAAATTCGCGGGATGCGTGGAGTGGCTGGATGATCCCCATTCTCGGCAAGGCTCGGAGCGTGGTTGCTCCAGCCATTGCCCGTGCCACGTCTTAGTTTCTCGTACGATCCGGCGCTTCCTGCGATGAGTTGTCTCACCGCTCCCCCTTCGCTCCCCGACACACAAGCTATCGATGTTTCTGCATTGTCCTTCGACCAATTTTGGCGTCGGGCCCCAACCTTGAGAGGATTGAGTGTAAAAAAGCGCCCAAGATTGCCCCCACCATCGCTTGGTAGATCAATAGCTTGGCCCGCCGATCGGCGTCGGGACCCCACGCCGATTAACACTCTAGGAACGGGCACTGACTGCCCACTTTGATGTAAGCGCCACGCCCGCCGCATGGCGCGCGTTGGAATGACGGCCCCAGCGTTCTGCCCCCAAGGCTGGAGCCGTTTCCAGAAGTCCAACTGGCGGTCGATCAACCTACCCTGAGATTCTCGGCGGATTCCTTCCCCCGGTTGGCCACGACTTCGTAGCTCACCTTCGCGCCCTCATTCAGACTGCTCATACCTGCTCTCTCGACGGCCGAGATATGAACGAACGCGTCCTTGCCAGTGTCGGGCTGAATAAATCCATAGCCCTTCGTCGCGTTAAACCACTTCACTGTACCTATCGCCACGTCGTTTCTCCCTAATCGATTCTAAAAACACGCAAAGTTGGTGACAGAAATCCGGCGAAAGAAAGGGCCCGCCAGCGTCAACCGGCGGCTCTGATTTTAGTGGGCAATCAAACGGCCACCGGGGGCTTGCTGTGGCCGTACGACGCGCGGCGCCGATCGACACCCACTGAAAACCCTCCCCAAGCGCTCCGAGCTTGATCTACATCAATAGCTCACGATGAGGCTGGCTCTCGTTCGGCTCCATCCGGTCGGCTGCTTAAATGCCGGCAGCTAACCCTGCCTGGATTTGTAGGCGGTGCCGGCAGCCGGAACGGAAGTCCCACTGTGGATTCTCGGATCGAGCAATTTTGGTGCAATGCTGGCGGCTGAACTCGGGCTCCCCTACGCTTTCGCCTCACAATTCGCGCCTGACCTACTCATCCCGGCGCTGCAGATCTATCGCAGCCGTTTCAAACCATCCGAACAGCTCCAGCGCCCCTATGCGATGGTAGGCGTCAACATTATCGCCGCCGGCAGCGACGAGGAGGCACGCCGGCTGGCGACGACTCAGCAGATGTCGTTTACGAATATCTTTCGCGGCGCGCGCGGCCTCAGCCAACCGCCGATCGACGACATTGAAAATTACTGGTCGCCCGCGGAAAAAGCCCAGGCGATGGGCATGCTCGCGCGATCCATCATAGGCTCGGCTAATACGGTTCGTTCTGGCATCGATGCGTTCGTTGCGGGCTCTACGGCGCGCGGTAACATAAGCTCCGCCACAACTGCTTCTGGCTCAATGATACACCGCGGGGTCAGCAGATAGTCCGGCCTGAGGCCGGCTCTAGAGCACGTGTGCTTTTCAACCGCAGACAGGGGCGACGAATGTTCGAAACGGCCCGTCTGGTTTGTCTGCGTGGCGAAAGCAGTGACGATCGCTTTCCTCTCAGCGCCAAGGCACGGTTCCGCGGGATGCGGGATGCCACATTTTTGAACATGCGTCGTATCGTATTTCGATTACAGTTACTCCGGGCTGGAAGAGAAACCCAAACGGTGGAGATTCTTCTATGGCTACGCAGATCGTCATGGATCATTCAGGCGACTCCCGTCATCATTTCGATGCTAAAGACTTGAAAGCGCTGGCCGAAGCTGAACGCCGCTTCAAGGTCTTGACGGGCAGTGGTTTCACGGCCGCCACACGACTAGCGAATGGCGACGTTTCCCTCGTCCGCTCGTTCGATTCAAAGGCCGAAGAGACGGTGTTTTATCCTCGGCTGGTTGGCGGTTAGACAGCCGTGGCTCAATGGCTGATGGCCTCGGCGACCTGGATTGGTCGCCCGGCCCTCAATCTCATCCGCGCATTGCAAGGTGCGCAAAGCCGGCGGCGTGCGCGGTTTGAAAACCGGGCTATCCGCGGCATCACGCTGCTGCGCGAGTGGCTTTCGACGCAACAGCGACGGCTGCTTGATTCTTACGATTATTTCGAGGTCGTTGGTTGCGATAGCGGGAAGTCATATCGTATCCAGCACGGTGTGTGCCAGAACGTCCTTGAGCTCGATGCCGATGGCCGGCCACGCATGGGATGGTGTTTCATACCGGAAGGCAACCTCGTTCCGGGCGATGTGATGCTCGCGCAGAAGATAGCCCTGGAGACGGATGAGTGGGGTGCCTTGGCTATTGCCAAGCAATTTCTAGTGCCCCCACTACCACCCAACACTGCGGCGACCACCTGAGATTGGGCCATTATTGGCAGACTAACTTAGGCCGCCGTAATACTCAGCGCCGCGACATTGTAATCCATGACAACGACGTCTGACTATTACATTGAGACCATCGATACCGGAACGCGTCCTCATCCCTGGAGCTGGGAATTGCACAGACGAAGCAAACCGATGGGCATTCGATTTGGCGCAAGTGGCTTTCAATCGCAAGCAGCGGCGGAGTATGCCGGAAAACTTGCACTTGATCGGTTCCTAACGGACCTTTCCAACGAAGAAGCTCGCAAGCGATAGCAAGCCTGCCCAAACTTCGAGATCTCTTGGATAATCTTTGAGCGACGCAAGGATGAACCTTTGCGCTAGACTTCGACGCTTGTGTCACCGGCATGGAGCATGCAATGGCGATCGGCCTCACAACCTTGGCAGTGGTAACGATCCTAGCGATCGATGCAATTCGACGTTCCCACACTCATGCGCCTAAGACTTGAGATCAAGGTGAGCGCTTGACTAGCTTGTCCGCTGGCGTAATCACCACGAAGGCGGCAACTACAAGCAGGCGCAAGTTGGCGTCGCCAACGACATCAACGACAAGCCCGCCGACGGGATTCTGACCTTCGAACAGGCCGTGGGAACGGCACGGGAGGCCGTTGCTCGAGCCAGAACAGAAGCCGCGTCGCAGGCGGCGGGCCCGGCTCCTACCGTGCGGTCGGCCGTTGAAACCTACGTCAAGGAACGCGACGCTCGAGAAAGGCGCCGGACAGGTCGCGACGTCCGATCCGACGCCGGCACCAAACTGCGGCGTTACGTTCTTGGTCAAGAAAAGCGCGGCAATCAGGAAGCTGCGGAAGCTGCTGCTCTTGCATCGGTGTATCTGCATGCCTTGAAAGAGGACGACTTGATAACGTGGCGTGAGGGTTTGCCGGAAGGCTTAAAGGTCACAACCAAGCAGCGGTTCGTGAATGACCTCAAGGCCGCACTAAACGCCGCGGGTCCGCGACTGTCGGCAGATCGTGCAGTTCACCTTTTACGACGGCACATATCCCGGCGCGAATGGTGCATCCCTGGACGCTTCCGGCACGTATGAGGTGCCGTAACTCGGGTTGCGTTGCTGGGATGGGGGTCGGCAAGCGGCCAGCCGCTCTGATGCGAGCTTAATGAATCATTAATCTCAGGTTGCTACGCAATGGCCCAATCGCGGAAACCCGCCCAAGCCCCCGCGAGAGTACGAAACTCGCCGATCTCAACCCGGCGGGTTTCTGCGTGGCACCCAATTCCAGCCGCCGTCCAGTCACGCTGGTCGCGCCAAGCCTGATAGTTGGCCTCGATTCGTTTCGACGAACAACGGGGGAGCTGGGCTGCCCCCTCCGCTGATGACGGAGTCGTCGTGACGGGTCCGGGTGACGATGCTCGCATGAACTATGCGGCGCGGATTTTACTTTTTCCCAATCGGGCGACCTTTGCCTTTTTAGCGGATTTCGTCGCAACTAATCCCGTGTCGGTGGGCGCTGCGGCGGCGACGGTGCCGTCTGAGCTTTCAACTGCTGTGGTGAGAATTTCGCGTTGAGCATTGAGCCAATAAATGTCCGCCTGGCCCTCGGGTTGACCATCGGCGATCCAGAGGTGGTAGGCACGTTCGCGAATGGCCTCTTTCAGATTTGGCATGGGATTTTCCTTTCATGATGCGCCCAGCCCCGGCAGGCAAAGTCTTGCTCCCGTAAGGTTAATGAAATCCTAACCCGATGGCAGCGACAGCGTGTCACAGGTCTCTCTTGAGCTTTCGCTTTCCCCAGTGATGATCGTTGCGCTCGGGATTGAACACCCGCTCGACATGACGGTTCAGCGCCTTCATGACCCCGATGCGCGCCATCATCGTCGGACCGCTGCGGCTGCACAGCATCAGTGCTTCGATCGCCGTTTGCCATTCCGGCAGATCGGATCCCTTTTTCGGCAGGCCGGTAATGTAGTCGGCGGCGTCCCGTAGCGTGATGAGTTTGCGTCCGCCCGGCAGTGGTATCGGATCCTCGAATTTGCGCTGCCAACCAGCCTTTGTCTCGGGCTTGTGCTGAATCAACTGCGCAACCTGAAATACAAGGTCGTCTCGCGCCCGTCGCGCTGAACTTGTTTGCGCTCGATCCGGCCCTCGCGAGCCATCGCCCTCAAAGTGTGCTTAATACTCGGCGGTGACCACATCTTCAGTTGCTTCCAAAGCAACAGGCCAGATACCGCGTTTTCTTCACCAATAGGAATGAGTTTGGCCAACTCGCCAGAAATAGACATGCGACAAAGCTCGATCAGCAAATGATGAACTAGGGCGAACAAATGCCCCTTTGATAATCTATTACTTCGGACCAATTTGGCCGCGGATCGATCCAACCAACCGAGCCGCACCGCGTGCACTTGAAATGTGCGCAGATATCGTACCAGCCCCAATCCGGAAGTCCATCCAGCGGCACCACAGAATAGTGCCAGCAGCGCGGGCGGGGATCGCGATCGGGCGGGCCGACGCAGTAGACCAGGATCGTTCTGAAGCCTTCCGCCTTCATGTCGGCAGGCCGGCCAGTCGTCCAGTAGCGTAGTCGAGAATTGGGTTTGCGGCGCCAGGGCATGGCCCATGACAGCGCCGCAAAATCTCAGTTGCAATTATCAATCCCTTGGGGATCGGAACCTCGATTAGACACCGCACATCGTAGCGCGAGATCACGCCTTACAATCCGATGCATCGGGACGAGGAGCGGTGAGGACAAGGCCAGCAACGTGGTGCCGCTGAGGCCGATGCCCTAGTCTGCCAGTGCTTCAATCTGCTGGAGCAACGCGAAATGATCTTCTGTTCGCAACGGAGCCTGGGAATAGAAGACGTGCTTGTCGAACGGCGTGCCCAACCTTCGCTCCAACGTAAAACGTACCGGTCTACGCCGTGTTTTTTAAGCTGCTCACATCAGTTTCAAAGTGAGTCGCAAACGGCAGATAGGTCGCATTCGTTTGTTTTGACAACGCGTCTCGTATGAGAGCAGTGGTCGTCGGCGGCGGCGCAAAACTGATCCCCAAATCTTTCCGGGCTCTGACGACCAAACTACTTTCAAAGTGCATTTCGGGTTCAAAAACATTCGTTTGCGAGTAGCCGACACTTCTCACTATCTCGAGCAAATCATGGACAAACAGCTCGAGCTTTCGCGTGCTGCACCGGCCAGAAACAATGATGCCGTCGCCGTACACGCTGAATTCATCGATCTGGACTTCGCCGAACTTGCCAATGGCAAAGGTTTGCGTGTCCTTTTGAAGGTCGTCAGTGTTCGGAAATTTTAAAAACGTGTAACACACATTGCGCGCCCTGTCCGTTAAGGACCGCAACGATCCTCTGACCGAGTTCATTGCCAAGAAGATAATCGAGATTGGTCAGACCGGCCTCAAGGACCCGGCGCAAATTTCAGCGCGCGCGATCCAAGAACTCGCACTCGCGTAAGGCTGCCTCAGTTGGCGGCCTCTTTCGTAACTGCTCGCCGGTATCTAAAGGAACGGCCCCAGCCAGGGGGGATTGGCTGGGGCGGTCATTCCAATTCCGCCGGGGCGGCCCGGCGCGGAATCACAACTCGTTCAACCTCCACTCGTTCCAATTCGGGCTTGCACGAAGAGCGGGCCGCACAGACTCGCCCATGCGCTGGCGCCGCTCGACCGGCGGCACGACAGCCTGCCGCGGCTGGACTCACCGGCGGGCTTCCCAGAGTCATGGCGGGGCTATTTGGCCGTTTCGGTTTGGGCCTGCTTCGCGGCGGCTGCCGCGATGGCCTTGGTAAGAGCCTCGAACACCGCGCCGGCAAATGCCGTTTTGTCGTCGCCATCGTACTCAAGCTGGCGAAGCGCCATCTGGCACGCCGCCAAAAGCAATTTCTCAAGGTCGGTTAAGCTATCCATGACGACACCCCGCGCGCCGTAACTGGTTTGCAGACACAGTGCCGACACAGGGCTTTTTCCGGAACGCCGCTAAGTGGGCTAAGTAGTTTATGATTTTGCTGGTGCCGCAAACAGGACTCGAACCTGTGACCCCGTCATTACGAATGATGGATCAGGCTGTCGGACTGTCTGGCTCGGGCGGGAGGATTCGAACCTCGACATAGTGGACGGTAGAAATCGGCCACTCGCCCATCCGAGAGAAGCGATCGAACCACTTTCCATCGGCTCTTATAAGTTGCTCGAAACGTTGAATTTCGAGAACCGTACGGAAGCAGTGGAGTCCAGAGGTTTGGAGAAAAGCGAACCTTTCGGAGAAAAAAGGCCAACTTTGTCGATCCGAAGGCTGGAGCTCCGATCAGAAGTCGCTGTTTCTTTTGGGCTCAATTGCCAGCCAGTCCACCCGGAGAATACTTGGCTGCGGTGAGGCTGGCGGAGGGAGAGGAACTGGGATCGAACCTTCTCCAAGTACGTCTGCGTAGTCCGGCGAACAACTACGCAAACGGATCCATTTGCCCCGGCGCCGCTTGTGGTGCTCATGATTGCGGCCACTGCAGCCCATGCGGTCAATCGACTTAGCATTTAGGTCAACAGCGTCGCCGGGTGATAAAGTAACGACTTTCTGGCGATTCGAGGTTGGCTATGACCAAACAGCGGCAAACCACCAGCAACAGTTTAGCAAATTCTAGACTTCGACCAGCGGTGAAGAAACTACCTGCTCTGCGGTTTCCGATTCAGCGCGAAATTCACAAATTGCAGGACGCGCTGGACGCCTTTAATGAGCGAATTGCAGAATTGCAAGGCGAAGGTCATCGGGGTCGTGCCATGGAAGTGTTGAGAGCAAACGCGCTGGATTTCGCACGTCAGATCGACGAACTTCGCAGTCTATTAGTTGAACCTGCTTTGAAGAATGTCCCGAAGGTGTCGTGATCGTGTGAAGGCGAGCCAGAAGTTGGAAGTTTTTCTGACACGCAGGATTGTTACCAAAAATAGCCGCAAGCACGGATTCGTGAGCGTTTCATTTGTGAATCAAGTTAACTGTGACATTGCAATTGCGGATGTGCTTGATACAAGGCCGCTCCCAAAAAAATGGAGCAAGAATGGCCCGGACTAAGAAGATCGTGCGTCGTGAATGGACAAAGGAAGACGTGCGGCAAATGAAGACGATGGCAAAAGCTAAGGATGGCGTCACAAAGATAGCGAAATCATTAAAGAGAACTCCGGGCGCTACGAGCGTGATGGCTGCGAAGCTTGGCATATCACTTTCAATGCGTGCCTAAGTACCGACAGAACCGGGACTGGCCACGATAGCCAGCGTGGCCAGTCACGTGCGTATTCGATTATTTTTCGTTTGCGTATCGACTTGGCGTTTGGAAAATCATCAGTGGCTCCCAAACCAACTCCCTCGCGGTCTGGGTGTCGTGACGCAGCAAAATTTGATTCCGCTTTTGTTCGCATAACAGACGTAGGTCTGACAACGCCACACGTCCGAAAAGTGCCAAATCCGGACTCGTGCGCCGCAGCAAACTGTCAGACTACCCAATCAGCTCGTCAGCAAGAGCGGCTCGGCGGAAGTCGCGATGCACTACGCCTTTGCCGCCTGCGATTGATGATAAGCTCGAACTTGCCACGACTCACCCACTAGGGTTTCGTACTGCGGCGCCGCCAACTTTCTCACAAGGCCGCGATGAGTCACTGCTCAGCCAGCCAGCCGGCGGCGACGGCAACACTGCCCACTTGGTCGACAACGCCGGCATCACCGGGAACACCGCCTGTGCTGGCGGGGATCGGGGCGATCGGACGCGACGCTCGAGCTTGACAGCCTTAAATGTAACTGGTATCGTTACCGTTATGACCGCGAACAGTCGTATGGCGAGTGCCGTCCACATCATGAGCTTCGTCGCTTACGCCGGCGACGAGGGAACGACTTCGGAGGCAATCGCGAAAAGCCTCCAGACCAACCCGGTCGTGGTGCGGAAGATCCTCAAGCTCCTCGAGCGGGAGGGCCTGGTCGCTCTTTGCCAAGGCCGTCATGGCGGCGTCGGTCTCCGGCGCCCGGCATCTCGCATAACACTCGGTCAGATCTACAAGGCGGTTGAAAGCGAGACCGGCGTTTTTGCCATGCGCAGCCAAGTGCATGAAGGATGCGCGGTGGCCTGCGCGATGAAACGAAGGCTCGGCCCAATCTTCAACGCTGCGAACGACGCCGTTGAGCAGGCTCTCAGCAAAACGAGTCTCGCGGAGCTGGTACGCGGCGTCGGCTAAATTTGCCTGAAATTGTAACTGACACGGATATGTTTAATAAGGAGTGATGACAATGGGTAGGCTAACGGACAAGAATATCCTTATCACCGGCGGTAACAGCGGGATCGGGCTGGCCACAGCGCAGGAATTCGACCGAGAGGGCGCGCGCGTCGCCATCTGCGGCTTGAATGAGAGGACGCTGCAGGCGGCCAAAGGGACGCTGGGAGCCGGAAGTCTCGCCGTTCGCGCGGACGTCAGCAAACTCGCCGACCTCGATACGATGTTCGCCACGATCAAGCGGGAGTTCGGGCACCTGGACGGCCTGTTCGTAAATGCAGGTTACAGCGAGTTCCTGCCGTTCGAAGAGGTGACAGAGCAAAGCTTCGACATGGTGATAGGCTCCAATTTCAAAGGGGCTTACTTCACCATTCAAAAGGCCTTGCCGCTGCTCAGGCCGGGCTCGTCTGTCGTCATCAATGCGTCCGTTGGCGCGCGCAAGGGGTGGCCGACGACCTCGACCGTCTCGACCTGCAAGGCCGCGGTCGTCCATCTCGCGCGAATCCTCAGCGCCGAGCTCGTCGGCCGCGGGATTCGCGTGAATACCCTAAGCCCAGGCCCGACGGACACGGCGATGTTCGGTCGCTTCGCAGGCGAAGAGCAGGGCGACGCGGTCAAGGGCGTCCTTGCAACCAACAATCCCAGCAAGCGGATGGCCGATCCGTCGGAAATCGCGAAGCTGGCGGTTTATCTCGCCTCGGACGATTCCGCGTACATCGTCGGAGCAGACTTCCTGATCGACGGCGGGGTCTCAGCCATTTCGCCCGTGGGCGCTTGAGCTTCATTGCAGAGAGTCGGGGCCGTTCCTGTTTCCGCTCAGGCAAGGGACGGCTCGCACCGCCACGGGCTGCCAGTACGCAGGCGTGATGTCCGGTATGGGTCCTAGCGACGTTCTGACCGCAGGCCGGTTACTTCCGGTCTACCCGCAACTTCGGACATGTCGCTGCACCGCGCTAACTGACGCGATGTGCCAATAGGCGAAATGACCGCGCGCCTACTCGATCACCCTCCTCGGCGCACTGGAGCTTGGAAAATCTGAGAGCTCACCTGCCACTAATAGTCCAAAAGGCCCCCCTCCACCGATAGGGGGCCGCACGGTTTAGGTGCCCATCGGCCGCGTTGGTTTTTCGTCACCGCTGGTGGTTGATGGCTACCGCGCGGAGCCTCTTTGCTAACTCATTGCATTGACTTGTGCGACACGACGGCGCTAAA
Source organism: Bradyrhizobium sp. AZCC 2262 (assembly GCF_036924535.1). NCBI lineage: Bacteria > Pseudomonadati > Pseudomonadota > Alphaproteobacteria > Hyphomicrobiales > Nitrobacteraceae > Bradyrhizobium > Bradyrhizobium sp. AZCC 2262. The sequence goes on along the minus strand of NZ_JAZHRT010000001.1, from coordinate 2,732,016 downwards.
GAGCGTCAATGATTTCAATTGGTTGGTGCTTTCCGTGCCAATGTTTGTCCGATGACCGCATACAGATGTTTGTGTGCGCTGTCTTTAAGTCCGGTATCTTGAAGGACGGTATCTTGAAGGTTGGGAAGCTCGTGGCAAAAACCTAAAGAGGTCCCCCATGGTTGACGCGGCATATTCTCGCAAACCGCAATTGGGTCATGCTGTTGTACGTGCTCGCTGGCAACTGATCATTCCTCTGGTCGCCGCGTTCGTCCTAATCGGTGGCGGCTGGACCGTGTGGGCCTTTAGTGCAAGCAAGGAAGCCGCGCCGCGAGCTTCAGACGAGCTTATCGAGACGACGAAGGGGCTTGAGGTAACTCAGCAGCAGGCCGTCGACCAACTGCAAATCGTTCAAGATCAGCTCGTAGCTCAGCAGGCCGAGACGAAAAAGCTTTCCAAGCAAATTGCGACGCTTACTGAGAAGCTCGACGCCCTCCAGCAGTCGGTTGCCAATATCCCGGCACCGTCCGTTGCAACGTCGGTTACACTACCGAAAGCCCAGCCTTCGAAGAGATAGCGCGATTGAGGTGGACGGCTTAAGCAGGGCGCGCGTTGATGACCGTTGACCGGGGCGACGCCAACGCGGAGTTTTGGGTATGAGTATCATCCCTCCGGATCTTCAAAAGAAGGTTTGAACAGTGGTGGGTCGCCCAGATTTTCCAGGCCCCGCTAAACCGTCCGGGAACAAAGGTAGCCTAACCTGACCTCGACATTTGTCGCCGATTAGACTCCAGGTCTCATGATCACGGGTCTATGCTGCATGAATTGCTCTCGAAAGTTCAGTTAGAGGTAATCGGGAGGATCTCATGGATCGAGTAACGCGGTGCCCGAAATGCGGAAAACGTGTGGTCCCGGTTGTCACCATCTCCGGCCGCACCGAGCTCCAATGCATAAGTTGTGACGACCCTGCGGTGAAATGGGCTCAAAGTCCGCTTACAGTCCCTGATAAGCCGGTCGCAGCAGAACGCGTTTAAACAGAACGCTTTCGAACTACTTGCGCCGTGCCTTTGACGCGATGCGCTCCCAAATCGTGTGGGGTGCCGGCAAAATTAGAGCTCCTTGAGCTATTAGCTATTGAGGGCGTCGCGCTGCGATCCATCGCATCTGGTCCCAGTGTTTGTTTTGCTCAGATGTTGGCGCCGGCAGTCCCGCCTGGCGCATTGGAATAACGGCCCCAGCCCATCCCCAGCTGGGGCCGTTTCTTTCCCAAACGAAAAGCCGGGCTTTTGGCCGGGCGATTCGCAACATTCCGAATGATGAAACGAACACCTTAGGTCAGAATAGCCACAAGGGTCTGTTCGCTTTGTCACCTAGGAAATTAACTTTATCCGACTCTCAGATTTTCGGCGGACGTCTTGCCACGGTTGCTCATTTCTTCGTAGCTCACCTTAGCCCCCTCATTGAGACTACTCAGTCCCGCTTTTTCGACGGCCGAGATGTGCACGAAAACATCCTTGCCCCCGCTGTCGGGTTGAATGAATCCATATCCCTTTGTCACGCCTCAGTTGGCGGCCTTCGTTCATATTGAGCCAAGCCTGCGATGTCGCGCCGCCTGCGTTTGGAACCGAAACATTTTCCAGCCTGAATGATTTCTCCCGGGGCTTCGCAAGATGCGAGGCATTCATGAACTCACTCTCGCCGGGCGACGTGTTCCTTACGGTCGCGATCATGAGCGGCACCTTCCTTTCCGAGGTCGGGCTTTTCATTTTGGTTGGAATGCTTTGAAAGGAGCGCGCGATCTGGGCAACGCGCAGCCGATGCGCGGGCTAGGACTCAAACTTGATGGTTGAGACCGGCCATCTTCCCTCATGACCTTCGATGGAAATCCGGAGCCCGTGCAATTCATCCAGCCAAACGTTCACCACCGTGCCGGCTTTTCCGTCGGTAAGCACGACGGCTTTGCCGATCAATTTGGATTGCGCTGCACCGTACTCATCCAAGATTTTTGACGCTCGGCGCTTCACTGATGGCATCGCGCGCCCATGGGCCGTCTGTGCTGTCCTAGCAGGAAGCCTTTCCAGTTAGCGCGCGGGGCCATGACGGGGAACTCCAATACTGATTGCCGGATTCAAGACGAACGACCCGGCTTGGTTCCGACATCGCGACCCTTCGAATAGGATGATTTTTTCTCGGCGCGGTCGTGAGCGGACTCGACTTTTGTTCTCTTTATGTTCTAATTCGGGATGACAGACCGACCCGTGAGCTGGCGCATGCCGACCCCGAAACAGATGGAAAAGCTGGCCGCAGAAGCCGTCCGCAGTCGGGCCCCCTCCGCTGCGGCTCCGGATGCGCCCCTCCCGGCCGAATACTGGGAATCGGTCCTTAAAGACCCTCGCGCCGATGCGACCGGAGCCCAGCTGCGGCAACGACGTCTATCCGAAATTCAGCGCCACGTGCTGCGGATCTCCTGCCGCCGCTGCGAGCGGACCGTGGAAATCCAGACCGCCGATGCAGTCCGATTGTATGGCGGCAACGCGGTCTGGAAGGACGTCGCGCAACGGCTGCTCGACAACACCTGCCAACAGCGCACCGGAAGACACGAAGAAGACGGGTGCTGGCCGGCGTTCGAGACGCCGTAACCCGCTCCGGATCGCCTATCCGATCTCTTTGCACTTGGATGTCCGGATGGCTCCGAAGTATCACCCTACGCCCGTGTCGGGCGGTGATCGCAAGGCTCTGGCGAAAGAGCTCGGCAAGGCGCGCGCGATGGCGAACATCCTGGCTAGCCAATCGGCGGAGACGCGGGCGAAGGGGGAAGCCCTCATCCAGCAAGCGGATAAGCTGCTTTGCGAAAGCTCGAACGAGCGGATGTGTGTGAATAGGCGCCGAACTTTGACCCCTATCGGCTTCCAACATTGACCCCGCACGCGATGAACTTTCCGATGGCAGTTCAACGGTGTCAGCAGTGCCAGCTGGGGGTCAAGCTTTGACGCCGATACGGGGTCCAAGAGTACGCCGAATTACAGTCAAGCAGATCCAGGGCCTTCTGAAAGGATGGGCTGCCCGCATAGTCCGCATAATAGCGGAGAGATCCCGGAGCCCAACCATCGTTGAAGTTGGAGGATAGATGGCCCGATGCTTCGCCACGACAAATAAATCCCAGCTGCCTGAAGTTCGTCTCTTAGTGGGCCGATGTTGAAATGGGGGGCCGGCGCGACGCTGGGAACCGTCGTACGTCGACCACAATGCCTATTTGAGCTGAGCTCAGGATATCGAAAAATTCAGATAGAGATCTGTTTGAGTGCCCGACGGTGAATATGGTGTTGGCAGAGGTAATGATTGCCATGCTGATTGAGTCGTCCAATCGTGCGCGCTAGCTGCAAGACGTTTCCTGTTTAGTCGTTCCTTTTTTGGACAAGCGTCACGGTGGCATGAAGCCAGCCGGTGGTTCGCTCGAAGCCCCAGCCACTACCGAGCCGGAAGTTTAGGTTTGCGCTTCTTTTATCGCTGCTAACTTTACAAGCTATCTGGTCAGCATTGTTAGTACTCGAGATTTGGGGGCGGCAGTCTGTGATGGTGTATCCAGGTTCTGCTGCAAAGGCCTCATCGTAACTGCTGAAATCTTTCGGCGGACCTCCCAGTTGCAATTCTTTCGCGCGAGCCACCGTGAAGCTATGTGAGAAGCGCGATGGCAATCGAACTGCATTGATGGGGAAGGGAATAGTGGAGCACGTAGGCGTGCCTTCGCTTGTCGTCGAACAGATAAACGAGGATGTCTTGATGACCGAATTAGATAACGCCGAAAGATCAAGAGGCGCCGGAGCGCTTGCCAGCCGCCAGCAGCGCTGTGGCGGTGGCGGCAGCTCATCCAGCAGCGGTGCTAAGGGACCCTGAAGCAAATTGTAAGTCGGAATTACGAAGTTGACGTTTTGGACGACGATTTCATCGTCGCCATGTTTCCATTTGACGATTCCGCTAACGGCAAAGCCGACCAGGATGCCACTCTCGCCGAATGCCGGGCCGCCACTATTGCCGGGATTGACGGGAGTAGTCGTTTGCCAGCGTCCGCTCGGGCCGCTCTTGTTGCTCACGATACCGTCCGTGACACTGAGATCTTGATCGACAGGATAGCCGAGCACGAACAACGACGAACCGATCGGCACGATACTCTCCTTGTCGAGGAGCGGCACGGGACAAGCCGAATTATTTGGCATTGCGACAGGTTGTGCCAGCTTCAACACTGCCAGATCTCGATCCGGGTCGCGTTGGATCGCAGCGATTTGCAGCGCTGGCGTCTGAAGAGTGCGGGATCCAAGCCGCACAAACATTTGGAGGGTTCGAAAGTTGTCGGCATCTGGAATGACATGATTATTTGTGACGATCAGGCTGCCGCCAATCATTATGCCCGAGCCCGAATTCCGCTCGACAGTGCCATTGTACAAAGTTCCGATTGTCTCGATGTAAGCGATACGCTCGCTGTGGTTGGCGAAGATGCGGACCGCAGGCGATTCAGCAGCGAGCGGAGCCGACCATGCGACTGACAGGACCGCGGCAATGGTGGTTGCGTGCAACAGCTTCATTGTTTGCCATAAACGGTTTGAACTGCTTGAATATCTAGCTCACTCAGCTTGCCATCACCGTTCCAGTTCGGGTTGCAATAGCTCATGATGGAGCCGCGATCGAACCTGGTCACCTTGTAATCGCCTACGGTACCTGAACGTTCTGCCTTACATTCGGGCGGCGCGTCGTTGCGATTCTGCTCGTGCGTGAAGCCGAGTACATGCCCGAATTCATGAGCGGCCACAGCGTAGATGCAGAAGTCGCGCTTCTGCATGCAATCCCTGCCCCAGTTTGTGAATTCGAAGTTCAAGATCAGGCCGGACGGGTACTGGTCCAGGTAATAACCCATCGCGCGGGTGTGCGGCTCTTCATCTGAGATTCGGATGTGAACGCCCGGCGTCTTTTCAACGCAAGTGTCATCCCATCCTGTAAAAGAGATGGCCGAATGGGCGACCCAAGTCTCCTCCACGGCTTGCCGGACGATAGCTCGCTTGACTGCATTGCTGTCGGACGGGTTCTCCCAGCACACGCCGATGGGCATTTTTTTCCACTTGGAGCTGCGCAGCATGGTGCCGAACAGTTCCTCTTGGGTAATCCCAACTGGCACGATCTCATCGGCAACAGCCATCCCCATTAATCCGATGAACAAGAAACAGACGGCAAAGGCCAGCGCAGTCAGCGTCTGAATGCTGCGTCTGGATTGGAGGCCATCTGATGTTGCCGAATGAGGGCGCACCATCGCTGGATTGTCCCTCATCTAGGCCGCGGAGAATTTGTTCACAAACTGCAAAATGTGCCTCCTCGCAGCGCCGCTGACGTACGCATTTTCTGAAGGGCCCTACGATTGTTCGTTCGCTCTCACTGGAATACGACCAAGGATCGCCGCAAGGAGTCGAGCTGAATATCGAACAATTGCCGCCTTTGCTCGTCAGACAGCTCCTTGCCGCCAGCGACCGCCGGCATGCCGAGAACAACGTCCAGCTGATTGGTACGGACTCGCGAGGCTGCCGCAAACGGCGCTGTTAGGCCCGGCCCCTTGAACTTCACCAAGGTCCAGTTGGGCGTCACGCTACCGCCTAGGGTAACGACGAACTTTGCGGTATGAGTGATCGAATCGATAGGAGCGTCTCGCGGCAGCAACTCCCAGGCTGCTTTGGCAGTGGCTTTAGCTTTGGCGACCTCGTCGCTAGCTTCCTTTGCTGCGGGCTGTATCTTTTTTAGCAGGTCGGGATCACTACCCTGCAGCTTGTCCTTTTGCTCTTTCGCATCTCGATCCGCGACAGTTGCCTGCCATGCGAGATTATTCGCCTTTTCCAGCAGCTTCGAGGTGGCTTCGACGTATCCGTAGGCAGCATCTACCGCATCGTACGTAGCCTGGAATTTCGATTGGAGTGCGAGCGCCCGCGCGCGCAGAGCGGCTTCTCTGGCTAGCTTTGTCCCGTTTTCGCCTTTCTGAAGAGCCGCGAATGCCTCCTTCAGCAAACGTTTTGCCGGAGACACGTAACCCGGTTCTTGTGATGCATCCACTGTGGCGGGACCGGGGATTGGATTCGTTTTGCCATTCGGCGGCTGATGATAGCCTATTTTAAGCTGTCCGGTTTCCGTAGGCGCAAGCGCAGAGACGACCCACTCGTGAAGCCCTAGATTTCCTAACAGGCCGAGCTGGAATGGCAGAAGGCAATTGGTGTTGTTTCTATTTTCGACGAGCTCATTCATCGAAAGTGTAAAGCTGAGTTTCTCGACTCGCTGTGCCTGGGTGGACAATTCTCCGGTGGCGCCGATTGAGAACGTTCCTTGAGAGACAGGTGTTACATAGCTTGAATTGGGTTTCACGGACGACAGGTCGTTGACGTCGAGCGTCAAGTCGACCTTGGCGGTCCAGTACCTCATCCATTGATAATCGCCGCTCGGGTAGTGACCCCTGAAATCTGGGACGGCGTAGGCCAACTCGCATTTCACTCGTTGGACGATGTGGGCAATTGCGATGCCGTCTTCTTCAAGGTGTGGAATGACCGTACAGCCGCCCAATGAAAGCCCCAACGCAACAAAAATTATCGCCCGCATAATCGGCCCCTAAGACTAAAGTGACAAATTTATCAATAGTTGCAGTTTTGTCGATGGCTACTTTTCGACGGCTGGATTTATAAACAGGAGCTGAACGGCATATTTGCCCCCTACCAACGGGTCGGCATGAGGCAGGGCCCGTGGGTCTGTAGTCTCCGTTCTCTTGCTCGAAATGGGCCAGCTCTGCACAAAACGACGTCGGCCATGTCGAAGATGGCCGGGCCGGCTGATTGACTTGCAGTCTGCGCTAATCGAACTATCGATAGATAACTAGAACCCATTCAAGTGGGGAAGACATGGCGGTATCACAAAGGCTGGAGATTCGGTGCTCCGATCGACGTTGATCGTCGGCGCGACCGCGCTGCTGAAGCATATCCGAAAGGGTCGTCATAAGCCCACACCCTGGCTCGCCTCGCTGCTAGAACGAAAGCCGCCGAAGTTGGTGGCGGTGGCCTTGGCCAATAGGTTCGCCCGCATCGCGTGGCGCTTGATGATATCGGGCGGCGTGTACAACCGGCCGGCAGCCGCCATGCCCATCTGATCTGAAATTGGCGCCGCGAGCGAGGTTGCTCGGCGGATAGCCCACGAACTTGCAGGACGCAGTAGATGGAAGGACCGATCGGTCGACACGCGCGAGCTTCCGTAGATTACACTGGCATCATCAATGTCGCCTATGTGCTTGGAACGTGCGTAGCGAACACCATCTCGGCCAGCGGGCTTTGTCCGCGCAAACAGGCCGGACATCTGAGAGCAAGCGATCAGGTCAAAAGTCTGCTACCATCCTGACAAGTGGGGGGCCGTCCACATCTGCAATCTCTATTCGATCACCACAAACCAGGCCGCCATCATCGCGCTGTTTCGCGTCGTGAACCGATACGTCGGCAATCTGGCGCCGGTGCCGGGGGTTTTTCCCGATTACAACGCACCGATCGTGCGCAACGGGGCCGAGGGCCGCGAGCTCGCTACGGCGCGGTGGGGAATGCCTTCGTCGTCAAAGGCACTGATGGACGCCACGAAGAAACGGGCCGAAAAGCTTCAGGACAAGGGCAAGACCGTCGATTTCAAGGAACTGCTGCGGATGGAGCCGGACGGCGGCACGACGAACATTCGCAACGTGAAGAGCAAGCACTGGACGCGATGGCTCGGGACCGAAAACCGCTGCGTGGTGCCGTTCAACTCGTTCAGCGAGTTCAACAAGGCCGAGGGCGGCGATATCTGGTTCGCGCTTGATGAGACCCGTCCCCTCGCCTGCTTCGCCGGCATCTGGACCAACTGGACGTCCGTCCGGAAAGTCAAGGAAGGCGAGACCACCAACGACCTCTACGCGTTCCTCACGACGGAACCGAACGCCGAGGTCGGCGCCATCCACCACAAGGCGATGCCGGTGATCCTGACGACGCCGCAAGCAGTCGAGACCTGGATGACGGCCCCTCCGGACGAGGTCTTGAAGCTACAGCGACCGCTTTCGGACGGGTCGCTCAAAATCGTCGCCCGCGGCGTCAAGGAAGATCCAGCCGGGCAGACAACGTGACCACCGAGAACGATGACGACCAGGCAGTTCCCCCGGGCCGCCAGCGCAAGATCATCCACGTCGACATGGACGCCTTCTACGCGTCCGTCGAGCAGCGGGACAATCCGGATCTCCGCGGTAAGCCGGTCGCCGTCGGCGGATCCCAGGAGCGGGGCGTTGTGGCGGCAGCCAGCTACGAAGCCCGCAAGTTCGGGGTGCGGTCGGCCATGCCCTCGGTAACCGCCAAGCGGCAATGCCCAGACCTGATCTTCGTGAAGCCGCGCTTCGAGGTCTACAAGGCGGTCTCCCAGCAGATACGCGAGATATTCGCCGAGCACACCCCGATTATCGAGCCGCTGTCGCTGGACGAGGCTTACCTCGACGTGACCGAAAATCTGCAAGGCATTCCATTGGCGCGAGACGTGGCGTGCGCGATCCGCGCGAAGATCAAGGAGGTGACAGGCCTCAACGCTTCGGCCGGCATCTCTTACAACAAGTTTCTTGCGAAGCTCGCCTCCGACCACCGCAAGCCGAACGGCCAGTACGTCATCACGCCGGAGATGGGGCCGGCGTTCGTCGAAGCCCTCCCCGTCGGCAAGTTTCATGGAATCGGGCCGGCAACCGGCACCAAGATGAACGCCCTCGGCCTCTACACCGGCCTCGACATGCGTAATCAGTCGCTCGAATTCATGCAGACAAACTTCGGGAAGGCCGGAAGCTACTACTACTGGATCTCGCGGGGCGTCGACAACCGTGAGGTCCGCGCCGACCGGATCCGCAAATCCGTCGGCGCCGAAAACACGTTCTCCACCGACCTCACCGACTTCGACGCCATGGTTGTTGAACTGAAGCAGCTCATCGACAAGGTCTGGCGATACTGCGAAGGCGCCGGCAACCGGGGACGCACGGTGACGCTGAAGGTGAAGTTCAACGACTTCGAGATTATCACGCGCAGCAAATCCGTCCCCGTCGCGGTTTCGAGCCGCAGCGAACTGGAAGGCCTATCGGTCGGTTTGCTGCAGAACGAGATGCCGGTCCCCAAGCCGGTCCGGCTTCTGGGAGTCTCGCTATCGGCGCTGCAGCATGTCGACGACGCAGAACCACAGCTGGCGCTGCCGATGTAGTCGCATCACGTCATTTTTTTTCAAGTTGATCGTTGAGTTCTATCCGTCCCGACAGGATCTTTGGGAGAAGGCGATCACGCTCTTCCCGCCGCTTTGCGCGCGAATGTCGGTGTCCTCCAGGGCGACGTGATACGGCGATCGGCCCGCCAGCGAGGCCCGCCCCCACGCGCCTAAAAGCCCTGACGCTGCATCATGAACTGGCGAGGCTGATAGCCTTTCCGATCCGGCGCGCTTCCTCCGAGGTGAGTTTGCTGGCGCTGACGCTGTAACGTTGCTTGTCATCGCGGCAAAGAGCCAAGGCCATCGTGACGCCGCTGGCGTCTTGGACAGTGTAGCACTCCGAATTCTCCCGGATCAGGGTCCAGGGCGGCTTGAAACGACGGGTTGACCGGCTTGACTCCATGAGAACAAAATAGGAACATAGTCGCCAGCCGGTCAACCGGGAACAGCGTCATGTCCGCGGATTCACAGCCGAAAGCACAGGACGCGGACGGGCTGGAGGCTGCGGTAGATCAAGCCATCGCGGCGTGCGGCGGCGACATGCGGTCCGCGATCCGGGCGTTGATCGTCGCGAATGAATATTTGGAATCCGAGGTGAGCGAACTGATGAAGGCCGTTTCACACGCCTACGTGCGCGGGCGGTTTCAGACCTATTCCGGCTAGGAGCGAATCGTGACGGAAGTAACCTACTTCGTGGCGCTGCCCTTTATCGCGGCCGACGATGGCATTGCGGCCGGCGAACCAACCGAATGCCTGAACCCAGTCGCGGTGGTCATGCGCGCGGAAGCTTTGTCGCGCAAGCCGGGCCATGTAGGAGCTGTGGCCTTCAGCCGGACCGGAGATCCCGCGACGGGCGATTTCGGCGATGCAAAGGTCATCAAGAAGTTCGGCGACGTGCCGGACGATCTGAGTGCGTTGTAGAGGAGCACACCATGGCGGAAGACGAAGAAACAGCGACGGCGCGCTACATCGCCAGCAATGTATCCACGCAATTGATGCTGAAAACGATGTTCGAGATCATCGCCACGATGGCGGACGATCCGGACGGCTATCGTTCGGATATGAGGGCACAACTGCTGGACATAGCGGGTACCATGCCATTGGCGCCGATGGCCGCGGCGCGAGAAAGGAAGGTCCGTGCCTTCGTCAAGGAGACGGTCGGCAATCTGTTAATCAACCAACGGCCCAACTAGTCAAGGCGCGGACTCATTGGCGAAGGTCGAGCGATGAGACTCGCCGTCGTCAGCTAGGGAGCTGAACGAAGTCGCCAGCGAAATGCTGGGGCGACCTTTGTGTCAATCCAATTTGGTCCCTTACAGACATACAAATTCAAGTGAAAACAGTCTGTTAGGCATTTGTGCTAGGTTGGCTGATGGAACATAAGTCGCGCTGGAAAGTCGTCAAAAGGCAGGGTTTGCTATTCCCGAATCGCCGTACGAAGATGACTATAGGAAACCGATGAACGCCGCACTTCTTGCAAAATCTGATGACGGTCCTGCCGTCGCGCCGATCTCGCCTCTATGTGAGCTCGGTGCATACGAAGAGCTTTGGCTTCAAAAAGGCGCGACGTTCAAATCGATAGCTGACAAGTTCGCCGCCGATCCAACGGCGGTGCCCTCCGACTTTGTGTCGCCGACCGTGGCTCACGGACGTGCTCGGGAGGTTGTGCGGCGTCTGTCGAAGGCTGGCGTTTCCCGTTTCGGCGTTCGAATACATCATGCAGGCAATTATCCGCAGAAACTGCGTGATGCTCGATATCCGATTGAGATGCTGTATTTCCAAGGCACGTGGGAGCTTACCGAAACCCGCTCTGTTGCTGTTGTCGGTAGTCGCGATGCAACTGAAGAAGGGAAACGTCGCGCCGGCAGAATTGCACGCGAACTCGTGGCCAAAGGGTTCACAGTCGTTTCTGGGCTCGCAAATGGGATTGACACTGCGGCGCATACCGCGGCGATCGAAGCAGGCGGCCGCACGATCGCAGTGATCGGAACTCCGATCGGCGTTTCATACCCAAAAGAGAACGAAGATCTACAACGTCGAATTGCGACAAACCATCTTCTGATCTCGCAAGTGCCAGTATTGCGGTATGCAAATCAGCATGTACCTCAGAACAAGCTCTTTTTTCCCGCGCGCAATGTCACCATGAGCGCTCTCACAGAGGCGACGGTGATAGTAGAAGCAAGTGACACCAGCGGCACACTCACGCAGGCGCGAGCTGCGTTGCAGCAAGGACGCAAGCTATTCATTCTCGATTCTTGTTTTGCGAGGAATGACATTTCCTGGCCTACCAATTACGAGAGCAAAGGCGCGATCCGCGTTAAAGAACCGTCAGATATTTGGAAGGCCCTCGGTGCCAACGGTCCGCTTTCGAAAGATTGATGATACGAATCTACCGGACCACTACTACCTGACGTCTGACGACGTTTGCTTCTTTTTATATGAATACACCGCCGGCGCTGGCTATGACGGCGAAGCCAACCAACTCATCTACAATCTGAAAAAGAAAAGGGGTGCCGGCGGTTATCAATATAAGGCAGGCGCCATCGAGCGCTGCGCCGCAGATATGGGGCCAGCACTCAATCCGAAATGGATGGAAGAGGCAGTGCTGGTGCCAACACCGCCATCGAAGATAAAGACCGATCCTGCATATGACGATCGCATAACGCGTATTTGCAACGCGATAAAATCAACAGCAACGGTCGATGTCCGCGAGCTTGTTGTTCAGACCCAATCAACCGACGCTGTTCACGAAGGTGAGCGGCTAACGCCCGACCAATTAAAAGCGATCTACCAGATCGACGAATCCTTATGCGGGCCCGGCGACCCAAAGTACATTGGCGTCGTGGACGACATGCTAACGGCTGGTGCCCATTTCAGGGCGATGAAGGACACGCTCCAGGCGCGCTTCCCAACAACCAAGATCTCCGGCATCTTTGTGACGCGTCGAGCTATTCCGAATCCGTTTGAAGATGTGAGCATTGAAGACTTGCTGAAATAGGCGGTGTCAACCGAACCTCGCATGACAGTTTATACGCTGGGCGATACATGACGTCCGCTAGCGGCCGCAGATTCGAGCGCGGTGATGATGCGACGGATTCCAACCATTTCCGTGTCCCCTTTTTATGTTGAAAGCTATGGCTCTTCGAAGGTGCTCATTGACGCCTTCCACGCCGTCTGAAGCAATCCTTGGCACGAGCATTTCGCGAGTTAAGCGCCGAGTTGCATTTCGGGTAAAACACAATTTTTGTTGTGTCCTTATTTCGGCGCAGGCGCTAGAGTTGGATCGGGGTGGGATGTGACGGGCGCTGCAAAAAGCAATCAGACGGCGGTAGCCGCCGCAAATGACGTGCGAGCCGCGCTCAGGTCGGCGATCGCTGGCATCGAGGCATCTTTCAATTCCATCGAGAAGTTGCAACCCCGTACGCGGCTCTCGCTCGCCTTGTCGCTGCTGGACGGCTTTTCGCAAACCGGCACGAAATTCGCGAAAGCGACGGAAAATCTCTCGCAGGTGCTCGCCCTTCTCGATATTGACGAGAGGCACTACTGGATCAGCACGTTCTACACCCTGCTCATCCACACGTCCTTGCGGCGAGAAAAGGCGACCTGTTTCACTCCGCCGGCAATCGTTCGTCATCTTATTCAAAGATCTGAGCTGGCTGGGCTCGATCTCACGAAGGCCCGAATAATCGACCCGGCCGCGGGAGGAGCGGCCTTCGTATCCAGCATTGCCGGGAGAATGGTTCAGCTTGGCTGTCACGTTCGGGACATACGGACGCGTCTCACCGGAATCGAGATCGATCCGCATCTCGCGCTCCTGGGAGATGCCCTCGTCTGCGACCGCCTCGGCGAACCGTTCGACCGCAAAGCTCAAAAAGCCATATTGAGGGTCGGAGACTCGCTGCGGTTGGGCCAAAATCCGATCCGACATGACGCGGTTTTCGTCAACCCGCCCTACGGCAGGATTCTAAATGCAAACTCCGAATTCGTACCCGACTGGGACGCCGTCTCCGCTCCCGGACACATAAATCGCTACGCTCTTTTCATCGACCTCGCATTCCGTCTCGTGAAGCCAGGAGGGTTGGTCGCGGTCGTCTCACCATCGAGCTTCCTCTCCGGCGGCTTGTTCGCGCGTTTGCGGGAAAGCATTAGGTCGCGGGCCGAGGTGCTGCGTGTCGATATCCTCGAAAGACAGGACGTCTTCCACGATGTCCAACAGGATACATGCGTGTCGCTCTTCCGGGCAAAGGCGCCTGGCGCCGCCAAGCTTTTTGTTCCGTCATGCGGTCGGATAGACAGCGAATGGCGGTTCAGCGAAAGTGGAATAATCTCCGCGCCGGGCACGGCACAGACCTCTCCATGGATTATACCGGATCAGACCGGAGACGACCGCGGCGCAATGGACAGATGCGTATCGCGGTTGTCCGACTACGGCGTAACGCCAAGGGCTGGATACTTCGTCTGGAACCGCGAGGAGCACCGTCTCAGTCGCGGAGCCAGAAAGCCTGGCGCCTATCCGCTCTTCTGGGCGAAGAACATACGCCCCGGAAAGCAGTGCCATCCCACCAGCAAGACCCATCGCGGCGTCGATTTCGTAACTTTTGAAGTGCCCACCGCCGGCATTGTCCGGACGCCGTCGATAATTCTTCAGCGAACAACCAACAGCAAACAGGCCAAAAGACTGGTTGCCGCCGTCATTCCCAGGAAGGTCGTCAAGAAGTATCGCGGCTTTGTAACAGAGAACCATACTATCCTGCTGACACCCAACGGCGGACGTCCCGCGCTCAAGCTGCTGTGCAAACTCCTGAACAGTGCCGCCGTCGACCGACGCTATCGTCGTATTGGCGGCTCGACGAGCATCTCAGTTGGTTCGCTGAAGAACCTGCCGTTGCCGGATCCGAGCTGCCTCCAAACCGCCATGAGCCGGCTCGCGGACTTTGAGGAGGCCGTCGAGTTGGCATACGCGTTGTCCGCCGCCGCCTCGATGCGAGCGAAGGCTGCAGCGTGAAGAACCATCGTATCAATTCCCCCGGTCAGGGCACTCGAAGTCTGGATCCCGCGGAGAGGCAGGCCCAGCAGAGAGCTCATGCTGATCGAGCCCGTACCCTGCTCGCGGCCGCGAGCAAGAAAGCCCGGGAAACGTCCACGCTGGAGCGGCCGGGAATTTCCACGGCGACTCGCACGCGTTTCGCCATCCGCGCGAAGCCGTCGGAATGGCTTTTCGCAGACGCGGGCCGCGCGGTGATCGATGCTATCTTTGAATGCATCAAGGACGGAAGCGACCGGGTCGTTATGACGTGGCCAGAGCCGCCGGGCGGCGCATTCGTCGCGGCGTGCGTCGCGCTTCGCGAAGCCCGTGGGATGGGTCATCTCGCGCACGCCAGCTTCGCATACTGGCCGTGGCGCGATGGGGCGACCTGGGCCGCACGGCTGGTCCTTGTCAATCCTTCTGACATCGCGGCGGCGGCGAGATCAGCAATCAACGATGCGCATTCCAAGGACTGGAAAAGAACCGATCTCGCGCACAACTCGCTCGAAATGATCGAGATAAGGCTGCGCGATCTGGACTTGCAGATGGCGGCCTCGCCTGGACGCCCGCCTTCGGACGCCAGCATCATCGTGAGAAGTCCGACGGTCCTTGAGACGACCGCGGTCTTCGCACCCGTAACGTCCAAGGCCGCTCCGCCCTACGGACCGTCCGCGGACAAAATCCTGCGGCGGGTCCGCCGACATACGTTCCTCGGGGAGAGGAATGCGGGGCTGGGCGACCGTTTCGATCATGTGGGCGATCCGATGAAAACGCCATTCGCGCTTCTCGGTCTACCTCCAGCAAAGCGTGCCGAAGAACTTGCCCGCTTCGTACCGCAAACGGCACCGAGATCGCGTTGGCGGCGTTGCGGCTACTGGTCAGGACCTGTCGCAACGTAACTGTCGCGCTTCCTGGGGAGTGCGGCGGCCTGCGGACCGAACTGGAGCGCCTCGCGCGAGAGACCGCCATCACGCCGGTGAACTTCCGCGACGACGTCGTCGCCGAAGCTTTCGATACGATCTTGTCTGTCGGAACTCAGGCGCGATGCGACCTGCCTTGGACCGTGGTGAACTCGAACGGATGGCGGGCAAGGGTCTCCTCGACCGGGCAGCGCCTCGCTGCCGACTGCTCCCAAACCAATCCGATTGGTGCACTCGGCGCCGCATGTCTCGGCGTGACGGAGGTGTTCAAGCGCCTCATCGCCCTGAAGGAGGGCAAGGGTGAGCTCCTCGACGGCCTGTCGTTTTCGTTCTGGACCTATACATCCGTCGGCGACGATCCAGGGCCGCCGCTGCCCGACCACCTGACGGTGAGCGACCTTCTGCTGGTCGGCGGCGGCGCGATCGGCAACGGGATCGCGTATCTGCTCGCCCGTCTGCCGATCACGGGCCGGGCGGTCGTCGTCGACCGTCAGGACTATGGCGAGGAGAACTGGGGCACGTGCATTTGCCTGCCCGCGAGCGGCTTCATCGGCCCGAAGGCGAACTTCATGGCGAAACTGCTGAAGGAAAAGTTCGATTCCCAGCCCCGGCACACGGAGGTGCAAACGCTGGCCAAGGAATTCGGCGCGACCCTGCCCTACCCGACGGTCGCGCTGAACGGGCTTGACAACATCGAGGCCCGTCACGAGGTCCAGCGGCTTTGGCCCGATCTCGTGATCGACGGCGCCATCGGCAGCGACCTGAGCTGCCAGGTGAGCTGCCATCCCTGGGGCGAGGACGTTGCCTGCCTCATGTGCCTATTCCGGCAGCCGACGACGCGATCCGAAACCATTGCGAGCCGGGCCACCGGATTGGGGGAAGCGGTCGTCGGCGATGGCGAAGCCGCGGTCACGCTGGCGCACGTTGACGCGGCGCCGGAGGATAAGAAGGCGTGGCTCGCCGCGCGCCTTGGGCGCAAGATCTGTTCGGTCGTATCGGAGGGCGTCGCCCAAGCTCTGTCCGACGAGAACCAAGAGAAGGGATTCGCTCCGTCGGTCCCATTCGTCGCATGCTTCAGTGCCTGCATGATCGCAACCGAATTCGTCCGTCACCTGAGTGAGGGACGTGCCGAGCCTGCACCGAGATATGCGCTCAACCTGCTCTGGGGGCCGCAGCGGGGAACCGATTTTCCCGAGGCTCGGCATGCCAATTGTTTCTGCGTCGAACGCGCTCCGTTGATCGACAAGGCGAGAGCGCGGCGCAAAGGCACGGCTTGATTCCTTCCGGCGCCGGCGTCGGCTGGTGCGTTTGTCGCCACGGCACTTGTCGTAGTCGAATCCCACGTGATGAGAAGGTCGTGGAGCGGCACCTCGCGGCGCGGAGAGAGAGGGTTTCGCCCCCGCCCCTGCGAGCCGTGATCTGGCGCGAGTTGTGGCGGTCGCCATCGATCCACGATCACAATTGATTCATCGCGTCGTCTCCGCCTCCGCCGATTTTACGCCGCGACTTTCCTCCTGCCGCTTCCACGGCGCTTCCACGAGCGAAATTTCCAGCTAAATTGGGAGCAGCAAAAAGCCCTCGAAAACGATGCGTTCTCAAGGGCTTAAGACTTGGTTGCGGGGATAGGATTTGAACCTATGACCTTCAGGTTATGAGCCTGACGGGCTTGCTGCGACGCCGTCAATAGCGATCGCCCTTGCACCATCGAGACACACAGAGCGCGCAGAACCGCATGGCGGTCTGGTTGCAGGTTCGAGTGCTTTCCAAACCAACAACGAAATCGATAGCTGTCCAGAGCACTGTTTGCGGTCGCGGTGGGCTCTCGCCCCAAGTATCGGGAAGGCGCCTTCATTGTCAGAGCGGGCTGCGTGCATCGCCCCTTGCGCCGAAAAATTCGACAATCAAAAACCGCGGGCAGCTTCTCTCCTTTTTGTTCGCCGTGGCACCCAATCGTACGATTAGTTTATAGCCGCCGTTCCACTCTAGGCGTCACCTGAGCATGATGCTCGGGATGATCAACACGTCCGACATTTTTTCGATTAGCGAAAACGCAAGTGCAGGTACCTCGTCCGGTCGCAGGTGACCTGAGCGTGATCGCTGGGGACAACTCCTCGCCAAGTTTGCGATCTTCTACAGGGATGCAAGAGAGTCCTACGACTCCGCAAGTGTTCCCGTACATCCCATCGCTGGACAGGATGGGCCGCAAAGGCCAGCCCTGCGCGGTGCTGGTGCGCGACAAGATGACAACCATGCCAAGGCCGCCGAAAAGGTGGCCAACCCTCCGGTAAGCTCGAATGACAATGCGCAAGACGGACAACTTGCTTCGGGGCGATCGGACGCCGGCCTATGTCGACCGGGAAACCGGAGCGGCCGAATTGCTAATTTCGACGGACACTTGGGATCAATGGGTGAAGGAGGGTCGCCTGCCCCCACCGTGCGACACGTTCCCTTCGGGCACCCCCCGCTGGCGCTGGGAAGACGTAGACCGTAAGCTGTCCGGCAAGAAGGCGGCGGACACCGATGCGGCCGTATTGGGGGCAGCGAACTTTGGCAAGAAAAAGGGAATCCGGCGTGACGCTGCCTGAGGGCGTTGAGAAGACCAGCGTTCGCAAGCCGAACGGCAAGGTCTACACGTACTATTATTGGAATCCCGGACGCGGCACCGATCGCGAGGGAGAGCGCATCAAACTACCGCACGCCGACACTCAGCCGGTGGCATTTTGGGCCGAAGTCGAGCGTCGCAAAAAATCGGAACCGACAACATATCCGCCAGGCTCCATCGGCGATCTCATTGCGCGCTACCGCCGCAGCGACGAGTTCACGCGACTATCGGAAGGCACCCGATCGAATTACGAAGTGACCATGCGTCGCTTCGAGTCGCATGATACCTGGGGCATGGTGGCCGTCAAAGACCTGACGCCGCTCGCAGCTCAAACTGCGCGCGATGCCATGAAGGAAACGCCGGTGATGGCAAACCAGATGCTGTCGGTCGGGCGCACGATCTGGGATTGGGCCATCCCCCTCGACCTCGCTAAAATCAATCCATTCGACAAGGTGAAGGACTTCGACATCCCCGATCGCGGGCATGTGCCGTGGCCGTCCTGGGTGATCGATCACGTTCGCGCGCACGCGTGGCCAGACCTGGTCCGCATGACGCGGCTCGGGGTTATGACCTGCCAGCGCGGAAGCGATCTGATCCGCATGGGTCCGGAGCATCGCGATCGCAACGGCCTATGGTGCCGGCCAAAGAAAACCCGCAAGCGCCGGCGCGCCTTCCACATTCCGCTTGCCACTGCCGACGCGCTCGAACTCGACCGCTGGGCCGAAACGCCGGTGACGTTCACGAACTCCCGCTGGCTGAAGCCGATCGATCGTTTCCGCAAGGATCTGTATCTCTACTCTCCCAAGGGCGCGCAATACACGGCCGACGGTCTTCGCGCGCGCTGGGGGCGATGGCTCGCCGATACACCCGAAGGCCGCGTCATTTGCCGCCGCTGGAAAGAATGGGTTGGCGCCCAGGTCAAGAAATACGATTGGGACATCGATCCTGATGACGCCGACCATCCGACCATCCATGGGCTGCGCGGGACCGGAATCCTCGCCCGCTCCGAGGAAGGCTATGAGGTCGACCAGATCGCCAACGATATCGGCATGTCCCGCCAGAACGTCGAGCATTACATGCGGTTCCGCGATCAGATGAAGGTCGGCGCCGACGGCCAAAAACGGCTTCGTCTTGTGAACAAGGAGGACTAGGTGGTGTGGACTCTAAGGATTCCCTTTTAGGAGCAAATCAGATTCAAGACTGCTTTTGGGGAGGCAGTCTTGGGTGTGAAGAACCGTTTGGTTTTGAGCGACGCGGCGTGGGAGCGGATGGCGCCGCTGATTATCGGTCGACCCGACCAGAAGGGTTCGACCGGCCGCGACAACCGAATGTTCGTGGAAGGCGTGCTGTGGATCGTGCGCACAGGCTCTCCCTGGCGTGATCTTCCGGAGGCGTTCGGGGATTGGAACAGCGTGTTCCGGCGCATCAGTCGATGGAGTATCAAGGGTGTTTGGTGGCGCATCTTCGAGGCGATGTCCGATGATCCGGACTTCGAATATCTGATCGTCGATTCCACCATCGTCCGGGCGCATCAACACGCCGCCGGGGCGAAAAAAGGGGGCCTGAAGATCAGGCGATCGGTCGCTCGCGCGGCGGCTTGAGCACCAAGATACATATGGTCGTTCGCGGCTTGGGATGCCCCGTGCGGTTCACGCTTACCGCAGGTCAGAAGGGCGATGCACCGCAAGCCGCCGCACTGATCGAGGGATTACCCGCCGAGGTCGTCATGGCCGATACAGCCTATGACGCCGATCACTTGCGCCAAGCCATCGCCGCCAAGGGGGCGCTCGTCGTCATCCCCAACAACCCGTCACGTGCGCTCAAATATCCGCTCGACAAGCATCTCTATGCCCAGCGCCATCTCGTCGAATGCTGCTTCTCAAAGCTCAAGCAGTTCCGACGGGTCGCAACCCGCTTCGAAAAAACCGCCCGAAATTACCGAGCCGTCATCACTCTCGCGGCAATCGTCTTATGGATGAGATAAGTGTCCACACCACCTAGAGCCTAACAAAGGAAGACTAGACCGCGAACGCAGGCCCGGCTATATGGGCCCTGCAAATCGCCGGGTTTGCAAAACTCTTGGCCCTGATTGCAAAACTTCCAAAAAAAGTTATGCGAAATCAGTGCCTTAGGTGGGGAATGGTGTAACGGTAGCACAACAGACTCTGACTCTGTTTGTCTAGGTTCGAATCCTAGTTCCCCAGCCAGACTCCTCGGCCCTTCTCCCCTAACCGCAGCCTCGTCAAATACCCGCCACAACCGGCAGCTCCGCGATCATGCGAATACCGGGCCGCCTCCGCCAATGAATGTGCGACGGCTCCACCGCCAGCGCGAGTTTGGGCCAGCGCGTGAACAGCGCCTGCAGCGCGCAAATCGCTTCGATCCGCGCGAGCTGGTGGCCGAGGCAGAAATGAATGCCCGTCCCGAACGCAAGATGCCGGTTCGGCCGCCGCTCGAGATCGAGGCGTTCGGGACACTCGTTCGCGTCGGAGTCCAGGTTGGCGGCGACGATCATCGCCATCACCCTGTCGCCCTTCTTCAGTTTCACACCATCGAGATCGACGTCCTGGCGCACGTAGCGCGGTTTCGAGAATTGCACCGGCGAGACGAAGCGCAAAAATTCTTCCACCGCCAACCCGGCGCGGCTCCAGTCTGCCGTTAGCCAATCGCGCCGCTCCGGGTCCTTCAGCAGTTCGAACACCGACCCGCTGATCAGATGGGTCGTGGTCTCGGAACCAGCCCCCAACAGCAGAAACACCATCGAGACCATTTCGTCCGGCGTGATACGTCCGCCCTCCTGCTCGACGCGCACGAGTTCCACGATCAATCCTTCGCTGCCCTCTTCACGGGCGATCCGCAGGCGTTCTTTCAGATAGCGCCGCATCTTGATGAGGCCGCCAATCAGCCGCAGAAAGCCGAATGCATTGGTGAGATGCGCCATCGAATTGGCCCAGGCGATGAATTTCGGCCGATCCGCCGGCGGCAGACCGAGCAGCTCGCAGATTACAGATAGCGGCAATATCCGCGCATAACGCTGCACCAGATCGGCAGGGCTTCCCGCCGCAAACAATTCATCGGCGAGACGATCGGCGATGGCGCGGATACGCGGCTCCATGTCGAGCACCGCGCGCCGGCGGAACGCCTCGTCGACGATACTTCGCAGCCGCGTGTGGTCCGGCTCGTCCATCGTCAGCATGTTATTGGCGAATGTCGCGATGAATTTCTGCATCCACCAGGGCAGGCCGACGAGCACCCCGCCCTCCCTGCGCAGCGAGAAGAGCGTGCTGTCCTTCAGCACCCGCGCCGCCGCCTCGTAGGTCGTGGTGACCCAGACCCGCCCTACGATCGGGAATCTCGTCGCGACGGCGGGACCGATCGCGCGCAGCTGCGCGACGCCGGCCTGCGGATCACGAAAAAACGCCTCGCTGGTGAAATCGAAATCCACATGCTGTGCCATCGCGCCGTTCCACACTGCCGCTTCGCCACCCGATCAAGATGGTGCGCGACGGTGCAGCCGCAAGGCTGGCGCTTTCGATCGCCCCCGCTGTAATTTTGTCGTGATCGGTGGCCCAGGAGCGCGCCTCTCACACCGGCGGCGTGCCGTGGGTATGGAACGACTCGATCGTCTTCAGCCCCCACGCCTGGCCCTTCTTGCGCTCTTCCTCGGTCCAGACGATCGGCTTCCAGTCGGGCGCGAGAATGAGGCGGGCGCCGGCGTTGGCGACTTCGACGCGGTTGCCGCCGGGCTCGTAGACGTAGAGGAAGAAGGTCTGCTGGATCGCGTGCTTGTGCGGGCCGGTCTCGATGTGGACGCCGTTCTCCAGGAATATATCGGCGGCGCGCAAAATCTCTTCGCGGCTGTCGAGCGCGTAGGTGACGTGGTGGAAACGGCCGGTCTTGCCGTAATGATCGCGGGTATAGGCGAAGTCGTAGCTCTTGTTCGACATCGTCATCCACATCGCGGCTTCCGTACCGTCGTTGAGCACAATCTGCTCGGTGGTGCGCAGGCCCAGATAGTTTTCGAAGAACAGACGGTTGGCCCTGATGTCGACGGCGAGGCAATTGAGGTGGTCGAGCCGGCGGACGTTGACGCCGCGCGCCGGAAACCGCTGCGCCTGGTTTTTCAGCGCCGGCTTGAGCTCGGGCGGTGGCTGATACCACTCGGTCTCATAGTAGAGTTCAACGATATGCCCATCGGGGTCGCGGCAGCGGAACGCCGGCCCCTGCCCCATGTCGCCGTCAACCCAGCCGATGTCGAAGCCCGAGCCCTTCAGCGCAGCAACACGGCGCTCCAGCGCCTGCGGGCTGCGGGCCCGTAGCGCCATGTGCTCCATACCTGACGTTTTTGAAGCCGTCAGCTTGAGCGAATAGCGCTCGTAATCGTCCCAGCCGCGCAGATAAACCGACTCGCCCTTCCGGCCGCTGACCGTCATGCCCATGACGTCGACGAAGAATTTCAGGCTCTCGTCCGGCTTCGGCGTCAGCAATTCCATGTGGCCGAGATGGGCGAGATCGAAAATCGGCTCTGTTGTCATTGTGTTGCTCCTGATCGCTAAAACTCTCAGTCGTCATCCCCGCGAAAGCGGGGATCCAGTACGCTGCGGCTTCTCGGTCAAGCACAGCCGTCTCTGGAATACTGGATCGCCCGCCTTCGCGGGCGACGACAGCCGTGCAGATGGCTACCTGAGTGCCCGCGTCACGTCATCGAACAGTTCGGCCACGCTGAACGCGCGCGGAATGAGCTTTTGCTGCGCGGCATAATCGATGATCAGCTCCAGCGAACGCTGCATCGCGTCCCGGCTGAAGCGGGTGGCAGCCGGCGCGGCCGCGGCCGATGCAGCTAGCAGGCGATGAACCTCGCCTACGACATCCGGATGCCGGTCGGACAATTCCTGGCTCACTACCACCACATGGTTGACCGGCACCACCTTGTGCTTCGCAAACCACGCCTCTTCCTCGGCCGCGACATCGGCGAACAGCGGACTCAAATCCGGATGATCCGATTTCTCGCCCAGCACCGCATCAAGCTCGCCGTCGACCAGCATCTGCACGATCTGCTTGCCCGCGCCCGCCCGCTTGGTCGTATCGACGAATTCGGCGACATGCGCGTCCTCGAACGTCACCCAGTCGATCGAATCGAGATCGACGTCATAATCATTGGCGAGGATGCCACGCAGCCAGGCGCCGGTCGTGGTGGTGAAGGAGCGGATGCCGACGCGCTTGCCGTTGAGGTCACGCGGCGCGAGCTTTCCCGCCTTCGCATTGTAGAGTGCGTGCCCATGTTGAAACCGCGCCAGCACCACATCCGGCAGCAGCACCATCGGCTTGCCGAACGATTTTGCCATCAGGTAGGTAACGATCGCCATCTCGGAGACGTCGAACGCCCCTTCGCGGACCATCGGCTTGAAACCTTTGTTGGTCGGCGAATATTGCGCGAAATCGAACTCGACCAGATCCGATTTAACGGACCCATTCTTGAGCGCGGTCGTGCCGGGATGGTCACCGAGCAAGGTGCGCAGGCGCATCACCACCTCAGTCTTCCTCCAGCTTGTCGACATAGATGAGACCGGCCTTCGCCAGCGGCTCCCGCATATTGTACATGTCGAGGCCGAGCACGCCGGCGGCGAGCTTTTGACGCTTGCCGTCTTCGTCGGCGACGCGCTTCTCGCCCTTGGCGGCGACATCGGCGGCGTCCTTGCGCCCGATGACCACGACGCCGTCATCGTCGGCAACGACCACATCGCCCGGCACGACGTTGATCCCGGCGCAAACCACGGGAACATTGACGGCACCTAATGTCGCCTTGACCGTGCCCTTGGCCGAGATCGCCTTCGACCACACCGGAAAATCCATCTCGCGAAGCGATTTGGCATCGCGAACGCCGGCGTCGATGACGAGCCCCTTGACGCCGCGCGCCATCAGCGAAGTGGCCAGCAGATCGCCGAACATCCCGTCGGTGTTATCGGTGGTGCAGCCGACCACCAGGATATCGCCGGGCTGGCACTGCTCCACGGCCACATGGATCATCCAGTTATCGCCGGGCTGCGCCAGCACGGTCACGGCGGTACCGGATGCTTCAGCCCCGCTCCACACGGGACGCAGATAGGGCTTCATCAGCCCGAAGCGGCCATACGCTTCGTGCGCGGTTGCGACGCCGAGCGCGCCCAGCCGTTTGACGAGTTCGGCCTCTGTTCGCTTGATGTTGCGGACGACGACGGTCTTCATGCCAGTTCCTCCATCGCCATCGGGAACAGCCGCTGATAGGCCTCGCCATAGGTCATCGGCTTGCCCGTATTGCGGCCGCCCTGCACGCCCCGCTGCAGCGCAACCCGCTCATAATACGCCCACAGATGCTTTTGCGCGGCGAGAATCTCAAACGTCTTGCGCTTGATCTCCCAGACTTCGTCGATGTTGAGGATCACTTGCGGCTTGAAATTGCACATCTCCGGCTGGTGCGGCTCGAACAAAAATACCGGCGGCGCGGAATAGGTGTATTTGGCGCCGGGCTTGTGGCCCATCGCCTGCGCGACCACGCGGGTTTCCTGGGCAAAATGGGCGGCATTCGGATGATCGAAATTATAGGGATCCTCCAGCGCATGCGTCAGCACGAAGGATGGGTTCAGTTCGCGGTAGATATCGACCATGCGGTCGAAATGCGCTTCCGTCAGCCGCAACGGATAGTCGCCCGCGTCGAAGAATTCGATTTCCGCGCCCAGCATGTCAGCCGCGCGCTGCGCCTCGTCGCGGCGGCCAGCCTTGACCTTCTCCATCGTCGCGCCCGCCTCCTTCCAGGCGAACTGGCTTTCGCCACGCTCGCCGAACGACAGGCAGGCGATCTTGACGCGATAACCCTTCTTCACATGCAGCGCGATCGCGCCGCCCGCGCGCCAGACAAAATCGCCGGGATGCGCCGTGACCACCAGGCCCGTTTTGCCAGCATTGCTCATGATCGGGATTTCCTCCTTCGCTTGTTACGCATGGCCGGCCGCACCGGCCGCGCGACTATTGTTTGGCAATTCCTGCCCGCTCGATCACTTGGGCCCATTTGTCGATATCGGCCTTCAGCCGATCGCGGATTTCCTCGGGCGAAGAGGCCTTGGCCTCGATGCCGAGATCGAGCGCGCGCTTCTTCAAGTCCGGCATCTCGAGCACCTCGCGCAGCGCGGCGTTGAGCGTCGCGATCACCGCCGGCGGTGTGCCCTTGGGCGCAAAGATCGCGTTCCAGGACCGCGCCTCGAAATCGCCGCCGCCCGCTTCCTTCACCGTCGGCACCTCAGGCAGGAATGTGGTGCGGATCGTACCCGAAGACGACACCGCAATGGCTGCCTTGTCGGCAACATGCGATTGCACCGCCGTGTAATTTTCGATCGCCATCTGGATATCGCCCCGCAGCAGCGCGATCAGCACATCCGGCGAACTGCGGAATGGCACGATGGTGACATCGACCCCGGCGGTCGATTTGAACAATTGCGCCGCGAGGTTCTGGGTCGACCCGACGTTGATGGTGCCGACATTGAGCGTGCCGGGCTTTGCCTTGGCCGACTTGATGAATTCAGCCAGCGTCGGATATGGCGAGCCGGCTTGCGTGACGAAGATGAAGTCGAAATAGCCCATGCTCGAAACCGGAACGAAATCGGTCACCGGATTGAAGCCAAGGTTTTTGAACAGCGATACCGAGATGGCGGTGCCATTGGAAAACAGCGCCAGCGTATAGCCATCGGCAGGTGCCGACAGCACGGCGCGCGCGGCATTGATGCCGCCGGCGCCCGCCATGTTCTCGATGACGAAGCGCTGGCCGAGCTTTTCGCCGAGTTTTTCGGTAACGAGCCGCGCCGTGACGTCGGCAACGCCCCCCGCGCCGAACGGCAGGATCAGCCGCACCGGCCGGCTCGGATAGTTTTGCGCGTGGGCGATTTGCGGCAGGAACAATGCCGCCGCCAACGCAGCCATCCCGGCGAACGACGCAAGGCGCCAGCTCAGTGCGTATCGCACGCATTTGTCCGCCATCGCACAAGCTCCTTCAAAACTCAAACAGCCGCGCCGGATTGTCGACCAGGATCTTCTGCTGCAGTTCGGGCTCCGGTGCAAACAGAGGAATGAGGTCAACCAGATCACCGTCATTGGGCATCACCTTGACGTTGGGGTGCGGCCAGTCGGTCCCCCAGATCACGCGATCGGGCGCGGTTTCGATAATACGCCGCGCGAACGGCACCGCGTCGTGGAACGGCGGTCCGCCCGAAGACACCCGCTCGCAGCCGCACACCTTGACCCAGCATTTCTCGTCCCGCGTCATCAGCTCAATCAGCGTCCGGAACGGAAGCTGGTCGAGACCGTCGGATGCCTTGATGCGTCCCATGTGATCGATGGTGTAGCGAACCGGCAATTTTGCCAGCATCTCGGCATATTCAGGCAGGTCGATCGCATCGAAATGCAGATCGATGTGCCAGCCGAGCGGCGCGACCATCGCCACAATGCGGTGGAAGGCCCTCATGTCGGGCACGCCGCCGAGATGGCGTACGAAGTTGAAGCGGCAGCCGCGGAAACCGCCTTCGTGCAGCTCGCGAAGGCCGCGCTCGGTAATGCTATCGTCGATATTGGCGACGGCGCGAAAAGTGCCGTCGCTGACCGCGATGGCATCGAGCGCCACGCGGTTATCGGTGCCATGCACGCTGGCATTGACGATGACGGCGCGGCCGATCCCGAGCTTCTTGTGCAGCGCCCGGAAATCTTCGAGCGGCGCATCGGGCGGCGTATAGGGCCGTCCCGGCGCATAAGGGTACTTGTCGCCGGGGCCAAAGATGTGGGTATGCGCGTCACATGCCAGAGCCGGGAGTTTGAATTTCGGCGTTCGCGTATCGGGATCTGGTCCAGGAATCGTCGGCTTGTGCATGGTGCCTTCAGCAGTGTTTTGGTCGCGCTGTATAATTTCCGCGATACCTAGTTGGCCGGATTTTCTTTCCGCTTTGCGACGACGCCCTTTGCGGACGGCTGAGCCGGCTTCGCCTGGGGTGACCCGGCTCCGCTGTTGATGTGATCAACGTCAGCCGCCTGCAACGAGGCGACCGTCGACGCGACGAGTTGCTCGATCGCTTCCGCCATATCGGCACCGTCGGCTTCGCCGCGCGACAGCCGCGTGACCCGCTCCGGGCTGACGAGGGTATAATAGAGTGCGCCGAGCAGGAACTGCGAACGCCACACGATCGTCGTCCGCGGTAGATGCGGCAGGCTTTCCTCGATCGCCTCGATAAAGGCGTTGGTGGTATCGTCGAAGATCTCCGCGATGATGCGCCCCACCACGGCGTTGCCTTCCGCCGACATCACGGCGCGCAGCCGCGTGAAGCGCGCCCCGCCCCCGGCTAGGTCGCTGCTGGATGAAAACGCCGGCTGCACATAGGCCCGCACGATTGCTTCCAGCCGATCCTGAACGTCGCGCACGCGCTTTGCCGCCACCAGCAACTCGATGCGGCGCTTGTTCATGGGACCGCAATGGCGCTTGTAGATTTCGAGCAGCAAGCCGTCCTTGCTCTTGAAATGATAGGTGATGCTGCCCGGATTGGCGCCGGCTTCCAGCGCGATGTCGCGGATCGACACGGCATTGAAGCCGTGCGTCGAGAACAACAGTTCGGCCGCGCTCAGGATGGCTTCCCGCATGTTGGGATTTCGCGTCATGGGATTAGCTTTCCGCTCTCGACTTTTGTACGTTTGTACAAAATATCAGGTCCAGTCAACAAACATCTGGGGTCGCACCGCCCTCGCGACTGGACGGAATGACAAGGGAGAGCCGCCGGATGCGCCGGATTATCGTTGCCTTTCTGATCGTTGCCGGCGCGCTGGCCTGGCGCGCCGTCGGTCCCGCCATCGCGACCGATCTGGAACCACGCCTGATACTGGCGCCATCGGGCGTATTGCGGGCCGGACTCTATCCGGGCACGCCGACCTCGATCCTGCCGGGTGCCGGATCGGGCGAGCCGCGCGGCGTCGGCTACGATCTCGGCAAGGAGCTCGCGCGGCGGCTCGGCGTCCCCTATGAGCCGGTCGTGTTCGCCAAAAACGCCGAAGTCCTCGCCGCCGTCAAAAGCGGAGAGGTCGATGTCGCCTTCACCAATGCGACGGCGGTGCGGGCGCGCGACATGGACTTCGGCCCGCCCTTTCTGGAAATCGAGCTCGGCTATCTCGTCCCGCGCGGATCCGCGCTGACAACGCCGGCGGAGGTGGATACGCCGGGATTGCGTGTCGGCGTGACCGCGGGCAGTTCCTCCGACGCCGCCCTTTCGCGCGACTTCAAGCACGCCCAGATCGTTCGCGCCGCCACCTTCGATGTCGCCATCGAGATGATGTCGACCGGCGCGATCAATGCTTACGCAACCAACAAGGCCGCGCTGTTCGAAATGGCGGAGAAATTGCCGGGGTCGAAAGTTCTCGAAGGCCGCTGGGGGATCGAGCGGCACGCCATCGCCATTCCCAAAGGACGCGAGCAGGCAATGGCTTTCATCCGGCAGTTCACGAACGAAGTGAAGTCGGAAGGCGTGGTCGGCGCCGCGATCGAACGCGCCGGATTGCGCGGCGCCATGATTTCGGCTGCGGAGTAGCGATGCCCCGTCACGAACAACCACGCGCGAACCAGCAACGACGCATGAATTTCTCAAATGATACGCCCAACACGGAAGGATTTCGCCTCATGCCCTCACGCCGAACGATCATCCGCAGCATTGCCGTCGCCGCACTATTTACGTTGGTCGGCACGAACGTTTATGCGGAGCCGTTTCCGACCAGGCCCGTGCGCATCCTGGTGCCTTACGCCGCCGGCGGCGCCGTCGACGTGCTGGCGCGCACGCTCGGACAATCGCTGTCGAAAACCTGGGGGCAGCAGCCGGTGATCGAAAATCGTCCGGGCGCCGGCGGGATCATCGCGTCGCAGGCGCTTACGCAATCCGCACCGGATGGCTACACGCTGATCCTGGTGGCGAGCGGCCATCCGCTGAACCAGTTCTTCTATCTAAAACTGCCCTACGACACCTTCAAGGATTTTACGGCGATCAGCGAGGTGGCCTATTCGCCGCTGGCGATCGTGGTGTCGAAGAACAGCCCGATAAAGAATCTCGGGGAGTTGCTGGCGACCGCGCGCGCAAAGCCAGAATCATTATCGTACGGCATGTCCGGCAACGGCACCTCGGCCCATCTCGCCGGCGAGCTTCTCAACTACATGGCCAAGGTGAAGATCCAGTCGATCCCCTACAAGGGCGGCGCCCCTGCCCTCACCGCCGTCATATCAGGCGAGATTCCGATGAGCGTCAATCCGCTGCCCGAGGTGGTCGGCCAGCTCGAAGGCAATGCGGTGCGCGCGCTTGCGGTGACGACGGCCCAGCGCTCGAAGGCATTGCCCGACGTTCCCACCGTCGCGGAAGCTGGCGTCCCCGGCTATGACGCCTCGGTCTGGTGGGGTTTTCTCGGCCCCGCCGGCATGGCACCTGACCTGGTCGCAAAAATTCACGACGACCTTGCCGCCGCGCTGAAGGATCCGGTGGTCCTGACCGCGCTGGAAAAGATGGGCGCCACGCCGGTCGGCAGTTCGCTCGGGGATTTCGACGCCTTCATGCGCGCTGAAGCCGCGAAGTGGGAGCCGGTGCTGAAGGAAGCGAACATCAAGATGCAGTGAGACATTGCCCGGACGCCAGTCAACTCACCGCGCGTTCGCCGGCGCGTGCGCGTGCCAGAGGTCAGCGCGCCAGTGCAGTATGACCGCCAGCATCAAGGTGAGGCCGGCCGCCGCGTAGAGTGTTCCGGTCGCCGCAAATCCGATCTCGTCGATCAGGCTGCCGGCGGCCAATAGCCCGATCGGCAGCCCATAGATCACCATCATGCGCACGCCCATCACCCGGCCGCGGAAATTCTCGCTCGCGGTCCGCATCAGGATGACGGCGATCGAGATCATGGCGAGGCTTTGCGAAAAGCCCGCCACCACCAGGCACGCAATCGCGGTCGGCACCGTCTGCATCTGCACGAAGATCAGCAAGGTCGCGTACCAGACGACGGTGGCGCCGATCATCAGCCGCGCCACCCGGATATCGCGGATCAGGCTCAGCACGATCGAACCGGCCAGCGAGCCGATCGCGAAACTCGCCGACAGATATCCAAGCCCGGTCTGGTTGGTGCCGTAGATCGCCCTGGCGATGTAGGGCAGCAGACCATTCGTGAGCGGATAGGCCGTCAGGTTGGCGAGGAACGCCACCCACAGCGCGGCCAGCATCCGCGGCGTGGTCCAGACATAGGCCACCCCTTCCTTGAGGTCGCGCAGCGGCGAGCGCTGCAACGCCTCGCTGGCAGCCTCGCCCGCCGCATGCGGTTTTGCCGGGGCCACGATGCACAGCGTCAGCGCGGTCGCGGTAATATAAAGACAGACGATCGCCACATAGGCCGGGCCCATGCCAAGCGCGGCAAACAATCCGGCGCCGCTTAGCGCGCCGGCGATACGCGCGGTATCCATCGTGGTGCGCGAGATGCTGATCGCCCCGATCAACTGGCCATGCGGCATGATGGTCGCGACCAAAGCGCCGCGCACGCCAAGGTCCGATGGCCGGACGATGCCCATCACGGCCGCGATCATGAACACATAGAGCGGCGCAAGGTGGCCGGACAGCGCCAGCGTCATCAACACCGCCGCCAGCACCGCGTAGGTCGCACGCATCACCGCCAGGAGATCGCGGTGACCGATCCGATCGCCGACGACGCCGAACATCGGCGCTACCAGCGTACCGACATAGCCGAGCGAGGCAAACAAGGTGAGCAACAGCACCGATCCAGTCTCGACCAGCACATACCAGCCGAGAATGAGCGTTTCCATCTCGAACGCCCACGAGGTGAGCAGATCGGCGGGCCATTGAAAACGGTAATTCCTGACATGGAATGGTGCGAGCGCGGAAGGCGGCGCCGGCTCGCTCAAGATGCGTTGTCGCGATTCATCGCGGTCCACCCCGCCCTGTTTCTTGTTATGCAGAACTGGATAGCAAGCCGCGCCCGGCGTTTCAAGCAGCCGACGTCAAGCAGCGGACATGGCCCTGCCGCGGTGCGAGAGCAGCAGCCGCCTCACTTCGGCGGCCGGTATCGCGGGGCTGAATAGATAGCCCTGCATCTCGGTGCAGCCGAGGATGTACAGCAGATTCCGCTGCTGCTCGGTTTCGACCCCCTCCGCCGTCGTCGTCATGTCGCTGGCGGCCGCGATGTTCACCACGGCCTGTACGATCGACGATGACGCGCCGGGACCGGCGATGTCCCGGATGAAGGAGCGATCGATCTTGATCTTGTCGAACGGGAAACGCTGCAGGTAGCTGAGCGAGGAATAGCCGGTGCCGAAATCATCCAGCGCGATCCGGACACCCAGCTTGCGCAACTGGTGCAGCATGTCGAGCGCCGCCTCGTCATCGCGAATGAGCACGGCCTCGGTGATCTCAAGCTCCAGCCTGCTGGCGGGAAGGCCGCACGCCGCGAGCGCCGCCGCCACATTCAAGGCCAGCGACGGGCTCCTGAACTGCACCGGCGAAACGTTGACCGCGACGCTAACATGATCCGGCCAGGTGACGGCCTCGGCACAGGCGGTCTTGAGCACCC
Source organism: Bradyrhizobium sp. AZCC 2262 (assembly GCF_036924535.1). Lineage (NCBI taxonomy): Bacteria > Pseudomonadati > Pseudomonadota > Alphaproteobacteria > Hyphomicrobiales > Nitrobacteraceae > Bradyrhizobium > Bradyrhizobium sp. AZCC 2262. The sequence continues at coordinate 2,700,626 of NZ_JAZHRT010000001.1, read as the reverse complement.
ACAGGCCGAGCTGATTGATCAGGCCGCTGTCTTCCGCGATCGGGATGAATTCCGCCGGCGAGATCATGCCGCGTTCGGGATGCCGCCACCGCAGCAGCGCCTCGCAGGATGAGACCTTGCCGTCCTCGAGATTGATCACCGGCTGATAGTAGGTCTCGAGGCTGCCGTCGCTGATCGCCTGACGCAGCTCGAGCTCCAGGCTTCGCCGCGCCCTGGCGCGCTGATCCATGCCGGCCTCGAAGAAGCGATAGGTCCGCCGTCCGTCGCCCTTGGCGCCGTAGAGCGCAAGGTCCGCATTCTTCAACAACTGATCGAGGTCCACCCCGTCGCCAGGGGCAAGCGCTATGCCGATACTGGCATCGGTGGTGATCAGATGCCCCATGCATTCCAGCGGCTGCCTGATCGCCGAATGGATGTCATCAACGAGCCGAGTGGTTTCCGACCGGTCCTTGATAGCGGTCTGGATGACGGCGAACTCGTCGCCGCCGAGCCGGGCCGCCACATCGGTTTCGTTGAGACAACCGCGCAGACGCTCGGCGACACCCTTGAGCAGCTCATCGCCGATCGGATGGCCGAGCGCATCGTTGACGCTCTTGAACTCGTCGATGTCGATATAGAGCACCGCCAGTTGCTCGCCCGGCCGTATCGCCTTGAGCGACTGTTCGAGCCGCTCGCGGAACAGGATCCGGTTCGGCAGGTCGGTCAACCCGTCGTAATGCGCCAGATGCGCGATCTTCTCGTCCGCGCGCTGGCGAGCGGTGATGTCCTCGATGGTCGCGACCCACCCGCCGCCCTTCAGCGGCCGGTTGATGATTTCGATCGCCCGGCCACCCGGCGCTTCCGTGAGCTGCCGCGTCGCCTTGCCGAGCGAAACCGTTTGGATGATCGCGTTGCAGAATTCATCGACGTCGCCATCGAACGATCCGGTTTCTTTCCGGTGGGCGATCAGCCGCTGCATGGTGCAGCCGGGCCTGGCCACGTCGGGCGACAGTCCAAACATGTCCAGATAGGGCTGGTTGCAGATGATGATCCGCGCGGATGCATCATAGAGCACAAGGCCTTGCGGGATGTTGTTCACGGCAATCGAAAGCTGGCGCCGCTCGGCCGCTAGCCGCCGGTCGGTCAACCGGTCACGCCGCAGCAGCAGTCCGGCGACCAGCGCAAGGACGGCGACGAGCGCGAGCAGGAGACGTTCGCGAAGGCTCCATCCCGAGGTCGCGATGTCGCCGACAACCGCCGTCGCGAGCAGCACGCAGCATACCGCAAGCCACGTGATTGCTCCGGCCCTCTCCACAGGGCCGGCAGAATCGGCCGACATTTGCTGGTCGCTGTCGATGTCCACCCGAGGTGCCTCCCCGCGCATGCCCCGCCAAGATTTCCCGGTTTGGCGACAGGTCCTGCGCCAGATGAAAATTGGCGTGCGACGGAACCCGGACCTCCCGAACGCACCCCTGCGATAATGTTACGCAGCACTGATGGAAGCCGCGTTACAACTTGCGGTTAGCGATCGGTTACCGAGCACACGTGCCGGCGCCAATCCGCGGTCCGGCATCGGAGGTTACCGAGACGCGCCCGGCGGCCGGCGGCTCTCGTGCGAGGTGGTAAACGAATGATTAATTCCGAGCCGGTGTCAGGCGCGGCCGGAAATGCAAGAAAGTCCTTGTTTTCCAGCGCGACTGACACCCGCCGGCGCTGACGGGGCGCGGCCGCAAAAACGAATCCTGACCGAGATGCCGCGGATTTAGCCGATACGAAACCTCACCAGTTTAACCGTTTCGCTAGTCGGGGCTGCCCATAATGTTGGTCAGACCCCAATTCATGAGATCCAACACTGTGACATCCTTCGGACGTGTGATTTCCGTGCGCGGCTCCCTCGCCCGGGTCGGACTTCTGGCGTCGGGCCCGATGCCCGTCTCCGAGGTGCGCGCCACCGTCGGCCGCTTCATCAGTATTCGCTGCGCCGCCGATTCCACCATCGTCGCGATGATCACCGAAGTGTCGTGCGAGGATCTGCCGAACCTCGATAGCTACATCGCGAGCGCCTCGGTCGACCTGCTCGGCGAAATTTCCGGCGGCGAACGCCCCAAATTCCAGCGTGGCGTCACCAATTATCCGACGATCGGCGACGCCGTCGACCTCATCACCGCCGAAGACCTTCGCACCGTCTATGCGCCGAGCGGGTCGGATCAGATCAATGTCGGCACCCTGCAGCAGGACCGCTCGGTGATCGCCTATGTCGACGTCGAGGAGATGCTCTCCAAGCACTTCGCCGTCCTCGGATCCACCGGCGTCGGCAAATCGACCAGCGTGTCGCTGCTGCTCAACGAGATTCTGAAGGCGCGGCCGAACCTGCGGATTTTCCTGCTCGACGTTCACAACGAGTATGGCCGCTGCTTCGGCGAACGCGCGCTGGTGCTCAATCCGCGCAACCTCAAATTGCCCTTCTGGCTGTTCAATTTCGAGGAAATCGTCGACGTGCTGTTCGGCGGCCGCCCGGGCGTGCCCGAAGAACTCGACGTCCTCGCCGAAGTCATTCCGATGGCAAAGGGCATCTACACCCAGTATCAGAACTCCGACCGGCTCGGGCTCAAGCGCATGGACCCGAAGTCGGGCGGCTATACCGTCGATACGCCGGTGCCATACCGGCTGGTCGATCTGATCTCGCTGATCGACGAACGGATGGGCAAGCTGGAGAACCGCTCCTCGCGCATCATCTATCACAAGCTGATTTCGCGCATCGAGACCGTGCGCAACGATCCCCGCTACACCTTCATGTTCGACAACGCCAATGTCGGCGGCGACACCATGGCGGAAGTCATCAGCCACCTGTTCCGCCTGCCTGCCAACGGCCGGCCGATGACCATCATGCAGCTCGCCGGCTTCCCCGCCGAAGTCGTCGATTCCGTGGTGTCGGTGTTGTGCCGCATGGCATTCGATTTCGGTCTGTGGAGCGACGGCGTCTCGCCGCTGCTGTTCGTCTGCGAGGAAGCGCACCGTTACGCCGCCGCCGACCGCAATATCGGTTTCGGCCCGACGCGCAAGGCGGTCTCGCGCATTGCCAAGGAAGGCCGCAAGTACGGCGTCTATCTCGGCCTCGTCACCCAGCGCCCGGCCGAACTCGACGCCACCATCATCTCCCAGTGCAACACGCTGTTTGCGATGCGCCTTGCCAACGACCGCGACCAGGCGCTGTTGCGCTCGGCGGTCTCGGACGCCGCGGCCAACCTGTTGTCGTTCGTGCCTTCGCTCGGCACCCGCGAGGTGCTGGCCTTCGGCGAAGGCGTGGCGCTGCCGACCCGCCTGCGCTTCAAGGAAGTTCCGGTCCACCAGTTGCCGCGCAGCGAAGCCACCATTGCCACCGTGCCGTCGGTTGCCGCCGGCCACGACATGCATTTCGTCTCCGCCGTGCTGGACCGCTGGCGCGGCGCCACCTCGCATCGCGACGTGCCGAACGATCCCGGCATCAACGACCGGCCCGCGGCCGCCCGCGTCATGACGCCGGTGGAAGCGCCGATGCTGCAGCCCTCGATGGGGCTGGACCCCGACCGGTTCTCGCTGCTGAAGAAGCCGTTGCGCTGACGGCGGCACAGCATGATCCGGAAAACTGGATACCGGTTTTCCCTCGCGACAAACGCGGAACGCGTTTGCGCGGAGATCATGCTCAAATAGAAGCGACATTCGCGTGATTTGCTTGCGCGAGCCGGTATCCACTTCGCCGCAAAAGGCTATATGGTTCCGGCAACGCCGCCTTGCGGCTCCAGCCGGAACCCTTTCATGACCAAGCCCGCCACCAAACGATTTCAGCCGCCCGCCATCGACAAGCTGCCGGAGGACATCCGCACCCGGATCCTTGCCGTGCAGGAGAAGTCCGGCTTCGTCCCGAACGTCTTCCTGACGCTCGCTTATCGTCCGGACGAGTTTCGCGCCTTCTTTGCCTATCATGACGCGCTGATGGAAAAGGACAGCGGGCTGACCAAGGCCGAGCGCGAGATGATCGTGGTGGCGACGTCCGCCGCCAACCAGTGCCATTACTGCGTGATTGCCCATGGGGCGATCCTGCGCATCCGGGCCAAAAACCCTGTCATCGCCGACCAGATTGCGGTCAACTACCGCAAGGCCGACATCACGCCGCGGCAGCGCGTCATGCTCGACTTCGCCATGAAGGTGAGCCAGGCGGCCAACACGGTTTCGGAAGCGGATTTTGCCGAAATTGCCGGCCACGGCTTTTCCGACGACGACATCTGGGATATCGCCGCGATCGCCGCCTTCTTTGCGCTGTCGAACCGGCTGGCCAACGTCACTGCGATGCGCCCGAACGACGAGTTCTACATGATGGGGCGGCTGCCGAAACAGGGCTGAGCCCGGAGGTTTCCCGCGTTGCTGGACTGGACCGAAATCGCACTGCGTCTCGGCGTCGCCACGCTCGTGGGCGGCCTGATCGGGCTCAACCGCGATCTGCGGGGAAAGCCGATCGGACTGAAGACGCTGGGGCTGGTCAGCCTGGCGACGGCCATGCTGCTGGTGCTGGTTCATTCGGACGAGGCCAAAATCGTCTCGGACGCCGGCAGCCGGGTGATGCAGGGAATTTTGACCGGGATCGGCTTTCTCGGCGCAGGCGTCATCGTTCACGCCGGACGCCATTTCAGGGTTCGCGGGCTCACCAGCGCCGCCTGTACCTGGCTGGCGGCCTGCATCGGAATTGTCTGCGGCCTCGGACAATGGCGCGTGGTGATCATCGCAGTGGTCATTACCTTCGCGATCCTGACCGTCGGCGGCCGAACTGAACGCTGGCTGCACAAGAAGCTTGGCGGCAAGGACGAGACCGAGCAGGAACCGCATCCTGGCTCTTCATCGGACAACCGACCGACGTAGGGCCGCTATCCAATCAGGCCCGCACCAGCCGGCAGATAGACCGCGTTCTTTGTAACGGGGTTTACCGTGCCATGGTGGCGCGAGCCCTCAAATCGCCGCGACCGGAAGTCGGCTTGCGGCAGGCATGCCAGGATTGCCGGAAGGCCCGACGCCACGCGCGGCCGATCGACGGCACCGGTTCCATCAAACGTTGCGCGGATGGATGGCTGACCCGCGTCCGGCAAGATTTCATGTTGGAAGTGCCGGTGCCGTGCTAAGAAAGACTCAGGATTTTTCGCGGATCGGCGGCAGTGAAAACCCAGCGGCCCATTATTTCGGACGAAGAGCACGTGGTGCTCAAGTTCAGGCCGCGCACCTCGGCCCACCCGCCGGGCGGACGGGAAGAACCCGATCCAGTCAAGACGCCCAGCACCAAGGCATCCAACACCAGCACGTCGCCTGCGGCGAACGACTTGTCCCGCTACGAACGGCCGCGCGACGAGGGTGACGATTTCCGTCATCGCATGCTCGCCAATGTCGCAGCGCTCGCCTTCACCGTGGCACTGACCGCCATCGGCATCTGGCTTGCGGTCAGCATCGCCGATCTCCGCAAGACCCAGGACTGCGTGCTGATGGGCCGCCGCGACTGCGCCCGGATTTCTGTGACGCCGCTGGGGTAGTCGGCCAAGAACCGTTCCACCGTCTTTGCGAGCGCAGCGAAGCAATCCACGTCGCCGCACAAAGAAAGAATGGATTGCTTCGTCGCTTGCGCTCCTCGCAATGACGGATACAGGGACGTCATACCCGCGAAGGCGGGTATCCAGTACGCTGCGGCCTCTCGGTTCAATCATTGACGTCTCTGGGATACTGGATCGTCCGCCTTCGCGGACGATGACAGGTGAATGTGTATCTGCGTTCTCGCGACGCGCTGCGCCCGAGCTTTGCTGAAATTCCTTTCCCCCAAACAAGAGGGAGCAGGGAATGCCGGGTGCTTGCTGCACCCGCGGTCTCGTGTGCAAATAGCGCAAAGAGAGCGCACACGAGCATACAGGTACAGCCGGAGCACTCCGGCATTCCCCGCGCAATGGGTTGACGGCTTATGCCGCGCTCTCCCTGGAGACGAATTCCTCTTGCCTCCATCACTGCCGGCTTGATGGCTGATCGATCCGGTTGGATCGAATTCGCCACCGGCAGCTTGGCACCAGCAACGGGTGTCGGGACCACACGGTTTTGCCGTACGCAGCAACGTCGATCATCTTGCGCGCTGTCCTTCACTCACGGCCGAAACCGCCCTGCGAACGACTTCTCGCGCCTGACGCCGCCGCGTCCACCGCATCCCATCCCAACGTTCGTGACGATGGCCAACGCCCCTCTCCTTCAGGACGGGATGGCGGGTTTGTAGGACTGATTTGGGGTGGCGGCGAAGCGGATTATTTTTGCGATCGAGACTGGACGGGGCAAATCAGATTGAAGTTGTTGGGAAAAATCGTCCCATCGCGCATGCCCGAATAGCCCCGGTCACCTGCTGGTGGGGCCTGATCCCTTCTTCATCGGCGTTGTACCACATCGAACCGGGCGAGAATTAGGTGCACGGTCGCAGGAATTCCCGTTACGTTAGGTCAGGGCAAAAACAAGAATACCAGGGAGGCAACGTTGAGACTTTCAATCGCTGCGGCAGGCTTTTTTCTCGCAACTCTCCTTTCCGTTCCCGCGCTGGCACAGACGAGGGCTCTGGTGACTGAAGAGATGATGGTCAAGACATCAGATCCCGGCATCGAAATATATGTCCGCAACAAGCGGCCGGCGGACATGACCTCGTTCCGGCCGGAGCAGACCGTGCTCTACGTCCACGGCGCGACCTACCCTTCCGAGACGGCGTTCGACCTCAAGCTTGATGGCTTGTCCTGGATGGAATACATCGCCTCGCGCGGCTATGACGTCTGGCTTATCGATCTGCGCGGCTACAGCAAATCCACGCGCCCGAGCGAGATGGCCGACAAGCCCGAAGCCAATGCGCCAATCGTCACCGGCCAGACGGCGGTCAAGGACATCGGCACAGCGGTCGATTTTATCCTGCAGCGCCGCAACATTCCGCGTCTCAACCTTCTGGGCTGGTCGTGGGGCACGACGCTGATGGCGACCTACACCACGCAAAACGCATCGAAGGTGGAACGTCTCGTCCTCTACGCACCGGCCTGGATCCGGCAAACGCCTTCACTGGTTCAAGCCGGTCCCGGCAAGCTTGGCGCGTACAGGATGGTCAATCGCGATCAAGCAAAGGAGCGCTGGTACACCGGCGTGCCGGAGGACAAGAAAGCCAATCTCATTCCCGCCGGCTGGTTCGATGCCTGGGCCGACGCGACCTTCGCAACCGATCCGGTCGGTGCCCAGATGACTCCCCCGGTCGTTCGCGCGCCGAACGGCGTCGTGCAGGACAGCGCCGAATTCTTTGGCGCCGGCAAACCCTATTACGATCCTTCCAAGATCACGGTCCCGACATTATTGGTCGGCGCCGAATGGGACCGCGATACGCCGCCCTACATGGCGCAGACCCTGTTTCCGCTGCTGGTGAACTCGCCGGGAAAGCGCTACGTCGCGCTGGCCGAGGGAACGCACACCATCATCATGGAGCGCAATCGGCTGAAGCTGTTCGAGGCGGTTCAGGCGTTTCTGGATGAGGCGAAGCGGTCGTGAAGAGATCAGCCGAAGCGGAGGGCGAACTAGCGAGCGCGTAATCCGCCGTTTCGATCGAGGTGCAGTTCACGGCGTCGGCGCGGCATCGGTCAGTGTACGATAGTTCGCTGCAACCAGGCTGCGGATTACGCCTGCGGCTAACTAATCCGCCTTACGGGCTCGCGGCCTAACTTCCGGCTGAACACGGGTCGTCCCGAGTATCCCCCAGGGCTGGCATGATATTCGCTTCTTGCTTTCCGCCGGGCGTATCTTTCCTTGGAGATCAAATGGGCGAAATCATAAGATTTCCGAAGCCTACCCCCGACCGTGACAAGGCTCGTCTTATTCAAGAGGCCCGTGCATTATACGAGAGCGTGTTTCCGACTGAAACTGGCCCCGCCAGCATGCGGCAGGACACGCCTGCACAGACCTAGAAGCGTCATTCGGCAAGACGCGAGACCCAGCGGTCGGTTCTGTCCCGCTTGGGATTGTCTGCGAATGAACGATGATTTTGAGTTCGGTCGGCACGGCGAAGATGTCAGCTCTTAAGGCCGCAGCTCCGCCGGCTCGATTCGGCATGGGCTACCATCAAATTGAAGTTCTCGGTGGCGTTCGCAACACTTGTGGAATTCGGAACCAAAACCGCCATTCTCGCCCCCAAATCCATCCCCTTCCGCCCGGCCCCTCTCCATTGAACTCAGGCCCCCGCTCCGATATACGGGCTGTCGACTCCGGCCGAGGGGAACAGGGCCTTCCGGGGCCGTTCACCCGCCTCCTCAGGCCGCTCCAGATTATCTCCAATATATCAAAGGCTTAATGATGTCTTCCACATTCGATCAGATCGCCAACATTATCGCGGAAACCTGCGACATTCCGCGCGACACGATCAAGCCGGAGAGCCACGCCATCGACGATCTGGGAATCGACAGCCTGGACTTCCTCGACATCGCCTTTGCCATCGACAAGGCGTTCGGGATCAAGATGCCGCTCGAAAAGTGGACCCAGGAAGTCAACGACGGCAAGGCCACGACCGAGCAGTATTTCGTGCTGCAAAATCTCGCCGATCGCATCGACGAACTGGTCGCCGCCAAGAATGCAGCGCCGGGCGCCTAATCGCCTGCCATGGACCTTGATCACTTTCAGCTGATCGACCGCATCGTCGACCTCAATCTCGACGAGAAGAAAATTACGGTCGAGGCCCAGGTTCCGGCTGTTCACTCCATCTTCGAGGGGCATTTTCCGGGCTTCCCCATCATGCCCGGCGTGCTGCTGACCGAAGCGATGGCGCAGAGCTCCGGCTGGCTGTTGCTCGGCCTGTTGAAGTTCGAGCGCATGCCGTTCCTGGCCATCGTGAAGGAAGCCAAGATGCGGGGTTACGTCAGTCCCGGTCAGTTGCTGACGATCGATGCGAAGCTCGAGCACGAAGGCTCCGGCTTCGCCGTCACGAAGGCAAAAATACGCGTCGGCAAGGAGTTGAAGTGCAGCGCTGAAATAACCTTCGGCCTTGCCCCCTTCCCAGACCCTGCCTTGCGCGTGCACATGGACGCGAAGGCCAACGAGATCGGCTTCCCACTGCAGGCGATAACGCATGACTGAGCAGAAGTCCGCAGGCGCCAAGGAAGTCTGGATCACCGGCATCGGCATCGTCTCCTCGCTCGGCGAGGGGCTGGACGCGCATTGGGATGCGCTGAACGAGAAGAAGATCAACGTCGACGGCAAGCGGTTTGCGCCCTACATCGTGCATCCGCTTGCCCCGGTCACCTTCGACGCCCAGATCCCAAAAAAGGGCGATCAGCGCCAGATGGAAGCGTGGCAGCGCATCGGCACCTATGCCGCAGGGCTGGCGCTGGATTCGGCGGGGGTGAAAGGCGACAAGGAAATCCTCGGGCGGATGGACATGATCGTCGCCGCCGGTGGCGGCGAGCGCGATCTCGCGGTCGACGAGGCGATCATGAACGCCGACGCCAAGGGCAATTCCAGTCCGGGCTTTCTCAACGAACGGCTGATGAACGATTTGCGGCCGACGCTGTTTCTGGCCCAGCTCTCCAACCTGCTCGCCGGCAACATCGCCATCGTGCACGGCGTCTGCGGCACGTCGCGCACCTTCATGGGCGAGGAAGCGGCCTCCATCGACGCGGCGCGGATCGCACTGGCGCGGATCTCGTCCGGACAGAGCGACATCGCGCTGGTCGGCGCCGCCCACAATGGCGAGCGCTCCGATCTGCTGGTCCTCTATGAATTCGGCGACTTCAATCTGAAAGAGAAGTATGCCCCCGTCTGGCAGCGCGACGACCGAAGCGGTTTTGCGCTCGGCTCCGCCGGCTGTTTCCTGGTGCTGGAATCGCGCGAGCATGCCGAAGCCCGCGGCGCCAAGCCGTATGCCAAACTGACCAAGGTGGTCGCCGACCTCGCGCAGCGCAAGCAGCCGGGCGCGGTGACGAAATCGCTGGAAGCGCTGTGGCCGAAACTCGGTGTCGCCGGCGACAGCGGCCAACTGATCACGGGCGCGACCGGCGTCGAGCCGGTAACGTCTGAAGAGAAGGCGTTCCTGCGCCAGCACCCTGGGTTTGCGGTGCGCGCCACCGGAACGATGTTCGGCCACACGCTGGAGACCCAGTTTCCGCTGGGCCTGGCGCTTGCCGCGCTCTCGCTCTCCCGCGGCGCGCTATTTCCGCCCAACGATCCGACTGGGCTTGAGGTTGAAAAGGCCGATGCCCCGGACCAGATTGTGGTGGTGGGGACCGGTCACTGGCAGGGCGAAGGCATGGCCCTGGTCGAGGCCGTCAAGTAGGGCGCGAGCAGGAACCGCCAGAGCAGGCACGAGCGCGAGAGCGCATTCAGTCACGGCGCACATCGGGGGAACCATGTCAGCACCATCAGATAAATTCGGCAGGCCGATCGTCGTCGTCACCGGCATGGGCGTGGTGACGTCGCTCGGGGCCGGCAAGGAAGACAATTGGCGCAAGCTGACCGCGGGCGAGTCCGGCATCCGCACCGTGACGCGCTTTCCGATCGACGGGTTGAAATCGACCATGGCGGGCACGGTCGATTTCGTCACCGTCGATCCCGTCACCTCGACGGGATTGACCGAACGGCTGGCCGAAATGGCGACCGAAGAAGCGCTCGCACAGGCCTCCATCGGAGCCAAGGCCGATTTTCCCGGACCGCTGTTTCTCGCGGTTGCGCCGGTCGAGGTCGAATGGCCCCAGCGGCTCGAGCTCGGGCGCGCGGTCGGCAAGACCGAATTCGGCTACGATGACATGCTGCGCGTCAGCGGCGGCGGCCGGTTCGCGCCGTACCATCACCGCTTCATGTTCGGTTCGGTGGCGGGCCACCTGGCCGAAACCTTCGGCACCAAGGGGTCGCCGATCTCTCTCTCCACCGCCTGCGCCTCCGGCGCGACCGCGATCCAGCTCGGCGTCGAGGCGATCCGCCGCGGCGAGGCCGACGCCGCGCTCTGCGTTGCCGCCGACGGCACGGTCAATCCGGAAGCGTTAGTGCGCTTTTCGCTGCTGTCGGCGCTGTCGACACAGAACGATCCGCCGCAGGCTGCCTCAAAGCCGTTCTCGAAGAACCGCGACGGTTTTGTGATGGCGGAAGGCGCCGGCGCGATGGTGCTGGAAAGCTATGAGTCGGCGATCGCGCGTGGCGCAAAAATTCTCGGCGTGGTCGCCGGCTGCGGCGAACTGACCGACTCGTTCCACCGCACCCGCTCCAGCCCGGACGGCAAACCGATCATCGGCTGCATGCGCAAGACGCTGGCGGATGCCGGCCTCGAACCGGAACAGATCGACCACATCAACGCGCACGGCACCGCGACGCCGGAAAACGACAAGATGGAGTACAACACGACAGCGGTCGTGTTCGGCGAGCATCTGCCGAAAATTCCGGTGTCGTCGAACAAGTCGATGGTCGGACATACGATCTCGGCGGCCGGCGCGGTCGAGGCCGTGTTCTCGCTGCTGACGCTGGAGCACCAGCGGATTCCGCCGACCATCAATTACGAGATTCCGGATCCGGCCATCCTGTTCGACGTGGTCGGCAACACCGCGCGCGATGCCCGCGTCACCGCGGTGATGTCCAATTCGTTCGGTTTCGGCGGGCAAAACGCCTCGCTGATCCTGACCCGCGAACCAGTGTAGCAGCGCATCAATCAACACGATGAACCGCTTGCTCCTACGCACCAAGGCGCGCCTGCGCGACGCCGCAAAACCTGTGGCGGAAGCCGCCGTCGGCGCGCTGACGGTCGCACTGTTGCGCACCACGCGCTATTTCGATCCGGACAAGACCGCCAATTTCTTCGGCCGCGTCACCCACTTCATCGGCCGGCGGCTGCGCGAGGACCGCATCGGGCGCGAGAATCTCACGGCCGCATTCCCTGAGAAATCGTCTGAGGAGATCGAAACCATTCTGGCCGGCGTGTGGGACAATCTCGGCCGCATCGGCGCCGAGTTCGCCCATCTCGACCACATCTGGGACTACGACGTCGACCATCCGGACAAGCCGAGCCGCGTCGAGTTCGGCGCGCGGACCAAGCAGATTTTCGACCACCTGCGCGACGACGGCAAGCCGGCGATCATCTTCGCGAGCCATCTCGGCAATTGGGAGATCCCGGCGCTCGGCGCGGTCGCCCATGGGCTGGATTGCGCGATCCTGTTCCGCCGGCCGAACATCGAGTCCGCCGATCGCGCTATTGAGCGCATCCGCGCCGTCAAGATGGGTACGCTGGTGCCGGCCGGCCGCGAGGCGCCGCTCAAGCTTGCAGAAGCCCTGCAGCGGGGCCAGCACGTCGCGATGCTGGTCGATCAGTACATGGGCAACGGCGTCGAGGTGACGTTCTTCGGCCGCAAGACCAAGGCCAACCCGACGCTGGCCCGGCTGTTGCGGCAGGTCGATTGCCCCGTGCACGGCGTCCGCATCATCCGCCTGCCCAACCACCGTTTTCGCGCCGAATTGTCCGAAGAGGTCAAGCCGGTGCGTGACGCCGCGGGCCAGATCGACATCCAGGGCACAATGCAGGCGGTCACGTCAGTGGTCGAAGGCTGGGTGCGGGAGTATCCGGATCAGTGGCTGTGGCTGCACAGGCGGTGGCGGTAGCGAGCGATGCGTAGCCCGGATGAGCGCAGCGACATCCGGGGGCCGCTCTCGCCATTGGTCCCGGATTTCGCTGCGCTCATCCGGGCTACGGACTACGGGCTGGCTTATCCGCCGAACAGCAGGCCGAGACTCCACGCCTTCATCGCAACGGCCGATCCCAGGACGAAGACGATCTGCAGCAGGGTGCGCGTTGAAAAGAACGTAAGGATGTTGGTCATGTGATGCTCCCGGAGGGAGCTATAGATTCCCCCTCCCGGTCCGGCAACAGAAGTTTGCCGCGAGTGGAAAACAATTGCCGGCCCGGGCGAATTTGCAACACTGCGGACGCCGCCCCCTACCCGCTCACTTCCCCGTCTTCACCCTGGTCCACAGCCGGTTGATGATACGCTGGGTGGCGGGGTCGCGGGCCTGGATGACGAACAGCTTTTTCTGCGTCGCCTCGTCCGGATAGATGTTCCTGTCGTCGAGAATCTTCGAGTCCACAAGCTTCTGACTCGCCAGATTGCCGTTGGCATACGACAAAAAGTCCGAATTCTTCGCCGCAACGTCCGGGCGGTAGAGATAGTTGATCAGCGCATAGGCCTCCGCGACGTTCTTCGCATCCGCCGGGATCGCGAGATTGTCGAAGAACATCTGCGCGCCCTCTTTCGGGATGGCGTAGCCGATCTCGATGCCGTTCTTGGCTTCGGCGGCGCGGCTGCGCGCCTGCATGATGTCGCCCGACCATCCCACCACGAAGCAGATTTCGCCGGATGCCAGCGCGCCCAGATATTCCGAGGAATGAAACTTGCGGACGTTGGGCCTGATCTTGCTGACGAGCTCGGCGGCCTTTTCCAGATCGGCCTGCTTGGTCGAGTTCGGATCGATCCCGAGATAACCGAGTGCCGCCGGCAGAATGTCGTCGGCGGAGTCCAGCATGTGGATGCCACAGTCCTTGAATTTTGCGAGGTTCTCCGGCTTGAAGACGATATCCCAGCTATCGATCCTGGCGTCCGGCCCGAGAATTTTCTGCATCGTCTTGACGTTGTAGCCGATGCCCGTGGTACCCCACATGTAGTTGGCGGCGTAATCATTGCCGGGGTCATAGATGGCGAGCTGGCTGGTCACGACCGGCCAGGCGTTGGCGAGATTGGGCAGCTTCGACTTGTCGAGCTTGAGAAAGACTTTTGCCGTGATCTGGCGCTGCAGGAAATAGCCTGTTGGCACAACGACGTCGTAGCCTGACTTCCCCGCCAAGAGGCGCGTCTCCAGCGTCTCGTTGGCGTCAAAGGTGTCGTAGACCACCTTGATGCCGGTTTCCCTGGTAAAGTCTTCCAGCACCCCCGGCGCCATATAGTTGGACCAGTTGTAGAAGTTCACCGTGCGCTCCTCGGCCTGCGCGGGCGAGAGCGACAGCGCAACCGTCATCGCACCGATCAGGCGAAACGAACCTCGGACCAGATCGCGCATCTGCTACCTCTTGCGGCGGCCGTGCACCGCGTCCGACAGGCGCTCCAGCGCGGTGTCCAGCGTTTCGTCCTTCTTGGAAAAACAGAAACGCACCACCGACGTCACCGCGTCCTGCTCGTAGAACGCGGATACCGGGATCGCGGCGACTTTATAATCAGTCACGATACGCTTGCAGAACTCGACGTCGGTTTCGTTGAGCCCGAGCGGCGACAGGTCGACGGTGAGGAAATACGTGCCCTGCGATTTCAAAACGGGAAAGCCGATGCTCTCCAGCCCCTTCGTCAAACGGTCCCTGCTCCGCGCCAGCTCCTTGCGCATATCGTAAAAGTATTCGTCGGGCTTGCCGAGGCCGTAGGCGACGGCGGCCTGCAGGTTCGGCGCGGTCGTGAAGGTCAGAAACTGGTGCACTTTTGCAGCCACCCGCAACAGCGGCGGCGCGGCGCAGACGAAGCCTATCTTCCATCCCGTCAGCGAAAAGATCTTGCCGGCGCTGCCGACCTTGATCGTACGGTCGCGCATGCCCGGGATCGTGATCAGCGGGATATGCTCGCGGCCGTCGAAGACCACGTGCTCCCAGACCTCGTCACAGATCGCGATGGTGTCGAACTGCTGGCAGAACCGCGCCAGCAATTCGAGGTCCTCGCGCGGATAAACCACCGCCGCCGGATTGAGCGGGTTGTTGAACAGCACCGCCTTGGTCTTGGGATTGAAGACGCTGGCGAGCATCTCTTCCGTCAGCCGCCAGCCTGGCGGCTCGAGCCGCAGCAGGCGCGGAATGCCGCCGGCCTGGCGGATGATCGGCAGATAGCTGTCATAGACCGGTTGAAAGCAGACGACCTCGTCGCCGGGTTCGACCACGGCGAGAATGGACGACGTCAGCGCCTCGGTGCCGCCCGAGGTCACCATCACTTCCGTCATCGGATCGAGTGATAGCTTGTGCCAACGCCCGTAATGCGCCGCGATCGCCTGCCGCAGTTCGGAAATGCCCATCATCGACGGGTATTGGTTGTAGCCGTTCACGGTCGCGTCGGCCGCGGCGCGGCGG
Organism: Bradyrhizobium sp. AZCC 2262; assembly: GCF_036924535.1. NCBI lineage: Bacteria > Pseudomonadati > Pseudomonadota > Alphaproteobacteria > Hyphomicrobiales > Nitrobacteraceae > Bradyrhizobium > Bradyrhizobium sp. AZCC 2262. The sequence goes on along the minus strand of NZ_JAZHRT010000001.1, from coordinate 2,685,511 downwards.
ATGTCCTCCGGCCCGGGATCGTCGGGGAAACCCTGGCCGAGATTGATGGCGTTGTTGTCGCGGGCAGCCTGCGACATCGCCTCGAACACGGTGACCGGAAGGTCAGCAAAGACCTTATTCATGGATGTCATGGTGGAGATCAGCCGCCGGTTTTGGTCGGCAAGCCGGCGGCCTTCCAGCCAATGATGCCACCGGCCAGATGCTTGTCGTAAGGCAGACCCGCCGCCTGCGCGGCCAGCGAGGCCGTCACCGAGCGCTTGCCCGAACGGCAGGCGAAAACCACCTGCTTGCCCTGCGGGTCCGGAATCGCCGCCGGGTCGAACGACTGCAGCGGAACGACCACGCCATCCGGATAGGCTTCCACCGCGACCTCGTTGGGTTCGCGGACGTCGACCAGAAGATAGCGCCCTTCCGCTATCCCCCTGGAAACGTCTTCCGGGGTCAAATCGTGCACCTGATGGTCCGCCACGCAATATCCTCCTGACAACCCGCCGCGAGGGCTCAGATCAGCCCGGCCAAGCGGGCGCCAAAGTCGCCCCTCGCGCGGCGAAAATCAAGCGCCGCGAACGGTTTAAACGATCATCAAACCGTGCCGCCGCCCAACGCGCTTATTCTCCTACCGCCCCTGTTTTCAGGTCAGAAGTTCTTTCGCGATGGGCCAGGCGCCTTGCGGCGTTTGCGGACCGGTCGCCCGGTAGCCGCGATGAAGGTAGAAGCCGCGGGCATTTGAGCTGGCCTCCGCGTGCACTGAGGGGAACTCGCGCTCGCGCATCAGCCCTTCGAGCATGCTGAGCAATCCGGCCCCAATGCCCTGCCCGGCAAATTCCGGAGCTGCATAAAGCCCCTCCAGACAATCGCCGCGAATGGCTCCCCATCCGGCGACGGTGCCGTCCAGTTCGGCAACCCATACTTCCAGCTCACGCAGCTTTCGCTCCATACCGGCCGGCGTGAGCTGCGACGCCCACGCCCGCGCGTCAGCCTCGGGCATCGTTGGAGGCGCAAGCTTCAGGATCGATCGCCGTCTGATGTCGTGGAGACAGCTTGCGTCCTCGCGCATCGCCAGACGGTAAACGGCGCCCATCGTCACCTGCCCCGAGTCAAAATGGCCCCGCTGAACCAGCGCAGCGTTACTCGATCGGAGTAGCGTCCTCAACGTCTGTCGCCGTTGCCAGCAAATGGCACATGAAAGGTGCCGCCGATGAAGAAGGTCGCCTGAAAGCAGCCGGCCCATCTGGCTGTAGGAATGTCCTTCCGGCATAACTTGCCGGGGCCAGTTTGCTGGAGCGGCAACGACCGAAACGGGCTGTTGTTAGACAAGAGCAAGTGACGAATTCAACCCGTAGTCTCTTGGCCGCCTTGATGGGATTCTTGACCGAGTTAAAGTGGCAAATTCCACGGCCGTAGCCGGCCAACTGACGGTTGCCTCAATGCGGGAACTCCTGTTCTTCGTCGTGTCGAGCTTCTGGGCGGGCGCCGCGCATGCGGCCACGCCGGGTCACGGCAAGACGATCGCGGCCGCCTACATCGTTGGCGCGCGCGGCAAGCCGATCGACGCGGTGATCCTCGGAATTTTCGTCACGCTGTCCCACACCAGCGGAATCGTGCTGGTCGGCGTGCTCGCCTCGCTCGGCTCGACCTGGCTCCGGCCGCAGCGCATCGAGGCCTACCTGGCGGCCGCGGTCGGCATCCTGGTGATCGTGCTCGGCCTATGGATGCTGTGGACGCAGCGCGATCTGGTGGCGCTCGCGATGGGCGAGCCAGGCGATGCCGCCAATCGAGCGGATGCTCATGCGCAGGACCATGCTCACGACCACGCGCATGACGCGGCTCACGACCACCCGCCTGGCCATGGGCACGGCGAGCCTGTGGTCTGGCACAGCCACGGATTCGGCAAGGTCCACGCCCACCGGCTGGATGTCGTGGCCGAAAACCGTCCGAAACTGCCAGTGCTGCTGGCGCTGGGTATTGCGGGCGGCCTACTCCCCGATCCGGCCGCGCTCGCGCTGCTGCTCGGCGCGCTGTCGAGCGGAAAAGTCCTGCTCGGCCTGGTCACCGTCGTGGTGTTCAGCCTCGGCTTCGCGGCGACGCTCGTGGTGGTCGGCATCGTTGCCGCGAAGGTCGGCGAGAAGGTGCTCGACTGGCTGGCCAGCATCTGGATGATCCGCCTGCAGATCGCCACCAGCCTGCTGATCGTCGGCATGGGCGTGGTGCTGACCATCCGCGCGGTGTCCGAGCTGGCAGCGCTGCCGGCGGGCTAAATGTCCAGTAGCTCCGATTCCGAAGTTCGCACCACCGAGCGGCGCATCCTACGGGGTTTGCCGCGAGTACCATAGGAACTCCAAATCCACCTTGAAATCCACTGCTACCGCGCACGGGCATACCTGGCCGGCAGCATGCCGACATATCCGCTGATGTCGGCGTACCAGACATTGCCGTCGCGATCGACGGCGACGCTGAATGGCCGGGCATTGTCGCGGGGGAGCGCAAAGGCCGTGATGCGGCCGTCGCGCAACCGCCCGAGGCTTGCGCTGCGCATCATGCCGAACCAGACGTCGTCGTTGGGAGCTACGGCAATGCCGCTGAGGCCTGCATTTTCTCGAGCCGCCTCGACATCCCAGAATTGTCCATCCTTGAAGCGCCCGATGCGATTGGCGCGGAACTGCAGGAACCACACCGAGCCGTCGGAGCCGACGGCGACATCCGTCGGTACGGCGCCGCGGCGCGGGAGATCGAATGTCCTGCTGGTACCGTCGGCGGCGAGGTTGAGCAGCTGGTTGCCGTTCTGCAGCGTCGCCCATATGGCGCCGTCGGCCGTCACTGCGACCCCATAGGGTCCGCCGCGGGCGGAATCGATCTGGTGGCGGGTAAAAACGCCGTCCTTCAGCCGGGTCACGCCATAGCCGGTCGGCTCGGCGAACCAGGCTGCGCCGTCGGGCGCGAGCGCCAGCCGCCCGGGGCGCGCGATCGGGGTGTCCAGCGTAAACCGCGCGATCTCGCCGGCGCTGCTGACGCGCGCGATGGCGCGGGCGGCGAGGTCGGTGTACCAGGCGCTGCCGTCGGCCGCCACCGCCAGGCCGAGCGGCTCGACGTTGCGGTTTGTCGTCGGCAGCCGCTCGACGCGGCCGTCGCGCAGACGGCCGATCGAATCGGCATGGTCGATGGTGAACCAGATGCTGCCGTCGGCGCCCGCCGCAATCGCGATCGGCGCATCCTGCGGCTCGCTCATGCGGTACTCGACGAATTTTTGCACCGGCACGGCGCGCATCATGAGAAACGCGACTCCCGCCAACACCGCGATGCCGAGTACCGCGGCTGATATTCGCAGCATCAGCGGCCATGCGCGGATCATCGCGGCGAATGTGCGGTGGCGCGCCGGCGCGACAGGTGCCGTGCCGCGAGAACGCCGCCGATCAGCATCAGCACACAGAACGAGAGCCCGCCGGCGAGGCTGATCGTGTCGATGCGCGCCAGCAGGTTGCCGCCTTCGACGGCCGTGCGCCAGACTTCGGCATAGGGCATCAGCGAGAACACCGCATAGATCACACCCGCATCGTTCGGATCGCGGGCAAGCGGCCCGGCCTCGATATGGATCGGAAGGTTGTCTTCTTTTGGCGCCCAGGTTTGACCGCCGTCCTCGCTGCGATAGACGCCACGATCGGAGGAGACCACGAGCGTGATTGCGTCGGCGCTCGCCGCGATGCCGCGCACCCTCGCTCCCGCCAGAGGCAGCGAACGTCCGATGGAATGCCAATCGGCGCCGAGGTTATCGCTGACGACGATCCGGCCGCCTGCCGCCGCCCAGATGCGTTGCGGCCGCGTCGCATCGGCCGCGATCATGTCGACCGGCGCATCCGCGCCGCCGAAACCGGTATTGCGCCAGTTGCGCCCTCCATCGTCGCTGATCATCGCCCGGCTGTCGATCACGGCCGCCAGAAGTTCGGCCGATCCCGGGATCGCCACCAGCGCCGTCATCTCGCTCGTTTGCGACAATCCGGGCATGACAGCAAAGCTGCGGCCGCCATCCTGGCTCGCGAACAGCCGGCTGCGGCCGAGCAGATAGAAGCGATCCTTCGCTGCACCCGCGACCAGCGCCCGCGCAGGGATCGCGGAAGAAGGCGCTTCGGCGCGCCGCCAGCCGTTCTGGTTACGAAGAAAAACGCCGCTGGTGGCCGCACACATGGCCAGTTCACCGTCCGACGAGAAGGCGAGCGCAAACACCGCGCCGATGATGACGTCGCGCCCCTCCGGCACCCAGCTGCGCCCGCCATTGCGCGAACTCAGGATACCGAGATCGGTGCCGACCAGCAGGTGCGATGAATCGCGTGGATCGACAGCAATGACGAGCGCCGCATTGAGAAACAGACCGACATCCGCATTGAGCCAGGCCGCGCCGAGATCGCGGGAACGAAACACGCCGCCATAGCTGCTCGGATCATGCGACGACGCACTGCCGGGCAGCAAGAACAGCATGCAGGCAAGCGCGAACGCCAACTGACGCACCCATAGGGCCAACTGGCGCAACCCGATCTGCTTTTTTCCAGCTTCAATAAGAAGCGGTCGGGGTGGGAAGGCTGGTCCCACCCCGAGCACACCATTCATGGCTTGCGCGATTTCTCACCCGGCGCCAGTGCAATTTCGGCCATCCGTCCGCCGTTCAACGCGACCCAGGAATTCTTCGTCAGCGGATATTTGTCGGTGTAGCTCAGCGGCTCGTGGGCGGCGACGCAGTTGTTGTAGCCGCCGGTGATCTTGTAGCACTTCTCGTAGGAGAGAAACTGCTGGACCGTGTCGGTCTGCTGCACGTTCGCCGTCATCCAGTCGCGGATGCCCTCGTAGGACGAGAACGCATCCGAGCCGAACACCAGCTTGCCGATGCTGGTCGGCACCTCGAGCAGCTGCGAGCCGGCGGTATGGGCGCGGAACGCCGGATGAATCCGCACGCCCGGCAGGATCTCCATCTCGCCGTCGACGATCACCGCCTTGCCCTTCAGCACCTTGCCGTAGACTTCCTCGATGGTGAGCGGCATGTAGCCGCAAGCAGGCGTACGATTGCAGCCGCCGGGATCGGAGTTGACCGCCCGGATGTGCGGCTCCGGATAGTTGAGCGCCCACTCGATCGCCTTGAGTTCCTCGCGCTGGACGTAGAGTACGGCATTAGGCAGGTCGGACAATTGGCCGGCGTGATCCCAGTGGGCGTGGCCGATCACCACCTTGGTGACATCGGCGGCATTCAAGCCGAGAACCTTCAACTGGTCCGGCAGCGGAGCCCAGTGTTCCGACCCGGTCATCTTCAGATAGTCCTGCTGCTTCCAGCCGGTATCATACAGGATCAACTCGTTGCCGCACTTGATCACGCCGATGTTGACCGGCAGATCGACGCTCGGAATGTTGCTCTCGGGCTTGGTACTGCCGGGCACGAAAGCACGATCCGGCATGAACGATCCGAACGGGACGTTCATGAAACGGCTGCTCTCGATCAGCCATGCCGAGCAGACCGGTTGCTGGGCCTGCGCCGCCGCGCTGAACAGGCACGCCAGCCCCGCCATCATTGCGGCCCACGCAAACGGACGGGTTCGTAATGCACGCTTTCTCATTGTCTTCCTCCCTGCAGCTTCTTTGAGCTTTCCTGATTGAGATTGGACTGCGCTTGTTTCTTCTCCTGCGATTCGGTGGCCTTATCTTGTCTCGATGCGAACCGGCCTCCACTTCGGCCGAAAACGCTTCAATGCGGCTTGTATTGTCCCGGCCACAGCACTTCGCCGACGCGCAGCATGTCTTCGGAAGCCTTCACATCCATGCGGTGGGCCTCGCCGAGACGTTGCGCGTCGCCATCCTCGGTGAATTTCAGTATTTCGGCGGCGGCATTGGCGTAGAGCGCCATGGCGTCGACATATTGCGCTTGCGTCCCGGACAGCGACGGCGGCGCATTCATGGTGCGGACCTGCGTTTCGGCGTCATGAAAGAATTTCGCCAGCGGCTCGATCTTTCGTGCGAACGCGCGTGGGTCCCGATCGTCGGTCTGATAGGAGATGCCGGCAAAGCTCATCGCTACCGCCGACCGGGTTGCCTCCCGGTGGAGGGCCCACAATTCTGTCGCGAAGCGTTCCTCGTCCGCGGTCAATGCCGGCGGCTGGGTTTTCTCGGTTCGTGCTCCGCTGGTTTGCGCCGTGCGTTCCGCCACCGGCCGCGGCCGTATCTCGTGCAGCCACGCAGCACCGGTGGTTGCTGCGAGCGCCACAACGACGCCGACCAGCAACAACGGCCGCCTACCGGGCATGCCGATCGTCCGAATGGCGCATCCTCCATTCTATTTGTTTGTTGCGACACTGTATCCCTCGGTTTCCGCGGCGGTCAACCGAAACAGGTCTTGCGGAAACGCATGTTGCCGTTGATCGCGAGTCGTGCGCCAGCCGTCAGCGCGGTTCCCAACTCGGCGCGTCGGTGAACAGGCCGCCTTCGGCAAAGCCGATGCCGTAGATCAGGATCACTCCGAAGACGAAGCTGATCAGGCCCGACGCCACACGGAGCCGCCAATTGAATTTCGGCAAATTGACGGCGGTGAACGCGAACGGCGCTGACAAGATCAGCGTGATCAGCATCATACCGACCACAGTGCCGAGCCCGAACAGCAGCAGATAGCCAAGCGCTGCGACCGGTTCACGGATGATGGACAGCACCATCAGGGCTGCGGCAGCCGATCCTGCAAGACCGTGCACGAGGCCGACCACGAACGGTCGCAGCCACTGATAGAACGCCATTCGCCCAAACGCACTGCGGTCGAGCCGCGCCAGCGGCGTCTGGTCTTCGGCGTGCCCGTGCGCATCCGGGTCATGACCGTGCGGGTGCATGTGCACATAGTCGCCATGCGCATGCAGGTGATCGTGAAGGTCGTGCGCATGTCCGCCGGGGATGTTCGCATGGGCATGGGCTGCGCCGACCGCCCGGCCCATCCCGGTCAAGGTGAGAATGCCGAGCAGGACCAGCATGATGCCGACGGCGAATTCCATCGACAGACCGAGCTTTGGCGGGATCACGACCCCGAACACGATGATCGCCGCGCCGACCGCCATCACCGTCATGGTGTGCCCGATGCCCCAGGCGGCGCCGATCAGCGCCGAGCCCGTCATGCTGCGCTCGCGACTGACGATCGTGGCAATGGCGACCACGTGGTCGGCGTCGGTCGCATGCCGCATCCCGAGGAAGAAGCCGAGAAACAGGAAGGACACAACGTTCAGGGCAGTTCCGGTCATTGCGCACGTACCAAAATGGCGATCCCCGGCCAGTATTAAACAGCATTTAGACCCAACACCAATCCCCTATGCGCGTGCGCCCGTGACACGGCCGCGGTGCGGGGCTTGGCAGCCGGCCCCGCGTGCTCCTGGAACGGCGTGATGTCAATTTCCGGGAGTAAAACGGACATCCCGCAGCCGGGCCATCACGTCCGCTGATCACCCGAAGTGGGCCTACATCTGCTGCCGTCAGCGAGGTGCCATTATCTGTATTCCGTCGCATATCTTGCGGCGATCTCATGGACCTGCTCCCGACTGAGCTGCTTCGGCGGTACGCCGGGTGGATTGCAGGTTTCGCGGAAAAAACCGTCGAGGCCGGCAGGCGCCATGATCCAGAGCAGCAGTAGTTCGCGATCAGGATTGGCGAAGCCATGCCAAGCGTTCCTGGGAATGAATATCGTTCCGCCCTTCTCAAAAGGATGCCCTATATCATTCAGCGTGAAAATCCCGCTGCCTTCCAGAACGTAAAACGCCTCGTCCATCCGGAAGTGTCGGTGGATTGGGATGCCTGCACCGACCGGCACCTGCTGGGTCCCCAGCGAGAGATTGTCGGAGCGTGTGGCAGAGCCGATCTTGATGAAAATTCTGCCGCCGTCGCGCCAATGAATGAGATGCTCGCCCTCGTTGGGACCGAGCACGTATCCCCGCAACGTCGCGGCCTGGACTTCGCCGTTGCTCATGACGACCTCCTCAGAAGGTTCATCGAGCCTATGTCGAAAACGCGGAGCCGTCGACTTCGGTTGCTGGTCTTTGGCGGACACTCCAAGGGCATGCGGCCAGTCTTGCGGGACAGCCTGAAAACCGCGAATATTCACGACAGTTGGGGAGCATCCGCGGGACCCCGGTTTGAGGACAATGAATCGTGGCCAACAAAAACAAAAAGGTTCTCATCGCGGGCGGAGGCATCGGCGGAATCACCGCGTTGCTGGCGCTCCGCCAGCGCGGCATCGCCGCCGAGCTATTCGAGCAAGCCACCGCCTTCGGTCAGGTGGGCGCCGGCCTTCAGGTCAGCGGCAATGCAACGCGGATTCTGCGGGCGCTTGGCCTCGGTGATGCACTGGCACGCGTCGCATATTATCCGGAGGGACGTGACTATCGCGCCTGGGACAACGGTGGTCGTCTCTACTACACGCCGCTCGGCGAGCGGGCGGAAGCACGTTTTGGTGCGCCGTATTACACCGCGCACCGGGCCGACTTGCTCGATGTTCTGCTTGGCGGACTTGAAACAGGAAGTTTCCATCTCGGATCTCGTATCGAGCGCTTCGATCAGGATGACGACGGCGTCACCATTACGCTGGCGGATGGAAGCACCGCAACCGGAGACGTCCTTATCGGCGCCGACGGAATTCATTCCATGGTGCGTGGGCAAATGTTTGGTGCGGAACTGCCTCGATACACCGGCAACGTCGCCTGGCGCGGACTTGTGCCGGCCGAGCGTGTCGCACACCTTGATGTTGCCAAGGTCGCCGGCGTGTGGATGGGGCCGAACCGCAGCATCGTCCAGTACTACGTCGCGGCAGGAAAGACCTTCAATTGGATCGGCATCAGCCGATCGGAACAGCCGGCACGGGAATCCTGGCTGGCTGAGGGGCGCATCGAGGATGCGCTGGCCGAATATGCCGGCTGGCACGACACCATTCGTACCATCATCGCGGCGACGCCGCGCGTGCTCCGCCAGGCGCTATATGATCGCGAGCCCCTGCCCGACTGGCGGATCGGACGGGTGGTCTTGCTGGGCGACGCGGCCCATCCGATGATGCCATTCTACGCGCAGGGCGCGGCGCAGAGCATCGAGGACGCGTACGTTCTGGCCGGCTGTCTCGCCGCATCGTCGGACGATCCGGTCGCAGCCCTCGAACGTTACGTGAAACTCCGCCAGCCGCGCACCGCCTGGATGCAAGGGCTTGCCCGCCGCGAAGAGCAACTCTACCAGACGAGCGATGCCTCCGAGATCGCGGCGCGCAATGCGCGTATGCGCGCGAACCGAATCCCGGAATCAGCAACCTTCCCCCCGGAACAGGAGCGGCTGTACGGTTACGACGCCGAGGCGATCTTGCGGGAATAGGTGAAATAGCGATGCGCTCAAATGTCGTGGTCGTCGCCACAAGGCAAGTAAAGGACGTCCGGCAGTCAAAAGATTCATTTCGCGCTGGCCGGAGGTCATTTTTGTCGCACTGCGCGGCCGCAATCCTGGCGGTCTCAATGCCGGCTCATGCTGGCGCGAGCTCGGACTACCCCAACCGGCCGGTTCAGGTCTATGTGCCATTTGCCGCTGGCAGCGCGAGCGACGTCATAACGCGAATCCTGCTTGGCAGGATGGCAACATCTCTGGGCCAAAACTTCGTGGTCGAAAATCGCCCTGGGGCGGGAGGGAACACCGGTACGGCAGCGGCCGCGCGCGCTGCGCCGGACGGCTATACGCTGGTGATGAGTACTTCCGGGCCGCTGGCTGCAAACAAAGCTCTGTTCAAGGAACTCGGTTACGATCCGCAGAAGGACTTTGCACCAATCTGTCTGTTCGCCGCTCTTCCCAATATCGTCGTTATCAACGCGAAACTGCCGCCCAAAACGCTCCTCGACCTGATCAATTATGCGAAGGAACACCCCAAGCAGCTCAATTACGGCTCGGTTGGCGTGGGCTCCTCGCAACATCTGGCCGGCGCCTATTTCGAACAACTCACCGGAACGCAACTTGTCCACGTCCCTTACAGGAACATTGCGAGCTATACGCCCGACTTCATCTCCGGTCAGGTCCCCGTCGGATTTCAACTCCTGCCGAACGTTCTTGGCCTGATAAAGAACGGCGATGCGCGTGCTCTTGCCGTGGCCGGCAACAAACGTATGACGGCATTGCCCGATGTGCCGACGGCGGCCGAGGCCGGCCTGCAAGGTTACGAGAGTTCTGCGTGGCTTGCGTTGCTTGCACCCGCCAACATGGACAAGGCTCTCGTCGATAAGTTGTACGCCGCAGCACAGGGTGCCACGAAAGATCCGAAGGTGCGTGCGCTCTTCGCCGAGCAAGGCGCTGAACCGACGGACCTCGGTCCGGAAGACCTTAAAAAATTCATGGCGTCGGAGATTTTGAAATGGTCCGAGGTCATCGGAAAAATGGGGATTGCTCCGATGTAGCCAACAAGTGCCAAACAGCGTGCAATGCCCGCTATTGGCACTTTGCCGCTCGTCCATCCGTGAGGCACCGATCGCCTGAGCCTTCCGGTCCGATAGGCCGGCCATCGCAAGGCTGCAGCAACGCCGCTTGAAACGGCGGCATTGCTTCGTGTGGCGAAACTAACTTCCGTGTCAGAAACTGTCGCATTATTCATTTGAAATCACTGGATCATTTGGGTCTGCTGATGGTCTTCTTTTTTGCGACCGTATCGGTCGCTGCAATTCAACACGGAGGTTGGGATGAACAACAAGCTCCTTAAGTGCCTCACCGCGGGTGCGATGGTTGCGGCGCTTGCGCTTGCGTCACCCGTGCTCGCTCGCGGTGGCGGTGGCGGTGGCGGCCATGGTGGTGGCGGCGGCGGTCATGGTGGTGGCGGCATGCATGGGGGTGGAGGTGGAATGCATTTTGGTGGCATGGGCGGCGGCATGCGTGCCGGCGGCATGGGTTTCGCAGGCAGCCGGATCGGCTTCGCAGGCAGCCGGGTCGGGTTCGCAGGTAGCCGCTTCGCGGGTCCGCGTTTTGCGCATGCAGGGTTTGCCCATCACGGCCGGTTCTTCCATCACCGCCACCATCGCTTTGCGTTCATTGGTGTTGGTGTGCCCTACGCCTACGCCGCCTACGACGGCTGCTGGCGCAGGACGTGGTCGCCATACGGACCGCGATGGGTGAACATCTGCGGCGACTACGGCTACTACTGAAGCGTATCGCGATTGAGGCAATGAAGCTGCCATATTGAGTCCGGGTCCCAGCGGGTCTCTGCCGTCCGTGCGCTAGGATCCAGACATGGTGATGGTCGCCGCCAGCGCACGGTCCCGAAAAAGGATCCGGTCCCAGTGGGTGGCGACCGTCACCTTGTTCACGTAACCTTCAGACTACATGAGCGAGTCTCCAGCTGCCTGGGCAGTGGTTCGGAGACGTAAGACCATGACGGGAAGTCATCGGCGCATTCTGGTCGTTGAGGATGACCCGGAAACCGCCGACCAACTCGTGGAATCGCTCAAGACTAGCGGTTACAAGGTGGATTTGGCCACCAGCGGCAACGAAGCGCTGAGTCGCGGCGCCACGGGCGGCTATGCCGTCATCACGATCGACCGCATGCTGCCCGATATCGACGGCATTGCCGTCATGCGTCAGTTCCGTGATGATGGCATCGCCGCACCCATCCTGATCGTCAGTGCACTCGGAGAAGTCGACGATCGGGTGCGCGGCTTGCGTGCCGGCGGCGATGACTATCTGGTCAAGCCTTTTTCGTTCGTCGAACTCCTGGCGCGGGTCGAGGCGCTTGGCCGACGCAGTGACACCATTGTCAAGGAGACGATCTTGCGTGTCGGCGATCTCGCGCTCGACCTGGTGTCGCGGACCGCCAGCCGGCGTGGCAAGGATATTGTGCTTTTTCCCCGGGAGTTTCAGCTCCTCGAGTATCTGGTGCGCAACGAAGGCCGCGTCGTATCCCGGGCAATGTTGCTGCAGCACGTCTGGGACCTTCATTTCGATCCCTCCACAAATATCATCGACGTCTATGTCGGGCGCGTGCGTCGCAAGGTCGACGGCCAGCAGGCCTATCCGCTGATCCACACGGTTCGCGGCACAGGGTACTGTCTCCGTGCTCCTGGCTAAGACCTTAACGTCATCGACATTCAGGCTGGCGCTGATCGCGATCGGGACCTTCGGCGTGATCGTGTCGGCCATTTTCAGCTACGTCTACCTGTCCACCTCCTCCTATGTGCGCAGCCGGTCGGATCGCGCCATCGTGACCGAGTATTTGAGCCTGAAGCGCGCCTACGAGCGGTCCGGGCGCGATGGGCTGATCGCCTTGATCCAGGAACGCATCGCCGACAGCAGTTTTGCAGACAACGTATATATCCTGGCCGATCCTTCCCTGGTCACGCTGGCCGGCAATCTCAAGACATGGCCATCGACGGCCACTGCCGCCGAAGGATGGATAGAGTTTCGCGCGCCGGAGCCGTTCCCCAATGCGACAACCCGGCCGCTGCTGCGGGCCATGCTCGGAACATTTCCGAGCCGCGATCGTCTGCTGGTGGGAAGGGATATCAGCGAGCTCGACGGCTTTGCCGACCAGATCAAGACGGCCGTGATCTCGGGCATTGTACTGATATTCGTGCTTGCGGGGGTCGCGAGCGTCCTCGTGACGCGCCGGACGGTGGGGCGGATTGAATCGATCAACGCCACCAGCCGGGCCATCATGCAGAGCGGCCTGGATCAGCGCATTCCGCTCCGCGGCACCCATGACGAATGGGATCGCGTCGCGGAGAACCTTAACCAGATGCTGAACCGCATCGAAACATTGATGGGAGAGGTCAAGCAGGTGAGCGACAATGTCGCGCACGACCTCCGCACGCCGCTGACGCGCATGCGCGGACGGCTGGAGAAGGCCTATCACGGTCAGCGCATCGGCGAGGACGACCAGGCGCTGATCGGCGATACGATCGCCGACCTCGATGCCGTATTGCGGATATTCTCGTCGCTCACGCGGATTGCGCAAATCGAAACCCAGGCACGAAAGGGCGCGTTCCGCACCGTGAACCTGGCGGAAATCGCCGGCGAGGTTGTGGAGCTGTACGATGCCGCGGCCGAACAGGAGGGCACCCGTCTCACCGTCGTCGGCGATCGCGAGGTGCTGGTGACCGGCGATCGCGACCTGATCTTCGATGCCGTCGCCAATCTCGTGGACAATGCGATCAAGCATGGCCGCGCCGGGGGGCAAGTCGTGGTCGCGAACGAAAACATCGATGACAGACCGGTCATCTCGATCGCCGATGACGGGCCCGGAATTCCCCCTCACGAATACGAGCAGGTTTTCAAGCGCTTTTACCGGCTCGAACACAATCGTTACACGCCGGGAAACGGGCTGGGGCTCAGCCTGGTCGCTGCCGTCGCCCATCTTCACGGCGCGCGGATCGAAATGCTTGATAACTCGCCGGGTCTCAAGCTCAAACTCTGGTTTTCCGCGCCGATCCGTTAGCCGCGAATAGTCAAGGCGCAACGCGGTCTGCGAGCCAAGCTCAATCGCGGTGTGCCGCCTCCCAATCTTTTGCAGCCTTCACCGATTCTTCAAAAGCTGCGCCGCTTTCGAGCAGCGCACGTTTGAGCGCGGGCTCGAGCGGCTGTTCGGCGCCGGTATCGTCGAGTGGCATCCTGTCCTCACGCACCGCTTTCATCAACCGGGCAATCTCGCCTGCCGCGTGGGCCGGTGTGTGCAGCAGGACCAGCCGGCGCATCGGCATGGGGTTGTTGGGCACGTGACAATTATCGCATTGCGCGTCCCGCATCCGCAGCGCCATCGTCCTGTAGGTGGAGTCGAGCTCTGCCAGATAGGGATTGTTTTGCCGGAACAAGCCGTCGAATAGTGTCACGCGCGGCTGGATGCGTCCGTCCTTGTCCATCCACATCCACTTGCCATCGAATTTGGGCCGTATCGGTTGCGTGGTGACAACAGGGCTGTCGCTGCCCCGTTCGGTAAATTGCCCGATGACGATCTTCGCGGTCTTCGGATTGACCCAGAGCAGAACCGAATTCGCGGCCTGATAAACACCCCACTTCGCCTCTTCGTGCCAGAACGGATACGGAAACTGCCCGGGCGGCAACAGGTTGCGGAATCCTGCCCGCAGACGGATCAGGTACAATCGTTCGCGCTCGACGTACTCAGTGGTGTATTCGCCGCTGTACATGAACAGCGAGAGATAAAGGCCGACAATCACATCGGGCGCAAACTGCGTGAGATTGGTATTCTTGAGCGCCGCCCCGGCGTCCTGATTCCGGCGGCCCCACAGTAGCCTCGGCGCGAGGCTGCGCCGCAGTGCGGAGTCGCCGAACAGGCTGCGCCGGCATCGGTCGAAGGCTGCCTGGTCCGAGGGTGAAGCAGGCGGACAGATTTGCTGCAACTCGAGCGCGACCTCGGAGGCCATCTGCGCGATCTGGGGAGTAAGGTCGGGCAGATCGTCGTCAATCTCGGCGGCATCAGCGGCAAGGAAGGTGGCAAGCAGCAGCGCGCCGCCGGTCACCAAGCGCCGTGAGATGGCGCCGAACATGGGCCTACCGCGTCGGCTTGATGTAATTTGCCACGAGATGATCGGATATCTTGCGACCCATCGCTTCTCCGACCTCCAGCGAATTGCGGAAATGAATGCCGCCCCAGATGCGCACCTCTTTGTGCTCCTGGTCCATCTGCGCAAAGCTGGTGAATTGGCGTGACAGACGCGCGTCGGAAATATCGGTCGCGACGAAGCCTTCCGGCCCGCTGCCGAATACAGCCTCCAGAATTCCTCGCGCCGCACCCGCGTTGATCCCCGCCTGCGATGGGTATTCCGGATGCATCGGCGTGGTGTTCAGAGGCTGCCAGCCGGCGTCGCGTTCAGTTGCATCGTTGCCGTCCTGGTCGCCGTTGCGGATCGCGGTGATCGGCCGCCAGAAATTGTATTGGAATTTGGCGTCCCAATCGACGATGAAGCAATTGGCGAGAGCCATGGACATCAGTGCGAACACCCGCGCGCTTTCCGCCACCGAGAGTTCGCGACGCGCGGAGGCTTGCCTAGCCGCCTGAAACCACGCGGGCCCGAGGTTGGCCTGTGTCCAGAAGCGCACGGCGTCGGACTGCGCGTCGGTCCGCTTGGTGCTTTTCAGTCCGCCCATGTCCTTGGTTTCGTTGAAATCGCGCGCGTAAAGAGCACTGTTGAGGGCCGGCGGCGGCGCCGGGCGGAACTGACTCGCGCTGTCCATGCCCCACGGCTTGGCCGTCGCATATTGCGGGAAGAGCGGCGGCGTGGTCGGCACCCAGACGCCAGGCGTGGTAAGCGGGCGGTATGTGTCGGGCGCGTTTGTCGCGTCGCTCTGGCGTTCGGTGAAAACGGCGGCCGCAATTTTTTCGCCTAAAGCAATACCCGCAACCCGTGCGGGATTGTCCGGAATGGTCTGCATCGTCTCCGTGAAGGCCGCATCAATCCGCGCCTTCTGGCCGGGATACTGACGCGTGAGAATTTCGCGTGCAGCCGCTGCTGCCGCGGCCTCGGCCGAGGCGTTTGGGTCGATTGGAAGCTCCGTCGTGTAACGCGAATATCGGTTCTGCACCGAGTTGACGGCGTCTGACATCGACACGTTCACCAGGGCCATGCTGCGCGTCCAGGGATTACCGGCCACGTTGACCGCCTTCATCACGTCCATGGCGGTGTTATTCCAGTCGGCGATGACGTCCGCTCGGATCGGCGTATTGGCTGAAATGAGGGCCAAGCCGACGATTGCAGCTTTCAGCACATTCATCGTTGCCTCCTTCGAAAAGTTGGATTTTCGAACGACTGCCAGTCGTGGTGTGGATGTACCTCCGTAATCATCTTGTCGTGCGCGCAGCCGCATCCGCGCCCCGTCACGCGAAAGCGTCGCCCAACTGCGAAGGGTCCATTACGATTTTCGCCAAGGCGCCCGATTACGGCGACACTTAGCGAACGTCGAGCCTGTGCTCAGCCGTGTCCGTTGTCGAAGTTGACATCGCGGACCAGCGGTCTTCAAAACTCGCAGTCGGGAGTTTGCTCGCGTCAACCGTGAGGTCTTTCAACATAGTCGTGCCGGGGGAGACGACAAAGCCGTCGGTCCAGGGCGCGTGCGACCTCATGGTGGCAGCGGTTGCGGCAACAGCAAGCAGGGCGACAGCCACGAACCCAGTAATCGTTCGATGCCTCGTCATCAGAACCTCCTGTGGTCCCAAAGCCCCTTAGTTGTGGGTCACGGGAACTTCGCGAAGGTTCAACGGCAATGCGACAAGTATGGATTGCGCGAATCCACAGACGGACAACGAAGCTGTCCCAAATTCGAATCGCTGCTCAGACTGGGCCTGGGGGTTGCGTACCCGTACATTCGAGTGATCGGCCAACGTCCGCGTTGGTGCGCATTTGCGGACGACATCTCTCAATAGTGGACATTGGCTCGGCAGGTCCGTTTGACGCGAGGCAGGGTGACAAGTTGCCAAGCGCCGCCTTGATTTCTGCACTATTTGAGCAGCAAATGGACGGATGTGTAACGCTTTGGAGGACTGGCTGTGTCGAAGTCCGGGGTTGCGTTGCTGTTTGTGGGATTGCTCGGGTCCGTGCTCGGAGGCTGCATGCAAGCCACGCTTGCGCCGTCGTCCAATGCCAGTTTGACCCCAAGGGACCGGCAGTTGCTCGCCCACCCGCCCTATGCGCAGGCGAGCATTCCGGAGACTTATCGCCGACATATTGTCGACTACACGCGCAGGGAGCAGCCAGGCACGATCCTGGTCGATACCAACTCCAAGTATCTCTATTACGTCCTGCCGGAAGGCAAGGCGATCCGCTACGGCGTGACGGTGGGCGAGGAAGCGCTGGCCTGGTCCGGCGTCGCTACGGTTGGCAAGACGGCTGAATGGCCGGACTGGATCCCGACGGCAGAGATCCAGGCCCGGCTCGGCCCCTACCCGAAGCGCGTCGCCGGAGGTCCGGCCAATCCGCTGGGCGCGCGGGCGCTCTACCTTTACGAGGGCAACAAGGACACCCTGTACCGCATCCACGGCACCAACCAGCCGGAATATATCGGTCAGGCCATCTCGTCCGGCTGCATCCGCATGACCAACGAGGACGTCATCGATCTCGTGAATCGGGTGAAACCGGGCGCGATCGTCGTCGTGCTCCCGCCGGGTCGGAGCGCCTAGCGAATTATTGGTTCTGGTGCCCCATCGGATTCAACTTGCGGGCTGCGCATTGCGTCCAGCCCGTGGATGTTGACGCTCAAGCACCAGGGCTAAAATACGCGCAACGATCTGGACGGGCACATCTGGCGCCAGGGGACGTTCGTCCGGGTCGAATGCTATTCCAATCACAGCACTATGACCTTCGGCCGTCCCCACCGGCCAAAAGTCAAAGCGCGAGGCAATATTCGGGTAAACGCCGCTGCGCACGGTCGTTCCAGTCGCCAGCGACGATCGCGCCGCCTCCAATTCTGCCTCCTGGGGTTCCACGTCGCCAACTTGCTTGAGGGAAACCACCCTGCCCTCCGCAACGAGCATCACGACGGCAGGAACCTGGAAGAGTGCTGCAAGAGCCTTGGAAGTGATGGAGACGATCGCGGTCATATTGTCGGCTGCGACGACGTCACGGCTATAGTCTTGCAGCACAGCCGCCTGCCTTCTTAACAGTGCCGCCTCGCTCGCCCTCCGGCGGGAGGTGAAGGCAACGCCACTCACGATGAGGCCGACGACAAACAGCAGTCCAATCGCCCAGATGTTCGCGGCGTCGTCGACGGCCAGCGAGTAGCGGGGCTCGGTAAGGAAGAAATTGAAGGCGAGAGCACCCAGTATCGCCGAACAGAGTGCCGGACCCAAGCCGAGACTAACGCCGGCGATGATCACTGGCACGACAAATACGAGGGATAGATTGGGGATCGTCACCGTGTTGTCAGCACCGACAGCCACGACCGTCGCGAGGGCGGTCATCGCAATGGAAGCAAGGTAGCGCAACGACCCCGAGGCTACCGGGCCAAAAAGAGGATCGGCATCGGACGCCGATGTGATGTCCTGCCGCTGCTTCGATTCAACGTCGGTCACCGCTTCAACTCCTGCCTGGCTACCTGGGCGACAACTCGGGGGCTGAGGAGCAAACCAGCTGGAGCGAGGTGGCGCGCTGATAAAGCTGGCCCAGTATACCCCCAACTTCGCCGGAAAACACGCACCGGGCAGCCGGGCATCTCGTATCAGGTTCATGGTCCGCTGCCGTCGGCGAGGATGATCACCGCGTTGACGGCGATGCTGACAGTCGGAAGGACGCCGAGGGCATCGAGATCATAGCGAGTTACGCAGCGCGAGGCTCGGCGAAGCTGCGATCTCACGCGGCTGGATTGGACAGGACGCGCCGGACCGGGATGCTCTCGTCTCGTTCCAGCGGCAGGGTGAATTGAAAGACGGCGCCCCGCGGTTCATTCGCGCTCGCCCACATCCTTCCGCCGTGAGCCTCGACCATCGACCGGCAGATCGCGAGGCCCATGCCCATGCCTTCGGGCTTCGTCGTGTAAAAAGCCGTGAAAACGCGCTCGACATCCGCCATATCCAGGCCCGGGCCGGAATCGCGAACCGTGACGAGTATGCCGCCGTCGGCCTCTGTCTCGGTGGTGATCCGAAGTTCGCGCCTCCCCTCGTCGATGCCGCTCATGGCTTCAATGGCATTGAGGATCAGGTTCAGGATCACCTGCTGCAGCTGGGTACGATCGCCTTCCACCATAGGTAACCGGGACGCGAATTCGGTCTGCAGCAAGATGCCATGATTGAGCACTTCGCTGCGGGTCAGCGCGATCGTTTCGAGGACAGCTTCGTTGAGGTCGAACCGATCCTTCCGCGGCGGCACCTTGTTGATGAGGGCCCGGATGCCGGCGATGACGTTGCCGGCGCGCTTGCCGTCCTCGACGATACGGCTGAGGGAGTCGAGAACCTCGCCGAGATCGGGCGGTTGAGCGCGCAGCCAGCGCAAGGCGGCCTGGGCGTTGGTCACCGTCGCGGCGATCGGCTGGTTGACCTCATGGGCGATCGAGGCCGTCAACTGTCCCATCGCGGTGACTCGATTGGCGTGCGCGAGTTCCGCCTGCACGGCACGCAAGGCTTCTTCGGCAAGCCTGCGTTCGGTGATGTGCCGCCCGACGCCGCGATAACCGACAAAGCGCCCCTTATCGTCAAACACCGGCAGCCCGGAGACCGAGACGTAACGCTTGCTCCCGTCAGGGGCGGGCCGCGCGAGCTCGAAATCACGGAACGGCAGGTGGGCATCGAGCGTCTCGCGGTGCTTGCGCCAGGCCTCTTCATCAGGCTCCAGGTAAGGCACTTCCCAACGCGTCTTGCCGATCTCGGAGCCCAACTCCGGCGCGTCGGCAAGGTTCTCCGCGAACTCCTGGTGCTTAAAGCGATGCTGCGCATCGGTCTCCCAGTACACGTCGAAGGAGAACTGCACGAGGGTGCGAAAGCGCTCCTCGCTCTGACGCAGCGCCTCTTCCGCTCGTTTGCGCTCGGTCAGATCGAGGACAAAACTGACGCCTTGGTTTGGGTTTTGTTCGAACATCACCCCACCGAGCAGCACGGGCACACGGCTGCCGTCTTTCCGAAAATACTCTTTCTCGAATGGCTGGACGGTCCCGATCCGCCTCAGCTCTGCGACGGTGTGTGCGTCGCGGTCGCGCCATTCCGGCGGCGTCAGGTCCGTCCGGTGCACCCGGCCCGATGCAAGATCCTCGCGGTCGAAACCCAACATATGGAGAAACGCATCATTGGCCTCCACAATGCGGCCTTCGAGCTCCCAGATGATGATGCCGACGATGTTGGCGTCGACCAGGCGCCGGATCTTCTTGTCACGTGCCAGGAGATCGCCGTGGAGCGCGATGTTCTCTGCGATTGCCATGCGCCGCCTTGTCGCTTCGAGCCGTGCGAGCGCCAATGCCACTCCTGCCAGGATTGCGACAATGATGATGGCGGTCGCGATCAGCCAGGCCTTGCGTTGTTCGAGTGCCTCGACGCGCCTCTCCTGATCCACGCGCAGGAAGCGCTCGTGATCCACCATCTGGTCGATCTGCGACCTTATCTCGTCCAGGCTGCGGATCATCGCCAGCGTCGCCAGCCCGGAGGTGCGGGCCGTTTTGACAATGTCATCGATCTCGCGCAGCTTTGCTGCGACGGTCAGCGCCAGATGTCCGGCACGATGGCTCTGCAGCGGATCGCCCGCTACCAGCGCCTGGAGCGCCTGCGCATCCCGTCGTACGCTTTCATCGGAGACGCCATAGGCCTTGAGATATTGCGGATCGAGCGTCAGCAGATAGCCGCGCCTTTGCGCCTCGACGTCAGCGATGACCGCCCGCAGCCGATCCAGCGTCTCGAGTACCTGACGGCCGCGCTCCTGCGCAAGCGTGGCCGCTTGTCGGTCCTGCCAATATCGGAAGCCGAGAAACCCGGCCGCGACAACTACAGCTAGAAGAACTGCGACCACCAATGCCAGCGGACGAGCTAACCACCGAAAGGACTGGCTCAGAGGAGCTGACATTGGCCTAAAGTCTTCGATGCTCGCGTGCGCGGCTGTTTTCTGATGCCGACGCGGCGTATCGCCAGTATAATCAAAATACAGCCGCGGTCCGCATAGGTGAGACGGGAACCGGCAAGTCCAACCGCGCAAGATTACACCGGCCCGTTGGTCCCCTCGCAAGAGGCAAGAACGTCACGGTCAGGGCCCGCCCGCGTGTTGTGAGGGCCGATCGTCCGGCAGGAGCAAGCCCATGGCTCCAAATGACAAGTTGCGTGACAAGTTGCGTGACGCGTTGCCGCGCAGCCCAAAGTCGGCCAGCCGACGCAACTTCGTCAAGGCATTGGGCGCGGCGGGGGTGGCCTTGCCGGCGCTTGCCATGCTGCCGCGGTGGGGTTTCGCCGACGATGTCGCCGCCTATGCCAACGCCGCGATAGGTTGGAAACAATTTGCAGGGCAGACGATCACGCTCGCAGGCGCGATCCATCCCTGGTCAAACGCGATCGTTCCGCTGTTGCCTGACTTCACCAAGCTCACCGGCATCAACCTCGTTACCGACTTCCGATTGGAGACCACTTATCTGGGCGCGCTGCCGATCCAGCTCAACCGGCACGACAGCACACCCGACGTCTTCATGTTCACGACCTATGGCCAGGGTATCTCGGGCGGATGGGTCGAGCCGCTGAACGCCTATTATGCCGACAAGTCGCTAACCGATCCCGGCTGGTATGATGAAAACGACATTCTCAAGACAGCCCGGGCCTTTCCGTTGTGGCGGGACGGCGAACGCTACGCCATCCCGATCACATCAGAGGCCGTGACCTTGTTCATCAACGGCGAGGCGCTGGCAGCCAAGAACCTTGCGGTTCCCCAAACTTTCGAAGCGCTGCTGGCGACCGCCAACGCGATCAAGACCGACGAGATGTCCGGGATCGCCATGCGGGCTCAAGCCGGCGGCAATTCGTCCGTGCCGGCCATGGCCTTCCTGTTCTCCTATGGCGGGGCGATGGTCGACGACAACAAAGCCGCATTCGGCAGCCCCGAGGCAATCGCGGCCATCGAGATGTACGGTCAGTTGCTCCGTCAAGCCGGTCCTGGCGGCGTGAGCGGCTACGAATGGTACCATGTGCTGGACGACTTCCTGCAGCGCAGGACGGCGATGGCGATCGACAGCAGCAATTTCGCGACCGACATCTCCAATCCGGCAAAAAGCCACGTTGCCGGCAAGGCCATGTTCGCCGCCTTTCCGCATGTCGTTGGTCGAACGTCCGTGCCCTTCATGTCGCACTGGCAGGCGTGCATCAATTCCAGGTCGCGAAACAAGCGGGCGGCTTTCCTGTTTCTGCTGTGGGCGACAAGCAAGCCGACCTCGATGCGGACCGCCGCAGCGGGGCTGGCGACGACACGCGTGTCGGCCTGGTCGAGCCAGGGCTTCAAGAAGGCGTTCGGCGCACAGGCGGCCGAGGCGGCGCTGACCAACCTGCAGAATGCCGATGTCGAGCGCGCCAAGGCGATCCTTTTTCATCCGCAGTCAAGACCGATCCTGGACGCATTCATGATCGGCGTGAATGAAGTGGTCTCCGGAACGAGGCCGGCGAAGATTGCGATGACCAACGCCGCCGAGAAGGCCAATGCGGTGATCCGCGGATAGCGGCGCCGTTGGCGCCCCCTGCACGAGTCGCGGCAGTCCATGACTTGCTCCCCTATGGAAGCAAGGCAGTCGGCGTCCCAACGAATGTCTGGTCAGCGGAGATCAGTCAGAACCCGCGTTGCGATTGAATCGGAACGGGGACTCTTCACGCATTTTCTTGACGCGAACCGGCCTCCCCTTCGCTGGAAAACGCTCTGGCCGCGATGCCAGGAATAAACTTCCCAATGGCTCGTACCCTTGAATATACGTCAGAGACATCCATATGCCATCCAGGTAGATGGCTTACAGATGGTGAGAACGATGGCGAATAATGTCCGGGAATTTCGACCCAGGCCGCCCGAAACAGAAAAAATCACGATCAATCTTGGTTATGTCGACCTTGGTCACGTCGATCTCATGGTTCAGGAAGGGTTCTACTCGAACCGTACCGATTTCATCCGGACGGCGATCCGGAACCAGCTCGAACGTCACGCCGACGTCGTAAAGCAGTCAACGGCCCGGAAAAGTCTGGACCTCGGACTGCGAAACTACAGCCGCGAGGATCTCGAAGCGGTGCAGCGCGCCGGCGAGATGCTGCACATCAATGTCCTGGGCCTTGCCAGCATCTCCCAAGACGTGACGCCCGAGCTTGCTCGCGCCACCATCGCCTCAGTCTCCGTACTGGGCGCATTGCATGCCAGTCCGGCGGTCAAGGCCGCCCTCGCCGACAGAACGCGGTGAAGGCGATGCTGAACCAGGACATCATTCGGGAGGCGACACGCCTCACGCGCGCGGGCCAACTCGCTGAGGCCACCGCGCTCCTTCAGCGCATGCTTCGCAGCGAGCGTGCGCCAAACGCACCATCGCGTACCGGCGGTCGCATCGCTCTTGCAGGACCGCTCATCATTGATGCGAAGGCCAATGCTGTTGAGGAGACGGACAGCCCTCCGCAATCAGAGTCAGCCACCCCCGCACAACCGCGCATGCTCCGCGCGTTACCGGATCGCAAAGAGGGGCGCTCCGGGATCGGACTGCGAGGTGTGATGAAGCGCGCTCCGCTGTCCACATCGGACATCGTGCCGGAGTGCGCCCGCTTCATCGAAAGCACGTACAGCAGTCCCGCGGGAAGCCGTGCCTACAGGCTCTTCATCCCGAGCCGCTATCGGGAGCAACCGCTTCCCTTGGTCGTCATGCTTCACGGCTGTACCCAGTCGCCGGATGATTTCGCCGCCGGCACGAGGATGAACTTTCTCGCGGAGGAGCAAAATTGTTTCGTGGTCTATCCGGCGCAGCCCAGCCAGGCAAACCGGGCCAAATGCTGGAACTGGTTTCGCACAGCCGACCAGCAGCGAGGCAGAGGCGAACCCTCGCTGATCGCAGGCATCACTCGCCAAATCATGGATGACTATTTGGTTGATCGAAAGCGCGTCTATGTGGGCGGACTGTCGGCCGGCGCGGCGGCTGCTGCCATCATGGGAGCAACATACAACGATCTGTACGCGGCAATCGGTATCCATTCTGGCCTCGCGTGCGGGGTTGCTGCCGACCTTCCGTCTGCGCTTGTCGCGATGCGACAAGGTGGGTCCGATCACAAGGTAATTTCAGGTGACCGGCCACCTGTCCCGACCATTGTTTTTCACGGCGATCGCGACACTACCGTTCATCCAAACAACGGCGATCAAATTCTTGAGCAGTCTTTGGGAACGACGAGCACGCAAAAGAAGGTGCATCGCGGGCAAGTACCCGGAGGGCATGCCTATACAAGAACGATCCTGAGCGACGCGAGTGGACGCGGAATATTGGAGCACTGGAATATCCACGGAGCCGGGCACGCATGGTCCGGAGGCAACCCTGCGGGCTCCTACACCGATCCGCGAGGACCGGACGCAACAAGGGAAATGCTTCGCTTTTTTCTCGAGCATTCGCTCCCAGAGCAGTAAGGCCTTCTGGCGCAAATGCGAAGCGTCGCGGCGTTTGCTAGGGCGACCTTCGTATCGACCAGAGGATAGCATTCGCCAGGATTCGCTGGTAGCGGGCGTCCTGCCAGACCGACGGCTCGTGGCCCAGCGCTGTATAGAATACCCGCCCCTCGCCGTAGCGTCGGGTCCATGCGAGAGGCCAACCATAGAACCGCTGATGCACGCCGGTCCTGCCAAGGTCCACCGAGCTTGGGTCGAGGCGCAGGAGCACGCGTGATCCACGGTAATCGAAGTCGCTGATCTGGTAGATCTCGTCCTCGACATGCAACGAATTCCCGAGAAAACCCACCAGCGGATCGCCGGGATCGACCACCTCGATTGTCACGGGCTGATGCCAGGGATGACCATTGAAGTAGCCGCCGACCAGATCGAGATAGTCCGGCCAAGTGTAAAATGTATCCGTCGCGGAATGAACCCCGAGGAACCCGCGGCCCGAGCGCACAAAGTCGAGAAGAGCTGCCTTTTGCGCCTCGCGCATCGGAAGTTCTCCTGACGTGTAGAACATCACCGCGGCGTAGCGCTCGAGGTTTCCGGCGGAAAATTCAGACGTGTCTTCCGTTGCGGTGACTTCAAAGACACCCGAATTGCTTCCGAGCTGCGTCAAGACGGCCCTGGACAGCGGTATGACATCGTGCCGGTAGCCGGCCGAGTATGTGAAATAGAGGATCCGCGCTGGCGGGCGCTCCGCATGCGCGCCGAGTGATCGGATTGCCGCCGCGCCGCCGAGGAGCGCGATGAACTCACGTCGCCTCACGATCCCTCCGCGAAACCGAAGTGGGAGTTGGCAGCCGCACCTCCTCTACGCCGGCGAAGCCTGCCCACTCCGCCGGCGCAGCCGTTGGACATTTACGCGGCGC
The DNA here is from genome assembly GCF_036924535.1 of Bradyrhizobium sp. AZCC 2262. Taxonomy (NCBI): domain Bacteria; kingdom Pseudomonadati; phylum Pseudomonadota; class Alphaproteobacteria; order Hyphomicrobiales; family Nitrobacteraceae; genus Bradyrhizobium; species Bradyrhizobium sp. AZCC 2262. The sequence continues at coordinate 2,660,574 of NZ_JAZHRT010000001.1, read as the reverse complement.
GAACGTAGCCGTAGCGCAGGTTCGAGGGCTCCTGGGCCGCGAGCGCATACTCGTTCTTGAGCGCCGCAAGCCGGTCTGCGGAAAAGGCCGGCATCCTGGTGTTGTCAGCCGCCTTCAGCCTGATCTTGTAGAACCTGGTGGCGTTGCCGCCGAAGATCAGCTGCTTGGTGTCGCTATTGGCGTCGCCAAGTGGCGCAAAGCCGTATTTCTTTTGCATGTCCACCGGAATTTCGAGGCGGCGCAGCGCCTCGATCTGCCACTGCGGCGAGCCGTACCAGACCGAGTCAGTTCCCCACATGACGTGATCGACCCCCATGCCCTTGATCAGCGTGCCGACCAGCGCGGCGCAGAACTTCGGATGTGCCACCGCCGAGTTGGCAAAGGAGGTGCCGAGCTCGGCATAGACATTGGTGACGCCGAACTTCTGCGGGATTTCCGCGAGATCCGTGGCCCACTGGATGCGGCCGGTCTGCTCGAACTCCGCCCAGGCCTTGTCCGGCAGCTCGAGGAACGCCCGCAGCGCGGAGTGATAGATCACGAAGTTCATCTGCGGCCAGTCCTTCGCCGCCTTTCCGATGTCCCACGCAGTTGCGTATTCCCACACGCCAGCGAACGATTTTTCGTAATCGGGCGGCAGCAGCCCCTTGTGGATGCACAGCGTGTTGATGCCGGCCTTCACCGCTTTTTCGTAGAACGGATACATCACCTGCTCGTCGTCGAGCCGCCACGGGAATTTCGAGGGGGCCAGCGGATCGCCGATCGTGTAGGACTTCCAGGAGTCGGGCTTGTAGATCTCGATCGCCTTGTCGACCTCCTCCATCCAGCCGGGCTGCTTCGGGGTGATGACGCTGTGCGCCAGCAGGCGGCGCGAGCCCGCGAAGTCATTGATGAGTTCGCGGGCCTTGACGATCTGCTCGTTGGACAGAAGCCACCAGCTCGGATCGTCGAACGGCGCGCCGCTCAACAGCGCCATGTTGGTGTCGCTGTCATAGTAGATCTCTTTCACATAGTTCTGGAACTTGTAGCGGGCGAGCGAGGTGACGCCCTCCTCCTTCATCTTCGGATTCCAGTGCTGGCTCGCAAAGTCCGCCAGACCCAGCAGCTCCTTGTGATCGAACTCGTCGCGCACGAAATGGGTCTGGACGTCGAAGATGAACTGGCCGGCGAGGCCTTGCGCGCGCGCCTGCATCAGCTCGGGCTCGCGGGCCTCCGCGGGTGCGACCTGGAAGACATTGCCGTAGATGTCGTTCATGGCGAGGAATGCCGCCGCCATGCCGCAGCTCGTGTGCAGGAACTGCCTGCGGCTCAAGCCGAGGTGCTTGCCGTTCAGGTCTGCAAGCTCGTTGATCCGCGCCTCGACCTTTTTTTGTGTCGCGCTCTGCGGGGGCGGCAGATACTCGCCGTTGGAAACAATCTGGGTGGGAATCGGCGTTGCCGCCGATGCCGCCTCGGCGCCAGCTACGAGGCGCTGCTCGCGTTCACTAAGCCAGGTGCTCATCGTTCTCCTCCCTTGTTGGCGTCGACAGTGCTGTTCAGCGCGCGCACGAGGCTCGCGAATGCGGCTCACTCCCGGTCAGTTGGACGGACCATGAGGCGTACCTTCCGCCTGGCTACGGATGGAGCCATCGCACTCGCTTCACGCCAACGCGCTTCTCTTCATCGTGTCATCCTGCGCGAGCGCAGGCACACCAAGAAAACTACTTGCGGTGGTGGCGTATGATCGCTGAATTCAATGCCCAAACCTCGATTGGCGCAAGCGATGTAATCCGACAGTCACACTGTCCAAACCCCGCTCTCATTGCGACCGGCGGGTCTGCCTGAATGAGCGCGACCCACTCCCATGATGCTCGGGTGGTGATGCCGTACTTGACACGCTGGCGCAGCGCTATCGCCTGCCCTCCTCCTGCGCGGTGGCCGGAGCGACTGAGACTTCAGCCGAAGGTTGCCACGGCCGACCGGGGCTCCACAAAAAAACAACAATCCGGTCAACTAATGGGCGTTGCGCATTCGAGGGACGTGTCATGGTGCACTGCATCGACATCGCCGGGGGCAGCAAGGGGCAGGCAGGCCCTGGCAATGATCGCATGTGCCGCCGTGCACTGAATTGGCGCCCTCCTCGAAAACAATCCTTCGCCCGAACCTCCGCCCCGCTTCTCACTCAGGCTGCAAGACACGCTGCCGTCTCTTCGTGACGGCGGTCCCGCTGCTCCGTACCATCTATCTCGAACTCCTGACCCTATGAGGCATTGAGGCCAGGACATCCTTGCCAAAGGTCGCGACGAAAATTCGGCCCAACAAACAAACTGCAAAGGGAGGGATACAGATGATTTTCCATGAACGATATCTTGCCGGCTGCGCCGCGCTGGCGGTGGCAGCACTAGTCACCGTCTCGCCGACGCGCGCTCAGGACGCCGCGGCGCTGAATGCCGAGGCGGCCCAGAACGACTGGCCGACGCATCACGGCACCTACAAGTCCTACCATTACAGCGGCCTCGACCAGATCAACACCGGCAACGTCAAGAATCTCGAAGTCGCGTGGATGCATTTCCCGGAGCGCGCGACCCGCGGCATTCAGTCGACGCCGCTCGCCATCGGCGGCGTGTTGTACTATTCGGGCTCCTACAGCCGTGTCTACGCGCTGGACGGAGCGACCGGCAAGACAATCTGGGCGTATGCGCCGGAGCTCGACGAGGAACTGGTCGCCAAGCAGACGCACTCGCCCTACAACCGCGGCATCGCGATCGGACACGGCAATCTCTATGTCGGCACGGTCGACGGGCGCCTGATCGCGCTCGACGTGAAGTCCGGCAAGCAGGTGTGGGACACCAAGCTGCTGGATTCCAAGAGGATGACGGTTGGCTTCACCGGCGCGCCGCTGGTGGTCAAGGACATGGTGATCATCGGCGCCCAGGGTGGCGAATGGCCCCATCGCGGACCGATCTTCGGGGTGGACGGCAAGACCGGACAGAAGAAATGGGAGTTCTTCACCGTCGCCGGTACCGAAGAGGCCAAGGCGACCTGGGGTGGCGACTCCTGGCGAACTGGCGGCGGCGGCGGCTGGATGCCGGGAGCCTATGATCCGGAAACCAATTCAGTGTGGTGGGGTACCGCGAACCCGGCGCCGCTCTACGACTGGGGGGGCGCGGACTGGAAGAAGAGCGGAGCGCGGCCGGGCGATAATCTCTACACGACATCGGTCATTGCGCTCGATCCCGATACCGGCAAGCTCAAATTCCACCATCAGGAGCTGCCGCACGATGCCTGGGACTTCGACTCTTCGGTCGGCGAATTCGTCATGATCGACCGTGGCGGCAAGAAGCTCGTCGTGCACGCCAACAAGGGCGGGTACATCTTCGTCTATGATCGTTCCAACGCCAAGGTCGAGAACGTCTGGCCGCTGGTAAAGAACATCAACTTCGTCAAGAGCATCGATCCGAAGACCGGCGAACTGATCGGACGCCGCGACCTCGCGGAAGGCAAGGTGGACCCGCCGCTGTGCCCGGCGATCATGGGCGGCATCAGCTGGAACTCCGGCGCCTACAGCCCCAAGAACGGGCTGTTCTACCGGATCGGGCAGGAGTGGTGCATGGAGCTGACCGTCGAGAAGACCACGCCGATCCTGGAGCCGATGGCCCAGCTTAACATCGGTGCCACGTTCAAGGCTGTGGCGCCTCCGGATGGACCGGCCCGTGGTCATCTTAGCGCCCGCGACCCCGTCACCGGCGCCAAGAAGTGGGAGGTCACCTACCCGCAGCCGCCGCTCGCCAGCGTGCTCGCCACCGCGGGCAATCTGGTGTTCGTGCCGGATTCCGTAGGCATCGTGCACGCCTATAATGCGGACACTGGCGAAGAGCTCTGGTCGCGCAACAACGGCATGGGACATAACGCGGGCATCATCAGCTACATGGCCGGCGGCAAGCAGTACGTCGCCGTACCGGCGGGCTGGGGCAGCCTGGTGGGCGACGAGTTTGTCGCGCTCTTTGGCGAGCCCTTCAAGAGCATGCCGAAGAATACCGGTGCCCTGGTTGTCTTCGCGCTCAGGCAATGACACGCGCGGGCGGCAGGGGGCGATCGCTCCTTGCCGCCCTTGCCGGTCAACACGTCGCGGTGATTACGGATGCCGGAATGCGAATAAGGTTTCTGATTGTTGCTTGCCTGGCCATCATCTTGCCATGGCTGTCGACCGCTTCGTTTGCGCAACAGCCCAACTCAGCCAGCCCTGCGAATCCGCTGCCGCAAGCCGAAGCCTCGCCGGACGATATCGAGGGCGGGAAAATGTTCGCTACCACCTGCGGCTTTTGCCACCAGGATGGCGGCCGTCATGCGGGCAGGGGCCCGAAGCTGTCGAAGTCCGAGCGCAGCGACGAATACATCGTCGAGCGTATCAAGAAGGGCAAGGCGGGCTCCATGCCCGCCTATGGCGGGGTGTTCAGTGACGGCCAGATCGTCGCGATCCTGGCCTACATTCGAGGGCTCGATGACTAGAGCGTTGTCCCCGCGATATGGCCTAGCCCGATACGCGGCAAGCCTCGCGCTGCTGATGCTCTGGAACGCGTCAGCGGATGCCCGCTCGCTGGAAACCGTCATCGAGCGCGGCGCGTTGACGCTCTGCGCCAGCCCCAACGCGCTGCCGTTTGCAAGCAAGAACGGACCGATCCCGGGATTTCAGGTCGAACTCGGCGAGCAAATTGCCCGGCAACTCGGTGTCAAGCTGACGCGGGAGTGGGTGGTCAGTGCGATCCAGTATCGCCGCGCCGATTGCGACCTCGTGCTCGATGTCATCGCCCGCAAGGACACACCGCCCGCGGGCGGTGTGCAGGTATCGCGTCCTTATCATCGCAGTGGCGTCGTGCTCGCGGTGCGGGGCGATTCGCCGGCGTCGTCGCTGGCCAATCTCGGCTCCGATCAGCGGGTCGGGGTGCCGGTCGGCTCGCTGGTCTCCATGACGCTTGCCAAGGGCGGCGCTGCCACGTCTCCGTTCGTGTTCGAGGACGATATTGTCGCAGCGTTGGCCAATCGCGAGATCGAGGCGGCCGCCGTCACACCAATGACGGTCGGCTGGTTCAACCTGCAGCATGCCGACAAGCCGCTGCGCCTGATTCCGGCGTTCGACAACGACCAGGATCTGAACTGGAATATTGCTGCCGGGCTGCTTCGCCCCGACGACAAGCTGCGAGCGCGTGTCGATACGGCAATCGAGGCCCTGCTAGCCGATGGCACCATCGCGCGGATCTATGCGCGCTATGGTATCGAGCTGCGAGCGCCGCAGTGAGGCGCAGTATCGCGCTATGTTCATCAGGACGACGTACCTGCGCGGGATGATTTCGGCGGCCAGCGTCCCGATCGCGGCGGATTGGCAATCGGCTGACGTGGACGGCGCGGTACCGAAGACATCTGGATGGAGAGTCCGATGCCCTTTGATCTTCTCCAGAGGAAGCGAACCCATTTCGTGCTCTGGCGCCCGGGGAGCGTGAACCCGCCCCCCGCCCTTGTCATCGGTACGTTCCTGGAGGGAAACCCACCGAGCTTTCAGCGGCTGAACAGGTTCGATCTGGCTGTTTCACCAGTCTCGGCCGATCTCTGGGAAGTAGCGGCCGCAGCCTGCGGGCTGGCGAACAACCGCGTCTATCACTATTGGTTCGAAGTCACCAACGTGAACCCGAAGACGCCGGTGTCGGCGCGCATCCTGTGCACGGACCCGACTGCCTGGACGGTGGATTGGCGGCTGCGCGCGCCGGCGCTGCCGCTCCCGTTCACCGATGACGACCTCGGGCCAGCGGCCGTCGTGAAGTGGCGGGACAACGAACTGGTGCCCTGCGACCCCGGCGGCGACGAACCCGACTGGCAGAACGATCCACTTCTCGACGGCCTCCCCGGCAACAACCGTCTCGTCATCTACGAGCTGCCAACGCGGTGGAGCCGGATTGAGACGGAGGGCACCATCAGCATCGCCGGCGGGACTTTCCGCGACGTCCTTGCGCTCGTAGAGCGCGCGGCGGCACCGACCAATTTCGCGGGCGTCGCTGCGCTCGCCCCCGGCGAGGCACATCTCGAGGACCTCGGTGTCAACGCGCTCGAACTGTTGCCTCCGGCCGACAGCTTCGTCAACCGCGAGTGGGGCTACGCGACGAGCAACTATTTCGCCGCCGATTTTGATCTGGGATTTCCGAGAGGCCATGCCTCGCCGACGGCATCCGGCGATCTTGCGGCGCTTGTGACCGCCTGCCACCGGCACCACCTTCGGTTCTTCACCGACGTCGTGATGGCCTTCGCAACACGATACGCTTATCGGTACATCAATTTTCTCGACTTCCACGTCCACCGTGGGACTGGTGACCCGGAAGAGGACGCCCGGGACGACTTTGGCGGTGACCTCTTCAAGTATAACTTCCTGACCGACGCCTACGATCCGCTCGCCGGGAGAACCGCGCGCCTCGTGCCGGCGCGGCGCCTGATGCTGACTTGCCTTGCGCGTTGGATGCTCGACTTTCGGCTCGATGGCATACGCATAGACAGCGTGCCCAACATCATGAACTGGGATTTCGTGCAAGAGTACAAGGATCTTGCCCGAACCATATGGCGCTCGCGGTGGCTGGCGCAGGGCCTGCCGGCGCAGGATGCCGACGAACGTTTTCTCGTCGTTGGAGAGGACCTGGCGGTGCCGATTGATCTTGTGCGCCAGAACCGCCTCGACGGCCTGTGGAACGAAGAGTTCAAGCGGATGGTTCGGTATGCAATCATGGGACAAAATGACCAAAAGGAGCCGAGTTTCGAGTGGACGGTGCGCAAACTGATCGACTGCCGTCTGCTCGGCTTCGCCGATGGCTCTCAAGCGATCAACTACGTGACCTCGCACGATGTGGAGGGCTTCAGGAACGAGCGCCTGTACAATTTCCTCAACAACAATGGCGTCTGGAACACGGAGCGGCGCATCAAGCTCGCCTTCGCCTGCCTGATGACTGCCGTCGGCATCCCGATGATTTTCGCCGGCGAAGAGTTCGCCGACCAGCATGACCTCGCGGTCGTCCATCCGCAAAAACAGATCGATCCCGTGAAGGATCCTTGGCGCTGGCGCGTATTCGAATATTGCGCCCGCCTCGTCCGTTTTCGCACGAGGTCTGATGCGCTTGCAGTCAACGACACGGAGTTCATCCACGTCGATTTCGAGGAGGGTAAACGCGTGCTCGCCTGGCGACGCGGCCGGCCGGGCATCGACCATCCCGTGGTCGTCGTCGCCAATTTTTCGGATTTTGAAACCGCGCGGCCGTTCGCCCCCGCTTCCGAATATCGCGTGCCGAACTGGCCAACGACCCCAACGGGCATGCACTGGCGCGAGATCACGCAGGATCGCGACGTGTCGCCCGAATGGATCGGCCGGGAGCCGATCTTTCCCTGGGAAGCCAAGATCTATGCCTTGGCCTGAGTGCATCCGCTAGCTGTTCTGTGAGCATGAGCGGAGGCTTCTCATCGAACCAGACTTCGCCTCTTGCGTTGGGAGAGCCTAAGGATAAAGCGGCCCGGAGAGCACGGCATCGATAGAACTCTGGGACGGCGCGTAAGCCGAGCAAAAGGACAAGCAATGGCCAAGAACACGATTTGCCTGTGGTACGACAAGGACGCCGAGGCTGCTGCCAGCTTCTATGCCGAAACCTTTCCCGACAGCGCCGTGGGCGCCGTCCTCCGTGCACCCGGCGACTTCCCCTCCGGCAAGCAGGGCGACGTGCTGACAGTAGAATTCACTGTCGCGGGCGTCCCGTGTCTTGGCCTCAACGGCGGTCCCGCGTTCAAGCATAACGAGGCTTTCTCGTTTCAGATCGCCACCGATGATCAGCAAGAGACCGACCGCTACTGGAACGCCATTGTCGGCAATGGAGGCCAGGAGAGCGCATGCGGCTGGTGCAAGGACAAGTGGGGCGTCTCCTGGCAAATCACGCCGCGCGTGCTGACAGAGGCGCTGGCGGCCGGCGACGCTGAAGCAAAGCGCGCATTCGATGCCATGATGGACATGAAGAAAATCGACGTCGCCGCGATCAAAGCGGCGCGACGCGGCTGATGTTCATCCGCCGTAAGGTCTGGTGGCGTCCATTTGCGGTCTAGGAAACGATCGCGACCTTCCCCATCGTTAGCGCTACTTCTTCTCCTGCCACTGCATGAATTTTTCAAGCAGAGCCTGGGATTTTTCGGGCCCCTCCTTCGCTTGTCCAGCGGAGGCGGGTCCAGAAGCAGCCTGTTCCGGGTTTTGGCTTCCCTGAAAATGCTTGAATCTTTCAAGCAGCGCCTGGGAGTCGTCGGACGTCACTGGGGCCGGCGTGGCCGATGCGGGAGTCGAAATGGAAACGGCGAGTTCCGAGGGATCACTTTTTGACTTTGGAAGCACGTTGAACAAAACGAGCGCCAGGATCACAACCACACCGACAGCCACGGCAATTGCGCCCGCAGTGGCGAGCAGTCCGCGTGGTCGGCGGCGTTCGTACGCGAATTGGGACTCCAACGGACGGGCGAATTTGGCGAAAGCTTCCTCGCGCATCTCATCATAGCGAGACAACGGGGGAGTCTGAGGCAAATGGTCTGATCTCGTCTGCGGTGTCGCATTAGACCGCAGATTCGCTCTGCTGCGCTCCGAGCGCGGCGCGTAGTACAGCGGATCTTCCGGATTATCCGGGTTCGGATGGTCGTTCGCGCTGATGAAACTCATTTGCGCTACTCCTCACAATGTCAGATCATTGCATCGGAATGGTTGCTACTCAAGGCTTCCGCCCAGGTTTCCGTGCACAATCCCACATAAAATGCCGCGGGCATTCGCGCCCTGCGGCCAGCCGGGTAAAACCTCGATCCGCCGACCCCCAGCTTGAAGAGACTGGTCCAAACCGGGGTGCGTGTGGAGTCAGATGTTCTGTTCCGCCCAAGAAACAGTCAAGCTGTTGCTATCTTGCGACAATGTAGGCGGCCTTCATGTCCTTCAAGCAACAGAGGCATGTCTGCGGCGTCCGGCTTGAGCCCGTCGCGCCTCAAACGGACATCGGCCGAGGAACTTATGGGTTTACGCCCTGGATCGCGTTCCCGCGGCCCGTCGGAATCTGGAAGTAAAGCGCTCAAGACCCCGACTCAGCGGGTCATTGGCTGGGGGTGGCGCGCTCGCCCGGCGTGAGGACGCGCGGCACGGAGAGTGGCGCGTTCGTATGCACGTCGAAGAACGGGTTCGGCCGGCCGAGTCGGCGCAGCCACCAGCCGAGAAGCTTCGATACGCGAATGGGGAAGAGGCCGAGCGAGAGCGGCGGAGGCGCATTCGGCGGGAGCGGTCCGACGGCGGATCGCTCGAAGATCCGGCAAAGAGGCGCGCCGAGCGCCTCGTCCCGGGAACGACCCCCGGCATCGCGGTCCATGAACGAATGAATCACGCCGACAACAGGGAAGCGCGGACCGGCAGTGTTGCCGATCGGGGTTCGGCAACAATCGGTGTACCAGCGAAAGACCTTGCTGGAGAGATGCAGGCAACGGACGGCATCTGTACCCGCGGTCAGCTTCACGCGACCCGTCGGCATCTGGAAAATGTCTGTTCCGCCTGCGCTATCGAGCACGTCGGGGCGTCCCAGGAAACGCGCGAACGCCTGGCAGTCCCCGCAGTAGCAGACGAAGCGGAAGCCGGTATCGGGCGCAACATCGTTCGCGACGCCGCGCACGTGGCCGCACCGGCAGCGCAGCGGGATATCCGAAGGGTTCGGAGTCATAAAACGTAACCCGTTGGCCCGGCGCGTTCGGTTCGGTTGCCGAGCGACTTCAGCTCATGACTTCAGATCGTGACCTGCGTTCCCACTTCCACCACCCGCCCGGTCGGGATCTGGAAGTAATCCGTGGCGTCGTTGGCGGAGCGGCTGAGGCGGATGAACAGCAGGTCCTGCCAGCGCGGCATGCCGGAATGGGCGGCCGGCTTCAGCGCGCGGCGGGACAGGAAGAACGACGTCGACATGATGTCGAACTGCCAGCCGAGCTTGCGGGCGATCGCCAGCGTCTTCGGCACGTTGGGCGATTCCATGAAGCCGAACTTCAGCGTCACCCGCGAGAAGGTCTCGCTGAGCTGCTCCATCCGCACCCGCTCGGCCGGGTCGATCCGCGGCGTCGGCGCGGTCTCGATGGTGAGGATAACGTTCTTCTCGTGCAGCACCTTGTAATGCTTCAGGCTATGCATCAGCGCGGTCGGCGCGCATTCGGGGTCAGAGGTCAGGAATACTGCCGTGCCGGAGACGCGCTGCGGCGGGCGTTTCTCCAGCATCGCCACCAGGTCGGCTAGCGGGAATTCCAGCTTGCGCGATTTCTCGAACAGCAGCCGGCTGCCGCGACGCCACGTGTACATCAAGAGCATCACGATGCCGCCCAGCGCCAGCGGCACCCAGCCGCCCTCGAACACCTTCAACAGATTGGCCGCGAGGAAAGTGATGTCGAGAAACAGGAACGGCGCGATCAGGGCGGCCGCCGCCACCGGCGACCATTTCCAGACCCGCCAGATCACGACAAAACCCATCATGGCCGTGACCACCATGGTCCCGGTCACGGAGATTCCGTAGGCCGAGGCCAGCGCGCTCGATGAGCGGAACAGCAGCACCAGCAGCATTACCGCAATGAACAGCAGCATGTTGATGCGCGGAATGAAGATCTGACCGGAATGGGCTTCCGACGTATGACGAATTTCGAACCGCGGCATCAGTCCGAGCTGGATCGCCTGGCGCGTCAGCGAATAGGCGCCGGTGATGACGGCCTGGCTCGCAATCACGGTCGCCGCTGTCGCCAGCGCCACCATCGGGATCAGCGCCCAGTCCGGGAACATCAGGAAAAATGGATTTTCGATCGCCTTGGGGTCGGCAATCAGAAGTGCGCCCTGCCCCAGATAGTTCACGGCGAGCGACGGCAGCACGATGAAGAGCCACGCGGTCTGGATCGGCCGCTTGCCGAAATGGCCAAGATCCGCATAGAGCGCTTCCGCGCCGGTGACGGCGAGAAACACCGCGCCCAGCGTCACGAAGCCGATCAAGCCGTGATGAAGCATGAAGGAGACGGCATGGAGCGGGTTGAGCGCCAGCAGCACTTCGGGATGGCGCATGATCTGCGGCACGGCCGCAATCGCGATGACGGCGAACCAGACGCACATGACCGGTCCGAAGAACGCGGCAACGCGCGCGGTGCCGCGGGATTGCACGGCAAACAGCGCCACCAGGATGATCACCGTCAGCGGCACGACATAATGTTCGAAGGTCACGGTGACGAGCTTGATGCCCTCGATCGCCGACAATACCGACAGCGCCGGCGTGATGACTGCATCGCCGTAGAACAGCGCACCGGAAATGATGCCGAGCAGCACGATCGCAGCCCCACCCTTGGTGACCGCGCGCTGCGCCAGCGCCATCAGCGCCAGCGTTCCGCCCTCGCCGTTGTTGTCGGCGCGCAGCAGGATGACGACATATTTCAGCGTCACTACCACGATCAGCGCCCACAAGATCAGCGAGAGCACGCCGAGCACCGCCTGCGGCGTGGCGGCGGTCGAGGCTTCGCTGGCGGCAACCACCGCTTCGCGTAGCGCGTACAGGGGGCTGGTGCCGATGTCACCATAGACGACGCCGATGCTGCCGAGCATCAGGGCCTTAAAGCCTGCGGTGGAATGCGCTTCCCCATGTCCGTTGGCCGCGGGCGTTTCCGCCGCGGTGATCGCCGTTTCAGATGACATGGGGGTTGGGCCTCGATTGTTTACTGCAGCGCACAATGCAGAACGGCAGGGCTATACTCCCCGCACGAATGCATAGGTTAGGCCGATTTCAGACCTCCGCCATGCACCAATTGCATGGGTCGGGATTCCCTGCAACCAAAATCCTCTCAATGGATCAAATGGTTACCTGAGTTCCAACCTCGACGACCCGGCCCGTCGGGATCTGGAAATAGTCGGTGGCGTCGTTCGCCGACCGGCTCATCGCGATGAACAGATGATCCTGCCATAGCGGCATGCCCGACTGCGCCGAGGGTTTAAGCGACCGCCGCGACACGAAGAACGACGTCGCCATGATGTCGAACTGCCAGCCGAGCTTGCGCGCGATTACCAGCGCCTTGGGCACGTTCGGCGATTCCATGAAGCCGAACCGCAGCCGCACGGTGGAGAACTTCTCGCTGATGGCGTCCATCTTGACGCGCTCGGACAGATCGACGCGCGGCGTCTGGGCGGTTTCGATGGTCAGGATCACGTTGTGCTCGTGCAGCACCTTGTTGTGCTTGAGATTGTGCATCATTGCGGTCGGCACGAAGCTCGGATCGGAGGTGAGAAACACCGCCGTGCCCTTGACGATGTGAGGCGGACGCTTTTCCAGGCTCTTGATCAGGTCCATTAGCGGCACCTCGATGCGCCGCGTCTTGGCGACGAGGATCGCCGCACCCCGGCGCCAGGTCCAGATCATCACCGCCACGGCAACGCCGAACAATAGCGGCACCCAGGCGCCTTCGAACAGCTTCAAGAGGTTCGCGGCAAAGAAGCTCATGTCGATGAAGACGAAAGGCACGATCACGGCCGCTGCGGTCGCCGCGCGCCAGTTCCACAATTTCCAGACCACGACAAAGCCCATGATGCCGTCGACCACCATGGTGGTGGAAACGGCGATGCCGTAGGCCGACGCCAGGCCGCTCGAGGTACGGAACAACAGCACCAGAAGCACGACACCGATCAGCAGCATCCGGTTGACGCGCGGCAGATAGATCTGGCCGGCGTGGGTTTCCGAGGTATAGCGAACCTCGAAGCGCGGCAGGAGGCCGAGTTGCACGGCCTGACGGATCAGCGAAAAGGCGCCTGTGATCACCGCCTGGCTCGCGATCACGGTTGCAGCCGTCGCCAGCACCACCAGCGGCAGCAGCAGGATTTCGGGGACCAACCGGTAGAACGGATTTTCGATCGCCGCCGGATCGGACAACACCAGCGCGCCCTGCCCGAAATAATTGATCAGGAGTGCCGGCAACACGAGATAGAACCATCCGGCCTGGATCGGCTTGCGCCCGAAATGGCCGAGGTCCGCATAAAGCGCCTCGCCGCCGGTCACGGCCAGAAACACCAGGCCCATCGTCACCAGCCCGATGGTGCCGTGGGAAAGCATGAACTTGATCGCATACCAGGGATTGATCGCCGCCATGACGGTGGGATCGTCCGAGATGTGGACGAGGCCCATCACCGCCAGCGTGGTGAACCAGATCACCATGACCGGCCCGAAGGCGGAAGCGACGCGCGCGGTGCCGCTGCTCTGCACCGAGAACAGCACGACCAGAATGAAGATCGTCAGCGGCACCACATAATGTTCGAGTGCGGGCGTGACCAGCTTGAGACCCTCGACCGCCGACAACACCGAAATCGCCGGCGTGATCATGGAATCGCCGATGAACATCGACGCGCCGACCACGCCGAGCGCCAGCAGTGGCCAGCTCCGCCGGCCCAACGCCCGCTGCCCCAGCGCCATCAGCGACAGCGTACCGCCCTCGCCGTTGTTGTCGGCGCGCAACAGCAGCAGCACATATTTGGCTGTCACGACGATGAACAACGACCACAGGATCAGCGAGAGCACGCCGAGCACGATGGTGCGCGAAACCGGCGCGCCGTTCGCAGCGTGGGTGACGGCCTCGCGGAACGCATACAGCGGCGAGGTGCCGATATCGCCGAACACGACGCCGATGCTGCCCAGCGTCAGGGCCAAAAAGCCAGAGGTGGCCTGCCCCTCATGGGCATCGGTAGATGTGACGCTGACAGTCATGATGGAAGAGGAACGTTCTCGTCGTTGAATTGATCCGGGCGGCTATCGACGCTTCCGCGCCGCCTGTCAATCATCGGACAAGCATAACACCGCACGCGATGTGGAGCTCACGCAAAGCAGATCGAAAAGACGAGATGGTATTATGGTAGCTCCGTCGTATTACGGCTTCAGGTTTGGCGGAAGCGGTGGATTTTCGCGCATCAATGTGATGGTGACGCGACGGTTTGCCGGCAATGTCGGATCGTCCGGAAACAATGGTTGACTGTCGGCCCTGCCGCCGACGGCGAAAATATGGGATGCCGGCAGCCCTTCGCGTTCGAGGATCTGGCGCACAACGTTGGCACGGTCCGCTGACAGATCGAACGCGCCATATTCACCGCGCGTCGGCACGAAGCCGGCCGACGTGTGGCCGACAATATTGACCCGCAGCGGTGTCGCCTTCAACGGGACGGCCAGTTTCTGGATCAGCCGGCGGGTGCGGTCGTAGGGGACCTTCGAGCCGTCGGCGAACATCGAGCGGCCATCCTGGTCGACGATTTCGAGATTGAGGCCCTGGCTGGTCTCTTCGAAGATGATGTGCCTGGACATTTCGGTCAATTCCGGCATGTCCTGCAGCGCCTGGCGCAATGATGCCGAAGCAAGCGCGAACTCGCGATCGACCTTCAGACGGGCGCCGGATTCGCGCTGACGGTCCTTGTCGTCGGGCGTCGGGGTATTGGAGGAATCCTCCGGCGAAATATGCTCGATATTCTTCAGGTTCGGCCGCGTCGGCAGGCCGTCGGATTCGACGATTCCCGAATAGCGGGCCTCGGTCTGCACGCCGAAGGCTTCGCGCATCGAGCCGGCAACGATTTTCAGCTTGTCCTTGTCCTGACTGGAAAACGCGACCAGCATCACGAAGAATGCCAGCAGCAGCGCCATCAGATCGGCGAACGTCACGAACCAGCCGTGACCGCCATGTGCCTCTTCGCGCTTTTTCTTGGCCATGTTCTTTATTTCCGCGACGGGATGCCGGTGCCGATCAAGCCGGGGCCAGTTCGCCTTCCTCGTGGCGATGCTTCTCTGGCAGATAGGCCAGCAGCATTTCACGCACGAGCGCCGGGCTCTTCGAATCCCGGATCATCAGGATGCCGTCGATGATTAACGTACGGTTGGTTTCCTCGTCGATCAGCTTGCCATGCAGCTTGTCGGCGATCGGCAGACAGATCAGGTTCGCCACCAGCGCACCGTAAAGGGTCGCCAGCAACGCGACCGCCATGAAGGGACCGAGTTTCGAAGGGTCCGACATGTTGGAGAACATCTGCACCATGCCGAGCAGCGTGCCGATCATGCCGAACGCCGGGGCGCAGTCGCCGATAGCGCGATAGATCTTCGAGCCCTCGTTCAGGTGCATCAAGAAGTTGTCGCGGTCGCGCTCCATGTTGTCGCGGATGAATTCGAGATCGTAGCCGTCGGCGACGTAACGGATGCCCTTAGCGAGAAACGGCTCGTCGGTCTCGACCTTTTCCAGTCCGACCGGGCCCTGCTTGCGTGCGACTTCCGCGATGCGCGCCAGTTCGTCGACCAGATCACGCGCCGAAAGACGGCTCATCGTGAAGGCGAATTTTGCACCCAGCGGCATGCCGTGCAGGATCGCGCTGAGCGGAAACCGGATAAGGGTCGCGGCGAACGAACCGCCAAAGATGATGATGACGGCGTGGATGTCGTAGAACATCCGGAAATCACCGCCCATCAAGATCAGCGTCGACAGGACGATGCCACCGGCGACCAGGCCAAGGAGCGTGGTGATATCCATTCTGCACTCCGACGCACACGCGAACTACCGGCCGTCTCGGACGGTCGCGGCGCCCATTCGGAGCCGCGCAAGAGGCACCCTACGACCGCGCCATTAAAGACCCGTAAAGGTTAAAGCTAAAGCGCGGTCGTAGAATTGCGGGGCGACGGCCCGCACAATCTCAAGCATTCGCTAACCATTGTGGCCGGCGCTTACTGCGCCTGCACGCCGATCCCGGCGGCCTTGATGATCGGCCACCATTTTTCGATCTCGGCCTTCTGGAAGGTGGCCAGTCCTTCCGGCGTTTGCTGCGCGCGGGGCGCGACGTCGAGGCCCAATTCGGTAAACCGCTGCTGGATCGCGGGGTCGGCCAGCGCCTCCACCGTCGCGGCATTGAGTTTGGCGATGATGTCCTTTGGCGTGCCCTTTGGCGCCCAGAAGCCGAACCAGCCCGACATATAGAGGCCGGGCACGCCGGTCTCGTCCGCGGTCGGAATGTCCGGCATCGAGGCCGAGCGTGTCGCCGAGAGGTTGGCGAGCGCCTTGATCTTGCCGGCGCGGATTTGCGGCAGCGCCACCGCGCCCTGCACGACCAGCAGATCCACCGTCCCGGAAATGAGGTCGGTCATCGCGGGGCCTGCGCCGCGATAGGGAATGAACTGTACTTTCTGCCTGGTCAGATTCTCGAACAGCACGCCGGAGACGTTCGCCGCCGCGTTCTGGTTGACGAAGTTGATCTTGCCGGGGTTGTCCTTCATCCACGCGACCAGCTCGGCAAGCGTGTTCGCCGGCAGGTCATTCTTGGCGACCATGAGCTGGGGATTATTCGAAACAAGCGCGATCGGCTCGAAATCTTTTTCGAGGTCGTAGTCGAGCTTGTAGATGATGCTGCCGACATGGGTGTCCCACTGGCCGATGTCGAAGGTGTAACCATCGGGCGCGGCGCGGGCGACGCGCCCGACGCCAATGCTGCCGCCGGCGCCGCCGACATTTTCGATCACGACGGACTGCCCGAGCGTTGCGCGCATCCGCTCGGCCATGATGCGGGCGGCGGCATCGGTCGATCCACCCGGCGGGAACGGCACCACCAAGGTGATGGGACGAGAGGGGTAAGTCTGCGCCTGCGCTGGGGCGGCACCGAAGAGGATCAAGAATGACAGCGCCGCCCAGAACCCCTTCATGACGTTTCCCCCTGTTTGCTGAACCCCGACTTTTCGTCAGTGGATCTCGGACGAACGCTTCAGCGCCTCTTTCAGTTTTTCCAGCGTGAAGTCCGGGCTGCGGGCGATCTCCAGGATCGGCGTCTCGCGCCGGCCGCAGAGTTCGGCGGCTTCCGGAATCTTCGCCGCGATGTCGACCGGGATCACGATGGCGCCGTGCTGGTCGGCGTGAATGAGATCGTCCGAATGTACGGTCATGCCGGCGACGCGCACTTCGCCGCCCCAGTGTTCGGCATGGACCCAGGCGTGCGACGGTCCGATCGAACCGGCCAGCGCCTGAAAGCCCGGCGCCCATTGCGGGATGTCGCGGATCGAGCCGTCGGTGATGACGCCGAGGCAACCGAGCGCCTTGTGCACGTTGCTCTGCACCTCGCCCCAGAACGCGCCGTAGCCGGCATCGGCGCCGTCGATATCCTGGATCACGGTGATGCGCGGACCGAAGCCGGTGCCGACATATTCGTAATAGGCGATGCGGCGCTTCGACTGCTCATCGGCTGGAAGAGTGGATTTGAGCACCGAGCGAATGGTGACGGTGCGGGCATAGCCAACCATGGGCGGCAAATCAGGAAACGGGCAGACCAGCGGCTTGGTGGTGTAGCCGATCAGCCGGCGCTCAGGTGCGACGATTTCCATCGCATTGCAGATCGTCGGCGTGTCGTAGCGCGCCAGCGCTTCGAGGACGGAAGCAGGCAGCGGGGCGGTAACGGCTTTGTTCACGGCGTTTTTCTCCTGATTGTTCGGCCCGGCTCTTTGAGGCCGTACGCAGCTCAAGCCCCTATAGCCGAGATTGGAGGAGAACCCAACTCGGCGGCAGCTCATGGCAGATATATCAGAGCGTGACGCGGGACGATCAGTTCAGCCGCGCCGGCCGTTCGTCCTCGGCATCGTCAGGGGCGGGCGAAAACGTCGCAGCCGCAGTCGACGGAGCGGCTGCTTCAGCCGTCGTAGCCGGCCGCGCCACAGCGGCAGCATTCCGCTCGTGGTCGCGATACGACTTCCAGCCCAGGGGCAGGCTCAGAAGATAGAGCACCGAGCCGATCGTCAGCATGTGCCAGGGATAGCCGATCAGGAGCGCGACAAAGAACACCACCGAGACGAAAACCGGTAGCACCATTTCCGGCGGCACCCGCATCCGCACCGTCTTGCCGGAAAATACCGGCAAGCGCGATACCATCAGGAACGCAATCAAGAGCGTGTAGGCCGCGGTCAGCATGGCCGGCGGCTTGGAGACGCCGAGGAATGCCAGATAGAACGGCAGCATCGCAAGGATGGCGCCGGCCGGCGCCGGCACGCCGGTGAAGTAATTCGCCGCAAAGGCAGGTTTGTTCGGATCGTCGATACTGGCGTTGAAGCGCGCCAGCCGCAGGCCACCCGCGATCGCAAACACCATGGCCGCGATCCAGCCGCCATTGTTCAGCTCATGGAGCTGCCAGAAATACAGCATCAGGCCGGGCGCGACGCCGAAATTGACGAAATCCGCCAGGCTGTCGAGTTCGGCACCGAATTTCGACTGGCCCTTGATCATGCGCGCGACGCGGCCGTCGACCCCATCAAGGATGGCCGCGAACACGATGGCGGCGACCGCGAGCTCCATCCGCCCTTCGATCGACAGGCGGATCGCCGTCAGCCCGGCGCAGATCGCGAGCAAGGTGATGACGTTGGGCACCAGCATCCGCACCGGGATCGGGCGAAACCGGCGGCGGCGCAGTTCAGGGTATTTGGGATCAGGGTTCAGCATGGCTTGCCATTATATAGCAAGCGCCAGTCCGGTTCACCATTGGCGGCGGCCTAGCCTTTAGGCGGCCGGCGGGTGGTTAATCAGCTCGAAACGTGCGGCCCTGCTCGCTCGACCCGAAATCGGCCAAGATCGTCTCGCCGGCAACCGCGGTCTGGCCCTCGGAAACCAGCGCTCGCGTGCCTTCGGGCAGATAAACGTCCAGGCGCGAGCCGAAACGGATCAGGCCGAACCGCTCGCCGGCGCCGATCGACTGGCCTTCCCGCACGAATGAGACAATCCGCCGCGCCACCAGGCCGGCGATCTGGACCACGCCGATCCGCCCGTTGGTGTTCGAGATGACCAGCGAATTGCGCTCATTGTCCTCGCTGGCCTTGTCGAGTTCGGCGTTGATGAAGGCGCCGGGCCGGTAGACGATGCGGTCGATGCGGCCCGCCACCGGGCTGCGGTTCACGTGGCAGTTGAACACGCTCATGAAGATCGAGACGCGTGGCAACGGCCGGTCGCCGAGGCCGAGTTCGGCCGGCGGCAGCACCTGCGCGATCATCGAGACGCGGCCGTCGGCCGGCGCCACCACGATGCCGTCGCGCACCGGCGTGACGCGAACGGGATCGCGGAAGAACAGCGCGCACCAGACGGTCAAAAGCGTGCCGATCCAGCCGAGCGGCGTCCAGATCCAGAACAGGATCAGGCTGGCCAGCGCAAAACCGCCGATAAAGGGATAGCCCTCGGGATGGATCGGCGGGATCTGCGCGCGGATGGAGTTCGCAATCGACATTAGGGCTCGCTGTTGTCTGGCCGGCTTCCCGTTTCGGAAAGTAGCGCCGTATTTGGATTATTCCGCGGCGGTTGCCAAGGGATCTTTGGACAAGGGATCCTTCGGTGTCGGCGGGTCCGTGGGCTGCTCGTTGAGCGGATCGTCGACCGGCGGCGGGACGCGGTTCGGCGCCCCGTTGCCGTCGTCGATCTGGGCGAGCTTCTCGCGCGCCTCCTCCGCTTCGCGCTGCCTGTTCCACATACTGGCATAGAGCCCGCCGGACGCCAGAAGCCTGACATGGGTGCCGCGTTCGGCGATCCGCCCTTGATCCAGCACGATAATTTCATCGGCGCCGACGATGGTCGACAGCCGGTGTGCGATCACCAGCGAGGTGCGGCCGCGCGAGACGCGCTCCAGCGCTTCCTGGATTTCATGCTCGGTGTGGCTGTCGAGCGCGGACGTCGCCTCGTCGAGCACCAGGATCGGCGGCGCCTTCAGCACCGTGCGCGCAATTGCCACGCGCTGCTTCTCGCCGCCGGACAGTTTCAAGCCGCGTTCACCGACCTGGGTCTCATAGCCCTTTGGCGATATGCGGATGAACGCGTCGATCTGCGCCAGTTGCGCCGCCTGCTCCACCTCGGCATCGCTGGCGCCCCAGCGGCCATATCGGATGTTGTAGCGGATGGTGTCGTTGAACAGCACCGTATCCTGCGGCACCATGCCGATCGAGGCGCGCAGGCTCGCCTGCGTGACGTTCCGGATGTCCTGGCCGTCGATCAGGATCTTTCCGCTGGAGACGTCATAGAGGCGGAACAGCAGTCGCGAAATCGTCGACTTGCCCGCGCCCGAGGGACCGACGATCGCAACCGTCTTGCCGGCGGGCACCTCGAAACTGAGGCCCTTCAGGATCGGCCGATCGGCGTCATAGGCAAAGCGCACGTCCTCGAAGCGCACATTGCCCGAGCTGACGACGAGCGGCGCGGCGCCCGGGATATCCTTGATCTCGGGATTGCGCTGCAGCACGTTGAACATCTTCTCGATGTCGATGATCGCCTGCTTGATCTCGCGATAGACCATGCCCATGAAATTCAGGGGCTGATAGAGCTGGATCATCATGGCGTTGACCAGCACGAAATCGCCGACCGTGTTGGTGCCATTGCGCACCCCGATCGCGCACATCACCATGATCGCGGTGAGGCCGAGCGTGAAGATCGCCGCCTGCCCGGTATTGAGCACCGCCAGCGAGGTATAGGTCTTGACGCTGTTGTGCTCGTAGCGCTCCATCGAACGGTCGTAGCGTTCGGCCTCGCGCTGCTCGGCGCTGAAATATTTCACCGTCTCGTAATTGAGCAGCGAGTCGATCGCCTTGGTGTTCGCTTCCGTATCGGAATCGTTCATCTTGCGGCGGATCTCGATTCGCCATTCGGTCGCGATGTAGGTGTAGTACATGTAGATCACGACCGTGATCGCCGTGACCAGCACGTAGCGCCAGTCGAACTGCCACAGCAGCACCGCCATCAGCAGTGACACCTCGACGATGGTCGGGATCAACTGCAGGATCACCATCCGCACGATCACTTCGATGCCGGTACGGCCGCGCTCCAGCACGCGCGTCAAGCCGCCGGTCTTGCGCTCCAGATGAAAGCGCAGCGACAATTCGTGCATATGAACGAAGGTGATGTAGGCGAGCTTGCGCACCGCATGCATCGCGACGCGGGCGAAGATGCCGTCGCGCCACTGCGTCAGCACCGCCATCAGCACCCGCACCGCGCCGTAGCTTGCGGTCATCAGCAGGGGCGAGGCGATCAGCCACAGCATCCAGTTCGACGCTTCGACCGGCGCCGTGCCCATGCCGTTGAGCGCATCGATCGCCCATTTGAAGGTGAACGGCACCGTCAGCGTCGCGAGCTTGGCGGCCAGCAGCAGCACCATCGACCAGACCACGCGCATCTTCAGGTCCGCGCGGTCGCCAGGCCAGATATAGGGCCACAGATGCACCAGCGTCCCGATCAGGGTCGCCTTTTCGGGAGAGTTGCTGGCCGGAGGTTGGGCGGCGTCGGTGTGCGAATCAGCATCAGCCATCGCTGTCGCGCCCAACGCAAGATGGCGCACCGGCCGCCGTCAGATGGTTTCTGATGATCTGCATAAGCTCGTCATATAGAGCGTTTAACTCCCCCGTACAGCCTTGAAAGATAAATCTTTCCCCCGTTTGGTTTGATTTCGGGCCTATTTCTGCTGCATGAGCGAAGCGGGCGAGACTTGAGCTTTACCGGGTGCAGTGCCACATGATCTCCATGGATCAAATCAAAACCGAACAAATCAAAACCGTCTGCGTCTATTGCGGCTCCGGCCCCGGTTCCAGCCCAAGCTTTGTCAAAGCGGCCCACGCTCTGGGAAAGGCTTTTGCCGAGAACAATATCCGCCTTGTCTATGGCGGCGGATCGGTCGGGCTGATGGGTGCGATCGCCAAATCCACGCTGGATCACGGCGGCCTGGTCACTGGCATCATTCCGGATTTTTTGCGCTCCCGCGAAAATATGCTGACGCGCGTTCAGGAAATGATCGTCACGCCGGACATGCACGAGCGCAAGCGGCTGATGTTCGAACATTCCGATGCGTTCGTCGCCCTGCCCGGCGGCGTCGGCACGCTGGAAGAACTGGTCGAGCAGATGACCTGGCAGCAGCTCGGCCGTCACACCAAGCCGGTGCTGCTCGCCAACATCGACGGCTTCTGGGAGCCGCTGATCGCACTGCTCTCACATATGCGCGAAACCGAGTTCATCCGCCCATCGCTCAACGTCGACGTCCTCAAGGCTGATCGGGTCGAGGACATCGTGCCGCGCCTGCGCGCCGCCGCCGCGTGTGCGCCCGAAGGCACCAAGCAGATGGCACCGGAATTGGCGCGAAAGCTTTAAGTGTCGGTCGAATCAATTTTGTAGGGTGAGCGTAACCCACCGAACGCGGCGGATTACGCTTCGCCAATCCGCCCGACAGATTCACTCGCTTGGAAACGTCACGGCCTCGATACGATTGCCGTCGGGATCGATAACGAAGGCGGCGTAGTACTTTACGCGATCATGCGGTCGCAGGCCCGGCGCACCGTCGGAGCGGCCACCGCCATCAAGCGCAGCCGCGTGAAACGCATCGACATCGCCGGTTGCCTTGGCACGAAGGCAAATATGGGCGCCGCTCTCCGGAGGGACCGGAGCCATGCCGGCGCGAAGGTTGATCCAGAACTCGGGGTAGGTTTTGCCGAATCCGATCGTGGCAGGGCGGGTGACGAGACGTGAGAGACCGAGGGCTGCAAGCGTTGCTTCATAGAAACGCGCGGAACGCTCGAGATCCGCGACGCCGACGGAGATGTGGTCGATCATTTGCGTCTCCCCTAACCGTCATTCCGGGGCGATGCGAAGCATCGAACCCGGAATCTCGAGATTCCGGGTCTGGTCCTTCGGACCATCCCGGAATGACGAACTCACCTCACGCCGGCGCGCCTGACTTCACCAGCTTGTAGACCACCGAATCCATCAGCGCCTGGAACGAGGCGTCGATGATATTGGGCGAGACGCCGACCGTGATCCAGCTATCGCCGTTCTCGTCCTCGCTCTCGATCAGGACCCGCGTGACGGCTTCCGTGCCGCCATTGAGGATACGCACGCGGTAATCGATCAGCTTCAGGCCCTCGATGTATTTCTGGTACTTGCCGAGGTCCTTGCGCAGCGCGACGTCGAGCGCGTTGACGGGGCCGTTGCCTTCCGCCGCCGAGATCAGCCGCTCGCCGGCGACATCGACCTTGACCACCGCGAGCGCCACCGTGACACGCTGGCCGTTGGAATTGTAGCGCTGCTCGACATTGACGTCGAACTGCTCGACCTTGAAATATTCCGGCACCCGGCCGAGCGTACGCCGCGCCAGCAGGTCGAACGACGCGTTGGCGGATTCATACGCGTAGCCCGCGGCTTCGCGCTCCTTCAGTTCCTCGACCAGCCGCGCCAGTTTCGGGTCGTTCTTTTCGTAAGCGATACCGGCGCGGTCGAGTTCGGCCATCACGTTGGAGCGGCCGGCCTGATCGGAGACCAGCACCTTGCGGTGATTGCCGACGGATTCGGGCAACACGTGTTCGTAGGTGTGCGGGTCCTTCATGACCGCGGAAGCGTGAATGCCGGTCTTGGTCACGAAAGCGCTTTCGCCGACGTACGGCGCGTGGCGGTTCGGCGCGCGGTTGAGCATGTCGTCCAGCGTCCGCGACACCTTCATCAGCGTCGTCATCTTCTCCGCGGTGACGCCAATCTCGAAGGCGTCGGAGAATTCGTTCTTCAGGCGCAGCGTCGGAATCAGCGAACAGAGATTGGCGTTGCCGCAGCGCTCGCCAAGCCCGTTCAGCGTGCCCTGGATCTGCCGCGCGCCGGCGCGCACGGCGGCCAGCGAATTGGCGACCGCCTGCTCGGTGTCGTTATGGGCGTGGATGCCGACATGGCTGCCCGGGATGTGTTTTGTCACGTGGCCGACGATGGTCTCGATCTCGTGTGGCATGGTGCCGCCATTGGTGTCGCACAGCACTACCCAGCGCGCCCCGGAATCGTGCGCCGCTTTGGCGCAGGCGAGCGCGAAATCGGCGTTCTCCTTGTAGCCGTCGAAGAAGTGCTCGCAATCGACCATCACCTCGCGGCCGGCCGCCTTTGCAGCAGCGACGCTGTCGCGGATCGAGGCGAGGTTTTCCTCGTTCGTGGTCTCCAGCGCCACCCGCACCTGATAAGCGCTGGATTTGGCGACAAAACAGATCGCGTCGGCCTTGGCCTCGATAAGTGCCGCCAACCCCGGATCGTTCGAGGCCGAACGGCCGGGACGGCGCGTCATGCCGAACGCGGTGAATTTGGCGCTCTCGAACTTTGGCTTTTCAGCAAAGAATTCGGTGTCGGTCGGGTTGGCACCGGGATAGCCGCCCTCGACATAATCGATGCCGAGTTCATCCAGCATCTGCGCGATGATCTGCTTGTCATGCAGCGTGAAATCGACGCCGTTGGTCTGCGCGCCGTCGCGCAGCGTGGTGTCGAAGAGATAAAGGCGTTCGCGGCTCATGACGGAACTCCCGACGCGGCATTGTCAGCCAGCGTCTTCTGCATCGTGGTGTTGGCGAGCCATTCGCCATTGAGCGAGACGGTGTTGCGCTGTTTGGCGGCATAGCCGCGCTTCCGAAACAGCGGCTCCGCGGTATCGCTGGCATCGACCGTCAGGGTTTTTGCCCCGCGCGCGCCCGCCAGTTTTTCCAGCGCGTCGACCAGCATTGACGCGACGCCCTGCCCCGCGACGCTCGGATGGACAAACAGCATGTCGATGTGATCAGGCCCTTTCAGCGAGGCGAATCCGACCGCCGCATTCTGGATGGTCGCGATCAGCGTCAATTGTCCGGCGAGTTTGTTGCCGAAAGCTTCTTCGTCCTCGGCCACCGCGGCCCAGGCTTCCTGCTGCGCCTCGCTATAGTCATCGCCGGTCAGCTCCTCGATGGCGGCGACGAAGATCGCCGCCATCATCGGAACATCCGCCGCCAGATACGGCCGCAGGCCGGGTTTGGGCAATGCCTGTCCCATCGCGTCAAAACACTCCGAACAGCCGCAAGGCGAGCACCACCGCAGCGACAATTAGCGCCCATTTGATGAAGATGTAATAACGCCAGTGTTTCGGGAACGGCGTATCGGGTTTATCCATCACGCGATCTCCCAGGTGGTCACGGGCTTTCCGTCGGCATCCTTGCCGTCCTTGATAGCAACGCCCATCGCGGCGAGTTCGTCGCGGATACGATCGGATTCCTTGAAATCCTTTCGCGCCCGCGCCGCCGCACGATCGGCAATCAACCGATCGACCTGTTGCGCATCGATGCCGCTCGCCTGCTGCTTGCGTCCCTTCCACGCCGCAGCACTCATCGAGAGGAAGCCGAGCATGCGAAGCGAGGCCGCGAACTCACCCCGTTCGCGCCCGCTGCCGGACGCCGCCGCGTTGCGCAGGCCGTGTAGGACAGCCATGGCCTGCGCGGTGTTGAGATCGTCATAGAGCGCCTCGACCATCGCCGGCGACGGCTGACCGTCCTCGGCGTCAGCCGCGATCGCATACCAATCGTCGAGCATCTTCGCGCTCTCTTCCGCACTCCGGAGGGTCCAGTCGAGCGGCGAGCGGTAATGCGTCTTGAGCATGCTCAGGCGCAGTACCTCGCCCGGCCAATCGGC
Source organism: Bradyrhizobium sp. AZCC 2262 (assembly GCF_036924535.1). Taxonomy (NCBI): domain Bacteria; kingdom Pseudomonadati; phylum Pseudomonadota; class Alphaproteobacteria; order Hyphomicrobiales; family Nitrobacteraceae; genus Bradyrhizobium; species Bradyrhizobium sp. AZCC 2262. Next base: position 2,635,098 of record NZ_JAZHRT010000001.1, on the reverse strand, counting down.
CAGCATCTCCCGGATCGTGAAGAAGTTGCCGAGCGACTTCGACATCTTCTCGCTCTCGAGCTGCAGGAAGCCGTTGTGCATCCAGACATTCGCCATGCGGTCGGAATGAAAGGCGCAGCAGGTCTGCGCGAGTTCGTTCTCATGATGCGGGAACACCAGGTCGATGCCGCCACCATGAATGTCGAATTTTTCGCCGAGATGCTTCCAGGCCATGGCCGAGCATTCGATATGCCAGCCGGGCCGGCCTTCCATCTTGATGCCCGCGGGCGACGGCCACGACGGCTCGCCCGGCTTCGACGGCTTCCACAGCACGAAGTCAGTGTTGTCGCGCTTGTAGGGAGCGACGTCGACGCGGGCGCCGGCGATCATTTCGTCAAGCGAGCGTTTCGAGAGCGCGCCATAACGCGGCATCACGGAATTGGCTTCGTTCATTGCCTGCGGCGAGAACAGCACATGGTCCTCGGCGACATAGGCAAAGCCGCCGGCGACGAGCTTCTCGATGATCGCGCGCATCTCCGGAATATGTTCGGTCGCGCGCGGCTGCATCGTCGGGGCCAGGCAGCCGAGCGCGGTAACGTCGTCCTGATACTGCCGATAGGTCTCTTCGGTGACCTTGCGGATCGCCTCGTTCAAGGGCACGCCGGGATAGTCGCGCGCGGCGCGCACGTTGATCTTGTCGTCGACGTCGGTGATGTTGCGGACGTACTTCACGTGATCAGCGCCATAGCGATGGCGCAAGACGCGGAACAGCACGTCGAACACGATCGCCGCGCGACCGTTGCCGATATGGGCGAAGTCGTAGACCGTCGGTCCGCAGGCATACATGCGGACATTATCGGCATCGAGCGGCACGAACGGCCGCTTCTCCTTCGTCAACGTATCGTAGAGGCGCAGTTCCATGGAAAACCCATCCGTTGCGGCCGGGCGTCCAGTGATCTCATTTTTGAGAAAAGACGGCCTCAGCCAGCGAATCGCTAGCTAATAATCTCGCGGCAAATGCTGCAGATGGCGAGGAGACCGTTCATGGTTCCACCATTGCGGTATCGGGCGGACGTCGTCAAGGCCTTGCTTGTGCCCGATTTGGGGTCGATCAGGCCGCCGAACCCCCGCCATTCGCTGCCGCCCCGCGGGCTCCGGGTTAATCATTATTAACCCTTTGGGCCTATTCCTGAGGGCGGTTTCTTCCCCTGCCGGTGCCCACCATGCGACTTTCCTCCGCACTCATTGTCAGTGCCTTCCTGCTTGCCGCTTCCTCGGCCGCTTCCGCCGACAGCCGCGTCTTCATCGTTGCCAACCAGGCTGATGGCTATGGCGTCGATGAGTGCCTCGCCAGGGGCGACAAATGCGGCGCCCACGCCGCCCGCTCCTATTGCCAGTCACGGGAATTTGCACAGGCCACCGCCTATCGCCGCGTCGATCCCGACGAAATTACCGGTGCGGTTCCGAAAGACGGCGGCGACAAATGCTCTGGCCATGGTTGCGGCGAATACGTCGCCATTACCTGCCAGCGCTAGAGCCTTTTGTTCCGGAATATCACGGGTCAGTTTGCCACACCTGCGCCCCGGAAACGACGTGACGCTGCCCCGAGAAGCAGGTATTGGATGCGACCTTGGCTGCAGAATGCTGCCTTGGCCGCGCGATTGAGCCTTTCGAGCCCCCGCGGATCAGCCCTTAATGGCCGGATATGCTGGAAATTCGCAACGCGCCCTTCTCCCTTCGGATTTTGACCTGCGCCGTCCTGCTCGGTATCGCCACCCCGGGCGCGCCCGCCTTGGCGCAGACGAACGACGACGCCATGGCGCAGATGAACCAGGACGGCCCGCCGCAGCAGGGCGCGCAGGGCAATCCGATCTGTATCCGGCTCGAAGGACAATTGGCGACCATCGACCGTGGCGCCGGCACTGGCGACCCCGCCAAGGATGAACAGATCCGCCGCTATCAGGAAGCGCAGGCCAAGCAACAGGCCGAACTCGATCGGGTCACGCTGCAGGCCAAGCGGATGGGCTGCGAAAGCTCGGGCTTCTTCTCGCTGTTCAACGGCCGATCCGCCCAGTGCGGCCCGGTCAACAACCAGATTCAGCAGATGCGCGCCAATCTCGACCAGATCACCACCAGCCTGGAGCGCCTGCGCAGCGGCGGCATCGGCGGTGCCGACCGCGAAAACCAGCGCCGCTCGGTGCTGACGGCGCTCGCGCAGAACAATTGCGGCCCACAATACGCCGCTGCCGCGCGCGGTCCCGGCAACTTCATCGACAGCCTGTTCGGCAACAACCAGACGCTGCCGCCGCCCAGTGCCGATCTCGGCGCGCCGTCCGGCACCTTCCGCACCGTCTGCGTCCGCACCTGCGACGGCGGTTATTTCCCGGTGTCGTTCGCCACCTACCAGGCTCGCTTCCAGGACGACGAGAGGACCTGCAAGTCGCTTTGCCCGGCGACGGAGGCGACGCTGTTCACCTATCGCAATCCCGGCGAGGACATCAATCAGGCGGTCTCGATCGGCGGCCAGCCCTACACGTCGCTGCCCAACGCGTTCAAATTCCGCACCGAGTTCAACCCCTCCTGCGCCTGCAAGGCCGCAGGCCAGACCTGGTCGGAAGCGCTGAAGTCGGTCGACGACAGGGCGGGCGTCGAACAAGGCGACATCATCGTTACCGAGGAAAGCGCAAAGCGGATGCAGCAGCGCGCCCAGCCGAAGGGTGCGCCGCCACCGCCCAAGAAAGGCGGAGCGCAAGGCGCAGCGCCTGCCGGCACCGCCGCCGCACCGGCTGCAGCAGGCGCCCCGGCCGAGACGACCGCTACGGCCGCCGACAAGGACAAGGTCCGCACCGTCGGCCCGACCTTCATCCCGCCGAAGCAGTAGACGCGCTGGACTCCTGTTTGACGCGTTTCGAACCGGCCCCCACCCCCGGATCAAGTCCGAGGGCATGCTTTGCTCGAAAACGCTCTACCCCTCGAACGCATCCGCCGAGGCGCGGCCGGCGCGGGCGACCAGCTTCTCGTCGGGCGCGGGCAACGCCTTGCCATTGTCGCGAAAACGGTTGGTGATGGGATAGCGGCGGTCGCGGCCAAAATTCTTTTCCGTCACCTTGACGCCGGGTGCTGCCTGCCGCCGCTTGTATTCAGCGACGTTGAGCAGCCGGTCGATCCGCGTCACCACGTCAGCCGGGAAGCCGGCCGCGATGATCGCGGCCAGCGGCTCCTCGCGCTCCACCAGCCGTTCGAGAATGCCATCGAGCACCTCGTAGGGCGGCAGCGAATCCTGGTCGGTCTGGTTCTCGCGCAACTCTGCCGTCGGCGGCCGGGTGATGATGTTGACCGGGATGACCTCGCCCGACGGCCCGAGCGCGCCGTCCGGCTTCCATTCGTTGCGCAGGCTCGACAGACGAAACACTTCGGTCTTGTAGATGTCCTTGATCGGATTGAAGCCGCCGTTCATGTCGCCATAGATCGTGGCGTAGCCGACCGACATTTCCGACTTGTTCCCGGTCGTGACCACCATCGCGCCGGTCTTGTTCGAAAGCGCCATCAGCAACGTGCCGCGGGTGCGCGCCTGCAGGTTTTCCTCGGTGATGTCGCGTGGCAGGCCGGCGAAGGGAGCGGAAAGGATTTTTTCGAAGCCGTTGACGGCATCCGCAATCGGCAACACTTCGTAGGAAAAGCCGAGCGCGTTCGCGAGCTTGGCGGCATCGTCGAGCGATACCTGCGCGGTAAATCGAAACGGCAGCATCACGCCGCGAACCTGGCCGGCGCCGAGCGCATCGACCGCGATCGCCGAGCACAGCGCCGAATCGATGCCGCCGGAGACGCCGAGCAATACGCCGGGGAATCCGTTCTTGCGGACGTAGTCGCGCAGACCGAGCACACAGGCCGCGTAATCGCCCTTGTCACCCTCGACGAGCGGGACCACCGGCCCGGAACAGCGCCAGCCGTCAGTGCCCTTGGTCCAATTCAGCGTGACGATGCTCTCCTCGAACGCGGGCAATTGCGCCGCGACGGAAAGATCGGCGTTGAGCGCAAACGACGCGCCGTCGAACACCAGCTCATCCTGCCCGCCGATCTGGTTGAGATAGACCAGCGGCAGACCGCTCTCGGTGACACGGGCGACCGCGATCGACAGCCGCAGATCGTTCTTGTCGCGCGCGTAGGGCGAGCCGTTCGGCACGACAAGAATTTCCGCGCCGGTCTCGGCAAGACATTCGACGATGTTTTCGTATTCCTCGGACTCTTCGAGCCAGATGTCCTCGCAGATGGGAACGCCGACCCGGATGCCGCGGACGGTAACGGGCCCCGTGGCGGGGCCGCGAGCGAACAGGCGCTTTTCGTCGAACACGCCGTAATTCGGAAGATTCGCCTTGAAGCGAAGCGCGGCGATGCGGCCCTCGTCGAGCAGCGCGCAGGCATTGTAGAGCTTGCCGTCCTCGACCCAGGGCGTGCCGATCAGCATCGCGGGGCCGCCGTCCTTGGTTTCGCGCGCCAGTTCTTCGATGGCGGCGCGGCAGGCGGCCTGGAAGGCCGGCTTGAGCACCAGATCTTCCGGCGGGTAGCCGCAGATGAACAATTCCGGCAGCACCACGAGATCGGCGCCGTCGGCCTTGGCCTTGTCGCGCGCAACGCGCGCCTTGGCGGCGTTGCCCGTGACGTCGCCCACGGTCGGGTTTAGCTGGGCGAGCGAAATTGTGAACTTGGGTTCGGTCATAGAGCAATGGTGCCCTGCACAAGAACAAACTGCAATCGTCTGCTTTAGAACGCGCCTATGCGTTCGGCGATGGCAAACAGCCAGAACGCCCCGGACATCAGCAGCGCGACGCCGACCGCCGCGGAACCCATGTCCTTGACCCGCCCGATCTGCGGATCGTGGTCGGTGGTGAGCCGGTCGGCCAGCTTCTCGATCGCGGTATTGAGGATCTCGACCACCAGCACAAACGCCACCGCCGCGACCAGTTCAACCCGGCGCATCACGCTCGCGCCGACCAGCCAGGCCAGCGGCACCGAAAGGGCCAGCGCGAACAGTTCCTCGCGGACGGCCTGCTCCGAGCGGATCGCAAAGGCGAGACCGTTACGCGTGTTGATGGTGGCCCGCCAAAGTCGCAGCAAGTCAAAGTCCCGCTGCGGCCGGCATCGGCTTTTCCTTGCCGGCGCGTTCCTGCTTCAGCAGTTCGGCGATCAGGAAAGCCATGTCGATGGATTGCTCGGCATTGAGGCGGGGATCGCAGACCGTGTGATAGCGGTCGTTGAGGTCCTCGTCGGTGATGGCGCGGGCGCCGCCGATGCATTCGGTGACGTCCTGCCCGGTCATTTCGAGATGCACGCCGCCGGCATGGGTGCCCTCCGCCGCGTGGATGGCGAAGAACGACTTCACCTCCGACAGCACGCGGTCGAACGGACGCGTCTTGTAGCCCGAGGTCGAGGTGATGGTGTTGCCGTGCATGGGATCGCAGGACCAGACCACGACGCGCCCTTCCCGCTGCACGGCGCGGATCAGCGGCGCGAGATGATCGCCGACCTTTTCGGAGCCGAAGCGGTTGATCAGCGTCAGGCGTCCGGGCTCGTTATCGGGGTTGAGGATGTCGATCAGCTTCAGCAACTCATCCGGCTTCAGCGAGGGGCCGCATTTCAAGCCGATCGGGTTCTTGATGCCGCGGAAATATTCGACATGGCCGTGGTCGAGCTGGCGGGTGCGGTCGCCGATCCAGATCATGTGGCCGGAGGTCGCGTACCAGTCGCCGGTCGTGGAATCGACCCGGGTGAAGGCCTGTTCGTAACCCAAAAGCAGCGCTTCGTGGCTGGTGTAGAAATCGGTGGCGCGCAGTTCGGGATGGCTTTCCAGATCAAGGCCGCAGGCGCGCATGAAATTCAGCGCGTCCGAGATACGGTCCGCCAGCTCCTTGTACCGGCGCGACTGCGGGGAATCCTTGAGGAAGCCGAGCATCCACTGATGCACGCTGCCGAGATTGGCAAAGCCGCCGGTCGCGAACGCGCGCAGCAGATTGAGCGTCGCCGCCGATTGCCGGTAGGCCATCAACTGGCGCTGCGGATCGGGGATGCGCGCTTCCGGCGTGAAGGCGATGTCGTTGATGATGTCGCCACGATAGCTCGGCAGCTCGACGCCGTTGATCTTTTCGGTGTTCGACGAGCGCGGTTTTGCAAACTGTCCGGCGATGCGGCCGACCTTCACTACCGGCAGCGCGCCGGCGTAGGTCAGGACGACGGCCATCTGCAGCAGCACGCGGAAGAAATCGCGGATGTTGTTGGCGCCATGCTCGGCAAAGCTCTCGGCACAATCGCCGCCCTGCAGCAGGAAAGCTTCGCCCGCGGCGACGCGTGCCAGCGCTTTCTTCAGGTTGCGGGCTTCGCCGGCAAACACCAGCGGCGGAAACGTAGCGAGCTGCGCCTCGACATCGGCCAATGCCTTGGCATCGGGATAATCTGGGACCTGCAGCACCGGCCTGGTGCGCCAGCTATCGGGCGTCCACCGCTCGGACATGACGTTAACTCCTGAGCAAAAACCGCAACTTACAAGCGATTGTGAAGGCCGCCTTATACACAGGCCTTTGGCCGACCGCCAGTTAGATTTCCGGTAGTCCTGACAAGCCCTTGCGGCAAAAGCCGATTTCGCTTTTGCTGTTGCCGCTCGCAAAGCTGGCAGGAGAACACGGTGGCCGAGCCGGGGTTGGACGACGTATTCAGCGACGACATCACGGTGCCCGCGACGGATGGATACCCCCTTGCCGCGACGCTGTTTCTGCCCCGCGGGGCCAAGCGCCACGCCGTCCTGATCAATTCGGCGACCGCCGTCCCCCGCAAACTCTACCGCGGCTTTGCCGGCTATCTCGCCAAGCGCGGCTGCGCCGTGTTGACCTACGACTACCGCGGCACCGGCGACAGCAGGCAGCAGGCGATGACCGGCTACAACCAGCCGAAATCGCTGGTCGGCTTCAAGGCCTCGATGTCGGACTGGGCCGCACAGGATATTGCGGCTGCGGTCGCCTGGATGCGCGAGCGCTATCACGCGCTCCCCTTCGCCTATGTCGGACATTCGTTCGGCGGCCAGGCGCTCGGCCTGTTGCCGAACAATTCGGAGATTTCGCGCGCGCTGTTCATTGCCGCTCAGGCCGGCTACTGGAAACTGATGGCCTCGCCGGAGCGCTATCGCGTCTACGCGATGCTGAATTTTGTAGGCCTCCCCCTCACCCGCGCGCTTGGCTACATGCCGGGCAAGGCCGGCCTCGGCATGGATCTGCCGAAGGACGCATTCCTGCAATGGGCTGGCTGGGTGATGAGCCCGCGCTATCTGTTCGACGACGTCAGGCTCGAATCCCTGCAGAACTTTCCGAAATACAATGGCGCGTTGCTCGCGCTCTGTATGTCCGACGATCCCTGGGCGACGCGGCCCGCGGTCGAACTGCTCTGCTCGGGATTTACCTCGATCAAGCCCGAGATCATCACGGTGACGCCCGCCGATACCGGCGCGAGCAGGATCGGCCACATGGGATTCTTCCGGCCCGAACATCGCGACACGCTGTGGCGCGGGGCGGCGGAATGGATCGAGGCGGGAGAGTAATTCGCTCTCGTCCTGTGACCGCGCCAGTGACCTCGCCCCGTCCGCGGCTAGTTCGAGACCCGCCTGCGATCACTGCGCCTTGAACTCACCCGACTTGACGAATTCGACCGTTTTCCCCGCCGCCTCGGCATCACAGATAGACTTGACATGATGCTTTTCGTCCGGGGCAAGCGCGCGGCTCAGATATACTTTCAGGCCTGAACCGCCCGTACCGACGCCGCTGATATAGTCGAGCGGCATCAGCCGGTCGGAGACACGTTTTTTGACGTCGGTCAGGTCGGATGGTGGGGCGTTCTTGTCAGGCAACGAGGCTCACCTGGAGTTGGCCGAGGACATCCTCGATATGATTGGCGATCGTGAACTGATCCGATCCGGCGAACAACAGTCCAACGGCGCGTTTGCTCGTTTGTTCCACGATCAGGGAGCCGGAATCGCCGGAGTCCGAGAACGGCTTGGCGCCACCGACGATGATGATCTGGTCCGAGAACGTCAATGAGCCCAGATCATATCTTACCTTCACGTCCGCGCTGAGATCGTTGATGGTGCCGGTGGTAAATCCGGTGGTTCGCCCGGTCTTCATCACTTTCATGGACATGGCTGCCGGCAGCGGCTGGTTCGATTTCAGTTTCCCCACTTTGGGCATCACGGTCGCGCTCACCTGACCGTCGGCAATCTCCGCGATGGCGCAATCGACCTTGTTCGGACCATTGACCGAAAGCGCGATGAACCGGGTCAGTTTTGCAATTGCATCCGAAGCCGGTGAATTCTTGTCCAGCAGACCGGGCTGGAAAATGGTCGAACCGACCGGCAGCGTGTTCTCGTTTGCAAGCACGTGATTGTTGCTCAGGATGAAACGCTTGCCCCCGGCCTCGACAACGGCACCGAACGTACCCGCCATCACCGTGCCCGCCTGGGCGCCGGTAAAGGCAAAGCCGACTGAGCAGCCTGGGCGCGCCGGCCGAATGCGGGTACGCTCCTTTGGAACGGCGGCAAATGCCCGGAAGATGCCGCTCTGGATCACGTCGGTCGGGACGCCCTTGACGGTATCGGGCAGAAGATGCTGCCGCGAAAGCGCCGCCTTCGGGAGCTTCTTTTCCACGTAGAATCGGACGCATAATTCCTTGGTCGGCTTGCCCCGCACCATCTTGTGTCCCAGTCCGACGCCGACAACATTGTGTTTTGGGTCGGAGCGTGCAGCAAGCGCCGACAATTCCGGTATGGATTCCGTCGACAAGAATGCGGCGACGGCGGACGCTTTGGCCTCGGTCAACGATTGCGGAATTGCGGCGCGTGTTAGGTCAGATTTCGCCATTATACTCTCCTCACGACTGCAAAGGGCCCATCGATCCCGATTGAGCGACGGGTCGAACCAGTGACAAATCCAGCGACTACGTTTCCCTGCCGTTGACGGCGTCAGCTAATTGCTTGACGGCAAGAAACGCCCCTCCGGCGGCGGATCCCATTGCGGATCGCGGCCGAAATTTTTTCCAATCAAATTGCGCGACGGTCAAACGACTTCAGGTCGCTGGATCGCGCTGCTCTCACGCTACTAGCATAGGCTAGGATTTACAATCCTTGATGGAATATACCCTTGTCTGTTTCCAGCCATGTGGCGCACAGGGCGGAAGAATACCGCGATGCAAAGTGGACGCAGGCAGACGGCGTCCAGAGCTTCGGTTCTGATTGAATCAGAACCGACGCTCTGGATTAATGCTTTGACACGTTTTCTGCGCAGATAGGTCCACGCAACCGGCGTAAACTCGATGCCATGCGAACCAGTATCCACCCACGGATCGAGTCCGAGGGCATGCTGCGCTCGACAACGCTTTAGGCCGGCTTACCCATGACATAGGGCTTCAGCATCGCATACATCATGCCATGTGTCGGCGTTGCCACGCCAAGCTGCCGCCCGAGCTCCACGACCTTGCCGTTGAGCCAGGGCAGTTCGAGGCGGTTGCCGCGCTCGAGATCGAGCGCCATCGACGCCTTCATGGCCGGCGGCGCATGGCCGATGAAATCGAAAATCTTGTCGACCGCGTCGGTCGGCAGCGCCACGCCCTTTGCCTTGCCGACCTCGAATACTTCCCGCACGGCGGCCGTCATGACCGGACGAATGTCGGGATCATCCCTCAACTCACCGATCGGGCGCCGCGTCGCCGCGGTGATGCCGGCATTGGTGGCGAGCAGAATGAACTTCATCCAAAGTTCGGTGACGATCCGGTCGCTCAAGGTCGCGTCGAAGCCGGCCTTCTGGCAGAGCGCGAGAAAATCCTCGCCCCGCTTGCTGCGCTTGCCGTCGAGTTCGCCGAAGATCATGCGCATGAAGGTGCCGATCTGCTGGATCACGGCAGGCGCGATGATCGACGCGCTAATCTGCGCGACGCCGCCCGTGACGGCGCTGTTCCCCAAGATCGGGACCAGCCGTTCGGCCGCGTCGATGCCGTTCTGCAGCGGGATGACGGCAGTGCCGGGGCCGATCAACGGCTTGATGGCCCCGCCCGCGCTTTCGACGTCCCACAGTTTGACGCAGAACAACACGATATCGACCACCCCGATCTCGGCGGGATTGTCGGTCGCCTTTGTCGGCACCAGATGGGTGTCGCCGCGCGGGCTTTGAACTTTCAATCCGTCGCGTTTCATGGCGGCAAGATGCGCGCCGCGCGCGATAAACGTGACGTCGGCGCCAGCCTTGGCCAGCGCCGCGCCGAAACCACCCCCGACGCCGCCGGCGCCGACAACCGCAATACGCATCACCCGTCCCCCTGCCTGCCGGCGGCTCCGCTACGCGGACTTGCCGTAGCTGTAAAACCCCTGCCCGGTCTTGCGGCCGAGATGGCCGGCAGCGACCATCTCCTTCAGCAGCGGCGCGGGGCGATATTTTGGGTCGTTGAAGCCCTGGTAGAAGACTTCCATCACCGACAGCATGGTGTCGAGACCGATCATGTCGGCGAGCGCGAGCGGACCGATCGGGTGGTTGCAGCCGAGCTTCATGCCGGCGTCGAGGTCTTCCGCCGTCGCAATACCCTCCTGAAGCGCGAAGATCGCCTCGTTGATCATTGGACACAGGATACGGTTGACCGCAAAGCCCGGGCTGTTCTTCGCGGTGATCGCCACCTTGCCGACCCGCTTTGCAAAGGCTTCCGCCTTGGCATGAGTGTCGTCCGACGTCTGCAGGCCGCGTATCAATTCCAACAGCGCCATCAGCGGCACCGGGTTAAAGAAGTGCATGCCGATAAGGCGATCCGGACGGTCTGTCGCAGCGGCGAGCTTGGTGATCGAGATCGAGGACGTGTTGGTGGCGAGCAGCGCCTGCGGCCGCACTTTCGTGCAGAGGTCCTTCAGTATCTTGACCTTCAAATCCTCGTTCTCGGTCGCGGCCTCGATCACGAGATCGCAACTGGAAAACTTTGCCGTGTCCGTGCTTGTCGTGATCCGCGCCAGCGCGGCCTGCCGGTCGGCATCGGTCATCTTCTGCTTGTTGACCAGCCGCTCCAGGCTGTTCGAGACGACAGAGATGCCCCGCGTGAGCGCGGCATCCGAGATGTCGGTCATGATCACGGGAAGGCCAGCGGCGGCGCACACCTGCGCAATACCGTTGCCCATCGTGCCCGCACCGACGATACCGATTGTTTCGATCATTGCTCGGGTAACTCCGTTCTTGAAGGCTGGGTTACATCGTTAGTAGCAGAGCGCGACGGCTATCGGTAGTCTGTAGAGGGCCAATACCGTGACGTGCACATGGCCGGATCGGCCCTATGCCTTGAACGCACAAGCTCACGCCTGCTCGGCCCCACGCTCAAAATTGTAGCGCAGCTCTGAGCTTTAATATCGGAACAATCAGGGAGAGCCAGCCTTAGCTATCTGAACACTTCAATCAGCCGGCGAGATACGTCCATGAACCTTCCCGTTGACCGCGCGCTAAGCATCTACGAAACACTTGCCGATCGTTCCGCCGTCAAAGGTACGAGGGAGCGCCTCTCGAAGCACCTGATGAAGATCTATCTTGAAGGTGAAAGGGACCCGCACCGGCTGACGGTCCACGGGCTGTCATATCTTCGCAATTTCGACCGCGAGACCGACTCGCGAAATTGAAAGCCGGCGTCAGCCCTGGTTCTTCAATGCGGCGCGCTGCTTCCGGAGCGAATTTCGACGAGAAATTTTCGCTTTTGCCGCGTCAAGTTGTGCCGCTTTTGACGGGCTTGCTCGCGACGGACGGTCTTGCGCCTTCGTTTCCCTGCTCGCCGACGGCATAAGAGGCTGGGTCGGCTGGATGGAATCGCGCATCAACGGTTGCGTTCGCATCGGCCCGGCAGATGGTGATCCAGCTTTGGACATGCCCATCAACGCCCCTGGGCACGATTTGTTTCAAGCGAGTAGCCCGCATGAGCGCCGCAGTGCGTGGTGCGGCGCGACCGAACGGGACAAGGCGGGTACGCGCCTGCCGCCGAAGCGAGGCCTACTCCGCCGCCTGGCGCACGTGGCGTGCCGTCGGCGTCCGCATCGTCACCAGCTCTTCCGCCGCCGTCGGATGCAGCGCGATGGTCGCGTCAAAATCGGCCTTGGTCGCTTTCATCTTCACGGCGATCGCGACCGCCTGGACGATTTCGGCCGCGGTATCGCCGACGATGTGACAGCCGAGCACACGGTCCGTGGTGCCGTCGACCACGAGCTTCATCAGCACGCGGGTGTCGCGGCCGGACATCGTCGCCTTGATCGGGCGGAAATCGGCCTTGTAGATATCGACGTGACTGAATTCCGCGCGGGCCTCGGCTTCGGTCAGGCCCACCGTGCCGACCTCGGGCTGCGAGAACACCGCCGTCGGGATGGTGGCGTGATCGACCTGCACTGGGCGCTTGCCAAATACGGTGTCGGCGAAAGCATGACCCTCGCGGATCGCCACCGGCGTCAGGTTGATGCGATGGGTGACGTCGCCGATCGCATAGATGTTGTCGACCGAGGTCTTCGACCAGCCATCGACGGCGATGCCGCCATTTTTCGGGTTGATGGCGACGCCGGCCTTCTCGAGCCCGAGATTGGCGACGTTCGGGTGCCGCCCGATTGCGAACATCACCTTTTCCGAGGCGATGCTCGATCCGCTCGAGAGGTGGGTGGTGAATTCGTTGCCGTGCTTCTCGACCTTGTCGATGGTGCAGCCGGTGATGACGGTAATCCCCTGCTTCTCCATCTCGGCGCGCACGTGCTTGCGGACGTCCTCATCAAAGCCGCGCAAAATGTTGTCGCCGCGGTAGATCACGGTGACGTCGGAGCCATAGCCGGCGAAGATGCCGGCGAATTCCAGCGCGATATAGCCGCCGCCCTGGATCACGATGCGCTTCGGCAGCTCGGTGAGATGAAAGGCCTCGTTGGAGGAGATGACGTGCTCGATGCCGGGGATTTCGCGGCCGTGGTTGGGCGCGCCACCGGTCGCGATCAGGATGTATTTCGCGGTGATCTTTTCGCCGGTCATCAGCCGCAGCGTGTGGGCGTCTTCCAGCACCGCGCGGGTCTTTGCGATACGCGCACCTGATTTCTCGACATTGGCGGCGTAGATGCCTTCGAGCCGGGCGATCTCCTTGTCCTTGTTGGCGACGAGGGTGGGCCAGTCGAAGGAGACGTCCGATATGGTCCAGCCGAAACCGGCGGCGTCCGCGATCTCGTGGCGGACGTGCGAACCCATCACGAACAGCTTTTTCGGCACGCAGCCGCGGATCACGCAGGTGCCGCCCATCCGGTATTCTTCGGCGACCATGACCCTGGCGCCGTGGAGGGCTGCGATGCGGGCGGCGCGAACGCCGCCCGAACCACCGCCGATGACAAATAGATCGACGTCGAACTCAGCCATATCAACCCCTTGTCTATTCTCCCTCGCCCCGCTCTTGCGGGGAGAGGGTTGGGGTGAGGGGCTTTGTCGGCTGGCGTGGTCCATCGATAGACCTGTACCCCCTCACCCGGCGCTACGCGCCGACCTCTCCCCGCAAGCGGGGCGAGGTGACCCGAACGAGGATCAAATATCCTTGCCGCGCTTCTTCATCTCGGCGCGGAACTGGCCGTTGATGGTTTCGGCAAATTGCTGCGCCCACTGGTTCATGTAGGCCATGCTGAACTGGATGGCGCGGGGTTCGCTCGACAGCAGCTTCTGGCCGAGCGGCGACTTGTAGAAGGTCACGAGGTCCTTCAATTCCTGCTCGGTGAACTCGTTGGCGTAAACCTGTGCCATGCCTTCGCCGATTTCCTTTTCGCGGCCGGCGAGATTCTTGGCAACGATGATGGCGACCTCGTTGAGATCCTTCTGATAGTTCAGATTGCTCTGCAGCAGCACGTTCTTGGTCTGCTCGACGAGATTGGGAACGGCATTGGCGTACATCGCCGCCGCGTTCTTCATCGTCAGGATTTCCTTGGCGGCGGCGATCGCCGCCGGTGAACCGGGCTTGAGTGGCACGGCCGCGGGCGCTGCGGGCGCGTTCTTCTGCTGCGCGCCGGCCGGAGCGCCGGTCAGGGCCAGACCCACTGCAAGGCCGGCCGCCGACAAAATCCGTGAAAGGCTCTTCATTCCAGTTCTCCTCGATTACCGGCGTTACCGCCGCTCAACTACGCGAATTCCCTGGGCACCTGCCAGGACGGCGGTGCTGGCCAGGCCAATGAACAACCCGTGTTCGACGACACCCGGGATCAGGCTCAACAGGCCCGCCAGACGCGGCGCATCGGCGATGCGCCCGAGATGGGCATCGACAATCCAGTGGCCGCCATCGGTGACAAAAACGTGGCCGTCCCTGCCCTTGCGGAGCCCCATTTGCCCGGAAACGCCGCTTTGGGCAAATGCAGCGGCGATGGCCCGCTGGGTTGCGGCCAGCCCGAACGGAATCACCTCTACAGGTAGGGGGAAACGGCCGAGAACATCGACCCACTTGGTTTCGTCGGCAATCACGATCATGCGATCGGAGGCCGCCGCCACGATCTTCTCCCGCAGCAGCGCGCCGCCGCCGCCCTTGATCAGGTTGAGCGCGGGATCGAGCTCGTCGGCGCCGTCGATGGTGAGATCGAGCCGGTCGACTTCATCGAGCGTGGTCAGCGGAATTTTGCAGGCTTCGGCCTGGGCCCGGGTCGCTTCCGAGGTCGGCACGCCGACCACGCGCAACCCGCCAGCAACCCTCTGGCCGAGCAGGTCGACAAAATGCTTGGCGGTCGAGCCGGTGCCAAGCCCGAGCTTCATGCCGTCCTGCACCTGCTCCAGCGCCTGCGCCGCCGCCTGCCGCTTCAGTCCGTCCATATCCACGTGGTCGATGCTCCCAGAATCCGCCCGATCCGCGGGCGCATGTCTAGCGTCGTTTTGGAGACGGGAACAGGCCCCGCGCGGCCCCAATTATGGGGCCGGAACCGTGTCCATCGCGGCCAGAATGGCGGCAAAGCGCCCCTCCACTTCGGCCCGCATGCCCTGATGGGTGAAGATATAGAGCTGATCTTCCCGAATGGCGGCCAGCACGCGCGCGGCGACGAACGCGGGATCGAGCCCGGCCTGAATATTTTCCGCGATTGCGGCCACCATCGCAGCCGCCGGGCTTGCAGGATCGAGCGGCAGCGACTGGCCATAGCGCTCGGGCCGGTTGCGTCCGCTCTCGCCGATGCGGGTGCGCACATAGCTTGGACACAGCACGCTGACGCCAATGCCGTGCGGCTTGAGCTGCAGGTTAAGACCCTCCGACATGCTGACGACGGCAAATTTGCTCGCCCCATAGGGACTGAATCCCAAGCCGCCCTGCATGCCCGCCATCGAAGCCGTGTTGACGATATGGCCGCCTTCGCCGTGGGCGCGGATGTGTGGCAGAAAACTTTTGATGCCGTGAAGCACGCCCATCAGGTTGACGTCGATCACCCAGCGCCAATTATCCAGCGAGATGTGGTCGATACCGCCGCCGGCAGCGACGCCGGCATTGTTGCAGACGACATGCACTTTCCCAAAGGCGTCGAATGCGGCCTGGGCTGCGCGCTCGACGCTGGCGGCGTCGGCCACATCGCAGATGGTGCCGCTTATGTCGGGGGAGATTTCCTGCAGGCTTTTGACGGCAGCCTGCAGCGCATCCGCCTCGATATCGGCCAGCATCACTTTCATGCCGGATTGAGCAAACGCCCGGCCGAGCGCAAGCCCGATACCTGCGGCTCCGCCGGTTACAAAGGCTGTCTTGCCTGCAAAGTCCCGCATGGTCGCATCTCCCGAGATTTGGAGTTCCCTACTTGCATGATGCCGCGCCTGCCGCTAGCGAATTCCCATGACCCTTCCCCGCACCGTTGTCTTCGACCTCGACGGCACCCTCGTCGACACCGCGCCCGACCTGATCGCCGCGCTCAATTACGTGCTCGACCGGGAGGGCTTGCCGCCGGTGCCTCTGAAATCGGCGCGCAACATGATCGGCGCTGGCGCCCGCAAGCTGCTCGAGCGTGGGCTCGAGCTGGAAGGCCGCTTCATGAGCGTTGCGGACATTGATCGCCTCACCAAGGATTTCATCGACTTTTACGCGACCCACATCGCCGTGGAGTCGCGGCCGTTCGAGGGGCTGGAAGCAGCCCTCGACGATCTCAAGGCGCGGGGCTGCCGCTTTGCGGTGTGCACCAACAAACTGGAATGGCTGTCGAAGCGGCTGCTCGACCAATTGGGCTTGAGCGGGCGATTTGCCGCGATCTGCGGCGCCGATACGTTCGGCGTCGCCAAGCCCGACCCCATCATCCTGCAGCAGACGGTGGCGCGGGCGGGCGGCGATATGGCGGCGACCATCATGGTGGGCGACGCCGGCCCCGACGTCGGTGTGGCGCGACGGGCCGGCATTCCCGTGATCGGCGTCGAATTCGGCTACACCGATGTACCGATCGCCGAGCTGAAGCCCGACCGGCTGATCGGCCACATGCGCGACCTGCCGGCGGCGGTGGAAAGCCTCAGCAAGATCACGTCCTGACTACAACCAACTGATTTATTTGACGTATTAGGAACGCTAATCCTTTGCGTTAACCATCCCTTAACGATTTTGCGCGGCTTGGTTGCAGCCCGGTTCCCGCCCTCCTATGGTTCGGCATTGGGGATTACGGCGGTTAGCCCCAAGTCAGAGTAATCGATCATGCGTCGTGTCATCGCGATTGCTGTCATTGGAGCAAGCCTGGGTGGATGCTCCTCGTTTTCCCTTGATTCCTTCAAGTCGGCGCCGCCCTTGGTGAAGGTTGCGCTGGAATCAACGCCGCCGGGAGCCGATGCCACGACCTCGCTCGGGCCGGCCTGCAAAACCCCCTGCTCGGTCGAGGTACCCGCGCCCGACGCTGGCTTCTCCGTCACCTTCACCAGCCCCAAATTCCAGCCGGAAACCGTTCCGGTGCAGGTGATCCGCAATCCCGGCGACGCTACCGGCCCGGCAACGACCATCATCGAGCCCAGCCCGGTGTTCGCGGAACTCAAGCCGGCCGCGCCGCCGCGCAAGCCGATGCGGCCGAAAAAGCCCAAGGCTGCCGCAGCGCCGGCGGCCGCATCGCCCTTTCCGGCCCCTGCCCCGGCGCAGCCCGTCACGCGCTGATCCCGGTACCCGCCTCCATCGCGGGCCCCGCCTAAGGTTGCGGATTGTAGGCGCCTTACAACGTGCCTAGATTATGCTAGCGACAAAGCGCGCAAAGACCCTTTACCAGGCAGCTTGAATGAGCGGATCCGCCTCACACGACCAGTTGTTCCGTCCGATGATTGACCCCTTCGGCCGGACGATCCGCTATTTGCGCGTGTCGGTGACCGACCGCTGCGACCTGCGCTGCTTCTACTGCATGTCCGAGGACATGACGTTCCTGCCGAAAGCCGACCTCCTGACGCTGGAAGAACTCGACCGGCTGTGCTCGGCCTTCATCGCCAAGGGCGTGCGCAAGATCCGCCTCACCGGCGGCGAGCCGCTGGTCCGGCGCAACGTGATGTCGCTGGTGCGCTCGCTGTCGCGCCATCTTTCAAGCGGCGCGCTCGATGAACTGACGCTGACCACCAACGCTTCGCAACTGGCGCGCTTCGCCGGCGAATTGCGCGACTGCGGCGTTCGCCGCGTCAACGTTTCGCTCGACACGCTCGATGCGCAGAAGTTCCGCACCATCACGCGCTGGGGCGATCTCGACAAGGTTCTGGCCGGCATCGAAGCCGCGCGCGACGCAGGCCTTGCGGTCAAGATCAACGCGGTGGCGCTGAAGAACATGAACGAGGAGGAAATCCCCGCGCTGATGGAATGGGCGCACGGCAAGGGCATGGCGCTGACGCTGATCGAAGTCATGCCGATGGGCGACATCGGCGAAGGCCGGATCGACCAGTATGTGCCGCTGTCGCTTCTGCGCGCCCGCCTCGCCAAGCACTACACGCTGACCGACCTCGACGACGATACCGGCGGCCCCGCACGCTATGTCCGCGTTGCCGAGACCGGCGGCAAGCTCGGCTTCATCACGCCGATGACCCACAATTTCTGCGAGTCCTGTAACCGGGTACGGATTACCTGCACCGGCACGCTGCATACCTGCCTCGGCCACGAGGATGCCTCCGATTTGCGTAAGCCGCTGCGCGCCTCCGCCGACAACGAGTTGCTCTCGGCCGCGATCGATCGCGCCATCGGGCTGAAGCCGAAGGGCCACGACTTCATCATCGACCGCCGGCATAATCGCCCGAGCGTTTCGCGACACATGAGCGTCACCGGCGGCTGATTTCGCCGCTCATTCGCGCGCCACGGCAACCCGGATTTCGTCAGGCCAACCAACGAATTAACTCCCGCGTCAATTTGTCCATTTTCCGATTGACGCCGCCGCGGCGCGCTGAAATGGTGCCCCTGCTTCACGCCAGCACGGCCGGAACAGGCCGCTGCATCCTTCGGGTTGCAGTCAAGACGGCGGTGGCGCGAGACGGGGGAGGAATATCGTTGCAATCGCATCTGCGACTGAGTTGCGGACTCGCGCGTTTTTCACGCGCGAACGGACTTGCGCGTTTGGATCTGGAGCAGGACTGCAGCTCCAGACGTCCGGCGCGAGATGGCAACGCAATATCTAATAATACATCCGGCGCGCGTCGATGACGCGGCCGAGGAGAGCGTAATGCGCCCATTGCTGGCACTGAGTAACTCTATCGATTGGCTCAATGAGAAAATAGGCGGCGTCTGCAACTGGCTCGTGCTCGCCGCCTGCGTGGTGAGCGCCGGCAACGCAATGATCCGCTACGCGTTCGGCTACTCTTCCAACGCCTGGCTCGAACTGCAGTGGTACATGTTCGCCGTCTTCGTGATGTTCGGCGCCTCCTATACGTTCAAGAAGAACGAGCATGTTCGGGTTGAAATTCTCTACCTGATGCTGTCCGAGCGCGGGCAGCTCCGGCTCGATCTGATCGGCACGCTGTTCTTCCTGATCCCGTCGTGCCTGCTGCTCAGCTACCTGTCGTGGCCGTTCTTCATGCAGGCCTACGTCGTCGGCGAGACGTCGAGCAATGCCGGCGGCCTGCTGCGCTGGCCGATCAAGCTCGTCGTTCCCGTGGGCTTCGTTTTCCTGGCCTTGCAAGGCGTTTCCGAAGTGATCAAGCGCATCGCTGCACTGAAGGGTTATGTCGTGATCGATGCGAAATACGAGAGGCCTACCCAATGATCACGCTGGAGATGATGCCGCCGCTGATGTTCGGCGGCTTGATTCTGGCCATGCTGATCGGCTTTCCGGTAGCCTTCACGCTGGCCGCGCTCGGGCTGTCGTTCGGGTTCCTGTCGATCTATCTCGGCTTCTTCGACATGAACTTCCTGCAGGCGATCCCGGGGCGCATCTTCGGCAGCGTGCTTTCCAACGAATTGCTGCTGGCTATTCCCTTCTTCACGTTCATGGGCTCGGTGCTCGAGCGATGCGGGCTCGCCGAAGACATGCTGGACTCGATGGGCCAGTTGTTCGGCCCGATCCGCGGCGGCCTCGGCTATTCCGTCATCATCGTCGGCTTCATCCTCGGCGCGATCACCGGCACGGTGGCGGCGCAGGTCATCGCCATGGCGCTGATCTCGATGCCGGTGATGCTGCGCTATGGCTATAACGTCCGCTACATCACTGGCGTGCTCGCCGCATCCGGCACCATCACCCAATTGGTGCCGCCCTCGCTGGTGCTGATCGTGATGGCCGACCAGCTCGGCAAGTCGGTCGGCGACATGTATCTCGGCGCTTGGGGCCCCTCGGTGCTCCAGATCGCCCTGTTCGCCGGCTACACGTTCTTCCTCGGGCTCTTCCTGCCCCATCACGTGCCGGCAGTACCCAAGGAAGCGCGAACGCTGACAGGCTGGGCGCTCTGGAGCAAATGCCTGATGGGCATCATCCCCTCGGCCGTGCTGATCTTCGTGGTGCTGGGCACGATGATGCTTGGTCTGGCGACGCCGACGGAAGCCGGCGCTATGGGCGCGATCGGCGCGATCGTTCTCGCCGCAATCCACCACAAGGATCTGAGCAGCAAGGGGCACAAGATGCTCCTCGTCGGCATCGCTGCCACCGGCGTCGCCGTGATCGTCGGAATGCTCATCGGCGAAGGCAAGCTGTTGAAACTGACGTTCGCGGTGCTCTATATCGCTGTCGTCTGGCTCTGCCTCGAAGCCGTCCGCATTCCCGACCTGCGCGACCTGATCAAGCAGGGCTACGAGTCGACCATGCGCCTCTCCACCATGGTGGTGTTCATCCTGATCGGCTCGACCTGCTTCTCGGTGGTCTTCCTCGGCGTCTCCGGCGGCGTCTGGCTCGAGCACCATCTGACCTCGCTCCCCGGCGGCGTTTGGGGCTTCCTGATCTTCATCAACCTCTTCATCTTCTTCCTGGCGTTCTTCCTCGACTTCTTCGAGATCGCCTTCATCATCCTGCCGATGGTGGCGCCGATCGCGCAGAAGGTGCTGGCGCCCGTCGTGGGGCCGGATGCGGCGCTGATCTGGTTCGGCGTCATGCTCTGCGTCAACATGCAGACATCGTTCCTGCATCCGCCGTTCGGATTCGCGCTGTTCTACCTGCGCGGCGTCGCGCCGAAGGAAGTGAAGAGCTCCGACATCTATTGGGGCGCGATGCCCTGGATCGGCCTGCAGGCGATCATGGTGGCGATCGTGATCGCCTTCCCGATCACGGTGACGGCGCTGCTCGACAAGCCGCTCGACGTCGATCTCAGCAAGGTCAAGATCGAGGTGCCGCAGATCGAACTGCCACCGCTCGATTTCGGCGGGCCAAAGCAGTAGCGGCGCGGCCTATTCCCAAAACAAAAACCCCGGAGCTTCCGCTCCGGGGTTTTTGTTTGTGGCGGTTGCGATGCGGTGATCAGCTCTGCGGATTGCGCGCCATGAAGCTGTCGTAGCCGAGTTCGGCGACCTGGAACCACTGATATCCGTTGGTCGTGAACGTATTCATCGATTCCAGCACGTTCTTGAAGTTCGGATTGGTCGCTGATGTTTCAGCGTACAATTCCTTGGTCGCCTTCAGGCAGGCCTGCATGATCGGCGGCGAGAAGCTGTGCAGCTTGGTGCCACCCGCCAGCAGCTTCTTCAGCGACGGCGGATTGAGCTGATCGTATTTGGCCATCATCCAGCTGTTGGCGGACTGGCCCGCCTGCTCGATGACGCTTTGATAGTATTTCGGCAGCGAATTCCATTTGTCCAGATTGACGATCCCGAGCAGCATCGGTCCGCCTTCCCACCATCCGGGATAGTAGTAGTGGGGCGCGACCTTGTTGAAGCCGAGCTTCTCGTCGTCATAGGGCCCGACCCATTCCGCCGCGTCGATCGTGCCTTTTTCCAGCGCGGGATAGATGTCGCCGCCGGCAAGCTGTTGAGGCACGACGCCCAGCTTCTGCATCACGCGCCCGGCAAAGCCGCCGATGCGCATCTTCAATCCCTTCATATCCTCGACGGTGTTGATTTCCTTTCGGAACCAGCCGCCCATCTGGCAACCGGTATTGCCGGCCAGAAACGACGTGACGTTGTAGCCCTTGTAGAACTGGTTGAGCAGCTCCCTGCCACCGCCCAGCATGTACCAGGCCTGGTTGAGGCGCTGGTTGGGTCCGAACGGCACGGCCGTTCCAAACGCAAACGTCGGGTCCTTCCCGAAATAATAGTAGGACGCCGTATGACCCATCTCGACGGTGCCGTTCTGCACGGCATCGAGCACCTGCAGGCCGGGAACGATCTCGCCGCCGGCAAACGTCTGAATCTGAAACTTGTTGTCGGTGGCATCGGCGACGTGCTTGGCCATCACCTCGACAGCACCCCACAGGGTGTCGAGCGATTTTGGCCAGCTTGCCGTCAGACGCCATTTGAGCTCCGGCATTGACTGCGCGATGGCAGGCGCTGCCAAGGTAGCGGCGCCTGCCGCGCCAATACCCGTTACCTTGAGAAAATCCCTTCTCTTCATTGGATCCATCCCTGCTGGTTGTGTCTGTGTCTGATGACCTTCTTGGCGAGGTCTTCGCATCCAGCATGGAACAGCCGGTTCCCGATTTCCATCCCGAACTATGCGGGCAAACGAAAAAGCCCGGCCTTCTTGCGAAGGCCGGGCTTCTTTCTACGACTTAAGACGTAATCAGCCGCGGGTGCGCGAGCGGATCATGAAGCTGTCATAGGTGTATTCGGCAACCTGCCACCACAGATACTGGTCGGATCGGTAAGCCTGCATCGCGTCGATCGACTTCTTGAAGTCGGCGTTCTTGCCGGAGATCTCGGCCCACAATTCGTTGGTCGCCTTCAGGCAGGCTTCCAGCACTTCATTAGTGAACGGACGCAGCTGCGTGCCGCCGGCCACCAAGCGCTTCAACGCGGACGGGTTCTGCATGTCGTAACGTGCAGTCATCCAGGTATTGGCTTGGGCGCACGCATTGGTCAGGATCGCCTGGTAGTTCTTCGGCAGCGAATTCCACTTCTCCAGATTGGCAAAAGCGTGGACCATCGGGCCGCCTTCCCAGAAGCCCGGATAGTAGTAGTACTTCGCGACCTTGGCGAAGCCGAGCTTTTCGTCGTCATAAGGACCGACCCACTCGGCCGCATCGATGGTGCCCTTTTCGAGCGCCGGGTAGATGTCGCCGCCGGCGAGTTGCTGCGGCACCACGCCGACCTTCTGCAACACCTGTCCGGCGATGCCGCCGATGCGCATCTTGAGGCCCGAGAGATCGGCGACCGTCTTGATCTCCTTGCGGAACCAGCCGCCCATCTGCGTGCCGGTGTTGCCGCAGGGGAAGCCGACCACGCCAAACTTCTTGAAGAACTCGTTGCCGAGCGCATCACCGCCGCCCTGGTACCACCAGGAATTCTGCTGGCGCGCATTGAGACCGAACGGGACCGAAGCATAGATCGCAAAGGTCGGGTCCTTGCCGACGTAGTAGTACGAGACGGTGTGGCACATCTCGACGGTGTTGTTGGAGGTCGCATCGAGCGCCTGCAGGCCCGGAACCACTTCGCCGGCCGCGAACACCTGAATCTGAAACTTGTTGTCGGTCATTTCGGCGACGTATTTCGCCACCTGCTCGGCACCGCCATAGATGGTATCGAGCGATTTCGGGAAGCTCGACGTCAGGCGCCATTTGATCTCAGGCGATGATTGCGCGATCGCCGGCGAGGCAACGGCTGTCGCGGCAGCACCGGCCGCTGAAACCTTCAAAAAATCACGACGCTTCATTCAAGTCTCCTTAAGACGGGGCGTTTCCCATATTCCTCAAGCGTCCTCCGGCGGGGCGAATTCCACGTCATCCGGGGCGCTCTGGCGGGGCGGCTTTAACACGGAAGTCGGCCCTCGAAAACGCGACAAAGGCATGACTGCACTGATTAAACCAAAGTCTTAGGGGGCGCGGATAAAGCTCCCTCAGGCCGCGGCGATGGCGCCCTGGAGCTGGTCGCGGACCCTGGTCCCGATGGCCCGGTAGATCGCGGCATGCGGACCGTCCGGGTCGCTCGCCACCACCGGGTTACCGTCATCGGACGTGGTCCGAATCGACATGTGCAGCGGGATCTCACCCAGGAACGGGACACCCAGCCGCTCCGCTTCATGCCGCGCGCCGCCATGACCGAAAATATCCGAGCGGGTGCCGCATTCGGGGCACTGGAAGTAGCTCATGTTCTCGACGATGCCGAGCACCGGCACATTGACCTTCTTGAACATCGCAAGCCCCCGCCGCGCGTCGATCAGCGAGAGATCCTGCGGGGTCGAGATGATCACCGCTCCCTTCAGCGGCACATTCTGCGCCAGCGTCAATTGCGCATCGCCGGTGCCGGGCGGCATGTCGACGACCAGAATATCGAGCGTGCCCCACGCCACGTCGCGCAGCATCTGGGTGATCGCCGACATCACCATCGGCCCGCGCCAGATCATTGCGGTGTCTTCCTCGACCAGGAAGCCGATCGACATGATGGAAAGACCAAAACGCTGGATCGGAATCATCTTCCTGTTGTCGTCGAGCTGCGGCTTCTCATGGATGCCGGTCAGCCGCGGCACGGACGGACCGTAAATGTCGGCATCGAGCAGGCCGACGCGTAAGCCCAGATCGCGCAGACCCAGCGCCAGGTTGAGCGCGGTGGTCGACTTGCCGACGCCGCCCTTGCCCGAGGCCACCGCGATGACGGCGGCAACGCCCGGGATCTCCGCCTGCTTCGACATCGGCGACGCCCCGCCTTGCGGCGGCCGATGCGCGGAAGCCGGTTGCACACCGGGAGAATGTGAATGCGCATGCCGATGCGGCGCGGGCGCAGGTGGCGGCGAGCCCGGCTTGCGCTCGGCCGTCAGCGCGATCATCGCCGCGGTGACGCCGGGGATCGCGCGCACGGCGGCCTCGGCCTGTGCGCGCACGCTTTCCCAGGCGCGGGCCTCCGCAGCATCGACGTTGATGGAGAAGAACACCTTGCCGTCGGTGACCGAGATCGCCGACAGCACGTTGGCATTGGTCAGGGGCACGCCACGGGGCGAGGCCACCTGCCTAAGGGAATCGAGAACCTGCTGCTGCGTAACGCTCACTCGCGCATCTCCTGAAGCCCTTTCGGTCCTGAGTGAGAACCGGGCTCTACTCTCTTGTATTGACGCGCTTCCTTGGCGCGACCCGATGCACCTCGGAGCAAATCCGAGAAACCGGGCCCTCGTTGCAAAACGCTATGCCAGTCCGATGCGACCCATAGAGCGGTTCAGCGCAAAAGGCTACCTCACTCCCACGTCGTCCCGCCGCTCGGCCGGCGCGGCAGCCGTCTGCTCCTTGGCAGCCTCGTAGTTCAGTTCGATCATGACGCCGTTGGGGTCATTGACGAAGATCTGCCAGAGGTCGCCGCCCGGTACCTGCCGGGAGTCGTATGCCATGCCCTTCTGCTCCAGCCGCCGCTTCATGCCGTCAAAGCCGTAGCTGGCGAACGCGACATGGTGGACGACGCCGGAATCGGGCTTCTGCGGTTCCTCGGTCCTGGAGATATCGACGAGGTGCACCACCGCCTTGCCCTCGCTGTACATCCACGCACCCGGAAAGGCAAAGTTCGGCCGAGCGCCCTTTTCCAGGCCCAGAATGTCCTCATAGAACCGGACCGTGTCGGCAAGGTTGCGGGTCCGGATATTGAAATGGTCGAGCACGCCCACGCTGACGCCCATGCGATGTCACTCCCTTTTTTGTGAGGTTCTTCAGCCCCCTATCCTAGCACAAAACCCGCGCTGTTCGCCAAACGAAGGCGTTGCCCTCCCCTGCGCAGTGGGTATGGTGCGGCTCCCTCCAAAACAGCGCCCGGCCCCCCCCAAGTCGCCGGCGAACTCCAAGGTATTGCATATGGCTAAAGTCGCTTTTCTCGGTCTCGGCGTGATGGGTTTCCCCATGGCAGGACATCTGGTGAAAAAAGGTGGCCACGAGGTGACCGTGTACAACCGGACTGGCGCCAAGGCGAAGGAATGGGCCGACAAGTTCGGCGGGCGTGCCGCGCCGACGCCGAAGCAAGCGGCCGAAGGCCAGGATTTCGTGATGTGCTGCGTCGGCAACGACAATGACCTGCGCGCGGTCACGATCGGCCCCGATGGCGCTTTCGCCGGCATGAAAAAGGGCGCAGTATTCGTCGACCACACCACCGCCTCCGCCGAGGTTGCCCGCGAGCTCGACGCCGCCGCCACCAAAACCGGCTTCAAGTTCATCGACGCACCGGTGTCCGGCGGCCAGGCCGGTGCGGAAAACGGCGCGCTCACCGTGATGTGCGGCGGCAAGGAAGATGCCTATGCCGCGGCCGAGCCGATCATCGCAGGCTCATACGCACGGATGTGCAAGCTTCTCGGACCCGCCGGCGCCGGCCAGCTCACCAAGATGGTCAACCAGATCTGCATCGCGGGTCTGGTCCAGGGCCTGTCCGAGGGCCTTCACTTCGCAAAGAAGTCGGGGCTCGACGTTGCGGCCGTGGTCGAGACCATCTCCAAGGGCGCCGCACAGTCCTGGCAGATGGACAACCGCTACAAGGCCATGAACGAGGGCAAGTTCGATTTCGGCTTTGCGGTCGAATGGATGCGCAAGGACCTCTCGATCTGCATCACGGAGGCCCGCCGCAACGGCGCCAACCTGCCGGTGACCGCACTCGTCGATCAGTTCTACGCCGAGGTCGAGAAGATGGGCGGCAAGCGCTGGGATACGTCGAGCCTGATGGCCCGGCTGGAGCGGTGAGTTAAAAAAGCCGGTTAAGATCGGAGAACGGGCCCCGCTTCTTGTGCCGTCAGAAGCGGGGTTCCTCCCCGGGAACAGGTTAATTTTAACCTCCGGTTAACGGATATTTTTAGCTCTCTAAGTCATCGCTTAATGATTTAGCGCCACAGATAGACAATGCAAAAAGCCCGCGCGGTTCGCGGGCAGGATTTGTGTTGTTTGATGAGTAACCCCGCAGAAAGCCCTGAGGTTGTCCAGCTTCCGGCAGAACCGCCGGTCCCACCGCCGGTCAACACCCGGCGCGTGGCGGCGCAGCGGGTGCGCGAGGCGCGGGACCGGTTAACGTCATCAAGCGGCACCCGCCCGGCGTTCGATACCGAACTGCTCCGGCAATACGCCCAGACCCGGGTATCTGCCTCCTTTGTCGTCATGCTGCTGGTGGTTTCGACCGGCGTGCTGTTCGGCCTCTGGAAGGCCGCCGTGCCGGCCACGGTCTGGACCATCGGCATGCTCTGCATCCATGCCGCCATCATTCGCAATTGCAGGCGCTTCCTCAGCGAGCAGCCCACGCGCGCCGCCACGCGCAAATGGCAGACCCGGTTCGTGCTGCTCGACCTGCTCTACGGCCTGAGCTGGACAGCGATCCTGCTGCATCCTGCCGGCCTCGACACCGTCTCGAACACCATGATGATGTTCCTGATGCTGCTGGTGATCGCGGTGTCGAGCATGCTGGCAGCGACGCTTCCCATTGCGGCGATGGCCGCTACCGCGCCGGTGACGGCGGCGATCGCGCTCAATTTCGTGATGGGCGGAACCTTCGACAATTACGCGCTCGCGCTGCTTGCGGTCGCCGCCGAGGCGTATTTTGCCCTGCTCGCCCACCAGCTCCATTCGACGACGCTGGCGACCCTGGAAGCGCGCGCCGAAAAGGACGCGCTGATCGGCGAGCTCGAACAGGCCAAGGCGATTTCCGACGAAGCGCGGCACCGCGCCGAATCCGCCAACGTCGCCAAGTCGCGCTTCCTGGCGCAGATGAGCCATGAGCTGCGAACACCGCTGAACGCGATCCTCGGCTTTTCCGAGGTGATGAAGAGCGAAATTTTCGGCGCGCATACGGTATCGGTGTACAAGGAATATTCCGCCGATATCCATAATTCGGGCGTTCACCTGCTCAATCTCATCAACGAGATTCTCGATCTGTCGCGGATCGAGGCCGGCCGCTACGAACTGAACGAGGAAGCGGTGTCGCTGGTGCATGTCGTTGCCGACTGCCACCATCTGCTGAAGCTGCGCGCGACCAGCCGCGGCATCACCATCCACGAGGTGTTCGAGCGCGGCATGCCCCGGATCTGGGGTGACGAACGCGCCACGCGCCAGGTGGTGCTCAATTTGCTGTCAAACTCGATCAAGTTCACCCCGCAGGGCGGCGAGATCTGGCTCAAGGTCGGCTGGACCGCTTCAGGCGGGCAATATCTGAGTGTCAAGGACAACGGCTCCGGCATCGCCGAGGACGAGATTCCGATCGTGCTGGCTTCGTTCGGCCAGGGCTCCAACTCGATCAAATCGGCTGAACAGGGCGCGGGCCTGGGCCTTCCGATCGCAAAGAGCCTGATCGACATGCATGGCGGCACCTTCACGCTGAAATCGAAACTGCGCATCGGCACCGAAGTCATCGTCACCTTCCCGCCGGAGCGCGTGATGAGCGCGCTGGCGCCGATGGCCGAGGAGGCGCCGCCCCTGCAGCCGGACCCCACCGTCACCGCAACCGCCGACGACAAGCGGCGGGCGCGTCACAAACCGATCATGAGTGCAGGAACCGGCTTGTAACTGGAGCGCTTGCGCAAGGGACGCAAACCATTTCACTATCGATAAATGAGCAAAGAATCGCCGTGTATCGCAGTCTGTATGATGGACCCCAAAACCAAACTCTGCTTCGGCTGCGGACGAACGTTGCCGGAGATCGCGCGCTGGCACCGCCTGGAGACCGCGGAGCGATTGGCTGTGATGGAAGGGCTTGCGGCGCGCATGGCGGAGGCTGGCCTCGCGCCAATGCCGCCGCGCACCGAGCGTGGCTGATCCCGGGACGAATCTTGGGACGAACCGGCGGAGGCGCGCTGTGATCCGCATCTTGCTCGTTCTGGCGCTGCTCGCCGCCACCGCCGGCGCCGTCGTCGCCTATGGCGATCCGGACCAGATCACGCGCGCCAGCAACTCGGTGACGAAAATGCTGCGGCAACGCAGTCTGGAACCGGCGCCAGCCGTGCAGATCGCGCGCGGCAAGGCCGGCGAATTCGCGCTGCATGCCAAGATCAACGGCGTCAAGGCGCCGATGGTGATCGACACCGGTGCGACCTCGGTGGTGCTGACCTGGGAGACGGCGAAGGCGATCGGTCTGCCGATCGAGATGCTCGAATACAACGTCGACGTCGAAACCGCCGGCGGCCACACCAAGGCGGCGCGGCTGACGCTCGATCGTCTCGCGGTGGGTGGGCTCGTCGAGAAATCGATTCCGGCGCTGGTGGTGCCGCGCGGGCAGATGAAGACCAACCTGCTCGGCATGAGTTTTCTGGATCGGCTGGAAAGCTGGGGCGTGCAGGCCGACAAGGTGATGCTGCACGGCTATCCCGACGTCGCAGGCCGCCACAAGCGCCGTGCGGCGGCGAACTAGCTAGGCCGACGACTCTCATGAATTGATCACGTCCGCTTAGCCTCCAGTCCGCTTTGCTTAAGTCAGTCGCCCGCTCCGGCGTTTCAACGCGCCATTTTTTGGCGGGCGCACAATATTCCAGCGGAATTACCGCACTTATTTGTGAACCGGCGAGATCCGAAGCCGCGTAACGTCCAAACCGATCGCCCGTAGACGCATTTGCGGGCGTGCACCAACACGCGCGGTTCATCTCAATCAAGGGAACAGGCGGTCACATGAAGGTAGCTCTCAACATCGCGGAGAACGGCCAGGGATCTTATCGTTTGCTGGCAATTTTGCGTTGGGTCATGGTCATCATCTTCGTATCGTTTGGCATCCAGAAGTTCACGCTGCAGTCGGCACAAGGAATCGTTCAATTTATCAGCAACAGTCCCTTTATTTCATGGATATCCGTCTTCGGCGTTAGGGGAGAAGCCTACTTCCTTGGTGTCGTTGAACTTGGAATTGCAGCACTTCTCGCGGCAGGCGCATTCAGTCCGCTCTTGTCCGCCCTCGGCTCACTCATGGGCGTAATCACGTTTTTCATCACGTGGTCGTTCTTCTTCACGACGCCGGGCGTGGTCAAATGGAGCTTGTCGGCCGACCCGATGGCCTGGAATTTGACCGGCGAATTCATCTTCAAAGATATTGTTTTGCTGTGTGTCTGCGTCGTGCTGCTGCTGGCCTCTTTGCCGAGGTCGCGGTTGCACGATTAGGTCCTCCTTGACGGGAACTCAGCTCTCTGCCGGTGTCCGACACCCATTCGCCGAGAAATCCATGTCTCCTGGCAGCGGTCCATCCAGACGATTGCCGCCACGCCGGTCCCTCCCCATTTTGGATGCGGGGACGAGCACATCCTCGTGTGCCATCGGAGACCGGCAATGACCATGAGAACCTTTTGTACGCTAGCCGCCGCCATCTTTGCACTCATCGCACTGCTGCAGTTGGTCCGGATTGCGATGGGGTGGTCCGTCACCTTGAATGGCGTCGATCTGCCGTTCTGGGCGAGTTGGATTGCCGTCATCGTGGCAGGCGCGTTGAGCTTCGTCGGCTTCCGCGCCACCATGCGCAGCTAAAGGTTCGCAGGCCCGTGGGCCGATCTGTGGCCGGGCAGCGGAGCTACCACTCCCTTGCCTAAGCGTCACGCTTTCGTCTTTGCCGCCCTGCGTGCCTTGTTCGCTTCCTCGATCTCGGGTTCGAGCGACTTCAGGCTCTCGTAGATCTCTGCGAGAACTGTCTTCAGGTCCGAAATGTTCTTCGACGGGAAATCGCGCACCGCAACCTCCTCGAAGTGGATGGCGATCGGGATCAGCTCTTCCACCAGTGTCCGCCCCTTCGGCGCAAGGTTGATTGCAACGGTGCGGCCGTTGTCCTTCAGCCGCGCGCGCGTAACGAGGCCACGCCGCTTCATCTCCCCGACCAGCCGCGACAATGTCGATATCTCGATCGTCGTCATCGCCGCGAGATCGCCGAGCCGCTGGTCGCCGGTTTCCCAAAGCGCGGCCATCACGCGGTACATCGGCAGGGTCACGCCGTAACCGGCAATGCGCCTGGAAAACAGCTCACCCATCTGCACGCCGACGCGGTTGAGTAAATAGGGAAAGGAATTTGTAAGTCTGTACAAGGTCTTGCAATCCGTGCTGTCGCAATTGTTGCGACCATTCAATAGCCGCGCGCCGATCGTTTTTCAAGGCAATTGTTGCATTTGAAAATTTCCTGTTGACTGATATTTGCAAATGCAATTATTGTTTTGGAAAGTTAAGCCGCCGGGCGAGAGCGGACCGTCAGTGGAGGAAACCATGTCGCTGGATTCGGCATCCGACGAATTGCGAGAAACGTTCAAGCGCGCGTTGCGGCGATTTCCCGCGGCGGTGTCGGTCATCACCTCGGCCGATCAGGATCGCCGGCACGGGATGACGGCGACCGCCGTGACGTCGCTGTCGCTTGATCCCCCTTCCCTGATCGTTTGCATCAACCAGGCAACGCTGCTGCATGACATCATGCTGCTGGCGCGCCGGTTTTGCGTCAACGTGCTGCGCCGCGATCAGGTCCCGCTTTCATCCGCCTTCAGCGGTGCGCTGCCGGCCGAGGAGCGGTTCGGGCTCGGCGACTGGATGACTTCGGCCGAGGGCGTCACCTACCTCGCCGACGCGCAGATCAACATCTTCTGCAAGAAGGCGGCCGCCGTGCCCTATGGCACGCACACGATTTTCATCGGCGAGGCCGAGACCGTGAACGTGCGCGATCCGATCGAGCCGCTGATCTACCAGGATGCGACCTATTGCTTCTCGGTGCCGCACGACAGCCATGCGGCGTGAAACGCCCCTGCCCCTGACCGCCTTTCGACCCATCGAAGACACGGAGCAAACCAATGGTATCAGTCGCCCAGTTGAAGGACCTGCCGGCGCAGCCGTCGCCTCGCCCTGACATTGCCGAGTTGCGGAGCCGCGTGACGCAGATCGCGCCGCAGATCAAGGCGCGCGCCCACACCACGGAAAAGGCCGGCCGCGTTCCCGAAGAGAACATCATTGCCCTGCGCAACATCGGCTATTTCGATATCGTCAAGCCGGCGATGTTCGGCGGCTACGAGCACGATTTCGATGTGCTGGTCGAACTGAACATCGAGCTGGCGAAAAGTTGCGCCTCGACGGCATGGGTCGGCGGCCTGCTCGCGGCCCATCAATGGCTGATCGCGGGTTTTCCGGAAAGCGCGCAGCGCGACGTCTGGGCCAGCAATCCCGATGCGGTGGCCTGCGGCTCCTACGCACCGGTCACCAGGGCGATCGAGGTCGAGGGCGGCTATCGCTTGAGCGGACGCTGGTCGTTCGCCAGCGGCTGCGACAACGCGCAATGGTCGTTGTGTGCCGCGCTGTTGCCGTCGAAGACCGAGAGCGGCCAGTTTGCGCCGGCCTTCCTGCTGGTTCCGGCTGCCGACTACGTTATCGACGACACCTGGAATGTCGTCGGCCTCAGCGGCACCGGCAGCAAGACGCTTGTGCTATCGGACGTGTTCGTGCCCGCCCACCGCCTGCTGTCGTTCGCCGACACGACGTCCGGAAAAACGCCGGGCGCCGCGCTTTATGCCGCCAACCCCACCTTCGCGATCCCGATGCTGTCGAACATCCCTTCCTGCCTGGCCTCGACCGCGGTCGGCGCGGCGGCCGGCGCGCTGGAAGACTATCTTGCCGTCACCTCCAGGCGGATCACCCGCGGCGCGGTGGCCGGCAACAACAATCGCATGGCGGACTTCCCGACCATCCAGTTGCGCGTTGCGGAAGCGACCGCCTCGGCCGATGCGGCGCGCGAAGTGCTGCTGCGCGATCTCAGGGATCGCGCAGCCACGGTACGTGATTACAAGCCGGTTTCGATCGAGGACCGCATCGTCAGCCGCCGCGGCCAGGCGTTTTCGGTCGCACTCGCCATTCGCGCCACTGAAGCCCTGAACGCCTCGACCGGCGGGCTCGGCCTCGATCTTTCAAATCCGGTACAGCGCGCCTGGCGCGACGCCAATGCCGTCGGCCGCCACATCAGCATGAACTGGGATGCAGTCGGCACCATGTACGGCCAACTCGCGCTCGGGCTGACGCCGCAAGGACAGTACTAATCAACATCGGAAATCAGCGAGGACAACATGCAGGGCAAGATCGCACTAGAGGAACATTTCGCCATCCCGGACACGCTGATGGACTCGGCGGGCTTCGTCCCGGACTCCTATTGGCCGGAGCTGAAGGACCGCCTGCTGGATATCCAGGACAAGCGGCTGACGCAAATGGACAAGCACGGCATCGAGATGATGATCCTGTCGCTAAACGCGCCGGCGGTTCAGGCCATTCCCGATGTCGCGCGCGCCAACGAGATTGCGATCCGGGCCAACGACTTCCTCGCTGAGCAAGTGGCAAAACGGCCGTCGCGGTTTCAGGCCTTTGCCGCGCTGCCGATGCAGGATCCGGATCTTGCGATCAAGGAGCTCGGGCGCTGCATCACGACGCTCGGTTTCCGCGGCGCGCTGGTCAACGGCTTCTCGCAAATCGGCGACGGCAAACGGCCGGTCTATTACGACCTGCCGCAATACTGGCCATTCTGGGCAGCAGTCGAAAAGACAGGCCTGCCCTTCTACCTGCATCCGCGCAATCCGCTGCCGGAGGACTGCGCGATCTATGAAGGGCATCCGTGGCTGATGGGCCCGACCTGGGCATTCGGACAGGAGACCGCCGTGCATGCGTTGCGCCTGATGGGATCGGGCCTGTTCGATGCCCATCCAAAGCTCAAAATCATCCTCGGGCACATGGGCGAAGGCCTGCCCTACAGCATGTGGCGCGTCGATCATCGCAACGGCTGGGTCAAGGCGCCGCCGAAGCACAAAGCGAAAAAGAAGATCTGCGATTACTTCAACGCCAACTTCTTCCTGACCACGTCGGGCAATTTCCGCACGCAGACGCTGATCGATTCCATTCTCGAAATCGGAGCGGACCGCATCCTGTTCTCGGTCGACTGGCCGTTCGAGAATGTCGATCATGCCTCCGACTGGTTCAACAGCACCAGCATCAGCGAGAACGATCGGATCAAGATCGGCCGGCGCAATGCCATCGACCTGTTCAAGCTCGACCTCGACGAAACCACCGGGCACGGCATCCATCAAGCCGCGGAATAAGCGGTCTCACACGACATAATCACCATCCGGGAGGAATACGGCCATGACTGCGAAAGCAATCGATCTTCACGAGGAACTAGCCGAGGCAAAGGTCGGAAAATTTCACTGGCGCCTCGGCGCCATCATGGGACTGCTCACGCTGTTCGACGGATATGACACGTTCAATCCTGCTTACGTCATTCATTATGTCGCAAAACCCTGGGGCCTTCAGCCCGGCCAGGCGGGCATTTTGATCTCCAGCGGGCTGGTCGGATTCCTGATCGGCGCTGCGATCCACGGCATCATCGCCGACCGGCTCGGCCGCCGCGGCACCCTGCTCGGAGGCCTCTGGATCACCAGTATCTTCACGCTGCTGACCGCGACTTCGGCGGATTCATTTCTGTCGTTCTGCATCCTGCGCATCCTGACCGGGATCGGTCTTGGCGTGCTGCTGCCCTTGGCAACGACGTACATCAACGAACTGGCGCCGCGACGGGTTGCGAACACGTTCGCGCTCTGGGGCGTAGCCCTCGGCTGGGCGCTTGGCGGAACGCTCGCCGGTGCCGCCGGTGTGTTCGCGACGCCAGTGTTCGGCTGGACCTCGTTATACTGGATCGGATCGCTATCGTTCCTGTTGCTGCCCTTCATGCACTTCATGTTGCCGGAGTCACCGAAGTTCCTTGCCCTTCGAGGCCGCACCGGCGAAATCCGCGACATGCTGAGCAAGCTTCGGCCCGAGCGCGCAAGCGTCTATCAGTCGGCCGAAATTGCCGTCGAGGAGTCCGAGAAGCCGCTCAATTCTGTGGCGGCGCTGCTCCAGCCCAAATATCGCCGGACTACGTTTGCGATCTGGGCGTCGGCATTTCTCAGCCTGTTCTGCATCTTCGGCCTGTCGGGGTGGATTCCGACCGTGATGATGCAGCGTGGAGAAACCTTTGCAGCCAGCTTCGGCTTCGGCGCGCTGATGCAGATCATGTCATTCGTAGGCGCTCTCGTGCTTGGGCATCTGGTCGACAAGTCCGGCAGCAGCCGCGGGCTGATCGCGACCTGGTGGGCGATTGGCGGCCTCGCCGTGCTGTCGCTGGTGGTGATGAACGACCACATCGTCAACATCACGTCGGTCGCAGCCGCCGGCTTCTTCATCATCGGCGCGCAGTTTGTGCTGAACAACTTTACCGCGGCTTCCTACGAGACCGGCGTGCGCGCCAGCGCGGTTGGGATGGAGCTCGGGGTCGCGCGCGTCGGCGCCATTCTCGGCCCGTTCGTCGCCGGCGCGCTTCAGCAATATTACCAGAGCCCAACGCCGATGTTCCTGTCGATCGGCGGGGCAGCGATTGCCGCGGGCGCGATCATCCTGCTGGCCCGGCAGCCGGCAAGCGCTCCCGCTGATAGCCTTGAAGAGACGGCCGGCTTGCGCAAGGCTGCACAGCCCGCCTCTTGAGGCGGAGGTCAATGCGGAAAGTCCGGCTACGGAAGCGATCTGATCCCGGAGCCGGCCGTTTCGTCCGCAAAGGAGCGGCCATGCAAGACTTCATCTACCAGAGCGCGCCGATGCGGGTGGTGTTCGGCGCCGGCACGCTGCGTCAACTACCCGACGAATTGTCCCGCCTCGGCGTCGTCAACGCTCTCGTGCTGGCGACGCCGCGACAGAAAGATCTGGCCGCCGGCATCCGAGCGATGATCGGTGAACGCTTCGCCGGCGTCTTTACAGGGGCCGTCATGCATACGCCCGTTGAGGTGACGGAACGGGCGATGGAGACCGTGCGTGAGGTGCGGGCTGATTGTCTCGTCGCGATCGGCGGCGGTTCGACCACGGGCCTCGGCAAGGCAATCGCGTTGCGCACCGACCTGCCGCAGATCGTGCTGCCGACCAGCTACGCCGGCTCGGAGATGACGCCGGTCGTCGGCCAGACCAGCGGCGGGGTCAAAACCACACAATCGAGCCCGAAAATTTTCCCCGAGATCGTGATCTACGACGTCGACCTCACCATGACGATGCCTCCCGGATTGTCAGCGACATCAGGCATCAACGCCATCGCGCATGCCGTCGAGGCGCTCTACGCGCTGGATCGCAACCCCGTGATATCGCTGATGGCACAGGAAGGCATCCGCACGCTGGCGCATGCGCTGCCCAGGATCTGCGTTCAGCCGGACGACAGAGCCGCGCGCACCGACGCGCTCTATGGCGCCTGGCTCAGCGGCATCTGCCTCGGCGCCGTCGGCATGGCGCTGCATCACAAGCTCTGCCATACGCTGGGCGGGTCGTTCAATTTGCCGCACGCGGAAACCCACACCGTCATTCTCCCGCACGCCCTCGCCTACAATGCGCCCGCCGCGCATGAAGCGATGACGCGGATCGCCGCCGCACTTGGCGTGCCCGACCCCGCGCTCGGCCTCCACGATCTGGCGCGAAAGCTTGCTGCGCCGGCATCGCTGCGCGAGATCGGCATGCCCGAGAGCGGCATCGACCAGGCCGCCGACCTCGCCGTCAAAAACCCCTACTGGAATCCGCGCCCGATCGAGCGAGACGCGATCCGTGAATTGATCGCGCGCGCCTGGCGCGGAGACGCTCCGCAAACCACCCTCGCGACCTCCTGAAGAGAACATCGACATGCGCAACTTCGACGAAGCCACGATCACCGACGCCGTCTTGCAGCGTGTCAGGACCGCAAAGGACGACCGCGTCCGGCAGGTCAGCGAGGCGCTCGTGCGCCATTTGCATACCTTCGTCAGGGAAATCGAACCCACGCAGGCCGAATGGGAGGCCGGCATCGATTTCCTGACTCGAACCGGACAGATGTGCGACGACAAGCGGCAGGAATTCATCCTGCTGTCCGATACGCTCGGCGTCTCCATGCTGGTCGACGCCATCAACCATCGGACACCGGAGGGCGCGACCGAGACGACGGTGCTCGGACCGTTTTACGTGCAGCGCGCGCCCGAGCATCCGCTGGGCGCGGATATCTCCGGCACCATGGAAGGCGCGCCGCTGCTCGTTACCGGCACGGTGTCGGCAGCCGGCGGCAAGCCGCTCGCCGGCGCCGTGGTGGACGTCTGGCATTCGGACAATGACGGCTATTACGATGTTCAGCAGCTCGATTAGATCGGCGAGCTGGCGATGCGTGCGCGGTTCCGCGCCGACGAAAACGGCCGGTTCTGGTTCTGGTCGATCAGGCCGGCGGCCTATCCGATCCCGCACGACGGGCCGGTCGGCAAAATGCTCGAGGCGCAGGGCCGCCACCCCTGGCGCCCGGCCCATGTCCATTTCATGATTGGAGCGCCCGGACACCAGACGCTGGTGACGCATGTATTCGCCGCGGGCGACCAATACCTGGACTCGGACGTCGTCTTCGGCGTCAAGGACAGCCTGATCCGGGAATTCGCCGCGATGCCTGCGGGTACGGCCGTCGATGGCCGCGAGATGGCGCAGCCTTATTATCATCTGAATTACGATTTCGGACTGAAGGCGGAAACGGAAGTGCGCCGCGCCGGAGAGCGCGCCGCCTAGGTTTTGTGTTGACGCGTTTTCTTCACGCGAACCGGTATCCACTTCGCTTGAAAACGCTATGGCACTTACGCCGCAACCAGCGCCCCCGCGCGATCCTCGACCAGCGCGATGGCATCGCGGAGCACGTCGACGCCAGCGCCGGGCTTGACGCCCTTCTCCGCCAGATGGCGGCGGAAGGCGCGCGCGCCGGGCACGCCGTGAAACGCGCCGACGAAGTGCCGCGTCATCGAATGCAGCCGTGCGCCCTGCGCCAACTGGTCTTCGATGTAGGGAAACATCGCTTCGAAAACGTCCTTCATGGTGGCGTATGGCGCCGCCTCGCCGAACAATTCCGGATCGACGTCGAGCAGACGCCACGGCTCCTGATAGGCCGCCCTCCCCAGCATCACGCCGTCGACATGGTCGAGGTGACGCGCAGCTTCCGCAATACTGCCGATGCCGCCATTGATGATAATGGGAACATCCGGCAGCACCGCCTTCAGCCGATAGACCCTGTCGTAGTCGAGCGGCGGGATGTCGCGGTTTTCCTTCGGCGACAATCCGTTGAGCCAGGCTTTTCGGGCATGCACGATGAGCGCGTCCGCGCCGGCCGCGACCACGCCGCGTGCCAGCACGTCGAGCGCCACTTCCGGGTCCTGGTCGTCGATGCCAATCCGGCATTTGACGGTAACGGGAATTCTGACCGCGCGCTTCATCGCGGCAACGCCGTCGGCGACCAGCGCCGGCTCCGCCATCAGGCAGGCGCCGAAGCGACCGTCTTTCACGCGGTCGGACGGACAGCCGACATTGAGATTGATTTCGTCGTAACCGAAATCCTCGCCGATCCTGGCCGCGGTCGCGAGATCTTCCGGATCGGAACCACCGAGCTGCAGCGCCACCGGATGCTCGCTTGGATCGAAGCCAAGCAGCCGCCTGCGGTCGCCACGAATAATGGCACCGGTCGTCAGCATCTCCGTGTACAGCCCCGCGCGCCGGCTCATCAGGCGGTGGAAGACGCGGCAATGCCGGTCGGTCCAATCCATCATTGGCGCGACAGAGAAAAGAAAATCGTATGATTTCGTAGTTTTTTCGGTCATTTCAATTACTTAGGGATCTTTTTGAATTTCTCGTTGTAGCTCGTTTTTTAGCCATTTTCCTCCATTTTGGTACCCTCGGTACTGCCGCGCAGTACCGAAGACGTCCATGCAGTACCGGTAATGGAGCCTCCAAGATGGGAACCGTCGTACCACGCAAGCGAAGCGATGGCTCTACAGGATACCAAGCCCAGCTCCTCATCAAGCGAGCTGGTAAAATCGTTCATCGAGAAAATCGGACGTTCGATCGACGGCAGGCTGCCTCTGCGTGGCTCGAAAAGCGGGAGAAAGAACTTGCCAGGCCGGGCGCACTTGAGCGTCTCGAAGCGCCGGACCCCACTCTAACCACTGTTATCGACCGCTACACAGATGAATCTATCAAGAAGATTGGTCGCACAAAGGCGCAGGTGCTGCGATCGATTAAGAACTACGACATAGCCAATAAGAGGTGTTCGGAAATCACAAGCACCGACGTGGTCGCATTTGCCAATGAGCTTATAGTCAATGTCGCTCCGTCGACCGTCGGCAACTATCTCTCGCATTTGGCTGCCGTCTTTGCCGTAGCTAAGCCCGCTTGGGCATACCCACTTGATCAGACCGCAATGAAGGACGCCTTTGTAGTTGCGAAGCGCCTCGGTATTGCGAGCAAGAGCCGCGAGCGCGATCGGCGGCCGACTCTCGAAGAGCTCGATAAGATCATGGACTACTTCGGCGAGCGGCTAAAGCGCCGACCATCCTCCATTCCGATGCAGAAGGTCATCGGGTTCGCGATATTCTCAACACGTCGCCTCGAGGAGATTGCGCGGATCTCGTGGAAGGATCTCGACGCGGAAGGAAGTCGTGTTTTGGTGCGAGATATGAAGAACCCCGGAGAGAAGGTCGGGAACGACGTATGGTGCGATCTTCCGCCGGAAGCGCTTCAGATAATTATCTCAATGCCGAAGAGGCACGACGAGATTTTTCCGTTTTGCGGTGACACCATTGGAACTAATTTCACCCGCGCTTGTCAGTTCCTCGAGATCATTGACCTGCATCTTCATGATCTTCGCCACGATGGTATTTCAAGACTATTCGAAATTGGCCGGAATATTCCTCAAGTAGCTGTCGTGTCCGGTCATCGTTCTTGGTCAAGTCTCAAGCGCTACACGCACTTGCGCCAAACCGGCGACAAATACGCGGGATGGAAGTGGTTTTCAGTGCTGACAAGCTCAACCAGCTCTGTCCGTCCAGCACCTAAGTACGCCTTTACTGAGGACCTCACGACGACGAGTTAGATCTGTGGCGGACTTCCCAATGAGCAAGAGTTGGAGCGGGTGAAGCGCTCCGACTCAAATTTTTCATTCGATTTATGTCAACAATTCCAGTTACTTACGCCTTTTGCCTATTTTCGTGTTGGACGCATTGTTGGACGTTTCGTTCGACGCTAAATTTGGCTCGCCTGCCACTCACAACTCATTCTGCCACTATGGAAATCCGTGAAGGACTAGTGGTAACGCCTGTATCAGCAACACGGCACTTCCCCCCAACACGCTGGCATCCACGACGAGCAGGGACAGGACGCGCTCCCAAAGCATCTCGTTGCTGGCGACGTCATTCGAATTTGGCATCTGTGTGCACCTGCATTTTTCGTGCGACGAAGACGTCATAGACCGAGTCGCGGGGTCGCCAAGCGGCGAAATTTGAAGGAAAATTAACTCGTGATTCACCGACTCGGGCGCCTTGCCCGATTGACGTTGGTGTCGGTTTTGCCCGCGTGCGATTCTCTCCTGATCCGGCGTCCCATCGAGCGACATCCAAGATAGAGGGGATCAGAACTCTAGATCCCTGGTCCGAGGTCGGGCTTCCAAGCCAACCGCATCAGCTCACCACCGAAGGTGGATACATTTCAGTTTCACCGTGCTGACGGAAGCCGTGGCTCAACCTGACTTCAGCATCTCAGCTTTTGCTGCGGGAGACGCAACATCCGATTCTCGGGATTAGTCGAGAGAGCCATTCTCCGCTTGGCTACGCAGAATCTACCGTTGCCCTCCGAAGGCAAAGGTTGCCCGTCCGATCTGTGCCGATGCCGCCGGATTTATTGAGAACGGTCCATCTGTCCGCGGGGTGGCCTTGCAACGGCTATAGCTGACGGCGCGCGGCCATCGGACAGATCCGCCAACGCAGCGTCGTTGGGGAGTGGGCCATTCTGCTCTCCGACTGGAACACAGGTTGTGACCAGGAGGACCGTACGGCTGCATTGCCATTCGTTTCCCAGGATCGGTTCAGATACCTCCTGTGGATGACCAACGGCGATGGCGACTCCCGCGGCCACCAACGCGACTGCGGCGATCGCGAGTATTCTCGACCTTTGCCGAACGAATTTGAAACGGACTTTGAAAGGACTCATTTCCCGGCTCTCCGTACTTAACGTTCGCTTGGAACTGAGCAGCGCAAGTCGCGCATCGCCGGTGCGCGCTGGCGCCCGGTGATTTCCGCGCGCAGAACGTGGCGCGCGCGTGCTTGTTCCTGTGACACCGCGAAGGCAGCGACCAACAATAAGCGCGTGGTCGCAAATGAGACGTGCGTCATGCAGGTGAACGAGCGCGACAGTTCCATGTCAACCTCCGCAATCAAGCTGCTTCACACATCGAGAGGCACGTGGTCTCGCGCAATAGCCGATTACCCATGTTTTGGTTGAAGGTGTTTCGAGCGGCCTGCGTGTCTTGGACTCGGTTGCAGCCATCACTCATCGGTCGCATCGGGATCGGCGGCGTCCGATTGCAGGAAACAGGGAGATGCGGGCGTGAGTAAGCTTTTGAGCATGGGTGCCGGAGCAGCGGGGAGCACAGCGTTCTTCGGCACGGCCCGACCGAGCGTGGCGAAAGACCGCGCGTAACGCCGCGGCGATCACATCCTTTGTGCCAATGTGCAGCTTTTAGACGCTAGCGCGGCGTTAGGACATGGCGTTCGGCTACAGCGGCGAGTGCTTCCGCAATCTGTCGCGCGGCCGCGGCGCCACTGCGTGCGCCTCAGCACTGTCGGCGTTCCCGGACCCGGATCGGCGGAAGTAGCCGGAGCGCGCAACGCGACTTAACTTCTCGAAAGCGC
The DNA here is from genome assembly GCF_036924535.1 of Bradyrhizobium sp. AZCC 2262. Lineage (NCBI taxonomy): Bacteria > Pseudomonadati > Pseudomonadota > Alphaproteobacteria > Hyphomicrobiales > Nitrobacteraceae > Bradyrhizobium > Bradyrhizobium sp. AZCC 2262. The sequence goes on along the minus strand of NZ_JAZHRT010000001.1, from coordinate 2,593,940 downwards.
CTTGCTGCCCTTCCCTGCCACTACGAGCTCACCAGTTTTCCAGGGAGGTACGCACGTCTATCTCGAAGGACCACGCCTTGGGGGGCTGCCGGTAGAGAAAGGCGTAGCACTCGACGATGCCCTCGATATCGATCAGGCGGTCCTGGCGCTGGTCAGCGTCCGGGAAGTGTCTGCGTATCTTCTCGCCGTAGATGGCACCGTCGACGACGACGTGGCCGACATGGATGCCCTCGGGCCCGTATTCCTTTGCAATCGCCTGGGCGAGCGTACGCAGGCCGGCCTTCGCTGAATTGAAGGCCCCGTACCCTGCCCGACCGCGGAGTGAAGCGCTCGCTCCGGTAAACAGAATGGTGCCCCGCTTGCGCGGGACCATGTGGCGAAGCGCCTCCCGTCCGAACAGGAATCCGCCGTAGCAGGCGACCCGCCAGCTTTTCTCGAAATAGCTCGATTCCATCTCGAGAATTCGACCGGGAGTGTTGTTGCCCGCGTTGTAGATCGCGACATCGACGTCGGTGCCCACGTCTGAAAAGAGCGCCGCCACGTCCACCTCCTTCGTCGCGTCTGCGACGACGGACGAAGCTTCGCCTCCGGCCTTTCGGATGTCGGCGACGACAGCATCCAGCGAAGCCCGCGTGCGTCCGACCGCGACAACGTGCAGCCCTTCCTTGGCGAAACGCTTGCAGAGTTGCGCGCCCAGCCCCCGATCCGGGCCGACTCCGATGATCACGGCCTTATGCATTGGCTTTCCTCCGGAACCTGTCACTTCGATAACAGCTTTTCGACATATGGCTTGAGATCCGGCCTGAAGTGCTCGTGGTCTATCAGCCGATCAAAATGGGCAAAGACGAGCGGATATTCGTTTCGGACGCCGTCATGCAGGATCCTATCCAGGCCGCGCTCGTTCAATTGCGCCGCACGCGCCTGCTCGTTCATGAACAAGGCGAGCTCGGCGGCAAAGCAGATGTCGGCCAACGAGATTTGCTCTCCGACAAGCGTTTTCCGTTGCGCGGACAAAGCCTGCTCGAGCCCGGAGGCATAGATTGCGAACGCCTGCTTGGCGCGGGCGTGGATCGCCGCATCGACGGCGCCGTCCAACAACGAAAGGAGATAGATCTGCGAGTCTCGGGCAAAGAGCAGGCTGACATCGAGAAAGCTGTCGATCCTGGAGGCTTCCCAGGCGTCACGTCCGTAGAGCGGAAATGTCGCCTCTCCCAGCCGCGCCACGGCCCGCATGATGCTGTTCGATTCAAAGATTCCGATCTTTCCGTCGGGGCCGAATGCCGCTGGAACGTTGCCGAACGGCTGGGCTCGGAGGAACGCATCGGTCTTGAACAGCTTCACGCCGGTCAGCCCGACCCGCCCGGTCCGGGCAAGGGAAGACAACGATTGGCGCTCCTGCTCCGCCAGCGGCCGCGCATCGTAGTCCCACAGCCAGTCTCGCAACTCCTTGGGCGGAGCACCCCTGACCTCGACGTCCACGCCGCAGAAACGTGCGGCGATGGTCGCCTTCCAGACGCGCGGGTTCGGCAGATAGGAGAATATCCGCAAGTCGGCCATCTGTGATAACTCCCAGCGCCCCCAAGAATTTACGAAGGTCGGGCGACCTTCGAGAAATCCGGCGGCCGTCGCTCGGCGAATGCGGCAAAGGCCTCGCGGGCCTCCGGCGTCATCAAGCGTTGCTTGAACAATTGCGATTCTCCGCTGATTTGCGCCTCGATACGCTCGTGATCACGCATCAGCTTCTTGGTCGACTTCAGCGCGCCGGCGGGACGCTTGGTCAGCGTGATGGCCGCATCATGCGCTTTCTTGCGCAGTTCAGCCTGCGGCACGACGGCGTTGCCAAGGCCACAGGCGACTGGCAGTATTGACGTCTTAGGCTGAAATCCAGCGTTATCTCGGAGGTGATTTGAGTGAATGTTTGCCGCATGGACAAGGTCAGCACATGATGGCACTTCCGACAGGCATGCCGTGTTTCGAGATATTCCTTGTCGCTCACTAAGCATTACTCGATCTCAACCTAACAGGCATGCGTTTGGCTGCGGATTTTCAGGCGCGTGGTGCGGCTCAAGGACGCCTTCGATTGATCCGCCATATTGCTTGCCCCAACTCCGAAGCGAAAGCAGCACGGGCCCGAGGCTCTGACCGAAAGGAGAGATTTCATATTCGACCTTCGGAGGAATCTGCGGATAGGCATGGCGCAGGATCACGCCGTCGGCCTCCAGTTCGCGCAGCTGACGTGTCAGGATCCTCTGCGTGGCGTTCGGAATGGCTCGGGACAGTTCCATGAAGCGCTTCTTGCCGGCGAAGAGATGAAACAGGATCAGCGGCTTCCATAATCCGCCGATGACCGACAAGGTCACCCCGACCGCACATCCACTTTTCGCGTCAAACCTTTTTGGACGCATGAACGCCTCCATAAATGATCGCTTCGTCCAGACTTATGCGTTCTGGCGGGACCACGGCACGCCTCTGCATCGGTGGAGGAGCCGGAAGCCCGTTCCATCGCGCCGAAGCTCACCTTGCATTCGCGCCTCTCATGCCGTCGAACGGCTATTTAGGTTCATGCAATCCTATCACATGACGTTGATAATACAATAGAATCATGCGCACACGAACAGGCCTTGGCACAGGCAGGAACCTCGCTTCGCTCGAAGCCCTGTCACGTCGAGCATGCTGTATCGGGCGCCGCCTGGTTTCACCCCTCCCCCGGAATCCGGCGAGTACATCCATAAATGATAGTACCCGCTTTAAATGTGCCTTCTTGCGGCAATGACGGCGTCCCCCTAGGTCGTTGCACAGCGAAACGTCAATCTAGGACGCAACCATGTTCAAGGCACTGCTGGCACAAAAGACAGGTGAGAAGATCTCGACTAGCGTGGTCGAAATGGATGAGCAACAGCTCATGCCTGGCGACGTTTCCGTCGCGGTGGATTATTCAACCGTGAACTACAAAGACGCGTTGGCTATTAGCGGGCGCGCCGAAATCATTCGCCAGTTTCCCTTGATCCCGGGTATCGATTTCGCCGGCACCGTCGAGGCCTCCTCCCATGCGGGCATCGCGGTGGGAGATCGCGTCGTCGCCAACAGCTGGGGACTGAGTCAGACCCACCATGGCGGTTATGCTCAGAAAGCGCGCGTGAGCGGCGATTGGCTCGTGAAAATCCCAGCGCCGCTTTCGACAAAGGACGCCATGGCAATCGGCACGGCGGGCTACACGGCAATGCTGAGCGTCCTCGCCCTCGAACATGGCGGCCTCACACCGCAGCGTGGCGATATCCTGGTGACCGGCGCCAATGGTGGCGTCGGTTCGATCGCCATCGCGATCCTTTCCGATCTGGGCTATCGCGTCGTTGCGTCGACGGGTCGTCCTGATGAAGCCGACTATTTGCGGAGCCTCGGAGCCGCCGAGGTCATCGATCGGCGAACCCTTTCAGAGCCCGGAGTTCCGATCGCACGCGAACGTTGGGCTGGCGCGGTCGACTCCGTCGGCAGCCGTACGTTGGTGAACGTGCTATCGCAGACGCAATACCGTGGGGTGGTGACGGCCTGCGGCATGGCTCAGGGGGTCGATCTACCCGGAACGGTTCTACCGTTCATCCTGCGCAACGTCACCCTTGCGGGCATCGACTCGGTCAATGCCCCGCGCCAGGCTCGAACCGAGGCGTGGTCGCGGTTGGCTCGCGATCTCAACTTGAACAAGCTCGGCCGAACGGTGCGCCTGGTCGGCCTCGGGGAGGTTCCCGATGTGGTAGGCCAATTGTTCGCTGGAAAGGTGCAGGGCCGCACGGTCATCGACGTCAATGCGTGACTACGTTCTGTTCGACGGCCCAGTACCTTGGATCGTCCGTCTTGAAACCGCCTGCCAAAGGCCATCAGGACATTTTCGTTGGCAGGCGACAACGTTCACCTCTTCACCGCTCCCGATCGCCGCAGCGATGCGTCATGATCCTCAGTGGCCCCTCGATTGCTTTCAAGGGATCACACATGTGTCATCACGCACGAGCGGTTGGCCGCTTCGATACCTCACTAAACCATCGCGCAAGATGTGGTGAATCAGCGGGAATGGGTGTTCCGGTATTCTTACCTAGGATAAGCGCGCACTGGGCCGTGATATCGGCAATCGTGTATCGATCTCCCGCGATAAAGGGCCGTTTGGCCAATTCGCCGTCGAGCCAGTGCATCCGGTCTTGTGCGCGCGTGTGCCCGCGGCGCGCAACATCCGCCATCTGCGTGAGGCGCTCTTTATAGAACGCCGAGGAATGCACGAAGTGATCCATTATCGGGATCAACAGCTCCAACTCCGTTCGCCGATTCCACATCTCGACCAGAGCCCGCTCGACCGGGGTTGTCCCGAACAGTGGCGGCTCCGGGTGAAGCTCTTCGACATACCGGCAGATCGCCACAGACTCGGCGAGTTGCGTTCCATCGTCGAGCTCAAGGAGCGGCATCGTTCCCATCGGATTTTTTGCCAGATAATTCGGATCCTTGTTCTCGCCCTTCAGCATGTCCACCTCGACGGTCGGCAGTTTTACCCCCTTTTCGGCCAAGAAAATCCGCACACGCCTCGTGCTGGTGCCGGTCTTTAGGTCATAGAGTTTCATTTTTCTTCCTCCGAACGTGAATGGTTGAGAAACCGTGCCGGTCGGCCGCCCGCGGCGCGAAACCCCGCGAGCGGGAACGGTTCAAACTTTCTGCAAGGTCAGGTGGCTCGGACGCGACCAGATATTCCGGCGGCCCCGCTGTATGCTCGCGAGGCTTGGCGGGGATCTGACGGATTCGAACCGCTTTTCGCGGGAAGCCGTTTGAGCGACCGCGGAAGGTGCAAGCAGCGCACCGACCGAGGGGAAGCGGCGTCTGAATCATTGACCTGCCGCGTGTCCCGATCGGAGCGACAGCGCACATCTCACGTCTCGGCGGTCGCAGGTTCGGCGAACCGCTTTCGAAGTTCGGCCTTCATCACCTTGCCTGTTCCGGTCTTGGGAAACTCCGGCACGAAAATGATGCGATCGGGGAGCCACCATTTTGAAACCCGCTCGCTCAAGAACGCCACGAGGTGTTCCGTGCCGATATCGGCATTGTCCGCGCGCACGACGAGCAACACCGGACGCTCGCCCCAGCGCTCGTGAGGTACGGCGATCACCGCCGCCTCCTTCACGCCCGGACATGACCCCGCGGCGTTCTCAACCTCGATGGAGGAGATCCATTCGCCGCCAGACTTCACGAGATCTTTTTCGCGATCGACAATCTTGAGGTAGCCGTCGGCATCAATCGAGGCGATATCGCCCGTGTCGAGCCATCCATCGGCATCCACGGCGCCCTTGCCTTCTTGCTTAAAATAGCCCGAAATGATGTAGGGACCGCGGACTTGAAGGGCGCCAACGTGCTCTTCGCCCCACGGGCAATGAGAGTGATCCTTGTTGCTGATCCGCATTTGGACGCCGAAAAGCCCGTGTCCCTGTTTGAGCTTCTTCTGCATGGGATTTTTAGCAAAGCGCGGAAGCACCGCGGCGGACGTGGCGCAAGGACCGGTTTCGGTCATCCCCCAAATGTGACCCACCTCGACACCGTGGTCTTCCTCAAGGGCCTGCACCACAGCTGGCGAGGGAGCCGAGCCGGCAACCATGATCCGCTTCAGGGTCGGAACGGCCTGCTTGGCAGATGCGAGATGCCTTACCAGATCGTTCCAGATTGTGGGGACGCCATTTGCGAAGGTAACGCGATGTAAGTTGATGGTCTCTGCCAAGGAAACGGCGTCCAAGCGCAGGCCTGGCAGGACAAGACCCGCTCCCGCCATCGCGGCGGCGAACGGCAACCCCCATGACGCGTGCACATGATAGATCGGCACGATCGCGCAGGCGGTTGAGGCGGGCCTGAGGTCGAACACATCGGACGTTCGCGCCGTCATCGCGTGCAGCATCATCGCTCGATGATTGGTCAGCACGCCCTTCGGATTACCGGTCGTTCCCGAGGTGTAGCAGAGAGAGGCTGCCGTACGCTCGTCAAAGGCGGCATAGACCGTGGGATCTTCGTGACCGGAATCGATAAATGCCTCGTAGGCAACGACGCCATCGGGAAGATGGGATCGAAGTTCGTCTGGCGTGCACATCGCGATGTTGAACCGAAGCGCATGTTGCCCTGCAATGACACGGGCGAGCGGCTCGTATTCGAGGTCGTAGAACAGCCCAACATCTTCGGCGTGTTTAGCAATATAGACGACTTGTTCGGGGAAAAGCCGCGGGTTGATGGGATGACAGACCGCACCGATGGCGGTGATGGCGAAGTACGCCTCGAGATGGCGATGGTTATTCCAGGCAAGGGTCGCCACACGATCGCCGCGCTCGACGCCGGCAGCCAACAACGCGCTCGCAAGTCGCCGCACCCGGCGTTCCAGTCCGGCCCAGTTGCTATGAAAGAACGATCCGTCGCGGCGCCGCGAAATCACCGGCGTGTCGGCGTGATAAATCGAGGCGTGGATGAGGGCATCCGAAACAAGGAGCGGCCGCTCCTGGATCAGCCCCATCAAGGGAGCTTTCTCGACAATTCCATACATGGCTAACCGCGATCTCCTGGGGAACGGAACGCCGCTCGATGAACGGACTCGGTTTTTGCGACCGACCGAAACGTCTGCGCGTCGGTGGAGACCAAGCCCGAGCCCGTCATGATTCCTCCCGTGAATAGTTCGGCTGGACACGCTCTACGGGCACCAATGCCGTGAGCAGGTCCTTCTGTTCTGTGCGGGGAGCGCATACTAGGTGGTCAGCACCTAGCGCCAAACGTCGTTTTACCCACGTTTCGGGACATCGCATGCCCTGGCAAAGCGGTGATCAGTAGTCGATCCTTACGGCCGCACGACGTCCCTTGCCCTCCCCCTGAGGCAGCTGGCAAGCGGGTTGGAGCCGGATCCCACGCCCCCCGAAAACGTCTCGCGGCGCTTGAACGCACCGGCGTCGTGTTCGTCGAAGGCGAGCCGACGGCGCGCGCGTCCGAGCCAATCGGCGGCAAGCCGGACACGGCACCGTAGTTGTCACCAACTCCCGAACATGCGCCGCTTAAAAGCTACCGTCGCGGCTTTCCATTCCAAAACGCTCCGACCAGGCCAACCCTGTCGAATATCTCGATTGCCTCGTCTACCGACCACTTGCGCCAGTTTCGATCGCAATGATGGCCATACCATTCCCTCCCAAGATCCTGAACCTGGGTGATCGGGACCGCAGATCCGACCGGAATTCCGTGGCGTTCGCTCCACAGCCGCACGTCGGACTCGCGCCGGAAAGGCAGAACGGTGGCACAAAAGTGGTGGACGTTGTCCCATGCCACTCGTGGAGGCAGGGCAAAATGCACCCAGAGATCCTTATCGTGGACTTCGCCCTTGACGATGTGGATATCGATGTCTTCCATCTCGCCGCCTAGCCTGGCGTGGATCACCGCGTCCCCACCGACCAAGGAGGCAATTCCGCAACCACACCAAATACAGGGAGCCCACCAACCCTGATCGCCTTTCTGGACCCATGTCGCCGTCGGAGAGAAGGAGAACGGGTGGATTACCCAGGGCTCGCAAACATGCGGGTGCAATACGACGCCGTGGCTTTCGGCCAGCCGCGAGAGGGCCTTTTCGATTTCCTCGACTGGCTTTGCCAGGGCGGCTGAGACCTCGTGTCGGCTGGGGGCTCGGCCTGTTTGGCGCAGTCGGTCGATGAAAGCATGGTGGACTTCCGCATCCAAGGACGCAGTGTGCATCGGACAGTCTCCTAAGTCTTGAATTTCCAAAGCCGCCCCCGGCAATTCTCCGCGTGGCCCGGCGTCGCTCACTCGTCTGCGGCAAGTTATGTCCTCGAGTGGGTGGCTGTTCGCAGCCCAGCCGAACGGCGACATCGCGCGGCTACCCCTGCGGTCTGCCCGGCCTCTTCGAGCGACCGTTTCAGCTGGGCCCTGTTATCGTCTCAACTTGGCCTACCCCGCATCAGCCGAAAGTCCCGGCATAGGAACCGCCGTCGAGTAGCAAGTTCTGGCCGGTGATATAGCCAGACGATGCCGCGCAAAGGAACGCGCAGGTCAATCCGAATTCCTCGGAGGATCCAAACCGACCCGCCGGAATTTGTTCAAGCATCGCGCGCGTCGCGGCTTCAACATCGCCTCCGTAATGGCGGGCTAGGTAATTTTGGGCGGCCGGAAGACGGTCGGTCGCATGAGGGCCAGGCAATAGACTATTGATCGTCACATTATGACGGACGACTTGCCGCGCGAGACCCGCGACGAACCCGGTAAGCCCGGTGCGGGCGCCATTCGACAGCCCCAAGAAGGGGATCGGCGCCTTGACCGCGCTTGACGTGATATTGACGATGCGCCCGAAGTTCCGCTCGATCATCCCGTCGATGACGCGGCGTATCAGCTCGATCGGGGCCAGCATGTTCGCGTTCAACCCGGCGATCCAATCCTCGTGCGACCAATCTCGGAAGTCGCCCGGCGGCGGGCCGCCCGCATTGGTCACGAGAATGTCGACTGCCGGGAGGTTCGCTAGGACGGCATCCTGTCCCTCGCGAGAAGTGATATCGCAAGCAACCATGTTCACCGGAATGCCAGCCGCTTGCTGGATCTCCGTTGCTGCGGCGTCGAGCGCCTTCATATTTCTCGCGTTAATTGTGACGTTGACGCCTTCGAGCGCTAGCGCCATCGCACAGGCTTTGCCCAATCCCTTGCTTGCCCCACACACAAGAGCATGCCGACCCGATATCTCCAGGTTCATTTGCGATAGCCTCCTTCGCGCGAAAACTCGTTTTCTTGTGGTCCGGATTTATCGGAGACGGCCGCGACCGCGAACCGTTGCTTCCAGCCGTAGAGCTGGCTTCTCACACGCATCCTCGTGGCAAGGACCTCGCATTACGTCATGCCCAAGAACAAGCGGTTCCAAGTCGGGCTGATCAGGATTTCGTTGACGCAGACATGAGGCGGCATGTTCGCCACGAACGCTATCGTTCTTCCGATATCCTCCGGCCGCAACATCTTGGCCATGACTTCCTCGCTCGGGGGAACGGGCCGCTTCTTCATGATGGGCGTCGCGACCTCGGCTGGACAAAGGCAGCATGCACGAAGACCATTTTGACATTCGTCCATGTTGAATGAGTGCGTGAGCGCCAGAACTGCGTGTTTCGTCGCGTTGTAGGCAGGCCCGGTCGCTTTCGCGACGATGCGACCGGCCCATGAGGCCACATTGATTTGCAGCCGTCCTTCTGCGCGCGCATGGCAGGGAGGACGGCACGCATGCAGTACAGAAGCCCGTTCAGATTGACGTCGACGATTTGGTCCCATCCTTGCAGTTCCACATCCTCCCAACTGCGTTTGGGAAGGTTCAAGCCGGCGCTGTTAACGAGAAGATCGATTCGTCCGTACTTTGCGAGAATGGCGTTCGTGACAGCGGCGATCTCGTCGGCATCGGTCACGTCGAGCGGAAACACGTCAATCGTCCCCCCCGCTCGCGCGAATCGTCTCAGCGGTGGCGGCCAAAGCGTCCAGACGCCGGCCCGAGATGACCACTGTCCACCCATCAGCAGCCAGGCTCTCGGCACCCGCTTGGCCGATTCCGCTGGCGCCTCCAGTCACCCACGCAATTCGCTTCGTTCCGCCACTCATGCTTTCCGCATCGTTTGACTAAAACCCAGAACGTCAAATCGCCCGCGCGTCCGGCAGGAGAGATTTTCAGAACGGACGAACACTGGACGCACCGAGCTTTGGTTGAGCGAACCTGAAGTCGAAAGCTCGATGGTCAATGTTGGCGAAGCCGGATCTACAGTGCCGCGGCACCGCGAACGGATGGATCGAGTCCGCCGCCGAGGCGGCGCTCGATCTCTGCGGAGAAACGCGTGAGGACAATCAGGGGCGAATGGTACAGCTGGATAGTTTCAATCAGTCCCGTCGAGTTGCGCGTCAAGATCGTGGCACCTCGAACATCGAGCCCGAAGACTTTTCCTTCCCATTCAAGATACCTCTTGTGGTGATCGACGGTCTCGTCCGTGAACGTGATCGTATCGTACATCTCGCTCGCTACACCAAAGAAGGCGCCGATCGACTGAGCTCCAACACAAGGGTGGCGCAAAACCGATGCCTTGAGCACCGGCAGCTCAACGAACGCGGCAGCGAAGTCGGGCGATGCGTGCTTGCGAACGATCGCAATCCAATCCGCGCCCGGCAAACGGTGGAGCGTCTTCGATCCGTCCGCCATGCGCGTCTCCAAAGAGTTACGGCGCAATCAAAGAAACTTCGCCGGCACCGTCAATTTAACTTCGCCGCCCTGCGGATCCAACGTCACAATTGCAACCATTTCGGCCATGGGGCTCAGCCGCACCGCCCTACGCAGCATCGTCAGCCTCGAGAAGATGGCTTCCGCGGGTAGCGATGGAACCTCTGATCTTCTGCGAGCCTCGGCCATGGCCCTTCGACAACGACACGACATGCCTCTCCACGATCTCGATCGAATGCTTGAGCTGCGGCGAGAGAAGATGTCGGGCGCCAGGCACAAATCCAATGCGGCCTACGCCGCGCCGTTAAACGCCCCTACCGGCCTTCGAACTTAAAGCGTGGGCGCGGCCGACCTGCCTTGAATGCCTCTACCGCCGCTGGCAGCGCCAACTTCACATCTTCGGTCTCGAACAGCGGCAAAGCGAGGTCCAGCATCGCCGCGTCGGCCGCTGCCAAGCCTCCCGCGGTCCATATGCGTAGCAGAGCTTTGTGAGCAAGATGAGCTCGCGTCGGGCCATCCGCCAGGTTGCGTGCGAAGGTGCCCGCTTCTTCGAGCAAGGATTCGTCCGGGACGACTCGATTTACGACCCCGCGTTCCAGCATCGTTTGCGCTGGCACCTGTTCCGAAGTGAGCGCCCACTCCAGGGCGAACGCTCTGCCGACACGCGCGGCAATGCGCTGTATGCCACCTAACATCGTGACGATTCCGAGTGATTGCTCGGGATGTCCGAAGCGGGCGCTCGTACCGGCGAAAATGATGTCCGATCTGACCGCCAACTCGAGGCCACCCCCGAAGCACAGACCCTGCACTGCCGCGACTGTTGGAACTGGTAGCTGCTCCCACTGATTGACCGTGGCGAGGCGCCATTCGAACGCCGCGCGCAGTTGCTTCGGTGTCAAGGTGGGCCAGGGAACGATATCTCCTCCATAGCTGAAGTCCGGGCCTTCCGCCGACAGAAGCGCGGCCCGCGCTCCGCTACCGGCGATCAGAAATATGGCATCGCTCAGTTCATGGAAAAACTCCTGCGTCAGCCGGTTTTGCGGAGGATTGCTCAGCACGAGCCTTGCCAAATTATTCTCTATGGTGACGTTGATGTGCGACATCTACCCTCCTCGGCCGGAACAGCGCTGAACATCTTGAGGCGACTGCTCACTTGCAACCATCTGGGATGCGTAAGTGCGGTTCGGCCAAGGCTTCGCCTGCCGCGCGCCTTCGCGATCGAGGCCTATCGACGGCGCCTCGTGCCGGGCCGGCAGCCACAAAAGTAACGCGGCACCGCCGAACTAAAAAGGTCGTAGATCGCACCCTTTGAGACTCGCAGGCGTGTGGCCGACCATGGCCTACAAGCCCATCGGGGGCGTTGCCGGGGAGAGAGATACCCCGGCGAAAGCGCCGAGGACGGCGCAGGTCGCGGGGCGCGGAATAAGGGAGCCGCGAGCCACAAACCGGCTAGGGTTGCGCGAAGGCGTCCCCGCCGTTCGGCTTTCCCGTTGCATTTGCTTTCTTAAATGCCGGCCGCTCGCGGAGACGATCAAGGTAAGCTGACAGATCGGGCTGGCCCGAAAAATCCGCACCGACCCTGGCGGCGGCCATGCATGCCTGACCCAGCATGATATCGGCGGCACTGAACTGTCCCGCCACGAATTCCTTGCCGCGAACTCCGGCGTCAACGGAGGTCAGCATTCTTGAGAGAAGTTTCGTAGCACGATCGACATTGACCTGATTCCGACGCTCGGGCGAAAGGAGGACCGTTTCCACGACAATCGTATTTATCGGGGGCATGATCATTCCCTCGGCGTAGTGGAACCATTGCAGGTAGACCGGAAACTCCGGGGAACCGACGTCGGGTATAAGCCGGCCGTTGCCGTACTTCGCCAACACGTATTGTACGATTGCTCCCGACTCGAAGATCGTGACCTTGTCGTCGACGAGAGTTGGCACGCGACCCTGCGGATGAACCGCAAGGTAGGCAGGCGAGCGCATGCTTGCATCCCCGAGTTTGAAGAACTCCAATTCATAAGGCAGACCCAGTTCTTCGAACAGCCACACGATACGAACGGCTCGCGTGTTAGGAGCAAAGTAAATCTTCATGCATCCTCCCGTCGTATTTATCTACAATCGGCATATGCCCGTTTCTAAGATGCCGTGCGGCGCATTGTCAATCAAGCCTAACACCACGAAGCGAGGTGGCAGGCGCCTCGTTTTTTGCTGTTTATCAATGCATTGTCGGCACCGTGCGGCCTCTCAGGTCCATCAAATCGCAGTCCAAATATGCGCACTCCCACGCTTGAACTTCAGCGACAAAGGGTGAAGAGCCGATGCCCTTCACTGGGCAAGTGCAAAATCCAATTGGAAGAAGCATCGCCGTGAACGAGCCGTGCGGTCCCTGCGGCTCATCTCGCTCGAGCGAGGGACGCCGAAGCGGAGACTGCTGCTCTGATGCGTTGGCACCGTCCAGAACGCAGTCGCGAGACGAGGATATTGCCTCTGGGTGCAGATCGAGGCTATACGGCAGACTCCAGCGTCACAACGGCCGATGCGTCATACAATATGGTATTCCCGGATAAACGAGCTCACTTGGGGTCGCTTTCTTTGGTATCGGCGAAAGCCTATTTTTAAAGAGGAGCTTTTCCTGAATGCAGGGCGGAAGACACAGCGCTAGACCTGCATGCACCGCGGCGGCGCTTCGCAAGGCAACACGTCGTATAACTCAGTTTTACGACACAGCTCTCGCGCCGGCGGGACTGACGGTCACGCAGTATAGCCTCCTCACTGAATTAGCGAGACGTGGAAAGCGTGTGCCAACCGTGACCGAGCTTGCCGACGCCATGGTGATGGATCGGTCCGGCCTGGGTCACACGCTCGGCCCGCTCGAAAGGGACGGCCTCATCACCCTTGCCGTTCACAGCGAGGACGCACGGGCGCGGAACGTGGTCTTGACCGTGAAGGGCAAAGCGCGGCAAAGGCAAGCCGCCATCTTCTGGGCGCGCGCGCAAAAGGAGTTCTCCGACATCTTCGGAACGCGCCAAGCAGCCCAGCTTCATTCAGCTTTACTTGCGATCGCCCATGACGAGCGACTGAGTTCGTCCTGAGTTGAGTTACCTTACCTCAGGCGGCGACGATCCCTCCTCTGCCATCTACCCCAGCCCGGCATTCATCCACTTGGCAATGGCGGATCCGATCTTCTCGCCGGAGTCCTCTTGGATGAAGTGCGTACCAGCGACCGAGACTTCCGTTTGATTCTTCCAGCTGCGACAAAATTCCCGTGTCACCCCGGTTAGAATTGCCCCAGGCTCCGCGTTCACGAACAATTTGGGGATCTCGTTCTCCGCCATCCATTTGGCGTATGTTTCGACAATCGCGACAACGTCGGCGGGATTTCCCCCGATGGGGATCTGGCGGGGCCAAGAAAGCATGGGCCACCGATCCTCGCGTTTCAGGAACGGCCTGCGATATTCTGTCATTTCCGCATCTGAAAGTTTCCGGATCACCGAACCCGGCAGGACCTTCTCGATAAAAAGATTGCGATCGAGAATGAGCTCTTCGCCCTTTTCCGAGCGGAAGCCCTGAAAGATTGGAACGGCGGCCTTATTCCAGTCGCTCCAATCTTTGATCGGACACACGATCGCTTCCATGTAAGCAATTCCCCGGACGCGATCGGGATGATGACAGGCCCAGTCAAAGCCGAGCGCGGATCCCCAATCGTGAATGACAAGGACCACCTTGTCCTCGGGTGGAATGATCTTGTCGATCAGGGCCCAGAGATACTTTCGATGCGTCAAAAAACGGTAGGTCGATGGCCCAGCGTCGGGCAGTTTGTCCGAGTCTCCCATTCCGATCAGATCCGGTGCGATAACCCGACCGGATGATTGAAGACTGGGGACGACGTCTCTCCACAAATAAGAAGAAGTTGGATTGCCGTGGAGAAGGAGAATCGGTTGACCCTGGCCGGATTGGTGGCATGCCATTCTGAGCCCGAGGGCATCGACGCTTGTCTTGGTTAGCGCTGTCTCACTCATATCGCATACCTCAAAACGTAATTCGCTGCGTTCGGCCTTCGCGACCCGGGCAGATGATGTGATCAACCGAGCCGCTCCTGCACGCCGACGGGTGCGGGGCTCGATCGCGATCCGCCCCGTCACTCCATGCCGGGTGAACGATACGTCTCCGCAAAGAGTACGAGGACCGAGCCCTTTGGAGACATTGCGAGCATGTCTTTCCCCTTTGGTCGTAAGCTTCGTCAGCCCAACCCGCGTTGTCCCTATCGCGATGACGATCCGCAACCGATTTAGGACGTCTCGCCTCACGGAACGAACTTCTCGCGAGGCGTCGCAACATATGCGTATATGCCGATATCTGTCGAGTCGGCGAGATACGAGATCGCGTTCACGCTCAGTTTGGCTCGCTCAGGATTGCGCGAGCGATTCGCGCTATTAAGCCGAGGGCTTACAAGAACTCTCCGCGCGTCGGCGCGCGCCCGCTCGTCTGACGTGTCCTAAAAAGTGGCAAAAAAGACGTATCCCGCGGCCGAGGCGCGATCTACTTGATCCGGGTCGAGAGATAGCGAACCGTTGCCGCGAAGGCGTTCTTCCCATCGTCGAATGCGGCGTTCTTTATCAAGAGAAGTTTCTCGGACGACGGGCAACCCGAGCGCGGTTTCTCCGCGCACAGCCGATCGGCAATGAGACAAGCGGTGACCGAGCCCATGTCTGCCACGGCAATCGTCCCGACGCTCCATAATGGGCCAGACTACGGCCGCCTACCTTCCCATCTTCCCGCAGCCTGCTGGCGGATGCAGTCGCTAGCTTCGTAAGTGGTATGGGGTCGCAAATGACAAACGCCGTCTTCGAATTCTCGGTCCCCGTATTCGAGCGGCATCTGAAGCTTCTTTCCAAGTTGCTCGAAACCGCCGAGACCTACGCCAAGGACCGAGAGATCGAACCGACGCTCCTGGTTTTTTCTCGGCTCTATCCCGACATGTTTACATTAGCTGAGCAAGTACGGGCGGCGTGCAATACCGCGAAGCGCTCGACGGCGCGTCTGGCTGGCCTGCGGTTGCCTGAATCTCAGAACACGGGCCAGTCGTTCGCCGACTTGCAACGGCGAACAGACGATGCCTTGACCTACCTCGAAATGCTTCCAGAAAGCCGTTTTGCGAAATCGGAGGGAGCGAAGATCGAGTTTCCGTTCGGTTCGGGCGTTGTGACGGTCACGCCGCAGCAATATCTCACGCGGTTCGCGCTGCCTAACTTCTACTTCCACGTCACGACGGCCTACGACATTCTTCGCCATATGGGCGTGCCAATCGGCAAGCGCGATTTTCTCGGACCGATGGCGGACGCTCCCGATCCTTAAGCACGAGGTGGCTTCGATTACGGCTTTGCTCTCACATTGTTTGGTCATTGACAAGGTTACAGACCTGTCATTACATACGCAGCAATTTATCACGTAAGGAGGATCCCGTGCGCGCAATAGTGGCGGAAAGCTTTTCGAGCTATGGCGGCCTGCGGCAGGTCGAACTGCCCAAGCCGGCGCCGGAGAAGGACAAGGTGTTGATCCGAGTTAAGGCGGCCGGTGTCACGCCCCTCGACTACACGATCCTGTCGGGTGGACACCCTCGCGCAAAAGCACCGCTCGTGCTCGGCAATGAAGGGATGGGCATCATCGAGGAGGCCGGCGACACCGGTATGGTGGTGGGCAGCCGCGTCATGTTCACGGGGCCCTACGGCGTCCGCGAGAGCGGCACTTGGCAGGAATTGCTGCTGGTGCGGCCCGAACATGTGGCCGTGATACCCGAGACGATTAGCGATGTGCTCGCGGCCAGCCTTCCGGTGGCCTATCTGACCGCGCAAATTACATTGGCGCTCGCCGGGTTCGCGGCTGGCAAAACGGTGCTGGCTCCCGGCATCGGAGGGTCGGTCGGCAATGCAACCTATCAGCTCGCGCGGGCACAAGGCGCAGGCAAGGTTATTTCGACAGCCGGCAGCGCCGCCAAGGCCGAGCAGGCCCGCGCGCTTGGCTTTCTGGATGTCATCGATCTTACGAAAGAAGGTCTGGCCGACGGTGTTCGCCGGATCACGGGTGGCGCCGGCGCCGACGTTGTGATCGAGAGCATCGGCGGCTCCTTAACCGGGGAGGCCTTGAGCGCCATCGGTCTTGGCGGCGCCTTGATCACGCTGGGCTATTCCGCCGGACGCAAAACCGCGATCGACGTGACGGACCTGATCTGGAAAGGCTCGCGGATGGCGGGTTTCTCCTTGTTCGCGCAGTCGCCGGCAGCCGTTGCCGACGCTTGGCAGAAGATCATCCCACTGATCGTGAACGGATCGGTCAAGCCTCTCGTCGAACGGGTTTATCCTCTCAGCGAGGCCAGCGAAGCGCTTCGCCATCTGATCGAGCATCGTCCGTTTGGCAAAATCGTATTGACAGCGTGATCCGCCTGGCGGCCGCCAAATTTGGCGGAAGCGCATTATTCCGTGAACGAGATCATGGTTCCCTCTCCGGGAATAAAACCGGTGAGTAAGCGGGAACGGAATCGATGCCATGCTTCAAGGCAAAGCTTCCGCTTCCACCGGCATGGCCTTCGGGCGCAGTGAAGGCCATGTCGAGATGCTCGCGCAGTGGCCAATGCAAATGGTTCGGGACCTGCTGATTTTTCAGTTAAGGCATGATCCGAAAAAGTAGCAACCGGCTTTCCGGACAGATCGTGCTCGCACGGAGAGATCGAATGGGATCGGGATTCGGAAACCGAGCCGGCCCGCGCCAAGTGATGTGGTTTCCGACGGGTCAAGCGAGTAGAGCCATCTCGCGAAACGCGTCTCTGACCTCGGAAGGGCAGGCAAATCAGACCGTCGTGTCGTTCGCGGTCGCAACGACGTGTTGCTCCAACGGCGCCAGCCGGATCTCGTCGTCCCTGCCCCGCAGACCGCGTGCCACGGATCGCGACAGCCATCCGTGGCGGGACTCGGCTCTGCTCGCGTCTCGCCGAAGCGCCACGCCTCTGCGCGAACCAAACTCGCGGCTAGGCGATGAAACGTCAATCCAATCCGTCGTGAGAAACCTTCCTACACCGCGCACGGGCCACCTCCGGGCAGCGAATTGCTGCCCGGCCAAACAGTTCGTGCGAAGGTCAGCGCAGACGGCACAAGGGCCGACAGCCGATCGCCTCGGGTTCGACGCGATCCATTCCCGTGGTCACCAGACCCACTGGGCGGCTTCCCAACGGTAGGCGTTGTCTTGTCGAATGACATGCCCGAGCCCCGGGAACGGAAAATGATAGCCCATCACCATAGTCTGCTCGGTCGCGACGCGATCCAAGATAGCCTTGCGCGACTTGATCGCCTGCGCGGGATCGTAGTCGAAGATCGGGGACCAGTTCGGTCGTTGCAAGCTCGTCACTGGATGATGGGCAATATCGCCCATATGCATGAATTGCTCATTGCCCGAGACGAAGAGAATCGTGGCATGTGAAGGCGAGTGTCCCGGTGCCGAGATATAATGTACGCCGGTGGTGATTTCGCCATTTTGTTTGACGAATCGCGCGCGGCTGGCCACCGGCGGCAGGTTTTCTCGAGCCGCCGAAATCGTGCCCTTCTTGAATCCGTCAGGCATGGGAGAAGTATTGACCTCACTTTCGAAACGACTGCCGGTCCAATAGTTCCATTCCGTATCGACAAACACGAACTGAGCCTTGGGAAACGCGAGCGCGCCCGCCTTCGTCACCAAACCTCCGATATGGTCCAGGTGACCGTGCGACATCACCACCAGATCAATGCTTTCCGGCGTGATTCCGGCCCGGACTAGGTTGGCCTCAAGGCCGGGAAAGCTGCCGAAGGCCGGGCCGAGTTTCTCGCCGAAGCCCGAATCGACAAGGATGCGCTCCTGTCCCGTGTCGACCACCAAGACGTTGTTCGTGACCTGGACCACGGGTTGGAGGAAGTTCGCCTTCAGCACGGGAGCGATCTCAGCGTCAGACGCGTTCATGACGAAGACCGGCTTGATCGGTATCTGCCCGTAGCCATCAGAAATCACGGTCGCTTTGAAGTCGCCGATTTTGAAGCGATAGAAGCCATTGCCGTTTAGGGCTTCCGGGCCGGATTGGGCCTCGGCTCGAGCCGGGCTAGGGGTAAGAAATGGCGTTGCCGCTCCAGCAACGGCCAGGCCGGCGGCGGCACGAAAAACATTACGACGGGTTAGAGTCGTCGGGGACTTGATCATGTCTATCTCCTGTAGCGAGAAGGCGCGGCGTCAGTGATGCGTCTAAATACAATTTCGATCACAATCGACAATGTTCACCTTTCCACATGCCGTCAAGCCTGGAGCGTCGCTCCCCACTAGCATCGGATCGAAAAACGCCGTAATATCCAGCCTATTTCAAAACATATCCATTACGCTCACATATTCTTGATACGGGAACGGAAGTCATAGTCATCAATTGACGATTGTAATCGAAATTGTCATTGACTAGGTTGACCCCACCAAAGAGCCGAGCGCCGCATGGTGATTAGCTCAAACGAAATGAGGGTTCGGACCGCCGACGCGGTTCGCATCGCTGGTGATGGCCGCCTGTCAGCGCTTGGGGACGCACGACCAGCATGGTGGCTGGATCCGTTTTCTGACGGTCGCGGCATGCTTGCCTTCCGTGATGCACGGAGGCGCCATGCCGGTCCGTTCCTGTTCATAAATCTCGGCAAAGGATGGCGAGACATGCTGTCAAGTAACTCCGGCTTTAAGCGCCTTTCGCGCGCCGCCCTGTCCCGATCTCAGTTTCTCAAATTGGCCGCGGGCGCGCTGCTCCCTTTGGCCGGCCTGCGGCCGTCGGCTGCCGCGGCGAATGGCAATACGGCGGAAAGGAAGGAAGCAGTGGCGCCGGCACGCATGGGGTCCATTCTTGTCAACGAGTTCGGAGCCGTCAAAATCCATTCCTACCTCAGTCCCACCGATGGCTTTCACGTGAACACGCAGATGATCGAGGGGAAAGAGGCTGTCGTCATATTCGACGGTCAGCTGCTGCTGCCGTATGCCGACGAAGTCGCGTCATATGTGCAAACGCTCGGCAAGCCCGTTGACCGAATTATTCTTTCGCATGGGCACACCGATCACTGGGCCGGTCTTCAGGTTCTGACCGAGCGCTTCCCGGCCGCCCGTGTATTCGCCCTGGACGGAGTTGCCGCCCCGCTGCGGGCCAGAGGCAAGATGAGACTCGATAGCTTCCGCACGATTCACGGTGACAAGATCGCGACGAAGGTCACCGTGCCGACAGAGACGATCACCGAGGGTGTCCAGGTGATCGACGGGGTCACCTATGACTTCAAGAGATTCACCGATGCCGAATCGGACTTGCAGCTCGCCGCCCTGCTTCCCGATCAGAAAGTACTGATGGCGTTCGACCTGGTGTTTTCACCGAATGAGCATGCTTTTACCGTCGTGGACCATTTCGATCATTGGATGGTTGTTCTCGAGTCGCTCAAGGCGTTGGAAGGTTACGACATTATGACCATTGGGCATGACACGCCCGTCCTCCGTTCCGCGATCGACAGCACGATTAGCACGTCAAGCGCGCCAAGGAGATCCACGCGGCTTCCCCTGACGCGAAAACCTACAGCGACGGCCTGAAGGCCGCCTTCCCTGAACGGCAGCAGGCCGCTTGGGTTGCCGAATTCTCCGCCAGCATCCTCTACCCGCCACCCCACTGAAACGGGCGCCATGGAGCGAGAGGCGTTGTGGCAGTCAACGAATTTTCTAGAGCGAGATAACTTTTCTTGGAATCGTCGTCCCGCTCTGTCGCCGTTTGAGCACCATCTCCGCGCCAATAGTTTGCCTTTGCCGCGAGGGAAACTCGCGCGCGAACCCACAATTTGGGGTCGGCCCGAGTCTGCTTTGGCGCTCATAGCAGACTCGACTCGGACGTCACCCCACATCCGGAAAGGGGCCAAGACCAGAAGTCGCGATGTGAATTTTAGCGCGGCGGTGGAGACCGCGGCGAGTTACGGTAATTGTTGGTTAGTTACAGTGAGGCACGACAACGGTTACGGTCGTTCCATCTGGGCGTGTCTCGGTTTCAGTGTGGCCACCAATGCTCCGCGCCAAATCCTCAACTATTCGTCCCCCAGCGCCTTGGACGCCGCAAGCCCCTACGCCGCTGTCTTTGACGGTGCAATGCCAGAAACCGTCTCCATAGAAAGCCTCAATACGCACCGTATGGGTCGGCCGAGTTGACAATCTCCGGAGCCACTCGTGGTCGAGCGACCTGCATACGGGCGAAAAGCGCAAGCTCGCGATCAAGCCCGCTCTATTACTTTGGCTTATCCCGCCCCATCGAGCATTTGTTGTGTTCCGATCGATGTTAGATCGCGCGAATGCATTTGTCGCGAAAACTCGGGCCGACCCTAGGCGCCTCTCACGTCGCCAATCTCCGACAACTTCACGGCAGCGTCGATAAGGTCGACTTTTGCATTGGCCGGCTCATCGATCAGCGCAGATACGTACGCTCCGTTGATGAGTAACGCGATCTGCGTCGCCTTTCGCTGCGGATCGCTCACGCCGAGTTTAGTGAGTATCGTTGCCAGCCGGGCCCGCATTTCCTCCTTATTGCTCCGCGCAACCTTGCGACCGGGATGATTGCCGTCGGCCGGAAATTCCGTCGCGAGGTTGAGAAACGGACAACCGCGATAGCTAGGCTGACGGATCCGTTTTGCGATCCCGGATAAAAGTCCCTCCAGCAGAGCGCGAGGATCACCGGCGTACCGCTCCTCGATGCGATCCCACCACGCCCAAAACGCGCGATTCTGTCGGTCAGCCACGGCGGTAATCAAAGCGTCCTTGGAATCGAATACACGATAGAGGCTCGTCTTGGACACGCCCGATTGCTCAACTATCGTATCGACGCCGACGGCCCGGATGCCATCGCGGTAGAACAACTGGACCGCCGTATCGAGGATGCGCTCGCGGGCGCTCGCTTCGCCCTTCGGCGGAGCCCCTCGGCGAGGTCGCGTCCTTTCCTGCATTTCCCGTATCTCCCGCTGATTTCTCATTTGACAAAGTAACAGACCTTTCTCTACTATTAAAGTAACATACGGGTCGGTAACTTTCCAGAGGCTCCCGTCCCCCGAGCGGCTGGTCGTCGAGGCGATATGGTACTCGCGGGCGCGGTGGAAATCGAAAACGCGGCAGAGAACGCCGCTGGGATGCGGCATGCGTCGCTCGGTATCTCACGTAATCCGGTGAAACATGAACATAGCGTGTCGTCTTCTCCGGCGGGCGGCCCTCGTATCACTTCAACAGCTCCGTCCAAACGGCGGTCGATAGTCCCGGAGACACTCTACGCGGCCGAACCATGGCGAGCTTGCTTGGGGAAGGTCGCAATGGAGGTTCGGGCGATTTCATCCCTGTCAGACCAATCGTCTCCAACTCATTTCGCCTTGGCCAATCCGGAGACCACCGATGACTGTCCCTACTTACCGCGCTCAATCCACCGCAATTCTTTTGGTGGATCCCTATAACGACTTCTTGAGTAAGGGTGGAAAGCTATGGGAGCGCACCAAGGATATCGCTGAAAAAGTGAACTTGCTGGACAATTTGCGTAACATCATCACGGACGCCCGAAAAGCGAATGTGAAGATCTATTTCGTTCCGCATCACCGATGGTCGCCAAGTGACTATATCCACTCCGTATCAGTTGGCGTCGAATGGACGAAAGACCTTCGAGAAGCACACCTGGGGAGGCACCTTTCACGACGATTTCCAAGTGCAGAGAAATGACATTCTTATCGCCGAGCATTGGGGCTCAAGCGGATTTGCGAATACTGACCTGGACCATCAGCTCAAACAATATGGCATCGAGCAGAATCATCTGCATCGGCTTGCTGGCCAATACTTGCATTGAGGCCACGGCCCGTTTCGGGATGGAGCTTGGTTATCATGTAACGCTGCTAAAGGACGCGACCGCGGCCCTCAGTGAGGAGGCTATGCACGCAGCGCACTACATCGACGGACCCACCTATGCCCATGAAATCCTCACCACCGCTGAATTGCGAGAGGCGCTCGCGTGCGCGACATAAGACACGATTGTGATTTCTCGGCGCCGGGGCTTTGACGCAGCCACGACCGTGAACCTAGCGGCGCATCGATCAAGGCTATTTTCCGCTTAGATTGCCTGACGACAACAGTGACCTCACGCGTCCCGCCCGCCGCTGCGGCGGACGACCGTCACTCGCCGCGCCATCGAATTCGCTCTCTTTTTTCGGCTCTCCTTCCAGCCGTGCCGAGGGCAATCTTGGACGACGGGAGCCGAATGGGCCGCGAGACGTCGGCAGCAATCGCTGTCACGCGCCATTCTGCGACAATCCGCTACTCATTTCTTGATTTCGAGGCGTCATTTGATTGCGAACCGCATACCTGCCGGCTTCGAGAATAGTATCGGACAACGTTTTGTCGGCGGTGGCACGAGCGAGCACGACAGAGCCTAACATTGTGGCGAGCGCGCCGACGGCTAAGAGGCGCGGGTCTTTTTCGGACTCCCGCGCAAACCAACGAGCCAGCACATCGATCATCTCTTCCAATTTGGTAGAAAAGACCTGTCGGACCTCCGGTCCCGATCGCGCGATATCGGCGCCCAGCGACGGCAGCGCGCAACCCTGCGCGGGCGCATCGCGATGACCTTCACTTAGATACCATTCAATGATTGCATCGATGCCACCAGGCTCTTCTTTCAATTTGTTCCATCGCGAGACAGTGCGGTCCATGGCCAACGCGAAAGCCTCGATAACCAGGTCGTCCCGCGACTCGAAGTGAGCATAGAAACCGCCGTGCGTTAGACCGGCGAGTTTCATCAAATTGACCACGCTCATGCCGTTTGCGCCGGTTCGGAGCAGACCACGCGAGGCGACTTCGACGATGCGCTGTCGCGTACGAAGCTTCTTTTGCTTCCGTCTCACCGGCGGCAAATTCCATTGCATTTTGTCCCAGAGGTCATATTAAATGAGCATTATCATACAATGCAATCTGGTTGCGAAAAAGGAACGCCCCCATGGCCACAGCTTCCGATCCGGTCGTCATCGTTTCCGCCGCCCGCACCCCGCTCGGCAAATTCCTGGGCGAGCTGACGCCTTTCAGCGCCCACAAACTCGGTTCCCATGTGATCGGCGTCGCGGTCGAACGGGCCAAATTGTCGCCGGAACGCGTGGACGAGGTGTTCATGGGCTGTGTGTTGCCAGCCGGACAAGGCCAGGCACCGGCGCGCCAGGCTGCGCGCGGCGCCAAGCTGCCGGACGCGACGGGTGCGACCACCATCAACAAGGTCTGCGGGTCCGGCATGAAAGCCACCATGCTCGCGCACGACATCATCAACGCCGGCTCGGCCGAGATCGTGGTGTCTGGCGGCATGGAGAGCATGAGCAATGCGCCCTATTTGCTGGCGAAGGCGCGCGGCGGCTACCGCGCCGGCCACGATCGGATCATCGACCACATGATGATGGACGGGCTTGAAGACGCCTATGAGGTCGGCCGCTCGATGGGCGATTTCGGCGAACAGACCGCCGAAGCCTATCAATTCAGCCGCAAGGACCAGGACACTTACGCGATGGAGACGCTGACCCGGGCCCGCAAGGCGGTCGAAAGCGGCGCGTTCAAGGCCGAGATCGCGCAGCTGACGGTCACCGAAAAGGCCGGCCCGCGCGCTATCGGCAACGACGAAATTCCGCTGAAGGTCGACCCCGCCAAAATTCCCGGGTTGAAGCCGGCGTTCCGCCCCAACGGCACCATCACGCCAGCGGCGTCATCGGCCAATGCCGACGGTGCGGCGGCGCTGATCCTGGCGCGGCGCTCGCTGACCGAGCGCGATGGCTTGCCGGCGCTCGCCGAGATCAGGGGTCACGCCACCCACAGCCAAGAACCACAATGGTTCACGACCGCGCCCATCCCCGCGATCCGCAAGCTGCTTGACAAGGTCGGCTGGAGCGTCGGCGACGTCGATCTGTTCGAGATCAATGAGGCCTTCGCCGTTGTACCGATGGCGGCGGCGCGCGATCTCGGCATCCCGCGCGAAAAACTCAACATCAATGGCGGCGCCTGCGCGCTCGGCCACCCCATCGGCGCTACCGGCGCGCGCCTCATCGTGACCTTGCTGCACGCCCTCGAGGCGCAGGGCCTGAAGCGCGGTGTTGCCTCGCTTTGCATCGGCGGCGGTGAAGCCACCGCCATCGCGATCGAGCGCTTCGTTCATTGATCGATTGGACCAGCGGACGCCGCCGGAGCGCATCGCACGCTTCGCGGGCGTGCCATCCGGCACTCCCGCAGTGGTACCGATAAAATTTTCGCCGGTGCGCGAAGTTTTCTCCGGCGCAGCCGGGTCTGGCGACGCAGCGAAGAGGACCACGATTGCAGTTAACCGCGCCTTCGTGAAGGAGGAACTTGGCTGGAAAGCTCATCGAGAGATTGGATTATGTCTCGCTGGGCGTTCTCCAGAATCTCATTAGAAAACGCCGGCGCGGAGGCCGCAACCGATCGCGACAGGACCAGCGCCCCCACCATCTTGCAATGCAGGCTGATTGCCCATTCCCGCAATGTCCTGCGATGGCCCACCGTAGCCAGTGATCCACTTTCGGCGATCAGCCCGGCAAGGATGGTGATCTGATTGTCCAAGCCGCTCACGAAATGTGATTGCGCTTCAGCCCCAAGGCGGGGAGCATCGCCAGCGAATCCAGCTACGGGGCAGCCGTTGTCGATGTCATCGCGGTGAGATTGCGACAGATACCAGCCAATATAGCGATGAAGAGCCGTGGTCGAGCCGTCGACCGGCGCTCTCGCGTTTTTCACAAGTTCGGCGGTGCCCTCTGTCATGGATTGAGCAAGCACCTCGGCCACCAACGCAGCCTTCGATTCAAAGTGGTTGTAGAAACCGCCTTGCGTGAAGCCGGCATGCTTCATGAGCTCGCTGAGCCCGACGGCGTCCGTTCCCCGTTCCCGGAATAGCTGCGTGGCAGCCGAGACGATCGCGCGACGATTTTCCGCAGCCTGTTCTCTCGAGACTCCCACTTCATAACTCCCAAACTTATTTGCGTCATGAATACCGCGGCACGATTTTATTCACAATCGATCATCTGCAAGATACCGTCCGCAGTGCCGAGCCGAACCCGCAGCAACGTTCATCTGTGGCTCCCCAAGCATGCGTGAATCTCGCCGAAATATAGGATTTCTGGCCAAAATCATGGCAAGATCTACTAGAATAAGCGAGCGAGAATCCAATAAGGCCTTGGGGTTGCTATTTGAGGCACAACGAAATACAATTTCGACCACAATTGTCTTTCACGAGATGTTGATCGGTTCCATTATCAAGCCGAGCGGCCTCTTTGGTCATCGCGTGACCGGATCCGTCGCCGCCCTCTCGCCGGCTCGGAGCTCGGGTCGCCGGCTTAGCCGGAGCAATTCAAATGCAACGGCCGACGACCTCGCGATGCCCCCCTCATCCGCGAATGCCGTTCCGCGCCCAGAACGGCATCTGCCGGCACCTCGAACTCTCATATGTCGCATCGTCCGCGTTTCAGAGCGACCTCGACGCGAGACCGCAGAAACAACATGGCGCGAAGGCGCGTCATCAAGAAAAGGCGCGCCATCGATATCGAACGAACTGCCCTTGACAGCCGAACGCACTATCCACGAAACGCTCTTCGCAAAAGATTAGCTCGGAGAACAAAATGGCCAGCGTGACACTTGAGATCCAGGATGCCCTCGCCGTCGTCACTATTTCAAACTCGCCCCTTAATCTGTTCACATGGGAAATGCTGGACCAGCTAAGTGACATAATCGACGAAGTCACGGCGGCTCCGATCCGCGCACTATTGTTGAAGGCAAACGGACAACACTTCAGTGCCGGCGCCGACGTTCCAGCGATGTTTGAGCGCCTGTCAACGCACGCGGCCGAAGCTCACCTCGTCAGGCACATTCCGCTCATGGCACGCCTGCAGGAGCTTCCAATTCCGACGATCGCGGCCGTCCGAGGATTGTGCCTGACTGCCGGCCTCGAAATCGTACTTCGCTGTGACCTTCTGTGGGCCAGCGAAACGGCCCAATTTGCTCAATTGGAAGCCATGATAGGCGCGACCACGTTGCTTGGAGGCGCACAGATCCTATGCGAGCGTGCCGGTCCCGCGCGGGCGATGGAGATTTGCTATTCGACGTCCATTTATGGCGTTGTTGACTTCGAAAAATGGGGCATCGTGACGAAAATTCTTCCGGATGCCGAACTAGACGGCGACGCAGTGAAATTCGCCAAACAGCTCTCCAAAGGGCCGACACGAGCTTTTCAAGCGACCAAACGCCTGATCCGAGCGGCCGCCCAAGACGGGGCTTGCGCCGCCGATCGCCTTGTGGGCACCGTCGGCGCTCCCCTTCTGGAGACGCACGACATGCGGGCTGGCGTGAAGGCTGTCGCGGAACACGGCGCACGTAACTTCAAAGGCAAGTTCACGTTTCAGGGGAGTTAAGCGGAGGACGTCGAACTGTAGAGGCACATTCATGACATCGCCGACCATATTGCACGGGGCGCGAGCCAACTCCATCGCTTCCGGGATGGCTTTGCGTCGAGCATAAGAGTCGTCAGGTTTCATAACGAGAATAATCCGTATATCCGGCGGCGCCACCGCCGTAGAAAGTCGCGCGATTGTACGGATTGAGCGGGATATTAAGTTTCAGGCGCGTCGGGAGATCGGGATTTGCAATGAACGCTCGACCGAACGCGATCGCGTCCGCCCTGCCCGAAGCGACAGTGGCCTCGGCGGAGGCTCCGTCGAAACCACCTGCGCCGATCAGCACGCCCGACCAATCGGATCTGAATAGTTCAAGCGCCGAGGGAACATTCTGGTGATTTACGTCGGCGCGCCCTGCCCCGCTACTTCTTGGCTCGATGAAATGCAGATAACCCAAGCCCAACGGATTAAGCTGCCTCAGCACGTGACGATACAGTGATACCGGATCGTCGTCTCCACTCTCATTCGCTACGCCGTACGGTGATAACCGCACCGCAACTCGATCGCTACCCCATACATCGATTAGAGCATCGACCGTTTCCTTGAGAAATCGGCAACGGTTCTCCACCGACCCACCGTATTGATCGCTGCGCTGGTTCGAACGAGACTGCAGAAACTGCTCCACGAGATAGCCATTGGCTCCATGAAGCTCGACGCCATCGAAGCCGGCTAGCTTCGCGTTTTCCGCTCCTTGTCGAAAGCTTTCGACGACCTCCGCGATCTCCTCGGTTTCAAGAGCCCGGGGCGTCTCAAAGGGAACCGACTTCCAAGACGCCGTCAACGTTTCGCCGTTGATCCGGATCGCTGACGGAGCTACCGGCAGCGCCCCGTTGGGCTGGAGTGAAGAATGCGAGACGCGCCCAACATGCCAAAGCTGTAGGAATATTCGGCCGCCCTTCAAATGAACAGCCTCCGTAACATCGCGCCATCCTTCAATTTGCCGTTCGGAGTGAATTCCCGGCGTTGCCGGGTATCCTTGCCCCGCCTGCGAAACCTGGGAGGCTTCCGCGATGATCAGCCCGCCGTCCGACGCCCGTTGCTTATAATGCAGGACGTTCAACGCGTGCGCCGCGACGGTCCCATCCTGGGCGCGCATGCGCGTGAGAGGAGCCATAATGACCCGATGGCTCAGTCGATATGGCCCCACGGTCAGTGGCGCAAACAGCTTTGAAAAACTCATGTGTTCTCCGTGAATCGAATTCTGGTGTACGCGGTCTGCGCCGTAGGCGCCCGACCTGCTGCCGTCAGGCCGCCCAACTCAAAGTCGCCCCTGCGCTGATGCGCATTTGTCCGCAACAACATGCATATGCCCCTATCTTTCTAGCGATCAAGACGTCGCATAACGATCCGAGATGTTCCGAGATGTCCGGATGTAAACGATACTGTGAGTGGCGTTCTCGCATGGCGCTGCGAGAACCATAAGCGGTGTACCTATCTCCCGACGAAGCTCGGTTCCACTTTGTCCTTGAATGCCTTTACGCCCGTTAGGCCGTCTCGTGACCGGGACATTTGGACGATGGAGGCTGATTCATGCTTCATCTGCTGCTCAAGGCTTTCACCGCCGCTGAGCAGCAGAAGCCGCTTGACGGACCCAAAGGCCTCCGTTGGACCGGCGGCGAGCTGTTCGGCAACCTGGGCAACGGTGGCTGACAGGCCCGCGGCAGGCACCACGCGATTGACCAATCCCCAAGCCATTGCCTCTTCCGCGCACAACGACCGGTTCAGCAGGAACATCTCCTTCGCGCGGCGGAGGCCGATGAGGCGCGGCAGAAACCAAGTCGTGCTCCCGTCGGGCGTCAACCCGATCTTGGTGTAGGCGCTGGTGAATCTTGCTTTTTCAGACGCAATCGCAAGATCCGCCGCTGCCAACAAGCCGAGACCGGCGCCAGCTACCGCGCCGTTGACCTCAGCAATGACGGGTGCGCGCATGCGCGCGAATACTGAGATCGCCTCCTCGAGATATTCTGTCATTTCCTCGAGCAGAATATCGACCCGTGTGGAATCCGAAGCAAAGCCGGCCACGTCACCACCCGAGCAGAACGCGCGATCGCCGGCACCGGTCAGCACGACACATCGTACTGCCGGATCAGCGCTGCACTGCCTCGCCGCAATCGAGAGCTCCCTTGCCGTCAGCACGTTGATCGCATTCAACTGCGTTGGCCGATTGATCGTGATGCGGACGACTTCTTTCGCCGCGCCGTAGATGAGGGTTTCGTAGGTCACGGTATTTCCCTTACGTGTCACGTGCTCTGGATGAAGAGCTGAATCAAAGCGACGATCGTGTCCGGAGCGTCTTCCTGGCTGAAATGACCCGCCCCAGGAAGCTCGATAACGGGACGATCGGGCCAAATGCCCCGGAAATCTGCGATCTGCGCACCGGGCGCAATACCCTTATCCTTCATGCCCACCACGAGCATGGCGGGCTTTGCTTTCAAACCGTCAATGAAGGGAAACCCTTCGCGCACATAGGGCACCATGCGGCCAAGAAGCGCGTCCAACGGAAATTCAATAGCACCCAGACAATCGACTTTGCTCGGGAACGGCGCGCTATAGGCCGCAACCCAATTGGCATCGACGGCGGCCATATTCTCGAAGCCGATGGCTTTCATGATGCCGAGAACGTTCACATTGAGATGCCCCAGCACTTCATGCAAGGTTCCTGCTTCGTGATGCTCTTTGATGAATTGAAACCACGGCGTGAGCCCGCTGGATTTTGCTCGCCCGTAACCCGTCAGGGTGTTGAGCAAAAATAGCCGTTTGACCCGGTCTGGATGACGCAACGTGTAAGCGGCTCCGATCGGGCCGCCCCAATCCTGGATCACGAAGGTAATATTCTTGAGGTCGAGCTCGTCGACCAAATGCGCCAGGTTCTCGACGTGGGTCTTGAGTGAGTACTCGCGATCACGAGGTGTCTCGCTCTTCCCGAAACCCATGTGGTCCGGCACGATCACGCGGTTGGTCTTGGCGAGAGGGGGAATGAAGTGGCGATAAAGATAACCCCATGTCGGCTCTCCGTGGAGGCAAATGATGGGTTCGCCCTCCCCTTCGTCGACGTAATGCATCCGAAAGCCACTGCCTTCAAAATAACGCGGCGCGAACGGCCAGGTCCCACCAAACGTCTCGTGTTCCGCGATCATGCTAAATCTTCGCTCCTCTCGGTTCGGCCTTCGATGCTAAATCGCCGTCGATCGCACGGGGTACGGTCCCATTCGAGCTGCGGCCTCTCATGTCCGCACCAGCACTTTGCTGGCCAACCGCCATGATCATTCGCGCGCGCCTCCCTTTTCGATCGCATGGCATCTGATGCCGGTGGGCCAACCCCTCCGCGCGACACCATCCCGGGAGACGACGGCTGTTGCCAGGTCGCGTGCCCCCATGCGCGTCGCGCGAGCGAAGCGGGCTCATAGCTCTCCGAGTGAGGCTTGTGGATGCGGCGTACTGAAAGCTCGGAGAGTTCATGGTCTCGGTGAGTAGCTAGGCCGGCAAAACAGCGGTCAAACCGCCGTCCACGGCAAGTATCTGTCCGGTGATGTGTTTGCCGGCATCGCTTGCGAACAGGATCGCGGCACCTTTGAGGTCATCCTGGTCGCCGATGCGGTGCAAGGGGGCGCCAGCGGCCAGCTTCTCCACGCCGACGGCTTCGAGCGTGCCCTTTGTCATCTTGGACGGGAAGAATCCCGGTGCGAGCGCGTTGACGGTAATCCCGTAGCGGCCCCAATCGCCAGCTAGCGCGCGCGTGAAATTGACCACCGCGCCCTTGCTCGTATGGTAGCCGATCATTTGCATTTCGCCCGTGCCGCCTCGAAGGCCGGCAACCGAAGCGATATTGATGATCCGGCCGTACTTGTTCGGAATCATCGACAGTTTCCCGATCCTCTGGCTGAGCAGAAACAGCGACCGGATGTTGAGATTCATCAGTTTGTCCCAGGCCTCGATCGGATGATCTTCCGTCGATGCGCCCCAGGTCGCGCCGGCGTTATTCACCAAAATATGGACTTTACCCAGCTTGGCGACGGCTTCGTCCGCGAGCCGCTTTATGTCCTCGTCCTTACCGTTGTCAGCCGCGATCCAATCACATTTGATGCCTAGACCCGCGAGGTGTTCCTGCGCTTTCGTCAGATCGGCTGCCTTGCGCGACGACAGGACGATCTTTGCTCCCTGCTCGCCGAGCGCTTCAGCGATCTGCAATCCAAGTCCGCGCGATCCGCCGGTGACAAGTGCGGTCTTTCCCTCAAGATCAAACGCCTTCTTCACGCTGCCCATGTTTGGTTCTCCTCCGTTGTTGAACAATTCAGCTGTGCCGGATCAGTGCTACCGGCCACGGAACACCGCGGCGCGCCGTTCGACGAATGACTGGATTCCCTCTTTGAAGTCTTCGCTGTTGAAGACGCGGTCCTTGATTTTTGGAATATAGTCGACAGCCGCCTGCTCGCCGTCCTCGATAAACTTCAACGCCGCCTCCTTCGTTACCTGAATTCCGATCGGCGCATTCTTCGCGATGGTTGCCGCTACTTGCATGGCCCGCTCGATCTGCCGGCCCGCCGGCACCACCTCCTGCACGAGGCCGATCTTGTAGGCCCGCTCGGAGGTGAACTCGTCGCATAGAAACAAATGGTACATGGCGTCGCCCCACCCCGCCCTTGTCAGGAAACGAAAGTGCGCGCCCCCGAACGGCGCGATGCCGCGCTTGGATTCCATTTGGCAAAACCTGCAGTCATCGGCGGCGATAACGATATCGCCCGCCAGCATCATCTCGATGCCGATCGTATAGACGATGCCCTGTACGGCGGTGACAATCGGCTTGCGGCATCTATTGGCGAGAGCGAAGACGTCGATCGTTTCGTCTCTCAATTCCCAATTCTCGGCTTTGGGACCGAAAAACTTCGGCATGTCCAACCCAGCCGTGAAGTCACCGCCGTCGGCGCAAACGACACCAACCCAATATTCGTCGGTCTTGTCCAGAAGCGTGAGGGCGTCGGACATCTGAAACATCATCTGCGGGGTGAAGGAGTTCTTCTTGGCCACGTTGTCGATAATGATTTTCAGCACGTGACCGTGCACCTCAGTTCGGATTTGCTCCGCTGAACTCGTTGCTGTGCTCATGTCGTTTTTTCTCCCTGAAGAATTGGAAACAAGTCGTGGCGACGTTCGTGACATCCCTGTCGCCGCTCAGCTGCGCAACGATTCGACGCTTCCAGAGCGTCCTCCTAGATTGCACCGGCTCTTTGGGCGTAGCTCCACGACGCCTGCGAAAGGGGAACGCTGAGCGCCGCCGATTCGGCCGCCTTGGCGCTCGCGGCTGTGCCGTCCCTCATGCGTGCCCCGATGCCATGGGTGATTGCGGCCAGGCGAAAGAGATTGTAGGAGAGATACCAATTGATATCCGGAATTGACGAGCGCCCCGACGCCTCGCAATAGATGTCGGCCGCCTCCTCAATCGACGGAATATTGAGCCGCGCGAGATCGGCACCTTTCAAGCCGTCCATCACCCATTGCATCAGCAAGTAGGCGAAATCGGCCATCGGATCGCCAAGCGTGGAGAGCTCCCAGTCCAGGACGGCGATGACGCGAGGCTCGACCGGGTGGAATATCATATTGTCGAGGCGGTAATCGCCGTGGACGACCGACACCCTTTCCTGCTGCGGCACCGTGCGCGGTAGCCACTCGATGAGCCGGTCCATTTCCGGGATGAACTCAACTGCGGAGGCGCGATATTGCTTGCTCCATCTGTCAATCTGCCGCGCAAAATAGTTGCCAGGCTTGCCGAAGTCGCCCAGGCCTATCTCCCGCGGATCGAAACTGTGAAGCCTCGCAAGCGTCTGGATTTTGTCGATGAACATCAGCCGCCGATCCTCCGCTGACTGATTTTGGAGAGTCGGATTCCAAAATACCCGCCCCTCCTCCATCGACATGACGTAAAATGCCGCCCCGATGACTTCATCGTCCATGCACAGCGCGTAAGGTCGCGCGACCGGGAATCCTTGCTTGTGCAGGGTAGAAATGATCCTAAACTCACGGTCAACGGCGTGTGCCGACGGAAGCAGTCTGCCGAACGGCTTGCGACGCACAACGTAGCAGGCGCCGGGCGTGTCGACGCGATAGGTCGGATTTGACTGACCGCCCTTAAACTGTAGGATCTTAAGCGGCCCCGCATAATGCGCGACATTCTGGTGCATCCACCGATCGAGACTCGTCTCATCGATGCGATGACGCTCCTCGATCGGCTTAACACCGGCGTATTCCTCGTCTCGCTTTACGCCCTGTGCCACGCTGTCGCCCGTTCGACTATGCGATCGGCGCGTTGGCGTATCTGCGCAATTCCTGGCGCGCAATCGCACGATTGTGGACTTCATCGGGACCATCCGCGATGCGCAACGCGCGGATATGCGAGTACGTCTTGGCCAGACCCGCATCATCTGAGACGCCGGCCCCTCCGAACGCCTGGATCGCATCGTCGATGATCTTGAGCGCCATTTTTGGGGCCGCCACCTTGATCATCGCGATTTCAAGCTGTGCGGCCTTATTGCCGAGCTTATCCATCATATCGGCAGCCTTGAGGCAAAGCAGCCGTGTCATCTCCAGCTCGGTGCGCGCCGTGGCGATGCGCTCTTCCCAGACCGAAAATTCGACGATCTTTTTGCCAAACGCGGTGCGCGACGATAGTCGCCTCACCATCTTCTCCAACGCGGCTTCCGCCGCGCCAATGGTGCGCATGCAATGGTGGATACGGCCGGGACCGAGCCGGCCCTGAGCGATCTCGAAACCCCTGCCCTCGCCGAGCACTATGTTGCTCGCGGGTACGCGGACGTTTTCGAGCAAGATCTGCGCGTGGCCGTGCGGCGCATCGTCGAATCCAAATACCGGGAGCATCTTCTCGATCTTGAGGCCGGGACTGTCGAGTGGCACGATGATCTGGGACTGCTGCTGATGCCTCGGGGCGCTGACGTCGGTCTTGCCCATGAGGATGGCCACCTTGCAATGCGGGTCGCCCGCGCCCGACGACCACCATTTCCGGCCATTTATGACGTACTGATCCCCGTCGCGCCTGATGCTCGTCTCGATATTGGTGGCATCGGACGATGCGACGTCGGGCTCGGTCATCAGAAATGCGGAGCGGATCTCGCCGTCCATCAAGGGACGTAGCCAGGTTCGCTTCTGTTCCCGGCTGCCATAGCGTATCAGCACCTCCATATTGCCGGTGTCCGGCGCGGAGCAATTGAAGACCTCCGAGGCCCAGGAGACCCGTCCCATCTCCTCGGCAAGTAGGGCGTATTCGAGATTGGAAAGACCGGCACCCCGAAACTCATCGTCCTCGTGCGCGGACGGCGGCATGAACAGATTCCAGAGCCCCTCGACCCGCGCCTTCCGTTTCAGATCCTCGACGACTTGGATGACCTTCCAGCGCCCGCCGGCTGCGTCCTGCGCCTTATAGGTTTCTTCGGCAGGATACACATGTTTGTGCATAAAGGACGAGAGACGGTTCAACCAGTCACGCTGGCTATCGGACATTGAAAAATTCATGAGACGCTCTTCACCTTTGGCCGTTGCGGGCGCGCTGCTAACTCTCGGCCCTCACGGGTACGCTCAACGACTTCCCTTCGACGATCGACGTGCTAGGACCGGCGCCCGGCGTGAGCCCGCTTGATTGAGTTAATCTGCCACTCGAATAAGCAGTTTCCCAAAGTTGCGTCCCTCGAGCATGCCCATGAACGCAACCGGCGCGTTCTCGAGACCGTCAACGATGTCCTCGCGCTGACGAATGGTTCCATCCTTCAACGCGGCGCCGATTTCCCGCTCAAAATCTGGGAACAGCTCGGGGTAGTTATCAACGATGAACCCGCGAATGGTCAGGCTCTTGGAGAGAACCTGGCGGATCGTCGCCGGCACACGATCCGGTCCGGGCGGAACTGGCGCCCCGAATTGCGAGACCAGCCCGCACACCGGCACGCGCGCAAATTGATTGAGCAGCGGAAACACCGCCGTCCACACCGCTCCGCCAACATTTTCGAAGTAGACATCGACGCCGTTCGGACATGCCGCCGCGAGCCGCTGCTCGAAGTCAGCGGCACGATGGTCGACTGCCTCATCGAAACCGAGCTTGTCTTTCACGAACGCACATTTTTCCGCGCCACCCACTATTCCCACGGCGCGAGCCCCCGCTCTACGCGCGAGTTGCCCGACAAGCGAGCCAACCGGCCCGCTCGCTGCGGCCACGACGACGGTCTCGCCGGGCTTCGGCTGACCAATCACCCTCATTCCAATGTAGGCGGCGGAGCCGGGTATCCCCAGCGCTCCTACAAATGCGGTGGGAGGAGCAATCTTCGGATCAAGCTTACGAAGGTCCTCGCCTTTTGAAAGGCTCAGTGTTTGCCATCCGGCCTTAGCTAGCACGATGTCGCCGGCGCTATAATCGGGATGGTTGGAGGTCACCACTTCGGAGATGGTTCGGCCGAACATGACTTCGCCGACCGCCGTAGACCGTGCGTAGGACTTTGCCTCGTCCATGCGCGCGCGTATGTAAGGTTCGAGCGAGAGAAATTTTGTCTGCAGCAGCAGCTCTCTGTCACCGGGCTCGGCGACAGGTTCAATTTCAAATCTGAAATTGCTTGCCTCGGGCTTACCGGTTGGGCGCGACGCCAAGACCCATTTTCGTGTGCTCCACTTGCTCACTTGATTCTCCTTCCGCCGCGAACCGATCCGTGAAACTCGACGTCATGTCGCCTGGGCGCCGAGCGCACGCGCTATGACGGCGGCTCTCGCGTTTCGCGCAAAGCATACGTTCGCGTGACTTCGACGCAAACGTCATATTCGCCACCTTTTAGGACGTCGGGTATTCTTCACGATCCGAGATCAACAAAAGCGAGACGCTTGCATGGGCAGATCCGCTTGCAGCAGGCCCTCCAGGGGCCTCTGCGTTGTCGTCGCCACCTTCATCGCGGCCTCTCTATTTATCCGCCGCGGGCAAGGCAGATCGCGATAACTCGGCTTCCTGAAGTTGACGCCACATGACCTTGCCGGACGCATTTTTCGGCAGCGCCTCCACAAACTCAACAATGCGGGGCACCTTGTACGCACTGACCTGCGTTCGCGTCCAATCGATGATATTTTGTTCAGTCAACTCGTTGAATGCCCTCTTACGCACGACCACGGCTTTGACGGTTTCGCCGCGATACGAGTCACTGGCGCCGATGACACAAACCTCCTGTATTCCAGGATGACGGAACATCACGGCCTCGAGCTCGGCGGGCCAGACCTTGTAGCCGGAAGCGTTAATCATGCGCTTCAGCCGGTCCATGATGAAGAAATATCCGTCCACGTCTCGGTATCCCAAATCACCGGTTCGCAGGAAACGCTTGCCGTCGATCGTCACGAATGCCTTTTCGGTTGCCTCCTCGTGCCCCCAATATCCGACAAATACTTGCGGACCGTGAATGACGATTTCGCCCGTCTCGTCGGCCGCCAGCACAGCGCTGGATTCAACGTCGATCACGCGCGCGTCGACGCTGATGAACGGCACGCCGAGGCATTGTAGCTTTGGCGAATCGCATGGATTGAAAATCGTAACTGCCGACGTTTCCGTGAGACCATAACCTTCGACGAAGCGGATCCCAAACCGTTCAAGCAACCGCTCGGCAACGGCCTGAGGCATGGCTGAGCCTCCGCCGCCGAGATAGACCAAACTGGAAAGCTCGTACTCGTCGAGTTTTGGACTGCCCATCAGATCTATGATCATCGTTGGTATGCAGGTCCAATGGCTTACCCGGTGTCGCGCAATCAATTGGCTCGCCAACTCGCGATCCCAACGAGGCATGATCACGATCGTGCTACCGGCGTATATTGAAGCATATAATACGCACACCAGCCCCGTGATGTGAAACAGCGGCAGAACCGCCAATGCAACGCTTTCTGATGTCTTGTCGAGCCAGAGGCTTGTCGCGATCCCGTTGAGCACCAGGTTCGCGTGCGTCAGCATGCATCCTTTAGGCGCTCCCGTCGTACCACTTGTGTAAGGCAATAGCGCGAGATCATCTCGACCAGCGAGCAAGGAAGGCGCCCCGTCTTTGCACTGCATAACGTCTTGCCAAGCATGCAGCTCCCCCTCCAACAAGTTCGGCAGTGGATGACGCTCATCCAGCCACTTCCGCCATTGCGATGGTATGCGAGACTTGTCGGTTCCTTCCAACACATCGTCAAACTGGCTCACGATGAGATGGCGAAGCCGGCCGCCAGCCAAGCCATTGCTCGCTAACGCCACCTCGTCCGCGAGGTCGCCGGTCGTGATGGCGACATGGGCCTTCGCGTCAGTGACATAGTGGCGCAACTCTTGCGCGCGGCTCATCGGGTTGACCGGCACGACCACCGCGTTGGCCCGCGCCACCGCGTAGTGCGCAATAATCAGTTGCGGGCAATTTTGCATAACGACGAGGACACGGTCGCCGCTTCCGACGCCGAGCGAAGTGAGGCGTGCGGCAAGACGTTCGACGGCGAATAGGAGCTCGGCGTAGCTGATCTGGCGGCCAAAGAAGATCAACGCAGATCTGTCGGGATACCGCCTGGCGCTTATGGCCAAGCAATCCCACAGCGATCCCGCAGGCGGTTCCATCACCAGCGGCAACCGCGCGGGCCACGCATTCAATCGATGTTGCCCCATCTTCAATTTTTCCCAAGGTTTACGAAAACACGGCAGGTCTTCAATCCGCGCGCTTTGGCCTCCGCTGAGCCGATGCCCGGTGACTGCCTCGATCCATCGTCGCGGTTGCCTTAGAACGTCGTGATGGCGATCGCATCATCCACCAGCACGAGATCGGCTCCGCATTGCGACCTTTGGCTTGATGCCGCAGGCCGTGTTGGTTCGCGCTACGGAGCGCGCGCCAACCCGAAGCTGCGTCGCATCCGCGGGACTTTGACGCCGGAAGATAAAGATCGCGGGCCACATTGACGCCTCACCGATTTTTGCAAGCTCGGGACATGGTGCTCGACTTTCTATGACGTTGGCGCATGCTTGACCAATTCGTGCATCATCAATTGATGCACGAGCGCAATGGCTTTGAGGGGCCGTATCATGACCTTGAACCGCGTTATTTTATCGTCGTCATTCCAGGAAATGATATCGACCGCGTTTATCGAAACGCCATCGATCATGGTCTGCAGTTCCAACACACAAGAGTTGGAGTTGACCCACTCGCGCAAATACACAAAACTCGGATTGTAGAACACTCGTTGCGCTGAGTATAAGTATTTCACTGTAGTCGCTTTGCCGACTTGCGGGGTATGTACGACTGGCGACTCGAAGATCACTTCCTCGGTGAGACACGCTTCCAACAACGAACGGTCCCCTGTCGAAAAGAAACTCTTCCAGTTGGCGATGGCAATCGGTTGCATGCGCTTTCCTATTCTGGTTGCGGGAGACCGGCGCCAAGGCATACGGCGCAAAACATAGGGCCGCGACCATCCGAGCGAAACGTCATATCCGCCACGTTTTAGGACACAACGAAGATCGTATGTGGATGCTAATACTCGGTGCGAGACAGTTTATGGGGCGCGCCCGCTAGCTGCGTCGCTCCTGCTCGGTTAGCTGAAAGTGCTCGGCCCGAGATTTGCTCGGATGACAATAGATGCGCTCAAGCTGAACGGTTTAAGCGTCTCGGCGTGACATGGTCGTTTGCGCTAACCGCACGCCTTCCGGTATGTTTAGCCTCTAGTCGCGTGGGATGGACTTGCGTCTTTCTCGACACTTAGCTTCTGCGCGTAAACACGGCCGACATTCGCGCTTGCGTCGTGCTCGGGGACTTTCGCCACCAAAGCGGCTTCGCAGGTCGGACCTGTGAGCCGACTTTCAGGTGACCGAGCGCGCCCCGTCGATAAACAGCACCTGGCCGGAGATATACGACCCCGCGGGTGAGGCTAACAGAATCGCCGCGCCAACGACCTCCTCAGGCTCCGCCAAGCGACCTGCCGGAGTTCTGGCCATTCGCGTTTTCTCCCGCTCCGGATCACCCCAGAAGTCCTTGGAGAAGGCGGTTCGAACCATTGATGGCGCAATGGCATTCGCTCGGACGTTCGACGCCCCCCATTCAACGGCAATGCTTCGGACAATTCCATTTAGGGCCGCCTTGCCAGCGCCGTACGCACCGAGGTTCGGGCTCGCTCGTTCCGAAGCGATGCTCGACATCATCACGATGCTGCCGTAGCGGCGCTCCGCCATCTCCGGCAGGAATTGCTGGGCAAGCGCGAGGTTATTGCTCACCGTCGAGATCAGAAGCCGGTCCAGTGTCTCCAGATCCGCATCATTTACCGGCCCCATGGGAGGCGGCCCGAGCGCAACGCAGAACAGGATGTCTACCTTGCCAAAGGCTCGTTTTGCTTCCGCGCCGAAGGGTCCGATACCCCTTCTGTCGGTGATGTCGCATCGTACGCCCGCGACTTGGAAGCCTTCCTTGGACAGCGCATGCGCGGCTTGATCGGTGTCTTCCTTGTCATTGCTGGAGACCACGACCTTCGCGCCACATTGGGCGAGGCCCCGCGCAATCGCCAATCCCATGCCGGCGGTCGACCCCGTGATGGCGGCAACCTTGTCTGATAGATCGAACCCCTTGTACATATCCCTTGCTCCCCGGTTGTGATTGGAATCGGCCGCACTCGCCTTGAGATGCGGGCCGGCATTATCCCGAAAATTTGCTGGTTGCCGTGCTATTGCGCGAGCATTCCCCCGTCGACTGGAAGGATGTGACCCGTGACCATTGCCGATGCTGAGCTCGCCAGGAATAGAACCGGGCCCGTGATGTCTTCGACCTCCGCGAGCCTGCGCAGTGGCGTGAGTTGCTCGAGCTGGGCCACGAGATCCGGTTGATCGGTCAGCGCGGCGATGAACGGCGTCCGGACAGGACCGGGAGCAACGGCATTGACCCGAATCTTACGCGGAGCCCACTCGACCGCCCAGGACCGGGTCATGTTCACCACGGCACCCTTGGTCGCTTGATAGGCAATGTTGGGGTACCAACCTCCGGACAATCCCAGCATCGAAGCTGTGTTGACGATGCGGCCGCCCGGAACCATATGCCTCACTGCCGCGCGGGCACAGATGAACATGCCGGTCATGTTGACGGCTATGACGGCATTCCAGTCGGCCAAGGCCATTTCGAGCGACGGTTGACGGCGATTTATGCCTGCGTTGTTAAAGAGAACGTCGATATGACCGTAACGACGCGAGATGTCGGCGAAAGACCGTTCGATTGCATCCCCATCCGTCACGTCGACAGTGAGCGCATGCCCAGAGATACCGATTTCCTCGGCGACCTCAGAGGCCGCGGCCGCGCGCGCGTCGAGTACCACGACCTGCGCGCCCGCCGCGGCGAATGCAAGCGCGACCGCCCGTCCAATACCGCTGCCGCCACCAGTCACGACGGCAATTTCACCCTCGAGCCGGAAATTCGGAGGATTAAGCACGTTTGTTTCCCCTTTTCCCTGGTCTCGAATTTCGTCGATTTGCCATTGTGGCGAAATGCCTTGGTGCCGCGACCTTATGGGCTCAAATTCAAGCGCCGAAAGCGCGGTAGACGTGTTTGGGCTACATCAGACGGTCACGACCACTTTGCCGAACTGCGATCCGGATTCGAGATACCGATGGGCAGCTACGATCTCATCGAAGGGGAACGTTCTTGCGATGATCGGTCGTAACGTGCCGGATGCGAGTCCTTCGCCGACGAATTGTTTCAGGGCCGCCAGCTTCTCGTCGTGCACCACCGCGTTCGGAAGAACGAATCCTCGGATGGTCAGGTCCTTCCACAAGACCTGCGCTAGCGGCAGCGGTGTGACTTCAGGACTGAAGCGACCGTAGGTGAGCAGCAAACCGCCTGTCGCGCTCGCTTCGGCAAGCCTCTCAAGGGCTGGGCCGCCCACGGCGTCGAACACCACCTCGGCGCCCTTGCCTCCCGTCAACCGGGCTACTTCCGCAACGACGTCCTGCTCCTCGGTAGCGATGACATGGGTTGCTCCGGCTTCGAGCAGCGCCGGGGCCTTCAGATGGGTTCGCGTCAACGCGACCGGACTGGCGCCGACTTTGCGTGCGGTCTGGATGGCAG
Source organism: Bradyrhizobium sp. AZCC 2262 (assembly GCF_036924535.1). Lineage (NCBI taxonomy): Bacteria > Pseudomonadati > Pseudomonadota > Alphaproteobacteria > Hyphomicrobiales > Nitrobacteraceae > Bradyrhizobium > Bradyrhizobium sp. AZCC 2262. The sequence continues at coordinate 2,553,102 of NZ_JAZHRT010000001.1, read as the reverse complement.
CCAGACCCGCACTGCTGGATGCGGCCGTTATGAGTACCGTTTGGCCTCGGGAGAGGCGCGCTATATCGACCAACCCTGTCCATGCGGTGCCGAATGCCATCCAGGTCGCCGCTGCGTCCTGCCAGCTCTGAGTGGGTGAGACCTTGACCAGTGTCCTGGCAGGCGCAAGGGCGACCTCGCCGTAGTAACCGCGTCCGAGGTCTCCGGGGACGACTGCCACGCGATCTCCGATCGCAAAATTCTTTACATCCGATCCCACGACCTCGATTATCCCGGCCGCTTCCACACCAAGCTGCGCGGGTAACTTCGCCCTGGTAGCGGCCCTTCCGGATCGCATCAGGATTTCGCCTCGGTTCAAGCCAATGGCCTTTATCCGTAAGCGGACCTCATCGGGACCCGGTTCCGGTACGATCACGTTTTCTATCTGCAAAACCTCGGGACCGCCGAACGTGTGGAATCGAACGCCGCGAACCATTGGCCTCTCCCTCGACCAACAAAGAAGTAGATCAGTCACCGCTGACGGAGAACGCCTTTTTTGCCACTTTCTAGGTCACACGGTTATCGCCCGCGTGCATTGCATCCAGCATCTGACCCCTGGTTCAGGAACATCGTCAGATCGGCCGTTGCGATCGATTGCGAGCAACCGCGTAACGCCGATCTTACCCACCACTCAATGTCCGGCGGGGCCTCGCGCGCTCACGGGATTGAAAGACGCCTGTCGATTCAAGCTCGAGCCCGCGACGTCACCAAAGAACGTCCGCTCGAGATCCTTCGCCAAATGCGTGATGTGGCGCGAGCCAAAAAGCGGCATGGCCGATTAAATCAAGGTCGCGGAAACAACGGCGGCGAAAGCCGTCGGCGCGACAACGCGCGACGGATATTTGGCCGTTATCGGTCTTTCTAGCTCGGGACTTACCCAAATGCGGGATTGCGCCCCACCTCGTGAGTGTCGCCAATGGGTTCGTCGCCAAACAAGGGAATGTGTTGCAGGACGAAGTGACCAGGACCCAATCGCAATGCGGACTGCTTATGTTCGGCGAGAAAGTCGCGGAATGACGGCGCGTCACCTTGCAGCATGGCTGGCTGTTTGGTTGCCATCAGATCGGCCTCACGAAGCGCGGGCAATGAGCCTGTCGGAATATCGCTGGCTCCGTGCATCTCCTTTCGTGCTTGGCGGCGCATCGCCTGCGGCGGTACACCGAACGTACGCACGAAGGCTCGCCGCATTCTTTCGCGATCTGCAAAGCCCGTTTGCTTCGCGATATGCTCAATCGGATGCCGACTGTCCTCCAACAATAACCGCGCGGCTTCGAGACGCAACTTTTCGATTGCCTTTGCCGGCGATTCGCCAGTGGCGGCCGCGAAGGCTCGTGTAAATTGTCGTGGACTCAAATGGGCCGCGTCTGCAAGGCTTTCGACGGTAAGTTCCGAATGCAGGTTTTTTCTTGCGAATTCGAGGGCATTTTGAATTCGATCGGACTTGGGTTCAAGTTCGAGAAGGACCGAAATTTGCGACTGACCGCCGGAACGCCGATGGTGGACCACCATCTGCTTGGCGATCGTCCTCGCGAGTTCAGGCCCGACGTCCCGTTCGACCATCGCAAGTACCAGATCCATCGTCGCGGTCATGCCCGCCGATGTCCATATCGATCCGTCGATGACGAAGATTCGGTCCTCCTGGACCTTAATTTTCGGGTATCGCCTCTGAAGTTCACGAACGTGGTCCCAATGCGTCGTCACCCGCTTGCCGTCGAGAAGCCCCGCCTCGGCCAGCGTAAACGTACCGACGCAAGTCGCGGCCATCCTGCGCGATACGTCGGAAGCCTTTCGAAGGAAGGTCAGCATACCCTCAGAAGGCCTGAAGGATGGCTCCGTACTCCCGCCGACGATGACCGTATCAAACAGGGGATTCCCGAACGGCTCGGTCTCGACCACGAACCCGGCCGATGACCTCACTCGTCCGCCGTTCTCTGACAGGAAATGAACATCGTAGCGATGCTCGCCAAGCTCAGAGTTCGCGACTTCGAAGACCGACATCGCCGCCAACGTCATCACGTGAAAGCCCGGAAACGTAACCACTCCTATCCGCTGCATGGAAACCTCCCACCGTCATTTTATTGAAACTGCTTGATTGCTTGCCGCAGTTGGCTTTGCCGTCTCATCCGCTCGTTTTGGTTGGAAACGGCGTCCGGCCATTCGAACCATCTGCGCGTCGGCTGCGTCCTGTCGCCAAGTAAGTGCGCGGCATTGCCGCCCGCGCTGGCGTTCGAGAGGGTCCGTGATCAGCAAGTCGGCGTAGTCGAAGACGATTGAGCATGGGTCAGCCCATCTCACAGCACGGCATATCCCGCTTTTTCGACAACGCGCCGACGAAGCGACAATCTCGGCCTCATCACCCGATACCGCCTCCCCCGAGCCACCTCGAACATAACATTGGGCAGTCATTTCGCCACGGTCCGCAGATAGAAATAGTTACTGACCGGTCACGTCCTGTCAAGACATAAGTCCGGGAAGTCTAAGGGAACATCAGCCGGACCGGGCACATCCAAATCATCCGATGACGTGGGCGGATCATGCTCGATGGCGCAAATATTCGGCCGAAACCGGACGAGTCTCGCGGTTTGAGGCACAACGGAAGCGATAATCAGTCGTTTCGGTGATGGGAGGCCAAACACGACCCCGCAATATCTATAACGCGGCCCCAGGCCTGATCACGCGAGGCTTACGATCGCAGCCGCAACGCGGGGGTAGAGATGCCGCCATTCTCAGTGCTCGTTCGACGTCCTAAAACGTCGGCAAAACGTCGTTTGGCGCAGCGCTTTGATCGCCTATTTTTCCACACTCGACCGAGATGCATGCCATTGCGTGATTTCGGAGCCGACGAAAGCGCCGACGAAATGCTAGCGGTAAATCCCGATTACCACAATTTGGTTGAGCTGCTAGGGGCTGCACGCAACGATATGGTCGTGCGACTAGCTGCAGCCATGACCATCACGCGAGATGCTTCGCTTCGCGAACGACTGGCTGAAATTGCTTCGATCGATCCCGGTCGAGAATTTCTGATTGGTCAGTCAAAGAACCAGAGCTGGCTCAAGGTGGGTGGGTGCGGTCACTCGATCTCTCGCAGACGGCAAACCGGGTTGCCAACGATCGAGCTCGAGGAAGTAATTCGAACACGGCCGGAGTTTGAGCGATCGCTGCAAGTTTCGATGCAGCGAACTGGTGCCGTAAAGGATGCCTACAACGTTCTTGAACCTCTTTTCGAGCCGTCGCTCGTACAATCACGAGCGAGCTTTCATGAGATATTTGAGTGGGTCCCCCTACTCGAGCAACTGTCCTACAAAGCCGCGATGCGGGTCCTGAACGTTCTCGATACGCTTCGCTCGGTCGTCCGCCACGAATTGAGCGGAACGCCGGGAACCAATGCCATGAGCCTGCGCGTGTACTGGCAGCTCGTTCATGCGCTGGGGCAACTCATCCTGTTGGCCTCAAACCGCGACTCGCGCCCTTGGCTTGCCGATATGGCCAATAGCTTCGTGTGGGAGACCTGGACCCCAAGCTTCGTGCTCCTGAGGGAACGCACCTTTTGGCTGGCCGCGATCGCGGCCAAGTCGGCCTCCGCCTTCGGCGAAAGCGTCGTGGAAAACTATCTGCGAAGGTTGGCGAAGGCCGAGCATCCCATGATGGTCTTCGACGCGTTGTTCGGCCTAACGGCGATAGCATTGGCCAACCCGTCATCGAAGGCTTCGATCTTGACCGAACTAAAACAACTGCGAGGCGCCAATATAGCGCTCGACCGACACCAAACTCTCTATCTTATCTCCCAGCAAAGCTCGATCCGCATTCTTTCGGCGCCAGAGGTCGAACGACGGGAGTTCCGCGAGCTTCATTGGCAGACGGGCAGCTCCAAGGGCATGGCCACACGCAGCGCCCTCGTCGGCGACCCCGCCGCGCTTTCCGCATCAGGAGAATACCTTGGATTTTCAATGCTGCCATTCGTCATCGACAGTTTCCATGACGAGCATTTCCCGAAATTCCCGGCCGTCTCCGAAAAGGAGATATCCCGCACCAAGATCGCTGGCGTTTTCCGTCGGGCATGGGTCGCGGAGCCGGCGCGTCCCGCTAGGCACCTGCTGAACTGATTGCCGCCATGGAGAGGTTCATCGGCAGACAAGCTACCCAAGAGCGGATCCTCGAAACGGTGGACAGCTTGTTCTATCGCGAAGGCATCCGAGCGGTCGGCGTGGACAAAATTACGGAAGAAACCGGGATCAGCAAGCGGACCTTGTACAACTATTTCCCTTCCAAAGACCACCTCGTCACCGCCTATCTCGCTCGTCGTCTAATACCCATTTCCATCTCCGAGAAACCTGCGGAAGAGCAGATAGTGGAAAGTTTCGTTCAACTCGAGCGAAGCCTTGCCGACGAGGAGTTTCAGGGTTGTCCGTTCGTGAACGCCGTCGTCGAGCTGAAAGATCCGTATCACGCTGCGAACGAGATCGCTCTCGCCTTTAAGAACCAGCGTCGTAACTGGCTTCTCGAACTGCTGGAGCGGCTGCAGATCGCTCATCCCGAGAGCCTGGCCATGCAACTCATGCTCCTCATTGACGGCGCGATAGCGGCCGCCGTCATACGCAGAGACCCTAAGGTGGCTCGCGCAGCTGGGGACGCGGCGCGCGTTCTGCTTGCGGCCGCCGCCGTTGGTTCTCCTGATGTCTCGGCAACGACGGAGCAATCGCTGAAACGAACAACCGATCGTGGGGCAACCAGGCGAAATGCCACCCTTCGGATGTTGGAGTGATCGTTTGCAGACCGACCCATCGGATCATCCCGCAATCTTTGGTTGCCGTGATCCAAAGTGGCGACCACTTGTTGGAGAATGTTCATGACGGACCAAAAGCGCGTCTTATGCTCTAGCTGCGACATTTACTGTCAGGTGATTGCCGAGGTTTCCGCTAACGGCACCGCTCGCATCAAGGCCACCGACAATGCTCCGTTTCGTGCCAACATATGTATGAAGGGCGTTCACGCGCCCGAGGGATTTGGGCACCCGGACCGGGTCAGGTTCCCGCTCCGTCGGGTGGGCGAACGGGGCTCCGGACGGTGGGAGCGAGTGACGTGGGACGAGGCCTTGGACGATATCGGTGCCCGCCTTTCCGCGGTGACGGAGAAATACGGGCCAGAAGGCTTTGCCGTGTCAGCCAGTCCGTGGAATGTGCAGTCCGACAGCGGCGTCGGCCGCCGCTTCATGAATCTGCTGGGCAATCCGAACTGGATGAGCGGAGTCGCGCTTTGCGCCGGCAATACCGCCGCTATCAACCGGATGGTCTACGGTTGGTTTCCCTACCCCGACTATCCGAAGACCAAATGTATCGTCCTGTTCGGCCATAATCCCCGAAAGCACAGCTGGACGCCGGTTTATAATTCCATTCGTGCCGCCCAGCAACGCGGCGCAAAGTTGATCGTGTTGGACCCGCGCCGCAGCGAGAATGCCGAGCTTGCGGATATATGGCTTCCATTGCGGGCCGGAACCGATGCCGCGATGTGCATGGGCTGGCTTAAAGTCATCATCGACGAAGGACTCTACGATCAGGACTTCGTCGCGCAGTGGACCACGGGATTTGAAGAGCTTCGCGCCCGTGTCGATGAATTTCCGCTCGAGCGCGTAGCTGAGATCACGGGAGTTGCTGCTGACAAAATTGCCGCGGCCGCACGCATGTATGCGACCACAACTCCAGGTGTCATTCCCTGGACACCGATCACGGATCAGCAGCGAAACAGCACGTCTGCAATTCGGCTGCATTGCACCCTTCGTGCACTGACAGGAAATCTTGACGTCCCTGGCGGGGAGGTCTTGCATGGATTCCATCCAGATATCGTCTCCGAGAGCGAGATCGAGCTCCATGAAGAACTCTCTGAGGCTCAAAAAGCCAAGCAGCTCGGCTCCGAAAAACATCCGGCGTTCACCTACCGCGGCATGCAGGCACTGCGAGAGCCGACGAAGCGCGTTTGGGGCAAGGAGTATGTCAATCTAATATCAGGCAGCTATATGGCCAATCCTTCCGCGGTGTTTAGGGCCATGGCGGACGGCGTACCGTATCCGGTAAGAGCTTTTTTTTCGCTCGGCAACAACACGCTTTTGAGTTTTGCAAATCTGCAATTGATTTATCGCGCCTTGATGAACCAAGAGCTGATCGTGTCGTTCGAACATATGATGACACCCACCTCACAGTTGGCGGACTATGTTCTGCCGAGCGACAGTTGGCTGGAGCGTGCGAGCCTGTCCGATGGATTTGGATGGACCTCGATCGTCCGTCCTTCACAGAAGACGATGGAGCCACCTGACGAGTGCCGGAGCGTCTACGACTTTTGGCGTGATTTGGCCGTCAGACTTGGGATTGCCGACAGATTTCCGTGGAAGAACTCGGAGGAATTGCTCGATTTTCGGGTGGGCGCGCTCGGACTGAATTTCTCTCAATTCGCCGAGAAGCATGCTTATCACATGAGAAAGCTTAGCTTCAAAAAATACGAAACGACCGGCTTTGCTACGCCGTCTGGGAAGGTCGAACTCAAATCAACTGTCTTGGAGTCATTGGGCTTCGATCCGCTGCCCTACTATCGCGCGGAACCACCGCAAGACCCCGCGTTTCCGTTCATGGCGTTCACCGGGGTGCGCGAGGACGAATTTTTCCAGACCGGCCACCGTCACATTGCCTCGTTGCGTTCACGCCGCCCCGAGCCTGAAATCTTTCTGCATCCCAACGACGCCGCCACGATCGGTGTGGTGGGCGGCGAATGGATTGAGGTTTCGACGATCCAAGGGTGCTGCAAGGGACGGACAGCCATACGTGACGACATGCCCGCGGGCCTGATCCGCGTTCCTCACGGATGGTGGAAGCCGGAAATGCCGAAAGGAAAGAAGGAGCTTTCCGGCGCCTGGGAGTTCGCAGACGCGCAGATTTGTCCCGACACTGACGACTATCTGGATATCGAGCAAGGAATCCCACATCTGAAGGGCTTGCCTTGCGCGGTGCGTAAGTTGGCAATCGGGCCAGAGCCCGATCGCGTAACCGGGCGGGCGCTGCCGGAGATCGTCACCGCCGAATAACTGCGGACTAGTTAGATAGATCCTTTTCGTTGTGGGCGGTCTGGCAGGTCCAGTTAATTTCGCAGACCTTATAGTTAGCCATTAAGCCAGCCCAATGCGCGCTCGAGGGGCAGCCGCGCTTTGACGGCAAGCGCAGCGGCCGACTCCGATTTGATCTCTGAAATTTCCGGCTTTTCGTTGGTGTCTCGAAAGGTGGCGTATATGACCTTCTACACGCGCAGCGCCGCGGTTAACTTTTCTGGAGACTGCACGTCCGATCGATACGGAGGCGGAGTCTGGGGTAGCGGCTTGATCAGCGTGCGTCTCATCTCGGTCATCATTGAATCAGGCTGATCCGCATCGCTGTAGCTGGAGCATCGTTGGGCTCCTCGCAGCACCAACGATCCGTACGGCTGCTTTGCGGCGGACGATTTGGCACGCATGGAAGAACAGTTTTAAAGAGGGGGAGCAAACGGTGACAATAGCTGACGTAGCGGGCGGCGGTGTCCGCGCCGAGGGCATGACTGCCGAGGAACGCAAGGTGATTTTCGCCGCCTCGCTTGGCACCGCCTTTGAGTGGTACGATTTTTTCATTTACGGAACGCTCAGCTCGTTTCTCGCCAAATACTTCTTCTCCAACGTGCCGCCGAATGTTGGCTTCATCTTTGCGCTGCTCGCCTTCGCGGCGGGCTTCGTGGTGCGCCCATTCGGCGCCTTGGTTTTTGGTCATTTTGGCGACCTGATCGGACGAAAGTATACATTCCTCACCACGATGACCCTGATGGGCATCGGTACCTTTTTCATCGGACTGCTGCCGGGCTACGATAGCTGGGGCATCGCCGCGCCGACCGTTCTGATCGGATTGCGCATGGTGCAGGGCCTTGCGCTTGGAGGCGAATATGGCGGCGCGGCGACCTACGTCGCCGAGCATGCGCCCAAGAACAAACGCGGCTACTATACTTCCTGGATCCAGACCACCGCGACGCTTGGCCTTTTTTTAGCGTTGCTGCTGATCCTCGGAATCCGATCGTGGTTGGGCGAAGCGTCCTTCGGCGATTGGGGTTGGCGCATTCCGTTTCTGCTGTCCGCGATCCTTTTCATGATTTCGATCTGGATCCGATTAAGCCTAAACGAGTCGCCGGTTTTCCAGAAAATGAAGAGCGAGGGAAAAACATCAAAGCGGCCGCTCGTCGACGCCTTCACCAATTGGTCCAGTGTCAAGACCGCTATTTTCGTTCTTTTGGGCGAGACCGCGGGCGCAACCGTCGTGTGGTACAGTGGGCAGTTCTATGCGCTGTTTTTTCTGACCCAAACTATCAAGGTGCCTACCGTCACCGCACAGATCATGATCTTGGTGGCGCTGGCGCTTGGCACACCTGCCTTCATCCTGTTTGGCTGGCTATCCGATAAGATCGGCCGCAAGCCGATTGTTCTGGCCGGGCTTCTGCTAGCGACTGTGACGTATTTTCCGATCTTCAAAGGCATTACGCACTTCGCCAACCCTAAACTCGAGGCGGCGCTCAACTCAGCACCCGTGACCGTTATCGCCGATCCGGACGAGTGCTCGTTCCAGTTAAAAGCAACGGGCACCGAGAAGTTCACCACAAGCTGCGACATCGCAAAGTCGGCGCTGGTCAGTCTATCGGTGAACTACACCAACCAGGAGGCCCGGAAGGGAGCCCCCACGCAAGTCAAGGTCGGCGACCAGATACTAACCGCAACATCGCCGGATTTTGCCACGGCTTTGGCGGCCGCGATCAGGGCCCACGGCTATCCGATTTCGGCCGACCCGACCGAAATCGACACCGTGATGACGACGGCGTTGCTTTGGATCCTAGTGATCTATGTGACGCTGGTTTACGCCCCAACGGCCGCATGGCTGGTCGAATTGTTCCCAAGCCGTATCAGGTACAGCGGCATGTCGCTGCCTTACCACATCGGTAGCGGCTGGATCGGCGGTTTCCTGCCAGCGACTGTGTTCGCCATCGTTGCCGCGACCGGGAATATCTATTCCGGTCTATGGTACCCGGTGGGCGTCGCGGCCGTGAGTTTCGTAATCGGCTTCGTTTTTCTGCCGGAAACCAAGGATGTCGATATCACCGAGGCATGACGCAAATCGGGTAACGCAGGCGGATGCCCGGAACCTTCAGGCAATCACTTAGTCCAGCCCGAAAGCATGCTGTCCCGAATGGTGAGCGCGAGACGACGCGCTCACCGGCCATCAAATAAATTGATCCTGATTGGCGGGACGGATCAGGCGACATCGCCGGAAGATGAAAAGGTTTGGTATCAATCGCGAAAGTTCGTTTGCGCCTTATTGGCGCGGAGCCATCTGTTCCGGTGCCTCGATCGTGCACTCAATGGCCAGTGATTGGAAAGTACAGGATGGGAGGTGAGTTTTCTGGCAGGTTATGCGTGGGCCGGCCCGACCGAAGTGCAACGACCAATCAAGAGCCAACAACCGCGCCGGGTCACCCCTCAACATCGCACCAACCTAACCTTTGTTCGGGCCACTAGGTCGCAAGCGATGGTTTCGCCTCTTCCAACACGACGGGCCAGAAGGTACCGATTGGGTCGATCGGGACAATAATGAAGACAGAAATGCGCGTGGCGGCCCCGTCGAACTCAGATGGCACCGCGCGGAAGACGCAGTACGGTTCCGCATCTCCGCTTGCGGGTGTCTCCGACCCTTACGAGCCAAACAGCAGCAGCGCTGATAGCCGGACGATCAAGGCCAGCGATAACCCCGCTGTTAACCCAAGTAACTGACCGATAACGAAGTCGTCCCGATCAATGTCGGGCATCGACAACAGGGCCAGCGTCGTCATAGCACCACAGTCCATGGCTTGCTCTCCTCGCTCCCAGCGCGTCGTGAAAAGTCATTCGGCATCGCTCTTGCGGCGGTGCGTAACGGTTGGCTGCAAAACTAGGGGACTTTGGCTGTGCGCCAAACGACGTTTAGCCCACGTTTCGAGACATCGCGGGGCTTCGATCGAGCCCGGCGAGATCCGTGACTTTGGCGAATGCGCGCGTCCAGGCGTCGCTGCAACGCCGCTAAATTGCCAACCGACTCGGTTACGAGCAATTGAGTTTAACTGGCATCGTCCAAGACAGTGTCAACCCAGGCTTTAACACTATTGGGACAGTCGACATCGACCTTGGCAGGGTTATCGGTCCCTCAGAGGCGCTATGAAAGTTCATCTCTGCGCAGAACGTGGCAGGTGGTCGTTCCGTGAGCGAGAATTCTGCCTGCTGGGTCGAGCAGTCTGCCTTCCGCGATAGCCAGTTGCCGGCCAATGTATAGCGACTTGCCCTCTCCCCGCACCACTCCCGTATTGGCAGACATCGGCTTTACGAAGTTTATTTTGTATTCGAGCGTCACGGCGGCAAGACTCGGCTCAAGCGAACTTATGATTGCTGCTGCCATGCAGGTATCGAGCAGAACGGCGGCATACCCTCCATGCACGAATCCCAAAGGACTGTAGTATTTCGTGGTCGGCGTTGCCGTGATCACGACGGCGCCAGGCTCTGCGGACTCGAAATTGATGTCGAATAGCTCAAGCATCGGCGCACGCGCGACGGTACGCTTTATGAGCGCCTTGAAGTACTCAAGACCGGTTCCGGACGAAAGGCGTTTGTTTGGATCCACGTTTTGCCTGCTTTTATTGGTGACTGATCGTTACGCCTATCCACGGGCGACCGCCTCCCACGGGGCTAGGGCCGCCGCCGCGGTTCAAACGCCGGTCCGCACGACGGATCCGTCCAGGAAAATCGTTGCATGGGTCACAAAGAGTTCTGGAAACTGAAACAACGATCCGTGCCCGGAATCTGGATAGATGATGAGTTGAGCGTTCGGAATTTTCTGGGAGAGCGTGAACGAATTGATGGTCGGAACCATGATGTCGCTATGGCCGTTCACGACGAGCGTCGGTTGCGTAATGGCCTTAAGTTCCTCGAAGCGCTCCCCGCGAGGTTGACGCCATTCGGTGATCGCCGCCCGCTGCCCTGCCATCGTCTGCGCCGACGTGGACACGTCCACGTCCTCCTTCCGGGTGTGCCGGCGTGCCCAGAACATTTTTCCCGCTGCTTGGCTGGTCTGTGAGGGGCGAAAAAACAGATAGAGGTACGTCTCGATGGGGCTTTGCCCGGTTTGCGGATCGGTCATAGCGCCGTATTGGGCATATCCGGGATCCTGAGGTGGCTCGCCGGCCCGGGGACCGGTGCCGACGAGAATGAGGCGGCGGATAAGCCCGGGATGGCGCATTGCGAGGGTCTGCGCGATATATCCGCCAATCGAGAAACCCAGCAAATCGATCTGCGAAAGTCCGAGCGCTCCCACAAAATCCGCAGCGTGCTCCGCCATTGCGTCAATCGTGTCGGGCGTCTCACCGCTTGATGCGGCTACCCCGGCATTGTCGAACAAAATGACCGGCCGACTTTTCGCAAAGCCATCTGTGACGGTGGGATCCCAATGATCCATCCCGCCCCGGAAATGTTGCATGAAAAGAAGTGGCGTACCACTTCCAGGCCCGAAACGGCGATAAGCGAAGCGTATTCCGTTGACTTCAACAAACTGGGTTGGCGCCGTGGTGTGCCGATAGGTCATGCTTGGTTGGTCCCGTTTTTGCGGCGGCCGCGTCAGATCTGGGCTACGCGACGGCCTCCTCGCGCCCCGGAAGCGAGCCTTGGCCTGTCGGAGCAACTAAGAGTGGTCACGTCTATTTCCAGTTGGAACGTGCGGGCCCTTGCCTGGCGTCTCCAATCCCGCCCCGGACACAGAGCCAAGGCCACACCAGGGACACTTCGTTATTAATTCTCGGTCGGACGCGCAGAAAGGTCTTAAATGCCACCAAATAGGACAACCGACCGAGGGGCGTCTCGACGTCGTTCAAGACGGAACGGTACACGAAGAGACAAACGACCGTAGCAATGTAAGCTAGACGTCAGTGGCTGCGGTCATCGCTCCGTGAGACGACAATGGGGTCTCGCGGCAACGCCTGCCCGACCGACTTCGTGCCTAGCTGGACGAGACGAAACAAGGCCGAGACCAGAATGACCGAGGGCATGTCGCCCCGCGCAAAGGCCACACTGGCTGCAAAGAGCGTGGCTTTCACAGTGATGACGGTAGCTATAAGGGGTTTTGACACAGGTCGCCTCGTTGCCTTTCGGGTTGGATCGCAACGGCGGCGGGCCAGCTCAGTGAGTGTTTGGGACGCAACGCCGGTATGCGGCCTGTTCGACGTACGCCTCTTGTCTCGGCGCAATAAGACAGCATGTGTTTGAGTGATCTTTGAATTTTTTGGAGTAAATCGATGGACCTCGTGGGCACCCTCCGAGTGCTGGTACGCGTCGTGGAGACCGGTTCATTCTCGGCTGTCGCTCGCGAGCGCGATCTAACTCAAGCGGCTGTCGCTCGCCAGATTTCGCAGCTCGAGGAGCATTTCGGGGTGCGACTGTTTCACCGCACGACGCGAAAACTCAGCCTGACCGACGATGGACAGGTGCTACTTGGTCTCACCCGACCGGTCCTTGATGGCGTGGAGGGGTTAGAAACCGCTCTTGGGCGCCAGAGCGCCTCGGCGGTCGGGCTTGTTCGCGTGGCAGTCCCGACGACCACCGGCCGCTTCCTCGTGCAGCGTTTGCCGACTTTGCTTGCCGGTCGCCCGGGGTTGAAGGTCGAGCTCGTCATCAGCGATCGATTCGGCGACATGATCGAGGATCGGCTCGATCTTGCGCTGCGCGTCGGCGAAATCACAGACATGTCGCTGATCAAGCGCCGAAGCTGGACAGCGGAGCGCATTGTGGTCGCTGCCCCGAGCTATATCAAACGGCATGGCACGCCCTCGGTTCCGGCCGATCTCGAGCATCACACCTGCATCTTGCACAACGTCGGATCAGATTCCGACGTATGGACGTTCGCCACGCCCGAGGGACCCAAACAGGTCCGTGTGAATGGCGGATTTCTCGCAAACGACTTTCGTGCGGTCCGGCAGGCCGCCGAAATCGGCTACGGCATTGCTCTTCTGCCGTTGCTTGAGGTATTCGACGACCTGCAGGGCGGCCAATTATTAAGCCTGCTGAATGGCTTTCCCGCTCCTGGCTTCCCGGTAAGCCTGGTCTATCCGTCGCGGCACCACTTGGCGCCACGTACCCGCGTCGTGATGGAATTTGTCTTGGCGCAGATGCAAGAAATCCGATCCAGCCTGGACTTAAGGACAGGGCACGCAGCGCCTGCATGAAGGACTAGTGTGCGGCGCCGCCGAGTGGGAGCTCCACGGTGCCGCGGCCGACGCGGGGGAAGATCATTTGGCGTGGACCACGTTGTCCAACATCTGGAGCCACGAGCTGGGAAGCCCGTGGGCTCGCGCGCCATCACGGAGCATAGTGATGTATCGAAGCGATGGGCGGCCGTCCGTTTCTTTACCTTTTGCGACGTACGTCATGGCGCTGACGGTCTGGCCATCGACATCATGCATCTCAAGCCAGGTGCGGCTATAAGCCCTGCCCGGCACTCCCTCGGTAAGGTCTAGTCGAAGCATCTGTCGGTGCGTGATTTTGTAGAGCACACCCCAAACCTCCGAATCCGGATCCGGGCAGATGTTGGCCGGCGCGGCTTTGCCCTTGGGTATTCCGTCCAGATTGAATCGCAGACGATAACCCTTTAATCGCCCGGCTCGCCATTCGCTCGGTCTCATACGACGACGTTTGAGGAAGGCGTCGTCATGCATGTTTGATCCGTACGCGAAATACCAGACCGCGTCAGCACTTCGGCCGATGAGCCGCAGTCCATGCGAGCGATAGTACCATTTGGATAATATCCAAGAGCGAGCTATCGCCCGCCGCCAGTAAACTCTCATTCTCATGACTGAACCGATAGCGTCACCTCCTCGGTCGCATGGATTTGCGCGATGTCGTGCATCTTCTCGTGCCGACAGAGGGATCAAGAACCATGAAATGCCGGCTTGCTGGTTCCTGGGAGACGCTCCATCTCGAACATTCGGTCCTGCGTGACCTCGAGATAATCGCCGCCGCGCCCGGCGCGCAGAATCGGATTTGCGAGCGCTGTCTGATAGACACCATCCTTGATCAAAGACATATCAATGTAGACGGCGACAACTTCACCAAGAACAAGCCATCCCTCTACTTTCTCGCCCCTCCAGTTCTTGAACTGAACGATTTCCGTTACCTTGCACTCCATCGCCGCGCGACTTTCGAGCACCCGCGGAACGTCAACGTGCTTACTGGGCGCGGCCGTCAAGCCGGCCAACTGAAACTCGTCCACATCGTGCGCAACGGGGAGCGAGGTCCGGTTCATCTGCTCAGCCAACTCTTTGGTCGCCAGGTTCCAGACAAACTCCCCGGTCTCGGAGACGTTTTTGACGCTGTCCTTCCAGGAGATTGACGCAAAGCCCAAGATAGGCGGATCATAACTGAAGGCGTTGAAAAAGCTGTATGGAGCCAGATTGAGCTGACCGTTTGCATCGCGCGAAGAAATCCAACCAATCGGGCGCGGTGCGATAATCGCGTTGAACGGATTGTACCTTAATCCGTGCCCCTGCGAAGGCTCGTAATAATGCATGTCGCGGTGGTTCACCTTCGAATGCCCCTCTTTTCGTCTGCGATGACGTCATCGCAGCGATGGCTCATGCGCTGCGTTCGTTCCAAATCGCATTTTGCAGTATTGCAACCCGCACCAAACGATTCATCAGCCTGCACGTTTGCGAATTTAGCCTCCGACTTCGCCATCGATAACGGGCCCGAACAACTCCCAACTTTCTCCCTTGAAACGCATCATCTGGAGCTGTTCGATCGGATAAAAGTCGGTGGCGCTAGTGTTGATCTTGATACCGGGCAGCAAGCCTGCCGGCTCGAAGTCCTTCAACTTCGCCGCTTGTTTCATCACGTTCGCGCGGGTAAGATCGTCGCCGCACTGCTGCAGCACTCGGACCATCGTTTCCGCAAGCGCATATCCGGACAACACCAAAGAGTCGGCCTTGTTGCCTTCAGGGAACCACTTGTCCATGAACGCGACAAACTCCTTTACGTCGGGATCGTCTTTCCAGAGTGGATCAACCCCATCTTTGGTGTATTGCGCGGAGATGATGCCCTGCGCGTTTTCGAAGCCTGCCGGCTTGATGACGCTAGCTACGGAAGCGCTGACGTTGACAACAATCTGCTGCGGCTTCCAGCCGAGCTCCGCGATCTTCTTGATCGCCTGTGCCGCGAATTTCGGCGTTGAAAAATTGAGGAAAACATCAGCACCGGTGGCCTTCAGCTTGACGATGTGGCCGTCGATTGTTGGCTCGGATACTTCATAGGCATCCTCGGCGACAATCATTGAGGCCGCCTTCGCGCCGAGACCGTCCTTGAGACCCTTCAGAATATCCTTCCCAAAGTCGTCGTTCTGATAAAGCACGGCAATCCTAGCGTCAGGCTTCTCCTTCATAAGGAATTTGGCGTAGATTCGCCCTTCGCTCTGATAACTGGGCTGCCAACCCATCGTCCAAGGGAATTCCTTCGGGTCGCCCCACTTTGTCGCGCCGGTGGCGACGAACAGCTGCGGTACCTTCTTCGCATTCAGGTATTTGTGAACCGCGGAATTGCTAGGCGTCCCCAGCGAACTGAAGACCAGAAGAACTTCGTCGCTTTCGACCACCCTGCGGACTTGCTCTACCGTCTTTGGAGGGCTGTACGCGTCGTCATAGGAAATGAAGGTGATCTTGCGACCGTTGATGCCACCCTCGGCATTGATTTTCTTGAAATATGCCTCTTCAGTCCTGCCCACTACGCCGTATGCGGATGCTGGACCGCTGTACGGCATGGTGTTGCCGATCTTGATCTCTGTGTCTGTTGCACCGGTATCGAATTGTTTCTGGGCAGCAGCGTTGCCGTTGGCCAGAGGCATCGCGACGATTGCAATCGCTATGGCGCGTGTAAGTTTTGTTGACAACATTTCGCCTCCCCTGGATTTTTTAATCTTGCTGTAGATGGACTCCAAACAGTGCCTTGCCAGCGCGATCACGTACCTGGACGATGACGGGGAACGGCGGCGCAACGAATGCCGCGTGCCTAGAGATCTTTTGCAATGCCCTCGGTTATATGGGCACAAATGATCGAGGCCGCCTCCACCGTCGATCCCATCACCCCCCATGCCGCCGCGGGACCACCATGCCGAGGGGCGGAGAGATCGCCAGCAAATGAAAGCAGCTAGCCCCCCATTGTTTATCGTTCGCGTCGATCACCGCAGAGGCTAGACTATCGATGTCACAGCTAGAATGTCATTTGTGCCACCTTTTCGGACGTCGAGTCGTTTTGGCGGCGGTTATTAATCGCGCGCGATGGCATCTCGGGGACGAAATAGATCCACCGTGGTCAGTTCTTCGCCCCACCTATATAGGCGCCGAGGTTGAGCTCGATTTCGACGACCCCCTTTCCGGCAAGCCGGCGCCCTAGGGTTAGCGTGCGCGCCTTGAAATGGTGGCGAACGGCAACTCCCTCAGATATTTTCCAAATCCTTGGGCCGCGAACCTGTGCGCCACCACGTGGCTGGGACAGGTGATCCGCGCAAGCAGCCGTCGGGCGCGATGGAGACCGCGATACTCCAGCGCTTCTACAGGGATCTCCCGTCTCCGCGCACGACTGAACTCGACCTCTACGAAACGCACGACCTCACTGGAATCGACCATGAATCAGCATAACGATCTTTTCCCCGGCTTTGACTCTCGCTCGATCGAAACCAGCGCGGGACGCATCTTCGCGCGCACCGGCGGCAATGGCCCGCCGCTCCTACTGCTACACGGTTATCCGCAGACCCATGTCATGTGGCACCGCATCGCAGCCGCACTTGCTGAACGCTTCACATTGGTTATTCCTGATCTTCCCGGTTACGGGTCTTCCGATATACCGGCGACTGACGCGGAACATACGCCTTACACAAAGCGCGCAATGGCCCGAGTCATGGTCGAGGTCATGGAGAAACAGGGCTACAACCGTTTTGCGCTAGTAGGCCATGACCGCGGGGGGCGCGTCGGATATCGCCTCGCGCTGGACCAGCCGGAGCGACTCTCACGGCTGGCGGTACTCGATATACTTCCGACCTATGACTATTGGGCGCAACTCAACCGGCAATCGGCGCTGCGCATCTTTCACTGGACGTTTCTCGCTCAACCCTACCCTGTCACAGAAACTCTGATATCCAAGAGCTCGGACGTTTTCTTTGGACCTGCCTTCGCGAAAAGCTTCGATTCCCGGGCGGTGCATCATTATCTCCACGCACTACGAGATCCTGCCCGCGTTCACGCGATCTGCGAAGACTATCGCGCGGGCGCCTTTGCCGATTTCGAACACGACAAGGCTGATCGCGAGGCCGGACGGACAATTGCTTGCCCGCTATTCGTGGCGTGGGGAAGTCTAGGCATCGCTTCGGCTGCTGCAAGCCCGCTTGAAACCTGGAAGGTCTGGGCCACGGACGTAAGCGGCTCGGCGGTGCAAGCCGGTCACTTTGCTATGTGAGCAAAATCCGGTACAGACCCTTTTTGCTCTCATGCCTTTTCTCACCCAATAAGTCAGCCAAGCGCTCGCGCTCCACCGACTGCAAGGTGACGGAGGAACCACTCCGTGGCCTCCGCGCTGACATGCGGGAAGTGCTCAGAATATGGAGAGAAATGATCACCGGGAATCATCAGCAACTTCTTCGGTTCCCTCGCGCGGCTAAGCGCGTCGAGCGAAAGCTCCGGCGGCACCAATTCGTCGCCCAGCGCGACAATCATCAGCAGCGGGGTCGGCGATATCCAGGGAGTATAGCTGGCGTTGTCAATGCCCCACCATAGATCGACCGACCGTAGAGTCACCTCGTTACGCCAGCGTGACGCAAAACGTCCCTGTTCCATGAAGTACCTATATGCAGCGTCGCCCGGCATAATGCACAGGTCCGTCGTCACATCCGAAACCGCCTTTATCGTGGCCGGCTCTCCTCCATGAAAGCGTCGTTCGCGATCCTGATCGAGCATCTTGAGAAATGCTGGTCGATGGTCGGGCCGCACCGCGCGTCGGAATGCTTCAAATCCACTAATCGCGGGAATTTGTGAGACAACACATTTTACCCGCCTATCATGCGCGGCCACCTCAAGAACATGACCGCCGGAATAGCTGGTGCCGAAAACACCGATCCGAGACGCGTCGATGTCGTTACGGAGAGCCAGGTATGTAATTGCGTCCCGATAGCCCCGACGTTGCAGCATGGGATCCGCTTCCTGACGCGGTTGGCCATCGGACTCGCCAAAATTGATGTTATCGTATGCCAGCACGGCCATCGCGGCCGACGCGAAACGGTCGGCAAACTTCATGATCGAGCCTTCTTTCACACCCGACATCCCGGGTGCAATCGCAATAGCAGCGGTCGGCTCTGGCACTCTGGGACGAAGAAGCACTCCACACAATGTTACGCCGCATGATGGGAAAGCAACTCTTTCCAGATCATACGAAAGTTCATTGGGTTCTCGCGATGGGTTACCCTCACTGAGGACGCTCGCGCTACTCATATTCAATCTCCACGTTGATGGCGCTACCTGCCAAGAGGCTTCGTGAGAGCCAGCGAAGCGCTTCCTGATTGACGAAAATGGAAAGTAAGCCTTTGGTATGACTCCCGGTGAGGCGCTGAACCCTACGCGCCGGAATATGCGCCGCTGCGACATCACGAGGGTGCACGGCGCCTACAACTCTTGATAACCACTCCATAGCAGAGTTGTCCGATGCTAGCCTGCGGCCCGCTTCCTAATATCTGTAGAACCCCGCAACATACGAAAAGCCCACTCTATAAAACGCCTTGGCCGCGGCGGCACCGACCCCACCAACGTCAACGTATGCTTAGCGAAGGCGGATTGCCTTGGCAGCAGCCCGAACTAATTCAGAGTGCCAGAGCAGGCCCACCGATGGGCACGTTGTGGTGCCTACCGAGGCGCCGCGTCTTGATCCAGCCTGCCATTGAGCCAGTATTTCGAGGCCCTAAGCTCTCGCTCAAGAAACTGCCTGACTTGCCTAGTCTGCTTGCGCATATCGCTCTCTTTTCGTCGTAAGAGCCAAACGTCGAGTGCAGCCACTTCGCCCGGCAGGACGCGCAACAGTCCTTCCGCTTCGGCAAATGGAATGGCCAACAGCGCCAGCCCGAGTCCCAAGGAAGTTGCCGCAAACTGTCCGGCAACTTGGGAGACCTTAACTCCACGACCTAATGCTTCGGCGGCAAGAAACTGAGATATCAAGCCCGGTCCGCCTTCTGTTTCACGGCGCGGACTTGAGATGTCGGGTGTCTGTCCGATCAGGCAATGATTAGGCAGATCACTTAGTGACTGCGGTGCCGGTCGTGACTTTAAATAGTCCTGAGACGCATAGATCCCAAACGCGACCTGTCCTAGTCTCTTCCCTACCAGCTCATCGTCGCCCGTCCGCCCAATTCGGATCACAAAATCAAGGTCACCGGAGGCGAGGCTGTGCTGATGAGCCGTGGAGTATATCTCGAACTGAACGTTATCTCCTATTTCCCGAAGCCGCTTTAGGCGGGGCAGCAACCAATGCTTGGTCATGCCCTCGGACGCCGAGACCCTTACGATCGACGATCTCATCCCAATCTGCCGGCGCACCTCTTTCTGGAACGCCTCGAAGGCACCTATCATGTTGGCGGTTGACCGCCGAAGCGCCTCCCCCTCCTGGGTGAGCGCCACGCCGGCCGGAGTACGAAACAAGAGAGGCGCGCCGACATCGCGTTCGAGCTCAGTGAGGCGACGGCTGAGCGTAGGCTGGCTGATGCCGAGTTGGCGCGCCGCCCGATTCATGCTCCCCAGGCGCGCAACAACGAAAAAGAGACGAAAGAGGTCCCAGTTTGTGCACTCCGCAAGACTCATTGCCGCCATACCAGCGTGCTTCCCCTGTGCAACAATCTCACCAAGGGTCCCCTAGCTGGCCTCGCGATTGGTCAGACGTCCTGTCGACTGCACGGACGCGGACAACGTCATAAGCTTCCCCACTTCACAGCGCCCACATTGCTCTTGCCTCGCCTCATCAATCGATCCCCGCTTTTTTCACACGGCGCTCTTCGCCTTGCGAGCGCTGGCCCACAGTGATCCGGGATTGATCCTGTCGGGATACAACTCGAGCATGCGTTCGTAGAGCTCAAGTGCTGAACTTGTCGCTTGGTTCAGGGAAACGAAGGTCTTAATGTAGTCTCGGGTTTTATCAATATGTGAAGGATTGCTATCCTGATCGGGCGGGCCGTGTCCGGCGACAACCGCCTTGGGGTTCAGCGCTTCGATCTTATCCAACGCGGCGAGCCATTCCTGGTACCCCGTCGTATCTGTTTCGGCGAGATATGGGTGAGTTTCATTGTAGACGGCATCGCCTGAAATCACGAGATCGATCGATGGTATATGGAGCGCGGTCGTATCGTCAGTGTCAGTATGACCCGTGTCGATTACCCGACAATCGTGGCCCTCCAGAGTGAAGTTGTCCGCATCAATCTCATCGGCCACGATCAGACGCTCCGGAATCTGATTTGGCCATCGCTGGCGCCAATTGGTCAGGACTTCTGGCTCGATGGCGCGGCGCATTGCTCTTACGACGTTCGGGCGGGCCACCAGTCGCGCTTCCGGAAATCGTTCCTTTAGAATCATCAAACCATAGAAATGGTCCGGGTGCCCGTGCGTGATATAAATCCGCGCTGAGCGCTTGCCCTTGGCTGCAATCCAATTGGCAAGCTCCTCGTTGTGCGCCCGGCTGAGGAACGTGTCCACCAACAGCAATTCGTTCTTTCCCGTAATTAGGGTGACTGCGTTTGTCACCCACGCGAGCGACTCCTTACCGGGGGGCACGCCTTGCGTTGCGCTTCCGCGCTTCTTGATAAGTAACTCCCATGAGCTGGGCGTCTCCTCGCTCGCCAACTGACATCTAACGGCTCCCAGACCATTTGGTCATCAGACACTCTTGGCTCCCATTCTAGGGGCGGCCACCGACGCGCAAGGTCAGCGGGAATACCCAGGGCGGGAGCTCGGTACGGCAAGATTGCGGACTTTCAATAGCCCCACTCATCTATCGCGTATCCAACCAATCACCGATGTTCTTGACCGTATCGCCATAGAATGTTCGATACAGATCCTTGGCCACGTAGGCCACATGCGGCGTCGCCAACACGTTGTTCAACCCTCTGAATGGATGACTTGCTGGTAAGGGTTCCTGTTCGAAGACATCAAGCACGGCACCAGCGATTTTGCGCCGCTTGAGAACGTCGATTAGCGCACTCTCGTCGACGATCGGGCCTCGGGATGTGTTAATCAATCTCGCCGTCGGCTTCATCAGGCTCAACTCCCGAGCGCCTACAAGTCCTCTGGTTCGGTCGCTGAGCACAAGATGAATGGTGAGCAGATCGGATTGTTCGAACAACGCGTCTTTTGAGACGAGTTTTGCGCCGACCGCTTCCGCGGCCTGAGCCGTCATGTTTTGACTCCAAGCGATCAGCTTCATTCCAAAAGCCGCACCGATCCGAGCCACGGCGCCCCCCACGCGCCCGAGACCCATGACCCCCAACGTCTTTCCTTCGAGCTCCTCTCCGACCCCGACTTGCCAGCCTCCACTCCGCACCGAATTGCTCTCGGTAACAATATTCCTGACACTCGCGAGGATGAGCGCCCAAGTCATCTCAATCGTGGGAGTCGATCGGTAGCCCGTCCCCACAACCTTGATGCCTCGTTCTTCGGCGGCGTTAACGTCTATCGCAGCATTTCCAGGAGCGGTTGAAGCGACGAGCTTTAGCTTTGGTAACCGTGCGATCAGCTCGCGCCGAATTGGAGTTCTCTCGCGCATGACGCAAATGACGTCGAACGGCTCCAACCTGCGTACCAAGGCCTCGAAGTCGGATAGGTGGTCGTTGAAAACCGTGATCTCCACCCGCCCCTTGAGATCCGTCCAGTCCGCCATCTCGAGAGCAACGCTTTGATAGTCATCCAGAATGGCAATTTTCATATCGAACCTCAAGAGGGCAGCTTTTGAGTACGTGCGACTTGGCCAACACCATACGAACGACACCAGACGACGGGTCTGGTCGGTGGCGCCGTAGCGACCACAAATCCGATCACCATGTCATTCCTTCGAGCGTTGATGGATCAATTGCGATTTTAGACTCGCCAGTGAGGCTTGGCGCGGGTGCGAAACCGCCCGTCGATTGATCATCGTCACACGCTGTGTCTCGTTGAACGGATATAGGAGGCGCCGCACCACGCACGCCCGACGATACGAGGCTCGACCGTGTATCGGAATGCCGTTTTTGCCACCTTTCCAGACATCGCCCAATGCTGGATAACGCGTCGGTTCACGGGCCGGGACACGGTTGCTGAGCCATTCATCAATCGCGAGTAGGCCATTTCTTCGATACCGAACGCTTTCTCGTCGTTCAGGCGCTGATCGTACCGACGAATGACTTCGTAAAGCGCTGAGACCGCGAAGGGCGGCACCACTTCTCATAACGCGCAGGCTTTCGCTAGGGCCAAGCAACTCGGACGCGCTCGCATTCGCTTATTGAAGAAGCGTTCTTCACATTTGTCGAACCGGATCACGGCGCAATGGGTTTAATAACTCCGCGCCGCGGCGATGGATGCGCACACTCGACGGACGTCCCTTGGCATAGGGCACGCTGACCAGGCCGGGCGGGATATCGGCACCACGCGTAACGGGACTACTGTTAACGCAACTAATTTGGTACTCGCGAATACGGAGCTGACATGAAAGCGGCATTTCTGACTGGCTTCGGTGGCAATGAAGTCGTGAAGTACGGCGATTTACCGGAACCGGTGCGCGGCAACGACGCGGCTTTGGTCGAGGTTCACGCGGCAGGCGTGAACCCGGTCGAGGTGGTTATCCGGCAAGGATTGTTCGCGGCCCTTCCTACGAATTATCCGATTATCATGGGATTCGACATATCCGGGATCGTGCTCGAAGCCCCCGGCGGGTCGGAATTCAAGCCCGGCGACGAAGTGTATGGGCGGCTTCCTTCCGTCTACGGTGCGTACGCAGAGCGGATTGCGATACCCGCGAGGCTGCTAGCCCGCAAGCCAAAGACGGTTAGCCATCAGGAGGCCGCTAGCCTCCCGACCGTTGCGTTGACCACCTGGCAGAGTTTCTACGAGCGGGCTCACTTGAAAACAGGCGAGAGCCTGCTGATTCAGGCCGGCGCTGGAGGAATCGGCACCTTCGCAATCCAACTTGCCAAGCATATCGGCGCCAAAGTGACCGCAACGGCTAGCGCGGCAAATCAAGATTTTCTTAGATCCCTCGGCGTCGACACGGCGGTAGATTATGTAGCTCAACGATTTGAAGACAGCGGCCCGTTCGATGTCGTATATGATGGGGTCTGCGGTGACCTGATCGTTCCGTCGATCAAAAGCATTCGGCCGGGTGGCCGCTACGTTGGATTAAGGCGCGTTTCCGATGAGCGCGCATGGCTCGAGTTCGGCGAACCAGCCGACGTTGCCGCAAAGATTGCCCAGCACAACCTACCCTTTCGCACGCTAGCGACCGAGCGCGGCGTCGAATTTCACGGTCCGCTCACCCGCTCCGACGGCGGCCAACTTGCAGAGATCGCTGCCTTGGTCGACGCCGGAACGATCAAGCCCATCGTCACACAAGTCTTCAACCTCTCCGATCTACCGAGCGCTTACGATATTTTGGCCCGCGGCCGAACAAGGGGCAAGTTAGTTATCGCCGTGAAACAACAGTACTCACGCGCACCACCCGCAGTGTGATGCCGACACCTGCGGGCGAGCAGCTCTTGAGCACGCTTCGCCCCGCTCTGGACGAGATCGAGGCTCAGCTCAATGCGCTCAGCGAGCTGCGCGAATTGCCCGCGGGATCGCTCCGGCTCACGGCCGGCCGGCATGCCGCTGAGACCGTGTTGTGGCCTGCCCTGCTTCGGCTGAATACGCTATCCCGACATCAAGGTTGAGGTGTCGATCGAACCCGCTCTCACAGACATCGTCATCGAACAGTACGATGCCTGCGTCCGGCTAGGGGAGCAAATCGCCCGGGATATGATCGCCCTGCGCATCGGCCCTGATCTACGGAGGGTGGTCGTCGGATGCCCGGCCTACCTCGCTGAACACGGCGTCCCGGTCGAACTGCAGGACCTCACGCATCACCGCTGCTGCAACATCCGCCTGCCGACTTCCGGCGGCCTCTATGCCTGGGAGTTCGAGCGCGACGGACGCAGCGTCAACGTCAAAGTCGATGGCCCCTTCGTCCTGAATGACATGCGCCTGCTCATCGACGCCGCCCTTCATGGTGCGGGGTTGGCGATCGTGATGGAAGACATGGTGGCGCCGTTCATCGCCGATGGACGCCTGGTCCGGGTATTGGCAGACTGGAGCCCACCGTTCTCCGGCTACCATCTCTATTACCCAAATCGGCGCCACCCCTCCCCGGCGTTCGCCGCGCTTCTGAAGGAACTACGGGCCAACTCTCACTGTAAGCGCGGTGAATGACTCCATCCACATCTCGCCCGGCGCCGTTCATAGGTGCTACTCGCCCGCTGTGACGTCCGGACCAGAACAGGCGCCTCTTTCTGAACCTTTTCCTTCGGCCGAACGCCGGCTCAAAGCGACGCCACGCTGCACTCAATTCCTGCGCTTGGTTGAGAAACCAGTTCAGTGACGATCAATGCTCTGCAGTATCGACCAACCCGGCCGCGACATCGCGCGCGCATTCTTCGAGGTCCAGTATCACACGCCGACGATCGGCTCGACGCCTCACGAGAGCGGTGCCGACGGGAGCAACGCCGATCTCGATAAATTTGATGCGGGGGTTGGAATAATAGAGCTCCGCTCGCGCTCCCACGATGACGACGGCCTCGCCGGATTCGACGGCCGCAAGAGATTCCCGGATCGTTGTGACGACCGGCCCTCGCGCGATTGGCCGTCCCGAAGGCGTGTGATCAGGGAAATGGATCGCTGCCCAGGCGCCCAGATGATGATTGTCGGGCAATGTCGGTATGGTCTCGAGCGCGAGTTCCTCAGGATCGATCCAGTCTCGGTTTGAGAGCCTGTGATCGGCCGGCACCACCAGCTTCTTCTTCTCCTCAAGCACCACCGTGCATTGCACCAGGCCGTCATGCGAGAGCGGAAGTCTGCAGAACGCAGCGTCTACCTTTCCCACTGCAATCGCCTCAAACTGGTCGAGCAGTGAAAGCTCCACCCACTCGACATCGATATGGAACTTGCTCCTGAGATGCCTGACGAATGGCAACGTCAGTTCATAGAGTCCGCCACCGAGAAAGCCGATCCTTAACCGGTTTGGCTGACCAAGCACGGTCTTCCTGCAATCGTCCAGCGTAGCATGCAGCACCAGGGCGGCGGGTTCGACGCCGAGACGAAACTTCTCGCCAAGGGACGTCAGCTGGACGCGCCTGCTCGTTCGGACGAGCAGTGGTCCGCCGACTTCCTGCTCCAGGGAGCGTATCGCTTCGGAGACGGAGGATTGGGCGAGAGAGAGTCTCTTCGCCGCCCTTCCGAAATGGAGGTCCTTCGCGACCGCCAGGAAGCAGTCGATCTGCCGCAGTTCCACGCCTATCCTCGTGTCACCGATTGATCGGATGGGTCGATTGAACGCGAGCCTACGCTCCGGCTATGTGGCCGGCAACTTGGTTGACGCCGCGGCACTGCAACCCTGTTCAGCATCTTGGGCAGCTCTAGTCAGGGCCGATCGATCGGCATGGCCGATCGAATGCGCGGCAATTCGCCCTTGTTGGGAAGGCCCCCAAAGAAAACATCTCGGAGCGCCACCGCCGGAAGGAAGCTTCGATGAACCAGCACAGCCACCCCGACGCACCGACGCAGTTCGTGGATACTGCCAATTTTGCAGCGCGCGACGAGAACATCCGCTGCCTTTCCTACGGCATCCTCCGCAAGCTTGCCGGGCTTCCGCGAGATCTGTTCGCAGACTATTGGCGCGATGTCCTCGGGCCGCTCTGCGCCCGACTTCCCGGTATCAGCTATTATGTGCAGCACCACTTTTCACCGGACCACGGGGCCAATCTCTGGCCTCTGCCGGACGGCGTTCGCCGCATGGACGTCGTGCTCGACGGCGCCGCGGAAATCGGTTTCGCCGACATCGACGGCCTGAACCGCTACGCCGAAGCAAGCCCGGTGTTGTTCGCAGACGTGTTCCATCTGTTCGAGCACATCGTCGCTTACAATCTGCCGCGGGGCTCACATACGCTGGTTGATCGCGAACCCGACGGCAGTCCAAACGGGCCCGACCGGCTCTACCGCCTACATCTGCATCTGAACGGCGGGTCCGGCGAGGGATTCCGGCCCTGGTTGTCGGAATGGGCGCGACATCTGGCATCCGCACCGGCGGTGCGGAAGTTGCGTCTGCATCTGCCGGAACCGTACGACAACGCGCGCCCGTCGCCGCCATCTCCCCACGGCGATCATCGGGTCAGCGACGAACGCAAGGACATCGGCGTCATCGAGATCGGCTTCGCAAGCGCGCTCACGGCACGAGAGTTCTGCGAAAGCGAGACCTATCGCGCAACCATCGAGGACCAGCGCAGGTATCTCCAGTCGGTCGGCGCATTCCTGGTGAGCGGTGTCTACACCTATGTCCGCGATGGCGCGATCACCACGGCGGGTTTGAGAGGCAGCCGGACCGCGGAGCTCATCGAGCGAATCGGTGCCGTCAACCAGATGCGGGATGAGGTCACACGGCGCTTCGTGCAGGGCCGGCAGGGGTGACGCTGCCCGGCCTGAGGTCTCCATGACCCGGGGACAGAGCATTCGACAACAACACAACGAGACGCGGAGAGACAACGAACCATGGGTAAATTGCAAGGGAAAGTGGCTGTCATTACTGGCGGTACCCAGGGTATCGGCGTCGCCACGGCAAAGCTCTTCGCCAGTGAAGATGCTCACGTCTTCATTACCGGCCGTCGCCAGAAGGAGCTTGAAGAAGCTGTAGCTGCCATCGGCGGTAACGTCACGGGGGTTCAGGGTGACGTCGCGAAGCTCGCCGACCTCGATCGTCTCTACGAGAGCGTCAAGGCGAAGGGCCGCATCGATATCCTCTTCGCCAATGTCGGACTTGGTGGATTCGTCCCGTTGGGAAGCATCACCGAGGAGTACTACGACAAGACCTTCGACACGAACGTCAAGGGGCTGCTCTTCACGGTCCAGAAGGCGCTGCCGTTTCTGAACGATGGCGCCTCCATCATTTTGACCGGTTCAGCCGCGGCCGCCAAAGGCACCCCGAGCTTCGGCGTCTACGCCGCGAGCAAGGCGGCTATTCGCTCATTCGTGCGCACCTGGACCGCGGAGCTGAAGGACCGGCGCATCCGCGCCAACGTTCTCAGTCCCGGACCTGTCATCACTCCGCAAGTGGCGCTGCAGCCGTCTGAAGCCATCGCGCGTATCGTGTCGACCGTCCCCATGGGCCGCATGGCGGAGCCCGAGGAGATCGCCAAGGTCGCGCTGTTTCTGGGCTCGGACGACTCCAGCTTCGTCACCGGGATCGAACTGTTCGCCGATGGCGGCAGAGCCCAAGTCTGACGCGAGAACGAGAGACGTACACGACTGCTCACGGTGACTATCCCAGTCGAACACAAGGAGTCATGAGATGTCAGACAAGTTGAAGCTCTACCATTCCGTCAACTCGCCCAATTCGCGGCGTGTCCGAATTTTCCTGGCCGAGAAGGGGCTCAAGCCGACGCTGATTTCTGTCGATCTCGGCACAGGTGAGCAACACTCGGAAGCCTACAGGGCCATCAATCCCCGCCGCGTGGTACCGGCCCTGGTGCTCGAAGATGGCACCACCATCGCAGAGGCGCCGGCCATCATGCGGTATCTCGATGAAGCCTTTCCCGACACGCCCCTATTGGGCGCCACGTCTAAGGACAAGGGCCTGGTCGTGATGTGGGAGCGGTTCGCCGAGCTCGAAGGCTTTGCGCCGGTGATGGAAGGCGTGCGCAACAAGATGGAGAGGCTGAAGGGCCGCGCCATCGCCGGACCGCACAGCTACGGGCAAATTCCGGGGTTGGTCGACCGCAGCGTGCTGCGCGTGCAGAACTTTCTCGCTGATCTGAACGCACGGCTCGAACAGGTGCCCTTCGTCGCCGGCGAGCGGTTTTCGGCGGCAGACATCACTGCGCTGGTGACCATCGATTTCGCGAAGGCGCTCGACATATCGATTCCAGAGCGGCACCAAGCGCTGACGCGCTGGAAGGATGCGGTTTCGGCGCGGCCCAGCATGAGCGCATAACGCGGATGCTGCTCGAACCGCAATGCATCAACCATTGCTTCACGCCAAGCTATCCCGCGACCGATTGCGGCCGATACAGGAGTTGGACTATGCCCAAGGGGTATTTCGTTGTTGAAGTCGAGATCACCGATCCGGCCGCCTATGAGGCTTACCGCACGAGCGTTCCGGATATCACCTCGGCTCACGGCGGCAAAATTCTCGTGCGCGGAGGAGATCCGCAACCGCTGGATGGCGTCTTGCCTCATCGCCGCCGGGTTATCGTCGAGTTCAACAGCGCCGAGGCCGTGAAGACATTCTACTATTCCAACGCCTATCAGGCGGTACGGCCGATCCGGCTAAAAGCCAGTAAGGGCTTCGTGTACCTCATGACCGGAATGGACTAGGTCCTCCGCCGTTCCCGAACAGCATCTCGAAACGCCCCTCACAACCGGCCCTGCGCTGACCACCGTGGCGCTCGTGCCGAATCACACACCTGCAACCCGACTTGATGGAGGCTTCATGTCCCGTATGATCAAATTCGCACAGGCCGGAGGGCCAGAAGTCCTCGAATTCATTGAAATGGGAGTGCCGGCTCCCGGTCCACACGAAATTCGCATCAAGGTAAAGGCGATCGGCATCAACCGAGCCGACTCAATGTGGCGAAACGACAGATATGTCGAATCCCCGATATTCCCGGCCGGCCTGGGATATGATTGCGCCGGCGTTGTCGATGCCGTGGGCAAGGATGTGACCGATTTTGCCGTGGCCGACACAGTCAGCACGCTCCCGGCCTTCTCCCTCAACAAGTACTTCACCTACGGAGAGGTCATTCTCGCGCCCGACCACGCCGTCGTGAAGCATCCGGAATCGCTTTCGTTCGTCGAAGCAGCGTCGGTCTGGATGATGTTCATGACGGCCTACGGCGCGCTCGTCGTCGACGCTCGCGTGAAGGCGGGCGACTTGGTCATCATTCCCGCCGCTTCGAGCAGCGTCGGCCTGGCGGCGATTCAAATTGCCAACCATGCCGGCGCGATCCCCATCGCGCTGACCGGCACTTCGGACAAGAAAAAGCGGCTGCACGAGGCCGGCGCAGCCCATGTTGTTGCAACCCAAGAGCAAGACATGGTCGCCGAGGTGATGCGCATCACCAACGGCCGTGGCGCACGCGTCGCCTTCGATCCCGTGGGCGGCGCGGACTTGGCCAAGCTGATCGCCGCGCTGACCAATGAGGGTATCGTCTACATCTACGGCGCACTGAGCGAGGATGACACACCGATCCCCGTGCTGGAGATGATCCGCAAGATGACGATCGTCAAAGGGTACAGCATCCGGCTGGTCACCGGCGACGAGGCTCGCCGGAAGGCCGCGGTGGATTACGTCACCAAGGGTCTTGCGAGCGGCGCGCTCAAGCCGGTCATCGATCGCATATTCAAGTTCGACGATATGGTGGAAGTGCATCGCTATCTGGAGAACAGCGGCCAATTCGGCAAGATCGTCGTCACGCTTTGAGCGACCTCGAACCGAGCGCAGAGGTCGCCAACCCGGGCATCGACGCCCGCCGCCGGGTGGCGCTCGCCGTCGTGCTCTCGGGCATTTTTGTGACGGTCATGGACAATTCGATCGTCAACATTGCGATTCCGGCGATCAGAGGCTCGCTACACGCGAGCTTCGGCGAGGCCGAGCTCACGATAGCAGGCTACGCACTGGCTTTCTCCGCCGGCATGATCACCGGGGGACGGCTTGGCGACATCTACGGCCAGCGTCGTGTTTTCATGGCGGCTTTTGCAGCGTTCACGCTGACGTCGTTCGTCTGCGGGGTCGCGCCGAACATCGAGATTCTTATTGTCGGCAGGCTGCTGCAGGGCGCCTCCGCGGCGATGCTCTCACCCCAGGTCTTTGCGTTGGTGCGAATGTCGTTTGCCGATGGCGGCGAGCGTAGGGCAGCGTTCGGCGCGATGGGCGTGGCGATCGGCCTTGCCAACGTCGCCGGGCTTATCCTTGGGGGAGTCCTCGTCCAGGCTGACCTGTTCGGCCTTGGCTGGCGTATGATCTTTCTGATGAACCTCCCAATTGGGATATCGGCAATTCTCCTGACACCGCTTGTGCTGGCCGACGTGCGTTCCGGCGAGCACAAGCGGCTTGACCTTGCGGGTGTCGCGCTGAGCACACTCGCCATGTTGCTGCTGATGCTGCCGTTGGTCGAGGGCCCGGAGCGCGGCTGGGCCGGGTGGCCTGTCGCGATGCTGGTCGCGTCCCCGCTCGCTTTCGTGGGGTTCTACCTCCACCAACGCTGGAAGTCGCGGCACGGTCTCTCTCCGCTGCTTGAAACCGACCTGTTTGGCGACCGCGCGTTTAATGTCGGCGCGCTTCTGATCCTTATCTTTTGGGCATCTACGACACCCTTCAGCTTCTCCTACGTGTTGCTAATGCAAACGGGCTATGGGTACTCGCCGCTGGCCACAGCAGCGAGTCTGGCAATGCTCGGTGGAGCGTTCGGAATCGTTTCGCCGATTGCAAGTCGGCTTGTGTCGTTCGGGGTGCGCCGTATCATGATGGCAGGCGTCCTCGTGGACCTGGTCGGGATGCTTTTTGCGCTCGTCCTGTGCTGGACGATCGATCCGCTTCCAGCCGAATGGCTTCTTCCGTCCCTGCTGCTCGTTGGCATCGGCATGGGCCTTTTCATGACGCCCATACTGAACGCGGTGATGAGCGGTATCCACGACCGCCACGTCGGATCCGCATCCGGGGTCCTGACGACGATGCAGCGCGGCGGCAATGCATTGGGGGTAGCGGCACTGGAGGTTCCCTTCTTTCTGACGCTGTCTGGTGCCGGATCAAGAGGCCTCAGCCAGACGGCATCCTATGTCCAGGCGTTTGGCGCGGTCGCCCTTTGCAACGTGCTGATGCTACTCACAGTCGTCGGACTGCTTCTCCTCCTGCCCGACAGAAGCTCAGGTCCGTCCTAGTTCCGACGGGCACGCGAACGTTCGCGAGGTCCTTATGTCGATGCAGGCGAGGCGGCGGATGGGGTTATGGTGGGCTTCCTCGTTGCGAATACGAGCGTGGCGACATTCATCAGAATGATGGCTGCCGCACCGAGATCGACGGCTAGACTAAGCCCCCTCGCCGTCGCGAGCGCGCCGAGAGCGAGTGCGAGCGCGCCCATCGACAGGTAACTCAGGAGATAGAGCGCGGCGAGGATGCCGCCGCGGTGACGCTCAGGAGCCGCCACGCTGATCACTTGCAGACCGCCGACAAACAACAGGCTGTATGCGCCACCCGCAGCGGCCGTCGCCAGCAAGTAGATAACCAGATCGCGCATGCTGACTGCGAGGATGAGCAGCACCATGCCCGCACTGGAGATCAGCGCGCCGACAATCAGCGCCCGCCGTGGCGAAAGCGGCCGAGCCACGATCCCGATCGCGCCCATCACGATGGGAAACAATGAAAGGACGGCGCTGTTGAGAAGGGCGTTGGGCGAGCCGATCAGGTCATGCTCGACCTGGCCGCCGAGCGAGAGCACCAGGACGCCGAACGCATAGGCCGCGATCATCGCGGTCGATGTCATCGCGAAAGCCTGACGCACTTCCTTCGGAACGAATGGCATTCTCGAGCGCCAGTCGCCGCCCCTACCGCCGGGCGTATGACGCGGCAAGAGCCACGTCCCAATCAGAAGGACGATGAGGAAGACCGCAAGCACCCAGAAGCAAAGGTGGGCCGGCCATGGCCCGTATTGCGTTAAGGCGCCACCGAGCAGCAAAGCCGTGGCGAAGCCAATTGCCTGCGCCCCCATCGTGACCGAGGCCGCGCTCTTCGCGCGTTCCGGGCTCGTGAACTCCAGGATCGCGGCAGTCGACGGGCTCGCAGCAAGGCCGACGCCGATGCCCATCAGCGCACGTCCTGCGAATACCCACCACACGTCGGGTGCGACCGCAAACAGCAGCGCTCCGGCGAGCGAAGCCCAGAGCCCCGCCAACATGGTCATGCGGCGGCCAATCTGGTCGGAAATGCCGCCGAAGCCGAGCAGCATGACGACGACGGCGATCGGATAGATGGCGAAGATCGCCGCTATCACCGTATGGGTGAGATGCCACTCCTCGGCATAAAGCCCGTAGGTGAGCGCGGGCGCCGCGCTTGTCCACAGCGTATGACCGACCACGCCCGCCGACACCAAGAGACTCGCGCGGCGCCCGAGGGCGAACCGCCCGCCCGCCGGAGGCTCGGTCCGGCCCGCCACGGTATGACGAACGGACGCCGATGCTACCTTGATCATTGCGAGCTTTGCGATGTTCTGTTTCCGGGGTGCAGAATTTATGAAGCGGTCTTGCCACCGTTCACGGCAATTATCTGGCCGGTGATGAACGACGCCTTGGAAGACGCGACGAACACGATGGCATCGGCGATCTCCGTAGGCGTGCCCACACGCTTGAGCGGCACGCCTGCGATCAGTCCGGCCTTTCGCTCGGCAGAGCCGGTGAACCGGTCCAGCATTCCGGTTTCGACGGGACCGGGCGCGACCGCATTGACGCGAACGCCCGATGCCGCACCTTCGAGCGCCGCGGATTTCGTCAACCCTTCGACCGCGTGCTTACTCGCGGTATAGAGCGAGGCGCCCGGCGCGCCGCGATGGCCCATGGTCGACGACAGGTTCACGATGCTGCCGCTGCCCTGCAGCTGCATCACCCGCATCTCATGCTTCATGCTGAGCAGCACGCCGAGCACGTTCGTGTCGAAGGTGGCCGCGTAGCTTTCGGCGGTCTGCTCCGTCACCGGACCGGGCTTGCCTTCGGTGCCGGCGTTGTTGACCGCCACGTCCAGCCGGCCGAAGCGGGCCATGGTCTTGTCCACCAGGTTGCGGACGTCGTCTTCATGGCGAACGTCGGCGCGGATGAATTCAGCCTCAACGCCGAGGGCGCGGAGCTCCTGAGTCAGGGCTTGTCCCTCCTGGTCGCGGCGGCCGGAGACAACAATCCGGGCGCCCTCCTGGGCGAAGGCCAGCGCCGTGGCACGGCCAATGCCGGTCAAGGCGCCGGTAATCAGGACAACGGGGGTGGTCATATGCAGTTTCTCCTTTGAGTAAGATATTGCTGAAAAGCCTTGCTTGGCAGGTCATTCCGACTAAGGGTTTGGGACACCGCGGCGCGGTTTGGCTCGCGACTTTCAGGTGAAGTAGGTGGTTCTGGCGGAAAGGAGAAAGACTTTGTATGATCCCTGCCATACTTTGAAGGCATGACTTAAACATAGAACTGCGTCATCTGCGCTATTTCATTGCGGTGGCTGAGGAAGGCAGCCTGACGCTGGCAGCCGAGCGGCGGCTTCACACCGCCCAGCCGTCGCTCAGCCGGCAGATCCGCGATCTGGAGCTGGCGGTCGGCGCCCAACTATTGATCCGCGGTCCGCGTGGAATCGAACTGACCCCGGCAGGCCGCGCCTTTCTCGATCATGCCCGTCTGGCGCTGTCGCAGGTGGAGGTGGCGGGCGAAGCGGCGCGGCGGGCGGCCCAGGTCGCCAAGGAATCTTTCGTTCTTGGATTTCTGACCGGGCACGAGGTGAATTGGCTTCCCGAAGCCCTTAGGATTCTCCGCGACGATCAGTCAAACATCGAAGTCATCGTGCACAGCCAGCTATCGCCTGACCTTGCGAGGGGGCTGCTGCAGGGCAAACTTGACGTGGCCTTTCTCCGGCGGGAAGACCACGTGCCAGGCTTGGCATTCAAGCTGTTGACCAAAGAGCCCCTCGTCGTCTTTCTACCCAGCGATCATCGCCTCGCCACGCACGTTACGATTCGTCCGCAAGAAATTCCGCGTGAAACCTTCATCAGTGTTCCCAAGACGACATCACCTGCTCTCAGGGCCGTTATCGACGGCTATGCGGCGCGCGCCGGACTCGATCTTACTCCCGACCATGAGGTGGATAATATTTCGATGGCGATCTCAATGATCGTATCCACGCGTGGCATCGCGTTGCTGCCGCTTTATGCGCGAAATCTTCTTCCGCCATCGGTCGTCAGCCGCCCGTTGCGAGGCGAAGCGCCGACCATCGATCTGGTGATCGGCTATAACAGGGCAAACACGTCCTCGCTTCTCAAAGTGTTCCTCTCCAAGGTGGACGACCTGATCGCGCGCGGAAGAAGAAGCATGCCGAACGTGGACTCACCCGAAAGTCCGGCATCCCGGCGCAGCTGACACCGCGACATGACCCATCGAGCGCAAGTTGGCAGGTCACGGAATGATCCGCTCACGCCGAAAATCCGAGAACATCCGGAAAAACATTTCCTCGGTGTCCACCAGGTCGTGGAATCCGAAACGGCGGGCCTTGCTGGTATCGGAGACGATATCGTAGTCGGAAGCGAAGACGCCGTCCGGGTAGCCCCAGGCCGCGATCTCTTCGAAGCGGAACTTCTGCAATCCGTTCTTTTCGACGATTTTTTCCCACACCGGCCCCTTGTCGGCCATGGACCGCGCAAGGTTGATGTGGCGTGGCGGAGCCAGCTCCATCCCGAAGAAGTTGGCGAATCTGGGCCACAGGTTCTGCCACCTGATGAGATCACTGTTGGTGATGTTGAAAGCCTGGTTGGCGCATTTCGGATCGGTCGTCATCCACTCGACGGCCCTTGCCAGAAGAGCGGCGTCCGTGCACTGATAGAGCGCGGTATACGCACCTGGCTTGCCCGGAAAGCTGAGAGGCAGCCTCAGCGCCTTGCAGATGTTGGCATAGACAGCGATCGCCAGAGTCAGGTTCATCGGTCCTCCCGTGGAGAAACCGCAGACCGCGTGCGGACGCCCGACCGACCAGGTCCAGCGCTTTCCTTGCTGGAATTCTTCGAGAAAGTCCTGCTGGTCGTAATAGAAATTCGGCGGCATGTGCCGCGGATCGTCCTCCCTGGTCGGGGTCTTGTAGGGGCCGAGGTGATTTCCGTACCACCTGGTGCCCTGAGAGAGATGAACATGCTCGAGCATCGGTGAAGCGGCCTCGACGGTTTTGACGAGGTTGAAGAACATGTTGGCGTTCGCCGAAATCGTCTCACCGGGATCGGAGCGCTCCGTGATTGCCAAATACAACAGGTGCGTGATGTTCGTAAGCGGCCCAAGTTTGGCCTGGCAGTCGGCCGGATCGAGAAGATCCACGGCGATGTGCCTGTAGTCGCCACCAATCCGCGGCTTGCGGCGCGACACCGCAATGACATCCCAGCCGCCCTGCTCAAGCAGGTGAGCCAGCATGTAGCCGCCGGCCAGGCCGGAGGCTCCTGTGACAAGTGCGGTACGCTTTGCCTTCGTCA
The DNA here is from genome assembly GCF_036924535.1 of Bradyrhizobium sp. AZCC 2262. NCBI lineage: Bacteria > Pseudomonadati > Pseudomonadota > Alphaproteobacteria > Hyphomicrobiales > Nitrobacteraceae > Bradyrhizobium > Bradyrhizobium sp. AZCC 2262. Next base: position 2,517,472 of record NZ_JAZHRT010000001.1, on the reverse strand, counting down.
TCTGTTCTTTCTCCTTGGGGTCACCCGGCGTGAGAGGGAGCCGAAATTTCACTCCGAACGGCCCGGCACCGCCTTCATCGACATGCCATCAAAGCCAGCTCGCGAGCGCCGGTTAACTGATCTCGTCGACACGGTCCGGGTAAAAGGCGACGTATTCCTTGATCTGCGCCATCGCTTCAAACGGCGTCTCATACGTCCACACTGCGTTGCGTGAACGATCCCCGCCCGCCGGAATGCTGTAGTAGGACGCGTCGCCCTTGTAGGGGCAATAGGTGGTATGTTCGCTGCGTGTGAGAGCGGCCATATCGACGTGGCGGCGGGGGATATATTGAACGGGCGGATAGGACGCCTCGCGAAGCGTCAACGCATCGCGGGTATCGGCGATGATCTTTCCGGCGACTTTGACCACGACGCGAGACGGGTTCGGTTCGATCGAAATCGGGTGATCGGGCCCCGGTATCTTTATCAGCTTGTCAGCCATCGTCTGTGTCCTTCTGATTTGGAATCGGGTCGGCGCGAATCCTTAGGCGGTGACCAGTCCAGTGGTGCCTCGATTGCGTTTGGATGCCATCACGCCCCGGCCTTCCGGATCCTGATTGTCGGCACCACCGGAAACGCCGCGATTGGCTCGCCGGCCGAGCGTCGCCCGGCCAGCCGATAGCTCCTGCGCGACCTCGGCCACTCGGCGGCCGAGAAACTCCGCAGTCCGAAGATCGGACGACGGCGGCGCGACGTCGCCGCTCTGGTCCATGTCGGCCTGGCCAGCCATTCCAAGCGTGTAACTGTCGCGGTTGAGGATATCCTCGTTGGTGTAGGAGCGATTATTCCCGTAATTCATCCCGAGATTGACCCAATGCATCTGGTGCTGGGCGGCAAATGTCATGAGCTGGACCAGCGAGTTCTGCTTGTCGCCGCCGCGGGACGCGCCATTGGTGAAGCCTGCGGCGATCTTGCCCTCCCAGCGCTTCTCGGCATATTGGAGGTGCGAGGTCGCATCCATGAACGCTTTGAACGGTGCCGACAGGCTACCCATGTAAGTGGGCGCTCCCATGATGATGGCGTCTGCACCATCGAGAAGCTCCCATCGGCCCGGCGCCTTTTCCGCTGCAACAAGCTCCACGCTCGCGCCATTGATGGCTGCTGCGCCACGCGCGACTGCCTCGGCGATCTTCACCGTATGACCATATCCGCTGTGATAGACGACGACGATTTTCACTAGAACTGACATGGGTGCTCTTGAGTCGGGGTTAGGTTTCACGAGTGGCACAAGCGTCGTGTCAGAAGCATTCAATGCGGAAAGTTTCATCGTGCTTCCTCCTAGATAGGAACAGCGAAACGTGCCGGACGAACCGCTTGGGGTATTGGTACTGTGAGCCGTGATTGGCGTCGGAATAGAGGATAAGCTCGGCGTTGGGCAGGTGCTGCTGCAGGATGAACGAGTTCACGGAGTTGATGATCACGTCCTTGCCACCATTGACGACCAGCGTCGGCTGACGGATCGACTTCAGATATTCGAACGCCTTCTCCCGTGGCGCGCCCCATTCGCCGATCGCCTCAATCTGGGCAGGCGCGACCTTCTCGTTGACCTCGGGGTCGCGATTCGCCGTTCGCAGCCGGAAGCGCTTGAGGAACTCGCGGCCCGCGGCCTGGCTCTTCTCCGACTTGCTGAAATGCACGCGAAGCCAGAGATGATCCGGCTCTTCATAGGTGGCGCCGAAGATTTCCTGCGCCTCGGGCGTGAGCGTGGCCATGCCCTCGCCACCGCGTGGGCCGGTACCGACCAAGACCAGTCGCCACACGAGGTCGGACGCCTGAAGGGCGATTTCCTGCGCGACAAAGCCGCCGATCGAAAACCCGAGCACATCGACTTTCGCCAGGCCCAGCACCTTGATGAACGCCACGGCGTTGGCGCCCATTTTTTCGATCTTGGTCGGCACCTCGCCGGAGGAACTGGATACGCCGGCATTGTTGAACAGGATGACCTCACGGTCCCCGGCTAAACCGTCGGTCACTGCCGGATCCCAATGATCCATGGTGCCGGTGAAGTGCTGGTTGAAGACGAGCGGCACGCCGGCAACTTTGCCAAAGCGGCGATAGGCAAAACGGATGCCGTTAGCTTCGACGAACTGCGTCGGCGCGGTCTGGTGATTGTGCTGGCTCATTTGGATTTCCTGTTGCAGCGATCCAAGCCGAGGTGTGAGGGACCGATCGCGAATCCCTCGTACTCTCGCTCGGCGCTTTCGTTGCATTTCGCCATGTATGTCGCGAGGCCACCAGCGAAGGACAGCATCTCACGCCGCTTGCCGGGAATGTTCGCGCCGAGATACCAGGAGTCGGCGCGCGGGAAGAGAGTTGCATCCGCCAGAGCATTTACCTGCGCCCGCCATGCTTCCTCCGCGGGAGCCGTCGCCTCGAACCGCGCCCAATCGCGTTGTCGAACGTGGTCCAGCATCTGAGCGATCCAGTCACCCTGAAGCTCTGCGCAAGTCGGCCCATTGGCGAAAGCATTCGGGCTGTGCGGGCCATAAACGAAGAGGAGATTCGGAAAGCCCGCCGCGGCCATTCCGAGATGGGCGCGCACACCCTTGGCCCACTTCTCCTTCAGCGTCTCGCCCTGCGTGCCGTGGATATCGATGTTGGTCAGGCCGCCCGTGACAGCATCAAAACCGGTGGCCAACACAAGAATATCCAGGTCATGCTCGCCAGCCGTCGTCTTGATCCCGCTACGCGTCACTCCTTCGATCGGGGTTTTGCGGAGATCGACAAGGCTCACGTTGGACTGATTGAAGATATCAAAGAAGTTCTGTTCGAGGGAGGGTCGCTTGGTGCCATAGGGATGAAGCGGTTCTGTCGGCGCGAGAATCTCGGCAACAGCGGGATCTTTGATCCGCGCCCGCGTTTTGTCGCGCCAGAAGTCATAGGCGGCGCGGTTCGATTGTTCGTTGACAAGCAAGTCGTTGAACGAGCCAACCCACGGCGCAAGGCCTCCGATCTCCCAAACACGTTCGAATGTCGCTCGCCGCTCGTCTCCGGACACCTCGGACGCTGACTTTTCGAGGGGATCGTAGTCGAACCCCCCGAACGACGTTCTGCGCTTCTGATATGCGAGCGGATAACCCTCCTTCATGCGGCGGATTGTGTCGTCGTCGAGTTTCCTCTGTCGCATCGGCAGAGCCAGATTGGGCGTGCGCTGGAAGACGGTGAGATGGGCCGCCACGGCAGCGGCCTCTTGAGCCACCTGCACGCCACTCGCTCCTGTACCGATGACCCCAACCCGCTTGCCGGCCAGGTCGAGACCCTGCTGCGGCCAAAGCGCGGTGTGATGGTGCTCCCCGGCAAAATCGACCAGGCCTGGCAACTCCGGCACGTAAGGCTTCGAACCTAAGCCGGTGCACAGCACGAAATAACGAGCCCTCGTGACGGAGCCGTCGCTGGAGCGGACCGTCCAGCGATTGTGCGTCGGGTCGAACTCCGCCTCGTTCACGCGCCTGTTGAACCGAATATCCCGACTAAGGTCGAGTTTTTTGTCGACGTAATGGAAATACGCGCGAATCTCCTGCCACGAGGGATATAGCTCGCTAAACTTCCAATCTCGCCACAGATCGTCGCGCGAAAATTGATACATCGGGCCGGGAGAATCGACTCGCGCTCCCGGATAACAATTCCAATACCAGACGCCGCTAGGACCATCCCCGGCCTCAAACACCTGGACGGACATACCCATGCCACGCAGACGGTCCAGAAGATGGAAACCGGCAAATCCCGCGCCGACAATAATGACATCGAGATCTTCGGTCTCGGCCTTGGCCGTTCGTTTCGTCGCGGTTGTACTCATATGATCAATCCCCTTGAAGATTCGCCGACGGATCAATTGGCGCTGTGTCCACCGTCAACGTTGAGGACGTGACCCGTCATGAATCTGGCTTCGTCCGATCCCAGGAAGACGATACCGTCGGCGACCTCCTCGGAGAGTCCGAGCCGACCCAACGGAACCTGCGTCGCCAAAGCCGCCTTGTTCTCGGCGGTGCCGGTGAAGCGGGTCAGCATCCCGGTGTCCGTGGGGCCTGGTCCAACGGCGTTGACACGAATTCCGGATTTGGCGACTTCGAGCGCTACCGACTTGGTGATGCCTTCGACGGCGTGCTTGGCGCCGACGTAAATCGAGGCGAAAGCCGCACCTTTGTGGCCGTAGGTCGAGGAGATGTTGATGATGCTACCGCTCCCCTGGGCCTGCATGGCGCGCACTTCGTGCTTCATGCTCAGGACCACGCCGAGAACATTGGTCTCGAACGTGGCGGCGAAGCTCTCGGCGGTCTGGTCCGTGATCGGACCAACCTGGCCTTCGGTGGCGGCATTGTTCACCGCGACATCGAGACGGCCAAACCGTGCGACCGTTTTGTCGACCATGGCGCGTACATCGTGCTCCTTGCGGACGTCGGCGTTGATGAACTCGGCCTCCGAACCCAATGAGCGCAGCTCCTTGACGAGCTCCTTGCCGACCTCATCACGCCGACCCGCAACAACCACCTTTGCGCCCTTCCTGGCGAAGGCGACGGCAGCGGCGCGGCCGATACCGGTGAGGCCACCGGTGATCAAAACAACGGGCCTATCCATGATCATCTCCATGATTAGTTTTGATTTTCAGCCTGGGACCCGCGGTAAGACGGTCTCTTGCCGGTCTGTCTCTTGAAGCGTTGGTTTCAGAGAATTGGACGCGCCGGGGAGTATGCAGTAGACTTTGGCCTGGAACATCATTTGTGAAATGAAATCACAGTGGCCCGACTGGATGTAAATCGCTCCGGCGAGATGGAAGTCTTCGCGCGGGTCTTCGAACTCGGGGGGTTTTCCGCCGCGGCGCGCGCGCTTCGCATGACGCCTTCGGCGATCAGCAAGCTTGTCGGCCGGCTCGAGACCAGACTCGGCGCGCGGCTGGTCAATCGCTCAACGAGGACTCTTCAGTTCACAGCAGAAGGGCGATTGTTTTACGAGCGGAGCATAAGACTGCTTGCCGACATGGACGAGGTCGAGCGGTCCGTGGCGGAAGCCGAGATCCCGAAGGGAAAGATCAGAGTGAGCGCCAACATCCCGGTGGGGCGACAGCTAATGTTGCCGATCGTCCCCGCTTTCCTGGAGGCCTACCCGAAACTCTCCTTGGAGATATCCCTGACGGATCAGGTGATCGACCTGCTGGAACAGCGGACCGATGTTGCGCTGCGCAGCGGTCCGCTCAAAAGCTCCCAGCTCATCGCGCGCAAGCTTGGCGCTGCGCGGATGATAATCGTCGGCTCACCAGGCTATTTCGCTCGATACGGCATTCCGAAAACGCCGGACGAGTTGACGCAGCATAATCGTCTTGGCTTCAACTACGCGCGAGCGACAAAGGGCTGGCCGTTGATGGACAAAGGCGTGCAGAGAACGATTCCGCCCTCGGGGAATGTTCAGGTCAGCGATGGCGACGCGTTGCGGGCGCTTGCCATCAGCGGCGTCGGACTTGTTCGGTTGGCCTCTTTCATAGTCAGGGACGATGTCGCGGCCAATCGGCTTGTCCCCATACTTGAAAAGTTCAACCCCGGCGACATCGACGAACTGCATGCTGTCTATCTTGGGCAGGGTGGGCTCCTGCCGATCCGGATCCGCGTCTTCCTGGAGTTTCTGGCCCAGCACATCAAAATCGGCGAGGGTCGGCCTTCCAGGGAGGCGGACAATCACCCGCCAAGGCGATCGAAAATCTCCGGCTCGAAGCCGCCAGACTGATGCTCGAGCACGGCCGACTGTCTGCCGAAGAGACCGCCCGTGCAACCGGATTCGGCGATCGCGAGCGGATGCGCCGTAGCTTCCTGCGCACCTTCGGACCAACACCGCAAAGCATACGCAACGCTTCGCAGCCGCTTGTCACTATTTAGGTCCGCTAGTTCGTGGACGGTCTCTCGTCGAGATGAACCTCGAGACCGAAACGAACAACCGGGCGCACAGCAGAATCAACGTAACCTCAGATCGCAGGCGCACAGCTGAGAGTGCGAGCCCTTCGGCGGACGACTTTGGCCGTCGGGTCATTCATCAAACGGCGCAGCGGACATGATTTGCGATGCCGTCGGAATTGTCTTGCCATGCAACGTGCAGCCGGCGGTGCGCGCAACATCGTCGGTCCAGGTCAAGACTTGTGCAGCGGGGTTGTGCTGGCAGTGTTCGACCAGGAGATCGCGGAATTGCGATTTGAACGTCATCCGCAGGTATTTTTCGAGGATTTCATCGAGAACCTGCGGCGGCACCTGATCAAGGCCCAGACCCAGAAAGTCGAGACCGGCGCCGAGATGGACCAGTGCTATCTCGTCCGCCAGCCGGGTCGATATTCCCGGAGAGGTATGCAAAGCGATCGCCTTCCAAACCAGATCCGCACGCTCCGGCGACACCTGATGCTTCGCGCAGAAATCGCGCGCAGCATCCGCGCCATCGATTTCAAACCGACTATCGCGACGGTAGGGAGGGATCAGCCCGAGGTCGTGCAAAAGCGCGGCGCAAAACGCGGCTTCTTCGTCAGCCACCGGCCGGCCGAGGCTTCTGACGGCAAGACTGCCGAAAATGTAGGTTCGAAGACAATGCGTGCAGAGAAATTTGGGCGAACTGGATTCCAAAAGGTCCACCGCGGCAATGCACAGCGCGGTATCCGGAATTCGAACACCGGCCACAGATTTCAAGCGCGCCAAGGTCATCTCCCGCTCCTAGGATTGAGTCATTCATCCGTCTATGCCCATGGCGGCCTGCCGCAGGGCCTCCGACCGCGTCGCGATGGCGGTCGCAGGTTCGGGCGACATCCTCGCTATCGGCGTGAAACTCTATGGCGAGGCAGACCTCGGCGATGAGTTCGCTTACCTGCGCGCCAATCACGTGCAATGCGGGTAACCGCCGACCCCGCTGCCGATCACGACGACATCATAATTGGCAGCTGCCTCAGATGGGGCCGGGGCAAGATCGCCTCAGTACTCGAACCATCCTGCAAGCTGCCGGTTCTTTTCTTCGGTAAAGGGCGAGTAGAGATGTTCGATCGCGACGTCGGGCGCGGAGATCAGCATCGACTTGGCGTGGGTAAGGGCATCGAAGCCATACTTGCCATAGTAGTGGCCCATCCCGGCGGATCCGGTACCGCCGAACGGCATGGTCTCAACGAACAGGTGAACGTTCACCAGATTCACGCCGCCTCCACCAAAGGACAGCTGGCCGATAAACCGGTCGATGGTTTGCTGATCGCGGCTGAAGATAAAGCCGGCGAGCGGACGTCCCGTTTTCGCCATCCGCGCCATCGCCTCATCGAATGACTTATAGGTCAGGATCGGCAGGATGGGTCCGAAGACCTCGTCCTCCATGATCTTGTCATGCCAGGTGACGGGATAAAGAAGCGTGGGATCGAGGTAGTGCGCATCGCGGTCTGACTTGCCGCCGGCGATCACCCTGGCGGGATCGATGAGCGAGGCCAGCCGGTCAACCGTACGGGCGTTGATGATGCGCGAGTAGTCGGAGTTGGATTTCGGGTCATTGCCGAATAGCTCACCCAATGCCTTCTTGGCCTCGGAGGCGAAGGCGTCCGCCACGGACTCATGGACATAGGCGTAGCCCGGCGAGGTGCACCATTGGCCGCCCCAGGCCATCGCACCCCAGACGATCTTCTTCGCCGCATCGGGAATGTTCGCGGTCTCGTCGACGATCGCCGGGTTCATCCCGCCGAGTTCGAGCAGAACCGGCGTGAGGTTTTTCGCGGCCGCCTGCGCAACGATCTTCCCGACAAAGGTGCTGCCGGTGAAGAAAATGAAGTCAAACGAGAGCTTCAGGAGCTCGGTGTTTTGGTCCTTGCCGCCGGCCACCATGGTCACGGCGCTTGGGTCGAAATATTTCGGGACAAGGTCAAGTAGCACTTTCGTCGTTTCCGGGAGTGCTTCACTCAGCGTGAGAATACAGGTGTTTCCGGCCGCGAGCGCCGCGAGCGCGGGGCGGATCAGCAGGAGCAAAGGTCCGTTGAACGGTCCGATGATAAGCGCCACGCCGTAAGGCTCGCGATAGATCATCCCCTTGTGGCCGGTTTTGGCCAGGAACTGTGGCACCGGTGCTTCGACCGGCTTCATCCACTCTTTCAGCTGGCTCTTCTGGACCTCGCTCTCGCCAGCCGATGCCGCTGTCTCGAAGATGTATTCCTGCGAGGCCGTCTTGAATTCCTTCGCCATCGCCCGCTGGAAGCGCGCCTCGTTCTCCCCGATCATGCGGGCCATGCGATCGAGTTGGTCGACGCGCCATTCGTAGCTGCGTGTGATCCCGGTGGCGAAGAGCGCCTTCTGGGCATCGAATATTTTCTGAAATTGATTCATCGGAACCTCCGCCAGACGTCAGAATTGCCCACAGACTTTTCTCAGCGACGCGACGCGGTACGCTGCATCTTCTCGACAGGACGTCTTCGGGTGCGCTCACAGAACGCTCGCCTTAATGGCGTTGATGGCGGTGTTGTCCCAATAACAATCCAGGCGCATGATTTTGCCCTCCGCGCTGTAGCGGATGATGTAGGCGTGGGCGATGCGGTCGGACTTGCCTTTCGTTACAAGGCCAGGGACATCCGCCGGCATGGCGCCGCCGAGCAACGCCTGTACGACGACGATGTTGCCTTCGCCCTGGATCATCTCAACTACCTCGACTCCGAAATCGGGCACTGATCCCAGCAGGCCGCGCCAGATTTGTTCAAGGCCACCCCGGATCGGCATGTGGCTTTTCTTGCCGTAAGGAAGATACCGTCCTTGCGCGCCGTCAGCGCAAAGAGCCAGCATGCCGTCGACGTCATGACCGTCGTAGGCGGCGAAAAACTTTTCGGTGATCGCCTTCAGATCCAGGCTGCTGCTCATATAACCCCTTGGGCTGCTGTTGATGGCGGTGAGGCCTACACCATGGTCAGGACCATCCGAAAACGGGCTTCGCCCGACATCATCCGCGCATAAGCTTCCGCCGCCCGTTCGAGCGGCATGGTCTCGACCATCGCGGCGACGTCGCTCATCGCACTGAATCTGAGCGTCGCATCGCCCGCCCGCGGGGTGCCCGTCAGGGCGCCGTCGACGCCAAGTTGCTTGAAGAGAAGCTCGAATGCCGACACCTCGATCGGCTCATCGGTCGCACCGAGCGAAATCACCACGCCACCGCGCCGCAGGCCACCGAGGGCAGCGGCCACTGCCTTGCCGCCCGACGCCGTGGCCAGCACCACCTGCGCGCCGCCAAGCTTTTGCAGCTCTTTTGCGACGTCGGCTGCGGAGCTGTTCAAATAGTGATGCGCGCCCAGCTCTTTCGAAAGATTGGCGCGGTCGTCGCCGCGGTCGATCGCCACAACCTCGAAACCCATGTGACGCGCGTATTGCACGCCGAGATGACCAAGTCCGCCGACGCCGAACACCGCAACCAGGTCTCCTGCCCGCGCTGGCGCGTTTCTGAGTGCGCTAAAGGTCGTAAGGCCAGCGCATAGCAGGGGCGCCGCATCGACCGAGGAGAGGTCGTCCGGCACGGCAATCAAGCCACTCGTCTTGGCGATCATCATCTCGGCGTAGCCGCCATCGTGCTGCACACCGGTGTAGCCCTGGTTGGTGCAGTTCACGAGATCGCCGTCGCGGCAATAGTCGCAGTATCCGCAATTGCCGCCGAGAAAGCCGACACCGACCCGTTGATCCAGCTTCCAGCCCTCAACGCCCTCTCCGATCGCGTCGATCCGGCCGACCGCTTCGTGGCCGGGCACCCTCGGCCACTCGATCGGCAGGACTCCCTCCACGGTCGCGGAGTCGGAATGGCAGACGCCGCATGCTTCGACGCGGATGCGAACATGACCAGCTGATGGATCGAGCACTGGCTTTTCAGTCAGCTCCAGCTTTCCAGGACTGACCGCCTGCACCGCGCGATAGGTGGACATTTTTTTTCCCACTTCTCCCTCCGCTGCTCGCTGCTGTAATTGCAGTAATCAGAATTCTACCGAGCCGGCATACCCCTGGGCCATGCCATTGGGCCACGTTTCCTGCCAAAATGTGAGTCGGTGCGGTTTGGGCATATCCCACTCCGCTTCTGACACTCCCGGTACTTCGTAAAGCTACGCGATCCGGCGTGCGCGCTCTTGTAAAAACGAAACATCCTTGGTCTGTTCGATTCGAATCGAGTAGGACCACGGCTGCTGTTCGCCTATTCAGGCCTTCGGAGTAATTGCTGTCGCCGCCAAGCGCCTGGGGAGATACCACGCAGACGCGTATAGGCCTTCGTGAAATGGCTTTGATCGGCAAAACCGCAGACGCGTGCGATCTCGGCGAGCGAGAGCCTACGGTCGAGTAATAGTCCATGCGCCTCATCAACCCGATGTTGAAGTAGCCATTGGTGCGGCGACAGACCCGTCGAACGCCGGAACGCGCGAGCGAAATGCCCGGCCGATAACGAGCACTCCGTCGCAAGCTGCGCAAGAGAAACATCTCTCTGAAGGTTTGCGCTCATGAACTCTTTTGCCCGCCGTTCCTGCCATGTGGCGAGACCGCCTCGCGAGGGCACGGTGACGCTTCTCATGCCTCCATACGCGTGGGCGATATGAGTGGCTAAAGCCAGGCTTATATGGTCGGCAAAGAGCCGGGAGACCTGCTCAGGGTTATCGAACGCCGGCAAAAGCAGTTGCGTGAGTTCCCCTACAACGTGGTCCATGACGCCCACGCCTGGAGTAAACTTCAGATCGGAAATCCTCGGTGCGTCAGCGTCGTCCGCGATCGCATCCAGAGTCTTCCGCTGCAGATAAAAATTCACGGAGTCGAGAGGGTCGTGGAAATAGAACCGTGGGCCTTGGCGCATGTCGTGAAACACGACGCCGCCTGCATGGAGCGGGTCGGTCTTTATCGGCTTGCCGTCCAACCAAAGTTCGCGGGAATTCTTTCCGTGTATCTGTATGACGATCATATAGGCGTCGTCGCGAGGCGACGGGTTGGTCACGGCGTCACAAGGCATGTCGAGTTCGCACCGCGTCGCCGCCAGGGAATTCTTTTGAATAGTCTTGATGACTGGAGCGTGCTCATCGGACAGCCGCAATATGTGCTGCATTCGCCTGTTGAAGATATCTCGCTTTGCCATCACACTCTCCGGGCCGCCCAAGTCGATCCTCACCACTCCTCAGGCCGGGAATTTATCGCCGAACATCGGGAGACCGCTGCGCGACTGTTCCCACGTGGGCTCGTCCTGGATGACGTCCCATTTTTGCTATATAGACCGCTAGTCCGCTTGAAGAAGACTTTGTAGGCTGGCTCCATGCTCGCGAGACATGGATGTTGTGATGGGGCTACCGCGCTGCACTATGACGACGCAGTCGTGATGGCGTCGTCCGTCACGATCTGCTACGGATCGGGCTGAACATGGAGTTGCCGCTCGCCGTTGCGGCCGCGGGCACTTCTTCCTGCATCACGTCCCAGTGCTCAACCAGCTTGCCATTCACCACGCAGAAAATATCGACAGCGATCATGGGTTTCGGTCCCCAGCCGACATAGCGGCCGTGCACCATCACCAGATTGCTCTCCGCCACGACCATGCCGGGCTCGTAGGAAAACTCCTTGCTCAAGCCGGCAATCAGGCCAGGAATGGCTGTCCGACCGCTGGGAATGACGGGATTATGTTGAATGTAGTCAGGGGCAAAATAGCGTTCTACCACGCTCGGATCCCGGTCGATGAAGACGCCGGTCAAAGCGCGAAGGGCGATGTGTTTCGCGTCTTCCATTGGTCCGCTCCATCGCTCAATGTTGGAGAGGGAATCTACAGGGCCTGCGACACCCCGGACCATGCCATCCGTCCCACGTTTCGTGCCAAGTATGGGATTGGAGCCGGTCTCGCGGTCAGGCCGGGATTCGACCACCCTCCACTTTCAAGGACACACAACATCGTCCCGCCTTTATGCCCTTCAGCGCACCGATCGAAAGCGCTTCCTGTAAGAGGTCGGGCTCACGCCCAGGCGTCGCTGAAAGAGGCGACGAACGATTTCGGCGCTGGTGAAGCCGCACCGCTTGGCGATGGTCTCGAGCTGATCCTCGCTATCCTCAAGAGCACGGCGCGCTGCATCGAGGCGGGCGCCTTCTACAAAAACACCGGGCGGCGCACCCGCCTCTCGCTCGAAGTTGCGGACGAAATTGCGTGGACTCATATGCACTCGTTCTGCAAGCGCTTCAACTGTAAGATCAGTATCGAGGTGGTCGAGAATCCAGCGCTGCAGTTCGGCGATAGGCCCGTCGCCATCGAGCTGGGCTGCGAGATGAGCGCTGAACTGCGACTGGCCCCCGGGGCGCTTGAGGAACAGCACCAGCAGCCGGGCGGTTGCAAGTGCCACGTCGCGACCGAGATCGTCCTGCACCAGCGCCAGGGCGAGATCCATCCCAGCGGTCATGCCAGCGGTCGTGTAGAAGCGGCCGTCTCGCAGAAAGATCGGATCGGGATCGACCTTGATCGTCGGATAGCGTCGCGCCAACTCATCGCAGAAGGCCCAATGCGTCACGGCGCGGCAACCATCTAGCAAGCCGGCTTCCGCGAGCAGGAAAACGCCGGTGCAGATTCCGCCCACTCGGCGAATTCCTCCGGTGGACTGCCTGAGCCAGTCGACACAAGGCCGGGAGGCGGGGTTGTTGATCCCGGGCGAGCCCGCCACGATCAGGGTATCGAGCTCGAAAGGTGCTGCCGTCGCAATCGAGCGCGTCGCGTTCAAGCTAACACCACTAGATCCGTCAATCGCTCCGACGTGCTCGGACCAGATTTCGACCTCGTACGGTTTAGCGCACCGTGGTGAGCGCTCGGCAAGAACGAGATTGGCGGCGGCAAAGACTTCAAGCGGCCCGACAGCATCGAGCAACGCGACACCCGGATAAGCGAGAATAGCCACGTGGCGTGGTTCGAACTCGCTTGCGGGGGCATGCCTGATGGGTTGAGGCAGCCCCTCCTTGGCGAAGCGCTTGCAGAGCTGCGCACCCAGCCCCCGATCCGGGCCGACGCCCATGATTGCGGCCTTATGCATTAGGTCCTCCAATAGTGCCGACCCGAACCGTACGACGACGGGCCAGCCGGATGAAGTTGGATCGGGCACAGAGACTATTCAAGCCGAGATGTGCGCCCGCTGCGCGAGTCCTTGGCCAAAGGAGATGTTCTCGCCGGGCATCTCGTAGATCAGGACGACGAGATCGTCCGGTCGCAGGCCGACTTTCTCCACGACGAGCCGGTTCAGCGCGGCGAGCAGCGCGAGGCGCTTATCCTTCGGGCGACCAGAGATAAAAGTCAGCTCGAGGAGGACAAAACGCTCGCTGTACGTGCAGCCGACGAAGGCGGGCGTATGGACGAATTGTCCTTTCGGAAGAACGTGCGTGATGCGGAAGTAGTCCTCCGGCGGGACCAAGAGCACTTCCTCGAGTGCGGCCTGCACGGCCGTCCCGATCGTGGCAAGCTCGCTATCCCTAAACGCACCTTCGTGCACATGGATCTTAGCTACGGGCATATCAAAAACCTCCTTCGGTTGTGGGAATTTCCCAGAAATCGCCGACGAGCCCGACTTTGCGGAAAATCCCGGCGGCTTCTCGCACGGTCCATTTTCGCCAGTCCGGACAGGCGTGGCGCGCGTACCACTCCCTTCCGAGATCCATGACCTGGACTATCGGCGCCACGGCCCCCATCGGAATGCCGTGGCGGTCGCACCAAGTCCGGACGTCCTCGGGACTGCGGAACGGCAGGACGGTCGCGCAGAAATGGTGAACGCAGTCCCAGGCGTTCCGCGGCGGCAACGCGAAATGGACCCACAGATCGGATTCGCGCACCCTGCCCTTCTCGACATGGATGTCTACGTCCTCGCCCTCGCCGCCGATCCGCGTGTGGATGGTCGCGTCGCCGCCGACGAGCGTAGCGACTCCGCAGGCGCACCACATGCAAGTGGCCCACCATCCCCGGTCACCGCTCTCGACCCATGTCGCGGTCGGAGAGGCGGAGAACGGATGGATGACCCAGGGCTCGCAGACGTGCGTGTGCAGGACGACGCCGTGCGAGTCGGCGAGACTTTGCAGAGCGCACCGGACGCCTTCGACCGGAACGCCGAGCCGCTCGGCGACCTCGCCCGAATTCGGAATGCGCCCGGTCGCCAGCAGCGGCTCCATGTACCGATAGTGGACCGCGGTCTCGATGTCGTCAGTCACGCTCTTCCTCTTAGGCCGCAGCAGCAGCCGGGGACGCCTTGATCGCCTTGAGCAGCTCGGCAGTCGTCAGGATTTCGTGCGCGTAGGTCGGGCCATCGATGTTCAGAGCGGCGTGATAGGCTTCGGGCGACCTGGCCGCGGTGGCGTCGCGCACGAGCGTGACGTGGAAGCCGAGTTCCATTCCGATGCGCGCCGTCGCCTCAATGCATGTGTTGGCGAGCAGGCCCACGCAGATGATCTTTTCCTTGCCGTAGCGCTTGAGCTGGTGCTCGAGATCGGTGTTCGGAAAGCCGCTCGACGCCCAGTGTTCAGTGATGACGATGTCGCCCTCCTGGACCTGAAAATCATCGTGAAAGGTGCCGCCCCATGTGCCTTTCGCAAAAGCCTGACGCTCGCCGGCGCCCAGTTGATAGGGCGATGGATACTTCCAGTTCACGTAATCGCCCGGTTCCCAGCGGTGATGGGGCACGTGATAGATCTTGATGCCGGCCTCGCGGGCCGTGCGCACAATGGTGCGCAGGTTGTCGAGAAGATTGACCTCCTTCGCCATGTCCTTGACCCAGGGCCAGAGCTTGCCGCCTTCGCTCAGGAAATCGTTGTAGAAATCGACGCAGAGAAGCGCCGTGATCTTGGGGTCGTAGGTCGTGATCATGAGGTGTTCCTTCGTCGAAAGGGCACGCCTGAGGCCTTCCAAAAAAATAGATAACGCATATAATCTATTTTGGCTAATCACGATTGTTTGCAGGGCGGCGGTTTCTTCGACTGCCGACGCCGGCGTACGGTCACGAATCTCGATCGAGTTCGGAAAGGAACGACACCATGGGTCGCTCATCGCACGAGCAGGCACAGAAGAACCGGCAGAGGATCGTGGAGTGCGCCTCTCGCCTCTTCCGCGAGTTCGGCGTGGACAACGTCTCGGTAGCCGAGGTCATGAGCGCCGCAGACATGACGATAGGCGGCTTCTACAAGCATTTCGAATCCAAGGACGCCCTGGTTGAGGAGGTCTTCTCTCTTACCTTCGAGCAATCCTCGGCTACTTGGCGCCAAGTTTCCGAACGCAAGTACGACGATCCAGGTCTTCGATCGGCCGCCATCGTCGACTACTATCTGAAGAAGAAAGGGGCCGGTCAGGCTTGTCCGATGATCGCCTTCGCGCCCCACGTGACGTCCGAGGCCGCCGACGAGTCTTCACGCCAATCCTACAGGAACGGGACGGAAGCCCTGTACTCGCAGTTTCTCGATCACCTGGCGAAGTCCGGCACGGCGAACGGCGCGTCCTCCGATCAGGAAGCCAAGGTCCTGTTCGCGGCGATGATCGGGGCAAGACTCCTCGCCCAAGCGGTGGGGGACGCGGAATGGGTCCGTTCGCTGAAGAGCGCCGTAAGAGCTGAGGCCGCCCAGGGCGCGGCCTCGCTGGAAGTTGCGCCTGCACCTGCCAGAACCGTACGATAACGGCCGCCCGTCGCCGCCGTCGCCCCATGGCGATCATCGGGTCAGCGACGGTTTTTCGGCTACGGCTCCGGTGCCGACGAGACTGAGGTCAAGGCTTTGGAGCCGGGCAGCTTCTACACCGAGCCGGCCGATGCACCGCATTCGCCTTGACCCAGGATGAGCCTGCGACCGTCAACATCACCGGATTTGGTCCCGCCGACACGCACTACATCGACGCCGCCGCCGATCCCGACGTCCCTAACCCTTTAGCGCGATCGCGGCGTGCGGCCATATCGTCCTCTGTCAAGCGTGCAGCAAGGCAAGCGCTTCAGGTCCTGTATGGTGGAACTATGCTGAAAGCGACCGGCGCGGAAGAAACGACATTCAAGAAGGCTGCCGGTAGCTACAAGCGCTCGAGAAGGCTTGTTTAGAGGCCGGCCGGTGAGCATGGCGTTCAATAGGGTGTTAAATCGCGCAAAATCGTAGAGTAGCGTAGAAAATCGGAGCGGGTGAAGCGCGCCGATTCGAACTATCCGATCGGATTTGTAGTTCTACATCATACAGTTAGGCGAACAACCGATTTTTGTGTTGGACGTTTTGTTGGACGTCTTGTTGGACGCAGTTGGGCCCGACGAACTATTGTTTATCGCTTAGCTGAAGACGTCGAGGTCGGCCTCCGGTCGGTTCGTGTACGCATAATCCCGTTTGTTGAAGAGTGTATTGAATGCTTCGAGGACAAGCGTTTTATTCCTTTCCTCCTTCGACGCCATCTTTCATGCTCCTTCCTCTCGCGGTTAGCTGATCTCGTCAACCCGGTCCGGGTAGAAGGCGACGTAATCCTTGATCTGCGCCATCGCTTCAAATGGGGCCTCATAAGTCCATACCGCGTCGCGTGAACGATCACCACCAACGGGAATGCTGTAGTAGGAAGCGTCGCCCTTGTAGGGGCAATACGAGTTGTGTTCGCTGCGTGTCAGCGCGGCCATATCGACGTCCCGACGGGGGATATACTGAACGGGCGGATAGGACGCCTCGCGAAGTGTCAACGCAGCGCTTGTGTCGGCGATGATTTTTCCGCCGACCTTGACCACGACGCGAGACGGGTTCGCTTCGATCGAAATCGGGTGGTCCGGCCCCGGAATCTTCACTTGCTTATCAGTCATGACTTGTCTCCGTGTTGGCAGGTGCAGGTACTTACTATCGCGCTCTCCGAATGTGTGCTCATGGCGCTTGTTCTTCGGACAAGAACAGAGAGACGTGCTGGACGAACCGATCGGGATATTGATACTGCGAGCCGTGGTTAGCGTCCGGATAGAGGATCAGCTGCGCATTCGGGAGGTGCCGCTGCAGAATTGAGGAGTTCACCGAATAGATGATGACGTCGTTGTCGCCATTGATGACGAGAGTCGGCTGGTGGATCGATTTCAGATAGTCGAACGGCTTCTCGCGCGGTGCGCCCCATTTGGTGATGGCTTCGATCTGGGCTGGCGCAACTTTTTCGTTGACCTCAGGATCGCGGTTCTGCGCTCGCAGGCGGAAGCGTTTGAGGAACTCGCGGCCTGCAGCCTGACTTTTCTCGGACCGCGTGAAATGGACCCGAAGCCAAAGATGATCGGGGTCGTCATAAGTGGCGCCGAAGATTTCCTGCGCCTCCGGCGTGAGGGTCGCCATGCCTTCGCCACTGCGCGGGCCGGTGCCGACCAGGACCAGGCGCCTCACGAGGTCGGGCGCCTGAAGAGTGATCTCCTGCGCGACAAAGCCGCCCATCGAAAATCCGAGCACATCGACCTTCGGCAGTCCAATCGCCCTGATAAAAGAGACGGCGTTCGTCCCCATTTGTTCACAGGAGGTCGGAACCTCGCCGGAGCTGCTGGAGACGCCGGCGTTGTTGAACAGGATCACCTCCCGCGTCTTTGCGAGGCCATCCGTCACCGCCGGATCCCAATGGTCCATCGTCCCCATGAAATGCTGGTTGAAAACGAGCGGCACCCCGCCCGACTTCCCGAAGCGGCGATAGGCGAAGCGGATGCCGTTGGCCTCGACGAACTGTGTTGGTGCGGTCTGGTGGGCGTGAGTCATGTCCTGGCGCGGATGAGACATTTCTGGACGGGTATGAATCACCATGATCTGAGCTCCAATTATTCGTCCCGCATCGCATCGGGCACGAGCGCAAGGGCTGCTTTCGCGCAATCGACGTCGTGCTGCACGGTGGGGGCCCCGCTCACCCCGATTGCCCCGACGACCTCTCCGCCCACCTTGATGGGAAACCCTCCTCCGTACGCCGCCACACGCGCAAGCGTGGGGATCCCGGCCAGAAGCGACGGGTCGCGCTGGATGAAGTTGAAAAAGTCCTGCGTGGAGACGCCGAACAGAGCCGTGTACGCCTTGTTCTGCGCAATCTCGATGGAAAGGATCGGGGCCCCATCCATCCGGCTAAAGGCCTTGAGATTGCCGCCGTCATCGAGAATCGCGATGTTCTCGGCGACCCCCATTTGTCTGGCTTTCGCCACCGCTTGATCGACCATCTTCTGTGCCAGCTCGGAAGAAATGCTGTGCTTCGTCACTACGTTGCCCATCGGGCTCCTCCCACTATTTGAAATGCGTTGCACGCCAATCAGGTTTGGTCGCAACAATCGACTGCCGTGACCAAGCCGGATCGATGAAGCGCGAACGAGAAAGCCCTCAGAGTCAGTGGCTCTTGCCGCCATCGACGTGGAGGACATGGCCGGTGATGTAGGAGGCTCCCTCCGACGCGATGAAGACGATCGCGTTGGCGATTTCTTCCGCGAGCCCGAGGCGCGCCATCGGAACGGTCGCCGTCAGCGCCGCCTTGTTCTCCGGCGTGCCCGTGAAGCGGGTCAACATGCCGGTGTCGATCGGGCCAGGCGCCACCGCATTGACACGTATCCCCGACTTCGCGAGCTCGAGCGCCACCGACTTGGTGATGCCTTCGACGGCGTGCTTGCTGCCGACATAGATCGGGGCCCCCGCCGCGCCCTCGTGCCCATAGGTCGAGGAGATGTTGATGATGGTCCCGCTGCGCTGTCCCTGCATGACGCGCGCCTCGTGCTTCATGCTCAGGAGTGCGCCGAGAACATTGGTGTCGAACGTCGCGGAATAGCTTTCCGCGGTCTGCTCCGTGATGGGGCCGGGTTTGCCTTCGGTGCCGGCATTGTTGACCGCGATATCGAGGCGCCCGAAGTGCTCGACGGTGCGGTCGACGAGACGACGGACATCGTCTTCCTTGCGCACATCGGCCTGGACGAATTCTGCTTCGGCACCGAGCGAACGCAGTTCACGAACCAGTTCTTGGCCGGCATCCGGCTTTCGCCCGGAAACGACGACGCGATTGCCCGCTTTCGCGAACGAGACCGCCGCAGCGCGGCCGATGCCCGTGAGGGCCCCAGTGATGAGAACGACTGATGAGGACATGACTATCTCCTTGATAAGAAAAGATTTCTGTGGCCGCCGTCGCCAACCCTGTGTTGTGAGAGAGGTCGGTTGCGGCGTTGGCCCCAAGATGCGCGCTCCCGGACGTTTGAAAAATAGGCCATAATTCCAAATATATCGGACGCCATTGTCCGAAATGGAGGTTCACCGATGGACAGCCTGGGATCGCTCAATGCCTTCGTTCACGCGGCGGAAGCCCGAAGCTTCACGGTTGCGGGACGGCAACTCGGCGTGTCGTCATCGGCGATCGGAAAGTCAGTGGCGCGGATGGAGGAACGGCTCGGCGTGCGCCTTCTCCATCGCAGCACACGCAGCATCGCACTCACTGCGGAAGGGGCCCTGTTCCTCGAGCGCTGCCGGCGCATCTTTTCCGAAATCGAAGCGGCCGAGCTCGAACTGTCGCAGACGCACGAAGCCCCGCGCGGCACGCTGCGTGTCGCCCTGCCATTGGCCGGCATGCTGATGATGCCGACGCTCGCAGCTTTCATGCGGGCCTATCCCGAGATCATGCTGGATCTCGATTTCAGCGATCGCGTCGTCGATGTGATCGAGGAGGGTTTTGACGCCGTCGTGCGCTTCGCCGATGCCGGTGACACGCGCTTGATGTCACGCGCCTTGGGCACCTATCTCCGGCGCCTGGTGGCGGCGCCGGCCTATCTGGCGGCCAAAGGTGTTCCCAAAACCCCTGATGACCTCAAGGCTCATGCCTGCCTGCACCACAGGTTTCCGACCAGCAGACGGTTCGAGCAATGGCCCGTGCCGCCCGAGCAAGCCGGCGTCGAGATTGAACTTCCGAAAACGGCGGTCGCAAGCACGCTTGAGCCGCTGATCCATCTGGCCGAGCAAGGCCTGGGCATCGCCTACCTGCCCGACTTCGCCATAGGCAGGCAACTTCGTGAAGGTCTGCTCGTCACTGTGCTCGACGACTACACCGATCGCTCCGGACCGCTTCGGGTCCTGTGGCCGTCGAGTCGGCATCTCGCTCCCAAGCTCAGAGCATTCGTGGACTTTCTCGCCGCGAACCTCGTCCCCTCCGTCGAAGGAGAAGCAGACAGCGGGATAGGTTTCTAGGAGAGGTTGATCTCAAACGGCTCGTCGGCGAGAAGACGCGCGCTTAAGAGCGTGCCAAATCGCACAAAATCGTAGAGTGGCGTGGAAAATCGTAGAGCGGGTGAAGCGCTCCGACTCAAATTTTTCTGTCGATTTCTGTCAACGACTCCAATTACTTAC
Organism: Bradyrhizobium sp. AZCC 2262; assembly: GCF_036924535.1. Classification (NCBI taxonomy): domain Bacteria; kingdom Pseudomonadati; phylum Pseudomonadota; class Alphaproteobacteria; order Hyphomicrobiales; family Nitrobacteraceae; genus Bradyrhizobium; species Bradyrhizobium sp. AZCC 2262. The sequence continues at coordinate 2,497,169 of NZ_JAZHRT010000001.1, read as the reverse complement.
GCCTTCGGCCTATTTTCGTGTTGGACGTATTGTTGGACGTTTCGTTCGACGCTCAACTTGGCTCGCCTGCCACTCAAAACTCGTTCTGCCACTATGGAAATCCGTGAAGGACTGGTGGTAACGCCATTATCAGCAACACGGCGCTTCCCCCCAACACGCTGGCACCCACGACGAGCAGGGACAGGACGCGCTCCCAAAGCATCTCGTTGCTGGCGACGTCATTCGAATTCGGCATCTGCGTGCACCCGCATTTTTCGTGCGACGAAGACGTCATAGACTGAGTCGAGGGGTCGCCAAGCGGCGAAATTTGCCGGAAAATTAACTCATGATTCACCGACTCGGGCGCCCTGCCCGATGGGCGCTGGTGTCGGTTTTGCCCGCGTGCGATTTGGTCCTGATCCGGCGTCCTATCGGACGCTATCGAGCGACATCCAAGATAGAGAGGATCAGAACTCTAGATCCCTGGTCCGAGGCCGGGCTTCCAAGCCAACCGCATCAGCTCACGACCGAACGTGGACGTCATTTCAGGTTCGACACCTCGCACCCGACCGCGCCCCTGAAAGCCGCTCGGAGCCCGTTTCCTCCGACGAGAGAGGCCTCGCCTCGGGACCGCACTAGTCGCCTTCTGCTCCGATCCGCGTTCGTCCTTCTCAATTCGCCCCCTTTGTAGAGGTCCCTCCAGGTAGAGGTCCCTCCAGGACCTCGGGAGGGATTCAGTCGCGTTCGAGGTCGTGGATCACCGGTCGCAGGCAGTCGGGCGTGATCTCGAGCGTCGCAAGCGTGATCGGCAACTTGAAACGCCGCCTGCCTGCGCTTCCCGGATTCAAGTAGAGCACCCCGCCGACCGTATCGACCTTCGGCACGTGCGAATGGCCGGAGACAACGACGTCTATGCCGAGGGCCACTGGATCGATCTGCAGCGTCTTGAGGTCGTGAAGCACGAAGATGGCTCGTCCCGCGAGCCGCACGAGTTCGGTGTCGGCGTATTCGCCCGCCCAATCACCGGTGTCCACATTTCCTCTAATCGCGGCGACCGGCGCAATCTTGCGAAGCGCGCCGATGATGTCGGGATGCCCAATATCTCCGCCGTGAATGATTTGATCGACGCCGGTCAAACGGCGCTCGGCCTCGGGCCTCAACAGCCCGTGCGTGTCCGAAATGATCCCGATTCTGAACGTCATCGATCGGTCCGCATAGCCCGAGGATCTCCGCTTAAGGACGCAGCAGACTTTCGCCAGGCTGAAGCCAAGGTCGAGATGCTGCAATCTAATCCGGCATCACAGTGAAGGGATTTCTCGGCTGAGGAAGCTTTTCCTGCGGCCGGTACTGCTTAAAGAAATCCCTCCAGAACATAACAACGTCTTCAATTACGATGACGGCTTCAATCCAACGGCCCTCTTCACTTCGACCTCAAGCAGGCGCTTTTGGTATCCATCTTCGACGTACCCATCCTCGACATAGCTAGGAGAAGATTTGGTTTTGGCCAGTTTACTGGCGAAGTGCTTGCTGCCGTTGGCGACCGCTTGCGTGATCTTGAACCAAATTTGGGACTTGTCGACCCACGCAAGGAACGACTCTCTATCTCTAATTCCCAGCGCTTTCCATGTAGCGTAGTCGGTCTGAAGCCGATCGCCCCAAATCCATTCTGCCATGTGGTACGCTGACAGCATGCAGTTGATGGCGTGTCGCGGGGAGCCAGATTGCTCGACAAAATCGTCGTAGTCTTCCAGCATCTTCCCGTAGAATGCTACTGAGCTATTAATTCCGAACATGGCCAAAGGTCCAACAAAGCTTCCGAAGCACCACTACATCCCGGTGCTTTATCTATCACAATGGGCAGACGGCAACGGCCGCCTTTATGAGTTCAGTAGACCCAATGGCCGTTCGGAAGTCTCGGTGCGTCCAACAGGCCCAAAGGGAACGGGATATGAGCGCGGCCTATACCGTCTAACCGGCGTGCCTGAAGACCTGTCTGAGGCCGTCGAGCGCAAATTCATGGCTCAGGTGGACAGCCTCGCCAAAAAAGCGCTCGATGTGTTGCTAGGTGAAGATACGCCGGCCTGGACTGTGCCTTCACGGAGTGCCTGGTCGCGCTTTGTAACCGGCCTGATATTTCGAAATCCAGAGCGCGTTAGGGAAGCCAGGAAGTTTCTAGAGGACTTTTGGCTTCATGATTACGATAACCGCGTGGAAGAGTACAATCGAGCGAAGAAGCCTGGCGACACTGATTACATCGACCGCATCGCATCATCCGCGGAACGGGTTGGTCTGCGGTTTACAATGGACCAAATCGACAACACCACCATCGGAAGCCGAATTAATGAGATGGAGTGGTGGACAATCGATGTTACCAAGGTCGGGCGCAAGCTGTTTACCTCAGACAGACCCGTCATCTTCGAACATGGACTTGCCCACCCACACTCCTACCTTTTACTACCGATAAGCCCGACGCGCCTTTTCCTAGCCACGAACACGAGGGAGCAGGCGAATAGGTTGCGCGCCATCCCTAACCGTGAGTTGGTCAAGTCGGTCAATAAACACGTCATCAGAAGAGCCCAGCGTTACGCCTGGGGAACAGACAAAACCGAGTTGAGTTTTGTGGCGAAGCATCTTTCCCAGGAGGCTCATCTGGATATCGATTTCTTCAGGAAGCCTAGGGCTCAGCTCGCGTTAGGTGAAAAGGCCGGCATCTAACGCGAAGGCGCCGGTCCAAGCGGCATCAGCCTCATCCTCACCGAGGTCCGCACCCCACCTCTCCTTCGCGGCCACCTGCATTTCTGGCTTGGTCGCGTTTCCCTTCGCTGTGGCGTGAACCTTGCTCTCCGAAGGCAAAGGTCACACGTTCGAATCGTGTCGGGCGCGCCAGTTTTTTCTTATTTTACAGCGCGATATGCGCGATCCGATAAAGACTCCGGGCCCGCGCATTCGAGCGAGTCAGCAATCCGAACAAAAATTCGACGCTGAAGGCAAAGGTTACACGTTCGATTTGCGTCGGGCGCAAGCGATCAGTCGGACCAAGGATCAGCGCATGGGCGGGGATGATCCTCCGCTAAGCTGCCGGACATCCGGCTGACCTGAGCGACAGAATGGATGCGTTTTGGTCTCAATAACCGATGGTGAAGCGGCGCTGGATGTGCCGTGGAAGCTCTGCCTCGTCGATCAGGGCCACGGCAGCGTCCTCGAATGAAATGCGGCTCCGCCCGTTCGCGTCGACGAGGAGTTGATCGCCGCCCAGTCTGAATCGGCCCGTGCGCCCGCCGGCGTAAATTGAGCCCGCCGGGCTGAAATAGGTCCAGAGCCGATTCGACATTCGATAGACATTCAGAGCGTCGCGATGACCGCGCACCGCGGCCTCATAGTCGCCTGGAAGGCCCAAAAGCTCGAGGCCCCGCCGCAGCTCTTCTGGAGAATCGGCATTTGTCACGCCCGGACGAATTTCCAAGCTGCCAGCGCCTCCCACCACAATCAGCCGTGTCCGCGGATGATACTCGAGAGCGGACAAAAGGGCCTTTGCGGCGGGTCACATAGACGGAGGGATCCGCGATCGCACGTGCGACCGAGGCACCGAAGTCCTTCGCCGCGTTGCCGGGCTGGTAGAGACTGATGAGTACGTCGAGCCCACCGATGACGCGACGCACCGAACCGGCGTCGAGCACGTCGATCGCCTTCCAGCTGATGTCGGGGTCAGCGCCCTGCAGTTTCGCTGGGTCTCGCGTGAATCCGGTAACCCGATGATCGCGACCGTGCGCCTCTCGAACCACGCGCTGCCCGATATTGCCCGTGGCCCCGATTATCCCGATATCCATTTCAACCGCTTCCTTCTTACGCTTCGATTGCGAGGATGCGAGGAGATGATCCGAGACAACCCCGTCAATTCAGGATTACGGCGGAACCGCCGCCGTCGATCGCAAGCGCCTGACCGCTGACGTGGCGTGACGCTTCAGAGGCGAAAAACACGACCGAGCCCTTGATATCGTAGTCACCGCCAGCGCGGCCCAGCGGCGTGACCTTCGCGATCTCATCGGCCCGTTCCGCCAGCCCGGCCGACAGCTTCGTCGGGAAATAGCCCGGACAGATGGCGTTGACGTTGATGTTGTGTCTGCCCCACTCGGTCGCGAGCGCCTGGGTGAGCGTAATTAACGCCCCCTTGCTCGTATTGTAGGCGACCGAGAAGACCCCGCCGTCGGGGCGGGAACCGCCGAACCCCGCGATCGACGCGATGTTGATGATCTTGCCGGAGTTATTGGGGATCAGAGCGGCGCGCGACCTCGCGCGCAACGTGAAAACACGCATCGACGTTCAGCCCCATCACCTTGCGCCAGGCTTCCGGGCTGTGCTCGATGGCCGAGGCGCCCCACACCGTACCCGCATTGTTGACGAGGATGTCGATCTTGCCATAGTGGTCGAGCACCGCGCCAACGAGGCTCGCTGCCGCGTCGGCGGGCGCAGTACCGAGGTCGTTGGCGACGGTCAGGACTTCGATGTTTGCCTTCCGCAGAGCGGCCGATGCGGCATCGAGTTCGATCTGCTTTCGCGCGCTGATCGCCAGCTTGCAGCCCATCTCGCCGAGCGCCTCGGCCATCTGGAATCCGATGCCGCGCGATCCGCCAGTCACCAGCGCAACCTTTCCGCCGAGATCAAACAGTTTGTTAGCCTGCATAGTCGCTCCCCTCCTTGATCGTGTTCAGCTCCAACTCGCGCGCCGGCCAAGGCCGTTGGCGGCCAGCCAGAGCGCGCGCTAACGGAAGCCCGGGCGGGCGAACGCCGACTTCACCGAATCCACCTGGCTACAGGTCCCCGATCTGGCGACCGAGGTCGAGCTCGAATTCGCCGGCGGTCCCAAGGCCGCGTTCACGGGATTTGGTCATCTTTTGGGCCGCTGCCGGAGACCTCAAGAGCCCCCCGAAGGTCGCTTGCGTCGATTGAAGCGCGACCTGGGTGGGCAAGCCGGATTGATTGAGGATCGCCTTGGTGGCATTCAGCGCCTGGCTATCGAATGACAGAATCCGGCGCACGAAATTGGCGACGAAGCCGTCGAGCTTCGCGTCCGGGATGGCGCGGGTGATCCAGCCATATCTCTCAGCCATCTCGGCATCGAAATCATCTCCGCCAAGCGCGATCTCGATTGACCTCGATCGCCCGACCAGAAGGGGCAGGCGCGCAAGCGCGCCCCCGCCTGCAATCATGCCGAAGCCGACCTCCGGCTGACCAAAGATAGCCTTCTCCCGGCTGGCAAAGCGCAGGTCGCAGGCCAACGCGAACTCGCTTCCGCCGCCGCGCGCCCGGCCACGGATCACAGCGATGCTGAGAACATTGCTGTGGCTAAGCCTGGTCGCCGCCTCGATCCAACGCGGCTTGCCGAAACGGCTGGTCGATTCTCCCACGCCATAATGGGCGAGGAAGTAGTCCGGATTTGCGCTCTCGAAGGTCACGACCTTGAGGGACGGCTCGGCCTCGATCGCTTCGACGAGGTCGAAGATCTCGTCGTACATCTGATCGTCGACCGTGTTGATTGGCGGATGATTGAGCGTCACACGCCAAAATCCCGGCACCTGCTTATCGATGGTGATCCTGGTCGTCACGTTGCTCATTTTGTTTCCTTTCGCGTTGTCTGTTGCTGGATTGGTCCGCGAAGCGTTTGCCGATCCGAGGGGCGCCAGAGTGGCGGCTGCGACCCCGATGACGGCAATGAAGGTCCGCCGATCAATCTCGGTCATCGGTGCTTCCCTCTCGTGATCCGTCATCAAGGTACGATGACGAGTTTCCCGCGCGCATGTCCCCCGGCGAGCACCTCGTACGCAGAGGCGAGTTCATCGAGCCTGTAGGTCTTGCTCACCGTGGCACGGATGGCACCGCTGTCGACAACCTGCGCGATTTCCGCCAACTGGGCGCCGTCAGGGCGCGTGAGGGGGCCGTGGAAACTTGCCTTGCGGGCGCTGGCTCGTTCGACCAAAAGTCGGACGCCTGCCGCGGCCTGCTCGGCGATCGCTGCCGGAAGACCGATCTCGCGATAGGACCGAGCGTCCGCAACACGAACCAGACCGACATAACGGCCGCCTTCACGCAGGGCGTCGATCCCGCGCTCAATCAGCGGTCCGCAAACGCCATCGTAGACGACATCGAAAGGCCCGGCGTCTTCGAACTTTTCACGTGTATAGTCGATCGTACGGTCGGCCCCGAGCTTCGCCATGAAATCCTGGCTATTTGGACCTCCGGTCGCGACGATAAAGGCGCCCATGTGCTTCGCGAGTTGGATTGCGAAGGCGCCGACACCCCCGGCTCCAGCCTGTATCAGCACGCGCTCGCCTGACTTGAGTTGCGCCCTCTCTACGAACGCTTGCCAGGTCGTCAGTGCGACCGTCGGGAGACTCGCGGCTTCTTCAAAGGAAAGAGATCGAGGTTTGCGGGCCAGGAAACCAACGGGAACAATGGCACGCTCGGCATAAGCACCAAGCCGGCGGTTAGGTAGCCGAGCGTAGACCTCATCGCCCGCCACGAACGTGGAGCCCGTGGGCGCCGATGCGACCACACCCGCAATGTCGTAACCCATGACCTGCGGGAAACTGAAGGGAAGCGTAGCTTTGAAATGCCCCTCCCTCATCGGGATTTCGACCGGGTTGGTCCCCGCCGCCCGCACCTCGATCAGTGCCTCATCCGCGCCGGGAGTGGGATCGGCAATCTCCCCAGACCCCACTACCGAATTGTCGCCGTAACCCGTGATGAACGCCGCACGCATGTTCGATTCCTCCACCTTTTACCATCGCTACCCCGCTCGTTCCTCGTGGCCGCAATTGCCTGGATCGCAGCAATGGGACATTCCGCGACAACTCTCCGTTTGCGAAACGACGCGGCACCACCGTACTTGCGAGAGCGATCATTGGGTGAGGACACAGATGCCTCCTTTCGGGACGTGCTTTCAAAGCAAAGTCGGATACGGCTACGCACTTCAGACGGCCACGCACGGCATAGTCAGGCGAACCATTTGCCGGACCAGGTTCACTGCGATCTGGACCGCATCGCGCTGGCTCGCGCCGATGCGCGCCTCCGGTTGCCGCTTATTTCGTTCGGCTTGGGACTAGATGGCCGAAATGGAGGCAACAATGACATGGAAGGCGCCGCCAGGCGGAAGTTATCTGTTGGCCCCGCGGCGCGCATATCTTTGTGGCACGTGAGGCCGACGTCTTTCGAATTTCGTCAAAAGCGCGCCGGGGTGATCTGACGTCCGGCGCTTAGCAGCTGGAGGTTCAAATGCGGAGGATCGTCCACCACGAGCTCGGACAGCCGTCAGAATTGCTTCGGGCTGAAGAAGGCTCGTCCGAGCCACTTGGGCCAAACCAGGTTCGGGTCCGCGTTTCCTGCGCGCCGATCCATCCCGGCGATTTGCTGGGCGTCATGGGATCGCCCGCGTTCGGCACACCGCCGTCGATCGGGCCAGGCGGGCGGGTCCCAGGATTTGAAGGTGCCGGTGTCGTCAGCGAAGTCGGGGCGCGCGTCGATACAAGCCTGGGATTAAGGCAAGGACTCAGGGTCGCGTTCTTTCCTGCGCCTGGCTCGTGGCGTGACGAAGTGGTCGTTCCGGTCGGGTCCGTGACGCCGTTGCCGGACACGATTCCGGACGAAATCGGCGCGCAACTCCTGATCAACACCGCCACGGCGCTCACCGCGATCAGAACGGCGCATGAATCGGTGCCCCCAGACTCGCGCGCTGGCGTTGTCGTGCTGCTGACCGCCGCGGGATCTGCCGTCGGGCGGCTTCTAGGTAAGCTCCTGACCGACCGAGGCGTGAAAGTCATCCGGCTGGTGCGAAGCGAAGTGGGCGCGGAGAAGCTGGCCGAGCTCCTGCCCAGCTCGCCGATCCTTGCGACGGACGCAGCCGGCTGGAAGGAGCGTGCGAGGGCCGCCGCCGAGGGTACGAAGATTCACATCGCGATCGACAGTGTCGGCGGCGCCCTGCTCGGCGACGTCGCTGACCTCTTGGCTGAAGGGACCGGGACGGTCATCAATTTCGGCTCACTTGGCGGCGAAGCGAGCGATATCCGGCTGTTTGCGCCCCGCGCCCTGACGCTCAAGGGTGTGTTCCTCGGACAATGGATGCAACAGCCGGCCGACATACGCCAAGCTGATGTCGTCCTCGCGCAACGACTCGCGCTCGAGCCCCAGTTGTTCGAGGTCGCAGCGAGCTACCCGCCATCGCGGATTGCCGACGCAGTCGCGCATGTGGGCCGGCCAAGCCGGAATGGCGTGGTTCTCTTTGACTTCACCGGCGAGCGAGGAGCAGCATCATGAAGTTCGGAACGATCGGTGCCGGCCCGGTCGCGCTTGGGTTCGCGCGAGAAGCCTTGAAGGCTGGCCATCAAGTGGTGCTGAGCAACAGGCGCGGCGCGGACTCCCTTGCCGACGTCGTCGCCGAGCTCGGCAACGGTGCATCGGCCGCCGCGGCTGCGGAGGCAGCGAGCCTTGACTATGTCCTGTTTGCCGTCCCCTGGCCGAATGTCGAGGGTGCGCTTCGAGGCCTGCCGCCGTGGAACGGACGGGTCCTCATCGATGCGACGAACCCGTTCAGCGCGTACAGCCCCGAACTTGTGCTGGCGGACCTTGGTGACAAGGGCGCGAGCGAAGTGGTCGCTGCGTTGGCTCCCGGCGCCCGAGTCGTGAAGGCGTTCAATTCGATCGTCATTGAACGCTTCAACCAAGGGCCCGCAAAGGACGGTGGCCGCCGTGTCATCTTCGTGTCCGGGGATCACGCGGAGCCTGTCGAATTCGTGAAGAATCTGATCGCCAGCTTCGGCTTCGCGCCTATTCATCTTGGCGGCCTCGTGGCCGGCGGGCGCTTGCAGCAGGCGGGCGGTCCACTCGCCGGGCGCGACCTTGTCGACTTCGGCTACCATTGAATAGGGAAGGAAAGCGCTTATGCGTGGAACTGGGGATCGACGGCCTACTCGATGGCCAGGTTCGGGTTGATCAGGAATTTTTCACCCGTCGCCCGGCGGCCGTAGGCCGCGATGACGTCGGGATCGAGCGCCTCAAGCAGGGAGATGGTGCGGCTGTAGCGGCTGGCAAAGGTCGTCCTGATTTCACTGGCAACCCGTGCTTTCAACCGGGCCTCCACCTCCGGACCCACCTTGGTCAGGAAGTGAAAGAGCAGCCAGCCGCCGATACCCCACACCATGCCGGAGCCACGCGCCAGCTCAATCGGCGAGGGATCGAGGGTACCATAGACGTAGACCTGCTTGTGAACGGAAGAACCGTACATGTTGTACGTATCTGCGGACGCGCCGGCAGCGACCGCCTCCATCGCATTGAGGATCTGGCCGGCGAGCTTGCCTCCGCCGATGGCGTCAAAGGCGAGGGTTGCGCCCGTCGCCTTGAGAGCCGAGATCAAATCGTCCCTGAAGCTTGCCTGCGCCGAGTTGACGATATGCTTTGCCCCAAGGCTCTTCAATATCTGGACTTGCTCTTCGCTGCGGACGATGTTCACCAGTGGAATCCCATCCGCCTGGCAGAGTCGGTTTAGCATTTGGCCGAGATTCGACGCCGCTGCCGTATGCACCAGGCCCTTGTGTCCCTCCCTTCTCGCGGTCTCCACCATACCAAGCGCGGTCAGCGGATTGACGAAGGCGGACGCCGCCTCTTCCGGCTTGATTCCGGCGGGCAAAACCAAGCAGTCGGCGGCCCTGACTTTCCGGAGTTGTCCATACATCCCCCCGACAAAGGTCGACACGGTCTTCCCGATCAGCGCCTGGGCTTCGCGCGACGCGCCGGCGCCTATCACGACGCCTGCTCCTTCCAGACCGACGGGCATCGGCTTGCCGATTCGCGCGACAAGCGCGCGCATCACCACGGGCGCAATCGGCGCCGTGAGCACCGTCTGGCTGCCTTTTCCCGATACCTTCGCTGAACTGACGTCGCCGCCCGCGAGCAAGAGCCCGAGGTCGGAAGGATTGATCGGCGTGGCCTCGACGCGAACGATCACCTCGTCGTTCTTCGGCGGCGACACGGTCACCTGAGCGAGCGATAGTTCGAGTGATCCGTCCTGCTTCACCAGCGAACGTAACCCCAGACTTGTTTGATCGACCAATGCCATATTCCCTAGTTGTTGCGATCGGCGCATATCAGGCGTCTCTATCTGGTCAAGACGCCAGGCACGATCTTCTTGGATGATGAGGAGGAGATCGCGATGGATCGCACGTTTCTCACTTGGAGCTACCATCCGCGTTGAACCGTGTGAAATAGGTCCATAGGCTCGCGATTTCGGCCTGATCTTTCATGCCCGCGAAAACCATTTTGTTGCCGGGAATTTTCGTTTTCGGGTTCTGCATGAAGGCGGCGAAGCTTGCTTGATCCCAGGCGAAGCCAGAGGTTTTCAACGCGGGTGAATACTGGTATCCCGCGACTGCTCCGGCTTTGCGGCCAGCCAACCCGTTGAGCTCAGGGCCCAACTTGTTCTTGGCCCCCGTACCGACAGCGTGACAAGCTTGGCATTTTCCAAACACGGCTTTGCCTGCCGCGCTGTCCTGCGCTGCCGCAGCGCCAGATTCTGCGAGGAGCGCGGCCGTAAGAATGACGTAGAAAGCTGCATCTTTCATGCTTCATCTCCCATTGCTTAAGTCACCCAGGCCAGCGGTCTCGACCCATCAAACGAAGGTGACTCCATTGCCGCCGAAGGGCGTGGTCCGAATGCGCTTGCTGGTTGCGGAGACGATCGCATTGCCCAGAGCCGAACAGATCGGCATCGTGCCGACCTCGCCGAAGCTGCCGGGCTCATCGCCGACAGAGATGATCTCGACGGTGATGTCGGGAGCCTGGTCGATCCGGAGAAGCTGATAGGTATCGAAGTTGGTCTGCTCGGGCGCTCCACCCGAGAGCGTGATGCGCTCGCTCATCGCATTGCTCAGGCCAAAAATCATTCCCGCTTCGACCGCTCGCTCAGCGAGCATCGGGTTGATTGCGAGACCGGAGTCACAGACGCCGACGAGCCGTTCCACCTTGAGGGCGTCGGCCGTTCCGGAGACCTCCACAATCACGGCGAGCCGGCAACGGTAGAAGTCTGACTGCCAGAACGCCACGCCCTGATGATGGCCCGCAGCAGTCTTGCCCCAGCCGGCAATTGCCGCGGCTCGGTCGAGTACGGCGGTACTTCGCGCGTCCTTTGTGAGTAGTCTGCGGCGGTACGTAAGCGGATCTATTCCCGCCTCGCGGGCCGCATCGTCGATCATCGACTCCAGCATGAAGCCGTTGTGTGTATCGTTGTTGCCGCGAAAGGCGCCGATTCGGACGGGAAGTGGAACGTTGACGTAGGTTCCCGCCTCATTCGGAATGCCGTAGGAGCTGCCTACAAGGTCAAACGTCGGCAGGTCCACAGGCTTCTTCTTGGCGTAGAACCAGGGAAAGAGTCGCTGCCAAAGTCCATCGCAAGCAATTTTCGCTTCGTAAGCAACCGGCATCCCGTCAGCGCCGAGTCCCAGGCGCGCGTGGCCCAAGAATGCCGTCCGGTGCTGATCGACCCTCAAGTCCTCTTCGCGTGTCCAAACGACTTTCACGGACCGCCCGGTCGCCTTCGCCAGCAGCACCGCTTCGGTCGTGTGTTCCATGCCGGAGCGTCGGCCGAAGTCGCCGCCCTGATACTCGTTGTGAACCACGATGGATGACGGGTCGATGCCGAGCGCGCGCGCCGCATGGCCGGCATCCAGGCTCGGAGACTTAGTGGAAAGCCACAACTCCACTTGGTCGCCGATCCGCGCGGTGCATGACACCGGCTCCATGCAAGCGTGCGAAAGGAATGGCATCGAAAACTCCGCATCGAGGATTTTCGCGGCGGATTTCATGGCGGCGGGGACATCTCCGTGGCTTCCCATCGTCGGAACGCCGGGCTGCTCCAATCCCCGTCGCAGCGCAGCCTCGACCGTTGCGGAAGAGGCTTCGCTGTTCGGATGACTTGCATAGGTCTCCCGTACCTCAGCCAACGCCTTGGCGGCCTGCCAATACTGGTCAGCAACGACGGCGACGCCTTGCGGCACCGCCATGACCAGTCTGACTCCCGGCATGGATTTGGCCTTGGCGTCATCGATCTGCGTCACCGTCGACCCGTAGGCTGGGCCGTGTCTGACAGCCGCGTAGAGCATGTCCGGCGCTTCAAGGTCCAATCCGAAGCGAGCGCTTCCATTGACCTTCGCGGGCACGTCCAACCGGTCTAGCCGCTGACCGATCAGATGAAGCTCGTTTCGAGCGCGGAGTTGAGGTTTCGCGGGAACTTGCTCCTTGGCTGCGTCAGCGGCGAGTTGTCCGAAAGTGAAATGGCGGGCAGATGGCGAATGCGTGACTTTGGACTCGGCGACGGAAAACTCGTCAGGTCTTGCGCCCAATCGCCTCGCAGCGGCCGCGACAAGCATTTCCCGCGTGGCTGCAGCGGCCTGACGCATCGCGCCGTAGAAACCCGGGATCGAAGAACTCCCCGCAGTGAGGACAAGCCCCTCGTAGAGCATGGGATTGATGTATTCCGGCCGTCGTTCTGTAGTGAGCAGATATCGCATCTGTGGCCAGGCGGCGCCCAGCTCCGCAGCGATCACCTGAGTCATCCCGGTGGAGTTCCCTTGTCCGCCCTCGGTTTGAGCAACGATCGCCGTAACGATGTCGTCCTCGCCGATCGCAAGAAAGGCGTTGAATTGACCCGGGCGCGCCGGTGATTCCTTCGCGCGGGCGCCGCCGATCGGGAGCTGGAAGGCGAGAAGAAAGGTGGTCGTACCGACCCCCTCGAGGAAGGCCCGCCGGCTCAGCAATGCTCCAGCGCCATGGTTTAAGCAGTGTTGTTCCATGTTCATGGCCGCGCACTCACTGTTATCCGAGAGAATTCGAGGCGTCTGCGATCGCGGCGCGAATTCGCGGATACGTGCCGCATCGACAGAGGTTTCCGCTCATCGCGGAGTTGACGTCATCACGCGAGGGTTTCGGGTTGGACTCGAGCAATGCGACCGCTGACATGATCTGCCCGGACTGGCAATAACCGCACTGAGGCACGTTGTTCTTGATCCACGCTGACCTGACAGCCTCCGCAACGCGCCCGGCTATCGCTTCGATCGTGGTGACTTTGCCGTCTCCGACATCGGCAAGAGCGGTTTGGCACGAACGGACTGGCTGCCCGTCCATGTGGACGGTGCAGGCGCCGCAGAGCGCCTGCCCGCACCCGAACTTCGTTCCTTTCAGACCAAGGAGGTCTCGGATGGCCCACAAGAGAGGCATCGTAGGGTCAACCCCCTCCAGGACCCGCTCCTGTCCGTTGACCATGAGCTTCATCGCGCAACCCTCGCCGTTTCGGTTCACTCCCCCCAACGCCACCGGCAACTCCGTCGCAACTATTTCTCAAGGAGCGAGCCGAGCATTGCGGGCCATTGGCTCTCGAAGTTTCTGTCCTTTTGGAGACCCTGCTTAAGCAGGGCTTCAACTCTCTGCAGCGTCTCAGGCCAGGTTAATGCGGTTTGAAACGAGTTGAGGGCGCTGAGAAGATTGTCAGCGGACGGCAATGACACCTGATTGATAAGACGCTTTGCCGCCGCGATCGCGCGCGCATCGAAGGTGGCGATCCGTCGTGCAAGTGCATCGACAAAGCCGTCGAGCTCTTCATCCGGAAGCGCGCGGTTGACGTACCCATATTGTGCCGCGGTATCGCCGTCGAAGTCGTTGGCGCCAAGAACGATTTCGAGCGCGCGGCCGCGGCCGACCAGAGGCGGGAGGCGCTCGGTGCCGCCGCCGCCGGGATGCAAGCCAACTCCGACTTCCGGTTGGCCCAGCGACGTGTTCTCGCGCGACGCAAAACGCATATCGCAGGCGAGCACGAATTCGCTGCTGACCCCACGGACGCAGCCTCGAATCTTCGCGATGCTGGCCACCGGAGATCTGGTGATGCGCACGAATGTGTCTGTCAGGATCGGCAACCCGGAAGGTCCGACCGCGGTCGTGATATTGCCGATCTTGCCGGTCAGGTCGAAGTGGGCGAGGAAGAACTCAGGATTTGCGCTTTCGAAGACGACGACACGCAGGCTGGGGCTCGCGTCCATGTGCGCCAGCAAGCCCTGCAAGGCTTGGTACAACGTGGCATCGACGATGTTGAAAGGCGGATAGTCGAACACGACTCGCCAGTATGCGGGCGATTCTTCAACAACCCGCAGCGGCCCAGCATCCTCTGCCACGGTTCACCTCCGTCTCGTCGTAGAGCGGGCCGGCGATGTGATGTTCGCCGCCTCGTGGACCGCATCAATGCGGCCACGCGCGCAAACCTAGGCGCACGCCAGTTCATCACGCCATGTCGTTGATGCCTCCTTTTCGGCCACCGCACGCATCGCTGCGAGGAAGCGCTTCGGGTTGCGACCGAATCCTCCACGGCCAGGTGACAGCCTTATCGAGCTCCGTCGGCGTGACTCGAATTGGCCGAATAAGCGGCAATTCTGACATGTGCCCCGGTGTTGAAAATCAGTACCCTCCGCGGCCAAGCAGTACCGAGGCGAGGCAATCGAACGCACTGGGTGAGGACGATATGGCGAAGTCACCAGATGTAATTCTAGTGCACGGTGCTTGGGCAGACGGGTCGAGCTGGGCGAAGGTGATCCCGCTCCTTGCCGCCAGAGGTCACTCGGTCACCGCCGTGCAGCTTCCCCTGACGTCACTCGGCGACGACGTGGCGACGGTTAAGCGGGCTATCGCGCTTACGGCGGGTCCAATCATCCTGGCCGGCCACTCCTATGGCGGCGCCGTCATCTCCGAGGCCGGAAACGACCCGAAGGTCGAGGCACTCGTGTACATCGCGGCCTTCGCCCCGGACGCGGGTGAGTCGGCAGGATCTCTCGGTGCGAGCGTCGAGCCCGCGCCGCTGGGTGCGGAAGTCCGCCCTGACGCGGAGGGGTATCTGAAGCTCACCCAATCGGGCGTGAGCGACTCCTTTGCGCAGGATCTGACCGACACGGAAAAGCTGGTCCTCTACTCCGCCCAGTCGCCAACAGCAGGTGCTGCGTTGGGTGGAACAGTGTCCGCGCCGGCATGGCGCGGCAAGACGTGTCGCTATCTCGTCGCAACGAACGACCGCGCCATCCAGCCCGCCCTGCAGCGGAGCATGGCCAAGCGCCTCAACGCGGCGGTTGTTGAGGTTGCCGCCAACCATGTCGCGATGCTGTCACATCCGCAAGAAGTGGCGTCGCTGATAGCCGGATAAGACGGCCGACTCGGCGAGGCCGGCGGAATCCCCCTCTCTTCTCAATGGTGCGCCCGACCGCCCTCCCGCGTCAGGAAACCCGGACAAGCGTTTTGCCAAGGTTGTGTCCCTCGAGCATGCCGATGAATGCCTGTGGGGCCGCGTCCAAGCCCTCGACAACATGCTCCCGATAGCGAATGCGTCCAGAGTGGACCAACGGGGTTATCTCCGCGAGGAAAGCTCGATAGAGTTGTGGCGCGAATTCAGTGTTGATGAAGCCCCTGATCAGCAGGCTTCGCCGGAGGATCGCCAACATCGTCTCCGCGACAGAATTCGGCTCGACCGGTGCGTCCCCGTTGTAATGAGCGATCAAGCCGCAGACAGGAACGCGGGCGTAGCGGTTCAGGAGCGGCAAGACCGCGTTCCAGGTCGGTCCGCCAACGTTCTCGAAGTAGACGTCGATCCCGTCGGGGCATGCAGCCGCGAGCGCCTTTGAGAGGCCGAGGGCCTTGTGGTCAACGACGGCGTCGAATCCAAGCTCGTCGCGCACGTACGCGCACTTTGCCGCGCCTCCGGCGATGCCGACGGCGCGGGCGCCCGCTAGTTGGGCCAGTTGACCGACCACGGATCCAACTGCGCCTGCCGCGGACGAGACGACGACTGTCTCTCCTGGTTTGGGTTGCCCGATGGCCTGAAGGCCTGCATAGGCAGTGAACCCAGGCATTCCCAGGACACCCAGTGAGGTCTCGGGAGGGTTAAGCCCGGTCTCCACCCTTTGCAGGTCTCGCGGTGCGACCGCCGCATGTGTGCGCCAGCCGATCCGCCCCTGGACAAGCTCTCCACGGCTAAAGGATGGATGCCGCGAACGAACGACCTCAGCGACGACCTCCCCCTCCATAACACCGCCGACGTTGACTGGTGGGGCATAGGACTCGGCGTCGTTCATGCGTCCGCGCATGTAGGGATCCAGCGAAAGAAACTTCGTCGCCACGAGAACCTGTCCCTCAAGCGGCTCGGGCATTGGACCGGTTTCCAGACGAAAATCAGCCGCCCGAGGTAAGCCCTTCGGCCGCGCCGCCAAAACCACCTGTCTGTAGGGATCCATCGCAAGCTCCCGGAGCACGCCCCCTGGACAACGGGAAGGTTCAAACACTCCGCAGCAATGTCGCCGGTGACTTCTATATGGCACCATCAGTTCCACAAAGGTCGGAGATGCCGCGATTAAAGACACGCCGATCAGACGTCGCCACCATCGTGCGCGAACCGTTCGAACCACTCGGGAAATGTCCCGAATGGAGGCAAATATGTCCTGCGGCAGCGTCCGGATTCGAGTAGAAATCCTCGTTTGGCTTGAACGTCGGGGCGCTCGACCCCATGTCCTGGCGACCACCCGAAGTTACCTGTCCGCCGATTGGGAGGCCACTATTCCGCGGCTTGGGCTCCTCTTGCCGAAAGGCTTCAGCGTGATGAGCTTCGCGCCGATCTCGGCATTTGAAGCAGCCAATCTCGTTGCCGGCGAGCGCTTCTATGATCTCCGAATTCTGTCGGAAACGGGTGAGCCACTTACAAACTCGCTCGGCTGGACGATGAATACCGAACCGCTGGGCGAGAGCAGTTTTGACACGCTCATGGTGGGCTCGGCGCCGGATTTGGTGCCGCCATCGCCACGCACGGTTGCCTATTTGCGCGAGGCCGTATCAACGACAAGGCGTATCACCTCAGTCTGCATTGCAGCGTTCACGCTGGCGGAAGCGGGCATTCTGGACGGCCGGCGCGCAACCACGCACTGGTTGCGTGCCGAGGAACTTGGCAGGCGATTCCCCAAGATCACCGTCGAAATGGATCGGATATTCATTGCCGACGGTCCCGTGTGGACGTCCGCTGGGATGACGGCCGGGATTGATCTCGCGCTCGGTCTTATTGAACGCGACTTAGGCCAGCAGGCAGCGCAACGCACCGCGAGGGTGCTTGTCGTCCATCATCGCCGCGCCGGCGGTCAATCGCAGCATTCCGCGATGCTGCAGCTCGATGCCAAATCTGATCGCGTTCAAATTGCACTGGCCTTCGCAAAGCAGAACCTTCGCGAACCGCTGACGGTCGAGTTGTTGGCCGATGCCGCCCGACTAAGCCCTCGACAATTTAGTCGCGTGTTCCGGACAGAGACCGGCCTTTCGCCGGCGAAGGCAATTGAAAACCTGCGCCTCGAGGCCGCGAGGTTCATGCTCGAGCAAGGCCGGCTGCCAATCGAGGAAATTGCTCGCGAGACGGGATTTGGCGATCGCGAGCGAATGCGGCGCAGTTTCCTTCGTACCTTCGGTGCCACGCCCCAAGCCCTTCGCAACGCGGCGCACCCGCTGGCGACCATCTAACCGTTCGGTGACCGCGGTAGCGGGCGCGGGCGTTCGCTTCTCAAGCGCGGTCCCTCCGCGTGTCCAGGATCGGATAGTCGTGGTAGCCGTTTGCATCGCCCGAGTAGATTGTCGCGCTGTTCAACGGATTGAGAGGCGCCTTTCGACGGAAACGCTCGACCAGATCTGGATTTGCGATGTAAAGTTTGCCAAAGGCGGCAGCATCGGCTTCGCCGGCGGCGATGACACGCTCGGCAGTGTCCTGGGTGAGACCTTCGTTGGCGATGAAGGCACCCTTGAATTTTTGCCGGAGCAGCGGCGCAAGCCGCGGCGTATCGCCTTCAAGCGACTCCCGCCCGAAGATAAAGGCCAGCTTGCGCTCGCTGAGTTGCTCCGCGACGCAGCCGAACAACGCTGCCGGATCGGAATCCTTCATGGAGTGCGAAGAGGAAATCAGATTGAGGTGCACGCCGATACGGTCGGCCGGCCACACCTTCAAGAGGCTATCGACCGTCTCCAGGAGGAAGCGGACTCGGTTGACCACGGGCCCGCCGTACCGGTCGTTCCGCGTGTTCGAGCCATCATGCAGGAATTGATCGAAGAGGTATCCGTTGGCCGCGTGCAGTTCGATACCGTCGAAGCCGGCACGTTTCGCGTTCGCCGCAGCCTTGCGGAAATCGTCGACAATGTCCGGAATTTCGTCGGTATCGAGTGCACGTGGTACTTCATAAGATTTTTGCGGCCGAAGCATGCTGACGTGGCCACCTGCAGCGATCGCGCTCGGCGCAACGGGTTTTTCGCCATTCAGGTAGACCGGATCCGAGATACGTCCCACATGCCAGAGCTGCGAGACGATCCTGCCGCCCGCCTGTTGGACCGCCGCCACTATCTGCGTCCAGCGCTGCACCTGCAATTCCGACCAAAGGCCCGGTGTGTTGGGATAGCCGACGCCATGGGGAGCCACGGATGTCGCTTCGGTCAAGATGAGACCCGCGCTTGCACGCTGAACATAGTGTTCCAGGTTCAACGGCCCCGGCGCTCGCTCCTCGAACGCACGCATTCGAGTCAGGAGTGCCATGACAATCCGGTTCGGCAGCTCCAGGGCCCCGATTCTGAAACTATCAAATAGTGTAGGCATGAATGCTCCTCGTCGATGGATCTGATGGTTACGGCTCTAGGAGCCGTGAAACGCCGGGTTGCTGCTGCCGGTGGGTCGATCCATTTCGAACATTCGATCCTGGGTTACTTCGACGTAGTCTCCACCCCGACCCGCCCGAAGAATCGGATTGGCGAGTGCAGTCTGATAGACGCCATCCTTGATAAGGGATTTATCGATGTAGACCGCAACGACTTCACCAAGGACGAGCCAACCCTGCATTCCCTTGCCGCACGACTCTCGCGCACGCGCGGAACGCCGACATGCCGGCCGGGCGCAATCGTCACTCCAGCAGTCGCAAACTCACTTACACCGTGGACAGCGGTGCGGCCGTCTTGTTCATCTGCTCGCCCAGCTCTTTGGTGACGAGGTTCCAGACAAATTCGCGGGTCTCCGACACATTTTGAACGCTGTCCTTCCAGGATATCGATGCAAAACCTAGGATCGGCGGATCGTAGTTAAAGGCGTTGAAGAAGCTGTAAGGTGCCAGATTGAGCTGTCCCCTGGAATTCCGCGAGGAGATCCAGCCGATGGGACGAGGCGCAATGATCGCATTGAAAGGATCGTGACGGAGGCCATGCCCCTTTGATGGCTCGTAGTAATGCATATCCTCTGGACTCACGTTGGGATCCTCTTTGCTCTCTGGATGGCCATCGAAACTTGCAACAATAGCTGGGGCTGTCACCCTTGGCTGCGGGCGAACATGGCGTTGCCACCGTTTCGGACACGGCATGCCTGTCCGGCGCTACCTGACCCAAGGCATGGCAAGATCGATATCGGAGATCAGCTTGCCGCGACCAAAGCTCATGTTCTCGAGCGGAACCGCGTACATGAGGAGATTGACGTCATCCTCGCCTAAGCCGACCTTCTCGACGGCATAGCGGCTGATGAGTTCGGCGAGCTTACGCTTCTGTTCGGTCGTCCGGCTGGTACCGAAAGTTACTGTCACGATGATCCGTCGCTCCGACCGCTGCAGACCAGGGAAGGTCGGGTGGATGAAGAGTTCGTCTTCACCGTGCTCGCTGATGATGATGAAACGATCGTCCATGGGTGTGCCGAGCGCTTCGTGGAGAGCAAGGTTGAGCGCATCGGCAAGAGCGCGCTTTTCCTGGCTTGTGAACCTCTTTGCGGGGATATGTGCGTGGAACGTGGGCATCTAATCCACCACCGACGAAATGATCAGATCCGCGATGCGTTGCGATCGTTTTCGCGCGCCGTAGAGCTGTGGATAGCCGCATACGAGGTGAACGAACGTCAACTCGCGCTTGGGATCCACGCAAAACAATTGCCCTCCGAAGCCAGACCCGGCAAAAGTCCGGGGTGAACTGAGCGTACCCATGTTCGTAACGAAAATTCCCTCGCCACCAACATAGAGTGAAAGGCCGATGTTGGCCGGGAACGCATCGGTATGGTCCCGCTCGGCCGCCACCATGAACAGGCCGTGAAGCTTGCTGCCGGACTGGATTGTCGTCGCGGCCTCTATGATCGCTGGAGAAAGAACGCGCACATCATCGATTTTGCCCGCAAGTCGCAGCATCTCAGCAAACCGAAACTGGTCGTATGCCGTCGAGAAAGCGCCCCCGGCGAGAAAATCAACTTCGGCGCAGATTTCCGCGATTTGCTCAATATCATGTGCCGGAAGCGCGTCGGGTGAGTCGTCCCGTACGGCAATCGGAGCCAATCGCTTGGCGAGGTCACTTCGCCCTTTCAACGACAACGCCGTGTCAATCATTCCGGTGGGTTGAAAGAGCTCCTCGGCCATAATCTGATGGATGGGTCGCTTTTTCTCATCCAGCCTCCGCATGACCTCGCCGAGAATCGCGTGCGCCGCTCCGGCGTGGTAGTTTGCCACCCCTTCCGGCGCTGGCTCGAGCGGTAGCTCGCAAATTCGGGCGACATATGCTTCGTTACCGTCGCGCCACTGCTCCACCGGGTGCTGCATCGGCAGACCGGCCTGATGACTCAGAGCCTCCCGAACGGTCACCCGCTCCTTGCCATTCTTGCCAAACTCCGGGATCACTTCCGCGATCCGCGTGGTCAACGCAACCTGGCCTCGATCAATGAACCGAAAGAGTGCGGCGGCCGTCAGTTGCTTCGTGAGCGACATGATCGGCAGGACGTCGTTGATTTTTGCTTTCCGGCCGCTGCGCTTGTCCGAGTAACCAATCGCTTCATGCATGACGATACGACCGCCGCGGGCGACCAGGACCACAGAGCCGTCGGACACCCACTTCTCAATATCGGTTTCGATCGATCTTCGAAGCAAGATGAGCTTCGATTCGTCCATGCCAACCTCCGACGGCGGGCAGAAGAATGTCATGACCGTTCCTCTAGAGCTGTGGCCTTCACCAGACGTATCCTTCCGCGGTGCTTCCATGGCTTGCTCGATGGAAAAACATCCGAATCTCTTCCGGGATGCCCTCAAGCGTCAGACCAGTCAGCACGACAACTGCACTACTCGCTGGTCATGTTAGCCATGCGGCTACTTCCCCAAGGCGGACGTACTCCGCCTGGGTCAGTTCGGCCAACTCGTCAGCTGAGGAACCGTTGGGTGAGAATCCCGAGGCTGTCAGCTTGCCTTTGACTTCGGGGTCGGCCAAAGCTGCGGTGATCGCCTTGTTCAGCGTTTCAACTACCTGCTTCGACAGATTTGCTGGTCCATAAACACCAAACCAGGGATCTATCGCGTATCCCTTGAGCCCGGTTTCCGCCAGAGTCGGAACGTCAGGCAAGAACGCGGATCTGGCGGCTCCTGTCACCGCAAGGGCGCGAATCTTGCCCGCCTGAATATGCGGAAGCGAAGCGGGCAGGTTGTCGAACATCACCTCAATGGTTCCGCTGAGCATATCTGTCAGCGCTGGCGAACTGCCCCTGTAAGGTACGTGGACCAACTCAGCCCCCGTCATCTGGGTGAACAGGACACCGGCAAGGTTCATCGATGTCCCTATCCCCGGCGTTCCATATGGCATCCCTGGATTCTTCCTAGCAGCGGCCACCAGGTCGGAAACTGATTTGATCGGCGAAGTCGCAGAAACCTCCAGAACGATCGTGGATGTGCCCAGCTTACTGATGGGCGTAAAGTCCTTACGTGGGTCGAATGCCATCGACTTGTAGATGTGAGGATTTAGCGCATTCGTCGAAATGGCGCCCAACCCGATGGTGTAGCCGTCAGGCGAAGCCTTCGCCACGCTATCCATCCCGATGTTGCCACCCGCGCCTCCCTTGTTCTCAATGACCACCGGCTGCTTGAGAACTTCAGATATTTTCTGCCCGACTGAACGCGCAACAAGGTCGGTCGTCCCGCCCGCCGCATAAGGCACAATGAAACGGATCAGCTTGTTGGGATAGTCAGCTGCACGAACGTCGCGCCCGAGGAAAACGCAGGCGGCAACGATCAGCAGCCCCAAGAACGGGTGAGTTCTTCGCTCGCGCGCCACCGTGACATCTCCAAACCCAATTCAATATGGTCGAACGTATTATTCATCGACGCACGAAGGTTAGTTCGACGAACTCGCGCGAACAGGTCAAATACACCTCGATTCCGGACATTCACTTCGGCCCTGCCTTTACAACCGTCGGCACCATCCAATACGGACTACGTTCGTACATATTGAACGGCTTGAGCGAACAACACAGCCAGGTGCTTCACGCAATCATGGCTACGAAAAACGTTCGAGGAGACCGACTTATGAATGGGATCCAGATATGTTACGCGATCGCACGTCGTAGATTTGGCGTGCGATCTCGTCTCCAACGAAGCATCGGACGGCTGCTCTGCCTCGCTTGGACCGCGTGTACGATTGGCGCACCTACATTTGCGGCTCCGGCAGATGCAGACGCCGTCATTCAGCGAGCCCAGTCGACGCTTGGCGGCGCAAACGTGAAGACAATTACTTTTACCGGGGCCGGCTCCGGAGGCCTGTTCGGGCAAGCCTACGAGCTAATCTGGTATGGCCAAAGCTGACGATTCCCCTGATGACGCGCGTGCTTGACTTCGAGGCCGGGCCCTTCCGCGAAGACTCTATTCGCAGCCGTGCGGAAGTCCGCGGTGGCGGGGGAAATCCCCCGTTCGGTGAGGGCGATGCAGCCTCTGTCGGCTTTATGCGTGAGCGCTTCTCATGGACGACGATCGGAACATTCGTGGGGCCTGCGTCAGGCTCCTACGAAACGCGCGTTCACGATCTTTGGACGTCATCGCCGCAGGGCGCAATTCTCGCCGCAAAACGGTTTAACGCAGTCGCGGATGCGGTCAGCAAAGGCGGACAAGCATACTCAACACTGAGCTTCAGCATCCCCAAGGTCATGGAGGCAGTTGTCTGGGTCGACATGAACGGCCTCGTGACGGAGATCGCCGCAAAAATACCCAATCCTGTCATGGGTGATATGGAGATACTCACCCTGTTTGAAGACTATCGCGAGACATCGGGCATCAAATTTCCTCTACGTATCCGACAAACACAAGGCGGAAGCGAATTCTTCGATATCGCAGTTCGTGACGTTCGTCTCGATCTTCCGTCTGACACCGAAGTGCCGCCTGCGATACAGACGCCAGCCGCGAGACCTTCCTTGATCGTCGAAAAGATCGCAGATGGTGTCTGGTTCCTGAGAGGTGTCACGCACAATAGCGTCGCCATCGAAATGGCTGATCACATCCTCCTGGTGGAAGCGCCGCTCTCCGACGGCTTCGCGACGCAACTGTTCGCGAAGGCAAACGGGCTGGTGCCCGGGAAAACCGTCCGCAGTGTGGTCGTTACGCACCATCATTTCGACCACACAGGGGGCCTGAGATACGCCGCCAGCCAAGACGCAACCTTGTTCGTCAGTGCGATCGCGAAGCCGTATTATGAGCGGGTGCTGATGAATCCAAATCGCATCGCACCGGACAGCCTCGCGCAAAGCGGGAAAACACCAAGAATCGTCGGCGTCGGTACACGGCACGTATTTTCCGACCCTATGCGGACGGTCGAAGTTCACGAGATTCCCGACAGCCTGCATGCGCGCGGCTTCGTCATGGTCTACCTGCCGCAAGAGAAGATTCTGATTGAAGGGGACCCCTTCCACATTCGACCGCAGGACAACATGCTCCGCCCACTTCCTGTCGCTACGGAGATGAACCTCATCGAGAACATCCAACGGCTGAGACTCAGTGTGGACCGGATCCTGCCTCTCCATGGAAGGGCTTCCTCGATGGAAGAACTCAATGCCCGTTCCGGGAAACCCGGGCGTTCTCGATAGGGCAACGACGAAATGGGAGCCAATTAACATGAGATCGTTACAGTCTGTTCACGCGGCGTCGCGCCTCGCTATCCTGTCGGTCGCGATGCTGCTCGCGCCTGAAGCAGCTTTCGCCGCCGAACGGCTATCTGGCACCAATATCGATAAACGAACAACGGTCGCTTTCCGGGCTTCTGATGCAGTCATCGGCAAGCTCATGCCGAAAGGATGGGTCTCGAATCCCATCGCGACGGGCCCCCTCAAGGGAGCCAACGCTACCGTCGTTCTTATTGATTCTTACTTTGCATCTGATGCCGACGAAAAGCCCCGTCCACCATTCTCTGGTTTTGTACTGGCCTTGCCGGCAAGGAAGCAGGAAACGGAGATTGCCGGTAACTTGATCGTCTTCGGCATAACGACGAAAGAACAGGCCCCTGGAGCCTATGCCGTATACGTTAGTGGAAAAGCTGCCATCGAACGCACTTCCAAACTGTCCAACGGGGAAATGATCATCCGGGAGAACTGGCAGCTGACTTCCGATGACGGCAACGAATTGCAAGTTAACGTTCAGTTCAAACGTAGCTTGGCATCGCGGAGCAAGACAGACGCTCGCACCCGGTCCGGTACGAATCCAGACTATTATCGCATCTACCGGGTTGATCAGGCGACCGAGATCGTTCGCAGCGCGGCGGAAAGCGTCGATCGAGCCGAAGCATTCATTTTTCGTGCTTCGGGACCTAAGTTGACCGAGATCTTTGACGGAACGGAGCAACTGGTCGGGATAATCTCCACACCTGTCTACTCCAGAACCGTCTCATTGCCGGATTGAGCATTTTTTGCCGGCGATCCATGAGAGCCCTTAAGGCGGGCCTATGGATATTGCCAATCGTGACAGCCCAGAAAGAACGCCCCCTTATCGCGACATGCTCGTACCTCACACCGTGACAAGATTATCGCCGCCGGAGTCAGCGTCTTTGAGAGCCATGGCAATCACGGCTCCAACGTTCGCGATATCGCCGCCGAGGCTGAGCGTGCCCATGGGCAGTTTCAGAAGCCACTTTCGTTCGAAGGAGCTGTTCGCGCTCATCGTGATCGACCGAAACTTCGGGAGACTGAGGGAAGCTTTCGACATCACCCTGCTTGACTCGACGAAACCCGCTATGCCGATCAGCGACGCTCATCTCGACCGCCCCGGAAGCGTCAGGCGGCTGCGCCGTAGTACAACTCTGCCGACGCAGCGTTTCGGCTACCTCAAACAACGGAACTTGTGTGGTCATTCACGTCGTCTCATGCTGCGACCTGCCCTCGATGCGCGTCCAACCATGCGCCGCGAAAGCGATTGACGACGTTAGTGCAGCGTCTGTGACGCGGGAGACGGCACATCGGGTATCCATGCGCGCTTGAGAATCTGCAGGATTTCGCAAGGTCGGATCATGTAGCCTTCCTTCCCGTTCCGTGGGTAATATTCGCTTGGCTTCGATCGAACAATGAGCGGAAGCGCTGTGATCCCCAGGATGTGACCTGTAGGCAGGATTTCGGCGGGATCGCGCCAGAGCGCGTCAGGACCGAGCAGATTGACGCGACTACTCGACCGTTTGCTGTTGTCGCAAATTAGGTTTGTGTACCGCTGTTCGGACGCTCCTGGATCACGCAGCGTCTCGATCGCTGCTTTTAGCATGAGTTCGACATAAGCGGCGCCCGCCTCGCTTCGAAGCGTGTGCGTTCCGGCGGCCAGAAGTTCCGTGAGAATGTGACCCGAAGAATTCGGCTGGTCTAATCCTATGGCGACCAATCCTGCGAGTGCATCAAAGCTCTTGACTGGATGGTCCGACGCGGAAAGTTTCTTGAGATACTTTTCGACAACCGCTTCCCCGAACGCCACCGCTGATTTGACCGCAGCCGCCATCAGCCAAAGAGTGCGCTCCCTCGAAAGGGTAAATGTCGGGCTCCAAGTCCGCCATTCAAACGACATCGCCATCTGGGTCAGCCAAGGCCTGGCACCGGTACTTGAGGCGACCGTGAGGAGATGCCCCATTGTATGCAGGACGCTCCAATAGCCGATCAGTCGAGAATCCCGGTCGGCAGACGAGACGCCGTCTGCCAGGATCGGTCGACGTATGTTGTCGAGGAGAATACCGGCATTGGTGAAGTATTGATAGGCCACCACTTCGATGACAGGCGCCCAACTTGTGATCTCTGCAATGCGGGGGCCTGTGAGCGGAATGCCGTGGTCGAAGACAGGCGCCAACAGCTCCCATGCCGTCGTTTGTGCTTTGCAGCGCTCGCTTGCTACCAGCAGTTCGCGCCAAAAGTCATCATGGCCATCGATCAGATCGTTCACGTCCAATCGATGTGCTCCGATCGGAAGATCGCGGACGACTTTCATCGGTCCATCGTGGCCGATCGCTAGCCAAACGCGAGCGTCCGGCGGTTGCACGAACAACTTTTGAGTCTCGGCGATCGGTGAGCCCAAAGCACGCAGACGACGACGCAGGCCCAGATCGCGATCGACAGCGATGCAAAACGTTAGGCGCGTCACGAGTTCGTCGGCCGCCACCATCATGCTGTGCTGGACATCAGAAAATGAAGGCGATGCGTCGTCCTGGGTCATGGTTGGTTCTCGGGACTTGTTGCCGCCTCCTTGGGGTAATCGAGACACTGGGCCCGACCGCTAGACGGCCAGCTATCGCGCGAATCTAGAGTTCTCCGGCTTCGGAGCGAATGTCATATTCACCACGGTTTGGGACATGATGGTCCGCCACCTGCGAATTTCGGGGGTGCGGGTGACCGTCACTTCGCCGGTCCTGCGCAGATGCGGGCGACCGCTTATTTCGCGGGCCAAGTGATCTAGGCATCGTCCGACGAAACGAATCGTCGATACCATGGTTCTGAGATGACACTGACGCATTTGTCACGCTGCATCAGTCCACCTACCCCGGACATTTCGTTGAGAATTCCAAGTGATGAGAGCCTATCGACCCCGTCGGGACGACTCAGAATTAGTTCGACACCCTTTTCGACGTGATATCTGCGAAAGAAGCTCGGATCAGGCCCGCCATAGACCTTCATTTCCGAATGAACCGTCTGGATTCTCGTAGGCGCATAGGCAAGATCGACGCCCAACACCGCGGCGCCCAGCATGGAAAGCCGCCAGTCTTCCGCGCAGCGGGCATTTCCTTCAACGCCCTGCAAGTGCGCTTGCTGACGAGCGACTTCGGCCAGTACGGAATTCTTGTAGGGGCCAGGCAGGCTCTTCGCATTGGCGCTGAAACTGTGCAGCACGCATGTCGCGTGCTCCCCGGTAGATCGGTTACGCATGCCCACTGTTATGAGTGCGCCGACATCTCTTTCGCCCGGTGTCTCTTGGCGGTTGTCGCCAATTATCGACGTAAGCAGGCGAGCCCGAAACGTCAGAGTCATCGTGGCCCCGCGCGTGGGGCCAGCCGCCGTTTCGGTGCTCGTCCAACCAGATGGCAGTAGAGGGTCGATGCTGCTGGTGGCCACCGCGAACGTCAACTGGAGCCTGCTCTCAACGTCAAATTCGGTGGTCCGGCTTGGCATTGTGTCACATAATCTCCAAGGGTTCCGCAGCGACGCTACCGGACAATACCTAGTGCACGCTCTTCGCGATGGGGTAATGGGTCGACTTCGTTGCTCTTGGCTTTCTTCGTCGCAGTCAGCTCACCTTGATCAGAAGCTTGCCGAAGTTGCGCCCCTCCAGCATCCCGATGAAGGCCTCTGGAGCATTTTCCAAACCGGAAACGACATCCTCACGATATTTGATCCGGCCAGAAGCGACTTTGGGCGCGAGCTCCTTGATGAATTCATCGTAATACTCTTCGACGAATTCAAAATTGATGTATCCGCGAATCTGAAGACTGCGCCTCACCACGGCGATCATTGTTTGTGAGAGCAAGCCTTCTTCCGCAGGCCCTTGGCCGTTGTAGTAGGCGATCATGCCGCAGGCGGGCACCCGCGCGTAGCGGTTAAGAAGAGGAAGGACAGCCTGCCAGATCGGTCCACCTACGTTCTCGAAATAGACATCGATGCCGTCCGGACATAGTTCCGCAAGTTGCTCTGCCATCTTGTCGTCGCGGTGATCGAGAACCCCGTCGAACTTGAGTTCGTCGCGCAAATAAGCGCATTTTTCAGGTCCGCCCGCTATACCGATGGCGCGAGCGCCCGCGAGTTGCGCAAGCTGACCTACCAACGAACCGACGGGCCCGGTCGCTGCAGCGACGACCACGGTCTCGCCGGACTTCGGCCGCCCGATCACCTTCATCCCGGAATAGGCAGTAAAGCCCGGCATGCCCAAAACGCCTAGTGCCGTCGTAAGGGGACTGCCTCCCGTATCAACCCGTTTCAGATCCGAAGCTACGACGGCAGCGTGCGTGCGCCAGCCGATCCGCCCCTGCACCAGATCTCCCGCGCGATAGTCCGCGTGCCTGGATTCCAGAACGGTCGCGACAACTTCGCCCTCCATGACCCCGCCGATACTGACAGGCGGCGAATACGATTTCGCGTCGTTCATCCGGCCGCGCATGTAAGGATCGAGCGACAAATATTGTGTACCCAGCAGGACCTGACCGTCCAAAGGCTTCGGTATTTCCCCTCTCTCAATCCGGAAATTTTGAGACGTGGGTGGGCCGCTCGGTCGTGAGGCGAGGACGATTTGCGAATAGCTATCCACGAAATTCTCCCGATTGTTCTTGTATGGACATGACGTCGACGGATTTCTACGCGCGTCCGGCCCTGGCACGAAGGTCGGATAGGCCTCGATTCGAGCCATTCGTTTCGCGCCGGTTGGTTTGGGCCCAGGCCGATACGGCAAAGGCCCCATGTCCTAAATGGTGGCATTTATGACATTGGAGGACCGATCGACGCGACCTAGGCCTAAATCATCCAGACTGCACTTTTTGGGACATCACAGTCCTGGGAGGCGTGAATGCAACGAATTGGATTCATCGTTTATCCAGGCTTCCAGGTGATCGGGCTCGCTTCCTCGACCGTCTTCGAGATCGCCAACATCGCCAACGGAGCGCCGATCTATCAAGTCGACATACTTTCCGAGGATGGCGGCAAGGTTCAGGGGTCCGCGGCTGTGGCCGTAGACAGCCAGCCCTTCGGACGTCGCCACTACGATACGCTGATCGTTTGCGGTGGGACCGAAGTGCCGAAGCCATCGCCCAAGCTGGCGGCCTACTTGCGGGCCAAGCTGCAATCTTCGCGACGGATCGCATCGATATGCACGGGCGCGTTCGTTCTGGCGGAGGCCGGCTTGCTGAACGGACGGCACGCGACCACACACTGGCTCCTGGCGCGCGAGCTTCAGACTCGCTTTCCCACGGTGACCGTCGAGGAAGATCGCATATTCGTCGTTGATGGACCGATCTGGACATCTGCAGGGATGACGGCCGGCATTGATCTGGGGCTTTCGATGCTTGAGAAAGATGCTGGCGCCGAATTGGCGCGGGCGGTGGCGCGAAAGCTGGTGATATTCCATCGGCGCGCGGGCGGACAATCTCAGCATTCCTCGCTGCTCGAACTTGAGCCGAAGTCCGACCGCATCCAGGCGGCGCTCACCTATGCCAGCAAGAACCTGCGCAACGCCTTGACTGTAGAGCAACTGGCCGAAGCTGCTCGGCTGAGCCCTCGGCAGTTTAGCCGGTCCTTTCGCGCGGAGACCGGCCAATCACCAGCCAAGGCAGTTGAAAATCTTCGCGTAGAGGCGGCAAGGCTGATGCTGGAGCAAAGTGCACATCCGATCGACGTGGTGGCGCGCGAAACGGGCTTTGCAGACCGGGAACGAATGCGCCGTGCCTTTCTGCGCGCGTTCGGCCAGCCACCGCGAACCATCCGAAGAAATGCTGAGCCCCTCGATCAATAGATGCCGGCAAAGGCCGAGGCCCATGGTTGAGCCGGTTGGCACAAATGGTGGCATATTCGACCTTTAGGAAGTGACGCTCTCGGATCATTGTGGCTGCCGACGCAGTCATCGCTTCTGCACTTTGGATTGGGCCTCCCGACGTCACTTCTGCGGCAAGGTACGCCGACTGCATTGTTCGATCGTGACGCCCGCCGCCAGAGTGCAAGAACAAGCTGCGGCACGACTGTCGTCGCATTCACCCGAATCGCTCTCTAGCGTCCACTCTTGTTGCACGAGACAAAAATGACCAAGCCTTCATTGACCTTTGACCGCCGCACTCTACTGAGTGTCGCTACTGGAGTCGCCACCTCCGCTGCAGCATTGTCGTCAATGCTGCCCGGGAAGAGCAGAGCCGAAACCGGAGGGCAAGCCGATACATCGCAGACTAACGGTAGCGGCTTCTATCGCTTCAAGGTCGGTGACTTCCAGGCCACCGTGATCTCCGACGGGTTTGGCGAAGTCCCGCTCCAACCGATTTTCGCTCCCAATGCGTCTGAAGCGGAGTTTAAGGCCGCGCTCAAGGCCAACTTCATAGTGCCCATGGCTCAAGGCACCAGCAACATTCTTGTGGTCGACACGGGGCGCGAACGCATCCTCATCGACAGTGGCTGGGGAGAGAAGCTTGGCCCGGCCTTCGGCAATTTCCCGAAACTTCAAACCAACCTTCAGCGCGCCGGAATTGCCCCCGACAGCATCGATCTCGTGGTCGTGTCGCATGGGCACCTCGACCATATCGGCGGTCTCGTTACCAAGTCCGGCGTGCCCGCCTTCCCCAAGGCTACTTTCGTGTTCGTGGACACCGAGTGGAATTACTGGACGGGTAAACAGTTCGAGGCAGAGGTGGCGAAATCGCCGATGCCCGATGCGTTCAAGCAAGGCATTGTGTCCGCCGCAAAGGATAACCTTCCTCCGATAGCCTCCAGATCCCGCTTCGTGAAGCAGGGTGGCGAAATTGCAACCGGCGTGAACTATGTTTCGGCGCCAGGCCATTCTCCCGCACACGCAGCGATTCTCTTCACCTCCAAGAACGAGCAGTTCCTGCACATGGCGGATGTCGTCCACAACCCGGTCACCAGCCTTCAGCACCCGGAATGGAGACCGGTTTTCGACTACGACCCTGTTCTGGCGATCAAGACGCGCAGGTCGATCCTGGATCGTGTTGCATCCGATCGACTCCTGGCGATGGGATATCATTTTCCGTTCCCGGCTCTCGGACATGTGGTGAGGCAAGGCCAGGCCTACCGGTGGGTGCCGATCAATTGGATCTGGTGATCCGAGGGGCATCGATGCAACACGCCATCGTGAAACTGAGGAGGATCTCGGAACGATCGTTCTTAGAAATCCTCCCCAAAACCGTCTCTCACAACAATTCTTCCAAGAATTGCGAGACGGCATGTCAGACCTGCCGCGGCTGCTGATCCTGTGCAGATAGTGGTCCCTAGACAGAGCAATCACTAAGGATCGCCTCCGCCGATCTCGCCCGCACCTGGCATATCGCCGACGGTCTCCACTCCAGCGCGTCCACATCAATTCAAGAAGACTGCCGGCAGCTACAAGTGGTCGAGAAGGCTTGTTTAGACGTCGGCCGGTGAGCACGGCGTTCAAAAGCGTGCTAAATCGCGCTAAATAGTAGAGTAGCGTAGAAAAT
Source organism: Bradyrhizobium sp. AZCC 2262 (assembly GCF_036924535.1). Lineage (NCBI taxonomy): Bacteria > Pseudomonadati > Pseudomonadota > Alphaproteobacteria > Hyphomicrobiales > Nitrobacteraceae > Bradyrhizobium > Bradyrhizobium sp. AZCC 2262. The sequence continues at coordinate 2,465,699 of NZ_JAZHRT010000001.1, read as the reverse complement.
CGGAGCGGGTGAAGCGCTCCGTCTCAAATTTTTCTTTCTATTTTTCTAAGTAATACCAATAACTTACGTTTGAGGGCAATTTTCATTGTTGGACGTTTTGTTGGACGTTTCATTGCACAGCCCGTCGCCGCTCAGTCGTGTGCCACTCAAAAGCGATTCCGCCTCTATGGAAATCCGTGAACTATTGGTGGCAACGCCTGTATCAGCAAAACGGCGCTTCCGCCCAACACGCTGGCACCCACGACGAGCAGGGACAGGACACGCTCCCAAAGCATCTTGTTGCTCGCGACGTCGTTCGAGTTTGGCATTAGTGTGCACCCGCATTTTCCCGTGCGACGAAGACGTCATAGACTGAGTCGCTTGGCTGCCGAGCGCCGAAATTTGCCGGAAAATTAACCCATGATTCACCGACTCGGGCGCCCTGCCCGATTCATATTGGTGTCGGTTGGGACCTCGTGAGGTTCGCTTCTGATCCGGCGCCCTATGTGGACGCTAAGCGGACTGCAGGTAACTATCGGCACCTTGCAAAGATGATGAGCCAGCTGGGTTGGGCTGCGGTTCGCGTCCGCGACTTTAACGGCCGTGGTTACAAGGAACAGATTAGAGGATACGTGCGCGACGCACGTGTCCGTTAGTGCGGCCTGGTTCTCGAATTACCGCCCTCGGTAAGCGTCGAACGTGCAGGCCGCATTATGCCCTGGTAGCAAGGTAACAGGGTCGCACGTCGGGCGAGGCAGATGTCCGTCTCCTAACTTGCGGCCCCCTCGTCCTCGGATCCCATGATGGAAGGGCCTGTGTGCCAATTCCGGAGAGAAGCACGTGCCCGCAGGTGACACCCATACCGTGAAGGTAGAAACAGTCTGAAAGTGCTTGACCTCAACCGGCCGATTAGAGAAGCGACCAAGCTGGCTCGGCACTGCAAAGTCGCGACGGGCTACTTCCAGGCTCATGCAACGCAGCAAGGGGCAACATCATTCGATCACCTCGAGGGAGCCAGAGTATTGGCGGTATCGTTGGTCCGAGGTTTTGGCAGTCTTCTGGGGCGATTAGTGGTTGATGCCGACGATGTTCATGACCCGTGCCCGACGAAGGGCAAGACTGACCCGACGTACGTCCTACTGATCGTTTGCAATTCGCGGAGCAAGTCCACTGGAAGTGCGACTGAAAAGGCCTGCCTCGGCAACTCGCGGCAGTCACGCAGAGCGTTCTTCGGCAGCGCATGGTTGCGCTGCCGGCGCAGGCGGAGATCGACGAAAGCCTAAAGCAATCGATCGAGATCTCCTTCGAGAGCGAATATCCAAAACTCGATGCGCTCTACAAAAATGGCGACGGTCCGACCATCATGGTGCGCACCGAGCTTGACGCGCTGCCGATGGAGGAGAAGACCGGCCTGCCCATTCCGCTCTTGCGCTCCCGATTGTCTAGGAACGTCGATTCGCGCTCGCGCCGCGACAACGGGCTGCAAAAATTGCCCTGCGAGAATTGGCAATTTTATTATATTGCTTTCAGTTGCATCATTGTTATCAGGAGACGCTTGTCATGGCCTCATCTGCGCTTGATTGCTGCAACACGCCACCCGAGCTCTGCAAACTTGGGGTGCATCTCCCCAACTTGGCAAAAGCGTTACGTGAACTAGATGCGTTTAACGTCGTTGCCATAGGCTCATCATCGACCGCGGGTGAAGGGGCTAGCCCACCCACATCTTATCCAAGCCGATTAAGCGCCGCACTCGCGTCAACTTTCTCGCGACCCAGGATTTATGTGCTCAATCTCGGTATTGGCGGCCAGGAGGCGCCCGACGAGGCCGCTAGATTTAAGACAGACGTAATCGCAAAGAATCCTTCCCTCGTAATTTGGCAGGTCGGTACAAACGCCGCCTGGAAGGATTATTTTCTAGAGGATGTTCAGGAGGGAATCTTCAGGGGTCTCAGACATCTTAGGGGAATTCTGACTGACATCATCCTTATGAATCCGCAGTATGCACCGGCGCTTCTGGACAGCAGTGAGCGAGCAAAACCCGCCACTGACAGGATGTTGAGTTTAAGCACGACCGACAATATCTAGGTATTGTTTCGTGGGCTGTTTTGATCTTCCATATTGATCGCGCGCGGCATAAGCGCGAGTTCGATGGAGGAAACGATGTCGGAAGGCTTCACGATAGCCAATTTTCGTAGTGTTGCTCACGGCCTGCAGGAGGGCCAGTTTGCGGTCGGCGAGCGCAAGAAGGCGTCGGGCCTGCGTGATCTCGATCCAAAGTACAAACGGTTGCTCGATGAGCCGGTCACTATGACTCTGGGTTTGATCGGTCCGGACGACCGGATCGGTCTCACGCCGATGTGGTTCGACTATGAGGGCGACAAGATCCTGGTAAACACCGCGTCGCATCGGCACAAGTGCGAATGGATCCGCAAGAATCCGCGCCTAACGATACTACTGGTCAATCCCAACAACCCCTACCACTGGGTGCAGATAAAGTGCACTGTGGAGAAGGAGATGCGGGAGTGGGAACCGGGCGGCGAATACGTGACCAAACAGCTCGACCGCATCTGGACCAAGTACACCGGCAAGCCTGGCCCCTATGCACTGCGCGATCCGAAGATCGATGAAAAGCGCGTCTTGTTTGTCTGCGGCATTGATCGGATTGCCACGTTCGGCGAACCGTGACTTGCGGCGCTAGAAAAGGACAAGACCACAAAGATACCATCCCGAGCTGCGCTGGCTGCGCCGGCTGCAGCGTGACCAGGAGCCGAAGTCTCCCCCTGTGTTCACATCCGAGCAGGGTTCGCCCTTCACGATGGCAGGCTTTGCGCGGGTGTGGTCGAGCGGGCGGGCAAGGAAGCGGGTTTTAAGGCGCACCCGCACATGCTGCGGCACGCCTGCGGTTTCGCGCTGGCTGCCAAGGGCCACGACACACGGGCTTTGCAGGCGTACCTGGGGCACAAGAATATCCAGCACACCGTTCGTTACACCGACCTGTCCCCAACCCGCTTCAAAAACGTTCTGGCGGGTCTGACGCCCAGGTCGGCCCCAGAGGTGGATCTTCGAATAGCACCATAGGAAGCATGCTCTTAGGGTCACCTGGGAGGGAAGTGCCGGGTTGGCGTGACGCTGGAATACCATCAAGCGCCCTTCACGACGCTCACTCCGTTCGGGATGCCTTTAGCGCTTTTGCGTTCAGCGTTGATAAGTATATGCGTACCGCAGCCTCGTGCTTATCATAAAGCACAAGCCAGCGCCGTTCGTTTAGCGAACGGCTATCGTTGGTCGGTGCAGGACTGAGACTCGAAATCAACTCGTCGAGACATTCGAACTCTCGAGTCTCGTCCAGGGTTAATCCGATGAGGATGCGGTTGCCATCGGAATCCAATACGTAGCTATCATCGCCACACGCCATAATGCACATATTCAATTGCGGGCGAGCCGATCAAGACCAGGTTCAACTTAACCTTGTTGTTCAAGGTTACTCCGCGCAATTGATTGCGCAATTTTGGAAAAATGTAATTAATCGCTCTGGTAGTTTGTCGCCGGAGCCGCACGCATAATGAAGTCAATAAAGTCAGAGGTAGTCGAAGAAATATGCCCGGCCTGCAACGGCACGGGCTTCCTGCCGGTTATTACCCGGCCTGCGCCCGGCAAAAGGATTTACCCTCCGCGCTGCACGAAGTGCGGCGGTAAGGGCAGGATAAGGTCGGGAGGTTGAAGACTAGAGTCCGCTATGGCCCGATAGCGACTAAATTCCACAGCGCAGCGAAATATTGCCGAACCGACGGGCCCCGCGAGCGACATAGCGTGCAGCGCCACGACGGACGAGGTCGCCAGACCGGAGTTTTGGTCTTACGGCCCAGTCAACAACCGGGAAGGTAACTGCGCCACAAGGAACTGTCATGCAACGGCTAATGCGCGGCGCTCGTCGGCTTCCAACGCGATCTTCTGAGCAAGCATTACGTCTCCAGGCACAAGATTGCCCGTCGGGACAAAGCACCAACCCATGGTGTCGGCCAGCATCGTCCAGCTCGACAACGTTGGCGCTTACGCCGCACTGGATACGATAGGACTTACCAGTGTTGCAGCCAACGACGTCAAAGGACTTGATGGTGTCAAACTGCGCCTTTTGCTTCGGCGACAACCACTCTCTTAGGAGAGTGTTGCCGCGCGCTGCCCTACCTTCGTATTGCGCTTGGCGCCAGCTCTGCGCGAGCTGGACCAGGCGGATTATGTGATGGATCGGGCGCACAACGCAGGTTGCAGCCGTCTTCAACAACCCGATAGCCATGGATCAATCAGCCGCCGACCAAACGGGGAAAGAAAACAGTTTCCTCTGCATTGGGATCGAAAGACCGGACGAGTGACACTTCGCCGTTTGCATTTCGAACCGCAGCCGTAAAGCCTGCTCCCGTCAGCGCCTTGAAGCGACGCTCCGCGTCGGACAGAGCTTTCACATCCTTTGCATCGAAGTGATGACGGGTGTCGCCTGATTGGTCCATCACAATCTGCGTAGCCATAGGAAAATCTCCGCAGTTCGGGTTCTCTTCCTGCCCGAACGAACTTTAGTCGAAAGGCTGCGAGAAGCGTGTTCAAAATTGCGGCATTCGAGGCTGCGACATTGGCGGTGCGGAGGGTGAAGAACGGATCACCCAGTACACACCCGATACGAGGCGACGAATTGCGAGCATTGCGTCGGCTGCAGTGGCAATCGCGGAGTCGGGCCGACGGAGAAAATGCGCGCGCGCTCTAGAGCGGTGCTGCAAACGACAGGGGACAGCGTAGTCACCAATTAAAGCCGCCGAGACGATCATCCTGCACATGACTAAGGGTGCGGCACCGGTCGGTGATCCCGGGACCGGGTGCGACGCTGCGTGTGATGGGCACTCCGCGACGCCCCCAGCCCCTCCGATCCTCCGAGCATTGACCAAACCTCGGACAGACCGTCCGTCAGCGCTACATCCGTCAAGCGAAAGTAACGTCCTCAGATGAGGCAATACGCGATACCGACATTCGGCGCCGATCGGATTGGCCGCGAACTCTCGAGGAAGCCACTTTCCACCCTAAACTCGCCTGCCATCCCGTTTGCCGATCACGCAGCGCCATGCCGCCAGGCGCTCGGCGGGATGCTCCTTCATCCACTCCGCGAGCTGCGGCGCGCCCATCAGGCAGGATTGCATTGAGACCTCAGCAAAGTCCGAGGTGGTGACGGTCTGCTCGTGGCAGTTTGCCGGAGAGGAGAGACCGCAGAGCACGGCGATGATCTTGATCACGACAGGAGAACCCCGTCGCTACGATGGGCACTGGGGCCGCTAACCCGTACCTTGTTCTGTTTCTCGCTGACTGAATCAGCCGGCGGGAAGATGCTGTCGTATATCGCGCGGGCTTCTCGAATTAGTCGGGCTCGCTCGCGCTCAGACTTTGTAACAAATCGAATAATTTCGCCCAAATTCGCTCCAGACATTGGAGAAGGAGTTCGCAGTTAGAGAACTTCCGCCAGATAAACATCTCACCTTGATTTAGGGCCGCGCGCCGGGCATCCCAACGTTCACCGCATTTCTTCCGCAGGTTGGGCTGTGATGCTGCCCATGAGGTCATGTACGCCACTCGCCTTCAGCGTTCGCAGCCGATCGAGCGAATGCTTTGGCCGCGTCAACATGCGAGGCTTTCTCAGCTCGCCGCTGGTAGTCGTCGGCAAGGGCCTTAAGCTGACCCGCAACCGCTTGGTCGGTCATGGTTTTGGCAGCGCGAAGCAAAGTCTCTGCTGTTTTTAAGTACTCCTTGCCTCGTTGTGAGATCTGCTGAAATGTCATAGGGCCCTCGCGCGTTTCTCTGTCGCTTGGTCTAAGGCGATTTGGTGCCAGGGCAGCCAATTCCGGTCACTTGCCCGGCGAGCTCTGAACCGATCGACGCACTTCTTCGAACAAAGGGGGGCTCGCCACGAGTAATACCGGACGAGACCAAACTTGCCATCACAAACTGCGCATCGCGCGGCTCTGCCACCTATGAGACTTTCGGAGCGGTTCAGCATTGCAGTCTCCTCTTGGCATTATCGTCGCTGTTCGTCGATCAACCTTCTTTCACCGTCGCACTTCATGAGCCCGTGCGCTTTTCCAACTCATCCAGCCTAAGACGATCGCTTTCACCGACACAATTGAACGTGGGTACTCGTCGGGCATCCAAGGTGGTCACGGAACGATACGAAGGTTTATGGCACTCGAAAGCCGACCACTTCTCCATGCGAGACTTCGATTAGCTCGACGATGTAGGCGATCGTGCTCTCCACATAGAACACACCCAAAGCGATCTTGATCATTCGTGACCTGTTTGGAGGGAAAATGCGGTTTCGCTCCCCCCTTCGAGAGAGGCAAATCGTAGCGTCGTCGCATTCACTGAGATCGCGGCAAATCATGCGGTCTGTCATACTGCCTTATCTGGTGACGCGCGGCTTCGTGGAAGGTCGCAATCTCGTCGTTGATGTTCGTGTGGGGACGAAGGAGCAAATGCCGGAGCTGGCGCAGGCTCTCGTTGGTTACAAGGCCGATGTCATCATCGCCGCATCCGATTGGGCGCTTCATGCGGCCGTGCAACGAACACGATCCCGATTGTCGCCGCACCAACAGGTACGCCCGGTTCGCGCCAGGCCCACCCGGGCCGCAACGTCACGGCGCCTGATCGCGCCCAACTTGAGGTCAAGGGCTTGTCCTTACTTCGTGAAGCATTGCCTTCGGTGCATCTAATTGCCGTGCTATCGAATCACCGCAGGGTTGTGAAAGCGGGCATAGGCTGCTGCTGAGGCTGGACTCTAGCTGGTCTCAGCATTTCTCCGTTCTTACGATGTTGCTCCCCGGCTTTTTCAGCCGGTGAGGTCGCGAATTCGCGGTCGGGTATGAATCCGATACCGATCCGGCGCGCTGTCCAAGGACTGGAATCATTCTGGCCAGAATGGTGTCCCGAAACACAAAATGGTGCAAAAGCGCCGCCGTCACGTGGAGAGAAATCAGCGCTAGAAGCGACCAAACAAAGAAAACATGAACGTGGTACGTCATCGCGCTGACCGGATGGCCGATGGAAAAGCTGGAGCCAAGACGATCGATGTTCGGCAGCCTAGGAACGGCCGTGCATCCCACCTCTGAGGCGACGATCCAGCCGGTCAGTGGCGTCAGCAACATCAAGGCGTAGAGCGTCCAATGCATGGCCTCTGCGACGAGCCTAGAAATGCGAGAGCCGCCGCTCTCCTCGTCGGGCCATGGCAACAGCGTCCGCAGGAAGAGCCTGACAACCACAAGACCCAGCACGGTGAGGCCGGCGTAGGCGTGCGCGACGAATGCCTCCTGGCGCGGACCATTCCCATAGCCGAAATACAGCGCTAGGATCATTGCCAAGGCTGCGGCCCAATGGGCGATGACCGAGGCGATATTGGGCCGTTTCAAATGTCGCACCATCGGTATCAATGAGTGTTTGGGGAGTGAATTGTGCAGCGATGATCGCATGCGATTTGACAAAAGCGGCCTGCCATCGATCGCGCTGCCCCGCCCGACCGAGACCCGGCCGCGACGGGTTAGTCCCGTATGCAGGCGGTCTTGCGGTCGAGATCGAACGGTTCTGGCGAATGTGCCGACCGGCCGTCGCCTCACACTAGGTTGCCTCTCTTCCTCCAAGCTTCTGGGCGAGCCATCGACAGTCAGCAATATAGTGCGGCTTATCGATCGGACGTTGCTTGAATTTGCTTGAATTTGCGCAAACTTCGCATGATTGAACTTTTCATTGGTCACGAGTTGACTAGGAGCCTCGCGAGAGCGCAACGGAGGATTTCGGCCCGCCGACGTAATGCCAGGCGGATTCTTCACGAAAGACAAGGCCCATGAACAACGCGCCTTCGGCAACAGCGCACGCCGTCAGTTCCAAACGGCTTCTTGCCCGCGCCGAGTTCGGCGCCAACAACCCCATCAACGCCAGAGCTTGATCAGTTGCGCGGCCACGCTCGGAAGATTTGGACCGACGGCTGCCGGCGCCGGCCACCCAGGCACCGCCAGTGCGGGCGACGGAGTATTGCCGGGTCTGACGATAAGCGCTGCCGGACAACCAACGTTCTGCGCCCCGAGATTATCCCACACATGGGTCGATACCATGCAAATCGCAGACGTCGGTACAAACAACTCCTCTGCGGCCATATGGTACAACTGCGGCGCCGGCTTGAAGGCCGCTCTCCACCGAGAGCCGCGTGCTGGCTGCCACGACTAGCGGCACCGCGAGACCGAGCGCATGGGGACAAGTGATGACCATCACCGTAACCATTCGTTCGAGACGGCTTTCGGCTGCTGGTCGACCTAACCAAGGGCGATCAGGCCGGGGCTATCGCGGCCGTCGAAAACGTGCTTGCCCGGTTGAAGGGTTGATCGGCATTCCTGGAGGAGAACCGATTCTAACCGGTCGACGCAACACAGGCGTTAAATCTCTCTGCTGGGGTTTCAAATTGCAAGGTCTCGCGACCCTGCTCGGTCCGGCTTCACTGCGTTTCTCCTTGCTGCCGATCCACACCTTGTGGAAAGAAAATGACGGCTTGGCCGTTGAGGCCGGGTAGCTTGACAACGGCACCGAGGCACTTCCCGGTTGCAAAATCAAAGGCCACCGCTTCGTCTTGGGTCACGCAGTAGAGCCGGCCTTGAGGCCCAAACCGCAACCCCCGCGGCTTCTGGAATCTCAAGTCATTGCGTGGCAGGAGAACACGGATGAGATGCCCGTCAGCACGATCATATTCTCGAATGGTCGCAACCGCATCCGCGGCACCGAACGGATGCTCGCTGCTCACGACGATGTTGCCGCTTGGCGCAATCGCAACATCGAGCGGACTGAGCTCCGGATCTCTCACCTTCCATGATGGCAGCATCCGGCGATCGGAATCGAACGCCAGAATGATGTTGTCGCCTTCCCCGCCCGGACCGATGCCGGATCCGAGAAACAGCGTGCCATCGGGGCCAAACGCGAAGCCGCGCGGAAACGGCACGACCTGCGGCGGCAGGATATATTCGCCCGCCCTGTCGAGCTGCTGCGCAAACGCCATGATGGTGCGCTCGCTGCGCAGGCCGACATAATAGCGGCCGTCCGGCCCAAAATTGCCGCCGCCCGGGTTCAGTCCCTCCACGGCTCTGCTTGCGCGTACGATCTGTCCGTTGCGGTCGAGCGCGAGAATCCATTTGAGCCGCTGTTGACGAAAAGCAGCCCGTCGACAGGGTCGATCCCAAGCCCGCGTGGGTCGGAAATGCGCGGATCGTCGCCGAACACGCCGATCGGCTTGCCGTCATCAGTGAAGGCAAGAATTTTTCCATGGCCTGCACCGTTTGCGCCAGCCGCGCTTGTGACGAGGAGAGTCATTTCAATCTCGGTAGGTGTTCAAGGCAAGACCCTTTGATTCTTCAGCCCATCCAAGGCCGCGATCATCCGGACTACTTCGCCGCTGGCGGCAGGAGCTTGTGGTCAATCAGAGACCGCAGCGCGTTGCGAAACGAGACCTCGGTATCAATTGTCTTCGTGAACCCGGCTTGGCGCAACTTGACGGTGCTCACAAAGGCCCGAGGTCCTTCCGGGGCGCCATAAGCGAATGCGAAATCCGCGTGCTGGTCCCCATGGCCAACCAACTGCCGCAGGTTCCGCGAGCGAAGATCGTACTTTGCGACGATCCGGTCCCAGACGTCCGCGTTTTCATCGAGGTAGACTGTCACGCTCGTTGGCATGTCCGGCCCGGTTTCGACGCCGAGGGTTTCGGCCATGGCTGGCCACACATTGCGCCACTCGAACACGTCGCCGTTCGTGATGTTGAACGCCTCGTTCGCCGCCCGAGGCGACTGTGCAGCCCAGACCATCACGTCCGCGACGAGGTCTGCATCGGCGGCTTCCCAAACGAACGACGGACCGCCGGGAAAGCCGAACGGTTCATCCTTCTCGCGCCGGATCGCCGCGTAGACGCCAATGGCGGGGATAACGTTCAATGCGCCTGGGGTCGGACCGGTGACGAGCTGGGGGCGCAGCGCCGTATAATTGAAGCCATGCTTGGCACCCATCTCACCCACATAGGCTTCCTGGTCGAAGAAGAAGTTCGGGTGATCTTTGCGGGCATCACGTTCGCGGGCCGGGATCGGGATCGGGTGCAGGTGCACGCCGTAGACCTTCGTTCCCTGCAAAATGCTGATGTGCTGGAAATTGGAGGCGGTACGCACGACTGGCTCCACCACGTTGCGCAGCATGGCGTTGTTGGTCTCGATCTGATCCTTGCTCGACCAGCCAGCGACCAGCTCGGGCTTCTCATGCAGGGCCGTGTAGGCAATGTGGGTGATGTCGGTCAGCGGCTCGAACGCGGCACGGGCCTTTCCCTCGTCCCGCAGATCGACGGATAGAAATTGGACGTCGCGGCCGCTGGGTAGCTCGGGCTTGCGGCGCGAGACGCCGACCACCTCCCAGCCCGCGGAAAGAAACTTCTCGATCGCGGCGACCCCCAGCAGGCCGCTTGCACCCGTGACCAGGACCTTGTTCCGACCGCTCTTTTTTCCGTTGCTCGCGCTCATGATTGGTACACCTCGTGTTGATGAGTAGATTGTTCGCCGCAGATGGCTATGCCGACGCTGCGCTGGCCTCGAGCCATTTCGCGATGCTGGCCGCGGCATCGCCGTAGAAGGTCCGATAAAGATCTTCGGTGACGTAGCCGATGTGAGGCGTTGCGAGGACGTTCTTAAGCTTCCGGAAGGGATGATCGGGAGGCAGCGGCTCCACGTCGAATACATCGACCGCGGCGCCGGCGATCCGCCGCGCCTGTAGCGCTTCGACCAGCGCCGCTTCGTCGACGATCGGACCGCGCGATGTGTTAACGAGTTTCGCCGTCGGCTTCATTAGGGCGAACTCGGGCGCCCCGATCAGGCCTTTGGTGCGACTGCTCAGGACGAGATGGACTGTCACGATGTCGGCCTCGCGGAACAACGTCTGCTTGTCCACGAGGGTGGCACCGGCGGCGCTTGATTTCTCCTCAGTAAGGTTCTGGCTCCAGGCGATCACCTTCATGCCGAACGCGAGGCCGATGCGCGCCACTTCTCTTCCGATGTTGCCCAGCCCGACAACGCCCAGGCTCTTACCCCTCAGATTTGCGCCGAGGCTCGTTTGCCATCCCCCTGCCTTGAGTGAGGCGGCTTCCCGGTCGATGCCCCGCATGCTGGCGAGAATCAGCGACCAGGTGAACTCGATGGTGGGTGCGGAGTCATAGCCGGTCGCCGTGACCGCGATACCGAGATCGGTCGCGGTCTGGCTGTTGATGGAGGCGTTTCGTAGTCCGGTCGACGCGATCAGCTTGAGGTTCGGGAGCTGCCGCAGGATCTCCCTCGTAAGCGGCGTGCGTTCGCGCATGACGCATATCGCGTCGAACGGCTGCAACCGTTCGACGACTGCCGACGCGTCGGCCACGTGGTCGTTGAACACGGTGATCTCGGCGTGCCGACGGACGCCCGACCAGTCGGCGAGCTGCAGCGCAACATTCTGGTAGTCGTCGAGGATCGCAACCTTCATTGGCTCCCCTCCTTCACTGCTTGCCGGCAAAGAACTTGCCTAGAGCTCCCGCTACGGCTTTAGGGTCGTTTTCCATCGGAATGTGTCCTGCCGACTTGATCCGGACGAGCCGCGTGTTCGGGATCTCGCGTGCATAGCGTTCGGCATAGTCGATCGTCTGAAATGGGTCGTCCTCGCCCCACACCAAGAGCTTCGGCGTCTTGGACCGCTGCAAAGCCGGCAGCATCTCCATGGTGTAGCGATGGTCCGCGGCGCCCGCGAGCGCCAGCCAAGAGCGGGCAACCCTCGGGTCTGTCCAGGGGTCGAGATATTCGGCGATCTCCGCCCCGCTTGCCGGACGCCCGAGCGCCTTTACGACGGACACGCGGCGCGCGGCCAGTACATCATCCCGAGTTGTCGCGGCGGCCACTGCCGGATCCCGGAAGCGGGCAACGCCGGGCACCGGCCATGAGTCGTACATGATGCCGTTCACTACCGCCGCACGCGGCACCTGCACCGCTCCTGCGAGCATAAGATGCTGCGCCACGCCTCCGCCGATGTCGTGGCCAGCGACCATGACCGGGCCGTTATGCCCGAGCGCATCTAGGAATTGCACGAGCCAAGCGGAGAGACGCGGGACCGAAGCCTCTCTTACGGTGAGCTCGCCTCCCGAGCGGCCGAAGCCGGGGAAATCGACCGCCACTGGGCGAAGGCCGGCCGCGGCGATGCCGTCGAGCACGGGCCGCCAGACACGGCTCCAATAGGTGCCATGAAGCAGGAGAACCAGGGAACCGCCCTTGCCGGCGGTCAGATAGCTGATCGGAACGCCGCCTACATCAACAGTCTCGCGTTTCGTCATCGGACGATCCTCTTCAATATTCCTTGCCGAGCCCGACGGCTTCATAGTGCCTGGTCGCATGCTCGAGCTTGGTGAAAACGTCTTCGTATCCGAGCGCTTCGCCGTAGGGATCAACGTAGGTGTATCCGCCGGTCACGTAAGACAGCGTGGCCATTTCCTTCACGTCGTCCGCAACGACCAGGGTGTGCGTCTCGCCCGGCGGCTCGAACGCGTAGTCACCCGGGAAGCGACCCAGTCATGTTCGAGGTAGCGCCATCTTCCGCGCGCAACGTAAAGGCATGCACCGGTCCGGAATGGCGGTGACGCGACAACACGCCCGAGGACCGGACCCGAAGGATGTTGATGTAGTAGCCTTGGCTCACATTCAGGACGAGCGGTCTGAAGGCGACGGTCGGCGACTGCGGGACCCATTCGCGCTCGTCTCCGTCAAGCTCCAGCGCAGAGCCAACGAATACATCCGGCGCCATGCCCGCGGGCTGGGGCTTTTGGTAAGCAATCTTGCTCTGATCGATGGACCGATGCTCGGCCGCCTGCTGTTGCTCCAACGAGGACTTCATCACAATCTTCTCCTCAATCATGTGGGATGACGTTTCGTCTCGTTCGCTAGGCCACCGACGCTCTGCCCGACATCTGTCCGAATCGGAATCTGCTTTCCTTCCTCCGTGACGGTGGGGCGGTTCGAATACGGCTAGCCTCTGGCATACGCCTGCTGCGTCTCGGTGCGCGCGACAGGCCTTCGTTCGTCGAATTCGTGCGAAGAACCTAAAGGAGACTTTCGCGATAGGTAGTTAGGTCGGTGGATTAGGGCTTATTCCGCCCCGGAATGAACATTTGGCCCAACCTAACTCAGGCTTAAGCAGCTCGCGCGAGGGGGTGACGCGTGTTGTCGCCCTATTTGAACTCCTTGCGATATTCGCTCGGTGTCCAGCCTGTATTCTTGCGAAAAGCCACGCTGAACGAGCTCGTTTGAGAGTAGCCAAGCGTAAACCCGATGTCAGTGATCGAGATTGATCGATCTGCCAAGAGCAGTTTGGCTTGTTCAACGCGCCTTTGTACGTGGTAATGATGCGGCGGAACCCCGAAAGATTGTTTGAAGGCCCGACAAAAATGGTGTTGGCTTAGACGGGCGAGTTGCGCAAGCGTACCGAGAGAAATTTGCTCGCCTAGATGTTCTTCAATATAGCCCACGACAGCGCGCTTTTGCCAAGAAGCAAGGCCTCCACGATTCAGGGACGTATCACGCGCAGCGCTATCGTCACAACGGGACAGCTCAATTGCGAGCACGCTAGAGAGAGCGGACAGGTAGAGCGTTCTCTTTGCTTGCCCATTCTCGATCGCACTCTTCAACTTGGCTGCGGTTTCCCAAACGACGGAGTCCTCAAAATGCATTCTCGCCGCATAGTCGTTTCCTCCATCGTTTCGGAGAACGGTTGGATCCAAATATAGAAACGTCAAGCGGGTGGACGCAGCCGTTTCAAACCACTCTCGATAGCCGCAGCCGGCCGGAACGAACGTGAGCTTGTTCGCAAAATTCCGAATCTTGGATGGCGCAAATCCGTCAATTGAAGTTTCTCCGTCCCGACGGGCTCCCTTATTGTACATTGCCAAGAGGTGAACAGGACCTTGAAATTGAAGTTCGATCCTCCTCCCAATCGTCGCATGTACGCTCTCCACGAACCAACCGGGACGACCCGTACCGAGACGCTTTACGAAATCGACCGGCGCAATTTGGACAGTGGGATGAGGAAACCTACCGCCACTTGACTGCCCGGATTTGATCCCGTCCGGCGGTCTGATCTGCTCCAAATCTCGAAAGTCAATTTCAGCTCGATCTGCACCACCATGTGGCGACTTCACCCTTCCGGGACTAACGCTCGGCGTGCTCGTCATCATCGATCTCACCTGCTGACTACTTCTTATGCAACATCCGAGATCATAGGCCCGAGGCTTCGCACCGCGCTATTCCGACCTAGGTTGCTCCCAGCTCCCGTTTGGTTTTAGTCACACAAACCAAGGTCCATCTTTGGCGCTTTCCCCGGAAATAGCCGTCGAGAGGCAAATTCCATTGTCAGTTTCTGGCTACGCCACCTCGATCGCTGGACAATTTATCAATGGGCGACACTGCAACCATGTCGCTAGGAAAAGCTATAGCTGCTACTCAAAATGGATTTCGGCGCGCGAAGTGACTGGAACCTGTCAGCATTTTTGGATGGCAACGGCACTGAGCCCATTCTAGCGGCGGGAGTATGTTCGCGGCGCGCGCTAATCTGACAAGATGGCTTCAACCGCAACAATCCTGAAAAAGCGGGCAGGATCGAATCCACCCATAATACGCAGGCTTCCGCCCCCATTAACTGAGGTTAGGAAATGTCTGTGAGATCAGCAGCACTGCAAGCCATCTGTGCGGCGCTAGGTTTTGTCTTGACCATGCAATCAGCAACAGCCGCACCGCATCACGCACACAAGCATCATCATAGGCAGATTATCTCGCAATGCCGCCCCTGGGACGCCAATGCGGCAGTGTCGCAGCGTGCCGATCCATGGTGGACACATCTAATAAACGGTGCGGAATCGGCTCCCGCCGGTCACTAGTTGCAGGCGCGAAATCAATGCCATGCGGCCGGTTTCGTCCCCTTAGAGAGTGACTTCAGCGCGATGAGAATGGGTCATCTATCTTCCAAGGTACGATCATGCATTTACCCTCACGACTTACGGTTCTCCTGGCCTTCAGTGTAACACCTCTAGCCGCAATGGCTGAACCAGCCTCGGCTCCGCCACCTGTGGCTGGCGCAGGCGTAGCCGAGAGCGTACGCGTACAGCCGCGGGGGAGAACCTTTGCTCCGAACTCTGCGGAAGTCGATGCCGTACAAAAGTCCATCACGATTTTCAACGCCACGCAGGGGGTTCTGGACGCTTGGTTCGATAGAAAGAAGCTGACCATCTGTCGTGGTTGTTAGCCACATTGTATGCCCCAGCAACAAGTGAAACATATGAGACCGACCATCTCCGATTCATTCGAGCGCGCGACAGTAATTCCGCCTTACGAGGTTGCCCATTCAGAGCGCGACGCGTCACTTGAACTGCTGATCAGAGAACTTCAGCATCGCATCCGCAATCTTCTCACGGTAGTTCAATGTTTCGTCAACAGCACTGAGGCGAGCACGGCAGATGACTATCGCTTCGCCCTCATGGCGAGACTCGCAAATCTATCGGACGCCTACAGCCTGATTGAGAGCGCGCGCGACAATCGCGTCTCTCTGGCGGAGCTGCTCGATCGAACGCTTAAGCCACACGCCACCTTTCTGAACGATCGAATCCTCGTCGGTGGGCCAGATATCGTTCTTGAACCACGCCTTGCTTTGTCGCTTCACATGATCTTTCACGAACTTGCGACTAACGCGAGCAAGCACGGCGCCCTGACGTCTACGTTCGGAGGAGTTGAAGTGCTTTGGGATGTTCGTTCCGACGGTGAGGGTCACGCTCTCGCCGTGCAGTGGCGCGAGCACGGTGGACCGGAGGTGCACAAGCCTCGGCACAAGGGGTTCGGCCTGCGCCTCATCTCAAAAGTGCTGGCTGGTGCACAGGTCGATATGGACTTCGCTCCGGCCGGCCTTCTTTGCCGCCTTCTGGTTGAAATCGATCCATGATAGGCACCGCGAAAGAGACCGGTCGGGTTGTCATCATGACGGTCCGTCGCTGCTTGAGCCTACGCCAACGAGCCAACCAAATGTCTGACGCTTATTTCTGTGTCGTCTGGGCCGAAAAGAATGCCGAGCGTAAGGCTCAAGGCGCCGAGGAGCTGAACTTCCGCGAAGCTCGCAAGGAATTCGGCTTCGACGCTCCACCTCCAGGCGCCGTCACGCTCTATTCGGGCGGCGAAGGTATTCGTGCTTTCCCCGGCAAAACGCCGGAAGTCAGGGACACGTGGTACGCGCAGTACCGGCAAGTGAGTGCGAAGGGCGTTCTCTGGCGCATGATCAACGATGCTAACAAACAACCCATCTGCTATGTCGGCGCGACCGAGGCGCTCGACGCCGCAAAGCTCGCCCGTGACAGCGGTGGGACTGCGTGTTGAGAATCTGGACAAACAGCGTCAGGAGATCGAACTTGCTGGTGGCGTGGAGTTGCCGGGTAAGCAGCTTCAAGCTTAAAGGGTCGTTGCGGCCAACCCGCCCTTCTCGAGAATGAAGCCGGCGATTTCATCGACGCCCTGACCGCTCTTCAGATTGGAAAAAATGAATGGTCTCGTAGTTCGCATGCGTCGGGCGTCCGATTCCATAACCTGAAGATTGGCACCCACCAGGGGAGCCAGATCGATCTTGTTGATCACGAGCAGGTCGGAGCGCGTTATGCCAGGTCCGCCTTTGCGTGGGATCTTTTCGCCCGCAGCGACGTCGATCACGTAGATAGTCAGGTCCGCAAGCTCCGGACTGAAGGTTGCCGCGAGATTGTCGCCACCCGACTCCACGAAACACAGCTCTGCCCGCGGGAATTTCAAATTCATATCCTTGATCGCCGCGAGGTTCATAGACGCGTCCTCACGTATCGCCGTATGCGGGCAGCCTCCTGTCTCGACGCCCATGATTCGCTCTGCCGGCAGTGCTTGTGCACGGGTCAGGATGAGCTGATCTTCCTTGGTATAGATGTCGTTGGTAACTACATAGATGTCGTAAATATCTCGAAGATGCTTGCATAGTGCCTCGATGAGCGCCGTCTTGCCCGAGCCGACTGGGCCCCCGATCCCGACGCGAAGCGGGCCGTGATGTGCCGGAGCGGACCTGTTGGGGAGAAGGGGCGTTTCGCTTTCAACCGTCTTCATGACCGGAATAACCTCGTATATTGGGTTTCATGGGCAATAGAGGCGAGTTCGACCATGAATCCCGCGGAGCCCAGGTCGTCGAGTGTGGCGCAGGCTCCTTGCGCACTGACGGACAAAACCGCGTTCTCTAGCTCCGCAATGGCGAGTTGACCGTCGGTTTGCCCGAGGGGGATTAGCCTCACGCCGGCGGTTACCAAATTGGCAACATAGCTGTGCAGAAATGCCGGTTGCGCCACGCGCGCCGGAATCGGCTCCCTTGCTGAGCGAGCGCCAAGAACAACGGCCAGTACCGGCTGAAACTGAATCCCCAAGAAGAAGTCCAGTATACGATCGGGCCACACTTGGCGGAGGGTGTTGAGGCAAGCCGTCGCCTGCTGGGACGATTCAAGCGCGAACTCTGACGTCCCGCGGCAGGCCGCCGCCACCTCTGCGACCTGCATCAGTTTAACCCTGTCGTCGTTGACCGCGCAGCGATATGCCTCGCTGAAAAACACTGCTTCATTCCGCCCGGATCCGTAGCAAAGATCGGCCTCGAGCCAATCGACTAGGCTTGGCCGGTCATGGATGTGACCAGCTTCGACGGCCCATTCGAGCCCGTGCGAGTAACTGTATGCGCCGTTCGGGAAGGTCGGCGAAAGCCAGCTTTGCAGTCGCAAAAAGGATAGAGGCGAGCATGAGCACTCCTCGCTCGTCATGATATTCGTCCATTGCGCTTATGAGCACGCGTCGGCATATCAGTACATAAAGTAGCGTTGAGCCATTGGCAGCACCTTCGCGGGTTCGCAAGTGAGCAGCCGGCCATCTGCGCGCACCTCATAGGTTTCCGGATCGACCTCCATGCGGGGGACCGCGTTGTTGAGAATCATCGAATGCTTACCGATCTTGCGCGTGTTCGAGACAGGAAGCAGTTGCTTCGCAAGCCCGAGCTGCCTTGTCCTTTCCAGCGAAGCCTGGCTGACAAAGGTCACCGAACTCTTGCCCAGGGAACGGCCGAACGCGCCGAACATCGGCCGATAGTATTGAGGTTGAGGTGTGGGAATAGAAGCGTTGGGATCGCCCATGATAGCCGCGGCGATCGTGCCGGATTTCAGAACAATGTCGGGTTTTACGCCGAAAAAGGCCGGATCCCAGATTACGATGTCCGCGAGCTTCCCGACTTCAATCGAGCCGATGTAGGTGGAAATGCCCTGGGCTATCGCGGGATTGATCGTGTATTTCGCAACGTAGCGCCGCGCTCGGAAGTTATCGTTACCACCATTCTCTTCAGCCAATCTCCCGAACTGATTTTTCATCTTATCGGCTGTCTGCCAGGTACGGGTAATCACCTCACCGACGCGCCCCATCGCCTGGCTGTCTGACGAGACGATTGAGAGTGCTCCCAGATCGTGCAGAATGTCTTCCGCGGCTATGGTCTCCTTGCGTATGCGGCTCTCAGCGAAGGCGACATCTTCCGGAATACGACGATCGAGATTATGTGTAACCATGAGCATGTCGAGCGCTTCATCGAGCGTATTCACCGTGTAGGGCCGCGTTGGATTTGTCGAAGCCGGGATAACGTTCCCTTCGCCACACACCTTTATGATATCCGGCGCATGTCCGCCTCCGGCGCCCTCAGTGTGAAAGGTATGGATCGTTCTGCCCTTGAATGCTGCGACGGTTTTTTCCACATAACCTCCCTCATTAAGAGAGTCGGTATGGATCAGGATTTGCACATCCATGTCGTCCGCGACAGAAAGGCAGCAATCAATAACCGCAGGCGTCGCGCCCCAGTCTTCGTGCAGCTTGAGGCCGCACGCACCGGCCTCGATCTGCTCGATGAGGCCGGCGGCCAGGCTCGCGTTACCTTTACCGAAAATACCGAGGTTCATCGGGAAAGCATCGGCCGCCTCGAGCATCCGCCGGATATGCCAAGGGCCTGGCGTGCAGGTTGTTGCCGCCGTACCTACCGCCGGTCCGGTTCCCCCACCCATCATAGTTGTTAGACCTGAATAGAGCGCCTCCTCGATCTGTTGCGGGCAAATGTAGTGTATATGGGTGTCGATCCCCCCCGCGGTGATGATCTTGCTTTCTCCTGCGATGATCTCGGTCCCAGGTCCGATGATTATGTCGACGTTGGGCTGCACATCGGGATTGCCGGCCTTTCCGATCCTCGAAATGAGCCCATCCTTGATAGCGATGTCCGCCTTCACGACCCCCCAATGATCAAGAATCAGCGCGTTGGTGATGACCGTATCAACCGCTCCCTCGCTACGCGTACGCTGCGACTGTCCCATGCCGTCACGAATGACCTTCCCGCCGCCGAATTTCACCTCCTCACCATAGGTCGTGAAGTCTTTCTCTACCTCGATGAGCAGATCAGTATCTGCGAGACGAACCTTGTCCCCGACCGTCGGGCCGAACATCTGCGCGTAGGCGCCACGGCGCATTGTATGGGGCATTTTGTTACCTCAATCGCCAGAAGCGGCCGCAATGCCGCGTACCGGCGGCAAAGCCCCCATGACCTGGCCGCCAAAACCATAGACCACGCGGGCGCCGCCATAGGGGATCAATGAAACTTCGCGAGACTGCCCCGGCTCAAATCGCACGGCCGTCCCGGCCGGGATATCGAGGCGACAACCGACAGCGGCGTTCCGATCGAAAGCGAGAGCCGCATTTGTCTCGGCGAAATGATAGTGGCTGCCCACTTGAATAGGCCGATCGCCGGTATTGGCGACCTCAATGGAGATAGCTGTCCTATCCTTGTTCAGGACAATCTCACCGAATGCTGGAAAGACCTCACCAGGGATCACGTCAGCCTCCCAATAGCGACAATCCGACCACCGCCGCGCATCCACCCGCTGCGCGCAGCAAGAGCCCTCCGACCAAGCCCCGCACGCAGAAACCAGCTCCGATGCCGACAGCAAGGAGCGCAGAGGTTGCGAGCACGAAACCTGCTGCATAAGGGATAAGCCTGGCTGCCGCTGCCTCCGTTCCATGAGCGTGCCCATGGAAGAACGCGAAGAGACCGACGATCACGGCCCCCAGGGCTACCGGCGCCCGTACTCCGAGCGCAACGAGCACTCCCAGCAAGACGACCGACCAGCAGATGGCCGGCTCGACGAAAACGATTTGCAAACCCAAGCTCGCTGCTGCAAAGCCGCCCAACATCGCTGCAACGAAGGTTGCCGGCCACATCACAACGGCACGGGGACCTGTGAACACACTCCAGAGGCCTACCATCGTCATAGCGATGAGGTGATCTGCCCCGTTCAGAGGATGCGCAACTCCGGAGCTGAACGAATTACCGGGCCCAACACCGGTATGGGCGCAGGCCGGGAAGATCAACGCTTCGGACAACATAATGCAGATCAGGACTAACCGCATCGAGAGCTCCTATCGAATCGGACTGTGTACCGGCACAAGCTTCGTTCCGTCAGGGAATGTGGCTTCGACCTGCATCTCGCGAATCATTTCGGGAATGCCCTCCATGACTTGGTCCTGAGTCAGTACTCGGCCGCTCTGGGACATGAGTTCGGCGACCGATTTCCCGTCGCGCGCTCCCTCCAGGATGAAGTCCGCAATCAGTGCGATACTCTCGGGATAATTGAGCTTGAGGCCTCTCGCGAGCCGCCCTCGCGCAACCATCGCTGCGACAGCTATCATTAGCTTGTCCTTTTCCCGTGGTGTAAGATTCAAGGCCTTCTCCGTTCCATAACGGCCGCTAACACGACCACATTTTCGGCACTCCGAAAGGGCCTGGCCCTAGCTCTCGACTGAATTGTTCCAGCAAGCTACGAAGTCCCCGTCGAAGATCGGAGCTTGCCGCCGCGGCGACGCGCACAATGATGATCGCCCCGACGATCGTAGCGGCGCAGCTGCAATCGAGCGAAGTCGCTATCTCGCGCAAGATCCTCAGCCGTGTATCAAGACCAGGTCCGAAGTAGATGAGCGTTGCAACGGCCTTCCAGTTGGAGAGCAATGCCTTTCTGTGCAGCTGCGCGAACACCTCGTCTGAGACGCGGAAGCCGTCCACCCAGATGAGGTGGCCGTCCTTTTTGATGCGCCAGCTGTCCGATATATACCCGCTGACGACTTCCTCTCCGCGCGCAGCACGACCGAGTACCATCCATTCGAGCGCAATCACTTCGGCTCCTGAGCAAAGATCAATCTCCGTCTGCCGACGAATGCGCGCCTGATTAAAGACAATCGTTTCTTGCGGGAGCCAAGCGAGCTTTGCCCTGCTGCACACTTTCAACTTTGTCCCGATACGCGCGGGTCGATCCAACGCCCTGTAGACCTTTTCCGCGGCCTGTGTTGTGACCGCGACCGATGCATTGTTGAGCGCCACCACTTCAATTTCGAGACGATCACCGCCGGCGATGCCGCCTGAAGAGTTTACGATGACGGCCTCTGTCACCATCTCGTCTCCTATCCTTGGAAACATCAAGCCTATGGGAAACTTCTGATAAACTTCGGAGATTCGCGTACTGTTCGCGGAGCCAGTGAGTACGATCCGGCCGGCTCCGTTAGCCCGCTCTAGATCGACGTCGCGCACATTTCCTCCGCGCACGCCGAAGGCTCCAGGATCACTCAGGTCCTCGCCAGAATTGCCCTGGTGTGTTGCTTCGAACATCGGCTCCACAAATCTTGAAAGTGAGCGGTTTGACGCCGGCAAAAGGAAGGAAGGGTGGGCGTGACAATTACCTAAGCGGTCACGCCCGAACCCGTGTTGCGAGAGTGGAATCAGAACCCCGCAAGCCCTTGCGGACTGTTGTAGGGAATCTTGACGCTGGTGATCTCCGTCAGCGAACCGTCCGACTGAGTTGCGTAGCCAACCAGCTTCGCGGCATTCCCGTAGATCTGATAGAGATACGCGCCGTCCGACGTGATCCAGCTATCGGCGGGGCCGCTGGTCACCGTTCCGTTCAGCCCCCTGGCGGTGCCGTCCCCCGGAACCCTCGGGCACGCGGGATCGCACGCGATTTCCAGGCCGCGGCCATTGATGTGGTAGCTGCTGATGTTGCTGTAGCCGAAGTTCGTCGCGTACACCGTTCGATCATCCGGGGAGACCGCCAGCCAGCACAGCTCGGACGGCACGCCTGCGCTCGTGTCGATCTTTACGAGCGGGCCGATGTTGACCGTGCCGCCTTTCTCGATGGTGCCCATGGCGCATCCGTCACCGACGGCGTATGCGATGACGAAGGTATCCGGCCGCTCGTGCAGGAAGCCGATGTAGAACGGAGAGCCGCCTTTCGCGTCATAGAACCTGGCCGTGCCGAGCGAACCATCCTTTTGCAGGGGGAATGCGGCGAGGCCGTCGGGATCTGGCGCATTCGATGCGATTGAGTGGAACGCGCCGCCAGCCCGCTGGACCCAGAGAATAGGCGACCCATCTGGATACAAGCCCGTGAGCGCGATTGGCTCGTCGAAAGTGGTCCCGACAAGAACGAGCTCCTCGTTAGGCGAGACCACAACCATGGTGGCCACGCGGTTCCTCTTGCTATACGTATTGACCGTGTACCCTTCCGGGCGCGCCGTGAGCTTGCCTTCGGCGTCAACAGACATCAACCGGAGGTGATCGGGGCCGAACGAGTGCAAGACGAAGAGCGTTCGAGTAGAAGGAGCAAATGCGAGTGATTTGGCGGTTCCACTTCTTCCTTCCACAGGGTTACCCGTCGGCTTGACGTCGATCAGCGAGAGACGACCGTCTTCGCTTATACGGAAGGTCGAAACGGAATTGTCTCCACCATTTGTCGTGAACAGAAAGCGTCGATCCGGTGTGAAGATGATGCTGCCCGCTCCCTCAAACGCGTTGGGAGCGCTTTCTTGGCCGCTGATCGGCTTGAATTCGCCGGAGCCGGCACCACCCGTTTTGATGCGTTCCACCTCAGTAAGCGCACCCGTTGAACTCCGCTCGTAGTGAATGATCGCATTCTCGATTTCGTTGGTTTGCATGTAGAGATGTCCGGGCTTTCCTTTCGCCACAGACATGTCCTTCATCATCGCCTCTTTTGCCATCTGCTACTCCTTTGGTTGATCTTAAATACAGGGGTCAGGTCTCACTCTCCACGAAGCGTCCCCTCTATCGCTTCAATGCAGGGTATCCATCGACGTAGATCCAATCAGTCGTGCGCGCCGGCACGTGACAGGATTTGCAATTCAATCTGTAGTCGGTGGAAGTTGTCTTTGTGGGGTTGGCAGCATCGAACCAAGACCAGCCCCACCCATCGCCCCACAAGGCGTGGCCCGGATGGCGGCCGGCACCGTCCTTCACCATGACGAACCAGCCTTTCAACTTCTCTGCGTGGCTGACAGTACCGGTCGTCATGTCCTTTGTAGCGGTTTCGAACACCTCTTTCACGAGCACCGTTCCGTCGGGAAATCGGCCGTCCTTGCGATAGGCCTCGATAGATCCCGGTGATGCGAGCACGACGTGCAGCTCCTTCGAGCCTCGGCCCTCATCAGCCGCTATAGCCCAACTCCCGAGCGCCTCATAAGCAGTCCGATAGTCAGGCGGAACGTGCAGGTTACCCTCGGCATCGACTGCTGCCTGCGTTTGTGAAGCGCTGCTAATTGAAATCGCCTGCATTGGACCCAGCGCGGCGATCGCAATGGCTGCGGCAACTCCGGAAATGCCGAGAGTAAAGGCGCGAACGATTCTCATGACTCAGTCCTTGCTGTGCGGCCAACGTCGAGCGATGCACGTCACTTGTCCAACAGGGGATAGAATTGGGTCCACACCTCATCCTTTTTCGCGCTTGCGATGTGGCAATACGCGCATTCCCCCTTCGCCTTCACTTTCGCCATCGGAGCCTTTGGCTCATGATGATTGAAATTGAAATATCCCCATCCGTTGGTCTCGGCGAAACGCTTGGAATCCTTGACCGTGACATCGGCGCCGTTGAAAGGCCCGGGGAAGTAGCCTCTTCCCGATGGCTCGGTTCGCGATCCGTCTGGATTCTCGCCAGGCAGCGTAAGCTGAAGCTCCTTGAAGAAGATCGTTCCTTCGGGAAATTGACCGGTCTTCATGTAAATCTCATATGAACCCGGCTCGATGTAGACGTTGTGAAATTCCGGAAAGTTAGCATGGCCGTCATTCAGCGCATTCGGCGTAAGCGGAGATCCGAGGTACACCCAATGGTTCCAATCCTTCGGCAGAAGGAGTTGCCCATCGGCCGTGTATTCAGGCAGCTGGCGCGTTATGGTCTGCGCGTTGCCATTTTTAAGAGATCCGAAGAACAAGGTTGTTGCAATCGCACTGCTCGCAACGACAACTGCTGCTGTCCGAAATCCGATTCGCATCGCTTTCTCTCCTGAGACTTCGCCGGACGCGGGGTCGCGTCGGTGATGAGCTTTCTCATCGTGAATGAAACAGGAGATACAGGGCTGGTGCGTGCCGTGCGCGTCGGCGAATGCTCTGGTTTTTTCAATCTTGATGCATTTGGCTTAGCGCCCATCGACGGGCGAATGCTTTTGTATCAAGTATAGGCCGAACGATCGGCGGGCGACCGGATAAAAGCGTCCGAGTTCTTCTCGCGCGGCGGACCCACGCCTAGGAAAGGCATGATTCCATGGATGAGGCTCACATCTCTCGCGGGTTTGGGTCAAAGCGACACGAGCAAACGACCAAGGATCGTGTGCCGCCTGGGCAATACGTGACAACCGATTTCCCGGTCCTTTCGGCCGGCCCAACGCCACAAACCAAAGTGGCAAACTGGAATTTTGCCCTACAGCTTGGCAGTTCCCCGCTCCGGGCGTGGAGTTGGGCCGAGTTCGAGGCGCTGCCGCAGACTACGGTCAAGACCGATATTCATTGCGTCACGAAATGGTCGAAGCTCGATACGACATGGCAGGGCGTGACCTTCGATGATCTGTTGAAAGCAGCCGGGCTTTCGGAGCCTCCCGAACCTTATGTCATGGCTCATTGCGATGGTGGCTATTCAACGAACGTCCCTATTGCTGATCTGGTCGGGGGCAATGGCATGATCGTTACTCGTTACGACGGCCTACCGATCCCGTCCGCTCACGGCGGGCCAGCTCGCCTGTTGGTGCCGCATCTTTACTTCTGGAAGAGCGCCAAATGGGTGCGCAGGATCCGATTTATGCCGAAGGACGAACGCGGCTTTTGGGAGTCACTGGGATATCACAACTACGGCGACCCCTGGAAAGAGCAGAGATATGACGGGGACTAATCCCGCTTCTCCACCCAAACGGCTTGAGTGGCAATTCGTTCAGGTGCGCGACGTCGTGGTGGAAACGCGCCGCGTAAAGAGCCTCATGCTGCAGCCAGTCAGCTGGCCAGGACACCTGCCGGGTCAGCACGTCGATATCAGGCTCACAGCCGAGGATGGCTACCAAGCGCAGCGCAGCTATTCCATTGCCTCTCCACCTGAAGACGAATTGCTTGCGCTGACCGTGGAGCGAGTGAAAGATGGCGAGGTTTCCCCCTATCTTCTGGATGAGCTACGCGTCGGCGACCAACTTGAGCTTCGGGGACCTATCGGCGGATATTTCGTCTGGACTGGCGCAACAAGGGAGCCGGTTTATCTTCTCGCTGGTGGAACGGGTATCACGCCGTTGATGTCGATGCTTCGTCACCGCGACAGGCGGCCAAGCCGCCCGCCAGCCTTGCTGATTTACTCGGCTAGAAGTTGGGAAGATATAGTCTACCGAGACGAGCTTGCGGCGATGATGAGCCGTGATTCCAGCTTTCGCCTTGCTTACGCGCTTACCCGCCAGCAACCAAAGGACTGGACGGGCCACCGGGGAAGAATCAACAAAGGCTTGCTTTCAGCAAATTGGTTTCCACCCGCACACAACCCGAAAATCTATGTTTGCGGTCCCACTACCTTCGTCGAGACCGCTGCCGGTCTTCTTGTAGAACTCGGATTTGACCCTCTCAGCATCAAGACAGAACGATTCGGTCCATCAGGAGGATAGATGCCATGGCTAATAACGTCTCCGATCTTGTGCTCGACGGTAATGTCGCGGCATGTCTCCTTCAGCGGATCTTCACTCTTGACATCACACTCGCGAAGATTCGATGCGATTCATGCGATTGGGTAAGCGGTGTGGGATCTCTGACCTTGCATGCATCTCCGATGGGAGCGGTTCTGAAGTGTGCAGACTGCCAGAGCGATCTGATGAGAGCGGTTGATACGCCGCGCGGTCTGTGGCTCGAGATGACCGGCGCGCGATACCTGCGATTCTAATGGTAGCGCAAAAGCGGCTGATGCCGCCGCCGGCACACATATGGAGAGCGCAAGGGCAAATGCAGCTCTCCGAATTGCCGCAAAAGGACTCAAATCTCGGCAATATCGAAAAAGCGCCGATCGGGCTCGCCGAGTAGCTTTACGGGCGCCCGGCGTTTCCTTCCGCCCCCAGACCGGGTCGCTGCGGCCGGTCGATATGCGGCCGGCCGCATTTCTATCTTTGCCGGTGCGGTCGAGCTTAAAGAGGAGATGTCCATGCCCGACATCATCGCCGATACCGCTGACATCGACGACCAGATCGCTGTCGCAAGGGAGAACCTTCGCGAGCTGATCGAGCAGGCGGCCGCCTACTCCGGTGCTGCAGACGATGATCTGGTGGCGCAACGTATTGCCGATCAGGAAGCGCGGCTTGAACTTATGACCGAATGGCGCGAAGAAGTTCTGCAAAGCACAAACTCTGATACGAAGAGAAGAGACATGACGAAAAGTCGGATCAAGGAGAAGATGGAGGTGATCGGAGCTGATGGTGTTCACATCGGAACTGTGGATCGCATCACAGCGGGCAGGATCAGGCTGACCAAGAACGACGGCGGCGAAGGGCGACATAAGGGCCACCATCACTATATTGACCTGGGACTGGTCGCGGATATCGAGGGCCAGATGGTGCGGCTGTCGGCGGTCGCGGCCACCGCAGTTACCTTCGAGGAGGAGAAATCGGGGGAGCCAACCTAGCTAACACACTTGAGAGGTGGAATATCTGAAACCGGAGGAGCGGGAGGATGTCATTCAGGTTTATGAATCTCTCCACAAAGAGCCCCTGAACAGATTAGTCGGCCGTTAAGAAGTCGATTTGACTGTGGGCGATGGCGGCGAGAGGCGGCCATAGAGCGAGCAGGATTTGCCGCAGCAGAGCCCTCAGCCAGGCGAGAACGCGGCGGAGATTGTGTCCGACGGCGGTGAGGATGACGTTTGCGGCGTCGCCGTCGCGGCCTTTGAGATGGCAGCGGCCGAGGTGGCCATCACTCTTCATGTGTCCGATGACGGGTTCGATAGCCGAGCGCCGCCGCAGTTCGCGCTTGATGACGCCAAAGACGCCGCGCTTCTGACCAGAGATGAAGACGCGACGCGGATTGGCTGTGTTGTGGCCGCGATAGCCCTTGTCGACGTAGGCGCGCTCGATCTCGCAGCCGATGAGCGTCTCGGTGGCATCAATGACGCTGCCGAGCGTATGCCCGTCATAGGGGTTGCCCGGCAGCGCCTTTGCGTGGAGCACGAACTGGCCACCGGGGGGCGCAGGCGTTGGTAGTGACGATCGAGGCTTTGACGCCGAACTCGTAAGGAGCCGCGGCCTTGCCCATACCGATGCATTCGACCTCGGGTGCGTGGAAGGAATAGAGCTTCCATCCGCGCTGGCGCTGCTGCTGCGATCGGATCTGCGCAGCGCGCGCGAGCGGCCCTTCGAAGGCTGCCTCGAGGTCTCCTTGGCCTGCGATCTTGCGGCGGATGTCGCGGACGATCCGGCCGAGCCGGCTGCGCAGCAGGCGCAGTTGGCGATGGTGGCGCCGGAACTGCTTGGCGTGGCCATAGCGGGAAGCCATCATGGCCGCACGCTTGGCGATGCGCAGATAGGACTGCCGTAGCCGCACCCCGCATTTGCGCGCCAGCCGGTTGAGCCCCTTAATTGCCGCATGCAGCAGCTTGGCATCGGTCGGGAAGCCGATGGCCTTGGGCTGCACGGTGGTGTCCACCGTAACCCGCTTGAGGTCGCGCGTGCGCAGCGCGCCGGTCTGGTGCGCGACCCTTAAACTCTCGGCAAGCAACAGCTCCAGCTTGTCGCCGAGCCGCTTCCTCCAATGGCTCAGGTCACTTCGCTCGTGCGGGAACTCATGCTGGAAAAACTCTTCGCCGGTGAAGTGCTGGAAATACGGATCATAGACCCAACGCTCGCATACGGCTTCGTCGGACAAACCGTAGATGTGCTTGAGCAGAAGAAGCCCGAACATGAAACGGGTCTCGATCCCAGGCCGGCCCTTGTCGCTATAGAGCGGCGCGATCTCGCGATCGATCCAGTCCCAGTCGATCTTGCCGGTGAGCTGCACCAGCTCGTGCTTCATGTTGATGACTTGGTCGAGCCGGGCGCGAAACAGATCACCTTCTCCCGTCGTCTTCGGCTTCTTCGGTCGCATCGTCCCCTCCGATGCAGCCACGGAATCGTGCCCGGCGATTCGAGGGAATCTTGAAAATGAAATTGCAAGCTTCCGAGGCTCCGCACCCCGAAAGCTTGCAAATCCAAAAGCCCCTTCGCCAAAAAATTGAATCCCCGATCAAGCTCTTACGGGGTTCTTCACGGGCGACAGATTAGCGTCCTAATTCCGCGTCACGAGCGTCGGCCGCTTGCCGCGCGGCTTTGTGCTTGACTCCGATTCCGTGGCGCAGCTCGCACTGCGTTCCGTGTCTATGCCAGCCCTCTTTAGCGGCATATTGCCGACCGTGATGACAGCCATGGGCGGAAGCTGGTGCGACCCAGAGTAGGAGTATGAGCGCGATGCAGGGGATTGCAAAGCGATTCATTGCTAGGCCCTCCTGGCGATCACATCGTGAGGCTTCAGCTTACCACCTAGCGGGAGTTTGCGCCAACGATGCCATGAAGCCAGCGACCAATGGCATGCGCTCCAATTAAGCGTCCTAATGTGTCAGAGCGAGTGTCCTAATTAGGACAGAACCTGGCGCCTGCTCAGCTGATCAGAGTTTTCGCGAGATCGAAGCTGCATTGACCGCCTTGTCGATCTCGGCCATGAGCACGCTGTCGACGTTGTCCGGCGTGATTGGGCCAACCAGTTTGTAGACGATCTTGCCATCACGGCCGACGATAAACGTTTCCGGCACGCCGTAGACGCCCCATTCGATCGCAGCGCGGCCGTTGCCGTCGACGCCGATCGAGGCAAACGGGTTGCCATAGCGGCTGAGGAAGCGCCGAGCGTTGTCGGGCGCGTCCTTGTAGTTGATGCCGATCAGCTGCAGTCGGTTGTCCTTGGCGAGCTCGGTGAGAAGCGGTGCCTCGTCATGGCAGGGCACGCACCAGGACGCCCAGACATTCACGACGCTGACCTTCCCCTCGAATTTTGCTGGATCCAGTCCCGGCACTTGCGCGCCGTTGCTGAGCAAGCCGTGCAGCGGCGGCAACGACGTCTGTGGTGCGTGATGTCCGATCAGGGCAGAGGGAATCCGCGAGGGATCACCATCGCCGAGCCGGAGCCAAAACAGAGCGGCCAGCGCGAGAAAGACGATCAGCGGCAGCACCATCAGCCATAAGCGGCGCTGCGGGCTTGCTTCGGATGTCACCTGGTCGGTCATCTACGGCTCCGTTGCGCTGCGCCGGAGCGCCGCACCACCCCGCTCTCCTCGAGCTCACGCAGGCGCCGCTTCTGGTTGAGGTAGTCGATCGCGATCCAGGTGGTCAGAAGCGCAACTACCAGTGCGGTGGCAAGGTAGGAGGTCACGATAAAGGAGGCGTACGGCCCGAGCGACATGGTGCGTTATGCCGGTTGCGAGGCAGGCGAAGCCGCGCTCACGTCGCTTGACGAGGCGCGTGCCTGCATCATTTGAAGGGCGCGCACACGCCGCCGCAGGATTTCGTTACGCATCGCGGCCACGTGCAGCGTGACGAACAGCAGCGTGAAGCCGCTGGCCATCACCAACAACGGGATCAGCAAGGTGCGATCGAGTGTCGGGCCACCCATCCGAAGGACCGAGGCCGGCTGATGCAGCGTGTTCCACCAGTCGACCGAGAATTTGACGATGGGAAGATTGATCACGCCGACGAGCGTGAGCACCGCGGCAGCACGTGCGGCGCGCGAAGGATCCTCCACGGCGCGCCACAGCGCCATCAGGCCGAGATACATCAGGAGCAGGATCAGCACCGAGGTCAGCCGCGCATCCCATTCCCAATAGGTGCCCCACATCGGGCGGCCCCACAGCGAGCCCGTCACCAGCGCGAGAAAGGTCAAGCTGGCGCCGATTGGCGTTGCGGTCTTGGCGGCGACGTCGGCGAGTGGATGGCGCCAAACCAGGGTGCCGAGCGCGGCGCTGGTCATCACAGCCCAGACGAACATCGATAGCCAGGCGCTGGGCACGTGGATGAACATGATCTTGACGGTCGCGCCCTGCTGGTAGTCGTCCGGTGCGGCCGCCGACAGATAGAGGCCGACCAGGAGTAGGATGGTGGTTGCCGCCGCGAGAAAGGGCAACAGCCGCGCCGTCAACGACAGGAATCTGGTCGGATTGGCAAGGTCGATCAGCGTCATGGCTTTTCGGTAGCCGTCGCAACTGCCACGTACCTTCGCTGCCTCTCGCTCTTGGATAGCGGTGACGGACTCCAAACAATGTTGAAGCAACAATTCCAACAAGCCGCCCATGGTTCAACTGACACCGATTGTTTCCGCGACGTGAGGCGCCGGAAGCCCGACGCTGCGGAACGCTGCCCGCTCTCTCCACGACCCTGTGCCAACGTCGCGAAAAGCGAAATACTCGACCGAGGGGCTCGACCAGATTTCGGCGAGCGCGGTGGTTAGGTGTTCGATATCCGTCTCGGAGTGAAAAGGTGACGCGGTGATACGAAGTCGTTCTGTACCGCGCGCGACCGTTGGGTAGTTTATGGGTTGAATGTAGATATCATATTCGTTCAGCAGGACATCGCTGATCTGCCTGCAGAGGTCGGCGTTTCCTACCATTACCGGCACAATGTGACTAGGATTTCGCAGATGTGGTACCCCAATGTCATCAAGTCGACTCCTGAGCAAGGCGACCCGACTGTGCATGGCTTCCCGCTCCATCGCACTTGATTTGAGGTAGCGCACGCTGGCTAACGCGCCCGCCGCGACGTGTGGCGGCAGTGCCGTTGTAAAAATAAAGCCCGACGAACAGCTACGCACAAAATCGCACAATGCTGTTGATCCTGCGATATAGCCGCCGACGATCCCAAAGCCCTTGGCCAGCGTACCTTCAATCACCGTCAGCCGATGGCTCAGACCCTGTTGCGCAGCCACGCCACCGCCATGCGGTCCATAGAGACCTACGGCATGCACCTCGTCTAAATAGGTCATAGCGCCATATGCGTCGGCAACGTCACACAGCTCAGCGATCGGCGCGATATCCCCGTCCATGGAATAGACTGATTCAAACGCCACCAGCTTGGGCGCATCAGCGTCGACGTCCGCGAGTTTACGCGCAAGATCAGCGGGATCATTATGTGCGAAGATCCTAACCGGAGCACGGCTACCTCGAATGCCTTCGATCATAGAAGCATGATTCAGTTGGTCAGAAAGCACGACGCAACCCGGGATGCATGACGCTAGCGTGCCAAGCGCAGCCCAGTTCGAGACATAGCCTGAAGTAAACAGAAGCGCTGCCTCTTTCTGGTGAAGATCGGCCAGATCGCGTTCGAGGAGGACATGGTAGTGATTGGTGCCCGAGATATTGCGTGTACCGCCGGCACCCGCGCCACAGCTGTCGAGTGCCTCGTGCATAGCTGCCAGCACGACTGGATGCTGTCCCATTCCAAGATAGTCGTTAGAACACCAGACCGTCACCTCCTTTTTCCCGTGGGCGGAATGGAGCGTTGCACGAGGAAATCTGCCTACCTTGCGTTCCAGATCGGCGAAGACTCTGTACCGACCTTCCCTACGCAGTTCATCGAGTCGTTTGCAGAAGTACGCGTCATAATTCATGGTGCACCCAGACCTGGAATCGATGCAGGTTCAACCTATGCTCCTCGCCGATGCTATTCGGGCCAACGGTAGGAGCGAAGCTACCCAACCGGCACGGTATTCCAGCTAGAGTATGCCGTCTGTTGCCGCATTGCTCGGACTTCGCGGAGATTGCGCAATGCCCGCGGGCCGAACCTCCTAACTCAAGCCTGCGCGATGCCGCCGACCTCGGCATCTTGCTCATTTGGCCCGCGCGACGTCGGCAGCGCTAATGCCCTCCAATGCAAGCCCGTATCCGACGCCCTCGTCGATGATGCGTCGCAGTTTCTGGGTCAGCGCGATGCGTGTGTACCGCGTGGTGAGCCGCGGCAGCTTCGCGAGCTCTTCGGCAATATCGCGGGCGCGGGCAAGCAGCTTGTCGGCCGGCACAATTTCGTTGATTGCGCCCCATTCTTTGGCCGTTTGCGCATCGAGCTCCTGGCGGGTCAATAGGAAGTAACGGCCCCGTACCGTGCCAATCACTTCTGGCCACAGCAGATGGACGCCATCCCCGGGAACGATGCCAAATTCGAAGTGTGGCTTATCCTGAAAAACGGTCGACGGAGTGGCCAGGACAATATCGGAGAGCAGGATGTATTCCGAGTGCAGCCGCACCGGGCCATTCACCGCAGCAATGAGCGGCACTTCGATGTCGAGGATGTTCATGAGAACTTTTTTGCCCTCGCTATAGATCTTGTCGTAGCCTCGCGGAGTAAAGAAGTCGAAGCCCTCTAGGCTGATAGACTCCATAAACGCTGCGCCGCTGCCGGTCAGGATGACGACGCGGTTATCGGGATCGGAGGCGATCGCATGAAACAGGTCGACGAATTGTTCATGGGTATGGCCGTTGAACACCACCGTGCCACCATCGGTGTGAAGCGCCACTTCCATCACGCCTGTTTTCGAACGGTTCAGGCGAGCATTAGGGAATCTGTCGCGATAGGCGTCAAAGCGGGACATGGTGAAACTCCATCCAGTTTCGAATTTGCAGATGGGCCACCAGGCCCGCGCGCAAGCCTAACGATCTCATGCGCAGATGAATTGACCTGGATTGCTCGAATTTTTTTCGATTTGTGGTGCTCGACCATAAACACTTTTGAACTGTGTCAAATGCACAGATCGACGCCAAATTGAACCAGGTGAAGCAACGCCGCACGAGCGTCATCAGCGAGCGCGTCTCAGATTAGCAATGATGCGGCCTAAGTGATGAGGAGGGAACGCCCGAAAGAGGCGGCATCTCAGGATCCAGCTCTTTTTCCGGCAGGGATCAGCGCTCCTGAAAGCTAGCGGTCGGTCGCACGATCCATTTAGTGGTGGAAGCGATTTGGTTGAACTGTCTACTGTGACAGACTGGAGCCCCCGATGAGAAAAGATTATCTTTCCGCTCCGCACCAGACAGGTGCTGCTCTAGGAATGACAACGATGTCTCTGCTGCCCACGCCATGACCTGTTATCGCCGCGTTGGCGGAGCGCCCCGACCTACCAGCTACCGCTTAGCTCTCCTCTTTCTCCCGTCCACGGATCCCGAGATTTTCTGCCATCAGAACTAGATCGGCCAGCGATTTAGCGTGCATTTTTCGCATGAGATTGCCCCGATGGATCTTCACTGTCTGCTGGGCTAAACCGATCTTGTTCGCGACCTGCTTGTTCATAAGGCCGCCCGTCACCAATGCCATAATCTGGCGCTCGCGGACGCTTAATATGGAGAACCGATCTCGGAGACCCGAGTTGGCTCGCTCTTCGTTGCACCGTTTTTGATCGCGTTCGAGCGCGGCAGTAACCGCATCAAGCATCTCCTGCTCGCGGAAAGGCTTGGTCAGAAAGTCGACCGCGCCAGCCTTCATCGCCCTTACCGACGTTGAAATATCCCCGTGCCCGGTCAGAAAGATAATTGGGATCCAAATATTGGACTTAGCCAATTCAGCTTGAAGATCAAAGCCGCTCAGACGTGGCATTCTGATGTCGAGAACGAGACAACTGGGAGCATCCTCCAGTTTAGATCGCAATAATTCCTGAGCGGACTCAAATAGCCGAACTTGCAAGCCAACCGATCGAAACAGGCTGCTGAGCGTCTCGCGGATGAGACGATCATCGTCAACGACGTAGACCATGGGCTGAACAATGACTTCAGCGGTGCTGATGCGGCTTGCGGATTGGGCAGTTTCGCCAATCGTTGTCATGACTGTCACTCCCTGGTGCTCGATGCGCTGTCATACGGAGGCTTGCACGCAGGGCCTCCGTTCTAACAGGTTTGGCCAAATAGGCGATCGCTCCTTCTTCGAGCAGTCGCTTTTCGGCCTTGGGATTCGGATTGGCCGCGATGAATATCGCAGGCATCGGATATCTGGTCGCCGTGAGCGTGTGAAAAAGCTCGATCCCGCTCAGTTGAGGCATTTGCACATCGACGATCAGACAGGCGGCATCATTTATCGCATCCGACGTCAGAAATTCGTTCGCTGAGCCGAAGGCAGCAGTTCGGTAACCAAATGTTTCGACGAGTCCCTGCATCGCTATCAACACGTTCTCGTCGTCATCTACGATTGCTATTAGCTGCAGTGTATTCAACGGAGTTCTCCATGTTCGGAGCTCTTGACTTAACTCGCATAGCCGGCTTTCGGTACCCACCATTTTGTGGTCGTAAATAAACAATGAGAGGAAAGCCCTTTCGTATCGTTTAGGCAAACTACGATCGAGTTCAGAACCCGCGCCACTTCGCTTATCCGCCATAAGCAAAACGCCGGCCTCAGTTCATCAGCTGACGCGGACCCGTGGGGCCTGGCGGTGGACTCATTGGGAGCGCGACGCGAAGCCGAGGCAGTCCGGGCAAAATGTGTCGCCAGATGGAGGAGCCATCCAAGGCCTGTGACGGGGTCGGAGAGGAACGCACCGCAATCACATCGATGGGTTACCCGGGGATGGTCAGAGAGTTACTTCGCCAGATTGCCGCGTCCCTTCTGTTTCCTTGTGACGTGCTTCGCTGTGCGGCTCGTGCGGGGCAGCTCATCGTAGGGGCCTTCAGCGACCGGGTCCAAGGAGTTTTCGTCATCCGTCTTGAGCCGGTCCGCAATTCGTACCAAATCCGCCAGCGAGCGAGCGCCCATTTTTTGCATGATTTGGTTACGATGAACGCGGACAGTCACTTCGCTGACGCCAAGTTGGCCGGCAATCTGCTTGCTTACGCGCCCCTTTGCAAGCAAGGTCATGATTTCCTTTTCGCGATCGGTCAAGCCCGCAAATCGCTCGTGGATTTGCGCCGAGGCGCGTCGTTGCGCGGCGAGCGCACGGTGGCGTTCGATCCCTTGGCGTACCGCGTCGAGTAGCTCTTGCTCCCGGAAAGGTTTTGACAAGAACTCTATTGCACCTGCTTTCATGGCCCGTACCGACATCGGGATATCTCCATGGCCGGTAATGAATACAATCGGCGTATCGACGTGAGCTGCGACTAGCTGTTTTTGCAGCTCGAAGCCGCTTGCTCCTGGAAGTCTTACATCCAGAACGATACAGCTCGGTAGTACCGGAGGGTTGGCGCCCAAAAACGCCTCAACTGACTTGAAGAGCGCGACCTTCAAGGAGATAGTTTCCAGAAGTGCACCCAAACTTTCGCGGACGGATTCGTCATCGTCTATGACGGCAACGATGGGCTGGTCACTGTCATTCATGGTCTATCTGCAACGGGTAAGCTGAATTGGAAAACTGCGCCAAATGGAGCACCTGGGGTCGCCGAAATCTGTCCGTCGTGGGCTTCGATTATCGAACGACAAATTGCCAAGCCCATACCCGTTCCATTGTGTTTCGTCGTGAAGAACGCATCGAAGAGTCGATCGGCCACGGTCGAATCGAGTCCAACGCCAGTGTCGTGGAATGAGATCTCAACCATTCTGTCATCCAGCACCCGAGACCTTATCGAAAGGGTCCTTGGACGATCCTCCACAAGCATCATTGATTCGATACTGTTCAATACGAGATTCAGAATGACTTGCTCCAATTGGACACGGTCGCCGTTGATCCGCGGAACCAACTCGTGCAGATCCGCAAGCGTCGTAATGCGATGCTTGCGAAATTCCCCTTGCGTTAGCTTCATGACATCACGAATCGCGTCCATAATATCGAGCGGGGCCTTTTCAACCGGGGTTTTGTTCATCAACGCCTTTATGCGGGTGATTATCTCGCTCGCGCGTCGCGCGTCCTTGGCCAACCGCTGGGCAGCTGCCCTCGCTTTGGTGAGATCCGGCTCCTCCGTGCTCAACCAGTGGAGGCACGTATCGCTATTGGCCGCAATGGCCGTCAGAGGTTGGTTGATCTCGTGAGCGATGGACGCAGACAGCTGCCCCATCGCGGTAAGACGGTTCACCCGGGTCAGCTCTTCCCGCGCTCCGCGTAGCGCCTCCTCTACTCGTCTCTTATCCGTCAAGTCGCGCACAAAGGCGGTGAAGTGCCAAGATTCCAGCCGAATAGCCGTGACAGTCAGCTCGACGGGGAATTCATGTCCAGCCCTATGGAGCGCCGTTATTTCGATGCGTCTGTTTAGTATCGGGCCTTCGCCGGTAGCGAGAAAATGCTCACACCCTCGCGAATGAGCCTCGCGATACTGCATGGGGATGATCGTATCCACGATTCGCTTGCCGACCGCTTCCTCGCAAGACCATCCAAATATGTCTTCGGCGCTTTTGCTCCAGCCGGTAATTGTATCACGTGCATCAATCGTGATGACAGCGTCGAGGGAGGAATCCAAAATCGACCGCGTTTGGTCCTCGGCCAGGCGGAGGTGCTCCTCCGTTCTTTTGTGTGCTGTGACATCCGTCGTGAAGTGAGCGGTCGCATAGATTCGACCGTCCCCATCGACGATTGGGAACTTTTGAACTGCGCCCCAGCGTGTACCCATATCGGTTGTAGCAAGCTCCTCGAGCATCACCTCGCCCGACAGAGGCACTTCTCGATCGTTCGTTCGAAGCGCGCCCGCCTCGCGCAATCTAGATAGGCCATCCTCAGTTTTACCAATAATCTGATCGCGGGAGACGCCGGTGATCCTTTCAAATTCTCTGTTGACCAGCAAAAAGCGACCATCAGGGTCCTTAAGAAAGATCGGGTTGGGGCTACCATCGATGATTGCGAGAAGGCGTCTCTCCCTGTCTACCAACGAGTCCCTCTCCGACCTCAACTCCTGGATATCGGAACTAGAGCCGACGAACCGGAGAACCTTGCCTTGGGCGTCCCGCACCGGGACCGCACGATCAAAGTGCCAATGATAGGAACCGTCTGCATGAAGAAACGGTGCCTCAAACGTCCAGCCTCCGCCTGATCGGACGCCGTCCCAAAATATTTGGGACACACGTTCCTGATGGTCCGGATGCAAAACGGAAAGAAAGGGCGGAAGATCGCTCGGAGTCTTTCTCCCCGTTTTGAGCGGCGCCGTGCAATAATCCGCCGATAGGCCGGTCGCATCCAGGTAGAATTGATTCACAAAGTCACAGCTGCCATGCCGCGTAACCGTCCATGCGACCGCGGGCAATTTATGCAGGACCTCGAGGTGCAACCGCGATCGGTCCAGAACTTGTTTATACTGCTCTATTTCGTGCGAAAGGGCTTCCGAAGCGGTTCTAACCTCGTCCATGCGACGACGTTGGGCTCGTCGTTGAGCCATAATGTTTTTCTTTACGCTGCGGATCCGCTCGGGCGTTAGGCCGCCTTGGTCCCAAGGCTCCCCTTGGCCCTGCCGAATTCCGCTCAGTTTAGAGGAATCTACGTGGCGATCATCGACCACAATCTTTTTCTTGGAATATCGCCCCCTTTGGCGCGTTGCATCTGAGCGTCCGATTACCGTCCGCGTTTTCTTCTTCGACTTGGACTTCAAACGAGTCATTTGTGGCTGATCTCGTGTCCAGTATCCGCGCAGAGACTATTTAACCGTCACGCTTGTCCTCAAGTTACATACCAATCTCCTTTCGGCGCGCGTCGGTTCTGCCTCGTGCGACGTATCATGAATCTAGCGCAAGGAGCAGGCGCAGATCCCACTCAGGTTCGAAGGGCCCTTGTTGTGGGCGTCACCCTTGAACGGCAGCGATTGATCCTGACAGAATCGCCCAACCAATGAATTGAAGCGTTCCGATCCAACTTTGGCGATAGCGTACATCTTACCATCGGAAAGTCGACATTGGATGCGCCATTGACGGCCTGCTCTTATTTCGTGGAACCGCTCGGCCAGCACTGGTTGGGTCGCCGAAAATTTGTTAATCTGCGACAAAATGACCAGTAGTCCGCCGTGGCATCCCAGAACTCGTTGGAGCTGGAATTTGCCCACGGAGGGAACTGTGCGTGGCTCGATGCGGACGCACCTCTTAGGCGCGATCCTTCCCCAGATCGTCGCGCTCCTTCAGGATCTCGCCGCCCGATTTGACGCACTCATTGACAGTATGCCGTGGACGGGATTCCGAATTTGTTTGCATGCAAAGGCGCGTTTGTCTCCTCGCCGTTATTCAGCTGAAGAGCGGAGGACGACCCGATGGCAATCGACATACCGAAGAGCGGAATCGACGCCGTTGGCGATATGGTGTCGTGGGGCGGCCACTTTTGTCTCTTCTATGAGACGAAAGAGGATCTCCTCGACGCGTTGGTCTCATACTGCAAGTTGGGTTTGGAGCGGGGGGAGTACTGCCTGTGGATCGTCGCTGAGCCCTTGACAATTGAACAGGCAAGGCGGGCTCTACAAAAGGTAGTGCCCGATCTTGATCATTGTTTGGCGAAGTCCAGCATAGAAATCATAGCTTCGCGCGACTTGTTTCTCCAGGGCGGCACCTTTGACGATAAACGAGTAGCAGCCACGATGCAGGAGAAACTCGTTAGCACATCGGGCAAGGGCTATACGGGTGTGCGGGTGACTGGGGATACGAGCTGGCTCACCAACAAGGATTGGGCACATTTTTGCAAACTCGAAGAGAGTATCAACGGGCTTATCGGCGACCAGCGCCTCTCCGTGCTTTGCACGTACCCACTTAGCGAGTGCGGACCTTTTGAAATCCTGGATACGGTGCGCACGCACCAGTTTGCCATCGCAAGGCGATCTGGCGGTTGGGACATTATCGAAACCGCCACACTGAAGCGAGCGAAGGCTGAAATCGCGCGACTCAATGAGGAACTCGAACAACGTGTCGCGGAGCGGACCGCCCAATTAACGCAGGCTTCGGCAGCGTTGCATGAGGCGCAGACAGGGCTAGCGCATGTCAATCGCGTCGCCACAATGGGGCAGCTAGCGGCGTCCATTGCTCATGAAATCAAGCAGCCAATCGCGGTGGCAGTCGGCAGTGCCGAGGCCGCGTTCAACTGGCTTGGCAAGCGGCCTCCAGCACTGGAGGAAGTGCGGCAGGCGCTCAGTCGTGTCGTCGACGCCGGCACCCAAGCCACCGACTTCATCGAGCGGATTCGAGACCTCTATAAGAAGGCGCCCCCTCGAAAAGATCCGTTCAAAATCAACGAAGCGGTACTTGAGATTATCGCCCTGACCCGTGGCGAAGTATTGAAGAACAAAGTCTCGGTACAAACGCAACTCGGAGACAGCTTACCGCTCGTTCAAGGCGATCGGGTGCAACTGCAACAAGTGATGCTCAATTTGATCATCAACGCCGTCGAAGCGATGACTTGCATAAGTGACGGTTCGCGACAGTTGCTGATCGGGACAAGGAAAGATGCATCGGGCGGGGTGCTCGTCACCGTCCAGGATTCCGGCCCTGGACTGAGCCCGGACAGTTTAGACCGCCTGTTCGACGCGTTCTACACCACCAAGCCCGGCGGCATGGGAATGGGCCTGTCGATCTGCCGGTCGATTGTTGAAGCGCATGGCGGCCGCTTGTGGACCGCCTCTCATGACGGCCCCGGTGCGACTTTTCAGTTCACGTTACCGACACAGGGGAGAGTGACTCGCGAGCGCGGCAAGCCTCCTGGCTTTCCAAGCACCGAACAAATTGATCGCCGGCAGCCGAAGCTTGAACGCTCGGAGTGGTACGACCTCTGCCGTGACATGAATTGGCGCTTCAAGTACGTGTCAGAGGCAGAAGTTTTCCCTGAAGCGCTCTCGCAGAGCCATGGCATACCCGCTGCCGCTTGGTGGACCTGGGATGAGCCTTACAAGATCAGTTACGGTGAGTACGTCCGCAATCAGGCCGAGAAGGACGCCGCGGTGTACTCCGTCCGGTCAGCTATCGTGCGCTCCAGGCTTTTTGAGAACCTGGACCCGGGCTGGAAATCCGCGATCATCTTGCACTACGGGGCCATCACAATGCCCGAGTACCTGGCCTCCATCGGTGAGGCTCGCATGGGCCGATTTGGGCGCGCCGCGGCTTGGCGTAACATGGCGTTGTTCGGTACGTTGGACGAAGTGCGCCACGGCCAAATTCAGCTCTCCTTTCCTCACGCCCTGCTCAACAAAGAGCCGCGCTTCGACTGGGCGCACAAAAGCCATCACACCAATGAGTGGGGTGTGATTGCCATCCGTCATTTTTTTGATGACGTGTTTACTTCGAACGACGCTGTCTCCACAGCGCTCCAACTCTCCTTTACCGTGGAAACCGGATTCACGAACCTGCAATTTTTGGGCATGGCTGCCGACGCCATGGAGACAGGTGATGTAGCATTCGGCGCTCTGATCTCCAGCATCCAAACCGACGAAGCCCGCCACGCTCAGCAGGGCGAGCCGACACTGCGCGTGCTGATCCAGCAGGGTAAGAAGGCCGAGGCCCAGCGGTTGATCGATGTGGCGTTCTGGCGCTCGTGGCGTGTCTTCGCCTTTTTGACGGGCATGTCCATGGATTATTACACGCCCCTTGAGCATCGCAGGATGTCCTTCAAAGAGTTTATGCTTGACTGGATAGTCAAACAATTCACTGATCAGTTTCGAGACCTCGGGCTGGAGCGTCCGTGGTATTGGAAGCTTTTCCTGCAAGAATTGGACTGGCTCCACCACTCATACCACTTGGGGGTCTGGTTCAAGCGACCCACCGTCTGGTGGAATCCGGATGCAGGCGTGAGCGTGGCGGAGCGTGAGTGGTTGGAAGCCAAGTACCCCGGCTGGCACGACCGATTTGGCACCTATTGGCATACCATCGCCGAGAATGTGCGCCGGGGAACCATCGGCCACACACATCAGGAAACGCTTTTGAGTGTGTGCAACATCTGCCAACTGCCGGTGTGTAGCCCGACGGTCGGTGCACCCCCTCGGCAGGTTACGCACAACGGGCGCGTCTACACTTTCTGTTCAGACCCCTGCAAGTGGATCTTCGCGCAAAATCCGGCACGCTACGCAGGCCACCTGTCGATCGTTGACCGCTTTGTGGCCGGCCATATTCAGCCACCTGACATGGCGGGCGTTCGGGCCTATATGGGCCTTTCCCCTGCCGAACAAGGGGATGACGCGATGAACTATGCCTGGGCCTTTGAACAGCAGCAACCTGCAGCCGCGTCCGCCGGCTAACAAGGAGCGAAGCGTATGGCCACAGTTCCGCTTCAGGCGGCTTTCCGCGGCGATTTTGCGACGTTGCTCGTGCTAGTAGATGACGAGGACACGATGGAGGTCGTTGCTCAGAAGGTAGCCTATCACGTGATTGGCCGACGCTTGCCGCCGCAAGATGCGTCCCTGCGCGTGCAACATAATGGCTTGGTCTTGCTGCCCGACCAAACGGTTGCCCAGGCGGTAATGCCGTCGATGAGTTTTGTGGAGGTGTTTTATGATGCCTCAGGATACGACACTGCAGTGGATTCCGGTAACTACTCTGGGGGATCTTTGGGAAGGTGATATAACTGATGTCCAAGTAGGAGACGAGTTGATCCTCCTCGTCCACTTGGCCGGTGGCAATATTTGTGCCTATCAGGGACATTGTCCCCACCAGAAGACAATCCTCGCCGATGGAGAGCTCGACGGGCACATTCTTACCTGCGCAGCCCACTTTTGGCAGTTCGATGTGTCGACGGGCGAAGGCGTGAATCCAAAACACTGTCAGCTCCATCGTTACCCGGTCAAGGTAGAGGATTCGACAATCTCCGTGGGTATTCCTCAGGGCAGCAGATGAGAAAGGCGATGGAAACGGTTCGACCGCAAAGGTTCGTGGGCCCGGTGCTACGTGGCATGGACCAGGAGATCATCGAGGCAATGCTGATAGCTATTGAGGATGACAATCCTGACGCCGAACTCCTGTACGAGGACCGCGGCGGGTATGTGCGTATCCACACTCCCCGGCTTTGCCGGGTAACCCGTAAGAGTCTGGAAGCCGTGTTGGGGCGTTCCTTTCGACTGGCCGATCTGGAACGTTCCTTGTCCGGGTTTGCCGGCCGGATGCGCTATGTGGGCGATGAGGCACTCGAGTGGTATCTCGAACGGGAGGATTAGCCATGGCAATGGCTCGTAGGCGAGAGCCCGCCAAAACGTGGAGTCTGTTTGGCGACGTGCGCCGAAAACCCACTGAGTACGAGGTCGTCACGGCCAGGTTGCACTACCATTATGGCCGCCAGCCTGCTCCCTTTGAACTTGACCCAAACACGCCCATCAACGCCTGGTATCTAAAGTATCGGGAAGGTTCTCCCCTGCACACCGATGATTGGGAAGGCTTCCGTGATCCACACCAGCTCACCTATCAGGTCTACGTGCAGCGACAAGCCGAGCGTGAGGGCTACGTAGGCAGCTTGGTGGAAGAATTTGAACGCCGCAACCACGATGCCAGTCTTCAGACAGAGTGGGTACGCCTATTGAAGCGGCTTTATCTGCCTGCCCGCTTCCCCATGCATGCCTTGCAAATGACCGGCCTCTACATGGCGCAGTTGGCACCTTCATCATTCATCGCTAACGCCGGCTACTTTCAGGCCGCTGATGAGCTACGCCGTATTCAATGGGTGGCCTACCGGGCCAAGTCGCTCTCACTCGAGCATGACGCGGAGTTAGCCTCAAGCGCACACGCCCGGCAGTGCTGGGAGGAAGATCCGGCTTGGCAACCGCTGCGCGAAACCGTGGAAAAAATGCTTATCGCGTACGACTGGGGTGAGGCTTTTGCGGCGCTCAATCTGACGGTAAAGCCAGTTTTCGACGCCCTCTTCAACGTGCAGCTCGCTGAGCTGGCACGTGCTCAAGGAGATGCTCTGCTCGCCTTGATGCTTGACGATTTTGAGCTTGACAGTGAGCGGAGCCGCGATTGGACCACAGCTCTGGTCCAATATGCTGTGGCGCAGCGTCCCGCCAATACAGAGTTGCTCAACCAGTGGGTCAAGCATTGGGCGCCGCTGGCGTATCGGGGAATGGAAGGCTTGGTCGAGCTGTTTGTACAAGCACCTCGTCCGCTGCAACCCCAGGCTGTTGCAACGAAAGTGCGGACAGCGCACCACGCCCTCTTGACTCGATGCGGCCTCAATACGGTTGAGATCTGAACGGTGAGCAGGAGACGCGTGGAGGCCGTTCGTTCGCCTGAACAACTGAGGGACTAGTTCACCGGAGCAGGTCCCCTGCCTCTGTCGAGCGCCGCGTGAAGACAGTCGATAAGGCGACGCCCGATGTCTAATGGCTTTCGGAGGAAGCAGATAGCTCCGGCGCTCAGCGCGCGCTCCTTAGTGGCCTCGTCGGAATAGGCCGTGATGAA
Source organism: Bradyrhizobium sp. AZCC 2262 (assembly GCF_036924535.1). Classification (NCBI taxonomy): domain Bacteria; kingdom Pseudomonadati; phylum Pseudomonadota; class Alphaproteobacteria; order Hyphomicrobiales; family Nitrobacteraceae; genus Bradyrhizobium; species Bradyrhizobium sp. AZCC 2262. Next base: position 2,421,966 of record NZ_JAZHRT010000001.1, on the reverse strand, counting down.
GATAATCGGAATGTCAAAGCCGTTTTGAGACAAGTGGTCCTGCAGGTCTATCCCGCTCATTTTTGGCATTTGCACGTCCAATATCAGGCATCCCGTTTCCCTCATCGATGATGACTGCAGAAACGATTCAGCTGATGCGAAGGTGCACGCTGAAAATCCGAGCGATCTCACGAGATCTTCAATGGCCGACCGGATCAAAGAGTGGTCGTCGACGATCGAGATAAGCGGGATTTCTGTCAACCGCGCATTTTTGGCATTTGCACGTCCAATATCAGGCATCCCGTTTCCCCATCGAAGATGACTGCAGAAACGATTCGGCAATGCGAACGTGCTGGCTGAAAATCCAAGCTACCTAACGAGACCATCAATGGCGGCCCGAGTTAAAGAGTCGTCGTCGATCATCGCTGCAAGCGGGATTTTTCTCAACCGCTCGTCCGATCCTCGGTAACAAATAACCGGCTCTCACGTTCTCTAGAAGCGAAAGTGATGATGTCACGGAACAGCTATCCTGGATATAGTACCTGAGTACTAGGAACCCTCGTCACGAACGTGGAAGATTCCTCCAGACTTACGGAAGTTGCGGCAGATTCAACGCCTCGCCTGCTTCATGGCGTGAGCAGTGACAAGCAGCCGCGGCTGGGCAGGAGCGACAGCGCCATTGAGCTCCACCGCGGCAACCTCCTTTTCCGCGCGTGTGAGATTCCAACCAGCATCGCCCACATCTTCCGCGGCAAGTGGCCGATTGTATCTTATTGTCCGTCATGACTTGCTCCTGACGTTCACCTGCGGTTCTTCTTGACCTCCGCAGAGTGGTCTGTTTCCGCTTCGGGGCTCATAAGGCGAAGGGGCTTTCTCGCGGAGGAGTGTCCGTAGTCGTAGGCGCGCTCGCCGTGCGAGGCGAAGTCTAATCCTTCATATTCGTCCTGCGCCTCGACGCGGACGCCGACGGCGGCGCCGACCAACTTAACGAGCGCGACGGTGGCCAGCGCCGACCACGCCGCCGCTGCGGCTATACCGATCGTTTGCGCGCCGAGCTGGCCTGCTAAGTTCGTGCCAGCGTAGCCAACGCCACCCAGCGTGCGCGCCACGAACACCGCCACCAGCAAGGAGCCGAGCATGCCGCCGACGCCATGCACGGAGAAGACGTCGAGCGAATCGTCGATGTGCAGCCGATGCTTGACAAAAATCGTGGTCAGGAAGCAGACGGCGCCGCCGGCCACGCCGATGGCGATAGCACTCGTCGGCCCGACGAAGCCCGCCGCCGGCGTGATGGTGGCAAGGCCGGCGACGGCGCCGGTCACGAGACCGATCGAGCTCGGTCTGCCTGCGCAAAGCCATTCGACCGCCATCCAGGTGAGCGCTGCCGCCGATGCGGCAAAATGCGTGGCAAGAATGGCCATGCCGGCCGAGCCGTCGGCCGCCAATGCGCTGCCGCCGTTGAAGCCGAACCAGCCGACCCACAGCATGCCCGCGCCTGCCACAGTCATGCCCGGGTTGTGCGGCGGCAACACGTGGCGCGGGAAGCCGGCGCGCGCGCCGACCATGAGGGCCGCGACCAGCGCACTGACGCCGGCGGTGGTGTGGACAACGATGCCTCCGGCGAAATCGATGACGCCCGCGGCCGCGGCCCAGCCGCCCCCCCAAACCCAATGCGCAACCGGCAAATAGACGATAACGAACCATCCCATCGTGAACAGCAGGACAAACGGAAAGCGCACGCGTTCCGGGAACGCGCCGATTATGAGCGCAGGGGTGATGACGGCGAAGGTCATCTGAAACAGTGCGAACACCGCCTCCGGCAAGTTGCCGCGCAGCGCCTTGTTGCCGAGATGGACGAGGAAAGGGTTGTCGAGCGGACCGATCAACACCCCGCCGTGACCGAAGCTAAGACTGTAGCCGAATGCTGCCCAGAGCAGCGAGACCACGCAGCAAATGACGAAGCAATGCATCAGTACGGAGAGCAGATTCCGCGCGCGCACCAGGCCGCCGTAGAACAACGCGAGCCCGGGAAGCGTCATGAACAGCACGAGCGCCGACGCGACCAACACCCAAGCCGTGTCACCCGTGTCGGGCGCCTTTGCTCCGCCGGCACAGGCTGGCGAGGCGATGATGCACGACACCATCAGCGCGGACACATAGCGCCAACCGACGCCTCTCAGCAGGAACGACATGGTGCTATCCCGTGGGCGCTGGCGGAGCCGTGGACAAGAACGAACTCGCCACGTTGTAACCCGCCAAGGTCGGAAAGTACTTATCTGTTTATGATTAGCAGGCTTGTGAAAATCTGCTTTCGTTAACTTGTCGCTGTTGAAGTTCTCTTGCGGAGAAATGAGACGAGGCGCCGCCATCAGAGGCGCGACAATTCCGGGCCGGTCGACCGACTGACACGACGTGTAACAGAAGATGTGGGGACAGCCTACAAGTTGGAGCGAGACAGGCATACGAAAGCTAAGCTTACGCAGCTGATTCCCGACGAGTTGGTGCCACGATTCGCGTTCGCCGGCAGTCCAGAAGCAATCAAAGAACAGATCAACGGTGAGGGCTCGGCGTTGATGACCTAATCCTCGCAATTCTTCCAAAGGGTGCCAAGCTGCGTCCCATGCCGAAGTCATTTGTGATCTAATTCCGCTGTTCACAGGCCAGCGCGCACCGGCGAGAATGTCCTGACCTCAGGATAGTGAGGGGACCGGCGGCATAAATTGGCCGCGGATCTCAACTGAGTGGCCATCAGGACATGTGTGGGCGCCTGAACGTCGGACGGTAGCGCCGTCGCGGTTGGTCACACGGCACTTAGCGTTAGCTCGAAAGCGAAGCTCTTTTCCTTCGCGAGACAGATGTTCCAGCCTATCCACCATTCGCACCAGATCGGCTACTGAGCGTGCCCCCATCTTGACCAGAACTCGACCACTGTGAACGCGAGCCGTATGCGTGCAGACACCCAATTGGCCCGCGATCTGCTTGGGTCCCTGTCCTGCTGAAAGCAACACCATCGTCTCCCTTTCGCGAAGCGAAAGCGATGCAAGCCGGGTTCGAAGCTCGTCCAAGATCTGCTTTTGCAAACGCGCTGCGACATCACGCTCTATGCCGCTTCTCACCGCGTCGAGCAGCTCTTCATCTTGAAAGGGCTTGGTAAGAAACTCTATGGCCCCAGCCTTCATCGCCCGAACGGATGTCCTTACTTCGTTCTGAGCGGTAAGAAACACTAAAGGTGTTTTGCGTCCGGTCTTTGCTTGTCTGGACTGAAAATCGAGACCGCTTATGCCGGGCAACCGCACGTCTAGCACGATGCAATTGGGTGGATGAGACTTGCTTCTCTTCAAATATTCTTCGGCCGATTTGAAGAGCTCGATTTTCAGGCCCGCCGCCTCGAGCAAGATCCGCAATCGCGCTCGCATGGAGTCGTCGCTGTCGATAATAGCAATTAAGGCTTGGTCAACGGTCATGAATTGTTACCGCCATACTTGTTAGAGTCCAACCGACCGTATCGTCACAGCATTTTCTTTTGCGGATTCCCCCGACAACCCATGGCGATTGGTCCGCGGAATTCTACTCTGAGAGGCGCCGCTGGGGCGTCATGTGGCGCCTCCCAATGCGAAGCAGTATACGGTATCAAACGGGAGCAAGGGATTGGGCGGCGGTGCGCACAAGTGATTTCGTCCATCCGGATTATCCCTATTGCGTTCCACCTTTTCGGGCGGAATCAGAATGTACTTCCCGTCTTCTCTACGCTTGGCGTAGATGTTTCCGTCAATGTACTGGATTTCAGTCGGGTAACAATCCGCGTCGTTGCAACAGCTAGCCGATGGATTGTCGGGCATGCGCCAGTTTGAATAGAATTTTTCGTGCAGCCACTGGTCTTGTGGAGGATGATGGAGGGTAGCGTGACCTTTACCCTCTTGCGCCTGGAGTGGCAGACCCGCCAGTAGACAGCAGCTCCACAGGATGAGTCTGAACAAAAAGCCCAAGCTGCACATTCGATGTCTTCCGAGTTATGAAATCGCGTGAATTCACGCATGACTTTCAATGCGGCACCCTAGGCAACGATCTGAAGTCGACGAAACCATTTGCGGTTCGCCTCGCGGCGGGCCTTGAGGCGCTCCACGCACTTCTTTGAACAGAGGGGAGTGCGCCAGGAATAGTGCCGGATGAGACCGAACGGTCCGTCACAGATCGCGCAGCGCCTTGGCGCGCCAAGCAGGGTATTTTGAGAGTTGTTGAGCATTTTTGTCTCCTCTGGTCTTCGCGTGAGCCCTATTTCTTGTTCCTTCTTTGTTGTCGCACTCCGTCCACAGGCAAAGTGCATCCCGACGTCGTTGCAAGAATTGCGATCGAGCCGTTAGCCTAATCGTTGACATTCGCGTCCTGCAATCGACCAATCTAGAACTGACAGCGAGATTAAGATGATAAGGATGAGTGGCTCAATTGTACGTTGGTGCCCGCCCGTAACCGAGAGGGCTGCAACAACTAGACAAAGGTTTGCGTTGATTGCCTTTCGCTCGCATCTTTCACGGACTCTTGCACAACCAGGCCATAGTACTTGTTTGGAATCGTGCTGGCGGAGCGCGATCTTTGTGACCACTTGCCCGGGTGCACTGTGACGAAGCGTCTGTCTTTCAGATCAGGATGCAAATGAAACCGCGCACTTTCAGGCAAGAGACGGCATGACTGATAAAGACGGCTTGAGACAGCACGATATTCTGGAAATGGTCAGACAAGGAGCATGAGATGGCAATGCTTAGAGCTCTCGGAGCGATCGCGCTCCTGACGATCAGCGGTGAATTGCCCGCATTCGCCCAGGCAGCAATACAGGAACCGGGCTCGTATGCCTTTTACCACCCCAATGCTGATGTGTTGAATGCAGGCCGGCCATCGGCTCGAGGGTTCTATCCAATGAGCGCCTTTGCAAGTGGTGCGTACGACCCGAGCCTACGAATTCCTTCGCGGCGCCACCGCAAGTGACGGCGATATGTTGCTCCCTCGTATGTAACGTCGCTTGCTCATCCCCACTCAAGCGCCAGCGACCGCGTCGCGCCGCCGCCGGGGCGTCCGCGTCATGATGAAATTTAGCGCAGCGATATTGGGCAGCTCACAGCGAACCACCTCGCCTTCGACCACGCTCGTAAAATGCGCCCTCACCCGTTTCGCTCGTGACCTGCTCGCGCACCAACGGACAGTGCTTCGCATCATACGCGACCACGGAGATGTTGGACGCATTGCCCTTGTCGCCGGTGCGGGAAAATCAGCAATCTCGCGCCAGATTCACGACGCGTCCCGAAACCCTGGTTCCGTGTTTTGGAATGAATTCTTCCGCGATGACATCGAAAGGACGCCGGCGCAAAGCCTGGCAATTCAAATGGCGTCACTTGGGATGCGTGAACACAATAGCGAAGACAAGGTGACGATGCACGGACCTTGTTATCAATTTCAACGGTGGCGGCATGCCAGCCGATAGGGTGACGCCGGGGGCTACCTTATCGATATGGATCCGGACTGGGATGCGTTGGGCCAGGCGCACCCAAGTGAAGATTGGGTTGACTGTCGCTATTCCCTGATTGTTGGGCTGTGCGTTCGAAACGTTGATGGCGCGAGCGATGCTGTCGACATGACCGCGGATGATTTCACTGTAGCCGATCAGCTTGATTTGGGCTGGATCACCGACACGGATTAAGGCAAGATTTGTCTCCTCGAAATACCCATCGATCCAGAATGAATTGGCATCGACCACCGAGATGGTGCTCCCGCCGACCTTGACTTAGTCACCGAGTTGCACCAGTAGGTTCGTTACGTAGCCGTCAACTGTTGGGCGCGTGCGATCGAGGTCCACCTGCGCTTGATTGAGCTGAGCTTTGGCTTGAATGAGACCTGCCTCGGCACTCGTGCGCTGCGCCTTTAGCGCCTCGACTTGCCGCTGTGCCAGGTTGAGATTTTCTTGTGCGGTCTGCACCGCTTCCTGCTGATGCGATGCCGGCGCACACAATCCCGATGCAGATCTCGCTGGTGCGCCAGACTGCCACCCAGAAGATCTCTGAACTCGCGCTTCCGGTGGCGCCGAGCGTATCGGCGGCGATGACTGCAGCGGTATAGCCGGTGAGCGCCGCCGAATACGAAGCGAAGTTGCGGAGTACCGTGGCGCCAAAAGCGCATAGACCGCCCCAAAGAGCCAGGCCCACGAGAAAGGCGATCCGTCTCTGCGGAAAGCATGCGGTCAACACCACGATTGCTATGGCCCCGACCACGGTTCCGATCACCGGAACCAGCCTTTACGTAGCGAAGCTCCGAGCTGGGGCTGACCGCAGCAGAAGCTCCTGCCCAATAGGCATCGTCGAGTTCGAGCCAGAAGGCGACGTAAAGTGCGAGACAGACCGAAGCCCAGAGCCGTAAACCGAACAGCAGCGGCGGGCCAGCGGCCCGCGCCGGGTTCACCGGAGCCTCCGCGCATCTGTTGACGGTCTTATCCGGCACCAACCTGCCTTGGTCGATGGCGCCTGCCATGCGTCCCTCAGGTCACCGCGGCGACGTAGGGCCTCACCATCTTGGTTCGGCGACCCGATCGAATGTCTGCTCTTCGACGAACCCGAGCTGCAGAGCGGCCTCCTCTAACGTGAGGTCGTAGTTTGTCGTGTGGTGCGCGATCTTGCAGGCATTGTCGTAGGCCGATTACCGGCGCGCCCGCGGTTGCCAGCATCAGCGAACGGTCAACATATTCGGCGATCTTCTTGCGGCAACGCTCGCGCTGGGTCTGGCCGCGTCCCAGAGTTTCGCGGCGAGCACCGCCACCTTGCGCAGGCCGTCGGTTTGAATTTGGACGTCGCTCATGCTGCTTTCGTTTCCACGGGATGAGCCCGTACCGCCGCGATTCCCATGACGAGCGCGACAAGGGCAATGCCGACCGGTAGCGCCAGGGACCGCAGGCCAAAATCGGACTCGCATGCCGCACCAAGGGCGCAGCCGACCAGGAAGCCGACGATTGCCGGCCAGGTGCGCTTGGCGCGCTGCCGCGCCGCGACGTGCAGATTGCGGTCGAATAGTATCTCTCCGACATCGATCGCGAGGAGGGTGATGTTCGTCGTCATCACCGCCGTGGAAGGCGCTCCCTTCAGCGAGATTCGCGCGACCTCGTTCTGCACGGCCATGGCCGATACCCCCAACATGCCCGCGAGGATCATGATCGCGGTATCCGGTTCGATGCGTGGCCACTGCGCGAGGCAAATGGCGAGAAACATCAAGAGCAAGAGGAACTGCAACAGGAGCAGAGGCAGCAAGGACGCAATGCCGATCCGTTCCAGGCCGGTGACGAAGAGTCTGGTCAGCGCCAACACGACCATGAACACCGGGGCGGATATCAAATAGGACACCGGCGCTTGCTGGCCGGCGACAAGCTTCGCTGCAAGAATCACGATGTTGCCAGTGATATGGGCGGTGAATAGGCCGTCGAGTCCGAGAAATCCGATGATGTCCACGCTTCCGGCGACCATGCTCAGCGCGAAGGGGAGCAACCTGGCGCTAAGTGAATCGTCGACCGACGGTACGGTCACGCAGGCACCCACTGAAGCAACCGTGCAGGCTGACTTTGCTGCGATTGGCGACCGGTCCTGAAAAAAGGCCATCATCGGGCCCGCGCTCCGACAGCAGGGAAAATGACATAAGCCGCAATCCACCTGCAGGAAACACCAACCGCAATTCCGACGAGGATATCCGCAAACCGCAATAGCGGTTGATGCCACGCGTTTTCAGGGCTGATCCTCGCAATCACTAAGACGACCGCCGTCGTAATCCCAGTCGTGATGATGTCGTCCGGCCGGCCCAGCAGCATGATCACGAACGTGCCGAGGCCGATGACCGCCGCCATGCCCAAGCCCGAAAATGGGAAACTCAACAGATAAAGAAGGCACAGCACCATGCTCAGCGTCGTTGCGACAAGGCGCGCTACTCCTGCAGAAAAGCTGTGAACGCGGGTGTCTCTAAACACGAATACCGTTGCGACCACCGCCCACATCCCGCCGAAAAGGTCGTCGGATTTGTCGACGAATGGCGCAAGGACGTGGGTGATGATTGCGTAGGTGATTGTACTGGCGATCGCCATGCTCAAAGCAAACAGCGCGGCCGAGATGGTTTGGCGTGTCGTCACTGTGGTGTCTCCATGGCTTTGATCGTTACAGAGAACTGCGTTCGCTGAAGCGAATACGCGTCGCCGGCAGACACTCCTTCGCGTTACAAAAGCGTGTTCGATCAGCACGGTCGTAGGCCTTCGCGAGACGTATTTGGCAAATCGAGCGTATGGGCGCTCGCAGGAAATGCCTGAAAGCGCTCTAAGGTCAGGCAGCCCGCCACAGGTGAGGTCCTCGCCGCGCGGCGAGAGTCTCGTCGCGCAGCGGATTTACTTACGCCGCTTGCGCCGCTTTCGCTGTCGCAAGGTCGGTGTATTCCGGCTTGTAGACCTGGCTACGAATGAACATGACCATATCGGCAGGCCGCGGGACACGAGCAAGATCGGAGTCGAACACCAGCTTGGCTACACGTGCTGCGGTCTGAATCTCCGTTTCCAGGATATTCGCCTGCAACGGATAGAGGAGCCCTTGCTTCAGCAACTCAGGCGCGACCTGATCCGCCACGCCGGCCGCCGCCTCGATGAACATTTCATCAGTGACGCGCAACGCTTGGGTGGCAAAGATCGCCATTCCGACGGCTGGGAAGATGTAAAAGTTGTTGGCCTGCCCCGGTAGGAATGTTTGCCCGTTTAGTTGAACCGGCGGAAACTGCACGCCGGCGGCATAGATCGCCTTGCCTTTCGACCAGGTATATGCCTGCTCAGGCGTGCACTCGGCTTTCTCGGTCGGGTTTGATAGTGCGAGCACGACGGGACGATCGTTGATGTGCGACATGGCCTCAATCACTGCCTGCGTGAATGCGCCTCCGACCGTGCTGACACCGATGATCGTCGTCGGCTTGATGCTTTCGATCGCAGTGACAAAGTCCCGCGTCGCCGCATGCTTGTGCGCGTACGGCTTCTGAAAGTCGACGAGATCGGTGCGCGTCGACTCAAGCAGACCATTGACGTCGAACATGTAGACACGCGACTGCGCGTCTTTCAGCGTCATCCCCTGCGCAACCAGCGCGGAACACAGGAGATTGGCAAGACCGATGCCGGCCGAGCCGGCACCAAGAAACAGGTATTTCTCGTCCTTAAGGTTCGTTCCCTTGATCTTCGCCGCGTTGATCATGCCGGCAAGAGTGATCCCCGCCGTGCCCTGTACGTCGTCATTGTAGACACAGTACTTGTCGCGGTAGCGCTGAAGCAGGTGGACGGCGTCCACCCCGGTCCAATCCTCGAAATGGATGCAGCATCTCGGGAACACCTCCTGCACGGCCTCGACGAACTCGTCGACAAAGGAATAGAGCTCCTCCCTCGGCGGCCGTGTCTTTTGCATGCCCAAATAGAGAGGATCGTGCAAATACTTTTCGTTGTTGGTGCCGGCATCAAGATACATAGGCAGGAGATATTGCGGAGGTACTCCGGCGCAGGCGGTGTAGAGCTGCAGCTTGCCGATTGGGATGCCTGCGCCATTGGCCCCGAGATCCCCGAGACCCAAAATGCGACCACCGTTGGTGACGCAAATGACTCGGACGTCCTTCTGTGGCCAGTTTCTCAAAACTCCTTTCACGTCGCCCCGGCGCGTCATCGATAGGTACATGCCACGTGTCTGGCGATAGATATGGCCAAATTTCAAGCAGGCCTCTCCGATCGTAGGATCGTAAACGATTGGCAGAAAGCGTGCCGGATCAGACATGATGGTGCGATAGAACAGCGTCTCGTTATGGTCGAGCAGATTGACGAGATAGATGTAGCGGTCGAGGTCTGCGGTCTTATGACCGAGCTGCATCATCACCCGGCTCAGTTGCACGTCCATCGTCTCGATAGCGTCCGGCACGAGGCCCACGATTCCAAGCGACTGCTTTTCCGCCTCCGTGAATGCCGTTGACCTATTGAGTGAAGGATCCAGAAGCAGTTCCATTCCTTGCTTACTGATGGTCATGTCGTTCCCCTGTTTGGCTCAGCTTGTGATAAGTTTCAGGTTGCGTCGGCCTCGGTAGGTGCGGCCGCCACGTAAGGTTTCACCATCTTCCTGGGATCAACCACACGATCGAATTCCGCCTCGCTGACAAAGCCCAGCTTCAAGGCGGCGGCCTTCAGAGTGAGATCGTTGTCTGTCGCGTAGTGCGCGATCTTCGACGCCTTGTCGTAGCCGATGACGGGCGAAAGAGCCGTCACTAGCATCAACGAGCGCTCCACGAACTCGTTGATCTTCTTCAGGTTCGGTTTTGTGCCCTCGACAAGGAATTTCCGGAAGTTCGTGCAGCCGTCGGTCATGATAGTGACCGAGTGCGTGATGTTCTGGATCATCAGCGGCTTGTAGACATTCATTTCCAGGTAGCCGCCGGCACCGCCAAAACCGACCGCGACGTCGTTGGCCATCACCTGCACCGCAACCATGGTGAGGGCCTCGCACTGGGTCGGATTGACCTTGCCCGGCATGATCGAGGAGCCCGGCTCGTTCTCCGGTATCAACAGTTCGGCAAATCCAGCACGCGGTCCGCACGACATCAGACGGATGTCGTTGGCAATCTTGTAGAGCGACACCGCGAGCGTCCGCAGCGTTCCAGACAGCTGCACTAGCGCGTCGTGGGCGCCCTGAACCGTGAACTTGTTCGGTGCGGTGACGAACGACAGACCGGTCAGCTTGGCGATCTCGGCGGCAGCCGCCTCCGCAAAGCCGGGCGCCGAGTTGATGCCGGTGCCCACCGCCGTGCCGCCAAGCGCCAGCCGGTAGGCGCCCTTCAGCGCGTCCTCGATCCGCTCCAGATCGTCCGACAGCATCCCGACATAGCCGGACCACTCCTGCCCCAATGTCAAGGGCGTGGCGTCCTGCATGTGGGTGCGGCCGATCTTTACGATGGCGTCCCATTCCTTCGATTTGGCGGCGACGGCATCGCGCAGTGCGGTCACCGCCGGAATCAGCCGTTGCTTGACGTTCACGGCAGCCGCGATGTTCATGGCCGAGGGAAACGTGTCATTCGACGACTGCGCCATGTTGACGTGGTCGTTGGGATGAACCGGGGTGTGGCTGCCAAGCGCCGTGCCGGCGAGCTGGGCGCAGCGATTGGAGATGACTTCATTGGCGTTCATGTTGAACTGCGTGCCGCTGCCGGTCATCCAGACGTGCAGCGGGAACATGTCGTGGTGCCGGCCTGCCAGGATTTCATCACAGGTCTGCACGATCAGCTTGTATCGCTGATCGTCGAGCCGCTTGCCGGCGTTGTTGGCGATTGCGGCGGCTTTCTTCAGCGTCGCGTAGGCCGTGATCATCTCGCGAGGAATCAGATCCTGTCCGATGCTGAAATGCTCAATTGACCGCTGCGTTTGCGCGCCCCAGAGCTTGTCTGCTTGCACTTCCACGACGCCGAGGCTGTCGGATTCTTTTCTCGTCGCAGTCATGACTCATCTCCTGTTTGCTACGTAAGGATCGCATGTCATGAGGAGGCGGGATCGCATCCGAATCCGATGGCGATGTGGTTGAAGGCGTTCATCAGGGCGATCGCGATCGTGAGATCGACCATTTGCTTTTCCGTGAAGTGGGCGGCGATGTCCCGGTAGATTTCCTACGCCGCATGTGTGTCGGAGATGAGAGCGGGTGTCTCCGTCCCTTCGAGAGCAGCGCGCTCCAGTGTGGAAACGCCTGTCCAGTTTCGCGGCGAAACGGAAGAAAACGATCTTTGAGAACTGAACGCCCTTCATCGTGAGGTCCCGCGGGCGCGGGATCTCAGCGGAAATCTTGATGTCTGCAGTCATGTCCAAAAATAGGATCGGGGCGGCGGGCACATAAAACGCATGCGGAAATCCTATCGCCAAACGGACGACACCCATAAGTTCTCCTCACGCGACTGGCCGAGACACGGCAGCCACGTCCTAGTTCATGTCCGATGGCGCAGCGATAGACATCGTACTCACAAGCGAAACGACGCGCTTGCGTGCGGAGGAGTCGCCAATCCCGTTTTTTGGCGGTCACTCAGTCGCCGGCCGACTGGCGGGTAGAAAATAGCAGGATCGTCTGCGTGCGGCGCTTCGACAATTGCTCCAGGTTTTTCAGACTTGCTGCATTCGGGGCACGACCCACGAGTTGAAAACTCGTACAAAATCGCAATCCAGTGTGGAAAGCGTAGCCTGGTGCCCAGGGTAGCGAAGGTTCGCTACATCCAGAAACCCACTATCGCGTAAGCCCTGTTTGGCTACCTAGTGACGCTGCGCGAACGGCGCATTCCGCGGTTTCCTCAAAGGCATGGGTAGCGCGTCCAAAATTCCTCGCCAAAACTCAACTGCGTGTTATCTCCAGCGCCGCACGTGTCAGATCCTGTTCGAGCAGGTAGAATGAAACAACGAGGAACAGAACGTCCTTCATCAAGAAGCCGAGTGGCAAGGTCATGATCGGAAATCCGCCCGCCTCATGGGCCCAGCCATCGGGCAGGAAAGGAATAATGCTCGTGGTGCCGATGAAGGTTACGATCGACCCAAGCGCGCCCAGGATGCCAAGCCTCGGGCTCCAATAGCCAAGGAAAATGAGAGAGCCGAAGATCGTTTCGGTCGTCCCGAGGAAGAACCCTGCGCCGCGAACGCCGAAGGCAGGGAGCAGCCAAAAGACAACGGGGCTATGGCTGATTAAGGGGACTAGCATCTCGGCGGTGTACTGGCTCCACTTTTGGATGCTGAAGGCGAAGAACGTAAAAACCATCGCAGCGCGAATTAAATGACGGTCAAGGCCGCTCCGGAACGGGGTGGTCTTCGAAACACGAAGAATGAGCCGGTTCAACTGATTCATGGTGTCGTTCCTCCTTATTCCCGTTTCCCCGACTTGTTCGCCCCGCAGACCTTTATTTCCTGAAAGCGGCGGAATGGGTCGTTCGCCACCTGCCGCTTGGGGCCAGAAGGCGGCTTGAGCAAACTATTCGATCACCTCGTCAGCGAGCGCGAGCAAAGTCGCCGGAACCTCAATGCTGAGCGCTTTTACGGCCCTCTGATTGATCGCGATCTCAACAATGTGGACGTTGCCGCCACCTTTCATCTCTCTTCCATAGTCCGCACAGTGACCGCCACAAACGATACAGCGCATGCTCTCGATCCCGGGTAAAAGGCCCGATCACCAAAACAATGAGACCGTCACCAATCATGGAATGTTGGTTCAATGCATCCCCCGCAGACCCAAGGAAACGTCCAGTCGGCCGTACGCTTTGCGCTGTCGGGAAGATACCTTTCCCAAGGTTCGGCTCGGACCGGATTGATTGACTGCCAAATGACGTCAAAAGTCCCGGAAGAATTTATTTTGCCGATCATGACTGGCTTGGAAAGATGATGATTAGTGTTCATCACAACCTCGAAGCCGCTCGGCGCCTTGATTCTCTGACCGTACATCGCCTGCCGGACCGCATCCACATCGGTGGTGCCCGCTTGGACAACGGCTTGCGCCCACATTCTGAAGCCAATAAAGGTGGCTTCCATCGGGTCATTTGTGATTTTGTCTCCTTGCTCGTTGAAGTCAGCCCACATTTTCATGAACACTTTGTTTTCTGGTGAGTTGACCGTGTGGAAGTAGTTCCAGGCCGCTAAGTGCCCGACGGGGACAACGCCTACACTGTGCAATTCGCGCTCGCCGACAGAGAAAGCCATGACTGGAATCTCGTTGGCGTCCACATGTTGGGCTGCGAGCTCCATATAGAAGTACGTATTAGCATCTCCGTTAATGGTTGATATCACTGCGGTCTTTTTTCCCTCCGAACCAAAGGCTTTGATCCTATCGACGATCCCTCGCCATTCGGAATAGCCAAACGGGGTATAAATGGTCATGATGTCGTCTGGCGATACGCCCTTTTCGGCAAGATACGCGCTCAGGATTCGGTTGGTCGTGCGCGGATAGACGTAGTCAGTGCCGAGCAGAACCCATCTGCGGACTTCGCCTCCCTCCTTGCTCATTAGATATCGAACAGCCGGAATGGCCTGCTGATTTGGTGCAGCCCCCGTGTAAAAAATGTTGCGCGAGCTTTCTTCTCCTTCGTATTGTACTGGGTAGAACAGTAAGCCGTTCAGCTGCTCGAAGATCGGCAGAACGGCTTTGCGGGATGCGGAAGTCCAGCACCCGAACACAACCGCAACCTTTTCCTTCGAAAATAATTCTCTGGCTTCTTTCGCAAACATGTCCGGATCAGACGCGGGATCAACGATTGCCGGTTCCAATTTCCGTCCGAGCAGCCCACCCTTTTTGTTTTGGTCTTCTATCAACATGAGGACCGTGTCCTTAAGGACCGCTTCGCTGATTGCCATCGTGCCGGACAGAGAATGAAGAATACCGATTTTGATCGTCTCTTCGCCTGCGCGAGCCGCTCGAATGCCGACGAGCGAGAGTTGCAAAACGAGCATCACCAGCATGGTACCTCGTGAAAGCGAAGCTGAATTCATGTTGATGCTCCGACGAGCTCGAAAACACGGGTTGCCTTTGTCATCCCCTTGGCAATGACCGACTCGAAAGCCTTGAATTGGAAGCGATGTTTAGCCCGCAGATAGACCACTTCGCTCACGAGAATAACGGTCCCAAACTGCTTGTTCAGACCTTCGAGGCGCGCCGCGAGATTCACCGTATTGCCAAGGGCTGTGTAATTCATGCGCTCCATCGAGCCGAGGTTGCCAACCACCGCATCCCCAACATGAATGCCAAACCGTGTGAAGAACGGCTTCAGACCCTCAGCTTCGAACTGGCAGTTGAGCTTTTCGCAAGCCACTCTGGCCGCAAGAACCGACCGGCAGGCTCGCTCAACATGGTCGGGCTGTTGATTGGGCGCGTTCCAGAACACCATAACCGCGTCACCAATGAATTTGTCGATTGTTCCGCCTTCGGCGAGGAAAGACTCTGTAAGCACCGAGAAATAGCGAGACATCTGGAGCATAAGAGTGTCGGGGTCGGCGGACTCGGCGATGGCGGTAAAATCCCGAACATCAGTGAAAAGGACTGTAATCTCCTCTCGAACTCCGCCGAGCTCTGTAGCCATGGAACTATCTATGAGCCGCTGGACGAGCTTTTTAGGAACAAAGTGAGCGAACGACCATATGGCGCGCTGTGCGAGGCTGATCGCACTGCCGAGCTCGTGAATTTCTCTGATGCGTGATACGACCGGCTTGGGTGCAGGCTCAGCCAGATTTTGGAGCTTGACGGCCTCAGCCGTTAAGGCTTTCAGGGAAAAAGACATTCGGCTGCCAAATATCCAAACGGCGGGAATAAAGGCAGCGCCAACAATCGTTGCAAGTATTAGTCCTGTGAACTGGAGCCTCCGAACATCCTGGGCAAAGTCTCCTTGGGCTCCCAACAACAGTATGCTGGCGCTGTACCGCTCGCCCAGAGGGAATTTCGCTAATTTGAACAGGTAGCCATTGCCCCGGTCGTCACGAATAGTTCCATCGTAAGGTTCCCGGCCATGCGCCCTCCGCAACACGGCCGCTGCGACCCCCGAGTTGATCTCCTTGATGTTGGGCAATCGCGGTTGGGATGGATGTGTCATCGCGCTGGTAACGAGTTGTGAAAACCCGGGATGCGCGATGAGCGAACCGGTGGAGTCGAAGATCAAGACGATGCCGTGCTTTCCGGGCCGTTGTGTTTGGACGAAATCGCTAAAAGTATCGAGCTTGAGATCGACGGCAACGACGCCGGGCACCTTCCCCCGCAGGGGTGCGCTAACCGTGATCACCGGTGCGCCGATGTGAGACGACAGATAGGGCTGGGAAACAAGCGACTGGTCGGCTTTCATCGTGTCGTGATACCAGGGCCGCTTGCGGGCGTCGTATCCGTATTTCCATAGATCCAGTCGTCCGACATCGTTGCCCTGCCGATCTTCAAAAGTGCGCCGCATGGGCAGTTCGCCACCGGGGCCGGGGCGGATCGAATTTATGGCAATATCGGCGTGAGGTGTCGCGCGTAACCTCTCACGCTGCTCCTCGTTCAGGTCGCTAGTGCGCCGGACCTGTAACCAAGCGCCATTTTCAAAGCCGACACAGATACTGTCAATTTGGGGCTGTTCCTGCAGTGCCGCTTTGAATAGTGCGATCGCCGGGCCGGTCTCGGTACTCTCATTTGATTCGGCCACGCTGGAACTGGTCGCCAGCACACGCACTAACGATCCTATGGCGGTTATCTCCGACTGAAGACGTCCCGATGCGTTCGTGCTCGTTGCGTCCATATAGGCGGATGCAGCTTCCTTCGTTGCCCAGTGAAGAGCCCGAACCTGAATAGCAATGAGCAGCACGGCTAAAGCAATGATAAACGCCATCACCGCAAGGGTGATTGAGGTTCGAAATGTCAACCTCAACCGATCACTTGGCCGCACTAGCTCTTTGAGTTCAACCTCATGAGTCACTATGCTACTCTATGTCTGTTAGCTCGTTCGCCCGGCCGGTTTGGGCCGGCCGTGCTGTTGGCGAAAAGCGCGAGATGAACCGTCAGATGAGTCTCGCCGGCGGCCGACGCCTCTTGCCAGATACCTGGCGATGGGTCGTTTGATACGGCTATTGCCGTGCTCGCTCACCCGCCGGTAACTGCAAGTATTGTTTCCTTGATCTTTGCTTTGGCGTAATTGCCGGCCTGTTCCAGCTCGACATGCGGGAAATTAGGCAATTCGTTAGCCGCAACAACGCAGTCGACAATGGCCGGACCATCGGCCTTGAGCGCTGTGTCAATGACGTCGCGCAACTCGGCGGGTCTTTCGGCCTTGAAGCCCACCCCGCCGCAGGCGCGCGCTAGCGCCACATAGTCCGGATTGGGGAAGTCGATACCCTGTTTCCAGGCCGGCACGCCGATCGCTTCGGCCTCAAGTGCGATCAGTCCGAAAGCCGAATTGTTATAGACAACGCACTTCACCGGCAGCTTGTGATGCACGGCAGTGAGGAATTCGCACATCAGCATGTTGAAACCGCCGTCGCCGCAGAGTGCGATGACTTGGCGCGAACGGTCGAGCGCCTGAATGCCGTTAGCCTGACCAAGCGCGGTACCAACGGCGCCATTGTTGAACGAGCCGATGATCCGCTGTTCGCCGGCCTGGCGGATCCAGTTGCCCGACCACAGCGTATTGAGCCCGGTGTCGATGACGAACACGGCATCGCGCGCGGCGAGGTCACTCACCGAACGCGCGACAGCCTGCGGGTGAATAAGATTCTTGCTGCGCGCGAGATCGGACTGTTTGTCTAGCATCTCGTCCCAGGCCTGGCGCCGGACCGTGATGAAATCGAAGAATTCGCTGTCGCTCTTCGGCTTCACCCGACCGAGCAGCGATCTGATCGTCGGTCGCACAGACCCGTTGACGCCGAGCGCAGTCGGGGTGCGGCGGCCAAGCACGCGCGCCCGATCGTCGACCTGGATGACGGCGCCCTTGCGGGGCAAGAATTCGGAATACGGATAGTCCGTGCCGAGCATCAAAAGCAAATCGCAATGCATAGCGGCTTGATAGACCGGCTTCGTCCCGATCATACCGATGCCACCCATCCAGCGCGGGTCGTTGTAAGGCATGATGTCCTTGCCCCTGAAGGAATGGATCAGCGGCGCCTTGAGGCGGTCGGAAAGCGCACGCAATTCTTCGGCTGCGCCATGACATCCAGCACCGCACATGATGACGATGCGGTCAGCTTCGTCGATGCGGCGGGCCATCTCGGCAACGTCTGCTTCGCCAGCGGATATTTCGGGTCGCGGCTTGAGCGTGGCAGCGCTCGTAACGCTGCTGTCGGGCGTCCCGCTAATCACATCCTGTGGCAGCGTCAAATGTGCCACGCTACGGCTACCATAGGCGGCGGCGATGGCCTGATGGATGACGGCCGGCGCCTGTGCAGCTGAGGAAATGGTTTCGGTATAGAGCGAGACATCACGGAATAGCAGGTTTGAATCTGTCGCCTGAAAATAGTCGGTTCCCTGCTTCTTGCGCGGCATCTCTCCGGACAGCGCAAGAACCGGTGCGTGGTCGCGATTTGCTTCGTAGAGGCCGGCGACGAGATGGGTGCTGCCAGGTCCGGTTGTTCCGCAACAAACGCCGAGCCGACCTGTGAGCTTTGCTTGGCCCGCAGCCGCGAGCGCGGCTCCCTCCTCATGGCGGACGCCGATCCATTCAATGTTGCTGTGGCGAACCGCATCGGCGATCGGATTAAGCGAATCGCCAATCAACCCGAATATCTGCCTGACACCAACCTTTTCGAGCGCGTCGACTAAAGTGCCGGCGACTGTCCGCGACATCTGCATCTCCTGCAATTGGAATCTTTCAGATCGTCTCTGTCGAGACGCAAGTCCGGCCGCTAGGGTTTTCTGTTTTGACCTTTGGCAAAAAGCGTCGCCACTTGCGTGAGGTAGAGAGCCACTCCTAAGCGCCTTAGCGCAGCCGATTAACACGAAAACGCGAATCCTGTCTGTTTTGGAAGTGACATGATTTAGGGTGTTTTGCTTCAATAATCGTTGTTACTCACCGCCACTGTTCCGCCCTGACAGGACGCCGTGATCAGCGTTCTTGCATCGAGGGAACTGTAGATTGAAAGCTGGCAATGTTGGCTTCACGGAACGATCGCCGACCCGTCACAAGCGGAGTGGGAGGTGCCCAAGACAATTCGGTCGGCCAAGCATGAAGCGCTTCGGACACTCATTCGAGACCGACGAAAGGCGGCCGGCTTAACCTAGGCGCAACTCGCGAAGCGGCCCGGCGGCTACTAAATCCCAGGTCGCGATGTTTGAAGGCGACTTCGCCGTCGAAGATCGCCCGATCGACCGGGATGTCGAACGTCGCCGCGATCGCGGAGAAGCGTTTCGTCCAGTCGAGCCCCGTCCGCGTGCGGATCGTCACCCTACCCTTGTCGAGGTGGACCTGCAGGCGATAGCCGTCGTACTTGATTTCGTGGAGCCAATTGTCGCCCGCGGGTGGCTTCGACCTCAGGGAAGCGAACTGGGGTGGCACGAATCCGGGCATCGCGGATGGAAGTCAAGCTGTCTCACTCGGATTTTGCTGCGGCGCTTGGTGAACCTTTTTGTTGAATTCCGCGACGCAGCTTCCTGAACGCGCGATCCGTTGCCATGAATCGTGCCAGCATCGGCCCGACAAGCATCGCTGGGTCTGCAGTCGATTGTCGGCCTTCCCGTTTCAAGATTTCTGCATAGGCCGTCAAATCGCGATAGACCATTGCTGGGAGCTTTACGGTCAAGCTGACGGGCTTGTCATCTTCGATCGAACCAATTTTTAGCTTGGGCATTCTCATCCTCTGTAGGGTTCGAGCACCAGATCCCGACTGACTAGCACACGCACGGGAAAGCCTGGCCGGATGGTCAATGTCGGTTGAATATTGAGATTGCGTCGAACCAGCTGCTGCCCGGTTTGGTTCAGCGAATTCGCAGCGCCGACCCGTAGCGCCTGAAGAATGGCCGTATTGTTTCCGGTATCCACACCGGACCCGAGCTCTGCCCCAACGCCGAGGATTGTCGATAGCAGCGCCGCCTTGAACAGCTCGCCCCAGTGGTTGTCGACCTCGTCCTCAAGACCGGAGTAGCCCCCGGCGTCTGCGCCCTGCTGCCGCTCCAAAATGATCGAGCGACCGTTCGGCATGATCAGCCGGGTCCACACTAACAATACCCGCGATTGACCGAACGCGACCTGACTATCGTAGACCCCGATTAAACGCGCTCCCTGAGGGATGAGCTTGGCACGTCCAGTCGGGGTATCGTAAATCGCTTCTGTAACTTGCGCGGTGATTTGGCCGGGTAGATCCGAACGGATTCCAGTAATCAGAGCCGCCGGAATAATCGTCCCTGCTTGCACAACAAACGGTGATGCTGGACGTGAGAGTCGGTCGGGCGTTGTAGTCCGCCGATCAACCGGGGCATTGACGAAGAGGAGTTTGCTGTCCTGCCCGTTTTGAGTGAAGGTTTCATCAGAGGATGCCGCAGTCTTGGTGGTCGTTTCCTGGGATGCGGCATGCGGTGGCACAACGGGCGCAGTCGTCGCCGCAAATACCTTGCTGGTCCGGGCCGCTTCGGTTTCCTGATTGGCACGCTGCTGCTCGGCGTCAAGACCGATCGGCGCTGACTGGCCTTCCGCCGTAACGATTGGACGCCCCAAGTCGCCCGGCAATGGCGCTCCAAGCCGAGGGACGTCGCGGGGAATTCCAGTATAGTCCTGCGGCAACGCTGTCAGGCCATCTGCAACGTTGTGATGATCGGTGCTGTAAAGCTCGTCCGGCGCCGGAGTGTGTGGGCGGTTGCTCCTCAGCGCCCACAGCACCGCGCCAGAGATGAGCAGCAAAGCCAATGCGCTGCCACCCGCAAGGACCTTGCGGGAGAGCCTTGTGATCCTTGGGCGTTCTGCACGCAGACGCAGAGTCTGCCCGAGATCATTGGACGATGGCGCTGATCCCGATACGGGATCACGAGTCCCGGTTGGCTGACTTCCCGTCACGACCGCCCTCCGTCGTGTCTGACAACTCGCACCTTCTGCTGCTTCTCTCCGCCAAGGCGCAGCTCAGCCGCGGCGAACAGACGGTCGACGATCAGTACGTTCTTGTAGGCGCGATAGTTGACGAGTTCGGGCTTGCCATCCTGCCCGATGGCGAACAGCGGCGGCATTTCGCCTTGTCCGATCCCATTCGAGAACTCGATATAGACCTTGCGGCCATCATCGTAGGCATTGACCGGACGCCACGGCGGGCTGTCGCCCTCGATGATGTAACGGTAGCGGCGCTGCTCCACTTCCGGAATGATCGGAGTTGGTGGCAAAGCCCGGGAGTGGCTGGATCGGTTTTCCGGAAAGAACCAGGTAACTGATGGCATGTATGGCTTTTCACGGGAGCGCAGCTCGATGAGGTAGGTTCGCCGATCGGTGTTGATGACAAGGTTCGTCTCGATGGCGGGCCTTGTCGGCTTGACCATAATGTGGACGCGCCTGGTATCGCCGTTGCCGCTCTCGGTGTCGCCGACGATCCAGCGCACGGTATCGCCGGCGGCGAGCGGCCCCGAACCTGTTAGCTGCTCGCCCGGCTCGAGCGCGATGTCCGTGATCTGCCCCGGTGAGGCGTAGATCTGGTAGAGTGCGCCGGGACTATACGGAAAGATTTGGACAGCGTTGAAATACCCTGCCCGCCGCGGCTGGACGCGGGCGGCATCGTTGGCCGTTGTGATCCGCTCCGCCGGCTCTTTGGCTTCCTCATCGCCCTTGTTGCCGCCGCGCGCCGGTGTCCAGGACGGCGGGACATGCAATGGACGCGCATGGTCATCAGCGGGCATCGGTAGATCGGGAGGCGGCGGCACATCGTCATCATAGCTGATCTGTGGCGGTTTGAAGGTCGTGCAGCCGGAAAGCGCGAGAGCAAAAAGCAACGCCAAACGTACAGGCGTTCTATTGCATTTTGGGCGGGCGTATCTCGGTACATTCCTTCTCACTAGGCGAGCTCCTTCGACCAGTTGATGGCATTGACATAGACGCCGAGCGGATTCTTGCGGAGGCGGTCGGCATCGCGCGGGGTCTCGATCACGACGGAAAGGATCGCGGTCCAGCGCTCGGTCGCAGCGAGTTGGCCGCTGTCATAGCGGCGTTCGGTCCACGCGACCCGAAAGCTTTGCGGCGAGGCACGAATGACGCTGGAGATCTCGACGGCGATCTGGGTATTGCCGAGCTTGGCAAAGGGATCGTTAGTTCGCGCGTAATCGTTCAGCGCCGCAGCTCCGCGATCAGTTGTGAAGTCGTAGGCACGGAGCCAATCCTGCCGTAGCACAATGGCGTCGGTCGGCAGGCCTCGCACATCTTCGATGAAGCGCGCGAGGTGAAACGCGATTTGCGGATCGGTCGGCTGGTAGAAGGGACTTGCCGGCGCGACCGCCTGAGCCTGGCCGAGACGATCGACTTCCACCACCCACGGCGTGATGGTCCCGTGGGTGGACTGCCAAACGAGGCTTGCTGCAAGCCCTCCGGACAGCAACAAGCATCCGAATGCCATCAACCGCCAGTTTCTGGCCTGGACGCGGGCCGAGCCAATACGCTCGTCCCAGATTTGAGCCGCCTTCTGGTAAGGCGTCACCGGCTCCGGCGTGCGACCGTAATGCACGGATGGTCGTTTGAACATCAGTGCCCTCCCTCGGACAGATCAACGGAGGATCCGCCACCGGCACTGTCACCGCTGCGGACGGCATGGGTGGCCGCGGATGCACCCTGGCTCACAGTCTGCGCGCGTCATGCGGCGCGCCCAGGCCGGTGGCGCGTCCGCCGTCGACGAACCGCGACCGAGCCCCCCAGCCATGCGGCGCAAGGGGCTGACGATCGCCGAGCCCCCTGCACTCGCGACGCCACCCAATCCTCCGGCACGGTAAGCGCTTGCGGCTCCGCCTGCTATCGCTGCCGCACCACGAGCACCGCCGACGAGTGCGCCGCCTGCGAGTCCGGCGCCACCGGCTGCGAGACCCGCGCCAGCCACGATGGCGCCACCAGCGGCCAAGCCGGTGCCGACGGCAGCGCCCGCACCAAGTTGCGGTCCACCCGATACGATGCCGTTCGCAATGCCAGGACCGAAAATGCCGAGGCCAAGGAGCGATAACGCCCCAAGCACAAGCGCCATGGCGTTGTCGATGGTCGGCTGATTGCCACCAAAGCCCGCCGTGAACTGTGAGAACAGCGTCGAGCCTATGCCGACGATGACGGCCAGCACCAGAACCTTGACGCCGGACGAAATCACGTTGCCGAGGACGCGCTCGGCGGCAAACGCGGTCTTACCGAACAGCCCGAACGGGATCAGCACAAAGCCTGCCAGCGTCGTCAGCTTGAACTCGATTAGGGTGATGAAGAGCTGGATGGCCAGAATAAAGAAGGCGAGCAGCACCACGACCCAGGCGAACAGCAGAACCGCAATCTGGACGAAATTCTCGAAGAAGCTGACATAGCCCATCAGACCCGAGATCGACTCGAGGATTGGTCGTCCAGCATCAAGCCCGACCTGGGCGATCTTTCCGGGCCTCAGGAAATCGGCCGAGGAAAGACCGGTACCGGAAGCTTTCAGCCCCAAGCTGGCGAAGCTCTCGAAGATGATGCGGGCCAGGCTGTTCCAGTTGCCGATCAGAAACGCGAAGACACCGACAAAGAGCGTCTTCCTGACGAGCCGCGCCAGAATGTCCTCGTCCGCGCCCCATGCCCAGAACAGGCCGGCCAGCGTCACATCGATTGCCGCGAGAGTCGTCGCAAGATATCCGACGTCGCCTCCGAGCAGCCCAAAGCCGGAATCGATGTAGCGGGTGAACGCTTCAAGGAACTGATCGATAATGCCAGTGCCGCCCATGGGTCACTCCTTCCCTGACTGCTGAATCGGAGGATAACCAGGTGACAGGCGGCTCTCGTCCTTCGGCGGCACGAACAACGAGGAGCCCTCTCGAGGAGGTCCATTCTCCGACGATGCAGATGAAGCCTTCTGCCCGAGGAATTGGCGGCGCTTCTCTGCCCACGCCTTCCGGCACTCGGACAGGGCATCTTTCTGCTCGTAGGTGACAGAGCGACACTCCGCGAGCTTTGTCGTAAGTGCATCGGATGCATGATCAGCCGACGCAGCCGGCAGGTTTTGGCCCTCGTCGTCACGTAACCGGATTGTGCAAGCGGCAACTGCGAGGACGATGAGCACCACTGCTGCCACGGTCGGGATCCGTTCAAGTTTTTTCGCGTTCATCAGTGAAACATCTGCACGGTTGTGGGTTGATAGCCGGCGCCTTGCGTCAGGAAGCGGCGCAGTTGCTCCCTGCCCTGGTCCTGGGCAGCGGCGTGCTGTGCGGACTCCAGGTTTTGCGCGCGCCCATGGGCGGCGACGACTGCAGTGAGATCCGCGAGTTGCTGGGCCTGCAGGGCCAGAAGCTGATTGCCCGCCTGGCTCGCCTGCAGTGCCCCAGTCGCCCCCTGGCTCGAGGTAACCAGCGCCGACATCTGGGTGCGGTTGGTATTGAGATTGCCGACGACCGTGGCCTGCGTCCTCATAGCGTCCTGCAGGCCGGCCATTGCGTTCTGCCAACGCGTTTGCGCGTTTGCGATCAACGCCTGGTGTGGAATGCTGGATGATGCCGCCGCGTACGTCGTGGAGAACGCACGATCGATCTGTTGGATATCATAGGCGATGCGTTGAGCCTGGGCGAGCAACTGCTGGGTACGCTGGATCGACTGTTCCAACTGCAACAACGACGAGAACGGCAGCGTGGCCAGATTCTTCGCCTGGTTGATCAGCATCTGGGCCTGGTTCTGCAGCGACACGATCTGGCTGTTGATCTGCTGCAAGGCACGAGCGGCCGTCAGTACGTTCTGCGCATAGTTATTGGGATCGAACACGACCAACTGCGCGGAGGCGGGCTCGGGACAGACAAACACAGCAAACGCAATCACGCCTGCGGTAGCGAGACGATGGAGGCGGTTCATTTGGATGCCTCCAATTCAGCGAGATGCGGGATGAGATCGGTCGCCCAGGCGACGTCGCGGGCTTTCAGCCAGCCCGGCACAAAGTTGTCGCGGCCACCTTCGGCAAGGACCTGCTCGATCAGCGCCTGGTCGGCCTTGGAGGAAGCGGCGGTGAAGGCGAGCGCGACCTCGCCAAGACCGAGTTCGAACAGGCGATTGCCGCGGCGCGACTGGCAGTAGTAGTCGCGCTTCGGCGTCGCGCGGGCGAGGATTTCGATCTGGCGGTCGTTAAGTCCAAAGCGCCGGTAGATCCCCATGATCTGCGGCTCGATGGCGCGATCGTTGGGCAGCAAAATCCGCGTCGGGCAGCTCTCGATGATCGCCGGCGCGATCGCGGAGCCGTCGATATCAGCAAGCGATTGGGTAGCGAAGACGACGGAAGCATTCTTCTTGCGAAGGGTTTTCAGCCACTCACGCAGTTGACCCGCAAATTCTTGATCATCAAGCGCTAGCCACCCTTCATCGATGATGAGCAGAGTTGGTCGGCCATCAAACCGTCCTTCAATGCGGTGGAACAGATAGGAAAGGACGGCCGGCGCGACTGCCGTACCAATCAGTCCGTCGGTCTCAAAGACCTGGACCGAGCCTTCGCCAAGGCGCTCGAATTCCGCATCAAGGAGCCGGCCATAGGGCCCTCCGAGGCAATAGGGCTGCAGCGCACGCTTCAATACATTCGACTGAAGAAGAACGCAAAGGCCGGTCAGAGTCCGCTCTTGGATCGGTGCTGAAGCCAGCGAGGTCAGCGCCGACCAGAGATGATCCTTGGCTTCTGGCGTCACTTCGACCCTCTCGCGGCCGAGGATCGCAGCGATCCACTCTGCTGCCCAACCACGTTCAGACGGATCATCAATCGCCGCAAGTGGCTGAAGCTCAACGACTTCTGCGGATTCGCCCGACAGCACGCCGCCGATGTCATGCCAATCGCCACCCATGGCGATAGTGGCGGCACGTACGGAACAGCCAAAATCGAACGCGAAGATCTGGGAGTCCGGATAGCGACGAAATTGGATCGCCATCAGCGCCAGCAGCACTGATTTGCCGGCGCCGGTTGGTCCGACCACTAATGTATGGCCGACGTCACCGACGTGCAGAGAGAAGCGAAACGGAGTCGATCCCTCCGTCCTGGCCAAGAACAAGGGCGGAGCCTTGAAATGGTGGTCCCTCGTCTCCCCGGCCCATACCGCGGACAGCGGGACCATGTGCGCCAGGTTCAAGGTCGAGATCGGCGGCTGCCGCACATTGGCGTAAACATGTCCTGGCAGGCTGCCGAGCCAGGCCTCGACCGCATTCACCGTCTCAATCATGCAGGTGAAATCGCGGCCTTGGATCACCTTTTCGACGAGGCGGAGCTTTTCATCAGCGGTGGCTGGATCGCTGTCCCAGACCGTGATCGTCGCCGTGACGAAGGCCTCTCCAACCTGGTCGGAGCCCAATTCCTGCAAGGCAGCGTCGGCATCCATGGCCTTGTTGTGGGCATCGGTATCAAGCAGCGCCGATGTCTCGTTGGTCATCACCTCCTTCAGGATCGCGGCCACCGACTTCCGCTTGGCGAACCATTGCCGCCTGATCCTGGTGAGAAGCTTCGTCGCATCCGTCTTATCGAGCATGATCGCGCGGGTCGACCAACGATAGGCGAACGCAAGCCGGTTCAGGTCGTCGAGAATCCCGGGCGTGGTCGCTGTCGGAAACCCGACGACCGTCAGGACACGCAGATGCGCAGAACCGAGCATTGGCTCGAGGCCGCCGGTCAGCGGCCGATCGGCGAGCGATGCGTCGAGATACATCGGGATCTCGGGCACCCTGACGCGATGCCGTTTGGTCGAGACCGTCGAGTGGAGGTAAGTCAGGGTCTCCTCATCGTCGAGCCAGGCGCACTCCGGCATAAAACCTTCGACGAGTTGGAGCACGCGGTTGGTCCGATCGACGAACCCACGGAGAACCTCACGCGCATCAGCGTCGACGGTGCGGTTGCTACCTTCGTAAAGCAGCCGCTCGGCCTTCGCCGCGCCCTCGTCCGGCGGCAGATAGAGAAGCGTCAGGAAATAGCTCGACTCGTAATGGGCGCCGGCTTCTTCGAACTGTGCCCTCCGCTCAGCATCGACCAGGGCGGACGCCGTGTCCGGAAATGTGTTGGGTGGATAGCTGCCTGCGGAATGGCGCTGCGCTTCGACAAAGATCGCCCAACCGGACTCGAGACGACGCAGCGCATTGTTCAGACGGCCGGCTATAGCGACAAGTTCGGCTGGCACGGCGCTATCGAGATCAGGCCCCCGGAACTTTGCTGTCCGTTGAAACGACCCATCCTTGTTGAGGATGATCCCCTCATCAACAAGAGCCGCCCAAGGCAGAAAATCCGCGAGACGCGTATTCGAGCGCCGATACTCCGCTAGGTTCATCATGAGAGAACTCACGTGTTGAGGTGACCGGGGATACGCAGGTGTCGTCGTACGACCTCGACGAAGTCAGGATCGCGCTTGGCGGCCCAGACGGCGGCCATGTGGCCGACGAACCAAAGGAGGAGGCCCGCGATCCAAAGGCGCAGCCCGATGCCGAGTGCTGCGGCAAGCGTGCCGTTGACGATGGCGATGGAGCGTGGCGCGCCACCCATCAGGATCGGTTCGGTGAGCGCGCGGTGCACGGGCGTGACGAAGCCTGGGATTTCTGCATCCATCAGATCACCACTCCACCGCCGAACGAGAAAAACGATAGAAAGAAGCTCGAGGCGGCGAACGCGATCGATAGGCCGAACACGATCTGGATGAGCCTGCGGAATCCGCCCGAGGTATCGCCGAACGCCAGCGAAAGCCCTGTGACGATGATGATGATGACCGCGATGATCTTCGCGACCGGACCTTCGACCGATTGCAGGATCTGATTGAGCGGCTGCTCCCACGGCATGTTGGAGCCAGCAGCGAAGGCTGGGCTGACGGTCAGATAGGTAGTCGCGAACACGGTCGTCGAAATGACGCATCGTTCCAGCGAAGATGTAACACTCATGATTGGTCCCCCAATGCTGCAAGGCTGTAATCACCGGTAGGTCCGAGCCCGGTGACGCTGGCGAGCTCGGCCAAGCGGCGATCGGCACCGCGACCGGAAAGAACGGCAATAACGTTGATGGTCTCCGCGATCAGGGCGCGGGGGACCGTGACGACGGCTTCCTGGATCAGCTGCTCGAGTCGACGCAACGCTCCGAGCGCGGTGCCCGCGTGGATGGTACCGATACCGCCGGGATGACCCGTGCCCCAGGCCTTGAGCAGATCGAGAGCCTCTGCACCGCGGACCTCCCCGATCGGAATGCGATCGGGCCGCAGGCGCAGCGATGAACGGACCAAATCCGATAGCGAGATCACGCCGTCCTTGGTACGCAACGCCACGAGATTCGGCGCCCTGCACTGAAGCTCCCGCGTGTCTTCGATAAGAACAACCCGATCCGACGTCTTGGCGACTTCGGCCAGCAGCGCATTGGTCAGCGTTGTCTTGCCGCTGGACGTGCCGCCAGCCACGAGTATGTTCTTGCGTACTTCGACCGCGACCTTCAAAGCGCTAGCTTGGCCCGAGATCATGATCCCCGCGGCGACGTAGTCGTCCAGCGTGAACACGGCGACGGCCGGCTTTCGGATCGCGAACGCCGGGGCCGCGACCACTGGCGGCAATAGTCCCTCGAAGCGCTCCCCCGTCTCGGGTAACTCTGCCGAAACGCGCGGCCTCCCTGCGTGAACCTCGGCACCCACGTGGTGGGCGACCAATCGAACGATGCGCTCACCGTCCGGAGCAGGTACGATTTCTCCGGTATCTGCCAAACCGCTCGATAGCCGGTCGATCCACAATCGCCCGTCAGGGTTGAGCATTATCTCGACGACAGCCGAATCTTCGAGAAAGCGTGCGATAACTGGACCGAACGCCGTGCGCAGCATGCGCGCAGCACGCGATATCGCTTCCGATTGAATGGAATGATGAACCACTGCCGTCCCCAACGAATGAGGCCGTCCCGAGCGGCCTCACATGGGGATGATTAGAAAAGCCACGGAGCGAGTTAGTGCAACAAGGCAATTATCCGGCTAGTAGCTTGGCGTACAAAAAGAAACGTCAAGGAATATCCGGCATCGCCACTCGGCAACGCGGCGAGATGAAGAATGGCCTCCGAGGCAATCCTTTGCGAGTAGGATTCCGTTTCGTCGCACACTTGTTGACCCAAGCGCATCACGTTCATCTCCCAATCTGCGATCTCAACAGGAGATCCGCGGCGCCTAACAACCCCGAATCTCTAGTTGGAGCTTCTTCCGGTCGAGAAGCAGCTTCGCTAAATAGGGCACGCAACCAAATTGGGCTTTGGGGACAGGCACGGTTGATGTCGGCTATTCACCTGATAGCGGCGCAATAGGAGAGATGGCCGAGGTTCGCCGAAGGGCCAACAGCCTACATTATTCGATGAGTTCAAAAACGCGCATATCGCCGCCGTGGTCCCCTTCCACCAGGCATTCCAGCAAACCGTCGCGCTTCAAGCGCCTCCGCCGCGCGTATCTCTGTCATGAGAGCTAAGATCTCTTGAACGACAGGCAACTGAGGACGGCTTGGTGCCACTTCTACAAATTGCTCGCGCAACATTCCAACAACCCAAGCACTCCCTCCCGCACGTCCTGGAAGTAGGCACCAAAGCCCCTCTCTATGCGCATCCGGTGGCTGACTCTCATCCACACCCCGGAAATCAACAATGACGGGTACTGAACTATCAAGCCACATCGCGGGAAAGCACTTATCAGGGGATGCGAGGAGGAAGCATCCCTGAATTTTCGTGGGCCTGAGATCACCCTTTCCCCTATCAAACCGTTGATAGTCTCGTTGTAGGCGGGTGCCATCAACAACCCACACCATATTTCCGTAAAAACGCTCGCGTGCAGCCCGTTCTAGCGGATCGAGAGGCGAATGCTGAAACTCAATCACAAGGCCATGTGGGGTACGAACATCAGCGATGTGCTTTTCGCCGGATTGCTCATCGTGCTGGACGAACTCTTGGCATTCGGCCGGGAAGTTGTTTTTCCACGCGCGGTGCCAGTCGGTTTCCTTTTCGGCCCAGGTGTCACAATCCCGCACTCCCCGGTGCGCCCAGTGGAACACTCTGTGCGTGCCACATTTGGCAATGACCTCGCCGTTGCAACGGCGACACTTTGCTCTCCCGCCGGGGTAGGCTTCAACACGTTGACCGCTTGCAAGTGCAAATCTCATTTGCAAAGACTCCATCTGGGAAGCCAAGAAATAGGTTGAGCTTATCTACATCGTGCACGCCGGCAACATGGTTCAGTGGATGCAACATCATGAATCGTCATAGTCGAGTGATGGTGGTGGTGATGATAATTCCAGCTATCGTGGTGATCGTGATCGCGGTACGAGCCGTGATGATGATGATGATTATGATGATGATAATGGCGGCGACGATGATGGTGATGATGCCGCCAACTGTGATGGTGATGACGATCATTGCGGACATTTGTGCCGGATCGCCTCGCATGTCGGTAATGGGTCAAACTGAGAAGAACTCAGTGCGAGCATATATTTTCCGCTTCCCCCTCGAACGCGGACATTCACCATAGCGGTCAACAAGTCGCTGATGGGCCAAAACGCGACATTGCGTTGCTTGCCGCGTCTACGCAAGTCCCCGTTCGCGATCTATAACTGGTTCAGGAATTCCAGGAGCGCATTGCTTACGTCTTTGGCGCGCTCTTGCTGAGTCCAATGACCGCAACCTTTCAAGACTATTGTCTCGCGAAGCAAGGGCACGAACTGTTTCAGGCTAGGGACGAGATGGCTCCAACTCGGCGATCTGTAAACCCCGTCTCGATCGCCAACGACATAGAGTGCCGGGACCTGAACCTTTGCGCCGGACCATGGTGCGAGCAACTCCCAATTGCGATCAATGTTGCGATACCAATTCAAACCTCCTCCAAAGCCGGTGCGCTTGAACTCTCCAACGTAAAATTCGATGTCACTGTCCGTGAGCCACGTCGGCAATGATCGGGTTGTAGGCTTCCCATCAAGCCACCCCCCCTCACTAGGAAGCATCGTGAGCGACGCAGGATCTTCAACCGGCGCATCGCCAGATAGGGCGAACAATGTCGTCTTGATTGCGTTGTGGACGTCTTTTTCGAGTTCTGCCTCGGCAACGCCCGGCGTCTGGAAATACAGTTGATAGAAGCGCTGCTTTTCGGTCCTCGGCATGACGGTGCTTGGTCGGTTGGGACCACGCACCTGAAACGGCACGCTCAAGCCAACGACGGCCCTAAATCGATCCGGTCTGAACAGAGCGCAGCGCCAAGCGACCGGCGCTCCCCAATCATGTCCTACAACGACTGCTTGATCCGTGCCGATCGCGTCGAGCAATCCGACCATGTCTCCGGTCAAATGCAATAGAGTGTATTGATCGATCGCATCAGGTCTGTCCGTCTGCCCGTAACCACGCATGTCGGGCGCGATGGCGCAATATCCGGCGGCAGCGAGCGCTTCCAATTGGTGCCGCCACGAATACCAGCACTCCGGAAAGCCATGGCAGAGAAGCACGGTGGGGCCGCTCCCTGCTTCGGCCAGGTGCATTCGAATGCCATTTGTCTCGATAAATCGATGCGAGATCGTCATTACCAACCTCCGTAAGATCCAGTCACATTGTGAGCTCCAGCCACAACCGAAGTGGCTCCGCCGACACCCAGTCGAACGGTGGACCGCCAAAACGACATGCTCTACGAATTTATTTTCGAGCCCGCACCGCGCCTCCGGCAGCATCGGCGCAAGTCGGCTTCGGGTCATGGGCGACAAAACTCGAGGTGAGCATAATAGGTCTGTTTTCGGGTGCTTAGCAGCCAATGTTGATGGCAGGCGGACTGCTTCTACGCACACGACCCTCTGGCTACCAGTCGGCTCCTGCGCACGCCTCAAGGATAGGACCGTCAATGGAAGAGCCGCCGGATCCAGCGGCGCTTCCGGGGGGTTCACCGAAGGCATTTCTGCCGAACGTCTGGATCCATGGCATCGCAAACCACACCAGCGCGGCGGCCTGAAGCGCAAGGCAAAGACCGAATGCGGCCTGATAGGCCGCGACCGGATAATGTCCGTCCTGAGACGGCCATTGCTCGACCACGAGCCCGATGCCGTATTGCATCGTGAACGCCCAGCCAAAGTGCAAGAGATTCAGAGCGCCATTGGCGCGCGCGGCAAATTCTTTGGGGAAGTAGTCGGCTATGACCGAAAAGCTTAGCACTGTTGCGGCACCAGCGATCGATACGATGGACCAAGGCAGAAGTGACGGCAAGGGAACGCGCAAAACCAGGGCGAGCTCGGCCACGATGAACAGGGCTCCTACGCCCCCCAATAGGACTTCCGTTCTTATGTTGTGTTTACGTAGGCGATCGGCCATGGCACCAAGCAGGATGGCTCCAAGGCTTAGGCCAACAGCCATCAGGAACATTTGAGCGGCCCGGCTGTGGTGGTCGAATCCTTCCACGTCTGTAAGCCAGGCTGCAGCCCACAATGACTGCAACGCCCAGGATGAACCAATGCAGGCGGCCGAGAGCGGTGCGACTCTCAGAAAGCGCGGATCTGAATAGATGGACCATAACGTAAGTGGCTTTCGCGAGGTCGTGGCGATTTCTAAGTCAGTTTCAGGTTTCGGAACGACCATATAGATCAGTCCACTTACCGCAACGGTCCCGATCGTCAGGATTTCGAACAAGCTCCGCCAACTAACATAGTTAAGCAACCAATCGGTTGGCGCCGTCGCCGTGACCGCGCCGAGCGATCCCAACATGATCATCCAGCCGTTGGCGAGTGCGACACGCTCTCTCGGAAACCAGGTGACGATGGCCTTGAGCCCGGCCATCAATGAGCCGGCAACGCCAAGTCCGATCATGGCGCGCGCAACAAGAAGCTCCGGGAAGCTCGAGGCGTTGCCGAACAGCGTTGCGCCGCCAGCCGCGATCACCAGCAGCACGCCTTGGACTCGACGCGGCCCAAATCGGTCTAGAAACACCCCTATTGGAATCTGGGTCAATCCGAACACCAGGAAGTAGATTGACGCGAGCAGCCCGGTCTCGGCGGCATCCAGCGCAAAATCGGAGGCCAATGCCGGCGAGATCGCGCCATTAATCGTCCGAAACAGGTAAGCAAGGTAGTAACCTGCGGCGAAGGGCAAAAAAACTGAGCAGATTAGCCGCCATTTTGACACCGGTGTTTCGCGCAAAGCCTCTAACGTTTTTGATGACTCTGGATCGGAATTTTGCGCTGCTGGCGGGCTTAGCCCTCGATTCAAGGTAGGTTCGGTCCGGTCGCTAGTATTCTTCTCATGCTGGGAAACGCCCGGACTGCGGCGCTCTGCCTTGGCTGATGCGGGCGGCGTCTGCTCGAGATTAAGGCGTTCCGGGGCAGCACTCGACTCCTTGAGAGCCGGCGTCGAATTGTGCGTCGGCCTCTCGTCTGTTGTCGGATTCGATTCTTCGTCTTGCGCAGAGTTTAGGCGATCGATGGTCTCCTGCATGAGCGGCCGGCCCTCACGAACGCGCCGATCGACTTGCTCGGCCAGGACTTTGAAGCGCTCGTTGCCGAGAATGACCGCCTCGCGCTGTCGCGATTCGGGAACCGGCGGCATGACGGTCAGATGATATCGGGCGTGCAGCGCGACCGTCTCGGCGATCATCTGCATATCGCGCGCGAGGTCATCGAACCTGGCGTGAATATCGTCCAAGTTCTCGCGCAGTAGAGCTTCGACTGACGTGGCTGGATTCAGAAAATGCTCGAGGGCGGCTTCCACAAGCATGCTCTTGCCGACGCCCGGTCGGTCGGTCGCGACGTCAAGCCGACCGCAGACGCCCTCACTAAGCCGAACCGTCACCTTGCGGCGTGCCGAGGCTTTGCGCTTGCGCGATGGTCGAATGTCCCCTCGATCGGCCTGCACATCCAGATCGGCTAGCTGTTGCATTTTCCGACAATCCCCCAAAGCCCCACGATCGAGACCGCGGCATCGCGATACGATTGATGAGGTGAACCGACCTGATGGGAATTACAGAAAGAACGGGCGAAGCATTGGTTCAACAGAGCAGAGCCGGAGACCATACTCTGGAGTAGAAAAAGAAAGGAGATGCGGAGTCGCGCTGACTGCAACTGAGTATCGGTGCAAAGGCAACGTCTGTTGTAAAGGATCACCAGAGCCCGAACGAAAGATCGACCCTCACCATTGGTAATCAATCGCCTTCACGAGTGAGGCGTTATGGCGTCCGGCTCTTCCTCAAGACCGAGTGGTGTCAGGCTCAAGTGGAGCCGGCTGACCTCTGACGTGGCCCGCGCTTTCAACCTCAGGCAATTCGATGCTGACTTCCTTAAGGACTGTCGATCCGCTCGATAGCCGCCGGCCGAGCGCTTCAACAAAACGATCATAGCGCTCGGCGCCCTTGGCGCGAGCTGCAGGGCTTGATTGCTCTGGGAGTGCCGGCGTTGACGTCAGCCAGAAACGAATGAACAGGGCTATTGTCTCGAGCGTGACACCGTCGTTGCGTTCAAGCCGCTCGAGCACGCGCACGATGCGATCCAGCCGCTTGGCGATCGCTGCCTCCCGCCGGTCCGAATCGTCAGGCGAAAGGAACGATGCAATCGCAGCCTCGGCAACCAGCGACTTGGGCCTGCCACGGCGCTTTGCGAACGTTTCAAGGCTGCGGAAGATCTCCGGATCGAGGTAGATGCTGAGCTGAGCCTTTTTCATGTGCCGAGCTCAAAGGCCCATATCGCCGTCCGGGTCGAGACTGACGGAGCGTGCAAGACCCGGCATCGAGCCGTTCAAGGCGCGCGCCTGCACGGCATCCGCATCATCGTCATCCCGATCGGCATCGAACTCGATTTCAGAGCGCGGCGAATTGATCACAAGCTTTTCGTTTTGTGGCAGTTCGGGCTCGCGGCTGTGACCACCATTCGGATCGCGGGCCTTTCGCTTCAGCGCTGTCAAGAGCTCGACCGCGGGTGTTATGGGTGGACGGACCGACCAGTCATCTTGCTGATCGACCAAATTGACCGGAGCATTGCCCGCGGGTCTCAGAATTCGGGATTGCAATTGGGGATCCTCATAATAGCGAACCTTGCGGGCACGTACCGGGTGCACGCCCGAAACCATCACGATCGCCTCATTGGGCGAGAGCTGCATGACTTCTCCTGACGTAAGCAGCGGACGCGATGTTTCCTGGCGGCTGACCATGAGGTGGCCGAGCCATGGAGACAGTCGGTGCCCGGCATAATTCTTCATGGCGCGCATCTCGGTTGCGGTCCCGAGCGCGTCGGACACCCGCTTGGCGGTACGCTCATCATTCGTCGAAAACGCAATGCGGATATGGCAATTGTCCAGGATGGCGTGGTTAGGCCCGTAGGCGCGTTCGAGCTGGTTCAGGCTCTGGGTGATCAGAAAGCTGCGGATGCCGTAGCCGGCCATGAAGGCAAGCTGGCTCTCAAAGAAGTCGAGCCGGCCGAGCGCTGCGAACTCGTCAAGCATCAAAAGGAGTTTTTGGCGACACCGGCCCGTCTCCAGGATCTCTGTTAACCGCCGGCCGATCTGATTGAGGATCAGCCGCATCAGCGGTTTCGTGCGGGCGATGTCGGAGGGCGGCACTACGAGGTAGAGCGATATCGGCCGAGGCCCGTCAACGAGGTCGCGTATCCTCCAATCGCTGCGTCCGGTAACTTTGGCAACGACAGGATCGCGATAGAGCCCTAAGAAACTCATCGTGGTCGACAAGACGCCGGAACGTTCATTTTCACTCTTGTTGAGAAGCTCGCGCGCCGCCGAAGCGACCACGGGATGAACGCGATCGCCCAGATGCGGGGTCGCCAACATCACATTCAGAGTCGCGTCGATCGGCTGCGACGGGTCAGACAGGAAATTGGCGACGCCGGCGAGCGTCTTGTCGGCCTCCGCGTAGAGAACATGCAGGATGGCGCCAACGAGCAGGGAATGGCTGGTCTTCTCCCAATGATTGCGCCGCTCGAGCGCGCCTTCGGGATCGACCAGGATGTCTGCGATATTCTGCGCGTCCCGCACCTCACTGTCGCCCTTGCGGATCTCGAGCAGCGGATTGTAGGCGGCGCTCTGCTGGTTGGTCGGATCAAATAGTAGCACGGTGCCAAAGCGGGCACGAAAACCCGAGGTCAACTGGAAATTCTCGCCCTTGATATCGTGGACGATCGTGGAACTGGGCCAGGTCAGCAGCGTCGGAATGACAAGGCCAACGCCCTTGCCCGAGCGCGTCGGTGCAAAACACAGCACATGTTCCGGGCCGTTGTGCCGCAGGTAACGGCCGTCAAAACGGCCAAGTACAACGCCGTCGGGTCCAAGAAGTCCAGCGCGCCTGATCTCGCGCGCGTCCGCCCAGCGGGCCGAGCCATATGTCGTCACATGCCGAGCTTCCCTCGCCCGCCAGACCGAGAGGACGATGGCAATAACGACGGCAGCGATCCCGCCGCTTGCGGCGATGCAGGCACCCTGCATGAAGATGACAGGCGCGTAGGCATCAAACTTGAACCACCAGATAAAGAAGGCAAGTGGTTGATGGATCGGCCAGCGGCCAATCATGAACCAGGCGGGACCGAGCTGCGGCTGGTAAGCAAGACGCCAGGCGGTCCACTCCGTCGCAGCCCAGAGGAAGCCGAGCACGACGATCGAGACGAAGAGCAGTTGCCCCCAAAGGATGCGTGTTGCTGACATGGCCAGAGGCATTGCGCAACGCCGAGCGCCCGTGCAACGGCAAGTCTCTTCCAGTCGCAGTGTCGCGCAGTATGGCGCAGGAATCGGCGGGTCAGAGCGAGAGCTCTCGCTTGCGGCCAAAATTCCAGTCCACGCCCCCGGGACCGGCAATGCCGCTCACTTGCCTGCCAAGTTCCCGCTCCAGCGACGGTAGCCAGGGCACGAGCTGAAAACCGAGGCCATTGTCGATCATGGCGAAGCGGCCCGAGGAAAGTGAGAGCCTTCGGCTGTAAACTCCCGCGACGGAGTCTCCTGCCTCTGCAGGCAAATACGCGAGCCCCGTCTCGGAGGCCAAGCGCCGGCCCACACTGTCGAGCTCGCGATCGCGAAGGGTCGCAATCAGGCTACGGCCCAAGGTAACCTTGTCCCCGTCCCTGCTCGCGAATCCCTGCTCAACCAGCGTGTCGATACGTCGGTCGAGCGCGGCACGGACTTCGCCGCCGAAGCCGGCGCGCGAGAGATCGACCGGCTCGCGAGCGACGAGGCGACGATCAAGCCAGGTTGCCCCTCGCGCTTCAACCTGCTGGTCGAGATTGAGGTCCGAGCGGACCGCAAGCGCGATCCGCTGCCGGCCCCGCGCGTCCCTAAACCGCCGCAGCTCTACAATGCAGCCGATCGGACCGTCACCCGCGGCTTCGATTTCAGGGAGTTTCAGGTGATGCACCCGTCCGTCGACGCCGTCGACCACCGCGAAGGCCGTTGCCTTAAGTTCATCGTCGAGCCCCCGCGCGATGAGGCGGCCGACCACGGGTTCGCCGTGGCTTTCGCCTTCGAGCGCCCAGGACGACGGCGCGCGTGCGGCACCATCCTTGGTAAGGGTCTTGTGCAGGCGCTTGATGATGTCGCCACGCTCGCCCAGTCCTCGCAGGCGCTGCTCTGCATCTTGTGCCAGCACCCAGCGCGCAGGCCCGGCTGGCTCGGCCAGACCAAGCCGCTCGAGCGTGCGCATCCGCCCGATCCGGATCTCCCGCAACGGATCGCGCACACCATCCCGGTCCGGCCGGAGATCAATGACCCCATCCGCCGCCCCCGCTTGCCGGGCCAGCACCCGATCGATCCGTGTCCAGCGCTCGGCTGTCATATCGGTCTCCAGGCGCTGACGGGTCTCGAGCTCTGTTCGCGGGCCGAGCTCGCGGGTGACGAGATCCCCGGCACGGGCACGCAGGCCCGTCGAAATATAGTCGCGACTGATCACGAGGTCCTTCCCGTCATCGGCCCGGCCGCGCACGAGGATGTGTATATGGGGGTGCTCGGTATTCCAATGATCGATGGCGACCCAGTCGAGCCGGGTGCCGAGGTCGCGCGAGGCCTGGTCCATGAGTTCGCGAGTGAAGCTGCGCAAGCTTGATAGCTCGCCGGCATCGTCGGGTGAGACAATGAACCGGAAATGATGCCGATCGCCGTCGCAACGCTCAGTGAACGCTCGGCCGTCGGCCTCGTCTCCGGCCGCATCGAACAGTTTTCCAGGTGCGCCGTCTCGGGTAACCCCATCGCGCTGGAGATAACTGACGTGGGCGCGCAGCGCGCCCGGTGAACGCATCCGCCTCACTACCCGCGCTTTGACAATGGCACTGCGGGCGCGGTTGTTGAGGAAGCGCGATGCGGCAAGGCTCGCCGCGCGGCCGCGCCCAAACCTGCTGTCGCGCGTGGGGCCGCCCCGCGAGAGACCGCCGGACTTTTGCGCGGCGCTCAGTGCCTGCGCCAGGAAGGATTTTGTCCTTGGCGAGCGCGTCGAGCGGATTCGGCCAGGACGGATGCGAAAATCGTCATTTCCGGTCATGTTAGGCTCACAGAGTGTGGAAAGCTGAGCGGCAATAGCGCCTTGCTGAGAAACGCAAGTTGCGCGGGATATTGCGCAATGTTTGCAGGAGCACTGGAATTCTCGGGTACTCAGGCCCCCAACCGACCGCCCGCACCTTTGGTGCTTTATCCTGCCCTCGTCGGTCGCTCCCTCCCAGCGCCCATCTCATGAGCTTGGAACGTGCCAGAGCTGGCGGTGGCTTGCGACAAAATGCAATTCCAGTCATCGCGTTGGATCCTCATATGATTGACGTACAAGCAGGTCGGGCGAGAGGCGTTTGAGCATGAAAACCCTGCAGCGAGCCGACGGATAAATTGCGACGCTTCTGCACGGCGATTGCCGACCGATCGTCACTCACGGCGCGTCCGTGCGGTCAACAAACAGCGGAGCTTCCCGCCAAGGGACCGCACGCCTGATGCGAAACGCAGCGTGTTCACTCTGCTTGTCGGCGAGCAATGGCGTCACAGCCGTGACATAGGCCACGGTTTCTGGTGGAAGCGGTTGGCCTGTCCCGAGGTGCTGTTCATAACGCGACGGACCGGCATGGTAGGCCGCAAGGAAGCCCGCCGATCCGAAGCGATCGTGCATCTCTTTAAGGTAGGCGGTGCCGGCTAGTATGTTGTCGCGAGGATCAAACGGGTCGAGACCGAGACCGTAGCGAACGCTGAGCTCTACCCAGGTGCCCGGCATGAGCTGCATCAGGCCCATCGCACCACGAGGAGAGATCGAGTGCTCGTCACCTCCGCTTTCAACTTGGAGGACGGCGCGAATCCAGCGGGCCGGCACGGCGAAGCGAGCGGAGGCCTCCTCGACGAATTTGGCGTACCGATCGATGGATTCAGGACGCGACGCACGCTGTGCGCACGCGCTAGTCGCGAAGAGCGTCGGGGCCGCGTTCAGGCTCATGAACGGCGCGACCGCCACGATAATGCGTGCAATGGGTCGGAGCGAACGGCGCCGCGCAATTGATCCGCTAATTCACAGATGCGACTTTTCAGTAGCAGGCCGGGCGAGCGCTTTCCGCGTTCTGGACGAGGCCGGTAAGGAAAGATCGGAGACGGCTCAGTGGAAGCGCAATTAGTCGAGGGAGTGTGGTGCATGTGCATGATCACTCTTCGTCAGTCCACACGGGTACTGCCCTGCCGATCACCGCGGATGCGGGTAGCGGTCCAAAGTACCGACCGTCGAGCGAATCCGGCGATTGCCAGTTCATGACAAAGACATCGCCATCCGCGATGACGCGGCATCCGTGCCAGGCCGGAAGCGGACGGCCTCGCCCGTCGCGCTCGTGTGCCTGTCCCATTTCGATGCCGTCGACGGCGACTGTCAGGCCGTTCCTGCAGACCGTTTGCCCTGGCAGCGCCAGCACACGCTTCAGCATGGGGACGCCGATCGGCAGATAGCCGTTGAGATCAAGGAATGTTGCGAGAAGATCTGGAGGCTGAACGGCAACAAGGTCGGTGACGGTCAACGTCGTCACGGGCCGAAGCCTATATAGGCCGATCGGAACGCTGTTCGACGCATTCCAAATGTAGTGCGGTGCTGCTCGTCCGACTGTCGAAAGGAGAAGAACGGTTGCAGCAAATGTCGTGAAAATAGTCGCACACCGAGCGTTCATGACGAGACCTTCCGCCGATGGAGCCAAGCTTGGTGACGGGATCGGGTGTATGGTCGAGGGGTTTCGTTGACCGACAATCGATTGTGAACGTGGTGCCAGTAGTCAGGTGCTGCGTCGGCAGGATCGATGTCGAGTGCCTCGACAGCATCGATCAATTGCAGAACCCGTTCAACCTTCGGCCAGCCGGATAGTCGCAACAGGCTCTCACCGCCGGGCTTGATCCAGGGCACCGTCGAATAGTGCTGACCTGGGGTCATCGCTCGCAGAACATCGATGCGGGACAGGACCGTCCCAAAGTCGTTGGATGTCCAACGGACAAACGCGAAGATGCTCCCCGGAGCGAAAGACAAGATGCGTCGATTGCGGTCCAGGATGCTTTCCGAGACGGCGCGACCAAACCGAACGCGGTTCTCGATGCGCTTTTCCAGCCACAAGAGTTCAACTGTCGTGAGGTCGCTCACGGTGACTTCTTTGGTCGGGTATTTTTCGGGGGTGTGCGCGTGTCTCTTCATGGATCAGCGCCGCTCCTTTCCCGCATAAGGGATGGGAGCGTGCCGCTTTGCCGGCAGTACGGTGCCGGCACCTGGATCGCTGGTTGAGATTCTGGTGCCAATGTCAGCCCATGCGTTGAGATCAGCCACCGCGTACACGACGCGACCACCGATCTTCCGGTAAGCGGGACCGGTGCCGTAGGTTCGGTGTTTTTCCAGAGTGCGGGGTGAAAGGCTTAAGTATCGGGCTGCCTCGGCAGTCCGAAGGTATCGTGGCGATGTAGCGAGGCTCGCATCGGACATCTGAAAAGCTCCGTTGCCGTGTGGAGCGCCAGCGAGGTCTGTGGCGCGTTGACGGCGACAATGACGGAGAGGGGCCTCGAAGGGGGATGCCGAAGATGAGGGGGTCTATTTTCGACACCCCCCGCGAGAACGCCTATTTCTTCCGAGATGGCGGACGCAGCAATGCGCGATAGCCGCCCCGCATCAGAGCGATGCCGTTCTTGACCAGGCGGATGGTTAAGCTGCGAAGATCATGGTCCTTCCAGGAGCGGCCACGAACGCGCTCCTTGCCGAACAATCCCTCCGCGATTTCACGATAACTATGTCCCGCCAACCAGGCATCGAGGGCTCGCATCATCAAAACGAAGCGCCGGCGACGCTCGGGAGAAAGCGCAAGAGGAGACGCACCAAGACGGCGGCCGTCGATGGCGCACCAAAATCGGTGTGCGGCCTGCATACGAATGTCGGAATTGGCGTCGAGCGGCAATTCGATTGAAAGCGGCGCCCCTTTGGCAGGTATTGCTGGCAGGTAAAGCCGGTGGATTGCGCCTGCCAGCGCTACAACTCCATGCCAGCCATCTGGCCCATGGCGAAATTCGCCAGCGGCAAGCCTGGTCCAATCAAGGGTATATTGCCCAGCATCGCTGGCCGCGCCGAATTGACGGAGCGACAAGACGGTCGAGAGGGCTTCCGGCGCCCAGAATATCGATTGCCGGTCGAACGCCTGTTCAGGATCAGCCGCGAAAAGACAACCCCCATTTATTTCGGAATTGATGAGGCGCCCCATCCGATTGCGCAGCGGCTGTCAGATTCCTGAAATCTCGCTCGTATTCGCTGTCGCGGCGGAGCCATTCCCAAGCAACATCGGCACCTTCTGCCATTCCGAAGTTTGCGTAATCTTGCTCTGATCTCCAATCAACAGCTGACATAACGACTTCCCCATTGCACTGCACTAACGATGGGGAATTGCAGCCTGATAAATGTGACCATTTCTGGTTGCGGCATTCGGTGAAGCCAATGGGGTCATTCGCGCTTTTGATTGGGCTTCAACGAGACGTCATGTCTTCTTCAAACAAGCGTCATCATTCGCTCTTCGGCCATCCGCGGGCGAGGAGTTCACGATAACCGTGGCGCGCAGCCCACTTGGCACGCGCCAAATGACTCTCGTAAGCACCGCGGGCACGAGCTGGCTCCACGGCAGGATCGATGTGGAGAACAATACGCACGACTTCTTGCCAATCGGCGTTGGCTTTTTCAGCATCGAGGAGTCGCACATAAGTGACGGCGTGTTGCCGGTCATACGGCGTTAGCGTCGGCTCATCAGGAGCTAGATCTGCAACTTCGGGATCAAGCGGCGGCACGCAAGAAACTCCTATTGGTCGAGAAGCTTCGATTTGGCGAACCTTAGCTGCACCTGAGCTATTGTCGTACCGACTAGGTCAAGCGATCTACAGGTTTTTGTGTGCTTAGGAGATCAAAGAATCGTTGGAACATTTGAGGCGGCGGTGCCAAGGGCCGGCTCGTGCCCGCGTATTATAGCACGTAGCATTGAAATACGCGATTGCCTCCTATCCTGCGGATGGACATTCGCAAGGTCTTTGGAGCAAACGCACGCAAATTCCGCTTGGCCTTGGGGCTAAGTCAAGAAGCTGTCGCCGAGCGAATGGGTGTCGATCGCGCCTTTATCAGCAGCATGGTGCGAGGGCTGCAAAATGCAACCCTGCTTAC
The DNA here is from genome assembly GCF_036924535.1 of Bradyrhizobium sp. AZCC 2262. Taxonomy (NCBI): domain Bacteria; kingdom Pseudomonadati; phylum Pseudomonadota; class Alphaproteobacteria; order Hyphomicrobiales; family Nitrobacteraceae; genus Bradyrhizobium; species Bradyrhizobium sp. AZCC 2262. The sequence goes on along the minus strand of NZ_JAZHRT010000001.1, from coordinate 2,379,760 downwards.
AATCTGGGAAACGGCTCAGGCGCTGGAGGTTCGGCCCGGGGATTTGCTCGACGAAAAAACATCCAAGGCTCGTAGCTAATCTCGCAAGCGGAGTGCGAAGACTCGCCCTCGACCCGATTAAGCTCCACTGGGCTATTCGAAAACTCAGGCCTGCGCCCCGGCGAGCCTCGCGACGCCTTTCGTCTTACTTGGGCACTAAGGAAGCCCCGCCCGGATTGACCGGGCGGGGCTCGGCGCAGCGATACTTACTCGCCGTTCTTCCGCGGCCGCGACCACAGCAGGGTGTAGCCTTCGCCGCCCTCGTCGTCGAACAGGTTAGCGTAGATCGGCGCGTTGAAGGACGGGTCATCAAGCTTGAGAGAGAGGTAGTCGCGACCTTCTTCGGAACGCTTCGACCAGGCGGCACCTATCTCGGCACGGCCCACGAAAACGCGGTGGCTCGGAGCTTTGTCGTTGGCGGCGTTGGATTCCGCGACGATGCGGACGCCTTTGGCCTGCAGGCTGAGCGTGATGATCTCGCCCTGGAAATCGTTGCCGACCTTCTTGAAGGAACCGATGGTAGCCATGTCACTTCTCCTGTTTGTGTTTCGAGCCCGCGACCATCGCGGCCTCGATGGCGATCTGCAGGCCGAGGACGATCGGCGACGCACCCGAAGGGCTGGAGCGCAGCGGAGGATGCTGTCGACGCGACTTTCTTGCCTCGCGAGGAATGGGCGTTAGCCCAGGGGAAGAAAGTCGCGTCGACAGCGTTGCGGCTCAGACGATCGAGGCGCAGCCGGTCTTCGGCCAGATCGAGCCATCAAAGAGGCCACGTGCGTCGCGTGCTCAACCACAAGTCCGGGAGAAGATGGCGGCCTTCGGTTCGGCTCGGCAAGAGGTCGAAATGATTCAGCGTAGGAAAAGAAACGAAGGAAGACAAAAGGGCGATAACGTCAGCATAAAGCCAACCGCCAACGAACGGCTCCAGCGCCGCATCCATGTGCACCGGACGTGATCACTGCCATCTCATCGAAGTGTTCTGAAGAAGGTCGCGACTGGCCTTGGCTCAAGCTCGATGACCCGCCTTCGGCGCACGGCTGTAGTCGACAAGTTCGACACGCAGATAGCGCGGTATCACTTCTGATGTGCTGCGGCTGAGAGAACTGGTTGAGGATCATTCCTAGCCTCCCCGCCCGAATCGAGCGGGCGGGCCTCGGTGAAGACGGTCAACCGCGTCCACGCCGTGCCGCCAATAAAGATCGCGCCGAGACAGGCGAAGATCTCACGCCAGGCCAATGACGGCACGCCGATTTGCGACATCGCAAATACGACCTGATAGCCAGCAAGTGTCGCCGGGACAGCAAACAGGGCGGCAACGATGGCACGGGTGATCACGGAGCGTGTCATTGCGAAGGCCGTTTGACCGATCGCAAGAGTGATCCCGCCGGCAGCAATGCCAACAAGCGGCGCACCGAGGATGCCGGCACCACCGTGCAATGCTATCATGAACACGTAGAGTCCGACAAAGAATGGCAAGGCGTATACTGCCAACGTGAAGATCAGCCAGCAGAACAAGCCAATGCCAGCGAAGTTCAGGAGAAGTCCAAGGGCGAGCACGGTGGTGGCTCCATATGCAAAGGGGTATGGTTGCGCCTTCCACCACCGCCACGGCGCAAATTCGAACATGCAGTTGAAAGGAGGCGGAGTTGCGGCGATGCAACTCCACCTCGGTGGTGTGGATGGCAGGTCGGCGCTCATGAAGCGCCGAATTTCCAAACGGCGATGCCGAGGCGCTTCGCCTTGTCGGCGAGGTTGTCCTGGATTCCCGTGCCCGGGAAATGCATGACGCCGATCGGCAGTAGTTCGAGCATGGCATCGTTGCGTCGGAACGGTGCCGCCTTGGCGTGCTTGGTCCAGTCCGGCTTGAAAGCGATCTGCGGTACCTTGCGGTTAACAGCCCATTTGGAGGCGATCAACTCGGCGCCCCTTGGCGAACCGCCATGGATCAGCACCATGTCGGGATGCTTGGCGTGCACCTTGTCGAGGCGATCCCAGATCAGATGGTGGTCGTTGAAGTCGAGGCCACCGGTAAGAGCGATCTTTGGTCCTGCCGGCAACATGACCTCGGTCTCGGCGCGGCGCTTGGCTGCGATGAACTCCCGGGAGTCGATCATCGCCGCGGTGAGCGTGCGATGGTTGACAAGCGATCCCGACCGAGGACGCCAGGATGAACCGGTGTGCATCTCGAAGCGTTCGATGGCCAGATCGCGGAAGAGTTCGAGACAGTTGCGACGTTCGATCAACGTGATGCCCTCGGCCGTTAGGCGTTCAAGTTCGACCGATTGCACCTCCGAGCCGTTCTGCTCGCGCTGGCTCTTGCGTTGCGCCTGTTCGTTGTCGTCGAGTTGGCGTTCGATGCGGTCGGTGGCCCGATGGAAGAGGTTGACGGTCGACCAGAGCAGGTCCTCCAGGTCCGGCTCGAGCCGGGTGTCGTTCAGGGTGGCGACGAGGGCGTCGAAGATGTCGGCCACGGCGCCAGCGATCATCTTACCTTCGGGCATCGGTCTGGGATCAGGCTGGTCGTCGAAGGGACGATAGCCAAAGAGCTGCAGTTCGCTGAGGACGTGCTCGGTCGGAGATACGCCGTGCGCTGGCTCGATGTCATCATGATCGGTCATGAGGTAGGTCCTTTGCCGGTTCGGCCGCGCCCATCGCGGCCTTCGTGGCGATCACTCAGACGGCGGGCGGGACGGGCCAGAACCCGGAGCGGCAGCGGAGGGCCGAAGCGCCAGCGGAGGATGGCAGAGGTGCGGCTATTTTGCTTCGCGGTGCAAAGGCCCGAAGGGCCGGCGGAAAATAGCCGCACGTCTGCCATTGCCGGCCCGGGTCGCTTGCCGTCCGATCGCCCTCTAGAAGGCCGTGGTCGCGGCCCTCGCCGGCATTGGATGCCCGCGACCGATCTGCTGACGTCGATGGAAGGCAAACGCAGCTATCCGAGCGCTGTCGCAGGCAAGAGGAAGCGGTCGACGTCCTCAGGTGCAAGCTGAATCCGCAACGTTGCTCGGAGAGCGTTAAGGCCGAAGACGTGCAGATCTTCGTTGAAGTCGCCCAGCCGTGGCGACAAGGCAATCGCCTCGACGCCGGCAGCTCCTGCGCGCTGCGCAAGTGTGATCTGTACTGTGTCGCCGGCGGCATCGGCGTCGCGGGCGATATAGAGGCGACGCAAACTCGACGATAGTAGCATGGCCGCGAGGTGATTGGCCGAAAGGGCGGCTGCCATCGGAAAGGTTGGAAGCACGCAGCGAAGCGACAGCATCGTCTCGATGCCTTCGCCGGCGACAAGTACATCGTCGTCCGCCGGGCCAAAACGCACCGCGTTGCCGAGCAGGTCACCCATCGCCCGTCGTGGTGTGTCGATCGGAGCTTTGCCGAGTCGAATGCGGTCAAAACCATCCGGATCGAGCCAGGTGCGATGCACGCCGGTGATTCGGCCATCAAGGTCCGTGACGCAGGCAATCATCGCCGGCCAGGTCTCGGTCGGAAGGTGCTCGTCAGGTCGATAGTAGCAGCGCGGATGGAAGCGCAGGTTGCCGTCATGGTACACGCGGGCTATTCCCCGAGCCTGCAGATAGGCTTCGACCACGCTTCCTTCGATCGGCTGCGATATCGCAAAGAGGCGCCTTGCTGCTTCTTGCGATCCAGCCACTGCTGGCGGACGCACCGATTTCAAGTTCGGTTGTGGTTCAGCACGAGGCAAGTTCAGGAATCGCCGCGCTTCCGCCGCGACCTCGCGGAAATCGCGAAGCTCAAGACTTTCTCTGATGATGTCGAGCAAATCCCCGTGCTCAGAGGTCGCGGCGTCTGTCCACTTGCCGGCAGGTCCTTTCGGCGAGTCCTGGAGCCTCACAAATAGCGAACGGCCTGGCGTGTTGTGGACATCGCCAACCAGCCAGTACCGCCCCTCGCGCTTGCCGTTGGAGAGATAATGGCGGCACACGGCCTCGGCCTCACGCGCGAGACGGCGTGCCAGTTCGGAAGCGTCGCGCGGCATCACGCAGCCTCCCGTTCACAGGTCCGCTCGACCGGATAGCGTTCGAGCACCTTGGCCAGGACGCCGACGCCAGTGGCGTCGGTCGGAACGAACATGCGCAGCTTCCAGGAGATGATCTCCCCGAAGAGCCCAGAGGCGCGCAGACGGTCCCGCATGGTGTCGCTGAAGCCGGACAGTTCGATGCGATGTGCGCCCATGACGCGGACGCGTCGAAGTTTCAGGCCCTCGGCAAGGTCGAGAACCGTGCGCCCTTCGAGCAGCGCGGCGAAGGCGACGTCCGGCGTCAGTGCCGGCGCGTTGCCAGCCAGCGCAGTCACCACCCAGGCCGGCGAGACCTTGCGGCCGATGATGCGCTCGCCGGCATCGGTCTGAAGCCGGTAGATCCGTGTCGACTCCTGCGGTAACCGCTTCCAAATTGGCAGCAGCAGGCCCGCCACCACATGGATGGTGCTGTCGGTGAACTCGGGCACTTCGGTGAGTTCCGCCAGCCAGGCCGTGCTGAAGCGTTCGCGGTTGACCTCCTCCCAATGGCTTTCCGCCATCATCGTCAGCGGAAGGCTGTTATGCTCCATCGGCCGGATGAGCCGCACGCGCCGTTCGATCTCGCCATCGTCGAGCATGAGGCTCGGAGCCGGCACCTGAACGGCGGCCCGGCCCGAGCGCTCGTTGACGAGCAGAACACCGCACGAATCGGAAAGCCGATCGAGCGCCTCGTCCAGCGTCACCGGACGGTTGCGCCGCCGTTCGGTGATGGTGAGTAGCCGTGTCTCCGCGCCGATCCCGGGATGGGTATAGATGACGCGCCGATCGGCAACGACGAAGCTCTCGGCGCGTAGCGTCTCCAGGCCGGCATCGTAGGTGCCGGACGCGATCGCACCTTCGATGCGAGCGGTGAGCAGTTGCTCGAATACGGTGAACAGGACGTTCTGCAGGTCGATGGTGAGCGCCAAGAGCCTGTTCAAGAAGGTGGTGATCGGCGGCAGCTCGTCCTTGATCCCGTTGACATCCATAAGCTTCAGGCCGGTCGCGTCCTCGAACGTCTCAAGCGAGCAACCCTCCACCTTGCCGCGAACAAGCAGATGATAGAGCTGACGCAGCGCATCGCGGCCGTAATGGCTTTCGAGATTATCCTCGGGCCTGAACAGGCCCTGACCACCGGTCTGGCGCTGGCCGCGCGTAATCGCGCCCAACGTGTCAAGACGGCGGGCGATGGTAGAGAGAAAGCGCTTTTCCGCCTTCACGTCTGTCGCAATGGGCCGGAACAGCGGCGGCTGCGCCTGGTTAGTGCGGTTCGTACGACCCAGGCCCTGAATGGCGGCGTCCGCCCTCCAGCCCGGCTCGAGCAGGTAGTGAACCCTCAGCCTGCGATTCCGCGCAGAGAGTTCGGCGTGGTAGCTCCTCCCCGTGCCGCCGGCATCGCTGAAGACGAGGATGCGCTTGGCGTCATCCATGAAAGCAGCGGTCTCGGCGAGATTGGCTGACGCGGCGCGGGTCTCGACTATCAGCCGATCATGCTTGCAAATGACGCGGCGCGAGCGGCCGGTAACCTCGGCGACCATGTCCGTTCCGAAGCGCTGAACGATCTGGTCGAGCGCACCCGGCACGGGCGGAAGCGAGGCGAGCTTCTCGATCAGACGGTCACGACGGGTGACGGCTTCTCGGCTCTCAACCGGCTGGCCGTCGCGATAGACAGGTCGTGAACAGAGATTGCCCTCGGAATCGGTGAATGGCTCGTAGAGCTGGACCGGGAAGGAATGGGCGAGATAATCGAGGACATATTCGCGCGGGGTGATGTCGACCTGGATGTCGCCCCACTCCTCGGTCGGGATCTCCGCGAGCCGGCGCTCCATCAGCGCCTCGCCAGTCGAGACGATCTGGATGACGGCGGCATGGCCGGCGTCGAGATCGCACTCGATCGAGCGGGTCAGCGAGGGTGTCTTCATTGAGGTGAGCAGATGGCCGAAGAAGCGCTGCTTGGCGCTTTCGAAGGCGGATCGCGCCGCGGACTTTGCCTGCCCGTTCAGCGTGCCGGTCTCGCCGGTGATGTTGGCGGCGCGCATCGCAGCGTCGAGATTGTTATGAATGATGCTGAATGCGCCGGCATAGGCATCGTAGATACGGATCTGCTCGGGCGTGAGCTGGTGTTCGACGAGTTCGTATTCGACACCCTCGTAGGAGAGCGAGCGCGCCGCGTAGAGGCCGAGCGCCTTGAGGTCGCGCGCCAGCACCTCCATGGCAGCGACTCCGCCCTCCTCGATCGCCTCGACGAATTCGGCCCGACTGGCGAATGGGAAGTCATTGCCGCCCCATAGTCCCAGCCGCTGGGCATAAGCAAGATTGTGCACGGTAGTTGCGCCGGTCGCCGAGACATAGACGATGCGGGCATTCGGCAAGGCATGTTGGAGTCGCAGGCCCGCGCGCCCCTGCTGAGAGGCCGCTTGGTCTCCCCGCTCGCCCTTGCCGCCAACCGCGTTCTGCATGGCGTGGCTCTCGTCGAAGACGATCACTCCGTCGAAGTCGGAGCCGAACCATTCAACGATCTGCCGTACGCGCGAAAGCTTTTCTCCGCGCTCATCGGTGCGCAGCGTAGCGTAGGTGGTAAATAGGACGGCTTCCCCAAGCCGGATTGGCGTGCCCTGCCGGAAACGGGAAAGCGGCGTGACCAGCAGGCGCTCCATCCCCAGCGCCGACCAATCGCGCTGCGCATCCTCGATCAGCTTGTCAGACTTGCTGATCCAGACCGCACGACGGCGGCCCTTGAGCCAGTTGTCGAGCAGGATACCGGCGACCTGCCGTCCCTTGCCCGCGCCTGTGCCGTCGCCGAGGAACCAGCCGCGTCGAAAGCAAACGGCATTCTCGCCGTCATCAGGCGCTGCCGCCACGACATCAAACGTCGCATCGACGGTCCAGGAGCCCGCGAGAAATTCCGAATGCGCCTCGCCGGCGTAGATGACGCTCTCGAGCTGCGCGTCCGACAGAATGCCATCCGCTATGACATTGGCCGGCAAATGCGGCCAGTAGGATGGTTTTGGCGATGCGACCGAAGCCATTGCGGCCGACTGCACGAGCTCGGTGGGATGGGCGTGCGCGCCCGGAATGCGGATCGACTGCAACGCGTAGGATTCATAAAGCGCATCGGTGATCTTGCTGGCATCTGCGGGCGCCCAGTCGATAGGCTCATAGGCGACTACCGTCGCCACGAGCTCGGATGCTGGCGCCGCCGTCACGGGCTGGCGCTGGGCGACGTAGGCGCGGACGGTTCGAGGTGTCGACGGGCTGGCAATTGCTGGCACTGCCGCCACCGCGACGCCCACGATTGGGCGGCGTGGTGGCACGCACCGGACGACCCAGTCGAGCAAAGTCGGCAGGTCAGGCGCGATGCCGGCGGTTGCCGGCAACGACGCGATGTCGTCCGCCGGCCCTCGATCGATAACGGTCAGGCGGGTTTCGATGGTGGTGCCGTGCTTGGCATAGGCAGCGCCGTCGATTGCCGCCGAGAACACGACCCGGCCCTGTTCCTGCAGCCGCTTGAAGGACTCCGTCCACACGGGATCGTCGGGGGCGACGTTTGCGCCGGTGATGGCGACCAGCCGTCCACCTTCCGGAAGACGGGCCAGCGCGGAAGCGACGTGCCGCATCGCCGCATCCGCCATCCGGCGATCGACATGAACCGCGGCCGAGAATGGGGGGTTCATCAGCACGACGCTGGGCACGATGCGCGCGTCGAGGTGGTCGTTGATGTGTGCGGCGTCAAACCGCGTGGTGGAGACGGCCGGAAAGATCTGACCGAGAATGCCGGCGCGGCTCTCGGCGAACTCGTTAAGAACGAGCGAGGCGCCGGCGAGTTCTGCGAGGATCGCAAGAAGGCCGGTGCCGGCCGATGGCTCCAGAACGACGTCGGCGGGGGTGATCGCGGCAGCGACGCTGGCGACGTATGCCAGTCCGATCGGCGTGGAGAACTGCTGGAGAGATTCGCTTTCCTCGGACCGCCGTGTCTGCGTCGGAAGGAGGCTCGCGATCCTCAGCAGCATCGGCAGCATGGCGGCCGGCGACACCGCCTTGGCGCGCATGGCGGCGCCATACCGTCGCAGGAACAGGACGGTTGCCGCTTCACACGCGTCATAGGCCGTCTTCCAGTTCCAGGCACCGGTCGCATCGGAGGCGGCAAACGCTGCCTCCATGGCATTGCGCAGAACAGCGGCGTCGAGGCGCCGACCCCGTTCAAGATCGGTCAAAAGCTGGCGCGCAGCCTTGACGGCGGCAGAAGCGACAACTGCGGTGGCACGGATCGGGAGCGGCACGGCGGCGCCGTCGATGAGAGATTCGGTCATGGGAGGGATTTCTCGGAGAGCGGGACTGGGCCGAGCCGCCCGGCGCTCTCTTAAGACCGCGGCAGCTCAAGCCCTTCCCGGCCCGGCTCTACCTCTCCCTGCCATTCTCCTCATGCGAGCAGAGAGGAGAAGACGTGGCGAAGGCTGCGGAGCGGCGCCTGCCGCTCCGCAGCAGTGTGTTATTCGGCAGCGACGGCCTGTGCCGGCTCGATCTCGCCGATCTCGCCAGCCTGCCCCTCGTCGTCGGAGAGGAACTCCGGCAGTGCTTCTTTGACGTCCGACGGCGGCGCCACTTCGGCGAGCCGCAGCGGCTCGGGGAGCCAACGGGTGTCCTCGAGCAGACGCTCGGCCTCCCTGGCCATCTCGCTTTTCTTGAGGTGGTCGATGAGCTGCATGGCGCCCTCGCCCTTGGCCTCACGAACCGCTTCGAGGATCCGACTCTTGGTGACCCGGCCGAGATAGTTGTCGACCGTCGGTCGCCAGCCGACCTCCGCCATGTCGAGATTCACCGCCCGCGCCAGGCGGTCTGCTTGATCGAGGCGACGCTGCAAGCCATGGGCGGTCACACCTGAGCCGCCATGGCGATCGACCTTCTCCAAAAGCGCATTGACGCCAAAGGACGTGCAGTGGGCGAGCAGCGCCAGCCGGCTGGCATCGTCAAGGGTGGCGAGCCAATCCCACAGCGCCTGTTCGTCGGTCGGCACATCGGCCTTCCAGGCCGCCTGCCGATCGGCGATGGACTTCGCAGACGCGCTCTCCTTCAGACCCGGCGTCTGACCGGGAAGCTGGACGTGGCGCACGCCGGCTTCAAGACATCCCGGCGTATAGGTCTGGTAGAAGGCGTCGACACAGAGCTTGTGCAGCAGCGCCGTCATCGCGACCTGCGGATGGCAAGCGACGGCATCGCGCAGCGCCAGCGTGCGATGCGCGGTCAGCTCCGCCACAAGCCGATCGGGCAACGAGCGGATGGCATCATCGTCGTCCTCCTCGTCCGCATCTGCGTGCCCTGCGACCGTGATCGTGGCGCGCTGGACGGGCGGCCCTCCATGGTCGCCAGCATCGGCGAGAGACGCTGCTGAGCTCGCTTCGGGATCAGGCTCGGCCGTCGCCGCAACGAACGCGGTCTCGTCCTCGCGGCGGACGTAGCCCCGCTCGACCTGCAAGCCGCCCTCGCCATCGATGCTGACGAAGGCGCCGGCATGGACGATTTCGGCGGGCTTGAAGACGTCCGGCCGGTTCGCGAAGGCTTCGAGCGCTTCCTCGAGTTCGCCAAGACGCGCATCCACCTCATCCGGCAGTTCGTCGGCGTCTTCATATTTTGCCTGAAGCGCGTCGTATTCGGCCTGGAGAGCATCAAAACTCACCTGCTCCTCGGAGGTCAGATCAGCCGGTGTCCCCTCGAGCCGACGGTGCTCGTGATCGTAGCCGTAGGGAAATGTTGCGGCGACATCCAGCCACTTCCAGCCTTCGGCGGCGACGATCTCGGCTTCGGTCCGCAGCTTGTCGGCGACAAGACGTTCGAGCAAAGCTATGTCCTCGAGCCAGCCGCCGCCATCCTCCTCAAAGAGATCGCGCAGCACATTGCCGCCGGCCGCCTCATAGGCGGCGAGGCCGACAAACCGCGCACGCTTGTCGGAGGCCCGCACCGCGCGCTCGGTCAGAAGGCGCCTGATCTGATACGGCTCATCGTAGCCTGACTTGTTGACGCTCTCCCAGACCTGTTCCTGTCGAGCGTGCTCGGCCGTGACGGAGAACGCCATCAACTGTTCGAGCGACATACCGTCGTCGGCATAGACGTCGAGCAGAGTCGGGGAGACAGCCACGAGCCGGAGCCGCTGCTTCACCACGTTGACGGAGACGAAAAAGATGGCCGCGATATCCTCCTCAGGACGACCTTGCTCGCGCAACGTCTGAAATGCCCGAAACTGGTCGAGGGGATGAAGCGCGACACGATGCACGTTTTCGGCAAGCGAATCCTCTTCCGCGGTGATCTCGGTGCCGGCTTCACTGACGATGCACGGGACCGGCGCGGTCTTCGTCAGACGCTTCTGCTTCACCAGAAGCTCGAGTGCTCGATACCGCCTGCCACCTGCAGGCACCTCGAACATGCCGGTCTCCTGGCCTTCGGCGTCAGAGATTGGCCGGACGTTGAGACTTTGTAGCAGGGACCGCCGCGCGATGTCCTCGGCGAGGTCCTCGATCGAGATACCGGCCCTGGTGCGGCGGACGTTGGATTGAGCCAGCACAAGCTTGTTGAAGGGAATGTCGCGCGATGGCGATAGCTTGATCTTCTGAACGGCCTTTGCCATGTCAGTTCTCCGGAACGGCCGGCCGAAAGCCTCTCTCTCGGCCTCCAAGCCGTTCAAGGAGCGAAGCGCCGCCCTCTTGCTCCAAGAGGGCAGCGCCACGGAACCAGCGAAACGGAGAAGTGCCGCAGACACGAGAAACGGGTTTCCGCGGCTTGGCGGGACTCAGGCGGCGCGATCCAAAAGCTTCTTCGCCTTCGCCTCCATGTCCAGACGGGCATCCTGATGCGGCTTGTCGCGCGCGACGGCGGTGATGCCCTGCACGAAATCGAAGATGCTTTCAGGCGGGCGGCCTTCCTCCGCCAGCACCGTGTCGATCACCTTGGCTGTCTCGGCCTTGGAGAAGCCGCGGCGACGCAGAAACTCGGTGCGATCCTCGTCACTGCGTGCGACGATCTGTTCGCGGGCGACCTTGATGCCGTTGACGAAGGGCGTGGCTGAGGAGTTGGCGAAGTTCAGCAGCGCCGGGGCGGCCTCGTGAGCAAAGCGGGAGGCTGCGTATTTGGAATGGCGGATGATGATCTCCTCGAAGTCTTCCACGCCCCACAAATTGCGATTTTGGCAGACTGCACGAAGATAGAAGCTCGCCATGCCGAGCGTCTTCGCCCCGACTTCCGAGTTCCAGCAATAGAAGCCGCGGAAATAGAGGTCGGGCGAGCCGTCCCGGAGACGGCCAGCTTCGATCGGGTTCAGGTCATCGACCAGGAAAAGGAAAATGTCCCTGTCCGATGCATAGAGGGTCGTCGTTTCCTTTGAAATGTCGACACGCGGATTGTAGATCCCGGTTGACCAGTCGAGCACGCCCGGCACCTTCCATCGCGTATCGCCCGTGCCATTGCCAGCGATGCGCTGGACAGCCTCAACCAGCTCATGGTCAAATATCCGGCCATAGTCCGGGCTGGTGACGGCGCGAAGCTCAACGCGGCCATCGTCGGTCTCGAGCGTTTTGATCTGTTTGGCGCGATTGGCGGTCAGGCCATATTGCAGGTTGATACCTGCAAGGGCCGCGGGAAGCTGCCGCAGGTAAGCGGCCGGAGCGCCAACCTGGCTTGCAAGCTGGCCGAAGCTCCAATGGGTCGGCGCGACCGGTTTGTCAGAGCCGGGCAGCATCAGGGCCAGGCGCTCGGGGTCGGCGCGGTTTGCTTCCACATGGATGAGCGCGCTTTCGACCACGCGCGTTCGGCTGCGGTCCGTGCGATCACGCACCGTGCGGGCCAGTTCATTGAGCGACAGATAACGCTCATCGGCGGGACGGGAAAACCACTCCGAGGACACCCGACCGACGCGCTCGCCGCGGTTCACATCCACTCTGTAACCGCCACTGGCATCGCGGCGGGCATCAAGAACCTGCATATTCATGGGAGCAATCTCCATGACGGGCGCCGGAAGACTCTCCTCCGGCCTTCAACCCGTCACGGCGAACGCCGCCCCACTCTCCCTCTCCTGCACCGTCGATCGCCGACGCCAATGCGTCTCCGCTCTCGCCGCAGCTTCCGTCAGGGATGGAAGCCCGAAGGGTGAAACCCCGGCTAAGAGGCTGTGTGGAAACGATTGGAGGCTCCGGTTTGACCGGAGCCTCTTTTGCTTTCAGGTAATGGCGGCCTTGAGGTTGATCGCTCGGAGTATGTTGTAGGAGAGCACGGAGAGGGCCATCTCGGTTCGAGAGCCCTTGAGGTTCCTGGTGAGGAAGCGCCCTCCCGCCATCATCCGTTTGATGGTCCTGAAGGGATGCTCAGCGGCGCATCGTCGCCTTGCCATGAGATCGGCGTTGGCCCGCGCATTCATCCAGTTTAGGGCATCCTCGTCCAGATGCCGCTTGACGAGGCGTCGTGGTGCCGTGGTGCATTGCGGCTTGAGGGCGCAGCCCGAGCAATCGAGCGCGATGTAGGTCACATTGCGCTTCTTCCGATGGAGTTGCTTGCGCACCAGCTTGCGGCCTTCCGGGCAGCGGAATGTGTCGCTATCCGCTTCATAGGCAAAGGCGGATCGATCAAACAAGGTACCGTCGGCCTGGTTGTTGACGGCGCGGTTGGCCGCGACACAAGCCGTGATGCCATCCGCTTCGCAAGCGCTCGCATGCGCGCCGTTGGCAAAGCCGGCATCGGCAACCACCGTTAGCTCGGTGCACCCGAGAACATCCCTGGCCGCCTTGGCCATGGGGTGGAGCTGACGTTTATCGGTCGCCTCATCCGTTACCTCATGATGAATGATCAGCCCGGTATCGGCGTCCACCGCCGTCTGGACGTTGTAGGAGGGAGGCTTGGGGCCATTGCCCTTGCCCATCGGTCTGGCGTCTTCTTCGCCTTTGACAAGCATTGTGCGGCCTTCGGTCTCCAGCTTCGCGGCAAGACGGTCGAGTTCACCGCGCCGTCCCCGCAATGCTGCGAGCGCAGCCGCAGTCGCGCCGGGCGCATCGTCTGGCTCGGCGCCGTCGGCTTCCTCAAGTTTGGCCAGATAGTCGGCAATCCGCCGATCGAGCCGCGCCGCTTCGTCAGCGATCTCGCTGCGCCCCACAATCTTCTGGCTGCTGGCAACCGCCCGGAACTTGGAGCCGTCCAGCGCCACAAGCCTGGCCCGGAACAGGCCCGCGTCCCGGCACAGCATCACGAACGCGCGGCACGCTCCCACAATCGCGTCGCCATTGTCGCGACGGAAATCGGCGATCGTTTTAAAGTCCGGGCTGAGCCGTCGCAAAAGCCACATCGCCTCGACATTGCGGCGGCATTCCCGTTCCAGCCGGCGCGACGAACGCACTTCGTTGAAATAGCCCCAAATATAGAGCTTCAGAAGGTCCGTGGATCATAGGGGGGCCGCCCGGTTGTCGCCGGCACAGAGCGGCCAAATCCGAGCCCTCCCAGATCCAGCCCATCAACAAATGCGTCGATCACCCGAACCGCCGCATCCGCCGCAACATAGTCCTCGATTGCCGAAGGCAGCAACGCTGCCTGACCGCGATCTTCACCCCGAATATAGCTCATCAAAAGGGCCGCATCGTTGCCGATGCGGCCCTTCTTATCTGACTCGCTCAGTTCTCACACAGCCTCCTTAAGCCGGGGTTTCAGCGCCAGCCGACAGCCCGGTCCCGAAGGGAGACGGCCCTAAACCCGCGAAAATGATGTCATGACCTTGCTCGCGCCAGACTCACGACAGCTCGACTTCCTCGCGAGTCTGTGTCTGCGCGTCATAGATTCTGATTTGGAGCATGGGAAAGCGCTTCTTCAGCTCTTCGGCGCCCGTCTTGGCTCCGTCCCTGGTCGCAAATTCGGCCTTGAGTCGGCCGTCGACTTCGAGCGCATAACCTGAATCCGGCAAGTCACGGGCAGCAGCAACCATCCTATTCCCTTTGCGCAGTAAGGTGACAGCGACTGCTTAACGCGAGTCGCACAGATCGCACTAGCTCACTCCGACGTTCTCAACTGTTGAAGCTCCGAGTCGCCGCAAAGGCGCGTTCAAGGATGTACGTTTGCATCATCCGAACAGCTGGTCGGAGTACCACCTGCCCTGATGCAGCCGCGAAACAACCACGGCTCCACATAGCTGCCCGCCCACATCCCGCGACCCGAACGATCGGCCTCGCGCTGGGCGGAGGCGTACTTGCCTTTCGAATATTGCGGCCAATCCAGCGCGAGACCATTGCGCACAAGCCATTCTCCGATATCGGCACCGCCGAGGGAACAGGTTGCTACAGTCCGCCCATATTGATCTTCGGCGACTGGCGTACAATTGACCGGCCGACGCGCGATGAAGGAATCGAGATCATTCGCTGCCTTCGTGCCACAGCGATACAGGTTGCTGTCCGCACCTCGGCATAGCTGGCTGCTCTCGGGCGCATCGACGCCCCAGAGCCGGATGCGCGTCCCATGAATTTCCAGTGTGTCGCCATCGATGATGCTGGCTTGTCCAGCAAGATCATCCGCCCATGCCGCGCTCGACAGCAGCAGAGACATCGATATGACGAGGGCTCGACGCAGGCTCATGACGTTGACATCAGCAGTTACCGCAAATTGCGTGGATTTCGGCCAGTTCTGAAGCGGCTTCAGTGATGGCAGATTCTCGGGCCGCTCGGGATAATGAAACTCGCTTCCGCGCAGCCAGCGTCCCTCGAAGCGATCCCAAAACAGGATCGCATCCATCTGCCAGGTGAATTCATAGACCCTCCATACGCCGTCGCTCTGGATGACTTCGCCGGTCGCATTGAATGGCAGGCTGTTCAGCCGGCAAAGAGCATCGATCTCATCCCAGTGTTCGCGGATGTAGCGGTCCTCAAGAGCGACGTGGTAGGGGCGATCAGCGCGCCAGCGCGGTCCGCCGCCGCGAGAATAGAAGCCCTGGCGCTGCATCATAAATTCGGGGATGCGCGCGATCGCCTTGCCGATCCGCCGCGCCTCGTCTGATGAGAGCTTGCTCACGCCGAAACTGTAGCGCTGGGTGTCGTCACGGCAATAGAGCCATGCCACCGTCACGCCATTGGCGTCCCGGACCACGTAGCACTCGGAATTTTCCCGGACCAGCGTCCAGGGCGGCTTGAATGGCGGCTTGACTCCATAGGAACAAAATAAGAACATAGACCGCACACGGTCAACCCGGAACAGCGCCATGTCTTCGGTCTCGGAGCCGAACGAACAGGACGACGGGCTGGAGGCGGCCATCGACCAGGCGATCGCCGCTTGCGGTGGCGATACGCGGGCGGCCGTTCGTGCGCTGATCTTCGCGAGCAATTTTCTGGAATCCGAGATAACGGATTTGAAGAAGGCCTTATCGCACGCCTACGTGCGGGGCCGCTTTCGGACCTACAGCGGATAGAACTCAGGGCGTGGTAAGCAGCGGTGAAACATCAGAACCAACTTTCATTCATCACCGACGACCAGGCCGAGCAGATGGGCGCCGACATGGCGATCCAGTTCATGCTGATGACTTTATTTCAGGTCGTGTCGGGGATGGCGGACGACCCGCGGGGCTTTCGCTCCGACGTTCACAAGGAACTCACCGATCTTGTGGCGACGTACAAATTGCCACCGATGCCAGAGGCTACCGTGCGGAAGATTCGAGCCAGCGCCGGCAAGATCCTCGACGGCATCATGATGAGATCGTTCGAACAGAACGCGGCAAGTAAAGTATCATGATCGCCGAGAGTGAACGCCAGGATGTGCAATCTATATTCGATCACCACGAACCAGGAGGCAATCGCCGCCTTGTTCCGGCACATGAACCGGTACGTCGGCAACCTGCCGCCGATGCCCGGCGTTTTTCCGGACTATCCGGCACCGGTGATCCGCAACGTCGGCGATGCTGAAGAGATGGTTCTGATGCGCTGGGGCATGCCGCCTCCGCCGAGGACCGGTGGCCCGCCGGTGACGAATATTCGCAACACCTCCTCTCCACACTGGCGCGGTTGGCTGAAGCCGGAGAACCGCTGCCTTGTGCCCGCGAACAGCTTCGCCGAGTACGCTCCGGAGCCGAACCCGGAGACCAAGAAGAAGGACGTTGTTTGGTTCGCGCTCGACAACAACCGGCCTCTGTTCTGCTTCGCCGGTATCTGGACTGAGTTCAAGGGAGACCGCGGCACGAAGTCGAAGCCGATTCCGGGGCCTCACCTGGTCTACGGTTTCTTGACGACTTCGCCGAACGCCATCGTCGCGCCGATTCATCCGAAGGCGATGCCGGTGATCCTGACCACCGAAGAGGAGCGCGATGTATGGATGCGCGCTTCGTGGGACGAAGCGAAGGCGCTGCAGCGTCCGCTGCCCGATAACGCGTTACAGATCGTCATGCGGGGGGCCGATAAGGAAGACAAGGTGGCGGCGTAGGCGCCTTTTTGGCCGTACATCGAGCACGTGGGGACGAAGCCAAGAATTTACCACGTGCTCTAACGGCAGCTGCCGCGTAGTCGAACTTGTTGCGGTTCCAGCGGGAATCATCGAGCGTTGAATTTCAGCAGGGGAACTGATTCGTGCTCGCATCGACGGCCGCATCATATCTTGAGACGCTCAATCCTGAGCAGCGCCGAGCCGTCGAGCACGGCGTCTCCGGCAACGGTCATGTCGGACCACCACTGCTCGTCATCGCCGGCGCGGGATCTGGCAAGACGAACACCCTTGCCCACCGTGTCGCGCATCTCATCGTCAGCGGCGCTGACCCTCGTCGGATCTTACTGATGACGTTCTCGCGACGCGCCGCGTCCGAGATGTCGAAAAGGGTCGAACGGATCGCCCGCAAGGTCCTGGGTACCAATGCCGGCATCATGACCGACGCGCTAAGTTGGGCCGGCACCTTCCACGGTATCGGCGCCCGGCTGCTTCGCGAATATGCCGACCAGATCGGCCTCAATCCAGCTTTTACTATTCACGATCGCGAGGACTCGGCCGACCTGATGAATCTCGTTAGGCACGAGCGCGGGCTCTCGAAGACCGAAAGCCGTTTTCCCGCCAAGGGCACGTGCCTTTCAATCTACTCTCGCTGCGTCAACGCCGAGGCCGAACTCGAGCAAGTGCTCGGAGCGTCTTACCCCTGGTGCTCCGGCTGGTCCAATGAACTCAAGGGGCTTTTCGCGGCGTATGTCGAGGCTAAGCAGAAGCACAACGTCCTCGATTACGACGACCTTCTGTTGTACTGGGCGCAGATGATGTCTGACGTGGCTATAGCCGATGACATCGGCGGCCGCTTCGATCACGCGCTGGTCGACGAATACCAGGACACGAACCGTCTGCAATCGTCGGTCCTCCTTGCACTGAAGCCTGGAGGGCGCGGCCTCACCGTGGTCGGTGACGACGCGCAATCGATCTATTCCTTCCGAGCGGCCACCGTCCGCAACATCTTGGATTTCCCTGAGCAGTTCAGCCCGAAGGCGGAAATCGTCACCCTCGACCGCAACTATCGTTCGACACAACCGATTCTCTCCGCCGCAAACGGCGTGATTGATCTCGCCAGGGAGCGCTTCACCAAGAACCTATGGACGGAGCGCGTTTCGTCGGCAAAGCCCCGTCTAGTCGCCGTGCGCGACGAAGCTGATCAGGCGCGTTACATCGTCGAGCGCATTCTCGAAAACCGCGAGGAAGGGGCCCTTCTCAAGCAGCAGGCAGTGCTCTTCCGCACCTCCTCGCACAGTGGGCCGCTGGAGATCGAACTCACCCGTCGTAACATCCCGTTCGTGAAGTTCGGCGGCCTGAAGTTTCTCGACGCCGCGCACGTCAAGGACATGCTCGCGCTCCTGCGGTTCGTCGAGAATCCCCGCGATAGGGTCGCCGGCTTCCGGGTGATGCATCTGTTGCCGGGCATCGGTCCCGCTTCCGCGCAGCGCATCCTCGATCACATGGCGGAGGCCACCAATCCGCTCGGCGCGCTTTGTACCCTTCCATCCCCGCCCCGCGCCGGTGACGATTGGACCACCTTCGTCGAGACGATCGGAAACCTCCGATATTCAGAATGGCCATCGGACCTGGAGCGTGCCCGCCTCTGGTACGAACCACATCTCGACCGCATCCACGAAGACGCCGAGGTGCGGCGCGCCGATCTCATGCAGCTAGAGCAGATTGCAAGCGGATATCCGTCGCGTGAACGCTTCTTGACGGAATTAACGCTGGACCCGCCGGACGCGACCAGCGACCAGGCGGGCGTGCCTTTGCTGGATGAGGACTATCTGATCCTATCGACCATCCACTCGGCCAAAGGCCAGGAATGGAAGTCGGTGTACGTCCTCAACGTGGTCGACGGCTGCATGCCGTCGGACCTCGGAGCCGGCACCTCCGCCGAGCTCGATGAGGAGCGCCGCCTGCTCTACGTCGCGATGACGCGCGCAAAGGACGATCTCCATCTGGTGGTACCACAGCGCTTCTTCACACACGGCCAGCATTCAAAAGGCGACCGCCATATCTACGCATCAAGAACCCGCTTCATTCCCGAGAAACTGCTTGGACTGTTCGAGCGCACGAACTGGCCGGCAGCGTCTCCAGGCGCCGCCGCGCGCGGCCCAAGCCAAGGCCCACGTATCGACATCGGCGCCCGGATGCGAGGGATGTGGCGCTAGTCCGCTCCGCCACCCGATGGAGAACGGCACCGGACACGCTTTGGGGCGCTTGATCTGTGAGATCGCCCCGGAACGAACGAGGGGTGCGCGGATTCACCCCAGCAGGAGAACGCCCAATGCTGATGACGAAAGAGCGCCGATCTGGGATCCGGACGTTGCGCGGCTGGGCGATCTCGGTACTGCAGGAGGCGGGCGCCATCCGCGAGTGCGACGAGCACGGCTGGATGCAAGATCGCGCCGACCCGCATGCCCGCGAGCGGGCCTTCGACATAGCCCGCCGGGATCCGCCGGGCGGGCTCTCTCAGGCCGAAGCGGTCACGGAAATCGAGGACGTATTAGCCTCGATTGGCGACACCTGCCCCGAATGCCCGCCGGACTGCTAGAGAACCGACGCCAGGAGATCGGCGCCGGCCGCGGTGCTTGGCCTAGCGTCCGAGCCGCTTTTCGACCCGCTTGCGGCTATTGCCAACCTTCTTGACAGCCTTTTTGACCGCTGACGCTGACCGTCCCGTCTTCTTGGACTCGTAGTTCACCTCGTAGTTCTGCCGGCCTGCCACCCGGGCCCGGTCTTGTTTGCGCCCGCGCGCTGTCTTCTTCTTCGCTGTCGCCATTGGCTCCTCCTGATGGAAAGATAAGGTAGCAACGCAGCAAAGGATTCATGGGTTCCGGAACGATTCCAACTGTGTCAGTTTGAATCAGCTGTTGCGTGGAGTAAGCAATTGGCGTTTGAGCGTCGAAAACCGGCGGCGATTGGCGTCAAGGCCCCGCTGCCTGGCTTTATCGAGCCGGCCTTGGCGACTTCGATCGAGAAGGTGCCGTCCGGGAGGCGATGGATTCACGAGGTCAAGTTCGACGGCTACCGCGTTCAGGTCCATCTGGCTAACGAGGCTGCCAGGCTCTTTACCAGGCGGGGTCACGACTGGACGCATCGCTTCAAGAAGGTCGCCCACGATGCCTGGCGGATCAAGGCGAGCTCGGCCATCGTCGACGGCGAGATCGTCGTCCCCGCCGCCGATGGCACCACCGATTTCTCGGTGCTGCAGAACGAACTGAAGGACAACTCCAGAAAGATCGTGCTGGTCGCATTCGATCTGCTCTACCTGAATGACCGCGATCTTCGGACTGCCGTTATTCCAGAGAAAGGCCGAGCTCAAGAAAATCGTCGATGGCACCAACATCCAGTTCAGCGAAAGTTTCGAGATCGAAGGCCGAGAGATGATCGCCCACGCCTGCAAGCTCGGGCTGGAAGGTGTCGTCTCGAAGGTGCGAGATGGTCCCTATCCGCAGGGGCGTACAAGCGACTGGGTGAAGAAGACTTGTGTTCAGCGCGAGACGTTGACCATTGCGGGTTTCGCGCTCGATGAGGGAAAGGGATGGTATCTATGTCGGCCGGCGCAAAGGCGAGGATCTGCAGAAGAGGTTAAAGCCGTTGATCCGGAAGACGCAGCCTTACACCAAGCGTATTGCACACAGGGGCATCTGGGTCGAACCTAAGTTGCTCGCGGAGATCGAGTACCGTGCGAAGTCGGCGGAGGGAAAAGTCCGCCATCCCTTCTTCCGGGGTCTACGGGAGGACCTGTGATGGATGCCTACGACGGCTTCTGGCAGTGGGCGGAGAAGTCTCCGGAAAGCCTCCTGACCTTCCCGGCCGAGCTCCATCACGCTGTCATGACGCTCTCGCCAGAAGACCGGCGAGATCGCGCAAAGGTCAACGCCGCGGCAGCCGGGGCGGCACATCCTCGATCGCCACCATCGGGCTAAGATCCGCTTGTGATTTCCCCTGTCGTGCTTCGAGAGCAAGGACCCAGGGCCGCGGATTCGCAGTATACCTTGGACATGGCGTCGGATCAGGATCAGAACATTGTCGAAGTGCGAGACCGCAAGATAATCCATATCGACATGGATGCCTTCTATGCATCGGTCGAGCAGCGGGATAATCCGGACTTGCGCGGCAAGCCGGTCGCCGTGGGCGGGTCCAAGGAGCGCGGCGTCGTCGCCGCTGCGAGCTATGAGGCGCGCAAGTTCGGAGTTCGGTCGGCGATGCCGTCGGTGACGGCCAAGCGGCAATGCCCGGAGTTGATCTTTGTGAAGCCGCGCTTTGAGGTCTACAAGGACATCTCTCGCCACATCCGCACGATCTTCGCGGAGCACACGGAAATCATCGAGCCATTGTCGCTTGATGAGGCCTACCTGGACGTCACCGAGAACATCCAAGGCATCCCGATCGCAACAGAGATCGCCACCCTGATCAGGGCGAAAATCCTTAGTGAGACTGGACTGACCGCATCTGCAGGCATCTCCTACAACAAATTCCTGGCCAAGCTTGCCTCAGACCAGCGCAAGCCGAACGGACAGTTCGTGATCACGCCGAAGATGGGTCCGAGCTTCGTTCAGGATCTGGCCGTTGGTAAATTTCACGGGATCGGCCCGGCGACGAGCGCCAAGATGAATGGTTTCGGGATCTTCACCGGCATGGATATGCGTAACCAGACGCTTGAGTTCATGACCGCCAATTTCGGGAAAGCTGGGGCGTACTATTACTCGATTTCGCGCGGCATTGACGATCGTCCTGTCCGGCCGAACCGGGTTCGAAAATCCGTCGGCGCCGAGACAACGTTTTCGCTGGACTTGCTGGACTATGAAGCGTTGGCGGCGGAATTGCAGCCGCTGATCGAGAAGGTTTGGCGTCACTGCGAAACCACTGGGGCGCGGGGCCGAACCGCAACGCTCAAGATCAAGTTTTCCGATTTCGAGTTGATCACCCGCAGCAGGTCCGTGGCTATCATCGACAGTGCGGACAATCTCTCCGGCGTGGCTCTCGACCTTCTGAAGCAGTTGATGCCGCCAACGAAGGCGATAAGGCTGATCGGCATCTCCGTTTCAGGGTTTGCCGACTCCGAACCGGATGATCAATTACCGCTCATGTTCGATGAATCTGACGTTCAGGGATGACTTCTTCGGCTCGAACTTGTTGTCCCTCATCGGATCGGGCAATGGACCGGCCGAAGCGCAGCGGAGGTGCGAAGATGGCACCCGCTTTCGGGGCAGTGATAACGACGCCGGAACGGCGGGCCCTGACAGCGAGTGCAGTTGCGAGACCGGTTAACAAGGCACCCGCGCGACGGGCAGTGATAGCGACGCCGCAAAGCGGCGGGCCCTTCTCGCGAGTGCCTCCGGCGAGCAACTCAAAATGAGCGCGAGGATCGAAGCCGCCAGGCCGAGACCCTCTTGGGGCTCGGTTCATATGTGGACGGCCCCCGACTTGCAAGGATTGGCTCGGGCAGCATGCTCGGATCGCTTGCGCTCATATGTCCGGCCTGTTTTCGGGTCTTGCGACCACTGGCCAAGATGGGCTTCGCGGACAGTGAGATCCAAACACGAGAGCGGCATTCGCTGCCGGTAAACCGATCGGAGCACCTCACATGACCGGCTCGCGCCGAACGTACCACCTCTTCCTATCCTGCAAGTTCCGGCCTCAGCGTCAAACCTGCCGGACTGGCGCCAAGCTCTGCATTTCGTTCGAGTCTATGCCGGCGTCGGCATCGGCATGGCGCTAACAGGCCGATACAGCCCGCCGCTGACCATCAGTTTCCAGGCGATCCGTGCCAGCTTGTTTGCCAACGCTATGGCCACCAGCTTCGGCGGCTTGCGCGCGATCATGTCTTTCAGCCAGGGCCAAGAGCGACTCCCGCGTCGTCGCATATCTGCGATCACAGCGGTCGCGCCAGCCACCAAAACGGCTCGTAACATGCCGTCGCCGGCGCGGGTGATCACGCCGAGCCGATTCTTTCCGGCCGTCGAGTGATTCTTTGGCGTCAGGCCAAGCCAAGCGGCAAAGTTTCTTGCCGACTTGAACCCGCGTGCATCCACGACCTTGATTGACAGCAGCGTCGCGCCGATCGGACCCACCCCCGGAATAGTCGCCAGTCGTCGGCTCATCTCGTTACTCCGGTGCAGCTGCATGAGCTTCTTGTCGAGTTTGGCGATCTTGACCATCGACGCGCGCCAGTTCTGTCGCCAATGCTTCCACCAACTCCATCGCCAAATCGGGGACTGTCGCATCAGCCCGAATATCGACCAGCAATTGCTGAAGCCGCGAAAGCCCCCTGGGCGCGGTGAAGCCGAACTCTGCGGCGTATCCGCGGATCGAATTGGCGAGCTGGGTGCGCCTACCGATGAACTGGGTGCGCACGCGCGTCAGCATCTGTGCGCCCTGCTGCTCGGGACTTTTTATCGGCACAAAGTTCTTGCGCAGTTTCGGCCGACTCGCCGCCTCGCAAATCGCCTCTGCATCCGCAGCGTCGGATTTCCCGCGCTGCACATACGGCTTGACATATTGCGGCGGGATCATCGCCACCTCATGCCCGAGTGATCGCAGCTCCCGCGCCCAATAGTGCGATGCTCCGCAAGCTTCCAGCGCGACAAGCGCAGGCGGCAAACGACTAAAGAACGCCAGAACCTGGCCGCGCCTCAACTTGCGCCGCAAAACCGGCTGCTCGTTCTCGTCAACGCCATGCAACTGAAATACGCTCTTTGACGTGTCCAAACCGATGCGAACGATCGTTTCCACGGGCGGCTCCTTCGTTTGAGGTCATCGACGACCCCATCTTGCCACGCAGACCGGCGGAAGGGGGCCGTCCACCCCAACACGAGAGCCCGGTGCGGCGCTTGCCGCACGCGCCGACGCAGTGAAAGACCTAACAGACCGTTTGAAAACGGGGCGGCGGTTTGAGGCGGTCCATGATTCAAGCTTCTGATGTGGACAGTAGCGAATCCGCCGGTGTTGGGGGCACCTCAAGCGTCCCTCTAGACTAGGCGACACGTTGTAGATTGGAACGACACCCTGGAGATTGGAAACATGGCGCTCAAGCGGATGGACAACGTAGGAATCGTCGTCGAAGACCTCGGAGGGACGATTGATTTCTTTCGCGAGCTCGGCCTCGAGCTCGAGGGACGGGCCACGATCGAAGGCGAATGGGCCGGACGTGTCACTGGACTGGGCGATCAGCGTGTCGAGATTGCCATGATGCGCACACCGGACGGCCACAGCCGGCTCGAGCTCTCCCGCTTCCTCACGCCGCCTGTCGTCGCAGATCACCGGAACGCCTCGGTCAACGCCCTGGGCTACCTCCGCGTCATGTTCGCCGTGGACGACATCGACGAGACGCTTGAAAGGCTCCGCACGCGCGGCGCGCAGCTCGTAGGCGAAGTAGTCCAGTATAAAGACGCGTATCGGCTCTGCTACATCCGTGGGCCTGAAGGGCTTCTCATTGGACTCGCCCAAGAACTCAGCTGAGCGCAATACGAAGACAGACGGCGAAGAGTGACCAATGCGAGCACGTCCGAGGCCGACCCGCCCGTTCGAGGTCCATCCTTCCACGGTCGGCCGCGTTCTCGCTAAGCATGATTGGGTCGTCAACCCCGGGCCGGGTCGCCCGCGAAAGCCGCCGTCAGCAGCCTAATCGAACTTGGTGCAGGGGACCCCACGAGAATGGGCTGGCATTTTTCACAGCGGTCTTAGAAGGGGAAAACCTTCGTCCTTTGCTGACTGGGAATCTCAGCCTTGTGTTAGCAGCCGGAACGGACGACGGGCCATCGGATTCATTGTATTCGGAGTTATCTCAATGCCGATGACCAGTGATCGAAGGCCGACAACACGAACGCTTCGCGGATGGGCAATCCACGTGCTCCAGGAAGCAGGCGCCATCCGCGAGTGCGAGGAGCACGGTTGGATGCAGGATCGCGCCGATCCGCATGCGCGGGAACGGGCCTTCGATATTGCTCGCCAAGATCTGCCACCAGGTGTCTCCCCTGATGAAGCCGCGGTGGAGGTCCGCGAGGTTCTAGAATCGATCGGCGATACCTGCCCAGAATGCCCCCCTAACTAAGGGCAAGTGCCGCGGTTACCGCTAACTAACCCCGCGCGCGCCGCAGCGCAGCTTCCAATCGATCCTTCTCCTTACGCCAGCGGGCATCTTCCGTTTGCGATCTCTTCTCGAGGGCCTCGACCTCGGCCTGGATGGCGGCGGCCCGCTTCGCGTGCTCCTGCTCGGCCTTGTCCAACGCAGCCTGCGCCTTGTCGACCGCCTGCTGACGGCGTTCACGCTCCTTCTGCCTGGCGGCCTCTTCCCTCGCCCGTTCAAGATCGCGGCGCCTCTGTTCCCGTTCGTAGTCGAAAGCGGCCTTTCGCTCCGCAGCCTTATCGAGGGGGCGAGAGGGAGGCTTCTTCGCGTTAGGGCCTTTCGACTTGCGGGCGGCTTTTGTTGGGCCGCCGCCGCCAAGATTGGTGGGCAGCTCGGCATGTTCGTTGAAAGACCCGTCGGATCCGACCGGGCGCCTGAGAACGACGCCGGGCTTTGCCATGGTCGCGGCGATGACGTCCGGATCGTGGCACTCCTTTGCCACGCCCTGATGGAAGAGGTTGCTGTCTGCGCCCCACGCTTCCAGAGCCGCTTTCATGGAGGGAGCTGCCATGGCTAGATCGTAGAAGCCCAGCGAAGTCTGGTAGGTCTTCAGTTTTCTCGCCATGACACGCACCCTGCCCACCGACGCGACCGTACGATCCGTCGTTCCGTCTACCTTGCAAGCAGGGAGTTCCCAAAGCGAGCGCACAGCCCAGCCGGGCCGGGATATATCTCAACACATCCGCCTTGCCTCAGCGAGCTCTCGGTGAACCCGCCGCAAAGCACGCCGATGGTCGCGATGCCAGCCCTTCCCGCTGCTTCGGCATCGTAGGGCGTATCACCGATCGCGATGGCATCGGCGCCGTCGACCTTGAGCTTTTTGAGAACGATCTCAAAGATGTCCGGAGCCGGCTTCGATTCCTCGGCGTCGTCGGAAGAAGTCGTCAGGTCCACCAGGTGAGTAATGCCCGCGATGTTGAGGTACTCATCGACTTCATCCTCCTTGGCCGAGGAAGCAACCGCGATCCGAAGTCCAGCGTCGCGAACGCGTCGCAGCAGGTCCGGCACCGCCGAGAAGGGACGCACAAGCGGCAGATATTCGGTCTTGAAACGATTGCCGCGCCACTCTTCCAATTCATTGCCGTGGTCTCGCTGTTCGTCAGCGGACAGGAAGACGGGAATGAGCTTGTCTCCCCCCTTGCCGATCTGGCCTCTCACCTGTTCGAAACTCACATCGTGGCCGAACTTGAGCATGGCTTCCTGCCATGCCAGCGCGTGGAGATCCACCGAGTCCAGAAGCGTGCCGTCCAGATCGAAGATAGCGGCTTTTGGCAACTCACAGTCCTCCATGGTCGGAGCGAGCTAGTTTCGCATACCAGTCGGCATAAAGCGTGTTCTTCACCATGTGCCGGTTGAGATCCGGTGAGCCGTCGTCCCACCACACCGGACCGCGCTCGCCGAGCGCCTGCTTGACCTCGTCCACGGCCCTATGCGCCGTTGCTTCGGCCTCCGGATCGGCCGCTTTCTTGGCGTCGCGTACCGCCCGCCGGGCCGTCATCAGCCGGCCGACGAGATCGGCTCGCTTGACCTCGTCGAGACTGGGTTTCGCCATCCGCCAGAGCCTACCGCGGACGACGAATTAGCGGCCGTCCGGCGTCACCGGATGCTTCACGATACGCTCAAGCCGACTTTCGCTGAGGTTTGGCCGCCGGCTTCTTCGACGCGGCCTCCTTCGCTGGCTTCTTGCCAGCGATCGGCATAAGCATTTCCTTCTGCCCGGCCGCCGCCTTGCGCGGCTTCTTAGCTGACTTCTTCGGCGCTTCTGTCGCGGCTGCCGCGCCTCCTCCAATGCTTTTGCGCAGCGCGTCCATCAGGTCGACCACGTTCTCACCGCGCGGCCGCTCCTTCGCGGTGATCGGCTTACCAGCGCGCTTCTGGTTGATGAGATCGATGAGGGCGGTTTCGTACTGGTCTTCGAACTTGTCCGGCTCGAAATGACCTGCCTTCTGATTGACGATGTGCCTGGCAAGATCGAGCATGTCCTTGGTGACTTTGACGTCCCTGAATATCGTCGAAATACTCGTTCGCAGAACGCACCTCGTAAGGATAGCGCAGCAGCGTTCCCATCAGGCCTTTGTCCATGGGCTCGAGGGCGATGATGTGCTCACGGTTGGTCAGCACCACCCGTCCGATGGCGACCTTGTTCATCTCACGGATGGTTTCGCGGATGACGGCAAAGGCGTCGTGGCCAACTTTCCCGTCGGGCACCAAGTAGTAGGGACGGATCAGATACCTCGGGTCGATCTCGCTGCGGTCGACGAACTCGTCGATCTCGATGGTTCGCGTCGATTCCAGCGCGACGTTCTCGAGTTCCTCCTTCGTCACCTCGATGACGGTGTCGGTGTCGACCTTGTAGCCCTTGACGATGTCCTCGTTGGCGACCTCCTCGCCGGTATCCGCGTCTACCTTGGCGTACTTGATCCGGTGGCCGGTCTTCCGGTTGAGCTGGTTGAACGAGACCTTTTCGGATTCCGACGTGGCCGGATAGAGCGCGACCGAACAGGTGACGAGGGAAAGACGCAGGAAGCCTTTCCAGTTCGCGCGGGGGACCATGGCGGGGGAACTCCATTACTGATGCCGGATTCAAGACGAATGGCCCGGCTTGGTTCCGACATCGCGACCCTTCCAACAGGACGATTTTTTCACGAGCGAGCTTGAGCGGACTCGACTTTTGTTCTCTTTATGTTCTAATTCAGGATGACCGATCGACCCGCGAGCTGGCGCATGCCGACCCAAAAGCAGATGGAAAAACTGGCCGCTGAAGCCGCCCTTCGGCCGGGCCCCTCCGCTGCGGCTCCCGACGCGCCCCTCCCGGCTGGATACTGGGAATCGGTACTTAAAGGCCCTCGCGCCGGCGCGACCGGGACCCAGCTGCGACAGCGACGTCTGTCGGAAATTCAGCGCCACGTGCTGCGCATCTCCTGCCGTCGCTGCGAGCGGACCGTGGGAATCCAGACCGCCGATGCAGTCCGATTATATGGCCGCAACGCGGTCTGGAAGGACGTGGCGCAGCGGCTGCTCGACAACACCTGCCAGCAGCGCACTGGCAGGCATGAAGAAGACGGGTGCTGGCCGGCGTTCGAGACGCCGTAACCCGCTCCGGATCGCCGATCCGATCTCTTTGCGCTTGGATGTCCGGATGGCTCCGAAGTATCACCCTACGCCCCTGTCGGGCGGCGATCGCAAGGCTCTGGCGAACGAGCTCGGCAAGGCACGCGCGATGGCCAACATTCTTGCCGCCCCATCGGCGGAGATGCGGGCCAAGGGCGAGGCGATGATCCAGCAAGCTGACAGGCTGCTTTGCGAAAGCTGGAACGAGCGGATGTGGAGCGACGGCGAACCGATCGATCCGTCGCCCACCATCGACCAGGCCGTGAATGGAGAACATAAAAATATCTACCGCCGCCGCATGGGCGCTTTTTGCAGCCGCCGACAAAGTGGAGGAAGACACGGCGGCGCGCTTGACCGTCCAGCAAGTTACCAAGCGAAACGAAGGTGTATCCGTGGCCGTTGCGTTGGCTATCGGGGCCTGCGCACGGCAGGATCGTGTCGTTGAAACTGCACAGGCACTGAGCGTCCTGCCAAAACGACGGGCCCTTATCGTGCCTCTCTTGGTAGGCGCGTGTAAACAAGAATCGACGCTCGTTACAGCGGTCGCGAAGTTTCTCCCTCTGGACCGAGAAGCCGAGATTATTGACGCGCTTTCAAACGGACGAAGCTCGCGCGCACCACCTTTGACGACAGACCCATGAAAGACAGAGTTCGGCGCGCTTGTTACGAGCGCGCTCCGACGAGTCTAGGTCCTCCGATCGGGGATTTCTTGAACGATACTCGAAAGAGTAGGCGCAGGCTTAACTGCTGCGATCATCTGGGCGCTGACCTCCGCGATCAGATCGGGGCGGCAGTGAGAGCGTTGTTCGGCACGTCTGAGACTCTTCGTCGAAAATCATCGACCGGTCTACTCGCATATATGCCGACATGGCATGACTCAGCTCGGTTTCATTCCAATCGCGGAAGATCCGCAACTCGTCACTCCCGGGCAGCAATCCCGAAAACGATTTTACATGTAGTTGCTCTACTTGGATTACGTCCTCATTCTCAAACGTCAGATAGAAATGCGTCGCGTCCCTGAGAGCCGCCTTGTAGTGCACGCGCGCCGAAATTTCCCTGAACTGAATTTCCGACAACTCCGCACCTGACAGCTCAAAAGGTCCTTTTGAGCCAACATGCATTTGGAAGCCGCCGTCATTTATGAATATGGCACCCAGTTGACCCACTCTGATTGCAACTGATTGTCCTGCGACGTTTGTCGACAGATCGAACTCATGACCTTTCCTGTATTCTGGCACTTTGTAAGAATAAAACGAGAAGGGAAACTCACCGTGAAGACAGGTGAACGAGGTGGCCTTTCGCGCACTCTGCAATACGAAGTGACAGTGGCGAAGCTCGTCGATAAGTCCCGGATCGACGATTAACCCGCGATCCGGCAGTGAACGGTCGAACAAGAGACTCGTTTCTTTGATCAATATGCCTAACAGGATCTTGGAAAGCCAACGGGCCAACGCAAGCCTCTCCTCACTGCGCACCACATGGCCACGGCGAAAGAGCGGCTGAACGGCGCCCTCAATGGTCGACAAGAATCCAGTATTGCAGTCAATGCAGCATGGCACAGTCAGACTTCGGTATGGAATGTGGGTTCCGTTCAGCAGCGTCAGCCGCTCATCGAACAGACTGCATTCATTCTGAAGCCACTTAGGGATTACATGCTCGCCGCTGCCGCCGCTCGATGGACCGCCGCAGGCAAAGCATCTTTTCGAAGCAATACTGCTCTCTAAAACTGCTCTATCCGTTAATTCCAGCACCTTCATGACGGTACGATATAATCGATTAAGACCGTCATCAACGGAAGTGCTCCGGTGAGCCTGACTCGTGTATCCTTCGAAACCATAACGTCCTGGATCACATCGAAATAGTCGGCTTCCGAGCGGACTTTGTAGGGATACGCAGCAGCGTGCCTGCGAGGCCCATTTTCCATCGGCTCAAGTGCGACGATGTGCTCCCGGTTGGTCAACACCACGCGGCCGATCGCCACTATATCCACGCTTCAGATGGTCTCGCAGATCACGGACGAGCGACAGACCCAGAAAACCCTCTCAACTGGCGCGCAGGCGCCATATGCAAAACTCCGATTCAGAACAGCTCGGGGTCGAGACGTTCGGGAGGGCCGGTTTGACGTCCCACCGGTTCGAACGGCTGTTCATCCTTCGCCGCCGGAAATGCCGCCAAAAACGTGGTCTCAAGGCTGCTTGCCTGCCCACAAGATATTGGGGAATCGGGGCTTTGACGCCACTAGATCGTTCACTCTATGTTCGAAGTCGGTTATCAATAAAAAATAGCTGAGTCTGGCTTTCCGGGTCCCCCCTCTGATTTCCGATCACCCAGTGAGAGATCAGCTGCAGAAGCAGATGACTCTGCCGTCACTGCTTGGATCGAATTGGAGGATTTCTGTCTTGCAATCATTTCGCTTTATCCACACCGGCGACATTCATCTCGACAGCCCCCTGAAAGGACTTTCCGGACAGCAAGACGCGGCAGCCGGACGGATTCGGACCGCTACGCGAACGGCGTTCGAGAACCTTATCAGCCAGGCGATCGAGGACGAGGTCAATTTCGTCATCATCGCCGGCGATCTCTATGACGGCGATTGGCGCGACTACCAAACCGGCCTCTTCTTCGTAAAACAGATGGGCCGGTTGGCACAGGCTAAGATCCCCGTCTTCCTGCTTCATGGCAATCACGACGCCGAAAGCCAGATCACCCGCAAGCTCACGCTGCCGACCAATGTCAGCGTGTTTTCGGCGCGCAAGGCCGAAACCTTCCGCCTTCAACATCTCAATGTAGCCCTGCACGGCCAGAGCTTCCGGCAGCGCGACATCACGGACAATCTGGTTCCCGCCTATCCGCCGCCGGTTGCCGGTTGCTTCAACATCGGTGTCTTGCACACCGGCTTGGGCGGCATGCCGGGACACGCGAACTATGCGCCATGCGCCATCGAAGACCTGATCAACAAGGGCTACGACTATTGGGCGCTCGCGCATGTGCACCAAGCCGCAGTCCTCCACGAGCGGCCCCATGTCGTGTTCTGCGGCAATCTGCAGGGCCGCCACATCCGGGAAAGCGGCCCGAAAGGCGCTTCGCTGGTTACGGTCGAGGACGGCCAGATCGGGGAGATTTCGCCGCTCCATGTTGATTGCGTGCGCTGGATCCATTTGCCGGTTCCGGTGGAACAGTGCAGCGCTGTCGCCGACGCCGTCGATCGTGTTCGGCAGGCCATCGAAGAAGCCGTCGAGCGCGACGCGCAAGGGCGTCTGCTCGCCTGCAGAATCGAACTGACCGGGCAGACCGAACTGCACGGCGAACTGCTCGCGTCAGCAGATCATCTCCTTGCTGAGGCGAAGGCCGCAGCTCTGGGCTTGGGCGAGGAGGTCGCGTGGATCGAGCGCCTCGTCGTTGCAACTGCGGGCCCCGAAACCGCAGCCGCACGCAAGGACGCGCTGGGCGACCTTCAGCGCATCATCGAGAGCGCTGGCAGCGACGCCGAGCTGCAGGCGCGGCTCGCGACGGATCTTGGCGATCTCGTCCGCAAGCTGCCTCACGACATCCGTTCGGATGCGCACGACGCAGTGCTCAAAGCCGCCATCGACGGCAACATCGCAAGCTTGATCGCCCATGGCGGTGCGTATCTCAGCGCACGTCTCACAGCGGAGAAGGTGTAATCATGCGTATCCGTCAGCTCGATTTGCTTCGATACGGTCACTTCACGGACGCCATCATCGCTTTGCCGGCCGGCAAGCAGGATTTTCAGATGCTGCTCGGCGAGAATGAAGCCGGAAAGTCGACGGCGATGAACGGCGTCGAAGACCTGCTCTTCGGCATCCCGGCCAACTCTTCACGTAACTTCCTGCACGAGTACAGCGCCATGCGGGTAGGCGCGCTTCTGGAGAAGGGGAGCGATACGCTTAAGATGCGCCGCCGCAAGGGCAACAAAGACAC
The DNA here is from genome assembly GCF_036924535.1 of Bradyrhizobium sp. AZCC 2262. Taxonomy (NCBI): domain Bacteria; kingdom Pseudomonadati; phylum Pseudomonadota; class Alphaproteobacteria; order Hyphomicrobiales; family Nitrobacteraceae; genus Bradyrhizobium; species Bradyrhizobium sp. AZCC 2262. The sequence goes on along the minus strand of NZ_JAZHRT010000001.1, from coordinate 2,348,054 downwards.
GTTGCTGGGCGACAATGACACGCCCATCCCTTCGGGCGAGGGCGCGCTCGCGCCGTTTCTTGCCGGCGCCGATCGCCGATTTTACACGCGGATGTTCAGCCTCGATCACGAGCGCCTGCGCCAGGGCGGCAAGGAAATTCTGCAAGCACAAGAGGATGTCGGCCAGATGTTGTTCTCGGCGAGCGCCGGGATTATGGGCCTGCGCGAGACGCTCAAGACCATGGAGGCCGAAGCCGACGCGCTTTGGGCCTCGCGCCGCGCGGCGCACCGAAAGTATTTCCAGGCAGAGGAACGTCTGAAGGCTGCCGAAGCCTCGATGCGCGACGATGTCGTGACGACGACCAAGTGGCAGGCACTCAAGAGCGCGTTCGAGACCGCCAACGATGCTTATGGCGTCATCGAAAGCGAAATCGAGCTCAAATCGGCGGAGTTGCTCAAGCTCAACCGCATCCGCCGGGTTTGCCGCGACGTGCGCAAGCGCGCCGAGACTCAAAGCGCTATCGACTCGCTCCGCGAGGTCATCCCGTTTGATGCAGACGCTTCCAAGATTCTGGAGAAGGCCGCAAAGGACGAAGCGGCCGCCACGGCGCGCATCGCGACCCTGAGCGAGCAAATCGCGGCGCTTGAGGCGGAATGCGCGGCCTTGATCTTCGACGAAGCCCTGCTGGCACGTGCCGAAGACATCGCGCAGCTCCGTGATCGCCGCATCCAGGTCCGCGCCGGGAAGGCCGATCTCCCCAAGCGGCGGGCGGAATTGGCCGCGGCAGAAACGACCCTCAATCGCCTCGCCGGCGAGCTCGAATGGAGCGGCGATATCGATCAGTTGATCGCGCGCATCCCCGCCAAAGCCAAGGTTGCGGTCCTTCGCGCTTTGCTCAACCGCCGCGGGGCGCAATCCGGCGCGGTAGAGAATGCGAAGAACGCCGTGACCGAAGCCGAGGAGAAGCTCGGCGAGATCGGGGCGGAAATCGAGGCCCATGGGCCGGTGACAGATGTCTCGAAGCTCGCGACAGTGATCAAGGCCATGCGCGAACTTGGCGACATCGCCGGCCAGATCGCCAACTCGAAGCGCGAGGAGCAGGAGGCGCTGACCGCAATTACACGCTTGCTGAAGGCCCTGCGGCCGGCAGTCGCCGATTCTGCCGTCCTGGAATCGGCGCCGGTTCCCCCGCGGGCTTCGGTGGAGGCCCACCGAGACGCGTGCCGAAGCCTGGAGCAGCGGCAGCGGACCTGCCGCGAACGGATCCGCAATGCCGAGCAGGAGCGCGTCCGGCACCAGAGGGCCTATGAACGCATCATCGCTGACAAACACGTCGTGTCGGCCGACGAGCTTGAACGCTTGCGCGGCCGGCGTGACACCGGTTGGTCAATCATCCGCCGCCGCCATGTAGAACGTGTTGCGGTTTCCGAAGACGAGATGGACGCCTTCGGTCCGCCCGATGCGTTGGCGCAGGAGTTCGAAGCCGCAATGCGTGGTGCAGACTCGGCTGCTGATCGGCGCTTCGAGCACGCCGACGCTGCCGCGCAGCTTGCGGTCATTGGCCGCCAGATCAGCGAGCAGGACGACCTGCTGGAATCCTTGGGCCTGGAAGAACAGGCGTTGGCGCAAGAGCGCACAACCCTGGATGCCGCCTGGTCCGCGCTGTGGTCGGGCAGCTCCATCAGGCCGCAAGATCCGGACGTGATGATCGAGTGGCTGCGCACGCGGTCCGAGATCCTGGACGTGAACGCGCGGCTCTCGGCGGCTGAGCTGCATACGGGAGGATGGCAACAGCGCGAGGACGAAGGCAAACGTCTGGTCTTAGACGAGCTTGAGACGTTGGGGGTTTCCACAACTTCTCTTGCTGCCCAGCCGCTCCATCTCATCATCGAGACCGCGGCGGCGCAGGAGCGCCGGCACGAAAACGCTGCCAAGACGGCCCGCGACCTCAATGAGGCACACCGCAAGGCGACGGGCGTGGTTGTGCGCAAACGCAAGGATTTGGAAAAGGCCGAGGCTGAGTGGACGGAGTGGACGAGCGCGTGGCAAGCCGCCCTGAAAGCGCTGCAACTCGCCGCAATGGCGACGCCTGAGACGGCCGAAGCGCAGATCAACGCCATCGATGACATGCGCGAGGCGGCAGTCCGGATCAACGAACTGCGGCATGAGCGCATCGAAAAGATCGAGCGCGATGTGAAAGCGTTCGAGGCCGACGTGGTGGCCTTAGCGCAAGCCATCGCACCGCGCCTGAATGGCACTGATCCCGAGGAAGCTGTCTTGGAACTCGATCGCGAGGCTGCAGGCGCAGCACGCGTGCGGGGCCTGAGGTCCGCGAAGGATTCCGACATCGCCAGCTTGCAAGAGAAGATCGATGACTGCCGTGAATCGAGCCGCGAAGCACGCGAAACCATTACACAGCTCCAGCAGAAGGCCGGTGTCGCATCGACCGACGAATTGCGGATTGCAGTTCAGCGCTCCGACGAGATGCGCAAGTTCAGCGCCGAGCTTGATCGGCTCACGACCGCGCTGACGCAGGATGGAGATGGCCTTTCGGTTGCGGAGCTCGCAACCGAGTGCTCGGGCATCGACCTCGACGCCATCGCGGCCAAGGACCAGACGGTCACCGAAGAAGTGCAGGAATTGCGCAATCGCCTGATGGAAGCGCGCGAGACCCGCAACACCGCGCGCCAGACCTTCGAGGCCATCGGCGGTGACGACCGGGCAGCGAGGGACGCCGCGGATCGGCAGGCGGCGCTTGCCGAGATGACCGAGATCGCCGAGCAGTATGTGCGCCTTCGCTCCGCCGTCGCATTGTTGCAGTGGGCGATCGATCGCTATCGGCGTGAGAAGCAGGCGCCCATGCTCAAGCGCGCGGGCGAGCTGTTCGCTATCCTCACTTGCGGGTCTTTCCAAACGCTGCAGCTCGAATTCGACGAACACGACAACATGCAGCTCGCCGGCCTGCGTCACGACGGCCGGCAGATCCCGGTTGGCGGCATGAGCACTGGCACTGCGGACCAGCTCTACCTCGCGCTCCGGATCGCCGCGATCGAGGATTATCTCGACCATGCCGAGCCCATGCCGTTCATCGCGGACGACCTGTTCATCAACTTCGACGACAAGCGCGCGGCAGCCGGCTTCCGCGTCTTGGGCGAGCTCGCCAGGAAGACGCAAGTCTTGTTCTTCACCCACCACGAGCACCTGCTGGAGGTCGCGCGAAAGGCCTTGGGCGCGCCGATCAGCGGCGTTACGCTGCCGGTGGCCGCAAGCCCGCTGCCTCCACGTTCCCAGGCCGCATAACGGCCCGGGATTCCCACAGTTTATGCTATCACTCCATCTAACATATTGATATTGCTTGACAAAATTTGGCTTCAAAAATTTTCAGGTTCAGTTTTCCGGGTACCCCCTCTTTTTTTCGATCACCTAGTGAAGGGTGGGCCGAACGAATTGGACGCCCGGTAAAACCCGCTGCTGAAAGGGGCGATATGGCACGTCCGTTGTTGAAGAAGAACCTGGCCCGCCCGCCGGGTATCGAACGGAAGATCGACATCGCGCTGACCCAGGATTGGGCCACCCTTTCCCGGCGCGCGCGCGAGACGAATCCGCAATCCGGCGATTTCCTGCCGTCGGAATGTCTCGTCCATCTTCTCCGGGATGCCATCCGCCGCGGCGAGGACCGTATCGCGAGGGTGCTGATGCCGCAGCTCCTCAAACGCGCCGAGGCCAATCTCGAGCGCACGGTGCCGGACAGCCGGATGCGCGACGCCGAGTCGGTCCGGCACGAGATTCTCAGCGATCTCGCGATGGTGTTCACACAAGACGGTACAGAAGGGCACGAGGACGAACTGGACTTCTATGAATGCAAATTTCTACGGGCGTTGCGATTCCTTCGGATCGATCATGTCCGCAAGGCGCTGTCCGAGCGCAAGGAGCTGACTGATCTGCCCGAAGCCGACGACGGCGAGGGCGAGGCCGCATTCGATGAGGAAATGCTGGCGCGGTTGTCCCGAATGGCGAGCATCGGTCCGTCGCAAGAAGATGCTCTTTATCTACCCGAGGTTATCGCCGCCCTGGATCGCATGCCCGCCGACCAAAAGGAGGCGGCCGTCCTCCGCCGCATCATCGGGCACACCGAGGAACAGACCGCAAAGATTTGCAAGGTGGACAAGCGGACGATTCGCTACCGCCTCGCTGCCGCCGACAAGCAGCTCAAGACTATGAAGGAGGACCTATGATCATGACCGCCACCCAAACGTCCCTGCGAGACGCCATGTACGCCATGTCACTGGCGAAGGCTGTTCCGGACGCCGAACTGCTCGACGAATTCGCGCGCCTCTACCCGAAGTATGCCGACGCGCTCACCGAATTCGCCATTGAACTTGCGATCGACTCGCTCATGCACCGGAGTGACGAGGAAGATGTCCCCGCCGATGCCGACGCGATCAGCGACGTGGTGTCGCGCGTCATGAGCCAGTTTGAAAACCAGCTCTTCGAACGCCGGCAGGCGCGCGCGGCGACCCCGCCCGCGCGCGCCGCGACAGCTTCCGTGGAAAATCCCTTCGCAGCGCTCGACCGGCAAGGATTTCGTGCGCTCGTATCACAGCTCGACGTCAACAACGCCTTCCTTTCGAAGCTGCGGGATAGGACGATAGAACCTATTTCGATTCCAAAAGCATATTGCCGGCATCTCGCGCAGGAGATGGATGAGGATACAGAAGCAATGGTTGCGCACCTCTATGCGCCACAAGAGTCCGTCGCAGCCGGCCGCCAACTTTACAAAGCGGAAGGAAAGCCCGCTGCAACGGCAAGACAAAGCTTCGAAGAAGCGGTGAAGACATCTGGATTAAGCGAAGAACAGCAACGCCGGTTGCTGTCGTTTCAGGACTAGATAATGGATTCGTTCGAACCCATTCGGAAGGCTGCGGAAGACTTGCACCATCAGGTGGCGGGCGACGGTACGCCCAGAAAGCCTATGGAGCTGGTCAATGCCGCAATCAAGCATCTCAAGCTTGAATTGACTTGGCTTCCGACGGGCGATCCCGCGCTCAAAGGCGCGCGCGCCGTCTTCGACGATCAAAGCGGTACGATATTCGCCGAAGACATTGGCAATGAATCGCAGCGCGCGCTCGTTGTCGCGCACGAGATTGGGCATGAATGCATCCATGCCGGGTCCGTCGCTTGCAGCGCCGAGGACGTGGATCCCTCGCGTTCAATGGAAGCCGCGCCGGTCGGCCTGCAACGTGTTGAGGACTACGGCGCGCACGAGCGCCGGGAGCTGCAGGCCAATGTGTTTGCGCGAGCGTTTCTATTCCCCCGATCGCTCGCGCGGCGGATGTTCGTCGACCAAGCCCTGAGCGCGTCCGACATCGCCAAGCAGCTCGATTTGCCGGTGCCGCTCGTGCGTCAGCAAATCCTAGATGTGATCCTTCTGCCGCCTCCCCCCACAGATGAAGAATCCGACAGCCCCCTGGCCCGTCCGTCTCGGCCGGACCCGGCGCAAAATCGCGCGGCGGCACATCGCGGCACGCCGTTTCAGCTCCAAGCCGGTCCGGGAACGGGCAAAACGAAGACACTGGTCAAGCGCATCCTCTCTTTGCTTGAGGAGGGTGTCGATCCCGCGTCCATCCTTGTTCTGACCTTCTCAAACCGTGCCGCCGGTGAATTAGCCGAACGGGTTAGTGCTGCTGCGCCAGACAAGGCTCCGAAGATTTGGATCGGCACATTCCATGCTTTCGGGCTCGATCTCGTTCGCCGACATTATGAGGAGTTCAAGCTTCCGCCGGACCCGGCTCTGTTCGATCGCAGCGATGCGATTGCGGTCCTGGAAGAAATCCTGCCGACCCTGCCACTGGTCTATTATCGCAATCTTTGGGACCCCGCTCTGATCTTGAAAGAGATTTTGAGCGCGATCTCTCGCGCCAAGGACGAGCTATACGACGACAAAGGCTATCTCGCCCTCGCGAAGAAGATGGAAGACGACGCCGGCGAGGACGAAGAGAAGCAGATCGCCGCGATGAAGTGTCTTGAGATCGCCGCTGTCTACGAACGTTATGAGCGCGCCAAGGCCGATCATAAGGCCGTAGATTTCGGCGACTTGATCATGGGGCCGACACGGCTCCTGGAAAACAACAAGGCGATCCAAGCGGCCGTTCAGTTGCGCCACCGCCATGTTCTCGTCGATGAATATCAGGACGTGAACCGGGCGAGCGTGCGCCTGGTGAAAGCCATTGCTGGCGACGGTAAGCGCTTGTGGGTCGTGGGTGACGCGCGGCAATCCATCTACCGCTTTCGTGGCGCCTCCTCCGTCAACATGGCGAGTTTCAAGGCCGAATTGTTTCCAAGAGCCGACATCGATCAGCTCGGGATCAGCTACCGCTCGACCCAACAGGTTATCGATGCGTTCACGGCTTTCGCGAAGGACATGGGCGCGTCCAAAGACATGCTGGCGCTCGCGTTGACCCCTGATCGCGGCGTGGGCCCGGAGGGGTTCGATCTGCGCAAGTTCGATCGCGATGAAGATGAAGAGGAAGGCATTGCCGCCGCGATCCGAGAATTGGAAACGAAGGGCGTGCGGCTGCGGGACCAGGCGGTTCTTTGCCGTTCCAACCGACGCCTGAATGAAATCGCCGCCGCTCTTGAGGCACGCAATATTCCGGTTCTGCATTTGGGAAGCCTGTTCGAGCGCGACGAAATACGCGACCTCTTGGCGCTGATGAGTCTCGCTGTGGACCCGTTTGGCGACGCGCTCGTTCGCGTAGGAGCCTTGCCGCGTTACGGCATTCCGCTTCAGGACATTCACGCGGCTCTTATTCACTTGCGCGATGAACGAAAGCGCTCGGTGGAGCGTGTCGACGAGCTCGCCAACCTGCCCGGCCTGTCAGCGGAGGCCGGCAACGGTTTCCGGCGGCTCACCGCTGACTTGAAGGGACTCGTCCCACAAAGCCAGCCATGGGATTTCCTTACGGCCTATCTGCTCGATCGCACCGATATCGGTCGCACCATGGCGGGCGCCACCGCGGTTCCGGCGCGGATGCGCAACGTGGCGGTCTGGCAATTCCTGAATTTCCTGCGTGATCACAGCCCGGTCGGGTTTGGCTTTCCGATTCAGCGCGCCCTTGATCGCGTCCGCCAGCTTGTGCTGCTCGCAGAAGAGCGCGACCTGCGCCAAGTTCCCGCCCCTGCCCTCCACATGAATGCGGTCCGGCTAATGACCGTGCACGGCAGTAAAGGCCTTGAGTTCGAGGCGGTCCACGTGCCCGGCCTTGCAACGCGGAGCTTCCCGACTTCTTACACGGGTCAACGCTGCCCGCCCCCGGTTGGGCTCATCGCAGGCGCGGAAGGCAGCGTTTCGGATGATGCCAAGCGTTCCCACGCCATGGAAGAAGAATGTCTTTTCTTCGTGGTGATGTCGCGCGCGCGCACGTATTTACGGCTCTACCAGACGCGCTTTTACGCAAACGGCGACAAGCGCTCTTCATCCAAGCTTCTGACGAAGCCGTTGTTGCGGTTGGTGCACGAGACGGCTTCTCCGCCGACCGTCCCCTTGCCGCCCGATGCCCCGCGGCCACAGCCCATCGAAATCACCTTTGGACCGGATTGGATCCTCTCCGATCGGCGGCTTGAGCTTTACCAAAAATGCCCGCGCCGCTTCTTCTACACGCACGTCCTTGGACTGGGCGGCGCACGCAAGGCGACGGCCTTCGCGCGCACGCATGACTGTCTTTATGAGCTGATCCGCTGGATGTCGCAGGCGCGCCTTGAGGGCGACCCCGCCGAGGCCGACGCCGAAGCGGCCTTCGAATCGATCTGGCGGGATCGCGGGCCGAAGGACCATGCTTTTGCCGGGGACTACCGGAAGCTCGCCTCGCGCCTGGTCGGCGCGCTGGTTCGTTCTGGCGCTGGCCGCCGCTTCCAGAAGTCGGAACCGCTTGCGATTGACTTCCCGAACGGCCGCGTCGTGGTCGAACCGAATGAGCGCGCAGAAATGCTCGACGGCAAGGTCGTTCTGCGGCGTGTGCGCACCGGTTACCGGACCAAGGAAGAGTATGACGGGCTTGAATACACACTCTACCGGCTCGCCGGCGAGGTGCACTTCAAAGACGGCTTCGTGGTTGAAGCCTTGCACCTGACTGACGGCGTCATGGAGTTCGTCGAGATCAGCGACGAGAAGTTCGGCAACCGGCGCGACAAGACGGAAGGCATGCTCTCCGGAATCAACGCCGGGAACTTCCCGACCGACATCAATCCGGTCACCTGCCCGCGCTGCCCGCATTTCTTCATTTGCCCAGCGGCGCCGAAGGGGCCGCTCGACCTTTCTTAAAAAAGTCGCGCTCCGCCTTTCCGGGTCCCCCCTGCATTTTCCGATCACCTCTTGAAGGGACGGAGATGGCAAAGGGGCCGCACTCCTGATCCCAGCAAGGAGTGCTGCACATGACTTCAATCGACATCTTCTACCAGGGTGAGGGAATCCGCGAGATCGCGCATTTCGAAGCCGCCCCGGATCACAGCTTCGCCGCCATCAAGATCGCGATCATCGAGAAGCACGGTCTCGACAAGGAGACCCTGATCTACCTCGAAGACCGCGACGAGCCAGTCGATGAGAGCTGCCTGCTCCGCGACCACGCCGGCCACTCCGGCATCAAGGCCCATCTGCACCGCTGCCGCCACGTGGAGGCTGCCGTCACCTTCAACGGCGAGACGGTGCACCATGCCTTCGGTCCCGGCACGACCGTGGCGCGGGTCAAGACCTGGGCAGCCGAGCGCAAGTTCGGCATGACGCCGCAGGAGGCCGGCGAGCACGTGCTGCAGATCGCTGGCACCAAGGACCGGCCGGATCCGGGCACGCACCTCGGCACGATCGCGTCCTGCCCGGCGTGCAAGATCGCCTTCGACCTCGTCCCCAACGAGCGCGTCAACGGCTAGGGAGCGGCGTGATGAGTCTCCCGGATGAGCGGGCTTTCCGGGCCGATATCGGAAAGCCCGCCTTCCGCCTCGCGCAGGCGGAAGGCCGCTGGCATCTCGTCGGCATCGCCTGGCCGCACGTGCTGATCGCCGTCACCGCGGCCGACGGCCGCGCCTATGTCCTGCGCTTCAACTGCGCCGGGTACCCGCAGCAACCGCCGACCGGCGGACCGTGGGATCCTGAGAAGAACACGATCCTGCCCGTCGCGCGCTGGCCGCGCAGCAAGGGCGGGCGGCTCAGCACGGTGTTCCGTCCCGACTGGAAAGGCGGCACCGCGCTCTACCTACCCTGCGATCGCGAAAGCATCGTCGGTCACGACAACTGGCGGCACGAGCTGCCCTCGAAAATCTGGCGACCCGCCGCCGGCATCAATCAGTACCTGGAGCTTGTTCATGAACTTCTCAATTGCGCAGATTATTGCCCGCCTGTGGGCGCCGCGGCATGAGATCTCCTGCTCGTGGTTTCTGTGGCGGCGCCTGTGCGCGAGGCTGCGCGAACGCGGCCGCAACGCGACCCGCGAGAGCGGCGCGTTCCTGCTGGGCGACCACGCGGACGGCCGCGCCCGCATCACCGACTTCATCCTCTACGACGACCTCGACCCGCACGCGCTCGACACCGGCATCGTGCATTTCGACGGCCGGTCTTTCGGGACGCTCTGGGACATCTGCAAGCAGCGCGGCATAAGCGTCGTCGCCGACGTGCACGTGCATCCCGGCGGCGCGGGGCAGAGCAGCTCCGATCGCGATCACCCGATGATCTCGCGCGCCGGACACATCGCATTCATCCTGCCGAATTTCGCGCGGCCGCCGGTGCCGCAGGAATCGGTCGGCATCTACCGCTATCTCGGCGGCAAGCGCTGGGACACCGTGCCGGCCGCCGCCCGTCGCATCTTCTTCCACATCGGACTGTGAGGCCGCCATGACCGCATTCACCGCCGCCGACAAGCTGCACCGCTTGGTCAAGCAAGCGCTCGACAGCGGCGCCGCCGCAAGCATCGCCGAAGCCGAAGCGCTCTTCGCCGGATATCGCCTTGCGCTGCGTATTAGCGAGGAGGCCGCACGAGACCGGCATCACCAAGCAGCCCTCCTGACCGCCGTCGTACTCGCGCGGCGCGTCTTTCTGGGCGGCGTGAGCGTGGCACCGCTGCCCGAGACACCGCTGGCCGTCCCTCTTCCGTTCGGCGCCACGCTCGCCGAAGCGATCGTGGGACTTGGCGGCAGCATCGGGGAACCGGCAGTCGCCACGCCGGTGATCGAGATCGGCGGCGCGCCGTCCGCGCGGCGCGCGCCGTTTCATGTGCGTACCGTGTTCGCCGGCTGGCGCGGCGGGATCGTTCCGGCACCAGCCGAGGCGGCACCCGTGCCGGCGCCCGTCATGGCGCTGGCGCCGATGCTCGCCGCCGCGCTCGCCGTGAGTGAAGCCTTTCTTTATGTCTCCGGCCACCTTTATGTCTCCGGCCACGTGGGCATCGCGGGACGCCGTGCTCTGGGTCTGTCGCTCTGGGATCCTGCGCCCGCGTGTGACTGGCTTAGCACCACCGTCACCGAGCCGACGCTCTCGCTCTTGCCCACGCGGCTGTGGCTCATCGGCCTTGGCCATCTTGGCCAGGCCTATCTTTGGGCACTCGGGCTCCTGCCCTTCGCCCGCCCGCAAGACTTGAGGCTGATCCTGCAGGACATCGACGTCATCACGCCCTCGACCGAGAGCACCTCGATCTTGAGCGACTCCACGCTCATCAACATCAAGAAGACGCGCGCCATGGCGGCTTGGGCCGAGCGCCGGGGCTTTTCGACCGTGATCCACGAGCGCTTCTTCGACGCTTCGTTCCGGCGCCAGGACGATGAGCCTGCCGTCGCCCTGTGCGGGCTCGACAACGGCGCCGGACGCCAGGCACTCGATCAAGTCGGATTCGACTTCGTGGTGGAGGCGGGGCTGGGCCGCGGGCACCGGGACTTTCGAGCGATCCGCCTGCATACGCTTCCGGCGTCGCGGTCGGCGTCGCAGATCTGGCGCAGCGCGCAGGCCGTCGATCAGGTCGAGGACCGCCCCGCGTACAAGAGCATGCTCGCGAGCGGAGCGCTCGATCGCTGTGGTGTAACGCTACTCGCCGGCAAAGCCGTCGGCGCGCCGTTCGTCGGCGCCGTCGCCGCGACGCTCGCCTTGAGCGAGGTGCTGCGCCTTCTGCATGGCGGCGCTGTGCATGAGCTCGTCGACGTCGACCTCAAGGCGCCAGAATACCGCAGCACCGTGCTGACGCAGCAGGACTTCAGTCCCCTCAATCCCGGTTATGTTCCGATCTAGGCAAGATAGTCCACGCTTGCAGTTTCGCGAATTGCTGCCTATGGATCCTTCAGCAAAGGTTTCGGATGCACAGATGACTTTGTTGTAGAAAGGCGCCTTGGAGCAATGGGCCGATGAGATAAAGTCAAACTGATAAGCTTTCTGCGAAAATCTATCCAGTTTGGCACTGATTAGGTTTTGCTCGAAAGCTTATCAGTCCGCTTGGCTTAGGCGAGAGGGCTGACGGCAAGAATATCAAGAAGCACCGAAACGATGTCTTCCGGCGGGGCGCAGTTGCTGCCTAGTGGCGAAACCATCGAACTTGCAGAACGGACAACTCGATCTTCATCGATTTCTTGAACATGCAGCGAAAGATGACACGATCGATCCAACAATTCGACGTGCCCTTCTCGCGGGACGATGAAATAAGCTACTGCCTACGGACCTACTTGAGTGGAGTGGGTAAACAGCCTGGAGCTGCAGCCCTGTTGGCAATTCGATTGCGATTTCGCTAGGCAGAGCCTTGCCACTCATACGCGCCGGCTATTGCGCGGAGGGGGAATTCTGATTGATTCGCTTATCAGACCCCGGCGTGCCAACTTAAGCCGGAATATATTCGATTTTCTGAGGGATTAGGTAGGGAATATGCTCGAATTGGGCGAGCAATCCACTTATACTCCCGTCAAAAGAGTGAGTGGGGCATTTGTTGTGGGGGATTCGGCCGGTCGCCGTACGACATAATACAATCGGATTCTTTTCCGTATCCATTTGATTAGTCGGCAAATATCCGACTCCTCCCATTGATGAAGCAGCTCATGATCGGACCTCACCTGCGATGCTCTCGAGCACGTTAGGTGTCGGGCGAGCGCGAGTTGCCGGAGCTTTCTGAGGGCGAACCATGCTGGAGCGGATCCAATCAGAGAACGCGGTGAGCGGAACCGTAAGAATTGCGTGTACCACGGCTGATAACGTCAACGTTGCTTTCTACCAAAATGCGGTGCCGATCATCCGCGATCTCGCGGTCGAAAACGCATCGGGCAGCGATCTAACGGGAATTTCGGTCCACCTCACGTCGGAACCACCATTTCTGACCCCTGGGGTTTGGCGCATCGATCGCATCGCGGACCAAGCTGTCCACCATATCCGCAGTCTCGATCTAAAGCTGGATCCTGCCTTTCTCGCCGGCATCAATGCTTCGCGGCGCGGCGAGCTTCGCATCCGGGTCGAAGCAACGGGGACCGTCGTCGCCGATCAAGCCGTCGAAATCAATCTGCTGCCGCCCTCGCACTGGGGCGGCGTCAATTCAGTGCCGGAACTGCTGGCGGCCTTCGTCCGGCCGACCGATCCCAGCATCGACGTCATTCTGCGCGAAGCCTCCGGCAAACTTACCACCGCCGGTCGCGACGGGGCCATGGACGGCTACCGCAAGGGCACCAAGGCCCGCGCCTGGGAGATGGCCGACGCGATCTGGGCGGCGCTGGTGTCACATTCGATCGCCTACGTCTTGCCGCCGAAAAGCTTCGAGCGCTCGGGCCAGATGGTCCGCGGCCCGAGCGATATCCTTTCACGCAAGGTCGGCACTTGCCTCGATCTGACGCTGCTGTACGCGTCCTGCCTCGAACAAGCGGGCCTCAACCCGGTCGTTGCCCTCACCGACGGCCACGCATTTGTCGGTATTTGGCTGGTGGACGAGGACTTCTCCGGGCTCGTCGTCGACGACCCCCAGATGTTGCGCAAGCGTGTGCAGCTGGAAGAAATGGTGGTGGTCGAGACGACCCTGCTGACGGGTGCGCACCCAGCGCGCTTCAAGCAGGCGGTCGAAGCGGCCAAGAAACTGATTGCCGAGGACGCCGCCTCGCCGTTCGAACTCGCCATCGACGTGCGTCGTGCGCGAAGTGCCAAGATCCGTCCTCTCGACCTATCGGTTTCGGCCGAACCTGCGATCCGGCCCATCACCGACACCATGACCATCGCGCAGGAAGTCGGTGAAATCCCGCGTTTCGAGGAGGATCTCGACAAGCGTCGCGAACCGATAACCGAGAAGAATCTCGACAGGCTCGAGATCTGGAAGCGTAACCTTCTCGACCTATCGCTGAAGAACCGGCTGCTCAATTTCAAGGATTCGAAATCGACCATCGCGATTGAATGCCCCGATCCCGCGATGCTTGAGGATAGGCTTTCCGACGGCGACCGGTTCAAGCTGCTGGGCAAAACCGCCGTGCTCGACGGTAGCGACGGACGAGACACGACGCTGCTCGCCGATCGGCAGAACGAGGACGCGCGCAAGGACTTCATCCTCGACGCGATGAAACGGGGCGACCTACACACGAACGTCGCTGACAGCGAGCTGGAGGGCCGGCTGACCGATCTCTATCGGGCTTCGCGACTCGCCTTTGAGGAGGGCGGCGCCAACATCCTCTATCTATGTCTCGGCTTCCTGAAATGGGTGCCGCAGGACGGGGCTGGGCCGTACAGAGCGCCCCTGATCCTCATACCCGTACAGCTCGAGCGCAAGAGCGTACGCTCGGGCTTTCGTCTCGCACTGCACGAGGACGAAGCGCGCTTCAATCCGACGCTCCTGCAGATGTTGAAGCAGGATTTCGATCTGTCGATGCCGGAGTTCGACGGCGAACTGCCTCAGGACGCTTCTGGTATCGACGTCGCCGGCATCTGGAAGACTGTCCGCCGTCACATCAAGAGCATCAAGGGCTGGGAGGTCACCGAGCAGGTGACGCTCGCGACGCTGTCCTTCACCAAGTACCTTATGTGGAAGGACCTCGTCGACCGCTCCGATCTGCTCAAGCGCAATCCCGTCGTGCGCCACCTGATCGATACACCGACCCACAGCTACGAGGGATCCGGAGCGGGCTTCATCGACGCACGAACCATCGACGAAATCGTCGACCCAGTAGAATTATTCGCGCCGCTCTCGGCCGATTCTTCGCAGATCGCTGCCGTCGTCGCCGCCCAGCGCGGCGCGGATTACGTGCTGTTCGGCCCGCCCGGCACCGGAAAAAGCCAGACGATCGCCAATGCCATTACGAACTGCCTTGCTCACCAGAAGACCGTGCTGTTCGTCTCGCAGAAGACCGCGGCGCTGGAGGTCGTGAGGCAGCGCATGCAAGCCATCGGGCTCGGCAACTACTGTCTCGAGGTACACTCGACCAAGGCCCAGAAGTCGAACGTGCTGGAGCAACTCGCGACCGCTTGGCGCGAGCGCAATCTCGTCACCGAAGAGCACTGGTCGACCGCCGCCGGCGACCTGAAAAAGAGGCGCGATCAGCTGAACAGACTGGTCTTGGCGCTGCACCGCAGACGCGCGAACGGTATGACCGCCTACGAAGCTTTCGGACGCGTGGTCGCGGATCGCGGCCGCCTCGCCGACATCGAACTGATGTGGCCGGCCGGAACGGTGCATTCGCCGGAGCAGCTCGCCCGGATGCGCGAAAGCTGCGCAGACATATGTACCGCATTGGAGGCCGTCGGCGACCCATCCGTCCATCCGTTGCAGGGTATCGAGCAGACCCGCTGGAATCCTGCCTGGGCACAATCCTTGCAGCAGGCGATTGATCGGCTACAGGCCACGCTGCAGCAAATGCGCGAGGCGGCGGACGCGCTCGTCACTTCCCTTGGACTGAACGAGGTCGCTGACGACAGCTCGTTGCTACAGCTCGTCAAGCTCGTCGCACTGATGCTGCACCCTGATGCAGCAGATGGGGTGCTGCTGCTCAACGAAGAGGCTCCCCACCGTGTCCGCGCGCTGACCGCTTTGGCCGACGTGATCGGCCACATCCGAGACAAGGCATCTGAACTGTCGGCCGAATACGATCTCAAGGCTGCGTTTCTCGACCTATCGGCCCTTCAGCGGGACTGGACCGAAGCCTGCGCATCAAATGTGCTGATGCGCAGCGGCCGTAAGAAGAAGGTACGTCTCCATCTGCAGCCCTACTGCCCCGGCGAGGTGCCCGACGAGATTGGACGCGACCTCATCGTCCTGCAGGACCTTTGCGATCTGCTTCGCGGAATGGAAGCACTCAGGCCGCATTTCCGCGGCATCGAACCGTTGTGGCGGGGGCTGGATAGCGACCCGGCGCGCATCGTGGCCCTGATCAAATGGGCTCAGGATCTACAAACCGCGGTCCAAGCCTTCCAGGTCGACGACGTGCCAGCGGAACGGATAACCGCCCACGTCGCTGGTCTTCTCGCTCACGACGTCTCGCGTTTCCATTCTGGTGGCCAGGTGCGTAGGGCATTCGACGCCATGCATCGCACCTTCCCGGCTATGCTTCAGGCAGCCAAGGATGTCGGTGCCCGCATCGGCCTCGATCGCCCGGAAGACATCATTCGGCTGGAGCCCGGCTGGATCGATGGGTTGCAGGCGCGGGCGGCGCGCTGGAAGGCCAATATCATTAAGGCGCCGCAATGGGCGACATGGCGAGCAGCAGCGAAGACCGCGCGGGCCGCCGGACTTTCGCCGCTGGTGGATGCCGTCGAGGACGGCCGCGTTGCGCGCGACGAACTCGTCGGTGCGTTCGACTACGCCTATGCGCGTTGGGTGGCAGAGACCATCGTCAACGAGGACGAGGTGCTGAGCGGTTTCCTGGCCGAGAGGCATGAGGCCGTCATCGAGGCCTTCGTCGCCGCCGACGAGAAGGTTTGCGAACTCGCTAGGCAGATCGTCAAGGCGAGGATCGGCGCCTCGGTACCAACGCAAACCAATTTCGGCAAGGACCCGGAATGGGGCACGCTGGCGCGCGAGATAAGCAAGAAAGCAAGGCACATGCCGCTGCGTCAACTCTTTGGGCGGATCCCGAACGTCATGACCCAGCTTGCGCCTTGCATCATGATGAGCCCGCTTTCGATCGCGCAATACTTGCCAGCCGAGGCGAAACCGTTCGACGTCGTGATCTTCGACGAGGCTTCACAAATCCCCGTCTGGGACGCCATCGGCGCCATCGCGCGCGGCAGCCAAGTGATCGTCGTGGGCGATCCGGAACAGCTTCCGCCGACCAGCGTCGGCCAGCGGGGCGTCGACGACGAGGATGACGACGGTTCGACGGTGCAGAGCCAGCAGAGCATCCTCGACGAATGCCTCGCCTCGAATATCCCGAGCATGCGACTGTCGTGGCACTACCGCAGCCGCCACGAGAGCCTGATCGCGTTTTCGAACGCGAAATACTACCGCGGCGAGCTGATGACCTTTCCCTCACCCGTGACTCGGGACACCGCTGTTCGTTACGTCCACGTCGAGGGCGGCGTCTACGAACGCGGGGGTGCCAAGGTAAACCGGAAGGAGGCCGAGGCGGTCGTCGCGGAGGTTGTCCGACGCCTGAAGACGTCGACCAAATCGATCGGCGTTGTCACCTTCAACGGCGACCAGCAGCGGCTGATCGAGAACATGCTCGACCAGGCGCGACGCAGCGATCCGGCCCTGGAGCCTCATTTCGACCGAAACCAGACCCGTGAGCCAATTCTAGTTAAGAATATAGAGAACGTTCAGGGCGACGAACGCGACGTCATCATCTTTTCGGTGGCTGTCGGGCCCGACAAGACCGGCCGCATTACCGCACAGATCTCCTCGCTCAATAGTGAGGGCGGCCACCGACGGCTCAACGTTGCGGTCACGCGTGCGCGCAGCGAGCTTCTGGTGTTCGCGACACTCCGTCCCGAGCAGATAGACTTGGGGCGCACCGGCGCCAAAGGCGTCGTCGACTTCAAGCACTTCCTTGAATTCGCCGAGCACGGCGCGCGCGCCATCGCAGAGGCCTTCTCGCCCACGGGTCGCGAGACAGAGTCACCCTTTGAGGATGCAGTGATGGGCGCGCTTCAGAAGCGAGGGTGGGAAGTTCACCCCCAAGTAGGCGTGTCGTTCTTCCGGATCGACCTCGGCGTTGTACATCCAGACTTTCCTGGCCGCTATCTCGCCGGCGTCGAATGCGACGGCGCCACCTATCACCGCTCTGCGACCGCCCGCGATCGCGACCGGCTGCGCGAGATGGTCCTGACCAGCCTCGGCTGGCGTATCCGGCGCATCTGGAGCACCGAGTGGTGGATGGACGCCTCGTCGGCAGCAGAAAAGATCCACACGCGCTTGACTGCCGATCTCGAAGCGGACCGCGCGTCACGGCCGTCGGCCACCTCCCGGGAAGAGGCCATCGAAACTGACGCGTCGATATGCGAGGAGAAGACCGTAGTCAGCGTCGAAGATGCGCCGGAAGAGGTGGAGGTTATACCTTCCAACCAGCCGCCGCCGGACTCGACTCACAGAATGGAGCACAAGTCGCAACACCCACAGCAGCTTCCCCTTCATCCGGCGAACGACCGCGAACCTGCTGAGGCGCCGAGGGTTTACGCGCGCGGACCGACGCCGGCGGCAGCGGACACTGCCGGGATGCCGGGCACGTACACGAAGGCGGACCCGAGCACGGTCGCCGCGCCCGACCGCGAGCGCTTCTACGACATTGCCTACCGCAGCAATCTCCGCAATATGATTGACCATGTGGTCGAAATCGAGGGACCGATCTATTTCGACATTTTGATCGACCGCATCGCTCGTGCCCACGGCTTCCAGCGTTCGGGCGAAACCGTACAGCGGATCATCCGGGCGGCCCTTGGACGAGGTCGCTTTTCCATAAGCCGGGACGGTGATCGAGAGATCGTCTGGCCGCAAAACACCGCGCCTGGCGCCAAGTCGACCTACCGTGGTGGCGGCGACCGTGAGCACGGCGACGTGCCGCTGCCCGAATTGGCGGGCCTTGCCGATGTCCTTCGTGCCCAGGGCCTCGAGGAGGACGAAGACCTAATCCGCGGCATGCAGGAGCACTTCAGACTAGGCCGGCTCGCGATCTCGACGCGTCAGCGCTTCGAGGCGGCCATAGTGGCTGATCAAAAATGACAAAGAGCCGACGCCGCCCAGTTACCTCGTTTTAGTCGTCGGTCCCCTCGCAGGCCGATCAAGCCGCGTTGATCCGGTAGCCTCCGGCTTCGGGGGGACAAAATTTGCTAGAAATCCTATCAGTACGCAGAATCGACTGCCGCCGTCTGGTGGCAGTCACCTCTAACTAAGTCTCTAGCGATGGAGACTTTCCTCTACCCGGGCCGGCACATAAGAACAGCTAAAATAGAATAGCCAAAAAAATCCACCGTTTGAAAAACCGTTTTAATCTCTCGCTCTCAAACGGTGAGCTTTCGTAAGTGCTTGATTGAATGGCGCGCCGGACGAGATGAAACTGAGAACAGCTATCACATTGAATTTAAGCTACAAAAAATCCTATTACGCAGTCTTCGGTGCCTTCGCCCGCGTCAGGTCCTTTAGGAACTGATCCATGAGCGGCTTGTTGCCAAACCGGCGATAAGAGCGCTCTGACTCTAACGAAAATGTCGGTTGGGCCCCTACCAAGTTTGCCATCGTCAGCTGCGCCGCTTCTATATCACCGCGCCCCCCTTGCAGCGCAGCTTGGATTAGCAGGCAGTTGGCATCGCGCGGCGCCCTTACAAGGCATTCGGCGATCACGGTAGCCGACTCATCGCGACGATCAGCGGCGTAAAGAGCCTGGCCATGCACATAGGCGTAATATTCCGGCGCCATGGGATGAAGGCGACGTGCCCGCTCAGCATTGGCAACGGCGTCCGCGTAGTCCCCGAAACGGACTTGCGCTTTTGCCAATGCCATCATGCTATCCGGGTCATTGGGATTCAGTTCGACGGCGCGCTTGGCGGCCTGCAGGCCGCCTGCATAATCGCCCTGCACCGCGAGCCCGAAGCTGATCACCTGATAGCCGAGCGAGAGATTGGGATCGAGGCGCACAGCCTGGCGCGCTTCGCTAAGACCTAGTTCCAGCTCATGCGCTGTTGCCCGACCATTCGACCTCCTGGCCACATCCGCGATGTAAGTGAGGGCCAAGCCCGCACGGGCGGCGGCATAGGCCGGGTCCATTTCCAGCGCGCGCTGATATATGCCGCGTGCCTCCATAAGTGCTTCCGCATCCTGGGCGCCATGCCGGTATCGATGACGAGCCCGCAGGACAAGATCGTAAGCCTGAAGGTTGTCGGTCGGACGTTGCGCGGCAGCGGTGGCTTCACTTCGGCCGATATACGGCGCGAGCTGGGCGACGATTTCCGTGGTCAGCTCGCTTTGTACGGTGAAGACGTCGGCAACCTGCCTGTCGAAGCTGCGCGACCAAAGGTGCGCGCCCGATTTCACGTCGATCAGCTGCGCCGAGACGCGAAGCCGGTCCCCCTCGCGGCGCGCGCTGCCTTCCACCACGTAGGAAACGCCCAGCTTTACCCCGAGCTTGCGCACATCGCTTTCCTGCCCGCGCACGGCATATGTGGAGTCGCGCGCGATGATCTGAAGCTCGGAATTCCTTGCAAGCGCCGTGGTCACATCCTCGGTCAGTCCGTCTGCAAAGTACGACTGGTCGCCGCTCATGGTCGCAAAGGGCATGACCGCAACTGACGGCCGCGGGTCGGCGCGGGTCTGGTCGAAAGACAGCGCGGCCGGGAGCCGGCTGACCATCGCCGCCAGGGAAAGCGGTTGGATTTGGGTGCCGATGAGGACAAGGGCTACGGCGGCGACGCCATACGACCAGCGCGCAGCGGTACCGCGTAGAACGCGCGGGACTTTCGGCCAGCGAGACCACGAGGATTGCGCGCGCCGTACCCGGTAGACATTAAGAAGCTCGGGAATGTTTTTGGCGCGCCTGCGGCCCACACGCGCGAACACCTCGCCGCGATTGCGGTCTGCGGCCATGACGACAGCGCCGCTGACAAAGATGCTACCGGGGTCGGCCATCGCCTCAAGCCGTGTGGCGACATTAACGCCGTCGCCGTACATATCGCCATTATCCTCGATGACATCACCGAGGTTGATGCCTATGCGCAGCTCAAACGGGGCGTTGTCGAACCCTTGCTGGATAGCAGCGGCCGCATCAACGGCTTCGTTGACGCTTGGAAACATCGCCAGAAACCCGTCCCCGGTCATCTTGAAGATGCGTCCGCCATGCCGCGCGACTGTGGGTTCGATCAAATTATCGAAGACTGTGCGCAGCTCTTTATAGGTGGAGGCCTCGTTTTCGGCCATCATCAGGCTGTAGCCGACGATGTCGGCGGCCATGATCGCGGCGAGCTTGCGTTCCATCAACGGTTTCCCTGTACAGGGGCCAGGCACAAACTGGCATTGCGCACATTTAACGCGCCGCCGGCTTGAGATTAAACCTTCCAATCCGCATGCGGTTATCAACACAGCTCATATATGCGTGAATATTGAGACCCGTCCGGCGGCGCGCAGGCAGCGGCACTCCGCTCATATGGATGATCCTGAGTTTCCCTGCGGGTTCCCGTATGGCCGGGCAGCCTTGAGCCGGCCCGGAAAGGGCGCGTCGTCACACTTTAGGAGCGGCTTCGACCCCTGACATGACCTCAACAACCTCGGGAAGCCGCGCACCGCACCTTGACGGCAGGCACGGCGGAATTCAGCTCCGCCAGTTCCGCAGGCGTAAACTGCAAGGCCGCGGCGCCGGTGTTCTCAAGCATCTGCGCCATCCGCGACGAGGAGATTCGCATTCACGGCCGGCTCGATGTTCTTGAGCGTTTGGTGATATCGGGCGCGGCGACGGCAGCAGTGCCCAGATTTGTTCGGAAGTGGCGCGCCCGAAGAGATTCGAACTCCTGACCCCCAGTTCGTAGTCAGCAGGTCCAACGGCGGCCATTGGGTGCTTCATTCGCGGCTCCTAAGCACCGCACCAGTTTCGCACCAGAAACGAACACACTGAACCACAACAAAACGCGATCGAAATCGGACGAAAATGCAGGAAAATCAACGAACCCGACCGTTATCCTGCCGCTCATAACGGTCTGGCTGCAGGTTTGACTCAAAAGAATAGCTATTGAGCTGCCTCAGATCATGGCACCAGAAACGCCCCCTGTCTAAGGATGCATACCGTCGTACGAGCCCACCTTTACTACGCTAGAGAAGCCAAATTCCGCCGACAACGGAAAAGATCTCGCAAGGGGCAAAGGTTTCAAGTTAGGTCAAGCTACCGGACGGCTGAAGCAAAGCTTGTGAAGATTATCGGCCCAAGAGATGCAGCGACTGCGAAGCGCTGCTTGCCCGGGTCGATATGAAAGGTAGCCCAATGAACACCGCGTTCCTTTTGATGGCGCAGTATGGAGGTAAGGCCATCGTCCCGATCGAGGATGTGTGTCGGGATTACTTTTCGCACCTGAATCCAACCAAGCTGGTGCAGAAGATCAGCACAGGTGAAATAGCGATCCCTCTGGTGCGAATGGAAGCTAGCCAGAAATGTGCAAAGGGAATCCATCTTCTGGATTTGGCCAAATACCTCGATGCGCGAGTCGAGGCCGCCCGAAAAGAGATGACAGCTCTGACGAGCTAGGCGCCGCCATTCCCGCTTCCTGTTTTTCATCGTGCCCCGTCAGACTTGCCACAAATATGCCGTGCTCGCTGGTCGGGGCGCACGCTATAGCTCCGAGCAAAATTGCTCCAGCTCCAAGCCGCTTCGCATTGCTGCCTGACTCGGTGTCAATCTCGGCGCGGATGTTTCCAGCTGGGTAACAAACCGTGTCCACGTCTCGCGTTGACGCATCGTAAGAGAGGTTCGCCCGCTGGCAACGCGCTAAGGTGTGACCGTCGTTTACCTTCTTCGAAGCGCGCAGTATCAATTTTGCAGTTGTGGTGTACTCTGTTTTGGTGCAGGTCGAGGTCGACTTGCATTGAACCAACTTTGGGATCGTGGAGGGCAACATGGCTAAGAAAGCGAAGAAGGCGAAGAAGGCAAAGAAGGCCGGCAAGAAGAAAAAGAAGTAATCGTCGCCGACACACAGTACCTTTGCTGAGACACATCAAGGCGCGTGCGCGGCTTTGACACTGCGAGTCGATATTGCCGCGGCTTGATGTGGTTCAGTGACAACATATCTAAGCCGGACCAAGATGCGCATATGCGCTGACCGGTCCGGTTTTTCGTTTGGCGAAGGGCGGGCTGTGATCGCTCGCGAAGGAACGAACTCCCCCTATTGCAGACCATTCGACATCGGCGGCATCTGCATCAGCAACGTGCGTGGCGGTGGTGGTGCAGCAAGGCGGTCTGTAGCAATCGAGCAAAAAACAGTGCGCCCACTGAAAGCCGGGCAACGCAAACAGGAAAGTGAGTTGATAGGCGTCGCCATGCCTTGCATGCGGCGGCAGGCAGCGGCCCGCACGAATTGGCTGCTGCGCCGCCTTACGCGGCAGATGCAGAACGAACGCAAGAACCCGAAATCGCTTGCTTATCAAAGCTCCGAACTAGCGGCGGTACTGCATCTGGTACGACATGGCTTCTGGCGACAACTCTTAAGTGCTGATCGCGCTTTGCTTTTCGCGATGCCCCGGTCCAATCCATCATGGGTGCAATGCAAAATCGATGCGATAACATATTGATGTTATTTCGCTTTTCGTTCTCGGTAGGTAGTTGCTGTTTTTTGGGCCGACAGAGATTTCAATCTAACATTCGAGGCATTTTCCTTTCATTTCAAGTGCTTATTTGGAAGGCTTCCCAGCGCTTTAGAACACGGCACCCCTTCTCGGTACTGCGTTGCAGTACCGGATGAGCTTCCGCAGTACCGTGCTGCTTTGGACCCTTCTACCGATCCCGTTCGCTTCGGCCGCAAAATAATGAGCCGCTCTCACCATGCCGAGGGCAGAACAGGTGCAGTCGTAGTTTTGGAGGCGATAGAGCAAGAAAACTTGCGAGCTGCGGTCCTCAGGCGGGGCGACGCGCGCTATCAGAACCGCGGGCTAGCGAAAGCTTCGGTGCATATTGGGCTCGAAGAATGAGCGTTGCCCTCCGAAGGCAAAGGTCACACGTTCGAATCGTGTCGGGTGCGCCAGCTTTTCTTTGTTTTTCAACGCGATATGCATACCCAGCCTGAGACTTCAGTTTCGGTTCATTCGCGCGAGTAAGCAATTGGGAGAAAGTTTCTACACGTGTTTGAATTGGCTCCAATTCAGATCGACCCATCGATCGAGATGGAAGTTGTTCGGCCTAAGTCGAGTTCGCGGGGGCTATCGAGGAATCTACAACGACCGCTTCGCGCCAGATGCGGCCGCTCCACAATGAATTGCGCTTTTGCAAGGCTTAGGAGTGGGCTTCGTCCTCGAAGAGCTGCACCTGCAAAAGATCGACGACCAGCGACCAACGTTTCCCGATCCGAACCTTAGATATTCTCCTTGCAATACCCTAGTTCTCGGGGATCCCCGCCGCTTTGACGACTGGCCGCCAGCGCTCGAGTTCACGCGCAATGATCTCGCCGGCTTCCTGAGGCGTGCTGGTCAGAATATTGGCGCCGAGCGCCTCGATCTTCTCCCTCGTCTCCGGCTCGGCTGCGATTTCGGTAAGTGTGCGACCCAGCACGGCGATGATGTCCGGTGGCGCGTCCTTTGGCGCCATCAATGCCGTCCAGGACGTGCCCATGAGTTGCGGGTATCCGGCCTCGGCCGCTGTCGGCACGTTGGGTAGAAAGCTCAGGCGCTGCTTTGTCGTCACCGCCAGAGGCCTGACTGAACCCGATTTCGCTTGCCCGCTCGCCGACGCGATCTGATCGAACATGATCTGGACATGGCCGGCGACAACATCGGTCAGAGCGGGACCGTTGCCCCGGTACGGCACATGCGTCATGGGGGCCTTCGCCGCAAGCCTGAAAAGCTCCGCGTAGAGGTGCGTCGACGTGCCCATTCCGGCCGACGCGAAGGTGAGCGGCTTCTCCGAAGTGCGGGCCAACTCGGCCACTTCTCCAAGGCTGGTAGCCTTCAGCGCGGGATTGACCACGAAAATATGTCCGGTGTCGAATATCATCGACACCGGGACCAGCCGGTCGAGAATGGCGGTGCCGGTCGATGTGTAGATCCATGGGTTCACCGTGAGTACTCCCATCGATCCGATCAGAAGCGTGTAGCCGTCAGGCGGCGCGTGTGACGCCCGATCCGCGCCCGCGTTGCCGGCCGCTCCGGTGACGTTTTCGACGAGAAATCTCGGACCGAGACGTTGTTGGAGACGGTCGGCCAGGATCCGCGTCATCGCATCCGTTCCGCCGCCCGCCGCGAAGGGAACGATCAGCCGCACCGGCCGATCGGGATACGCCTGCGCCAAGGAGATCATGGAAAGCCAGGCGATCAACCAAACGAAACGATGCGGCAATCGCGACATCAGAAAACCCCCTGCCCCAACTCTCCGACCACACCAGAGTATAGCATGCTGCACTATTTTATACAATTATGTATAATTGCATCCAATGGCATTTGTGCCGGTCCAGCCTTGAGGATATGCAGACACATGTCACACCGAATGCCTGGTTTACGATGAGCGACGTCATGCTCCTGCCGGTGGTCGAACTGCGAGCACTCATCGCGCGCGCCCTGGTGCGGGGCGGCATGAGCGCGGAAAACGCCGGGCCGGTCGCCGAAACGATGCTGGTCTGCGAGCGCGATGGCGTCAAAAGCCACGGCCTGCTTCGACTGCCCGGCTTCATGCGGTCGGTGCAGGTCGGTTGGGCCAACGGCCATGCGCAGCCGCGCATCGTCGAGATGCACGCGAGCATGTGCGTCATCGACGCGGATAACGGTTTTGCTCAGGTTTGCCTGACCCTCACGCGTGATCGCTTGATGGATATGGCGCGCGCGACCGGGGTTGCGATACTTCTTACGCGAAATTCGCATCATTACGCCGCATTGTGGCCGGACATCGAGCCCTTCGCCGATCAAGGATTCATCGCGCTTACCTGTGTGAACTCGAAGAAGCGGATGGCGGCCTGGGGCGGGACAAAACCGGTCACGGGTACGAATGCCGTGGCGTTTGCGTGTCCGCGCGCCGACCATCTACCGATGATCTGGGATCAGTCGTCGAGCGTCATGTCGCAAGGCGACGTCCTGCTCGCGGCAAACGAAGGACGTGAGGTCCCACCGGGTGTCGGCTGCGATGCCGATGGCACACCGACCACCTCCCCCTACAGAATTCTCGACGCAGGCGCGCTGCTTCCGTTCGGCGGCCACAAAGGCGCTTCGATCGCCGTGATGGTCGAACTACTCGCCGCCGCACTGACCGGCGCGCCCTTCGGCTTCGAAGACGAATCTCCCGGCGCGACGGCGACCACCTCCAGGGGCGGACAGTTTCTGCTCGTCATCGATCCCCATCGCGCCAATCCCGGGTTCGGCGAGCGGGTGAACGTCTTGCTGGCGGCGCTGGTCGAGGCGGGAACCGCGCGGTTGCCCGGCGATCGCAGGTACCAGCACCGGCGCCGCGCGCTGGCCGAAGGCGTCCGCATCACCAGAGCGGAACACGACTCCCTGCTCACATTGGCCAACGGCGCCGTCGGCATCGGATGACTGCGTTCATGCTCGCGTCGCTGGAAAAAGGATCTAATGCGAGACCGCAAAAGCGCGACTGGACGTTCTGCGCATCGCCGCCATGAGCGACTTTTGAGTATGCACGATGTGCTCTTCGAGCAATTTCACGGCCTTGCCGATATCTCCAACGCGGCAGGCATCGAGAATGGCCCAATGGTCGCGATTGGGTTGCTCCTTGCCGGCTGCCATCGACACTTGCAGCCTGACGAAGCGGCCAACATGGCCGTAGTTCGATTCAATCATCGACAGCAGCTTCGGCCGCTGGCATGGCGCGTACAGCGTTTCGTGGAACCGCCAGTTCATCTCGCCCCATTTTTGCGGCTCCGGCTCCTTGTCATAGCTGCGCAGAATTTCCGCGGCGAAATCAAAATCCGGACCGACCATGTTCGGGATGGCAAGTTTCAGGGCACGGCATTCGAGCCCGATGCGGATCTCCAAAAGCTCCAGCACGTCTTCAAGCGAAACAGACGATACGGCCGCGCCCCGGTTCGGGTGCAGCGTGACCAGCCCCTCGCTCTCCAATTGCCGCAGCGCTTCGCGCACCGGTATGCGACTGGTCCCAAAGCGGCTGGCGATTTCGTCCTGGCGCAGTTGCGTGCCGGCGACCAGGTCGCCGTCAAAAATCGCCTTGCGCAACCCGTCCCTGACCACGTCAGGGGCAGATGATTTCGAACGTTTCGCTGCACGACCAGGGCTCGCAGAACCGGGCCGCTTGACCGACTGGGTATTTGAACGAAGCCGCTTCTTTGACGATGTGCCGTTTTTCATAATGAGCGATCGCCGCCGTCGCCGCTTGAGTGCGGCTCATTCCGTATAAAATCGCGCTGCAAATTATGCAATAGAACGGTACTCGATGCGAACAGCCGCTTTGACCGCACATTGATACGCAGCGGGATCGGCCGCGTCGGTGGGGCGCTGAACGACCTTCTTCAAGGCCGCGCTCATCGGAAGTTTGAGGTTGATGTTTCGCGGCGGTATCGGTGATTCGAACCATTTCCGATAGGTGCGTTCGAAATCCCCGGAACGAAACGCCTCACTGAGCGAAGCGTCCACCAGTTGCTTGAAGCCGGGATCATCGCGTCGCATCATGATCGCGTAAGGCTCTACGGACAGAAACTCGCTCGAGATTGCATATGTCGATGAGTCCTGCGCGTTGGCGACCAATCCAGCCAACAACACGTCGTCCATCACGAACACCGCCGCGCGATCTGTCGCCACCATCAAGAATGCTTCGGCGTGGTCCTTTGCCGGGATGATCGACATGCCGAGCGTTTTTCGGGCGTTAAGCTCGTTAAGCAGCCGGAGACTCGTGGTGCCGGCGCTCGAGACCACGGTGCGGCCCTTGAGATCGTCGAAGCCACGGATACCGGCCGACTTCTTCGAGACGAAGTTGCTGGTCGTCAAATAGGTGGTGGATGAAAATGCCACCTGGGCTTGCCGCTCCACGGTGTTGGTCGTGGATCCACACTCGATGTCGATCGTACCGTTGGCAAGCAACGGAATTCGCGTTGCGGAAGTGACGGGCTGGTACTTGACCTGGAGGTCGGGGCGTTTGGTGACCGTTTTGATCTGGTCGATGACGCGGGAGCAGAGATCGATCGAAAAGCCGACCACACGCTGGGCATCGTCGAGATACGAAAACGGAATCGATGTATCGCGGTGGCCGAGCGTAATGACACCGCTACTCCTGATCTTGTCGAGCGTGTCCGACTTGTCCTGGGCAAAGAGGTCGGCGCTCGACCCGAGACAGGCTAGGACCGCGCAAATCAAGGTCTTAACGTCAGGTTGGTTCATTGCCGCCTCCAAAACCGTTGGTATTGTATACAATAGCAACATAGTTTATACAATCTATAAAAGCACCGTTCGGCTCATTGCCGCCCCCAGCAGGCGCGCAAACGATGTAAGGGGAAGCACGTGCATTATGACGTCGTTGTTGTCGGTGGAGGAGCAATTGGGGCGAGCGTTGCCTATTTTCTGAGGAGTCATCCGAAGGCCTGCTCGGTGGCCGTCATCGAGCGGGACAAGTCCTATCAGCAAGCCTCGACGCCGCGTGCGTCCGGCGGCGTCCGCCGGCTTTTCGCCCTGCCGGAGAACATCGCCCTTTCCAACTTCAGCATTCCGTTCTTTGAGCGGTTTGAAGCCGACATGACTGTGGGCGACGAGCCCGCGCGAATCGATTTCAGGAAGAACGGCTATCTGTTCATCGTCGCGTCGAAAGATGTCGACATGCTCGAAAGAAACTATCGTGTGCAGCAAGCGAACGGCGTGAATGCTGTCTGGCTCGATCAGAATGGACTGAAGAGCAAATTCCCCTCGATGAATGTAGCCGATCTCGCGGCTGCAGTTTTTTCACCTGATGACGGCTGGCTGGATCCCTACAGCGTCCTGCGCGGATTGCGACGGAAAGCAAGCGCAATAGGCGCGACGTTCCTCGACGACGAAGTAGTCGGACTGGAGACACGGGGTGGACGCGTTCGAGAAGTGACGTTGAAATCAGGCGCCATCATCGCGACGGATCATGTGGTGAACGCGGCGGGCGCCTGGGCGAAACAGATCAGCGCGATGGTGGGGATGCGGGTACCGATCGAGCCGATGCGCCGCTATGAGCATTACTTCGAAAGCGAAAACACGATAGAGCCGCTTCCGTACCTGAAAGACACTCAGCGATTGGCGTTTCGACCGGAGGGCAAGGGCTATTCAGGCGGCGTGCCGGACACCAGCGAGCCGCGCGGATTCAATTTCGACGTCGAGCATGATTATTTTGAACGCGTGGTATGGCCCGCGCTCGCGCATCGATTTCCGGCGTTCGAAAGGACGAAGGAAAAAAACGTGATGGCCGGCCTCTATGATCAGAACGAACTCGACGGCAATGTGATTATCGGGCCATCGACCGGCGGCATGCCGAATTTCTACATGGTTGCCGGATTCTCCGGGCACGGTTTGATGCATGCGCCAGGCTGCGGGCGGGCGATAGCCGAACTGATTCTGGATGGCAGCTATCAGACCATCGATCTGAGCCGCTTTGGATGGCAGCGTGTACTGGACGGCGCGCCGTATCGCGAGACCGGCATCATCTAAACGCAACCGAAAGCACGTAGCAAAGGCTGGGCCGACGGCTAACGAGCGCTGGTGAACCGCGTCTTTCAACCGCGCCTGATCACGCGGGCCCGTTGATCGTGTTCAGCGCTGGACACTCCGATAAGGCCCATCGGAATCCCCCGCGACTGCTTGACCTGCTGCAGCGCGATGAAGCTCGAGAACCTTTCTATCCCGATCCCCGCGGCAAGCATGTCGTCCATGATCTCGCGGTAGTGATCGACGTCGCGCGCAACAACCTTGACCACGTAGTCGAAGCCACCGCTGACGAGATAGCACTCGACTATGAACTGCTCATCGCGCACGTAACGTTCGAATTGCTGCGTGTGCTCGAGAGTTCGCTTGCGCAACGTCACATCCGTATGAACCGTGATATGCGACGCGATCCTTCGAATATCGAGTGTGGCGCCATACGCCTGGATGTAGCCGGCGTTTTCCAACCGGCGCACGCGCTGGAGGCACGGCGTCGGCGACAGACCGACCAGTTCGGAGAGTTTGAGGTTGCTCATCCGGCCATCGTTCTGCAGCGCGGCCAGGATCTTGATATCAAGGCGATCGAGCCGCAGCCTGACGTTTTCGACGGGTAAAACCTGAACCGAACTCATCTCAAGCCGCTCCATCGCCAATTGGTATTAGCCGAAATTCATCATGACGTGACGCATCACGGTGTAGTCTTCCAGGCTGTACATCGATTGGTCCTTGCCATAACCCGACATCTTCATGCCACCGTGCGGCATTTCGCTGATTAGGGTGAAGTGCGTATTGACCCACACGGTGCCATATTGGAGACGGGAGCTGATCTTGAGGGCAGTCTTGGCGTCCCGCGTCCAGACCGAAGATGCCAGCCCGTAATCGCTATCGTTGGCCCATGAGATCGCCTGCTCGGCATCATCGAAACGCGTCACCGAGACCACCGGTCCGAACACCTCGCGGCGAACGATTTCATCGGTCTGCTGTGCATTCGCGACAACGGTCGGCTGGTAATAGAAGCCCGCATGGTCCGAACGCTTGCCGCCGGTGACGATCTCGATATGCTTCTGCTTGCTCGCCCGCTCGACAAAGCTGGCGACACGCTCGCGCTGGAGTTCGGTGATAAGAGGCCCGAGTTCAGTCGACTCGTCTTCCGGTGCGCCGAGCTTGATCGTCTTCACTGAGCTCGAGAGATCCGCGACGAGACGGTCATAAATCTTCGGCGCGGCATAGACCCGACAGGCGGCGCAACAATCCTGACCTGCATTGTAAAAGCCCGCGGTCCTGATACTCGCGACCACCTCATCGAGATTCGCGTCGTCCATGACAATGACCGGCGCCTTGCCCCCGAGTTCGAGATGGGTGCGTTTCAGGGTTTTTACAGCCGCCTGAAGCACTTTCTGACCGGTCGTGATGTCGCCGGTTAGCGATACCATCCGCACGCCTGGCATGCTGACCAGCGCAGATCCGACGCTGTCGCCGCGGCCCGGCACAATGTTGACGACGCCCGGCGGGACGATTTCAGCAAGGATGAGCGCCAGCTTGAGCGCGGTCAGCGGAGTCTGCTCCGACGGCTTCATCACCACCGTGTTGCCCACCGCAAGCGGCGCAGCAAGCTTCCACGCCGCCATCATCAACGGGAAATTCCAGGGGGCGATCGAACCGACGACACCCACAGGATCGCGGCGGATCATGCTGGTGTGGTTGCCGACATACTCGCCCGCCGCACTGCCCGTCATGCAGCGCGCCGCTCCTGCAAGAAAGCGTATGACATCCACGATGGCCGGAATTTCATCGCCGAGCATCCGCAAATAGGGTTTTCCGCAGTTCAGGGATTCGAGCCGGGCAAAAGCCTCCGCGTCTGCCTCGATGCGATCGGCAACCTTGAGCAGCAACCCGGCACGATGCCCAGGCGTGGTCTGCGACCAGGTCTCGAAGGCGCGCGAGGCTGCTTTCACGGCATTTGAGACTTGCTCGTGCGAGGCTTCCGGGACCTCGGCCAAAGCCTTTCCGGTCGCAGGGTTGAGGATCGTCTCGACCGGTCCCTCACCTGGGACCATCTGCCCGTTGATGAGCAAGTTGGTGAGGATGGTTGGATTGGCGATATTCATCCGCTCGGCTCCGCATTTTCGTTTGGTACCGAACCCTAACGAGACCCCCGGGGGCATGGGAAATACAAAAACCTGACGGGCTCCTATCGGAAAACCCGGTCGGTCTACCGCTCGCCCCTATACTCGCGCGCCAGATGCAGGAAAATCTGTGCCTCATCCGGAATAATGGAACCGCGTCGCCATGCGACCCCGACATCGACGGTCACTTCAACGCCCTGGATTGGCCGCGCTTCGAGGCGGTCGCCTTCGAGCGACCATGGCCTGAAGGTCATATCCGGCATAATGGCCAATCCGGCTCCGGTCGCGACCAGACTGCGAACGGCTTCGACCGAGGATGTGGTCAAGGCGAAATTCGGTCGAAGCCGCGCGGACTGCCAGAGGGCTGCAGTCGTTTGCGGCATTTCGTCGATTGACAGCCCGATCAGCGGCTCCGCGTTCAGGGCGGCCAGTTCCACCTGATCGTGCGCGAGCAGCGCGTGCCCTGCCGGCAACCAGACCCGATTGCGCGACCGCACCAAGGTCTCGACTTCCAGCGCGTCGTGATCCTCCAGATTGGAGACCAGCATCAACGCAACGTTGAGTTCGCCATTGACCAAGAGGTGTTCGATAAAGGAGCGGTCCTCCTCCACGACCTTGACCAATACATTGGGGAAGATGCGCCGGAAGCGCGCTAGCACGTCTGCCAGGAAGTACCCCGACACCAGGCTCGTGACACCCAAATGGAGCGTGCCGGAAGCCGCCTCCGGACCGGTCTTCAACACCCGGCCGGCATCCGCGACCGCGGCCATGATCAAGCGGGAGTGCCGCAGGAACTGATGACCTTGATAGGTCAGGGTCACGCCCTTCGAACTTCGATCGAACAGCGTCGCTCCGGTCTGGGCTTCGAGCGCCCGGACGCTCTCGGTAATAGCGGACTGTGAAATGTTGAGGCGTGCCGCGGCCCCCGAAACCGAGCCAGCCTCGGCCGTCGCGACGAAGTAGGAAATCTGCCTAAAAGTCAGATGCATAGCACTCGTTTGGTCTCGCGGGTTCGAGGCTTCGGTTCTCGGATTGAGGCCCCAAAACAGCATAATGACGCGTTTTTCCGATAGTGAATAGTGAAGTTCGCACCATCCACCTGCTAGATTTTGCAGAAAGGGGGCATGTCGTGAACGGCGCCATTCCATCGGGCAGCAGCATCGTACGGGTTGACCACCTGGCTATTCCTCTGGCCAGTGGACTGACCCTCGGCGCGCGTCTTTGGCGACCTGCCGATGCCGAAGGCGTCCCGGTACCAGCGCTCGTCGACTATCATCCCTACCGAAGTTCTGACGGTAGTGCCCTCGCCGACGAAGGCATCTATGCATCGCTGGCCGCGCGCGGTTACGCCTGCGTCAAGCTCGACGTCCGCGGAACCGGAAATTCCGAAGGTCTGCATCGAGACCAGTTTGATGCGGCCTACTGGACCGACGCCGTCGAGGCGCTGGCATGGATCGCGTCGCAGCCCTGGTGCAACGGCAAGACCGGCATGACCGGCTTGTCTTGGCCTGCCCATGCGAGCCTGATGGTGGCTACGCACCAACCCGCATCGCTTGGCGCGATTTTTCCGGTCGATGGCGCTGATGACCGGTATCTGAATCGCTATCAAGGCGGCTGTCTTCTCGTCTATGCCGTTTGGCATGGGGCCCAACTCAGCGGGATGCACCTTCGGCCGCCGCTGCCCTGGGTCGTCGGCGAGCGCTGGCGCGACATGTGGCTCGAGCGGCTCGCTTCCTATCAAAACTATTTTGAAATCTGGGGCGCGCACCCGACCTTCGATTCTTACTGGCATGCCGGCTCAGCCACGCTCGGTCTTCACAAGATAACCTGCCCGGTCCTAATGAGTGTCGGTTGGGCCGATACCGGCTATGCGGTGGCCTTGCCACGGCTGCTCGACAACCTCGCTGTGCCGCGCGCTGCTATCGCAGGACCGTGGGGGCACTGTTTTCCGCATACTGCCCACCCCGGACCGGGCATCGATTTTGTCGACCTCGCCGCGCGCTGGTTCGATCACACGCTGAAAGGCTCAGGCGACGGGCAAGGAGTGGAAGCCTTTCCTGCCCTTACCGCGTGGCTGATCGAGTCGCACGCGCCAAGCTCCGATCTCGCGGAGCGGCCCGGGCTCTGGGTTTCCGAAAAAATATGGCCATCGCCCTCCATCGAAATGCGGCGCTACGGTTTTGCGCCGGGGCGGCTGGGAGTTGGCTTGTCGTCGGATGCAACGCTCGCGATACGATCACCCCTGACCGTAGGCACCGGGGCCGGCGAATGGATGCCTTGGTATCCGACTGGACCCGGCGCCTATTTGCCCGGAGATCAGCGCGAGGCCGACGGCCTGTCGCTCTGCTTTGATAGCGACCCCGTCGTAGGGGATACCGACTTGCTCGGCCAGCCAACGCTGAACCTGGCGGTGAGCTCGGACCAGGATTGCGGCCAGATCGTCGTGCGCCTGTGCGACGTCGCGCCGGACGGCGCGTCAACCCGAATGACGTTCGGCTTCCTCAACCTCGGCCACCGCGACGGCGACGAACGACCCGTCGCAGTTGAACCAGGGAATATTTATGAGGTCCGGCTGGCACTCGCGCCAATCGGATGGCGGATGACGGCCGGCCACCGCATTCGCATCGCAATTTCGACCAGCTACTTTCCAATCATCTGGCCGGCGCCGCGCCATGCGACCTTATCATTCGATCTCAGTCGGTGCGGTCTGGCGCTGCCATTGCGCGCCAATGACGCAGGCTGTGCGGCCCCCGCGCCCGCCGTGCCGACAAGCCAGCCGAAACTGCCTGCGACTGCATCTCGCCCGCCACGCCTTCGGCGCCGCTGCAGCTTCGACATCTCCTCGTCGAGGTTGGAACTGGTCGTCGACGAAGACAATGGCGAAACCAGGCTGGAGCAGGACGGCCTCACGTTCGGATCGACGCTGACACGGCGCTATTCGATTACGGCGCACGATCCGTTGCCGGCGCGCTGCACGACGTCGGCCACATGGACGCTCAGCCGCGGCGATTGGGCAACAAAAGTCGCCGTCGATGCCGAGGTGACAAGTGACGGAGACAGCTTCCTCGTCGACACCCGGATTTCCGCCGACGAAAGTGGCCGCGAAATCTATGCCCGGCGGGATGTCAAGAAAATCCCCCGCGGCTCGGCCTGAGCGGCTTTACGTACCTATCGATTGCGATTCAGTAGCTCAGTGACGGACCGAAACACCCGCGAACGTGCAACCTGATATCCCAGTTTCTGACCGATGGATGTCTTCAGGAATCCGTCCAGCATGCCCTGATCGTAGGTCTCCGTACTGCGGGCGACACGCTCGTCACGACGTCCCTGCAAATCCGCCAGAATGCGATGCGCCGCATTGTGTCCCGGCGCTCCCGTGACGCCGCCGCCGGGATGGCTGCCGGAGCCACAGAGGTAATAACCTGCGATCGGCGTGCGATAGGTCGAGGCTTCGATGATCGGCCGCTTCTCGAACAGATTGTCGAGCCCGACCATCGAGGCGTGAAAGATGTTGCCCCCGGTGATGTTGTAGGTCTGCTCGAGATCGAGCGGCGTAATGACGTGACGGCCGAGAATGTGTTTCCGCATATTGGGGGCGTAACGGAAATAGATCTCCATGACGAGATCGGCCCATTCCTCCTTGCGATCCGTCCACCTTCCGCGAGCGAGACTAAACGGCAGTTGCTGTACGCCGAGCGACAAGGTGTGCTGTCCGGGCGGCGCAAGCTTCGGATGGGTCACTGACGGGATCAGCGCCTCAACGACATAATCGTCGCAGAATTCGCCGCGCTGTTGCGCCTGCCAGGCCCTCTCGTAGAGAGCCGGAGTAGGCCCCAGGATCGCCAGCCCCTGATGCTGCGGTCCAACGCAGCCGGCTGGAAAGCCGACATAGTCGGGCAGCGCGTCGACAAGAAGATGGATGCGCGCCATGGAACCGCGTTGATCGATATCCCGCGCCTTCGCCGCAACCGGCGCAGCTAGTACGCCCGTCGGCAACAGGTCGACCAGCGATCGCTTTGGATCCGCTCCGGACACCACCGTCTTTGCAACGATGACATCACCGTTCGCCAGCACCAGTCCCGTCGCAACACCGTTTTCCACCCGCACGGATCGAACCGGCGTGCCGACACGCAGTTCGCCGCCGTGAGCGCGCAGGCCGCGGGCCAGGGCTTCGGCGATCATGCCCATGCCCTCTTTCGGCAAACCGTAGCGACCGAAATTACCCTCGAACTCGCCCTGTGCGTGATAGCCGTAGACATAGGCGGTGCCAGGGGTTGTCGGGCTGCCCCATGTCGACACCATTCCCATGAACATCATGAAACCACGAAGACGATCTGATTTGACGTAACGGGACAGCAATTCCTCTGCCGAGAGCAGTACGAACTCTTCAAACAGATCGCTCTCCCCTGCTTCGCTGAACGCACGCTGCAGGCTCTCCGCGGTAGGTGGGTCGCTGAGCAGCGCTGATTGCGTGATATCGCCGAAACGCCGCAACCGGGTCGCGAAGCGCATGAAATTCGGTCCGTCCTCGCTGCTGTGCGCCTCGATGGTACGAAGCGTGCGGTCGATCTCCTGCCACAGCATGACGTGATCGCCATCGCTCCACAGCGCCATCTCCTGCATCTCGGGCGCCACCGAAACCAGACCATATTTCTTGAGTTCGAGATCCTCGACCACCTCGTGCCGCAACATCATCTGGATGTAGGAGCAGGACGAGAAGCGCCCGCCAGGTATCAACTCTTCGGTGGTGCAGGCCCCGCCGATGACATCACGCGCCTCCACGACAACGACCTTGAGTCCTGCGCGCGCCAGATAATTTGCGCACACCAATCCGTTGTGGCCGGCGCCGATAATCGCAACGTCATATGCCTGCGTCGTCATGTCGAACCCTTGGTCGTTCAGCGAGTTCCGAAAGGCCCAATCCATATCAGGATCGCGCCCGGCCTCGCGCAGGGAATGCTGACCAAGTCTAGCAGAGAGACCTAGCGAAATTCGCTGATATTGCCGAAGGATTTAGCGAATTGGCCCTGACCCGCACGCGATTTCGCTGAAAAACATCGACGGATATCGTCTACCGTTTCCTGACTGCGATGATGGTCGTTTCTGACGATGTGAGGTGGCATGAATATCGTGACGATCCTTGTTCACTTCGAGGGTGAAGGCACGCCGGTGACGGATGCCAAGGGCTTTATCAAGTCACAAGCGAAGGGCGCCATCCTTGCGGTAACTTCCGAAGGACTTTCACCGGAAGCGCAAATCGAAAGCCTTCCGGGTGATGCCAGCTTCAACACCATGGTCTTTGCCCAGGATGGCCGCTTCTGGGAAGCTGGCCGCGTGGATTTTTCCGGCATTGGCAGCCACCTGATCGTCGAGACCATACATCCTGGCGCCAGCGTCGACCTGCCCGGGGGGGTCGCGGCCGGTTCCATCGCATGGACGATTATCGGTGGCGGCGGCCGGTTTGCGGGGGCAACCGGCATCGTGACCGGCAATTTCACGGCCCGTGCCGACGGCCGCTTTTTCGACCATCATCTCTACAAGGTAATCCTTCCGGCCGGAGGCTAGATGCGGCATCGTTTCCAAACACCGTGCCGAACTGCGAGGATGCGCGATTGCCCATCCAAAGCCAGCATCCGCACTCAACCTCGAAACGAGAGAGCCAACCGTGCCCCACGCCAACGCGATGATCACCGCACCGCAACCGGAAGCTGCCGATGCCGGAGCCGATATCCTGCGGGCCGGAGGCAACGCGGTCGATGCGGCGATCGCCTGCGCCTTCGTCCAGGGCGTCATCGATCCCCTGATGTGTGGTGTTGCAGGTTTTGGCAGCATGGCGATCTACGTGCCTGGACGTCACCATGGCTATGTCGATTTCCACGCGCCGGCGCCGGCCGCCGCCCGGCCGGAGATGTGGCAGGATCTGATCCGTGCCGAAACCCGCGACGGGTTCGGCTTCATCCTCGAAGGACAGGTTAACGATCTCGGCTACGGTTCGGTCGCCATGCCGGCGTCGCTGCGTGCCTACGAGACGGCGCATCGGGCGCATGGGCGCCTACCGTGGTCGGAGATCATCCAGCCCGCGATCGGTTATGCAGAGAGTGGCTGGACCGTCAGGCCGCATGTGCACTGGTTCTGGTCGGATGACGGCGAGATGGGCCGGGCACCCAATCATGCCCGCATTGCCTTCAGCCGGACCGGCCGTGCGCTCTATTGCCGGGCGGACGGTACGCCGAAACGCGTCGGCGATCAGGTTGTGAACCGCGATCTCGGTCAATTGCTGCGGTTGATTGCCCGCGATGGGGCGGACACTTTTTACACCGGAGAGATCGCTCATCGGATCGCCGAAGACATGAAGTCGAATGGCGGGCTGATTTCGGTGGATGATCTCGCCGCGCTTCGGCCACGACTGAACGACCCGGTTTGGGGCGAGTATCGCGGACTAAAGGTCTCCACCAATCACCCGCCGGGCGGCGGCGTGATGCTGATGGAGATGCTGAATATCCTTGAGAACTTCGATCTCGCAGGGCTCGGGCACAACTCGACCGAATATCTGCGCGTGGTCTCGGAGACCATGAAGCGCGTGACCTCCGACAAGGATCAATACATCGGAGATCCCGCCTTTCTGTCCGTTCCAATCGAACGGTTGGCCAGCAAGGCCTACGCCTCGGAGATGGTCGACGATATCCGATCCGGCAAACGCGCCACCGTGACGCGCCTGCGCGGCGGTTTTCCGACCAAAGACACGACGCACTTGTCAGTGGTCGACAAGGACGGTCTCTGCGTGTCGATGACGCATTCGCTGGGTCAGCCATCCGGGGTCATCACCGACGGGCTCGGCTTCATGTACAATGGTTGCATGGCCGTATTCGATCCGCGCCCGGGTCATGCCAATTCCATGGCGCCGGGCAAAGCAAGGTTCAGCTCGATCTGTCCCAGCATCCTGTTCCGCGACGGTCGGCCCTATCTCGTGATCGGCGCTCCCGGCGCCACGCAAATCGCGATGGGCGTTCTGCAGGCGATCCTGAACGTCGTCGATTTCGGGATGACGATGACGGAGGCCGTCAGCGCGCCGCGTTTCTCGTCCACGAGCGACGCCATCGACGTGTCGAACCGCATTTCCCGCCATGTCACTGACGCCCTGCAACGGGACGGTTACGACATTATCCGTTCGCCCTACGGGTTCGGCTTCGCTGCCGTCCATGGCATCCGGTTGCTCGACGATCGCCTCGACGGCGGAGCCGACCCCGGTCACGATGGAGTCGCTTTCGGAGTGGCGCTGTGAC
Organism: Bradyrhizobium sp. AZCC 2262; assembly: GCF_036924535.1. NCBI lineage: Bacteria > Pseudomonadati > Pseudomonadota > Alphaproteobacteria > Hyphomicrobiales > Nitrobacteraceae > Bradyrhizobium > Bradyrhizobium sp. AZCC 2262. Next base: position 2,309,956 of record NZ_JAZHRT010000001.1, on the reverse strand, counting down.
GCTGATCGCCAATCCGGTCGGATTGCCTCCCGATCGGATCCTGTCGTCGATGCTTTCGACGCCCTCCCCGCGCGTCTCGGACGCCGAGGCGAACGAAATCGCACGCCGGCACTATGGCCTCGAGACCTCAGCCAAACGGCTTGCGAGCGAACGGGACGAGATGTTCCGCCTCCGCGACGCCAAAGGGATCGAATACCTGCTGAAGATCACCAATCCCGCCGAACCTCCAGAAGTGACGCATTTGCAGACCGCCGCGCTTCAATGGATTGCAGACACCGATTCGCAGCTCCCGGTTCAACGCCCCCAAAAAACCGGCGACGGCGCAACCGAGCTGCGCCTGGCGATTGGTGCGAGCGAACCGCGCACCGTGCGGCTCCTGAGTTTTCTGCAGGGACAGCCCTTGCACGAGACACAGCGGACGCGAGCCCAGCGCCGCGCACTCGGCCGTATGCTGGCGCGCCTCGGGCAGGCACTTGCGGCCTTTCGACATCCGTCCGAAGGCCACGAACTTGGCTGGGATATCGCCCATGCTCACCGCCTGAAACCCCTGATGGCGCATGTGCGCCGACGCGAACAACTCGATCTTGGGCAGGCGGTCTTTCGCCGCTTCGAAACAAAGGTTAGACCGAGCCTGCCGGGGTTGCGAGCACAGGTCGTTCATAACGACCTCAACGCCTACAATGTGCTGGTTGACCCCACGGACCCCGAAAGGATCACCGGCGTGCTGGATTTCGGTGACATCGTCCGCACCCAGCTCGTCAACGACGTCGCGATCGGCGCAGCCTATCATCTGTCGGCGTCCGCCGACGTCCTCGAAGGCCCCGGCGATTTCACCGACGCCTATCAGGAAGTGACCCCGCTCGCGCCCGAGGAAACCGAACTGCTGCCGGATCTGATCGCGACGCGCCTCCTTGTTACCGTGCTCATTACCGGCTGGCGCGCCGAGCGCTATCCCGAGAACCGCGACTACATTCTCAAGAACACCGCCCTCGCCTGGGACGGCCTCGACCGGCTGGCCCATATCGCTCCCGAAATCGCGCGAGACCGACTGCGCGGCAATACGAGGTAAACCATGTCACGTCCCCTGATGGTCAATGCATTCGATCCGGACCGCGCCGGACAATTGGCGGATGATGTCGCCAGCCTTCTGGAACGGCGCAAGCGCGTTCTCGGCCCATCCTACAAGCTGTTCTACGATGCACCGATCCATGTGGTCCGCGCCGAAGGCGTCTGGCTGCACGGCGCCGACGGCACCCGATATCTCGACGTCTACAACAACGTGCCGTCGGTGGGACATTGCCACCCCCGCGTGGTGGAGGCGATCGCGCGGCAGGCGGCCACGCTCAATACCCACACCCGCTATCTCTACGACATCGTCCTTACCTACGCCGAACGCCTGATCGCGACCTTCCCCAAGGAACTCGCGAACGTCATGTTCACCTGCACCGGCAGCGAGTCGTCCGATCTTGCGATGAGGGTCGCAAAGAACTTCACCGGCGGCGCCGGCATCATCGTGACCGAAAACGCCTATCACGGCATCACGGCCGCGGTATCGGAGTTCTCGCCCTCGCTAGGCTCGGGCGTCCCGCTCGGTCCGCACGTCAGAACGGTGCCAGCACCGGACGCCTATCGGTTGGGACCAAATGTTGGCGAGATCTTCGCAGGCGACGTGGAACGGGCGATCGATGATCTAAAACGGCACGGCATCAAGCCCGCGGCCCTTATCACGGATACCATTTTCTCCAGCGACGGCATCCTGTCGGATCCGCCGGGCTTCCTTGCTCCCGCCGTCGACATCGTCAGGCGCGCGGGTGGCGTCTTCATCGCCGACGAGGTGCAGCCAGGATTCGCCCGCACCGGCGACGCCATGTGGGGCTTTCAACGGCATAGTGTCGTGCCTGATATCGTGATCATGGGGAAACCGATGGGCAATGGCATCCCGCTCGCCGGCGTCGTGGCGCGGCCCGAGGTGCTGAGCGACTTTGCCTCCAAAGCGCGCTACTTCAATACGTTCGGCGGCAATCCGGTGTCCTGTGCTGCCGGGCTTGCGGTGCTCGAAGTGATCGAAGCCGAGAAGCTGCAGCATAACGCGCTGGAAGTCGGACGCTACATTATGAGCGGCTTGCGACAGCTTGCGCTTGAGCACAAGTGCATCGGAGACGTTCGCGGCGCGGGCCTGTTCATTGGCGCGGATTTCGTTCGCGACCGCGATACCAAGGAGCCGGCTCCCGAAATCGCAATGAGGCTGGTCAACGACCTCCGACGCAAGAACATCCTGATCAGCGCATCCGGCGTTGACGGCAATGTCCTAAAAATCCGGCCGCCGCTTCCCTTCTCGCGTGCGGACGCGGATATCTTTCTTGCAGCCATGCGCGAAGTGCTCGAGGAAGGGACCGCGTCATGAATATTGCGGCGCGTCCCGACGGGGCGTAACCAGGCTCTACTCGGCCGCCGCCGGAGTACTGCGTCGGTCAATCGGCCGGCAATTCGGAAAATCCCAGTCGCGTCCGGGCGCCGCTTCGAATAGCGCCCGGGTATAATCGGCCCGCGGCCGCGACAGCACTTCCTCAGCCGTCCCATGCTCGACGATGCAGCCATTCTTCATCACGATGACGTCGTCGCAAATCTGGGCGGCAACACGCAGGTCATGGGTGATGAAGAGAATCCCGACACCAAGGCGCGCCTGTATTTCAGCCAGCAGTTCAAGAACCTGCGCCTGAACCGAAACGTCGAGCGCCGAAACGGCCTCGTCGGCGACGAGAACGTCGGGCTTCATTGCCAGGGCGCGCGCAATGGCGATGCGCTGGCGCTGACCACCGGAGAATTGATGCGGATAACGCGCCGCCGAATCGGCGGGCAGGCCCACCAGTTCCAACAAGCGGCGGGCTTCAACCATGGCCTCGCGATGGGAAACGCCATAGTTCGTTGGCCCTTCGACGATCGATTCACCGACGCGGATTTTCGGGTTCAGCGAACGGTAGGGATCCTGAAAAATCATCTGGACGCGCCGGCGCCAGGGCTTGAGCTCGCGGAAGGATTGGCCGGGCATCTTGTGGCCGTCGAGTTCGATCGCTCCCTCGCTTGGGTCGGTCAGCCCGACGGCACAACGCGCTACCGTTGATTTACCCGACCCCGATTCACCGACGATGCCCAGCGTTCGGCCCGCGCGCAGAACAAAATCAACATTGCGCGCGGCGACAACCTCGCGTGCGGGTCCAAACATTGCCTGTGCCTTGTACACCTTGCCGAGGTCGCGCACGGCCAGCAGTGCCCTTGCATCCGCCTCCGGTCGTGGTCGGCGAGGCACGAGACTGGGCACCGCAGCCAGGAGCTTCCGGGTGTAGTCTTCCTTGGGCGTGGCCAGCACCTCTGGCTCCGATCCGCTTTCCACCACGGCTCCGCTACGCATCACCGTCACGCGATCCGCGATCTCCTTCACGACGCCCATATCGTGGGTAATGAACAGCACCGCCGTCCCGTGGCTCTCGCGCAACTCACGGATCAGAGCAATGATCTGCTTTTGTGTGGTTACATCGAGGGCGGTCGTTGGCTCATCGGCGATCAACAGGCGTGGCCTTAAGATGAGAGCCATCGCAATCATGATGCGCTGCCGCTGCCCGCCGGAAATTTGATGCGGGTAGGATCGGTAGATCCGGCCGGCCTCCGGAAGGTGGACCTCTTCCAGCATTCCGAGAGCCCGCTTGCGCCTCTCCTGCGATCCAAGCCGCGTATGGGTCCGCAAGACTTCGTCGATCTGGTCTCCGACCCGAACGATGGGATTGAGCGCGGTCATCGGCTCCTGAAAGATCATTGCCATGCTGGTGGCGCGCAACGCGCGCAGCCGCGTTTCGCTGGCGGCGAGCAGGTTCTCGCCATCGAGCAAAATCTCACCGCTAACCGGCCGGAGCGCATTGCGCGGCAGAAGCCCCATCACCGCCAGCGAGGTTACCGACTTTCCTGATCCGGATTCCCCAACCAGGCACATCGTCTCGCCGGCCCGAACATCAAGCGAGATGTTGCTGACGACCGCCCTGCCTTCCGATGTCGCCACCGAAAGATTGCGGAGCGAGAGAAGCGGTGCGTCGCTCATCGCCCGTCTCCCCGTTTGATCAGGCGCGGATCAAGCGTATCGCGCAATGCGTCTCCCAATATGTTGATCGACAGGATCGTCAGCGACAAACACAGCCCGGGCCAAAAGATCAACTCCGGCTTGAGCCTGAAATAGCTGCGACCTTCAGCCATGATGTTCCCCCAACTCGGGGTCACCGGGTTGATGCCCGTGCCGAGAAACGAGAGCACGGCTTCCGTCAGGATCGCTGATGCGCAGACATAACTTCCCTGGACGATGAGTGGCGCGAAGGTATTCGGCATCAGATGGCGCCACAGGATCCGGCGCATCGAACTGCCCAGCGAAATGGCAGCTTCGACGTAGGGCTCCTCGCGCACCGTCAGCACCACCGAGCGCACCAACCTGATCACCCGTGGGATTTCGGGCAACGTGATCGCGAGGATCACCGTCGTCAGGCTCGCGCCGGACAGCGTGACGATGGTGATCGCGAGCAGGACATTCGGGATCGCCATCAGGCCGTCGACGATACGCATGACGATGGAATCGAGCCAACCGATAAAGCCCGCGAAGAGACCGATCGTTAGCCCAATGACCACGCTGCAGACCGCTGCTCCAATCCCCACGCCGAGCGACACGCGCGCGCCGTACAGCACCCGTGACAGGAGGTCGCGGCCGTAAGCATCATTGCCGAGAGGATACTGCACACTTGCCGGCTTCAGGCGCATCAGCGGATCCAGCAGCCCCGGATCGTGAGGGGCAAGCCAGGGCGCAAACAAGGCAGCGACTAGGATGATGGAGAGCAACACGCCGGAGAGCGCCACAAGGGGCGCCCGAAGGAAGACCGACGTCAGCCGGAAGAGGCTGAACCGCCTCGGTGCGACCGGATCGAGATACAGGTTCAGGCTCATCAATAGCGGATCCTTGGGTCGACAAGCACGTAGATCACGTCGATGGTCAGATTGATCAGGACATAGAGAAGGCTCGACAGCAGAATGATCGCCTGGATAACCGGATAGTCCCGTGCCAGGACGGCATCGATGGTCAATCGACCCACGCCGGGAAGATTGAACACGCTCTCGGTCACCACGACACCGCTGACCAGCAGCGCGAAGCCGATACCAATCACCGTGATGATCGGAACGGCCGCATTGCGCAGCGCGTGCCGCATGAAGACCGACTTTTCGGAAATGCCTTTGGCCCGTGCCGTGCGAATGTAATCCTCGCCCAGGACCTCCAGCAGGCTTGTTCGCGTAATCCGCGCGATGAGCGCGACGTAGAGAAACGTCAGCGCCAGCGTGGGCATGATCATGCGTTGCGCAAATTCAGACATTCCGGAGCGGATGCTGACAAAGCCCTGGACGGGGAGCCATCGTAGATCGACCGCAAATATCTGGATCAGGCCGTAGGCGATAACAAAGACCGGGACGGAGAAGCCGACCACCGAGAGAGCGATGACCGCACGATCGACCCAGGTCCCCTGCCGCGCGGCCGCCAACGCGCCAAGCGGGACCGCAACAATGACGGACAAAGCGATCGTCGACAAAGCAAGGCTCACGGTCGGCTCGATGCGGTCGGCGATCAGACGGGAGACCGGCGCCCCCGAGATGATCGAGGTGCCGAAGTCACCGCGCGCGAGTTGCAGCATCCAGTCGGCGAATTGGCGATAAAGCGGTTGATCGAGGCCGAGCTGTGCGCGGATGCGCGCGAGTTGCTCGACGGTTGCGTTGTCCCCAGCGATAACGGAAGCCGGATCGCCCGGCGTCAGGCGCAGCACCATGAATATCGCCACCGCGACGACGAACATGACAGGAATTGAAGCGACCATGCGCCGCAAGATGAAGCCGAACATAGATGCATCCTTGTGGGACGGCCGCCAGTCGTTCCTTTCCCCTTCGCCGACCGAAGCCCGAGAAGACCGCGCGCTCGACCGAACGAATATCGAGGCCGATCAGGGCTTGTCCATATTCCAAAAGTAGGGAACAGCCGGCCCGTCGAGCACACCGGTGAGCTTTGCACTCCATGCAGCCGGCGTCGCGATCTGCCCCAGTGGAACATAGATGACCCGCTCGAACGCCAGCTTTTGCAATTCCGCGGCGACCTCTTTTCGCTGGTCCGCGCCGGTCGCTTCGCCAAAACGAATCCGCAAGGCCTGAATGTCCTTGTCGTCAGGCCAGCCGGCGAAGCCGGACATCCCGGCAGCGTTCAGCGGCAGACTGGTCAGCGGATTGGACACGTCGGCGCCGCCGAACGCCGTGAAGAACAGGTGCCAACCGCCCTCTTGTGCCATCTTGGCGTTGCCGCGCGTGGCCACCGCGGTCTGCCAGTCCATCGGCAGCAATTCAACATTGAAGCCAGCCTGTTTCAGAGCCTGCGCTCCGACGATCGGCTGTGCCTTCTGGGTATTGACGTCGGTCGGCTGAACGATGCGGATTGGCTTGCCGTCGTAGTTCGCTTCCTTGAGAAGCTTCTGGGCCTCTGCCATTCCGTTGCCCTTCAACAGGGATTCAGAGCCCACCTCCGTCGCAAGCGGCGTTCCGCACACAAACATCGCCCCGCAAACCTTGTAGCCGCTGGGATCTCCGACCATTGCGGCCAAGAAGTTCTCCTGCTTGAACGCGAGCATGGCTGCTCGCCGTATCTTCACGTCGGTGAACGGTGGCGCCAGGAAGTTCATTCGAGAAATGACCTGGAGGCCAAACTTGTTATTGTTCTTGACGACTGTGTCCTTGTTGCCATCGAGCAGCTTGAGCAGATCGACCTGCGGCTCGTCGATGTAGTCGATTTCGCCATTGGCGAGCGCGTTGATTGCGGTCTGGGCATCCGGCATGACGACCCATTCGACGCGATCGACCTTCACCACTTTGCCGCCCGACGCCCAGCTTGGTTTCGCGTTGCGCGGCACGTATTTGTCGTTCTTGACGTAAACGGCGCGAACGCCCGGCTGAAACTCTTCCTTGACGAATTTGAAAGGTCCAGACCCGATGGTCTCAGTGATCGGCTGGGTTGCGGGGGTGTCGGCCACGCGTTTCGGCATCATGAAGGGGACGTTGGACGACGGCTTGCCGAGCGCATCGAGAACGAAACCTATCGGCTGTTTCAGCTTCAGGGTGACGGTCGCCGGATTAGTCGCTTCGAGCGAGTCGACGTAGGTCGCGAGCAGTTGCCCCATGGTATCGCGCTGCCACCAGCGCTTGAGGGACGCCACGCAGTCTTCAGCGGTCACCGGCTGACCGTCGTGCCAAGCCAGACCGTCCCTCAGCTTGAACGTATAGGTGCGCTTGTCGTCCGAGATGCTCCAGTCCGCCATCTGCGGCTGCGGCTGCATATTTTCGTCCACCGCGACCAGGGTGTCGTAGATCATGTAACCATGGTCGCGCGAGATGTAGGCAGTGGATGTAATCGGATCGATCAAGCGCAGCGGCGCGTGCATCACCGCACGAATGGTCTTCGGGGCGGCGGCCGCCGGCACGGCCGTTCCGATCAGGACCGCTGCCGCGCCAAGGAGGATTCCGCGTCGGTTCAGAACACCCAAAAACCGTTGCCCGACGAGACGACGACGCGAAGAACCACTCATGTTGCACTCCTGACCAAGGCGGGATGTGTTCAAGCGTCAAAAGCCTATTGACGGTATTCGGCTTTTGGAAATTCAAATTATAGGACGCCCTCTATCGGAATAAGCGATGGCACAGGTGGTGGCGGACGACCTTATTGGTAGGATTCTGCGTCGGCGTGACGCCTGTGGGTCCCCAATAGGGGACCCCGTCAGACCGAGAGCGCCATTCCGCCGCCCCCAGGATCGGCTGCTCCTTCCGCCGTTCCTGCGGCGTCACAAAGAATGGCGTGGACCTTCGCAACCGTAAAACTCTGCGCGGATCGGGCGACTCGGTAGCTTCGAGCCGCCACAGCCTCGCAAACATATGATGGAATACGCGCACTTAGGTCGATTACGTCTCCGGGCGCGGAGAACCGTGGTGCGGCCACGGCGTCGGAAATCGACATTCCGTGATCCAGCACATTGAGGATGACCTGCAGGATGCCAAACGGAATATGCGATCCCCCCGGGGCGCCCAGCAGCATTCGCATTCGGTTTCCTGCGAAAACCATGGTCGGAGTCATGGAGGTTACGCGGCGCCGATAGGGCTCCAATGAACGCGCATTACCGGGGCGGGGATCGAACATTCCGATAGCCCCGTTGTACATGAACCCCAGACCGGGCGTCAGAACGCCGGACTGAGCCCCAAGCGAGTGGGTCATCGTCACTGCATTCCCGGCGGCATCGATGACCGAAATGTGGGTCGTGGTCTTTGTCTCGGTGTCCCCCAACCGCTCGATCCTGACCCGCTCGCCCCGCTTGATGGCTTCTGCCTCCTGCAGGCACACGCAGGGGTCGATGATCGCAGCGGTATCGACAGCGTCATGGCGCGGGTCCCCGATCTGCGCTTCCTTGGCAAGCTGGGCCCGCTTCATCACCTCAGCGACGGTGGCGATGTAATCCGGCGTGTTATGCCCCATGCCGCGAAGATCGAAATGCTCCAGCACATGAAGGATACGCAGCAGCATGGGTCCGCTGGTCGGCGGCGGCAGCACGCTGATGCGATGCCCCCTGTAATTGCCCCATAACGGCTTGACCTGCTCGACCTCGTAGCTCTCGAGGTCTTCACGACGCAACATGCCTCCATTGCGCTCCATATCGGCCGAAATGGCGTCGGCGATGCGCCCCTCGTGAAAACCGGCTGCGCCGTCACGGGCGATCGCTTCGAGTGTCGCCCCATAATCGGGATTGCGGACCGCAGCGCCTGTTTTCAGGGCTGTTCCGTCCGGTGCGAAGAACAGATACGAATAGGCCGGCGTTTGCCGCAGCCTGTGGATGTTGTCGGCCCGGCCGGCATCATCGACCACGAACCATTGCTCGCGTACGGCCGGTGTGATGCGGTATCCATCAATAGCAAGACGAATGGCCGGTTGCACCACATCGGACCAGGGCAGCAGACCATATCGGCGCTGCAGGTCATGCCAGCCCTTCACGGCGCCCGGCACGGCAATCGACCTGTAGCCGAAATCGTTGATGTAACCCTTGAGGACGAAGCCGAACCCGTCAGGGGTTTCACGCTCGAGCAGATGATTCCACATGCCGGGAACGACGCCGGCAGGCGCCTGGAACAGGAAGTTCGTGCCTTCGTGAAGGCCACGGTCTGGAAGGTAGACCTGAGCGCAACCATAACCCGCCACGCCGCCATTCATCTGGTCCACGACGCCTTGCGCGAACGCGCACGCGATTGCGGCGTCAATCGCGTTGCCTCCCGCCATGAGAATGCGGGCTCCAACCTCGACCGCATCGGGTTGCTCGGCGACTACGATTCCCTTACTCATTCTGACTCCGTCGATGCTTCAAGGCATCTTTGGCACCTAATCGCGATCAATTTCGCTGATGTGCCTCTTGGACGAAGCATGAGTGCGCACTTTTCCACTCGCTTGCAGAATTTAATGTCGAGCCTAGCGGATAGCCTTAGCCAAGCGCTGGAGCAGTTTCCCGCTGAGCCTCGCAGCTCTATCGACAGAAATTGTCTGTTGCCGTTAGATGGCGGTTCGCAGAGCCTGCAAGCATTCTGGAGCTTGGCGATCATCGCGCAAGGGTAAGCTGTCAACTATCAGCCCGCGGTGCGGCGAGCGCCCTTTATGGCGAAAGTTCTTCACCGCCCTTGGTCTCAACGGCGAAGATTGTCACTATGAGGGCCGCGAGCAAGGCAACCGCGGCGAAGGTGAGGAAAACCGAACCGAGGCCATATGCAGACATCGTCCCGACGATCGTCGGTCCGACCATCGACGCCAACCGCAACCAGGCAGTCGCAGCGATGACACCAAGCGCCCGGACCCGGGTCAGGTAACCTTGGAGGCTGAGCCTTGCATTCCAAAGGATCATCGGTCGCGCGATGGATCAAACTCAGGTCTGCTGCGCCTCGAACCCCATACTCAACCGGATTTGGTCGCGCGCCGGCTCGAACACTACCAGACGCTTCGGAGCAATGGCCGCTTTGCGCGGATAGTGTTGAAAAAGTCCTTTTGGCCGTAGGACTGAAAATTCTCAGGGCCGCTCGTGCGTTTCATGCGCTGCTATGTGAGGGACCATATCGTTTCATCCAAAATCGACCACAGACCTCCGTAGTAGCTTTGAAGAGCGACGCAGCGGAAGAAAAATCCAAACATCAACTTTCGCGAGATTTTTCGGGTCGCTAGATTTTCGACTTTTTCAACACTATCCGCCAGAAGCGGCCACTCGCAATTCGGACGTTACAGAAGATGTGCCGGCTAAGTTCACCGCCCCAGCGACTTCTTGATGCCGTTCATCCCGAGCCGCAGGAACGGGTCGGAATGGACGTAGAAGAACTGCACGCCGTTTTCGAGCCAGTACGGCAACTCGTCTGACGTCACCAGCGTGCCGGCGATCTTGCCGGCGGCGCGGATCTTCTCGACGGCGTAACCGACCTTGTCGATGACGGCTTGCGGACGGGGCTGCCCGAAGGGCGGCGCCGGCGGGTAGCCCATGTTCTGCGAGAGGTCGCCGGGCCCGATGAAGAACACGTCGATGCCTTCGACGGCGCAGAGTTGATCGATATTGCCGATCGCCTCCAGCGTCTCGACCATCGAGACCACCAGCCGCTTTTCATGATCGGCCGGCAAGGCGTAGCGAATCGCATCGACGATGGCGCGGGCTTGCGCTGGGGTATCGACCATCGGCACCATCAAACCGTCAGCGCCGGCGTTGAGGTAGCGGATCAGCAATGAGCGCTGGTGTGAATCCGGCCGCACGATCGCAGCACCACCGGCGCCGCGAATGACCTGGGCGGCGTTGCGCACATCCTCAAAACCCCACGCACCATGCTCGCAATCGACGAAGATCGAGTCCGCGCCGAGTTCCACCAGCCGCGCCGAAAGGCCAGGCGACACGTGATGCGGATTGAACATGGTGATCGCCTCGCCCTTCGACAGGCGTTCGCGCAGCTTGGCTCCGTTCATGGCCGTTCCTTCCGGTCTATTGCTTTGGCTTGTCGGGGGTGTCATCGGGCGCGCCGACCCAGCGCGCGGTCTCGATATCGGCCGAGGTGTCGCGCATGAAGGTCGGACAGATATGCAGTTCGGGAATCATCGCGCCCTTCTGCAAGGACGCACAGAGCAACACCGCCCGGGCCACATCATGCGGATCGAGCATGACGGCGCGCTCGCGCTCCAGCGGCGGGCGGGCGCGATTGTCCATGATCGGCGTGTTGGTCTCGCCGGGCAGGATCGTCGTCGCGCGGATACCCTGGTTGCGATAGGTGTTGTGCAGGAAGGTCATAAAATTCTTGACGCCCGCCTTCGCCGCGCCATAGGCGGCGCCACCCAACAGGTTCGGATTGAGTACGGCCAGCGACGACACCGTGATGATGGTGCCCTCGCCCCTTGCGATCATGGCAGGCAGGACCGCCTGGGTCAGATTGAACACCGCAGTGAGGTTGACGTTGACGGTGGAATTCCACTCCTCCTCGCTGATGAAGCGGGCGTTCAACACCTTGCTGGCGCTGCCGGCATTGTTCACGAGAATGTCGATCGCGCCGACATTGGCGCCGACCCAGGAAACCGCCACCAGGATTGCGGCACGCGACTCGATGTCGAGGGTCCGGGCGATCGCCTTGCCGCCCTGCTTCTTGATCTCGGCTGCGACGTCCTCGAGCGGTCCGATCCGGCGGCCGGTGAGAACGACGGTCGCGCCTTCCCGCGCCAGCAGGATGGCGGACTCCCGGCCGATGCCGGTTCCAGCACCGGTGACGAGGGCAATCTTGCCGTCGATCAGACCCATCTTGTCTCCTATTCGGCAGCCGCAGGCGTTGCGCGCGTGTGCCGGTAGATCTTTTTGGCCGCCTCAGGGGTAATCAGTCCCTCGGCGAGATCAAGCTCGATCAGCCCGCCGACGCGCTCGGACGTCCTGCCCCACCCGCCGCCGCCGGGCGTTTCGACTTCCAGCCGCTCGCCGGTCTTCAGCACGACCTTACCCTTGGGAAATTGCGGCTGGCCGTTTTTATTCACCTTGCCGGCGCTGCCGGACTGACCGTCCACCACCCCGAAGCAGGGATGCCGGACCCGCTCCGACGCAAGATAGATGCTCATCGGGCCCTTGCCGAGATTGCGCAGGATAACCCGCTGGCCGAGGCCGCCGCGATGCTTGCCGGCGCCGCCCGAATCCGCAATCAGTTCCTTGCACTCGGTGAGCACCGGCACGGCGATCTCGAACATCTCGATCGCCGTCACCTTGCAGTTCGAGGGGAAACTCAGGGTGTCGAGGCCGTCGATCTCCGAACGCGCGCCCTGCCCGCCATGGAAATTCTGCACCGAACCATATTGCGAGCCATCGTCGCGCTGGCCGACGCAATTGGCGGCCCAGATCGGCGCGCCGCCGCTGTCGCCCATGACCTTTTCTGGAACCACCTTTTCAAGCGCCTTGAAGATCAACGAAGGAATGACGTGACCGATCAGGTTGCGTGAGTTGCCCGCGGTCCATTGGTTCGGATTCAGGATCGATCCCTCCGGCGCTTCATCCGTGATCGGCGTGATGCAGCCCTCATTGTTCGGCGTGTCCGGATCGAGCAGGCATTTCAGGGCATAGACCGAATGCGCGTAACGGTAGTTGGTCCGGCAATTGATCGAGTGCAGCACCTGGTCCGACGAGCCGGCATAGTCCACGTGAATGGAATCGTCCTTCACGATCACCGCCGCCTTCAGCTTCACATCGACGTCGTAGCCGTCGAGCAGCACTTCGGCCGTATAGGTGCCGTTCGGCCATTGCCGGATCGCCTTGCGGGTCTGCGCTTCCGAGCGGGTATGGATGGCATCGGCGAGGCCGTCGATTTCGTCGAGGTCATACTCGTCGAGAAATTTCAGCAGCTCCCGCCCCATGACATTGTTCGCCGCGACCATCGATTCGAGGTCGCCGAGCACTTCGGTCGGCAGCCGCACGGAAGCGGCGATGATATCGAGCACGTCCTGGTTGGGAACGCCGGCCTTGTGCAGCTTCACGATCGGGAAGCGGATGCCTTCCTCAAAAATGTCGCTGGCCTCCGAATGCAGCGGCCTGCCGCCGACATCGGGCAGATGCGCGATCGCGCCGGCATAGGCGACGACCTTGCCCTTCTTGAAGATCGGCGTGATCATGGTGACGTCGGGCAGATGGCCGGTGCCGATTTCGGGGTCGTTGGTGGCGAGCACGTCGCCTTCGCTGAGCATTTTAGCCGGAAATTTCGGCAGGAAATATTTTTGAGCGGCGACCGGCAGCGAGGTGATGAACACCGGGATCGACCAGGTGCACTGGGCCAGCGCCCGGCCGCGGCTGTCGAGCAGCACGGTGACATAATCGTGGTTCTCGCGCACGATCGGCGAAAACGCGGTGCGCCCCAGAACGTTGTCGGCCTGATCGGCGATGAAGATCAGGCGATTCCACATCACCTGGAGATTGATCGGGTCGTTGAAATCGGGAGTGTTGCTCGACATCGCGCGTCCTCAGAGAATGTTGATCACGAGATTGCCGTGCCCGTCGACATGCGCGGTGCCGCTCGGGCCGACGACGGCGGTCGATTCGCGCTGTTCGATAATGGCTGGCCCTTTGATGGGCTGATCGAGCGGTAGCTTGTAGTGATCGTAGACCGGCGTCTCGACATAGGCGCCGAGTTCGCTGAAATAGACCGATCGCTTGCCCTTGCGGGCGTCGGCCACTTCCGCCTGATGCGGACGCGTGACCTGGTCCTTGCCTCCGCCAGCACGAAGCCGCCAGGTGATGACCTCGACGGAGGCCGATACGGTGCGGCCGAACAGTTCGCGGTAAAGTTTTGTGAAATTATCCAGGAGCTGCCGGAGAAATTCGTCCTTCGGCAGGTTGCGATCGGGCAACGCGACCGTGATCTCATAGCCCTGCCCGACATAGCGCATGTCGACGGTGTAGCGGTTGGTGATCGCTTCCCTGGCGACGCCGGCGGCAACGACGACTTCGGCGCCTTGCGCGGCCAGATCGTCGAGCAGCAGCCGCATCTGGTCGAAATCCCAACTGTCCATGCCCATCGGAAAGCTGGCGGACAGATCCACCGCCACCGGCGCGATGAGGAGCCCGATCGCCGAAGTGACCCCGGCACCGGTCGGGCAGATGACGCGCTTGATGCCGAGCTTGCGGGCGATGCCGTAGGCGTGCACCGGACCGGCGCCGCCGAACGCCACCATCGGCAGCGTGCGGGGATCGACGCCGAGGTCGGTCGCATGCATGGCGGCTGCCTTGCTCATGGATTCATTGACGAGGTCGTGGATGCCCCAGGCACAGCGGTCAACGCTGACATCGAGCGAGGCTGCGAGCTTTTCCATCGCCTCCCGGGCCGCGTCCTTTGAGACCTTGAACGAGCCGCCGACGAAGGATTCGACGCCCATGTAGCCGAGCAGAATGTCGGCATCGGTAACCGTTGGTTCGGTGCCGCCGCGTTGGTAAGCGGCCGGGCCCGGAAGCGCGCCGGCCGAACGTGGGCCGACGTCGAGAAGGCCGAGTTGATTTTTGGCCGCGATCGATCCGCCACCCGCGCCGATCTCGATCATCTGGATCGACTGGATTTTTAGCGGAAATCCGGACCCCTTGCGAAAACGCTGGTAGTGCGCGACTTCGAGGTCGGTGCCGACCGTCGGCTCGCCATTCGGAATCAGGCAGAGTTTTGCGGTGGTGCCGCCCATGTCAAAGGACAACACGCTGGCCTCGCCCGCCGTTCTGCCGAACTCGGCGGCGGCGACCGCGCCTGCCGCGGGACCTGATTCAATCAGACGCACGGGAAGCTCGGCGGCACGCAGGCTCGGAACGAGGCCGCCGGACGACGTCATCCAAAGCACCTGCCGGTCGATTCCCTTGTTGGCGAATTCGCGCTGCAAATGGGCGACGTGGCCTGCCATCTGCGGGCGGGTGTAGGCATTGACGACGGTGGTCGAGGCGCGATCGAACTCGCGCACCTCAGGACAGACTTCCGAGGAGAGCGAGACGAAGATGTCCGGGCTCTCTTCGCGCAGCAGCGCAGCAATGCGCTGTTCGTGCTTCGGGTATTTGTAGGCATGCAGCAGGCAGACCGCGACCGACTTGATGCCCTTGCTGCGCAGACGCCCGGCGATCTCCCGGATCGCGTCTTCCTTCAGTTCGGTGACGACGGCGCCGTCGGCCGTCATGCGCTCCTCGGCGCCAAAACTGTTGGCGCGGGTGACCAGCGGATCGGGATATCGGAGATTCAAATCATAGAGATCGTAGCGGCCCTCGTTGCGGATCCGCAGCATGTCCTGGAAGCCGGCGGTCGAGATGAAACCGGTTTCTACGCCCTTGCGTTCGAGGACGGCGTTGGTGACCACCGTCGTGGCGCCGAGCACCTGGAGTTTTGCCAGATCGATACGGCTGCCGAAGCGCTCGAGCAGTTCGGTCGCGCCCTGCACCACCGCCTCGGCCGGGTTTTTCGGCGTGCTCAGCACCTTGTGCAGATGCAGTTCGCCGTCATCGTCGAGCAGGGCGAAATCGGTAAAAGTGCCCCCGGTATCAAATGCGAGCTTGGCCATGGTTTCCTCAGGCAGCGACAGTTCGTCAGGCAGCGCGGGAATAGCAACCCGATGAATCATCGAGCCCGGGCTACCGGAATCCCGTTAGGGTTGAAGGGTACGGGATGGCGCTGACGCCAGCCAACACAAGTGCGGTCTGCCGCTATAGACTTTGCTTATGGCGCCGAGCGAATGCCTTGCGGGTGCTTGCGCATCAGCTTTTCGATCACGTCGAGCAGCACGGATCGGACCGCCAAAGCGGGCTCCGACAGCGGAAGGTGATCGGAGGTGCAAAGCGACACCGTTGCCTCGATCACCGGGCGCGCCAGCCGCCTGATATCGGCGCCGGCAAAACTCGAGGCGCTGGCGGCGACGGAAGCCGGAAGGATCGTCGAACCGAGGCCGTCCATGACCGCCGCGCCGAGTGACGAAACCGACTCGATTTCCGAGGCCACGTTTGGGACGACACGTGCCCGCGCCAGCGACTCATCGATCAGGCGGCGCAGGAAGTGGCCCTTGCTCGGCAACAGCAGCGGCACGTCGGCAAGCGCCGAGAGCGGCAACGTTTCGGTCGGTGATTTGCTGAAGGCGGTACCGGGGGGAGACACCAGAAACAGTTCTTCGCGAAACAACGGCCGCAGTGTCACCCCCTTGATCGGTTCCGAGCCATAGATGACAGCCATGTCCATCCTGCCGGTCATGATCAACTCGCTCAGCACATGACCAAAACTGTCGTTGATATGGACGATGATCTGGGGATGCAGCGCCTTCATTTCCTTCAGGATCGGCAGCGACAGCGCACTCGACGTCGAATAGGTCGCAAGCCCGATCGAGACACGGCCAGCCAGCGATTTCGAGGAATTGTCGATGTCGATCTTGGCCTGCTCGATCTGCTTCAGCAGCAACTGGGCATGCCGGTACAACACCAGGCCCGCCTCGGTCGGCGTGATGCCGGTGTTGCTGCGCGTCAAAAGCTTGTGCTTGAAATGGCTTTCGAGCGCCGCCACTTGCTGCGACAGCGCCGGCTGCGCGGTTCGCAAAATGCTGGCGGCGCGGGAAACGCTGCCGGCATCGACGATCTTCACGAAGCTCTTCAGTTTTGTGAAATCAACGCTCATGGCCCCGCTGCGTCACCCCTGTGAACCGAAACACTAGGGCGATCCCGGCAGGAGAACAAGGCGCCCCGACAACGGGCTCCGATGCCCTCAGCGCAAATCGGCGCAGGCCTTCTCGATGCGGTCGCACGCCTGTTTGATCGTCGCCATCGATGTCGCGGTCGAAAGCCGGAAATAGGGAGAAAGCCCGTAGGCCGCGCCATGGACCGAGGCGATCCCGCCCTTGTCGAGGAGATAGAGCACGAAGTCGAGATCGCTCTCGATCGTCTTGCCTTCCGGCGTGACCTTGCCGATCGCGCCGGCACAGCTCGGATAGAGATAGAAGGCGCCGTCCGGCGCCAGACAACGCAGATGCGGCACGGCGTTGAGCCGGGCGCAGGCATAGTCGCGCCGCTCCCGGTAGAGCTTTACGCTTTCGCCGACAAAACTCTGCTCGCTTGCAAGCGCGTGGGCTGCAGCGGCCTGGCTGATCGACGACGGGCAGGACGACATCTGGGATTGAAGTTTGTTGATGGCCGCGATCAGCGCGGCCGGACCCGCCGCATACCCGATGCGCCAGCCGGTCATCGCGTAGGATTTGGAGACGCCATTGGTGAGCAGGATGCGATCCTTCAAACCCGGCACGGCGGCCGCAAGCGTCGTCATCGGCTCGTCGCGGAACCAGATCTGATCGTAGATGTCATCGGACAGCACCATGACATGCGGATGGCGCAGCAGCACCTCGCCAAGGACCTCGAGTTCGGCCCGGTCATAGGCCGCACCCGTGGGGTTCGACGGTGTATTCAGGATCAGCCATCGCGTCCGCGGTGTGATCGCAGCCTCCAGTGCCGCCGGGGTCAACTTGAAGCCGACATTCTCGGAACAGGCCACGATGACCGGCTTGCCGTCATTGGCGATGACCATGTCGGGATACGACACCCAATAAGGTGCGGGAATGATGACTTCCGCCCCCTCCTCCACGCTTGCCATCAAGGCCAGGAACAGGATCTGCTTGGCGCCGCCGCCGACGCAGATTTCGCTTTCGGCATAGTCAAGTCCAAGGCGGCGCTTGTAGTCGTCAATAATCGCCGCGCGCAGCGCCGGCGTGCCATTGACGGCGGTGTATTTGGTCTCGCCGTTATCGATCGCCGCGTGCGCCGCGGCCTTGACGTGATCCGGGGTGTCGAAATCCGGCTCGCCGATCGTCATGTCGACGATGTCGTGGCCGGCGGCCTTCAACTCGCGAACGCGCGCGGCGGCAGCCGTGGTCGGGGAAATCTTGATGCGCGACACGCGCGCAGCAGGTACGAAGATGGTCACGGCAGTTTCCTTTAAACGATTAATCAGTGTTCGGCCTTGGCCTCGCCCCGCATCCGGCCGGTCAGGAACAGCTCGCTGAGTTCGTCATGGGTGATATCGGCGGGCTTGCCGTCCCAGATCACCTTGCCGAGACGCAGGATGACGGCGCGGTGCGCGACTTCCATGGCCTTCTTGGTGTTCTGCTCGACCAGCAGGATGGTCTGTCCGCCAGCGTTGATGCGTAAGAGCTCGTTGAAGACGATGGCAATCGCCGCAGGCGAAAGACCGACCGAAGGTTCGTCCACCAGCAGGATTTTTGGCCGCTGCAGGACGGCCATCGCCACTTCAAGCAATTGCTGCTCGCCGCCGGACATGTTGCCCGCCAGCGTGTTGCGGCGCGCTTTGAGGATCGGAAACAGGTCGTAGACATAGTCGCGGTCGGACTTCACCCTGTCATCGCGCAGCGTATAGGCGGCCATTTGCAGGTTTTCGTCGATCGTCATGACCGGAAAGTTGCAGCGGCCCTGCGGCACGAAAGCGATGCCTTCGGCGAGGATCGCCCGTGGCTTGTAGCCGGCGATATTCTTTTCCTGCCATTCGATGCTGCCGCCCTTGATCGTGGTCATGCCATAGAGCGACTTCAATAGCGTCGACTTGCCGGCCCCGTTTGGCCCCATCAGGGCGACAAACTGGCCCTGCGGCACGTCGAGGTCGACGCCGTTGAGGATGTCGAGCGAACCGTAGCCTGCGCGCAGGCCCTTGATCGAGAGACTTTTGGTCGGAAGATCTGGATCAACCACCGAGATAGGCCTCCCGCACCGCCTGATTGCGAACGATTTCGTCGGGTGTCCCTTCGGCGAGCTTGCGTCCCTGGTCGAGCACGACGATGCGCTCGCAGATGTCGGTGACGACATCGATGTTGTGCTCGATCACCAGAAAACTGACGCCGAATTTCTGGTTGGCGAAACGGATGCTCTCGACGACGCGCTCAATCAGCTTCGGATTGATGCCGGCCATCGGCTCGTCGAGCAGAATCAGTTTCGGCTCCGGCATCAACATGGAGGCAAACTGGATCAGCTTTTGCTGGCCGCCCGATAGCTTTCCGGCTGGCTGATGACGCACATCCCAGAGGCCGGCGATCTTGATGAATTCACGCGCGCGTTCCCGCAACGCCTCGACCCGCGCCCGCGCCATGGCGCCGATGCCGAAGGTGGACCAGAGGCCCGGAAAGGTGAACATCTGGCCCGCAATGACCAGATTTTCCTCAATGTCGAGCGCGCTGAACACCACCGTTTTCTGGAACGAGCGCAGCATGCGGCCCTCGCGGGCAATGCGGTTGAGCGACCATCCCGTGATGTCCTGACCGTCGAGTTTCACCGTGCCGGCCTGCGGTTTGGTCAGGCCGGAGGCGCAGTCGAAGAAGGTCGACTTGCCGGATCCGTTCGGACCGATCAGCCCGCAGATCTCGCCGCGATTGACATGCAGGCTGACGTCGTCGACAGCGCGGACCGCGCCGTAGGATTTGTTCAGTCCGGAAATTTCAAGGATCGGCAAACCGGTCATTTGCGTCCCCGAGGTACGACCAGACCCGATCGAGCAGCGGCGCAAATCCCCTGGGGAACCAGAACACCAGCGCCAGCAGGCTGAGCCCGTAGGCGATCATCCGAACCTCGGGCGCGACGCGAAGGGCTTCGGAGAGACCGACGAACAGCAGGCTGCCGAACACCACGCCCGAAATCGTTCCCGCACCGCCGCCGAGCACGATGATGAGCATCGTCGTCGAATAATACATCTGGAACGTCAGCGGACTGACCACCGTGAGATAGTGCGCATAGATGCTCCCGCCCAAACCGGCAAAGGCCGCGCTGATCATGAACACCACGAGCTTGTAGCGCCAGGTCGGGATGCCGACGGATTCGGCCAGCGTCTCGTTCTCGCGAATAGCCACCATGTTGCGCCCGGCCGCCGAGCGCACGATCAGGTACGCCGCGAGCGTTCCGAGCACAGAGATCGCCAGTACCAGATAGTAGAAACCCGTCGTTCCCGAGACGGTGAACGAGGCCGGCCCCAACGCGAAATACGGTTTTGGAATGCCCGACAGGCCCATGTCGCCGCGGGTAAGGCTGATCCAGTTCTTGGCGATCGCCTGCCCGATGATGACAAAGCCAAGCGTGCACATCACAAAGGACGTGGCGCGCAACCTGAGCGCGGGAATGCCGAGCGGCAGCGCCATCGCTCCCGCAACCACACCGGCCGCGAGGAAGTTCAGATAGAACGGCGTGCCGAAGCGAACGGCCATCAGGCCGGACGTATACGCGCCGATGCCGAAGAACGCCGCCTGCGCCAGCGACAGCAGGCCGGTATAGCCGACCAAGAGATTGAGGCCGTGGGCCGGCAACAGGAAAATCAGCGCAATGATGATGGCATGCAAGGCATAGTTGCCGAGGAACAAGGGGGCCACACAGGCGGCCACCGCCAGCACGATTCCGAACGGCAACCGCAGATCGCGTCGGGGCGCCGGGAGTGAGAGATCGTTGGGCGACATCGTCTGTCCTCGAACAATCAGAAGCGGGCTTGCGCGGAGAAAAGTCCGTGGGGACGCCACATCAGTACGAGCATCAATGTTGCGAACCCGACGGTGTCGCGGAACTGAAGGCCGACATAGGTCGCCACCAGGCTTTCCGCGATGCCGAGGATCATCGCCGCGAAGAACGTGCCGCGGACATTGCCGAGCCCGCCCATGATGATGACCGGCAAGGTCTTGAAGGTGATGATCTCGCCCATGCCGCCATAGACGCTGACATTCACCGGCGCGGTCAGCACACCCGACAGCGCCGCCAGGCAGGCCCCGAGAATGAAGGTCCGCAACGCCACCTGGGGCACGTCGATGCCGACCACCGCGCAGCACTCGATATTCTGCGACACCGCGCGCATCGCCTTGCCCATGCGGCTGTAGGTGACCATCAATTCGAGGCCGGCGAAGACCAGAATGCAGACGATGATGATCAGGACGCGCTGCTCGGCCAGCGTGAAGCCGAAGATCGAGACCGGCTCGATATAACCGCCGGAGAAGAATTTATAGCCGCCGCCGAAGACGAGGATCACGGTGTTTTGCAGGACCAGCGCGATACCGAGCGTCGCCAGCACCCCGGTTTCCGGCGGCGCGCCGACGATGCGCTGCATCACGAACTGGCCGACGACGACGGCGATGACCGCGGTTGCGATCACGCCAATCACGATCGCAACCGGATACGGCAGATCGAAATACTCGATCGCGAACCAGGCGCCAAAGGTACCCAGCATGTAGTATTCGCCATGCGCAAAATTGATGGCGCGCAGGACACCGAAGATCATCGTCATGCCGACGGCGACGATGGCGTAGACAGAGCCGGAAACGATGCCGTTGACGATCTGCTCGAAGATCGCGGACACCATTTTGGTTACTCCCCTCTCGTCTTCACAAGAATCTTCACTTGGCGGGATATTTGATTTCGGCCGCGTAGGCGCCCTTGATCGAGGGCTTGCCGTTCTCGATTTGCAGCAGGATCATGGGCAGGCGGGCCTGATTGTGATCGTCGAAGGTCACCTCGCCCATCGCGCTGTCGTACTTGATCTTGGACAGGGCGTCGCGGACCTTGGCCCGGTCGGCACTGCCGGCGGCTTCGATGGCCTTCGCCAGCAGGTGCACGGTTTCCCAATGCACATAGGCGTGGTTGTTGGGCGTTTCGCGATACTTGGTCTTGAACTTCTCGACGAACGCAAGACTGCGCGGTGCATCCCATGCCGGCAGCCACGCGGCGGCCTCCACCGCACCTTCGAGCGCCTTCGGCGCTGCCTTGATGGTGCTTTCGGTATTGAATTCCGCATTGCCGATCAGCGGCACCTTACCGGCCAGGCCGACTTCGATCATCTGGCGTCCGACGATCGGCGTCGTGTCGGCATTACCGTACATGATGATGGCCTGCGCGCCGGAGTCGCGAATCTTGGCAAGCACGCTGCGAAAATCGACCTCACCTTCCTTGTAATAATCCTCCGTCAGGATCTCGCCCTTGAGGCTTGGAAGATATTTCTTGGTGAAATCGACCGCCGCACGCCCATAGTCGCTATCGACGGAAAGAACGGAAAACTTTGTGAAGCCGCGCTTCTCGGCGGCGTATTGGATGACGATGAGCGCGCGGTTCTCGTCGGTCGGATAGTTGCGGAACGTCCATTTGAAGCCGCCGACGCCGGCGGCATAGGTGATCTTCGGATTGGACGAGGCTGCGTTCAGCAGCAACACGCCGGCATCCTCGGCGACCGGCTGCATGGCGAGCGTCACCGAGCTCGATACGTCGCCGATGATGAAATCGACCTTGTCCAGGTCGATCAGGCGGCGCGTCGCCGAAACGCCCTCGACCGGCGTGCCCTGGCTGTCGCCGGAACTGATCGCGATCTTGCGGCCGCCAATTCCGCCGGCGGCATTGATTTCCTCGGTAGCCAATTGCGCGCCGCGCAGCGAGAACGAACCATAGCGGGCATTTGGCCCGCTCATGGGAGCAACGATGCCAAGCCGGATTGCTGCATCTTCGGCCCGGGCCTCGATCGAGCCGGCCCCCAGCGCGACCAAGCCCATAGCGAAGCAGAATGCCCTGCGATCCAGTCTTGAGGTCATGGCCCGATCTCCATTTCGAAGCCTGGCGGGATGCCACGCACCGGCTTTGCGAACGTACGCACCCCGGTTTGTGACAATAAGACTATGTTCGCCGCCCGGACCGAGGGAACCACAACTGCAATCTGCCGCTATAGCGTTTAGTTATGGCGAACGTGCATAGATGCCTGACTTCAAATCGACTGGAATGGCCACTCGCTTTAGTAGCCTATTTCACCTGCCCGCCGATCAGTTCGATGCTCGCCGAAAACTAACGCCGAACCTATTGCTCAATCCGGTCTCTTAGACCTCAGCCCGCACGCATTGGCCGGCCCATCGGCTTTCAGCTGACTCGATTGCCTTCAGCTTGAACGATTTCAGCCATGGCACAAACTGCAATTTGGGAAAAACCACTTGTATTCAAGCCAACGACCGCTTCGCGCCAGAACCGACCGTTCCATAACCTCGCATTGCGTCTCAGGATTATGCTGCTAAACGGCGCTCCTCCTCGGCCACCTCTTGATCACTACCTGAAGCCCTCTTAAGAAAACGAGCCAGGGCAGCCTTTCGTGAATCGCGGTCTAACGCGTATGCGGTCTGCTTGAACTCAATGCCGTCAAGAAGGGCTTGAATGTAGCCCGAGATCGTGTCCGCGGCCATGATGAGCGCGGTGTCAAGCGTATGGATGTATTTGCTCGTCACCGAACCTTTGGCATGGCCGACCAGAGCGGCGATTGTTACCTCGGTAAAGCCGAGGTCGTTGGCTATGCTCGCGAAGCTATGACGTAGGACATGCGGCGTCACATCCGACAGCGGGGAGTCCTCGAAGATTTGCTTCCAATGGCTCGGGAAGCTGCCGAACGCGTTATCCTCACCCTGACCCCGGAAAACGTACGTGCCAACATCGTCAGTACGCCGTCGCTCGAGATACTCGACGACAGGCAACCCAATGGGACGGATGGATTCACCCTCCTTGCTGTCCTCCAACCGCAAGCAACTCGCCTCGGTGTCCGCCTCCGTCCATTTCAAACCGATCATCTCGCTACGCCGGCAGCCGGTCAGCGCAAGCTGACGAACGATGTCCAGGATGGTGGTGTATTTCTCCTGCTTGGCGGCGTCGCGGAGCATCCGACCGAGTATTCGATACTCCGCCTCCGACAGTCGACGCTTCCGCACGTTGTCCTTCGGCTTGCGGATGCCATGGGCCGGGTTGCTTTCGATAATGCCCGCTTCGACGGCGTAGGTAAGGATGCCGCCAAGAAGACCGACGGTGCGCGTCGCCGTTCCAGCACCGCCTCGGACGATGGCCTTTCCCCGCAGCTTCTTGGTCTTGACCGAAACCCGCGTTTTCCCGGCCATAATGTCTTTGAGGACCTTGTTGATGTCGGTCTTGGTGAGATCCTTGACCCGCCTGGTTCCTAGGAGCGGAATGATGTGCCGCTCAATACGGCCCGTGTCGGTGGTGATCGTTGAGACCTTCTTCGGTCGCCCGCCTTTCCCAAGGATGAGGCCGGCCTGCAGATCCGCGAAATAGCGGAGGCACAGTTCCTTCACAGTGATCGCCTTGTGATCGAGCTGGCGATCTTTGACGGGATCATCACCCCCAGCGACCCGACCGAGTTGCACCCTCGCCTCTCGGCGTGCGGTCTCTGGCACCCAAGCTCCGTGAAGCCCAATGGTGTAGCGACGTGAGCGGCCTTTCGTCCGATACTGGATGACGTAGCTGCGCTTGCCCGAACTAAAGACCCGGAGTCCGAAGCCGGGCAACTCGTCATCCCAGATTAGGTAGTCCTTCTCTCGAGCATCCGCCGCCTCGACAACCCTTTTTGTGATTTTGACCATGACGTTCCTTCGTTCCGGGCGAGATCTCCCCAAGTAAGCAACGCGTAAGCAGGCGGGAGAAAATCGGTGCGGGGTTTCGGATAGGAACGTCGCTGTTGTTGTTGAGAATATCCAGTTGCTTCAGCCGGATAGCGTGGTATAGCGTGCCCTATCGCACTTTTCGGACGGGTACGTTATCTTGCTCCGAAGGCAAAGGTCACACGTTCGAATCGTGTCGGGCGCGCCACTTTTCCTTTATCTTAGAGAGCGATATGCGCGTCCGAACCGAAATTCCGGTTCTGTCTCATTCGAACGAGTAAGCAATCTCTGAAAGAGTCATGTCGATTGCAGATAGGCTGCGTTCGAGGACGCGAGGAGTTCCCCGAGGGACCACCTTGGTCAGATCGTGACTTGAAGTGAATGCCGGTATCGGTGGTTGCTACCCCCGTGACAAGGCCCCTTTGCAAAGCCGGCCCCCTCTCTACGAGTGCCATGCTTATTCAGCCGCGCTCGAATGCACGGCAGGTGCGAAAACGCATGTGCATTCTTCTGCACAAATTCCCGGACGCTCATCGGACGTATGCCAGTCAGCCTTTCGACATCATCGCTGAACCGATCGTACCGGTTGTCCTGATGTAACTCCGCCATGGTTGCTACGTGCGCAACGACGGGCGGCGGAATCCTGACCCTGTTCGTGCAAGGAACACCGATCGCTGAAATCGGATTGTTGTTCGGTGCGCTCATCACAAAGCTGGTGAGGCCGAAGTGAAATGGGCTCGCCGGCGCAGGCTCAAGGCTTACTTCGAGCGTTGACGACCAGCCTTTGTCGGCGCGGGCTTCCACAACCGGGTGAACTCGCGCGTAGCACGATCATACGTCGCGAAGTCGTTCACCGCATTGGCCACCACCAATGCGCCCGTGATCGTTGCCAGCAATTGCGAGGCCTCATCCGACGAGAGGCCCTCCTGCACGAGCTTCTCATGACACATCTTGAAGAACTTCTTTACTTCCGCTGATACTTCCAACGGCAGATCCATGGTTGACGCACCGAGCACGGCGCATGGACACATGCGATCCTCTGAGTGCAGGGTCCCTCGGAACGCTTTCACCCAAACCTTCACCGGGTTTGGCTCCTTCTGGAGCTCCCGTTCGATCAAATCCGCCGTCTGTGCGGTATAGCGCTGGATGACGGCAGCCGCGAGATTCTCCTTGGTCGGGAAATGATAGTGGACGCTGGAACTCTTGACGCCCACGTCGACTGCAATCTCTCGAAAACTGAAACCGCTGAATCCGCCCTTCCGCATTCGCCGCTCAGCGGCGTCCATGATGGCGGCGGCGACGTCACTCATTGAGTCTGCTCCCGTGGCTACCTCTCGATAGGTAGGGCTTAAAGAGACCAAAAACAATGCCCGTTAGTCTATCTATCGATAGGGCACTATGTTAATCAAGGCAGCGAACGTCTCTCGCAAGCCTGATCTTCGGGCCCTTGGCCGGGCTTCGGCCCGTCGATCGCGACAGGAAGACATCACCCCTCCCTCGGGTACGAACCTCAAGCAAGCTCGGTGATCAAGATGTTCTCGGTGATCTTCGAAGTCCATCCCAAGAAAGAGCAATTCGACCTTTACCTCGCCCTTGCGAAAGACTTGAAGCCGATCCTAGAGGGCATCGATGGGTTCGTCGACAACGAGCGCTTCGAGAGCGCGCGTCGGCCGGGGTGGATCCTGTCGCATTCCACATGGCGGGACGAAAAGTCGGTTGTGAGGTGGCGCACCGTCGCGAAGCACCACGAGACTCAACAGCGCGGCCGCGACGACGTCTTTCAAGATTATCATTTGCGGGTTGGCGAAGTCGTGTCGGATACGGCGCTTCCCGACGGCGCACCTCTGGTTGAACAGCGTTTGGATGAGACGGAAGTCGGCGCCGGGAAGTTTGCGACAATTACCGAGGTTTTGCCAGCGTCGACTGGAGCAAAATCACTGGTTCCATCGGAGCTCGCTGACCGCTTGTCGCTCGATCGAACACACTCGGCCCTGATCGACCACGATGTTTTCGCAAGCATCTACAATGCGGGAAAACTTGCATTGTTGGCAACCTGGCGCGACCGCAAATCCGCTGAGCAGTTTGAACCACCGTTGCTCACCGAGGCCGACGCTGTTCGTCATCGCGTCGTGCGCATCGTGCGTGACTACGGCATGTTCGATCGGCGTGAGAGCCCACAATATTATCCTGACATTCCACGTGGCCCGACGGTGCACCGATAGGCTCCGTGTTTGCGAGAGAAAAGTCTGCACCCGCCCGCTGCAAATCTGAAGGACCCAGGCATTCGAGGGCCCAAGCCATGGATCGGCCGCTCCGGGCTCGCAGCTGCATCTCTCTCCGCTCAGCGGAGTGACATCGAGGGAAGTGGTTCAGCCAATTCTTCTGCCGCCCGTCACGGCGTTGTTCCTCTCTATCGATAGATCAGGCTTGACGCATCCAGTTTCCAGAGTTAATTCTCCGAAGCTAATCAATCTATCGATAGGTAGAATAACCCAGGAGAGTTGCCATGCGCTTTCAGGACAAGGTCGCGATCATCACAGGAGGCAGTTCAGGCATCGGCAAGGAAGTGGCGACCCGATTCGTCGCGGAAGGCGGTTCTGTCGTCATCGTCGGACGCGATGCCGCCAAAGCCGAGGCCGCTACCAAGCAAATCGACGCGACCGAAAAGCGCGCGATCGCCCATGTGGGCGACATTTCCCTGCCGGCGACAGGAAAAGCAGCGGTAAAGACAGCGCTCGATCGCTTTGGCCGCCTAGACGTCCTGTTCAACAACGCCGGCATCTTCGGGCCGAAGCCATTCCTCGATGTCACCGAAGATGAATACGATCGTTTCCTGAACATCATCCTCAAGGGCAAGTTTTTCATCGCGCAGGCGGCGGCGAAGGCCATGAAGGCTGCGGGCCGCGGCGGCGCGATCGTGCAGACCGGCTCTATGTGGGGCCTGCAGGCGATCGGCGCCACGCCGTCATCGGCCTATTCGGCGGCCAATGGTGGCGTCCATGCGCTGGTCAAGAACCTCGCGATCGAGTTCGCCCCCGACAAGATCCGCGTGAATGCGATCGCGCCCGGCGTGATCGAGACACCGGTCTTCAGCACGTTCCTGACACCGGAACAGGTGAAGACCGTTTTGCCGACCTTCAATGCGATGCACCCTCTTGGCCGCAACGGTCAGCCCGCAGACGCGGCCGAGGCGCTTCTGTTCCTTGCCTCGGATCAGGCGAGTTTCATCACCGGGGTCATCCTTCCGGTCGACGGTGGCGTCATGGCTGGCAGGCAGTGATCGCGCGTGACCAGGTCGACGTCCGACATCGGTGATCCGTCCCGCGCCCGACCGCGCGGGGCCAACCTCCCCATCACGCCCCTCCCCTCCCTTTCCGGCGCAGGCCCGTCACGAACGGAGAATCCCAGTGGGTACAAACGTTCAAAAGAAACTCTTCACGCCCGTTCAAATCGGGCCAATCACACTGAAACACCGTGTCGTCATGCCGCCGATGAGCCGGCTACGGGCGCAGCCAGGGACGGGCATTCCGAGCGACTTGCAGCGCGAATATTATACGCAGCGTGCGTCTGACGGCGGGCTGATCATCACGGAAGCGACAGCGATCGCGGCGTCCGCGCGAGGTTACTACCATGCGCCCGGTCTCTACGCCGACGACCATGTGGCGGCCTGGAAACGGATCACGGATGCGGTTCACGCCAAGGGCGCATACTTCTTCACGCAGCTTTGGCACGCCGGCCGCACGACACACGCCTCGATCACGGGATCGCAGCCGGTTACGGCATCTGTCGATCCGACTTACTGGGCTGATCCGAGCATCGTGGTCGATACGCGTGACGGGTTTCGTCAGACATCGCCGCATCGAGCGCTGGAGACGGCGGAAATCGCCGGTGTTCTCGAACAGTACCGCGCGGCCGCCCAGAACGCGAAGAAGGCGGGTTTCGATGGTGTCGAACTGATGGCGGCCAACGGCCACCTGATGGATCAGTTTCTGCAGGACAACACCAATAAGCGGACCGACCAATACGGCGGTACGGTCGAGAATCGAAGGCGTCTTCTCGTCGAGGTCGTCCAGACGTTGGCCGAGGTCTGGGGTGCGGATCGGGTCGGGGTTCGGCTCGCGCCAAGCGGGACGTTCAATGGCATGGGCGACAGCAACCCCCGTGCGCTGTTCCGCTCGGTGGCAGAGCGGCTCGACGGTTTCGGGCTCGCGTATCTTCACCTCATCGAACCGCGGGTGAAGGGCGGTGAGACCGTTGCCGAAGCGCAGGCGCCAGTCGCAGCCCAGGAATTGAGCAAGATCTTCAAGGGACCAGTCATCGCAGCCGGTGGATTCAATCCGGAGACGGCCGAGGCAAGCGTGGTCAATGGCGATGCGAGCCTAATCGCCTTCGGCCGTCACTTCATCGCGAATCCCGACCTGCCCAGGAGGATCGAACTCGGCTTGCCGCTGAACCCATATGACCGCAGCACCTTCTATGGCTACACCGCGCGCGGCTACACCGACTATCCCACCTACGAAGCGTCCTTGCAGGCTCTGCTTCCCACTTCCTGATTGAGATTGTGAAAGCCCTGCCGATCGTCCGCGCGTCGGCAGGACCGATAGCCGAGCTCATCGGGCAGGATCGCGGAATGGCGGAATGGATGGTTTCGTGCTCAGAAATGGCGAAAATAGTTTCGGTGAAACAGCGGGACAGCCGCAGGCTGACGCCATGTCGCCGTCTTCGACGGCTCGGTTCTCTGGCCGGAAGCTGCGCATGTTGCTTTGTTGTGCAGGCGCGCCCTTCCTCATCATGCTCGACACCAACATTGTCGCCGTCTCACTGCCGTCCATTGCGCGCGACTTGCGCGGCGGATTTACTGATGTCGAATGGGTCGTCAGCGCGTATATCCTTCCGTTCGCGGCACTGCTGATGCCTGCAGGCGCCTTGGCCGACCGTCTTGGACGGCGGCGCATGCTGCTTATCGGGCTGTCGATCTTCACATTCGCCTCCTTTCTCTGCGCTGCGGCACCCAACCTCGCTACACTGAACGGGGCGCGCGCATTACAGGCGGTCGGCGCGGCGCTCCAGCTGACGTCGTCGCTGGCCGTCGTCGCACACGGATTCGAACCTCACGAACGAGACCGCGTCTACGCGATCTGGGGCACCGTAATGGGCATGGCACCGCCTCTCGGTCCGATCCTCGGCGGCCTCGTTACGTCCTATCTGGGATGGCGATGGGCGTTTTACATCAATTTGCCGTTGGGCGCTGGATTGATCGTCCTCGCCCTGACGTCGGTCGCGGAATCTCGCGACCCGAAAGCGTCAGGCTTAGACTATCGGGGAATCCTCCTCTTTGGCGCCGGTCTTTTCAGCGTCGTGTGGGCTCTGATCGATGCAAATAGCATCGGCTGGGAGAGTGCGCCGACAATCATCAGACTCGCCGCAGGCGCGGTCCTGCTTGTGGCGTTCGTTTTTGCCGAACGCAAACACCCACGCCCGATGATCGACCTGTCGATATTCCGCGATCCGACCGTCACCGGAGCAGCCGTCGCTATGCTGGGTTACGCGGCCGCAGCACAAGTCATGATGACGATCCTTCCGCTCTATCTCCAGGATGCGTTTGTGCTTTCGCCGGCGATCGCAGGTCTCGCAATGATACCTTTCGCATTGCCGCTGCTGATCGGTCCCAGCGTGGGCGGCAGGCTCGCGACGCGCATGTCCAGCCGTGCGATCCTGAGCTTCGGTCTCGGATTGGTCGCGCTTGGCAATGCGATCGCGGCAGCAGCCGTGCTGGCGGACCTCGCATATTGGACGGCTGCGATCGGCATGTTCATCACGGGATCAGGCGCGGGCCTGCTAAACAGCGAGACGGCGAAAGCTCAAGTCAGCTCCGTTCCGCCAGAGCGCGCCGGGATCGCCTCCGGATTGGCAAGTACGACGCGGTTCATTGGCATCATCGCCGGTGTCGCGGGGCTGGGCGCAGTGCTCGCAGCCGTGGCCGAGGCCAGCCTTCGAAGGCTTGGAGCGCCACTCGTGCTCGATCAGAGGGTCAATTGGCACGACCTGAGCCTTCGGATCGTAGGTGGCGACGCGAGTGGTGCTTTGTCTGCTTTATCAGATCCGATTCGAATCGCCCTCCAAGGCACAGTGCACGCCAGCGTAGCAGCCGGCTTCGGTGCTTCACTCTCCGTTGCCGCGGTCGTCGCAGTTTTTGCAAGCCTGGCGAGTTGGCGGCTCATCCGGGCGGCTGGAACGCGCTCATCCTAGAGCGGGACACGCAGCATATGTTTGCCACCGACCTGCCGGCACCGCGCTTCGTGCAGCGTCGTCATAGGTGGCGGGGTCGATGTGCAGGTCGAGCAGGAGGTCCGGGTACGCCGACCAAAGGCAGTTCGACTGCCTCACCTGCCTGCGACAAGTCGCCGACGCTCCATCCGCTTAAGTCACCATGGACTACGAATGAAGGGTGGCGAGGTAGGCATGGATCTGAGCCACAGCCGCGGCACCCTCGCCGACGCCGGCCGCCACGCGCTTCACTGATCCGCGCCGCACGTCTCCGATCGCAAAAACACCGGGGCTGCTGGTTGCCAACGGCAATTGCGGATCGCTACCGGTGGCGACGAAGCCCTTGTTGTCCAGGGTGATACGCCGATCGAGCCACTGCGTGTTGGGATCGGCACCGATGAACAAGAACATGTGCCGTGCGTCGACCCGGCGACTGTCGCCGCTCTCACGGCAGGTCATGTCGATGCTTTCCAGTGTACCATCTGCCGTACCCGACAATCCGGTGACGGCGGTGCGGACTCGCAAGTCGATATTGGGCGTCGCCTTGATCCTGTCGATGAGGTAGCGGGACATGGAGGCATCGAGGCCCGATGAGCGGACAGCCAGGTGTACCTGGAGCGCGTGCGCGGCGAGGAAGACAGCCGCCTGCCCGGCAGAATTGCCTCCTCCGACGAGAACGATATCGCGGCCTTTGCACAGCGCCGCCTCGATCGTCGTCGCCCAGTACGAGACGCTGGTTGCCTCGAAGCGGTCGAGGTTTTCGATCTCTGGCCGCCGGTAACGCGCGCCTGACGCAATCACAACCGTTCGACCATAAATTGAAACGCCATTGTCGAGTGCCACGCGGTGCAACGGTGGCTGCGAGCAATCGAGTTCGACGACCGAGACCGGCACCGCAAATTGAGCACCGAATTTCTGAGCTTGAAGAAATGCGCGCGCCGTAAGCGCCTGGCCGGAGATGCCGGTCGGAAATCCCAGATAGTTCTCGATCCTCGAGGATGCGCCCGCTTGGCCACCGAACGAGCGGCTATCGACAACCAGAACGGAGAGCCCCTCCGATGCCGCATACACGGCAACAGCGAGGCCTGCCGGCCCCGCGCCAACGACGATCACGTCGTACGTCGTTCCAGGCTTGATATCGGGAACGATTCCCAGGCCCACCCCCGCTTCGGCATCGCTCGGCCGGCGCAGCACCGTCCCGTTCGGACAGATCAGGATCGGCAAATCGGCTGCCTGTACGCCGAGGCGCTCGACAAGGGCTTTGCCTTCAGTACCACCCGCATCGATCAGCGAGTGCGGGTAGCTGTTCCGGGTAAGCAGGCCCCGAAGGCGAACCGTCGCCGGCGATCCCGCTTCTCCAAGGATGACCGAACCAACGCTGTCCCCCTCCAGCAGCGCGGCGCGCCGTAGGATAAAGGCTCGCATCATCAGTTCACCGATGTCCGCGCTGCTGATGAGCAGAGCTCGAAGGTGAGGGAGATCGAACGGATAGGCCGTGCACCCGTCCGGTCCCGCGCAGACCATGGCCAACGAAGCATGCCCGGCAAGATCGCTTACTTCTCCGCTGAACTGACCTGGTCCGCCGGTGGCAAATATCCCCTCCCGGCCCAGACCATCCCGTCGTCTCGCAACGATGCCCCCCTCGACAACCAGCCACACGGCCATGTCCCGATCGCCGACATCGAGAAGCTTTTCGTCCGGTGCAAAACGCCGCTCAGGACCGCTCGCGAAACGAAGAGCGAACTGTATTTGAGCCGGAGTCAGCGTCGGAACGATTTGGGCCAGTCGGTCGTCAAGCAGCATACCCAGTGCCTCGCTGATGGGATTCGGCTCGTGCGACGCCGAATCGTACGGGTCAGATTGGTCAGCCGGCCCAATGGCCGCGCAGCAGCCGATTGAATGCGTCCGCCCGCTCCTCGGGAAAGAAAAGCCGCGCTCCAGAGAACTCGACAGGCGGTCTCGCTCCTGGGATCGCCTCTGCCAGCCAGTGCGCCCATTTCACCGGAAAGTAGACATCGTCCGTGGCCCAGACGATCAGCGTCGGCGCCTTGAGCTGACGCAATTGGGGCTCGATGGCCAGAGTGTGCTTATTGTCGAATGCGCCGACGAAGCGCTCCAGATCGTGGGCACGCTGCTCGTTGCGCAGGTGTGGCCGCAGGTAGATTTCGATATCTTCATCCGTGACGGCTTCGGGGTGCTCGTAGGCCGGGCCAAGCGCAGCTGGTGAGCGATAGATCGATTTGTCGCCGAGCATTGCGTTGAGGGTTTTGCTCAGCCCGCCGGCAGCAACCATTTCCACGAAAGGTTTGAACGCTTCGGGCGGCCAGTTGTCATGGGTATCGCAGTTGGTGAGCGTCAACGTCCGCACCCGATCCGGATTGAGCGCGGCGAAGATCTGGCAAATTCCGCCGCCGCTATCGTTTCCGACCAGATCGACCTGATCTATATTCAGCGCGTCGAGCACTTCCTTCAGCATCTTCGCGTTGGCGGTCACAGACACATCCTGAGCCGCTGCGATCTCCGTATCGCCGTGCGCAAGCAGATCGACCGCGATGCAGCGCCGAAAATCTGAAAGCGCGCCGAGCTGGTAGCGCCACATGTGCTTGTTCAGCAGCACGCCGTGCACGAAGAGAGCGACCGGTCCCGATCCCACTTCCACGTAACCGATTCGGCCTGACGGCGTGTCGACGTGGCGAACGGCCGGCGTATCCTGTTCGTTGCTCATGAGGTCCTACTCCGCTCTATCGATAGGTAGATCACGGGATAACGCTAGAAATCTCTGCCGTCAACGTCTATCTATCAGTAGAGATAGGAAATGCGATGAACGAAACGGCAGAGCGCCTGATGGACCTGGCCGAGGCTCGCATCCGCGAAGCGGGCTACCGTGGCTTCAGCTTCCGCGATCTTGCAGCCGAGATCGGCATCAAGAGCGCCAGTGTCCACCATCATTTCCCGACCAAGGCGGGAATGGCCGCTGCGGTCGCGCGCCGATACGGGGATCGCTTCTTCGAACTGGTCGCGCGGCGGGGTGATGAGAGCGGCGACGAGGCGGTTGCGATCTATCGATCCGCGTTTCGCAGCGCGATCGAACGGGATGGCCGGATGTGTCTAGGCGGCATGCTTGGCGCTCAAGCGGGCGGTCTGCCACCCGAGATCGTGCAGGAAATCGAGATGTTCTTTCGACGCTGCATCGACGACCTTTCGAGCAGAATTGGCGGAGCGGATGCTGTGGCTCGCGCGTTCCATGTGATGGCGGCCTTGGAAGGAGGCTTGATTCTTGCGCGTGCTTATGGCGACATCTCTGCGTTCGATCAGGCGACCGCGGGGCTTACCGGGCCCACATTCGCAGTCGCCTGATGATTGCGCGAAAGCGCGCTGTCATGCTCCCGGCTCCGGGCTGAAGCGACCTCACCATCGCCGCGGACGTTTTGTCTGATCACTTCGCCCATCTATTCGCCGATCTGACAACAACAATGGCGGAACGCTAATCGCTCGAGGAGCTTCGGCGAGGGCGAAACGTACGCAAGGTCACGGAGTAGCGCAGAACGTCCATCGGCGCGATGCTGTGCTGCCAGCTGTTCCGCACCGGGCCATGGAGCAAATACACCGATCGTGGTTCAACATGCGCGGACCGGCGCTCCCAGCCCTCTCCCAGCCTCCGACGCAGCCGCAATGTGCAAGGCGCGAGAAACGACACTGCGACGATATCTTCATACGACGGTCGGTCGCGGTGCCAGCCGATTCCAGCACCCTGCGCATACTCCGTCACCATGAGCTGTTCAAACGCCTCGGCCGGTACGCCGCTGATCTGGCTTGCAACGTCGGTGAGCGGCAGAAGGTAATCGGGAATGCTCGCATCGGAGCGTGGCTCTTGGCCTGCGAAGACATACCTGTGCCCGAAGGTGTATATGCGGCGATTGCCTTGATGGCCGTGAAATTCGAAAGGCTTCAGGGGCAGCTTTTCAAATCGCTGAACGAGGCTCTTTTCGTCGGCGGTCGATATCACATCCGGGATATAGCGGAAACCGGCAGGCAGCTCAGGCTCGCCGAACAGGTCGCCCACGCCGCTGATGGGATTGCTGGTGTACTTCTTCGCTGAAGCGCGTTTCACGGGCATCGAACCTGGTGAGCGGACGGCCCGCCCCCGAGCAACCATGCCACCAACCGGTGCCGGGCGGATCCGGGCAAGAAAAGAATGCCTGTTTCGTCAGGCTTGGACAAAATTCATTGGCCCAAGGAAGTCCATCTTGCCGACGTCGACGCCGCCGTTGCGGAGGACCGCGTACGTCATCGCAATGTGGAAGTAGACGTTCGGAATCGTTATCTGAAGCAGATAATCTTCGCCGCCGATGACCTTCCCGGGAACCCACGAAAGGCTGACTTTGCGATCTTGTGCGCCTTCGTATTGTGCCTTGCCTACGCTTTCGGCGAAATCGACAGTTTTCCGAACGCGAGCGCGCAGCTCTTCGAGGGTTTGCTCATTGTCTTCGTGCTTTGGAGGCGTCTGCCCGGAAAGCCAGGCGGCGGCGGCTTTGACATAGTCGCAAGCGCTCTGCACCTGGTAGATCAAGGGCTTCATGTCGCGCGCGAGACGGCCGTTCAACAGCACACGGACGTCAAACTGCTTGGCAGCCGCAAATTGCTCGGCCTTGTCGAGCAAGACCTCCACAGTCTTCAAGGACTGGACGCACTGCGAAACGACTTGATAATACATGGGATCTTCCTTCGGATGCTCATTCGTTGAGGTGATTTTCCTAATCCGGCGTTCGCCAGCTGGCCGTCCTCCAGGCGTCGCGGGCAGATTACGAAAAGAGCTTGCTCGCCTTCTTCTGGAGAGCCTCCATCGTCTCGATGTACGGAATCGGCCCGTAGCTCACGCGGGCAACGCCCAGTTTCGCGAGTTTGTCGTTCGACGGGACGCCTTCCATGACCATGACGTTGACCGGCAGCGTCGCTTCCTCAGCAATCCGACGGATATGGTCGGCCTCGGTCAGCCCGGGAATGAAGAAGCCGGACGCGCCGGCCGACGCGTATGCCTTCGCTCTTTTCAGGGCCTCGTCGACATCGCCGCTGTTACCGAGGAACACGTCGGTTCGTGCGTTGATGAAGAGAGGAACGCCCTTCCGCTCGGCAGCATGGCGAATCGCTGCGATCCGTTTCGCCTGTCGATCAATGTCGTAGAGTCCTCTGCCCTTGACCACGCGGTCCTCGAAATTGATACCGATGATTCCAAGATCGAGAAGCTTGGAAATGTTCGAGGCCAGCTTGCGATCATCGTCGCTATAGCCGCCTTCGAAGTCCACGGTCACAGGCACGTCAACTGCCGCCGCGATCCGCTCGACGATCTGTTCGGCAAGAGGAAGCGGAAGGTCCTCGCCGTCCTCATATCCCTGCGC
This sequence comes from Bradyrhizobium sp. AZCC 2262, assembly GCF_036924535.1. NCBI lineage: Bacteria > Pseudomonadati > Pseudomonadota > Alphaproteobacteria > Hyphomicrobiales > Nitrobacteraceae > Bradyrhizobium > Bradyrhizobium sp. AZCC 2262. The sequence continues at coordinate 2,273,773 of NZ_JAZHRT010000001.1, read as the reverse complement.
ACTGGCGACAGACCAACTGCTGGTCGCGATCGCCGTCGCGCCGGCATCGACGATCGTTTTCGCACTGCCTGCATCCCACGCGTTGTAAAGTATCAAGGGCGTCCCTTTAACGTGAAGGGCGGCGAATTGTTTAGCTTTCTTGGTCTGGCTCACTGTCATCCTCCCGTTCTGAGATTGCTCAATGGTGAAATCGCAGACAGACTTGGAGTCGAAGACTTGCTTGCACACACTGCCGGCGACCGTGACCCGCCGCGCAGCATTGAGCAGCGGGGTCACGGTCGGCTGCCACGCGTCACTGAGCGGCATGGTCTATCTATCGATAGATCGTCCCAGTGGTACGCTCGCTATCCAACCATGTCAACCTCTATGAACCTTCGGTAACTTCGAAGGCCCACCGCGAGAAACGTAAACCTGAGGTACCGGACAAAGCTCCTTGGGAGGCGCCGCGACAGGCCTGGTGTAGGACCTAAGCCGCCAGGCCGCACTCTCTTCGGCCTCCTCCTGGTCACCACCCGAAGCCCTCTTCAGGAAGCGGGCCAAGGCAGCTTTCGTGAATCGCGGTCCAATGCGTAGGCGGTCTGCAGATATCAGGACTGCAGCAGATTTGATGAGCACGTTGGGATGATTCCGGAAATGGCATTTAGACGACAGAGGCGTTGGACCGATTGTCCGCTTGGCGTCAAGAGCTGTCGTTCCATAAACCTTCATTCCGCGGATTGAGCTCTCAAGCGAGGATTGGCCTCGATCATTTTTGTCGAGACGAAGGGCCGTAGAGAACGGCTGCTGAGCTGTTCAAATTCGGCTGAGCCCAAGCAGCGAGCGGCGACAACGACGGGCGCGATATTCGCAGCCTCCAACACCTCGATCAACGAGACAGAACGCCGCTCGTTCGAAGGAGCAAAATCGCGCAGACTTGCGTAGTACGCTGCGCTACGCGCGAGTGGCCCAATGCACACCAAATTGCGACATCAATCGCCTGCGCACGCCTCAAAACCAGATCGGTACTGCATTTGGTACTGCACAGCCGATCGGGACCGCGCTTAAGAGCTGATTGTACTTCGCTTTTTGAGATGTCCCGGTCCGATCCATCAACGGGGCTACAGAAAAACGTCTATCTAACATATTGTTTTCATTTATCTTTGTAGTTTGAGTCCGTCCAACCGATTATTGGGCCGACAAATAATCCGAGCGATCGAACTAACGCGTTTTCCTTTCTTTTCAACTAGTTGAACCAATTCTGGCTTCTGCATGTAATTTGCCTTCGTCGATTCCTCCTCGATCCAGTACTGCATTGCTGTACTGGCTGAGCGCATGCAGTACCGCGTTGCTGCACGCTGCCGGCTACGACCTCGACCGCTGCGATCACTCTGGGTTGAACAAACGATTAGAAAGCCGATCCAAGTCAGGAGCAAAGTAGAGCCGCGCTTTGCCGGTGCCTAGGGCTCGCAACGCTCCGATCGAAGTTTCGGCCATCGCAGAGTAAGAGAACTTGCGTACGGCGGGAGGAGCCACACAGCGTTAGATGTATCAATCGCGAAGAAGGACCAAAGATTTTCCAGCCAAAATGGTGTCGAACCTCAAACCTTGGGGGGGTGCTTGGGGACGACCTAGTGTAATCTGCTAGACATAAGGCATTTGTAGATTTGAAGCGCGCGTGGCTTCCCACTGTGAACGCCTAAGGGCCCCTTCCCCTAGCCTGATTCCGAACTGATAAGCTCTCTACTTATTCCTTATCAGTCGCGAGATACTGTTTGCGCATAACGGCTGCTTTGCGCCAGGAGCGGCCGGTCAGGAATTTGGTTCGCGGAAATCCGGACTGCTGAGTCGTTATAAGCGGCGCGCTTATCGGGCTAATCGACCATCGAGTGAATCCTTCATCCTACATTCGGAACACACCGTAGTGTGGCGAGGCAATCGGCGCGTTGAGAGCTGCGCTCAGCGAGATGCCGATGGCATTGCGGGTGTCGACGGGATCAAGGATGCCGTCGTCCCAGATTTCCGATGTGGCGTAATAGGCGCTCGATTGGCGCCGATAGTCTTCCAGAACCGGATCGCGAATGGCCGAGGTCTCCTGTTCGGACAATTGCAGGCCGCTGCGGGCGAGCTGCCGCAGTTTCACATCGGTCAGGACACCGGCCGCCTGCTCAGCGCCCATCACCGAAACCTGGGACTGAGGCCAGGAAAACATGAACCGCGGGTCGAAGGCACGTCCCGACATGCCGTAGGTTCCAGCGCCGTAAGATCCGTTGCAGACCACCGTAAATTTCGGAACGGACGCACCGGCCACTGCCATAATCAGCTTTGCGCCGTCCTTGGTGATACCGCGCCGCTCGTACTCGCGTCCGACCATGAAGCCGGTGATGTTCTGCAGAAACAGTAGCGGCGTCCGGTTCTTGTCGCAGAGCTGGATGAAATGCGCGCCTTTCAGCGAGCTGTCGTTGAACAGCACGCCGTTGTTGGCGAGTATTCCAATCTGATAGCCATGCACGCGGGAGAAGCCGCAGATCAGCGATTGACCGTAGCGCGGCTGGTATTCGTGAAAGCGGCTGCCATCCACCATGCGCGCGATCACCTCGCGCATATCAAACTGCACCCGGGGATCCCGGGGGATAATGCCGTAGAGTTGTTCCGGATCATACGCCGGCGGCTCCGGCTCGATCCAGTCGACGCCTGCCTTTTCAGGCCGTCGAAACCGTTCGACAATATCCCGGGCGATCGCGATCGCATGCAGCTCGGAGGATGCCGCATAGTCTCCGGTTCCCGATACGCTGGTATGCATGTCGGCGCCGCCCAGTTCCTCGACGGTCACTTCCTCGCCGGTCGCCGCTTTCACAAGCGGCGGGCCTCCGAGAAAGATCGCTCCGGTGCCACGAACAATGACGTTGTAGTCACTGAGCGCGGGAATGTAGGCGCCACCGGCGGTGCAATGACCCATCACCACGGCGACCTGGGGCACGCCCATCTTCGACAGGATGGACTGGTTGCGGAAGATGCGTCCGGCGAAATAGCGGTCTGCGAAGAATTCGGCCTGCAGCGGCAGAAAGCCGCCGGCGCTGTCGCAGAGATGAACGACCGGAAGATGGTTTTCGATCGCAATATCGAGCGCGCGCACGATTTTCTTGACCGACAGCGGATACCACGCCCCGCCCTTGACGCTCGCGTCGTCGGCGTGAACGATGACTTCCTTGCCGGATACGATGCCGATTCCCGTCACCTGGGCCGCGCCCGGAACCTCGCCGTCATAGGCCATGTTACCTGCCAGCGTCGAAAGCTCCAGGAACGGCGTTCCCTGGTCGAGTAAGGCTTCGATACGGTCGCGGACGAACATCTTGTTCTGACGGCGAAGCCGTTCCCTGTCACGTTCGGGCCGAACGTGGCGCGCGACTTTCTGGCGTTCCTTCAGCTCGGAGGCGAGACGCCGGTTGTGCATGTCGTTGGCGCGGTAATCATCGTCGCGCGTGTCGATCAGGGAGCTGACGCGCTGCATTTCAACTATCCTCCCGGGAAAGCGTCACCAAGGCCGCATCACGATCAAAACTCTCCCCTGCCCTGACATGAATTTTCTCAACGATGCCGTCTTGCGCTGCGCGGATCGTCGTTTCGAGCTTCATGCTCTCGATAACGGCTACCACGGCGCCCGCCGCCACCCGTTCGCCAACAACCGCCCTCACCGACACCACGACGCCGGGCATCGGGGCTCGGGCAATATGGTGTCCGGCGGTGTCCGCCTCAACCGCGAGGGCAACCAGCGGATCAACATAACGCACGGCATACGACCTGCCGCGAAGATGTATGTGAACCGTATCCCCTTCGACCACGTAAGCGATCGGTTCGCTGCTGCCGTCAACGGTCAGACGTCCCTCGCCACCTCGGGTTTGGGCGAGCGAGACAGCCGCACTTCCTCCCTCAGCAAGCGCCAGGCGATATCCCTCCGGCGAGCGCGAAAGCCAGATCGCGTGAGGTTCCCCACCAATGTCGAAGGTGTGATGCACGTCAGTTTCTCCAGCTTCCGATGGAAGCATGCAGGGCGGGTACGGCATGCGCCGCGTCACGCACCGGTCTGGTCAGCAGCGCCGTCGCCGCCAACAACCGCATTTGGATACCCTCGTCAGGCGCAGCCCCCTTGGCGATGCCCGGGTGTTCGTCGAGATAACCGGTGTGGACCTCGCCGGCCTTAAAGCCTTCATCGCCCAGGATGCGTCCGAGGAAAGCAGCATTGGTCTCGCATCCCAGCAGGACGAAATCCTCGATGGCCCGGCTTGCGCGCGCGATCGCCTCGCTTCGGGTCGACGCATGGACGATGATCTTTGCCAGCATCGGATCGAATGAGGTCGTAACAAGCTGTCCCTTGGCGATGCCGCTATCGACGCGGACCCCCTCACCTTGCGGATATGCGAGCGCCAACACCTTGCCCGTCGTCGGCGCAAAGTCACGCTCAGGCGCCTCCGCGTAAAGCCGGGCTTCGATGGCATGGCCGCTGGCCCGCACATCTTCCTGTTTGAAGGCGAGCGGATGGCCGGCCGCAACGACTAGCTGCTGCTCGACCAAGTCCAATTCGGTCGTCATCTCGGTCACAGGATGTTCAACCTGCAGCCGCGTGTTCATTTCGAGAAAATAGAACTCGCCTTGCCCGTAGATAAACTCCACGGTTCCGGCATTCCTGTACCCGGCTGCCCGCGCAATGCCCGCGGCTGTCTCGCAGATGGTCTTGCGGAGGTCGGCCGAGAGCGCCGGCGACGGCGTTTCTTCTATGATCTTCTGGAAACGCCGCTGCACCGAACATTCCCGTTCGTGCAGGTGCACCACATTGCCGAAGGAATCGCCGAGAACCTGAACCTCGATATGTCTTGGTCTTTCGACGAACCGCTCGGCATACAATCGGCCATCGCCGAAATAGCGCAGCCCTTCGCCCCGCGCCTGCGCCACCGCATCGTCGAGCTCGGCGAGATCGCGAACAATGCGCATACCCTTGCCGCCTCCTCCTGCCGATGGCTTGACGAGAAGAGGCGCACCGACCGCGCGCGCGCGGTCAAGAAAGGTGCCGGGATCATCCTCCTCGATAGCAGATGGCGCCACTGGAAATCCGCTGCGCGCAACAAAATTGCGCGCCCGGATCTTGTCTCCCATCAACTCGATCGCGCTGGCAGACGGGCCGACAAAAACAAGTCCAGCGGCTCCGACCGCGCGGGCAAAGCCCGCATTCTCGGAGAGAAAGCCATAGCCGGGGTGAATCGCACCGGCACCAACTGACAAGGCAGCGGCGATGATCTGGTCGGCATCCAGATAGGACGAAACAGGGGTTTTTCCGGATATATTGATCGCGTGATCCGCGAGCGTCACCGCGAGGGACCGAGCATCGACCTCATGATAGACGACCGCACTCTGCAATCCGAGCTTCTGCACTGTCCGGATGATGCGAACGGCGATTTCGCCGCGATTGGCGACGAGAACCAGACCGAACGAAAAACGACCGATCACCGGACACCACAAATGCCGGAGGTCAGCATGAGTGTGAGGTCACGAGCGGTTTGCGTAACTCGAAGCTGGCCCTTGCCATTGACATGACGCCAGGCCAGATGCTCGATCGCGCCAAAGAGCACGTCGCGCAGAAGCTTGGGGTTCACGTCTGGCCGCACCTCACCCGCCTTCACCGCATCCCTGACGATGCGAATGAGTACGGAAGTGTACTGCCTGTTCAACTCCTGGATCGAAGAGCCCTCGTAGTCGCTTGCGGTCCTTACCTCAGAAATAAACAGACGACACAGATCGGTGTCCGCCACAAAGACCTGCAGATGCCTGCGAATGAGGGCTTCGAGCCGCGCGGTAAACGCGTCGTGCCTGAAGGCCTGGGTTTCGAGATCAAGAAGGATCCGCTCGTAGAATTTTTTGAGCACCTCATACAGCAATTCCCGCTTGTTGCGGAAATAACGATAGACGAGACCATCGGAAATCTGCGCCGTGCGTGCAATATCGGCGATCGAAGTTGCCTCGTATCCCTTTTCGGAAAAAGCGCTCTTGGCGGCTTCAACGATCGCATCGTAACGATCCTGCATTCGCTGCGGGCTTATCGCTGGCATGTCTGCACCCAGATGTTGTCGCGAATGCGTTTCAGGTCGCACACCGGCGCACCCAATCCGCATATTGAATATCATTCATCTTGTGCTTGTCAACGCCGAGCGTGGTTCCGGCGGAAATCATCGCACTGCAATATCCACCGGTGCGACAACAGCGCGATTGACAGAAGCTCGCCTTCGTATAATGAATGATATTCATTATGAGCCGCGATCGCACGGCCGGCACCAGGGCGGAAAGAGAGCGCGCATGAGCACAGGTCATGCTGGATCGAGCGGCGACAATCGCATATCCACGTTCGGTCTTGACGAGCAGCAGCAGACAATCCTCGATCAGGCTGACCGCTTCGCCCATAAGGAGCTTTATCCGCTCTGCGAGCGAATGGACCGGGACGAGTGGTGGCCGGAAACGGCGTTTCCCAAGATCGGCGACAATGGCTTCTTCGGCGTCACCATTCCCGAGGAGTACGGCGGGTCCGGCCAGGACCTCCTGGCCGCAGGCCTTGTGCTGCAAGGCTTCGCCCGCTGGAACCATGCCATGGCGCTGTCCTGGGTGGCGCACGACAATTTGTGCGCCAACAACATCTATCGCAACGGCAACGAGCAGCAGCGCCGCAAGTATCTGCCGGATCTCTGCGCCGGCCGCACGATCGGCGCACTGGGCCTCACGGAGCCTGGCGCGGGTTCCGATGCCCTGGGATCGATGCGGACCACCGCGCGCAGAGATGGCGATCACTACGTCCTAAATGGCAGCAAGATCTACATTACGAACGGACCTGTTGCCGACGTCCTCCTCGTCTACGCCAAGACCGACCGCGGCAAAGGCGCGCATGGCATTTCCGCCTTCATCATCGAGAAGGATTTTCCCGGCTTCAAAGTCGCCCAGAAGCTGACCAAGATGGGCTATCGGGGCAGCCAGACCGCCGAACTCGTCTTCGAGGATTGCCGGGTGCCCGCCGAAAATCTCGTCGGGAACGAAAACAGCGGCGTATCCATCGTGATGAGCGGACTGGACCTCGAACGCGCGATGATCTCGCCTCTGTGCCTCGGCATTTCAGAGCGGGCGCTGCAACTTTCCATCGACTACGCGCAAACCCGCCAGCAATTCGGCAAGCCTATCGGATCGTTCCAGATGGTGCAGTCGATGCTCGCCGATATGTATGTCCAGGTCGAAACGATGCGAACCTTCACCTACCGCACGCTGGCGGAAGCGGCATCGCTGGAAATCGGCGGCGGCGGCCGCGGTGACATCCACAAGCTGACCGCGGCCTCGGTGATGTACGCGGCCGAGGCCTGTCATGCGGTGCTCGACAAGGCCGTGCAGATCCACGGCGGCAGCGGCTACATCTGGGAGTCCGAGATCAACCGGCTGTTCCGGTCGATCAAACTGCTGGAAATCGGTGCAGGCACCACGGAGGTTCGCAAGATGATCATCGCCGGCGAATTGCTGAAAGGCGGCGGTCGCAATGTCGCCTGAACCGGCCGACGCCAATTCTCCGCCGCCACCGGAACCGTTCGGCCTCACGGATGACGAACTCGCCATTCAACGGACGGTGTTCGCGTCCGATGCGCTGGGCGGTATGGTCGTGGTGGTCACGGGCGCAACAGGCGGAATTGGACGCGCCATTGCGTGGCTGTTCGCGCGGCTTGGCGCGCACGTAGTCCTGGTGGGCCGCAATCAAGCCAAGCTTGACGCCTTGACGGCACGCATGACGCAGCACGCGATGACGGTTTCGTCATTTGCAGCCGATATCAGGGACCCGGATGCGGTCCAAACGCTGTTTGACGCAATCTGGAAAGCCCGAGGCCGCGTCGACAGCCTGATCAACAGCGCCGGCGGCCAGTTTCCGCAGGCTGCGATCGACATTTCCGTGAAGGGCTGGAACGCCGTCATCGAAACCAATCTCAACGGCACCTGGTACATGATGCAGGCCGCCGCACAGCATTGGCGCGACGCCAGGCATCCCGGCAGTATCGTCAATATTGTGGTCGTTACTACCCACGGGCTCTATGGCATCGCGCACAGCGTCGCCGCACGCGCTGGAGTCGTTGGCTTGTCTCGCAGCGTCGCAGTCGAATGGGCGCCTCTGAAGATCCGCGTCAATTGCGTGGCGCCGGGCCTGATCGAGACCGAGGGCTGGAAGGTATATTCGCCGGAAGCGCGTGCTGCCTATCCGCGATCCAACCCGATGATGCATGCAGGGTCGGCATGGGATGTCGCGGAGGCCTGCGTCTATCTCGCCGGACCATCCGGGGGATTCGTAACGGGCGAAACCCTTACCGTGGATGGCGGCGGCCAACTCTGGGGCGAAACGTGGACGACGGGTAAACCGCCCTACTTCGGCGGCGAGACCCGCTAGGCGGATGACGGATAGAGGAACGCACCCAATGAATGCGTCGAAGCCGAACCAACAAGGCATTCTCCCGCGCGATCTCTTTGCGGGGAAAACGGTCTTTGTCACCGGCGGCGGCAGCGGAATCAATTTGGGTATCGCACGAACGTTCGCAGGCCTCGGCGCCAATATCGGACTCTGCGGACGATCTCAGGAGCGGCTCGATGCCGCGGCAGCCGGCTTGCGCGAAATCGGCGCCAGGATATCGGCTACTTCAGCGGATGTCCGGATGCCGGATCAACTGCAATCTGCGATGAGCGCCTCCCGCGACGCTCTCGGCGACATCGACGTCCTGATCTGCGGCGCCGCGGGTAACTTCCTCGTCAAGGGCGAGAATCTTTCGTTCAACGGGTTCAAGACGGTCGTCGACATCGACCTTGTCGGGTCTTTCAACGCCAGCCGGATTGCCTTCGAGCAATTGCAGCGGACGCGAGGCTCGATCATTTTCATTACGGCACCCATGGCGCATCTGCCCCATGCCTATCAGGCCCATGTCGGCCCGGCGAAAGCTGGGGTCGAAATGCTGATGAAAAACCTTGCGCTTGAATGGGGCCCTTACGGCATTCGCTCCAACAGTATCATTCCCGGCTTTGTCGGGGATACCGAAGGCATGCGGCGGATTTCTTCCGCGGAGGACAGGGGCAATTTCGTGGCCAACATCCCGCTGCGCCGCATGGGCGTCACGCAGGAGATCGGTGAAGCGGCGGCGTTTCTGGCTTCACCGCTCGCATCGTACATCACGGGCACGTCGCTTTGGGTCGATGGCGGACAGGCGCTATCCGGTTCCGGCTTCTTTAACGTCAATAGCGCCGCATTCCTGGCGAACGCTGCGGGCGCATAGACTCGAATTCGATTCAAGACCGAAGTCAATTCGGCATCAACATCACCACAGGGAGCGACCGCAATGTACCCAGGCATGCATGCTAAACCGAAGGGTGACCAGCCCGCCTTCATCATGGCGCAATCGGGCGAGACGGTTACCTACGCCGAACTCGAAGCACGCACCAACCAGCTCGCGCACTTCCTGCGAAGCCGCGGCCTGAAGCGTCTCAATCATTATGCGATCTTCATGGAGAACAATGCGTGCTATCTCGAGTGCTGCGGAGCAGGCGAGCGCGCCGGCCTCTACTTTACCTGCATCAATTCATTCCTGACGCCTCAGGAGCTCGCCTACATCATTAACAACAGCGAATCCAAGGTGCTGATCCTTTCGGAAGAAAAGCGTGCCGTCGCCATCGAGGCCCTTAGCCAGTGCCCGAAAGTGGAAGTTGCGCTGGTCGTGAATGGTCCGGGCGACGGCAATCGCATCCTCAATTTCGACGATGCCCTGGCATCGATGTCAACGACTCCGATCACCGACGAATCGGTCGGCACTGCAATGCTCTATTCATCGGGCACCACCGGTCAACCGAAAGGCATTATCCGCCCCCTGCCTGAACAACCGCCGTCACAGCAGCTCCCGTTGTTCGATTTTCTTCAGAAGCTTTGGCGCTATCGGGAAGGACTGGTCTATCTGTCCCCTGCTCCGCTCTATCACTCAGCGCCGCAGGCAGCCGTCAATCTCGTCATTCGCAATGGCGGAACCGCGATCATCATGGAGAATTTCGATCCGGAGCGTTACCTTCAGCTTGTCGAAAAATACCGGCCGACGCACAGTCAGCTGGTGCCGACCATGTTCTCCCGGATGCTCAAGCTGCCGCAGGCCGCAAGAGAACGCTATGATCTGTCGTCCCTCGAGGTCGTTATCCACGCGGCTGCACCCTGCCCGGCGCAGGTCAAGGAGCAGATGATAGAATGGTGGGGTCCTATCATTCACGAATATTACGGCGCGACGGAGGGGCTGGGGTTTGCCGCCTGCGACAGCGCCCAATGGCTGGCTCATCGTGGTACGGTTGGCAAAGTCATGCTTGGAGACCTGCATGTTCTGGACGAGAACATGCAGCCGTGCCCAAAAGGCACATCGGGTACGCTTTGGTTCAAGACCGCCACTCCCTTCGAGTATTTCAACGATCCGGCGAAGACGGCCGACGCACGGTCACCTGACGCATCGATGAGCACGGTGGGCGATGTCGGGTACGTGGACGACGATGGGTTCCTGTACCTGACGGACCGGGCCACCTTCATGATTGTCTCCGGCGGCGTAAATATCTACCCGCAGGAATGCGAGAACCTCCTGATCACACACCCAAAGATCGCCGACGCTGCTGTCTTCGGCGTCCCAAACGAAGACTTGGGCGAAGAAGTAAAGGCGGTTGTGCAGCTGATGCCCGGCATAAAGGCAAATTCCGCTCTTTCGGACGAACTTATCGCCTTCTGCGCCAAGCACCTGTCGCGCCGGAAGTGCCCGCGTTCGATCGATTTCGAAACCGAACTTCCCCGCTTGCCGACGGGCAAACTCTACAAGCGCTTGCTGCGTGATCGCTATTGGGGCGATCGCAAGAGCAGAATTATATAGCAGCGGAAATCAGAATGCGAAGTCGCGGCCAGTACGAAAAAACCCTTCTCTGTGGCACCAGATCTATTGCAATGGCGCCGAGTGTTACTACGGATCGGGAAACTTCAAATGCGCAACGTCAAGCCATGTCGGTTAGACGCGGCTCTTCGCGCCTGCCATCACCCCTATGGGGCGCTGAGCGGCGGCGACACCCAAGATTGCGGACGCTACGCCTTGTGATGATGGAGCGGGAATCGCCGTTAGACCTGAGTTCGCCACCAAACGCCTCGAAATCCTATCGACAGAATTTTCCGGCTGCCAATGACTAAAATCGGCCGGCTCGAAATCACGCTGGGGAGCACGCACATGCCTGAGGAAAGTCTGTATCGAAATCTTATTTCTCGCGTCAATCTCGGCGACCTTCTGATCCGCAGCGCTGCGCGGGCTCCGGGTCGGCTCGCCATCGTCGATGCGGATCGTCGCCTCACCTACCGCGAATTCAATGAATGGGTAAACAGAACAGCGCATGGACTCACGGGCCTCGGCTATCGGCGCGGCGATGCCCTGGGATTAATGACGGCGAACAACGCGGAATTTATTGTCACCTATTTCGCCTGTGCCAAACTGGGCCTGGTGTGCGTGCCCATCAATCTGTTCTGGCGCTACGGTGAACTTGCCTATGTGCTGAATCATGCCGCCGTCAAAGGCGTCGTGGTCGAGAGTGCACTGATCGAACAACTTGAGGGCGCGCTGGGCGATACCGCCGGTGTGAAGGACGTGGTCGTCATTGGCGACGTGGGCGATACGGCGATCGCAGATCGCCGGACCGTTACCTTCGACGCGCTGCAGAAGGGCATGCCCCAACACGAACCGGCAGCTTTCGTCACAGACCGCGACCCGATATCGTATCTTTACACCAGCGGCACCACCTCGGCGCCCAAGGGCGTGGTCAGCAGCCATCTGGCGGTCTATCTTGAGTCCCTTGGGGTCGCACTCGACACACGCATGACGGCGGACGATCGCGTGACGGCTCTCATGCCGTTGTTCCACACCGCCCAGTTGAATGTCATCGTGACGCCGGCGATCGCGGTCGGCGCTGCTATTTTCATTCAGCGTGGTTTCGACGCGGATCGCCTTCTCACCCTGATCGAATCCGAGCACCTGACCCTGACATTCGCATTGCCTATGATGTATCGCGCCATGCTGGAACAGCTAGATCAGCATGATCGCGACGTTTCGAGCATGCGTCTTGCGATTTATGCGATGGCGCCGATGCCGACCCACGAACTACAGAACGCGATCGCGCGCTTCGGTTGCGAGTTCGCCCTGATGTTCGGCCAAACCGAGATGAACCCGCTTGCAGTGTATTTCCGGCCGGAGCATCAATTGAGCCATCCAGGGGCGGTCGGCACGCCGTCAGCCAATGTCGAAGTCGCGATCATGGACGAAGCGGGCCGGTTTTTGCCTCAAGGTCAATCAGGTGAAATCGTCTATCGCAGTCCGCAAGTCATGTCGGGCTATCTGCACGATCCCGCCGCCACTGCCGCGGCCTTCGTCCATGGCTGGTTTCACTCCGGCGATTCCGGCCATTTCGACAGGGACGGCATTCTGTGGTTCGAGGACCGATTCAAGGACGTAATCAAGAGCGGCGGCGAGAACGTCGCGTCCATTGAGGTGGAAAAGGCGCTCTACGCCGCTGATCCCGGCGTGCAGGAGACAGCCGTAATCGGTCTGCCGCATGATCGCTGGGGCGAAGCGGTGACAGCACTCGTCATTCTCAAAGCTGGGCATACGATCGATGAAGAGACCCTTCTGAGGAAAGTGCGGAGTCATCTCAGCCCGTTCAAATGCCCGAAACGCATTATTTTCACCGAGACAATGCCGAAGACCGCAACCGGCAAGATTCAGAAGGCGAAGCTGCGAGCCGAACTGGTCGGGATCTACCGAACTTAGGACACGCCCGGCGTCGATGAGCACGGTCGGCGCGTTGGTCCTTGCGATGCCGCAGGCGGCCTCACAGAGCGGACTGCGTCCCCTGGTCCGCATCAAGCGTTCCGATCGGCGGCCGTATGACCTTCGAATACACTAGGGTCTGTTGGGATTCATCGGGAGTTTATCACGGCCGCGGCCAGATGGACCATGGAGGCGAAGCTTTGATCGGTTTTGTCGGCACGCATGGCGATGCGTTTGAACTCCTTGAGCTTGCCAAAGAAGTTCTCGATGAGGTGCCGCCATTTGTACATCTCCTCGTCGATGGCAAGAGGCTTTGCGCGACGCGGATGCTGGGAGATGACGACCTTGGCGCCGCGCGCGTCGAGTTCGGCGATGATGGCGTTGCTGTCGAACGCCTTGTCGGCGATCAGCGCGTCGAAGGCCAATCCCTCAATGAGCGGCGGCACGCCTACCGTGTCGAAGCGCTGTCCCGGCAGAAGCACGAAGCGCACGAGATTGCCGAGCGCATCGGTGAGCGCCAGGATTTTGGTGGTCATGCCGCCCTTCGAACGGCCGATCGCCTGGCTTTGAGTCCCCCTTTTGCGCCCTGTCCGTGGCGGTGCACCTTGACGATGGTGGCATCGACCATGGCGTATTCCATGTCGGGATCGTCGGAGACGGTGTCGAACAGCCGCTTCCAGACATCCGCCTTCACCCAGTCGCGGAAGCGCGTGAACACACTGTTCCAGTGGCCGAACGAGGGCGGCAGATCCCGCCAGGGACTGCCGGTTCGGGCGATCCACAGCACGGCCTCGACAAACAACCGGTTGTCCTTACCGCGGCGGCCGGGATCGCCCGGCTTGCCAAGACAAAGCGGCTCCATCTTCGCCCATTGGGCGTCAGTTAAAACGAATCGGTCCATCCGCAGCTTGAATCACAACCAAGCCCGGATGAGAATCCTGAATCCCAACAGACCCTAGTTCGCTGCTACCGATCAGGTCGTTTATGCGACCGACCGCTTTGCGCCAACAGCGGCCATTCGCTCATCGAATGTTATGGAACGGCTCTAGTCTAGCCAACTACTCGTCCAGCAACTCAAGGAAGTCGCTTATTCGTTCGAACGGCTTCGCATTGCGATTGCCGATATAGACCACGCGATCGCCTTCGCGCTCCAGCGACTTCGCTCTCGACTTGCGAAGCCGACCAGGGAGAAACGTCGCCGCAACAGCCTCGGGACCGACGTCGAGCCTCATAATGCCACGCCGCTTGCAATCGAGCCTGAGCCTTGCGGCCGCGAAAAAGTCTCGCGCTTCCGGCGGCAGCCTGCCGAAACGACGTGCGGTTTCGTCCTCCAAATCCTCGAGATCATCCTCGGTGCGGCATCTGGCAATACGGCCATAGATTTCCAGGCGAACAGCGTCCGACTGTATGTAGCCCGTGGGCAGCATGTCGGCGATCGGCAGGTTCAGATCAGGCACCCACAGCTCGGCGCCACCGTCGGTGTCCTTCTCCGACGCCCGCTTGAGAAGATGGCTATAGAGCATCGGCCCGAATACCTGCAGATGGCCAGACTGCTGTTCGGAGAAGAGGTCTCCGGCGCCCCGGAGATCCAGATCACGCTCGCTGATGGCAAAGCCGGCGCCGGGCTTGCTGAACTCTTCCAGCACAGCCAAACGCTTCTCGGATTGTTCGGAGTTCGACTCGTTTAACAAATACGCGAAAGCACGCGTGCCGCCCCGTCCGACGCGGCCCCTTAGCTGATGAAGCTGCGACAGACCAAACTTCTCCGGCCAGCAGATGACGATGGTGTTCGCCCGCGGAATGTCGAGGCCACTCTCCACGATATTGGTCGCGAGGAGCACGTCCGCTTCACCTTCGACGAAGCTCATCATTCGATCGTCGATATCTGCGGCTGGCAACCGACCATGGAGACATACGATGCGAAGGTCCGGAGCAGTCAATTTTATCCTTGCCAGCATCGGCTCCAAATCCTGGATACGGGGGCAAATCAGGAAGCTCTGCCCATGGCGCCTTTGCTCACGCAGCAAAGCCGCGACGATCGCGGCGTCCGATAGCGGAGCAGCCTTGGTGACGATAGGCAGCCGATGAACTGGGGGCGTAGCAATAACGCTCAGATCTCTGAACCCCGCAAGACCCGCCGCCAGCGTGCGCGGTATCGGCGTGGCGCTCATCCAAAGAGTATGAACGCCCTTCGCAAGACCCGAAAGTTTCGCCTTCTCCGCCGCACCAAAGTGCTGCTCCTCATCGATGATGACAAGGCCGAGGTCGGCAAACCTCACGTCAGTCGAGCCGAGAGCTTGTGTGCCAATAACGACTTTCAGTAAGCCGCGACGGAGGTTTTCTTTCGTATCTCTTATCTCCGCTGCCGTTGCCGACCGCGACAAATTCGCCACTTCGATTCCCAGCGGGCCGAACCGCTTGCGAAACGTCTCGACATGCTGTCTGGCCAGGACGGTGGTCGGAACCGCAACAGCGACCTGTTTTCCTGACAGCGCGACAGCCGCCGCCGCCCGCAAGGCGACCTCAGTCTTGCCAAAGCCGACATCACCACAGACCACCCGGTCCATCGGGTGACCAGCCGCCAGATCGTCCAGCACGTCCCGGATCGCCTTGGCCTGATCAACCGTCGTGAAATACGGAAAGCGCGCGACGAATCTCTCATAGGCCGCCCCCGGAGCGACCAGCTTGGGAGCACGCCGGCGCCGTCGTTGGGCGATATGTTTCGCAAGCTGCTTGGCCGCTGCTCCGATTTCTTGCTCGGCCTCGCCACGTCTGTTCCACCACGTGCTGCCATCGGCCTTGTCTAACGCGAGCTTACCGGGCTCTACAGCGTAGGGCCAGATCAAGGCGAGATCGGCAGGCGGAACAAGCGCAGCATCATCGCCGGCGAATTCGAGCCTGATCATCTCGCGCTTTGTACCGTTCCCCATGTCGAGGGTCTGCAAACGATCAAGTAAAGCCAACCCACGCTGGAGATGAACGACGGCCGCGCCGCGCTCGGGAATATCCGGGTGATTGAAGGCGACTGTCCAGGCTTTGGCCATCGGTTGCGGATGATGGGCACGGCTGCCGAGCACGTCAGACGCGGTCACAACCAAGGTCTGCTTTTTCCCGGGAGCGAAAAAGCCCGCGTCGAAGTCGGCCAACAGCGCGCCCTCGCGTCTTCTCGCCTCCACCGCCTCGTCCCAGTTGGCGAAACGCTCCGCCCTGACCCCACTCATGCGCTCCATCGCGCGCAGATCGTCTTCGACCGCGGCGACGAAGAGCAAACGAGATCCGGCGCGTTCCGCACGGGCCACGAACGCGCGAAGCGCTTTCCTCGGTGCCGCAACCTTCGAGAAGTCGGGCGTGGCTACAAACGCCGCCTTGGCAGGAAGCACACTCGTGCACTTCTTCAGCTTCTTCCAGTCCCCTAGCCCCAGATACTCGCGTTCCGAATCCCTGCGGCCGGCCGCCTCCTCGATCGTACTCAGCCAGCTGTCAGCGTGGGTCGGAACTTTTGCATCCGCGAACCATCGCGCCCGATCGCAATAGTCCAGGAAGGTAGCCCCCTGCGCCCGGTCGCCGCCCAGCGCGAGGCGTTCCGACATGGGATCGATAATCAGTTCCTTGAAATCGGAGATGACGTCATGCTCATTCGGATCGACGGCAACAATTCTGCGGATCGCACCGCCGGAATGCTCGATCCGGTACGGCCCGAGAGCACCGGCCGGGAAGATCTCGAACGTCGCGCCGTGAAAGAGCGCGGCGCCCGGATATTCAGCCTCTTCGTCGAGATCGTAGCCCAATTCCGCAATGCGTGCCTTGAGGTCGTGCTCGGCATACGACGCTCGCACCTTGAGGCTTAGGCTGATGCGCGACCAACTCGCCGGCAAGGGCAGCCGCTCCATGATCGCCTCTGCCGTCGAGATGAGCAGAATGGGCCTCTTTCTTCTGGCAAGACGGCGCAAGACCGAACTCCGCCTGCCAGCGATCTCGCGCGACGGTTCCAGCCCATCGAAGGGCAACGTATTCAATCTAGGGAACACGAGAACATCGAGCGATGGATCAAGTGCATGGACGATGCCGCCGAGCCGCTCGGCCCTGTTCTCGTCTTCAGCGAGAAACACTAACCCGTCACGACCGAACTTTTTCCACTGCTCGCGAAGATGGAGCGCCAACATGCCGAGGGGCGAGGACGTCGAGATCGCCGAACCCGAGATTTTTTTGCCTTTCTTGGTCGCGCTTTTCCTGGTCGCATCGCTGGCGCCGACCTTCCTGTTTTTCTTCACGAGACTTCCATCGTCATTCGAGAACCTGGCTGCTGCGAATCGCCAACAAAATACTAGTTATCCACTTTCTACGCTTCCTTGGATTCATCCGGGCGCTGTAAATCTTGATCTTGCCGATCATCCACGTGTCAGTTGGAATTATCCCGACATAGGCTTTGAGGTCGACATCGACCTAGCTATCGTTGCATCGGCCGTGGAACTTATCTGCAAAACCCTTTACCTGAGGCGAATTACAACTCCGCCTCTGGCGCTTCGTGCGCACCCAGCCGGGATCGACCGCATTGCTCAAGGCCTGCGGCCAGCGTCGCGCCACTGCGAATGCCAGCGCGACGACCTGCAGCTTGCTTTCGGCGTAGGCCTTTGCCGGATCCCAGGTCCGCTTCGGCCAATCGAGGTCCCGCAGCGAACCCTCCCCGCCGCGATGCAGGCCGCTGCTGAGATAAACCAGCCGAGCGGGACGATTGATCAGCCCCGTCTGTCGAAAATCGAACAACGCGAAAAATCTCGCGAAAGTCGATCTCAGGGTTTCTCTGCTACTGCATGCCGGCCATCCGGCTCTATCCAGAACCGCGCCGCCATGCCAGCAGTCCGCGTCAAATACGGCGCCAGCCGGTGATGCTCGTCAGCGGCTTCGACCATGTAGCTAAGCTCGGACACGCTTGTCGAGGAGTGTCGCCAGCCGAGCGGCCGACGGTACGATCGACTGCCGCGGAAACCCGCTAAACCCCAGCATGAGACCTGCGCGGGGTTGCGCTGCGCGATAGAAACGGCTGATTGCGCGCACGACGATACCGGCGCGTTGGGCGCTGGCCTCGACAGCGAGGTCAGACGATCCATCGCGCAGATAGGCGACAAGGTGCATGCCCTGATCGGGCACCGCAACTTCGAGCCGATCCGCTGCGCGCCGCATCAGTGTCTCCGCCAGCGCGTCGCGCTGGTCGCGATATAGCTGGCGCATGCGACGAATGTGCGCAGCGAAATGGCCTTGTTGCATGAACTCGGAAACGACCGCCTGCTGCAGCGTCGCGGGTTGGCGATCGACGAGATAGCGCGTGCCTACAAAGGCCTGCAGCAGTGCGCGCGGCACCACGGCGTAACCAATGCGCAGACCTGGAAATAACGCCTTGTTGAGCGTGCCGACGTAAATCACCTGCTCGGTGTCATCGAGACCCTGCAGTGATGCGAGCGGCGGCCCCGAATAGCGGAACTCGCTGGTGTAGTCATCCTCGACAATGAACGCGCCGCTCTGCCGCGCCCACGCCAACAGCTCCAGGCGCCGCGCCATGGACAGCGCAACGCCGGTCGGAAACTGATGCGAGGGTGTGACGAACGCGACGCGCGCCCGAGGTGCCATGCGCAGGCCAGCGTCGACGACCAGACCTTGGGCATCGACGGGAATGGGATGCGGTCGCGCCTTGGCGAGCAGCAATTGCGCGTGGGTCAGCGGATAACCAGGATCTTCGACCCACACCTCGTCGCCGGGCGCGAGCAGCACACGGACTGCGATATCGATTGCTTGCTGGGTGCCGGCCGTGATGACGATCTGCGCGGGGTCGCAACGCACCGCGCGCGCCGCTCGTAGATAGTCACTGATGTTCTCGCGAAGCTCGGCCAGGCCGGCGGGATCGGTGTAGCCGAGATCATTCGCGCCGAACCGGCGCACCGCGCGATGGGTCAGGCTGCGCCACGTCTCGGCGGTCCGGGCATCGATCAGCGTGCGGCCGGTGTTGAACGGGCGGGCGTCGCTCTGCAGCGCCGATCGCTCGAAGTCGGAAAAGGTCTGCGCCGATATCGGCACGGCGCGCTTTGTCGCGCGCGGAACGCCGCGACGTCGTGATGCAAGGCCGGTCAGATCGCCCGCGATGAACGTGCCAGAGCCGTGGCGGCTCTCTACATAGCCTTCGGCGAGCAGGTGCTCATACGCCAAGACCACGGATGCACGCGCCACGCCGAGCTTCGATGCCATGGCCCGGGAGGACGGCATCCGCGTGCCCGGACGGAGCGCGCCGGACAGCACGGCGGAGCGCACCTGCATGTAGATCTGCCGAGTGAGCGGCGTGCGGCTCGCCCGATCGAGCTGCCAAGCGTAGAGATCGGCCCATCCGCGCAATGTCATGGGAAAAAGTCAGTCACAAGTGGTCTGCTACAATGAGCGAAAGTGGACCATCTTGCCATTCCAGTAAAGAGCTAGGTTTCTGCTCGTTCCGCGCTGGTCGCGGGTTCCTGCGAGGATCGAGCTGATGACACCGTCTGAACTGCTGGACCTGGCCTGGAGCTACCCACTGTTCGAGGCCCTCTATGCCCGGCGCTCGCGGCGGTTCGGTCTCGGCTTCGAGATGCCGGAGGGGCCCTTCCGGTACAAGTCCGCGCACACGCCGGTCCCCCTGAGCGAGATCGAGGAAGCGCTGCTGGTCGGCGCGGGCGCCGGATTTTCCGGACTGGCGCTCTGGGATCTGCCGACGCCGGCACCTTACCGTCGCCGCAGCGGCCGCACATTCCCGACGACGCGGCCTGGCGGCCAAACGGCGCTTTTCTTCACCAACGATGAAGGGCTTTATGTCCTCGATGCCAACGTCGCGGCGAGCAAGCTGCGCGAGATCGAGACCCCGGACGAGCGCACCAAGGTCCTTGAAGCGTACCAAGCACAGCGTCGGGAGATCCGCCGGGGACGGCTCGACATCCCGCGCCATATACTGCCGATGAGCGGGCACGACCTTTGGGATTCGAACCAGCCAGGTTCGACGCTGTTTCTGCCGGTATGCGATGTGAGCGCGTCGTTGATCTCATTGATCGCGCAGTTCGTCGATCCCGCCCTGCGCCGCTACGCGCCTGCGGGCGGGGGCATGAACATTATCGATGACCGCCACGGCTGTCGGCCAGCCGGCACAGAGCGCTGGCTGAAGGACGGCTTCCTGGATGCCGAACGGATGCTGCCGCTATCGATCGTCGAGCGGCAGGCCTGCTACTACGTCTTCAGCGAGCCCGCGGCAATCTGCCAGAACATATTCCTGGCAACCGAGGCTCTGGGGCTGGGCGGATGGAAGCACTGCGGATTTCTCTCGCTCGAAATTCTTGGGCGCATGGGCTTCCGCACCGTCGCGGTGAATGGCGGAACGACATTCGCCAATCCGGTCGGGCTCGACGGCGTGTTCGAGGCAAGCTGTCCGCCCTATCACCCGACCATGGATGCGGCCGTTGATGCCGTGCTTGCGCCGCCGTCAAGCGGCAGCAAGGAAACGGGGCCCGTACCGCACCGTATGTCAGAGGCGGAGCATCGCGTCGGCGCGATCCGGATCAGCCCGGAAGGGCTCGACTGCACCAAGGCGATCTGCAACTACATATACGACACTTACGGCCGCTTTCCCGGCGGCACCGATGCGATGCATCTGATGTGGGTGATGCAGGCTCATCATATCGACACCGACTACTACGACCGGTTCTTTGGTCCCGGCGCCTACGGGCCGGCGCACGCGGCGCACATGGGGACCTGGCACCCGTGAGCTCGGCGTCATATCGAAATATCATCCGGTGGCCGCTGCTCCCTCTTGCCAATGAGGTGATCGATTGATCGATTGCCCCCAGGAGCAGACATTCCTCCTGACCGGCCGCTTTGCGCCAACAGCGGCCGTTCCATAACCGCTCACGATGCCACTCTCCCACGAGTTCGCTGCGCCCCGGCTGTCGCACACTGCTGGAAGCCGACGCAACCTTCAGGGGCTTGTCACCGCAGCCTGGTGGCTCAGGTCCTGTACACGCCATTCCGAAGGATGGTGACGGGCTTCGCGTCGTGGACAAGGCGTGGTCCCTATGGCCGGGCAGGTTTACTGCGCGGCGGCAACGCGCCCTGTGTAGGTCCCAGTCAGAAGATCGACGCCCTTGTCGGCGACCGCCATGACGGTGGCGTTCGTGTTGGCGCTGATGATCCTGGGCATAATGGAGGCGTCCATGACCCGAAGGCCGTCTATCCCCTTGACCCGCAAGTCGGGCGTGACCACGGTCGTGGGGTCTTCCGCCCTGCCCATTCGGCAGGTGCCGACCGGGTGAAAGTTGCTCTGCGTCGTCGCTTTCATGTATTCGACGAGCTCCGCGTCGTCCGTTATTGCCTGTCCCGGCGACAGCTCTTCTTCCACGATGTCAATGAACGGTGCTGTTGCGACGATCGTCCGGAGATACTTTAGCGCCTTCAATAGGCGTCGTGTGTCCTCCGGATCGCTCATCCAATTCGGATCGACCTCAGCGTCATCCTCTGGAAGCGCCGACTTCAAGCGGACGGACCCGTAGGAAAGCGGGCGAACCAAATTGGCCAGAAGCGTAACGGCGTTGCGTGGCTTGACCGTCAGTGTCGGCCACATCAGACCAATGCAATAGATTTGGATATCGGGCGGCCCGGCGGGATCGTCCAAATTGACGAACGCCATCGTCTCGGATCCCGTGGAAGCGATAGGGCCTGTGCCAAAAGCGTAATACTGAATGACGTTCCGGATCAGCTTGATCCCTGCGTCCTCGCCGAAATAACCAAACGGGCCCTTCGTCGAAAGCGACAGAAAGACTTCGTTGTGATCTTGCAGATTCTGGCCGACGCCGGGCAGGTCGGCGACGACTGGGATGTCGAACTGGGCCAGGTGATCGGCGGGTCCGATCCCTGAAAGCATCAGGAGCTTGGGCGTGGCGAACGCCCCGGCCGTCAAGACGACTTCATGCGTCGCCTTCGCCTGATGGACCTTCCCGTCTTTGACGTATTCGATCCCGATCGCCTGCTGACCGTCGAACAGCACCCGGTTGGCCCTCGCTTCGGTAACCAGGGTCAACCGCTCGTCGCCGATCACCGGCCTCAAGAACGAGTCCGCCGAGCTGCGGCGTTTTCCTCGAAAGGTCGTCGATTGTTCGTACCCCACGCCGTGCAGCTGACCGCCGGTGAAATCGTCGGTGAAAGGGACTTTCAGTTTTTGCAGCGCCCGGACGAAGATGTTGGCGGCCTCGGAGATGTAGGCCGGGTCGGAAACCTTGAGAGGCCCGTCTCCACTGTGCGCGGCGTTCTCCAGCCTGACGTTGCCCTCCTGCTTGCGGAAGTAGGGGACCAGGTCGTCCCAGCCCCAGCCCGCATCGCCGGATAACGTGTTCCAACGGTCATAGTCGTCCTTGGAGCCGCGGGCGTAGGTCATGGCGTTGACCGAGCTTCCCCCGCCAACGACGTTCCCTTGCATGATGTCAACGGCCCGCCCCTCGAGCGCGGGCTGGGGCGTCGAAGTGTAGCGCTTGATGTAGGGCGATTTGCCGAACACGATTTTGACGGCGCCAGCGGGCATGTGGATCAGCATATTGTCGTCGAGCGGCCCGGCCTCCAAAAGCAACACCGTCGCCCCATGGTCTTTGACCAAGCGGCTGGCCACGACGCAGCCGGCGCTGCCTGCTCCCACTACGATGTAGTCAAAGGTATCGGACACTGAGGTCATTTGGTTTTTTCCTGGTTGATCTCCCGGCCGCTTCAATTGCTGGCGCGAGGGACGGCTGAAATAGGGCGGGATTTGGCGTTGGCGTGAACCGATAGGACGGTTGCAGTTCACGCCAAATCGCAGATATGGACCTCAGGTCTTGGCTGAAATCACGCGCAAGTAACAATATTCCTTCAGGCCTTCGGCGCCATACTGCACGCCAAAGCCCGAGTCCTTGTTACCGCCGAACGGCACGTTCGGATTTACGACCAAGTGCTGGTTGATCCAAACGGTCCCGGCCTCCATCCGATGAGCGACCGCATCCAGCTCGGCCTGGTCGCGGCCCCAAACCGATCCCCCAAGCCCGTAGTCTGTGGAATTGGCGATCTCGATCGCCTCGTCGATGGTGCCGTACTTGATCAGCGACCTAAGAGGACCGAAGTTTTCGAGCTTCACGTAGTCGGCGTGGGGGGACGGGTTGTCGAGGATCGTGACTGGAAAGAAGTTGCCTTTCCCTTCGATCTCATCGCCGCGGTAAAGAACGGCGACGCCATCTTTTTGAATGGCCGCCCAGGTCGCCTGCAGCCGCAGAAGTTGCGCCCGGTTTTGGATGGGGCCGATCGTGGTGGCGGGATCGAATCCATCGCCCAGGACTTGCTCGGCGGCAAATTTCGAGAGCGCCGCGGCCACTTCGTCGTAGCGGCTTTCATGCACCAACAGCCGCTTGATGGTGATGCAACCCTGACCGTTTACCAAGAACATCCCCCAGAAAATGGGAGCGATCGCCGCATCAACGTCGACGTCCGGCAGCACAATCCCGGCGTCATTGCCGCCCAACTCGAGGGTCAGGTGCTTCAGCGTCTGGGAGGCGGACTCGAAAACCCGCCGGCCGGTCTGCGTGGAGCCCGTGAACGAGATCTTGTCGGCTTCGGGGTGGGACGTCATCCAGGGGCCGACATTGTCGCCTCCAGTCACCACGTTCAGGATGCCGGCGGGGAGAATGTCCCGCACCAGTTCCGCGACGCGCAACACGGTCAGCGGTGTGTAGAAAGACGGCTTCAGGACGACTGTGTTGCCCGCGATCAGGGCGGGAACGACCTTGTCGTACGACAGAAGTAACGGGAGATTCCAGGGACTGATGGCCGCCACGACGCCGAGGGGCGCATAGTGCCGGGTGACCCGGCCAACGCCCGGTTGGGTGGTTTCCACGTCGGGCAGGCTTTGCGCGAGAACGCCCGGCGCGAAGTCATCCAAAACAGCCGCGACTTCCCACAAGGCCAGGCTTCTCGGGCGCCCCCCCTCGGCCATGAGGAGGGTGACGAGCTCTTCACGATGCGCTTTGACATTCTCGAACGCCTTCTCGAGGATCGATCGTCGCGCCTCCCAGGTCAGTTTGCTCCACGAGGAAAAGGCTCGGCGGGCGGCCGCGAACGCTGCATCCATTCCGTCGTGCTCAATGTCGGGCACTCTGGCGAGCAGCTCGCCGGTGGCGGGATCAAGAACATCCAGGGTGTTGCGAGCACCGACACTCTTTCCGTCGATCAGGTTTGTAAAAATGCCGCGGACGCTGGCGGCAGCGAGAGCACTCTCGCGAAGCGCTGACACAGAGTCAGCCGGAACGGATTGCTGGACCATGAGCGTGTTTCCTTCAAATAAAAGCCAGGACTCCGCAAACTCTAGGCAATAGACCTAGAAGTCGCGATCGAGGTCGGGGAAGAACTCGGTAAGGAAATTGCCGATGTACTGTGTGAGGTTCGGGAGGCTTCGGGCGTAGTCGGTCAGCCTGGGATGCATCTCGCGGAGCTGATAGACCAGGATGGTCATTCCGAAGACGACCGCGTCAAAAGACGTCGGCCGGTCGGTCCCGAGAAGATACCGATTTTCGCCCAGAATTTCGGCGACGGCCGCGAGGTCCTTGGACGCCTTGTCCACGATTTCGTCGGGCGTATAACGCGCGATGCCCTGCTTGTAGGTGCGGTCTTCCATGTCGTCCCGCAGCCCCTGAAGGCCGGGGCCCATTCCGCCGAAGGCATGCTCGAAGAACCAGTCCGAACCTTCTTGATCATAGAACTCGTAGATCAGCGCGATCCAATAGAGGTGGTCCTCCAGCGTACGCTGGACGAGGTGGCCGACAGCGCGCTGATGGTCGCTCAAACCGGCGTCGGGATCTGGAAAGGCGGTCTTCAGAAAGCCGATGACCAGGTCGGAATCGGCGACTTTCACGCCATCGACCGTGATGAAAGGCACCTTTCCACGCGGCGCATTGCCAACGCCCTGCTCGGCGACGGGTTCGAAGGGGATTGCTTGGGAACGAAGATGAGCTGTCAGCTTCGCAGAAAAAGGCGACAGCGTCGGGACCCTGCGCGCGACGTCGGGATCGAAAATGCCGAAGCGGTGCAGAGTCATGACAGTCGACGGTCCAAAATGGACCTTATCGTACGGGTTCACATAGACAGGGATCTTTTTCATCACGGGCGTCCTTCATCTCGATTCACGCTCACAGCCGTGAGCAGACCAGACCGAAGGCAGCGGCTCCGCCCGTCGTTTCTGGTGCACGCGGGATATCGCGCATTGTCGAGACGATGATAATCGGATGAATGTCGACAGGACTTTTCGGGATTTGCGAGCAATGTCGTTAAAGCGGCACCGGAAAGGTCAGTCCGCGACCAGATTCTTCGCCAGGAAATCGATGAACATTCGCACACGCTGACTGGAGACGCTGCCTGCGGTGACCGCGTACAGATTGGCGTTGGAAGTCACGAACGTGTCGAGAGCGGTGACAAGTGCGCCAGAGGCAAGCTCCTTGCGGATATCCAAATCGTTTCGCATGACGACGCCGTGGCCGTCGAGCGCCCATTGGCGAAGAACGCCGCCATCGTTGGCAACGCGATTGCCCGCAACACGAACCGTAACCGGTCGTCCCTCAACGGTGAACGACCACGAAGAAAAGGTCGATCCAGGGCGCGGGTGGACGAGGCAATTGTGCGCGGCCAGGTCGTCTGGGTGATTGGGTGCAGCATGGTTTGCCCAATAGGATGGCGCGGCGCACACCACGCGGCGCCCTCGAAGCATCAGTCGAGCCTTGAGAGCCGAATCCGCCAAGGGGCCATTGCGGAGTGCCAGGTCAATGTCCTGCTCCACGAGATCGACGACACCATCGGACAAGTGCAGCGCAATTTGTACGGCGGGGTGTAAGTCGAGGAAGCGATCGATCAGCGGCGCTACCTCGGTCCGGCCAAAATGTTGCGTGGCCGTCATCCGGATTGGGCCGCGCAAGGGCCCATCCTGAACCCCGGCGATGGATGCGTCCCAGTCTGCCAAGAGCTTTCTGGCATCGGCGAGAAAACGTCGCCCTTCGAACGTGAAGCTCAATCTGCGGGTCGATCGCGTGATCAGACTAACACGCGCCTGCTCTTCCAACTGCTGAAGCGCGACCGTCACCGTTGAGGTCGAAACAGACACTTGGCGGGCGGCGGCTGAAAAGCTGCCGGTCTCAGCTATCGTTACGTACAGGCGGAGGGCTTCCAGGGTGTCCATTTCTCGCAAATCCCGAAAGGTCCAATCGAGAATAGCCTAATTATCAACGAGACAAAAGCAATCGATATTGGCTTCAACAAGCAGGAGAAGCCCATGTCCACCTCATCGACGAAAGCCGACAGCCGTGCCCCCTCTGCCAACCACACGATCATCCGTGTTGGCCTGATCGGCGTCGGAAACTGGGCCTTGAACGGCCCCGTTCGCGTGCTCAGCCTTATGCCGCAATATGAAATGGCGGCTGTCTACAGCCAGCGTCGCGACGCCGCGCAGTCTGCTGCGGACACCTTCGGTATCAGGCATGTCGTCGGATCGATCGATGAATTGGTTCGCCATCCAGACGTCGACATCGTCCTCGTGCTCACGACAGGTCCGCAGCACGAGGAAGCGGTACGCGCAGCGATCGCTGCGGGGAAGACCGTGTACTGCGAGTGGCCCTTGACGCCGGACTCGAAGACCTCGGCTGAACTGGTCGACCTTGCGGCAAAAGCTGGTGTGCAAACCATTCTCGGCACCCAACGCCGGTTCGCGCCAGGGCTGCGCTATCTGAAGGATCTTCTCGGCGATGGCTACGTCGGTCGTGTGCGCTCGGTCAGGATGCATGTGACGGTGAGCGGTTTCGGCAAAAATCGCAGCAAGGCGCTTCGTTGGAGCGCCTTCCCCGAAAATTTCATGGGCGTTACCTCAATTTTCGGCGCGCACTTGATGGACCCGCTGTTCTCGATCGTAGGCCGTCCGACTGAGATCTCGGCCGTTTCCGTCAACCAGTGGCCGGAAATCACAATCGTCGAAACGGGCGAGGAGATCAGCACGAAGGTTCCGGATCAATTGCTGCTGCAAGGCATCCTCGCAAGCGGAGCCGTGTTCGCCGTTCATATCGAGGGCGGGAAGCATCATGGCACTGGCGTTCAGATCGATATCACGGGTGATGATGGTGACTTGCAGATCACCAACACCTCGGCATTCGGGGACGTGGGCGAAGAATATAATCTATTCGGTGCCCGCGTAGCGGACACCAGGATGGCGCCACTCGCCGTGCCCGCATCGTACAACTGGTTGCCACCCTCTGATCTTCCTAGCGGCGTGCTGGAGCTCGCCGATCTCTTCGAGGTTCATGCCCGCGATCTCGCAAGCGGCTCGCGAACCGTGCCCAGCTTCGAGGACGCCCTCTTCATGCAGCGGCTGCTTGAACAGGCAGCGGTCTCGTCAGCCAGCGGACATCGCATCAAGCTTTAGACGCTGCCGCGGCCGGTGCTCCGCCTTGGGGCAGATTCACACCGGCCGCGACCATCCTCCACCAACTGCCAGGTAACATTCGCGCCGCTCTGCGAGCAGGCGAACGATGATCACTGGCGCTTTGAAAGGCGAAATGTCATGCCAACCACCGCGAGAGTCGCCCGTATTCACGAATATGGTCCTCCCGAAGTCCTGAGGTTCGAGGACATCGTCGTGGGTGAGCCGGGCGACGATGAAGCATTGATCCGCAACACCGTCATAGGTCTCAACTTCGTCGACGTTTATTATCGTAGAGGTACTCTTCCGGTCCCTGCCTTTCCAGCGATCATCGGCGACGAGGCCGCCGGGGTAGTCGAAGCCGTTGGCAAAAACGTCAAGAACGTCAGCGTGGGTGACCGCGTCGTCTATGGCGATATCGCATTTGGCGCCTACGCTACGGCCCGCTTGCATCCCGCAGACCGGCTCGTCCGCATTCCGGCAGGTGTTTCTGACGACCAGGCAGCTAGTGCCTTTCTAAAGGGGCTGACCGCTCGCTATCTGCTCAAAGAGGTGCTCGAGCTCCGACCCGGTGACACCGTTCTGTATCATGCAGCAGCGGGCGGTGTAGGCCAGATTTTCGTTCAATGGGCGAAAGCACTTGGCCTAAAGGTGATCGGCACAGTGTCCAGCGACGCTAAGGCGAAGCTTGCACGTCATGCCGGCTGCGACCACGTCATCAATTATTCCTCCGAAGACTTCGTCGCCGAAGCGCTCACGTTCACCGCAGGCAATGGTGTGGCAGCTGTTTTCGACTCCGTCGGGGCGGACACGTTCCGTGGGTCGCTGGCAGTTCTCAGGCCGCGCGGAACGCTTGTGCAATTCGGGAAGGCGTCTGGGTTCCCGGAACCGGTGGACCCATTCGAGTTGGCACCACGCGCGCTTTATCTGACGTGGCCCATTCTCCCTCACTATACGTCCACTGCAGAAGATCTGGCGATCGCCGCAGCCGACCTATTCGACGCAATCGCGACGGGAATTCTCAAGGTCGATCCCAGCAATCTTTATCCGTTCAGCCAGCTGATCGAGGCTCACCACGATCTCGAAGAGCGCCGAACCGCCGGCGCGGCAGTGCTGCGTGTCACGGCCGCCGACCTCCCTTGATCAAATCTCATGCGCCGCGACGTCCGGAGACGCCCGCGGCCCCGATCCACGAAAACAATGCTCAACTAAAGGAATAACGCGATGAATACTTCTGTGATTGAAGCGATCGAGCGCCAGAAAACCACCAACCTTTACGATGCGTCGAAAAGCATTCCCGACGACGAAATTCACGAACTGGTGCGCTTGGCGACGTTTTCCCCGACCGCGTTCCACCTGCAGAATTGGCGCTTTATAGCGGTGCGGTCGCCGGAAGCCAAAGCAAGGCTGCGGGCGGTTGCGGCTGATCAGCCCAAGGTTACCGAAGCTGCCGTCACTTTCATCATGGTCGGCGAACTGGCCGTGGCTGACGTAATGGCTGATCGACTGGCGGGGTCGGTTGCGGCAGGTTTCATGCCTGTCGAGATGGTGCCGGGCTGGGAAGCCGCAGCAAATTCGCTTTACTTCGAGAAGCCTCAGACCCAGCGCGATGAGGCAATTCGATCGGCGACCTTTGGCGCAAGCGGACTGATTCACGCCGCGCAGGCAATGGGTCTGGGCACTACGCCGATGATCGGGTTTGATCCGGTCGGCGTGTCACGTGAGTTTAGTCTCAGCGATAATGAGGTCCCGGCACTCCTCGTTGCCGTCGGCTATCCGACGGAGGCGAATTGGCCGCAGAAGCCGCGTCGGCCGATTTCGGACGTGCTCGCGTTCGCGTAACTCTTCTGAGCAGCGCCGGTCGCGTTTCACACCAGCTCGTCGAACTCTCGGGAGATCGGTTGTCTGGTGAATCCGCCCAGTCATCCGCCCGCCAGAACCGGTTGGTCCGGCCTAAACGCTGGCGTTATCCAACCCGACCTTAGGAATGTCCCATGACCCAACGTTTGAACTACACCACCATTGCTCCGGTCGGCGTAAAGGCCCTTGGCGGCGTTTACGCCTATATCACGCAATCGAATTTGCCCGTTCAACTCGTCAATCAAGTCTATCTTCGCGTCTCGCAGATCAACGGCTGTGCCTATTGCATCGACATGCATTCTCGCGACCTACTTAAGGGAGGCTTGGCCGTCGAAAAGCTGGTGCTCATCCCTGCCTGGCGCGAGGCAGGCTCCCTGTTCGACTCACGCGAACGTGCGGCTCTGGCTTGGGCTGAAACAGTCACGCGCGTCGCGGACACCGCAATACCGGATGACGAATTCGAGTCTGCGTCGGAGGCGTTCTCTGAAAAGGAACTGGCCGATCTGACGATCGCGATCGGACTAATGAATGCCTATAACCGGCTGGCGATCGGATTCCGCAACCCACCCAAGGCAGCTATTTGAATGTGAACGAAGCACGCCGACGGGCCGCCTATCCGGCGACCGAGGCTGGTTTCGCACGGAGCCTCAGCTCAGGCCCAAGACGGGAAGTGCTTACGTGCGAACGTGCTCGGTGTTCCCTTGGGAACGTGGATCGGGAACGCGCTCGGCAGATTGATCGGCGGAGCCATCGTCGACAACTCACTCCGAGCGAGCGCGATCCCGTTTGCCGCCGCCGTCGTACCCGCGCTCGCGCTCCTCTTCGTCCTGTCGCAGGAGCGCGGCATCAGTGTAGCTCCGGCCTTATCTCGACCCTCTCTGAAGGAAGCGGCACTATGACCACGATTTCCGCGAAAAGCGATGTAATGACCCTGATCAATGTGTTCACGGTTGAACCGGCCAACCAGCGACGGCTCGTTGAACTTCTAACCGAAGCCACGGAGGTTTCAGTGCGTCGGGCACCGGGCTTTGTTTCTGCCAGCCTCCATCGCAGCACTGACGGGACAAAGGTCACGATGTATGCACAATGGCGGAGCATTGACGATTATCTAGCGATGCGTCAGGACCCTGCCCCACTTCCGTTTCTTCACGAAGCGCTCACGATCGCCAAGTTTGAACCCGGCGTCTACGAAGTCGTGCGAACCTTCATACCCGCCGGCGAGCCGAATTGAAGCGACTACGGTTTTGTCCGCTTTGCGCGAACAGCAGTCATTCGTAAATCGAATGCAATGGAATCTTGCAGTGCATGTTTATCGTAAGGTGTGGCACTGAATCGAAACGCGTCTTGCGCCTGCACTGCTTTGAAGCAAGCCTTCGGAAAATCTAAAAAGATACATAAAACGGAGCGAAATCCAAAGCGGTTCGCAACCTATTTAAATTGAGTGTTCCTCAACTTCGCGGGCTGATGCTCGGTGCAATCGATGGAGCGCATCAGGAGCCGATCATGCCGACCAAAGCTCGAGCAACCGCAACCACCGGCCCCGCGCGCGCGCGCGAAGATATCATTAGCCCGCAAGCCCTCAGTTCTCTGAGCGCGGGTGCTGTAAGTGCGATGAGCGCCGTTGGGGCCGCAGTCCTTAAGAGGCATAAGCATGCGATGGATAAAAAGCCGGAATGGTTTTGGCACATATTCGCGAAGTGCGAGGCAAAGGCCGCTCGCATCGCCGAGCAGGCCGCCCGCGCCCCTCAGGCGTGCGGCGATGCGGCATTCATTGAGACCTATGCCAGGAGCCTGCCGAAGCTGATGACTGCCGCGCTAAAAGCTCACGAGAAAGGTCTAAGAACAAACTGAGCCTGAGGGCGTCGCTTAGTTAGAGCAGCCTACGGCGACCGACCTCTCTTTGTGGGTTCGACTAGCAAGCTGCGAAGTTCGTCGATCCGTCGCGCAAGATCTATCGCATTTGCCTTCAACACTTTCATCGCATGACCCCGGTGACCTTCATCTTCCAATTCTGCGATCCGTTCGTTGAACGCATTCAGTTCTTCTTCCAATTTCTGAATTTCATGTTGAATCGGAAACCGCCGAGCAGGATATTTATCGACGGTTGGTCGCTTCGCTGGACCCGCACCCTGCAAGCCTCTTCGGCGCTGTGTTGACATGGCCCCTCCGATTCGCGAGCACGTGGCTACTTCAATCTACCGTGTTTTTCGTCGGAAGTAGCACCATGTTGTTTGCTGCGGTGCATGGCCTGCTTTTGGCACCTAACCGACGTCGATAGTTTGCGTCTGCTTCGCGCCATGAGCGGTCCTTCCATAACGCTCATTCTGCGAAATTGAAGCTCCAACCCGTCGCGATCTAGCTGTGATTGATCGGAAGCTTTATCGTCCCGGCTGAGATTTAAAATCCGCAGTCTGCATACTGTTTTCTGACGAGTCGAAAACGCGAGCCCACGGCAACGAAGTCAACGTCTAGACATTGATTTCCTCGACGATATTCGCCCAAACCATCGCATCGAAGATATTCCAGATTTATGCGCCAGCGCTTCTCGTGCGGAGAGTAGGTTGCAAAATCATGCTGAGCGCTGGGCGGACCCTTGCAGATTCCAGCGACGTATTGTCGGATTTCAGCGGGCAGATCGTCTATGTGATGAAGATCCCAGGGATCGTTCTTATTTACGGCGCTGCCTTTGGAAACAGCCGCCAGTTCACTGCAAAGTAGAAGGCAATGAGCCAACAATAAGGTTCGGACTGTCATTCGACACTCCTTCTGCATCAGGTTGCTGGGGCCGATTGCCGAAACAACCAAGGTCTACATTAGCAAGTTCGCCGCCGGGTCAGCTCGGTGCGGTGCCATCCGACGTCGATCAATTCCGCGTTCGGGATCTTTTGAACATCGACTCGTATCGCTCGCATGTTGGCCCAGATAACTGGCCCGCTTTTCCTGCATCTGGCGGTAGCTGACCGCTTCTTTCCTTGCATCTCTCAGGGTTACATGTAATGTTATAACATTACAATATGACTGGATAGCGGGGACGAAACCAGCCATCCGCGGATGGGCGTTCCCGACGCCATGGCGCAAAAGCGCCGCTGCCCACGAAGTGCGAAGAGGAAATAATGCCATGCCCAATGCTGCGACACAGATTCCCGTCACGGTTCTGACCGGTTATCTCGGGTCCGGGAAGACGACGTTGCTAAACCGCATTCTCTCCGAGACGCATGGCAAGCGGTTTGCCGTGATCGTGAACGAATTCGGAGAAATCGGTATCGACAACGATCTCATCGTCGACACGGACGAAGAGATTTTCGAGATGAACAACGGCTGCATCTGCTGCACGGTTCGCGGCGACCTTATTCGCATCATCGCGGGGCTGATGCGGCGCAGCCACGGTTTCGACGGCATTGTCGTCGAGACTACTGGACTCGCAGATCCCGCGCCGGTGGCGCAGACGTTCTTTGTCGATGAGGACGTCCGCCGCAAGACGAAGCTCGACGCCATCATCACCGTCACGGATGCCAGGCATCTCCTCGAACAGATCAACCGGGCCCCGGAAGCGCAGGAACAACTCGCGTTCGCCGATGTCGTTCTCATCAACAAGGTCGATCTTGTCGATGAGGGCAGCCTCGCAACGGTCGAACGTCGTATCCGAAACATCAATCCATATGCGACGATTCACAGAACGGAGCGCTGTGGTATCGACCTCGCCAAGGTATTGGGGCGAGACGCCTTTAATCTCGAGCGCATCCTCGAAGTCGAGCCGGGATTCCTCACGGAAGAACACGACCACGAACACGACGACAGGATCGGCAGCCTGTCCCTGGTGGCGGATCGACCGATGAAACCCAACAGGTTCGTGTCATGGATACAAGATGTCACCCAACGCCATGGGACGGACATCCTGCGCATGAAGGGTATCGCATCCATAGAGGATGACGATCGGCAGTTTGTCGTTCAGAGCGTTCACATGCTCATTGAGGGCGGAAGTCAGCGTCCCTGGAAGGAGCACGAGGCGCGCCAGACACGGCTTGTCTTCATCGGGCGCGACCTGCCAAAGGACCTGCTAAGGCAGGGGTTTGAGGCTTGCTGCGCCTGAGGGAAATGAGATGGGCGAGATCGCAGGATTTGTTCCGAAATCCGAGCTTGAGCGGATTCGCTTAATTCGCGAAGCGCGCGCGATATATGACAGCATCTTTCCTCCGACCGATGCGGTCGGCGAGCGGCCGGATGATCGACGCGGCAAGGATGACGCAACCAGGCTGAAAGGGCCCGCTCCCTCGAAAGGAAACGTCCGGATGGCGGGGCGCTCATAGCCCCTCGATCGCCATATTTTCCTTGTCCATTGCAGGGTGATCGCCAATGCAAGGCGGCCATGCGCGCGTTCGGCCGGTGGCGATAGTGTCGGGGCTCCAGACGTCAGAAGGGGAACGGCTCCTTGGCAGGCGCGAAAATGATGTTGGCACGGGCCTTCGCACGGAGATGCGGAGCCTATCTCGCGCTGGCAGCGCTGACGCTGCAGCTCGCGCTGTCATTCGCGCATGTCCACAAGCATGATCTCGTCTTTTCAGGGTTCGACCGCACCGATGTCGTGAGCGTCGCGCACGGTCGGCCAGGACTGCAAGTCGCGGAGCAGCTTCCGGCACGGCTGGCCGATGACGATGATTACTGCCCGATCTGCTTCTCGGGTTTCCTGCTGTCGAACTCTTCGCTGCCGGATGCGCCGGCACATCCGCATTCGCTACAATTCCCCGAGATTGACCTTACGTTCAATCCAGTTTCCGATCGGGTGTTTCAACCGCGTCACGCGGCATTCCTGTCACGGGCACCCCCGGCCACCTGACGCCTTACCGCCACTTCCCTGCTTGCTGCAGGACTTGTCTTGCGTAGCTCGACACAAGACGCATGCGTCACCTGGTGCGCTATCACGTTCCGAGCGCTTTCAAGACCACCGTCCCCGCTTCTTGTGGGTGCTCACATCTCCCGATTCGGCGGACAGTTCATGATGAAACCGACGTATTTCTCCTGCGCGATCCTTTTGCTCTGGCTATCTGTGAACCGCGCGGAGGCGCACCCCCATGTCTGGGTCACGTTCCATAGCGAAGTGCTCTACGCCGCCGATGGCACCATGACGGGCGTCCGCCACGCCTGGACTTTCGACGACATGTTTTCAGCCTATGCGCTTCAAGGCATCTCCCACGCCAAAAAGGGCCAGTACACGCGGGAGGAACTGGCCCCGCTCGCCCAGACCAACGTGGAATCACTGAAGGAGTATGACTACTTCACCTATGCGCGCGCCGACGGCAAGAAGGTGAAATTTGCAGACGCGGTCGACTATTGGCTCGAATACAAGAACGCCGCCCTCACCTTGCATTTCACCCTGCCGTTGAAATCCGCCGCCGCTGCCAAGTCCATGCAGATCGAGGTCTACGACCCCTCGATCTTCGTGGATTTCGAATTCGCCAAGGACAAGCCGGTTTCCCTGAGCGGCGCGCCGCAATGTCTCCCGACCTACGATCTGCCGCACCAGCCGACGCCGGCCGAGCAGGCGCGGCTCGGCCAACTCGACGCCGTGCCGCTCGATCCCTCCAGCACCTATGGAGAAATGTTCGCGAACAAGATCCTGGTGAAGTGCCCATGACCAGATCGCGTGCTGTCACCTTAATCGTCCTCGTGGCGATCGTTTTCGCCTGTGTAACGGGTGTCGTGTCGGCGTGGAGCGCGCCGTTTGGTGCGCCCCATCCCGCAGCCGACATGTCCGCATCGGGGCTCACGGGCTGGATTTTTGCCGAACAGGCCGCCTTCTACCGTTCGCTGTCGGGCTTCATCCGGGCGAGCAAAGAGGATGGGGCCGCGATGTGGGAATTGTTCGGCATCTCCTTTGTCTACGGCATTTTCCACGCCGTCGGACCGGGGCACGGCAAAGCCGTGATCTCGTCCTACGTCGTTGCCAATGAAGAGACTTGGCGCCGTGGCGTGGTCCTGTCATTTGCGTCCGCGGGCATCCAATCCGTCGTTGCCATTATCGTCGTGGCCGTCGCCGCGGTTCTGCTTGGTGCAACCGCCAAGGCGATCGGACTGACCGTCCATCTGATCGAGATCATAAGCTATGCTCTCGTCATTCTGATCGGCCTGCGGCTTCTCTATGTCAAAGGCCGCGGCTTCCTGATCGCTTGCCGCGAACTGACCTGCCGCCAGGTGCCCGACCTTGCTTTTGCTTCGGCTCCAGGTGCCGCAACTTTGAGTGCCAAAACCTTTCAGTTGCCGGACCGGCGGTTCGGCGCGATGGCCATGCGTGGCGGACAATGCCAGCTCGACGGATGCACAGCTCACGTGCACAGCTTCCATTGCCATGGCGATCATGACCACCATGAATCGGCTTGGGGTCACGCTCATGGGCCCGAGCCGACCATGCTCGCCGGCGCTGACGGCTGGCGGCGGGGGCTGGCCGCGGTGGTCGCGGTCGGATTGCGGCCCTGCTCCGGCGCGATCATAGTCCTGATCTTCGCGCTGGCCCAGGACCTGTTCTGGACCGGAGTTGGTGCGACGCTGATCATGGGATTGGGCACGGCTGTGACGGTCGCGGCAATCGCAACCGTCGCGGTCAGCGCGCGTGGAATAGCAAGTCGCATCGCCCGGACGCGGGCGGGCCTCGGCATGCTCACGATGCGAGCGATCGAGGTCGGCTCCGCAGCGCTCATCGTCGCGTTTGGTATTCTGCTGCTGGCGGGTTACATGGCCAGCGAGCAACTCTGGATGTTCACGGGGTAGGCTCGATGCCATCGTCCAAATCGGATCTGCCTTAAGAGCTAGCCCCTTATGGCAATTATGGCGTCTCCTTTGGTACTCAACCGGCTGTCTCAGATTGGCTCAGCTTCGAGAGCCGACGCCTTCAGGCTCGCGCCGTTCGTCCAGTTGGGGTCGATACTTTTGAAAAAGTCGAAAATCGAAGGGTACCAAAATCTCGCGAAAGTTGATTCTTAGCCGTCTCGACCGTTGCGACGCTCCTCAGCGCTGATACGAAGGTCGGTGGCAGTTTTTGTGTGAAACGATTTGGCCCCTCACGTCGTCGCGCACGAAATGCATCAGCGGCCCTGAGAAATTTCGTTCGTCGCGGGACTTTTTCAACACTATGGCACTTGGCCGACATCGGCAATTTGCCGGATGTCCACTTTGCGCCAGAAGCGGCCGTTGCATAGGCATCATTCAGCGAATTGAGCTCTGGCGACGATTGGCCTCGAACATTTTTTTGAGACGAAAGCCGTAGCGAACCGCCGCTGAGCTTTTCAAATTCGGCTGAGCCCAAGCAGCGAACGGTGACAACGACGGGAGCGATATTCGCAGCCTCCACCACCTCGATAAACGTGACAGAACGCCGCCTTCGTTCGAAGGAGCACAATCGCGCAGATTGGCGTAGTACGCTGCGCTACGCGCCGGTGACCCAATGCACACCAAATTGCGACATCAATCGCCTGCGCACGCCTCCAAACCAGATCGGTACTGCATTTGGTACTGCACGTGTGAAGGCGACTTTACTTAACTACTGATAGCGCTTCGCTTTTCGAGAAGTCCCGGTCCAATCCATCATGGGTGCAATGCAAAATCGGTGCGATAACATATTGATGTTATTTCGCTTTTCGTTCTAGGTAGGTAGTTGCTGTTTTTGGGCCGACAGAGATTTCAATCTAACATTCGAGGCATTTTCCTTTCATTTCAACTGCTTATTT
Organism: Bradyrhizobium sp. AZCC 2262; assembly: GCF_036924535.1. Classification (NCBI taxonomy): domain Bacteria; kingdom Pseudomonadati; phylum Pseudomonadota; class Alphaproteobacteria; order Hyphomicrobiales; family Nitrobacteraceae; genus Bradyrhizobium; species Bradyrhizobium sp. AZCC 2262. The sequence goes on along the minus strand of NZ_JAZHRT010000001.1, from coordinate 2,236,874 downwards.
GGAAGGCTTCCCAGCGCTTTAGAACACGGAACCCCTTCTCGGTACTGCGTTGCAGTACCGGATGAGCTTCCGCAGTACCGTGCTGCTTTGGACCCTTCTACCGATCCCGTTCGCTTCGGCCGCAAAATAATGAGCCGCTCTCACCACGCCTAGGGCAGAATAGGTGCAGTCGTAGTTTTGGAGGCGATAGAGCAAGAAAACTTGCGAGCTGCGGTCCCCCAGGCGGGGCGACGCGCGCTATCAGAACCGCGGGCTAGCGAAAGCTTCGGTGCATATTGGGCTCGAAGAATGAGCGTTGCCCTCCGAAGGCAAAGGTCACATGTTCGAATCGTGTCGGGTGCGCCACTTGCGAACAAAACCTGGTACTCCGGACGCAGTAGCCCGTCCGCCTATCATAAAGTCCGCAAGAACCGCCTTCCGGCCGATGATGCGGATTTTCACATCATCCACCTCGACCCCATCGACCATCGAGCGGATATAGGTGCGCCGGAACGGCGTGTCTCCCCAAAGAGAGTTCTTTCGCATGACGTCGACTCGACGCGAACCTTGTTAGGTCGATCTGCACCACTGAACGCGACCGTTCTTGAGCAAGAAATGCGATCTGCAATCCTTCTGCCGCCACACCGACGGATGGAGGCTCGCAGTGCCATCGGAATGTCGCGTCACTTTCCAGCATGGCCGCTCGTCCGGAAGCAGGTTCATGTCCAGCCGCCACAGGGGGTCAAAATTTGCAAGCCGATTGACACCTTAAGCGCATTAGCATCGACGGAATCAATCTATAAAAACGAATGGAACAACAATATTCCGTCCGAAGCCGGGAAGGAGATCACGACGCTCACGGCCTTCCTGCTGACGGTGGCGCTCGCCGCGATGGGGCTCGAGACCGACGTCGCCAGGCTCTACGCGAAGGGACTCCGTCCGGCTATACTGGGTGCGTTGGCCTTCCTCTTCATCGCGACCTTCAGCCTCACACTCATCAAACTAGCGGGATGATCAGATCATGACGCTTGAGCAACTCCGGATATTCGTCGTGGTCGCCGAGAAGCAGCATGTTACTCAGGCCGCCCGGGAGCTGAACCTGACCCAATCGGCCACCAGGGCGGCCGTCGCGGCGCTGGAGGAGCGTTACAACATCAAGCTATTCGACCGTGTCGGCCGCGGCATCGTAACGCGCGTCCGGCAACGACCCGCCGCTCTCAAGTCAGACTGTGATTGAGAGCGACGGGTCGCAGCTTCAAATCGCGGTCATGCCACCATCGACCGGGAGGTCCACGCCTGCGACGAAACTTGCTTCGTCAGAAGCGAGGAACAAGGCGGCCGACGCGATCTCCTCCGGGCGGCCAAGCCGCCCGAACGGAACGGCGGCGGCGAACTGCGCGCGGGCTTGGTCGGCCCCCTCTTTGGTCGGCGCCTGCTGCTCGAAGATCGGCGTGTCGATCGGGCCCGGGCTGATCGCATTGACCCTAATGCGACGATCCTTTAACTCCGCCGTCCACGTCCGGACGAAGGAGCGCACTGCCGCTTTGGTCGCGCTGTAAGCGGTGAAGCCGGGAATACCCTTGTTCTCGGCGATGGAGGTGATCACAATGATCGCCCCACCATCATTCAGAAGTGGCAGGGCTTTCTTCACCGTAAAGGCCAGGCCCCGCGTATTGATCGCAAACACTTTGTCGAAGCTTTCCTCCGTCGTCTCGGCGAGCGGCTGAGGATCAACGATGCCGGCCCCCGCGAAGAGGATGTCGATCTTGCCCTTCTCGCTGGCGATCCTCGCGTAGAGCCGATCGAGATCGGCAAGTTTGGACACGTCACCCTGCACGCCGGCGACGCTCCGGCCGATCAACGACACAGCTTTATCCAGTTCCATCTGGCGGCGCCCGCTGATGTAGACGAACGCACCCTCTTCAACGAAGCGCTTGGCGGTGGCGAGACCCATTCCGCTGCTGCCACCAGTGACGAGTGCAACTTTTCCTTGGAGCTTTGGCATTGAGATTATCCTCTTTACAAGATGGGAACGGCCGCGCTAGCGCCCGTCGCGAAAACGGCGCGCCGGACGATGGCGACGCGCTCGAAAACGATCGTCCGGCTGCTCAGACGGAGCACATGCCGCCGTCCACGAGCAGTTCGCTGCCGGCGACGAAACTGCTGTCGTCGGAGGCCAGGAACAGCATCGCGGCCGCGATCTCCTCGGGCCGCGCCATGCGGCCGAGAGGAATGTTCGCGGCATGTTTGGCACGGACAGCGGCCGCCTCCTCGGGTGATCTGGTCTCGGCGTCAATCAGCGGCGTATCGCAAGGACCGGGCGTGATCGTATTGACCCGGATGCCGCGATCCTTGAGCTCCATCGTCCAGGTCCGGGCGTAGGAGCGCAGCGCTGTTTTTGAGGCAGCGTAGGCGCTGCGGCCCGGGAAGCCGCGCAGGGAGGCGATCGTGCTCGTCAGGATGATCGATGCGCCATTGTTCAGGAGCGGCAGCGCCTTCTGCACCGTGAACAGCACGCCGCGGGCGTTCGTATCGAAATTGTGGTTGAAGCTCTCGAGGCTGACATCGGCGAGCTTCACGCTGTTGACAGCGCCGACATTGGCGACCACCACGTCGAGCTTGCGGCCGTCGGATGCGATCCTGGCGTAGAGCTGGTCGAGGTCCTCGAGCTTGCGGACGTCGCCCTGCAGGCCGGTGACGTTCCGGCCGATCGAGGCGATCGTCTTGCCCAATTCTTCCTGACGGCGCGCGAAGATATAGACGAACGCCCCTTCAGCCGCGAACCGTTGCGCAGCAGCCAGTCCAATCCCACTGGTACCGCCGGTAATTAAGGCGATTTTGTCTCGTAGTCTCGACATCGTTGCTTCCTCAGTCGTTGGAGTGGGCGCGGCACGAGCCATGCCCTTGCAGAGGGACGAACCTAGAGGCCGTCTGCTGCCACCGCGGTGTCAGCACTGGGACGGCCTGATGGAATAGAACTTATTCCTGGTTGGAATTGCCGCTCCGCAAGCGCACGCCCAACCCGAGTTGCCTAGTTTGCAGCAGGCGGTAAGAGCTTGCGGTCGATCAAGGACTGCAGCGCGCCACGGAATGAGACCTCGGTATCGACCGTCTTTGTGAACCCAGCCTGGCGCAGCTTGACGGTGCTCACGAAGGCCCGCGGCCCTGCTGGGGCACCATAAGCGAACGCGAAGTCCGCGTGCTGGTCTCCTTGACCAACCAGCTCCCGCAGGTTCCGCGAGCGAAGATCGTGCTTCGCGACGAGCTTGTTCCAGACATCGGCGTTTTCTTCGAGGTATGCTGTCACGCTCGTTGGCATGTCCGGGCCGGCTTTGGCGCCGAGGGTTTCGGCGATGGCCGGCCACACATTGCGCCACTCGAACACATCGCCGTTGGTGATGTTGAAAGCCTCGTTCGCCGCCTGGGGTGACTGCGCAGCCCAGACCATCACGTCCGCGACGAGATCCGCATCGGCGGCCTCCCACACGAACGACGGGCCGCCAGGAAAGCCGAACGGTTCATCCTTCTCGCGACGGATTGCCGCGTAGACGCCAATGGCGGGGATAACGTTCAATGCGCCTGGGGTCGGACCAGTGACGAGCTGCGGGCGTAAAGCCGTGTAATTGAAGCCATGCTTGGCACCCATCTCACCCGCATAGGCTTCCTGGTCGAAGAAGAAGTTCGGATGATCGTTGCGGGCATCACGTTCGCGGGCCGGGATAGGGATCGGGTGCAGGTGCACGCCGTAGACCTTCGTTCCCTGCAGAATGCTGATGTGCTGGAAATCGGAGGCGGTGCGCAAGATCGGCTCCACCACGTTGCGCAGCATGGCGTTGTTGGTCTCGATCTGTTCCTTGCTCGACCAGCCAGCGACCAGCTCAGGCTTCTCGTGCAGAGCCGTGTAGGCGATGTGCGTGATGTCAGTCAGCGGCTCGAACGCGGCGCGGGCCTTTTTCTCGTCCCGCAGATCGACGGACAGAAACTGGACGTCGCGGCCGCTAGGCAGCTCGGGCTTGCGGCGTGAAACGCCTACTACCTCCCAACCCGCGGCAAGAAACTTCTCGATCGCGGCGACCCCCAGCAGGCCGCTTGCACCTGTGACCAGCACCTTCTTCGGAACGATCTTGCTTTGATTGTTCATGCTCATGATTCTTGGACTCCTCTTGAAGAGCAGGTTTGCTCGTCGCCGATGCCTATGCGGCCGTCGCGTTAACCTCGAGCCATTTGACGATGCTGGCAGCGGCGTCGCAGTAGAAGGTCCGATAGAGATCTTCGGTTACGTAGCCGATGTGAGGCGTCGCGAGGACGTTCTCCAGCTTCCGGAAGGGGTGATCAGGAGGCAGCGGCTCCACGTCAAATACGTCGACCGCGGCCCCGGCTATCCGGCGCGCCTGCAGCGCTTCGATCAGAGCCACCTCGTCGACGATCGGACTACGCGATGTGTTGACCATTCTCGCCGTCGGCTTCATCAGGGCGAACTCGGGTGCCCCGATCAGCCCTTTGGTACGGCTGCTCAGGACGAGATGGACTGTCACGATGTCGGCCTCGCGGAACAGCGTCTGCTTGTCCACGAGGGTGGCACCGGCGGCGCTGGCTTTCTCCTCCGTGAGGTTCTGGCTCCAGGCGATCACCTTCATGCCGAACGCGACGCCGATGCGCGCCACTTCTGTTCCGATGTTGCCCAGCCCGACGACGCCAAGCGTCTTGCCTTTCAGATTTGCGCCGAGGCTTGTCTGCCATCCCCCGGCCTTGAGCGAAGCGGCTTCCCGGTCGATGCCTCGCATGCTGGCCAAAATCAGCGACCAGGTGAACTCGATGGTGGGTGTGGAGTCATAGCCGGTCGCTGTGACCGCGATGCCGAGATCGGTCGCGGTCTGGCTGTTGATGGACGCGTTTCGCGGTCCGGTCGACGCTATCAGCTTGAGATTCGGCAGCTGCTGCAGGATCTCCCTCGTAAGCGGCGTGCGTTCGCGCATGACGCATATCGCGTCGAACGGGCGCAGGCGCTCGACCACTCCCAAGGGATCGGCAATATGATCGTTGAATACAGTGATCTCGGCGTGCCGCCGGACGGCCGACCAGTCGGCAAGCCGCAGCGCAACGTTCTGGTAGTCGTCGAGGATCGCAACTTTCATGGGCTTTCTCGTTGTTTGGCGGCAAAGAATTCGGCTAGGGCTCCCGCTACTGCTTGAGGATCGTTCTCCATCGGGATGTGGCCGGCCGACTTGATCCGGACGAGCCGCGTTTCCGGGATCTCCCGTGCGTAGCGTTCGGCATAGTCGATCGTCTGAAATGGGTCGTCCTCCCCCCACACCAGAAGCTTGGGCGTCTTTGACTGCAGAAGAGCCGGCAGCATCTCCATGGTGTAGCGGTGGTCCGCGGCGCCCGCGAGCGCCAGCCAGGAGCGGGCAACCCTCGGGTCTGTCCAGGGATCGAGATATTCGCCGATCTCGGCTTCGCTTGCGGGGCGCCCAAGCGCTTTCACGACAGACACGCGGCGCGCGGCCAGTACATCATCCCGCGTCGTCGCGGCGGCCACTACCGGATCCCGAAAGCGAGCAACGCCGGGTACCGGCCACGAATCGTACATGATGCCGTTCACCACGGCCACGCGCGGCACCTCCACGGTTCCTGCGAGCGCGAGATGCTGCGCCACGCCTCCCCCGATGTCGTGGCCGGCGACCATGACCGGTCCCTTGTGCCCGAGCGCTTCGAGGAAGCCCACCAGCCAGGCGGAGAGACGCGGGACTGAAGCCTCGCTCACGGTGAGTTCACCTCCGGAGCGGCCGAAGCCGGGGAAATCGACCGCCACCGGGCGAAGGCCCGCCGCGGCGATACCGTCGAGGACGGGTTGCCAGACGCGGCTCCAATAGGTGCCATGAAGTAGCAACACCAAGGGACCATCCTTCCCCGCAGTCAGATAGCTGATCGGAACCCCGCTGACATTGACGGTCTCGCGCTTCGTCATCGGACGATCCTCTTCACATGGTCCTTGCCGAGCCCCACGGCTTCGTAGTGCCTGGTCGCGTGCTCGAGCTTGGTGAAAACATCTTCGTATCCGAGTGCCTCGCCGTAGGGATCGACGTAGGTGTATCCGCCCGTCACGTGAAAGAGCGTGGCCATTTCCTTCACATCGTCCGGAACGACCAGCGTGTGTGTCTCGCCGGGTGGTTCGAACGCGTAATCGCCTGGCGTCGCGACCCAGTCATGCTCGAGGTAGTGCCATCTTCCGCGCAGCGTGAAGGCGTGCACCGGTCCGGAATGGCGGTGGCGCGACAGCACGCCCGAGGACCGAACCCGAAGGATGTTGATGTAATATCCCTGGCTCACGTTCAGGACGAGCGGCCTGAACGCGACGGTCGGCGACTGCGGGACCCACTCGCGTTCGTCTCCGTCGAGTTCCAGCGCGGAACCGACGAATACATCCGGCACCATGCCTGCGGGCTGGGGCTTCTGGTAGGCGATCTTGCTCTGATCGATGGAACGGCGCTCGGACGCCTGCTGTTGCTTCGATGAGGACGTAGTCGTCATTTTACCCTCCAACACGCAAATGGGACCTCGGGAGATTTGCGGTGCCTTGTCGTCAGACTGCCGGCACTCTTGCGGCGGTCTGTCCGAACAGGATCTTCTTCCCTTCCTCGGTGACGGCGGGACGGCTCGAGTACGGCTCGCCCCTGGCGTAGGCCCGCTGCGTCCCGGGGCGCTGGCGCACCCTGTCGAACCAGCGCCGCAGGTTCGGGAAGTCATCCAGATTCTGCTGCTGGCGCTTCCAGGGAACGATCCACGGATAGGAAGCCATGTCGGCAATGCTGTAGTCGTGGCCAGCGACGAACGTGCGGGCTCTCCAGATGACGGTCGAGCACGCCGTATAGACGGTTCGTCTCCTTTACGTAGCGGTCGATCGCGTAAGGAATTTTGCTTGGCGCGTAGACGCCGAAATGGTGGTTCTGTCCGGCCATCGGTCCCAGCCCGCCCACTTGCCAGAACAGCCACTCTGTCGCAGCCTTGCGGCCGCGTACATCCTTCGGCAGGAAGCGGCCGGTCTTGTCGGCGAGGTACAACAGGATGGCGCCTGACTCGAACAGGCTGATCGGCTCGCCGCCATCAGCCGGCGCGGTATCGATGATCGCCGGCATGCGGTTGTTCGGCGAGATGGCGAGGAAGTCGGGCTTGAACTGATCACCGGCGCTGATATCGACCGGATGGATCGTGTAGTCTAGTCCCGCTTCCTCCAGGAACATAGTGATCTTGTGGCCGTTCGGCGTCGGCCAGTAGTAAAGGTCGATCATTTCGGTCTCCTCGGCTTGGCCAAGTGCAAGGTCGCGAACGCCGCCCCCTACCCCCGACGCAAGGGCGGCCTCGGTCGCGGGTCAGGCGGTGGGCTTCAGCTTGCCCGGTGCGCTCCACTCGGCGCCCTTCATAACGGACAAACTTGCGCATCCGCCGGCGCCGGGGCAGTCGCTCTAAGGCAATATCATTCATTCCTGTCCGGAATGAACGAGACCAGCGGTCTTCGAGCGCTGTATGGCCGCTTCATGTTGGGTGACGCGCACCACATCCTGCTTCAGCAGATAGAACGAGACGGCGAGCAGCACGACGTCCTTCATCAGGAACGGGACGTTGCCGGTCATTGCCGGAAATCCGGCCGCAGGATCCCAGCCCTCCGGCATGAACGGAATGATCGTGGCCGTTGCGATGAAGGTCGCGGTCGAGCCGGCGGCGCCGAGAATTCCGAGCCGCTTGTCCCAGAACCCCGCAAGCAGCAGGGCGCCGAACGTCCACTCCGAGACGCCCAGGAAGTAGCTGGCGCCGGCGTGGCCGAACACCGGATACAGCCACCAGATCAGCGGCCCGTTGCTGATGAAGGGGACCAGTCTTTCGAACTCGTACGGAAACCACTTCTGGTAACCGAAGAAGAAAAACATGATCACCATTGATGCGCGGACCAGATGGTAGTCGAGATCCTCGGTGAGCAGGCCGGAGCGGCGCAGGATCAGGACGAACGGGCTGATTGCCATGTTGAGAATCGCGTTCATTGTCGTAACTCCTTGGGTCGAGCGTCGACATGCAGTCGCTTCACGCGACCGTGGGGAAGTCGATTTTCAGCGTTGGACCACGCCGCCCCCGCCGCGAAGCGAGGACGGCTTTCTGACGCCGGTCAGGCGGCGGGTTTGAGTTTGCCCGGCGGCGTCCACTCGGCACCCTTCATGAAGGAATCGTTCGGTGTATCGGCGAGGTGATTGGTGTAATTCGAGATCAGCTTGGTCGCGGCCAGAACGAGCACATCGAGCACCGCTCGATTGTCATAGCCCGCGGCCTTGAAGGCAGCGACATCGGCCTGGCTCACCACGCCGCGCTGGCGGGTTACTTTTGCGGCGAACTGGCGCAGCGCCTCGAGCTTCGCGTCGGCGATGGGGCGGCCTTCACGGACAGCCGCGATCGCGGCATTATCGACCTTCGCCATGCGCGAAAGGTTGGTATGTCCCGCCATGCAATAGGTGCACTCGTTCTCGTAGATGATCGCGAGATAGACGATGTTCCGCTCCTGCGGCGTGAAGCCCGTTTTCTCGGCAATGCCCCACAGCGTGCTGTAGGCCTCGAGCGCCGCCGGACTTTCGGCGAGAATGCGGTGCAGGTTGGGCACGAAGCCCCAGCCTTTCTGGATGCCGTTTAGAATTTCGGCCGAGGCCGCCGGCGCGGTGGTAGTCTCGTGAAGCGTGAATCCGTTGATCATTTGTCTTCTCCCTTCTTGAGCAATGTGGCCGCACCATCCCCCACTCCCCGACGGTGCGGCAGCCGCGATCTGGCGATATCATTCATTCCGATGGGGAATGGGGACCTTTACTTGCCCTCGTTTGTTCCCTCTTCTTCCCGCGCGCAACGAAAATGGAAAAGCGAGACCCGCGGCATGGAGTAGAGGCGACGTCGATGCGGTGGCCCAGAATTCCGAGCGCGTTGCGCACGATGAAGAGACCGATGCCCAGACCGTCGCATTGTGCGGCATCAAGGCGCGTGAAAGCCTCGAAGATCTTCGGAATTTGTTCGCCAGGAATTCCAGTGCCGGTGTCGTAGACATCGATCCGGACACCCAAACGGGAGTGCCTGCAGCCAAGAAGGACGCGACCTCCCGGCTGGGTGTACTTGATTGCATTGCTGACCAAATTGCGCAGGGCGGCGCCGAGAAGCAGGCCATCGCTTAGTATCGTGGCGTTGGTGGAGACCATGTGGATGCTTACGCCCTTCCTCAGCGCAGCCTGTTGATTCTCGCGGCAAGCCTGCCGGAGCACCTGATGGACGCGTACAGGCGTCAGCTCGACGCGCCCCGCACGTTCTCGGAAGCGTAGCGCAGACAGGATCTGCTCCAGTTGGTCCTTAAGCCGGTCGATCGCACTTTGACCGGACCGCAAGTATCGCAGTTCGGAGCCCGTTCGGATTCCAAGCCCAAGGAGTTCGTGAGCGCTTTGAATAACCTGGAGTGGCTGCCGGAGATCGTATCCGGCTATGGCGAGCAGTACCGTCTCGAAGTTCGATATTCCGTGCGGTGCAGCAGTGGTCGTCATGTTCCAACATACCGGTCGCGTCACGCCAGCGGTTGCCCGCAAACTATCGTTGCGTTCTTCCGTCCCGTTATGGTCACTCATATCGTGCATGCGCGTGCTCTCGCAGATGAGTATCCAGCAAGAACTGATTGAGGGCGAGCATGGCGCGATGTCCGCGCGAAGGCGCGTTAAACGTTCTAAAACGTTGTTAATCGCGGCGGCCGCGCGGACATGCGAACGCCTTATCGCTCCAGAGACGGAGAAAACGAGGCGATCGTCAGATATCGTGGCGATTGCGCAGGATGATCAGCTGGACAATGAATTCATTGTGCGGCGTGAAGTAGAACGCCAAGACAAAGGGATCTGGCAAACCGCGCTTATCGAAATTTCCATCGATATCGGCGATGACAATAAAGCTTTCGTAGTGCCTAACGACTTTCGTAACTGCGATCGTCAGTCGTTCGCCGATGATGTCTCGCTCTGCCCAGTCCCTGATCGCCTTTTTGCCCCAGTAATCACGCAGCTGATCGTTGACGAGCGCGTCGTCTGCAAATGTCACCATTAGCCGCTCCAAATCGAAGCTGTTCGCGGCCTCGACGAATGCAGCAACCAGCGGAGGAAGCGAGATTGGTGCATCGGACGAAGAAGGAGGGCTTGGCATATAGCTTCACGTCCGTCGGGAATGAAAGCACTTTCAACAACATGCCCCAGTTAGTGAGCCTTGGCTCATTGTATGATGTAAAAAATTGTAAATCAGGCCGCTGCTACGATCGCAATTCCAAATCTTCCAGGAGCGTACGGGCCCGCCTGAGATCATCGGTTTGGAAGCCCTCAGTGAAGCGATCGTAGACGAGAGCGAGTTCGCGCCTAGCTTGATCAGGCTGTCCGGCTTCGGAGAGCAAACGGGCCAAGGTTATCGTCGATCTCAGCTCCAGGGCCAGCGCAGATTGGACGCGCGCGGCTTCGATGGCTTCGTTCAGGCAATTCACGACCGATGCCCGGCTGAGCTGCGGCGTGGCCGCAAGGATCTCCGCTTTGATTCGTAAAAGTTCAGGCATGTCGAACGTTGATCCGCAACCTGCCGTGCGCGCGATAGCGCCATTGACCGTGAGGAGGGCCTCCTCCACATGCCCGGTCATGCGCAGGCCCTCGGCCAAGGCTCCCGCAAAGGGCGTAAGCTGAACGTTCAGTTTTTTAGCGGACAGAGTCCCGACCGCACTGCGTAGTAAGTCGACACCGAACACTACGTCATCGCGGGCGATGGCAAGAACGCCCCTCAATCCGAGGCCGGCGGCTCGGTAGGGCTCGATCGAGTGTCGCCCGGCATATTCGACGAGCCGTTCGACGTAGTCTCCAGCGATCTGGAGATCCCCGCTCCAGATAAAGACAGCCGAACCGTAGGTCAGCGCGACGCATGTTGAAAGCGGGTTATCCTGGCCTAGTGCTCCGTCGACGGCTTTTCTTGCGAGACTGCGCGCTTGATCGGAAAAACCGCGCAGCCACAAGGTGCGCGCGAGGCTAATTGGAGCGTAGATGCGATGATCAAACCCGAAGAAGTTCGGGATGACCGTACCGGGCTTGACCGCGCGAGCCATGCCTCGCTCGCCGTAGAGTTGGGCGGCGGCCTGGTCTCCAATGAAATGATAACAAGTGCCGAGCATGAAATCCGCGACTACCATGCCCGTCGGGTCGCCCTCCGCGAAAATTGCAGTCTTCTGCGCAGCCTCGAGCGCGCCACGGAAATCGCCAAGCCGCATGAGAAGCCGATACAGGCCGTAAAGAAGCTGGAGTTGGTGGCGCCGGTCACCGAACATCTCCTCAAGCACAAGACCGCGCTCGATCGCGGCACGAACTTGGTCGACGTCGCCCTGGGTGAACATTGAAGACAGCGCAAGAGCCTCCTGAAGGATCATCTCTTGCCGGGTTCCACGGACGGCGTCATTGAGGCAGGCGAGCGCCCGTTCGCACCACCGTTTACACTCCTCGAGCAGCGATAACCCGATGAACAGAGGCGCCGCCCAGGTCGCGAGTTCCATGCCAACAGCGACATCGCCTCCGTCAGAAAATGCCCATTCGAGCGCCGCCCGCACGTTGCCAACGTGCGAAGCATATCCCGAAAGGTCTCGCTCGCCGAACCTCGATTGTACGATCTCGTCATGCTGGAGAAACCTGGAAAAAAAGTTCGCGTGCCGCCGAGCGGCGCGATTCGCTTCGCCTCGTTCGATCAGCCTTGCTCTTGCATAGGCGCCCGTCGTATCTAGCAGCCGATAATATGTGGGCCCTGTTGCCGAGCTGGTGGATATCAACGATTTCACCAGTAAGCTTTCAAGAGCATCTGTTGAACTCGCCTGGTCCGTCTCCTTCTCGGAGGCTACCGAGCAGGCTGCCTCAATTGTGAAATCCCCAACGAACACCGATAGCTTGCTTAGAACAGCCCTTTCGTGCTCGGGAAGGAGGTTGTAACTCCAATCGAGCATCGCGTTGAGCGTTTGGTGCCGGGGCAGCGCGGTTCGGCGTCCGTGCCAGAGCAAGCTAAAACGATTGTCAAGCAACTCTGCAATTCCACGAATGCCAAGATATCCGGCGCCGCTCGCGGCAAGCTCGATGGCCAGTGCGATCCCATCAAGTCTACGACAGATCGTGGCGACGACCGGTGCATCAATATCGATCAAAGCTGCGCAATACCCCCCCGCGGTCGCGCGCTCCATGAATAGCTGAGCGGCCGGATATCTCAGCACTTCCGCCGCGGTCAGATTGGCATGCTCAGGCGGACAATCCAGTGAATGCAACAAGTGGACACGTTCACCTTCGACACGGAGCGCTTCGCGACTGGTCGTTAGGATGTGTGCTTGCGGCGCTTCGCTGACAATCCGCTCGGCCAACACCGCTGCGGAGTCAATCACGTGCTCGCAATTGTCGAGAACGAGAAGAACCTTCTTCTCGCCGACAAACGCCACAAGACTGCCGAACGGGTCGTTGGCTTGAATCATAAATCCGAGGGCTGAGGCGACAGCCGTTGGGACAAACTGAGGCTTGGTCAGCGCACTCAGATCGACAAAAGAGACTGCGCCGCCGAAACCGGCGACTAACGCATGGGCAACGGATACGGCGACCGTCGTCTTGCCTATGCCGCCGGGGCCGACGATGCTCACGAAGCGTCCCGTCAGGAGCTGCTCCGATACGGCTCGAACGGCTTCATCTCGACCGACCATCCGTGCCAATCGCGGCGGTAGTCTCCACGATTGCTCACTGCCAGCGATTCCTTCGGCCTTAGCCGTCGGCTCTTGCGAGCGTGTGACCGGTGCCACAAAGCAATAACCACGACCGGCAACGTTCGATATGTAGCGAGCCCCATCCTCTCCACCGAGCGCTTTCCTTAGGGTGGCAATCTGAACGCGGAGATTGGCCTCATCCACCGTCACATTTGGCCACGCGATCGAGATCAATTCCCTGTAGCTGACGACCTCGCCAGCCCGCTCTGTCAAGGCGATCAGGACGTCGAGCGCGCGTCCGCCCAGCGGTATCATCTCATCAGCCGTCTTGAGCAGCCTGCCGGCCACGAACAGGCTGAACGGGCCAAAGGAAAGCACGTCCCCGGGCTGAACATTGCGACGACCGTTCATACAAGCATTCCGCGCTCTGGGATCGGCACCGCAGATAGCTTTGCGATGGGGCGTTCCCGGCTAAGGGCTGCTTCGCACCCTCCCACGCATTCTACCGTGCGATCCTTGGTCCGGGCGAGTCGGCGGCCAGGCCAGCACCCCCACGCATCCCGGCACACCTCCGCCACGGAGCGAAATCGCAATGGGAACAATGAGATACAGCACAGGACGATGCGAGGTCGACAAGTTCGGCTGGGCGCTGGGCTGCGTCTGTTGCGTGCGAAAGGCACTTTAGCGCAAGCGCGCCGGACGGATATTCCACACAGGAATAAGCGTTATTGCGAAGATCGCTCTGCCGAAGTCGTCGCTTGCACAGCAATTAAGTCCAGACGCGTTTTTCCTGCGCGTTTTTCTCGCCGGAGGTCTTTCCATGACATCGAGGCACTCGATCGTGATTGCTGAACCGGTTCGAACGGCCATTGGAACGTTCGGCGGTACCTTGAAGGATATTCCGGCCGTCGCATTGGGCGCGGCGGCCATCAATGCCGCTCTTCAGCGGTCCAACCTGCGGCCCGATGAGATCGGCACGGTCGTCATGGGAAACACAGTACAGGCCGGCAACAAGATGAACCCCGCGCGACAGGCCGCGATCCACGGGGGAGTCCCGGTCCAAGTGCCTGCCATGACGGTCAATCGCGTCTGCGGCTCCGGCGCGCAGGCAATCGTCTCCGCAGCGCACGAGATCCTGATGGGCTCGGTGGAAGCCGCCATCGCAGGCGGCATGGAGAACATGGACGCCGCTCCGTACCTGGTCGCGCGCGGCCGATGGGGCCTCCGCCTGGGGGACGGGAGCCTCTACGATAGCGTACTGCGCGACGGGCTCAACGATGCCTTCTCGGACGCGCACTCAGGTTGGCACACGGAAGACCTGGTCACGAAGTTTCAGATCAGTCGCACCGCGCAAGACGAATGGGCGCTACGCTCGCACACGCGCTTCTCTGCCGCGCAGGCAGCCGGAAAATTCGCCGATGAGATCGTGCCGGTTGAAGTTCATGGACGGAAGGGATCGAGCACGTTCCAGGTCGACGAGCATAACCGCCCGGACGCGACGATCGAGGCGCTGGCGAAGCTGAAGCCGGCTTTCCGCGAAGGCGGTACGATCAGTGCCGGCAATGCGCCCGGCTTGAACACGGCCGCTGCCGCGATGGTGCTGGCGGGAGAGGATTGGGCCGACAAGCGCGGTCTGGCTCCGATTGCCCGGCTCGTGTCGTACGGCATCGCTGCGGTCGAGCCGGGCATGTTCGGCCTCGGCCCGATCCCCGCCGTCAGACAGGCGCTGGTACGCGCCGGCTGGACCAATGACGACGTCGAACGCGTCGAGATAAACGAAGCGTTCGCTGCAATAGCTCTCGCAGTCATGCAGGAGCTCAAGCTGCCGCCCGAGATCGTGAACGTGGAGGGCGGCGCCATCGCACACGGGCATCCGATCGGCGCGACGGGCGCCGTGCTGACCACCCGCCTCCTCCATTCGATGCGCCGGGACGGCCTCAAGAAAGGTGTCGTCACGATGTGCATCGGCGGCGGGCAAGGGATCGCTCTGGCCCTCGAAATGATCGCTTGAGGATAACCAAAGGAGCCTTCCATGGTCCTTCTCGTGACAAGCGCATCTGGCGCGAATGGCTCGGGGTACGGCAAGCTCTTGGCGTTCGATCCGGACGGCGAGGCGCTTGGCCCATTCAGTGAGGACGCCAGGATCGTCGACCCGCGCGGACTCGGCGTCTTCGGTTCGCTAGTCTTCGTCAACAGCGGCTCGGACCGCATTCTCGCGCTCGATGGCAAAGGTCGCGTGGCACGCGAGACTGGCGCCATACCCGGGCTGAACCCGGGCGGCGGCAATTTCGGCCCCGACGGCCGATACTATGTCGGATTGCGCGCTGCGCGGACGATCATGGCCTTCGCGCCCACCCTCGATGGATCCGGCGAGGCGGCGCTTCCGAGCGCGGTAGTCCCGTTCCCACGCGGATTTGCCTTCGGAGACGACGGCACTCTCTTTCTGGCGTCCGGCATCGGCCCAGGCGGCGAAGGCGACAACGCTATTTTGGCGTTCGGTCCGGAAGGGACCATCAACTCCTCCTGGAAAGTCCAAGATCCAGTTCTCAGTCCGCTCGACCTCACGATCGCGCCGAACGGAAATGTGATCGTGAGCAGTGAGCGTCCGTTCGGCGCTCCAGATGCAATGACGACCATCCGCGAATACGATCGGAGCGATGGCCGTCTCGTTCGTGTCTTTGCTCCGGATCGCGGGACTGAATTCAGGAAGCCGCGCGGCTTGCGGTTCGGGCCGGATGGAGAGCTGTATTGCGTGGCCCAGGATGAAGTGGTCGCGTTCGATTTCGCGACCGGCAAATCTCTGGGCCCCGTGGTCAGGCTGCCTGGCCTCAATGGCCAGGCCGTGATTTTCTTTGGATAGGGAGGAAAGGATGGACGCATCGGGATCGGTGCAGCGGTTCGCGCATGAGCAATGGCCGTACGAACCGAAATTCAAGCAAGTCAACGGCTGGCGCATGCACTATATCGACGAGGGCGCCGGCGATCCGGTCGTTCTCCTGCATGGCAACCCAGCCTGGGGATTTCTGTACCGGAAATTCATCAAGCCGCTGACCGCGGCGGGCAGGCGCGTGATCGTTCCGGACATGATCGGCTTCGGGCTATCCGAGAAGCCCGTCCGCGAACAAGCCCACACGCTCGACGGCCACGTCGCCAACCTGACCGGCCTCTTGCGACAGCTCGATGTGCGCAACGCGACCATGGTCTGTCACGATTGGGGCGGACCGACTGGCCTCGGGTTTGCCCTGTCAAATCCGGACCGCGTCCGCGCTCTGGTGATCATGAGCACGTGGGCTTGGCCGCTGCCTCCGGCCGAATTCCACAAGCGCATATTTCCCTGGCGCATGATGCACGCGCCCCTCGTCGGGCCCTATCTTCTCGGACGCCACAATGCTCTCGCTGGTCGCGGGATGTATCTTTCGGTAGTCGACCGCAAGAAGTTCAAAACAGAGGCCCAGAGCGTCTATGAGGGCATTCTGCCCGATCCGGCATCGCGCCTGCTCACGTGGACCTGGCCGCGCTGGATACCGTTGGACGAAAGCGCGCGCGGCCTGGCCCGCTTCGAATGGCTCGAGCGCGAGCTGAGGAAGTCGAAACTCCCGACACTGCTGGTCTGGGGTAAAGAGGACGAGGTCTTCGATCACGCGACCTTCGCAACGCGCTTCAAAGAGCTCTTGCCGTACGCCGAAGGACCCGAACTGGTGACGGGCCGGCACTTCGTGCAAGAGGACTCCGGCGAGGAGATCGCCGGCAAGATCAACCGTTTCCTGGACCGCATCGACGGAAGGCAGTCATGACGGAAATTCAAGTCATCGAGACTCCAGCGCTCGAAGGAAAGAGAAGAGCGCTCGTGCTCGCGGAAGACCGCGTCGGGCACTACCCGGAATTCCGCGAATTCTTCGTCAGGCAGTTTTCTCTTGGTACGAACGGGCTCTCGCGCCCCGGATACGTGCAGGCGCCCTCGGGAATGATCTACGCGCTCGTCTTCGTCGGTCGCAGTGGAGAACCGTTTCCCGACGGAATCGAGATCTATGCCCTGCCCGACGCGCTGGAGCCGTTGAATGACTCGGAGGTAGACGCCGATCTTTGGGAATTGCTCAGGTGGACGATCGCGGGCGTCGGCGGCGAATGGCGCGTTGAGGACCTGGATGCGACCGGTCGGCTATACCAGTTGAGCGTGGCCGCGAACGGGTGACGGATTGCGGATCCGCTCCGCTCAATCGGCGAGCGCCGCCAAATCCTTGGCTTCGTGAAGGACGACACCCGAGAGCGGATCGAATTGGCCCGTCCAAGGCTTGCGCGCGAGCACGGCCGCGCACCGGGGTCGCCGCCTACCCACGTCCATGGAAAATGCACCGCAGCAGCACCTCAAAATGAGGCGCGGCGACGACGACGATGCTTGCCACGGCGCTGCCCGTCATCGCATAGGCCAGTAGCGCGTCCCTGGCCGATCTGGACAAGGCCCGGGCCGCTTCGAGCGCGACGGCTTTCGCGCGAGCCGTTCCACGGGAATTGGCTGCGGTGGTTCGGACCGGCATCGTGATCTGGCCTTCGTGGGTGTTCATCGCATCTCTCCTCGGCGGGCTCGGATGCGTACAGAGATGGCCAATTCCCGCCCGGCATGGCAGATAGGGCGGAGCGATATCGCTCATTCCTGCGGAGAATAGGATGGATCGTCTGGCTTCGATGGAGACATTCGTACGGGTCGTTGAGACGGGCTCCTTTTCCGGAGCGGCCCGACAGCTGCGAGTAGGACAACCGGCCGTCTCGAAATCGGTCGCACAACTCGAGGAATATCTCGGAGTCAAGCTGCTGACGCGCTCCACGCGCGGACTAACGCCCACCGAAGCCGGGCTTGGCTATCTCGAGCGCGCCAGGCGGGCGCTTGAAGAAGCGGCCGAGGCCGAGCTCGCCGCGCGCGGAGCGGGAGCAGGTCTCAAAGGACGATTGCGGGTCTGCGCCGCTGTCACGTTCGCACGGATCCATCTCATTCCGATGTTGCCGCAGTTCATGGCGCAGCATCCAGAGCTGGATCTCGAGGTGATCCTGGACGACCGTCAGATCGACCTCGTGCAAGAGGGCATCGATGTGGCTCTCCGGATGGGGAATATGATGGATTCGACGCTGACCGCTCGGCGCGTCGCAAGGTGCAAGCGGCTCGTGCTGGGCACGCCCGCCTACTTCGATCGGGCAGGCACGCCGTCGACGCCGAGTGAGTTGAGCAAGCATCAGGCCGTCGTCTATCTGCAGGGCGAAGGCAGTGTGTGGTCGTTCAGGCACGAAAGCACGGAATTGGCCGTTAGCGTTCAGAGCAGATTGCGGGTGACCGCTGCGGAAGGTGTGAGAGCAGCGGTGCTCGCCCATGCCGGACTGACCATCGCGTCGGAATGGATGTTCAGCCCTGAACTGCGATCGGGCGCCGTACGTACGGTCCTGTCGGAATGGAGTCTCCCGCCACTCGACCTATGGGCGGTGCTTCCGACGGGCCGTGCGGCGACGGCCAAAGCGCGAGCGTTCGTCGCCTTCTTCGAGCGTGCATTCAATGCGTAGGCAATGCAGTCGCGGGCGTAGTTCGCGCAACTCGTGAGACGAACGAGCATGTCTTCTATCCCAACCGGCATTCAACGTCTCGGGCAGATGACTACGGTGACACGCAACGGAGCTGCTCATCCCGAGCCTCCTGCAAAGGAGTGTCACCATGTCCCGCACCTCGATCCTGAAGCGCTCACTTAGCGCAAGCGCCGCCGTCGCCATCTTTGCCGCCCTGCTTTCACCGGCAAATGCTACCTATCGGCAAGATACCGTCGCCGTTTTCCCCGATGTGTCGATCAGCGCCGCCACAGATCGTGCGCCGATCGTGTTGACCTCGCGCTTGCCCTGGCTTGCTCCGGTCGGCCATCGGCAACCGCACCAGGCAGATGTCCCCCAGCACGAAGCCGTCTCGGCAAGGGATCACCAGCAACAGCAGTTCGACCAGGAACTCGACCGCAAGCTGATCATCTGCAGGGGCTGCTGAACCGCAGCACCGCGATCATTCCCGGGTGGAATAAGCGCTAGTCCGACGTGCCCGCTACCTCGTATGGCGGTCTCCTTTAGTTTCTGCGCGTGAGTTCAACCAAACGGGCGGCGGCGCCGTCCTCCACGCAAACACCAAAGGAGAACCGTCATGTCGCTTCAAGCCAAGCTCGACGCCTTCAAAGCCGATTTCGAGGCCGGAAAGCCACCCTACAACGTTCCTCACTCGGTCATTGAGACGATGCACCGCGCCACCGCCGAACTGATCGAGTCAAGGGCCGCCCGGCGCGCCAAGAAGGCAGGTGACCTCGCCCCGTCCTTCTCGCTGAAGGATCCGGAAGGTAACGTCATCAACTCGGCCGACCTTCTGAAGCGTGGCCCGGTGGTGCTCAGCTTCTACCGTGGCGTCTGGTGCCCGTACTGCAACATGGAATTGCAGGCGCTCGAAGCCGCCAAGCCGGAGTTCGACCGATACGGCGCCTTGCTGGTCGCGATCTCGCCGCAGACCGCCCCTAACAGCCGCAAGTCGGTGCGCCAGAACAAGCTCTCGTTCCCGATCCTGTCGGACGTGAAGGGCAAGGTCGGCGCCGCATTCGGCCTGCGCTTCGACCTGCCCGACTATCTGGTCGAACTCTACAAGCAGCTTAAGAACGATCTGCCGACGTTCAACGACGACCCGAGTTGGAGCCTGCCGATGCCGGCCCGCTACGTCATCGGACAGGACGGCGTGATCGTCTATTCCGAAGTGAACCCCGACTACACCCGCCGGCCTGAGCCAGAGGACATGATCCCGGTCCTCCAGCGGGCGGCCGCCGTCAAGGTGTGACGGCGCATGAGGCGGCCGGTGGGGCGCAATGACCATCGGCCGCTGTCCTTCCACTCAAGCCACGAAAAGGAACATACCAATGTCCAAGCTGTTCACGCCGACCCAGGTCGGTCCCTACAAATTGTCCCATCGCGTCGTGATGGCGCCGCTGACGCGGATGCGCTCGGATCCGGGCGACATCCCGAGCGACCTGATGGTCGAATACTATACACAACGCGCGTCAAAAGGCGGCCTGATCATCTCCGAGGCGACGCCGGTCTCGACCCGCGGCAACGGTTATGCCGGTGCACCTGGCATCTACTCCGACATCCAGATCGCAGGATGGCAGCGCGTCACCAACGCGGTGCACGCCAAGGGCGGCCGCATCTTCCAACAATTGTGGCACGTCGGCCGACAGTCGCATGTCGACTTGCAGCCTAACGGCGACGCGCCGGTCGCGCCCTCCGCCATCGCTGCCGAGGGCTACGCGTACTCCAAACGCGGCGAAGTCCCGTTCTCGATGCCGCGCGCTCTCGAATTGCATGAAATCCCCGGCATCATCGAAGAGTTTCGGTCCGGCGCCGAGCGGGCGCTGCGGGCGGGCTTCGATGGCGTCGAAATCCATGGCGCGAACGGTTACCTGCCCGACCAGTTCCTGCAGGACGGAACGAACAAGAGGACCGACGAATACGGCGGGCCCATCGAAAACCGCGCCCGCTTCCTGCTGGAGGTGACGCAGGCGGCGATCTCCGTCTGGGGAGCCGATCGCGTCGGCGTGCGCATCGCGCCGAGCGGCACCTACGGATCCATGTCGGACAGCGACCCGGCGGCGACGTTCGGCTACGTGACGACGCAGCTCGACCGCCTGGGCATCGCCTATCTCCACGTTGTCGAACCGCGCATCAAGGGCACCGAGGAAGTCTCGCATGGCCGGTCGCCGACCGCCGCACAGCATCTGCGGCCGAAGTTCTCGCGGACCTTGATCGCGGCTGGCGGCTTCACCCCGGCTTCCGCAGGAGCCATCGTCACCTTCGGCGACGCCGACCTTGTCGCCTTCGGTCGCCACTTCATCTCGAACCCTGATCTGCCGGAGCGGCTGCGGCAGGGCCTGCCGCTCACCCGCTATGACCGGTCGACCTTCTATGGCGGCGACTCGCGCGGCTATACGGACTACCCGGTCGCCGAGGCGGCGGCTGCCGCCTAAGCGGTAGCGCCCCTTACATCTCTCCGCCCGTGCGGTTGGATGGACACCCTACCACGCCTGAGCGTGGCACTATGCCGATAGCGATGCGTCGCCGGCGAGCTTTCCGCTCGCCGGCGATTGCGCCTTAAACGCCTCGTTGCCGCGTTTCCACACGCGCCCACCGGCGCGTTCGACAGAGGACGATCTGCAGAACGGCATCCACCAGCATGTCGTCCAGGTCGGGTTTGCAGACCGCCCGATATTGCGCCACGCGGCAGTCCTGCCATTTTCGCGGTCCAATGAATCAGATCGCTTTTGCGAGGACGCAAATCGACTATCGTCGTACCGCGCTGAAGTACCAGAGTTCGGCACTCGGTCGACCTGCAATTTGCAGCCTCAATCCGCTGTTCTTGAATCCGACCGAGCCCTTTCGATCAATCCGATATCGAGCAAGGTCAGCGTGATCTAAGCAGCAGGATCCGTCTCTGCTGTCTCCGAATGCTTCGTACTAAGGGGCACGGTCCAAGGCCGCGGCTCAAGGCCTCGTCGAATGCCTTGTGTCCCAACGCGGTTTGAACACGCACCAGTGCCGCTGCAGTCACAATTGCCCGCCCACCTTGTTTAACGAATTCTTCGAGGTATCCCCTATCGGACCCTTCGCGCGAACGTCGAATGTGCGCGCTCCGAGCTCCGGCGGCATCGGCTCCAGCCACGGCGCAGCCAATATCGTTTCCTCCGCGTCGGAGAGACCCTGCGCCCATCGCGTTTCCATCGTCGGGCGGTCGAATTCGTAGTCCTTTGATTGTCCCAGCGCGTGCTCCGGACGGTAAATCACTTGAACGATGTCCATGGTAGTCACGCAACGGAATTCGTTGAGCAAGGCGGCTTCCGGGCCGGTCCTCAGATCGTCGGGAAGTCTCTCCCAAAGCATGTTGATGCTGTGGCGCAGATCGTGCAGCTGCCGCAATGTGTCCGTACCCGCCCGCGTTCGGCTGGAATAGCGGATGTCCTTGTCTCGCTCGGTAACCTCGTTCAAATTCCCGGGCAAGGCGCCGCGAGCCGGGAAAAGGTCCACCTGGAAGACGAGATGGCTACGGCGCGGGTAATACTCGATCACGTATTGCAGCGGCGTATTGGAGACCAGGCCGCCGTCCCAATAGTGCTCTCCGTCGATTTCCACGGAGGGAAAGCCTGGCGGCAGAGCGCCGCTCGCGAGGACGTGCTCCGGCCTTATCTTGGTCTCCGCATTATCGAAGTACGCAAAATTGCCTGTCCTGACGTTTACGGCTCCGACGCTGAACCGAATTTCTCTGGAATTGATGCGGTCGAAATCGACAAGCCGCTCTAACGTGGATTTCAGCGAGCTCGTGTCGTAGTAGCTGGTCGGCGTGTGGCCGAACCACCAGTCGGCAGGCTTTCGCGGTGCGAAGAAGTTAGACTGGCCGAACATCAGCGCATGCATTGCGCTGATCTGCTTTCCGAGGTCGAAAGGCAAACCCGCGCCGTTGACGAGATCAGAAATCCGTACGGGCCATACCGCGGGCGTTGTGATCGTGCGCCAGAATTCACGCAGTTTTTCAACCCGCATTTCCGGCGAATTGCCAGCGATCAGGGCGGCATTGATCGCGCCGATCGAGATGCCGGCCACCCAGTCAGGTTTGTAGTCCGACGAGGCGAGCGCCTCGTAAACGCCGGCTTGATAGCTTCCGAGGGCACCCCCGCCTTGCAGGACGAGTGCAACCTTCTTCGTGTATGATTCTGGCCGCAAGGCAGCTTGCTTCATTGTCCGTCCTCTGTTCTTGATCGATATAATTCCCCGGGGTGCGCGCCCAAGCGAACTCCCGGTCGAGACCCCAATCAAATTCGAGCTAGTCAGGAATCTCAAAGTCGCCAAGGCGCTCGGCGTCACAATACCGGAATCGTTCCTGCTGCGCGCCGACTAGGTGATCGAATAAAGCAGGTGACTGCCTTACGAAGAGTCCATAGCAGAACTGAACCACTCAAAGATCGCAAAGCCGAGATAGAAAGCGCGAGCGCGATTCCGATCATGGCCTCGTCTATCGATGACTGAGAGGATATCGCAAAGCACCAAGAACTAAATCAGGCACCTATCAGGCAGCGCGCGATGCTCGGGCTATTGGACGGCGCAACGTAATTGAAGAACGCTTAGGGATCGGCGGTAGACGACCGGCTGCAGACATTCGGGCCCTCCAATGAGCACAGGTCCCCGACCAACAGCTGTCCGCCTGAGGCTTCAGCAGCCGCGGCAGATCATCAGCTTACGGTCGAGTTCGACATCGAGCTCCTTTTGTTGACGCTCCCAGGCTGACAGAACCTCGTTCTGGGGAACGTCCATCCTTGTAGGCTGCCGATGACCGATCGGCGCGAGCCAGGGCAAATGCGAGGTCAGAACGGTCGGGCTGTTTTGATCGGACGCCGCCATTGCCGGCGAAAGCAGGCCAAATAGGACAATACCAGCCGCGACGACCGCGGCAACACTCGTCGAATGCTTCGTTGATTGGGTGGACATGGTGACACTCCTTCCCTCGCGGGCTCGGGATGAGCAATTCCGCTTCTGGTGTCACCTTGACTGATCGCGCCAAGACGCTGAATGCCGGGCGGGATCGAATAGATGCTCGTTCGTCTCATCTGCGCCGGATACGCTCTCGCCTCGATTAATTCCTTGGCACGGATTGAAGTTGCGTTCGAAGAAATCAATAGAAAACCGTGCTTTTGCCAGTGGCGGCGACATGCGCGGCTACTATCTGGCCGCAAAGGTCGCGTCGACGGCTTGGCCCAGTCCGCTTCGATCATCTCTAGTCTGGCGCGTCGCCTCCCCTCGTTGGCCGAGGCTCATCAGTCGGCTCACCAGCATCGGCTTTTATCGGATTCGCGTCGCCGAGGACCGCCAGCCTTGCAAAGACATCTTGGCCGGCCGGCTCCTGCATCTTGCGCCACTGCGCCGGAGTAATGCCCATGTGGCTCTTGAACGCGCGTTGGAACGCCGCTTCGGATTGATACCCGACCGCCTCCGCCACGGCGCCAGTCGAAAGCGAAGATTTCTTCAGTTCGTTCGCGGCGAGCGTCATCCGGATATCGGTCAGGAGATCGCTGGCCGATCTTCCTAGCTTCTCCTGGAATTGCCGCGTGAGCGTGGCCCGCGACATGTTGCACAGGCGCGCAAGCTCAGGCAGCGACCATGCGCGCGCGGGCTCGTTGAACAGAGCGGCCACCGCCGGTGCTAAGCGGGGATGACCGGCCAAGGCAAGGAGACCGCGTGGCGCATCTTCGGTCTCGCCAGCGAGCCGCATCACGAGCGCGAACATCGCCGTCGACAACGCGTTCAGCATGGCGCGGCCGCCGAGGTGATCGTCCGCGGACTCACTCCGCATCAGGGACACGAGGCCAGTGAGTTGCGCGGCCGTTTCCTGCTGTCCAGTGTGAGCGCCGGCATGCACGACAAGAAGCGGTGGCAGATAGCTGCGCAGCAGGCGATCATGCGGCGGCGCGACGGCGAAGTGTCCGCACAATAGATCGAGTCGTTCGTCTGAACCCAGGTTTTCGCTGATCGTGAAATTGAGGGACGCGCGATTGCGGGCCGGCAGGGGCGCGGCCCCGCTGCCGTCGTGCATGACATGCCGTGGGTTGCCAGGAAGCAGAAGAATGTCGCCGGCCTTCAGCTGCAACGGTCGGCCCCCCGCCGGATCCTCCAGGGTCGCGGAGCCGGCGAGCACGGCGTGGTACGGGATTTCGTTGGCCTCGCCGGGCCCCTGGTCGATGCGCCATGGGGCGCCGTAGTTGCAGCGCAGGTCAAGCCGCCCGCGCACTGGCATCATCTCGAAAAGCCGACTGAGCCAATCCACGGCGACCTCCTCAAAGCAATCAAAACGAGACGATGGAGCATATAGTAGAGTTGATCGGGCATTAAAAGTATCAAGGCGGGGGCATACCGTCACTCCGCAATCGCAAACAACCCCAACAAGGAGTGCCACCATGTCCCGTCTTTCAGTCCCCAATCTCGAATCCAATACCGGCCCGTCGGGCCAGATCTATGCCCAGATCAAGAGGACGATCGGCACCGTGCCGAACACCTTCGCGGCCGTCGCCGCGCACGGCCCTGCCGCCCTCAAGTCGATCCTGGCCGCCGATGCGGTGGTCGCCACCGGCACGCTGACCAAGCGCGACCAGGAGGTCATCAAGCTCGTCATCAGCGCCGCCGCCGGCTGCGACTACTGCGTCGCCGCACACAACCATCTCGCCAGCCTCGCCGGGCTCAAACCCGAGGTGCTCAAGCGGATCCGCGATGGACAGCCTACCGGTGACACCCAGCGCGATGCGCTGGTCGGCTTCGTCCGCAAGCTTGCGCAGTCCAGCGGCACCGTCAGCGACGAGGATTTCGCCGCGATCAAGGCCGCCGGCTACAACGACGCCCAGCTGGTGGAGATCAGCCTGGCCTTCGCGACCACCGTCTTCACCAACGTTTTCAACCGCATCAACGACACCGAGATCGACTTCCCCGCGGTCGCGTGAAGCGGCCGCGCCCCGTCAGATCTTTAATGTGAAAGGATCACGACCATGACCACGCTTTCCAACACACCTCAAAATCCGCTTGTCCGCGCGCTGCACAGGTCCGGACTGCTTGCGGGGGATATCGACTACCACATAGTTCGCGCCTCGATGGTGATCATGTTTCTCTTCTTCGGTTACCAGAAGTGGTTTCCGTATGAGTTCGAAAGACTTGTCCCGTTCATTAGCAATGGGCCGCTGATCTGGTGGCTCTATCCGGTCTTTGGCCACGCTGGCGCCAGCTACTTCCTCGGCGTCTCCGAGTGGACCTTCGGGTCCCTGCTGCTCGCAGGCTTCTGGGACAAGCGGCTTGGGGTTCTGGGAGCTCTCGGTTCGACCGGCACCTTCATCGCGACGGTCACCATCATTCCCTTCATGCCCGAGGGCTGGGACATCGCCGCGGGAGGCTTCCCTGCGATGACGGGCAACGTGCCCTTCCTAATGAAGGACGTGGTTCTGCTCGCCGTCTCGCTCTATCTCCTGAAGCAGGACCTGGTTCGCTTGACGCGACAATAACAAGGAGAGTGACCCGCCGAAAGCGACGCGTCGCCGACGAGCATAGCTCGCCGGCGATTGTGCTTTATTCTCATCTCTGAATCATTGGTGCGACACGATCACCAATACGGCTGTTCCGTCTGGGCTAGTCTTAGTCTAGTGCGAAATGCGGCTGACCTTGTTTTTTGGCGAACGGCCGCTTTGCGCCAACACCGGACGTCCCCATAACGACGCGAATGGTAGAGTCGAGATGTGGGCGCGGTGGCTTTAGGTAGAACATATCTGTTGCCGCCTCTTTCGTCTGGCGGTGCCTTAGTAGTTCAGCCGTGACTCCGTTTCCACATCCCGCTCATCGAACCGGACAGGCAGATCTCCCGCATCCGGCTCTCGGACAAGACTTCACGCCTTCACCCACGACACGTCGTGCCCAAGCCGGCTTAGGCGTACGAGCCCGAAGTGCCCGTAGAGATGCGAGAGTGGATAGGTCCCGCCCTTGCGTCGCCTGACCTTGTGCTTGATGCGCAACCACCGGCGCAACCGCACAGCGGTGTAATTGTCGATCGCCCGATACGCTATGTTAACAGTGCCAACGCTGAAGTAGTTGGCCCATCCGCGTAGCGCGCGGTTCAACCGATCCACCAACTCCGTGGTCTCTTGCCAGGTACCCGTTCGGTCGGTCAGGACATGGACCTTCTCGACCATGTGCCTGATGCTTTTCTTTGATGGCCGTTGGCCCAGGCGGGCCTTTCCGGTTCTCGCCGAGTACATCCGCCCAAACGTGTATCCCAGGAAGTCGAACTCGCCTTCCGGCACCTTGCAGATTCGTGTCTTCTCCTCGTTCACCGTGAGCTTCAACCTGCCCATGATCTCGCGCAGTCGCTGCAACGCCTCATCGGCGGTGCTTTTCCGGCACAGGATCACGAGGTCGTCGGCGTAATTCACGATGCGCGTGCCGAGGCGGTGCTCCAGCCCGAGCTTCTTCCAGCCCAGCACAAACCGGCGCATGTAAAGATTCGCCAATAGTGGTGAGATGGGTGAGCCTTGCGGGATACCGCGCCGACAGTCCCGAGCCTCGGTCGTGCGTGTCTTCCGGCCTCGATCGTCGGTTTCTTCCACGGGGCACTCCAGCCACATCTTGATTAGATGCAGCACACGCCGATCAACAATTCGGCGCGCTACCGACTTTAGGAGTTCGGCATGGGGGATGCTCCCGAAGTAGTCCGCGAGGTCGGCGTCAACGACTTCCGGATGGCCTCGGAACAGCAGCCCTTCCACCTCGATCACCGCCTGCTGGGCGTTTCGCCCGGGACGGTACGCGTATTGTTCTGGTGGAAGGTCGGCTTCGAAGATCGGTTCCAGCACCAGCATTGCTGCTGTCATGCAGACCCGATCCCGCACGGTCGAGATGCCCAGCGGCCTGAGTTTGCCGTTGGCCTTCGGTATGAACACTCTTCTGATGGGGTCCGGTCGGTAGCTCTCCTCCCTGAGTGCAAGCGCCAGTTCGCCAAGCCACCGCCGCACCCCATACGCCTCGACGTCCGCGAAGTTCTGGCCGTCCACCCCTGGTGCGCCCTTGTTGGAGCGGCACTGGGCATAGGCATGCGCCAGGATGTCCTCGCGGCTGATCTTGTCGTACAGGGCGTAGAAGCGATACCCGGCTTCTGCCTTCGCTTTCGCGTGCAACGCCTTCTGCAGTTTCTGAACAGTTTTCGGAGTTGATAGGTTGCCCAATCTCCAAATCCCTCACCACTTGTTGCGTCTGTCTTGAACTGAGGCCCCTTCCCTCCACCGGCATTACCCGGCTTCAGCGGTACTACGAACCTCTCCGCCACCCCATGGCGTCCGACCTGTCCCTCGCGGGCGTTCGGTTGGTCATCGCTGACCACGCCATGGGGCTTCCCGTGTTGCGTACGCTTTCCTTGTGTACATGCTGTCGCCACTACCCCGGCGCAGCGGCTGGGCGTACTTTTCGCTCTGCTTCACCCAGCCGTATCAGCCTTCCCCGAAAGGGTTGTCGGGTCGGCCTGCGCATTGTCCTTTTCGAGGATTGCTCAGCGTTCACTCGCGTTACGGCCTGCACACTCGCGCTGTCACCAATTCGTGACACGCTAATCGAAGGCTTCAGCCACTTCGTTGCCTCCATGACTGCTCCGATTGCTTCCGGCTGGAGCGGTTGCCGGGTGGGGCTTGCACCCACTGGAAAGCGCCGCCTTTTCACGGCGCACACCCCAACCGGACATTAGGCCGGCCGCAAACCGGCCTTCCCCACCTCCTCAAAGTGAGAACCGCACGATCGGACACAGCTTCCTCTCGCAGAGAATTTGGATTCGGCGGCCACAATTCATCGCCGCACTCGGCGGCATGGCCGCGTGCGGCGCGGGCTGCCCTGCGGCTCGCCGGTTGGCTTTCGGTCTTCTTCGTCGCCCTTGGCCTTCGCGCTCGTGGTTTGCGGCTATACCGTCAAGCGCCGTGTACGCGAGCGTCCGGCGGCAGTAGGTTGCTGCTCATCTCCTGTCAAATCATCGGTTCAGGGTTCTGCGAGCTCTCTTTCCTTGATGGACACATATCCGCGCGACTGGCGCCGGATCACCTGCGGCGGTTGGCCGTAGGCGCGGAGAAAGGCGCGTCGCATTTGGTTGCGATCCCCGAATCCGGTCAGTTGCGCGACAACGTCAAGGGTGTGGTTGGTGTCTTCCATCAGCGCGCGCGCCCCCTCTAGGCGGAGGTTCTCGACAGCCTTCGCCGGTGTCTGTCCGGTTTCGGCCTGGAAGGCGCGGCTGAACTGGCGTGGTGAGAGATGCGCGACCTCGGCAAGATCGTCCACGCCCAGCCGTCCGGCAAGATTGCGTCGGGCATAGGTTAGCACAGTCTGAATCCGGTCCGATTTCGGTTCCAGTTCGAGAAGTGATGAGAACTGCGACTGGCCGCCGGCTCGGCGATGGTACAGCACAAGCCTGCGCGCAACTGTGCGCGCCGCTTCCGTGCCAAGATCCTCTTCGATCAGAGCAAGCGTGAGATCGATGCCGGCGGTCATGCCGGCTGAAGTCCATACCGGTCCGTCAGCGATGAAGATCCGGTCCTCTTCGACCCGAACATTGGGATAGCGGGCCCGAAGCTCGCCAGCACGATCCCAATGGGTTGTTGCTCGCCGCCCGTCAAGAAGTCCTGCCTCCGCGAGGACAAACGCCCCGTGGCAGGTTGCAGCGATCCGGCGGCAATGCGACCGCGCATGGCGGATGAAGTCGATCATCTCGGGGGATGCAGCCTCCGTGCTCGCACCTACGATGATGAGGTCGTACGGCTCCGCGGCAAACGGCTCGGTCAACACCTGGAAGCCGAGTGAGGTGCGCACCGGCCCGCCGTGCTTGGACAGCATTCGGATGTCGTAGACGGGTTCGGCTGCTTGCCGATTGGCGATCTCGAACGGGGCGGTAAGGGCGAAGCCCATCGACTGGTAGTTGGGGGAGATGATGAAGCCGACCTTGCGCATCATGCCTCCGCATGTCCGAAATTGCCGCTAATATGACGTTTCGGTCGCCGCTTGCCAAGCCTACACAGGGTTCGTCGAAGATTGGCAGGAGGACTGAAACAATGGCTCTCAAGGGCAAACCACGCGACATGAACAAGTGGCGGGAAGTGCTCCTCGACCCGAATGTCCATTACCCCGGCGAGTCGAGCGAATACCGGCGCGCACGCAACGAGCTGTTGGAGGCGGAGGCAGAACTCAAGCGGCTGAACGAGCAGGTCGCCGCTAAACGCCGGGCACTTCCAGCGGGCGGCCTCATCAGGGAAGACTACGTCTTCGAGTCCGCGGCCGATGGCAGCAAGGTGAGGTTCTCGGACTTGTTCGCACCGGGCAAGAACTCGCTGGTCATCTACAACATGATGTTCCCGCGCTGGTCGGAAGACCAACGAGCGGGCGCCCCAGGGGGCAAGACAGCCGAGCTGCCGCTTGTCGAGCAGCCGTGCCCGTCATGCACATCGGTCGTCGACGGGCTCGAGGGGGCTGCTTTTCACCTCGCCGAGCGGACCAACCTCGTCGTGATCGCGAAGACAAGCGCAGATCGCCTCGGCACCTACGCGAAAGAACGCGGTTGGCGCAACGTTCGGCTGCTGTCCTCGCGTAACAACACCTTCAATCGCGACTACCATGCGGAAACGCCGGACGGCGTGCAACTCGCGGTCTTGCATGTGTTCTCACGCGATCAGGACGGGATCCGCCACCACTGGGCGAGCGAGGGGATATTCAAGCGCGGCGACACCAGTCCCCTCGACCCTGTCTGGTCAATCTACGGCGTTCTCGATTTGACGCGCGAGGGACGCGGAGACAACGCTGCCTACCCCAACCTGCAGTATTAGAAGGTCCTCGAGTTCTCATGAAGCAGACACAGACGATATTTTGACGAGGCGTGGCATGGATTCCATTTCTCGTGCTGAGCGGCGCCCGCCGAGCGCTCATGGTCTGCGGCAGCTAGGTATCAGTTTGGCATCGCGTGAGTTGATCAGATTCGGTTCGACGGTTTGAGAATGCAATGGTCGTGAAGTGCCTCAGGGCGTTATTCGCGACGACTACCCTGCTCATGGGAATTGGAGCAGTCAATGCGACGGTTCGGATTGTGGATGACTCTGGCGGCCGGATCGGAACCTACGTCGACAGATATGAGGGCGTGCGAGTCTCGGGCGAGAGGGTGATCATCGACGGTTATTGTGCCTCGGCTTGCACTATCGTTCTCGGTGCGATTCCTCATGACAGGATCTGTGTGACGTCCCGCGCCAGGCTCGGATTTCACGCCGCCTGGAATCCCGGACCTAACGGTCGCAGGATAACCAATCCCGAAGCAACGCAGAGCCTCTATTCCATGTATCCATTTGAGGTGCAGCACTGGATCGACCAAACGCGGAGGGCTGACCCCGCACCTGATTCTCCTGGGCGGTCGCGAGCTCGCGGCCATGTATCGACCATGCTTTATCGATCCCCACGTTTCTTCGCATGACGCCTCGAGCTCGGTCGGTCCAATATCTGCCAGGAGCGAACTTGATAGCTTTCACAACTGAATTGGGCCGTGTTCGAGTCGATAAACGTCGCCAAGCCGCATTTTGGGCGGTTGATGGCTCCGCGTCTTGCGCGACCTGGACAGAGGCTTGCGATGCCACGCGTGGCTCGTCATCGGTGCACCATGAGGCGTGTGATCGCCGTTCGCGGGCGCGCCATTCAGAACGCTCCCACGAACGTTGAAGTTGCGGGCGCCTCATCGAGGCGAGGGCCGCGAGCGCGCCGCACTACGCTTGAGCTTCGCCGCCGGCAAGGCGGCAAGCGAAGAGCTAGGGCTCGAACAAATCCGCGATCGATCTCCTCGAACGGAACGTCAATTGATCATCTCGAGTGCGAGCGCGATGCCCTGGCCGCCGCCGATGCACATAGTGACAATCCCGCGCCTGAGGCCGTCGCGACGCATCGAATGTATGAGGCGGGTTGTCAGCACCGCGCCGGTGGCGCCGATTGGATGCCCGTGGGCGATCGCGCCGCCTTCGATATTGACGATGTCGGGCGAAAGCCCGAGCTCGCGCGTGACGGCAATGACAATCGCGGCGAAGGCCTCGTTGATCTCGATGCGCTCGACATCGCCGAGCCTCCACCCCGCCCGGTCGAGCGCCTGACGGACGGCCGGGATCGGCCCGAGGCCGAACATGCTGGGCTCGACAGCGGCAATGCCATAGGAGACGAGTCGCGCGACGGGCGCGAGGCCGCGCGCTTCCGCCCAGTCTCGGTCGGCGAGGACGATGGCGGCCGCGCCGCTGTTCACGCCGGGCGCATTGCCCGCGGTAATCGTCCCGTCCTTGCGGAATGCCGGCCTCAGCGCGGCGAGCGCCTCGAGCGTCGTCTGCGGCCGATTGTGCTCATCCTTGTCGAATATCGTCGCGCCCTTGCGGCCGGGAAGCTCGACCGGAACGATCTCGTCCTTGAATTTTCCCGCTTCCTGCGCCGCCGAGAAGCGCTGCTGCGAGCGAAGCGCCCATTCGTCCTGCGCCGGGCGGCTGATCTGGAATTTCCCGGCGAGATCCTCGGTATGCCAGCCTGAGTGCTCATCCGAAAATGCGTCGTTGAGGCCATCGCGCAGCATGCTGTCGTAGAGCTGTCCGTCGCCCATCCGATGGCCCCACCGTGCGCGCGCAACGAGGTAGGGGGCAAGATCCATGTTCTCCATGCCGCCGGCGACCGCGACGTCGACCGAGCCCAAGATGATCTCCTGCGCCGCGGAGACGATGGCCTGCGCGCCCGAGCCGCAGACACGGTTCACAGTCATCGCCGGCACAGACACCGGCAGACCGCCATGGATCGCCGCCTGCCGCGCCGGATTCATCTTGGTGCCGGCCTGGATAACATTACCCATGGCCACGGTGCCGACCTCGTCGGGCTTGAGACCGGCGCGCTCGATCGCCGCTTTGATGGCGGCGGCACCGAGATTGGGGGCCGCGATTTCTTTGAGGCTTCCACCGAAGGTCCCGATCGCCGTTCGGGCGGGGTTTGCGAAGATGACTGAGCGTGGTGACGTCATGTTGAGATCTCCATTGCCGATGAATGCCAGGATGCGGGGAAGGGGCTAAGAACGACCCGAGCCGGTTACCTTTATTTGGCATATGCAAGTATTGGAGATGTTTGCATATGCATCTATTGTCAACGTGAGTGTTGGCATGAGGGCGGATGGCAGCCATGATTGGGAAGCAAAGCATCAGCAGGAGCCGGCGACGTCGTCGCGTTATCACCTCGACGGTGGCCGAACGGCCGGCCACGAGCGCAACATGGTCGGGCGCATGATCGAGCGGGACACGCACTGGACATCCGGCGCGACGAGAACGTCGTCGGCGCATCTCACCCGCGTCAACCCGCGCAAGTGCGCGTTCGCGAATGTCTTCAGAGATGCTGCTCCCCGCTCCTCAGCATAGAGTTTGAATCAGAAAAAACCCCAATGGGCATCCTCCATTTCGGTAAAAGAACAACTTGCTCTAGACGTTAAGAAAGCGCACGCCGCTTGAATGACCTTTGCGCAAAGTCGGAAAAAGTCCTGCATAGCAGGATTAAGAGAACGCCGACGAGGAGACGGAGTGACGCCCGCTACTATCGACGATCCGTTGCACGGCGCTCATACCGCCAATACTGCCACAGTCTGCCCCCCTGCATGCGCAAATCTTGAAATCCTGAAAAATGTGCATATGCTTGCGTTCGGGCGACTTCCGCAAATTGAGGACAAAAAATGAGGCATCGTCGTCATAAAAAGGATTGGCCGGCCAAAGTCGAGGCCAGTCAATGCAATTGCACGTCGTTGCGAAAAGCGTCTCGGCGTGTGTCGCAGCTCTACGATGCCATTCTTGCGCCGTGCGGACTGCGCACCACGCAGCGGGCAATCCTGAACCACATCTCGCGCGCGGGGGCCCCCTCGGTCGGTGAGCTGGCTGCCGATCTGGTGATGGATCGCGGCGCGCTGGCGCACAATCTAAAACCGCTCGAACGCGACGGATTTGTGCGGCAGGATGTTGATCCGCGCGACCGTCGGAATCGTGTCATTAGCCTGACCGAGGAAGGGCGCTCCAAGTTACGGGAGTCGGAGCGGCTCTGGGCTCGCGCACAAAAGAAATTCGACAAAGCGTATGGGTCTGCAGCGTCCGCAGCCCTGCGCGAGGCGCTTGCTCTTGTTGCTTCCGACAAGTTCATGGCCAGCTTCGAGGGCGCAGTTTAGACGCGCACAGTCAAGATACAATGCGAGGTGGTGCCCCCTGCCTGCATCGATTGCGGAAGCCAGCGTCTTGATCAGCCAGATCGAACCCCTGCCTTACCCAAAGATTGACTGTACGCTGCTAGAGTGTTTTTGACCGTGGGATCATTGCCGTAGACGTCGTCACCGACTTCGGCATTGGCCATCGCTTTACGCATTTCGGGGGTAGCGGCCGCATGTATCTGTACGCACAAATCATAGTCCAAGCTCCCTTATTGCGTGCAAAACGAACTGGTCGATGCGAACGGGACGGGAACGCCGTTCCGGCGTCCCCTGCGCTCTGATCAACCCTGCCCCTCATCGGTTCGGCTCTGCGCGCCTTGACTCCCATTACTAGCATATGCATGTATTTTACAGAAAAGCAAGCATATGCACTTGTTTTCGGACGCGGCGCCTAGCGTCGCGCTGAAAAGGCCAGCAGAATCAGGAGAAAAGATATGCCTCTCGTTCGAATCGATGTCCGTAAAGGCAAGGATGCAGCCTACCGCCAGAAGATCGGTCGCATCGTCTATGACGCGCTTGTCAGCGTCGGCGTTCCGGAAAAAGACCGCTTCCAAATCATTGCTGAGCACGAAGCTGACGGTTTCCAGTTCGATGCCGAATATCTCGGCATCCAGCGCAGTGCAGATCTCGTGATTATCCAGATCACCTGGAATGAAGGCCGGACAACGGCGCAAAAGC
The DNA here is from genome assembly GCF_036924535.1 of Bradyrhizobium sp. AZCC 2262. Classification (NCBI taxonomy): domain Bacteria; kingdom Pseudomonadati; phylum Pseudomonadota; class Alphaproteobacteria; order Hyphomicrobiales; family Nitrobacteraceae; genus Bradyrhizobium; species Bradyrhizobium sp. AZCC 2262. The sequence goes on along the minus strand of NZ_JAZHRT010000001.1, from coordinate 2,202,630 downwards.
AAGCGCTCTACAAGGCCGTCGCCGATGGCCTTCACGCAACTGTCGGACTCCGGCGCGAGGACGTCTTGATCAACCTCATCGAGGTCAAGAAGGAGAACTGGTCCTTCGGCAATGGTATCGCTACGTACGCGGCCTAAAAGCAGAGACATCCGATGCATCGAACCGCCTCTCCGCTCGGTAGCTCGCGCGCAGACCACCGCCATGCGTTGCTCGTGCTGATCTGCACTTCAGCGCCTTCTTTCATGATACAGCTCGACGCGAACATCGTCTCGGTGTCGCTACCGGCAATAGCCCGTTCTTTGGGCGCGAGCTTTGCCGGGATCGAGTGGGTGATCACGGCCTATATACTGAGCTTTGCGTCGCTCTTACTGCCGGCTGGAGCACTGGCGGACCGCTTCGGTCGCAAGAGGCTGCTGATCCTTGGCCTGTCGGTATTCACCTTCGCATCGTTTCTCTGCGGGTCCGCACCGAATCTTACAGTCCTCATCATCGCCCGCGCGCTACAGGGTGTAGGCGCCGCCATGCAACTCAGTGCGGCACTCGCGACCCTCTCGCATGTGTTCCAGGGAGAAGCCCGTGCGCGGGCTTTTTCCTTTTGGGGATCAGTGGTCGGGATCGGCGCCGCCTTGGGCCCTATCGTGGGGGGCCTCATCACCCAAAATTTCGGGTGGGAATGGGCCTTCTATATCAATCTTCCTATCGGCGCGGCTTTAATCGCGTTGATCATCCGTGTCATCGAGTCTTCCAGGGATCCCGACGCCATGCAGCTCGATCTGCCCGGCGTGGCCTGTTTCGGTGGCGGGCTTTTCCTGACGACGCTCGCGCTTATCGGAGGCAACCACCGCGGCTGGACCGATCCATGGATCCTTGGCGAAGGCGTGGGCGCGGTGATTCTCTTCGTCCTTTTCATTCTCGTCGAGCGCAACCAGGCCCGCCCGATGCTTGACCTCTCCTACTTCCGCAAGCCGACCTACATCGGCGCCAACCTGGCACAGTTCTCCTTTTCGGCCGGAGTGCTGACAATGCTGACCTTCATTCCGATCTTTCTTCAAAGCGGCCTCGGTTACGCCTCTGCGAGCTCAGGACTAATGATGCTTCCGATGGTTATTCCAATGTTCCTCGTGCCGCACCTCGTCACGCATTTTCTCGCGCACCGGTTTTCCGGTCGAGATCTTCTGACCGCCGGCTTGTCGTTGGTTTGCCTCGGCCTCTTCGCGCTTGCGCTGGCTGTACGGGACGTAGCGTATGGCCCATTGATCGGTGGGATGGTGATTGCTGGGGTCGGAGCAGGCCTGCTCAATGGTGAAACGACCAAGGTCGGAATGACGGTCATTCCAAAGGAGCGCTCTGGGATGGCCTCGGGCATTTCGGGCACGGTGCGTTTCACTGGCCTCGTCGTCGGTATCGCCGCGTTGGGAGCTGTACTTTACAGTCGCGTCACCTTGGCCGTGGCTGAGGCGCTTCCCAAGGTCTCTTCTGCCGATCGAGCCACCCTTGTCCAAGACATAACGGCGGGCAATCTTTCCGGGGCGACTCTTGCCGGTCACGACGCCTTGAGTTTCAGGGCACTCGCCACGGTGAGCTTTGCAAGCGGCTATCACGCCCTCTTTTTAGCTGGCGCACTGTTCATGCTGATTTCGACAATTCTGACTTGGCGCTTGGTGAGCCCGGCCGAGACGCCGCCGATCCCGGCTTCATCAGCGCGGCCACAGTCAAAACCCCAGTAAGTCCAGCGAGACCCCTATGACAGATCGGAGTGTGTTAGCGGCAGAAGGCAGTGCGGCCGTCAGATCGCAGGTGACGCTGGCGAACGCAGCCCGAGCCGCGGGCCCTCCGTTGCTGTTCGGTTTCAGGCTGTGGGCCTCCGTTTGTCTTGCCCTCTTCGTTGCGTTTTGGCTAGAGCTCGACAATCCCTATTGGGCGGGCGCCTCCGCAGCGATCGTATGTCAACCATATCTTGGGGCGTCGCTGCGCAAGTCACGCTACCGCATCATCGGCACTCTCGTGGGAGCTACGATGATCGTCGTGCTGACGGCTTGGTCTCCCCAGAACCGCATCGGCTTTCTCGTCGGACTTGCGCTGTGGGGCGGGGCTTGCGCCTTTGCTGCCACCCTGTTCCGCAACTTCGCCTCCTACGCGGCGGCGCTTGCTGGGTACACCGCGGCGATAATAGGGGCCGGCACACTCGGCGCAACAGGTGGCGCGAGCAGCGAGGTGTTCATGCTGGCCGTTATCCGCGCCAGCGAAATCTGGATCGGCATCCTTTGCGCTGGCGCCATCCTCGCCCTGACTGATTTCGGCGGCGCTGCGGAACGGCTTGCGGGAAAGTTCGCGGCCGTATCAACCGAGATCGCGGCTCGATTCGGGGCCACTTTGAGACTTGTCGGATCGGATTCCGGGGATGCGCAGCAGCCGGCCAGACGAGAACTCATTCGACAGGTCACCGCGCTTAAGTCGATGATCGACGAGGCGACCGGAGAATTCTCAACAATTCGCTATCACTCGCCCGTTCTGCGGGGCGCTATCGACGGGCTGTTTGCCTCGCTCGCTGCCTGGCGCAGTATTGCAGCGCGACTCATTAAAATGCCGCCTGAGGTCGCTGACGATGAAGGCAATGCCGTTCTAAGCCGCATTCCAGAAGAAATGCGTTCCGCGCTGTCGGCAGGCCAGGCGACATTCTGGATAGCCGATCCCATCGCCTCGCGCCGCCGTTGCGAGGCAGCAGTTCGGACGCTCATTGCCATGCCGACCAGCACAGCCTCCCTGCGGCTGCTTGCCGATCAGCCGCAAATGTTCTAGTGGGGTTTGCAGCGGTGCTCGAGGCGACGGCTTTGCTGGTTGCCGAGCCAGCGCGCCCGCGTTCTCGCCGTCGCGGCTTCAAACTCTATGTTCCCGATTGGCTGCCTTCCCTCGTCAGTGCCGGCCGCGCATTCGTAGCGATCGGAGCGGCCGAGCTATTCTGGGTCCTCACCGCCTGGCCAGACGGCGGCTCGGCAATCGTCTTCGTCGCAGTTGCGGTTCTGTTGCTTTCGCCCCAAGCCGAACTGGCTTACGCTGACGCCATCGCATTCATGTTCGGTGCAACGGCGGGTATTGCTATCGCAGCGGCGATCAAGTTCGCCCTGCTGCCTAGGCTCGAGTCATTCCCTGCCTTCTGCATAGCCTTGGCTGCTTTTCTGATACCGGTCGGCACTGCGATGGCCGCAATTCGGCAGCATCCCTCTTTGGTCATATGCACCATTATCTCTGTGACCGTGCTCCAGCCTACGAACGAGATGAGCTACGACACAGCGCAATTCTACAACTCTGCACTAGGACTCTTCGTGGGCTTTGCGGCGGCGCCTCTGTCGTTTCTACTTATTCCACCGCTATCTCCGTCCTTCCGAACCAAGCGGCTCCTTAATTTAACGTTGCGCGATCTGCGTCGCCTTGCGATGAACCGTCTTTCAGCAAGCGCTGACGACTGGCAGGGCCACACATTCAGCCGGCTCGCTGCATTGCCGGAACAGGCCGAGTCCTTGGAGCGGATGCAGCTTTTGGCGGCGCAGCTTGTGGGCACTGAGACTATCCATCTTGGTCATGACACGGCAGCGCTCGATTTGCCACTGCAGTTCGATGCCGCGCTGAAGGCACTTGCGGAAGGAAATTGCGCCGCCGCAATTGCTCAACTCACCCGGCTGGATCATCACCTGGCCTCAACTGAAGAGGTCGACAGTCAGCTCGCCTCACGTGCGCGCGGCCGCATCCTTGCCATCTGCGACGCCCTCGCCGACCACCGCGCATACTTCGATACAGGAGCGTCCGCTTGAAGTTTTTCGAAATCAACCTGTTCGGCGTCTATGTTGCGCCCATGTCGATCCTGATGCTGGCAGCCTGGCTGGCGACACTTGCGTTGCTGAGGGTGGCCGGGCGATTCGGGTTGCTGCGTCATGTCTGGCACCCGCCGCTGTTCGTCATTGCCTTGTACATGATCGCGCTGTCGTCGATGGTAATTGTCATCTCACACTGGGCTTAACATGTCAGACGTGGAAGCAAAATCAGGGGCACTCAATAGCGTCGACGTTCACGGCAACGCGCAGCGGTGGCGCGTCAAAATCGTTTCGGTGTTCATTACGCTCGCCGCAGTTGGCATTGCCATCGTCCTAGGCCGCGCGATGTGGGACGCGTATATGGTTGGACCTTGGACGCGCGACAGCGTGGTCCGCGCCTATGTCGTCACGATGGCGCCAGAGGTATCAGGGCGTATTGTGGAGATGCCAGTGCCCGACAATCAGTTCGTGCACAAGGGCGATGTGCTGATGGTCATTGACCCGACCGACTACCAGATCGCTCTCGACCTTGCAGAAGCAGGCGTGCTGCAGGCCAAGGCTACCGCCGAAAATGCACAGACCATGGCGGAGCGCCGGCGCAAGCTGAGCGACCTAGCGGTGACCGTCGAAGACAGGCAAACCCACGACGCGATCGCATTGGCAACCCAGGCGCAACATCGACAGGCTGTTGCCCAATTGGATCGGGCGAAAGTCAATCTGCAGCGTACCGAGATCCACTCGCCGGTGAATGGATGGGTAACCAATCTCCTTGCGCAGCAAGGAGATTATGCCAACGTGGGACAGAGCGTAATTTCTGTCGTTGATGCCGATTCCTATTGGGTGGACGCCTATTTCGAGGAAACGCAACTTGCATCCATCCGCGACGGCGATCCCGTCAAGATCAAGTTGATGGGAAATACCCAGATCATTACCGGCGAGGTCGTTGGCATCGCGCGTGGCATCAACGTCTCAAACGCGCAACCCAACCAGCAAGGTCTTGCCACGGTCAACCCGATCTTCACCTGGGTGCGCTTGGCGCAGCGCGTGCCGGTGCGCATACGGCTTAGATGCGTGCCTGACGGCGTACGCCTGGTCGCTGGCTTGACTGCAACGGTGCAGGTTAACCCGCGTTCTCGACCTTCTAAGTAATGAAATAGATGGACCGAGATGCAAGCTCCTCGCGAAGATGGCGGAGATTACAATGAGACAACGGCTTCTGGGTTCGGTGTTGCATGCCGGCGCAGCTCTGGATCTCTTTGCGACGGAACAACATGAATGGGGCACGACGGAAATTGCCGAAGCCTTGGCGCTTCCCAAATCCTCCGCGCACGCGCTCTTGGCTTCTCTCACCGAGATCGGTTTGCTTGAACGGACGCCGGATCGCCGCTTCCGTCTTGGACACAAGCTGCTCGGATTCGGCGAAACCGTGCTGGCAGAGAGCGAGATTTTCAACACCATGCGCGACATGTTGAACGAGCTGATGCAGCGGTTGGGCCGGTCGGTCTATCTGGCGGTTCACGACGGTCAGCATGTGGTCTACATCAACCGCATGCAGGGCCCGAGTTCCGTGCCGGCGTCTCTTGGCAGCGCCGGGCCGACACTACCGATGCACGCGAGTGCCGCCGGGAAGATCCTGCTTGCAAACGCGCCAGAGGCGCAAGTGAAGCGGATTCTGGATAGCCGCAGGCTCGAACGGTTGACCCGAAGAACCATTACCAGCGAGGGCGATCTGGTCGCCGAACTGAAAGCGGTGCGGCAGCAGGGATACGCGTTGAGTGAGGGCGAATATGTCGCCGAGCTCTATTGTGTTGCCGCACCAATTCATAACCGCGATACCGAGGTTGTCGCGGCAATCGGGATCGGTGCTACGGCCGCAGATTTCGAGATGAATAGGGAGAAAATGGTTCGCGAAGTTATGCGTGCCGCTTATCTCGCCTCGCGCGAGCAAGGCTGGCGGCCCAGTCGGACCGCCTGAGTTGAGCGGCGGCAGAGCTAGATCGTGTTGACGGGATAATCTGGCGCACGGCCTTCCAAAACCGCGCGGATCTGTTCCGCTGCCTTGCGCTGGAGTTCAACGAGCGCCTGCTCCGAGTAGAACGCCAGATGGGGTGTAACAACGAGGTTGGGCACTTCACCAATCGGCGAGGAACGCGCTGCGGGTGGTTCAGTTTCGAGGACGTCGAGGCCGGCACCGCCGAGAGTCCCACCGCGGAGTGCCGTGACGACCGCCTCGTAATCGACTAGCCCGCCGCGCGACGTATTGACCAGCACAGCGCCAGTTCGCATGGTTGCCAGCCGCTCAGCATTGACCATGTGCCGGGTCTTCGAGGTCAGCGGCGCATGAAGCGAGACCACGTCAGACTCTTTGAACAGAGTATCGAGGTCGGCGGGGCGAGCGCCTCCAGTCCGAACCGCTTCGTCGGACAGAAACGGATCGGAGACGATAATTTCGTAGCCAAGCGCCGTTGCACGATGGGCAAGCGCCCGGGCGATGCGGCCGAACCCGACCAAGCCGAGTGTTTGACCACGTTGGCGGTGAAGCGGTCGAAGCAATTTCACGTTCCAGCCACCGCCGCGGGTCTGATCCAGACCGCGGATGATGCCGCGCGTCAATGCCAGGATCAGCGCCAAGCCGTGATCGGCAACCTCCTCGATACAATAATCCGGGACGTTCGTGACCTGGATGCCGCGCGAGGTCGCGACTTCCAAGGGGATCGTGTCAACCCCGATGCCATAGCGCGCTATGATCCGGCAGTTCTTCATGGCCTCGACGATGTCGGCGGAGAGCGGCCGGTAGCAGTTCAGTACCGCGTCCGCATCCCGAGCCAATTCCAACAGCTCGGCATCTTTGACTGAACCGGCTTCCCGTAGCGTACCGATGCCCTCGAGGACTGCATTTTCGGGATCGAGGTTCGGAAAAACATGGTCGGTAACTAGAACCGTCTTCATGAACGAGCTTCCTCCGTGGTGAGCATGTTGGTCAGGACGCCAAGGCCGGCAATGTCGATCGCGACTTCGTCGCCCGGCTTCAGCCAAATCGGTGTCTTGTGACCCATCAGGACGCCTTCCGGCGTACCGGTGATGATGACATCGCCTGGCTTCAGCGTGGCGTGCCGGCTGAGGAAAGCGATGATCTCGGCAACGCTGAAGATCATGTCGCTTGTCGACGAGGACTGGCGGATTTCGCCATTGACCCGGCACTGGATTCCGAGAGCTTGCGGGTCCGGGATGTCGTCGGTCGTCGCGAGAAATGGGCCTAGCGGCAGAAACCCGTCGAACATCTTGCCGATCATCCACTGGCTAGTGGCGAGTTGCGTGCCGCGAGCGGAGAGATCGTTGGCGCAGCAATATCCCGCGACGGAGTCCAACGCTCGATCGACCGATACGTCACGTGCCTCGCGGCCGATTATCACCCCCAGTTCGGCTTCGTAGTCATACTTGAAGTCGACGGTCGGGAGGGCGATGTGGTTGCCGGAGGCGCTCAGGCTATTCGCGAACTTTCCGAAGATCACCGGCGTCGTGGGGATCGGCATGTTGGCCTCGACTGCATGACGGCGATAGTTGAGCCCAACGCAGATGATCTTCTCAGGCGCCACGACGACCGGGGCAAGGCGCAAGCTCTCAATCGGGACGAGCGGACTGGCTGGCGCCCCGATCTTCGCGGCGAGCGCAGAGATATCGCTGAGGGCAACAGGCGCGGGTCCCTGCCAAAGGTCCGAGGCTGCTAGATCCTCGACGCCGCCTTCACGAACGACACCAGCCTGGATGCCTTCTGAACCATGAAAATTGACAAGTTTCATGGCTTCACCCGCCCCATCCGCGAAGGAACTCGCGCAGTTCTTGATTCACGCGTTCCGGCTGTTCTTCTTGGGGGAGATGTCCACACTCGGGGATGGCGACGCCGCGCACGTTGCTCGCGAACCCCTTCCAGACTTCCAATACATCGAAGGTTTTGCCGACGAGCTCAAAGTCGGAGCCCCAAATCGCCAGCACTGGGCAGTCGATCAGATCGTCCTGATCCTCGATGTCCTGCTTCAAATCAACCGGCCCCGCACGATAATCGTTGAACGCGCCCCGCAGGGCACCCGGCTGGGAGTAGGCGCGGACATACTCGGCGACGGCGGTCTCCTCGATCGCACCGGGGTTGTAGCACCAGGTGCTGTAGAAATGACGGAGGAAGATTTCCTCTCGCCCCTGGATCAGCGCTTCGGGCAGATGCGGGACCTGTTGGAAGTAGAAGAACCAATAGAGCTTAGCGAGCTTCGCGTCCGTCGCATTGAAGACAACGCGGGTCGGGATGTTGTCCAGCACTGCCAGGCGATCGACCATGCCCCGGTGATCTTTGGCGAAACGCGTCGCGACCCGAGCGCCACGATCGTGGCCGACGAGTGCGATCCGCTCATAGCCGAGATGAACCGCGACCTGCCGGATGTCTTCCGCCATGGTCCGCTTATCGTAGCCGACGTCGGGCTTGTCGGTGTCGCCATACCCGCGCAGATCGGGCATGATTACGTGGTAATCGCGGGCTAGATCGGGCCACTGCTTCCGCCACGCGTACCAGGTCTCGGGGTAGCCATGAAGCAGGACGACGGGTGCGCCCTCTCCAACTTCTGCGACATGCATTCGGATCCCATTAACGGCAATGGTATGGCGCCTTAGAGTCGGTGTCATCTCGGTACTCACCTTATGAAAAGGGGTCGGAACATGGACGGAACACCTCGCTTCGAAGAGGACTTATTGCCACTCAACCGCAACTGCACCCTGCAAGCGCTTGACCAGTCCCAACCGAAGTCTCAGTCCCAGAACTCGCCGTCCTGCGGCAGCTTCGCGAAATCGCTGGCGTCGTGGCAGAGGAAAATTGGTACGCCGCTCCGCTCTAACTGTTTCATACGCATCCGCGTCATCGACATAGCGCTCGTGCTCCAGTCCCAAGGCATCGGAACTAAGTTGTCGAACCCGTCGCGCTGGTGACCAGTATCGGCAGCCATACAGATGCGTCCTCGGTTCGGCAGGTTGACGATCAGAACCTGATGGCCGGGAGCGTGACCGGACGTCTTCAGCAGACGCAGGGTGCCGTCCTCAAACAGGTCGAAGTCACCATCGATTTCGAGAATGTTGAGCTTCCGGATATCTCGGAAGTCGTTCTGGCAATAGACCGGGCTGGTCCAGGTGTCCGGCCACATAGCGTAGCGGATCTCATCGCGTTGAACGACGTGGACGGCGTCAGGAAAATACGACATGCCGCCGGCATGATCGAGGTGCAGGTGCGAATAGAGCACGTAGCGCACGTCCTTTGGCTTGATTCCCAACTTCTCCAATTGGGCGTCAATAGCGTGCTCACGCTTGAATGCGTGCGGACCAAAGCCGCTGGCGACGTTTGCGCCCCAATAGGCGTCTCGCCGGTCCGGATCCGCAACCACGCCGCTGATGCCCGTATCCCACAGCACAACGCCATAGGTCGGATGGACAATCACGGCCGCGGTCGTGGGAATTTCTAGGCGGCCTGGTGCGAATGCGACCAGGAGGTTGGCGTCCACGCTGAGCGGTCCAACGTTCATCGCGCTTATTCGAAGACCAGTCATATTCCCTCCGAAGTTGTCGGCGCTGGCGATGCGCGAAGCATCTGCCGTTTCGAGCTTGGGGTGCGCCGCCCGGACCTTTCACGGAGAGGGCGGCAGGCTTGTCGGTAAGGGCTCGAGAGCCTTCCTACGATGCATTGACGGGGCCGGTCTCACCGATGTTCGGCATTGCCGAACATCGGTGAAATAAAATCCGCTCTTCAGTTTTCAAAGTCGGTTGCGCCAGAGAATGGATGTATCGGCGATCACCTTATCGTCGTTACGCAGAAGTCATCTTCGGAAAGCGACGCGGCTCGCGGCCTTCCAGCACGTCGCGCGCGCGAGCGGCATCGACATAGAGGCGCGTGCATATGATGCGCCCGTTGTGTGCCTTGAACAGGAACATGTGCTCGTTCTCCGTGAGGATATTGTCCCGAGACAGCGCCTTGGTCACGACGAGGGCGAGGACATAGTTGCGGTCCTGCAGGATGTCGTGAGCGTCGTAGTAGTATTGCCACTTGTCCGCGACATGCTTCCAAAGGCGAGAAACTCCGCCTTGCCTTCATATCGGCCGCCATATGGCAAGAATCAGAGAAGTCGAACACGACGTCCTCGCTGAGGAGCCGGACCAACTCAGACCGATCGTTCTTCTCGAAGCCAGTGAAAGCCAGCCGACAAGCGGCAATGATCTCTGGATTGTCCTTCCCATCGCCGACCTCGCGGCCTTCGCTATGTGACGGATCGAACCTGTTTTAGCGGCAGGTTGACAGCGGAGTCGCGGCGGTGTTCGGCTATGCCGAACGCCTACAAAATGTTGAGAAGCATTGCCAGATTTTCATTGCGAGGGAGGGTGCATCACGCGAGCGTTCGCCCTGGCAACTACCCAACACATCGGTGCCCAACCGACATCTTGCATATGGTCGACGACGGGACGAAGCGACGTCTTACACAACGACATCACGCGGTGTTGAAACAACGTGAGCGCACGATCTCTTTAAACAGCGGTTGGTTTCTCCATGTGCGTGAAGAAGCCAACCCCGTCGGCTTCGCGACCCCCTATGGTGCGAGCAACCATCTCGCACGACCTGATGTAATAGAATCGGAGTCTATGATGATGAAGAGCAATCTTTCGGTCGCGTCCTTGCTGGCGCTTGTGGTGACCACAACCTTCACCGTTCCCGCCGTTGCAAGAGAAGCCCATGCCGGCGCGGCGAGAGACGCTTATACCGCAGCCGGCGCAGTCGGTCGCGCGGTCCTGGCTCCGCCGTGGAGCGCCGCCTGTATGACCGACCATGGTCCGAGCGAGTGCGGCGAACCCATGTGGGTCTATGGCAGCCCTGCAAGGGCGCACGATAAATGATTGCGCCTGAGCAAGAACAATAGCCGCGGCGCATTGGTCTTTCGTGCCGCGCGTGGTTTGTGCACCCCAACGACACTCGACGGTTGAGGCCGCGTCGGCGCCGACGCCGAGTGCCTGATCAAGCCACCGGATAATCTCGTCGCCAACACGCAAGCGCTGACCTTGAGCGACCGTCCGGAATTGCGGATCGACCGATCCGCCATCGTCTCCACGGGCGAAATGGCAAACGCCTCGGGCGGGTGGCCCGCGGATATGATGAATCGACAACAGGGGCGATTGCAGAGCGGGCCGGCGTCAGCATTGGAACGCTCTGCCAGTATTTTCCCAACAAGGAGTCCCTCGTCGAGGCCCTGTTTCAGGCGCACGCCGCAGACTTGCTTTCAGACGTGGACCAAGCGCTCGCCCGCAGCGCTGATCTTCCGCTAGAGGAGAGCGTGCTCGCCCTCGTTCGGGCCGGCCTCGATGCACACCGAGTGAATCCGGAACTCCACTAGGTCCTGGTCGACGGGCGTTGCGAAGCGACACACAAATTGAGACGGGCTCGGTCATCGCCTATTCGCCAGCGAAGATCGTCAAACGCCATTGCGAGACCTGGCGTGGCTTCAAGGTCGAGACGGTCCAGGTGAAGCGGCGCACGCCTTTCGAATATCGCTTCAGATCTCCCCGCCATCTCCTCATTGCTGCGGAGCTTTCGGAGCGAGAGCAGGAGAAACTCTGCTTGAGGGGCTGCCCCGGTCGAACCAACGCATCCTTTCACATAAACTTACCTTCGTCCCCGCAGGACATAACCTTCGCGGATCGCAGCAACCGCGTGCGTTCGCACGTACGGTTCAGATTTACATCGATCCGCAGGGGCCCCTTGCCGATCCAGAACTGCGGTTCTCCGAGATTGAATTCAAGCCACGGCTGTTCTTCTATGACCGGAACCTGTGGGAGACCGCTCTCAAGCTCAAGGCCCAGGTTGAAAATCGCAGCTTGATGCATCGGCAGTATGGGGAGGCATTGGGGATTTTGCTTGCGCACGAACTCGTTCGCATCAATGGCAATGCCGATCCGCTTAGCACACCGGCGGATCGAGGCGGTTTGGCGGCTTGGCAGCAAAGGCGACTGGCCGAATACATAGAGGAGCATGTCTCTGACGACATTCCGCTCGCGGCCCTTGCGCAGCTGGTGCAGCTAAGCCCCTACCATCTCTGCAGATCTTTCAAGCGGTCCTTCGGCGTGCCGCCGCGCAAATATCATGCAACGCGCCGCATCGAACGAGCGAAGCAGCTGTTGGCCAAGCGCGAGCTGTCGATCACCGCGATAGCGCTCGCTGTTGGATTCAGCGAAACCAGTACATTTACGGCAGCCTTTCATCGGCTGACCGGACAGGCGCCAAGCCGATACCGCCGTGATCTCGATTGAAGGATCGATCGCGGCAGGACCTCGAGACGGCAGGTCTGGCCACCGAACATCCTCCCGATTCCTGCCACGTCGTTTGGTGCGATCTCGATGGCACAAGCGTAACTTGCTCCCATTGTGCCGTTTGTTGCGGTTAGGCTGGCGCTCCATAACCGAGGGGGTGGACGCCCCCGACGGCATCCATTGTGCCAAGGTAGTGGTGTCGAAACCGCTACGAAGGGGACGTCCATGGAAGAGATTAGCATCATCGGGTTGGACCTGGCCAAGAACGTGTTTCAGGCGCACGGCGCGACGGCGGATGGATCGGTAGTTTTCCGGCGGAAACTCACGCGTGGACAAGTTCTGAGATTCTTCGCGTCTCAGCCAAGCTGCATCGTGGCAATGGAAGCCTGCGCGGGAGCGCACCATTGGGCGCGTGCGATCGGAGCGCTGGGTCATCAGGTCCGGCTGGTCGCGCCAGGGTATGTAAAGCCGTTCGTGAAGCGGCAGAAGAACGATACGGCCGATGCCGAGGCAATTGTGGAGGCGGCTTTGCGACCGACCATGCGCTTCGTCGCACCGAAGACCGAAGCACAGCAGGCTGCCGCGATGGCGTTCCGGACACGGGATTTGCTGGTGAGGCAGCGTACTCAGACAATCAATGCCCTGCGTGGTCATCTAGCCGAATACGGTGTCGTGGCTCGGGCAGGCCCTGTCCACATCGGTCGCTTGATCGCGGTGATCGAGGGAGAAAGCGGTATACTTCCGGGACCCGTGGTCAAACTGGCAGGCATGTTGGTGAAGCAGATCATGACATTGAGTGAAGAGATTGAGGTGCTGGAGAAAGAACTCCGGGCGCGTGCCTCCAGTGACGAAACCATAGTGCGACTGATGACGATTCCTGGAATTGGTGCCGTCACGGCAGCGGCCATGACGACATTCGCACCACCAGCTGAGACCTTCACCAAGGGTCGTGACTTCGCTGCCTGGATTGGCCTTACACCGCGCCAACATTCGACCGGGGGCAAAGAGCGGCTCGGCAGGACCTCGAAGATGGGGCAGCGCGATCTTCGCCGCTTGCTCATCATTGGCGCGGTCGCCGTAGTTCGCTGGGCGGTACGACGCGGCGCACCGAAAGGCTCCTGGCTGGGGCGGATGATGGCAAAAAAGCCGCGCATGCTGGTAGCCGTCGCCTTAGCCAACCGCATGGCGCGCGTTGCGTGGGCGCTTATGGCAAAGGGCGGAATTTATAGGGATCCGGCGGTCGCAGCCACATAGAGCAACGATCGACGGGTTGACGTTGAAGGTGGAAGCAGGGCGAAAGGACACGTAAGGGCAAATGGTCACGAGACCGGATCGGGCAAACCAGCATTATGAGCGAAGCGCCTTCGAGCGCGCATAACCGAAATGGTCCCGGTCTGCATATCTCCATACGGGCCCGCGGCGTGGATGAAGCCGCATCATGAGGCCGGACACACGACCGCACCTGACCACATGCCTGGACGCGACCGGAAAAAACTGCTTGCATCTTGCGGGGCGTCCACACACGCTCATTCTGCGACAGAACACTGGCGACGATGGGCCTCGAGCATCTTGTTGAGGCGAAAGCCGTAGAGAACCGCTGAGCTTTTCAAATTCGACTGAGCCCAAGCAGCGAACGGTGACAACGACGGGCGCGCGATACTCGCAGCCTCCACCACCTTGATAAACGGGACAGAACGCCGCCTACGTTCGAAGGAGCGCAATCGCGCAGATTGGCGTAGTACGCTGCGCTACGCGCGAGTGACCCAATGCACACCAAATTGCGACATCAATCGCCTGCTTACGCCTCAAAACCAGATCGGTACTGCATTTGGTACTGCACGCCGAGCGACGACTATTGTTAAGTATTGATCCTACTTCGCTGTTCGAGATGTCCCGGTCCAATCCATCATGGGGGCCACTGAAAAGCGATAGTCTTGCGATTTCAATCGTTTACCGTATTTTCTTTCGTATTCGCCTCGTTATACTATTTCCGCGAAAATAGTATAGCCGCCGGGCGCGCGCGATCGCCAAGCCGTCCATAACGGCGGCAATATGCTCCCACAGAGAACTGCTGGCCATATAAAGCCAACTCCTCAGAAACGTCGCTGGGCGCATCGCCATTCTCCCTTAATCCACCAAAAAACCGCGATGCATCTGCGAGGAATCATTCGCTGCGCAATGACGTCATTATGGAGGAACGGCAATCGAAAGAGCGGTGTCGATTAGTAGTGAATCGGATTTAGACACCCCTATCCGATCGGACTTCTTCTCGATCTGACCAAATTAGCGCGTAACCAAATGCGGATTGCGGTCGCCCCGATCAATGAGCGCTATTTCCGGAACAAGCGCGTTTATGTCGGCGCGATTCCCGGCTTTGAGGCGTCCCACCAAACTGCAACAGGTCACGCTCAACGCGCCCGTCAAGCGCGTGCTTCTGGGCGAAGGCCGGCAGCTCTATCTCATCGCATCGCTGGAACCCGAAGATCCTCTGGCTCTTGTGGTTGCCCGGCGCACCGATCTGATCGTGGCCGATCCGGCCACTTACGCGCAGTTACATCCTGTGCGTGAGCTCCGCGAATTTCATCAAAGTCTCTCTCCAACATTTCCGGTATGGTCGCTTGAGGACTTAGCTTCCGACGCTGGCTTCGAATACGGCCCGCTGAGCTGCCGTTAGATGCAGCCCATGCTTGGTTCGCCGCTCCAGAAAATCGGCCGCGCTCCTGGCCCATTCCGTTTCTCGAAGGTAAGACGCCTCGCGTTCGTAGAAGTCTCCGCCGAAATGGCATCCAAGATCGGCGCAGGAACGGGCTGAACCCAGCAGTTCCTGCGCGCGCGTGCCATACAGACGCGCGCAGTGATGGACCAGCGTCTGCGGGAGGCCGGCATAGTCGCGGGCCAGATCCGCGGCGAAATCATCAAATGTGCCGGGAATATCGCCGCCAGGCAGCGGCTTATGCGCAGTCCACGCCGGCGACATCTTCGGAAACCAGGGTCCCAGGCGCTGTAACGCATGTTCCGCCAGCCTGCGATAGGTGGTGATCTTGCCGCCGAAGATCGAAAGCAGCGGCGGAAGCTCCGGCGCGCCGTCGATCTCGAAGACATAGTCCCGCGTCACGGCGGACGGATTCTCCGAATTGTCGTCATAGAGCGGCCGAACACCGGAGAAAGCATGAACGATGTCGCGATCCTGCGGTGCGTTTCGAAAGTAGCGGCGTAGCACCTGCAGCAAATACGTGACCTCGGCGTCATCAATCGCCACTTCCTCCGCGCACCCATCATAGGGAATGTCGGTCGTGCCGATCAGAGCAAGATTGTCTTCATACGGATTGACGAAGATGACGCGGCGATCGTCGTTCTGCAGCAGGTAGGCATGCGGCCCGCTCCAGAATTTCGGCACCACTATATGGCTGCCTTTGACAAGCCGCGCATTGTGAGCGGAATTCAGGCCGGCTACTCCCTGCACGACGTCCTGCACCCAGGGTCCCGCCGCATTGACGAGCACGCCGGCTTGCACGGCCTGCGCGCCGCCGTCCTCGCCCTGCATCTCGAGCCGCCATCTGTCCCCTTCCCTGCATGCGCGTACGGCGCGGGTACGCGGCAATACCCGGGCGCCGTTACGCGCGGCATCGACGAGATTGAGGATCACGAGCCGCGCATCATCGACCCAGCAATCGGAATATTCGAAGGCGCGCCGGAACTCAGGCCGCAGCGGCATCCCTTCGGGAACTCGCGAGAGGTCGAGGCTGCGGCTTGGCGGCAGTCGCTTGCGGCCGCCGAGATGATCGTAGAGGAACAGCCCGGCCCGAACCAGCCATGCGGGGCGCTGCTCCGGCGAATGCGGGAGAACGAACCGAAGCGGCCAGATGATATGAGGAGCGGAGGCCAGCAGAACTTCCCGCTCGATCAAGGCCTCGCGCACCAGCCGGAACTCGTAATATTCGAGATAACGCAAGCCACCATGCACGAGCTTGCCCGAGCGCGACGATGTGCCTTCTGCGAAATCGCCTTTCTCGCAAAGCAGGACTTTCAGCCCGCGACCAGCAGCATCGCGCGCGATGCCAGCCCCATTTATTCCGCCGCCGATGATGGCGATGTCGACCAGCCCGTGATCCCTGCCCGTGACCGGCGCAGTGTCCGTCATCGTTTCCTGCTGCGCTTCTTCTCTGCCCGGCGCGGCGCGGCCTTGGCCGATGCGCGCGCCTTCGTCGTTGGCTTGGGCTGCGAGGTCTGCGGACCGTAGGTCGAAAATCCTTTCGCCGTTTCCGCGATTTCCTCCTCGCTGAGGGTGCAGGCAGAGCCGAGGGCGAGCGAAAGGTAATATTGCCGCGCGATCGTCTCGAGTTCGACAGCGAGCCACATGGCTTTGTCCAGATTGGCCCCCAGCGCGATCATGCCATGATTGGCCAGCAAGCAGCCGTTGCGGCCCTCCAGCGCCGCGATTGCAAGCTCCGACAATTCCTTGGTGCCGTAGCGCGCGTAGCCCGCGCAGCGGATGTCAGTCCCGCCAAACGCCGCCATCATGTAATGGCAGGCCGGGATCGACTTGCGCGCAATGGCGAGTACGGTGGCATAGGTAGAATGGGTGTGGACGATGCCGCCAACATCCGGGCGGGCACGCATGATGTCGAGATGGAAGCGCCATTCGGTCGACGGCTGCAGCGGCCCGGTCCATTCTCCGTACGCGCCCTCGAGCGGCATCGACGCAATCATCTCCGGCTTCATGGCGTCATACGGCGTCGCTGACGGCGTGATCAGCATCCTGTCCTTATAGCGGGCGGAGATGTTGCCGGAGGTGCCCTGATTGAGACCCGACGCGTTCATCCATCGGCACTTGGCGATGATCGCCTCGCGCAATTGTCGTTCCTCACGGGTCATGTCGTGATCCCTTCTTCAGCACGGATTGAGCGGCGGCTCGCCCGCGAGAAAGCGGCGAACCTCTTCGGCCGCCTGATCGGCGGCGATGGTGACAGTGCGCACGGAAGCGCCGGCGATGTGAGGCGTCAGCGTGACGTTTGGCAGTCGCAGCAGCGGCCAGTCGGGCGGCACCGGCTCAACAGCGAAAGTGTCGAGCATGGCACCGCCGAGCTGGCCGGACGCCAGCGCATCGTAAAGCGCCTGATAATCGACCAGCGGACCGCGCGCGCTATTGATCAGAAACGCGCCCTTCTTCAGCCGCGCGAGCGCCTCGCGGCCGATGAATCCGGTAGTCTCACGCGTCACCCGCGCGTGCAGGCTGATGACGTCGGCGCGCGCCAGCAATTGCTCAAGCGCGACAAGTTCGACGCCATCGTCGCGGTCCGCCGCGCTGAGCTGGACATAAGGATCGGCCACCAGGAGCTTGCAGCCGAAAGCCTTGAGCAGTTTCACCACGCGGCTGCCGATCGCACCATAACCTATGATCCCGACGGTCATTTCGCCGAGCTCGCGCCCCGCGCGATCGGCCCGATAGAGATCGCCGCGCCATTCGCCCGCCCGCAGCGCCTCATGGCCGCTGCGGATGAGCCGCGTCTCGGCGAGTATGGCGCCGATCGTGAATTCGGCCACCGCACTGGCGTTGCGACCGGGCGTATTGACGACCAGCACGTTGTGATCGCGTGCCGCTTTCATATCGATATTGACCGGGCCTCCGCGCGAGACCGCGATGAATTTGAGCTTCGGCAGCCGCTCGAGCATCGACCGCGAGATCGGCGCCAGATGAGTGACGAGAAGCGTGGCGTCGCCGATGAAATCAGCGATCTCATCGGGATGGCCCATGAACTCCTTCAACCCATCGAGCGTCGAGCCCGCGTAGCCGTGCTCCATCGGCTCGTCCGGCCAGGGTTGCTCCAGCGTGCGGATATTGACGCCGTTGCCGCAGGCAGCCGCGATCCGCTCGGCAAAGACCGACGGCAGCATGAAGCGATCCCCGACGATGGCGATCGAACTAGACATGGTCGCCTCCCGCGCGCAGCGCAGCAAGCCGCTTCCAGATCGGCCGCGATGCAAGGCGCGCATCGAGATAGGCCGGGAACATCTGCGCATAGCGCCTCGCCAGCGCGGCATCCGGCTTCTGCGGCGCGTTGAGATGCGGCCTCACCCAATCGTCGGCGCAGGCGGTCATGTCCGGATAGAAGCCGATCGCCACGGCCGCGATCATCGCCGCCCCCGCAGCCCCTGCCTCGCCGCGGCTGCAGACCTGGATATCGCAGTCCAGCGCGGCACCGAGGATGGCGCCAAGGGCGCGGCTGCGCGCCGCGCCGCCGGTGATCCGCACGTCGCGCGGCAGAGCGCCCATGGCGGCGTAGCAATCGCGCGCTGCGAAAGCGAGCCCCTCCATCACCGCCCGCATCAGGTCCCGGTAGCGATGGCGCGAGCGCAAGCCGAAGAATTGCGCGCAAGCGTCGTGGGCCACGAACGGACCGCGCTCGCCGGCATCGGAGATGAAAGGATGAAACAGCACCTCACCCGGCTTCGCCTGCAGCACTTCCTCGTCAAGCCGGCCGATCAGGTCGCCTCTCGACCGGGTTACGCCCTCGACGGCAAGGAGGTCCAGCGCCAGATCGAGCAACCAGTCGATGTTCAGCGTGGCCGCCATGTTGGATTGCATCTGAGCGTAATGGCCGGGCACCGGGAATGCCATGGTGTAGCCGGTCGCCTCGGTGTTCAGCGTCACCGCGTCCGCGTTTCGAACAAGCCGCATATGCATCCCGGTCGAACCGACGATGGTGCAGCCGACCTCCGGATCCGGGTCATAGAGCCCCGCGCCAAGCGCCGTGCAGATCACGTCGACATAACCGAGACAAACCGGCACACCTTCGGGCAGGCCTGTCTCCGCCGCGGCGGCAGCGTTGAGCGGATGCGTCACGGAAGCACCGTCAACAACCTCGGGAAGCAGTTTGACCAGATCGGCAATGCCGATCAGTCGCGCCGTTTCGGTGTCAAAACAACGTTTTCGGAAGTCGCCGCACGAGAATGTCGCCTCTGACGGGTCTGTTGCGCGCTTGCCGGTAAGCAGGAAGTAGAGCCAGTCCTTGCAGTGAAAGGCCGTCGTGGCCCGCGACAGGATCTCGGGAGCGTGCGTGTGCAGCCAGGCCAATTGCGGCCCCTGCTGGCAGGCGTTGAGCCCGGAGCCGGTACGCCGATAAAGAGGCGCGTTGCGCTCGCTGCCGCGGATCGCCTCGACCAGCGCGGCCGCACGCGAGTCGAGCCAGAGCAGCGCCGGTCCGACTGGCCGGCCGTCGCTGTCAACGAGCCACGTGCCGTCGCCCTGCCCGGTGACCGCGATGGCAGCTGCGCGCGCGGCAAGATCAGGTACCTTCGTTGCAAGCCCGCAAAGCGCCGCAACGGTATCATTCCAGGTGCGCGACATGTCCTGCTCGACGCGACCGCCGGGCAACGTGCTGTAGGTATTCGGCAGGCAGAAGTCGCCGAGCTGCCGGCCATCCCGCGTGAACGCCACGGTCTTGATCAACGAAGTGCCGGCATCGATGCCGATGATCACGTCTCGGCTGCGCGTGGAGGCCATTGTCAGGAAACCTCCGCGTGGTGAATGCAAGCTCCATCGGGGCCGAAAATGTGCAGGTGACGCGGCTCCAGCGCGAACTGAACGATGTCTCCCGGCCGTGCTGCAATCCGGCTCGGAATCACGGCAATCAGCAGGTTGCCGGCACATTCGCCGGCGATATGCGATTGATCGCCAAGCCATTGGTTGGAGATGACGCGCACCCGCACATCCCCCGTCCCGACGGCGATCTTCTGCGGCCGGATGCCTACCCGCACGCGCGGCAGCTCGCCAAGTGCCTTTTCCGCCGCAGGTTCAAGTACGTCGCCTCGGATCTGAAAGGTTATGTCCGAGCCGACCGACAGGCGGAAGCCGCCATCCGACGGTGCGACATCTGCCGCGAGCAGGTTCATCGGCGGCTCGCCGATGAAGCTTGCGACGAACAGGTTGGCGGGGCGGTTCTTCAGCTCCTTCTCGCTCGCGAATTGCTGCAGCACCCCATCTTCCATGACCGCGATACGATCGGCCAGCGCGCTCGCCTCGGTCTGATCGTGGGTGACGAAGATCGCGGTCATCTCACGCTCTGCGAGCAGATTCTTGATCCGGCCACGCAGCACCGCCCGCAGCTGCGGTTCGAGCTGCCCCATCGGCTCGTCCAGCAAATAGAGATCGGCATCCCGCACCAGTGCGCGCGCCAGCGAGACGCGCTGCTGCTGCCCTCCAGAAATCGCACGCGGAAAACTCTCCAGAATGTCATCGATCTCGACCAGCCGGGCGACGGCATCGACGCGGCGCGATACCTCGCTCCGCGACAGCTGCTGGGATTTCAGCGCGAACGCGATGTTCTGGCGGACGGTCAGCGGCGGATAGAGCGAATAGCCTTCGAAGGCCATTGCCACCTTCCGGCGCGCCGGCGGCAGCTCGTCGATCCGCCGCCCGCGCAGCGCGATCGAGCCTGCCGTCACACTCTCGAAGCCCGCAATCATACGCAACGTTGAGGTCTTTCCGCATCCTGACGATCCCAACAGCGCAACGATCTCGCCCTTCTCGATGTTCATGTTGAGGGAGCGGACGGCATGCACCGGCGGCTTGCCGCGGCTGCGGTACACCTTGTCGAGATCGCGAAGTTCGAGCGTGCCCATGGTCATCCCGCTCCCATCACGCCGCCTGCCGCCGGTGCGACAGACCTATTCGAAGCCCTGTCGTGCGATCGAACAACAGCGCGGCTTCCGGCGCGAAGCGGACGAAGACCGCGTCATTGGCAGCGGCGTGCGACGCGTCCGGCGGCAGCGCCGTAAGCCACTCCGTCGCGTCCGAAAGCCGCAGCAGCAACACCGCCTTCTCGTGCATCGGAGTGACGGCGAGAATGCGGGCCGGTATCGCGTCCTCGCTGTTGGAGAATGAAATCACCAGATCCTCGGGCCGGACGCCGAGCCAACACGGACAGTCCGGCAGATGCCCATCGGCCGAGCCGAGTCGCACCTTAGCGCCAGAAACCATCGCCGACAGCGTGCCATGCTCGACGAAAGGCGTGACCTCAGCGAGATTGATGCTGGGATCGCCGAACAACCGCGCGACCGCAACCGATGTCGGCGTGACATAGATCTGCTCGGCGGATGCGACCTGCTCGAGCCGACCGTCGACCAGCACCGCGATGCGGTCTGCGATCGCCATTGCTTCCCGATAATCCTGGGTTACGTAGAGGACCGCCGCAGCGCCGCGGCGCAACAGGTTCGGCAGTTCCAGCCTCATTTCGTAGCGCAACTTGGCGTCAACGTTGCGCAGCGGATCATCCAGCAAAAGCACATCCGGGTTGCCGATTAGCGCGCGCGCCAGCGCCGTCCGTTGCTTCTGGCCGTTGGACAATTCGCGCGGGGCATGACCAAGCACGTGCTCGATCTTTAGCAGCCGGCTGATCGCCTCAACTCGCGGAGCTGCGTCGGATGCGGCGGCCTTTGCTCCCAGCCCGCTCGCAATATTTTCGCGCGCGGTCATGTGCGGGAACAGCGCGAAATTCTGGAACGCCATGCCGATCCCGCGCCGCTCCGGCGCGGCGCCGATCATGGAGCGGCCGCCAACAAGGATATCGCCATCATCTGGTTCGAACATGCCCGCAATCATGCGCAGGAGCACCGTCTTCCCACTCCCGGACGGCCCGAAGACTGCGACGATTTCACCGGGCTCAACGGTCAACGAAACACCGTCGGCCGGGCGCACCACGCCAAAGCTCTTGCCGACGGATCTAAGTTCGAGCCGCGCCATCCAATCAGCCTTTCACCGCGCCGAGCGACAGGCCTTCGACCAGATAGCGCTGCGCATAGAGCGCGAGCAGCAAGGTCGGCATCACCGACAGCACAATCGCCGCGGCGATCTGGCCATACTGAATGCCCGAAGCGGTGACGAAAGCAAGCGCGCCCACCGTCACCGGCTGCTTGTCGGCGGAGGCAAGGATCAAGGCAAAGATAAAATTGTTCCAGCAGAAGATGAACGACAGGAGCCCGGCGGCCGCGATACCGGGGCCGGCAAGCGGGACGGCGATGCGCGTGAACGCCTCACGCCAGGAATGGCCGGCAAGGCGATAGGCGTGCTCGATGTCGGGGCTCATATCCTCAAAATAGCCGCGCACGATCCACAGGATCAAAGGCAGCGCGATCAGCTGATAGACCCAGACGATGCCGAAATAGGTGTCATTGAGACCGAGCTGCTGATAGTAGAGCGACAGCGGCAGCAGCACGAGCAGCGGCGGCGCGAAGCGGAACGACAGCAGCGTGAACGCAATCGTCTCGCCCAGCCGGAACTTGTAACGCGCAAAGGCGTAGGCCGCCGGCACACCCAACAGCAACGCCAACACCACCGCCGCGCTCGACAGCACAAAGCTGTTGAAGAGATTCCGCATGAAGGAGATCTGGAGATTGCCAGCCGCGGTACGCAACTGACCCGAGATCAGCGCCTCGTAATTGGCGAGCGTCGGTTCGAAATAGATGCGGGGCGGAATCCGCAGGATCTGCTCGTTGGTCTGGAACGACATCAAGAGGATCCAGAAGATCGGAAACATGAAGAAGACGAGGATGAGCGTAAGCGCCACGCCCCGGAAGATGCGACCTGCAAGACTGACATGTTCCATCGCCGCTCTCCCCGACGTCACGCCTGATGGCGCGCGCGTTCGCGCAGCCGCAGCCAGTTCTTGATGAAGATATTCGACAGGATATTGGTGATGAGCCAAAGGATCATCAACAGCGCGGTCGAGCGGCCCACATTGGTATATTGAAAGAATTCGAGATAGGCCTGGACCTGAAACACCATCAGCCGGTCGCCGGGGCCGCCTTGCGTCATGGCGTAAATGATGTCGAATTGCTGGATCGCGTCGAGCAGGCGGAACAGCGAGGCCGTGATAATGTACGGCGCCAGCATCGGAAGCGTGATCCGGAAGAATACGAAACTTGCCGGCACCCCGTCGAGCGCCGCCGCTTCGAACGGCTGCCGTGGCAGCGACCGCAATCCGGCGAGCAGCAGGATCATGATGAAGGGCGTGTAGACCCAGATATCGACCAGCACCACGGTGAACAGCGCGGTCGACGGATCGGACGCCCATTTGAAATCAGTGATGCCGAACAGGCTGATCAGATACGACAGGATGCCGAAACTCGGGTTGGTCATCAGCTTCCACATCAACGCCGCGATGGCGGGCGCGGTCATCAACGGCAACAGCAGCGCGATCGAGACTGCATTGTGGAACCGGGTCGGCCGCCGCAGCAGCAGCGCGATCGCAAGACCGAGCAGGAGCTCGAGCACAACGGTCAATGCGGTATAGGTGAGCGAGATGCGGAGCGTATTCCAGAAGGCGGGATCAGAGAAGAAATCGATATAGTTCTGCACACCGATGAAGCCGCGCAGATATGGCAGGTTCAACCGATAGCGCTGCAGCGAATAGATCGCCGCCGTTACGAACGGAACGAGGATGGCCACACAGACGAGCAGCGCCGGCAGGCTCAGCACGTACGGCAGGATCTGCCCACGTGGCCTTGCCTTGCGGTCAGCGCGCCCGCTCGTCCGGAGCATTTGCAGCATGGTCATGGTGACAGGGACTCGAACGGCTTGCCGGAATGCCGTCAGCCTGGACAGGTGCAGTCCAGGCCGACGGCTTGCATGGTGCGGCGGAAACCGACACCACGTAATAGATCAACCCAGCCCGGCTTGCTTCAATTGACGATTGATGCTGTCGGCTAGCTTGTCGAGTCCTTCGTCGACAGAGACCTCCTTCGCCACCATCTTCTGCAAGGAAGCCGCCCATTCGGTCGTCAGATCAAAGAACAACGGCTGCGCCGTGAAGTAGATCTTGGCGCCGGGCGAAGAGACGTCATGCTGCTCGAGATATCCGGGATAGGATTTCGCGATCCGGTCGCGGAACTCGCTGTCCTTCCACACCGAGGCCCGCACCGGATTGACAAAGTCCATCTTGCGCGCGCCGAACAAATCATGCTCCACGGAGGCCGCCCATTGCATGAACAACCAGGCAGCGTCCTTCTGTTTTGAGAAGCTCGACAGCGCGAGCGACCAGATCCAGACATTCGGCGTTGGTGCCTTGGCCGCCGGATTGGCAGCAAAAGGCGCGTAGCCCAGATTGCCCTTTTCCTTGTTGTCGCCGCCGTTCATGAAGTAGCCGAGAATGTCGGCGTCGAAGATCATGCCGGAAGCGCCGGCGCCGAGGTCGGTGCCGACCTGATACCAGGTGTAGGTCGACCAGTTCTTCGGTCCCGACCCCTGGATCATCTTGACCCACTTCTCGTGGAATTCCTTCGATGCCTTGGTATTCATCGCGGCCTTCAGCTTGCCGCCTTCCATCACGAAGTCCTTCTGCCCGAAGTTCGAATAGGCCGACAGGAAACCGGGATGAATGGTCGCCCAGGAGCGCGAGCCGCGGACGCCGACGCCGTAGGGTCCTCCCGCGTCCTTGGTGATTTTGGCCGCGACCTCGATCATCTCATCGAGGTTGTTCGGCGGCCTGACGCCGACCTTGTCGAAGACCTTGCGATTATAGGCGATGTTGTTGAGCTCATAGCCCCACGGGATGCACCATTGCTTGGCCTTGCCGGAGCCGAGCTCGGAGCCTGCGACGCCGTCCCATGCCGTCGAGGCACGCAGTCCGGGCAGCACGTCTTCCCAGGCGAACGCCGGATTGGTTTTTGCCGGATCCTTGATGTACGTGTTGAGGTCCTCGATCCAGCCTGCCGGACCGTAGGTCCAGGTCATGTAGGCCCCCGTCATGAAGGCGTCGTACTGGTCCGACTTCGAGGACAGCGCCGCCGTCACCTTGTCGAAATACACGTCCTCCGGAAAGATGTCGTAAGCCACGTTCATCCCGGTCAGCGTCTTGAACGCCTCGATATCGCCGACCATGGCATCGACGTAAGGATGCTTGTTCAACAAGAGCTTGACCGTCTTGCCGCTGTGGGCCTTCCAGTTGAAATCCGCAGCCATCGCCCCCGACACGGAGGATACTAAGGCCGCGTTTGCAGCGACGCCAGCGATACCGAGCCTGGCGGCGCCATCCAGCAGATCACGCCGGCTGATGCGTTTGGCGGCGTAGGATTCGAACAGGTTCTTCTCACGATCGAACATTTATTCCTCCCAGGTTGCGCTTCTTACTTTCCCTTCCGGCCTTTGTTCTTTGCTCTTCCGGATGTTTTCTCCGGCTTGTCGGAAGCGAGCGCCTGAGCGGTCGCCTCGTCGATGATCAATCCGTGAAGAATGCCGCTGCGCAGCACGCCGCGTAGGGCCGTCACCTTGGCCGGGCCGCCGGCGATGGCGACGATCCGGTGCTTCCGGAGATCGGCCACGCTCATGGAGGTCGCACGCGCCGACAGGTCGGCATCCAGCACCGTTCCGTCGGCGCTGAAGAAATGCCCGAGCAGATCGGCGCAGGCGCCGACCCGCTTCAATTCGGCCACCTCGTCGGACTTGATCATGCCGCTCGACACCAGGAACCCATCACGGCTGACCTGCCCGATGCCGACGAACAGCAACGATGCCTTGCGCGCGAGCGCGAACACGTCGGCGATGCCGTATTGCTGCATCAGGACGGCCCGGTCAGCGACTGAATTGGCGAATACCGGCACCGGTAACAGATAGGCCTCTGCGTGCGTGCGCTCGGCGAGGCGATGAATGACGTCGAACGGATTGGCGGCGAATTTCCGTGTCAGCCCGCCAAGCAGCGACACGAACTGTACATTGCGCGCGGGCGTTTGCGGCATCTGTTCGACCACGGCAGCGAGCGTGCGGCCATGGCCGACGCCGATCACCTTGTCTTCGCCGCGTTCGAGGGTCTGGCGCAGAAAGCTTGCGCCTTCGAGCGCCAGCGCCTTGAGCGGCAGATCGCCCTCACCGAGATCGGGCGCCACGCGGCAGAACGCCAGGCCGAAGCGCTGGGCGAGCGTGTTTTCCAGCGCGACGCATTCCGCCACCGGGCCTTCGACGAAAACGCGGATCATGCCCTCGCGGCTCGCGCGCGCGATCAAGCGGTGCGCCTTGGTGCTCTGGATATTCAGGCGGGTTGCGACTTCCGACTGCGTCAGTCCCGCGGCGAAATACAGCCACGCCGCGCGGCTCGCGAGCGATGCATCGCCATCGATCATGAGCAGCTTGTCGGAAGGTGCAGCCACGCTCGAAAGGTCCCGCTTGCAAATTTCTTCAGAGGCTGCAAAAAATTGCAGACGGCAGACGAACCGTCAAGCCCTTAGTCATGCTGCGATGCAGTCGTATCAGTGGGAACCTTTTGCTCGCGCGAAGCCGAAGTCGGGGCAGCGGTCATAGAGGCGAGCGTCAAGGGTGGTGAATTCCAATGGCGGTTTGCTCCTGGGCATTGATATGGGGACCGGCGGCGTTCGCGCATGCGCTATCGACGCGCAAGGCGACGTCCAGGGTTTTGCCTCGACCGCGCTCCCCGCACCGCGTCAGGATGGCGACGCCATCGATCAGGAGCCGGAGCTTTGGTGGCAGGCCGCGGTCACGACCATTCGCAAGCTCGGGGAGACGATTGATCTCGGCCGCGTGGAACGCATTGCCGTTGACGGCACATCGGGCACGCTGCTGCTGATCGATGCGCTCGGCCGGCCGTGTTCGCCCGGGCTGATGTACAATGACGCTCGTGCCATCCGGGAAGCCGCACGTATCGCCGATGTCGCGCCGGCGGAAAGCGGCGCCCATGGCCGCAGCAGCGCGCTGGCCAAGCTGCTTCATCTCCTGAACCGCAGCAATGTTGGGAATGCGAGTCATGCTGTTCATCAGGCCGATTGGATTGCCGGCCGGCTCGCGAACCGTCACGGCATCAGCGATGAAAACAACGCGCTGAAGCTTGGCTACGACCCGATAGCCCGCGCGTGGCCGGCCTGGCTTGACCAGCTCGATATCCCAGGCGAATGGCTGCCAAAGGCGCTTGTGCCGGGAACGCCCTTCGCCGAGATCGACCCGCATGTCGCGCGCACGCTTGGGCTATCGCCGTCAACGCGCATTGCGGCCGGCACGACTGATGGTGTCGCGGCCTTCATCGCCACCCGCGCCGATCAACCGGGCGACGCCGTCACCTCCCTCGGAACGACGCTGGTGGTTAAACTGCTGGCAACGCAGCCGATCTTCGCGGCGGACCAGGGCGTCTACTCGCACCGCCTTGGCGAGCGCTGGCTCGCCGGCGGTGCCTCCAACACCGGCGGCGCGGCGTTGCTCATGCATTTCACGACCGAGGAGATGCAACGTTTGACGCCGCAGCTCAAGCCAGCGGAGCCGACCGGGCTCGATTATTATCCGCTGCCCAAACCTGGCGAACGATTCCCGATCGCCGATCCGAGGCTCGAGGCGCGGATCACGCCGCGACCGGCCGAAGATCACCGCTTCTTCCAAGGGCTTCTCGAAGGCATCGCCTCGGTCGAGGCGCTCGCCTATCAACGCCTCGCTCTGCTCGGAGCCCCCCATCTGCGCCGCGTCATCAGCATCGGCGGCGGTGCGAGGAACCGTGCATGGACCGCGATCCGACATCGCATTCTCGGGGTTCCCGTCACCGTCGCCGAGCAGACCGAGGCGAGCTACGGTGCGGCGTTGCTCGCGTTGCACGGCGGTCCGCCATGAACGTCGCCACAATCGCGATCTCCGGCCTTCGCCCGATCGCCGACAGGTTCGATCACGTCCTGCTCGACCAATGGGGGACCTTGCACGAGGGCAAGGCGATCTTCCCGGCCGCACGTAAATGCGTGACGCGGCTGCGCGAGGCCGGCAAGCGTGTCCTTGTACTCTCGAACTCCGGCAAACGCGCGAGCAGCAACCAAAAGCGCCTTGCCACACTCGGCCTGTCGCCGGACGCCTACGACGGCATTTTGTCGTCCGGCGAAGTCACCTGGAGCGGCTTGCACGCTCGAGCGCACCAACCCTTCACCGGACTGGGCCGGGCCTGTTTCCTGATCACGCGCGATGGCGATCGATCCATTGTCGACGGGCTCGACCTGACCATCGTGACGGATGTGCAAGAGGCCGATTTCATCCTGCTCAGCGGGCTCGACGATGCCGCCGCCGAGCCCGAGCGCTGGCGCGAATGGCTGAGCACCGCGGCCGCGCGCCGGCTGCCGATGCTGTGCGCCAATCCCGACCTTGTGATGTTCGGTGCTAGGGGATTGATCCCCGCGCCGGGAGCGTTGGCAGCCTTCTATCAGCGGCTTGGCGGCACAGCGACATTTATCGGCAAGCCCCATGCGCCCATGTTTGCCGCGGCGCTCGAGCGATTGGGAAATCCTGATCGGCACCGCGTCCTCGTCATAGGCGACTCCCTCGATCACGACATCGCCGGCGGGCGTGCAGCAGCAATGCTGACCTTGCTCGTCAGTTCAGGCGCCCACAGGGAGAGGCTGGCGGCTGCCGCCGAACTGCCAGCGATCCGGGCCGCAGCTGGCTCGGAAGCTAAAATGCCGCACTGGACGATGAAACATCTCAGCTGGTGAGGTTCGCGCGATGCAACAGCCCGAAATACTGAACGAGCTCCGCCGCATGTCAGCGCAAGTGGGCAGAAACATGTTGCTGGTACAAGGCGCCGGTGGCAATTCATCCATCAAGCACGGCGACGTGCTCTGGGTGAAGGCGTCAGGCACCTGGCTCGCCGATGCCGAGAACAAGGAGATCTTCGTGCCGGTCTCGCTCCCGAGAGCCCGCGCCGCACTCGCTGCCGGCAATGAGCGCATGCCGCTGGCGGCTGGTCATCCTGATGGCCCACTTCGTGCCTCGATCGAGACCTCGCTACATGCGCTGATGCCCCATCGGGTCGTTCTTCATGTCCATTCAGTCAACACCATCGCCTGGTCGGTCCGGTCGGATGCCGCGGACGAATTGATCGCCCGACTGCGCGGCCTGCCCTGGTGCCGGCTCGATTATCATCATCCCGGCTTGCCGCTTGCGCAGGCCGTGAGCGAGAGTCTCGCGCAAGGACCGGCTGACATCCTGATCCTCGGTAATCACGGCCTCGTGGTCGGCGCCGCGACCTGCGATGCTGCGGGTAAATTGGTGGTTGAAGTGGAACGCCGGCTGGCATTGGAGCCACGCAGTGCAGCGCCCACTGACGGTGGCTCGCTTCACCTTATCTGTGCGGGCTCGGAATATCGTCTGCCAAAAGATCCGCTCTGCCACACGCTTGGCACCGACCACCACAATTTCACGATCGCCGCGAAGGGCTCGCTATATCCGGATCATGTCGTGTTTCTTGGACCTGCCCTGCCGGTGCTGTCGGAGGGCGAGAACCTGATCGCGAAAGTTGCCCTTACTGATGCGCGCGGCTACCCTCCTCCGGTCGCCGTGATCGTTCCCGGTAAAGGCACTGTGATCCGCGCCGACGCCAGCGCCGGCGCGGAAGCCATGTTGAGCTGCCTCGCACTTGTGACCAGTCGCCTGCCTCGAAACGCGACGATCAAATACCTCTCGTCGCGCGATGAGCAGGCCTTGCTGAACTGGGATGCCGAGCACTACCGACAACGGATGACAGAAAATCGCTGATGCGTGGGAGGCGAAGCATGCTGAAATCGATCGATCCAATCCTGAATGCAGACGTCCTTTACGCGTTGCGCGCCATGGGCCACGGCGACGATCTCGTTCTCTGCGACACCAATTTCCCAGCCGACGCAGTTGCCCGTCAGACCGTGCTGGGCCGCCTCCTCCGTATCGATAACGTCACCGCCGCGCGGGCGGCGCGAGCCGTCCTTTCGGTCCTGCCGCTCGACTCCTTTGTCGAGAAACCGGCGTCGCGGATGGAAATCGTCGGTCAGCCCGACGACGTCCCTCCCGTGCAGTTCGAGGTGCAGAAGGAGATCGACGCAGCAGAGGGACGTTCCTTGTCGATGGGCTCGGTCGAGCGATTTACCTTCTATGAACGTGCGAAGAATGCGTATTGCGTAATTCAGACCGGCGAACGGCGCTTCTACGGCTGCTTCATCTTCAAGAAGGGGGTGATCGCCCCCGACACGACCTAGCTTGGCGAAACAACAGAGCCGTGAAAAAGCCGCGATGAGGACGAAACCTTTGCGTCATCAAAACACCCGTCGGCAAGAACGCCGATCTTCTCAGCGCTATCGCGAGCCGCTACCGCGAAGATGGTGTCAGCGGATCGCATCGCCCACCGATGCTCGGACGGAGAAGCCATAAGCAGTCTACATAACCAAACAGGGAGGTTTACGCGATGAAACAGCAAGGACACGATCCGCATTCAGAACTGCGACCAAACCGGCGCGCTGTCTTGATGGGAGCAGCCAGCGCAGCCGCCTTGGGTACGACCGGCGCGCTCGGCACGTTCTCCGGGCTTGCGTTGGCACAGAACAATTTGCGGTCCCATATCTCGCAAATCCCGGGGGTGGGGAAAGGCGCGCCAACCGATGCCGATTGGCAGAAGGTCGGCGAACTCTGCCTCGGCCCGACCAGGGCCAGTGTCAAGGAAGGAGAATTCAAGGGCGTCGAGCTCTCCTTCATGGGACTGAACAACCAGAATCTGCACAACCTGCTGTTCCGTGGTTTCCTGAAACCGTGGGAGGCCTATACGGGCGCGAAGATTTCGTGGATCGACCTTGCCCAGGCTGACTACAACCCGCGACTGCAGCAAGCGATCGCGACCGGCACGGTCGACTTCGACATCCTGGAAATGGGCGCACCGTTCGAGGGAGACGTGTGCGGCAAGGGACTGGCGTCGGAGATGCCAGACTGGGTCAAGAAGCAGATCGACATCGACGATTACGTCGACTATCTGAAGCCGCCGGTCGGAACCTGGAACGGCAAGACCTATCGCGTCACCATCGACGGCGACTGCCACAACTTCAACTACAGAACCGATTATTTCTCCGACCCCGCACTCGCGAAGGCCTGGAAGGACGCCGGCAACCAGAGCGAATGGGGCGTACCGAAGACCTGGCAGCAGGTCCAGGCCGTGACAAAATTCCTCAAGGGCAAGAAGATCAAGGGCCAGAACGCGTTCGGCTACCTCGATGCACCAAAGCCCTGGGGTGGGTTCGGCTTCTACTTCCTTGCCAGCCGCGCCTCCGCCTACGCCAAGCATCCGGACGACAAGGCCTGGCTGTTCGATGTCGACACGATGAAGCCGCGCATCAACAATCCGGCCTGGGTTCGCGCCATTCAGGACATCATCGACGCCTTGCCGTCCGAGCCGGCCGATCAGCTCAACGCCGACCCCAACACCACCGGTTTCCAGCAATTCCTGGCCGGCATCGGCTCGATGATCCCCTGGTGGGGAGACATCGGCCAAGTGGCGAAGGCGAGCGACACCTCCGTGGTCGGCGATGTCGTCAGCTTCGACATCCTGCCTGGATCGGACGACGTCTACAATTCCAAGACAGGCAAGTGGGACAAACTCGCGAGCGGTCCAAACCATGCGCCGAACTGCGCCTATCTGGGTTGGGGCATCTACGTCATGGCAAGGGTCGCAAGCGACGAGCGCAAGTACAAGGCGGCCTGGAGCGCAGCCGCACATCTCGGCGGCAAGGACCTGTCGCTCTGGACGGTCATGTATCCGTCGGGCTTCCAGGCGCACCGGACCAGCCATTTCGACTTCGATGAGTGGGTGGCGGCCGGCTATGACCGGAAATACATCACGTCCTATCTGAACTCGCAGCGCACTTCCTATAATCACCCCAACCGGGCGGTCGAGCCGCGCATCCCGGGCATCTTCCAGTATTACAGCATCGCCGAGGATGAGCTGACCAAGATCTTCGCCGGCAAGATTGACGCGCAGACCGGCGCGAACAATATCGCCGCCGCCTGGGAAAAGCTGACCGATCAGATCGGTCGCGAAAAGCAGATCGCGCTCTACAAGGCGTCTCTCGGCGTGTAGCATCCCAGCTACATTCCGCCTGTTCACCATCGGGCTTTCGGCTGGCACCGCGTCGGGTGCCAGCCGAGGACTTCTCCTCCGTGCGACTGGGTCAAAGTCCAAATCGGCAGAGTGCGATCTTGATGCAGAATTCATCATCGGCGGCGGACGCCGGGCATAAGCCCGCCTCGCCGCGCGTTGCCGGCAGCCGGAAAAATGTGGGACGAGCGGTCGTGATCCTTGCTTCGCTTGCGCTCCTGGTCCTGCTCCTCATCCAGATTCTGTACACGACCGGAGCGACCGCATCGGGGTTCGCCGATTGGCGCCCGATCCTTGCTGCGTATCTGTTCTGGGCCGTCGGGATCGGGGTCGGCCAGGTCGTGATCCGGGGGGAGCGTGGTCTGCGTGCGCTGTTCCTGCTACCGGCTGTTTTCTTCACTGTTGCGGTTGTAATTTTTCCAACGCTGTTCGGAGTTTACATCGCGTCGCTGGATTGGAACCTGAGCTCGCTCGAAGGCCCGCGCTTCTACGGCTTCAACAATCTCATCGGATTGCTTCACGACACTTACTACTGGAACGCGCTGGGCAACATGATCTTCTACACGGCCGCGGTGCTTGGCGAATATGCGGTCGCGTTTGGACTGGCGCTGCTGCTGAACGCCGAGATACGAGCGCGGAAATTCTTTCGCGTCGTCTTCCTGCTGCCCATGATGCTCAGTCCGGTCGCCGTGAGTTGGATGATCGGCAAGTCACTGATGGAATACCGCTTTGGTCCGGCTGCGACACTGGCGCGCTATTTGGGGTGGGATAATCCGGCGTTCTTCGCCTCGCCATGGATGGCGTGGCTGAGCATCGAGGCCATGGATGCCTGGGTATCGATCCCCTTTATCATGATCATCCTGCTCGCCGGTTTGCAGGCGATGCCCAAGGAGGTGCAGGAAGCAGCCAAGGTTGATGGTGCGAACGGCTGGCAAGCGTTCTGGCATGTCACATTCCCCATCATGCTGCCGGTCAGCATCACCGTCCTGATTATCAGGATCATTTTCAAGCTGAAGCTCGCCGACATCGTGATCAACGTGACCGCAGGAGGACCCGGCGGCGCCACCGACACGGTGTCGAGCTTCATTTACCGCGTCTATCGCGATCGCTCGAATGTCGGATACGGCACCGGTCTCGCCATATTCTACCTGCTCCTGATCATCGCGTTACTGACGCTGTTGCTGCGCCTGTCCAATCGCTGGACGCAGAAAGTCGGGTAGCACAAGATCGAAGCCGGTTTCTGAAGGGAGTTGCTCGGTTGGCTTTATTCATCTCGGCATCGAAGCCGGTCCGCAAGCATCATCCGGCGGCCCGGGCAAAGCGGATCTTGGGCCGGATGCTGATCTATGGAGCATTGCTGTTCTGGGCGTTCGTCTGCCTGTTTCCGATCTATTGGACCATCACGACTTCGTTCAAATCGGCAGTTGATGTGACGCAGGGTCACTTGATTCCGTGGCTGGATTTTCAGCCGGATTGGAAAGGCTGGCGCTCGCTCGGCCTGTCGCCGGATACGATGTTCGGGACATCCACCTCGCGCGCCGAATTCGGAAGCCGGTTTGCAAACAGTATTATCACGTCGGTCGGCGCGTCGGTGCTGGCGCTCATCCTCGGGTCGCTGGCGGCTTACGGCTTGAGCAGATTCCGGTACAAGTTTGGATGGATGCGCAACGACGACATCTTGTTCTTCTTCATGTCCCAGTTGATTTTGCCGCCAGTCGTCCTCGCGTTGCCATTCCTGGTGCTGTACAAGGCACTGTCCTTGCTCGACACGAGATTTGGCCTGATCCTGCTCTACACGCTGACAGTTCTGCCGATTGTCATCTGGATTATGCGCGACCAGTTCAATTCGATCCCGATCGAACTCGATGAGGCTGCTTTCGTGGACGGCCTTTCGACCTGGGGTGCATTCATTCGCATCGTGTTGCCGCTCTCCGTTCCCGGAATGGCGGCTGCATTCATCCTTTCGCTTGTGCTGTGCTGGAACGAATACTTCTTCGCGGCGCTGCTGACGAGTACGGACGCGAAAACCCTGCCTGTGATGGTGGCGAGCCAGACTGGCTCGCAGGGCATTAACTGGTGGTCCATGGCGGCGCTGTCGACGGCGGCAATCGCTCCGCTTGTCATCGTCGGGATATTCCTTGAACGCTACATCGTCAGCGGTCTGACCACTGGCGCTGGAAAGTAGCCAGGCGATCAATTGGCTTCGATATTCCGTCCCGGCTTGAGAGATAGATGCGCGCCGCGTTACCGCCGAAAATAGCTGCCTTTTCATCCGCTGACAGACCAGCCAGCATGGTTTCAGCGGCGGCAAACCATTTTTCATAACCACCCGCCAGGTTAACTACTGGCCAGTCGCTTCCCCAGAGCAGACGACGTGGCCCGAAGCACGCAACGACATGATCCACGGCTTTCCGTAGATCCGTAATTTGCCAATCTGGTGCGGCCTCGGTTACCAAACCCGATAGCTTGCAGACGATGTTGGGGCGTTCGGCGAGCGACGCGATATCACCCTGCCAGACCGCGAGTTCGCCGGTCGCAAGCCGCGGCTTGGCGCAATGGTTCAACACGAACTGGAGCTTAGGATGATCATCAACGACCCGCAGCAGTCGCGACAAATGGTGCGGCAGCACCAACGCGTCGAACACCAGGCTGTTTCGGGCCATCGCCGCCAATAGCGGCGCCAACGCAGGGCGGAGCAGCCAATCGTCATCGGGAATGTCCTGCACCATCGGCCGCAACCCAACCAGGAGTTTGTGTGCGGTGAGAGCATCAATGCGCGCCCCGCCGTCGGCTGCGTCGAAATCCGTCCATCCGACCACGCCCCGCACCACCTGCGCCTTCGCCGCGATGTCGAGCAGAAACATGGTCTCCGCCTCGGTCGGTGCAGCCTGCACCAAAATCGTCCCCTTGATGTCAGCGGCAGCGAGGTGCGGCGCCAGGTCCGAAAGGGAAAAGTCACGATGGATCGGTGCGAGCGCGGGCGTCAACCAGCCATAGTCGCCCCGAGCTAGAGTCCACAGATGATGATGCGCATCGATCCGCATCAGCCGGCAACCGAGAGCGGAACGGGCGCTTCCGCATCCAGCAGACGCTCGGCCTTCAGATCGGCCCAAAGCTTGGTTGGCACCTTGCTGGACAGCGCGGCGACGTTGCGCTCGACCTCCTCCGGGCTCTGGGCCCCCAGCACAACGCTCGCCACCGCCGGATGGCCCAGAGCAAAATGCAGCGCCGCGGTTGGCAGGGCAACGCCATGCGCATCACAGACGCGTTCGATCTGCGCCACTTTTGCGAGGATCTCAGGTGGCGCGTCCCTATAATTGTACTTGGCGCCGCTCACCGCGCCGGTCGCCAGAATACCTGAATTGAATACGCCGCCGAGCAACACACCGATTCCCTGTTGCTGCGCGAGCGGCAGAAATTCCGCGAGCGCCGGTTGCTCCAGCAGGGAATAACGTCCGGCGAGCAGCATGGTATCGAATGACCCGGCTTGCGCGAAACGCACGCACATGTCGGCCTCGTTCACACCGATCCCGATGCCAGCAACGACGCCCTCCCCGCGAAGCCGGTCCAGCGCCACATACGCGCCAGCCATCGCTTCGCGAAACCGCTCGTCGATTGCGTTGAGACCATGAGTCCAGACGTCGACGTCATGGATCAGCAACAGGTCCAGCCGGTCGGTCCCTAGCCGCAACAGCGACTGTTCTACAGAACGCATGGTGCCGTCATAGGAATAGTCGAACACTGCACGGTGCGGCAGCCCACCCACAAAGCCGGAGCCGTCGCATCGCCCGTGAAACGGGTCCATCCAGCGACCGATCTTGGTGCAAACGACGATGTCCTGGCGCGGCACGCGCCTGATTGCGGCGCCGCAACGATGTTCGGCAAGGCCGTTGCCATAGTGCGGAGAAGTATCGAGGAGATTGATGCCCAGTTCGAACGCGCGTTTCACCGTATCGATGGCCGTGCCGTCATCCAGTTGCACGTAGAGATCACCAAGCGGCGCGGTTCCGAATCCGAGGACCGAAACCTGAAGCCGCGTCCGACCAAGGGCTCGGCCCGGCACTGCGAATACTGCTTTCATATTGACCGGCTCTTTTCGGCCCATTGCCCAGTCGCGGCGATGCGCCTTTTCTTAACCTTGCTTGCCACTGGACTATTTCCGCTGACTGTAAACTTGGCGGCGATTGCCAGCCGCGGCCACCCGTTAAGGGGATTGCCCTGGCAGTATATTTTGCCACCTACAAGCCTTGAGCGGAAGTCAATCCGGCAGATAAACGGCAAGCCTCGCATCCGGTGTTCAGCCGTGCACGAAAGTGGCACCGACTGACCGACACTCGGGAGGCGGCTGGATTCGACGTCGACTTGTGCAGCGCGATTGCAAAGTCTCTGGATTTGACCGGACCGGCAGCGGGCGAACACACACACCCGACGACACATCGGAATGCAAGGCTGCTGACTTTGGTTGTAGCTGGATTTTCTTTGATCGCCCGGTGCACACGTCGTGC
Organism: Bradyrhizobium sp. AZCC 2262; assembly: GCF_036924535.1. Classification (NCBI taxonomy): domain Bacteria; kingdom Pseudomonadati; phylum Pseudomonadota; class Alphaproteobacteria; order Hyphomicrobiales; family Nitrobacteraceae; genus Bradyrhizobium; species Bradyrhizobium sp. AZCC 2262. The sequence goes on along the minus strand of NZ_JAZHRT010000001.1, from coordinate 2,166,132 downwards.
ACACGCAGCCATCTAACTAATTGAAAGGATTAAACTCTCGGCCCAATCCATCATGAGCCAATCTGAGCTAACTCCACCCAGCGAGAGCTAAACTGGTCATTCCGAAGGATCGTCTTTATTTCTGAGCAAGGTATAGACCCACCAGCAACAGGATTGCCAGGGCCAAGAACCCCGTACCCCACCATTTCGAAACGAACATCTGGGCTAGCTCCCGGGTTGGGAAAGAGCGCTGCAGGCTCGCGACCTTCGGCAGTCATGCGCGATGACATAGGGATGGCGCGTGTGCCGGCTCATGAAGTCTGATGGTACGCCTCAGCCGGATGAGAAGCATGCCGGTATCGATCTTGGTCGCGATCGCCAAGGAGTAGACACACGTCGATTTGTAGGATGCGCCCACGTTGATTTTAGTTTTCATCATTGCTGGCGGCCGGGTTGCGAAGAACCGTCGGTAGCGCGGCGCCCATCTCGTTTGAAATCGCGGTGGCAATCTCCTTGACGCCGAAGATCATCGAGATCATTCCGCTGGAGATCACGCGCCGGGCATTCCGGCTGTGACCCAGCTCTGGGTATCGGCGAGCGCAAGGCCGAAGCGCCCCACGACATCGTCGACCTGCGCCGGCGTAATGATCAGCGGCGGGCAAAAGGCGATCGAGTCCTGCATATTGCGGATGATCAAACCATGCTCCTGCGCTCTTTCGAACAGATAGAGGCCGACCTTGCCGGGCGGATCGAATTTGGCCTTGCTGACCTTGTCCGCCACCAGTTCCACCGCTGCGATCAGGCCGACACCGCGCACCTCGCCCACCAAGGGATGATCGGCGAAACGGCGCAGGCTCGCCTGCAAGTGCGCGCCGACCTTGGCCGCGTTCGCCACCAGGCCGCGCTCCTCGATGATGGCGAGATTCTCCAGCGCGACGGCCGTCGCCACGGGATGGCCGCTGGCGGTAAAGCCGTGCCCGAAATTGCCGAGCCGCTCCGTCTGGTCGGCGATGCCCTGATAGAGGGTGTCGCTGACCAGGACGGCCGCCAGCGGCTGATAGGAAGAGGTGATCTGCTTCGACAGGACCAGAATGTCGGGCTGGATACCATAATGCTCACAGGCGAATAGCGTGCCGAGGCGCCCAAAACCGTTGATCACCTCATCGGCGACAATCAGCACGTCGTGACGGCGGCAGACCTCCTGCATTTTGCGCCAATAGGTTCCTGGCGGCGGCAGCACGCCGCCAGCGCCGATCAACGGCTCGCCGATGAACGCGGCCACGGTCTCCGGACCTTCGGCGAGGATGGTCGCCTCCAGTTCCGCCGCCAGGCGATCGGCGAAGGTTTCCTCGCTCTCGCCCGCCTCCGCAAAGCGATAATGATGCGGACAGGTGACATGCTTGACGAAAGGAAGCGGCAGATCGAATCCGCGCTGGTTTACCTGCAGGCCGGTGAGGCTGCCGGAGGCCACCGTGATACCGTGGTAGCCGCCGTTGCGGGCGATGAACTTCTTCTTTTGCGGGCGTCCGAGCGAATTGTTGTCGTACCAGACGAACTTCACCACCGTGTCGTTAGCTTCCGAGCCTGAACTGGTGAAGAAGACGTGAGCGAGCCCGTGGGGCGACATTTTCACCAGCTTCTCGGCGAGTTCGATCGAAGGCTCATGCGATTTGTGGCTGAAGGTGTGGTAGTAGGGCAGCTTGCTCATTTGCCGCGCGGCGGCTTGCACCAGACGGTCTTCGCCGAAGCCGACGGCGACGCTCCACAAGCCCGCTAACGCCTCGATATATTCGCGTCCTTGGTCGTCATAGACATAGATGCCCGTGCCACGCTCGATCACGATCGGCCCAATGAGTTCGTGCCGACGCGCGTTGGTATAGGGATGAATCTGATAGGCGACGTCGCGCGCGCTAAGCGAATTGGGCAGAATATTCATTGGGCAAGTCCCGGTTGCAAGAGTGGGATGGGGTGAGCTCCGATCTCACCTTGACACAAAATCCAATCGAAGCCGAGAATCGTCGACACGGTGCGGCCAACGCAATCAGGCGCCAGAGGAGGCGGACGTCTCTGCGCTGCCGCTCCTCGCCCATGCCGCCGCCGTGCGCTTATGAAACATCTCCCGGAACTGACCCGTCGAGACAGGCAGCAGCGCGCCGCTGTCCCAATCAAGCACCACGGCATAACGCCGCACCACATCGAGCCGGTCAATCTTGCCGGCGCGATAGCCGGCCGCGACCTCCTCGGGATCGATCGCGAGCCATAGACTGCGCTGGCGGCGGATCGCTTCGCGCGTCGCCTTGGTCGCAGCCTCGTCGACCGCATAGGCACAAATTTCGGCGTCGACGACGGTGAGCACCACGCCATAGTCCTTGGCGGCGCGCTCGATCGAGACATAGTCGTCCGCTACGTCTTCGAGTACCAGAGCCGTGTCGCGCTCCAGCGGATCGCCAAAGCCGCCGCCGCCGGCGGTCGGGCGGCTGAAGACGTCGCCGGACCGGATCGGCACGTCGGAAAAGACGGAGCCCAGCCAATCTTCCTTTTCCGCTCCCGCACGCGTGATGCTGAGGCCATGCGGCATTGACGGCAGGCCGCCCTCGATGCCCCAGACGATTGCCCGTTCGCGATCGCAGATATAGGAAATGACGGTCTTTTCAGCCTCAAGCATGATCGATGTCTTGCGGACACCGACTCCGCCGCGCCATTTGCCGGGCCCTGCGGAATCGGTGAGGATTTCAAACTCGGTCGTCAGGATCGGATTGGCGCGCTCCTGCCCCTCCACCGGTTGCGACATCAGGCCGGTGCCGAAACAAGCCGTGGTAACGTTGCAGCCGTCCTTGCCGTTGCGTCCGCCCCAGCCGCCGGGCAGCCAGTCGTAGAACATGAAGATCGGCTTTTCGGGCCGCCGCGCGTCGAGCCCGCCGGTCAGCAAATATTCCAAGTTGAAGGCGCAAGCGAGCGCACGCTGCGGCATGATTTTCGACCAGATTTCGTAGATGGCATTCATAATCTTCTCGAAGGGCATCAGGAAGCCGGTAACGCCGATCGGCCAGCGCGCGTCGACAATCGAGCCTTCCGGCGCGATGATCTCGAGCACACGGTAGAAACCGCTGTTGAGCGGCAGGTCCGGGAAGAACGTCTTCATGCCCGCGGCGTACCGCCGAGAATGTCGTGCCGAAGGCGGAATTGTAGATGGAGCCGATGGTCGGATGACTGCCGGTGAAATCGTAGATGGCCTTTTCGCCCTTGATGGTGAGCTTGACCTTGATCGGGATCAGCCCTTCGGAGCCCGTGGGGTCGCGGTCGATGAAGTCCTGCGTCTCCCAAACGCCGTCCGGCAGCGCCGCAAGGCGTTGGCGCATGGCGCGCTCCACATAATCCTGCACCTCGGACAAACCGGTCTCGACCGTCTCGCGGCCGTATTTGCCGACAAGCCGCAGGATTTCCCGCTCACATACCTGGGTCGCCTGCGCCTGGGCGTGGATGTCACCGATGATCGAGGCCGGATCACGGGTATTGGCGGCGATGAGATGGGCGACGTCCTTGCAGAAGCATCCCTTGTCGAACAGGCGCACGGGCGTGATGCGCAGCCCTTCGCGGAACATGTCCCGCGCCGTGACGTCGAACGAACCCGGCACGCTACCTCCAACATCCGACCAATGGCCGTTCGATTGACTGAAGGCGATGATCTTGCCATCGGAAAAGATCGGCCGGATTAGACGCACATCGGGAAAATGGGTGCCGCCGGCATAGGGATCGTTGATCGCGTAGACGTCTCCAGGATGCATGTCGCCCTGGAAGGCGCGCATCACGTCCTTGCAGGTGAAATGCAGTGTGCCGACGTGGACAGCGATGTCCTGGTTGCCTTGCGCCGCCGAGTTGCCATTTGCATCGTGCAGCGCGCTGGAGAAGTCACGGTTGTAGATGACGAAAGAATAGCAGGTGCGCAGAATCTGCTCGGCCATCTGATCGACGCTGGTGATGAAGGAATTCTTCAGCACTTCGAAAGTGACGGGATCGAGGGTAGGTTTGGCGGCCATCGCACTCACTCCGTCACGCGAATGATGATATTGAGATATTTATCGACCAAGGCTGTCGTTCCGGGCGGGATCACGACGGTGGAATCGACCTGCTCGACCACGGCGGGGCCCTTGAGCGAAAAACCCGGCGGCAGGTCTGCTCGCTCGTAGACGGGGGTGTCGACCCCAGCGTCTGCGTCGAACCAGACCGGGCGCCGGCTTGTCGGCTGCGGCGTCGCTCCGGTCGGCGCATGCGCCGCGAGCTCGGCCTTCGGCACCACTCCGATCGCTTTGAGGTTGAGGCGGAACAGGCCGACAGGCGCCTCGTCGCGCCGGAAATTATACTCGCGTTCATGGCTGCGGTGGAACGCTTCGGTGAGATCGCGCATGGCGCCGATCGGGCTCGGCGCCGCGACGGCCAGCGACCGCCACTGGCCCTGATACATCATGTCGATGGAGCGCTGCAGAACGATGTCGGCGCTCGCCACCCCCTCATGGGCGAGACGCTCCAGCGCCAAAGCCTCCAGCTTGCCGAATTCCGCTTCGATGGCGGCCGGATCGGCATCATCCGCGGCGGCGAAATAGCTTTCGGAAAAATCGTGCTGCACGTCGACCAGCAGACATCCAAGGGCCGAAGTGACGCCGGGATTAGGCGGTACGATCACGGCCGGAATCGAGAGGTCCCTGGCAATCGCCGCCCCGTGCAGCGCGCCGGCGCCGCCGAAGGCCACCAGCGCGAAGTCGCGCGGATCGTATCCCCTGCTGATCGAGATCAGGCGGACGGCATCCGACATATTGGCATTGGCGACGCGGATGATTGCATCGGCCGCTGCCTCGCGGGTCAGGCCGAAGGATGCGGCTACTTCGTCCACCGCCGCCGCCGCCAGCGCGCGATCGAGCATGATCTTGCCACCGGCAAGGCTCGTTCCGAGCCGCCCGAGTACCACATTGGCGTCAGTATTGGTCGCCCGCCGGTTGCCGTTGCCGTAGCACGCAGGCCCGGGGCTCGCGCCGGCCGATTGCGGTCCGTTGCGCAGCGACCCCGCCTCGTCGGTCCAGGCGAGCGAGCCGCCGCCGGCGCCGATCGTCAGCACTTCGATCGAAGAGAAGCGGATCGGATAGCCGAACTCGATGTGCCAATCCTTGGTGACGCGCGACTGGCCTTCATGGGTCAGGGAGACGTCGGTCGACGTGCCGCCCATGTCGAGGCCGATCGAGTTTTGAAAGCCGCACAGCATCGCGATATGGCGGCTGGCAATCGCGCCCGCCGCTATGCCGGAGCCGGCGAGGCGCCCGGCGAAGTCCTTGACGCTCGCGGGCGTCATCACACCGCCGCCGGTGTGCAGCAACAGCAGGTCGCGCGTGTAGCCGTCCTGCTTCAGCCGCTCGTCGAGGCGGGAGGTGTAATTGACCAGCACCGGGCTCAGGGCCGCGTTGACGACCGTGGTGGAGAAACGCTCGTGTTCGAATATTTCGGGCAGCACGCCGGAGGAGGTGGAGACCGGCACGCCGGGCATCTCCTCTTCCAGGATCTGCTTCATGCGCCGCTCGTTCGCGCCGTTGACATAGGCGTTCATGAAGCAAACCGCGACCGCGGCCACGTTGCGCCGCTTCAGGATGCGGGCGACCTCGCGGCCGCCGGCCTCATCGAGCGGCGTAACGATTGCGCCCTGCGCGTCGACGCGCTCCAAGACGGTCAACCGATCGCGACGCGGCACATAGGGCTTCACCACGTCCTTGTAGGCGTCCCACAATTCTTCCTTATTGGCGCGGCGGATCTCGATCACATCGCGAAAACCCTGGGTGCACACCATCGCGGTACGCGGCAGACGCCGCGTGATCAGCGCATTGGTGGCGACCGTCGTGCCGTGGGAGAACAGCGCTACTTTGCTCAGATCGATCGCTGCCTTGCTGATGCCGGCCATGATACCGTCGATCGGATCGGGAGACGATGCGGTCTTCTCGATACGGATGAGGCCTGTGGTCTCGTCCATGATGCAGATGTCGGTGAAGGTCCCGCCGACATCCACGGCCACGCGCAAATTCTGCAAGGATTGTCCTCCCATTGATCGGCGCGCCGATCCCTCGCGGGCGGTTCAACGGCGGCGGCTTCGCTACCAATCGCACTAGGACATTAGGCGTTTGGTTCGCTTGTCGGCGAGCGCACATAAGTTTGTTGGTCAGCGTATCGCCCACCGTTGCCCGACGGAACCAGCGCTCCAACTCAGGCTCAACGAAAATGACCCGGCGCGCTTCCCGCGCCATGGAAACTCAGATTGAGGAAATCGTGGAACAGCTTGGTCGCCGCGGAAAACGGCCGGTCAACCGCCCAGGCTAGGCCCACATCCATGGTCGGGATATCAGCGGCGACGTTGCGCGTATCGATCCGTTGCCCTTCCAGCGACCATGGCCTGTACACCATGTCGGACAATACCGTCACGCCCATGCCGGCCGCCACCATGCTCCGCACCGCCTCGACCGACGAGGTCGTGAAAATGACCTTTGGCCGCAAGCCGCTCGGCCGCCAATAATGGGCGGCGGTCTTTTTCGCCTCGTCGACGGTGAGCATGACATAAGGCTCGCTGGCGATGTCGGCGAGCGATATCGTCTCAAGCTTCATGAAGGGGTGCCCGACCGGTAGCCAGAGCCGGCGATGTGAGCGGATCAGCGTATCATAGGCGAGGCTTCGCTTGTTGCGCAGATTCGACACCAGCATCACGGCGATATCGAGCGAGCCGTCCACCAGTCCCTTCTCGATCGCCTCGCGCGGCAGTTCGATCAGCTCCAGCATGATGCGCGGATAGGTCCGCGCGAACCGCGCGTGGTGAGGCGGAAGGAAATATCCGGCGACCGTATAGGTCACTCCGACCCGCACCTTGCCGGATTGCTTGACATCTTCCGCCAGCGGCGTCCGCATCGCCTCGTTGACCGCCGCCATGATGTTGCGCGCAAGTTGCAGGAACCGCGCGCCTTCGGCGGTCAGCGAGACGCCCTGAGGATGACGAGAGAACAGGATGACCCCAAGCTCGTCTTCGAGCTGTTGCACCGCGGCGGTAATCGCCGATTGCGAGACGCCGAGATGGATGCCGGCATGCGAGACCTGGCCGGCTTCGGCGGTCGCGATGAAATAGCGGATTTTCTTCAGCGAAAACGGCATATCTGTTTTCCCGATACCGGCAAGCGTAATTTCTTATTTTACTATACTGACGGTCCGCGTCCATACTTCCCGTCTCAATCGCGGATGGGCGACTGGCGGAGAGCAGCATTGGCCTCGATCAATTGCGATATGGGCGAGGCCTACGGGCTCTATCGGATGGGCGACGACGAAGGATTGATGCCGCTGATTTCGATCGCCAACGTGGCTTGCGGTTTCCACGCTTCCGACTTCAATCATATGCGCGAGACGGTTCGTCTCGCCAAACGCCTCGGCGTGGGAGCCGGCGCGCATCCCTCGTTGCCAGATCTGCAAGGTTTTGGCCGTCGCGAGATGGCGATCTCCCGCGAGGAGCTCACCAACTGCATCATCTACCAAGTAGGCGCCCTCAAGGGTTTCCTTGAGGCCGAAGGCATGAGACTGAACCATATCAAGCCGCACGGTTCGCTCTACGCGATGGCCGCCAGGCAGGCCGAGATCGCCCATGCGATCTGCGATGCGGCCGACGTCTTCAAAGTGCCGCTGCTCGGCATGATCGGCACGCTGCATGAGCGGATCTACCCCGAGCGCGGCCATGAGTTCGTCTCGGAATTCTACGCGGATCTCGATTATTCCGACGACGGCACACTGATCGTCACGCGTAAGCACGATGAAAGAGACCCCTCGGAAGCCGCCGCGCGCTGCCTTCGTGCGATCCGCGAAGGCAAGGTTCGCAGCGTCGGTGGCAAGGAAATTGCAGTGAGGGCCGATAGCATTTGTGTCCATTCCGACACGCCGAACGCCGTCGCGATCGCAACTGCGGTTCGCGAGGCTTTGGGAGATCATTTGCGAAATTGACGCGAGGCGGCCGGCGATCACCGACGCCCTGAACATGAGGACTGGGACCGGACATGGCCAACAAGCAGATCGTTTCACCGCTTCCCGGCACTTTCTACCGCAGACCCACGCCGGACACCCCGCCGTTCAAGGCCGAGGGCGACAGCATCGCCGCAGGCGACACCATCGGCCTTGTCGAAGTGATGAAGTCTTTTCACGCAATCCACGCCCAATTCGGCGGCAGGATCGTCAAGTTCCTGATCGACAACGAAGAACCGATCATGGCGGGCCAGCCGATCGCCGACGTCGAGGGCTAGGATCCACGCATGGCGGCCATCAAGACACTCCTGATCGCCAATCGCGGCGAAATCGCAGTCCGGATCATCCGGGCGGCGCGCGAATTGCGGATCAAGACTGTACAGGCCTACAGCGCCGCCGACGCCAATTCACTCGCCGTCAAGCTTGCCGATGTCGCGGTGAACGTCGGACCAGCGCAAGCCTCAAAATCCTATCTCGCCATCGACGCCATCCTCGCCGCCGCGCGCGAGGGCCAGGCCGATGCGGTGCACCCAGGCTACGGCTTCCTTGCTGAGAACGCCGATTTTGCCGACGCCGTCGAGGCCGCGGGCCTGACCTTCGTAGGGCCGCCCGGAAGCGTCATCCGCCTGATGGGCGACAAGGCGGCGGCCCGGGATATCGCCGCCAAGGCTGGCGTTCCGACCGTGCCCGGCAGCGGCGGCCGTATCGATGATCCGGCAGAGGCGCGCGCGATCGCATCGCGCCTCGGCTATCCCGTGATGATCAAGGCGGCGGCCGGTGGCGGCGGGCGCGGCATCCGTATCGTCAACGATCGCGCCGAACTCGATCGGCTGGCGCCGCAGGCGAGCGCGGAAGCCAAAGCCGCCTTTGGCGACGGCGGGCTCTATCTCGAAAAGGTGATCGAGCGCGCACGCCATATCGAGGTGCAGGTGCTCGGCGACGGACGCGACGTCGTCCACCTTTTCGAACGCGAGTGTTCTCTCCAACGTCGCCGTCAGAAGGTCTGGGAGGAAGCGCCGGCCGCCAACCTTCCTGACGAAATCCGCGCTCGTCTTTGCGCCAGCGCCGTGGAATTGGCGCGGGCAGTTTCCTATCGCGGCGCCGGCACGCTTGAATTCCTCTACGACGAGACGACGCGCGATTTCTATTTCATCGAAATGAACACCCGTATTCAGGTGGAACATCCGGTGACCGAGTTCGTCACGGGCATCGATCTCGTGCGCGAGATGATCAAGATCGCCGCCGGTGAACCGCTTGGCCTGCGTCAGGCCGACATCAGTTGCGTTGGCCATGCCATCGAATGCCGCATCAACGCCGAAGATCCAGCCAACGATTTCATGCCCTGCCCCGGCATCGTCACGGGCTTGCGCGTTCCGGGCGGCCCTGGCGTGCGCTTCGACAGCATGCTGTTCGCAGGTTACGCAGTGCCGCCCTTCTACGATTCGCTGATCGGAAAGTTGATCGTCTGGGATGAAAGCCGCGCCGCCGCGATCACGCGCATGCGGCGCGCCCTCGGGGAATTCGAGATCGAGGGCCTGAAGACCACGATCGGGCTTCACCAAGCCTTGACACGCGACGCCGACGTCCGCGCCCTTCGCTTCGACACCAGGTTCCTCGAGCGCTGGCTCGAGACCAACGTATCGCATCTTGCCTGAATGGGAGTTGTGCGCCGATGACCATGAGATATTCCTTTGGAGGCGACGAGCATGTCTTCGTCGAGGTCGACGAGGAGATGTCTCTCAAGGCGTTCTTCAAAAGCCTTTCGATCACCAACGCCGTGCGCGAGAGCCGGATCAAGGGGGTGACGGAAATCTGTCCCGCCAATGCCTCCTTTCAGATCAAGTTCGATCCCGATCTTATCGCCCCCGACGACATGCTCAGGGAATTACAGCGACTGGAATCGGCCGCCGACACAACCGACGTGTCGTTGAAGACGAGGATCATCGAAATACCGGTGCTCTATAACGATCCTTGGACGCGCGAAACCTTGATGCGGTTTCGCGAGCGGCATCAGGACCCCGCCGCCACCGACATCGAATATGCGGCGCGCATCAATAATTTTGCCTCGGTCGAGGACTTCATCGCCGCGCATTCGGGCTCGCCCTGGTTCGTCTCGATGGTGGGATTCGTCGCCGGATTGCCCTTCCTCTACCAGATGGTCGAGCGTTCGCGGCAGATCGAAGCGCCGAAATATCTGCGCCCGCGCACCGACACGCCGAAACTCACGATCGGTCACGGCGGCTGTTTCAGTTGCATCTATTCGGTGCGCGGCGCCGGCGGCTACCAGATGTTCGGGATCACGCCGATGCCGATCTACGACCCGCGTCAGGAGATCAGCTATCTCCGCGAATTCATGGCGCTGTTCCGGCCTGGCGACATGGTGAAATGGAAGCCGATCACGCTTGATGCCTATCACGACGCCGTCGCAGATGTGGAGGCCGGGCGGCTGGCGCCACTGATGCGCGACGTGACCTTTTCGCTCACCGGGTTCGAACGCGACATCGACAGTTACAACCGCAAGCTGGAGAAGGCGCTCCATGGTCATTGAGATCGTCAATCCCGGCCTCGCCACCACCGTCCAGGATCTCGGGCGGCCCGGTTATTATCATCTTGGCATTCCGCTTTCCGGCGGCATGGACCGCCTTGCCTTGCAGGCGGCGAACCTGCTCGTCGGCAACGATTCCGGAGCGGCGGTCCTGGAAGCGGTGTTCATGGGGCCGCAGATCGCCTTCGCCGATGACCGCATGGTCGCGGTGGCCGGCGCCGAGCTGCCACCGAAGGTCGATGGCGAGCCGCGCGAGACATGGACGAGCTTTTTGGTAAAGGCAGGCCAAACGCTGTCCTTCGACTTTCTGAAAAAGGGCGCGCGCGCCTATATTGCAATCGGCGGCGGAATAGACGTGCCCGTCGTGCTTGGCAGCCGGTCGACCTATGTGCTCGGCGCTCTCGGCGGTCACGAGGGCCGCGCGCTTCAAGCTGGCGACCGTTTGAAACTCGGCGCCGCCGCCCCCGTCAAGCAAGGGCGCGCCATCGCCGCCGATGTGCAGCGGGCACCCGGCACCTCAGTCGAACTACGCGTATTGCCAGGGCTTTACTGGCATCGCGTTGCGGAGCAATCCGGTCGGGATTTTTTCGCGGATACCTGGAAGGTGGCGCCGGAAGCGGATCGCATCGCCTATCGCTTCCGCGGCGGGCGTCCGCTCGAATTCGCGCCGCGCACGCCGCCTTTCGGCGCCGGCTCCGATCCCTCGAACATTGTCGACGCCTGCTATCCTTACGGGTCGATCCAGGTCCCCGGCGGCACCGAGCCGATCGTTCTGCATCGCGACGCGGTCTCGGGCGGCGGATACTTCATGCTGGGCACGGTGATCTCCGCCGATATGGATCTGATCGGCCAGTTGCAACCGCATACGCCGGTGCGCTTTGCGCCGCTGGATATGAAAGCGGCGCTCGCGGCGCGGCACGAGCGGAAAACGTTAGTGAGCAAACTCCATGCGTCGCTCGGCTAGTCGCCGCGCGCCCGGTCGCGCAATTCCTTCGGGGACATGCCGAAATGACCTCTGAAGGTGCGCGAAAATTGAGCGTGGTCGCTGAAGCCGAAACGATAGGCGATCTCGGTGACCGTCAGACGATTGGCGGGATCGCGCAGCTGGGCGTGACAGGCGTCGAGCCGTTGGCCCCTGATCCATTGGCCAATCGTTTGGTTGGTGTCGCGAAAGAGCTCGTGCAGATAGCGTGTGGAGATGCCGCAGGCGCTCGCGATCAAGTCCGGATCGAGATCGGCCCGGTTGAGATTGCGGCGCGCAAAGCTTTCGATCCGGCTCAGATGCGCCTCCCGGACGGTCGAGGAGCCGGAAGTGAGCGTGCGTTCATCCGACTTGATGGAGAGCACGAGGAGATCGATCAGATGACGGCCGACCATCGTGCGCGCGTCGGCCGACATTGCGTCAAAGCGCGCGGGAATCAAGCGCAGCATGTCGGTGAACAGACCGCCGGCGCCGTTCTTCGCGTCGAATTGCACGCTGCAGAAGCGGTCGGGCGCTCGAATGCGGCCACCGAGCGCTTTGGCGTCGATTTTGATGACCCACATTTCCGCGAGTACGGTGTGGCTGAACTCGTAGGGCTCGTGGCTGCGTTCGAGGAAAAAGCCGCCGGGCCGGCAGCGGATATCCTTTCCTCCCTGCGTGAAGACGACTTCGGAACGCGTCGGCACGGTCACCAGGAATTGCTCCTCCCGCTCGGCGCTCAGATGATACGGCGACCGCCGATACATGAGACCTGCAGAAATGTTGTGCGACAGCGAGAAATCGCCGACCTGCCAGATGGAAAGATCGCCCGCGAAACGGTCAGGCTCGGCGAATTGAAGGTCGAGGGGAAAATAGGTCGCGGCGATCGCCTCATGCCATTGACGGCTTCGGTAAGACGGATCCATCGATCTGGTCGTGATGGTGGCCTTCATCGAGCTTCCGGCTCCTTGAGCCTCGCGCCGTCTTGCGATGTCTCGTCTGCGAGGTGCACGAGAAATCAAACTAGCGTTCACTCAAAGCAAAGACCATGCCGCAAGTTCGCTCTAACGTGCAAGCGGATTCTACTGACGCCAGCGCGGTCCGTCATGCGGTCGCCGCAGTTCGAATATTTCGGCATACGAACGTGAAGGCCGTCGCCGCACGACCTTCTATACCTGTCGCGTGTGGGTGGGCGGCGCCCAGGTTGGTACAACGTAGAGCAAGGAGACACAGATGAGATACGCAGCTCCGATAGTCGCGACGGCCGTAGCGATGACGGCCCTCGCCCTGAGTGGAACGGCCAACGCCGCCGACAAATGGTGGCCGGCGAAAATCTACAATCTCGATTCCGGATCGGCGAAAGAGTCGGAATATTCGCCGCTCGAGAAAGCCGCCAAGCCCTGGAACATCTGCGTGTTGTTTCCGCACATGAAGGATACTTTCTGGGTCGCCGCCGACTATGGCGTGGTTGAAGAAGCACGACGGATGGGCGTGAACATGACGCTCTACGAGGCCGGCGGCTATGAGAACCTGCCAAAGCAGTTGTCACAGTTCGACGATTGCATGGCCGGCAATTTCGACGCGATCATCGTCGGACCGATTTCGGAGGCCGGACTCGACAAGAAGATCAAGGAAGGCGTAGCGGCGGGCAAGGCGATCATCTCGACCGTCAATCCCGTGTCCAAATCGAATGTCACCTCGAAGATGACGGTCGACTTCGACACCATGGGCGAGCAGACCGGCCTCTACCTGATGAACTATCTCAAGAGCAAACCCGCCAAGGTCGCGACCTTCCCGGGCCCTGCCGGCTCCGGCTGGGCCGAAGACTTCCTCAAAGGCTTCAAAAAGGCGGTCGACGGCAAGAGCAACGTCACCATGCTTGGCGACAAGTTCGGCGATTCAGGCGTCGCGGTGCAGCTCGGCCTGATCCAGAACGCGCTACAGGCCTATCCCGACATGAACGTCATCTGGGGATGCGCGCCGGCGGCGGAAGCCGCGGTCGGAGCTGTGGCCCAGGCCGGACGGAAGGACGCGCTGATCATGTCGTCCTATGAGAACCAGGCGATGCTCGACTCCCTGAAGAAGGGCGAGATTTTGGGCTTCGCTACCCAATACCCGGTTCTGCAGGGCCGCATCGCGATCGACACTGCCGTGCGCGTTCTCGAAAAACAGCCCTATGTGAAGAGCGCCAAAGCGATTCCGGACATGATCAGCAAGGACAATATGGATAAGATCAATCTCGGCCTCGTCCTCGCACCGTCGGACTTCAAGGCGGTATTCTCGGTCAAGGCGGCGATGTGACCGTCTGATTCAGACCAACATCGACGGGATCGGCATGATGGAGATTAGCCTGACTGAGACCCCGCCGGCCGCACAGGCGGTCGGCGGGGATCTTCTCCTCGAAATGACTGGAATCTCCAAGCGCTTCCCCGGCGTGTTGGCGCTGGACGACATCGATTTCGATCTGCGGGCGGGCGAGGTGCACGTGCTGTTCGGCGAGAACGGCGCCGGCAAATCGACCTTGATCAACATCATCGCCGGCGCCTTCGCTGCCGACGCCGGCGAGTTCAAGTTCCGCGGCCGCAGCCTCGTTCGCCTCAAGCCTCATGCGGCGCGGATGATGGGGATCAGTCCGGTGTTCCAGGAATTCAGCCTGGTGCCGGAGCTGACGGTTGAAGAGAATCTTTTCCTTGGCCGGGAGCTCGGCGCCGGTGGCTTCCTCAATCACGCGGCAATGCGTGCCAAGGCGCGCTCGGTGATCCGCGAGCTCGGCTTCGACATCGTGCCCGACCAAAAGGTCGGCGAGTTGTCGCGCGCCCACCAGCAGATGGTCGAGATCGCCAAGGCGTTCCTCACCGAGGTGCGTCTGCTTATTCTTGACGAACCCACCGCCTCTCTCACCGAGGCCGAGACCCAGAACCTGTTCGCGCTGGTCGGCCGGCTGAAGAGCGCCGGCGTCGGCATCATCTATGTGTCGCACCGCATCCAGGAATTCCAGAAGATCGGCGACCTCATCACCGTGCTCCGTGATGGGCGCAAAATCACTACCGTCAAGTCGGGCGACGTCTCCGAAAGCGAACTCGTCGAACTGATGACCGGGCGCAAGGTCGGCGTGCTGTTCCCTTCTATCGATCATCGGCCGGCCGAAAAACTCCTCGAGGTCGACGACGTCACGCTTGCCGATCTTTCGGCAACGAGCGTCAGCTTTTATGCGCGTGCCGGCGAGATCACCGGGATTGCCGGCCTCGTCGGCTGCGGCAAATCGGAGATCGTGCGCGCCGTCTACGGAATCGAGGCGGTCGCCTCGGGCACCATCCGCGTAAGGGGCGAGGAGATGGCGGCGCGCGCCACTCCCATCGACATGCTGCGGCGCGGGGTCTGCTACTTTCCATCAGACCGCGTCGCCGAGGGACTGGCGCTCGGAAGGCCCGTCCGCGAGAACGCCTCGATGGCGGCGCTCGACCTGCCGACATTCTCGAAGGCGAGCATCCTGCGGCGCGCGAGCGAGCGGCGCGCCATTCAGGGCATCGTCGACAAGCTGAAGCTGCGCCCGCCCCAGATCGAACGGACGGTCGCCAAACTGTCCGGCGGAAACCGCCAAAAGGTATTGCTCGCCCGCGGCATGACCCGAGACATTTCGGTCTTCCTGTTCGACGAGCCGACGGTCGGCATCGACGTCGGCGCCAAAATCGAGGTCTATGAATTGATGAAATCATTGGTGGCGGAGGGCGCGGCCGTCGTCCTGGTATCCTCCGAACTGCCCGAGGTGATGAACCTGTCGAATCGGCTGTACGTCATGCACCGCTCGCAGATGGTGGCCGAACTTTCAGGGGCTGATATCAACGAGAGTGAAATTTTTTCGCATTTTTTCCGGGAAAAGCGGCTTGAAGACGGGCCGGCGCCTGCGAACCGCGCGATGACAACATGATGGTGAAAAGCACGGACCACGGCGGCGCGGCGCCGAATGTCGCGCTCGACAAGTTCTATCGTCTCTACGCCGCAATCGGCTTCCTGCCGATCATGCTGGTGGGGCTCATCGTGCTATTTGCGATCTTCGTGCCGCATTTCCTCGTCTTGCCGAATGTTCTGAATGTTCTGCGCAGTTCGTCCTATCTGGTGATCCTTGCCGTCGGCCAGATGCTGGTTCTCATGGTGGGCGGCTTCGACCTGTCGGTCGGCGCGGTCGTGGCTTTGACCAGCGTGTCGAGCGCGCTGGTCATGGCTAGCCTCAAGGGACAGATGACCGATCAGCCGGCCCTGATCATCCTCATCGGCGTGCTCGCAGGGCTTGGTTGTGGTTTTCTCGTCGGCCTGGTCAATGGCCTTTGCGTGGCTTTCCTGAGCGTTTCGCCTTTCATGGTGAGCCTCGGCACCGCCTCGATCGCAACCGGCTCGGCTTTGCTGCTGACCAACGGCATCCCGGTCTACGGCATGCCGGTCGGCTATGTCGACGGCTTCGGGCGCGGGCTCTGGTTCAAGCTGCCAAGCGCGGTTTATCTCGCGATCGCCATCGTCGCCATCGTCTTCGTCTTGCAGAATTTCACCCGCATGGGCCGCTACATCGTCGCGATAGGCGGCAATCTGCAGGCCGCCATCGTCTCGGGCGTTCCGACGCGATTCTATCTGGTGGCGACCTATGCACTTTGCTCGGTTTTCGCGTCGATCAGCGGTCTTGCGCTGACCGCACAGATTGGTTCGGGCCAGGCGGCGATCAATTCGCAGCTCACGCTCGAAAGCATTGCGGCAGCGGTGATCGCCGGGGTGAGCCTGAAAGGCGGCGTGGGCAAGGTCGAGATGGTCGCTCTCGGTGCCCTGTTCCTGCTCATTCTCACCAATGCGATGGACTTGCTCACGATCGACCCGCGTATTCAGACGATCTTTCTTGGCGTCATCGTCGTCCTCGCGGTTGCGCTCGACGAGCTTTCAACGCGGAGTACCAGGCGTGTCTGAGGTCGACGTCGCGCCGCGCGCGCGAGAAACGGCAGCGGGGAGTCTGTGGCGAAGCCTGCTGGCGCTTCTGCTGCCTATCCTGATCGTGGCGATGGAGCTTGGCGTCTATTTCATCGAGCCCCGCGTCCTGTCGGTCGGCAATTTGCGCAACATCCTCATTCAGTCGAGTTATCTGGTGCTGTTTGCCTCGGCACAGATGGTGGTGATCCTGACCCGCGGTTTCGATCTGTCGCTCGGCGCCAGCGTCTCGGCGATCAGTGTCGCGAGCGCGCTGGTCATGACCGGCCTCGACGCTGGGAACGCCGCGCCCTGGATCGTCGTGGCGGCCGGACTTGCTACCGGACTCGGGTTCGGCTGTCTCGTCGGGCTGTTCAACGGCGGATTCATATCCTGGCTCGGCATCAATCCCTTCGTGGTGACCTTGGGCAGCCTCAACATCTGTCTTGGCCTCGCCACGACGATTTCGGGCGGCCGGCCGGTGTTCGACGTCCCCGACCCTTTCAGTTTGCTGCTCTACAACGGCACGCTCATCCCCGGCGTTCCCGTCCCGGTCATGCTGGCGGTGGCGGTTTGCGTACTGCTGCATTTCCTTCTCGATCACACCGTGTTCGGCAGAGCCCTCTATTTGATCGGCAATAATCCGCGCGCGGCGCGCCTGGCCGGCCTTCCGAGCCGGCGATATCTGCTGCTCGCCTACATTCTCGGCGCCCTGCTCGCGGCTTTCGGCGCGCTCATGCTGACAGCGCGCACGGGTTCCGGCGAGCCCAACCTCGGCGGCAGCTTGATGCTGGAGAGCATCGCGGCGGCGGTGATCGGCGGGGTGAGCCTGCAAGGCGGCGTCGGCGGCGTCATCCCGGTCATTCTGGGTTCGCTGTTCATCACCATGATGTCGAACGCGATGAACTTGCTGCGGATCGACGGCTATATCCAGCAAATTCTTCTTGGCGTCGTCATCATCGCAGCGATCTTTCTCGATCGCATTCGCTCAACGCGGGCGTGAGGATACGACGATGGTGAAGGACCGCACATCTCAAGAGCCCTCCGTCGCCGGCGGCGTTCTGGCTTCAACGTTCAACCCGTACGCGCCGCCGCGCGGCGATATTCGACGAGACGCCGAACCGGGGATTTCGCCTCATGCCCGCCGCGGATGAGCGCCTCCACGTCGCAACGTCGCTGAGCGATGCCCTGGCGGCGCTCGCCGACCGCGGGCATTCGGGCGCTCCGCTCGCTGGAGCAACCTGGATCATGCGGGCGCCTCTCAGGGAGGAACGGCAAGATTGGTCCCAGGACCGGTCCTATGTCGCGATTTCGAAGATCGAGGAATTGCGCCACGTCGACATTCTCGATTCCGAGATCAGTATCGGATCTTGCGTCACGCACGCCGAACTGGCGCTTTGCCTTGCGGCCTTGCCCGATTGCCGGGCGCTGGCGCAAGCCGCCGCGCGATCGGCGAATCCGGCGATCCGCGGCGTCGCCACGGTGGGGGGAAATCTTTGCGCCTCTGGTTTCGCAGCAGCCGATCTCATCCCTGCCCTGATATGCCTGGAGGCCGAGATCGAGCTTGCAGCACAGAACGGCGCCGAACGGGTGTCGATGGCGCGCTTTCTCGAGCTTCGAACCAACCTCGGCCCTGAGCGCATCGTCCGTCGCGTGCTGGTTCCGCGGCGCGCCGGCCGTCGCTCGGCTCACTTGCGGCTGCCTTTGCGCAAGGCCGGTGATTATCCCGTGGCCATTGTCAGTATCGCTGCGGCATTGGGCCGGGAAGGTCTTGTCGCCAGCGCCAGGGTGGCGGTGGGTTCAGTTGAGCCCGCCGCCCGCCGATGGAGGCGGCTCGAAGCCGATTTGATTGGCCGCCCCCTCGATTCTGGATGGGCCGCCGGCCAGGCCGAGAGCTATAGCGAAGATTTTCAAGGCCGCGATGCCGTCGAGGCTCCCGGCTGGTATCGCGTGAAAGTGCTTCCCAATCTCGTGCGCCGGGCCGTCGATGCAATCCGGGAGCAACATTGACGCCTCGATGCGGCGAACAGGACGGATGCGATGGTCAAGGTCACGATCAACTGCGATATGGGCGAAGCGTTCGGCATCTACAGCTTCGGCGATGATGAGGCCTGTATGCCGTTCATCACTCACGCCAACGTCGCCTGTGGCTTTCATGCCTCGGACGCGGTGGTTATGCGCGAGACCGTTCGTGCGGCCAAGCGCCACGGCGTCGCTATCGGCGCTCACCCCGGCCTGCCGGATCGCGAAGGGTTCGGCCGCCGCGAAATGAAGCTGAGCCGCGATGAAGTGTCGGCACTCGTGCTCTATCAAACCGGCGCGCTGCAGGCTTTTGCCGCGGCGGAGGGCATCACCCTCGCTCATATCAAACCGCATGGCGCACTGTTCGGCATGGCCCAGCGCGACGAAGCCATCGCGGAAGGCATCGCCGACGCCGCGCTCGCCACCGGACTGCCGGTGATCGCCTATTCCGACTGCGCGATGTCGGAGGTGTTCACTCGGCGCGGAATCGCGTTCTCGTGCGAATTTTATGCGGACCTAGACTATGACGATGATGGTCGCCAGATCATCGCCAAGCAGCACCGCGCGGTCTCTGCCGCTGAAGTCGCCGCGAAAGTGAAGCGGGCGGTGGACGAAGGATTGACGCGTTCGATCAATGGCAAGGACGTTGCGGTCGTCGCCCAATCGATCTGCGTACACAGCGACACGCCGAACGCCGTCGAGGTCGCAAAAGCCGTCCACCAGGCGCTGGCGCGCCAGCTCATCGCGACCGACCAGGTTCCCGCCGCCCCTACCCGGAAGTGATCCTCCCGGCCGACGAACCCAAGGAAAGGGATATTGCGCCAATGCGTTTGTCGCTCGAGATCAATGGCGAAGATCGATTCTCGCTCAGCGATCCGTTGACGCCGCTCGTCGACGTCCTGCGCGATGAATTCTTTCTTACCGGAGCAAAAGTCGTGTGCCGCGAAGGCTTTTGCGGGGCCTGCACCGTCCTGCTTGACGGACAGCCTGCCGTATCGTGCCTCGTGCCGGTGGGGCTGGCGGCGGGTTGCAAAATCACGACGGTCGAATCCCTGGCGCGCGATGGCGTCTTGTCGCCGTTGCAGCGCGTGATGGAGGAATACGACGCCGTGCAATGCGGCATGTGCTTTCCCGGCATGCTGATGACGCTGACCGGCTTCTTGGCGCGAGCCAGAAATCCGAGTCGCGAGGACATCAAGGAGGCGCTGGTTGGAAATGTCTGCCGCTGCACCGGCTATGAACGCATCGTCGACGCCGCGCTGGCGGCGGCGCAAGCCACCGTCGTCGAAGGATAAACCGATGCCGGAACCGTCCACCGCCGTGAAGAATTTTCCCAGACGCGACGCCCGTGACAAACTCAGGGGCCACACGCGTTACACCGTCGACCGCGGACGTCCAGGGATGCTCCACGCTACGCTGCTGCGCGCCAATACGCCATCCGCCAGGATCGTGCGCATCGACGCTTCCGAAGCCCGGAAGATGCCGGGCGTTCGTGCGATCGTCAGCGCCGTCGATGCGCCCGGGCGCCATGGCATCGGCATTGCGGACCATCCGCTGTTCGCGACCGGCCGCATCCGCTACGACGGCGAGCCGATCGCGGCGGTGGCCGCAGAGACTTTGGCGCAGGCCCGGGCCGCGGCGGCGGCAATTGTCGTGGAACTCGAGCCTTTGCCAGCGGTCATATCGATGGCCGACGCGCTGGCGCCGGACGCGCCGCTGGTGCATCCCGACTGGCGCAGTTACGAAGTCCTTCTGGAAGGCGGCGCGCGCGCCGGCAATGTAGCCTGGGAGGCGACGGTCGTCCGCGGCGACGTCGACGCCGCGTTTGCGCGCAGCGACGTCGCGATCGTCGAAAGCGTGTATCGGGTCGGGCGGCAAAACCACGTGTCCTTTGAGCCGCGCGCGGTGATCGCCTCCTACGAGGATGGCCGGTTCCATATCGAAACGTCGACTCAGGTGCCCTGGTCGGTCCGCAACGCGACGGCGCGGCTGTTGAATGTGCCGCCCTCCCAGATCCGGGTCACCGTTCCGGCGGTCGGCGGCGGATTTGGATTGAAATTCGATTGCGCACTCGAACCCTTCGCGGCGCTGCTGGCGCGGGCGGCGGAAAGACCGGTTCGGCTTGTGAATTCCCGGCAGGAGGAGATGCTCACCTGCCTGTGTCGGGAAAACGCCGAGATCCGGATCCGGTCCGCCGTCACCAAAGAAGGCGAGATCGTCGGCCGGGAAGCCGTAGTGCTGATGGATTGCGGCGCCTATGGCGGCGAACAGATATTCCTGACGACGATGACGGCGCATACTTTGGGCGGCAATTATCGGCTCGGGGCAGTGCGGCTTGCCAGCCGCGCAATCTATACCAATACGGCGCCCAATGGCGCGTTTCGCGCCTGCAACGGCGTTTACAACACCTTCGCCCTTGAGCGGCATACCGACGAAATCTGCGCGGCGATCGGCATCGATCCGTTGGCGTTTCGACGACACGCCGTTCTCGGCGACGGGGATTTGGGTTCGACCGGCCAGGTATTTGAAAGCGACGTTCTCGGCCCGATGCTCGATCGCATGGCCGAATTGCGCACCGCGAAGCCGTCGAAAAGACCGATGGCGGGGCCGCGGCTCTATGGCCGCGCGACGACGGTCGGGACTTGGTTCGTCTTCGTCGGACCTTCCGCAGCGACTATCAATCTCAACGCCGATGGCAGCGCAACGCTGGTCACGTCGGGCGTTGAGATCGGATCCGGCTCAATGATGCAGGCGCTGCCTCAAATCGTCTCCAACGCACTTGGGCTACGTCCCGAAGACGTCATCGTGCGTGCGGCCGACACCGATGCCGGGGGCTATGATGTCGGCGTCGGCGGCGGACGAACCACCGTGTCGCTCGGCGCCGCGAGCATGGCCGCATGCGTGGAAGTGCGCCGGAAGCTCTTGGAGGTCGCCTCGGAGATGCTGGAGGTGGCGCCCGGCGATCTTGTCCTCGCGGACGGCCGCGTTGAAATCATCGGCATCAAGGGATCGGGCGCGACGATCGTTGAGGTCGCCGAACGCGCGCAACGTGTGGTTGGCCCGATATCGGGCAGCGGATCATTCACCGGACCGGGCGTCGTGGCGATGCCCGGTTGCGCTACCGGCCATTTCATCGACGCGATAGATATTCCCGTGTTCGCCGTTCACGAATGCGAAGTCGCGGTGGATCCCGAGACGGGTCACGTCGAAGTGCTGAGTTACGCCGTCGTCCAGGATGTCGGCCGAGCGTTGAACCCCCGCGCCATCTATGGCCAGATACAGGGCGGTGTCGTGCAGGGATTAGGATACGCCCTGCATGAGGAGATTTCGATAGGCGCGAAGGGCCGAATAGACCAAACAGGCTTCGAGACCTACCGAACGCCGCTGGCGCAGGACGTCGTGCCCGTGGAAATCAGCCTCTATGAAGGCGCGCCGTCGATCGGACCTTTGGGCACCAAGGGCGCCGGCGAAGTTCCCATTCTCAACGTCGCGGCGGCGATTGCTTGCGCCGTGTCCAATGCCACGGGTCGACCCGTCCAGGAACTACCGCTGACACCACCGCATGTCCTGGCGCTGCTTTTGGGGAACAAGCCCTCTCTCGAACTGCCGCATATCTCGGCTTCGTGGCGGGATAATGTGTTTGCTGAGCCTTCATGTGTCGCGCGCGCTCCATGAAGGTCACGTTTGGCATGAAGTCTGGCGAATAAGGTCGCCATCGTCACCGGCTCCGCCCAAGGCATCGAAGCACTTCAGCTCAGCGCAGCCCACGTTGGACGTCTTTGGATTCTCTTTGATCTCCCGGTGCGCACACCGTGCACACGCCGCCTTCTAACCGATTGAAAAACTTGAACTCTCGTTCCAGTCCATCATGGGGCAGCAGAGAATTTCCAGCGTATGCCATTCATTTCGTTTATCTTTTCCCCCAATCGCTCCTATAAGGGATTGGATCGACTGAAGAATTTAGTGCGAGCGAGCTTCGTAAGTTGGCTCTTCTACGATCATATAGGTTGAGATTGAAGGCCAAATCGTCGTCTCAATGCACACATGGTGCACACGAAAGTTGGAGCACGCACGCCTGGGAAAGCGAGGGTCGAACCGGATGATGCGGCCAGCGATTTCTGCCCGGCCGGGTTGATTCGGATCGGATTGCTCCGATCGCAGGTCACGCGCTTCGGAACTGGCTGCGGCAAAAGCCGGTGTTATCAAACAGCCTTTGATGTCCGAGCTAGTGTCGGAATGCTTCGGCCGGCTCGAGGGCGGCGGCCCGCGAGGCGGGATAGACTCCGGACAGCAGACCGATCAGGCCGCCGACGGCTGGCGCAAGCAAGGGCGCGACCGGGTCGAGCACCGGGGTCCAGACCTGATACGCCGAAACGCCCACCACGATCAGCACACCGACGCTGGATCCGAGCAGCCCCCCCACAATACCCATGGACGCGCTCTCGATAAGGAATTGTGCTGCGATGTGGCGACGCGTCGCGCCAATGGCGCGGCGCAGTCCGATCTCCGCCGTTCGCTCCATCACGCCCACCAAAGTGATGTTTGCGATGCCGAGCGCGCCGACCACGAGCGACAGGCCGCCCAGCAGCAGGAACATCATATTGAGGTCGGTCTGCACGTCATCGCGTACGCGCCGCGGCTCCTGCGGCAGCTGCACGCGAAGCGCGCGCGGGTCGTCCGGCCGCAGCGCCGCCCGCGCCTGCAGCGCGATCAGGGAAGCAGCACCGATCTTGGTCTCCACGACCACCATGCCAGGCCCGAACAGGCTGAAGTGCTGTCGCGCCGTGCCCTCGGGAATGATGACCGAGCCGAGAAGTTCCGGCTTTCGGACAACATCGCGAAGGACACCGATCACGAGATAGAGGTGATCGCCGACATAGATCGCGGGCAGCCGCTCGACGCCAGCGATGCCCAGACGACGCGCGGCATCGGGACCGAGAATCGCGACGCGTTCAGCGCGTGCTGAATGCCCGCCGTCGATGAATCGTCCCGAGGCAAGGTCAGCGCGCACCGCGCGGAACAAATCCGGCGAGGCGGCGCGCACCGCCAATTTGAATGCGGTCTGATTGGCGGGATCCACCACAGGTGAGGCGCTGACGAGCATGTCGTGGACATTGACGTCGCTGAGCAGGCCTGCAGCCACCACGCCGTTCAACCGGGCGAGTCGTTCCGGCGCGTCCCATGGAATGGCACGCGGATCAATCGTGCCGGTCGCCAATCCCGGCCGCGCCGAAATAAAGAGTTCCGTGGCTGCGAGCTGATCGAACTGACTGATGATACGGTTGCCGGCGGTTCGAGTAAGGCCGATGGTGGCGACCAGCGCCGACATGCCGATCACGATGCCAAGCACCGTTAGCGCCATCCGTGCCGGCCGCGCGATCACCCCGGCGATTGCCTCAGCAACAAGGTCGCGCGCTGTGATCCCCGACGCCGCAATGCGCGCCCTGGACGAAACTGGCAATGCTGGCTCGCCTCCACCAAACAGCTCGCCATCCTTCATGTTGACCCGGCGCGAGCCCCGGCACGCCACATTTTCGTCGTGCGTGACGACGACAATCGTCATGCCTTCCTTGTTCAGTTCGGTGAAGAAGTTCAGGATCGACTCGGTGTTCTTGGAATCAAGATTGCCGGTCGGCTCGTCGCACAGCAGCAAGCTCGGCGACCCCATCAAAGCCCGGGCGATTGCTACCCGCTGACACTCACCGCCTGACAATTTGGACGGCAGAAAATCCGCGCGATGCGCGAGCCCGACGCGACGGATTTCCTCCAGTGCCCGTTCGCGCCGCCCGCGTCCGGTGTGCCGGCGATAAACTTCTGCCAGCATGACGTTCTCAAGGACGGTACGGTACGGCAGGAGGTGAAACGACTGAAAGATGAATCCAATACGCCGGCTGCGCAATCCGGCCCGCTCATTCTCGCTCAGCTTTGTCGTTTCAATACCGTCAAAGAGGTACTTTCCGCGCGTCGGCCGGTCGAGGCAACCCAGGATGTTCAACAGCGTCGATTTCCCCGAGCCGGATGGACCGGTTATCGACAGCCATTCGCCGCGCCGCAGCACGAGGTCGACATCGACTAATGCATCGACCGCGGGATCGGTCCCGAATTGCTTGCACACCTTACGCAGGTCGAGCACATGATCGGGATCGAGATCGGCGGCTGCCGCTTTGATCGGCAACGCCCCGCGTATGTTTTCGGCGAGCCTCATTTCACCGCTGCTGTCTCGGACGCTTTGTAGCCCACCACCACGAGTTGGCCGGGGACGAGGCGCCCATCGGGGCTGTTCACCTCGACATAGCCCCCCGTTGAAAGCCCCGGCTGTACCGTGACGTATTCCTGCTTACCGCCGCGATCGACCAGCACGCGCGATGTTCCGTCCGCGGCAAGCGACACTGCGCTCGTCGGAACCGCAGTGACCGCGCCCTTCGAAGTTTCGATCGGGATTGTCAGACGGACGGAAAACCCTGCCAGGAGCACCGGCGTGGTCTCCACCCTGACCCCGAGGTAGAAGTGGTACCCGTCCACGCCGCGTGTGCCGGGTGTGGTGGCGACCGTCTCAACGACACCAGTTGCCTTGATCCCAAGTGCCTGCTCGTCGATCCCGACCTTCATTCCGGACTTCACCAACGGCGCGGCTTCAAGTGGTAGTTGCGAGTCAATACTGAGCTGGTTGTCCGTCACACTCATCACCGACCCGGAAGCACTGGCGGCGACCGCAGCGGTCACTTCGTGGACGCGGATCGGCAGCGACGGGATGAACACCACCTCGTCGGCTGGAACCTGCACGCCAAGCTTCGCGCGCGCCGCCGCCAGTTCGCGGTCCAGCCGCTCTGCCCGTTCGCTGGCGACCTTGACGTCGAATTCGGCGAGCGTTTGTTGTTCCAGCGCCGCGCGTACGCTGCGCTCGCCTTCCAGGCGGGCGGCGTTCACGGCTGCCTCGGCGACCTGAATCCGTCGTTCGACCAGGCCGATCTCGCGCTCTGCGGTCTGAATCGCCAGATCGGCTTCGAGCTTTGCCTTGCGTTGCGCGGCACGCGCCACTTTCAGCTTGGCCTCGGCCGCAGCCCGCGCCGTTTCGGTTTGGCGCGGATCGAGAACGATCAGGGCACGATCGGCGACCTGCGCGGCGACGTCGGCCGTTGCCGCGCTCGCGGAGTGCGATGCCCGTGCGCGCTCGGTTTCAAGCGCGAGGGATTTGCCTGCCCGTGCGTCGGCCAGCTGGCGGCTATCGCCGACACGCGCCGCGCTGTCGAGAGCGGCCTGGCGCGTATTCTGATCCGCGACAGCCCGCGCGGCGGCGACCGCTTTCAGCGCGGTGTCGCGCGTGGCCTCGGCCGCAAGTCGGCCGCGCGCGGCATCCGACCACTCTCGTTCGAGCGCCTGGATGGCAGCGCGCTGTTCGCGCGTCGGTCCGAACGGGTCCCACTTGGCCTTCTGATACATGCGCTCGACCGCGGCCGACGTCTTTTGATCATAGTTGCCATCGACCGTTCCCGGATCGAAGCCAAGACGGGCCAGAGCTTCTTCGAGCTGGCGCACGTCGCCACCGCTGGTTCCGGGCGCCATGTCGCGGAAAGCCGGCGCTTCGCCGCGCAGGACGAAGACCGGACGGCCGGATGCGGACATAATCACTTCGCCTTCGCCAAATTGCGTATTTGGTCGCGGCAGCGACGAGATCAGTCCAATCGCACCTTTGACCGTCGAAGGCGCGATCGAAATCGGCTGCGGCAGCCCGAAGCGCACCGTACCGCGGGTGACGACATCGGTACTCAATACGCGCGACTCGACAGGCACGAGGATCAGGGATGGCTCGGGCGCCGCGGTGCGCGCAGCTACCTCGGCCGGCGACTGGATTCTGGAGCCCATGTACCAGGCGCCAAGCGCCATGCCTCCAACCACGCCCAGAATGGCCCAGAGAACGTTTACGCGGTTCGCGACCATGCGGTAATCCTTCCAGCCGATGACAGCGCGCGTGCCATGTTTGCAAGAAGCATTGCGGCGGCCTTGGTCATGCGAGGCCCGGCCGCGAAAGGAGATTACTCATCGCCGCCGATTCCGGGAAGTACGAAAAAAGGATGTACTGATCGGTCTCATTGCACCTTTCGGGAGAACAATTCCTCCTGGATGCGCTCCTCGACCGGGCTCAACACCTCCTCATGCATTTTGTGGCTTTTTGCCGCGACCAAACGCTCATAGTCCTGCAGTTTCCGTAGGGCGGCTTTCTGATCCGGCGACATTTTGGAGACCTGCAGCTTGCCGCCCTCGGTCAGCGTGCTAAGCCGGTTCCGCAGGTCGGGTTCGATCTCGTCCGGGTGGCCATACTCGAAGCCGGCCTTCTTCATCTCCCGCCGCCAGAACCCAAGCGCGGCCTTCATGCGCGGGTCCTTGTTGATGAGTGCGTCCTGGGGATTGTAGTGGCTGGCCTTCAGCTGATCGGGTTTGAACGTTTCAGTGAGGGCCTTGCGCGTGCAACCACCGGTACGCGACAGGTCTTCCGTCTCCAGAGCGACCGCGAAGGTGCTGAACACATCATCCCCGAGCAGGGCCCGATTATAGGCGACCTGATCCGCGGGGGGCAGTTTGCGGAAAATCTGCACATTGCGTTCGCCGAGACCGACGCGCGCGGGGCTGTAGTCGGTCGATAGTTGAGGCGGCAGACCGGTATAGAAAGTAGATACACCAAATCCGTGGCGAGCAACGAACTCCTCCTCACTGAGGCCGGGAAGGTGTTTGTCCGCCGCCATGCCCGCCCGCACCGTGTTGGAGTCGGCCGCGATATACTCGAAGCCTTGTTCGCGCATGCAGCGCGCGATCAGTTCCTCGGTCTTCTCGATCGCCTGAACCAGCTCGCGTGGCGTCATGCCGAATTCCTCGGTGCCAAGGCTCTTGGGCGCCTGCGCTTGCGCTCCGGCTGTTGCCGGCGCGAGCAGGATGGCGAACAGACCCATGTAAATTGCCCTCTTCATGGCGCTATCCTTTCCAATGGCGAACCTCGTATGCAGCCCATACATGTCAGTCCGTCCCGACAATCTTTCCGGTCTCGATGTCGACGAAGACGTCCTTCTCGCCCTGTTCCGGTGACTGGATCTCGATCACGTAGACATTCTTGCCGCCCTTCTTCTCGATCACGACGTCCGTGACTTCACCGGGGATGCGTTCAAGCGCAATCTTCTTCGCCTGTTCTTTCGTGACCTTTGCCGCGGGAGGCGCACGCTCTTTCGAAGGGCCCGGCTGCTGCGCCTGCGCGACGGCCATGGCTGGCACAAGAAGAAGACTGGCGAGCAGGTTCCAGCGGATCGTCCTCTTCACGGCGGTATCCTCTCCAACAAACAGCCACACAGAGTTCGTTCAGTCGGCGGTCCGTGATGGTATCGCATTGATCGTATGGCCTCGGCGCCGAGGTGGGCCCGTGATCCACGATCCCGTCGCTCGCAGGAGGAAAACCCGAACGATGAAGGGCGTGGATCAGGGCACTCGCACCGTTTCACATCAGTCCGTTCCGACGATCTTTCCGGACTCGATGTCGACAAAGACATCCTTCTCGCCATCCTTCGGCGTCTGGATTTCGACCACGTAGACATTCTTGCCTTTCTTCCGCTCGATCGTCACGGAGGTGGCCTTGCCAGGGACCTCCGCGAGCGCGATCTTCGTCGCCTGGTCTCCCGAGATCTTCGCGACGGGCGGCGTATACTTCAGCGGCTTGTCGCGAAGCGTCCCGACGCTTGAAACGTCCGAGGCCGGATTGTCCTTCGGCAGCGCGTTGGTAACGATGAGCTTGCCGTCGGATGTATCGCTAACGACCCCAACCACCGGACACCAGATTTTGTCGGTGATGTCGTGCAGCTCGCGCAGACCTTGCTCGCGAACCCGGACGCAGTTCTTGAAGGTCCCGGCCGGAACCGTCATTTCGATCCCAGCCTCCATGTTTTCGGAACCGCCAGAATTCACGCGGCCGCCGTCGAATAGATAACGGCCGCCCACGGTGAACGTACCAGGCATTAACAGGCCCGGTTCGGCGATCATGTCACCATCGAGTTCGCCCGCTCGCCAAGTGCCCGCGAAAACCGGCTTGCCTTCCTCGATCTCCCAACTCACTTCGCCGAAGGCATAGACGCTGTTGGTCGTCTTATCGAGCGCGAACCAATTGAGCGCGCGCTGTGTCAGGACGCCATCGAGATATTCTTCTTCCTGCACAACCGCGGTCTTGAATTTTCCGATGCCGGTAATATCGAAATCCTCCGTGGAATCCAGGACCACAGTCTCCTTGCGGTATTTGCCGTCCGGGTGATCGGGCCGCTCATGCACGTGCTTGTGGCCCGGCACGATCGGGTAATAAAGCGGGTTAGCCCCGTGTGGGACGATATTCTCGGCTTTCAGATTCCAGTCCTTCAGCGACGAATAATCCCGGCTGTGCTTAAAGCGCGGTTGGTCTTTGATCTCGCCTGCCACCGCGCCTCCAGCCAGCGCAAAGCCAGTAGCGCTCAGAACCGTGGCCGCCATGAACGCGGCACGCCACCTTGACAGGCGACCAGGTTGATGGCTCGCCAGCTTCATCTGTCTGTCCAAACCTTGCTTGTCGAACATCTCAATACCCTCCAGTTGCGGGCGGCGATCCGGCCAACTGTCGCCCTAGGTTGCAGAAGTTTTCGGCCTGCCGTGGCCAACGAGCGAGGAAGCGCCAGTGCTCCGCCGTTTCTGAACAGAAGGCGGGCATGAACGGTTCGCCGATCTGACATTGCGCGGGGCCGGACTGATTCATCGCGCCCTCGCAGTGGTGAAGCCGGCCTCGATGAAGGACCGATTGCCGTCCTTGGCGACGGTCCCGATCGCAAATTTGTAGGCCTTGCCGGCACGCAAGAACCCTTCCGGTACCGTGAATGATCTTGCCGAACCCGGCAGCAGCGCCCGGACTTCATAAGGCGTGCCGGTTTGCTCAATAACGATGACGCAGGCCTCGCTCCCCTTCGGCACAGACCACCGCAGCGTCAGCGCGGTGGCGGGTATGTCCTTCTGATCAGGCCGCGGATATTCGAATGCAGCCGGCTCCGGGAACGCATGGCTCAACCGCGTCTCACCGCGCAGGCTTGCCCCCTTGGTCGTCGTTCCCTCGAACCGATACGCGCCCGCCGGAAAATCAGCGCGCACAATGCCATCATCGGAGGGTTCGGGAGATTCGAGCGTAAGACTGCGAATTCCCAACTTCGAGTCCGGCGTTCTGAGGTCGATCACCGTGCGTTCGCCCGGCGCCAAGACCTTGAGCGCAGCCAGCCCCTCCTCCGCGCCGGTTGCCTCGAACCGGATCTCGGCATCATGATCCTGGACGTTGCGTTCGAGATAAACGGAGAGCTTTTGAAAGCGGCCATCCTCGGCCGCGGCACAAGTCACCGGATATGCAAGTGCGGATAAAGCCGCAGCCGTGGCGATCATCCAGCCGTTGTGGCATCGCACGATTTTCATGTCACGCACCCCCGGATACTCGCACCGGTTCTGGAATCGTCAGACCGTCCGCAGGCCGGCCCGTGCCGCGGCCGAAACGGAGATAGAATGCAGGCAAGATAAACAGATTGAGCAGCGTCGATGTCACGAGGCCGCCCAGAATGACCACCGCCATCGGATATTCGATCTCGTGGCCCGGCAGGTTTCCGAAAATGATCAGCGGCAGAATCGCAAGCCCGGCGGCTCCGGTCGTCATCAGGATCGGCCGCAACCGCTCTCCGGCGCCGCGCAGTACGAGCCCAATCCCGAACGACTCTCCCTCATGACGCTCCAGGTACTGGAAGTGGTTGATCATGATGATTCCGTTGCGGGCGGCGATGCCGAGCACGGTCAGGAACCCGATCAATGAGCCGAGGGAAATGACGCCGCCCGCCAGCCACGCCGCCAGGACACCGCCAACCAGCGCCGAAGGAAGGGTCAGGAACGTGAGCGTAGCCAGACGCCAGCTGTCGAACGTCTGCTGCAGAAGTACGAAGATCGCGGCGAGCGCCAGCACGGCGAACAGTTGCAGACGCCAGCGCGCGGCGCGCAGTTCCGCATACTCGCCTTGCAGGACCGCGTAATAGCCAAGGGGAAACGCGATCTTTTTCAGACGCGACTGCACATCCACCGCAACGGCGGCCAGATCACGCTCCTTGACATTTGCCTGCACGTCGATCCGGCGAGAGCTAGCCTCGCGCTTGATGATATTTGGTGTCGGCAGAATGCTGACATCGGCTACCTCCGCCAGCCGGACGCGCGGCCCGATCGGCGAGTCAATCAGGATGTTGCGGACCGAGTCGACACTGGTGCGGGCTTCCGGTGCGGTCCACACATGCACGTCGTAGGTGCGTCCACCGATGAAGATGTCACCGACCTCGGTACCGGCCATCAGGGATGCGGAGGCGCGCCGGACATCGCCCGGCTTCAGGCCGTGACGCCGTGCCGCTTCCAGGTTCACCGTCACCTGGATGTGCGGCACTTCGACAATCAACTCCTTGTGCAAGTTGACGAGGCCAGGGATGCCCACGAGTGCCGCACGGATCTCCTCCGCCTTGTCCCTGAGAACGCCGAGATCCGAGCCAAAAATGCGCACGACGATCGCCTCACCTGCGCCGGTCATGACTTCGCGCATGCGCTCCTTCAGATAGGTTTGAACGTCGCGGTAGAGGCCGGGATAGCCCTCCACCATTTCCTCGATTTTGGCGTGCGTTTTGTCGTAATCTGCGTCCTT
Organism: Bradyrhizobium sp. AZCC 2262; assembly: GCF_036924535.1. NCBI lineage: Bacteria > Pseudomonadati > Pseudomonadota > Alphaproteobacteria > Hyphomicrobiales > Nitrobacteraceae > Bradyrhizobium > Bradyrhizobium sp. AZCC 2262. Next base: position 2,134,947 of record NZ_JAZHRT010000001.1, on the reverse strand, counting down.
GGAGATGCTGATCCAGTTCTCCCCGAAATTGACGCCGACGACCTCGTCGGCGGCGAAGGCCTGGCCGATATGGGCGCCGAAATTGCGTACGCCCGGTATCGCGCGGAGTTCCTTGCTTGCGCTGGTCGTAATGCGCCGCATCTCGGGAAGCGACGTGTCAGGGGCGGTGACCCAGTGCATCAGGAAATCGCGCTCCTTGAACGATGGCAGCAACGAATGCCCGAGCAACGGCCAGACGCCGATCCCCGCGAGTGTCACGACACCCACCGCAATAAAGGCCGGGAGAGGCGTTCGGGTAGCGCGCTCCAGCAAGGGCGCATAGCGCCGCTGCAACCAGACGGTCACCGGCGATTCACGACCTTCGAGCCCCACGCCACGCAGCAAGATCAGGCAGAGTGCTGGAGTCACCGTCATCGCCACGATGAGCGAGGCCGCAATCGCGAGCACATAGGCAGCAATCAGCGGTTTGAAGAAGGATCCGGTCAGGCCTTGCATGAACAGGACGGGCACCACCGCGGTGACAACGATGAGGGTCGCGTAGACGATCGGCGCCCGCACCTCGAGCGAGGCGTCCAGAATGATACGGGCCGTGCTTCGTGGATCGCCTCCCCGCCGAGCGAGACGCAGGCGCCGCATGATGTTCTCGACGTCGAGGATCGCGTCGTCGACCACGATCCCCAACGCGATCACGAAGCCCGCCAGGGTCATTGTGTTGATGGTGGCGCCCGCCTGGTACAGAACCAGCCCAGCCGCAAGCAGCGACAAGGGAATGGCGATGATGCAGACGATCGCGGTACGCCATTCGTAGAGGAAGATGAGTATGATTCCCGCGACCAGCACGCAGCCCAACAGCAGAGCGTGTGAGAGATTGTCGATCGATTCCTCGACAAACGTCGCCGGCCGGAAGATCGTCGTGTCGATCTCAACCCCGGGAAGACCCGGCTTCAACGACTCCAGCGCCTGCTCCACCCCGCGGGTGACGGCAAGCGTATTGCCCCAGGGGAATTTTTCGACGATGAGCATGAGCCCTGGGCCGTCATTGATAATGGCATCGCCGATCATGCCTTGGGGCGAATATTCAAGGTTGGCCAGGTCACGCAGCAACAGCGGTTTCCCGCTCCGCGTGGTTACCGGCACCTGCGCGAGCGTCTCCGGCGTGACGCCGGCGCCGGCGAAGGCGACTTGAATGCGTTGACTGGGCGTTTCAATGAAGCCGCCCGTGCCGATATGCGCGCCTTTGGAATAGCGCAGCAGTCCCACGTCAAGGGCATCGGAAACGGCTTCCTGCAGTTGGTCGAGCGTGACGTCCTCAGCCACCATCCGGTTCTGATCTACATATACCTGAAGCATTTTGAGCTGCTCGCCCCAGATCGCGATGTTCGCGACGCCGGGAACGCCCAGGAGCCGCTGCCGGATGTTCCAATAGGCGAGCATCGACAAGTCCATCACGGACTTGTCCCTTGACGTAATGCCGACCTTCATGATCCGGCTGGTCGAGGACAGAGGCGGCATCATGAAGGGCGGCGCGGCCCAGGTCGGCAGGGTATTGGTCGCAAGCGCCATCCGCTCGCTGACCAGTTGCCGTGCCCGGATCTCGTCGGCACCGAGCTTGAAGATCAGCGTGATAGACGACAGCTGTGGCACGGATTTCGACCGCATCACGTCGATGCCGGGGACGCCGTTGAGCGCGTTCTCCAATGGCACGGTCACGAGTTGTTCGACCTCGGCAGGCGATAGTCCGAGACAGATCGTCTGGATTTCGACCCGAGGCGGCGCAAATTCCGGGAATACGTCCACTGGAGCATCCCGCAGCCGCGCCACGCCAAACCAGGTCAGCACCACGCCGAGGGCGAGTACGAGATATCGAAAACGCAGACTTGAACTTATGGTCAGTTTCATCATGGGAATGCATCCCTGCCGACCGACACAAGCTGTTCCGGACAATCATGCCGGTAGTTAGTGGCCTACTCCTGCTTCAGTTCCGAAGACCTGCGGCACCGCAGAAGCGAGCACCTTGGTGCCGAGGGCCGGTCCATCGGTCAGGTACACGTTGTTGCCCTTGATGGTGTCGATCTTGACGGCTTGGCGAATGAAGGCCATCGGATCGGAATGGACATAAACCCAAGTCCCACCCGTCAGGTCGTAGAGGACGGCGGTATATGGCACGATCCGGCGGCCCGACATATCCGCGCGCACTTCGTCGATCTGGACTCCGAGCCGTTCGGCTGCCTTGGGCGTGAGCGTCACCTTCTTGAGCTGCGAGCCTGGTATGGCCTCGACATGCGCGGGCTTGCTGTGGGCCGCCGTCTCCGCGGCCAGAGCTGGGACACAGCACAATCCTAGGCTCGCGCCCGCGACACACGCCGCGGCCGCCAGAAAGCTGGAGCGGGTCATGAGGTAGTCCTCCCCTTCCCAAAGTTTCGTCAACAAAACCTGTGGCGCTTACGCCGTGCTGCCCTTTTCGAGATCGAGGCGGTCAGCCGTCCAGTCGGCACCGAACCGCAGGTAAAACGCCGGAAGTACGAACAGTATTGCGAGTGTCGAGGCGACGACGCCGCCCAGCACCACGACTGCGATTGGAGAAACGATTTCGAGCCCGGCAACATTGCCGAAAATCGCGAACGGAAGCATGAGAGCAAGCGTCGTGGCCGAAGAGGCCATGATGCTCGAAAACTGCTCGCGAACGCCGCGGCGCACCAGCGCCTCCCCAAAGGGCTCGCCCTCGCGCAACTGCAGATTCTGGAAATGGGCAACTAGACTGATGCCCTGCCGCACCGTCAGTGCGAATACCGCCGCCAGGCCCAAAACAGAACCGAGCGAGAAGGCCTCCTTGGTGATCACGATCGCGACCAGGCCGCCCAACGCTCCGATCGGAATACCGAGCAGCGACAGCGCCGTAAGCGCCCAACTACGGAGCACCGCCTGCGTCAGCAGGAACATCAACACCGCCGCTGCCGCCATATAGCTGTAGATCGACAGCAACGCGGCACGCTGTTCCCGGTATTCGCCCAGTACCTCAGCATGGTGTTCGAACGGGAACGTCACCTGCTTGATGCTCTTGGCGACATCCTGCGCCACGGCCTCAGGTGACCGGTCGTCGCCCACGTCAGCGGAAACGTCGATGCGGCGCGAGGAGCCCTGGCGTCGGATGATGCTGAGGGCCGGCACGATGCGGACGTCTGCAACCTCAGCCAAACGAACCGCCCCCCCCCGATTCGCTTGCGTTCGGCCAATCGTCGTTGGCGCCACCGTACCGGAATCCTGTTGTACCGGCGTGGCCGCCGCATCCCCCGTCGTGATCGCGGCAACTCCCGATGTGGCCTCTGCGACCTTCACCACCGTGGCTTTGGGCCGCAAGCGGCGGCTTGGGGTCGGCGCCTTCTCGCTGCGGATTGTTACGTTCCGCACGTCATCGACATTGCCGCGCAGATCCGGGTGCCCCCAGACGACCACGTCGAAAACCTTCTGGTCTTCGAACAACGCACCGACGGTAATGCCGCTTACGACCGCTGAAACGGCCCTGCGAATATCGCCCGGTTTCAGCCCGTGCTCCGCCGCGCGGAGCAGATCCACCGTGACCTCGATCGTCGGCTCTTCGATCTGCAACTCGACTTGAGGCTTTTCAATGCCGGCGACCTTGGCCATCAAGGCACGAATTTCTTCTGCCTTGGCGCGAATGATGTCGAGGCTGCTGCCATAGACCCGCACGGTGATGGATTCGCGGTTGCCGGTGAGCGCCTCACGCAGCTTGGCCGACAGGTATGTCCCCACGCGACCGCGCATGCCCGGATAGGCGGTGACGACAGCTTCCACGGCATGGACGGTTTCTTCATAGTTGGCCTTTGGGTCGATGTTGACCCACACCTTCCCGGCGTTCACATCAGTTGCGCGCTCGCAATTGCAAAGCACGGCCCGTCCGAGATCGGCGGAGGCGTTCTGCACACCGGGGATCTTGCGGAGTTCCTGGATGAGGTCCCCGGTGGTACGGGTCATGGCCTGCAGCGAAGTGCCGGGCGGGCCCTGCCATTCGATGACCACGTCGGTCTCCTTGAAGCTGGGCACCATGTCGCGCTCGATCGTGCGCCAGACCGCGACGCAGGCGACCGCAGCCACTACGCCGACACCGATGCAAGCGATCGGCGCGCGGGTAACGGGGCTGCTGATGCGCTCGAAAAGCCCGGCCAATCGGTTGGTGACGGGTGAGCCGCCGTCCGGCGCCAGCGGCGCGCGGGCGAGAAGCAGTGCGGCAAGCGCCGGGGTCGCGATCAGCGCCACCGCCATCGAAACGGATACCGCGGCGATATAAGCCCAGGCCATCGGCGCAAAGAACGCGGCGGAGCGACTCTGCATGAACAGCACGGGCAGCACCGCGATCACGACAATCAGCGACGCGTATACCATCGGCCCGCGTGTTTCGAGGATCGTACGCGCTATGACCGCGATGCCCGGGCTTTCGCTGCGCGGCGCGCGCAAGCGGCGGAGCGCGTTCTCGATGTCGAGAATGCTGTCATGCACGATCACGCCGGTGGCCATCAGAAGACCGGCGATGACCATCATGCTGAGCGCAACCCCGGCGGCCTGTAACAGCAATCCAGCCGTGACAAACGACAATAATATCGAGACCAGCGCGATGACGGCGGTCCGCCAGTTGCCCATCAGAAGACCAAGCATTACGGCGACCAGGACGATCGAGATGATCAGCGCTTTGGTCAGATTGCCAGTCGCACGTTCAACGAAGCTCGCGGGATGGTAGATGGTGGGATCGATCTCAACCCCGGCCAGCCCAGGCTTCAATTCCTCTAGCGCGAGCAATATGCCGCGCGTCACGTCCTTGGTGTTGAAACCGGGAAACTTCTCGATCGCTATCAAAAGGCCGGGCCCTTCGCCAATGATGGCGTCTCCGATCAGTGGCTGATGGCCCTCCACCACATTGGCGATTTCGCCAACGCTTACGTTCGTGTTGACGACCGCCACCTTGGAGAAGGTCTGCGCGGTACCTATCGGCATTTGGTGACGAACATTGAGCCGTTGGTTCGGCGTCTCGATGAAGCCGCCGGTACCGGGCGTGGACGAGTTCAGGTAGGTAAGCGGCGAGGACCACACCGCCTCACCGGCCGTCTTGACCACCTGATCGAGTTTGATGCCCTTGTTCTGCAGGTTCCTGGCATCGACATGCACTTGCACCTGCCGTTCGCGCTGACCCCATATGGAAACATTCGCAACACCAGGCACGCCGGCAAGGCGCGGCGCTATATTCCAGCGCGCCTGAACGGACAAATCGATGAGCGAAACGGATTTCGAACTCAGGCCGATATTCATGACCCGACCGGCCGAAGAAACCGGCTGAAGCATGGTCGGGGGACTGGAGACGTTCGGCAGCGCGCGCGTCTGCGTCAGCCGCTCCTGCACCATCTGGCGCGCTTTCATCAGATCAGTGCCGGGTGCGAAGATCATTTCAATGGTCGAAAGTCCCGCCATCGATTCCGACTGGATAGTCTGAAGCCAGGGGACGCCATTGAGCAGGTCGGCCTCCAGCGGCACCGTAATCAACGACTCGACCTCGGCGCTGGAAAGGCCAAGTGCCTCCGTCTTCACAGTGAGCGACAACGGCGAGAATTCGGGGATGACATCCAGCGGCTTGTCTCTGAGGCCGACGGCCCCGAGGATCAACAGGCCCGCGGCAACAACCGCAACAATGGTACGCAAACGAATGCTAGAGGAAATGAGCCACGCCAACATCTCACGACCCTCCTCTCGAACACCACGCGCAAACGAACGCTTGTTCCAAAGGACCGTGGAACTCTTGAATCGAGCGGATCTGAAATTTCTTGCGGTACTTTTCTATCTCGCCCGCTTGCAGAGCAACGCGGTTATTTTCGCCGCCAAGGCTAAACTATCTGCCTATCTTTCGCAGCATTCCCACCGCATTTCGGACTCGCTACCGCCGCGTTGAGATCCGAGATGATGGTTGATGGTTGCATATTGCCGCGAATTTATCAATCAGGTTGCGCTTGAAATCGTGAGTATCGATTTTCGAAATCGTGAGCATCTATTTTCTGTCACACTTTTGCCGCTGCGCTTTTATCGCCAATGGAATGAGGTGAGATTCGCGACTTCTCTGAATGCATCACCATCGGTCACTACTGCTGACCATTTTCACGGCGCTCAATGTGCCATCATTACCCGGGAGTGTGTCATCGTTACCCGGCGAAAATGATCGTCAGCAAAGTCGCGCTTCCTAATTCGTTGCCGCCAGCAGTCCTCGAATCAAATTTGATTAACCATCGATCCAATGGAATCAATCTTCGGTTGGGGCGAGAGCTTTTTGCTATGGATCAAAATTGAGCAAGCGCTTATGGTTTACGCCAATAGCATGAAGCTCAATCTGCAGGATTTCGCAGAGGCCGGCGCCGGCAGCGCCAGGCGCTGACTCGCACCGCGAATGTCGGCGAGCCGGCTTGTGGTTTCTCCGCGAATGAAATCGCTGGTGGAAATGCGGGGTACGGGAACGGGCATTCAAGTCTGGCACAGACAGAAAGCTCCATTCCAAGGAAAGCAGCATTGAATTGCCGGACGCCTCTCTACGGGGACGTCAGCGCTGTGATTGATATCCAAAGCACTGACGGAGGTTTTCCAGCAATGGCGAGACAGTCGAGACAAACTTTGAAAGAGTTAGTGTGGGTATGAGTTAGCAGTTCGGGGGGCCACGCATGATCGCAGGTCGGCTTGATGGGACCGTTACCGAATCCAGGCTGAGCCTGGGCGGAGCAAATGTTGGGACGGTAGCGCCAACTGCGCGCAACTGGCGGGGCTTCCACACCGTGTTCGCCGGCGCCGCGCCGGCACTGTTCAGCCTCGCTCTGCTTTCGCCTTCTTGTGCCTTCGCCGCGGACAACGAGGACGTGGCAGATCTCCGGCGCATGCTCCAGGAGCTAAAGGCGGAGAACCGCAAACTTTCCCAGCGCCTCAGTACGTTGGAGAACGCGCCCGCAGTGCGGCGGGCCAAGCCCGCAGCGACGCATGAGCGTGCAGTAGCCACCGCAACCGCGGCGCAGCCCGTATCGGCGGTGGAGGCGCCGCCCACCCTGCCCACCCCGGATTTGTCCGAGACCGCGGCGAAGAGGCCGCTCGGCGTGCGCGTAAAAGATCTAGAGATCATCTGGGCGGCGCAGGAGAACGCGACGCGCCAGATCCTCCGCGACACGCTCAACAAGACCGGACCGAAGATCAATAGCTATCTCTCGCTGAGCGGCGTGATTGAAGGCGTGGCCTCGCGGACCGGTTCATTCACCGGCCCTACCCAGGAAAACCTGTCGCTGGGTACGGCTGAACTCGATTTCGATATCAAGCTGAGCGACTGGTTGACCGGTGCATTAGTTCTGCATTTCGACAATGGCACTGGCGCAATATTCCCCACCGGGAATCAACCAGTGGTGCCGACCAACGTCCCTGGAGTAGGCGTGGATCGTTTCACGCTTGATCGGACTCACATTTCAGTAGGCGATCTGATGCAATTCCCGATCGCCGCCCGGTTCGGGGTTGAGACTTTGCATTTCGGTACATCCACTGGCGTGGCACGCTTGGACGCCCTCTCGATCGGCACTCCGCTGACGACCGAGGTGTTTGAAAACCGGCAGACAGCGGGAGGCTTCGAATTCGCCTGGCCAACCCCACCGCGGCAACCGCCGCCGGCGCCCGTCGTTGTTCCACGCGTCAGTCCGTTGGTCGTCGCACCGGCGGTGAGACAGCTCATGGGTTGGCTCGGCTACACCCCGCTGCCTGAGCGTCCATTCCGGCCTACCCCAGTCACATTCCCCTTCGACCCGCCGCCCTTCTACGGCTCGGTCGTGACCTACAAAGGCAGCGACAGCATCATACCCGGACGAACGAAAATCGACGATTACAATGCCAGTCTCGGTTTCCGGACGAGGGGCCATTGCGGCGTAGCCTATGACCAGTTGAAGGACTCGTTGATTTGTCCATGGACCCTTGATTTCCATGTCGACTACGACACCTCCGTTTTCGAAAGCAGATTTTTGCGTACCTCCTACCTGCCGTTCCTGAATCAGATCGGCAGGATTCCCGGAATGGCCGCAAGCCTCAAAACCAGTTTCGGCCCGTTCGCGTTCGTGGGCGAGGTAAATGCTGCAATTCAGGACGCCAGATTTATCGATGGGCTCGGCATTGCGCGGAGCATGATGCCGATGACCTGGCAGGCCTCGATTGCCTACCAGTTCGACTGGAATCCGTGGATACAGGAGATCGGCGCGCAGGGCGATTTCCTCTCGCTGGGATATTCCGGCAGCAAGGACATGGCGGGTGTCTCGATTCTGCAAAACGGCGTGCCAACCCGGATCGGATTCGTCCCACAACATCGGCTGTTCCTCACCGCAGGCGAATGGGTGATGGATGGATTGAAGGTGGCTGTGGAGTATTCAGCCAACTGGGACTACTCGACGAAAAACGGCGGGACCGGGAGGCTCGCGCATGGTGGATTCGGCCTGATCCAGCTTAATTTTTGATCCAGCTTCGCTGGTGATTCAGGGGCGCATGAGCCGGTCGTGAAGTCGTGACGACGGATGAGTTGATGCGGTACTCTTTTTTCGGACGGCTCCGGCTTATGGTCGCACGGTTTCTGTCCTTCGATCCGCGGCTGGCGGCATGCAACCGGTCGTCCGCCCATTGCAGGGCGGACTCGCGCCTTGGCAGATGAAGCGAATCGAGGGCCACGTCGGCCTCTTATGCGACGAAGTTCGAATATTTTTTCGAGCTTCTTATCTCAGCTTTTACCGCATTGCCGAATTCGCCCATAAATGCATCTTGCGCTACAGGCTAGCGGCAACTGTCTGCTCGCTTTTGAACCATTTGCCCGGCTTGATGACAAGAGTCAGCAGGAACGGATCGACTGAAGTGGCGTTAACAAATCATGCTGAGGGTTCTAACTTCTTTCGCATGACCTCGTGAGCAGAAAGCCCCGGCCTTCTCCGGACCGGGGCTTTCTGCTTACGCTGCCATCGCCTACAAACGTCACCTTCCCTGCTGCTTTTTCCAACGAAGAAATTCCCGGTAAAGTTCGGCGTCGTTTTGCGGGGAGCCATTTGGGACGGCAGGTTGCGCGAAGTCCATTTTCACAGCCCGGGGGAAGCCTGATGGCTTCTCCGTGCTTGCCTGCGCGGCTTCGGCAGCTTGTCGATCGAGCCAAGTCTGCGCCGCCTCCAAACGGGTCCAACCCGGCAATTGGGCTGCGAGGCTAACCTCACGCCACTTCGCGTGGTGCGGCGGCTTCCGGAACTCCGCGATCCTCGGAAAAAAAGCTTCGACGAACCGTTGAACCCGCTGATACCGATCGACCTTGGTCTTCGGCCAATTGAACGCGATGAGCACCGCACTGACGGCAATCGTATCAATGGACTGACCGGTCGGAATGATGTCGGGATAATCGTCATGCGTGAGCTTGGAAGGCAAATAATTGGCTATGAGTTGCGAGCGGTACGGAATTGGAACAAAGTGCAAGCGGTCTGCCGGGTTTAGCTTGGTGATCGCCCGTACCGGTTTGCCCGCAATCAGAACGGTAGCGGCTATCTCGCCGCTCTTGACCTTCTCGAAGGCTTCGGCCTGCGACAGGCTGACTTCCTGGATCTCAATGTCAAGGGCCTTGAAGACGTCGCGCATCGAATAACTCGTTCCGCTGCCTTTTGCATCGAGGTTGACCTTAAGGCCCCGCAATTGATCGATCGAGGTAATGCTCGCTCCCGCAACGAGATGAGCCTCCTCGGCGAACAGATTGGCGATGTAGACAATCTTGTTGTCGTCGGCTTGCCCCATCCGCACATTCGAAAGGCGGAAGTTATTGAGAATGTTGCTTTGCGTGAGGCCGATATCGACGCCTTTCAAGTATCGCACGTCGCGTATGTTCCTGGGTCCGCCGATTCCAGCGATCGGGAGAATGCGAAGGTTGTCGCCGTCATTCAGCACGTCGGCAAGATCATACGCGATCTGCAGGTAGGTATCGTCGGAATTCAGGCTACCTGATATAAGACCGATTGTATTATCGTTCGGCTGCTCGTTTTTATATACTCCGACGCCGACGAAATAATTACCCATCCTTTCGATCCAAGCCGACTTGTCTTCGATGGTTTTCGTGACGGGATTGAGCCATCGGTAGTCGACCCAACCGTGTTCGGGGGCAGTGCTCGCGGTCCTGACAAACTCCTGAATCATGAACTTGCCGTCTTGATCCTTGAGATCAAGCAGGTTCTTTCCCCTCACGGCAGGAGTGACCCCGTTCGCAACGCAAAGACCGGTCAGTTCGGTCACGAAAGGGTAAAGGTCGCGATCCGCAAATCCTGGCTCTTTATTGTTGATGGCCCGGAAGGCGGCTTCAGGACCCTCCTTCTTGAATTTTTGCTGCACTCGTCTGACCATCGCCGTGGCTTCGTCCCTGGTCCCAAACTCAGCAGCACCCGCAGGGAGCGCCGCTATGACTGGAGCTAACACGATGGCGAAGAGCGCTGCAGCACGAGACATTTGGTTTTCTCCCAACGCTAGGCGCACACATATCGATAAACGATATCAGCTCAATTTTCCGCCGTGGCCGGTCGTGAGGAACATGGCGGAGAATTGCTATTTTGTCCGTCGGCACGCGAAGGTAGACAAACAAATGCGGCAATTTTCAGTTGAATACTATCTCTTATTCCATCCAGCGGTATTCAACGATAAATAGAGGACGGCGGTTCGATTATCGCCTGACGCCAGCATTCGCTGAACAGTTCCCCTAGCGACCGGATTCGACCGCCAACGTTACTCAGTTCGCGCCGCCTGGCGAAGCTTGAGCAGACTAGACTAGACTAGACGTTGCACCGGGACTTGAATTATCCGCCGTGGCTATTTGGTCTTCATGACAAGGCTGTTTTCGTCGATCGATCGCGTAATCTGGCCAATATCTTTCAGCACGTTCACCCAGACGGCGAAGTCCCGCGGATCGAGCGAAAACCGATACGTCACAAACGGTATCTTTTGGACGACAGCCTCAGGCAGTTTGGTATATTTGGCGAGGATGGCACGCGCTTCCCGGGGATTCGCATCGATGAATCCCTTAGCCTGATCGAGCGAGGCGACCCAGGCATCGATCACGGCATGATTGTTTGCCGCCCATTTGCGTTCCGATATCCAGAACGTGTACAGGACCTCATCGCTCACGGAGAGAAGCGGGTCCCCGAGCGACCTGTTGCCGGCCGCAAGCAACTGTCCGGCAAACGGCTCAAGCGCCTCGACGGCATCGACATTTCCAGCCTTTAACTGATCGGGCATGTTGGGAAACGGCACTTCGACGGCTCGGATGGAAGCGGGATCGATGCCGTTCTTCTTCAAGCCATGAAGCACCGAGACATGGATGATAGCGCCCAACGCCGGCGTTGCGATCACCTTGCCTATGAGGTCTTGCATACTCGCAATCGCGGAGTCCTTCCGAACGATTAAATGCGTGCTTGGATTATCCTTGGTCTCGATCCCCTGCCCGGCCACGGCTACGACATCAATCCCAGCTAGCACGGCCTTGATCAGATCTGGCGGCGTCGATGGCGCAAAATCGAACTGCCGCCCGAGCGTTCCCGGCAAGACCGACAGATTCTGCGTGACGGACAGGGTGACGTCGAGGCCGTTGTTTTCAAAGAAGCCCTTCTCCTTGGCCACCCATGCCGGAAGCCATGAGACGACCGGAATATACGCGGCACGCACCGGCGTCAGTTTTGCGGCGATGGCGGGTACGATGAACTCCGCCCTGATGCACAGGACACTTGCAATCAAAACAGCAAGATAACGAGATAATTTTAACCCCTGCGCCATCATAGCCCCCTGCAAAACTGCCGCATGCGGCTTCTTTGTTTTTTGTATCTTAGTTCATCCCGTGCGCGGGCCTGATGACAGACATTTCGTCGGCCCCCGCCAAGAATTGTTCGATCGAGATGACCCGACCGCCACGACGATGTGGAAGGGTACGGCAAGAAAGACTTGATATAATCCATTGGCGGGCGAATTTGAGGCGGCGTTCGCTGCAGCGTGTCGATCGGCTCCGGGCAAGCGTCCAGCTTCTCGAACCGACGCTGCGGCCCCCCGGAATTTCAACTGCGCGCCAAACGTTCAGGTCTGCGTCTCCGCGGACCGTTGGGATCAGGACTCCGTCTTGGCGCTATCGGCGGCCGCATCGACCCCGTTCTCAGCCTCCCATTCAGTAAGGGACTGGCGCTTGAGCACGAATTTTTCGCCGAGGCGCGCATAAAGATTGCCAAATAGCCGCGCGATCGGCTTGTAGACGTCGAGATTCACGCGAAACCGCTCGGGGTCGATGATGCCCGGGCGGGCATGCAGGTGGACCACGCTGGCCGATGCAGAGATGGCGCCGATGACTGACTTCCAAAGTCGTGTAGTGGCGGCATTCGAGAGCGACCGGCGCCTCGGCGATACGTGGAACCGGGACGCCGACGCCTGGCAGGATCGCAAATCCGGTCATCCCGATTTCGCTGACATTGGACGGAAAGTCGATGGAGCATGTGTTCATTCGCTCCGCCATCGCCTCGTCGACGAGGTTGACGACGAATACGCCGGTCTCGCGGATATGCTTGAGCGTATCCTTCGGCGTGCCGTCCGGCCGTGATTGCAGGCCGAGGACGACGAGCGCGGGATCTTCACTGAAGACGTTGAAAAACGAGAACGGCGCCGCGTTGATCACACCGTCTTTGCCGGCTGTGGTGACGAGGGCGATCGGGCGCGGCACCACGAGTGCGGCCAGGAGCTTGTAGCGAATCGCCAATGGTAGCGTGCTGAACTCGACCTCGAACGGCGCGGTCATACGGTTGCTCCTCGGGGGATGGAATGTTGACAGCCGGGTTGGAATGGGAAGTTCGTTTACACCTTCAACCTTCACTTAAACCAGCTTCGGATCACGCTAACCGATCAGAGCAACAAATTTTTTGGCGGCAAGTTTGAGTTCACGAATCGGCTTGCCGTTGCTCGAAACATCTATGCTTCTGGACGGTCCGACCGCCGCCAACACAGCTACCAGGTCATTCTTGAAGTCGAGCACGGGTACCGCCATTGCATCTATTCCGCGTATCAAGTCTCCCCTCACGACGCTGAAACCGCGGGCGCGAACATCAGCCAGCTTCTTGGCAGCCGCTTCCAGGCTTTTCACGGGGAAGTCCAACCCTGACCTCTTGTGTTCGGCGATCTCCTTGGCGATCCGCTTCTTCGTCAGATCGGGGGGAAGATAGGCCGCACAGATCAGCCCGAGCGCCGATGTGAGAAGCGGAAGAATTGAGCCGGGCCTGATGATGACCGACACGGGCCGCGGCACATCCAGCCAGTAAAGCACGGTGGGCCCCTCATTGCCCCAGACGCCCAGGAAGACGGTTTGCTGCAGCGTATTGCGCAATTCGATCAACAACGGAGCGCCGATGCGCATGATGTCCAGCCGATTGATCGCAGCACGGCCAATCACCCGGGCGGCGCCGCCGAAATCGTACCGACCGTCAATTACGCTCTGCTCTATCAACCCCTCTCGAATAAGACTGACCAGGTAACGATGCGCCTTGGCGGGAGACAGGGCTGCCGCGGCCGACAGATCCTTGAGCGTTTGAGGGCCCTCGAGTTGGGCAAGCGTCTTCAACAGACGTCCGGCAATCTCAACAGATTGAACTCCGATCTGCCGCCTGTCAGCTCTGCTCAAGCTTTTCACTCATCCTCTAAACGGCAAGACCGTCGTTGGGCCGATCGGCTGCCTGGTAACCATCAGTTCCGTAATTTCGGAAGCACATGCTCGCCAAAGAGCTCAACCGTCCGCACCGGATCTGACGCAAGGCTGACCGTGAGCATCAACCGCTTGGCACCTGCCTCCTTGGCGGCCAGCGCCTGCTTCAGGCACTCTTCCGGAGTGCCGCAGATCGCCAGACGTCTGGAAAGATAGTCGAACAGGCCGAGCTCGCGCACCAATCTGATGTCCGCATCGCCCGGCCGAGTGCTGTAGCGTCGACGCAATTCGAGAAGCGGCTCGTGAAGAGGTTTGGGCACCCCGCGCGATTCAAGGTTCTTGTCGCCAATGACATATCCCGCCAGAAACGCCAGCATGGCCCCGACCTTGTCACGCGCAACGTCTCCGTCGGTGGCGCAGTCCAGAGCCCCTATCTGCCAGATCTCGACATCATCCGCGGGCCGGCTGGCCTCTAAAATTCCCTTGGCGACAATGGCCTCGGATTGCGCGATGTTATCCTTGCCCAGGCCGAAATTGACAAAAACGCCATCCGAAGTCCGGCCGGCCGCCGCCAGACCGAGCGGATGAGAAGCCGCGAGAAAGACCTTCGACGGCTTCTTTACCCATGGCAAATGCGCCGTGGCTTCATTGAGCGTCGCGGGTTTCCCCTGCAGCAACGTCTTGATGAAGGTGACCCCGTCACTCAGCTCCTTTGCTGTGGATTTGCCGCGGCCGAGGTTCCTCGTTCCACTATGACCCGCACCGATGCCGAGAACAGCTCGGCCTTCGATGATCCGATCGATCGAGGCGATCGCAGCGGCGCTGACAGCGGCGTCGCGTGTCACCAGATTTGTCACGCAAAGCGCGACCCGCGCCTTTTTCACCAGGCCCGCCGCGAGCGTTACGGAAACCCAGGGGTCCATGGCGTTGCCCGGCGTATCGGCGATACCAATCATATCGTAGCCATATCGGTCGGCGCGATCGGCAAGGTTTTCGACCAGGCTGGGATTGTAGGGCCAAAAGAAGAAGCCGACGTCCATGTCTTTAACTCCTAGAAATTCTGGCTCTGGGTTTTCGGCGGCCAGCGACGAAGCAAGATGGCCTCGAAGATGGCAAAGACGTTATTGAGGAGCAATCCAAACAAGCCGATCAGGACAAGAAGTCCATAAACCTGCGACGATTGAAAATTGCGCTGGGCGCCGATCATGAGTGCACCGATTCCCTCGATCGAAGTCAGTATCTCGACGAGAAGCGTTACGACGATCGCAACCGGCAGCGCGACGCGAATGCCGAGCAATATCGCAGGGACGACCGAGGGCAGAATGATCAGTCTCATACGATCGAACGCCGACAGTCGAAACGAACGTGCGACGTCGAGCAGCAACGGATGAACCCGTTCCGCGGCGGATGAGGTGTTCAGGAGAACGGGCCAGATTGCCGCCAACACGACCACGGTCAGCTTCATTCGCTCGTCATACCCCATGAAAAGGATAGCCACTGGCACGACCGCCGGCGGCGGAATAGCTCTCAGAAATTCGAGAAGCGGACCGAAGGCGCGGCTGAGCCGCGGAAATACACCAATGAGCAGACCGATTCCGGCTCCGATCAAGACCGCCAACGCCAATCCGAGCAGCAGGGTTATCGTCGTGGCGGACAACGCCGGATAGAGCCGCCCGCTTTTCGCGAGCAGCGTCAGGCCATTCCACCAGTCCGAGGGGGCAGGAAAATAGGGAGAATCGCCGGTCTGCAGGAGTTGCCAGACGCCGAGAAGGACTACGAGCGGGAGCAATCCCCTGGCTGATGGAAGCGCCTCCACGATGAGCGTGAAATATTGTCGCCACGGCGGAGAGCGCATCATGGTCCGCTCCGCAACTGACGGAAGGACGGAAAAAAGGCCTCCGCAAGCGCCAGCATCCCGGCATTGAGAATGATCCCAATGAGTCCCACCGTCACAATATAGGCAAACATGAGGTCGGGACGCAGCGCTTGTTGCTCGCGAACGATACCGTAGCCGAGCCCTTCCGGATTGCCGACCATTTCGGCGACGACCGCCAGCACCAGCGCAAGACCGAGACTGATGCGTGCTCCGACCACAATCGGCGGCATCGCCGCGGGCAAGATGATACGGAGGATGGTATCCTTGCGGCTGAGACGAAAGGTCCGGCCAACGTCATAAAGCCTCTGATGAACCCCACTCACGCCTCCGATGGTGTTGACCAACACAGGCCAGAGTACTGGCAGGATCGTGACCACCATTTCGGTCTTCAGAGAAAAGCCAAACAGCAAGAGCCCGACCGGGGCAAACGCAACGCCGGGCATCGGCCGCAAGACCTCGATGCTGGCAAGGCCGTAACGCCGGGCGGTCGGCGACAAACCAAGCAGGAAGCCGAGCGAGATGCCCAGCACGATCGCCACCGTCCATCCGATCGCGACGGCAATCAGCGTATGCGCAATATCGGGCGCCAAAATCCCTTGGCTTGCGAGTTCGCCAAAGCCCAGGACAACGGCCGAAGGGGCCGGCAGATATTCATATTGGAGCAACCCCGACCGAACCGCCGCTTCCCATGCGAGCCCCAAAAAAACAAGGACGGCCGTTCCGGGCCAGTTGATTTCCGCAATGACGCGATCCTTATCCATGAACACGCCCGATCGCCTGGTGCACAGCGTAACGATACTCGAGAAACTTTGGCAGTTGGCGCGTCGATAGCTGGTCGCGCGGCACCGGCAGGCCAATTTCGAATATCCGGTCAACTCTGCCGGGCGAGCCTGTCAGCACCGCGATCCTGTCGCCCAGATAGACCGCTTCCTCTATGTCGTGGGTGATAAAGACGAAGCTTGTCCCGGTACGATCGCGAACCCGGAGAAGTTCGTCCTGCATGGACGCTTTGGTCATCGCATCGAGCGCGGCAAACGGTTCGTCCATCAGCATCACAGCTGGACGCAACGCCAGCGCGCGCGCGATTTGAACGCGCTGCTGCATGCCGCCGGACAATTGCCACGGATAGTCGTCTGCGTTCTTTTCGAGACCCACAAGGGCCAGTGCGTCGTGCACCCGCAGTTCGGTTTCCCTGCGCTCGAGGATCCGCTCTATTCCGAATGCAACATTCCCCGTGACGGTACGCCACTGCAACAGCGCGTTGGAATAATCCTGGAATACGATGACGACGTCTTCCGGAGGACCGTCAAGTTCCTTGCCATGCACCAGGACTGAACCGCTTACGGTCGGCGTCAGACCACCCATTGCCCTCAAGAGAGTGGTCTTGCCGGTTCCCGAAGGACCGACGATGGTCAGGAACTCGCCGGATCGTACCAGGAAGGAAATGTCCTCGATGATACGTTTGCGGCTGAACTTGTGAGGAAATTCGACGGTAACCGATCGACATTCGAAGGCCGGACTTGCGGCCCTCTCGCCTGCATCGGATCTCTCTTCCGTCGAAGTCATCTATGGCGTCACAACCAGTTTGGAGGAATCGACTTGCTTGTCGAGCTGGCCGACCTCCTTGAGTGCGGCGGCCCATACCTGGATATCCTCCGGCTTGATCGCAAAGCGGTAAGTCGGGAACGGCGTCGTCTGCACCACCGCTTCAGGCAATTTAGTGTATTGCGCCATGATCTTGCGCGCCTCTGCCGGATTTTTCTCGATAAAGCTTTTTGCATCTTCGAGGGCGGCAATCCAGGCCTTTATCGTCGGAAGATTGGCGCGCGCCCACGCGCCCTGCGAGATCCAGAACGGAAAGAGCACATTCTTGCCGACCGACAGCAGAGGGGTTGCGATCGATACATTGCCATTCGCACGCAGAGCGCCAGCGAATGGTTCAAGGGATTCGACGGCGTCGACACGCTTTGCCTTGAGTTGGTCGGGCATATTCGGAAAGGGCACCTCCACGGCTCTAACGCTCGCGGGGTCGACCCCGTTCTTCTTCAGCCAGTAAAGCACTGACACGTGGATCACGCCGCCGATCGTGGGTGTCGCAATGATCTTTCCGGCGAGATCCTTCGGCCCAGCGATACCCGACTCCTTCGAAACGATGACATACGTGGTAGGGTTGTCCTCCGTCTCAAAAACCTCAGAGGCGACGGCAACGACGTCGAGTCCGGAGGCGACCGATTTGAGCAGATCGGGCGCGGTGCTCGGAGCAAATTCGAACTGTTTTCCGACCGTGCCCGGCAAAGTCGAAAGATTCTGCGCTACGCTGAGCGTTACATCGAGCCCATGTGCTGCGAAGAACCCCTTCTCCTTCGCAACCCACGCGGGAAGCCATGTTACAACCGGAATATAGGCAGCCCTTACGGCAACAGGCGATATGGTTTGAGCGCAACTGCGGTGTGCCAACCCCGTCGTGATCGCAGCCAAAACCACGATGCACGCCAACTTCGCATGCAGACCCGCCTTCGACGACAGAGCGTTGCGTTGCACTTCGCGGCCTCCCCATATCCATAATTGATTTCACATAGCATAACCCTACAATGGAGTTTCCGGATACCGCAAGCGCGAATGCAGCGCACCCCATTGGAAGGAAATAAAATATGAATCAGCTTCCTACAATTGCGGTGCGTGGAGGGTCAGGTGAATTGGGATCCGCACTGGCGCGCTATGGGCGGCAGTCGGCTATCCTGTCATCAAGGGTTCGCAAACAAAAGACCGCGCGATCGAAGCCGCAGCGCAGATCAACCGGCGGGTACGTGAGCTGAGATCAACGATGAAGTAATCGGCAACTCGAGGAACCTTCAATCCGAATGCTTCGTTCAGGAGGATCGCGCGATGAACGGATTTGATTTTCAAATCGAGGGAAGAATTGCCAGGATTCTGCTCAATCGCCCGGAAGATCAGAATCTGCTGTCGCGAGATCTGCTGTTGTCGCTCCAGACCGTCGCGAGCGATCTGGCAGCAAGTCCCGACATCCAGGTTCTTACCATCATTGGAGAGGGCACCGAATGTTTTTCGGTCGGCATTCTGACGCCCGCTTTGAGGGGGCAATTGGGCAAGGATGATGTCCTTAAATTGATCCGGCTTGCGAACGAGACCTTTGATGCGATCGAGGCGTTGCCGCAAATCGTGATCGCTGGACTTAATGGCTATGCCCGCGCCGGCGCCGTCGAACTTATCCTTGCCTGCGATATCAGGATCGCAGCCGAACATGCCCGCTTGTCTTCTCCCGAGGCAAAATGGGGTGGTTTTCCCGGCGCCGGCGCACCGGTTCGGCTCCCGGACATCATCGGCGCCGGCCGGGCGCTTGAGTTGCTCTGTACTTGCCGCGAAATCGACGCCACCGAAATGGAGCGGATCGGTTTGATCGAGCGCAAGGTTAGTAAAGACGGCGTGCATGCCGAGATCAATCGTCTCGCCAGCGCCATTGCCGAGAACGGACCCTTGGCGACGCGCGGAGCCAAGCGGATCGTCAAATCGAGAATGGAGTCGGATTTCCGCGCGGCCCGCGAATTATCCGATGCGCTTCGCGCCGCACTGGAATGGACCGACGACGTCGATGAAGGCATCGCCGCGGCGCGCGAGGGTCGAAAACCACGTTTCACCGGGCGATAATCTGTTCGCACCGCAACGGCAACTGTCACCCATCTCGCGCTCCAGCATAGCCGCATGCTGGCTGTGTGTACCGAAAACTTAGTAGGCGTTCGACCCGACCTCGCGAAGAGGGTGCTCGAGTTCAAGTCTGTGCCCGATTCTCGCGTGATGAGGCCAAACTAACTTTGCGCATCTGAGAAACCAGCATATGGTTGCAGAAAAGAACGAATGGAGGCGGTGATTGGCGAAGGAGTTCATCGCAGCTGTGCTTCTGGCGATAGCCGGAATGAGCAGCACCCAAGCCCAGGAATATCCAGCGAGAACGGTTACGGTCATCGTTCCATTCGCCGCCGGCGGGCCGGCTGACATCACGGGGCGGATCGTCGCTGACATCTTCTCTCGTCATCTCGGTCAGAAATTTGTGGTGGAGAATGTCGGGGGTGCCGGTGGCACCACGGGAGCGCTTCGCGCCGCTCGCGCGGCAGCCGATGGATATACGATCCTGTCCGGTCA
Organism: Bradyrhizobium sp. AZCC 2262; assembly: GCF_036924535.1. Classification (NCBI taxonomy): domain Bacteria; kingdom Pseudomonadati; phylum Pseudomonadota; class Alphaproteobacteria; order Hyphomicrobiales; family Nitrobacteraceae; genus Bradyrhizobium; species Bradyrhizobium sp. AZCC 2262. The sequence continues at coordinate 2,115,169 of NZ_JAZHRT010000001.1, read as the reverse complement.
CCTCGGCACCAACGCACTGGCGCCGGCGTTCTATCCGAACCTGGGCTACGATCCGCAAACGGATTTTGCGCCGATCGGGCTGACGGCCGAATATCCGGAACTGCTCGTCGTCCGAAAGGATTTTCCCGCCAACAACCTGAAGGAATTCGTCGTCTACGCGAAGGCCAACCGGGAGAAGCTCAATGTCGGGCACGCCGGGCTCGGCTCGGTCTCCTATATCGGGTGTCTACTCCTTCACGCCGCGATCGGCATCAAGCCGACGATGATTCCGTTTACCGGCACAGCCCCGGTATTGAATGCCATGCTGGGAGGGCAAGTCGACTATGAATGCGATCCCGTGCTTGGAACGTTGAGCCAGGTGCAGGCAGGCAACGTCAAGGCGCTGGCGGTCGCCGCCAGGAAACGCAGCCCATTACTGCCCGATGTGCCGACTTCCCACGAGCAGGGCCTGCCCGAATTCGATATTGCCCCGTTTTATGCGGTGTTCGTGCCAAGCGGCACGCCACAGGTCGTGGTCGACAAGCTTGCGGCCGCCCTGAGCAAAGGGCTCGACGAGGAGGCCGTGCAGAAGCGGTTGACCGAGCTCGGTGCCGATAGCGTGGAGCAGAGCCGCCGCGGACCAAAGGCGCTTGCGGACCTGGTCAAAAGCGAAGCCGCGCGGCTAACGCCGGTTCTAAAAGCCGCCGCGGAGAAATAGGCACAGGCTGGTGCATCCCTCCTCGAATGCGTTCGCCTTCATCGAGATCAGCTAGTGCCCGACCGATAGTCAGCGCGAAGGGGCGCGGGCCTTGATGGCGGCACGTCGAGGCGTACGACAATCCTCTCCAGTTCCGGACTGGGAGCGGGATAAAGCTTCATCACGAGCGGGTCATGCCCCGGAATGACGTGGCTCTCGTCCGGTGCCAGTTTCAGCAGCTTGTCGAACCCCTCCAGCATTTCACCGATATGCAGGGCGGTCGTAAACGGACGCTCACTCGCCATGTTCTCGTAGAAATGACTGACGTCGGAGGCCAGCACGACGAACCCCCGGCGGGTTCTGACGCGAACGAACTGAAGCCCGGCCGAATGGCCGCCTGCCGCATGGATCGAGAGGCCGGGAGCGAGTTCGGCGTCGCCATCGTAGAAAAGAACTCGGCGCGCATAGTTGAGCCGCACAATCCCGCAGACGTCTTCGACCTCGAACGAATGCGACAACCCCGGATATCGCATAAAGCGTCCCGTGGCATACGCAAGCTCGCGCTCCTGGAGATGGAATCGCGCATTCGGAAACCGGTCGAAATTGCCCACATGATCGTAATGCAGATGGGTGAGGATGACATCCTCGACCGCGGCTGCATCGATGCCGAACGCGCCGAGCGTCTCCACCGGACAGCGCAGGAACGTCCGCTTCCGCCTGGAAGCTACTTCCGCGTTGAATCCCGTGTCGATGACGAACGTACGGCCTCCTCCTCTTGCCAGCCACATGAAATAGTCCATTGGCATCGGGCCGTCGTGCGGATCGCCACCGATGAAATGCTCGCTGCGCCGCGCATCGCGGGTAGCGTAGCGGATAGCGAAGAGCTCGTACTCCTGCTCGGTCATGCTATTTCCTGATAGAGCGGTAATTCATCACTTTGCGTCGACCTCGTTGAACGCCTCGCGCGCGTTTCGGAACGCATCGATTCCCGAGGGGATGCCGCAATACACTGCAACCTGAAGCAATATCTCCTTGATCTCGTCCTTGGTGAGGCCGTTCTTCAACGCTCCCTTGACGTGCAGCTTCAGTTCGTGAGGCCGATTCAGCGCTCCGAGCATCGCCAGATTGACGATGCTGCGGGTACGGCGGTCTAGACCCGGCCGGGTCCACAACGCGCCCCAGCAAAACTCGGTCGACCACTCCGCCATCGTCCGGGTGAATTCGTCGGCGCCTGCGATGGATTTGTTGACGTAATCTTCGCCCAGCACTTCCTTGCGGACCTTCAATCCCTTGTCGAACAATTCGCTCATCACTGGTTCCTTTCGTTGTTTGAGTACTTCTTTCAAGGCCGCGAGGCTCAGCCGTGCGCCCTCAACAGGCTCGATACGTCCGCAAGCGTGTCAAGATACCAGACATCGTCGATAACGCGGTCGATGTCCCAATCGGTTCCGCCCAGCCGCGCACAATCGCGCAGTTTCGCTTCGATGTCGCGGTCCGACAGCGGATCAGCAAGGCTGCCCTTTGCAGCCATTACGATCTCGCTGAACGTCTCTCCCGACGTCAGTTGGATAATGACGCGCGCGGCACCGTCCGGAAGCGAAGCGTCGAGCCCCGCCCTCACCTTCCGGCGCAGTGACACGATGTCCGGCCGGAATACGATCGCGTCCGCGAATTCGGGAACGCCGGCCGAGCCCAGCAGCAGGGCACAGGCGGCGCAATGATGAATGCTGACCCGTGCATCGCGTTCGTTGCGAACCGGCCGATCGCCGCGCGCCAGCAGGAGCGCCGAGCCCTGCACCGTGATATCAGCGATATCATCGATGCGCCGGTTCAGCTTCGCCCGCAAATTGAAGCAGGCATCGATCACTGCATGAAACACGATGCCCGCCGGATAGGGCTTGTAGGTATTCTTCGCGATCTCCCAGCTCTTGCCGAGACCGCCCGTCAAGCGCGCAATATCGGGTTCGTCGCCCATGGCGCGGGCCCAGCCGAGCGGTCCCTCAATGGCCCGTGGCGATGCCGCATAGCCTTCTGCCGCGAGCAATGCCGCAAACAGGCCGTTGCGCGCCGCGTTGCCGACGCTGACATTCTTGGCGGCGCTGGGCAGGTTCTCGACGATGCCGGCCGATTGGCTGGCGGCAATTCCGATCGCATTTGAAATCTGGTCCGCCGGGAGCTCGAGCAGTTTCGCACAGGCTGCGGCCGCACCGAATACGCCGCAAGTCGAGGTGATGTGCCAGCCGCGCGCATAATGTCCCGGAGACACCGCGTTCCCGACGCGGCATTCCACCTCCACGCCGAGAATGAATGCCGTGAGTACAGCCCGCCCCGAAAGCCGCCGCGCTTGCGCCAATGCCAGCACCGGCGCCGCAACGGGCGCCCCCGGATGAATGATGGTGTCCAGATGGGTGTCGTCGAAATCGAGCAGATTGGCCGATATCGCGTTGAGGAACGACGCGCCCAGCGCATCGAGCCGCTCCGGTCGGCCGATGACCGCGGATGTCGCAGCGCCGCTGAACGGCAATAACGTGCGCAATGCAGCGGTGACGGCCGGGTCGTTCGCCGACCCCATCGCGGTCGCGAAGAAGTTCAGGATCGAGCGTTTCGCTTCGTGATCTTGCGCGGCGACATCCGCCCACACCGTGCCGGCAACGAAATCGGCGAGCATTGTGCCGGCGCCTTGCGCTTCATCTTGCCGCACTGAGCGAATTCCTCGGATCTTTGTTTTTCCGACCCTATTCCGGCGCGACATGGCCTGTCGACAGAAATCTTATGCTTGACAGATTGACTGACAATCTTGAAATTCGGCGAAACGCGACCGGGGAACCTTGGCGCGGCAAGAACAAGAAAGCGCCCGTGCTTGCGGCGCGACAGGGAGTGAACCATGGCAGCAGAAACAATCGGCTTTGTCGGCACGGGCCGCATGGGTGGACCGATGGCAAGACGCCTGCTCGACGCCGGCTATTCGCTGTGCATTTACGATTCGCAGAGCGAAGCGACCAAGGCGCTGGTTGCGCGCGGCGCACGGCTCGCGAAATCGCCCGCCGAAGTCGCGTCGAGCGCGGATATCGTGCTGGCCAGCCTGCCCACTCCCGATATCGTCAAGGCGGTCGCGCTTGGACCCGATGGAATCGTTGCCGGAAACCGCGCCACGGTGCTGATCGATTTATCCACCACCGGGCCCGGCGCCGCCAAATTGATTGCGAAGGGATTCGAAGCTCGGAACCTGACGCTGGTCGATGCGCCGGTCAGCGGCGGCATCAAGGGCGCGGTCAACGGCACGCTCGCGGTGATGGTGTCCTGCCCGAAGGCGACCTATGACAGGGTTGAACCGATCCTGAAACATTTTGGAAAGCTGTTTTACACCGGCGACAAACCCGGCACGGCACAGACGGCGAAACTCGCCAACAATCTGATGGCGGCCGCAGCGCTGGTGATCACCTCCGAAGCGGTGGCGATGGGCGTCAAGGGCGGCGTCAATGCCAAGGTGCTGATCGACATCATCAACGCCAGCAGCGGGCGCAACAGCGCTTCGGAAGATAAATTCCCCCGCGCCGTGCTTCCCGGCACCTTCGATTTCGGATTTACCACCGGCCTCTCCTACAAGGATGTGCGGCTCTGCGTCGACGAAGCCGAGGCGATGGGTGTTCCGATGGTCTGCGGTTCCGTGGTCCGGCAGATGCTTGCCATCACCAACGCCAAATATGGGGCCTCATCCGACTTCACCTCGATCGCGAAGGTGCTGGAGGAATGGGCCGGCGTGGAGATGCGCGGCTAGACCCGGGCCGCCGTCGCGCGAGGGGCGATTGCCATGACGATCGGATCAACTGCAGGCGAAGTTTCACTGGCGCGTGCGCTAGCGCGCGCTGCGCTTGCCGTCGATCCCGGTCGCTTCGATGCCGAAGTCGTCGCCAAGGCGAAAATCTGCCTGCTGGATTTTCTCTCCTGTGCCTTCGAGGCGCGCAACCACCCGTGGAGCCGCCAGGCGATCGGCATCGCGCGCGAGGTTGAAGGCGGCGCTACCGTCATCGGCACCCGCACCCTCGCCTCGCCGGGCGACGCGGCTTTCGCCAACGCCACCATGGGCCACGGCCTGGTGCGCGAAGACATGCACGCCGCCAGCATCTGTCACCATGGCGTGGTGATCTGGCCGACCCTGCTTGCTCTGTCGGAACGCGCACCGCTATCCGGTGCGACGTTCCTTGCAGCCGCGATCATCGGTTACGAGACCGGCGCACAGATCGGCCGCGCGCTCTTTACTGTCGACCTCGCCCGTCTCTACCGGCCAACCGGCCTTGTGGCGCCGCTGGGCGCCGCGTTGGCGGGAAGCTGCGCGCGCGGCCTTAGTGAAGATGCCGCAACCAGCGCGATGGCCATTGCCGCCAACACATCGTCCGGCCTGAACGAATGGCCACGCGCTGGCGGCTCCGAAATGTATTTCCATCCCGGTTTTGCCGCCCGCAATGCGATCGCCGCGATCGAACTGGCCGAGGCCGGCGCGCGCGCTTCGGAAACGATCCTTGAGGGCGAGGCCGGATTGTTCGCCGCCTTCCGCCGACAGGCTGCTCCACCTGAGATCCGTTTGTTCACCGGCCCGCATCCCGAGATCATGGCCGTCTACAACAAGCCGGCTCCCGCCTGCAATTTCGCGCAGACCGCGGCGCAGGCAGCCCTGCGCGCCGCGCGCGAACTCGGGACATTGGACGACATCGCCACCGTTTCGATCCGTGTCCCGGATGCGGCGGCCCGCTACCCCGGCTGCGATTCCAGGGGGCCATTTCACAATGCGTTGCAAGCCAAGATGAGCATTCCCTTCAGCGTCGCTGCTGTACTCGCGCGCGGTGCGCTCGAAGAAGACAACTACGCGCAAGTCGACGATATCCGGATTCTCCGCCTCGTCGAACGGACCGATCTGCAAAGCGCCGCTGATCTCACGGCTGCGTTCCCGGCCAACCAGGGCGCCGAGGTCCTTGTCGGCCTGCGCGACGGGAAGACCATCCATCAGCGTCTCGAGAATGTCGTTGCCGCGACGCCGGAGGAAATCCGTGCCCGGTTTCGGCAAGCTGCTTCCGATGTCATCGGCGACAAGCGCGCACGGCATCTGGAAGAACTCGTCGACGATTGCGCATCGCTTCCGGACAGCCGCGTCATCGCCGCCCGGTGCCGACTCGAGCCAACCGAACAGCGGCTGCGGCCAGCGTCATGATCGATAACGACAAACGAAAAATGGGGGGCACAATGTTCAAACCGGGGACGGCCGACGAGGCCATATCTATCGCCGGTCCGAGACATGGATACTCCCTCTCCGCGCGAGGTCTCCGGTGACCCAGGCGCTGGAAGGTTTCCTGCAAGCGTTGTCCGCCGGACTTTTGATCGGCGCGGTCTACGGCCTGATGTGCGTTGGACTCGGGCTGATCTTCGGCGTCATGCGCGTGATCAATTTCGCCCAGGGCGATTTCATGATGCTCGGCATGTACACGGCGTTCTATTTCTTCACCGCGCTCGGCGTGCAGGCCACTTTCGGCAACACTTTCGGGCCGTTCGTCGCAATCGTGCTGGCCGGCCCGGTGCTCGCTGTCTTCGGCTATTTCGTCCACCTCACCCTGATCTCGCGCGTATCAGGCACGCGCACCTCTTCGCTCGAGGGAGAGGGTCATTATGCCCAGCTCATTCTGACGCTTGGGATCGCGCTGATCCTGCAGAACGGCGGCTTGCTCGTATTCGGTTCGGTGCTGGCCTCGATCCGCACGCCGCTGTCGAGCTCGGCCTGGGAGCTTGGACCCCTGTTCAACGACATCAGCGTCTTCGTCAACAAGGCGCGCGGGATAGACGCGGTCGTTTCGCTGGTGACGATGCTGCTGCTGACGCTGTTGATCACGCGGTCACGGATCGGAAAGTCGCTGCGCGCCGCGGCCGACAACCCCACCGCGGCGACTTATATGGGTATTGACGTCGACCGCGCGCACCGAATTGCCTTCGCGCTCGGCACCGGTATCACCGCCATTGCCGGCGGCCTGCTCGCCACCAACTATCCATTTCACCCCTTTGTCGGCGTCGAATACGTCATCGTCATGTATGCCGGCGTCGTGCTCGGCGGCATGGGCAGCATTGTCGGTGCCTTCTGGGGCGGCATGACGATCGGCCTGGTCCAGCAGATGTCGACGCTGATCCTGCCGACGCAATTGCAGAACGCCGCGATCTTCGTCGTGTTTCTTCTGATCATCTTCTTCCGTCCGCAGGGCTTCTTCGGGCGCATGGTCGAGAGGACATGACCATGCGCGGATGGCGTTCGCTGCTGCCTATCATTGTTTTCACCGCCCTCTATGCGGTGGTGTCGCTGAGCGTGACCAATTCCTATTACCAGCTTGTGATGACGCTGGTTCCGGTCTGGGCGATATTCGGCCTGTCGTGGAACCTGCTCAGCGGATACACCGGATTGATCTCGTTCGGTCACGCCGCCTTCTTCGGCGTCGGCGCCTATGCCGTCGTGCTCGGCCAGATCCATTTCGATCTGTCGCCATGGATCATGATCCCGATCGCAGCCATCCTTGGCGGCATCGCCGGATTGCTGATCGGCTTTCCCACCTTCCGCCTGCAGGGTCACTACTTCGCGCTGGCGATGCTCGCCTATCCGCTCGCCATTCTCTATGTATTCGAATGGCTTGGCCTGCAGGAAGTTACGCTGCCAATCAAGCGCGACAATCCGATCGCCTATATGCAATTCGCCGATCACCGTCTCTACACGCTGCTGGCGCTGGCGCTGATGCTCGCCACGATCCTGCTGACGCGGGCAGTCGAACGGTCGCGCTTCGGCATGGCGCTGCTGGCGATCAAGCAGAACGAGGCCGCCGCGGAAGCCGCAGGGATCAACGCACTGGCCTGGAAGCTCCGGGCCGTCACTCTCAGCGGCGCCATCGCCGGAGCGGTTGGCGGATTTTACGCGGTCGTGCTGCTGGTGGTGACCCCGCAATCCGTATTCGGCATGCTGGTGTCGGCGCAGGCGCTGACGGTCGCCATGTTCGGCGGGGTCGGAACGGTCTGGGGGCCGGTGATCGGATCGGTGATCCTGATCCCGTTGGCCGAAACGCTCAACGCCGAAGCGGGCTCGCGCTTTCCCGGCATTCAGGGGGTGATCTACGGCCTCGCCATCATATGCGTCATCCTGCTCGCGCCCGAGGGCCTGTTCTGGAAAATACGCGACTTCATGCGCAAGCGAGCGGCGGCGCCGGTTACGGCGAGCCCGGGCAAATCGGACATCACGACCGCCGCCGCCTCCGCCGAACTCGTGCCACTGCGGCCCAAGCGGTCCGCCGGGACAGGCGATGTCGTCCTCGAGGTGCGTAACCTGTCGCGCTCCTTCGGCGGATTGAAAGCCGTTCAGAATGTCAGCTTCAAGCTGCGGCGAAACGAAATTCTCGGGATCATCGGCCCCAACGGTGCCGGCAAGACCACGCTGTTCAACCTGCTGAATGGATTCCTGCGGCCCGGCACGGGGCAAATCCTGCTCGACGGACGCGAGATGTCCGGCCGCAAGCCGCATGAGCTATGCGAGGCCGGCATCGGCCGCACCTTCCAGATCATGCGCCCGTTCCTGCGCATGTCGATCTCGGACAACGTCGTGGTCGGGGCATATGTCCGCGCCAAGACCGATGCCGAGGCAAGGCAACTGGCGACTGACGCGATTGCCCGCGTCGGCCTGTCCGAAATCGCCGACCGCATCGCCGGCGAACTCACGACCAAGGAATTGCGTCTGATGGAGCTCGCCCGCGCTCTGGCCGGACAGCCGCGCATCCTGTTGCTCGACGAGACGCTCGCAGGCCTCGGCCACGACGAAGCCAACGAGGTCGTAGCCGTAATTCAGCGGCTGGCCCGCGACGGCATGACGATCGCGATCATCGAACACACCATGCAGGCGATGGTCCGCCTGGTCGACAGCTTCCTGGTGCTCGACCACGGCGCCGTCATCGTCGAGGGCGAGCCGGAAGCGGTCACCCGCGACAGCCGCGTCATCGAGGCCTATCTCGGCAAGAAGTGGATGGCCCATGCTCCGCATTGAAGGGTTGACATCAGGCTATTCCGCGATCCCCGTTTTGAACGGCGTCTCGATCAAGGTCGAGGAAGGCCAGTTCGTCGCCATCGTCGGACCGAACGGCGCCGGCAAGACCACCCTTTTCAAGACGATCTCCGGCATCGTGCGTCCGAGCGCGGGGACGATCACCTTCGAAGACCACGACCTGCTGTCAATCCGGCCGGCGCAACGCGCGCATCTCGGCATCGCCCACGTCCCGGAGGGCCGTCAGGTGTTTGCTTCGCTGACGGTGATGGAAAACCTCGAAATGGGCGCGATGACCGAGGCCGGCCAGCGCGACTGGAAACACAACATCGAGCGCATCTTCGAATGGCTGCCCATCCTCGCCGAGCGCCGCGCGCAGTTCGCGGGCACGCTCTCGGGCGGACAGCAACAGATGCTGGCGATCGGCCGCGGCCTCGCCTCCTCGCCCAAACTCCTGATGCTGGACGAACCCTCGATGGGCCTCGCGCCCACGACCGCCGACTTCATCTTCGAACGGCTGATCGAAATCCGCCGGCAATCAAACCTGACAATCCTGCTGGTCGAACAGCGCGTGGCGGAGGCACTCGAATCCGCCGACCACGGCTACGTGCTCGAAGCCGGCCGCGTCGCACTCGAAGGCAACAACCAAACCTTGCGGGCGGACGATCGCATTCGCAAGGCCTATCTCGGCATGTAACCAACAAACAACACCATTGGGAGAACGAAAATGGGCCAGGATAACGCATCCGACAAGATCTCGAAGACGTCGCTGACGCGGAGAACCGTGCTCTCAGGTGCGGCCGCCATCGGCCTGTCGACAGTGGCGCGCGCGCAGCAGCCGGCCGAGGTCAAAGTCGGCCTGATCGTGCCGCTGTCGGGCATCTACACAAGACCGGGTCAGGTGATGCGCATGGGCGCCGAGATGGGCATCGAGCACATCAACGCGCAAGGCGGCATCAAATCGCTCGGCGGCGCGAAGATGAAGCTTGTCGTGATCGATTGCGGCGATACCACGGAAAAGGCCAAGAACGCAGCGCAGCGCATGGTCGCCCAGGAAACCGATCTGGTCGCGGCGACCGGATCCTACCTGAGTTCTTTCACGCTGGCGGTGACCGAGGTAACGGAACGCGCGCAACTGCCCGTGCTAACGCTGTCCTATTCGGACCTGCTGACCGACCGCGGCTTCCAGTTTATTTTCCAGACGGCCGCGCCCGCCAGCGTGCAATCCGAACTCGGCTTGCCCGAACTGATGAAGCTGGCACAAACCGCCTCCGGCAAACGGCCGAAGACCGTGGCGATGTTGATGGACAACACGGCGACCTCGGTCGCAACCGCCAAGGCGCTCAAGGAGAAACTCCTCGCGCAGGAGGGCCTTCAGCTCGTAGTCGAGGAAGTCTGGACACCGCCGCTCTCCGACGCCACCCCGCTGATCCAGAAAGTCAGGTCGGCGAGGCCGGACCTGCTGCTGTTCATGCCGAACGCGGTCTCCGACGCCAAGCTCGGCCTGGAGAAGATCAACGAATTCGGCCTCGGACAGGGCAAGATTCCGACCGTGTCCTTCAGCATCACCATTGCCGAGCCGGACATGCTGCAAAGCGTCACGCCGGAGGTCGTCCAGGGCATCATGACCATCGTCGCCAACTGGGGCTGCAAAGGACATGAGGACATCATCGCCGAACTGAAGGCCAAGTACAAAGAGCCCTGGGCGACGCAGAACGTCATCTCGACCTATGGCGACATGTGGCTGATGAAGGCCGCCCTCGAAAAGGCGGGCAAGGCCGACCGCCTCGCCGTCGCCGACGCGTTCCGCACCTTGGACGGCGGGCCTGCGAAATACTATCCCGGCGGCCAGCTGAAGTTCGACGAAAAGGGCCGGCGTGTCGGCGCCGGCGTCGTCATCGTGCAGTGGCAGAACGGCATACCGGTCACCGTTTTCCCGTCCGAGCTCGCTCAGTCGTCACCGTTCTGGCCGAAGAAGTCCTGATTGTACGTCGTCTCAAAAATTTCAGGGAGGAATAGTCATGACGAAAAATACCCGGGCCGCATTGACGCGGCGCAGCCTGCTTGCCGGCGCATCTGCCGGTCTGATCGCTACGCGCGCTTGGGCGCAACAGCCTTCCGAAGTGAAAGTCGGACTGCTGGTGCCGGTCTCCGGCCTCTATGCGCGCCCTGGCACCGTCATGCGCGAAGGCGCCGAGATGGCGATAGACCACATCAACGCGCAAGGCGGCATCAAGTCGCTCGGCGGCGCCAAGCTGAAGCTGGTCGTACTCGATTCCGGTGACACGACCGAAAAAGCCAAGAACGCCGCGCAACGCATGGTCGCCCAGGAGACCGATCTGGTGGCCGCGAGTGGCGCCTATCTAAGTTCATTCACGCTGGCAGTCACCGAAGTCACGGAGCGGGCCAACCTCCCGGTTCTCACCCTCTCCTACTCCGACCTGATTACCGATCGCGGCTTCAAATATGTGTTCCAGACCTCGGCAACGGCTGGCTCGCAGGCAAAGCAGGCCCTGCCCCAGATCGTGAAGCTGGCGGAAACGGCGTCAGGCAAGAAACCAAAGACGGTCGCGATTATCACCGACAACACCGCGGCATCGGTTTCCTCGGCAAAGGCGATGCGCGACGGCCTGCTCGCCGAAAACGGGCTGCAACTAATCGTCGATGAGACCTTTACCCCGCCGCTCGCCGACGCCACCTCGCTGGTCCAGAAAGTCCGCTCGGCGAGGCCTGACCTTCTGTTCTTCCTGCCGACCGTGATTTCCGATGCCAAGCTGCTGCTCGAGAAGATGAACGAGTTCGGCCTCGGACAAGGCAAGATTCCAACCATCTCGTTCGGCATCGCCATCGCCGAACCCGACATGCTGCAGACCGTAAGCCCGGAATTGCTGCAGGGCCTGCTCACCTGCGTCGCAAGCTGGGGCGCCAAGGGCCACGAGGCGCTGATCGCCGAACTCAAGACCCGCTACAAGGAGCCCTGGATGACGCAGAACGCGATCTCCACCTATGGCGACATGTGGGTGATCAAGGACGCGCTCGAGAAAGCCGGCAAGGCTGATCGCGTTGCGGTCGCCGACGCGCTGCGGTCCATGGATGCGGGTCCCTCGAAATATTACCCGCTCGGCGAAATCAAGTTCGACGAAAAGGGCCGCCGCGTCGGAGCCGGGATGACCATCGTGCAGTGGCAATCCGGCGTACCGGTCACGGTATTCCCGCCGCAACTGGCGCTTGCCCAACCGTTCTGGCCGAAAACCTAACTGAAGATTGGATAGCAATATGGACAAGGCGACATACGATCGAGGCCTCCAGATCCGCAAGAGCGTGCTGGGGAACGAGTTCGTCGACAAGGCGATCGCATCGGCCGACGACTTCAATCGTCCGATGCAGGACCTCACGACGGAATATTGCTGGGGCTACGTCTGGGGCCGCGACGGCCTTTCACACCAAACCCGCAGCTTTCTCAACCTCGCGATGCTGTGCGCGCTCAACCGGCCGCAGGAACTCAAAACTCACGTGCGGGGCGCACTGACCAACGGCGCCACGCGCGAGGAAATACGCGAGGTTTTCATGCAGGTCGCGATCTATTGCGGCGTGCCGGCCGGCGTGGACGCCTTCCGTAACGCCAAGGAAGTGTTTGCCGAACTGGACAAGAAATAGCCGGGGAGCCCAAAGCGATGTTGAACGGCAAATGGGCTCTCGTGACCGGGGCAACGGCGGGCCTGGGCCTGGCCGTGGCCGAAAGCCTTGCCGGCGCGGGAGCCAACATTGTCCTGCACGATCTGAACGAACCGGTGCAGACGCGAGATCGTCTTCACGCGCAATTCGGCATCGAGGTGGTCAGCGTTGCGGCCGACCTGTCGCAGCGCGCCGCCCTAGAAGCCATGATGGCCGGCCTGCTCGGCCGCATCGGTGCGGTCGACATATTGGTGAACAATGCGGTGGTCCGGCATTTTTCTTCGGTCGAAAACTTCCCCCCGGAACGATGGGACGAAGCGCTCGCCGTCAATCTGTCGGCTCCGTTCCACCTGATCCGTCTCGCATTGCCCGCGATGAAAGAGCGACGCTGGGGCCGCATCATCAACATGGCCTCAATCTATTCGACCCGCGCGGTAGCGGACCGCATCGATTACGTGACCACCAAGACCGCCATCGTCGGCATGACCCGTGCGGTCGCAATCGAAACCACGAAGAGCGGAATTACCTGCAACGCGCTGTGCCCGGGCACGCTGCCGACGCCGGCCATTCTGGGAAAAATCGCAGGGATCGCGGCCGGCGAAGATCGCAGCATCGACGAGGCCACAAGCGACTATCTGGCGACGCGTCAGCCGACCGGACGATTTGTCGCCATGGAAGGCGTCGGCGCGATGGCGGCCTTCCTGTGCAGCGGCCGCGCAGGATATCACGGGCGCAACGCTGCCGATCGATGGGGGCTGGTCCATCGCATGAGCGTTATCGGCCGCCCACCACTGGAGATACACAATGACTGAAGCATCGAACCGAAATGCCGTCGTGACCGGCGCCGCCGGTGGCATGGGCCGTGCCATTACGAAAGCGCTGGTCGAAAGCGGACGGCGGGTCGTGCTGGCCGACCGCGATCCGGCTTCGCTTCGTGAATTCGCCGCCGAAATGGGCGACAAGACGTTCCCGATCGAACTCGATATTACCGACGCCAAGGCCGTGGACCGCCTGCCCGACCTCATCCCCGACGCCTTCAAGCCGATCGACATCCTCGTCAACAATGCCGGTCACGACATCGGCGGCCGGACGCGCTTCGATGCCGGCGCGGCGGACGATTGGTCCGGGATCATACAGACCAATCTGATCGGGCTGATGCGGGTGACCCGTAGCCTTCTGCCCGACATGGTCAGACGTAACGCAGGCCACATCGTCAATATCAGCTCGATCAACGCCGTACGCATCGTCCCTGATATGGCGGCCTACAGCGCCAGCAAGGCGGGCGTGCACATGTTTACCGAAACGCTCCGGGGAGAGCTTACGGAAACCGCGATCCGGGTGACCGAGATGCAGCCCGGCCTGACCAGAACCAACATCATCCTCACCCGCTATCGCGGCGACCGGGAGAAGGAAAAGGACTATTTCGACCAGTTCAAGATGGCGCTCGATCCGGCCGATATTGCCCGGTCGATCGTCTTTGCGTTGGACCAGCCGCCGCATGTTCAGATTGCGGAGATGATGATTCTGCCCGTAAATCGCTATTGAACCAATGCCGATACCAAGGCGGTAGACAATGGACAAACGCGGTGAATTGCAATCCACGCTCCGGATCGAGGACGTTCCGACCGTCCGGTCGATGGTCGCCCAAAAGCTGCGTGAAGCGATCATGTCCGGGACCCTGAAGCCAGGCCAGCGCCTGATCGAACGCGAACTTTGCGAGATGACCGGCGTGAGCCGTCCGTCGATCCGCGAGGCGCTTCGGCTGCTGGAGGCCGACGGCCTGGTCAACACGGTCCCCCATCGCGGTCCCGTCGTCAGCACTATCAGTCTCGAGGAGGCAAAGCAGCTCTACGCAGCACGCGCCGTTCTCGAGGGATTTGCCGGACGCGAATGTGCACGCCTGCACGATCCCGCCGTCGTTCGCCGGATCGGTGACGCACTCGTCAAATTGAAAGCCGCATTCGCCGATGGCGACCTCATGACGGCCCTTGAGGCCAAGACGGAGTTCTACGCCGCGCTGATCGGCGGCTGTCAGAACGCCTTCATCGAACGAATGCTCAGGCCGCTGCACGACCGGATCACGCTGTTGCGAATTACCTCGATGTCGCAGCCGAAGCGCATCAACAAGAGCCTGCGCGAGGTGACCGCGATCTGGCGCGCAATTCAGAGCGGCGATCCTGATCTCGCCGAGCAATGCTGCGTCGATCATATCAAGGCGGCGGCGGTGGCCGCGCTCAGCATGATCGAGCAATCATCCGCGTCGAACGAAAAGGCGGCCGCGGATGAATGACCCAACGTTATTTCGATCAAGCCGTTTCAAAGGGCCATAAGGTCGATAGGAACTTGCCATGAAGTTTGTAAAGCGCGTTTTTCTGATGCTGTTGCTGTCGCCCGTACTGCCGGCATTCGCCCAGGAATTCCCGAGCCGGCCGATCACGATGGTCGTTCCCTTCTCGGCCGGCGGCCCAGGCGACGTAATTGCCCGCCTGCTCGGGACATCGATGAGTGCGACGCTGAAGCAGGCGATCGTCATAGAAAACATCGTCGGCGCCGGCGGCACCCTCGGTACCAATCGCGTCGCCAAAGCCGCGCCCGACGGCTACACCTTGCTGCTGATGCATGTCGGCCAGGCGACCGCACCCGCGCTCTATGCGAAGCTGCCGTTCGACCCCGTTGACGACTTTGCGCCCATTGGCCTCGTCACCGACGTGCCCATGATCCTGGTGGCGCGGGCGAACTTTCCAGCCAAGGACCTGAAGGAACTGGTCGCCCATGTCCGCACGCAGGGCGACAAGGTTACTTATGGCAATGTCGGCCTCGGCTCCGCGTCGCATCTGTGCGGGCTGATGTTCATGAGCGCCATCGAAGCCAAGCTCACGCCGATCTACTACAAGGGTGGCGGCCCCGCACTGAACGATATCATCGCCGGTCACATCGACGTCTATTGCGATCCCGCCACCGGGCCGACGCCCTATATTCAGGCCGGCACCATCCCGGGTTACGCCATCACCAGCAAAAAACGGGTACCGACCTTGCCGAACGTGCCGACTTCGGCGGAAGCCGGAGTGCCGAAGTTTGACGTCACGACCTGGTACGGGCTGTACGCACCACGCGATACGCCGAAGCCGATCGTGGACGCGCTCGTCGACGCCCTGCAAAAAGCGCTGAAGGACCCTCCCTTGGTCAACCGCTTCGCCGAACTCAGCATGGCTCCCGTCGAGCAGGAACGCGCGACGCCAACGGCGCTCGAAGCCCTCCTCAAGAGTGAAATCGACCGATGGGGTCGGATCATCAAGGATGCCGGCATTACTGCGCAATAAAGCGGACCCGCTCGCAGCACCGCATCGCCGTGGTGAACGCTTCGATCATCACGGCTTCGCGCGATTCGAAATAGGCGTAGAAGCCGCCATGCGTGAGACCCGCGCGCTTCATCACATCGGACACGCTGATGAGCCTGCTCAAGTTGGGGCGTCTCTATATTCTCTTTGATCTCCCGGTGCGCACATCGTGCCCACGCCCCTTCTAACCAATTGAAAAACTTGAACTCTCGGTCCAGTCCATCATGGGGAAGTTTGAGCTAGGTCCAGCCAACCGCAGCTCTGCACACCTCCTGCTTGACCAGGTTCCTTGTGCCCGCAGGCGTAGATGCGGCGGGATAACCGCATGAAGAGGTGGAGTAGTCCTATCCGCTCGAGCTTAACCAGTCACGCTGTGCGCAGCTCTCGTGACGGGCATCTTGGCTTTTTGCCGAGCGATTTTTTTGCGTTCGATTTGCGCAGCGAGCGGATGGCTGGCACGGTTGTTGCTAACTCCAGCGTTGTCGAATCCGGAAAAGCGCTTGGCCTATCGCGCGACGATATCCGGGCCAAGAATGGCAAGGAGGGATACATGAACGGACTTGGCGGCCTCAACAAATCGCCCGAAGGCATTGTCATCGGACTGGTTCAGCTGCAGTTGCCCGTGGTGGTGACCAAGGCCGACCTGGCGCGTCAGACCGAGCGTATCGTTTACATGGTCGGCAAGGCGCGGAGAAACCTCGGCACCATGGACCTCGTTGTGTTTCCGGAATATTCCCTGCAAGGCCTGTCGATGGATACCAATCCTGAAATCATGTGCAGGCTCGACGGCCCGGAAGTGGCGGCATTCAGCAAGGCCTGTATTGACAACAAGATCTGGGGTTGTTTCTCCATCATGGAGTTCAACCCGGGTGGCAATCCCTATAATTCCGGCCTGATCATCGACGACCACGGCGAGATCAAGCTGTACTATCGAAAGCTCCATCCGTGGATTCCGGTTGAGCCATGGGAGCCCGGTGACATCGGCATCCCCGTGATCGAAGGCCCAAAGGGCGCCAAGATCGCGCTGATCGTCTGTCGTGACGGCATGTTCCCGGAGATGGCGCGTGAGTGTGCTTACAAGGGCGCGGAGATCATGATCCGCACCGCCGGCTACACCGCGCCGATACGCGAAAGCTGGCGCTTCACCAATCAGGCCAATGCTTTTCAGAATCTGATGGTCACGGCCAATGTCTGCATGTGCGGATCGGATGGCTCATTCGATTCCATGGGCGAAGGTATGATCGTGAATTTCGACGGCAGCATCATTGCCCATGGCACGACAGGACGTGCCGACGAGATCATCACCGCCGAGGTCCGTCCTGATCTCGTGCGCGAAGCACGGATTCACTGGGGCGTCGAAAACAACATCTATCAACTCTGGCACCGCGGTTACGTTGCAGTGAAGGGCGGCGCGATGGATTGCCCCTATACCTTCATGCAGGACATGGTGGCCGGCACATTCCGCTTGCCGTGGGAAGACCAGGTCAAGGTGACTGACGGCACATCGTGTGGCTTTCCAGTGCCCACGCGATTGTTCGGACCAAAGAGCGCCAAGGCAGCCGAGTGACCCAGGCCCGCCTTCCGCCTGAGCCCACTCGCGTGAATGAAGGATCGTGGCACCGGCGTTCAAACGATTAGCCCCCGCATCGTTTTCGATGCCAGGTTGCGGGCGATCCGCCGCCGATTTTCCTCCAACCCGGGCTTAGGAATTGCTTAACTCCATTGCATACAATACGAGAATGTAGATTATTTATTAGGCAACACCCTCGCTGCACAAGTTTTCAACCGAGGCCGGTAATTTCAAATATATCAAATAATTCAACATATTACACGCATATGATCATGAGAAGGGCTCTGGCACGAAGATTGCGACATGGAACTCCGAGCTTCGCCGTATCGGCGCGGCCGCTAATTCAGCGGCGGCATGTCCGCCAAAGGAGCGATCCATGGATTTTGGAAAGATTTCTCGGCGGCATATCCTGCAGGGAAGCGCCGCACTGACGCTCGGATCAGCCCTCGGCGTACGTTCCGCCGCAGCGGCCGACGCCACCATCGGTTTCATCTATGTCGGTTCTCGTGACGACTATGGCTACAACCAGGCTCATGCCCAGGGCGCCGCGGCCCTGAAGAAAATGCCCGGCCTCAAGGTCGTTGAAGAAGAGAAAGTGCCGGAAACCGACGCCGTCGAAAAGACGATCGAGTCGATGATCAATCTCGACGGCGCGTCACTGCTGTTCCCGACCTCGTTCGGATACTACAACCCGCATGTAATCAAGATGGCGAAGAAGTTTTCGAAGCTGCGCTTCGAACATTGCGGCGGCTTGTGGAGCGACAAGGATCCGACGAACGCCGGCAGCTATTTTGGCTATATCGACGAAGCCCAATATATTTCAGGCATTGTTGCCGGCTACACCAGCAAGACCAGCAAACTCGGCTTCGTTGCGGCCAAGCCGATCCCGCAGGTGCTGCGCAATATCAACGCCTTCACCCTGGGCGCCAGGCTCGCCAACCCGAAGGCGACGACACAAGTGATCTTCACCGGCGACTGGTCGATGCCGGTCAAGGAAGCCGAAGCCACCAACAGCCTGATCGACCAGGGCGTCGATGTTCTCACCTGTCATGTCGACGGCCCGAAGACCATGGTCGAGAACGCCGCGCGCCGCGGCGCGATGGTCTGCGGCTATCACGTCAACCAGTCGCCGCTCGCCCCGAAGGCTTACCTCACCGGCGCGGAGTGGAACTGGGAGGCGCTTTATCCGAAGTTCGTCAAGATGATCGCGGCTGGCGAAGCGATTCCGAACTTCTATCGCGGCGGCCTGAAGGAAGAGATCGTGAAATGCTCGCCCTATGGCGAGGCGGTCTCGGCCGAAGCACGCAAACACGCCGACGAGGTCAAGGCAAAGTTCCTGTCCGCAGAGGGCTACACCATCTTCAAGGGCCCGATCATGGATAATAAGGGCAAGGCGGTGATCACCGCCGGCACCGATCGCGGCCAGAAGGATCCTGAACTCGAGAAGATGGACTATCTGGTCGAGGGCGTGATTGGAGCGACTTCGTGACCACTGACGCGGCGGATCCGGTGGAGGCGGTCGGAGTTGCTCCGGCCGCCGATGCCGGCTTCCTCCAACGCTACGGTGCGACCATCGAATACATCCTGATACCAGGCGCGGCGCTGGTCGGCGCCCTCGCGGTGTTCGGCATATTCGTGGCACTGTTCGGCAAGAACCCGCTCGATCTTTATTTTTACATGTACCAGGGCGCGTTCGGGACCTGGTTCTCCTGGCAGAACACGTTGACACGCGCGGCACCTCTGATCTTGACGGCGCTGTGTACGGCCTTGCCGGCGCAACTCGGCATGGTGATCATCGGTGGCGAAGGCGCGCTGCTGATCGGCGCGCTGTCGGCGACTTCTGTGGCGCTGGCGATGCCGTGGGCACCGCCGCTGATCGTGCAGGCGGCGATGGTCTGCGCCGGCGTGATCGGTGGCGGTCTCTGGATCACACTATCGGGGGCGCTCCGGCAATATCGCGGCGTCAACGAAACGATCTCGAGCTTGCTGCTGGTCTATATTGGCCTTGCGATCCTCAATCATCTGGTCGAGGGCTTGATGCGCGATCCCGCCAGCCTCAACAAACCGTCGACCCGCGAAATCGGCGCGGCCAACATGATCGGCAGCATTCCCGGCACTGACGTGCATTGGGGGCTGGTGTTCGGCCTGGTCGCGGCGCTTGCGTCCTACATCCTGATCTATCACACCGTGTTCGGCTTCGCCGCGCGCGTAGCCGGCGGCAACATCCGCGCCGCGAAAATCGTAGGCCTCGGCGTCAGCAAATTGATCCTGACGATCTGCTTTCTCGCAGGTGGCGCTGCGGGCCTGGCCGGCATGATCGAAGTCGCCGCCGTGCAGGGCCGTACCAACGCCAATCTCGCGGCCGGCTATGGTTTTACCGGCATCCTCGTCGCCTTCCTGGCGCGGCACAATCCGCTGGCCGTCATTCCCGTCGCGATCCTGCTCGGCGGCATCAGCGCCAGCGGCGGCCTGCTGCAGCGCCGGCTCGGCCTGCCCGATGCCTCCGTGCTGGTGCTGCAGGGCATCATCTTCGTGTTCGTGCTCGCCAGCGACGCGCTGTACGGCCGGATCGGCTTCCTGAAAGGAAAATCCTGACATGGCGGATGGATCGATCGGGCTCTGGACCGTTCCACTCGCCGTATTCGGCGGCGCCATCCGCGTCTCCACGCCGTTTCTGTTCGTGAGTCTTGGTGAATGCATCACCGAACGCTCCGGCCGCATCAATCTCGGTCTTGAAGGCACGCTGGTGATGGGTGCGATGAGCGCCTATGGCATCTCCTATCTCTCCGGTTCTCCCTGGCTCGGCGTACTTGCTGCGGGGATCACCGGCGCGCTGTTCGGCGCATTGCATGCCGGTATTTGTTCGCTGCCGCGGGTCAACGACATCGCCGTCGGCATCGCGCTGATGCTGTTTGGAACAGGTCTGGCGTTCTATCTCGGCAAGCCGCTGATCGAGCCGACCGCGCCACGATTGCCGGCGATCGATTTCGGCTGGTGGAGCGATATTCCCCAGGTCCGCGCGGCGTTGCGGATCAACGTGCTGTTCCTGATTGGCGTCGCCATCGCGCCAATATTGTTCTGGGCGTTCAAGACCACGCGCTGGGGTCTCTTGATCCGCACCGCCGGCGAAAGTTCGGATGCGGCGCGGGCGATGGGCTATTCCGTGCTCTGGATCCGCCTGCGCGCGACCATGATCGGCGGGTTTCTCGCCGGCATCGGCGGTTCGTTCCTGTCGCTGTTCTATCCCGGCAGCTGGAACGAGGGTCTCTCCAGCGGTCAGGGCATCACGGCGGTAGCGCTGGTGATCTTCGCGCGCTGGGACCCGATGCTGTGCCTGTGGGCATCATTGGCCTTTGGCGGTGCCGCAGCCCTTGGACCCGCGTTGCAATCGGTCGGCGTCACCTCCGGCTATCATCTGTTCAACGCCGCGCCCTACATCCTGACGCTGGCGATCATGATCATCACCTGTTCGCCGAAACGCACGCTGACCGGCGCGCCGGCCGAACTGTCCATCACCCGCTAAGCGAGAGCGAGCCATGCCCGAGCGCTATATCTCATCCGAACCCTATGCGTGGCCCTATAATGGCGACCTGCGTCCGGAAAACACCGCGCTGATCATCATCGACATGCAGACCGATTTCTGCGGTGTCGGCGGATATGTCGACAAGATGGGCTATGACCTTTCGCTGACCCGCGCCCCGATCGAGCCGATCAAGAAGCTGCTCGCGGCGATGCGCGCGCAAGGCTTTCACATCATCCACACCCGCGAGGGTCATCGCCCCGACCTCACCGACCTGCCCGCCAACAAGCAATGGCGCTCGCGGCAGATCGGCGCCGGCATCGGTGACCCCGGCCCGTGCGGCCGCGTGCTGGTGCGCGGCGAACCCGGCTGGGAGATCATTCCGGATCTGGCGCCGCTCCCCGGTGAGCCCATCATCGACAAGCCCGGCAAGGGCTCGTTCTGCGCCACCGACCTCGAGCTGATGCTGCGGCTGCGCGGCATCGAGAACATCGTGCTGACCGGTATCACCACCGACGTCTGCGTCCATACCACGATGCGGGAAGCCAACGATCGCGGCTTCGAATGCGTCCTCATCGAGGATTGCTGTGCCGCAACCGACAAGAGCAACCACGACCACGCGCTGAAAATGATCAAGATGCAGGGCGGCGTGTTCGGCGCGGTTGCGACCTCGACGGCGTTGATCGGAGCGCTCTCGTGATCATCGGCGAAACACCGCTGCCCAGTGGCGCGCTCGGCGTCGACGCAATCGCGATGACCATGCGCTTCGGCGATTTTATCGCGCTCGACAATGTCGAACTCAAGGTTCGTCCCGGCTCTTTCCACGCGCTGCTGGGCGAGAACGGCGCCGGCAAGAGCACGCTGGTGAAATGCATCATGGGTTATTACCACCCGACCGAGGGCGACATTCTGGTCGGCGGTCGCGAGCAGGCGATCGCCAACCCCAAGGACGCGCATGCGCTGGGGCTCGGCATGGTCTACCAGCACTTCACGCTGGTGCCGGCAATGACGGTCGCTGAAAACCTGGTGCTGGCGCGCGATGACGTGCCGGCCGTGGTGGATTGGGCCAAGGAGAAGAAGGCGCTCGCAGCGTTCTTATCGCGGATGCCGTTCAAGGTGCCGCTAGACGCCAAAGTCTCCGACATTTCAGCCGGCGAGCGGCAGAAATGCGAGATCCTCAAGCAGCTCTACCTGAAGCGGCGCTTTCTCATCCTCGACGAGCCGACTTCCGTGCTGACGCCGGGCGAAGCCGACGAGGTGCTGGGCATGCTGCGCGCCATGGTCGTGGCGGGCGATCTCACCATCCTGATGATCACGCACAAATTCCGCGAGGTGATGGCGTTTGCCGATGAGGTGACCATCCTGCGCCGAGGCAAGCTGGCCGGGGGCGGCAAGGTCGCAGAACTCACGCCCGACGACATGGCCCGCACCATGATCGGCGCCGAGCAGTTGACGGTCCAGCCGCCGCGGGTTGGCAAAGTCGGCGAAGCGAGACTGGAGCTGAGCAAGCTCACCGCCCTCGACGATGCCGGTGCCCTCGCCGTCCACGGCGTATCGCTCACCGTGCGCGGCGGCGAAATCGTCGGCATTGCCGGCGTCTCCGGCAACGGCCAGCGGCAACTGGTCGAGGTGCTGGCCGGCCAGCGCGAGGCCGAAAGCGGCGAGATCCGCATCCGCGGCGATCTCTATCATGCGAGCCGCGAGGAGATGCGCCGGCACAAGATGTCTTTGTTGCCCGAGGAGCCGCTGAAAAACGCCTGCGTCGGCGGCATGAGCGTCGCCGATAACATCGCGTTCCGCGAATTCGACCGCGCGCCGTTTGCCAAAAGCGGCTGGTGGCTCAACCGGTCGGCCTTCCGCAAGGATGCCGAACGCAAGATCGGGCTATACAAGATCAAGACCCGCACCCCAGACACGCCCATCTCGGCACTCTCGGGCGGCAACGTGCAGCGGGCGGTATTGGCGCGGGAGCTGGGCGGCGAGGTCGAGGTGCTGATCGCCGCCAATCCCTGTTTCGGGCTGGATTTCGCTGCGGTGGCCCAGATCCATGCCGAGATCATGGCCGCACGCAACCGCGGCGCCGCGGTGCTGCTGGTCAGCGAGGACCTCGACGAACTGCTCGAACTATCCGACCGCCTGGTCGTCATGTTTCACGGTGAGTTCGTCCACGAAGCCCGCGCCAGCGAAGCCAATCTCACCGAAATCGGGCGACACATGGCGGGGCATTGACGGTCAGTGCCGATGGTCAATTATAAAGCGATCTTATGACTGCCAAAACCGTAAACCTCGTCAACCATCCCTTGGTCCAGCACAAGCTCTCGCTGATGCGCGACAAGGGTCGCTCGACCAAGGGCTTTCGCGAGCTTCTGAACGAGATAGGCATGCTCCTCTGCTATGAGGTCACCCGGGACTTGCTTTTGGAAATGGTCGACATCGATACGCCGCTCGCTCCGATGAAGGCGCCGAAAATCGCGGGCAAGAAACTAACACTCGCTCCGATATTGCGGGCGGGCGTCGGGTTTCTCGACGGCATGCTCGCGCTCATTCCGTCAGCGCGCATCGCGCATATCGGCCTCTACCGGGATCCGAAAACGCTTCAAGCCGTTGAATACTTCTTCAAGGCGCCACAGGACCTGTCGGATCGCATCGTGATCCTATTGGATCCAATGCTTGCGACAGGAAATTCAGCTTGCGCCGCGGTCAGCCTGCTCAAATCGCGAGGTGCCCGAGACATTCGGTTCGTCTGCTTGCTCGCTGCCCCCGAAGGAATTGCCCGATTTCAGAGTGAGTGTCCCGACGTCCCGATCTGGACCGCTGCTATCGACGAGAGACTGAATGATCACGGCTATATCGTACCCGGCTTGGGCGATGCCGGAGACAGAATGTTCGGCACCAAGTAGGGTGTGCGGCGTTGCTTTCGCTCTTAAGCGACCGTAAAGCGAAATTGACCGCTCCCTATTGCAAGAGAAACCCAATCTTCAGTCGGAATCATTTGTTGATAGCCGGGCGATTGCGGCTACGGGTCCGCCGCCAGGCGGACCCTGATGTTCGGCCCCGCCGGAAACATAGACGGCGCCGGTTCCCGACAAACCGCTGATCAATCCGCCGACGGCAGCGCGGGCGTGCCGGGTTGAGCTGATGTCCGTATCCTCAAGCATGATGTGACGAAATCCGCGGACGCTACCGTTTGGCGAGGCTTCCGCCTTGGCAAAGATATTGACAAGTTGGCGGCTCGCCATCGGCGGCTCAGAGCCGTCTTCGATGTGCAGTCCCACGCTTTTCAACGCATTGATCACGGCCGTGGAATCAATGGCGTCGCGCATCACGGCGTGTCCGATCTCGAACGGTGCGGCCGACGACGTCGAATTGCCCAGGACAATGACCACATTGTGCATCAGCTCGATGCCGGCCGACGTGGACGCTACCGACGAAAACAGATCGAACCGCCGAAGGATGTGCTCGTCGTCAATCTCGCCCTCGATCTCGCCAAGGGCGACCGCTACTCCCAGCGCCGATGCCCCGCGCGAATAAGCCATCGAACCGTAAGCGCTGTTTGTAACGGTCTTATTCCCACGGGCAGCTGCCGCTTCGACGCGGTCACTGGTCAAAAGCGGACACTTGATCTGCACAAAATGGACGTCCTGCGGATCGGTAATGGCAGCTTCGGCCATGGCGGCGGCCACCGCCCTTGCCGTTTCCCTGATCTGCACGCCGCGCCCGATCTCCTCGGGCAAAAAATCCCGCGTGTGCGCCATCCCAATGCTGAGGCGTTTCCCGGAAATGTCTTCGGAACCGCGATTGGCAGCGTCACGCGTGAAGACGGTGATGTGCGGACTAAGCACGCCTTCCGTACCACCCGACATCACGAACGCGATCCGCTGCTCCACGCGATGCGGTGGCAGATCGACATAAGGCGCCAAGGCAGCGCTGAGCGCGGAAACGGCGTATTCTCGCGTGAAATCGTTGACGCCGCCATTGCCTTCGGTTTTGCCCAGTATCGCGACGATCGACTTTGGATCGATTTTGCCTTGCTCGATCAGGCTCAGCAGACCGGAGACATCACCGGGGCCCTTGGTGGCAATGCGAACGACGTTGACCGATGTTGTGCGCATGCTCTTTCCCTTGGACATCTTCGGGCCGACGAAAGGATATGGCAAGCCGTAACGGCTACCGGCGCCGCCAACTGATCGCTCTGCCTCTCTGACCTGGATTGGCGAACACGGTCGCCTTCATGAACATTCCCGATTGCCCACTTTTTGTCTTATCTGTCGCAATTTTTGGCACATCTGTTGCATTCAATTCCGAAAGGTGTTCCGGGAGCCAAGGTTACCCGGTGCCCTCGGCAAGATAATGCGGAATGGTAGGGATGACGACCACGGCGGCGCTCGAACTAGTGCAATTGACGAAGAAGTACGGCGCCGTAACCGCCGTTGACGCCATCAATCTCAAGATTCCCGCCGGCTCCTATTGTTGCCTGCTTGGGCCGTCCGGCTGCGGCAAAACATCCACGTTGCGCATGGTGGCCGGTCATGAATCGGCGACATCCGGCGACATCCTTGTCGGGCCGAAGAATGTAACGGACCTGCCGCCGGCCGAACGAAACACCGCGATGATGTTTCAGTCTTATGCCCTGTTCCCGCATCTTTCCGTCATCGACAACGTTGCCTTTGCCTTGAAGATGAAGGGCATTGTCAAAGCCGAGCGCCATGCCGAGGCCAAAAAGCTGTTGGAACTCGTCGATATGCAGGCCTATGCGGCAAGACTGCCTGCGCAGCTTTCCGGAGGCCAGCAGCAACGCGTGGCGCTCGCACGCGCCCTGATTACCTCTCCTCAGATCCTGCTCCTGGACGAGCCCCTTTCGGCGCTCGATCCGTTTCTGCGGCTGCGGATGAGAGCCGAGTTGAAAAAGCTGCAGCGCGAGCTTGGGATTTCCTTCATCCACGTGACGCACGGCCAGGACGAGGCGATGGCGCTGGCGGATATCGTGGTTCTGATGAACGGCGGCCGGATCGAACAGCAGGGTTCGCCGCGCGAAATCTTCAATCACCCCCGGACAGAGTTCACGGCGAAATTCATCGGCGGCCACAACGTCATCGCCATCGGCGACGAGACTTTTGCCGTTCGCGAAGATCGCCTCAAGCTGAAAAGACCGGACGACGCCGTTAACGGTCCGTCGATGGCAGGAACCGTCAGCGAAGTCGAATACCAGGGGACCTATATCCGCATCGCCATCGTCGCCGACGACGGAGCCGATATCTCGGCCCAACTCACCGACATCCAGTTTGACGCGACCAGCTACGCCGTCGGCGAACGCGTTCTCGCCACTTGGGACCCGGCGCAGGCAAGCCCACTGAAGACAAGCAGTTCTGTAACTGTCCCGTCACCTGAAAAGGCGGCTTGACACCTTAGGGAGAATTATCATGAGCAAATCTTCGAAATTCAATAATGGCATCAACCGCCGCGCTATGCTTAGGGGCGCGGCTGGAGTGGTGGGCCTCGCGGCAGGTTCGGGCGCCATCACCGGCTTTCCCTATGTCCACTCGGCCGAACCGAAAGTCTTGCGTTACCTCGGGACCGCGGTGAACGCGGGAGACGAGATATCGAAGAAATGCCTGGCAGATACCGGCATCAAAATCGAGTACATCACCGTAACGACCGACGATGTGACCAAGCGTGTCATCACCCAGCCGAATTCGTTCGACGTGCTCGATACCGAATATTTCTCGCTCAAGAAGCTGGTGCCATCGGGCAATATTTTTGCGCTCGATAGCAAGAAGATCAAGCAATTCGACAATATCACCCCGGTTTTCACCAAGGGTCAGTTGCCCAACGGCAAGAAGATCGGCGACCAGGGCACCGCGCCGTGGAAGGTGCTTTACCTCGAGGGGGCCAATTCCAAGAAATTTTCGACCACTCCAACCGAATTCGTGACGCTGATCCCGACGGTCTACAATGCCGATACGCTCGGCATTCGGCCGGATCTGATCAAGCGGCCGATTTCTTCCTGGAGTGAACTGCTCAATCCCGAATTCAAGGGCAAGGCGTCGATTCTCAACATCCCGTCGATCGGCATCATGGATGCCGCGATGGTGGTGGAGGCCACCGGCCAGCATAAGTATGTCGACAAGGGCAACATGACCAAGGCCGAGATTGATCTGACCATGAAGATCATGACGGAAGCCAAGAAGGCCGGTCAGTTCCGCGCCTTCTGGAAGGATTTCAACGAATCCGTCAACCTGATGGCATCAGGCGAGACCGTCATCCAGTCAATGTGGTCGCCCGCGGTCACCAAGGTGCGCTCAATGGGAATCGCCTGCACGTTCCAACCGCTCAAAGAAGGCTATCGCTCGTGGGCCTCGGGGTTCTGCGTGTCGAAGGCGGTTTCGGGACCCAAGCTCGACTGGGCCTATGAGTTCGTGAACTGGTATCTGTCGGGCTGGGCAGGCGCCTATCTCAACCGCCAAGGCTATTATTCGGCTGTCCTGTCCACCGCCAAGGCCAACATGACGGCGGACGAATGGGGTTACTGGATGGAAGGCAAGGCCGCTGTCGGCGATATCAAGGCGCCCGACGGCACCATTCTCGAGAAGGCCGGCGCCAAGCGTGACGGAGGATCCTATGACGACCGCATGGGCGGCGTTGCCTGCTGGAACGCCGTCATGGACGAGAACGATTACATGGTGCGCAAGTGGAATGAATTCATCGCCGCTTGATGACATCCAGGGACTAGCCGGGCCAACGCGCCGGCTAGTCCCGCTCCGGTTTGATAGAGATCGACCTTTCGATGGTTCAAGACCGCAAATCCTTCGTCGCGTGGCTCCAGGCTGCGCCAATGATGCTGATCTTCGTGCTGTTTTTTCTGTTGCCGCTGGTATTTGTGACGATCGTTAGCGCGTGGGACTACAATGAATATGAGATGCTCCCCGCCTTTAGTCTGCGCGGCTACACCGATACGTTCGAGGGATGCGTCGCCGAGCTGCCGGGCCTGTGCACGATCCTGAAAACCTATCTGAAGACCTTGAAACTGTGTCTGTTGACCTGGGTCCTGACGCTTCTGATCGGTTTCACCGTTGCCTATTTTCTCGCGTTCCACGTCCGATCCAAGACCTGGCAGATCGTGCTCTCCCTGCTTTGCACCATTCCGTTCTGGACCTCGAATGTGATCCGCATGATTGCCTGGATTCCGCTTCTCGGCCGCAATGGACTGGTGAACAAGGGCCTTCAAGGCGCGGGGCTGATCCAGCAGCCGCTCGAATGGCTGCTGTTCTCCGAGTTTTCCGTGGTCCTGGCCCTCGTTCACCTCTTCACATTTTTCATGGTGGTGCCGATCTTCAATTCAATGATCCGGATCGACAAGCGGCTGATCGAAGCCGCCTATGATGCCGGAGCCACCGGGTGGCAGACCCTGGTCAATATCATCATTCCCCTGGCAAAACCGGGGATCGTGATTGGTTCAATTTTCGTGATCACGATCGTCATGGGTGATTTTGTCACGATCGGCGTGATGGGCGGCCAACAAATCGCTTCCGCTGGCAAGATCATCGAGTCGCGCCTCAATGCATTGCAATTTCCGGCAGCCGCAGCCAACGCGGTCATCCTGCTCGGTATCACGATCATGATCATTTCGGCGCTGACGCGGATCGTCGATATCCGCAAGGAGCTGTGAGATGGGCGACAAGCGGTCGAGATCCTTTTATGTTCTGGCAGCGTTCTTCGCTGCCTATGTGCTGTTCCTTTACGGACCGATGATTGCGATCTACATCCTCTCGTTCCAGGGCCCCGACGGCGGCCTGACCTTTCCAATGAACGGCGTTTCGCTGGTTTGGTTCAACAAGGTGTTCGCCGGGGCCGGCATCGTCGACATCGGCGCGGCCTTCAAGCGGTCGCTCAAGCTCGGCCTCGTCGTCATGATCCTGACGGTCGTGCTTTCGGTTTCGGCCGGCATGGCCTTTCGCAAATCGTTCCGCGGCGCGACCTTCCTGTTTTATGTCGCCATCGCAAGTCTGATCATGCCGTCGATCATCACTTCGCTCGGCATCGCGCTGGAATTCCGGTTGCTCGATGATTTCATCATCAAAAGCGGCGCCGAGGGCTGGACGACGGCAATGGGGCTTTTTACCTCAGGCCTTGGTGCGCACCTTACCTGGACCTTGCCGTTTGGCCTTTTGATCATGTTTGCGATTTTCAACCGCTTCGATGGCCGGCTTGAAGAGGCAGCGCGCGACCTCGGTGCAACACCATGGCAGACATTTCGCCATGTGGTGCTGCCAATCATACTACCGTCCGTCGTGGGCATTGGTCTGTTCGGCTTTACCTTGTCCTGGGACGAACTCGCGCGCTCCAGCCAGGCGATCGGATCCGTCAACACCTTGCCGCTCGAGTTGCAGGGCCTGACGACGACCGTAACGAAACCGGATATCTATGCGCTTGGAACGTTGACCAGCGCCGTATCCTTTCTCGTCATCTTCTCGGCGCTGATCGTCATTCTTGTGCTGCAGGCGCGACAACGGCGCCATGGGTCGGACGCCGGCAAGGGAATGGTGTAGAACCAGCCTCATGGGCCAATCAGACCGGGATCGGGTGGCATATGGCCGGACACGAGTAGCGTATTGATGGCGAACCTTTCAGCACTCAGCCCGCCGGAGTTCGACGCGCATTTCCTGCGGCGATCCTTTGACGTGGCCCGCCGTGCAACGACGCATGGCAATCATCCCTTCGGCGCTGTCCTGGTCACCCAGAACGGCAAGGTGCTGCTCGAAGCCGAGAACGGCTACATGCCTTTCCATGACGGCACCGCGCATGCCGAACGGCTGCTGGCGACGCAGGCCTGTACCACGATCGACGCGAATATCCTGCGCAGCGCCACGCTCTATTCGTCCGCCGAGCCCTGCGCGATGTGTGCGGGCGCGATCTACTGGGCCGGCATCGGCCGGTTGGTCTACGGCCTCAGCGAACACCGCTTGCGGAAGCTAACCGGCAACCACCCGGAAAATCCAACGCTCGATTTGCCGTGCCGCGAGGTCTTTGCCAGCGGCCAGCGGTCGACCGAAGTGGTCGGACCGCTGCTGGAGGACGAGGCCGCGGCCGTGCATGCCGGGGCGTGGACGAAATAGGTGACGGCCCGGCCGGTGGCTTCATACCTCGAGACGGCATGGGGCCGAAGCGCTGCAGCATCAATCACCGTCAGACAACAAAGATGGCGCCGCGGGGAACATCGCGGCGCCATCGCTTTGCACCTGAGGAACGAGTCAGGTGGTCAGAACTTCACCGTGATACCGGAGTAGAGCGAGGACTCCGTGCAGGCGCCGCTCGGACGGGTTACGCCGCCGATTGTCACAGAGCAAGCGGCCGACGGAGCGTTGTGATCGAGGCCGAACTTGTTCTGCCAGTAGCGATAGGCGACCCAGACGTCCACGTAGTGGGACCATTTCGGACCCCAGATTGCCTTGGAAGCGTCGAGGGTCAGGCGGATCGGCTCCGAGTTGAACTCGACGGCCGTGGGGTAGGCACCGTTCACGGCACCCAGCGCCGGAAGCGGCTGCGTGTCCGAACCCTTCTTGCCGTACCAGCCGGCGCGACCGCTGATCGAGAAGTACTGCATGTTCTCCGGCAGGAAACCGAGATCCATGTAGTAGTTGGTTTCAATCGCCCACGTCGGCTTGTACGAGGTGTTGCCGTCGGGAAGGCAACTCACGCCCGGCACCGGACCGGAGAAGCCGCTGTTGCACTGGGCAAAGGAATTGTGGTTGGAGAACTCCCAGTACATCAAGGGCGCAACGTTGATATAGCCCTTGTAGGGCAGCGCGAACTCGAACTGCAGGCCGGCAACGACGTCACGCTTGGCGGCACCGAAGTAGCGGTTCTCGGTGTTTGCATCCATGCCGACTTCGAACGAGATGTTCTGCAGCGGCCCGATTGTGAAGGCCTTGGTGTTGAAGATCTGATTGAATCCGAACGTCGAACGGAACAGGCCGTAGATTTCGGTGGCGCCGGCGCAGGTGGCCGGCAGGAAGGCCGAGGAAATGCCGGCATTAATGCAGGGCGCGGCCGGATCGTTTTGATCCGATTTGTAGAGCGAGATCGTGAAGAAGTTCTGGCCGTACCGCCAGATGTCGAAATGGGTGAAGGAGTACACCTGCTTCGCCGTCTTGGCGTTGACCGTGCCGTTCGGACTGACCGAGAACATGCCCGGCTGTGAGGCGGTGAAGATGTAGGAGAAGGTCACCCGGTTATCGATCACGAGGAACCAGGGAAGTTCGGGGGCCGCCTTAGCGGCTTTCACGGGCACGTCGGCCGCTCTGGCGAAGCCCGCAGGCGTGAGTATGGCAAGTGACAGTGCCGCGGCTGCCAAGATTCGGTGTAGACAAGACATCCCCAATTACCCCCAAGTTGACGATCGAATGATCGAGGCCCTTGGAAGCAAACCTCGCGCTGATCGAATAAAGTGAGAAGCCTCAAGTTTCCCCATGGCTTGATGCAAGTTTCATCAAGAACAATCGGCGTATCAGCGCTTTGTGGAAGGGGTCGTCGGGTTGGCGAAGCAAGCAAAACAACCTTCAGTGGAACCGGATTTTTCGACTTAGGCCTGAGTCCACAGGCTTTCTGCGACGATCGGGCGCAGGGCAAACCCAACCGAAATGCAAAAACGCCCTGCTCCCTGCAACGCGTACACAGCTGCGACAAAACTGCTCAACATCGCGTCAGTGCTGACTAGGCCGTTTCGAATTGTCTGGACCGTTACAATTCTGCAACAAGCCTTTCCCTCCCTATGCTGAGGCTGATCGGCGCCGACGATCCGCAAACGCTTCAAGCATCGAAGCAACCGGGAATCGCGAGAGGCGTCGCCTGCCGAAGGGTTGAGCAAGGGCTGGCGCTTTTTCCCTACTTACGCGCACGCCTAAACTAGCCCAATATTGAGGCATCCATTCCCTGGGACGTGTGAGCACGAATGCTGGACTCGACGCCTGCCGCGCTGCAGAGGGGTGCCACGCCGCTGCTCCAGACGGTTGGCCTCACCAAGCGCTACGGCACCTTCCTCGCCAACGAGGCGATCGATATCGATATCTGGCCGCAGCAGATCCACGCGCTGCTCGGCGAGAACGGCGCAGGCAAATCGACGCTCGTCAAAACCATCTATGGATTGATCCAGCCGAGCGAAGGCGAAATGCGCTGGCAGGGCGAGAAGATGGTTTTGTCCGGACCCTCGGAAGCTCGCAGCCGCGGCATCGGCATGGTGTTTCAGCATTTCTCGCTGTTCGACAATCTTACCGTGGCGGAAAACGTAGCGCTGGGGCTCGACGGCAAGGAATCCTTCAAGGACATGTCGGCGCGCCTTGAGGAAGTATCCCGTATTTACGGGCTTCCGCTCGATCCCAGGCGCGAGGTCTGGCAATTGTCCGTCGGCGAACGCCAGCGCATCGAGATCGTGCGCGCGCTGATGCAGAACCCGAAATTCCTGATCCTCGATGAACCGACCGCGGTGCTGACGCCGCAGGAAGCCGACCAGCTCTTCACCGTGCTCGATCGCCTCAAGGCCGAGGGCCGCGCCATCCTCTACATCAGCCACAAGCTGGAAGAAGTGAAGCGGCTCTGCGACACCGCCACCATCCTGCGCGGCGGCAAGAAAGTCTCGACCTGCAATCCCAAGGCGGAGACGGCGGCCTCGCTCGCGCGGATGATGGTCGGCGGCGAGATCAAGGAAGTGAAGGCCGCCGCCAACCGGCAAACCACCGTGCCGCGGCTGGTCGTCAACGACCTCAACCTCGAGCCCGAGGATCCCCACGGCGTGCGGCTCCAGCACATCGCCTTCGAGCTGAAAGGTGGTGAAATCCTGGGCATCGCCGGCGTCGCCGGCAACGGCCAGGACGAGCTTTTCGCCGCGCTGTCGGGGGAGCGGCTGGCGCGGGACCCCGGCACGGTGGTGATCGACGGACATGCCGCGGGGCACCTTTCGATCACCCAGCGGCGCAAGCTTGGCGCAGCCTTCGTTCCCGAGGAACGGCTCGGCCATGGCACCGCGCCGCGCATGAAGCTGTCCGAGAACGCGCTGCTGACCGGCCACGCAGCCTCCGGCATGGTCCAGCACGGCTTCGTCAACACCGCGGCAACGCTGAAGACCGTCGACCGTGCGACCGAGGTCTTCGACGTGCGCAAGGCCAAGCGCGATCCGGAAGCCGCCAGCCTCTCCGGCGGCAATCTGCAAAAATTCATCGTCGGCCGGGAAATCCTGCGCAACCCGGTGGTGCTGATCGTAAGCCAGCCGACCTGGGGCGTTGACGCCGGTGCGGCCAGCGTGATCCGCCAGGCCCTGCTCGATCTTGCCGCCAGCGGTGCCGCGGTACTGGTCACGAGCCAGGACCTCGACGAGCTCGCCGAAATCACTGACCGCATCGCCGTGATGTTCCACGGCCATCTGTCGGAGCCGATGTCAACCCGCGATGCGAGCCGTGAGAAGCTCGGCCTGCTGATGGGCGGGAGCACATTGGATCAGAAGGAAGCGGCGCATGCAGCTGGTGCTTGAAAAACGCGCCGAGCGTTCGAACACGATCGCGCTGGTTTCGCCGCTGATCGCGATCGGCCTGACGCTGATGACCATGAGTATCCTGTTTGCGATCCTGGGCAAGAACCCGATTACCGCGCTCGGCGTCTACTTCATCGATCCCCTCATCGACAGCTATTCGCTGCAGGAGATCGCGGTGAAGGCGACACCCTTGGTGATGATCGCGATCGGCCTGTCGCTCTGCTACCTCGCCAACGCCTGGAATATCGGCGCCGAAGGGCAATTCCTGATCGGCGCCGTCGCCGGCAGCTGGCTTGCGGTGAAGACGCAGGGCACCGACGCCGGCCCGTGGGTATTGCCGGCCATGATGGTGCTGGCGGCAGCCGGCGGCGCGCTCTACGCCCTGATCCCGGCGATCTGCAAGGTCCGGTTCGGCGCCAGCGAAATCCTCACCAGCCTGATGCTGGTCTACGTCGCCGATCTCCTGCTAGATTACCTCGTGCGCGGCCCGTGGCGCGATCCCAAGGGCTTCAACTTCCCGACCACCGCCGAGTTCGATCCGGTCGCAACCGTGCCGGTACTGATCGAGAGCGGCCGGCTGCATCTTGGCGGCATCATAGCGCTGGTGGTGGTCGCGGCGGGCGCGGTGCTGCTCGGCAGGACCATCAAGGGGTTTGAAATCCGCGTCGTCGGTGCCGCCCCGCGCGCCGCGCGGTTCGGCGGCTTCAATTCCAACCAGCTGATCCTCCTCACCTTCGCGATTTCGGGCGCGCTGGCAGGCCTCGCCGGGATCATCGAGGTTGCGGGTCCCGTCGGGCATCTGCAGCCGGGTATCTCGCCGGGCTACGGCTTTACCGCGATCATCGTCGCGTTTCTGGGGCGGCTGAACCCGGTTGGAATATTAATTGCAGGACTGTTCCTCGCACTCACTTTCATCGGCGGCGAGCAGGCGCAGATTGCAATGAAAATCCCGTTGGACGTCACCAAGGTGTTTCAGGGCATTCTGCTGTTCTTCGTGCTCGCCTGCGATTCCCTCATTCTCTACCGGTTCAAGCTCATTTTCGCGTCACCAAAGGTGTCCAGTGGGGCTCATTGAGGCCATCATCCTTGCAGTGCTGGCGGCGTCCACGCCGTTGCTGCTAGCTGCCACCGGCGAGCTCGTGACCGAACGCGCCGGCGTGCTCAACCTCGGCGTCGAGGGCATGATGATCGTCGGCGCGGCCTGCGGCTTCGGCGGCGCCTGGCTATCCGGTTCGGTCATCATCGGCGCGCTGTGCGGCATCGCCGCCGGCATACTGATGTCGCTGATCTTCGCGCTGATGACGCTGGGCCTTGCGGTCAACCAGGTCGCGACGGGTCTCGCGCTGACCATTCTCGGCATCGGCCTTTCCGGCCTGATCGGCTCCCGCTTCGTTGGCGAAAAGATTTCGCTGGCGCCGCATCTGTATATTCCCGGTCTCACCGATATCCCGCTGGTCGGGCGCATTCTGTTCGGCGAGGACGCCTTCGTGTACCTCTCGCTGGCGCTGGTCATTGGCGTCTGGTTCTTTCTCTACAAGACGCGGGCCGGGTTGATCCTGCGCGCGGCGGGCGACAACCACACCTCGGCACATGCGCTCGGATATCCCGTCCTCAGGATCCGGATGCTCGCGGTGATGTTCGGCGGCGGCTGCGCAGGCTTGGCCGGCGCCTATCTGCCGCTCGCCTATACACCCTTCTTCATCCCCGGCATGACCGCAGGCCGCGGATGGATCGCGCTGGCGCTGGTCGTGTTCGCATCATGGCTGCCGGGGCGCCTCGTGATCGGCGCCTATCTGTTCGGCGCCGTGACGATCCTGCAGCTGCATGCGCAGGGCTGGGGCGTCGGCGTGCCCTCGCAGTTGATGTCGGCATCGCCGTATCTGGCGACCATCATTGTCCTTGTCCTGATTTCACGTGCACGAACCGGCGGCTCGACTGCGCCCGCGGCGCTCGGGACCGTGTTCGTGCCCGACCGGTAATGTGCCGAAGCGCGCGCGACGGGGCGCTGCGCATCGGGAGAGAGCGTCCACCCGTCAGTTGAAACGGAGAAATCCATGAGAAAGATTCTCATCGCGGCGACCGCAGCGGTGCTCGTTACCGGAGCAGGCCTGTTCGGCGCTTCCGCCGCCGACAAACTCAAGATCGGATTCATCTATCTCGGCCCGGTCGGCGACCTCGGCTGGACCTACCAGCATGACCTCGGGCGCCTCGCCATGGTCAAGGAGTTCGGCGACAAGGTCGAAACCACGTTCCTGGAGAATGTCAGCGAAGGCCCGGACTCCGAACGCTCGATCGAGCAGCTGGCGCGCGCCGGCAACAAGCTGATCTTCACGACCTCGTTCGGCTACATGGAGCCGACGCTGAAGGTCGCCAAGAAATATCCGAACGTGCATTTCGAGCACGCCACCGGCTACAAGCGCGACAAGAACATGTCGACCTATTCGGGGCGGTTCTATGAGGGCCGCTACATCCAGGGCATCATCGCGGCCAAGATGTCGAAGTCGGGCGTGCTCGGCTATATCGCCTCGTTCCCGATTCCCGAAGTGATCTCCGGCATCAACGCCACCATGCTCGGTGCACAGACGATCAACCCCAACATCAAGGTGAAGATCATCTGGGCGAACACCTGGTTCGATCCCGGCAAGGAAGCCGACGCCGCCAAGGCGCTGATCGACCAGGGCGCCGACATCATCATGCAGCACACCGACAGCCCTGCCGCAATGCAGGTCGCCGCCGAGCGCGGCAAGCTGGCGTTCGGCCAGGATTCCGAAATGATCAAGTTCGGGCCAAAGACGCAGCTCACTTCGATCATGGACAACTGGGGCCCCTATTATATCGAACGCGTCAAGGCCGAGCTCGACGGTACCTGGAAGTCGGAAGATTTCTGGGGCGGCCTGAAGAGCAAGCTCGTCGTCATGGCGCCCTACACCAACATGCCCGACGACGTGAAGAAGCTGGCGATGGATACTGAGGCTGCCATCATCGAAGGCACGCTGCAGCCGTTCAAGTGCCCCATCGTCGGCCAGGACGGCAAGGAAGTCGAATGCAAGGGCGGCACCCATCTCGACGACGGCCAGGTGCTCGGCATGAATTTTTATGTGAAGGGTATCGACGATAAGATTCCAGGCAAGTGAGAGCGGCACGTCGCTCTTGCCTCTCTCCGCCCTTTTGCGGAGAGAGGCCGGATCGCTTCGACGGACAGCAAAATTGCGAAAACAACCCCATGCACAGTAGGAATGGGGCCTCGCTCCATCCGAAAACGCAAGATCTAGTTAGAAATCGACCATCGCAAATCTCTGCTCGTCATTCCCGGATGCGCCTCATGAGGCAGGCCTCAGATGTGCAATGGCACATCGGGGAATCCTTACCCCTGATGCATCGCGCGGGCGGCGGCGCTGTGGCGGCGGATCAGGTCTGATACGCCGAGGCCGGGGATCGCACCGTCGGTCACCACCCAATTGCCGCCGACCATCACGCGGTCGGCGCGGTGCGCGCCGCATAGAACGAGTGCCGCTAGCGGATCGCCGTGGCCGGAGAAGCGCAATTC
Organism: Bradyrhizobium sp. AZCC 2262; assembly: GCF_036924535.1. Lineage (NCBI taxonomy): Bacteria > Pseudomonadati > Pseudomonadota > Alphaproteobacteria > Hyphomicrobiales > Nitrobacteraceae > Bradyrhizobium > Bradyrhizobium sp. AZCC 2262. The sequence goes on along the minus strand of NZ_JAZHRT010000001.1, from coordinate 2,078,270 downwards.
GTCGAGCTTGAACAACGCGAGGTCAGCAGCCTTCCCGACCGCGATTTCGCCGAGCTCGGGCCGGCCGACGCAGGCCGCCGAGCCCTTGGTAGCCCATCGCAGCGCGTCCTTGTGGCTGACGCGGCCGACGCCGTAGCGCGCCCGCTGCAGCAGGAACGCGGCGCGGACTTCCTGCATCAGGTTGGACTCATCGTTCGACGCCGAGCCGTCGACGCCGAGCCCGATCGAGACCCCCGCCTCTTCCATCTCGCAGACCGGACAGCAGCCCGACGCCAGAATCTGGTTGCTGCAGGCGCAATGGCTGATGGCGGTCCTGGCCTTGCCGAGCCGCTTCATCTCGTCGGAATTGAAGAAGATGCCGTGCGCCAGCCAGGTCCGCGCATGGAGCCAGCCGCATTGTTCGAGATAGTCGAGCGGCCGGCAGCCATGCATCTGCTCGCAGAATTTGTTCTCGTCCTCGGTTTCGGCCAGATGCGTGTGCAGGCGGACGTCGAGCTTGTCTGCAAGGGTGGCAGTCGCGCGCATCAGCGAGGTCGTCACCGAAAACGGCGAGCATGGCGCCAGCGCGATCTGCACCATCGCATCCTCCCCGCGCTGGTGGTGTTTTGCCACCACGCGTTCGCTGTCGGCCAAAATCGTATCCTCGTCCTGCACCACGCTGTCGGGCGGCAGGCCGCCATCCTTCTGGGAGCGGTCCATCGAGCCGCGCGTCAGCAGCACGCGGATGCCGAGCCGCTGGGCGGCGGCAACCTCGATATCGATGGCGTCCTCGAGCCCTGCCGGAAACACATAATGGTGATCGGTCGTGGTGGTGCAGCCCGACAGCAGCAACTCCGACATCGCGACGGTGGCCCCAAGGTGGAGCGATTCTGGCGTCAGCCGGGCCCAAACCGGATAAAGCGCCTGCAACCACGGAAACAGTTCGCGATCGAGCGCCGCCGGCAGCGCCCGCGTCAAGGTCTGGTAGAAATGATGATGGGTATTGATCAAGCCAGGCAGGACGACGTGCGCTTGGGCATCATAGACGACGGTATTTGCGGTCGCCGGCTCCCGGCCGCGCGGCACCAGTTCGACGATCTTGCCGCCATGGACCACGACGCCGCGCTCGGCGCCGTCGGCGAGAATGGAAAGGGGATCCCTGATCCAGATCGCCTGCGTTTCGTCCATGATCCCACCTGATTTGCGGGGCGCCGTTACCGAACGCCCTCCTCTTGCGAATGCAAGGACCATCCCAAGCCGATTGGCAATTGGCGCTGGTCTTGCAAGACTTCATAGTCGGAGATGCATCTACTTGAAAGCGTTAGCATATCCATGGACCTGAACACCATTGCCGCGGTTGCCCATCCCACGACGCGGGATCAATTGCCCGTTTGGACGGCAGGCGACGCCTGGCTCGCGGGCGGGACCTGGCTGTTCTCGGAACCGCAGGCGCATCTGACCCGGCTGATCGATCTCACCGACCTGAAATGGCCGGCGCTGACCATCGGCGAGACTGAATTGTCGATATCCGCGACCTGTACGGTCGCGCAGCTCGATGCGCTTTCCTGCCCTCCGGAATGGATCGCCTCGCCGCTGATCAACCAGTGCTGCCGCGCGTTTCTTGCTTCCTTCAAGATCTGGAAGACGGCGACGGTGGGCGGCAACATCTGCATGTCGCTGCCGGCGGGGCCGATGATCTCTCTCACCTCGGCGCTCGACGGTGTCTGCACGATCTGGCAGGCCGGTGGCGGTGAGCGAAAAATTGCCGTCGCCGATTTCGTCACCGGCGACCAGCGCAACGTACTCGCACCGGGCGATCTGTTGCGGCAGGTCGACATCCCGCTCGCGGCCTTGAGGCGGCGCTCGGCGTTCCGCCAGATTTCGCTGACGCCGGTCGGCCGCTCGGCGGCGCTGTTGATCGGCTGCGTCACCAGCGACGGTGGATTGGCGCTGACGATAACAGCATCGACCAGCCGGCCGGTTCGATTGTCCTTCGCCGGAATCCCAAACGACAAGGAATTGCGCGAAACGATTTTGCAGCGCATTGCCGACGACCTCTACCACACCGACCTTCACGGCAAGCCAGCATGGCGCAAGCATATGACGCTGCGACTCGCGGAAGAGATCCGCGTCGAATTGCAGGGCACGGCATAAGCATGACACTCCAGATCAACGGCAAGGAGTTTTCCGAATCCCCGCGAGCCGGGCAGTGCCTGCGAACGTTCCTGCGCGAACTCGGGCATTTCGGCGTCAAGACGGGCTGCGACGCCGGCGACTGCGGCGCGTGCACAGTACTGCTTGACGGCGAGCCCGTGCATAGCTGCCTGATCCCAGCCTTCCGCGCCGACGGCCATGCCGTGACCACGATCGAAGGCCTTGCGCCCGACGGCGATACCCATCCGATGCAGCAGGCTTTTCTGGATGCGCAGGGATTCCAGTGCGGGTTCTGTACATCAGGCATGATCCTGACCTGCGCGTCGCTGAACCAGGCGCAGCGCCAGGACCTCGGCGCCTCGCTGAAAGGCAACATCTGCCGCTGCACCGGCTATCGTTCGATCGAGGACGCGCTCAACGGCCGGAACAACATCGAGGACGCCGACGCCGGCATCGCGTTCGGCCGCAGTCTGCCCGCGCCTGCGGGCCCACGGGTAGTGCGCGGCTCGGAGCCCTATACGTTCGATGTCGCGCCGGAAGGCTTGCTGCATATCAAGATGCTGCGTTCGCCGCATCCGCATGCGAATATCATCTCGATCGACAAGACCGCGGCACTTGGCGTTACCGGCGTGCATAGCGTGCTGACTTTCGAAGACGCCCCAGACCGGCTGTTCTCCACCGCGCGGCACGAATGGGACTGGATGGACCCGGACGACACCCGTGTGCTCGACAATGTCGCCCGCTTTATCGGGCAGAAGGTCGCCGCCGTGGTCGCCGAGACCGAAGCCGCCGCCGAGGAAGGCTGCCGGAAGCTGAAGATTCAGTACGAAATCCTGCCGGCAGCGGTCGATCCCGTGGCGGCGATTGCGCCTGATGCCCCCGTGCTGCACGCCGACAAGACACAAGCAAACCGCGTCGCGAACGCGGCCCGCAATATCGTGGCCGAAATCCATGGCGAATTCGGTGACGTCGCGGCTGCGCTGGCGCAGGCTGCCGTCACCTATGAAGGTGCTTTTGCGACCCAGCGGGTCCAACATGCGGCGCTGGAAACCCATGGCGGCCTTGCCTGGGTCGATGGCGACGGAATCCTCAACGTGCGTTCCAGCACGCAGGTGCCGTTCCTGACACGGCGCACGCTGGCCGACCTGTTCCATCTACCGCTCCACAAGGTACGGGTGTTCTGTGAGCGCGTCGGCGGTGGGTTCGGCGGCAAGCAGGAAATGTTCGTCGAGGACATTCTTGCGCTCGCGGCGCTCAAGACCGGCCGTCCGGTCAAATTCGAGCTGACGCGGGAAGAACAATTCATCTCGACCTCGACGCGGCATCCGATGCAGGTCACCGTCAAAGCAGGCGCCGACAAGGGCGGCAAGCTCACGGCATTGCAGCTCGACGTACTCTCCAACACCGGCGCCTACGGCAATCACGCCGGCCCGGTGCTGTTTCATTCGGTCAACGAATGCATCGGCGTCTATAACTGCCCGAACAAGAAGGTCGACGGCATCGCCGCCTATACCAACACCGTGCCGGCAGGTGCGTTTCGCGGTTACGGCCTGCCGCAAACGTTGATCGCTGTCGAAGCCGCAATCGACGAACTGGCAAAACAGCTCGGCATCAGCCCGTTCGAAATGCGCCGCCGCAATGTCGTGAAACCCGGCGATCCCATGTTGTCGCCGCCGGAGTCCAAGTATCACGACGTGTTTTATGGCAGCTATGGCCTCGATCAGTGCCTCGACCTCGTCGAGCGCGCCATGGCGGCGGATGAACCAAAGCCTGAGCTTTCCGCAGACTGGCTGACCGGGGACGGCATCGCGCTGACCATGATCGACACCGTGCCGCCGGCCGGGCATTTCGCCGATTGCAGCATCGCGCTGCGCGACGATGGCAGCTTCGATCTCACGGTCGGCACCGCGGAGTTCGGCAACGGGACCAGCACCGTGCATCGCCAGATCGCCGCCAGCGCGCTGGCGACGTCGGTTGATCGCATTCGCCTACTCCAATCCGACACCGCGCAGGACGGCCACGACACCGGCGCCTATGGCAGCGCCGGCATCTTCGTCGCCGGACGCGCAACGCAAATCGCAGCCGAGGCGCTGGCCGCCCAGTTGAAGCAATTCGCGGCATCCTTGCTCGGCGAAAACGCTGATGCCTGCGCGCTCGATAACCACGCCACCGTGTGCGCCGGACGCCGGACGCCCTACGCGCTGCTAGCTGCGTCAGCGCAATCGCTGGGTAAAGCCCTCAGCGCCAGCGGCAATTCGTCGGGCACGCCGCGGTCGGTTGCTTTCAACGTGCAGGGTTTTCGTGTCGCCGTGAACAAATACACCGGTGAGATCAAGATACTGAAGAGCGTGCAAGCCGCCGATGCCGGCCGCGTCGCCAACCCGATGCAATGCCGCGGCCAGGTCGAAGGCGGCGTTGCGCAATCGCTGGGCGCTACGCTCTATGAAGAAATGGTGATCGATGACAATGGCCGCGTCATCAATCCAAAATTCCGCGATTATCATTTGCCGTCGTTTGCCGACGTTCCCCGGACCGAAGTGCTGTTCGCCGACACGACGGACACGCTGGGGCCGATGGGCGCCAAATCGATGAGCGAGAGCCCTTACAACCCGGTCGCCGCGGCGCTCGGCAACGCCATCGCCAATGCCACCGGCATCCGCTTCACGGCGACGCCGTTCAAGCCGGACCGGCTATGGCCAATGCTGCATGAGAAGTTTGGGAAGTAGTTCTCGTGCCCCGCGGACGCTGCGCAGCGCCTTAGCGATGCGCTGCAGAGCTGGGGCCTCTCTGCGGTCGCATAGGTCCCGGCTCGGCAGCGTTGCACGCTGCACCGCTTCCGGGACACGAGCAATCACCCCCGCCCCACCGTGCACTCGATCTGGCCATGCGGCTCGTCGGTCGGCAGGAACACGTCATTGTTGTTGTCCATTCCGAACGCCGAGAGATTCATCGGAATGAAATGCATGTTCGGGCAGGCCATGCTGATCTCGGAAATCTCCGGCACCGCCGCCAGCGCCGCCTCGCCCATCCGGTAGAGGCTATCCTGCACGCTCTTGCTGTAGGTCATCGAAAACACCTCTAGCACCGTATCCAGTATCTTCCTGTTGGCCGCCGGATAGCTCGAAGGCTTGCCCGACCATTTCCACGACGCCACCATGCTGGTCGCGCACATCCGGTCGGCGGTTGGCGGGATCGTGGTGAAACTGTCCTTGACGTAGTTCTCCCAGCCCGACTGCGTCGACTTCATGAAGGTAAAGCCGTCGATGCCTGATGACATCGTGGTTGCGCCGCCGCGGATAGACAACACTTCCACGGTGGGCTGGCCGTTGCTGTCGAGCACGAAACTGTGCGGATGCGGCTTGCCGCCAAAGCTGAGCCGGCTCCATTTGGTCTCGTGCACCGTGAGCGCAACGGAGGCGATCTGCGGATAGCTATCGAGATATTTCTTTGCCAGCACCTCGCAAAATTCCTCGGTGCAAAGCCCGGTGTTTTCACGCGCCACGATGTTGACGACGTTCTTGATGGTGTCCGTCGACACCGTGTTGGCATTGTCGCCGTGGGTGTAGGTGCGGGCAAAGTCACCTTCCATCATCGCCTTGACGTTGAGCTGGCTGACTTCCTGGCGGTCGCCGTCGCGATGGATGCGCATCACGCGGACGCGGCCCTTTCCGTATCTGTTTTTGATCAGCGGCACGTGGGAGCCTCCAGTTCGACCGGTAATTCTGCGGGACTATGGTCGCCCGATATGGTCCAATATTGAGCAACGTTCGTGCCATTGAGCAAGCTCCCTCGGAAGCCCGCTTCGGGAAGGCAAGCGTCTGGCACGCGCCTTGTATCGGTTGGAACGGCCCGGGGGGCCCGCCAATGGGAGGCTCAGCCATAACCATGACCACCGAACTCCATCCGGTCGACCAGGCGCTGCCGGCGCCGCGGCTGCTCGCGCTCGGCCTGCAGCATGTGCTTGTGATGTACGCCGGCGCGGTCGCGGTACCCCTGATTATCGGCCGGGCGCTGAAGTTGCCGCCGGAAGACGTCGCCTTCCTGATCTCGGCTGATCTGTTCGCCTGCGGGCTCGCCACGCTGGTGCAATGTCTCGGTTTTCCCGGAGTCGGCATTCGGCTGCCGGTCATGATGGGGGTGACCTTTGCCTCGGTCGGCCCGATGCTGTCGATGGCCGCCGCACCCGATGTCGGCCTCCTCGGCATCTACGGCTCGGTCATCGCTGCCGGAATCTTCGGCATTGTTGCCGCACCCTTCATCAGCCGCCTGTTGCCGCTGTTTCCACCCGTCGTCACCGGAACCATCATTCTGGTGATCGGCATCTCCTTGATGCGTGTCGGCATCAACTGGGCCGGTGGCGGCCTGCCGACCCTCACCAAGGTGATCGACGGCGTCCCCGGCGCCTTCCCCAATCCCAATTATGGGCAGTTGCAGGGGCTCGGCATCGCCCTGTTTGTGCTGCCGGTGATCCTCGCCCTGATCAAATGGGGTACCGGTTTCGTCGCCAATGTGGCCGTGCTGCTCGGCATCATCGCGGGCGCGATGCTCGCCAGCGTGCTCGGCGTGATGCATTTCGAAAAGGTCACCGCGGCCCAATGGGGTGCGCTCGTGATCCCGTTCCGCTTCGGTATGCCAACATTCCATCTGGTGCCCATCATCACCATGTGCATCGTGATGATCGTGGTGATGATCGAATCGCTCGGTATGTTCCTGGCGCTCGGCGAGATCACCGGCAAGAAAGTCGACCGCGACGCGCTGACCCGCGGCCTGCGCGCGGATGGCGTCGGCACCTTCCTCGGCGGCATCTTCAATACGTTTCCCTACACCTCGTTCTCGCAAAACGTCGGCCTCGTCAGCGTCACCGGCGTGCGCTCGCGCTGGGTCACCGTCACCGGCGGCGCCATCATGCTACTGCTCGGGCTGTTGCCGAAGATGGCCGCACTGGTCGAGGCGGTGCCGCTGGTCGTGCTTGGCGGCGCGGGCCTTGTGATGTTCGGCATGGTCGCCGCGACCGGCGCGCGCATCCTGGCTGCGGTCGACTTCAAGAACAATCACTTCAATCTGTTCGTGGTCGCAATTTCCGTCGGCTTCGGCATGATCCCCCTGGTGGCGCCAAACTTCTTCAAGAACCTGCCGCACGACCTGCATCCTCTGCTGGAATCCGGCATCCTGCTTTGTGCGCTGGTCGCGGTGATCCTGAACGCCTTCTTCAACGGCGTCGGCAGCAAGGCCGCGGCGGAAGCGGATGCGGCGGCGGCCGCGTCATCGGCGCAGCATGTGTGAGCCATCCTCATCCTCGCATGAGTGCCTTGCGCTCACCGAGAGAGCGGCGCAAGCCGCGTCTCGGAGGCTGGCCTAAACCCGTCGACTCATGGTTCGAGACGCGCGAGGACGCGCGCCTCATCATGAGGGATAAGACTTAACTTCCCCGATAGGTCGTGTAGCTCCATGGCGTGACCAATAGCGGCACGTGGAGATGACCTTCGGGATCGCTGACTGAAAAGCGCAATGGAATTTGGTCCAGGAACGGCGGGTCTGACAGCGACACGCCGCGGCCGGCAAAATACGTCCCGACGGCAAACATCAGCTCATAGCGGCCGATCGGCACCGGACGGCCGCCGATCAGCGGCTGATCGGTGCGGCCGTCGCTGTTGGTGATCGCACGCGCCACCACGCGGGCTTCGCCGAGATCGGACAATTCGGTGAGCACGACCGAAATTCCCGCCGCCGGCTTTCCGCTGTGGGTGTCCAGCACATGGGTCGACAGGCGACCATGCACGGATAATCGATCATCGGCCGTTACCAATTGGTCAAGACGTAGTGCCGCAATCCGGAAGATCTCCCCGATCGAGGCTTGCATTTCCGTGCTCGCATCGTTCCGCAGACGGAGCTCGAAGTCGCACAGCACGGAATCCTTGGTGTACCGGCGCACGCAGACAATATAGGGAAAGCCGAATTTGGCGCGGTAGGCATTGTTAACGCGCTCAAATGCCTCGTATTCGGCATCCGACAAGCGATCAAGACCGACGCTGTTTTGCTCGGCACTGGATTCCGCGGTCAGGCCAGCGGCGCGTTGTGTCTTGTCGGCGAGATCGGGATGCGCCTTGATCAGCGCCAGACGATGGTCGGGACCTGCACCGTCCACCGCGGCCTTCATCGCGGCGAACAACGCGTTCACGCCGGCAAAGGGCCGCGCCGATGCGGCTTGCTCGGCAATCCATGGCGAATATTCGAAAACGTTCGCAAGGGCAGCAACGAAGTCCGCCTTGCTGCAGACGTTCAAATCGGAAAGAGATTTTTGCGACATTCCGTTCCTGCTATCGAGCCACCCGGGTCATCTCCGATCGTACGACCAGCCTAAAATGCCGCTCCGTTGCACCTCCGGTTCCGGCGGCGGAGCTTCCCTGACCGCTTCAGCCTGTGGCGGCGGCGGTACCGGCAGGTTCTCGCATTTCATCGAATAGACCAGCTTGCCATCCGCCGTCCGGCCGATCGGAGCACAATTATCGGCACGCGCCGTTACTCCCTTGGAAGGTGTCAACTTGGTCTGTGCCCAGGCGGGGCATGCCGTCAGGAGCAGGGCCAGCAGTAATTTCTTCATCGGGTGGGCTCGCGAAAGAGGTTTCCACGGTCGGACCGGGCACCGGCCAACCCAGTCTATTATACCTCGACCATGGCTGACTGCTGAATATTTAGCCGAAAGGAATTTTGACGAAGAAATTTGCTCGCCGTTTCGTGATGGGCCCGATCGTATTGACCTGCCCGAACCATCTTTATCTCGGAGAGAGCGCTAACACGCGAGGCGCGCTTGTCTCGTCACCGGAAAGAGCGCGAAAAAGGAGAACGACAATGCGAAAGACGATCCTCACACTTCTAGGCTCGGCCCTGCTAGCTACCGCAACGGCTCAATTCGCCGTGGCATCCGAGCACAAGGGCCGCAAGGTGCATCGCACGCCGGCACCCGCGAGCGAGCAGTTCCGCAACTCCAACGCTGCGTGGCCGTCGCAAACGGTTCGGCCCGATTGGTCGCGTTATTCGGGCGGCTACTCGGCGCCTGCCGGTCGCTGAACCCAGCCACAATAACGATCGCGTACCGATCAGCAACGGAAGCAGGCTAGCGCTACGTTTCGCACCCGCTCCTTGGGCCGACCGGGAAATTAGGCGCGACCGCGCTTTCGCAGATTTGGCGCCTCGTCATAAGCATTTTGCGAGATGAGCACAACTTTGGTAAAAGCAGGAAGATATCGCAGGAGTGTCTGCTGTGAATGACGTCACGATTGGAAGAGATGACCGTCTCGATCCCCGGCTGAACTGGACCGCGCTCTCCCAAACCGAACGTGACGCAGCCTATGACAACAATGCGGCGGTAAAGAACAGCGCGGCGCTGATTGCCGAACGCAACGAAGCTTCCGCAAACCTGCGTGCAAGCCGCAAATCCTTTCTCGATGTCCCTTATGACGACCGGGAAAGGACGAAGGTTGACCTTTATCCGGCTGCCGACAAGGCAGCACCCTGCCTGGTTTTCCTGCATGGTGGTTACTGGCAGCGCAACTCACGCGAGGTATTTGCCATGCTGGTCGAAGGCGTCGCGGCGCATGGCTGGTCGGTCGCCATCCCCGGATACTCGCTGGCTCCTGATGCATCGTTGACGCAGATCGTGGCCGAGATATCCCAGTCGCTCGATTGGCTGGCGCAACACGGAGCGGCGTACGGCATCTCCGGCCCCGTTGTCCTGGCGGGCTGGTCGGCCGGCGCGCAGCTCGTCGCCATGGCACTCGATCACCCGCGCGTCGCCGCCGGATTGGCGATTTCGGGCGTGTACGATCTCGCGCCGATCCGCGACACCGGGCTGAACAATGCGCTAAAGCTGACCGACGAGGAGGTGGCACGGCTGTCCCCGCTTCACCTGCCCGTCGTCCAGAAGCGGCTCTACATTGCCTACGGGAGCGCCGAATTGCCGGCGCTGGTTTTCGATTCAATCCGGCTTCATGAATCGCGCATGGCCGCAGGCGCTCCCGGCAAGCTTTTCCCGATCGAAGGCGCAGATCATTTCAGCATCCTCGCGGAACTGCGGCGTCCTGACGGCGCGCTCGTCGATATCGCCCGAAAGCTCGTCGATTAGGTCGCTGGCGATTTGATCGCTTCGGCGTCGATCCAGACCTGATCGTCGCTGATCCGTACCGGGTAAATCCGCAGCGGCCGGCTCGGCCAGCCGTAGCAAATCTGGCCATTGCGGAGATCGAACGAGGCCGAATGACGGGGACAGAACAAGCGTCCTGCCGACAGGCGTCCGAGGCTGAGGTCGGCCTGTTCGTGCGGGCACATCCGTTCGCAGGCCACCGCGCGGTCTTCGTGCCAGACCAGGATCAGATCGACGCCGGTGACGCGAACGCAGACGATCGCTTGTGCAATCAGCCGGCTAAGCCCGCAGACCGGCATCCATTGCTCTTCGCCTGACAACGCCGTCGTTTCAGACCGATCATCCGCCAAGATAGGCCTTTCGCACGTGCTCGTTCTCGATCATATCGGCGCCCGCCCCGGACAGAACGATGCGGCCGCCTTCCAGCAGATAGGCGTGGTCGCACATCTCGAGCGCCGCAAACGCGTTCTGCTCCACCAGCAGGACCGTTGTCCCGGCGTCGCGGATGCCGCGGATGATCGCAAACGTTCGCTCGACGATGTTCGGCGCGAGCCCAAGGGACGGTTCGTCGAACATGATCAGGCGTGGCCGCGACATCAGCGCCCGGCCGATCGCCAGCATTTGTTGTTCGCCGCCCGACAAGGTGCCGGCAGCCTGCCGCTTGCGGTCGGCCAGGCGCGGAAACTCGGCATAGATCCGGTCGCGGTCCGCTGATATCTCGGCGGCACTGGTGCGCAGATAGGCGCCCATGTCGAGATTTTCCTCGACCGTCATGTGCGGAAATACCCGCCGTCCTTCCGGGCAATGCGCGATCCCGCTGGCCACCACGCGCGGCGGCCTTGCGCCCGCAATGTCCTTGCCCTCGAACAGCATCGATCCGGAACGCGGCGCGACGAGCCCGGAGATCGCGCGCAGCGTGGTGCTCTTGCCGGCGCCGTTGGCGCCGATCAGGGCGACGAGCTGCCCCGCCTTGACCTCTAGCGAAATGCCGCGCAACGCCGTGACACCGCCGTAGCCACACACCATGTCGCGTATCTCAAGCACGTTTCGCTCCCTGCCCGAGATAGGCCTCGATGACGGCCGGGTCGTTGCGGATCACGTCCGGCGATCCCTCGGCGATGATCCGGCCGTAGTTCAGCACCACGATCCGATCCGAGACGCTCATCACCATCGGCATGTCGTGCTCGACGAGCAGGATGGTGACGCCACGATTCCGGATGTTGCGGACCAACTGCACGAAGGTGTGGGTCTCCGAGGCGTTCATGCCGGAGACCGGCTCGTCGAGCAGCAGCATCGATGGCTCGGCCGCCAGCGCAAGTGCCACGCCGACCAGGCGCTGCTCGCCGTAGGACAGCGAGCCTGCAAGATCGTGGGCGCGACGTTCGAGGCCAACCCATTCGACCAGTTCGCTGGCGCGTTCCCGCAAGCGGCGCCGCGAAGACCGCGCACGCGGCAGGCCAAGAATGGCCTCGAGCAGGCTTACCCTGCCCTGCCGATGCAGCCCGACCAGCAGATTGTCGTAAACGGTGTCGTTCGGAAACACGCTGGTGCGCTGGAAGGTGCGGATCAGCCCGAGATCGGCGATCTGATGCGGTTTCAGTCCGTTGAGTGCCGTCCCGCGATAGCTGACAGCGCCGTGGGTTGGATCCAGAAAGCCCGTGACGACGTTGAACGCCGTCGTCTTTCCGGCGCCGTTGGGTCCGATCAGGCTGACGATCTCGCCCTCGCCGACCGTAAAATTCATGTCCGAGAGCGCAACGAGCCCCCCGAAATGCACGGCGACCTGCTCGACCTGCAAGGCGATCGCCGTCATCACGCGTGCTCCTTGGCGTCGCGTTCGGCGAATGCAACCGGGGCAACCGTCTCGGCCCGGCTCCGCGGTTTTGCAAATCGTTGCGCGAGAGACGGCACGATTCCGCGCGGCAATACGAACAGGATCACAATCAGCACGCCGCCATACGCGATCCATTGCGCCTCCGGCGCCATGATCGGCCGCAGGAACACCGGCAACAATCCGAAAATCATGCCGCCGACGACAGGCCCGGCGAGCGAGCCCTTGCCGCCGGTGATGACCATGATCACCATCGTCACCGTGTTGATGAAGGCAAATACCTCGGGATCGATGATCCGGATGTAGTGTGCGTAGAGACTGCCGGCCGCGCCTGCGATTCCGGCCGAGATCACCGCTGCCAGCGTGAGCGTCTTTGTCACGTCGATGCCGACCGATACCGCCAGCGTTTCGTTTTCCATCAGCCCGCGCATGGCGCGGCCGAAATGCGAATGGACGAGGCGCGAGATCAGGAGATAGGTGACAACCGCGACGGCCAGCACGAGGTAATAATTATGCAGCTTGGTGCGGAGGGTGAGATCGCCGAGACCCGGCAATCCGATCGCAATCGAGGGAATGTTGGTCAGCGCCAGCGGGCCTTGCGTCAGCTCGACCCAGTTCAGCGCAACCAGCCGGACCACTTCCGCAAAGGAAATCGTCACGATCACGAAATAGGCGCCGCGCACGCGAAACGAAAGCAGCCCCACGAGATATCCGCACAATCCAGCGATGACGATTGCCAGTGCAAAACCGACGATCGGCGGCCAGGGCTCGTGAACGATGCGCAAGCCGAAGGGCAAACCGACATCAAAACCAAGCGAGGTCAATGCGCTGACATAGGCCCCAATGCCGAAGAACGCGATATGACCGAGGCTGAGCTGGCCGGTGAACCCGAGCAGCAGATTGAGGCTCATCGCGCCGATGATGAAGATGCCGGTCGTGATCAGCGCGTTCATGAGATACGGATCGCGCAGCCAGAGCGGCACCGATGCGAACGCGACGACCGTGAGGATGGCGACCCCTGACTTCATCCGACGCGCTCCGAGCGCGCGAAAAGTCCGGTCGGCTTGAAGATCAGAACCGCGATGATGATCAGAAAGCCCATAGCGTCGCGGTACCCGGACGAAACATAGCCGGCACCCAGTTCTTCCGCCAATGCCAGGATGAAGCCGCCAATGACCGCGCCGGTGATATTCCCAAGCCCGCCGAGGATCACGATCGCGAACGCCTTTACGGCGGCGAGATCGCCCATTTGCGGGAAGATGACGTAGACCGGACCGAGCAGCGCGCCTGCCGCGGCAGCAAGGCTCGAACCGATTGCGAAGGTCGAGGTGTAGATCAGATCGACGTTGACGCCCATCAGCGAGGCGGTGTCCTGATCCTGAAACGTCGCCCGCATCGCACAACCGAGTTTTGTCCTGTTGATCAGGAGATAGGTGACGACGATCAGCATCGCCGCCGCGGCGAGCACGAACAGCCGCAGCCAGGACACGGAGACCGGGCCCAGCACCAGCGGGGCCTCGGGGAACGGCGTGGCCACCGATTTCGCGACGCCACCCCATATCCACAAGGCGCCGGACTGCATCGCGATCCAGGCGCCGATCATGACAAGCATGGTGGTGTCGATGTCGGAGCCACGCAGCGGCCGGAGCAAAGTCAGTTCGATCGCCGCGCCAAGCAGCCAACCGGCCACCACGGCGAGCGGCAGCGCCAGGAAGAAGTTAATTCCGAGCTGATGCACCACGATGAACATGATGTAGGCGCCGAACGTATAGAGCACTCCATGGGTGAAGTTCACGACGTTCATGATGCCGAAGATCAAGGTCAGTCCGATACCCAGCAGCGCATAAGTGCCGCCGAGCACCAGCATGTTGATCAGATGTTGCAGAAATTCGCTCAAGGGGGCCCCCAGATGTCCTGATGCCGTCGAGGGCCGCGGCCCTCGACGGTGATGTGACGTCAGAGCGTCTTCATGCCGATCTTGCCGTCGGTGATTTCGATCAGATAGACGTTGGGCTGGCTCTGGCCGCTTTCCTTGCCTTCGGGACCGGATTTGCGGAACACGATGTCGCCATTCAGGCCCTTGATCTTGATATCCCACAGCGCCGCCTTGATCGCCGCAGGCTCCGCCTTGCCCGCCTTCTCGATCGCGGCTGCCACCGTGCGGATGCCGTCATAGCCACGGAAGCTTTCGGTGCAGCCGGCGAAGTCGAAGCCGCGCTTCTTCCATTCGGAGATGAAGTAATTGGTTGCCTCGGGGTTCGGCGTCTTGTCGGGGAACCAGGGCAGGAAGGTCGTCAGGTGCATGGTGCCGTTGGCGGCGGCTCCCGCCTGCGCGATGATCTGGTCCGGATTCTGCGAGCCACCGGTGGTGATGATGCGCTTCTTGAGGCCCAACGCCGACGCCTGCTTGAAGATCAGCGTCAGCTGGTCCACCGCCGTGGTCACGATGATGGTCTCTGAATCGGTCCCCTTCAGCTTGGAAAGCTGCGCGCTCATGTCCTGGGCGCCCTGATCCATCGTCTCGACGGCGCCGACCGCGATCCCCTTTTCCTTCATCATCTTGCTGAAGTCCTCAGCGGTGCCCCGCCCCCAGTCATTGTTGATGACGAGGAAATCGACCTTCTTCAGTTCGAGCTTGTCAACGATCCCCTTGAACGCCGCGGCCTCGATCGCCGACGGCGGCGAGATACGGAAGATGTAGGGATTGCCGGTCGTGGTGATCTTGCCCGACGAGGAGGTCTCAACCACCATCGGCGTTTCGTATTCCATCAGCTTGGGCATCACGGCCAGCGTCAGGCTCGAGCCCCAGGCCCCCATCAGGACCGGCACCTTGTCGCTGGTGATCAGCTTTTCCGCAACGGCGGCTGCCTCGGTCGGATTGCTCTTGTTGTCCTCGATGACGAGCTCGAGCTTCTTGCCGAGAATGCCGCCCTTTGCGTTGATCTCGTCGGCCGCGATCCTGGCGCCGTTGACGACGTAGGTACCGGACGCGGCGAACGCGCCCGTCAGGGGCTCGTTCACACCGATCTTGATGGTCTGAGCGTTGGCGGCACTACCCAGCAAGGCGAACGCCAGCGCTATCGTCGGAACAAGTCTGAAAGTCCGTATCATGTGGTTCTCCAATCTCACGCTGTTCATCTATCCGCAGTCCAAACCTTGTCGTTTCCGCAGCACGCGGAGACTTCGATCCATCACGTCGCCCCATCATTTTTGGACGAGAAACGACCAACCCAACCCGCGACCCGCGCGCGCAAAAGGCCGAAAACCAGCGCTATTCCGTTCAGGTCGGCAGCAACGGCATCTGCCGAGGATGTACCCGACAGCCGGCGATCGAGATTGCCGGCAAACTCCGCGATCAATCGCGCCGCGAGATCGCGGACCAGCCCCGGCCTTCCGACCTGCGCCAACATTCCAGTGAGCGTATATCCGATGGAAAGGTCGACGCGCGTCCCCTGCTCGATGGGCACCAGCCGGTAGCGAATTTCGCCCTGCGTCGAGGACCGGCTGCGCCGGTCGTTACCGATGCCGATGATGCGGCCGGACATATCGGCGGGGTTTCGCTCGACGCGTGCAGCTCCCTGGAACGTCGCGGCAATCGGACCGATCCTGACCCGGATAGCACCTTCGACGCGCTCCGGCTTCGGCGACGCCGTCAACGACGCGCCGGGAAGACAGGCCGCGACGGCTGCGATATCGTCGAACATCGCAAATACCTGCTCAGGCGGATGCGCGACGCTGAACTGCTGTTCCAGGACGGTGGCCGGGATGAAATCCGGAATCGAAGGAACCAAACCGACCGCTTCGGGCGACGTTGGTTCGTTTCCGACCAATCGCATGCGTTCGGTGCGGTCCGCGTCGCCTCGACCTGAGCCGACGGGACCCAGGATCTTTCGCCCTCCGTCCGGCATCGGCGCGATATTGCGGGCACGCCGCGCTTCGATCACGAACTGGACCGCCCGCACGATACCGACATAGCCGGTGCACCGGCACAGATTGCCGCTCAATCCGACGCGGATCATGCGCTCGTCGGCTTGCGGCAGGCGCAGCACGAGATCGCGCGCGGAGACCAGCATTCCCGGCGTGCAGTAGCCGCATTGCAACGCGTGTTCGCGGGTGAAGGCCGCGCGAAGTTCTGTCGTAATGTTGTCCTCGTCGAGGCCTTCGATCGTGGTCACCTCAGCCCCTTCGCAGGCCACCGCATAGGTAATACATGAGCGCGCCGGGACGCCGTCGAGCAGCACCGTGCACGCCCCGCAGACGCCGTGCTCGCAGCCGAGATGGGTGCCGGTCAGATCCAGCTTCTCGCGGACAAAATCCGCAAGATTGGTGCGAGGCTCGGCCAGGGCCCGCACTGCGCGCTGGTTCACGGTGAGTGCTATCATGTTCATGCGGCGGCCTCGCGGACCGCACGCTTCAGCACGTTGACATGGATATGGCGATGCGTCGCATTCGAGACGCCCGCCTTGACCAGCAGGACATCAGCCACACACGCGTCGAAGCGATCCTTGTAGTCGCCGGCAATGCGTCCGCCGAACAATTCCGCCGCATTCGTGATGACGATCGGCGCGGAATCGATCGCGCCGATCACGACGCGGGCGGATGCGGCACTGGGATCGATCAGGATTGCGCCGATCGCGTGCGCAAATTCGCCGGTCTTGCGGCAGCTCTTGGCATAGCCCCAGTGCGCCGATGCAGGCATCGCCGGGACATGAATGGTCTCGACGATCTCGCCATCGCGCAGCGCGGATTCGAGCGCGCCGACGATGAAATCCTCCATCGCGACCGTGCGAGCACCCGCGCGGCTTCGCAGCGTCAGTCGCGCACCCAGCGCCGACAGCGCGGATACCCAGTCTGCCGCGGGATCGGCATGGCTGAGAGACCCGCCGACCGTGCCGCGATTGCGCACGGCGCGGTAGGCGATGTTGGCGGCGACGCCTTGCATGGCGCCGCGCGTGACGTCCGGAATGCGTCCGTCCTCGATGTCAGCGTGGGTAACACAGGCCCCGAGCACGAGTTCGTCGCCGCGGCGCTCGGCCTGCTTGAGCTCGGCAAGAGCGGTGATGTCGACGATCACCCCCGGCTCCACCAGCCGCAGATTGAGCATGGGACCAAGCGACTGGCCGCCGGCAATGATCTTGGCGGACGTTTTGGCCTCGCCGAGCACGGCAAGCGCCGCCTGCAAGTCGCGTGGACGTTCGTAGCCGAAAGGCGCCGGTTTCATGCCGCCGGCCTTTCTGCGTGGCGCGCGGCCAGAACCGCCTCGACGACGCGATACGGCGTAATCGGCGACTGCATCAGCTCCACGTCGAGCGACCGCAGCGCGTCGTTGACGGCGTTGGCAATTGCCGCCGGCGGCGCGATGGCGCCGCCCTCGCCGATGCCCTTCACGCCGAACTGGGTATAGGGTGACGGCGTCTCCATATGATCAAGACGCGGCGACGGCACTTCGGTGGCTCCGGGCAGCAGATAGTCGGCAAGCGTCGTCGCGAGCGGCTGGCCGGACGCGTCGAACGGCATCTCTTCGTACAGCGCGGTGCCGATGCCCTGGGCCAGACCGCCATAGATCTGGCCGTCCACCACCATCGGATTGACGAGAACGCCGCCGTCCTCGACGATGACGTAATCGAGGATCTCGACCTCTCCGAGATCCGGATCGACCGCGACGACCGCGGCGTGCGCCGCATAGCTAAAGGTTCCGGTATCGCGCTGCGGCTTGTAGCCGGACGTCACTTCCAGCCCGCCGGGATCGACGTCAGCAGGCAGATCCTGCGGCCGGCGATACCAGGTATGGGCGATTTCCTTCAAGGTGACGCTGCCGTTGACGCCGCGAACCTCGCCGTTCTGCAGCACCACCGCAGCCGGATCGTGCTGCAACAGCTTGGCACCGATGCGTCTGGCGCGTTCACCCAACTCGCGGCAGGCGGTTGCGACCGCGCCGCCTGCCATCACCATCGAGCGCGAGCCCCAGGTGCCGGTCGAATACGGCGTCATCGCCGTGTCGCCGAGGATCAGGCGCACCTTGGCGACGTCGATGCCCAGCATCTCATGCGCGACCTGGGCCAGCGTCGTCTCCATGCCCTGCCCATGCGAATGCACGCCGACCCTGACTTCGAGGCCGCCGTCCGGCGTCAGACGCGCGGAAGCCTGCTCACGGCCGGGCACCATCGGAATGCCCCAGCCGGAATAGACCGAGGTGCCGTGCGCGGCCTGCTCGCAATAGATCGAGACGCCGACGCCGATCCGGCGCCCGTCGGCCTCTCCCTTGCGCTGGCGTTCCCGCACGCCTTCGACGTCGATGGACGCCAGCGCCCGCCGCATCGCCTCGGGATAATCCCCGCTGTCAAAGTGCTTGTTGGTGATGTTGTCGAACGGCATCTGCCCGGGCTGCACCAGATTGCGCAGGCGCACTTCGCCCGGCTCCAGCCCGGCTTCCGCCGCCACCAGATCGAGCATCAGCTCCAGCGCGAAGCAGACGCCGGTGCGGGCCACGCCACGATAAGGCAGGATCGGACACTTGTTGGTCGCAACCGAAAACGTCCGGCAGCGATAGGCCGGCATCAAATAAGGTCCAGGCAGGATGCTGGCGACCTGCGCCGCCTCAAGGCACGCCGAGAACGGATAGGACGAGTAAGCGCCGGAATCGACGGTCGCTTCACAGTCGATGCCGCGCAGCCGGCCGTCACGATCGGCATAGACGGTGATCTTGTAGTGGTGCTCGCGGCAGTTGGAGCTGGCGATGAGATGCTCGCGGCGATCCTCGGTCCAGCGCACGGGATGGCCGCGACGCTGCGTCAGCCAGGAAAGGCAGACTTCTTCCGGCAGCAGGATTCCCTTGTGCCCGAAGCCGCCGCCGACGTCGGGGGAGACGATACGGATTCGGCCCTGCTCCATGCTGAGGCACTCGGCAAGGCCGCTGCGCGTGATGTGCGGCATCTGGGCCGAGGAATAGAGCGTGAGCTGGTCGAGACGATGATCGAAGGTCGCGACCACGCCGCGCCCTTCGAGCGGTGACATGCACTGCCGCGCGGTCGATATCTCGCGCGACACCTTGATCGGAGCATCGAACGCCCTGGAGATGTCGACCTCGAAATTGGTTTCGAGAAAGACGTTATCGCCCCAATGCTCGTGCACCAGCGCCGAATCCGGCTCGCGCGCCTTTAGCATGTCATGGACCGCGGGAAGCTCTTCGAGATCGAGCGTCACCGCCGCCGCGATGTCCTCCGCCTCGGCACGCGTCGGCGCCACACACATGGCCACGAGCTCGCCGACCTGACGCACCTTGCCGGTGGCAAGCACCGGCTGCTCGGAAATCTTGAATCCCGGCAGCCCTGACACCGCACGGATCGGATTGACGCCAGCCAGATCCGCCGCAGTGAAGACACTCCCGCGATAATGTTCCGGCACATGGATGCCACGGATCAGCGCATGCGCCAAAGGGCTGCGTACAAAAGCAACGTCCTGCAGCCCGGCAAGGCGAATATCGGCCACGAACTGGCCACGGCCCCGCATCAGCCGATCGTCTTCCTTTCGCGCCAGCCGCGCGCCGACGCCTTGTCCGGCGCCCGCTCCGCCTGCGGAAGGAAACTCGCGCTCATTGCGCACGGTGGCATTCTCCCCGATCGACCTGACGCTGGCCTCCTTACGCCGCAACGGCCTGCGGCAGAATTGGCGCCACCGCGTCGTATCGCGTACCGGCACGGAGGCAGAACGCAGGCTGCAACAGACGCTCGGCAATGACCTCATTGTTCTCGTTGTCACGAAGGACAAATCGTCCGGTTCGTTCTCCGATCACCGAGACGTCGGCTTCCATGCCCACTTTGAGCGCGCCGATTTCGTCGGCACGGCCGAGCATCCTGGCCGGGCTGGATGTGACCATCGGCACGACCTGCTCAAGCGCGAGGCCGAGCGCCATCATCGAACTCATCGCCTGGACCAGGCTGAACTTGGCCTGGCCGGCGAAGGGATGATTTTCGTCGTCCTCGTGCTGATCGGGCGTGCCGGCAGGTGCTGGCACGTGGGTGTTGTAGCCGTGAATGTCCGCACCGAGCGTGGTGGGAATAATGCCGGCGGCGAGCGCCTTCTTGGCGAGACGATAGGAGAAATGACTGCCGTGACCGACGTCGACCTTCAGGCCGCGATCGAGCGCCGCCTGAATCACAGGATGCACTTCTCCCTCACGGTTGACGAAGCCGCCGGGGTGGCGCGTGAACGGATGCGCCAGCACGTCACCCTCCCGCAGCAACGGAATCACGCGCTCCAGAATCGTATCGACATCTTCGCCGTTGGTGCCGCTTTCGGGCAGGCCCCAGAGCTGACCGAAATGCACATAGACCGGCAGATCGGCGCGGCGTCCGATCTCAGCCGCCATTTCGATTACGCGAATACCCCAGCGCGCGAAACCGCCGATCTCCGCATGGGCTTTGATGCCGCGAATAATGTCGAGATTGGCCGTCGCCGCCTTTACCGTGGCGTCGATATCGACACCTTCAGGACTATAGAGTTGCGGATAGTAATGGCCCTCGAGTCCACCGACGAGGTAGGCCGACAGGAAGGCATAGACACGCGATTTCGCAGGCTCGGCGACGAAGTGCCGGAAGCCGGGCAGCGTCATGCAGGAGGGACCGCCCTGATCGACCAGCGTCGTCACGCCGGACTGGACGCCCACCATGTCGGCATTCATGCCGAAGCGGCCGGTGACATACTGATAGACATGCGCGTGGGTGTCGATGAGCCCGGGCAATACCAGCTTGCCTGTGACGTCGATCACCTCTCTGGCACTGGTTGGCAAAATGTCGCTCTGCACCGCCGCGATCTTGCCATTGCGGATGGCGACGTCCCTGATTCCGTCGATGCCGGAGGCCGGACAGATCACGCGGCCGCCGCGCAGAAGCTGGTCGAAGGTGGCGCTGATCGACATGAACAATCTCCCCTGTTCTTCGCCGGCGGCGTTACCGCCCTCGCCAGAATACGAAGCATACTTCGTATTTTACAAGAGCAAACTTCGTGCCATGATCTTCCCGTGGCGAAGTTCGATCGAATCGAGCTAATCGCATCGATGTTCCGAGGCGGGGAGAGTGCGTTGCGGAAAGCAAAAAAGCGGCATGGCGAGACCAGACATCGCCCGTGGCCGCTGTCAGAACGGCCGGGCTTTCTGATTCGGCGGCTGCATCAGATTCACGTTGCGCTGTTTCAGGAAGCGTGCGGAGAATTCGAGGTGACGCCGCTGCAATACAGCCTGCTTTCGGCGCTCGCAGTACGGAAAACCGCCGATCAGACCACGTTGGCGGCCGATATCGCGCTGGACAGGACGACGACGACCGGAGCGCTCAAGCGGCTGGCCGCTCGCAATTTTGTCGAGAGAGCCGTCAACGATGAGGACCGTCGCGCGCGTCTCTGCAAATTGACCCCGGCGGGAGCAGCACTTCTGGGAAGAATCGAGGCATCGGCGCGGTCCGCGCACCGCGCCACGCTGGAGAACTTAAGTGGACCGGAGCAAGCAGCCTTCATCGATATGATGCAGCGCATTGTCACGGCCCACTCCAGTCATGACAGTGCTTCTGTCATATTCGATTGAGTTATTGCCGAACATCTGCTGCATTTTTAGATCGAGTTGCACAATTTGTAACCACACGGACCATTCCCGGCAGTTCAGATCGGCCTCGACTTACCTCGACTGAGCCCTTTGCTGGCGCCGCTTGCTTCCGATTATTTTCTGTTGCCGCAACGACCCGCCCGCACAGAAAGATGCCGGCGTCGAACCCACACCGATCGAGCCCTTGCACCGATACGCTCCTCGGCTTCACGATCAGCATATGGCGCCACCACTGCCGCGGACCCAAATGGCTCGGTGAAGATACACCCATGGGAGACGAGCTCGGGGCTGCCGTTTGCGAGGTCGTAAGTCTCCGCGACTGCGTTGATCGAAGGTCTGATGATCGGATGGTCGACCGGCTCGATGCCGCGTCCGCCTGAGGGCGGGCGCAATTCCCAGTGCCACATCGCGAGGGCTCGGGAGCTCCGCTTATCATTGTGGAGGTCAACTCTTCTTGACCAACGGGCAGACGCTGTCCTTGAGCGGACGGAACGCCTGGTCGCCGGGGATCACCTCGCGAAGCTTGTAGTAGTCCCATTCACCCTTCGACTCCGACGGCTTCTTGACCTCGTACACGTACATGTCGTGCACCATACGACCGTCCTCGCGGATCCGGCCGTTCTTGGCGAAGAAGTCGTTGATCGGCAGCTCATGCATCTTGCTCATGACGGCCGTAGCGTCATCCGTTCCGGCAGCCTTGACCGCTGCGAGATAGTGCATCGTCGAGGAATAATCGCCGGCATCGCCCATATGGGGCATACGTTTCATCCGGTCGTAGAAACGCTTCGACCATGCGCGCGTCTCGTCGTCACGATCCCAGTAGAATGCGTTTGTCAGCACCAGTCCCTGCGCGAGATCAAGCCCCATGCTCTTGATGTCGGTGATCCAGACCAGCAATCCCGCCAGTTCCTGTCCGCCCTTCAGGATGCCGAATTCCTGCGCCGATTTCACTGCGTTCACCAGCACCGTTCCCGAACCGGCAAGCGCGACGACTTTCGCTTTCGAGGCCTGGGCCTTCAGCAGAAACGACGACTGGTCGAAGGTTTCTGGCGGATAGCGCGTCGCGCCCACGACCTCGCCACCAAGCGACTTGACGACGGCGGTGGTATCGGCCTCAAGCGCATGTCCGAACGCGTAGTCGGCGGTGAGGAAGTACCAGCTCTTCAAGCCGGCCTTCAGCATCGCCGAGCCCGTTCCCTTGGCGAGAGCATAGGTGTCGTACGCATAATGGATACTGTTGGGGGTGCAGGCGTCGTTGGTCAGGCGGGACGAGCCGGAACCATTGATGATAGCAATCCGGTTCTTCTCCTTCGCAAGTTGGGAGACGCCGAGCGCGATCGAGGAATTGATCAGGTTGGCGATCATGTCGACCTTTTCGACGTCATAAAACTTGCGCGCCAGCGTCGATGCCGTGTCCGGCTTGTTCTGATGGTCCGCCACGACGACCTGGATTGGCTTGCCCAATACCTTGCCGCCGAAATCCTCGACGGCCATCTTGATCGCCGTGACCGAACCTTCGCCGGATTCGTGAGAGAATTGCCCGGACATGTCGGTCAACACGCCGATCTTCACGACATCGTCGGAAACAGCGGCCGTCTGTGCGCCGGCTTGATTGACGAAGAGAGTCGCCGCAGCTGCGGCGATCAGGGTCTGATGTATTCCAGCTTTCATGGCTTCCCTCCCCGGGATGTTGGACGCGGTTTAATTCCGCATTTTGTCACATGCATAACTAGACTTATATTACATGCGTAACTAGACTTATATTTTCTGGGAGTCAATCGCGTTGATGTGTTAAACGAGCGCACCTTCGAAACGGCCTGCGATCAGGCCGCGCAAAGAGACCGTCCGAGATGCCCGCCGCCGCCAAGGTCCAGACAGCAAAGCCACCGGCGAGATCGGCTCCGAGGCCGGCCGTGACGCAGTCGGGCGCGGCACGACGCGAACGTAACTGCTCGGTCGCTCGCACGCTCGACATCGTTTCGGACGCATGGGCATTCTTGATCATCCGAGAGGCGTTCTTCGGAACGCAGACGTTCGAGGCCTTCCGTTCGGCGCTCGGCATTCCGCGGGCGACGCTCACGAATCGTCTGAAGAAGCTGACGCAGCTCGCCATCTTCCGTCAGGCCGCGACCGGCGCCTCGCAGCGCAAGGAATATCGACTGACCAGGATGGGGTTCGATCTCTATCCGAGCTTCATCGCCCTGATGCAGTTCGGCGACCGCTGGCTCGCCGGCGGAAAGCCGGCTCCCTTGACGCTGGTTCATGTAAGTTGCGGCTGCGACAGTCGTCCACTGGTCGCGTGCTCCCATTGCGGCAAAGGCGTCAATGCGCGGGAGGTGAAATACCGGGACGGACCAGGCGCCGGCCGCCATCCTGCGAAGGCGGGCCGCAATACCAGACGGGCCTCGGACGGAAATCGCTTCCTGCTCGGTCGTCCAAGTTCGGTTTCGCGCGCCTTGCAGATCATCGGCGATAAATGGAGTTTTATGGTCGTTCGTGAGGGCTTCTTCGGCAATCGGCGCTACGACAAGATCTTGACCGAGCTTTCGATCGCGCCGAACATCCTGACCGACCGGCTGTCTCGCCTCGTCGCGAATGGCGTGTTGCACCGCAGGCAATATCAGAGCTCGCCTGACCGCTACGAATATCTCCTCACCGACATGGGGCGCGATCTCTACGGTCCCTTCATCGCGATGCTGGGATGGGGCGACCGCTGGCTTTCCAAGGGGAAGCCTCCCCTCCTGCTCAAGCATCTCTCCTGCGGACATGATTTTCACGCGGAGGTCGTCTGCGACCGTTGCAAGCAGCCGATCGTCGCCGCCGACATGCGCTACAGGCTGGCCTACGATCCCAAGGCCTTCGGAGCCCTGGGTCCTCGCTCCGTGACCTAGGAAGCCTGGTTCAATTTCTCGACCAGCTTGAAGCGCATGATCTTGCCCGATCCGGTGCGCGGGATTTCCGGAACGAAATGAGTGGCCTCGGGAATCTTGTAGGACGACAGATGCGCCCTGCAGTGATCCATCAACGAGTTCAGATCCAGCTCGTCGGGCTTGGCCACGATGAACAGGCATGGCACTTCCCCGAGCGTGGCGTGCCTGATGCCGACTACCGCGCAGTCAGTCACGCGCGGATGCCGGAGGACGACTTCCTCGATCTCGGCCGGCGCGATGTTCTGGCCGCCGCGGATGATGAGTTCCTTGATGCGCCCGGTGATCGTCAGATAGCCAGACGAGTCCGACTTCGCGAGATCGCCGGTGTGATACCAGCCCTTCCGCAGCGCAGCCGCAGTCTCTTCCGGCTTGTTGTGATACCCCTGCATCAGGTTCGGCCCGCGCACGATCAGTTCCCCTTCTTCGCCGAAGGGAACGTCTTCCCGGGACGAAGGATCGACAATGCGCACGGCGAGACCCGGCACCGGCAATCCGCATGAACCGATCGGCCGCTCGCCGCGGAGCCAGTTCATGGTGACCATTGTTGCAGTCTCGGTGATCCCGTAGCCGTCGACCAGCGGCGTCCTGAAGCGCTCCTCGAACGCCCGGTTCAACGTTGCGGGCATAATCGCGCCGGCCGAGATGCACAGCCGGATATTCCCGAGCCGCTCGACGCCGCCCTCCTGAGCCTTGTGCAGCAGATAGTGGAACATGGTCGGTACGCCGGGAAAGACAGTGTACTTGCCGGACTGCAAAAGCTCCAGCGCCTGCTGCGGCGAGAACTTCTCCATGATGTGCTCGCTCGCGCCGATGGCAAGAACGCTGAGTACCGAAAGGTTGAGGCCGTAGGAATGGAACAGCGGCAGCGGCGAAAGAACGACATCCTTCGCGCTCAATTCGCCAATCGGCGACCAGCAGGCTGCTGCGATCCACAACATGCTGCGCAGCGACAGCAGGACGCCCTTGGCGCGACCGGTGGTGCCTGACGTGTAGATGATGAAAGAAGAGCGATCGATGTCGTCTGGATCCAGCGGCGCGGCGCCGGCACCGGTCGCCAGGTCAGTCATGGACAAGCCGCCTTGCGGCGCTTCACCTCCGGCATAGATCATTTTGAGCGAGATTCCGGCGTCTCGCGTGATCTTTGCGATCAGGTCCTTCTTCGCGCTCGTCGTGATAACGGTCCCGCAGCTTGCGTCAGTCAGTCGGTAGCTGATCTCGCCTTCCACGGCCTCGAAGCTGATGGGAACGATCACGGCGCCGGCGCGCAGGCCGGCAAGGCACGCTTCGATCCAGTCGACCCCGTTCGGCAGATAGATGGCGATGCAGTCTCCCTCGCGGACGCCGGCTTTCGTGAGATTCGCGGCGATCGCCGCGGTGTTGCTGGCGAGTTGCGCGTAAGTTATCGCGCGCGACGAATCCCAATACGCAACCTGCTCCGGCCGTTCCTTCGCATGCCGATCGAGCAGCTTTGCGATCGGCGCGATCAAGTCCACATGCAGCATCGCTCGTCTCCCATCAGATCATGCTGAATCCGCCGCTGATGCTGATCGTCTGTCCGGTGATCCAGCCGCCGGCGTCGGAGGCGAGCAGCGCCACCATCGGCGCGACATCGGAGGGCTGGCCGAGACGCCGGATCGCGTAGGCCTTGACCAGCTTCTCGCGGTTGGCCTCGACCCATGCCTTGTCGTGCGCGGTCTCGATCAGCCCGAGCGAGATCGAGTTGGCGGTCACGCCGGAGCGGCCCCATTCGCGCGCCAGCGACTTCATCAGCGCGATGGTGCCGGCCCGTGCCGCCGCCGCCAGCGCCAGTCCGGATTCACCAACGCGCGAGGAGTCGCCCATGATCGAGATGATGCGGCCGCGGCCCGAGGCTTCCAGCAGCGGACCGGCGCTGTGGCAGCAATTGAGCGCGCCGTACAGACAGGTATCAATTTGCTTGCGCCAATCCTCCGGACCGCTTTCGCTAAAGCGCTTGCGGAACACCAGGCCGGCGTTGTTGACGAGAATGTCGAGCCCGCCGAAGTCGCTTTGGACATTTGTGACCAGTTGCTTGACGGTTCCGGCATCCGAGATGTCGGCCTGATAGGCTTTCGCCTTGCCGCCGGCCTTCTGGATCTCGGCAACGACGGCCTCGGCCTCTGCCTTCGAGCCGTGATAGTTCACCGCCACCGCCGCGCCGGCAGCGGCCAGCGCCTTTGAGATGGCGGCGCCGACGTCCCGTCCACCGCCCGTCACGAGGGCAACGCGTCCCTGAAGATCGATCATTTAAGATTTTTCCTTTGCTTTGAGTTTGGCTTGCTCCACGCGCCTGAAGATGCGCTCGGGAGTCATGGGTAGAAGATTGACGTCGATATCGAAGGGCGACAGCGCGTCCGCGATCGCGTTGGCGATCGCCGCTGGCGCCCCGATCGTCCCACCCTCGCCCATGCCGCGGAAACCGCCGGCGACGGCGGATTCGCTCTCGACATGCACGACGTCCATATCAGGGATTTCGGCCGCGGACGGGATGACATAGTCGACGAGACTGGCGCTCAGGAGCTGGCCGTCCTCATCGTAGACAAGCTCCTCGAACAGGGCCGCGCCGATCCCCTGTGCCACGCCGCCATGGACCTGGCCATCGACGATCATGGGATTGATGATCCGGCCGCAGTCTTCGGCCACCACATATTTGTGGATTTTTACGAACCATGTCGCGGGATCGACTTCCACCGCAGCGATGTGGGTGGCGGCGGCGGTCGTGCCGTTGATCGGGTCGTAGGTGTAGCTCGCGCTCAATTCCTCCCGCGCCTCGACCGGCAGCGTCTTCATGTCGGAATAGACCGCCTTCGCGACCTGCCTGAACGTCACGGTACGGTCCGTGCCGATAACGATCGCCTTACCGCCGGAAAGCTCGATGTCGTCATGGTTGGCCTCGAGCAGATGCGAGGCGACGCGCTTGATCTTGTCCCGCAATAGCGCCGAGGCGTGCTTGGCCGCGCCCCCGCCGAGAACCGCGCTGCGGCTTGCATAGGTGCCGGTCGACATCGGCACCGCATCGCTGTCGCCCTGGACGACACGGATCTCCTCAAAGCGCGCGCCGAGATCGTCGGCAATGATCTGCGCCAGCGTCGTCTCCAGCCCCTGGCCGTGCGAGGCGACCCCGAAGGCAGCGGTGATGGCGCCGGTCGAGTCGATGGAGATTTTTGCCGTCTCCGAACCGGTATTGATCGGCATTCCCGGTGCGACCGCGATGCGCGATCCGATGCCGGTTAGTTCGGCGTAGCTGGCGATGCCGATACCGAACAGGCGGCCATCCTTTCGCGCTTCGGCCTGTTGGACGCGGAGTTGTTGGTAGTCGGCAGCCTTGCCCGCCGCATCGAGACACTCGACGAAACCGGTCTTATCCCAGATGATTCCGGATGCGATCCGATACGGAAACTCCTCGGCGCGAACGAGATTGCGGCGGCGGATCTCCATAGGATCGAGACCGAGCGCCTTCGCGCCAAGATCCATCAATCGTTCCATGACGAACGTCGAGATCGGTCGCCCAACCCCACGGTACGGTCCCGTCGGCGGCTTGCATGTGGCGACGCCGCGCACGGCGCCGCGATAGGACCGGATCTTGTACGGGCCCGGCAGGAAGCTGACGACCTGCACCGGCTCGAGGCCACAGGTCCACGGGTAGATCGAATAGGCCCCGACGTCCCCGAGCACGTCGGCCTGCAGCGCGATGGCAACGCCGTTCTCGTCGAATCCCATCTCGGCATCGACGATCTCGGCGAACGCCTGGCTGCTGCTGCTGACGTCCTCGAGGCGATCCGCAGTCCATTTTAGCGAGCGGCCGAGCTTGCGGGCCGCGATGCAGATCAGCAACTCTTCCGGATAAAGCGAGCCCTTCGATCCGAAACTGCCGCCGACATCGGGCGCGACCACCCGCAGGCGGCTGCCGGGCAGATCGAGCGATTCGGAAATCGCATCGCGCACGATGCCGGGGATGTTCGATGACGTATAGAGCACGATGGCGCTGCGCCTGGTGTTGTACTCTGCCGTATAACTGCGCGGCTCCATCGCCAGCGGCGCCTTGCGGGTCATCTCGAAGCGGCCGCCGACCCGAACGGCGGCGCCCTTCAGGTCCGCCTCGACGTCGCCTTTCCTGAATTCGCGGGCGATCAGCACGTTGGTGCCGGCCTCTTCGTGCAAAAGTGGAGCGTCGTCTGCGACCGCCTGCTCGCTGCGCGACACAGCCCCGAGCGGCTCGAACTCGATCTCGATGAGCTCGAGCGCGTCTTCCGCGAGGTACCGCGAAGTCGCGACAACAGCGACGATAGCTTCGCCGACATGGCGCACCTTGCCGGACGCCAGCGGCATGATCGGGGTCGCGTAGTAATTGGCCATCCGGGAGAACGGGATCACCGGCTTGAAATCCTCTGCGATGTCCTCCGCGGTGAATACGGCGACGACGCCCGGCGCCGCCTGCGCCGCCGTCGTGTCGATCCGCACGATCCGCGCATGCGGCTGTTCGCTGCGCCGGAAGGCGACGTAGAGCGGCCGATCCGGCTTGCGGTCAGCGGTGTATTCACCGCTCCCGGTCAGAAGTCGCGGATCCTCCGTGCGCTTGATCGGGGCGCCGACATGCCGGGGACGGATGACGTCGGCCGGCTGCGCGAGGCTGTCCTTACTCATAGCCCTCGTTTCCCTTGCGCAGGCTTTGCCATTGCAGGTCGTCGTGACCGCAGATGACGGTCGCTCCGGACCTCTCTATCCGCCTCACCTCCTCGAACGACTTCAGCAGCGCTTCCACATTCCAGGTATTGCGAGGGGCGACATCGGTATCGAGGCTTTGGCGCACGCTGATCGCATCCGACGCCAGCAGGAACTGACCGTCGCGGTCGAGGCTGACCAGCGCGCCGAGCAGGCCGGGCGTGTGGCCCGGCAACGGAACCAGGACGACGCCGGCATCGCCGAACAGATCCTTTTCGCCATTCACGGCTTCGATCGGTTGTCCGGTGTCCCAGTCGGCCTGGAGATAGCCGGCATTTTCCGCGCCCGAAGCTTTCGCGGCTTCGATCTCCCTGGCGTGAGCCAGGATCGTCGCCTTGGTGAAGAACTGGTTGCAGCCACAATGATCGGTATGGAAATGCGAATTCACGACCACGTCGATGTCTTCGGGGCCGAGGCCTGTGCAGGCGAGGCTGGGCAGCAACATGTCTCCCGCGCCCATGATCGGCTTCATCACCTTCGCCAGCGGTCCCCAGCGCTCTTCGGCGTGGTCCACGACGGAGGGGTGACACCCGGTGTCGAACAGCACGTTGCCCTGCCTGTGCCTGATCAGTGCACTGCTCACCGGCAGGTCGATCATCTCGCTGCGGTCCGCGCCGGGGATGTAGATGCTCTTCTTCATGCGAAGGCGGCCGGCGGACAGAAAATTGAGTTTCATCGGGCTTTCTCCCGGCGGATTGCAGCGGCGCTCCGGATCGCGGCGACGATGTTCTGGTAGCCGGTGCAGCGGCAGAGATTTCCGGAGAGACCTTCTCTGATCTCCTCATCGGTCGCGAGCGGATGGTTGCGGAGCAAATCCTCGCCCGTCATCAGCATGCCGGGTGTGCAAAACCCGCACTGGAGGCCGTGATGCTCACGGAACTGGGTCTGAAGCGCATTGAGCGCTTCCGGTGTTCCCAGTCCCTCGACCGTGGTGATCTCGCTACCGTTGACCTGGACGGCGAGCGTAAGGCAGGACCGCACGCTGTGGCCATCCATCAGTACCGTACACGCTCCGCAGACGCCGTGCTCGCAGCCGACATGCGTCCCGGTCAATCCGAGGGTGTCGCGGAGAAAATCGGACAACAGCAGCCGCGGCTCGACGCCGGAAACGTCATGCCTGATCCCGTTGATCGTCACCGATACGTTCATGGTCATCACGGGATCACCCTTTCGTCGCCAACGCCGTCTGCATGGCCCGTTTGGCCAATTCGCCCAGCAGATGTTTCCTGTATTCGGCGGAGGCGTGCAGATCGCTGTTGGGTGTGACGCTCGACCTCACCCATTCGGAGAACCGGTCCGGCGTACGGCCGTCGACCTCGATTTCACAGAGCTGCTTCTCGACGTTTTCGAGCCGCAGCGGCGTATCCGCCACACCCATCACCGCAACGCGCGCTTCGTCCAATCCAGACCGGCCGGGCTTAATCGATACTGCGATGCTCGCGAGCGCAAAATCGCCGAACCGCCGAGCGACTTCTTCGAACGCCCAGCCGTCGTGCCACAGGACCGGAAATTCGATCTCCGCGACGATATCCTCTGGTTCGAGACAGTTCGTCAAAGCGTCGACGAAAAAATCCTTCGCCGCGATCGTGCGGCGGCCCGCCGGCCCTTGCACCGTGAGGCGGGCGCCGTAGAACATCGCCATCATCGGCAACTCGGCCGCGGGGTCCGCGTGCGAAAGGCTGCCGCCGATGGTGCCGCGGTTGCGGATCGCCAGATGCGCGACGTGACGCATGGCCGCCGACATCACCGGCAGCTCGGACGCGATGAGCGGGGAATGCTCGATCTGGAAATGGCGCGTCAGCGCGCCGATCACCACGTTGTTGCCGCGCTGTTCGATAAACGACAATTCCTTGATGCCGTTCAGATCGACCAGCACGCTGGGCCGCGCCATCCGGAAGTTGAGCAGCGGCAGCAGGCTCTGGCCGCCGGCGAGCAGCTTTCCCTCGCCGTTGCTCGCCACAAGCGCGTCCACTGCAGCAGCCAGTGTCTTCGGCGCGATATAGTCAAACCTGGCGGGCTTCATCGCCTTCACCCTTCTCGGCCGGTTTCCATCCCTGCTTATTCGCCGCGAAAGCGCGGTGGTCGTTTTTCCGCAAAGGCACGGCGGCCTTCCCTGAAATCCTCGCTGTCCGACGCCGCATCAATCAACTGCTGCGCGGCCGTCAGATCGAGCGCTCCCAGCCCCATGGAGAGGCCATTCAGCATGAACTTCGCACCCGAGATCGACAACGGCGCATTGGCCGCCAGGCGCTCGACGAACTGCGCAGCCGCGAGCCGGGCATCGTCGTGGATCTCGTCGATCAATCCAATCGATCGTGCCTGTTCGGCCGGGTAGCGGTCGCCCGAATAGAGAATGCGTTTGGCGTTGGCGATGCCGGCCAACGCTGCCAGCCGCTGCACGCTTCGAACGCCGTAGACAATGGAGAGTTTGGCTGCGGGAATGCCGACCATCGCGGTCCGATCGGCGAAGCGAAAGTCGCATGCCAAAGCGAGATGGCAGCCTCCGCCCAGGCAATAGCCGGAGATCGCGGCGACCACTGGTTTCCCCAATCCTGCGATCGCCCCCGAGCACGCGTCGACGGCCACCTCGTAGTCGGCGCTTTGTTGCCGGTCATTGCGGATCGCGTCGAACTCGGAGATATCGGCGCCGACGCTGAAATCCGTGCCCTCGCCCGTCAGCACGACGGCACGCACCTCCCTGTCGGCGGCAAAGCGCGAGAAGGTTTCCGCCAGTTCACGCCACATCGCCAGCGTGACCGCGTTCCTGAGAGCGGGGCGGTTTAAGGCGACGTGCGCGATGCCGTCCCGGCGCTTGATATCGATCTCTTCCAACATGGCTCCTCTCGCGCCGAAACGCGCGAATGCTCGACCACGGATCGAGCCCAGTTTCGGGGCTCGATCGTCACTTGCATAAGTAGACTAATTCGTCAAGTCTCGAAGCAACGCACGGAGGTATCGCGCAACGCATTGCACCACGGTAAGCGGCCGAGAGTTTCAAACGCGACGCAGCAGCGGCCGCAGTGTTGGCGCGCGGTCCCTCGGCCAAATTGGGCTGGTTCCGCCCTTGGCTTCAATCAGATGGGAAGTTCCTGCACTGGGTAATTTCGATGACGCCAGGGCGCGAGCGCAACGTTTCCCGGGATCTGAACGGCTTCTGAAATTCGGCGACCTAGCCGTTCGCTCGCGATGGCGGCGGAGTCGCGACGCCAACACGCTTCCGACCCTCACGCATTCGCGTAAGGCCTGATGATTTCCTCGCCGAAGCGCGCCAGTGTCGTTTCGAGATCGGGCAGGAACGCCGTCACCGGCAGCGCAAGGCGGCCCGCGCCCCGTGCGATGCGCTCCTCGACGGCGGCGCGCGGGTCGGAGCCGGAATTCGGCAGCGCACCGGGACAGCCGAGGATCAATTCCACCCTCGCCGGATTGCGGCCGGCCTGCTCGGCCGAACGGCGCACGACGTCGAGCAACGGCATGGTGTCGACCTGGGCACCGATCGAGGGGAAGAAGCCGTCGCCCAAGCGGCCGGCGCGCCGGGCGGCCGCTTCCGAGTGGCCACCGACGACGATCGGCACCGATTTCGCGACCGGCTTCGGGTTGCAGCTGACGGTGTCGAACTTCACAAACTCGCCCGCGAAGCTGGCACCGTCGCTGGCCCACAAGGCGCGCATGGCTGCGACATACTCATCGGCGCGCTTGCCGCGACGCTCAAAGGGAATGCCGAGCGCCTCGAACTCCTCCTTTAGCCAACCCACCCCGATGCCGAGTTCGATCCGGCCGCCGCTGAGATAGTCGAGCGTGGCGACTTCCTTGGCCAGCACCAGCGGGTTGCGTTGCGGCAGGATCATCACGGCCGTCATGAAGCGCAGCCGCGTGGTGGCGGCGGCGACCCATGTCAGCCAGATCAGCGGATCGGGAAATTTTAGCGATTGATCGCCAGGTAGGCGGCCGCCTGGCGCATAGGGATAGACGCTCGTGTAGTTGTCGGGAACCACCACGTGCTCGACGGCGAACACCGAATCGAAGCCCGCCGCCTCCGCCAGACGCACCAGACGGCGCGCGCCTTCGGGGTCGGCGAACGCGAGGTTGCCGAAGTGCAGGGCGAATTTCATGATGGACAGTTCCTTCCCGGATCGAGCGGCGCGTTCGATCGGCGCCTTCCAAACGCCATCATGGCACGCGGCGAGCGCATCGGGGAGCCGCGGTTCATGCAGCCTCCCATTCCCCGCCGGCACCTGTTCAAGCGACCCGC
Organism: Bradyrhizobium sp. AZCC 2262; assembly: GCF_036924535.1. Lineage (NCBI taxonomy): Bacteria > Pseudomonadati > Pseudomonadota > Alphaproteobacteria > Hyphomicrobiales > Nitrobacteraceae > Bradyrhizobium > Bradyrhizobium sp. AZCC 2262. The sequence goes on along the minus strand of NZ_JAZHRT010000001.1, from coordinate 2,044,655 downwards.
CCCTTCGTATCCTCGGGCCAGGGAGGACGTGGTGATGAAGCTTGGTCTGTCGATCGGCTACTCTGGCGCACATCTCGACGTGCCGGTCGCACTCGTACAGCGCGCAGAGGAGCTGGGTTACGACTCGGTCTGGTCGGCCGAGGCCTACGGCTCCGACGCCATCACGCCGCTCGCATTCCTCGCCGCCGTGACTAAGCGCATCAAGCTCGGCACCGGCATTATGCAGTTGGCCGCGCGCACGCCAGCCAATGCCGCCATGTCGGCCGCCAGCATTGACGCGATGGCCGGCGGCGGCCGCTTCATCGCGGGCCTCGGTGTCTCGGGACCGCAAATCGTCGAGGGCTGGTACGGCCAGCCCTGGGGCAAGCCCTATTATCGGGTCAAGGATTACGTCGCGATCATGCGCAAGATCTTCAGGCGCGAAGATCCCGTGACGCACGAAGGCCGCGAGATCAGCCTGCCCTACAAGGGCGAGGGCTCCGCTGGCCTCGCCAAGCCGCTGAAGTCGATCCTGCACATGAACCCGGACATCCCGATCTATCTCGCCACGGGCGGCGAGGCGATGGTCAAGCTGACGGCTGAGATCGCCGACGGCTGGCTGCCAATGGGGTTCGTGCCGGGCGCCATGGAGGAATACAGCCCGTGGCTGGAGGAAGGCTTCCGCCGCGCTGGCAACGGCAAGAGCTTGAAGGATTTCACAATCCAGGCCTCCGTCCATGTCGAGGTCGACAACGACGTGAAGGGGGCGCTGACGCGCCTCAAGCCGGAGGTGGCGCTGTATGTGGGCGGCATGGGTCACCAGCGCAAGAATTTTCATAACGACATCATGGTCCGGCGCGGCTTCGGCGATGCCGCCAAGCGCATCCAGGAACCATACCTCGCGGGCCACAAGGAAGAAGCCATCGCCACCGTGCCCGACGAGTGGGTCGATCTGAAATCGCTGGTCGGCCCACCGGCGCGTATCCGCGAACGCTACCGCGCATGGGAGGACAGCGGCGCGGATTCGCTCAGCGTGCGATCACGCCAGCCCGAGGCCATCGAGGTGATGGCCAAGGCCGCGCGGCTGAACTGAGGTCCTGACCAGCGGAGAACAAGCGTCATGCGTCCACCCCTTCGCGTCGGCACGGTCTACGATTTCCGCAACACGCCGGAATCGGGCATGGACATGCCGAGCCTGTACGCCACGATCATGGACCAGGTGGTCATGCTCGACGGGCTCGGACTCGATCTCGTGTGGTTCACCGAGCATCATTTCCTCGATGACGGCTACCTGCCTTCGTGGGTGCCAATGGCAGGCGCGATCGCCGCGCGTACCAAACGCGTGCGGCTATCGAGCGACGTCTGTCTGCTGCCGTTCAACCATCCGGTGCGACTGGCCGAGGACCTCGCGGTACTCGACAATATCAGCAATGGCCGCGTCGAGGTAGGCGTCGGCATGGGCTACGCGCCGCACGAGTTCCGCGGTTTCGGTCTGCCCGTCTCGCGCCGCGTGTCAATGACGGACGAAGGCATCGAGGTGTTGCGCCATTGTTTCACTGGCGAAAAGTTCAGTTTCCACGGCAAGCGCTACGATTTCGACGACGTCGTGATCAGGCCGCGCTACGTGCAGCCGGGCGGCCCGCCGCTGTGGATTGCTGCGATGTCGGAGGCCGGCGCGCAACGCGCGGCACGCAATGACGGCAACTTCCTGCCGCAGGGCGCGCGGTCAATGGTGCTCGATCCGTGGCGCGCGACGCTGAAAGCGTCCGGCCGCAACCCCGACAACTATCGTGTCGGCATCATCCGCTCCTGCCTCGTGACCGACGACGCCGAGCGCGACTGGCCGGCCGTGCGCGCCGCCGAGCGCTATCGCGGCCAGGTCTATCGCAGCTTCAACAAGGACGAGAGCGCCGCCGGTGGCGTTTCGGGCAACACGCGGGAAGCCAGCATCCCGCAGACATGGGTGGTAGGCAACGTCGAGCACTGTGTGAAGGAGCTGACATCCTTCGTGCGCGAATACGGCATCACCGACCTCGTCACCTGGGCGGTGCCGCCGGGCATGCGGCCGGAACAGATGAACGGCAGTCTCGAACGCTTCGTGCGCGACGTAGCGCCCCGCGTCAAAGCCGCGGCGGCCTAGCGCATGATCCGAAAAAGTGTTCAGCGGTTTTCCGAAAAGATCATGCGCGAATAGGAATCTAGAGCGGAAGGAAAGACGGCGCATGGGTGTCGGAATCGGACTGGGCTGTGCGGAGTTTCCGTTTTCCGGCGCAGCGGCGTACTGGCGCTGGATCGACATGTGTGAAGCCGGAGGCGTGGATTCGATCTGGCAAACCGACCGGATCGTCGGCCGTCAGCCGTTCCTTGAATCGATGACCACGATGGCGGCCTTGGCCGGGCGCACGCGGCGCATGCGGTTCGGCATGAACGTCGTGTCGCTGGCGTTCCGCGACCCCGTGCTGCTGGCCAAGCAGTGCGCCACCATCGACATGCTGTCCGACGGCCGCCTGCTGCCCGCTTTCGGCATTGGCAGCCCGCTGGCGCCCGAATGGCAGGCGCTCGGCATCGACACCAAGACGCGCGGTCGCAAGACCGACGAGTGCCTCGATATCATCCGTCGCCTGTGGCGAGAGGAGTCGGTCGACTTCAGCGGCGCTTTCTACCAGCTGAAAGGAGTCACCATCGCGCCGAAGCCCGTACAGCCCGACCTGCCGATGTGGATCGGTGGCTCGACTGACGCCGCGATCCGGCGTACGGCGCGCATCGGCACCGGCTGGCAGACCGGCGGCGACCCGCCGGCGGAGGCCGGCCGCGTCGTGGCCGCGATCAAGGCCGCCGCCAGAGAAGCCGGCCGATCCATCGACGAAGATCACTATGGCGCCGGCTTCGCGTTTCACTTCGGCAGCCGGGACGCGCCCGGTGTCGGCAGGTCGATGGACGCCTACGCCAAACGCACCGGGCGTGACGCCACGCACGCGTTCGCGATCGGCGACGCCGACACGATCCTCGCGCGCATCGCCGAATACGTCGACGCCGGCGTGTCGAAGTTCATTTTGCGGCCACTCGGCGGTGATGACGACACAATTCTGGCCCAGACCCGCCTGCTGATCGAGCAGGTGCTTCCCCGCGCGGAAGCGCGCTGGCCGAGACGTCCAAAGACGAGCGATAGATAGCGACACGAAATCCATCGCCGGCCACCTGGTCCGCGAGCAACAACACAAGGGAGTGAACGATGCGCATCGGCGGGGCCATGTTTTTCACCGACTACTCGATGTCGCCGACCGAACTTGCGCGGGCGCTGGAGGACCGCGGCTTCGATTCACTGTGGGTCCCCGAACACTCTCACATTCCGTTGACGCGCAAGTCGGCCTTCCCCAGCGGCGGCGATCTACCAAAGAAATATTACGACGTGATGGACCCCTTCGTGGTGCTGGGTGCGGCTGCAGCGGTGACCAAGACGCTGCTGCTCGGCACCGGCATTTGCCTGATCGCTCAGCGCGATCCGATCCAGACCGCCAAACAGGTCGCTTCGATCGACCAGGTCTCGGGCGGCCGTTTCCTGTTCGGCATCGGCAACGGCTGGAATGAGGACGAGATGGCCAACCACGGCACCGTTTTCGCAAGCCGCCACAAGCTGGCGCGCGAGCGCGTCGAGGCCATGAAGGTGATCTGGACCAAGTCAAAGGCCGAGTACCATGGCGAGTTCGTGAGCTTCGACCCGATGATGACCTGGCCGAAGCCGGTCCAGAAGCCGCATCCACCGATTATCGTCGGCGGCGCCTTCCCGTTCGGCGCGCGGCGCGCCTTGCGCTACGGCGACGGCTGGATGCCCCACCGCACGCGCAGCCAATATGCGGACGTACAGGCCCTGCTGCCAAAATTCCGCGAGATGGCAGCCGAGGCGGGACGCGATCCTGCGTCGGTACCGATCACGATCTGGGGCGCCAGGGAGAACCTCGACCTGCTCAAGCGCGACCGCGACGACGGCGTCTCACGCCTGGTCGTCAGCCTGGATTCCGGCAAGGCCGATATAATCCTGCCGGAACTCGACCGCTGGGCGACGTTGATCCGCCAGCTCGGCAGCTAGATCTAGACGAGCGGCAAGACCTCGGCCCTGAATTTCTGCATGCCTGCGAGGACTTCGTCGGCTGTCGAGCCGCCGAATCCGAAATCGACGCTGCCGACACCCATATCCCGCAGCGCCCTGATATCGGCGGCGACCAGCGCCGGCGGACCGGCGAACAGGCGATGTTCGCCATCACTGGCCTGCGGTGGCGCGGTCTCGCCGAACACCGTGACGCGCAAGCTCAGGCCGACCGCCTTGGGATCGCGCCCCGCTTCGGCGGTCATCTTGCGCAGGCGTGCTTCCTGGGTCTTGAAACGCGCCAGGCTATCGAGCGGATTCTGCGGGTTGGTTCCGATCGGATACCAGGCATCGCCGATGCGCGCAGCCCGCCGCAGCGCCGGACCGCTCTCGCCTCCGACCCAGATCGGCGGATGCGGCTTCTGCACGGGCTTCGGGTCGAAGCCGATATTGGCGAACCGCACATGCTTGCCGTCGAATTTTGGCGCGTCCTTTGTCCAGAGTTCGACGAAGGCGCGCACATATTCGTCGGTTACAGCTCCACGCGTATCGAAATCCGGCGCGTCGATGGCCTCGAACTCCTCCCGCATCCAGCCCGCGCCGATACCGAGCGTCAGCCGGCCACCCGAGAGGACGTCGATGGTCGAGAGAATCCTGGCGGTCAGCACGGCCGGCCGGTGCGGCACCACCATGACTGATGTCACGAGACGCAGCCGCGTCGTTTTAGCGGCAATCCAGGCGATCTCCGTCAGCTGTTCGTGCCGCTCGCCGCGGGTACCGCTGGGGAATTCCCCGGAGGCGCTGTAGGGATATTCGGCCGCGATCGCGGTCGGAATCACGATATGGTCACTGAACGTTGCATAGTCGAAGCCGATCGCCTCGGCGCCAACCACGATTTTCGCAAGGTTATCCGCGGCCGCCAGGGGGCCGGCGGTCGGGGCGTTGAAGCCGATCAGCATTTGTTGCGTCCTTCCCTGCATTGCATTGCTGGCGTCGATGCGACACCATGCGGCCGCCAGCGGGTGGCGGCAAGCGCCTCCCGCAGGAAATGCGACCCTCTACGGGCGGAGATGATGGATTGTGACGGCGGCCGGTAGACAGGCGACACGGCAGCGGTTCGAAGCGCCGCTGGCAGAATTGATGGCAGAAGCTGCGGCCTTGCGCGATTCCGGCCATGGCCGGCTGATCTCCTATTCGCGCAAAGTCTTCATTCCGCTTACCAAACTCTGCCGCGACGTCTGCCACTACTGCACGTTCGCGCAAGTGCCGCGCGTGGGCAAGCCCGTCTACCTCACACCCGACGAGGTGCTCGCCATTGCGCGCGCCGGAGCGGCCGCAGGTTGCACCGAGGCGCTGTTCACGCTGGGCGACAAGCCCGAGTTGCGCTACCAGGCCGCGCGCGACGCATTGAAGGCGCTCGGCCACGAAACGACGATCTCCTATCTCACCGCGATGTGCGCGCTCGTGCTGCGCGAGACCGGATTGCTGCCGCATGCCAATCCCGGCGTGATGACGCGCGAGGAGATCGCCGGCCTGCGCGAGGTCACGGCGAGCCAGGGCATCATGCTGGAGTCCACCAGCGAGCGGCTCTGCAGCCAGGGCGGCGTTCACTACGGCTCTCCGGACAAACATCCGGCAGTCAGGCTGGAAACCCTGCGTCTGGCCGGCGAGCTGAAGGTTCCGTTCACGACCGGCATCCTGATCGGCATCGGCGAGACACGCGACGAGCGGGTCGACGCGCTGGAGGCTATACGGGATCTGCACGCCGCCCATGGTCATATCCAGGAAGTCATCGTCCAGAACTTCCGGGCCAAGCCCGACACCAAGCTCGCCGATTCCGAGGAACCCGATCTCGACGACCTGCTGTGGACCATCGCGACGGCGCGCCTCGTTCTCGGGCCCGACATGAACATCCAGGCGCCGCCAAATCTGTCGCCCGGAGTCTATCAAGAACTAATGGACGCGGGGCTCAACGATTGGGGCGGCATCTCGCCGGTCACGCCCGATCACGTGAACCCCGAAGCGCCGTGGCCTGCCATTGCCGAACTTGCCCGCAAGAGTGCGGAGGCCGGTAAGCTGCTGGTGAACCGCTTGCCCGTTTATCCCGCCTATGTACGCGTCGCCGACACGTGGCTGGCTCCCGACATCGCCACCCGCGTGCGGCGCATGAGCGACGCTGAAGGCTTCGCGCGCGACGATGACTGGGCACCGGGCAACACCAAGCCGCCACCGGCGCCGCTGGTGCTCGCTCGCGGCGTCGACGATGGAATCGCTGGAATCGTTGAGCGTGCCACATCGGGCGAACGGCTCACCTCGAACGACATCGTACGCCTGTTCGCGGCGCGCGACGCCGACTACCGGCACGTCACGCAGGCTGCCGACGCGCTGCGGCGCGCGGTCAGTGGCGATGTCGTGCGTTACGTCGTGAACCGCAACATCAATTACACAAACATTTGCTACTTCCGGTGCAAGTTTTGCGCCTTCTCGAAAGGCCGCACGCACGACGATCTGCGCGGCTCACCATATGATCTCGCCATCGAGGAAATCACGCGTCGCTCGATCGAGGCGTGGGATCGCGGGGCGACGGAAGTGTGCCTGCAAGGCGGCATCCATCCCGACTACACCGGCGCCACCTACGAAGCGATCTGCCGGGCGATCAAGGCGATCGTCCCCGAGATGCACATCCACGCCTTCTCGGCTCTGGAAGTCACGCAAGGTGCGGCCACGCTCGGACTATCGGTCCACGCGTTCCTCGCCAGGCTGAAGGCGGCTGGTCTCGGCACCCTGCCCGGAACGGCGGCGGAAATTCTCGACGATGGCATACGCGCCATCATCTGCCCCGACAAGATCAACACCGGGCAGTGGCTCGACGTGCAGCGCGCCGCCCACCAGGCCGGATTGCGTACCACCTCGACCATCATGTACGGGCACGTCGAAACCTCAAATTCGTGGGCGAAACATCTGCTTGCGCTGCGCGACTTGCAGGCTGAAACCGGCGGCTTCACCGAGTTCGTGCCGCTTCCCTTTGTCCACATGGAAGCGCCGATGTACCGCCACGGCATGGCGCGCCCCGGCCCGACATTCCGCGAAGCCGTGCTCATGCATGCCGTCGCGCGGCTGGCCCTGCATCCGCTGATATCAAACATCCAGACGTCGTGGGTGAAGATGGGGCCGGCGGGCGCCGCGATCTGCCTGAAGTCCGGCGCCAACGATCTCGGTGGCACGCTGATGAATGAGAGCATCTCGCGCGCCGCCGGCACCCAGCACGGCCAGGAGTTTCCGCCTCACGACATGGAAGCGCTCATCCACTCGATTGGCCGCGAGCCGATGCAACGCAACACTCTCTATCGGCCGGTGCCGGAAGACCGTCGAGCGGCATCCATGATCGCGGCCGACCTGGAACCGATCGTGCAAACGCCGGCGCGCAAGAAGGCGGCGGTCGGTTAGGTGATGCCCCGCTCCGCGAGCAGCGCGGGCACGCCAAGTTCTTCGAGCAGCGTGCGGGTACGCGTGCCGGCTGATTGCGGCAGGCGGAGGAAAAGCGCCAAATCGACCGGATGGTCGATATCCATCGCGATTCCGGGCTGACGGATCACAGTCGGCTCGATGCCCTGCAGACGCGCGGCGTCGAGGTGCGGGAAGTAGCTGTTATCGCCGAAGCGAAGCGGCACCGATTCCGGTGGTGAGCAGCCGACGGCATTGGATCCGAGATCGTCATGCGCGGGCGAGATCGTGAAAGAGGGCGCGGCGCGATGCGCCGATAACACCGCGTCTATCTCGCTCGCGCGAGTGGCTGGAATGTCGCCGGGCATCGTGATCATGCCACTACGCCCTTCGCCCGCGAGAAGGCGGCGGCCGACGTTCACGCTGCCGGTATGTCCGTCCCGCGCCCCCTCGGTCACGATCCGCGCACCGATCTTCTTGCCAAGCGCCGTCGCATGCGGATCGAGCGTGACGATCATCACGCCGGCCAGGAGCCGGGAGCCGGCAACGGCGTCGAGCATGTCCGTCAGCATGATCTCGGCGAGAAGCCGGCGTTCTGGCGGCGACAGCAGGCCCGACAGCCGATGCTTGGCGCCATTGAACTCCTTGACCGGAATGACCGCCCAGATGTCGCTCATCGCAGCAGGGCCAGCGCGTCCGCCGCATCAAGCGTCACGCGCGCCAGCGTCTCCCGGTCATGCAGGCTCGTCATCAGGGTCTTGGCGATCGTGACGCGCGCGCCAATCTTGCCGATCCCATCGGCGTCGGCATGGTCGACGATATAGCCATCCAGCAGATCGCCGTAGCGAGCGGCAACGCCGGCGGCACCGGCCTCGAGGCCAAGTTCGCGCATCATCTTCGCGGTCGGGCCCTTGACGGCCTGCCCGCCGATGATTGGCGACACCGCGACGACTGGTGCGCCACTCGCCTTGATCGCATCGCGCATGCCCGGGATCGCCAGGATCGGTTCGACGCTGATAAAGGGATTCGACGGACAGACGATCACGGCCCGTACGTCGCCCGAGCGTAACGCCGCCGTGATGTCGGCGTGCGGCCGGGCGAGCATCACGCCGTCGAATGCCAGCTCATGGACAACCGGCCGGCACTGCTGGCGCACGAAATAGTCCTGGAAGTCGATCCAGCCCGCGTCGCCGCGCACGCGGGTACGCACGCGGTCGTCGCTCATCGGCACCACGCGGGCACCGATGCCGAGGCGCCGGCAAATGTCTGATGTCACCTCGGACAGTGTCTGCCCCAAGCGCAGGCGACGGGTGCGCTCGACATGCAAGGCGAGATCGCGATCGCCGAGCCGAAACCAGTCCTCGCCACCGAGTGCGCCGATGCTGTCCATGAACGACCAGGTCTCGTCGCGCCGGCCCCAGCCGGTGGCAGGATTATCGATGCCCGCCAGAGCGTAGGTCAGCGTGTCGATATCGGGCGAGATGCTCAATCCAAGATGCTCGAAATCGTCGCCGGTGTTGGCGACCACGAGCAGCTCGTCGGCCGGCAGGACGCGGCTCAGACCGAGCGCCAGTTTGGCCCCGCCGACCCCGCCGGACAGCGCCATGACAAGTCGTTTGCTCATCGGAACATGTCCTCGGCAGCCGGGCGCACCAACTCGGACGCAGCATTGTCGGGACCGCGCCATGTCAGACCGCGCACGATCACGACAGGATGGCCTTCGGCACCCTGCCCCATTACCAGCGACGCTGCAGCAGCGATCTCATCCGCATGCCCGGTGATGCTGACCTGAAGCTCGCGGCCGAACAGATCGGGCGAGCCACGCAAATCCATCAGCGACGGAAGGCCGGCGGCGCCAATCGCAACGCCGCAGGTACCGCGCCGCCAGGCACGGCCGAAGCTGTCGCTAATGATCACGGCGACCGGCACGCCGAACGTCAGCGACAGGCGCTCCTTCAATATCGCCGCGCTGCCGTCGGGATCGACCGGCAGCAGCAGGGCTTGTTGGGGGTCATCGGGCGACGCCACGTTGGACTGGTCGATGCCCGCATTGGCTACCACGAAGCCCAGCCGGTGCTCGACGATCAGGAGACCCGGCCTTGTCCGCACAACGCGAACCGATTCCGACAGGATCAGTTCGACCAGGCGTGGATCCTTCTGGACGTTACCGGCGAGTTCGATCGCCTCAGTCGAGGGTTTGACGGTCGCGAGATCAACCATGCGTCCTTCGGCCTTGGACACGATCTTCTGTGCCAGCACGAAGACGTCGCCGCCACGTGGCACGATGCCACCGCGCGCCAGCCCCGCGCCGATCAAGGCGACGAGATCGTCGTCCTTGCGCACCAGCGGAATGCCGGGGACGGCCAGGAGCTCGACGGCGTTGCTGCGTTGCATCGGTCGGTCCCGCGTGCTCAACCGAAACGCTTGCGGAGGCGCGGCAGCACGTGCTCACCGTAGAGTTTCAGAAAGCGCGCCTGGTCTGGTCCCGGCGCATGAAACACCAGATTCCGGAAGCCGAGACCGACATAGTAGCCGACCCGCTCGACGTGCTCGTCGGCGTCGCTGGACACGATCCATCGACTGGCGGCGCGCTCCAGCGGCAGCGCGTCGGCGAGGCGCTGCATCTCGATGGGATCCTCGACCGTCATCTTTTCCTCCGGCGTCAGCGCCAGCGCCGCCCAGTGGCGCGTGTCCTCGAGCGCACGCACCTTGTCGGTATCGAACGACACCTTGACCTCGATCATGCGATCGTAGGGCTTCGACGGATCCTCCGACGCTGCGATGCCCTCGGCGACCTTCGGCAACAGGGTCTCGGTGTAGAGCTCCGGCTTCTTGCCGCTCGTGCAAATGAACCCCTCGGCGGAGCGGCCGGCGTAACGCGCGACGAGAGCACCTGCGGCAGCGACATAGATCGGCACCGGCGTATCCGGGCGGTCGTAGATCGTCGCCTTCTCGGTCTTGTAGTACTGGCCCTCGAAGCTGACCCGCTCCTGGGTCCAGAGCGCCCTGATCAGCGTGACGGACTCACGCAGGCGAGCGAAGCGCTCCTTGAATTCCGGCCAGGGCTGGCCGGTTGAAGGCACTTCGTTGAGCCCTTCGCCGGTGCCGATGCCGAGCACGACGCGTCCCGGGAACATCGCGCCCATCGTCCCAAACGCCTGGGCGACGATGGAAGGATGGTAGCGGAAAGTCGGCGTCAGCACGCTGGTGCCGATAACGACGCGCGACGTTCGAGCGCCCAGCGCGCCCAGCCACGTCAGCGAAAAGGGCGCGTGGCCGTCGACGTGCTTCCATGGCTGAAAGTGATCGCTGATGAAGACCGAATCGAACCCGACTTCCTCGGCAAGACACGAGAAGCCCAGCAACTTGCCCGGCGCGAACTGCTCCGCCGATGCCTTGTATCCGAGCTTGATCACCGCAAATCTCCTGGCTGGCGCCGGCCGATGCCGAGGCCATGGTACCCGTCGTGGAAATCTATAGATTAGCGGGAAAGCAGCGACCAGCCAAAAAGGGGAAGCGACCATGCATCTCGGAATAGCCCTGCCCTTCGGCGACATCGGTGGCGATGGCCCGATCGTGCGCGAATTCGCTGAGCTCGCCGAGGCCGAAGGTTACGACGGTCTGACGCTGGCGGACCACGTGCTCGGCGGCAACCCGGCGAACCCCGCCAGCGGCCGTGCGGGTGGGCTTGGCCTGTTCCACGATCCCTTCGTGGCGTTCGGCTTCATCGCTGCCTGCACGAAAAAGGTCGAACTCTCGACCCAGGTGCTGATCCTCGCGCAGCGCCAGACGGTGCTGGTTGCCAAACAGGCCGCCAGTCTCGACGTGCTCAGCGGCGGCCGCTTCCGGTTCGGCATCGGCGTAGGCTGGAATGAGATGGAATTCGTCGGTCTCAACGAGAATTTCCACAACAGGGGCAAGCGGTCCGAGGAACAGGTCCAGGTGATGAAAGCGCTGTGGGCCGATCCCTACGTTACGTTCGAGGGCAAGTGGCACCGCCTCCCGGACGCTGGCATCAATCCCCGGCCGCCACAGCGCAAAATACCGCTGTGGTTCGGCGGTCACATGGACGTGACGCTGCAGCGGATCGCAAAGTGGGGCGACGGCTGGATGATGCTGTCTGAACCGCCGGGATCCAAGGCCGTCGCCGAATTCGACAAGCTGCGCCGCCTGGTGGAATCCGAGGGGCGTGATCCGGCGTCGGTTGGCCTCGAAGTCTGGACCTCAACCGGCACCGGCACCGAAAAGGACTGGCGCGAGGAAATCAGCTTCTGGAAGCAAGCCGGCGTCACGCATGTCACGTTGCACAACACCTTCGGTGGCTACCACCACAAGCGCATGGCCGGCCGAAGCATGACCGACCATGTCAACGCGATGCGCCGCTACCGCACCGCCGTCGCCGATTTGCTCTGAGGGCGGACACACGCGCCTCAGGTATCTGCGAGCGCGGCCAGCATGCGGTCGCGGGCGACGAAATCGCCATCGGCGTGGACGGGCTGCAGGCAGACATGTGTGGCACCGGCCGTGAAGTGCGCCCGCAAGCCGCGCCTGACCGCGTCGGCATCGCCCCAGAGAACCATCGCATCGATGAACCGGTCGCTGCCGCCGTCGGCAAGCTCATCCTCGGTGAAGCCCTGGCGCAGCCAGCTGTTGCGATAGTTCGGCAACACCATGTAGCGCGATAGCTCCTTGCGCCCAAGCGCCCGCGCCTTCGCGGGATCGGTCTCGATCGTTATTTTCTGCTCCACCGCGAGCCACTTCGATGGTCCAAGGATCGCGGCGGCTTCAGCCGTATGCCTTGGTGTCACGTTATATGGGACAGCGCCGCGCGACTTGGCAGCGCTGAGCGCCAGCATCTTCGGTCCGAGTGCGGCAACCACGACTGGCAATTCGCCGGCGGGCGCTGACTTGTTGAGGCCGTCGAGATAGGCACTCATCGCCGCCAACGGCTTGTCGTAGCGATGGCCACGCAACCCCTCCACCATCGGAATGTGGCTGACGCCGAGACCGAGAACGAACCGGTCGCCGTAGAGCGCGTTCAGCGAGATCAAGGCGCGCTGCGCGGTAAAGGAATCGCGTGCATAGATGTTGGCGATCGAACTGCCGATCGTCAACTTCTCGCTGCACGACAGCAGCCAGGCCGCCAGCGACATCGACTCATAGCCTCGCGATTCCGGGTACCACAGGTTCGAGTAGCCATTATTCTCAACCGTGCGCACGAAATCGCGCAGCTGCGATCCGTCGAGCTTATCGGTGCTGTACCACACGCCAAGGCGTCCGAGTTTCATGTCGATTGCCTCCGGTTAAAGGTGCGTGCGAGCCGCTATCGCGCTGTCAAAAGGGGCGAAGCCGCGCGAATTGCGATTACGTCGCTGTGGCGGTCGGCCACCACATACCCTACTGGACTGGATCCAGCACGACCACAGGTATCTCGCGCTCAGTCTTGAGCTGATAGTCGGCGTAGGGCGGCCAAAATTCGAGCGCCTTTTTCCAAAGTCGGAGGCGTTCCTCGCCCTCCGTCGTCCTGGCCCGCGCCTTCATCTTCTTGGTCCCGACTTGTACTTCAACATCGGGGTTCGCAAGAATGTTGCGATACCAGCCTGGGTGTTCGGGCGCGCCTCCCTTTGAGGCGACTACGAAGCAACTGCCGCCGTCCATTCCGTAAAACAGTGGAAATATGAACTTGTCGCCAGACTTGCGGCCGGCAGTGGTCAGCAGCAGCGACGGCACCGTCAGCTCACCTCGCTGCGGCACCGTTACCTTGTACATGTGCCCGTCGGTTCCGCCGCTCGAAAGATAGCGGTTCGCGTGCTCGAGCATCCAGTCCGGCAGGTTCGGAGCGAGTTTCGCTTCAGCCATCGTGCTCTCCCGTAAAGCAGAAGGAAACATACCATCGGGCGCCGGATTGGCCAAATCCGAATTCAAGAACAAGCCCGATTTGGCGCTTATAGGGGACGACGCTGGTCGGCTTTGCGCCAAAATCAGTCGTCCCAGGGAAGTCTTTTGAACCAGAACCGACGGGTTGACGCAGTATTATTCCAGCATCGCTTATGACACGCCAATCGATGCACTGGATGCTGCGGAACGCTGCGTTGTCTGGCTGGCCTTTGTCCTCGTGCAGAAACCAGAACTGAGAATACGTATCGGTTTGGGGTAGTCGTAAGCGAGCGTTTCACGTCCATCAAATGCGAACGAATGAATGACCGCCGTGAAGCCAACAATCGCTCATTCCGTGAATTGAACCCTCGGCAATACTCCAGCCAATGCGGTCGAAAGGATTGATCTCAAATCACACCTGACGTGCGCAAATCTTCGATTTCCGCGCTGCTGAGTTCGAGCAGGCCCTTGTAGATATCCTCGTTTTGGGAACCCAGCCCCGCGCCCAGCCAACGGATCTCGCCAGGCGTCCCTGACAGTCGTGGCACAACATTGGGAACCGCGATCTCACCCGCGCGTGAGTCAGTCATCTGGATGTTTCCCCGCGCCCGATACTGCGGATCCCTAAAGATATCCGCGATGCTGTAGATCAGGCTGGCCGGCACGCCTCCTCGCGAACAAAGCGCAAGAACTGTATCGAGATCGAGCGATGCGACCCATATCGCAACAATCCGGTTAACCTCGTCACGGGCGGCAAGGCGCAGCTGCTGCGGACCGTATCGTTCCGCCGAAGCCAGCTCCGGCTGTTCCATCACCTCCGCCAGGCGCGCGAACATCTGGTCGCTGGTGCAGGCGATCGCGATCCACTTGCCGTCCTTGGTCTGATAGTGGCTGTGCGGACAGACATTCACCGTGTCCGCGCCCATCCGTTCCCGCACGTAGCCGAACTTCTGATAGGCTGGCGCAATCTCGTCGAGCACGCGAAACACCGATTCGTAAAGCGCGAGATCGACGCATTGGCCTACGCCGGTCGCCTCGCGGGCCCGCAGCGCGACCAGTGCACCGATCGCGCCATACATGCCCGACATGTAATCAGCCAGCGACGTCGAACCGGGAACGACGGGAATGCCGCCGGGCTCGCCGGCCAGATAGGTCAGGCCGGAAAACGCGTGCGCGATGCGGGCAAAGCCCGGCTGCGTCCGCATCGGTCCATCCTGCCCATAGGCCGAGATGCGTACCAGAATCGCGCCGGGATTGATCTTCTTGAGGTCCTCATAGCCGAGCCCCCATTTTTCCAGCGTGCCGGGGCGAAAATTCTCGACAATGATGTCGCACTTCGCGGCGAGTTGCTTCAGCAGCTCCCGCCCGCGTTCGCTCGCAAGGTTCAGCGTCACGCATTTCTTGTTACGGGCTTCGGAGAGCCACACCAGCGTATCGCCGCAATCGGTATTGGTGCCGAGACGCCGAAGCGAGTCGCCGGTCTTCGGCGGCTCGATCTTGATGACCTCGGCGCCGAACTCACCGAGAATGGTGGCGCAATGCGGCCCGGCGATGAACGTGCCGAGGTCGAGTACTCGAATTCCCCCAAGTGCGCTCACAGCTTTCCTCCAATGCTCGCTGCCCGGTCCAGCAATTTCCGGGCGAGCTTGACGTGCATGAGATCGACCATCTCGCCGTTCTTGTCCTTCACCGCGCCGCGCCCTTCGCGCTCGGCCGCCGCCATCGCTTCGATCACCTCGTTGGCCCAGGCGACCTGGCCGGCGGTTGGCGTCAGCACCTCGTGAATCGTCTCGATCTGCGATGGGTGGATCGCCATCTTGCCTTCGAAGCCGAGTGCGCCGGCCCGCTTTGCGGCGGCACGCAATCCGTCGACGTCACGGATTCCCGAGAAAGGACCGTCGATCGGAAGCAGCCCAAAGGCGCGGCAAGCATTGGCGATCCGCGCGGTGGCGAAATGCCAGAGATCGTTCCAGTGCCGCTCCCGCGCGTTGCGGCCGTCATCGTCGGTCAGCACCACATAATCGGCGGAAGGCGCGCCGACTGCACGCTGAAAGCTTCCGAGATCGAGCTGATAATCGCCGCCGCCGAACACCAGCGCATGGAGCACGCCGCCGGCCTGCGCGATGGCCTCGACATTGGCGACGCCGCGCGGCGTTTCGATCAAGCCCATGATCCCGGCTTTGCGGTCGCGAGAAGCCGCCACCTCCGCGGACCGGATCATGACTTCGACGGCGTGTACCTCGCCGGGCGTTTCGCATTTCGGCAGCAGGATATAGTCGAGCCGCGGACAGGCCTCGACCACGTCGAGGATGTCGCGGCATCCCCATGACGTACCGAGCCCGTTGACGCGCACCGCGACGATGCGCCCACCCCAGTCCAGACCGTTGATCGCCGCAATCGCATCCGCCCGCGCCTTTGGCTTGAGCACGTTGATGACCGCGTCTTCAAGGTCGATGAAGATCGCATCCGCAGGGCCCTGCGCGGCCTTTTCAAGGAAACGGGGTGATGTAGCGGGAACGGCGAGCAGCGATCGAAATGTCCGGGATTTCATGAATATCTCATATTCGGGTTGCTGGACGCGAGGCGCATCACGGATTTCCGCGTTGCGCCATTGCCGCGGTGGCTCTGGGGGTCGATGCCGAGCATCCGGGCGATCTCGTGCGATGCGGCAACCGCGCTCTCCGGATCAATCCCGGTCTCGATGCCCATCTCGGCCAGCATCGCGACCAGGTCTTCGGTCGGAAAATTCCCGACGGAGCCGAGCTTGGTCGGCATCGCGATCCCGCCGCCGATTCCGCAGATCGCGCCTTCCAGCCATTGGACGCCGGCGTCGAGCGCCGCGAGAATATTGGCCGTCGCCATGCCCGAGAGATTGTGGATGTGGAATCCGAAACCGGCGTCCGGAAACAGATCGCCAAGTCGCATGAACAGCCGGTTGACATGCGCGGGATCTTCCATCCCAAGGGAGCCCGCGAGGTAGAAGCGGCGGATACCACCACCATGCAGGCGCCGCACCACGGCGATGACGTCATCTTCCGCAATCAGGCCCTCATACGCGCACCAGAACGCCATGCCGAGCGCCATTACGAACGGGGTTTGGCCCCCTTCGGCGATCCGGAACGATTCGAGATTTTGCTCGATCGCCTGGTCGATCGTCATGTTCTGGTTCTTGCGGGTGTAGGTCGCGCTGATCGTGATCAGGCCGAGCATTTCATCGACACGTACTTTCACGGCCCGCTCGGCCCCGCGGGCGTTGGGAACCAGAGCGCGATACACTGTTCCAGGCCGCCGCTTGATGCGCTGGAAAACCTCTTCGGCATCACGCAGATGCGGAATGATCTTCGGATGGGCAAAGTTGGAAGCTTCGATGACAGGCAGCCCCAGTTCGGAGAGGCGATCGATCATGGCGACCTTGACGTCCGTATCGATCCAACGCGGAAAGCTCTGCAGACCGTCGCGCGGTCCGACCTCGGCAATGACGATTTTTTTGGGGAGTTTGAGCGCCATGGATCAGAGCCCGTCGAAGGTGGCGAACGCGTCCAAATCCGCCCGCTCGGTTTCCAGCGCATTGACCGACGCATCCCGGTCGATATGGCCGAGTGCCATGCCGCAAATGATCACCTCGTTCTCGGGAATATTGAGAAGCGGCCGGATGACGCCGTGGAAATCCGCGAATGCGGCTTGCGGGCAAGTGTGAAGACCATGGCCTCGCGCCGCGATCATGATTGATCCCAGAAAGATGCCGAGATCGAGCCAGCTGCCAATTTCGAGGTCCTCATCCAGCGTGAAGATCATGCCAACGGGCGCGCCGAAGAATTCGTAATTGCGCATCCTGGCTTGCTGGGTGCCTTCGAAATCGCCCTTGGCGACGCCAAGCAGGCTGTACATGTCCCAGCCGATTTTCCGCCGCCGCCCCAGGAACGGCTCGCGCCAGCGGACGGGGTAATAATTCCACTCGCGCTGATACGGCTCGAACCCGTCGTGCGCAACCGCATCGAAAATGGCCTGTGTTAGACGGATCTTGGCATCGCCCGCAATCACCCTGACGCGCCAGGGCTGGATGTTGCTGCCGCTGGCGCTTCGGCTCGCGAGCCGGAGCAGTTCCTCGACCGTGGTCCGCCCGACGGGCGTAGGAAGAAAAGCCCTGACGGATTGGCGCGAGCGGATGGCTTCGTCGACAGCGGCGATCGCAGCTTCGCGCGGGATCGGGTTCGCAGCATCATGCATCGGTAAAATTCAGCGCTTTCAGGCTTTCCGGGATTTCGCCGAGGAACAGCCGCTTGACGTCATCATTCGCAAGCAGGTCCCGCGCCTCTCCTTCGTAAGCCACTTGTCCAAGGTGCATCACATATCCGCGGTCCGATATGCCGAGCGCATGCGAAGCCTTCTGCTCGACCATCACGACCGTCATGCCTTCGTCGCGCAACGACAGCAGCCGCTCGAAGACGATCTCGACATATTTGGGTGAAAGGCCGAGCGAAGGTTCGTCCAGCATGATGATCTTCGGGCTCGTCATCAGGGCGCGGCCGATCGCCAGCATCTGCTGTTCACCGCCGCTCATGGTATCGGCGTGTTGCTTCATCCGCGACTTCAAGGCCGGAAACAGTTGCAATACGCGTTCGGTCGCCGCCTCGATGGCGCGCCGGTCGCTGCCGAGGATATGGGCGCCGATCATGAGATTGTCCCGCACCGTCATTTCGGGAACGACGATGCGGCCCTGCGGCACATAGGCAATGCCGCGATACACCCGCCGGTCGGTGGGCTCCCGCGTGATATCAATGCCATACGTCGATACGCTACCTTGCCAGGCACGCAGCAATCCGGCCGCGACCTTGACCGCGGTGGATTTGCCGGCGCCGTTCGAACCGACGATGGTCGTGATCAGCCGTTCGTGAAAAGTCATGCTGGCGCGCCGGATCACCGGGACGTCGCCGTAGCCCGACGTCACATCGCGAAGCTCGAGCGGTGCAGCATCGCCTTTCATGCCGCCCTCACCTTTTGTCCCATGCCGGGATCGGCAATTTCGGTTCGGTCGTCTTGTATTCTTCCGGCCAAATCACCTCGCGCTTGCCGTTCTGGACCTGAACCAGAAGTCCGCGCACGCCAATCTGCATGTACGTATTGGGGTCCACCTCGTGCTTGCCCATCACGGTTCCCAGTTTCAGGGTGGTGAGGACCTCGCGAACCTTTTCGGCGTCGGTCGAGCCTGCCTTTTTCACCGCGGCCTCGAGGACCGTGCCGGCGACAAATCCGAACGCCGAATAGTAGCCGGGGTCCGAACCGAACTTCTCGTGGTACGTCTTGACGAACTCTTTGTTGCCCTCGCTCGGCAGCGAGGGTTCGTACAGCGACATGCCGACGGCATATTCGGCATCTTTGCCCGCCGCCGTGATGAAATCGTCCTGCGACACCCCGTTGGCG
Organism: Bradyrhizobium sp. AZCC 2262; assembly: GCF_036924535.1. Taxonomy (NCBI): domain Bacteria; kingdom Pseudomonadati; phylum Pseudomonadota; class Alphaproteobacteria; order Hyphomicrobiales; family Nitrobacteraceae; genus Bradyrhizobium; species Bradyrhizobium sp. AZCC 2262. The sequence continues at coordinate 2,025,850 of NZ_JAZHRT010000001.1, read as the reverse complement.
ACGAACAGTTTCGGCATGTAATTCATCGAGTGAAACTGCCGCACGGTTTCGATGGCCTCGCTGGGATAAAGAAGCCCCACCCACAGATCCGGCTTCAGCTGCTGGCCCTTGGCGATTTGCGACGAAAAGTCAGCCGTCCCGGCCGGAAAATATTCGTCGATCAATACCTTCACATCCTTGCCGTCGATCGTCTGCTTGATCGCCTTGCTGATGTCGCGCGCCGCCGCATAGTCGCGCGAGACGAGCGCGATGCTCTTGACCCCGTATTTCTGGATCAGGGGCAGCACCCCGTCGGCATAGGACGAGATCCGGGCTGCGGTCTGAAACACGTACTTGAAGCCGCGCTGCTGAATGGCTTCCGCGGCCCCGCCACCATTGATCATCAGCATCTTGTGCTTTTCCGCGACCGCGGACCCGGTTGCGGCCGTTGCCGATCCCAGCGACGAGATGACGAAATCGACCTTGTCATTGGTGATCAGGCGCTCGTAGAGCCGCGTGGCGGTCGCGGGGTCGGAGCGATCGTCATACATGACAAACTCGATCGGCCGGCCGGCCAGCCCGCCGCGGGCATTGGCCTGCTCACGCCAGAGATCCAGACCCTTGAAATAGGGAGCCGCCGAGTCGGCGAGGTTGCCGGTTTGCGACAACGCCACGCCGATCTTCACGGGTTCGGCGGCATTCACTGAGGTCGGCAGCAACAGCGCGATGGCCGCTGCAGCGAAAACTGCTCTTCTGATCATGTTCCCTCCCTTTGCGGATTCTTTGCCGCTCATTGTTCAAAAATAGGCTTCAAGCACCCTGGCGTCGTTGCGAACCGTTTGGGTGTCGCCTTTGGAGATGATTCGCCCTTCGGCGAGCACATAGACAAGGTCACACTCGGTCAGCACGATCCGCATCTCGTGATCGATGAAAAAGACGGTGATGCCTCTGGCGCACAGCGTGTGCAGATGTTCGACGATACGATTCTGAAGCCGCGGATTGATGCCGGCGAACGGCTCGTCGAGCAGCAATATCTTGGGCTGCAGCATCAGCGCCCGCGCGATCTCGACCAGTTTGCGTTGCCCGTAGGAAAGCTCGGATGTCCATTTGTTGACGATCGCGGTGATTTCCAGAAAATCGAGCAACTCCATGGCGAGCTCGATCGCGGCGCGGTCATCCCTGCCCCGCGCAACCGCAACGAGGTTTTCAAGGACGGTCATTTCCGCGAACAGTCGGCTGATCTGGAATGTGCGTGCAACGCCATAACCGCAGATCTCCGCTGGACTTGCCCGCGTGATGTCACGTCCGTCGACGGTGACGCGCCCGATATCGGGCCGTAACGTACCTGCGATGATATTGAACAACGTCGATTTCCCGGAACCGTTCGGCCCGATCACCCCGGTCATCGACCCGCGCGCGACATCGATGCTGACAGACTCCAGCGCAATGCGGCCAGCGAACCGCTTCGACACGTTCTCGACGACGAGTAGCGGGTCGGTCATGACGATTGACCCGCGGGTTGGGCGGGCCGCCGGAATAGCGGCCGGCCGAGCGCAAGCCAACCACCCTTCATGCCGATATTGACGAGCCCGCGCGGCGTGAACAGCACGGCCAGAAGGACGATGACGCCAACGGAGGCGAGATAAATCTGCGGGTAGTTCGCCCACAGGACCTCATTGACGACCGAAAGCACGATCGCGCCCAGCAGCGGGCCCAGCACAGTGCCCATCCCGCCCAGCAGCACCATTGCGATGGTGGTGAGTTCGATATTCGACGCAAATGCAGTCGGCGGATCGATGAAGCCGAGATAGACCGCATAGAGGCACCCCATCGCGGCCGGCGCCACGGCGGACGCGACGAACGCGCCGATCTTGAGACGCGTGGTCGGGATACCCAGCGACTCCGCGGCATTCTCATCCTCACGGATCGCCAGCAGCTTCAGCCCGAGCCGTGAATTATCCAGCCGCCAGGTCAACAGCATCATGACCGCGGCTACCGCGGCAACGACATAATAGAGCGGCTTCAGATCACCGAGCGGTTTCAGATAAATGCCGGTCCCGCCTTGCGTGATACCGTCGAATCCGAGCGCAAACGCCTCGAGGACGCGCGCAAGCCCGAACATGCCGATGGCGAAAAACGGACCCTTGAGCCGCAGCATCGCGCCGCCGAGCGGCAGCGCGGTGATCGCCCCGGCCAGCGCGGCGGCGAGCGTGGCCAGATACCAGGGAACGTTCCAGTGAAAGATCAGGAGCGAGCCGACATAGGCGCCTATGCCGAAGAAGGCGACCTGGCCGAAATGGCTGTAACCGGTGTACCCGCCGATCAGATTCCAGGAATAGGCAAGGACCAGGAAGATCAGCAGTTGGATCGAGAACGACACCGCATAGTCGGACCCGACCACCGGCACCAGCCCGGCGGCCATAGCGGCAGTGGCGAAAACGCCGAGCGGACCCAGTTGCTTCATATCCGCACTCCCGCACCAAGCAATCCGCGCGGCCGGACCAGGAGAACGCCGAGCATCAGCAGAAACAGAAACGCGGAACCGATCACCGCGCCCGCAAAATAACTACCCACGACTTCGACCACACCGAGCAGCAGCGCGGCGAGAATGGCGCCGGGATAACTGCCCATTCCGCCGACGATGATGACCGCAAACGCCTTGATGATGAAGCGCGAGCCCAGTTGGGGATCGATGGCGAATGCCGGCGCGACCAGCACTCCGGCCAATCCGGCCATGCCGGAACCGAGCGCGAAGGTCGCGAGCCTGACACGATCGACCGCAATGCCGGAAATGCTCGCTAGCTCCGGGGCCTGCGATGCCGACCGCACTGCGCGTCCGAAGCGGGTGAACTGCAACAGCCACCAGACGGCCAGGCTGACGCCGATAGCGCAAAGGAACGACACCAGCCGGGAGACCGAGACGTTGGCGCCAAGAATCTTGACCGAACCGCTGAACACGCCAGGCAGGCCGCTGTAACCGCCGCCCCAAATCAGGATCGCGACGTTCACCAGGATGGTCGAGAGCGCGTAGGTCGCCAGCAGCGACATGATCATCGGCGCGCTTTCGATCCGCCGCAGGATGAACATGTGGATCAACATTCCAAACAGCGCACAGCCGGTCGGAACCAGCACGACTGCAAGCCAGAACGGCAGCTTGAAGCCGACGACGATGGAAACCGTCGAGAGCGCGGCCACCGCAAGAATATCCCCGTGCGCGAAGTTGATCACGCGCATAACGCCGAAGATCAGATTGAGCCCGCACGCCATCAGCGCATAGACGCCGCCGAGCAAAATGCCGCCGATGAGCAATTCCGTCAGCGGCATGAAGCAAATTCCGGCGCGCCGCAGATCGAGTGTCGGCGCGAAACCCGCATCGCCTGCGGACATCCCCGGCGCTTGCCTGACATCGACGTTCTCCCTCGCGATCAACGCTTGCTATTGTCCAGACAACTACTGAGGACTTTACTTGACGTCAAGGCTCGGGATATAGACGGATTTCAGGATATTCCAATATTTGTCCGGACAACCTTACGAGGTCTCTTGATGGCTGATGCGATCCGCAACACGCAAGGTGACACCGAGGAAGAGATCCAGATGCTCGATGCAATCGAGCGTTGGGTTACGCGCGAGCTCAAGCCGATCGTCCGCGAATACGACCATGCCGACCGCTATCCCACGGAAGTGGTTGAGCAGATGAAAGAGCTGGGCCTGTTCGGCGCGATCATCAGCCCGGAATATGGCGGGCTCGGGCTTTCGGCGAGCACTTACGCCAAGATCATCATGAGTATTTCCTCGGTCTGGATGTCGGTCACCGGGATCATCAACTCGCACCTGATGCTGGCGCTCGCCATCCAGAAATTCGGCACGCCGCAGCAGAAGACGCGATGGCTGCCCAGGCTTGCCAGCGGCGAAATTCGCGGCGGCCTCGCGCTGACCGAACCCGACGCCGGCACCGACCTGCAGGGCATCCGCATGGTCGCGCGGCGCGACGGCGATCACTACGTCATCAACGGCACCAAGACCTGGATCACCAACGGTGCCGAGGGCTCGGTGTTTGCGATGCTGGTCAAGACCGACCCGGACGCCAAGCCTCGCTATAACGGCATGAGCCTGTTCATCACGCCGAAAATGAAAGGCTTCACGGTCGGCCGCAAATTACCCAAGCTCGGTTACAAGGCGATCGATACGGCCGAACTGATCTTTGAGGATTATCGCGTGCCTGCCGACCATCTGATCGGCGGCGTCGAGGGCCAGGGCTTCTTCCAGACCACCGGCGGGCTCGAACTCGGACGCATCAACGTCGCCTCGCGCGGCGTCGGCATCGCCGAAGGCGCCCTCAAGCTCGCGACCGAATACGCCCAGATCCGCAAGACTTTCGGCAAGCCGATCTGCGAACATCAGGCGATCCAGCTCAAGATCGGCGAGATGGCGACGCGCGCGCGGGCCGCGCGTCTGCTGACGCTGGATGCGGCCCGCGCTTTCGACAACGGCGAGCGCTGCGACATGGAAGCCGGCATGGCGAAATATTTCGCCAGCGAGGCGGCGCTGGAAAATTCCATCGAGGGCATGCGGATCCACGGCGCCAACGGCTACTCCCGTGAATACGACATCGAGCGCCTTTATCGCGATGCGCCGCTGACCTGCATCGGCGAAGGGACCAACGAAATGCAGCGCATCATCATTTCCAGGCAGCACATCAAGAGGAATCCCGCACTATGAAGCCACTGCAAGGCGTGCGCATCGTTTCGGTGGAGCAGTTCGGCGCGGGACCCTACGCCACCATGCTGCTTGCCGACCTCGGCGCCGAGGTCATCAAGGTCGAGAATGCCGCGATCGGCGGCGATCCGTCGCGCAAGACCGGCCCCTTTCATGCTGGGGGCCAACGACAGCGAATATTATCAGGCCTTCAACCTCAACAAGAAGAGCGTATCGGTCGACCTGCGCACCGATGAGGGCAAGGCCGCGCTAAAGGAGTTGGCTGCGACCGCGGACGCCCTGCTCAACAACCTCAGGGGAGACCTGCCCGCCAAGCTCGGTCTCGACTACAACTCGATGTCGGCGGTCAATGCAAAGATCGTATGCGTGCATCTTTCGGCCTACGGCCGGAACAACGAACGCGCCTCATGGCCCGGCTACGACTATCTGATGCAGGCGGAATCCGGCCTGATGCACCTCACCGGCGAGCCCGATGGGCCGCCTTCCCGCCTCGGCGCCCCTTCGATCATCGATCAGACCACCGGATTGACTGCGGCCGTCGGGCTGCTGTCCGCGATCATTCAGGCGCGATCATCCGGCAAGGGCTGCGACGTCGACACCTGCCTGCTTGACGTCGCGCTGCATCAGCTCGGATACGTCGCCACCTGGTATCTCAATGAAGGCCACGTTTCGATGCGCCAGCGCCGCAGCGCGCATTATTCGGTGGCACCGGTCCAGACCTTCCCGACCGCCGATGGCTGGCTGTTCATCATGTGCATGACCGACAAGTTCTGGAACGAATTCGTCGGCGCGATCGGAAGACCGGACCTGCTGAACGATCCGCGCTTTGCGACCATGACGACACGTCAAACCAACCGCGATGCCCTGACCGAGATCATCGATGGCGAGTTGGGCAAACAACCAACGACCTACTGGCTCGGCAAGTTCAACGGCGTGCTTCCGGTCGCGCCGGTGCTCGACCTGGCCCATGCACTCAACAATCCCTTCCTCAAGACCACCGAAATGATCAACGTCATCGCGCACCCCGCCAAACCCGAGATGCGGGTACTGGCGAACCCGATCAAGATCAACGGGCAACGTCTCAGCCAGGCGCCCTGCTCGCCATTCGGCGCCGATAATGCGGCCTATGTCGGCAAGGCCCGTTCCGCCGAACCGGCAGGTTCGTCATGAAGCTCGAGGGCATCCGCGTCATCGATCTCTCGGTGTTTCTGCCGGGTCCGTATCTGACCCTCGCGATGGCTGATCACGGCGCCGAGGTGATCAAGATCGAGGCGCCCGGCGAAGGCGATCCCGGCCGGCACATCGGGCTTTCCGATGGACCGAGCACGGTTTTCTTCCGCAATCTCAATCGGGGCAAGAAAAGCGTGGTGCTGGACCTCAAGGACAACGTCCAGCGCGACACCCTTCTCGCACTTTGCGAGACCGCCGACGTATTCGTGGAATCGTTTCGCCCGGGCGCCGTCGACCGGCTCGGCGTCGGATATGAGGCCGTGCGGGCACGCAATCCCCGCATCGTCTACTGCTCGATCAGCGCCTTCGGACAGGACGGCGAGTTGCGCGGCCGTCCGGCGCATGATCTCGCGCTCGAAGCCGAAAGCGGGCTGCTCAGCATGACGTTGGGCAACGACGGCAAGCCGGCCATGCCTGGCATTCCCGCCGCCGACGTTCTTGCCGGGCTTCAAGGATTGTCCGGCGTCCTGATGGCGCTACTGCGGCGCGAGCGGACCGGGCTCGGCGACCACATCGACATCAGCATGCATGACGCCATGGTCGGCGGTATGCTGAATATTCTTGGACCGGCATTCGCTGAAAACCGTCAACCGGTTCCGGCGCATGAGCGAACCACCGGAGGCGCGGCGTTCTACCGTTCTTACGAGACGCAGGACGGCCGCTACCTCGTCCTCGCCGGTCAAGAGCCGAAATTCATTCATAACCTGCTCGGCGCCTTTGGCCGCCCGGACCTCGCCGAATTGTGCCTGCGCGGGCCGGGCCCGCACCAGCACCCGGTCATGGACTTCCTCAAGGGCGAATTTCGCAAGAAGCCGCTCGCCGAGTGGAACGCCTACCTTGCGGCGCTCGATGTCTGCTACGGCTGCGTCAACACGCTCCCCGAAGCACTTGCGCACCCGAACCTGCTTGCCCGCGGGATGATCCAGCGCGACGGGCTGGACCGCCGCCATATCAGCCCTCCCATCCGCTTCAGCCAGGAGCCGGCCCGCCCGAACCTGCACGAACCGGCCCTTGGCGAACATACCACCCAGTTTTTGAAGATTGCCCCAGCTTCGGAGTGACGACATGCAAGGCCACGACCAGATCGGTCCCCAGCGCTATCGCGAAAGTTTCGGCCGCTATTATGACGACTTCACTGTTGGCGATGTCTATGAGCACCGTCCCGGCCGTACCATCACCGAGAGCGACAACACCTGGTTCACGCTACTGACGATGAATACCCACCCCCTGCACTTCGACAAGGTCTACGCGGCCAGATCCGAGTTCAAGCAGCCACTGGTCAATAGCTGCCTGACGCTGTCGATGGTGGTCGGCATGAGCGTGAGCGACATCAGCCAGAAGGCGATCGGCAATCTCGGCTGGAACGACATCAAGCTGACCGCGCCGGTGTTCGTCGGCGATACCATCTACGCCGAATCAGAGGTGCTCGCGAAGCGCGAATCGGCTTCGCGGCCGGGGCAAGGCCTTGTCACCGTACGAACAATCGGCAAGAAGGGAGATGGCACCCAGTTCATGAGCTTTGAGCGGACGGCGCTGATCGCCAAGAGAGGCCATGGCATCGAAGACTGAAACCAGGGCGCGCAAGGCCAACTCACCGAAGGCGAGGCCGCAGACGCGCGCCCCGGCCGAAGTAAAATCCGACGACCCGCTTTATCTCCAGGTCGTACGTGCGCTGAAAGACGAGATCGTCGGCGGCGTGCATCCGGTCGGTTCGCAGCTTCCGACCGAAGAGGAGCTGTGCGAGCGATTTTCGGTCAGCCGCTACACCGTGCGCGAGGCGTTGAGACGATTGCGCGAAGACAATCTGGTGTCTTCGCGGCAGGGAGCGGGCACGATCGTGGTGCCGCCGCGTCCGGCCGACTCCTTCGTCCACGAGGTGATGTCGATCAACGACCTCGTCGCCTTTGCGACCGGCGTCCGATTCGCAATCGACACAATTGAGATGATCGAGATCGACGACAAGCTTTCATCCCGGACCGGGATCGCGAGCGGCGAGAACTGGCTTTCGGTCCGCGGCCTTCGTCACACCGACGGTAACGAATTTCCCGTCTGCTGGACCGAGGTTTACATCAACAGGGAATTTGCTGCGGTGGGACGTCTCCTGCAGCGTCACACCGGCCCCATCTTCCATCTGATCGAAGACCTGTTCGGCCAAAGTATCGTCGAGGTCCATCAGGAAATTGCCGCGGCGCTGATTTCGCCGGCGTTGGCGGGCGGACTCAAGGTCAAGGCCGGGGCCACGGCGCTCGAAGTACAACGCACCTATAAGCTCGCAACCGGCAAGATCGCGCAGGTTGCGATCAATACCCATCCGGCAGCCCGATTTCGTCATTCGATGACGATGCGCCGCGTGAAGGGGTAATCCATTCTATCTGGCCTGCCGCTATGAAAACCCGCTCGATATGCGAGCGGGACACCCGGTCTTTATTCGCGAAGAACGCCACCGACACCCCAACTACAAATGACTCGCGCTCATACAGCGCTGAAAGGCGCCACAGTTGGCTCATCGAGTTTTCCACGCTCGCTGATCTTCATGCAATTCAAGCGCAATCGCGCTATCTCGAAAGCAGCGTCCCGCGTCAGAGCATGTATATGGTCGTCCTCGCGGATGCTCGGCAGAGAGACACGGCATCGGATAACACATCGGACCTGCTGCTGACTACGGAAGTGGCGAGCCGTGTTACGGTTGTAACCAAGGTTCCCTCGATTGACACAGATTCGTAGCGCAGCACTCGGATGTTGCGGCGGGGGAGCGCGGAGGTTTGCATGACACGGAACAATTCGGCATGGCGCCTGCCCGACGGGCGTATCACGGTTCGGGGCAGATTGAACGGTGGGCACATCACCAACATCTTTGCGCTGGCCACAGCGTCCAAGGCAGCATCATTGCCACCACATGCGAACGCCAGGATTGGAGCACGATGAGAGGTGACTCTCCTATCACGGCTACTTGTGCTGGTGGCTGTCGCGCTGCTGCCTGCGATCGGAATCCAAGCATACAATGAGTTCGAGCTGCGCCGCACACGCCAGATTGAAGTGCAGAGCCAGGCTCTCAACCTGGCTGAACTCGCCGCCGCAGAGCAACGGCAGACCGTCCAGGGGATTCATCAGGCCCTGATTGCGCTGTCGGAGCTTCCAGCGATAAAGGCGAAGAACGCCGATGGATGCAATGCTTACCTCGCCAAGATCAAGCAACGATATCCGGGGTTCATCAGCTTTCTCGTGGTCGACATAAACGGCAGTTCGTTCTGCAACGCGACCGACTATCATAGGCCCTCGACCGCGGCCGGGAGACCCTATCTCGCCGATGTTCTGAGAACCGGTAAATTTACAGTCGGAGTGTTCGCGGTTGGTCGACAGACCGGCCGTAACGTCCTTCATTTCGCGTTGCCTTTCTACGGCGATGATGCCCGCCTCGGCGGCGTCGTTATAGCCGCTCTCAGCCTGGATTGGCTCGCCGACTCCCTCGCCCGGCAGAATGTGCAGCCTGGGGCTGCGCTTGCCATTGTGGATCGCAACGGCACGTACCTCGCCCGCTATCCTGACAACGCCCGCTTTGTCGGCCGGAAGACGGTCGCTGACAAAAATTCAAACCTTGATCGTCGGGACACTGCCGACATTGTCGATCTCGATGGCGTGGAGCGGATCGTCGGGCATTCGGCCCTGCAAGATGATTCCGGAGGACTTCTCGTCAGCTTTGGCCTGGACAAGGCCCGGGCATTCAATGAGATCCAACGCGGCACGCAGCGCGGTATCCTTCAGATCATACTGAGCACCGCGCTGGTTCTGGTCCTGACATCATTGGGCGCCCAGCGGTTTATCCACCGTCCGCTTGGGCAACTTGTCGACGCCGCCAATCAGTGGCGGTTCGGTGAATTCGACCGACGTGTAGACATCCGCGGAACATCCGAAATCGCACGGGTTGCCGATGCGTTCAACACCATGGCCAATGCGCTGGAACACCGTGAGCACGAATTGTCCGAGGCGAAGGAGAAAGCCGAGGAAGCCGCAGCCCGGATCACGATGATCTTTGAGAGCACTACCGACAGCGTGCTCATCATCGATCGGGATTGGCGCGTCAGCTATCTCAACAGACCAGCCAGGGTGCGGCTGGCCCAGGACCGCGACATCATCGGCATGCCCCTTACGGAAGCCTTTCCAGCCGCCGCCGACATGGACGCCTTGAAACAAATTTGCGAGGCAACATCCGAGCAGCGTCCGACCTTCCTGGAAGTGCTCTGTCCACGTACCAAGGCGTGGTACACGATCTCCGCGTTCCCCTCGAGCCAGGGGCTCGCCGTCTTTCTCCGGGATATCACCGAACACAAGCATGCCCTGGAGGCGCGCCGACTGATGGAAGAGCAGCTCCACCAGAGCCAGAAGATGGAGTCCGTCGGACAGCTTACCGGCGGCGTCGCGCACGACTTCAATAACCTGCTTATGGTGATCTCCGCGAACCTCGAATTGATCGAGGCTGCAGCGGGTACCAACAAGGTCCGCCGGTGCGCCGCGGCCGCGCGACGCGCCGCTGATCGGGGAGCAAAGCTGACCGCGCAACTTCTCGCCTTTTCCCGGCGGCAGGCCCTGAAGCCGAAATTGGTCAATGCAAACCAGCTCATTTCCGAGTTCCAGGGACTTATCCACCAAGCCGTCGGGGACGGATGCAAAGTCAAGCTGCAGACAGATGAAGAATTGTGGTTTTGCCACGTCGATCCGGCGCTGTTGGAGACGGCTCTCCTTAACCTCGCCCTGAATGCGCGCGACGCCATGGCGGATGGAGGTGAGCTCCGGATCGAGACTCAGAACATCGTGGAGGAGGAAAGCGTCGCCGGGTGCTCGCCAGGACCGTACGTTCGGCTCTCTGTCGCCGACAATGGCAGCGGGATGCCTCCCGAGGTGCGAGACCGGGTGTTTGAACCCTTCTTCACGACCAAGGAGGTTGGCAAGGGTACCGGACTCGGCCTCAGCATGGTGTACGGCTTTGTTCGACAGTCCGGAGGGCATATTGCCGTCGAGAGTGCACCAGGAGCAGGCACTACGGTCGCTCTATACCTGCCTGCGACTACACAGGAGCCCGACGCCGAGCAGGACACCATCGAGACACAAGCCGTACCGACAGGTTCCGAGAGAGTCCTTGTAGTAGACGATAACGAGGACCTCCTGAACGTCACGTCGGCAATGCTGTCCACCTTCGGGTATCATGTTTCCTGCGCCAACAATGGCGCAGAGGCGCTTCGAACGCTCCAGAGTGACCAACCATTTGAACTTCTATTCAGCGATATCGTAATGCCGAACGGAATGAATGGCATTGAGCTTGCTCGGGAAGCGAAACGGCTGCGCAAGGACATCAAAATCCTGCTCACCTCGGGCTACGCGGACGGAGTGCTGCAACGAAATAAGGCCGTGGGCGAGTTTTCCATTATCGACAAGCCCTTCAGCCTGGCAGATCTGGCGCGACGCGTTCGGTCGACCCTGCACGAGGCATGATCTACGACAACTCCACCATCGGATTGTCGGCTTTAATACCTTGATACAACCCTGCGCCCGGTCCCGTTCGTTCCAATGTGAACCATGATAATGCCTCGTATTGAAACCAGCCGAACCGCGCGTGCGGGTTGACTTCTCATCATCCAGATCTACTTGGGAGCATGAGATGCTGATGTTTGATCGCTGGACCATATCTGGCAGGAGCGCTGCACTGGCATGAATCCGGACATGGTTAGGCTGCAGGGATGAAGAAAATCGGGTTCCTTTCGTTCGGGCATTGGACGGCCTCGTCGCAATCGCAGACGCGCTCAGGCGCGGACACGCTCCTTCAGTCCATCGATCTGGCCGTTGCTGCCGAAGAGCTCGGTGCGGACGGCGCGTACTTTCGCGTCCATCACTTCGCCCGTCAGCTGGCCTCTCCCTTCCCTCTCCTTGCAGCGGTCGGTGCGAAGACCAGCCGAATAGAGATCGGCACGGCCGTGATCGACATGCGCTATGAGAACCCGCTCTACATGGCCGAGGACGCCGGTGCCGCCGATCTCATCGCCGGCGGGCGCCTGCAGCTTGGCATCAGCCGGGGCTCGCCCGAGCAGGTAATCGATGGCTGGCGATATTTCGGCTATCAGCCGGCCGACGGCCAGACCGACGCCGACATGGGGCGACGTCATGCGGAGGTCTTCCTCGACCTCTTACGCGGCGAAGGCTTCGCGCAACCCAATCCGCAACCCATGTTTCCGAACCCGCCCGGATTGCTGCGCCTCGAACCACATTCCGAAGGCCTGCGCGAGCGGATCTGGTGGGGTGCCGGCTCGAATGCCACGGCGGTCTGGGCGGCAAAGGTCGGGATGAACCTGCAGAGTTCGACGCTCAAGAACGACGAAACGGGGGAGGCCTTCCACATACAGCAGGCCGCGCAGATCCGCACCTACCGTGCTGCCTGGAAGGAGGCTGGCCATGCGCGAGAGCCGCGGGTCTCCGTCAGCCGCAGCATCTTCGCTCTGGTCGACGATCGCGACCGCGCCTATTTCGGCAGCGAGCGCCAGGATGAGGACCAGATCGGATTCATCGACCCGCGGACCCGGGCAATCTTCGGCCGCAGCTACGCTGCGGAGCCGGACGTCCTCATCGAACAGCTGAAGAAGGACGAAGCCATCGCCGAGGCCGACACCTTGCTTTTGACTGTCCCCAACCAGTTGGGCGTGGCCTACAACGCGCATGTGATCGAAGCGATTCTGATCCACGTTGCTCCCGCCCTCGGCTGGCGCTGACGAAGCAGCCAAGCGACCTCGCCGACTAAACAGCCTTGGTCAACGCACCGTCGATAATGAGGTTGGTGCCGGAGATCCGGCTCGCCACCGGGCTGGCCAGGAAGACGACGCCCGCGGCGACTTCCTGTGCCGTTCCCATGCGCCCTGTGGGATTCAACGACATCGCTGTCTTGTAGAGATCAGGCATACCGCGTTCGATGTTTTGCCAGATGCCGCCTTCAAAGTAAGTGTTGCCGGGCGACACTGCATTGACGCGGATGCCCTTGCCGATGAGCTGGTTGCTTAGCCCTTTGGCATAATGGATCAGCGCCGCCTTGAAGGCACCGTAGGAACCGGCGGCGAAGTCGACCTCGAAACCCGAAACACTCGATACAATGACCACCGAGGCAGAGGCCGACTTTTCGAGATACGGCATCGCCGCCGCAACCGAATTCACGGTATGCATCATGTCGGTGCGAAACGACTTCTCCCAGGTCTCGGCGGTATCGCCGACTGCCAGCGCGCTGACGTTGCAGACGATGGTGTCGATACCGCCGAGTTCGCCGGCAGCGCCGTCCACCCATTGTTTCAGCGCGGCCGGGTCGGCAACATCGATCGCCTTGCCCCACGACTTGACGCCCTTCCCTGCCAGCGCCTTCACCACCTTGCCGACCTCCTCGGCATTGCGTGCGCATATGGCCACGTTGGCCCCTTCGGCCGCGAATAGTTCGGCGATTGCAAGGCCAATGCCCTTGCTTCCCCCGGTTACCAGCGCGCTTTTGCCTTTTAATCCGAGATCCATCGTCGCCTCCCGTTTTTGGTGGGCGGCCTGCACGAGGCAGGCCGCCCGCGATCAATTCACATCTTCTTCCAGTCACCCGCACCTTCGAACGCCGCGGCGGCCCGGTAAATCGTCGCCTCGTCAAAATGCTTGCCGATCAGCATCAGCCCGATCGGCAATCCCTCGCTCATGCCGCAAGGAACGGTCATGGCGGGATGTCCGGTTGCGTCGAACGGCGCCGTATTCGGCACCATCTCGAACGCTCGCTGAATATAGAGTTCGCGCGGCGCGTCCGGCGGCGGAATGGGCGTTGCCTTCACCGGCAGGGTCGGCATCAATAGCAAATCATATTTAGCCAGCGCTTGATCGTAAGCGGCCCTCAGCTTGCGGCTCAGATTTTGCGCCTTGGCGTAGAAGTGTCCGCGATAGTGCTTGGTGAAATATTCTCCGAGCAGCATCGTGATCTTGAGGCTATCGGACAGCTCGTCGGCGCGATGACGCCAGGATGAATGCGCGTCGAGAAGACCGACATTGTAGAGTCCACGCCAGTTGGTACCCATGCCATTGCCCTTCATCATGAACTCCGTCGCACCTTCCGCTGCGATCGGGAGCCATATGGCCGGACCGACCAGATGCATCGGTACCGAGATTTCCTCGACGGCAGCGCCGAGTTTCCTGAACAATTCGGCTCCGGCCATGACCTTGGCATCGACGTCGCGCTCGGAATTGGGCAGCCCAAAACCTTCCTTGACGATGCCGATGCGCAGACCTTTGACGCCACCCGCCATCGCCTCCGTGTAATTGGCTGTCTTCGGCGCATATTGCCGGGGGTCGAGACCATCGGCGCCGGCGAGCACTTCGAGCAGCAATGCGTTATCGTGAACGGTGCGGGTCATCGGCCCGGTATGGTCGAGCGTGATCTCGATCGGCATGATGCCGGTATAGGGAACAAGACCGTGCGTTCCCTTCATACCGTAGAGACCGCAAAACGAACCGGGCATGCGGATCGAGCCGCCCTGATCGCCGCCGATCGCCATGTCGACCTCGCCGGTTGCGACCACCACGCCGCTGCCTGAAGACGACCCGCCGGCCGAGTACCCCATCTTGTAGGGGTTATGCACCGGCCCCTTGGCGCCGGTGTGGCTGCCGCCGGAGAAGCAGAAATATTCACAGTGGACCTTGCCCGCGATGGTGCCGCCGGCATCGAGGATGCGGGTCACGATCGTCGCATCCATGTTGGGAATATAGCCTTCGAGCGTCGACGCCCCGTTCATCATCGGCACGCCGGCGAGACAGATATTGTCCTTCAGCGCGATCGTCTTGCCGGCGAGCTTGCCGCTGGCCGCCCCCTTGATCGTCGTCTTGACGTACCAGGCGTTGTATTTGTTCTCTTCGCCGACCGGATGATAGCCCGGCGTGCGCGGATACTTCACCTCCGGAATGTAGTCCGGCATGGCGTCCACCGCCTCATAGGCCGCGTAATTCGCCTGCATCAGCGCGTCGTAGGACTTCAGCTCTTCATCGCCCATACGCATTCCGAGACCTTCGGCGACGCTACGCAATTGATCGAGAGTGGGTCTTCTGACGGCCATGGCATATTCTCCCTGTGCTCACTGCCCGCTGGATCGGGCTAGGTGGTAATTCCGATAAACTCTCCGACAAGACTTGGATCGCCGAGCTCGCCCGGCTGTACTTCCCGGGTAATGGCGCCTTTTTGAATGATGAGAATCCGCTGCGAGAGCGCGGCGATGAAGTCGAGATTCTGCTCGACCAGGATCATGGTCAGCCCGCTGCTCGCGCGCAGCCGCTGCAAGGTCTCGACGATCTCGTCGATGATCGAGGGCTGGATGCCCTCGGTCGGCTCGTCGAGCAGCACAAGCCGCGGTTTGCCGCAGAGGCAGCGCGCCATCGCCAACAGTTGCTGCTCACCGCCCGAAAGCGCCCCACCGAGACGCTCGAGCAACGGCTTGAGGCGGGGAAATTGCTCCAGCACCTCGGCGATCGTTTCGAGTTCATCACTGCCTTGCTTGCTGCACCCCATGCGCAGATTGTCGTGAACCGTGAGCGCCGGAAAGATTTCGCGGCCCTGCGGCACATAACCGAGCCCCAATCGCGCGCGGCGATGCGGTTCGAGTGCCGTGATGTCGTCGCCGGAGAACTGTACGCGTCCGCCGGTCGCCGGCAAGAACCCCATCAACGCCTTGAGCAGCGTCGTCTTCCCCATGCCGTTATGTCCGAGGATCCCGATGAACTCGCCCTCGTTGACGGCGAAGCTGACCCCGTTGAGGATCGGAATGCGGCCGTAGCCTGTTCGCAAGCCCCGTACATCGAGCATCATGCCGCCGCCTGTTTGCCAAGATAGATGTCGCGCACCAGGGGGTTGCGCAGGATATTCTCCACCGCATCCTCCACCAGCACACTGCCCTGATTGAACACCGTCACCTGCTTGGCGATCATGCGGATGAACTGCATGTCGTGCTCGACGACGATGAGTGCCTTGCTGCGATTGATCTCGCGCACGAGTTCGGCGGTCTTGTGGACCTCGTCATGCGTCATGCCGGCAGCGGGTTCGTCCAGCAGGATCAGTTCAGGATCGGTCGACAGCACGATGCCAAGCTCGACCCATTGCCGCTGGCCGTGGGCGAGCTGGCCGACCAGCCGCCCGGCGACGCCCGTCAACCCGATACGCTCGAGCATTTCGTCGACCACGCGATCGGCATGCGCCCCGGAATGGATGCGGTTTGCCGAGAGCCAGATATTTTCGCGCACGGAGAGACCGTCGAAAACGTTCGGCACCTGGGTCTTGATGCCGATGCCGAGACGCGCGATCTGATGGGCGTGGGCATGGGAGATGTCCTGTCCGCGGAAGCGTACCTCGCCCTCGCTCGGCTCAAGCTGGCCAGTGAGCATCTTGAAGAACGTGCTCTTTCCCGCGCCATTGGGGCCAATCAGACAACGCAGTTCGCCTTCGGCGAGCGTGAAGTTGACGTTGCGTACCGCCTTCACGCCGCCGAAATGCATGCTGAGATCGCGGGTTTCCAGGAGCGGCGCGGCCATCATGCCTCCTCCGCCTGCTTCGGCTTCAGGCCCCCTGCCGGACGCCTGGTGCGTATCCGCAACAATGCCTGCCCCCAATCTCCGAGCGTCGGCACCAGCCCTTTCGGCACCAGCAGGACAAACGCGATCAGGATTATTCCAAAGATGAACGGTGCGTTGGCCAACAGCTTGGTCCACCAGTTCGAACCGCTCGGCTGGTTCGCGCCCAACGCGGTCGTGAGCCATTGAATGCCGACGCAGCCGACGATCGGGCCGATCAGCGTGCCGCGACCGCCGACGATCACCCAAATGATGATCTGCGCGGACTGCGCCAGTCCGAAGATGGTCGGACTCACGAACGCGCCCCAGTTGGCGAACAGGCAACCGGCAAAGCCGGCGAGCGCTCCGCCGATGGTAAAGGTCGCAAGCTTGTAGGCCCGGGGATCGTACCCCAGCAACTCAGCGCGCCGCTCGTTTTCGCGGATGCCGACAATGATCCGGCCGAACCGGCTTGCCAGCAGCCACCGCAATCCGAAATAGGTTGCAAGCAGCGCCCCTGTCGCGAGATAGAACATGCCTTCGAGGTCGACTACCCAGGCCTTGTTGCCGGGAATATTCAACGGCGGAATTCCGGGGATGCCGTTGAAACCGCCGAGTCGCGCCGCGCCGATGCGGAATTCCGGACCCGCGGTGGAATTCACCGAATTGAACAGGATCAGCGTCACCGTCAGCGTGATGACGCCGAGATAGACATCGCTGATGCGCCCATAGAACATGAAATATCCAAGCAACGCGGCAAACACCGCCGGCAGCGCGACCGCCAGCAATAGCGGTATCGTGCTCTCGCCGATATTGAACATCGCGATCGCATAGGTGTAGGCGCCGAGTCCGAAGAAGGCCGACTGGCCGAAACAGAGAATGCCGCCATAGCCCCAGATCAATGCGAGGCTGAGCGCCAGGATCGCCATGATCATGTAGATCGTGAGTTCGAGCACGACATCGAGTTCGGCAAGACGCGGCGTCAGGACCAGAAAGGCGACGCCGACAATGCCGACCAGCGCAAGACCGAGGTGATTGAGGGTGCGGTCGTTCACAGGCCTCTCCGGAAGAAGCGGCCGGTAATGCCCTGCGGCAACAGCCGGATCAGCACGATCGCGGCTGCCAGCAACGCCACTTCGCCGAACACCGGCGTCGTGGCGAAGGTCGCGAGTTGATTGATAGTACCAAACAATGTGGATGCGGAAACCGTTCCGCTAAGAATCGCGGCGCCCCCGCCGATCACGGTGATGAAGGATTTGGCGACATAGGCGACGCCGATGGTCGGAAAGACACCGGAGACTGGCGCCAACACCGCACCGGCCAATCCCGACAAGGCCGCGCCGATCCCGAACGTGACAGCATAGACACGCGGCGGATTGACGCCAAGCGCCGCCGCCATATTGGCGTTTTGCATGGTCCCGCGAGCAATCAGGCCAAGGCGTGTTCCGCGCAGTACGACGAAGATGCCAAACATCACGACAACGGCCACGGCAATGACGAAAAGTGTGTATCCGCTGGTGCGATAGGCGCCGATCTGAAAGCTGCCGAGCGGCGCCGAGATGCCGACGGTGGTGTTGCCGAAGATCGCCGTCGTCAGTCCCACCAGAAACAGGCTGAGGCCCCAGGTCGCCAGCATCGTGTCGATCATGCGGCCGTAGAGAAACCGGATAATCGTCCGCTCGACGATGATGCCGATGATGCCGACCACAACGGGCGCCACCACCAGCATCGAAATCCAGATGCTGACGCCGTAGCTGGTAGCAACGATCGCCGCATAGCCGCCGAGCATCAGAAACTCGCCATGCGCGAGGTTGATGACCCGCATCATGCCGAAGATAATCGCCAGCCCGACGCTGATCAGCGCCAGGCTGGCTATCGCATAGAGTACTTGGATCGCCAGGAGTATAACGAGATCCACGTTCACCATTCCCAATCAAGCTTGAGGCCAACCAGCCTCAGATCTTGATCACATATTGCTGGTTGTCGGTCGGGTTCTTGATCAGATCGCACACCGCAGCGGTGTCGGCTGGCTTTTGCTGCGCGAAATCCTCCAGCACCTTGAGCTTCTTGTCATTGACCTCGGCGATGTGAACGTCGAGCACGCAATGATGGGTCGGAGGATCGATCGTGACCTTGCCCGAGGGTGCATCGATGCTGATTCCGGTCTCGAGCGCCTCGATGACCTTCAACCGGTCGACACTCCCGGCCTTCTTGACCGCCTCGGCCCACAGCCGGAACCCCTGATAGGTTCCCATCGCAAGCTCGGTAATATTCGGATAGTCAGCGCCGAAACGCTTCTGGAACGCCGTAACGAAGGCCGCGTTGACCGGATTCTTCAGATCCTGGAAGTAATTGTAGCAGATCAACATGCCGTTGCACTCATCGGGCGACAGCACAATGTGTTCGTTGCCGACGGCGAACGTGGTCGACGCCATCGGAATGCTCTTGCGCATGCCAGCCGCCGCCCACTGGCGATAGAATGAGATGTGCGCGCCGCCGACCAACGCCGACCACACGAAATCAGGTTTCGCCGCCTGGATCTTTGAAATGGTCGGGCCGAAATTGGTCACGTCGAGCGGGAAGAAGTCGATCGACGGCACTTCGCCGCCATTTTCGGTGACATATTTCTTCACCCATTGCGAGGTGATCTGGCCATAGTTGTAATCGGCCGCGATGACATAAACCTTCTTGCCCCACTTCTTCATGGCGTAGGGCACGAGCTTTTCCACGGTCTGCGCCGGCGTAACGCCGGTATCGAACTGGTTGCGGTCGCAGACCCCGCCTTCATATTGGGTGTTGTAAAAATAAAGCGTCTTGAAACGGTCGAGCACCGGCCGTATCACTTCGCGCGAGGCAGAGGTGATGCCGCCATGCACGACGGCGACCTTGTCCTTCAGCGCGGCTTGCTGCGCGAACTGCGTATAAAGCTGCATGTTCGACTGCGTATCGTAATTGATCAATTTGATCTGGCGTCCAAGCAGGCCGCCGGCCGCATTGGCCTCCTCAACGGCCAGTGTCAGCGCGTCAACCATCGGCTTGCCGTAGATATCGAGGCCGCCCGAGAGGTCGTGCACGCTTGCTACCCCGATCGGATCGTCGGCCGCCCAGGCCGGAGAAGAAAACGCGCCGGCAGCAGCGGCGGCGGCCGTGCCCTGTAGAAACCTTCTGCGATCTACTTTCATTGCAGTACTCCTCCTCTATTGGCTAAAAATCATGCGACCAGATACTTTTTCAGAATAGACGCGCCCATCGTGTATTTCGGGTCGACCATGTTACCGAGCCGGATCCGGCCGGCCTGGCTGAGCAGCATGTAGGCGTCGATTTCGTCGAAGCCGTATTCGCCTGCCATCCAGCGCACCAGTTCGCGATAGGCGATGCGCGCCGCGTCTTCCAGCGGACGGGCGCTGCCGATCGTCATCAAGAATTTTTCCGTCTCAAGCCGCGGCCAGGCAAAGCTCCAGCCCTTGATGACGTCGATCTGGAACGTGACGGTGGCGCGCTGTTCGATCGCAACGCCCGACAACTCGCCATCGCCCTGGGTGGCATGGCAATCTCCGACATAGAGAAACCCGCCTTTGACATGCACCGGGAAGTAGAGGATGGCGCCAGGAGCGACATCCGGCAAATCCATGTTGCCGCCATGGTAGTCCGGCTGCAGCGAGGAGATGGCCTCGATCTCCGGCGAAACCCCGATCGTTCCGATGAACGGCTCGTAAGGCAGCGTGATCTTGTCGCTCCAGCGCACGCCATCCTTGTCGACGTGCATGGTTCTCACCCGCTCCGGCAAGGGCGGATTGAGCAGCGCCGTCGAGGCGGTACCAACCAGGCCGCCGAACTCGGGAATGATGCAGGTCTTGCCCGCGGGCTGATCGCCCCGCGTCTCCACGGCCTGAATGTGCACGGCGAGACAATCGCCCTTCTCGATGCCGTTGACGGCGATCGGGCCGCATTGCGGATTAAGAAAGGGAAACTTCAGTTTCGCGGTCGGGCTGTCCTTTTCGCTGGTGATGACACCGCCGAACGCATCCTCGGTCTCGACCATGACGACGTCGCCGGGATCGATCGTCAGCACGGGTTTGGCGTAAGGCCCGTAGACGTAATGGAAGGCGCCTTGCCTTGCGATCGAAAGTTCGTGGCGCTTGCCCGCCTGTCCTTTGACAAGGCCGCGCTTGGTCATGATCGATGTTTTGAGCCAGGGATCGTTGGTCATCGCGACATCCTCGGAGCATGGCGGCGATGCAAATCGCGCGCCGACATTGGATAGTTGCCTTGTCCCGTCCTAGTTCAGCTTCCAGTCGCCGCCGGCTTCGATTGCAGCCGCCAGCCGTATCAACGTGGCCTCCTCGAAGTGCCGTCCAACCAGCATCAGGCCGACCGGCAAACCGTTAATGCGGCCGCATGGCACGGTAAAGGCAGGGTGTCCGGAAACGTCGAACGAGCAGGTATTCGCTTGCATATTCAGCGCAGTATCGATGGCGACGTTAAGCGGCGCGTCGGGCGGCGGTATCGGCGTTGCCGTAAAGGGGATCGTCGGCATTGCCAGCACGTCGTACTTTTCCAGCGCCTCGTCATAGGCGCGGCGCAGCAGCCCGCGCAGATTTTGCGCCTTCGAATGATAGCGGCCGTGATAATGGCGGTGCATATACTCGCCGAGCATCAGCACCAGCTTCACGGTCGGCGAGACGTCGTTGATCCGCGTTCCCATGCCGCGCGCGAACGCTTCCTGCATCGATAGCGGATAATAGCCGTGGATGTTGTTGCCGACGCCATATCCCTTCAGCATCATCTCGGCCGCGCCCTCAAGGATAATGCCGCTCCAGACATGCGGTCCGTCGAGATGCCAGGGCACCGACACTTCCTCAGCTTCGACGCCGGCCTTGCCCAGCGCCGCAATCGCGTTCCGAACCTTCTCGTTAACCGCGGGATCGCTTTCGGGATGGCCAAATCCTTCCCGCAGGATGCCTATCCGCAATCCCTGGGCCGACTTGCCGAGGGCGCCCATGTAATCGCCGGTGCGCGCTGCGATCGTTCGTGTATCCCAACCGTCGTGCCCGGCAATGACGGTCAGCAGGCGCGCCACATCCTCGACCGACGCGCACATCGGGCCGCAATGATCGACCGAATAGCTGATCGGCATCGATCCGGTCGTAGGTACCAAGCCCCAGGTCGGCTTCAAGCCATAGACGCCGCACCAGCTTGAGGGCGTGCGGATCGAGCCGCCCTGATCGCCGCCCAACGCCATCGGCACCTCGCCGGCAGCGACCAGCGCGGCGCTCCCGCCGGATGAGCCGCCGGCACTATGGGCCGGGTTATGCGGATTGCGTATGACCCCGCCGGCGCAGGTATGGCTCGCCCCCGAGAAACAGAGATCCTCGCAAGCCGCCTTGCCTGCGATGGTACCCCCGGCATCGAGAATCCGTGTCACCACGGTGGCGTCCATTTCCGGGACGTAGCCCTCGAGCAATGCAGAGCCGTTCATCATGGGAACGCCCGCCACGCAGATGTTGTCCTTGATGGCGACCTTCTTGCCCTGCAGCAATCCGTCGCTGCCGGTCTTGATGTCCGTTTTCCAGTACCACGCCCCGTAAGGGTTTTCCGAGGCCGGCGGCCGATATCCCGGCGAACGCGGCGCGACGGGCGCCAAGGCAGGCGGCACCAATTCCTCCAGGCGGCCGTAAGACGCCAGCGGTCCCTTGAACGCCTGCTGAAAGCCGGCAACTTCGTCGGCCGTCAGCGTCAAGCCGAAATCGGATCCGAGACGATCGATCTGCTGCAACGTCGGAAGGCGAACTACCATGATCCACTCATTATTTCTCGTTTCCGGGGAATACCGAGTGCACAAACGAAAAAAGCCACCCGTGGCCCAAAAAGGCCCCGAATGGCATCCATGCCGTACTATCGGTTGTCGTGTAGATCCAGGCGGCAGAACGAAATTTCGAGGTCGTCACCCAGACGTCGTCGGCTGGCTGCGCACTCTTTCGCCTTGCGCGTAACTTAAGTCACACAGGATTGTGTCTTAGCGCGGACAGCCTTGTCAATCAGAGGCTGGCACCTTTTTTATGCTGGAAGCACAAATGACGCGCAACTGGTTGACGACCATGGGCGACAGGCCGACATTGTCGCGATCAAGAAATTTGCCTTGCTCCTTTCTGGACCTTGCTGATGACCAAGCCGTCCATTCCTCTCGGTCTCGTATTTTCCCGAACGGGACCTTACGCCATGATGGCGGGAGAAATGCAGAAGAGCGCGCTGATGGCCGTCGACGAGGTCAACCAGGATGACGCGTTCGACTTCACGTTTGCCCCGCACTTGCGCGATCCCGGCGGAGTGGTCGCGGCCTATCACACCGCATGCGACGATCTCATCCGCACCGAACAGATTGATCACATCGTCGGGTGCTACACATCGGCATCGCGCAAGCAGGTCATTCCGATCGTCGAACGCACCGAGCGATTGCTCTGGCATCCGGCGCGCTATGAGGGGTTTGAGAGCAGCGACAATGTCATCTACGTTGGCGCCGCGCCCAATCACACGGTGGTGCCGCTGGTGCGGCATATGCTCGATCACATTTCCAGCGATGTATTCTGCGTCGGCTCCAACTATGTCTGGACCTGGGAAACCAACCGGGTGCTTCGTGAGATCGTAACCAGCGCGGGCGGTCACATCCTCGCGGAACGTCTGCTTGAGCTCGGCGAGACGGCGGTGGACCATATCGTCAAGGAGATCGTCGACCGAAAGCCGCCGGTCGTGTTCAACACACTTGTCGGCGAATCCAGCTACGCCTTTATGCGGCTGCTCCACGCCGCCACCGTGCATTCCGGACTGACGATTCCGGTTCTGAGTTGCAGCCTGTGCGAGCCCGAACTCAAACTGATCGGCCAAGCCGCATCCGTCGGATGCATCACGTCATCCGCGTATTTCGAAAGCATCGAGCGACCCGAAAATCGCGCCTTTGTCTCGCGCTGGAAGGCCCGCTATGGCGACGACAGCCATCCTTCGGTCGACGGTCAATCAACCTATGTATGCGTGATGCTGCTGGCTCGCGCCATCCGCCGCGCGGGCTCAGTCGACGTCAATGCCGTCCGTCGTGCTGCGGCAAATCATCGCTATGACTCCCCACAAGGCCCGGTTTGGGTGGATCCCGACAACAATCATTGTTTCCTGACGCCGCGCCTGGCGCGCTCCGTGCATGGCGGTCAGTTCAAGATCTTCTGGGAAGCAGATGCCCCCGAACGCCCCGATCCCTACCTTTCGAACCTTGATCTGGCAACGATCGCCGCGCGAGCGGAAAAAAGTAATGATACAAAGCGATCAATCTACCTGCGTGTCGTGAAATGACGAAACCGTCGCCCTTCTCCGTTCGTGGCCGCCGCGCCCTCATGGCGATGAGGGATGATCGCGACATCTCGATCGTGCGCCGCCAACTCAGTCGTCTCGGCATGGCGGTTACCGAACACGATCCATCCGTGGCGCCGCCGGCGGCCGAAACCATCGATGTCATCGTGATGGATACCGACAGCATTCCCATCAAATCGGATGCCGTCGTCGCATGGAAGATCGGCGTGCCGATCATCGCGCTCATTGGAACGGAGACGCCGAGCCGGCTGAAATGGCTGCTCGACCTGCAGCCAGCATCGTTTCTCATCAAGCCGCTGCGCTCGGCCGGACTTTATACGGCGCTGGTGGTGGCGTTCGATGCCGCCCAGCGAAGAATTGATGAAGCCGCTCACCTTGAAAGACTGGAAGATCGTGTTCGTTCCCGGCGCATCGTGTTCGCCGCCGTGTTGCAGATCATGGGTGGTCATGGCCTGTCCGAACCGGAGGCCTTCACGCTTATCCGACAAACCGCGATGCGGCACCGCACGACGGTCGAGCAACTGAGCGCGGAAATCATTGCCAGCGGCGGAATGCCGAACCGGACGCCGCGGACCGCCTGATTTAAGCGATATCGCTGACGCGCTGCACGCCGGCCTGAGCCATTCCGTCCCACGCCGCATCGAGCGATCCGGCCAGATCGATCGCCCTGCACCCGGCTTCGATCAACACGGCGTCGAAGCCGAGCCGTCGCGCATCCACAGCCGAATAATAGACGCAAAAATCGGTAGCGAGCCCAACCAGAAAAACACGCTTCAGGCCACGATCGCGCAGATAGCCCGCCAGCCCCGTCGGCGTACGTCGGTCGTTTTCAAAAAATGCCGAATAGGAGTCGATCGCGGGCCGGAAACCCTTGCGCGCGACCAATTGCGCCCGCTGGGTCTGAAGCTGCGGATGGAAGGCAGACCCCGGCGTGCCCTGGATACAATGATCGGGCCACAGGGTTTGCTGGCCATACGGCATGTTGATGGTCTGAAACGGCGACGACCCCGGATGCGAAGTGGCGAAGGAACTGTGACCCGCCGGATGCCAATCCTGGGTCAGCGCAACATGACCGAAGCGTTCAGCAAGGCGGTTGATGAAAGGCACCACGGCATCACCATCCGCAACCGCAAGCGCCCCGCCCGAGCAGAAGTCGTTCTGCACATCAATTACCAGCAGTAAATCGTCGTCGAGCCCGATCCGCATTTTAATCCTGTTCAGTGTTGTTGGCCCTCAAGGCCAGACTTGCATTTATCCTTGAACTCCCGGTGCACACATCGTGGATGCGCGCAAACCTGAACTCTCGATCCAATCCATCATAGCTAGCTTGAGCCGGTCTCCGCAACTGAGGCCACGCCTGAGAGCTCGAAGTCGCTGAGATTGGCCGACATGAGGACCACGTCCTTGCTGGGCTGCAGGCGTAGCATATGGTTCGAACATCTCCTTGCCCCGGGGACGGCGACCGAGCAGGAGGGATACAGGAGCATAGTGCCGCATAGCAGTCGCCTGATCATTGTTCTTCTGATATATGGTCGATATATGCTTGGGACGTGATTAGACCTTCCAGCTCGCCGCCTATGGAATCAATTTTGAAGAAAAAATCCAAATCCAGAAATTCGCCCGTACGTCGATCCAAGGCGATCGAGGCCGAGGATGGCACGTTGACAGATCGCGCCTACCGCGAACTCGAGGAAAGGATCGTCACCCTCCAATTGCTGCCCGGAACGGTCCTGTCGGAGCAGGCTCTTGCGCTCCGGCTGAAGATCGGTCGAACGCCGATCCGCGAGGCCCTGCAACGTCTGGCTCGGGATGGCCTCGTGGTGATCATGCCCAGACGCGGCATCATGGTTTCCGAGATCAATTTGAAACTCCAGCTGAGGCTGCTCGAGGTGCGGCGCGAACTGGAACGCCTCATGGCCAGTTTGGCCGCGGAGCGGGCCACACCTGACGAGCGCAGCGAATTTTCCGAGATCGCCGCGGCGATGCTTGCCGCCGCGACCAAAGCCGATGACATCGCCTTTATGCGGCTTGACCAACGTTTCAACATCCTGATCGCGACGGCAGCCCGCAACGAATTCGCCCGGCGGTCGATGGGCTTGATGAACGCGCTGTCGCGACGCTTCTGGTATCAGCACTATCAGGAGGTTGCGGATTTGCCGCTAGCTGCCAAGCTGCACGCTGCGGTCGCCGAAGCAGTCGCGCAGAAGAAGGCAAAGGCAGCTGCCAGCGCGTCGGACCGGCTGATCGACTATATCGAGGATTTTGCACGCAAGACGCTCGATTCATAAGCGATCTAATCGAACATGATGACACTGCGAATGGTTTCGCCGCGTTTCAGCGCTGCAAATCCGTCGTTGATCTCTTCCAGCTTGATCCGCCGCGAGATCAGATCATCCAGCATCAGCGAACCGTCGAGATACGCCCGCGCCAGCAGCGGGAAATCGCGGCGCGGACGCGCGTTGCCGTAACTGACGCGGCGAATGCGCTTTTCCTGCATAAGGGAGCCCCAGCGAAACGCTACATCCTTGTTCACGTCGATCTTGCCGAGCCAGATGACTTGGCCGCCCGGGCGCACAGCCTCTGTCGTAACGCGAAATGCGGATGCGGCGCCTGCGGACTCAATCACAACATCCGCGCCGCGGCCGTCGGTCTCTCGCCTTCCGACAGCCGCCACCTCCTCCTTTGACGCGTCAACGCCATGGGTCGCGCCCACCTTTGCGGCCAGTGCCAGCTTGGCCGGGTCGAGGTCGACGGCAATGATTGTTCCCGCCCCGGCCAGCCGCGCGCCCTGCACCGCGGCGAGACCGACCGCGCCGCAGCCGATCACCATCACGCTGTCGCCGTGGGCGACCGCGCCGAGATTGAGCGCCGCGCCAACGCCGGTCATGACACCGCAGCCGATCAGGCAGGCACGGTCGAACGGAATCTCCTTCGGTACCGGGATCGCCTGCTGGTCGGACACGATGCAGTATTCGCCGAACGATCCCAGGAACATCAATTGCCCAACTGCGCGCTGGTCCGCAAGCATGGCCCGGCTCTCGCCATCGAACGCCAACGCCTGCGGCCCCTTGCCGAGATACTCCTCGCACAGAATCGGCGCGTCGCGGTCGCAGTAGAAGCAATGCCCGCAATGCGGATTCCATGACAGCACGACATGGTCGCCGGCCTTGACGCCGCGGGCGCTAGTCCCGACCTGTTCGACCACGCCCGCCGCTTCATGCCCAAGCACGATCGGCAAGGGATAACGCAGCGATCCTTCAATCACTTCGAGATCTGTGTGACAAAGTCCTGCCGCCCTAATCCGCACCAGCACGTCGGTCGGCTTCAGGGCTGTCGCCGTGACCGTTTCGATCGACATCGGTGTCTGCGGCGCATGCAGCACCGCGGCGCGATACTGCAGTCGCATCTAGGCCGCCTTGCCGGCAAGCGAGGTCAGGGCGAGATCGAGATCGTCCGAGGTCATCTCCCATTCGTTGTCGAAATTCGCAACGATGGCACTCATGAAGTCCTCGACCTTGGCTTTGGCGACGTCCTTGTCGCCGAGATGATCGACCAACAACGCCAGCGCGAGTTGGCGCGGCTCCGGGCCTTCATAGCTCCACTCAAAGCCGTTCTTGCTGAATTCGAACACCTTGGTGCAGGGATCAAGCGGTTTGCCATCGACCGTCACCTTGACGCCGTCGATGGTCCGGTCTCCGACATAGCGTTTCATCGCGTCCTCCTGTCCTGCGCCGGTAGCCGTCCGGTCACGAGGCGACCTCGACCTGCCCGGCAATCACCCGCATCACGTCGCGGTCGTGATGCGCCTGCGTCAGCGTGCCCGAGAACATTACCTCGCCGCGCTCCAGCACGTAAATCCGGTCGACATATTCAGGAATGTGATGAACGTTGGATTCGGCGATCAACACCCCCTTCCCCATGGCGCGGATCGAAGCCACGCCCTCCGCGATCAGGGGAATGATCGCTGGCGACAGACCCTCAAAGGGCTCGTCGAGCAGCAGCAGTTTCGGATCGAGCGTCAACGCCCGGGCAATCGATACCATCTTGCGCTCGCCGCCGGATAGCTGCCCACCACCACGCGCGAGATACTGGCGCAACTTCGGAAATACCGTGTAGGCTTCCTCGATACGGGCGGCACCAGGCCTACCCGAGAGCCGCGTCCAGGTCGGGAGCTCGATATTCTCAGCCACGGTGAGGTCGGTATAGACTTCCGATTCTTCGGGAGAAAATCCGATACCGCGCTGCGCGATCTGCCACGTCGGCAGTCTTGTCAGATCAGTCCCATCGAGGGTGATGTCGCCCGAAAGCGCGCGGCGATAACCCATGATGCTGCGAAATGTCGTGGTCTTGCCGGCGCCATTGCGCCCGACGAGGCAGACCAGTTCGCCGGCCGCGACCGACAGGCTGATGCCATTGAGGATCCGACTGCCCTCGATATCGACTTTCAAATTCGCGACGTTCAGCATCATGGCGCCCTTCTCCGGATCTGCGGGCGGGCTCCCACCACGGCAGAAATCATCGCCGGATCAGCGAAAAACGCGTCGGGCGGCATATCGGCCAGCAAGGTGCCCTCCTGCAGCGCAACGATACGATGGGAATAGCGCTCGACAAGGTCCATATCGTGCTCAACCTGGACAATGGCGCGCACGCCGGCCGCTCTTGCCGCGACGACCAACACTTCCATGATCGAATGCTTGTCGCCGGTCGAGACGCCGCTGGTCGGCTCATCCAGCAGAATGACCGTCGGATTGAGCGCAAAGGCGGAAGCGATATCGACCAGCTTCTTCTCGCCTTGTGAAAGCGTCGAGGAAATGCTGTCGAGCCGCGCACGCAGGCCCAGCACGTCGGCGACCCGTTCGACGTCGGCTTGAAGCGCATCATCGCGCTTCAATGAGCGGAATGGATTTGAGATCCGGCGCAACCGCGACGCGACGGCCACTGCCAGCGTTTCACGCACAGTCAGCGCGGGAAAGATATTGACCAGTTGAAAGGCGCGAGACATGCCGCGCCGGGCGAGTTCGACAGGACCGACGCCCGCGATATCCCTCCCCAGGAACCGGACCTCTCCGACGGTAGGCCTGAGAAGACCGGTGACAACGTTGACCAGGGTCGTTTTGCCAGCTCCGTTGGGCCCGACGATCGAAACGAACTCGCCATCGCTGACGCTGAACGAGACGTTGCTCAGCGCCATGTAAGCGCCATAGGCCTTCGAAACGCTGATGGTTTCGAACAACGGCGTGCCTACCGGTGACGCAATGCGGTCGGGCTGCATGTCAACGCCCTCCCTTGCGCCGGTTGACGAGAAATTCGGCGGCACCCGACAGGCCCTGCGGCATGAAGACCACGAGCAGCACAAGCACCGCGCCCATCACAAATCGCCAATATTGCGTGATGGACATGACAAAGTCCTGCAGCAACACGAAAGCCAGCGCACCGATCGCGGGCCCTGCAAAGGTGCCGCTTCCGCCAAGTACCGCCATGAAGACCAGATTGCCCGAATGGGTCCAATAGGCGAGTTCGGGATCAGCCAGCCCTGTGGTGACCGCGAGGATCACGCCGCCAATGCCGCCATAGACCGCCGAGATCACGAAGGCGGCGAGCCGCATTCGGAAAATCTGAACGCCGACATAGGCGGCCTTGCCCGCGTTCTCGCGGATAGCGCGCAGATGCAATCCAAACGGCGACCCGGTGATGCGCCACATGGCGAGGCTGAGCAGTGCGAACAAGACCAGGGCGTAGTAGTAAAATGGCCCGGTCAGGAAAGCAGTCTTGCCGCCGCGCCATTCCATTCCAAGCAGCAGCGGCCGCAGCACCCGCATGCCCTGATCGCCGCCGGTGATATTGTAGAATTTGTACAGGAACGAGTGAAACAGCATGCCGAAGGCGAGTGTCAGCATTCCGAAGAAAATCCGGGTATAGCGGACACACAGCGCACCGACCGCCAACGAGATCAGGCCGGATATCAGCGCGGCCGTGATCAGCAACAGCTCAAAACTCAGCACGCCGAATTTGAAGGTCAGCGCCGCGGCCGTATAGGCGCCGATGCCGAGAAATAGCGCGTGCCCAAACGATAGCAGGCCGGTGGTGCCGAACAGCAGATTGAACCCAAGCAGCGCAATGCCGTAACCCATGAACGGGAGCATCAGAATGATGGCATAGGGCGATGCTACCAGCGGCAACAGCGCCATGATCGCCAAAAGGCCAAGCAGAACCCACAATCCGTTGACGCGCAGCCCGGAGCGCTGGGCGCGCACCGGGGAAGATATGTCGATCGAGGGAATGCTCACGCAGTCGCCTTCCCGAACAAGCCGGCCGGTTTGAGAATGAGAGCCGCGACGACGACCAGGTACACCGAGAGCATCTCCATCTCGGGCATCAGCGAAATAGCGGCTGCCCGCATCAATCCGACGATGAGGGCCCCGACCAGCGCCCCGCGCATGCTGCCGAGCCCGCCAATCACGACCACGGCAAACGCTTCCACCACGAGTTCGACCGCCATATCGAGCGATGCGGCGCTGGACGGCACCACCAGCGCGCCACCGACCGTCCCCAGCATGCAGCCCACCGTGAACACCAGCGCGAAGATCCTCGAAGCGTTGACGCCGAGGCCTTCCGCCATGTCGCGGTTCTCGGCCGTTGCGCGAACGATGCGTCCGGTCTTGGTCCGTTCCAGGAGCAGACCGAGTGCGACGGCAATGCCAAGGCTCGCGGCAATCACCAGGAGATTGTAGGTCGGCACCCTGACGCCCCAGATTTGCGTCGTGCCGTACGCCATATAGACGTTATCCATGCTCCGCGGCGTCGCACCCCACAGGAAGCGGAACACATCCTGAAACATCAGTAGGAAGCCGAAGGTAATCAGCAGCTGGTAGCTTTCATCACGGCGATAGATCGTGCGCAGCACCCGCTCGATCGGCAGCCCAACCAAGCCGATGGCAAGCCCGGCGAGGATCAGGACGGGGAAGAACAGCGGCGCTGGCATGCCGAGCTTGAGCGCCATGCCGACCGCCGTGATCCCGAAATACGCCCCGAGCGCGTAGAACGAGCCGCAAGCCAAATTGACGATCTTCTGCACGCCGAACACGAGCTGCAGACCCGCGGCCACTAGAAACAGCACCGCGGCGTGGAACGTCCCGCCGAGGACGACGTCCACAAGTTCAGTCATGCCTCAGACCGGCATCTTTCCATTTTTGATCCACTCCCAGAAATCCACGCCAGGCGGCTTCTGCAGCTGCGCTGCGCTGAAGCTGTCGATCGATGCCAGCGTCGGAAAATCGTATTTATTGTTGTTGGTCGAGGGACCCTGGTAGAAGATCTGTTCAGCGATCTTGTCCTTGCGGAAGCGGCCCATGCCGCCCAGGCTCTCGACTTCCAGGCCTGGCATGGCTTCCGCCACCTGCTCCTGGGTCGGCCATTTGTTCGCGGCCTTTTGCGCGGCCTCCACGCCTGCCTTGTAGGCGACGAGCGCGAAATAGGCCCGCTCCGCCTCCCAATGCGGCGCTTCCTTGTAGCGATCCATGTAATCGTTCACGAACGCCTTCTGCAGCGGCGAGGCCTGCGGGTGATCGAAATAAAGCGTATTGTGGCCGAAGATGATGCCCTCCGGCATAAATTCCTTCTTCAACAGGTTGATCTGCCAGCCTGCCGCCGGCAGCACGAGCTTGACGCCCTCGAACAGCCCCGCGGCGTGGCCCTGCTTCATGAAGACGGGGAGATCCGCAAACAGCATCGACGAGAAGATCAGGTCCGGCTTCGACGCCTTGAGCGCCGCGATATGCGAGGTCAGATCCATCGTCCCGACCTTCGGCCATTGCTCGGCGACGAATTCGGACTCGACCCCGTAGCGCGCCAGGATCTGCTTGAAGGCTTCCCAATTGTTGCGGCCGTAGGAATAGTCGGGGTTGATGCCGGCGACCTTCTTGAACTTGCCCTTGAAGTGCTTGATCGCCAAGAGCGATCCCATCACCGCTTCGCACTCGTTATCGGTCGAACGGAACACGTAGCGCGGGTTCGGCATCATTTCCTTGACGCCATCCTGCGTGGTGCCATCCCACATCACCAGCAGCGCCTGCTCCTCTTCCGCCACCGGCGCGACGCCGAGGCTGACGCCAGTCGACAGCAGCCCGTGCACGGCTTCGACCTTTTCCTGCAGGATCAGGCGTCGGAAACGTTCGATCGTGTCCTTGGGGTTGGTCTCTTCCTCAATCGCTAGCTCGATCTTGCGGCCGGCGATTCCGCCGCTCTTGTTCAGGCGTTCGGTCGCCCATTGCACGGCGCGAATGCCGCATTCGCCAGCGGTACCCACGACGCCCGAGCGCGGCGCGATAATTCCGATCTTGAGCGGCTTGTCCTGTGCGATGGCGGGTGAAAACACCGAGGGGGCGGCGGCGGCGAGCGCGCCGGCCCCAGCGAGCTTGGAAAAGTCGCGACGCGTCAACCTCATTGGAAATCCCTCCCTGAGTGATGCGCATCTGCCGTGCGCGCTTGCCATACCATAAATATATCAGGAACATCCCATCAAGCGCTATTTTCATGCAAGGCCGCCGAAATATGGGACGAAAGCGCGTTGTTCACCTAATAGATTGGTGATATATCAGGGACGCCTGCCCTATGGATTCGACCTGGCCAGAGACGGAGAAGCGCGATGGAACTGTCAGCGAGCCCCATGACGGAGCGTCAGCGGAACTATCGGGCCAATTATCGCTACCGGATTGCCGGCTGGTACAATGGCTGGCTGCACGTTTTCGTCATTTATGTCATCGGCTTCACCGCGTTATCGGTCTATTTCGCCAACCTCAGCAGCCTGCGCTGGTGGGAGTTCGCCATCGTGCCGGTGACATTCCTGTTCGCGAATTTCTTTGAATGGTGGATTCACCGCTTCGTCATGCATCGCCCGTCCCAGATCAAGGCGTTTCGCGCGATCTATAACCGGCACACGCTGATGCACCACCAGTTCTTCACCGAGCAGGAGATGCGGTTTGCCGATCATCACGACTGGCGCGTGACCTTCTTCCCGCCCTACGCGCTGGTGACGTTTACGATGATGTCGATCCCGCCGGCGATAGTCCTCGGCTGGCTGGTCTCGCCCAATGTCGGCTGGCTTTTGATCTCGACGACGACATCGATGTACCTGATCTACGAGTTCATGCACTTCTGCTGCCATGTCGATGACAATCGGTTCGTGCGCCATGCGCCCTTCGTCAATACGATCCGGCGCCACCATACCGCCCATCACAATCAATCGATCATGATGGAGCGGAACATGAACCTGACATTCCCCGTGATGGATTGGCTGCTCGGCACCTCTGACCTCGATCGCGGCCTGATTGGCCATCTCTTCAACGGCTACGACACCCGCTTCGTCAAAACCAACATGCGCAAGACCTCGCGCACGCCCAGGCCGAGCGTGGCAGGCCAGTCGACCGGCTTCGCCACACCGGCCGAATAAGACCAAACGGAGCCCGCAATGGAAGCCATCGAGCCGAACTGGGTTTCCTCGCTCTGGTTCGCGGCCTTCGCAACGATCTGCACGGTCGCCTTTCTCGTCGTGGCCGGGATGTTTCCGCTTCGGTCGCGTCCGGATTCGGCAAGATCAGTCGGAGCGACGCTGCTGGTCTTCGGCAACGCCGCTTTGCTGGCCGCGCTTGTGCTGGGTACCGCTCTCTACGGCTACACCGAGCTAAGGTGGAGCACGTTGATCGTCGTGGCCGGCCTTGCGATGCTGTTTACGCCGGGGCTGTTCGAGGCTTTCCCATCGTCGTTACGCGACGGAAGGACCGGACTGATCGTCCTGGTCGGCGTTCAAATACTGGCGCTCGCCGCCTTGGCAAGAGTCGCGGGGCCGTCTCTCATCACTCTATCCTGAGCCT
This sequence comes from Bradyrhizobium sp. AZCC 2262, assembly GCF_036924535.1. Taxonomy (NCBI): domain Bacteria; kingdom Pseudomonadati; phylum Pseudomonadota; class Alphaproteobacteria; order Hyphomicrobiales; family Nitrobacteraceae; genus Bradyrhizobium; species Bradyrhizobium sp. AZCC 2262. The sequence continues at coordinate 1,992,110 of NZ_JAZHRT010000001.1, read as the reverse complement.
GCCCGGAGGAAGCAGCGATGCCCGTCAAAATCAAACTCGGTCTTTCACTGCTCGTCGTGCTGGTCACGGCGATTGCCGCCTATTTCCAGCACGCACTGGGACATGATATCCTGCAGTATGTCGTCGCCTTCCTCGGATTTTTCATGATCTTTGCGATGTGGTTGTTTCCCGAGGTCAAGCGCGAGGAATCGGCCGGCGGAGTTAGCCGCGACGGCGTGCATCAATAGGCTATCGCGTTCATTGACCAGGGAATCCGCGGCCGCGGCGAAGGACGGACGTCCCGCGCCGAGGCATGGCGGGCAAAAACCACTAGGCACGGTACGCGGTTTTGTCGGTCCCGCGATAAAGCACCCGCACCTGCTCGTCTGACACCATCTTGTGGAACGCCAGCGCTTCCGGCTCGAGGTCCTTCTTCGGCACATATTCGGGCTGGAAATGGCCGTAAGTATCCTTGCCGCGCACCAGCGTCGCCCAATCCCGTTGCCCGACCGCCTGCTTGAGATGTGTCGGGATATAGCGCACCGCCAAACCGATACGCCGCTCGTCAGAACGGTTCGGCTCCGATCCGTGGAACAGCAACACATGGTGCAGCGAAGCCTGGCCTGGCTTGAGTTCGACATAGACAGCCTTGTCCTCGTCGACCTTGACTGCAATCTCCTGACCACGCGTCAGAAGGTTATTCTGGTCGAAAGTATCCTCATGCTTGACCTGCTCCTTGTGGGTGCCGGCGACGAATTTCATGCAGCCGGAGACCCTGTTTGCCGGCGACATGGCAATCCAGGCCGTCGCCACATCGGATGAACTGAGACCCCAATAGGTCGCGTCCTGATGCCAGGAAACGAAGCCCGGATCGTGCGGCTCCTTGATGAAGAAGCTGGTGTTCCAGCACAGGATGTTGGGCCCAAGCAAATCTTCCATGGCATCAAGGATTTTGGGATGCCGGATCATGTCGTTGATCCAGGTAAAGAGCACATGACTGCGATGCCGCATTTCGCCTTTGATCGGCCCCCCGGTGCTGGCTTCATAGGCTTCCAACTTCTGACGAAAGCCGGCCACCTCGCTTTCGCTCAAGGCATCGACCGGAAAATGATAGCCGCGTTCGCGGAAGTTGGCGACGTCACTGTCGCTCAGCAGTTTTGACATGGATTTCCTCCAGAACTTTTGATTTTTTGTTTGAAGCGCAGCAGAGCTTTGATTGAAGGTGATCCTGGCGTCAGGCTCTGTCAAGCAGCGCTGACGGTCGGTAACAGTTGCAGGTTACGCAGAGCTCAAGCGGTGAGCCGGACCATGAACTCGCTGATTGCGCTGCAGATGCCTGCGAGTTGTGTCGAGGTCTCCGCCGCAACGGCGTGACCGGCATTGCCGCCCAAACGCACCAGCGTGGCGTTCGGAATGAGGGCTGCCGCTTCCACCGCATCCTCGACCGGATTGTAGAGGTCGAGCTCCGGGACGAGAAGCAGCGTTCGTGCCCGGATCGTTCGCAATGCAGCAGCCGTGTCGCCCCCCATTCCACGTGTCGTCCCGACATCATGGGCGTCATAGGCAAAGCTCTGATAGACCCAGTCGACCGGATCCGGGCCTGTCTTGCGCGCAAGAGCGACTGCATCGGCGACGGCGCCGGGCACGGCGCTCGCGGCGATGGCCTCAAGCGCGCCGGGCGTCCGATTGGTGATCACGCGCGTTTGCGCGGCCCAGGCGTCGTAACCACCGCCAAAGGGACCTGATGGCCATCCTGGGTCGGTCATCAGAATGCGGCGGGCGACCTCGTTCACGGCGACCGACCAGCTACGGGTTCGCGCCATCGGCACCAGCGCAACGATACCGCGCATGTAATCTGGATCACTGACGCCCCACTGCAGCGCCTGCATGCCGCCCATCGAAGCGCCGACCACAGCGACTAGCTGCCTGATGCCAAGCGCGTCGAGCAATTTGCGCTGGCTGGCCACCATGTCTCGTATCGTAAACCTTGGAAAGGTCAGATCGGGCTGCGTTCGGCTGTTGCTCGGCGAGGTGCTCATGCCGTTGCCGATCGCATCGGCACAGATGATGAAGTGGCGGTCGGAGTCGAGCGGCCGGCCCGGCCCGATCAGGAAGTCGAGCCGATGATGGGTCGAGCCGATGGCCGTCAGGACGAGGACGACGTTGTCGCTGGCCGGCGTGCGTGTCCCGTGCGTTGCATAGCTGATCTCGAAATCGCGAATGACTTCGCCGCTCTCGAGCGGAAAGTCCCCGAGTCCCAGCGTTTGATGCGGGCGGTCGATCCAGCCGGGCTGCAGCGCTGGATGACGCCAGCGGTTTGTTCGCGATGGGCTCATTACCTGAAACTATAGAGTGGCATGCGCGAAGTCGAAGTTTGTTTTGGCGCATGGTGCCTGTCGCAGTTGCTGCGACGCAAACGGTCAGCCGTGCGCGAGTTCTCGACGACCTGCACGCAGCGGGTATCATTCCCAGACTTTGCTTGTCCTCGCCGGCAATTGTGCGAGACTTCTGTTCGCGAAGGCCGCGATCAAGAAGGCCAGCGAACGGGGAAAGGAACACCATGAGCGAGCTTGGGGTTGGCGTTGGGCTGCTGGTTGCATTTCTGGCGGTCGTCGTATTGATCATCCGCGGGCAGAGCCCGATCATCATGCTTCTGTTGCTTGCGATTGTCTGGGCGGTCATCGCAGGCATCGGCATCGACGATATCCAGAAAAAGATCATCCAGGGTGGTGGCGTTGCCTATGCCAGCGCCGTGATCATCATCGTGTTCGGCGCCTGGTTCGCGCAGGTGCTGATCCAGACGGGTATCGCAGAGAGCGTGATCCGCTCTGCGGTGGAACTCGCCGGCGACCGACCGCTGGTCACCGCGATGATTGTAACGCTGGTCACGGCACTGTTGTTCTCGTCGATGTACGGCGTCGGCGCCGCGATTGCGATCGGCGTCATCGCGATACCGATCATGCTGGGTCAAGGCATCCCGCCGCAGGTCGCCGCGCCAGCGTTCACGATGGGGATCGGCGCCGGCACATTCGTCAATCTCGTTCAATTCGGAACATTTCAGAAGCTGTTTCCCGGCCTTAAATACGAAGCGCCCTATTTGACCTATTGGGCGATCGGGATGGGCGTCTACATTCTGGCAGCCTGGCTGCTCGAAGCCTTCTATCTCCGTAACGGCGCGCGGCGAATGGCCTCCGTCGACGTTGCCGGCGCCGGCGAAGCCCCGGTCCGCAAGCGGACGCCCTACTACACCTATATCGTCCCGATCTTCCCGGTCCTCATGATCCTGATCATGAAATGGGACATCATCCCGACCTTCATTCTCTCCATCGTGCTGGCGCTTGTGCTGACCGGCCGCGATCGTTCGTTGCAAGGGAGCGTCAATCTCTTCAACAAGACGTTCGCCGACGCGTTTCCTGATATCGCGACCATCGCCGCGCTGTGGACCATCTGCGGAATGATCATCGTCGCGGGGCAGACGCCCGAGGTCGCCAACTCGCTGAAACCGATCTTCGCGCCAATCCTCCCGCACACGCCGTTGCAGGCCGCGGTGTTCTTCGGCGTGCTGGGCGGCATCGGCAGCATCTATCGCGGCCCCCTGGTGGTGATCGGAACGGGAGCGGCATTGCTCGCCATTATCCTCGCCAACAAGGACATCCCGATTCCATATCTTTACTCGATCTGGCTGGCACCGACCGTGCTGCAGGGGAGCATGGATCCGACCAATTCATGGACGCTGTGGACGATCGGACACACCAAGGTCAGTCATGGCCAGTTCCTGAAGACGGCCCTTCCCTTCGGTTGCCTGATGGTCGCGGTCAATTCGTTGATCTGCTACCTGATGCTGGGTTCGTTGAACTAGACGATGGAGGCCGACGCTTGACCGAACCGTCCGCACCAGCCCGCGCCTATCGTATCGGCATCGATGTGGGCGGCACCTTCACCAAGGCCGTCCTCATCGACAACGCAACCCATGACGTGATCGGCCGCTTCTCCGTGCTGACCACGCATTCCGATCCTCGCGGGGTGGCAAAGGGCGTTGTGGAAGTTTTCCGCACCGTCCTCGAACGCTCGGGCGTGGATCCCGGGGAAGTCATCTTCCTCGCCCACTCGACCACACAGGCCACCAATGCATTGCTCGAAGGCGACGTGGCCAAGGTCGGCGTCATCGGCATGGCGACACGGGTCGAGTCGCTGCTTGCCAAAGGCCAGAGCGCGATGAAGCCGATCGAGCTCGCACCCGGCCGTCATTTGAAGCCGGTAAACCGGTTCATCACCAAGGAGACGCTGACCGACGACACCGGCCGCAAGGCGATCGAGGAACTGAAGGCGGAAGAGGTGAAGGTCATCGTCGCCAGCTCGGCCTTTGGAGTCGACGACAGCGAAGCGGAAGAAAAAATACGCGGGCTGGTGGTGGACGCCGGCCTCGCCGCAACCTGCGGTCACGAAATTACTAAGCTTTACGGCCTGACGACCAGGACGCGCACGGCCGTGATCAATGCCAGCATCCTGCCGAAGATGATCGATACCGCTGTCATGACCGAGGCCAGCGTTCGCGAAGCCGGAATTTTGGCGCCCTTGATGATCATGCGCGGCGACGGCGGCGTGATGGACATCGCCGAGATGCGCCGGCGCCCGGCCATGACCATGCTTTCCGGTCCAGCCGCAAGCGTCGCCGGCGCCTTGATGCATTTGCGTGTGACCGACGGCATCTATTTCGAGGTCGGCGGCACCAGCACCAATATCGGTGTTATCAGGAACGGACGTCCGACGGTCAAATATGCGCGGGTCGGTGGCCACGAGACGTACGTCAGTTCGCTCGACGTGCGCGTGATCGGTATCGCGGGCGGCAGCATGGTGCGAATCAAGGACGGCAAGCTTGTGGATGTCGGGCCGCGCAGCGCCCACATCGCCGGACTGCCCTATTCGGCTTTCGCCAAACCTGAAGACATCATCGATCCCGTCATCGAGCTGTTTCGACCGAAGTCCGACGATCCCGACGATTACGTCGCCGTGCGCTCGGCCAGCGGCATCCGCTATGCCATCACCAACACCTGCGCCGCCAACGTGCTGGGCTACGCCAAGCCGGGCTTGCATGCATACGGCAACCCGGAATCCGCGCAGCGCGCAATGGCCGCACTTGCTGGCATGATCGGCAAGTCAATTGAGGACACCGCGCGCGCCATCCTTGATACCGCGACTGACAAGGTCATTCCTGTCGTCGACGACTTGATGGCGGAATACAAGCTCGATCGCGATCAGGCCGTATTGGTTGGCGAAGGCGGTGGCGCGGCCGCGCTTATTCCTCACGCATCGAGCCGCACCGGCCTTCATCACGTCATCTCAAAAGACGCAGAGGTCATTTCCTCGATTGGCGTCGCATTGGCGCTGGTGCGCGATGTGGTCGAGCGCGTGCTTCCCAACCCGACGCCTGAGGATCTCCGCCGTATCCGGCGCGAGGCGTTCGAGGCCGTGGTCAAGCTCGGCGCGGCGCCTGAAAATGTCGAAGTAACCATCGAGGTCGACCAGCACACACACCGTGTCCGCGCGACCGCGATGGGCGCCTCGGAGATGCGCGCCCGCCAGCGCAACGATGAAGTCGGGGAGCTCGAGGCCAAGGAAATAGCCGCCAAGGCAATGGGCGTCGGCCTCGAGCACGTAACGCTCGCGGCCGCGACGCCACGTATGCGCATATTCCAGGGTGAGGTGGAAGAGCGGTCCTGGAAAATATTCAAGAAGCGCCGTAGCCCGGTTCGCGCGGTCGATCTTGACGGCGTCATTCGAGTGCAGCGCAGCCATAGCGTCGTGCGCGCAGCCTCGGCAGGCACCGGCTTCGCCGACGTGCGCCGGCTGTGGGAGGACACCACTATTTATAACGGTGACAGCGTTATCACGCCGGATATTTTCGTGATCATCGGCAGTCAGATCATCGATCTTTCCGGCGTCAACTCGATCGAGCAGGCGCTAGCCATCACCCGGAGCGAATTCGACGGGCTGGTCGACAGCGATCCTGTTGCGCTCATCAGCATCCCACCCTCCCGCGGGTTGTAAGATGACTGTCGCGGCGACATATTCACCGCGGCGGATCGACATCATGTCGGCGTCGTCGGAAATGCTCGGTCTCTCCATGCTGCAGGCGGATCCGCACGGCTGGCGGCTGGACGGTGCCACGCAGTTGGCCGCGGTCCGCGATGCGCTGGCGGACGGAGAAGCGACCGCTAAAGAGCTGCATGTGCGCTTTTCCGGCCTCGCCCCGCAAGGCATCGCGCAAGCGTTTCGCGTTCCGATCGAGGTATCGAACGACGACCCGATGGTCGGAACGCTCTGGCGACTCGCTGAATACCAGCAGCGGCCACCTCGCATCTTGTTGTACAGCCGCGGGCTCGCCCTCCTCGAGCGCACAATGGTGGGACCCTTGGCGGAAAAGCTGCTAGGACGCGCGAACCTGCGGGACATTTTTTTGGCACACGAGCTTTTCCATCACCTCGAGGCGATACGAACGGATCAGCCGATCTCACAGCGGTATCAGCCGACCTTGTTTCGAATAGGCCGCTGGCGCTGGCGCACCGGCATCGCGGCACTCGCTGAGATCGCCGCCGGGGCGTTTTCGCAAGCGCTCCTGGGCCTGCCTTGTCACCCCAGAGTGCTCGATCTCGTGGTAATTGACGCCATCTCGCCCAATGCGGTGCCCACGCGCCCGACAGGCAGCCACATTTCGCCAATGAGAAATTGAAGTGGACGCCGTCGCGGGATCTCGACCTTCATACTTCGTGAACTTGGAAATGAGCCCGGTATACCAGCATGCTTCGGGTCTACTCCGGTGGAGATAGCCGGGCCCGTTCGATGGTTTAGCCACTATCCCGAAGGACGAGTTCAAATCCGAGATCGATATGACGCGGCCCTTCCCGCGCCATGATCAATTTTGCCGCGGTGCGCCCGATCGCATCGCCGTTCACACGGATGGTGGAAAGACTTGGCGCGATCAGACGGCCCATTTCGAGATCGCCGAGGCCGATGACCGCGACCGGTTGCTCCGCGGCCGGGCCGTCGCGCAGCAAGCCCGCCTTTCGCAGACCGGACATGAAGCCGATGGCATGCGCATCGTTCGCTGCAAACACCGCGTCGACACCGGGTAGTTCTGCAAGGGCGACGACACTGCCGGAGGCGTTGCGATCCAGCACCAGCCGGCGCGGCGCTTTGGCGCCGAGCGCCTGAGCCGTGTCGTTGAAACCGTTCCAGCGCCGCGTGGCGCGCGGATCGTCGCCGCCGATGAACGCCAGGCTGTGGCGGCCTTGCGTCACGAGATGCCGCGCCACCGCGACGCCGGCTTCGTAATTGTTGAACCCCGCAACGGCGTCGATCGGGGTCGCCGGAAGATCCCAGGTTTCCGCGACGGGAATTCCCGCCCGCCGCAGCAACCGCGCCCCGTCTTCCGTGGCGGGCGAGCCCACCATGATGATCGCCTCGGGGCGTCGCGACAGCAATGCGGAGAGCATGTGATCTTCACGTGCAGCGTCGTAGCGCGACTGCGCCAGGATCACGGCGTAGCCGAGCGGCTCCAATTCGTCGGACAAGCCCTGCACCGTATCGGCGAAGATCGAATTGGCGATCGTCGGCACCAGTACGCCGATCGAACGGGTGCGGGCCCTGGCCAGTCCGACGGCGAGTTGGTTCGGCACATAGCCAAGCTCCCGCATCGCGGCTTCGACGCGGCCCCTTGTTTCCGGCGCCACCAGATCCGGCAGGCGTACCACGCGGCTTACGGTAATCGACGAAACGCCGGCCAGTTTGGCCACGGCCGACAGGGTCGGAGCGGAATGGGACTCTTCTGGGCTGGCGATGCTCATCGGGACGACATTAGCGAATGCAGGTCAGGAATGCACGATTCAGCTTGAACATGGCAAATGACAACGTTAACATCCCAAATGACAACGTAAACATACGGGAAGAAAGTCAATGATCTCAGAGAAGGATGTGCAGACTTATCAACGCGATGGCGTGATCGTGGTGCCCCAAGTTCTCGGGGCGGATACGCTTGCCCAGGTTCGCTCGGTGATCGCGGAATTAGTCGCGGGATCGGCCAAAACCCTCGAACACACCGACGTCTATGATCTGGAACCGGGGCATACAGCGGAAAACCCGCGGGTCCGCCGTATCAAGACGCCGCACAAGGTGCACAAAATTTTCGACGAGATCGTGCGCAGCGAACCCGTGCTCGACATCCTGAAAAAACTGCTCGGGCCCGGCCTGCGGCTGCACGGCTCAAAACTCAACATGAAGTCGGCGCAGTATGGCTCGCCGGTCGAGTGGCATCAGGACTGGGCGTTCTATCCGCACACCAATGACGACGTGCTTGCGATCGGCGTGCTGCTGGACGATTGCGACCTCGCCAACGGGCCGATGCTGGTCACTCCGGGCACGCATAACCGTGAGGTCTGGAACCATCACGGCGACGACGGTTGCTTCGCCGGCCTGATCGATCCCGATACGATCAGGGACGAAATCGAACGCGCCGTGCCCTGCATGGGCAAGGCCGGCAGCATGTCGTTTCACCACGTTCGGGCGTTGCATGGATCGGCCATGAACACCTCGGACCGCCCGCGCAACCTCTTGCTGTACGAAGTCGCCGCCAGCGACGCATGGCCGCTGATGGGCGTGAAGGATTTTGACGAGTTCAACAGCCGGCTGCTGTCCGGCGATCCTGTCATTGCACCGCGGATGACCGACGTTCCCGTGCGGTTGCCGCTACCGCCAGCCAAGCGGCAAGGATCGATCTACGAAACCCAGTCCGCGGCAAAGAAGTCCTACTTCACCCGCGCCGCCTGAACTTTGCGAATGCGCCCGTGCGATGCGCGGGCGCCAATGCCTGATGCGACGACCATAAATCAATGAAAAATCAAAACGGGGGAAACGATGACGGAGATGACAGCTGATACCACCAGCCGTTCGCGCTTGCGCGTGATCCTCGCGGCCAGTATCGGGTCCGCGCTCGAATGGTACGACTTCTTCCTGTACGGCACAGCCGCCGCATTGGTGTTCGGCGAGTTGTTCTTCCCGAAAAGCGATCCGGTGGTCGGCACGCTGCTGGCGTTCCTAACCTTCGGCGTCGGCTTTGTGGTGCGGCCGCTCGGTGGCATCCTGTTCGGCATCATGGGCGATCGCTTCGGGCGTAAACCCGTTTTGGTGGCGACGCTATTGATGATCGGCGTCGGCACCACGCTGATCGGCTTGCTGCCGACCTATGCCCAGATCGGCTATTGGGCGCCGGCACTGCTCGTCGCGATGCGCGTCGTGCAAGGATTGGGAGCCGGCGCCGAATATGGCGGCGCGGTGATCTTCCTGGTGGAAAACGCGCCCCCGAAGCACCGCGGCTTCTGGGGCAGCTTTGCGCCGCTCGGCGTCTCCGTCGGCAATCTGCTGGCGGCCGGCGCGTTCGCGCTGGTGACCCTGCTACCGCGCGAGGACCTGATGTCATGGGGCTGGCGCATTCCGTTCCTGGCGAGCTTCCTGCTGATCATGGTCGGCATCTACGTTCGCCTGCGCATCACGGAAACACCTGTCTTTACCGAGGCGGTGGTGGCGCGCGGCAAGGTGGAGCGTAACCCGGCGATGGAAGCGCTGAAGCGGCATCCGCGAAATTTCTTCGTGGTGCTTGGGGCACGACTGGCAGAAAATGGTCTCGGATATCTGTTCCCGGTGTTCGGCCTCAGCTATGTCGTCACGACGCTCGGCGTACCCAGATCCGATGCGCTCAGCGCGCTGATGCTGGCTTTCGTCATCGAGCTCTTCACCATTGTCGGCTTCGCCACGCTCTCCGATCGCATTGGCCGCCGTCCTGTCTATATGTTCGGCGCGCTCGCCGGCATCGCCTGGGCGTTCCCCTTCTTCTGGCTGGTCGGCACCAAGGAGTGGATCTGGATTGCGGTCGCCTTCATCGGCGCACGCGCGGTCGTGACGGCGGCGATGTTCGGCCCGCAGGCGGCGTACTTCGCCGAACTGTTCCCGCCGCAGCGGCGTTTCGCCGGATTCGCTTTCGCGCGCGAACTAGGCTCGCTATTGGCCGGTGGGCCGGCGCCGTTCGTGGCCGCAGCACTGGTGGCATGGTCCGGAAGCTGGTGGCCGGTCGCATGTTACGCAGCACTACTGGCCGGCCTTACCGCGCTCGCGATCTGGAGCGGTCCGGAGACTTACGAGGAGAGCATCACCGTCGACAATACATCCGACGGCCGGATGAATGCCGCGGCGGCTGTGCCGCAGCACGCCACGTAGCCGATGGCGCAGCAACTTCGCATCCTGCAGTCGCTCTGGGCGATGGAGCGGCGGCGGGCGGATAAGCCGGAGTTGCCGCTGCAGACCCAGCTGGAGATGATCCGCGACGCCGGCTTTGACGGCGCCGGTGTCCGGTTCATCGATCCGGCGTTCGCGCAGGAGGTCACTGACTTCCTTCGCGCGAACAGGATGATCTGGCAGGCCCAGTGCTACCCGACCAGCGTTGACGACCTGAAACCGGTGCTGGACCTTGTCGCGCGACTCGGCGCCGACCACGTCAACCTGCAGCCGGACGTGCGGCCGCAACGGCTGGAAGCCTGTATTCCCTTGCTCGAGGGATGGCGGCGGCTGGGTGATGAAGCGGGTGTGGCGGTGCATGTGGAAACCCACCGCGACCGCATGACGACAGACCTGTTTTTCACGCTGCAACTGCTTGATTGCTTTCCCGACCTAAGGCTGACCGCTGATGTTTCGCATTATCTCGTCGGCCGCGAATTCGCCTGGCCGGTGGACGAGGTCAATCACGCAATGATCCATCGCATACTTGATCATAGCTGGGGCATCCACGGACGGATCGCCAGCCGTGAACAAGTGCAGATCTCGCTGGGATTTCCGCAGCACCAAGGCTGGGTCGAACTGTTCATGGGCTGGTGGGAATACGCCATCCGCTCCTGGCGCAAACGCTCAAAGCCTGATGCGGTGCTGACCTTCCTGTGTGAACTCGGCCCGCCGCCCTATGCCATCACCGGGCCTGATGGCGCGGAATTGTCGGATCGCTGGCAAGACGCACTGCGTATGAAGGATATGATCGGGGCGCTCTGGCAGCGAATCGCGGAAGAGGATGCGCGCCCGCGATGACATTCAGGAAGCCGTCAGCTCGGCGTTTCGATATCCGGATCTGGCCTCAGCGCGGTTGATCCGAAATGCAGCGCGACGCGGCCAGCTCCTGCGAAAGCCGACCGCGTCGCTGTTCAGCGATCAGGTCTCGCCGCCGGCGAAGATATCCTTCTTGATGACCGCGTGAACGCCCCAATTTCCATCCACCACCTGGGTGATGCCGAAGTCGACGCCGATCGTAATCAAAGAGATCGCTTCATCCTCGGTCAGCTTCTTGGTTGTCATCAAAAATTTGCGCATCTTCCGGAACGCATCGCGTAACGCAAGGTCGACTGACGATTTCGAGTAGATGTCCGACTGTGCCTTGTCCCCCAATTCGGTGAGATAATTGGCGAAGCTGAAGCCGTGCACCAGCCACTCGTCCCTGGTTTCCAGCATCGGGTAGTCCAGAGCTTCGAGAGCCGTACCGACGAGATCGTTCTTCTTGTGCAGGATGATCTGGAAGGTGCCGTTCAGCGAGCACTCGATCGCCGTACCGCACAGCTCGGAATCCCCCTGAGAAGCGTGCGAGTCGCCAACCGATAACAGGCCACCTTCGACCGCAACCGGATAATACATCGTCGCGCCCTTGCCGATCCGCCAATTATCGATGTTGCCCCCGGTATAGCTCGGCGGGATCGAGTCGACGATATCAGCTTCCTTGGGCGCCAAGCCTATCACGCCGAAATGTGGGCGTATCGGAATGCGCACATTCTTCAAGATGCCATGGTTTTCCTTGATCGTAGAGTGATCGACTGGAACGCCGGGATAGTCGATGGTTTTGTGAACTACGCCGGAGGGGTCGGTCTGCGGAGTCCATTGGAAATTATACACGGCTTTCGCCCAGTTGCGCTCGCCGGTGGCGTCGACTTCGTAGATCGTGACCACTTCGCGCGGCTTTGGCTCGGTGAGCAGATCCTTATAGTGAAAGCCCCACCATGCGGCCGCGTTGCTGCCGAAAGCCTTTCCGGGATATTGCGGATTGGCGCAAGGCCGGGGCGTGACGTCGATGATGCGCAACTCGATCACGTCACCCTCCTGGGCGCCCCGCACGTAGACCGGGCCGGTGCAGATGTGCACGCCAAGGCCCTCGCCTGCGCCACGCCCGAACAGCGAGGCATCCATCGGTCCTGCGCCACGTCGATTTACGCCCTTCTTCTCCTTGGTCCACAGGAACACGCTTTCGGCGCCGGGATCGCCCTTCACCATGCGCTCGGCGTCGTCGTTGGCATGGTGGGTTAATGCCTCAATGGTAATGAAGTCGCCGGAATCGATCTCGACCTGCGGTTTCAACTTCTTGCTGAAATAGCCCCAATGCACTGTGTCGGCGTTTGCCGGCAAGTGGTGATAGGACCGCTTGGCTGGTTGGTTCCGCTCGGCGGCAGCCGCCATCTGCGGCGTCACCAGAGAAATGCCGCCCGCGGTCATCGCCGCCGCGCCCCCGGCCGCGGCGAAGCTGGACCTCAAGAACGACCGGCGTTCCCGATCGAGCGTTTCCTTGAACTTGCGGTGATGCAATTCGAATTCCGGACAGTTCTTGTCGTCACCCGCGCACATCGGATCTCTCCTGGTTTGAACGTGCATTTTACGCGCGCCGTCATCCCATCGCAGTTCATCGGAACAGTCAAACCTGTGCATCATGTCAGTTTGACTGTTGCACGGCGAATGCCCGCATCACCGCTTAACGAAGCCCAAGCGAAATATAGACGCTCGCCTATTGCTTAAGCATTGTGTGCTCAAACTTTGGGAAACACGGACATTGCTTGAGCGCTGAGGGTGTCCACCCTTGCCGTGCAATAAATTCTCAGCAATGGCAGCTACTCTGCCATTCGAGGCGCGTCTGGCCACGCAGTGGTACGCGCAATATATCCGTGAGCTGGGCACGCTTCGAGCGCCGTAACGCCTTCATGCCAGAGCAGCATCTGCTGCTTGGAAAGATCGGTTTTCCGGATTGGGAACGCGCATTTCCGCCGGATAGTTCGCCGCGATGAAGGCGCGCACCTCGTCACGAAACGCAGCGTCCTCGCTGGATAGGTTGAGCTCCATCGTGGGAGACTCCCACTACCACTTCTCGCCGAATGGGCGAATCTCCAGTTCAAAAGTCCAGGCGCTTTTGGGCTGCTGATAAAGCAGCCAGTAGGATTCTGCAACCGACGAAGGCGGCATTAGCAGATCGGGATCGTCCAGTGCGTTCGGGCCAAGCGCCTCGATCCGCCGCTGACGGACCCATTCGGTATCGACGCCGGAATCGATGATGAGATGCGCCACGTGGATGTTCTTTGGACCTAACTCGCGCGCGGTCGCCTGTGCAACGGCCCGCAGGCCGAACTTCGCGCTGGCGAAGGCCGCATATCCCGTCCCGCCACGAAGGCTCGCTGTTGCGCCGGTGAAGAAGATATTGCCTTTGCCGCGAGGAAGCATCAGGCGAGCTGCCTCGCGGCCGGCGAGGAAGCCGGAATAGCAGGCCATTTCCCAGACCTTGCGGAATACGCGCTCGGTCGTATCCAAAATCGGAAAGTTGACGTTGGCGCCGATGTTGAAGATGCAGACCTCCAGCGGCGCGTGCTTGTCCGCGTCGCCAAGGAAGGAAATGATCTCCTCTTCCTTGCGGGCGTCGAGCGAGCGCGCGTGAATTTCGCCTCCGGCTTTCTCGATTTCCTTGACCAGCGGCTCAAGCTTGGCGCCATTGCGGCGCCCGGCGAACACCGTGAAGCCCTCTGAGGCGAACTTCTTGGCGATCTCGCCGCCGATGTAGTCTCCGGCGCCGATCACGGCCACGGTTGCGTTTCTCTTCTACAAGGGTGTTCTCCCAGGTTAGATCTGTCGTCAGCGAAGTTCGGCCGTCTGCGCCGGAGGGGTCTTGCCACCTTCGCCACGCAAGGACTCCGCGAGCTTGTGCTTGAGTATCTTGCCGGTTGAGGTGGCCGGCAAGGCATCGAGGATGATGATTTCGGACGGCCGCTTGTATGAGGTCAGCTGAAATCGGATGAAACTCATCAGTTCCTCCGACGTCGTGCGTGATCCCGGCAGCAGTTGCACAAAGGCGACAATCTCCTCATTGCCATCGGCGGCACGACCGACCACGGCAGACTGCACGACGTCTTTGTGTGAACTGAGGACCGCTTCGACCTCGGCGGGATAGACGTTGAAACCCGAACGGATGATCATTTCCTTGGTGCGACCGACAATGTACAGGCAATCGCCGTCGAAGCGCGCCAGATCGCCGGTATTGAACCAACCCTCGCCGTCGATCACCTTGGCCGTCAGCTCGGGGGCCCGATAATAGCCACGCATCACGTTGCGTCCACGAACGTGAAGTTCTCCGACTTCACCCTTCGACAGCGGTATGCCGTCGACTGTTCTGACCCGGGCTTCTACTCCCGGCAGCAGCGTGCCGACCGCCTGATCCGAGCGTGGCGCATCGAAGCGCACGCCGGATATTCCCGGCGAGCATTCGGTGATCCCGTAGCCGTTGAGCAGCGGAAGGCCGAACTCTTTTTCCACACGCGACTTCAGATTCAGATCCAGGGACGCGCCGGCGACGGCGATCAAGCGTAACGAGCCTCGGGCGAGCCGCTCCACACCTGATACGCTCTTGTATTCCAGCAGCCGCTGATAGGTGGCGGGTACGCCATTGAGGATGGTAACGCCCTCCTCCGCGATCGCCCTGGCGGTCGCAGCGGGGTCGTATTTGCTGACCATCCGCACCGTCCCGCCGACCATCAATGTCATGATCAGGAGCGAAATGCCGACGATATGGGAGATCGGCAACACGAGATAGATCTTGTCGTCTTGATTCATCTTGCGGAAATACGCGGTGGTCTTTGCACTGATCAGCAGGTTGTCATGCGAGAGCATCACTCCTTTCGGGGTTCCCGTCGTTCCCGAGGTGTATATCAGCACCGCCACTTGTTTTACCGGATCGGCCTCCACCGGCTCAACGGTTGCGCTTTCGTTGAGCGGCCCAACGCCAATCTCCGGCAGTGGGCCTAGTCGCCGGTTCTCGGCGCCATAACGCGACGCGTGAGCCGCGGCCTCCTTCGAAATATTTGACGTGAAAAACATCCGGCGGGCGCCACTGTGGTCGCGGATCTGGTCCAGTTCGCGTGCGGACAGTCGCGGGTTGGCGACGATGGCCCAGGCGTCGAGCCGGCTCGTCGCCAGCAGCAACGCGGCGAGTGCAATACAGTTTTCGCTGACAATGATCATCCGGTCGCCGGCCCTGATCCCCAACGAGGAGAGGACGGTCGCGATTTCGGTAACGCGCTGCTCCAGATCGCGGTAGCTCCAGGATTCCCCGTTTTCGACCAGCGCAATCCGGTCGGGGGCTTTGGCAACCTGTATTGCCGTAACTTCGTGGATCCGGCGCGGCAAGCCGACAGCAATCGCGTCGGGATTGATCGTCTCTGAAAGCTCCGCCACAGCTAACCTCCCGACCAAACCATGCCTGTTTTTGCCACGCGGCACATTCTCCCGCTAACTAACGTTCTTTTTTAGAACTCGTCAATCGCCAATTCATCGTCCCTGCACTCCACGAGATCAGAAGGGGCAACCGGGCTGCCCCATTGGTCATTATTGAAAGCCGTCGTTTACAATGCGCCGGCCTGCCGTTACGATTAAAGTATCAAATAGGAACTTAATGGGAGAAACGGAATGGCGGAAAGCCGCGGCGTAGCGATACTTGTAGGCGCAGGCGAGGCCATCGGCGCGGCCGTCGCCCGGCGTTTTGCGAAGGGCGGCTATACGGTTTGCATCTGCAGGCGTGACGCCTCCAAGTCGCAAGGGCTTGTGGACGAGCTGAGGGCTGCGGGACATGACATTCACGCGTTCAGTGTCGATGCCCGTCAGGAAGCAGAGGTGCAAGGTATATTCGCGCGGATCGAGAAAGAGTTCGGGCCCATCGAGGTCTGCCTCTTCAACGCGGGATCGAACGTCAACAAGCCATTGCTGGAGACAACCGACAAGCTGTTCTTCAAGGCCTGGGAACTGGCCTGCTATGGCGGGTTCCTGGTCGGACGTGAGGCTGCCCGCGTCATGCTGCCGCGCGGACGCGGTACCATCTTCTTTACGGGTGCGACCGCCAGTGTGCGTGGCGGCCAGGGATTTGCGGCATTTTCATCTGCGAAGTTCGGACTCCGAGCTGTGGCCCAGGCGATGGCGCGCGAGCTGGGGCCGAAGAATATTCATGTCGTGCACCTCCTGATCGACGCCGGCGTGGATAGTGAAGCTATTCATCAGCGCATGAAGGCGGCCAGGGGGATCGAGGCAAGCGAAATTCCCCCAGATAGCCTGACCAAGACGGCTTCCATTGCTGACGCCTATTGGTTCACCCACCAGCAAAGCAGGGATGGCTGGACCCACGAGCTCGATCTCCGTCCGTCCGTGGAGAAGTGGTAGCATGAACACGACACCGAACCTGACCCTGTGGGGCGTCGGGACAAGCCGCACCATTCGTCCGCATTGGGCCATGCACGAACTGGGTTTGGTCTACGAGACAAAGCCGATCGGGCCGCGAACAGGCGAGACCAAGACCGCTGAATACACCAAGCTCAATCCGCGCCAGAAGGTTCCGCTCCTTCAGGACGGCAACTTCCGCATCGGTGAGAGCGCCGCGATCGTTGCCTATCTGTCGCGAATGTATTCCACGACGGAACGCTCGCTGATTCCGGAAACCAACCGCGAGTATGCCGCGTGGCTGGAATGGTGTTTCTTTATCGTCGCGGAGTTGGATTCAACCAGCCTTTACGTGATGCGCCGCCATCGGGCCGACGCGCTCGGTCCGATCTACGGTATTGCGCCCGAGGTCGTTGCCCGGGCCGGCGAGTATTTCCGCCAGCAGTTGCGCCATGTCGAAGTAGCGCTTGCAGACGGCCGGCAATTCCTGATGGGCGACCGGTTTACCAGCGCTGACATCCTGCTCACGACCTGCCTTGAGTGGGCCGTGGCCTATGGCGTCGGCATTTGCGACAACGCGCAGCCCTTTCTCGAACGCATCAAGAAACGGGACGCCTATCAGCGAGCCGTCGCGGCGAATACCCCGATGGCACCGATCACGCCGCTGCCGGCGAAAGTTTAGAAACCGCCCGCCATTCGCGCGAGAAGGCTTCGGGCTAGATCGCCACGCGCACGCTGCGCTCGGCGACCATCTTGTCGATGGCGCTATCGTCGTAACCCAGTTCCCGCAATACGTCGCGCGAGTGCTCGCCGACCCGGGGAGCAGGCCCGCCGATCGCGGCCGCATTGATCTCGAAGCGGGCCGCCGGCTTCGGCTGCCGCACCCGCCCAACCTTCGGCTGATCGAACTCCGCGATGATTTCGCGCGCGATCACCTGTTCATTGTGGATGATCTCGCCTCGGCGAAGGATCGGCGCGCAAGGGACGTCAGCGGCGTCCAGGCGCTCCAGCCATTCGGAAGTGGTGTGCTGGCCGATATACTCCGCCATCTTGTTGATGCGCGCCGTGGCGTTGACCGAACGCGCCGATGGCGTCGCAAATCGGGGATCCTTGGCAAGCTCGGGATCGCCGGAGGCGCGGCAAAACCCCTGCCATTCGGAATCCGAAATGGTACCAGCCGTGATGTAGCCATCACTGGTTTTGAACACGAGATCCGGTCGATCGTTAGGATCGGCGGCGGTGGTTTCCGAGCCCACTACCGTGTATTGCATCATACCTTCCGGCCACAGGTATGAAATCATCGCATCCAGCATTGCGACCTGAATATGATCGCCCTGCCCGGTCTTCTCGCGGGCGTAAAGCGCCGCTGCCACCGCCTGCGCGGTGAACACGGCGGTCGTCTTGTCACATACGATGGTGCGGATCATCTGCGGGCGATTCGTCACCGGCTGTGACTGGATGTCGGCAAAGCCCGACAGGCCCTGAATGATCGGGTCGTAAACGCGCTTCTTCACATAGGGCCCCGTGTCGCCAACGCCGCTGATCGAAACATAGATCAGGCGTGGATGGCGCTGGCGCAACTCATCGACGCCGAGACCGAGGCGTTCCATGGTGCCGGGCCGGAAATTCTGCACCAGGACATCCGCCTGCGCGACCAGCTTGGCAAGGACCTCACGGCCGGCCGCGCTCTTGACGTCGATCGACAACGAACGCTTGCCGCGGTTTGAAGAGATGAACAGCGCTGAGAATTCGCCGCCTTTGTCAATGGTGGCGCGGCTGCGCCGGGTAATATCTCCGCCGATCGGCTCGATCTTCAGAACGTCAGCCCCCTGATCCGCCAGAAACATGGTCGCGAATGGACCCGACACCACGCCCGTCAGATCGAGGACGCGAACACCGCTAAGTGGGCCAGGCATGGGCATTCTCCCTGAGTTTACATTGATGCGGGGCCGACTGAGTTTTCATCATACAGCCCGGGACATCGGCCTGGCTCTGCAGGCCTCAATTCCCAACCTTAGGCCGTTTTCGAAACGGGTTGACTGGTCTGCTCGACGATCGACGCCTCGACGTCATGGAGCTGGTCCTTGCCGAAAAACATTTCCTTTCCAACGAAGAAAGTCGGCGAGCCGAATGCTCCGCGGTTGACCGCGTCGGTGGTCAGATTGATCAGCCCTTTCTTGACATCATCCTGTTGCGCGCGCGCAATCAACCGGTCGATATCGATGCCTGAGGAAATGAATGCGTTCCGGTAGGTTTCGAGGTCATCCATCTTCTTCGGCTCTTCCCACATATGATGATAGGCCGCGCGGAAATAGGGCTCAAACATGCCTTCGAACTCGGCCGCGACCGCGCCGCGCATCAGCATCAGCGTGTTGACCGGAAAGAAGGGATTCTGCTGAAATTTCGTCGCGTTATGGCGCCGAATGAAACGCTGGGTCTCCAGCGCCTGGTATTCCGGCTTGTTCTTGATACCGCGAAGCGAGTCGAACGGGGACATGTTGCCCGTCGCCTTGAAGATACCGCCAAGCAGAACCGGGACATATTCGAATTTCACGCCGGTCCGCCGTTCGATTCCTGGAAGGACCAGTTCCGCCAGGTAAGCGTTCGGGCTGCCGAAATCGAACAGGAATTCAACCTTCAGGGGCATACCGGCTCCTCCCGCAGAGATGGGGTCAGATTGGTGATCTTCCAGCCGAATTCCGGCTATGGTTCGTTCATACAGTTCTAAAATTGAACTGTCAATTCTATGCTGAATTCTGCTAGTTTTGGCTGATCGCCGGGGTATTGTTTCAGATTTAGTACCTAACTAGAATGGCATGGACGGCTTTCGTTTCCCTGGATGATTCGAGCGGAACAGGCGCCGGACGAGCGGAGAGCAGGAATGAAATGGGATGAACTTGAGGAAGAGCCATGTTCGATGGCTCGGACCATCGGTGTGATTGGCGACCGTTGGACGCTTCTGATCCTCCGCGAATGCTTCCTGCGCACGCGCCGCTTCGAGGGTTTTCAGTCAGCGCTTGGAATCACCCGCCATTTGCTCGCCGAACGGCTGAAAAAGCTGGTTCGCCAAGGCGTCTTGCGCCGCATTCCATATCAGGAATCGCCCAAACGCCACGAGTACATCCTGACGCAAAAGGGCCTCGATCTCCATCCGATCATGATGGCGCTCGTCCACTGGGGCGACACCCACATGGTCGACGAACGCGGACGCCCGCTACTGCATGAGCACCGCAAGTGCGGCAAAATGTTCAATCCCGTGATGGTGTGCTCGGAATGCGGAGAACCGCTTTCGGCCAAGGAAGTTCATGTCCATCCTGGACCAGGCGCGCGCCAGGCTTCAGAAAAAGCTTCTCTCGACAAAAAAGCGAAGCCGAAAAGCCGCAGGCAAGCGGCGTGACGTAAATCCCCGGCCGCCATCACTCTGAAGCCGCTTCGAGGACCTCGCTGAACTGGTCCCAACGCGTGCCGTCCAGTGCTGCGAGGGACGATACCGACGAAGGCTTGCGCACGGCGGGGTCTCCGTCGGGCGCCGGCGGCAGGTCCAAAATCAACCCCGATGTAGCGGCGTCTTGTCGCCCCCCTGCCCGCTGATCGCATCGGCCGACGGGAAGATGCTGTCGTATATCGCACGCGCCTCTCGAACCAAGCGGATCCGCTCGAGCTCGGACTTTGGAACAAATCGAATGACTTCACCCATGTGCGGCTCCAAAATTGGGGCATGCCGCCATTTTAGATGACGGCCATCATTCCAATCAGATGGGAAGCCACCGCGGATTTTCCCCTCGCCGGTGACGACAAAGGGATAAAAAGCTCGTGAACGCGGAACCGGCGACCGGTCGCCATCAACGCGCTGATCGCGTCGCGCTACGGAAAACGGATCGCGGAAGTCCGCCAGGGAGTGCGGTACCCCGTCCTGACCGCGAAGTTGGACGTCAAGGCTGGCTGGCCGGCGCTTCGTATCGTCAGGCATCATCCCGTTCAGGCCGGCGCAACGCCGCAAAGCCGTCATGGTCACTTTGCATTGGCGCCGTCGTTGCTGATGTCGGCTGCAGTGCCAGTTCCGCCCTCCTGGCCATCCGATCCCAGCGATACGATCTCGTAAGGACCGCGCTCGGCGGGAGCACGATAAAGGTAGATGTGTCCCCACGGATCGGTCGGCACGGCGCCGGTCTTGAGATAAGGCCCGTTCCAAATCGAGGCATTGCCGGGTCGCTGCGCCAGCGCCACAAGACCTTCGCTGGCGGTCGGATACCGGCCGACATCAAGATAAAACAGGTCGAGCGAGCTTGAGAAACTTTCGATCTGGAGTTTGGCGGCCTTGACCTTGGATTCCCCAAGAGAATTAAGCACGCGTGGACCTACCAGACCCATGATCAGCCCGATGATCGCGATGACGACCAGCATCTCGACCAGGGTAAAGCCCGCCTCACCTTGCCGACCGGCACGGCGGCTGCTGGATATTGCAAACAACCTCATCGCTCTCTCCCACCTCCGCGATTGCCAATTCGCGCACCGTCGATCAGCGCGCGGATGTCACGCGCAAGACTTCGGACGCCGCGGTCATCCCGATCCGGCATTTTTCGATGGCATCGTCCAACATGGTCGTCATGCCGGCGCGAACGGCGGCGCGGTCAATGACCAATGCGTCGGCTTCGGCGCCGACAAAGGGTCTGACTTCATCGGTCAATTCCAGCAGTTCAAAAATCCCGGCGCGCCCACGATAGCCGGTGCCGCCGCAGCTTTCGCAACCGACCGGGCGATAGATCGCCTCGCCGGCCGCAAAACCCAGAAGCCGATAACGAGGATCGGCGACGAGGTCTTGCTCGGTAAGTTCATGCCTATCCTTGCAGCCGCTGCAGAGGACGCGGACCAGCCGCTGGGCAATGACAGCGCGCAAGGTCGATCGTAGCAAAAATCCCTCGACACCGAGATCCAGAAGCCGCGGCACGGCTGCGGCGGCGGTCTCGGTGTGGAGCGTTGACAGCACGAGATGGCCGGTCAGCGCCGCGTGGATCGCAATATTCGCCGTTTCGCCGTCACGGATTTCACCGACCATGATGACATCGGGATCCTGGCGGACAAAGGCGCGCATCGCGGTAGCAAAGGTCAGGCCGATCGCCGGCTTGACCTGCGACTGGTTGACGCCTGAAATTTCGTATTCAACAGGGTCCTCGATGGTGAGAATCTTCCGCGTCGGCTCATTGAGGATCGACAGCATGGTCGCCAGCGTCGTTGTCTTCCCGCTTCCGGTCGGGCCGGTGATTAGGATCAATCCATGCGGCAGCGCCAGCAGACGGCGCAAGGCGGCTTCGTCGCCGCCGACCAATCCGATCTTGCTCAATTCGAGCAAGCCGCGATCGCGCGGCAGCAGACGGATCACCACGCTCTCGCCGTGCTGCGTCGGCATGGTGGCGATGCGGATATCGATCTCAGCCCGCCCGACCCGCGCCCGCGCGGCGCCATCTTGAGGCAACCGGCGTTCGGCGATGTTGAGGCCGGCCAGGATTTTGATGCGCGATACGACGGCCTGCGGCGGCGCATCGGCCGAAAACGACACGGCGCGGAGAATCCCGTCAACCCGCATTCGCACCACAAGTCCGGTCCGGAACGGCTCAATGTGAATGTCGCTGGCCCGCAGTTCCAAGGCGCGCTCGAGCAAATCATTGACGGCCCGAACGACAGGAGCCCCGCTCGCGAGATCGCGGAGGCTGTCGATGTCGTCGTCGCCCGGGCGGCGCTCGGGCTCTGCGACATCCACGGCGTCGGCCGATCGCTCGTCGAGCCGCCGCTCCAGAGCCGTTGCGATGTCGTCGAAGGAAGCGACAGCGATCGTGACGGGACCGCCGCAGACGATCTCCGCGGCTCTGATCGCAGCGCCATCGGACGGATCCGACACGGCGAGGCCGAAGCCGTGGTCCTGGATTCGAAATGGAAAGACAGACGATTCCCGTAAAAAACGCGCCGAAAATTGCTCAACCGCACCGACCACACTCAACAGTTCCTGCAGGTTGAGCCGCGGTAACCTCCAGAAACCCGCCACCTCGTCGGCGAACTTTCCGCCCGGCAGATCAGATTTTTCCCACAGCTCTCGAAGTCCGTTTCCAGCGGCCGTTTCGGCGGGATTGACGCTCTGCAATTTCGCCCTTGCGGCGTCCGGTATCCGTTCGAGCAAATGCACACGAAACTGCTCTACCGAACGCCTTGGCGCCGCAGCCGTCGCGCCCTCCACCACCGGTAACCTTCCACGGCCTGGCATCGACTTCGACATGTCCTGCTTTGCCCCGCGGCTTCACATATTTGTCGGCTTGAGATTGAACATCACGCCGGTCTCGACCTCGACCGGACGTCCCCCCTTGACATAGGACTTGAATTTCCACTGCCGCACGGCCTCCTCGATGTTTCGCCGTTGTGTCGCGGAAGCACGTATCACGTGAACGTGCTTCACGCTGCCGTCCGTCGCCAAGATCATGCGCACTGGAATCGATGCGGCCTTCGCACCGACAGCATCGGGCTCCACCCGGCTCACAATATTCTCGGAAGCGTAGTCCTTGAGACATTCCGGAACGGGATCAGATATCTCTTCTTTCCGAACCGAAGCGAGATCGTCCAGTGAATGCGCCAGGCTCGCCAGCGATTCAAGATCCCGGCTGGTTAGATTGAATGTCACGACGTGGCAGCGGATCTCGATCGCGAACATCGAACGAAAAAGCCCGACGCCACTGAAATCGATGCGGTAGCCGGGATGCCCTCCAACGGTCACCGGCGCGGGCTCACGGTCGATCGTCATGCCGTCGACCGCCGACATGACCTGACGAAATTCGGCGACAACGTTCTTCACGTCATCGGAGGGCTCCGGCGCGAAAAACATGTCCTGCGCTACAACCAGAATCGTTCCGGCGAAATCGCGTTTCGGAGCCCACGTTCCGAGCACATAGTAGCCGGATTGAGAGGGCGGCGGCCCCGCCAATCCTTCGGTCCACCCGTCTGGCAACCGGTAGGAAAGATTGAAATAGTCGCTGACAAAAACCCCGTCGATGACTTTTCCATCCTCCGGATTTGCCGATTGGACAATTTTGCCGCGCAGGGATGAGGGCATGGCGCCGTGAAGCACCGCCCCGATCCCGGCGAGACATACCGCTATGCCCAGATACAGCCAGACACGCATTGTCGCACGACGCCCTTCAGAGCGAGCGCAGATAGTTTATGAGCGCCTGCTTGTCGTCGCGCGACAGCAGGTTGTAGTTGTTGATGACGGCATTGGCTTCCGATCCGCGGCTGGCGTGCTGCTGGATTGCTTCGTGCAGATCCTTGGTCCGGCCATCATGAAGGAAAAAGATGCGTTGGCCGACGCCCCACAGCGGAGCCGTTCGGAACTCGTTGCCATTGGCGCTCCCTTGCGACACGCCATCCGCCAGGCCGGTTCCCATTTCGTGCACAGCAAAATCGCTGAAAGGCTGGAGCGTCACGTTGCTTTGCCCCGTCAGCGGCGATTTCTCGGTCGTGAAGGTCTTGGTGTGACACGCTTGGCAGCCAACATTGGAAAACACCTGGTTCCCACGGGTGACCGAAGCACCTGACGAAGCGGATGACGATGGCTGCGCTGTTGACGATCCCGCGGCAGCGGTTATCACGCTCGAAACGTCCGCTGTGGCCGACGCCACCACCGTCGATGCCGGGCTCGACGCAGTCGATGCCGTGCTCGGTGCAGTCGATGCTGCGTCCGACGTCGTCGATGCTGAGCCCGACGTAGCCGATGTCGGGCTTGACGCGGTCGATGTCGGGCTTGACGCAGTCGATGTTCCGGCCGCCGCTCCCGTCGTCTGACCCGCTGTTGCGTTCAGCGCGCCCGATGCCTGAGCGACCGGTGTAGCCGCCGATGACGCCGGGGTTGGCGGCGCAGAAAAGCGCATGAACGCGGCAAAGAGATCGATGTCGTTCTGGAAGCTCGCTGCCGGGCTTGCCGTATTTTCGGAAACCAGCGGAGTGCTATCATTCGGAGTAACCTTGAACTGGCAGGCAGGATCGCTGTCGCGCTCATTCTGGAAGAGCTCGTTGGTTATGCCCATTTCCACGTTGTAGGCTTCGCCGGAGAACAGCAGCAACGATTTGTTCTGCGCCTTCCAGCCAAACCGCGCGATCGTGCCGTCATTGCCGTTGCGATTGAAACGTCCGGAGATGCCCAGCGCCCGCTTTTGCTGCGCATTGGCGGCCAGCGACGCCTCAAGAGCGCCATCAGAGACGTTCTCCACCAATCCCAATCCGAAGACCGGGGTCGGAATCCTGAATACGACGTTATTGCGAGCGAGCTCGGCCGCAAAATTCGGCTGAGCGATGTTGCAGCCGGGCGCATCGGAACGCCCCGTGATCACAAACAGACTGTGCACGCCACCATCGGGTGATCCATCGCGATTGCGCACGAAACGCGCCTCACGGACCGGCCCGTTAGCCGTGATGAATGAAGGCACGACGTTCTTCGCGCCCATCAAGGTCGCGACCGCGACTTGTGGATTTGTGGCCGGACTCGTACCTCCGATCGTGGGCTGGGAATGGCACCCCGAGCAGCTATCGAGATTGAACCTCGGACCCAGGCCGTCCGGGCCGGCGTCGACTTCCTGGAAGACATCCTTCGCCACATCGAAATATTGACGTTCCACATCGTTGAGACCCGGCAGCGCCCCTCCTGCTCCGGGATCTCCGCCCCGCACCCCCGGGTCGGTGGGCGCGCGCGACGACGCGCCGCCGGAGTTGTTGTTCTGCCCGCGGCCCGCCGTATTGGCGGTCACCGCGTTCGCGTTCACGCCCGCAGTTGCCGCAGTCGTATTTGCGTTAGCCGTAGCCGCAGTCGGGTTTGAAACATCCTGGGCCAACGCCGTTCCTGACCATGCAACTGATCCCAACAACATGGCGGCTAAGCCCGCGAGCGTTCGCGCCCGCGCCAACTTGATCGTTTCCATCTGTTGCTCCCCGATGTTCTAAAGTGCATCGAGGATACCGTTTGTTCTCGACGATTATTGGACGGACCATGCCCATACATGTGAAGTCATTATGTTTGCTGCGGCGACGATGTGTCATATCCATCGATATACGACGAGCCCGACGCAGCGCTTCAAGCCACAGCGATACTGCTGCGCTAATCCGATTGGCCGGATTATCGCATCACGCTGTCCGCATAGAATACAATCCACAGCGCCGGACAGAGAAACGCACCTAAAGGTACCTTCGTCGTCCGCATGACAGGCTCGCCGCTCAGGCGCGCAAACATCACCGCCAGCAGCGCGCCGCTGGTCGCAAGGGCGAAACACCATGGAATCGCTTCGAGCGGCAGCCACGCCCCGATCGCAGCCCCCAGCTTGACGTCGCCCAGGCCGAGGCCTTCGATTTGCCGGATCCAGGCGTAGCCGGCGCGAAACAGCACCAGCACGCCGGCAATGCAGCCGGCGCGCGCGATCGCTTCTCCCACAGCCGTCCACGGCTCCGCCATGTTCAGGAGCGGCGCGGCGAGAATGCCGCAAATCACCGCGCCCCACGTCACCAGATCAGGCAGCAGAAATTTTCTCGCATCGACCTCCGCTCCCGCGACCATCAACGTCCCGAGCACGGTTGACGCCACCGCGACCGGCCACGGTAAAGACAGCGCGGAGATCAGGCCAATGGCCGCTGCGCCGCCGATAAGTATCGCCGGATTTGGGCGAATATCCTCCGATCCAGCCGTTTCCCCTGCTTCGATGTCGATCATCAATCTGACTTCGGAAACGCTGACCCCGGCGCGGCCTGCGCCCTGTTGCCATTGATGACGCTGCGACCGCCGCGCATCGTTTGCAGCCGGTCCCGGAATTCCTCGGTGACCGCGCCGGCATCGACACTGTTGCGGATGAGCCGTGTCTTGATGAAGATGATGATCTCGGATCGAGACTTGGTGTTGGAGGTGTTTCCAAACAGGTCGCCGAGAAACTTGATTTCGCGAAGGCCGGGTATGCCCGACCGCGTCTTCTGATCGCGTTCGCTGATCAGACCGGCGAGCAAAACGGTCTGACCGCTGACCACCGAAACGGTGGAGTGGACGCGGCGTTGCGCAATCGTCGGTGTGAGCGTCTGCTGATCGGGATTGACGACGTTGGAAATTTCCTGGTCGATTTCGAGCCGGATCGACCCATTGGCGTGCACGTGGGGCAGCACTTTCAGGATCACGCCGGTATTTCGCATCTGAATCGTGTTGACGATCGGCGTGGACGCATTGGTGAGAACCGCGGCCGAACTCGTGGTAATCGGGATCTCGTCGCCAACCTGGAGCAGAGCCGGCTGGTTGTCGAGTGCGACGATCGACGGCGAGGACAGCACCTTGACGTCCGTCAGGTTTGACAGGGCGTTGAGGATGACGCGCGGCTGGTTTTCCGATCCCAGCACCAGATTCAAGCCCGGCGCTACGCGCTGCAGCAGCGCCGATTGTGCCGCGACCTGGCCCGCGCCCAACAAACCGATCGAGCCCTTGTCGTTGCCGAGGCCCACGTCCTTGCTGGTGAGAAAGGCCTGGACGCCGTACTGCAGACCGTCCGTCAGCGTGACTTCGGCGACCGTCGCGTCGATCGATACCTGCAATTGAGGCCGATCGATATCGCGTATCGCGCGCTCGACGACCCGATAGTCCTCCTGGTTGGAGTAGACCACGATCGAATTATTAGCGGCATCCGCCGTGATCCGCATGTTCTGAAACGTTCCACGCGGGACATTCCCGCCGGAGGCTGCGGACGAACCGCCGGATGCGTCCGTCTCGCTGTTCTTGCGGTCCGAGAACGACTCGAACGCGGCTGCGATCGGATTGGCGCTGCGATTGTCGGAACTGCTGCCTGCCGACGCCGCCGCGCTCCCCCCTGACGAGCCGCGGTCGACGGAATCGAGCCGGGACTGCGCACTCTCCACGCCCGGCGCAATCTGCTTCGTGGCGGCATCTGCCGTCCCGCCGGATCGTTGACCGACGAAGAGATCGTTCAGGATTTTCGCCACCTGCGTCGCATTGCCGTTTTTCAAACGGAAGGTCCGCAGTGTCGTTCCCGTCGTATCAGACCTGTCAAGGCGATTGACCCATTGCGTGGTCTGGGCCAGCAGCTTCGGATTTTTCGTTACCACCATCACCGCATTCATCCGCGAGACCGGCTGAAAGCGTATGACCCCTTGCCCCAACCCGCCTTCGCTGGTTTCGAATATGCGCTCCAGCTCTGTGATCATCGTCTCGGGCGAGGTCGATTTGAGCGGATAGACGCCGACCGATTGGTTTTGCAGCCATTCGACGTCGAAGGTCGCGACCACGTCGAGCGCGGCCTGACGCTCCGCGGTGGTGCCCTGGATCAGCAACAGATTTCGGGACTGAACCACGCGGATCGCGCCCGGACGGGACAGAAAGCTCTCGGCGGTTTTCGCCACAGTCGAAGCCGACGTGTAGCGCAGAGGCACCAGCGAAACGCCAAAGCCCGGTTCCCCCGCCCCGACGCTGATCGCGCCGGCGGCGCCCGCCTCGGGAATTGGAACGATCTTCACCAGATTGCCGGAGCGCACGATCGCGGCGTTCGACATCCGCAACACGCTTTCGAACGCCGGCAGCACGTCCTTGCGCGGAATCGGGCCGGCCGATGCCAGCGTCACATTGCCCTGGACGCGCGGATCGACGACGAAATTGAGTTGGAGAATATCGCCGAGAAGAGTTTTTGCGACCGTCTGCACATCGGCGCCGTCGAAATTCATTTCGACGCCGTCGCCCCTGAGGAATGCGGCAGGCTGCAGCGACGCAGATCGCATCTCCGGATCGCGATCGCGCCGCTGTTCCGGCTCCGTGTCGGAGCCCGGAAAGATAAAGGGACGAGTAGATTCCCGCGTCCTGCCGGAATCTCCCTCGTTCGCAAGAGGAAAACGCGGGCTGAAGTCGGTATTGCGAACAGTGTCCGTCGCATCGAGCGGCGCGACGCCCGCCGTTGGCGTTGCATTCGATGTTACACAACCGGCCAGTACGAGATAAAGCGAGACCGTAATGCATGCCCGTGGAACATCGAGCAGCAAACTCTGCTCATGCAAGCTACTCACTACGCTACTCCTCGCCGTGGCGCCCCTGACCACATCGACGGCGAATGCCCGCTCACTTTAGATAGCGAGTTAACAAAGCCCACCGGCAGGCGAGCCATCAGGTGCCTGCAGATGCTTGCTGATCAATCCAGATTCACTATCGACGGTAACAATGGGCTTTCTACGGCGAGCGCAGCAATATATGCGGCAAAGCTAAGACCATTTTGGATACGGCATGCAGTTTCTCCGCGTGTGTGACACTATGTCCGAGCGGCGTGATCCGCAGCTTATTCTCTGGACCGACGACGTTTTTTCGGCTGACCAGGTTGTGGTACTGCAGCCTGCGGTGAGGTTTGCTGTGCCTGAATCTGTCGCTGCAAATTTTTCGGTTCGCCTGCTGGCGCTGGCCCTCCGGCAGACTCGGATTTCCCGCGATCATCGCTGAAGAGCGTGAAGGTGGCGAAGCGGCCGTCAAGCGACAACACCACCTTGCGTCCTTCGATTTGACTGACCTTCCATCCATTGATCTCGTCGCCGATCTGTGCGCGCACCAATTTCTTGTCAGAGCCCGCGCGAACGACCGCGCGGGCGCCCTCGCCATCCATCACCACACCGAAGAGAACCAGGTTGGGCGGTGGAGGTGGCGGTGCGGGCGGCTCGGCAGCTTGCACGATCGGTGGAGGTGCCGGCGGCGGCGCGGGTGGACGACGGCTCGGTGAAAACAGCGGACGATCGAGTATCGTTGATAGCTGGTCGAGCGATTGCGCCGCCACCGGATTGGAAGGCGCAGCAGCAGGCGGGTCTTGCGCTTGGGCAATTGCGACGGCGCCGGGCTCCGACGAGAGCAGGAGAGCAAAAATTGCCGCCGGCAATCGAGCATCCCTCATGGCGTCCCTCGTCGCCAAAGCGCGCGCAAGCTCAGCGTGATCCGCAACAAGGGATCTTCGACGGCTCTACCGGCCGTAGCGCCGGCCGGCTGCACCGTCAGCGCGTCCACGAATACATACGGCGTTCCGCTTTCGAGTTGATACAGAAACGCCCGCAACGCCTTCAAATTCATATCGAGCGTGGCCTGAAGGCGAATCGTATCGGGCGCATCGTCGCGCTTGCCGGCTTCTCCCCCCGATGAAACAAGGCTGGCGCGCTGATCGTCGGCCAATTGCGCCAGATATGACTGCAACTGCGCGCTCGCGAGGCCTTGGGTCGATGCATCGAGAAATGCAGCGGGTGGCGCCGCTGCGGTGGGCCGGCTTGATACTGTCCGCAGCTTGGCTTCGAGGCGCGCGAGTATCTCGCGCCGTTCAGAAGCTTCCCGCACAGCATCCGCGCGCGCCTGAAGCAACAACCCCACCACACTCACGCACAGCAATAGCAGCAGCGCCAGAGCCGCGACGGAGAGGGCCTGCTCACGGTCGAGCTTCGGCATCTCATTGCTCCCCGATTTTGATGCGGGGTTCGACATGTGCCTCGATGGAAAACCTGAAGAGTTTGCCGTCCGGCCCTCGCGCCGTCGGCGCGAAGAAATGCACATCGGTAAAATGGTCGGATCGCTCAAGCGGCGCGAGCAACGCCGGAGCGTCGCCGGCGAGCCCCATGATCCGCAGGCTTTCCTTTTCCAGACGAATTTCGCTGACGTAGGCCGAATCCGGCAAAGCCCGGGACAGTGCCTCGATCAGGATCACGCTCGATATGGATGTTTCCTTTAGCAGCCACGCCCGTTCTGCCGGTGGGATCGATGCCGCTGAAGCGGCCGTGCGGCGGGTTTGAACCTGTCGCTGCAGAACCCTGGAGCGGGCCGCGACCTCCTCGCTTTCATCTCGAATGGCTGCGGCCGACAGTAGCGCCCATGAGCCGAGAAGCAGACTCACGGTTACCGAGGCAGCAATTCCGATACCGATTGCCCGGACCAAGCTGCCATGCCTTTCAGGCGAGGTATCCGCAAGCCGCGACCACAAGGTCACCGAGCCGGCGGTCTCGTCCGCGGCTTCGGTATCGGAGCCGCGCGCCACGATGCGATCGACCGGCAGGCCGAGCGCGGCCAGGTCCTGTCGCGCCGCATCGACATCGGCGCGCGCAGCCATGAGAATGCGCACCTCGACAACAGCGGCATCTCCCGCGCCCGCTTCAGCCGCAAATCCATACACCACGCCATTGGCGGGCCAGGGCGACAAGCGCTCGATCTGGTTGCGGATGACCCCGGACAGGAACTTGCGCGCCTGTGCCGGCACGGTAATACGCCGCATCACGACCTTGTCGGCGGGAAATTCGAGGACGACAAAACTGGCATGCGCCGCGCGCGACAGATCCGCCGAGACCTCCGCTCCGGGGCGCAAGGTCGCGACAATGTCCCCCGCGTGAGCGTCCCGCAGCATCGCGTCGCGCGCAGGCTTCGCGTGCCGAACGACGACATGCCCGTTCCCGGGCGTCACGACCAGCGAGCGAAGTTCACGCCGGCTCTCACGCCAGGCCAGGTACAAGGCCGCCAGGATTTCGATCCATCGTCTCAAGATCGCGCCGATACGCATGACTCTGCCTTTGCGCTTTCGGACGATCCCCCTAAAGGAGCCTGGGGGATGGCACCGGGGTCCAAACAAGTACGCGATAAGGTTGGCTATCCTGCGGCAGGATAACGATCACCGACCGGGCGGCGACGGCATAGCCGTTCGCCAGTTCGGCCATCAATTCTATCGAAGCAACGCGTTGCGGCTTGACCGCCAGATATTGCTGCGCCGCTCCGACCGTCCGCACCAGCCGATCGGCGTCCGCCGGAAAGCTGCGGCGCTCCCTGAGGAATGCGTCAACCTGACCCTTATCAACTCCGGGAAGTGCTGCGATAACGCGCTGCGGCGCGGTGAGCGGATTCACGATTTCGCTGCCGAACACGGTGGTCAGCGGTTCAATAGCGGCTAGCCACTCCGACATCATGCCGGGAATGAATTGAAGTTGCCGTACGTCGGAAAATGGCTGGCCCGTTGCGGGCGCCCTGGTCCTGCCATTGGCCGAACGAAGCGCAGGATCGCCGCGCGCCGCATTGCGGGGATAGCGCCGTTCAACGATGCGCTGGGCGACATCGTTCGCCGCCGCTTCCGGAGCGCCGACGGAACGCAACAGCGCAGCGAGAACGATGGCAGGCGCTTTTCCAATGTCGATGTGGCCGCCTTCGTCACTGAGGCGCAGGCGTGCTGAACCGGTGGCAAGGTTGACCCGTGTCTCGATATCCATGAGCGGCGCATCGCCCAAGGCGTCGACGATGCCGGCCGCCGTCTCAAGCCCTGCCGACAACAGCGCGTCGGCTTGCACGCGATCGCGCTCGACCGCCATCACACCCGCATATCCCCGAAAGGTGACGGACGCCGCCATCGCCAGCGCCGACAGCAACGCGATCGACCACAGTACGGTCACCAGGATTACTCCGCGACGCGGATCGCTGCGTTTCATCGCGTGAGCCTTTCCGTCTCGGATGTGTCGGTCTGGGCCGGCGGTGCGGCAGACAGGCACGCGAGAGCCGCGTCGGCGCGCCCGCAGGCAGCGGGAGCATTGGCGCGAATCATGAAATCGGCTTCGCCGAGCAGATCGGCGCCGGTGGCCCGGTCCCGCAACATCAACCGTACATAACGTGGCAGCACGCGCTCGCCGGCCCAGCTCGCGTACCACGCAAGCGCTCCATCCGGCGTGACGCGTCCGAACACGAATGAGATGTCTACTTTACCCTCGATCAGCACGACCGGGTCTTGCGGCGTCACATCTTCGAAGCGGGCGCGCGGTCCGGGCCATGTCGCGCGACGTCTGACCAGGCGCCTGACCTCACCGTCCTCTTCGACGGTCAGGCTGATAAGGTCGTCGTCAACGCGCGCCGTCGAAGCAGCGCGCCCTGCCCCGACAAAGACAACGCTCGCCGGCCGTTCGCTGCCGGCCTGTTCGGCAGCAAAGGCAGCGGCGGCGCCGTCCTCCGTTCGTCGCCAAGCGAAACGGGCCGAGCCGAAATCGCCAGCCAGACGTTCGACAGCCAGCATCAGGCGCTCCGCTTCGGTCACACCCCGCGTTCCGCGGTCGAAGAAGAGAGCGACGTTGCGGATCAGCGCGGCGCTCGCCATGATGATCACGGAGGCGATCGCGAGTGCGGCGAGAACCTCGACCAGGGTGAAGCCGTCACATCCGAGACGCGCCCGTCCGTTCTGCATCTTCATGGCTCCGGCCTGCCTAACCGTATCGTTTCGGCGGCAATGACCTGATCGGAGCCCCACGCTACGCTCGCGGTCACGCGATATGGCAGCCATCTCGGCTGATCCGGCGCGCCGGGCGCAGCGGCAAGCACCGGTTCCGCGGCGATGCGCCATCGTAACTCGCTCGCCTCGCCCTTCCGCGAAGCGTTTGCCAGACCGGAGCGATCGAATGGAGCGTCGAGCAGCGAGCGCAGCAGGACTTGCGCGGCCACGCGGCCTTCGGCATGGTGCATGATGCGGCGCGCCTGCGACAAATGCGGACCAAGCACTGCTGCAAACGCTAGAATCAGCGCCAAAGCAACGAGAGCCTCGAGCAGCGTAAATCCTGCCTGCCTTTTGCGGCCGTCACGGCGCAATCGCGACGCCGCCGGTGTACCAATTGACGCGAATTTCATATTCGGCCTTTTCACGCGATAGTTTCAGCACCGCTCCGGTCGACGCCCCATCCGGATGGAATCGCACGACAGCCTGGCGCCCCGACCACAAGGCGTCGATACCGAGAATGTCGAGCACGACGTCGCGCGGAACCGCGACGACATCGCCGCCGTCGCCGACCAGAACGCGTTTCTCGCCATCGATCGACACCTGGCGTTCTCGCCCCGTCATGACTGCGCCAAGCCGCTCGCGCCGAAGCAGCGCAGCGGTTTCAAGCGTGAGCGCCTTCAGCCGGCCGCGTCCCGTGCCGGGGATCGTCGTGACCGCAAGCGATGCGACCAGGGCAATGATAAGCATGACGGCCACCACCTCGATCAGGGTGAATCCGGCGCGCCGATCTGTGGTTCGCGTTCGAGGCATGGGCGGCGGAACCCGCTCCTTCGCCATTATCCTGCTCATTGCGCCAGCTCCGTGATGCTCAGCAGCGCGCTCATGATCGATACGATCAACGTGCCGATGACGACACTGACAACAATAATCGTGGCAGGTCCTATCGCTCCCATCAGACGGTCGAGGCTCAGACCGAGCTTGTGTTCATAGAATTGCGACGCCTGACGCACGATGGAAGCCAGATCGCCGACATCGTCCCCGACCCTGAGCATTCTTACCGCAAGCGGCGGAAGCAGATTCGTTTCCGCCAACGCGTCGGCGAAACGCCTGCCATTTCGTACCTGCTCGTGCACACGGTCGACCGCGGCGACGTAGTCCGGCTCGGTCACGACATCGCGCAGGATTTTCAGCGCGGTCGGAAGCGCCACACCATTTTCGAGCAGAAGGCCGAGCGTTCCGACGATGCGCGCGGTACGCCGGTCACCCATCGGACCGGAAACTCCCGGAAACCTTGCGATGGCGGCGACGATCCGCGCCCGCCATTCGCGCCGGCTGAACCCCAGCCAGGCGCAGAGGACCAACGACAGACAGATCCCCAGAGACAGATCGACGTTGGTGCGCAGCCAAATGGAGGCGGCTACGATCAACGCCGCGCCCGAATTGAGACGCCCGCCGAGGTCTTTGAACACCGGTTCGAATTGCGGGACGACATAGATCAGAAAAAACAGAAGGATGGCCGCGGCGGTACCGATCAGAAACAGGGGATAGCGGATCGCCGAGTTGATCCGATCGGTCATCAGCTCCCGGCGCGTCCGGTCTTCGACGATCGCGCGCAACACTGCTTCGAGCTTGCCCGACGCCTCGCCCACCCGCACCATGGCGACATAGGTGGGATCGATGATCGAAGGATGGCGTTCCAGGGCCTCCGCGAAGCTCTCGCCCGCGGAAATCGATGCTCGCAACCCGTTGGCGAAGCCCGCAAGACCCTTGCTGGCGTCGTCGCCGAGCGTCTGGAGCGCCGCTTCGAGCGTTAGTCCGGCGCCGATCAGCAGCGACAGCTGTCGCAGAAAAATCGAAACGTCGCGGGATCGCGGTAACTTCCCAATACTCCGGTGACCGCGATTGAGGATTCCCGTCGCCGCGATCTCGGCATCAATTGTCAGGTGTCCCAGATACTCGATGCGCCGCACCACCTCCTCGCGCGATGACGCATCGACTTCGCCGACGACGATTTCTCCTGCATGCGTAACAGCGCGATAGCGGAACTGTGGCATTGGGGCCGCCTGCGGATTCGCCGTTACACCGGCGACGCTCTCTCACGTCGTTGGTGTCTCACGCGATATCGTCCGGATGTTTGGAACGTTTCACCCGATAACGATGCGAGAGGGTCGACAATGTCGAGAACCGTTAGCCCGAGCGCGCGGCAGAAATCCGACCTCTTGCAAGGCAAACCTGTGTCGGTTTGATGCTTGAAACATGATGCCCGCGGCGTAGCTCATGTAAGGAACTGGTGCGGCATTGCGATTTTCGGCAATCGAGCAAAGCTGTCCGCGCACCGGCAGTATGCTCAGCGAGCACGAACATTCAAACCAGACATATCGTCCACTGCCGCGAGCGGTCATCCGACCGCATCGTCGCCGAGCAGACGGCGGCCGTTTCAGTGGACGTGGCGGAGAAGACCATGGAGGAAGCCTGTCGGACGAGGCTCTACGGAGAATCTTCGTGATCCAGCAGGGCTGCCGATAAAGCCCTTGCGCTCGGGGGACCCCCACCCGCTCGCCGTTCGGCGACGCGAAGTACGACGGCACATTGTTGAAAACCAGCTCATATGCCCAGTCGGAAGACCGGGAGCGGCATCTAGTCATGCGCCCGTCATGCTTTGCTTATAGCCGGTGATATTGACAGCAGATTGCGCGCTCTGGAGTTTACGATGCCCGCCTCGTCCGATCTCCCGGTAGTTGGCGCGGCGTTGACCAGCACCACCCTCGCGTTGCACCGCGGCTGGATTCTCGAACGCCAGCGCGACCTCGAGATCCAGGATTTCTTCGAGGCGGAGACGCTCGATGGCGACTGGCGCGCACGGGTTGAGATGATCCGCAGACTTCTTGATGGCTATGAGGGTCGGCTTGGCATTCACGGGCCCTTCTGGGGCTTCAAGATCGACAGCCAGGATCCGCTTATCCGCGCGGTCGTCACCAGGCGTTTGCTTCAGGGGCTCGAGGTTTGCGAGGCTCTCGGCGCAACACAGATGGTCATCCATTCGCCCTACACGACCTGGGATTACAACAATCTCGATGTCAATCCCGGCGCCCGCGCCCGCGTCATCGAGCGGGTCCACGCGACGCTCGGGGATGTTGTGAAACGCGCCGAAGGCATCGGCTGCGAACTCGTCATTGAAAACATCGAGGATAAGGATCCAATGGATCGCGTGCAGCTTGCGAACAGTTTCGCAAGTCCGGCCGTGCGCGTCTCGCTGGATACCGGCCACGCAAACTACGCCCACGGCTCCACCGGCGCCCCGCCGGCCGATTTCTACGTCGATGCCGCCGGCGACGCGCTTGCCCATGTCCATCTGCAGGACACCGATGGCTATGCGGACCGGCACTGGCTTCCCGGCGAGGGCAACGTCGGCTGGCCGGCGGTGTTTCGCGCGCTGGGCCGTCTTACATCCCGTCCGCGCCTGATCATTGAGGTGAAGGACCAGACCAACATCCGCGCAGGCGCGACGCATCTCGAAGCGCTGGGACTCGTGGTCTGACGCAATGGCCGCGCGGCTGGGCGCGTTGCATCCGGTTCAACCCTGCCACCATCAGGCCAGGGGTCTCGTGCGCGGAACATCCGCTCGCTTTGTCTGAGAAGGAAAAGTCCATGATACGCCCCTCCCGCCGCTCGATCGTCGGCCTCGGCGCCGCCGCAGCCGGCACGCTGTTGCTGCCACGCTTTGCGATCGGACAGGCCGACAACAGGCCGGCGATCACGATCGCGGTGCAGAAGGTCACCAACTCGAACACGCTCGATGTGCTGCGCGAACAGTCCAACGTCGGGGAGCGCGTGTTCTTCTCCTCGCTGTGGGAGGCGCTGATCGGAAAGAACTGGCGCGGCAGCCTGGAGACCGTTCCCGGCCTCGCCACCGAATGGCGCCGCATCGACGACCAGACCGTCGAATTGAAACTGCGTCCGGGCGTGAAGTTTCACAATGGCGATGAGATGACGGCCGAGGACGTTGTGTTCAGCTTCGGCCGCGAGCGCATGTTCGGCAGCACCGAAGCCAAGAACCGCACGACAATCAAGGCGTTCGAACAGATCCCGACGCCCCGCCCGGGCAAGGAACTGCCGCCTGAGGTCTCTGCCGCGGCCCGCCGCATCTGGCCGGATCTCATACGCGTCGACGCCGTGGACAAATACACGGTGCGCTTCGTCAATGCGACGCCGGACGTTACGCTGGAAGGCCGCCTGTCCCGTTACGGCTCCGACATCCTGAGCCGCCGCGGTTGGGAAGAAGCCGCGAGCTATCTCGACTGGGCGCGCAAGCCGATCACGACCGGTCCTTACAAGGTTGTCGAGTTCAGACCTGACGTATCGCTGACGCTGGAGGCCCACGACGAATACTGGGGCGGACGGCCGCCGCTGAAGCGCATCCGGTTCGTCGAGGTTCCGGAAGTCTCAAGCCGCGTCAACGGGCTCATTACCGGCGACTATCAGTTCGCCTGCGATATTCCGCCGGATCAGATTGCCGGCATCGAGAAGAATGCCGCCTTCGAGGTTCAGGGCGGCACGATCCTCAACCACCGCCTGACCGTGTTTGACAAAAATCATCCGCAGCTCGCCAATCCGCTGGTGCGCCGCGCCTTCACGCATGCGATCGACCGGCAGGCGATCGTCGACAGCCTTTGGTCCGGACGCACGCGTGTGCCGCGTGGCCTGCAGTGGGAATATTACGCCGACATGTTCCAGGCCGACTGGACGGTTCCGGAATACAATCCAGCCCTGGCGCAGGACCTGCTCAAGCAGGCGAACTACAAGGGCGACGCGATTCCGTACCGCCTGCTCAACAACTACTACACCAACCAGGTGGCGACCGCGCAGATCCTCGTCGAGATGTGGAAGGCCGTTGGCCTCAACGTCCAGATCGAGACCAAGGAGAACTGGACCCAGATCATGGAGCGCTCCAACACGCGGGCGGTGCGCGACTGGTCCAACTCCGCGCCGTTCAACGATCCGGTTTCTTCCATCGTCGCGCAGCACGGCCCGAACGGCCAGCAGCAGCAGATCGGCGAGTACGCCAACACTGAGGTTAATACGCTCTCGGAATTCCTGGAAACCTCGACCGACCGCCCCGCGCGCCGGAAGGCCTTCCGCCGCATGCTGGAAATCTGCGAGCGCGAAGACCCCGCCTATACGGTGCTGCATCAGAATGCGGTCTTCACCGCCAAGCCGAAGTCGATCAAGTGGAAGGCAGCGCCGGCCTTTGCGATGGATTTCCGCGCCGGCAATTTCGAGGCGTGAGGCCGATGGCGCCGCTGGTCTCGATCGAAAACCTCACGGTCGCCTTCGATGGTGTAGCGGTGTTGCACGGGATCGATCTGCAGGTCGAGCGCGGGGAAGCGCTTGGCTTGGTCGGCGAGTCCGGATCAGGCAAGTCCGTCACCTGGCTCGCTGCCCTCGGTCTTCTGCCGACGGCCACGTCGGTTGGCGGCCGCGTCAGGCTGGAAGGCGCTGACATCCTCGGCGCCCCGCCAAGCAAACTCGACCGGGTTCGCGGCGGGCGGATCGCCATGATCTTTCAGGATCCGGCAAGCGCGCTCAATCCGGTGCTGCCTATTGGCAAGCAGATCGGCGAAAGCCTCGCGCTGCATCGGGGCCTCTCCGGCGCGTCGATCAGGTCCGAAGCCCGGCATCTGCTCGATCTTGTCGGCATTCCCGATCCGGAGCGACGGCTCTCCGCCTACCCGCACGAATTCTCGGGCGGCCAGAACCAGCGCATCATGATCGCCATGGCGCTGGCGGGAAATCCGGACCTGCTCGTCGCCGACGAACCAACGACGGCGCTCGATGCGACAATTCAATCTCAGATTCTCGAATTGATCGGTCGTGTCCGGCGGGAAACCGGCATGGCGCTCGTGCTCATCAGTCACGACCTCGGCGTCGTCGCCGAAAATTGCGACCGGGTCGCCGTGATGTATGCGGGCCGCATTGTCGAGGAAGCCGCGGCAGGCGATCTGTTCGCTGATCCGCGCCACCCGTATACGCTGGGGCTGACAGGCGCGCTGCCGCCGATCGATGGCCCGCGCCGCCGGCTGACCGCCATACCCGGCATGGTGCCGAATCCGAAGTCGATGCCGCCTGGCTGTGCGTTCGCACTGCGCTGCAGTTCGTCCGACCGGCGCTGCGAAGACAAGCCGCCGCGCTTGCGCGCAATCGGCGAACGACGACGGATCGCCTGCGTGCTGGAGACCGGTGCGCTGCAACCGCCTCTACTGGAGGCAGCCGCGGAATGACGGCGCCTCTCGTCAAGGTCGAAGCCATCGTCCGCAACTATCGGATGCGAGCCGGCATGTTCGGGCGCGTCGCCGACCTGCGCGCGGTCGATGGCGTCTCCTTCGACATCCGGCGCGGCGAAACGCTCGGTCTCGTCGGCGAGTCCGGCTCCGGCAAATCGACCACCGGACGGATGGTTCTCGGACTCGAAGCGCCCGACAGCGGCTCGGTCGCCTTCGACCAGGCGACAATGCCGACGATCGGTTCGTCGGCATGGCGCTCCCAGCGTGCCCGCATGCAAATGATATTTCAGGACCCGCTCGGCGCCCTCGATCGCCGGTGGACGATTGCAAGACAGCTGCGCGAGCCGCTCGACATCCACGCCATCGGCGACGATGCCGCCCGCGCAGTGCGCGTCGACGAACTGCTCCATTCGGTCGGTCTCGCGCACGATCAAGGCCTGCGCTATCCGCACGAGCTCTCCGGCGGTCAGCGGCAACGGGCGGTCATCGCCCGAGCGCTGGCAACGCGGCCCGACTTCTTGGTCTGCGATGAACCGGTCAGCGCGCTCGATGTTTCGATCCAGGCCCAGGTCATCAACCTGCTGATCGACCTGCAGGCGGAACTTGGGCTCACCATGCTGTTCATCAGCCATGATTTGCGCGTCGTGCGGCAGATCAGCCGGCGGGTCGCGGTGATGTATCTTGGCCGTATCGTTGAGCTCGGCGATGCGGACCACCTTTTCGCCGCCCCGCAGCACCCCTATACGCGCGCGCTGGTCTCCGCTTCGCCAGCACCGGGACGGCGCAACGCCGAACGGATCGTTCTGACCGGCGATCCGCCAAATCCCGCGGCGCGTCCGGCCGGCTGTGCCTTTCACCCGCGCTGCTCTCACGCCTTCGCACGCTGCCGCATGGAATCGCCGAAACTCGTCGAAATCGCGCCCGATCGCAGCATAGCCTGTCATCTGCTCGATGCCGGGACCGTCCCCGCCGCCGCTTCGGAGGCCGCCGCCTGATGCTGCGATTTTTCGCCGTTCGCATTGCCCGCGCCATGCTCACCATTGCGCTGGTCGTCACCTTTGCCTTCGTCGTGCTCCGCCTTTCCGGCGACCCCGCGCTGATCATCATGGGACCGGAAGCGCCGCCGGAGGTGATCGCCGCCTTCCGCAAGGCCTGGGGTCTCGATGACCCGATCTGGATGCAATATCTCGACTACTTCGGCGCGATCGCACGTGGCGAACTCGGCCGCTCGATGCGGGACGGACGCCCGGCGATCCAGCTGGTCGCAGAACGCATTCCGGCGACGCTGGTTCTGACAATTCCCGCACTGCTCCTCAAGCTTGGCATCGGCATTCCCGCCGGCATCCTTGCAGCACTTCACCGCGGCAGCGTCATCGACCGCGCGGTGATGGCCGCGGCGGTCGCCGGCTTCACCGTCCCGAGTTTCGTTCTCGGCCTGGTGCTCGCCCTCATCTTTGCCGTGCAACTCGGCTGGTTGCCCTCCGGCGGTCAGGATAGCTGGCGGCATGCCATCCTGCCCATCATCACGCTCGGTATCGGAGGCGCTGCGGTGCTGGCGCGCTTCACCCGGAGCGCGATGCTCGAAGTACTTGGTCAGCCCTATGTGCGGACGGCATCGGCCAAGGGCGTCGCATGGCGCGCGGTCGTCATCCGGCATGCGCTGCCGAATGCGGCGATCCCCACCGTGACGATCATAGGCTTCATGGTTGGAACGCTGATCGCCGGCGCCGTCGTCGTCGAAAGCGTATTTTCCTGGCCGGGCGTCGGCAGGCTGCTGGTGGTCGCGGTGGCCAACCGCGATCTCGCGGTCGTACAATGTGTTCTGCTGCTGGTGGCTGCGACGATGGTTGCCTCGAACCTCGCCGTCGATTTCCTTTACGGGTTCCTTGATCCGCGGTTGCGGACCGGAACGCAGGCGGGAGCGCATTGAGATGGCCGACCTGTCGCTTCCACAGCAGCCCGCCGCACGGCAACGTCTCTCGCTGCCGAAGATCCCGACTGCGGTACTGGTGGCGATTACCTGGATTCTCGCAATCCTTGTCGTCGCATTGCTTGCGGACACGATCGCGCCCTACAGCCTGACCCGCATGGACCTGAAGAATCGGCTGTCGATGCCCGGCAACGCGGCGCATTGGCTTGGGACCGACGAACTCGGCCGCGATGTGCTCTCGCGCCTGTTATTCTCCATTCGTATTTCGCTGCTGATCGCTTTCGGCGCGACGACGATCTCCGCCGTGCTGGGCACATTGCTCGGCTTCCTGGCAGCGCATTTCCGCGGCTTGATCGAACAGATCGTGCTCATGCTGGCTGATTTTCAGGCCAGCATGCCGTTCCTGATCCTGGCGCTCGCGGTGCTGGCGTTCTTCGGCAGTTCGTTGCAGCTCCTCGTCTGTCTGATGGGGCTCTATGGTTGGGAGCGGTACGCGCGGATTGCCCGCGGCCTAGCCATCTCGGCCGCGGCGCAGGGCTATGCGGGGGCGATCAGGCAACTCGGCGCGATGCCTTCCCGGATCTATTTCCGGCACATTCTCCCTAACATCGCCTCGACACTGATCGTCTCGATGACGCTGGTATTCCCCGAAGTAATCCTGCTCGAGTCTGGCCTGTCGTTTCTCGGTCTCGGCGTGCAACCGCCGATGACCAGCCTCGGCAACATGGTCGGCTATGCCCGCGAATATCTTGGCCGCGCGCCATGGATTATGCTGGCCCCGGCCACGACCATCGTCCTGACGACCCTTGCCGTCTCGATCATCGGCGACTGGCTGTGCGACAAGCTTGATCCAACCCTGAAATAACCCTGCTCCCATTTTCGGATATTGTCATGACCCATCCCATCGTCGTCACCGTCATTTGCGACGGCCACAGGCCGGATTTTGTTTCTGCAGAGACCACGCCGCACATGGCTCGCCTCAGGCGCGCGGGAACGTGGTTTGCAGATCACCGGGGAATTTTTCCATCGGCTACTCGCGCCTCCTCTGCCTCGATCGCCACCGGCTCATGGCCTCGATCGCATGGCCTGCGCGGAAATACCGTCGCCCTGCCCATCGCCGGCGGACATCAAGTCCATGACGCCGGCAAACCGGAGTTCTACGATGCCTATCGCGATCATTTCGGCCGCCTGCTGGCGCGCCGATCGTTGGCCGAACGCGTGGCACCTCTCAACGGCGCGCTGCTGTGCTCCAACGTCTCGCCCGGAGCGGCTTTCTTCCATGATTCATACCGTCACGGGACCTTGTTTCATCGCGAGTTGTCCTACGCTCCGGGTCGCCGACCTCTAACAGACACCATCGATGCACCGCCTGGAAGCATTGGCGATGCCTCGCTGGCGGTTCGCTTTCTTGCCGTTCTCGGTTCGAATCCGCCTTCGATCGCGACCTTGTGGTTATCCGAACCCGACAAGACGATGCACGCGTTCCCACTTGGCTCGCCGGAGCATCTCCTCGCGCTGCGTGCGGTCGATGATCATGTCGGCGCGGTTGCTCAGGCCGTCGAACGGCTCCGCGACAAGGGCCACGACGTTCTCTTTTTAATAGGTTCCGACCACGGTCATGAAGCGGTGACGGAAGTAATTCCCGTAGAACGCCGGCTGTTCGAGGCCGGATTCAAGACTTCGCTCGAAAGCCCCGAAATTGTCGTCGCGCCACAGGGCTCATCCGCATTCATTCATTTTGGTGGCAGCGCGCTGTCGCGCCGCGCCGAGGTCGTCTCCTGGCTCAGCGGACAGCCTTGGGCTGGCCGCATCATCTCCGGCGAAGACCTTGCCGAACTCGGCCAGATCCCCGGCGACGATCTGCTCGCCGTCGATATGGCGAAGAGTTCGGGCGCGAACTGCAACGGCGTTCCAGGCCTGACCGCCATGGCGGTGCGGTTTTCCGAGCAGGAGGACGCAATCCGTCGAGACTGCGGCATGCATGGCGGCCTTGGCGCTTACGAAACGCAGCCGACGCTGATCGCGGTAGGACGAGGCTTTGAAGCCGGTGCATCGGTCACGAAAACGAGCCGCATCATCGACATCGCGCCCACGGCGCTGGCCCATCTCGATCTTCCTTTGGACGAGATCGATGGAACTGCGCTGCAGAAGTGGCCGTAGCCCGGCGCACTAAAAGCTATTCAAATAATTGCAAAGCACGATGCGTGGCACATTTCGCCGTTGTAGCTGCGTGCACAAACGGTTACCGCGCCCAGATGGCGCTCCCGAGCTGGAGCAACATCGCAGAATGTTGCGCAGCTCCCGTGCGATTACGGAGTCTCAACTCTAGCGCGCGAATTTAATTGCGGCGGCTTCGCGCGAGTGATTGAATCGCCAGCAATCCGACTCGACCAATGACGGAGAAAAATTCGCCAGCGAGGTAATTGCCATGCTTGCCGAAAAGTTTTTTCTGGTGCTGGAAACACTCAAAAGTCACGCTTCCGATGACAAGACGTCTCCAGTCGTGATCAGTACTGCGCCGCATATCCCGATCAAATTGCCACGCAGAAAGTGAAATTAAGGCCACCAACTCAGGCGGCCTTTTATTTTCACGGATGTGGGCATTCGTGTCAGTCCCACGGCCCGCTGGTTCCCAGCCTTCCCCGTCCCAGCTAGTCTTTCCCTCTCCCATGGGCCTCATGCCCGAACTGAGGCGACGGAAGGCCTCGGGCAGTCTCCGGAACTGCCGTGGCAATTTGCAACGTCATCCCAGTGCGCAATTTGAG
Organism: Bradyrhizobium sp. AZCC 2262; assembly: GCF_036924535.1. NCBI lineage: Bacteria > Pseudomonadati > Pseudomonadota > Alphaproteobacteria > Hyphomicrobiales > Nitrobacteraceae > Bradyrhizobium > Bradyrhizobium sp. AZCC 2262. The sequence continues at coordinate 1,948,360 of NZ_JAZHRT010000001.1, read as the reverse complement.
TTTATCCTGCTGTTGTCATAAAATATTCATGCACTCCTTCCGGTGGAGATACCGTTGAACGCCCCAATCGTGCACGATTCCGGCAGCGCGATTGCTGAGCGGCCGGCTGAGCAGGCCGAAATCGAACTTAAGCTGCTGGCGCCGCAGGGTATCCTCGAAAAACTGCGCGAGACGCCCGTCATCGTGCAGCATGCGCGCAACCGCGGCGTGGTCCGCCGGCTGGAAACGGTCTATTACGACACGCCGGAACGAGTGTTGTTTCAACGCGGCATGTCGCTACGCGTGCGACGCAGCGGCAAGCATTTCATTCAGACGCTGAAGCTTTTGCCCGACATCGGACGGCCGTTGGCGCGGCGGCAGTGGGAAACGCCGGTCGACGGCATTACCCCTGACCTGGCGCGGCTTCCCGCCGACGAGATCGGCGATCCCGTGACGACGCTTGCCCACGATGCGCTCGTGCCGGCATTTGCGACAAAGGTTCGCCGGCATGCCCGGCAGCTCGATCTGCCGGATGCTTCTGTTGAAATCGCGTTCGACGAGGGGACCATCGAGGCCGGCCCGCGTCAGGAAATTCTGTCCGAAATCGAACTCGAATTGAAGAGCGGCAACGCCGGCGCGCTGTTTGATCTCGGAACGCAGTTGCTCGACACCGCGCCGCTGCAGGTCGGCACCCGGAGCAAGGCGGAACGCGGCTATGCGCTGGCGTTCGACGTCGCGCAGCCGGCGGCGAAAGCCGAAGCCGTCGGCATCACTGCCGAACACGCGGTTGATGACGTCATTGCGCTGCTGGCGGGCGCCTGCTGGCAGCATCTTCTGAACAACCACGCGGTGGCGAAGGAAGGATCCGACCCCGAAGGCGTGCACCAGATGCGCGTCGCCTTACGCCGTCTGCGCACCATGTGTGCGCTGTTCCGGCGAGAGATCCCATCGCCGTCGTTCGAGGCGATCAGTGGCGAAGCCAGATGGCTGATGCAGCAGCTCGGCCCGACCCGCGATTGGGATGTCTTCGATGGCACGACCGTGTCTCGCCTCGCGACGGCAGCTCCCGAGGTCGACTTTGGCGGCCTGCGCGAGGCGGTGCAACGGCAGCGCAAGTTGAACTACGCCACTTTGCAAGGCGTTCTCGCCGATCCGCGTTGCAGCCGTTTCCTGCTCTCGCTGGGAAACTGGGTCGAACGCCGCGGCTGGCGCAACGAGATTGAGAGCGAGGCGCTGGCCGCCCTGTCACAGCCGATGCCGGCGCTCGCGGATAAAATTCTGGCGAAACGGCACCGCAAGGTGCTCCGGCGTGGCGCGCATTTCCGGCGGCTCGACACCAATGCGCAACACGATCTCAGAATCGATCTCAAGAAGCTGCGTTATGCGGCGGAGTTCTTCTTGCCGCTTTACGCCACCCATGCGCGCGCCAAGCGCTACGTGATGCGGCTCGCCAGGCTCCAGAACAGTCTGGGACGCGCGCGCGACACCGCAAATATCCGCACATTGCTCGATGTCATCAGGCAGGACGATCAGCCCGCGCTCCATCTTGCCGTCGGCGCAATAACCGGCTGGCGGGCCCGCGACCAGATTGCCGTGGCGAAAACGCTGCGCAAGAGATGGCGGCGGTTCAAGGCGACGCCGGCATTCTGGGGCCGGTGAGTTCGATACCTGCGTCTCAGTAGCGTTGCCGCCCCCTCGCCATCGACCCTCAGATAGGAGCGATCATTCGCGGCGACTACAAGTTTGCGCCGTAACCATCTCTGGCGATTGCAAATCGAAAGGACCGACCTGCGAGGCGGCGGCCCTTTCGATTTTGGGAGCCCATTTGTGGCTTGAACACGCGAATGGCGTAAGCGGAAACGATCCCTGCCGCTTCTCGAACCTATGTTTGCTGGACAAGCGAATGCAACGCCTTAACCGCGGCCTCGCGGCTCTCCACAGGGACAAACAGACTGACCGAATGCGACGACAACACATACTTGTCGGGAACAATCCCGTGATGTCCGAGAACCTGCAACGCCCTGAATGGCAATTCCGACGAAACGCCGCCGAAGCAGGTGAGACTCACCGAGCTTGAGGCCTTGCGCTGCTTGCGCAGACCCTTGCTTCGCTCCAGCGTGCGCAACAGGGCGTCGAGCCACTCCGTATCACAGGCCACGGTCATGCTGGTTTTTCCCGCGGCGAAGCTCGATGAGAGGAGCTGCGGCCAGGACAGGCTGTTTTGCTTGAGATGCTGCGCGAATTTCTCGAAACCGTGATTGAGATCCTTGGAAACGATTTCCACATGTTCAATGCGAGCCATCGAGTTGACGGCCAGAACCTTTCCGTTTTCCATGCCTGCAACCTCTTTCATCACTTGCGTGCTGTGTTCAACGCCGCCCCACTGCCTGAGAACCAGAGACACATCCTGACTTTGCGCCAGTTCTACGCTGCGAAAATGCAGGATCTTTGCACCCCAGAAGCACATTTCGGACAGGGATGCGAAGTCCACTCGCCGCAGGGGCTTTGCATCCGGCACGATGCGCGGATCGGCCGAACAGATTCCGTCGACCTCTTTGATGATTTCACAGCGCTCGGCTTTCAGCGCCGCGGCCATCGCAACGGCCGTGGTGTCGCTGCCGCCCCGGCCGAGCGTGGTGATTTCCCTGGTCGCCGGGTTCACGCCCTGAAATCCTGCCAGCACCACAACGCGCCCACGATCAAGTTCTTCGCGCACGCGAATGGGCCGAACATCCAGAATGCGTGCGGAGGAATGGGAGTCGTCGGTCATCACGCCGGCCTGGCTGCCGGTGAAGCTGATCGCAGGCACGCCGAGATCGGAGAGTGCCATGCTCATCAGAGACATGCTGATGCGCTCACCGGTCGTTAGCAGCATGTCGAGTTCACGGCGATTAGGAGCAGGGCTTACCTGGTAAGCCATCTGGATCAATTGGTCGGTGGTCGTTCCCATCGCGGAGACGATCGCCACGACACGATGACCACGGCCATGCAGGTCGGCGAGACTGCGCGCAACCGCGCGAATTTTCGCCGGTGTTTCAAGACAGACACCGCCATATTTTTGCACGATGATGGGATGGTTGGGCATCTAACCTCGTTGAAAAGCCTCGCTCGCCTCGCCCATCGAGCCGACACCGCCGATCCATGTGCCGACGACTTCAAAGTTCGGATTGAAGGCGACAAGGTCCGCGCGGTATCCGGGTGCGATTTTTCCAAGCTCGGACTCAAGGCCCAGAAATGCCGCGGGCGTCCGAGAGGCCATGATGAGGGCATCGACGAGGGAGATTCCGAGCAGCGCAACAGCGTTGCGGACTGCCTCGATCATGGTGAGGTGAGCCCCCGCGAGTGTGCCATCGGGGCCAGTCAGGCGATTTTCGTGCAACGTGATCCGCCTTCCTTGCAGCATGAATTGCCGGTCGTTCGTACCCGCCAATGGCATGGCATCGGTGACCAGCATCAATCGATCGCGTCCCTTGCAACGGAAGGCAATACGCAAACCGGCGCGGTCAACGTGGATGCCGTCGCAGATGATCCCTGCAAACAGCCGGTCGTCCTCAAGCGCGGCGCCCACCAGGCCCGGTTCCCGGGCGCTCAACTGCGACATGGCATTGAACAGATGGGTCACCCCGGAGACACCGCGATCGACCGCCTGCCCGATTTCGGCTGCGGTGGCGTCGCTGTGGCCGGCCGCGATACGCAATCCGGCGGCGATCAATTCGTCGATCATGGACGCGGGCACGCATTCCGGGGCCAAGGTCACAATGGAGCGGCCGCGGTCCCCAAAACTCTTGATCGCGGCAAGATCGCGCCGGTCCGGCACGCGTATCTCGGCTTCCGGATGAATGCCCTTGCGAGACCTGTTGAGGGCCGGCCCTTCCAGATGAAAGCCGAGCACGCCGGGAATCCTCAGACAAACCTGAGCGACTGCAGCCAAGCGCTCGATGATCTGGCTGCGATCGGTGATGAGGGTCGGCAAGCAGCCCGTGGTTCCCTCCTTCCAGTGCGCCTCAACGATGCGCCGAACACCAGCCTCCGTTGGCTGGTCATTGAGAAGAACGCCCCCGCCTCCGTTCAGCTGGATGTCGATGAATCCGGGTGCAAGGATCGCGTCTGCGGGAAGGTGGATTGAGGCGCGCGCCTCCGCCTCGTCGAAGGTGATGTTTTCAATCCGCCCTTGCGAGATCCTGACCGACCCCGGCCCGCGCATGTCGGCACCATCAAAGATGTGCTGCGCGGCGATCGTGAGCGAGGTAGAACCAGCGTGGCCCATCAGTATTGATCCGAGAATGACGGTCACGGACTCGTGACGCGAGTCACGTACGCGACTTCATATGTACACCAAGGGGCCTTCTGAGGACCCGGAGCGAAACCTTCGCGTTAACTTTCCATGGGAACAAACGATACCACGTATCTCGGCATTGATGGCGGCGGAACCCGTTGCCGCGCCCGGATCGAGGACGAAAACGGCAGGGTGCTCGGTGAAGCGAGTTCGGGGCCTGCGACGACGCGGATTGGCTTTGAGAAGGCTTGGCGGTCCATCATGGAGGCTACTGAAGCGGCAGCCGCACAGGCCGGACTGACGCGCGAGGATTTCGCGCGGATGCACGCCGGAATTGGCCTTGCCGGTCTTGGTCGCCGGGGCGCGGAAGCGGCGCTCAACAAGATCGCGCATCCCTTCGCGTCCGCCATCTTCATCAGCGACGGTTTGGCGGCCTGTCTTGGCGCCCATAGCGGCACGGACGGGGCCATCGTGGTAACCGGCACAGGCTCGGTGGGAGTCGGCCTGATCGACGGCCGCGAAATCCGTCTCGCCGGTTACGGCTTTCCCGTCTCAGACGAAGGCAGCGGTGCCGACATCGGCCTGCAGGTTGTTCGACTGGCGCTGCGGGCCGCGGATCGCCGCGGTGAGCTGACCCCACTGCTTTCAGAGGTGCTCGGCGCATTCGATCATGATCCTTATCAGGCGGTAGCCTGGTCTGAAGAAGCCAGGGCCACGGACTACGCTGCGTTGGCGCCGATCGTGCTGCGGCACGCCAATCAAGGCGATCCGGTCGGTCGTCGCATTGTCGAACGCGCGGCCGATGCCATTGGCGATCTGCTCGATCTGTTCCTGGCGAGAGGAATTGACCGGCTCTCGCTGGTGGGCGGGCTCGCGGATGCCATTACGCCCTGGCTGACACCTGACCTGCGCGCTCGCCTGAGGCGACCTGACGCCGACGCGGCCGCCGGCGCGTTGCTGGTGGCGCGAGGGCGGCTTGATCTGCCCAAGAGAGAAACTGACCATGAACTGGCTTCAAAGTTCCGCGTTTGATGGAGCATGGATCAATCATATGGCTACCGAAGAAGTCGATCCCCGCTTTGCCGATCTTGACGCATGGTCGCTGACGTCAGCGATGGAAGCGATGTGGGAGGGCCAGCTTGCGGCAGTCGCGGCGATCGGCCATGCCCTTCCCGCGATCACTGCGGCGACCGAAGCGGCCAAAGCGGCGCTGGGCGATCACGGACGCATCGTGTATGTCGGCGCCGGCACCTCGGCCCGCGTGGCGGTCCAGGACGGCGCCGAGCTGACGCCGACCTTCGCCTGGCCCAGCGAGCGCGTCCGCTTCATCGTTGCCGGCGGAGATAGCGCGTTCGTCACCAGCATCGAGGGCGCGGAGGACGATGTCGACGATGCGGTGATACAGATCGACGCAGCGCGGCTCACGTCGCACGACGTGGTGATCGCGGTTGCCGCCAGCGGCACAACGCCATTCACGATTGCGGCGCTGCAGCGGGCGGGTTCTTTCGGCGCTGTGACGATCGGTGTCGCCAACAACCCCGGCACCGCACTGCTGGCATCGGCAAGGTTTCCGATCTTGATCGAGACCGGCCCGGAGCTGATCGCCGGCTCAACGCGGATGAAGGCGGGCACCGCGCAGAAGGTTGTGCTAAATCTGATCTCCTCGGGGATCATGCTGCGGCTTGGCCGGGTGTACCGCGGCATGATGGTAAACATGCCGCCGACCAATGCCAAGCTGAAGCGACGCGCCGAGGCCATGGTGGCGCAAATCGCGCACTGTGATCCGTCGCACGCGGCACGCTCGCTCGAGCTGGCCGAGGGAGACATCAAGACGGCAGTCCTTCTGGCGTCGGGAATCGACAAGGTTGATGCCGAGACCATTCTGAAAAACTGTGACGGCAACCTTCGGCGCGTGTTTGCCACGCTCGCCAAGAATCCTGACCCGCATCGTGACCGGCATCCCAAGGCAATGGCGGCGCGCAAGCACGGCGGAGCCGTTGAGCCGTGACAACATCCGCGATGGCGAGCGAAATCGGCGAAAGCGCGGATGTTGTCGCCAACATTGTTCGTAACCGCCACGCCACGCGCGACATTGCACAGCGAATTGGGATTGGCTCCGCCCCGCTGTGCGTCGTGTGCGGCCGGGGAAGCTCTGGGCATGCCGGGGTTTTCTTAAGATACCTTGTCGAGACGCGGCTTCGCCTTCCCGTTTCAGCCAGCGCTCCTTCGGTGATCACGGCATTTCGTACGCCCTTGATACTGCGCCACGCGCTGTTCATCGTGATCTCGCAATCCGGGCGCAGCCCGGATCTTGTCGCGGCGACCAGGTCGGCGCGCGCCGCTGGCGCCCGCACCATCGCCATCGTCAATGCAACGTCGTCGCCGGTTGCTGACGAAGCGGAGTTCGTCGTTCCGATCGAAGCCGGCCAAGAGCACTCTGTAGCGGCGACCAAGACCGTGATCGGCTCGATGGCCGCTAGCGCAGCACTTGTTGCCGAGTTGGCGGAAGATCGTGCGCTGCGGGCTGCCCTCGACCGGCTGTCCGAGCGCCTGCACCGCGCGCTCGCGCTCGACTGGTCCGCGATTGCCGATGATCTCGCCAAGGCGTCCGCTGTGTTTGTGGCGGCGCGGGGCCTGGGCCTGGGCTCGGCGCGGGAGATCGCGCTCAAAATTTCGGAAATCCTGCGCCTGCCGTCCATTGGTCTGAGCGCAGCCGAGCTGCAGCATGGGCCGCGCGCCGCGTTATCATCGCGCACGCCGGTTGTCATGATGCGCCTCATGGATGAAACGGCGGCCACGGTGGACGCGCTGGCAGCAGAATTGCGGGAGCAAAAGATCGCGCTGCATCTATGCGGTGGACCGCATGGCTCGCTGCCCTGGTTGACTGAGGATGACCCCGCTACCGACCCGATCACCATGCTCGTTCCAGCCTATCGGATCATCGAGCAGACGGCGCGCGCCTGCGGATTTGACCCGGATCGCCCCCCTCGCCTGAGCAAGATTACCGAGACGTTTTGACGGCTGACTAATCGCTGGCTGGCGGCCGAAAGCTGGAGCACCGCCGCACCAGAAACGACCTCGCCAAAACGCAACAAACGCGACAGTAAAATCAACGAATCTAGCGGATATCCTCCCGCTCAGAACGGTCTGGTTGCAGGTTCGAGCCCTGCCGGGCCCAGTGATTACGGGGGCTTCCTACGTTCAGGACAGCGCTTCCGACATGCACCCAAATCGTCTGATCTCGTCTTATGCTGCACCCTAACAGTTCCGCTTCGCCGAGTACGGCTGCGCACCTTTGAAATCCGAAGAAGGAGTTCTACCGGCACTAGCAACGTCCACCTCGCCTTTCTTCGGCGTATTTCGATAGTGGAATCGGCTTGCGGTACTTCCCCGCGCGGCGTAATTTTCAACTACACGTAGTTCATTCGAAAGCAATCGGGTTCAGCCTAGCGGGAGAGAGCGATGGCGGACGTCCAATGGCACCTTTCCGGTGACTATTTCGAGAATTGCAGTTGCAGCATCGTGTGTCCCTGCCTCGTGTCGGCGGCCCCGCCGTTGACCGCGCGACCGACCGAGGGCTTCTGTAACGTACCGCTGATCTTCCACATCGAAAGTGGTCGCTATGGCGACATCGTGCTCGATGGACTCAATGTCCTGGTTATCCTCCACGCACCTGGGGTCATGGCAGACGGAGATTGGTCGGTGGCCGCCTATATCGATCAGCGCGCCAACGATGAGCAGACCGAGGCTCTAGCTGCGATCTTCACCGGCGCCGCCGGTGGTCCGATGGCGGCGTTCGCACCGCTGATCAGCAAGAACCTCGGGGTGAGGAAGGTCCCAATCACATTCCGGATCGACGGCAAGACGCGGTCCGCGGAAATCCCGGGCATTCTGCACATGTCCGTCGATCCGTTGCCGACCATGCATCCGAGCGGCGAAATGTGGGCGAACATCGGCCATCCGGTCAGCCCCGACAGGATGGTGATGGCAGTCGGCGCCGCCGGCAATACGTTCAGCGATCATGGCATGCGCTGGGATAATTCCGGCAGGAACGGCCTCTATGCGCCAATCCGCTGGTCGAACCAGGCCTGATGCAACTCCTGATACCGACCTTGCGACAAGGCCGGCAACGTCAATCGCAAATGACCGACAGCACCCTGGAAATCGTGCTTCGGCGCGATCGCCGGGTCGTCGGCGGCGCGATCGGTATCATTGTCGCGCTGGCATGGAGCTATACGCTCTGGCTCGCCAACGACATGGACATGGGCGGCATGGACATGACCGGGTTCCGCATGATCCCGGCCGGGATCGGAATCATGTTGCCGGCCAACGAGCCATGGCGAGCGATCGAGTTCGCGTATGTGTTCCTGATGTGGGCGGTGATGATGGTCGGAATGATGGTGCCCTCGGCGGCGCCCATGATCCTCATGTACGCCCGGGTGGGACGACAGTGGAAAGTGCAGGGCAAGCCGTTCGCCGCGACTGGCTGGTTTGCGGCCGGTTATCTCCTCGCCTGGAGCGGCTTTTCGCTGGCAGCCACCTTTCTCCAATGGGTGATCGATTGGGCAGCCTTGCTGGATTCCCAGATGGCGATCGCCAGCAACCTTCTCGGCGCAATCGTACTGATCGCGGCGGGAGTCTATCAATGGACCCCGCTCAAGGACGTCTGTCTCGCCCAATGCCAGTCGCCGTTTCTGTTCCTGATGCGCCACGGCGGCTTTCAGAACCACGTGCGAGGCTGCCTGCTGCTGGGGCTTCGGCACGGAGGCTATTGTGTCGGCTGCTGCTGGGTTTTGATGGCGCTCTTGTTCGTAGTCGGGGTGATGAACGTGCTTTGGATTGCGCTTTTGGCGCTGCTTGTCCTTTTGGAGAAACTTACGTCGGTCGGACGATGGATCGCGCGTGCTGCCGGAATTGCATGTGTGGCCGCGGGCGCCTGGCTGCTGGTTGCCGCAGTGATGAGTTAGTGGAAGAGCATTCCAGAATTCGCTGCGGGCAACAATTTGGGAATAGAAGATCGAGAAAATATTCTTCGTAACAATGACTTATGCCATTGGTGCGCTCGGAGGGCGGTCGTGATCGCTGTGACAGCGAGATGTTGATTGTTCACTGGTATCCAGGGCCAGTGAAGCGGATGCGCTTGACGGTGCCGTCCGGGTAGCGGACGTGCGTGACCTTCGCCGGCAACCGAGACGTATCCTGATGCTCATCGACGTCGACGAGCTGCCCGGTCTTCTCCAGCGTTTCGATGAACTGCCGCGCCTCCTTGTCTTGCTCGGATTGCGGCTTGGGAGCCTCGGTCACCACTATCGGCTCTCCTCGTTATTGACCTATTTTACCATGGCTCACCCGCGAAATCCAACGGATCCGGACCGACGCGACGGCACCCGCTCCGATGAGAGAGCGGATGCCGGCCGGGAACGCTCAATGGCGATGGTTGCAGCCACAGAACCCACAGTCGAAGTGAAGACGCTTGAGGACTGTCTTTCCGTCCTCACGAACCATGTAGTGAGTCTTATGATGGGGAGAAGCTTCGCCTGGAGAGGTTAGCTCGACAGGAATGACGTCCATAGCTCCCTTGTGAGAGATCTTGTCACGCTGGATCAGGTCCTCGACGAAGGAACGGGCATCCTCCTCGGCGCTCGAGATGTCTTGCGTTCCGCCTGCCAGGGCGGCCGCCGCTACAGGAAAGCGCGCGCCCTCCACCGGCATGTGAACGTGCAGGGTGATGCCGAAGCGGGTCGCGAGCGGCCGGAGCGGAAGGTTCGGGGTGTCTCGCCCGGTCTTCTTGTATCCATCGCCCTCGTTGTCGAACTGAAGCTGCTGACCACTCGGAGCACGACCGGTGACACCGAAGGAGCCGCTGTGCTCCCGCAGGGTCCGAACAAGGGACATGGTTGCCGTGGGCGAGAGGATCCCGCGCTGGACAAAGCTGCTCGTAAGGGCCGCCCGGTAACGCCCGCCGGTGAGGGCCTGATCGGCCTGGATCATTCCTGCGGCCACCTGGCTGTAAAAGCCCGGCGTCACCGAAGCCACCCGCACGCCCTCGATGAGGAGCTTGCCTGCGTCGACCGAGACGGCCAGAAGCTTCTCCGAGTCGGTCCCGGCAAAACTGGCTGGGCCGATCTTGAACATGGCTGCCAGCACGTCGAGGAACGCGCCGGAAAATACGCGAGAGAACGAGTGCGGCTCCGAGGAAAGCTGCGTGGCGGGAGCCCTTGGCGGCAGGCTGGCGGGATTCCTGTAGAAGAAGTTGTTGGAGGCATTCCGCAGGCAGTCCCGGTCCACGGCTGTGGGACCGATCTGGACCCGGATGGCCCAGCCGAGTTGACGCGCGAGCTGGGAGAGTCGCGAATTCGAGCTCAAATGTCCGCGGGTTTGCTGAAGCACGAAATCGCGTAGCGACGGCAATTGGAGCTTGGAGAGCATCGCGCTGGCGTCGCCGAAAAACTCATGGAAGGCGGCGACCTCCAGGCTCATCGTGTTGAAGAGTTCGGGTTTCACTGCGTCGAGGATCGCGTGCCCGCCCTCGTGGCAGAACACGTCCGGACTTGCGCAGGAGAATACCGTCACGGGCGGGGCGACTTTATCGACCAGTCCATGAAAGAAGTTGAGGCCAGTCTCTCGAGAATAGAAGGCGTTGAAGTCCTCCCCCTCATCCAGATTGACCTGCATCGGCTGCTGATCGGTTGACCACTGCGTGCCGCCGGGAAGCAACGGACCCCAGAAGTTGATCGCCCGGGCCAAGCCGGAATCCAAGTCCCAGTAGCGGAATTCCGGAGTGGAAGGCTCATAAATTTCTGGATCCGGTTCGGCGTCGATGATCTGTATCTGGAGCGACGCCTGTGTGTTGGTGGGCTCGTCGGCGGGAAGCGGCTCGGCAGGGACGGGCCTCGATCCAGCTACCGCCTCAAGGAACGGATCATCTTCGTAGATCTGGATTCTCTCTGCCTCTACCTCTGCCGGTGCCACGGTCTTCACCACCGAGATCTTCGCAGTCCCTCGCGGTTCCTGCGCGAGCTGGCGCAAAGATTCAGCGATGGCTCCCTGGAGTGCGGCGTTCAACTTGTCGAGGTTTATGGAAACCTCACCTGCTTTCGAGCTGGATACTGCTTGCGCTTTCTGAGATGCCATGACTATTCCCTCCATTTTGCAACAATGGTTAGCCTGCTCAAAGAATCGCTGGTGGTGTGTGTCAACTCCCTCGACAAAACCTAATAGCGACTACGGCGGGTTGAAAAAGTCGAGCAACTCCGTCTCCGCTATCGCCGAACGAGTCTTGCACAGACTCTCGGTTCCGAGCTGGATGAGATCCAAGACGCCTGCATTCAAGAATGCTTGAGTGTCAGTATGAATTGGACACCCGGTAGCGATCGTATCTGAGAAATCGCTTTACGTGTGTGGTATAGTTCACACGCGTCATTATTCGGCGCGAGGCAATGTTGGTCAGTGGGCCTTGGGGCCATAGTCTACGCGTCTAGCTTCGAACCATCGGCGATGTCTGTTCTTTCGCCGCGGTCACGAGCGTGACGGAAATTTGAGAGGCGCCGGCTTCTTACCAACCTCAAGCATCGATTCGATGGCGATACTCAACGGGCCCCAGGACGACGGCCGCTCCCGCAGACAAGATTCAATGCCCCTGGGCGATCAGATCGATCACATGGAAAACGTGCAGTGGATGATATGATGTACGAAGCCTGGCCGCTTCGGCTGTCCCGCGCTCGGCCTCATCCTCGCCGACATAGATGCACTGCTCCGGCCGTGCGCCCGAACGCTGAACTGCGCGTTCAAAAAACTGCTTCTGACGTTTGTCGATCCCCTCAACGGAGCTGAACAGCAACAACGTCGGGTCGAAGAAATCGAGCAATCGGGCTGCCGCCATCATGGCGTGCATCCTGGCAAGTGTCTCCTCTCCGGTGTTGGAGATGACTCCCAGGCGCAACTTCATGTTGTTGACTTCCGTACCCCGAAGCTTGTCGAGAACGTCAGGCACGAACGGCAGCACCTTCAACTCCAGCAACGAACCATTATCCGACAACCGCGGAATGACGAGCGTATCGCCAAGATCAAAAAAGACGACGATGGACATCGGAACAAGACCCTTCCTAGCATCGAAGGCTCAATTCCTGGGATAAAATAGCAACATTAAGTAGATTAATAATATCAGCACAACTTTTTATTGGCAATCTTACAACTTCGGGGCCGCTCTCCGACACCGTCTCGCTCGGCACCGATGACTGCAGCAACTACCCGAAGCGGATGTGATCACGACAGAAGGACTCGCGCTCTCGAGAGAACCGAAGGCGGTCGGCGTTGCGCAGGCACCGCGCATTCGGGCGCTGGGATCAGACGAGCCGCGAATTTCTACGCTGGGCTACGCCATTACCGTCTCGTGAGGAGATGGCGGTTTTCGTGGGAGGTTGGTTCAAATAAGGATGCAACGACGAGCGCTGCACCAAGCCGCGCGAGGAGTAGATAAATCGATAAAATACCTTTTTATATCAATGGCTTATGCCCTTGGTGCGCTCGGAGGGACTCGAACCCCCACGATTTTACTCACTGCCACCTCAAGGCAGCGCGTCTACCAATTCCGCCACGAGCGCTTGGGATACCGGCTGGAAGGACTAGCGTCCGCCGGATCAACGGCGCCGATGTAACAAATCAGGGATGGGGGGACAAGGCAGTTTTGCGCTTGAATAACTACCTGACATCAGGCGATTTCGGCAGCATTTGCTTGACTTCGACCGCGATACGGTTGCGATCGACCAGCACCACGCCGGAAGCCACCGGAAGGTTGTTGGCGAGGATCTTGACCTCGTCCGCCTCGGTGGCGTCCAGTTCGATGATGGCGCCGCGGGAAAGCCGCATCACCTGGTGGATGGGCATGGTCGTGGTGCCGAGCACCACCATGAGATCGACGCTGACTTTATCGAGGGTGGCCACTTCGAAACCGCCAAAGGGGGACTAAATTGGTGTGGTTCCACCTGACCACGTTATGGTTAGCCAATGGTTAATGACCGCCAAAGCCTTGATTTGACGACGTTCGCGCAAGCCGAGGGCGGCGGCGAGGTCGAATGGCGGATTTCGGCAGGTCCCGTCCCCTACCCCGATGCCGTGACCGAGATGGAATCACGCGCGGCTGATATCGCCGACCAGAAGGCACCCGAGCTGGTGTGGTTGCTGGAGCATCCCCCGCTCTACACCTCGGGCACCAGCGGCAAGGAAGGCGACCTGCTCGATCCGCGGTTTCCCCTATTCACCACCGGCCGCGGCGGCCAGCTCACCTATCATGGTCCGGGGCAGCGGGTGGCCTATGTGATGCTCGACCTGAAACGGCGGCGGCCGGACGTGCGGGCCTACGTGGCGGGCCTTGAAGAATGGATCATCCGCACGCTCGACGCCTTCAACGTGCGCGGCGAACGTCGCGAGGATCGCGTCGGCGTCTGGGTCAGGCGGCCGGACAGGGGCGCAGGCTATGAGGACAAGATCGCCGCTATCGGCGTTCGGCTGCGGCGCTGGGTGTCGTTCCACGGCATCGCCATCAATGTCGAGCCGGAGCTTGCGCATTTTTCCGCGATCGTCCCCTGCGGCGTCATCGATCCTCGCTACGGCGTCACCTCGCTGGTGGATCTCGGCCTGCCCGTGACGATGGAAGACGTCGACGTCGCGCTCCGGCGGGCGTTTGAAGACGTGTTCGGGGCCACGAGCGCCCGCCTGCCGGAGGCAACGGCCTGAGACGTCCCCCACCCGCCCTGAGGTCTTCCACTCCCGCGAGCGGGGCCACATATCCAGAGGCAGCGGTGTGCAGAGGAGGTCGCGATGACGACGCACAGACTTCCCTTCGAAAACCGGTGGACCAACAATGCGAACGCCTTGCAATGGAATCGCGAGCTTGACCATCTGGGCGTGGCGAACGTGCGGGCCATGTTCGTAGATCACGAAACCCGGCATCCTAACCGGCGCAACGTCGTGCAGGACGTTCCGGCCGGCTTTGTCCGGGACTGGCTGGCGTTCCAGGATCGGCGCGCGGCGCGGCAACAACTGCTTTGGCGCGCAACCGTGATTGCTCTCTCGGGTGTCGCCGCGACGGCGGCCGTATTGGGAGCGCTAAGAACGTGACACGCACCCCACTGACGTTCACGCCGCGGCCTTCTGCGGCGCCACCTCCAGCTTGCCGGCGATGTAACGGCGCTCCTGGGTGAGACCGCCGAAGCCGTAGGCATCGCCCTTCACTTCGTCGACATGGGCGTAGCTTTCCTCATGCAGCGGCCCGAGCAGTTCGCCCATGCGCTGGAACAGCGCTGCGAGATAGGCCGCCTTCTCGTCCTTGGTGTTGGTGCCCTCGCTGACATGAACGTCGAGCCAGAAGCTGGCGAGGCTCTGCTCGGCGAGCGATCGGCCGCCGGCGAACCAATCAGCGGCATCGACCGATTTCACGATGATGGCGGTGACCTTGGGATCCTTGCGCAGGATTCGCGCGGTGAGATCGCTGACGGCGAAGGCAATTTCCGCCTTCAGCGACGGCGACTTGCGAACGCTGGAATAGGTGACTGATATAAGCGGCATGGTCGTTCTCCTTCGGTGGGGCGCGCTGGCATCGCGCTCCCATCCATCTAGACCCACGGCCATCATTTTGGTATCTTATCTCTGTTCATAACAGTGATAATAATCCTTGATGATAGCATGAGCACGCTGGATATCGATACGGTGCAGGCGTTCCTGCTGGTCGCAGAACTGCAAAGCTTTACCCGCGCCGCCGAGGCGCTCGGCACCACCCAGGCCGCCGTCAGCATGAAGCTGCAGCGGCTGGAGAGCGTGGTCGGCAAGCGGCTGGTCGAGCGCTCGCCGCGGGCGGTGGCGCTGACCGCCGCGGGTGCAGCGTTCCTGCCCAACGGCCGCGCGCTGATCGAGGCGCATGACCGCGCGCTGTCGGGCGAAGGGCCCGCGCGCCAGCAATTGTCGCTCGGGATCTCCGATCACGCCGCGGGACCGGAACTAGTGCCGCTGCTCGAACGGCTGCACGCGATGTCGTCGCAACTGGCGCTGTCCGTGACGATCGGCTTTTCGCGCGCGATGCTGGATGCCTACGATGCCGGCGAGCTCGATGCCGTTGTGGTGCGGCAGGAGGGCAGCCGCCGCGGCGGCGAGAAGCTGACCGTGGATGAGTTCGGCTGGTTCGCCGTTAAACGCCTGGTCTGGCGCCGCGGCGAGACGCTGCCCTTGGCGACGCTCGCCCCGCCCTGTGGCGTGCGCGCGTTGGCCATCCGCGCCCTCGACAAGGCCGGCATCACCTGGAGCGAGAGCTTTGTCGGCGGCGGCGTCACCGCCGTGGTCGCAGCCGCATTGGCCGGCCTTGCGGTCGCGCCGCTGGCCCGCCGGATCGCGCCGCCGGGACTGGTCGATATGGGGCCGGCCGAGGGGCTGCCGCGGCTTCCTTCCTCGAAGGTGATGCTGCACTCGAAGGTCAGCGATCCCGCCAAGCTCATGGCGTTGCGGACGCTGGCGGCGACGTTCAGGAGTGTGGTTGGCTCGGCGAAACGTTCCGTTTCGCCGGCGTAACGGACCGTTTCGTTAAAAAGACCGATTTTTCGGGAACCAATTGGCGCCTTGCGCGTTTGCGCCTCTTAAACGGGCAGTCGGATGTTCAAGAAAGATCAACAACAAGAAAGGGATCTCTTCGAATCCGAACGTAATTTCCGACTCCTGGTTGAAGGCGTTACCGACTACGCGCTGTACATGCTGGATCCGGGCGGCGTGGTGACGAGCTGGAATATCGGTGCCCAGCGGATCAAGGGCTACGCGCCTGACGAAATTATCGGGGAGCACTTTTCCCGCTTCTACACCGAAGCCGACCGCGCCAACGGCAAGCCACTCCGCGCCTTGCGCATTGCCCGGGAACAGGGCCGCTACGAGGAGGACGGCTGGCGCGTCCGCAAGGACGGCACCTTCTTCTGGGCCAGCGTCATCATCGACCCCATCTACGAGGACGGCAAGCTCGTCGGCTTCGCCAAGATCACCCGGGACATTACCGAGCGCCGCGAGGCGCAGCTCAAGCTTGAGCAGATGCATCAGCAGCTCGCGGAATCGCAAAAGCTCGACGCGCTCGGCCAGCTGACCGGCGGCGTGGCGCATGATTTCAACAATCTCCTGATGATCATCAGCGGCAGTCTTCACACGCTGAGGAAGACGGTTGGCGACGATCCCAAGAGCCAGCGGGCGCTATCGGCGATCGAAGGGGCGACCAGGCGTGGCGCCTCCCTCACCAGCCAGTTGCTGACATTCGCAAGGCGGCAGAGCGTCAACCCGCAAGCCGTCGACGTCGCCGAACGCATCGATGCGATGCGCGAAGTGCTCGATGCCGCCGTTGGCAGCGCGGTGACGCTGCAATTCGACGTCGTCCCGGGTGTCTGGCCGGTCATGGTCGACGTCGCCGAGTTCGAGACGGCGCTGGTCAATCTCGTCATCAATGCGCGTGACGCCATGGCCGCCGGCGGCGTCATCATCATATCGGCACACAACGACAGCCGCGGCGGCGAGGCTGGTGTAGGCGGCCAAGTCGCGATTTCAGTGAAGGACACCGGCGCCGGCATCGCGCCCGATATCCTCAGCAAGATCTTCGATCCCTTCTTCACCACCAAGCCGATCGGCAAGGGTACTGGTCTCGGACTATCGCAGGTTCATGGCTTCGCGCATCAGGCCGGCGGAACGGTCAAGGTGGCGAGCGAACTCTGCAAGGGCACCAGGATCACGATCCTGCTGCCGCGCAAGGAAGCCGCGCCCGCGGCCGAAGCCACCGATACAGTGGATATCGGCGGCAGCGGCACCGTGCTGCTGGTAGAGGACAATCCGGAGGTCGCCTCCGTCAGTGCCAGCCTGCTCGAACAGCTCGGCTACACCGTCCGCAGGGTGGCGAATGCCGAAGCGGCCTTGCGCGAAATCGAACTCGACGGGATAGACCTCGTCTTCTCCGACATCGTGATGCCCGGCAAGATGGACGGCCTCGGTCTGGCGCGCCACCTGAAGGCCACCAAGCCCGGACTGCCGATCCTGCTGGCCAGCGGCTACAGCGACGCCGCGCTGAACGTGCGCGGTGATTTTCCCATCCTGCGCAAGCCCTACGAAATCCACGAGCTCAGCCAGGCGATCGCGAAGCTGCCGCGGTGACGGTGCGATAGCGTTGTCGAGCGAAGTGGGTACCGGTTCGCGTGAAGAAAACGCGTCAAAATAAGAATCTAGAGCTTCGGTTCTGATTCAATCAGAACCGATAATGCTCTAGGCCGGCTCCCGGCCGACGCCCTTGCCCTCCTCACAGGATCGCCTCGAATGCGCTGCGCAGCGTTTCGTGCCGGAACACAAAACCGTTGCTGAGCGCCTTGTTCGGCAATACGCGCTGGCCACCCAGCAGCAATTCATTGGCGAAGTCGCCGCCGACACGGCGCAGCAGCCCGCCGGGAATGCGGAAAATCGCTGGCCGGTGCAGCCGGCGGCCCAATTCCTCGGTGAACTTTGTATTCGTGACGGGGATCGGCGCGGTGGCGTTGATCGGCCCTGCCAGTTCGGGCTTTGCGATCACATGCGCGATCAGGCGGATCAGATCATCGCGCTCGATCCACGACATCCACTGCCGGCCCGAGCCCAGCGGCCCGCCAAGGCCGAACTCGAACGGCGTCAGCATCCGCGTGATGAAGCCGCCATCGGTGCCGATCACGAGGCCAATCCGCAGGCAGACCACGCGCACGCCATGCGCTTCCGCCGGACGCGCCGCGTTCTCCCAGGCGTCGCAGAGTTCATGGCTGAAGCAGGCGTGTGATTTTGCCGACTCCGTCAGTACCTGATCCTGCCAGAGCCCATACCAGCCAATGGCCGAACCGCTCACCAGCACGGCCGGCTTGCGTTCCAGCCGCGCGATCAGCTTGACGATGTCGCCGGTCATGTTGATCCGGGAGTCGAGGATTTTGCGGCGCTTGGCTTCGGTCCACAGCCCGTTGCCGATCGGCTCGCCCGCAAGATTGACGATCACATCGATCCTCGCATCCGCCGGAAGCTGATCGAGACTCGTGATCAACGTGAGCGGCGGCGGCAGCATCTCGGCCTTCGCCGGGTTGCGCACCAGCGCGATGACCTGATGGCCGGCGCCGCTCAGACCTGCCACCAGACGGCTGCCGATGAAGCCGGTGGCGCCGGTGACCAGCACGGTCTGCCGTACGGGCAGTTTTTCGACCAGGCTCGCCGCCGGCGCGCTGGTCATGCGCGAAAGACGCTTTGACGCCACGAAATCGCGCAAGCCGCACAGCGCGGCGCCCACGGCTGCCGCCGCCGCGATCAGGCTGAGCCACCCCGTGTAAGCCGATTTGACGCCGGTCGGCTGCCCTGCCCAGCCGATCAGCACCGGCAGCAGCAGCACCAGAATGGCGCCGTAATTGATCGCAAGCAGCGTGTGATTGATGCGTTCGCTGGCTGGCAATTTCCGGCTCATGTCCTCCTCGACGAAATCCATCAGCGTGATAACGATTTCTGCCGCCAGCACCGCGATGATCAGCATCGCAAGAATGCCGTGCACTTCCAGCCAGCCCAGCACCAGGAACAACAGCGCATAGAGCATGTTGCGCAGGCTGTGGAGCTGCAGCTCGTAGCGCTGCGAGGGACGCCATGCGAGCCGCTCGGTCAACTCATGATGATAGAACGTGTCGAACACGCCCATCACGACCTGAATGGCGATCAGGATCCAAAGCAGCGACGTCATGATGCGGCCTCCTGGAACAATGCGGATTGGCGAATGAGCTTGCCGAAGCGCGGATGAACGATCTCCAGCGTGAAGCGGAACGTGCCGCCGCCGAGATCGGAATGGGTTACGGTGAGATCGCCGGGCGTGAGCCGTGGCGGCAGCGGCAGCCTCAATGGCCCGATCTGCAGGGAATAGCCGACGCTGCGAAACACCAGCGCTTCGTGCTCGACCGATATAAGCAGCGCCATGCTGATGCCGTAGCCGACATATTCTTCGAGTCCGGTCGGCCCGGCGAAACGCTTCGCCGAGTGAATGACCTGCGGAAAGCCGTTGCTGCGCGCGCAGATGCGGGTCCAGATCTGGCCGCCGCTCGCCGCATCCTCGGTCACCGTCACGACCATCGGGACGCCGCTCTCGGCGCCTGTCGGCAGCGGCCCGCCGATCAGGCGCGCAAGCTGCGCCAGCCACCAGCCGGCGCGGCTGAAACTCGCCTCCTCCACCGTGCCGACATAGACGACGGTCTCGCCATCGGCGAAGCGCTTGGAAAAACGCCGCCAGATCGCCAGCGGCAGCCGGCCCCATTCCTCGTCCGGCAACAGATCGTGAAAGCGGTGGTCGTCGAGCAGGATGGTGTTCGAGGCAGGCGTTGCGGGAAACCTTGGTACTCTGGTGGACGCCATCACACGCTCCTCGCTCTCTCCGTCCCTATCTGGATTTCCCCGTTGGCAGGAAGCTGACGATCTTCTCGCCAAGCTTGATCAGCGCGACCAGCCTCGGCCGCGGCACGTTCAGCATCTGCGTGTACCAGCGGTCGACCAGTTCGGTGAAAGCCAGCATTTCCTTCAGCCGCTTGGCTGCGACCGGGCTGATGGTCGGATCGTCAGCCGCATCCGAGACGCAGGCGCGCAACGCATCGACCGCGGGATCGATCTCGCGCTCCTTGCGGCGGGCGGCGATCCGCGCCGCCACTTCCCAGATATCGGTCTCCGCCTCGAAATGATCGCGGCGGTCGCCGAGGATCGGCACCCGGCGGATCAAATTCCAGGCCAGCAATTCCTTGATGGAGTTGGAGACGTTGGACCGTGCCATGCCGAGCGTCTCGGCAATGTCTTCCGCGGTCATCGGCGCCTCGGCGAGATAAAGCAGACCGTGGATCTGGCTGACGGAGCGGTTGACACCCCACTCGTCCCCCATGTCGCCCCAGTGCAGGACGAACCGCTCGACGACGGCCGGGAGTTTCTTTTTATCGGTTGTTTCTGTCATAACAGAAATATCTGACGAGACAGAGTGAATGTCAAGGGCCGAGGCTGCCGCTTTTTCCCATTGTTCGAATAGCCCAACGCCCGCGCCAGGGCCGCCACCTGCATTCATCCGTAGCCGGTTCCCGCATGGAACCCGTACGGATCTAAGCTGCTCCGTTTCACTTCCCGATCGATTTGTTAACCGCTTCGGTACCGATCGCCTCTTAAGGTTTAGGCTCGTTGCCGGCCAACGGGGTCTGGCACGGCCATCAAGGCGAAAGATGCCCGATCGAAATCCCCCAGGTCCCGGCGGGCTGCTGCGCCGGATATCTCCCGCAGCGGCGGTGATCGCCTTTGCGTTGGCGATGACCGCCTGTGTTCTGGGCGTCGTGATCTGGAAATCGCTCGAGGCCAAGGCGACCGCGCTCGCGGGCGGCCAGACCGACATTCAGAACCTCACGCACTCGTTGGCCGAGCACGCGTCGCATACGATCCGATCGGCCGACATCGCGATGGCCGGAATGGTCGATTTGCTGAAGTATCGGGATCCGTTGCCGGAGCGGTTCAACCCATACCTGGCGGAGACGGTGAGTTCGCTACCTCAGCTTCGCGAGATCGGCGTGCTCGATGTCGACGGCAAATGGCGATATTCGTCGTTGCCGGAAACACCGAGGCACGACAACTCCGACCGAAGCTACTTCATCTATCATCGTGACAAACCAGGAAGCGCACTGCGCATCAACGAGCCCCTGCAATCGCGCTTGACCGGACGGTCCACGATCATCCTGTCGAAACGCATCGACAAGCAGGACGGCAGCTTCGCCGGCGTCCTCACCGCCGCGATCGACAGCGACTACTTCAATCGCTTCTATAAGACCTTCCAGCTCGGTCCCGACGGCAGCATCAGCCTGTTACGGGACGACGGCGCCGTCCTGATCCGCTGGCCGTTCTCGGACAGGAGCACGAATCTTGCCGGGACCGACCTGTTTTCGCGGTACCTGAAGCTCAGTTCCGTCGGGTACTACAGGATCATCTCCCCCTTCGACGGTATCGCGAAATACTTCGGCTATGAGGAAACACCGCATTATCCGACGGTCGTCACTCTGGCGATGTCGGAAGACTGGCTGCTGGCGGATTGGCGGAGAACGCTACGGACCGACGCCATCGTTGCCGGCGTGCTGCTGTGCATGATCGTTCTGCTGGCCGCGCTACTCTCCCTGCAACTCCGCTCCCGCACAAGGACTGTGCGTGCATTGCGCCAGAGCGAGGCTCATTATCGCCTGCTCGCAGACAACATCGCCGACATCATCATCCTGATCGATGCCCGCGGCCTGTTGCGCTATGTTTCGCGGTCGGCCGAACCGGTGCTGGGATTGCGCCCAACGGATATTGTCGGCAAATCATGCTTTGACCTGGTGCATCCCGACGACAGGGAGAGCGTCAAATCGGCGACCACGCGGCTCGATGGAGTCGACGGCGTCAGCACCGTCGTGTTTCGACACTATCGCGGCGACGGGACGCTCGCATGGGTGGAAAGCAAGTTCAAGCTGGCGTCGGAACCGAGCGACCCCGCTCGGACGGAGTTTCTCTGCGTCATCCGCGATGTGACCGAGCGCAAGCGGATGGAGGACGAGCTTGACCCAACTCAACCGCCGCCTCACCCAGCTCGCGGCGACCGACGGACTGACCGGGCTGACCAACCGGCGCACCTTCGACGGCTTCCTGCGCCGCGAATACGAAGCCTGCGACGAGATTTCGGTGCTGCTGCTCGATATCGACAATTTCAAGGGCTACAACGACACCTACGGACACCAGGCCGGCGACCGTTGCCTGCAGGCGGTTGCGAAAGCCATCGGCGATGCGGCCGCCAATACGTCAGGCCTGGCCTCGCGCTATGGCGGCGAGGAATTCGCCGTCGTGTTGCCGAATACTTCGGAAAACGCCGCCCTGAAACTCGCCGAGACCATTCGGCTGACGGTTCGGGCGCTGGGCATTCCGAACACGGCCTCCAGCCGCGGATACATCACCATCAGCGTGGGCATCGCCGCCAGAAACCGCTCGACGCTCGACGAGGCCGCGCTGGTGGGGGAAGCCGACACCGCGCTCTACGAAGCCAAGCGTCTCGGCCGCAATCGCAGCATCGTGTATTCCTCCCTCGACCTGCGATACGTCGAGAGTGCCTCGATTCAGCACGACGGCGAGTTCGCGCCGGGTGAACGGACGTCCTAGGGGCTGAGAAGTAGTTCCGAGCGAGTTTGTCGTAGCGCGTTGCGATGCGCCTGAAACCCAACCGCTCCGCCAATGGGGAGATGTTCTTTTCCGAGGGCCGTTAGCGTGCCTGCTCGCGGCGCCGGTGAAGCGTCCGAGACCGGTCGCGAGCAGCGGCTCGCGCAACCGCGGGCCACCGATCATTTCGACCGCCATGGGGTCGTCCGCGGTATCCAGCGCGGGACGGCGGCGCGGAACGCCTCGTACTCTCTCCCAAACGTCCGCTCGAGCGTGGGTTCTTCGTACGCCACGACGAAGACGTGGAAGGCGAGCCAGAGCAGCGCGCCGTAGACGATGAGGCGCCAATCGCCCATCAGCACCGCTTGACCCAGGATGATGGCAACGACCGCGACGTATATTGGATTACGCACATAACGGTAGAGACCGGTCACCACGAGATTCCGGGTCGGCGCGATGGGCGCGGGGGTGCCGAGACCCTGCAGCGCGAAACGCGCAAATGCGTCAACGAGCCCAGGTACGCCTGCGAGAATCATTATCGCGCCGATGCCGCGCGTCAGCCCCAGACCAAGGAACGGCGGCCGGAGTTGCCAACCCGTGATCGACCATGGAACGAGCCCCGCCAGCGTACATGGGGCGACCACGAAGAAAACCGCCGAGCCCAGGACGGCAATGGTTCGTTGCACGGCGGTTCCCGACACTCGCTGGGAGCTCATTCCCCTCCCCTTCATGGTTTCCCGTCGTCATCCGGGTGCCGACACGCTCGCCATGTTATCCCAAAAGCGGAAACCGCGCACGACTAAAGCCAGAATGCCGCGGCGGCAACGAGGCACAGGGCTGAGAAGTAGTTCCGAGCGAGTTTAGCGCGTTGCGATGCGCCTGAAGTCCTTGAGCCTGCAGTAGCAGCGCTCGATGACGTTGCGATCCTTATAGGCTTGCTTGTCGTGACGTATGCGTTTGTCGAGAGCCATTCGATCCGGCGGTTCAGCAAGAGCGTTTTCCAGCGAAAGCCACCCCGGACTGATCCGGGGTCGATCCGGTTTCGCGTCAAGAAATTCCGGCGATCATTTGGCCGACTGGTAAGCCAGCTCACATTCATGCAAAGCCTTCCGCGCTATCAATTGCACGGGCGCCGACGCATGGAGGTCACGGATGACTGCTATCGCACGGGCGTTTTCGCGCGCCATTACCACCGTCAACGAGATCGAGATTCTCAAACAGATCATGCTTCTCGGCGCGGCCGGCCTGTTGGTTTCCGTGATGATGATGACGTACGGTGTCGATCTGAGCCCGGGTTTCTTCTAGCGTGCGCCGGGCCGCCACGAGAGGTCATCGGACAGCACATAGATCGTGATCGCGGCCAGACACATCACGACCCCGATCCAGAAGATCGGGGAATGATGGATTCGCCTCCAGTCGCGTCCAGGGTGTCGCGGCTTCATTCAGTCACCTCGTGGGTGCGTATCAGCCTTGCCAGGGCGTCAGATCGTCGGCAGCACCGAGAACCGCTCGCCTGCCTCCCGCAGCTTAAGCATGTCGGGATTGGCGGCTTCGTCCCGTAGCGCGTCGACCCGCGCCGATGACGGCCCTCGGCGGCAGGCCGTGATCATGGTTGCAACGGCTCCCGCGGGGCCGGCAAACACCGCCTCGACGCTGCCGTCGCGGCGATTGCGCACCCAGCCTTCGAGATCACGCGACCGCGCCTCGTGTTCGACAAAGTAGCGATAGCCGACGCCCTGCACCCGCCCGCTGATCGTGACATGGCGGATCGTGTCGGTCATGGCTTCTTCAATCCGAGGAGTGCGCCGCTGCGCGCTTTCACGTCCGCCTCGCGCATCGTCCTGCCGGTCAATTCGGATGACGCAAGACCTTTCAGGTTCTTCGGCGAGCCTCCCTCGCGCAAGGCCTTCAGCGTTTCATAGACGGCCTGGGTGGCGGCAGCGAACGGCGCGTGTCCCTGCAGCGCGATCCGCACGCGCTGGCTTGCGAGATAATCGAGCGCGGTCATCTCCTCGGGCGCGCCACCGAGCACGATCGGCAGCCGGGTTGCGGCGGAAATGGCTTCGAGTTCGCCCCGGTTCTTGATGCCGGTGAAGAACAGCGCATCGACACCGGTGGCCTCGTACGCCTTCGCGCGCGCAATGGCGTCGTCGAGACCGGTGACGGATACGGCGCCGGTGCGCGCCATGACGACCAGCGCGGGATCGCCGCGCCCGTCGAGCGCCGCCTTCATCTTGCCGACGCCCTCCTCCAGCGAGATCAGTTGCGTTCCGGCCTGTCCGAACGCCTGTGGCAACAGCGTATCCTCGATCGTCAGGCCGGCGGCGCCGGCGGCTTCGAGTTCCTGCACCGTGCGTCGGACATTGAGCGCGTTGCCATAGCCATGGTCGGCATCGACCAGCACCGGCAAGGCGGACGCGCGCGACATCCGGCGCATCTGTTCGGCCAGTTCCGTCAACGTGATCAGCGCGATATCGGGATCGCCGAGCACGACCAGCGACGCCACCGAGCCACCGAACATGCCGAGTTCGAAGCCGAGGTCTTCGGCAATACGGATCGAGGTCGCGTCATAGACCGACCCGGGCCGGATGCAGGAGCGACCGTTGAGAATGGAACGCAGTCTCTCGCGGCGCTGACGGAATGCCATTCCCAATACTCCACTCTTTCCGTCATTCCGGGATGGTGCGTAGCACCAGACCCGGAATCTCGAGATTCCGGGTTCGATGCTTCGCATCGCCCCGGAATGACGGCTCTACGCAAATTCCAGAATCAGCGCATCCACCGCCAGCGTGGCGCCGGCGGCGGCGTGGATCTTCTTCACCGTGCCGTCGCGCTCGGCGCGCAGCACGTTCTGCATCTTCATCGCCTCGACGACGGCCAAGGTCTCGCCGGACTTGACCTCCTGCCCTTCGCTCACGGCAATCGACACCACGAGGCCAGGCATTGGACACAGCAGCTTCTTCCCGGTGTCGGCGGCCGATGTCACCGGCATCAGCCGGGCGGCAGAGGCCTCGCTTTCGGTGAAGACGTTGACCGCAACGTCAAAGCCCTGATGCGCCAGGCGGATGCCGTTCGGGATCGCGCGCACCTGCATCGCCACGAAGTGGCCGTCGATGGTGCCCTGCCAGACCGGTTCGCCCGGCGTCCAGGTCGAGACCAGATTGTGCGGATTGCCGGGCCGACCGTCGGCGCCGATGAAGCGCACCGTGATGCCCTCGGCCTCGCGCGCCACATCGAGCGCGATTTCGTCGCGATCGAGCCACACCGCGCGGCGGCGTTCGCGTTGCACCAGCCGGCCGTTCATCTGTCCGGAAATCTGCCGCTTGCGCTCGCCCAGCACATGATCGATCGCGGCTCCGACAGCCGCCAGCCGCCGCGCGACCTCGCCTTCCGGCGGACGCGCGGAAAAACCTTTCGGGAATTCCTCGGCGATAAAGCCGGTGGAAAGCTTGCCCTCGCGCCAGCGCGGGTGGTTCATCAGCGCCGACAGGAACGGAATGTTGTGACGGATGCCGTCGACGTAAAACGCGTCCAGCGCGGTCGACTGCGCCTCGATCGCCGCCGCCCGCGACGGCGCATGCGTCACGAGTTTTGCAATCATCGGATCGTAATGGATCGAGATTTCGCCGCCTTCCTGCACGCCGGTGTCGTTGCGGATGGTGATGCCGCCATGGCTCGCTTCGGCGGGCGGGCGGTATTTCACCAGCCGGCCAATGGAGGGAAGAAAATTGCGGAACGGATCCTCGGCATAGACGCGGGATTCCACCGCCCAGCCGGTCAGCGTGACGTCCTTCTGCGCGATCGCAAGCTTCTCGCCGGCGGCGACGCGGATCATCTGCTCGACGAGGTCGATGCCGGTGATCAATTCGGTAACGGGATGCTCGACCTGCAGGCGGGTGTTCATCTCCAGGAAGTAGAAGCTCTTGTCCTGGCCGGCGACGAATTCGACCGTGCCGGCGGAATCGTAGTTCACGGCTTTTGCCAGCGACACCGCCTGTTCGCCCATCTTGCGGCGCGTGGTCTCGTCGAGCAGCGGCGACGGCGCCTCCTCGATGACTTTCTGGTTGCGGCGCTGGATCGAACATTCGCGCTCGCCGAGATAAATCACGTTGCCATGCTTGTCACCGAGCACCTGGATTTCGATATGGCGGGGATCGACAATGAATTTCTCGATGAAGACGCGGTCGTCGCCGAACGAGGATTTGGCTTCGGCCTTGGCGAGGTTGAAACCTTCGGCGACCTCGGCCTTCGAATGCGCGATCCGCATGCCCTTGCCGCCGCCGCCGGCGGAGGCCTTGATCATCACGGGATAGCCGATCTCGTCGGCGATCTTTACCGCGTGCTTTTCGTCTTCGATGACGCCGAGATGTCCCGGCACGGTCGACACCTTGGCCTTGGCGGCGGCCTTCTTGGATTCGATCTTGTCGCCCATGGCGGCGATGGCGCCGGGATTAGGACCGATGAAGACGATACCCGCCTTGGCAAGCTCGCGCGGGAACGCCTCGCGCTCTGACAGGAAGCCGTAGCCGGGATGCACGGCCTCTGCGCCGGTCTTGCGGCAGGCCTCGACGATTTTATCGATCAGCAGATAACTCTCGGCCGCGGCCGGCGGGCCGATCAGCACGGCATCATCGGCCATTTCGACATGGAGCGCATCGCGGTCGGCCTCGGAATACACGGCCACCGTCTCGATCCCCATCCGGCGCGCAGTCTTGATGACCCGGCAGGCGATCTCGCCGCGATTTGCGATCAAAATTCTCTTGAACATGTTCTTCTTGCTTGAGCTTTGGGCGGGATCCTCACCCGCAATGTGACATGCGGGGACGCGGGTAACAAACCCGTCGTACAGCAAAAATCGATGGAGGCAACGGTCTCGTATCGGCTTCGCCGTGCCAGCCCGCTGCAATTCACCCGGAATAGGCGTTGAACCGGCCCCGCGCGTAGGCGCGGGATACCGCCTTCATCAGCTCGCCGACCTCGGTTTCCAGATATTCATTGGCGACAATCAGCGCGCGGATCGTGGCCTTCAGGTCGCCGCCGCAGGCTGAAATCGCTTGATCCACCGCGGTTTCCAGCTCGTCGTCCTCTTCGAATTTCGGCTGCGAAGAGGATGACATGGCAATATTCCGTGCTGAGCGACGCTGGCTATGTTCCTATTTTGTTCTCGTCAAGTCAATGGGTCATTCGGCTTGTGGCCGCAACGGCGCTGACGGTTTTCCCCAACCTGCTTCGATGCGCGATTAGCGCCAGCGCCTTGGTTCAATCACCTCACCTTATGCTAGAAGGCGACGGCAGGTGTGGAATTGATTTGAAATGAAACAGATGCGGTCACGAATTTTTCTGGTTGCGGCGTTGCTTTCGATCGGACTTCCGGCCAGCCAGAGTTCGGCCGCCACCGCCATCGTCCGGGATGGCAGCACGCTTCAGCTTGGCAACCTCACCTACCGGCTCGACGGCATCGATGTCCCACCCGTCGACCAGCTCTGTATCGACGAGCACGCCGACGTCTGGACCTGCGGTATCGAGGCGCGCGATCAACTGACAAAACTGCTCGGTGGCAAGCAGATCCGCTGCGACGATCTCGGCCCCGATCCCGCCTACAAGAAACGGCATATCGGCGTCTGCAAGATCGAGGGCGATCCAGCCAGTCTCAGCCAGTTGCTGGTTCGCAACGGCTTTGCCCTGAATGTCGAAGCCTCCGCCAGCGGGCGCTTCCAGGCGGACGAGGCCCGCGCCAAAGACGACCGCCAGGGGCTGTGGAAGGGCTGCTTCGCCGCGCCGCGCGAGTTCCGTGCCGGCAAGAAGGACGGCGCCCTGCTCGGCGCCGCGTGCCGCGCCGACCGCGACCGCGAAATCCGCGAGGCCTTGTTCCCCGAGGATCTCGTGATGCCGGCGAGCTGCAACATCAAGGGCAAATACGCCGTCCGCGCGCGCGTCACCGGGAACCTCGGCATCTATCATCTGCAGGCGTGCCGCTCCTATCCAGGCCTGACCAGCCCGGATCGCTGGTTTTGTTCCGAGGAAGACGCACAGGCCGCCGGGTTCCGCAGGGCCTATAACTGCCGATCAACCACCAAGAGCAAATGAGGCTGGCAAACGCGCCGCCTCCTGTGTGAAAGTGCCCGCAAAGGTTGCCGGCACGCATGACCCCTTCCGACAGTTCAAATTTCCTGCCCGAAGCCGCCGCCGAACGCCTGCAGCAACATCTGCAGGAGATCGCCAGCGAACGCGACCGTGCTCATCGCGTGCTGCAGGAGCGCGAGGCCGAGCTGGTGCGGATCCAGCGCATCGCCGGCGTCGGCGGTCTCGAAATCGATTTCCGCGACGGCGTCAAGAATCGCCGCTCCCCCGAATATCTGCTGGTTCATGGCTTGCCGCCCGAGGCGGCCAACGAAACCTACGAAGAATGGGTCAGCCGAATCCATCCCGACGATCGCGAGCGAACGGTCCAGCATTTGTTCGGCATCCTGAAGAGCGAGAGCGAGGACTATTCGGCCGAATACCGCATCGTGCGGCCAAACGACGGCACGACCCGCTGGATCCGCGTCGTCGCCAAGATCGACCGCGACGGCGACGGCCGTGCGCTGCGCCTGGTCGGCGCCGATCTCGACGTCACCGCCCAAATGCTGGCGCAGGGAACCTTGCGCGAAAGCGAGGAGCGCTTCCGCCTGATCGCCGACAGCGCGCCGGTGCCGGTCTGGGTCACCAAGCTCGACCGCACGCGTTCCTTCGCCAACCAGGCCTATCTCGATTTCCTCGGGCTGCCGTTCGAGGAAGCCATCGTGTTCGACTGGCGCAAGCGGCTGCATCCGGATGACCAACAGCGCGTCGTGCAGGAATCGATCGCGGGCGAGGCCTCGCTCAAGCCATTCGTGCTGGAAGCCCGCTACCAGCGCGCCGACGGCGAATGGCGCTGGCTGCGCTCGGAATCCCAGCCGCGCTGGGACCCGACCGGCAACCATATCGGCTTCATCGGCGTCGCCCACGACATCACGTCGGCCAAGCAGGCCGAGCACGATTTGCGCCGGCTGAACGAAATCCTCGAATTGCGGATCACCGAACGCACGGCGCAGCTCGAATCCAGCGAAGCCCAGATGCGCGCGATCCTGGAGACCAGCCACCAGTATCAGGGACTGCTGAACCAGCACGGCGATCTCCTGTACGCCAACAAGACCGCGCTTGCCGGAATCCGCTGTGACGCCGGCGACGTGATCGGCAAGCCGTTCTGGGAAACGCCGTGGTTTTCCGGAACCGAAGGCATGCGCGACGCCGTCCGGGACGCCTTCATGGCCGTGATGCGGGGCGAAGAAGCCCAGATCGAAATGCGACTATGCCTGCCGGTCGGCGAGCGCTATTTCGACTTTGTAATGCGCCCCCTACGCGATCAGCACGGCGCGATCATCGGCGCGGTGCCCGATGCCGTCGACATCACCGAGCGCCGCCAGGGCGAGGAAGCGCTGCGCCAGTCGCAGAAGATGGAAGCGGTCGGGCAACTGACCGGCGGCGTCGCGCACGATTTCAACAATCTCCTGACCATCATCCGCTCCGCTACCGACTTCCTGCGCCGCCGCGAACTGCCGGAAGAGCGGCGCCGGCGCTATATCGACGCGATCGCCGAGACGGTGGAGCGGGCCTCCAAGCTGACCGGACAGTTGCTGGCGTTCGCCCGCAGGCAGCCGCTGAAGCCGCAAGTGTTCAATGTCGGCACCCAGGTCGAGGCGGTGGCGCGACTGATCCGCCCGCTGGTCGGCGCCCGGATCAGGATCGATGTCGACATATCAGACATCAATTGTTTTGCGATCGCCGACATCGCGCAGTTCGAAACCGCGCTGATGAATCTTGCCGTCAATAGCCGCGACGCCATGGACAGCGAGGGCCATCTGAACATCCGCGTCCGGAAAGTGGAAGCCATTCCGCCGCTCCGCGCCCAGTCCGGCCGCAGCGGCGACTTCGTCGCCATCACCGTGACCGATACCGGCATCGGCATCGCACCCGAGTTGCTCGAGACGATCTTCGAGCCGTTCTTCACCACCAAGGAAGTCGGCAAGGGCACCGGCCTCGGCCTCAGCCAGGCGTTCGGCTTTGCCAAGCAATCCGAGGGCGACATCGCGGTCGTGAGCGAGCCCGGCCAGGGCGCGACGTTTACGATCTACCTGCCGCAGGCGGCTGTCCCGGCCGATGCCGTCGAGGCGGCCGCGACCGGCACCGAGCCCGCCGCACGCGGCCGCGGCTACCGCGTGCTCGTGGTCGAGGACAATGACGACGTCGGACAGTTCTCCACCGAGTTGCTGGAAGATCTCGGATACACCGTCCGCCGCGTCGCCAGCGCGGATGCTGCGCTTGCAATCCTGGCCGAGGACGAATTTTCCGCTGACCTGGTGTTTTCCGACGTCATCATGCCCGGGATGAACGGCGTCGAACTCGCCGGCATCGTGCGCGAGCGCTATCCGGGCCTGCCCGTAGTCCTGACCAGCGGATACAGCAACGTGCTCGCGGAGAATGCCCACCGCGGCTTCGAGCTGATCCAGAAACCCTATTCGGTGGAATTGCTGTCGCGGAGTCTCAGGAAGGCGATCTCCGAGGCGCGGCCGCAGCCGGGCTGAAGCAATCTGGTGTCCAGCCTTACGCCGCGGCCTCGACGCCGGCCTCCCCCGATGCCAGCAGCGCGCGGATTTCCTGCGCCGGGCGTGCCGCGCTGAACAGAAAACCCTGCATCTGGGTGCATCCGAGATTCTGCACGGTCTCGCGCTGCTGCAGGGTCTCGACGCCTTCCGCGGTCGTGACCATGTTGCGGTCGGCGGCGATGCTCACCACCGCGCGGATGATCGAGGCCGACGAGGAATTGCGCGTCACTTCCTTGACGAAGGAGCGGTCGACCTTGATCTTGTCGAACGGAAAACGCTGCAGATATTGCAGCGAGGAATAGCCGGTTCCGAAATCGTCGAGCGCGATGTGAACCCCGAGCGCGCGGAGCTGGTTCAGCGTCGCGAGCGCAGCATCATCGTCCGCGATCAGAACGGCTTCCGTGATCTCCAGCTCCAGCCGGCGCGGGTCGAGGCCGGTGTCGGAGAGAACAGCCGCGACTTTCAGCGACAGCGCTTCCGACCGGAATTGAATCGGCGAGACGTTGACGGCGATGCGGACATCGGCCGGCCAGCTCGCGGCTTCGGCGCAGGCGGTGCGCAACACCCACTGCCCGATCTCCTCGATCAGGCCGGTTTCCTCGGCGACCGGCACGAAGTCGGCCGGAGAGACCATGCCGCGCACCGGATGCCGCCAGCGCAACAGCGCTTCGCAGCCGGTGACGCGGTCGCTGCGCAGATCGACCTGCGGCTGATAGTGCAGTTCGAATGCGCCTAACGCCAGCGCCACGCGCAAATCCGCCTCCAGCTCGCGGCGATGATTGGCCTGCTGCTCCATCGCTGGATCGAAGAAGCGATAGGTTCTGCGGCCGGCCGCCTTCGCCGCATACATGGCGAGATCGGCGTTCTTCAAGAGATCGAACAGGTCCGTGCCGTCGCGCGGCGCGATCGCGATGCCGATGCTGGCGTCGCTGGAAAGCTGGTGGCCATGGCAGTCGAACGGGGTGCGCAGCGCCTGATAGATCCGCGCGACCAGCGCATGAACGTCCTCGCCACTCGCGATGCCGTCCTGAAGAATGGCGAATTCATCGCCGCCGAGGCGGGCGATAAAATCTTCCGGGCCGACCGACTGGCGCAACCGCTCCGCCACGCCCTTCAGGAACTCGTCGCCGATCAGATGGCCCAGCGTGTCGTTGATGCGCTTGAACTCGTCGATGTCGATATAGAGGATCGCGAACTGGCGCCCCTCGGTTTCCAGCAGCAACCCTTCCGCATGGTGCTGGAACAGCGTGCGGTTCGGCAGATTGGTCAGCGCGTCGTAATGGGCGAGATGCTCGATCCTGGCCTGGTCGCGCCGCCCTTCGGTGACGTCTTCCAGTGTCGTGGCCCAGCCGCCGTCCGGCGACCGCTTGTAGATCAGCCGGATCGTGCGCCCGTCCGGCGTCGAGGTCACGGTATCCTGAACCAGGCTGCCGCTGGGATCGAGAAACCGGGCGCAATAAGCGTCGGCGTCGCCGACAAACGAGCCGAGCTCCTGACGGTACAGGATCAGGTCGCGCAGATGGAGGCCGGGTTTGACCACGTCGGGCGAGAGCCCGAACATCTCGATATATTGCTGGTTGCAGATCACGAGGCGCCCTGACGAATCGAACAACAGCAAGCCCTGCGTCATGTTGTTGATGGCGGTGTCGAGATGCTGGCTCTTCTCCGAAAGCTTGCGCTGGGCTGCGGCATGCTGGCTGCGCAACTGGCGCACGATCAGGAAGACCATGCCGATGACGACGACGATCGCCAGCGCGGCCGCAAAGAATTGCAGCCTGGTCTGCGCCCGCCAGTCGGCGAGTGCGGTCTCGGTCCTGGTGGTCGCGACGATGAGGATCGGAAAGTGCATCAGCGACTTGACGGCGCCGACCTTGTCTTCCGACGATCTCGCGCTGGTGAAGCGTCCCGAAACATTGCCGTCGAGCGCCAGCACGCGCTGAAACGCTTCCGTATTGGCGACGTTGTTGCCGATCAGCGAATAGTCCTTGGGATAGCGGGCGATGATGGTGCCGTCGCGGTGAATCATCGAAATCGCGGTGTCGCTGTCCAGCGCCAGCGATGCGACGAAATCCTCGAAGTGGGAAGGTTCAACGCCGCGGACGGCAAAGCCGATGATCTCGCCCTGGCGGCCGGTGATCTTTCGCGCAAAGACCGTGGTCCAGACCTTGGTCACCCGGCTCACGACCGGCTCGACGATCACGTCGGGCGCAGGCTTGCCTGACATGAACTCCTGGAAGTAGCGCCGGTCGGTGATGGTCTTGTCGGCCACCGGCCACATCTCGGACGAATTGATCAGCCGGCCCTTGGCGCTCCAGAGATTCAGGGCGCCGACATGCGGCAACACCGAAAGCTTCGCGCGCAGCATTTCGTGCGCGCTCAACGTCGACATCTTGCTTTCGAAGTCGTCGGCGGTGTGGACCCCGTCCGCCCGCATACTGGTCACGACATCTTCCTGGACGTGCTGGAGGTCCAGCAATTGCTGGTCGAAATGCCGCGACAGCAGGAGCGCGCTGTTGCTGAGTTCGCGTTCGGCGACATCCAGCGCCCGCTCGCGGTATTGCATGGCGAAATAGCCGGTGCCGAGCATGATCGCGATCACGAGCGCCGCCGCACTCAGGATCAGCCACTGGATGGCTCCCAGCCTGATCCGCCACGGCATGCCCGCAGCGAACAGCGGCTGGCTCTCCGCGATGATTTCTTGCGATGAATTATTCAGCACTTCCGCTGCCCCCACAGGCGCTTGTTGTAGGGGAACACAACCCAAAAGGGCGTTAGCAAAGTGAGTTATCGCGAGGTTAAAGCGGCGGCGGAATCAGGCGGATTCCGCTAGTTCAGCTTCCTTGAGGCTGCATTCGATCAGCGCCCCGCCGATGGTAAACTCCGAGAACGGCGACAGCTCGGTCGCGGCCAGCAGCGGCGCGAAGAACTGCGAATCCCCGGGGCTCTTCAGAAAGAAGCGGATGTGGCTGGCGGCCATCGTGTCTCTCGACAGCCATACGATGCCGGAGAACAGCGCCACCATCATCTGGGCGTATTGGCCGGCGTCCGCGATCCCCAGTTCGTAGATCGGCGACACCAGGATGAAGCGCGCACGCAGGATGGGGTTCGGAAACTTGCTCATCATCAGGCGGCTGACCTGGCAGGCCGCATGAATCCGCTCGCCGTCGGAAAGGCAGTACAGGCTGGGGTGGTCGCCGTCCTTGGTCAGGCTGTCATAGGCCGTAAAGCTTCCCGTCGAAAAGGTCGAAAAGTCCTCGCCGACGCTTTCAGCGTCCTTCTTCCATTGGCCCTTGATCGACCGCCAGGACCTGTCCGGCTCTTTCATCGGCAGAAGGCGCATGACTAACCAGAGGTTAATGCAAAACTTGATGCCAGTATCTTACGAGCAGCGGCTAAACGTTTGCTTACGGTTCCCTCGGCCGCGCAAATATTTGTTTGACCTCGTAAAACTACTACCCAGGTGAGCGTTCTGCCGGGGCGCTTCCTCGCAATGCCGGGTCGGTGAAACGCCCGGACGAAGCGACGACAGGAACGATCAGGCCCGGTCCGGGTTTTCCCACATCGGCGTTCCTTCCCCCGCAGCGTCGAACTCGAGCCCCGCCGAAATCCCTTTGAGACGGGTTGGCGGGGTTCTTTTATTCCGGTTGCGACAAGGGCGGACGATGGCGCTGTTTCGGATAAGGCCAACCCGGGCGGACATCGAAATCGCGGAGCGGATTGCGGACCACACCCGTCCGGAAATCGAACAAATCGCGGAGATCCTCACCTGGGGCGCCGACGAGCATGTCATTTGCGCGCTCGCCGCAGGCTGGTGGCTCTACTGCCGGCATCGCGGCGCGCAGGAACGCACCAACAGCAACCATGTCCTGCTCACGACGGTCGCCATTACGCTGCTGCCGCATCTCCTGAAGTCGATCTTCGACCAAAGACGTCCCGACCGTGAGATGGTCCGCGCACACCTTCACGGTGTGCCGTTTTCGGGAAAGCCGCTCGACGCCTTTCCATCCGGCCATGCCATCCATGTCGGCGCGCTGGCGTCGGCCGCTGCGGAGCTGCCGCCGGCGAAGCGCAACCTGGCCTGGTCGATCGGTGCGGGCCTCGTCCTGACGAGGATCGTTCTGCTGGCGCACTGGACCAGCGACGTGATCGCCGGCCTCGCGATCGGCGCTGCGGTCGAGCGGCTGCTCAGGCGTTGGACGGGTTTCGGATTGTCGCGCCCGGAATAGTCGAAGCTTGCGGTGTCGCCGTGCAAGCAGGACCGGCGGCGCTCGCTACAGCGCCGTCGGCCGGCTTTCGGTCTTACGCCGCGGCCTCGTAGTTGACTGCGGTTTCCGCGATCTTGGTCAGGGTTTCGTCGGTCTTCTTCTCTTCGGCCAGGGTCTGGTCGATCAGCTTCACGGCTTGCGGGTTGTTAAGCTTGGCCGCCCAGGCTTTCAGGGTGCCGTAGCGCGAAATCTCGTAATGCTCGACCGCTTGAGCCGCCGCCAGCAAACCGGCGTCGAGCGCGGGGGTGTCGGCATACTCCTCCATGATCTCCTTGCCTTCATCGAGAATGCCCTCGATGGCATCGCACTTCTTGCCGCGCGCGGCCTTGCCGAGCAGCTCGAAGACCTGTTCCAGGCGCTCGACCTGTCCCTCGGTCTCGTCATGGTGCTTTTCGAACGCTGCCCGCAGCTTGTCCGAATTGGCGGCCTTCGCCATTTTCGGCAACGCCTTCAGGATCTGCTTTTCGGCGTAGTAGATGTCCTTGAGCGTATCGAGAAACAGTTCGTTGAGGTCCTTTTCAGCCATGTCGTCCTCCATTGTTGGCAGGCGAACAACATGGGATTGAACGGAATGGTTCCTAAAGCTGCACGCGACGCTTCAGTCGCGCGCCGTCGCAAGATCGATCAGCGCAATCCCGAGGTCCGCCCGCTTCTTTCGTCGAAGCGTCGCCGGGACTTCGGTCAACACCACTTCGAGCGTCGGCCTCACCATGCCTGCCAGCAGGTGGCCGCCGCGGGTCGAGCCGTCGGCCAGCCCAAGCACGATGTGGACATGAAGGCTGGGCTTACCGTCATCGCCGACGGCTATGTCCCCGATCGCACTGAGAACCTCGCATTGCTCATTGACCTCGATCTTGCGGTAGCTCTTCGAATCAATGTCGAACCAGCCGACGGTTGCCCGCTCGAAGGCGCCGATCGCCGTCAGCGAGGCCGCTGATATCCCCGATTCATTGGCGAAGCGGGTAAGCGCTGCAAACGCCTCCTCACCCTGATCCAGAACGATGACGTGAAGGCGTGCCTCCGCGTCGGCGGCGATATGCTTGCTCTTCATGGGTGACCTCGCTTTGCGGTCAAGCCGCGCTGCGTCTGCTGTGCATGCCGGACTTAATGGAGAGGCGGCTCACCGGCCGCCTCTTTTCTTGTCTGCGGAGCTAATTCGTATCCACAGTCACACAGCTGACGGCGCGCGCTTCGGGGCAGCAGCCCCCTCCTTCTTTCCCTTTTTTCCCGGCGGGTCGCCGCCGCGATCCACCCTGCTCACCCGCTGGGCGCGCTCCTTGTCCCGCGGCTGCTCTTGTCCACGCTCGTCGCGGACGATGCCCTGGTCGTGACGATCGTCGTGGTGGCGATCGTGGTCTTGGCGACCAGCGGTTGATTCCGGCTCGGTCGCCTGACGTTGCTGCTCCCTGGCTTCCTCCATCAATAGCTCGTCGCCGAGCATTTGCCCGATGATCTGTTTGGTCTGGGCTTCGGCCTTCTGTTGGAACTTGCTCATGGCTGGCCTCCTGCAAGGAGAACGGCGCCGGGGCACCGATGTTTCCTCCAATAGGGCCTAAACCTTTGACCGAACGCGGCAGCATGTGCCCGGTCGCCGCTCTTGAGGCCGGTTCCGCACAATGTAACAATCCTGTCGCAGAGCGAAACTAAACGGGAGCGACGGCGGATCGCCGGAACTGCTGCCTGTGGGGAGAACCTGATGCGCCGCACCATCGTATTGCTGTCCGCCAGCTTGATCGCACTTGTCGCAGGCTCAGCGTCCGCGCAAAACGCCACCCCGCGTAACCTGATCCTGTTCGTGCCTGATGGTTTGCGCGGGCGCATCGTGACGCCGCAAACCGCGCCTGCGATGGCCGAGGTGCGGGACAAGGGCGTCCATTTCAAGAACTCGCATTCGCTGTTCCCGACCTTCACCATGGCGAACGGTTCGGCGATGGCCAGCGGCCATTACCTCGGCGATACCGGCACCTTCAGCAACACGATCTACACCGGCTATACTTCCGTGCCGGCCGGCGACACGGTCGTTCCCTTCATCGAAAACGACGCAGTACTCGGCGACGTCGACGAGCACTTCAACGGCGACTATCTCAACGAAGAAACCATTCTGAAGATGGCCCGCGCGCAGGGCTTCTCGACCGCCGCGATCGGCAAGCTCGGCCCGACCTATCTTTTCGACCATACCGACGGTGGCAAGAATACCATCGTGATCGACGATTCCACCGGTGGCAAGAATGGCGTGCCGCTGTCCGACGAAATGAAGGACGCGCTGACCAAGGCCGGGCTCCCTTTGGTGACGACCCCGCGCGGGGAAAACAGCAAGGCCGGTGACGCCAAGACACCGGGCACCACGACGGCGAATGTCGCGCAGCAGGCCTACATGGCCGACGTCGCGGCCAAGGTCGTGCTGCCGATGTTCAAGGCGCGCAACAAGCCGTTCGTGCTGGTGTTCTGGTCGCGCGATCCCGACGGCAGCCAGCACAACACCGGCGACAGCCTCAACACCATTACCCCAGGGATCAACGGGCCGACCTCGATGGCCGGCATCAAGAATGCCGACGGCAACCTCGCGCAACTGCGCAAGGCGCTGGACGAACTCGGCCTCGCCGCCTCGACCAATGTTATCGTTTCCTCCGATCATGGCTTCTCGACGATCTCGAAGGAAAGCAAGACCAGCCCCTCGGCAAAGATGTCCTACGACGACACGCCGAAGGATTTCCTCCCGATGGGCTTCCTGGCGATCGACCTTGCGAAGGCGCTGAACCTGCCGCTGCACGATCCCAACAACAAGAATGCGCCCGTGGCCGACAATGCCCATCCCAAGGCCGGCAACGGTGTGCTGGGAAAGGACCCGACGAAACCCGATCTGGTAATCGCAACCAATGGCGGATCTGACCTGATCTACATTCCCAGCAAGGAACGCAAGCTCGCGGACCGCACCATCAAGGCCCTGCTCGAACAGGATTACGTCAGCGGCATCTTCGTTGATGACGAGTTCGGGAGTTTCCCGGGCACGCTGCCGATGTCGCGGCTCGGCCTCAAGGGCAAGGCGGTGACGCCGCACCCGTCGATCGTGGTCAATTTCCGCTCCTGGTCGTCCGGCTGCGAAGAACCGACCAATTGCTCGGTGCAGATTGCCGACACCGTGCTGCGCCAGGGCCAGGGCATGCATGGCAGCTTCAGCCGCGGCGACACACTGAACTTCACGGCGGCGATCGGGCCTGATTTCAAATCGGGGTATGTTGACGCCCTGCCCGTCAGCAATGCCGACGTCGGCGCTACGGCTGCGAAGATCATGGGGCTGACGCAAAAAGCCAAGGGCAAGCTGATCGGCCGCGTCATGACCGAAGCCATGCCCAACGGCGCAACGCCGACAGCCCATGCCGGTACCGTGACGTCAAAACCGTCAGCGAACGGGCTGCGCACTGTGCTCAACTTCCAGCGCGTCGGCTCGCAACGCTATTTCGACGCGGCGGGCTTTCCCGGCCGCACGCTCGGGCTGGAAGCGGAAGGCGGCAAGCAGAAAACGGCGGGGAAATAGCCGCGACCCGGGCAGACGCCGACGATCGGCGCGTAGCCCGGCTGCGCGTAGCGGACATCCGGGATATCTTCACC
Organism: Bradyrhizobium sp. AZCC 2262; assembly: GCF_036924535.1. Taxonomy (NCBI): domain Bacteria; kingdom Pseudomonadati; phylum Pseudomonadota; class Alphaproteobacteria; order Hyphomicrobiales; family Nitrobacteraceae; genus Bradyrhizobium; species Bradyrhizobium sp. AZCC 2262. The sequence continues at coordinate 1,909,415 of NZ_JAZHRT010000001.1, read as the reverse complement.
AACGGCATTCCGCATGTCGCGGAGCCTGTCATCACTGCGCGAGCGCAATTGCGCTCGTCGCCGGGCGCGCATTCGCGCGACCCGCTGGCTGATGCGGGCCCACGCTTGCCAGGAAATATTATGATTGATGCCTGGGTTTGATGTCGATCAAGCTCAGCAGTGTTGCGGTCGCGATCATCGCCCCAATCCCACCGAGACTCAGTACTATCTGCATCGCAAGCCCGTCCGAGATGCCGAGCAGCGCCATGCGGCTGGCGAACGCCAGCAGAACGCCGACGCAATAGATTGGGAGCGAGTTCTGGCCACAGCAGATCGCGCCGCGCATCACTGGCGTCTTTAGCCAACGCCAATCGCGAGGCACCAACCATGCCGCCAAAACCGCTATGGCCAAAAAATGCAGCAGTCGCAGTGGGGTCGAGATTTGATTTGTCCAATGGATATATCAGCAGCGATAGCGCCTGCGGGATTAGTGCATCCAGCGGCTTGATGTGCGGGCTCAATACGATGACCAGGCTGAGGAGCAGATACAGCACGGCAAGTGCGCGCGCCGTACGTGACGTCACCCACGGTCGGACGCTCCTGTCCTCGATCATCCACCATGCGCCAAGCACAACGAGCAGCTGCCAGGCCAGCGGATTGAAGGCCCAGTGGCCGTTCGGCCCCGGGATGGTCCAGCCGAAGACATGCACCAGCGCATAAAGCGTCAGCGAGGCGCCAAGCGTCACGTTCGGTACGCGCAGCAGCAACCACAGCAGCGGCGCGAACGAGAGGTGAAGAAGCACGAAGATCGGCAACACGTCGGTATTCACCGGACGGTATAGCAGAACCGCCGCCTGCGCGAGCTTCTCGCCCGGATGGTCCAACAAAATGCGCGTATTGCTCTCGTCGGCGAGACGGCCGCCTCCTGCAAGGTGAACCAGGATGACGCAGCCGAGCGTGAGCAGCAGAAATGCGACATAAATGTCCCAGCTTCGCCGCAGCGTCCGGCGGACCACTCCGGTCCAGCCCTCGAAGCGCAATGCCTTGCCGTAGGCCAGCGCGCAGGTTACGCCCGAGACGAACATGAATACTTCGGCGGCATCGCTGAAGCCGTAGTTCCGCAGCGTCAGCCAGCTTCCGATGTTGTTTGGGACGTGGTCAAGGAAGATGAACCACAGCGCGATGCCTCGGCAGGCATCTATTCGCAAGTCGCGGGCCTGGCCTTTCAGCTCCGGTGGCTTGCCGAACGTTAGCTTGGCGGTGGCGGTTCGATCGTGCATCTGGGTTACCCCAAGCCGGCAAGATGGGCCTGCCGCTGGAGGTCCCGATGTGAGCTCGCTCACCTTCGGAGATTTATTTTTGCGCTGTCACTTTGAGGCGAATCTGCGCGCCAACGTTGAGCTTGGTCGACTTCGCAGTGATCAGTTGAGCCACGCGATTTCGACTCGCACGCTCGGGCTTGATGTGGAAGGTGGAGAACAGAAAACGGCGAGAGATAACCCCGCCGCATGTATTGGATCATCCGATGAGCCATAGCCCCTTGTGGATGTCGAATTTCACCAGGCCTTCGTCGCGCATTTTCAGAAGCAGGGATTGGCAGGCTTCCTCATTCGGGAGATTGGCACGCCGCATGAGTTGATAGGCCTTGAGCGGCTTCTCGCGAAGCGCATTCAGGATATTTTCGCGATCTTTCAGCACAACTGCTCCTGCAATCCAGAACTGGCGTTCATGATGAACGGCTCAGGCCATGATCAGTTTGATCTGGCCGTCTTCAAGGTTTCCCGCCGCGAGCGCGTCGCGTGCCATCTTTTCGATAACAGACCAATTTGCGAGAAGATATTTTTGGGCCAACGCCTTCGTCGGCAGTTCGGTTTGCAGAATGCAGCTCTGCCGCACGTTCCCATTCGCGATCTGGAAGGATACCGCTTGCGGCCCTTCGACGATCTCTTGTTCGGTGGGTTTGGCAGCTATCCGCATCCGCTATCCTTTGTGAACGCCTGACCAACCTGTCAGGATCGGCATCGACCGCCAGATCTTGATACGGTTGTAGAGCTTTTCGAATGAACGGCAAGCGGCCGGTTAGGACTGATCGTCCTCGGCCTCTGCGGAGCGTTTCGGCCTGTGATCCGCGATCGGCTGCGTGTTGCGGACCGCTTCGGCCAGCATGAGGCGCAACTCATCCTTTGTCATCGGTGGTTGCCGCGTAGTCGACGATTTCCATTGTGCCATGGAAATCTATATGGGGATGCCGAAGCCCAAATTAAACCCCCTGAGGCCAGGAACCTTATTCCAGGCAACCCAGCTTGTAGGGCGGGCCAAGGCGCGTAACGACGTGCCCATCATCAAGCGCGTAGCCCGGGTGAGCGCAGCGACACCCGGGATCGCTATCCCCGCATATCGCTGCGCTCATGCGGGCTACAATTCCGCTGGGTCCTGCGGACTGATTTGCTTCGGACGCAAGCGCAACTTCATGCGGTGGCCTACGACCAATTGGCACGACGGGCAAATCAGTAAAAACCTGTCTAGCTCTTTGCGCAAAAATATTCCGCTTTCGTTCTCACCCAAATCAACCCCATAACTCCTCCCGTCTCGCGGCAGATGAGGGGCGTTGGCCATCGTCACGAACGTGCGGTGAGATGCGATGGACGCGAATGGCGCGATAGACGTACGCGCCTTAAGCGTACGGCGAAGTCGTGTGGTCCTGACGCCGCGGTGCTGGCGCTAAGTTTCACGAGTTTGTCTCGTGGAGCGACGGTGGCAAGAAAGCCGTTCACCGGGGAGAGCACGAAGTAAGCCGTAAAGCCATTGCGCAGGGAAGGCCGGAATGCTCCCGCTGCCCTGTATGCTCGTGTGCACTTTTGTTTGCGCAAATCGCACGCGAGACCGCGGGTGCAGCAAGCACCCGGTCTTCCCTGCGCCCTCAGTTTTTAAAGAGGGCAAAAGAAGATGCAAACTTCGGGCGACCAGCGCTGCGAGAACGCCAAACTGTATCCACGTCATTGCGAGCGCAGCGAAGCAATCCACCTCTCCACTTGCGGCGCTATGGATTGCTTCGCTGCGCTCGCAATGACGTGGTAGGCCGCGGCGTACTGGATACCCCGCTTTCGCGGAGTATGACAGCGGAGGACAACGCAGGACCATTCAAACAAAAACGGCGGGAATGACCCCGCCGTCCTCAGATCAGTGATCGCAGATGAACCTACAGCATTCCCATATCCAGCATGCCCGGCAGTTGCGCGAGTGGCAGCGCTGCGGCGCCGATCAGGGTTGCGACCAGCGCCGCGAGGCGGTGGTTGATGCGGCGCTTGCCGCGCATCTGACTGGCAAGCCATTCCAGCACCTTGGTATCGATCTTGGCGGCCTGCGTCGGCGCCCAGCTCTCGATGTCGGTATCGGGCGACAGCGCCACCGTGCGCGGCGGCACCGGCAGGCCGGACTCGGACGCGGCATGATGGGCGACCGCCTTGGCGAGGAGATCGTCGAAACGCCCATCGTCGGTACGCTCGGCGGCGGCGTCGCTGATTTCAAACAGCGCCTCGACTTCGGCGCGGCTCACCGGCTGATGTTCGACCGCGCTGACGGTCAGGAAGCGCGCGCACCAGGCGGCGTCGTCGGCATCGAGCGCGCGGGAAAAATGGATACGGCCCTTCGTGGTGGGCCCCTCGCCGGTGATCACGCCATCACGCACAATGGTGAGCGCGTGGGCTGCGGTCTGGCGGCAGGACGGTTGCGGGACGTCAGACGTATCAGTGGACGTTTCAGTAGTCTTGGCAGTCGGGGCAGGCATAGTTGCACTTCTCGATTTCTTTTTCAGGTCCAGCATTTCCATACGGGGCATGAACGAGCGGTTAACGATTCGAAACTGGCATTTCGAGATTTTTAGATGGTTGCCGATTGGTCGCTGTGACATCGGTCACGGTTCAGGGCCACAGCGGGGGCGTGATGAGGACCATAAAAGGCGATATCGGGGCAACCCCGGACAATTGCGGCAATCGGTTCTTTTCGCCGCAGGCGCGCAGATCACAAGAAGATGCTAGGAGTTCCGCACTTGCGGAGAAGGATTTCACCTTTTACGTGAAGCGGTTCCTTTAATCATCGCCCGGGACTATAATCACCAGGACGAATTCCCCTGTAACTAGAATAAGATGAGGTCGTATCATGGCACTCCAGATTGGCGCAGTCGCCCCTGATTTCGAAGCCCAGACCACCGAGGGAAAGATCAAATTCCACGACTGGATCGGCAATAGCTGGGCGCTTTTGTTCTCGCACCCAAAGGACTTCACGCCGGTTTGCACCACCGAACTCGGCGCTCTCGCAAAGTTGAAGCCGGAATTCGACAAGCGCGGGGTCAAGCTGATGGGTTTGAGCGTCGATCCCGTCGACAGGCACGCAAAATGGTCCGAGGACATCAAGGAGACGCAAGGCGCGGCGCCGAACTACCCGATGATCGGCGACACTGATTTCAACGTCTCCAAGCTCTACGACATGTTGCCGGCCTCAACGTCGGGCGATCCGCTGACGCGCACGCCTGCCGACAACCAGACCGTCCGCAACGTCTTCATCATCGGGCCGGACAAGAAGATCAAGCTGGTGTTGGTTTATCCGATGACCACGGGCCGCAATTTCGCGGAAATCCTGCGCGTGATCGACTCCCTGCAGATGACCGCCAAGCATCGCGTCGCGACGCCTGCCGACTGGAAACAGGGCGAGGACGTCATCATCGCGGGCTCCGTCAGCGATGACGAGGCGAAGACGATCTATCCGGCCGGCTGGAAGGCGCCGAAGCCCTATATCCGCATGGTGCCGCAGCCGAAGTGACGGTTGCGATTGCTGTGCAATCGAAACCGTCATCCCGGGATGGTGCGTTAGCACCAGACCCGGGATCTCGAGATTCCGGGTTCGGTGCTTCGCACCGCCCCGGAATGACGGGTTAAGTCTTCGCCACCACCCAATTCGCCACGAGCAATCCGGCGGTCGACGAGACCGCCGTCACGAACGCGCCCCACGCGACGTCGACGATCGCGACCGGCCAGCTCCAGTGCTTGAGCAGCGCCAGCGAGGTCAGGTCGAAGGTCGCGTAGCAAAACAAGCCGAACAGCGCGCCATAGAGCAGCGTCGATTGCCAGGTCGCCCCTGCCCCGCCGCTGACGAAGATCACGACGCCGACGACATAGAGCAGATAGAACAGGATCGCGGGCGCGAGCTTGATCTCGCCCAGCATGTCGCCGACCTGCGAGGTGAAAAAGTCCTTGGCGACGATGCCAAGGAACAGAAAATCAAGCGGGATGATGACGAGCAACGTCACCAGATAGAGCGCGGCGTATCGGTTCACGGAAGCCCTCCAGCCCGGGAAACGAGCGGCAATCATTCGCAGAATAGAGAAACTACGAATCCGAAGGCTTCCGGTTTCACCGGCGGCAGGGCTCCGCCGCCGTGACGTTCCGCTCAGGCGGCGCGGACGCGATCGAGGAATTTTTCGACCTCGGCCTTCAAATGCAGGCTCTCGCTCGACAGATTCTGCGCGGACGCAAACATCCGGCTCGATGTCTCGCCGGTTTCGTCGGCGCCTTGAGCCGCGTTGCGGATGTTGGCCGCGACATCGGCCGTGCCGCTGGCAGCGGCGCGAACGCTCTGGGCGATGTTCTGGGTGGCGCCGCGCTGCTGCTCGACCGCCGCCGAGATCGAGGTGGCGATATCGCTGATGCGTTCGATGGTCTGGCCGATCGCCTTGATCGCGCTGACCGACTCTTCGGTCGCAAGCTGCATGTTGCCGATCTGGCTGGAAATCTCCTCGGTCGCCTTGGCGGTCTGGCCCGCGAGGCTCTTGACCTCCTGCGCCACCACGGCAAAGCCGCGGCCGGCGTCGCCTGCCCGCGCCGCCTCGATGGTGGCGTTAAGCGCCAGCAAGTTGGTCTGCTCGGCAATCGAGGTGATCAATTTCACCACGTCGCCGATCCGCGCGCCCGCTTCGGACAATTCGTTGATGCGCTGGTCGGTGGCGGCCGCCTGCTTGACGGCGTCGGCCGCGATCCCGTTCGATTCCTGAACCCGGCGGGTGATTTCCGCGATCGAGCTCGAGAGTTCGTCGGAGGCGGTCGCCGCGGTGCGGACATGCTCGGAGGCGGTTTCCGAGGCGCCCGCCGACTTGCCGGAGAGCCCGGCGGTGGTCCGCGCGGTCTCGGTGAGCTGCCGCGCGACGCGCTCGAATTCGCTGGAGGAGTTCAAAACCTTGTCGAGGATGCTGCCGACGCTGGTCTGGAATTCGTCGACGAAGCCCCGCAGTTCCGCCTTGCGCTGATCGGCGGCGGCAACGGCGGTCGCGGTCTGCTCCTCGCGCAACCGGCGGCGTTCGGCCGAGTTGTTCTTGAAGACTGCGAGGGTACGCGCAATCTCGCCGATCTCGTCCATGCGGTCGTCGCAGTCGATCTCGACATCGGCGTTGCCGTTCGCGATCGCGGTGAGCGAGGTCGTAACCGACCTCAGCGGCTTGGTCACTTGGCGCACGAGCAGCATGGTCAGCAGCATCACGAGAAGTGCGGCGACGACCGCGGCGATGGCCATATTCCGAATGGCTTCCGCAAGCATGCTCTCGTAATGCGCCATCGGAATGCCGACATAAATAATACCGATGACCTTGCCGGCCGGATTCATGACCGGATAGTACGCCGTCATGAAGGTCTTGCCGAACAGCGTCGCCGGCCCCTTGTACGCCTCGCCGCGGCGCAGGACCGCCTGTCCCGGGTGGTCGGGAGCGAGCTGGGTGCCGACGGCGCGGTCGCCGTTCTCCTTCTTCACATTGGTGGTGCGGCGGACGAACTGGTTGCTGGCCTCGTCATAGACGAACAGCGTCGCGTTGCCGCCGGTATAGCCCACGGCGCGATCGACGATCGCGTGGTCCTTGAACTCGGGCATCTTGGGAATTTCGGCACGGGCGACGGCCCCATCCTTGATCGTGATCTTGGCGTCGCTGTAGGTCTCGGCGAACGCCAGGCTCAGCGTGCGCAGGTTGACTTCGATGTCCCGCAGCGCCCGGTCGCCGAATTCCGAGGTCAGCGACCAATGGGCAGCTCCCACAACCAGCGCGGTATTTACGGCAATCAGGAATATGGCGCCGATAACGGCCTTGGTGCCGAGCCGGAGTTTCAGCGCCGGCAGGAACTTTCCAATCGATCGCGTAGCCATAACGAGAAATCCCCCAAAATCGGGCCCAATCTGCCCCGTTTTGCTTACGATCGCCTTAATAGGTGCAACCCTTGGCAAAGTCAGAGGAATTCGATTGAACCTATGCGCGTATCGCCGCCTTCGTTTGGCACCCGCGATGACCTCCGCATTTCCCACCCTTCCGCCGAGCATATATCCGCCCAGGTGCGCGCATCGGTTGCGTGCATCTATGCGTTCTACGAGAGAGCACCGAGCTTTCGGTTGCGCGCACGCACTCCATCAGCTCTTTGCAGGCGCGTTGCGATTGACCAGCAGCACGGCGGCGGCGCACGCGATCATGCCGGCAATCGCGACGGCATCGAGCCGCTCGTCGAACAACACGAAGGCCATCAGCGAGGTCACGGCCGGCACCAGATAGAACAGGCTCGCCACCGACGTCGCGGCCTGGTGCCGGATCAGCCAGTACAGCAGGCCGATCGAGCCGATCGACAACGCCACTGCGAGCCAGGCCAGGGCGAGAATGAATTCGGTGGTCCAATGCACCACGCGCGCTTCGAACAGGAAAGCACCGATCGTAAAGAACACGGTCACCGCGACATATTGCACGAGGTTGCCGCTGCGCCAGTCGATGCGACTGCAATAGCGCCGCTGGTAGAGCGTGCCGAGCGTGATACTGACCAGCGATATCGCAGACGCAATCCAGCCCCAGCCGGCCTGCCCGCTCATCGGCCGGTCGTGCAGGATCAGCGCAACGCCGGCAAGCCCGGTCAGCAGCCCGCCCCATTGCATCGCGGTCACGCGCTCGCCGAGCCAGCGGTTCGCGATAGTGGACGTCAGGATCGGCTGCAAACCGGGGATCAGCGCCGAAAGGCCCGCAGGAATGGACAGCGAGATCGCGACCGCCGTGCCGCCGAGATAGATTCCATGCACCAGAATGCCAGCGACGGCGCTGTGCCCGATCTCGACGCGGTTCGGCCATGCCGGCCGGGTGATGGCGCAGATGATGGCCATCAGCATCACCACAATGGCCATGCGGATCGCCAGATACGTCAAGGGATCGGCATTGTTGACGACATACTTGGTGCCGATGAACCCGGTGCTCCACAGCAGGACGAAAATCGCGGGCGCCGCGCGGGCGGCGAATTTGTCGAAGTTCTGGGTCATTGCCGCCCGTGTTGCCCGATCATATGCTGTGCGGCAAGGACCGATCGCGCGGTGAAAACCTGCGCGATTTCACATATCGAAGCTTGCTATCAAAAATCTCAAACGAGGAACGCCATGGACGTTCGTGCCGCCATCGCCGGCGCTGCTGGGATTGCGTCGCCGCCTGAGCGGCGGGCTATAGCGTTTTCGAGCGAGGTGGGTACCGGTTCGCGTGAAGAAAACGGGTCAAAGAAAAGAAGCTAGAGCTTCGGTTCTGATCCATTCAGAACTGACAATGCTTGAGTGCGATCACCACTCTTCCGGACAGGCATCGACGATTCTCCAGAGCTCGCCGCCGTTCTTGATCTTCTTCATCTCGGTGGTGAGCCCGCCATTGCGGCGGATCCAATCCTTCACGGTATCAGGATAATAGGACATGAGATCCGACGTCCCTTCCGAACTCGTGACCTTGATGCCGAAAGTGAAGGCCTTGTCATAATAGGCCTGGTGGAAACCGATGCTCGCCTTCGGCGTGACGCAGATCTTGTTCATCGGTACGATGCCGAACACCAGCGTGCAGGCCGAGTTGCAGATGCCGTCGATGATGACGCGTTCCTTGCGGTCGCGGATGCGCTTGTACTTGGCCTTGTACTCCTCGACATATCCGCCGTGATCGCGCGTAATATGCAGGTCGGCGCGCGCTGGCGTCGCGACCAGAACCGAGAGGGACAGCAGGGCAAGGGACGTGATGCGCATGGGTCGGTCGGGAACCGCATAGTCTTGTTCAGATGGAGAAAATCGGACCGTAAAGTCAGGACCAGACAGCAGAACTCTGGCCGGACTGTGTTCAGATTTGGTTAAGCATCCCTTGAGGCCGCAAATTGGCGCGTTGTGATGCTTTTCCGCAGCTTTTCTGCCCGTTTCGCGTAAAATGAGCCCCCAGACCCGCCAAAAAGGGCTAGTTTTGGATGGAATTCCGGAGAATCGAAATGACCAAAGCGAAGTTCTTGATTGCCGCCGCCCTGCTGTCCGCCGCGACCTTGGCCCCTGGTCTGGCCGACGCCCGCCACAATCGTCATCACCTGCCCAATTGGGGTCTGCCCTACCCGATCAGCTACCTGCACAATTACGGCCCCGGACTGCAGCCCGGCACCTTCGCCTATTATGATGGCCCCTCCACCGTCCTCTGCCGCCAGGGCGCCGCCGCCTATATCGGCCAGGACCGCCGCCGGCACCCCTGCTTCTGAGATTCGCGGCTGGCCCTGCCGGGCCAAGTCTGATAATCGGCAAACCGCACGCGCTCGTAGCTCAGCTGGATAGAGCATCGGATTTCGATTCCGAGGGTCGGGAGTTCGAATCTCTCCGAGCGCGCCAGGCCCGTCTTCACCCCGTTTCATCCACCATCGCCTGCCGTCACCAGACCAGTACACAAGGCATTGGAAAATAAGGCTTTCCTTTGTCGCCGGAGGTCGCCAGCCGTCGCCGGCCGTCGTCGGCCAACCTCCGCCAGACTGCCCCTTTAACTGTCCCTCGATCTGAGTTAGAATCTCCCCTATATCTAAAAACGCGGTCCCCTGGCGAGGGGCGCGGGAGTTCGAATCCCCTATGCAGCTCAGAACTGAAAAGCCGGTGATCACCGCAAAGAACTATCTTTCCGTTGGCCCCGGCGAATACCCCTGCGGCAACAACCTTTATCTGGTCGTCACGCCAAGTGGCGGCCGTCGCTGGGCGTTCCGCTACCAGCGCAACGGCGTCGTAAAAAAGATGGGTCTCGGCTCGGCCAAGGCGGCTGGCCTTAAGCTCTCCGAGGCCAAGGACAAGGCGATTGACGCCTTGCGACATCTCGCCAAGGGAACTGATCCAAGAGAGCACCGTAACGACGAGAAGCGCCGCGCCCAAGGATCGCGCCTGTTCGGCGAGTTCGCCGAGGAATGGCGGCAGACCTATGAGGCCGGCTTGAAACACAAGGCTGCGCGCAACAAGCTCAAGCGCATCGTGCAAGTTATCTGCAAGCAGTTGCACAAGCTGCGGCTCGACGAGATCGAGACCGAGCACATCATTGCCGTTCTGCGCAAGGTCTGGCATCAGCGCGAGATCTCGCGCGACACGCGCCAACGGATCAAGAAGATTCTGGACGCAGCCATAGCGCTGAACTTGCGACCGAAACACAACCCAGCCGATTGGGACAGCCGACTGAAGCCAATCATGCCGAAGCAGCGGAAGCGCGGCTCTATACGTGGCGGCCACAAGGCCATGGAATACCATGATCTGCCCGCGTTCATGCAAAAGCTCGCCGCCAATTCCGATCAAAGCGCCCGGGCGCTTGAAGTCGCCATCCTCACATTCGCGCGAACTATCGAGGTGCAGAACATGCGCTGGTCGCAGCTCGATCTAGAAGGCGGGCTTTGGGATTTGGGCACCCTTGATACCAAGAATGAACGGCCCAAGCGCACACCGCTGCCCCGACAAACGTTGGCCTATCTGCGCGATACCTATGAGGGCCGCGTGAGCGAAGAGTTCGTGTTCCCGGGTCGCAGCCTGACCAAGCCGATCTCCAACATGACGATGCTCAAGCATTTGAAGCAGATCACCGGGGACGAAACCCTGACGGTGCACGGCTTCCGCACCACGTTCCGGACCTGGGCGCAGGAGGAAACCGACTTTGAGGAGGAGATTGTCGAGCATTGCCTGCACCACATCACAGGCGATGATGCCGAAAAGGCCTACAAGCGCGGCGAGGCTCTAAGAAAGCGGCGCGTCGTGATGCAGGCATTCGCCGACTTTGCGACGCGGTCACCGAACAATAAGGTGACGCCGATGAGGGCCGCCTGAGAGTTCAGGCTGTCCATCTGAAGGGCGGGCATATCATCTCTTGTCGGGCAGATTTTCCAAGAAGGACGCCAGATCGGAGCGCGTGATGATGGTGCGTGTGCCGTACTTGCGAATTCGCAAGTGTCCTTCCCTGATCGCCTTGTAGATCGACGTTTGGCCGAGCGAAGAAAGTGTTGCAGCCTCCGGAACGGTGAGGCCGAGCTTTTCCATCGTAGGTCGGAGCATCGACGATTCGCCGTTTGGCATCCTCATAGGTCTTGAACCGCTTGCGGTGCCCCGCTCTCCCCAATCCACCACGGTCTGATTGCTCGCTGCGCCAGTTGACCTTCATCGAAGACATGCGGACTCAGTTGCTAGGGCCGACGCGAGTGTTCGGCAACATCCGAAAATCGGTCGGCGCAATTTCGGACGCAATTGCGCACAATTTGGATGGTGTATGCAGACTGAGCGTGGTTTCGATCATCGCTCCCTCCACCCGACGCCAGCGGACACGCCGGGCCCGTGTAAGGATGAGGAAGCGCTCCGTTTCCCATCAGCCTTACCTGCCTGACAAGCCCCTGCCGGGCCGCGACAGCCCGTCAAGGCCGCGAGCCGCGAAGCGGGGGCGCGAAACGCGCCAGCCTTGACGGGATGACGCTGGTCCGGCCCCGCTTGGGCTCAAGCCGTGCTCTTCCGCTTACAACCCCAGTCCGCGCTTTCTGCCGAAGCTCCATTCAATGTCGCCGCCGTTGCGCATGAGGCCGGAAATGTGCTGCCCGATGCGCTTGTCGAGCACGGGCTGCCACGGTACGAGGCTGAAGCCGAGACCGCCATCGCCGCTCAGGGTTTCGAGCATGGCGAACCGGCCGCTGGATAGCTGGATCGATCCGACGAGTTGGCCACCTATGGAGTTGCCGGCAGCAGCGGGCCGCCATGGCAATCCGCGTTCGGCGGCGAGCGCCTTGCCGGTCCGTTCGATGTCGGCGGCCTCAAGCCGCTGGATCAGATTCTTGGGCGCGCGGACATGGCCGTTGCCGAGATCCTTGACGTAACCCATGTTTGCGAGCGCTTGTTTGCGCTTCTCCAGCGCTGCCTTCACCTCCTGCCCGAACCCCTCACCGGCGAGCGCGACGCGCTGGCGGGAAACCAGCTCGCGATCGAGCCAGGTCGCTCCGTCTTGGTCGATCTGCTGGTCGAGGCCGGTGGAAGACAGGACGCTTATTCGGATGTTCGCGCGGTCCCGCGCCAGATCGTAGGCTTGGCCGCGCTCGGGAAGATCGGCAGGGACGCGCCAGTGATCCGCATCGATCCGCTCGGCATGGCCGGCCCGGCGCAGCGCCTCCAGGCGGCGGACGTGGGATCGAACGAAGGCCTCGGGGTCGCCGCCGATGCGATCGATGGCAGTTCTCGCCCGCTCCAGATGCTCGGACGGTCGGTAGATGCCTCCTTGATCTGCAATATCCATGATGTTGCGGTCTGCGGCGCGAGGACCGGGAGGGGCGGAGCCGGCCGCGACGATCATGCCTCGACCGACCTCCTCGGCGCGGGCGGCATCCATCTCGATATGATGCACACGCCCGTCTGCCCCATCGATCACCAACCGGACCCGCTCGCCGATCTCGTCGCCGCCGAGCCCCTTGTCCAACACCCGGCCGACGATGCGTTCGGTCGCGTTCTCGCGGTGCAGGATATAGCGCGCGGGGTGTCTATCCCCCGCCAGGCCCTCTCGCTCCAGCGCCCGGTGCATGGTCTTGATGATGTCGCCGCGCTCGCCAAGCTCGCGCAGCGCCGGCTCGGCTTTGGGCGACACGATCCATTGGCCAGTCTCGACCTCGGTAGCCAACCCCAAGCGCTCCAGCTTGCGCGCCCGCTCGATCAGCAGGGCACGGTTCTGGCGGAACGTGTCCCGCATATCCCGGTCGGGGCGCAGGTTGGTAAACTCCTTCCCCAGCTGCTCGGCGATCAGCATCCGGTCGAGCCGGGTGAAGCGATCGGCATCCACCTCCCGCTCAAGCTGCTTGGTTACCTCAGGCTCGGTCTGCCGGCCCAGCTCCCGCGTGAATATCTCGCTGGCGCGCTCGCGAATACCGTAGGCGATATAGTCGCCGGCGATGTTGAGGATCTTGCCGTCGTCGGTGACGCCGCGCACCAGGATGTGGGTGTGCGGGTGGCCGGTATTGTGGTGGTCGACCGCGATCCAGTCGAGTTTCGTCCCGAGGTCGGCTTCCATCTGCTTCATCAGATCGCGTGTGGTCTCGCGCGGGTCCGACAATTCCACGCCGTCCTCAGCCGAGACGATGAAGCGGAATTGGTGGCGATCATCGCGGCCTCGGTCGAGGAAAGCGCGACCATCCTCCACATCGCGCTCGCCTGAATAGGCCTGGCCCTTTTCGCCGTCACGGGTCACGCCGTCGCGTTCGAGATAGCGGAGATGCGCGTCGACCGCTTTGGCGCTGACGAAACCTCGCCCCCTCATCGCTCCCCGCTGCGGGTTGAGCTTTACGACCCGGGCCTTCACCGCCACGCGCCGGGCTCGCGTGCGCACCCCGCTTGCGTCCCGGCTCCACGCGCTCCGATCCTTCAGCGTCAGCGCTGTCGCAGCGCCCCGGCCCCGCGCATTGAACCGGCCCCCTCTCTTCCCGGCCCCGGCCAGGCGGTCGGGGTGGCCGCCGGCCCGACGGATGGCCTGTTGGACCTCGCCGAGAAAGCTCGTCGGGTGTCGGCGCACCCTGCCAGGCCGGCGCACATGGGTGGACAGACCACCACGATCCCGGACCTTGCCGGGACGGATGCGAAAGTCGTCTTCGTTGCTCGCCATGGGACGACGATCGGGGGTCGAAAAACACCGAGCAAGCACCGAATGCTCTCGTCGCATGGGAGCGCAGACATACGTGCATCGGCGTAAACACTGCGGTTTCTCAATCCCCGCACATTACGGGCGATGGCGCGTGGATCATTGCAAACAAAAGAGAAAGTGTCAGCGGCGCCCCCGACACACCTTACCGCACAGGAGCGAGCTCGACAAAACCAATGTGCAGACAGAAACTTAGGAACGAAGTTCTGGCAGCGAGGAATCTCGCTTTATCTTGCCGTCTTAGTCGGGCGTGCAAAGTCAACTCCCTCCTACGCTTTTTTGCGACTTCTCTAAACAAGCAGCGCTCCTTATCTCGCTGCTTCGATTGCGAGCAGCGTTCGCCACCAGCACGGTCGCGACTTGCATTCTCCAGGCGGGGTCCATCCGTTCCTTCGCGTTCAGCACTTGGCTTGTCGCATGCTCTTCATCAGGTTCATAAACAGGGCTGTCCAAGCAATCCGGCGCTCTCCTCCCTGAAGGGCGGCAGCAGGCAAGAGATAGCGGACATTCCCCGTTTCGCGGCCCCGCCAAGGGGCGCTCACCGCGCTCTCTAATCGTTGCTCCTCCTCAACATGCTGGGTGCAATGCCAGCGCTCATCCGTCGTGATCCCGCAGCAATTACTGCGCAGGCTTCAATCGCAGTCGCTGCGTGACCTTGGTACCGAAGCCGACATGGAAGTCGGTTTCGCTGACCCACATTCGATGCAGGATGCCCGCGAGCTTGCGCGCGACCGCGACGATCGCGCACAGCACGCTCGACCGTTTGGCGATCCGCAGGCCCCAGGCCCGCAATGCCGACCATTTCCTGACCCGCAGCAACAGGGCTTGCGGCCGCCTCGCATAGCGCCTCCCGAACGGCAACGTCGCCCTGCTTGCTGATGCGGCCCTCATAGTCGATCGACGTTCCAGACTGGTGTCGCCTCGGCGTCAGGCCAAAATGCGCTCCGACCGTTCGAGATCGCGCAAAGCGTCTGGGATCATCTACCCCCACTTTGAACGAAAGTGCTACAACGGGACCGACGCCAGGCACCGTCATCAAACGACGGCAGACCGCGTCATGCTGAATCACCTGAAGAAGCACGCGATGCAATCTTTCGTAGCCGTCGAAGATCGCCCGCCGCACGTCCAGCAGGCCTCAATCATGACAGAAAATACCGGATCGCTGTTCTCGAGGAGCTCCGGACGCGTGCTTCGTAGCCCCGCGACCAACGCCTCCCATCAGCAACCCATACGCTCGCAGCGTGCCGCGAACGTGATTCTCGACGTCGATCAGCTTGCGCTTGAGGAGTTTCCTGTTGGCCAGAAGTGAGCGCATCTTCTGCATGTCGATGTTCTTGACATGAACCGCGCGGTACCGGCCCAATCGTATCATCTGTGCGATGCCGCGAGCATTATTCTGATCGGTCTTGTTGCGCATCGTCGACAACGAAACACGAATATGACGGGCTTCAACAAAAATGATCGGGACGCCGGCTGGCTGCAGTTCGCGGTACAGCCAGATGCCCGGCGGCGACGACGCTTCGACGCCCAAGCGATCGAGGCGATCCGCGGAGCCCTCAAGAGCGCAGCGGATCGCCTCCGGCTCCGTGCTGACCTTGACCTCGCGAACCGTCACACCCTCGCTGTCGACGATACAAAGACTGGTTTCCTCAAGACCGACGTCCAATCCAACGTAAAGTTTCATCGGAGCTCTCCTTTGTGCCAACGACCACCTAAGTCGTTGCACCAGGCTCCGGATTCGGCCACGGTTCGCTTGCGCCAGGAAACGCCGGAACGACAGGGCAAGAAGGTGCAGTCGAAGCGACGCAAGATGGCTCCGCGCTAAAGCTACAGCGTGCGCACGGACAGCAAACCGATTGCTCTTCGGGCGTTCTGGGACATGCATATCGAAGCGTTGGACTGGAGCGGCATGGGGCATGCCGAATATGCCGCGGCGCTCGGTCTGTCGCCCCTTGCGTTGCGCATTTGGCGTGATCGCCTCGAAGAATCCGGCGAGGAAATGGACTGGCGATCGCGGCTTCATCCGAATGCCCGGGCTCAATTAAGCAGCGCTGCTAATTGTGCGCGGCGCAAATACCGCTTGACAGAGCATGCGGTGAACGGGCGGTCAAACCGGCGCCGCTTCAGCGACGAGCAAAAGCGGGCGCCGCGTCAGACCTGCATCTAAAGAGCGAGCAGTTCCGCGCTCCATTTTCCGATGCATTGGAAAATAGCCCTACGCGGCCAGCGTGGTGCGCCGCATTTTCGCTCCGCCCTTTCGCGACGCTGGGCAATGTGTGGTGCTGGCGAATGTCCTGAACCTGTGGCGGAGGGAATGTCCGCTAGTGGCGCACTAGCTAACATCGCCAATTTACCAAATGTCCGCTTTGCGCCGTCCACGATTAATTTGGTCGCCCCTTCGGTCGGCATCGCTATCGTGCCAGCGCGCATGCAACACGTGCGGCCGGAGAGCGTCGCCTTTGTGAAACTTTCCGATATCGCCTTGCGCGCGCAGCTCGGCATTGCCTACATGCAGACCGAGCGCTCGAACGCCGTCCGCAATCTGGTTGAAACGGCGCTGTCGTTCCGCGCGCGCCGATTAGATTCGTCGCGCCACGAAGCTCGGGAATCCCAAAGGGTGGCAGTGCAAATGACGGCGCGGCTCAAATCTTGTGCGCAGGAGGGTCTCTCATCTGATCAAAGATCAGTGATCTCTTGGGAAGACTAGTTGCGAACGAAGTGGGTTCGCCACGCTTTGTCAAAATCCGACTCTGAGCCATGCGAGATGACCACGCCTAACTACGTTCGCCACTGCGCGTATCGGATGATGGTTGTACATAAATCCTTTTTTAATCGAATTCCCGCACGGGCGAGAGCATCTTTCTGGCGTAGCGGCGAGTGCCTCTAGGGTGTACCCCCCTCATGAAAGCGTTCCCTGCCAATCGAGTCGTGACATCGCGTCTGCTGACGAGGAGAGTTTCGGATGGCCGATCGGCACAAAGGAACAATCGGGCGACGTCAGTTATTGCGCACGGGGGTTCTCGGCATCATCGCCACGGCCATAAGCGCTCGGGAAAGCGGCACCCTCGCCGCTGATACCGAAACCAACAGCGAAAAACGCAAGGCTCGCTATCAGGCGAACTCTGCCGAGGTTCAAAACTTTTATCGGGTCAACCGCTACCCGAAGCGCTGAGGGAGATTGCCATGCTGATAAAGCGCTCAGAACGTCAAGCGCGCCGAGGGAAAATTGCTTCAGAGTTGTCCAAGCCATCGGCTGACAACCCTAATCGTCGATCGTTTCTGCGCCGCTCAGGTCTCACCGCCGGAAGCTTGGCAGCGCTCGGCAGCTTACCACTTGCCAGCATACGGCAAGCGGCGGCAGGCGCGCCGCCACCTCCCGGCGCAATCGTCACCACCCGGAAGAATTTCTGCACCCATTGCTCGGTAGGTTGCTCGGTCATCGCGGAAGTCGCAAACGGCGTGTGGATCGGCCAGGAGCCGGACTATGACAGCCCGATCAATCGTGGCTCACATTGCTGCAAAGGGGCGGCAGTCCGAGACGACGTGTTGAGCAACCGCCGCTTGCGATACCCGCAAAAACTGGTGGATGGCCAATGGAAACGGCTCTCGTGGGATCAGGCTATTGATGAGATCGGCGACAAACTTCTGGAGATCCGCCAGAAGGCAGGCCCGGATTCGGCTTACTGGCTCGGTTCGGCAAAATTTACAAACGAAGCGGCCTATCTCAACCGCAAACTCGCCGCCTTCTGGGGAACGAACAACTCCGATCACCAGGCACGCATCTGTCATTCCACCACAGTCACCGGGGTCGCCAATACCTGGGGCTACGGCGCGATGACCAACAGCTACAACGACATCCGTAACGCCAAGACCATCCTACTCATGGGCGGCAATCCCGCCGAGGCGCATCCGGTTTCGTTACAGCACATTCTCGAAGGCAAGGAACTCAACCGCGCCAACTTTATCGTCGTCGACCCGCGGATGACGCGAACTGCAGCCCACGCGACCGAATATGTCCGTGTGCGGCCCGGAGTTCACATCGCAACCATCTATGGAATGCTCTGGCACATTTTCGAGAATGGCTGGGAGGACAAGGAATTCATCCACCAGCGCGTCTACGGCATCGAGGATATCCGCAAGGAGGTCGCGAAGTGGACGCCTGACGAAGTCGAGCGCGTCACCGGCGTGCCAGAAGCCCAAGTCAAGCACATCGCCGAGACCTTTGCCAAGGAGAAGCCGGCAACGCTGATCTGGGCGATGGGCCAGACGCAATTCGCCACAGGAACTGCCAACGTCCGCGCGAGTTGTATCCTGCTGCTCGCCACCGGCAATGTCGGCTATTCCGGCGGAGGCGCCAACATTTTCCGCGGCCACACCAATGTGCAAGGCGCCACAGATCTCGGTCTCGATGTGACGACACTACCTCTTTATTACGGTCTTTCCGAAGAGGCGTGGCAGCATTGGTGCCGAGTGTGGGAAGTCGACATAGACTGGATGCGCTCCCGCTTCCCCAACAAGACCCTGATGGAAACTCCCGGGATTCCGAGCACGCGTTGGTTTGATGCCACGTTGTTGCCAAAGGATCAGGTCAGCCAGCCCGACAACTTGCAGGCAATGTTCGTGATGGGGCACGGCGTCAACACGATCACCAGAATGCCGGAAGCAGTTCGGGGAATAGAAAAGCTCGACCTGCTGGTCGTATGCGACCCCTACCCGACCGCCTGGTCCGTGCTCTCCGAACGTAAGAACGGCACGTATCTCTTGCCGGCTTGCACCAGCTTTGAGATGGACGGTTCGCGCACGGCGTCCAACCGCTCCATCCAGTGGGGCGAGCAAATCGTGCCGCCCGTCTTTGAATCAAAGAACGACTACGATGTGATGTACATGCTGGCGAAGAAGTTTGGCTTCGCTGACAAGATGTTCAAGAATATCAAGGTGGAGAATGGCGCCGTATCCGCCGAGGACATTTTGCGTGAGATCAATCGCGGCGGGTGGTCGACCGGATATTGTGGCCAGTCACCCGAGCGTCTCAAAGCCCACATGAAGAACCAGGCAAAATTCGATCTGGTCACCCTCAGGGCGCCAAAGGACGATCCCGAAGTTGGCGGGGACTATTACGGTTTGCCATGGCCGTGCTGGGGAACGCCGGAGTTCAGGCACCCTGGAACTGCGATCCTTTATAATACCAACCTGCACGTAAAGGAAGGCGGAGGAACCTTCCGCGCCCGTTTCGGCATTGAGCGCGTGGTCAAGCGCAACGTGATGGAAAATGGGCAGGAGGTCGAAAGGGAACAGCATGACAACTTGCTCTCTGAGGACTCCTATTCGCTCGGCTCGGAAATCAAGGATGGATATCCGGAGTTCACCCTCGGCGTCCTCAAGAAGCTTGGCTGGGACAAGGACCTCACCGCCTCGGAGATGGAAATCATCCAGCGGGTGAACGCAACCAATCCCGATGCTGTGTCTTGGTCACTCGATCTTTCGGGCGGCATCCAGCGTGTGGCGATCGAACATGGCTGCAGCCCCTATGGCAACGGCAAGGCGCGCATGATTGCCTGGAATTTGCCGGATCCCATCCCGGTGCACCGCGAAGTCATTTACACGTCGCGGCCCGATCTCGTCGGCAAATATCCGACGCGTCCGGACGCTCGACAATTCCGCGTCCCGAATATCGGTTTCACCGTCCAGAAATCAGCTGTCGACAGGGGCATCATCAAGCAATTCCCGCTTATCCTGAGTTCAGGCCGGCTTGTCGAATACGAAGGTGGCGGTGAGGAAACGCGCTCCAACAAATGGCTCGCCGAGTTGAAGCAAGACATGTACGTCGAGATTAATCCGGCGGACGCATCTGCGCGCGGTATCAAGGACGGCAGCTGGGTCTGGGTCACCGGGGCTGAGAGCAATTCCCGAACACGGGTGAAGGCCCAGGTGACCGAGCGTGTCGGTAAAGGCGTTGCCTGGATGCCCTACCACTTTGCCGGCTGGTACGAAGGCGCCGATCTGCGCAGCAGGTATCCGAAAGGTGCAGATCCGATCGTTCTCGGCGAGAGCGTCAACACTTTGACGACCTATGGCTACGACCCCGCGACGGGCATGCAGGAACCCAAGGCAACGCTCTGTCAGATCAGAGCGGCATGAGGCGAGAATGAACCATGACTCGCGTCAAATTTCTTTGTGATGCCGAGCGTTGCATCGAGTGCAACGCCTGCGTCACGGCCTGCAAGAACGAACATGAAGTGCCGTGGGGCATCAATCGCCGTCGCGTCGTCACCATCAATGACGGCAAACCCGGCGAACGCTCGGTGTCGATGGCCTGCATGCACTGCACGAATGCCCCCTGCGCCGCGGTGTGCCCGGTGTCTTGCTTCTACACCACGGCCGACGGCATCGTACTTCACTCGAAGGACCTATGCATCGGTTGCGGATATTGCTTCTACGCCTGTCCGTTCGGCGCACCCCAATATCCGAAGATCGGAAACTTCGGCTCGCGCGGCAAGATGGACAAGTGCACTTACTGCGCAGGCGGACCGGAAGACGACAATACGCCGGCAGAATACGCCAAGTATGGCGCCAATCGTCTTGCCCAGGGCAAATTGCCGATTTGCGCCGAGATGTGCTCGACCAAGTCGCTGCTCGCCGGCGATGGCGCCATCATTGCCGAAATCTACAAGGAGCGCGTGATAAAGCGCGGCTATGGTTCGGGCGCATGGGGTTGGAAGACGGCCTATCACGAGGGCATTGATGTCTGAGGCGCCTCACGGACATTGCGGGCAACGATAGGGGCGCGGACCACCGGAGAACGATCATGATGAGGTGTCATGCGAGCATTCACTCTTTGATCATCGTTGCGTTGGCAATCCTGATGATGGTCGTGGGAAATCCGGCGCTCGCACAGCAACTCGGCCCGGACGGCGCACCCAATCCAACAGCGAGCGCGATGACCGAGCAGCAGTTGCTCCAGCAATCACCACGCATCGAGGGCAACATCGACCAGCCCATCGAGCGGGCGCGAGTGCTCATTCAACCAGCCGGCCGGGTATGGGATTATTTCCACCAAGTCACGTTGCGCTGGATCGGTGCCATCGTAATCCTCGGCATGATCGCTGCGCTCGCAGCCGCCTACCTCGTCATGGGACGGTTACGGATCTCCGCCGGACGTTCTGGGAAGACGATTCCGCGGTTCAATTCTTTCGAGCGTTTCGCGCACTGGCTGACAGCGGTGTCCTTCGTCATTCTCGGCTTGACCGGCTTGAACATCACGTTCGGGCGGATCACTCTTCTGCCGATGATCGGGCCTGACGCGTTCAGCCGCATGTCGCAAATCGCCAAATACCTCCACAACTACGTCAGCGCATCATTCGTAATCGGCCTTGTCCTGATCATTGCGCTATGGATCAAGGACAACGTTCCTCGGAAGGTCGATGTCGACTGGATCCGCCGGGGTGGCGGCTTCATCAAATCAAAACATGCGCCGGCGGGTCGCTTCAACGCGGGCGAGAAGCTGGTGTTCTGGTTCGCCCTCGGCGCGGGAGCGGTGGTTACCGTCTCAGGCGTCCTCCTCCTCTTTCCGTTCTACGTAACGAACATCGTGGGGATGCAAATCGCGCAGGTCGTTCACGCCGTGATCGCCGTTCTGTTCGTTGCGGTTATCATTGCTCATATCTACATCGGAACGCTCGGCATGGAGGGCGCTTTCGAGGCCATGGCGACCGGCGGAGTGGATCTCAACTGGGCAAAGGAACATCACGACATCTGGCTCGAAGAGCAGTTGACCAAGGAGCCCCTCGCCGCTCGATCTGGACAATCATCACCGGCTGCAGCGGAATGAGCACATCAGCCACGGAGGCCGTCGATGGGGCCAGGGGTGGGGATGAGGAATGAGATCAACTGCGCTCGCAAAAATTGTTGTTGGTGTGGTAGTCGAATGCCGCAAAGCGAGGAGCCCGTGGCTTGATTTTCTCTGGCGACCGGTCTCGGTGTTTGTTGGAACGCCATCGGCGGTACCCTGGACGCGAATCGGAGAGGAAGGCGATGCGACCACATTCTATGCGGGTGCGACTGCGATCGAACTGCATCGAACTGAAACGACGAACTATCGGCAAAATCTCTCTTCGGGGATGCCCGCGCTGTGGGTCGTTCTGCGACCGATAGCTGCGAATTCTAAGAGCCCAGCGTTCGACATCCTTACGGTAACGGCCGACCCCTCGGAGGGCGAGGCTTTGACCGATGCCGGCAATGATCTGGTCGCGAGCGTACCGATGCCCGCTGCGATCATCGACGCAATCGGCGGTTTTATCGCCGAGCATCACATCGAGCGGCCCTTCAACAAGCGGCAACGGGACCGAGGTGAGCCGCAGACGCCTGGCCACTGCAACCAGGACGGGGTGAACAGCAAATGACCCGGTCAGAAAACATCATTTCGCGCTGGTCGCGTATGAAGCGGAAATCCGACAATATCGTAGAGCCGGACGGTTCAGTCTCCGGGCCCAAACCCAATGAGGCAGAAGCTGGCGATTTCAATCGAGCAACGGTTGCAACGCCGCCAACAGACTCCCCCACCTCTGCGACCTTCGATCTGGCAAGCTTGCCGCCGCTTCAATCGATCGTTGCGGGCACCGACATCCGATCGTTTCTCGGATCAAGTGTCCCGGTCGAACTAACAAGAGCTGCGCTGAGGCGGGCCTGGGTAACCGATCCGGCAATTCGCGATTTCATCGGGATCGCCGAGAACCAATGGGATTTCAACGACCCAACCGCGATGCCGGGATTTGGACCGCTGAAAGCCGAGGATGTCGCAGGTCTTATCGGCCTCGGAGAGGCCGGGCAGGCCTGCGGAGCGTCGGATGAAGACGCCGGAGCAATCTCAGCCGCAGGTCAGGTCGATGAGATGGATCACGCACGGGCGGTCGAGTATGCGTTGCTCGCAACCCTGCTGTCGCATAGCCCGGATGCCAATATGATTGAGCAGTTGGCCTGCCTGAGTGGCGATGCAACCCAGTTGGGCGCGGCGCACGCGGCCCTCAGTTCTGCAGCCGCCAGCATGAAGCCGGAACGGATCGAGCGCGAATATTTCGATCTCTTCGTCGGACTCGAACGTGGCGAGCTTTTCCCCTACGCGTCATATTATCTGACGGGTTACCTCTATGGGCGTCCCCTCGCCCGGCTCCGCAAAACCCTGAACCAACTTGGCCTTGAGAGGACTGAGCGACGATCGGAACCCGAGGATCACGTTGCGGTACTTTTCGAAGTCATGGCCGGCCTCGCCGGTGGCCAGATCATTGCTCCCGGCGGGACCGATCGGAACATCTTCGAAAGCCATCTTAAGCCATGGATCGGGCGATTTTTTTCGGACCTTGAGCACGCCGAGTCTGCGATATTTTACAGCCGGGTCGGATCACTTGGCCGCATCTTTATGGAAATCGAAACCGAAGCATTTTCACTTTGATCTCCAGGCATTCCCTCCGTAGCGGCGCTTTCTTTGATCAGCGCACGGGTGCGGTTAACGATGTCGCCAGTGCGCGCTCCGTCCTTGACGATACAAGCGAGCAACCGCCGCATCGCTTCCGTATCCGTCGGCTGGGCGAGGAGCAGCTTCAGAGCGGTTTCGGCGTTCATGACGACAGCGCAGATCGGCTGGTTGATTTCGGCAATCGACGCCGACAGCTTCCCTAGGAACGCGACCCTGTTCGCGGACGCCAATCCGGTCTGAGGCATGGCACACCTCCGAATTGAGGTGGTGTAGCCGCTCCCGAGGGGCTTTTCCTTAGGGCCGACCTTAAAATTCTTAAATCACGGCTACCCGCGTGAGGCCCTCTGGCTGTCTTTCAAAGACAACACTGTCGCCCGTCTTCGCGAACCTTGGGCTTGGATCTCGGCCGGAGCAGCAGCAGTCGTAGCTACCGTGACGGTCTACGTCTGACAGTACACTTCGGTTTCGCAGCATCCGGAGGCTATATGAAAGGCAAAACTTCAGCTTGTCTCATCCACCCACTCGGTAGTCGCTTAGAGCGTGCATCCCGACATTGCTGGCTCCGATTACAATTCAATCCTTCGACCTATTTCAGTCAGTGAGCTCGAGGGTATCTTGAACCGGTCGACAGCATGCGCGGAATTGCGCGACATGAATGAAAACAATTTGACGCGCCATCTCGATAGCGGATTTCGATGTTTGCCGCTGACGAGGTCGCTGCGCTCGATGTAATAGTTCGCTTCATCCAGGAGCGGCACGCCGTCCTTTTTCGCCTGCGCGAGGACAGCCGGAAGGTTAGGGATCTCGACGAACCCGAAGTGAACAGTTACATGCCAAAAGCCATCGTCGAGCTGTTCTATGCCGACCCGGTCTCCTGATCGAACGCGAGGAACGTCCTCGAAGCGCACTGTCAGGGCAATAACCGTCTTGTGAAGCGATCCTACCCGCTTCACGTAGTTGACGATGACCGGCGGGATCGCTTTGCCAAGCCGGGTGAGAAATACAGAGGTGCCCGGAACTCTTACGACGTTGTCGCGGCGAAGGCGCGCGAAGAACTCGCTTGGCTGTTGAGAGTTTGCCGCGTTGCGCCGATGCATCGCAGCAACGCCGTAGTGCCAGGTCGTCATAATGATGAACACCAGACCGCCGAGTGTCAGCGGGATCCAGCCGCCGTCCACTATCTTCAGAAGGTTTGCCGAGAAGAAGGCAAGATCGACCGCCAACAGGATACCCGTGACGGCGGCTGCCTGACAAAGCGTCCACTGCCACCGATTACGCATCACGTGATAGAGCAGCGCCGTCGTCAGGAGCATCGTGGTCGATACAGCCGTCCCGTAAGCTCCGGCAAGACGATCGGAACTTCCAAAACCAGCGGCCAGGGCAACCGTAAGCGCCATCATGCTCCAATTGACGAACGGTACGTAGATCTGTCCGTATTCTTCTGCCGAAGTCTGACGGATCCGCACTCCTGGAAACCAGCCAAGCTGCATGGCCTGCCTCGTCATGGAGAACGAACCGGTAATGATGGCCTGGCTGGCGATGACGGTCGCCAGGGTCGCAAGCGCAACCAACGGATAAATCGTCCAGTTGGGCGCCAGTTTGAAAAATGGGTTTGCTTCCAGGCTAGGAGCTTCCAGGAAATTTCCGATCTGACCGGCGTAATTGAGAACGAGGGCCGGCAGCACAACGCAATACCAGGTAATGCGGATCGGATTTCGTCCGATGTGACCCATGTCAGCGTAAAGGGCTTCACCACCCGTCAATGCCAGAAATACTCCCCCCAGTACGGTGAACCCAAGAAATCCGTGACGCATCAGGAGTTGAGCACCATAGACGGGATTTACGGCAACCAGAACATGTGGGTTATGCACAATACCAACAAGGCCAAGGATCGCGATCGTTGCAAACCAGACGAACATGACCGGTCCGAAGGCCTTTCCGACGACGCCCGTTCCCCGGTGCTGAATTGCAAACAACACTGCCAAAATGACCAGGGCAATCGGCATCGTGTACGGTTTGAACATGCTTGTTGCGACGTTTAGACCTTCCACCGCGCTCAGAACCGAGATAGCGGGCGTAATAATTCCGTCACCGTAAATGAGGGCTGCACCAAGCAAGCCCAGCACGATGAGCGCCCGACCACGACCAGCCCAATCGGCACCGGTCAATGACATCAGCGCGAGAATTCCACCTTCACCCTGATTGTCGGCGTGCATGACGATAAAACAGTACTTGATTGATACCGTAATGATCAGCGCCCAAAAGATCAGAGATAGCGAGCCGAGTGCTGCCTCCGGCGTGAATTGATCTCCCATGATGTGCACAATTGTCTGCAGCGTATAGAGAGGGCTGGTCCCCAAGTCGCCGTAAACAATCCCAAGCGCCAGAAGCCCAGCCGATGCAGTCCCAGGCCGGGAAAACCCTTGATGAGCTTCTCTAGCTATATTTATCGGGACGTTCGGTGTGGAAACGGCAGATTTGGACATGTCATCTCCTTCTTCAGGAGATATGCAATGAACACTTTCGGGACCAGTAAATCTTTCGATAGGATCAATCGTCCACCGCGAATAGAACAACACTACCTGATGAAAGACTGAAGTCTTTAGCCGTTAATAGGGGAATCTCTAGCCCCGCTTGCTCGAACGCGTCCCAAGCGATTTCTAAAGTTTAATTTAATGGTGTCGGCGGGATTGGCAGACGACAACAGCTTTGCACACGCAATATCCTAGTGAACTGCAGAAGTATCCGGTCGTGTCGAACATTTCGCCGAAATTCGCCTTCGCACTCTTGCTGCTGCTGGCATCTCCTGCCGCTTCGTGGGCTCGAGCCGCGGGATTGGAAGAAAAGGAAAGTTTCCCGATCAGTAGTATTCCACCAGACCTCTGCTGCCGTCCCGCGCACCAAGATGTGAATCTTCCTGGTCGGTCTCGAAAGAATAAACTCGAATTTAGAAGACCGACGTTCCAGGGCGGCACAGTCTTTGGTCGTCGACGCGAAATTGTTCGTGTTGCGCATGGGAGCCGGAGGACCTGTGCCTCTGACGACGCAGACGCGCAGGACGGTCGCGAGGATCGAGGCATGCGGCTCGTTAGATAAAATCAAAGGGAAATGCCGGCGTTGTTTGAATAGGAGATCCAGAACGGCACCGATCCGGACCTCCAGGAGCTTGCGCGCCTGTGCACGAGGCGACTATTTCAGATCGGAGCAGAAGGCATGTCGGATAATGCCATTGGCGCCGAGCTTGCGGGCGGCGATACCGAGCAGACCCTAAGGGATGACAATCGGCAAGATCAAATGCCCACGCCCGCGAAGGACCTTGAGCCCGACTCCGGACATAAATATGCGGAAAAGGATAAAGCCGAAGAGGAAAGGCGCAGCAAGCGCCGTCCGCTGGTCGTCGCGGTGGGCATCCTCGTGGTCATCTTGCTTGCTGCGGGTGGACTTTTCTACTGGCTATCGACGCGCAACCTCGAAACCACTGATGACGCTTATACTGACGGACGCGCAATCGCCATAGCGCCGCAAGTTTCAGGCATGGTCGTTTCGCTTGACGTCACAGACAACCAGTTCGTGAAGCAGGGCCAACCACTCATCCATATTGACCCGCGCCAGTACGAGACCGACCGCGAACAAGCCGAAGGAGCCCTCGCAACTGCCAAGAGCCAGTACGCAGGTCAGCAATTCGGCGCCGAGATCGCCCGCAAGAATTTTCCAGCTCTGCTGGAGCAGGCGCAAGCGCAACTTGCAAACGCCAAGGCGAATTTAACGAAAGCCCAAGCCGACTACGGCAGACAACGGTCTCTCTCCAGGCCGGCCACCTCGCAACAAGAGGTCGATGCTGCGACGGCTGCGCTCAAGCAGGCACAGGCACAAGTCATGTTGGCGGAGGCGCAGGTCACTCAGAATTCACCGGTCCCTCAGCGGATCGGTGAGACCGACGCGCAGGTCGGCCAGCTGAAGGGGCAGGTCGAGCAGGCACAAGCAAGGCTCGATCAGGCCAATCTTAACCTGTCGTGGACGGTAGTCGCTGCACCCCAGGACGGCTGGATCACCAAGAGGAACGTGGAGAAAGGTACCTATGTCGCACCCGGCCAACAGATTTTCTCGATCGTGGCGCCGGAAGTCTGGGTGACAGCGAACTTCAAGGAGAGCCAGCTCGCTGATATGGGAAAGGGGCAGCCGGTCAAGATCAAGGTGGATGCGTATCCGACGCTCGATCTGCGGGGGCACGTGGATAGCATTCAGCTCGGCTCCGGATCGAAGTTCACAGCGTTCCCGCCTGAGAATGCGACAGGCAACTTCGTCAAGGTGGTGCAGCGCGTTCCGGTCAAGATCGTCATCGACAGCGGCCTGAACCCGAACATCCCGCTGCCGCTCGGAATATCCGTCGAGCCAACGGTGGCCGTGAGATGAGCGCCGAAGCCGCAACAGCCGATGCGGACGCGTCCTGGAAACCGCAGTACAATCCGTGGCTGATCGCGATCGCTGTCACGCTTGCAGCGTTCATGGAAGTTCTCGACACGACCATCGTGAACGTGGCGCTGCCGCATATCGCCGGCAGTCTGTCGTCGAGCAGCGACGAGGCCACTTGGGCGCTGACATCATACCTCGTTGCCAACGGCATCGTGTTGACGATCTCTGGCTGGCTGGGTGACCTGCTTGGCCGCAAGCGGTATTTTGTCATCTGCATCGCGATGTTCACAGTCTGCTCGTTTCTCTGCGGCACCGCGAGCAGTCTTACCCAATTGATCATCTATCGGTTGGCCCAGGGTTTCTTTGGCGGCGGATTGCAGCCAAACCAGCAATCCATCATCCTCGACACCTTTCCGCCGGCCAAACGCAGCGCAGCTTTTGGGGTTGCGGCCATCGCCACCGTGGTAGCTCCGGTCCTGGGTCCGACACTTGGCGGCTACATCACCGACCAGGCAAACTGGCGCTGGATATTCTTTCTGAACATCCCGGTCGGCATTATCGCCGTGTTTCTGGTCTCGATGCTGGTCGAGGATCCTCCCTGGGAAAAAAACAAAAGACGCCGCGGCATCGACTACATCGGATTGTCGTTGATCACCCTGGGGCTCGGAGCCCTTCAGATCATGATGGATCGCGGCGAGGACGAGGCCTGGTTCGAATCCAACTTCATCTGCCTGATGGCGCTTCTGGCCTTCCTCGGCATTCTCGGGGCGATCGGCTGGCTCCTGATCGCGCGGAAGCCGATCGTCAATCCTATCGTGTTCACCGATCGCAATTTCACTGCGGGCTGCATCATGATCGGGGCAACCGGTGCGATCCTCTACGCCAGCGCCGTCGTCATTCCCCAATTTGCGCAGCAGACCCTCAACTACACGGCGACATGGGCCGGACTTGTGCTTTCCCCCGGCGGGATTGCCGTTATCGTACTGATACCTCTCGTCGGCCGGCTGATGACCGTGTTGCAGACGCGCTATGTTATCGCACTTGGCTTCCTGATTATGGGATGCGC
The DNA here is from genome assembly GCF_036924535.1 of Bradyrhizobium sp. AZCC 2262. Classification (NCBI taxonomy): domain Bacteria; kingdom Pseudomonadati; phylum Pseudomonadota; class Alphaproteobacteria; order Hyphomicrobiales; family Nitrobacteraceae; genus Bradyrhizobium; species Bradyrhizobium sp. AZCC 2262. The sequence continues at coordinate 1,880,519 of NZ_JAZHRT010000001.1, read as the reverse complement.
TCTTGTTTTCTCCAGCGGTCTCGCGCCGAACATCGATTTTGGCACGCTCGTGATGATGCGGACATTCCAAACCGCCGCTCTCGCCTTTCTGTTTGTACCGATCAGCACGGTCGCCTATTTGACGCTGCCGCGCGAGCTCAACGGTGATGGCGCCGCATTGTTCGCAATGTTTCGCAACGTGTTCGGCTCAATCGGAATTTCGCTCTCGACGGCAGAAATCATCCAACGCTCGCAGGTTCATCAAACCTACTTGTCGCAATGGGCGAGCCCGTTCCATCAACCCTATCAGGCCCTGATCGCGACCTATGAACAGACGCTGCGGGCGATGGGCCGCGCGGGTGCCGCGGTTCACGACGTTGCGGTCGGGCAAGTCTATCAGGCGTACCGGCTCCAGGCGACCGTGTTGGCGTATTCCGACGTGTTCTATTATTGCGCCATCGTCGCATTTTTCATGGTACCGTTCTGCTTTCTGCTATCGGCGAAAACCGGCGGCGGGCGTCCGCCAGGGGCGCATTGATGCTGTTCCGGGGCAAAAAAAGACGAATTGTCGCTGCGATGATCGCGCCTTTGCTCGCCGCCGGTTGCACAGTCGGACCGAACTTCGCGCCGCCGGATCCGCAGTTGCCGCAGACATCGTTCATGGATGACAAGGGCGTCGCTGTGGCCGATGCACGATTGCCGCCGCCAACCGATCCGGCATGGTGGGTAGCGTTCCGCGACCCGGTCCTGACCGATCTCGCGCGCCGTGTTGCCGACGCCAATCTCGACGTGCGAACCGCGACGATCCGGCTGGCCCAAAGCCGGTTTCAACGTGGCGTAACGGCCGCGGCGGCGTTTCCGTCGATCAATGGCGACGCCAAGTATACCCGGGAACTATACAGTCAGAACGGGATCGTCAGCCTGTTGAGCGGTCTTCTTGCGCCAGGGAGCAGTTTCAATCCTGGCGCGATCAACGACTACAATGTCGGGTTCGATGCCTCATGGGAACTCGATCTCTGGGGCAAGGTCCGCAGGCAGGTCGAAGCCGCCGACGCACAGGTTGATCAGGCCGCGGACCAACGCCGTGATGCGCTTGTCTCAAGCCTCGCCGAACTCGCACGCGACTATATCCAGCTGCGCGGCGCCCAGACGCAGATCAGGATCGCGAATGACAATCTGAAGATTGGCCGCGACATCCTTCAGCTCGTGCAGGAACGGCAACAACGCGGTCTGCAGAACAGCCTAGACGTCGAGAATGCCGCGGCGCAGGTCGAAAGCATTCGCGCGCAACTGCCGACGCTGCAACAAGAGGAATCCCAATACATCAATGCCCTCTGTTTGCTGCTGGACGAGTCGCCCGGAGCATTGCAAGCCGAGCTCCGCCGGCCAAGGCTGGTCCCTCCGGCGCCGCCGCGCGTTCCACTCGGAATTCCTTCCGAACTGGCGCGTCGCCGGCCGGACATTCGTGCGGCTGAGGCCCAACTGCATGCAGCCACCGCCAATATCGGCGTTGCCGTCGGAGCGTTCTATCCGAGCGTCCAGTTAAACGGCACGGTGGGTTTCGACGCGCTCGACATCAGAAACCTCTGGAAGGGCAGTTCGCTGCAATACATGGTCGGCCCGAGCGTTTCGCTGCCGATCTTCGCGGGCGGCAAGCTGAAGAGCACCCTCGAACTGCGCGATGCCCAGCAGCAGGAAGCGGCGATCACGTATCACAAGACGGTGCTGCAGGCCTGGCATGACGTCGTCAACGCGCTCGTCGCGTATCGCCTGGAACAGAACCGCCGCGGCAGGCTGAAGGCTCAATCCGAGCATTCCCGCCAGGCACTGGCGCTTGCCCGCACCCGCTATACTGACGGCGTGACGGAGTTCCTCTCGGTACTCGACGCGCAAAGATCGCTGCTGCAGGCGGAACAGCAATATGCGACCAGCACGACAAACGTCTCGCTTAATCTCGTCCAGCTCTTCAAGGCGCTCGGCGGGGGATGGGAATTGACCTTTCCCGATTTGCCGGCGAACACCGAGGTGGCGGTCAGCGATCGCGCGGCGAGATGAGTCCGCTTCGCGCCGGCAGCGGATGCTCCATTATCGCATTTTCCGCAAATTGATTAGCCCCGGCGAGATCGGCTTCGCCGATGCTTGCCTGGCCGCGCCGCCGTTCGCGCCAGGCTTAATGCGGAAGTTTGACCTTGAAGATCGTAAAGGGACCGGAGCGTGGCATATTGTTCTTGAACGCAACTTCCCAAAGATGGGAATCGGCGATGTAGAGGTAGCCGCCGCTGATCGCAAAACCATCCGCCCAGGAAAGCTTTGATGGATCGCTGGCGAAGACTTTTGAGCGCAACTTATTTCCTGGCGTCATGGTCAGTGAAACCACGGTGCCGTGCTCGAGATCGCCTCCATAAAGCGTGCCGTTTCCATCCATGATAAGACCGCCGCTCAGCACCGAGCTGCCGAGATACTCGACCTTCTTGGCAAGCTCCAAGTCGGAAAGCCTGGCATCGCGCAAGGCCGACGTCGGCACGCGCCAATAATTATGGTCGGTCAGCGGCCGGTAATAGAGCCAGCGCGCATCCGGAGAAAGCGCGATGCCGTCGGCCTGGATCTCCGTCACCGAGCCGTCGGGCCGCTGCGCGATCTCCTCGCCGATCATCAGATGCTGCTTGGGATCGGCGAAGGTCGAACGATCGCCGACCAGCACCTGCCTTGCATCGCCCGTGTTCAGATCGAGTACCACCAGGCTGCCCTTGTTCCCTGCATTGGTGAGGTAGGCATAGCCGTGCGCGGTATCGATCCGCAGATCGTTCAAAGAGTCTTTCGCCGAGACCACGCCTTTGAAATCATATTGCCGAATCACGTGGTTGGTAGACAGATCGAACTCGACCAGCTTCGGCGGCAGACGCTCCTGATCGACCTTCGGCAGGGACGAGTCGAGCGCCCAAAGATGATCCGCTTTGTCGACCCACAGCGCCTGGACAGAGATCCATTGTGACTTGCCATCCCCCTCCTCATTAAAACTGTTCCAGCCGGCGTCAGGATAAGGCGTGGCGGCGCCCGTTTTAGGATCTACCTCGACCATGCTGAAGCGCGAACGGACGATGGAGGATGGTGCCGTCGCGAACACCCTGCCCTCGGCCGAGACACCGATGCCGACAAGCCGGAAATCATCGCCGAATGCCTTCACGGTTTCCAGCGGTGGACCGATTTTGCCGCCATCCTCAGCCGCCGCGGGAGTCGTCGCGAGCACGCCCACCGCGAGAAACATGCTCCCGCAAGCGTGGGCCATCCTGATTCTCGTTGCCATGATCCGGCGATCCCTTGTCAATCTGCGCCTGTCGCAACCCTGAAAGGGTATATGGCGTCCAGTTACGGTGCGAACTGGTCAAAAATGGAACACTGGAATTCAACGTGGCGTGATCGGGGTCCATCAATTCATCGGCGCCTGTCGGCACAACATGCGGTGTCTACTCGCAGGAATGGCGTCATCCATCTCCACCGGGCGAGAGCTCACCTTGCTGATCGCAGCCGTTGTAATGGCGGTCGTTGTAAGTGGGCTCCAAACCGCGCGCGCCGCCCGGTCCTGTCGCTCCTCCCATCTCTTGCGCCAAGGCCGGCGTAGCAGCCAGTAGGGACACCGCAACACCCAGAACCTTGAGTTTGTGCATTTGCAATCTCCTGAATTGCATTCTCCTCAGGCAAGGTGACTCGTGTGGAGTTTGTGCTCTGGCGGAGGGAGCCAGAGTCGGATCAAGCCAGGAGAGTCTTCGCGATCAAGACCGGACGCCTTAGCTGAACAAAGAGAAAATCACGTGTAGCTGATCAGCCGCCGCAGCCATGAGCGCATCATAGTTTGTATGCCCTTGAGCTGCCGCCTTCAAAATACACTCGGCAAGATATGCTTTCACTGCCTGGGTTGACTGTTCCGTGGGAACCCTCGTCATGATGTCTTCAAGAACGCCCCTCATGACCTGGATGAGTTGGGGATCAAATTGCGGCATGCCATTAACTTTCCGATACGGTCTTCAACCCTCAAGGGCGCATTGCGCTATCTGCACCGCACCAGCGGCATGCTCGTCCAAGCGAGCGACCTCTGTCTGCGCGAACATTAGCCACCAAGGATCTTCGGGGAACGGGAGGGTCAACGGCTTCGAATCGTAGCGCACTCAGAACAAGACGTCCTGTCCGGCCAATTAATTCTTGTTCATCTGGGTGTACGTTGCGGCCCAATTCTCCGGCTATAAAGTCGTGGAAAACAGAGCGGGCCATGTCACGAGCAGGCACCCACTCGTGCTCTTCGCGACGCGAATCGCGATCATGCAACATTTCCTGTGAACCGAAGTACGTACTTCATAACGGCGTCGGCTGAACCGCCCATCAGCCGTGAAATGAAGGTCGGCACTGGCCTATGGCCGGTTGGGCAATTCACCGAGCGTGACGGTGAGCGTCTTCGATTCTCCGTTTCGGAGAATATCGAGTTTGGCCGAACTGCCGGGAGCCAGTGCGGCTACCTGTCGGGCGAGGTCACGGGACTCTTTGACTGGCGTGCCATTAAGTGCGGTGATGACATCGCCGGATTGAATGCCTGCCTTTGCCGCTGGACTTCCATTCTTCGGCTCGTCCACCATTGCACCTTCGGCGTTCTTCATGCCGAGGCTGTCGGCGATGCCCTTCGTTACAGGCTGAATCTGGACGCCCAGCCATCCGCGCGTCACAACTCCCTTGTCCTTGAGTTCGGCAACAACCGCCTTCGCTGTCTGCGCAGGGACGTCAAAGCCTATGCCGACCGAGCCGCCGGAAGGCGAGTAAATCGCAGTATTGACCCCTATCACGTTGCCATTCGTGTCGAACGCGGGACCGCCGGAATTACCCTTGTTGATCGGCGCATCGATCTGAATATAGTTGTCGTAAGGGCCTGAGCCGATGTCACGCCCCTGTGCGGATACGATGCCGGCGGTAACCGTGCCGCCAAGACCGAACGGATTGCCGACAGCCACGACCCAATCGCCAACGCGCGGTGCGCGGTCTGCGAAATTCGCGTACACGAAGCTGGATTTTCCGTCGACTTTGATGAGTGCGAGGTCAGTCTTGGGGTCTGTGCCAATGACCTTGGCCTTGTAGGTCGTGCCGTCATCGGTCGTGACCTGAACAGACTGGGCATGATCAACTACGTGATTGTTGGTCACGGCATAACCGTCAGGCGAAATGAAGAAGCCGGATCCGGCGCCAATGACGATATGCCGCTGCTGGGGCGTCTCTTCCGGCGCTCCGCCAAAACCGTATTGCTGAAAGAACCTTTCAAGCGGAGAACCCTGCGTGGGTGGTGGATTGTCTTCCTCATTCGAACTTAGATCCGCTGCGTCTGGGGTTTCACCCATCTGGACCCGCACGGAGATGACCGCGGGCTTTACCTTGGCCACCAGATCGGCAAAGCCTGCTGGCTGCTGCTGGCTTTGCGTATCCGCAGCGCTCGCGCTCAAAAGCCACGGCCGATACAGTTGCGTATAGCCCATTGGGCCTCCAAGCGCGACGATTGCGCCAATGCCGGCGGCGGAAGCGAGCAGCACCAGACGTCGTCGCGAGAACATCCGTGAATACCGATGGCTAGGTTCGTCGTTTGTCATGGTCGAAATCTCCTAGAAGTGAGGCTCAAAAGGCCTTTTCTGAATTCTGGGGACTGGACATTACGATGTCCTGTCGGACAGGTTAATTCGAGGAAAGTGTTTGAGCGGTTCGTGCATTCGCGCACGTTCTTTCGCAGCCTTGGCGCTGTGGAAGTCATTTGATCGCTTATGTCATCGCTTTTTGCCGTTCAACCAACGTCAGCGGTGCTTTGCTGATATTCCCGCGGCCAAGAACATGGAGGTTGCTTCATTCTGCCGGACTCGGGGTGATGGCCCGCCGCACCGAACGCTCTTGGATTTGGCGTGGCCGCCCCATCAGTACAGGCTGGAACAAAACCGCCGCAGCCATCGTGCACAGCAGTGCGAGCGCCATGAGCTTGCCCATGCTCGACATGCCCGGATAGCTTGACGACCACATACTCCCGAACGCCACGGCGTTCGTCATTGCACTGAAGACCACCGCCCTGGTCAGGCTCGATTGCAGCAATCCGGTTTTCCCGTCACGCCAAGCCATGATGTAGTAGATTTTGAATGCAACACCGACGCCAAGCAGTAGCGGCAATGCGACGACGTTCGCGAAATTCAATGTGATACCCGCAAGCGCGCAGACTTCGAGCGTCACGGCACCCGCAAGAGCCAGCGGGACCAGCGTCAAAAGCACGTCGACGATGCGTCTCAACGCTAAGAAAAGCAGTATTGCAATTGCGGCGAGCGCAAGGGCGCCGGCCTCGATGAAAGCGTTTGTGACCGTCTCTCCGGATTGATAGAGCGAAATGGCGGGGCCCGTCGCCGCGGGCACCGCCGCCAGAATGGCGGTTGCGAACTTGCGCAGCGTTGTTGTGGCATTGGAATCGCCCCTTGGGAGTACTTCAACGCGGGCGCGACCATCGGGGAGCATCCAGTCGCGAACGAGATCTTGAGGAAGAGTCGAGATAATCACTCGCTGTGGACTGAGGCTCTTTCGAAGGAGATCAAGATCATGAACGAGCGGTGGAATGAATGCGGCCTCGGCCCTGGTCCGGGTCGCGGCATCCGATCCGGCAAGCCGTTGCAGCAAGGCGGACACACTGCGCGCGGCGTCAGCACCGGGTCCCGTTTTGTTGCCCGCGGCAGCAGAAAGATCTACCGCGCTCGCCTGGATGGATGCGATCACTTCGTCATCGCGTGGGCCGGGCTGCTGCGGCTGAGAATTTAGCGCAGCGTCCAGACCTTGCGCGGAAGATTTGATTGCCGCGATCTTGGCATCCTGATCGCGCGGAATAAGGTTGCTGAGCGTTAGCGTGCGCAAGACTTCCGGCAAGCTATCGAGGCGTTTGGCAAGGGTGTCGGCCTGATCGAGCGAAGATGCAAGAATTTCGGCTTCATTGCCGCTGGTTTCTGCGGTGTTCTGCAATTCGCGATAGGTTTTGACCGATGCACTCGCCGGATTCTGCAGATTGACCGGATTGAAGTCGAACGGGATTTGGAACAGCAGCGGAACGCCAGCGAGAACGGTGATCATGGTAACCGCAATGACCGCGATGCGATGCCGCTGTAGAAAATCGTCGAGCGGCGCCAGAGCGGCAAAACCGACAGAAGCCGGCTCACCCGGAGGATTCAACGCAGCCAGCATCGCCGGAACAAAGGTGATGCTGCACATGAACGCGATTAGCATGCCGCACCCGGCGATCAGTCCGAGTTCGGAAAGGCCCTTATAGCTGGTGGGCAGGAATGAAAAGAACCCGACCGCCGTCGCAGCCGCCGCAAGAGCGAGAGGAGCGCCCGCTTTGCTGGCGGCGCTCCGCAAAGCAGCGCGTAAATTGTCGTGCTCATGGCGCTCCGAACGATATCGCATACTGAACTGAATGCCAAAATCAACGCCCAGTCCCACAAAAAGTACAAAGAAAGCGACCGAAATCAGATTGAACGCGCCAACCATTGCGAGACCGACAGCGGCAGTAACCGCAAGTCCGACCATCAGGCTGAACGACACCGCTAGAATCAACTTCCAGGAGCGCAACGCCAGCCACAGGATGACCAGCACTCCCAGAACTGCAAAGGAGATGTCTCGGAATGCGCTCCGCCGGATTACCGAGAACTGATCATCGTTCATCGGCACCGGGCCGGTCAGCGAGACTGTTGCGCCGTATCTGTCGCCAAGCTTGAGGTCGGCGGCCATTCGCCGGATACCTTCGGTCGCTGGATGGCCGGGCTGCAACGCGGAAAAGTCAAGAGAAGGCTGCACTTCTATGAAGTGCCGAGTTGAACCGGCTTGCAACGATCGTCCTGTGGCAAGTTCCTGCCAGGAAAATGCTGCAGGTCGACCGGACAGCACATCGTTCAACGTGCGTTCCGCCAGCGACAATGGCCACCTCAACTGTTCGAGCTTGATCTCGCCCGCCTGCACGCCTTTGGCCACAAGGGAAAGGGATTTCGCCACGCCGCGAAGGGTGGGATCAGATGCAAGTCCGGCAACGATGGGCTCTGCCTGACTTAGGCTGCCGAGCGAGTTGCGCAGTTCGGGGAGAGATTTAAATAGCAGCCCGTTACGCGCGAAGAAGTCTCCGCTATCAGGTTGCACGACCGTCGGAAACAGATTCCTTTGTTTTGAAAGGCCACTTGCGAGAGCCTCAGTCGCACCATCGACATTTTCCGGCGTCGACGCAGTAACAACGACGGAAATTTCTCTCTGCGGGAAAGCATCGGACAGCGCGATCTGGCGCTGATGCCACGGCAAATCCCGGGAGATCAGAGCTTCGGTATCGGTACTAATCGAAAAGCGGGCGAAGTCATAAGCGGTAGCAGCCGTCGCCAACAGAATTCCAACAACGATCAACGACCAACGATGGCGCGCACAGAGATCTACAGTCCGGACAATTACGGAGGTCAACATATCAAACCCGCCCGAATGCGTGTGAAGCTGATCTAGGCTCGCAATCCGTCGGCACCATTAAACTTATCTTTATGAAGAAATGGCCGCGAAACAGGTCCAGCCTGACGTCTCGTCCGGCAGGAGGAGGATTGGCGCAAACCCGCATGGCGCGCGCCTCATTGCCGGGGCGCTATCGAAGATGGTTGTGGACGCTGCTCCGTCGAACCAGGACGCGAGGCGGCCGCGGCCATGAGCTGGTCGCGCCCAGGATGTCCCCCCGGATGATTCGTAAGGCTTGAGATAGTAAGCGAGGGGGAGGCCTCAACTAAAAAAGAGTTTATGATTTGCAACGTGCTCAAGGTTTAGAAGAGCACAAGCAGACGATGCCTGCCGATTCAACCCAAGTTCGACATCTTAAAAGCCAATTTAATGGCTTCCCGTGCACCGTTGTGATCTCTGGTTTGCGCACTCGTGCAGCTCGATGATCCGTTTTCGAGTGTTGCGCGCATCCAGTCTTGACGACCGAGCAGTCAATATGGGCATCGACAAGTAGGTTTGAGCTTCGAGACATATTGCAAAGGGCCGATTTCGAGCGGCCGCCGGAGTCTTCAGGTCGTGCAGACCCGTTTCAACGAGGGGCTCACAAACGAACTCGATGTGACACTGGCGCAACGCCAGCTCGCCACATTCGAGGCCGGCCTCGGACCGCTGACGGGCCAACTGCAGTCAAGCCGGTACGTCATCGCCGTCTTGCTCGGACAGTATCCGGAGACGCTGGTGAAAGAACTGATAGCGGAGGGACCCGCTCCGCGTTTTCCGGCCAAGATTCCTATCGGTCTGCCGGTCAGTCTGTTGCAGCGACGTGCAGACATCCAGCAAGCGGAATTCGAGATAGGAGCAGCGACAGCCCGTATGGATCTGCAATCGCCGATCTTTTTCCGCGCGTGGCTGTGACAAGTGCCGTAGGCGGCCAAGACGGCGTGTTGCAGCAACTGGAACAGCCATTACGTTCATCGGCGGCATTGGTCCGGCGGTTTACTGGCCGGTCCTGGACTTCGGGACGCTTGATGCGCGTATCGAGGTGGCTGACTATCGGGCTCGCGAAGCGCTGCTTCGATACAAGGCAAAAGTGCTAGGTGCCGTGCAGGAGGTAGACCAGGCGATTGCGGATTACAATGCCGAACAGAGTCGCTTGAACAGCCTTTCCCGCGCCCGCAGTGCCGCCCTTGAGGCTGTCAAGCTTTCGTCCGCGCGCTATGAGAGAGGACTGACCGACTACCTCAACGTCTTGGATGCCGAACGACAGCAGTTTGAACTCGAAGCCCAATACGTCATCTCCAGGAGGGTGGCAGGCGTCCAGTTGGTCGCGCTCTACAAGGCACTCGGTGGCGGACGGGAACACTATCAGGCAGTTCCGCCCATCCGAACCCCAGAGCCTGCGATCGCCGCCGCGGCAGGGGAATTCAGCGGAGTTCGTCCGATCTCGACAGATCCGGGGTTGTCGCAGGTTCAACCCTGACGCGGCGGGTGGAAGCTTCTCTGAACTCATACCTTTGGTGAAGCCTGTGCGTCCGCTTATAGAAGCCTGCATAAGCCTTGGACATGGCAGCGACCCTTCGTCAAAAGGCGCGAACTTCCACCATGGGCCAACCAGGCGAGGACGTCACTCGATTTCATGAAATGCCTGCTGAGCGCTTCAAATGATCGGAGATCGCCTCTTGCGGCCCCGCGGGCTCTGAGTTCCTCTCGCTCGGCGGCAGACAGATCGAGATCAGTGCTCTTTCTTGTGGTCGATCATTTCCCTCAACCGGGTGGGTTTTTCCTTTGCTTTTTCCGGGCGGGGCGCCTGTTGACCGGCGAAGTTTTCAATCCGAAGTTCTTTGGTACGGCCGGGATTACTAGCGACCCGAACCGAGCGACCCGTCGCTGTTCGACGCCTCGTTGAATGTGACGAGGAATACTGCTCACGGCTGAAGCTCCCGTAGCCCCACCATTCACAGAGTGAACAGTGGTTCTTGCATCGGGGACGCCGGAGAGTCGGGGATGATGGGCTGGAAGGACGGAGACCAAGGCAGGGACGCGGGCTGGATCTTGGAATTCAGTCCGCTGCGCAAATAGCCGCGGTGCCCTCGATGAAGGGGCGTCATCATGACCGTGCTCAATTTTTCATAACCGGCCCGCGTTGCTTCCGCTATCGGTCACTGGAAGCCCGGGCTCGATCACAAACGTTCGTATGATCCTTCCATCCTTATCCATCGAGACGAGCGTACCCGCGTACAATTGAGCGAGCCATCCCGGCGGCTCTAATCTCCATGCTGTTCGAAGTGACCGAACGTCGACTGCTCCGGCCAAGCGGATTCTCAATGTATCAGCTGCACTCCCTCCCGACGAATGCCAGCACATTGCGGCGAGTGCTGTACGAACAGCCGGCTCATCTGCACCGGTCTTCATCAACGCGGTTGTAAACCGGACGAGCTCGCGATGCCGCCCTCCGCCACGCCAGAGATGGCAAAATACTCTTCCTGTGCATGATCAAGGCCGTGATCAAACGAACGCGGCGACGAAATCGTCGACATGGCAAAACGAATCTCTGGCGCTGAAAGAAGTTGACCATGAAGATCGCAGCTACCTCAATTCCTCGCCCGCGAGTGCTGCCCCGCTCAGGTTTGACGACACGGGTGCCTGATTTTCTCGCGCTCATGAAGCCACGCGTGATGTTGCTTGCGGTGTTCACCGCATTCGCCGGGTTGATGATTGCACCGGTTTCTCTCGATCCGCTACTCGGCTCGCTTGCGATGGTCGCAATTGCCGTCGGGGCCGGTGCCGCCGGGATGCTGAATATGTGGTACGATGCCGACATCGACGCCGTGATGACCCGCACGGCGCGGCGTCCGATCCCTCGCGGCAGGATTTCGCGCCCGGAAGCGCTTGCGTTCGGACTGTTTCTGTCCTGCGGCGCGGTCCTCGTCCTTGGCATGGCGACCAATGTCGCAGCCGCTGGCCTGCTCGCCTTCACGATCTTCTTCTACGTCGTCGTCTACACCCTCTGGCTGAAACGGATTACGCCGCAGAACATCGTCATCGGCGGCGCTGCCGGCGCGTTTCCTCCAGTGGTCGGCTGGTTATCCGCTACCGGAGACATCGGCCTCGAGCCGATCGTTCTCTTCCTGATCATCTTCCTGTGGACGCCCCCGCACTTCTGGGCGCTGTCGCTCAATCGTGCGGACGAATACCGGCGTGCCGGCGTGCCAATGCTCCCGGTCGTTGCCGGAAGGGCCGCAACGACGCTGCAAATCCTCATCTACAGCGTTTTGTTGGTACCGACCTCGTTGCTGCCAAGGGCACTCGGGTATGCCGGAGCACTGTACGGCGTGGTTGCTCTCGCCAGCGGAGCGGTCCTCCTTGCGCTGGCGTTGCAGCTGCACCGGAGCCAGCAGAGCGATCGGCAAGCGGCGCAGCGCCTGTTCCTGTTTTCGATTTCTTATCTGTTCCTGCTGTTTGCTGCCCTGCTGTCCAGCAACATCGGCGATCGATCGTCGTGGAAGGCCTCAGCGCGTGAGGACGCCCGGCGGATCACGCGATCCGCTCCGCTCGCAACCCTCCCTCTCCCTACCGCAATCGCTTTCGCCGCTGCGAAGTCCGACGAGGCCTAAGATGCGCTACAGATTGCTCGCTCTTGTCTTGCTCAGCGTCACGCTCGGAGGCTGCTCGGAAGGCGTCCTCGATCCAAAGGGACCCATTGCTGCAGCCGAACGACTTATACTGTTCAACTCGCTCGGCATCATGCTGGCGATCGTTGTTCCGACGATCCTCGCCACGATCGCTGTCGCCCTCTGGTTTCGCGCGTCGAATTCGCGCGCTGCGTACTTGCCGGATTTCGAGTATTCCGGGCGTCTCGAGCTGCTTGTTTGGTCGATCCCCGCCATGACGGTGCTTCTCGTGGGCGGCGTGGCGTGGGTTGGCGCCCACGACCTCGATCCGCGCAAGCCGATCAGCTCAAGCGCAACGCCTGTTACGGTGCAGGTCGTCTCGCTCGATTGGAAATGGCTGTTCATCTATCCGGAGCAGGGAATCGCGAGTGTCAACAAGCTGGTCGTACCAGTTGGTACGCCGATCAGCTTCGAACTGACCTCATCGAGCGTCATGAACAGCTTCTTCGTGCCTCAGCTCGGCAGCCAGATCTACACGATGTCGGGGATGGTGACGCGCCTTCACCTGCAAGCCGACCATCTGGGGACATATCCGGGGCTATCGACCATGTTCAGCGGCGAGGGCTTTTCCGACATGCGCTTTTCGGTTGATGCCGTGACGGACAACCGTTTTGCGCAATGGGTTCGCGAGGCGCGCGAAACTGGCCCGGTGCTGGATAGCCAGTCTTGCGCCGACCTGGCCAAGCCAAGCAAGGCGGTTGCGCCGTTCACCTACCGTGCGGTCACCGGTGATCTATTCAGCGGCATCGTGAACACCGCTTCCGCCATGGACAATCCATCGCAACTCATCTGTTCAACATCGCAGAGGGCCGAACAATGACTCTCCTGGGCAAGCTTGATTGGAGCGCGATTCCCTTTAATCAGCCGATCATCATGGGCGCAACCGCGTTCATGGCCCTTGTCGTCGTGGCGATCCTCGGATTCATCACGATGAAAGGCGCCTGGCTCTATCTGTGGCGTGAATGGCTCACCTCGGTCGACCACAAGCGCATCGGCGTCATGTATTGCATACTGGCGCTCGTCATGCTGCTGCGCGGCTTCAGCGATGCGATCATGATGCGCGCGCAGCAGGCGGTCGCAGCAGGCGGCGCACAGGGATATCTGCCACCCGAACATTTCGATCAGATCTTCTCGGCGCACGGCACGATCATGATCTTCTTCATGGCAATGCCGTTCGTGGTGGGGCTCATGAACTTCGTGGTGCCGCTGCAGCTCGGCATTCGCGACGTCGCTTTCCCCACGCTCAACTCCGTCAGCTTTTGGCTGACTGCCTCGGGCGCGCTGTTGATCAATCTGTCGTTGGCGGTCGGCGAGTTCTCAAAAGCCGGCTGGTGGGGTTATCCCCCACTGAGCGAATTGCAGTATTCTCCCGGCGTCGGCGTCGACTACTATCTGTGGTCATTGCAAATCTCCGGTCTCGGCACCTTGCTGGCAGGAATAAATTTCGTCACGACCATACTGAAGATGCGCGCGCCTGGGATGAGCTACATGCGCATGCCGGTTTTCTGCTGGACTTCGCTTGCCACCAATCTGCTCATTGTGGCGGCCTTTCCGGTGCTGACCGCGGTTCTCGCGATGCTGCTGCTGGATCGTTATCTCGGCTTCCATTTCTTCACGAACGAGGCCGGCGGCAATCAAATGTTGTACGCCAACCTGTTCTGGGTCTGGGGACACCCGGAAGTCTACATCCTGGTCCTGCCGGCGTTCGGAGTGTTTTCCGAGGTCATCGCGACCTTCTCCGGCAAACCGCTGTTCGGATACCGCTCGATGGTGGCCGCTACCATGGCGATTTGCATCCTCTCCTTTCTCGTTTGGCTGCACCACTTTTTCACCATGGGCGCCAGCGCTAACGTCAACGGCTTCTTCGGCATCATGAGCATGATCATCGCCTTGCCTACGGGCGTGAAGATCTACAACTGGCTGTTCACGATGTACGGCGGCCGGGTTCGGTTTACGGTACCCATGCTGTGGTCGATGGGCTTCATGGTGACTTTCGTCATCGGCGGCATGACCGGCGTGCTCCATGCAGTGCCGCCGGCCGACTATCAGTTGCACAACAGCGTGTTCCTGATCGCGCACTTCCATAACGTCATCATTGGCGGAACCGTGTTCGGGGCGATGGCGGGATACAGCTACTGGTTTCCGAAAGCATTCGGCTTCACGCTCGACGAACGCTGGGGCAAAGCTTCGTTCTGGTGCTGGCTCATCGGGTTCTATCTCGCATTCATGCCGCTCTATCTGGTGGGCCTGATGGGCATGACCCGACGCATGCAGCACTACGACAATTTGGCATGGCAGCCCTGGCTGGTGGTCGCGATGGTCGGCGCCGTCGTTATCCTGTGCGGGATCATCTGTCAGATCGTGCAGCTCGTCGTGTCGATTCGCGCTCGCGACAAGTTGCGCGTGACCGCCGACCCATGGAATGGCCGCACGCTCGAATGGGCCACGGCGTCGCCGCCGCCGGCGTGGAATTTTGCCTTCTCGCCGAATGTCAGCGGAACAGACGCTTTCTGGACGAGTAAGCGACGGGAGCAGGCGAAGCGGGACAAGCCGGGGCCAGCACGCGCGTACAAGCCGATAGAAATGCCGAAAAACAGCGCCACAGGTTTTGTCAGCGCCTTCTTCGCCGTCGTGATCGGTTTCGCGATGATCTGGCACATCTGGTGGATGGCAGCACTGGGACTCCTGGGCGCATTCGTAACGCTGCTTGCCTTCGCATTCCGCAAGCACACTGAGTTCGAAGTGCCGGCCGAGCAGATTGCCCGGTTCGAACGGGCTCAACAGGCAGGAGCGCCAGCATGAACATCGCCCTCACAGTGGACAGCGTCCAACAAGAGGCGTTGCCAAGCGCAAGTGAAGCCGGGCCCGCCCCGAAGAGGATCGTGGTCGCTTACGGTTTCTGGATCTTCCTGTTGAGCGACATCGTCATGTTTGCCGCGCTCTTTGCGAGCTACGCGGTTCTCGTTCACGCGACAGCAGAAGGTCCGACCGGCGCCCAGCTGTTCAATCAGACCACGGTGGCGATCGAAACCGCCTGCCTGCTCGTCTCGAGCTACACCTGCGGGCTGATGTCGCTCGCTGTCAATTCGCGAAATCGTCTCGGCACATATTTGGGTGCCCTGATCACGTTTGGGCTCGGCGCGGCATTTCTCACCCTCGAGGTCCGCGAATTCGCTGACATGATCGCTCACGGCGCGACGCCGCAGCGCAGCGCCTTTCTTTCCGCCTTCTTTACCCTTGTCGGCTGCCACGGGCTGCACGTCACCCTCGGACTGATCTGGCTCGTGGTGATGATGGTCCAGGTGGCGGTGATGGGATTCGTCGCCAACGTGCAACACCGCCTGCTCTGCTTCTCCCTGTTCTGGCACGCGCTCGATATCGTTTGGGTCGGCGTTTTCACGGTGGTTTATCTGATGGGAGTTAGCCTATGACGGACGTTCGATACGATCGCGCTCCCGGAGACATCCCGAGCGAGGAAGCGCGGGCATGGGCCCCCTCGGAGGCTCTAGTCTACACCATCGGCCTGCTGGTGGCGCTCATTCTCACGGCGACATCCTTCTGGGTTGCTAACACGTCGCTGCTCTGGCCGGGCGGCGTGGGCCTGGGCCTCGCGGTCCTCGCCATTGCCCAGATGGGCATTCACCTGGTGTTTTTCCTGCACATCAGCACCGGGCCGGACAGCACCAACAACGTGCTCGCGCTCGCCTTCGGCCTGCTCATCGTATTCGTGGTGGTCACGGGCACAATATGGATCGTGGCCGATCTGAACGACAACATGCTGATGCCATCGTCCGATGCGATGAATATGCAGATGCAGCGTCGAAGCCATGAGTGACGATCTCAGAACGCTAAACGTCATTTTAATTGAAACATCCGGGAATGCGGACGAACTATGGGTTGTCCGATACGATCGCCATCTGCTTGCGCGATTGCCGTCACCTGGCCAATAACCGACGAGGTCACCCACATGTTGCAGAAAACATCCCTCACGACCCCCACCACTCTTTCGGAAAACGCGGTTCGCGATATTTCGGCCGATTTGACGGTGCTTCTTTCGGACGTATTTGCGCTATATCTCAAGACCAAGAATTTCCATTGGCACATGTCCGGCCCACATTTCCGCGACTATCACTTGATGCTCGATGACCAGGGCGACCAGCTTTTTGCCATGACGGATGCCGTTGCCGAGCGCGTGCGGAAGATCGGCGGGACAACCGTTCGTTCGATCGGGCAGATCTCGCGCCTTCAGCGCATCATGGACAACAATGCAGAATACGTTGAGCCGCTCGACATGATAGCTGAGCTACGCGAAGATAACGTAATATTGACGCGGAGCATGCGCGAGGTTCATTCGCTTTGCGACATGGCCGGAGATGTGGCTACCGCAAGCCTGCTGGAGAACTGGATCGACGAGACTGAGAAGCGAACCTGGTTCCTCTTCGAGTGCGGTCAGCACGCCTGAAACCCAGGACGAAGGAAACGCTGCGGAAGACCACTCTCGTGGATATCTTCCCGTCTACTCGTAGATGGACGGACACGTTGGACCAGAGTCCTAACGACGGCCCTTCTGTCCTAGCTTACGACAACATCAAAGGAGGCACCAATGAAGGACAGGACCGGCCCGACAATTCCCAAGCGTCGGATCAAGGTTCAAAGGAAATTTGGATCAACGAGATCGAGAGTGCAGGATGCGGAATGGGAACGTGTCAATGACCAACTCGACGACGCGCTCAGGCAAACCTTTCCGGCCAGTGACGCGCTCTCGATTATTCAAATCGTTCGCTGCAACTAAGTCTCGAGGCCGGACTTATTCCCGCGATAGCCGGCCCAGGCACGGATGGGGTCATGTCATGAAGATCGGAATTATCGGAGCGGGCGCCGTCGGGGCCGCATGCGCAATGGCAACCCTCATCAGGGGTTGCGCCAGCGAGCTGGTTCTCGTCAACCGAGGCCGCGATCGCGCAAAAGGCATGGCGACCGACATGGGCTACGGGGCTCCCCTGTCATCCACCACCAAGGTGACAGATGGCGACTATTCAGATCTGGCAGGCGCCACGCTCGTCATGATCACCGTCGGCGTCAACGAGAAATCCGGCGGGGCAACGGATCGTAGCGATCCGCAGGGACGCTTGCGCCTCCTCGACAAGAATGCCGAGGTCTACCGCCAGGTCATTCCGTCGATTACCAAAGCCGCGCCGGACGCCGTTCTGCTCGTCGTCACCGACCCTCCGGATCCGCTTGCCTATCTGACACGCGCGCTGGCCGGTCATGAACGAGTTCTCTCCACCGGCACGCTGCTCGACAGCCTGCGCTTTCGCGTGCATTTAGGCCGACGACTCAAGGTAGCTCCGAAAACCATCGAAGCGCAGGTTCTCGGCGAACACGGAACATCCCAGATCTTTCACTGGTCTGGTGCTCGCGTAGGCGGAGTCCCGATCTCGGATGCGCTCGAGCAGCTCGGCCTCATGCAGGGCGACGACATCCGCGCGACGATCGAGAATGAAGTGCGCTATGCAAACATAACCATCATCGAAGGTATTGGAGCCAGCCAGTACGGCATTGGAATGGTTTGCGCGCGGATCGCCGAAATCGTGTTGCGCGACGAACGCACCGTAGTTCCGATCGGGGTCTATAACTCAAGACTTGGAGTGACACTCTCGCTGCCTGGCGTCGTCGGTCGGCACGGCTGCCTCCAGATCCTTGATCCTCCCCTGTCGAATGACGAACAGGTTGGCATGAAAAAATGCATCGAAACATTACGCAAGGCCCAAGAGCGAATCCGCTGATTATTTATCAGAACAAGTGCAACCAGAGTTCCGCGCATGGAAGCTCAGGAAGCGGGTAGATGGATCCTTCGATGACTGCAATTGCCCGCCTTGTCACCTTAGCGATTCTGCTCGGTTTTCCCGTCGTGCTGACGCCAGCGTTTGCGCGCGCCGGCTCGTTCGAGGAAAAGGTTTGGGATCCCGGAAACATCGACGCATTGCCGCCAGAGGTCCGAAGCGCGCTCACGCGAATGTGTAGACCGGACTTGGCGGCGCAGCGGTATTTCGCCGGCTACTTCGAGAATTCGAAGTTTCTCGTCTTGCACTTTGGACGTCTCCGTTGCGGCAACCGACCGACCATCTGTACCCAAGGACGATGCCTCCATCAGGTCTACCGAAAGTCGGCGATCGCTATCGGTTGCTGAGAAGCTACTACGGTCCGGACGACGATTAATGGCGTCGCGGCAGCGCAAGCGGCATGGTTGCGACGGCACGCCTGACGGGACCGACGATCGGAGCAGCGCTTGCAGCTCTCTGTTTTAGCCTGGCGGGTCGCGAGGGAGCTACGCTCGCACCTGTGCTTGGCGCGGTATTCGCTGCGACAACTGGCGGGATGTGCGTCATTCGTTTTGGTACGACACCCCGAAGCGCAGCTTGAGTTTCCAATTGTCGTTCCCTGCCCCCTCATGCAGCGGCCGTGACGTTCATGCCGCCTTTCGGACGGAGCGAACTGCCCTGATCTCCTCGATGAGATCATCAACACCCGCAAGTGCGAAGCTGAGCGCAGCTTCGTCGATGAGGCGCCCTTCGCGCACCTTCTCATGCACGCCGCCGATCACGATCTGGGGCCGAAAAACAGGACGTGCCGGTATCGATGCGAGCGTCTCGTTCATCTGCTGCTGCGCGCGCACACCGCCGATGAACGCGGGCGAGGCCGTCATCGTCAGTACCGGCTTTCTTTTCAGCACCGACAACCCGTACGGCCGCGAGGCCCAGTCGAGCGCGTTCTTCAGGACGCCCGACATGCCATGATTGTATTCGGGCGAGATTATGATCACGCCATCGCTGGCATCGATCGCCGAACGCAGGGCACGCACGGATTCGGGGGCGTGCTCGGCGTCATCATCCTCATTGTAGAGCGGAATCGCATGCAGCGGGAAAATGTCGAGCGCAGCCCGGAGCCCAAGCGCGTCCTGAAGGCCACGAAGCACCGCGGTGCTGTTGGAGGCGCGGCGCAGGCTGCCGGAGAGGCCGAGCAGTCGGAATTGAGGCATCAGGGAGGACTCCAGCATGACGTCTTATGCGACCATACGACTCTCGGTTCAAATCGCGGGAATCATGGGCCCGTAGTAGGCGCCCCAGTGGCCCCACACATCGCGGTTCCCGTACCCAAGCAATCCGTTACGTGAACCGCCAGTGCGGTTACCGTAAACGCCAAAGCTGTCAGCGCGAATACCACCGAAGCCGCCGCGAAGGTGATTGCCGCGAAAGCTATCACCTCCGCCACCGCCACCATGGCCGCCGCTTCGGGCAAACGCGCCTGTGGAAAGCCCGGAGCTTCCGAGAAAGACAATTGCAATAACAACCATGGTCTTGCGCAACATTGATGACCTCATTGAGATACTGCACCGCCTCGACTCGAGGACCGATGCTGACCGGTTGCTCGCACGCAAGCGTCCGGTGCACACTTTAAATCTATGACGCACACTTGTAATCGCTTGTCCGATATTGCTGCCGTTGGCGCGTTATTGCGGCCGAACAACAAGCGACGTCAGCAACCCGACATGCATTCCGGGGTCTTGACGTCAGGCCTGGGATCGCCAACGAACATGTTGCGATTTGGCATCTTGATCGCGGCAAGCGACTTGGCATCAAGCGTCGCATCCGCCGGCAGCAGACCGTTGAGGCTAAGAATATAGGCAGACACCGCATAGACGTCGTCGTTGCTGAGCGATTGCGGTGCGTTCTGCGGCATGGCGCGCCGGATGTAATCGAACAACGTCGGCGCGTATGGCCAATAGCTTCCGACGGTACGCACCGGCTTTGGCGTTCCGAGCGTGCCCTGCCCGCCGACGAGCCGGTCGCCGACGCCGCCCTCGCCCTTTGCGCCGTGACAAGCGGCGCATTGCTGACCGAATACTTCGCTCCCGTGACTGACACTGCCGCTTCCCGGCGGCAGGTTGCTACCGTCGCCACCGACATCGATGTTCCAACCCGCGATCTCCGCAGTCGTCGCGACCCGGCCGATGCCATACGGGCTTTGGGCCTTCACGCTCGTCACGCACAGCAGAGTAGCAACAGCCAGCGCCGCGAATTCAAGCCTACGCGTGGGCATTGGTCACCTCGCCGTTTCCAGCGATACGCCACGGCCAGATCGCGTTGTTATGGTAGACGTAATTATCGCCGCGCACCGCGAGCAGTTCGTCCAGCGTCGGCTGCACGTAGCCGGTCTCGTCGATAGCTCGGCTCTGGATCACCGCCGGCTTGCCGTCCCAATGCCACGGCAAGCGGAAGCGGGTCAGCGCGCGGGTCAGCACCGGCTCCTGCAGTTGCGCCTCCTGCCAGCTCTTGCCGTCATCGACGGATACGTCGACACGCCTGACTTTTCCGCGTCCGGTCCAGGCGATGCCGCTGATTTCGTGGAAACCCGGCGCCGACAGCCGCTGGCCGCCCGACGGCCGGGTGATGATGGATTTGGCTTCCATGTAGAATGTGAATTCGCGTGCCGTACCGTTGGGCATTGGGTCGGTGTATTTCGAGGTCTCATCGCGCGAGTAAGCCGGCTCCGCAGTGACTTGCAGGCGGCGCAGCCACTTCACATTCATATTGCCTTCAAAGCCCGGCACCAGCAGGCGAAGCGGATAGCCCTGCTGCGGGCGCAACCGCTCGCCGTTCTGGCTGTACGCCAGCATCGCGTCATCGAGGCATTTCTCGATCGGAATACTCCGGGTCATTGCCGCGGAATCGGCGCCTTCGGCGACAACCCATTTTGCGCCCGGCTGCAGGCCGGCTTCCTGCAACACCAGCTTCAGGCTGACCCCGGTCCATTCGGCGCAACTCAGCAGGCCGACAAGATCGGAAGCGGTCTTGCCATAGGGCTTTTTGTATTCCGGGTTGCCCGAGCATTCGAGGAAATAGATGTGAGACTCCGAGGGAAAGCGCCGGATATCGTCCATAGTGAAGATCAGGGGCCTGTCGACGAGGCCATGGAGCATCAGCCGGTGCAGCCCCGGATCAATGGTGGGAACGCCACTATGATGGCGCTCGTAGAACAGACCGTTCGGCGTAATGATGCCGTCGAGGTCCTGCAACGGCGTGCGTCCAGATGCCGACAAATACTGCGGCAGAGTCTTCGAGATGTTCTTGATGACGTCTTTTTCGAACGGAGACGGCGCGCCGTAGGGCTGGGTCCCCATGGGATCGCCGGGCGTCTTCATCCATTCCGGCACGTTGGGAGGGAGGTTGCCCGTATTTTCGGCCGCGGCGCGCGCTTCACTTCCGGCGAGGCCACCAGCAATGACGGCCCCGCCCAATAAGGCGCTACCTTCCCTCAGAAATCGCCGCCGGGATCCGGAGGCAACATTCCTGTCGATGTCGGTTGGCTTGGTCATCCTTGTCCTCCGCGCGAAATCGGTGTGCCTGGAATAACCTTGGCGAAGCTCCGCCCTGTCCCGGAAGGCATCTTGATGGTAATCACAAAGCGCGGCGGTGCTTGCCGAGGATTGCTGCGCCTTATCCGCTCTTGCCGCTCCAACAGGGTGGACAGGAATTCCTAAGGTTTGCCCCTTCCCGCTCAGATATGGAAAAGGCCGCGTCATTCCGATGCGGCCTTTTCTCGATTTGCCGCGCCCGAATTCGGGCCGGCGTAGATGCTTGGCGTCAGCTTACTTCCACGCGTGCCGGCGATCGTGTATCCGCGGACTCGGGATGACCGGGCCTCCGCTGCCGAACAGCTCCGGTGTCATGGCGTGCGGGCCCGCCGCCGGCGTGGGCCGGCCGCCATTCAGGACATCGTTATTGGGATAGTAGAACGCGAACGCACCCGGCTCCTGGATAGCTGCCTGCGCGAAAACCGGCGTTGCGAACATCAGCGACAGAATCGCTGCCGCAGTGAAAATCTTGAGTCTGTTCATCGTCTTTCTCCGTGTATCGATTAGTAACATCGGCCCTGAAGCTCAGGACGTCACAACGGAGGTAAGCCGAAAGGCTGCCTGTCCCACTAAATTGGGCTTCAGGAAGCTAAATTGAGTTTATATATCGATGCTCCGCCCCTTCATGCGGACGAAAGCATATTGAGGCGGCCATGACGCATGCCAGGCCGCCTCAATATTCTCATTTCCAGTTTGATCGAAAGCGTCAAGCTCGGGGGCTGGACGCAGCCACCTTAGCGGTGGTGCGTCTCATGATGACGTTGCAGTCGCCGATGATGCTCGATCGACGCGTTGCTGTTCTGCCAGTTGTTCCGATAGTAGCCGCCATCGGTGTACGGATTGCCAGGCCCCAGGTTCTGGCAATTTGCGTTCGGGTAGAACTGCGCGCAATAGCCGGGATTTGAAATAACGGGCTGTGCCAGTGCGGGAGTTGCGAAAGCTGCCGTAACGAGAGCGGCGGCGCCAATCAATGCGAATTTCATCTTGGTCTCCTGGTTGGTTCTCCCTGATAGGATGAAGAAAAATGGGAACGCGGGCGCGTTCTGCCAATACTCTAAAATTCAATTTAATGGCGCGACGGCTGGACAGACCTAGATCAGCTGCAGCTACGCAAACGCTTTCGTCAAGCAACGGAGCTTCATCATGTCCAATACCACGGCAAAAATCGCTTTCGCATTGTTGCTGTCCCTGGCCACCCCGGCCGCTTCATTTGCGCAGGCAGCGCGGACCGCAGGCGCCGCGGGATCCGGCAATATACCGATCAGTGGTATTCCGCCGGGCCCGGCAAATGTCGGTGGACTGAATAATGTGACGGTCGATCCCAGCGGGATCGGTAACGCATCCAGGATGGCTCCGCTGCCGCCTCCGCATATCACCGTCCCGGTGGTTCCGCGCTTCAAGTAAGGCGAAGAGACCGCGCGACTTCACACGGTTGCGTCAGCGGTCTGCCTCAATGAGATCTGCGTGATCGGTTCGATTTTTCGGCGATGAGTATCCTTGACCCACAGGGGTCGATCGCGGTCGCCGAAAGAGCCATCCTGATCGATATCACTTGCGATCATGTTGGCGATCATCCTGCCGACGCGGTGTCGTCATGGCGAACCTCAACCACAACATGACGCCGATAGATCAGCTCATGCAAATGCAGCGGTAGAACTCCCGAGCGGCATGTTCGAACCCGTCCCGAAAACTAAAACAGAATTTAGAGGACTCGCGCCCGCGCAATGTCAATATTGGATTGTCGGCCCAGATCTTCACGCCGGCGATCAGGACAGAGGGATCAAGCGGCCCGGAGGCAGAGATGCGCGCAACGTCCGTCAGGAGAATTTGAACATGCAGCAGCACGCTACGATCGCGGAAGCGAGCTTCACACGCGATGCCGATTTGAGACCAGCCCGGAGGCCGCGTGGACGACCGATCCACCGGATGCTGGTGTCGTTTTCCGCCGCCTACTTCACAGGCGCGCTGGTCACGGATCTCGTCTATTGGCAGATGCCCGATGTGATGTGGGAGAGGTTCTCCATCTGGCTGATCACCGCCGGTCTGATCATGGCGGGTCTGGCTGCTGTCGCGTACGTGATTGACCTTGCAGCCCGCAGGCGAATCGACAGGCCGGGCTGGCCTCGCGCGATTGGCTACGCGATCACGGTCTTGCTCGCGCTCACCAACGCCTTCGTTCACAGCCGCGACGGTTATACCGCTGTGGTACCGGCCGGCCTGACCCTTTCAGCGCTTGTCGTCATCGTTCTCGTGTTGACGGCCCTCGTTGCCAGAGCCCTGACAAATCGCCATCGGTTTGGAGCATAATCATGATGCACATCCTCAAGAATGCACGTTCGGCCAAACTGCCGCGTCTCGCCGCTCTTCTTGTCGCCGGCCTCGGACTCGCCGGCTGTGACGACCATGCTGGCGACCCAAAAATGCAGATCGGCGCCAATCCTCAGCTGCCCGCGTTGCAGCAGTATTTGATGCCGCCGATGCGCATCGCAGAGGTCGTAGGATGGGGCAAGGAAACTCCCACCGTGCCGGAGGGACTGCAGGTTCATGCACTGGCGACCGGCTTCCAGCATCCACGATCCCTCTACGTCCTTCCCAATGGAGACGTACTGGTGGTCGAGAGCAATGGACCAAAAGCGCCGATCCACCGGCCCAAGGACATCATTACCGGCTGGGTGCAGTCATTTGCCGGTGCCAAGGCAAAGGACGCAAACCGGATCACGCTGCTGCGCGACACCAATGGTGACGGCATTCCCGAAGTACGAACCGTGTTTCTGGATCATCTCAACTCGCCATTCGGCGTCGCCCTTGTTGGTCACGATCTCTATATTGCGAACACCGATGCCATCGTCCGCTATCCATATCAGGATGGACAGACCAGTATCACCGCGGCAGGCACCAAGCTCACGGATCTTCCCGGCGGCCCGATCGATCATCACTGGACCAAGTCGCTGTTGGCCAGTCCGGATGGCTCCAAGCTCTATGTCGGAGTCGGATCCAACAGCAACGTAGGCGAAAACGGAATCGGAGCCGAATATGAGCGGGCCGCGATCTGGGAGGTCGACGTTGCGTCGGGCGCGCATCGCATCTTCGCCAGCGGCGTACGCAATCCCACCGGCCTGCAATGGGAACCGGAGACCGGCAAGCTCTGGGCCATCGCCAACGAACGCGATGAGATCGGCCCCGACCTGGTTCCAGATTATCTGACCTCGGTAAAGGATGGAGGCTTCTATGGCTGGCCCTACAGCTATTACGGCCAACACCCAGACCCGCGCATCATGCCGCAGCGGCCCGATCTGGTGGCGACAGCCATTGCGCCGGACTATTCGCTGAGCTCTCACGTCGCGCCGCTGGGATTGGCGATGTACACAGGCACCGGGCTTCCCGCAAACTATCGCGGCGGTGCGTTCGTCGGCGAGCACGGAAGCTGGAATCGAACGCCGCTTAACGGCTACAAAGTGGTGTTTGTGCCGTTCAGCGGCGGAAAGCCCAGCGGCCCGGCGCAGGATGTCGTTACAGGCTTCCTCGATGCGAACAATCACGCGCGAGGACGGCCGGTCGGTCTGGCAGTCGACAAGAATGGCGCATTGTTGATTGCTGACGACGTCGGAAACACGGTTTGGTGGGTGTCTGGCTCCGCGCCGAAGCCTGCCAGTTAGTGGATCTCACCCCTAGCCAATGATCGAGTAAACGGCCCGCATAACGCAGAAAAAGAACCAAGCGGGCTGCGCTCGCCGAACGTCTGGATGCACCGAATATGAAACCACTCTGGTTCAAAGCGGCTATCGCGACCAATCCAGGACTACTGGTCCGGCTGGGCGCGATCGGCGCGGTATTGCTGAGCGTAATCGCGGCATTCGCTTACACGGGTGGTTGGCTCTCGCCAGTGCGGCTGACGCAGGACCGGATGATGGCAGCCTTCCGCGAAGCCAACGGCACCCACGTCGGCTTCCGCCGCAACCACGCCAAGGGAGTTTGCGTCACCGGCTGGTTCGAAAGCAACGGGCAGGCAGCAGCGATATCAAAAGCCGCTGTCTTCAAACCCGGCCGCGTCCCGGTGGTTGGCCGCTTCGCGCTCGCCGGCGGGATGCCGTTTCAGCCGGACGCACCCAACACCGTGCGCAGCATGGCACTGCGCCTTGTGCCGCCCGGCGGCGAGGAATGGCGCACGGGCATGAACAACATTCCGGTTTTTCCGGTGAATTCGGCGCGCGGCTTTTACGAGCAGTTGCTCGCCTTCAGCCCCGATCCGGCGACCGGCAAGCCTGATCCAGCGAAAATAAAAGCGTTCCTGGCTGCTCATCAAGAAGCCGCACGGGCACTCGCCCTGATCAAGAAACGCCAGGTCACTTCCGGTTTCGCAAACTCCACCTTCAATAGTCTCAACGCCTTCCGCTTCGTCGATGCAGCCGGCGCCCCTACGGCGGTTCGTTGGTCCGCAGTGCCGGTGCAACCCGTCGCGGCCGACGCGGCAGAGCAAACGGAGGCAGGTAACGAGAACTATCTCTTTGATGACCTGATCGCCCAAATCGCGCAACATCCACGGCAGTGGCAGCTGATCGTGACCATCGGGCAAGCTGGCGACCCGACCAACGATGCGACGCAGGCCTGGCCGGAGGGCCGCCAGCAGGTCGACGCCGGCACGGTGACCATCGATCGGGCCTCGAGTGAAGACGCTGGGCGCTGCACTGCCGTCAACTACGATCCTCTGGTGCTGCCAGCCGGCATCGAGCCATCCGACGATCCGTTGCTGAGCGCCCGCTCGGCGGTCTATGCGCGCTCGTTCACCCTGCGGGCCGAAGAGGATCACGAAAAGCCGCCCAGCGCAGTCACGCCACAGGATGTGCAAGCGGGAGGCAAGCTATGACTACCCAGGTCCGCTTCGCTGCTGCGTCCCGGCTTCTGCACTGGCTGATGGCGCCCATGATCATCGCGATGCTGTTCATCGGCGTCGGCATGGCCGCTTCGGTCTCCCGACGTTACGACCTTCTGGTCTCGATCCACCGGCCGCTCGGAATTGCGATCCTGGTCTTGTGCGTGGCGCGGATCGTCAACCGCTTCATCAATCCGCCGCCAGGTTTGCCCGACACGGTTCCATCCCTGCAGCGTTTCGCCGCCAAGGCATCGCATATCGCGCTCTATGCGCTCATGCTCATCTTGCCGCTGGTCGGCTGGGGCATGCTGTCGGCGGCGCGCTATCCGATCGTGCTCTACGGCCCGGTGTGGCTACCGCCGATTTTGCCGCATGATTTGACCCTCTATGCCTGGCTCCGCGACCTCCATACCGGCCTCGCCTACCTGCTGTTCGCGACCTTCCTCGCGCATTTCGGCGCCGCGCTTTACCACGGCCTCATCCGGCGCGACGGCGTGTTCGGGAGCATCCTGGGAACAAGGATCAACGCAATTTGCGAGGACTAACCTCGCGTTGATACAGAATTCAACGCAGACGCCTGAAACCTAGGAGTCGCACATGCGCACCGTCACCAGGATCCGTGTTGCTATCTGCTCGATGATGCTGGCGTGCAGCGTGACGCTTTCAGTCCCGCTTGCGGCGCACGCAGAGGGCGATGCCGCGGCCGGCGAAAAGATTTTCGCTCACTGCGCCCCCTGCCATTCGACCAAGCCGGGCGAAAACAAAGTCGGACCGTCACTGGCCGGCGTCTTCGACCGCAAGAGCGGAACAGAACCCGGCTATAGCTATTCCTCGGCAGTCAGGGGACTGAACGTAACCTGGGATGAAACAAACCTGAACGAATGGCTGCAGGGTCCCAGCAAGTTCGCCAAGGGCACGAAGATGATTTACTCCGTGCCGGACGAGAAGGATCGGCAGGACGTGATCGCCTATCTGAAGACGCTGCCGAAATGACGGTTTGCGGCGTCAGAGTCTCCCTTATGCGGTGGGCATGGCTTGCGCTCAACAGCCGCGGCAGATGTTTCCGATCGCTCGATCGACGGCGGCCTCTTCATGGGTCGGCTTGAGCATGGCGTCTGGGACCGAAGGAACGTCAGCCGATGTTGGCTGATGATGCGGCGGAAGCGGCGCAGTTCCGGTGAGGCGGGAATCTGGCGTCAGTGAGGGCGGGACGGTTGGATTCGCAGGAGCCATCAGGCCCTGCATCTCTCCTCCACGCATTCCTCCCCCGTGCATACCGCCGCGGGCATAACTGGCGGAGAGCCCGGCGAGCAAGAACACGAGGGTCGCTATGATGAGTTTTCGCATATTGCGCTCCTTGCACGGTGCGAGTGAAAGGCTTCGACACGCCTGTTGATGCGGCAGCCGGTCAATAAGTGAGAGCCGAGATCGCATCGCCCCTCGCGCTCATTGGACGGACTCTGCTCGCCAGCGGATCGCCTTGTCACTGGATGAGATAATATCGCAGCATGCCATTGCTGATAACAATCGCGTCACTACCGCAACGACTCCCGAGAAATTCTACATGGATGGGTGAACACTTCGAATCCGTCCTTGCGCGCGATGGCGACAAGTGTGATCCCCGCTGCATCCGCCATACGAACAGCCAGCGCGGTCGGAGCCGAGACCGACACCATCGCAGGTGCTCCAATCGCGGCGGTTTTCTGCACCATCTCCACCGACACCCGGCTGGTGAGAAGTACGATACCCTCGCTCGCCACAATGGACGCCTGAGCCAGAGCACCAGAAAGCTTATCGAGCGCATTGTGACGGCCGACGTCCTCCCGCAACGCAACGATACCGCTCGTAACGTTCCAGAGGGCCGCCGCGTGAACGGCGCGCGTCTCGATATTGAGTCTTTGACGCGATGGCAGGCCCTCCATGGCAGCCATGATCTGTTCCGGCGAGAATTGCCCTCCATGACGGATAGTGGCGGTCGGACGCATCGCTTCCGCGATTGATTCGATGCCGCACAATCCACAACCCGTCGGTCCTGCCATACGCCGCCGTCGTTCCTTCAGGCGATCGGCTCTCGGCTGACTGAGCCACATCCGCAATTCGACCCCGTCATCGAGGTGCACGATGTCTAACGAGTCGATATCAGCAGCAGAGTCGATGACGCCTTCGCTCAGGCTGAAGCCAAGCGCGAAATCTTCCAAATCCTGGGGCGTCGTCATCATTACGGCATAGGTGCCGCCGTTGTATGTGACCGCTACCGCGGTCTCTTCCGGAATCGAACGACGGCCCGAACTCGGAGTGCCTACCCGCCAACTCTGGCGGTGAACGGTTCGGGCCGGTTCCATTTTGCATTGCTCCGTTCGGAGAATTCCGCGGCGTAAATTGCGAACAGATTCCCATAACCTCCCGGCGGCTCATAGCCGAACACCTTCCAGCAAACTTGCTGATTGTCCGCACGAAACAGCGATCAGACGTACACATCATGTGTCTGACACGGCTTCTCAACTAAAAATAAGTTTAGCCTTTAGATATTTGGTGAGGGCGAGAACCAAGGGGATGCAGAGCAAGCATTCCTATAAGCGCGTCTGTCCTTAGCGCCTTTGAGACACGCTGACGGACTGCAAATTGTCCGCTTGCCGAGATAGTTTGGAGATGATCGGCGCGCGCTCGAAACGCGCTTTTGACCTAGAGCGGGCCCCTGCGCGGTGATGTACCTCCCCCTGCAGTCCGTCAACGCAAGCGCGCACGGCCGCGCATCAGATTGGGAGCCGCTTCCTTCGCTTCAGCTCCGCCTGAGACCTTCGAGTTCGCTTTCGGCCCAGGCCAACGTCTTCTCCATGGCTTCGCCCTGGTAGAAGCGCACGCACATCTTGGTCAATATCGCCTGGGCATAGATCTGCTGAGCGATCTTCGGCGGCGCCGGCGATGCCGAGATCGAAAGGATCTGGTGCTTGTGCGGGTTCGGGTAGTGATAAAGTGTTCCCTTCGGGGGGCCTTGTTCTGCCCACGTCTTCAGGGTGGTCAATTTCTCGAACGCCGGCAGATCGTAACCGCCGCTCGCTGCCACCAGTTTCTCCACCGCTGCGGGTTGTGACAAATGTAGCAGCAGGCTCTTTGCCGCCTGTTTATTCTTTGAGAAACTCCACACCGTCCAGAAATAAGGGACAAACGGTGCAAAACGGCCCTTCGGCCCCACCGGGAAGCCGTGAGTCCAGCACTGCTCCGCGACCTCCGGCGCATCGCGTTTGGCGACAGCCCATGCGCTCGGCGGGTTCAGGATCAGCGTGCCCTTGCCCGAGATCAGCCATTTGTTGTTAGAGGCATCGTCCCACGCCGGCACGTCTGGCGGAAGGAACGCCATCAACTTCCTGAAGTAATCGAGAACCTGCCGCACATTGTCGTTTCTGACGGTGACGTTTCCCCTGGCATCTACAACCTCGGCACCAAAGGCCTGGAAGAACGCGCCGACGGCATCGACGGAGTCGGCTGTTTGTCCGACACCGATGCCGAAGGGAAAGCCGCCCTTATGGCAGGCCTCCGCCGCTTTCAGGAACGTTTCCGTCGTCCATTTCTCGGCCCTGGGCGGTGCGCCGGCCGGATACATTTCCTGAACGTCAATGTTGGCGAATTTTTTCATCAGATCGATGCGTGAGCAAGGGCTCTTGATCTGGCTACCGATACTGGCGGGAGCGCCCAGCCATTTGTCTCCGGCCTTGCCGAGGTATTTGACGGTGCCATTGACTTCACCGTTCAGCTTAATGAGCGGCTCGACAACATCGTTCATGGGTTCGAGCAGGTCAGCCTGGGCATGCGGCCACCAGGTCGGCATTGCAAGAACGTCATGGCCGGATTTCGCCTGAGCCTCGGCGGCGATGGTCACCACGTCCTTGTTGGCCTGACTATTGATGTAGTCGATCGAAACATCGACGTTCTCCTTGACGGCCCACTCATTGACGAGTTCGGTGCTAGCCCTGTTGGCTCCAGGCACCCAGTGATCCCAAAAGCCGATCTCGAGTTTGCCGGCCGCATGTGCCGTTCGGACATATGGTACGGTCAACAGCGCCGCGGACGAAATAGTGGCAGCGACAAATCGCCGTCGAGAAAGCTGCCTCGGAGACATGGCATTCCCTCCATGATGAGCCGGTCACAACGTGTCCTCTTGATACAATGGCAATGTAAACTGAAACTTGGCGCCCGGCCCCACATTGTTGACGGCCGACATCCGGCCCCCGTGAGCTTCGATGATCGAACGGCAGATCGAGAGTCCCATACCCATGCCACTGGATTTGGTGGTGAAGAAGGCGTTGAACAGCCGGTCCGCGTTCTCGGCAGAGATCCCCGCTCCAGAGTCCGTCACGGTGACCAGCACCAGCTGTGCTCCGTCCTGGTCCGATCGGATTACCAGCTCGCGCGGTCGATCTGTAACCGACTGCATTGCCTCCAGGCCGTTCATCACCAGGTTAATAACTACCTGCTGCAGTTGGATCCGATCACCCAGGATCGCGGGTAGAGCCGGTGCCAACTCCGTCCGCAGCGCCACCCGGTGGCTGCTCAGCTCACGCTGCACCAGCGTGATAGTCTCCCCAATGACGTCATTGACCTTGAGCGGCACCTTCTCATTGCTGGTCTTGTTCGCGAGCGTCCGGACTCGCCGGATTACCTCACTCGCCCGAGTGCCGTCGTCGATGATCCATTCAACCGAGCGGCGCGCCGCGCTCAGGTTGGGATTCCCGCGGTCGAGCCAGCGCAGACAGGCCTCGGCGTTAGCTATGACGGCCGCGAGCGGCTGGTTTACTTCATGGGCGATGGAGGTCGCAAGCTGCCCCATCGTGGAAACGCGATTGACGTGCGCGAGCTCCATTTGGGCATCGAGCAAGCGCTGTTCGCTGGCGCGCAGCTTGTTCTCCGCTCGCTTGCGCTCCGTCATGTCGATGACGAAGACAACTCCCTCGTCTCGCTCCTGTTCGAAAAAGGCTCCGCCGACCAGAACCGGCACGCGACTACCATCCTTGCGGAAATATTCCTTCTCGTAAGGCTTGCAGGTCCCGGTCTCGCTGAGCTGGCCGATTGCATCCTGGTCGGCGGCGGCCCACTCGACAGGCGTCAGCTTCGTCCACCGTATCCGACCCGAGACAAGGTCTTCGCGGCCGTAGCCCAACAAGTCGAGAAACGCATCATTGGCCTCGATGATCCGGCCCCGAGCATCCCCGATCATGATTCCGATGATGTTGGCCTCGACGAGGCGGCGGATCCTGGCCTCCCGTTCCCCGAGATCGCTGTACAGACGGGCGTTCTCCAGAGAAATCGCCGCTTGCGACGCCAGCAGTTCGAGTACCGAAATCCGCGCAGGCGTGAATACGTACGATGCCAGTTTGTTCTCGAGATAAAGCGCCCCGATCAACTTGGCCTGCTTCACCAGGGGCAGGCAGAGGACTGACCGGGTGTGCTTCTGACGGATGTACTCATCCGACGTGAACAGATTCTGCACCATGGCGTCATCAAGGATTACGCTTCCGCGAGTCCGGATCATGTAATGGAGCACGGATTCGGGAAGCTCAATGGGCGATACGGCGGTCTGACGCAGCGTAACCTCAACTTGCCCTCGGCCGGTCGTCGCCTCCGCTGCGATGCGTGGCTCGTCGCCGTCCCGGAACAGGATGAGCAGGCCGCGTTCGGCGCCAGCATGCTCGACCGCGATTCGCAAAAGCGTTTCTATAAGCTTGCCGAGTTCGATCTCGCTCGAGACCCGGTGCGAAGCCTTGACAACGGTCCCGACGTCGAGCTGCTCGACGGCCCCACCAATGGTAGTCGCGGGAAATCCAGGGTCTGTTGTGTCGCGAAGATGCGGATGAAGTTGTTCGAGTTGCCGCACCTTGCCGTCGGCTCCCCAACGCAGATAGCCATGGCGGGCGTCCTGCAAATACATACGGGCAATCTTCTCGAAGCCACCCGCCGCGTAGAAGCGGGAGGCGACTTCATTGGCTAGTGCCTCATTATGAATAAACCCGTTTGCGCGAGCCGAACGGATGGCCTGTTCGTAGAGGCGCATTGCGTCAACGTCGCGGCCTTCGATGCGAGCGATCTCGGCACCGACCAGCGCGGCGCGATTGTCGAAATTTTCGGGGCAGTTCACCGCCCAGACTTCGAGTTGCCGGTGATGAGCATCCAGAGCCGCGACGTGCTGCTGGCATTGGCCGGGCGCAGCGGTGCCGCAGATTGCGGCGTGGCAAAGCGCGGCGTACAACTGATACTCCGCCGCTTCCACAGTGTAGTTCGCTATCCAGAACAGCGATTGAGCCCTCGATGCGGCATGCGCGGCTGACATATAGTCGCCGGCGAGAAAGCGCGCCTGCAGCTTGCGAGTCCAATAGGAGAACTCGGCACGTGCCAGACCTGGGTTATCAGCTAAACGATGCTCGATCTGACTCTCATCAAACTGCGCATCGTTAAACGAGCCGAACTTCGGCGTAAGTCCTCGGAGGGTCCGGATCAGCCCAAGCTGGATGGTGATGAGATCAATAGCCACCCTGAAACGTGTCCTCTCTGCAAACGCGAGACCATGCTCCGCTTGGCGCTGCACATCGGGAAGCGGGTCGCCCACTGCAAGAAGGTTCGTGCTCAAAGCGTGACAACTGTACGCGCTGAAGGTCGGGTCGCCGTTCTTGTTCGCAACCTCGAACGCCCGGCGCAGCAGATCGCGACCGGCTTTGAAATGCCTCGTCCAAGGCAGGACGTGAGTTCCGTACTGATTATAGACTCTGGCTTGGGAACCCGTCAGTCGACGTTGTTCGACGAGCTCATAACCAAGCTGGCCGAGGCGAAAACCGCCCCTGTAATCGCCAAAACGCGCGCCGGCGATAGCGCCAAGCATGACATATGCGAAGGTCGATCCGTCACAGTTGCCGCGCTCGATGCTGAGATTGACGGCCCTACAGATCACCAGGCAGGCCAGGTTGGCCTCTGTGTACATAGCTGCAGCAAACACCTTGGCGAGAACATCCAGAGTCGCCAACGAAGCCAGGTCCGTCATCAGGGGCAGATCAACGAGCTCGTCGATCGGTCGACTCCCAAGTTGCGACCATATCCGATCATATTCTCGCCGCGCTTCCTCTTCTGTTGGATGTGGCGACCAGTGGATGCCCACGTGCCGGAGGTAGTCCAGACCGACGGTAATGGCGCGCGCGTTCTGACCGACGGTCGTGTACAGGTCGGCGTACAAGCACACAACGTTGGCTCGTTCCAGCGTACTTGCGGTGCGGGTCGAAAGCACATTCAGGCGTTGCTCCGCTTCCGCCAGCGCGCCGGTGAGAAATTCGCATTCAGCCCGGTGCAGCTCCAGAGCAAAGCTGAGTTCTTGCCGGCGGTCCCAAGAATCGTCCGGCAACACGGCCGCACCGGCGGCGAGATAGGTAAGCGCCGAGGCGTAAGCTGTAGTGGCTTTGGCGCGCTGGCCTGCGAGCAGGTTGAACTCTGCCAGCTGCTCTCGTTCGTCTGGTGATGTGATCAAGGCGGCGCCGCGGTTGAGCTGATTGACGATTTCGAAGATAGCGTCTTCGCGTTTTTCCGCAGGAGTATGCACCGCAAGCAACCTTCCGATCAGAAGGTGCGCCTCGGCGCGAAGCTGTTCCGGTATGAGTGAATAGGCAGCTTCTCGGACACGATCGTGGATGAACTTGTATGAGTCCCCCAATTGCTCGACCAGTTCGAGATGAACGGCACTACGGAGATCCGAACGGACTTCGTCGTTCGATTTCCCCTGAACGATCGAAAGCATCGTGATCTCGGCGACGTTGCCGAGGCAGGCGAGCTGCTGCAACGTCGCCTGGGTTTCGACAGGCAGGCGGGTTAACTTTCCGACCATGAGGTCCACCACATTGTCGGTATACCCCTTGGCGTGAATGCGACCGAGCTCCCAGCGCCAGCCCGCCGCGTCATGATCGAAGCGGAGCAGCCCCTCTTCGGCGAGCGCAGAAATGAACTGAATCGTGAAGAACGGATTGCCAGCCGTCTTCTCATGCACTAGCCGCGCCAGCGCGGCGGCACGGCGCGGCGTGCAGCTAAGCGTATCCGCAATGAGCCGCCCCAAGTCGGCTCGGGCGAGCGGCGCAAGACTGATCTCCTGCACGAACGCTCCCGCCTTGCGGATAGCATCGAGCTTCCGCATCAGGGGATGGGCGGAATCGACTTCATTGTCCCGGTAAGCCCCGATCACCAGCAACGGCTGCACGTCTGCCTGGGTCAACAGGTCGGCGAGCAGATCGAGCGTCGCCGCGTCGAGCCATTGCAAATCGTCGAGAAAAAGCGCCAGGGGATGTTCAGGCCGAGCGAAGACGCCGATAAACCGCCCGAACACCAGCTGGAGACGGCTTTGTGCCTGCTGCGGCGGAAGCCCCGGGACCGGCGGTTGTTCTCCGATGAGAAGCTTCAGCTCGGGGATAACGCTGATCATGAGCTGCCCGTTTGAGCCCAGTGCCTCGCGCAGAGCGTCGCGCCAGCCGGCCAGCTCAGCGTCGCTCTTGCCCAGAAGCGGGCGGATCAGGCTCTGAAAAGCTTGCGCGAGCGTCGCATAAGGAATGTCGCGCTTGTACTGGTCGAACTTGCCGGAGGCAAAAAGGCCGCGCGCCGGCAGCAGCGCTTTGTGCAGCTCATTGACGACGGCGGACTTGCCGATACCGGAATATCCGGAGACCAGCACCAGCTCTCGTCGGCCGCGGGTGACGACGCGGTCGAAGGCGGCGAGCAGGGTCTCGATCTCGCGTTCCCGCCCGTACAGTTTCTCGGGAATCAAAAGCCGGTCGGGCGTGTCGTGTTTGCCCAGCGGAAAGGCGTCGATCCGGCGATGATCCTTCCACGCAGCAAGGCAGCACCGGAGGTCGCGCTCCAAGCCGGCAGCGGTCTGGTAGCGTTCCTCGGCCGTCTTGGCGAGCAGCTTCAGGATGAGGGCGGAGACCGCGGCCGGGACCGTCTCCAGCCGCTCGCTTGGCGGAATCGGCTTTCTAGCGATATGGCAGTGGACCCACTCCATGGGATCGGCTGCGGTAAACGGTAGTGAACCTGTGAGCATCTGGTACAGCGTGACGCCGAGGGCGTAGAGGTCGCTGCGGGCGCCGATCGAGCGGTTCATTCTTCCGGTCTGTTCTGGCGCCATATAAGCGAGCGTGCCCGCGATCGACTCGGGCGGCCCGGGGGCTTGGCGCTCGCGCGGCAAACGCGAGGCAATGCCGAACCCCGTCAGCCACACACCGCCGTTGGCCGCGTTCACCAGGATATTTGCCGGCTTGATGTCCTTGTGAACAAGGCCTCGCTCATGCATTTGGCGAAGCTTCCCGGCGAGCGAAATCGCGATGGCCAAGGAATGCGATACGTCCAGTGGCTGGCCAAGCAGTCGATCGAGTGGTGCGCCGCCGGGATCTTCAAGCACCAGCGTCATACGGTCGTTGTAGTGTGTCAGCGCGACTGGTCGCGCCGCCCACTCAGCGTCAAGTTCGGCCTTGAGTGCATATTCGTGCTCGAGTCGCTCGACGCAACCGGGTGAGCTTCCTTCCGCGGTAACGAGCAGGATTGGCGCCAAGCCGTTGCCGGAGCCCCGGTAGAGAGCGATGTCTCCCTCTCTCAGAGGAGAGAATGCGTAGCTCGAGAGATCGTTCACGAGAGCCTCCTGACAGGAGGACTGCTTTAGTACGTTGATTAGGTTACGTTTGCCACCGCCAGTCAATTCAAAAACGGGCGCGAAAGCGGCGGTCGCGTCACAATCGGTGCGATATAATGGCAAGACGGTGACGAGAGCCGCATGGCCCTAAGCTCACGAATTGGAGATGCTTGTTGAAATTTACTGACTTCCGGTTTTGGGACGTTTCGGAAGTGACGTTCGCGCTCTGTTGGTTCATTGGGTGCCGGGTCAAATCGGACATCCGCCAATCTTAGCCCAGCCCAAGTGAATTGGACCCATGTCGGAACTCGGAGAGCGAAACTCCCCTCACCCATCGGGCCACGGGGAACCCGTTCCACCGTTTCGCGGAGCTCGATTTTCCTCCTAAGAATCCATCTTCGTTCTAGCCCGGCAGCGACAGCATGCTCTCCAATGAGTCTATCCGCTGAGTCTATCCGCTTGTTACAACTCGATCCTTCGGCCTATTTCGATCAATGCGCTCGCAGGTATCTTGAACCGGTCGATGGCATGCGCGGAATTGCGCGACATGAACGAAAACAATGCGATGCGACATCGCGACAGGGCATTTCGATGTTGGCGGCTACGGAAATCCCCTCGCTCGATGTAACAGCTTGCTTCGTCCATGACCGGCACTCCGTCCTCTTTCGCAAGCGCGAGGACAGCGGGAAGGTCAGGGACTTCGACGAAACCAAAGTGAACAGCTACGTGCCAAAACCATCGTCGAGTTGTTCTATGCGGACGCGGTCTTTTGATCGAATGCGAGGAACGTCTCGAAGCTGACCGTCAGACAAATGACCGTCCTTTGCAGTGATCCGACGCGCTTCACGTAGTTGATGACGATGATGGGCGGTATGGTCTCGCGAAGGCGTGTGAGAAATACCGCAGTGCCGCGAACTCTTGCGACGTTGTCGCTGCGAAGACGAGCAAAGAACTCGGCCGGCTGTTGAGATACTGCCGCGTTGCGGCGATGCATTGCCTCAACGCCGTAATGCCAGGTCGTCATGATGGTGAAGACGAGGGCGCCGAATGTCAGCGGGATCCAGCCGCCGTCCAGTATCTTCAGAAGGTTCGCCGAGAAGAAGGCAAGATCGACTGCCAACAAGATGCTCGTGATGGCGGCTGCTTGACAGAGGGACCACTGCCACCGATTGCGCATCACATGGTAGAGCAGCGCCGTTGTTAAGACCATGGTGGTCGATACAGCGGTCCCGTAGGCGCCGGCAAGGCGATCGGAACTTCCGAACCCTGCAGTCAGGGCGACCGTAAACGCCATAATGGTCCAATTGACGGAATGGTACGTAGATCTGTCCGTGTTCGTCCGCCGAGGTCTGACTGATCCGGACATCCGGGAACCAGCCGAGTTGCATCGCCTGCCTCGTCATGGAGAACGCACCGGTGATGATGGCCTGGCTGGCGATGATGGTAGCGAGCGTTGCGAGCGCGACCATCGGGTAAATCGACCAGTTGGGCGCAAGCTTGAAAAACGGGTTTGCTTCCAGGTCGGGAGCGTCCAGGAAATTCCCGATCTGGCCAGCGTAATTGAGGACGAGAGCCGGCAGCACCACGCAATACCATGCAGCGCGGATTGGGTTTGGTCCGATGTGGCCCATGTCAGCGTAGAGCGCTTCACCACCCGTCAGCGCGAGGAATACACCACCCAGTAGGGTGAACCCGACAAATCCGTGCCCCATCACGAGTTCGGCGCCATGAATGGGATTTATCGCAGCCAGAACATGCGGATGATGCGCAATACCGACAACGCCAAGAATCGCGATTGCGGCAAACCACACGAACATGATCGGTCCGAAGGTCTTTCCAACGGTCCCGGTCCAACGATTCTGGATCGCAAATAGGCCGACCAGAATGACAAGGGCAAACGGCATCGTGTACGGTTTGAATATACCCGTCGCGACGTTTAAACCTTCTACCGCGCTCAGGACCGAGATTGCCGGCGTAACAATTCCGTCTCCGTAGATGAGAGCTGCACCAAACAAGCCCATGATAATGAGCCACTGACCACGACCAACCCAGCGGGCACTGGTCAATGTCATTAGCGCGAGTATCCCGCCTTCACCATGATTGTCGGCGCGCATGACAAGAAGACAGTACTTGATCGATATCGTGATGATCAGCGCCCAAAAGACGAGGGACAGCGAGCCAAGAGCAGCTTCCGGCGTGAATTGATCTCCCATGATGTGCATAATCGTTTGCAAGGTATAGAGAGGGCTGGTCCCGAGGTCGCCGTAGACAATGCCGAGCGCCATAAGCCCAGCCGATACGGTCGCAGGCCGTGCAAGCCTCTCTTGATCGCCCCCGGCAAGAACCGCCGGAGTATTCAGTGCGGAAGCAGTAGATGTTGACATCATCTTTTCAGCATTCTCCCCTCTTCTGCAGCAAGATGCGGCAAGCTTCCGCCACCCATCGCATCAACCAGGATGTCCAGCTTGAAGAGAAGAAATCCGAATGCTGGCACGGCCAGGCTGGTGTGTATCCTGCTCGTTCGCAGCTCGGTGTGGTTAGCGCTCATTGAGCCTTCCTCACGCGACCAACCTGGAGTGTCATGCCAGCGCACATCAAGGGCTGTCCTTCACGCGGCAAGACCGTGAGCGCCAGGGTCAGATGGCCTATCCGACGTAATGTAGGTCCACGATCTGTCCGGACCATAAGATTGGAGCTTCGGAAGGATAAATTCGAGTTTAAGAGATCGCCTGTGTACGGATAGCGCCGAGCGCAATAGGTCTGATCACGCTTAGTGCTGAGGCTAACGATGCTGGCGCTTATTCGGCTGGGGCGGTGTGTTCGGCCACATCGTCTTGGCCAAGCATCAGTACCACTCCCATGGCAATAATGCCGAGCGCCGCCAGCAGCAGCAGACCGCCGGCATAGCTGCCGGTATGGTC
Organism: Bradyrhizobium sp. AZCC 2262; assembly: GCF_036924535.1. Taxonomy (NCBI): domain Bacteria; kingdom Pseudomonadati; phylum Pseudomonadota; class Alphaproteobacteria; order Hyphomicrobiales; family Nitrobacteraceae; genus Bradyrhizobium; species Bradyrhizobium sp. AZCC 2262. The sequence goes on along the minus strand of NZ_JAZHRT010000001.1, from coordinate 1,841,506 downwards.
CTTGGTCCAGCCCATCGCAAAAGGACCTGCGAATCCCGCAAGGTTTCCGATCGAATTTATCACGGCGATCCCGGCAGCGGCCGCGGCGCCGGAGAGGAAGGCGGTGGGTAATGCCCAGAACACCGGCAGGTTGGCGAAGATGCCGAAGCCCGCCACACAAAGCGAAATCATCTTGAGCGTGGGGTTATCGAGCGCCGTGGAGACGGCGATTCCAGCAGCCGCAATAAACAGAGGGAATGCGACATGGAATCGCCGCTCGACGACGCGATCGGAGCGCCGGCCCCACCACACCATGCCGATCAGACCAACAGCGTAAGGTGTTGCAGAGACCAGCGTTGTTAGAAGAGTGTTGAGGCCGAAAGCCTTGACGATTTGCGGCAGGAAGAAACTCAGCCCGTAATTTGTCGCTACAGCGCCGAAATACACTAGGCTCAGCCCGAGGACTCGCGGGTTCACCAGCGATTGTCGCACCGAGAAGTCACGCGCTGTCTGACGCTGGCGCTGCTCCAGTTCCAGTCGACTGGCGAGCCACGTGCGCTCGTCAGGCGCGAGCCATGCCGCTTCGGCAGGCCAATCAGTAAGATAGAAAAATACCATGCCTGCGAGGATAATGGCAGGCACGGCCTCGATGATGAATAGCCACTGCCAACCGGCAAGACCGAGACCGCCGTGCAAATAAAGCAGCACACCGGAGATCGGCGCGCCGATGACCGTCGAGAGCGGAATGGCGGCCATGAAGTAGCCGACAATGCGCGCCCGGTACTGTGCCGGAAACCACAATGTCAGATAAAAGATGATACCGGGGAAGAAGCCGGCCTCGGCTGCGCCAAGCAGTACGCGAAGGAGGTAGAAGGTGTTCTCGTTGCCGAGCCCGGTGGTGTGAGCGATGGCGGGGATAAATGCCATGGTACCCGACAGAATCCCCCAACTCAGCATGATCCGGGCGATCCACTTGCGAGCACCGAATCGCTCGAGCAACAGGTTGGATGGCACCTCGAAGATGAAATACGCGATGAAGAAGATGCCGGCGCCGAGACCGAACGCGGTCTGCGACAAACCGAGGTCCTGGTTCATCGAAAGCGCGGCGAAACCTACGTTCACGCGGTCCAGATACGCGACGAAGTAGCAGACGATGAGGAACGGTACGATCCGCCTCGTGACTTTTGCGATAGTGCGGATTTCTACAGCGTCCATATGACTGCCGATCGGCGGGTTCACGGCCGGCCAGTCCGAATTCGGCAGGCTCTGCCATTCTGAGTGCGCCACGTAATTGTAGGTTGGCAGCCGGCCGGGACCATTAAATTCAATTTTAGAAAGGGCCAGCCGCCTTGATCAGCAATTTCGGTGGAAATGAGGAGTTGCCGAAGCACGACGGCCGCGGCAGAAGACAAGATCGCAATCGCGTTTTCATGGCGAATGAACTCGCGCATGCGAAAAAGTAACGCCACGCAAACTGACCATCGCATCGCGAGATGCGCGCAAGTGGTCGATTGCGGACGGCCTTAGTAGGCGAACGCGATGGCGATCAAGAGCAGGATCACAACGAAAGCGATCGCATCTCCATCAAGCTGTTTCCTATCGATGTGGACACGCATCGAACAGCACTCCTCTTTGCGGAAGCTACAATGAAACAATAGGCCTCAGCTGCTGCCGTTACAACAACGCGCCAGCAATGCGCGAAGCACAGCAGCACTTTGGTTACGCTGCAGCTGCGCGGTCCAAATTCGTATCTGGAAACCCCCAAGGAAGTACGATCCCATCCGCTCCTGATCGTCGGCATTTCAATGCCCGACGGAGATCGGTTCGGTCTGGCGGTCTTCGCCCGCCATGTCATTCGCTTCAAAAAAAAGCGTTCAGGCGGCTGAGCAGGATCTCCAGGGCGACGATGGTTAAGAGGATGATCACGACAAAGGCGATTGCCGCTCCATCAAGCTGTTTCCTATCGGTGTGGATACGCATCTGCAGCACTCCTCTTTGCGGAAGCTGCAAAACAAATATGCCTTAGTTGCCGCCGTTCCAACCGCGTGCCAGCAATGCACGAAGCACAGCAATATCTTGGACCGCTCCGGCCGAATCTCGTTCAGGACATGCGCGTGATTGATTCTACCACCAGGGTAGATCCCCGATCCAGACACCGTCCATCAACCTCGCATCGAAAAGTGGGCAGGCGATGTCGAGGGCCGAAGGGTCTGGTCGAGATGAATGCCGTCAACTGCATCTCTGGACCCAAAGCAAACGAATTCGCGGCCGAGGTTCGACACCAAGCTGGCCGGAGGGGCTCTTGAACGCCATTGCGCGAGCGCCGCAACCCCGGCTCAGCCCATGCAAGAGTCCTCGGCTGTTGTGTACGCGTCCGTCTTAGGCGCGTGCTTTTCCGGACGTTGACGGCTGAGCGCTCCGTCAGACCTGGCCCGCAGATAGACATAGATCGCATCAATGTAGCACATCACATTCTTGTTCGTGCCGAAGGACGGCATCACCTGCTGCTGCGCAGTGTTGACCTCCTTCTTGCCGGACACGACGGTCGAAACGAAGTCGCCGTAGCTGAGCGTTTTCAGGGAATCGACCAGCGATGGTGCATAGCTGGAACCGAGCCCGTCGGGCCCGTGGCATTGCAAGCAGTTGGCACCGTACCTCAAATATCCGGCGTAGGTGTACCAGTCGACGGTGCCATCGTTGGCGACCTTGAAGGTCGGATTGCCGTCCTTGTCGAGATATTCCCCCTCCCGGGAGCTAACGGCTTTGGGGTCGCCCGCTCCATCGGTGTGGGCAATGCCTGCAGTAAAGAGCAGAATCAACGCGACGGCCCCGGCGGTTTGCGAGATGGATGTCATGATGTGGCTCCTTGCCGCGAATTGGCACGTTGTTCGACGGCGTCGTCAGAGACGCGATACCGTCCAGCCAACTATTCACCAATCCCGTTTGGTGCTTGGCCGCGATTGCTGACATTGGCGTATTGTTGCTGCAAGTACGCGCTCTACGGGAGGCGCCCTCAGTACTCTCCCTGCGGATAACTCTCCCGCTTCCTATGATGCGATCTCCTTCCTCGCTCAGGAGGGCTTGGCGGCGCCATCGGCTGTGACGACAGACGCGCCGCTATATTCGCGAACACGAATGGTAGATGCACGCTCGAGCAACCGCGCTTTCATTCAAGAAAGGCAGGTCCGTGCGGCTGTTTAAAAATCTATCTTCGTTCTTAACCCGGCAACGACAGCACGCCCTCCAATGCCGCCCACATTGGCATAATACTGAACAACCGGTTGGACCAGGAACGGTCCGTAATTCAACAATACGTTCAACTCGACGCCGTGCTCGATCTTCCAGGGAACCATGCCCGGTGGGAGGAAATCGGAACTCAGACTGTTTCTCACATAGCCCAGCGATATGGAGTTGTGAAAACCCAAAGGCAGCGGCTCGTTGAAGCGCAGCCCCGCCGTGAGCTGCATGAAGTTGCGGTTGACATTCGGCGGACTCCAGTCGATCGCAAATATTGCATCCAGTCCAAGTGCTTCCTTCGGGTCAATGCGCCAGAGAGCCTGGCTCGCCTTCCAATACAGGAGATAGTTACCCGACACGGGTGTTGGGCTCAAGGGCGCCGTGAAGTCTCCGGGATTGTAGGCCACTCCGAACTGATAGAGGCCGGAATATCCTTTCCGGCTCTCGACGTTGTCAACGGTGCCCGATGTTGCGTTCCGACCCGGGGTGAACCCAATCTCCGAAACAAGGACTGGATCCCCACGGAACGTCGGAACCAGGCCGGTCGGGTTGCTCGTAAGGGGCGATGGATCGCCAGCCATCACCATCGATTTCAGATAAAGGTGGTCGATCGGTACGATACGAATTTCCGCAGCCGGAGTCGCGAAGGGATTGGCGGTCTCGAAGGTCGTACCCAAATTGCCCAACGCATAGCCCATTGGCCCGTTGATGAAGGACTCTCCGTACTGAGCGTTCCCGTAGAAATCCTGGCCGGCAAACTGTCCCACGCGTACAGCGATACGATCGTCCAGCCATCGCTTCTCGATCCACCACGAATCGAGGCGGGTCGTGCCGAAGCTGACCAGGCTGCTAGGCCCGGTCAGAAGCCCGAGATCCACTCCCATGTTGCCTCCGCCTTGCGAGAGTCCGGTCGCATGGAAATACAACCCGTCCTCCCCGGACAGCTTGCCAAAATCGACGTCGACGGTCGCGCGGAAGCGGCCCCATGAGTCAAATTTCGAGTTCTGCTGAGTCTTGAAGCCCCCGAAGGTGTCGCTGACATACTGGAAGTCAAATACGACGCCACGCTGCTCCAGGCGTGTTCGCTCGCCGCACCAGTCCCCCAACAAATGAGATTGAGAACCTACACGTAGGTCGTAGTTGCCAGGGCAACTCGACGTTTTGCCCTCACCGGTCTGGGAGTAAGCCGGGCTCCCGAAGACACACAGACCCACAGCTAGAAGAACAGGTCTGGCAGCGAGGCCTCGCCTATCCCATATCGCGGCTGACTGTGCAGGCATCCTGGCCGCCTTTCCAGCTGGTTGGCGGCACCATCGGCCGTACTTCTGGATGCGCTCGTTCAATGCGCTGGTATCATATTGCAACCCGGAGCGTTTCGTCCAGCTATCGTTGCGTCCGCCGCCCCGGGGTCACGCCTTGTGCCGCTGCACGTTGCGCTGCAACGTGCAGCTTCCGTTCGGTATTTAGCACGGCCCGGTCTGGTCGCGCCGTTTCGTCCAACTCAATGGAAACGATGCCGTTCGATGCGTCCGCTACGTCAATTGTTCGACGCAGAATGGGGATTACTCGATGACACCCGCCACACGGTGTCTCCAACGTCGTCGGCGATCAGCAGTCCGCCCGTCCGATCGACTGCCAGACCAACCGGCCTTCCGCGCGCGTGATTGTTTGCATCGAGGAAGCCGGTGACGACGTCCTGCGCCGGGCCGCTCGGTTTTCCGCCACTGAACGGCACGAACACTACCTTGTAGCCGTTGAGAGGCGTTCGATCCCAGCTTCCGTGTTCACTGACAAACGCGCCGCTGCGATAGTTTGCCGGAAGCTCGGTGCCTGTGTACATGGCTACCCCCAAGGGCGCGACGTGGGAGCTCAGCACGTAGTCCGGTACAATTGCCTTAGCCACTAGATCGGGGCGTTGAGGCTGGACCCGCGGGTCGAGATGCCGGCCGTAATAGCTATAGGGCCAGCCATAGAAACCGCCGTCCTGTACAGAGGACAGATAGTCCGGAACCAGATCGGGGCCGATCTCATCGCGTTCGTTGACGACGGCCCAGAGTTTGCGGGTCTCAGGCTCCCACGCGAGGCCCGTGGGATTGCGCGTGCCGCTGGCGAAGATGCGATGGGCGCCCGATGCTCGGTCGACCTCCCAGATCGCGGCTCGTTCATACTCGGCTCCAATTCCGTTTTCGGTGATGTTGCTGTTGGATCCGACACCGACATAGAGCTTGGAGCCATCCGGGCTGGCCAACAAAGCCTTGGTCCAGTGATGATCAATCGGGCCGCCAGGAAGGTCGGTCAGCTTGGTGCCGGGGGCCGTGATGCTGGTTTGCCCTTCCTGATAGGGATAGCGGATGATGGCGTCGGTATTGGCGACATAAAGATCGTTGCCGACCAAAGCGACGCCAAACGGCGAATTGAGGTGGTCCAGGAAGACAGTTCGCAGATCGGGAATGCCATCACCATTGCTGTCGCGCAGCAGCGTGATGCGGTTTCCGCCCTTGGCTGCGGCGCCGGCGAACCACGTTACCCAGTCAGTGAGGATGTCCTTGGGCCGGTTGATCGGCGGTTTCGGGCCATTGCTCTCGACCACCAACACGTCCCCGTTCGGAAGGACGTAGAGCGACCTTGGATGCTCAAAGCCGGTGGCCAATGCGTGGACCTGCAATTCCTGAGGCACCGCCGGAGTTTCATTGCCCCATGCGGCGACTCTCGCGATCTGTATCGGCGGTACCAAATACTGCTGCAGCGCGGGCAGCGGAGGATTGGCACCGATTTCTTTCCTCGGGTCGCCGCCCTCATAATTACAGCCGGCGAGTCCGAGTCCGGCGACGCCGACAAGGAGAGCGGCAAGACGCGGCAGTTTGGCCGAACGTGCATTCTTGAGGATGTGCATCATGATTATACTCCAAACCGACGGCGATTTCTCAGGGCGCTGGCAACGAGGGCCGTCAACACGAGAACGATGACGACAAGCGCCGAAAGCATCAGGCCGGTCGGTACCACTGCTGTGTAACCGTCGCGGCTGTGAACGAAGGCGTTAGTGAACGCCAGCAAGACCGCGATCGCGTAGCCAATCGCGCGGGGCAAGGCCGGCCTGTCGATTCGCCTGCGACCCGCCAGATCGATCACGTATGCGATAGTGGCCAGAGCCGCCATGATCAGACCGGCGGTGATCAGCCAGATGGAGAACCTCTCCCACATCACATCGGGCGCCTGCCAATAGACAAGATCTGTGACCAGAGCGCCCGCGAAATAGGCGGCGGAAAACGACACCAGCATCCGGTGGATCGGTCGTCCACGCGGCCTCCGCGCTGGTCTCAAATCGGCATCGCGTGTGAAACTCGCTTCCGTGATCGTAGCGTGCTGCTGCATGTTCAATCCTCATAGCGATCCCGCGCATCCGAATTTCTCGGGAGGGGGACGCGATTGATCTCCAAGTTCCATCGGCGACTCGAAAGCATCGGCCGATGCTCCAATATTGACTCTACTCGCGCATGCGTCCTTTAAATTCGGGTTTAGTTTTTCCTGAACCGCCCGAACGATTGAGTGAACGACAGACGGTAGAACCGCAAGGGCCCTGCCCGCGATCAGGATGACAAACCGAAACCTGTTCGTCAGCGATCCGAGGCCTCACAACACTAAACGCGAATTTAGTTGGGGGCCCGCAGCACGTCGCTACATAGAGGAGGTGATGACGGCGGCAATCGCGCCGCGGATTTAAGGAGTTCTAAAAATGGCCTGGAAAACACCGAAGATCGTTGAAGTTCCGGTTGGCATGGAAATCAACATGTACGCCTGCGCGGCGCATAAGTAGCTTCGATAACACCCGTTAGGTCGAGCACCGGGTATGGTTCCCGAGGGTCGTGGAGTTCGTCCCTCAAAGAAGGTGCGGCTGCATCCAACGCAGTCGTCGCTTACCGCCATGAAACGTAATCCTAACTTCGTTCACCATCGCAAAATTACAAAGGATCGGGACACCGGCAAGCTCTTCGCGAGACGCCATGGGTCGTCACGCACCCATGATGTGATTGTTGCTGTTACGCTGCTCGCATTACTGGTCGTGGCTATCGTGACCCGCGCCACCATCTCCAATGAAATCACGGATAGCAGTTTGGATCGCCAGAGTTATGTCGCACACGCGATCGACGTCGTCGCGACCCTGGGCTTTAGCATTGGACTGGCGGTGCTGCTGTTCTCCAGTCCTCCCCGCGCTGACGACGAAGGAGCGAGGTCGTGAGTAAGCCCTTCTCTCGCCGCCGATTTCTGCACACTGCGCTTGCTGCGAGCGTAGTGCCTATCTTACCCGATGCAGCGCGCGGGACTGCGCCTGCTCCCAAGCGTCTTGTCGCGGGAACGCGCGTGTTGGAAGTGAACGGCCGACCAGCCAAAATCTTCGGGCTGACAGGCCCCGACGGGCGTCCCGGTATTCACCTTGCTGCAGGCGAACGATTCCGCGTGGATCTTGCCAACGAATCCGGCGCACGAACCCTTGTCCACTGGCATGGGCAGCTTCCACCTTGGACGCAGGACGGTTTCCCCTGGCCGCAGACCCCGCCGATCGCGAACGGCGCTGTTCAAGCTTATGACTATGCTCCGATTCCCGGCACGTACTGGATGCACTCGCATCACGACATGCAGGAACAGAGCCTGATGACCGCGCCCCTTATCGTCAGTAGCGCCGCTGAGCTTCACGAAGACCGTCAGGAAGTCGTCCTCATGCTGCACGACTTCACCTTCCGAACGCCGGAAGAGGTGCTCGCCGGTCTCACCGGCACGAGTGTAGCCGCTGCACAGGCCATGGCGCGAAAGACCGAGGAGGCCCCGGCTGACAAGGACGACGCCGGTATACCCAAACCACGCATCGTGGGAATGGCTGCCCGTGCACCAAGTATGGCCATGCCGGGAATGACCATGTCAGGGCCGAGCAGCATGCAAATGGATTTGAATGATGTTGAATACGACGCATTCCTTGCCAACGATCGAACCTTGGCGGATCCAGAGATCGTGCGCGTCGAACGCGGTGGTCGCATCCGCCTGCGGGTCATTAACGGTGCGTCCTCAAGTCAGTTTTGGCTCGACCTTGGTGATCTCGCCGGCCGCGTGGTTGCGACCGACGGCCATCTCGTTCATCCGGTGGCGAGCAACCGTTTCCCGCTCGCGATGGCCCAGCGCCTCGACATCCTGATCGATTTACCGGGCGCCGGGGCGTTTCCGATCCTTGCCCGCCTAGAGGGCGGAAGTCGGCAGACCGGAATCGTTCTCGCAACGGCAGATGCGCCGGTTTCGCGGGTCGCCGAGAGCGCAGAAGCCGCACCGCCGGCCGACCTGTCGCTGGAGGCCCGGCTTATGGCAGTTGAGCCGCTGCCGCCGCGCTCCGCGGACATCGTTCAAGCCATCGTTCTCGGCGGCGGAATGAAGCCTTACGCCTGGTCCCTGAACGGCGAGTATTGGCCGCAGGTCTCGCCGCTCATGCTGACAAAGGGACAACGCGTCGAGATCGATCTGTTGAACCGCACCATGATGGCGCATCCGATCCATTTACACGGCCACGTGTTCCAGGTGATCGCAATTGACGGGCGACCGGTCCAGGGCGCCGTGCGCGACACTGTTTTGGTGATGCCGATGGGTCGCGTCCGGATTGCTTTCGACGCCGACAATCCGGGACGATGGGCGCTGCACTGTCACAATCTCTACCACATGGTCACCGGCATGATGACGGAATTCAGATATCAGGGGATCGACTTTTGACGATCTGATCCGTCCCCATGCCGTCAATGGTCTTTGCGAACTGTTCGATGTGAAGGATGCCGACATGATGCTCGATTGGAATGATTATCGCAAACAACTGGCGGCCGGCGTGAAAGAAATCGGCCAGCTCAGCCCCGATACGATCAAGGGATACATGGCGCTCAGCGCGGCTGGCCAAAAGACGGATCTGCTTGGCGCAAAAGTCCGAGAGCTCATCGCTCTCGCGGTGGCCGTCACGCTGCGATGCGACGGTTGCATTACGGTGCATACTGAGGCCGCAATCAAACGCGGCGCGACCAGGGAAGAAATTGCGGAAGCTTTGGGGGTCGCCATGACCGTCAACGCCGGGGCTGCGCTTGTCTACTCTGCACGCGTGATGGATGCGTTCAACGAATATCCGAGCGCGACCTCGCCGCGCGAGCCGGATTCCCTCGCCAATCTGCGCAAGTGAACTCGGAATGCTCGACCGCATGCTCAAGTCTTGATGATATGCTCGGCTGCTTCTGCGGCGGCCGGAGCTTGAGTACACAACTTAATGATGGATGCCAGTTGGTGGCACATCGCATCATTTCGCAGTGCTGCAGGATTTGGTTGCTATCGGGGCCTGGCGGACATCGATCAAGCCTCACCAATCAAGCTCGGTTTACGAGTCGCGCCCTGATCCGATCACCGAGAACGGTGCGGGACGATTACTAAACCAATATTTAATGGCGCAATCCGTTCTCGGGGCCTAGCTCATGGTCGGAACAGCCGCGCCACGCTTGTCCCCCGCGGCGTTTATCATGCGGTTGTTCGGCGGACGGCGCGCGCCACGCCCTATATCCCTCCTCCCTGCCCGAGGCGAGACGCGCGCCGTCCGATTTTTCCTTGGAGTAGCGGCGCGCCTACAGCCGCGATCAATCTCCGCGCGAGTTGGTCTGCATATCGGCCGGCGGCGTTCTGGCGCGACATGCCGTGAACCTATTTCGTCCTCGAGCCATATGAATTCGAATTTAATAGAGACGAGGCAAAGCATCCCCATCTTCCCTCCATGACGACGTTAGCGTTTGCCTTCGGCTATGCCGGCGTCTGAGAAAACCTGTGGCGGACAGTCCGCCCATCCCAAAGGAGAATGTCATGAGAGGACGAGTGATGATGATTTTGGCGAGCGCAGTGCTCGCCGGGAGCCTGCTGGCTACTGGTGCCCAAGCCCGCGGCGGCGGCGGTGGTGGCGGCGGTCATGGCGGTGGCGGCGGCTTTGGCGGAGGCCATATGGGCGGTGGCTTTGGCGGAGGTCACATGGGCGGCTTTGGCGGGGGCCACATGGGCGGCTTCGGCGGAGGCATGGGTGGCTTTGGCGCCGGCCGCGTCGGTGGCTTGGGCGCAGGTCGCATCGCGCACGTCGGCCACGGCCGCTTCGGCGGCGGACGGCACCGCTTCGCTGGCGGCGGCTATTACGACGACTACGGCCTTGGTTGTCCGTACTATCCAACCTACACATACAGCTATCCCTACTACTGCGACTACTGAACGGTAGACGGATCCGAAGCCGCGAACGCGCGGGCTTTCGACCCCTAACGGCTCACCTGGGAGAGTTGGCGAAACGCAGAACGCCAGCCCTGCCGGGTGAGCGCCACTAAGAGTAACGGCCTCACGCCATTGTTGAAGCGAATCGGGACGGCGCTCCGACAGGAAGCCGCCGAACGGCCGGTTTCACCATGCAAGCGGACCCTGATCGAGCCTTGCAGTTGAATTCGAATTTAATGTCCTAAACCTCAATTTAATAGGTCGTCCGCGCGCAGCGCCTATCATCTGGTGATCCGCTCGACTTTCGGCGGCGGAAGATTTCCAGCTTACCACAACGGAGCGACTGATATGGACATTGAGGGACAATTCGCAGGCCTCTCGGTTCGAACACGGCGCGGACCAGCGCTCGCCAAAAGCGGGCGCGGCCGGGGCTATCTCGACGACATCAGGCGTTTCGCGATGCTGGAAAGAGACCAGGAATATAACCTCGCCAAACGTTGGCGCGAGCACGGCGACCGCAATGCTGCGAATCAGCTCGTTACAAGTCATCTGCGTCTCGCCGTCAAGATCGCCATGGGTTACCGCGGCTACGGTCTGCCCGTTTCGGAAATCATCGCCGAAGGGAACGTCGGCCTGATGCAGGCCTTGAACCGCTTTGAGCCTGAAAAAGGCTTTCGCTTTGCCACCTACGCGATGTGGTGGATCAGGGCTTCCATACACGATTACATCCTGCGTTCTTGGTCGCTTGTGAAGATCGGCACCACCGCGAACCAAAAGAAGCTGTTCTTCAAACTACGCTCCGCGAAAAGCAAAATCGCCGCATTGGAAACCGGCGACCTTCACCCCGATCAGGTCGCGTTGATCGCAAAGGACCTTGATGTCACGAGCGAAGATGTTGTCGACATGAATCGACGGCTGGGCGGTGACAAATCTATCAATGTGCCGATGTATAATCGCGCTGATTCCGGCGAATGGCAGGACCATCTCGTTGATCAGTCCCCCTCTCCGGAAGCCATCGTGGTCGAACAGGACGAAAAGGAGCGTCGGCTCAAGGCATTGGTCGCCGCGATCGATGTCCTGGATGACCGCGAACGCCGCATCTTCGAGGCGCGACACTTGGTCGACGAACCACTGACGCTTGAAGATCTGGCGGCGGACTTCAACGTCTCGCGTGAACGCATACGGCAAATCGAGGCGCGCGCGTTCGAGAAAGTGCGAAAGGCGACAAAGAACCTCGTCGTGCAAGCACCGGCTGCGGTTGAGCAGGCTTGGGCGGACTGAACCCAGGTTCCGACCCGCGTTTCAGATTCCAACCGTTAATCCGCAGATCGGTCCGCTCGCCTAGAGCATTGCACTGGTCAGATCCTTAGAGGTTGGTTCCCGCACGTTCGCGCGCATTCCACGTCTGGTTTTCACGAAGCGCGGATCAGAACCGGAGTCGACTTGTAGGAAGGCGTTCCGGATTTTGCGTCGTAGTGATCGAGCGCAACCAGGACATTCGCCTCCGGATAATAGGCCGCGATCGAACCCTGCGCGATATGGTAGGCGACCGCCGTCAGGTTGCGCATGACCCGCTCGCCCGCTTTCGATCCGGCATCGGGCACGACGGTGATATCGACGAGATCGCCATGCTTCAGGCCGCGGCTGGCGAGGTCGTGCTCATTGACGAACACAACGTCGCGCCGCCCCGTAATTCCGCGATAGCGATCGTTCATGCCATAGATCGTTGTATTGTACTGGTCGTGACTTCTGATCGTTGTGAGCGTGAGAGCTTCACGATCGGCCACCCGCGGATCCTCATCTGTTCCGGGATAGATGATGAAATTGGCCCTCTTCGTCGGCGTCCACCAATCACGCTCTGATGCTGCAACATAGAGCCGAAATCCACCCGGCTTCTTGATCCGGTTGTTGAAATCGGCGAATTCCGGAAAGATCGCCTCGATGCAATCGCGAATCTTTCCGTAATCGGAAACCAGCTCGGCCCATTTGACGCGTGTGTTCGGCAATGTTGCCAGCGCGATTTCCGCGATAATCGCCGGCTCCGACTTGAGATGCTCGGACGCCGGCTTCAGGCCGCCGCGCGAAGCATGGACCATCGACATTGAATCTTCCACAGTGACCGACTGGCGACCAGTGGCCTGAATATCAATCTCGGTGCGTCCCAGACAGGGTAGAATGAAAGATTGCTTTGCGACCAGCAGATGGGTGCGATTGAGCTTGGTGGCGATGTGCACCGCGAGATCGAGCTTCCGCATTGCCTTGAATGTGACTTCCGGATCCGACATGGCAACGGCCAGGTTGCCGCCGAGGCAAACCAACGCCTTCGATCGCCCATCCCGGATCGCTTCGATGGCTTCGACCGCGTTGTGGCCCTTGTGGCGCGGCGGCTCGAATCCAAACACGCGGGCCAGCCCGTCCAGAAGCGCATTGTTCGGAATCTCGGTGATCCCGACCGTGCGATCACCCTGCACGTTCGAATGGCCGCGCAACGGAGAGATGCCCGCGCCCTTGCGCCCGATATTGCCGCGGAGCATCAACAGATTGGCGATCTGCTGAACATTGCCAGTGCCGTGGCGATGCTGGGTGATCCCCATGCCGTAATTGATGATGACGCGCTCGGCCTTGGCGTAGATTTCGCCGACGGCCTCGATATCGGATCGTGATAGACCCGAAGCTTCCTCAATCGAATCCCAGGAGGTCGCATCGAGGTCAGCCAGCAGTTCATCGATTCCGGTCGTATGATCTCTGATGAAATTCCGGTCGAGAACGCCGGAACCGCCTTCGGCAAGGCTTTTAGCATCGAGCGCCACGAGGGTCTTCATGATCCCCTTCAGTACCGCGATATCTCCGCCAACCTTCACCAGATAGTAGGTCGAGGCGATCGGCGTCGAGCTCAGCGTCAACATTTCGACAGGGTGTTGCGGCGACGTGAACCGTTCCAGTCCGCGCTCGTGCAGCGGATTGAAGGCGATAATCGGCACTCCCCGCTTCGAGACTGCGCGCAGCGTCGTCAGCATACGGGGATGATTGGTCCCAGGATTATGGCCGATACAGAAAAGCGCGTCGCAATGATCGAAATCCTCCAGGGTCACGGTTCCCTTGCCGACACCAATTGATTCCGGCAGACCGACGCTCGTCGCCTCATGGCACATATTCGAGCAGTCGGGAAAATTGTTGGTTCCGTATTCCCGCACGAACAGCTGATAGAGAAAGGCCGCCTCATTGGATGCGCGGCCGGACGTATAAAACTCCGCCATGTCGGGATGCGGTAACTCGCGGAGCGCGGCGCCGATCCTCGCCAGCGCCTCGTCCCAAGAAATCGGCAGGTATTTGTCCGTTGCCTGATCGTAGACCATTGGGTGAGTCAAGCGCCCCTCGTTCTCGAGGTCGAAATCTTGCCAATTCCAGAGTTCGCTGACCGTATGCGCTGCAAAGAATTCGGGCGTCGTCCGTTTGGCGGTTGCCTCCCAGGCGACAGCTTTGGCGCCGTTCTCGCAAAACTCGAACGAGGAGGTATGTTTGGGATCGGGCCAGGCGCAGCCCGGGCAATCAAACCCATGCGGCTGGTTCATGCTGAGGAGACCGTGGGTCTCCTTCACAATGGCCATCTGACCGCGCACCGCGTCCGCCACGGCCTTCAGGGCGCCCCACCCCGCCGCAGCTCCATCGTATTCGCGGACGCCTACGACATCGTCGTCGCTCATTGTGCTCTCCGTAATCGCAGCGATGTGGCCGAAAGGTAATTTTGGTGTTGGAACGAGCTTCCCTCTGAGATCATGAACGTCGGCACCGAGCTCGACATGCTCAATTAAAAAAAGATTTAGCGTTGAGAGGTCTGTCTCGATCGGACCATTCATCAGCGACAACCCGAAGCGGGTCTGCGTCAGAGAATAAACGCGTATTTAATTGCACCGATTGGGACGCCAGCCACTTACTGATCGAAGCCTAAACCGGCAGCGCCTTGCGGAAACGTACTCGCTCCCGATACCGACAGTTCTCGCCACGACGTCACGGGTTTCGAGAGGGAATGACAATGAGATACGCATTGATTGCTGCAGTGCTTCCGGCGCTCTTTGCCTGCAACGGCGCGATCGCTCAGGTTGGCACATTGCCGACAACCCCTACCCTTGGTGTGACCTCGCCGCTCGGAGCGGGCCCCGGCACGTCAGTCGGACCGACCGGCATCCCGCTTGGGTCTACCGAGATCATCTCAGGAGGACTTAGTCCAGCGCCCACTGGCGTGACCGGCACAATTACAATTCCGAGCACGAGCAGCGGCACGGCATGCTCGACCGTGGGAACTTCACCATCAACAATGTTCGGATCCACCACGAGCTTCGATGGCGGCGGAATGGGAATGGGAGTTGGAACCGGAGCGCCCGCCACTGCGGGGACGGCCAGCGGGGCGATGTCTGGCAGCACGGCAATGTCGGGATCGTCAGCGTCATCGGGGATCTCGAACTCTTCCGAGCCCTTGAGCACGTCGGGAGTATCGACCACCTCAGGAACGCTGGACACGGCGGGAATGTCTGGAATGTGCGGTTCCGGCTCAAGCAGCGTTGCGTCATCGTCGACTCCAACCTCAACGACGCCCACTGTGCCTGGAGGCGTCGCCCGAACCGGAATTCCGTTTGGTTCGACTGAGATTGGCAATCTTGGGATCAGTGGCACGCCTGCGGTGCCGACGCCGACCGTATCGCCCGTTGTGGGTACGGTGGGGCCGAGCGTAGCGCTACCAACACTCCCCACACTTGCTGCTCCATCCACTACTTCACCTACGACAACAAACCTTTTCCCGTGTCTGACCCCAGGGGCGACCGCAAGCTCTGCCACTGGCTGCTAGACAAAATTCGTTATCCTCAAGCGAGAACCGCTATGAATAAGAAAGTTGTTGTGCCGGCTGTTGCGCTGATTGCCGTGCTTGCAGCCGGTAGCTTGTCGTACTTTGCGCATATTCACGCGTTGGAAAAGGCCGCTGCGGCGCCCACTCCCCCGACGGTGCCGATCGTCGCCACGACGGTCGCGCAGCACGACGTGCCGATCTATCTTACGGGCGTAGGCACAGTGATAGCGTACAACACCGACGTCGTGCGCGCCCAGATCCAGGGGCAGATCATCAGCATCAACTTCACCGAAGGCCAAACCGTACATGCTGGCGACCTGCTCGCGCAGATCGATCCGCGCCCCTACCAGGCCCTGATTGATCAGTACACGGGCAATCTGGAGCGCGATCAGGCCCAACTCGTCAACGCCCAGGCCAACCTCACCCGTTACACCACATTGGGGGAGAAGGGTTGGGCTACTCCGCAATTGCTCGAAACACAAAAGGCGCAGGTCGGCGAGCTGCAGGCGGCCATCAAGGCCGATCAGGCGTTGATCGACGCCGCGAAGGTGCAGCTCAGCTTCACGCGCCTGACTTCGCCGATCGACGGAGTGGTAGGAATCCGTCAGATCGACGTGGGCAACATCATCAGTCCGTCGACTGCGAACGGCCTCGTCGTCGTCACGCAGCTCGACCCGATTTCGCTGATCTTCACGTTACCGGAGACGGTCCTGCCGCAAATCCAGCAACAGCAGCAACAAACCAAAACCCCGCTCCCGGTTCTCGCCTACAGCCAGGATAATGCCGTCAAATTGGATGAAGGCGTGCTCGGACTCGTCAACAATGAGATCCTGCAGACTACCGGCTCAATCCAGCTCAAGGCGAACTTTTCCAACAAGTCGCGCCGGCTCTGGCCTGGTCAACTCGTCAACGCGCGGCTGCTGGTCGACACGCGGCACAACGGCTTGACCGTTCCCGCGGGCGTCGTGCAGCAAGGCTCGACCGGCCCCTACGCCTACGTGGTCAATCCGGACAACACCGTCGCGATCCGCCAAATCAAGGTCGCGCAAATCAGCGACGGACAGGCGCTGATTGATTCTGGCCTGCACGCCAACGAGCAGGTCGTGGTCGACGGGCAGTACAAACTACAGCCGGGGGCGCATGTCACGATGCTGCACGGCAAGGCAGCACAGGAAGAAGCTGCACAGGACGCCCTGCAGGCGCCCATCCCATGAACATTTCCGCACCCTTTATCTATCGGCCGATCGCGACCGCGCTGCTGATGGTCGCGTTGTTGGTGGGCGGTCTGGTCGCCTATCCGCTGTTGCCGGTAGCGGCACTGCCGAACGTCAACTACCCGACGCTCACCGTCACCGCGCAGCTCCCGGGCGCCGATCCGCAGACCATGGCCTCCACGGTCGCTTCGCCACTCGAACTGCAATTCGGGGAGATCCCGGGTCTCACCCAGATGACGTCCGCCAGCGCGCTCGGCTACACCCAGATCACCCTGCAGTTCGAGTTGAACCGCCAGATCGACGGCGCAGTCAGCGACACGCTGTCGGCCATCAACGCCGCGAACGCCTATTTGCCGGCCGGCTTGCCCTATCCGCCACTGATCCGCAAAGTTAACCCGGCAGACACACCGATTTTAGTTCTGGGCATCACCTCGGACAGCTTGCCGCTGACCGTTGTCGACGCCTATGCGCAAAATATTCTGCTGCAAAAGATCTCGCAGGTATCCGGCGTCGGCCTCGTCGGCATCGGAGGTACACAGCAGCCGACCGTCCGCGTCCAGGTCGACCCTGAGGCACTGGCAGCTCGCGGCATCAACCTCGAGGACGTGCGAACGGTGCTTGGGCAAGCGAACGTCGACCTCCCTAAGGGTACGCTCAACAGCCCGCGCCAGACCTTCACGCTAAACACCAATGATCAGCTGTTCAAACCCGATCAATACGCTGACCTCGTCATCGCCTATCGCAATGGATCGCCGGTCCGCGTCCGCGACATCGGTCGCGCCATCAGCGCGGGAGAGAATGAGCTGATCGCCGGCTGGTACAACAACAGGCGGGCGATCATTCTGGCGATCCAGCGTCAGCCCGGCGCCAACGTCATCGAAACGGTGAGCCGGGTCAAGGCGATGATGCCTGTGCTTGAGGCCTCGATCCCGGCCGCCGTCAAGATAAATGTCATTTCCGATCGGACCCAGACCATCCGCGCAGCGGTCGCCGACGTGCAGTTTACCCTGCTGCTGACCGTTGCACTCGTCGTCATGGTCATCTTCATATTCCTGCGCAATCTCTGGGCGACCATTATCCCGGCCGTCACCGTGCCGTTGTCGTTGATCGGCACTTTCGCGGTCCTCTACGAAATGGGCTATAGCCTGGACAACCTTTCGCTCATGGCCTTGTCCATCGCAGTCGGATTCGTGGTCGACGACGCCGTCGTCGAGATCGAGAACATCACGCGACATATAGAGGACGGCATGTCGCCGTATGACGCGGCGCTCAGGGGGTCAGGCGAGATCGGATTCACCGTCATGGCGATCACGTTCTCGCTGATTGCCGTGTTTATTCCATTGTTCCTGATGAGCGGCTATGTCGGCTTGCTGTTCCGCGAGTTCGCGATAACAGTGAGCGTCGCGCTCGTTCTGTCGCTGATCATCTCGCGAACGCTCACGCCGATGATGTGCGCATACCTGCTCAAGCCGGAGAGCGAGCAACACGGGTGGCTCTACCGGATGTCCGAGCGTGGCTTCGATGGCCTGCTCTACGCGTATGAGGCCGGCCTCAAGATCGTGCTGCGCCACCGCTTCACCACGCTGATGGTGATGCTGGGAACGGTTGCGTTGACCGGTTACCTCTACGTTGTCATTCCAAAGGGTTTCTTCCCCCAGCAGGATACCGGATTGATCATCGGCCAGTCCGAGGCGGCGCAGGATATTTCTTTCCAGGCGATGAAAGAGCGCCAGCAAGCCATGCTCGACGCCATTACGAGGGATCCGGCCGTGGCGACAATCGGCTCGGCCGTCGGTGCCGGCGGCGGCAGCTACACACTTAACGATGGCCGTGTCTTCATTCAGCTCAAGCCCGCCAACCAGCGTGAACCGATCGAGAAGGTGATGGCCAGGCTGCGCACCAATCTGGCCAAGATCCAGGGCATCACGCTCTACATGCAGGCGGCCCAGGACATCACGGTCGGGGCGCGCCTGAACAAGACCCAGTTCCAGTACACGCTGAACGACGCCGACCCCGGCGAGCTCAGCCATTGGGCGGCGCTGTTCCTCGACAAGTTCAAGTCGGTTCCCGGCATCACCGACGTGGCCACCGACCAGCTCAACTCCGGGCCACTGCTCGACATCACGATCAAACGCGAAGTCGCCTCAAGCTATGGCATCCTGCCGTACACGATCGACAACACGCTTGACGACGCCTTTGGCCAGCGCATCGTCTCGACCATGTACACCACGCTGCAGCAATACCACGTCATTCTGGAGGTGAATCCGAAATTCCAGTACGGACCCGAAGCGCTCAACGGCATCTACGTCAAATCATCGAGTGGGCAGCAGGTGCCCCTGTCAACGCTGGTCGACTCGGTTGTGAAAGTCGCGCCACTCGTGATCAACCACACGGGCCAGTTCCCGTCGGTGACGATCTCGTTCAATCTCGCGCCGGGCACCGCGATCGGTCAGGCGGTCAGCGCCATTCAGGCGGTCGAAAAGGAGCTGCATCCTCCCCTCTCGTTGCAAACCAGCTTCCAAGGCAACGCGCAGGCATTCGGAGCGTCCTTGTCGAGCACGCCGATCCTCATCCTAGCCTCGCTCTTCGTGATCTATATCATTCTCGGCGTGCTGTACGAAAGCGTGATCCACCCGATCACCATCATCTCTACCCTGCCTTCGGCCGGCGTGGGCGCGCTGCTATTGCTGATGGCGGCCCACTATGATCTGAGCGTGATTGCAATCGTCGGCATCATACTGCTCATCGGCATCGTCAAGAAAAACGGCATCATGCTGGTGGACTTCGCCTTGCAGGCGGAGCAGAACGAGGGCCTAACGACTGAGGAGTCGATCTATCAGGCCTGCATTAAGCGCTTTCGCCCCATTCTGATGACGACGATGGCGGCACTGCTTGGCGCCGTGCCGATGATGGTGGGGACGGGAGTCGGCTCGGAGATTCGTCAGCCGCTCGGCTACGCCATCGTCGGCGGTTTGGCCCTGTCGCAAATTCTCACTCTCTATACAACACCGGTCGTCTATATCTACCTGGACCGGCTGCAGACGAAGCTGTTCGGCGAAAAGAAAAAGCAGACAGCCTCCGATGAAGCGAAGCTGACGCCAGCCGAATGAGGATGTAACAGTCCCCGGTGGCGCCAGAATTTGTTGGGCGGACGCGGCAACTGCGGAAGACATCCTCGCGACGATCGTGAAGCTCTGCCTAAAGTATCGACTCCGCATGCAAGTGCGAGGTCTGAACAAATCCATGGCGGTCCAATCGGTCGAACGATCGAGTATGGCCGCCGCTCCTGACACCGGCACTTGTCGCTGCGATCGAACGCGGGCCGGCCTTTCTAAACGCCAATTTAATGGCTTTGGAAGAGCTCACCACGATATCCGAACCGTTCAGACTTCATCCCTCAGCAGGAGTGACAAGCAATGTTCTCGAGGCGTGACATGTTGGCAGCGACAGCCGCAAGTGGGGCAATGGCAGCCGCGACGATAACCACGGCGGATGCCACGCCGGTGAAGAGCGATATCACCTTCGGCAATCCGAACGATCCGCCTCAAGGTGCGGTCAACGCCAAGAATCCGAGGAGCACCAGCGACCCCGGTCCGCAGAATCCGGCGATCAGGGACCAGTTTCCGGGAGCATTTTCGCCGCCGGCGACCGACGTTGGCAGCATGCCGCTGAGCTGGGCGTCATTCAACAATGCACCGCGCCGCATTCAAAATGGCGGCTGGGCGCGTCAGGTGACGCAGGACTCCTTCGCGGTTGCCGATACCATCTCCGGCGTCAACATGCGGCTGACCGCCGGCGGCATCCGCGAGATGCACTGGCACCAGTTTGCGGAATGGGCCTACATGACGTACGGCACTTGCCGCATCACCACGCTTGACGAACTGGGCCGGCCTTATATCGCCGACGTGAAGGAAGGCGACCTCTGGTATTTCCCCGCCGGCCTGCCGCATTCGCTGCAGGGCCTTGGCCCGGACGGGTGCGAGTTCATCATCTGCTTCGATGAAGGCAAGGCCTCCGAGTTTACTACCCTCCTGGTGTCGGAATGGTTCACGCATACGCCGCCGGATATCCTGGCTCAAAATTTCGGCGTTCCGGCCGACACGTTCAAGGATATTCCGCTTCGCGACCTCTACATCTTCCAAGGTGAGTTGCCCGGCGACCTGGCCGCGGACCGCGCTGCAGTGAGCGGACGCGGCGCACCGCCGCATCCTTTCACCTTCTCGCTCGGATCGGGAGCCCCGGCGCGCGAGACCAACGGCGGTACGGTGCACATTGCCGACAGCCGCAACTTCACCGTCTCGACCACCGTCGCCGCCGCGCTGGTGACGGTGCGTCCCGGCGGCATGCGGGAGATGCACTGGCATCCCAACGCCGACGAATGGCAGTACTGGATCAAGGGCAAGGGACAGATGACGATCTTCAACACCGGCCCGAACGCTGTCACGATGGACTTCAATGCAGGCGACGTCGGCTACGTCAAGAAGAACCTCGGACACTATATCAAGAACACAGGCGACACCGATCTGCAGTTCCTTGAAGTCTTCAGAGCGCCGTATTTCGCCGACGTCTCCCTGTCCGATTGGATCACCCGCACGCCACCGGCGATGGTGGCGCAGCACATAAACGTCAGCAAGGCGACCATCGCAAAATTCCCGAACAACAAGCCGGAAATCATGCCGCTGTGATCGAATCCTGGGCCGGGCGCCTGCCGAAGAAATCTTCCTCGGCAGGTGCCCGCGCATAGCCTCGACAACCGTGAGCGCTGGATCGAATCGAACGGCCAAAGCGACTTGTGATTCCGCCGGTCCGTTGCGGCCGCAGAAATAGGAGTCCGTGATGACTGGGTATCTCGTGTCCCTGTTTATGGGGCTGGTAGTGGGCGCGGCCTACGGGCTCGTCCATGTCCGCTCTCCGGCGCCGCCGATGATCGCCCTCGTCGGCCTGTTCGGAATGGTGTTAGGGCAGCAAGCGGTCGACATGGCGAAGCGCCGTTTCGTGCCACCGGCTCCGACCTCCATCCAGCGCTCTTTGGGGCAATGATATCATTTGGACGACCGACTTGAAAAAGCCAGCACCATTTCCTCGCCAAGAGAATGCGGGCTCAATTGTAAGTGAACTCTATAAACTCCAATTTAGTCACTTTCTCATCAGCCGCTGCTTAACTCCGTGGTTGAAGACCCAAATTGAATCGGGGACACCATGAGCGCTTCTGCAATCCGCATCGTCAGCCCGGCTGAATTCGATCGAGGAACCGCACAGACTTCAGGCTCCGAACGTCGCGCCGCGATCGCACCTGCACTCGGCATTGCGTCAGCCATCTGGGGCGGCCTGTTCGAAGTAGAGCCGGGATCGCGAACAGGAATTCATCATCACGGAGAGCAGGAAACGATCGCCTACGTGCTCTCTGGAGTCTGCGAAATCCGCTGGGGCATAAGCGGTGAATCGGTTGCGCGCGCCGAGGCCGGCGACTTCATTCATGTTCCCGCCTTTCTGCCCCACATGGAAATCAACCCCTCAAAACTCGAACCATTTCGATGGGTGGTCGTGCGCAGCACCGCGACACCCATCGTCGTCAACCTTCCGGACGACACCTGGCCGTAAGCGGGTGTCTTCCTGCAGAACGCAGGGTGGCACCAGGCCGTAAGCCCGATGCCTTCCTGCAACCAGCCTTCACGGACCTTGCGAACATGGAGCAATCATGGACGACCACGAATCCAACAGAGCGCCGGATGCACCAATTCGATTTGAGGTTACCCGCCGCACCGTCGTCGAGACCGGGACCACCGCGCTGCTGTTGACAGGGCTTCCACGCGCCGCTGTTGCCGCCGGGTCCGTCGACAACAAAGAGCCGACCCCGCCATCAGTGAGCGTCATACTTCAGATCAACGGCCGTTCGCATTCGCTGCCCCTCGATCCCCGCACGACATTGCTCGATGCTTTGCGGGAGCACCTCACCCTGACCGGCTCGAAAAAGGGTTGCGATCACGGCCAATGTGGCGCGTGCACGGTGCTGATCGAAGGACGCCGCATCAACTCCTGCCTGACGCTTGCGGTTATGCACGACGGCCAATCCGTCACCACGATCGAGGGGCTCGCCCAAGGCACGAATTTGCATCCATTGCAGACAGCCTTCGTCGAGCATGACGGCTTCCAGTGCGGTTACTGCACCTCCGGCCAGATCTGCTCGGCCATCGGAATGCTGGCCGAAAGCCAGTCGGGCATGCCGAGCTATGTGACCGAGGATTTGACGAAGTCGGCCGCCGAACTCACCGATGTGGAAATCCGCGAGAGAATGAGCGGCAACATCTGTCGCTGCGCAGCCTACCCCAACATCGTGGCCGCTATCAAACAAGCCGCAGGAATGCCGACATGAAAGCCTTTACCTACCAACGCGCCGACTCGGCGGCGCAGGCGGCCGCCGCTGCCGTCAAGCCCGGTGCGAAAATCATCGCCGGCGGCACCAATTTGCTCGACCTGATGAAATTGCAGGTCGAGACACCCTCGAATCTTGTCGATATCAACCGCCTGCCGCTCGACAAGATCGAAGAAACTTCCGACGGGGGCTTGCGTATCGGTACGCTGGTTCGCAACAGCGAGCTCGCCGCAGACCCGCGTGTGCGCCAGCGTTACGGCGTGCTGAGCCGCGCGCTGCTGGCTGGCGCCAGTGCGCAGTTGCGCAACAAGGCCACGACTGGCGGCAATCTGCTGCAGCGAACCCGCTGCTACTATTTCTATGACATCACAAAACCCTGCAACAAGCGCAACCCCGGCTCCGGTTGTGCAGCGCTCGCCGGCTTCAACCGCATTCACGCGATCCTGGGCACCAGCGAGCACTGCATTGCGACCCATCCGTCGGATATGGCTGTGGCGATGCAGGCGCTCGACGCCAGGGTGGAGACGATCAATCGCCAGGGCGAAACCAAGGTGATTCCGATCGCGGAGTTTTATCGTCTTCCCGGCAACACTCCCGAGATTGAGACGTCGCTCAAGCCGGGTGAACTCATCACTGCGGTGACGCTGCCTCCGCCGCCCCCGGGTGTGCAGGTTTACCGCAAGGTCCGCGATCGCGCTTCCTACGCCTTTGCGCTGGTGTCCGTTGCTGCAATCGTCGACAGCACGCGAGGCCAGATCCGCGCGGCCCGGCTGGCCTTCGGCGGGTTGGCGCATAGGCCGTGGCGGGTGGCGCAGGCCGAGCAGAGGTTGGTCAACGCAACTGCAAGCACGACCACTTTCAGCGTGGCTGCAGATGCTGTTCTCGAAGGCGCGCGCGGATTTGGCGGTAACGATTTCAAGATGCCCCTGACGCGGCGCACGCTGCACAGCGTGCTGGCAGAGACAACCCAGACTTGAGGGGAGCGAACCTATGGAAATGAATTCACCCGTCGGCCCCAATGCCCTCGATGCGGAGGGCATCGTGGGCAAGCCACTCGACCGCGTGGACGGTCCATTGAAGGTCACCGGCGGCGCGCGCTACGCCTATGAGATGCAGCAGGACAACGTGCTGTATGGTTTTGTGGTCGAGGCCTCGATCGGAAAAGGAAGGATCAGATCGCTTGACACGCGGGCGGCGGAGAAGGCGCCGGGCGTGGCGCTGGTTCTCACCCATCGCAACACACCCGCACAGGGCACCGGCAATCACCGCAAAGCGCATCCCGTACTCACCGGGCCGGAAGTGACGGGCTACGGCCAACCGGTTGCCTTCGTGGTTGCCAGGAGCTTCGAGGAGGCCCGGGCGGCGGCTTACCTCGTCAACGTGAAGTATGATCGGTCAAACGGAAAATACGCGCTCCGTGCCAACCTCAATGAGGCTCGCGTTCCAAGGCCAAGTGACGCTCCGACAGCCGACAGCGCGGTGGGCGATTTCGCAGGCGCATTTGCCGGCGCCCCGGTGCAACTCGACGTGACCTATACCACCCCATTGCAAAGTCACGCGATGATGGAACCCCATGCCACGCTCGCGATGTGGGACGGCGACAAGTTGATCCTGCACACGGCGAACCAGATGCTCAACCAGGGTCAAAAGGTCATCGCGACAACCCTGAAAATTCCCGTCGAGAACATCCGCCTGATTAGCCCGTTCATCGGTGGCGGGTTCGGCGGCAAGCTCTGGGTCAACGCCGATGCGATCCTGGCGGCGATCGCATCACGGCAACTCAAGCGGCCGGTGAAAATCGCACTGACCCGGCAGCAGATCTTTCACGTCACGACCCACCGCTCGGACACAATCCAGCGTGTTCGTCTGGGGACCGATCGGGAGGGCCGTATTCTCGCGATCGGCCACGATGTGTTCTCCGGCAATTTGCCCAGCGAGCAAACTTACGAGGGCGCCGCCCTCCAGACCCGCACGCTCTATGCCGGGCCCAATCGGTTGACGCGACATCGTCTGGCGCCACTGGATATTCCGGTGGCGTCGTCGATGCGGGCTCCCGGCGAGTCGGTCGGACTGATGGCTCTTGAATGTGCGATGGACGAGCTTGCCGAGAAACTCAATCTCGACCCGATCGAATTGCGCATTCGAAACGAGCCGAGCGAGGATCCGGAAAAGCATATCCCCTACTCGAGCCGCCACCTGATCGCTTGCATGCAGGAAGGCGCACGCCGATTTGGATGGGACAAGCGCAATCCAAAGCCAGGCCAGCTTCGCGACGGACGATGGCTGGTGGGAATCGGCATGGCTGCGGCGACACGCGGCAACCCGCTTCAGCTTTCCAAGGCCAATGTCCGGCTGGATCCCGACGGTACCTGCACCGTGCGAATGGCGATGACCGACATAGGAACCGGGACCTACACCATCCTTTCGCAGATCGCAGCGGAGATGCTCGGCCTGCGGACCGAACGCGTCCAGGTCAAACTCGGCGATACCAGCTTTCCGCAGGCGGCAGGTTCGGGCGGCTCATGGGGCGCGGGCAGCTCGGGCTCGGCCCTGTTCGAGGCGTGCAATGCGCTGCGCGAAAAGCTGGCACGGACCGCCGGCATGAATCCGGCAACCGCAAGGTTCGCCAACGGCAGCATCGCATCCGGCGAACAGTCCAGGAAGCTGACGGACCTTTTGGGCGCCGGGATGGACGCCGACGGCGAAATCAGGCCCGGCCGCAACAACAAGGATTTTTCACAGCAATCCTATGGCGCGCATTTCGCCGAAGTAGGCGTCGACGCGGATACGGGTGAGGTGAGCCTGCGGCGCATGCTCGGCGTATTCACCGCCGGCCGTGTTCTCAACGCAAAGACGGCGCGCTCGCAGGCGATGGGCGGAATGGTGTTCGGTGTAGGCGCAGCGCTGCACGAAGAAATGGCGCTCGATCCGCGTTTCGGCTTTTTCGTCAATCACGATCTCGCCGAATACCACGTGCCGGTGCATGCCGATATTCCAGCCATTGAAGCCATCTTCCTTCCCGAGCTGGACGACAGATCCAACCCGCTCAAAAGCAAGGGCGTCGGCGAACTCGGAATCTGCGGCGCCGGCGCCTCGATTGCCAATGCAGTTTACAATGCATGCGGCGTCCGGGTTCGGGATTACCCGATCACACTCGACAAGCTGCTTTCCGGGCTGCCGATGCGCACATGATCGGGCCAGAAGAAACAGGCATCCGGCGCCGCCCGTTCATGGTTGCGGCGATCGCAGTTACCGCAAGCGCCATCCTGGCGATCTGTCTTGCGGCCTCGCGCAGCGCTGCCGCAGGACCAGAAGCGACGCCCTCACCTCATGCCATCGAATATCTGCCGAGCATCAGCGACCTGATGATTGCGACAATTCAACCACGGCATGAGCGCCTCTGGCAGGCTGAGCAGGATGGAAACTGGCAGCTTGCGGCCTACGAGCTCGGAAACCTTCGCGGCGCCTTCGATCGACTCGGGCGCGCTCACCCCAGCGTTCACGACATCTCCTTCCCGGACATGATCACTTCCGTTACGGCGCAACCGTTCAAGAAACTCAACAGCGCGATCCAATCCAAAGACGGCACCGGATTCGCCAAGGCCTATGCCGATCTGACCGCCGCATGCAATTCATGTCATCAGGTTCTCGACCACAGCGTGGTCGAAGTCCGCGTACCGAGTCGGACACCCGCGTCGGATTTGAACATCAATAGCTCGTCGGGGAAATAACACCCCGCCTGCCACCTGATCAGTCCTCGAGGCAATTCTGAATCCCAATTTAATGGATCACGATATTCGTGAAGCTATCTTTGATCTGCACTCGATCTTTCAACGGAGCGATGATCATGCTTTCAAGACGGAATGTGCTGGCGGTGGCTGCTGCAGGCGCTGTTGCAGGCGCGGCTCCGAATGCCGACGAATGGCAGTACTATATCAAGGGCACGGCACGCATGACGGTGTTCAATACCGGCCCAATGCGATGACGATGGACTGCAATGCCCGAGACATCGGCTACGTCAGGCGCAATCTCGGACATTACGTCGAGAACGTCGGAGACACTGACCTGCAGTTTATCGGAGTCTTCAAGGCTTCCCGCTATGAAGAGGTTTCCCTCTCCAATTGGCTGACGCACACCCCACCATCACTCGTCGCCCAGCATCTGAATGTCGACGAGGCAGCCATTGCGAAGTGGCCCGATAACGGCCCCGGCGTGATGCCCAAGTCGTAGATCGCGAAGTCACGGACGGATTTCGGACACAAACAAGAAAACTCGTGATCCAGCGGTCATCCGCTGGATCACGAGGGAATCACGGACGAGGAGAATATGGACGCCCTCAACGATGTCACGACTGGCATGACCGCCGAGAAGACCATCATCGTGACTCCCGAGATGACGGTGGGTCATTTTGTGGCGGACATGCCGTCGGTCTACGCCACGCCGATGATGATTCTTCATATGGAAATGGCATCAGGCTCCGCGATCGCCTCGCATTTGCCGAAAGGCTTCGTCAGCGTTGGCATGGACGTGAAAGTCCGTCATCTCGCCGCAACGCCGGTCGGCCGCACGGTCCGTGCCATTTCGCGGGTGATTGAGGTCGACCGCAAGAGCGTGGTGTTTAAGCTCGAGGCCTGGGATGGCGACCGCAAGATCGGTGACGGCACCCATCGCCGTGGGGTCGTCAATGTAGTGGAGTTTGAGAGGCGGTTCGACGTGAGGCGAGCCACCATGAGCCCGGATTGATGAGATCCCGACAGCGCTGCGCTATCGGGACCCCGATCACCATAGCCCAATGCCGTGACAGCCCGGCAGGTTTGAGCGGACCTTGTGGCTCAAGGCCAGCCCGGCTGATCAATCCCGGGTTTTCGCGGTGTTCGCGTTCATCCCCATAGCAACCGCGAGCACAGCGAGGCCCACAGGTAAAGCCAAGGACGTAAGGCCAATTGCTGCCTCGCATGTCGCTCCAAGGCCGCAGCCAGCGGCAAAACCGACGATCGCCGGCCAGGTCAGCAGCGCCCGGGCGCGCGCCTTGGCGACGTCAGATAGCTTGCGACCGAACAGCACCTCGCCGATATCCATCATGAAATGTGTGATGTTGGTCGTCATGACCGCGGTCGACGGCACGCCTTTCAGCGAAATCTGCACGAGCGCATTTTGCACGGCCATCGCCGAGACACCGAACATTCCCGCAAGGATCGCCCTCGCTGCGTGCGGGTCCACTCTTGCGCCGGCGGAAGCACACAGGGCGAGGAAGCCAACGAGCAATAGCAATTGCAGCAGAAGAAGCGGTCGGAGCGAGGCGAATCCGATCCTCTCCAGGACGCTGGCCAGCAATCTGGTCAACCCGAGCGCCGCCACGAACACCGGGACCGATAGAATGTTCGCTACAGGCGCGCGGCTCCCAGCGGCCAGATGCGCGACAAGGACAACAAGATTGCCCGTGACATGGGCGGTGAACAGGCCGCCAAGTCCGAGAAAGCTGATTGCGTCCACGCTTCCCGCGATAATGCTGAGCACGGTCGGCAGCATTTTCGCATTGAGCGCGATCGCCATGAAGACAATCTAGTGCCCGTACCCGCCGCTCGCCCGGACTTTTCCCCTGAACACACTGTAGCTCACCAGCGTGTAGATCAACATCAGTGGAAAGACGATCACCCCGCACCCCCAGAACATGAACACCAGGCTCGATTGCGGTGCGGCAGCCTGGTCGACGGTGATGACGGAAGGGATCATGTATGGCCAGAAGGACAGCGCCAGCGTGCCGAACGCCGACATGAAGACCAGCGCGACCATGTGGAATGGCAAGTAATCGTTGTGGTTCAGGATACTGAGCGCGAGTACTGCCGCCGCGATCGCGCCAATCGCCGGAAACACAAACAGATATGGCCGGTCGATCCAGCGATGCAGGATTGGAAGATTTTCGGCCAACGCGTAAGCGAACACAACCACGAGGAACGCCAGTACGCCGACCGCAAGTACGGGAATCTGGCGGCGCGCAACGTCGCGAACTTGGCCCTCGCATTTCCTTATCAGCCAGCAAGCGCCAAGAAGCGCGTAGCCAAGACACAGGCCGATGCCGCAAAGGACCGCAAACGGCGTGAGCCAGCCGACCGCACCGCCGGAATATTCGCCGTTGGTGAACTGCAGTCCTTCGACCACGGCGCCGACCGTCATGCCTTGTATAAATGTCGCGATCAGGGATCCGCCGGCGAAGCTCAAATCCCAGATCCACCGCAGCCGTTGCGTTTTGTAGCGAAACTCGAATGCCACACCGCGCAGGATCAAGCCGGCGAGCATGACAATAAGAGGAAGGTAGAAAGCCGACAGCAACGTCGCATAGACCAGCGGGAAGGCTCCCCACAGGATCACCGCGGTGACCACCAGCCAGGTCTCGTTGCCGTCCCAGATCGGCGCGACGGCGCTCAGCATCGTACTACGCCTGGCTTCGCCGTTCGACAGTCCGAACAACAAGCCGACGCCGAGATCGACACCGTCAAGCAGCACATAGAGCAAGATGCTGATGGCCAAAAGCAAAACCCAGAACATGATCATGGCTACTCTCCGGCGACGATGGAGTTGGATACGGAGGTTGGCTCTTCCTCGGCGAGTGACATCGGTCGGTTCGGAACCACGAGATGCGGAACCTCGAACGACTTTCTCGCAGGACCAATGCGGATGAGCCGATAGATGTAAAACGTGCCGAACAGAAAGATGAAGGCGTAGACCGAACAGAAGATCGCCAGTGAAATCGTCGCTTCGCGCGCCGTCAGGAACGGCGTCACGGCATCCGCGGTTCGCAGCACGCCATAAACCACCCAGGGCTGGCGGCCGACTTCAGCGGTGAACCAGCCGGTAATGATCGCGACGAAGGGCAGCGGAAAGCTCAGGAAGGTCAGCCAAAGCAGCGGGCGATTGTACGCTAGGCGGTGCCTGTAACTCAGATAGCTGCCGAGCCAGGCGAGCCCCAGCATCAGCAGACCACATCCGACCATGATCCGGAATGCGAAGAACGGGATGACCACTGGCGGCCAGTTCTCCGGAGGGATGCTGTTGAGTCCTGTTTCCCCTGCAGTGAGACTATCGGAATCGATCAGGCTGCCGAAGGGTGGCGGCAGCGTAATCGCGAACAGGTTGCGCCGGTTCTTCACATCCGGCCATGCGAACAGCACTTCAGACCCCGGTTTTTCATCATTCCAGCGTCCCTCGATCGCAGCCATCTTGGATGGTTGATAAGTATTGACATAGATGCCGTTTAGATGCCCGAAGAACAGCTGGATCGGCATCAGCACGGCGGCGAGACCAAGGCCCATGCGCAGCATGATGCGGGACTCAGCATGGTATTCCTTTCGCAGCACGTACCATGCCCCGGTCGCGGCGACGCAGAAGGCACCGGTAAGGTAGGAGGCAAGCAACATGTGCGGGAATCGCGACCAAACGACCGAATTGAAGATGATCTTGGTCCAGTCATTGGGAACAAAGCTGCCATTCTCCATGACATAGCCTGATGGCACCTGCATCCAGCTGTTATTGACCATGATCCAGAACGCCGAAAAAGTGGTTCCCAGCGCGACCATCGCAGTCGAAAACAGGTAGAACCATGGCGGCACTCGGCTGCGGCCAAAGATGAGGACGCCGAAGAAACTGGCCTCGAGCATGAATGCGGTAAAGGTTTCGTACATCAGGAGCGGGCCCTGGATCGGCCCGGACACCTTGGACAGCACGCTCCAGTTGGTGCCGAACTGGAATGCCATGACGATCCCGGACACCACACCCAAGCCGAATGCCACACCGAATATCTTCAGCCAGAACTCGAAGATCACGCGATAGACGGGTCGGCCCGTGGAAAGCCCCAGGGCCTCGAGGACGGTGAGCCAGGCTGCCAACCCGATCGTGAAGGATGGAAAGATGATATGAAACGTGATGGTAAAGGCGAATTGAATTCTGGAGAGAAGAAGTGCCGTGATGTCCATTGTAGTTTCCCTGCCCAGGATGCGATCAACGAACCTGAACGTAGTAACGTCACAACCGAGAGCTATTAAATTCGCCGTTAATGCAGGATCAGAAAGTGATGCGGTTCATTGCTCTCGGCGAATGTATTGAACTCGCTAAGAAGCGATCATTTTTCCGGTTCCAAGACAGGCCAAGCGGTGTTGCGTCAGACTACGACACTGCGTGACGGCGGCGCCATGAACTCCGGGCCCACCGGATCGGTGATGATTTCGCGAAGGATCTCATCGATTTTAGCCATATCAGAGGCATCGAGCGACCATCCGGTCACCTCGTCGGCCGGCTGCAGCTGATCGGGATGGCGAGCCCCCCACAAGGCGGCGGTGATGCCCTGATCGAGCATCCAGCGGACCGCGAGGTGAATGACGCGCTTGCCGAAACGCTGCTGAGCGAGCCGATCGAGCCGGTGGACAGCTGCCAGATATTGCGCGAACCGAGGCTCGAGGAATTTCGGATCGGTGCGCCTCAGGTCGTCGCCACCGAAAACCGTACCTGCCCGCATTCGTCCCGACAACAGGCCTCGGCACAGCGCGCCATATCCCAGCATCGCGATCTTGTTCCTCCGGCAATAGGGCAGTAGGTCGGTCTCGATTCCGCGTTCGAACAGATTGTAGGGCGGCTGCAGCACGTGCAGTGGCGCGATGTGGCGAAACCGCTCCATCTGGAGAACCGAGAAGTTGCTCACGCCGATGGCGCGAATCTTCCCTTGCGCGAACAGGGTGTGCATTGCGTCCGCGGTCTCTTCGATCGTAACCAGCGGATCTGGCCAGTGAATCTGATAGATGTCAATGTAGTCGGTCCGAAGCCTGCGCAAGGACTCTTCGACCTCCCACATGATGCGGGCGCGGCTGGCATTGCGTGATACCTTTCCACCTTCCCATTGAAGTCCGGCCTTGGTGGCAATCAGCACGTTGGAGCGTAGTCCGCTTTCGGCGATCGCCCTGCCAACGATTTCTTCGGAGCGGCCAAATCCATAGACCGGGGCCGTATCGACAAGGTTGATGCCGTGCTCAAAAGCGGTCCGGATGGTGGCGATGGATTCGGCTTCGTCGGTTCCGCCCCACATCCACCCGCCGATCGCCCAAGTACCGATCGCGACCGGTGATACCCTGAGCGACGTGCCGGGAATGCTTGTCAACTTCATTCTCGTTTCGAGGGTCTCTGCTTGATCGGCCATATGCTGTTCCTTCTTCGAATGCGTGTGCCTTTGGGAGCGTGAGCGGCGGACAAGTCCAAACTCAGTCGGGATTCACTGAGGATATGGTGTAGAGGCCCGCCTCCTCCTCGGCGATGAGCGCGAGTGCAGTCCAGTCAAGGTCGCCATAACCGCGCGCGATTCCCGTGATCAACCGGTCCCTGACAACGCCCACTGACGGCATGGGGACGCCCGCCTTCTCTGCTTCCGCCAGCGCCAGACGCACGTCCTTGAGCACGAGAGGCAAAACAAATCCGGGCGCATAGGTCTGCCTGGCGATCTTGTCACCGTAAATCTTGTGCGCGCGCCCGCCGAACATCGTGGCCGTCATGATGTCCACGAAAGGCTGTGGATCCAGTCCGCGCTTTCGGACTACGGCCACGACTTCTCCGAGCATCTCCAGTGCCGTGGCGCTCATCATATTGCCGAGCAATTTGACGAGGTTGGCGTCTTGCGGGTCGGCTCCGACAACAAATGTCCTTTGTCCAAGGTTGTCCAGGATCGGCTGGCAGCGCACGACATCGGCTGAACGGCCAGCGGCGATGATGAACAGCTGGCGCGCCTTGGCGGCATCCGGATTTCCGAACACCGGCGCGGCTACATAGCCCTGCCCGTTGCGTGCGTGCTCGCTCGCAAGCAGCGACGCAGCCGCAGTGCTAATCGTGCTCATCGACAGGTGGATCGCGCCAGGCATCAGGCCCGCGGCTAGACCGTCGAGGCCGATGTCTCCTCGACCCAACACGATCTCGCGTACGGCATCATCGTCCGGCAACATGCTGATGACGATCTTGCAGTCGAGCAGATCGCCGATATCGGTCGTCGGCCTGAGACCGAGTGCCTCAAGCCTGCCGATCTGGTCCGAGCGGCGGACATAGGCGATTACCCGCCGTCCGCTGGCTGCAAGGTTTGCGGCCATCGCCGATCCCATGTGACCAAGGCCGACAAAGCCAATTTCGCCCACGTCCGGCTGGACGCCAGCCAATCCAGCATCGCCTCGCTCGCCAGGTAAATTCCCCGATGAACTTGAGACAGCAAGAGGAGAGATTGGCTGGTGTTTGGACATGGCGACTCCTGGCCGGGCTCAACACACCTTTTTGATGCGCACCTGCCGACTGACATATCCGCCATTTGGTGAAGAGCGCTGGTTGCCCT
Organism: Bradyrhizobium sp. AZCC 2262; assembly: GCF_036924535.1. Taxonomy (NCBI): domain Bacteria; kingdom Pseudomonadati; phylum Pseudomonadota; class Alphaproteobacteria; order Hyphomicrobiales; family Nitrobacteraceae; genus Bradyrhizobium; species Bradyrhizobium sp. AZCC 2262. Next base: position 1,808,252 of record NZ_JAZHRT010000001.1, on the reverse strand, counting down.
TGTCTCGACTTGCCGCGCTCTTGGGTTTTCTTGCTTAGATTCCATGAAAGGCTCGCACAATTTGACAAGGTCCCCGCTCGGCGTTTGAGCACCGTGCACGCCAGCCAAGAATAAAATCGAATTTAGTTTCTGAACGACAATTTAATGGTGTCATGAATTCACATGCTTACTCTTTGGATGGGCTGTCGCAACGACCCTCCGCCAAAGATGGAGAACGCTCTTTCAATCGCGAGCGGCGGTGACGACGACGTGATCCCATCATCATTAGCCGTGGATGGAAGAATGCTGCCGAGTCAATGCCCGCATGGGGAACGCACTATGAGTGGAAGCGGCATTCTCACTGTTCCTTCGTCTCCCCTGCGGATTGTTGACATTTCCCCACCCGATATCGCACGTCGCCAACTGGCGAATTGGGGCCGGATACAAGCTGACAACGTAAGAATTATCCGGCGCGAGACTTTCGAGGATGGCTTTCAAGCACAACGACATTTGCTGATCGCTTACGAACGCGCAGAACGGCATGATGGCGAGACGCTAATCGAGGGTCTGCCAAAATCGACCTTGCGCGAATTCAATTGCAGGCTCAGCTTCGTGCCCGCCGGCCATCGGTTCTACGGATGGCAGACGCCGCGGGTGCTGACGCGCGTCACTTATATCTATATTGATCTGCCGGATCGGCTGTTTGATCAAGAATCCGGCCTCGCCTGTCCCGCGATCCGCCCGCGCCTGTTCTTCTTCGATCAAGCCGTCTGGGACACCGCGCTCAAGCTCAAGGCCGAAGTCGGGAATTCCGACCCGTGGAGCCGCGAATATGCGGAGGCCTTGAGCCTTGTGCTGATGCATGAGCTCCTTCGACTGGAAAGAACGGCACCCTCCATGGCGAGACCGGTTCGCGGCGGCTTGCCAGCATGGCAGCAGAAGCGCGTGGCCGAATTCATCGAGGAGCATCTCGCGGAGGAAATTTCGCTGGCGGCCCTCGCAGAGCTCGTCGATCTGAGCCTCTATCATTTTGCGCGCGCCTTCACGCAATCGTTCGGCGCGCCTCCGCATCGTTACCATATGGCCCGCCGAATGGATCGCGCCAAGGGCTTGTTGCAGAGGCCGGCGCTCTCAGTGACGCAAATCGGCGCCCGGATCGGCTTTCGCGAAACGAGTTCGTTTTCGAAGGCATTTCGCAACTTCACCGGGCTTACGCCGACCGAATATCGCCGTCACCGAGAGGATTAGAGTCTTCCCAGGCACAAACCGATCTTCGGCCGCTGAGCCCGCGCCGCCCGAACGGAGGTTTGGCGGCGCGAACCCATGTCGAGAACATTACGCGTCAATCGTTAAACTTCGGCCCACCATGATAATGGTACGCATCGGCGTGGGGTATCTCCCTCGCGGCCGTCCCATTGAAAGCGTTGCCGGCGTAGGTCGTTTGCCAGGCCGAGGGGCTAGTCGCTTCGGGCCCGTACCACACGTTCGGCGCGGCCAGTGCCTGTCCTGAAATCGTTATCAGCATCGCTATCGATGCGGTCAAAGCGATATTTTTCGTCATCGTTCTGTTTCCTTGCTGTGCAGAATACCCGATCGCGGGGAACGCGCATCGCCGCATTTCGAAGGCCCATGCGCGTGGCGTTGATGTGGGGTTCTCAATCGACCGATACAATTAAATTCCGCTTTACAAGACGCGGTCTTGCGGACGTGTATCCTCGGCTGGCAGTTTCGCCAGCCAAGCGGTTTTCATAAAAAAGGATTTATTGGGCCTAGACGCATCCGCTGCCTATGTCCCAAAGTACAACAAACACGAGACACCAGATATGACGATTATCACTGGCAGACGGAGTGTCTTGAGGACGGTCGCTTTGACCGTGACCGCCGGCGCGATTGGTCTTGCCTCGGTGGCCAAGCCGGCTGCAGCAGCCGCCAAGTCGGCGTTGACGCCCGCCGGTGCCACGCATCTCAACGCGTTGATGAAGCGTCTAGCACAGGCCCCCCGCCGTCGCGATTTCAAGACCGTACCAATGGTCCTCGACCATCCAGAGCAATGGGATCACGAAGCATTGACCGAAGTGCTTTCGTACCAGCCTGCGGCCAAGCAGGCATGGGACAATACCGACATTGCAGGACCCTGGCTGAACATGATGCGCAATGCGCTCAACACGCAGATATGGTCCTTCAAGCATCCGGATTTTCTCGCTGTCTCGGTCACACATGGCACAGCGGATCTTGCGCTCTACGATCCGACGATCTGGGACAAGTATCAGCTCACGAGTTTGGCCGGCGACGAATTCAGGACCAATACGCTGATCATCGAGCGGAACGAAGCGGCTGCTGATACCGGGAACTATGAGGATCCGGCGGGGCCCTTCTCCGGCGATGACATTTCCATACCTGCGCTAATGCGGCGCGGCGTTGTTTTCATGTCCTGTCACAATGCGATTTGGGAACAGGCAGCTGCCCTCATCAAAACAGGCATCAACCCCGACAAGCTCTCTCACGCCGCACTTGCGGCGGAATTGACCAATCATCTCGTAGACGGCGTCGTTCTAATCCCCGGCGCGGGCGGCACGCTGCTCGAACTACAACAGGTCGGTTTTCACTACGCATAACAACGCCAAAATCCCACACGAGATCCATCCTTCATGTATCGGGTGCAAATCAACCGGCGAGGATCGATGTCCGCGCACGTTCGACGGCACAGCGGCAGCCTCCAACGAAGCCGCTCAGCGCGGCAAGGCAGACACCCTGCGCGTGGCCGCACTTGCCATGCTCTCCATCCGTTTCATTCAGGGATTCGTTTATTGGGGCGGCGGTTCGCGCCGCTTCATCTACGCGCCCGCCAAGCTGGACCCGAACGCTGCGAACTGGATGGCCAACAAATTCTAATCGGCGATGCCTGGCGCATTGCTTGGAACCGACCATATCATCGCCTTTCTGCTGCATCATTTCTATCTGCTCTATGCCTCGTTGATCCTGTTCAGCGCAGCTGAGCTGATCACGGGACTATGCCTAATGGCGGGCTTCCTTACCCGGGCTGCGGCGCTGGTCTCGATCGGGCTCTCAGTCGTTCTTATGTTGACGTTCGGATGGCAGGGCGCTACCTGCATCGATGAATGGACCATGGCGGCCTGCAATCTGGCGATCGGCGCCACCCTGATGCTTGGCGGCAGCGGCGCCTTCTCACTCGACAGCGCGCTGCTGGCGCGTAAACCGGCGCTCGCCGAACGGGGCTGGTTCCGCTGGATCTCCGGAGCCTTGCCGCTTCCAATGCGGAGCGGCATCTTTCAGAAATTTGCGTTGGCGGTATTCGCGGCAACCGTGATCTTCAATGTCGCTACCTACAACTATTATCGCGGCTCGGTGGTAACGCCGTTTCACGGCGGCCCGGTCAGCCCCAGCGAGCATCATCTCAGTCTAACCGATGGCGTCGTGCTGCCGAGCGGCGCCGTGCGATTCCATGCGTATCTCGATGGCGGTACACCGGCAGCGCCTTTGGACGTAATGAGGGCGGCGCTGAAATCCCACGATGGCAGCGTGCTCGAGCTGTGGGACGGTACTGCGCTCAGTCACTTGCCAGCTTCCGCGATCAGTAACGAGTTCGCCTACGACCGCTTTGCGCCGGGCCAGTTCGGCTTACGGGCGCAGATGGGAGCGATGGCGACGATCAAATTGCCCGCGATCAGCGCCGCGGCGACTATCGGGAACCATAGGCCGGCCAAATTAGAGCTACGTACGGTCAACGGCAAAGCATTCAACATCGCTGTCAGTGCGGAATAGGTGAAAAAGAGAGCACCTAACCCTCTCCTTTTCCAAGGACCACTCATTCCAAACGCAAATCCGGCGAAGTCACAGGCCATGCTCGACGGGATCGCGCCGATATCCGCATTCATCTGTGCGTACTGCCATTTTCACACCCGTGCCGGTGCAGATGGACAACCGATCTCGACCACGCACCCGGACCCTGAACGGATTGTGAATCGGAAGTCGTGCAACTTTACAATCGCGACCACGAGGTTCAAGCCGAGGCCCAAGCCTGACGTGTGTCGCACTTTATCCGACCGGTAGAAACGACGGAGCACAGCGTGACGTTCGTGTTCGTTTATGCCAGAACCGGTATCTCTCACGCGTACGATACTTTCGCAGTTACCGTGCAGTAATCCGATTTCCACCTGCCCTCCGGCGGGAGTATATTTGATGGCGTTGTCGACGAGATTGGCGACAGCCTCGATCAGCAGATCGCGGTCGCCACGCACGTTTAATTCGTGTGGCGAGTGAGTCAGAAGAGCAATCCCCTTGTCCTCCGCTATTGGCTCGTACATATCAGCCACTTCGCGGATGAGTTCCGCGAGGGCTACTTTGCCAAAGCTGGCCGATCGTTGACTTTTCTCGATTTCTGTTAGTCGCAAAATGGCGGTAATAGTGGATAACGACTGATCGAGTGCCTCGGTCGTTCTGTCTGCAACCACCTGGAGCTGTTCAAGCGTCCTGGCATTGGAGCGACCGCGCTCAAGTATCAGGCGCGCGCGGGTAAGCGGCGTCCGCAGATCATGGGCGATGTCACTGCCGACACCCGCAAGGGATTGGATGAGAGTTTCCATCTCATCGAGCATGCCGTTGACGATTATCGCAAGTCTGGTGAAGGGGTCGTCGGTGTTTCGATGCGGGAGTCGTCCGCGCAGATTGCCGGCAACGATGCGCTGAACGCGCTCGTTGACATCGACAATACGCTGACGGGCACGAGCGCTCAGTACCACACCGACCGCAAGGCAAAGAAGCACGGCGGGAACCACACCGAGCGCAAACGCCCCGCCAACGACGTGTGCGATCTCGGCGACTTCGTCGATATTTCGTCCGATCGCCAGCACGTCGCCATTCGGCAACCTGCGCGCGACCAGGCGGACCGCCTGTGTTTCCGATCCACTTTCGTCCTTCCTGTCGACCAAAGCGCTTTGCACGGCGTTATCGGTCTTGAGATCGGGCGGCAGATTTTCCAGGTTACCCGAGATCCTGCGGCCGTTCGGGTCAAATAATGCCGCAAGCCGAACGCGCCACGGATCCTGTTTCAGATGCTCATCGATCGCGTCCAGCCTGCGCTCGGGCGGCAAATCCGCAAAGGCGCTCATCTGCGAGGCGATCATACGGTCGGATCGAGTCGTCAGGTCATATTTCGTTTTCAAGTAGACAAAGCCGAGCAGCGCTACGACAAAGCCCGTGAATAGCGCTGCCACCAGCAAAGTCCACCGCAGCGTCGTCGAGCGCGCGAACGTGAGCAATTGCATCAGGTTGTCCCGCCGGAAGTATTAAGAGGCGTTTGAGGTTCCTTCCTGGGTTTCAGGGATCCCTGCGAAGCTTGCGGCAGAGTTCGTCAACTTTTGCCTTGACTCGCTTCGCCTGCGCCCGTCCGGCGCCTCCCCTGGCCCAGTCATGGATCAGCCTAACCTGATTGAGAAAATGGCTCGATACTACAGAGGGTTGCTTGGAACATCGTCTGGTTTGCGAGACCCATACTTTGGTTTACCCGCGGCAGCGCTCGCTCCAGCCAAAAACATACCGATGTCACAGACAATGCGCCGGCGTTCGTCGCCTCACTTGCCTGCACTGCCGCGATTCAGCGCGGTTTCGATGCAGCCGATCAGGACGGAGCCTGTGAAGGGTTTGGCCAGGAAGCAAATGGCTCCGACCTTCAGCGCCCGGGCGCGGACACTCTCATCGGGGAACGCCGTAATAAAAATAAACGGCACGTCGTTACCCCGAGCACGCACCTGATTCAGCAGGTCCAAACCGCTCATGCCGGGCATCTGCACATCCGCAACGACACACGAGGATTCGCCCGGGTGGACAGATTGCAAGAAGTCCTCGGCCGACGCAAATGTACGTACCATGTATCCATGCGAGCTGAGGAGATTGTCGGTTCCTGCGCGGACGGATGCATCGTCGTCAATGACGGAAATCACCGAAAGCGTTGACAAGACGGACCTTCCTGACACGAGAGCAAAGCGTCCTTTAGCACACCCCAACCAAAATGGGCTGCCGATCAGATTTCTAAAATCATACTTAGGTTTGTTTACCCAATAGCTTGGAGCATTGAGCCGACAAGAATCGACGGCATACGTACAGTACTTATGCATACCACCATCGCCAAACGGAAATGGATTCCGGGTCAGGATGCTAAATGAAACTTGCTGCTAGGGCTTGTTGCGACTAATTCCGAGGAGTTCCGCCTGTCTCAACAGATCGGCCAGCGACCTTGCGCCCATTTTCTTCATGACATGTCCCCGATGGATCTTCACGGTAATCTCGGCAAGTCCAAGTTCGGCTGCTACTTGCTTGTTCATCAGGCCGGTCGACACCAATGCCATAACCTCCCGCTCGCGAGTACTCAGGGTCTCAAAAAGGGTCCGCACATCCGTGACGATCCTGTCGGCCTCACGCCGCTCCCGATCGTGTTCGATCGCCTTCACGACAGCGTCGAGCATCTCCTGATCGCGAAACGGTTTGGTCAGGAAATCGATCGCTCCTCCCTTCATGGCCCTGACACTCATCGGGATGTCGCCATGGCCGGTCATGAAGATAATTGGAATGTGAATGTTCGCTTTGGCCAGTTCGGTTTGAAAATCCAGGCCACTCAGTCCGGGCAACCTGACGTCCAGCACCAGGCAGCTGGCAACATCCGGAAGCTTGCCTTGCAGCATTTCGGACGCGGAACCGAACACCTCGACCTGTAGTCCCACCGACTCAAAAAGGTTGCTGAGCGCTCTGCACATCGAGGCATCGTCTTCGACAACGAAGACAATCTTGGCGCTTGAGGGCCCATGCGATGATTCTGGTCGCTCGTTCATAACGTGACCTCCTGATGGAAGGGCAGGACGAACTGGAATGTAGCACCGTGCCCCTCGTTGCGGGAAGCTGACAGACGTCCTCCGTGGGCCTCCACGATGGAACGGCAGATTGAAAGCCCCATACCCATGCCGCCTGATTTGGTGGTGAAGAAGGCCTTGAACAACCGGTTCGCATCATCGCGGGAAATACCGACGCCGCAATCCGTCACGCTTACGATCATACTCTGCGCTTCGTCACAACGTGATCGGATCACCAGCTCGCGTGGCCGATCCGTGACCGGTTCCATTGCCTCAATGCCATTCATCACCAGGTTGATAACTACCTGCTGCAGCTGGATGCGATCACCGAGAATCAAGGACGTAGCCGTTGCCAACTCCGTTCGGAATGATATGCCATGGCGGATCAACTCGTGCTGCATCAGTGCGATGACCTCCCTGACGATAGTGTTGATATCGAGCGGCACCTTTTCAATATCGGCTTTGTTCGCCAGCGCTTTGACCCGTCGGATCACGTCGCTGGCCCGGCAGCTGTCATTGATGACCCATTCCACCGAGCGGCGTGCCTTGGCGATGTCTGGAGTTTCGCGGTCGAGCCAGCGCAGGCCGGCCTCAGCGTTGGCCACCGCAGCCGCCAGCGGCTGATTCACTTCGTGGGCGATGGAGGCCGTCAGTTCGCCAAGCATCGTCACGCGTGTTACATGTGCCAGTTCGGTCTGCGTCTTGCGCAGCTCATCCTCGGCCCGCTTGGTCGCTGTAACATCCATAATGGCGCCGATGAATTCCAACTGTTCAGCTGGATCTCTGACCGCACGAGCAACAACATGGACATGCTTGATTGAGCCATCCGGCATCAACAATCGGTGTTCGTAGTCGGCGTCTGTTCCGTCACGGGACGCGCGGCCGATGGTCTGCTCCACGAAGCCACGATCTTCCGGATGAACTCGCTGAAGCGCCATCTCCATAGTGAGCGAAGGCGGATCGTCGTATCCGAGAATTCTGAAAAATTCCTCGGATCCATGGCGTTCACCGGTTGAAACATTCCAGCCAAAGCTGCCGGTTAGGCTTAATCGTTGTGCTTCGACTAGTTTGGCTTCGCTTCGCCGCAACTTTCTTTCTGCTCGCTTCCGGTCCTCGATGTCGGTAGACGACCCGTACCATTTGACAATGTTGCCCGACTCATCGCGCAGGGGTTCGGCTCGGAATAAAAACCAGCGATACTCACCATCGAAGCGCCGGAGCCGAGCTTCAAGCTCGCCACGCACGCCGGATTCCCGTATTGCACTCCACTTCTGCAACATGCCCTTCTTGTCGTCGGGATGAAAAGCGCGAGGCCAGCCGGTTTCGATCTGATCTTCGGAAAGGCCGGTATAGTCAAGGGCTGGTTCATTGAGGAAGTCGGGAACCCCGTCCGCTCCAGCGCGCCAGACCAGCGTCGGGATTGTGTCGACGACCAGTCGAAAGCGATCTTCGGACTTCTTGATTTCGTCGAATGCCTTTTGCAGCGCCTCCCTTGCAGCGTATTGTTCGGTGACATCCACATGCGTGCCAATTAACTCAACCACGTCGCCCTCACTGCCGAGGACAGTGTGCCCTACGGAATGTATGTGCTTTATCGAACCGTCTGGAAGAATTATTCTAAAATCAACTTCGAAATCAGATTTCTCCTGGATAGCCCGGGCCGCCGCCTCGACATTCGGAAGCCTGTCTTCGGGATGAATGCGATCCCGGAACGCCTGCAGCGGCACATCGCCCTGTTCCGAATCGAATCCAAACAGGCCGTACATTCCGGGCGACCGATACGCCCACTCTCGACGTCGTACATCCCAGGCCCAACTGCTTGTACGACTCAAACGCTCGGTTTCGGTCAAATAGGCATCGCTGCGTCGCAGCTTCCGCTCCGTCTCCTTTGCAACGGTAACATCCGTCACCGCGCCCACAAACTCGATATTGCCGGACGTATCTCTCACGGAGCGAGCCACCGCTTGGATATACTTCACCGACCCATCCGGCATCAGCAATCGATATTCATGGTCGAAATCCTTTCCGTCGCGGGACGCGCGATCGACGGTCCCCTGCACGGCAGCGCGATCTTGCGGATGGGTACGCTGAACGATGAATTCCACGGTCGGTATAACCCTCGGGTCGCATCCAAAAATTCGGAAAGTCTGATCTGACCAGACGATCTCTCCGCTGGCGACATTCCATCCAAAGCTACCGGTGCCGCTCAATCTCTGCGCTTCGGTCAGATACATTTCGCTGCGCAGGAGTGCGGCTTCAATCCGCCTTTGATCCTCCATCGCCGCTCGCAGATCATTGCGGGAAAGCCGGAGGATTTCTGTTGCTCTTCTCTGTGCCGACATCAGAAATGCAACGACCAGCGATACAATGGAAAACAGGAGTAGACGGGGCACCTCCGCAACGGCCAATGCGAACAGACCACTCTTCCAGGTAAATGAACTGATTGGAGGCACCAGGTAATAATGGAAGGCCAAAAGGGCGAGTGCGATCGCAAACAGTGCCGGGCCGAAGCCACCGAACCACGCAGCGAAGATAACAGCGCAAAGCATCGACGATGTGATCGCCTCTGCATGCAATAAACGCGTGTTAAACTCTACAATAGCGATCGCAACGGCCACCGATAGCGCCGCCACTGCGTAGTGAGAACTTGTAGACGGCTTTGGCCGTCGTTGTGAGAGATCAAGTTTATTCATTCTCCTCGCGCGTCCCGCTAAGGTGATGAACTGGCGCCGTGAATCGAGCCGTATCACAACGCGACTGATTTCCAGAAATTCACTGTCTGGCTACGCATCGATCCCAGCGTCCAAGGTCTCCGAATGACATTAGATCATTTTGAAGAAGTTCGGCAATTCGATCGCCTCCACGCGGTCGGCGCCGGGGTTCCCGGGGGCCGAAGGCACTCAAAACTCTGAGCTAATCGGCGCAGGATCGCCAGTGGTTAAGCCGGCTAGTGTGCGGTGATTTTCCGGCTTGGCACTCATATCAAAGGGCAATCGCACTATCCTATAATTTGGCTGAGCCAAACCTTCGTTTAGTTGTTCCGCACCTTTTTGCACCTAGTTTAGCGTGAAGCTGATAGGTCGCGTTCCTCCCGCGCATGGCTGCTGAGCGGACGGCTTCGCGCTGGCCTCACCCCCTCCCTCACCCAGGTAGACGTGAGCCGTCTGCTTCTTCTCCATCGTGCAATCCCCCTTCAACTGGAGATTCGTTTGCAAGCAGATCGTGTGATCCTGCCAACAAACCTCCGTATGGTCCTGCGATCCCTTTCTATGCCACCCGCTTACCTACGTACGATTGAGGCAGCGGTCGCCATTCTCCTAGTCTTGCTGCAGATCGAAAGAGCCGATTGCAGGTGACAGGATGTCCGCGATCCAAGTTGAACAGATCAAGCGCAACCGCCACGAGACCGGCGGTCTGAGCCACATCCCTGTCCCTTCGACAAATGAGATTTGTGTCGGCGCAGAATTCCGCTGCTTCGCCTGTGGAGGCTGCAAGTGAAAGTGACGCTCTGCGCACAATGCCCCTACACGCGGCGGGATCTGGCAGGCCATTACGATCCAGACGCGATTCTTCACCTTTGCGCCAACTGCGACGGCGAACAAAAGGCGAGCACCAACGAGTACCCACGGAAAGCCGAGAGGAGGACAAAATGCGCAGCAATTCCAAATATACCCCCGCCGGCGCAGCCAAGCGTTGCCCGATCTGCGAAGGCAAGTTCGGCCTCGTCAGGCGCTATTCCTGGCGGACCTCGCTCTGTTCAGAGAAGTGCGCTGAGCGCTTCAGAGCCCGTCAGGAATGTGACCGCAGATGGTTACGTTGGTTCCAACCTGCTTGGGCATCGCGCGACGAGTTCGAGAAGTTCGGAATTCCTGGCCGGTAAGGAGTTTGCGCAGTGAACTCATTCTACAAATTCTTCCAGGGCATCTGTCTCTGCTGCGCGTTGATGATGCCGGTCCAGGCTCAGGATGCTGGGCTTCACCGCCACCCGCCGCAAGACCAGCTTCTGCACGAGAAGTTCTATTCGACATGGCACATGCCCGACAACCCAGCGGCCAGCTGTTGCAATAATGCGGACTGCTACCCGACCGAAATCAAGTACGTTGACGGCACGATCTACGCAAAACGCCGAGAGGACGGAAAATTCATTCTCATTCCACCGGAAAAGGTAGAACGGAACAGAGACAATCCGGATGGCAGAAACCACCTCTGCGCTCCCCCGCCCCGCGCCTTTCACGCGGCCGATACTGTGTTCTGCTTCGCATTGGGAGGCGCCACATGAGATTTGTATTGGTGAAGGAGAGGTCGCCACGCCGACAAGCATTCTGTGTGTCGTGCGATGAGCCGATCCGAGCAGGCTACCTGCGTGAAATCGGGACACACCTCACCTACTGCAATCACGATTGCTATGAAAATCACTGCCAGAGTGCGTTCCTGGTTCTCGAAAGCCAGGCAAGAGCATCATGAGCCGCCCTCCCCCTTGGTCCGACGCGCCATGAGCAAGAAGGACTCACCGGCGGGTCCTACTGAATGATCAATCAATCCGGCTATCGGAGATGAGTCTTCGCAGTCGGCGAAACGGGACATTGCGATGATAGCTTACAACACCAACCGCGATACCTCCGATCGGAGGCCGACGACATTCGTCGGCACGGATCCAAGGGCTGCGGAGAGTCCGATAAAGCTAGTGAATTCTTCAACCAGACCTGGCCAGCGTCGGGATCCAATTCGGCGCACGCGAGAATCGCCAATGCTGCGGGACGGAATGGCGGAGCGTCTTGCCGACATCGAAGGCTTGCCCGTTCTGGTGCGTGTGCTCGTCCGGGATTTACCGGCAGAAATGCGGTCCGATCTTGTCACGGATGCCGATGTGCAATTGCTGCTGTCCACCACACTCGAAAAGGCGATTGAGCGGATGCGCGGATCGCCTCTGCGACGCGATGCCTCCTCAAAGCAGCCGCTCGCCATCGTTGAACTGATCTCGGGCGGAGTACCTTCCACCCAGCTGCCGGTTTCGCTGACTGACACGGTGCTGCGCGTGGGCCCGTTGGAACTTGATCTCGTCGATCGAACTGTGAAGCGTGACGACCGCGAGATCGATCTGCGGCCGCGTGAGTTTCGGTTGCTCAAATACATGATGCAACGGAGCGGCAAGTTGCTAACGCGGGCAACCCTCCTCAAGGATGTTTGGAACTATAAGTTCGTCCCGGAAACGAACCTTGTCGACGTTCATATGGGCAAATTGCGTCGCAAGGTCGACGCATCGAATGAGCCGCCCATGATTCGCAACGTCCGAGGGGTTGGTTTCGTTCTCAGTCCGGCTTCCTTCCAGCAGAGTTCGTCGACGCCCCCCCAACCATGAACAAGCTTGCTGTCCATCGCTGCCGTCGATCTGGTCCGCCGATACGGAGTTCCGCGAATGTTCGATTATAACGGGAGTTTTCAATCTGCCGTTGCTGCGCTGAAGCGGGAGCATCGCTACCGCGTCTTCGCTGACCTGGAGCGTAAGGCGGGACAGTTCCCCCATGCGCTCTGGAATAGCCCGACCGGCAAGCGGGAGGTCGTGGTCTGGTGCTCAAACGACTATCTCGGCATGGGTCAGCATCCCAAGCTGATCGATGCGATGTGTGCCGCCGCGCGGATGATGGGCACGGGTGCCGGCGGGACCCGCAACATCTCGGGAACAAATCGGGCGCTGGTAGAGCTGGAGGTCGAGCTTGCCGACCTGCATGGCAAGGAAGCGGCGCTTGTTTTCACGTCAGGCTACGTCTCCAACCATACGGGCATCGCGACGATTGCCAGACTCCTTCCGGATTGCCTGATCCTGTCCGACGCGCTCAATCACAATTCGATGATCGAAGGCGTGCGTGCGGCCGGCTGTCCCAAACAGATCTGGCGCCACAACGATCTTAGGCACCTTGAGGAATTACTCATCCGCGCGGCGGCTGGCCGCCCGAAGCTGATCGTGTTCGAAAGCGTGTACTCGATGGACGGCGATGTCGCTCCGCTCGAGGCGATCTGTGACCTGGCGGAACGCTATGGCGCGATGACCTATCTCGACGAGGTGCACGCCGTTGGCATGTACGGGCGACGCGGCGCCGGGATCGCCGAGCGAGACGGAGTGATGGCGCGCATCGACGTCATCGAGGGAACGCTCGCAAAAGCCTTCGGCACGCTCGGCGGTTACATCGCCGGCAGCAGCGCCGTAGTGGATGCCGTCCGATCCCATGCACCCGGATTTATCTTCACGACAGCCTTGCCACCCGCGGTAGCTGCGGCTGCGACTGCATCGATCGCCCACCTTAAGACATCGGGTACCGAGCGTGCGGCCCAGCGCGCCGCCGTGGCAGCGACCAAGGCCGCCCTGCGGGAAGCCGGGTTGCCGGTGCTGGACACAGACACACATATCGTACCGGTGATGATCGGTGATCCCGACAAGTGCAAGCAGGCGAGCGATCTCTTGCTCCACCGGCACGGGATTTACATCCAGCCGATCAATTATCCGACCGTACCCCGGGGCACCGAGCGATTGCGGATTACCCCGACCCCGGCGCATGATGTTCGGTTGATCCAACAGTTGGCTGGCGCCTTGGTTTCGGTTTGGCAGGAGCTCGAGCTCCCGCTCGGAATAGACTGTCAGCCTGGCGAGCGGCTTGCACAGACGATCGCGGCCGGCGGCTAGTCGAGCCGGTCCGTTGCTTGACTTATTTTCCCGCTCCCGGCCTTGACGGCGAAACGGCCGAAGCGGTTTCACCTTTCAAGCGCGGCCAGTGTCGACAAGGCTACTTGGGCAAGTAACCGCAAGCAAATGCCTTTTCTCAGTTGTGGCCGCTGGTGCCAGGCGAATTGCCGCCGAACGAGGAGTCACCGGTGCCGCTCAACGTGGTCGGACCGTCCGGATTACCGTTCGGGTTACCGTAGTTCGGATGCAGCTGGACCACGCCGACGGCGTTGCGATCGGCCCTCACGGCCCCTTTATGATGAACTGTGTTTGCAAAGGCGGCCGTCCCTGAGAGGGCGAACGCTGTGGCTAACGCGATCGTCGTGAGTTTCATCGTCGTGTCCTTTGGATGGTTGTATCTCCTTGACTGTAGATAAGAGACGATTTCGATCGTCCCACTAAATTCGTCTTTAAGCGCGATGGAAGCCGTCAAGCCGCTGCATCAGTAGTCACGCAGGCGGCGCCACGATGAATAAGGCTTGGATGCTTGGATTACTCCGCCGAAATTGGAGCAAGTGTGTAGCATGCTGATCATCCGGGTATTGACCGACTGATGCCGGTTTTCATTAAACACGATTTCATCCTTTCGGGTCGCCGTTCGTGCGCGTTTAGAGAAATCAGACACAGCACGCAGGCGCCTTGCCGTGAGTCCTCGTGGATGAGCGAAGATTACTTTCTTTATAATCGCTTTCTCGGTCGTCAATCTCCATGTTGAGAGTGGGCATCCAAGTCAATGGAGACCTTGACATGAAGATAATTTCGACGACGGCGATCGCTTCGGTTATCGCTCTGTCAGCTATTGCCTTCGGCACGACCGAACCGGCGAACGCAGGCCCCATCGTTCCCCCGGGACATGACTGTATCGAATATGCCGAAGGCGGGACGGATTGTAGCTTCACGAGCTATGCGCAGTGTGAAGCGACAGCTTCCGGCCTCGCCGCCGAATGCTACGCAGCTCCCGATGATAAGCATTGGCGATGGCAAGGCCGAGGCGCCGGCCAATAGCAGCCGCCAAATCCTGGCTCCTGCTCCTAACAGCAAGGAGGCGCCGGAGTTCGTTCGCCCCCCGACGAGGCCGCGCTTTTTCACTCTTGCTTGTCGGGACAAATAATCTCCAACCGGCCGCCCTGACCAGAGTGGATCACGAGACGAAAGCCGTGCAGCTTTACGATCGCCGCCACCAGATTCAGCCCAAGGCCGACGCCCGGCGTACTTCGGATCTTGTCGGAACGGTAGAAACGCCGCAGCACGGCCTCGCGCTCCTGCTCGCTGATGCCGGGGCCGGTATCGGACACGCGTACGATGGTTTCGCTGTCGCCACGCAACAGCTCGATACTCACCTTGCCGCCTTCGGGCGTAAACTTGATGGCATTGTCGACGAGATTGGCGACCGCCTCCAGCAGGAGATCCCGGTCGCCGCGCACGTTAAGCCGGTGTCCCACGTCGACCCGCAAGTTGATATTCTTGTTTTCGGCAATCGGTTCGTAGATATCGCAAACCTCGCGCAGCATCTCGTGCAATGGAACGTCACCGAAGACCGCCGATCGCCGGCTGTTCTCGATTGCGGCCAGGCGCAGCAGGGCGGTGATGATTGTAAGCGACTGATCGATGTTCGCGACTGCCTTGTCTGCAACCGACTGGAGTTGTTCCAACGTCGTTGCGTTAGTGCGGCCGCGCTCGAGAGCGAGCCGCGCCCGCGTAAGTGGTGTCCGCAAATCATGGGCGATGTCGTTACCTACCCCCGCGAGCGCATGGATCATCGCTTCCATTTCATCGAGCAGGCCATTGACGATGACCGTGAGCCTCGAAAACGGATCGTCGACGTCGCGGTGTGGGAGCCGCTCGCGCAGATCGCCGGCGATGATGCGCTGGACCCGCTGATTTACCTCCTCGACCCGCTTTTGGGCCCGCATGCTCAGCCACGCGCCGGCCAGCAGGCATAAGCAAAACGCCGGCAGCAGACCGAGCGCCAATGCCTGAGCGACGACATGGGAGATTTCCCTGGTCTCGTCGACCTCACGTCCGATGACCAGTGCGTCGCCATTCGGCACGTGCCGGGCGATTGCGCGGATCACATGCATCTCCCTCCCGGCCGGGAGCGTCCGCTCGACCGAAATGCTCCTGACGGAATCGTTCATCTGGAGATCGGGCGGAAACCGTTCCAGGTTGCCCGCTATCTTGCGGCCGTCTGCGCTGAACAGGCCGGCATATTGAACGCCGCGGGAATCCTGCTGCAGATGGTCCTTGATCGCATCCAGTCGACGTTCGCCGGGCAAACCAACGATGAAGTTCAATTGACTCCCAATCATCTTGTCTGATCGCGCGATCAAGTACTGATCGGTCTGCCAGTAGATGAAGCCGAACAGAACCATGACGAAAGCCGCGAACACGCCGGTCACCGCCAGCGCCCACCGAAAGGTGTTCGAACGTAAGATGTGAGCCCGATCCATCGGGTTTCTTCCCGCGGATTTCCCGCTCAACGTCAGCGGCGGCGCGTTACTGGCTTCCATCTGGTTTCATGGTCCGGTTCGGAGAATGAAGCCGGCCCCGCGGACATTGTGGATCATGTGAGATTCGCCCGGCCCGTCCACCTTGTGGCGCAGCCGACCCATATGCACGTCAACCAGGTTCGTCGCTGGAACAAATTGATAGTTCCAAACCTCCTCCAGAAGCATGGCTCGCGTCAGCAGCTGATCGCTGCGTTGCATCATATATTCAAGCAAACGAAATTCGCGCGGCAAGAGATCGATCACCCGATCGCCGCGTTTGGCGGTGCGCTCGATCAGATCGAGTTCCAACGGTCCTACCCGCAACGTCGTCTCCCGCGATTCAACCGGCCGGCGCAACAAAGCCTCGATCCTGGCGACGAGCTCCACCAGTGCGAAGGGTTTGGTGAGATAGTCGTCACCCCCCATCCGCAATCCGCGCACGCGATCGTTAACCTCGCCCAGCGCGCTCAGCACCAGCACTGGGGTGCGGACTTGCTCCTTCCGCAAGGCTTCGATCACCGTGAGACCGTCCATTCCCGGCAACAACCGGTCCACGATCATGGCGTCGGGCTGCGATGAGCGGGCCTTGTCGAGGCCTTCTATGCCATTGGCCGACCATTCGACTTCAAAACCGCGATCGACGAGCTCGGCGGTAATTTCCTCGGCCGTTTCGCTGTCGTCCTCGATCAGAAGCACTTTTGTCATCGGTTCATTCCCAGCCGCTACTATGCCATTCGCACCGAGCCCTGTGCTCGAGCCTGGATTTCCTGGGATCATATGCTTGCTTGAGACCAAAGGCATAATCTCACCGGCCCCAAAAGCCATGGAAAAGAGCAGGACGGCGCCGCCCGCCTCGGTTCGGGGGGCAGGAGGCGTGGCGGACGCCGTCCTCATTGCGGCCAAGCTGAACACCGCCTCCGGGGGGCAAGCGCGGTGGGCCGCTCAACAAGACACATAGGCTTCCGGAGGGACCCCCACCACTAAATAGCATTTTAGAAACGACCCGGTCCGAAGCGCGTATCGCTCTACGCGCGGGCGTCGGGAAGCGGGCTTTCGGCTGCATGATCCGGAACAGTCGGAACCGGTTTTGCGAAAGGTCATGCGCTAATAAGATAGGGCGAGACGACTATTCGAGGAATTTCATCACGCTTTAGCAGCCTGCTGGCGATACGCCCGGTGTTGCCGCTGCGCCTGTGGCGTTAGCCGGCGCCATCGTCCCAGGCGTCGCTAGATTGATCGTCATGCTCTCGGCGCATGCCGACGTATTCGGTGTCGGCATCACACCCGTGGTCGGATCGATGCTGGTGTCGGCAAGCACCGCGACTGGTGGTTGAATCGCGCCAGGCGGGGGACTGCTCGGAACTTCGGGAGTCGAGAGCGGCAAAGCGGCGCCATTGGTCGGCGGACCTCCCGGCGTCGTGCTGCATACGGTAGTCGACGGGCTGCCGAGCGGGGACACCGGCGATATGGTCCCGGTCGTGCTGCCGACGAATGGCGTGGGAATAGTCCCCAACGCGATCCCTGGCATCATCGTTGTCGATGGCATCATCGTGGCTGTGCTGCCCGTAATGGATGTGGGGGCGGTGGTTGGTACCATCGATGGCGTTGGTGTGGACGTTGCGGTAGCGGCAGGCTCCGCCGCCGCTGCTGTCAGGGACGACGCCACCGGTATCGTCGTGCCGAAAAAATCGGTCGCGAACGACGTAGCTGGCGTTGCAGACAGCGCCAGCGGCGCGGTCGAGCTGGCGGTCGCGGCGGCGAGAGACGCAGCCGTCAGCGGCGGTGTCGTTGCTGCCGCCGGCGTAGAGGGCGTCGTTCCGATTGCGCCACCTGTTGCCGACACGGAAATAACTGGCACCGACGGCGTTCCAGGCGCAATTTGACCTGTTGGTGCAGCACAGGCCACGACCGTCCCTGGGGTCGTCGGGTCAGAAGCCAGCGGCACCGGCGCCAGCGTCGTGCCGGGAGAATTTGGCTGGGTTGTCGCCGAAAACGGGCTCGGACCATAGAGTGGAGATGTGACAATCGTCGCTGGCGTCGTTGGAAGCCCCATAGCCGTGCTACCCATGGTGGAGACCTGCGCCAGACCTGTGCTGCCTCCCCCCAGCAAGATGACCGTTGTGAAAAGTAAGCGTCGCATCGCCATTCCTCTCTCCGTCCCGATCTAGCTTGTCTGTGGTTTCTCTGCGCGAACCGTGACCTTGCTGCCATTCGCCAGGCCGAGCATCGGATTGAGGATGACCTGATCGCTGGGCTTGACGCCATCGTGCACTTCGACCTCCGTGCCGAAATCACGCGCAATCGTTATTTTCTGCAAATGGACGGTCCCGTTCTCGACGACCGCGACATGGACACCGTTCTGATCGAATACCACCGCGTCGGCGGGGATGATCATCGACGGCGTCTTTCTCGGGATATGCAGTTCGACGGTGCAATAGATCCCCGGGCTGAGCGCCCAGTCCGGATTGGGGACATCGATTTCGGTCAGCAGCGTGCGGCTGCCGGGCTGCAACGCGTTTGCGATTCGCGTCACCTTGCCGGGAAAGGCGCGATTTGGAATCTCGGGGACACGCACCACCGCGTCGACGCCGGGCTCAACCCCGAAAGCCTGGTCCTGGGGAACGAACACCTGGGTGCGGATCACGTCAGGGTGCATCAGCGTGAACATGAAGGTCGACCCCGATGTCACCAGGCTGCCATTGTCGATGTTGCGCTGTGTGATCACCCCGTCAAACGGCGCCACCACACGCTGGTACGCCTTCTCCTGCCCAAGAATTCGAATCTGGGCCTCCTGGGCTTCAATGTTGGACTGAGCCACACCCACCGCTGCTTGCTGCGCCTGCAGGGTCAGGCGATCGTTGTCACCCTGCTGAAGTGTAAGCCATCCCTGTTTGACCAGTTTGCTGTCGCGCGCATTGGTGACCTGGGCGAGTTCCTGGCTTGCCTGTGTCTGCCGCAACGTTGCCTGATTCTGGGCCAGCGTCGCCTTGGCTTGCGCAATCTGGTGGTCGAGCTCGGGGGCGGTAATGTCCACCAACAGGGCTCCAGCCTTGACCCGATCGCCGATGTCGACGTAGCGCTTTTCGATGTAGCCGCTGGTTCGCGCAAAGATATTCGCCGCCTCAAAGGCCGTCGTGGTCGCCGGCAAGCTGACCGTAATCTTGCTGTCGCTGGCGCGGACCGCCGCGACGCGAACGCTGGGGACAAAGGTCCTGCTCTGTTGCGCAATGGCCGCGACCTCGACGCCGGCCAGGTAGTGGCGCCAGCCCCCTATTCCGAGGCCGCCCAGCAGCAGCAGCGCGCTTCCGCCGATCAGCATCCCTCCGTAACGATGTCGACCCTTGCGACGCCCGTTGGGCAGAGCAACAACACGATCGGTTTGCGGATCAACGCGGTCCTCAACGTTTTCACGTTTCGGCTGCAAACGAATCTCGGTCATACCGGAACCTCCTCGAAAACGCCATGGTGCGGCTTTCCGTCGTTGCCTTTGCGCAGCATGGCGAACAGGTAAGGCACGATCAGTAACGTCGTCGGGGTCGCGAACAGCAGGCCGCCGATGACGGCTCGTGCGAGCGCAGCATTTTGCTCCTCACCGGCACCGCCAATCGCCATCGGGATCATGCCGACGATCATCGCAGCGGCAGTCATCAGCACGGGACGGATTCGGGTGTGGCCGGCGCTCAGCGCGGCCTCAAAGGCGGAGTGGCCTTTCAGCTGCTGTTCGCGCGCAAAAGTCACGAGCAAAATCGAGTTCGCTGAAGCGACGCCGACCGCCATGATCGCGCCCATCAGCGACGGCACGTTCAACGTGGTGCCGGTGATGAACAACATTGTGACGATGCCGCAAAGCGTCGCCGGCAGGGCCAGGATCACGACGAAAGGATCGCCGAACGTCTGGTAGTTCACGACCATCAGCAGATAGACGAAGACGGCGGCGAATAGCAGCCCGATGCCGAGATTCCGAAACGAGTCGTTCATACTCTGTATCTGACCAACGACCTGAATTGAGTTGCCCGGTTTCAGCTTCTGCCGCAGCTCCTTCGTAACCTTGTTGATGTCGGCTGCGACGGCGCCGAGATCGCGGCCCTGTACGCTGGCATACACATCGAAGACCGGCTGGATATTGGTCTGGTTCGAGTTCGTGGCGACCTTGTCGCGGTTGAACGTCGCGACATTGCTAAGCACGCCGGGGACGGTTTGGCCGCTCGCCGCCAATGAGGTGGAAACCGGCGTGTTTCCGAGCGCATTCAGCGAGTTGACGAGGCGTTCCGGTGTTTGCACGGCCAGATAATACGGAATCCCCGAACTCAGATCGGTCCAGAAATTGGGCGACACCTGCACCGACGAACTCAGGCTGACATTGATGTTCGTGGCTATGGTGCTGGCATTGAGGCCGAGCTGAGCAGCCCGGGTGCGATCGATTTCGGCGTAGAACGCCGGACCATCGACTTCCTGCTGCAGATGCGCGTCGACGATTCCAGGGATCGCAGCGAGACGTTGCTGAAGCTCCTTTGCAATCGAAAGGTTGTTGTGGTCGGTGCCCACGGTCCGAACGTCGATCTGCGCCGGCAATCCGAAGTTCAGGATCTGTGTCACGATGTCAGCCGCCTGGAAATAGAACGTGTTTTCGGGAAATGCGGCGGGCAGCACCTGACGCAACTTCTTGACATATTCGGCGGTCGGCCTGTGGCCTTCCTTCAGCTGGACCTGGATGACACCGTCATTGATTCCGATCGTGGAGCCATCCGCGAATGCCAGATTGTAGGCCCGCGCCGGCAAACCGATATTGTCGATAATGAGGCCGCGGTCCTGTTCTGGAATGACTTCACGGATCTTGTCCTCGACCTTCTGGAATGTCGCCTCGGTGCTTTCGATACGGGTCCCGGCGGGAGCCCGAACGTGAAGCTGGATCTGGCCACCGTCGATCAGCGGGAAAAAGTCCCGCCCAACGAACACGAGCATCGTGGCGCCGAGGCCGAGTATCAACACGGCGACAACAGGTACGATGGCCCGCCTGCGCAACAGCAGCGTGAGGACTTTCAGGTATCCCCCACGCAGCCGTTCGAAGCCGCGGTTGAATGCGGCGGTCATCCGCGAGAAGAAGCCTGGCGGGGTCCCATCGTCCGTACCATGACGCTCATTCTTGAGCAGCAAGCCGATCGTGATCGGAGTCAGGGTCCGCGACAACAAGTAGGAAGCCAGCATCGCAAATACGACAGCAAGACCAAGTGGCGTGAACAGGTACTTGGCCGGTCCGTCGAGAAACACCACCGACGTGAACACGCAACTGATGGCGAGCGTGGAAACCAGCGTCGGCACCGCGATCTCGGCGGCGCCGTGCAACGTCGCCTCGGAAAGCGGCATGTGTTCTTCGGTCCACAAGCGGTGCGTGTTCTCGATGGTCACGGTCGAGTCGTCGACCAGTATGCCAACCGCGAGCGCAAGGCCGCCGAGCGTCATGGTGTTCAGTGTCTCGCCGAGAAAGTACAGCACGATGAGCGACGACAGGATCGCTAGCGGAATCGAAATCATCACCACCAGCGTCGATCGCCAGGAGCCCAGGAAGATCAGAATCATCAGCGCGGTGAGGCCCGCGGCGATGGCGCCCTCGCGCAGCACGCCATTGACGGAATTTGTCACGAATACCGACTGGTCGAACAGTTCGTTGATCTTGAGCCCGGCCGGCGCGGCGGCGCGGATCGACTGCAGGGCCTGCTTCACGCCGTTGACGACCGCCAGCGTGGAGGCATTGCCATTCTTGATGATGCTGAGCAATACCGAGCGGTGGCCGTCCTCGCGCACGATGTTCTGCTGCACCAGCGAGCCGTCGCGTACTTGCGCCACGTCCTTCAACAGGATGGTGGCGCCGTTGGCAAACTTGACGGGCATCTTGTTGAGATCCTCGATCGTCGCCGGCGTCGCGTTGGTCCTCACCGTATACTGGACGTCTCCGATCTTCGCCGTTCCCGAAGGCAGCGTCAGGTTCTGGGTATTGACCGCATTCACGATATCAAGCGGCGTCAAGCCCCGGGACAGCAGCTTGTCCGGGTCGATATCAACCATGATCTGCCGATACTTGCCACCGGCCGGCGTCGGCAGCGTGACGCCCGGAACCGGCGCCAGATCCTGGCGAACGCGGTAAATACCGAAATCATAGAGCTGCTGCTCGTTCAGGCTGTCCGAATTAAGACTGAGCTGCAACACGGGAACACTGGACGCATTGAACTGTACAACGATGGGCGGCTCGATCCCGGGCGGCATCAGCGCGCGAATCGAATTCGTCGCGGACACGATCTGCGCGATAGCGAGGTCGAGGTTCACGTCGGGCTGGAAGTAGATCTTCTGAATCGACAGACCATTGAGGGTCTGCGCTTCCATATTCTTGATGCCGTTGACGTTCGCGCTGATGGAATATTGACTGTAGGTGGTGACGCGCTGTTCCATCTCCGGCGTGGTCAAACCGGTGTACTGCCAGATCACCGTGACCACCGGTATTCGAATTTCCGGAAAAATATCCGTCGGCATCGACCGGATGGCGGCGACGCCCAGAAACAGGATCAGGGCTGCGACTACATAAAACGTGTGCGGAAATCGTAGCGCAAATCGAACAATGCCCATGATTTATCCCTGCTGTGCGCTCATTAGAGACGATTCATTCCGCCATGGTCGACCGAACCGCCAATCGGGCCCAAGGTGCAGAGAGCTGCTCGGGATTGCTCTGGCAATTGCGCCACGGACGACTTCCCGTCACTCACAGCATCTTGCATTAACGTGATCTCTGGCTGCTGCGTCGCTGCGATACGCTCAGCCACCCGGCGAAATTGCTCGTTACTGCCGTAGTTGAGCTTGGCCTTCGCCATGTAGATCACGCCCTGGTGTGGCATCATCTCGACGAAATCACGATCGATATCGCCGATCGGCTTGATCGCCATGTCCGCCGTCATCTTCTGCATGGCGGCAGCGTTCGCCAACGGAATCACTTGTCCGTGCGAATGCTCTTGCTGATCCGCCGCATACTGGGCTCCGCCACGGACGTGGTGAGTCCTCGTCGGACCCTGCGCCAGCACGAACGACGTCGCCGCGACCGACGCCGAGGTCGCCAGCGAGATCACGCGTTTGCGGATAAAGGCGTGCGAAAACAGAACCATCTCTACCTCCAAGCGTAGTCAGACGTTGCCTGCGTGGATTTCCACGGCCCAGCCTTTGCGTTTCCCCGATATCTTTGGAGGGGTCGCCCGACCGAACTCCCGACAGCCCCAATGAGCCCCCTGAGCCTCCCGAACATGCACGCCACACATTGGGCTCTCAATTAAAAACCAATTTAGGGTTCTGATTTGGTTCTGACTGTCGAGCGATCGAATGAGGCATTACGCGCAGCCGGTTCTAAATTGTAATTTAGTGGTGTTGGCGAACCCTGGCCCTATGTCAGCCAGACGAAGGCCACACGATGTTGGGCGCTTCACAATCCAATGGAGAAATCGAATGACGAAGTTCAAGCTTGTATCGGCGGCATTGATCGCCACGGCCCTGGTCGCAGCTCCTGCTATGGCTCGCGAGCACCGCGCCGCTGTGCGACAGCACACCACTGCAACGACCGTTGACGGCGCTGGTTGCGTTCGGGCTCCAGCCGTGGGCGCATTTGCCAGCGAGCCGTGGACCGTTCCGCCTTGCGAACCCGCGACGGTCTACTGATCGATCCGCGTCGCGAGCGGTCGGGCCGGAGGTGAAAATCCGTCGGCCCGACTTCTTCTTGTGGCGCTCGTTTCCGGAGCGCCGACTACATCAAGCGTAGACGGCCGCATTGGCCGATGGTCGCCAACATACTCGCCTGTAATGGTAACGACGAAATGGGCATCCCTCCCGCAAAGCCAGCAGCTGAATTGCGCGACTATCTCGCGGAAGAGCGAACATTTCTCGCCTGGATTCGCACAGGTATCTCACTGATGGGCTTCGGGTTTGTGGTAGCCCGTTTTGGAATTTTCGGGAGTATGCCCTACCTACCGCAACAGCTCCCTGCCGGTCAGTCGCACGAATTCTCAGTTTGGTTTGGAGCGGCGCTGATTGCGATCGGTGCAATCGTGAACCTGTTTTCCGCACGACGCTTTATGCGACTAGTTGGCGAATTGAACCGCGATCGGTTCGCGGACCGCTCTCTCTCCAAGCAAGGCGTTCTCGTGGCCAGTTTCCTGGCGCTGCTCGGCATCGCCATGACGATCTACCTGACCTTGTTCCTGACAGAACCGCTGCACGCGTTGCACGCCACGTTCGCCGGCGTCGCGCCCGGCAAATAGGAGAGAATGATGGAAGGTTCGAAAACCAATTACGTCGACAACACACATCAGTTCTTTTCGGTGGGTCTCACCATCCGGCAGAAAGAGCCGAAGAATCTCGAAGCTCCCTTCGACCGGATCGACTCCTATCTTACTCCGACAGAACTATTTTACATCCGCAGTCATTTTCCGATACCGGCCCTCGACCGCGCTTCCTATCAGCTGCGCATCGACGGCGCCGTCAGGAGTCCGCTCGCGCTAAGTTACGAAGAGTTGCGCAGCATGCCATCTGAGACCCGCGTCGCGACTTTGGAATGCGCAGGCAACAGTCGGGTCTTTCTCGTCCCCCAGGTGCAAGGGGCACAGTGGGAACTCGGAGCGGTCAGCAATGCAGAATGGACCGGTGTGCCCCTGCGAGCGTTGCTGGAGCGCGCCGGTCTGGCTGAAGATGCGTGCGAGATCGTGCTCGAGGGTGCGGATCGCGGGATGCCGAAAGAAGAGCCCATGCCTCCCATACCGATATCATATGCTTGGAGCCTACCCCGGGCCAAGGCACTCCGGTCGGAAGTCCTGATCGCCTACCAGATGAACGGGCGCCAGCTTCCGCGGGATCACGGATTTCCAGTCCGCGCGATCGTCCCCGGACACTATGGAATGGCGTCCGTCAAGTGGCTGACGGGTATCCAGGCCGTACGCGAGCCGTTTCACGGCTATTGGCAGACGACGGACTATGCCTACTGGGTCATGATGGACGGAAAGCCCGTTCGGCGCCCGCTAGGAGAAATGCAGCTCAAATCCCAAATTGCGCGACCACGTGTTTGTGAAACGCTCGCTCCAAACCGGATCTACACGATTTCCGGTGCCGCATGGGCGGGTGAAACGGATGTGACGGAGATTGAGGTGAGCACCGACGGTGGCCGGACCTGGACCCGGGCAGAATTCGTAGACCCTGTACGACGACATGCATGGCGACGTTGGAAACTCGAGTGGATGACACCGCAAGAGCCGGGGCAATACACGCTGCTGTCGCGAGCCTGGGATGCGGCCGGCGTGGTCCAACCTGATAAGCACGACCGGAACTACGGCACCTATGTGATCAACCACCCTCTCCCAATCGAAGTGTTCATAGACGAGTCCTGAGGTTAGCACTCGTGACGTTCGGGATGCGTTCACCCCAACGGCTTGCACCTTCGGTGTGAACCCAGTCCGGGATCGGCCTTTCGCATTTCGAAGCCGTTCGCGGGCCGGGGTTCGATCAATTAGAGCCGCTAGATGTTTAAAGTGTCGAGTGGGAATGTCGGCGATTTCGCGCTGGCGCCGTGGACAAAATTTGCTTTAAGCAGCATAGAAACGCCAAGCTGAGCAGCGGATCGAGTCCGTTCGACGATAGCCAGGCCCTTAAGCAGGACGGACGAATTGCGCCGGGCTCGTTTGGCCGGCGCTTGGCGCCTGCCCGGCTCGACCTCGCGGGACGAAGCGCCGCGCGCCGTCCTTGTCCAGCACGAATTTTTGGGATGGATCCAATCATGTCCGTGTCACGCACCACCGCGAGGTGGACGTTGTCCAGGATCAGCCACTGCCCGCCGGTGGGCGTAATGGCCAGATCAACGGCCCGGTTGATCAAGCCGGCATGACTAGGCGATGCGGTCTCGCTTCGGACTTACCGCCGATAGCCTCGGCGGTTCTGGTTTGAACGCAGCAACGACGGTGCGAGCCGGCTCTCGCGAAAACGGCGTCACCTTGCCCGGCGATGAGACGACTTCCGAATCCGGACTTGGTCCGGCCTGGATCAGCCCATCCGGGCGCATGGAGACCTCTGAAAACGGAGCGGCGGCCGCACGCTCAAGTAAGTCCCGGAGTTTCGGATGTAGGCCCTCGTTGCGCGATACCGCGAGAATGTTGAATTGATGGAAAGAGGTCATAAAGGTCCTGTGCCATTGCCGCAGTTGATAGACGCTCAATCGTTGCAACATCTGAGCGATAGGGAAGAGATAGCGCGGCGGCCGAAGCTGACGATTAAATACGAATTTATTCTACGGTCTGATCTGCCGGAATTGGGGTTTGGCGCAGACTGTCTTTACCGGTGGACCTGACCCGAAGCTGAGCGCAATCGCACGACGATTGAGGCAAGGCCGGCACAATCGCAGCAACCAGAACCAAAGCTATTGCCGAGCCGATGGCTACATTTTTGCCAAGCCCGAGTTCTCGCAAAGGCACGCCAACAGATGACGCTGGAAAAGACGACGGTTCGAGACGGCCGAACAGGCAGGCTCGATAACAGCGTACGCGATCCAATACATCAGAGGAACTGAACATGGCTACAGAGAAGCTGTTTACGAACGCAACCGGCGCGCCGGTCGCAGACAACACCAACATCATGACGGCCGGCCGACGCGGCCCGGCGCTCCTGCAGGATATCTGGCTGATCGAGAAGTTGGCGCATTTCGACCGGGAAGTGATCCCGGAGCGGCGCATGCACGCCAAGGGCTGGGGTGCCTACGGGACCTTCACGGTGACCCACGACATCACCCGCTACACCAAGGCGAAGATTTTCTCGGAGATCGGGAAGCAAACGCCCATGTTCCTGCGCTTCTCGACCGTCGCCGGTGAGCGCGGCGCGGCCGACGCAGAACGCGACATTCGCGGCACCGCCCTCAAGTTCTATACCGAGGAGGGCAACTGGGACATTGTCGGCAACAACACGCCAGTCTTCTTCTTCCGCGACCCGTTGCGGTTCTCGGACCTCAATCATGCGATCAAGCGCGACCCGCGCACCGGGCTGCGCAGCGCGGACAACAATTGGGATTTCTGGACGCTGCTCCCCGAGGCGCTGCATCAGGTCACCGTCGTCATGTCCGATCGCGGCATCCCGAAGAGTTTCCGCAACATGCACCTTTTCGGCAGCCATACCTTCTCGATGATCAACACCGCCAATGAACGTGTCTGGGTCAAGTTCCACTTCCGCACCCAGCAGAGAATCGCAAACCTCACCGACGCGGAGGCCGAGGCCCTCGTCGCCAAGGATCGCGAAAGCCATGGCCGCGACCTGCTCAACGCGATCGAGGCCGGCGACTTTCCGCGCTGGAAGCTCTTCATTCAGGTGATGACCGAGGCCGAGGCGAAGACGCATCGGCATAATCCCTTCGACGTGACCAAGGTCTGGCCGAAAGCGGATTATCCGCTGATCGAGGTCGGTGTGATGGAGCTCAATCGTTACCCGGACAACTATTTCGCGGAAGTCGAGCAGGCGGCCTTCTCGCCCGCCAACATCGTGCCCGGCATTGGCTTTTCGCCCGACAAGATGCTGCAGGGCCGGCTGTTCTCCTATGGCGACACGCAGCGTTACCGGCTCGGCATCAACTTCAACCATATCCCGGTCAATGCCCCCAAGTGCCCGTTCCTCAGCTATCACCGCGATGGCAAGATGCGCACCGATGGCAATCTGGGCGGAACGCTCACTTACAATCCCAATAGCGCAGG
Source organism: Bradyrhizobium sp. AZCC 2262 (assembly GCF_036924535.1). Lineage (NCBI taxonomy): Bacteria > Pseudomonadati > Pseudomonadota > Alphaproteobacteria > Hyphomicrobiales > Nitrobacteraceae > Bradyrhizobium > Bradyrhizobium sp. AZCC 2262. The sequence continues at coordinate 1,780,453 of NZ_JAZHRT010000001.1, read as the reverse complement.
ACTCTGGGACAACCAGCCGGATTTTTCCGAGCCGCCAATGTCGATCGAAGGGGACGCGGCGCATTGGGACCACCGCGTCGAAGACGATCATTGGGAACAGCCGGGAAATTTGTTCCGGAAGATGACCGCGCAACAGCAGCGGCTGCTGTTCGAAAATACGGCGCGGGCAATGGGCGACGCCAAGTTGCAGATCAAGCAGCGGCACGTCGACAACTGCACGCGCGCCGATCCGGCCTACGGGGCCGGCGTAGCAAAGGCGCTGGGCCTCGATTTTAAACCGCGAACGATCGCCGCGGAATAGGTTCGATGGCTGGCGGCAACTCGCCTGCGCCGCCAGCCATCCCCAACCAACGAATCGTTCTTCGAAGCCTGATCGCGCCGAGCCGTCAATCTCATCTCTGGAGTTAACGATGTCCAACCGAATTGCAGCCAAACTCCTCGCGGAGTTCATCGGCACCTTCGCGCTGATATTCATCGGCGCCGGCGCCGCTGCCGTGGTCGGTGGCGGTGCCGGCCTGTCTGGTGTCGCCGCGGTTGCCCTCGCCCACGGTTTGACCGTCATGGCCTTCGCTTTCGCCTACGGCACGGTGTCAGGGGGCCACTTCAATCCCTCCGTCACCGTCGCCGTGCTCGCCGCCGGCGCCATGCGCGTCGGCGAGGCGGCCGGATACGTCGTCAGCCAGCTGGCTGGCGGTATTCTTGGCGCGCTTTTGTTGCGGGCCGTGCTAGGCGGTGCGGGGACCAGCCTCGGCACGCCTGACCTTGCGCACAACCTCGGATTGGGCGCGACGACCCTCACGGTCACCCCGTGGGCCGGCTACATAATTGAGGCGGTGCTCGGCTTTTTCCTGTCCACTGTCGTACTCAGCACGGCGGTTGCAGGCCGCGCCGGCAATCTCGCGCCTCTGGCGATCGGCGTGACCCTGGTCTTCAACATCATCATGGGCGGACCCCTCACCGGCGCCGCCTTCAATCCGGCGCGCGCGCTTGGCCCGATGGTGGCGACCGGCAATTTCAGCGATGCGTGGCTGTACCTGTCAGCCCCGATCGTTGGCGCCATCGTCGCAGCCATTCTGCACACGGGCCTAGCCCGGCTCGCCCAAGAGCGAATTGCAACAAACGACCACCGCGCGGCCGCCGGCACGCCCGCCGAATGAGATCCGTAACAGACAGACCTCCAGGTCATTCGGCCATATCATTCGGGAGCCGAGCCGCGAACGCGGACGGCTCTCGACCGGCTGCTTATCGCGCCTCAATCTTCTGCCGCGGCGTGCCATCTGCGCCAAAGGCGACATCTGCGACCTCCCATCCTCCCCCGAGCGCGCGATAAAGATTGACGAGATACGTCGCGATCTGCGTGTCACTGTCGGCAAGATCATTTTCGCTCTGCAGCAACTGAGCTTGTGCCGTGATGACATTCAGGAAGTCGATCGCACCCTCCGAGTAACGTTGCCTGGCGGCTTGCAGAGCGGCCTGATTTTCAGTGACGGACCGGGCGACATGGCCGCGCCGGAGTTGCCCTTCGCGATAGGCGGTGATGGCGTCATCGACCTCCTTCCAGGCCCGCAAGACGGTTTTCTGAAAGACGATGGCTGCCTCCCGCTCTCGCGATTCGCGCAGCGCCAGGGTGCCCCGCAACCGCCCCCCTTCGAAGATCGGAATGGAAACGGACGGCCCCAGAGCGAATGCGGTCGACGTCGGGGAGAACAGATTGGCCAGCTGCAAACTTTCCACGCCGACGGCACCGTTCAATGTCACGTCAGGATAAAAGCTCGCCACCGCGACGCCGGTTTGCGCCGTGGCTTCATGCAGTCGCGCCTCCGCCTCGCGCACGTCCGGCCGGCGACGCACCAGCGTTCCAGGCAGGCCCACCGGAACCTTGCGCGGCACGCGCGGCAATATTTGAGAGCGGCGCAACTCGACCTCGAGCGCGCGTGGAGCATAGCCCAGCAACAGTCCGATGACGTTAATAAACTCCGCCTCCTGGGTTCGTAGTGGCGGCAGGGTTGCGGCGATGGTGGCCTGTTGAGCCCGGGCTTGCGCAAGGTCGAGCGTCGTCGCGACCCCGTCGCCGAAACGTTTGTTCACCAGTTCCACATTCTCTTCGGCAAGGCGAAGGTTGCGTTTCGCGATCCCAAGACGGTTCTGGATGCCGCGCAATTGCATGTAGCCTTGCGCCAGTTCGGCGACCGCCGCCAGCGCGACGCCGTGTCGGTTCTCCACGGCCGCCAAGGTGGCGGCATCGGCGGCTTCCACCGCCCGCCGAACGCGACCGAACAGGTCCAGCTGCCAGGATGACGTCAAGCCATCCCGGAACAGGGGATATTCCAACGGCGCGCCAGGCCTAGCGACGAGCAAGGAGAGCGTGCCGTTCGGGCTCTGGCGATTATAGGTACTTGATGATTGTCCGTCGATCTGCGGCAGTCCCTGAGAGGCTGCGACCCGGCGCTGCGCCATGCTCTGGATCACGCGTTCCGCGGCCGTCGCGAGATCCAGGTTTTGCGCCACCAGCCTTTCGACCAGCGAGGACAGCTGAGGATCCCGAAAGCTTTTCCACCAGGCTATGTCGACCGCGCCCTCGACTGTCCGGCTTGGCACGCTTCCGCCATCTAACGCCGACCTCCTGGATGCTTCCGTTATCTCGGGGCTCTGGAAGTCCGGCCCAACGGTACAGCTGGTCAGACCGATGCCTAGCATCGGGCCGGAGAGGCACGCTGCAAGACGTAAGGCACGCACCAGTTAACGCCCGGTCACGCGATCGGTTGATCTGCGCTGTTCGTCCACGACGTCCTCCAGTCTCGTATGAATGGTGGTCTCGACCGACAGGCCCACGCGCAGGAGCTTAGCCAAAGGTTGGCCAGGCGTCACGACGATCTTGACCGGCAGCCGTTGCACGATCTTGGTAAAATTGCCGGTGGCGTTGTTGGGCGCGATCGGAGCGAAGGCGGCGCCGGAAGCTGGCGGCACGCTATCCACCGTCCCATTGAGGTCGATGTCGTAGGCATCCAGATGGATTGTTACCGGCTGGCCGCTGCGGACGTGCAGCAAATCCACTTCAAGATAGTTCGCTTCGATATAGACCTGGTCGAGCGGCACAACAGTCATCAGCGTCGTGCCCGGGCCGACATAGTTGCCGATCTGCACGGACCGTTCTCCCACCATGCCGTCGATCGGTGCCCTGATCTGCGTATAGGACAGATTGAGTCTGGCCTGCTCAAGTTGAGCTTCATCGGTGTTGACCACAGCCTCAGCCGCAGACCTCTGGGCCTTGAGCACGTCCAATTGCCGGCGCGCCGCATCGAGCGAAGCCTCGGCGCTATCCAGCGAGGCTTGACCCTGCTGAAGCGTGCTGTCGGCCTCCTGGTGCTCCCGCACGGTGCCGGCTCCCGTTGTGGCGAGATTGCCGTAGCGGCGCGCGTCCGCCTGCGCGAAAGCGAGCTTCGCGCGTGCCGATGCAACGGCGGCTTGTTGCTCTTCTATGATCGACGGCTGGCGCGACATGATCGCGGATATCTCATTCAATTTCGATCTATCGCGTGCCACCGCCGCCTCTGCGGAAGCCAGGGCTGTCTCATTGTCGCGCCGGTCGAGAGTCGCGAGCACCTGTCCGGTCTTGACGACGTCGTTGTCGTCAACCGCCACCGAGGCGATCTGTCCGGAGATGCGCGGCGCGATCGTGGCGTAATGGACCATCACATAAGCATCGGCGGTCCGTACGTCCGGGCGTGGCCGGAAAATGATGTACAGGACAACCGCGGCGAAGATCGCCACGACGAGTCCGACCAGAACGAAGGGCCAGCGCGGCAGACGCGCGGGGAGCTTATCTGCTTCCTCGTCTGTGCGGTCCGCCGACTCGCCATCCTTCTGAGATGGATCGCCATGCTTGCGCTGCAGGGCTAGGTCTGGCTTTTCGCTCCGCTCCAGCTCGGCGGGTCGCGTCTCGAGTTCGGCTATATCCTCTGCCATGCGGGTTCCTATGGCTTTGCAAAGAGGATACGTGGCGGGACGGTGCGGACCGGCAACGTCATCACCACGACCATCAAGAACACGGTCATGGCTCCGAGGATCAGAAAGGTGTCGCTCGTCGATAAAATCGCTGCCTGCTGCTCCACGGCGTGGCGGAAGGCTTCCAGGCTGTTCGGCATGCGGGGCTGACCGGCTGGCGTCAACTGTGGCGGGTACTGGGGCAGCACGCCGTTGCTCTGGAGCACCCGCCAGCGGTCCTGGCCGGCCTGATCGATGATGCGGTCGGAATGCAGCGCGTTGCGCCAGCGATCGATCAACGCCACGAACCAGGCGCTCGCCGCCTCGGCGACGGCGCGCGATGTGTTGACCAGCGCAGCCGCGAAAGGACCTTCTGCCGGGCTGGCAACGCTATTGGTGGTCATCATGAGCAACGGCATGATCACCATCGGCTGCCCGACCGCCTGGAGCAGCTGCCATAGATAGAATTGATCCCGGTTCCAATAGACCGTGAGAAAGGACGAACCGATGCAGGATGCGAGGATCAATCCCAGCCCGACCATGCTGACGACGCGCGAATCGACCCGCTTGTAATCCAGCAGCAGCGCCATCGCAGGCAACATCAACAGTTGTGACGCCGCGATCTCCAGCGTGACCAGGTTGGATTGCAGCGGTCTGTAACCCTGGACTTCCTGCAGGTATCGCAAGGGCACGGTCGACCCGGATTGACTGATCAGCAGAAAGGTGAACAAGCCAAGGGCACCGTAGGCGATGTTGCGACGACCGAGCATCTGCAGCTTCAGTAACGGCAAAGGGTGGAACCACTCGTTGACCAGGAATAGCGGGATGGCGATGGCGCTCACCAGTGCCAGCACGCAGATCAGGTTTGAGTTGAACCAGTCGAGCCGGTCACCCTGATACAGCATGGTGCTTAGGGCACCGGACCCGATCACCAGAAGCAGCGCGCCACGCCAGTCCAGCATTCGAAACCGTTCGTATTTCGGCTGATCCTGGTGCAGGCAGTACCAGACGAGGACGCCGGCCAACGAACAGAGTGGGACGGTCTGGAGGAATACGAAACGCCAGTCCACGATATCGGTCCAGAACGCGGCCACCGTGGAGGCCAGCGCGGGCGTGAAGGTCGCGGTCAAGGCGTAGACGGCCAGCCCGTAGAGCCGGATGTCCGGCGTGAGAACGCGAAACGCCGTGGTCATCAGCAGAGGAATGATCATGCCTCCCGCGAGCCCCTGCAGCAACCGCAGAGTGTAGATCGCCTCGATGTTCGGGCTGAACGGGATCAGCACGCTCGAGACGCCGCAGAGCGCGATCGCAAAAAGCGTCCAACGCCTTAGCGTGAAGGTCACCAGCAGCCAGGGCGAAATCGCCATGCCGATGATCTCGGCTGACACATACAGGCTTTCGATCCAGGTTCCGGCATCATGGCTGATCCCGAGTGCGCCGCGGATGTCGCTCAGCGCGATAGATGTAACCTGGTCGTTAAATTCGGACGTTATCGCAGCGATGAGAACGCCACAAAGGCCAAATAGCGGCTTGATATCCATGGGCTAAGACAACTCTTTTTCAATCAGTCGTGATTGCAAGCATCTTGCCGTCCATTCGGCCCGTCGAAGGTATTGATGATCCAGTAGCGCGGTAGCGACGGTTGAACCGTACGTCGCCGATCATGCGGATCAACAATAGCGATGACGCGACGTAAGAACATTAAATCCAAATTTAATCGACCCTTCCGGCGCGGCGTATCATGTTCTTTGTTGAGGGCGTCGGGCTTGCATAACGGGAGAAATGAAATGACGCTGGCGGCCGAGAAGACATTCGCAGTCGAAGGAATCCGCGTTCCCGACAGTAGCCTCGCCCGTAAGATCACAGAACTCGTCCGTGACACCGAGTCCGCGCTGCTGTTTCACCATTCGAGCCGCGTCTACTACTGGGGTGCGCTTGCCGGAAAGCGTCGCTCGCTGAAGTTCGATCACGAACTTCTCTATGCGGGTGCCATGTTCCACGACATGGGCTTGACGCCTGCGCACTGCAGCGCCCATGAACGCTTCGAAGTCGACGGCGCAAACGCCGCCCGCGATTTCCTCCGCAGCCACGGGGTTGCGCCGCGCGACATCGATACAGTCTGGACCGCTATCGCTCTGCACACGACGCCGGGCATCCCGCAGCACATGCACCCCGTCGTCGCCCTGGTGACGGCCGGAGTCGAGATGGATGTGCTGGGGCTCGCCTATGCCGACTACAGCGACGCTGAACGTGAAGCGGTCGTCCACGCGCATCCGCGCACCGAACACTTCAAGGAAGACATCATTCAAGCGTTCTACGACGGCATCGAACACAGACCCGAAACGACATTCGGTAACGTCAAGGCCGACGTGCTTGCGGACAAGGATCCCGCTTTCAGGCGCGGCAATTTCTGCAGCGTAATTCGCGGATCGGCCTGGAGAGCCTGACGGCCCGGCAATTCGGCTCGACGGTCCAGAGTGAAACCCAAAGGAGATTGCGATGGCCTCCAATTCCAACCGTGGCGTGGTTTACCTCAAACCCGGCCACGTCGAAGTCCAGAAGATTGACTTTCCGACCTTCCGCAATCCGGCGGGAAAGACCATCGATCACGGCGTCATTCTCAAGGTCGTCACCACGAATATCTGCGGCTCCGACCAGCACATGGTCCGGGGCCGCACGACTGCGCCGGCCGGCATGGTGCTCGGACATGAGATTACCGGCGAAGTGATCGAGAAAGGTCGGGACGTCGAGTATCTTGAGATCGGCGATCTCGTGTCGGTCCCTTTCAACGTCGCATGCGGCCGCTGCCGAACTTGTCGAGAGGGCGACACTGGCGTCTGCCTTCACGTCAACTCCGATCGCGCCGGAGGCGCTTATGGATATGTCGATATGGGCGGATGGATCGGCGGGCAAGCCGACTATGTGATGGTGCCCTACGCGGATTTCAACCTGCTCAAGTTTCCGGACAAGGCGCACGCGATGGAAAAAATCCGCGATCTGACCTGCCTGTCCGATATTCTGCCGACCGGATTCCACGGAGCAATCACCGCCAAGGTCGGCGTCGGATCGACGGTCTATGTCGCCGGCGCCGGGCCGGTCGGCCTCGCGGCCGCAGCGTCCGCGCGCATCCTGGGCGCAGCAGCTGTGCTGATCGGAGACATGAACCAGGAGCGGCTCGCCCACGCCAGGAAAGTCGGCTTCGAACCGATCGACCTCACAAGGCATGATCGCCTAGGCGAACTTGTCGCCGACGTGCTCGGCGTTCCGGAAGTCGACTGCGCGATCGACTGCGTCGGCTTCGAAGCAAAGGCGCAGGGAGCAGACGGAAAGGCCGTCGAAGCGCCTGCTATCGTGCTCAACAGCCTGATGGAGATCACCCGTGCAGCCGGCGCGATCGGCATTCCCGGCCTGTACGTGACGGACGATCCCGGAGCGCAAGAACAAGCCGCCAGGCAGGGCAATCTCAGCCTCCGCCTCGGGCTAGGCTGGGCGAAGTCCCATGCCCTTCATACCGGTCAGACGCCGGTGCTGAAATATAATCGGCAGCTCATGCAGGCGATTCTCTGGGACAGACTGCCCATCGCCGAGATCGTCAATGTCAAGGTGATCGGTCTTGAGCAGGCCCCGGACGGCTACAAGAACTTCGACGCTGGCGTCGCGAACAAGTTCGTCATCGATCCGCACGGCCAACTCTCCAAGGCTGCCTGATACGCGAGGCTGCCTAAGATCCGTGCGATTACCGAGGTCAAGCTCGCGCCGCAAAATCAACGAATCGAAATCAGGTCGCTATGACAAAACTTGGAATTAGCGTTGGAATATTGGCGACCGTCTTCTGCTTGTCAGCCGGGGCACAGACCATCAACGTGATGGCCCTCAATCAAGCCGGAGCCCAGACCGTCTTGCAAGCAGCGAAAGAGAGCGCACAGCAGCGGAATGCACCCTCAGCGATTGCAGTAGTTGATGCCGCCGGTGATCTGCTTGCTTTCCAGCGGATGGACGGCGTCCGCCCGGCAAGCGCGGACCTCGCCATAGCGAAGGCACGAACGGCTGCGCGGCTACAGCGGCCGACGGCGGAGATCGAGGACAACATCAACCGGGGCCGAACGGCATTTGTCACCGCCGATATCATGGCACTGCGCGGCGGCATTCCGATACGCGTAAACGGCGAAGTCGTGGGCGCAATAGGTGTTGCTGGCTTGAGCAAGGAGACCGACACCGACATCGCGAACGCTGCCGCGGTGGCCCTCATACCCCAGCATATGTGAGAGAGTTAGTGCGGCAACTCTCTTCCTTCCCACAAAGTCCTGCGCATGAATCAAACTGCCGAATATAGCTTGAGCAAAGTTCCCGAAGTTACGCTCGTTTTCTGGATCATAAAAATAGCAGCAACGACGTTGGGCGAGACCGGCGGCGATACCGTAACCATGACGCTCAACTGGGGGTACTTGGCTGGAACGCTACTGTTTTTTGCTGCGCTCGTTGCTCTGGTTGCCTTTCAAATTGTTGCGAGGAAGTTTCATCCCTTTCTCTATTGGGCCACGATCATAGCCTCCACGACGTTTGGAACCACGATGGCCGATTTTGCGGATCGGTCTTTGGGAATTGGTTATACGGGCGGTTCGTCGATTTTGTTACTCTGCCTCTTGGCGACACTTGGCCTTTGGTACTGGTCGCTTGGCTCGATATCGGTTGACACCGTTAACACGCCAAAAGTGGAAGTTTTTTATTGGGCAGCGATCACATTTTCGCAGACCTTGGGCACCGCTCTTGGTGACTGGATGGCCGATTCAACGGGCCTCGGATACGAAGGCGGAGCGGTCGTATTCGGTGCCGCGCTGGCAGTGGTCGCGGCCGCCTATTATTGGACGAAGGTATCGCGGGTAACGCTATTTTGGGCTGCCTTCATTCTTACCCGGCCACTGGGAGCCACCGTTGGCGATTTTCTCGATAAGCCCGTAAGCCATGGTGGTCTCGCATTGAGTCGCCCGATTGCATCCGCCGTCATTGCGGCTTTCATAATCGGGTGTCTGTTGATTTTGCCGCAACGAGCTGGCTCGCATCCGAAGGTATCTGAAACGGTGGTGCGATAGAAGAACTGTGCCGTCTTATGAATGGCCGCTTCGGGTCAAACTCAGAAGTCTTGAGTCCGCAGCTCTCATGAGCGGGCATCGCCAGTTCGAGCCGTCAGGTCCGAAAAGTGCCAACAGTGGACTCATACTTGCTCCAATCGCCGACGCGGGCGTCAGCGCCGCCGTCCGAAGCACAACCCACAGATCGGTCGTGGCCGGCTCTCAGAAGCGGAACCACAATCCGACCGTGGGAGCGATGTTGTTGCGCTGGAGAAAGCCGAAGGCCAAACCGCCATTCACTTGCGTGAACATGATCCCGGAATAGAGATCCCACTTTGGTGCAAACCGCCAATCGACAGCGGCAGAGATCCCGTCGAATGTCCCGGCGCATTGCGGGTGCTCGGTGCCGAAGCAGGGGGTGGGCCCCCCGGCGGCGGTGCCGAAGAAAGAATTCTGGATATAATGGTAATAGGCGCCGATCACATCCAGATTGTCGGTGACAGCGTACTTGGCCCCGACCCACATGACTTGGAAAGTCTTGTTGCCAAGACCGTTCACGCCGAAGGCGGTATTGTTGATATTCGTGTTGTTGAGCGCATCGCAGCCCAGACAAAGAAAGGTTCCCGCGATATCGGTAAAAGCGGTCTGCGGATTGCTGGGCGCCATATATCGAATATGTTCGTAACCGGCGTACAACTTCAGCGGTCCGTTCGTGTATTTGGCCACAAGCATCACGGCTTCATTGTCGGAGATCGTCGCTGTGAGCGTCTGTGGCAAGAACGGGGGGATCGGCACCCCATTGGCGTTATTGCTTCCCGGCGCAAGTGCGAGCGACACGGAATCTCTGACATGGCTGTAAATCGCGTCAACCGAGAGCACACCGTTGCCCCATGTTGAGATATCGGCACCGGCCTGGAACTGGTATGCGCCATTGGAGGCATTATTCTCGGCGTAGCCGCCGAACTGCCACAGCGCAGCTGCCCGGAATTGGCCGACATTGACCCGATATTTCAGTGACGTCGAGTTTCTACAGTTTTCGGTATTGCCGCCGCCGCAGGTTATTCCCTGAAAGCCGATGGGTGAGAAGCCGTAAGAGGCGCCGAACGGATCGTAGTCGAAGACAGCGTCCAGGGTCAGCGAGTTCTGTCGGAAAACGGTCAGGGTGCCATAGGTCGGAGAACTGAGGCCGACATAACCTTGGCCGTTGAACCACTGGCCCGCTCGGCTTGAATCGGCGTAGGCGGTTGCAAAGTTTTGGGGGATGCCGGCGTTCGCAGCAACCGATCCCGGTCCATTGGAGAATCGCAAGGAATACGGGTCGAAGCCAGCGTCCAGAGCAAAGACTACAGAGACGTCCCCGCCGATCGGCTTAGTTCCTTTGATTCCAATGAATGAATTGGTCAGCGCGTTGGGTGCAGGGCCCCAAAGCGCGGAGTTGTTCTGCTTCTGGATTAAGTATGAGGCGCCGACAGCGGATCGTGGGTCCCACGGCGCGCCATGGCTCTGCCAGCCGAACCCCGCGTCAATCGCGCCGTAGACCGTGATGCCCCACCAAGTCAGCTGGCAGTTCGTGGCAACAAAGTCCCACCCGTCGGTGCACGGCTTGGGCGCGGAAGCCGCCGTTGCCGCGGAAGCCCCGGTCGGGACAACGTCGGCGGCCCACGCCTCCACTCCGCAGAAGGCGCCACCGGCTGCGATGATCACGGCCGCAAAAAATGCCGAGCTTTGCACTGTGAGCCTCCCTGGCTCAACATGCACGATTGTAAGCAGGTATAAAGTTGGTCGGCAAGAAAGTACCAACGCCATACCAGTGATGCCAGAAAATTCTGATCCGAGTGGCAGCCACGCCACAGTCATCTCAAGAGGCTAACGGGTTCCGCAGTTGCTGTGGGGCGACCGCCGATGAGAGTCAGCTTCGGGTCAACAACCAGACCCTTGCAAGGTTTTCGTCTGTTCCAACCGGATCGAGAAAATTAAAACAATGTTGGACTGGTTGAGCAGGGCAGAGGCGCTGCCCGCGCAATTGTGCGCGAATGCCGTTCCGCGGACGATTGACTCTGTAACGCGCGTTTCAAGCCGAGTTGAGTTTGTTGAATCGGAATTTAGTGGGACGGGCGCGCGTTCTCCCTACATCCGGTACCAGGTATCCGCATCGGATGCTGCAGGCAGATAGCTCGCGGTCCAGACAGCACGCTCGCCTCATGAAGCGTGATCAATTCGTCTTATCCCACGCGGGTCTGCAATCGATCCATATAGGAGAAACGAAAATGATTTCATTCAAAGCTCTTGCTGCGGCCGTGCTGCTGGCCGCGACCGCGCCGGCATTCGCGCAAGCTCCTGGGGGTGCGCCAGTGCCAGGCGGTGTGAGCAGCAGCGACCACTCCCTGTATATCAAGAATCTACAGGACTCGGGGTATAATCCGAAGAACGACTTCAATCCGGACGGGACCATAAGGGCCGCCATCCAGGAGCCGGGCGCGTTTGCGTTCTATTATCCCAATCTGGACGTTCTGAATGGAGGCGCGCCAACGCCTGCTGCCAAGGCTTCTCGCGACTGGCCCGCGTTGAAGGGCGCGTGTGCATCGGCCGGTGGCGGCATCTCTTACTGCGGCGACCGCTATGACTCATATGCTTCCGCGCCCGACGCATTCCCGCGTCATCATGCCCGCCGCCATCACCGGTCGTAATTCGACCGCGCGGTACAGCGCCGTGCGCGGCACCACGGCCGCGTGGCGCGCTGTGGAGCAAGGTGGACCTCATCAGGAAGCGACGGCGCTCTCTCTCCGATCTCGACTGCTCTCTCCAGATGGCCAGTGCCCTGCCCGTGCATCATGCGTGGCCCATAGCTCCTTCATTTGTCGCTTCGACCAAGCCACGCACCCCCTGTCATCCACTTCGATAAAGTCTACTTGAACCAAACGCTGCGTGTTCACCTCACTCTTATTTGCCTAGGCTTGTGCGCCATAACGCGATTGAGGTGGCTCGGTCGGGCCGATCGACAGAAGCAGACTTTACGAGACTGCTTGGGTTTGCAAGCGCGACCGGGTCGAGCCAGTAGCAAGTCAGCCATGTCCGCCTTGCCGCCGAAGGCGGAAGAAAATTCAGAGCATGAGCGGGTGGTCTCGTTCTTATAACGCCGTGCCGCCGCCAAACTTGGATGGATCGTTGTAGCTCGGGGTGTCGTCGTAGTGGAACGGCGGCCGTGGCGGAACGGCGTAGTGAAAGGACAAACCTCGGACATGTCGCGGTTTAGAGCGATGCACCGTTGCGGCGTTGGCGGAACCACACAAAGTGATCAATAGGCCTGTGCCGATCAGGACGGCGTATGACGCAGCTACAGCCTTCCTCACTCTCCGCATTTAGATTTCTCCATAGGTCGATAGCGCCCCCGATCGAGTGTGCGCGGGCAATTAGTCGTCCGGCCCCAGCGACCGGGGGAGCCGCTGAGGCCGTACTAACAGTGCCTGCCTGAGGGAGAGCGGCACGATCCCGATCTAGGTTCGCACTCCGTCGGTCCCATTAAATTCTCCGTTAGATTCCCGGAGTGGCTTGCCATAGGCAGGCAAGAACCGCCGTTGTGAGCGCAGGCGGCTCCCATCTGAGACAGTGGGGGCCTAAATCCTGCTGGCCGCCGGCCCCACGTTCTGCTGGTATTCGATCAGCAATGTTTTTGGACATATTTACATTGTGGACAGTCGAAGAGACGCACCAAGTGAGTCCGGGGTTATGTTCGATCCAGGTAGCATCATATGGCCTTGACACTTGGGGTAATGAGTTGGGCTTGATCGGAATTAACTACAAGGCCGCCAATCGAGGCGGCCTTGGCGCGGCTCCATACTGACGTCCATCCTGAACACTTCGTACGCCCTCCCCGACTTCGTTACCGTTTCGTCGTGACGGTCAAACCAAGGTTTATCGCAGACGACCAGAAGATGTTATGCCGCAGAACGCAAGTGTGATGGAAGACCCCACCCAAATCGAGCATGTTTCACGCAGAAGGCGCTGCGCTGAGCCAGGCCTCCGGGATCTGCGAGGCGCAAAGTTTTGAATCGTGCGGACGGGGTCGATTTCCATCAGCGTCTCAGAGGCCTATTTGGAACGCTTTAGTAAATTCGGACGAGCATCTCACTCGGCAGGTTTATCATGCACAATCACGATTTGGTTTCCGATGGATTCCTCACGCTGACAGCGGCCAGCCTTGTGCTGCTGGGCTCGAGCTTGCTGGCTTTCGCGTTCAGCTGAGCTGACAATCTCGGACGTTCTCGCGCCTCGCAACCGATCGCCGACGAAAAAAGCGGAGGGTCCTAAGAAGTAATCAGACATCGTGGTTGCTTCAGGCATTCCACCGATCTCGACGATGGCAAACATGACCGGACCTCCGCCGGTGACAGCTGGCCGATTCCCCGGATAACTCGAATGGCCCGGAAGCGGTAGTGATGAACTTGCAGCGTGCCCCGTAGCTACGTATGCCGTCCCGAGCGCGGCAAGGCACGCGCGGGCAATCTCTGGCACCCCGTTGGTCTTTCGGATCGGTAACAATATGCAGCAGTTCCGTGACCCCTTTTACGCCCGACTGGCGCGACAATGCCGAACTACACAGGTTGCGCTCGGATCGATTTAATCACCGCAGTCTGCTGGCGGATGACCGTCTAGCGTGTGCGATGAAACATCAGGTAGTACTGCTGCTCGGGTGTCTTTGGTTGGTACGAATCGAGAGCAGCAAAGTGTGCAATACGCCGTTTCGCTTTTGTAGGCTTTTCCGGGAAGCCTTTAATAGTTCCTCGGAGAGGGCTACCCCCTACTCTTGCCCAGGCGGGGCCGCCGCCCTCACGCCGCCTGTCCGCCGCCCCATAGCTTCAGCCGATCTGGTTAATTTCGCCGGCTCTGGATTTATCTCGGTCGCAACAGCACTGCTTGCGAAGCGATTCTGCACCGGTTCGGGCGTCAGCTCTACCACCGCTGCGTTGGGGTTGCCCGGCTGAGCAACCATATCGGTGGTGACGAGATTGGTCAGTCGCAATTCTTCCCGAGACAGTTCATGCAGATCTTCCCACGGCGGCACGTTCAGCGACAGCGACAACAAATCGCCTGTGCCGCCCATGTCGAAGGTGTATTTGGCGAGACGCCCGATATCGCGTTTCACGATCATCAAATCATCTGCTCTGTAGGTCGCGGCCCTGGCGTCATTAGCGCGGTCACCCATCCAGATCTGATGCACCCGGACATGGGCAGTCTCGGGCACGTAACGCGTCTTGCCCGACAGAAGCAGGAACACGCACATCGATTCGCAATGCGCCACGGGCGCCATGCTGGCAGGAGTGCTCGGCGCGGTATTGTTCTCCACGCTGATACCGACGGTGGTTAGCGCCCCGAGATTGCGCCAGCGCCGTCCAAGCGCGATCGAGTCATTGACCGAACCGCCGCTGGAATCCAGCACGATGGTCGCGCCGCTGAGCTGTCGGCCGCGGGCGAATTCATCGAAATCCCTTGGACTATCGGCGGTCACGATGCCGACCGCGCTGACCCAGCCCCGGCAATTCGGTTGGCAGCGACCCAGCTGAACTTCATCGGCAATTTGCGTTCTTCAAGGGCGACACCGGCATGCGCCGAACCGCTCAGCATAGCCACCAATTCGATGCAAAGGGCGGCGCCAACGGGCAGCATGCAACCTTGGATTTCCGCCCAACGAGCGCGAGCAGAGGCTGGATCAGAGATGCGGGCGCACTCCGAGAATGCGGCCCTCGATATTGTCGCCAAGTTGGCCAAGAGTGACACGGCAAACAGAAACACCAGCATCACGAACATTATTCCCCGGCTATCGGGTGAGACTAGCCGCGTCGTGACGGCGTGCATACAGCGGCGACAGCTGGTGCTGCCCGGCCGGCGGTGCGGTTTCGGAACTAAATCCTAGCCAGGGCTGATGCTTGGCGCGCCATTTCGGGCCGGGGCCACGCATGTAGTGCAACTCGGGCCGGTAGCTGTCGCGCACGTCCATGAAGAGGTTGTGAACGACGCTGGCGAAGTCGGAGGCTGACTCAGCCGTCCTGCGAGCAAAACCTAACCATGCGGTTACATTTATGATTCTCATCGCTGAACTCCTCTTGTTGCCTTGCCGCTCGCCACATCGGCGGTTACCCCCAAGCGTAATCACAGAGAGATGGACCGGACCATTGCACGGGGGGTTGATCTGTACGTTACATTTGGTTGAGAAGGGCATACCTAGGTTTAAGTCGGCCCGCATTCAGTACATCACCACCGGGTTGATAGAATGCGTAGGCACACGGTTCCTGTATCGCGGCCTGCGCCAAAACGGGCAGTTGACCGCCCATCGTTGGGAGCGCCGCCGTTCCAAGAAATTTCTCCAATTGAACGCGCAGCTGACGAGCGACATCGGCGGGACGATCTTCATTATCGACTTCCTGCTGTCCGGCATCTTGGCAGACAAGGAAACCGAGCGGATCCCAGCCGAAATCCGAACCGCCATGGAAGCAATGGTGGCTTCTGTCGCGCTAAAGAAGAATTTAATGGTGTCGACGTGGTTGTCTCCTATCTAATCAACAAAGGAGACAACTATGAGAATCACGACAATAACACTAGCAATTGCGTTGACCCTCCCGAGTACGTTCGCCCTTGCGCGAGGTGGGATGAGCATGGGAAGTCACGTCACTCGCGCCTTCAGCACGGTTGGTGCGGCAGGTCGTATTGCAACCAGACCCAGGAATGTTTCTGGGAGTACGCTTCTTCCCATCGCGCATGATCCAAGCGGATCAACACTAACTGGGGCAGCTATGAACCGCGGCGGTTAACCCAAAAAAGGCCTCCGCAACTTCGCGGGGCTTTCTCATACGTAGTGGACGGAAGCTTATTCGTGCTGGCAGGGCCGGAGCAGGGCCGGACCATTCCATTAGCGGATATCAGAGATCAGCTCGCTATGACAAAACTTGGAATTGGCGTTGGAATATTGGCGACCGTCTTCTGCTTGTCAGCCGGGGCACAGACCATTAACGTGATGGTCCTCAATCAAGCCGGAGCCCAGGCCGTCTTGCAAGCAGCGCAAGAGAGCGCGCAGCAGCGGAATGCACCCTCAGCGATTGCGGTGGTTGATGCCGCCGGTGATCTGCTTGCTTTCCAACGAATGGATGGCGTCCGCCCAGCAAGCGCGGACCTCGCCATAGGGAAGGCACGAACGGCTGCGCGGCTACAACGGCCGACGGCGGAGATCGAGGACAACACCAACCAGGGCCGAACGGCATTCGTCACTGCCGATATCATGGCGCTGCGCGGCGGCATTCCGATACGCGTAAACGGCGAAGTCGTGGGCGCAATAGGGGTTGCTGGCTTGAGCAAGGAGACCGACACCGACATTGCGAACGCTGCTGCGGCGGCCCTGATAGACCAGCATATGTGAGAGAGTTAGTGCGCGCGTGGAACCATCCTACGGGCTTGAACAAATAGGCTGCGCATCAGCGACTCCGCGTTCAGGAACTCTCCCATCGCGGTGGCGGCATGCACTTCGGCCACGTCGACATCTTCAAGGGCGACGCCGGCCTGCTCGTAGGCCTTCTTTGCGGCGAGATGCGCGACGATCTTGTGCGGCTCGTCGATGTTGCGTGTGCTGCCCGTCTGCACAACGCTCGCCAGTACACGCACCGCGCGGCTGGCGGGCCCGTTCAAGCGTTTCAGACCGTCGCTGTCGGTAAACTGCTCAAGAACGACGTTCGCGCCAAATTCTGGGGGGAGCAATGGCGCGCAATTTAATGCTTACCGAACAACGCCAGCTGACCTCCGCACGTCGGAAAATGTCCGCTTTGCGCCAACGTAGCAAGAATTGACATTAGCTCGACTTGGCACGTTTAGGGCTGATCAGACCTACGGCCGACCGATTTCCCCGCAGGACGACGACTAGACCCCCTCAAGACTGATGCAGTGAAATGGGCTCAAGGTCCCTTAGCCGCTCCGACGAAGGTGGCCTGAAATCAATATCTGTTCGCGGAAAACGAACAAAGTCCGCAATTTTTCGGCCAGACAATCCTAAACAAATAAAAAAACAAAAAGCCACGCGGGCATTACACCGCATGGCCTTTGCGAGACTGGTCCCCTAGGCCCTCCAGAGATTCCGTCTCGGGGCACATAGTGGTGCGAGTGGGGTGTCTGTCTAGGGTGTGATGGAATTACCCACAGTTCCGACGAACGAACACACGTCAGCCAAGCCGCCGCTGGCGTCAGCATCGCGACGCCGGCCACCACGTTCGCGACGCCGTCGTGAGCGCCCGGGCGAATAGTCAATATGGGCGGAATTGGCGACTATCAGCCTAAGCCAGAGGCGGCGCTGCCGTTGTACAGCCACTGTCGGGTCTCTTCGTCGGTCCATCCGGGAACCGCGAATCGCGGCGTGGGAGCGGTAACACGTTCGACCGGGCGTAAGTGACCCTCGCGCGGTTGGAAGCGATGCACCCGCGCGGCGTTGGCAGAAGCACCCAAAGTGATCAAAAGGCCTACGGCCAGAACCGCTCGCATCGTATTTGCTCAGGTATCATCGATATCACGCCGATATGTGCGCACGCGCGGCCACCTCCCCAAGCTGAAACGACTTCACGATTAGTCAAATACCTTTGATGCCGGGCTCATGTGCCCCTCAAAACGCTCGGATTAAAATTCAATTTAATGGTGTCGGCGGATTCCGAACCTACATCAGCTTCACGCACATCGAGCAACGAATTGCGCAGAACATGAACGTCCACGCTCAAGCAAAGAACCGACGCGGTGACTTAGTACCCGTGATTGTAACTGTAATCGTCGCAGTCGTGGGTACGGCTGGTATCCTCAACAATTTGCGCGCAGCCAACGATTCGCAGGATAGCGGCAACGCGAGGATGATCACTTCCGCGGCGGTGTCGAGGGCCGGCGCAATCGAAATCCCTTCAGAGCCGCCCGCCGGCCGGCGCCAGCGAGGAGTCTCGACATGAAAAAGCTTTCCGTTCTTTGCATCGCCCTTTGCGTCGGCCTTTCGACCACCGCGGCGTTTGCCCGCGGCGGCATGGGAGGAGCGCATGGCATGGGATCGTCTCATATGTCCATGATGGGCGGCGCCTTCGGCACCACCGCTGCCGCGCCCGGCACCAACTCGTCGGGCACGGCGCTTTCCTCAACTGGCGTGGGTCGCCCCATGCTTGACACCAAGCCCGCTATCGACCCTGAAGACGCGAAGGTCGACAAAATGATAAATTCGATCTGCCGGGGATGTTGATGCTTCTGGGCTGGGGCGTTGCCACTAACCTTAAGGAACGTCAAATTGATTGAAGCAGTCGCGGCGTTTCTAGCCCTGTTTAGCGCTGGTATCTTTGTAGCTCATGCGGTCGACGCTTACACCCAAGGTGGCGAAGGTCAATGAAGCAGTGTGCATCGGGAAAATCGCCAGTGCAGCTAAAGCCTCAGCTCCGTCACCTTGACCGTATGCCGATTGACCGCGCAGTGCGCGACGCCGGCCACCACGTTCGCCATGCCGTCACGAGCGCCCGGACTATGGTCGATCGTTTCCTTGCCACCGCGTGACGTGCACCGCTCCAGCGAAGCGAGTTGATTTACCAACCGCGTCCGACAGCAAAACGGTTTCCGAATTGGAGCGTGGGTAGCAGATCCAGGGTCGAGAGGATTTTTAGACGCGCTCTCATTTATGGCGCGGATTGATGATCAGCCGCGACCGGGGCCGAAAACCGGCGCAGTTTAAATGACGGCCGCGAGAATGGTGAGCGTTAGTGCACGTGCCTGGGCCCCGCTGGGTGTTGCCGCGATCAATCCCAACGCAAAACATTGTGAGGCGACAGAACGCGCGGCGATCCTACCTAAGCAATGGCCCTACAGCGTCATTGCCCGGTCACACCATGCCCCCGTGCTGGCTTGGCGTGACGTTGTAGCGGTCACCTAGCGCCGTCTCTGCCCGAACCAAACCAAGCCGTCGATCTCATGGACGATCCCCAGGTTCACTATTTGCCGCTGACTCCGGGATTTTTTTCGATCCTGGTTTTTTTGGCATTGGCGCTGCTCATCCTGATCCAACTCCGCATCCTTAGATATGCCTATATGCGGCTCGGGGTAGGTCCGGGGGTCGCACTCCTTCTCCTATTCGGCTCATTGATCGGAAGCTACTTCAATCTTCCGATCACCGTGCTGCCCGGTCCGCCGGTCAGATCGGGGCAAATCGTCGACTTCTTCGGCATGCGCTACGTGGTGCCATTCGTGGTTTCGCCCAGCACCATTCTGGCTGTGAATGTCGGCGGTGCGGTGATTCCGACATTGATGTCCGCCTATCTCGTGCTTCGCTATCAGCTCTGGCTCAGGGCAGCGATCGCTGTCGCTGTAATTGCCGTCATTGTTCATTCCACGGCGACCCCCGTGGCTGGTATTGGCATTGCCGTGCCGGTGTTTGTGCCGGTCGTAGCCACGGCAATCCTTGCCCTCGTCCTCTCCCGCGAATATGCAGCGCCGCTGGCTTATATCGGCGGATCCATGGGAACGCTAATCGGCGCCGATATTCTCAATCTGGACAAGATCGGCAGCCTTGGCGCGCCCATCGCCTCCATCGGTGGCGCAGGGACATTTGACGGCATATTCCTGACCGGCATTTTAGCGGTGCTGCTCGCAGGCCTTGCCTCGCCATCGCGGCTGCGGCCGGTGTCGTAGGCGAACGGGCGCGTGAAAATGGCAGCTCCACGCGACACAGGCGCGCGCCCCAATTTTTGCAGGTCGGGTCAGCCGGCGCAGGTGCCCACTCGCCGGAGTCGGCCGGCGGTGAATGGGATCGCGAACCTCGTCGAGCGGGATGTGGTGAACTTCCAGCGCGGATCGAGCCAGCGCCGGCTCACGTCGACCCGGCGAGCTATTGTCTCAAAGGGCAAAGACCGTTCTCGAGGACATGTTCGGTCGCGATGTCCGGATGGAGTCAATCGCGTCATTCATACGCCAGTCACTTCGGATCTGCCCCTGGAGCAGACATTTTCAGTGGAGGCCAGGCATGTCTCGAGTGCCAAAGGCCGACATTCGTTGACTATGACACCGCCGTGATTGCCAGCAGGGCGACAACCAATGCTGGAGGCATGACGATAATACCAAGTTTCAGGAACTGCCACACTGTCACAGCTTCGCCTTCGCGCCTCAAGGCCATTAGCCACAGGATTGTGGCGAGCGAACCTGTCACAGAGAGGTTGGGGCCAAGGTCGACACCTATCAATGTTGCGCTTGTCACTTGCAGGGGGACATCGGCACTTTGGCTGACGGTGGCAGCGACCAAGCCAGTCGGAAGGTTGTTCAACAGGTTTGAAGCGAGAGCGACGAGAATGCCCGCACCGAAAGAAGCATCCCGAGGCGAGGATGCCGCCACGTTATGAAGCATCTGCGTGACCGAGTTCAATATCCCGGTCTGCTCGACAGACGCGACTAGTATGAACAGCCCGGCGACGAGCGGCAACACTCCCCATGAGATATCCCGCAACACAGGCAGCGGAGACTGCCGACTGATGATCAGCACGATGATGGTCACTGCGGTCCCTGCAATAAATGTCGGCAAGCCAAGCTGCTGGTCGAGCGACGATGCGCCAAGAAGTCCCAGAGCAGTGAGAGCAATGCCGACTGCAACGCATTTCCCGCCAACGGAAAGCGGCTCGGTTGGGAACTCCTCGCAAATCTTCTGATCCATCGCGGCGCGCTGGGTGAACCGCAGGAGGAGATAGGTGATGAGGATCGAGGCAATCGACGGCAACGTGAATTGATAGAGCCACTGTGCGAGCGGCGGTATATGGGCGCCAAAGATCACCAAGTTCGCCGGATTGGAAATTGGCAGCACAAAGCTCGCGGCATTGGCGATGAACGCACATATGAAAAGGTACGGCAGCGGCTCGACGCGGGCGGCTGTCGCAGCGGCATATACGGCAGGCGTCAGTACTACGGCTGTCGCGTCATTCGATAGGAACACCGTGACGATCGTACCGACGGAATAGATGATCAGAAATAGTCGCCTGGCGGAACTTCTCGCATGGCGAACAGCAAGCGCCGCCAGCCAATCGAACAGACCTTCCTGACACGCGACTTCGGCAAGTAGCATCATGCCGATCAGAAAGAGATAGACATCGGTCCCCTTTGCCGCTGCGGCGACTGCATTGCGCCAAGGAAGAAAGCCGAACGCGACCAGCACGACCGTGCCGGCCAGGGCCCAGACATATTCTGGTATCCGGAGCGGACGAGTGATCACCCCAAGTGTGGCAAGGGCAGCGACAGCGAGGATCGGAGTATTATGGTTCACCGGTTAGGACGCCGGGACTGGAACTGCGGCGCTGTCACCCGTTCGCTTCCCCGCGCATGCTGGTTTGAGCACGGAGGCGAACAAAAGCCAGATTACGATTGAGCCGATGGTAAAGCATCCAAGAATCATAAAGGCTGCGGGATATCCAAGGTCCTCCGCGGGCATGGGGCACAACCTGCCGCCAGAACCGCTGGAAATTGAACTTTCGGACATCGAAGAACTCACGCAATCAGTTTACGCGCTGAAGGCGCAACCCGAGTCGCCGCCTGACAAAGGTGATCCGCACTCCCGGCAGCCATAACCGTTGAAAGCAAGGCTTCCAAGCTGCGTGAGTGGGCCGAACGTCGCGGCGAGGAGTTCACATCAGAGGCCGCGAAAGCCGCTGGAAAGCAGGTTGGCACCTGGCTTACCGGAGCGTTCGTTATCTGGCTCGTGGACCAGATATTGGGTCTATCGCACGTTGCTCGCATGTGGCTGGACGCCTTGATCTCGAAATGAGTGCGAAAAGGCTGAGATCTCTGCGCAATCAGCCGATGACATCAGTAGCCGCAATGGAATTTGCCCGTGAACGATACCGACCCCGATGGGCAGTGCTTTTCATAATATCGATCGGCCGCTCGTTCTTCGTTTTGCTCTTGGCTCAGATTATCCGGGGGAGGAACTGCTACTGGTAAGCTCAGCACGGCGATGGGGAAACTTTCAGATTTGAGATCGCCGTTCCACTCGGTCCACGAGCAATTCACCTGATCGCCTTGGACCGCGGTAACGGTCATCAAGGGCCCACCTGAACGCACTCGAACAAGATCGCCATTGTGCAACGGAGAAGCGGAACGGCTCTCCGCTGCAACTTGGGAAGGAGGAGAAGCAGAAAAGGCGGGTATCGCCAAATACACGTTAACCCCAATTCCAAGCACTACTGCAATTGCAATCGAGTAGGGTCTCGTGCGCGCCAGCATGTTAAACTCCAGTTTTCACAGCCCATGGTCCGGCCCCAGTGAAGCTGGATGTAGGTTCGCAATCCGCCGAACTCCATTAAATTCTGCTTTAGTAGCCAAGCGCCCCGGTAGTATCTCAGTTCATTTTATTGGCCTTTGATGGTAGGTCGCGCCGCCACTGGGCTTCAGAGATTTCCGCCAACTATCCAAGGAACCCTCAGGGGATCACCCCACACACCTTAGTATGCTCGCAAGCTACCCGCGTACAATTGAGCCGCTGATCGCTATCGTCTTAGATACGGGCATGCGGTAGCGGCCCCCTGCCCCTCAGCACGCGCTATCGCTGCCCTCATTGGGCGTTTCCTCCCTAGACTTGGGCCGCTTGTCCCCCCGGCAGGCGGCCCTTCTTTTGCGCCATCACCTACCGTGCATCGAAGGTGTACGATCCGAGACCGTATAAGAATAGCAGCCGTGGAGTGTCAGCTTTGAAGCGCACAACGGACTCGAGTCAGACATCGCGGGAGGTCCGAAAAGTGGCCAAAACCGAAAGTCTTCGCTCGTTTGCCTCGTCGGCAAGCAGCGCCGAAAGTGGCCTATCTGTCGTCATGCCACGCCGGCTTACCCACTCAAGCGGGTAGGATTGGTGCGTAGGGATGCGGCAATCGTCACTCCGGTTTGTACTTGCGATTCTTGGGTGCACTCATGTCGCAAAGTATACAGAAGAAGGTGCGCATGCTGCACTACTCGAATCATGACGCACGAGTGACTGCGCAAATTTACAGGCAAAATGAGGCTTGACTTCGTACTCCTCCAGATTACCGTTCCCGAAATGTCCTATGGGTGCGGCGGAAATCCATTCTCGCGGAGGTCCATCATGATAGGCAATGAATGTCCCATCCACGTAGGTGATGGCTTGCTTGGCAAACACTGTCACGTTTGCGCTTTTTTCAATGGCTTCGACGAGCAGCACAGGGTACTTCGCTCGTTCATCAAAGAGGGGTTCGAGCGCGGCGACAAGGCTTTTCATATCGTGGATCCCGGGCTGCGGGAGGATCATCTGAAGCGACTCGCCGAAGCTGGCATAGACGTGGAGCAGGCGATAGCAACCGGACAGCTGGAGGTGCGGCGCTGGCAGGACGCTTACCTGCGCGACGATGGCTTCGATCAGGATGGAATGCTCGCCTTGCTCGAAGAGGTGCTCGGATCAGGGGCGGCAGCCGGTAATCCCTCCGTCAGATTTGTGTCGCGCGTGGAACCATCCCTAGTGGACAAAGCGGGCGAAGATAACTGGCTGGAATACGAGACGCGCGTCAACTATGCGGTCTCCAAGTACAACGACCCGGTAATATGTACGTACGATCTGGCGAACTTCAGTGCCAGCTTGGTGATGGACATGTTGCGGGTTCACCCCGTCGTGATTGTCGGAGGGGTGCTCCAGGAGAACCCGTTCTTTGTTCCTCCAGACCAGTTCCTCCTTGAACTCCGAGAGAGAAAATCGGCGCGGCGCGGCGCGATCCAAGCACACTGATAGTGATGGCTGACGAGAATCTCCGGCTGCGAGCAGCGCTTCGGGATTTAGTCGCACTTTCGACCATCCCAGCGGGGTGGATCGGGATCGCACCGCGCACGATTGCCGCCGGACTGGCCGACATTCTGGCGGGGTCGTTGGGTTTTGATTTTGCGTTCGTACGCTTGCTCGATCCCATCGGAGGGCTAACGATCGACGCCACGAGTGGATGCGCCACCAAGGAATTTTTAGACTGGCTCCAGGCCCAATTTTCTACTTTTGATGGGTCTTTGCGTAGGCAGATCATTCCAAATGTTATTGGCTTTGATGACAGACTGAAATCGCTCCGCGGTATCATTATCCCCATTGGGTTTAACGCCCACGCTGGTCTTGTAGCCATCGGCTGTGAGCGTAGCAATTTCCCAACCGAAACTGACAGGATGCTGCTGACAGTGGCTGCGAATCATGCGGCGACAGCCTTCCGCAGCGCGAACTTGATTCATGAACGGCGCCGGGCTGAGGAGGAAGTTCGCAAAGCCCGCGACGAACTTGAGATAAAGGTGATGGAAAGGACGGCTGAATTGCAGCGGACTATGGCTGAGCTGGCCCACATGAACCGCCTAGCGACAGCGGGCGTCCTTTTAGCGTCCATTGCTCATGAGATCAATCAGCCACTAACCGGGATTGTAATGCAAGCCAGTGCCGCCCGACAATGGCTCGCATTGAGAGAACCAAGCATAGAAAAGGCGAGAGACGCGCTGGGTCAAATCGAAACTGACGGTCTCCGTGCAGGTGAAATCATCGTAACCCTCCGCGGAATGTTCAAAAAGGAAACGCAGGCGAGAAACCCAATCGACATTAACAAGCTGATCTTCACGGTTCTTGCTATTGTGCGCCCCGAGTTGCAGAAGCATGGAGTAGAGCTGCGTACAGAACTCGATGAATCAGTCCCGACCTTGGAAGGCGACAGAGTTCAACTGCAGCAAGTCGTTTTAAACTTGGTCATGAACGCCATCGAGGCGATGCAGACGGGAGCGCCGCGAATATTGAGCATACGATCCTGCGTTAGCAAACCAAATTTTGTTCACGTGGTCGTCGAGGATACTGGCACGGGTATCGACCCATCCAACCACAATCATATTTTCGACCCGATGTTCACAACCAAAGAGCGTGGTATGGGACTTGGCCTTTCCATCTGCCATTCTATTATCGAAAGCCATAACGGCCGTATTTGGGTGGCGCGGGGAATCGACAAAGGCTCGATTTTCCAATTTGAGTTGCCGACGAACGTGGGCCAAGGTGATCAAGTTCGCCAACGTCATGCCTGAATAGCGGCGCGCGTTGCATAACGTGCCGATACGCGAAATCTAACCATGTCGCTTCGGGGCATTTGCGTCGATTTTGGCATCTCCGCGCCACGTCCGATTAGGGGTAATCTCGGAAGTGCAGTTATACGCGTTGCCATGAACCGCCGCCCCCGCTTGGGCTTCGCCGACTACGATATCGTTCGCGCGGCGGTGGAGCGTCTTCAGGCTGATCGTAATGGTGCGGCAAAGGGGGCTATTTTTTCGGCCGACATCCGCGCGATCGATCGATGTGACGATTCTCGTAATCGTTATGGACGCCGGGTAATCGACGAAGGAGCGTGCTTTGAGCTCGGATATGCCTACAGTCGCGGAAAGATATGCCTCGAGGTAAAAACGGACGTCCGGTCGCTGCTTCCTGTCGGCGACAACCCTATGATCGATTGCGCGCTTCGTAAGATATTCCGGGATGTTGATTCTGCTTGTGACTGGATTCGACGTCGGCAGTGGGAACAGCACATCAGCTGCACTCGTTCTATTCTCAGGCGGCCAAGATTCCGCGACGGTTCTCAACCCTCGAAACGAGCGTGACAATTTAGGAGTGGCGTACGCGCTAATGGGGGACACCTTGGGGGCCGCATTGGGGGACATCGCACCGCGAGTCCTCGACAACTCACTGATATTACTAAATTATATTAAGGCTCGGGTGAGTGGCGGAGAGAGTGGGATTCAAACCCCTAATTGTCCGGATGCCCTTGGGTTCTGACGCAACACACCGAGCAAATCCAGAGGCACCCCTCTGCCCTGCCCCTGGACTTGTCCCTCGGACCAAATTCTAACGAAAAACACCCGATAAATTAATGTGTTAGTAGAGGAGTTCGAATCTCTCCGAGCGCGCCAGCAAAAACAACCACCTAGCAAGGCGAGTGTTGATGACGGAAACCGCACTTCTGCCGACGAGCCGCAGCCGGGCAGGCTCACTTCAGTGAAATCCTGACCTCGCTGAGGTTCGCCGCGAACTCCATTCCTGCCCGGGGTCCTTGCAGGCCGATCCTTACGCCTTTCTCATTCCCCAACTGAACGCCTCCGAATCCGCCAACGAAAGTGCCCCCGCTGCCAACGGAGCTGTAGGTGCCGGCAAAGTCGCTGACCTGCCTTATACCTGAAGCCCACCCTTCCAGGCGGCTGACCGATGCCCCAGCCGTAACACCCAGGCTGAGACCGGACACTCTGAACGGATAGTTACGACCGCGATACGTCAGGACGCCGCTGCCGCCACCGGCGCCCACCATCAGGCCCGCCTTCACCAACTTGACCCGGACATAGCCGGGCGCCTGCGCGAGCGCCGATGTCGCCGGAACGGCGGATGCGAACGCCGCGATCGCCGCCAGGTACGCCGCGATCTCGCGCAGCAGAACTCGCCTGCTCTCAGGGTTTCGCGGCATCGATTTTCTTCCAGGTCTGATCCGGATCGAACAACATGAGGCGCTTGGCGACGAAGTCGGTCCGTTTTCCCAAATCCTTCTGGTAGACGGTGCCGGCATGATTGACCAGGAAGGTCATGACGCCGGAATTGCCGTACTCGGCAGGCCAGGCGATCAGCGCGAAGCCGCCGATCATCTTGCCCTTGACGACGTAGTTGAGCGCGCCGCCGGGTGCATCGGGCCCCTGCGCCTTCAGGATTCGGAAGTAATAGCCGTGGTACGGAGACGGCTCGTCCCCGGCCCTGTACCCTTCGGCTGAGGCCTCCGCCGCCAGCGCACCGAGCGGGCTCGGGTCGCTGTCGTCGCGCCAGAACAGACCGTCCTTCTTGCCGGGCGTCGAAACGATTCGTTGCGCGTAGACACCCGCGCCCTCGCCGCGATCCTTATCGGCATATTCGTTCTGGGCATCGACATAGGCGAGACTGGTCTGGATCGCGTCGAGCTCGTTGCGGCCGATACGGCGATACAGTATCTCCTGTCGCCCCGCGACGGCATCGAATTCCCAGCCTGTTCTGTTGTTTACCAAAGGTATCGGAAATGCAAAATCGTCCGCGCCCAGGATGAGCGTCGCTGTTTTGTTTCCTTCCACCTTGATCGAATGCTTGGTGTCATAGGTGGAGATGAACGCCTTGCGCGTCTCCGCGTCTGCAACGTCGTCGCCGGACTCGATGATGTCTTCGGCGCCCCCGCCGAGCACCTTGAGAATCTCCCGCTTGGTGCCGGTCTTGACCGCGGCAGCCAGCGCGGCCGCAGCGTCCTCCGGCGAGGGATAGGACTGCTGGGCCTGGGACACTGAGCTCATCAGGGCCAACGCCATGATTGCAGCAACGCTTGCCGACGCAGCGCGATGCAATGATGTCAAAGCGGTCATGGCGACACCTCCACGGGGATCTTGGCGCCGCCCGCAAGCCAATCGTGATAGGTGCGGAACGTCAGTCCGAGTTTCTCGTAGTAGACCCGCAGGTATCCGTCGCCAGCGCGCGTCACCGCATCCGGCATCACGCCTTGCACCTCCTGCGCCATTACGCCGACATAGGCCTTGCTGCTGCCAAGATAGCTGAAGCGGTAATAGCCGAGGCCGTTGGCGAGATGGCCGAGCAGGACGACGTCATGCTTCAGCGCGATGTCGGAACGACGCCCGCCGCCGCCACCGCCGCGGAAGCCGCCGCCACCACCTCCGCCACGGAAGCCGCCACCTCCACCGGCAAAAGCCGCACCACCGCCGCCGCCGCGCGGCATGCTCGCCATGCTGGACCGCCCGCGCGACGATGCCGCCGCAGCGGCGCGGCCGGACGATACGTTCATCGCACCACCGCGATTGCCTCCGCCGCCGCCGCCACGATTGGCGGCTCCGGCGCCGCCGCGGTTGGCTGCCTTCGCGCGATCACCGCCACCCTTGGCGCGATCGCTACCACCTTTGGCGCGATCACCCCCGCCCTTGCCACGGTCCGCAGCGCCTGCGCGATCGCCGCCGCCGGGCCGGTCACGCGTGCCTGCCCGGTCACCACCACGATCTCCGGCACGATCGCTTGCGCGATCTCCCGCTCCCGCTCGATCTCCTGCACGGTCTCCCGCACCCTGGTTCGGACGCAGCACCTGCTGTCCGTCGCGGCCGCGGAAATCCATCCGGTTGGAAGCGCCGGCCTTCAGGTTGTTGTTGCCGAAGCGCTGTTGAACATTGACGTTGTTGTAGCGCACGCCCTGGCGATGCGCCGCGTTGTGCTGCCAGCCATTTCCGATGTTGGTGGTGCGATGGTTGACATAGACGTTGCGGTTGCCCCAGTTGCAGCCGCCGCCCCAGTAATTGCCCCAGCGCCCGATCGCCCAGGCTGTGCCAAAGGCAAGACCGGCCGCAACCACCCCCGCGCCGATATAGGACGGGTAGCCGAAATAATAGGGTGGATATTCCGTGTAGGGCCAGGCTCCGTAGACCGTGGCCGGATCGTAATACGGCACGTAGACCGTATTAGGGTCGGCCTGTTCGATCACGACTACCTGCTTGCTTTCCTGGGTCTTGACGCTGACCTTCTGCTGCTTGGTCGTGACCAGGTTCTTGTTGTCATAGGCCTTGGTGCGCAGCCGCTGAATTGCATCCATCACGTCCGGCTGCTGAGCGAGGAAGGCATCGCCGAGATTCTTGGTCCAGTCGACCTTGTCGCTCATCATGGTCAGGACGTCCGCGGTGCTGGCCAGCGCCTTGACGCTGTCGTCCCAGGACTGCTTCTCGACCTCCGTCCTCAGCGCATCGCCCTTGAGCGACTTGCGCTCCTTCAGCCAGCGATCGGCCTGCACCACTTCCAGCGGATAGGTCGACGCCGCCAGCACATTTGCCAGCAGTTCGTCGGGATAGAGCGCAATCGGCGCAACCAGGGCTTCGAGCTGCTCGGACTTCAGCAGCTCTGCGCTCGGCGGCGATTGGGTCGCCGGCTGCGGCGTGCTGCTGGGAGCAGGCGGATTGTCGGCCGTTTGGGCGGAGACGGCGACAGGATTCGCCATCAACAGCGCAAGCGCGATCAGGGTCTTGCCGCAGTGAAACATCACACCCTCCTTAGACTTCGCGGCAAAGCATCGGTCCGAGGCGGGGTCGTTCTTTGATAAAGATCAAGGAAACCGATGGCCGCGCCTTGCTGCGGCGCAAGAGCAGCGTGGCCGCGTGTATCAGACCGAAGGTGATCGACCGCGGGTGATCGGAAGCTTGATCGTGAAAAGCGCACCGCCCGACGGCTGATTTTCCGCAAAAACCTGTCCGTGATGCGCTTCGACAATGGTGCGGACAATCGCAAGTCCCATGCCCATACCTTGCGACTTTGTCGTGAAAAACGGATCGAAGACATTCCTGAGATCGCCGGTCGCTATGCCGGGACCGGTGTCGCTGATCCTGATTTCCGCGCTGGTGCCCGAAAGGTTCGTGGTTACGCTAACTTCGCGCTCCGTTGCCTCCGCTTCGGATATCGCTTCCATCGCGTTGACAATCAGATTCAGAACGACCTGTTGCAGCTGAACAGCATCGCCCTTCACGTTCAGGTCAGCCGAGGTCGTGCCGCATTTAAGTGCGATCTCGCGCCCGTGGGCCACGGCTGTGACAAATCCGATCACTTGCCGTACCGTCTCGTTCAAGTCGATATATCTCATTTCAAAAGGTGTCTTCTTCAGCACGCTGCGAAGCCGGCGTATCACTTCGCTGGCGCGCTGATCGTCACGCCTGATGTCAGCGAGGATTTCCCTCACTTCATCGAGATCGGGTGAAGAGCTCTTCAGCATGAGTTCCGCCGTTTCGGCATTGGTAAGAATAGAGCCTAGCGGCTGGTTCAGCTCATGCGCGATAGAAGTCGTCAGTTCGCCGACTGTCGAATGGCGGTTGAGGTGTGCAAGCTCCACCAGGCGTTGACGCGATTCGACTTCGGCGAGATGGCGGCGACGCCGTTCACGCAGCAATCCGCCGATCAACGCTCCCTGGATCAGGATTACGATCGCAATCAACGACAGCTGCCAACCATATTTTTCCCAGGTGCGGGGCTCACGAAACAGGACTTCGCTTCCCGGCGGCAGGTTGCTCTTGCTGATGCCCCAGCGCTGCATCTCCCGCCAATCGTATTTCGGAGACGCAAATCCTATTGGCTGCACCTTGATATCGCCCGGCTTCTCGCCACCGAGGATTCGGATCGCAGCATTGGCGGTCTTCCGGCTGGTTTCATCGATCGAATGCATCGGGCCGCCGACGGTATCTCCGCCGAAAAACGCTTCCTGGAAGGAAAAGATCGGGGCGTTCGCGACCGCATGGAGACCGCGCAAGGCGATATCGCCTTCATGGGTGACACCTGCCGCGTCGACCGACATCAAGCCCCAGAACAGGACCGTGTGCGGTGGAAGCGCCGTCGCCCGCTTCAGGATTTCCTCAAATGACAGGTCCGCGTACCAGACGAATGCGACCCGGCTTTCGAAGGGCTTCGCTTCCTTCTTCGCTTCATTGAGCCAGAAATTCTCCAGAGGCGAGGCGCCGACGATGACGGCAATTGTCTGTGTATCCGGGAGGACCCGAAGAATGCTGCCGAAAAACGCTGAGAAGTCGTTGTAGACCGAGATGACGGTATCGTTGTTCGTCTGAAGCGTACGGTCCACCAGCCGCTGCTCGACCGCCGTCAGCACCATGGGTGCCTCAGGGAAGAGCTGTGCGCGATATTTCTGGACAAATCTGGCCGCAGGCGCCCCAATGCTCAATACGATGTCGGGTGGACGGTCAGCGTAGAGCGACCGTAGATAGTCGACAAACGGTGCCTCCGGTCCCGGGTTGTCAAACCGTGCCGTCAGCAACGTGTGCTCCTGAAGCTCCAGCGGCCATTGCGATTGCCGCGCGAGCTCCGCCTTAATTCTCAGGGCATATGCGCTCCAGGGCCGGAAGTCCCGCCCGAAAGAGTGCAGCATCAGCACGCGTTTGGGTTCTCCGCGCGGCGTGCTGCTTGCCGGTCCGGGCAGTATGGCA
Organism: Bradyrhizobium sp. AZCC 2262; assembly: GCF_036924535.1. Classification (NCBI taxonomy): domain Bacteria; kingdom Pseudomonadati; phylum Pseudomonadota; class Alphaproteobacteria; order Hyphomicrobiales; family Nitrobacteraceae; genus Bradyrhizobium; species Bradyrhizobium sp. AZCC 2262. The sequence continues at coordinate 1,749,395 of NZ_JAZHRT010000001.1, read as the reverse complement.
GCCAGGACCAGCAGACAGGCGCAGAGAGGAGCGGCCAGAACCGACCAGCCCCGGTTGATCGCTCCGATCGGGACGCCACTCATCCTCTAACCCCGGCAGTCCGAACGGCTGCATTCCAGCACATTTCCAGCGCCAGCGCACGGCAGCCAACGGTCTCAGCCGGGCAGGACGACGCCGTCAACAGCGCGTCGTGACCCGGCCACAGGCGTCCACGACCTACTAAGGTGCCGGACAGCGCGCGTATTTGATCTCCATGCCATCCATGCCTGGGAACATGCGGATGACGTTGTTGGCATCCGCCTCCCGCAGGCTGAACTGCACACTCTGTAGCATGATATCGGAAGCGCAGGCCGCGACCATATTGATCGTCTTGCCGTCATCTTTTCGCGCCTTGATGCGGCAACGCGCGAATTTTCCGGTAATCTGATCGCCCTCGATAATGAAGCCGCCGCCATAGACGTCGGACATGTCGCTGAAGGTCACCTGGGTGCCCTTGCGCGTGAATACTTTTGCGCAGTTGTCGGCATCGCTGGCCCAGGCGCCGTTGAGGTCGAAGGCTTTGGCGGAGCCGGGCATTGCGATGCCGAGCAAAAGCACCACAGATGCGGCATTGAATGAGAGAGGCTTCATTCTGTTTTCCCTTAATGACCAGCACTAGCGTCTTGATCGGTAGCAGCAACGCCTGGATCCGCAGCAGCGGTGCATGAACGAGTCCAGTCGCCCATCACCACCATCGGAAGATCCGATCCGTCGGCGCCGGGTGCGAAAAACGGCAGGTGATGGGGGGCGGCCGGATGCATTTGTTCGCTCAAATTTCTTATCCCGTCCGGGCGTCAGGACGCCCTGGACGGTGGCTTCACCCGGGCGCGGATTGCTTGATTTGGATCAACGGACCGTGGTCGACCGGACTTAGCCTCATGGCAGTGCTGACCCCTATATCCACCCAGGAGCCATCAGCCATGCCAGACAGCATCGATCATCTCATCCCCAGTGCGAACCAGATCCGGAAGGAAGCGGCCCTCAAGGAGGCCGAATTGGCGGATCAATATGCCCGCCTGGCCGCCGCCGCTGATGCCGAGAAACGTGCGCTGATCGAGCGGCTCGCCCGTCCGTCAGGCAAATCCGAGGAGGAGAAAATCCAGCTCGCCTCGACCATCATCCAGCGGGCGGTGCGAAACGGATTGACCGAAGTGCAGGTTTATCGGTTCCCCAACTCGCTGTGCACAGACAAGGGCCGCGCCATCAATCAACAGGAAGCTGGTTGGGAGAACACGCTGACCGGGATTCCGAAGGAAATATTCCAGCTCTGGACCGACTATCTGAAACCGCGGGGCTATCGCATCGGCTACCAGATCATCGATTACCCCGGAGGTGTTCCGGGCGACATCGCCATTACCATTGCCTGGGGAGACTGAGGACCAAGCGGCCGAATTCGACCTGAAACGCCAGAGGGGAAGCATGCCAGCCGACAAGCCCGCGGAGAGGATGAAGCGCAAGGACTATGAGAAGGAGCTGGAGAAGCTCCAGGTGGAGCTCTGTCATCTCCAGGAATGGGTCAAAGCCGAAAAGCCGAAGGTGATTATCATTTTCGAGGGCCGCGACGCCGCCGGCAAGGGCGGCACCATCAAGGCATTGACCGAAAAGGTGAGCCCGCGGGTGTTCCGTGTCTGCGCCCTGCCCGCGCCGTCCGACCGCCAAAAATCCCAGATGTTCATGCAGCGCTATATCGAGCAATTTCCGGCGAGCGGCGAGATCGTGATTTTCGACCGCAGCTGGTACAACCGCGCCGGCGTGGAATATGTAATGGGCTTCTGCAGCCCGGCGGAACACAAGCGTTTCCTGGAATTGTGTCCGTTGGTCGAGAAATTCGCCGTGGACGCCGGCATCGTCCTGATCAAGCTGTGGCTGGAGGTCGGGATGGAAGAGCAGGAACGCCGCTTCGAGGCACGCATCGAGGACCCTCTGCGGCAGTGGAAGCTGAGCCCGATGGACACCGAGTCGTTCGGGCGCTGGTACGATTACTCGCGGGCGCGCGACTTGATGTTCGAGGCGACCGACACGAAGCACGCGCCGTGGCGGCTGATCCGCTCCGACGACAAGCGACGGGCACGGCTCAACGTCATCTCGCACATCCTCAAGACGATCCCGTACAAGAAGATCGCGCGGGAGAAGGTCAAGCTGCCGAAGCGAACCCACAAGGGCCGCTACAACGACCAGGCCAGCCTGCGCCGGATGAAGTTCGTCGAGGAGCGGTACTGAAGCAAACCAGGCCGCGCAACGCCGCGGCCTGGTCGCCTCCCACTTACTTCAACCCTTCAATCGTATCGTGACCCCGCCGACGGCGGCGGACACTTCCGCGCCGACCCTGGGGCCGCTGAGCTGCAAGATCACACCGTTGCCGTTTTGGAGCTGAACGGCCCCGGCGCCCGCGGCAATGGCGCCACCTGCTCCGCCTACCGCGTAGGAGCCTTCGATCGAGGCCGGCCCCTTCAGATTGAGCGCACGACCGACAAACTTGGTGGTGGAGGCGCCGATCGTGAAGCCTACGCTCATGCCCGAGACGGTGAAGGGATATCGCTTGCCGCGATAGACCAGCACGCCCTCGCCACCGCCGACCCCGACGATGAATCCGCCTTTGGTGAAGACAACGACGACCTGGCCGGTTTCAGCTCGGGATGGTGCGCTGAAGCCGGCGACGCCCGCGAGCAAGGCGAACAGAGCGGCGAGGATCGCAAATTTTCGCATGACTTTCGTTCCTTCTGGTTGTGACAATATGCTATGCGGACACTGAGGGCTGTTTGGTCGACACTGGTGCCGGTCCCGGCGCCGTATCTTGATCCAAATCAAGCGCAGCCTGATCTTGCGAGCGGCGCCTCGCGTCCGCGCGCCGCAGTGCAGCAAGGTCAATCGTTTCTCAAATCGCCGAGCAAACTGTCCATTCTCCGGGTCCAGTTGGCGCTGTCGGTCTTTTCCGCAAGGCCATCAGCCTGCAAGACATCGCGGACTTGCCCGCGGGCGCCGACGATCTGGAAGGCGATGCCGCGCGAGACGAGTTCACCATGGAGGTCGTGCAGCATTTTCGCACCCGCGAGATCAATAAAGGGCGATGATGAGAGGCCGCAGACGACAAGCTTGATGTCCGGCGCTATGTGGACCCTTGCCATCACGGTCTCCATCACCGTTTCGGCATTGATGTAGAGCAGCGAGGCTTCGGGACGGAATGCGATCACATCCGCCAGCGGCTCGACGTCAGGGTGCCGCGCGCTGTCGGCATAACGGCCGGTTCCCGGCAGGCGGCCGAGGATCGCAACGTTCGGCTGCGAGGCGCGCGCAAGCAGCAGGAAAATGGAAGCAATTGCCGCCAGCAGGATGCCCTGAAGAATGCCCAGTATCAGCACGGAGACGAGGGCGATCGCCGCAGCGTAGAAGTCGATCCGGCTGATACGCCACATTCGCATCAGCGCGGCGATGTCAACGAGCTTGTAAACCGCTGTGAAAACGATAGCGGCGAGTACCGCCTTGGGCAGATTGGTCAATAAGCCCGTGAGAAAGAGCAGGCAGATCGCCAGCGTGGCCGAACAGATGACAAGCGCGAGCGGCGTCTTCGCGCCCGCCTGGTCGTTGACGGCGGATTGTGACAATCCGCCCGCAACGGGATAGCCATGGCCGAACGACACCGCGAGATTGGCAGCGCCCAGCCCCAAAAACTCCTGCCGCACATCGAGAGAGTAGCCATGCTTCGCCGCAAAACTTCGTGCAGCTGAGACGCCTTCGACATAGGCGAGCAACAGGATGCCGGCGGCCAGGGGAAACAGTTCATCGAATTCCAGCAGCCCGAAGGTCGGCATGGCAAAGCTCGGCAAGCCCTTCGGGATTTCGCCGGTGACGGGAATGCCCAGCGCCGGCAGGCCAAACACCGTCGCGACAACGATCGAGAGAATGACGACGGCAAGTCCCACCGGTCTGCCGGGCAACAGGCGTTCGCCGAACAGGATCAGCAGGATCGCAACAAATCCGATCGCGAACACGATCCAGTGGACGCCGCCGAGTTGTCCAACAAGCGTAACAACACGATCGAAGAAATTTCGTCCGCCGCCGGCAACGCCAAACAGGCTTGGCAACTGCGTCATGATGATGGTGAGCCCGGCGCCCGCCTTGAAGCCGACCAGAATGCTGTCGCTGATCAGGCGCACCAGCAGGCTGAGCCGGAAAATCCACGCAATCAGGCAGAGGACCGCAACCGCAAGGGCCGCCATGCTCGCAATCTGCGCATATCGGACCGCATCGCCCGCCGCGAGTACGCCGACCGTGGCTGCGATCATCAGCGAGATCGCCGAGGTCGGACCGACCGCAAGCTGCCGCGACGAGCCCAGCAGCACATAGCCGATGCCGCCCAGCATGTAGCCATAGATACCGATCTGCGGCGGCAGGCCGGCAAGCGCGGCATAGGCCAGCGACACCGGGATCGCATAGGCGGCCAGCGTGACCCCGGCAATGATGTCGGGGCGAAGCCAGTCGGCGCGGTATTCGGCAAGCCACTGCGCCGGTGGAAAGAATTTCAGCCAGTTCGATTTCATGGCGGCCTCTTGTGCAGGTGTCGAGATGGCCGCCGGCGAAGTCCAGGGTCTCCCCGCGGCACATTGGCGGATCAAAGGCACGCATCGCGGATATGCTTGGGTTGATCGGGCCCACAGACGCCGCTCTCGCGCCAGTCCGGGTTGATCTGAATCAATTGTTTCTTGGAATTTCGGCCGTCAGATCGCAACGCAAAGCGACCGGGGAAACGCCAATCGGCTGAGGGAGAGAGGGATGCGGTGCCGATACCTTTCGATCAGACGGCTGTTCGCGGCAACGATGCACATGCTGGCCGCCTTTGTCGCGCCGGCACAAGCGGAGGACAAGCCCGGACCGGTCCGCATTCAAGAGGAGATCTGGGCGCTGCCGCTGCCGCTTCCGATGTTCGCCTATGTGGTCCGGCCGATCGGTGACGGGCCATTCCCGCTGGTGATCATGAACCACGGCGTTTCGCTCAACCCAACTCAGCGCAGCTTCTTCCCCCTCGTCGAGTTTCGCGACGCCGCCAAATGGTTTGCCCAGCGCGGCAATCTCGTGGTCGCCCCCGTCGGATCGGGATACGGTGCGTCCGCCATCGATATGTCCGAGCATGGAATCTACGGCCCGTTCTTCTCGAAGGTCGGAAAGTGCAGCAATCCCGATTTCCGTGCTCCCGCGCTGGCAATTGCGCAAGCTGATCTCTGGATCATCGACTATCTGACGGCCGAAAAGCGCGTTGTGCCAAAGGACGTCATCGTCGTCGGGCAGTCCGCCGGCGGCTGGGCCGGGATCGCGCTTTCAAGCCTGAACCCGCCACCGGTCAAGGCCATCATCATCTTTGCCGCCGGCCGCGGCGGCCGTGTTGACGGCAAGCCAAACAACAATTGCGCGCCGGACAAACTGGTGGAGATGACCGGCGAGTTCGGCCGGACATCGCGCATCCCAATGCTGTGGATCTATATCGAGAACGATACCTTCTTCGGCCCTGCCCTGTCGAAACGCATGCTCGAAGCCTTTACCGCGGCCGGCGGCAAGGCCGAATACCATTTGATGCCGCCGTTCGGCAACGACGGGCATTTCTTTCTCGGCTCTCCCGACGCCATCCCGATCTGGTCGCCGCTCGTGGCGAAGTTCCTGGATGCACAGAAATAGGCGAAGCCGAAATCTGGAGGTGCAGCCATGACGGTCACGCATCAAACCGAACTGCAGCTGAAGACAGCCTACGCGAAGCATTCCTTCCGGGCGCTCTTGTTGGCCGTGCTCACGAGCATCGTGTTCGACCAGCCAGCCGCATCGCAACAGAACTCGGCCGCCGTGCCCACGGGGGCCGAAATGGCCCCGCGTGGGCAGCGCGAGGTCAAGGATGTCACTTATGGCGACTGGAAGAAGCTCTGCTTCAAGCCGGTTGGCACCAAAATGCTGTGCCGGACTTCGATCACCGGCACGTTCCCGACCGGTCAAATGGCAGTGCGCCTGGATATCATCGAGCGCGAAGGTGACGACGCCAGGCGGCTACAGGTGTTTTGCCCGGTCGGCATGTACCTGCCAAATCCAGTCAAGCTTGCTGTCGATGGAGGCAGCCCCTATCGCGTGCCCTATACCTGGTGCCTCACTAACGGCTGCATCGCCGGCACCGTCGTCGACCCGTTGCTGCTCGAGAAAATAGGTACGGGACAGATGTTGCGGCTGGAGTTCATGGATTCAAACCTGTTGTCGCTCACGACGTCGCTGCCGCTTGGCCAATTCGCCATCGTCCACAAGAGCGCGCCCGCACAGACGTTCGAACAGGACATTGATGAATGAGCCGAGGATCGCCTAAGCAGCGGTGGCGTGCACTTTTTCAATGGGTTCGATGAGCGACAGTGCGGCAAAAGGTTTTGTCAGGTAGGCGACACAACCCGACTCGATTGCGGCCGCACGGTTCGCTTCGCTGTCGTTGCCGGTAATATAGATGACCGGCAGGCTTACCCCGCTACCCGCGAGGCGCCGGCACAGCTCGATGCCGGATTCTCCATTCAAGTTGATGTCCAGGATGAAGCAAAACGCCTTGTCGAAATCGCCGTAAGTGAGCAGCGCATTGGCCGACTCGAACAATGTTGAATGGAAGCCGTGAACTCTCAGCAGACGCTTGATGCCCGTGCGCATCGACTGGTCATCGTCCACGATAAAAACGGAACTGCGGGCTGGCACGATGTTGCTCCACCCAGGGGTTCAACGGTTTGTTTCATTGCGCACCCATTCTGCACATTGTCACAAGACCTTCATATTGTCCTTACGTGCAAGGTCGTTCGGCAACCAAACGCGTTTGCTGAATATATCGATCACCTGCTTGGATCGCGGTCCGGATCCAGCATGCCAAGCCGTTCCGCATTCGAAACCAGTTCGGCGAACGAATGAACCTGCATCTTCTCCATCACCTGGTGGCGATGAGCTTTCACCGTTCGCTCGGTCGTTCCCAGCTCGAAAGCGATTTGCCTGTTGATCTTGCCGCGGATGATCAGATTGAAAACCTGTCGCTCGCGTGGCGTCAGGGTCGCCACCAGCCGGCGAAGGGAACCGAGCTCGCTCTGTTGATGGCGTGTAGTCTCGTAGCGCGCCATGGCGCGCTCGATTGCGTCGATCAGCTGTTCTGACGATGCCGGCTTGGCCAGGAAATCCTCGGCGCCTGCCTTGACGGCGCGCACGGTCGTCGGCGTATCGGCATACCCGGTAACGAAGACGATCGGCAGCGTCGAACCGCGCTCGATGAGGCGGCTTTGCAATTCGAGGCCGCTCAAGCCCGGCATCTGCACGTCGAGCAGGATGCATCCAGGCTTTTGAGCGTCCGGGAGGCGATCCAGCAATTGTTGGGCCGACGAATAGGTTTCGACGTCATAGCCCGCCAATTTCAGCCGGCGCGCGACGGCCGTTCTAAAGGAAGCATCGTCATCTATGACGTGAACAAGGCCAGGCAACTGCCCCTCCTCGCTGTTAAATCAAAACAATCGAAATATCTCTGCTCGATTCCCCGAAGCACCAAAAGGGAGCTCCTCCTCATCCCCAAGTTCATGCGTGACCCTGTATCCTCACGCGACGACTAGCCATTGCCGACCTGTCCTTTGGTACAATGAACCATCAGACAATAGTTAAGAATGCTTCCGTGGTCGAAGATACACTCGCAATGGTAGCGGGACAGCGGCGGCACATTTCCGCTCGATGAGAAATGCGTTTCACAAGTTAAGTAAAAGACACCCAACGACTAGTCAGGAGTTGGCCCATGTTCCTCCGCATTACGACCGATCCGGCCCCCCGTCCCACCTCTCTCGGCGAACTCGGAATAGCGAGTGAATCCAATCCAAAAGTCAGTTTAAACGAATTTACCTACAAAAAGGGCGTCGAAATCTACGGCGAAAAGGAGCCTGCGGACTACGTGTATCAGGTCAAGATTGGTGCAGTGCGAAGTTACAAGCTGCTTTCGGACGGTCGCCGCCAGATCGGCGCGTTTCACCTCGTCGGCGATATCTTCGGACTGGAGAATGGGACCGAGCACCGGTTTACGGCGGAGGCGATCGTCAACACCACGGTACGCCTGATCAAGCGGCGCAGCCTCGAGATAGCGGCCAATAGCGATGCCATGGTCTCGCGAAACCTGCTCAGCATGACCACGAGCAACCTGCAGCACGCGGAAGACCACATGCTTCTGCTCGGCCGCAAGACTTCGCTGGAGCGGGTCGCTGCCTTTCTGATCGAGATGGACCGACGGCTGACGGCAGCCGGCATCATGCCACTGCCGATGTCCCGGCGTGACATCGCCGACTATCTGGGCTTAACACTGGAGACCGTGTCCCGCGCGCTGTCGCGGCTGCATGAACTCGACATCATCGGATTTATCGGCAGCAATCAACGCCAGATCGTCCTTCTGAACCGCCCGCAGCTCGTTAGCCTCGATCTGAATAACTGAGCCCCGGTTTGCCCATCGACGCAAGATGCTCGACCGTCTTGCGTAGCACTTCGAACAGGACGGCGGTTGACCAGCCGAACATCAGGATGCCGTTCATTGCGGTCATCGGCCCAATCAGCCGCCACACCTCCACAGGCGTAATATCTCCGTACCCGAGCGTGGTGTAGTTGACGAAGGCGAAATAGAGCAGATCGCTGCCGTCAGGCGCCGCGCCTACGGCCGCATAGGCCAGCGCCCAAACGAAGACCTCCAGCGTGTGCGCCACCATCAGCGCCGCAGCGGTCGCGACCATCACAAGCATCAAATGCAATCTCGGCCGCTCGGTGTGCCGCAGCCCCGCGAAGCGGGCAATGCCGACCGCGCCGACGGTCACCAGCGCATGAATCATGATGCTGATCACGCTGACGATGCAGCCGACCATAAATTGAGCCACCATAACCGTCCCACGCTTGATCGGGCCGACAGAGGCATCTTCGAGCGCCTCGGCCGGTCCTGCAATTGCGTTCAGCTCTTTGGGGTAAAGACACCCGTCGCAGCTTTCATGGCAGACTCACCCATGCTCCTCGCATGGTCGGTCAGCGATCGCATCTGTTCCTGGAAAAATTCGGACTGGATCCTGGTGGCGTCCTGCATGTCCTTGGCTTGAATCAGCTTATCGCCGAAATCGAATGTTGCGGTGACATTGCGCTGCATGTAGTCGCAGAACTGCTTGGCCTGGCCGGCGACCGGCAGTGGCGAGGAGCCCAGGCCCTTTTCGAGCAGGTCAAAATACTCCGCGCTGGCCTTTCGAAGGCGCCCGTTGGTTTCGGCCAGCATCGTACGGATCTTGTCGGCGGAAAGGTTGGCGTCTGACATGACTAACTCCTCTTTTTGCAGGACGAATTGATTTCGACTTCGTTCGGAGCCCTCCGAACCATGCTCCAAAATAGCCGGCATAGAGCGCTGGCATGGGCGGGAGCGGTCGAAGGCGTTGGCATTACCATCCAGCGCGCGGAATAGCAGAAAGCCTTGATACAGATCAAAGGAGCGTTCTCGGCCTCTTATCAACATCATCGTCGCTTCCGCACTTTCACCGACCGCTTGCTGGCTGGAGGTTCAACATGAAGGCCGTCTCCGTGGAAGAAGCCGTTGCGATGATCCCGGCCGGGGCGAGCATCATGGTTGGCGGCTTCATGGGTGTCGGGACACCGGAGCGCTTGCTCGACGAGCTGGTGCGGCAGAAGAAGTCGGGCCTTTCCTTGATCAGCAATGACGCGGCCACACCCGGAAAAGGCGTCGGCAAGTTGTTCGAGGGCGCGCAGGTGTCACGCATGATTGGCACCCATATCGGGCTCAATCCCAAGGCGCAGCAGCAGATGCTAGGCAAACAGATCACCGTCGACCTGATCCCGCAGGGTACCTTCGTCGAGCGTATCCGAGCCGGCGGCTGCGGCCTCGGCGGCGTGCTGACGCCAACCGGCGTCGGCACCCTTGTCGAGGAGGGCAAGCAGAAGATCGATGTGAACGGGAAGACGTACCTGCTGGAGACCGCGCTGCGCGCCGATTTCGCGCTGGTGCACGCATTTCTGGCCGACTATGCCGGCAACCTCTCCTACGCCCTCACCGCGCGCAACTTCAATCCGGTGATGGCGATGGCAGCCGACACGGTGATCGTCACCGCCGAACACATCGTTCCGGTCGGCGTCATCGCGCCCGACCATGTCGTGACCCCCGGCCCCCTGGTCGATTACCTCATCGCGAACGGGTGACCCATGGATGCACAAACCATCATCGCCCGGCGCGTGGCGCAAGAGCTTCGGCCCGGCAACCTCGTCAATCTCGGCATCGGCATTCCGACGCTGGTCGCGAACTACGTGCCCGAGGGAATGAACGTGTTCTTCCAATCCGAGAACGGCCTGATCGGCACCGGTCCCATCCCCGAGCAGGGCTTGGCCCATCCATTGCTGACCGATGCCGGCGGCAGGCCGATCAGCGCGCTGCCGGGCGCCGCCACCTTCGACAGCGCGATGTCGTTCGGCCTGATCCGCGGCGGCCATGTCGACATCACGGTGCTCGGCGGTTTGCAGGTCGATGCCGGTGGACGCCTCGCCAACTGGATGATCCCCGGCAAGATGGTGCCGGGCATGGGCGGCGCCATGGACCTGGTCAGCGGGGCCAAACGCGTGATCGTCGCCATGCAGCACGCGGCCAATGGCAAGTCCAAGATCGTCGCCAAATGCAACCTGCCATTAACTTCGGCGCGGCCGGTCGATCTCGTCGTCACCGATATGGCGGTGATCGCCTTTCCCGGTGGCAAGGCGACGCTGCAGGAAACGGCGCCCGGCGTCACCGTCGCCGAGGTGCTGGCGGTGACGGAGGCCGAGCTCACCATTCCAGACAGGGTCCCGGAAATGAAGCTGTAACGCGCGAAGAACGGGTCAAAGCCATGCAGATTTTCAACGGGTTCGAGGAGCTGAAGGCCGCCGTCGGCACGGAGGTCGGCGTCAGCGACTGGATCGAAGTGACGCAGGACCGCATCAACAAGTTCGCGGAGGCAACCTGCGACGAGCAGTGGATCCATGTCGACCAGGAGCGTGCGCAAGAGGAGATGCCGGGCGGCAAGACTATCGCTCACGGCCTGCTGTCGTTGAGTCTGACGCCGATGTTCATCCGCTCGGTGATGGGTCTGAAGGGGCTGAAGAACACGTTGAATTATGGCGCTGACCGCATCCGATATCTCGCGCCGGTGCCGGCAGGCTCAAAATTGCGCGGCCGCGTCAGCATTGCGGAAGCCGAGGAAGTGCCGCCCAACGGCTTGCGCGTCCATTATCGCGTAGCGATCGAGATCGAGGGCGGCAAGCGCCCCGCCTGCGTCGCCGAGGTGATCGGCCTGCACTACAGCTGAAGCAAAAACGCTACGCCTCAATCGATGATGTGATAGCCGCCATCGATATAGAGCACGCTTCCCGTAATCAGCTTGGCGCCGTCGAGCGCGAGGAACGCAGTCGCCTTCCCCACATCGTCGATACTGACCAGACTGCGCGTCGGCGCCTGCGACTGCGCCTTGTCCATTAATTCGTCGAACTCGGGAATGCCCGACGCCGCGCGGGTTGCCAGCGGTCCAGGCGAGATGGCATGCACGCGAATGCCTTTCGGACCGAGTTCGGCCGCGATGTAGCGCACCGCAGCCTCGAGGGCCGCCTTCGCAACGCCCATGACATTGTAATTCTTCACCACCATCTGACTGCCATAATAGGTCATGGTGAATATGGTGCCGCCGTTCTTCATCAACGGCTCGGCCAGATGCGCCATTCGCATGAACGACCAGCAGGATACGTCCATGGTCTTCTGAAAACCCTCGCGGTCGACGTCGACCACGCGGCCGTGCAGCGCACCCTTCGGCGAGAAAGCGATGGAGTGCAGCAGGAAATCGAGCTGGCCCCATTCCTTCTCGATCCTCTCGAACACCTTTTCGGTTTCGCCGTCGACCATGACATCGAGCGGCATGAAGATTGGCGACTCCAGTGCCTTGGCCAGCGGCTCGACATGCTTCTTCGCCTTTTCGTTCAGATAGGTGACGGCAAGATCGGCGCCCAACGCCCGAAACGCCTTGGCGCAACCCCACGCGATGGATTGATCGTTGGCAATACCAACGACGAGCCCCTTCTTGCCTTTCAACGCGACCTTGGTCTCGGGAAATACCGGGATGTTCATGACACTCTCTCGCGTTTCTGGTTTGGCGTTTGCCGATTCATCAGCAGCGCCAGCGTGTGCTGCGCAATCATCAGCTCTTCGTCGGTAGGAACGACATAGACGGGAATACGGCTGTCGGATCGCGATATCTTGCTGGCGTGCCTGGCATTCTCCGCCGGATCGAGCACGACGCCGAGCCAGGCCAGCCTCTCGGCAATGCGGGCCCGGATCGTGGCCGAGTTCTCGCCGATCCCGGCAGTGAACACGAAGGCGTCAAGGCCCTGCAGCGCCGCCGCGAGCATGCCGGCGTTGAGGCCGACCCGGTAGACGAAATAGTCGATCGCAAACGCCGCGCGCGGCTCCGCGCTCGTCTCGAGTTCACGCATATCGTTGCTGACGCCCGACAGCCCCTTCAGGCCGCAGTCGCGATAGAGGAAATCCTGCACCTTCGATACCGAGACGCCCTTTTCCGCGATCAGATACAGCACCACGCCGGGATCGAGCTGGCCGGGGCGCGTTCCCATCGCGAGCCCGTCCAGCGCCGTAAAACCCATGGTGCTCTCGACGCTCTTTCCACTCTTCATCGCGCACATCGAGGCGCCGCTGCCGAGATGGGCGACAATCACGCGCCCGCCGGCAAGGTCGGGCGCAACCTGCGGCAGGCGCCTGGCGATATACTCGTAGGACAGGCCATGGAAGCCGTAGCGCCTGATGCCTTCTGCATGGAGCTGGTGCGGGATCGCATAATGGTCCGCCAGCGCATCGTGATCGCGATGAAAGGCAGTATCGAAACAAGCCACCTGCGGCAGAGCCGGAAAATTGTTCAGGAGCGTCCTGATCGGCGCGAGATTGTGTGGCTGGTGCAGTGGCGCCAGCGAGACATACCGCTCCAACCGCCCCACCACCCCGTGATCAATCAACACCGGGCGCGCATGGTCAGGCCCGCCATGGACGACGCGATGGCCGACGGCGATAGGGGTGATACTGCGTTCGTCGCGCAGCCACGCGCCTGCGACAGCCATCGCGGCCGGCACATCGGCCACCGCCTCGATCGGATAGGCGCGATCCGCCATCGGATCACCGCTCGGGCCGCTCGCGCGAAGCCGCGGACGACTGCCGATGCCGTCCATCTGGCCCTTGATTTGCCGTTGTAGCTTCCCCTCTCCCTCGACCGAAAAGACCTGGAACTTGACGCTTGAGGAACCTGCATTGACGACGAGGATCGTGTCCATGGCGATCACGCGACTGTTGGAGCGTTTTGACGTCGTGCGTGGGCATAAAGCCCCGCCACAGCACAGGACGCCATCCGTGCGCGGGCTGAATCCGCGCGCGAGGTCAGAACGACTGGCACCCGGGCGCCGACTACAATCCCAGCGCTATCGGCCTTGGCGAAGTAGGCGAGATTCTTTGCCAGCATGTTGCCGGATTCAAGATCGGGAACTACCAGGATCTGCGCACGGCCTGCGACCTCGGACTTGATGCCCTTGATCCGCGCCGCCTCCATGTCGATGGCGTTGTCGAATGCCAGCGGCCCATCGAGCAAGCCGCCGGTGATCTGGCCGCGGTCGGCCATTTTGCACAGCGCCGCCGCCTCGATCGTCGACGGAATCATGGCGGTGACGGTTTCGACCGCCGACAGGATCGCCACCCGCGGGGTCTTGCCGAAGCCGGCCTGGTTGTAGAGGTCGATGGCGTTCTGGATGATGTCCTGCTTGGCTGCGAGATCCGGAAAGATGTTGATCGCCGCGTCCGTGACGAAAATGGTCTCGGCATAGGCCGGTACGTCCATCACGAATACATGGCTGATGCGCCGGGCGGTGCGCAGGCCACCCACCTTCGCCGTCACTGCGCGCATCAGTTCGTCGGTGTGCAGGCTGCCCTTCATCAGCATTTCGCCCTTGGCGGCGTGAATCAGTTCGACGCCCTTGGCGGCGGATGCCTCGCTATGCGTGGCATCGACGATCTCGAAGCCGGAGATGTTGAGGTCGTATTTGCTGGCCGTCTCCCTGATTTTCTTTTCGGGTCCGACCAATACCGGCCGGATGATTCCGGCCGCCGCACTGTCGACGGCGCCGCGTAACGAGGTTTCATCGCAGGGATGCACGACAATGGTCGGCGCCGGCGGCACCGCTTGGGCCGCCGCGATCAGACGGTCATATTTGCTGGCTGAATGCGTTTCCACTGAACTGGCTGGCATAGGGGTCATGATGTCGCTCCGGATCCTTTTTTGGATCAGGCGCGCCGTTCACCAGCCGACCTTTGATCTAGGTCAATGGTTCGGCTCCTCTTGTCTTCCTTCATCAATCCCAGCTTGACGCCCGTCCGACATCGACGCTCCGGCTGCATTGAAATGCAATGCGTGTCCAAAGCTCCCGTCGCCGGGGGCAGCCTCGCTTGGGAGATGTCGTTTTCTTTGTTTGACATAGATCAAGCGCCGGAGAGCCGGCGCTCCGATCCTTGGGTTGCCTCGGGCAAGAAAGTGCGGCGGTTCCGGATCGAACGCCAGCGTCAAAGTAACCAAAACCACTGGGAGATCGACCATGAAGGGAAGCGCAGCTCTACGGAAGCAAGCCGATGCCGGCGATTGTTGGAGCGGCTTTCGGCCAGGGGACTGGACCACCTCCATCAATGTTCGCGATTTCATCGTCCGGAATGTCACGTCCTACACGGGAAACGAGGACTTTCTGGCAAAACCATCGCAGCGTACAAACGCCGTTTGGGCAAAACTGCAGCCTTACTTCGCGGATGAGCGGAAGAAGGGAGTGCTTGCCGTCGATACTCAAAATCCCTCGACGTTGCTTGCGCACAAGGCCGGCTATATCGATCGCGACAACGAAGTGATCGTGGGTCTACAGACCGATCAGCCCTTCAAGCGGGCGATCTTCCCGTTTGGCGGGCTCCGGATGGTGGAGGCTGGCCTCAAGGCCGCGGGCTTCGATCCCGATCCGCACGTTCAGGAGGCTTTCACGAAATACCGAAAGTCGCACAACGACGGCGTATTTGATGCCTACACGCCGGAGATCATGAGCTGCCGGAGGTCGGGGATCATTACCGGTCTTCCAGACTCCTACGGGCGCGGGCGGATCATCGGCGACTATAGGCGCGTGGCTCTCTATGGGGTCGACCGGCTCCTCGAGGCAAAGCGTGTCGAGCGGGAACAGATCGACGACATGTGGCCGACCGACGAAATCATTCGATCGCGCGAGGAGCTGTCCGAACAGATGCGCGCGCTGAAAGACCTGGCCTCGATGGCGAAGCTCTACGACTGCGACATATCAAAGCCTGCCGCGAATGCGCAGGAAGCCTTTCAGTGGACTTATTTCGCCTACCTGGGCGCCATAAAGGAAGCCAATGGCGCGGCGATGTCCATCGGACGGATTTCGAGTTTCCTGGATATCTACATCGAGCGCGACTTGAAGAGCGGTGTTCTGGACGAGGCGCGGGCGCAGGAGCTCTGGGATCAATTGGTGCAGAAGCTCCGGATCGTCCGGTTCCTGCGGACGCCTGATTATGACGCGCTGTTCAGCGGCGATCCCTACTGGGCGACCGAATGCGTCGGCGGCATGGATCTGGATGGGCGCGCCCTGGTGACCAAGAGCAGCTACCGCATGCTGCACACCTTATACAACCTCGGTCCGGCGCCCGAACCGAACATCACGGTTCTCTGGTCGAACCAAATGCCGGCGGCATTCAAGCGCTACTGCGTCAAGGTCAGCCGCGACACGTCCGCCCTTCAGTATGAGAACGACGATCTGATGCGCCCGTTCTGGGGAGACGACTACGGCATCGCCTGCTGCGTGTCGGCAATGCGTCTTGGCAAGCAGATGCAATTCTTCGGCGCCCGCGTCAATCTCGCAAAGGCGCTGCTCTACGCGATCAATGGCGGCCGCGATGAAGTATCGGGCGATCAAATCGCCCCGCAGACGCTGCCGGTCGCGGGCGACTTCCTTGACTACGATGACGTGATGGCCAAGTTCGATACAACAATGGAGTGGCTAGCGCGTACGTACGTGCACGCGATGAACTGCATTCACTACATGCACGACAAGTATTTCTACGAACGGCTGGAGATGGCTCTCCACGATCGCGACGTTCTCAGGACCATGGCATTCGGCATCGCCGGCCTTTCGGTGGTGGCCGACAGCCTCAGCGCGATCAAGTATGGAGAGATCCGTGTCGCCCGCGATGCGACGACCGGGTTGGTCGTCGACTATCAGAACGAAGGGAACAAGGCGACGCCGCAATTCGGCAACAACGACGACCGGGTCGATCAAATCGCGTCGGAGATCGTCACCAGCTTCATGGGGAAGATACGAAAACACCCCACCTACCGCAACGCGACGCACACCCAGAGCGTGCTCACCATCACTTCGAACGTGGTGTACGGCAAGGCTACGGGAAATACTCCCGATGGTCGCCGGAAGGGCGAGCCGTTCGGGCCAGGCGCGAATCCGATGCACGGCCGGGACAGCCACGGCTGGCTCGCCTCCTGCCTGTCCGTCGCAAAGCTTCCCTACAAGGACGCACAGGACGGCATCAGCTACACCGTCTCCATCGCTCCTCAAAAGGCGCATTTGTCCGAAGGCCAGCTTCTGGACGAGGCCGTCAAGGCTTTCGACGTCTACTTCGAGCGAGGTGGCTTCCACATGAACTTGAACGTGATCGACAGAGAGAAGCTCGAGGACGCAATAAAGAATCCTGACAAGTACCCGCAGCTCACGATCCGTGTGTCGGGCTACGCCGTGAACTTCGTTCGCCTGACGCCGGAGCAGCAGAGAGATGTGATCAGCCGTACTTTCCACGGCCAAATCTGATTTCGAGGCCCACGATGTCGACGGTGCAGACGCTTGAACCCGGAAGTCGTCATGACCTCCGGGTGGGGATTTCGCCCGACGCGCCAGACGAAAGCCAGCTCAAGGATGAGCAGGGCGCGTTCGGATATTGCCACTCCTACGAAACCTCGTCCCGATATGACGGGCCGGGCCTGCGCGTCGTCCTCTTCGTCTCCGGCTGCCTGCTGCGCTGCACATACTGCCATAATCCAGATACCTGGCATCTGAAGGACGGGACATACGTCTCAGCCGATCAAGTGCTCCGTCGCCTGGGCGATTTCGCGCCTGTACTTCTTCCGCTTGGTGGGGGACTCACGATTTCCGGCGGCGAGCCGATGGTGCAGCTTGCGTTCACCCGGCGGATATTCGCCGGTGCAAAGGAATTGGATTTGCATACCGCCATTCAGACCTCGGGGTTTCTGGGGGATCGTGCCGACGAAAGCTACCTTTCGAACGTCGATCTCGTGTTGCTCGACATCAAGAGTTCGGATCCCGACACCTATCGTCGGGTGACAGGCCGCGACCTCGCGCCAACGCTGCGTTTCGCGGAACGACTTGCTTCGCTGTCCAAGCCGGTCTGGGTCCGCTTCACCCTCGTCCCCGGCGAGAGCGATGACCCCGCCAATGTCGACGGCATCGCTCATTTTGTCGCGCCGATGAAGAACGTCGAGTGGGTCGAGGTGCAGCCGTTCCACCAGATGGGTTCCTTCAAGTGGAAGGCGATGGGGCTCGACTACAAGCTTCTCGATACTCCGACGGCCGGCCGGGAGCTGGTGGATAGGGTGATCGGGCAATTCCGCGCGGCAGGCTGCCGGGTGCGCTAACCGACAACAGGACTCCGGGAGAAAACAAACATGTTGGACCTTGCTCGCGAGATCATCGGAAGCCAGCCGATACTGACGGCATTTCTCGCGATCGGATTGGGCTACCTGGTCGGTCAGATCAGTATCGGGGGATTTTCTCTCGGCGTCGGCGCCGTTCTTTTCGTGGGCCTTGCCATCGGTGCGTTCGCACCCAAAGCCCAGATCACCGGGCCAATCGGGCTGACGGGACTGATCATGTTCCTGTATGGGATCGGGATCCTCTACGGCAGGCAGTTCTTCGAAGGCATGGTCGGTGCCGGCCAGAAGTACAATCTGCTGGCGCTTGTCGGATGCCTGGCCGGCTTGCTCGTTGCGCTAGGGCTTGGGCACATTTTCGGTATCAAGGTCGGACATACGCTCGGCATCTATGCGGGATCAATGACGAGCACCGCTACTCTCCAGGCTGCGCTCGACGTTATGAAGAACAAGGATCCGTCGATCGGCTATTCCATTGCCTACCCCTTCGGGGTCATCGGTCCGATCCTGTGCATTTACTTCATGACCCAGATCGTAAAGCCGAAATTTCCGGCCAAGGCGCAGCGGTTCCACATGGGCGAAATTTCGATCGGCGAAAGGCATGCCGGAAAGCGACTCGACGAATTGACGACGGCGCTCAGCGGGGTGCGGGTCACGATGGTCAGAAAGGGCGGACACAACATCGTTCCTGCGGCCGATACCGCCTTGACCGCCGGAGATGCCATTCTCGTGGTCGCGGAGGAGAATGAAGCAATTGCCAAGGCGGCCGCCACGCTTGGAAAACTGGAGCCCGGCCGCCTGGCCAGCGACCGTGCCGATCTCGATTACATCAGAGTCTTTGTCGGCAAGGCCGGCGTGGTCGGAATACCTCTTGCCAATCTTCCCATGCCGACCGGCTATCCAACCCATTTATTGCATGTCCGTCGTTATGATGCGGACCTCGTGCCGGCGCCGGACCTGATGCTGGAATTCGGCGACCGGGTCGGGGTGCTGACGCCTCCGGACCGCAAGGAGGAGATTCGGCGCCACTTCGGCGATACGGTGAAGGCGGCGGCCGAATTCAGCTACGTCTCGCTCGGGGTCGGAATGGTCCTCGGTGTCTTGCTTGGGCTTATTCCGATTCCGATTCCCGGTATCGGCGTGGTGACGCTCGGCATCGGAGGGGGACCGCTGATCGTCGCTCTCATCCTTGGCAAATTGCGGCGCACCGGCCCCATGCTCTGGACCATGCCGTTACCGGCGAACATCGTCTTGCGAAACTTCGGACTGGCGATGTTTCTTGCAACGGTTGGCGTCAACGCAGGGCAGCCCTTTGTTCGAACCGTCGCAGAATCCGGGCTTACGATGCTCTTTATCGGGATGGCGGTCCTGCTGACGACGGTCGCCATCGTCTTGCTGGTAGGCCACTACGTTCTAAAAATTCCGTACGACGATCTCGTGGGCGTGACCTCCGGCGCGACAGGAAATCCGGCGATTCTCGTCTATTCGACCAAGATGGCACCCACCGAACGGCCCGACATCGGCTACGCCATGATCTTTCCTTCCATGACGCTGGTGAAGGTGATCGCAGCGCAGATCGTGGGGCTCCTCATGGTTGGCGGCAGCGGCGGCTAGGTGACCGGGGCACAGGAGACACGGCATGGCTGATCAGGCATCCCCGCCGCAACCGCCTATCTTCAGTTTGAATGCCTACAGCCCCGCCGAGATCAAGGAGGCTGTCGAGAA
The DNA here is from genome assembly GCF_036924535.1 of Bradyrhizobium sp. AZCC 2262. Taxonomy (NCBI): domain Bacteria; kingdom Pseudomonadati; phylum Pseudomonadota; class Alphaproteobacteria; order Hyphomicrobiales; family Nitrobacteraceae; genus Bradyrhizobium; species Bradyrhizobium sp. AZCC 2262. Next base: position 1,729,833 of record NZ_JAZHRT010000001.1, on the reverse strand, counting down.
GGTCGGCGTCAAGAAGACCAACCTTCCCTTTCTGGCCTCGTTGATGCTGGCGGTGATCGCAGGGGGCAGCATTGGATTGGGTGCGCTCTACTATACCATCATCGTCAGCGACCCGGGGCTGAGCTTCGCTGCGGCGCGTGTCATGGGCGGACTGGCATTTTCACTCGGACTGGTCATCGTTCTGGTTGGCGGAGCCGAGCTGTTCACGGGAAACAATCTGATCGTGATGGCCTGGGCGAGCGGGAATGTGACGACCAGGCAGATGCTGCGCAACTGGGTCGTCGTCTATTTCGGTAACCTGATCGGCGCGGTCGGACTTGTGGTTCTGGTCTTCCTTTCGCATCATCTCGACATGAACGGAGGCCGCGTCGGCCTGTCGATCCTGAATACGGCCGCCGCGAAGATCCAACCCGACGCTGTGACGTTATTCTTCAAGGGAGTTTTGTGTAACCTGCTCGTTTGCCTGGCGGTGTGGCTTGCGTATGCCGGCCGGTCGGTTACCGACAAGGTTGTTGCGCTCGTATTTCCGGTCTCCGCCTTCATAGCCGCCGGCTTTGAGCACTGCGTCGCCAACATGTATTTCCTGCCTTTGGCCTGGTTGATGACGCAGACAGGCGATGTTCCTGCTGATTTCGACGCGTCGGCCATCACGATGACGGGCATCATTCACAATCTTGTGCCGGTCACGCTCGGCAATATCGTAGGTGGTGCCGGCCTCGTCGGCGCAATGTATTGGACTATCTATCGGACCGCCTTCGGCAAGAGCTATGCTAACCAGGGCAAGGCAGGATCATGAGCAGCCGCCAAAGCGGCGATACAACGCGTTCGACCATGTCGCTCGGGGCTTTCCAACCAGCGTTACGATGCCTTCGCCTTGGGATCGAAAGGAGCGACGTTCGAAACCTTATCCGAAATTTCGTTCGGATCGACGCCGAACAGCTCGGCAATACGCTTGAGACGCCTGGCGACTTCGCCCGAGATTGCGGCGCTCGCGGACAGCACTTCGCGAATCGCAGTGAATGCTGCGTGGCGTTCACTTGCATTATCCGGTAATAGCTTCGGTATCGCAGCCAGTGCTCCTTCCTGATCCAGCAGAAGCATGAAGAATTGCTCGCGCACCAGCATCTTGAACTCGGCCAGCGTCAATCGCGTACCGGTGTCCTTGCGGCGAACGTTGCGCAACGCTTCAAGGCTGCGCTCGTCTGCCGTTCCCCTCGCCGACCCGACATAGAGCAGGCCGCGAATGGCCGCTTCGCGAACGCCGCCGTCGCCAATCCTGGATTTCAGCTCGGCGATCCGCTTTTGGAGCATTTCACGGTGCGCGGCAGACATCTCCCGCCGGCGCGATGGGACCGATTGCGGATCGATTCCGACGGCCGCCTGCAACGCAGGCGAACCGTAGACCGCAAGGAAGGTTGCCTCGCTGAGCGCCTCCTGCGAATCCCGCCAACCGTCCAACGCGTTGACGATCTGCTTGGAGATCTGTTCCTGAAACGCCAGGAAGGGATTGTCCGTCGAGGCCTGCTTGCGATCCTCGCTCACCTGCTCCGCCAGCGACTTCACCATAGCCATGAACGGATTCCGGCTGCTGAAAGCTTCATATTGAAGTCGCAACGGATGCAGGTTGCGCATCGTCTCCGCCACCTGAGGCTTCACCATGCGCTTGATCCAGGGCTGGAGGTACTTCTGGTAGGCCGCGAGATTGATTTCCGATACGCGCTTGGCGGCGGCAAACCGCCGCTCATCCTCGGGCGAATTACCACCCATGGCACGGATGTCGTCAAGCGTCCGCGCCTCGCAGCGCATCACCCACTGGCCGACGACGAGATCAGAACTCGCCGTCTCCTCGTCCTTGGCTTCGAACGTCGCTTCATAGAGCCCCGGCGGCAGCACGTCGATCAGATCGATATTGCTGGAGAATTCCGCGTGCTCCTTCTTGGCGACGCCGCCGGACACGAAAATGCCGAGATGGCCGATGCTTTTGTGGACCGTGTAGACGATCGTCTGCCCATAGGCCCTGATCTCATCGACGTCGGCATAGCAATCGAGGATCCAGTCCAGCGCTTGTTGCGGCGGGGTGACATTGTCGCCCTCGGAGCAGAACACCACGATCGGTGACCTGATGTTGCGCAAGTCCACCTTCTGGCCGTCGGACATCTCGATCTTGCCGGCGGCGAGATTGTTCCCGACGAAGAGTTCATCGACGATGAACTGGATTTCCTCGGCATTCAGATTGACGTGCCCACCCCACCAGCGCTCGAACTCGAGGTATCGGTCGGCCTCGGTATCGACCTTTGAGTAGACGTTGTACTGCTTGGTCCACAGCGTATTCGAAGGATTCTGGCTCTCGAAATTCTGCACGAGCCAGGCGCCGTCGAACTTGCCGGCTCCGAGATCGCTCGTCAGCGCCGTCAGCCAGCTTCCTCCCAGCAGGCCGCCCGAATAGCGCATCGGGTATTTGCCGTGCACGCCAGCCCAATAGGCAAGCGGCGCACCTGCGACGATAACGGGTCCGAACAGTTCCGGCCGCAGCGACGCAAGGATCATGATGGCCCAACCCGCCTGGCAGTTTCCGATCACGCAAGGCTTGCCGTCGGCCTCCGGATGGCGGCTGATGACTTTCTCGATGAACGCCGCTTCGGCCCGCGCGATACGCTCGATCGTTTGTCCTGGCATCGGCTCCGGCAGGAAGCCGATGAAATAGCAGGAATGGCCCGCCTTCATTGCGACGCCGATTTCGCTGTCCGCCTTGAACCCCCCGATTCCCGGACCATGGCCGGCACGCGGATCGACCACGATGAACGGTCGCCGGTTCAGATCAATTTCGACGTCTTTCGGCGGAATGATGCGCACCAGCGCATAATTTACCGGCTCATCCAGGTTGCGGCCGTCGATGATCAACTCGGCGGCATATTGCAGGACATGCGGCGCCGTTTGCGCGACGTGTTCCCGGTACTGATCGCCCCGCTGACGCAACACGTCCAGGAACAGGACACTGCGCTGGCTCGCGTCCATCATGTACTCTACGGCCGAAGCAACAAGTCCTGACATGGGACCGCCCGGCGGCGTTGTATTGTTCATCGACATGACTAGACCTCGCTATCTTGCGGTTCATTCAAGGAGCCCCGCAGCCTCGAACGTTGATTTAGGTCAACGTTCGACCGTCAGCCGGGCAACGACTCCGCCTTGGCGCGATCAGCGCGTATCCAGGCCACCGTCAACTCCCAGGCGAGGGAGAGAATGATCGGCCCGATAAAGAGACCGACAATTCCATGCGCGAGCGTTCCTCCGATCACCCCGATGAAGATCACGAGTGTCGGGGTCGTCAGGCCGCGTCCCATGACGAGCGGCTTCAAGATGTTGTCGAGTACGCCGACAAAGACCAGGAACAGCGTCAACAGGAGCGCGGTCGTGAAATCCTTGTCTGTCCAGATCCAGATGATCACGGGAAACAGGACGATTGCCGCGCCGATCTGCACGATTGTCAGGATCATGACCGCAAAGGCCAACAGGCCGGCGCTGGGAACTCCCGCCAACTTGAAGCCGATACCGGCCAGCAAGGACTGAACGATTGCGACGCCGATGACACCCTGGGATACCGCGCGGATAGTCGCGCCCCCCAACTCCAGGAAATGTTCGCTCTGCTCGGGCACAACGCGATAGAGAAAGCCCCTGCCCGCGGCCACAAGCTGCGAGCCGTAGGGAAAGAGAAACCCGGCCAGCGCCACAGACAGGAGAAACTTGAGCGTGCCCACGCCGGCATTGCCCGCAAGACCCAGCAAAACGCCCGCCAGCGGCTTCAGATAAGGAGCCACCTCGCGCAAGGCCGCTCGAATGTTGCTGGATGCCTGACTCCAGTGCTCGTAAAGCTGCGGACCGATCAGCGGCCAATTCTTGACGCCCTCCGGCGGAGATGGAACCATCAGGCTACCGGCACTCAAATTTCCGGCGAACTCCTTCACCCCGTCCAAGGCACTCAAGCCAAGCCAGGTCGCCGGCCCGATGACGATCGCGAGATTGATGAGGGTGAGAATTGCCGCCGCGAGCCTCGAGCGACCACCGAGAAGTCGGGAGAGGAAATCAAAGACGGGATAGAGCGCGACGGCGAGTACGATACTCCAGGCCAGGATCGGCACAAAGGGGCGGATCAGAACGAACGTCCAATAGATCAGAAAAGCAAGCAATCCGAGCCGGATCGCAAGCTGGATGACGTCGTCTCCGGGCAAATACTGGCGAAGGGTTTTCAAGGAGGCGCCTTCATCTGAGAGCGGGCATGCTGTCATCAAATTACCGGCCGCTCACGCGCAATAGTCTTGATCCAGATCAAGCGACCGCAGGCCGGGACGGGCCTCATCTGACAACCCGATCGATCCCGCGGCCCTTGTTGCCGACCCGTGAGGTCCAATGTCCGAGGCTATCGACTACACTGCACGCGAGCTTCTCAGCGACGGCAGCCAGATCGAAATCCGCGCGCTCCGGCGGGAGGATGAGGCTGACATGCTCGCTGCGGTCGGAAAGACCAGCGCACAATCGCTGCAGCGCCGTTTCTTCGTCATGAAGCGTCACTTCTCGGACAAGGAGCGCACCTTCTTCCTGGACGTCGATTTCAAAAATCATGTCGCGATCGTCGCGCTTGCAGATGAGGCCGGCCGCAAGGTTATCGTCGGCGGCGGCCGGTACATTGTTTTCGAGCCAGGGCGGGCCGAGATGGCATTTGTCGTCATCGATACATGGCAGGGCCGCGGCGTCGGCTCGATCCTGATGCGTCATCTCGTCAAGATCGCAAGCGATACCGGATTGAACGAGCTGACGGCAGAGGTTTTGCCTGAAAACGCCGCGATGATAAAAGTATTCAGAAAATTCGGCTTCAGCCCCGCCCCACGCCGAGATCCCCAGACACTCCATCTGGTACGGAAGCTCCCATAGAAACCACTTTCAGCGTAGCGCCCCCGTACGCGTTCGGAATGGAGATATCCCGGGAGATATAACGCTTGGCTCCGCCTCCGGCAGCCCGGTTCGGGCCTACCTCAATCCAAAAGGCGAGCGCCGGTAGCCGCTATTCCGAGCCTCATTCCTGCATACGAAGCTGCCGGTATACCCCGAAGCGTAGCGCCTCTGACCTTTCAGGTAATAGCGCCCTGTTCCAAAATCGAGCCAGACGATTGTGTCCCCCGGACAATGGCGTTGCGCCTGGGACTCATAGCGGAACGGTGTGAGGCTTTGCGCCATCGCGCTGTGCGACGCACACGAAATAACGGCCAAAAACGTAGCGGAACAGCCGTAGAACTTTATCCGCATTTGGTGCCTGCTTCGTCAAACCCAAGACTGCTACACTGAGACTGGTACACCGCAGCACCATTATCCCGATATTGAGCACACCATGCCGTTCAGCACGCGTGTCTGGGGCGACGACTCAACACCGGCCCATCAACGTGGTGCCGGAGTCCAACGGAGTATGTCGGATTTCCTTTAGCAGAGGCTCCTCGGAATCATTGGGCCGTCCGATAACCTGCGGCTCCTCGCCCGCCTGGCGATCACAGCGGGCATCGGGCGTAAAACAAATCACCGCACGCATATTCCTGTTGATCTAGATCAACGGACGCCTGCGCCGGATCTGAAGCACTGCAAGCAAGCTTCGCGATCGGCTGAGATGGTTTCATGCCGTCGCGTCCGTTCTGTTGGTCGCCGGCGCCCCTGCGAGGTTGCCAAGAGGCTGAACGCGTTTCGCTTGGATATGAGGTTGCCATGGCCGAAACACCCAAACTCTCTGTCGAAAAAGCGCTGGAAAAACTGCGTAAGGCCGATGCGCCGAAATCCAGGAACGCGCAGCGCACTGAGGACATGGATGCCCTTGATGACGAGATAAAGCGCATGAGAGCGCAAAGACTTCGCCTGGACCGCCACCAACGACGTTCGACCAAGAGTGATTGAAATCATCATTGATTTCCGCTGGTGGTCCGGTCGTGCTCCCGCCCGAAACAAGCGATGCTGCACCAAAGGCAAGGAGCACGCCATGATGGAAGCGCTCGAGAATTCGAACGCCTTGTCGGCGTCCATATCGGCAAGAATTCGTTCCATTTCGTCTGGCCTCACTGAGCGGGCGAGGTTCGAACTCCTGTCCCCAGATCCGCAGCAAAAATTCTAGACCGCGATTTCCGCCGGTCGTTCTGGATGGATCTGCGCTGTACGCAGCCGGACCTTTATCGCTCGCCTCAGCGTTCCCAGGAAAAGCCAGATCCGTCCCGGCGGCAACGCACCGGGAAAATCCCCGCCTGGAGCGACCGCAGCGACACGTCACGGTCTTCCCAACTCCTGGCTTGAATCGCAGCTCAAGAGTCTATATTGAACTGAATTCAATTCAACGGCTAAACCAGATGACCGCAACGATCGCGACACGAGAGAGATTGGTCCAAGCGGCCCAGAAGGAGCTGGTCCAGAGCCATGGGCATCTGGAAATGCAGGCCGTCGCGAAACGGGCGCAGGTTTCGGTCGGGCTCGCCTATCACCACTTTGGATCGAAGGCGGGCCTGATCGCCGCCGTTGTCGAGGCGTTCTACAGCCGCCTCGATGAAGAGGTTTTCAACGACGCGGGGCGGCCTTCGAAAAGCTGGGCGCACAGAGAAAGACGGCGAATAGCCTCCTATATCGCCTTCCATTACGACCACCCCTTTGCTCCCCTTGTCATCGGAGCGTTGAGCCGCGCGCCCGAGGTCCTCGATGTCGAGACAGCTTTTACCAACCGACAGCTCGCCGGTGGCGCATGCATGCTCGAGGCGGCGCAGCGTGACGGCATCGTTCCCGATCACGTCGATCCACATCTCACCATTGCGTTGATGATCGGCGGAATTCGCCAGGCCCTTATCGCTGCCCTGATGAGCGAACAACGACCCGATCCGGAGAAACTCACAGATGAAATTTGGGCCTTCATGGCCGGAGCCCTGCGCCTGACGGCTGGCTCCGGCATCGAAAAAACCGGTCGCGACAAAGTCGCCTGACGCTCCGCAAACGCCGAAGGAGTTTGTCTTGTCGAACCCAAGAGACTTTCACGCTCCGCAATCGTCCTACACCAGGGAAGATCTGCTCAAATCGAGCGAAGGCGGCTATTTCGGCCCGGGCAATGCCCAGCTGCCGGCACCGCCCATGCTGATGATAGACCGTATCACCGAGATCAGCCTGAACGGCGGAGAATTCGGCAAGGGCCACGTCATCGCCGAGCTGGATATCGCGCCGGGCCTCTGGTTTTTCGACTGTCACTTTCTCGGCGATCCGGTAATGCCGGGATGTCTGGGTCTGGACGCCATGTGGCAAATCGTCGGCTATTGGCTCGGCTGGTCGGGCTCACCGGGCAAGGGCCGCGCCGTCGGTGTCGGCGAGGTCAAGTTCCGGGGAGACATCAAGCCAGACATCAAGCGCGTGCGCTACGAGGTCAGTATGCGCCAGGTAAGGCGCGGCAAACTGGCTGTTGGAATTGCTGATGGCAGCGTGTTTGCTGACGACGCATGCGTATATTTCGCCAAGGATATGAGAGTCGGAATGATAGCGTCCGCGGTCTAAGATGCGGTCCGAGGAGACTGTGGCCTTTTCATCGGCCGCAGCCCATCACGCCCCTCACAGCCGAGCGCCGCAAAGAACAAGCGGGCATACCGATCAGGAACAAATCCAGATGATCGCAACCGCAATCGGGACACCCAAACCAAGCGCGCCGAAAATCGCCGGGACGAATTCGGAAAGCAGACTTGCTTCGTGCCGTACGCCAGGTGACGACATGACGTTACTCCTTGGAGCCCCGCGAGCCTCGGCCCGCCCCCAAGATGAACAATCAATCGCGCCTTCGGACCAAAGCCCGTGGCGACTCTCTATAGAGGGCAATGCTGGGGCGTTATGGTTAACAAGTGGTTAATCAGCACAAAGAGAGGCTTGCAGACCGCGCCCTGAAGACGCGCCGCTTGATCGTTAGTCACGTGCCAGCGGTGCACACGCCGCTTCGGCCAAAGTTCCGGAGGAGCGCCTCGCCGGCATCGTCAGCCGCTCCTCCGTCGCGCCCCGGCCGCCATCAAGGAATGGCGCCCACTCGGCGCCACTCCCTTTCAGCGGCGTACGCGCCGATCAGAACGAGCAGCCATACGCCGTGAGCGAGGCCTTCGTCGCATCCAGTGTCTGCTTGCAGGTCGCTTCCATGGTCGCCTTCGCCGACGGATTCTTTGCCATGTCGACCCAGGCCTTGCGCGTCTGGTCGATCTGCGTCTTGTACATCGCGCGCTGTGCCTCGGGAACCTTGGAGACGACGCAGGCGTCGTATTTGGTCAGGAAGTCGTCACAGGCGACGATACCCGTGCTCTGCGCGTGAGCCGTGGTGACGCCCGCGAGCAAGGCTATGCCCGCCGTGAGTGACAGCACCTGTCGGCGGTTCGCCGCGGCTTTCGATGTTGCTTGACGCATGACTCTCATTCCTCTGTATCAACTGAATAAATCGGATCGCCGGCAAGCGCCCGGCGTCGCCCCCCTATCTCCAAGACCTATCCGCAAAGCGTCGCGCGCCGACAACCGGTCGGCGTTGCGGACGTTGAGCAGTTCAAGCGTTGAGCAATTCGAGGCGAGACCGGGCACCACCGTGCCGGCAACGAATAAGTGTTCCGTCAATTTGGCGACATTATGGGTGACGGCATGGTGACATTGCGGCGGCCGATCGATCGGTGACAGGCCGTTGCCGTGCGATTGCGTTGCACTGAAACGGCAACGAAGCTGCGACGTCAGGCGTTGATCGAATCTCATCCGGCCGCGGCGGCCATTCGCGGATCGTCGGATATGCGGAAGTTGGCGATGAAGGTTTCGACCTCGCTCTGCGGCATCGGCCTGGCAAAGAAATATCCCTGCATCGTCGAGCAACCAAGACGGCCGATGATCTCGACCTGCTCTGCCGTTTCCACACCTTCGACCACACAGTCGAATTTCAGGTTGCGGCACAGGTCAATCACCGTCTTGACGATGTTGCGGGCGTTCTCCTGCGTCGCGATATTGCGGATGAAGCCGCGGTCGATCTTGATCTTGTCCAGCGACAATTGATGGACATAGCTCAGGCTGGACTGCCCCGATCCGAAGTCGTCCAGCGCTACCTTCAATCCCATCGATCGCAAAATCCTGAGCGAATCCTGCACCCGCTCGTAATCCTGCATCAGCGCCGTCTCGGTGACCTCGATAATGATGCGGCGGGGATCGATGCCGCTGCTTTCGATGAGCGCCACGATCTGCAGGATGGTGACTTGCGAGATCAGGTCGTGCATCGACAGATTGAAGGACAGGAAGATATCTTCCGGCCAGGAGTGGGCCGCGGCCAACGCCTTACGCAGCAGGACCTGCGTGATCGTCCCGATCAGTTCGGTGCGCTCCGCGACAGAGATGAAGACGTCAGGAGCGACATCGCCGAGCTCGGGATTACGCCATCGCGCGAGCGCTTCGAAGCCGACCAGCCGCGCCGTCCCGACATTGACGATCGGCTGAAAATGCAGCGACAGTTCCGCGTCGAGATCGATCCTCCGCAACGTATGTTCAATGGTGCTGAGCTTGCGGATTTCGACTTCGTGCTCCCTGGAGAAGATCACCGGCTGGCCGCGGTATCTCGCCTTGGCATGATAGAGCGCGTAGTCGGCGCGCTCATAGAGCAGCTCCGCCGTCGTGCCGGCGTCCGGCGCCAGTGCAAATCCCACCGAGCCGCCGATCTTGGCGACGATCCCCGCGACCGAAAACGGCGCGTCGAAGACGGAGCAGACTTTTGCGCCGACCGCAAGAACGGCCTCGGGATCGAGGTCCGCATCGACGATGATTCCAAACTCGTCACCGCCGAGACGCGCGATGAATTGCGTGTCATCGGAAAGCTCCAGGAGGCGCCGACCGGATTCCTGCAACACCCGGTCGCCGACCCCGTGTCCGTAGAGATCGTTCACCGCCTTGAAGCCGTCGAGATCGAGCACGCCGACGACGAATCTGTGGCCTTCCGTTCCCGCGCGCTCCGCGAGGACCGACAGCCGGTGGAAGAACTGGCGCCGGTTGGGCAGATCGGTGAGGCTGTCGACATTGGCAAGACGGAAGTTCTCGTTGCTGAGACGCCTGGTCTCTATTTGACCATTGACCATGGCGGCGAACTGCCCGGAACAGATGATCAGGATGTAGGTCATCGCGATCGTGACCAGGAACAGGTTCAATCCGATGGCGATATGAACCACGTCACCGCTTGCAAGCAGAAAAATAACGAACGGTGCGATCACGGTACCGGTCAGGATCAGCGCCGCCGGGCGCACATGCATCAGGCAGAAGATGCAGCTGACGACCGTGATGCCGACGAAAAACAGGATATGGCCGTAGCGGGAGATGTCGCCGTACGGAAACAGGCTAAGCGCCCACGCCAGGAAAGCAAATCCCAGCGCGCCACCCAGCGCCACCGTCGCCCGCAGGGTGCGGGCCGCTGCCTTCGGCTCGACCACGTGGTCGCGGCGTCGCGGCCAGATCAGGCAACGGATCGCGCAAGCCCCGACCAGAAAGCCGGGAAACACAACGGTCAGGCTTGTCGGCGCGATGCCAAGATGGGTAAACGCCAACGCAATCGAATTCACGCTCAGGATAAAATAGAGCAACGGGACCTGCCGCGAAAACGCCGCGAGCTGCGCGCCCATCAATTCGTGATTCTCGGCATCGATCCGAAATCACTTCGCGATATCGTTCATGAAGCAACCACAAGGATCCAATCTCCTTGACGGTGCCGCAAAACCCTTAAAATCGATGCCCTGCCGGCTTCAGGTCGCTACGCGGCTGGTTAACTGCCGGCTAACGCGCCGAAAACAGCTTCTCAAGCGGTCGTTTTACGCGGCTGAGGTATCGATTGAACGGCGTATCACCCGCCGCACTTCCGCATTGGACAGGAACAAATCGTGGTTGATGATGCCCCAACCGGCTTCGGACGCATCGATGACGCGCACCCCGAGCTGCTCGATGGCGGCCTTCTCGGCGGCGCCGACCCGTGTCATCCCGCCAGCCAATCGTCCCGACAGCGCCAGCGCGCGGTCGTTCGTCGCGGCGACGACGGTGATCTTGCGGCCGAGCGGACCGATGCGGACAACCGCCGACGAGAACACGTCCATGTCGATATCGGGTGAGGCAAATACCACGGCCCCGATCTTGTCCGTAATGGTGTCACCATTTCGCGCATAGAGCTGGCGCAGGCTTTCGAGCGTCAGCATGGTGCCCATGCTGTGTGCGACGATGTGTACGCGGCCGACGCCGGGAGTCGTGATGACGGATTGCAGCACGCGTTCGAAGCCGTCGCGCGACCACATTGCGCTGTCACGGTCATAGGCGTAGTCGAACAGTCCCGCCTTGGACGGCCAAGAGAAAACCATCGTCTGGCCGCGGAATTTGATGCCGTCGGCGAGGTGCGCGGCATCGAGCGCTGCCGTCTCGAATGTCTGCTTGAAACCGTGCACGTAGACCAGGACGTCGCCTCCGCCGCCCTGCGTCAGAAGGTCGCTGACCTCTCCCGACACCGGCTCGACCGCATCGAGACGCCAATCGCCAAGACCGGCTGCGGCGAGCGAGAAACGGCTCTCGTCGGGTGCCACCAGTTTCGCCCGCGCGACGGTCATTCTTGTAGCGCGCTCCGGCCCGAACCAGGGTTTCGTCCGCCCGCCATTCACCGGCTTGCGCGTGGTTGCGACGAGCACCGTCGGCTCCGCCGAGAGCGACGCAGCGTCGTAGCGCGCGCCGGTCGCGCCCAGATTGGCGCATCCGCCGAGCGCGAGCACACTGGCTGAGGACACCATCCCGCGCAGCAACGCGCGGCGGGATGTAAAAGTCTCGTTTTGCATCAAATGTCGGACGATCACATGGGACCTTTGGGAACACGGCCTTCACAGAGCGCGCGCGGCAGGTCTCCTGAACTAGGATGGCGAGAAAAGGGCGGACGATGACAATCGGTTGTTCCGGTTCCTCGCGATTCCGTGATCCGCGGGCGACACAACGAAACCATTTCGATCCGCCGCGAAATCCTCTGGAAACAAATGCCCCCTAGCCTGCTGCCTGATCAAACGACGGGGTTAGATCATGTTGGTATCGGTCCTGAACCTCATCTATCGCGGATTTCTCAAGCGTGCCCTTCTCGGCATTGCAACACAGGGAGGAAGGCTATGACCGAGGTCGTGACGGCATTCCTCATCTTCGTCAGCATCGGCGTATTCCTGGCGCACGCCTTTGACGCCTATCGTTTGCGCTAGACCTGACCTCGCAGCACGCTGATGCGATTGCTCTGCGAGGCCGGTTGACGTTTTCGTGCACGCTCAGCCTTGTGCACGCTCGGCGGCAACCGCTTCATCAACGATTCTTTCCGGCGATGCACACGTCCCGATCCGGGAATTTTCCGAACAGTTCCGCCGGCTGGCCGAAATTGGTGGCGAGCACGTCCTTGGGATTTGCCGCGATCCATTGTGACAAGTCGATGGTCTCGTAGATGCCCGCATTGAATCCGATCAGGATGCGCGCAGGCCCGCTGCCGACATTCTCGATCGAGTGTCCATAGCCTTGCGGGATGTAGCCGACATCGCCCTTTTGCAATCGCTCGACCCGGTAACGGCCGTGAGAGCCGAATAAGGTGACGCTCACCTCGCCATCGACGACGTACTGCCACTCGTCGGCGTTGGGATGCCAGTGCAGCGTCCGCAGCGCGCCGGGATCGAGATCGAGCACGACGCCGGTGATCGTCTTCGCAATCGGGAAACGGCTGGAATCGACGCGCCATTCCCGGCCGCCCTGATAGGTCGCATGCGGCGGCTGCGCCAGCAGGCGGTATTTGTGCGTCTCCGTCGGCAGCTTCCAGCCCTGCAGCGGCACCGAGGGTTCGGCAGGCGGCGGTTTGCCGCGCGCGAAATACACTTCCTCCTTCGGGAATGTTGTGAACGCCGTTTCGGGCAGGCCGAAATTCTTCGCCAGCAGCGCCGGCGGCGTATGCCCGACCCAGTCGGTGATGCTGAAGGTGCCGAATTCGGAGAAGTAACCGTTGTCGAAGATCAGGATGAAGTGACAGGGCTTGTCGCCGAGGCATTGCAGCATGTGACCGTGGCCGCGCGGGAAGTACCAGACGTCGCCCGGGTCGAAATCGTTGGTCTCGGCAAGACCGCGTGGGTCGACGACGGTGGTGCGGACGCGGCCCTCGAGAACCAACGCCCATTCGGCCGCGGTGGCGTGCCAGTGCAGTTCGCGCATCGCGCCGGGCTCAAGCCGCATCGAAACGCCGGCGATCCCCTTGGAGATCGGCAGTTGCGCAACCGTCGCCTCCTTGCCGTAGCTGTTGCCGATGACCTTGCCGTCCGACTTCTCCAGCGCGAATTTGAAGGTCGGCAGATCCTTGCCCGCGAGCGTTGGGTCCGGGACATTGTTCATGAAACTCGGATCGCCACCGGCGGCCGGCGTCGCCGAGCCCAGCGCTGCCAGCGAGACAATGCCTGCGGCAGCCAGAAACGCCCGGCGTTGCGGATCGGACATGGTGCTCTCCCCTTGCGGGCCAGCAAAATGCTCAGGGGCGGCCCACGCGACCGCCGATGGAGTGCCCGCAAGACCACAAGTTGGCGATGGGGTGTGCCGATCACAAGCCGGATCGCCCGGGGGCAACGAGACGTCGAGCAAGACCAGGCCAGCGTCCTCCGGGCCGCCGCGAGCCCAATTGAAAGGCCGTTAAATCAACAGGTTAGACAGAGGCTCGGGGATGGTGCTAGAGAACGCAGGGCGGGCAGCGGGATTTCGATTCCGAGGATCGGGAGTTCTGGTCTCTCCAGGCGCGCTCGTTCGGCTTATGGCAATTCGGAAATTTCGACATGAGAAAGATCATCCTGACGCTGGCGATCCTGTATCCGGCGGCGGCGCTGGCTCAGGGGACGAGTGCCCCGGCCGACCCCGCCAATCCTCCGACCATCGGCGGCAAACCGCTGGTTGTGGTCGGGTCTAAGAAGACTGCGGCGGCCAAGAAAGAAAAAGAGAAGCCCTTGTCGCCCGCCCAGAAGTTGCAGGCCTGCCAGGACATCGACGATGCGACCAAGGAGCGCCTGAATTGCTACGACGCCATCTATGCGCCGCAGCCCAAGCCAAAGGCTCCGGCAGCCAAGGGCGTCAACGACTGCCGCTTCATCAAGGAGGAAGATGACCGGCTGACCTGCTACAACGGTTTTGCGGACAAGATTCCGAAACCGCCGCGCTAAATCAGGCGGCGTGCTTTACCAGGTCCATCTCGGACCGCCGAAGAAGCCGAATTGCGACTGCTGCGCCACCCGCATTTGAGGCTGTTGCCCGAACTGCATCGGCGGCGCCGGACGGCTCTTGGCGACCTTGCGCTTACGCTGAACCTGCGGCTCGGATTTCTTCGCCTCCGGCGGCACGAACTGGGCAAACGTGTCCCGCACGCGGGCTTGGGCAGTGGCGTCGGCCGAGGCCACGGCAGGCGCCGGCGGCGCGACGGCCTGGGCCGTCACGGTCGGCGGAACAATGGTCGGAAGGCTGGTGTCGTAGACCACCCGCTCCGGCGGCTTCTGGTCAGAGCGAATGCGTACAACGGTCTTATCGACCGAAGGACCGGCCTGGCTGGCCACGACGGCCTGTTCTGGAACGAACGCATTGATCGCCAACAACAGCGCGACAAGCACCCCGCCGACAAACAGGAAATAACGCGCTACGGGCATTGAACTCGCTCCCCCCGCGCGGGTTGTGCGCGGTTCAATCGCCTAACGGGCGATACACCAGTTAGTTCCTGCCCCACCGGCAAGGTTCAAAGGCGCCGATCACGTTTTCGGGTACGGGGAACGCGCGTTTGGCCGCGCAGGGTTAAATTCGGCTGGCTGTCACCAGGGAACATTTCGCCTTATTTGCGTTGACGTTGACGAAGCCGACCAGCATGCCCGCATACCGCTTCCGGCTCTTCATGTTCACAGTATCGGGAATGAGGCGCCTGCGGTCGGTCAGATGGCTGCCGTCGCGGCGGATGAAGGTACAGGCGATCTCGATATCCTTCACCGCGTAGTCATTGGCGTTGCGAAGCGTGAACGTTACCAGCGCTTTTGAGCCGAGCCCGCCCCTTCGCCACGACTGCGAGATAATTTTCAGGCCATCGAGCGGCGACCTGGCGGCCTCCACTGTTTCCGGCGGCGCGACGTCGAGAGGCACGGCCGCCGGGTTGGCATCGGTCGGCGCCGGGCTCGACAGGGTTGCCTGGGTCCCGGCCGTGTCGTCGTTGCGGGATGTATCCTGCGTGACGCGGGTGACTTCAGTCGCCGTCGCGGTGGAGCGGCCTTCGGCATCGCTTGCTTGCGGGAGCATCAGCCATATGGCGCAGCCAGCAATGGCGATGGCCGGCAGCACGGCGAGCCGTGCCTCGGACTTTCCGAACGACCACCCGGCGATTCTCATAGCCGCGCCCTCACCCGGCAGCTCCGGCGATTGCCGTGCTGCGCATGAAAAAAGCCCTACGGGCGTTTTCCCGTACGGCTTCTGTCACGACCGCCGCTGTACGGATCCCGCCGCTTGTCAACAATCACCCAAGGCAGAAATGGTTGCATACCACCCCGACAATATTGCGGCGGCGGCGCGACCGCGATGGAATTGCGGATGCGCGGCGGCTACATTTGGCCGCGCCGTGACCGGCCTTGAGCGCCGCAACAACAATCAACAATGGAGAGACCGAAGATGCCGAACGTTATCTGGGACCATGTCCATTTGCGCAGTCCCGATCCCGAGGCGACCGCTGCATGGCTGGAAAACGTTCTCGGAGGCGAGATCATCCGTGGTCCCGGGCGGATCGACGTCAAACTCGGCGGCGCCAATGTGTTCATCGCGCCCGTCACCGCCGGCGACGGCGTCAACACCCCACCGGTGACGCCCTATCAGGGTCTCGACCATTTCGGCCTGACCGTGAAAGACATCGACGCGGTCGCCGCCGAGATCAAGGCCAAGGGCGTCGAGTTCACGAAGGAGCCGACCACCATCCGGCCCGGTGTTCGCATCTGCTTCATCCGCGGGCCGCAGGGCATTTCGGTCGAGCTGCTCGAGCGCGACAAGAAATATGCGTGACGCTCCGACGATGCGAGCGCGCACAAAACGGCGACGCGCTACGTCATGCTGCCCGGTATGAAGCAGCGGATGCTCAATCCTTGATAGCCGCGGATCGGCCAGACCATGGTCCGACCTACCCGGTTCGGCTCGGTGATGACGGCATCTTCGGGAACGTCATACCAATCGCCGTCGATACGAACGCGGTAGTGCCCGTCTTTCGTTTCCCAATCCACGTCGCTGACGGCGCTGCCGTCCGCGTCGGAACAACACGGCCCCTTCCCGCTCCTTAGACTGTCGAACCATTGCTTCAGCGGTGAGTTGGCATAGCGCCCGTCGGGATCGCGGGCCTCGCCGCGATCGGCGGCGAGCGGCAACATCAGCAACACGCTGCCGATCACCATTCGCGTTTTCCAGCGAACCGCGCGATGGCGGCCCAAAGTTTCACGGTTGCTGTTCTCGATGTATGGGCGCGGCGCGTGGCCGCCGGAATTCTTCCAGTTGGTCACCTGTTTCTCTTGCTCCAGCACCCGCCGGCCGGTGCCAAACCAAACTATGCATTTCACGGGCCAACTTGATTCGGCACACCGCAAGTCGTCCTCGCGTCACGTCGGAGTGGTACGGTTTGCGTTTGCTTCCTGTACGGGAATTGGCGGCCAACCTGACGCGTTGACGGTGCATGCCACGCTTTGGCATAATTCCTTGACCGGCTTCCTTGGGCGCGGCGGCTGGCCACTGGGACGTCATGAACAACGGGCTCTATTCGATTCACGTCACCCTGCTGGATGGGCGCATCGGCAAGGGCAGCGGCGTCATTCTGTTCCGGGACGGCCAGATTCTCGGTGGCGACGCCTATCTGTTTTATACCGGCAGCTACACCGTGAAGGGCGACACCTTCAAAGGCGAGGTCCTGGTGCAGCGTCACACCACCCCGCGCGACAATGACAATCCGCTGTTCGGTGGCCCCAATCCAGTCGGCATCGGCGTATCCGGAACCTTCACCGACACCCGCGGCAGCATGAATGGAACCGCGCTCGTCGGCAAAGCCAGCCAGATCTTCGGCGCCACGCTGCACAAGCTGGCGGATATCAATTAGCGCAACGGTCAACACACGCCTGCAGACGTCCCGCGTCGCCTACTCCGCCGCCTGCTCCAGCGGTGCTGTGCGCGGCAGGATCATCTGGATGCGCGTGCCGCCGCCCGGCTGGGAATCGAGATCAAGCCGGCCGCCAAGCCGCGTCGTCACGATGCTGTAGACGATGTGCAGGCCGAGCCCGGTGCCGCCCTGGTCGCGCCGCGTGGTGAAGAACGGATCGAACGCGCGGCGGCGGACGTCGAGACTCATGCCGCATCCATTATCGGAAAAGATGATCTCGACATTGTCCTTGCCGGACTCCCGCACCTGGATATCGACCGTACCGGGCTTGCCGTCCGGGAAGGCATGCGCCACCGAATTGAGGAACAGGTTGGTGAGCACCTGTCCGTAGGGCCCGGGATAGCTGTTCATCATCAGATTGGGCTGGCACTCGACATTGAGCGTCAGATTGTGTTTGCGCAGGCCGGGCCGCAGGCTCATCACCACCTGCTCGGTGAGATCGCCGAGGTCGAAGGAGCGCTGGTCGGAATAGTTGCGGTCGGCGGCGACCTGCTTGAAGGACTGGATCAGCTCGGCGGCGCGGTTGAGGTTGGCGACCAGTTGCGACGACGCATCGCGGCTGGTCTCGAGGAAATCGTTCAGGCTGGAGCGCCGCAGTTCGCCGCGGACAACCTCGGCCGTAAAGTTCGACGTCTTGCGCTCCAGAGCGGAGGCGACCGTCAGGCTGATGCCGACGGGGTTGTTGACCTCGTGGGCGACGCCGGCCACCAGCCGTCCCAACGCAGCAAGTTTTTCTGCCTCGATCAGCGAGTTCTGCGTCTCGCGCAGGTTCCGCAACGCCCCCTCCGCCGCATCCTTGGCCTTGCGCATCTCGAATTCGACGCGCTTGCGCTCACCGATGTCGAGCGCAACGGTCACGATGTTCTCAATCTCGCCGGAGGCATCCAGAATCGGCAGCTTGTTGACCAGCCATTGCCGCATCTGGCCGGATGCATCCTTGTATTCCTCCTCGTAGAAGCCGAGTTCCTTGCCAACCGCCAGCACCCGCTTGTCGGGCTCACTGGTCTTTTCGGCGCCGTAGCGCGACATCAGCTCGGCGGTGGTGCGGCCGATCGCGTACCCCGGCTCGACCCCGAAAATGCCCGCCATATAGCGGTTCATCAGGACGTAGCGGAGCTCCTTGTCCTTGACGTTGATGACCGCAGGCACGGTATCGATCACCATTTGCAGCAGGCGGCGGCCTTCGGCGATCGCATCCTCGGCGCGCTTCTGGTCGGTGATGTCGCGCACCGTTCCCTCGTAGCGGACGAGGACGCCGGCCTCGTTGTGCACGGCGCTCGCGCTGTCGGAGAGCCACAGCACCGTGTCGTTGCGCGTTCGAACCTGGTACTCATACTCACGGATCATGCCGTCGCGCTGCATCAGCCGCTCGTATTCCGCCCGCGCCTCGGGATGGACATAGACCGTGCTTGCGATGTCGCCGATTCCGTTGATCAGATCCTGCGGCGTGGAATAGCCCATCATCCGCGCCAGCGCCGGGTTGGCGTTGAGCAGCGAACCGCCGGGCGTCGTGACGTAGATTCCGTCGACCGAGGACTCGAACAGCTTACGGTAACTTTCCTCGGCAAGCCGCTGTTCGGCAAGCGCCCGCACCGCCGCCTCGCGCGCGGCATCGGCATCGACCAGCGTCTGCCGGAACACCTCGGCCGCGCGGGCAATGTCGCCGATCTCGTTGTCGACATCCGTCGCCGGGATCGAGGTGCTCTTTTCACCACCCGCCACCGCGCGGATTGAGTTTGCGATCGCGGCGAGCGGCCGCACGGTGCGGCGAACCACCAGCAGCGAGGCAAAAAGCCCGATCAGAACGCCCGCTGTTCCCAGCACGATGCTCTGCCACTTCGCTTCCGAGAGCGTCCGCGCAAAATCGCGGGCGAGGACCCGGCCCCGCCTCTCGCTGACTTCGCGCAACAATTCCGTGACGCGCTGGATCAGGCGGCCCTCCGCACTCAGCACTTCCTTGTCGATGTCGGAGATCTGCCGTTCCCGGATCGAGATGCCGATGATGGCTTCGGCATAGGCATTGACCGCGGCATGCAGCTTCGGATCCGCGATCGTCATCGAGCGCATGTTTTGCGCGGCCTGTTCGGCAGCCGACGGGTTGTGCGCCAGCAACGCCGAGGCGATCCGGCTCTGGGTCTGAGACAGGGTCGACGCGGTTTGGGGATCGGCCGCCTCGGCAACCGCAGTATCGAATTTTTCGCGCAATGGCGGCAACACGACGATCATTTCGGCCCGGCGGTTGATCAGCGCGGAAATCCGCTCGATGCCGCTGCGATAGGTCGCCAGGCGCTCGGTGACGCCGTCGATCATGTCCTGCTGTTCGGGCGCGAGCTCCAGCCGCGTCTTCTTCAGGACGTCGCCGAGCGCGGTCGCGGCCTCTCCGACCTGGAGCGATTGGCTGCCGGGATCCGTGACGAAATCCCGCGCGGCAAGCCGCAATTCGTTCATGCGGTGGTCGATGTCCTCGGCCAGATCGCGGACGCTCTGCAGCCGCTGAAGCTCGGCAAAGGTCGAATCGATGTGGCGGATGGCGATGACGCTGGCGGTCGACGTGATGATGATCACCGCCAGCACCAGCATGAAGCTGCCGAATGTCAGTTGGCCGATCGAAAGCGAGAACGATCGCTGCGGCGGCGAATTCGGCGGCGTTTCAGCGGTCATGTTGGTCGGGGCCGGCTCCTGTCGGGCGCAATATACGATGTATTTCGGGCCGTGGGGAACATGCGGTCCGGTGGTTAATGGCGGTAAATAGGCCGGATTCCACGGGGCCGAACGGACCCGCGGCCGATTCAAACCTGGACCGCTCCCGGCCTCAGCGCCCTCGCCAAATCCGACGGCATCATGCCGAACATGTCGCGAAATGCGCTGGAGAAATGTGACGAACTGGCAAAGCCGGCGGCATGGGCCGCTTCCGTCAGGGAGGCGCCATCGCCGCTGGCGCGAACCGCCGCGCCCATCCGGTTCCAGATGCGGTAACGCCGCAACGGCACCCCGGTCTCCGCCTTGAACAGATGGAGAAACCGCGACGGCGACAGGCCAGCCCGCGCCGCCAGGGTCGTCAGCCGGTGGGCCAGCTGTGGTTCGTCCCGCATATGCCGCAGTGCTGCGGCGATGCGCGCGCTGGCTTTCCCGCGCGTCCCCACACCCAGCAATTCTCCGAGCGATGCACGTCCATCCTGCGGCGCGATCCGGCTTTCGGCCAGGCCGGTCATGATTTCAATCACCCTGGACTCTTCCCTGAGGTCGAAGGCGGCCCGCGGCGTTGTGTTCGTCATCCGCGCGATCAACGCCTCGAGGTCGCGCCCCAACGGATCGACATAGAGGAATGCCATCCGGCTCCGTTCGATGCGCAAATGGTGCAGGCTGTTGGGCAGGATCAGCACGCTGCGGGCTGCGCGATAATCCGTCGTGCGATCCACCGGATCGTCAGCGACTTCCAGCTCATCATCGAGGCCGACGGCAAGGACGGCGGTCGCATTCCGGTGCGGCGTCAGCCCGAAGGCCGGGCCCAGATACAGCACCCGAGCGCCCCACCCGATCAGTTTCGCTGCCGCCATTGCGTGCATAGCCAGTTCTTGAAAGCCCGGATTGTCAGGCGGATCTAACCTCAGGAATGCAACGATCCCTGGGATTGACAATGATGGCAAATAACCGGTCCGAAATCGAGCACCAGGCCGCGATTGAGCGTACGCGATTAGCCGTTGGCCGCTACGCGAGCGCTTGGCTCGCGGGCGATCGTTCAGCACTTGCCGCCTGCTATCATGACGACTTCACACTGCATTATTTCGGCCGCAACCCGCTGGCGGGCGACCACGCCGGCAAGGCCGCCGCGCTCGGCGTCCTGGCCGAAGTCACGCGTCGCACCAATCGCCGGCTGCTCGCCATCGTCGACGTCATGGCCGGGCCTGAGCGCGGTGCGCTGCTGGTCCGCGAGCGCTTCGAGCGCGACGGAAAGACGGCCGAGGTCGAGCGCTTGCTGGTGTACGCCGTGCACGACGGACTGCTTTCCGAATGCTGGGTCTACGACCAGGACCAGGCGCAAGTCGATGCCTTTCTGGCGTAAAACCCGTTCAGACAGCCTCCCCGATCGGTTTCGCCTTTCGCGGTGGAATCGTCATCGCGGCGACACCGACGACGACACAGGCAAGGCCGATCCAGGCGGACGAACTCAACTGCTCGCCGAGAAAAATCACGCCGACCGCGACGCCGATCGGCACCCGCAGATAGGCCTGCGCGGTGGCGCCGATCGATCCCAGCGTCTGGATCAGGCGGAAATAGATCACGAAGGCGAGCGCGGTCGAGAACACCGCGAGCGCTGTCAGCGCCAGCAACGAATTTACCGAAGGCGCCAGCGTCCACGGCCGCTCCATCACCAGGCTCGCCGGGATCAGGATCGCCGCGCCGCAGAGCAGCGATCCCGCCGCCGGCGCCATCGGATCGAGATCCTTGAAGCTGCGGCCGAAGATCGCCGCGCCCGCGTAGCAGGTGGCGGCGAGCAGCATGACGATCTGCGCGGCCAGTTGCTCGCCCAGGCCCGCCAGCGCCTGCATGCCGACGATCAGGCAGATGCCCGCCATGCCCGAGACGACGCCGACCAGCTTGCGTGACGTCACCGCCTCGTGGCGCGTGACTGCGACCGTCAGGATGAACGTGAATATCGGCGCAGTCGAATTGAGGATGGTGGCAACGCCGGCGTCCAGCGCCTGCGTGCCCCAGGCCACCAGGGTCCACGGAATGACGCTGTTGAGGCAGGCCTGGAACAGGAAGCGGCGCCAATTCGCGGCATCCGCCGGCAATTTCATCCCGCGCCAGTGCATGATCACAACGAGCAGCAACCCGGCGATCAGGGTGCGCCCCGCAATCAGCGTCACCGGCGGGATCGTCGCCACTGCGACTTTCAGGAACGTGTAGGACGCGCCCC
This sequence comes from Bradyrhizobium sp. AZCC 2262, assembly GCF_036924535.1. NCBI lineage: Bacteria > Pseudomonadati > Pseudomonadota > Alphaproteobacteria > Hyphomicrobiales > Nitrobacteraceae > Bradyrhizobium > Bradyrhizobium sp. AZCC 2262. The sequence goes on along the minus strand of NZ_JAZHRT010000001.1, from coordinate 1,707,682 downwards.
ACAGCGTCGCGAGCGCCAGCAGCAGCGCCAGTTCGCTCGCGATCCCCTGATGTTTCGGTTGCAGCTCGTCCATGTCCGTGACCCCGGTCTTGTCTATGTCAGGACCGGACATTACAGGCTGCGGGCACTGCGATACTTCGCCATCCACCGAAGTGTCGATGCAATCTTCAGCCGACCGAACCGACCTCGAACACGTCGCCGTCGTAACCGGCTTCAAGGGGAATGCGAAGCTGGCGGCCGCCATTGTTCCGGGTCATGACCGGCGTCACGGTGACGACGGATTTGCCTCTGGAGTCGTCGAGCGCCGCCTTCACGCTTGGTTGCTTGCCGAGCTTTATCAGGTTGCGCGTGGTGGGGAACGGCAGCTTGAAGCGCCCGGTCTCGCCGCCTTCGAGCGCCTCGCGCGGCGACACCCAGATCGAGTCGGTGGATTCCTTGCCGTCATGGGCGCCGACCTGTTCCGGCGGCGCGGCGGCAAGAAAGAACCAGGTGTCGAACCGTTTTGGCATGCCCTCCGGCGTGATCCAGTGCGCATAGGGCACGAGTTCGTCGAGCGCCAGCACCATGCCGTTATCGGCCAGCACCTTGAGGAAGCTGATCTTGCTGTCGCAAAGGTCAGCGCGATGCGCCGTCTCGATTTCGCTGGCGCGCCTGGCATCGACCAGCGCCTTCGAGCCTTTTTCGGCCGCGCCAAAAGGATACCGCTTTCCTCGAAGGTTTCGCGGATCGCAGCGATGCGGAAGCTCAGCGTGGCCTCGTCCAACCCCTCGCCGCCCGAGTAAAGCTCTGGCGTCGCGATGATCTCCTTGTCGCCCTTGTCGACACTGCCGCCGGGAAACACCAGCGCGCCGGAGTTGAAGTCGATCTCATAATGGCGAACCATCATGAAGACTTCGATCTCTTCGCGGCTCTTGCCGTCGGCCTTGGCGCCTGCGCTGTCGCGCAGCAGCAGGATGGTGGATGCGGGACGCGGGGCAACGGTCTCGGCCATTGGACTAGCCTGCCGCGCTGGATTGCGGTTGCAGATTGGCGCGGCGGTCGACGCGCGCCACCCGCGACAAGAGATAATCGACCTCGGCCTTTGCGGTCGCCGTAATCGTCGCGCCGGGCTTGCGCTGCGCGCTGGACGAGATGATGCCGCGCTTCTGCAGCACGTATTTGCGCACCGACAGGCCCGCGCCGCGGCTGCTGCTCGTAACGGATCAGTGGCAGATGGGCGTCGAACAGATCATGCGCGGCATCGCGCTTGCCGGCCTTTTGCAGCTTGACGACATCGATCAGCAATTCCGGGAAGGCGTAGCCGGTCATGGCACCGTCGGCGCCGCGCTCCATCTCGAAATCGAGGAACAAGCCGCCGTTGCCAACGAGAATCGACATCGGCTTCAGCGAGCCGTCTTTCTGATAGCCACGCAGCGTCGAAATCTTCTCCAGGCCCGGCCAATCCTCATGCTTGAGCATGACGCAGGACGGCGAGTCCATCACGATCTTGCGGATCACGGCAGGCGTGAAGACGACGTTGAGCGTCAGCGGATAGTCCTGCAGCACCCAGGGAATCTCGTCGCCGATCGCTTCCTGCGCCTGCTTGAAATAGCCCGTGATCTGGTCATCGGTGCGTAAATGCGGCGGCGGCGCGATCATGACGCCGGCGGCGCCGGCATCCATCGAGGCCTTGGCCAGCGAGCGCATCGAGGCAAATCCCGGCGCCGAGACGCCGACGATGATCTGCATGTTCTTGGCGCGCTTGACGAAGCGTACCGCCACCTGCTCGGCCTCGGCTGCGTCGAGTTTTGGCGCCTCGCCCAGAATGCCGAGCACGGTGACGCCATCGCAGCCGACTTCGGCGTAGAAATCGGTCAGCCGGTCGATCGATTTCTCGTCGATACGGCCGTCATCGTGGAACGGCGTCGGCGCGATCGCAAAAGTGCCTGCGGCCTGGGCGGTAAGCTTGGTCATTGGTGCGTCTGTCCTGTTTTCCGTCATTCCGGGGCGCGAAGCGAACCCGGAATCTCGAGGTTCCGGGTTCGATGCTATCGCATCGCCCCGGAACGACATTCACTTAAATCGCCGCGCCGACTTCTTGATATCCTCCTCGGAGAAGAAGATTTCCTTGGCGTGGGTCACGATATCCTCGGCCTTCCACCCCGTAAACGGCGGCGTCCAGCCTTCCATTTCCATCATCCGCAGCTCGCGGACCCCACGGGGGCCGGAGACGCCGAGCACCTTGCCGGTCTGGTCGCCCGACAAGTCGCTGACCATGTATAGCACGGCCGGCGCGATGCCGTCCGGGCCCAGCGCCGCGCCGGGGTTCTCCTTATAGCGCGGCAGGTCGGCGGTCATGCGGGTCAGCGCGCCCGGGGCCAGCGTCCAGATCCGGATGTTGTATTTGCGGCCCTCGATCGCCAGCACGTTCGACAGTCCCCAGATACCGCCCTTGGCGGCGCCATAATTGGTCTGGCCGAAATTGCCGATCAGGCCCGAGGTCGAGGAGGTGTTGACGATGACGCCGCCGCCGTTCTCGCGCATCCATTTGAACACCGGCTGGGTGCAGCAGAAGGTGCCTTTGAGGTGCACCCTGATCACCCTGTCCCAGTTGGCTTCCTTGGCCTTGGCAAAAGTCTCGTCGAGCAGGATGCCGGCGTTGTTCACCAGAATATCGGCGCGGCCGAAATTCTTGATGGCGTCGTCGAATACCGACTGCCCGCCGGCGATGGTCGAAATGTCGGAACCGTTGGCGACGGCACGGCCGCCCTCTTCCTTGATCGCGTTGACCACTTTCTGCGCCATCGACACGTCGGCGCCGGAACCGTCGCGGGGACCGCCGAGATCATTGACCACGACCGCCGCGCCCTCGCGCGCGAACAGCTTTGCGTAGGCCTCACCGAGCCCGCCGCCTGCGCCGGTGATGATGGCAACCTTGCCGTCGAGTAATCCCATTTGTTCTCTCCCGCCTTCTTTGTTTTGCACCGTCATTCCGGGGCGCGAAGCGAACCCGGAACCTCGAGATTCCGGGTCTGGTCCTTCGGACCATCCCGGAATGACGGAAATTTCAACCCAGCACCGTTTTCCCGCTCTTGATCACGGTGACGCCACGCGACTTCACCTTGGCTTCGAACGAGACGACGTTGCCGTCCTTCCACAATTCCATCGTCACGGTCTCGCCGGGGAAGACCGGCGAGGAAAAGCGCGCGACGTGCTGTTTGAAGGCGGACGGATCGTAGTCGGCATAGGTCTGCAGCACGCCGCGGCAGGTGATGCCGTAGGTGCACATGCCGTGCAGGATCGGCTTCGGGAAACCGGCCTTCCTGGCAAACTCCGGATCGGAGTGCAGCGGGTTGCGGTCGCCGCAGAGGCGATAGACCAGCGCCTGGTCCGGACGCGTCGTGATGTCGACGATCTTGTCGGGCGCCCTGCTCGGCACCTTGTGCGGTTCGGGCTGGCCTTCGGATGGGCCGCCAAAGCCGCCGTCACCGCGCGCAAAACGCGAAGCCACCAGCGTGGCGAGCTTCTCGCCGCTCTCGTCCTTCAGCACGGTCTGGTGCCGGATCACGGCGCCCTTGTCCTTGCCCTTGTCGAAGACGTCGAGCACCGTCGAGTCGGCCGTGATCCTGGCCGCGCCCGGCAGCGGCTTGTGGAAGGTGATGTCACGCTCGCCGTCGACCACCATTACGCGGTTGAGATTCATCTCGCCGGGCCCTGAGCCCCACGCTGCCACCGAAGCGAAGGTCGGCACGACCTTGAGGGGACGCGGGGTGAAGGTGCCTTCGTTGACGTAGGCGAGTTCGTTCTCGTCCATCGGATCGCCGCCCATGCCGATCCCGTAGGCGTAGAGCATCACCTCGCGGTCGGTATAGGCGTATTTCTGGCCGAGATTTTTCAGAGCCATGAGCTGTTCGTAATTGATTGGCATGCGGTCATCTTCTCCCGATTTTGTTCTCACCGTCATGCCCGCGCAGGCGGGCATCCAGTAATCGCCGGTGTTTACTGGATCCCCGCTTTCGCGGGGATGACGACCCAATGTTTGGCGCGCAGCGCGCGCAACTTCGCTAGGCCGCCGTGAAGAATGGCAGTGGGGCGCCGTCGGTGGGCTTGAACACCACCTTCACCTTCTGGCCGATCTTCAGGCTCGTTAGATCGCAATCGACGATGTTGGTCTGCAGCGACGGGCCTTCCTTCAGCGTGACATAGGCGATGGCGTACGGACCGGTCGCCGATTTGCGCATCAGGCTGTAGGTGTAGATCGTGGCTTCACCCGAGCTCTCTTCCCACACGGTCTTGTCGGAGAAGCAGAACGGGCAGATCGAGCGCGGAAAGTAATGCGGCTCGCCGCAGGCGGTGCAGCGCTTGATCATGAACTTGCCGGCCTTGGCCGCTTCCCAGAACTGCGCGGTTTCCGGATTGGTCACCGGTGCCGGATATTTCTTTGCTTCGGCCATTACACGCGCTCCAGAATGCAGGTTGAGGCGGCGTGACGCACGCCGAGAAGTCCGCCGGTGCCGTGGGCGACTGCGAGATCGCAATTCGGCACCTGCACCTTCGGATGGGCTTCTCCGCGCAACTGGCGGACAGCCTCGAGGATCTTGGTCATGCCGCCGCGGTTGACCGGGTGGTTGCTGCAGAGGCCGCCGCCATCGGTGTTGAACGGCAGCTTGCCGACGCCCGAAATCAAATTGCCGTCGGAGACGAACTTGCCGCCCTCGCCTTTCTTGCAGAAGCCGAGGTCCTCGAGTTGCATCAGCACCGTGATGGTGAAGCTGTCATAGATCGAGGCGTACTTGATATCCTTTGGCGTGACGCCGGCCTCCTCGAAGGCGCGCGGGCCGGACCAGATGCCGGCGGAATAAGTGAGGTCGAGATCCTTGCCGCCGCGCGGGCCCTTCATCGCCTCGCCATGGCCGATCAGCCGCACCAGCGGCTTCTTCAGGCTCTTCGCGATCTCCGGCGTGGTCACGATCATCGCGCCGCCGCCATCGGTGACGACGCAGCAATCCATCCGGTGCAGCGGGTCCGAGATCATCGGCGAGTTCAGAACATCCTCGACGGTGACGACCTCCTTGAGCATTGCATGCGGGTTGTACTGGGCGTGATGGGAGGCCGCGACCTTGATCCAGGCGAGCTGTTCGCTCGTGGTGCCGTAGTCGTGCATGTGGCGCATGGCACACATGCCGTAGGCATTGTGGGTGGTCGCCCCATAGGCCGCCTCGAAATCGGCTTCCGCACCGGCGGCGCGCGCCGGCATCGGGCCGGTACGCGGCTTGCCGGCGAGTGTGACCAGCGCGATCGAGCATTTGCCGGCCGCGATCGCCTCCGCGGCGTGGCCGAGATGGATCAAATAGGAACAGCCGCCGGTTTCCGTGGAATCGACGTGACGCACCTTCAATCCGAGGTAATCGACCATCGGCCAGAGGCCGCCCGGGGCGTCGCCGGCGCAGAAATAGCCGTCGATGTCGGCCTTGGTGAGCCCGGCATCCTCGATCGCCCCCTTGGCGACCTCGGCGTGCAACTGCGCAGTTGATTTATCGGGTGCGTGCCGGGTGGGATGCTCGTAAATCCCGGCAATGTAGGCTTTGCCCTTGATGGTCAAATCGTTCTCCGTTGGCGTTTCTTTTTCCAGCTTTTTTCTGGCCTGTCGCCGCCCCCTTGGCAAGCGCCGTGATATTCCGCAGGGCGAGACAGTAGCGACTAGACTCAACTCGGGATGATTATCAGCGGAAATCGTATCAGGTCGGAGATGCGGATATGCCGGCGCGTTCCCGCGGCGCGACGCGCCCGAGTTGTACCTTGCCGCTTGCCCCCTCTAGCGTGAGAGGGCGCAGGGAAGACCGGGTGCGCGCTGCACCCGCGGTCTCGTGTGCAATGTGCACGAAGAAGTGCGCACACGAGCATACAGGTCCAGCGGAGAGCATCCGGCCTTCCCTGCGCAATGGTTTGACGGCTTATGCCGCGCTCTCCCCGGAGACGAATTCCTCTTGCCTCCGTCATCGGCGAATTGACGGCTTTGCGAGACCCGGTTGGGCTTCGAAAACCTCCGCCGATTTGACACCAGCCACGGGTGCCAGGACCACACGGTTTTGCCGTACGCGAACTGCGCCGCTCGTCTTGCGCGGATCGATCGCTCACAGCCTCAAGACAAAGCCTGAGGCCGCCCTGCAATGCCTCGCGCGCGCAACGCCATCGCGTCCACCGCAACCCGCACTCCACGTATCGTGACGACGCGTACGCCCCTCTTCGATGAGGCGGGATGGCGCGAAGATGGAGCTGATTTGGGGGAAATGAGAAGCGCTATATTTTTGCAGCGCAATCTGGACGACCCAAATCACGTTGGAATGACTGGTGAAATTCGTTTTTGCGCGCAGCGCTTTTCAGGGGTTTGGGTTAGCGGGCCGGGGCTGTCGCGCACCCGAAACCCTTACGGATTTGCCCGTCGGCCGACCGGCAAGAGCAAGGGCGATGCCTTCAATGGGAAACGAATAACAGCATTGCCGAGATTACCCCGTCATCGGACATGACGCGGACATACCAAGATCGACGCGAATGACGCAGAGCGGACCGGCTGATAATCATCGCGCCCGTGACCTTTGCCAGATGAGTGGACTCAGCGGCTCTCTTGGTCCCGAAGTGCTTTTAGAGCCTTAGGCCCCTGCCACGAGCATCAGCCCCGCGCCGATCAGGCTGACGCCGATCCAGCCGCGCAGCGGCACTTTCTCGCCGAGGAAGAGCCAGGCGCTAGCCATCAGGAAGACCGGTGCGAGACCCTCGAAGGCGTAGAGTTGACTGAGCTCATATTTGCTCAGGAGATCCAGCCACAGGAAGAACCACAGGCTGAAAAGAGCGATGCCGCCGAAGAGCCACAAGCCGGTCTGAACCCGTGATCGCTCTAGTCCGTCTATGCCGGCCATCGCATGCTTGAGCAGGAGGTTTCCGGCCACGACGAGGACCTGGCAGAACAGGCAGAGGAAAAGCGTGAAGGCGGTCATAGGCGTTCATCCGCAACTGCCGACGGCGCCGCCGCAAGGAAAACACCGACGAAGACCAACAAGATTCCAAGCGCGCGGCCCGAGCTGATCTGCTCGTGCAGGAAGAGCCAGGCCGAGATCGGCACCATCAACTGAACGATGCTCTGCACCGCGAAGGCGATACCCACGGGGATCGTCTTGAGAGCTTCGAGCCACGCGACGAAGTTCAGGACGTAGAAAACGATGCCGATCCAGGTGGCCCAATGCGTCATGGGCGAGTCCGGTTGGGCGGTCGCTCCGATCTTCAGGAGAAGCTCTCCGGCCGCGAGCAGGCCGGCGCACGCGCCGAGCTTCAGGTAGGCCTTCGTGCTGGCAGAGAGCTTCAGACTAAAGCCCGGCAGGGCCTGGTCAGAGGTCAGCATAGTTCGAAAACTCCGCAAGGGTTTTGTCGTGGCGCGTCGGATCGAGCCATCGAACGATATACTTCATGACAAAATTCCCGATTGCGGAGCGGTGCCGCACGTAGAGATCGAGCGGCACGAGTTCCTGCTTGAGGTGCAGTTTCGGGTCGTAGCAAAGGCCGGTGCTCGCATAGGCCTTCAGGCCGTTGCGGAGCGCCCAGTTCACGATGTCACGAAACGTGTAGTGGTAGAGGCCGGCGCTGACGCTCGATTGATAGTCGATGCCGATGTATTCGTCGCAGATGGTGTCGCCGTCGATCGTGCAAATGCTGAAGGCGACCGGACGACCATTCTGCCGCCACACGAAATAGCGCACCTTGTCGGGCATCGCACGGCCGAGCTGCACGAGAAACTCGGGCGTGAGCTTCTCGAAGTGCATCGAAGATTTTTCATAGATCTGCAGATAGAGCGGATAGAGCTCATCGACCTCCGCTTCGATGTTGGTCGAGACGGTCAGCTCGATCGGATCGGCCGCGTCGATCGCCTTGAACTTGCGGCGCAGGTTCTTCCTGGTGGCAGAACCGAGCTTCTTCGACAGGTATTCGTCGAATGAAGCGAAGTCGAAATTCAGCCGCGTCATCGGCATGCTCGGAACGCGGACAAAACCGTCTGCCTGCAGGCGATCGAGCACCGCGCGATGGGAGGCACGAAATTCCTTGAAGACGATCAGGCCCGCGCCGAGCTTGTATGCCTCTTCGACCAGCGCGTCTTTCAGCACCGGGATGCACTGCATCTGCCACGTCACGTCGCCGTCGAGCACGCCTTCGCCTGCAACGCATCCCACCATCAGCACCCGCGCGCGCAGGAAGGTAGGCCACGCGCGGCGAACGGTGTCGATCCAGGATTTCACGCCGGCGCTCACTCCCTCGGCCATGTCGATTGACGTGACGAAGAACGGCTGCACGGTGCCGGCCTGGCTGAGCTGATCCGTGATCATCAGATAGCGGTGCGTGATCTCGGGATGCATCGTATCTTCGACGATGTCGTAGTAGCGATGATCCTTGCGCTTGCCGGCAAAGGCTTGCTTCCACAGCGGCGACAACCGAATTTCCTTGCCTCTCGCCACGAAGGCGCGCAGCGCAGCCCCGACGGCTGCTGTGGGGGCCTGTACCGATGGGGGCACTGCGATCGTTGCGGTCATTGCGTCCGACATGTTGAGTTCGAGAGAACTACGTTGCGTTCGATGCAGGCAGATTATCGAAGTCGCGCGCGGTCCAATGTGAGGCCCCTCACGCGCACTCGTGCCAGGTTGCCCGGCAATCAAATCGTCGCCTGTTCGCCGCGCGCGACCGCCAGTTCGCCGTCGCTTGAGGGAGAATGCCGCCGCCCGGCTTGCGCAGGATCCGGATATCGGTCGGCCAAGGCGCTGTCGGGGCACGCATGCATGCGAGTCGGCCCGCTGGTCGTCGGCATGGAAGCGGCTGCGCTCAGGGCCCTCTTGGGAGAACCCTCTCGCCAGATCCAGGGACCGAAGGACACGACGGTGTGGGCCTGTTTCTTCGGCAAGACCAATGACGATCCCTATCTGGTCGCTTCGATCTGGCAGGACAGGCTGGTAGCCATCCAGGTGACGGGCCGATTACCGGCGGACAAATATGTCTTCAACGGCATTACGCTCGGAGCGACGGCCGAGAGCGTCACCAGGCAACTCGGCAAGCCGATGCTCGTCGGGCCCAGCTCGCAGGCGAACACCGATGTGTGGTCATATCAGCCCTGGACCTTTTCATTGGAAATGAGCGGCGATCGCGTGACGTCGATCCGGGTTGCCGACCCGCAATTTAACTAGAATGCGGACCCAAAGCGGCCACCAACCAGCCCACAACCCTCGCTGAATCCGTCTACAATGACCAATCACGGTCAAAGAGGTAGACGACCTGCCTGAAATCAGAGCGTCGAGGTGAATCCCATGGTTTTCTGGATAGCGAGCGTGATCGGACTGGCGATCGCCTATCTCTTCGGTTCTACGCCCACGGGCTATCTGGCGGGGAAACTGCTCAAGGGCATTGATATCCGAGAGCATGGCTCCAAATCCATTGGGGCAACGAACGTCTTGCGAACCCTGGGAAAATGGCCTGCGTTGGTGGTGCTCCTGGTAGATGTGCTGAAAGGTGCGGCGGCGATCGTCTTTGCCCGCTGGTTTTATCCCTGGCTCTATACATTGCCGTCCGTCACGCCACCGACAGCACTTGATCCGCAAACCTGGCTGCCATGGGCTGTCTGCCTGGCCGGACTTGCCGCGTTGATGGGGCATGGCCGTTCGATCTGGTTGAATTTTACAGGTGGCAAATCCGCTGCGACGGGACTCGGCGTGTTGCTGGCGATGTCCTGGCCGGTGGGCTTGGGTGCTGCTGCGGCTTTTGGCGTCGTGCTGGCTGTTGTTCGGATTGTTTCCCTTGGTTCGATGCTGGCGGCGTTGACTGCGATCGCCCTCGTCTGGGCCTTGGAGCAACCGCTGCCTTATCGGTTATTGGTGATGGCAGGCGGCATTTACGTGATAGCGCGCCATCGTGCCAACATTCAGCGGCTACTGGCTGGGACAGAGCCACGCCTGGGACAAAGCAGCCCGGAATCGAAAACGTAATCGCAAGTTTGGAATCGCAGGGAAGGCAAGGCGACTTGTCCGCCGTAGCTCGAAGAGCGAAGGCGGAAGCGTGCCCACCGTCACGAGCCGAATGTTAGATGGTGGGCGCGGCGCTATGCGCCTTAGCTCACCCTACGCTGCCCCTGCTCCGCCCCGGCTGGCGTGGCGCAGCCGGCGGATGAATCGACCTCAATGACCAGCCAGTGTTTTGTAAGCCGTAATGGCACGCTTGAGGTCGTCGTATTCCTCGCAGGGAATCAAACAGAGATTTTCCAGCTCTGCCAGCAATTGCTGTGCCTTGGCAGGCTCCCCCAGCACCAGATAGGCCTCACCGAGATGCTCACGCGCGCTGCGGTGGCGGGGACTTAGCATCAGTGCTTTCTGATAGTGGCCAATCGCAGGCCCCATCTGACGCAGTCGCCGATAGGCGTAACCGATGTAGTTCCGGATATCGGCATTAGTCGGGTCGCGCAGCGCAGCGAGCTCGAACGCTGCGATTGCCCCATTCCAATTCCCTGCGCCCAGTGCCTTCTTGCCGGCCTTGAAATCGGGGTCGAGCTGCGCCCAGTCGGCGTCCGACACAACGGACGCCATCGTGGTGCAAATCGGCCAGGCCTCGACGATGGCGGTCGACTCAGCCGGCCTTACGGCCGCGCCGAACGGTGCGGTCCCGGTCCGCCAGCCCGGCGAGCTTATGGTGTAGGCGGCCACGCCGCTCACCAGCACGCCGAGCATTGCTGCCAATGCAACCGCCCGGATCATCGTTGCTTTCTCGACCTGATGGCTGCCCGGCGCTTTTGGCCGGGCAGCCAAGAAATTATTTTCGTGCAGCACCTATCGTGTCGTCCTGGCGCGTGTATGCCCGGGCCACAAGGATTTCCTGCCGTTCCGTATCGGCGTTGCTGGCCAGGTTCACCAGCTTGCCAAAGTAATCGGATGCCTTCTGGCGGTCGCCTGCGCCGTCTGCCGCGCGGGCAGCTCCCCAGAACGCTCGGAAGCGGTTGGGCGTCTGCTTGAGTGCGGTCTCGAACTCGTTCAGGGCCGCGGCGGGCTGCCCCGTCTCCAGCAGCATTTCCGCCAGCAACTCGCGGAACGGATAGAGGCGGTTCTCCATCGCGACATGCTTTACACTGCCGTCTTCGCCGTCAGCCGCTGCCCGCATGAATTTCAGCGCCTGATCGGTCGCACCTTCTTTCAGTGCGATCCAGGCCGAAACGGCAAGCATCTGCTCCTCGGTCCGGTCCGCCCAGTAGGATTGGTCGGCGCGCTGCAATGTCGTTCGTAACGCTTTCATCGCCTCAATCTCTTGTTTGGCCCCGGCGACATCGCCAGTGCGCGCCATGCCGAGACCGCGCGTGAAGCGGATCAACGAATCCGCCATGGGATATTGGCTGGCAGTCATCGCCAGATCGGCAGCACCTGCCCAATCCGCCCGTTCCAGGACGTAACGCGCCGGCATCGCGTTCTTGGCAGTGAAATTGGCGAAGTTGATCGGACGATCGCCGCGGTCGGCGGTGGCGAGCGACTTCTTGATCATCGCATCGGCTTTGGCGTCCTGCGCGAGCTGCAGATGTGCATAGACCGTAAAATCCGACGCATGATAGTAGTCCGGCTGGATCTCAAGCGCCGACGCGTTCGAGGCGATGGATTCCTCCCAAAGCCCTACCATCGAGTAGATGTGCGACGGCATGTGCCGCGCGTGCGGGACGGCCGGCGCAATGCCGGCATAGCGCCGCGCCGACGCGATGCCCTTCTCGGCAAGCGGCGCGAAGTCGTAGGCGTGAATGAGATAGTGCGTCACGCCTGGATGCTGCGGATTCTGCTCGAAGAGTTTCTCCAACAGCGCCGCGGACTTGATCTGATTGGCGTAGGTGAGATCGCTCTTCGGTGCCGAGGCTTGCAGCGTCAGCGCGTAATAGACCTGCGCCTCGTAGTCATCAGGATAGGTTTGCGCCACCCTCTCCATAGCGGCACCATAGGCTGCCATTCGGGCATCCACGGGGACCTTGTCATGGTCGCGGAAGTAGACGCCAAGGGCCTCGATCCAGTCGCGCTCGCGCTGCGTCTTTGGCCCGGCAGCCAGTGCTTTTTCGATTGCTTCCCAACCCGCCTGCGCCTCGGCTCGCGTCGGTGTAATTGCAAGGGTGTTGCCGAGGCGATCCATCGCCACGCCCCAATGCGCCATGGCGCAGTTAGGATCCTGCTGCAGGATCTCTTCGAACTTCCGGCGGGCGATCAAGAACCAGTACGAATGGAGCATGGCGACGCCGCGGTCAAACTCGACCTGCACCTTGGGGTCGCAGGAGGTAGGGAAAGTTGCCTTCCCGAGCTTTTCGTCCTGCTGGCCGATTGCGCCGCTTGTGAGCGCCGCAGTAATCAGGCCGGCAGCAAATAAGGTTCGTCCCGATTTCGCGTTCATCGTGAGTCTCCTCTAAGCCTTGGGAGTGATCGTCCGTAAGCTTGCTCCAGTGATCAGATGCCTCGCCGTCCTTCCTCATTCGTCGATTTCGGTTTGTTGCCTCTGTGCCTGCAAAGCGTATGGCCACGGATCATGCACACCGGCCCAATGCGCGAAAAATCGCGCCTGCAACCAGTCTCCAATGAATGCGAAATGCTTGCGCTGAGGCACCGACGTCGCCCTCCCTTCACAGGATTTCGGCACGTCTCGTGGAATTCGCTAGCTGAAGTCTAGCCCTCTTTCCATGCTCCCGGAAGAGCCGGCGCCGCGCCCAGATTGCGCAATATCTGGATGTGAATTGAGTCCGGATGTGCACAGAGGCGGGCATTCGACCGCCCTCGAATGTATGGTTCCGTCGCACGGCGCGCAGGGAAGGCAAAGCGACTTGTCCGCCGTAGCTCGAAGAGCGAAGGCGGAAACGTGCCCACCGCCGCGAGCCGAATGTTAGATGGTGGGCGCGGCGCAATCGCGCCTTTGCCCACCCTACGGCAGCCCTACTCCGCCGCAATCTGCCGAGGGGCTGGCGGTGGATTGACGAGGTCGGCTGCCAGCTGCGTGTAGCGAGCTTTCGCGTCCTGCACCGCCTTCTCCTTCACCGGGCCGTAGCCGCGGATGCGGTCGGGCAGCGAGAGAATTTCCACCGCGGTGTCGTGGGTGACCGGCGACAAGAGGCCGAGCACGGTGACGACGTCCTTCTCGTAACCCGCGATGAGGTCGCGCTCGAGCTTGCGGTCGGGGCTGTGGCCGAAGATGTCGAATGGCGTGCCGCGCAGGAAGCGCAGTCTTGCCAGCGTCCGGAACACCGGCATCATCCACGCGCCGAAGGCGCGCTTCTTCGGCCGGCCGAGTGCATCCTTAGCCCCGCCGAGGATCGGCGGCGCCAGGTTGAAGTTGAACTTGAAGTCGCCTTCGAACTGGTCGCGGAGCTGCTTTTCGAACTTTCCGTCGGTGAACAGCCGTGCGACTTCGTACTCATCCTTGTAGGCAAGCAGTTTTGCGTAGTTGACCGCGACCGCCCGCGGCAGCGCGTCGCCATAGCCGCCATCGGTGGCCGCATCGCCCACGCGCTTCACGAGAGCCCGATAGCGCTCGGCGAGCGCGGCATTTTGATAGTCGGCGAGGTGCGCGCTGCGATGGTCGATGATTTCATCGAGCGACATCGCATCCAGCGTCTTCGGCGCAACAACCTCGTCCTGGCCTTTCATCATGGCCTCGAGCCGCGCCGGATCGGCGGCGGCGAGACGGCCGAGCTGGAAGGCCTGCGTGTTCATCTTGATCGAGACGCCGTTGACCTCGATCGCCTGCAGAATTGCCTTCGCCGACAGCGGCAGCAGGCCCTTCTGATAGGCGTAGCCCAGCATCATGATGTTGGTGGCGATGGAGTCACCGAGCAGCGCTTCGGCGGGCTTGGTGAAGTCGTAGAAAGAAGAGTCCTTGCGCAGCTCGGTCTCCAGCACGTGGTTGACCTTGCGGCTCTGGAAATTGAAGTCGCGGTTGAGGATGAAGTCGGCGGTCGGAATGACGTGGGTGTTGATGACGCCGACGGTGCGACTGGCTTCGCAGAGCGTAATCGTGTCCTTGGCGGCGGCGACCACCTCGTCGGCGGCCATCACGAGATCGGCGGTGCCGGTGACGATGCGCGAACAGGTGACATCGGCGGTGTGCTCCGAAAGCCGGACGTGGCTGAGCACCGCGCCGCCTTTCTGCGCGAGGCCGGACATGTCGAGGATCATGCTGGCCTTGCCTTCGATATGCGCGGCCATGCCGAGCAGCGCGCCGATCGTCAGCACGCCGGTGCCGCCGACGCCGCCGACCGCGATATTGTAGGGCCGCTCCAGCGAGGGGAATGAGGCCGGCTCGGGCAGATCGCCGATGTCGCCGAGGCCGGAATCGCCAAGGTTTGCCGGGGCACGGCGGCGCGGCTTGCCGCCGTCGATGGTGACGAAGGACGGGCAAAAGCCCTTCAGGCACGAATAGTCCTTGTTGCAGGTCGACTGGTTGATGGTGCGCTTGCGGCCCATCGCGGTTTCCAGGGGCTCAACCGAAATGCAGTTCGACTGCACCGAGCAGTCGCCGCAGCCTTCGCAGACGGCAGGATTGATCATGACGCGACGCGCAGGATCCTCCATCAGGCCGCGCTTGCGGCGGCGGCGCTTTTCGGCGGCGCAGGTCTGCACGAAGACGATCGCCGAAGTGCCCTTCAGCGTGCGGCAGGTTCTCTGCACAGCGTCGAGTTCGTCGCGGTGCGCGACCTTGACGCCGGGAGCGATGTCGGACGCCGGATAGGCATCCGGATTTTCCGAGACGAGATAGATGTTGCGGATGCCTTCCGAATGAAGCTGGAAGGTGATCTGCTGCGGCGACAATTCGCCGTCGACATGCTGGCCGCCGGTCATCGCGGTCGCGTCGTTATAGAGCAGCTTGTAGGTGATGTTGGCGCCGGAGGCGACCGCCTGCCGGATCGCGAGGCTGCCGGAATGGAAATAGGTGCCGTCGCCGAGATTGGCGAACACATGCTCTTCCTTGGTGAAGGGGGCGACGCCGACCCACGGCACGCCCTCGCCTCCCATGTGGGTGTAGGTTTCGGTCGAGCGGTCCATCCACAGCGCCATGAAGTGACAGCCGATGCCGGCGAAGGCGCGGCTGCCTTCCGGCACCTTGGTCGAGGTGTTGTGCGGGCAGCCGGAGCAGAAATACGGCGTACGGGTGACTGGCGCCACCGCCTGCATCTGGGTCGCCTGTCGGCCATTGAACCAGTCGGCCTTGGCGCGAAGCATCGCGGCGATTTCGGGATTGAGATTCAGTCGAAGCAGGCGCTCGGTCAGCGAACTCGCCAGCGAGGCGACGGAAAGCTCGGCGGCGAAAGTGAGAAAACGCTTGTCGTGATCGTCCATCTTGCCGACGATGCGCGGGCGGACGTCGTCGCGCCAGTTGAACAATTCCTGCTTGACCTGATTTTCGACGATCTCGCGGCGTTCCTCGACGATGAAAATTTCCTCAAGGCCGACGGCGAAATTGCGCACGCCTTCCGGCTCCAGCGGCCAGGGCATGCCGATCTTGTAAAGACGAAGCCCGATCTTGGCGGCGACCTCCTCGGTGATCCCGAGTTCGCGCAGCGCCTGACGGATATCCTCGTAGCTCTTGCCTGATGCCATGATGCCGTAACGGGCATTCGGCGAATCCATGGTGACGCGGTTGATCTTGTTGGCGCGCGCGAACGCGATGGCCGCATAGCCCTTGTAGTCCTGCAGGCGCAGGTCCTGCGCATAGCGGTCGTCGGGCCAGCGCAGATTGAGGCCGCCGGGCGGCATCTCGAAATCGGTCGGGATCGCGAACGGCGTCATCTCGTCGGTGAGGTCGATTTCGGCTGTCGTCTCCACCGTCTCGGTGATCACCTTCATGCCGACCCAGCAGCCGGAGTAGCGCGACATCGCGATGCCCAGCAGGCCCATCTCGATCATTTCGTGGATGCTGGAGGGATAGAGATACGGCATCAGCGCGGAGATGAAGGCGTGGTCCGATTGATGCGGGACGGTGGAGGATTTGGCGCCATGGTCGTCGCCGGCCAGACACAGCACGCCGCCGTTTTTCGCGGAGCCCGCCGTGTTGCCGTGCCGGAACACGTCGCCACAGCGGTCGACGCCGGGGCCCTTGCCGTACCAGATGCCGACTGCGCCATCATATTTGGCGCCGGGCGACAGATTGAGCTGCTGCGAGCCCCAGATCGCGGTGGCCGCGAGGTCCTCGTTCACGCCGGGCTGGAACTTGATGTTGTACTGCTCGAGATGTTTTCGGGCGGCAAAAAGCTGCTGGTCATAGCCGCCCAGCGGAGAGCCGCGGTAGCCGGAGATAAAGCCTGCGGTGTTCAGCCCTGCGGCACGGTCACGGCGGATCTGCGCCATCGGCAGGCGGACCAGCGCCTGGATACCGGTCAGGAAGATGTGCCCTGTACCCTGGGTGTATTTCTGATCGAGACTGATCGGACCCTGGTTGATTCCCATTGCACCCTCTTGAGCCTTGATCGGGATGACTGTTTTTAGCTAGTCATCTGAACTTGTTAGAACCAGTCTATGTCGGATTTTCTTGGCCACGCACTACAAATCTCGCTCCCGACGCCGTGCTTTCAAAGATCGCAATTTCGTGCCGGGAATAACGGCGCACCTTTTCGGTTTGTGTCGTCCGGGAGCCTCGGCGCGAAACGGCATGACATCCTCCTCCCTCCGCTTTCGCGCTATAACGCCCCAGGAGGCCAGATGGTGCAGGGACCACGCCGGATCATGCGGACGATTCTCGCTTGCGTATTTTTGTGCACTGCGTTCGCGGTCGGCGAAGGCCATGCCCAGTCCAAGAGCGAACCACTGACCGCAGAGGATATCGCGCGCGGCAAGGCGCTGACCGAAGCCGGCGACTGCGCAAGCTGCCATACCGCCGATCCCGCAAAACCGTTCGCCGGTGGCAAGCGGATCGATACCCCGTTCGGCGGCATCTATTCGCCCAATCTGACGCCGGATCGCGAGACGGGCCTGGGCGCCTGGAGCGATGACGCCTTCTACGACGCCCTGCGGTTTGGCGTGGCGCGCGACGGCTCACGCTATTACCCGGCCTTCCCCTACCCGAACTTCACCAAGCTGACGCGCCAGGACATTCTCGCCATCCGCGCCTATCTGGCGACGCTGACGCCGGTGAGCAATGCGCCGCGCGCGCCCGAACTGCGCTGGCCGTTCAACCATCGCGTCGTGATGCGCGGCTGGAACTGGCTGTTCTTCAAGCCCGGCATTCTGATGCCGGACCAGCAAAAGAGCACGGAGTGGAATCGCGGCCGCTATCTGGTCGAGGGCGTCGCCCATTGCGGCGCCTGCCATACGCCGAAGAACATGTTTGGCGCCGAGAAACGCCGCCGGGCCTACAGCGGCGGACGGGTCGCGGGCATGTTCGCGCCACGGCTGGACGGGGCTGCGCGCAGCGGCCTAAAATCCTGGAGCGTGGAAGACATCACCGAATATCTGCAGAGCGGCCGCAACGGCAAGAGCCATGCCGGCGAATTGATGTCGGAGGTCGTCGTCAATTCGACTTCAAGGATGAGTGATGCGGATGTCAGAGCGATTGCGATTTACCTGAAGGATCTGCCGGCGGGTGCGCGGGAGCCGAAGGTCGCCCGGCCGCCGCCTTCGCAAATGGCTGCGGGCGAAAAGCTCTACAATGGCGCCTGCATCGCCTGCCACGAAAAGGACGGCTCGGGCGCGCCGCGGATCTATCCGCCGCTGCCAGGCAACGCCAACCTGCAATCCGCCGACGCCTTGAGTACGCTGCGCGTCATCCTCGATGGCGCGCAAACCGTCACAACGCCGCGTGCGCCCAACGCGGGATCGATGCCGGCCTATGCCGCGAAAATGACCGACCAGGAGATTGCCGACGTGACGAACTACATCCGCAACGCCTGGGGCAACGCGGCGCCGCTGGTGACAGCGGACGAGGTCGCGAAGGCGCGCAGGACAAAATAGCTGCTCAGCGCGGCTCATCGTTAAAGACGAATTTCGGCATTTCCCATTTGTAGCGGATCGCCAATAGCCGCAGCGTGAGGCCGAGCGCAAATGTCAGCGCGGTCCAGACGTGGTCGCTGAGCTTGAGCCCGAAGCCGGTGGCGTAGAACAGTCCGGTGACGACGGAGACGCTGGCGTAGAGTTCGGCGCGAAACAACAGCGGCACGTCGTTGCAGAGAATGTCGCGCAGCACGCCGCCGGCGCAGCCGGTGATCATGCCAGCGACGATCACGATCGGCAGCGAGGCGTTCATTTGCCAGGCGACATCGCAGCCGGCCATCGTGAAGACGACCAGCCCGATCGCGTCCAGCACCAGAAACGCGGTGTTGAGCCGGTGCACGTGCCGCGCGACTAAAATGGTGGCGAAGGCCGCCACCGCCGTCAGTGCGAGATAGGACGGGTTTTGCACCCAGACCAGCGGATAGTGCCCGAGCAGCACATCACGGATGGTGCCGCCACCTAGCGCGGTGATGCAGCCGAGCATGCACACGCCGGCCCAGTCCATGCTGCGGCGGCCCGCCGCGAGTGCGGCCGTCATCGCCTGCGCGGTCAGCGCCACATAGGACAACAGATGCAGGACGGTATCGCCGGGCGGCAAGCTCCACATGGCAAACCTCACATTGGGAACCGGGAATCATCAGTTCCAACATTACGGGGTTGCAACATTGGCGGGGAACATCCGTGCACGCCAGCCATTGTCTCCCCGCTTAGCTTTGGGGTGCTAACGGAGGAACCTATTCATGGCATACCAACCGAATCCGAACGATCCCTACCGCGCCGGCCTGAGCGATGAAGAAATCCGCCATCAGGCCCGCCTCAACAGTCTCGACAATGAGTTGCAAGCCGATCCGGAACTGGCCGAAGGTCCCGCCAGCGGCACCAAGGTCGCCATGTTCGCCGTCGCTATCGCGGTGGTGCTCGGCGCCCTGTTCTATGGCCTCAACAATACGACCGTGAACCAGGCCGGTACCACGCCGGAGAGCCAGACCGCACAGACGCAGCCGGCCAAGCCCGCGGCGCCTTCGGGCATGCGTGACGTAACGCCCCGCAGCAACAACCAGCCGGGCACGACCACGGGTGCGGCGACCAACCGCCCGACACCGCCGGCACCGCCCAGCACGGACATGAACAAGCCGACCACGCCGCCTGCGGACGACGCGCCGGCTAGCAAGCAGTAACAATTATCATGCGAAGACGCGCAGCGGGCCAACGGGCCCGCTGTTTTTTTAGCTCTCGGCGTGGGCTCCTTAGTACGCAGCAAAATTCGCATCGAGGCTCCGGCCTGGCCGCCTTTCGAGAAATATCGTGCTCTAGCCCGGGGCCTCCGGCTTCTTCCCGCGTCCGAGCGCGAATTGACCGACCGGGCCCTCTACATGGAATTCGAGCCCCGTCATTTTTGCAAACAGATCGATGTTGCTGGTGCCGATGGCGCAGCCACCAAGGCCCATATCGGTCGCCGCCAGGTAGAACGTCTGGATGATGCTGCCAACATCCTTCAGGATCAGCGAGTATGCGATTGAGCTGTATTTCCAGGAGATCCGCCCAAAACGCGCGGCGATCGTGATCAGGACCTGCGGCGGACCCGGGGCGTCCATGGCAAACTCGGCTGCCGCCGCAAGCGCCTGGAGTTGCTGAGCCGAGACCCCGATCGCTACCAGCGCGTGGCCGCCCGCGTCGTAATGGTAAAGTCCGCGTGCAAGCCCGTCGCAATTCGAGATCGCCAGATACAATTCCAGTTCGTACGCGCTGCCGGCCGACGGATAGGGCCTTGTGCTGTAGGTAGTCTCAGGACTGCCTTCGAAATTCGCGCCGCTATTCCATTCCGACAGGACCCGGGCAGCGCTGTCGAGAAACTGCGCGAGCTCGGCGAGCGTGACCGGATGCTCGTCATCGAAATCCCGGACTGAATGGCGTTCGCGCAACCGCCCTGCAAAGGATGAGACCGGATCCGAGGTAGAGAAGTTGCGCAGGTCAATCTTCTTGCCGGGCCACGGCGGACGCACCGCGGGCAGCGGTGAAACAACGCTTGCGTAGGCGAAGGTGCCGCCTACCGGATTGGTCTGCCGGCCCTCGGTGCTCCGCGTGTGAAACACGAGATCGTGGAAATCCCAGAGAACAAGATTGCCGTCGCCTTCATTCACCCGAAGGCCGTCTCCGCTTTTCGCATTGAGCTTGAGCAGGAACTGGCTATTTAGCAGCAGTTCGAGCAGATCGAGGTGGAAGGCGGCCGCGTCGCGGCGAAGCCTGCTGATCTTGTGAGGCCGCGACAGCGCAGCAAGCATGGCGGCAATGGCGGGGTCGCCAATTCGAAACAGCGCGCCGGCGCGCGGCGATTCCAGCACCATCTCGTTGCCGCGCCGGTGCAGATAGGCAAAGCGCGACAGCACGACAGTGTCACTCTCGCCGAGCTTTGCGCGTTGCGGCCAGTACTCAGGGACCTGGGGCTCGATGACCACAAGGTCCTGCGCGTCACGCGGAAAGGACAGGCGATATTCGAGCAGCCCGTGCCGCGCCAGTCGATGCACCAGGACATCGACTTCCCTCGCGATAGCGCTCTTACCGGCAAAGGACACCAGCGGCAAGCCGTCGGTCAGATTTCGCGCTCGATCCATCGCGGCCGTGCTCAATTGTCCCAGATTGACGGAATAGCCGTTCACGAAGGCGGCGATGCTCCCGTCCGCCTGCATCTGCAGGGAGAAATGACCGTTCAATCGGGCGGCGATGACTGGCGCAATCTTCCTGGTCGGCTTTTTCCGGGGAGCGCGCACGAAAGACCCTTTCAGGTGTGCGGCAGGAACGGAGTGAGTTCGCTCTCCAGCCGCGGGCGATCCAGCAATCCAAGCTTCAGCGGAACATCGTAAAGCCGGCCCGGTGCGAAGCGGCGATAGAAATGCCGCAGGCCTGGAACGAGCACGCGAACGACCGGGACCTCAACGTCGGGCCGCGTCTGGTCGAGCACGAGGAAATCGTACCCTGCCCGGGTGGCGATCTCGACACAGGCATTCACCTGATCGCGCGTGTTGTCGTGGACCTCAAGGCCGGGAGCCGGCGGAACGATCGGATTGTCGCTCGGGATCAGGAACGGATGATCTTCCAGGCGCAGCGGATTGACACCGTCGAGCGATGGCTTCTCGCCGCTGCCGCCGCCCATCATGCCGATTGACATGAATTGCGTTAGCTCGGTGAGCGAACGCAGCAAGGCGATGCGGCGATCGAAATGCGCGCCGGAACCGAACTCGATGTTCTCGTGGCCGTTCTGCATCCAGTGCATCACCGACACGTAGGTGGGAATGCCGAGATCGCTGGTGACGTCCAGCACCCACAGCCGTCGTCCGGCATCCGCAAACTGCGTTTGCAGATCCTGGATGTAGGAATCGCTGAATTGCTTGAGGTCGACCTCGGCGCGCCGCAGCCGGCTGTACCACCAAATGGCGTAGGCATCGCGCTCGACCAGTTCGAGGAAGCCCTGAACGATGGCTTCCTCGCGGGTGTTGCCGGCCGCGCAACCGTTGGAATCGGTATGGAAACCGCCGTAGAAGAAATAGAGCAAGCCGGTCGGGAGATATTTGAAACGCTTGTCGCGCAGCGACCAGACCGGCGACCACTCGGTCCTGGTCGAGGGATCGAGCGGCTCAGGAACGGGGTGTGAATCGTCCGGCGACTCGGTCAATCTGCCTTGAAACTGAGCGTCGCTGAAAAGCTGGACGTCGTTGGGGTGGATGGCATCACCGGGATCGAAATCGGTAAAGCGGCGCGCCGTCCTGATCTCGTCACCCTGGAAAATACCCGAATAACGCTCGATCGACTCCATCAGCGCGCTGGCCTCGCCCTGCTCGGCGGTCGAGCCCTTGCCGAAGCTGCCGCCGCTCAGCCCGGACCTGAGCTGATCGACGCTCTGGGCCGGCGAGGAGAAATTATGATAGGCGAAAAAATTGGTGTTCATCGGCAGATCGACCTCGATCCGCTCGAGCCGCGTCACCACACCGGTCAACGGGCTTATATGCTTGCGGAAGCGCGCTACGGTGGCCCGAGACGTCACGGTGCGATATCCACCGCTGGTCATGATGAGCTTGCTGCCTTCGGCGATCTCGATCGGCGTCGCCGCCCGGCGCGGACTCTGCACCTTCTTGCTGCCGCAGGTGGGACATTGCGGGCGCCGCGCGACAAAGTGCTTGCTAACGACCGCACCCGTCAGATCGAGGCTCGCGATGTGATCGCGCAGATCGGTGCGAAAGCCCGAGGCAATCGCTTTCGCAATTTCGACGGCAGCGAAATGAAATGCGCCTTGTCCGACGCTCTCGTTGACCAGGGGTGACACGGCGACAGCCTGCGCCTGTCCGCGGTCGAGAAACCCCTTGATCTCCCGGTTGCGGATCATGCGATCGAAAAGACAGTTCCAGCAGGCGCTCTCGCCGGGCTTGAACACCGGGCCCACCAGCGGAAACACACCGGACGGCTGCACCAGCAGCCAGGGCGTCTTGTCGGCCACGCGCTCCCCGTTCATATCGCCCAGCCGCCGGTCGAGATAGTCGTTCACCAGCGTGATCGTGAGTTTTGGCGAACGCTTGGCAATCTGGACGCCGAGTTTGCTCAAGGCCGCGGCGAGCTCTTTGGCGCCTTTGACGTCGATCGCTTCGACCCGCACCGGGCAATTGCGGAGATTCTGTTCCGCGACTTCGAGAGGCAGGCCGAGACTAGCCCAATATCCCGCGACGGCGCCATCGAATGCGGGCGACGTTCCCGCAACGACGTATCGCCGCTCCAACAGCCGCTTGATCGCTTCCTCTATCTTGTCGGCTGGAAAGCTCTTCGAAAGCTGGCGAACGATCTCTGGCGCAGCTTTGCCATTTTTTCCGATCGCCGTGGCTACCGCACAATAAAGCTCGCCGTGCAGGAAGAACTTGCGGTCCTCCGAATAGAGGCAGACCACATCGGGAGGAAGCACATAGGCGGTGAAGTTCGGCGCGAATCGCAAAATGTTCTTGCGGGTCTTGCTCGCCACGGGGCTCTTGCGATTGTCTCTCATCGGATCAGCACGCGGATTTTGTTACCTGTCATCTTCAAATTGCCAGAGCACGGCGAACCTCTCGTCCCGCCGGACCTGTGCGCCGACGTCGACTGGAATTGTTCGAATGAGTTGGAACACACTCGCTTGTCACCGGCAAGCCGCCCACGCTGGCAGGCGAACGGTGCAACGCAAACAAGAAACTGGCCGGGTCGATCGCGGGCCCGGCCAATGAAATCGTGGCGTGTCGATACACAATCAGAAGGCGTCGCCGCCTAGCACCAGCGGCACCGGCCCCAGGATGCACAGCAGCCTGTTGCTACCCACGGCACGCCTACACCTATCCAACCAACGCCGCAGCCACCACAGCCGACGCCACATCGGCAGCCTCTGCAGCCCGCGCAGCCGCGACAGCCACCGCATCCACGGGCGGCGCATCCACCACATCCGCGGCAGCCACCGCATCCGCGGGCCAGTTGCACGCCGCTAAGGGTATTTTCTTCGTCTGCGAAGAGACGGAACGTAGCGAGGCTGACGTCGGCAATTTCCTCTTCACCGAGCGTGATCATCACGCCAGGTGCGAAATTCGGCCGCTGAACATCGGCCGTCGGTACGGCCGCTGCATATGCACTTCCTGCTAGCGAAAAAGTTAGTCCTGCGGCTCCCAACACCGGTGCTGCGGCTTTGGTTACTCGCTTCCTTTTCGAAGCTTGCTTCACCCGAGGCATGGTCGCATCCTCCAACATGTTACAAGAAGGATCTCCGTAGGACCGATCCTACGCGGACAGAATAAGGTAGGCAAGATTCATGCGCACACGAAAATGTAATGGCGCACTTTCAGATTGCATTCATCTTCATGAACGTTGTCGCCACATTTTCGTCCAATGGCCGCAACGCCTGCGACTTGGTGCAGTGCGCAATCGCCCCCGGATCTGAACGGAGAATTGCTTGGTCGATCAACCCGCACGCTTCGCCTGGTATGAACTCCTGACCACGGACGTCGAGGCCGCAAGCGCCTTTTATGGCCAGGTCGTCGGCTGGGGTGCGAAGGATGAGTCGACCGAGGATCTGGTCTACACAGTGCTTACTGCGGGCGAGGTTCCGGTAGGCGGGCTGATGGATCTCCCGGAAGAGGGCCGGCGATTGGGGGCAACTCCGAGATGGCTCGGCTACGTCGCCGTCGATGACATCGATGAGACGGCCGCACAGATCAGGCGTCGCGGAGGCGCTGTCATGCTGCCGCCGACGGACAGCAATATCGGCCGGGTTTCAGTGGTCGCCGATCCGCAAAAGGCGAATTTTGCGCTGGTCAGCGGACTAACATATGGCCAACCGCAATCCGGCGGCCTGGACGAGTTGGGGCGCGTGGGCTGGCACGAATTGCTGGCTCAGGACCGGAACAAGATTTTCGATTTCTACGGCGAACTTTTCGGCTGGCAGAAGGACCCCGGCGAAACCGATCCGGCAGACTTTTATCAATTGTTCTCGTCGGCCGGACAGACGCTCGGCGGCATGCTCACCAAGCTTCCGAGCGTGCCGCAGCCGTGCTGGCTCTATTACTTCAATGTCGACGACATCGGCGCGGCGGCCAAGCGCGTCAATAGTGGCGGCGGCCGGATGCTCCAGGGTCCGATCGAACTGTCCGATAATTGCTGGATCGCGCGGTGCGTCGATCCCCAGGGCGCGCTGTTTGCGCTGCAGGGTGCCCAGGGGCCGAAGGGCACCGAGCGCCCCTCCGCCTCGGAGGTCGCTTGGTCTGCCAAGTGGGGCGACATTGCTTCACATGGCAGGATGGTGCTGCCAAAGCCGAAGCGCTGAGCGCGAGTGGCCGCTCTGAATTGATGGGTTCACGCTTTAGCTGAACATCTTGTTGAGTTCGCCGCCGGGATAGCCGTTGGTGAATTCGCTGAATGTCCCCTGCTCGGCCATCTCCTTTGATGCCTTCATGAAACCGGCCCACGCCATCCGCGCCAGCGCGCCGCCGACGCTGATCCGGCGTACGCCGAGATCGCCCGCGATTTTCAGCGACGGGCCGGCTGCGCCGACCAGGAGATTGACGGGTCTTGGCGCGACCGCCTTCACGACCGCCGAAATCTCTTCCGCCGTCGCGATGCCGGGCGCATAGAGGCAATCGGCGCCGGCTTCGGCATAGGCGGTGAGCCGGTCGATCACGAGCGCCAGATCCTTCTGCCCGCGCAGGAACGCCTCGCAGCGGCCGGTGAGCAGCACGCCGCTGTTGTCGGCGTCGATGGCTTTCCGCGCCGCCCGGATGCGATCGATTGCCAACGCACGATCGAACAGCGGCTTTGCGTTGTCTCCGGTAAAATCCTCGATCGAAAGGCCGGCGACGCCGGTCTTCACGGCGCGCGCGACATTGACGCCGACCTTGTCCGGCTCGTGCGCAAAGCCGTCCTCGAAGTCGGCATTGACGGGGATATCGACCGCCGTGCAGATCGCGGCAAGATGCGTGCAGACATCGTCGACGGTGACGCGGTTGTCGGCCTTGGCAATCGTCCAGGCAAAGCCCGCGCTGGTGGAAGCCAGCGCCTTGAAGCCGAGATGCTGCAAGGCCTTCGCGCTGCCGACGTCAAAGGGATTCGGGATGATGAAGCATCCGCTCTCGTGCAATTTTTTGAACGCGGCGCGTTTGTCAGCAGGTGTCAGCATGGATCGCTCCCCTCAATGTTTGTTGGCGCCGCGTAGATAGGAACGCAGCGCCGGTTCTGCCAGACGCCTCACGCCACGACCTTGCGCAGGAACGTCCGCTCCTCGGCGAGGATGAACTTGTTTTCCTCGGCGAAATTGAAATTGGCCATGCCTTCGCTGTCGGCGCGCAGGCGCGCCCGGTAGCTTTCATAGGCGGCGAGGCTCTCGAACGAGATCAGCGCGAACGCGATGTTGTTGGTGCCCTCATGCGGCATCCAGTAGCCAAGCAGGTCGCCGCCGCATTTCGGGATGATCGTGAGCCAGTTTTTCGAATATTGCTCGAACTGGGCGCGCTTGAACGGATCGAGCTGGTAGCGAATGAAAACGGTGATGGTCATGACGGGGCTCCTGTGCTGCTCCTCCGTCATTGCGAGGAGCGAAGCGACGAAGCAATCCATCCCTCCGCTTGTGGCGGCATGGATTGCTTCGCTTCGCTCGCAATGACGGAGCTGAGAGCGGAGAATAGCCGCTTGCCCTACCGCGATGCTTCGGCTATCATCGAACTATGAAAGCAGGCCCCGACATCGCCATGGTCGCCTCTTTGGTCGGCGATCCCGCGCGTTCCAACATGCTGACGGCGCTGATGACCGGCCGCGCGCTGACCGCGAGCGAGCTGGCGCACCAGGCCGGCATCACGCCGCAGACCGCGAGTTCGCATCTGGCGAAACTCGAAGCCGGCGGCCTGATCGAGCCGGAGAAACAGGGCCGCCACCGCTATTACCGTCTCACCGGTCCCGACGTCGCCCATGTGCTCGAAGGCCTTGCGGGCCTGGCCGAGCGCGCCGGGCACACGCGCGTGCGCACGGGGCCGAAGGAGCCGGCGCTGCGGCGGGCGCGGATCTGCTACGACCACCTGGCCGGCGACCTCGGCGTGCAGATGCTCGACAGCCTGCGCAAGCAACGGCTGGTCCGGCAGACAAAACAGGACATCGAACTCACCGGCGAAGGCAAGCGCTTCATGGCCGAGGCGTTGCAGATCGACACGGAGGCGTTGGCGCACCCGCGCCGTCCCGTGTGCAAGGCCTGTCTCGACTGGAGCGAACGCCGCCATCACCTCGCCGGCACGCTCGGCGCCGCCGTGATGAACCGCTTCACCGAACTCAACTGGGCAGCGCGGGATCCTGCGCCGGGCAGCCGCGTCGTCAACTTCACCCGCACCGGCGAAAAACGCTTCGCCGCGCTGTTCGGAAGCGAGCCGGCTTAAGCGCGACTCATGAACCAATCCGGCGGGAACGCAGACCAAACGGTGCCTGCGTTTCCGAGGGCGATTTCAGCGCCGGGCTGAAAGCCGAATAACGCGCCCGACGGACGTGCGAGCCGCCGACACGTCGCCGCGACCGATCTCAGCGTTGCTTCACCATCGGGCAAGCGCTCTCGCTGAGCGGCCGCGCCGCTTGCTCAGCCGGCACCGTGGCAAGGAGCTTGAGATAATCGAACTGGTATTTGGATTCCGAGGGCTTCTTCACCTGCAGCAGATAATAAGGCCGCATCACACGTCCATCCTCGCGCACCGTGCCTTTTGTGTAGAAGTCGTCGATCGGCAGTTCCTTCATCTTGGCGACGACCTTGGTCGCATCGGTCGTGCCGGCTGCCGCCACCGCCTTGAGGTAATGCAACGTCGCCCCATAGGTCCCGGCATGGATCATGCTCGGCGGTTTCCCTGCGTTCCGGGCGACGAGGCGTTTGGTCCAGGCGCGGGTCGCGTCATCCAGGTCCCAGAAGAAGGTCTCGCTCGCGGTCAGGCCCTGCGCCGCTTCGAGGCCAAGGGCGTGGGTGTCGGGAAACTGCAGCAGGAGCGCAGCCACGCGCTGGTCGCCTTTGCGGCCCAAGCCGAATTCCCCAGCCTGTTTGATCGCGTTGATGGTGTCGCCGCCGGCGTTCGAGAGCGCGACGATCTTCGCCTTCGAGGCTTGCGCCTGCAGCAGAAAGGACGAGAAGTCGGCGGTATTGAGTGGATGGCGCACGGCCCCCACCACCTTGCCACCGGCGGCCGTGACGAACGCTGAGGTGTCGCGCTCGAGCGCATGCCCGAATGCGTAGTCGGCGGTGATGAAAAACCAGCTATCGCCGCCCTGCTTCACCAACGCCTGGCCGATCGTCGCCGCAAGGCCGTAGGTGTCGAAGCTCCAGTGCACGCCGTGCGGCGAACAGGCTTTTCCGGAGAGATCCGACGTGGCGGCGCCGGTGTTGATGTCAACGGCGTCGTGCGTGCGCGTGACCTCGCGCACAGCGAGCCCCACGGCCGAATTGGGAACGTCGAGGATGAGGCTGACGCCCTCGGTCTCGATCCACTGCCGCGCGATGTTGGCGCCGATGTCGGGCTTGTTCTGGTGGTCGGCAAAGATGACTTCGATCGGCCGGCCCAGCACCTTGCCGCCGAAATCCTCGACCGCCATGCGTGCGGCGTGGACCGAACCCATGCCGGAGAGATCCGCGTACAGTCCCGTCTGGTCGTTGAGGACACCGAGCTTGACCGGTTGCTGCGCGACCGCGGAGGCGGTCAGCCCCGCTCCCCATAACAGGAGCGCGAGCGCGGCGATAATGTGGCGACGCATTAAAACCCTCCCCTTGCCGTAGCGACCGCTGATGTCGGTCGTCTTGGCATGATGGTACAGGGGAAGGGCATTACTGCAAAGTGGCGCGCGGGCTTTTGCGTCCGCTTCGTGCATCAGCGCGGCATGGCAGCGCTCACCATGAGAGTAGCCAGCCTATGCTCTCGCCAAAACGTGAAATGCAAAGACTTTACACCGGGCGACGTCGGCATCAATACGCCCCTGTCTTGAGAACAGGAGTTTCGGGATGCGAGGGATGTGCGTCGGCGTGGTAGCAGCCGCCTTGGCCGCGATGCCGTTATTGTCTGCGACCGCAGCGGAAACTGAACGACCTGCCGCGCGCGAGCCGTACGGCATCGGGCTCGAAGGTTTTGTCTATCCCTACCCCGTCCACCTGCTGCCGCTGGTGAACGACGGCGAGCAGGTGCGGATGGCCTATATGGATGTCGCTCCCGCGCAGCCGAACGGGCGCACCGTGGTGCTGCTGCATGGCCGGAATTTTCCATCGAGCTACTGGGCGCCGGTCATCAAGACCTTGAACGATGCCGGCTATCGCGTGGTCGTGCCGGACCAGATCGGTTTCGGCAAATCCTCCAAGCCACAAGGCGATTTGCATTTCGATACGCTGGCGCGCAACACCATCGCGCTGCTCGATCATCTCCAGATCGCCAAGGCCGACATCGTGGCGCATTCGCTCGGCGGCATGCTGGGCGTGCGGATCGCGCGAGCCTACCCGGACCGGATTGCGCATCTGGTGCTCACCGCCCCGATCGGCCTGGAGGATTATCGGCTCTACGTGCCGCCGACGCCGACCGAGAAGATTCTTGAGAACGAAGACAAGCTCACCGCGGACGGTTATCGCAAACAGCTCGAGACAAACTACGCGCTAAAACTGCCGCCCGAACAGGTCACGCCGTTCATCGACGCGCGTTTCAACATCAAGGGCAGCGCCGAATATCCGCGCTGGCTGCGCGCGTTCGTCAGCTCGGCGCAATTGATCTACCGCGAGCCTGTCGTGCACGAGATCCCGCTGATCACGCAGCCGACGCTGTTCGTGATGGGCGCCGACGACCACAACGCGCCGGGAAGACCCAATGCGCCAGAGGCGTTGCGCGCGAAAATGGGACAAAATGCCGAGCTGGCCAAGGCGCTCGCCGCAAAGATGGCGAACGGCCGGGCCGAAGTGGTGCCGAATACCGGGCACCTGGTCTTCCTGGAAGCGCCGGCCAGATACAACGAACTGGTGCTCGGATTTTTGGCCGTAGCTCCATGACAAATCAACGACATTCATGTTCCATTCAGCTGTTCGTGACTAGGTTCCGAACCGTGCCGCCCTTGCGGCCGAAAACGGGAGAAAACATGAAATACCTTTTCGCAGCAGTTTTGGCCCTGGGCACCATTGCCAGCTTCAGCGCGGCGGAAGCCGCGGGCGGATGCGGCCCCGGCTGGCATCGTGGTCCCTATGGCGGCTGCCAGCCCAACCGCCGGGTCGTTGTGGCCCCGGTCGTCGTGGCGCCGGCTCCGGTCGTCGTGGTGCGGCCCGGCCGCGTGTGCCCTTACGGCACCGTGTGGCGCTACGGACGCTGCCGCGCTTACTGACATTTCCAAGGCAAGACAAAAGCCCCGCTCTCGCGGGGCTTTTTTTATTGCTTGTTCAGAGATCCCCAAAGCCTGATGAAGCCGGCTTCAACTAACGTGATCCGTCACCCTGAGGTGGCCGTGCGCAGCGCGGCCCTCGAAGGGCGACGGCCACGGGCCTCTCATCCTTCGAGGCTCGCTTCGCTCGCGCCTCAGGATGACGGAGATAGTGCGAGCGTCGACTTGAAACCCTCACGCTCTAAGGCGCCTTACCAGTAGTAACGACGACGACGCCAGTAGCGGCGGCGCCAACGACGGCGGCGATGCCAGCCCCAATGCCTGCGACGCCAACGGCGGCGGCGCCAACCCCAATGCCGGCGACGCCAGCCCCAGTGCCGACGGCCCCAGCCGCGATGGCGGCCGTGGCCCCAGCGCACTTCTTCCGGCGTGAGGCGATCGACCTCCTCGCCCGAGGTGACGGCGGGTTGCGCATCAGGATTGACGGGCAGTTTGGCGTCGTCGGCGAGCGGCGCCGGCATCAGCGGCGCGGCCTGCGCGCTCGCTGCAAGCGCGATGCCGCCCGCGGCAAATCCAAAGGCGAGTTTCAGAAAGTGGCGGCGTTCCATCACATCTTCTCCTCCGTCTGCTGGGTGCGAAGAAGAGAGTTTCGAGGTGCCGAGATGAACGCCCGCTGAACTGCGCGTTCAGCTTCGTTGCGAATGAATCCGATCCCGGAAATATTTACGTGCGCGCCTCTTCGCGGCGGAACATTTGTCGCCGCTGCGGCTTTTCTGCATCGCGCGGGCGTGTGACGTCGGGCGCCGCCCGCATCTCAAGCCGGGACCAACTCCTCGGCCAGCACCAGCACATCCCGCGTGCGCGTCACGTCCGGCCAGTCGCGGTTGAAATCGGCGATCAGGCGTTTCATCTCGGGTCCCTCGATCGCGCGATCGAGCGCAGCCTTGTCCGTGAATTGGTACATCGCCTGGTGCAGCGAGGGATCGGTCGCACTCCAGTAACGCCACGCCTTTACGGCGCCGAACGATTTCATCGCATCCGGCAGATGCTCGCGCGAATACCAGGCGCCGAAGGCCTCGCGCTTGGCGGGGTCTGATACGGTGGCGCGGACGACGAAGAAAGCTGCAGGCATGTTTCTCTCCCTGGAATTGTTCTTGTAGAGTCCATCAACAACGGTGCAGGAAAGGGTGGGCACGCTGCGCTTTGCCCACCCTGCGCACCATTCAAACTGTCACATGCTCCGTGATATCAAGGCCGCGCGCAACGCGTTTTTCCGAGGTGCTACCATGCCTGCCCGCCATCGCCCTGCCCTGCTCTCCGCGCTCTGCTTCCTGACCGCGACCATGCCTGCCATGGCGCAGGACATTGCCCTGCCGCGCGAGGCGCAGGTCGGGCCGCGGCCGTTTTATCTGGTCGACAAGATGAAGGACGGGCCGCTGAAGCAACAGCTCAGCCAATGCACCGGGCCGTTTCGCAAGACCGACTTTTCCATCGGCCACCGCGGCGCTGCGCTGGAATTCCCCGAGCATACAAGGGAGTCCTATCTGGCGGCGGCCCGCATGGGCGCCGGAATCATCGAATGCGACGTCACGTTCACGAAAGACCGCGAACTGGTCTGCCGGCACTCGCAGTGCGACCTGCATACCACGACCAATATTTTGACGGAGCCGGAGCTAGCCGCCAAATGCTCACAGGCCTTCAGCCCGGCTGATCCCGCCACCGGCAAGAAGGCGTCGGCAAAATGCTGCACGAGCGACATCACGCTCGCCGAATTCCGGCGGCTCACCGCCAAGATGGACGGCTTCAACGCCGATGCGAAGACGCCGGAAGAATACCAGAACGGCACGCCGCGCTGGCGCACCGATCTCTATGCCAATTCCGGCACGCTGATGACGCATGATGAGAGCATCGTGCTGATCAAAAGCCTGGGCGCCAAGTTCACGCCGGAATTGAAGGCGCCCGAAGTGGCGATGCCGTTCGACGGCGACTACACCCAGGAGAAATACGCATCGCAAATGCTGGACACCTACAAGAAAGCCGGCATTCCCGCGAGCGACGTGTTCGCGCAAAGCTTCAATCTCGCCGACGTGCTCTACTGGGTGAAAACCGAGCCGGAATTCGCAAAGCAGGCGGTCTATCTCGAGGAGCGCTACGAGAAGCAGGGTCTCGATCCCAATAAGCCCGAAACCTGGAAACCCTCGATGGCGGAATTGAAGGCGCAAGGCGTAGCCATCCTCGGGCCGCCGATCTGGACCATGCTGACGCTGAACGACAAGCGCGAGATTGTCCCGTCCGAATACGCCAAGGCGGCGAAAGCCGCAGGCCTCGACCTGATCGGCTGGTCGCTGGAGCGCGACGGCCCGCTGCACAAGGGCGGCGGCTTCTATCACAAGTCGATCAAATCAGCGGTCGATCGCGACGGCGATACGCTGACGGTGCTGGACGTGCTCGCCAAACAGGTCGGCGTGCGCGCGATGTTCTCGGACTGGCCGGCGACGACGACGTTCTATGCGAGCTGCACGGGGATGAAGTGAGGGCTTCGTGGTTCGTAGGGTGGGCAAAGGCGTGCTAACGCCGTGCCCGCCAAACTTGCTCGACCAGGAATGGTGGGCACGCTTTCGCTTTGCCCACCCTGCGGACTACGGACAGCCCGTGCTAAGCACTGCCTCTGCGAGCTGGCACGTCAACTCAGTTTCATGGGGCTATCGCCAACCACTCGAAGATCGATCCTGCCGATCAGATCCGAACGGAGCATCTCGGCGGCGCTGATGGCGTCCGTCGTCTGCCGCAACGTACTGACGTTCGATCCAAGCGATACGATGCCGCCGAGCACCGCGGCGATCGACCCGAGGGCGGCGACCTGACTGGACCCGAACAGGCCGAGTATCATCGCGAGCAGCAAGGCTGCGCCGCCGGCGATGGCCGCCTTGGAAACCAGAATGATCTTTCGGCATCGCTCCGAGACTTCGGCAAGCTCCTCGAGCCGCTCCTCGATGAGTGAAATCTCGTCGGTCGGGTCGTCCTCGGGCATCACATTCAAGATCGAGCACCAATGAGCTGGTGGGTTACGGCTTGGCTCTACCTACCCTACCCGCCGATCGGCTTTCGCGCTAGACAGGCTCCAGGCCGAGCGCCTGGGCGCTCTCGATCCAGGTCGGCAATTCACGCTGATACAGCGCGTTGCTTTCCTTGAAGCCGAGCGCCGGTTCCAGCACGAAAGTGGCGAGAACTTCCTTCACCTTTGGATCGCTGTTGGCTGCCACGCACAGTTCCGCCAGCCGATCGACGATCGGCTGCGGCACAGCCTTTGGCAAAGCCCATCCGGTGAAGCCGCTTATGGTGAAGAACTTCGATGTCGCGCCTTGTTCGGGCAGGGTCTTGATATCAGGGATCGCGTCGACCTTCTTCGAATGCACCGCGAACACAACGGCTTTATCGCCTTGCAGAACGGTTTGCGCCGCCGTGTAGCTGCCCATCGCGGCATCGAGCGTGCCGTCCAGCAAACCCGTCCACATCGGCGCTTCGCCACGGTAGTGGATAGGTTCGATCTTGAGACCATACTGCTTGTTGAGTTCATTGATGGTCATGTGCGGGGACGAGCCCGCGCTATAGGTGCCGAAGTTCACCTGACCCTTCTTGCGCGCGAAAGCGACGAAATCATCCAGCGTCTTGACGCCTGACGCCAGGCTGGCGCACAGCGGCAGCCCGGCGCCCGGAATGACGCTGACCAGCGTCAGATCCTTGTCCATGTCGTAGCCGGGATTCTTCATCATGACCCGGTTCATCACATAAGTGGTCGAGATCGAGCACAGGATCGTATGACCGTCCGGCTCGGCGCGCGCGACGTCCGCGGCGCCGATCGAGCCGGAGGCGCCCGCCTTGTTCTCGATGACGACGGTCTTTCCTACCTGCCTGGTGATGAAATCGCCGAACGCGCGCGCGAGCAGGTCGGTCTGCCCGCCCGCCGGATAGCTGCAGACCATCCGGATATTCCGCGACGGCCACCCGGCTTGCGCCGAGGCCCCGCGCGCAAGCAACGGCATTGCGGCGGCTGCCGTACCGGCAGCGATGAGGTGACGACGATTGATTTTTGCAAACATTGATTCCTCCCTGATTTTTCAGGGAGCGTAGCGCATCGCCCGGCTACAGCTACATGCGAAGGCCGGGACAGATTGGCGCACTTGCCGAAATTCGCGCAGGCGCAGCAACGCAACGAACGGCATTTGCGCCTGTCGTATTCCGAGCGCTGGAAAATATTGCGACTGGCGAGAGAGGTGACACCGCCTTCGGCGGACGGCGACGCCTGTCAAAACTACTGTTGTCGGGCCTGCACCGGCGCGCGCGCTTGCACCCTGGCTTGCGTCGGCGGAACCGTTGACACGGGCTTACGCGCAGGAGTGGCAACCGGCCGCGGCGGATTAGCTGATGGCGCTGCCGATGTCACTGCAGATGTCCTGGGCCGCTGGCTCTGCTCGGACGCGTTGGCGATCACGCGCGCCATTTGCTCCTGGTTCGCCTTGAGCTGCTCGGCGGTCCTGGCACTTTCGCGAGCCAGTTCTACCTGGCTGGCCTTCAGCTGCTCGATCTCTTGCTGCACGCTTGCGAGATCGCGCGCCATCGTCTGGAGCAATTGCGTCTGCTCGGCAGCGGCGGCTGCCGCATCTTGCGGCGCGGTCTCGGCCGGAGCCGGCAACTGCGAAGCTGCTGTATTCGCCGCAGCCAACTGAACGGCAGGCGGGCTCTGCTGGTCGGCAAGCTTCGGTGTTGCCGACGACAACGACGAATCCGAAGCCAATTGCGGTACCCACCGGGAGACCATCGGCCTGACCGTCTCGCCATAGGACTGCCAGGCGAAAGCAGCGGTACAGATACCCGCTGTCAACAGCAGGCCGATAAAGCCGCGTAGCGCCGGACTGCCTCGCGATGACCGACGAGGCCTGTTTGCGGGCTTTTTCTCCAGCCTGGAAATCTGTTCATTGAACCGTGCGAGTTCTTGATCCGCACGAACGATCTGCTCATAAGCATGCGCGAGCCGTTCATCGGCGCGCGAGACCAGCTCCATCTCTTGCGTGGA
The DNA here is from genome assembly GCF_036924535.1 of Bradyrhizobium sp. AZCC 2262. Taxonomy (NCBI): domain Bacteria; kingdom Pseudomonadati; phylum Pseudomonadota; class Alphaproteobacteria; order Hyphomicrobiales; family Nitrobacteraceae; genus Bradyrhizobium; species Bradyrhizobium sp. AZCC 2262. The sequence continues at coordinate 1,672,756 of NZ_JAZHRT010000001.1, read as the reverse complement.
CAGTGCCGGATTAGCGTGCGGATCGGTTTGCCTGGTGTTCACCGGGGAATCCATGGGGCGCCTCTTCCCAGTTTGCCGTCAACTGAACGGGCGATCGTCGGATTGTAGACACTTCCAACCTCCGTTTTGACCAAAGCAAGGCTGGAGGATGGAAAGTATAGGGCTGATTTTGGGCAATGCCAACTGAGTCGGGAGACTCGCATTGCGTCAGCGCACGGCCTTGACGGCAGTCTTCCTGATGTCGCGTCGCAGAGCTCTGCTTCCGACACCTGGAAGCGAATTGATTTCTAACGACGGCTCAATTCGCCTTGCGGCTCAGGAAGGCCGGGATATCGAGAATCTTTTCCTCGACCGGGCCGCGTACGGGAGCGGCGCGACCGAACGGATCGAGGCGCTGCGGTGCCGCCGGCCGCGCATGTTCCACGATCGGCCTTGCCGGTCGCACCTCGGGGTGGCGGGCCATCGGAAGCATCGACGGCGGACTGGCGAATTGCTGCGGCGGTATACTGCGCTCGATCCGCTCAGTGGTGCGGCGCCTGTCGTTGCTCAGCCGGCTGGCGAGGTCCGTCAGTGAGCCTTCCGCCGGCTGCGCCTGCCGCGCAGCGCCGAGATTGTCGATGCCGGTCGCCACCACCGAGACGCGGACGACGCCTTCGAGGCTTGCATCGAAGGTGGCGCCGACAATGATGTTGGCGTCCGGATCGGCTTCGTCGCGGATGCGGGTCGCGGCCTCGTCCACCTCGAACAGCGTCAGGTCCCTGCCGCCGGTGATGGAGACGATCAGGCCGCTGGCGCGCTTGATCGAGGGATCCTCGATCAACGGATTGGAAATCGCAGCCACCGCAGCGTTGAGCACGCGCTTCGGGCCGGAAGCCTCGCCCCTGCCCATCATGGCCTTGCCCTTTTCGCGCATCACAGAGAGAACGTCGGCAAAATCGAGATTGATCAGACCTTCCTTGACGATGAGGTCGCTGATGCAGGCCACGCCCGAATAAAGCACCTGATCGGCCATCGCGAAGGCGTCCGAAAATGTGGTCTTCTCGTTGGCGACCCGGAACAGGTTCTGGTTCGGGATGATCAACAGGGTGTCGACCTCCTTCAGCAACTCCGCGATGCCGGCTTCGGCATAGCGCATGCGGCGCTGGCCCTCGAACTGGAATGGCTTGGTGACGACACCGATGGTGAGGATGCCGAGCTCACGAGCGGCCCTGGCGATAATGGGGGCAGCGCCGGTGCCGGTGCCGCCACCCATGCCGGCCGTGACGAACACCATGTGCGCGCCGTTCAATTGCTCGCGGACCACATCGATGGCCTCTTCCGCTGCAGCGCGTCCGATGTCAGGCTGCGCGCCGGCGCCAAGGCCGCCGGTCACCTGCCTGCCCATCTGGATGACCCGCCGGGCCTTCGAACTGGTGAGCGCCTGCGCATCGGTATTGGCGACGAGGAAGTCGACGCCTTCGAGCCCGGCCTCGATCATGTTGTTGACGGCATTGCCGCCGGCACCGCCGACCCCGCACACGATGATGCGCGCCTTCAACTCGTGGATATCGGTCATGCCAGTCATTGTTGCCCCACGATTGCTCCGCGACGCTGCGGAATGAGAAGACAGGGATAGCTAGCCACGTGCCGCCTTGCGGTCTGATTCCACCAGGGTCGCGGCGAGCTGCCCCAGCCGGCGCTCCGTCTTGTCGATCGAGCTATCAGTGCGGGCACGGGTCCGCAGGACTGCCACCTCCCCCTCAAGCCGCGCCGCCGCCTCCCTGGCCGCCGTGCTCTCGGCAGTCGCATGCATCAACTCGGCCACCAGGTGCTCGGCGCGCTCGCGTTCGCGCTCGAAATCGGCGCGGTGACTTGCTGAGCTTGCCTCAAGGCGCGTGATCTCCGCCCGCAATGCCTCGACTTGTGCCGTCAACAGGGCGACATGGCTGGCCTGGCGACGGCCCGGTGGCTGTGGCGTATGGTGTATTTCGGCGAGATCAATGCTCACCAGGGCTTTGCCATCGTCCGACAGCGAACGCGGCAGCCGGAGCCGCCTGGCAAGCGAACGGGCGGCGGCTGGCGAGATGTTCAGGCGGGCGCCGAGGGCGTCATAGGTCAGAAACTCAACAGACATCGGCTGTTCTCCTCGAACGAACCGGGCGGTAAATCCGCTAGTGATAACTGGCAATGACCAGAGGCTAGGCCGTCATGGTTAACAGATGGTTAACGGACGAACCGGGGTCGCCGATATCCGCGCAACAGCCAGCGATTTTGTTCTCCCAGACGGTAACCAAGGGCGTCGAAAGCTGGCGTAAGATCAACAGGTTGCGGTATAGTTTCGGGACTGCGGCTGAGGCGCGATACCCATGGACGACGAACAGCTCGCTGACCTGCACAGATTCCTTGCCGAGCACCATCGAAAGCTGGCCAAGGACGCCGTGCTCGACGTCGTGCAGCAATATCACGCCGATCTCGCACAGCGCCTCGCGGATGAGGCTGCGCTGATCTACAGACGAACGGCGATCGCGCAGCGCCTTCGCGAAGGCGAGCAGCGGAAGAAAGACGAGCTGGGGTGAACGGCAGCGGCGGCCGCAGGCGGAAGCCGCAATCCACCACGGTGACCGCCAACCCTGGACGGCGGATTGCGTTGGCGCGAACCTGCCATGCGGACCTCCCCTGACCGTTTCGTGGATAACGAAGCGAGGCTATCATGGCGCGGCACCACGTGATGGGGGCGGATGATCCGAGGGAGGCCGTCATGAACCAGCCGCAGCCAGTCAAGGACGCCAGTCACCTTTACGAAGTCGAGCGTCGTGCCGAGCACGCCGCCCGCCCCGGCTTTCGCATTACCGAATTGCAGCTCTCTGCAACCCAGAAGGTGCCGTGGCACACCCACACCAATGTGTCAGATACTTTTTACATTCTGGAAGGCCAGATGCGGCTGTTCCTGCAGGAGCCGAAAGAGGAAGTGAATCTGAAGCCCGGCGAAGTCTATGTCGTCAGACCCACGCGACCGCACCTGGTGACCAACGGCGGCGCCAAGTCGCTCACTTTCCTGGTTCTGCAAGGGGTCGGCGAATACGATTTTGTACCTCTGTTGCCGCGTTAGGGCGGCGTTGAGATTTTCCGCGCGCCCTCACCCTGCGATGCTATAGATGGCCGCGACAAAAACGAGCGCGGAGAGGATTTCAACCTCTCGCGCCAGACAGGGAAGGAACGGCCATGCGCAAGATATTGGCGGGCGCGATTGCGGCAGTTTGCCTCTCACCGGTCGCGCTACGGGCGGAGGTCATCCGCTTCGACATCGTGGAACGCCTGCCGGCCTTCGTCGGCCGCAGCTTTGGTGACGTCGGCCCCTATGAGCGGATCACCGCGCGTGCCACCATCGCCCTCAATCCGTCCGACGATCGCAACGCCGTCATCACTGATCTCGCGCAGGCGCCGCGCAGCCCGGACGGCAAAGTGGAAGCGACCGCCGACGTCGTGATCCTGCGGCCCGCCGATCCCACGCGCGGCAACGGCACGCTGCTGCTGGAAGTGCCCAACCGCGGTCGAAAGCTCGCGCCGCAACTGTTCGACGATTCATCGCAGCCCGGCGCGAACAACGCGCAAGGTCCAGGCGACGCCGGCATCGGCTTCCTGCACCGCCAGGGCTACACGATGGTGTGGGTCGGCTGGCAGGGCGAGATCCCCTCCAAGCCCGGCCAGATGGCGTTGACCGCGCCGGTACTGAAGGGCGTGACGGGACCTGCGCGCGAGGAATTCGTCTTCGACACCACGACGAGTCCCGCGCGGGCAACACTGACCTGGCCTGCGGCCGATCCCGCCAACCTCACTGTCACCGTTCGCGCCGCCTGGGCCGACGCGCGCCAGACGCCATCAGGCCTCTCGGCCCGCCTCGTCGATCCCGTAACCGTCGAGATCACGCGGCCCGACGGTTTTGATGCCGGCGCGCTCTACGAGATCACCTACACGGCGCGCGATCCGGTGCCGCTCGGCATGGGTTTTGCCGCGGTACGCGATGTCGCGAGCTTCCTGCGCCGCGATGCGACGCCGGCCAATCCGTTGCTGAACGGCCTGCATCCGTCCGTCAGCCGCGCGATCGGCTTCGGTGTTTCGCAATCCGGCCGCTTCCTGCGCGACTTCCTCCATCTCGGCTTCAATGAAGATCTGCAGGGCCGCGTCGTGTTCGACGGCCTGATGCCACATGTCGCCGGCACCCGGCGCATGGCGACCAACGTCCGCTTCGGACAGCCCGGCCGCAACCCCCGCCATCCGCAGGACCAAGCCTGGCAGGCCGACCTGTTCCCGTTCACCTATGCGACGCTAAGCGATCCGATCTCCGGCAAGACCGACGGCCTGCTGCGCCGCTGCGCGCTGTCGGTGACCTGCCCCAAGGTGATGCAGACCGACAGTGAGCATGAATGGTGGGCCTCCCACGCCTCGCTGCTGGTGACCGATCTCGCGGGCAACCACCTCGATTTGCCTGATAATGTCCGCGCCTACATGATCGCGGGCACGCCGCATTTTGCCGACCCCAGCGACGTGATGCGTAAGGGCCAGGCGGCGATGTCGCTGCCGCAAAACCCTGTTCATGCCGGCGCGCCAATGCGCGCGCTGCTGACCGATCTCAATGCCTGGATCAGCGATGGCGTCCCGCCGCCGGCAAGCCGCGTGCCGATGCGCGCCCATGGCACGCTGGTCGCAGCCGAAGGCGCGGTGCGCACCGATATCCCCGGCCTGCCCTTCAATGGCATCCATACGCTGGCTGTCTTCTCCGACCAGAGCGTGCTGCCGCCCACGGAGATCGGCCGCTATCCCGTGTTCGTGCCGAAGGCTGATGATGACGGCATGGCGATATCAGGCATCCGCCAGCTCGCGCTCGCCGTGCCGCGCGCAACCTACACGGGGTGGAATCCACGCGCGCAAGGTTTTGGACCGACCGCGTTCTATCCCTTGCAGGGCGCCGCGGTGCCGTTCGCGCCAACCGAAGCAGCGCGGAAGGAAGTGCACGATCCGCGGCTGTCGATCGCGGAACGTTACGCGGATGACGACGTCTATGTCGCCGCTGTGCGTCGAGAGGCTGCGCGGCAAGTCGCCGAGCGGCTGCTGTTGCCCGAGGATGCCGATCGCGCCGTCGAGGCGGCGAAGCAAGGCAAGCTGGCGAAGCTCGGGCAGTAAGCCGCCGTCGGATGGATGGAGCGCACCGAGCTACGGCGGACAGGCCACCTGCCCCGACCTGATTGCTCGTGAGAGCACCACGCGGCGCGCAGCGGGGTGCTTTGGTCTCAACCGCAGGACGCTTGCCCCGAGGTCGACCCTCCAGCGCCATCAGTTGGCCTCTAACCAGCCCGAATTGATTTTGAAGCTGTTGAGCGCCGTCGATCCCGGACTTGGGGGATACGGCCGATTTTTTATTCGATTGGCTTCGGGGGTGCGGCAATGAAGCAAACCGTCATTTGGCTGGCGTTGGCGCTGTTGTTTGCGATCGGCGCGACCCTCTCGGTCATCGCCGACTCATTCGGACCAGCGGCCACGGCCGAGACGACAGCGCCCGCAACCCTGGTGGAGGCACCACAACCCGTCGTCGCGGCGAGCGCGAAACCGGCCGAGCCGGAGGTTCCTGTTGTGATACTCGATGACGTGCCACCGAAATCGGCCGTTAGCTCGGAAGCGCTTGCTCGCTGGTTCGTCGAACCCGGCGCATCGCTGGCGCCGCGCGCGGCCGAGGCGCTGCTCGCGCCCTTGCCACTCGCTCCAGCGGCGGCCGCGACCATTGCCGGCCAACCCGGGCAAGACTCCAGAGCGGCCATCAAGCCGCTGGAAGGCGACGCCCGGCCAACCAGAAAGCCCAAAGACAGCAACGCGCAACTGCCCGGCAAGCGGCGAACGGCCAACGCCAGGGCATGCGGCTCGCCAAGCCGATTTTCGGATCTATTGCGACGATTGAATCTCGCATCGCGCTGTTCGACCAGGCGCTCGGCCGCGTGATGCCAACAGCGGATCGCGATATTGGTGGGTTACACTAACGCTAACCCTCCCCACACCGTTGGCCTGCGCTGACGAAAAAACTTGCCACTGATGTCGGAACGCGAGCCCTTCGCCCGTCCTTTGCTTGAACCAGCACATGGAGAAACCGGATGGCCGGCCTGACTCTGACCACCTTCGATTGGGTTCCCGAACTGCCGCGGGGTCTTGTACGCGATCTGCGTGTGCGCTGGGCGCTGGAAGAGGCCGGCCTGCCCTATCGCGTCGCGAGCGTGCCGTTTGGCGATCGAAAGCCTGAGCATTTCGCGCACCAGCCCTTCGGCCAGGTGCCGTGGTTGACCGATGGCGACCTCTCGATCTTCGAGAGCGGCGCGATCCTGCTTCACCTCGGGCAACTAAGTGCGGCGCTGATGCCGACCGATCCGCGCGGCCGCAGCAAGGCGATGGAATGGGTGTTCGCCGCCCTCAATTCCGTCGAGATGGCGAGCCTGCCCTGGTCCATGTTCAAGTTCACCGGCGAGCCGGCATCGAAGTTTTTGGACGAGTTCCTCAAGATCCGGCTCAAGCACCTGGAGGCGGTGTTGGCAGGACGCGAATGGCTGGCGGGGTCCTTCTCCGTCGCCGACATCCTGATGGCGGATGTGCTGCGCCCCGTCGATCGCTTCGACGGGCTGGCGGGCCATCCCGCCTGCCGCGACTACGTCGCGCGCGCCACGGCCCGCCCGGCTTTCGTGAAGGCGCACGCAGACCAGATGGCGCATTTCGCTGCGGCAGACTCTAGGGCGGGTTAGAGCCGATGATTTTCGAAGGAGCCTCACGATGACCATCATCATTACTGCCTTTGAGCGGTCACCCGATGGCGGCATGGGACTGGCGCGTGATACGCGCGTTCGCTGGGCGCTTGAAGAAGTGGGCCAGCCCTACGGGGTTCGCCTGGTTTCGTTTCGAGCGATGAAGGAACCTGCACATCTGGCGCTGCATCCTTTCGGCCAGATTCCGACCTACGAGGAAAGCGATCTCGCCCTGTTCGAGACAGGGTCGATCGTATTCCATATCGCCGAGCGGCATGCGGGCCTGCTGCCTGACGATGCCGATGCGCGGGCGCGCGCGATCACGTGGATGTTTGCCGCGCTCAACACGGTGGAGCCGCCGATCCTCGAACTCGTAACCGCCAAGATTTTCGAGGGCGACAGGCCGTGGACCAAGGAGCGCCTGCCTCTGGTCGAGAATCGCGTCTGCGAGCGGTTGAAGCAACTCGCCGCTCGCCTTGGCAGTGCCGATTGGCTCGATGGTGGGTTCAGCGCGGGCGACCTGATGATGGTGTCGGTGCTGCTCAGGTTGAAACCATCGGGCCTCCTGAACGAATATCCGAGCCTTGCCGCCTATGTCGCCCGCGGCGAAGCGCGGCCCGCCTACAAGCGGGCTTTCGACGCTCAATTGGCGGTTAACACCGGCAAGCCACCGGGCGGCTGATTAAGGTCCGTCCTGGGCTCGATGCCGTCGTCCGGGTTTTTCATTCAGCCATTAGTGGCCGGACTTAATGCGTGTCATCGTGCAGACACGCATGGGAACCCTTGCCGCAGATCGTCGGCTCCGACCTGTCACATTTCGCGACGATAATTTTGCTCCCGGCTGCGGCAACCCGATTTGGCCGTGCCGCGTTATTTCGGTTCGTTCAACGCCACAGGAGACTGCCATGGCTGCGAAAGTAAAACCGATCCCGAAAGGGTTTCACACCGTGACACCTTACCTCATCGTCGAGGGCGCGAAAAAGACGATCAGCTTCATGGAACAGGCGCTGGGCGCCCAGCATGACCATGAGCCGACCTTGCGGCCGGACGGCACGATCATGCATGCGACGCTCAAGGTCGGAGATTCGATGGTGATGATCTCGGACGCCTCCGAGCACGCCAAGGCCATGCCCGTCATGCTGTATCTCTACGTGCCCGATGTCGATGCCGCCTATCAAAAGGCAATCAAGGCAGGCGCCACCTCGATCATGGAACCAGCGGATCAATTCTATGGCGATCGCAGCGGCGGCGTGAAGGATGCCGCCGGCAACAGCTGGTTCTTCGGCACCCACATCGAAGACGTCACGCCAGCGGAATTGAAGAAGCGCGCGGAGGAAGCCTTCAAGAAGCAGAAGGCTGCTTAGCGCGCTGAGTTTGCGATGGAGTGAGGCTCAGCTTAGTAGGGTGAGCGAAGCTAAATAGATTTCTTTTTCGGATCGTCCGATGATCAAGGCGATCTCGTTCATGAAGATGAATGGGGACTCGATGGGGCGGTTCGCATCTTATCGCGCAGGTAATCCTTGCGCGCCGGACTTGCAGAGCGCACACTTGCTACCTCAAGCATCATCATAAGAACTTACGGAGGATGCAGACCATGCCACGGGTCAAGCAAGCTTCGAAGCAGAAAAACACAACCAAAGCCGCCGCCGTGACGGTGCTGGGTGCCACCGGACTGGGTTTTTCACTGCTGGGTAGCACATCAGCATCCACGATGCCCGCTGCTGATATCGCGCAATTTGACAATACCCCGTCCAATCAGCGCTTCGTTCTTAGCGAAGAGGAAATGGCCGACGTCAGTCTCGCCACGTTCCATCTCCTCGATAAGGAAAACGTTGGCAGCGGCGTGCAGCTAGCCCGCGCTGGTGGCTGCCGTGGCTGCGCGGCCCGTGGCTGCCGTGGATGCGCGGCTCGTGGCTGCCGTGGCTGCCGTGGCTGCGCGGTCCGTGCCTGCGCAGTCGGCTGTGCGGTCGGCTGCGCGGCTGGCAGCTGTTGCGCATCTTGGGGATATTGCCGCGTGTGCTAAGTCCCCACGAACGCCTTCGGCTAACCCACCCTATACACCACGCACCGCCTCACAACGGCAAATTGTCGTGCTTCTTCGCCGGCATCTCGACCTTCTTGTCTTTCAGCATCGCCAGCGCGCGGGCGATCCGCTTCCGTGTCGAATGCGGCATGATGACGTCGTCGATATAGCCGCGCTCGGCGGCGATGAACGGGGACAGGAAGCGGTCTTCGTATTCCTTGGTGCGCTTGGCGATCGCCTTGGGGTCGTTCATGTCGCTGCGGAAGATGATTTCGACCGCACCCTTGGCGCCCATCACGGCGATCTGCGCGGTCGGCCAGGCGTAGTTCATGTCGGCGCCGATTTCCTTTGAGGCCATGACGTCGAAGGCGCCGCCATAGGCTTTGCGGGTGATGATGGTGACGAGCGGCACCGTGCATTGCGAATAGGCGAACAAGAGCTTCGCGCCGTGCTTGATCAGACCGCCATACTCTTGCGCGGTGCCCGGCAGGAAGCCCGGCACGTCGACGAACGTCACGATCGGGATATTGAAGGCATCACAAAAACGGACGAAACGCGCGGCCTTGCGTGAGGCGTCGCTGTCGAGCACGCCCGCCAGCACCATCGGCTGGTTGGCGACGAAGCCGACGGTGCGGCCGGCGATGCGGCCGAAGCCGGTGACGATGTTGCGGGCAAAGGTTTCCGAGATTTCGAAGAAGTCGCCCTCGTCCACGACCTTACTGATCAGCTCCTTCATGTCATAGGGCTTGTTCGGATTGTCGGGGATCAGCGTGTCCAGCGACATGTCCACCCGCTCGATGTCGTCAAAGCTCGGCCATTCCGGCACGCCGTCGGCATTGTTGGACGGCAGGAAGTCGATCAGCCGGCGCATCTGCAGCAGCGTCTCGACGTCGTTCTCGAACGCGCCGTCCGCGATCGAGGAGCGCGTGGCGTGCACCGAGGCGCCGCCGAGTTCTTCGGCCGTGACCACCTCGTTGGTGACGGTCTTCACCACGTCGGGGCCAGTGACGAACATGTAAGAGGTGTTCTTCACCATGAAGATGAAGTCGGTCATCGCCGGCGAATAGACGTCGCCGCCGGCGCACGGGCCCATGATGACCGAGATCTGCGGGATCACGCCCGAGGCAATGACGTTGCGGCGGAACACATAGGAATAGCCCGCGAGCGCCGCCACACCCTCCTGGATGCGCGCGCCGCCGGCGTCATAGAGGCCGATGATCGGCGCCCTCGCCTTCATCGCCATGTCCTGCAGTTTTGTGATTTTCAGCGCGTGGGTTTCCGACAGCGAGCCGCCGAACACGGTAAAATCCTTGGCGAAGACAAAGGTCTTGCGGCCGTTCACCGTGCCCCAGCCGGTGACGACGCCGTCGCCCGGCACTTTTGACTTCTCCATGCCGAATTCGGTCGAGCGGTGCTCGACGAACATGTCGAATTCCTCGAACGAGCCCTTGTCGAGCAAGAGCTCGATGCGCTCCCGCGCGGTCAATTTTCCGCGGGCGTGCTGCGCCTCGATGCGCTTTTCGCCGCCGCCGAGCTTGGCGCCGGCGCGCCGTTCTTCGAGGGTGTCCAGGATATCCTTCATGCTGCTTCCGCCCGCCTTTGGTGTCGATTTATGGGCCTTCTAACACGGCCTTTTCGGAACCGGAAACACCCCTTCCGGCCTCTGGTACCGCCGCCTGGCGCCCCCTATATCCGCATCCTGACTATGGGGAATGGAATGACCGATACCGCAAGCGCCGACACCTCGGGCGCTGTTACAGGGGGTGTGCGCACGTTGCTGCGGCTGGAGGGATTAGCGCTCTTTATCGGTATGACGCTGCTTTATTATATCTGGGACGGCGACTGGTGGGTCTACGGCCTGCTGTTCTTCGTACCCGATCTCAGCTTTGCGGCCTACCTGTCGGGACCGCGTTTCGGCGCCCTCATCTACAACGCAGCCCACAGCTATCTCGCGCCGATGGCGATGATGACGACCGGCTTTGGCACCGCCTCGCCGCTCATCCTTTCGATCGCCATGATCTGGCTGGCCCATATCGGCTTCGACCGCGCGCTCGGCTACGGCCTGAAATATGAGAGCGGATTCGGCTTCACCCATATGGGGCGGATCGGGAAGCCGCAGGGCCCGGTGTAGGCAGGCCGTAGCGCTACTCAAGCGAACAGAGCGCCGCTATCGCGTGATCGTCTACTGCTTCTTCTGTAACGTTCGCGCCAATTGCGCGTGCGGGCGGTCGACGTTGAAAAAGAGCGTTACCGTTCGGTCTGATTCCGGCAACTTGACCTCGAACCGGTCGAAGGCGGATCCCCCGTGGTTCACCAGTGCCTGCTTGACCGGCGTCAGCGCCGCGGTCTCCAACACACTGTACTCTTCGTCGACTGCGATGACGAACGAAGGCGGTTTCCGGGCTCTTTCCGTCACCCGACTTGAGCACGGAACTGAACAGCCCCAGGAACATCGCATAATGCCGCCGCGCCTCCTCCTCGTTACCCGCCTTCTTCTGGCAGAAGGCCGCAATCTTGTGGGCGTCCATATGAACGAAGTTGACCTCAAGCACCTCGTTCGCGTGCGCCATCGCTGATGGGCAATCGCCGGCGTCGTAGGCCTTCTTCAGCTTGCTCGCGATTTCGACGACGCCGTAAGGCGCGTATTTTGAACTGGCGGCATACGCAAGACGAAACGCCGTGTAGTCGATCTCGATCTTGCCGGCTTTCACCTGCGCGACATAATCGTCGTAAGACGGCTCGGCAGCGCGCGTGTTTCCCGGCAGCAGGGCTAGTCCGACCAGCAGCAAAGCGACGCCTGCTCCCCTTGAAATGATTGCCATGTGTCCCTCGAACTGCATCGGATATTCCCCGGTTTCCAGGGCTCCCGCAAGGCAGGACACATCGAGGGACCGGCGCAGCAAATTGACAGTCCGCCGCCTGCTTGATCTAGTCCGCAGATAACGAAAAAACATTTTGGGGGAGCGATGCTGATGGATTGGCGCGTCACGGCTGCGGCCGCGATTTTTTGCACGGGATTATTGATCACCTGCATCGAGACCAATGCGCAGTCGATGCCAAAGGACGTCGCGGCGCGCACCGAAATCTACGCGATCCCGTCGCTGACGATTTCCGACCAGCAATTTCTGACCGGAGATACCAACGGCAAAGAGGTCACCGTCGCCGGCGAATTCCGCATCGCGCAGGGCAGCGGAAAACTCCCGGTCGTGGTGCTGATGCATGGGTCGAGTGGCGTCGGCGCCGGCATGGACCCGTGGGTGCGTCACTTCAATGCGATGGGGATTTCGACCTTCGTGATCGACGGCTTCAGCGGCCGTGGGCTGACGGCGGTCGGCCCCAACCAGGCGCTGCTCGGCCGGCTCAATTTCATTGTCGATATCTATCGCTCGCTGGAAATCCTCGCCAGGCATCCGCGCGTCGATCCCGACCGCATCGTGCTGATGGGATTTTCGCGCGGCGGACAGGCCGCGCTCTACGCCAGCCTCGAACGCTTCCAAAAACTCTGGAACAAGTCCGGCGCGCAGTTCGCCGCCTACATTCCGTTCTATCCGGATTGCTCGACCAGCTATGCCACCGACACCGAGACCGTGGCGCGTCCGATCCGGATCTACCACGGCACACCCGACGACTATAACCCGGTCGCAACCTGCAAGGCCTATCTCGCCCGCCTGCAGGAAGCGAAACGCGACGTGGTGCTGACGGAATATCCGGACTCCGAGCATGGTTTTGATGCCGGCCTGCTCGGCCTCAGCACGGTCGCCGTATCGACCAATGCCCAATCCGCACGCAATTGCCGCCTCAAGGAGGGCGAAGGCGGCGTTCTCATGAACACCGATACGCAGGCGCCCTTCACCTACAAGGATACCTGCATCGCGCTCAATCCGCATGTCGGCGGCAATCCGGCCACCGCAATCGAAGCTCGCAAAGCCGTGAGCGACTTCCTGCAGGTATTGCTCAAATTGTGATAGCGACGGGGTAGAACCTTGGAACCGACGAACCCATTTGCGGTCTTGGCGTTGATTGCCAAACCGAATGGAGACAATCAAGATGTCTGGATCCAATCTCACGCGGACAGCCTTGCTGTTCGCATCGCTATCGCTGGCCGGCAGCGCGGCGCTGGCCGCACCTGCCTCGCCTTTCAATGCCATGGCGGGCACATGGTCGGGTGGCGGCGTGCTCAGCACCGCCGACGGCCAGCAGGAGCAATTGCGTTGCCGCGCGGCGTATGATGTCGCCGGGCGCGGCGAGCAGCTTCGGCTCAATCTGAGGTGTGCCAGCGCGAGCTTCAATTTCGATCTCGCAAGCGAGGTCGAATACCGCGGCGGCGAGATCTCCGGCTCATGGAGCGAGGCCAGCCGCAACGCTTCCGGCACCCTTTCCGGCCGCGCCGCCGGCGATCACGTCGAGGCTGCCGCAAGAGGCGACAGCTTTTCGGCTCACCTGTCGCTGACGACACGCGGCGGACGGCAGACGGTGTCCATCCAACCGCAGGGCGGCAGCATTACGTCCGTCTCGCTGGCGCTGAGCCGGCGTTAGCGATCTCGGCGAGGCGATCCGGCATACGGCGATCCAGCTTACGGCAGCCGCTTGCCCAGCATGTTCTTGCCGTTCTGATGCAGCGTCAGCGACGGCGCCACGCCGCCTTCAGGCGGCCGGACGAAGCTGACCTGCGCGTCGACCACGCGATAGAAAAATTCGGCCTCGCTCTCGGCATAGACCTCGAACTCGGGCTGCGCCGTTGCCTGAATGTACAGGCGCTTGCCATCGGGGCGCACCGTCAGGATGAAGGTCGGCGATATTTCGTAGCGGCCGGCATAGGTGGCGAGCACCGCCGGATCGACTGGCACCTCGCGGTGAAGTTTTGGGGGCGGGTATGCCGCGTTGACCAGATGCGTGCCAAGCGCGATATGGGCGTCATAGTCGGCCGCATTGGAGAGCAGGACGCAGTTTCGCCGGGTCTTGGTCGAGTAGCCGATGAAGGTCGCATAACCCCCGGTGCCGCCGCTCTTCCAGATCAGTTCGTCGCCGAACCGCTGGGAGACGAACCAGCCGAGGCCCACGTCGCGCTGATCCATCCGCGGGCGGCGCTCGGAAAGCGTCATCTTCAGCGCGGCAGCGACCGTCGGATCGGCGGGATCGAGACACATCTGAAGAAACTTCAACAGGTCGTTCGCCGTTGAACGAAACGCGCCGGCGCCCGCAAGCGCCAAGAAATCCCAATTCGGGACCGGCGCGAGGCCAGCGTTGTGGCCTTGCGCCAGGCGCTGTCGCATCGAACTTGTGAGCGTGATGCGGGTATCGTCCATGCCGAGCGGCGCGCAGATGCGCGAGACAACGAGGTCTTCATAGCTTTTGCCGGCGCGTAGCTCGAGGATATGGCCAAGCAGGCCGAAGCCGAGGTTGGAGTATTCGAAGTGCTTGCCCGGCTTGAAGCCGAGCTTGTGGTTCGACAGGTAGTCGTAGAGCCGCTCGGCCGTGTAATCGATGTAGGGATTGCCCCAATCCTTCGGCGCGAAATTGGACGGCATCCGCGGCAGGCCTGAGGTGTAGGTCGCAAGATCAAGCAAGGTGATCGGCGCACCCTCGAAATCCGGCATCTTGACGCCGGCGGGCAGAAATTTGGCCGCAGGGTCGTCCGCCGCCACCTCGCCCCGCAGCACCATGTCGGCCAACAACAGCGAGGTGAGCACTTTTGTGATCGAACCGATCTCGAACACGGTGTCGGCATCGAGCGGGCGATCGGAGCCGGACTGCCCATAGACGGTGACGCTGCGCCGGCCGCTGTCGATCGTCGCGGCGACGATCCCCATGGTGTCGCGGGCAATATCCACGCGCTCCCTGAGGATGGCGGCGAGGTCCTGCTCGGGCGTTGACTGGGCTTGCACTGACTGGGCCTGCAATGACTGGGCCTGCACCCTTCCCCGCGCGAGCAGCAGCGCCGGGCCCGCGAGCAGAACCGAGCGGCGATGCAGCATGCAAAGCTCCGTTGACCGTCCCTGCCCGACAGCGGTGCTGGCCGGACTCATGCCAGCGTCAACCTGCGCGGGCGCAAGCTGGCCCGTCAAGTTAAGTCTCGTTAATAAGCCACGATGTCGGCGAGGCATTGCTGCCTCACCGTCATGCGCGCGGCGATCTGGCTGTGCTCGTAGCGTACCGCCGACGCAGCGCCGGAGGATGGCGGGATGTTTTTCAACCCGTGGCGTAGACGTTGTGGCCGAAGATCGAAAGACCGATTGTTTCGGCTGCGGCGCGCGGGAAGAAGCGATAGTCCGACAGCCGGAGCGGCGAGAAGCGGAAGCGCTTTGGCTGCAGATGCGCGAACCGGAACAGGCTCGCGATGTCCTTTTCCGAGAAAAAGTTGATGTGATCGGGCGGCACCCAGAGATGCCGCGCGCGCCAGGCCGAAGACAGCGCGCGAATGTCGTGCACATTTGGCGTGATCGCGATCACGATGCCGCCGGGGTTGAGCGATGCCGCGGCCGTTTCGAGTAACTGCCGGGGCTGCGCAACGTGCTCCAGGACGTTGTCGATCACGACGGCATCGGCTTTGGCTCCGCCTTCGTAGACCTCCTGCACGATAGAGACACCGGCGCGGATGCCGAAATCCGAGAGCCCGGTGGCCGGTTCGTAGCCGACATATGTAAGCGGATCGTTCCGGAGCAGGTAGCCGACCTCGCCGCGGCCACAGCCGATCTCCAGCACCCGCTGTCCGGGCTTCAACCGGGACAGGATTAACCGCCTGATCTGGTGGTGCCGCGGGCGGAAGCCCCAATCAATCTTGTTGATGTCGACGTGGTTCGCGGTGTCGGCTGGCGGATCGGCGACAAAGACGTGGCCGCAATCCGCGCACGCCACGATCGAGAATCGCTCACCGGCGCGGTCGACCGTCAGTTTGGGAACAAACGAGGCAGCGTCACACAGAGCACAGACAACACGGGGCGAGCGATCCATGGAATATATTCCCTTAGGTGTGTGTCTCCGTCTCTATAGCTCGGGGAGAAGTTCGCCGTAAAGCTGTGTTTCGTCGGGATCTGCACCCGTCGCGATGGCTCCATGGTTCCGCCAGAAACGGAACCGAGCCACGGTTGCAGCCACCTGCGATGTCGTCATGATCCGGGTATTCGCCGACGAAGGCAGTCCGTCAAATCGCCACGATATCGGCGAGGCATTGCTGCACCACCGCCATGCGGGCGGCGATGTGGCTCTGCTCCTTGCAGTCCATGTTCATGGCGAACACGGTCTGCTGGCTGCCCTTCTCGACCCAGCCGACCATCCAGCCCAATGACGGCTTGCCTTGCTCGGCGCCCAGAAGGCCGCTCTTGGCGCGGATGGTGGCGTCGCCGACCTTGGTCACCGGCAGGATGTCGCGCGTCAGTTCCTGGCTGCGCTTGGACACCGGCAGCACGCCGCGCCGCAGCCGGTCGACGAAATCGATCTGCTGGACGGGATCGATGCGCAAATTGCCAGTCAGCCAGAACTGGTCGATGCCGCCGCCGATGTCGTGGTTGCCATAGTCGAACAGGTCGACATATTTCTGCATGCGCTCGGCCCCGATGCGGCGCGCGATTTCCTGATAGACCGGCACGGCGGATACCGCGATCGCCGAGCGCAGCGTGTGATCCTTGTTCCAGGCCTCGATAGCGCGCGTCACGCCGTCCCACTTGAAGACGTCCTTGTCGGGGTCCTCGACCACCCCGGTCTCCAGCGCAACGATCGAATTCGGAATCTTGAAGGTCGAGGCCGGCAGCTTGCCCTCGCCCGAGCGCACCTTGTCGCTGGCGATGATCAGGTAGTCGTCCACCTTGTAGCCGACGAAGGTGCCTGTGGTGCCGAGATCGAAAAACCGCTTGGCCAGATCGTCGCGAAACTCGCTGCGCTGGTAGGAGACGTTGGCGAAACTACGGTTGGGAAGAATGCTCGCGGCTGTGAGAAGACCGAGCGCATGGCGGCGATTGATCACGGTTATGTCCGAACTGGTTGAGGAACGGCGAAACGATGCTGATGGCATCGTGGAAAAACTATGACAAGGGGGCTTTTCGTATGACGCGTTTCCTTGACGCGAACCGGATTCCACCCCGGATCAAGTCCGGGCAGGTTTTCGCTTGAAAACGCTATCAGCGGATCCGGCCCGACAGCCGCAGCACGAAGACCAGCACCTCGGCGACCGCCTTGTAGAGATCCGGCGGAATCTCGTCGCCGATTTCGACATGGGACAAGGCCCCGGCCAGCAGCTCATTCTCCTCGATCGGGATGTCATGTTCCCGGGCGAGTTCGATGATCTTTGCGCCGATGACGCCCTTGCCCTTGGCAACGACCCGCGGCGCGCCTGTCTTGTCATAGTGCAGCGCGACCGCAAGCCTGCTCCTGGTCTCGACGCTCATAGCGCGCGGTCCAGAAAATGGCCGGCGCGGGCGGCCGGCTCGGCCTGTGTCGGTGCGCCGTCGCGGATCACGATATCGCCGGGCTGAAGCTCGGCCCGGCTGAGCGCCTGGCTCAGGTCGGATACACCGGCGCGCAGTTGCTCCGCCGTGGCAGGCCGTTCCGCCCAGATCCGCACCGAGGTCTTTTCGCCGGTGAGCGAGATCAGCGCGTGAACCGGACCGGCTGGCTCGACGTCGAGCGAAAACCGCGCCCGCCACACCCGCTTGGCCGCCTCGACGGCCTCGCTACCGCCATCGCGGGAAATCTCGAACTGCGCCATTGCCGTGCCCTGCGGGGTCACGAACGGAATTTCGAAATTCCAGCGCGGCACGGTCATATCGGCCTTCGCCGACGTGTCGATACGGTCCGGCAGGGACGCCACCTGCAGCAGGGTTTGCCGTGCGATGGCCGCATCGGTGTCATCGAGCAGATGATGCGCGGTTGCCTCGAGCGGCGCATCCGGGGCGATCGTCGGCGATGCAATCGGCTGGGCGGCCGGAAGCGCGCCGCGGATCGGCGGCGGCGGCGTGTTGGTGTGAAAGGTCATGTCCGCGCCACGAACGTCTTTCGTTGGGGCGGCTACGCGCAGCGGGTTGCCAAGCTCCTGCAGCAGGTTCAAGGTCGCACCGGCCGAAGGTCCGGCGTCGAGCGCCCCCGCAAGCTGATTGCGAGCGGCTTGTCCCGCCAGCGCAAGACTCTCGGTTGCGGGCAATCGCGCCTGCGGCAGAAGGATTTCCTGGACATCGAGATTGGGCGACGAAGACGGCGCAAGGCTCGCGGCGGCGGCCTGTGGTGGCGCGGCTCGTTGCGCGCCGGCCGGCGTCGCGATTGTTGCGTTGCTGCCAAGCGCCGATTGCAGCGTCTGGCGAAGCACGATCAGCGCGGCCTTGAGGTCGGGAACGCCGCTCGGGGGGATCGAGCCTGCAGCCAGCGACGCCTCGAAGAAGATTCCGGATTTCTGGAACGCCGTCTTGATATCGCCGCCGTCGAGGTTTTGATCGAGGCTGGTCTGTTGCGCCAGCACCTGCGCGATCGCCGCCTGCAATTTCGGCGGCAGATTGGTGGAGGAAACCGCCGCGCCAAGATTGGCAAACAACGGTGCCAGGCTGTCCTGTTCGGTGACCGCGGCTTGCGCGGCTGTGGAGACGGCTGTGCGCTCCAGTGGCGTCAGCACGTTCTTCGGCGACACGATGGCCGGCCGACTGGCTGCCGCTTCGGCCAGCGCATCGGGTGAAAGCGTCACGGCATCGGCCGCGGCATCACCGCCCTGCCCGACTACGGCGAGGCGAATGCCATCCTTGGTCTGCATGACCGCGAGCTGCAGGTTCTGACCCTGCTGCAACGGAATTTCCGAGGCCACGTCGATCGAGAGGCTGGCGATCGCAATCCGCACCAGATCGGCGGACAGCACTTTCAGGACCTGCGCGTTGACCACGCTCCCCGGCTGCAGCACGAGTTCGGGCGCAATGCCACCAGCCTCTTGGGCTGATAGCACCGGGAGAACGGGATTGATTGAGATCGCCATATCTGAGGTCTCGGCCAGGCTAGAGGCTAACCCGGCGTCCTAAACCTCTCGTTAACCGGCGGTGTGGCGCTCAGGCCTTCAGGGCATCCAAAATGGTCACCGCGGCCCGGAAATCGACCAGCCGGGCGGCCCGGCGGGCCGCCACCTCCTCGTCCACGCCCCATTTTTCGGCGTTCCAGTCCTCATCGACATGGGCGGCGGTCCAGACCTGATCGGGATCGCGGACACCGTGCAGCAGCGCCAGCGCCAGCAATGCCGAGCCCGTAAGGGTCGTCACCACATGCAGGGCGGCCACCGACCAGGGGTCGACCGGAAACACGCCACGGGCGGCCCTGATCGCCTGCGCCGGCTGCGCGACATGCACGATCCCCTCGGACAGGATGAAATGGGCGCCAAGGTCGTTCGCGGCCCAGGACAGCACCGGGTCCCAATGCGAGGCTTCGCGCGCGACCAGCGCCTCGGGATGGCCGGCGCGATAGAACAGCAGATCCGAGCCGAGGTATCTCGCGACATCGTCGGCCACCGCATCGACGCGGTTGACGACCTCGGCGACGCTGTTGGCAAAGCGCGTCAGCGGCATGGTCAGGGGATCGATGGTCTCGCCTTGCGCATTCCATTCGGCGGCGATCGCGTCCGCGATGGCGCCGGTCGGCGCCACGACCTGGCGGCCAGAGGGCGTGCGGATCGGCTTGCCATCGAGCGTAACGGAAAACCCACCCTCCGCCGCGGCCGTGCCGGCCTCCTTGTAGAAGCGCTTGCGCTGGGGCGTGCGCGTGGCGCGTCGCACCGCCTCCTCCGGATCGAGTGGAGAATGTCCGGCGACTTCATCGAATAGTTCACGCATCTCGTGTCCGGCTTCCCGCAGGCGGCGATAAATTCAGCTCTGACAATACGATAACGGTGAATGCAAATAAAGCCGATGAGGCGTTTGCGGCGAACTCCTGCGAAGCCGGGTTACGGCGGCAAACGCGAATATCGGGTTCCCCCGGCATCAGGGCTTCTGATAGATCACCTTCCCCGCGCGGATGGTGTGGGCGACCTTGGCGAGGTTCTTGACGTCGGCGAGCGGATCGCCGTCGAGCACCACGAGGTCGGCGTCAAACCCCTTCTCGACCCGGCCCTTCTTCGCGGCCTTGAAATAGCCCGCCGGATTCGTCGTCAGCGAGGCCAGCACCTGCCGTTCCGAAAGCGCCCGGTGCATCAATTCGTATTCGAGCGTGGTGTCATAGAGCGGGATGTAACCGACGTCGGTGCCGAACAGAACCGTGTTGCCGTTTTCCGAGAAGCTCCTGAGCTGGCCGACAATGTTGTCGACGATGCGCCCAACGATCTCGGGCGGCAGCGGCAGCTTCGCAAACAGCGACAAGGTCGGCGTCAGCGCCGTTCCCTGCTCTTTGAAGCGCGCGAGCTGCTCGGCGGGATAGCCCGGCTGCCTGGCGACCGTGTGCGCCATCACATCGACCCCGGCGGCAATCACGGCTTCAATACCGGCAGTATTTTGGGGGTGCGCGAACACCGGCTTGCCTTGCGCGTGCGCGACGTCGACCGCGGCCTTGGCAATGGCCGCATCCATGTTCACGACCGGCTTGTCTTCTCCCTTGTAGGAGCCGGTGAACAGCTTGATGCCGTCGAGGCCGATCCGCATATAGTTCCGCGCCATCTCCGCCGCCCGCTCCGGCGTTTCCGCCTCGGGTATTCGCGCGTCCGGCAAGTAAGCAGGACGGCCATCCCTGGGGAAAATGCTGCCGACGAGGAAAATATTGGGACCCAGGATCTCATCCGCATAGACACGACGGCGCAATGCCATCGAGTTGTCGGGGTCGGACCCGAGACTCCACACGGTGGTAAAACCCCATCGCGTCAGCATTTCCTGCATGTGGGCCGTGAGCGGAGCCGCCGGTGCACTGGCGGCGTTCCTCCAAACCGCTTCCGTGAAATGAACGTGGCTGTTCCAGAAGCCGGCTACCACCGTCTTGCCGGTGCAATCGATCAGGCGCGCATCGGATGGCATCTGCACGTCGCTGCGGCTGCCGATCGCGACAATGACGCCGTTGGCCGTGACGACGACCGCATCGTCGAGCGGCGTGGCGTCAGGCGACGCGTAAACCTTGCCGCCCACGAGCGCGAGCGTCTGCGCATTGGCGGTAGCGCCGATGCCGACGGCCGCTGCAAGCAGGCCATGAAAGAGCGCGGCGCGGAGCAGATTTCCGATCATGTGGAGTCCTCAACTGGATGACACAGCCGAACCCTACGCGATGCCTGTGCTTCCGGTTTGACAGTTGTTGCGCAACCGGCGCCGCTGGACGGGCCGCTATTCCTCCGGCGCGTTCTCGATCGGGTCGAACCGGTCGGCCTCCAGCCCCAGCAGATTCCAGGACTGCAGCATGTGCGGCGGCAGCGGCGCGGTCGCGTCGATGAAGCCGCCACGCGGATGCGGGATCACGATCCGGCGTGCCAGCAGATGCAGCCGGTTCTGCAGGCCGCCCGGCAGCTCCCAGTTCTCCTTGTTGAAATATTTGGGATCGCCGACGATGGCGTGGTCGATATGGGCCATGTGGGCGCGCAATTGATGGGTCCGCCCGGTCACCGGCTTCAGCGATACCCAGGCGAGTTTTTGGGCGGAGGTCTCGACCACGGCATAGTAGGTCACCGCGTGGCTCGCGCCCTCGTCGCCGTGTTTTGCCACCCGCATGATGCTGTCGTCCTCGCTCTCCTCCTTGGCGAGGTAGGTCGAGATGCGGCCCTGCTTCGGCTTCGGCACGCCGGCCACCAGCGCCCAGTAAATCTTGCGCGCCGAGCGGTGACGGAACGAGCCGGTCAAGGCGGTTGCGGCAAACCGCGTCTTTGCAATCAGCAGGCAGCCCGAGGTTTCCCGATCCAGCCGGTGCACCAGCCGCGGCTTCTGCCCCTTGGCATCGCGCATCACTTCCAGCATGTCGTCGACATTTCGCGTGATGCCGGAGCCGCCCTGCACGGCGAGGCCCGCGGGCTTGTTCAGCACCATGACATCGGCGTCCTCAAAGAGGATCATGTCCTTGAGCGCCTGCAGTGTTTTGGTGGCGGCTTCGGAGAGTGGGCCCGCACCTTTCGGCGTGTCGAGCTTCAGCGGCGGAATGCGAACGCTCTGGCCTTCCTCCAGCCGATCCTTGCTGTCGGCGCGCTTGCCGTTGACGCGCAGCTCGCCCTTCCGGACGATGCGCTGGATGTGGGAGAACGACAGGCCGGGAAAACGCGCCTCGAGGAAGCGGTCGACGCGCATGTTGTTTTCGTCCGCGGTCACCACGACGGTCTGAACCTTGGTCGGCAGCGGCGGCGGCTCGGGCGCGATCTTCTCGGGCTCGGGAACGAACGACGATGGTCGCGCCGCGCGGGGCGCAGCAGAACGCGCCGGTGGCTTGCCGCCCGGACGAAACGACTGCGGCCGCTCGGCTGCCGAGCCCCGATAGGGACGCGCGCCCTTCGGGCGATCACCCGCCGGGCGGAGAGGTCTCTTGACGCGACGGCTCATGCCGTTTTTCCAATCTTTCGAGATGTCGGACGGGTGGCACGACGCGGCAATACCGCGATCTTCGCACCGACCTGGTTTTCGGCGAGACGCAGCTCGTAATTCTGCTGCAAGTTCATCCAGAATTGCGGACTGGTGCCAAACCAGTGCCCAAGACGCAGCGCCGTGTCGGCCGTGATGCCGCGCTGGCCGTGAATGATCCCCGTGATCCGGTTCACCGGCACGTCAATCTGGCGCGAAAGCTCGGCAGCACTCAAGCCAAGTTCGCGCAACTCTTCGGCAAGATGTTCGCCGGGATGGATAGGTGTACGAGGCACGGTGGTGTTCCCTCAATGATAGTCGACGATCTCTACCTCGACAGGGCCAGGCATCCCGTCGGGCCATGCGAAGCAGATACGCCATTGATCGCTTATCCGAATTGAAAACTGTCCAGCACGATCGCCCTTGAGCGCTTCCAGGCGATTGCCCGGCATCCTGCCAAATAAATGAAGCTCGCTGCGGCATCCCAGCCGCTAGCAGCATTTACGACTTACGTAAATAGTAAATCCCTTGCCCAAAGGCGCGCCGCACGGCAGAAACGCGCTTGCTGGCGTCGGTGCGGAGTGAGCAAAAGCAGCGGATCGTCACCGCGAATTCGGTACAAATCGGCCATGCTGGCCCAAGACAGAAGAAACGAAGGAGTATCGGGGATGGCATTCTCGAGATTGGCGCTGGCTGCGCTTGCGGTCGTCATCGCCAGCACAGTTTCCGCGCAGCAAGCTCCGATGTCCGAAGATCTCGTGTGGACGCTCCTGGAAATCGGCCGTGTCGTCGATCCGCCCAAGACCGCGGCGCTGTTCGCACCGATGCAGGAGAAGGAACCGTATCAGGGCGTAAAGACCGAGCGCGATGTCAAATACGGCCCGGCCGATCGCCACCTGCTCGATATCTTCACGCCGGAGGCGGCGGCATCAGCCCGACCGGTGCTGATCTTCGTTCACGGTGGCGCCTTCGTCGGCGGCAACAAGCGGACAGCCCCGACCAGCCCGTTCTACGACAATGTGATGCTGTGGGCCGTCCACAACGGCTTTGTCGGCGTCAACGCCACCTATCGGCTCGCGCCGCAATCGCCCTACCCGGCGGGCGCTGAGGACCTTGCCGCCGTCGTGGCGTGGGTCGCGGGCAAGATCGGCGAGCGTGGTGGCGACCCGGCGCGCATCTATTTGATGGGGGCATTCGGCCGGCGCGGTTCATGTCGCCAACTACGTCTCGCATCCGGAATTTTACAAGGTAAGGGATGGCGGCCTTGCCGGCGCGGTGATGGTGTCCGGGATCTATGACCTGAACGCTTCGCCGCTCGGCGATCCCGAGATCGCCTATTTCGGCTCCGACCCGTCGCGCTATGCCGAGCGCTCCTCGCTTCCGGGATTGCTGACGACGAAGATCCCGCTGATGATCGCCGCCGCCGAACTCGACCCGCCGCGTTTCGTCGAACAGTTCAATCTGCTGAAGCAGGCGATCTGCAAAGCGCCGAACGGGTGCGGGCGGGCGACGATGGTGCCGCAGCACAGCCATATGTCGGAAGTGTATGCGATCAACGCGGTGGGTACGCCCCTTACCGACGAGATCCTGGATTTTGTGAAGGCAGGGAAATAGCTTTCGAATGAGGCCGCGCATTGCGCGCCCCACACCCGGAACCGCCGTTGCGCCAGAGGCGCTCCGGTCACCGATGACAGTTGACTCCAGATTTTGTACTGCATACTATAAAAAATGTAGTAAGCTGGAGCTTTCCGATGTCAGCGACATCTGACGTTGCCCGCCCAACCCGCGTCCGCGGCTTTTGGCTTGGCTTTGCCGCCTATCTGCTTCCGTCCTTTCCGATCGCCTTTGTCTGGCATCTCGTCCTGTTCGAGCAAAAGTACCACGCGCTCCAGATCTATCGCGACGAACCGGTGATTGCCTTCGGACTGGCTTCAATGATCATCCAGGGCGCGATCTTCTCGTGGTTGTTCCCGCGCGTATTCACGCAAGGCAGCGGCTCCTTCGTGAAGGACGGGCTGTTGTATGGTCTTGGCGCTGGCCTGCTGTCGTGGTCATTCACCACGCTCGCGGTCGGAGCCAAGAATGTAATGGTTTCCGTGCCGGATTATGTGCTGCTCGAAACCGCGTTCACGATCCTGCAATTCGCCATCGTGGGCCCGTTGATTGCGCTCGCCTACCGAAGATGATGCGGAGGAAACCAACCTAGAGGCATGAGCAACCTTCACTATCCGCAATTCTGCGCACTTGCCCGCGCGGCGGAAATCATCGGCGAGCGATGGACTCTCCTGATTATCAGGGAGCTTCTTCTCGGGCCGAAGCGATTTGGCGATCTCCTGGATCATCTTGACGGCATGAGCCCAACCTTGCTGACAACGCGCCTCACCGCCCTGATCGAATGCAACGTCGTGCGGCGGACCGCCTTGCCGCCTCCGGTCAATGCGCGGGTGTACGAGTTGACGGAGATCGGCCGGGAGATTCAGCCCGCGATCCGGGAGCTGATCCGCGTGGGGCGGCCGCTTCCTGTTCCCCCCAGTGCCGGGCGATACTTTCGAGCCGGATTGGGTGCTGCTCGGCCTTGACGCTATCGCGAAGCGCTCACCCGTGCCGGAAATCAGGGTCGGCCTCGTGGTTACCCATGGCAAGAAATCGGCCGGCTTTACCGTCGCGGGCAGCGGATCAGGTACGGCAATCCAGAGAGGCCTCACCGATTGCAAGGGGACGCTGGAAGCCCCGTTCGACGCGGTGCTGCAGATTGTCGGAATGAGCGTATCGCTTCAGGATGCGATTGAGGCGAAGCGCGCCAGCGTAAGCGGCGCCATGGCGCTCGTCCGCAAGCTTCCCCTTCTGTTCGACCTCGCGGATCGCCGGCGCATCGCGCCCGCTGCAAACTGACGGGAGGGACCGGTGGCCTGGACGAAATCACCGCAGTCGCTGATCGATCTGTTCGAGAAGTCGGTTCCGTCAGGCACAAGCGTTTCCCGCCGCAAGATGTTCGGCTACCCGGCGGCCTTCGCCAACGGAAACCTCTTTGTCGGGCTGCATCAGAACGATTTCATCATACGGCTATCGGAGAAGGATCGCGCCCGGTTCAGCGCCGAATTCGGCGAGCGGCGCTTCGAGCCCATGCCGGGCCGGCCGATGCGTGAATATGTGAGATTGCCCGATGAACTGCTGGCCGACCCGCGCAGGCGTGCATCCTGGATCAATCTTTCGCTGCGGTATGCCGAGGCAATCGCGCCGAAGGCGAAGTCTCCAAAGAGAAAGCAAATACCCCGATCGGTGAAAAGGAGTCGCACATGAAGAAGTTTATGCTGCTGCATTACGGATTTGAGAAGCCCACCCCGGAAATCATGGCTGCCTGGGGCAAATGGTTCGAGGCAACCAAGCCGCATACCGTTGACATGGGCGGTTTCGGCAACGGTCGCGAAATCTCGAAGGGCGGAACCAAGGACCTTCCGCTCGGGCCTGACTCGATCACCGGCTTCATGATCGTCAACGCGGCAAGTCTCGACGACGCCGAGAAGATGGCTCAGGGCAATCCCTTCATTTCGAGCATTCGGGTCTACGAAGTAAGGTCGGCTTGACGCGAAAGATTGCAGCGAATTGGTGAGGTTCAGCGGCGTTACCAATGCACCGTGTCGGCTGCCGCATGACAACCGCGCGGCCTCCGACTGGTCAAGGCGGTTTGAGCTATTTGCACTGCGCGACGCTTCTCACCGCGGTCAGATCGCTGACGGAATTGTTCGACGGACGCTTCTTGGCGGCCTCCTCCGCCGCGGCGCAGGCCGCCACCGCGTCTCCGTTCTGGAACCTGGCCCAGGCGAGATTGGTCCAGGCATCGCTGAAGTCCGGGGACTCCTTGACCGCCTGGTCCAGCACGGCTTGCGCATCACGCGGCCGTTTGGCGATCAGGAGCAGGCGGCCATAGTCGGCCTTGAGCGCCTTCACCGGATTAGGTTGCTTGAGCGCGACCCTGAACAATTCATCGGCGGCGTCGAAATCATTGAAGCGGGCTTGAGCAATCACCGCAAAGCCGTGATAGACGGCGCTCTGTTCGGGTGAAATGAGAAACGCCTGATTAAACCGGATCGCGGCTTCCCGTACCCTGCCGGCTTGTATCGCTAGCCACGCGCGCTTGGATGTTTCCTCGAAAGCCTTTTCACGCGAGCCGGTGGCTGCAACGATGGCGTCTACAAATTTTTCATCAGCGGCCTTGTCCTCTGGACTCTTCACCGCAAATCCGAAAAACGGCTGCTCGTTGGTGGGCGCCGAATACGTCCGCTTCGTCACTTGCACGCCCGGCACCACCTCGACGGTCTCGGCGGCAGCCGCAAGCGTGGGCGCCAGCGTCGCCACAAGGGCTGCGGCGCGAATGGTCTGTGCAAGGTAGTTTCTGAAACTGCTCATTCGCGCTCACGTTCCCTTCGCAACTTCGCCCAATAATCCAGCCGCTTGCGGATTTCACGCTCGAAGCCGCGGTCCGGCGGATCGTAGAAGGTCTGCCGGCCCAAAGCTTCCGGAAAGTAGTCCTGCCCGGAGAAGGCGTCCGGCGCGTCGTGGTCGTATTCGTAACCCGAACCATAGCCTTCCGACTTCATCAGCTTGGTCGGCGAATTGAGAATATGTTTTGGCGGCAGCAGCGAACCGCCCTCCTTCGCCGTGCGCATCGCAGCCCCGAAGGCCTTGTAGGCGGCGTTCGATTTCGGCGCGGTGGCGAGATAAATCACGGCCTGCGCGATCGCGAGTTCGCCCTCGGGAGATCCAAGAAAATCAAACGCCTCCTTGGCGGCGTTGCCGATCACCAGCGCCTGCGGATCGGCAAGCCCGATGTCCTCGACCGCCATCCGCACCACGCGCCGCGCCAGAAACAGCGGGTCCTCGCCGGCGTCCAGCATGCGCGCGAGGTAATACAGCGCCGCATCGGGATCGGAGCCGCGCACCGATTTATGCAGCGCCGAGATCAAATTGTAATGGCCGTCGGCGGATTTGTCGTAGATAGGCGCGCGGCGCTGCAAAATTTCCTGCAGCTGCGCGGCGCTGAAGATTTCGTCCTTGCGCGCGGCGCGCCAGACCTCTTCGGCCAAAGTCAGCGCGGCCCGGCCGTCGCCATCGGCCATGCGCACCAGCACGGCGCGCGCCTCTGCATCGAGCGGCAGTTTCCGCCCCTCCACCTTCTCGGCATGGGCATAGAGTTTTTCGATCGCGGCGGGATCGAGCGAGTGAAACACCAGGACACGTGCCCGCGACAGAAGCGCGGCGTTGAGTTCGAACGACGGATTTTCCGTGGTGGCGCCGACCAGCACCACCGTGCCGTCTTCCATCACAGGCAGGAATGAATCCTGCTGCGCGCGGTTAAAACGATGCACCTCGTCGACGAACAACAGCGTGCCCTTGCCCATCTCGCGGCGGGCACGGGCGGCGTCGAACACTTTTTTCAGGTCGGCAACACCCGAAAACACCGCGGAAATCTGCTCGAAATGCAGCTCGGTGGCGTCGGCCAGCAGCCGCGCCACGGTGGTCTTGCCGGTGCCGGGCGGTCCCCAGAACACCAGCGAGCCCAGCGTGCGCGTCGCCAGCATCCGCGTCAGCGCGCCGTCGGGACCGAGGATGTGATCCTGGCCGACCACGTCGGCGAGCGTGCGCGGGCGCAACCGGTCGGGCAGCGGACGCGGCGCGTCCTGCTCCATCCCCGCCGCGGCGAAGAGATTGGTCGCTTCGCGGGGTTGCTTGGGGCTCATCCGCCCAGCGTCACGTTGATCTGCTGGCCGCCGCGCACCACGACGATGCGCCAGAGCCTGGCGGACGCTTTCGAAGCCTTGTCGAGATCGCTGGTCTTGGCGATCTTCTGGTTGTTGACCGCGAGGATGATGTCGCCCTTCTGGAATCCGACGCTGGCGGCGGTGCCGCCATCCTCGAGGTCGATCACCACGACGCCTTCGGTCTGGGAATCCAGATGCAGTTCATCGGCGACCGCCGGCGAAATGTTGGCGACCTTCGCGCCCTGGAACGGCGAACGCGCGGTCAGCATGATTTCGTCGCGGTTGGTATCGGGGGCCGTCTCCAGCGGCACCGTCAATTTCACGGTCTTGCCGGAACGCTGCACGTCGATCTGGGCTGAGCCGCCGAGCGGTCGCGTAGCGAAGCGGTAATCGAACGCATTGGGGTCGTCGATCGACTGCCCTTCGATCGCGACGATCAGGTCGGACGGTTTCAGACCGGCGCGCGCCGCCGGGCTGTTCGGCGCGACATTGGCGATCAATGCGCCGTTCGGCAGTTTCAGTCCCAGCGTCTCGGCGATTTCGGGCGTCACCGCCTGCAGCTTCGCGCCCAGCCACGGCCGCTTGACGGCCTTGCCGCCGCCCTTGGCGGACGCCACGACGACGCGCACCATGTTGGCCGGGATCGCAAAGCCGATGCCCTGCGAGCCGCCGGAGCGCGAGAAGATCGCGGTGTTGATGCCGGCGAGCTTGCCGGTCATGTCGACCAGCGCGCCGCCGGAATTGCCGGGATTGATCGCCGCATCGGTCTGGATGAAGAACTGGTAGTCGGTGATGCCGACTTGCGTCCGCGCCAGCGCCGAGACGATGCCGTGGGTCACGGTCTGGCCGACGCCAAAGGGGTTGCCGATCGCGAGCACGACGTCGCCGACCTGCAGTTCATCGGAATTGGCAAAATCCAGCGTGACAAATTTCTCTTTTCCGTCCTTCACGCGCAACACGGCCAGATCGGTGCGGCTGTCCTTGAGCACGATCTCGGCTTCGAATTCGCGCTTGTCGGAGAGCGAGATCTTGACCTGGTCGGCGCCCTCGATGACGTGATTGTTGGTGACCACGAGGCCGGAAGCATCGACCATCACGCCCGATCCGAGCGAGCGCTGCATCTGCTCCGGCTGCTGGCCGGGGACGCCGAAGAAGCGGCGGAAGAGCGGGTCGTCCAGCAGCGGGTTGCGGTTCTGCACGGTTTTGGCGGCATAGACGTTCACCACCGCCGGCTGCACGCGCTGCACGATCGGCGCGTAGGACAGCCGGAGTTCGGCGCCCGAGGACGGCACGCGCCGGTCCTGCGCCAGCGCGGGCGTTGCAACGACTGCGGAGACCAGCAGCAGGGCGAAAAAGCGGATCAAATTCATGCGGAAATCCTGGAATTTGGCGCCTCACATATAGATGCGAGGCGGCAACGAGAGAAGATAAAGCGGTACACAATACCGGCAGTCAAAGCGTTTTTCAGCGAAGTGGAGACCGGTTCGCGCCAAAAAAACGCGTCAATTCAAAAACCTAGAGTCTCGTTCCGATTCCATCGGAACGAGGCTCTAGGCCGCGCGATCGGGCGCTTTGACGGCGTCCGGCGCCGGCCCACAGGATAGCCTTTCCCGATGGCCCTCGCCCCACGCCCGCAACGTCTCGATCACCGGCCGCAGGCTCTCGCCAATGTCCGACAGCGTGTATTCGACCCGCGGCGGCACCTCGGCATAGACCTTGCGGATCACGAGCTTGTCGTCCTCGAGCGCCCGCAGCTGCTTGGTCAGCATGCGCTGGGTAATCCCGGGCATCCGCCGCCGCAACTCCCCGAAGCGCTGGGTGCCGGCCTGCAGGTGAAACAGGATCACGCCCTTCCACTTGCCGTCGATCAGGTCGAGTGTCGCTTCGACCGCGCAGCCGGGCCGATGGGCAAAATTCCGCCGTTTCATTGCCGTTTCCTGGGCTATTTTCCAATAGTATCCAAACAGGGACTAGTTCCCTAAATTTACAGTACTTGCCAATTTGATGCCAGCGCGACAGTTAGGCAACCAACCGTTCAAGCAGGCAGGAGACATCGGGCATGAAAGCCGTCGGGTACAAAAAATCGCTCCCCATCGAGGACGCACAATCGCTATTCGATTTCGAAACCGCCAAGCCGGAGCCGAAGGGCCGCGACATCAGAGTCGCCGTCAAGGCCATCTCGGCCAACCCGGTCGACTACAAGGTCCGCAAGCGCGCCGCCCCGCCCGAGGGCGAGACCAAGATCCTGGGTTATGACGCCGCCGGTATCGTCGACGCCGTCGGCCCTGAAGTCACGCTGTTCAAGCCGGGCGACGAAGTGTTTTACGCCGGCTCGATCCTGCGCCAGGGCACCAACGCCGAATTTCATCTGGTCGACGAGCGGATCGTCGGCCGCAAGCCAAAATCGCTATCGTTCGCGCAGGCCGCGGCGCTGCCGCTGACCTCGATCACCGCGTGGGAATTGCTGTTCGACCGGCTCGGCGCCGTGCCGGGCAAGAGCGTCGATCCGCGCACGCTTTTGATCACCGGCGCCGCCGGTGGCGTCGGCTCGATCCTGATCCAGCTCGCGCGCCGCCTCACCGGCCTCACGGTTATCGCCACCGCGACGCGGCCGGAGTCGCAGAAATGGTGCCTCGATCGCGGCGCGCACGCCGTGATCGATCACTCCAAACCGATGAAGGAGCAGATCGAAAAACTGAAGTTGCCGCCGGTCGCGCTCGTCGCGAGCCTCACCTTCACCGACCAGCATTACAAGTCGATCGCGGATTTCATCGCCCCGCAAGGCAAGTTCGGCCTGATCGACGATCCCCCGGAATTCACCGTCAGCGCGTTCAAGGGCAAGGCGGTCTCGATCCATTGGGAGTCGATGTTCACGCGCTCATCGTTCCAGACGGCTGACATGATCGCGCAGCATCATCTGCTCAACGATGTGGCAGACCTGATCGACAAGGGCGTGCTACGCACCACCCTCGACCAGACTTTCGGCACCATCAACGCGGCCAATTTGAAGCGTGCCCATGCGCTGCTGGAAAGCGGCAAGTCGCGCGGCAAGATCGTGCTGGAGGGCTGGTAGCAGCCAATAACGCCCTGCTCGGCGCACATCGCAGTCTCACTGCGCGCGCCGAATGCTGCCATCGCCAGACCTGAGGCAGATGCTCGTGGCGCTCTCCGTGAGCGGCGCGAGTTATTATGCCGCAAGGAGTTCCATATGCTGGAAAAATGGTGGTTCGCAACGAAGGCTCGATTCCCCGTCGCCTGGAACCCCCGTTCATGAAAGTTAAATTTGCCGCCAAAACCGTTTGCAAGCCGGCACGTGAGCAACGAACTTCACTCGAAAGTGTTTATCGAGTCTCTGTTTTACGAAAGGAGCGAACTCCGCTCCAATGTAAAATGTTTGGCGTCTGTTTTACGGAAAGGAGTGGTCCATGAGGAAAGCACCTTTGGTATTGGCCGCAGCGGCAACGCTTGGCCTCGCCACCATCGCAGCACCGGCGCCCGCGCAGGCCTGGCGTGGCGGATTCTTCCCAGGGGTAGCTGGCGGGCTTATCGCGGGGGCGGTGATTGGAGGAATCGCCTCCAGCGCCTACGCCTACGGTCCCGGCTACGGATACTATGACGGCTATGGGCCGGGATATTATGGCGGTGGATACGCCCCGGCTTACTACGGCGGCTATTACGGCGGTGGTTACGCCCCGGCTTACTATGGCGGCGGATACGGGTCCTACTACGGCGGGCCGTATGTCCGCCGCGTGTATCGCCCGGCGTACGCTTACTATCCGCGGCGGTATTACGGCGGCTACTATCGGCGCTGGTGACTTGGCAAGCTGGTGACTTGGCAAAATGAAAAAGGGCCGCCTCTACTGGCGGCCCTTTTTGCATGGCGATGCGAGCGCACCCTCAGTCGACTTCATGCACCACGGTGCGGGTGGCAGGATCGACCAGCATCACACGGTTGTTCGAGTAGAAATAGCGATACTTCGTCACTGACGGGCCCCAATCCGAAGGCACCGCCTCGAGTTCAACGTCGGTCGGCACCTTGGCGCCAACGATGATTCTTTCCTGCGTTTCCACCGGGCGGATCTTGTGCTCGGTGACGTAAGTCTTGATGCGGGTGCGATACTCCGGCTCGATCCGGACCGTCGCGCCTGCGGCTCCGGTCGTCGTCGTGACGGTGGTTTGCCCGTTGGCTATCGTTGCAACCAGCAACACCGCCGCCACAAGAATGAACAGCTTCGTCATCGGGTTCCTCCTCAAGCCGCATCAGCGCGGCTACGGGAAGAACAGATTTTTCGCGCTGTTGTTCCGGGAAGAATTCGGCGCCGCAAACGCGTTGCATGCGCAAATATATCGCCCGACGCGGAGCTTTCAGTGCGGCACTCCGATGCAAGCTCAAACGGGCGCGACGCCCTCAACGAAGATCAGCCGACGATCGATCGCCGTCTGCCGCACTTTCAGCGCCTCGGCGTATTCCGGCGAGGCGTACCATTCGCGCAAACGTTCCATCGTCGGAAATTCGACGACGATGATCGTCTTCGGGGGCGGGCCGCCTTCGACCACGCTGGCAGCGCCACCCCGCACCAGATAGCGGCCGCCATATTGCGCGATCGCCTTCGCGGCGATGGTGCGATAGGCTTCGAAACCTGCGACGTCGCGCACCTCGACTTCGGAAATGACATAGGCCGACATTTCTCACCTCACGCGATGGTCTGGATCAGTCCGCCTTCTGCCCGCAACGCGGCGCCGTTGGTGGCGGAAGCCTCTTTCGAACTGACGTAGATCACCATATTGGCGATCTCCTCGACGCTGGCAAAGCGCTGGATCAGCGATCCGGGGCGATGCTGCTTGATGAACTGCGCGGCCGCATCCTGCTCGGACTGGCCGTTTTGCCTGGCGAGATCGGCAACGAAAGTTTCGACGCCTTCGGACATGGTCGGCCCCGGCATCACGGAATTGACGGTAACAGCGGTACCCCGGGTCAATTCGGCAAGGCCGCGCGAAACGGCAAGTTGCGCCGTCTTGGTCATGCCGTAATGGATCATCTCCTTGGGAATCATCAGCGCCGACTCCGAGGCGATGAAAACGATACGGCCCCAATTGCGCTTCAGCATGTCCGGCATGTAGGCGCGCGACAAGCGGATGCCGGACATCACATTGACATCGAAAAAGCGGCTCCAGTCCTCATCCGGAATATCGAAGAAGGGTTTTGGCTCGAAGATGCCGGCGTTATTGATGAGAATGTCGACATCAGGCAGCGCCGCGACCAGCGCCTTGCATCCCGCCGCCGTCGAGACGTCAGCGGCAACAGCCCGCACCTTGCCGCCGGCCTTACCGGCA
The DNA here is from genome assembly GCF_036924535.1 of Bradyrhizobium sp. AZCC 2262. Classification (NCBI taxonomy): domain Bacteria; kingdom Pseudomonadati; phylum Pseudomonadota; class Alphaproteobacteria; order Hyphomicrobiales; family Nitrobacteraceae; genus Bradyrhizobium; species Bradyrhizobium sp. AZCC 2262. The sequence continues at coordinate 1,639,410 of NZ_JAZHRT010000001.1, read as the reverse complement.
GTCTTGCCGAGCGCGGCGGCCACGGCATCGACCTTGGCTTGCGCCCGGCCATTGATCACCACGTCCGCGCCTGCAGCAAGGAGACCCTTGGCAATTGCGTGGCCGATACCGGAGGTGGAGCCCGTCACCAGCGCCGTCTTGCCCGAAAGATCGATTTTCATCCGTCATCTCCATCGTTGATGACAGCGATATCGGGAGCGGCGGGTACGACCGCCAATGCAGCCCGCGCGCGGCAGATGCGCAAATAAAAAGCGGCGCCTGAGCGCCGCTTTTGAAAGTCACGATTTTGGAAAACCTACGCCGCCTCGGCGGACTTTTCCTGCACCGGGCCGGAATCCAGGCCCTTGGCATCGACGTCGCGGTCGACGAACTCGATCACGGCCATCGGCGCGTTGTCGCCGTAGCGGAAGCCGGCCTTGATGATGCGGGTGTAGCCGCCCTGGCGGTCCTTGTAGCGGGTCGCCAGAACGTCGAACAGCTTCTTGACCTGATCCTTGTCGCGCATCTCGGAGATCGCCTGGCGGCGCAGGGCGAGCCCGCCCTTCTTGCCGAGCGTGACCAGCTTCTCGACGATCGGGCGCAATTCCTTCGCCTTCGGAAGCGTGGTGACGATCTGCTCGTGCTTGATCAGCGCCGCGCACATGTTGGCGAACATCGCGCGGCGATGCTCGGCGGTGCGGTTGAGCTTACGATGAACCTTGCCGTGACGCATTGAACTATTCCTTGATTGCCTTCGTCGCGACGGTTCGTCGGACTTGTTGCTCAGGTGGGCTGCCTGCGTTCGCCCCAGTCATTCCGGACGTCGCGAAGCGGCGATCCGGAATCTCGAGATTCCCCGATGCGCAATTGCGCATCTGCGGTTCGATGCTCGCGCATCGCCCCGGAATGACGAATGCTCAGTAGTGATCCTCGAAGCGCTTGGCGAGCTCGTCGATGTTCTCCGGCGGCCAGCCCGGCACTTCCATGCCGAGATGCAGGCCCATCTGGGCCAGCACTTCCTTGATCTCGTTCAGCGACTTGCGGCCGAAGTTCGGAGTGCGGAGCATTTCCGCTTCCGACTTCTGCACGAGGTCGCCGATATAGACGATGTTGTCGTTCTTCAGGCAGTTTGCCGAACGCACCGACAGTTCGAGCTCGTCGACCTTCTTGAGGAACGCCGGGTTGAAGGCGAGATCGGGAATGATCTCCTGCGCCACTTCCTTGCGCGGCTCTTCGAAGTTCACGAACACGTTGAGCTGATCCTGCAGGATGCGGGCGGCATAGGCCACCGCGTCTTCCGGCGAGATCGCGCCGTTGGTCTCGATCGTCATGGTCAGCTTGTCGTAGTCGAGGATCTGGCCCTCGCGGGTGTTCTCGACCTTGTAGGAGACCTTGCGCACGGGCGAGAACAGGCTGTCGACCGGGATCAGGCCGATCGGCGCGTCCTCAGGCCGATTGCGCTCGGCGGCGACGTAGCCCTTGCCGGAAGCGACCGTGAACTCCATGCGGATTTCCGCGCCCTCGTCCAGCGTGCAGATCTGCAGGTCGGGATTGAGCACGACGATGTCGCCTACGGTCTGGATGTCGCCGGCGGTGACGGCGCCCGGGCCGGACTTCTTCACGACCATGCGCTTGGGGCCTTCGCCCTGCATCTTGATCGCGATGTCCTTGATGTTGAGCACGATGTCGGTGACGTCCTCGCGAACGCCCGCGATCGAGGAGAACTCGTGCAGCACGCCGTCGATGTGCACCGACTGCACGGCGGCGCCCTGCAGCGACGACAGCAGGATGCGGCGCAGTGCGTTGCCGAGCGTCTGGCCGAAGCCGCGCTCGAGCGGTTCGGCGACCACGGTGGCAAACCGGGTCGCATCAGTGCCCGGCGTTACCTGCAGCTTGTTCGGTCGAATAAGTTCTTGCCAATTTTTCTGGATCGTCACTTTGTCACCCCTTCGGGTCAATAGACCGGCCAGTCGATCCGCCTTCAGATCACTGGCGTTGGAGATCCGCGGATCGGTCCGCGGCAGTCAAAATTCCAAAAGCAATCGCGGGGCCCGGAAACGAGCGCCCGCGACCAAACGTCAGACCCGCCGGCGCTTGCGCGGACGGCAGCCATTATGCGGGATCGTCGTCACGTCACGGATCGACGTCACGGTGAAGCCCGCCGCCTGCAGCGCACGAAGCGCCGATTCACGGCCCGAACCGGGGCCTGCAACTTCCACTTCCAGCGTGCGCATGCCGTGTTCCTGCGCCTTCTTGGAAACGTCTTCGGCCGCGACCTGCGCGGCGTAGGGGGTCGACTTGCGCGAGCCCTTGAAGCCCATCGTGCCGGCCGAGGACCAGGCAATGGTGTTGCCCTGCGCGTCGGTGATGGTGATGGTCGTGTTGTTGAACGACGAATTGACGTGCGCGATACCCGAGGCGATGTTCTTGCGTTCGCGACGGCGTACGCGGGTGGCTTCCTTGCCCATTACCTAAAACCTTCCTGTGATCTCAAACGCCGCCGTACTGCCAGCGGCTACACCTAAGAAGCGAACGGCGAGCGGCGAATAATCCTATTCGCCACTCCCTATTCGCTATTCGCAAAATTACTTCTTCTTGCCGGCGATCGACTTGGCCGGGCCCTTGCGCGTGCGCGCGTTGGTGTGGGTGCGCTGGCCGCGCACCGGCAGGCCGCGACGATGACGCAGGCCGCGATAGCAGCCGAGGTCCATCAGACGCTTGATGTTGATACCGGTCTCGCGGCGAAGATCGCCCTCGACAAGGTAGTCGCGGTCGATCACTTCGCGGATCTGCAGGACTTCCTGGTCGCTCAGCTGGCTGACGCGACGATCCTCCGGGATCTTGACCTTCTCGATGATCTCGGCCGCGTTCTTCTGGCCGATGCCATGAATGTACTGGAGCGCGATCAGAACGCGCTTGTTGGTCGGGATATTCACGCCGGCAATACGGGCCACGGACTTTTCTCCTGTCGCCGATCCGTCATGGACCGGCTTTAAGTTCTTGCTATCTCGGGCAGGTGTCCGCAAACGCGAACACGACGCCCTTCCCCTCATCTGCTTCGGGGCCCGGCATCGTCATAAAACTATCCGACTTGGATGCGGGGCTTATTAAAGGATTCAACTCGGTTTCGTCAACCGCCTCTATCGCTTAGCTCGCTTTTTCGTGACCTTTTTCGAGGCCTTGGCGGGTGTCTTTTTTGCCACCTTTTTGGCCATGGCAGTTCCCCGCCCCTTGGCGGCCGCGGCAGCCTTCCTGGCCACCCTGGAGGCTGCTTTCTTGCCCTTTGGAGCGGCTTTGGGGGCCTTCTTGGCCGTTTTGGCAGCCTTTTTGCCCGCTGGCTTGGCGGTCTTCCTGGCGGCCGCAGCGGCCTTTTTGGCCGGAGCCGCAGCCTTGGCTCCCTTGGGTTCCACGGCCCCGATCGCCGACAGGATGCGGTTGATTTCCCGGGTGACGTGCTCGATGGTCATCATCCCATCGACCGTCAGGAGCTTTCGCCGCTCCGAATAATAGTGAATCAGGGGCTCGGTCAGCGTGCGGTAGTTCGCCAGCCGCTTGGACAGCACTTCCGGGGTATCGTCGATTCGCACTTCCTCGCCGCGTGCCCGCATCTCGGCGACACGCGTCTCCACGCGGTCCAGCAGCGCACTCTCGTTGACGCGCAATTCGACCACGGCATCGAGCTTGATGTGTTTCTTCTTCAGGAGTTCGTCGAGCGCTGCCGCCTGCGGCACCGTGCGCGGAAATCCGTCGAGAATGAATCCGTTCTTCATGTCGGGCTGGTCGAGGCGGTCGGAGATGATCCCGATCACGATCTCATCCGGCACCAGCGAGCCGCTGGCCATGATGTCCTTGGCCTGCAGGCCGACCGGCGTTTGGGCGGCGACCGCCGCACGCAGCATCTCGCCGGTCGAGAGCTGGACGATGCGGTGCTTCTGGACCAGCCGCTGCGCCTGGGTGCCCTTGCCCGCGCCCGGCGGACCCAAAAGGATCAATCTCATGACTATTCGCCCCCCGGCTTGGTGAGCGAAACGCCGCACACCCTTTATTGAAATTCAGACCGCAGCCTGCCGCCCGTTAGCGGCGGCGGCCCCTCAATTTGGACTTCCTGATCAGCCCCTCATACTGATGGGCTAGGAGATAACCCTGCACCTGCGCGACCGTATCCATGGTCACGCTGACGACGATCAGAAGCGAGGTGCCGCCGAAGTAGAACGGCACCGACGCGTAGGAAATCAGGATTTCCGGAATCAGACAGACGATCGCCAGATAGAGCGCGCCGAGCACGGTAATGCGCGACAGCACGTAATCGATATATTCGGCGGTGCGCTCGCCCGGGCGGATGCCGGGGATGAAGCCGCCATGCTTCTTCAGATTGTCGGCGGTTTCGGTCGGGTTGAACACGATCGCGGTGTAGAAGAAGGCGAAGAACACGATCAGCGCCAGATAGAGGAACAGGAACAGCGGACGGCCATGGCTGAGCTGCGTGTTCAGCCACTGGAACCATTCAGGACCCTTGCCGGCGTTGAAGTTCGCGACCGTGGCCGGCAGCAGCAGCAGCGACGAGGCGAAGATCGGCGGAATCACGCCCGAGGTGTTGAGCTTGAGCGGCAGATGCGAGGACTGGCCCTCGAACATCTTGTTGCCGACCTGACGCTTCGGATACTGGATCAGAAGCCTGCGCTGCGCGCGCTCCATGAACACGATGAAGGCGATCACGGCGACCGCCATCACGATCACAACCAGGATCAGGCCGGTCGAGAGCGCGCCCTGGCGTCCCAGTTCCAGCATATTGGCGAGCGCTGAAGGCAGCTCGGCGACGATGCCCGCCAGAATGATCAGCGAAATGCCGTTGCCGATGCCGCGCGAGGTGATCTGCTCGCCGAGCCACATCAGGAACATGGTGCCACCGGTCAGCGTGATCGTGGTCGAGAGCAGGAAGAAGATGCCGGGGTCGCTGACGACGTTGCCGGCGCCCTGGAGGCCCACGGCAATGCCGTAGGACTGGAACGCGGCGAGGATCACCGTCAGATAGCGGGTGTACTGGTTCAGCGTCTTGCGGCCCGCCTCACCTTCCTTCTTCAGCGCCTCGAGCTGCGGAGACACCGTGGTCAAGAGCTGGATGATGATCGATGCCGAGATGTACGGCATGATGTTCAGCGCGAAGATCGCCATGCGGTGGATGCCGCCGCCGGCGAACATGTTGAACATGCCGAGGATGCCGCCGGCCTGCGACTTGAACACCTGCTCCCAGATCGCGGGATCGATGCCGGGCAGCGGGATATAGGTGCCGAGCCGATAAACAAGCAGCGCACCCAGCGTGAACCAGATGCGCTTCTTCAGTTCGTCGGCTTTCGCCAAGGCGCCGAAATTGAGGTTTGCCGCAAGTTGTTCTGCTGCTGAGACCATGATCAGGCTTTCTCCCGCCGCCCCCCAAGCCGATGCCCCCGGTCGGGGGCTATCGGCAGACGCCGGACATTATTTGGTGCTCGGCTTCGATAAAGTCCATTGGTCGATCGTGCCGATCGCCCGCCCATGGGCGGGCGATGACGCAGATGTTACGCCGCCTCGCCTTCGTCCTTCTTGGCCGGGGCCAGGATCTTCACGGTGCCGCCGGCCTTCTCGACCGCCGCGACCGCGGATTTGGAAGCGCCGTGCACCTCGATCGCGAGCTTGGCCTTGAGTTCGCCGCGCCCGAGCAGCCGCAGGCCGTCCTTGGCGCGACGGATCACGCCCGCCTTCACCAGCGATTCGACGGTGACGGTTTCCTTGGCGTCGACCAGCTTGGCGTCGATCGCCTCCTGCAGCCGGTCGAGATTGATCTCGGCGAAGTCGAGCCGGAAGATGTTGTTGAAGCCGCGCTTCGGCAGGCGCCGATGCAGCGGCATCTGGCCGCCCTCGAAGCCCTTGATGCGCACGCCCGAACGCGCGGTCTGGCCCTTGCCGCCGCGGCCCGAAGTCTTGCCCTTGCCGGAACCGATGCCACGGCCGACGCGCATGCGCTTCTTGCGCGAGCCGGCGTTGTCGGCGATATCGCTGAGCTTCATCGCCCTGTCTCCTTAATTTACTTCTCGCCGACGACGCGGACGAGATGTTGAACCTTGCTGATCATGCCGCGAACCTCAGGCGTATCCTGAAGCTCGGCAACCCGGCCGATCTTGTTGAGCTTGAGGCCGATCAGCGTCGAACGCTGCGAGTGGTGGCGGCGGATCGCGCTGCCGGTCTGCTCGACCTTGATCGTCTTTGCGGCCTTGGCCATCGTCTTAACTCCAAAGAGCGCTAAAAAATCGCGCCGGTTATTCAGCCACCACTTCGGCATCGCCGCCGACGCGGCGCGACTGCAGCGTGGACACCTTGATGTTGCGGCGTGCCGCCACCGAACGCGGCGAATCCTGATGCTTCAGCGCGTCGAAGGTGGCGCGAACCATGTTGTAGGGATTCGACGAGCCGATCGACTTCGCCACCACGTCCTGGATGCCGAGCGTTTCGAACACCGCGCGCATCGGGCCGCCGGCGATGATGCCGGTACCGGCCGGAGCCGCGCGCAAGTAGACGCGGCCGGCGCCGTGGCGGCCGGCGATGTCGTGGTGCAGCGTGCGGCCTTCGCGCAATGCGACGCGCGTCAGATTGCGCTTGGCCGACTCGGTCGCCTTGCGGATCGCTTCGGGCACTTCGCGCGCCTTGCCGTGGCCGAAACCGACCCGGCCCTTCTGGTCGCCGATCACGACCAGCGCCGCAAAGCCGAAGCGCTTGCCGCCCTTGACGACTTTCGCCACGCGATTGATGTGGACGAGCTTGTCGACGAACTCGCTGTCGCGCTCCTCGCGATCCCTGCTCCGTTCGCGTCCGCCGCGTTCGCGTTCACCTGCCATGGTGTTTTCCAATCTTTAGGGGAGTAAAGCCCCTGTCCTCGTAATTATCCAAAACGGTTCGTTAGAAGCTCAGTCCGCTCTCGCGGGCCGCATCGGCGAGCGCCTTGACGCGCCCATGATAGAGATACTGGCCGCGGTCGAACACGACTTCCGTGACGCCGTTCTTCACGGCGCGTTCCGCCAGCAGCTTGCCGACGGCCTTGGCCGCATCGATGTTGGCGCCCGTATTGCCGCCATCGCGCATGGTCTTTTCCAGCGACGAGGCGGAAGCCAGCGTTTCGCCCTTCAGGTCGTCGATGACCTGGGCGTAGATGTGCTTCGACGAACGGAACACCGACAGACGCGGGCGTCCATTGGCGGACCGGCGCAGCGAGTTGCGCACGCGCTGCTTGCGCCGGGCATTCGTGACCTTGAGTGACATGACCGGCTCCGTTACTTCTTCTTGCCTTCCTTGCGGAAGATGAATTCGTTGGCGTACTTCACGCCCTTGCCCTTGTAGGGCTCCGGCGGACGGTAGGCGCGGATTTCCGCGGCGACCTGGCCGACGCGCTGGGAATCGGTGCCCGTGATCGTGATCTCGGTCGGCTTCGGCACCACGATGGTGATGCCTTCCGGGATCGCGTAGACGACGTCGTGGCTGTAGCCGAGCGCGAGCTGCAGGTTCTTGCCCTGCAGCGCAGCACGATAACCGACGCCGGTGATCTCGAGCTTCTTCTCGAAACCCTTGGTGACGCCCTCGACCAGGTTCGCGACCTGCGCGCGCGCGGTGCCATACATGGCCTGCGCACGGTTGGTCTTGAGCCTCGGCGCGACTTTGACCGCACCGCTCTCGAACTTCACCTTGACATCGTCATGCACGACGAACTGAAGCTGGCCCTTCGGCCCCTTCATCTTGACGGTCTGCCCCTCGACGCTCGCCGTCACACCGGACGGGATCGCCACAGGCCGTTTGCCAACACGTGACATGGCTCTAAATCCTTCTCCTTAGCGTTTTCCGGCGAAGTGTGTAGCGGTTCGCCGAAGAAAACGCGTCAAACTAAAAGCGTGTGCGCATTCTTGTCGCAAAACCGGTTCCCACTTTTGCGGAATGCGCACTAGAACACCGTGAAGAGAATTTCGCCGCCCACATTCGCGTCACGCGCGGCGTGGTCAGCCATGATTCCCTTCGGCGTCGACAACACCGAAATGCCGAGACCGTTATTCACCCGCGGCAGATTCTTCACCGAGGCGTAAACCCGACGGCCCGGCTTGGAGACCCGCTCGATCTCGCGAATGACGGGCTCGCCGTCGAAATATTTCAGCTCGATCTCGAGCTCGCTGCGGCCCGAGGCATGTTCGACGCTGGCATAGCCGCGGATGTAGCCCTCGGATTTCAGCACTTCGAGCACGCTGGCACGCATCTTCGAGCCCGGGGTCGAGACCTTGGACTTCGAACGCATCTGCGCGTTGCGGATGCGGGTGATGAGATCGGAAATCGGATCGTGCGTTGACATCTTGACGACCCTCCTTACCAGCTCGACTTCACGAGCCCGGGAACCAGGCCCTTGGAGCCGAGTTCACGCAGCGCGATGCGGGAAAGCTTGTTCTTGCGGTAGTTCGAGCGCGGGCGGCCGGACAGTTCGCAGCGGTTGCGGATCCGCGTCGCCGACGAATTGCGCGGCATCTGGGCGAGCTTCAGCGTCGCCGCGAACCGCTCTTCCATCGGCCTGGTCTTGTCGGCGATGATCGCCTTCAGCTTCGCGCGCTGCGGGGCGGCGTTCTTCGTCATCCGCTTGCGCCGGTTGTTCTTCTCGATCGAACTCTTCTTTGCCATGCTTGGCTCCTGGGTTTCCGCGTTTGAGAGGCTTTAACTGCGTCTCACTGCCGGAACGGGAAATTGAATGCGGTCAACAAGGCACGCGCCTCATCGTCGGTCTTCGCCGTGGTGCAGACCGTGATGTCCATGCCGCGGGCTTCCGAAACCTTGTCGAAATCGATTTCGGGGAAAATGATATGCTCCTTGAGGCCGAGCGAATAATTGCCGCGGCCGTCGAAGCTCTTCGGGTTGAGCCCGCGGAAGTCGCGCACGCGCGGCAGGGCCACGTTCACCAGGCGATCGATGAACTCGTACATCTTGACCTTGCGCAGCGTGACCTTGCAGCCGATCGGCTGGTTCTCACGCAGCTTGAAGGTCGCGATCGCGATCCGCGAATAGGTCACGATCGCCTTCTGGCCGGCGATCTGCGTCAGTTCGCCAGCCGCGGTCTCGGCCTTTTTCCGGTCGTTGACGGCATCGCCGACGCCCATGTTGAGCACGACCTTGTCCAGCCGCGGCACCTGCATGACGTTGGCATAGCCGAACTGTTCGGTCAGCTTGCCGCGAATGCTCTTGTCATACTCCGCGCGCAGACGCGGTATGTAAGCGGTATCAGCCATCGATCTCTGCTCCCGAGCTCTTGGCAATGCGTACCTTCTTGCCATCAGCCTGAATCTTGAAGCCCACGCGGGTCGGCTTTCCGTCCTTGCCGACATAGGCGATGTTGGACAGGTGGATCGGCGACTCCTTGGAGATAATGCCGCCTTCCTGGTTCTGGGTCTGCTTCTGGTGACGCTTCACCAGGTTGACGCCGCGCACCAGCGCCTTGTTCTCGGCGGGGCGGACCTCGAATACTTCGCCGGTGCGGCCCTTGTCGCGGCCGTTCAGCACGATGACCTTGTCACCTTTCCGGATCTTGGCAGCCATCACAGCACCTCCGGCGCAAGCGAAATGATCTTCATGTGGTTCTTGGCGCGCAGCTCGCGCGGCACGGGCCCGAAGATACGGGTGCCGACCGGCTCCGACTGGTTGTTGATCAACACGGCGGCGTTGCGGTCGAAGCGGATGACCGAGCCGTCGGCGCGGCGGATGTCCTTGCGGACCCGCACCACGACGGCCTTCATCACATCGCCCTTCTTCACCTTGCCGCGCGGAATCGCTTCCTTGATCGACACGACGATAACGTCGCCCACGGTGGCATAGCGGCGCTTGGAGCCCCCAAGCACCTTGATGCACATGACACGGCGTGCGCCTGAATTGTCGGCCACGTCGAGGTTGGTCTGCATCTGAATCATTGATGCACCTCGTCCTCTTTCTGATGCGCTCGAATTAGCGCCTAAAATTTTTCCTGATTACTCATCCGGCCGGGCCGAGTGAATCTCAGGCGGTTTTCTTCTGTTCGCCCCGGACCACGGTCCAGCGCTTCAACTTGGAGATCGGCTTGCTCTCCTCGATCCACACCATGTCGCCCGGCTTGAACTCGCTGTTCTCGTCGTGCGCGTGGTAGTTCTTGGAGCGGCGGATCGTCTTCTTGTAGATCGGATGGGTGAAGCGGCGATCGACGCGCACCACCACCGTCTTGGCTTGCTTGTCGCTCACGACCACGCCCTGAAGGGTACGTTTCGGCATAATACGGCCTCTTACTTCTTCTTCGCGCGCGTTTGCGCGGCGATGGTCTTGATGCGGGCGATGTCGCGGCGGGCTTCGCGCAGCCGCGAGGTGTTCTCGAGCTGCCCGGTGGCACGCTGGAAACGCAGGTTGAAACGTTCCTTCTTCAGATTGAGGACGGCGTCGTCCCTCTGGTCGTCGCTCATCGCGCGGATGTCTTCAACTTTCATCGGGGCCATGACGTTACTCCGCAATGCGCGCGACGAAGCGCGTCTTGATCGGCAGCTTGGCGGCGGCGAGCGAGAGCGCTTCCTTCGCGGTCTGCACCGTGACGCCGTCGATCTCGAAAATCACGCGGCCGGGCTTGACCCGCGCCACCCACAATTCCGGCGTACCCTTGCCGGAGCCCATGCGGACTTCGGCGGGCTTCTTCGACACCGGCAGGTCCGGAAACACGCGGATCCAGACGCGGCCGGCGCGCTTCATGTGACGGGTCAGCGCGCGGCGCGCGGCTTCGATCTGGCGGGCGGTGATGCGCTCGGGCGCCATCGCCTTCAGGCCGAATTGACCGAACGACAACGTCGCACCCGAAGTCGCAACGCCGTGGATACGGCCCTTATGCGCCTTCCGGAACTTCGTTTTCTTTGGTTGCATCATGGCTTTAAGCCCTCAAACCTTCTTCTGATGTCTCACGCAGCGTCGCGGCGCGGACGTGCGGTGTCGCCTTCGGCCATCTTCTTGTCCTGGGCCATCGGATCGTGCTCGAGGATCTCACCCTTGAAGATCCAGACCTTGACGCCGCAGGTACCGAACGTCGTAAATGCTGTCGCCACACCGTAATCGATGTCGGCGCGAAGCGTGTGCAACGGCACGCGACCTTCGCGATACCATTCCATGCGCGCGATTTCGGCGCCGCCGAGACGGCCCGAGCAGTTGATACGAATGCCTTCGGCGCCAAGACGCATCGCCGACTGCACCGCCCGCTTCATGGCGCGGCGGAAAGCGACGCGACGCTCGAGCTGTTGCGCAATCGATTCGGCGACCAGGGTGGCGTCGAGCTCCGGCTTGCGGATTTCGACGATGTTGATGACGACGTCGGAAGCCGTGATGTCGGCAACCCGCTTGCGCAGCTTGTCGATGTCGGCGCCCTTCTTGCCGATCACCACGCCCGGACGCGCCGAATGGATCGTCACGCGGCACTTCTTGTGCGGACGCTCGATCACGATGCGGGCAACCGCCGCCTGCTTGAGTTCCTTGTGCAGGATCTCGCGGATCTTGACGTCTTCATGCAACAGCTTGCCGTACTCGTTCTTGCCGGCGAACCAACGGGAATCCCACGTCCGGTTGATGCCGAGACGCAGTCCGATTGGATTGATCTTTTGACCCATCGTTTTCTCCCGCGCCGCTTTAAGCGCTTGCCTCGGCCTCGACCTGACGAACCACGATGGTCAGGTGCGAGAACGGTTTATACACACGCCCCGAACGGCCACGGCCGCGCGGCGAAAAACGCTTCATCACGATGCCGTTGCCGACATGCGCCTCGGCGACGACGAGATCGTCGACTTCGAGGTCGTGGTTGTTCTCGGCGTTCGCGATCGCCGATTCCAGGCACTTCTTGACGTCGACCGCGATCCGCTTGCGCGAGAACTGCAGGTCGGCGAGCGCAGCAGCCGCCTTCCGGCCGCGGATCAGCTGCGCGACAAGATTGAGCTTCTGCGGGCTGACGCGCAGCATCCGGGCAACTGCCTTGGCCTCGTTGTCCGCAAGGACACGTTCGCGCTTTGGTTTGCTCATCGTCTATTCCTCAAGCCTTCTTGGCTTTCTTGTCGCCAGAATGGCCATGGAAGGTACGGGTCGGCGAGAACTCGCCGAACTTGTGACCCACCATTTCCTCGTTGATCGATACCGGCACATGCTTCTGGCCGTTGTAGACGCCGAACGTCAGGCCGACGAACTGCGGCAGGATGGTCGAGCGGCGGCTCCAGATCTTGATGACGTCGTGACGGCCGGACGCACGCGCAGCATCTGCCTTCTTGAGCAGAGAGGCTTCGACGAACGGGCCTTTCCAGACTGAACGTACCATGTCCGGCGTTCCTTACTTCTTCCGCTTGTGGCGGCTTAGGAGAATGAATCGATTGGTCGACTTGTTCGAACGGGTCTTCTTGCCCTTGGTCGGCTTGCCCCACGGCGTGACCGGGTGGCGGCCGCCCGAGGTGCGGCCTTCGCCGCCGCCGTGCGGATGGTCGATCGGGTTCATGACGACGCCGCGGTTATGCGGACGCCAGCCCAGCCAGCGGGTACGGCCGGCCTTGCCGATCGAAATGTTCATGTGATCGGGGTTCGACACCGCACCGATGGTGCCGCGGCAACGGCCGTGCACCAGGCGCTGCTCGCCCGAATTCAGGCGCAGGATGACGTAGTCCTGGTCGCGACCGACGATCTGGGCGTAGGTGCCGGCCGAACGCGCGATCTGGCCGCCCTTCCCGATCTTCATCTCGATGTTGTGGATGATGGTGCCGACCGGCATGTTGCCGAGCGGCATGACATTGCCGGGCTTGACGTCGACATAGTTGCCGGCAACGACCGTGTCGCCCACAGCCAGACGCTGCGGCGCCAGGATGTAGGCCTGCTCGCCGTCCTGATACTTGATCAGCGCGATGAACGCGGTGCGGTTCGGATCATACTCCAGCCGCTCGACGACGGCGGGAACGTCGATCTTGTTCCGCTTGAAGTCCACCAGGCGGTAGGACTTCTTGTGGCCGCCGCCGCGGAAACGCACGGTGATGCGGCCGGTGTTGTTGCGGCCGCCATTGCCGAGCTTGCCCTCGGTCAGCGCCTTCACCGGCTTGCCCTTGTAGAGCGCCGAACGGTCGACCATCACCAGCTGGCGCTGGCCCGGCGTCGTCGGATTGTATGTTTTCAATGCCATCGCTGTGTCGCCTTATAGTCCGGTAGTGACGTCGATGCGGTGGCCCTCTTCGAGGGTCACGACAGCCCGCTTCACGTCCGACTGCGAACCGAAATTGCCGCGGAACACCTTGGTCTTGCCCTTGCGGACCAGCGTGTTCACGCTCTTCACCTTGACGTCGAACAGCTTCTCGACGGCTTCCTTGATTTGCGGCTTGGTCGCCTTGCTGGCGACCTTGAACACGACCTTGTTGTGCTCGGACGCCACCGTCGCCTTTTCGGTGACGACGGGTGCCACGATCACGTCGTAATGGCGCGGATCGATATTCTTCATTTGAAGCGCGCCTCCAGCGCATCGACTGCCGCCTTCGTCAGCACGAGCTTCTGACGACGCAGAATGTCATAGACGTTGATGCCCTGGATCGGCAGCACGTCGATATTCGGAATGTTGCGCGCGGCGGTCGCGAAACCGGCGTGCACCTCGGCGCCGTCGATGATCAGCGCATTGGTCAGGCCGAGACCCGAGAAGTGGCCGACCAGCGCCTTGGTCTTGGCGTCCTTGACCTGCGCATTGTCGATCACGATCAGGCCGCCGTCCTTGGCTTTCGCCGAGAGAGCATGCTTGAGCGCCAGCGCGCGCACCTTCTTCGGGAGGTCGGTCGCGTGCGAGCGAACCACCGGACCGAACGCACGGCCACCGCCGCGGAACTGCGGCACGCGGGCCGAGCCGTGACGGGCGCCGCCGGTGCCCTTCTGCTTGTACATCTTCTTGCCGGTGCGCCAGACGTCGGCGCGGCCCTGCGTCTTGTGCGTTCCGGCCTGGCGCTTGTTGAGCTGCCATTGCACGCAACGCTGGATGATGTCGGCACGGGGCTCGAGACCGAAGATCGCGTCCGAGAGCTGGACCGAACCAGCTTCCTTGCCTTCAAGGGTCGTGACTTTCAGTTCCATCTCACGCGCCCTCCTGCTCGGCCGGAGCCTGAGCCTGCTCACCGCCGGCGACCTTGAACTTGCCGGGCTTCGGAGCTTCCTTCGGCAGCGGCTTCTTGACGGCGTCGCGCACCGAGATCCAGCCGCCCTTGGAGCCGGGAACGGCGCCTTCGACGAGGATCAGGCCGCGCTCGACGTCGGTCTGCACCACACGCAGATTGAGCGTGGTGATGCGATCGACACCCATGTGACCGGGCATCTTCTTGTTCTTGAAGGTCTTGCCGGGATCCTGGCGTCCGCCGGTCGAACCGATCGAACGATGCGAAACCGACACACCGTGGGTGGCGCGCAGACCGCCGAAATTCCAGCGCTTCATGCCGCCGGCAAAACCCTTACCGACCGAGGTGCCGGTGACGTCGACGAACTGGCCGACCACGAAATGGTCCGCCTGAATCTCGGCGCCAACCGGGATCAGCGCGTCTTCCGACACGCGGAACTCGGTGACCTTCCGCTTGGGCTCGACCTTGGACACCGCAAACTGGCCGCGTTCCGCCTTCGGCAGATAGACGGTCTTGCGGGTACCCGAACCGAGCTGCAGCGCGACATAACCGTTCTTCTCGGTCGTGCGGTGGCCCAGCACCTGGCAATTGCCCAGCTTCAGCACGGTCACAGGGATATGTTCGCCGGTCTCCGTAAAGACCCGCGTCATCCCGACCTTTTGTGCGATCACTCCGGAGCGCATCGGCGTGCTTCCTGTTCTTTCTGTCCGTTAACTTCGGACGATCCTGAAAATCTTAGAGCTTGATCTCGACGTCGACACCGGCGGCCAGGTCGAGCTTCATCAAAGCATCGACGGTCTGCGGGGTCGGATCGACGATGTCGAGAAGGCGCTTGTGGGTGCGCATCTCGAATTGCTCGCGGCTCTTCTTGTCGACGTGCGGTGAACGGTTGACGGTGAACTTCTCGATGCGGGTGGGCAGCGGAATGGGTCCGCGAACCTGGGCACCGGTACGTTTCGCCGTGTTCACGATCTCGCGGGTCGACGTATCGAGGATACGATGGTCGAACGCCTTGAGACGGATGCGAATATTTTGGCCGTTCATTGCCGATGTCTTTCTTTAGTGAGTGGCGAGTAGCGAATAGCGAATAGAAAATCCCTATTCGCCACTCGCCATTCCCTATTCGCTTCTTACTCGATGATGGAGGCGACGACGCCGGCGCCGACGGTGCGGCCACCTTCACGGATCGCGAAGCGCAGCTTTTCTTCCATCGCGATCGGCACGATCAGGTGCACTTCCATCGCGATGTTGTCGCCCGGCATCACCATTTCGGTGCCTTCGGGCAGATGCACGACACCGGTCACGTCGGTGGTGCGGAAGTAGAACTGGGGCCGATAGTTGGTGAAGAACGGGGTGTGACGACCGCCCTCTTCCTTGGTCAGGATGTAGGCCTCAGCCTTGAACTTGGTGTGCGGCTTGACCGAACCCGGCTTGCACAGCACCTGGCCACGCTCGACTTCCTCGCGCTTGGTGCCGCGGAGCAGCGCACCGATGTTGTCGCCGGCCTGGCCCTGATCGAGCAGCTTGCGGAACATCTCGACGCCGGTGACGATGGTTTTCTGGGTGGCGCGGAGACCAACGATTTCGATTTCCTCGCCGACCTTGACGATGCCGCGTTCGACACGGCCGGTCACCACGGTGCCGCGGCCCGAGATCGAGAACACGTCTTCGACCGGCATCAGGAACGGCTGGTCGACCGGACGCTCCGGCTGCGGAATGTAGGCGTCGACCTGCTTCATCAGTTCGAGGATGGCGTCGTGGCCGAGCACCTTGTCCTTGTCCTCAAGCGCGGCCAGCGCCGAGCCCTTGACGATCGGGATGGTGTCGCCCGGGAATTCGTACTTCGAAAGCAGTTCGCGGACTTCGAGCTCGACGAGCTCGAGCAGTTCCGGATCGTCGACCATGTCGCACTTGTTCAGGAACACGACCAGCGCGGGAACGCCGACCTGGCGAGCCAGCAGGATGTGCTCGCGGGTCTGCGGCATCGGGCCGTCGGCAGCCGACACCACCAGGATCGCGCCGTCCATCTGCGCCGCACCGGTGATCATGTTCTTCACATAGTCGGCGTGGCCCGGGCAATCGACGTGGGCATAATGCCGGTTCTTGGTTTCGTATTCGACGTGAGCGGTCGAGATCGTGATGCCGCGCGCCTTTTCTTCCGGCGCCTTGTCGATCTGATCGTACGCCGTGAACGTCGCACCGCCGGTTTCAGCCAGCACCTTGGTGATCGCTGCGGTCAGCGAGGTCTTGCCATGGTCGACGTGACCGATGGTTCCGATGTTGCAGTGCGGTTTATTACGTTCAAACTTTGCTTTGGCCATTTGACTCTCCGTTCAGTCGTTAGCTTTGAACCAACGACAATCAGGCAAACTTCTTCTGGACTTCTGCCGACACGTTCGCCGGCGCTTCAGCGTAGTGATCGAATTGCATCGTAAAGGTCGCGCGTCCCTGGCTCATCGAGCGCAGGTTATTCACGTACCCGAACATGTTCATGAGCGGCACCATCGCGTTGATGACGTTGGCGTTGCCGCGCATGTCCTGGCCCTGGATCTGGCCGCGCCGCGAATTCAGGTCGCCGATGACCGAACCGGTATAGTCTTCCGGGGTCACCACCTCGACCTTCATGATCGGCTCGAGCAGAACGGACTTGCCCTTCTGCAGCGCTTCGCGGAATGCCGCGCGCGATGCGATTTCGAAGGCCAGCGCCGAGGAGTCGACGTCGTGATACTTGCCGTCGACCAGTTGAACCTTGACGTCCACCACCGGGAAGCCGGCGACCACGCCCGAGCCCATCACGCTGTTGAGGCCCTTTTCGACGCCGGGGATGTATTCCTTCGGCACCGCGCCGCCGACGATCTTCGATTCGAACTCGTAGCCCTTGCCGGGCTCGTTCGGCTCGACGATGATCGACACTTCGGCGAACTGACCGGTACCACCGGTCTGCTTCTTGTGCGTGTACTTGACTTCAGCGCGCTTGGTGACGCGCTCGCGGAACGCCACCTGCGGCGCGCCGATGTTGGCGTCGACCTTGTAGGTGCGGCGGAGGATGTCGACCTTGATGTCGAGATGGAGTTCGCCCATGCCCTTGAGAATGGTCTGGCCGGACTCCTGGTCGGTCGACACGCGGAACGACGGATCTTCGGCGGCGAGCTTCGCCAGTGCTACGCCCAGCTTTTCCTGGTCGGCCTTCGACTTCGGCTCGATCGCGATTTCGATCACCGGCTCCGGGAATTCCATCTTTTCGAGGATCACCTGCTTGTCGGGATCGCACAGCGTGTCACCGGTGCGCGCTTCCTTCAGGCCGGCAAGTGCCACGATGTCGCCGGCATAGGCTTCCTTGATGTCTTCGCGGTTGTTCGCATGCATCAACAGCATGCGGCCGATACGTTCTTTCTTCTCGCGGGTCGAGTTGACCACGCCGGTACCGCTCATCAGCACGCCCGAATAGATGCGGCAGAAGGTGATGGTGCCGACGAACGGGTCGTCCATGATCTTGAACGCGAGCAGAGCCAGCGGCTCCTTGTCGTCGGCCTTGCGGACGACTTCGTTGCCGTCATCGTCGATGCCCTTGATCGCAGGCACGTCGATGGGCGACGGCAGATAATCCACCACCGCGTCGAGCAGCGGCTGCACGCCCTTGTTCTTGAAGGCCGAGCCGCACAGCACGGGATAGAAGGCGCCGGTCAGCACGGCTTTACGGATCAGCCGCTTCAGCGTCGCCTCATCGGGCTCCTTGCCATCGAGGTAAGCCGCAAGCGCGTCGTCATCGAGCTCGACGGCGGCTTCCAGCATCTTCTCGCGGTATTCCTTCGCCTTGTCGGCGAGGTCGGCGGGAATATCGATGTCCTTGAAGTTGGCGCCGAGCGCCTCGTCTTCCCAAACCACGCCCTTCATGCGGACGAGGTCGACCAGGCCCTTGAAGTTGTTCTCGGAGCCGATCGGAAGCTGGATCGCAATCGGCTTGGCGCCGAGGCGGTCGACGATATCGTCGAGACACTTATAGAAATCGGCGCCGGTCTTATCCATCTTGTTGGCGAAGACGATGCGCGGAACCCTGTACTTGTCGCCCTGGCGCCAGACGGTTTCGGTCTGCGGTTCGACGCCCTGGTTCGAATCGAGCACGCACACCGCGCCGTCGAGCACGCGCAGCGAACGCTCGACTTCGATGGTAAAGTCGACGTGGCCGGGGGTGTCGATGATGTTGAGGCGCTTGCCGTTCCAGAACGCGGTGGTCGCAGCGGAGGTGATCGTGATGCCACGCTCCTGCTCCTGCTCCATCCAGTCCATCGTCGCGGCACCTTCGTGCACTTCGCCGATCTTGTGGCTCTTGCCGGTGTAATAAAGGATGCGCTCGGTGGTCGTGGTCTTACCGGCATCGATATGCGCCATGATACCGAAGTTGCGGTAATTCTCTATGGCATGAACGCGAGGCATGGGCTGTTCCTTAAATCCGTTCTTCGCCGTTACCAGCGATAATGCGAGAAGGCACGGTTGGCTTCCGCCATCCGGTGCACATCTTCACGCTTCTTGACGGCGTTCCCCCGGTTGTTCGACGCGTCGAGCAACTCGGCCGAGAGCCGCTCCGTCATCGTCTTTTCATTGCGCTCGCGCGCTGCAGTGATGATCCAGCGAATGCCCAGCGCCTGACGGCGGACCGAGCGGACTTCGACCGGCACCTGGTAGGTGGCGCCGCCGACGCGGCGCGACCGCACTTCGATGGTCGGCATGACGTTTTCCAGCGCCTGCTCGAACACCGGCAGCGGGCCCTGCTTGGTCTTGGTTTCGATCATGGCGAGCGCGCCGTAGACGATGCTCTCGGCGGCGGACTTCTTGCCGTCGTACATGATCGAGTTCATGAACTTCGTGATGATGATGTTCCCGAACTTCGGATCCGGGTTCACTTCACGCTTTTCAGCAGAATGGCGACGAGACATCTGATCTGTTCCCGCTTACTTCGGACGCTTCGCGCCGTACTTCGAACGACGCTGCTTACGGTTCTTGACGCCCTGGGTATCGAGGACGCCGCGGAGGATGTGGTAGCGCACGCCGGGCAAGTCCTTGACGCGGCCGCCGCGGATCATGACCACCGAGTGCTCCTGAAGGTTATGGCCTTCACCCGGGATGTAGCCGATCACTTCGAAGCCGTTGGTCAGGCGCACCTTGGCGACCTTACGAAGCGCCGAGTTCGGCTTCTTCGGGGTCGTGGTGTAGACGCGCGTGCAAACGCCGCGCTTCTGCGGCGACTGTTGCAGCGCCGGCACCTTCTTGCGTGACTTCTGCACCGCACGCGGTTTTGCGATCAGCTGGTTGATCGTCGGCATGTCAGCCTTCACCCTTTAGTTCGCGCGAAACCTCGAATGGCTTTCGCAAATTCTTCTCGGAACTAGCCGTTCCGTTCGGCCCGCCCTGCGTGAAAAACATTCACGCAAAACGAAATCGCGCCAACCACCCATCGCTGAGCGGAAAGCGCTTCGACGCCACAGAGGACCGCGACTGAAGGCCGATCAGCGTTCGCTGTCCGGCCCGCTTCCGAGGTCATGCATCCGAGTTCACTCTCAAGAGGACGTGCTCAAGAGAACTAAAATCGTCCTGGCATTGCCTAGCAATATGATCGACAGCGTTTGAGCGGCATTCGTCGAGGTTGGTGCCCGTCCAGGCCCTCAGGAAACTTCCGTAAGGATTTGAAAGGGTGTTCCGTTCCGACGTTGGCGTTGCTCACCGCCTGTCGTTAAGTGGCCGTCTTCTATAAGTGGTGGACAGCTAAGTCAAGCGAAACGAGAACGCTTGAAACGCCTATGGCGTCTGCGGATTCAGTGCTTCGCGTGAATGCGCGAAGCGCGGAAGTGAATTCGCGACGTCCGACATAGATAGTGTTCCGCCCTGCCCTGCGCCACCCGAGTCGCAATTTTCATCCGGGTAAATATACCCAGAAACATTATTCTCGTGGAATCCGGACCGATGCCGGCCCTCCGACTAAGCCTTTATTTGCCATTCCGGGTGCAAAAGTGTCGCACCCCGGCTGAGATTCCATATGAAATACACCGACATTGCGATCATCGGCGGCGGCCTCGCCGGCTCTACTGCAGCCGCCATGCTCGGACGCGCGGGAATTCCGACGGTCCTGATCGATCCGCATCAGGCCTATCCATTCGACTTCCGCGTCGAAAAAATCAGCGGCGACGAGCAGCTCGGCCGCTTCTACCAGACCGGAATCGCCGATTCGGTGCTGCGCTCGGCCACCCATGACGGCGAAAACTGGATCGCGCGATTCGGCTATCTGCTCGACAAGAAGCCGAGCCGCCAATACGGCATCATGTACGATGCACTGATCGGCGCGGTCCGCGCCGAAATCGCAGCCCCCGCCGAACTCATCTACGCCAAGGTGACCGACGTCTCGACCAGTGCGGAGCGGCAGAAGCTCACGCTATCCAACGGTGAAACGATTTCGGCGCGCCTGGTGGTGCTGGCCAATGGCCTGAGTGTCGGGCTGCGCCGCAATCTCGGTATCGAGCGCCAGATCCTCAGCGCCAGCCATTCCATCTCGATCGGATTTGACCTGGTGCCGGTCGGCCGCCCGGCCTTCGAATTTCCTGCGCTTACCTATTTTTCGGAGCGGGCAAGCGAGCGCGTCGCCTATGTCACGCTCTTCCCGATCAGAAGCCGGATGCGGGCCAACCTTTTCGTCTACCGCGAGGTCGACGACCCCTGGCTGCGCGAGATGCGGAAGAAGCCGGTCGAGACCATGAACGCCGCGCTGCCCAGGCTGCGCCGCATCACCGGCGAATACGGCGTTGCCGGCGACGTCAAGATCAGGCCCGCCGATCTCTATGTCTCAACCGGGTATCGCCAAGCGGGCCTCGTCCTGGTCGGCGACGCCTTTGCGCACACCTGCCCGGTTACCGGCACCGGCACCGACAAGGTATTCACCGACGTAGCCCAGCTCTGCAACGTCCATATCCCCGCCTGGCTCGCGACCGAGGGCATGGGCGAAGACAAGATCGCCTCCTTTTACGACGATCCGGTCAAGCAGGCCTGCGATGCCTGGTCGATGGCAAAGGCCGTCAGCTTCCGCAAGGTCACGATCGAGAACGGGCCCTACTGGCAGGCTCAGCGCTGGGCGCGTTTCCTGGCGTGGTTCGGCGAAGGCTGCTTGCGGCGGATGCGAAACGGGATCAGCGCGGGGTCAAACCGCCGGGCTCACTCCTCGTCGTCATCGTCTTCATTGTCGTCGTCGGTCTGACCGGCGGCGTTGTGCGGACTAATCCTGAAGAACGATATCGTCACCCGGGCGAACCAGACCCGCCACCAGCACAGCGGCGTAGACGCCCGCTCTCCCGTCATGATTCTTTGCTACATACCGCAAAATCTCGGGATTCTCGTCGAGCGTCTCCGGATCAATGCTGATCATGCGACAACGGATATCGCGTTCCAGAATGTGGACCGTCAGTTTCGGACCGATCCGCAGTCGCCGGCCGACGAATGCGTCTTCGGCAAAGCTTCCACCGGAATTGAGATCGACATAGAAGTTTTCGCGAAAGCGACGCTTGTCGAGCGTCAAGCCCACCGCGCGGCCAATTCCGTCAATCGTCTGGGTTGCAAGCAACGAAAGTGGGCGACAGTCCGTTATGGCGCAGTCCGAGCGTATGATGGTCAGGTCGGAAGCGTTGAGCTGATCACCTCCGATCAGACCCAGCAGCGCCGGATCGGACGCTGACAGAGTTTTTCCGTTCGGCGCATCGATCTCAAGCGCCAGATCGTCACTGGAGGGAAACAGCGGTGTCAGGCCGGGACCACGGGTTTCTGCATCGGTCAGGTTGCCCGGTACAAGCGTCAGCTCGGGACGGCGAAACCTCGGGCGAAATCGCAGCATTTCCTTTCTGCTTCGTGCGGTGAGGAAGGGAAAGGCCTTGGGCGCGCCCGCATGATGGACAGCGTAGAGCCGGTCGCCGAGCACGCCGCCAAAGCCGACATACGCCTCGGGCAGGGATTCTCCCGGCATGCTCTTTACCGGGTAACGCCAAACGCTTTCAAGTCGCCCAACAACCGTCACTACAATTCTCGTCTGACATTTCCCGGTCGCGGCAGTCCGGACTACTCGTCGTCATCCTCATCGTCGTCATCGTCTTCGTTGTCGTCGTCCGCCTGAGTGGCGGCGTTGTGCGACGTATGGCCCTGGTCGTCCCAGAGCTTGCGATAGACCCCGTTGGCCGCGAGCAACTGCGCATGCGAGCCGCGCTCGATCGCCTGCCCGCCTGAAATCACGATGATCTCGTCCATTTCGACCACCGACGTCAGGCGGTGGGTCGACCAGATCATGGTGCGGCCCTCCGCCACATTCAGAAGCGTGCGATTGATCGCGGCTTCGGTGGTCTGGTCGAGCGCCGACGTCGCTTCGTCGAGCAGCAGCAGCGAGGGATTGCGGATGATCGCGCGCGCGATCGCGATGCGCTGGCGCTGGCCGCCCGACAGCGTGTCGCCGCGCTCGCCGACGGGCGTGTCGTATTTCTGCGGCAGGCTCATGATGTAGCCGTGAATCTCGGCCTTGCGCGCCGCTTCCTCGACCTCCTCGTCGCTGGCGCCTTCCTTGCCGAGCCGGATGTTCTCCCGGATCGACATGTTGAACAGCATGTTCTCCTGGAACACGATCGCCATGCCACCACGCAGCGACTCGCGGGTCACGCGGCGGATATCGACGCCGTCGATCGCCACCCGCCCCTCGTCCGGCGTGTAAAGGCGCAGGATCAGGTTGAGCAGCGTGCTCTTGCCCGAGCCGCTGGGACCGACGATCGCGATACGCTTGCCGACGCCGAGCTTGAGGCTGAAATTGTCGAGCACCGGCGTCTCGCTGCCTTCGTAGGCGAAGGTGACGCGGTCGAAGGTGATGTCGTTGGTGATGCGCGGCAAATCGGGGGCGCCCGGGCGATCGGCGCCGCGCGTCGGCTCATCCAGCAGTTCCTGGATGTGCCGCACCGCCGCCGCCGACTGGATCGACACCGGAATGAAGTGCATCAGATGGGCGATGTTGTAGGACACCTCCCAGAACGCGCTCTCGAAGGTGACGAAGGTGCCGATGGTGATCTGGCCCTTGGTGGCGAGATAGGCGCCGATTGCCAGCACCACGAGGTGCAGCAGCAATACTGAAATGGTGACGGTGCGCTCCACCATCGTGGAGAGGAAGACAGCCGACGCGGTCTTGATGCGCACTTCCTGGTTGCGCATCGTAAACCAGCCCAGCGTGCGGCGCTGCAGGCTGAATGCCTTGACCACGGCCTGCGCCGCCACGTTTTCCTGCACCGTGCCGAGCAACGCCGATTCATTGAGCTTCTGCTCGTAATTGGCCTGCACCGCCTTCGGCGTCAGGATCCGCGGCCCGATCAGCGTGATCGGGAACACCAGCAGCGCCACCGCCGCAAGCTGCCAGTTCAAAAACAGCATCAGGATGATGCCGGCGATCAATTCCAGGAACGGCAGCGCCGCGCTGTTGGCGAAGGTCTTGACCGAACCTTCGAAGGCCGCAAGGTCGATCGAGAAGCGCGAGAGAATCTCGCCGCGCCTGGTTTTGGCAAAATAGGACGACGGCAGGTTCTGGACATGCTCGAACAGCCGCGTCCGCACATCGGCAATGATGGACGCCGCCAGCCGCGCGTCCCATCGCTCGTACCAGACCGCAATGATCGACGTGACGATACCGGCGACCGCGAGCACGCCGAGGATCTTGTAGAGCGCCTGAAAATCCTCTTCGCCGAGCGCGTCATCGATCAGGAATTTCAGACTCAGCGGCATGATGACGTTGAATAGCGTCTCGACCATGACGCCGAAGCTGACGAAGATCAGGAGTTTCCTGTAATTGGCGAGATACGGCCGGACGAAGCCGTACATCGTCGCCATCGCGCCGGCGGCTTCCTTGGCGGTGAAGACGACGAGGTCCTCGTCATCATCATCGTCGTCGAGCTCCAGCTCGTCCTGTTCGTCGTCCTTGTCATCGTCGGAGGGCGCGCCGGCGGCCTTGCCGCCGGAAAGCGGCGCGACAGCCTCCGGCACGAGCTTCTTCGTCAGCTCAGGATCGTCCGCCGGCGCGGGATTCTGATCATCCGAGGATGGAGGCTTGGGCGCCATGAAACCAACCGATGCTGCACGGCCGGCATGACCGCAAATCGAACGCGGCAGCGACGGGCGCTACCGCCACGGATTCTATGCGATCGGGATCAATTCGGCAAACATTTGGCGCGGCCGGCGCTGATTCATCAGAGCCGGTCGTGCCTTATTACAACCGGTCGGACCTCAATCGTCCGATTCAACCTTGTCAAAAAACGAATAGCGCAGGCTGTCGGCGTCGGCGTACCACTGCCCCGGCCCCTTGTTGGCAGCCAGCGTCGCCGCCCACACCGCATCGGTGCAGTCACGGCGGTGCATCGCGAGGTCGAATCCGTTGCCGAAGAACAATTCAGACCATTCCCACCAGGTGCCGAGCTTCTTCACGCCGCGCAACAGGTCGTAGCGGTCGATCAGCGCCGGGGCCATGTCCGACGTCACCGATCCGAACACCAGCCCGGTCTTCACGACGCGGTTGAGTTCGCGCACCGCCCGCGGGACCTGCTTTTCAGCAATGTGACACAGGCTGGTCTCGAACACGAAATCGAATTCGCCGTCCTTGAACGGCATGTCGAGGATGGAGCCGAGCTTGTTGTACTTTTTCAGCGCCTTCGGCGTTTTGGCGTGGATCGTCTTGTTGTTTTCGATACCCCAGGCGTCGATACCGCGCTCGCGGAGCGCGCCGACCAGTTCGCCGCTGGCGGCGCCGGCAACGAGCAGCTTGTAGCCCTTGGCCCTGTTCCAGACGATCTTGATCAGGTCCGTCAGATAGGCCGGATCGGTAAACCGGCTCCAGACCTCGCTGTAGGGACCGACACCACGGTAATTTTCGAAATAGCCGCGGTCGATCTTGTCGGACGACACCTCGCCCTGCTGCGCGCGGGCGCGGCGCAACCGGATCATCTCGGTCAGAATGATATCGGTGGCCGCGTCGGAGGAGTCGAGCAGACCGTTCAGCGTCGAATCGAACAGATAGTCGCCGACCACGACGATTCCCGGATGCTCTTTCGGCTCCGGCCGATGGTTGGTCATGACGTCGCGCACCGGCAGGCCGCCCGGCAGCGCATTCACCGACGACAGCCAGCGGTGGATCTTGCCTTCCATGAAATGATCGCGGGCGTTGCCGAGCGAGGCCGGCAACGATTTCAGCGCGGCATCGATCAGTTCCTGATCGCTCAGATTGGCGAACGCCAGCGCGTCCGAGCCGGCGATCAGCCAGTTCAGCACGCCGTGCTTGCCGACGTCGTGGCGGGCGCCCTCATTGTAGACGCAGCAGCCGCCGAACGCTTCCGACATGAACCAGGCGCCGGCGATCTTCTCGCCCCAGAACGGTTCGTCGAACAGGATCGAAACCCGCAAATAGTGCGCCGGACGGTCGAAATAGGCGACATGCTTGACCATCGACTTGCGCAGCTCTTCGCCATCCCAGCGCATGGTGGCGAGCCAGGAATGCGGCAGGCACATCAGCACCAGATCGAAATCGCGTGTCTCCGGCCCCTTCCCGTTCATCATGTTGAGCTGATAACGGCCGCTATCGGTCTTGCCGACCTTGAGCACGCGATGATTGAGCTGGATGTCAGCATCCACTTCCGAGCGCAGACACTCGATCAGTTGCTCGTTGCCGTTCTGGATCGAATACAAGCCGATATAGCCGTCGACATCCATCACGAAGTTTTTCAGCGCGTTCAGCCCGTTGGTATTGTGGCTTTCGGTTGCGAGATCGGACCGCGCCATCACTTTAAGGAATCGCTTGGCGGTGGGATCGTCGACTTCCCGGTCGAGCAGCTCCTCGCAGGTCATGTAGGCCCACGGATGCTCGTTATCGTGGGCGCCGACGCCTTCGTAATATTCGATCGGCGACACCATGTCGGAACAGCGCTTGCGAAACGCCTCGATTGCGGCTGCAGTTTTCGCGCCGTATTTGCGGCGCATGCCCGGCACGTCGTTGAGCAGCTCGCCGTCGAGGTGCACCTGCTCGGCGTCCATCGGTATCGTCTGCAGACCGAAATGCTGGATCAGTTCCCGCAGCGGATCCGGGCCGGTCATCGAATAATCGTAGATTTCGGCGACGCCGGCCTCGTACATCGCCGGCGCGGAATCGAATTTGCGCGAGACGATCTTGCCCCCGACGCGGTCGGACGCCTCGTAGATCGTGACGCGGCAAAGATCGCCGAGCTTTTTCTTCAAATACCAGGCGCTCATCAGCCCGCCGGGGCCGCCGCCTACGATTGCAAGATCCAACATGTCTTTTCCGTCGCCCTCCGGCCCCTGCCTTCGGAGCAGCCGGTCTAAACCACATTAGCAAAAGCGCTTTTCACCCTGAAGGGAAGATGAACAAAGCAGGCCCTCGCAACGCAACAATGAAAGAAAGCAGCAAAATGGCCGGCTTGTGCCGGCCTTTTGTCTTCGCACCGTATTCTTGCGGAAGCCTTATTCCGCCAGCGAGTGGGCCCAAGGTCCGCCTCCGAAACCGTGGGCGCGGTTAACCACCACGGAACGCCTTGCCGGCGAGCAGGCTGGCCAGCTCCTGCTGGCGCGAGAGGCCGGTCTTGGACAACACGGCCTTGAGCTGGCTGCGCACCGTTTCCCGGTTGACGCCTGTCGCGTCGGCAAGTGTATCAATGGTTTCGGCCTGGCCAATGCCCCGCGCCACGCGCGCTTCTGCCGGTGTCAGGTCGAACAGGCCTTGCAGGACCTCCGCGTTCGGCACCGCGGCGCGGTCGACCGGCGTCACTACCAGCAGCGCGGTGGCCTGAGTGAAGATATCGCGTGCGGAGCCGCGTACGGGGACGACATGCAGCACCATCGGCACGTGACCCACCGTCGCGGCGACCGGTATGGATTTCACGGTCCGGCTGCCGG
The DNA here is from genome assembly GCF_036924535.1 of Bradyrhizobium sp. AZCC 2262. Taxonomy (NCBI): domain Bacteria; kingdom Pseudomonadati; phylum Pseudomonadota; class Alphaproteobacteria; order Hyphomicrobiales; family Nitrobacteraceae; genus Bradyrhizobium; species Bradyrhizobium sp. AZCC 2262. The sequence continues at coordinate 1,612,309 of NZ_JAZHRT010000001.1, read as the reverse complement.
CAAGCGGCAGCGCGCCGAGGGCTTCGGCGAGCAGCGCATCCGCCGCGACGTCCGCTATCGTCACGCGCTGCGTGCGATCCTGAAACAGCGAAGGCATCAGCGCATCGAACAGGCCATTCACTGCCAACACCCGGCCGGGCCCGCGCAGCATCGCGCCCGGCAGACCCAGCGCCTGCAATGCGTCCACCTGGGCACGTGCGCGCTCGAAGCCAAGGCGGTTTGCTGCCAGGGAGGCGCGGGCCAGATGCGGCCGCAGTCCATCCAGCAAGGCGACGACCTCTCGCGGCACCGGGCCACGATCCTGATGCCGCGGCAGGACAATTGCGATTGAATCACCGATCGGCATCGGGATGAGCGTTCCGGCCCGGTAGCCGATGCCATGCTTGCGGTAAAAATTGCAGTAGACTTCGTTGGTCGCGATCTCCTCCTCCGAGAGGAGGTCATAGTCGGTGACGAAGCCCGCATGATTGAGCGCAATGGCGCGCGGCAGGTTGGGATCGTGTTCGCTCCATCCGTCTCTCAGGAAAACAGGCATGATCTGGTCATATTCGACCGAATTGACCGCGCTTGTGTATCCATCCCGCACGCCGAACAGAAAGCCGCCGTTGCCGCCGACCGCTGCACCGAGTTCGCCGAGCAGCGCCGGCCAAAGCGAGGGCATGAGTCCGGCCTCATAAATGCGATCGATCAGATGTTCTGGATCAATTGATGCGTTCATGGGGACTCGAAGGGATCGTCAACATGGTCAGACATCACGCTGTGACTGGGTAGCACGTATCACCCTTATGGGTGAAGCACGGGCCACGGCCGTTGAAAAAGCAAAAGCCGGCTTCGCAGCCGGCTTTCTTTTTCGATCGGAACCTGGTGGAACCCTTACTCCGCCGGTGGCAGAGCCAGCGGTTCCGCTTCCGGCGCGGTCGGCACGATCGTCGCCTGCTTCTCGCGCTCGTCGAGAATCAGCTTATCGCGCTTGACCGCGACTTCGCGGATCTTGGCCATCGAAGCGCCGGTGCCCGCCGGGATCAGCCGGCCGACAATGACGTTCTCCTTGAGGCCTTCCAGCGGGTCCACCTTGCCGTTGACGGCGGCTTCGGTGAGCACGCGGGTGGTCTCCTGGAACGAGGCCGCCGAGAAGAACGAGCGGGTCTGCAAGCTCGCCTTGGTGATGCCGAGCAGAACCGGCGTTCCCGTGGCGGGTTTCTTGCCCTCTTCCTTGGCCTTCAGGTTGAGCGCATCGAACTCGATCTTGTCGACCTGCTCGCCCGAGATCATGTCGGTGTCGCCCTGGTCGGTGACCTCGACCTTCTGCAGCATCTGACGGACAATCACCTCGATGTGCTTGTCGTTGATGAGCACGCCCTGCAGCCGGTAGACTTCCTGGATTTCGTTGACCAGATAGGCAGCGAGTTCCTCGATGCCCTTGATCGCCAGGATGTCGTGCGGCGCCGGATTGCCTTCGACGATGAAATCGCCCTTTTCGACGATGTCGCCGTCCTGCAGATGGATGTGCTTGCCCTTCGGGATCAGGTACTCGCGCGGCTCCTCGGTCTTGTCCATCGGCTCGATCGAGATGCGGCGCTTGTTCTTGTAGTCGCGGCCGAAACGGATCGTGCCCGCGATTTCCGCGATGATCGCCGCGTCCTTTGGCTTGCGGGCCTCGAACAGTTCGGCCACCCGCGGCAGACCGCCGGTGATGTCGCGGGTCTTGGCGCTTTCCGTGGAGATACGCGCCAGGATGTCGCCGGCCTTGACCTTGGCGCCGATGTCGACCGACAAAATGCCGTCGACCGACAGCATGTAGCGGGCATCGCCGCCACGTGCGAGCTTCAGCACCTTGCCGTCCTTGCCCTTGACGACGATCGCGGGCCGCAGATCCGCCCCGCCCCGCGACGCGCGCCAGTCGATGACGACGCGCTTGGCGATACCGGTGGATTCGTCCAGCGTTTCCGAGATCGACTGACCCTCGACCAGGTCCTCGAACCCGATGGTGCCTTCGACTTCGGTGAGCACCGGACGGCTGTACGGATCCCATTCCGCGATGCGCTGGCCGCGCTTGACCATATCGCCTTCGTCGACGTGCATGCGCGCGCCGTACTGAATGCGGTGGGTCGCACGCTCGGTGCCGTCGGCATCGGTGATCGCAACGACCATGTTGCGGACCATCGCGACCGAATGCCCTTCGCTGTTCCGGGCGATGGCCTTGTTCCTGATGGTGACCTTGCCGTCGAAATTCGACTCGACGAACGACTGCTCGTTGATCTGCGCCGCGCCGCCGATGTGGAACGTGCGCATGGTGAGCTGCGTGCCGGGTTCACCGATCGACTGCGCGGCGATGACGCCGACAGCTTCGCCGTGGTTGACCGGCGTGCCGCGGGCGAGATCGCGGCCGTAGCACTTGCCGCAGATGCCGTTGACGAGTTCGCAGGTCAGGGCCGAACGGATCTTCACTTCCTGGATGCCGGCCTGCTGGATGGCGTCGACATGCGTCTCTTCCATCAGCGTGCCGCGCTTGACCACGACCTTGTTGGTCGCGGGATCGCGCAGGTCCTCGCCCGTGGTACGGCCGAGGATACGCGACGCCAGCGAGGCGACAACCGTTCCGGCGTCGACGATGGCGCGCATCTTGATGCCGAGCTTGGTGCCGCAATCGTCCTGCGTGATGATGCAGTCCTGCGCCACGTCGACCAGACGGCGGGTCAGGTAACCGGAGTTCGCGGTCTTCAACGCGGTGTCCGCGAGACCCTTGCGGGCGCCGTGGGTCGAGTTGAAGTATTCGAGCACCGACAAACCTTCCTTGAAGTTGGAAATGATCGGCGTCTCGATGATTTCACCCGACGGCTTCGCCATCAGGCCGCGCATACCGGCGAGCTGACGCATCTGGGCCGGCGAACCGCGCGCGCCCGAATGCGCCATCATGTAGATCGAGTTGATGTCGGCGTCGGCGCCCTTCGGCGTCTTCTTGGTCGAGGAGATTTCCTTCATCATCTCCTTGGCGATTTCTTCGGTCGCCTTCGACCAGGCGTCGACCACCTTGTTGTACTTCTCGCCATGGGTGATCAGACCGTCGTTGTACTGCTGCTCGAAATCCTTCGCCAGCGTACGGGTGGTGTCGACGATCTTCCACTTCGAGTGCGGGACGACCATGTCGTCCTTGCCGAACGAGATGCCGGCCTTGAACGCGTTGTAGAAGCCGAGCGCCATGATGCGGTCGCAGAAGATCACCGTCTCCTTCTGACCACAGTGACGGTAGACCTGATCGATCACGCCGGAGATTTCCCGCTTGGTCATCAGCTTGTTGATGATGTCGTACGAGATCTTCGCCGAACTCGGCAGCAGATTGCCGAGCATGACGCGGCCCGCGGTGGTTTCGATCCAGCGCTTCGTCACCTTGCCGGTCTCGTCCATGCCCTCCCACCGGTACTTGATCTTGGTGTGGAGGTGGATGACCTTCGAATGCAGGGCGTGCTCGAGTTCGGCCATGTCGCCGAAGATCTTGCCCTCGCCGGGCAGGCCTTCGCGCATGATCGACACGTAGTAGAGGCCGAGCACGATGTCCTGCGACGGCACGATGATCGGCTGACCGTTCGCGGGATGCAGGATGTTGTTGGTCGACATCATCAGGACGCGCGCTTCGAGCTGCGCTTCCAGCGACAGCGGGACGTGCACGGCCATCTGGTCGCCGTCGAAGTCGGCGTTGAACGCGGCGCAAACCAGCGGATGGAGCTGGATCGCCTTGCCTTCGATCAGGACCGGCTCGAACGCCTGAATGCCGAGGCGATGCAGCGTCGGCGCGCGGTTGAGCAGCACCGGATGCTCGCGGATCACCTCGTCGAGAATATCCCAGACCTCGGGACGTTCTTTTTCGACCAGCTTCTTCGCCTGCTTCACGGTGGTGGACAGACCCTTGGCGTCGAGCCGTGAATAGATGAACGGCTTGAACAGTTCGAGCGCCATCTTCTTCGGCAGGCCGCACTGATGCAGCCGCAGCTCGGGACCGACCACGATCACCGAACGGCCCGAATAGTCGACGCGCTTGCCGAGCAGGTTCTGCCGGAAGCGGCCCTGCTTGCCCTTGAGCATGTCGGCCAGCGACTTCAAGGGCCGCTTGTTGGCGCCGGTGATGACGCGGCCGCGGCGGCCGTTGTCGAACAGCGCGTCGACGGCCTCCTGCAGCATGCGCTTTTCGTTGCGGATGATGATGTCGGGCGCGCGCAGCTCCATCAGCCGCTTCAAGCGGTTGTTGCGGTTGATGACGCGGCGGTAGAGGTCGTTGAGATCAGACGTCGCGAAGCGGCCGCCGTCGAGCGGCACCAGCGGACGCAGGTCCGGCGGAATCACCGGCACCACGGTCAGGATCATCCACTCCGGCTTGTTGCCGGAATAGCGGAACGCCTCGACGATCTTCAGCCGCTTGGCGAGCTTCTTGTGCTTGATGTCGGACTCGGTCTCCTGCATCTCGGCGCGCAGGGACTGCTCGAGCTTTTCGAGCTCAAGTCCCTTCAACAGCTCGCGGATCGCTTCCGCGCCGATCATGGCGGTGAAGGAATCCTGGCCGTATTCGTCCTGCGCCTTCAGGTACTCGTCTTCCGAGAGCAACTGACGGTCCTTGAGCGCGGTCAGGCCCGGCTCCAGCACGACGTAATATTCGAAGTACAGGATCCGCTCGAGATCCTTCAGCGTCATGTCGAGCAGAAGTCCGATGCGGGACGGCAGCGACTTCAAAAACCAGATGTGGGCAACGGGCGCGGCCAGTTCGATATGGCCCATGCGCTCGCGCCGGACGCGCGACAGCGTCACTTCGACCGAGCACTTTTCGCAGATGATACCCTTGTACTTCATTCGCTTGTACTTGCCGCACAAGCACTCGTAATCCTTGATCGGCCCGAAGATGCGGGCGCAGAACAGGCCGTCACGCTCCGGCTTGAAGGTCCGGTAGTTGATGGTCTCCGGCTTTTTGATCTCGCCGTAGGACCAGGACAGAATCTTCTCCGGGGACGCAATCGAGATCCGGATCTGGTCGAAGACCTGAGCCGGAGTCGTCGGATTGAAGAGATTCATAATTTCTTGGTTCATCGTCTTCTCCTCGCGTGCCGATCGTCACCGGCAGCAAATTCGAAACTCTTTTCTAGCGCACGCCCCGCTCAACGTCCGAGAGGAGCGCGAATGCCCGGCCCATCTGCGCGAAGACATGCTTCACGCTCCTGGCCGGACATGGAATCTTTAGCGTTACTCGGCCGCCTCGGACGTGGTCGCCGGTCCCACCTTGGAATTGTGCAGGTCGACGTTGAGGCCGAGCGAGCGCATTTCCTTGACCAGCACGTTGAACGATTCCGGAATACCCGCCTCGAACGTGTCGTCGCCGCGCACGATCGCCTCGTACACCTTGGTACGGCCGGCGACGTCGTCCGACTTCACGGTCAGCATTTCCTGCAGCGTGTAGGCCGCGCCGTAGGCTTCCAGCGCCCACACCTCCATTTCGCCGAAACGTTGCCCGCCGAACTGCGCCTTGCCGCCCAGCGGCTGCTGGGTGACGAGCGAGTACGGACCGATCGAACGCGCGTGGATCTTGTCGTCGACCAGATGGTGCAGCTTGAGCATGTAGATGTAGCCGACCGTCACCTTGCGGTCGAAGGCATCGCCGGTGCGGCCGTCATAGACGGTCGACTGGCCGGAGGCGTCGAAGCCCGCGAGCTTCAGCATCTCCTCGATGTCGGCTTCCTTGGCGCCGTCGAACACCGGCGTTGCGATCGGCACGCCGTGGCTCAGATTCTTGCCAAGCTCCATCAGCTCGTTGTCGTTCAGCGTCTTGATGGTTTCATCGTCGCCATAGATCTTCTTCAGGGTCTCGCGCAGCGGCTTGAGGTCCTGCTTCTGGTAATAGCTGTCGATGGTCTGGCCGATGCGCTTGCCGAGGCCTGCGCAGGCCCAACCGAGATGCGTCTCCAGAATCTGGCCGACGTTCATGCGCGAGGGCACGCCAAGCGGATTGAGCACGATGTCCGCATGCGTGCCGTCCTCGAGGAACGGCATGTCCTCGATCGGAACGATCTTGGACACCACGCCCTTGTTGCCGTGACGGCCGGCCATCTTGTCGCCGGGCTGGATCTTGCGCTTCACCGCGACGAAGACCTTGACCATCTTCATCACGCCGGGCGGCAACTCGTCGCCACGCTGCAGCTTTTCGACCTTGTCGAGGAAACGCTGTTCAAGGCCCTTCTTCGATTCGTCGTATTGCTTCCGCATCGCCTCGATTTCGCTCATCAGCTTGTCGTTCGGCGAGGCAAACATCCACCACTGCGACTTCGGATACTCCTCGAGCACGGCGCGCGTGATCTTGGTGTCCTTCTTGAAGCCCTTGGGACCCGCAATGCCCTGGCGGTTTTCCAGGAGCTCGGCGAGGCGGCCGTAGACGTTGCGGTCGAGGATCGCCTGTTCGTCGTCGCGGTCCTTGGCCAGACGCTCGATCTCTTCCCGCTCGATCGCCAGCGCACGCTCGTCCTTGTCGACGCCGTGACGGTTGAACACGCGCACTTCCACGATCGTGCCCTGCACGCCAGGCGGCACGCGGAGCGAGGTATCGCGGACGTCGGAAGCCTTTTCGCCGAAAATGGCGCGCAGCAGCTTTTCTTCCGGCGTCATCGGGCTTTCGCCCTTCGGCGTGATCTTGCCGACCAGGATGTCGCCGGCGCGGACTTCGGCACCGATGTAAACGATACCGGCTTCGTCGAGGTTCTTGAGCGCTTCTTCCGAAACGTTCGGAATGTCGCGGGTGATTTCCTCAGGTCCGAGCTTGGTGTCGCGGGCCATCACCTCGAACTCCTCGATGTGGATCGAGGTGAAGACGTCGTCCTTCACGATCCGCTCCGAGAGCAGGATCGAGTCTTCGAAGTTGTAGCCGTTCCACGGCATGAACGCGACCAGCACGTTGCGGCCGAGCGCGAGCTCGCCGAGATCGGTCGAGGGACCGTCGGCGATGATGTCGCCCTTCTTGACGATGTCGCCGACCTTCACCAGCGGACGCTGGTTGATGCAGGTCGACTGGTTGGAGCGTTGGTACTTCATCAGCCGGTAGATATCGACGCCCGACTTGGTCGGATCGAGATCTTCAGTGGCGCGGATCACGACGCGGGTGGCGTCGATCTGGTCGATCACGCCCGAGCGTCGCGCGGCGATCGCCGCACCGGAGTCACGGGCAACCACGCCTTCCATGCCGGTGCCGACGAACGGCGCCTCGGCGCGAACCAGCGGCACCGCCTGGCGCTGCATGTTCGAGCCCATCAGCGCGCGGTTGGCGTCGTCGTTCTCGAGGAACGGGATCAGCGCCGCGGCCACCGAAACCAGCTGCTTCGGCGACACGTCCATGTAGTCGACCTTGTCGGGCGTGATCGGCAGCACTTCGCCGGCGTGACGGCAAACGATCAGGTCTTCGGTGAAGCGGCCCTTGGCGTCGAGCGGCACGTTGGCTTGCGCCACGCGATAACGGCCCTCCTCCATCGCCGAGAGATACACGACCTCGTCGGTGACGCGGCCGTCCTTCACCTTGCGATAGGGCGTTTCGACGAAGCCGTACTTGTTGACGCGCGCGAACGTCGCCAGCGAGTTGATCAGGCCGATGTTCGGACCTTCCGGCGTTTCGATCGGGCAGATGCGGCCGTAATGCGTCGGATGCACGTCGCGCACTTCGAAGCCGGCGCGCTCGCGGGTCAGGCCGCCCGGTCCAAGCGCCGAGAGACGGCGCTTGTGGGTGATCTCCGACAGCGGGTTGGTCTGGTCCATGAACTGCGAGAGCTGCGAGGAGCCGAAGAATTCGCGCACTGCCGCTGCCGCCGGCTTGGCGTTGATCAGGTCCTGCGGCATCACGGTGTCGATATCGACACTGGACATGCGCTCCTTGATCGCGCGTTCCATGCGCAGCAGGCCGATGCGGTACTGGTTCTCCATCAGCTCGCCGACCGAACGCACACGGCGGTTGCCGAGATGGTCGATGTCGTCGATCTCGCCCTTGCCGTCACGCAGGTCGACCAGCGTCTTGATGACGGCCAGGATGTCTTCCTTGCGCAGCGTGCGATGGGTGTCGGGCGCGTCGAGCTCGAGGCGCATGTTCATCTTGACGCGGCCGACCGCGGACAGGTCGTAGCGCTCGCTGTCGAAGAACAGCGACTGGAACATGGTCTGGGCCGAGTCGATGGTCGGCGGCTCACCCGGACGCATCACGCGGTAGATGTCGAACAGCGCGTCTTCACGCGTCATGTTCTTGTCGGCATGCAGCGTGTTGCGGATGTAGGCGCCGACATTGACATGGTCGATGTCGAGCAGCGGCAATTCCTTGTAGCCCTGCTCGTTGAGCGCCTTCAGCGACTTCTCGGTGAGCTCCTCGCCGGCTTCGGCGTAGATTTCACCGGTCTTCGGATTGACGAGATCCTCGGCGAGATAATTGCCGACCAGCTCTTCGTCCGACAGACGCAGCGCCTTGAGGCCCTTTTCCTGCAACTGGCGCGCGGCGCGCACCGTCAGCTTCTTGCCGGCCTCGAGCACGACCTTGCCGGTATCGGCGTCGATCAGATCGTTGATGGTCGAGTAGCCGCGGAAACGCGCGGCATCGAACGGCACGCGCCAGCCTTCCTTGGTCCGCTTGAAATTGATCTTCTTGTAGAACGTGGACAGGATGGTCTCGCCATCGAGACCGAGCGCGAACATCAGCGACGTCACCGGAATCTTGCGGCGGCGGTCGATGCGCGCGAACACGATGTCCTTGGCGTCGAACTCGATGTCGAGCCAGGACCCGCGATACGGAATCACGCGCGCGGCAAACAACAGTTTGCCGGACGAGTGGGTCTTGCCCTTGTCGTGGTCGAAGAACACGCCAGGCGAACGGTGCATCTGGGAGACGATGACGCGCTCGGTGCCGTTGACGACGAAGGTGCCGTTCATGGTCATGAGCGGGATATCGCCCATGTAGACGTCCTGCTCCTTGATGTCCTTGACGGACTTGGCGCCGGTTTCCTCGTCGATATCGAACACGATCAGGCGCAGCGTCACCTTGAGCGGCGCAGCATAGGTCATGCCGCGCTGGCGGCACTCGTCGACGTCGTATTTCGGCGGCTCGAATTCGTAACGGACGAATTCCAGCATCGAGGTGCCCGAGAAATCCGAGATCGGGAACACCGAGCGGAACACCGCCTGCAGTCCCTCGTCCAGCCGGCCACCCTGGGGCTCCTCGACCATCAGGAACTGGTCGTAGGACGCCTTCTGAACCTCGATGAGGTTCGGCATCTCGGCGACTTCCTTGATGTGTCCAAAGAACTTGCGAACGCGTTTGCGACCGGTGAATGTCTGCTGCGCCATCGTGGCCTCTCATTTTCGTCGCCCTTATGGGCGAACCTTCCGAAGCGCGACTGCCATCGCCCCCGGGTTGAATTTCGAATCGCTCAAAAGGAACAAAGCCCACCTTCAGGAATGAAGTCCTGAATCTGTACTTTAGACCTTCAAAACGCAAAACGACGCGCGGGGCGCATGACTGCACCCGCCCGTCTCAACTTGCCGCTTCACGGACTGAAAAAGCCCGAAATCTGACTGTCTCCCAACGGCTTACGCCGGGAACCCTGCCGTCCCCGCCGCCTACCGCGTTTTCCTGCTGCCGCCCCGATATGGGGCGGAATCGTGGAGATTCGAGGGGCTAACCCCGCGAATCCCCACACTTTTCTGTGTACGCCGTACTCCGGGTTACCCCATCGTACCAACTTTGGACAGATCCCGGGTCTCGCTGACGCTCGCCCGGGATTTCGCCGAAGCAACTTGCGTTACTTCAGCTCAACCTTCGCACCAGCCTTTTCGAGCTGGGCCTTGAGCTTGTCGGCCTCTTCCTTGTTCACGCCTTCCTTGACCGGCTTGGGCGCGCCTTCGACGAGGTCCTTGGCTTCCTTGAGGCCCAGGCCGGTGATGGCGCGGACTTCCTTGATGACTTCGATCTTCTTGTCGCCGGCGGCAGCCAGAACGACCGTGAACTCGGTCTTTTCTTCAGCCGGGGCGGCAGCGGCGGCAGCGGGACCGGCGACCGCAACGGCGGCAGCAGCGGACACGCCCCACTTTTCTTCGAGGAGCTTTGCGAGCTCGGCAGCTTCGAGCACGGTCAGGCTCGAGAGGTCGTCGACGATTTTCTGTAGGTCAGCCATTGATCAGTTTCCTTAAACGTATTGGTTCGAACCAGGTTTGATTTGCGAAGGATCAGGCCGCTTCGCTCTTTGAGGCATAGGCCTGGACGACGCGCGCGAGCTTGGCCGCGGGCGCAGTCGAGAGCTGAGCGATCTTGGTCGCCGGCGCCACCAGGAGGCCGACAATCTTGCCGCGCAGTTCGTCCAGCGACGGCAATGAGGCAAGCGCCTTCACACCGTTCACATCCAGGACGGTTTTACCCATCGAGCCGCCGAGAATGACGAACCGCTCGTTCGTCTTGGCGAATTCGATGGCAACCTTCGGCGCCGCTACCGGATCGTTTGAAGTCGCGATCACGGTCGGTCCCTTCAGCAGGGAGCCGATGGCAACGACATCCGTGCCTTCAAGAGCAATTTTGGCGAGACGGTTCTTCGAGACCTTCACCGACGCACCCGCCTGCTTCATCTGCATGCGCAGCTTCTGCATCTGGGCCACGGTGAGGCCGGAATAGTGGGCGACGACTGCGACGCTCGTGGTCTTGAAGACCTCGTTCAGCGCCTCAACCGCGTCCTTTTTTGCCGCTCTTTCCACAGCAAGCTCTCTCCGGTTGGCGGCCTTCGCTTAAGAGCGAGACCGCCGGGTTGCACCCATCGTCTCACCCAAAACCTGACCTCTAGACACCAGTCTCAAGGACACGCCGGGCAAGACGACATTTGAAACGCCTGCCCTCCCGAACCAGATGGCGCGGGGTGTCGAGGTTCGAACCAAATCAGCCATGGCGTCGCCAAAGGCGGCGTCGAAGCGAAATCCGGTCTTCACCCGTCTATGCAGGCTGTAAGATTAAGCCGTTGAGGAAACTTGCGTTTGGGCACAAATTTCAACGTCGGCGCCTGCAGTCTCGGACAGGATCGAGGCCATCCGGCAAGCCGAAAGACCCCTGCCGCAATCCACCGAAGCGATGAGCTTTCCTTCCTTTCGAGCAATCCATGCGGATGTCCTGAAAGGAATGATCTCCTACCGTATCGGGTTTTCGGAATGCGCGCACGGACGTGCCAGCAACGGCCAGCACGCCCGGAAGCGGTTGTTTACCGAGTCTTGTCCGGCTTGCCAAGAGCAAAATTCAGACCAGATCGGGCTTGGTCCTTTAGCCTGAATTTGAGCCCGAAACGGGCCCGAAAATTTTCTTTGGCCGCCTCCGTCACACTGGCGCGGGCTCGCTCGTCTTGGCCTCAGGAGGTTCCCATGCGGCGTTCGATTGCAGCGATACTGGCAATTCCCACCCTCTTCAACGGACTTGCGATGCTCTTGGCCGGTCCCCGCTGGTACGAAAGTGTTCCAGGGGTCACCGAAACCGGCCCCTTCAACCCGCATTTCGTCCAGGACATCGGCATTGCATTTCTCGTCGCCGGCCTCGCGCTCGCCGCGCGGGCATGGCGCCCGCGCTATTGGCCGGCGGCGATAGCAGGCGCCGGTTTTCTGGCCGCGCACGCCCTGCTCCATCTGGTGCTGATCGCCGGCGGCCACTCCCATCACGTCGCGTTCGACCTCCTCGCCGTCGTCCTGCCGTCGGCCATCGCCCTTTATTCCGCCTTCCCCAGCCCAGGAGAAAGTCATGCGTAGTTGGATCGCCCGCCGCACGCTGCGTGGATTCGCCAAACGTTATGGTTACGACACCAGCTATCTCGAGATGATGCTAAATGAGTCCCCTTCCGCCTTCTTCAAGTTCGCGCCCGTCATGAAGGCGTCCGCCCATCGCGAGGCGGTCCCGATCGATGCGAGTTTCGCAGCCAAGATCGTCGGCGCGCTGGCCGAGGATTGCGGGCCCTGCACGCAACTGGTCGTCGACATGGCGCTGGAAGCCGGCATGCCGAAGGACCAGATCGAAGCCGTGCTGCGCCGTGATCCACGCGCGATGAATGATGCAACCACGCTCGGGTTCCGGTTTGCCGACGCGGTGGCGCGCCGGTCCGCTGACGACGATGAATTTCGCGATGCCGTCCGCGCCCAATGGGGCCAGAAAGGCGTGATAGATCTGACGCTGGCGCTGCAACTGGGCCGGATGTTTCCGATGGTGAAAGGAGGCCTCGGCTATGCCAGGGAGTGCCGCCGCGTCGTCGTGGACGGACACAATGTCGATGTCGTCAAACAGGCCGCTTGAGACCGACCCGCTGGCGCCCCATCGCGGGCGCCTGCTCGGGCTCGCCTATCGCATGCTCGGCAGCCGCAGTGACGCCGAAGACGTCGTGCAGGACGCCTATCTGCGATTTGCCGGCGCACAAGGCGTCCATAATCCGGAGGCCTTTCTCGTCACCATCGTGACCCGCCTCTGTCTCGATCGCCTGAAGAGCGCCAAGGCACAGCGGGAAATCTATGTCGGGCCGTGGCTCCCCGAGCCCGTGTTCGACGCGGAGGGCCTGTCGGCCGACGCCGCCACCGAACTGGCCGACGATCTATCATTCGCATTGTTGCTGGCGCTGGACCGGCTGTCGCCGATGGAACGCGCGGCCTTCCTGCTGCACGACGTGTTCGACACGCCGTTTTCCGAGATCGCCGCCATGCTCGACCGCACCGAAGCGTCCTGCCGGCAACTGGCCTCGCGGGCCCGCCGGGCGGTGCGCGACAATCGCCCCGTGCCCGTGGCGACGCCCGACAGTCACGCTCGCCTCCTGCAGGCCTTCAGCGACGCGGTTGCCAGCGGCGATGTCAGGCAGCTGGCCGAATTGCTGCGAGAGGACGCGGTTGCAATCACCGATGGCGGCGGCCGCAAGTTCGCGGCGCGCAATCCGATCATCGGCGCCGACAAGGTCGCGCGCTTCTTCATCGGCCTTGCCGGCAAGACCGCCGGCCATGATGTCCGTATCGCGCCGGCTGTTATCAACGGGACCGTGGGCGCGCTGCTCTATCTGGACGGCGAACTCGATCTCACCCTGAGCATGGCGATCGACGGCGAAAAGATCGCCGCGATCTATGTCGTCCGCAATCCCGACAAGCTGCGCCATTTGCCGGCTGCCGGGATGCACTGAAGCCGTCAGCCGGGCGGCACCGCATACGGCAGCGGCCTGCCTGCGAAAAACGCGTCGAGATTGGCCATCACGCAGTCCTGCATCGCCACGTGCGATTCCAGCGTATGGCCGCCGATATGCGGCGAGAGCACGACGTTGGGCAGCGCCGTCAGCGCGTCCGGCGCATGAGGCTCCCTGGCGTAGACATCGAGGCCGGCGCCGGCGATGGTCTGGTCGGTGAGCGCCGCGATCAAAGCCTGCTGGTCGATCACCGAGCCGCGCGAGATGTTGACGACGCAGCCGTCCTTGCCGAGCTTCTTCAGGATATCGGCATCGACGGCGTGGTTGGCATCCGCGCCCGCCCGCACCGCGACCATCAGGACGCTGCACCATTCGGCCAGCGCATCGAGCGTCGGAAAATATTGATAGGGAACGTCGTGCTGGCTGCGGCTGAAATAGCCGACCTCGGTCTCGAACGCAGCGACGCGTGCCGCGATCTTGCGGCCGATCTCGCCCATGCCGTAGACGCCGATTTTGCGGCCGAGCATGCCCGCCTGCGGGCGCATCATCGGTGACGGTTTTGCCGCCGCCCAGCTCCCGCCCCGCACATAGTCGTCAGCCACGAGCAGTCGCCGTGTGGCCGCCAGCATCAAGGTAACCGCGATATCGGCGACCGACGCCGCGTTGGCCCCCGGACTGTGGCCAACCGCAATGTTGCGTTTCGCCGCCGCCGCCAGATCGACGCCGTCATAGCCGGTGCCGTAGCAGACGATGGCGCTGAGCTTAGGCAGAAGGTCCATCGCGTCGCCGCGAAGCGGCGTGCCGCCGGCGGTGATCATCGCGCGAATGTCTGCGAGCTGCTCGGCGGAGAACACTTCATTGGGCGGCTTGCCCGCGGCGTTCAGCAACTCATAGCGTTCGCCGAAACGCTCCATCTGGGCCTTTGGAAAACGGGAATAGATCAGGACTTTCTCGGGCATTGTTCTTCCTTCTTGGCAAGTCCGGCGCGGCGACGATTACGAAAAAGCGACGTCAAACGCAAAGGGCGGAATCGGTCACCCGATTCCGCCCTTCCTTATTCACTTAAACTGCAAGGAACTAGCCGAGCAGCGTGCCCGGCTCGACCTTGACGCCCGGGCCCATGGTGGAGGAGACCGCCACGCGCTGGATATAAGTGCCCTTGGCGCCGGCGGGCTTTGCCTTCGACACCGCGTCCGCAAGCGCCTTGACGTTCTGCACCAGCTTTTCCTCGGAGAACGACGCCTTGCCGACGCCGGCCTGCACGATGCCCGCCTTCTCGACGCGGAATTCGACCGAGCCGCCCTTGGCGCCCTTCACGGCAGTGGCGACGTCCATCGTCACGGTGCCGATCTTCGGGTTCGGCATCATGCCGCGCGGGCCGAGCACCTTACCGAGGCGGCCGACCAGCGGCATCATGTCGGGGGTGGCGATACAGCGATCGAAATCGATGTTGCCGCCCTGCACCTTCTCAACCAGGTCTTCGGCGCCGACGACGTCAGCGCCTGCTGCCTTGGCTTCTTCGGCCTTGGCGCCACGGGCGAACACGCCGACGCGCAGCGTGCGGCCGGTGCCGTTCGGCAGGTTGACGACGCCGCGAACCATCTGGTCGGCGTGACGCGGGTCGACGCCGAGGTTGATCGCGATCTCGATCGTCTCGTCGAACTTCGACTTGGCGCGTTCCTTGACCATCTTGATGGCATCCGCGAGCGGATAGAGCTTCTCGCGGTCGACACCCTCGCGGGCCTTGCTCAAACGTTTTCCGATTGCCATGACCCGTTACCCCGCAACTTCCAGACCCATCGAACGGGCGGAGCCCTCAACCATCTTCATGGCCGACTCGACGGAATCGCAATTGAGATCCTTCATCTTCTTCTCGGCGATCTCGCGCACTTGCGCGCGTGTCACCTGGCCGGCCTTGTCGCGGCCCGGAGCTTTCGAACCGGACTGGATCTTGGCGGCCTGCTTGAGGAAGTGGGACATCGGCGGCGTCTTCATCTCGAACGTGAAGGAACGGTCCGCATAGATGGTGATGATCACCGGGATCGGGGTGTTCTTTTCTTCCTTCTGCGTCTGGGCGTTGAACGCCTTGCAGAATTCCATGATGTTGAGACCGCGCTGACCAAGCGCGGGACCGATCGGGGGCGAAGGATTCGCCGCACCGGCCGGCACCTGCAATTTCAGGTATCCGGTCACTTTCTTTGCCATGTATCGCTCCTGTTGTGCCGGCCGGGGCCGGCTGTTTCAGGGTCCGTGGTTCGGTTGAAGAGCGGCTGGCGACCGCCCTCTCCCTCCCACGGCCTCAATTGACGCGAAGACAGAGCTTCGCGCTTTCGGTCAGACCTTCTCGACCTGACCGAATTCCAGTTCGACGGGCGTGGCGCGGCCGAAGATCGACACCGCGACCTTCACGCGCGAACGCGCCTCGTCAATTTCTTCAACCACGCCGGAGAACGACGCGAACGGCCCATCGGCCACACGGACGTTCTCGCCGATTTCGAACGAAACCGAGGCCTTCGGACGTTCGACGCCTTCCTGCACCTGGTGCAGGATCCGCATCGCCTCGGATTCGGAGATCGGCATCGGCTTGTTTTCGGCGCCCAGGAAGCCGGTCACCTTGGGCGTGTTCTTGATCAGGTGAAACGCCTCGTCGGTCAGTTTCATCTTCACCAGCACGTAGCCCGGGAAGAACTTGCGTTCGGCATCGATCTTGCGGCCGCGGCGCACCTCGGTGACCTTTTCGGTCGGCACCAGCACCTGCTCGAACAAGTCCTCAAGCCCACGCTGCTTGGCCTGCTCGCGGATCGATTCAGAGACCTTTTTTTCGAAATTCGAATAGGCGTGAACAATATACCAGCGCTTGTCCATGGTTTGGGTTCCGGTGCTCATCAGTGGACGCCCAGCAGGAAGGTGACAACGTAGCGGATGATCAAATCCGAGGTGAAAAAGAAGATCGAGGCCAGTGCAACCATTACGAACACCATGATCGTGGTGATCGTCGTCTCGCGGCGCGTCGGCCAGGTGACCTTGGCGGTCTCCGAGCGCACTTCCTGCAGGAATTTGAACGGGCTGAAAGCCATCGTTGGTTACCGCGTCCTTCGTGAGGCGATTGTGATTTAAAGCGAATCCGAACAGCCCTCTCGCGCCCAGCCCTCTCTCGAAGGATGAGCGCCAAGCGGGCTCGATTGTTCGGGGGAATTCAAAGCCGCGCCGGATATCCGCATCTAGCGGGCCGGCTGCAGGTGGCGGGTATCTACTGCCGACCGGGCAAAAGGTCAAGGTACGGGGTGCCGCGGGGCCTCCAAATGGCCCCCCTTTGGGGGACGCCCCAACGAAAAAGGCTGCCGGCCATTGGTTAATCCCCGGGTACAGCCTTCTCTCAAATGCCCACAAGCCCGCGATCTGGATTTTAAAAACTCCCGGCTATTCTGGGCGTTCCATAGGGGAGCGAGACGACGATGGCTCTGTTAGGCCAAGACCTGGAAAGACCCTCGGGCGAGACGGCCTGGACCGTTCTCGACGCGGCGAACGACCTCGGCGACACAACCACCATCGACGCATGTCGGCGGGTCATCGACGCAGATCTGCGGGGCGAGGCTCCCGCGCGATCGGACATGGCGGTTCTCACCGCGTTCTTCGCGTAAGCCCGGGCAACGCCCGGGAAGTTCTGTCAAGCCCTTGATTAAGCTGACTTAGCTGGCAGGAATGGCAGGACTCGAAGCTGCGCCCCCCGGTTTTGGCGCGACCGCGCGCCGGATCGCCGAAAGCCTACAAGCACCCATGAGCGCAATTCATCCCGACGGCTACGGTGATCGCCTCTCGAGAGGCCTCCCGCGCTCTGCCGAAGGGAGTAGTCCGGATGGGAAACGCGAGGCCGAAGCCCCGCGCCTAGCCGTTCTTGTTCCTCAGCCTTGTGGGATTGGCGTGGTAGCTGGGGGACTTAGGGGGGCTCCTCCAAGCGAAAAAGGTCCCACAGGTTTAGGCTGCGGAGCCATCTTTTTGCGCGCTACTCGGGATAGCCGATTTTGAGCATGCCTTGCCGAAATGGAGGAAGTAACTTCCGGGGTTATTGCATTTTGCAGCGAGTCGACCTTCGCTATGAGCCTGGAAATCTGAGCAGACACCTTCTTCACGTCTTCATGCTCATCCGCTATCTGAGTAGATAATTTCTTCACACCGGCTTGCCCATCGCCGACGCTCTGTCTCAGCGAAGCAAGCGTAATTGAATCCTGCTGAAGAAGAGCTGTGTTTTGCTGCAATAAGAAGTTGTTCTCCTGCAGCGAGGCAGCGTGTTGCTGCTGGGCCGAATGAATATCCTTCAATGCGGCGACAGCCGGATCCGCTATGGGATCGGAAGCTTTCTGGTGCGGAAGCAGTTCGGCCAGACTGCTGATGTCAGGCAGAGCAAAATCGGAAGGCGACATTGTGTAGAAGGCCGCCGTCGAGTTTATTCCAAGAGCGAGCACCGCCAGCGCCAGGACTGATTTCCGGCTCGATTTCTTGGTCGGCGCCGTGGATTCGGGTTGTTCGGTTTGGCTCTGCTTTTCCGATGTGTTGGTCACGTGCATCAACCTCAATGAGTGAACAAAAAAGAGCCGTCGCTGGATCGTCCGTTGCGACGGCTCCTTTTACGCGGCACCCAACTAGAACTGCCTGAGACTATAGGCTGATGAGATTAATTCCACGTTAGCGCCTCAACCGCCTGCGGTGCATCGCCAGCCGCAGAGACATTCCAGTATGCTACCGAGTTCGCGGTCTCTCACTCATCAACGATCTGTCCGCCGTCATAACCGCAAGCGACCCGTCCGAGCGCCGCGCGAAACTGTTCGGTATCGACCGTGGACGCAAGCTCTGCGAGGTCATCGGACTTCGCAATTCGGCGGGCGCGAGCCAAAAGCGACGTTATGAGGCTTGTATCGAGATAAGGCAGGCTCGCCCAAAATCCGCGCGCGAGATCCTGCGCCAACGCGTGATCGGGATGTTGCTTATTTTCGGGGGCACGGCCTATCTCGTACATGTGACGAACCGCCTGCCACGGTGCCCGCTCGGACGGAAGGCGCGCCAAAATCTCAGGATGTTCTTGCGCGACATAGAACCGGTTGAGCGTGTCGAACAGAACGAAGTGGTAGCCCTGAGCAACAAGGAACGGTTCCCAGTCCTGCCATCCCCGCTCTGACGCCAGCGGCATTACCGCTTCGGCGACGATCACCTTCGGTCGAAAACGCTTCCAATCGCCGCCGAACAGAACATCGCCTTCGGCGCCCTCGACATCGATCTTGAGGAAGTCGACAGAGCCTAGATCGTGTCTTTCGCACAATTTGGCCAGCGTCGTCACAGGCATGCGAACGGTCTGATAGTCGACGCCGAACGCTTTTGCTTTTTGCGCGAGGCCTTCCACTGTCGTCGAGAGCCCGTGCAGACGTTCGACCACATGGAAGTCGATTTCGCCGCAGTGTCGTCCGACCAGGCCACAAATCGCGAGATCGCGCGGGCGCAGCCGCTGGTACAGCGCCACAAGTTCAGGCTGTGGCTCGACTACAATTCCTCGCCAGCCGCGTTCATAGAACCAGAACGACACGTTGTCGGCAATCGGATGCCCTGCACCGACATCGATATAGGTCCCGGTGCTCTGTCCCGCGAAGGCCAGCGAAAGATGATAGTCCTCGAGATTCTGTGAGTAGGATAGCTCCATTCGCTTTCGTTTCTCTCCGGCGTGCTGATGCATCCTCAGCCGACAAACCGGCCCGCCCTGCGGCACGTCGGCATTCTGTCCATTCCTTCACTGTGCTCTAATTTGGGGACTTAGTGTCAATGTGAAACAAAACGGACCTTGGGCGGGCGGGCAGACCTTCCCCCTCGCTGGGTCCGTTATACCCCCAGGTCCAGCGCGATGCGGTCGAGCGTGGCGTGGATCCTCCCAAGGTCGAACGGTCCACGATGACGACTTACGACCTGAAGCAGACCGGTCAATTGATCGAGGCGATGCGGAGCACCCGGCTGTTTGCCCCTGGCTGTCCTTACTGGGGATGCGGCGGGGTCAGATCGCTGGCCTCCGGAGCCCATCCCAAAGTCGCCTCGGAACGGCTGGGACATAGCAGGATCGGAATCACCTTGGACCTTTACGGCCACGTGATGCCCGGAATGCAAGAAGACGCTGCGGCACGGGTAGGTGCTGGCCTTTCAGGCCGCAAAAACCACCGCCAAGTGAATGGCAGCAAGAGCCCGCTGGAAGTTTTGCTAAGTTATTGAAAAGATGGCAGGAGTGGCAGGGCTCGAACCTGCGACCCCCGGTTTTGGAGACCGGTGCTCTACCAATTGAGCTACACTCCTGCAGGGAACCGGCGCGTGCGCCGCTTCGCGCCGTTTCAAGCATAGGGCATACCCCGATTGCAAGGGCGAAGCGGCTTCCGGCCTACCCAAAGCTGGGCATCTGCGCCAGACTGGTTTCTACAAACAACAAGCGCAACGGGAGAGACCATGAACGCGCAGACCGCCGCCCGGCAGACACCCACCCCCCAGACCCCTTCTCTCCCCGACGCCAAGCCGGAAACGATCGGGCTCTCGACCGTCCGCCTGCAGCGGATGTCGGACGCCTTCAAGCGCGAGGTCGACAAGGGAACCCTCCCCGGCGCGACCGTGATGGTGGCGCGGCGCGGTCAGGTCGGCTGGTTCGATGCGATCGGCCGCCAGAGCCCGGCGGGAGGCGCGCCGATGGCGCATGACAGCATCTTCCGCATCTTCTCGATGACGAAGCCGATCGTCTCGGCCGGCATCATGATGCTGGTCGAGGACGGTCACTTCATTCTGGGCGATCCCGTCGCGAAATTTATTCCGGAGTTTGCCGGGCAGAAGGTCGGCGTCGACAACAACGGCAAGCTCGACCTCGTCCCGGTAAAGCGGCAGATGACCGTCCAGGACCTGCTGCGGCATACCTCGGGCCTGACCTACGACCACACCGGCAACGGCCTGGTCCAGCAGCTCTACCAGCAGTCGCGGCTGCGCAGCCGCAAGATCACCAACGCCGAGCACGCGACCATGATCGCCGGCATGCCGCTGATCTGCCAGCCCGGCGCGGAATGGAATTACAGCCGCTCGACCGACGTGCTCGGCCGCATCATCGAGGTCGTCTCCGGCAAGTCGCTCGGCGCCTTCCTGACCGAACGCATCCTGGCGCCGCTGCAAATGGCCGAGACCGCATTCCATACGGGCGAAGCCAACGCCAGCCGCCTCGCCGAGCCGTTCGCAACCGATCCATGGAATGGCGACAAGGTGCAGCTCTTCAACATGCTGGAGAAGCCCGCGATGGAATCCGGCGGCGGGGGGCTGGTCTCGACCACGATGGACTATGCGCGGTTCTGCCAGATGCTGCTCAATGGCGGCGCGCTCGACGGCGTCCGGATCATCGGTCGCAAGACGCTGGAGCTGATGGCCTCGGATCACCTCAGCGCCGGCGTGAAGGTCGACTCGCCGCTGATGCCGCCCGGCCACGGTTTTGGCCTCGGCTTCGCTGTCCGTACGCACCGCGGCATCGCGCCGTTCCCGGGCTCGCTCGGCCAGTTCTTCTGGAGCGGCATGGCCGGCACGTTCTTCTTCATCGACCCGGCGGAAGACCTGTTCACGGTGTTCATGATGCAGGGCCCCGGCCAGCGCGAATATATCCGTTCGATGCTGCGGGATCTGGTGTACGCGGCGGTGGAGTAAGGCGCAGCGTCATTCCGAGGCGCGCGTTAGCGCGAACTATGGTGCGCATTGCGCACCTGAGAATCTCGAGATTCCGGGTTCAGCCCTAACGGGCTGCCCCGGAATGACAAGCCAAGCCTCAACTGATCGTAGCCCCGCCGTCGATCACGATGGTCTGGCCGGTCATGAAGTCCCCGGCCTTCGATCCCATCAGCACCGCGGCGCCCGCGATCTCGTCCGGCACGCCGATGCGCAAGAGCGGCGAACGCGCGGTGGAAGCCTTCAGCGTCTCCGGATTGTCCCACAGCGCTTTGGCGAAATCGGTCTTGATCAGGCCGGGCGCGATGCAGTTCACGCGGATATTGTGCTTGCCGTACTCGCAGGCCAGGTTGCGCGCGAGCTGCATGTCGGCGGCCTTCGAGATCGCGTAGGCGCCGAGCACGGTCGAGCCCTTCAGGCCGCCGATCGAGGACACGATCACGATCGAGCCGTCCTTTCGCTCGATCATCTGCGGCACCACCATGTTGATCAGCCAGTTGTTGGCGACGATGTTGTTGTCGAGGATTTTTCGGAACTGGTCGTCGGAAATGCCGCCGAGCGGACCGTAGTAGGGATTGGACGCGGCGTTGCAGACCAGCACGTCGATCTTGCCGAAGGCGCGGTTGGATTCGTCGACCAGGTTCTGCAGGTTTTCCTTGTTCGAGATGTTCGCCGCGATCGCAACCGCCGTCCCCTTGCCGAACTTTTCGTTGATCTCCCTGGCGACCTGATCGCAGACGTCCTGCTTGCGCGAGGAGATCACGACCTTGGCGCCGTGCTCGGCCATGCGCTCGGCGATGGCGCGGCCGATGCCGCGCGTGGAGCCGGTGATGACGGCGACTTTTCCCGACATATCGAACAAGGTCATGTCTCTCTCCCCGATGTTGGTCCAGCGCAATGCTGGCTTGGTCTTGAATTCGAACTAAGCAGCCTTTGCAGTTCTCGACAACTCAAGGCTCAGGCGAGTTTCGTCTCCGGCGGCTTCACCTCAGGCCCCGCCGGCTGATGCATGGCGTTGTGCGAAGCGTCCGCGATCCAAGGCTGCTGGTTGACCATCGGCAGCCGCCAGCCGGTGTAATCGGCGCTTGAGAGATGATCGAGCCGCGTCACCGAACAATTGTCGATATCGAAGGCGAGGCCTTTCTCCGGCTGACCGCCGAGTGCGAGCCCGACGGCAGCCCTGATCGTGCCGCCATGAGCGACGGCGATGACGTCCCTGCCCGCCTGCTCGGCGTTGATGCGCTCGATGGCGCCGCAAACGCGGTTATAGAGGTTCATGAAACTCTCGCCGCCGGGCGGGGGTTCGTCGATCTCAGTAAGCCAGTGGCTGCCGACCGGCCGGCTGGCGAGAAATGCCGCGCGGTTCAGGCCTTGCCACTCACCGAGATGCTGTTCGGCGAACGCATTCACGTGCGGCATGTCCGACGGCTTGGGAAATCCGGCGGCCCAGATCGCGCTTGCGGTCTGATGCGTGCGCTTCAGATTGCTTGCATACCAGACCGCGTTGCGCGGCAGGATTTTTCCAACCGCCTCGAACACGACGCGGTCGCTGGTGTCGCAGCCCAGATCCTCCTGCCCGTAAATGCAGCCGTTATCTTCGCGGACCGGCGCATGGCGAATCCACCACCATCGCGTCACAATCACCCGCGGCCTGTCTGGATTCGACATCATCAAAGCCCTTCAATACTGTTCGCTGTCGCTGTACGTCAGAGCACGCATCGTCTCAAGTGACTTGGCGTTTGAAATTCTGTTTGAATTCCGCAAGGCGGCAGACGCCGACGCGCATAACACTGCAGGGAGAAACTCATGGGCCGCCTCGAAGGCAAATCCGTCGTCATCACAGGTGCTGGAAGTGGCATCGGACGCGCAGCGTCGGTGCTGTTCTCCAGGGAGGGCGCGAAGCTCATTATCGTCGACCGCACCGAGGGCGTGAAGGAAACCGCAAAGCTCGTCAGTGACGCCGGCGGCACCATCGAGGCCGTGATGGCGGATGCGGGTTCGGAGGCCGACGTGAAGGCCTTCATCGACAGGGCGGTCGCGAAATACGGCAGGCTCGACGCGATCTGGGCCAATGCCGGCGTCAGCGGCGGGCTGGTGCCCTTGGCCGAGCAGACCGTCGATCACTGGCAGGAGGTGTTGCGCGTCAATCTGATCGGGCCGTTTCTCGCGATCAAGCATTCGATGCCGCACATGATCAAGCAGAAGTCCGGCTCGATCGTCTGCACCGCATCTGTGGCGGGCCTCAAGGCCGGCGCCAGTGGTCACCCTTACGGCGCGAGCAAGGCCGGCGTTATCAGCCTGGTGCAGACCACCGCCTACTCGCTGTCCGGCACCGGTGTGCGCATCAACGCAGTATGCCCGGGTCTGATCGAAACCGGCATGACCAAGCCGGTGTTCGATCGCGCCAAGGAGCGCGGCACCCAGGACAAGATCGGCCAGCTCAATCCGCTGAAGCGTCCCGGCCAGCCGCACGAGCTTGCGGCGATGGGATTGTTCCTCGCCAGCGACGACGCCTCCTACGTCAACGGCCAGGCGATCCCGGTCGACGGCGGCCTCACCGCGTCGATGCCGTATACCGGCAAGCCGATCTAGCGAGATTCCCGTGTCCCGGACGCGGCGCGGCGTGTAACGCTGCTCCGCAGAGCCGGGACACGAGAATGATCTATGCGGAGATCGCAAGAAGGCTCCTGCCTTTTGCCGGCGAATAGTCCGTTGCCGCCAGCAAACGGTCCTCGATCTGGCCCACCATCAGGCCGTGTTCCGCATGCGTCACGCGCTTGATCTCGGACCATTCGGTATCGGCCATGAAGGCCGACCATGCGGCCGTCTTGGCCGCCTCGTCGGGCCATTCCAAGAGATAGGCAAACTCGGTCCTGTCGCCGAATTTGGTTTCCCACATCGCGACGATCCGGAAACCATATCCGGTTTGCATGATGCGCGCGGCGTGATCGCGAAAGCGGGCGTGGAACGCGGCCTTGTTCTTTTCGAATATTTCGTAGATGCGCAGTTGCTGGATCATGACCATCTCCAATCAGCCTCGGATATGGACACCCGCGACGCAATCACAAGCCGTCCGGCGGAAAGCCGGATGATTCCGCCGCCAGCGCGCGGTGGCGGATGCGTTCGCGGTAGAAGGCGTAGAGACCGGACAGCACGATGATGGATGCGCCGAGCACCATCATCGCGTCGGGCACGTCGCCGAACACGAGATAACCGAGCAGCATCGCCCACAGCAGCGCCAAATAGCGGAACGGCGCCACCGCGGAGATGTCGCCGGTGCGCAACGCTGTGATGATACATTGGTAGCCGATCAGCAGCAGCACGGCGGCCAGCGCCTGCAGGCCGAGCGCGCCTGTCGATGGCGGCGTCCAGCCGCCGAGCGGAACCAGGATGGCGCCACCGGCAGCGGTTACGGTCACGGTCGTCAACAGCGTGATGAACAGCGACGGAATCTGCGCGGGGATCTTCCTCGTCGCGAGATCGCGCAGCGCGCAGAAGCCGACCGACACCAGCGCGAACAGCGAATACTGGCTGAAGCCCGCAAGCCCCGGCCGCACGATGATCAGCACGCCGATGAAGCCGGCCACGATCGCCGACCAGCGCCGCCATCCGACCGGCTCACCGAATATCACGGCGGCGCCGAGCGTGATCGCCAGTGGCAGCGCCTGGAAGATCGCCGAGGTGTTGGCGAGCGGCAAATGCGCGAGCGCCGCCATGAACGAGATCGTGCCGCCGATTTCGCCGAACACCCGCAGCGCCACCGGCTTGACCATCAGGGTGTGCAACGGACGCAGCGCGCCCTGATGCCAGGCGAACACCGCGACCAGCAGAATCGCGAACAGCCCGCGCACCAGCATCACCTGGCCGAAGTTCATCTCGGACGACACTACCTTGGTGATGGAGTCGTTCGTGGTGAACGCCGCCATGGATACCGCCATGAGCAGGCTGCCGCGAATATTCGGAGAGAGTGCCAAGTAAGCCAACGACGCGGCTTAGGTCGCGCCGGCTTTCTGTGCATATGCCCAGGCATCCTTCGACAGTGGCACGGTGCGCGCCGCCGACTCCAGCGCCCTGGCATTGGCCGCGGTGCCGTCGCGAACGCGGCCGGCGATGCCCTGCGTGATGCCGGCCAGACGGAACAGGTTGTAGGCAAAATACCAGTTCAGGTCAGGCACGGCGCTGCCGGTGACGTTGCAGTAGATCTGCGCGGCCTCTTCCAGGCTCGGAATGTTGAGTGCCTTGAGATCGGCATTGGCGAGACCCGGCATGGTCCACTGCATCAACAGATAGGTGAAGTCGGCCATGGGATCGCCGAGCGTCGACAGTTCCCAGTCCAGCACGGCCTGCACGCGCGGTTCCGTCGCATGGAAAATCATGTTGTCGAGACGGTAGTCGCCGTGGACGACCGAGGCGCGCGCCTGCGCCGGCACGGTTTTCGGCAGCCACTCGGCAAGCTTCTCGAATTCCGGAATGTGCTGCGTCTCGGAGGCGCGGTATTGCTTGGTCCAGCGATCGACCTGACGCGCGAAATAATTGCCCGGCTTGCCGAAATCGCCGAGCCCGATTTTCTCGGGATCGAAGACATGGAGTTTTGCCAGCGTCTCGATCTTGCTGGTAAAAATCTTGCGGCGGGCGTCCGGCGTCTGGCTCGGCAGGCTCGGATCCCAGAACACCCGGCCCTCTTCCATCGACATGATGTAGAAGGCCGCGCCGATCACGGCGTCGTCGGTGCACAGCGCGTAGGCCTTGGCGACCGGAAAGCCCTGCTTGCCGAGCGCTGCGATGACGCGGAACTCGCGATCGACCGCATGCGCCGAGGGCAGCAATTTACCGAACGGTTTTCGACGCATCACGTAGGAGCGCGCCGGCGTTTCGAGCTTGTAGGTCGGGTTGGACTGGCCGCCCTTGAACTGCAGGACGGTCAGCGGCCCCTGATAGCCCTCGACATGCTCGCGCATCCAGCCATCGAGGCTCGCCTCGTTGATACGATGACGCTCCTCGACTTCCTTGGTGCCCGAGAACTCTTCGTCTTTCCTGACGCCGTCCGCCACGATGACGCTCCCTTACATTTTTTATTATTCCGTCATTCCGGGATGGTCCGAAGGACCAGACCCGGAATCTCGAGATTCCGGGTTCGATGCTGTCGCATCGCCCCGGAATGACGGGTAGGAGCGCAGGTGACGGCTCCCGTCGGTTAGTGTGCCGTCAGTTTGCATACTTCCGAAGTTCAAGTCTGGCAATGGCGCGATTGTGCACCTCGTCCGGACCGTCCGCGAGGCGAAGCGTCCGGATATGGGCGTAATCCTTTGCCAGGCCGGCATCGTCGGAGACGCCGCCGCCGCCGTAAGCCTGGATGGCGTTGTCGATGATCTTCAGCGCCATATTGGGAGCCGTGACCTTGATCATCGCGATCTCGGCCTGCGCGGTCTTGTTGCCGACCTTGTCCATCATGTCGGCGGCCTTGAGGCACAGCAAGCGATTCATCTCGATATCGGCACGCGCTTCGCCGATGCGCTGTTCCCACACCGAGTGCTCGATGATCTTCTTGCCGAACGCGGTGCGCGAGGCCAGCCGCTTCACCATCTTCTCCAGCGCCTCCTCGGCCTTGCCGATGGTGCGCATGCAGTGATGGATACGGCCCGGGCCGAGACGGCCCTGTGCGATCTCGAAACCTCGGCCTTCGCCGAGCAGGATGTTTTCCTTCGGCACGCGAACGTTTTCCAGCAGCACCTGGGCGTGACCGTGCGGCGCGTCGTCAAAGCCGAACACCGGCAGCATCTTCTCCACCTTGATGCCGGGAGTGTCGAGCGGAACCAGGATCTGCGACTGCTGCTGATGCTTCGCCGCCTTGAAATCGGTCTTGCCCATCAGGATCGCGATCTTGCAGCGGGGGTCGCCGACGCCCGACGACCACCATTTGCGGCCGTTGATGACATAGTGGTCGCCGTCCTTTTCGATGCGCGTCTCGATGTTGGTGGCGTCCGATGACGCCACGGCCGGCTCGGTCATCAGGAAGGCGGAGCGGATCTCGCCCTCCATCAGCGGCTTCAGCCACTTCCGCTTCTGCTCCTTGGTGCCGTAGCGGATGAACACTTCCATGTTGCCGGTATCGGGGGCGGAACAGTTGAACACCTCCGAGGCCCAGGAGATGTGGCCCATCTCTTCCGACAGCAGCGCATATTCGAGGTTGGTCAATCCCGCGCCGCGGAATTCGTCGTCTTCATGCGCGTTCGGCGGCATGAACATGTTCCAGAGGCCTTCGGCCTTCGCCTTCTTCTTCAGCTCCTCGAGGATCGGGATCACCTTCCAGCGCGGGCCCTCCGCATCCTGCTTCTCGTAGATCGGCACCGCCGGACGAACATGCGTCTTCATGAACGCCTGTACGCGGTTCAGCCATTCCTTTTGCCTTTCGGACATGTCGAAATTCATGGGACGCTCCTCACCTCTGGCTTCTGAAATCGTTGGCCGCACTGTCCGCCCGCCTCTCGTTCGCCGCAAGGTATTTTGCGCTTCGCAATGAGACGACGGATTGACATTTCCCGCCCTTCAAACGATAGTTTCATACAACTGTTTGAATTGCAACTCCTCCAACGGGAGGCTGATATGTCGAGCGATCGGACCCGGTCCGCCATCCTTGCCGCCGCCGAACGGCTTTACGCCGATCGCGGTTTTGGCGACGTGACGCTGCGCGACATCGTCGCCGAGGCGAACGTCAACCTCGCCGCGGTAAATTATCATTTTGGCTCCAAGGACGAATTGATCGCGGAGCTGTTCGTCACCCGCAGCCTCGCCACCAACCGCGAGCGTCTCAACGAGTTGAAACTTGCCGAGGAAAAGGGCGGCGGCCGCGCCTCGATCGAGGCCATCCTGCATGCGCTGGTGGGCCCAACGCTCCGCGGCTGCCTCGGCCCCGACCGCGAAGGCTCGACGGCTGCACGCTTCATGATCCGTGCCTCGATCGAGTCGGTGCCACCGATCCGCCGCATCAAGAACCGCGAGGTCGATCATTTGCGGAAATTCATCGCCGCGATGCGGCGCGCGATGCCCGGCCGTGACGACGCCGATCTCTATTGGGGCCTGCATTTTGCGCTGGCGATGTCGCATCACACCATCCGGGAAAAAGAGCGGTTGGCGAAATTGTCGGAAGGACAATGCGACCTCAACGACGTCCAGGCGATCATCGACCGCGTGGTTTCGGTCTCGGTGATGGCGCTGACCGGCGGCGAGACGCCGGCGAAGAAGGCGCCTGCCCGGCCGGCGATGCCACATGGCAGGCTGACGCGGCAGGATCTCTGAGTTGAGTTTCTTGTAGTGGATCTTGTAGCCCGGATGAGCGAAGCGAAGCAATCCATCCTTCCGTGCGTGAGGTGACAATAGATTGCTTCGCTTCGCTCGCAATGACGATGGATATAGTTCCGCATTCTCGCGACGCCTTTCGCCCGAGGTTTGCTATTCACCTTGGCCCTCCTCGAAATCAGAGGGCGCAGGGAAGACCGGGTGCTTGCTGCACCCGCGGTCTCGCGTGCGATTTGCGCAAACAAAACTGCACACGAGCATACAGGGCAGCGGAGCATTCCGGCCTTCCCTGCGCAATGGCTTTACGGCTTACTTCGTGCTCTCCCCGGAGAACGGCTCTTTTGCCTCCGTCGCCAGCGAGACAGATCCCGCCAACTTAACGCCAGCACCGCGGCGCCCGAACCACACGACTTCGCCGTACGCTTAAGGCGCGTACGTCTAGCGCGCCATTCGCGTCCATCGCATCTCACCGCGCGTTCGTGACGATGGCCAACGCCCCTCATCCGCCGTGAGACAAGCGGAGTTATGCAGTTGATTTGGGTGAGAACGAAAGCAGAATATTTTTGCAAAAGAGGCTGGACAGGTTTTGGGTGATTTGCCCGTCGGGCACGGAGGAAAAAACACAAGCCTTTCAATATCCGAACATGAACGCCATGCCCCCTCCTCACACAACGCTATGTCAGCCCGGCCTTGCGCATTCCCGTCAGGAAATGCGCCATCAGTTCGGGCGTCTGATAGGGGACGCTCGATTTGATCCAGTCGACCGAGAGTTGGGGTTGTTCAAGCCGTACGGCAGCGAGAGATTGTTTGGCCTCCTCCACTCTTCCCATCTGGGCCAGGCTCGCGCAGCGCAGGCGCTGGGCGCCGTGAAAGCCAGGGCGCAGCCGCAGTAATTCTTCCGAGGTTCGGAAGGCGTCTGCGTATCGGCCGGCGAGATAGTGCGCGACCGTAATGCCGCCGAGGAACATCGCGGTGTCGGGATCCAGCGGGCTGAGCCGGATCGCCTCGTTGCCATGCGCGATGGCTTCGTCGCATTGCCCGGAGAACGCCAGCCCATGGCTCAGATAGCAATGCGCGGCCGCTGAACTCGGATTGAGGCTGACGGCGCGCCGGAACGCCGCAATCGATTCCTCGGTACGCCATTCCATCATCGACCAATAGCCGAACGCGATCTGTCCCCACGGATCGCAATCGTCCAGCGCGACCGCCCGCACGATGTGCGGACGGCCGGCGAGCAAGCCCTGGTCGCGATCAATCCAGCCATTATGCGCGGCAAACACCAGGCAAAACCCGAGCAGGCTCCGGGCCGGGGCGTAGTCCGGATAGGCATCGACGGCGCGATGGAGCGCCGCAATGGCTGCTTCATTATCCGATCGCGTGAGCCGCCAGACATGGGTTTGCGCCCGCGCCACCAGCTCCCAGGCACCGAGATCGCCCGGCGAACGCGAAAACGCGCGAACGCCCTCCGCCGCCAGCAAGCGCGGCTCGATCGCAGCGACGACGCTGCTCGTGATTTCATCCTGTATCGCAAAGATGTCACCCAGTTCGCGGTCATATTGCCCGGCCCAGTGATGGCCGCCGGTCACCGCGTCAATCAGCTGGGCACTGATGCGCAAGCGCTGGCCGGCACGGCGCACGCTGCCTTCGAGCACATAGCGAACGCCAAGCTTGCTTGCGACCTCCCTGATATCGATGGCGCGGCCCTTGTAGACAAAGGTCGAGTTGCGGGCGATCACGAACAGCCACCGGATGCGGGACAGTCCGGTGATCAAGTCCTCGGACATGCCGTCGGCGAAGTGTTCTTGATCGGGATCGCCACTCATGTTGTCAAACGGCAGCACCGCAATGGAGGGACGATCGGGCAACGGCAGCGTGCGGCTCTCACCGGCTTCCGCGCTCGAGGGCGCATCGTCAGCGTCGATCGCAACTACCGGCAAGGCGAACAGATAGCCGCGCTTGGAGACGGTTTCGACGATCGCCTGTGCGTCGTCCTGCAGGGCCTGCCGGATCTCCTTGATGCACTGCGCGAGCGAATTCGGCGTGACGTTGAGGTTCTGCCAGACGCCGTCGATCAGTTCTGCCTTCGGAACGAGCCGGCCGGGATGCTGCGCGAGATATACCAGCATATCGAAGGACTTTGGCCGCAGCGGCACGATGACGCCATCGCGGCGCAGGCAGGCCGATCGGCGGTCGACCAGGAACGGGCCAAAACGGTAGCTCTTGAGTTCCGGCATGTCTGCGCGGGCCTGTACCAGGGGTCAATCCAGAGCATTTCATCACAATTTCACCGCTTCTTCACGACTGCCACGCGTATGAATATGGGACTTTCCGGCGAGCCCTCTCCCGAGGGCGACATGCAGGAGAGGTTCCAATGAAGCCAACATCAGGATTTTCGCTGGCCGTTCGGATCTGCAGCGCCCTCGCCGTCGCGCTGTTCGCGACTGCCGCCCACGCCGACGTCATCATGGACTGGAACGCGAAGGCCGACGCCCTCGCCATAGAAAAGCAGCTTCTGAATGCCCCGAATGCCCGCGGGCAGGCGATGCTCCACATCGCAATGTTCGAGGCGGTCAACGCCATCGACAGGCGGTATGCACCCTACAAGCTCAACCTCACCGCGGACCGGGCCACATCAAGGGAAGCCGCTGCGGCTGCCGCGGCATATGACGTACTGTTGGCGCTGCATCCCGACAAGAAGACCGATCTCGATGCGGCGTTGGCCGGGTCGCTTGCCGGGATTGCCGAGAACGAGGCGAAGTCGAAGGGCATCGAGCTCGGCAAACAGGCTGCTGCCGGGATCATCGCCTTGCGCACCAATGACGGCAGCAACATGCCTGAAGACCATCGTCCCGCCACCACGGCCGGCGTCTATGTACCGACCACGATACCGATCGAGTCCACGAGTTCGAAGATCAAGCCGTTCGCGATGACAAGCGCGTCGCAATTTCGCGCCGCCCCGCCTCCCGCGCTGACGTCGGAAACCTGGACCAGGGATTTGAACGAAATTCGCGAGATCGGCAGTAATGTGAGCACCAAACGCTCGGCCGAGCAGACGACGATCGCCCGCTTCTGGTTCTTCACCGGACCGCGGACCTACAATACGATTGTCCGCCAGCTCGCCTCGCAACAGGAAGATGGACCTCGTCGATTGCGCCCGCCTCTACGCGCTGACGGCGATCGCCGGCGCTGACGCCTTCATCGCCGTGTTCGAGGCGAAATATACCTACAATCTGTGGCGTCCCGTAACAGCCATCCGCAACGCCGACCTCACGTCCAACCCGGCGACCCCGCGCGAGGCATCATGGCAGCCTTTGGGCGTGACGCCGATGCACCCGGAGTATCCGTGCGCGCATTGTATCACCGCCAGCGCGGTTTCGACCGTGCTGCAGCATATCGTGGGCAACGAGGTCGGCGAGATTACGCTGGCGAGCCCGACGGCTGCCGGCGTCACACGCAAGTGGACGCGGCTGCAGGATTATAGCGACGAGGTTTCCAACGCGCGCATCTATGCCGGCTTCCACTATCGCTTCTCCACCGAGGCCGGGAAAGACATGGGCAAGAAGATCGGCGACCTCGCGGCTACGACGCTGATGCTGGGCGCCGTGGCCGATGCACAGCAGAAACGCTGACCGAAGAAATCACAGGGATCGAGGCCGCTGGCCGGGCGGCCTCTTCAATCCCGATCATGGCAGGCCTACGCCAATGCCACGCAATCAATCTCGATGTCGAACGGCGCGAACCATTCGGGCGTGCAAACGAAGATGCGCGCCGGCGGATCTGCCGGAAAATAGCGCGCGTAGATCGCGTTGACGACGGCGAAATGCCTGGCCGAAGTGCAATAGACGTTGCACTTCATCACGTTTTGCAACGATGTGCCCGCCGTCTCCAGGCACCGTTTCAATTGCTCAAGGACGAGTTCGGTCTGACGTTCGATCGGACCGGTGAAGAGCTCACCGGTATCGGGATCGAACGGCGGCAGGCCCGAAACGAACACCATGCCGCCGCCGCGCGTCACCGGCGAGACCGGCGCGTTCCGCTTCGCAAGCCAGGACGACATCGGCTCGACTGGAATAACTTCCCGTTTCATCGTTGCACCTCTCGAACGGACTGATCGAGGGTGCAGACTAGCGCCATTCGACGCCAGCATGCTTCGATTAAGATCGAAATGTCGATGTCGCGATCAGACGATCTTCTTTTCCTTCAGCGCTTCCACCTTGGCCTCGTCATACCCGA
Organism: Bradyrhizobium sp. AZCC 2262; assembly: GCF_036924535.1. NCBI lineage: Bacteria > Pseudomonadati > Pseudomonadota > Alphaproteobacteria > Hyphomicrobiales > Nitrobacteraceae > Bradyrhizobium > Bradyrhizobium sp. AZCC 2262. The sequence goes on along the minus strand of NZ_JAZHRT010000001.1, from coordinate 1,579,889 downwards.
TCGTCGCTAGCACAGCCTTGGTGTCCGCGCCGAGCAGCGGCGGGGCGCGATAGTTCTTGATCGGGGTGCCGGAGAAGGTGATGGCGTTGCGGATCAGCGACAGATCCGGCTCGAATGGGTGATCGACCTTGACCCGCATGCCGCGCGACTGAACGTGCGGATCGGCGAACACCTGCTCGAAATTGTTGATCGGCCCGGAGGGCACGCCGGCCTTCTCCAGTTCGTCCAGCCAATAGGCGACGGGCTTCTTCAGGAACAACCCGGCGAAGATCGCCATGATCTCCTTGCCGTGCACGACGCGGTCGTTGTTCTTCAGGAAGCGGGGATCGGTGGCGAGTTCGGGGCTACCCAGCACCGCGCAGGTGCGCTGGAACTGGCCGTCATTGCCGACCACCAGCATCAGCTCGCCGTCGGTGCAGCGGAACACGCCGGCCGGCATGCCGCCATTGCCCCAGGTGCCGCGCCGCGGCGGGGTCTGGCCGTTGACGAGGTAGATCTGCAGCCAATGCGACAGCGAGGCGATCACGGTGTCGAACAGGCAGACGTCGACATGCTGCCCCTCGCCGCCATTGACCTTGCGATGAAAGAGCGCCGAGAGAATGCCGATCGACGTGTTCATGCCGGTCATGTAGTCGACAATGGAAGGACCGACCTTCATCGGGCCCGCGCCGGGCTCGCCGTCGATATGACCGGTGACGCTCATCAACCCGCCCATCGCCTGCAGGATCGCGTCGTAGCCGGCGCGCGGCGCATAAGGCCCGGTCTGGCCGAAGCCGGTCACCGAGCAATAGATGATGCCGGGGTTGATCGCCTTGATCGTTTCATAATCGAGCTTGTAGCGTTTGAGATCGCCGACCTTGTAGTTCTCCATCATCACGTCGCAGGTTTTTGCGAGCTCGCGGATGATCTCCTGCCCTTCCGGGCTGGCGATATTGACGGTGACCGATTTCTTGTTGCGGTTGGCGCAGAGGTAGAACGAGTTGTTGTTGTTCGCCTTGCCCTCGGGATCCCTGAGGTAAGGCGGGCCGAAGGCGCGGGCGTCGTCGCCGCCAGCGGGGCGTTCGATCTTGATCACCTCGGCGCCGAGATCGGCCAGCATCTGCGCCGACAAGGGGCCTGCAAGCACCCGCGTCAGGTCGAGAATTTTGATGCCCGAAAGTGGCAGAGCCGACATGAACTTCCTCCGAATTTTTTGGCGTGGTGGCGCGGGAACGTGGCCCGTCGCGCTGCGAAGCCAAGCCGATACACTATTTTATGCGACTGAGCCCTGCATTACCGGCATGACGCCATCCGTTCGGGGCCGCTTTGCGCACAGGTGGCCGAACCCCAAAAGCACGACGGCCCGCGCGAGGCGGGCCGTCCTGTCGTCAAACCGTTATCGGCCGGCCCGGTTACCTGCTGGCGCCGGCCTTGGCGCGGCCGGCCCGCCATTCCAGGAATTCGCGATACAGGGGATCGCGGTCCTGCGGGGCAAGTGCGGCGGCCGGTGCAGCAACCGGAGCCGGCGGCGGCGCGGCGCCGGATGCCGCCGACACAGCAGAGCCTGCGGGCAGCGGCATGTTGCGGTCGAGCCATTCCTGCGCGGCCTTGAAGCGGGTCCAGCCGGATACCGTCGCGCGTGGCGCCATCTCCTTCCACTTCGGATGGAACGGCGGACGCTGCAGCTGCGCGACCTTGTCGAACATGGTGTCCACCAAAAGCGACAGGCGGCGATAACGGTCGCTGTTCGGCGCCCAGTTATACGACGCCAGCACCGCCTCGGCCGCGATCGTCTCCACCGAGCCGCCATCCGCCACCAGGTTCGGGTAGTCCGCCGACGAAAGCTTGGACGGCAGATATTCCTCCTGCAGCGGCTTGGCGTATTCGACCGGCACCAGGTGCAGGTTGCGGTCCTGGATCTGGTTCAGCCATTGCAGCGGCTTGCCCTCGATCGCCACGATCGCGTCGACCTCGCCCTTGCGCAGCATGTCCACGGCAAGCCGCGGCTCCTGATAGATCAGATGCGGCCTGATCCCGAGCCGGTCGAACACGTTGATCGCCGTCACGAAGGTCGAGCTGTCGGGCAAATCGACCACCACGGTCTTGCCGTCGAGGTCCCGCATGCTGGTGATCGTCTTCGGCGCCAGCACATGCATTTCCTCGTTGAACATCTTGGCGACGTAGACGAACTGGTTGCGGATGTCCTTGGCGAAGTCCTTGCGATCGAGATAGGACAGCGTGTCCTTGCGCACGATGCCGGCATCGACACCCCTTAGCAGCAGGATATCCGACACCGCCTGCACCGATCCGCGGCCCATCACCGGCAGGATCCGCAGCGCCGTGCCATTGTCGAGCACGGAGGCGAGATCGGCGCCGACCTGGGCGTAGGTCGAGCCGAACGAGCCGGTCATCAGGCTCACGGTGTTGGCGTTGAGCTGGTTCGCCAGATCGCGCTTGGTGGCGGTGCCGTACTTGAAGATGGTCTTGAAGGACTCGCTGACGGCGCCCGCATCGACGCCGCTTCGCACCGGGCCGAAGTGCTGCCATTGGCCGTTGGTGAAGCGCATCATCCGCATCTGCTCGATCGGCGCATGATCGGACGGGCTGGTGTTGATCTGGATACCCTGCACCATCATCGGAAGCTGGATGCCTTTGAGCAGGCGGGCCTGCCTCATGATGTTTTCGCGCGACAGGTCGTCGCCGCAGTTCTTCAGGACCTCGACCGTCAGCTTGCCGACCAGATAGCCGAGGACGGCCTGGCCGTTGGTCTTGCTCACGCTCGGGAGATAGCGCTGCATGAAGGCGCTCCATTCGCGGAACACCGCCTCGCCGGCCGCCGCCGCGTCTTCGCCCTCCAGCCTGTATGCAGCCGACAACAGGCCTTCCGCATTTTGCGGACCTGCCGGCTGAATCACGGCCGAGTACGAATTGGAGATCGAGGCGGCGAACTGTAGCGGCCGCCAACCGAGTTCGGCGCTTCGCTTGATCGCCATGACAGCGAATTTCGGCGTGGTGAACTCAATGAGGACGTCGGCGCCGGAGGCCTTGAGCTTGGCCATCTGGGGGTCGATGGTGGTGTCGTTCACCTTGTATGGCGCCTCGGCCACGATCGCAATCTTGCCACCCAGGCCGTCCTTCAGGCCCTTCAAATATTCCTTGCCCATCCCGTCCTCCTGATAGAGGACCGCGATCCTGCTGCGGGGATGGTTCTCCAGCAGATACTGCGCAAAAATTTGCGCTTCAGCCGTGTAAGTCGGCAAGAAGCCAATGGTCCAGGGAAACTCTTGCGGCTGGTCCCAGGCCGCCGCACCCGACAGGGCAAAAAGTTGCGGGACCTTTTTTGAGTTCAAATAGGGCTGGATCGCGGCGTTGGTGTTGGTGCCGATGGTTCCCAAGGTGAGGAGAACGTTGTCTTCCTCGACCAGCTTGCGGGTCATCGCCATGGTCTTGGTGGGTTCGTAGGCGTCGTCATAGGTGATCATATTGACCTTGCGGCCGTTGATACCGCCTTCGGCGTTGACCTTGTCCAGATACGCCGCGATGCCCTTGGCGATCACGCCATAAGCGGAGGCCGGACCGGTATAGGGCGCAGTGTTGCCGATCCGGATCTCGTTGGCGCCCGGGCCCGCCGCCAAGCCCTGCCCGAAAGCCGGCCCCGCCATCGCGGCAAGCACCAGTGCCGTTGCAGCGCTGCGCCGAGGCGCGGTAAAAAGCCGCAGACCGTCACGGGCCACAGACCCGGACAATTGCGCCCAACGAGTATCGATCAAAGCCCGCATCTGACTGCGCCCCCTAGAGCATATACCTGCGATTTTTCGAGCAGCGAGACGATAGCGTTTCAGCCCCACTCGCTGACAATGTGTCTCAATCGGATTGATTTTATGTCATGGCCAGTCGTTTACCAGAGCGCGGTTAGTCGATTGTGTGTTCTGTCGCGACAATGCGGCGCATTAGCGTTACGAAATCACGACTCGGTTGCGCCCGCGAATGTTCATTCTCGTTATAGTTGCATAAACACAACCTGCTGCTGGCCTCGCGAGGTTCGCGGCCGCCGGCCCTTCATCTCAAAAGCACGACGGCCCGCGCGAGGCGGGCCGTCCTGGCGTCAAACCGCGTTATCGGTTCGCCTGATTACCTGTTGGTACTGGCCTTGGCGCGGCCGGCCCGCCATTCCAGGAATTCGCGATACAGCGGATCCTGCGGAGCATTGGCTGTGGCTGGTGCAGCAGCCGCCGGCGCAGCGCCGGACGCCGCCGACACGGCTGCGCCTGCGGGCAGCGGCATGTTGCGGTCGAGCCATTCCTGCGCCGCCTTGAAGCGGGTCCAGCCGGATACCGTCGCGCGTGGCGCCATTTCCTTCCACTTCGGATGGAACGGCGGACGCTGCAGCTGCGCGACCTTGTCGAACATGGTGTCCACCAAAAGCGCGAGGCGGCGGTAGCGGTCGCTGTTCGGCGCCCAGTTATACGACGCCAGCACTGCTTCAGCCGCAACCGTTTCGACGGAGCCGCCATCCGCTATCAGGTTCGGGTAGTCCGCCGACGAAAGCTTGGACGGCAGATATTCCTCCTGCAGCGGCTTGGCGTATTCGACCGGCACCAGGTGCAGGTTGCGATCCTGGATCTGGTTCAGCCATTGCAGCGGCTTGCCCTCGATCGCCACGATCGCGTCGACCTCGCCCTTGCGCAGCATGTCCACCGCGAGCCGTGGCTCCTGATAGATCAGATGCGGCCTGATCCCGAGGCGGTCGAACACGTTGATCGCCGTCACGAAGGTCGAGCTGTCGGGCAAATCGACCACCACGGTCTTGCCGTCGAGGTCCCGCATGCTGGTGATCGTCTTCGGCGCCAGGACGTGCATTTCCTCGTTGAACATCTTGGCGACGTAGACGAACTGGTTGCGGATGTCCTTGGCGAAGTCCTTGCGATCGAGATAGGACAGCGTGTCCTTGCGCACGATGCCGGCATCGACGCCGCGCAGCAGCAGGATGTCCGACACCGCCTGCACCGATCCGCGGCCCATCACCGGCAGGATCCGCAGCGCCGTGCCATTGTCGAGCACGGACGCGAGATCGGCGCCGACCTGGGCGTAGGTCGAGCCGAACGAGCCGGTCATCAGGCTCACGGTGTTGGCGTTGAGCTGGTTCGCCAGATCGCGCTTGGTGGCGGTGCCGTACTTGAACAGCGTCTTGAAGGACTCGCTGACGGTGCCCGGATCGATGCCGCTTCGCACCGGCCCAAAGAACTGCCAGTGGCCGTTGCTGAAACGCATCAACCGCATCTGCTCGATCGTCGCGTGGTCGGACGGGCTGGTGTTGATCTGGATGCCCGGCACCATCATCGGAAGCTGCAGACCCTTGATCGAGCGGGCCTGCTTCATGATGTTTTCGCGCGAGAAGTCGTCGCCGCAGTTCTTCAGGACTTCGATAATGAGCTTGGAGTTCAGATAGCCGTAGACGGCCTGGCCGTTCGACTTGCTGACGCTCGGAACGTATCGCTCCATGAAGGCGCTCCATTCGCGGAACGCCGCGGGGCCGGCGGCCTGGGCATCCTCGCCCTCCACCCGGTACATGGCCGAGATGATGCCTTCGGCGTTTTCCATGCCCGCCGGCGCCATGACGGCCGACACCGATTCAGACACCGAGGCGAGGAAATGCACCGGCTTCCAGCCGATTTCGGCATTGCGCTTGATCGCCATGGTGGCGAATTTCGGCGTGGTGAATTGCATGAAGATGTCGGCGCCCGAGGCCTTGAGCTTGGCGATCTGGGCGTCGATGCTGGTGTCCGTTACCTTGTACGGCGCCTCGGCCACGACCGGAATCTTGCCGCCGAGGCCGTCCTTTAGGCCCTTGAGGTAGTCCTTGCCGAAACCGTCGTCCTGATAGAGCACCGCGATCTTGCTGCGCGGATGGTTCTCAAGGATATACTGCGAATAGATGTGAGCTTCGGTCTGGTAGCTGGGCAGGAAGCCCATGGTCCAGGGAAACTCGCGCGGCTGGTCCCACATCGTCGCGCCCGAGGCGACGAAGAGCTGCGGGATCTTCTTCGAGTTCAGATAGGGGTGGACCGCCTGGCTGGTGTTAGTGCCGAGGCTCGCCAGTATAAAGAGAACGTTGTCTTCCTCGACGAGCTTGCGGGTCGCCTCCATCGTCTTGGTCGGATTGTAGGCGTCGTCATAGGAAATGAAGTTGATCTTGCGGCCCCTGATGCCGCCCTCGGCGTTGACCTTGTCGAAATAGGCCGCCATCACCTTGCCGATCACGCCATAGGCAGAAGCCGGACCGGTATAGGGCACGGTGTTGCCGATCCGGATCTCGTTGGCGCCCGGGCCCGCCGCCTGGCCCTGCCCGAAAGCCGGCCCCGCCATCGCGGCAAGCACCAGTGCCGTTGCAGCGCTGCGCCGAGGCGCGGTGAAAAGCCGGCGCATGGCCCCTGCTGTCCGAAACCGGGACAATTGCTCCATACGCGGACGAGTGACGTCGATCCCCATTGTAGTCCCCCCCTGTGAGCCCATATTTTCCGCAAATTTTTTGAATGCGGTGATGCGTGCGTGCAGCGTTTCAACCCTACTCGCCGACAATGCGTTTGAATCGGACTGATTTTGTGGCGAGTCTAGGCGTTCCGTAAGGCATGGTTACCAGGCACGCATTTCGCCCTCAGAAACGCCCGGAAATTGACGTTAGCTCATCACCCCGAAATTGAAAAGTGTTGGCGTTGCAGCCACAGGGGCCTGCGGTGCATCACCCTGCGACGCGATTCAGCGATATCTTGAAGAGATTTTGAATGATGGCGGGGTGGAGGGAATCGAACCCTTATATTCAGCTTGAAAGTCTCCGGAATTTCGTAGCGTTTTCAAGGAACCCTTCCGACATTTCTCGGCGCTTTGGGCGTCTGGGTTCACGACGGAATTTGCTCTTTTGTCGAAATGGCCGACCGCCCCGGGAACGCTAGGCGGCACCGCGAACCGCCAAGCCCAAGTTCATGAACGGCGCGTGACGACGCCGGTCGGCGTGGCAAAACCTTCCATCGTTCTGATCCGCTTCTCGAGCCACCAGCCATACTCCGGCGCCCAATCCTCGAAGCGACGGTTGATGCCAAGTTCGTGCGCCCAATGGTGTGCGATGTTGGGGTTGAACTGCGCCTGGCGGCCAATCGCGATAAGATCGGCCTGCCCATTCTGAAGGATCATCTCCGCCTGCTCCGCCTCGAGAATGATGCCGACGGCCATGGTCGGGATATCAGCCTGTTCGCGAACCCGCTCCGCAAAAGGAACCTGGAATCCGAGGCTGCGCGGCACTTGAGCCGCGGTGGCCGCACCGGAGATGCCGCCCGAGGAGCAGTCGATTACATCCACTCCGCGCACCTTCAGCTCGCGTGCAAAAGCGACCGTATCATCGATATTCCAACCCTCCTGCGTGCCGTCGACGGCCGAGACGCGCAAGAACAACGGCATCGATGCCGGCATTTCCTGGCGCACCGCTTCGACGATCTCAAGCGGCAGACGCATGCGCCCAGCCCGGTCGCCACCATACTCATCATTGCGCGTGTTCGAGACCGGCGACAGAAATGAGGCGAGGAGATATCCGTGCGCGGTGTGGATTTCGATGGTGTCGAATCCGGCGGCAACCGCGCGCTTCGCCGCGGCCGCCCACGTGCCGACCATCGCCTTGCACTCGGCTGTCGTCAGTTGCCGCGGCGTTTGCCAGCCTTTGGCGACCGGCTCGGCCGTGGGTCCGACCGGCTGCCAGACCTTGGCACCGGATTTCAGGTTCTCCTCGGTCAGTGGTCCCATGCCCTGCATCGCGCTCTGCGAGCAGGACTTGCGACCGCCGTGAGCGAGCTGGATGCCGATCGCCGCTCCCTGGCTCCTCATGAACGCGATCAGAGGCTTGAAGCTTTCCACCTGCGCATCGTTCCAAAGGCCGAGGTCACGCTCGTTGATGAGCCCGATCTCCTCGACGGCCGTCGCCTCTACAAAGACGAGCCCAAAGCCGCCCAACGCGTAGCGGCCAAGATGCACGATGTGGAATGTACCGCAGGTATTTCCGGGGTCGCAGCTATAGTGAACCATCGGTGGCACGACGAGACGGTTTTTTATTTCCAGACCTCGAATGGCAAGTGGCTGGAACAGCATTGGCCGTGCGATTTTGCCGCCGTTGATTGATCCCTCAGTCATTCGAGTATCTCCCCACAAATTATCGCCGCGTCATGCCAATATCCCGGAGCACAAGGTCGCTCAACTCGTACAGGACTATGCGCAACCTTTCGCGTTCGCGCCATTCTCGAAACGCAACCCCAATATCCCTTTAGCGAGCGGTAAGGACTCCGCGTCGATGCGGTCGTCCGTCCTGCCCTCGTATTCAGCCTGGAAGTCGGGGAATTCTCGCGATGGCTCAGAACGATCCCACCATCGAGCCGAGCGCAATGACGGCGACCAGTGCTACGAGGGCGCCGACGATGCCGACCATAACGATGTCGCGATAGCTGTCCCGGTGCGTCGATCCGCAGACCGCGAGCAACGTGACTACCGCGCCATTGTGCGGCAGGCTGTCGAGCGTGCCCGAACCGATCACCGCGACGCGATGCAGCAGCGCGGGATCAAGCCCTATCTCCGCCGCGCGCGTCATGTAGGTCGCGCCGAGCGCGTCGAGCGCAATGGTCAGCCCGCCTGACGCCGAGCCTGTGAGAGCCGCGAGCACGTTGGTGGCGACGGCCAGCGACACCAGCGGTCCGCCGCCGATGCCGAGCACGGCGTCGCGCACCACGGCGAAAGCAGGCATCGCCGCCACCACGGCGCCGAAGCCGACCAGGCTCGCCACGCTGATCGCCGGCAATACCGAGGCGTTGGCGCCGGCGTCCATGGTCGCGCGCAGCGCCCGCAGTCGCCGATGGCTGACCGCGAGCACGGTCAGAATCGCGCAGGCAAGTGCTGTGATCACGGCCCACACGCCGCCGACAGCGGCGAGCGACGTCCCGCCCCAGCGGGGTTCGGCGAGAAAGCTTGTGTCGAGTGCCGGCAAGATGAACAACGACATCGCGAGATTGACAATAATCACCACGACGAGGGGCAGCGCGGCGAGCATGGCCGGAGGCGGCACGTCGGTCACCTCGCCATGCACAATCTCCGCCGGATCGAACTCGCGCGCGGTGGTGGCGCGTTCGCGCAGCGTTTCGTCGGTGGCGAGACGGTCGGACGGCATCGGCGCGCCCTCGCCGAAGCCTTCGCCGCTCTTCCTTGCGACCGCCTCCTGGCGATTGAGCCACCACAGGCCGAAGCCGAACATGATCAGCGATGCCAGGATGCCGAGACCGGGCGCGGCAAAGGGCGTGGTGCCGAAGAACGGCATCGGGATCGCGTTCTGGATCGACGGCGTGCCGGGCAGTGCCGACATGGTGAAGGTCGAGGTGCCGAGCACGATGGCCGCCGGCATCAGACGCCGCGGAATGCCGGCCGCACGAAACAGCTCCTGCGCCATCGGCGCCAGCACGAAGAAGGCGACGAACAGGCTGACGCCGCCATAGGTGACGAGCGCGCCGGCGAGCACCACTGCCAGCACCGCCCGCTGCGGGCCGAGCCGTTCGGTCATGAAGTTCGCGATCGCGCCGACTGATCCGCTGTCTTCCATCAGCTTGCCGAACAGCGCGCCAAGCAGAAACAGCGGAAAGAACTGCGCCAGGAAGCCTGCTGCACTGACCATGAAGGTCTGGGTCCAGTGGGCGAGCAGCGGCTCGCGGGAGAACAACGCTGCGATCAAGGCGGCGAGCGGCGCAAGCAGCAGCACGCTCCAGCCCCGGAACGCGAACGCGATCAGAAGGCCGAGCCCGATCAGGATGCCGAGAAGCCCTGACACCGTCATGATCTCAGCATTCCGCCAGCAGCGCGTCGAGATCGGTCGTGGATTGCTTGCCGATATCCTCGCCGTGGGCGTTGAGGAATGCGTCGGCGCTCTTGCGGCCCTCTTCTTTCAGCAGCGAGACGAACGCCCACTCGGCGTTCATCTTCGACGACGCACCGAAGTCCGCGAGCGCGTCGGTCATGATCCGGTGCGTGCGCATTCCGGCCCAGCGCGCGCCCTCGCCGTGTCCGGGGTCCGCCACCTGGCGCAGCAGCGCCATCATGCGCAATTCCTTCATCAGCGGCGAGTTGAAGGAAATCTCGTTGAGCCGGTTGAGGATCTCGTTTGCCGTGCGCGGCGGCTCCGCCCGTTCGCGCGGATTGATCTGCACCAGAATGGTGTCGTGCGCGTCGCTCTCGCGCACCAGCGGCGTCAGCGTCGGATTACCGGCATAGCCGCCGTCCCAGTACGGTTCGCCGTCGATCTCGATCGCATGGAACATGGTCGGCAGGCAGGCCGAGGCAAGCAGGACGTCGGCGGTGATCTCCTTGTTGCGGAAGATGCGGCCGCGGCCGGTGCGCACACTGGTCGCGGTGACGAACAGCCTGATCGGTGCGCGGCCCAGTCGGTCGAAATCGATGCTCTCGTCGAGTATTGAACGCAGCGGGTTGAGACCGAGCGGATTGAGATCATAGGGCGACACCACGCGGGCCATCAGGTCCATGGCGATATAGGCGGGTGACGTGTCGAGCGTCCAGCGGCCCATCAGGCGGTCGAGCGGCGAGCGCTGCAGCGGGCTGAACGCCGCAGCCTGCGACACCCGCCGCCAATAGGCCTCAAGCGCCGCCCGCGCGCCTCCGGCGCCGCCTTGCGTCCATCCGTCCGCCACCAGGGCTGCATTCATCGCACCCGCCGACGTGCCGGAGATCGCCTCGATCTTCAGCCACGGCTCCTCGATCAGCCGATCGAGCACGCCCCAGGTGAACGCGCCGTGGGAGCCGCCGCCCTGCAAGGCGAGGTCCACCAGAACCGGCTCGCGCGCGGTTTCTTCCATCTTCATCCTCCCAGGCCGGAAGTGAAATGACGCCTTAGGTCAGGGCGAGCCCACAATGCCTCGTCTCGACCCTTCGTACGATCGACGCAGCAGCGCGTACAGGCTGCCGCCCGTCGCCGCGCCAAGGAGGTAGGCGACGGCGACCAGCAGCGCGAGCGGCACGCGGGCATTGAAGCTGAGGAAGGACATGGTGACGATCTCGAAGTTCTGCGCCGCGAAGATAGTCGTCGCGGCGGCGAACAGAATGATGACGGCGAGGTAGACCCACCGCATGGGCGCCTCCTGATTGTCGATCAACAACGTGGCGCGCAGTCCGCCGCCGCCACCCTCAACGGCTTCGGCGCAGGCCGAAACCTATTCCGATCCAGCCTGCGCCGGCCATGATGAGGTCGATGCCGAGGAACAGGCCGAGGATATAAAGGCTCGAGACCGGCCAGCGCGCCAAAATCAGGAGACCGAGCAACAGCGTGATCACGCCCGACAGCGCCACCCAGATCCAGGGCGTTTCCCGTTTCATGCTGAAGGCCAGGATGATCCGCATGATGCCCGAGGCCACCAGCGATGCGCCGAGGATGAGGGTGAGCAGCACGGCAGCGAGCAGCGGATTCTCGAACGTGACGAAGCCGGCGACGATGTAGAGCACACCGAGCAGTACCCAGAGCAGGAATTTGCCCCAGCTCTTGATCTGGAAGGCGCTGAACACTTCGGCGACGCCGGCGATGATCATCATCACGCCGACGACGAGCACGCTCGCGACGGTGGCCATCGCGACGCTGCCAAGCGCGATGAACCCGGCGATGAGATAGACTACGCCGAGTGCGATGATCCAGCCCGACTTGGCACGCAGTGGCGCCGTATCCGAGCGGGCCTCGGGATCTGCCACTGTGCCTGAAGTATTGGTCATGACGGCCCTCCGATGTGAAAACCTATCCGACGTTCGTCTCCAAGGGATGGAAGATAATAGCAGAATTGGAAGAGGAATTCAGTCTAATTAACATCCAACGGTTGTCAGATCGAGAACTTGTACTAAGTCACTGAAACTGCTCGGGGTGGGTGAAAGGGAATCGAAACCCTCGTATTCGGCTTGGAAGTCACTGAATTTTCCCAATGTTTTCAAAAACCCTTCTGACATTTCTCAGCTTTTTGGGCGTTTGGGTTCACTGCAGAACTTCTCTTTGTCCGAATGACAATTGCTACCCGGCGTTGGTCCTACCAACCCAACCGGGGCGCCGTACCAACACGCCGGTCTGCCGCCTCATTTCCACGACCGACGACAGCGGATACCACAACCGGAGTGGTCGAGCATGTTCTTCTGCCAGCGTGTGCAGGGATTTAGTGTCCGGCCGATTGCCGGCTCATTTTCTCCAAAAGACCGCGCATCGCGTCGATCTGCTTGCCGAAGCCTGCCCAATCCCCAGATCTCAGCAGCTCCATTGCCCGGTTGTAGCGATCGAGCGCCTCCAGCGCCGTATTTTCCCCAGGGCTCGCACGTGGCATTTCCGTTGCAGCACTCGGCGATGTCGGCGGCGCGTTAGTTTCGATGAAAAGCGCGGACAAGGCCTCAGCAAGCGTCTCTTTCATGACGACATGCTCGCCATAGGCCGCGATCACGCGCTTGAGCTCCGGCAAATGTCCGTGGACCGCGCGCAGATACAGCGGCGATACGTACAGGATCGAATTCTCGATCGGGATCACCAGCAGATTTCCGCGGATCACCCGTGAACCCATCTGGTTCCACAGCGATATCTGCTGGGAAATCTCCGTGTTCTGATTAATGCGCGCCTCGATCTGGAACGGTCCGTAGACGAGCTTCTCCTTGGGAAATTCGTAGACGATCAGCTTGCCATAGTCGGGTGCGTCGCAGCGCGCTGCCAGCCATGCGATCATGTTGTCGCGCCGGCTTGGTACCATGGGGATCATGATGAAGAACTCTGCCTGGGTTTCTCCGGGCAGCCGCATGACAATGTAGTAAGGGACCATCGGCGTCACGCCGCCGTCGCCGGCGGGCTGGCGCGGAAATTGCCAAAGATCCTCGCGGTTATAGAAAACGTCGGCAGATGCCATGTGATAGGTCTGGTAAAGCTGCGCTTGAATCAGGAAGAGATCCTCGGGATAGCGAATATGCTTCTGCAGATCGGGCGGCATGGCCGCGAACGGCTTGAATAACCCCGGAAAGATTCGCTGGAAGGTGGCGGCGATCGGGTCCGCCTGGTCCATCAGATAAAAGTCGACGCTGCCGTTATAGGCGTCGATGACGGCCTTCACGGAATTGCGGATGTAGTTGAGATTGCGGCCGGGCGCAGGCTGCGCAGAGGGAAAATAGTCGCTGGTCGTATAGGCATCCTGGATCCAGAACAGCCGCCCCTCGCTGACGACCAGATAGGGATCGTGGTCGAGGCTCAGGAACGGGGCGATCATGCGTACCCGTTCCCCGATATTGCGCCGGATAATGATCCGGCTGTCGTCGGTGATATAGCTGGAGAGCAGCAGGTTCACGTCGTTGAAGTGGTGGGCGAAGATGATTTTTCGCACCATCCCCGGCAGCGGGATGCCACCGGCACCGTCGTAGGCCGCGTAGACGTTTTCATTCCCCTTCGGATAATCGAATTCCGGCGTGGTGGTCCTGACGAGGACATAGTTGCTCTTCTCTTGTCCATAGTAGATGCGCGGTTCGCGGATTTCGGGGCCGCCGTCCGCAACGGGAGGAATATCCCGCAAGTAAAGCAGCGGAAGCCCTTCAGCGCTCTTGTGCATTACCGGGCTCATCACCGCCCCATTGCCGTGGGTGAACAGCAGGTGGAGGTTGACCCACGTCTGGGCGTTAGGCGGCAGCAGTGAGGATCTGAGCTCGCGTGCCGAGAGCATCACGCTCTGGTAGGCGCCGCGAAGCCAGTAGCGGTCGACATCCAGGTCGCTTAATTTGTAATAGGTGCGTATCTCCTGCAGCTGGGCGTAGGTATCCGCCAGCGGCTGCCCGTCCCACAATCTGATGTTCTCGATAGTCGCCTTGTTGGCTTCGAGTGTCCTGAAGGTCAGGTTCTGTTCGGCAGGAAAGGGCTTCGCCGCGATCCGATCGAGGTTATAGGCTTCCCGGGTCAGGCGGATGCTGCGTTCGATGTAGGGCCGCTCCAGCTCCAGTTCGTTCGGTTTGACGTAAAATCGCTGGAACAACATCGGGACCACGCCGGACAGCAGGAAGGCGCCGCCGAACACGAGCAACATCGCGGCAGTGGGAAGCCGGTAGGTGCGCACCCACAGGTTCGCCCCTGCGGCCAATGCTGCGACGACCGAGAGTCCGATCAGCAACCAGAGGACGGGCAGTTCCACATGGATGTCGGTATAGCTCGCGCCGACCACCACGCCATTGTCTCCGTAGAGCAGCAGATAGCGGTCGAGGGCGTAGGACCATGCCTTGACGGCAAAGAAGCAGCCGAGCAGCGCCGAGCCGTGGACAACCGCTGCCGGCGATATCGACCATCGCTGGGCCCGGCATTCGATGTCGCCGTGCACCCAATAGACCAGCCCCGCGAGGAGCGCGCTCATGAAGAGCGTGAGCATTGCCCAGTTCTTGATGGCGATATAGGCGGGAAGAGAAAACAGATAGAAACCAATGTCCTTGTCGTACAACGGATCGTTCGCGCCATATGGCACGTGATAGAGGAACTGCAGAATAATGCTCCAGTTGCCGAACTCCCAGGAGGCGGCAAGCAGCGCGGCTAATCCGGCGCTGCCGCCGATGGTGAGGGACCATGGTAACCGGTCGCGTATGAATTCAAACAGATCGGGCGGCGTCGGTGTGGTCGCGAGCTTCCAGTCGAACGCGGTAGGAAACCGGACTCGTTGCCGTCGGGTAAAGTGAAGTGCGAGCCGTGCGTTCGCCCACACGATGACGGCAGTTGCCGCGAAGACGACTAAAAAGACTCCGGCTTTCGCGCCGATCGACGTCCAGAAAACCTGCGAATAGCCGATTGCAGAGAACCACATCCAGTCGACCAGGAAGTCGCCGACGATCGCGAGAAGGATCAGGCAAATTCCGGCGAAGACGGCAGTCACAACCAGCCCGACCACGGCGTTTCGCCCTGGTGGCTTCCGTTCGGGCCCGGTAATCCCGATCGTCATGAACGCATTATAGCAGAACGAGAACGCGGCGGCGCCCGTCGTGGGGCTTCGCGTCTGTTTTTTTGCGTCTCCCGTCCTACATAAGGACAGAGGCGCGCATCACCTTACGCGCGCCTGAATCGGGAGAGCGCGCCATGAGCTGTGATCTCACGACGCTGTGGTGTCTGTGTGCCTTCACAACGATCGGAGGGATATGCGGAGTCAGCGCGGGTGAGGATCGCGGCAGGAGCGCTTGTCATGACCGATTTCGCCGGCCTTGAAGCCCGTTTCGGCGCGGGAAATTATGCACCATTGCCGGTCACGATCGTCCGCGGGGCCGGAATCTACGTGTGGGACGAGGCTGGTCGACGCTACATCGACATGATGGGAGCCTATTCGGCAGCGAGCTTTGGCCATTGCCACCCGCGTCTCGTCAAGGCGTTGACCGATCAGGCGCAGCGTCTGGATACGATCTCGCGCGCTTATTTCAGCGACCGGCTGGGACCTTTCCTCGCCAGGGCTTGCGAGCTGACCGGTATGGACGCCGCGCTGCCGATGAACAGCGGCGCGGAAGCCGTCGAGACGGCGCTCAAGGCGGCACGTAAATGGGCCTACAAGGTCAAGGGTGTGCCGTCCGGTCGAGCCGAAGTCATTGCTGCGGAGGGAAATTTCCACGGCCGTACCATCTCGATCATCGGTTTTTCTTCGGTGGCCCAATATCGCGACGGCTTCGGGCCGTTTCCGCCTGGCTTTAAGCTCGTGCCGTTCGGCGACGCATCGGCGCTCGCCGCAGCCATAACCCCTGACACCGCGGCCTTTCTGGTCGAACCGATCCAGGGCGAAGGCGGGATCAACGTGCCGCCATCCGGATATCTCGCGGAAGCGGCGCGAATCTGCAAAGCGAACAACGTGCTACTGCTGTGCGACGAGATCCAGAGTGGTCTGGGACGCACCGGTCGTCTGTTGGCGTGTCAGCATGAAGGCGTAACGCCCGACGGTCTGATGCTCGGCAAGGCGCTCGGCGGGGGGATGTTGCCGGTTTCTCTTTTTCTCGCCCGTCGCGAGGTCATGCAGGTTTTCACGCCTGGCGATCACGGCAGCACGTTCGGAGGCAACCCGATTGCATCAGCGGTCGGATTGGCCGCACTCGATACCCTGATCGAGGAGCGATTGATTGAACGTGCCGCGACTGTCGGCGCGCATCTACTCGATCGGCTCTATTCGATCAAAAATCCGATCATTCGCGAAGTGCGCGGTCGCGGTCTGTTCGCCGGGGTCGAGTTACACCACAACATGGCAAGCGCCGGTACGGTGATCACGCGCCTGCTTCAGGCGGGAGTGCTGACCAAAGATACCCACCGGAACACGATACGCTTTGCGCCCCCCTTGATTATCGACGAGCAGCAAGTGGATTGGGCGGTAGACCGATTGACCGAAGTACTGGACGAGATCGCCGCATCGACGGTTCAGGCTTAGCGGCCTCCGAGGTGGCCAGGCCCGCTCCGATCCACTCCCGGCGCCGTGAGAGAATTCCCGCGTGAACTTACGAATCTGAGACATGGTGGCAACAAGCGGGCGCACCGTCACCGTATTCGGCGGAACTGGATTTCTCGGCCGCCACATCGTTCGACGTCTGCGCCATCGCGGATTTCCGGTTCGAATTGCGTCAAGGCATCCGGATCGGGGACATAGTCAGTTTGGCCCTGACGATCCGCAACTTCAATCCGTTGAGGCCAATGTTCACGACGAGCGATCGGTCGCGGATGCGCTTGCCGGCGCTTACGGCGTTGTAAATGCGGTCAGTCTTTACGTCGAGCGCGGACAGGGCACTTTTCATTCCGTTCACGTCGAGTCTGCCCAACGAGTGGCCGTGCAAGCGCGCCGGGCCGGTGTCGAACGGCTTGTTCATGTTTCAGGAATTGGCGCGGATGCCGCGTCACCATCGCCGTACACCCGAAAGCGTGGCGAAGGCGAACTGGCGGTCCGGGCCGCCTTCCCCGATGCAACTTTCATCCGACCGGCGGTGATGTTCGGATCGGACGATGCGTTTCTCACGACCATCCTCACGCTGCTCCGCCGGCTTCCAATCTATCCGATGTTCGGCCGCGGCCTGACCAGATTGCAGCCGGCCTATGTGGAGGATGTCGCCGAGGCGATTGGCCGGATCATGCAGCGAGCGGAGAGGCCTTCAGCGATCTTCGAGTTCGGCGGCCCTCGCGTCTACTCTTACGAGGAGCTTCTCAGGGTCGTTGCGCTCCAGGCTGGCGTTGCGCCCCACCTGATTCCAATCCCGTTCGCGCTTTGGCACGCACTCGCATGGGCCTCCGAAATGCTCCCTGGTCCGCGCCTCACTCGCAATCAAGTGGAACTGATGCAGATCGACACCGTGTCGTCGCCGGAGTTGCCTGGATTTTCTGAACTTGAGATTTCGCCGCTCCCCGTCGAGGCAACACTTCAGAGGATGCTATCGAATAGCCTTTGAAAGAGGCTCCTCGGTTAATCCGCGCCAACGCGTGACAGGCTCACGCACTGCATCCGCTGAAGCAGCCGGGTTTGTCAGAATGAGATCCGGCCTCGCGCTAAATCATTGAAAGCATTGGAGCGGGTGAAGGGAATCGAAACCCTCGTATTCGGCTTGGAAGGCTCCGAAATTTCGCAATCTTTTCAAGAGCCGTTCCGACATTTCGCAGCTTTTTTGGGCGACTGAGATCATCACCGAACTTCTCTTTGTCGGAATGGCGACTATCACCCATGCGTTCATTCCTTGCGCTAGATCACAAGCCGAACCAGGCAGCCTGTCGCCGCGCTCTCAATGGCTCGGGAGCTGAACCGCGAGGCTCATCGCATCGTCGCGAGTTGGATCGCGAGCGCGCACGCCCGGTCGTACTCGTCGAGATTGATCCACTCGTCGATCGTGTGCGGCTCGTTCTGCCCCGCGCCGAAGGTCACCGTCGGAACGCCGTGGCGGACCATCCAGTTTGCATCCAACCCGCCATTCGCGGCGCGGATGGTCGGTGTTGCGCCGATGCCGGACACTGCCGCGACCGCGCGCTTGACCACGGGCAGGCTCTCCTTCATGCGGAACGGATAATAGTCGGTCTCGGCCTTGAACTTGACGCGGCCCGACTTGCCATCGCTGTTCTTCACGCTCTTTGCGGCCTTCTCGAATGCAGCCTTGTAGGCTTTCGTAATCTCCTTGAAGAACTTGCTGTCGTGGCTGCGGCTTTCGCCGCGCACGTGCACATAGTCGGTGACAACATTGGTGGCGTCCCCGGCCGGCCGGCCGTCGCCGCCGGTGACGGGACCGACATTGCTCGTGCCCTTCAGCTTGCGCTTCACCACCTTGCCGAACCAGCCACCGGCCCTCACATCGGCGAGCGCAAGCGCCAGGATCATGGTCGAACTGATCCCGCGCTCCGGTGCGACGCCGGCGTGCGAGGCGCGGCCGAAAATCTCGACCTGCCAGCGATCCGCGCCAACGGCGCCGATCGTGACATTGGAGGCCGAGCCGCCGTCGTAATTGAAGGCCATGACCGGCGAGCCGAGCTCAGCCGTCTTGACGTGGCGCGCTCCCCATAGCCCGCTCTCCTCCCGCACGCAGAACAGAAGCGTGATCGGCGGATGATCCAGGTTTTGTTTCGCAAGCTCGGCCGCCAGCGTCACGAGAACGCCACAGCCGGCGCGGTTGTCGCCGCCGAGCGCGGTCTTCGCCTCATTGACGATCTTGCGCCCCGCAAGCTTCGGCTTCGCTCCGGCACACAGCGGCACGGTGTCCATGTGGGTCATGAACATGATCCGCGGCTGGTTGTGCATTGCGCCTCGGCCGGGCAGATCGACAATGAGGTTCCCGGTCTCCGTCGGCACCGGAATGCGTGTGTTGGCGTCGTCAAGGCGGATCGCGGTCGCCGGCACGCCACTTTCCTGCAACGCCGCGCTGAGCTCGCGTCCTATCGCTGCCTCCTTTCCGGTCACTCCCTCGACAGCGAGGAAGCGCATGAGGCGATCGGTGGCGGTTTTGACGTCGATGGGCATGACGATCCCTTGATGTGGCTTGCGGAGCTTGTGAGCATCGTTCGAGACGCGTTGCTGCGCAAGACCCATAAGGAAGAGTTGCCGACATGCCAAAATTGACGCGATTGACCCCAAGCGGTCACTTGCGATTTAAAGACCAATTGGTCTATATATTAGCAATGAGCCACCAAACCCCAGTCCGGTTGCCCCGCGGGCGCCCCCGAAGTTTCGACGTGGAAGCCGCTGTCGAACGTGCGATGGGTGTGTTCTGGTCGCGCGGCTATCACGCTACGGCGCTCCCGGACCTTCTTCGTGCGACGAAGCTCTCGCGTGGCAGCCTTTACGCCGCTTTCGGTGACAAGCACTCGCTCTTCCTGCGTGCGCTTGATCGCTACATTGCCGATGCGCTGGCACGGATGGATATCGAATTCGACCCCCGCAGAGAGCCGCTCGACGGCCTGCGGGCCTATCTCGCCGGCTACGTTGACCGCACGAGCGGTGCCAATGGTCGGCGCGGATGTCTGCTGGTGGCCACAGCCATGGAACTGGCTGGCCAGGATGCTGAAGTTGGTCGTCGCATCGCGAGCTTTTTCAAAGCCATGGAGGCCAGGGTGGCGGATGCACTTTCCCGTGCGAAGACGGCGGGCAAGTTGGCCGATGGTGTTGAGCCTTCAAGCGCCGCCCGAATTCTCGTCTGTTTCGTCGAGGGGCTGCGAGTGGTCGGCAAAACAGCACCGTCACGGATCACATCGCAAGCCACCGCTGACGCTCTTCTCGACCGCTTCATGAGGTGAACAACCCATATCAGGTAAACGACTCCTGTACGCCTCCGCCATTGGCGCGCCGATATCTAGACTGATCGGTCTTGAAAGGAAGAATGCCATGTCTGTCATCCAGATTGTCTGCGCGGTGGCCGTCCCCTTGCTCTGGGGTTATCAGTTCGTGGCTATCAAAGTGGGCGTTACGGAGTTTCCGCCTCTTTTCTTCCTCGCACTGCGCTTCCTGGCCATCGCGCTGCTGCTTGTTCCGTTCGTCAAAAGGCCCACGCGTCAAGAGTTCGGCCCCATCGCGGCTATTTCGATTTTCCTTGGTGGACTGAACTTTGGGCTCTTCTATGTTGGCCTTGGGCTCGGCTCGGGAAGCATGTCGGCCGTCGCATATCAGCTCGCCACACCCTTCACCGTCCTGTTAGCCTGGCCCCTGCTCGCGGAGAGGCCGTCTCTCACCACATCCGCCGGAGTGGTGCTTGCATTCGTCGGCGTGGTCGTGCTGGCCGCGGAGCCTGGCCTGTCGGCAAACGCGTTTCCGTTGCTGCTTGTGGTCGGGGCAGCCTTCGCATTCGCGGTATCCAACGTCTTGACGAAACGCTACGGCCCTTTTGATCCGCTGATGTTGATGGGGTGGTCGTCGCTGCTCACCGTGCCGCAGGTCATGTTGATGTCGTTGCTCCTTGAATATGGACAACTGGCGAGCCTCGTCACGGCGGATGAACGTGGTTGGCTGGCACTCGCCTACACCGTTTTCATCGGAGGAATTGTCGGGTTTGGCCTGTGGTTCTGGCTGATCGCCCGTTGCTCCATGGGCCGCGTCGCACCCTTCGGCCTGCTGCTTCCGGTGTTCGCCTTGATTTCGAGCGTGCTGTTCCTTGGCGACCGCATGACCCCAAAATTGATAGTCGGTGGGCTGCTCGCGATCTCCGGCGTCGCCATTACACAAGTAAGACCGGGCGCTCGACCAATTTGAACCCGGAAGTCGCGTCGTGGCGCTTCGAGCAGTGTCTTTCCGATGAGGTCCCACGCCCGGGTGCCGCCGGCCGTGATCAAAGCATTGTTCCGGTCCAGACGAAGCGAACGCTACTGAAACGCGCCGCTATGGCATCGCGGAGTTCAGCTAACCCATCGGCAGGACCGCAGGCCAGGGTGTCCTGATGATGAATTCGCCTTCGGTATCATCAATCATTGAACTTTGGCCGCAAAGCATCACGTGAAATTTGCGTGTGATATCGTATCATGTGCAACCTTTCGAACGGTTCGTTATTCCCGAACTGAGCCACTCATTTCAGTTCGGGGCGGCAAACAGACGATCGGAGGCTTACATGCGTTTCCTTGCGGCAATCGGTGCTTTGGCGATCGTGGTCGGCATTGGCTGTGCGGCCTTTTTCTTCGGCGGCTATTATAGCGTCGCCGGGACGACAGAAGATCCCGCCGCCGTCACATGGGCTCTGACCCGGGTGCGGACCGCGTCGATCAATCGCCACGCCAACGATAACCCGCCGGCCTCGTTTGGCGACGCCGCGATGGTACAGGCTGGCGCCAAAGCTTATGCCAGTTTCGGCTGCGCGACCTGCCACGGCGCGCCAGGCGTCAAATGGCTGAAGTTCTCGGAAGGGCTACATCCCGATCCTCCGGACCTGAAGGAAGTCGCCGGTGGGCTCTCCCCTGCCCAACTATTCTGGGTGATCAAGAACGGCATCAACATGACGGGCATGCCCAGCTTCGCGGAGGCTGGCGCCCGGGATGACGAGATCTGGTCGATTGCGGCATTTGTCAAGAAATTGCCGAGCGTTTCCGACGCCGACTACAAGACCTGGACCGCGTCGGCCGAACCCAAGCAATAGGCCGTTCTAGCGCGGCAGCTCAGCTCCCTTGCCTCTGCCGGAGATAACGACGACGCCACCGGCGATGGCGGCCAGCACCGCCCAATAGCCGTAGCGGTAGTCGGACGCCACGCCCACGGCTGAGAAGCTCAGCACATAAATCGTCGCCGAACCGCAAACACCCAGTGCGAAGGCCGCTTCGCGGAAGCCACTGCGCCGCCAGCTCAAGCAACAAACGATGATGCAGGCCAGAAGCCAAAAGCCGACGCGAAGAAAAGGCGTAGGTTTGAGCACGTCGTGTGCCGAGACCATCGCGTTGAACGCAGCTCGATCGGCAAAGACCTTCTTCGTCGGATGTTCAACATCGGCCGTCCACATCGTCAGATTGTCGGCGGCGAGAAAATTCCACATGAAGGCCGAGCGGTGCTGCAAATAGGCAATCGGGTGATGGAGGATTGCTGCCAGCCAGGCCCGAGATATCGCCGGGGTACCGAACAAGCCTTTTTCACGTTCGACCTTGCCCATCACGAAATCGCAGGGCTCGAGCCGCCAATAGATGTCCCATTGCGTCGGCTGGTAACATCTATTGAGCAGCATCGCGTTTTCCGATTCGCTCCAGTCGACGGGAAACTGGTTCACTTTCGAGAAGTGGCTGATGCCGCCGAGATCGAAGATCATGATCGTTTGCAGCGGATGCTGTCGTTTCGCGTCCAGGATACCGTAGTAAACGAGCTGCACGATGCCAAAGAGACCAATCGCGGCCGGAACGCAGAGAATAGCCGCTTTGCGCAGCGAGACCCGCGACAGCCAAACAATATAGGCAATGAGTATCGGTGCAGCCAGCAAGGCGTTCGGCCTCAGCAAGACCCCGAATATAACCAACACAAGCGCCAGCACCTGCCCGGTCAGCCTGATCGGAGACGGACGTTCAGACACCGCGAACGCGGCGGTGGCGGCAAGCAACCAGCACGTTGCAAACAGGACGTCCCGCCAGATGATCCCGGCAAGAGACAGAGCCGGCGGCGTCATTGCCAGCAGGGGCAACAGCAACGCGCTGCCCTTGCCGCGGGATGCGAGCGCAAGCGAGAGGACGCCAAACCCCAGCCAGTAGGTCGTGGCAAACAGCAGGAACATGCTGCCGGCGCCGGGAGCGATCGGATCGATCAGGGCCCACAGCCAGACCATGACCGGCGACTGCCAATCGCCCATCGTGCCCTTGGCGATATCTTCATAGACGAATTTGGCGTCGTAGGTCATCACGCCGGGATAGAAGATCAACAGCGTCAAGCCGAAACCTGCAGCGAGCAGTACGGCGACAGAGATCATCAGCAGCCGCGGCTGCAACAGCAGTCGATCAGGCCGCGACGGCATAGATGTCTCCGGAATTTGCCGCCTGCGGCAACTCGATCAGCCAACGCGCGATGTCCTGCGCATCCATCCACTCCCCGATCAGCGTCTGGCTTTCCCCAAGGGCCGCGTTGAAGCGTCTGTAACCCATCGCCGAACACCGCTCGATGCAGGCAAGCCCCACGTCGCGCTGGATGGTGGTGAACTCAAACGAAAGCGCGCGCACCGCCTGGGACAAGCCTGACAGCGCCTCCGCCTCAAAGCCTTCGACATCCAGCTTGATGAACGCGGGAACGCCATGTTTGGCAATCAATGCATCCAGTGTGGTGACCGCGACGTCGATTGCCTCGCTCCAGCGCTGGGTTTCCCAACCGGGCGCGCCGTGCGCGGCTTCAACAAACGCCGGAGAGACCGACGACACTGTCGGGTTATCGACATTGATCAGCATGCGCGCCCTGCCCGGCTCGCGTCCGACCGCCAGCGCCTCGATCGCAACAGATTTGCTGCGCCCATAGAGCAGCCTGAGGGCCCTCACCATCGACGGCTGCGGCTCGACGGCGACGACGCGCGCACCGAGCCGATGGAACGAAGCAACGCGATCGCCGACATGTGCGCCGACGTCGAATACCAGATCGCCAGGCCGGACGAAGTTGCCATGGAGTCGGTCCATAGCCGCAGCCCGCCTCTTGTCTCCGTAATAGATGCGAAACGACCTGATGGTGGCACGCGCGGTCCTGACGGGGCCGGGCATTGTCTAGACCGAGCTTGTCAGAGGCGGCTGGCTCTCTGAGTTGATCGCGGGCGATGCCAACGCCAGAAGTTCCTGCGGGGTTGCCGTCTCCTCGGGAACCCGGCCGATACCGATACGGGTTGCAAGACCGCCGAGCGCAGGCCAGGCTGTCACCATCGCAAAGGGAGCCGCCAGGGCCGGCCCGCCAGCCAGCAGGAGAATGTACGGCAATGCCCACGGCTGGCTTGCCAGCACGAGGCCGAGCGAGATGCATCCCACGAGGGTCTGCGGCCAAAGATCATGCAACGCCAGGGTCAAGGGCACCGCGTGGTTATCGCGGACCTGCCCCATCCAGTTGATCTCACGATTGAACAGCAGGCCAAAGAGAAAGATCGTGTGACTGATCCAGAGGATCGGACACAGGACGATCGAGTACATGGTTTCGATGACGAAATTGACGGCGAACCGGCCCGCGCCGCCAAATGCGCGGCGCTCCTCCGGCGAGAGCAGGACGTCGAGAGCGCCCGCGATCTTCGGCGAGAACCACATCACGAGCACCCAAATCAGCAACGCGCCGCCGGCATCGGCGCGCATGATCGTGGAGGGATCGTCACACCGTACGAGCGCGATCGTCGCAAGGGCGAGCAAGCCGATCCAGGCCGGGGAGCCGATGAACATCAGGATCGCGAGTACCAGCTGATAGCGGCTGACCGGCCGGAGGTTCGGCAGCAACAGAAATCGCCAGTACTGCATGTTGCCCTGACACCAGCGCAGGTCGCGACGCATGAACTCCAGCAGTGTCGGTGGACTTTCCTCCCAGCCGAGGTCTTCCCGCGGCATCACGCGCACATGATAGCCGGCGGAGCGCATCAGCGCCGCCTCGATCTGGTCGTGACTGAGGATATGCCGCTCCTCCTCGCCGCTCCCGGACAACAACGGAAGCTGGCAGTGCTTTATGAACGGTTCAAGCCGCAGGACAGCGTTGTGTCCCCAATAGGGGCCGCAATCCGACTGCCACCACGCGCTTCCGATCGTGTAGGAGCGCATGCCGAGCCGCATGCCGAACTGAAAGATGCGGGCGAACAAGCTCGTTGACGGCAGCCCCACAACCAGGCCCTGCAGGATACCGAGCCTGGGATCGACCTGCATGATCCGGACCAGCCGGATAATCGCGTCCGCCGACATGAAGCTGTCGGCATCGAGCGTGACCGCGAGCTCGTGGCGGCTTCCCCAGCGCTCGCAAAACTCGCGGATATTGCCGGCCTTGAAGCCGACGTTCACGGTGCGACGCCGATAGCTGACGGCGATGCGATCGCGCCAGCTTGCGATCAACTCCGAAAATAGCGCTTCCTCCCTGACCGCAAGATCGGCATCGTTGGTATCGCTGAGGAGGTAAAGGTGGAAGCGCTCACCGTAGCCAGAGGCGTGGATTCCCTCGAGCATCGGCTCCAAATTACGGATGATACGGAGCGGCAGCTCGTTGCGAACGCAAAGCAGGATTGCCGTCGACGCTGTCACGGGTTGGTCATCGCCGATCAGGCCGGCCGCGGGCAGTACCGCAGCCACCGGATCGACGGAAAAGCGCATGATAATGAAGCCGATCACGGCATTCGAGAAGCCCGCAACCATCCACGGCAAAATGACGGCGAACAGGACCAGCGCCGCAAGATCGAGGATTCCAAATCCGCCGGGCGTCAACGCCAACGCGGCGAGCCATAGCGATCCCGCCATGGTGACCAAAAACAGGACAGCGAAAATCGCCCGCCTGGCGAACATTCTCGTGTCGGCGGCTTCGGCTTGTATCATGGCGGGGCGGTGTGCTTTGTGGCAGGAAAGGTTATGACTTCTCATTCGCCCGCGGGCAATGCAGATTACCGCTTATAACACGTCGAGCCGCCGGGAATTCCAGTTCGAGACCGAAGAAAATGGATGCTAGTGCGAGTGCCGATATTGCCTTGGCTCTTTGGTATCGCGGCCCCGGACAGGTCGAACTCCGCCAAGAAGCCATAGCACCGCCCGTCGCAAGCGAAGTACGGGTGAAAACCCTCTATAGCGCGATCAGCCGCGGCACTGAATCGCTCGTGTTTGGCGGGCGTGTACCTGTGGGCGAATTCGAGAGGATGCGCGCGCCGTTCATGGCCGGCGGTTTTCCCTTTCCCGTCAAATACGGCTACGCCGCCGTAGGACGGATCGAGAATGGCGGCGATGCCTTGCAAGGCAAGAGCGTCTTTGCGCTCCACCCGCACCAGACCGCATTCAACATCCCCGCAAACGCCGCCGTGGCGCTTCCGGATGATGTGCCGCCACTCCGCGCGGTGCTGGCGGCCAACATGGAAACCGCGCTTAATGGCGTGTGGGACGCCGCACCGGGACCAGCCGATCGCATCGCCGTCATCGGGGCCGGCGTGGTCGGCTCGCTTGTCGCCTATCTGTGCGGGCAGATCTCCGGTACGGACGTCACGCTCGTCGACATCAACTCCAGCCGATCGGAATTAGCAGGAAAGCTCGGGGTTGGTTTCGCAGAGCCCGGAAACGCGAAAGCCGATTGCGATCTCGTCGTTCACGCCAGCGGCTCGCCCGATGGATTGCGGACGGCACTCGAACTGGCCGGAGACGAGGCGACTGTGCTCGAAATGAGCTGGTATGGTGACGCGGCAGTGACCGCCATGCTTGGAGGCCCGTTCCACAGCCGCCGGCTTCGGCTCGTATCGAGCCAGGTCGGACGCATCGCGCCATCGCACCGTCCGCGCTGGACACACAGCCGCCGCCTCGCGGCCGCGGTTGCGCTGCTCAGTGATCCAAGGCTCGATGCATTGCTGGCGCCAGCCGTTGCGTTCGGCGATTTGCCGAAGCGATTGCCAGGAATTCTCGACGCTGGTAGCGGGATACTATGCCAACCCGTCATCTATTCGTAAGGAGCTGCCTTGTTCACCGTCGAAGTTCGCGACCACATCATGATCGCTCATTCCTTTAAGGGCGCGGTTTTTGGACCAGCGCAGAGCATGCACGGCGCCACATTCGTGGTAGATGCCGCCTTCATCGCCGAGAGCCTCGACAACAATGGAATTGTGATCGATATCGGCCGTGCACACGATGCGCTCAAGGCGGTCCTGGCGCCGCTCAACTACCGCAATCTCGACGACGTGCCCGAATTCAAGGGTAGCAACACCACGACGGAATTTCTGTCCAAACATATCTTCGACGGCCTGGCAAAGCCGGCCCGCGCCGGCGAGCTCGGCCGTCCCGGACGGGAGCTCAAGGCCCTGCGCATCACGCTCTCCGAGTCGCACCTCGCGCGCGCGCAATATGAGGCGCCCTTGTGGTGAAGCGCGTCGTCTTCGCGGTGCCAGGCAGTCTCGATACGCCGACCGGTGGCTACGCCTATGACCGGCGGATCGTGGCCGAACTCCGGCAATTGGGATGGGACGTCGAATGTCTCAACGTCGGCGAAGGATTTCCTTCGCCGGATAAGGCAACCCAATCTGCCGCGCGATCCCTTCTGTTGAAGGTACCGGACGGCCAACCGATCGTGGTGGACGGCCTGGCATTGGGAGTCCTGCCAGACGTTGCGGGGGAAGTTGCAAGCCGGCATCCGTTACTCGGGCTGGTTCATCACCCCCTCGCACTGGAATGGGGGCTGTCAGCCGAACGAGCCGATGCGTTGCATCGCAGCGAGCAGGCTGCCTTGGCTCTGGCGCGCGAAGTCGTCGTAACGAGCCCTGCGACCGCAAAACTTGTCGCTTCCGACTATGGCGTACCGGCCGAGCGCATCACTGTGGCAAGGCCCGGCAGCGATCCGGCGCCGCGGTCTTCGGGAAGCCGAAACGAAGTGCCGCATTTGCTGTCCGTTGGCGCCGTGGTGCCCCGCAAGGGATTCGAAGTACTCGTTGCCGCTCTGGCGACATTGGTTGAGCTTCCGTGGCGGCTGACGATTGTCGGAGATCTCACCCGCGATCCGAATGAAGCGGCAAGGCTTCAGGCCAGCATATCCCAACACAAGCTTACCGGCCGAATCGCGGCGCTTGGCGCCGTACCTTCCAAACGTCTTGCGGGACTATATGACGAGGCCGACTTGTTCGTTCTCGCCTCCCATTTCGAGGGATATGGAATGGCCTACGCCGAGGCATTGTCGCACGGTCTGCCTGTGATCGGCACGACGGCGGGCGCTATCCCGGATACTGTTCCGCAGGAAGCGGGCTTGCTGGTAGCCCCCGGCGACGCGGGTGAACTGGCCGGAGCCCTGCGCCGGGTGATCGCTGACGCCGAACTGCGCCGCCGCCTCTCGGACGCGGCATCGGCGGCGGCGCGGACGCTGCCCACCTGGCAGCAATCCGCAGCGATCTTTGCGACCGCACTGGAGAAGCTTGCATGAGCGGCTTCTCTGCCGAATGGCTGGCCTTGCGCGAAAGCTATGACTTGCGCGCTCGCAATCCGATCGTGCTCGAGGCGGTGGCCAACCTGTTCAAGTCGCACGACGCAGTAAGCGTCGTCGATCTCGCCTGCGGCGCCGGCTCCACCGTCCGCGCGCTCAGTTCGCACTTGCCGGCACGGCAACACTGGGATCTCGTGGACACCGATCAGCGCCTGCTGACTTTGGCGTGCAGCGGAAAGTCAATCGGCGATGTCAGGCTGAATGCCGTTCCACTCGATCTCAGCGGCAATTTCGAAGCGGTGCTCGACAGCACGAAAGAGTTGATAACGATCTCGGCACTGCTCGATCTGGTCTCCGAAACCTGGTTGGATCGCTTTGCCCGCACTATCGTCGCGCGCACGTTGCCGGTCTATGCAGCGCTGACCTATGACGGCCGCGTCGACCTCTCCCCCGCCGATCCCCTCGATGCGACGATCGCGTCCGCGGTGAATGCCCATCAGCATACCGACAAGGGCTTTGGGCCGGCGCTGGGGCCTTCGGCTGCCGCTGCGGCCGTATCCATGTTCGAGGCGCTCGGGTATTCGGTAGTTCACGGCAGCTCGGATTGGCTGATCGGAACAGCCGACCAGGAAATCCAGCTTGAACTGCTGGCCGGATGGGCTACTGCCGCGAGGGAAGTCGAAGCGCTACCGCATTGCGATATCGACGATTGGCTGGCAAGACGGAAGGACGAGGTCGGCGCACGCGCTTCGACGATGCGCGTGGGTCATGTCGATCTTTTTGCAACGCCGATTGCGACCCGCTGACCAGACAAGTCGCAATCGAACAGAACATCGTCCTCGATCTTGTGCACGCGGACCGGCATCCGGTGGGCCTGATCGGCCCGTTCGAGCGGCGGCAAATCGATCCCAGGGCCTCCCGCGCCCAACATGACGGGCGCCACGTTGACATGCAATCGATCGAGACATCGTGCCGCGATAAAGCGCGACACGGTATCAGCACCGCCCTCAATCAAGATCCGGCGCATCCCTGCGGCGGCCAGCGACGCGACGATGGCGGACGGTGCAATGTTGCCGTCCTCCGCAGGCAAGGTGATGGCCTCAACGCCGGGGGGCGGTGTGGCCCGCGAGCCATCTGCCGTAATGAACAGACGGCGAACACCATCGTCGGCGAACAGCTTTGCATTTGCTCCCAGGCGCCCTCTCGGATCGATAACGGCACGCGCTGGCTGTGGACCCGCGACTTGTCTGACCGTCAATTGCGGATTGTCCGCCAGCGCCGTTCCAACTCCGACCACGACAATGTCGACCAGCGCGCGCAGCCGGTGCAGATGGTCGATGCCGGCCGGACAGTTGATGTACTTTGAGTGGCCCGTCGCCGTCGCGACGCGACCATCGAGCGATTGGCCGACCTGCCCAACAACCACGAGATCGTCCACCGTCCCGGTGCACAACGGGCCGAACAGATCCGCCCAGGCTTGCGGCAGGGGTTGCTGGCCACTACGAAAACGCTCGACAAAGCTCTCCCACGTATCGGGAAAGGCAAATTTGCGGGTGGGGAAATTGCCAAGCTGCACGGCAGAATTCGGTTCTCGCGAGTTATCAATGATACTATCGGCCACTCGATCTTAAAAATCCATCTGATTTCTGTCGGAATGATTCAGGACTTTCGGTGTTCCACGAAGGCGCCCAGTAAAAGAAAGTCCCGCAATGAACGCCGCGCACTCTCCTGTAATCTCTGCCCTGTTTGGCAACGAGGCACACCCCAGCGTTAGTCGCGCTTTGGGCGAACTGCAAGCGCGAAGGCCAATTCGTGTTAACGCCGCTGGCGAGGTATTGTTCGTTTTGCCCGTGGAGGGCCTTGACGACCAGAAGGCTGCGCGAATTTGCGGCGCTGTGCGGCCCGAATGCGCCGGAGCTGATCGTGACACAGCAACGAGCACGCGCCATCGGGATTGAGTCATCGACGCCAATGGCACTGCCGCTTTCCGCGGAGGCCCGTACGAGCGATATCTTCGCCCTCGCTGCCGACGGCGAAACCAGGAGCCAAGTCGTGAACCTGCAATGCTTCTATTTGCGCTGAGCTGTATCATGGCTGGCATGGACAGTCGTTGACATGTCCGGCCGCGCACTGCGCTTCGATGACCGTGCGTTGCGATTTCTGATCGTTGGCGCAGGCCTGGGTTGGTCCGTCGCATTCCCTGTCATCGCACTTTTCCATCAGCTCGAGCTCTATGGCGACGGCGCGATGTTTTCGTATGCTGTCGCGGTCCGGGATGTTTGGGCCTTCCATTGGCATAACATCTCTGGCCGAACGTCCGTCTTCCTGTTGACCCTGTTGCCCGCCGAAGCACTCGTCCGAATCACGGGCAATCCGTGGGCTGGAATCATCGCCTATGGGCTGCTTTTCTATCTATCTCCATTGATGGGGCTGGCCGTAACCTACGCGAGCGACCGCTCGCCCGGCCGCATCATCTTCGTCTATGCGTGCGGGTCGACAGCCCTGCTCTGCCCGCTGATCTTCGGCTTTCCCACGGAGATGTGGCTCGCCCACGCGATATTCTGGCCCGCGCTGGCGCTGAGCCACTATGCGAAACCGACCAGTGCCGGGACCTTGCTGGTGTTTGCCGCGTGGCTCCTGCTGGCGTTCACGCACGAAGGAGCCCTGGTGTTGCTCCTGGTCATCGCAGCAACGCTGACGCCGCGTGGATTATCGAGCGCAACTTTCGTGCGCGCAGCAATCAACTTGACAATCATTGTGACACTGGCCGCAGCAGCGAAGCTCGCTCTTCCGCCCGATGATTATTACGCCGACGCATTCTCGCGGGCTGCACTGCACTTCTTCGATCTCGAAATCTTCAAAGTAGGGCTGGTCCTGGTATTGCTGACGGCGGTCATCGGCTACGGCGCGATGCTTATATCGTTGTCAATATGGCTGCCGAGAGGGGCTTGCATTTTCGCTCTCGGACTCTTGCTCGGATTGCTGTCCATCTACTTGCTGCGTTTCGATCATTCCATCCATGCGAGCAGCCGCTACTATTTGCGGACCGCGCTGGTCATCGCCACACCCCTGCTCGGCGCGTTGGCGGCCATAACGGCCATGGCCAGAGAAGGGATCGTTCTCAATCGACCAGCGAGGCTGCGGCACGCCCTGATCTCGCCCCGTGACGGGACGCTGTGCGCCCTTGTCTCGATCTTTCTCGTGGTGAACTTGATTCATGCGATCGAAACCGGGAAATTCGTAGCGTCATGGATGGATTATCGCGATGCAATTGCGGGGCTGGCGATGGGGAGCAAGTCCGACCCTGCGCTCGGTGACCCACGTTTCGTCTCAGCCGAGCGGATTTCGCCAACTCTCGCACCCCTGTCGTGGTTCTCGACTATCCCTTATCTGTCGATCATTCTCTCGAACTTCTCGCCAAACCGGCTGGTCATCGATCCCGCTGGAAATTACTTCTGGCTATCCTGCGGAACGGCAACAAGGAACAAGGATGCGGAGCTTGCCGTCCCGGTGCAGACCCGCGAATTGGTCCGGGTTTATTCGTGCCTGCATCGATAAACCCGGGACGCTGTCCATGAGATCGCCAATGTCCCAACAATCAGGCATACCATCGAGACCACCCGCCGAGATGAAAATGATGCGTCAGAGTTCGCTCATACGAATTGCGCGAAAGCTGTTTTGAGAGACAACCTTGAAACTAATCATCTTTGATTTCGACGGCACATTGGTCGACAGCCGCTCGCTGATTCTGGAGAGCCATCGAATCGTATTTGCCGAATTTCAGTTGCCGGTCCCCTCGCCCGCCGACAGTCTTGCGCTGGTCGGAAAGTCACTTGATGTCATTCTGACCGAGCTGGCCGGCCCGACAGCCCCGATACTTGAGATGGTCAGGGCCTACGATCTGCTCCTGCCGCAACTGAGAGCGGATTCCGCCTTCGCCGAACGGCCTTTCGACGGAATTGGCGACCTTCTGCATGAGCTGAGCTCTACTTCGGATATTGCTCTGGGCATCGCCACCGGGCACAGGTCTGACACGGTCGCCCCCGCGCTGGAAGCACTGCAATGGAACGGCTTTTTTCGAACCATTCAGGCCGCCGACACGGCGCCCTCCAAACCGCACCCCGGGATGCTCCTGCAGGCGCTGACGGCAACGGGGGTAACGCCCAAAAATGCGGTCTTTATTGGCGACACGACCTTTGACATGGAGATGGCTCAGGCCGCCCAGTTGCGGTCGATCGGTGTCGCCTGGGGTTATCACAAGGCGGATCGATTGATGGCGGCTGGCGCGCATCAAATTGCCAAGGGAGTTGACGAGCTGAGAGGCTGTATTCGATCTGTCATGAGCGAGTGAACCGTCTCACCGAGAGTCGCTGGAGCTGCGCCGTCGCGTATCATTTCGGCGTAATCGGTGTCTTCGGATCGGAATCAGGTCTTCAGGGGGAGCAAGTTGACCCGAAGAAGCAATCCACTCGATCAAGCGCAATGCAATTTCGTCCTGCTCTGCCTTGCGCAGCAATGCGTCTCGTTCGTCGCCGGCGGGAAGCTCGCCGGCCTTCTCGCGAAGTCTTCTGATTTGATCGCTCAAGCGATCCACGTGAGACGCTTTGCTCAAGGTCGAATACTGCCGGATTGCCGCTATCAGTGAGGTACGGGTGGTTCGCCGAAAAGTTTCGGATCGTTCAGAGATTTTCCTTTGCGGGCGGCGCAACCCAAGACGCTATGCGCGCGCCCCAAACCCTTGATTGCTGCGCTTAACCGGCATCGTCGCAGATTAGGCACTCATAGCGCCGCATGCCCCATCATCCCGCCGATTTGATCGATCGTGAAGTCGTAAGAGCTTGGGACCGCGGTCGCCAGAACCACATGATCAAGAGCTGACAACGTCCGGAGCAACTGCGATGCGTTCTCTTTTTGCCTTGGGCCTGTTGATCGCTCTGTGTGCTTCCGCCGACGCTGTCGGAGTGCATCATTTCAAACCGCGCCAACATGTCATCGTTCGACCCAGCCACGATCTGCCGGCCGGAGCACACTTTGCTGTCCCGGGTTGGACAGACGAGCAGACCGAGTATTGGTTAGACAGGGGCCCCAGTGCTTGTGCAGGCTGTGGATAGCCGCAGCGTCAGTGGGTACCCTTTGTTAAACGCTCTAACCTAATCCACGCCAGCCCGTACAAAACAGGGAGCATCGACTCGGCATGTCATGCCAATTTGGCGTGATGTTCACCGAGCAGGCGGCGCCGCATTGCGTGCACACGAACCATGTCACACGGAGTCACTCGTAACGCTTCGAACTAAACGGCGGCACGGATGGAAACGTCCGGTAATGCTCGGCTTTTCGGAAACCGCGATTGCACCAGCTCGCGACATACGAAATGGATCGAAAATCACTACTAAGTGTCTGATTTTATTTGGAGCGGGTGAAGGGAATCGAACCCTCGTATTCAGCTTGGAAGTCAGAAAATCTTGAAACACTTTCAAAGGCCATTCTGACATTTTGCAGCTTTTCGATCCCTTGAGATCATTACAGAATTTCTCAGTGTCAGAATGGTCGTGGGCTGCCTTTGGCATTGCTGTGTCCGTCCGGTGTATCACTCTTGCAAACGGTCGTTTGACAGAACGACACACCCCACAGTGCAACCGCCGCCGACAGACATAACTCAGAATGTGATTTCGAGGGCAGGACGGAGCGGTTCGTTACGCTACTCTAGATAGGGCGCGAGCACATCTTCGATCCATTTCATGAATGCGCGGACTCGGCGCGACAGATTGCTCCGGTGTGCCACGACGAGGGACACGGCGAGCGCCCGGCGACGAAAATCGGGCATGATCTCCACAAGCGCTCCACTCTCTAAGTATCGGCCGATCCCCAAGAGTGGCGCTTGAATCAGACCAAGACCGGCGAGGGCAGCGGCTTCGTAGGTCTGCGCGCTGTTGACGTGTAGCGCACCTGGCAACTGAAGCGTCGCGTAGCTGTCGCCGTCCGGATATTCCCATCCATAGGGTCGCGCGCCCAGCGTCGTCGAAAAATGAATTGACCGGTGTCCCTGACGCTGGAGATCTTCCAGCGATCGAGGGACGCCGTAGCGTGCCAGATAGGCGGGACTGGCGGCGTTGACCACGCGCAACAAGCCCAGTGAGCGGGCAATCAGCGTCTCGTCCCTGATGGGACCAAGCCGTAATACGCAGTCGAACCCCTCTTGAACCAGATCAACTTGCCGATCCGTACTCGACACCTCCAGCTCCAACTCGGGGTGAGTCGCCATGAAATCCGGCAAGGCCGGCACGATCGTTGTGCGCGCCACCTCGGTTGGAAGATCGACCCGCAAACGCCCGCGGAGCGCCACGCGATCACCTGCGAACATCGAGTGTAGGTCATCGACTTCAGCAAGCAGATCGCGGGCGCGGGCATGAAATGCGCGTCCGTCCTCCGTCAACTGCACGCTGCGCGTCGTCCGGTGCAGGAGCCTGACACCGATATCCTCTTCCAGCTTCCGGACCGCCGTTGAGGCTCTTCCCTTTTGAATACCCAGACTATCGGCCGCGCGGGTAAAGCTCCCCATTTCCGCGACCGTCAGGAAAATGAGGATGGGCTCAAGCTTCTGCATTTTCGGGCCTCCACATTGTTCATCCTATGGAGAACAGTGGGTTCATTTCTCTGACATTTATCACATCTGAGAGACACAGTAAGTAGGAGACCTCGAAGACAGATGACCCTCTCGGAGAACGCCAATGTCCGAAACTATGAACCTTCATCAGGCGCCGGAAGCCGTGAACCTGCATCGCGCTCCGTGGGCCGGCCTGATCATGAGCGCGGCTGTCGTCGTCGCTCTGGTGGCAGATGGCACTATTCAGCTTTTCGCGCCGGCACAGATCGCGGGCATGTTGCAGGAAACCGGGTTCGCGATGGACCTGACCCGCATCGTGGGTCCGATCATACTCGCCTGCGCCATCCTTTACGCCGTCCCGGCTACCGCCGTCCTCGGCGCGATCCTGGTGACGGGCTTTCTGGGCGGCGCCATCTGCGCCCATGTCCGCATCGGTGAATTGGGGTCGCCGCCGGAAATCATTTCCCTGCTTCTGGGCGCGCTGACATGGGGCGGCCTCTACGCGCGCGATCCCCGTATCCGGGCCCTTCTGCCGCTCATCCGTTGAACCAACAGGGCAATGCTCTGTCCCTCAAGATCAGGAGAAAACACATGTTTTTAGTAATGGGAATCACAGGAAAGGTGGGCGGCGCAACGGCGGAACATCTGTTGGCGCACGGCAAGAAAGTACGCGCGCTGGTCCGCAATCGCGAGAAGGCGTTAAGCTGGGCGAACCAGGGCGTGGAACTGGTGGACGGCGATTGGAATGATTCGGCGGCCATCGAGCGAGCGCTCAAAGGCGTCGAAGGCGCGTTCGTCATGTTGCCGGCTGTATGGGCGCCCTCGCCCGATTACAAAGAAGCCAAGGGCGTGATTGCGAACTATGTCGAGGCGCTCACCAAGACTGCGCCTTCGCGCGTGGTTGCGCTTTCGTCGATGGGCGCGAACAGAACCAGTGGGCTCGGGATGATCACGGCCTTGTCGCTCATGGAGCAAGGTTTTCGCGACCTGACATCCCCAATCGCATTTGTGCGCGCAGGCGGCTTCTTCGAAAACTTCCTCTACGGCTTGCAGGTCGCCCAGAGCGGAACGCTACCGGTCTACTACAACCCGACAAACCGGAAATCGACCATGGTCGCGACGAACGATATCGGCGCGGAAGTCGCAACCCTTTTGAGCGGGCCAGCCTGGTCGGGACGGCGCGTCGTCGAGCTTGGTTCGATGATCAGCGCGGATGAAATCGCGGAGCAATTGGGTGAAGTCCTGAATCTCGACGTGAAAGCCTTTGCAGTCCCGCGTGCCGGGTGGGCGGAAGCGTTCGAACAATTCGGCATCCCGAAGGGCCACACCGGACCTGCCGAAGAAATGTTTGAGGCCGTGAATGCAGGATGGATGGACCTCGGAGTCGACGGCACGGAGCACGTAGTGGGTACAACGTCCGCACGCGATGTATTCGCGGCGGCCCAGAAGGCCGTGACGGCGTGAACCGCGACGTTCGAGGGCGAGCCTGTGACGAGGGCGCCCTCATTCGCGCCCTGCGGGTCTCCTCCGCGACAGGCGGGGCGGCGCCGAGATAATCCGAAGGGACGCGAACCAGTTCGTCGAAACCGAAGAACGAAACCGTTTTCGGTGATGGCATTCAAGTCGTCGTGCGACTTCAATCTCGAAACCTTGGAACTGAGTCCCGCTCACCCTCGCAAGCGTCACTACTGGCCAATCGTTTGGCTATTTCATCTGCGTAAACTTCGCGCGCGTCATATTCCGTCTATCCTATTTTTACGCCATCGCCGCCGATCGCCGCACGCGCGTTCAACACCTCTTCGCCAAACCAAAATCTTCGGTCTTGATGAGCTCGCACCTGTCTGAAAACAGCGGTGTGGGAATATGCGAGATACGAAAAACAGTCGGTCGAAAAGCGAGCAACAGAAAATGTAAAGCTGCTTTTGTCAGAATGAAATCATCAAAAAAAGAGCCGTCCCT
Organism: Bradyrhizobium sp. AZCC 2262; assembly: GCF_036924535.1. Taxonomy (NCBI): domain Bacteria; kingdom Pseudomonadati; phylum Pseudomonadota; class Alphaproteobacteria; order Hyphomicrobiales; family Nitrobacteraceae; genus Bradyrhizobium; species Bradyrhizobium sp. AZCC 2262. Next base: position 1,543,304 of record NZ_JAZHRT010000001.1, on the reverse strand, counting down.
TGAGCTAAGTCTATGAAAAGGCTGGAGCGGGTGAAGGGAATCGAACCCTCGTATTCAGCTTGGAAGTCGGGAAATACTGTAGTGTTTTCAAAGACCGTTCTGACATTTCGTAGATCTCTGAGTGATTGAGATCACTAAGGAGTTTCTCTTTGTCAGAATGGCGAGAGGGGTGTTTGCACAAAGTTATTGATCGAAGTTTCGCTGGTCGCTCAGGGAACGTTGGTGCGTCGCCTCCCCCCAAGATGCTGCTACGATGTTCTGTCAGCAAGACGGGAGCGCCTCCCATCTTTTCGTAGATCGCCTTCCACCTTCGCAACGACCGGCCTCGGCAATACCGCTATGTCAGCGCCCATGACGTACTCGCTGTCGTTGCTGCGTCAATCTCTTGGCGCGGCCGACCTGTTCTTGTTTCGGTGGCGCTTCGCCGTCAAAGCCGGGGGTGCCTGCGATGCCAGTCCGTCGCCTGCTGATATGCGTCGCCCGCGCGCACGAGCAGCCCCTCGTCGAGGTGGCGGCATACAAATTGGAATGAGAGCGGCAAGCCCTTTGCCGTAAAGCCGTTTGGCATGGTGAGCGTCGGGTTACCGGACATGTCGAACGGGGTCGCGAAACGCAAAAAGGCGCTGAGTTCGGCCGGCTTCGTGAAGAGCTCCGCTTCTTGCTTGATCGTAAAATCAGCGAGCGGCTGGGTCGGAATCAGCAGTAAATCGACATCCGAAAGCAAAGCCGTTAGCTCTCCCGTGAAAATCAAACGATCATGGTTCACCTTCATCAGATCCACGGCCGAGACGGTACGGCCATAATCGATCAACCCTGAGATCGAGCCGCTCACCGGGGGGCCATATTCCGAGGCTCGCGATGGATAGGTCGTATGGTGGCCGATAGCTGCCTCGACTCCAGCGAGAACTCCCCATCCCGCTGTTACAGCCTCGTAATCTGGCATCTTCACCTCTTGAATCGTCGCGCCGATTCCTTGCAGCACGCGACGCGTTTCGCGGAGAGCTTGTACAATATCGGCATCGACGCCCATCTCATTGTAGGCTGGATCGATGCCGATACGCAGTCCGCGCACTCCCTTGCCGAGATTAGCAAGATAGTCAGGCACAGGAGCGATCAGCGTCGTTGGGTCATTTGCATCACGACCTGCGATCACGCCAAGCATGGCGCCCGCATCAGCGGCAGATCTGGTTAGAGGACCGACATGATCCATGCTCGGAGCGAGCGGAAATACGCCATATCTACTGACGCGTCCCCAGGTGGGCTTCAGCCCCGTAACGCCATTGGCGGAGGCGGGATAGCGGATCGATCCACCCGTGTCGCTGCCGAGTGAACCGAAGGTGAGCCCCGCCGCCGTTGCAACGCCCGAACCACTCGACGAGGCGCCGGCGTAGTAGTCTGCGTTCCAGGGATTTTTTGGTGCTTCTACCGCCGGGTGGTGCTTGGCGAAGGCACCCTCGGTTAGCTGGAGCTTGCCCAACAGCACGGATCCCGCATCCGCCAAGCGCTTCACCACGGTCGCATCAAAATTTGGCTTATGGCCCGCAAAGATCGCCATTCCAGCCGTGGTCGCGATGTCGGCAGTGTTGTAAATATCCTTGACGGCAACGGGAATGCCATGCAGTGGCCCACGATAGTGGCCTGCCGCAATTTCGGCTTCAGCCCGAAAGGCTTGCGATAACGCTAGTTCGGATGTGACGGTTGCGTACGAATGAAGCGAGGGTTCAAGCCTTGCGACGCGGTCCAGCATTGCTTTGGTCAGTTCGACAGGCGAGATTTTGCGCGACTTGATAGCATCGGCCGTCTCCAGCAGGGTCGCATAGTGAACGCCGGTAACCGATCCGGCCGTGGTGGGTACGCTGGCCATAGTCATGCTCGCTGCCGTCGCTGCCAAGCCACGGAGGAATTCTGTACGTGATAGATCCATCGCTCTCTTTCCCCGCTCGCCTTGTTCATTCGGAGTCTCCTCATTCAACGCATTTCGGCCCGAGCTCTTCTCTTCAACTCTCGCGCCTTGGCCGCGGATCGCGCTTGACGCGAACCTAGCCGTCGGTTGACTATAAAAAAACCGGATGGATCCATATTTCAGAGACAACAATTTCGGATAAGCGACATGGCTACGTTGGACGTCGATGCCGTCGAAGCTTTCGTGGCGATCGCAGATCTCCAAAGTTTCACACGAGCCGCTCAAGCGCTCGGCACCACGCAAGGCGCCATCAGTGTGAAGCTGAAGCGGCTGGAAGATCGGGTAGGCCAGAAATTGATCGAGCGGACGCCGCGGCGGGTGCGCTTGTCGGCACAAGGCGCATTGTTCCTCGGCTCCGCGCGCGACTTTCTGGCTGCACATCAACGCGCCCTCACCGGGCTGTCCTCGGTTCGTCGGCGTTTCTCGCTAGGTATATCGACCCAGGTCGGCGGACCGGAGGTTCCCACGTTGCTGGCCCGGCTGAATACATATGATCCGGCCCTCATCATCGAGATGCGGCTCGACGATTCGCGAGACCTGCTCGACGCTTTCGATCGCGGCGAAATCGATGCGATCATCGTCCGCCGCGAAGAGGACCGACGAGACGGCGAAGTGCTAACGCAGGAGCATTTCGGTTGGTTTGCGACTCCAGATTTTATTTTTCGAGCGGGCGAGCCGCTACGCCTGGCTGCCTCCTCGCCCTCTTGCAACATGCGTGAAATCGCCACCCGTGCGCTCGACGACGCGGGAATAGCGTGGACAGAGGTCTTCCTTGGCTGTGGCTCCTTTGCCGTTTCAGAGGCGGTCGCGGCCGGCTTGGCCACCGCAATATTGTCTTTCCGGCTTGCACCGCCCGGCACAGTGGAGGTCAGCCACCGGTTCGGGCTACCGCCCCTTCCCTCATCCGAGATTGTGCTGCTTTCATCGCTATCCGATACGAAGTCTCGCAAGGCGCTTGGAACGATCGCGACTGCCTTTCGAGAACACCCTCAAGCGGGATCTGCGGGCAACGGCGCTTAAGCTTGGCAAGAGGCGTTGCCTGCCATGAGCTCGGAGCTCAGCGTAAGGCGCGCGGGCGCCGCCCTTCCAGAAGATTACGTTCCGAAGCGAGGGCCTTCGCGATAAAATCCATGAAAGCTCGAATCCGCGCCGTGTGTTTCAGATCATCGTGCGTGAGCAGCCAGACAGCCGAGCGAGGTTCCGATAGCGCCTTCGCGGCAAATCGGCGTAGCCCGGGTGCAGAGTCTCCGACGTAGCATGGGAGCACGGCAAGACCAAACCCGGCATCGGCGGCATCCCGCAAAGCAGGAAGTGCGTCGACCCGGCAGGAGATACGCGCCATACGAATGTTCTCGCGCATCCAGCGTGCGATGACGGTGCTAGCCAGCGTGTCATCAAGTCCGATCCAATCGTGAGCAGACAGGTCCTTGTCGCCGTATCCCGTCAGGTACGCATCTGAACCATAGACCGCATGGGCGATATCGGCCACGCGTCGGCCAACCAGCAGATCGGAAGGCGCTGGCGTCGGCCGAATCGCGACGTCCGCCTCTCGGCGCGTAAGATCGGCAACCGTGTTCGAGGTGACGATTTCGAGTCGAATTTCCGGATGTGAGACCCGCATCGAGACCAGATGCCGCATCAAGATCGCGCTGAGTGTGTCGGTTGTTGTTACGCGCACAGTACCGGCCGGCTTTAGATCCTGCCCCGAAAGCTTCCGTTCGAGCGTTAGCACCTCGTCTTCGAGGCGGGCCGCCGACGCAGCCGCGGTCTCTCCGGCCGGCGTCGGTGCATAACCGTCGCGGAAACGCTCGAACAGGCGAACACCCATCTTTTTCTCGATAGCGTCGAGGCGGCGAAAAACCGTCGAGTGCCTCACACCGAGCGCTCGCGCAGCTCCCGATAGTGAGCCCTCCCGGAAAACAGCAAGAACCACGCGAAGATCGTTCCAGTCGGATGGGATGTGCATTTTTGCAAACTCATTTCGCAGAAATCGACAATTACTGTTCTCAAATAGATAAGCAAAATAGTCGCTTCAAGGCCAGTCGATGGCGGCGCGCGCCGCAAAATCTGCCAGAGGAGTTCGAGGTTGAGCAGTCAAATTGCCGAGCCGACGCAAATCCATCAGGCCGAGCTCGAAGGAGATTATCCCCGGCGCTGGCTCGCGCTACCGGTGCTTCTTACCGGTGCATTTCTGCCGATCCTCGACTTCAATGTCGCCAACCTGGCTCTGCCGGCAATTCGGCAAGACCTTGGGGCAACCTCGAGCGAGGTGCAGTTCGTCATATCGGCCTATGCCGCAACGTACGCAGTGTTCCTGATAACCGGCGGCCGGTTGGGCGACCTGTTTTGGCCGGCGACGGATGTTCTTGTTGGGCGTGGCCGGCTTCACGACCGCCTCCGCGCTATGCGGCATCGCCTGGTCGCCCCCTATTCTCGTCGCCGCTCGGATCCTCCAGGGTCTGACGGCTACAGCGATGGCGCCCCAAGTACTTGCCTCGATCCGCGTTCTGTTTCCTGCCGCCGAACAAGGGCGAGCTCTTGGGTTCTATGGCGCTACCTTCGGCCTGGCCAATATCTGCGGTCAGATACTGGGCGGCGCCTTGGTTTCATCTCATCCCTTCGGGTTGGCCTGGCAGGCGATCTTCCTCATCAACGTACCGATCGGCGTTGCCGCGTTCATTGGTGGCTTGCTCTTTCTCCGCGACTCTCGTGCGCACCAGGCTCAAAGGCTCGACGTTGGCGGCGTGGTTTTGCTGTCACTGACCCTAGCCCTGCTGGTCTATCCGTTGGTCGAGGGTCGCGAGACCGGGTGGCCCACGTGGACCATTGCCATGCTCGTGGCGTCGCCGTTCGCTCTCGTGACATTCGCTCGCTACGAAGCGCGTCTTTCGGCCGGTGGCGGCGACCCGCTGGTCGCCCTCGACCTTTTACGCAACAACGCTTTCGTTATCGGACTGGTGATGGCCTTGGCCTTCTATATGCTCTCCTCGTTCTACCTGACGTTCGCAGTCTATCTGCAGAGCGGATTACACGAGACGTCGCTGGCGGCCGGGCTCGCTACACTGCCCTTCGCCATCGGTTTCTTCGTCAGCTCGCTCGTCTCGTCCTACGTCATGCAGTGGCTCGGGGTGCGCGCGCTGACACTTGGCTTTGCGCTGCAGGTTGTCGGCTTCGGTGCGGTGATGCTCTCGGTCGCCAAAGTCCTTCCCCAGAGTCTGGAGATCGGTCTGGCCTGCGGCGGATTGGGCTTCGGGATCGTCATGCCGTCGGTCATCAAGGCCGTCATCGGCAGCATCGACCAGCGCCATGCCGGGCTGGCATCGGGGATCATGATCTCGACCTTTCAGGTCGGCGCGGCGCTCGGCGTCGCGATCATCGGCGGTGTATTCTACAGCGCCCTTGGGACGCGCCAGGATCTGGATGCCTATGCGCACGCCTTCATTCTCGCCCTCGGCTGCAACGTAGCGCTACTTGCGCTGGCCGGTGTGCTGTCACTCTGGCTGCCCGGCGAGCGGCAAGCCTCAGACTGAGGTCGTTTGGGCCGGCGAGGACACGATGAAGCTGATGATCAACGGAACCTGGCGGGGCGATGTTGATGCAACGCCCGAGCTCGACGCGCGGCGGATGATCCATGCCGGGAGTTTTCGCGACTGCATCACGGCAGACGGAACGTCCGGGTTCCCTGCGGAGGCTGGGCGCTACCATCTCTATGTTTCGCCTGCCTGTCCGTTTTCACATCGCGTCATTATCGTTCATGCACTCAAGGGCCTCGAAAGCGTTGTCGACCTCTCGATCCTGCATCCTCTCTGGGACACAATGGATGGCTGGGCTTTCTCGGATACCGGCTCGTCGACCGTCGATCGTGCAGGTAACGGATTCCTTCGCTTGCATGAGGCATATCGCGCGTCGCGCCCCGACTACACCGGCAAGGTCACCGTCCCGGTCCTCTGGGACCAGCATTCTCGTCGAATCGTAAACAACGAGTCGCTGGAGATCGCGCAGATGTTGAACGATGCTTTCGACAGGTTCGGGAGTGATCCCCGCATCAACCTTTCCCCAGCAAGCCTGAGGTCCGCGATGGACGATTTGAACAATCGGATCACGAGGAGCCTGGCGGTCGGCGTCTACTCGGTCGCCGACGCCAGGCATCAGCAGGAATACGACGCTGCGATGGACGACCTGTTCGGCTTCCTCGATGATCTCGACTTACAGCTTTGCGACGGCCGTCGATTTCTCCTGGGTGAACAGCCGACGCTCGCCGATGTCCTGGTTTATCCGCCGCTTGTGCGTTTCGATACCGTGTACAATCCGCTGTTCCGGGCGAGCCGCAGGCGGCTCATCGACTATCCACGTCTGTCGGCGCTGGTCCGGCGTATCCACGATCTCGCCGGCGTCGCCGAGACGCTCCGTTACGACCACATTCTCGCTCACTACTACGACGGCGATTGGGCCGTAGCGAGTCGGCGTGGGATCGTTCCGGAATTTCCTGCCGTGAATTGGCTACAACGCCCCTCATGGCGCATTCAGGAGAAATAGCCATGACTTTCTCAGCTCTTTCCGCTCCGACTATCGCTAAGCACAGACTTTACTACTCGCCAGGAAGTTGCTCGATGGCCGTACATATCGTGTTGGAGGAGATCGGCGAACCATACGACCAGAAGTTAGTCTCAGCCTCAGGACTCAAGGAGGGCGAGATGACTGCGACGCAGGAGTGGAAGGCAATGAACCCAAAAGGGCGTGTACCCGCGTTGCTGGGCGTTGCTGGCCGCATCGGCGGCGCCGAAGACCTTCTCACAGAGGGGCCCGCTATTCTCATCTATCTGGCACGTACGAACCCGTCCGCCAAACTACTACCGGCAGAGCCGGCCGCTGAAGCGAGGTGTATCGAATGGATGAACTGGCTGGCCGGTAACGTGCATGCGATGTCATACGGGCAAATTTGGCGACCCCAGCGATTCACGAATGACGAGAATTCATTTCCTGCACTAAGAATCCGAGGCAAGGAAAACATTTCGGATCAGTATGCTTATATCGAAAGCTTGCTCTCAGACGGGCGTCAATGGGCCGTGCCAGAGGGATATACTGTCGTCGATCCATATCTCTTCGTATTCTATTATTGGGGCACACGCATCGATCTGGACATGCGCGGGCTTTACCCAGCTTGGACGCGTCTAACGGCACGTACCATTGCAAGGCCGGCCGTGCAGCGCATGATGGCAAACGAGGGCGTCGAGCTTTTCCTGCAGACAGATTAAGCTTGGCCTGTCTCTCGCTCATTCGTTGTTATCGGGGTGACGTCATGCCCGTTTGAACGAGACAATCGTCAGATATTCGCGAAAACGTGGCTCTATCGAGATAATCAATTGAGGGGTATCGCGTTCAGATGAGCGATTCTCGCTTCTTGATCTCTCGCTCCAATCCATCATGGGCAAATCTGGGCTAACTTTGGCAAATCGCTCCGAGCGGGATCGCATGAATGGCCTCGCCCGGAGGAGTGCGATCAGTTGCCGTGGTGATAACGTCATTTCGCCAAACTGGAAAAACTGACGAATTTAGATCGGTAAGCAGCCGTGTTGTCAGAATAAGATCGAGAATTCGTGCTAAGTTATTGAATTATCTGGAGCGGGTGAAGGGAATCGAACCCTCGTATTCAGCTTGGAAGGCTGCTGCTCTACCATTGAGCTACACCCGCGCTGGCGATGAACTAACACGCCGTGCAGGCGGCCTCAACCCGCCCCCGCCGGTCCCGTCCGAACATCCCGGGGATACCCCATCGGCCGGTCCGGGCCCTTAACAGGGGCCGATTCGCCGCCTATATCGATGTTTCCATCAACAATGAAAGGAGGTGATCCAGTGTCTTTTACCAAGCGCTGTCACCTCGCTGGGATCGCCCGCTAGGCCCCGTTTGAAGGCCTGGCTCCGGGCGCTCTCAGGCCTGGACCAGCGAGTACAAGGGTTGGAGCGCGGCGGGAGCCATCCCGCCGCGCTTTTTTCATGTGCTTTGGTGATTTGCCAAGCGGTTTACCGGAGAAGTTAGAAGCCGCAAAGATTGACGCGCGGGCGCGGGCCGCGGCGGTCTTCGACGATGCGCTCGCCGCCATTGACGGCCGAACTGCCGTAGTAGCGATGATGGCCGGAGACGTCGTGCCAATCGCCCGCTTGCGACGACGCCGGCTGTGGTGCACGCAATCTGGCCGCATCGCAGATGATCGTGGCTGGCTGGCGTCGCATGACCCGTCTCCATGAATGGGGCGCGTTGGCTCGCGTTCTGTTCATCAGTCGAGAGCCTGTCACCCCGCGTTCAAGGGCGATCCGATATATCGTGTTTCCGGAATGTTTCATCGCGACCCATATGTCGGGATGATCCGGGCCGGATCGTCCTTTGAGGGGGCAGCCAATCCGGCCAGCCCAACCAGGAGAACCCGATGCTCTACGCCATTCTCGCCTACCACGTCGAAGCCGAGGTAACGTCCTGGACACCGGAACAGGATGCGGCCGTTATGACCGGCCTGCTCGCGGTGCATGACCGGCTCAACGTGAACAAGCTGCTCGGGCCGTCGGCGCGGCTGGGTGGCACGGCGGAGGCCCGCACCTTGCGCGGACCGGGCAACGGAATAGTGATCGACGGGCCGTTTGCCGAGACCAAGGAGCAGCTATTGGGCTTGTATGTGGTGAACTGCGACAACGCGGACGCCGCGCTCGATGTCGCGCGCGACCTGCGCCGGGTCAATCCGTCCGCCGTCTACGAGATCCGCCCGATCAGGCTTTATCGCCCCGGAGAATCGTTGCCGGAAACCGCTGAGGAAGGCGGTCAGGGCTGAGGCTTCGAGGAACAAAAGCGAATTCGTTGACACAACCGATCGACGGCGTAGGCTTGTCGCATCGCGTTTTGCGGGAACTTGCTCCAGCCTCTGCCGCCAGTTGTCGCCCTGTTTCGGCATGAGCCGGTTGGGACGAAGGGCTCATCCATTCTTGTCAATGACGACCACGCTGCCGTCAATCTCTCGGCGTTGATCTAAATCAAGCCGAGCGCGTTCAATATGTCTCGAAATCTGGCTGCACTCTTTTTGTAACTGAGTTCATCCGATGCAAACCAGAGTCCGAACGCTGATTGCGATTGTCTTGGCGCTTGCGTCATTAAGCGCGATCTCCGAGCGCGTGCGCGACCCCGGCGTGACCGACACTGAAATTCGCATCGGGAACGTTATGCCCTATAGCGGCAGTTTGGAGGTCTTCGGAGCGATTGGAAAAGCCGAAGCGGCGTATTTCGAGATGATCAACGAGCGCGGCGGGATCAACGGCCGCAAGGTGCGCTTCATCTCATATGATGACAAATCCGATCCGTCGACCGCGCTGAACCTTACACGCGGCCTTATCGAGAAAGACGACGTCCTCTTGATGTTCGGTTCGTTCGGAACGCCGGGAAACTTTGCCGTTCGCGCATACCTGAATGAAAGGCAAATTCCTCAACTCTTTGTCGCCTCAGGAGACGACCATCTGAGCGATCCATCGATGTTCCCGTGGACGATGGGCTGGCAGCCCTCCATTCGGGAAGAGGGGCGCATCTACGCCAACTACATCCAGGCGTCCTACCCCGGAAAAAAGATCGTAGCTCTTTGGCAGAACGATTATTTCGGTCGAGAACTGTTCAAGGGGTTGGAAGACGGGCTCGGTAACATCGCCCGGATGATCAGGGTCGACATCGCCTACGATATCGCAGATGAGCATCTGGACACGCACGTATCGGTCTTGAAGCGGTCGGGAGCGGACGTTTTTGTATTTGCAGGGATGCCTGCAAACGCAGCGAAAGTCGTCCGAATAGCGGCGGATCTCAATTGGCATCCTGTGTTCATACTGAACCATATGGCTTCATCGATTGCGACGGCGCCAAAGCCTGCCGGGCCGGAAGACGCCTTGGGCGCAATTACAGCTGCCTTCTTGAAAGATCCAAATGATCCGGCCTGGAAGGACGAACAAGCCTCCAGGGACTGGCAGGCATTCATCGAAAAATATAACCGGGCCGGCGGCAAGGACGACAGTGCCGCCGTGTTCGGCTACGCCGCCGCCGAGACATTGGCCCAGGTGCTCAAACAGTGCGGCAGCGACCTGTCTCGCGAGAACGTCATGAAGCAGGCAGCGGCCCTCCAGGACTACCAGGGCTCCATGTTGCTGCCTGGAATCAAAATCAGCACCGGCCCCTGGAACTTCCGGCCGATCAAACACCTGCGGCTGATTCAATTCGACGGCCGCACCTGGCAGCCGATCGGCGACGTGCTCGAAACGGCTTTCTCCAACGCGCAGAAGTAGGTGGTGTCCGATGCTGAAGATCGGACATCATGGGGCGCACGTCCCCGACGGCCAGCGAATCGACGTGCAGTCAAAATCACAAAATCGTTACTAAGGGATTACTAAGTGACTGATATACATAGAAATGCACGGTTCCCGCGAGCGGAGCGGCGTTATGTCGCTGGTGGTTCAAACGGGTCAACTGGACACTCCACACATCGTCGATGCGGTGGCACCGGAAACCGCGTCGTGGGCGACGGTAGGTCACAGCCCGTTTCTCTTTAGTCATCAACTCGCACACCATCCGCTCTTCGAAATCTCCGAGCTTGCGCGCATAGCCGAATCCGTTGTTCGGCGGGGCGACCCAAACAAGTACGGCATAAGGTTCGAGAGCGCAGGTGCCTCCGAGGAGATCGATATCGAAGCGATGGCCGCGGAGGGTCAACTGGTCGAGATAGTCAAGCGCATCGAACGAGGCGGTATATGGCTCAAGATGTCCAGCTTGCACGAACTGGACCCGCGCTATGAGCAACTGCGCAGAAGCTTCATTGCCGAGTTGGAGGACCTGACGAAGTTGCGGCTGGAGGATGAAATCAGCTGGTCGGGTCTATCAATATTTGTCGCTTCTCCGAACATGATGACACCGTACCATTTCGATCACGATATGAACTTTTTGTTTCAAATCCAGGGCGACAAGGATGTGTATCTTTTTGATCAGGAGAATCGCTTCGTACTGACCGAGCAAGAAATCGAGGATTTCTATCGCGGGCGCGCGTTTGCGGGAATCCTTCGCGACGAGACCCGTAACTTGGGGGTCAGGTATCGTTTGGTTCCAGGCAAAGCGGTTCACCAACCACCACTCGCTCCTCATTTGATTTTCAATGGAGACAATGTCTCCGTGAGTGTGAGTATCTGGTTCGCGCTCCGCTCCTTGGATAAGCGCGCCAAGATCTACCAGGCCAATTCTTGTCTTCGGCGGCTGGGATGGCGACCGCGCTCGCCGGGGTCATCACCAGTTGCGGACCGGCTAAAGATTGCTGCGCTGACTGTTTTGTCGAATCCGAAACCAACGACACAAAGACAGCTGCTTTACTCGGGCATCGAGAGAATTTCAGCTCCCGCCAGGTTGGCTAAGCGAATGTTGGTCCGCCGTCGCGCATGAGGCATTGAACGTTGCTGGCTTCTGCGCTTTTAGGCGAGGAAATGCCTTGTTTGCGCGCAAAGTCCGCCGCATGGCGGCGCTGCACTTGCCAGGGTTTTGCGGAGTGCCGTTGAATGCTTATGAAGCAGCCAAGAAAGCAGCATCCCCTTGCCCGAGACCGGCTCTTCCAAAAATGTCGGAAGTGATCTCGCTGCGCGAGAAGGTAGCCCAAGCCGAGTTCGCAGTACGCGTCCTTAACCTACCCCTCGCTGGGTACGAGGAAATGGCAGAGCTGCCGCAAAAGGTGACAACCTTAGGGCGCTATCCAATAAATTGACCAACACCAAGAAGATGCAGTGCGTCACCGCCATCGCCAGCCGTGCCGCGTAGCGCCCTTCTCGATGCTTCCCAACTTGGTTGGGCTCTGGGAAGCGGATGCAGCCTAAGCCATTGATAAAGGTTGGTGGGGGAAGAAGGACTCGAACCTTCGAAGTCGTAAGACGGCTGATTTACAGTCAGCTCCCTTTGCCACTCGGGACACTCCCCCGTCCAACACCATCGCAAGCCTAACCGCTTGGAGGCGGCGGATCAGGCCATGGATGACGTTAATACCGTGAGCCGATGGCGCGCTCCCGGTCGGGCGCGTTTATGGGCGAAGGGGGGTGGCAAAGTCAACCAAGGCAAGCCGCTAAAAACGGCCCTTGAGGCATCCAAATTGCCATAATCAGGGACCCGTGACACAAGCTCCCCATGAGCGATCGCGACCGAAAACCGCCGTTCCGCCGTGGCGGCGGCAAACCCTTCGAAAAAGGGCGGAAATTCGCCCGTCCGCCTGGTCACCGGGACCGGGATTCGAGCCCCGACGGACCGGTGATTCTTTATGGCTGGCACACCGTTTCGGCGGCGCTGGCCAACCCGGAACGGCAGATCCGCAAGCTGTTCCTGACCGAAAACGCCGCCCGGCGGCTGGCGGACGAGAATATCGACACCCGCGTTCCCCCCGAAATCGTCCGGCCGAACGCGATCGACCAGCGGCTCGGGCCCGACGCCGTGCACCAGGGGCTGTTGGCGGAAGCCGAGCCCCTGCCCTCGCCTGACATCGATACGCTGGCTCAGGAAGGCATCGTGCTGGTGCTCGACCAGATCACCGATCCGCACAATGTCGGCGCGATCATGCGTTCGGCGGCCGCGTTTGCGGTGAAAGCGATCGTCACCACCGCCCGGCACAGCCCGGAGGCCACCGGCGTGCTGGCGAAATCTGCGTCCGGCGCGCTGGAACTGGTGCCGCTGGTCACCGTGCAAAACCTCGCCCGCGCGCTCACCGCGTTGAACGACCGCGGCTTCATGACGGTCGGGCTGGACAGTGAGGGGACCGAAGACCTCGGCGCGGTCACGCTGCAGCAGCCGCTGGCGTTGGTGCTGGGTGCCGAAGGCAAGGGCCTGCGGCAATTGACGCGCGAGACCTGCAGCGTGGTGGCGCGGCTCGACATGCCCGGCGAGATCAAGAGCCTGAACGTCTCGAACGCCGCGGTGCTCGCGCTCTACATAGGCGCCACCCGGCTCGGACTCATGAAATAAAAAGCGCCCGCTCGCGCGAAGCGAACGGGCGTCAAAACTTTCAGGATTCTGGAGCTTCGGTTCTGATTAAATCAGAACCGAAGCTCCAGCTTTTTGTTTTGACGCGTTTTCTTCACGCGAACCGGCATCCACTTCGCTTGAAAACGCTTTCTTGGATCAGTAATAGCGGCGCAGCACGCGCTGGCCGTAATAGCGCCCGGCGTGCCCGTAGCGGTGCACGCGATAACCGTAGTGCGGGCGGTTGTAGCCATAGCCGTAGCCGGAGATCGAGCCTTCGCGATAGACCCGACGCGGCGCCCAGTTGCCGGGACCGGTATAGGTCGGGCCCTGGTTGACGTAGTAGTACTGCTGCTCTGGATCGGGCAGCCGCTCACGGACTCCCCAACCGCCACAGGGGTTGCAGCCAGCATAGCCATACGCCGCGATGGGCGCGACATAGACCTGCGGCGCGCACGCGGTGTAACCGCAGGCCATCGCCGGCGCAGCGGCCATCACGGCGACTGCGGCGACCAATCCTGTAATCAAATGACGCATTACTCTCTCCTGTCAGTGTTCTTAGTTAGCGTGGGAAATGTTGCGGCCTCCGCCTGTCTTCCTGCGGCGCATAAATGATTGCAGGCGGATCGACGGGGACGTTGGACTGCGCCGGCAGCGGCGCCGACTGCGCCGACCAGGACTGATGATAGCTCTCGGCCGGCTGCGGCAACCGGCGGTTCGCCGGCGGCTCGATTTCCAGCCGCCCGTAACCGGGCATGCGGCCGGCGCTCGGATAATAATGGCCGACGTTCGGCACCGGATCGATATAGCGGCCACCGTAGACGGTCGGCACGACATGGGTGCCCTTGCCCAGCCCCCAATCGCCCTCGACCACCGCATAGGATGCGTCGACGCCGTTAATGATGACGGGTACGCCGGGACGGCCCGGAATCACGATCTCGAAGCCGCCGCCGGCAAAAGCGGCCGAATTCGTCGCGATGAAAAGTGCCAATGCCACGCCGATACGCATCGCTGGGAATCCCGGTTTCGTCAGGTCCCAATTTAATCCCAACACGTCATCGCAGGAGTTAAGGCAGCCGGCCAAACTGCCGGTAAGGCTAATGCGCAGGCATCGATCGCCATTCAATTGCGAGAAAAGTCGCTATCCAAACGTTAACGCCTGGGGATCGGAAGGCCGACCCCGGAAGCCCCGCTACCCGCTCGATTGTCATTTGCGCGGCAATATCGCACCATCCCGCCCTCTTCCGCTCTCTCTGAACTCCAGCCGAAATGCCTGAAATGACGACCAAAACGCCTGCGAAGAATGTGCTCTGGATCATGTGCGACCAGCTTCGCTACGACTATCTCGGCTGCACCGGGCATCCAGTTCTGAAGACGCCGAACATCGATGCGATGGCCAGGCGCGGCGTGCTGTTTTCCAACGCCTATGTGCAGTCGCCGATCTGCGGCCCGTCGCGGATGTCGTTCTATACCGGCCGCTACATGCGCTCGCACGGCTCGCACTGGAACGGCTGGCCGCTGCGCATTGGCGAACCAACGCTCGGCGATCACTTGAAGAAGATCGGCGTCCGCAGCGTGCTGGTCGGCAAGACGCATATGGCGCCCGATCTTGAGGGCCTGAAGAGTCTCGGCATTCCACCGGACTCGATCATCGGCGTGCATGCGTCGGAATGCGGGTTCGAGCCCTACGAGCGCGACGACGGCCTGCATCCGACGGGACGGCCGCGCCCGGCCTACGACAATTATCTGCGCCAGCATGGCTATGACGCGCCCAATCCCTGGGAACACTGGGCCAATTCCGGCGCGGCCGAGGACGGGACCCTGCAGAACGGCTGGCTGCTGGTGCATGCCGACAAGGCTGCGCGCGTACCGGACGAGCATTCCGAGACGCCCTACATGACGCGGCGCGCGATGGAGTTCATTGCGGAGGCCCAGGACGATGGGCGGCCATGGTGCCTGCATCTGTCCTACATCAAGCCGCACTGGCCCTATATCGCGCCGGAGCCCTACGCCAGCATGTACGGACCGCAGGACGTGCAGCCCGTGATCCGCTCGCAGGAGGAACGCGCCAACGCGCATCCGGTATTCGCCGCCTATATGGACATGCGCTATTCCCGCAACATGTCGCGCAACGAAGCCCGCGAAAAAGTCATCCCGACCTATATGGGCCTGATCAAGCAGATCGACGACCAGATGGGCGTGTTGATGCGCTTTCTCGAAGCGCGCGGCCTGCTCGACAGCACCATGATCGTGTTCACGTCGGACCATGGCGACTATCTCGGCGATCACTGGATGGGCGAGAAGGATCTTTTCCACGAACAGTCGGCCAAAATCCCGCTGATCGTGATCGACCCGTCGGCGGCCGCCGACGGCACGCGCGGCACGGTGAGCGACGCGCTGGTCGAGGCGATCGACCTGGCGCCGACCTTCATCGACTATTTCGGCAGCAATCCACCCGACCACATTCTGGAAGGACGTTCGCTGCTGCCGCTCTTGCACGGTGACCAGCCTGCGGACTGGCGAAAGGTGGTGTTCTCCGAATACGACTACGCCATGCAGGACGTCCGCGTGATGCTGAACCAGCCGATCGAGCGCTGCCGGCTGTTCATGGTGTTCGACGGGCGCTGGAAATACATCCATGCCTCCGGCTTCCGGCCGATGCTCTATGATCTCGAGAGCGATCCGCAGGAATTTGTCGATCGCGGCGCCGACCCCGCCTGCGCCGATATCGTGGCGCGGCTGCAATCGGAACTGTTCGACTGGGCGCTGCATCCGAAGATGCACATCACAACGCCGAACGCGAAGATCGCGGCGTATGCAGCCCAGCAATTGCAGGTGAAGAACGGCGTGCTGATCGGCATCTGGGATGAGGCCGAGCTCGGGGCGATCAGGGAGAAGATCGGGATGAAGCCTTAGGCGCCGACCCCCACACGCGCCAACCCTGTTCTGCCCTGGCATTCAGCGAAAACCATCGAGGAGTTCCGGTGTTGCGGCGGAGACACGTCGTGCTGGTAAATTGCGACCGCTCACGCCACGTTTATTGCAGTTCCGAGCGCGCGGACGCTACGGTCGCCCGGCGAAACACCTTCGCAGCCCTTCGAGGAGCGCAATGAAGCCATATCGCGGCGATATCGGATCTGTCGGCTGGTTATCCTTTCTCGGCCGGGCGTCATTGCCTCGACTGTATGCGATAGCGATGGCGGCGTTGCTTCTGCTGCCGATTGGCGCAAGTTCGGCGCTGGCGGCGCCGAATTCCGCGTCGGCAGCCTCGACCGCTCATGTCTACCTGCTCCGCGGCGTGCTCAATATCTTTTCTCTGGGACTCGATGACATAGCGGCACAGCTGCGGGCGCAGGGCATCCCGGTTACGGTCGCAAACTTCGCTTCATGGTCGTCGCTCGCCGACGAAGCCGCCGTGGGCTACAGGAGCGGCAGGATCAAGACGATCATTCTGGTCGGGCATTCCTCTGGAGCGACCGCCCTGCCCGACATGGTCGCCAAGCTGGATCAGCTTGGCGCTCCCGTGAAGCTGGCAATCGGCCTGGATTCGGTGTTTCGCACCAGGCTCTCGGGGCGCGTGGGACGCTACGTAAACTTCTACATCGCCAACGGCAACGGCGAGCCGGTCGCGAAGACCGCGCAATTCCAGGGCAAGCTCGAGAATATCAATGTGCAGAACGTGCCTGGCGTCGGGCACATGTCCATCGAAAAGAACCAGATCATGCAGCGCAAGGTGATCGGCGAGATCGACGCCGTCGTATTTGGCCGATCTGCACCATCTTCGGGGGCGCAGAGGCCACGTCAGCCTGGAGCGGCGGACGCGGTGAGATCAGGCCCGGCGAGGGCCGCGGCGGTACGCGAGTAGTCCGAACGCCGTCACAGAAACGACGAATGCCGCAAATTCTGCCGATTCCTCGACGATAGATCACCCGCAGAGCGGCGGATGGCATCGCCCGCTGGCATTTGGGTCTGGCGTATCTTTGCGCCTAAATCGCGAGCGGAAATGTACATGAGACGTCCGACGCAGGTTGCGGCCGCGGTGATCCGTGCAGCCCTTTCCGTCTGCATCTGGTCGGCCGTTTGCAATCTGGCGATCGCCGGCCCGGTCGCACGCACGACCAACGCTGTCGCGACGGTCGCTCCCGACACGCCGCCAGCCGCGACCCAGCCGCAGGCGCGCGTCTACCTGTTCCGTGGCGCGCTCGGTCCGATCTTTTCGCGCGGGATGGACCACCTGACCAAGCGCCTCGAAGACGCCGGCATCCGGGCGGACGTCTACGAATTCACCATTTGCCGGCTGATCGCGGATCAGGCTATCCGCGAATTCCGTGACAATCCCGCTCCGATCGTCCTGATCGGGCATTCGATGGGCGGACTGTGTGCCCTGACGTTCGCCGGGATACTGAAGTCCGAAAACATCTCGGTAAGCCTGGTGGTCACCATCGATCCGGCCCACGCAAGCCCGAAAGTGCCGCTGAACGTCGAACGTTACATCAACATTTTCCTGTCCGACAGCGTATTGGGTGGCGGCGATGTGATGGCAGAGCCGGGTTACCAGGGTCACTACGCGAGCTTCGATTTGAAGCAGCACGAGGAAGTCAGCCACATCAACATCGACAAGATGGATTCCATCCACGAGCAATTGGTGACGGCAATTGCGCAACTTGCGACGACGCCTTTGCCGGCCAAGGGCGAGGCGCTGCCGTTGCGCTACGTCGTTCCTTCCGATGCTCCGCTTGAGCTATGGGACAGCGGCACGCCGCAATTCGCCCGTTCGGGCGATACCTTGCAGCGGCTTGCGGCACTCAACCATGTACCGCTGTGGTCACTTACCCAGGTCAATCAGTATTCAGAGAGTGCACCGCTGTCACAAGGTCAGCGCGTTTTGGTTCCGCGCCGTCTTACGCCACCTGTTGCAACATCTGTGGCGTCGCGCCCGAAACCGTAGCTTGCAGCGGCGTCAGGTCGGCGGCAGGAACGGAATCAGCATCGGAACGCGACGGCAATACGATCCATAGGCATCCGCACCGAGTTCAGCCGTGAGGAAGCCTTCCTCCATGCGGGCCTTCAACCCCATCCCGAGCGAGATCAGCACCGCGCCCAGCATCGCGGTCACGGTTCCGACCGCGATACCCGTCACCAACATCCCCGCGATAAGCCCCGTATAGATCGGGTGGCGCACCATCCCGTAGGGGCCGGTGTCAATGACCTGGTGGCCTTCCTTGTGCGTGATCGCGTTCGACCAGAAACGTCCGAGATGAATTCTCCCCCACCACGTGAACGAGATCCCCGCAAGGACAAGACATGCCAGCACGTAGACGCCAAGGTTGCCAAACTGCCAGAGCGGCTTTTCCCCGAGGATCCTGCCGGTCAACGGCAAGAAAAGAACGGCCCCCACGAGAATCGGGAAGCGGTACTTGAGCGACTCCCAGGTCATCACGTGCTTCTTGGTTTGGCCGGACCAGAACGATGCTACGACCCAACTGATGACCCACAAAATCCAGATGGTCGCGAGCAACTGTGTGGGCCAGGTAGTGGTCCAGCCACTCAAGGCGAAAGCCAACCATTGGCCAAGATCGTTCAGCATGTCGAGAACCGTATTAAGCGATTGGATCAGCCGCCAAACCGGCGCTCGACGTGAGACGGTCGAGGGCGAGTACTCGGCGTTGAGCCCCATTCAGTTTGATTGTGGCCGGCATCAAGCAGATGCGCAATGGTTTCCCGCAACACAGGTTCGACGGGGCCTGGCGCATAGCCCAGCTCGCGTTGCGCCTTTTCGATCGACAAGGCCCCTGCACGCAATGCGATACGAACGCCTTCGGCCGTACCGGACGGAGGCCGGCGCGTCACGTGATCGGCGATGAACTCCAGCGTCGCAGTGACCATTTCGGCGACCTTGCCGTTCACGTGAATACGCCGGACGCGGCGGCCGCTGACATCAGCCATGAGTGCGAGAACCTGTCTTAGCGGCATGCTTTCGCCGCCGAGAACGTAACGATGTCCGGCCTGTCCGCGCTCCATGGCGAGGATCAGCCCTTCGGCGGCGTCACGCACATCGACGAGGTTCACGACAAAATCAAGATGCAATTGAAGGCGTCGGCCGAGAAAATACCGGAGCATCGCCGTCGGAGGGGTCACGTTGTGGTCATAAGGCCCGACGGGCATGGTCGGACAGCCGATAACCACCGGATATCCGGATGCGGCCGCCTGCATGGCGAACCGGTCGGCGAGCATTTTCGAGCGCGTATATGGACCCGGCATGTCGTCCGGCAGCAACGCATCGTCAGCGACAGGAACCATCGACGGCGATGCACGGAACAGAATGGATTCCGTCGAGCAGTGCAGGAAGCGCTTTATGCCGCGCTTGCGCGCTGTCCCAATGACGATCTCGGTGCCGCCGTAATTGACGGTGTGGAAATCATCTTTCCGCGGCAGCCACATCCCCGGCAAGCCGGCCAGGTGGTAGACCTCCTGGACTCCGTCCATTGCCTGGTCCACCAGGTCGCGATCAAGTACCGATCCCCTGACATACTGAACCTGCGGCAAGGCGCGGGGCGGTGGCTGAAGATCGAGAACCCTCACCTGCCCACCTCGCGCTTTCAACGCGGAGACGAGGTGCTTTCCGATGAACCCACTGCCGCCTGTGACCAGTATGCGCGTCATGCTGCCGATGGACTCAAGCTGAACTATTTGAGATCACGATGGAGCACCTTGCGGATGCCCCTGGATGATGATGGCGAGATCGCGCCGAAAGCCCAGCGCAATAAACAACTTCGCCATGACAAACATTGGTCCGAGCAACAGGTGGGTCGGATTGTCGACCAGCGCAGGCTGCCGTTGCTCGAACACGCGGTGCCCAACAATCTGCGATGCGACCCCAATGACGATCAGGATGGCCGTGAGTGACCACATGCCGGCAGTGGTCGCATGACTGACGATCATGGCAGCGACTGAGAGCAACACGATGGCGGCCCCAAGGATCGCGGTTCCGAGCGCGAAGTCGAGCAGAAACCAGTAGATGAGCACCGGTACGACAGCGATGACCGCCGCGCTGGTCTGGAACTCGAATATGGTGACGGACCACAGGCTGAGCGGAAGAACAGCGGCCAGGAACAAGAACACGATGCCGAAGACATGCATCGCGCAATTCCAGGGGTCACGATGGTACTCAACGTAATCCGCAAGCTGCCGCCGAAAATATGAACTCATGCGGGTGCTTATCCCCGTTCTGTTGGCAGGACGCGGCCAGACGGGTCAACCAAAACCCGGCGCACCTGCTTCGATGCCATAAGAGACACAATGGTAGTTAAACTTGGGAATCATCAGCAAGTCAAAGCGCGGATTCGCCACAGTTTGGCCGCCCTCGGGCGCGCGAAGGAACTGCCAGTGTTGACAAATCATGCAGTAATTCAGGCGACTAGCATGGTACAGGGACCTCGGGAACCGCCATGCGTTGCGACAGTTTTCCCCGCAGGGTTGCCGTTTACCTCGTCTCGTGAGTACACGGTTTACCCCGCGATCCCAAGCACCAGCACAATCGCTCCGACCAGAATGAGGCTGACGGCCCAAACTCCGCGATCAGGCAGAAGATCGGAATGAAGCCTCAGACGACCCGCGCCATCACACAAACCCGGAAACACCTCATCGAACATCCGGCCTTCCTAGAGCCTTGCCCTCGGGCCGATCCCTTCAGCGCTCGTAGCTTGCGGGATCCGCGCTGTCGGAGGGATGCGCAAAAGCGTTGCGCAGAACCGCTGACATGGGCGTATTGAAATTGAGGCCGTTGGGCGGGACCGGCGCTTCGAACCACTTCCGGTAAATCACTTCGATATCTGGCCCCCGATAAAGCTCCGCCGTCGCACGGTCGGCCACGGCCTTGAACGGTGCATCGTCCTTGCGCAGCATGATCCCGTAGGGTTCAGCCTTGGACAAAGCTTCCTCGCTAATCCTGTAGGCAGACGGATCCTTCGATCTTGCGATTGCGACGGCGAGCTGCACGTCGTCGAGGACGTAGGCAGCAGCGCGGCCAGTCTCCAGCATGAGAAACGCTTCCGCCTGATCCTTTGCGGCCAGCGGCGTGATGCCGAGATTGCGTGCGGCATTGGCCTGATTGAGCTGCACCATGTTGGTCGAGCCCGATATCGCAACAACAGGTTTGCCTTTCAGATCATCGATCGTGATGATCTTGTCGGATTTTCGCGTGGCAAACCGGGTGGCCGACAGAAAATGTGAGTTCGTGAACGCCACCTGCCGCTGCCGGTCCACATTGTTGGTCGTGGAAGAGCATACGAGATCAACCGTCCCATTCATCATGAGTGGGATGCGATTGGACGAAGTGACCGGAAGCGTTTCGACGGCAACATTGGAGACGTTGATTTCACGCTTCACCGCGTCGACGATCCTCATGCAGATATCGACGGCATATCCGATCGCTTTCTGGTTCCCGTCGAGATAGCTGAAGGGCACCGAGGCTTCCTGGAAGCCGAGGATGATCTTGTTGGTCTCCTTGATCTTCTGGAGCGTCCCGGTCAGCTCGCTCGCGCGCGCGGGGATGGCGATCAGGGCAACGGCAAGGATGGTCAATGGCAGGCGCATCACGGTGGACCTCATCGGATAGTGAATGGGTTTGCAGCGACCGAATGGATGGCCGTCGTGCCAATCAATCGCGGGCTACCGTAGTTGATCAGCAGGCTTTGCCGAATTAGCGGCTGTGAAAACCGGCTATATCAAAGTTGCATTGCTGACGCCGCGGAGCCGGTCACCGGGCGCGCGTTCGCGCGACCCGTTGGCGCTCGTCAGGGTTCAAGATCCTCAATTCGTGATCTTGTATCCCGTCGCCTTCACGATCGGCTGCCAGAAGGCGGTGTTGGCGGCGAGCTCCTGCGTCAGGCCTTCGGGCGTCGAGCCGACCGGGATCAGGCCGATCGCCAACAACTTCTCCTTGACCTCGGGCTTGGCGAGCACGGTGGCGGCCGCCCCGCTCAATTTCTTCGCGAAATCGGATGACGCGCCCGCCGGCAGCCACATGCCGTACCAGGCATCCGCCACCAGATCGACGCCGCTCTCTTTCAAGGTCGGGGCATCGGGCAGGAACGGCGAGCGCGTCTCGCTGCCGACCGCGAGAATCCGGATGTTGCCGGCGCGATGCTGCGGGATGGCATCGGTCAACGTGGAAATCGCAAACGGCATATGGCCGCCGACAAGATCGTTGATGATCGGCGCGCTGCCGCGATACGCCACGCGCGTCAGCTTGATGCCCAGCGCCTGCTCGAGCCGCGATCCGCTAAAATGCGGAATGGTGCCATTGCTGGGCACGCCGAACGTGGCCTGGTCCGGATTGGCTTTCAGCCAGGCGACGAATTGCTTGAAGTCCTTGACCTCGGCCGGGACGGCCGTGCCGACGAAGACGCAGAACTCGAAGCGCGCGAGCTGGCTGACCGGAACGAAATCCTTTGCCGCGTCGAAACTCGGTGTCGTCTCGACCATCGGCAGCAGATACATCGTCGGTCCCGTGGTGACGAGAATGGTGGTGCCGTCGGGATTGGCCCCCTTCACCGCCTTGATGCCGATCAGCCCGTCGCCGCCGGTGCGGTTCTCGACGATGACGTTGCGGTCGAGCAATGGGCCGATGTGCTGCGCCAGCAAGCGGCACAGCGCGTCGCCGCCGCCGCCGGCCGCAAAGGGAAAGACGATTTTCGTCAGCGGCCCCGCTTGCGCGAAGGCCTTGCCCGTCATCGCGGCCAATGCAGTTGCGGCGCTTCCGGCCAGAAAATCTCGGCGTTTCATCTCATCCTCTCCGAACCCAATATGATTGTTGATCAGCCCGCAGCGCTGAGGCGCCCCCGTGTCAGGCCAGCACCGTCTCGACCACGGTCATGACACCGATCGCGACGGTGACAAGGCCCACCGCACCCTGCAAGCCGCGATTGGCCCAGGTGAGCCAGCGGGCCGAAACCGCGAGCGGCACCGCGATCACCGTCGACAGCGCGCCCATGCCGATCATCGAGCCGGCGCCGAACAGCGCGACATATCCGAGGCCCACGACGGGACTGGAGGCCTGTGTGACCGTCAGCACTAAAAGCGCGGTCGAGCCCGCCATGCCGTGCATCAGGCCGACCAGCAGCGTGCACCAACGGAAGCCATGGGCATGCGCATGCGCCGCCCGCGCATGCGGGCTGGTTTCGCCGGCATGGCTGTGGGCATGGAAATGCACCGTGCCGTCGCCATGGCCGTGCTGGTGGAAATGCACGCGGTCGCGCCACAGCCGCCACAGCACATGCGCCCCGAGCCCGATCAGCATGACACCGACGGCGGTCTCGATCGGCCGGGCAATGGTTTCGGGAATCGCGCGACCGAGCAGGATGGCGGCGCCGGCAAAGGTGAACAAGGTGAGCGTGTGGCCAAGCCCCCAGGTCAGGCCGTGATTGACGATATCGGACACATGGCTGCGGCGCGCGGCGATGCTGGAGACGGCGGCGATATGATCGGCCTCGAGCGCATGCTGCATGCCCAGCAAAAACCCCAGCCCCAGAATTCCGAACATACGCCCCCTACCCGCAGTATCCGTTGAAGTTCAAGTTGAACTTCCGATTTGGTCTTTGACGCGTTTCCTTCACGCGAACCGGTATCCACCCACGGATCAAGTCCGCGGGCATGCTTCGCTTGAAAACGCCATGAAATACCAGCCGGAAGACTTTGTCAGGTCAAGACTTCATCGAACAGGCTTTTCATCGACGCCCAGGAGCGGCGGTCAGCCTGCTCGTTGTACAAGGCGGCGCGCATCATCGAGCCGTCGGCGGCCGGGTTGGTGAAACCGTGCAGCGTGTTGCCATAGGCGATGATTTGCCAGTCCGTCACGCCGCCGATTCGCATCTCGCTCTCGAAATCAGCGACCTGTTCCGGCGGCGCCAGGGGATCGTCGACGCCGGTGCAGACCAGCACGCTGGCCTTTACCTGTCCCGGTTGCGCCGGCAACTTGGTCGTCAGCACGCCGTGGAAGCTGACGACGGCCTTCAGATTAGCGCCCGCGCGCGCCAGCTCCAGCACCACAGACCCGCCAAAGCAGAACCCGATCGCCGCCAGCCTGCCGGCATCGACCTGCGGCAGCGCGGCGAGCGTTTCGAGCGCGACGCGCCCTCGCGCACGCAGCTTGTCCGGCTCGGCGCGAAGCCCACCGACCAGGGTTGCGACTTCCTGCAGATTGGACGCCTGCCGCCGATCGCCGAACATGTCGGCGGCCAGCGCGACATAGCCAAGACCGGCGAGCCGGCGCGCCCGCTCCATCGCGAATTCGCCGAGCCCGAGCCCTTCGTGAAACACCAGGACGCCCGGTCGCGGCCCGGCAGCATTCTCGTCCATTGCAAGATAGCCGCGCAGATTGGCCTCGTCACAGCGGTAGTCGATGTCGCGCGCCCGCATCGAATTTCCTGATCCTTCAAATGAAAGGAAGCTGGAACTTCACACCGGTTTGCAGACCGCACAACCGAAATCGCAAAGCCGTGCTTTCCCGTTGATCGGTATCACGCCGGTTTGACGCAACCGGAATGCGAACACCGGAACGATCGGCTGAAGGCGCGCTTACCTACCACCATCAGCAACGGAGCGTCCCCATGACAAAATCCGGAATTCTCATCGCCGCCGCGATTCTTGCGTCCGCGCTCGCCAGCCCCGCAATGGCGCAGCAGGTCATCTACAATCCCGGCTATTGCGCACAATTCTATCCAAACGCCAATTGCCAGAACAAGGGACCGGGAAACCCCTACACCGGCAGTTACCAGCGTCAGGCCTATCGCGATCAGGCCTATCGGGATCGCAACTGGCAGGGCAGCTATAACCGCTCCGACGACAACAGCGGCTTCTGGCCGGGCGACGTCGCGGCCGGCGTTGTCGGCGGCGCGGTTGGCAGCGCTGCAGCCATCGCTACCACCCCGATCGGGAGCGAAGCCTATGCCCGACAGAACGGATTTGTCTGCATCCCCGGCACCTTGTTCCGCGGCGAGGACGGACGGCGGCATCTCTGCCAGTGAGGCGGCTTGCGAATCGAGTTTCCAAAAAGGCGGCTGGAAAGGCCGCCTTTTCCATGCGAGAGCGGTGAAAGCGGTTCTTGAGGTTCTGGCCCTTTGCGGCCAAGTCTGATATTCGACCCGCCGAAGATCGGACCCAAGTGGCGGGCTATTTCACCCCTCGCCGATCGCCTCAATTCGCCGGTTTAGCTCAGCGGTAGAGCAGCGGTTTTGTAAACCGAAGGTCGGGAGTTCAATCCTCTCAACCGGCACCACGACCTTAGCGTCGGGACAGGGCTTTTCCTCGATCTTCCCCGCGATTCGCGTGTTGGGCATTCGAACCGGCCGTGCGGGCCAAGCGCCGGAAGACAGAAAACATCTTGCCGCAAAAATCAAAAACCTCCGGCAGGGCATTGCCGGAGGTTTCGGAGGTTTACGTCTCGTTCGAGACCAAAGAGGCGGCCAAGAAAATTGGTCGGCTACCTTGAGGTCACATTAGATTATGTAATTACATGAGTAAATCACATTTTTAGATTTTTTGAAGTCTTCAAGCTTTTGTGTGCTGGTCCTGTCCCCTTCTCGCGCAACCCATCGTGCACGATCAATTCTGAAACCGGACCTGCGAAGGTAAGCATTCAAAAATTAACCCCCAGCGGTTTTCCGCTGGGGGCCTTTGTTGCAAAGTGTCAGACGATCGGGATCAGAAGTTGCGCTGAGCGCGAACGTTCAGGAAGACGGTGCTTTGATCCTTGAACTCGTACACGGTGGTCGGCTTCGGAGCCGCCGGAGCCAAGGTGGCCGCACCGGTGAACTTCTGGTCGAGGAAGAACGCGCCGACTTCAGCCGAGAACGTCAGGTTCTTGACGGGAGTCCAGCGGGTGGTCAGACCAACCTGGGCAATGTTGTAGTCCGGGTTGCAGCTATAGTCTGCAGACACGGCCTTGCTGAAGTTGAAGCTCGCGCAGAACTGACCCTTGGCGGAGAGGATGTCGGTTGAGCTGCCACCAAAGCGCACCGAGGCGTAGCTACCCCAGAGGCTGGACGACCAGTAGGGATCCCAATTGTGGTTGAACGCACCACGGACACCCCATGCATCCACTAGCTTGAGGTCGCCGGTAGCACCGCCGGTAAGAAACCCGGGCAGGAAAACCGCATCAGCCGTTTGGCCAAAGCCAATGCTCTGATACGCACCCGCACGGCCCGTGCTACCGAACATCCCGAAGCTCGGCGAGCCACCGCTCGTGGAGATCACGGCCTTGGTATCACCCTTGGAGTACGAGACGTCGATCTTGAAGTCGTCGCCCGCACCGGTCGGGAGGTTCTTGATCTGCAACGCAGCCATCACCGCGCCACCCCACTTGTCTTCGGGGTGACCGCCGATTTCCGACAGCGCGGTCGGAACGCCGCCAGCGCCGAGGATGTTGTAGGAAGCGTTCACGAGGTGCGCCATACCTGAAATCTGGAACAGACCCCAAGCCTGGTCGACGCGGATGTTGCCGACGATGTCGGGAGCATGCGTGCCGCCGTAAGCGTTGGCACCAGCGGCCGTGGCTTGGCTAGAACCCGCTGCAAACCCTGCGACTGTGGCGGCCACGCCCAAGTTTAGCACGGCGGTGCGGTTGAACACGGTCGGATCATCGAGGCCGATGGTGCCCGACACGCCGTTGCCGAACTGAGCGGTGTACTGGATGTTGTTGACGCCGGTGACGTAGTCGGCACCGCCCATCAAGAACGAGTTGTTGTTGCCCGGATAACCGTTCCAGGGCGTTGCGTAGGCCGAGGCCGACTTACCGAAGGTGAAACCAGCGAACTGGATGAACACCATTTCAACCGCGACATAGCCGCCGCCAGCGGTGGAGAGCAGTGCGTTGTTCAGGCCAGCCTGCGATCCGACCGCGAGCGAGGGGTTGGAGCTTCCGAAGTTCTGGAACTGGAAGTCGGCCTGACCGAAGGTGCGGACCACGCCGTATTCGGTGGCGGTGCGGGTATCAACCGTCAGCGCCATACGGGAACGGGAGTTGAAGTAGTCGCGGTAGCGATTGCCCTGACCCGGATCGCCTGAATAGAACGGCTGGCCGTAGACGCCGCCGTTGAACGTGGTGTCGACGCGCAGATAACCACCCAGCTTGATGCAGGTGTCGGTGCCCGGGATATAGAAGAAACCCGCGCCATACAGGGAGCAGATCCTGACGTACTCGACCGCTTTGGCCTTGACGGGAAGATCGGCAGCCTGCGCTCCGCTCATGGCGACGAGACCCGCCGCTGAGCCGAGAACAAGGCTCTTGATCATATTCATGTTAAACCTCCAAGTTGCTCTGCCAGGACAAGGGCGGACCTGTGACTATTCCCCCAGAGGAACGTCCGCCCTCGCCTTTTGAAAACCGCTTAGTCGCTTCGCGCCTTCGGACACACCCGCATGAACGCGAGGGACTTAAGCGAACCACCAAAACGGAACAATCAAGGACCCCCCTTGACCGTCTTCGGAACTATGCATGCGCATTTTACTTAATCAAAATACTTTATGAACTCAGCTATCTCGATCCCGACCAACTGTGTCGAAGCGGCAACACCGCCGAATACACAACATCGCATCCAGGCGGCGACCTAAACGCTCCCCAATTGGATGAATTTGTTATTAAATCAGCTAAGCTGCTTGATGCAGACTCGGATCTGGGGGGAGTCATGGGACAGGAACCCCGCAAGGGATCGGACTCGTCGAGCCGCGCCAAGCGCGCAGGACCGAATGAGCTCGGCGGGAAGAATCACGACATCGCCCGGCAATTCGCCTGGGAGATCGCCGCCATCAACGTGCACCTCCAGGAGATTCGTTACTTCTGGGCAAAAGCCCTCGGCGTCAGCGGCCCGCAATGGATGATCCTGATGGCGTTGGCCGATCTGGATCAGGGAGAGGGCGTGCCTGTGAAGGTGGTGTCAAAGATGCTCTATGTTGACCCATCCTTCGTAACGACCCAATCGAAAATGCTCGAAAAGAAGGGCTTCATGCGCCGAAAGACCTCAGGGGACGACGCCCGGGTCGTGCAGATGTCATTGACGGACAAGACCTACAAGCACATCGCAGCCCTGGCTTCCCAGCAGGAGGAGCTCAACAACTTCATCTTTGCCGAATTCAGTGACCGCGAACTCAGCGAGTTCACCGGCAAACTCGCGGCACTGAAGATCCGCCTCGAGAAGGCCTGCCTCAAGGTTGCGATGGACATATGATTATTTGCGGCGGTGTCAGGCTGGTACCTGGTCGAGGCGATCGGCAAGCCAGTCGAAGATGAACTCGTTGGCCAGCGTAGGGTTGTCATAGTGGCCTTGCGCAGCGGCGGTTTCCGAGCTTTCGAAAATCTTCAGTGAAATATCGGGATGATAGGACTTAAGCCGTTCGAACAGATCGGTAACAATGCTGCTTTCCAGCCAGCCCTGGCCGCCCACCGTGATCAGGACCGGGCAATGGAATCTTGGCCCAGGCCAGCCTCCTCCAATTCCCGCGCTTCCCCCACCATCCCGCCAGAGGCGGTTCGTCAAGAAGGCACGTTCGTGCATATCCCAGAGTCCGCCGTCGCAGACCACGGCGGCGAAGCGATTGTCGAGAGCGACGCCGCGCGCCACAAAGGACGACCCTGCCCCATCGCCAAGAATGGCTATCCGGTGTTCGTCAACATCGTCCCGCGTCGTCAGGTAATCCCTCACGCAACCGACCGACGTTTCCAGATCGCGCCGGCCGACCACCTCCGCGAATTCGGCGCCGACGCCGGCACCGAGGAGATCCACGGCCAGCAGAGACATTCCTCGCTCGCGCGCATAACGCGCCACCTTGAAAAGATACTCTTCCTTCCAATGTCCGGGATCGCCCATGCATACGACGACTGGCGCTCGGCCGGAAGCCGCCGAGGACGGCAAGAAATAACCTTCCAACACGTGGCCTTCCAGCCAGGGAATCTCGACCACCTCGCCGGCCGGAGTCAGATGCGCGATGTAGCGGCGGGTGCAGGCGCGCATGATGCTCAGCGCGTCCTGCCGCTTCTTGTCCGCAGCGTCCAGTGCGAACGTGGATGCCTGATAGTAGTTGATGGCCCGAAGCCAGTTACTTTGCGCGGTCAACACATGACCGCGCTCGAAGGCAGCGTTGGCGCGCTCATGATTAAGGTCGGCAATCCTGATCCATTCCCGATACCAGGAATTTCCGCGATCATTCGAGTCGATCCGACTCGCGGCAAGGTAGCATTCGGAAACCATCGAGCCGCCTTCCTGAGCCGCCCCTAGCAGCCTCAGGAATTCGGTCGAGAACTCGTCGGTGTCCAGCCATTGAACCTGGCTTTCTGGATCAAAGTGAATTGTCATCTACCGGCGCAGCTTAATTGATTACGTCAGCTGTCTACTACAGATTCAATGTCGTTCGCGGACAACTTTGCGAGAGCTGCATTGGCATTCCGACATAGCTGCCATCGCCACGGCTCCTTTGCGTGGTGCGACGGATGCAGCCCTAGGTAGTTTCGAACATCAAACCGTCATATGCCCTCATCGTCGAATGCATGTGCCGATGTCGCCTCAATCGGTCACGTTCTGAATCCGTTTCTGTCTTATTCAAGGGGGAGCCGCCTGTCGCGGATGTCCGCCTCCCCCGCCTTGCTGGCTGGAACCACTCCTTCCCTTCCGCGTTTTTCTCGCATGAGGATTCGCGAAGAAAATTGCAACATGGTCCTGCTGGCCGTTGTCGCGTCTTTCAGCGTAGCCATTGCGGGCGGCGCAACGCTGTTGGGTAACAAGCCGGTGCCGTTCGCCGACCGGACGACCGGCCGCGTCGAGCAGGCCCCCTCACCCGACAAGCGAATCATCTATGTCAGCGACCAGCCGCCGGTACGCGTGGTCGGCGCGCCATTTGTCCCGAACACAAATCCCCGCGAACGCTAAGGCCACGCCACGAGCCGCGGATCTCGCGCCATGTGCACGTTGCCAGTCACGAACTGTCACCGTTTTGTCACCTCGCGCGCAAAAGCGTGGCAGTTATCCCCAGCCACCCTCCCCACCCGCTTGATTCCACAAAAACCGTTTGATGGAGTGACTTGGGCCGAGGTGTTTCATGAAATGGATGAGGGAACGCGATCTCCTGATCGCGCAAACGATGGCGTTTGTCCAATCGGTGACCGGCAAGATGCCGGAAGCCGAGACGATGGTCGGCGCGTCGGTTGCCCCGCTCTCCGTCGAGACATCCGAAACCACCCGTCCAACCGCAGCCCTCTTCGACATTTCCGCTCTGCTGGCTGAGACGCCACCTGCCGCTCGGGCGCCGACCGAAGCTCAAGTCCCGACAGTAGAAGTGTCCGGGGAAACGGCACGGGAGATACCGAGGCCGGTCCCCCTTGCCCGTCCCGACGTGCGGGAGGATTTCCAGTCCGAGATCAAAGCGCGGATCGCCAGTTTCCGCGCCCATCAAGAGCGATTCAACCGCGAGCGCGAGGCCTACTGCACGGCCACCATGGCCAAGGTCCACGCCGCCTTGAAGGAAGGCGCACTGCCGCCGCGGCTGGGTAAATAGCCTGACATCCCTTGCCCGGACGCAAGCGCTGCCTACCAAGGACCATTCTACTTTGCTTGGGGTTGTTTTCGCAATTTTGTCCGGACCACGCTCTGAGCGAGCCTAATTCCCCGCGATCTTCTCCAGCACCGGCAGCAGATGCGTGAGAAACGCCTGCGGGTCTTCGCTCATCGGAAAGTGGCCGAGCCCCTTCATGATGGTGACCTCGCAGCCGGGAATACTTTTCGCCACCGCCAGCGTCTCCTCCGGCGTGCAGGAATAGTCGTATTCGCCGGACAGCAAAAACAGCGGGCAGCGCCTTGTGTCGATCTGCGCGACCCGACCGCGGATGTCGCCGTCCAGCTTGTAGAAATAGAGATCGCCCTTGAAGACGCCGGGACCGCCCTGCATGTAATGCCAAAGCGTTTCCCAGCGCTCCCTGTCCGGCGCATCGGGGCCGACCAGCCCTGAGACGATGGCGCCGCAGACTTCGCCGCCATGCACGTCCGCCCGGTGGAGGAAGTTGAGGTCATAATAGGGATCGACATGCGCACCGGCCTGCAGGCCGATGATGGCGCGAAATCGTTCCGGATGCTCGAGCGCCAGATGCAGCGCGATGCGGCCGCCGATCGAGCAGCCGATCAGGATCGGTTTGTCGAGGCCAAGCGCTGCCGAAATCTCCAGCACCATGGTCGTATATTGCGCCGAGGTGAGCTGATATTCCTCCTCATGCCAGCCGGCAGGCGGCGAGGATTTGCCGTGCCAAGGCATATCGAAGGCGATCACGCGGTGGTTTCGGGTAACACGCGTGTCGTTCATCAGGCCGCGATACTGCCGCCCGTCACTGCCCGCGGTGTGCAGGCACAGCAACGGTGACCCCTCGCCGGCTTCCTCGACATAGATCCGGTGCGGCCGGCCGAACAGATCGAGATGCATGTAGCGGCCGGTAATCGGCTCGAATCTCGCGCTCATGCGGCGGCTCCTTCGCGCAGCTTGGCAAGGGCTTCCTTGAAGTAGCGCAGATGGGACATGAATATCTGCAGATTGCCTTCGGCCTTCAGCGCGCGCCGCTTGATCAGCGCCATCAGGTCATTCGAGCCCGGTGGCGGCCGCCTGCTCCAGAATTTCTGCCATTCCTGTTCGGACGCACGGAGCGCAAAGGACGAAGACGGCATCACGAACGGCCCTTCCGTCACCGAGACGATACGGCCCTCGAAGATGGAGATCAGCCAGGGCGTTGCGCCAACTTCCAGAAGGAAACTGGTCGTTAGATACCGGCCGCGCCGGACCAGGCCCTCGTCGTCGTTGACCCGCTGCTGCAGCGTTTCGATCATTTCCTGCCCCGTCCTTGATCCGCCGGCCGCTCGCGCGGCTCTCCCCTTTGGCAGTCATGTTCAGCGGAATGAGGCGGGCGTCAATCGGCCTGGGCTAAAGCCAGGCGCATACCAGTGCCACGTTGGCCGCGCAGGCGACCAAGAGGCAGACGGTCAGCGTGAGTTGGACACGCTCGCAGGAGGTCTGGAGGCTCGTTCTCATGGCCGGAAACATCCGGCGATTCTGGCGGTCGAGTCTCGGGGATTCTTTTTTCGGGCGTTTACGGCTCGTTAAAGACTCAGAGACTCCACAAAAATGGGCCGAAGCGAGCCAATTTGCTCCCGAAACAGCCTGTCGAATGGCGGCATGGCAGCCAAGCCTGAAACCCGGGCCCCGCTTCCGCGTTGACCGTTTTTGCCGGAGCCGACAATGCCCTACGCGCTGTTCTCAAACGATGCCAAGCTGAGCAAGGCCTATCCCACCGCGGCCGACGTCTGGAAGATTGCCCAGAAGAGCGGCCTCGTGGTCGATGTCGTCTCCGAGGACGACAAAGAGCACCCTCATCCGGTGCTGGACCACGACTACGAGATCAAGCCGTGCCAGCTCGAGCCGTATGAAGACCCCGCTCGCAACAAGGCCGAGGCCGAGCGCGAAGCGCAGACGGAATTGCAGTTGGCGTCGTAAGGGGACGGCGGCCGGTCGGGCAAGCAACGGCTCTCGCCAGATGGGTCCCGTTCGCCGGGGACGACATCCGAGGGAGAAAATCGGTTTTACGGCGTCGCCGAGACCAGCGAAGCCTGTTCCGAAGCCAGAGTGACACAGGCCTTGCGCCGCTGCAGTCCCCTGATCGCGCCGGTTACCTTGCGCACCTTGCCGGCCCCGCACGACGGATCCTGCACGAGGGCGATTTCATAGGGAGCAAGAATAAGCGGTTCGGATTTCAGGACAGTTTGAGCAAGGCACGGAAACGCCGCTGCGGAAAAGATCAGCCCTAACGCAAAAGCACGCATGTTTTGATGTCCAACCAGCCGGCTGGAATTTATAATAGCGGATCATGACGAAAAGTTGCGTGCAGCGCGAAATTTTTTTTGGCGCACTCAAAGTGCACGCGGCAAGCCACGCGAGGCGCAGCCGCGCCGGCATCCGATCAAAAAAAGGCCGGCGTGACGCCGGCCTTTTTGGGTCTCGATACGAAGCGCCGTATCAATATCTGGAGGCAGCAGGCCCACCCCAACCAAACCGGTAGTTCACGCCGACCTTGGCGGTGTGTTCGTCGTTGCGGAAGCTGCGACCGGCGATGTCGGCAGGGCCTGCCGTGAAGGTGGTGTTGCCGAAGTTGTAATACTGGTATTCGGCCTTGGCCGACCAGTTCGGGGCGAACATGTATTCAAGGCCGCCGCCGACGGTGTAGCCGTCCTTGTGGCTGCCGTTGGTGGTGAAGGCCGCCGGCACGCCGGCCACCGACACCCCGAGATTGTTGCCGTCGCGCCAGGCGTAACCGCCCTTGGCGTACAGCAGCGCCGGGCCCCAAGTGTAGCCGAGCCGGCCGGTCACCGAGCCGATCTGGTCGGTGTTGGAGGTCACGAGGGTACCGCCCGGAAACAGCACGCCATTATTATTGCTGGCGGGCAGCCAGCTGTACTGGGCTTCGGCACCCATGACCCAGTTCGGCGCGAACTGATAGTCGAAGCCGCCCTGCACGCCGCCAAGGAAGCGGGCGTCGCTGCCCTGCAGGGAGTTGTTGCCTGCGAAGGCGCCGCCCACATGGCCACCGATATAAAATCCGGTCCAGTTATAGACGACCTGAGGCGCGGTATAGGCCGGCGCCTTGGTATAGGGCCGCGGCGGCATGTCGGCCGCAAAAGCTGGAGCCGCCATGGCGGCCAGCGCGGCAGCGCCGAGCAAAATCTTCTTCATCATCATTCCCCGTTACGGACGTTGCAGACACCAATCCAAACAACGTGACTTCATTTAGGTTGCTTTGCGGCAAGTGCCCGCGACCCGATGGCGCGCCACTGTGACGGCACAGCAACAAAGCGCTTTAGTTCCCTCGCACGTAAGACTTTTTCCTCCGTTAAGGAGGTGGTTTCCCGCTTAGTTGATGTCCGGGGTGGCTAAGGCAAGGTTCAACCCTCGCCGAAAAGTGATCCAAATTCGTTCACGGTTCCGTCCAAGGCCCCCCGGAAGACGGCCCCCCCGCCGGCAGGCTCTTCGCCCGCCGGCCGGCCAAGCTCCCTTCAGGAGCGAGCCACTTCGATGATCGCATTAGCAAAGGCCTGCGGCGCCTCTTGCGGCAGGTTATGTCCGATGCCCCCGGTGACCAGGCGGTGAACGTATTTGCCGGAAAACTTCCCGGCATAGACCTTGGGGTCCGGATGCGGAGCACCGTTGGCGTCGCCTTCGAGGGTGACGGTGGGCACCGTGATGGCGGGTAATTTGGCCAGCCGCTTTTCCAGTTCGTCGTATTTCGCCTCCCCCGGGGCGAGACCAAGCCGCCAGCGATAGTTGTGGATCACGATGGCGACATGGTCGGGGTTGTCGAAGGACGCCGCGCTGCGTTCGAAGGTGGCGTCATCGAAATTCCACTTCGGCGAGGCGAGCTGCCAGATCAGTTTTGAAAATTCGCGCCGGTATTTTTCGTAGCCCAGCCGGCCGCGTTCGGTCGCAAAGTAATACTGGTACCACCATTGCAGTTCGGCCGTCGGCGGCAATGGCTTGCTATTGGCCTCCTGGCTGCCGATCAGATAGCCGCTGACCGAGACCAGCGCCTTGACGCGCTCCGGCCAGATCGCCGCGACGATGTCGGCGGTCCGGGCGCCCCAGTCGAAGCCGGCGACCACCGCCTTGTCGATCTTCAGCGCATCCATCAGGGCGACGACGTCGGTGGCGAGCGCGCCCTGCTGGCCGTTACGCGGGGTTTCGACCGAGAGGAAGCGCGTCGTGCCGTAGCCGCGCAGCCAGGGCGCGATCACCCGGAAGCCCGCTGAGGCCAGCAGCGGGGCTACATCGACGAAGGCATAGATGTCGTAGGGCCAGCCGTGCAGGAGGATGACGACGGGACCATCGGCGGGCCCGGCTTCGGCATAACCGACATTGAGAACGCCGGCCTCGACCTGTTTCAGCGCGGCAAACGAGGTGTGGGCGCCCGGCCTGATCGCGCCCGCGCCGACCCTGGCGTCGCCGGACTGCGCAAAGAGCGCGCCGCTCATGGCGAACGGCGCCGCCGCCAGTGTCACGGCGGCGGTGCCGAGGAAGCGGCGGCGGTCAGGATTGGTGGACAGGGGCATGGATTGCACTCCGGCTACATCTGATACGATTAGATCGCATACGATCTAAATAACAGGCTACCTTATGTCAAACCCTTCCGGCCGACGCGGCATCACACTCTCGTGTGGAGGCCGGGATGAATTCCGACAAGGCTGATCCGGCCAATCCAAGCCATGCTGGGCCACAAGCTTGGCGCACTTTCAATGAAACGCGCGCGAAATCAGCGCGTCAGTTTTTCCAGGTCCGCGAATGGCGCGTACGCCACCCCCGCACAGGGCTCTGCGGCGTTTTCGATGATGCGGTCGAGGCGACCGTCGACGAAGAGCATGGCGCGTTCACGTGGCTCGCGGTAGCCGCCGTCGGACTCGCGCGCGCTGAACCGGAGACAGGCGACATAGCGCAGTCGCCCGCCGACGACGCGCTCGACCGGCTCGGCCATGACGGCGTCGCGCACGCCGACGGGGTCGTTGAGATAGGTCTTCAGGAACGACAGCACCTCGGTGCGGTAATTTTTGGGAAAAGGCTGGCTGGAGACGCCGCGGTCGTCAGTATAGGTGATCGGCTTGCCGTCATCGCTGGCGGCACAGGCCGACAGCATGATCGGCAGCAACATCATCGCCGCGAATTTGGCCGAACGTTTCAAGCGAACTCTTCCCCTGCCCTTCGCCGTCTCTTAGACCGCCCGGCAGCGAAATGGAATTCGCAACTCGGTTATCTCCTCACTTCGCTCTCGAAAAGTTGAGCGCGCCAGCCCACGGCCATTAGCGAAGCAAATGGCGCGTGGGCTGGTCTGTCATTCGCAGGCGCTGGGCAATGGGGGCGAAATGCGCGCCGGCGAATCAGGTTCAGCTGCGTTTGGCGGCCGGCGTCACGTGCTTGACCGCAATGTGCTTCGCATGCGTCTTGTGCAAGCCGATGTGCTTGTGGTGGCGATGATGCCGATAATGCTTGTGATGGCGGCCCATCGTTGCATTGGCGTTCAGCGCCTTCGATTTGCCTTCAGCCTTGATAACAGGTGCCTGCGTGGACTTGTTCACCGGCGCCTGCGTGGTCTTGTTCACCGGAGCCTGCGCGGTCTTGCCCGGCGTGCCGGCAAGCGCAGGCGCGGCGAGAACGGAAACGGCAACGAGCGCTGCGGAAATGGTCTTGAGCATGGTTGTCTCCTCTTTCCATG
Organism: Bradyrhizobium sp. AZCC 2262; assembly: GCF_036924535.1. NCBI lineage: Bacteria > Pseudomonadati > Pseudomonadota > Alphaproteobacteria > Hyphomicrobiales > Nitrobacteraceae > Bradyrhizobium > Bradyrhizobium sp. AZCC 2262. The sequence continues at coordinate 1,507,061 of NZ_JAZHRT010000001.1, read as the reverse complement.
GGACCCGCGGGCATTTCCGGTCGAAAGGCCGGGCTCGCCGATCATGCATGCGAAGCTAGCGGCTCCACGCTGAACCCCTCCTGAATCGGACTTTTGGATTCCGTTCATCTGAATGACATCTTCGTCATGTCCGTTGACTGCGCACCGCCGATGAAAATTGGCGGAATCAAGGGAAGCGGCGCGGAAATGTTCTCGGCCGTCGGGGGTTCAACTCAGCGGGCTTCGGTGTAGGATTGCCGAACCGGCCATCAGGAGAGATGCATGAATAGACTTGCGATCAGGATTTTGACTCTTGCAATGCTGTCGCTCACGCTCGCGGCCGCCCCTGTCGTTAGCGTCGTCTACGCAGCGCCCGACAACGATCCCCCGCCGCCGGACAAGAAGAAAAAGAAATCCAGCGAAGCCCGCCCGGGCAACGAGCAGACCGCATTCGCCCAAAACGCATTCGCTGACGGCTATCGCGCCGCCTACGCCGCGATCTACGACCGCCACGACTATTCCTCGGCAATCACGCAGCTCAAGGCGCTCGGCCGTGACGACTCAGCCGCCGTCGCCAACCTGATCGGCTATTCCTATCGCAAGCTCGGCGACTACAAGGTCTCGCAGATCTGGTACGAGCGCGCGCTCAAGGCCGATCCGAACCACGTCAAGACCTGGCAGTATTACGGCCTGTGGCAGGTCGAACAGGGTAATCGCGACCAGGCGCAGTACCACCTGAACCGCATCGCCCAGCTCACCGGCACGACAAGCGAGGAATATCGCTCGCTCGCCGCCGCGCTGGAAAAGCCGCCGGGCACCGGGTTGGTTTACTGAGGCACTAGCCTCTCGTCGTCATTGCGAGCGAAGCGAAGCAATCCACATCACGACGGAAGTCTGGATTGCTTCGTCGCTCCGCTCCTCGCAATGACGACACAATGAGAACCGGCGCAGTGCATGATCACTGCGCCGGTTTTTTATTGTTGCGAGTTCACTTCATCGCCTTCTCGACCTCCGCACGAAATGCTTGACGTGCGGCGTCGCGCGAATAGAACATGTGGCCGCCGGGATAGACCACGAGTTTCACCCGGTCCGATCGCGCATAGGCCGGCAACTGGTCGAGAATCACCTTCGAGCCAAAATAAGGTGTGGCGAGATCGAACAGCCCGTGGCCGACCAGCAATTTCATTTTCGGGTCGAGCGCGAGAATCTGGCGCAACTGCGAAACCGACTCGGCCGGACCACGGCCGAAATCCCAGGCTCTGTTCACGGCTTCATTGAGCAATTGGTACGAGCCGTCGGGGCGCCAATTGAGTTTGCGCGTGGTAAGGTCGACGGCCGCGCTCGTCAGCGGCGCCATCAGGGAATCGCCGGAGGGATCGCCGAAAAGAAAGTAGCTGGAATCCGGATAGGGATCGAAGCCCGACACCGAGGCGTCGTAGCGTCCCGTCACGCGGCCGTTGCGGCGGTCGAACTCCCTGCGGAATTCGCCGACCTCGAAACGCCCGGCCAGCCTGCGGCTCACCGCCTGATCGATGCCGGTCAACGCGGCCACCTTGTCGGCAAGGCGGGTCGTCGCCTCTTTGTCGGCCTGTCCCTTGATAAGATCGGTGAGATATTCGCCCTGCGCGTAGCGTTCGACATCGGCGAGATCGGCGCGCGTCACCGCTCCCTTGGCTTCGCGCGCGACCGCCGCCATGCTCGGCAGCGTGTACATGTATTGCAGGAGGCTCGAGCCGCTAAAGTCGCGATAGTCGAACAGCGGTGAGATCATGATCACGCCGCGCACGCCGACGCCCTGCTGGGTCTGCAGATTGCGCACGATCTTCGGTCCGCGGATGCCGCCATAGCTCTCGCCGGTGACGAATTTCGGCGACAGCAGGCGGTCGTATTTTTCCAGCCAGCGCCGGATCACGAGCGCGATGGCGCTGACGTCGCCGTCGACGGAGTAGAGGCGCTTGCGCGTATCGTCGCCGGACGCGACGAAGCGGCTGTAGCCGGTGCCGACGGGATCGATGAAGACGAGATCGGTGAAGTCGAGCCAGGTCTCGGCGTTGGGCAACAGCTCAGGCGTCGCTGACGACACGGCGCCCTCGCCTGTGATCGACACGCGCCAGGGGCCGGCGTCGCCGAACTGCAGCCAGGCCGAGGACGCGCCCGGACCGCCGTTGAACAGAAACGTCACCGGCCGGCTTGCGCGATCGACGCCCTCGAGCTGGTAGGAGGTGTAGGCGATTTCGGCCTGGGGCTCGCCCTTGTCGTCGAACAGCCGGATCGAGCCTGCGGTGGCGGTGAAGTCGAGCGTGCGGCCGGGCAGCGCCAGGGTCTGCCTGGTGGTGGAATCCGGCGGCAGGCGATGTTGTTCGGCCGCGGGCGGCTGGGTTGTGGCGCCGGCCCGCCCTGCTCCGCCCTTCTGGCCCGATGGCGACGGCGACGGCGTGGCCGCAGGTTGCTGCTGCGAGGCCGGCGAACTTGCCTCCTCGGCGCGCGCCCCGCTCACCCAACACACGACCAGGAGCGTGGCGGCAAGGCACATGGGGCGCGTCGCCGTGAAACGAAAAGCCATGCCGTTTGCTCCCTGTGCACCCGCGATCCAGCCGCGCGCTCTGCGGATTCTGCCGCAACAGTGCGACAATGAGGCCGTGGTGCACAACAAGGAGAAACTTTCTCGAAAATCACAATCCCGACAGCATCGCGTGAGAAAGCGGTCAATGCGTCCGGTGGTTGTCCACGCCGGCCGTCAGGTGCTATCGGTCGGTTCCGTCGACGCACCGACGGGTATTTTTGATCCATTCATGAAACCAACCGGGCGCTGGCGCGACTAACGAACCTGCGCTTTCCGATGGGGACTCAACATGAAACGTTCGATTGCTGTTTGTCTCGGCCTGATGGCGGTGGCCTCTCCGGCGGCCGCAGATTCGCCGGTCGCGGTGGTCGAGGACGTTCAGGGCAAGGTCACCGGCGCGGAATTCATGGACTATGTGACGCCCAAAGCGGTCATCAAGATCGGCGACGGCGGCTCCGTCATTCTCAGCTACCTGAAGTCATGCCGGCGCGAGACGATCAGTGGTGCCGGCACCATCATCGTCGGCACCGAGGAGAGCGCGGTTCACCTCGCCGACGTCAAGGCCGAGAAGACGAATTGCGATCCCAACCAGGCCAACGCGACCACGCGCGAGACCAGCGGCGTCGCCGCCACCGTGCTGCGCAGCGTCGAAGCCGCTTCCCTACCGCAGCCGCAGCTCACCCTTTACGGCGCATCGCCGCTGGTGGAGGCCAAAGGCCGCGGCAAACTGGTGATCCGGCGCCTCGACGTGCCGGGCGAGCGTCAGGAGATCAGTCTCGGCGGCACCCAGCTCAAGGGACGGTTCCTGGATTTCGCCAGCGAGAACGTCGCCCTGGCTCCCGGCGGCCTCTACACCGCCACGTTCAAAACATCGCATATCGTCTTCAAGGTAGACCCGCAGGCCAAGCCCGGCGCGACGCCGATCGTCGGCCGGTTGCTGCGGATGGAATAGGCGTGACGGGCCACCCCGCTTGAGAATCCGGCGCAGCACGCGCAACAGGATGGTGGTTGCCGCCATCGTGCTGGTCTGCGCGGCGGCTTCGGTTTCCCCCGCCGCCAGACCGATCCGCGGGCTGTCCCTCGACCTCCTCACCGCGCTGCGCTGGGAAATGTTCGGCCACGGGCAGGATCCGGCCGCTTCGCCGGCGGTCGTCGTCGCGATCGACGAGGAAAGCCTGCGCACCGCCCCGTTCATGGACGCGCCAATGCTGACCTGGACCGGGGAGATCGGCCGCGTGCTGAGTGCGACGCTCGAAGGCGGCGCCAAGGTCGCCGGCTTCGACATGGTGATTCCGAAATCGATCGAGCAGTCGGAGATACCGTTCGGCGAGGGCACGCTCGGCGAGAAAGTCCGCGGCTTCGACCGCGACTTCCTTCGCGCGCTGGCCGGCGCGGCGACGAACGGCAAGGTGGTGCTGGGAGAGATCCTGGGCGGCAACCAGCCGGTCAGGCCATCGCCGGGACAGCGCGTCGCGGTGCGCCAGCAGCAGAACATCCGCCCGCTCAACGTTCATGTCGACAGCGACGATATCGTGCGGCGCCTGCCGCTGGACTTCACCGTCAACGGGACGACGGTGCCCTCGATGGCGGTCGAGCTGGCCTCGCGGGCGCTGGGCGCCGCACCCGAGTTCGATGAACGCGGCAGGCTGACGCTTGCCGGCTACCGCGTCCCCGGCCGCGTGCCTAACACCATGACGCTGAATTTCGAAGGCGGTGCCGACGACATTCCGACCTTCTCGTTTGCCGACCTGCGCGCGTGCGCCGTCAAGAACGACAAGGATTACTTTCGGCGGTGGTTCGCCGGAAAGGTCGTCATTTTCGGCAGCGTTCTCGATATCGAGGACCGCCGCCAGACCTCCAAGCGTTTTGCGACCGGAATCGAAGGCGCGCGCGTACCGCGCTGCGCGGGTGAGAGTACGCCGGTCACGGCCGGCTTTCGGATCAGCACAATCGCCGGCGTCTATATCCATGCAACGGCGGTCAACAATCTGATCTCGCGCAACGCGGTGGTCGAACCCGGCCCGCTGGTGCGCTTTCTGATCTCTGCCCTGTTTGCGGCGCTGGCGGCAGTCGCCGCGTGGCGGTTTCGGCCGCTCAGCGCAGCAATGGCCTGGATGGCCGTGATCGGGGCCAGCATTGCCGGCGCCACGATCGCGTTCAACCACGCGCTGGCGCTGCCGATCGCCGAGCCGTTCCTGGCGAGCCTTTTCGCGCTCGCCGCCACCATCGGCTTCCGCTTCGTCGTCGCCGACAAGGACCGCCGCCTGCTGCAGAAGAGCTTTGCGCTCTACCTTGCCCCGCACGTCATCAACCGCATGCTGTCGTCGAACAAATTGCCTGAACTCGGCGGCGAAACCCGCAACGTGACGGTGTTCTTCTCCGACATCGAGGGATTTTCGCTGATCGCGGAAAAGATGTCGCCCGACAACCTGATGGAGCTGATGAACGAATATCTGTCGGCGATGACCGACGTCATCGAGCGTCACGGCGGATACGTCGACAAATATATCGGCGACTCCATCGTGGCGGTGTTCGGCGCGCCGGCCGACGACCCTGATCATGCCGCCAACGCGGCGCGCGCCGCGCTGGATTGCTGCACGCAACTGACCGAACTCAACGCTTCTTCCGCCCTGTTCCAGGAATGCAAGCTGGCGCAGCGGATCGGCATCAATTCCGGCGAGGCGCTGGTCGGCAATTTCGGATCACGGCGGCGCTTCAACTACTCCGTGATGAGCGACGCCGTGAACCTGGCATCGCGGCTGGAGGGCGCCAACAAATTCTATGGCACCACGGTCATCGCTTCCGAGACCACCGTAGCCCTCACCGGCGAGGCCTTCGCCTGGCGCGAACTCGACGCCATCAGGGTCAAGGGACGAACCCAGGCGCTGAAAATCTACCAATTGCTGGCGCTGTCGGCCGAGCTGACGTCCGCGCAAGCGACATTGATCGCCAACTACGCCGACGGGCTGGCGCAGTGGCGGGCCCGCGAATTCGATCGCGCCGCGCAGTGTTTCGGCCGTTCGGCCGACATCGACCGGCCGGCGTCGCTGTTTGCGGCGCGGGCCCGGGAATTGGCCCAAAACCCGCCGGGCGAGGACTGGGACCCGATCCGGACGTTGCAGGAAAAATGACGTTCCGATGACCAGCGGTTTACGTTACCGGCGCGAAAGAGCGGGCTGGCTATCTCGACAAGCCTGCCTAAGGTGTATAGACGAGCGCGGCGCAATCCGGCGCCACCCGATCCTGGTGCTACCCAAGAGTTCGTCGTCCGATGGCCACCCCCAAGCGATACGACCGGATCGCCTTTGTGGCGAGCGCAAGCACCGAAGCGCAGACCGCGCTGGCGCAGCTCGTCAAGCTCTACGGCAATCACGATGCCGACGACGCCGACGTCGTGGTGGCGCTCGGCGGCGACGGATTGATGCTGCAGACGCTGCACCGGCATATGCGCTCGGGCAAGCCGATCTACGGCATGCATCGCGGCACCGTCGGCTTCCTGATGAACGAATTCACCACGCACGATTTGCAGACGCGGCTGGCGGCGGCGCGGGAATCGCTGATCAATCCGCTCCTGATGCGCGCCACCGACATCCATGGCGCGGTGCATCTGCATCACGCCATCAACGAGGTCGCGCTGTTTCGCCAGACCAACCAGGCCGCACGTCTGCGCATCCTGATCGACGAGCACGAGCGGATGGCGGAATTGATCGCCGACGGCATCCTGGTGGCGACGCCGGCCGGCTCCACCGCCTATAACCTCTCGGCGCAGGGGCCTATCCTGCCGATCAATGCCGCGCTTCTGGCGCTGACCCCGATTAGCGCGTTCCGGCCCAGGCGCTGGCGCGGCGCGCTCCTCCCCAACTCCGCTTTCGTTGTCATCGAGGTGCTCGAAGGCGAAAAGCGTCCGGTTGCGGCCGCCGCCGACCATGACGACGTGCGCGATGTCCGCCGCGTCGAGGTGCTGTCCGACAAGACGATCTCGATGCGGATGCTGTTCGATCCCGGTCACAGCCTCGAGGAACGCATCCTGCGCGAGCAATTCGGATCCTGACGCCCACCTGGTGACCGCCTGGTGACCTTGAACCGGGTTCCTGTCCTGAAAAAGTGGCGCCATTCGCTATCGGCGCGTGCCGAATAGACCGGCTTCGCAACCATTCCTTAACGAGCACCGCGATATGGTTAACACCAGTATACCGTTTAGCTTGGCCGGGCCGGACCATGTATCGCATCGACTTCAACAAGCTGCGATTTCTGATTTGCGACGACAATCCGCACATGCGCCGCATCCTGCGGACGCTGTTGCATTCGTTCGGCGCGCGCGAGGCCTATGAGGCCGAGGACGGCGCCACTGCGCTGGAAATGTACAGCCACTACGTGCCCGATATCGTCATCACCGACTGGTCGATGCCGATCTTTGACGGTCTCGAACTGGCGCAGATGATCCGGCAGCCGGAATCGAAGGGCAACCCCTACGCGCCGATCATCATGCTGACCGGGCATTCGGAGAAACGCCGCGTCACCGTCGCACGCGATGCCGGCGTCACCGAGTTTCTGGCGAAGCCGATCTCGGCCAAGGGACTCTACCAGCGCATTCTCAACGTCGTCGCCAACCCGCGCCCCTTCATCAAGACCAAGACCTATTTCGGCCCCGACCGCCGGCGCAATACCAACAACGCCTATATCGGCCCCGAGCGCCGCGTGGGCGGCGAGGTGGAAGTCATGCAACAGCCGTCGCTGCTCGACAAGGCGCGCTCGGCCGTCTAGCGCCGGCCCGGAGAGACCCTGATGACGAAACAGAAGCCCGGGACGATACAGGTCAAGTCGTTTGGCGATCACCACGTAATCACGCAGCCCAATCCCTTGCGCAAGGTATTGCTGCGCGTTCCCGAATCCGACCTCGACGATCCCGTCGGGCGCGCGGAAAAGGCGCTCGCCGGACTGTCCGGTGAATTCAAGAACTGGATGACGATCGAGGCCGACCGGCTCTCGGCGGCGCATGCGGTCGTTCTCCGCGACGCCTTCACCACCGACAACCGCGAAGAGCTGTTTCGCGCCGCCCATGACATCAAGGGCGACGCCGCCACTTTCGGCTTCCCTTCCGCAGGCGCCGCCGCCGAAAGCCTCTGCCGCATCATCGAACACGCGCCCGACCTCGACCAGGTCCCGGCCGAGCTGATCACCCACCACATCAACGCCATTCAGGCGATCGTGCGCGAACGCACCAAGCTCGACACCGTCACAATGGCCAGCAAGCTGAGCAAGCAGCTGCGCGGCGTCGCGGACGAATTCCTGCTCAAGGTCAACCGCGACCGCCCCGAACATCTCGAAGCGATCCTGGCGCCGAGCATCGTTCCGGCGGAATAGGATCTGGCGCGGCTATCGCCACAGGTCGTCCCTGCGAACGCAGGGACCCATACGCCGCGGCTTATCCGTGGAGCGATGGAGCGACCATCTTCTGAAACAATCAGCGTCGGTGGTTATGGGTCCCTGCGTTCGCAGGGACGACATCGAATGTGTGGTTACAATGCTGGCCTACGCCGCGATCAGATCGCGCACGGGCGGCACGTGCGCTTCGTCGGCGACCAGTTCCTCGCAGAACATGCGGGCTTCCTCGCGCGCGGACTCGGTCGCGAAGCGCCGCAGCAGGATCAACAGCGGCTCGGCGGATTTGCCGTCGGTTTCGCAGTGGGTCAGAACGCGCTCGACCATGCGGCGGCGCAGTCTCTCCGCCCCGCCGGTCGTATCGACATAGCCGGTCTCGCGGCTGGCCTCGAGCGCGACGCGGAACGCCGCAAAGGTCGATTCCGGAAGGCCGGCGCGAACCAGCAGCGCCTGCAGGCTGGCGTTGCCGCGGTCATGCACGAGCGCGGTAACGCGGGCCAGCGGCAGGTCGGCCAGTTCGGCAAGCGCGGCCTCGAACAGTTCGAGATTGCCCGACAACAGCGCGCGCAGGATCAGGCCGGCGTTGAGCTGCCCCGTTGCGCGCAGATGCTGGACCAGGCCCTGCATGTCTTCGCCGCGCGAGCGCGCCGCGATGCTGATGGTCGAGCGTTCGCGGGACTCGTCCGCCAGCCGCCCCGCCCTTTCGGGGCTCAGCCAGTAGCGGGCGGCAGCGAGCTGCGCGAGCGTGTTGGTCAGTTTTGCGACCAGCGCCGCGCGGGTGGCGGCCGGCAAGCCTTCCAGTACCAGCATCGCTTCCCTGATGGCGGCGAGATGGCCATGCCGTTCGACAATGCGGTCCCAGGAAAATGGCGCAAGCTCGGCGTAGGCGTTTTCGATCAATTCGAGCGCTGCCGCCGCCGAACCTACTTCGGCAATCGCGGCGGAAACCGACGACGGCAAATTGATGCGGCGAGCGATCGCGCATTGCGTGTCGCTGGTACCGGTCGCGACGATATCGACGAGGTCGGCGTCGATCAGGAGCGGCGAATGTTCGAGCACCGGCAGCGCGATCGACGGCTGGTCGGCCGCAAGCGCTCGCACGATCGTGGCCGGCGCGTCAGGGCTTCGCGAAAATACTTCCGCCATGGCCTGGCGGACCAGCGGCGACGGATCGTCGAGCAGCATCAGCAGCGCGCCTTCGGCGGCGATGCGATCGTCCTCGGTGAGATCTGAAATCAACCAGGCCCGCGCCAAAGCCCGCGTCGCCTCTGCCCGCTCGCCTGCCGGAGCGGTACGAATCCAACTGATGAACTGCCGAACGATCATGGTCCTGGCTACGCAACGTGAGACGACACCGTGACGCGGTGCCACTATTAGAAAAAATAAACCATGACGCTTAACAAAGGGTTCACCATAAACGGCTGGTTTTATTGACGTTTTGTTAAGGGTGCGAGGTAACCCGGCACAGGCACCGCCCTTATCCCCAAGGAGCCGTGCATCGCGCGGCGTCTCGCAGAGATGGCCACGCACACTACTCGGGCCGCATGGTTCGAGACGTCGCTTCGCAGCGCCTCACCGAACATGCTGCCGCATGTCAGCTGCTGAATGTGCCTTCGCGGTCGCTGAAGAGATCGAGTCGGCCGGGAGCGCGAACCTCGGGCGTATGTCCTGACAGCGCGGTGCTCGCCGAGGTAAGCGACGAATTGCTGCCCCACAACTCCTGCACCGCCGGCGAAATCGGCTGCGCGCGTTCGCCGGCCTGGAACAGCGAGCGGAAGATCGGCTCCGATGACGCTGCAGCAACCTGCGACGTTGCGGCAACCGGCGTTACGCTGCGCTGATCCGGAAAGCTCGACAGATAGGCGGCGTTGTCGATCGCCGTCGCCGCCGGCGCGGCGCTGCTCGCGACCGTGACGCGCCTCGGCAGATCGCCGCCGGCAGCCGCCATGGCGGTGCGCGTCACCGGCGAGTTGGCGGCGGCCGCGTAGCGCGTGCTCAGCACCGAATAGACCTGCGAGACGCTGCGCGCGTTGCCCGATCGGTCGTAGAAGATTGACTGGTTGGCCGCCGCCGCGTTCGGAAACATCTGTGCGGCGGATGCGTTCGGATTGTCCTCGGCGTTCTGGATCAGCTTGCCGGCGCCGCCGACGCCCATGAAATGCGCCATATAGAGTTCGGCGTCGGTCGGGCGGCGGCCAATCGTGCCGGTCAGCTTGAAACTGTTGGACTGGGTCAGCACCGCCGCCATCGACGAGGCGGCATCCGGATCGTCGCGCAGTTTCATGATCGTGGCGCGCGCGGTGGGATCATCGACCGAATAGCTGCCGGAAGGATTTTTGGTGATCGCGTCGGCGTATTTGCCGTAGCCGAGATGGTCACCCGCCTCCTTCACCGTGCCGAGCCAGGTCTGGTCGATGAACTGAAACAGCCCGCGCGCCGACGAGGTGCTGGCGGCGGCCTTCGGATTGAAGTTGGATTCCATCTTCGCGGTGGCGAGCAGGTATTCGAAGCTGGCGCCGGTGGCCGAGGCGGCCTGCTTGATCGAGCCCGCGATTCTCGCGCGCGTGGGATCGACACCTGCCGCAGCTGTGGCGCTTGTTGTGTCGACCGACATGTCTCTGGTGCCCCGCTCCTCGCGAAACGACCGCGCGGGCGCTCAAGGCCCTGGCAATCAGCGCCTATACACGGGCGAGACTGCCGCAATTATGGTTAATGGCGCGTTAAGAAATCGTTCCTTGCCCACCGTTCACGGCTGAGCTTCGTAATAGCGGGCGACCTGGTCGATCTCTTCCGCGGTCATCTGACGGGCGATATTGCGCATCTGCTGGCTGATGTCGTTGCGGCGGGTGCCGGCTGCGAAGGCCTGCAGTTGCGCCTTGATGTAGACGGCCGACTGGCCGCCGAGCCAGGGGCTGCCGGCCTTGTTATCGACGTCGCCATGGCAGGAGCCGCACGGCGCGATGTTGCGCATCGGCGCACCGATCGTGACGATCGCAGGGGCTGCCATTGTCGGATCGAGCTTGTTCGACGGCACGCGCGGCAGATAGGCATAATAGGCCGCGATATCCAGCATGTCCTGATTGCTCAGATTGGCCGCGAACGGACTCATGATGACGTTGACCCGCGCGCCGGTCTTGAAATCGTTCAGTTCCTTCCAGGTGACGGCGGCGAACTGCCCGGCCAGATTCGGCGAATTGGCGTCGCTGACGCCCTGCGGCCCGTGGCAGATCGCGCAGCGCTGCGCCAGCGTCGCGCCGCGGCCGATCGAGACCTGATCGTGCCGCGTGAGCATCTCCGAGGTCATCACCACGTTCGAGGTCTTGAAATCGGGCTGAATGGCGGCGCCCTGCTGCGACACGCGCGGCACGCCCGCGGCGCTGCAGATCGCATCCCACATGCCGCTCAGTTTCAGATCCGGCTGCGCCAGCGGCAGCCAGATCAGGCCGGCGAAGGCGGCAAGCACCGCGATGGCGGCCGTCACGCCGACGCTCGCGCTGAACCACGGATTGCGCAACGAGAACAGCGGCTGCTCGCTCATCGGCTCGCTCCGACATAGACCGCGGGCACGTTGGTTTCCTTCAGAACCATCAATTGCGCGATCGGATAGCCGTAATTGACGATGGTGAGCCCGACCATCAGGGCGAGCCAGAGCCCAAAGCTGTTCAGCGCGGCCGGAAGTCGCGCCGGCATGTGCAAGGGCACGGCGAACCGGTAGGCACCCGCTTCGCTGGCTGGCGAACGCTGGCCGCGGATCAACACGGTGAGAAACAGGATTCCCGAGACCAGCAAAATGAAGCCGCCGATCGCCGACATCGACACCGAAAACGCCTGCGGCGAGATCGCCGGATTGGCATAGTCGTAGAACGCCATGCGGCGCGGCATGCCGAGGATGCCGACATAGTGCCACGGGAACGTCGTCACGATCATGCCGATGAACCACAGCCAGAGCTGGGTTCGCATCAGGCCGAAACTTTCCAGCGCGCGGCCGGTGAGATGCGGCCACAGATCATAGGCGATCGCGAAATACATGATCACGATGGCGCCGCCGAAGATCAGGTGAAAGTGGCCTGTGATCCATTGCGTGTTGTGGACGGAGGCGTCGAGCTGATAGCTCATGTTGATCAGCCCGCCGGCGCCGCCGAAGCCGAGCATGACCAGCGATAGCGCGGTCGCCAGCATGATCGGATTTTGCCAGGGCAACGCGCTGACCCATCCGAACGCGCCGCGGCCACCGCGCAACCGGCTGGCGATCTCGGCGGAGGCGCAGATGGTGAACACCGTCAGCAGCGTCGGCAGCGCGACCAGCCCGGTGAACACCGAATGCATGAACTTGAAGCCGGCGCCGACCTGCGGGTCGGCAAACAGGTGATGCACGCCGATCGGCATCGCCACCACGACGAACAGGATAAAGGCAATCCGCCCCATCGGGTCGCTGTAGAGCCTGCTGCCGATCGCGCGCGGGAAAATCGTGTAATAGGCGATATAGGTCGGCATCAGCCAGAAATAGACGATCGCATGCAGCGTCCAGGAGAAGAACACGCGCGCCAGCCCGGCGTCGATGGTCGACCTCAGGCCGAGCGCCACCGGCAATATCTGGAAAATGATCTCAAGCGCCGCACCGACCGCCGTCCAGCCCCAGAGATAGGCGCCTGCGACATTGGCGAACATCGCCAGCGGCACCGGCTTGTCGGGATTTTCCCGCTTCCAGATCGCCAGATTGATCGGCATCAGCGCGACCCATATCCATGAGCCGACCACTACCATCACGACGCCGATGTAATAGAAGGGATTTCCGACCATCGGCGGGTAGAAGGTGTAGAGCACCGAGGCGAGCCCCAGCGAGACCGGAATCATCGCCACCACGGCACCGACCGCGATCAGGAAAAAGCCCGCCCAGGCCCAGCGGCGGCCGACCAGCGGTCTTTCCAGCGCCGCTTCCGTGATCGCATAGCCGAACCCCATCGCGATCAGGGTCGGGAATACATAGCCCATCGCCGAGCCGTGCGCAGTGACCGAGCGATAATAGAATTCCGGATTGAAGTGCCAGGCGTTGAGCGGACTGCGGACAAACATCTGCCAGGCGCCGAGCACCAGCGCCGCGCCGAACACGACGAAGGCGAGCCAGAAATGGGCGAGGATGAGGCGCTTGTTAATCAACACAGGTCAGCCTCCGTCGCGCTGCGGCAAGCTTGGCAAAGGCATCCTTGTCCACCACCTTGACCTTGCCCCACATGCCCTGATGCCCGATGCCGCAGAATTCCTGGCACGGCATCACGTGATCGCCCGGCGCCTTGAAGCGGATCGGCAGCACGGCGACGTAGCCGGGCACCAGCATGGTGTTGATGTTGGTGCCCTCGATCAAAAGGCCGTGCACCACATCCGCGCTTGTCGTGCGCAGGGTGATCGGGGTTTCCGCGGGCACCACGATGCATTGCGGCGTGAATGAATATTGCTGTCCGACCGCGCGCACGGTGACCGAGCCGTCGGCCTCGGGCACGCTGCCAAGGTTGCTTTCGACGAATTCGCCGGAAAGATGCAGCGTCTTGGGGTCGGAGGTTTCGACATGACCCTGCGGCATGGTCGCCTGATGGATGCCGATGAAAGTCGCCATGCCGACCAGCATGCCGACGATCACGATCGAAAGGATAGCCCATCGCCGTTCGATGCGGGCTGCGACCGCCTCGCCGACGTCGTGATCCGTCTCTGTCGTCATGCTCGGGCGCTCATCATGTTCAAACGCTCCTGGGCAGGAATACCAGGAGGTAGAATGCAAACCACAGCGCGATCACGATCGCGGTCGCGATGCCGGCAACTGCAATTGCGCCGCCTGGACCGGAGCGGACGATGGCATCGACGCGCTCCTCTTCGGAGCCCAGCGTGGACGATTGCGGCGGGGTTGAATTGATCATGAGCCCCTCAGTTCAGCGTTGCCGCGCGAAGTTCATTGGCCTGTCGCGCCGAGACGGCTGCGCCGCGATTGCCCCAGGAGGTGCGGATGTAGGTCACGACGGCCGCGACCTCGTCGTCGGACATCCGATGCGCGAACGGCGGCATGCCATAGGGCATCGGATTTCCCGCCGTCCCCGGCGGATAGCCGCCATTGAGCACCATCCGGATCGCGTTGACGGCCGAGACCATCTGGATCGACTGGTTGCCGGCGAGCGGCGGATAATGCGGCGGCATGCCGAGTCCCTGCGCGCCATGGCAGCTGGCGCATTCGCGGTCGTAGATCTGCTTGCCCAATGACAGCAGCAGGCTGCTTTCCGCCGAAGGCAGCGGCGCTGTCGGCTTATCCGGCGACGTCCCCTGCGCGAGAGACTTCAGATAGATCGCCATCGCGCGGGTGTCGTCGTCGTTGAGATATTGCAGGCTGTTGTAGACGACTTCGGCCATCGGTCCATAAACCGCACCGCGAGCGGAAACGCCCTTGCGCAGATAGTCGGATATCTCCTCGATGGTCCAGTCGCCGAGGCCGGCTTCCTTGTTCGAGGTCAGCGACGGGGCGTACCAGTTCTGCATCGGAATCAAGCCGCCCTCGAAGGCCTGCGATTCCGAACTGCCGCCCAGCGCATTGATCGCGGTGTGGCACATCCCGCAATGGCCGAGGCCTTCGACCAGATAGGCGCCCCTGTTCCACTCCGCCGATTTGGTCGGATCGGGCTTGTACACGCCCTCGTTGAAGAACAGCGTGCGCCATCCGAGGATCAGCGAGCGGTTGTTGAAGGGAAATTTCAGATCGTGCTCGCGGTTACGCTGCTTCACCGGCGGGATCGAGCGCAAATAGGCGTAGATCGCGTCGCTGTCCTCGCGCGTCACCTTGGTGTAGGAGGCAAATGGCATCGCCGGATAGACCAGCCCGCCATCGGGGAAACGTCCGTTGTGCATCATCTGGTAGAACTGGTCGGACGTCCACATGCCGATACCGGTTTGCGGGTCGGGCGTGATGTTGGAGGTGTAGAGCGTGCCGAACGGCGTCTTCATCGGCAGGCCACCAGCAAAGGTCTTGCCCTCGCGCGCGGTATGACAGGCGATGCAATCGCCGGCACGGGCGAGATATTCACCCTTGGCAAGCAAGGCCGCGTCCTGCGCCGGCGCAGGCGAGGTGCCAGCCAACAGCAACGATACGAGGAAAGCCGGGAGCAGAGCTTTCAAGGTTCTCGGCATGTGCACGATCTCCCCTTCAGTTCGGCTGGCTGCCGCAGGCAAGCGGCATCGGCAGGCTGCCGCGCCTGGCAAACGACGGGTCCGTCGGCGCGGGACGCGATGACAGGAAGGCCGCGACGGCCTTGACGTCGTCCTCGGTCAGGAGACCCGCGACGATCTGCATGCAGTCCGGTGCGGCTGCGGTGCGCGTGCCGTAGCGCCAGCCGCCGAGCTGGGCACTGATGTAATTGGCGCGCAAGCCAAGCAGACCGGGTATCGCGGGCTCCATGCCGCCGAGGCTTGGGCCATGGCAAGCGGAGCACGGCGGGACGCCGTTTTTCGGATCCCCCTCCTTCACCAGTGCTTCGCCACGGGCGAGGACGTCATTGCTGACGGTGGGAACGGCGGGCGCCGGAAATGGCGGCCGCAACGAGGCAAAATGGTCGGCCATCTGCTTGAGGTAGGCGTCAGGCAGAAAATCCAGCAGATAGTTCATCGGCGGATATTTGCGGCGACCGTCCCTGAATGCCACGAGCTGATTGTAGAGATAGCCCGCGGGCTTGCCCGCCAGCCGCGGAAAATACACGTCGCTGGTGCCCTCACCCTCCGCGCCGTGACACGAGGCGCAGGCGAGCACGCGCGCGGCCATGGTGTCGGGGGC
Source organism: Bradyrhizobium sp. AZCC 2262 (assembly GCF_036924535.1). Lineage (NCBI taxonomy): Bacteria > Pseudomonadati > Pseudomonadota > Alphaproteobacteria > Hyphomicrobiales > Nitrobacteraceae > Bradyrhizobium > Bradyrhizobium sp. AZCC 2262. The sequence goes on along the minus strand of NZ_JAZHRT010000001.1, from coordinate 1,491,333 downwards.
GCGCTCAGGCGGTGGCGCCTGGGTCTGCGCTTGCGCGAGCCCGACCGGAAGCGCGATCGAAACAAGAAGGGGGAATATCGGTAAAGTTCGAAGCAGCACCGTCATTACCCCATCGCGACGACGAGATGGAACTTTTGCATATCACGCACACGGAGGCAACGAAGCCCGGCCGCTTCGCACCTCCGTTTGACATGGATCAATTGAATTTATTTGCGATAGACTTTGTTCGGATCGAATTGCCTGTCCGCATCGACGAATGACAACCGCGTGTCACCGTCGGCCGCGTCGATCTTGCGATAGAAGCACGAATGCCGCCCGGTGTGACACGCCGCGCCGTGCTGCTCGACGCGAATCCAGACTGCATCCTGATCGCAATCCATGCGCATCTCGACCACGCGCTGGGTGTGACCCGAAGTCTCACCCTTTCGCCACAACGCGTTGCGAGACCGGCTGAAATACCAGGCCTCACCGCTCGCGATCGTCTTGCGCAGGGCTTCGTCGTTCATGTGCGCGACCATCAGCACGTCGCCCGTGGCGGTATCAGTCGCAACGCAGGTTACGAGACCGGACGCGTCGAATTTGGGCTGGAAGACCAGCCCCTCCTCACGCTCGTTGGCATCTGCGGATTTGGACACGGCAGTCCTCGCGGAAATTCCGGCGAGGTTACCGGCTCGGTCCTCGCACCAGGGACAGGAAACGCTGCTGCTCCGCCGGATTGTCGCGGAACATGCCGGTGAACCGGCTGGTGAACGTCGTCGCGCCATGCTTGGCGACGCCGCGCACCGACATGCAGGTATGCTCCGCCTCGATCAGCACGGCAACGCCACGGGGTTTCAACACCTCGTCGATCGCGGCCGCGATCTGGGCGGTCAGGTGTTCCTGGGTCTGCAGGCGGCGGGCGAAGATATCTGTGAGCCGCGCCAGCTTGGACAATCCCACCACCCGCTCGACCGGCGTATAGGCGATATGCGCCCTGCCGTAGAACGGCATCATGTGATGCTCGCATTGCGAGGTGAATTCGATGTCCCGGATCAGGACGAAATCGTCATAGCCGGCGGTTTCGCCAAAGGTGCGGTCCAGCACCTCGGCCGGGCACTGGTGGTAGCCCTGATAGAGTTCGTCAAAAGCTTCGACCACTCGGCGCGGCGTATCCAGCAAGCCCTCGCGGTCGGTGTTCTCGCCGATATAGCTCAAGAGCGTGTGCACGGCCTGTTCGGCCTCCGCGCGCGAGGGGCGCGGCAGGTCGGCGCGGACGGCAGCCGCCAGGAACTCGGCCGGATCGAGCTCGGTCGGGCGGGTCTCCGGGGTCACATCGGGCGATTTGACTTCGGAAGGCTTCAAGTCAGGAGCCTTGCCCGGGCGGAGGGATTTGATCAATGCGTCCATGTCTTCTCCGTTCGACCGGTCCGAAAGACCGGAGTGTCACCGGGCAGACGGGGCGGTTTCGCCGCCGGGCGCCTGAGTCCCATCCACAAAACGCCGGCGGCCGCACTGGTTTCAATCCCGGCGCGCCTTCGGCGAAACGGCCGGGCTGTTTTTCCGCCGTTCCTGTCCATATATAGGACGATGAAACCCAGCCGCCAAGGGCGCTCAGACCGCCGCCCGGGACACCTAATCTCATGCTGAACGACATCTACAACAAGCGGATCATCGAACTGGCGGGCAATATCCCCCGCCTCGGCCGCCTCCCCGACCCCCACGCCAGCGCCACCGCCCACTCCAAACTGTGCGGCTCGACCGTCAAGATCGATCTCAAGATGGAAGGGCCCGTGGTCACCGACTTCGCCCATGACGTGAAGGCCTGCGCGCTAGGACAAGCCTCCTCCTCGATCATGGCAAGCCATGTGGTCGGCTCGACGGCCAGCGAGTTACGTGAATTGCGAGAAACCGTCCGCAAGATGCTGAAGGAAAACGGTACTCCCCCGCAAGGCAAATGGGCCGACATCGCCCTGCTCGAACCCGTACGCGACTACAAGGCCCGTCATGCCTCGACCATGCTGACCTTCGACGCCGTGGTCGACGCCATCGGCCAGATCGAGGCCCGGACGAAGCAGACGGCGCAGGCTTAAGGGGTAAGTCCCGCCCAAAACCAATCCCGTCATGCCCGCCAACGGGTCTCGCCTTCGGCGAGCCCGATGGCAGGCTCCGGCGGGCATCCAGTACGCCGGGAATTCTCGTTCAATCACCAACGCCGCAGCGTACTGGATCATCCGCTTTCGCGGATGATGACACCGTCTGTTGGGGTGCAGGTTACTTCTGCGGCTGAGCCGGTGCCGTCGCAGCGCCGCCCGTCGGAACCGCGGCTTCGGCGGTCTTGGTGGACTTGCCCGGCGCTTGTTGCGCGTCGCCCTCGACGGCGGCGGAACTGACGAAGCGATCCTGCGGCTTGGAAGGCTTCGCCGCGGCCATCGGCGTCGCATTGTCCTGCAGGAACACGTCGGCGAGCGCATCGGTCGTGACGAGATTGGTCAGCCGCAGTTCACCGCGCGACAATTCGTGCAGATCTTCCCACGGCGGCACGCTGAGCGCGAGTGACAGCAAATCGCCGGTGCCACCCATGTCGAAGGTGTATTTCGTGAGCCGGCCGATGTCGCGCTGCACGATCATCAGGTCCTGCGCAGTGTAGCTGGCGGCCTTGGCGTCGTCGGCGCGATCGCCCATCCAGATCTGGTGCACGCGGACATGCGCAACCGGCGGCACGTAACGGGCCTTGCCTGACAGAAGCAGAAACACGCACATCGATTCGCAATAGGCTTCCGGCGTCACGCTCGCGCGCTCGCCGTTCGCGGTCTGCGTCCGCACTGTCGAGCCGACCGTGGTCAGCGCGCCAAGACCACGAAACTTGCGGCCGAGCGCGATGGAATCGTTGACCGAGCCGCCGCTGGAATCCAGCACGATGGTCGCGCCGGCAAGCTGGCGGCCCCTGGCGAATTCCTCGAATTCCTTCGGGCTGTCTGATGTGACGATGCCGACGGCCGAAACCCAGCCCCTGCAATCCGCCTGACACGCATTCCACTTGAAATGCATCGGCTGCTTGCGTTCTTCGAGGGTGCCTCCGGCGTGCGCCGAATTTCCCAGCGTCGTGATCGCGCCAGGCAATGCGAGACAGAGGGCGGTGGCGCCGATCAGCGCCCAGCCGCGAAATTTCAACGACCTCACAAACCTCAATTTGGTTCCTTCCCCCAAGCCCCTTCAGGGTGCAATGGCAATGGCCCCGCTTCAACGCGACATGATTCTGTCATCGACGCGCTGGCGAAACGGTAACCGTACTGACGTGTGCCGTCCATAATACCTTGGCTTGCTGCGGTGCCGCGCGGTGCGATAATTGCGAAGTGTGGCGTAAATATCTGCGCTAAATCAGTTCCTTGCTTGGGAACTCCCGCAAGACTACGTACATGGTTCAGCATGGCGCCCGCCGATCAGTCATCGTCATCCCACAAGCAATGCACGGACTGTGCCAGCACGGTCCGCCGTTTGCCGCGCAACGCAGGGCGCGCACTGATCTGGATCTACCGCCACACGCTGTCGCCCCTGGTCGGTTACAATTGCCGGCACCTGCCGACATGTTCGGTGTACGGCGACGAAGCGATCGAGCGCTTCGGCCTGTGGGGCGGCGGATGGATGACGCTGGCGCGGATCCTGCGCTGCCAGCCCTTCGGCACATCCGGCATCGACAACGTGCCGCTGACCAGGCCGCCGGGTGCGCGATGGTACTTGCCGTGGCGCTATGGTCGATGGCGCGGCGTCAACGGCTGATAGCGCGCATTGCTGATGTGCGGGAACTCGAGTTCCTCGCCCGCATTGATTGGCTGCTCCCTCAGGGAGGAAACAAACAATGCGCTGGAAAATCAGCCACCATGGTCACGATCCCCGGCTGAACGACTTGCTCGCGATCCTCGCGCTGCTCGTCCTCAGTGTCGCGGCTTGGCAATATTTCGGCACGCACTCCGAACCATCAAGCCGGGCGGCCTACATCGTCCCCAGTCAAAGCGTCCGCTGGTGAAGTCGGGCTTCTAACGCGAGAACGGCCAGAAATCTGGTAGCGGCCGCGACCCTATATACGCCCGCGGCCTGCGCGGGGGTGGCGCTGGCGGCGCCGCGGCCGATGCTGCGGCGTCGATGGCAGGCGACCCGTCGTCGGCCAGCCTCACCGACAGCAGCAAATTCGATTCAGGCGTGCGCCAGCGATAGCCGATGCCGAAATCGATCGGCTGCGCGCGCCGGAACAGCGCGGCATATGAATCCTGATAGCGTCCCGCGAATTCGTCGATCGGTCCGAGATAACGGCCGAACGGGAAGAAGCGCCATTTCTTCGTGCTGTAATAGCCAAGCGGGATTCCGGAATCGTCCTGAATGATGGTGGCGCTGTTATTGAGCAGGAAGTCGCGCACCGTGGTGAAGTTGCCGGAATGCAGCAGATAGGACGCGCTCTTGATCAGGCTGTTGGCGGGCGCGAGCGTCGCGCAGAATTTCAGGAAGCCGCTCGCCTTCACGCCGGAGTTGGAAAGGTCGGTCGAGAAGTAATACAGGGTCTTTTCCTGACCGTCACTGCCGGCAAAGATGATGCGCACGCCGCGCACGGCATTCGGTCCGGCATTTTCGCCTGCGAAATGCGCCGCGCCCTGGTCGTCCAGCGAGATCGGGCTGACGCTTCTGACGGTCATGCCCGAGCGCGCCAGGAACACGTAGAGGATCGGCAAGGTGCCGCTGATCTGTCCCGCCTGCAGATCAGTCTTCATCTGCTTGGTGATGAAGAAGCTGAAGCTCAGGATCGAACCGAGCGAGCGCTCGACATTGTAGAGCGCCGACGCAATGCCGCCGCGCGACAATCGCGAGAGGTCGGGCACCGAGCCGACCGGCTCGAGCGCACTCAGCACGTAGGTCGACGCCTTGGAATGGAAGGCGTTCGCATAGAGAAAGTCCGGGCCTGAGAACATGTAGAACATGGTCGGCTTGGGCGCCGCCAGATTGGTGTCCGCCCAGGCGCGGATCCGCGATATTTGGCGCTGCTCGAGTTTCTCGAACGCGCTGTCGAAGAATTTTGCGTGGCGTTGCCAGGCCGGGTCGTTGGTGAGCGGCGCGAGCGGCGAATCCGCCGACGGCATCATTCCGGCCAGAAATTTCGCGGTGTCGTCCACCGTTGCGGTTTGGGCATTGACGGTTGCCACGGCCGTCAGCAGCATGACGCCCGCCAGCGTCGCAATGCGCAGGGAATGCAGCATGTTCATTCGCGGCCCGCGGCGACTGCGTGGATTTGATCTGCTCGCTTGCGGAAAACGGCGTAAATCAAGAGACCTGAAAACATGATCAAAAGACTAAGGAGCGAGCGCAGCGGCTGTTCCGTCAAAAGATAGTACATCATGAAGCCGGTCACGAGCAGGAAAACCACCGGGGTTACCGGGTATCCCCAGGCGCGGTAGGGCCGCGGCAGGTCAGGATGCGTGATCCGGAGCTTGATGACCCCAAGCACGGTAAAGAACGAGCAGAACAACAAAGAGAACTGGATGAATTCGAGCACGGCCTCGAAGCTGCGCGTTAACAGCATCAGGCTCGCGACCGTGAGCTGAAACAGAATGGCGTAAGGCGGCGCGCCGCCGGTCGATCTTCGGGCGAACGGCCGCAGCACCGGAATATCCTCGCCCATCGTCATCATGACGCGCGGCCCGATCCACATCATCGCGCTGATCGAGGAGATCAGTCCGACGCAGATCATCGCGCCGACGATGCGGCCGCCGAATTCGCCGAAGATGTAGCTGCCGGAAATCCGGGCGACGTCGAGCTGGCCTGCGAGCTTGTCGATCGGCGCGGTGTGCAGGAACACCGCGTTGAGCGCGACATACAACACCAGCACGATCAGCGTTCCGATCAGCATCGCCCGCGGTACGTTGCGCTCGGGCAACCTCACCTCACCGATGATGTAGGTCGCCGCGTTCCACCCCGAGAACGAATACATCACGAAGACGAGACTGATCGCGAACGGCGCGCTGACGATATGGGTGAAGTCGGAGGCCGTCGGCGCAAACGACACTGGCTGCGCCGTGCCAATGACGAAGCCGCAGACCAGGAAGGCCACGATCAGCACCACCTTCAGGATGGTCGCGACCAGTTGAAAGGTCGAGGAGTGCCGCACGCCGGTGAGTTGCACCAGCGACACCAGCCAGACCACGCCGACCGCCAGCGCCAGCGGCGGCGCACTGGGTACGACCGACTTGCCGTACTCGCCGAATGCCATGGCGGCCAGGGCTACGGGTGCGGCGAAGCCGACGGTTGCCGATACCCAGCCCGCCACAAAGCCGAAGGCCGGGTGATAGGCCCGGCCGAGGAAGTTGTACTCGCCGCTGGAGCGCGGAAACATTGCGCCGAGTTCGCCGTAGGAAAACACCCCGCACAGCGCGACGACGCCGCCGACGGTCCACAGCAACAGGATCGAAAAGCCGGAGGGGATGTCCTTGACCTGAAAGCCGAGGCTGGTGAAGACGCCGACGCCGACCATGTCGGCAACGACGATGGCAACCGCCACCAGGACCGAAACGGTTGAACCGCTGCCGGAGCGCGCGCCGGGCCAAGCCGGGCTTCCCGTTTCTAATGCCGCCATCTCGGACCCACCTTCAAGCGCCCGCAGCCGAGAGCTGCATCGTGCAGGGTGACGCCCCTCAATTCAAGCAATGTTAACAAGGGTTTAAATTGAGACACAAAAAAGGTTTCATGATACCGAGAACGGCCACCGTGCCATTACTGGATTGCGAAAACATCGTGACGGTCCCACAATCGCGACACGATTGGGTGGTCTCCTCCAGCTTCCGGACGTGGGGAGTTTTTCCGGACGCTAAACGTCGCCCGTGTGCAAGCTTGACCTCGGTTGACGGTGGATCTTGGGACATTGGGGTGGATGGTCGGAGCTGATCCGAAATTCCAGACAATTGGTCGCGCCATCCGATCGGCGTTGTCGGCCGTGCCGCTTCGCGCCCTGCCTCTTCAATGGCACTGGCTTGCGATGGCCGCGCTGTGCGTGCCGCTTTCCTTTGTCCTGGTTCAATGCGGCAAGGCGCCGAACGCTGAAATGCTGGCGGCGAACACAGATGGCGCTAAATCCCGGGCCGATTCCCGGACTTCGATCGATACGTTCGAGGACCGTTTCCCTCAGCCGCAATTCGCTGACCGTTTCCCGACCGCCAATGAAAGCCTGCCGCAGTTCCAGCGCCAGGTCGCGCTGGCGCCTCAGCCGCCGCGCACGGTGCGTACCGAGCCCGTGCGGGTCGCCTCGCTCACGCCGACGCTGATGCTACCCCGCACCGAGCGCGAAGAATTGACCACGCTGGTCAGCATGAAGTCCTCGGCCTTCCCCTATTTCGGCGCCAATCCGCGCTCCGAAGAACCGTTCCTCAACATCTCCAAGGGCGACCGCAAGGGCCACCGCAGCTATGGCGGCCGGGTCTATTGGCAGGACGAGACCTACAACGACAGCCGCGTGCTGGTGCATGTCCCCGAGACGTTCGACGTCAGGAAGCCGGGCGTGATCGTGGTGTTCTTCCACGGCAACGGCGCGACGCTGGAGCGCGACGTCCGCGACCGGCAACTGGTACCGCAGCAGATCTCGGATTCCGGCGTCAACGCCGTGCTGCTCGCGCCCCAGCTCGCGGTCAACGCCGCCGATTCCTCGGCCGGCAAATTCTGGCAGCCGGGCGGCTTCAAGCGCTTCATCGATGAGTCGGCGAGCCACCTCGCCCGCCTCTACGGCGATCCGAAGTCGGCGCAGGCATTCGCGAACCTGCCGATCGTGATCGTCGGCTATAGCGGCGGCTTCCTGCCGACCGCCTGGAGTCTCGAGGTCGGTGGCGTCCCCAACCGGGTCCGCGGCGTGTTCCTGCTCGACGCCGTCTACGGCGAACTCGACAAGTTCGCGTCCTGGATCGAGAAAAACCGCACCGGCTTCTTCGTCTCTTCGTATACCCGCTACACCAAGCGGCACGACCAGGAACTGATGCAGATGCTCCGCGACAGGGGCATCACGGTCACCGAGAGCATGAACGCGCCGCTGCGGCCCGGAAGCGTTGTGTTCGTGCAGACGCCCGACGGCGTCACCCATCGCGATTATGTCACGCAGGCCTGGACCGAGCATCCGGTCAAGGACGTGCTGGTCAAGATGGCGGCAACGCCCACTTTGACCCGGGTCGCCAGCGCGCCGGCAGCGAGCCGGTAAAACGGTCAGGCGTCTTGCCTGACCTGCAGCACAATCCGCCCCATCGCGCTCCTGTTCGCCACCAGACCCATCGCTTCACCGGCACGCTGGAGCGCAAGCACCCGATCGACCTGCGGGCGGAGCTTGCCCTCGCCGACCCATGCCATGACCCGCTCCGCCGCGCGGGCAGCTTCATCCGGGTAACGCTCCATCCAGGTGCCGACGAACACGCCGACGACCGAATAGTTCTTGAGCAAAGGCAGATTCATGGCGAGCGATGGAATCTCGCCGCTGGTGAAGCCGATCGGAAGCAGCCGACCGTTCCAGCCCATAAACCTCGCGAGCGTCGCGAAGAGTGCGCCGCCGACATTGTCAACGCAGATGTCGAGACCCTTTCCTGCAAGGGCCTTCACACGTTCACGCACGTCTTCACACGAATGGTCGACGACCTCGGCGGCGCCATGCGTGCGGACCAGGGCTGCCTTCGCAGCGCCGCCGACAACGGCAATGACCCGCGCGCCCATCAAATGCGCGATCTCGACACAGGCGAGGCCCACGCCGCCGGCGGCCCCCGTCACGAGCACCGTCTCACCGGCCTGCAGCCGCGCCCGCTCAATCAGTGCATACCAGGCCGTGAGATAGGTGTGCATCACCGTCGACCCCACGGTGAAATCAACGTTGGCCGGCAGCATGGCGGCGCTGCTCTCTTTGGCGACCATGCGCTCCGCAAATGCACCGAACCAGTTGCCGCAACTGACCCGGTCTCCGGGTCGGAAGCGCGTAACCCGGTCGCCGCAGGCCAGCACGATTCCGGCAGCATCCGTTCCCGGCACATAGGGAAGCGCCGGCCGCATCTGATAGCCGCCGCAGCTCATCAGGTAGTCCATGTAGCTGACGGACGCGGCATGGACATCAACGAGAACCTCGTTGGCTGCCGGGCGCGGTTCGTCGACCTCGGTGAACCCAAGGGCTTCGATGCCTTTAAAGGCGTTGCAAAGAATGGCGCGCATCTCAGCCTCCGTGACGCGTTTCTGACGCGACGGAGTCGCCGCCGAAGAGACGCGGCAAGAGCATCGGAACGCGCCGGCGATACTGCTCGTAGCTCGCGCCGAACGCGGCAACGAGGTCTCGCTCCTCCAACCTGACGCCGACAAGGATGTAGGCGGTGCTCATAACGGCGAACAACAGATGTCCCGCCGTCATGTGCGGGGCCGCCCAGAACGCGAGCAGCATGCCCAGCATCAGCGGGTGACGCACCAGCCGGTACAGCAGCGGCGTCTTGAACGCCTGCATGCGACCGGCGGCTCCGCGCAGCGCGTCGACGACCTGGCGCACGCCGAACAGCTCAAAATGATCGATCTGAAATGTCGAAAGCAGCGCGATCAGCCAGCCCATCCAGAAGACCGCCGTGAGCATCGCTGCCGGCCAGCCCTCGACGCGCCAGACGGTCGCGGCGATCGGGCGCCACTGCCAGAATGTCAGGATCAACAGAGCGCTCGAGATCAGCACATAGGTGCTGCGCTCGCACGAAGCCGGGATGATGCGCGTCCACCAGCGCTTGAAGGCCGGGCGCGCCGTGACGCTGTGCTGGATCGCGAACAGGCCGAGCAAAATCGCGTCGATCACGACCGCGTGCGCGGGAGCGCTGTCCGCTCCGACGTCGATCGTCTTCGGGACGAGGAAATTGCCGAGGAAGGCCGGCGTGTAGGCAAATGAAAGCGAGAAGATGAGATAGCTCGCGAGGCCATAAACGAGGGCGGCGGCGTGTCCAATCATGACGTTTCTCCAAAGGGTGACGGTGTATTCCGCCCGGTGCTATCATCGCAGCGTCCCCTCAGCGTCCCCGGGGCGCCACCGCGTCCCCGGAACGCCACCGCGTTCCCGGACGCCAGCACTGAAGATCGCATCGCCATGGCTTCGTTCAGCGTCCGGACGCTCGGGTTCCCGGAGATCCGTTGTGATGACCGCCTGTACCCGTTGGCGTTGCGCAAGGGCCTCGCGCTGTTGGTCTATTTGGCCGAAGCCAAGGGCCCGGTCGGGCGCGATGTGATCGCAACCATGCTGTGGCCGGAAAGCCCGGCGGACGTGGTAAGGGCACGGCTGCGCCGGCTGCTGCATCGCCTTCAGCTCGCGCTCGGCGATGTACTCGCCTCCGACAGATCCACGGTCCGGCTGTCGGCGGCACTCGATCTGAAAATCGATTCACGCCTGTTCGAAGAGGCTTGCGACCGCGGCGCGTTCGAGCGTGCCAGCGCTCTCTATCAAGCCGACTTTCTCGACGGCTTCTCGCCCGGCGACTGTCCGCAATTCGACGAGTGGGCGTTCTTCCGCAGGGAGGCCCTGCGCGGCCGCGCGATCCAGGCGCTCGAGCGGGTGGTGCAGGAGAAGCAAGCGGCGGGCGACTACGCATCCGCTGCCGCGCATGCCGGCCGCCTGGTGGCGCTCGATCAGCTCAGCGAAATCTATGCACGCCATCTGATTCGCAACCTGATGCTGGGCGGCGATCGGGCCGCAGCCGAGCGCCAGCTCAAGGCGCTGACACAGCGTTTGCGCGACGAACTCGACGTGGCGCCCGAACCCGAGACGAACGCGCTGCTCGAAGCCGATGCCGAGGCGCCGCCGCCGACTCAATATGTCAGCGGCGGCAGCGTGCATCTCGCATTCCAGACCTACGGCAAAGGGTACACCGATATCCTGATGCTGCCCGGCTTCGTGTCCCATGTCGAACGCGTCTGGGAGGACGCAGGGTGCCGGGCGTTCCTGTCTTCGCTGGCGGAGATGGGCCGTCTCATTCTGCTCGATCGCCGTGGCGTCGGCCTTTCCGACCGGGTCGGGTTCAGCCCCAGTGCAGAGGCGACCGCACAGGACATCCGCACCGTGCTCGATGCGGCGGGCTCGCGCCGGATCGTGCTGTTCGGCGCATCCGAAGGCGGACCGGCCTGCATCAGGTTCGCAGCCGAACATTCCGACCGCGTCGCGGGGCTGATCCTGTTCGACTCGCTCGCGAAAGGAAGCTTTGCACATGACTATCCGCATGCGTTACACGCCGTTCAATATGATGCGTGGCTACAGCAGCTCGTGTCGGCTTGGGGCGGGCCTGCGGGAATCGAGACGTTTGCACCGAGTCTCGCCGGCGACGCCAAAACGAGAGCCTGGTGGGCCGGCCTGCTCCGTGCGGCCTCAAGCCCGGGCGCCATCAAGGGGGTGCTCGAGGCCCTGCGCGATACGGATGTGCGGCATCTTCTCAAGCGGATTGCCGTTCCGACGCTGGTGCTGCACCGCCGCGGCGACCGCGCCGTCCGCATCGGCGCCGGAAGACATCTTGCCGACCACATCCCGCAGGCGCGTTTCGTCGAGCTCGACGGCGCCGATCACTGGGCCTTCGCCGGTGACCGGCAAGCGGTGCTGGACCACATCAGGCAGTTCGTCGGCGATCTAGCGAAGTGACCGGCCGACATCACTTCGCCGAAGTCGCGGGAACAGCGGAAACCGGCGGAATTGCGGGAGCTGCGTTGAGACTGGAAGACGTCGCCGCTGGCCGGGTGGTGTTTGCCGGGCATGACGACAGGAGCTGCGTCCATGACTTCCCGAGCCCAAGCGTATCGATGTCGAACGTCGCGAGCTTGGTCTTGCCTTCCGCGTCGCGCGTACCCTCGCCCATCTGCAGGCTGGAAGCAGTGAGCATTGCCTGCATGGCATCGGGCGCGACGATATCGCTCCACACCTCGAATTTGCCGACACGCGCTGGATATCTTCCAAAGGCGACGGACTTGTCCGATCCCGCCGTCAACATCATCGTCTTGAGGCCGCCATCGCCCTGGTCGGATTCCCGCACGAACATCAACCGGGCGCGATCCTTGTTCTCGCAGAACAGCCGCCACTCCATCGTTCGGAACGAGGCGCCGTCGCTCTGTTTTGCCGCGGCGATCTTGCGGACATACGGGCGCGATGCGGCTTCGAGCGTCCACGCCGTTTCGGGCAAGGGGCGTGTATCGATGCCGAAGCGATAGAGTTCGGCCCGCGTGAGGACATGCAAGTTCTCGAATTTCACCGTCTTGATGAGATCGTCCAGCTCACGGCTGATGCCCATGGAAACGACAAAGGCGGCGCGCTCGCGGTCGGCCCTCGCCATGCCGCGCTGCTTGAAATCGGCAATCTGCTGCGCCGAGAATGACCCGCGCACGAGCAGCGTGAGCCGGGAGTTATGTACGGCGATCGCGGCATCGGGCGCGACTTCGCGGGTCGTGGCGCCGAGAAACAGATAGCTGCAGGCCGAATTGCACATGGCGTTACGGGTCGTGAGCTCGGCCTCGACCTCCCCGCCCGCCGTCTTGATCTTGAGACAGGCCGCGTCGACCTGGGTTCCTCCGGCGCAGGCGGTTGCAATGGTGCGTCCAATCCGGGCAACGGCCTTCCTGCTGCGCAGCAGGCGGGCGATGACATAGGATGGCCTGACCGCGCCGCCCGGCGAATGAAAATAGATCGGCCGCTTGCTGTCCTTGACGTCGCGCAGAAAGCGGTCAACGCGCGCGGCCGCGCCCTCGTCGACCTGGCCTTCGACCGCGATCCAGTGATCGCAACCCGGACCGCATGAATTGGCTGGGCCCCTGGCATTGTAAATGATCAGCTTGGGCGGAAATCCGGCCTTTTCGGCCGGCGTTTCGGCACGCACCTCGCCGTGAGCCAGCAGCAGGGCTGCGAGAAGGAGAAGGCGAAGCATCATTGGGCCGGAACGATTTTGGCGAATGGAGCAATGGCGCCAAGGTTAGTCAATGCCCAGTGATGCCGCAACCCTTGGTCGCGATGCTGGCGGGTCGTGCGCACCCAAAATCGGGAGACGTCCCGCATTTGCATCATGGTTGGCGAGCACGCCAACCATCGCCGTCGACAGGATGCCGCGAGGCCAGCCACGGCGTCACCGGTGAGCCGACGCCGAACATGATCGCCCCGAAGGTGGTTAGAAGGCAGCGGAGCGAATTGAGACATCGAGACCGGAAGATAATTCGGGCAGCATTCCTGCCGTGTCCATGGCGTTCCATGCCCGCCACAACCCTTGCGCTCAATCAATCTGTTTGCAATTCTTCAACCTGCGCGGGCAGGAAAATGATAATGACTTCACAAAAAAAGGCAGTTCCGTTCGACGTTGAGGCGCTGGAGAAATCGCTCAACGATTCAGCGACGCGCGTATCGACAATTTGGATCAGTTTCCTGGTTTTTTCACTGTACTTGCTGATAGCGGCAACAACGATTGAACACCGTCAGCTGCTTCTGTCCGAACCGATCAAGCTACCAGTGCTAAATGTTGACCTTCCGTTGTGGGGCTTCTTTTTCCTCGCGCCAATATTATTCGTCCTCTTTCATTTCTATGTGTTGTTGCAGGTCCTGCTACTTGCTCGCACAGCGCTGAGCTACAACACGGCCATCGATCAAGCGATACCCTCGCCGACTGCCAATGCGATGATGCGGCAAAGGCTAGCGAACACACTATTCGCCCAAATGTTTGCCGGTTCACCTCGCGAACGTACTGGTTGGCTCGGACGTTCGCTGAAAGCCATGGCCTGGATCACGCTTGTCATATCTCCAATCATTATCCTTATCGCATTCTTGATCGCCTTTTTGCCATATCATAGCCACTCTGCCACGTGGGTTCACCGGCTGCTTATCCTGATCGAGTTGGCTGTTGCTTTCCTGTTTTGGCCACTTGTACTGAACGCTCAACGCGATTTTGACTGGGCCCTGCTGAAACACAAACTTCGGCAACTTACGGGCCTGCCAAGAAGGATTACTGGCTTTCTGCTGTGGCCGCTTCTGCAAAAAAGGCCATGGCCACTCGTCCCGAAGGGCGCAAGAATTTTCGACTGGCCGATACCGCAACAAAGAAGAGAGTTACGTCGCCTCGGCCACGTCATGTTTCAACTGCTGGCCTTATTCTGTGTTGTGTTGACTCTTTTGTTCGCGACCTTCCCCGGCGAACAATACGCTAACCTCCCAAATGGAAGAGAAATCACTGGCGTAAGCTGCGAACGGGGGTTCACCAAGCGATTCGACAGATTAGATGTAACGCGCGCGAACTTCGTCGACGGCAAGGAACTACCGAGGATCGAAAAGGACATCGTTGATCGAGGACTGTACACTTACCAGAGCGAACGCACCAGAATTCTGCGTGAGCGAAATTTGGACTGCGCGATATTTGCGTTTGCGGACCTTCGTTATGTCGATTTTTCTGACACGAGCTTGGTCGGAGCGACATTCGACAATGCAAGCATTCAAGGCGCTTCCTTCGAAGGCAGCCGCCTAGGCAATGCTACGTTCAACAGCGCCAAACTTCAGGGCAGCTACTTCAAGGGATCGCAGCTACAGGAGGCCTCTCTCAGATCCGCCGCCCTTCAAGGATCGATTTTTGAGAACGCGAAGCTTCAAGGGGCAGTTCTGAACGCAGCGAAGCTACAAGGCGCCAATTTGCGAAATGCGCAGCTTCAGGGAGCATCGATGAGGGGTGTACAGTTGCAAGGCGCAGACCTTTTCGGTTCGCAACTACGGGGAGCCGTGTTGACTGACGCCCAACTGCAAGGGGCTTCGCTATGGGCAGCTCTATTGGAAGGCGCCTCGTTGAACCAAGCGTCACTCCAAGGAGCAAACCTGCAAGACAGTTTGCTAACCTCCGCTGAGATGTCCGGCATATACATTTGGAGATCACGGAACGTGAAGTGCATGGAGGGCCATGTCAGCAATCAAGTACCCGACAAAGGTATTGTCATAAGATCGCCTCCTTTCTTTAGGGCCAGATCAAATCTGACGACAACCGAGGCAATAGAGGACTATATAGACAATAGTGTGAGTGAAATCAGAGATGCGACGGTTCGAAAGGCAACGCACGAACGAATGCATTCAGGGCTATTGGGGAAACTTAATGAGGACGCGGCGACGAAGGCTGAACAGCAATGGCGCGATTGCGAAGCAGCGACAAAGGCTGTCGCTACAAGCTTTAATGACCGACGCGCGAAATTGCTCATCAAGTTGATTTGTGAAAGCAAAGAGAACAGTTCCAGCGTTGCCCGAGGTACAATTAACAACTTCCTGCAGCGAAACCCTTCGTGGTCCGACTTCTTTTTTTTAACAGACTTCAAACCATCCAGTGCCGGCGATCAAGAATTCGGCAAAATCTTTGCGAAGGCTCTACTGTCAGAAACCGTCGACGGCTGCGAGACTCTAAGGAGCTTGGATCAATCCACTGGACAAAAAATACGGAGGGTCGCCGACGGAGATGTTGGTCGTGGGGGTCACGATCCGTTTCCTATACTCTTTGACACCTTGCGAACGCCTTGAGACGGGTCATTTGCCTCAGCCGAATCCCCTGCTATACCGCTGCTTCCCGCTTACCTGCGCTCGTTCGCAGGAGTGAGCTTCAGGAGAATGACATGTCTGACCAGAACACGCCCGCATCCGGATTCCAGTTCGGCCTTGCTAATTTGAAACCGGCCGAGCCCTTGGAAAAGATCACCCTCACCTTCCCGGACGGCGCGAAGCGCGAATATCCCAAGGACATCACCGGGCTCGATCTCGCCAAGGGCATCTCGCCGTCGCTGGCCAAGCGCACGGTGGCAATGGCGCTGGATGGCGTGGTCGCCGACCTCAACGATCCGATCTCGGGCGATGCGAAGATCGAACTCATCAACCGCGACGACGCCAGAGCGCTGGAACTGATCCGGCATGACTGCGCGCATGTGCTGGCGGAGGCCGTGCAGTCGCTGTGGCCGGGCACGCAGGTCACGATCGGCCCGGTGATCGAGAACGGCTTCTACTACGACTTCTTCCGCAACGAGCCGTTCACGCCGGAAGATTTTGCGGCGATCGAAAAGCGGATGCGCGAGATCATCGCGCGCGACAAGCCCTTCACCAAGCAAGTGTGGGACCGCGAGAAGACCAAGCAGGTGTTCCGCGACAAGGGCGAGGCCTTCAAGGTCGAGCTGGTTGATGCCATTCCCGGCGACGAGCCCATAAAAATCTATTTCCAGGGCGACTGGTTCGACCTCTGCCGCGGCCCGCATATGTCTTCGACCGGCAAGGTCGGCAATGCCTTCAAGCTGATGAAGGTGGCGGGCGCCTATTGGCGCGGCGACTCGAACAACCCGATGCTGACGCGCATCTACGGCACGGCGTTTGCCAAGCAGGAAGAGCTCGACGCTTACCTCAAGCAGATCGAGGAAGCCGAGAAGCGCGACCACCGTAAGCTCGGCCGCGAACTCGACCTGTTCCATTTCCAGGAGGAAGGCCCCGGCGTGGTGTTCTGGCACCCGAAGGGCTGGACCATCTTCCAGGCGCTGATCGCCTATATGCGCCGCCGCCTGACCGGCGACTACAGCGAGGTCAACGCGCCGCAAATCCTCGACAAGGTGCTGTGGGAAACGTCCGGCCACTGGGACTGGTACCGCGAGAACATGTTCGCGGCGCAGTCGGCCGGCGACGAGGCCGAGGACAAGCGCTGGTTTGCGCTCAAGCCGATGAACTGTCCGGGCCACGTGCAGATCTTCAAGCATGGCCTCAAGAGCTACCGCGACCTGCCCTTGCGCCTTGCCGAATTCGGCGTGGTGCATCGCTACGAGCCGTCGGGCGCCATGCACGGCCTGATGCGCGTGCGCGGTTTTACCCAGGACGATGCGCACGTCTTCTGCACCGAGGCCCAGCTTGCCGACGAGTGCCTCAAGATCAACGAGCTGATCCTGTCGACCTACGCCGATTTCGGCTTCGACGGCGAACTCACGGTCAAGCTCTCGACCCGGCCGGAGAAGCGCGTCGGCACCGACGAGATGTGGGACCATGCCGAGCGTGTAATGGCGACGGTGCTCGCAGAAATTCAGGCCAGCGGCAGCAACCGCATCAAGACCGAGATCAACCCCGGCGAAGGCGCGTTCTACGGGCCGAAGTTCGAATATGTGCTGCGCGACGCCATCGGCCGCGACTGGCAATGCGGCACCACGCAGGTCGACTTCAACCTGCCGGAACGTTTTGGCGCGTTCTATATCGACGCCGACGGCTCCAAGAAGGCGCCGGTGATGGTGCACCGTGCGATCTGCGGCTCGATGGAGCGTTTCATCGGCATTTTGATCGAGCATTTCGCCGGCAATTTTCCGCTCTGGCTGGCGCCGACCCAGGTGGTGGTCACCACCATTACCTCCGAAGGCGACGAGTACGCCAAGGTGGTCGCGGCAGCCGCGCGGCGCGCAGGCTTGCGCGTCGAGATCGATTTGCGCAACGAAAAGATCAACTACAAGGTCCGCGAGCACTCGCTGGCAAAGATCCCTGCCCTGCTCGTCGTCGGCAAGAAGGAAGCCGAGACCCATTCGGTCTCCATCCGCCGGCTCGGCAGCGACGTCCAGAAGGTGATGCCGACCGACGAGGCGCTGGCTGCGCTGGTCGAGGAAGCGACGCCGCCGGACGTGAAGCGGGCGCGGATGGCTTAGGCGGCCTTATTCTGCCCGATCTTGATCAAGGACTCGGCCGGGATGCCGAGCCCTTCGTGCAATCGCCTGATCATATTGAGTGTCAGCTCGCGCCGGCGATTGAGCACTTCGTGCACGCGATTGCGGCTACCGATAAATGGAATGAGGTCGCGCGGCTGCAATCCGCTCTGTTCCATGTGGTATCTGATCGCCTCCACCGGGTCCGGCAGGTCCAGCCTGTAATTCTTCCGTTCCCAAGCCTCGACCAGCGTAACTAATACATCGAGCCGATCGCCCGCAGGTGAATTGCGCCGTGCACTCATCAGCCCCTCGATCTCCTTAAGAACGCGGCGATAGTCGCGGTGGGACTTGATCGGTGCGATATCCATGACAAAATCCTTAAATGCTCTGCGCGTCGATTGCATCATATTGCCGATGGGTGCCGACAAACCTGATGTAAACGACACGATACGGATAGTTGATCCAGACGACGATCCGATATTTGTTGCCGGCTATGTTAAACACCGCCCTTCCATCCCTGAGGATGCTGGCACTGCGGATATCTCGCTTGACGTCGGCTGGTTTGCCCCAGTCTGCCTGTTTGACCTGCCGAAACCAGGCCATCATCGGCTCGCGAGCATCGGCTACGCTCTCGCCACGGTTAAGAAACGTCTTGAGTGTGCTGAGCGCTATAACCCTCACAGGGCGACTCTAACATGGTCCCACCTTGGGACCAAGAGGTTGTTTTCGACTGTCTGGCGATTTCTCCCGATTCATGGCTGCCTCGTCCAAAGACCCCGAACTGTCTCACAATCGATCTAAAAGGGGTTTCCCCGGCTTCGTCGCCACCCTATGTCCGTGGTAGGCAACCCCTGCCTTGTCCGACGAAAGAGACCATAGTGCCCGATGCCATTGAACTCCTGAAAATCCGCCGTTCGGTCAAACCTCGCGAGATGAGCGGCCCCGGCCCCACTGCGAGCGAACTCGACACCATCCTGACTATCGGCGCGCGGGTGCCGGACCACGGCAAGCTGACGCCGTGGCGCTTCATCGTGTTCGAGGGCGGCGCCCGGGCGCGAGCCGGAGAGATCATCGCGCAGGTGTTCGCGAAGAAGAATCCGGCAGCTCCCATCGCCGACATCGAGGCCGAAAAAGGCCGGCTGATGGATGCGCCGTTGGTGATCGCCGTGGTCAGTTTCACCCGGCCGCACCCCAAGGTGCCGGCCTGGGAGCAGGAATTGTCCGCCGGCGCCAGCGCGATGAACATCGTCACCGCCGCCACTGCGCTCGGCTATGGCGCCAACTGGCTCACCGGCTGGTTCGCGTTCGACCGCGACGTGCTCGACGGGCTAGGCGTGAAGGCGGACGAAAAACTCGCCGGCTTCATCCATATCGGCACGCCGGCAAAGCCTGCCGAGGACCGCCCGCGGCCGGTGCTGTCCGATATCGTGACGCGGTTCTAGATTCCGGGGCCAACTCTACTTTGCATGGGGTTGTTTTCGCGATTTTGTCTCTGGGGCGCGGCTACCGCGCGATGACCTCGACTTCGGCGTCGACGCCGTTGACGACGTTGAAGGGCCGCTCGAACACCTTGCCTTCGTTCTTGGCAATCGCCCGGTATTCGCCTTCGGACAGCACGACGCGCGGAAATGCGCCGATCGATTCCTTGATGACGTCGCCGCCCGGCGTGATCACCGACCACGCGGTGTTGGCGAGCGCCTCGCCGCCCCGGTCGCTGACGAGTTTCAGCGTGATCACCGCCGCACGGTGGCTAACCGTCACGTCCGTCAGCTTGCCGGCCTGGACGCGGATGTCGGAGCGCACGACGGAGTTGGCGTCGCCATAGTTGGAGATGATGTAGTAGGTGCCCTCTGGCAGCAGCGCGACGTCGCCAGCGGCGACGTTGGGCACCAGCGAGGAACGCTCTGCGCCGGCGCCACCTTCGAACTGGCTGCCTTTGTAGAGCGCGAATGAAATCTGGTTCGGTGGAATCTTGCTGGAGCCGACGCGGCCCTCGATGCGCAGTCCGCCGGCTGGAAGCACGAAGGCCACCCGATCCGTCTCCGCCTTCAGGCTCACCGCACGTACCGCGCTGACCAGGCCGAGGGCGACGTGGACGACGTAACTGCCGGGCGGCAGCACGATGTTCGGGGTGGCACCGCGCTCCTCGCGGATCAGCTTGAAGGTGCCGGTGTCGTCGGGCTTGTCGGCGAACACCCGCCACACCAGCCCGCCATTGATGACCGGCAGATCCTTGCCGTAGCGCGCCGTCAGCGACAGTACCCCCTGAGTTGGAACTGGGGCCGCTGCTGGAGGCGTTGCCGGCGGGATCGTTGCGATCGATGGCGGTACAATGGTCGGCTGCGTCAATGGCGGCGGGACCGTTCCCGTCCCCGACGGCGGCGCCAGATTCATGGCGGGTGCGGTCTGGACATCCGGAACCGCGGCCGGCGGCACCGGTGGCGGGCGATCCGAGAACATCTGGGCCGAGACCGGGACCGGAAGCAGTGCGGTCAGCGCCAGGACAAGTGCCAAGGCAAGCGCCAGCGCCGGAAAAGGCCATCCGCCCCGCCCGTTTCCAACGATACTGTGACCGCCCGAAATCATGGCCATGCTTTTCACTGAAAACGCGGCAAATTCAAGCCTCCGTAGCGTAAGTTCGGTCGGCGGCGGTGGCGGAACCGGCGCCGGACACCCAAATGTTAATGCTGCGGACGTGGTCCAGTCACATTCCCCGCCCAAGCCGCATTCGCCGGCATAAACCATGCAGGCAGATCGGAATGGACGCTTCTGGCGTGGCCGCGCCGCGGCGAATACTGTTGAGGCCGCAGGAGAGTTTGCGTGTTGGATAGCTGGATGGGCCGCGGCCAAAAGGGCTCCTATGCCCAAGACAAGGTGGGGCTCGGCAGTATCCGCCGGCCGGTAATCGGGCTCGCGCTCGGCGGCGGCGCCGCACGCGGCTTTGCCCATATCGGCATCATCCGGACGCTGGTGGCCCACGGAATCAGTCCCAATGTGGTGGTCGGAACGTCGATCGGCTCCGTGGTCGGCGGCGCCTATGCCGCCGGACATCTCGACAAACTGGAAGAATGGGCGCGCAGCCTGCAGCCGCGAAGCGTCCTCTCCTATCTCGACATCCGCCTGAACGGCTCGGGGCTGATCGGCGGCGCCAGGCTTGCGGCCGAAATCGAGGGCACGCTGGGCAAGAGCCTGATCGAGGAACTACCGGTGAAATTTGCCGCTGTGGCGACCGAAGTGCGCACCGGTCACGAGATCTGGCTGACCCATGGCCCGATGGTGGATGCGATGCGCGCCTCCTATGCGCTGCCGGGAATATTCTCGCCGGTCCTGGTCGGCGACCGATGGCTCGTCGACGGCGCGCTGGTCAATCCGGTGCCGGTGTCGGCGGCACGCGCGCTCGGTGCGGAGATCGTCATCGCCGCCAATCTTTCCAGCGACGTCTTCACGCACTCCACGACAATCTATTCCCACGGCCCGACGGCGGGCGTTTCGGTATCGGTGATGCCGGAAGCGCTGCCCGAACCCGAGCCGCGCAAACGCGGCATCGGAAAATTCTTCTCCGCCGAGCGCACCATGAAGCGTGAGTTCTTCGGCGGCGGCGGACGGCCGGGCATCTCCTCGGTCATGGTCGATGCCTTCAACATCATGCAGGACCGCATCACCCGCGCACGGCTGGCGGGCGATCCGCCGGATCTGTTGATCTCGCCCCGCGTCGCCAAGATCGGTTGGTTCGATTTTCATCGGGCCGACGACCTGATCGCCCACGGCGTGCGCGCCGCCGAACGCGCCATCGAGTCGATCCAGGAGGCGATCCATATTCTGGTGCCACCGCCGGCGGGCGAAACCGAGCAGGCGGTCGAAAAGGCCGAGAAGGAATAGCGATCAGGCCGTCTTGATGTAGTCGCGCAGCGCTTCCTGCTCGGTCTCGTATTCCTGCACGCGGCGCTTGACGATGTCACCGATCGAAATCAGGCCCACCACCTTGCCGTCCTCGACCACGGGCAAATGACGGAACTTGCCGATCGTCATCATTTCCATGATCCCGGCAACGGTGTCGGACTCGCGGCAACTCACGACCTTGCGCGTCATCACCGCGCCGACCGGCTCCTCGAGCACCCTGGCGCCGCGCTCGCCCAGCACCCGGACGATGTCGCGTTCCGAAAGGATGCCCTCAAGCCGTCCCTGGTTCATCACCAGCACGGCGCCGATCTTGCGCTCGCCAAGGATCTTGATCGCCGCCGAAAGCTTGGCTTCCGGCTCGATGCTCTGGATCTGGTGGCCCTTGGTGTCGAGAATTGAACGTACCGTCATTGTCGCCTCCCTGAATCCGTTCGTGCCCCCGAGAGCCCGACTTGTTCGCGAGTCTTCAATCAACAGTTCCGCGCCGGTGTCGTTTCGAGGCGCGGTTTACAAGCGCGGCTGTCGTGCACGGCAGCGGGCATTGGCTTGCGCCACAACTTGTGTGGATGATGGATGAAATCGCCCCTCGCCGCAAGCGGCGAGCGAGCGGCGATCAGACGCGGCCGGTTTCGTCCGGCGCTGAGGCATCGGCGGTATGCGGCGTCGCACGCGGTACCGGATCGAACAGCGAAAACAGCATCAGGCCGGCGAGAAATCCGCCGATATGCGCCTGCCAGGCGACGCTGGCGCCGTCAGTACCGATCGAAATCGACCCGAGGCCGAAGATGATGTTGACGCCGAACCACACCGCCAGAAATCCGAGCACGCGCGGGTTGCGCAACGCCCGGGCAAGCGACAGCGCTGGAACCTTCGCCGCGGCATCCGCATCGCCCCGGTGGAACGAAAGAAAACTTCCCCGCACGAAGGCGAAGCGGATGGCGGCGGCCATCGCGCCGGATACCGAGGCCGAGGCGCCGATCATCGGCGCGATCGCGTGCTCATGGGTGACGAGATGCGCCAGCGCGCCCGCCACGGCCGTCACCGCCATGAATACGAAGAACCTGACAGGACCGAACCGGCGGGCCAGCGCGCTGCCGAACGGCAACAGCCACAGCACGTTGAAGCCGATATGGCTGAGATTGGCATGCAGCAGGGAATAAGTGACGAAGGTCCAGACCTTGGCGCCGGCCCCGCCGGGAAAGGTGATGTTGAGCAGCGTGGAATCGTAGCGCTTCGGAATGAAACCGAACACGTCGATCGTCCAGTTCTCCAGCTCCGCCGGCAGCAGCACCCGCAGATGAATCGCAGCGATCAGCACGACATACGCCGTCAGCGCACCCGGCAGCGTCAGGATCGGCTCGCGCGGGGCGTCCGGCGGCTCGAACTGGGATGAGTAGGACGGGGATTCCAAAGGCCAGGACCCTGCAAGGCGGCTTCGAGGTGTATGGTTCCAGATAGGCGGCTTTGCCCGCCCTGTGCAAGTGCACAATCACAGCTATTCATGCCCCGGACGCGGCGCGGCACGAAGTGACGCGACGCAGAGCCGGAACCCAAAGGGGCTGTATGCTAGGCCCCGGCTCTGCGTCGCACCGCTAATGCACTGCGCCGCGTCCGGGACACGATGTCGGCACAATCGGCAAAAGAAAAAGGGAGGATGCTGAGAACATCCTCCCTTGTCTTGTCGATCTTCTCGCGCCCCGGGAGCCGGGATTACATCCCCACCCCTCCCCGCGCGATGACCAAACTGTTTGACGCCACCTGTGTACCAACTGCGCCGAGAACCCTGAGATAAGCCGGCGCCGTCCGATGCGTTCCACACTACGCACGCCGCCCCGCCTTCGCCAACCTCATAGTTAATTTAACGTTAACAACGCAAAGTCGTGGCTCGCGCGGCCAAATCGCGTTCCCGGCATGGACGCTGCAAATCCCGTCCTGCACAACACGCAAGGGAAGGCGTGTTGCGCAAAAGCGGGACAGAAGTGTCTCGCCTAAGGCAACCCGGGGGGCGAGGATTAGTTATGAAACACTCATCGAGTCGCGAGTTCTTCGCCTATTGGGATGCGAAGCGCGGCGATGCGCGGGCACCGGACCGCAGCGAGATCGAACCCGGCGCAGTGCGCGAGCTGCTCGGCGACATCTTCGTGCTGTCCTACGACAACGATGCCGGCTACCCGTTCCGCGTCGCCGGAACGCGGGTCTCTGCCCTGCTCGGCCGCGACCTGAAGGATACGAGCTTCTCCGCGCTGTTCACTGCGGACAGCCGCCACGAGATCGAGGACATCGTCAGCTACGTGGCCGAGGAAATGCTGCCGGCGGTTGCCGGCATCACCGCGACGTCGGAAGACGGCACGACGGCGCATCTGGAGTTGCTGCTGCTGCCATTCAACAATCGCGCGCATGCGCCGATCAGCCTGACCGGTGTGCTGGCGCCGTTCGAAAACGACCTCGGCACGATCAGGGATTTCAAGGTGACGTCGTGGCGCTATCTGCACCGGCCGCAAAAGTTCGTTCCGCGCGCCCTGCGCAAGCTCGCCATCGCGCGCGGCTTCATGGTGTATGAGGGCCTGCGGTAATCACGAACCGACGGGTTCAACGAATACCGCAGCACGACGCGCACGGTCGCGTGACCATGCTCGAAAACGACCCACAAAAAGTCTCTAAAAAAAAGCACCACCGAGCATTGCCTAAATGCGAGGCGCCGGACCCCGAACTGGTGAGTGAAGTGCTGCGCGTGGTCGAGCAATTGGCGCGCGAAGGCATGACGCTCATTCTGATGACGCACGAAACGCGCTTTGCGCGCGACGTCGGCACCAAGCTCGTCTTCACGCACCACGGCAAGGTGCATGAGGAAGGCGTTCCGAAGGAAGTATTCGCTGCGCCACGAACGCCGGAACTGCAGCAGTTCGTGGGCCAGATCGGCTGAGCGAGGGCGTGAACCCATAAATCTACCGAGCGGACGGCTCGCCAGGTCCGCTATGCGAAGATAGCGGACGAAATTCCGCATCGCACCGAAACGACGCTATGTGCCAGCAACGGAAGCCACCAAGACTCAACTCCGGTCCAAGACTCAACTCCGATCAGAGACCGCCCACATTAAGCTGGGCCGCGGAGCTTTGGTGCGCGACGGGGCGAAAGAGACGAGTTTCAGTGTTTATCAAACCGCCGGGGGATGCGGTGTCTGGCCGGATTTGCCAAAGCGATGCTTCGCCGTCTCCCGCCATCGCTGAAAGGTCACGTACAGCAACGGCACCAGGAAAATGCCGATCGAGCTTGCCGCAAGCATCCCGCCGAATACCGCGGTGCCGACCGCGCGGCGGCTAGTTTCGGCTGCTCCAGTTGCGACAACCAGCGGGACCAGGCCGAGAATAAAGGCTATCGAGGTCATCATCACGGCTCGGAACCGCATTTGCGATCCCAGCACCGCCGCATCTTCCACCGATCGACCGGCTTCACGCTGTTCCTTTGCGAATTCCACGATCAGGATTCCGTTCTTCGCAGCGAGCGCGATCAACACGACGAGCCCGATCTGGCCGTAGAGGTCGAGATTCAGCCCGGAGATCTTGATCGCCGCATAGGAGCCGAGAACACCCACCACGACGGCCAGCAAGACGGGGACAGGGATGGTCCAGCTCTCGTAGAGCGCCACCAGGAAGAGATATGCGAACAGCACGGCTAGTCCGAGGATGATGCCAGTTTGGCCCGATGCCGCCTGCTCCTGATAGGCGGTCCCGGTCCATTCGAAGGAATAGCCCGCCGGTAATGTGGACTTGGAGATTTCCTCCATCGCCGCGATCGCTGTGCCCGAGGAAACACCGGCCGCAGGTCCGCCATTGATGGTGACCGAGCGGTAGTTATTGTAACGCGTGATCACCTGCGGCCCGGTCACAATCCTGATGTTCGCGATGGAGCGAACTGGCACCATTTCGCCGGTGCTGTTGCGAACGTAGATTTGCCAGATGTCTGAAATGTCACCGCGATTGGCCGCTTCGCCCTGCACATTAACCTGCCAGGTACGGCCGAACAGGTTGAAGTTGTTGACATAGAACCCGCCGAGGGTTGCCTGCAACGCGGTGAACACGTCACTCATGTTGAGGCCAAGGGCCTGGGCCTTTGCACGGTCGATATCAAGATAGATCGAAGGATTGGTCGCGGTGAAGGTCGAGAAAACGCGCGTCAGCCGCGGATCCCGGTTTGCCACGCTGATCAAGCCACTCACCACGCTGCCGACGGCCGCAGGATCCTGTCCCTCGAGCGCCTCGAGTTGATATTCGAACCCGCCTGAGGTCGATAGACCGATAATCGGCGGCAGATTGAATGGCAGAATGTTGGCCTGGCGGATTTGCGCGCCCGCGTTGGACGTCCGCTGGATAGTCGCCTGCACCGAATCCGCGGCTGCCTTGCGATCCGCGAATGGCTTCATTCGCGCGACGATGAACGCCGAATTCGGCTGGTTGCCGCCATCGAGCAGCGAAAAGCCGATGATCGAGAGCACGTGTTCGATTGCGGGAATCTGCTTGAGTAACGTCTCGACCTGCTTGGTCACTTCACTGGTACGCGCGACCGATGCAGCGTCGGGCAGCTGCACTGCAATGAAGAACGCGCCCTGGTCCTCCTCGGGCAAGAACCCGGTCGGCGTGATGCGCGACACGCCGAAAATTCCGCCCGCGAACGCCAGCACCGCGACAAGCGACAACAGCGCCATGCGCAGCAGGTGGCGCACGATGCCGGCATATCGATCGCGAACCCAATCGATTCCGCCGAGAACGCTTGCCATGATGCCGCGCCGCGGCCCGCTGTGACGCAGGAACACCGCACAGAGCGCCGGCGACAACGTCAGCGCGTTCAGCGCCGAGATAACCATCGCCGCGCTGATCGTGACCGCGAATTGACGAAACAACGTTCCCGAGATTCCCGGGATGAACGCGATCGGCACGAACACCGACAACAGCACCAGCGTGATCGCTATGATCGGCGCGGTGATCTGTGACATCGCCTTTTTCGTCGCCTCGGCGGGCGAAAGATCCGGCTCCTCCTCCATCACGCGTTCGACATTCTCGACGACGACGATCGCATCATCAACCACAATGCCGATAGCGAGCACCATCGCGAGCAGGGAGACCGTGTTGGCCGAATAGCCGAGCGCCAGGAGGACAGCGAAGGCGCCGATCAAGCTGACAGGAACCGCGACCGCCGGAATTACGGTCGCGCGTAAATTGCCGAGGAACACGAAAACCACGACAACGACGAGCAGGAAGGCTTCGCCGAGCGTCTTCAGCACTTCCTTGATGGTATCCGTGACAAAGGTCGTCGAGTCATATTGCACGAGGTAGGACAATCCGGGCGGAAACCGCTCCGACAATCTGGCGAGCGTAGCCTGCACGGCTCTCGCCGTCGTCACCGCATTTGCGCCAGGGGCGAGATAGATGCCCATGGGTACGCCGGCCTGCCCGTCGATCCGAGACTCGCTGTCCATATTTTGCGCGCCGATCTCGACGCGGGCGACGTCCTTGATCCGCAATACCGAGCCGTCCGGATTGGCGCGCAGCAAGATATCGCCAAACTGCGTCGAGGTGGTCAATCGACCTTGCGTCTGCACGTTGAATTGGAACTGCTGCTCGTCGCTGATTGGGCGGGCCCCGATGCGGCCGACCGGTGCCTGCACGCTCTGTGCGCGGATCGCCGCGATCACGTCCGACGGCGCCAGATTAAGGCTGGTAAGGCGCTGCGTATCGAACCAGATGCGCATAGAGTAGTTCAGCTTGGCGAACAGCGTCGCCTGGCCGACGCCAGGCGTGCGAGAAATCGCATCGAGAACGTTGATAATGGCGTAGTTGGTGATGAACAGTGGATCCTGCTCGCCATTCTTGCTGTATAGCACGATAAACTGCAGCACCGCCGAGGATCGCTTCTGTACCGTCAGACCTTGCGCCTGCACTTCGGTCGGCAGTTGCGCGAGAGCGCTCTGCACGCGGTTATTGACATTCACAGTATTGATGTCGGGATCGGTACCGAGCGCGAACGAGACAGTCAGGGTATAGCTGCCGTCATTGCCACTGGTCGACTTCATGTAGAGCATCTTGTCGACGCCGACGATCTGGGCCTCGAGTGGTTGGGCGACGCTCGATTCCACCACCTCGGCGGACGCGCCCGGAAAGTTGGCGCTGACAGTGACCTGCGGCGGTACGATATCCGGGAACTGTGCCACCGGAATCTGCAAAAGCGCAAGCGCACCCGCGATTGTGATGACAAACGCGATCACAATGGCCAGGCGTGGGCGATCTACGAAGACCGACGAAATCATGGACCTGTGCCCGTCGGTTTCGGCCCGATCCCGCCGCCGCTTTTCTGGCTGCTGCCACTATCCACGCTCGCGTTCATGCTCGATTGCAGCAGCGCGCTCGCGGGTCCCGGCGCCACCGGCCGGCCGGGCTGCACCCGCTGCAAGCCCTCGACGATCACCTTTTCGCCAGGCGAAAGCCCACTTGTCACGGATGCAATCGTCGGTGTTGATTGCCCAAGCTGAATTCGCTGCTGCTCGGCTTTGTTGTCGGCGCCGAGGACAAAAACATACTCACCTTGCTGATCCGAGAGCACCGCTGAGCGCGGGATCGCCACTACATCGACCGGCTGTACGCCTTCGAGCAGCACAGTGACGAACTCACCGTCGGTAAGCTCGCGCACGGTCAGGCGGCCGCCCGACAGATGCGGCAAGGGCGGATTGGGAATCGTCCCCCGCAGCGTGATCGTGTCGGTGCTCTGCGCAATCGTGTTATTGACAAAATTGAGCTTGCCCACCTGATCATACAGACGGCCGTCCGTTAGCCGAAGGCGAATGACGACTGCGTTGAAGCCGCCCCGTGGGGCGTAGCGTTCGCGCAGATCAAGCGCTTCGCGGACCGACACCGGAAACGTGACATACATGGGGTCCTGACTGACGATGGTAGTGAGCACGCCAGAGCTCGGGCTGACCACGTTGCCTTCAGTGACTGCCGTGCGTCCAATCATGCCGTCGATCGGCGAGCGAATTTCGGTGTAATCGAGGTTGATCTGCGATAGGTCGACCTGCGCCTGCGCCGCCTGCACTTGCGCTTCCAGGCTCTGCTGGTTGGCGACTGCAGCGTCATAGGTGGATTGTTGGCCGGCTGGTCCGCCCAGCAGCGTCCTCGCCCGCTCGGTTGTCAGCTTGGCGTTGACCAAAGTTGCCTGGAGCTGCGCGACCTGCGCCTGCTTCGACTTGAGGTCGGCCTCAAAGGGACCGCGCTCGAGCTTGTAGAGCAGATCGCCGGTCTTGATCTCGGCGCCTTCCACAAAATGGCGTTGCTCCAGAAAGGCCGTGACGCGCGCGACAACGCTGACGCGATTGGTCGCTTCGATACGCCCCAGAAACTCGCTGGATTGGATCACGGGCCGCTTGACCGCTTCCATCACGCCGACGGCCGGAGGTCCTGCTGGCGCGACCTGGGCGTCGGCGCTTGCGATCATTCCGAAACCGATGGCCCCCAGCATGACGGCGCTTACCAGCGTGCCGCTCACTGCCTTATCAAGGTGCATGTTCGTGTGCGCCTTCCACTTTTCTGCTGTCGTGGCGGTAGAACGCAATCACAACCATAGCAGGACCGTGGCAAGACGTCGACGACGGGCCTTTCCCTCACGCGCTGCCGCGATAGAGCGGAACCGTTCCTAGGCTGACGACAAAGAACATACCCTAAACCAAGGCTCGCGGCCGACCATTTTTCGAGGATAGGCGCGATCAGCAGAAGACCCCAAATTCCAAACAGAAACTGTTTGAGCCATTTGGATATAGAGCCTTACTGTTTAGCCCACTGAACAACCATCCAGTCGATTAAAGGTTGCACCCCGGTACACGGCCTAGCGCGACAGCAAATTGGTCTTGGCCACATCGATCACCTCGTCGCCGCGGCCGCTCATCACGGCGCGAAGCACCCAGAGGCTAAAGCCCTTGATCTGCTCTGCCGTGATCGTCGGTGGCATCGACAATTCCTGCGTCGCGGTGACGACATCGAGGACGGCCGGGCCGTCATGGGCCAGCACGTCGCGGATCGCGTTCGGGAGTTCGCCCGGATCCTCCACCCGCACCGCATGAATGCCCATGGCCCGCGCCATCGCGGCGAAATCGGGATTCTTCAGATCGACGCCGGTTTCGATGAAGCCGGAGGCCTTCATCTCCATGGCAACGAAACCCAGCACGCCGTTGTTGAAGATCACGACCTTCACCGGCAGCTTCATCTGCGTCAGCGTGATCAGGTCGCCCATCAGCATGGCAAACCCGCCATCGCCCGACATCGACACCACCTGCCGCCCCTTCTGCGCGGCCTGGGCGCCGATGGCGTGCGCCATGGCGTTGGCCATCGAGCCGTGGACAAAGGAGCCGATCAGGCGCCGGCGGCCGTTCATGACGAGATAGCGCGCCGCCCAGATCGTCGGCGTGCCGACGTCGGCCGTAAATACCGCGTCGTCAGACACCTGCTCGCTCAGGAGGCGCGCCAGATATTGCGGGTGGATCGGCTTCTGTCCGGGCGTGCCTTGCGCGAGCTCGTCGAGCCCGGCGCGGGCTTTCTTGTAGTGAGCCAGGCTGTCGTCGAGATGCCTGCGCTCCGTCTTCGCCTTCAGCTTCGGCAGCAGCGCGCCGATCGTGGCGCCGACGTCGCCGACGATGCCGAGGTCGAGCTTGCAGCGGCGGCCGAGATTTTCCGGGCGGATGTCGACCTGCGCGATCTTCGCGTCCGTCGGCAGGAACTGCTTGTAGGGAAAATCAGTGCCGAGCATCAGTAATACGTCGCATGCGTGCATCGCGGCATAGCCGGACGAGAAGCCGATGAACCCGGTCATGCCGACGTCGTAAGGGTTGTCGAACTCGACATGCTCCTTGCCGCCGAGCGCATGCACGATCGGGCTCTGCAGCGCCTCGGCAAGTCGCATCAGATCGTCATGCGCGCCGGCACAGCCGCGGCCGCAGAACAGCGTGACGCGCTTGGCGCCGTCGAGGAGTTTGGCCAGCGCCTCCAGTTCGCCTTCGGCCGGCCGAACGATTGGCGCCGCCGGCAGCAGCCCGGCATTCGGAGAGATGCCGCGCTTCGGCGCGGACCGCAACGCGACGTCGCCGGGGATGGCGATGACGGCGACGCCGCGCCGCCCCACGGCCGCGCGAATGGCGTTCTCCAGGACGTAAGGCAATTGCGCCGGATCGGAAACCAGTTCGCAATAGTGGCTGCATTCCCGGAACAAGTCCTGCGGATGCGTCTCCTGAAAGTAGCCGCCGCCGATTTCAGCAGACGGAATCTGCGCGGCGATGGCGAGCACCGGCGTGCGGCTGCGATGCGCATCGAACAGGCCGTTGATGAGATGCAGATTGCCGGGACCGCACGATCCCGCACACACCGCAAGTTCGCCCGTGACCTGCGCTTCGCCCGCGGCGGCAAAGGCCGCGACCTCCTCATGCCGGACGTGAATCCAGTCGATCGCCTTTCGTTTGCGCAGCGCGTCGGTGAGACCGTTCAGGCTATCGCCCACCACGCCGAAGATGCGCTTGACGCCGGCCTGGGCCAGCGTCTCCGCGATGAGGTCCGCAACATTGTCGATCCGCATGATGGCCCGATCCTTTCTCAGCGTCCGGTGAACACCGCCGCGCGTTTCTCGAGGAAGGCGCTGCGTCCTTCCAACGCATCGGCGCTGAGGCGGATCTCCGCCTGCGTTTCGATCTCGCGGCGGAACTGATCGGCATAGCTGGCGTGTTCGCTCTCGTCGATCAGCCGGCGCGTCGCGACCAGGGCGCGCGTCGGCCCGCTTGCGAGTTTGCGCGCCAGCGAAAGCGCACCGTCACGAAGCGCGGCATCGTCAAAGACTTCGCGGACCAGCCCCCATTCCTTGGCCTGATCGGCCGAGAGCGGCTCATTTGTCATCATCAGTTCGAGCGCGCGCTGCCGGCCGACGAGACGCGGCAGCAGCCAGGTCGAACCGAGATCGGGGACCAGCGCGATGCGGCTGAACACCTGAATGAAGCGCGCCGAACGCGCGGCCACGATCATGTCGCCCGCCATCGCGAGGCTGAACCCGCCACCCGCCGCCACGCCGTTGACCGCCACCACGACAGGCACGCGGCACTCCCGCAACGCCTTGAACGTCGGCCAGTAGTACTTCATCACGCCGGCGGCGATGTCGTCGCCCAGGATTTGCGCGGCCTTGAGGTTCTGGCCCGAGCAGAAGCCACGGCCGGCGCCCGTCAGCACGAGTGCCCTCACCCGCGGATCATCGTTGATCTCGCCGATGGCTGTCGCGAGATCACCCAGCAGATCGGGCGTCATCGCATTCAGGGTCACAGGCTCATCCAGTGTCAGCACGCCGACACTGTCGTCGCGTTCCCGCTTCACGCCCGGCATTTCGTAACCTCCGTTCGCAGTTATTTTTTGGCCGGCCCGGCTGGGCTCGACAGTAATCCCAATGGTATCGAAAGAACGCAGCGAAGAACAATCGCCTCTCGCAGACTTGACCGAAATCGGCGTTCCCCGAGATACTTGGCTGATTGGACGTGAGTTACGTTCGAGGTCGGTATTTTCTGCGAACAACGACGTCCCGTGTGCGCCGGCCGCGCCAAATTGTCAGTGCCGAAATCTTGAGCGATTCACGCAGCCGCCGATAACACATCGTTAACCCTGTCCGCCTTAGGGTCTTCCTGACGCCGAAGGACCGGCTGTCTGGTGGCGAAGATGTCGTTTGCGCAAAAGAAAACAACCACTGTTCCGTCCGCCGAGGAGCGGCGGCGCTTTCAGCGTGTCAAAGTCCACCTGCTCGGCCGCTACATGCTGCCGGATCGCCGCGAATTTCCTTGCCAGATTATTAACATGTCCCCGGGCGGACTGGCCCTGCTGGCACCCGGCATCGGCAATGTCGGCGACCGCGTGATCGCCTATCTCGACCATATCGGCCGGGTCGAGGGCAAAATCACCCGCATCATCGACAACGGCTTTGCCATGACGGTCGGCGCCACCGCGCGCAAGCGCGACAAGCTGGCCGCCCAGCTCACCTGGCTGGCCAACCGCGATATCCTCAATTTGCCGGAAGACCGCCGCCACGACCGCATCATTCCGCGCAACCCGATTGCCCTGCTGACGCTCGAGGACGGCAGCAAGATGACCTGCCGCATCATCGACCTCTCGCTGTCGGGCGCCGCCATCGCCGCGGAAAACCGCCCCCCCCTGAAATCGCTGGTCATGCTGGGCAAGGTGCAGTCCCGCGTGGTGCGGAACCTCGAAGAAGGCTTCGCGCTTGAGTTCGTCCACGAGCAGGTCGGCGAGGCGCTCGAAGAAGCGGTTACCGCGCGGTAAAGCACCGGCCGACAAAAATCCCTGACTTTTCAGCCTCAAAAGGCGGTATCCGCACCCACGGATACCGCCTTTGCCGCGTCCGGAACCTGCAAAACACGGTTAACGCGGCGGGCTTTCGCGCGCTGATCCGCCGCTGGCGCAGCGCCGCGCGCGTTAATGCTTAAAATTTGAATCAATTGCAGTTGTTTCAACTTTTAGTCGAATTCGATTCAAGTATAGATCGAATTAGCCGCAGCTTTTACTTGTATTCACGTCAAATGTACTTGCCTGACTTAGCGGCGGCGCAAATCCTTTGTGCGAAACATGGTCCCAACAAGAAACGGGGGCCGCAATGTTGTTTCGGGGACAGGGGAAGGGACTGGCGATCATCGCCGTCCTGGTAGGGATAAACGCTTCAATGGGCGTCTCGGCGAAAGCCGGCGAGGCTCTCTATGCCAGCCTTGGCGAGACCGCGCGTTCGCCGATCGGCTGGGTCGAATTTTGCGACGAGAACGCGAGCGAATGCCGTGGCGGCACATCACAGCCGCGCGACATCGTGATGTCGCAGACGGCGTGGCGGGATTTGGTGCGAGTCAACAAGTGGGTCAACGAGACCATCAAGCCGATCACCGACATGGATCATTGGGGTGTGATCGAGAAATGGTCGTTGCCGACGGACGGATACGGTGACTGCGAGGACTATGTGCTTCTGAAGCGCAAGATGCTTATCGACGCCGGATGGCCGCGCGAAGCGCTGCTGATCACGGTGGTGCGCGACAAGAAGGGCGAAGGCCACGCGGTGCTGACGGTGAAGACCGACAAGGGCGAGTTCGTTCTCGACAACCAGAACGAAAACGTCCTGGCCTGGACCGAGACCGGCTACCGCTTCGTCAAGCGTCAGTCGCAGAGCGACCCGAACGTGTGGGTCTCGCTCGGTGACAGCCGCCCTGCGGTCGCCACCGCCTCGTCACGCGATCGATAACGAACAAAGGATTTTACGAACCCGCGACCCGGTCACATCCCCACCCCTCCCCGTCCCAGACCGGTTCGCGCGCGGCCAGGCTTCCCCCAAAGCCTGGCCGCACCTTTTTTGGGATCTTGCTCGAGCATGCCAGCCTCCCGCCTGCGTGAGGGCTTTTCAGCGACGCATTTGCCAGGTGTAGCGCCGCAAGGACTCCTCGAGCGCTCTGTCAATTTTTCCGGAGCGACTTGACCGCGAGGCGGATTTTGATCGCTAATTGCCGGGTGATCAGATTTCCAATCCTTGCAGACCTGCCGACCACCCCCTTCTCCGGTACCGAAGTGGTTCAGGGTGTTGAACCTTCGTCATCCGATGGCGACGGTCCGGGAAGAGTGCGCGTCGAGGTCGACGGGAGGCCTGACGTGCTCGCCTTCTATGGCGCCGCACCCGAAGGTGCACCGGCCGACCCGCTGATCTTTCTGCGCGGTGATGCCGTGGAGAAACGCGATAATGAGGTCGTGGCCAACGAGTGGTACGTTAAAACGACGGCCTACGACGTGCAGGCGCTGGCCGAACAGCTGAGCGCCAGCTTCGTTCGTCCCTACGTCCACCTGGCGCGCCCCGGTATCCTGGGTTCCACAGGTCACCATCTCGACCGGCGACGGCCGCGCGAAATCGCGCTGGTCGATATGGCGCTCACTCGGCTCAAGGCGCATTTCGGCTGGCGTCGTCTCAATCTCGTCGGCCAATCGGGCGGTGGCCATCTCGTGGCCGCGCTGATCGCGCGCCGCGCCGATATCGGTTGCGCGGTGATCTCCTCGGGAAATACAGCCGTTGCGCAGCGAAACCGCGAGAACGGCTGGACGGCCGACATCACCGGCCACACCGATTTCCTCGACCCAATCGACCATGTCGCCGAGGTGGCGCGCCATCCCCTGGAAAAGATCATCGTGCTGACCGACCCGCATGACCAGCGTGTGTCGGCGTCGGTCCAAACCGCCTATGTCGAGGCACTGCGCCGGGTCGGCGTCGCGGTGGACCATCGCTTCCTGCCGGCATCGGGCAAGCTTCGGCATGACCTGCAACTGCCAGGGATTTTGGCAGCCTTCACCTGGCTGGCGAACGATCGCCAAACCTAGTCGAACGGAGCGGCGGCCGGATGCAAAAGCTATCCACCACCAGCTTTCCTCAGAGCACGTTCTGAGCTCCGCCGTTTGGAAGGCCATTTCGGCAGGCGACTTCTGGCGGCCTACTTTTGCATCGCACGAGCAGTGTGCGATGATGACCCGCCTCCACCAGGAGAACGCACCTTGGCGCACAGCGAGATCGACGCCATCCGCACATTGCTGGGCTCGAAGCCGCGGCCGGTTGGCTGGTCGGAGCGGCGGCAACGCATCAATGAGGTCGGATCGACCTGGTCGGTGGCGTCCGATGTGACATGCGAGGCCGTCGATTGCGACGGCGTTGCCGGCGAGTGGTCGATCGTTCCCGGCAGCGAGCCTTCGCGTGTGCTGCTGTATTTCCACGGCGGCGGATATTGCTCCGGCTCGATTGTGAGCCACCGCCGCCTGGTGACGGAAGCCGGGCGCGCGGCACGCACACGCACGCTTGCGATCGACTATCGGCTTGCTCCTGAACATCCCTACCCCGCCACCCATGAAGACGCGCTCACCGCGTGGCGCTTCCTGCGCGAGCAAGGCATTGCAGCGACTGATATCGCGGTCGGCGGCGACAGCGCCGGCGGCAACCTGACGCTCGGGCTGATCAACCGGCTGCGCGCGGCGGGAGAGCCGCTGCCGGCCTGCGCCTGGCTGATTTCGCCGTGGACCGACCTCACCATGTCAGGCAGCACGCTCGCGACCAAGGACGCCGTCGATCCGCTGATTCACAAAGCCTATCTCGACGAACTTGCGGATGCCTATGCGCCGCCATCCATCGATCGCCGCGATCCGCTGATCTCGCCGCTGTTTGCCGATCTCACAGGCTTTCCGCCGGTCCTGATTCAGGTCGGATCGGCCGAGACGTTGCTCGCGGACGCGGCGCGGCTTGCCGAGGCCGCAGGCGCAGCCGATGTCGATGTGACGCTGCAGATCTGGCCGCACATGATCCATGCATGGCCGGTCTGGAATGCTGGCCTCCAGGACGGCAGGCGCACGCTGGCATATGCCGGAGAGTTCATCCGGGCGCATTTCCGTTAGCCCCAGGGCCCATTCCTGCAGCCCAAAACCCTGATCTTGCGGGCCTTTTGCCCGGCCTCCCGGCAAATCCCAGGTTTTACCGTCGTCTGGCCTGTGCTATTTTGGAACTTTCGAATCACGTCCGGATTTGGAGTCGCATGATCGAACTCGCCCCCCGGAGTGGCAGCCCTTTCGCGCGTTTCGGCGGACAGCCGATTGCGATCGCCGCAGCGGCCCTCGTCATTGTTGTGCTTGGCGTAACCTCTATCACCGTTTGGCGTGCCTATACCGGCAGTGCGCCCGAGACCGAGCGCGCGGTCGCGACCCGTCAGTTGCAGGCGCGCGCCGCGCAGGCGTCCGAACAGCTGGTCGAGAAGACCAAGGGCCTGGAAGCGACGCAGCAGGAATCGATCGATCAGTTGCAGGTGGTGCAGGATCAGCTGCAGACCGTGCGCCGCCTGCTCGCCGCGCAGCAGGGCGACACCCGGAAGCTTTCCGAGCAGGTCGGGACGCTGACAGAAGCGATCGACGGCTTGCGGCAGTCCTTTGCCAGCGCGCAGGCCTCCGAACCCTCCGCGGCTCCCGCGCCGCGCAAGCGGACGGCCAAGGCAAAGCTCCGCTCGGACAGGGCGGCGAGCCGCGGCCGCGCCAAGGCGCGCGGCTGATCCCGTATGGATGGCGCTTGGCGATAGAGCCCCGCTCTGCGGGCTAACGCGCGGCCGGCCGAAATCTCGCGTTGATCAGCAGCTTGCCTGTGCAGCCGCCTCACAAGGACCGTCATTGCGGGTATCTTGGGAGACAGGCCCGATCGGGCACTGGCACCATGCGGGCGGGCGACGGGATATTTTCCACCGTTGCGGCTCGCCTTGCCGTAACTTTTTTCCGCCTTTGTGAACTGGTTCACACATCCCCGTGAGAATCCCGGGCATCCTGAAGTTCACCGGATGGCGTGAGCCGATTTCAATATCCGGGGCTGGCAAGGTCGTTGACGGTATACTGCGTCGACGGCCTTGTTTTTTGTGCCCGATTTCTGGGTCGCGCGTCCTCCGCCAAACATAGGCGAGCTTTCTGGCCCGTTGAGCTATGCGCCCCCAACCGGCCGACATCTCGCAAGCAGGTGATTTGCGTTCGCGCCGGTTTCCAAGCTGAATGCGCCTCCAAAAAAAGGAGGGCCGCCATGAGCGCCGAACCCCTGCCAACCTCTGATGTCATCGGGCTGACCAAGGTCGCGCCCTTCTCGCGACGCGGCTTCATGACCGCATCGGCCGCCGTGACGGCGGGCTACACGCTTGCGGCCGGGCCGGTGCGCGCCGACGTGATCAAGACCGACACCAACGGCTTGGTCACCGGTGACGTCAGGATCAAGGTTGCCGACGGCGAGATGCCCGGCTATTTCGCGCGGCCGGCCGGCGTCAGCAACCCGCCGGTGGTGCTGGTGGCGATGGAGATTTTCGGCCTGCACGAATACATCAAGGATGTGACGCGGCGCCTCGCCAAGCTCGGCGCGTTCGCGGTGGCACCGGATTACTATTTCCGCAAGGGCGTCGACCTGACCAAGGTCACGGATATCCCGCAGCTACTCCCGATCGTGAATTCGAAACCGGACGCCGAGCTATTATCCGATCTCGACAGCACCGTTGCCTGGGCCAAGTCGGAGGGCGGCGACGCTTCGAAGCTCGGCATCATCGGCTTCTGCCGCGGCGGACGCACGGTCTGGGAATATGCCGCCCACAGCAGCACCCTCAAGGCCGGCGCCGCGTTCTACGGCCCGCCGGTCGATCCGCCAAATCCGCTCTGGCCGAAGAGCCCGACGCAGCTCGCGGGCGAGATGAAGGCGCCTGTGATCGGTCTCTATGGCGAGGCCGACACCGGCATTCCCATAGCTACGGTAGAAGCCTTCAAGGCGGCTCTGGCGGCAGACAAGAAAACTGCCGAGTTCAAGATCTATCCCGGCGCCCCGCACGGCTTCCACGCCGACTATCGTCCTAGCTACCGCAAGGACGCGGCCGAGGACGCCTGGAGCCAGATGCAGACCTGGTTCAGGAAGTACGGGGTGTTGAGCTAGCCGGGAACTGTGAGGGCGAGACAGAAGCCCTCGTCGATGACGGCAGCCATCTCGCGCAACTTGTGACGGCGCGCGATGCCGTCGGGAGGCTATCCGCCGCGATCGCCGCTGCGACGCGGCTTTGACGTCGGCTGCTCCATCTCCCAGAACATCCAGACGAACGCCGTACCCAGACCAACCACGACAATCAAAAACATCAACGTCAATGCGGGCGCTGTGAGCATGTTCAACATCCCCCATGCGGTGCAACCGGCGTGCCAGCGAACAATAACAATAACGGCCCCGGTGTAACAACACCGGGGCCACGCTATTCATCCGGGCCGGATGGAATCAGCCGCAGACCTGCACGGGCCGAATGCGCCAGCCATACGGCGTCAGCACGCTCCGCCGCACGATGTAGCAGCCGCTGTCGCCGTAGTAGTAGGAATCGTCATAGCTTCCGTAATACGGATCGCCGTAGTCATAATAGTCGTTGTAGTAGCCGTATCCCAGGCCTAGTCCGACTGCCGTCACAGCAAACGGAAATCTCCGGTGCCGGAAACCGTGGTTGAAGCCACCGTGGAAACGGTTGACGGCAAGCGTGCCGCCGCGAAATCCCGCAGCCGGCAAAGCGGCCGCACGGAAACCACCGCCCCCGATCGCGGCCGAACGGAAACCGCCGCCGCTGATCGCGGCCGCCCGGAAGCCCGCGCCGCCCATGCCAATTCCGCCGCCGCGGAAGCCGCCGCCGTGGAAGCCACCACCAAAACCGCCGCCACCGCCGCGGAAACCGCCACCGCCACCACCAAAGCCACCGCGGGCCGAAGCCGCGTCCGGCGCCAGCATGGCGACCGATGCGGATGCGAACAAGGCGATCATCATCATGCGTAACATCACCCATCCTCCGTGATCTTGCGTTTGAACGCCCGACGCTTTTCGGCGTCGGATCCTGACAACTCCCGGAGCAACTCTAGGACGAGTTCCCGGAGTTGGCCGGGCAATTTTGCTCACTTCTGCGCGACTGTATTTGGAAGATCAGCAGCCGCGACAAATGCTCTTGATCTTGCGATCGACCGTCTTGTTCTCTTCGGTGATCTCGGTGTCGACGTCCTTTGCTGATCTT
This sequence comes from Bradyrhizobium sp. AZCC 2262, assembly GCF_036924535.1. NCBI lineage: Bacteria > Pseudomonadati > Pseudomonadota > Alphaproteobacteria > Hyphomicrobiales > Nitrobacteraceae > Bradyrhizobium > Bradyrhizobium sp. AZCC 2262. The sequence goes on along the minus strand of NZ_JAZHRT010000001.1, from coordinate 1,452,167 downwards.
CCCGAGCCCGTCGTCACGCCGCTGCCGGTGTTGACGCCGCCGCCAGACGATTGCGCCGTGCCGGCGGCGTTGGTACCCGGCGCAGGCGGCGGCGCTAGCCTGGACGAGTTCGCCGCGCCGCTTGGATCTGCGCCGGCATTGTTCAATCCGCCCGGACTGGCGGGCGGACTGCCAGGACTTGGCGATACGCCGGTGACACCTTGCGCGCCCGCTCCGGCCGCGCCCGCGCTCGGTGAGCCGGCAGCGCTGCCGCTGCTGCTACCGGCAGATGAGCCGCCTACGCTTTGGCCAAATGACGCGACAGGCGATATCAGGATTGCGATCGCCGCGACTGCAGCGGTTGCTGAAGCTATCTTCATCGCAAATCTCCTTTTCGAAGCAACGACAGCGCCCCAGCCCTTGTTCCTGCCGGAACGATTCCCCCGCCAGATCATTGATTCACATCCGCTCGACGCACGGAGTGATCGCGCTTGCGCAAATTGATCGCCTTCGACGATGACACGCTCGACAAGCTGACCCAGCTTGCACGCGACCGGATGGGGACGTTTCAGGAATTGGCCGACGAAGCCTTTGCTGACCTGCTCAAGAAGCACGGCATTCCCATCGACCTCAAGGATGCGCTGCGAAAAAGTGCAGGACTATCGAAGGCCGCGGTGCCGAAGAAATCGAAAACCGGAAAGGCGCCAGCATGAACTCCGACCCCGACCCTTTCGAGCAAGGCGAGCGCGCCGCACGCCAAAATATTCCGGTGGAGGCCAATCCATATCAGGACGGCAGCGAGCAGCATTCACTGTGGGCCGCCGGCCATGAAAAAATAGCCGGCGCCCGCGAGGCGAACGAAAGCGAAGATACCTAGCCTCGATCGCACATCGGCGGTCGTCAACCGATCTTCTTCAATCCATTTTTGAATCGCGGCCCGTTCCGCACGTAGGACTTCGCGGCACGCCCCATCGCCGTCGACTGCTCTGGCGTCAACGTCCGGATCACGCGCGCGGGCGAGCCGATGATCAGGGAATATTCGGGATACTCCTTGCCTTCGGTAATGATCGAACCTGCGCCGACGACGCTGCCGCGGCGTATCCGCGCGCCATTCATGACGATTGAACCCATTCCGACGAGCGCGTCGTCTTCAAGCGTGCAACCGTGCAGGATCACATTGTGGCCGACCGTGCAGTTGCTGCCGATCGTGAGCGGAAAGCCAGGATCGGTATGGCAGGTGGAATTGTCCTGCACGTTGGAGCCTTCGCCGATCTCGATCCACTCATTGTCGCCGCGCAGCACCGCGCCGAACCACACGCTGGCGGAATTCAAGAGGCGCACCTTGCCGATCACGACGGCGGTATCCGCGATGAAATAGTTTCCGTCTGCAGGGAGTTCAGGCCCCTGTTCGTCGAGTTCGTAGATCGCCATAGCAAAAGGTCTCCGTTAACGGAGACCTTGGCACAGCCGCTGGCGCGGGATCAAGCGAACAGGCCTAAAGCTTCAGGCCAGCACTCCGGTGGCACGCAGCGTCATCAGGAAAAACGTGCCGGACATCAAGCTCCAAAAGCCTGAAAGCACGGTCGCCATCATCACGAATTCGAAGCGGCGGCGCTCGATCTTCGCGCCGCGCAGCGTGTTGCGCATGATGATGAAGGGTGCGGCGAAAACCAGAAACGGCACGGCCGCAAACGTCTTCGGCGCCACGCCTTCCCCAAGCAGCCCGAAACCCGCCGGCCGCGCCGCCATCGCCTGATAGCCGCTAGTGAGCGCGCCCGCGAGCGCGAAGCCAATGCACAGGGAGAACAGGGAATTCAACGCATCGGGCGACATGACAAACTTCCCCTACTCCGAAAAACCGCGCGCCCTGCTTTCGCAAAATTGTCCGGCCGCCGCCACAGCATCCTTAAGGAAAGGTTAACAACGGGCCGCCGGGACGGCGTTTGCGCATGGCTAAGGAGGCCGGAACTCCCGCGAAATCATGAGGAAATCACGCTCCCCATGGCATATTCCCGGGATGATTCGCCTGGCTCTTCCTCGACCGATGCTTCGTTCATGACCTTGCTTTCGACAGCCCAGCACATTGCCCGCGACACCCGCAGGGACCCGCGCTCGCACATGATGCTGATCATGGTCGCGGTAACCATCACCGTGTGCGCCGTTGCGCTGGTCGCCTATTTGCTGTGGCCGACTTGGGTGGCGCGCCCCGCCAGCGCCCCCGACCGGTTGCCGGTCAGCGTCGGCGCCACGCTCTTCAACGTACCGACAGCGGCGATCCGCCGGAAGATCCAGCGCCACTCCGGGCCGCAGGAGCGGGTCGATCTCAATTTCGTCTTCCCCTCGCTGGAACCGCCGGATGCGCCGAAGCATGTCAGCGCCGATACGATCGAAGAAAAGGTACAGCCGATCGACCGGATATTCCTGTCGATATCGGCCCACCACGACACGCTGGCGCCGGATGCGCGGGTCCGCACGATTTATCCGCGCTACCTCGAGCAGGCCTCAACGCCGGTGGAAGACGGATTGACGATGCATACTTTTCGCAACGGCTCGCCCTACGCCAACGAGGACCTGTTCTCCGCGACGACGCCGAGCCTGAACGCGCGCTGCTCGCGAGACGGTCAGACGCCCGGCATGTGCCTGAGCGAGCGCCGCGTCGACGGTGCCGACCTGACGTTCCGCTTTCCGCGGAGCTGGCTGTCGCAATGGCGCGACGTTGCGAATGCGATGGACCGCTTGACGGCGCAGATGCAGGGGCCGAAAGGCTAGCGAACTGCTCGTAGCATCGGATTCGTAAGGTGGGCAAAGGCGCGTTTGCGCCGTGCCCACCACAATGGTTCACAGTACAGAAGATAGATTGGTGGGCACGCTACGCTTTGCCCACCCTACGGCGTCGAGCACGCGCCTCACCCGACGTCGGCCAGATCTTCCTCGAGGATCGCCATCTGAAACTGGAACGAGCGATCGTCGTCCTCGTCATCGACGAACAGCACGCCGATGAACTCCTCGCCGATATACACTTCGGCGGAGTCGTCCTTTTTCGGCCGTGGCACGACACGGATCTTGGGATTGCCGAATACGCGCTTGAGATAGGCGTCGAGCTTCCTGACTTCCTGAACGTCCACGGCGGTCTCCAATCGGATTCTTTGAATTTCCGGGAGGTTTTTAGGACGAGACGGCGCAGACTACCAGCCGTAACTTCACAAATACGGCCGCCAGAAAGTGTGGAAAATCAAAGCCCGATCGCGCCGAGCATCTGATCCATGGTGCGCGACGGCTCCGCACAGCCGGCCTCACCGACAATCTTTGCGGGGACGCCGGCCACCGTGACGTTGTGAGGCACCGGCTTCACCACCACCGAGCCGGCCGCGATGCGCGCGCAATGGCCGATCTCGATATTGCCGAGAATTTTCGCGCCCGCCCCGATCAGCACGCCGCGCCTGATCTTCGGATGACGGTCCTCGTTCTCCTTGCCGGTGCCGCCCAGCGTGACGCCGTGCAGGATCGAAACATCGTCGTCGATCACGGCGGTCTCGCCGCAGACGAAGCCGGTCGCGTGGTCGAGGAAGATGCCGCGGCCGATTTTGGCGGCGGGATTGATGTCGGTCTGAAACACCGCCGACGAGCGGCTTTGCAGATAATAAGCGAAATCCTTGCGGCCCTTTTGATAGAGCCAGTGCGCCAGCCGATGGGTCTGCAGCGCGTGAAATCCCTTGAAGTAGAGCAAGGGATCGATGAAGCGCGATGTTGCGGGATCGCGGTCGTAGACGGCGACCAGGTCGGCGCGGAACGCGTTGCCGAGATCAGCCTCGTCGCGCAGCGCCTCGTCAAAGGTCTGGCGGATCAAATCGCCCGACAGCGCCGAATGATCGAGCCGCTCGGCGATACGATGGATCACCGAATCTTCAAGGCGCTCGTGATGCAGCACGGTCGAATAGATGAAGGAAGCCAGTTCGGGCTCGCGGCGGACGATGTCCTCCGCCTCGGTTCGCACCCGGTCCCAGATCGGATCGAGTGCGGCCAGTTTTGAACCCTGCGGATTGACCTGATGCACTGCCATGGGTTTCTCTCGCAAATTCGCTTGTTTGGTTGATATTATAGCACGGCGGGCGGACTTCTGTCCCGGGCAGGCGCTGGCCATAAACCGCCGCCGAGTGCCATCGGGTCAAATCAAGGTGGTCCGGATTTTACGGAAATCAAGCCGGAGAGCGTCCGACTATTGGTGAATTTCGGCCGGCCCGCCATTCCCGGCATGCTGGCCTGAAGTGGGGGAAGCCACATCACCACGCAGATTTTACGCGCGCGCAGCCCGGCCAACGCTCGGGCGGCATGGATCGCCGCCATCGCCATCCCATTGATGTTGCTGGCCCCCGCCCTATGGAATGGCTATCCCCTGCTCCAGTGGGACACCGGCGGCTATCTGGCGCGGTGGTACGAAGGCTATTTGGTGCCGAGCCGCTCGACGACGTTTGGCCTCTATCTCCATTTCGGCGAGGATTCGAGCTTCTGGATCAACCTCGGGATCAACGCGCTGGCGACGTTGTGGATCCTGCAGTTGACGCTGCGCGTGCTAGGCCAGCCCCAGCCGTTGCGGCTGCTGGCCATGAGCCTCGTGCTGGTCCTGACCACCTCGCAGCCGTGGCTCGCCAGCACGCTGCTGACCGACATTTTCGCCGGCCTGTCGATACTTTCGCTCTTCATCCTGGTTGTGCATGGCGAGCGGACTTCGATCCCGGAAAAATGCCTGTTGTTCGGCCTCACCGCTTTCGCCGCGGCGACGCACAGCGCGACGCTCGCAGTGCTGCTCGGATTGTGCTGCCTCGGCTGGATCGGGCGTCCCTTTCTGCGCGGCCGGATTTCCGCTTCCGGACTGGCACAGGGCAGCCTCACCATCGTCGCGGGAGCTGCGTTATTGCTGTCGACCAATTTCGCATTGTCCGGAAAACTGGCGTGGACGCCCGGCGGTTACGGCGTTGCCTTCGGACGGATGTTGCAGGATGGCATCGTCACGCAGTATCTGCGCGATCATTGCCCGAAGCAGAACTTCAAGCTCTGCCCCTACCGCGACCGGCTTCCCGCCACCGCCGACCAGTTCCTGTGGGGCAACAGCATGTTCAACACGCTCGGCCGCTTTCAGGGAATGAACGACGAAATGGGCTTTATCGTGCTGCACTCGCTGGCCGAATATCCGGGCTGGCAGGCCAAGGCGGCGCTGACGGGGACGGCGCAGCAACTGGTCCAGGTCGCCACCGGCGAAGGCGTCAATGTCTGGCTCGGCCACACCTACGGTATCATGGAGCGCTTTCTTCCCGCACAAATGAAGCCGATGCGCGCGGCGCAGCAGCAGCGCTGGCACTTCGACTTCACCGCGATCAACAGGATTCACATTCCCGTTGCATTGGCGTCGATGCTGCTCGCCGTCATCCTGTTCGGCCACGGCATACTGCGCCGGCCGTTCGACGATCTCACCTTGCTCGCCGGCACGGTCTCGTTCGCCGTACTCGGCAACGCCTTCATCTGCGCCGTGATATCCGGTCCGCACGATCGTTACGGTGCGCGCATGGCCTGGCTTGCGACCACGGTGGTGCTGATTGCGGCGATCCGACAGCTCGCCGGTGACGCGCGCGATCGCTCATTGCCGGCGCGACAGGAAGTCGGTGACGCCGACCTTGTAGACCTTGTCGCCGACGGCGCGCATGTGATCGCGGTTCAGAATGTCGAGCACCTCGGCGCCCGGAATGATTTTCCCGAGCGCCGCGGCTGAGCCCGCGATTTCGTCTTTGGTGCCTACCGCGATCAGGACCGGCACGCCGATGCCGGCGGCCTCCTCCGATGTCATCAGCCGTCGCGAACCGCGCAGGCAGGCGGCAAGCGCGCGGCGGTCGGAGCGGGTCTGATCGGCGAAGGCGCGAAATGTCCGCCCGACCGGATCGGTGACGTCCTCCAGCGAGGGCGCTTCCAGCGCGATCGCCACGTTCTCGCTGGGGCCGCCGCCCTCGATCAGCCCGATGCCGATGCCGCCGAGGATCGCCGAGCGCAACCGCTGCGGCTGCTCGCGCGCCAGGATCGCCGTCATGCGCGACCCCAGGGAATAGCCCATGATGTCAGCGCGCTCGATTCCCAAATGATCCAGCAGCGCGATGACATCACTCGCCATGATCGCAATTTCGTAATCTGCGGAATCGTAGAGCTTTTCGGAATCGCCGTGGCCGCGATTGTCGAGCGCGATGACGCGACGACCGTCTTTCCTCAGGTCGGAAACCCAGGTCGGGTAGACCCAGTTGACGTTCTTGCTGGAGGCAAAGCCGTGCACGAGAACGATCGGATCACCCTCGCCTTCGTCGAGATAGGCAATTTCGACAGCGCCGTTGTGAAAACTCGGCATCATCAGTTCCATGTTTTGGGGATCGGAATGGACGACCTTGCAATGACTGCAAGTCTAGCCCTGCGCGACAGCGCCCGCCAGAGCCGGACCTGACGGCAAGCCTGCCGCGGCCTGCCGTCTTAATCGCCGCGCCTTCTTGCGACGCAGCCACGCTTCGGTGGCCCGCTCGGTGGTCGCCTTGATCGACGACAGAAAACCGAACAGCGCCAATAGCGCACCGAACGCCCACATCGTCAGATTGAAGGCGCCGGCAGCCAGCAGCAGCGCGCCGCGGCCAAGCACCTTCAGAATCGCGCGGGTCTGGCCGCCCTTGGATTCGGCAAGCCGTGCGGCACGCGTGATGTCCTTCGGTCCTTGCGCGATGCGCAGCGTATCGAGCGCCCCACGTGTGCCGGCCTTTTCGCCGACGCGTCCGACGTCCTTCGCCAGCCGCACCAGTGCGCCGGCCTTCTCGGCGCGGAACGCCGCCTTGATCGCGCTAACGGTCTCACCCGGCCGCAGCACCAAACCCTTCGCGACCGCCTGCTGCAGCACCGGCGCATCGACCACCTCGCGCACCGAGCGGCCGGCCCATTGCGTCAGCCCCTCGCCGAGCCGCCCGACCTTGCGGGCATCCTTCACCATGGAAAGACCGGCACGCACCGGTCCGACACCGCCGACGGATGCATAGGTCGCAGCGGTCACCGCAAGCCCCACCGTCGCAAGACCCAGCACCAGCCGGTCCGCCTCCTCGCCCGTCGCCAGATGCTTGCCCTCGCGCACCACGTCCCTGATGTCGCCGAACACGAAAAGATCGCCGGCGACCGTGCCCGACAGGCTCGCGACGTCGTCGGCATTGCCCGTCACCAGACCGGTGGCAAAGCGTTTGGCAAAATGCGACGCCGTACCCGCTTCGGTAACGGCCTCGCTGACCCGTTTCGACAATTCGTCGCTGACGGCAATGCCCTTGTCGCGGGCGAGCTCGACGAAGCTGTTGGCGAGCTCGGAATCTTCCTCCGCTAGTGCCGCCTCGATATGGTCAGCGATCAGCGCCCGATTGCTCCGCAGGGCGGAATTGATGTGGATATCGGACAGCGCCGCGGGGTCGTCCTGCGCCGCCAGAATGGCTGTGGCCTCGCGCGCATGCGGCCACAGCGCCGCGCACACCGCCACGCTGAGCGCCATGCACCCCAATGCCCCTGCCAGAGCTGATCCGAGCCGTAACCGCCTCATCCAAAAAAAGCCCAATGTTTTCGTCTTTCTCAAGATGGTATGCCGTTTTTAAGACACAACTGCCCCGACGAAAGAAGGGCTTTTCTCCCACGACAAGATTGTGTCGAATTTGCATGAGCAAATGTGCGGCGGGGACCTTCAGGATTCGGGTCTAGGAATCATCGGCACCCCCCATTATGGTGCGCGGCATTTCGAAATTGCCGTGTCGTGTTGATTGCGTCCGCCCGTCGTTGCTATCCAAGGTGAAGCTGATGTCCGACCATGTCGTCCCGCATTTTCATAACGACGCCGGAGTCTCGGTGATCGAGATCGGCTCGCAGGAATTCATGTGCGTGGGCGCCAACCCGCCGTTCGACCATCCGCACGTGTTTCTCGACCTCGGCAACGACAACGAGATCATCTGCCCGTATTGCTCCACGCTGTACCGCTTTGCCGCCGACCTCGCCGCAGGTGAGGCCCGCCCGCCCGAATGCGTCCTGAAGGACAAGGTCGCCTGAGCTTTCGGTGGCTGCCGCGCGCACCATCATCGTTGCTGGTGCCGGGATCGGGGGACTGACGGCAGCGCTTTCGCTCGCCGCAAAAGGCTTTCGCGTCATCATTCTTGAGAAGGCCGAGCGGCTGGAGGAAGCCGGCGCCGGCCTGCAGCTCTCGCCCAACGCCAGCCGGATCCTGGTCGACCTCGGCCTGCGGTCGCGGCTTGCGCCGCGCGCCGTGACGCCCGAGGCCATCACCATCATGAGCGCGCGGGCGGGCGGCGAGATCGCGCGCCTGCCGCTCGGCGAAGCCGCCAGCCTTCGTGCCGGCGCGCCCTATTGGGTGATGCACCGCGCCGATCTGCAAGGCGCCCTGCAGGCGGAGGTCAACGACCATCCGGACATCGACCTCAGACTCGGCTGCCAGTTCGAGGACGTGACCTCGCACGCCAAGGGGCTGACCGTGGTCCAGCGCCGCGGCAACGCGCGGCAGCAGGAGCTGGCGGTGGCGCTGGTCGGTGCCGACGGCATCTGGTCGGCGGTGCGGAACCATTTATTTCCCGAGGTGCAACCGCAATTTTCCGGCCTGATCGCCTGGCGCGGAACCCTCGATGCGACGACGCTGCCGCGCGAATATACCGCGCCGCGGGTGCAGCTCTGGATGGGACCGGACGCGCATCTGGTCGCCTACCCGATCTCGGCGGCACGGCAGATCAACGTCGTGGCGATCGTGCCGGGAACCTGGAACAGGCCGGGCTGGAGCGCGCCGGGCGACGCCAATGAACTGAAGAACGCGTTCGCCTCGCGGCGCTGGCCCGCGACCGCGCGGATGCTGCTCGGCGCCGTCGACGGGTGGCGACGATGGGCGTTGTTCACGCTGCCCGACATCGGCGAATGGACGGATGGCGCGATCGCACTGCTCGGCGACGCCGCGCATGCAATGCTGCCGTTTGCCGCACAGGGCGCGGGAATGGCGATCGAGGACGCCGCCGTGCTCGCCAAAGCCTTAAGCGAAAGTCCGGGCGATAATATCGCGGGCATGCCGGCAACCCTGAAACGCTATGGCCGGCAGCGGCGCGGCCGCGTGCTGCGCGTGCAGCGCGCCGCCCGGCAGCAGGGGCGCATCTATCATCTCACCGGACCGCTGGCGCTGGCGCGCGACCTTGCCATCAAGGCGATGGGCCCCGAGCGCATGCTGGCGCGGCAGGACTGGATTTATGACTGGCGGGTGTGAGCGAGGAATGCCGTAGGCAGATGCAGCGAAGCGAAATCCGGGGCTGTTGAAAGCGGCGTGGGTGGTCCCGGATTTCGCTGCGCTGTATCCGGGCTACACTGCTACACACTTTAGTTCGCGCTGTTGCCGGCCTTTGAACGGCCGCGCTTGGCAGCGGGAGCCGCGATCGATGGCGGGACCGGCGCAGGCCTGGCTTCCGGTTTCGATTCATGGCACCTGTTCTTCTGCCAGGCTTCATCGGCCAGCTTCGACTGGCCGCGCAACGCAATGTATTCATTGCGGTAGGCGAGCTCCGCCACGACCGGACCGGCGACGCCGGTTTCGGCCTTCGTCATCAGCCCCTGCACTTCCGCGGTGCGCGCCGCGAGGCTCTTGCGCTCAGGCTCGAGCTGCTTGCAATCGTAGAGATCGTATTTGGCGGGATCGGCGAAGGCCGGCGAAATGGTGTCGCTCATCCCGGCGCAGCCGGACAGGCCGGCCCCGAGCGCAACCAGCGCCAGCGCCGCGAGGCTGTGCGAGAATATCCGGAGATGGGACAGCGAGTTGGGCATCGGACCTTCGTTAAGTGGATTATGTTGAGATTGCCTAAAGCCTTTCCGGTCCGATGGAATCGGACCGGAAAAGGCTTTAGATTTTAATTTGACGCGTTTTCTTGACGCGAACCGGTCTCCACTTCGCTGGAAAACGCTCTAAAGCCCGCCGCAGGTAAACACCCCAAGTGTCCGCATTGAGGCTTTGCTTTGGCGGCGCGCTCACTTAAAGGTGGGGAGCGTTTTGGCCGGAGATTATCCCAATTCCACTTCTCCGGTAAACACGCTAAGTATCTGATCTCCTGAGACTAAGCGGACGTGGCGGAACTGGTAGACGCAAGGGACTTAAAATCCCTCGATGGCAACGTCGTGTGGGTTCGAGTCCCACCGCCCGCACCAGCCTTCGCTCGCGAAGCGAGTGAAGGCTGCCACGCCGAAGCCCAAAGGGCGAAGGCGGGCTTCGCGTCCGCGAGCTACGGCTTGGCAAGCCGCCCTTCGCTCGCGAAGCGAGTGAAGGCTGCCACGCCGAAGCCCAAAGGGCGAAGGCGGGCTTCGCGTCCGCGAGCTACGGCTTGGCAAGCCGCCCTTCGCTCGCGAAGCGAGTGAAGGCTGCCACGCCGAAGCCCAAAGGGCGAAGGCGGGCTTCGCGTCCGCGAGCTACGGCTTGGCAAGCCACGCCCTGACGGGCTACGCGTGGCGCAGCCACGCGAGGGCCGCGAAGTCGGAGTGTGTCCGGCATAGCTTGAGCGCAGCGAAAGCGAAGATGGACTGGTGAGACTGGGGACCACATTGCCACAAACCCATCTTTTCGAAATGCGCCGGCTGGAGATGCTGAGCAACACCATCTTTGGCGTGGCGATGACCTTGCTCGCCTATGACTTGCCGAAGGCCAGCAGCTTCAAGAGCGCACCGGAGTGGATCGACCTGGTTCGCGTCTATGCGCAACCGATCATCGCGCTGGCGATCTCCTTCGTCGTCGCTGGCCTGTTCTGGTTTAGCCACCACCGACGGCTTGCGGTGGCGCCGGAAGGCGGCCGCGGCGTGGTATTCCTCAATCTGTTTTTTCTGCTGTCGATCATCATCCTGCCGGTGACGAACGGCCTCTACGGCAGCTACCGGCTCGATGGCGTGGTCGCCGTGATCTACGGCCTCCACCTCACGCTGATCGCCGCGGTGAACGCGCTGCTGTGGGTTCTCGCGCTGCGGGGCCGCCACGATCCGCAATTGCTGGCGACGGCTCTGTTTCCGCTTGTCGTGTTCGTGCTCGGCACGACCATCGCCGTCATCGCGCCGAAAGTTGCGCAATTCGCATGGTGCCTGGCGTTCGGCGCGCCGCTGGCAGGTTGGCTCGCTGCGCGTCGCGCGGGTTAGGGCGTGGACTCAAGACAACGTCACGTTATCGAGGAATGGTTGCCAGGAGATCGCCTCCCTGTTGGCCTTGTCAAATTGTCCATCCTCCAAAAGCTTACCGACGCATCTGAAATATTCACAAAGGAATGACGCATCCGGCAATTGGTACACATGCTCATCCGGGACCCACAGATGAAGTTTCCTGGCGGAGCCGAATGCAGACATGATTGCAGGCTTAAGATCACTCACATTGTCCGGCCATCCTGACGACGCGGTCCGATTTTTGAGGCTATCTGAAAGACTGCGAAATTTAGCGCCGAGGCTTCGGAGTTCGGAAGCTTTTTTCTCGTCCGACTTCCGGTTTAGCCATTCCAATGAGACACCAATTACGATTCCTGTCAAAAAGACCAACGCAAATTTAAACCAACGCTGCTGGCCCAGTGCGAGAAGGTTTTCAAAAACGGTCGTAGCCACAGCGTTACGAAAAACCGTCGTGGCCATATCGTTAGGATCGGAGAAGACGTTTTCCTCCAACCATCTTTTGAGGATAGGCGTGATCAGCGGGATCAGCAGAAGACCCCAAATTCCAAACAGAAGCTGTTTAAGCCATTTGGACATGGAGCCTTGTTGTTTAGCACATGAACAGCGATCCAGCCGAACTAAAGGTTAAGCCGGCCGGCCCCGTATTCATTCGGCCAACACCGCCTCACCCGGCCAGGAGCGGCGATCGGCTTCACAGTTCTCGGGAGACCGGCCTTAGCCATTTCAACGCGTAGCAAGTACTGAAAAGGCCGAGTTCGGCGCCAGAATAAAGAGCCTCACATGCCGCGGCTGGCAAATACTTTCTGGCAGCTCTGGCTCAGTCTGGTCCGGTTCTGCTGCAAGCATTGTTGAACCGCTCCATCATTGCCCAATAGCTGCCGACAAAAGCGCTGCGCATCCCGTGTGCAGGCCTGCTGCTCTTGTGGCGTGCCCATGTGACCCTGTGCAAACGATAGCGAAATCTCGGTCAGCAAAATGACGAGAGCGACGACAATAGCGCGCATAACGATCTCCCTATGTTGATAGGAAGAAAACGTAGCTTCCCATCTAGGGTTCCGTGACAGGCATCCCGAGGGAGGGCAATTCCGATGCGGCCTCATCGCATTGCGGCCTAGCGCGCCACCTTCGCCTCGGTCACCGTGAGCAACCGGCTGGCCTCCTCTGCAATCATCCGCTCCATCTTTTCCTGGAATTCCTTGCGCGGCAGGCCCGGCGCGATCGGCTGGAGGAAGGACAGCGTGATGGTGCCTGAATGCATCATCAGGGTCTTCTTGCCCCAGAACAGGCCGGAATTGCACGCCGCCGGCACCACCGGGACGTTGAGGTTGGTGTAGAGCGCGGAGATCCCGGCGGAGTGGAACACCATGGGCTCGCCGATCGCCTGTCGCGTGCCCTGCGGAAACAACAGCGCCTTGCGCCCTTCGCCGACCGCGCGCTTCGCCTCATCGACCATCTGGCGCAGCGCCTGGCGGCCCGCCGACCGGTCAACCAGGATCATCGGATATCGCTCCAGAAACCAACCAACGAGCGGCAGCTTCCTCAGCTCCTTCTTGGCGACGATGCTGGCGTCGGGGAAAATCACGCAGAGCGCCGCGGTCTCCCACAGCGATTGATGATTGCAGGCGATGATGCAGGGGCCGTCTGGAACGTGCTCGCGTCCCTCGACGCGATAATCCAGCCCCACCACGTACTTCATCAGAAACATGATGCCGTTGGCCCACACCTGCGAGACCGCGCGCACCGTCGCGCTGCTCGCATTGAACAGCGCCATGAACGGCACCGACAGCGAAACGACCAGCGTCAGGATCACCACGGCGGTATCGAATATGATAGACCTCAGATATTGCAAACGTCCGTCCCTTCGGGCCTCTGTGCGGCTTCCAATACAGCACTTTTCCCGGGTTGCACAATTCCGCCCGCCCGGCTGGAATACGTCTCACCATGGATTGGCCCGATTGCCCCTCCAGGATCGCCCCATGCCGGCATCAGAACAAATCGCCATCGCGCCGCATCTGGTCTTTGATGCCATCGCCGCCGGCACGTCGGGGGCGCCGCTGGTCCTGCTGCTGCACGGCTTTGCGGAATCGATGCATTGCTGGCGCGCGCAGGTCGCCTGCCTCGGCGACATGGGCTATCGCGCCATTGCGCCGAGCCAGCGCGGCTATTCGCCGGGCGCCCGGCCGGATCCGCGTGAATTTTCGCACTATCTGATCGACCGCCTGATGGACGACGCCATGGCGATCGCGGCGGCCGCGGGTTATGGGAGTGCGCGCTTTCATCTCGTTGGCCACGACTGGGGCGGCAGCATCGCCTGGGGCATCGCCGACCGCCACCACGAGCGGCTGGCCTCGCTCACCATTCTCTCGCGGCCGCATCCGAACGCATTCAATCGCGCGCTGATGGCCGACGGCGAGCAGGCACAGCGTTCAAAGCACCACAAGGCATTTCTGGAACCGGATGCCGCCGATGTCGTGCTGGCCGACGACGCCAGATGGCTGCGCGAGCGTCTGGCCGCCAATGGCGTTCCTGCGGACGCCATCGAGAGGCATCTCGCCGTGCTCGGCAACAAGGATGCGATGGAAGCAGCGCTCGCTTGGTATCGTGCCCGCGGCGCGATCCGCGGGCCGCTCGGCCCGATCCGCGTGCCGACGCTTTATATCTGGGGCGACGCCGACGACACCGTCGGCCGCGCCGCCGCCGAAGGCACGGTCGATTTCATCGCCGCGCCCTATCGTTTCGAGGTGTTGCCGGGCGTCGGGCATTTTGCGGCGGATCAGGCGCCGGAGCGTGTATGCGAATTAATGCTGGAACATCTCGCCGCGCATCCGGCCTGAGGAACGCAACGCACACAAAAATGTTGTCATGCACAAAAGGAGTATGACGACATGGCTAGCGAACAACCCTTGGACAAACCTGCCGGAACCGGGCGCAAATTACCCACGGATCGGCGGTCATCCCAGCCACAACAACCGCAAATCCCCTCGCCGCTGTCGAGCGATGGTCCGGAACTGATGCGGGATACCCACTGCTGACCTTCACTGTCATTGCGAGCCATCGGGCGCGCATTTCCGTGACCTGTTGGGTCGTGATGACGAAGCCAATTACGCGCTGGCGGCAAATTCCTGATGGCGGCCGGGCGCGGCGTCGAACAATGCCTTGGTGTATTCGTGCTGGGGCGCGGCAAAAACGTCTGCCGTGGCGCCCTGCTCGACTATCACCCCGCGCTGCATCACCGCGATCCGATCGCAGACCTGGGCGGCCACCCGCAGATCGTGGGTGATGAACAGCACCGCCAGATTGAACTTGCGGCGCACTTCGTCGAGCAGCTTCAGCACCTGATCCTGCACGGAGACGTCGAGCGCGGACACCGGCTCGTCGCCGATCAACAATTCAGGCTCCATCGCCAGCGCCCGCGCGATGCAGATCCGCTGGCGCTGGCCGCCGGAGAACTGGTGCGGGAAACGGTCGATCGCAGCCGGCGGCAGATGCACCACGGCCATCAGGTCGCGTGCGCGCTGCAGCGCCTCCTTGCGGCTGAGGCCAAAATTCATCGGTCCCTCGATGATCGCCTCGCCGACGGTGCGGCGCGGATTGAGCGATCGATACGGGTCCTGAAAGATGAACTGGATGCGCCGGCGCATCGGGCGGAATTTCGCTTCGCGCATCGCCGCGATATCGACACCGTCGATCTTGATGCCGCCGTCGGTGGCATCGACCAGCCGCGCGACGCAGCGCGCCACCGTGGACTTGCCGGACCCGGACTCGCCGACAATGCCCAGCGTTTCGCCGCGCCGGATTGTCAGCGAGACGTCCTTGACCGCGGCCACCACGCGCGCCTTCGGCTGGAACAGCGAGCGCTTACCATAGGTCTTGAAAAGATTTTCGGTCTGCAGCACCACCGGGCCGGTCACCGGCGACCGCTTCGGCGGCGTCATGCTCGGCACCGCGCCCAGCAGCATCCTGGTATAGTCTTCTCGTGGATTCCGCAGCACCTCCTCGCACGGGCCCTGCTCCACGATCCGGCCCATCTGCATCACCACGACGCGGTCGGCGATCTCGGAAACGACGCCGAAATCATGCGTGATGAACAGCACGCCGGTTTTCTTGCGCCCCTGCATTTCCCGCACGAGCTTGAGGATCTGCGCCTGCGTGGTGACGTCGAGCGCGGTGGTCGGCTCATCGGCAATCAGCAAAGCGGGATCTAGCACCAGCGCCGCCGCGATCATGATCCGCTGGCGCTGGCCGCCGGAGAGCTGGTGCGGATAGGCGTCGATCATCTGTTCGGGATCGGGCAGATGCACCGCGCGCATGATCTCGAGCACGCGCGCGCGCTGCTCCTTCTGGTCGAGGCTGGTGTGGATCTCCAGCACTTCGCGGATCTGGTCGCCGACCCGCTCGACCGGATTGAGCGCAGTCATCGGCTCCTGGAACACCATGGCCATGCGGGTGCCGCGGATCGCGCGCAACTCCGCGTCGGATTTGGTGAGCAGTTGATCGCCCTGCAGCCGGATCGAGCCGCTCTCGACCTGCATCGCGCCTTTCGGCAGCAGGCCCATCACGGCCTGCGCCGTTACCGACTTGCCGGAGCCGGATTCGCCCACCACGCAGACGATCTCGTCGGCGCCGACGGTCAGGTTGATGCCCTGCACCGCATGCGTCCGGTCGCCTCCCTTGATGGCGACGGAAAGATTCGAGACTTCGAGGACGGTGTTGCTCACATCACACCCGCTTCGCCATCTTGGGATCGAGCGTATCGCGCAAGCCGTCGCCGAGAACGTTGACGGCCAGGATCGTGAGCGCAAGGCAGACGCCGGGATAGATGATGTTGTGCGGGAACAGGCTGAACACCTCTCGTCCCGCGGCCATGATGTTACCCCAGGTCGGCACTTCCGGCGGTACGCCGATGCCGAGGAAGGACAGAATGGCTTCGATGAGGATGGCGGACGCGCAGATGAAGGTGCCCTGCACGATCATCGGCGCGATCGTGTTGGGCAATACATGCCGCCACAGCAGCTTCGGGGTTGAAGTGCCGAGCGTGACCGCGGCCTCGACGTAAGGCTCCTCGCGCACGCTGAGCACGATCGAGCGCACCAGCCGGACGACGCCGGGTATCTGGGGAACGGTGATGGCGATGATCACGGTCAGCACGCTGGAGCGGAACAACGACACCATGGCAATCGCGAGCAGGATCGCCGGAATGGCCATCAATCCATCCATGACCCGCATGATCACGGCATCCAGAATGCGGAAGAAGCCGGCCAATAGCCCAATGAACAGGCCGACGGCAACGCTGATCAGCGCGACCGAAACGCCGACCAGTAGCGAGACGCGCGCGCCATAGACCACCCGGCTGTAGACGTCGCGCCCGAGCCCGTCGGTGCCGAAGGCGGCAATCATGCGAATGCGCTCGCCGGTATCGGTGCGCATCGAAAATTCCGCGCCGGGAACCTTGTTGCGCGCGACCGGGTTGATCGCCGTCGGGTCGATGGTGCCAAGCCAGGGCGCCAGCAGCCCCATCAGCAGGACGATGCCGATGATGGCCGCGCCGAAAACCACGCTCGGGTTACGCAGCAGCTTGCGAAACGCAGCCGGCTTGCCCGCGCTGGCGGGCAGAACGGGTTCGAGGATCGTCGCATCAACCATCAGTAGCGAATCCTGGGATCGAGCACGGTATAGATCATATCAACCGCCAGGTTGATCATGACGTAGACGAATGAAAACAGCAGGATGACGGCCTGGATCGTCGGATAGTCGCGCGCCAGCACCGCGTCGACCGTCAGCCTGCCAAGGCCGGGAATCGTGAACACGCTTTCGGTCACGACGACGCCGCCGATCAGGAGCGCCACGCCGAGGCCGATCACCGTGACGATCGGCACCGCCGCATTGCGCAGCGCATGGCGGAACAGTACCTTGCGCTCGGATTGCCCCTTGGCGCGCGCGGTGCGGATGTAATCCTCGGAGAGCACCTCGAGCACGCTGGTGCGGGTCATGCGCGCAATCAGCGCCACATAGATCACCGACAGCGTCACCGAGGGCAGCAGCAAACGCAGTGCCCAGCCGCCGACGCCTTCGGAAAGGCGCTGATAGCCCTGCACCGGCAGCCAGTTCAGCCAGATCGAAAACACATAGATCAGGAGATAGCCGACCACGAACACCGGCACCGAAAATCCGAGCACCGAGAAACCCATCACGAGGCGATCAAGCCAGCTGCCGTGCCAGTGCGCCGCCATCACGCCGAGCGGCACCGCCAGGCACACCGCGATCAGCATCGTGAAGAAGGCCAGCGACAGCGTCGGTTCGATCCGCTCGCCGATCAGCGCGGCGACCGTCTTCTTGAAGAAGAAGCTTTCGCCGAAATCGCCCGTCAGCACCCTGCCCGACCAGATGAAGAACTGCTGCATCATCGGCTTGTCGAGACCGAGCTGGCTGCGGATCTGCGCCACCTGCTCGGCGTTGGCGTTGTCGCCGGCGATGATCGCGGCCGGATCCGACGGCGTCAGGCGGAGCATCAGGAAAATAAAGACCGCAACGACCAGCAGCACGGGAATGGTGCCGAGCAGCCGCCGCAGGAGATAGCCATACATGGACATAATCAACTCGACCCTGGAGCGGCGCGGGCGGAGAAAAAAGTCCCCGCCCGCGCCGCTCAACTCACTTGGTGATTTCGATGTTCCAGAACACCGGCACCGGCGCGATGATGAAGCCCGTGACGTTCTTGCGCATCGCGACCGGCTGAACATATTCGCCGACCGGGATCTCGGGCGTCACCTCGATGCTGCGTAGTTGCACGGCCTCGGCGATCGCCTTCTGCTTGGCCGGGTCCGCCTCGCGCGCAAAATCGTCGCGCAGCTTTTCGAGCTGGGCGTCGCACGGCCAGCCGAACAGCGCTTTCTCGCACGACGAGTTGAGATAGGCGGTCGAGACCGGGTTCATCACGTCGGCGGCGACCCAGGCGGTCAGGAACGCGTTCCAGCCACCGGCGTCAGGGGCATCCTTCTTGGCGCGGCGCGCGACGAGCGTCTGCCAATCCATCGACTGCATGTCGACCTTGAAGCCCGCCTTCTCCATCAGGGATTTCGCCACCGGCGCAAGGTTGGTCAGCACTTTCAAATCGGTGGAGTGCATCAGCACGACAGGGGTGCCGTCGTAGCCGGCTTCCTTCAACAGTTCCTGGGCCTTCTTGGCGTTGGAGCTGAGAAGCCCGTCCATTCCCTTGGTGGTCGCGAACGGCGTGCCGCAGATGAACAGCGCCTTGCACTCCTTGATGTATTCCTCACTACCGATGGTCGCCATCAGGAAGTCTTCCTGATTGAAGGCGTACCAGAGCGCCTGGCGAATCTTCGGATTGTCGAACGGCTTGTGGATATGGTTGGGGCGGAAGACGTATTGCGCCTTCAGCGGCGGCGAGATGATGACCGAGACATTGGGGTCCTTCTTCAGCGTCCCCAGCAAATCGTGGCTCGGCTGCTCGACGAAATCGATTTCGCCCTTGGACAGCGCGTTGACGGCCTGCTGCGCGTCGGAGATCGCGCGCCACTCGACGCGGTCGACCTTGACGACCTTGCCGCCGGCCAGGCCGGACACCGGCTCACTGCGCGGCTTGTACTTGTCGAACTTGACGTAGACGGTCTTGTCGCCCGGCCTCCATTCGTCCTTCTTGAAGACGAAGGGGCCGGATCCCGTGAAATCCTCGATCTGCTTGTTGGGGTCGGTTTCCGCCACGCGTTTGGGCATCATGAACGGCACGTTCGACGAGGGTTTCGACAGGCCCAGCAGCACGAGACCTGTCGGTTCCTTGAGCTTGATGGTGAAAGTCTTGGCATCCACCGCGCTCATCGAGTCGACGAACGTCATCATCTTCTGGCCGAGCGAGTCCTTCGCGGCCCAGCGCTTGATCGAGGCGATGCAGTCTTCCGACGTTACAGGTTGACCGTCATGCCACAGCAGGCCGTCGCGCAGGGTGAAGGTGTAGCTCTTGCCGTCAGCCGCGGCTTCGTACTTCTCCACCATCTGAGGCTTGATCTCGCCCTTTTCATCCTGCGCGAGCAGCGTGTCGTAGATCATGTAACCGTGGTTGCGGACGATGTAGGCCGTGGTCCAGATCGGATCGAGGATCTTCAGATCCGAATGCATGACGGCGCGCAACGTGGTCTCGGCAAGCGCAGGCGCCGCCACGGCCACGAGGCTGCCGACACATGTCGCAGCAAGAATTGCTTTTCTGAACGCGTTCATTCCTTCATCTCCGTTGTCGTCTCGACGCCCGAATGCCTATTGTTCGGGCCCCTGCCCGGTTTCTGACCGAACTATAGGGTCGATATTCAGCTTCACAACACCTTTTGACCCGACGACACTGGTGACGCCGGCGCTCAGGCGGAAATCAGGACAGCCCTCCGGACAGGTCTTTTCGCGGCCGGCTTGCGCCCGCCGCCGGGTGGATTGCAGTCCCGGTTCAGCTCCGCCGACACGCCTCCTCAAAAGTCCACAATCAAGAATGATGCCAGAATTACCGTTGCCCCGACCTCGCACAGGGAAGGTCCGAGCGCGCCATGTTTTCCCTTTACAAATTAGCCGCCGATCCTTCTCGTAATGGGTCCACATTGAACCCAAACATTCCGGCCCAACCGGGAGGACCCATCATGAATCCTGCCAACCTTCCCTTCGATTCCGAGACCATGCTGCAGGGTTTGCGGGCCTGGGTGGAATGCGAAAGCCCGACGTGGGATGCGTGTGCGGTCGAACGCATGCTCGATCTTGCGGCGCGCGAAATGGCCATCATGGGTGCGACCATCGAACGCATCGCCGGTCGGCAGGGTTTTGCCGGCTGCGTCCGCGCGCGTTTCCCTCACCCGAAGCAGGGCGAGCCCGGAATCCTGATCGCGGGCCATCTCGACACCGTCCATCCCGTCGGCACGCTGGAAAAGCTGGCGTGGCGGCGCGAAGGCAACAAATGCTACGGCCCGGGCATCTTCGACATGAAGGGCGGCAACTACCTCACCCTCGAAGCAATCCGGCAACTGGCCCGCGCCGCGTTCACGACGCCGCTGCCAATCACCGTGCTGTTCACGCCGGATGAAGAAGTCGGCACGCCATCGACCCGCGACATCATCGAGGCCGAAGCCGCCCGCAACAAATATGTGCTGGTGCCGGAGCCGGGCCGCCTCAACAACGGCGTGGTTACCGGGCGATATGCCATTGCCCGCTTCAATCTCGAAGCCATCGGCAAGCCGAGCCATGCCGGCGCCACGCTCTCCTCGGGGCGTTCCGCGATCCGCGAGATGGCACGCCAGATTATCGCTATCGACGGCATGACGACTGAAGATTGCACCTTCTCGGTCGGCATCGTGCATGGCGGCCAATGGGTCAATTGCGTTGCCACTACCTGCAGCGGCGAGGCGCTCAGCATGGCCAAGCGGCAGGCCGACCTCGATCGCGGCGTCGAACGGATGCTCGCGCTTTCCGGCAGCAGCAATGATGTCACGTTCAAGGTCACCCGTGGTGTGACCCGGCCGGTGTGGGAACCCGACGCTGGCACGATGGCGCTTTATGAACAGGCGCGCAGCGTGGCCCGGAGTTTGGGCGTCGAGCTCCCGCGTGGCAGCGCCGGTGGTGGCTCCGACGGCAATTTTACGGGCGCGATGGGTATCCCCACGCTTGACGGCCTGGGTGTTCGAGGCGCCGACGCTCATACGCTCAACGAACACATCGAGGTCGACAGTCTCGCCGAGCGCGGCCGTTTGATGGCGGGCTTGCTGGCGACGCTGACCTGAGCGGCGCAGCAACTGCTGTCATTCCGGGGCGCGAAGCGAACCCGGAATCTCGAGATTCCGGGTTCGATGCTGCGCATCGCCCCGGAATGACGGAGCAAGTTTCGTCGCTTTGTCCCTCGCAATGACGGCGTTGGTCACGGTGCAAGACAATTACTAACGCCCACGCGGCATGCAAAACGGGATTGCTCCCCGGCTTGCACTTGCCACGATGACGCGCTTAACGTCCCCCCAACGAAAAGCATTGGCCGAGACACTGAATGACCCGCATCGCCGTTGGCGCCTTTCTGCACGAGACCAACACTTTTGCGCCAACCAAGGCGACCTATGACGATTTCGTTCACGGCGGCGGCTGGCCGTCGATGGCGCATGGCACCGACATGCTCAAGGTCATGCGTAACATCAATGTCGGCCTGGCCGGTTTCGTCGAGGCGGCCGAAGCCAATGGCTGGGAGCTGGTCCCGACGATCTCGGCGGCCGCGGTCCCATCGGCGCATGTCACCAAGGATGCCTTCGAACGCATCATGAAAGAGATGGTCGACGGCATCGCTACGGCAGGACCTATCGATGCCGTCTATCTTGATCTGCACGGCGCCATGGTGACCGAACACTACGACGACGGTGAAGGCGAAACGCTTGCCCGCGTGCGCAAGGTGATCGGCAAGGACCTGCCGTTGGTCGTGAGCCTGGACCTCCATGCCAATGTCTCACCCGAGATGATGGAGCATGCCGATGCACTCATTGCCTACCGCACCTATCCCCACATCGACATGGCCGACACCGGCCGCGCCTGTGCAAGACACCTCGCGCTGATGCTGAAGACAAAGGCACGCTTTGCAAAAGCGTTCCGGCAATTGCCGTTCCTGATCCCGATCTCCTGGCAATGCACCAACGACCAGCCGACCAAGGGCATTTATGAAAAGCTTACGGCGCTCGAAAGCGACGCGGTGCCGACGCTGTCCTTTGCGCCGGGCTTCCCGGCGGCGGACTTCAGGGATTGCGGGCCGAGCGTGTTTGCCTACGGCCGGACGCAGGCCGATGCGGATGCCGCAGCCGACAAACTGGTGGCGCTGGTCGAGAGCCACGAGGACGATTTCGACGGCCGCATCTATTCGCCCGATGATGGCGTGCGCCTCGCGATGGAGCTGGCGAAATCGGCAAGTAAGCCGATCGTCATCGCCGACACCCAGGACAATCCCGGCGCCGGCGGCGATTCCGACACCACGGGCATGCTGCGCGCGCTGGTGCGCAACAAGGCTTCCGGTGCCACCGGCGTGATCTACGATCCGGAGTCGGCTAGCGCTGCGCATGCGGCCGGTGTCGGCGCCACGGTCACGCTGAATCTCGGCGGCAAGTCGGGCATATCAGGCGATGCGCCATACAGGGAAACTTTCGTTGTCGAAAAACTGTCCGACGGCAAATTCGTGGCGTCCGGCCCCTATTATCGCGGACGCGACATGGATATGGGGCAGTCGGCCTGCCTGCGCATCGGCGATATCAGAGTGGTCGTCGGCTCCTACAAGGCGCAGCTCGCGGATCAATCGATGTACCGCTATGTCGGCATCGAGCCGACCGAGCAGAAAATCCTGGTCAACAAGAGCTCGGTGCATTTCCGCGCCGATTTCGAGCCGATCGCCGAAAAGCTCCTGATCTGCGCCGCGCCCGGCGCGATGCCGGCCGATACCGCAGTATTACCCTGGACGCGGCTGCGTCCGGGCATCCGCATCAAGCCGAACGGCCGCGCTTTCGCCCCATCCGCCCAATCTCGCTCAACCTCTCCAGTCACGGGATAACAGACATGCCTACCATCGACCGCATCGACGGCTATGCCAAGGAACTCACCGCCATCAGACGCGATCTGCATGCCCATCCCGAGATCGGCTTCGAGGAAGTGCGCACTTCCGGCATCGTCGCGGAGAAGCTGAAAGGATGGGGCATCGAGGTGCATCGCGGCCTTGGCGGCACCGGCGTGATCGGCGTGCTCAAGGGCAAGGGCAATGGCGGCAAGCGCATCGGCCTGCGCGCCGACATGGACGCGCTGCCGATGGAAGAGAATACCAACCTGAAATGGCGCTCGACGATTCCCGGCCGCTTCCACGGCTGCGGCCATGACGGCCATACCACCATGCTGCTCGGCACCGCGCGCTATCTGGCCGAGACCAAAAATTTCGACGGTACCGTGCATTTCATCTTCCAGCCCGCCGAGGAAGGCCTCGGCGGCGCGCGCGCCATGATCAAGGACGGCCTGTTCCAGAAATTTCCCTGCGACGAGGTCTACGGGCTGCACAATGCGCCCGACCTGAACCACGGTGAGATCGCGATCCTGCCGGGGCCGGCAATGGCCGGCGCCGACTTCTTCGACATCACCATCCAGGGCTACGGCGCGCATGGCGCGATGCCGGAACGCTCCAAGGACGCTGTGGTCATCGCGACGACGCTGACGCAAGCCCTGCAGACCATCGTCAGCCGCAACGTCGATCCCTTGAAGTCTGCGGTGCTGTCGGTCACGCAAATCCATGCCGGCTCCGCAAACAACGTGATCCCAGGTGACGCCAGACTAGGCGGCACGGTGCGCGCGTTCGACGACGGCGTGCGCGCGTTGATCCGCGAGCGCATGCGCACGATCTGCGCCGGCATTGCCGCGACCTTCCAGTGCGAAATAACCGCCGACATCCGCGACACGTTCAGCGTGCTCGTCAACGAGGAGGAGCAGTCCCGGGTGGTCGAGGCGGTGGCGAAGACCGTGGTCGATCCGGCCAATGTGTTGACGCGCGCGACGCCCAAGATGGGAAGCGAGGATTTCGCCGACATGATGCAGGTGGTGCCCGGCGCCTATTTCTGGATCGGCCATGACGGCTCGGTGCCGGTGCACAACCCCGGCTATGTCCTCGACGACAAGATCCTGCCGATCGGCGCCAGCATGTTCGCCCGCATCATCGAAACCCGGCTCCCGGTAGGTTCGCATGCATAAAACCGTCAAAGAAGAACAAGAAGAAGTCACCTCGCTGCATGACCTTTCCGCGACTGACCTGATCGCGGGCTATCGTGCCAAGCAGTTCTCGCCCTCCGAAGTGCTGGAGGAAGTGATCGAGCATGTTGCGGCGTGGGAGCCGCACATCAAGGCGCTCTATTTGTTCGATCCCGAAGCTGCGCGCGCGGCCGCGAAGGCCTCGACCGACCGCTGGCAGAGGGGCGAGCCGACCGGCACGCTCGATGGCATTCCGGTCACCATCAAGGACAATATCGCCACCAAAGGTCAGCCGGTCCCGCTGGGTGCTGCCAGTGTCAAGCTGGTGCCGGCCGCGAAGGATGCCCCGCCCGCCGCGCGGTTGCGTGAATCCGGCGCGATCATCTTCGCCAAAACGACGATGCCGGATTACGGCATGCTGTCGTCGGGCCTCTCCAGTTTCCATCCCCTCACCCGCAATCCCTGGGACCTCAGCAAAAATGCCGGCGGCTCCTCCTCGGGCGCGGGCGCGGCAGCCGCGGCCGGTTACGGCCCGCTGCATCTCGGCACCGACATCGGTGGCTCGGTGCGGCTGCCGGCCTCGTGGTGCGGCCTGGTCGCGTTGAAGCCGAGTTTTGGGCGCGTTCCGGTCGATCCGCCCTATGTCGGCCGCGTTGCGGGCCCGATGACCCGCACCGTCGACGATGCGGCGCTGATGATGTGCGTCTTGTCGAAGCCGGACCGCCGCGACGGCACCAGCCTGCCGGCGGACAGCATCAACTGGAAGGCGCACGACAAGTCCCCGCGCAAGCTGCGCATCGGCCTGATGCTCGATCCCGGCGCCGGCCAGCCGCTGGAAAGCGACGTGCGAGGCGTTGCGATCAAGGCGGCCAAGGCGTTCGAATCCGCCGGCGCCGTCGTCACCGAGGTCGACGGTATCCTGACGCGCGAGATGCTCGACGGGCTCGACAATTTCTGGCGCGCGCGGATGTGGGACGATCTCTCAAAACTTTCGCCCGAGGAACGCAGCAGGACGCTGCCCTACATCCACAAATGGGCCGAAGCCGCGGCAAGTCTTTCCGGCATCGACGTCGTCAGGGGTTTTAACGCCACGATGGCGATCCGCGCGGCGGCTGCAAAACTGTTCTGCGATCTCGATTACGTGGTCTCGCCAGTGTCGCCGGTGGTGAACTTCCCGGCCGAATTCGCCGCCCCGATCAATGATCCGGACAAGCCGTTCGAGCACATTGCCTATACCGTGCCGTGGAATATGGCTGAAAATCCCGCGATCTCGATCAATGGCGGTTACGACGCCAAGGGCTTTCCGATCGGCGTGCAGATCGTCGGCCGCCGCTTCGACGATCTCGGCGTGCTCGGCATGGCGAAGGCGTTCGAAGGCCTGCGCGGCCCGCAGCGGCCGTGGCCCTCGCCGCCGAAGAAATAATTCAGACCCCGTCATGGCCGGGCTTGTCCCGGCCATCCACGCTCTTACTCTGCCGAACGAAAAGACCTGGATGCCCGGACATCTGGCGCGAAGACGCGCTTCGCGCTTTTGCCCGGGCACGACGACATTCTTGAGCTGGGCTAGACAAAAAACGAACAATCGAGAGGAAACAGTCCCATGGCGTATGAGGCGATCAAGTACGAGGTCGACGATCAGATTCTCACCATCACGCTGAACCGGCCCGACAAGCTCAACGCCTTCAACGGCACCATGCAGCAGGAACTGATCGACGCCTTCGACGCCGCCGACAAAGACGACAATGTCCGCGCCATCATCGTGACAGGCGCAGGCCGCGGCTTCTGCGCCGGCGCCGATCTCTCGTCCGGCGCCAACACGTTTGACCGCGACGCGCGGCGCGGGCCGGTGAAGCGGCTGGCCAGCGGCGCTGTCGACTACAGCGATCCCATGGTGCGCGACGGCGGCGGCCAGGTGACGCTACGCATCTTCAAATGCTTGAAGCCGGTGATCGCGGCGGTGAACGGCCCCGCCGTCGGCATCGGCGTCACCATGCAGCTCGCGATGGATATCCGCATCGCATCGGAAGCCGCACGCTTCGGCTTCGTGTTCTCCCAGCGCGGCATTGTGCCCGAGGCCGCCTCGAGCTGGTTTCTGCCGCGCATCGTCGGCATCTCGCAGGCGCTGGAGTGGTGTTATTCAGGCCGCGTCTTCCCGGCGCAGGAGGCGTTGGCCGGCCGCCTCGTCAGCAAGGTGGTGCCGCCGGACGATCTGCTGCCGACCGCGCGTGCGTTGGCAAAAGAATTTGCCGCCAAGACCGCGCCGGTATCGGTGGCGCTGATCCGGCAGATGATGTGGCGCATGATGGGCGCCGACGATCCGATGGAAGCTCACAAGGTCGACAGCCGCGGCATCTACGCCCGCGGGCGTTCGGAGGACGTGAAAGAAGGCGTGGTCTCGTTCCTGGAAAAGCGCCCGGCCGAATTCAAGAACAAGGTTTCCAGCGACATGCCCGACTATTTCCCATGGTGGCAAGAGCGCGAATATAAGTGAGCGAGCGGCCCGCCTCGACCGACGCGACGCAAGACGGTGTCGTCCTGCTCCATGGCATCAGCAGGACGGCGCGATCGTTTCGAAAGATGCAAGCGGCGCTGGAAGGCTGTGGCTTCGCCGCGCTCAACCTGGACTACGCGAGCCGCCGGAACGCGCTGGAAGCGCTGGCGGAGGACATCCATCCCGCTATCCAACGTTTTACGGAGGACGTCGACGGTTCCGTCCATTTCGTCTGCCATTCCATGGGCGGCTTGCTGGCCCGGGTCTACATTGCCAGACATCGGCCAAAACGCCTGGGCCGTGTCGTCATGCTCGGCACGCCGAACAGCGGCAGCGAGATCGCCGACCGCCTCAGGCATCTCAGGCCTTACCGCGCTTTTTTCGGACCGGCCGGACAGCAACTCGGCACGCAGCGAAATGAAGCGATCAAGGCACTGTTTCCACCGGTCAATTATCCCGTTGGCATCGTCGCCGGAAACCGGTCGATCTATCCGATCACATCGGCATTCCTGCCGAAGCCGCATGACGGACGGGTATCGGTGGCGAACACCAAACTCGACGGGATGGCGGACCATATCGTCATCCGCACCTCGCATCCCTGGCTGGTGCGGCATAGTGTTGCGATCGCGCAGACGATTGCGTTTTTGAAGGCTGGAAAGTTTGGATCATAGGGTTACCCCATCGTCAGCGCCACGCGCCCGATCGCCTTTCGATCGATGAGCAGCCTCATCGCCTTCGCGTAATCCTCAAGCGGCAGCCGATGCGAGATATTCGGACGCACCTTTCCGGCCTCCGCCCATTCCGCGAGCGCCTTGATCCTGACCTCGCCGAGCGCGGGATTTCTCCGCACCGCTTCGCCGGCTCGGACGCCGAGCACACTCGCGCCCTTGATCATCAGAAGATTGGTCTTTGCAAGCCCAATGCCGCCGGTGAAGCCGATGACCAGCAGCCTTGCGCCCCAGTTGATGCAGCGCATCGAGTTCTCGAATACTTCGCCGCCGACGGGGTCGAATACCACGTCAGCGCCCTGCCCGTCCGTGATGCGCTTGACGGCATCGCGGAACGGCTCGCGATCGTAGCGGATGAGATGATCGGCGCCCCTGGCTTTCGCAATCGCAAGCTTCTCGTCGCTGGAAGCTGTCGCAATCACCGTCGCGCCGAGCATCTTGCCGATTTCGACGGCGGCGAGCCCGACACCGCCGCCCGCGCCGTGCACCAGCAGCACCTCGCCCGGTTCGAGCCGGCCGCGATCGATCAGCGCGTGATAGGCGGTGCCGTGGCCGGCCAGGAACGTCGCGCCCTCGGCGTAGTCGAAATTCGACGGCAGTTTTACGAGTTGCGACGGCGTCGCGACGGCTTCATCGGAATAGGCGCCGTGCCGCATCTTGACGATCACGCGATCACCAACCGCGACGCCTTCGGCCGCGTTGACCTCGACGACATCGCCGGCGGCTTCCATACCCGGCGTGAACGGCAGCGGCGGCTTGAGCTGATACTCGCCCGCCGCCATCAGAACGTCGGGGAAGTTCAACCCGGCGGCGCGGATAGCGACACGCACCTGACCCGGCGCCAGCGGCATGGCGTCAAACGTTTCCAGGCGCAGGCTCTCCGGCGGCCCAAGCTCGCGGCAGACGACGGCCTTCGGCATCAGGCGGCCCGCGCTTTCAGGCGCTCCAGCGCCTCGCGGATCAGCAGCATTCGGTCGTTGCCGAAGTACATGTCAGTCTTGTCAACAAAGATCGTCGGCGAACCGAAACCGCCACGCGCCATCACCTCGTCCGTGTTGGCCTTGAGCTGGTCCTTGATCGACTGCTGGCCGATGCCCTCGAAGAATTTGACATGGTCGACGCCGGCCTTCTTGCAGACCTCCGTCAGCACCGAGTCCTGCGAAATGTCCTTGTCGCCGCCCCAATAGGTCTCGAACACCGCGGTGGCGAACGGCACCATGCGTTCGCCAGATTCCTGGCCCAGCCAGATGCAGCCGCGCATTGCTTTCACGCTGTTCACCGGAAACACCGTCGGCGGCATCTTGATGGCAAGCCCCGCAGAGCGCGCCCAGTCGGCGAGATCCTTCTTCATGTACCGCGCCTTCAACGGCACCGGCGTCTCGCGCTGCGCATAGACGCTGGGGTTCACGGTGTTGAAGATGCCGCCGACCAGGATCGGCCGCCAACTGATCTCGACGCCGAACTCTTTGGCGAGCGGCTGGATGTTGTGGAAGGCGAGATAGGTCCAGGGACTGGAGCAGTCGAAGAAGAATTCGATCATGGGCTTTCCTTTTGTTTGATTCTTGATTCTCCTCATCCTGCGGAGCGCGGAACGCGCGTCGCGAAGGATGTAGGCCCGTCCGTGGCCTCGTGGTTCGAGACGGCGCTTCGCGCCTCCTCACCATGAGGGTCTGCAATCACTTCCTCTCCGCCATCTCCTTCGCGCGTTGTCCAAACATATTCTTCCGCGCCTCCTCGTCGAACGGCTCCTTCACGAATTTTCCGATCGCGAGCCCGGCTTGCACCTGCGGCCGGGCGCGCACTTCCGCGTACCAGCGTTTGATGTTCGGATAATCGTCGAGGGTAAAGCCCTGCGCCTTGTGGGTCATGGTCCAGGGGAAGCAGGCGATATCGGCGATCGAGTAGTCGCCCGCGACATAGGCGCCGGTCTTGCCCAACTGCGTATCGAGCACGCGGTAGAGCCGCGCCGCCTCGTCGCGGTAGCGTTCGATCGCGTAAGGGATTTTTTCTGCCGCGTAGAGCGCGAAATGGCCGTGCTGGCCGAGCATGGGCCCGAGCCCACTCACCTGCCACATCAGCCATTCGATGACGTGGGAGCGCGCCCGCATCTCTTTCGGCAAAAAGCGCCCGGTCTTGTCGGCGAGGTAGATCAGGATCGCGCCGGTCTCGAACACCGGAAACGGCCCCTGCCCGTCGGCGGGTTCGTGGTCCACGATGGCCGGAATCCGGTTGTTCGGGCTGATCGCCAGAAATTCCGGCCTGAACTGCTCGCCGGCGCGGATGTTGACGGGGATGACCCGATAGGGAAGCCCGAGTTCCTCCAGCATGATCGAGATTTTCCAGCCATTGGGCGTCGGCGCATAGTGCAGGTCGATCATGGCTCCCCTAGCTGCCGATGCGGGAATATTCCCCGTGATGGCGACTTTTGTTGTTCTGTACCTCGATCTTAAGACATGGCAGACAGGCGCTCAATCAGAACCAATCGGGAGGCTCCCATGCTGTTTCCAACCACCATCGCAGGCTCTTTGCCGAAGCCGGAATGGCTGGCCGAGCCGAACACGCTGTGGGCGCCCTGGCGAGCAAAAGGCGACGAACTCGCCCGCGCCAAGCGGGACGCCACCATGCTGGCGGTGAAGCTGCAGGAGGATGCCGGCGTCGATATCGTCACGGAGGGCGAGCAGGCCCGCCAGCATTTCGTCCACGGCTTTCTGGAGAAGGTCGAGGGCATCGATTTCGCCCACAAGGTCGAGATGGGCATCAGGAAAGACCGCTACAAGGCGATGGTGCCGCAGGTGGTCGCGCCGCTGACGCTAAAGGGCCGCGTCCATGCCGATGAAGCCCGCGTCGCCCGCACCCACACTACCCACAAGCTGAAATTCACCCTGCCCGGCCCGATGACGATCGCCGACACGGTCGCTGACAAGTATTACGGCGACAAGGTCAAGATGGCGTTCGCCTTTGCCGAACTGCTCAACAACGAGGCCAAGGCGCTGCAGGCCGACGGTGTCGATGTGATCCAGTTCGACGAGCCCGCCTTCAACGTCTTCATGGACGAAGTCTCCGACTGGGGCATCAGGGCACTGGAGCGCGCCGCCGAAGGCCTGACCTGCACCACCGCCGTCCACATCTGCTATGGCTACGGCATCAAGGCCAATACCGACTGGAAGCAGACGCTGGGCAGCGAGTGGCGGCAGTACGAGGATATTTTCCCGGCGATCGAAAAAAGCCCGATCCAGCAGGTCGCGATCGAGTGCCGCAATTCGAAAGTGCCGCTCGACCTGCTGGCGCTGCTCCCCGGCAAGGTCGTCCAGGCCGGCGTGATCGACGTCGCCAGCGACACCGTCGAGACCGCGGAGGATGTCGTGAAGGTGATCGAGGCCGTTTCGAAATTCGTGCCGTTGAGCAACATCGTCGCGACGACGAATTGCGGCATGGCGCCGATGCGGCGGGACATCGCGGAGGCGAAGCTGGCGGCGCTGGGCGCGGGGGCGAAGCTGGCGAGGCAGCGGCTCGGGTGATGCTTCCATTCCCTCTCCCGCTTGCGGGGGAGGATTAGGGTGGGGGCTGCCTCCACGAGCGTTACTCGCGGAGAGAGCGCCCACTCCAGCTCTCCCCCGCAAGCGGAAGAGAGGGCAGACCGCGCAAGCGGTATCGCCTTCGCTAACTAACTCGCGCTCGGATGCAGCAGCGGCCGATATCCAGCACTGAGCGCGTGCAACGTTGACGGCGGCGTCAGCAGCATCGCGTTCTTGAGTGCGGCTTCCGCTTTCTGATAACCAGCCATCGACCAATGCAGCGCCCTGCCCTCCACGATCAGAAAACTCTCTTCGGCGTGCTGCACCATCGCGCCGTCGGGCAACTTTTGCACCGGCATCGGCAGCGGATGCAGCCGCTTCTTGCCGCGTTCCAGCCGCTCACCATGCAATACGGCGTCCATCTCGCGCGCCAGAATGCTTTTCACGCCATTGCCCTTCTCCCACGCCGCGCGAAACCGGTTGGCGTCATCACGGCGGCAGAAGAAACAGGGGCGATGGCCGGCGGCGAATGCGGTGGCTTCGTCGAGAAAGAACAGCTCGGTCCAGCTCCGCCCGCCCATCACCTTGCGCCGCCATCCCCTGAATTCGCAGACGCAGGTGATCCACGCAGGGCTCGACCAACGCTTTTTCAATAAGGTCTTGGTCGCGGGGTCATGGATGATGCCGCGGTTGCCGGTGAACAGGCCGCGATGCGCCGTGGCGATGATGTCGCCGGTAGGTGTGACGCGGTTTTGAAGGGGCATATCGACCTGAGCGAATTTGGGCGGAGCTACTTTGCAGGCGGCGTCGGGACGCGCATCTTCCACAGGTTCCAGATACGGTCGACGATCGCCAGATTCACCACATCGGCTTTGGCGCCTTCTCCCGGCGTCAGATAGCTCGGCTCGCCACCGAGTGCGATCGCCTGCGACTGCAGTTTTGCATTGACGTCGGTGTAGTAGGCGCGGAACACCGCCAGTTTTACCGACGGTCCGACCGCCACATCCCCATGGCCGCGCATCAAGACCACCGTTTTGTCGCCGAGCGTCAGCGCCAAATCCTTGCCGATCGCGGCGTTGCGGACCAGCATGTCGGTCTCGCCAAAGTCCTTTCGGATGTCCCATACCGGCGCGCCGGCCGCCAGGAACGCCGCGTTGTGGAATACCGCGCGCAACGGGACCTGGCTGATCGTGTACGGAATGACGCCGGGCGAATGGGTGTGGACAACAGACATGACGTCCGGCCGCGCCCGGTAGATTTCGCTGTGGATGAAGCGCTCCAGGAACAGCGTGCGCCCACGCGCATCCACGGCATTGCCGTCGAGGTCGAATTCCATGATGTCGTCGGCCGTGACAAGCGCGGGCGCAAGCGAGCGCGACATCAGGAAGCGATCGGGGTTGGCGGGATGGCGGGCGCTGACATGGCCGAAACCGTCGAGAACGCCGAAATCGGCGAGGACACGGCTGCCGGTCACGATGTCTTCGATCAAGGCCGCATCGGCGCCCGGAACCGAATTAACCGAGGTCTGGGCATGGACGACGGCCTGTCCGAACAGCGCCGCAAGCGCCATCACCAGAGCGAACCTTATCGGCCAAGTGGAAGCCTGCTGTCCGCTCACGGCCACCATCCCGTCTTGATCACACCCCGCCGTCACGGACGGATTGGCGGCTGGAACGACAGCGCGGTATCCCAGGGAAAATGAATCCAGGTGTCCTGCGACACTTCCGTAATAAACGTATCGACCAGCGGCTTGCCCTGCGGCTTGGCATAGACGGCGGCGAAATGCGCGTCCGGCATCATCGAACGCACCAGCCGCCCGGTCTTGCCGGTGTCGACGAGGTCGTCGACGATCAACAGCCCCTTGCCGGTGCCGCCGCCGAGTTCTGCTACCTCGGTCGAAACACCCTTGAGAACCTTCAGGTCGCCCTGCTTGGTATGGTCGTAGCTGGCAATGCAGACGGTATCGATGATGCGAATGCCGAGCTCGCGCGCCACGATGGCTGCCGGCACCAGCCCACCGCGGGTAATCGCGATGATGGCATGAAATGGACCGACCTCGTTGAGCCGCCAGGTCAGCGCCCGGCAATCCCGGTGAAACTGGTCCCAGGAGACCGGGAAGGCTTTCTCCGGCGGCGGAGTGGCTTTTTCGCGCGCAGTCACGAGCGCGCTCCGGAATAATCGGTCACTTTTGTTCTCCCGTTATTTGCGAACTTCGAAGGTCACCTGCGCTTCGTCGCTACCTCAGAATGCCCGCCAGCATCTCCTTCACCGCGGCCATCGCGGCGTTGAGCTTTTCCGGATCGCGCGAGCGGACCACCAGGTTGGTGTTCGGCTTCTTGTCCTCGTCCATGAACGGATAGCTGCCGATAATGGTGTCGGGGTGCGCATTGGCGATGTCCCGCAACGGCCCGCCGATGTCGCCTTCCCGGGCGTTGGCGCGAACCGAGTCCGACAGCATCCGCACGCCCGATTTCAGCTTGGGCGCGACGATGTCCATCATCGCCTGCATGATCGAGGGGATGCCGGCCATCACGATGACATTGCCGAGCTTGAAGCCGGGCGCCAGGATGGTCGCGCTCTGGATCAGTTCGGCGCCATCGGGCACGCGGGCCATCCGCAGCCGCGCCTCGTTCAGATCCTGCTCGCTCCAGCGCTCGCGAAACCGCGCCACCACCTCGGGGTGATGGTCGATCCCGACGCCGAACGCTTTCGCAACGCTGTCGGCGGTGATGTCATCATGGGTCGGCCCGATGCCGCCGGTCGTGAAGACGTAGTTGTAGCGATGTCGCAGTGCATCAAGGGCTGAGATGATGTCGGCCTCGTCGTCGGCGACGACGCGGACCTCCTTGAGGTCGATCCCGATATTGGTCAGGTATTCGGCGATGAAGCCGATGTTCTTGTCCTTGGTCCGGCCGGACAGGATCTCGTCGCCGATAACCAGAATACCCGCCGTGACGATCTCGCTCATGACTTCTCCCCACCTGTCCCCGTAACTTGCGCAAGCAACGCATTGAAGTCACGGGGGTTTGCTGCCGAAATAAGCACCCGGCAGCCTTTTTTTAGGGCAGCGCGGCGAGCTACCCATACCAAATGCCGCTGGCCAATGCATATCGCGCTGGCCCGGGCCTTGCTACCATCCCGTGAAGTCATGCACTGTGCCGCATGGCTTCGAGAAATAGTCAGGATTTATGGCAGTTGCCTTCGATGAAATGAACGGCCCCGGCGGCGAACTCCGCCCGGCCTATCGAGAGCTCTCCCGCTGGCTGAAGGAGACGCCTCCGGACGCCCTGGAATATCGCCGGCAGGAGGCGGAACTGCTGTTCCGCCGGATCGGCATCACCTTCGCCGTCTATGGCGACGCCGAAGCCCAGGAGCGGCTGATTCCCTTCGACGTGATCCCGCGGATCATGTCGGCCAAGGAATGGACGCTGCTGGAAAAGGGCCTGAAGCAGCGGGTCCGCGCGCTCAACATGTTCCTGCGCGACATCTATCACGCCCGCGACATCCTGCGCGCCAACATCATTCCCGACGACCTGATCTTCCAGAACCCGGTGTTCCGCCCCGAGATGAACGGCCAGAGCGTGCCGCACGATGTCTACGTGCACATCGCCGGGATCGATATCGTCCGGGTTGACGCCGACAATTTCATCGTGCTGGAGGACAATGCGCGGACGCCGTCGGGCGTCTCCTACATGCTGGAAAACCGCGAAATCATGATGCGGCTGTTTCCGGACCTGTTCGCGCGGCACCGCGTTGCACCGGTGGAACGATATCCCGACGTACTGCTGTCGGCGTTGCGTTCGGTGGCGCCGCTCTCAGCCTCGGCGGAGCCGACAGTCGCGCTGATGACGCCCGGCGTCTACAATTCGGCGTACTACGAACACTCGTTTTTAGCCGACAAGCTCGGCATCGAGCTGGTCGAGGGCCGCGACCTCATCGTCAAGAACGATGAAGTGTTCATGCGCACCACCGAAGGGCTGAAGCGTGTCGACGTGATCTACCGCCGGGTCGACGACGATTTCCTCGATCCCCTCACCTTCCGCCCGGATTCGGCGCTCGGCGTCCCCGGGCTGATGTCGGCCTATGCGGCGGGCAACGTCACGCTGGCGAACGCGGTCGGCACCGGGATTGCCGACGACAAGGCGATCTATTCCTACATGCCCGAGGTCGTGAAATTCTATCTCGGCGAAGAACCGATCTTGAAGAACGTGCCGACCTGGCGCTGCCGCGAGCCGAAGGACCTGGCCTACGTGCTCGACAATCTGGGCGAGCTGGTGGTGAAGGAAGTCCACGGCTCCGGCGGCTACGGCATGCTGATCGGCCCCGCCGCGACGAAAGCGACGATCGAGGCGTTCCGCGACAAGCTCAAGCGCGAACCGGAGGGCTTTATCGCCCAGCCGACGCTGGCGCTGTCAACTTGCCCGACCTGCACCGCATCCGGCCTCGCGCCGCGCCATGTCGACCTGCGGCCGTTCGTGCTGACCGGCAGCCAGCACGTCACCATCGTGCCGGGCGGGCTGACGCGGGTGGCGCTGAAGGAAGGCTCGCTGGTCGTCAATTCGAGCCAGGGCGGCGGTACCAAGGACACCTGGATACTGGACGAGTAGAGAGCGAAATTTTCGTATGCTGTCGCGCACCGCCGAAAACCTGTACTGGCTGGCCCGCTATGTCGAGCGTGCGGAATATATCGCGCGCACCATCGACGCGACCTTGCGCGTCACCGCGCTTCCCGCCGCCTATATCGGCAAGACCAATGAGTGGGAATCGGCGCTTCTGACCGCCGGCGTCAGCGCAAGTTTCTACGAGGCCTATCAGGAAGCCAACGAGCAGAATGTGGTCGAGTACCTGGCGTTCTCGCCGTCCAATCCCTCCTCGATCAAGAACTGCATCGAGGCGGCGCGGCTCAATTCGCGCTCGGTGCGAACAGCGCTGACATCGGAGATGTGGGACACCATCAATTCGGCCTGGATCGAGTTGCAGGAGATCTGGGGCAAGGGCACGTCGAGCCGCGAGGAACTGGCGCGGTTTCTGCGCTTCGTGCAGGAGACCTCGCTGCGGTTCGACGGCTCGGCCTACCGCACCATGCTGCGCAACGACGCCTACTGGTTCTCCCGGCTGGGGCTACATCTGGAGCGCGCCGACAACACCGCGCGCATTCTCGACGTGAAGTATCACGTGCTGCTGCCGGAGGAGGAACATGTCGGCGGCCCGCTGGACTACTATCAGTGGACCTCGATCCTGCGCTCGGTTTCGGCGCTGACCGCCTATCACTGGGTCTACCGCGAGACGTTGAAACCGTGGCTGATCGCGGACCTCCTGATCCTGAACGACACGTTGCCGCGGTCGCTCGCGAGCTGCTACAGCAACCTCGTGCGCAATCTCGACCAGATCGGCGTCGCCTATGGCCGCCAGGGCGCCTCCCAGCGCCACGCCCGCGGCGTCCGCAACCGGCTTGAACACAGCCATATGGACGATATCTTCCAGCATGGCGTCCATGAATTCATCCAGGAATTCATTTCGGATAACGCGCGGCTCGGTGAGATCATCACCAGGCAGTATTTGATTTAGAGACTTTTGGATGCGCCCACAAAACACCGTCATGGCCGGGCTTGTCTCGGCCATCCACGTCTTGCTATGCCCACTGAGTGAAGAAAGACGTGATGCCCGGGACATCTTGCGCAAAGACGCGCTTTGCGCTTTAGCCCGGGCATGACGATCACAACTTCAATCTTGGTTCCGCCATGCGCCTGCGAATTGCCCATTCCACCAACTATCGCTACGAGCCCCCGGCCTCGGGCGTGATCCAGATCCTGCGCATGACGCCAGGCAGCCATGACGGGCAATATGTCGCCGAATGGCAGATCGACGTCTCCACAGACTCCCGGCTCGACATGCATCAGGACGCATTCGGCAACGTCACGCATGTGCTGACACACGGCCCGATCGCCGACCTCACCATCCATGTCGAGGGCCTGATCGAGACCCACGATACCGGCGGCGTGCTGCGCGGCACCGACGAGCGGTTCCCGCCAAGCCTGTTCCTGCGCCAGACGGCGCTGACCGAAGTCAACCC
Source organism: Bradyrhizobium sp. AZCC 2262 (assembly GCF_036924535.1). NCBI lineage: Bacteria > Pseudomonadati > Pseudomonadota > Alphaproteobacteria > Hyphomicrobiales > Nitrobacteraceae > Bradyrhizobium > Bradyrhizobium sp. AZCC 2262. The sequence continues at coordinate 1,415,423 of NZ_JAZHRT010000001.1, read as the reverse complement.
GGCGATGGCGACATTTGTCCGCGAGATGCGCTCGGAATCCGACGGCGACGTGCTCGGCTTCCTGCACGCGCTGATGGTGCAGATCAACGAGCACATGACGTTCGACGAGGACCCCACCAATTCAGGGACATCAGCGGCGGAAGCTTTTGCGCTCAGGCGCGGCGTCTGCCAGGACTATGCGCATATCTTCATCGCCTGCGCCCGCTCCGGCGGCGTGCCGGCGCGCTTCGTCTCCGGGCACTTCCTGCGCTCCGACGGCACCACTCACCAGCAAGCCGGCCACGCCTGGGCGGAAGCCTACGTGCCTGACCTCGGCTGGGTCGGCTTCGACGCCGCCAACGGCATCTGCACTACCGATACCCACGCCCGTGTCGCCATCGGACTCGATTATCTCGGCGCGGCGCCGGTGCGCGGCACCCGCTATGGCGGCGGCGCGGAAACATTGACGGTGGCGGTCAAGGTCGAACAGGCCGGGCGCCCCGGCCAGTGGCAAAGCCAGTCGCAGTCGTAGCATTCATTCATAGGCCTATCCCCGTCATTGCCTGCGACAAACGCGAAGCGTTTGCGCAAGGGAGCGTCGCCACGAAGCAATCCATCTTCAGTCGCGCGGCGTCACGGATCGCTTCACTTCGCTCGCAATGACGGGATAGCCGCTGTTTCGCGCGAACGCGATTCGTCTCGCCCGCGATATTTTGCCGACCAGTCTCCCAACCAGACAGTTGAAGCGTACCTCGCGATACTCGCGATCGTAGCAATCCATGTGTTTGTTTAATCACAGTGCGCAGCATATTTGGCGCGACTTATAACAAGCGATCTTGTCACGTGTGTCGCGTGCGCGAACGGATTCAAAAGCGTTGTCGATCAGTTAACGACGACATTCGAAATCTTCTAAGAATTGTTCCAGCTTTCGAACTTCGAGAGACGCAACGCGCGCAACGTCCGGTTCAGGTGCGGCGCAACGCATCGGTTCACGCCCGCGATGCTCGATGCCGAAACCGGGCAGCTCGTCACCGCCCGCGGCCTGCCGTGGTATCTACGGCATTGCAGGTGTCGCGCCCGCTGCATTTCGGAGATTACGGCGGCCTGCCGCTGAAGATCATCTGGGCGCTGCTCGATCTCGCCGCCATCGTCGTGCTCGCGAGCGGCCTTTATCTCTGGCTCGGCAAGCGCAAATCTCCCCGCGTCGCTACGCACGCCGCGGAGCGGCCGGCTGTCGCCGCCGCATCCGGGGTCGGCTCGTGAACCGCCTGCGCCAGACCGCGGAAGACATCTTTCGCTGGCCGCTCTGGCTCGGGGTGCTCACCGTCGTTGGGCTGGCCTCGGCGCTGTTCGGAGACGATGGCTGGGACGCGCTGTCATGGGTGGCGCTGGCAATTCCGCTGGGCGTCCTCGGCTGGAAGACCAGCCGCGCCGCCTGATCACTTATCCAGCCATACGTCCTCGAACCTGAGATTATTGTACTGGCTGTTGTCGTGCGGCCGAAAATTCTTCACGTAAGGCTGCCAGCAATTGGCGGCCGATGAGTGCAGAATGATCGGCCGCGCGGCGTCCTCGACCAGCAGCTGCTCGACGTCCCAGACCATTTTCCTGCGCTTCTCCCTGTCGAGTTCGCTCGATTGCGCGGCCAGCAGCCTGTCGACGTCGGCGTTGCAATACTGCGTGTAGTTGCGCTCCGACTTGCAGGAATAGTTCTCGACGATGTTGCCGTCGGGATCGTCGACGCTGACGCCGGTCAAGTTCAACCCGATCGTGTAGTCCTTCTTTGCCAGCCGCGCGTACCAGCGCGGCGTGTCGAGTATGTCGAGCTCGCTCGTGATGTAGATCTTCTTGAGCTGATCGGTCAGGATCACGGCGGGATCGCGATAGGTCGGCAGGTTGCGGGTCTGGATCTTGATCTGCAGCGGTTTTGCGTCGCTGTAGCCGAGCTTCTGCATGATCGCCTGCGCCTCGGCGATGTTCTTTTCGGTATTCGGGCCGTAGCCGGTCAGCGATGACACCATTTCAGGCGGCATGCCCCACTCACCATCGGGTTTCGCCAGCATGGCCCCGCCCATCCGCGCCAACCCCTCCATCAGGATCGTGTTGAAGGGCTTGCGATCAAGCGCCAGCGACATGGCCTTTCGGATATCCGGATTGTCGAACGGCGGGTTGACGCGATTGACCATCAGATTGATCTGAACTCCCGTGGCCGTCATCTCGCAGATCGCGTTCGGCGCGCGTGCCTTGATGTCCTTCATCAAGGGAATGCTGACGTCGGAGGGAAAGGTGATGTCATAGTCGCCGGTGGCGAACGCCAGCATGCGCGTGGCGCGGCTGTCGATCATCCGGAACGTGATCTCGTCGAGATACGGACGATCCTTCTTCCAGTAATCGGGATTGCGCACCAGACGAACCGACTCGCCGCGCTTGAATTCGACGAATTTGAACGGCCCGGTGCCAACCGGCTTGGTGCGCATCACCTGTTGCGACACATGGCAGGGATAGACCGGGGAAAATGCGCTCGCCAGCAGCACCGGCAGGCTCGGCTGCGGCTCGCTCAGCTCGAACGTCGCCTCGTAATCGCCGTTGACGCTGACGTCCTGCAGCTTCGTGTACCAGACTTTTCGCGGATTGCGCTTGAAGTCCTGGGTCTCGGTCTTGCCGATCAGCATGCGCCAGGTGCACTGCACGTCCTTGGCCGTGAACGGCTGGCCGTCGTGCCATTTCACACCCTGCCGAAGCTTGAAGGTCAGCTTGGTGTTGGTGGAATCCCACGACCAGCTTTCGGCCAGATCGGGAATGACGGTATCGATGCTTTCGTGGACTTTTGCGGGATCGAACACCACGAGATTATTGAAAATCGCGGCAAATGGCGTCACCGAGGCGATCGTCGCTTCCTCGTGCAGCGAGGTCGAGGGCGGATTGTCGTTGTGATAGAGCCTGAGCGTGCCGCCTTTTTTCTGCGCTGCGGCGGGGCTTGCGGCAACCAGTGCGATGCAAAAGAGCATCATGAACGTGGCGTGTAACCTGCCCGGCAAATTGCTGGTGCGCATTCAGCCTCCCCTGTATTTTCTTTTTCTGTGGAACGGCGCGAGGCCGAACCGTAACGCAGGGGACAGGCCATGTCAGCAGGCGACAAGATTTTTGCGGGCTCGATTCCGGAAAACTATGACCGCTATATGGTCCCCCTGATCTTCGAGAGCTACGCCCGGGATATGGCGCAAAGGGCTGCCGCACTTTCGCCCAAAGCCGTGCTGGAAATGGCGGCGGGCAGCGGCGTTGTGACGCGTGCGCTGGCGCCGATGCTTTCACCCGATGCGCGCTATGTCGTGACCGACCTCAACCAGCCGATGCTCGATTATGCCGCCACGCGGCAAGAACAAGATGACCGCCTCACCTGGCGCCAGGCCGACGCGCAGGCGCTGCCATTCGAGGATGCCGCTTTCGATCTGGTTTGCTGCCAGTTCGGCGTGATGTTCTTTCCCGATCGGCCGTCCGCCTATCGCGAGGCCCGGCGCGTGCTCAAACCGGGAGGAACTTTCCTGTTCAACGCATGGGACCGCATCGAGGAAAACGTGTTCGCGGACGACGTGACGAACGCGCTTGCGGAATTCTTCCCGGACGATCCTCCGCGCTTCATGGCCCGCACACCGCATGGCTATCATGACACCGCGCTGATCCGCAGCGATCTGGCCAAGGCAGGGTTCTCGAACGTCACGATCGAAACCAAAGCAGAGGAGAGCCGCGCGCCCTCGCCCCATCAGGTGGCGGTCGCCTATTGCCAGGGCACACCGCTGCGCAACGAGATCGAGTCCCGGGGCGCCGACAAACTCGAGGCCGCCACCGAACACGCCGCCTCCGCCATCGCGCGCAAGCATGGCAGCGGCGAGGTTGCGGCCAAGATCCAGGCGCAGGTTATCATGGCGTGGACCTAGGACCTGCCGGCCGCACCGCCTCATGGAGGCAGGACGACTATTCGCACCCATGATGAAAGCGAGCCGGGTCCGTCACTTTGCCGTAATCACGACAACCTCGTTACAGCTGTAGTCAGGCATCAGGCTCGCTGAAACCGTCCCGTAGCGCGCCTTCTGCAACCTCCCTTGCGACGTTTTTTTCACGAGAGGTTCGAAACAGATGCGCCTTCAAAGCCCGCTTCGTCACCCCCGGTCCCTCACAGCGCGCACCACAAACGAGAATTTGCTTGCCGGCATCCGGGAACTGGCGTCAGAGATCACCGCACGTGCGGCCGAGATCGAAGCGGCACGCCGCATTCCGTCCGACCTGGTGGATCGGCTGAGATCGATCGGCATGTTTCGTCTTTTTGTGCCAAGGAGTCATGAGGGGCTGGAGCTGACTTTGCCAGAGGGGCTTGAGGTCATCACCGCTCTTGCCCGGCTAGACGGCTCGCTCGGCTGGACCTCGATGGTGGCGTGCGCTGGCAGTCTTTTCGCAACCTTGGCACGACGCGAAATCTACGATCGCATTTATCAGAATGGACCCGACGTGGCCGTCTGCGGATCTTCCCAGCCGACCGGAACGGCAGAGCCGACGGCCAACGGCTTTCGGGTCAACGGCCGATGGCCGTTCGCCAGCGGCTGCAAGCACGCCGATTGGATGGGCGCAGTCTGCAAGATCACCAAGGACGGCCAACCGGTCACCGGCCCGCACGGGAAGCCGATGATGCGTGGCTTTTTGATACCGGCGGACGACTGGGAAATCGAGGACACCTGGCATGCAGCCGGGCTGAAGGGAACCGGTAGCCACCACATTGCGCTGCGGGATGCATTCGTTCCGGAAGCCAACTTCTTCGATCTGGAGGATGGCGCGGCCTGTGTGCCGGGCCCGATGTATCAAGCATTCCGGCAACTTCTGCCGCTGTTCCATGGCGCGTTCTCGGTGGGCGCGGCCGTGGGCACCATCGATGAACTGGTCGCGCTCGCCAATACCGGAAGGCAACAGCTATACGCGGCCACGCCGATGCGGGAATCCGAGACGTTCCAGTTCGAACTCGGCCGGATTTCTGCCGGCGTCAGGGCGGCGCAGGCCTTTCACAAAGTGCAGGCCGCGAGTCATTGGGATCACGCACTGGCCGGAACGCTGCAGGACGAAGGCCTCCTCATTGACGGAACACAAGCCGCAGTCTGGATTGCAACCACCTGCGTTGGCGTAGCGGACGCGTGTTTTGCGCTTGGTGGAAGCAGCGCGCTCTACGAGACTTCTCCGCTGCAGCGGCGCTTGCGCGACCTTCACGTCGCGGCCCAGCACGCTATCGCGCAGCAAAGGCAGTACGCCAGTGTGGGCAAACTGGTCTTGCAACGTTCGGCTGACGAGGCCTAACGAAGCCGCCCGACGTCTGGAAGAACCACGCATATCGGAGCAACCCGGCACCATCCCGTGCTATGATAGCGGCGCATCGCAACAAATCCGCGAGACCGGCCATGGCGACCGTGAAGCTGCTTTCCGATGATGAACTCTCAAGCGAGGCGCGCGCCGTCTTCGACGACATTCGCAAGACGCGGCAGTCGGTTTCGTCAATAACTTCTGGCGCGCGCTGGCCCATGATCCCCGAACGCTTCGCCGGACCTGGGAGAGCATCAAGGAGGTGATGGCGCCGGGCGCGCTGGAACCCAAGGTCAAGGAAATGCTCTACGTCGCCGTTTCAGTTGCCCATGGCTGCAACTACTGCATTCATTCACACACCGCCGGCGCACGGGCCAAGGGCATGACCGAGGCGGAATATCGCGAGATGATCGCCATCGTCGGCATGGCTGCAGAGACCAACCGGCTCGTCACTGCACTTGGCGTACCGGTCGACGACGCATTTCTAGTGGATGCGCCGGCAGGACGAACACCGGAATCGTGACCATCCGGCCCCAATTGGACCGCGATGACGTCTTCCGGGAAGCAGGCGATCGCACCAAATGCCTCCGTCAAAACCGGTGCCGCAGCCGATACGCCAATCAAGTTCGGTGCTGGACCCCATCCGCCCGGGGCGAGCCCCTTTTTAACCAATGGGAGCATGACGCGCCACGGGGAATGGGGGTTGGATGACACCCTGAAATTGGCTACTAGTTGCCCGCCGGAATTAGGACGGTTCGGGGATCGGGAATGACCTATTGTTGCGGAATTCTGGTGCGGGACGGTCTCGTCATGATCGCGGATACCCGCACCAATGCCGGCCTCGACAACGTCTCGACCTTCCGCAAGCTGCATATTTTCTCCAAACCCGGCGAGCGCATCATGGCGATTGCCAGCGCCGGCAATCTGGCGATCAGCCAGTCCGTGCTGTCGACATTGACCGAGGGCATCGAAGACCCCACCACCGGCGAGGTCGAGACGCTGATGAACGCGCCGACCATGTTCCAGGCGGCGCAGCGCATCGGGCGGGCGATCCGCCTGGTCCACGCCACCGAAGGCCCGGCGCTGCGCTCCGAAGACGTCTCCTTCGACGTCTCTTTCCTGTTCGGCGGGCAGATCAAGGGCTCGCGCATGCGGCTGTTCATGGTCTACACCGCCGGCAATTTCATCGAATGCACCACCGATACGCCCTACTTGCAGATCGGCGAGCACAAATACGGCAAGCCGGTGCTCGACCGCGCGATGCATTACGATGTCGAACTGTATGAAGCGCTGAAGACCGGCCTGATCTCGATGGATTCGACCATGCGGTCCAACCTCGGCGTCGGCCTGCCGATCGACGTGCTGGTCGTGCGTGCGGATGCCTGCGAGGCCGACCTCAACCACCGCATCGAGGCGGGCGAGCCTTATTTCCACGACCTGCGCTCGCGCTGGTCGGCGGCCCTGCGCGCCGCGCACCAGAATATTCCAAGACCACCCTATAAATCCGAAACAGAAGCAAAAAACTGAAGGCGAGGAAACCATGGCCGACGCAACAAACAAGATCGCAATCGTCACCGGTGCCGGCACCGGCGTCGGGCGCGCCGCATCGCTGGCGCTGATGAATGCCGGCTTCACCGTGGTGCTTGCCGGACGCCGCATGGAGATGCTGGAAGAAACCAAGAAGCTCGGCGACAATGTCGGCAAGAGCCTGTGCGTGTCCGCCGACATGACCAACCCCGGCTCGATCGCCGCCCTGTTCGCCAAGGTGATGGACACCTATGGCCGGCTGGATGTTCTCTTCAACAATGCCGGCATGGGCGCGCCGCCGGTCAATTTCGAGGATCTCAGCGTCGAACAGTGGCAGGCGGTGGTGAACACCAACCTCACCGGCCCGTTTTTGTGCACCCAGCACGCCTTCCGCATCATGAAGGACCAGAACCCGCGCGGCGGCCGCATCATCAACAACGGCTCGATCTCGGCACACGCGCCACGGCCGTTCTCAGCCGCCTATACGTCAACCAAGCACGCGATCACCGGCCTGACCAAGGCCTCCAATCTCGACGGCCGCATGTACGACATCGCGGTCGGCCAGGTCGACATCGGCAACGCCGCGACCCCGATGACGGACCGCATGGTCGCCGGCCCCGGCGTGATGCAGCCCGACGGCACGATGAAGCACGAACCGCGCATGGACGCGAAAGCGGTTGGCGACGCGGTCGCCTACATGGCTGGACTACCGTTGGATGCCAACGTGCTGTTCATGACGGTGATGGCCAGCAAGATGCCGTTCGTCGGACGGGGTTGATCGACCGCTGTGCGTCGACAGGCTGACGCGCGAAGCAATCCTTCGCGTGTCATCTCTCGCCAAAACGAACAATTAAAAGTTGATTTATTGCGCCAAGCAGCCAAACTGGCTAAAATTGTAGCCCGGCCGTTCTTGTTGCGGCTCGAATTGATTTCCAAAAATGAACAACGAGAGCGATTTTAGAAGGATCAATCTAGATCTCGAGTACCCATATTATCGGGTCTACGATCCCCGTTCCTACTACAGAAATCGCAGGTATTTCAGATTTCTCGGGTGGACAGTGTTGGCCGTCCTCGTCGTGTTAGTGGCCGCCGCATTCTATTGGCAGGTGGCCAGCATTGGATTCCTTGTCGTTCCGATCTTAGGACTGTTGGGCTGGCGAGCGGTAAAGGCAGAGGACCGAGCGGCAGAGAGAGACGAACTATTCAAAAGGCATCATCTCGACAAACGCGCTGAACTTGTAGCGCAAGCCACTATCGAACAGGCACGCACCATGGCACGCCACGACCAACGGTTAGACAAAATTATAACAGGCGCGCAAGCGAAGGCCCTCGGTCAACAAATAATAAATCAAAACACCTATAACATTACAGCCTCTGGGCATGGCACAGTGACAACGAACGTTGTTAGTGGCGACTTTCTCAACCACTCAATCCAAGAACTGAAGAAAGACGACCCAAAACTAGAGGACGCCCTGGAAACGATTGCCGGTTACATCGAGAGCCACGGCACCGAAGCATCTAAGGCCATTTTCAACGACTTCAACAAAAACGTTAGCGAGAAAAGCAGTTCTGGAACATTGAGGGCGCTGTGGCGCGAGATAGTCGATCTCTTGCCTGACGCAATCAAAGTAACCGATGCTGCCGTAACGATCGGCAAGCATTTTGGGTTATAGCGCTCGTCGAAACTAGTTCGCCCCTACTCCAGCCGCTCCACCTTCCTTAGCGCCGGAAACAGCTTCATCCACAACAGCGCGATCGCGATGGTTCCGACGCCGCCGAGCACGGCGGCCGGCACCGTGCCGAACAACGCCGCGGTGACGCCGCTCTCGAACTGGCCGAGCTGGTTTGAGGCATTGATGAACAGGAAATTGACCGCGCCGACCCGGCCGCGCATTTCGTCGGGCGTCGAAAGCTGTACCAGCGAAAACCGTATCACGACGCTGATCGTGTCAGCGGCGCCGAGCAGCGCCAGCGCCAGCACCGACAGCCACATCCACTGCGAAAACGCGAACACCACCGTCGCCGCGCCAAAGACGATCACGGCCTGGAACATCCGCAACCCCACATGGCGATTGATGCTGTGGCGGGCCAGCACGATGGTCATCAGCAGCGAGCCGACCGCGGGCGCGGCGCGCAGGATGCCTAGGCCGAGCGGGCCGGTCTGCAGAATGTCGCGCGCATAGATCGGCAACAGCGCCGTGACGCCGCCGAGCAATACGGCGAAAAGATCGAGCGAGATGGTGCCGAGGATCGCCGGGTTGTTACGAATGAAGCGGACGCCGGCAAACACATCGTCTGCGGTCGCATCCGCTTTCGAAAGTTCCTGCCTCGTCGTGTGGATGAAGCCGGTCAGAACCGCGCCCGCCAGCCAGAACACGACGATGACGAAGTAAGGCAGGCTCGGCGCGAACACATAGGCCAGCCCGCCGAGCGCAGGTCCCGTGATGGTCGCGACCTGGGCTGCGCCGGAGGAGATCGCGGTCGCGCGTTGCACCGAGCTCTTTGGCGCGATCAGCGGCAGCAACGCGGCTGTGGCGGGGCTCTCGAAGGCGCCGGCGATGCCGATCACGAAGGTAGCGATGAATATCTGCGTCACAGTGAGCCAGCCGGCAAAGGTGCTGACGGCCAGAAACAGCGCGGTCGCAGCTTCCGCGATCTGGCAAAGCTGCACCACGCGTTTGCGCTCGAACCGGTCGGCGGCGTGACCAGCGACAAAAACCAGCAGCGCCGTGGGCAGGAATTGCACCAGCCCGACCATGCCGAGCTGGAAGGCGCTGCCGGTGATGTCGTAGATCTGCCACCCGATCGCCACCGCCGCGATCTGGCTGGCGAAGCGCGACAGGCTGCGCGACAACAAAAAGAACAGGAACGGCCCGTGCCTGAGCAGTTCGCGGGCGCCGACCGGCATCGTCGAGGACATGGGCAAGAGCGGTGGCCGAGCGGGATGCAGATGTCAACGGGCAGCCCCGCAACACGGCATTGCGCGCCTGCGCGGCGCTGGCATAATCGATGCCGGGGTTTTGGGGGATTCATGCTGCAACTGCAATCGGCGTTTGGCGTGCTGGCGTTGCTGGCGATCGCATGGGCGCTTGGCGAGAATCGCCGCGCGGTTTCGTTGCGGCAAATGGCGGTTGGGCTGGCCGTCACCGTCGTCACCGCGCTGGTGCTGCTCAAGCTGCCGCCGGTAGCAAGGGCGTTCGGCGCCATCAACGACGCCGTCAATACTATCGCGGCGGCGACACGCACCGGCACCTCCTTCGTGTTCGGCTATCTCGGCGGAGGCGCCCTGCCCTTCGACCTCAAGGCGCCGGGCGCGGATTTCATCCTGGCGTTTCAGGCGCTGCCGATCGTGCTGGTCATGAGCGTTCTGACGACGCTGCTGTTCTACTGGCGCATCCTGCCGCCCATCGTGCGCGGCATGGCGTGGCTATTGGAGCGCACGCTCGGCGTCGGCGGCGCGGTGGGACTTTCGACCGCGGCCAATATCTTTCTCGGCATGGTCGAGGCGCCGCTGTTCATCCGCCCCTATCTGGCGCAGCTCACGCGCAGCGAATTGTTCCTGGTCATGACCGGCGGCATGGCCGGCATCGCCGGCACCGTACTGGTGCTGTACGCCACCTTCCTCGCGCCGCTGATCCCGGACGCCGCGGCGCATTTCGTCATTGCATCCGTGCTGGGCGCGCCGGCGGCTATCCTGGTCAGCCTCATCATGGTGCCGGAGACTTCGGACAAGCGTACGGGCGGATCGTTGGAAGATCCCGACATGCACGCCTCCTCCACGATGGACGCCATCGCCAAGGGCACCACGGCGGGACTTGAACTGCTCCTGAACATCATAGCCATGCTGCTGGTGCTGGTGGCGCTGGTCTACCTCGCCAACGCCATTCTTGGGCTGTTGCCCGAGATCGGCGGCGCCAAAATTTCGCTGCAGCGCCTGCTCGGCTACCTGATGGCGCCGGTATGCTGGCTGATGGGCTTGCCCTGGCCGCAGGCAATCACGGCGGGCAGCCTGATGGGCACCAAGACCGTGCTCAACGAATTGATCGCCTATGTCGACCTGTCAAAGCTCGGCACCGATGCACTCGACCCGCGCTCACGGCTGATCATGCTCTATGCAATGTGCGGCTTTGCCAATTTTGCCAGCCTCGGCATCATGATCGGCGGCCTCGGGACGATGGCGCCCGAAAGGCGCGAGGAGATCAATGCGCTGGGGCTCAAATCGATCGTATCAGGCACGCTGACGACGTGCCTGATGGGCGCGGTCGTGGGGGTGTTGACGTGAACCCTCTCGTCGTTCCGGGGCGACGCAGAGCGTCGAACCCGGAACCCCGAGATTCCGGGTTCGATGCTTCGCATCGCCCCGGAATGACGGCATCTCAACTCGCCAATTCCACCGTCTTGAACTCCGCCGGCAAAATCACTTCCAGCAATTCGACGTCGTCGGAATAATCCATGATCAGGTGCTTGATGCGCGGCGGCTGGGTCCAGGCGCTGCCCTCTTTCATCAGCGTCTCACCCTGCCCTTCCATGTAGGTCTTCACCCAGCCCTTGAGCACGTAGACCATCTGGAATTCGACGTCATGGAAATGCAGCTTTGAGACTTCCGCCGGATTGCACGGCCCCTGGAGGCGGATCACATGCGCCTGCGCCAGGCCGTGGGTGGCGTCCGCAATGCCGAGGTCGCGGTATTTTGCGTAAGTGCGCAGGCCGTCGGCTTTAAAATCTTCCTCGCGGTGATGGCTGATGGCGATGCGCTGCTTCGGCCGCGCTTTCTTGACCGGTTTGGCTTTCGACACGCGTCCCTTGGATTTGAGGGCCTTGCGGGCGCGCGATTTGGCTGCCGTCTTGTGGCCCGACCATTTCTTCTTCACGGCGGGCTGCGCCGCGGGTCGTGATGTCGCCTTCTGCTTGGCCATGGTTGCCTCCCTTTTTTTGTTGATGCATTGGAGGCTAACACGAATTGCATTTTGTAGGGTGGGCAAAGCGAAGTGTGCCCACCGTCACGAGCGAGATCTATGTTTGGCATGGTGGGCACGCGGAGCCTGTCATCGAGCGCGCATTCGCGCGACCCGGTGGCTTTGCCCACCCTCAACTCAATGCAGCCTGAACACGCCGTCGACCGCGCGCAGTTCGGCCGGCTTGATCAGCCTGGAATGCGCGACCGTTACGGAATAAAGCGGGCCATCGAGCTTTTCCTGCCAGAAGGCGAGGAAATCCTTCAGCGCCGGAAATTTCGGAAACAGATCGTAATTCTGCCAGACATAGGTCTGCAGCAATGAGGGATGATCGGGCATCCGATACAGGATTTGCGCCGTCGTCAGCCCGTAACCCAGCACCTGCTTCCGGAAATCGTCGGAAGCAACTCCAACCCGCGACACCATGCCAAACCTCCATTGCTGGAAGCGCATTTCACGTGGTGGCCACACACCGAGCCACCCCGGCGGAGATGCGCTCACATGAGAGAAATGTGACGCACGAGACCAGCCCATCACAAGCCTAAATGTTTAATGAATTGTTGAAAATTCACGCGTTAGCAGCAGCTTACCGCACGTGCTAATACGGGGTCCGGACACTCCGCCCGCCGGATTAATCATGATTAACGAAATTGGCAGGCGTCACATTTGAGTGCCAATTTTTCTGCTAGAAGCCCTTGTCCCCCGAAGAATACTGGCCTAAATCAGCCGCAGCCGAGCTGGCACTCGCCTGCCCGGACTGCCAAAATTCCAGAATCTGACAACATCTTCAGAAACTTAGGAGGACTGCATGAAATTCCGTCCGCTTCACGACCGCGTCGTGGTCAAGCGCATCGACGCCGAAGAGAAGACTGCTGGCGGCATCATCATTCCGGATAGTGCCAAGGAAAAGCCCTCACAGGGCGAAATCACCGCCGTCGGCCCGGGTGGCCGCGACGAAGCCGGCAAGCTGATCCCGATCGACCTCAAGGTCGGCGACCGCGTCCTGTTCGGCAAGTGGTCGGGCACCGAGGTCAAGATCGACGGTGAGGATCTCCTGATCATGAAGGAGAGCGACATCATGGGCGTGCTCGACGTCCCCGCCGGCACCAAGAAGAAGGCTGCCTAAGCACTTCGCCTGCAACGCTCACCCTGAGGAGCGCCGCAAGGCGCCTCCCCGACAGGGTGAGAGACAAGCATCAACTCAGGGAAACCAAATATGTCAGCTAAAGAAGTAAAATTCGGCGTCGATGCCCGCGACCGCATGCTGCGCGGCGTGGACATTCTCGCCAACGCCGTCAAGGTGACGCTCGGCCCCAAGGGCCGCAACGTCGTACTCGACAAGTCGTTCGGCGCTCCCCGCATCACCAAGGACGGCGTCACCGTCGCCAAGGAGATCGAGCTCGACGACAAGTTCGAGAACATGGGCGCGCAGATGGTGCGCGAAGTCGCCTCCAAGTCGGCAGACGCTGCCGGCGACGGCACCACCACCGCGACCGTTCTGGCGGCTGCGATCGTCCGTGAAGGCGCCAAGTCGGTTGCCGCCGGCATGAACCCGATGGACCTGAAGCGCGGTATCGACCTGGCGGTGGAAGCCGTGGTCGCCGACCTCGTCAAGAACTCCAAGAAGGTCACCTCGAACGAGGAAATCGCCCAGGTCGGCACCATCTCCGCCAACGGCGACGCCGAAATCGGCAAGTTCCTCGCCGACGCCATGAAGAAGGTCGGCAACGAGGGCGTCATCACGGTTGAAGAAGCCAAGTCGCTCGAGACCGAACTCGACGTCGTCGAAGGCATGCAGTTCGACCGCGGCTACATCTCGCCCTACTTCGTCACCAACGCCGACAAGATGCGCGTTGAGATGGACGACGCCTACATCCTGATCAACGAGAAGAAGCTCTCCTCGCTGAACGAGCTGCTGCCGCTGCTTGAAGCCGTGGTGCAGACCGGCAAGCCGCTGGTCATCGTCGCGGAAGACGTCGAAGGCGAAGCTCTCGCCACCCTCGTCGTCAACCGTCTGCGTGGCGGCCTCAAGGTTGCTGCCGTCAAGGCTCCGGGCTTCGGCGATCGCCGTAAGGCCATGCTGCAGGACATCGCGGTTCTGACCGGTGGTCAGGCGATCTCGGAAGATCTCGGCATCAAGCTCGAGAACGTCACCCTGCAGATGCTCGGCCGCGCCAAGAAGGTGATGATCGACAAGGAAAACACCACCATCGTCAACGGCGCCGGCAAGAAGGCCGACATCGAGGCGCGCGTCCAGCAGATCAAGGCGCAGATCGAGGAAACCACCTCGGACTACGACCGTGAGAAGCTGCAGGAGCGTCTGGCCAAGCTCGCGGGCGGCGTAGCCGTGATCCGCGTCGGCGGCGCGACCGAAGTCGAGGTGAAGGAGCGCAAGGATCGCGTGGATGACGCAATGCATGCGACCCGTGCGGCGGTTGAAGAAGGCATCGTGCCGGGCGGCGGCGTCGCCCTGCTCCGCGCCTCCGAGCAGCTCAAGCGCATCAAGACCCAGAACGACGACCAGAAGACCGGCGTCGAGATCGTCCGCAAGGCGCTTTCCTGGCCGGCTCGCCAGATCGCGATCAACGCAGGCGAGGACGGTTCGGTCATCGTCGGCAAGATCCTCGAGAAGGAGCAGTACGCTTACGGCTTCGACTCGCAGACCGGCGAATACGGCAACCTGGTCTCCAAGGGCATCATCGATCCGACCAAGGTGGTTCGTGCGGCGATTCAGAACGCGGCTTCGGTTGCGGCTCTCCTGATCACCACCGAAGCGATGATCGCCGAACTGCCGAAGAAGGGTGGCGCAGCCGGCGGCGGCATGCCTCCGGGCGGCGGCATGGGCGGCATGGACTTCTGATCCATTCGCTCAGGCGATATCCAAGAAATGCAAAACCCCGGCAGCGATGCCGGGGTTTTTGTTTGAGCAGACGACGCGGACGGCCGCCACTGCGCAGTAACCGCCGACGCAAAGTTGCAACGTCACGCTGAAGAAAAGACGCCACGCTCGTTGGGATATCCTTGTTATGCACATGGTTTTATAAATATACGATGGTGTGTGTTGACAATTTCAAAAAAAATTTGCGCGAGAGTCGCAAACCGAACCGACAACCCGACTTTTCGTGGCGCAAAGTAACGTCGGGGCTAGATCAAGGCTCACCCAAAATCCGATCGAACGCGGAGCGCGAGCTCTCGTGACGCCGGTTGGCGTCGCGGGGAATGCTTTCGGCTGAGCAGGACAATCGTGCCGTGAGTGAATGCGAAGTGAAAGTCACGCTGAACGCGACGGAAACAGGCGAGCCGATCAGGAAACATTTCACCAAGGTTCTTCACCGAGCGGGCTGAGAAGCCGCGCTCAACGTCAAAGGTTCGTTTGAGGAGGGATCCGGCCGGTAGGAATAAGCCCCGTGACGAGCAAGAGCCCCACTGCCCGATGCTCGATCAGACCAGGTGCGCGATGCCCCCCAGTAACCCGCACCGACAAGAGGCGCGCTCCAACCGGCCGGTACTTTACTGCGTAAAAAGTGATTTCCAGGAGGGCGTTATGGGTATGGTCATGGTCAAGTGTCCGCAAACCGGACACGCAATTCCCACCGGCATCGAGACTGATCGTGAGAGCTTCAGGCGCAGCGTGGTGTTTTTCTCGCGCACCCGTTGCCCGATTTGCCGCGCCGATCACGCCTGGTTCGCGCCGGAAGCCTGGGTCGACGAGCCGCGCATCCGGGTCCGGCGCCGCGGCGCGGACACCCTGGCGTAAGCGTCGGCGTTGATCAGGCTGTCATCGCGATTGGGGGACACCATGGCGCGAATACAAATATCGACTGAAACGTCGACCTGGCTGCTACAGGCCAGGGACTTTCTCAACGAAGCACGACGGCTGAAGCCGGGTCCTGAGCGCAATGATCTGCGCCAGACGGCGAAGGTGTTGCGCGAGATTGCGAGGCTCGAAGCGGCATCCGGGTCAACACTCGGCCGGGATTGGCGGCAGGGAACCGGATCGGGTCGAGAATCCACTGTTTGATAGGCTTTCCGCCTATGCCGCGGCAGGTCGCGATGCGGAAGGTCGAGCAATTGCTGCGGCGGCAAACGCGCTCAGACGGCACCGCCCGATTTGACTCCTGGAATGCGCCGGTCTTCGGACAGAGCCGCCGCGCGAGGCCGGCCCAAATTCGTCGCGAACATCTCCTCGACTTCGAGGTGCATGACGTTGTGGCATTCGCACGCTGCCGCCGCGAGCCGCGCCGGGTCGATCTCGATCAGCCCTCGTCGATCTGACCTGATTGCGCCACTCATGCGCAGATTGCGCATCAGCAGCGTCACGGTCGTACGTCGTACACCGAGTATTTGCGAGAGTGCCTGCTGGGTGATCGGGAGCACATCATGGTCGACGCGGTCGCGAAGCTGCAGCAACCAGCGCGCCATCCGCGCCTCGACCGGGTGAAGCGCGTTGCAGGCCGAACCGAGCTGCAGCTGCTTAAGCATCGCCCTGACATGAATCTGGACCGCGTGCCGTATCGCCGGGCTCCGGTTGAAAGCGGTGTGAAATCGCGATGCGGGTACCCGTGCGGCGGTGCCGGCCGCACGAACGACCGCGGTATTGTCTGCAGACGACGGCCCGAGCACCGAAAGAATACCTACCGCCCCTTCGCGCCCGACCGCGGCGATGGCAACTGTATGCCCGTCCGCCATGTCGATCATCAGCGAGATGGCGCCGCTATAAGGGAAGAACACGTATTCGATCGCGTCGCCCGTCCGCGAAATGGCCACGTCCTGATCGAGCGCGATCACCTCGAGCTCTGGCTTCAGCAGATCGAAATCCGATGCCGGCAATGCTGCAAGAAGGCGATTACCTATTGCCGCAGGAGGCGTCACTGCACGGAACCCGCGGTGAAGCGTCCGCGACCATCGCCATGTGGAGTGTCCCGGAACTGCGGCCTGAACATGAGTTTAAATCTGCTTTCTCTACCTACATTCACTCAAAACGCTCACTCTAACAATGAGCGCCAAAGGCGCGGGCGCAATGCAGACTGCTCGCTCCTCTTAAGGAGTTAGATGCAAATGAGTCTCCGGACGCAACCCAAAAATGCGCATGGGTAACACCGTAAGCTTACGGGAACGCGCGGGTTCCAATTCCGGCGCACGGCAAGGCAAATGGCTGAAACGGCGGCCTTTGCGCTTCAATGAGCGGCAACCACGACGAGCGCCGCGTCGAGCGTGCGGCACCGGCATTGTAATGCAGCCACTAGTGTCACGCTGTTGCACCACCATGCCGATCCGCCCGTGACGAATGGCACGCCGTGCGCCGTTGCCACCGGCATCGATGGACATGCCAACGCCATACGACGGAAGGCGGCAAGCAAGGATGCTCGCTCCTCACTCCACCCGTGCGCGACCGCCCTGCCGATACCGGTCCTTCGTGATCTCGAAGATGAAATACGGCCTGTCGCCGGACAACGCCCGGGTGAACAGTCCCTCGCGCTTGATGCCGCCGATCTTGGTCATCGCGCCCTGCGAGCGCCAGTTCTGATCGCCGACCCAGAAGATCACGGTATCGACGAAGGTGAACGCGTGGTCGAGCATCAAGCGCTTGACCTCGCGATTGGCACGGCCGCCCCAGTGGCTGCGCGACAGAAAGGTCCAGCCGATCTCGATCTCGCTCAATTCGGGCTCGTAGCCGTAATAGCGGCTTGAGCCGATGATGCGCCCGCTCGCCCGGTCGACGAACGCAAAGCCCATTTTTGAATCCACCGCGCCATCAAAGAATTTCCGAAACCCAGCCTCGGTGTAGCGATCCGGCACCGGATGCACTTTCCAGATCTCCGGATCGGAGCCGGCCGCAAACATGTCGGTCCAGTCGTCCATGGAAATGGGCCTGACTGATATGCTGGGGCCGACAAGCGTCGGCTGAAAATCGGGCTGTGACATGGATGAGAATGTAGCGTTGCGCCGTGAAGTCTGAAAACAAAAAATGAAGGGCCGCCCGTGGGCGACCCTTCCCGTCATGCATTCTCCGCGGGCTTCAGGCGGACCAGCTTGGTGAGCAGCGCGTCAAGGCCCTGCCCGTCACCCGCATGAAGGTCGATGCGACCGACCTTCTCCACCAGCCGCTCCAGCGACTCCAGCTCCTTGAGCCGCAGCAGCAGAGGGTTCTCCTCCATCAGCCTGGCGGTGTTCAGGAGCGACCGCGTCGCCGCGGTCTCTTCCTGCCGGCGGATCAGGTTCGCCTTCGCGACCCGCTCCGCCTCCACCACCTTGTTGACGAGCTCGCGGATCTCGCCGGGCAGGATCACGTCCTTCACGCCGAGTTCGGAGACCTCGACACCGCTATCGGCGATGCGCTCACGTACGTAATCGCGCAGCTCCGCATCCAGCGTTGCCTTCGCCGAGAGCACCTCGTCGAGCGTACGGCCGGCAACCGCCTCACGGATAGCGAACTGCACCAACCGGTACAGCCACGCATCCACGTCAGGCACGGCCGCGACCACGCGCTCGGGGTCGACGATCCGCCGGAATGCCGTCAGGGTCACACGCAGCGCGATGCGATCCCTGGTCAGCATTTCCTGCGCGGTGATCTCGACCGCCTGGGGACGCAGATCGAGGCGCTTGACCTCGATCTTGCGGCCGGCGATCCAGAAGGCGTGCCGTCCGGGCGCGAGCCGCTCCACCAGCCGGCCCTCGACATAGAGCAGACCGGCTTCGTGGTTCTCGACCACCGCTTCCGTTACGATGGTGGGACGGTTGCGCTCGATCATCGCCAGGTGGCGTGCGGTCACGCGGGGATCGTCCGCCACCTCGATGCGCTCGACATCGAGGGACGTTACGACCTTCCAGTAGACGCGCGCCTGCCAGGGCGTCATCAGGTGCACGGGACGGCCATCGAGGCTGACGATGGCGATCTCGTTCGCCTTCGTCTCCACCGCCTCGAACAGCTCCGCAGCCAGATCGGGCCGCGCGGCCTTCAGCACGGCGTAACGCTCCGCGGGGAATTCAGCGCGAACGATGTTGAAGATCTCCGCCGTCAACTGACCCCGCAGATCGAACAGCCGGTGACGACCGGGTTCGAGCACGCGCTCGAGCTTGCCGTTGCGCGTCAGCAAAGCGCGCTCGCCATCCTTCACCGTCAGCGTCTTCATCAGCAAATGCCAGGTCATGGCACGCCTCCATGGTTTGCCCTCCGGCCCTCTCGGGGTCGGAAAGCGGGTTTCGTTTTGCAAAGGACGTGGGGACGCGGACGACGCTTCCTGAAAGCTCGGCGGGCCGGGTTTGAGCCTGCGCAGATATCGGGCGCATGCGCGCGATCACTCGACTTGCGTCGAGCGGTCGAACGTTGCCACCCGGCATCAACGCAAGCGGAATCCACCGCGGCGCAAGGCGGGTCTCACAGTGTCTAGGTTCGGACGGAAAGCCTTTCGGCAATACGGCCGGACTGCGATGGAAGCGCGCGTCCGGTCCCCTTCAATGGGAATCAGCTTTTTAGGCTGAACCGGAGCGTTTGAACGGGATTCGAACCCGCGTCACGATGATTAGTAGTCATCTGCTCTACCACTGAGCTATCCTTCGTTGGTGCCATAGACCGGAATCGAACCGGCGACCTTCGGGTCACCCCGACGCTCTACCGCTGAGCTACTATCGCGTCTTCACCTGGCGGAACACGAAACCGCAAGACCGGCCCGCGCCAGTCGGGATCACAACGAGCCCGAACACATGGCCAAAGCGAAGGAGCGGGTCAATAAACGAAACATCTTTCAGTTGCAAGAGCGGTTTTCAAAATTCCGCACGCCTTGTGACTTCTCCGTCACAGCCGATCAGCCGGTGCCCGCAGCGACACTGAGTTGCCGCTGCACGAAGATCCCGCTCAATGCACGAGCATGCCTATCCGTTCGGATCGCAGGATCGACGGCTCTCCGCCGGCACGGGGCGCACGGGAGAAATAGATGAGGCCGGCACGGCCGACGATATTTTCCATCGGTATATAACCGACCGCCGAAAGCACCCGGCTGTCGGTGGAATTGTCGCGGTTATCGCCCAGCACGAAGACGTGGCCACTCGGGACCTTGTAGACATTCGTGTTGTCGTAGAAGCCGTTGTCGACGCAATCGAGCGTCTCATAGCTCACGCCATTTATCAGCGTCTCGCGCCAGCGTTTGGTCGGATTGCTATCACCCATCCCGCACGGCTCGTCACCGGCGAAATCAGACAACCTTCGCCGTTTAACCGGCACGCCGTTGATGAAGAGCAGCCCTTGCTGCATTTGAATAGCATCACCGGGTAATCCCACGACGCGCTTGATGTAATCGACCGAGTCGTTTTTCGGCATCCGGAATACAACGACGTCGCCGCGCTCCGGCACCGAGCCGAAGATGCGCCCTGAAAACAGACGTGGTGAAAACGGCATCGAATAGCGGCTGTAGCCGTAGGCATACTTCGAGACGAAAAGACTGTCGCCTTCCAGCAAGGTCGGCATCATCGAACGGGCCGGAATATAGAACGGATGGAACAGGAACATCCGGAAGAGGATCGGCGAGAATATCGGGATCGTCAACATCACGGCCACAACAATAAGAGCTATCTTGCCCCATCGCGGCGGGGATCGGCCCGCGTCCTGAACCAATGTCATGATTACCCAGCCCTGATCGCTTGCGACCAAGATAACCGAGATGACATCAAGTGCAATCCAAAATTGTATCCGAACCGCCGTCCTCGGTACGCGTTCGTGGCCCGGATGAGCGGAGCGACATCGGGGACCACTCCAACACCCCCGGATATCGCTTCGCCCATCCGGGCGACAAGCCTCGCTTGAACGTCATCGCCTACTGAAATGCGACTTCGGCAAAACTTCTGAGCTTACGCGAATGCAGGCGCTCCGACTCCTGGTGCTTGAGCCGTTCGAGCGCCTTCAGGCCGATCTCGAGATGTTGACCGACGCGTCGCCGGTAGAATTCGCTGGCCATGCCGGCGAGCTTGATTTCGCCGTGCAGCGGCTTGTCGGAGACGCACAGCAAAGTGCCGTAGGGAACGCGGAAGCGATAGCCGTTGGCGGCTATCGCCGCGGACTCCATGTCGAGCGCGACAGCGCGGGATTGCGACAGCCGTCGAATGACCGATCGCCCACTGATTTCCCAATTGCGATTATCGACGCTGGCCACCGTTCCGGTGCGCATCACCCGTTTGAGCTCAAAGCCGGTCAGCCCGGTAACCTCGCCGACCGCCTCCTCGAGCGCGACCTGCATCTCGGCAAGCGCCGGGATCGGGACCCAGAGCGGCAGCTCATGGTCGAGCACGTGGTCCTCGCGGACGTAACCATGCGCGAGCACGTAGTCGCCGAGCCGCTGCGTATTCCTGAGGCCCGCGCAATGCCCCACCATCAGCCAGGCGTGCGGCCGCAGCACCGCGACGTGGTCGGTGACGTTCCGCGCATTGGACGGACCGATGCCGATGTTGATCAGGGTAATGCCGCCATAGCCGGGCTCGACGAGATGAAAGGCAGGCATCTGTGGCGCGCGCTCAGGCGTAATCCCGGTCGTTCCACCGCCAAGCCGCGCATTGCGCGTGATCGTATTCCCGGGCGCAACGAAGGCATCGGGGCCTGTCGCACCCGATGCGAGGCGCTGCTGGCACAGTTGCACGAAAGCATCGACATAGAGCTGGTAGTTCGTGAAGATCACGAAATTCTGGAAATGCTCGGGATCGGTGCCGGTGTAGTGATAGAGCCGGCGCAGCGAGTAATCGACCCGCGCCGCACGGAACAGCGACAGGGGTTCGGGTGCTCCCGGGGGCAGCTCGAATGTGCCGTCGGCGATCGCATCGTCCATGGCGGCGAGATCGGGCGTATCGAACACGTCGCGCAGCGTTCGCGTAAAGGCCGAACTGTCGGCAATCGTCAGCGCCGCCTCGATGTTGATGTCCCGCCGATAGGCGAAATGAATCGGAATGGGTTCGTTCGACTCGCCGATTTCAACCGGTACGCCGTGATTGTTGACCAACAGCTCGATTTGCTCGGTGAGATAGGTGCGGAAAATATCCGGGCGCGTCACGCTGGTCTCATGCACGCCCGGCCCGGCGACAAAGCCGTAAGCGAGACGCGAATCGAGCCGCGCATGGGTCGCGGTCGTCATCCGCACGAACGGATAGCAGGCTCGCACGCGCGTCGTGAACGCCCCGCCATTGACATAGGCTTCAAAGCGATCCCGAAGGAACCGGGTGTTGCGCTCGTAGATCTCTTCGAGACGGGCAACGGCCGCACCGGCATCGACGAATGCTTCGGTCGCGAAGGGCGGTGGAGTTTCGACGATTGCGGAACACATGTCGCTTCGCGCCAGATTGGTTGTCGAGCGGAGACTCACTCTGAAATATAACCACAGGGGCCGCAATCCCGTCCACGACTCGATTCGGTGATTATGTGTCCAGCGTTCGCAGGAACGATCTATTTTGCCGGGCGCCTGGATTTGCGCCATGACGGGTTTGCGCCATCAGGCGGCGCACGAGAGCAGCGATGCAGTCCCGCTACTGGACCTTCGCCAGCACCGCGAGGCGGCGGATGCCCTTGTTCTTGTAGGCATCGAGGAACGCGTAGTAGTCCTTGAAGGAGACGCAGCCGTTGGACTGGCCGCTGGGCCCGAGCATGTAGGTGTGCGCGAGCAACCCGTCGCGGCCGTAGATTTTTTCCTCGCCGCCGATCGGGGTCAGCCGCAGCGCCGGCACGCCGTGAAACAGCGTCTCGCGCGGCTTCAGTTCGTAGACGTGCGGCGGCGTCACACCCTGCATCCGCACATGCGAGGATTTGGGATCGTCCATCCTCGAGCCGAGCCCCGAATGCGCCTCCAGCCTGGTGCCGTCGGGCAAATAAACCATCTGGGCGGAAATGTCATAGACCGCGGTCTGGCGGTCATAGGGCGGCGCGCCGCCCATCATCGGGTTCTGGCTTCGCGTATCGATGATGCTGCCGGTGACGCTGGCGTCGGCCGACGCGAAGGCGAGCAGCGAGTTCTGCGAGGACTGCTTGCCCCACAATTTTTCGACCATGGTCTGCTTGTCGCTGGAAGCAATCGACATCACGGCGGCCTTGGCGCGCTGCGCCATGTCGCGCATGGTAGAGCCGGACGCCGGCGCGGTCTTGGCGTCCGCAGTTTTGGCTTCCGTAAGCTTGGCTTCGGCCTCCTTCGGCGCCGTTGCCAACGCGAGCCGGGTGGCCGGCGCAGAAACTTTCGGCTTCGCCGCTTCGGCAGGCTTCGACGCCTGCACGGCCTTCGGCGCTTCGGCCGGCGGCGAAGCTTCCGCCAGTTTGGTCGGTTCGACGGGCCTGGCTTCGATCGATCTGGACGGCTCGCCTTGCGGCGCCGCCGCGGCGAACCGTTCGCTGAACATCAGCGAACTCGCGACGTTCTCGGGCGCGGGGATCACCAGGGATTGTTGCGGCAGCGATGCGAAGATTTCGTTGAAAGCCGGCGGCACCGGACGGGCAGCGACCACGGTCGGGTTCTTGACGGCGGGCGCCTCGAAGGCGGCGCTGTTCACGGATGGATAGACGCTGGCGCCTAACACGTTGGTGTAAACGGTCCAGGCGCAGCCCAGCACGAGGCCCGTGACCGCGACACCGCCGACGAAATATTGGGGAATGCCCCTACGGGAAGGTTTCCTGCGGTTGTGCACCGCAGGGCCGAACGCACGCATACGCTTACTCATTTACACAACGCCCAGAACAACAATTCCACCAACTCCCCCGGTTTGATGCCGCGTCCGGATAGGTCCCCGACAGCATCTCGCAGAGGCACAGAGCGTCATTAAGGCGGCTTTTAGTTAAATCCGACTTAAACTCGGGCGGATGTAAGGCATGGAACAAGAGTATGGAACTATTGAGGAAATTGCTTTCGTATTGATGCCGCGGGTTCCACCAAAATCGGTGACATCCGGTATGTCTGCCCACCGGATGTCCCATATCGGGCCAAGTTGCGGCATTGGCGCGTTTTCCAGCGAAACATGCCCCCGGACCTGATCCGAGGGTCGATCCCGCTAGTCCTTGAACGGGTCGAACTCGTTCTCGCCGGCCATGGCGACTGCGAACGGGCGCAGCGTGTGCTGCACCTTGATCGAGCGGGCGTGCTCGGCCAGCACCTCCGGCAGCCTGCGATAGGCCATCGGACTTTCATCGAGGTCGGCGCCTACCAGCGTCACGCCACGCGATTGCAGCCAGGCGTCCATCTCGGCCCGCGTGAACCGCCGCTTGGCCTCCTTGCGGCCGAACAAGCGGCCTGCGCCGTGCACCGTCGAGTAGAGCGAAGCCTTCGCCTCCTCGCTGTCGACGCCCTCGACGATCACAGCGTCGTCGCCCATCGATCCGCCGATGAAGCCACGCTGACCGGGAAATGCCGGCGTTGCGCCCTTGCGCACCACCCACAAATCCTTGCCGCCATGGTTCTCCCGCCACGCGTAATTGTGGTGATTGTGAACCATGTCGGTGACCTCGCCGCCGATGATCCTGCGCACGCGCTCGATCACCCATTCGCGGCCAGCATAGGAGTAGCGCCCGGCGAGTTGCATCGCCGCGATGTAGCGCCGTCCGATCTCGCTGTCCTCGTCGATGACGGCGGGCGGCACGTTCATGCCGTCCTTGCCGCCCGCGGCCTTGAGGTAGCGGGTCGCACTGGTGTGGCCGAGGCCGCGGCTGCCGAAGTGCACACCGATCCAGACAAAGCCCTCCTCGTCGCGCAACAGGTCGACATAGTGGTTGCCCGAGCCGACGGTGCCGAGCTGCGAGACCGCCTTCTGCCGGTAAGCGCCCATGTCGGACTCGCGCCACGCATCGCCGTCGTCGAACAGGTCATGCTCGACCCGCTCGTCGTTGGTGCGTCCGACGCCGAACGAAATCACGTTGTGCACGTCCTTGATGATCGTGCCGACGTTGCTTTCGATCTGGCTGAACGGCGTGTCGAGGCGCACGGCCATGTTGCCGCAGCCGATGTCGAAGCCGACACCGGAGATGCTGATCTGCTTCTCATAGGCGATCACGCCGCCGACCGGCTGCGCATAGCCGAGATGACCGTCGGCGCAGATCACGCCGGCGACGGCGTTGCCGACCGACATGCAATTGCGCATCTGCGCGATCGTGGCGTCATCATGGTTGCCAAAGACCTTGAGCGGGCTGTTCTGGTACTGCGCGGCCTGGGGCTTGAGCGCGATATCGGCGGCAACAGCCTCCGCGTCCCGCGCAAGCTTTTCCTTGCGCGCGGCATCGCGAAACAGGCACCACGTCGGCATCGGCCGCTGGCCGGGCCGATCGATCTTCGCATAGGGGTCAAGCCCGGCTTCAACGGCCAAAGCCCTGGCCCGCTCCTGGTAGGGATCGGATCGCATCTGATCCTCCTTCACTGCAATATACATCGTTCCGAAGGCCCTTCGGGACTTCGGTCAAATCCCATGTCAGTCGCGACACGGGCCGGTTCGGTTTGCAGGCAGGGAGTTGGGGGTGCATTTAGCCGCGTGCGGATCATTTCTCTCTGCCTGGACGGCAGAGGGATGACCCGCTGCCGCTACGCTGCTAGTTCGCTTGGCGAAATCGGTGCTCTCGTCGAATGCACGCCAACAGCACACGCCAAAGCGCGACCACGCCGGACAACCGGCTGGCCTGCATAACGTGAAGCATTGGTGTCCATACGAAGCATCGTCTTTCCCGGAGATCGGCGAGAAGCGCGCGATCACATACAGCAATTCCAGGATTTGTAAATAGCGCCCACAACGTTCGCGGGTTGCAGACGCTAATAACTCAAGCGCGGATACCAATCCTTGCCGCGCCCTTCGGGCGTCGTGTCGAGGACGGTCCACAGCGGATCCATATCCGGTGCGCCGCGCGGGTCCTGTCCGGGATCGGCGGTCGATGGTCCCATTTCGCCGGACCAGAAATGGCGGATGCTGCCGTCGCGGCGCGTGAACACGTTGTAGCCGGGCGCATCCGCATCCGCGGCGCTGACATAGTCGCGCGTGTAGTCGCCCGATGCGTCCGAGTAGATCCGGTGCCGCGTCCAGCCGCGCGCCCTCTTCGCCGCGATCAGCCGCGCGATCGGCGAGCGCGCCACGAACACGAACGCGATGCGCTGTTCGACATCGGGCAGCTTCGCTTCCCAGGTGCTCATGAACGATGTGCACATCGGGCACGGCTGCTCGCGCTGCGGTCCAAACATGTAGCTGTAGATCACAAGCGTCTGTTTGATGCCGAACAGGTCCGGCAACGTCGCCTTGCCGCCCTCGCCTTCGAATTCGTAATTCTTCGTCACCGCGCCGCCCGGCGGCAGCGTGCGGCGCAATTCGGCGACCCGCTCGATGTGACGGCGCAGCTCGATCTCTTCAGTCAGCAATTGCTCGCGGGCGCGGCGATACTCGGCGTTCTCGTTGGGAAAGCGCACGCCGTTGCCACGTGCGAGTTCAGCGGCGGGTTTCAGGGAGGAACCGGACATGACAAAACCTCGATCTTGGTTGACCAGTTACAAGACGTTTCGAGCCCCTGCGGTCCGACAGGTCAGCAGAAAAGTGACCCCGAAACCCGTCGTTTGAGGGCTCGCGCATAAAAGTTGCATACCGGCATTGCATCCGCGTGGGTCCGTGCCGCAAATCAGCCATTTCCGGCACGTTCTTCGATTGAATCGCGCGATTGGCGTTATCGCCGAACCTTACGAGCCGTCAGCAGACACATTATGTACGCGCCTAATTCGCTTTGCATACGGGGGCACCATCGTGATACGGTACCGTATCAATCCAATTTCTCCCATACCCGGAAGGGGAAGCTGCCATGACAATGCTGGCACGCGCCGGATGGATCGCTTTTTCAAGCCTGCTGCTGCTCACCGGTGATGCGGTAGCCCAGCCGGCCAAATTCGGTTGCAATGCACAACAGGCAGCCCAGGGAACACAAACGCTCCATTGCCCGACCGCGATCACAATCGTGGCCGAAAGCGGCGCGACGTTCGAGCTCAGGGATCGCAACCGCGATGGCCATGTCGATTCCGTCGAACTCAGCAACAAGGCCCTGTTGCTCGAAGTGCCGAAGAAGCCGGGTCGCACCCGGTTCGACGTGGTAACGCCGCAGGCGATTGCGGCGGTGCGCGGCACCAAATGGGCGGTGGACGCCGAAGGTGCAAAGACATCGGTGTTCGTCGTCAACGGCCGCGTCAGCGTGGCGCGCCCCGCCGGCCGCGGCAGCGTCGTGCTCGGCGCCGGTGACGGCGTCGATGTCGAGCCATCGGGCGACCTGATCGTCAAGCGCTGGCCGCCTGCGCGCGTTGCGGCCCTGATGGCAAGATTGGGACAATAGAAGACACGCAAATGAACCGTCGACGTCTTCATATTCTGGTTGCGTTGCTCTGCACGGGATTGTGGGCAGGCGCGATATGGCTCGGCCATACCAGCGGCCATTTGCGGTTTCTCGACCGGCTCGAGTCGGCATTGACTGACGTGCGAACGTTGGCGCGCGGCGTTAAGGCGCCGCCGGACCTCGTCACGATCGTTGCGATCGACGACACCATCGTCAAACTCGGCGGCACCTATCCGCTGCCGCGCGCCGAAATAGCCAGGATCGTCGAGGCGATCGCGCGGCTGGAGCCGAAGGTGATCGCGATCGATCTTCTCCTGGTCGACAAGGGACCCGCCGATGGCGATGCGGCGCTCGCAAAAGCGCTCGCGGCGAGTCCGACCGTGCTTGCGGCGGCGGCGGTATTTTCGAACACCGTTCAGCCTTCCGCCGAAGACGACGGACCGCTGGCCCGCCTGCCGAAGGCCGACCGCTTCCTGCTGCCGCTCCCGGCATTTGCGGACCGCGCCGAAGTCGGCATCGCCAATGTGGCGACGGGCCAGACCGGCACGCCGCTGTCGGTCCCAATGCTGTTCCGGACACGCGACAAGATCGAATTGTCGTTTCCGCTTCGTGTCGCATCTGTCGCCATCGGAAAGCCGCTGACGATCGAACCCGACCGCCTCAAGTTCGGCGACCGGCCGATCGCGACCGCTTCCGATTACGCGCTGCCGATTTCCTATTACGGCCCGCGCCACACCATTCGCACCGTCAGCGCCGCAAATCTGGTCGACGGCCAGATCGACAAGGAAGCCATTCGGGGCCGAATCGTCGTCCTCGGCGCGACCGCAACCGGCGCCGGCGACTTCTTCCCGACGCCGTTCGACTCACTGATGCCGGGGGTGGAAATCATTTCCACCGCGATCACGCATCTGGTGGCGGGGGACAGCATGGTGCGCGACCGGCCGGTTCGCATCGTCGAGGCCGGCACGACGATCCTGCTTCCGATGCTGCTGGTCGGTTTGCTGGCGTGGCGGCGAAACGCGATCGGTCTGCCGACGGTCACCGCCTTGATGCTGGCATCGGCAGCCGCAAATGCGATCGCCTTCGCGCACGGCATATGGCTCGACGCCGCGACGACGATCCTGGCGGCTACGCCGCCGGTCATCCTGTTCGGTACGCTGCAATTGTGGTCGGGCCGGCGCAGCGCGCAGCATCTCGCCGTCCAGAACAGGCTGCTCGAACAGTTCCAGACGCCCGGCCTGCAGCAATGGCTGATGCGCGATCCCGACTTCCTGCTGGCGCCGGTCAGGCAGAATGCCGCCGTCGTATTCGTCGATCTCTCCGGATTTACCTCGCTCAGCGAAACGCTCGATCCGGATGCCACGCGGGGGCTATTGAAGGAGTTTCACGCCCTGGTCGACAAGGAAGTGACGCGGTGCGGCGGCATGATCACGAGCTTCCTCGGTGACGGCGCCATGATCCTGTTCGGCCTGCCCGAGGCATCGCCGGACGACGCCACGCGCGCGGCACAATGTTCGATCGCGCTCTGCGTCAAGACCGAACGCTGGATCGAAGCCCTGCCGTCGGAAATGGCGGCGCGCATTGGCTTCAAGATCGGCGCGCATTTCGGGCCGATCGTCGCCTCCCGGCTCGGCGGCCGCAACCATCAGCACATCACCGCGACCGGCGACACCGTGAACGTGGCCAGCCGCCTGATGGAAGTGGCAGCCCACCACGATGTTCGATTGGCGCTGAGCGATACGTTGCGCATCGCAGCCGAACGCACCGGCGCCCGGCTGAAGACCGGAAGCCTCGCCGGCCCCGTCGAGTCACAGATTCGCGGCAGATCAGGCTCGCTCACGGTCTGGCTGTGGCGGAGCGAACGGCCCACGATGGATCAACGGGCGCATCCCGACGCTGCGGAGTGACCGGCCGCGCGCCCTACTGCAATTCCGGCGGCGGCGTGCGGTCCAGCACCTCGCCCTTCGGCCCTTCGAGCAGATCGAGCGCATAGGTCTCGATTACCAGCGGGCCGCGCTTGCGCTGGACCTCCCCGACCCGTTCGATACGGTCAAACCTGTCCTTCAGATGAGGTGCATCGCCGAGCCAGGCCTCAAACACATACAACGATTTGCCGGCGAGCTGTGCCGCATCAGGTTCGGGCATGTTGATCCAACGGATGCGCTGGCCGTGCTGCGCGACACAGGTGCCCTTCGGCAGATAGAAGGCGAGCCAGGCGGTGGTGCCGTAATCCCCCGCGAGCACGCATGTCGCGCCAACGCGCGCCCTCGCCGCCTCAATCCCATCGGCCGTTTCGCGCCAGCCGATGCCGATGCTGCGCACGGTGGCATCGCGGCGATAACCCGAAAGCACGCCGGTGTCGGCCTGCACGACCAGCAGTACGAACATCAGGACACCGCCCGGCGCCGCCCAGCGCCGGCAGAAATCGGCCAGCCGCTGCCGGCGCGGCTCCCATTCGACCAGATGCGCGGCGACGGCGGCGGCGATCACAAACGCTGGGTAGACCGGCGCAAACCAGTTGGCCTCGACGCGGGCATGCAGCGAATGCCAGACGAAATAGACAACAATGACCCAGAACATCGTATTGACGAGCGCGCGTGCCGGCAGCGTGCCGGCGCGTCGGCGGAACAGCGCGTAAAGCCCCATCGCACCGAGCATCCACACCAGCGGCGTCGCGAACGCGATCTGCGTCGGGATCAGTTCGGCGATGAAGACCGGGCGGAAATCCTCGATCCGCGCCCGCCCCATCTGCTTGATGAAGGACACCCAGTGGTGGTCGGCGTTCCAGAGAATGACCGGCGCAAACACAACCAGCGCGACCAGTCCGCCAAGATAAGGCCAGGGCAAGATCAGCCAGTGCCGCAGCTTGGGAACGGCGACCAGCCAGATCAGGATCGCCGGTCCGAAGAACAGCGCGGTGTATTTCGACAGCAGCGCGCAACCGGCGGCGGCGCCGACCGCCAGCCACCACACGCCGCGGCCGGTCTGCAGCACCTTGGCGAGCGCAAACAGCAGCAGGCTGGAAGCCACCAGGAGCGGCGCGTCCGGCGTGACGATCATGGTGCCGACCGCGGCCATCAGCGTGATGTTCAGAAGGATCGCCGACGAGGCGGCCACGCGCCGGCTGCCGAACAGGATAGCGGCGGCCTGATAGATCGCCCAGCTCATCGGCAGCGCCAGCAGGATCGAAACCAGCCTTACGCCAAATTCAGTATCGCCCGCGATCAGCGTGCCGAGCCGGATCACCACGGCGACCATCGGCGGATGATCGTAATAGCCGCCGGCGAGATGGTTCGACCACATCCAGTAATAGGCTTCGTCGAAGGTGATCGGCGTGAACGCCGCGGCTACCAGACGCAAGCCAACCAGAGCAAGGATCGCCAGACCCGTATTGAGGGCAACCCGCGCCTCGTTCGGCTTCATTTTGGAGCCCGCCCGCCACTCGTCATCCCCGCGAAAGCGGGGATCCAGTACGCCGGGAAACCTGCGATCAACTCGATAGGCCGCGGCGTACTGGGTCGCCCGGTCAAGCCGGGCGATGACAGCGGAGTATGAGCCGCGCGCGTCATCCCATCACTCTTCACGCGAACCGGCTATCCACTTCGAATCGCTATCCGTCATCGCTTGCGCCAGACGAACAGTCCGGACATCGCGTAGTTCCAGACCACGCCCATCAGCGCGCCGGCAAGCCCCGCGAGCCACCAGATCGGTTCCTGGTCGAAGACCGCGAACGCGACGCCGACATTGGCGAGCAGTCCGACGCCGCAGACGAGATAGAACAGCAACAGGCCCCGCAGGATGGCAAATCCCTTCAGCCGCTGGTCGCGGTAGGTAAGGAAATTGTTCAGAATGAAATTGCTGGTCATCGCGATCAGCGCGCCGGCCGCCTGCGCCTCCGCAAACGGTTCCTGGAAGATTTCGTGCGCGATGAACAGCGCCGCGAGATGCACGACAAGGCCGGTGCCCCCGACCATCGCGAACAGCAGGAAACGCAGCGACACCACGTCGTGCGTCAGCTTCGCCAGCACCAGGCCGAGGAAATCCAGCGCCACCATGGAATCGAGTTTGCTCTCGCCGTGCTGGCGCGAACCGAACGTGAAGGGAATTTCGATGGTGCGCAGCTTGCCCTGCGCGGTCGCAATGACGTCGAGCAGGATTTTGAAGCCCTGGGTCGAGAGCTGCGGTGCCAGTTGCTCGAAGCGATCGCGGCGAATCATGAAGAAGCCGCTCATGGGATCGGCAACCTCGACCTTCAGGGCGCGCCTGGCGACCTCGGTTGCCAGCTGGCTGGCCCCGGCCCGCTGCTTGTTGAAACTGTCGGCGCTGCCGCCCTCGATATAACGGCTGCCGATCACGAGTTCCGCCTCGCCGCTCCGCAGCAGCGCGACCATCTTCGGCAGTTGCGTCTCGTCGTGCTGCAGATCGGCGTCGATGACAGCCGCATAGAGGCTGTTCGAGGCCAAAATACCCTCGATGCATGCACCCGAAAGGCCGCGCCGCCCGATCCGGCGGATGCAGCGGACACGGGAATCCTTCCGCGCCAGCCCCCGCACCACTTCCCAGGTCCCGTCAGGGGAATTGTCATCGACAAAAACCACTTCCCAGGAAATGCCGGTCAGCGTGGCCTCGAGCCGCCGGTACAGCACGGTGACGTTGTCGCGCTCGTTGAAGGTCGGCACAACGACCGAAAGCTCAGGCAAACCGGCCTGCGACAGGGTTTCGGGGCTCGGTTTGATGGCGTCATTCATGAGCGCCAGCGTATATCCGCAGCCGGCTGACATGCCAAGGCGAGCTTCAGGAACGAGGTGACTGGACGGTGAAAACGGGGGACGAAATCCACCCGGCGTATGCCCCGGCGTGAGCGAATCAGTGGCCGCCGCCGGATCGGGTGCAGGGCCGGCTTCGCGCGAAAATGCCCTGAAAATGCCAACGACCACGAACAGAGGGCGCGCGTACATCCGGCGCAGCCAAACTATTCATGGTCGTCCCAGCGCCGGAGCTTTGAAGCGTCAACGTCGCCGTTGTGCCTAAAATAGGAACGCCCGGGGCCTTCCGCAAGGGGCGATCCCGTGCCTAATTCGGAACCTCGCGAATCACCGGCCCGCGCGGGGCTGGCGCCGCCGGAACCTGCTGAAGCGCCGGCGCAGGTTGCTGGAGGCTCGCCGGCCTGGCGGGCTTTCCGAACTGGCCGATCGGTCCGTAGGCGATTGCAACCACCATCACGATCGACGCGATGATGGCTCCCAAAAGACCGGCAACTGACTGCGAATTCATACTCGACTACCCCCTAGCCTGACCGGGGAACTGATATCACGGAAAAAGCGCGCGGAGGAATAGTCCCGGCGTCAGGCACCGACAAAACCGGACGCTGACACGACCTTCAAAATCTCACCACGCGAGCGCCGCGCAACGGACAAGCAAGAACCGCGATTCCATCGTAAACAAGGCAGAGTCTCGACCTTTGGGTTGACAGGGAATAGGGGAAAAAAATGTCGACGACAGATGATACCAAACCGGCCGGGAAATCCGGACGGCGCAAGGGCAAGGGCGAGCAGCGTAAAAAAGCTGTTTCCCAAAAGGCAGTTTCTCAAAAGGCGGTTGCCCAAGAGAGTTTGCCGGAGAGCCCGGCGCCGGCTCAACTGCAGAGTCCGGATCAGGAACTGCAGCAGCCGCAGCCCGACCACGTGGAGAGCCCGAAGGTCGATCAGCAGCCCGCCGTCGAGGAGCCTGTCGTTGCCGTCGTCGCGTCGCCCGAGCCGCAGCCGGCCGCGCCCTTGCCTTCCGAGCCCCCTCCCGCCGAACCCGTCTCGGCTGCGCCGTCGCCTGCCGAGCCCGTCTCAACCGAGCCTCCGTCAACCGAGCCTGTGTCAGCCGCGCCGTCACCAGCCGAGCCTGCGCCGGTGAGCCTGCAGACCATCGCGAATGCCTATCGCGACTACACAAGGAAATCGATCGAGGAGTTCGGATCGTTTGTCGAGCAGCTCAGCGGCGTTCGCTCGCTCGACAAGGCGATGACGGTTCAGAGCGAATTCGTGAAGCGGGCCTATGAAACTTCGGTCGCGGAGTCGCAGAAGATATGCGAACTCCACAACCGCCTTGCCAAGCAAACCCTCGACCCGTTCAAGGGACTGACGGGCAAGGCGCCCACGACGCACGGCAAGCCTTGAGATTCATGCGAGACCGGTTTGACGCAAGTTGATGGAATCGAGAGGCTCCGGTTTTCCGGAGCCTTTTTTGTCGGCGGAATTACGCCTATGAGCCGGCACCCTGCCCCTGACTTCGTTTCGACGCCGGTCCGGCCCCGCGCATGTAGTGCCGTTCTGGCCGGTAGCGGCCGGCCCAGACCCGCATGATCCTGCCGGTGAAGGTCGATATCCAATGAAAGATGGCCATCGATCGGTCCTTTCGTCTTTCCGAACAATTCACGCGCCGAGCTGGCCGGTCAGCCGCTCATGAAACGAGCTGCTGCGCTGGTCGAGCCCGGTGAAGGTGACGGTGGCGCCGTGGTCGCGGTACTTCGTCTCGATCGAGTCCAGCGCCGCGACGCTCGATGCATCCCAGATCTGGGAATGGGTGAGGTCGATCAGAACACGCTTGGGATCGTCGCCGTAGGAGAAGCGCTCGACGAGATCGTTGCTTGAACCGAAGAACAGCGGCCCGTGGACGCTGTAGCGGACCGATTGGCCGTCCTGGCTCACGGTGCGCTCGGTGCGAATGACATGCGCGACCCGCCGCGCGAACAGGATCATCGCCAGCACCACGCCGACGGCGATACCGATCGCGAGATTGCCGGTAACGACCGTTACCGCAACGGTCGTCACCATGACCAGCGTTTCCGGGATCGGCATCCGCTTGAACGTCGTCAGCCTGACGCTGTGCCAATCGATCGTCTTGAGTGCCGCGATCATCATGACGGCGGCCAGCGCCACCATCGGTATCTGCGCCATCAGGTCGCTGAGTGCGGTCACCAGCACCAGCAGCACGATCGCGGCCACTGCCGTCGAAATGCGGGTGCGGCCCTGCCCGATCTTCACGTTGACGACGGTTTGCGCAATCATCGCGCAGCCGCCGATGCCGCCGTAGAATCCGGCGGCGATGTTGGCGATGCCGAGCGCCCAGGATTCCTTTCCCTTGTGCGACCGCGTGTCGGTCAGATCGTCGACCAGCTTGGCCGTCAGCAGCGTCTCGAGCAGGCCGACAAAGGCGACGCTGATGGCGGTCGGCCAGATGATGCGCAGCGTGTTGAGATCAAGCGGAACGGCAAAAGCAGAGATGCCTGGCAGCCCCGGCGCCATCGTGCCCTCGCCGCCGACATTGGGAACCGTGAGATGCCCCAAGATCACGATCGAGGTCACCACGATGATGGCGACCAGCGGCGCCGGCACGGCGGTCGTAATCCGCGGCATGACGAGGACGACCGCGATCGTCAATGCGAACAGCGGATAGACCGGCCACGGAACGTTGAAAATGTGAGGCACCTGCGCGGCGAAGATCAGGATTCCGAGCGCGTTGACGAATCCAATCATCACCGAGCGCGGGATGAAGCGCGTCAGCCGCGCCAGTCCGGCAAGGCCGAACCCGATCTGGATGATACCGGCGAAAATGATCGTCGGCAGAATGTAACCGACCCCATGCGCCTTCACCATCGGCCCGATTACCAGCGCGATCGAACCGGCCGCTGCGGTGACCATGGCGGGCCTGCCGCCGAGAACGGACATCACGAGACAGAGCACAATCGAGGATACCAGCGCCACCTTGGGATCGACGCCGGATACGAACGAGAATGAAATGACCTCGGGGATCAGCGCCAGCGCCGTGATGATTCCGGCCAGCGATTCCCGAATGAAGAGGTTCGGCGCGCGAAGCACCGCAAGGGGCGACGGCGAGTCTTCGAATTCTGATTGTGCGACGGCGGGGCTGGACGTTTGCATGGGATAAATCCGGAAGATGTTGACTGCTCTTTCGCGTCGGCGGCTGGCTCTCGTCAGTTGCCCGGCGGTTTGCGCACGACACAGCGGAAGCCGATGTGACAGGTGGAGGAATCGACCGTTTCGCCCTGACGGGCCGACGGCCGATACCGAAGACAGTAGTTGGGCGCGCAGAGATGCGAGCCGCCCTTCACGACGCGGCGCGTCGATCGGTCATCGCCCGCATTCGGATGGCAGCAGGATTGCGGCGGCTGAACAGGCGCCGCGTCATAAGGGCTCGACGTCCATTCCCAGACATTGCCGACCATGTCGAACAGGCCATAGCCATTGGCTGGAAAGGCGTCGACCGGCGAGGTGCCCTCGTATCCATCCTCGTTGAGATTTTCGTGCGGGAACTGGCCCTGCCAGGTGTTGGCCAGAAACCGTCCCTCGGGATTGGCGGCATCGCCCCACGAATAGGCCTTGCCTTCGAGACCGCCGCGAGCGGCAAACTCCCACTCCGCTTCGGTCGGCAACTCCTTGCCGCACCAGGCCGCATAGGCGAGCGCGTCCTCATAGGCGACGTGTACGACGGGATGATCGTCGCGGCCGACGATCGAGCCGTCAGGCCCTTCCGGATGCCGCCAGTCCGCGCCGGGACGGTATTCCCACCAGGCGAGGTTGTTGCGCAGGCTGACCGGGCGGTCCGGTTTGACGAACACCAGCGAACCCGGCACCAGCAGCGCGGGATCGGCATCGGGATACATCGCCGGGTTCGGCGGACGTTCGGAATAGGTGATGTATCCGGTCGCATCGACGAACTTCCGGAATTCGCCGTTGCTGACGGGGTAGATGTCCATCCAGAAGCCCTCGACGAAGGCCGGACGGACCGGGCGCTCTTCCCGATAGAAACTGTTGGAGCCCATCAGGAAGGCACCGCCCGGAATCCAGTTCATGGATTCAAGCTCGACCGCGCCAGGCGCATTGCCTGCCGCGGCCTTGCCGGAGAGAGCGCAGCAGCCCTCTCCCCGGCGATTGCCGGCTGCACCATGCGCGATCGTTTCCGCTCTCGTCGGTGCGGTCATCGCTGCTTATGCCTTTGCGTGCTGCTTGGGTACGAAGTCGAGCGGCGCGCCGGGTGGAATCAGTTCCTCCTTCTTGGCGCTCTCCTCGAAATCCCTGATGATGCGTTGCGCGTGCTGCATCACCCACCAGCGGACATAGCGCTGGTTGACGGCTTCACGCTCCTTCGGATCTTCCTGCAGATGCGTGATGCGGGCAAAGCCGAGCGGCAGTTCCGGATCGTGGAAATGCTGCTGCCGCTTGAAGTTGATCTTGAAGTCCTTCCACTTCACGGCGTGCAGCTCGTCCTTGAGCCAGACGATACAGGACTCGCGGTTCGAGGTCGGCTGCTTGCCGAGGAAGAACGGGCTCTGGTCTACGCCATCGATCAGCCGGTCGGCGGGCGCCTTGCAGCCGGTCATCGACAGCAGCGTGGTGAACATGTCGGTGACATGAACCATCTCGTTGCTTTCGACGCCTGCCGGAATCCGGTTCGGCCAGCGGATCAACAGTGGGGTACGGATGCCGCCCTCCGCCGAGCTGAAGTAGGAACCGTCGAAGAAGCCGCCGGTGCCACGGCCGGCGAGATGATCCTCGGCGCCGTTGTCGCCGCACATCACGACGATGGTGTTGTCGGCAACGCCGAGTTCATCCAGCTTGTCGAGCAGCACGCCGAAATCGTGATCCAGCATCAAGAGGCAGTCGCCCCAATCGCCGTTGGTGCTCTTGCCGACGAATTCGTCGCGCGGGCTCATCGGGAAGTGCATCAGCGAGTGGTTGAAGTAGCAATAGAACGGCTTGTCCGCCTTGACGGACCTTTCCATGAACTTGAGCGCGCGCTTCTGGTACTCGAGGTCGCAGGTCTTCTTGGTCTCCATGGTGAGCTGCTCGTCCTTGAGCGGCCATGCACCCTTGCCCTTGACGCCCTCATGCATGTGCGAGAAGCCGTCGCGCTCCGCCACGTAGTGCGGGTCGGTCAGCCACATGCATTCGTCGTAGGTGCGCAAGGGGCCATACCATTCGTCAAAACCGTGATCGGTCGGGAAGCGACCGTCCTCGGCACCGATGTGCCACTTGCCGTAGATCGAGGTGGCATAACCGGCTTCCGACAGGATCGAGCCGATGGTGCGCTCCCACTTGACGATGCCGCCGCCATTGCCGCCAAGCGCGATGGTGTGGTTGCCCGAGCGGATCGGGAAGCGGCCGGTCATCAGCGCCGAGCGGGTCGGCGTGCACTGCGGCTCGACGACATAGTGCGTCAGCTTGACGCCTTGCTTGGCGAAATTGTCCATGCGCTTGGTATCGGCGCCGCGCAGAATGCCGCCGCCGTAACAGCCGAGTTCGCCCATGCCGAGATTGTCGACGTGGAAAAATAGTATGTTTGGTTTGTTTGCCATTGAATTCTCCGATCTGTGACGCAGGCGCAGGTCGTCGTTGACGCGCGCGTTTCCGTGCGTCTCTCCTTGGTTGATGTCGTTGATTGATGTTTCGCGCCTGTTCGGCCGCGACGTTCAAAATACTGTTAGAAGATTTCGCCTACTCCTTTCGGTCCCACTTTCATTCCAAAGCCTGAAAGGCCTCGATCCCTGATTTCCGGCGCCATTGCCGCGAGCGACTCTTCCCGGATCAGGCCCTTGAGCTCCTGCACCAGGTTCATGAATTCCGGCGTGTCGGTCATCTCGGCCCGGCGCGGACGCGGCAGCGGCACCTTGATTTCCGCCTTGATGCGACCCGGCCGCGCCGTCATGACGTAGATGCGGTCGGAGAGGAAAATCGATTCCTCGATATCGTGGGTGATGAACAGCACCGAGATCTTGAACTGCTGCCAGATGTTGGTCAGGATTTCCTGCATCACGACGCGCGTTTGCGTGTCGAGCGCGCCGAACGGCTCATCCATCAGCAGGACCTGCGGACTGGTCGCCAGCGCGCGGACGATGCCGATGCGCTGCTTCATGCCGCCGGAGAGCTGGTCCGGATAATGGTTCTCGAACGACAGCAGCCCGGCGAGATCGAGCAGCGCCCGCGCCGTGGTGTTGCGCTTGCTTTGCTCGACGCCGGCCATCTTCAGGCCGAACTCCACGTTCTTGCGAACCGACAGCCACGGAAACAGCGAGTATTGCTGGAACACGACGCCGCGGTCCGAGCCGGGTTTTGTAATTGCCTTGCCGTCGAGCTTCGCCTCGCCGCTTGTCGGCTTGACGAAACCCGCCACGATGCTGAGTAACGTCGACTTGCCACAGCCCGA
This sequence comes from Bradyrhizobium sp. AZCC 2262, assembly GCF_036924535.1. Classification (NCBI taxonomy): domain Bacteria; kingdom Pseudomonadati; phylum Pseudomonadota; class Alphaproteobacteria; order Hyphomicrobiales; family Nitrobacteraceae; genus Bradyrhizobium; species Bradyrhizobium sp. AZCC 2262. The sequence continues at coordinate 1,377,107 of NZ_JAZHRT010000001.1, read as the reverse complement.
CGGCCCGATCAGCGAGACGAATTCGCCCGGCTGCACGTTGAGCGACACGCTCTCGACCGCGACGACCTTGTTGTCGTTGGCGCCGAACGTGACACCCATGTCGCGAACGTCGATGAAGCCCTTCTGGGTTTCAGCCATTGTCATCGTCATCGCTTGCCTCCCGGTGCGAATGCCAGCCACGGCATCAGGAGGCTGCCAACCACCCGGATGATGCCGCTGCAGGCCAATCCAAGGAAACCGATCGTGATCATGCCGAGCACGATCGCGGGATAGTCCACCAGCGAGTAGGCTTCCCAGGTGAAGTAGCCGACGCCGAACTGACCGGAGATCATCTCGGCGGCGATCAGCGATACCCACGCCACGCCCATGCCGACGGCCAGGCCGGTGAAGATGTGCGGCAGCGAGCCCGGCAGGATCACGTTCAGGAGCAGCCGAAACTCGCTTGCGCCCAGGCAGCGCGCCGCCCGTACCAGCACGCCATCGAGCGAATGCACGCCGTGGATGGTGTTGAGCAGGATCGGGAAGAACGCGCCGATGAAGGTGATGAAGACGATGCTGGCCTCATTGTTCGGCCACAGCATGATCGACATCGGCACCCAGGCGATCGCCGGGATCGGGCGCAGGATTTCGACGACGGGCATGAACAGATCGCGGACGCGTTGATATTTTCCGATCGCGAGCCCCAGCGGCACGCCGATCGCCATAGCGATGAAGAAGCCGAGCAGGATGCGCCGGACGCTAATGGCGATGTTGATGAGGTACTTGTTGGACAGCCCGACCTGCGTGAGCTGCTGGTACACTTCGTAGGGCGTCGGAACGTTCTTGAAGCGAATGTAGAACTCGAGCCGGTACTTGGTTCCGACATACCAGAACAGGAACAGCGCTCCGATCGAGATGCAGGCAAGTGCGGCGGTGATGATGCGTTCACGGGTGATCTTGGCGAGCAGGCTCCGCAACACCTCGGTTAGCGAAACCGTCGGGGCGACTTCCGGATCCGGCACCGGCAATTCCGAAGTGGCAATCGGCGCACCAGCGCTGGCCGCTGTCTCCGCAGCAGAAACTTCCACTGCGGCAGGCATCACGACTGCCACCGCCGGCTCAGGATCGGAATGCTTTTCGACCATCGGGAGCGCTACGATCTTCGCACTTGCCATGCTGCCCATCAGTCCACCTATTGTCCGACATTGATCGCGTTGAGCACTTCGGCGTAGATCGCCAGCTTGCCGCCGTTCTTGGCTGCATATGCTTCCGCGTCCTTCTTGAGCAGGAACGGCACCACGTCCGGCTTCTTCGGATCGTTGCCGCCGACCGAATAGAATGCGGCGTCCGCGAACACCTTGATTCCGAGCTGGTGATCGACCAGGTAGACCGCATTGAACTTCTTGCCTTCGGCGCCGTATTTCTTCACGCCCAGCAGCGTGCAGACCGGCGAACTGAACGGCACGATGTCGCCGCCCTGGATCCAGATCTCGCCGGTCTTCTTGGGATCATTGACCGGCGCGTTGCAGATCGGATCGGTGCCCGTCACGTTGTAGGTGTCGAACGAGGCAAGCTGCTTGTCGTAATCGAGCCCCTGCTCCTTGAAGGCCTGCCGGACATACTTGTCGTTGACCCAGGCACCGATGTTGAGCTCCTTGATCATGTTCAACTTCTGCAGGATGGCGTAGTTGTTTCCGACCGACTCGACCCACTGCGGCTTGATGGTCGCATCGAGCGTGTGAACTCCACCGGGGCCGAGGAAGATGTAGATCACTTCCTTGTTGATCTTGGTCCACTCCTCGATCTTCTCGGCGGCGAGCTTGGGGTTCTTACGCATCCAGTCGTTGGCCTCCATCAACGCATTGATGTAGGCCACCACGATCTCCGGATACTTCTCGCCGAAATCCCTGCGCACGACGACGCCATGGAACGTCGGGGTCTTGGTCTCGGCACCGTCATAGATCTTGCGGGCGAACCCCTTGAACGGCAGCAATTCTGCGAACGGTACGAAATCGCCATGCGCGTCGATGCGTTTTTCCTGCAGATTGGTGCTGCCAACTTCCGGCGACTGCGATACCAGATTCCAGAAATCCGGCGGCAGTCCCTTCTTCTGCAGCGACGTCAGCATCATGCCGTGAGCGGCGGAGCCGAACGGCACCGACACGTTCTTGCCCTTGAGGTCGGCGAGTTCGTAGAACGGCGAGTCCTTGTGGACGACGATGCCGTTGCCGCCGCCGACCGCGTTGTAGGCGATGATGGCGACGAGCTGGGTTTCGTTCTTGGTGGCCTGCCCCGTAGCGCCGTTCACCATCAGCGGATAGTCGCCCATCATGCCGATTTGGATGTTGTTGGCCATCATGCCGTTGGTGATCGGCGGGCCCGACGTCGCGTTCTGCCAGCTCAGCTTGTATTGAATGTCCTTGTACTTGCCGGTCTTCGGCAAGTGTTTCTCCAGCAGGCCAAGCTCCTTCAGAACGACACCGCCGGTCACCGTATTGGTGGTGGTGTTCTGCGTTCCGATGCCGATCTCGAGGGTTTCCGCGCTAGCGGTTGCCGACGCCAACCCCACGGTTGCTGCGACGAGCAAGGGAAGGAAGCCAGAGAGTTTGGACGCAGGGCCGGCGGTCATTAGACAAATCCTCTTCGAACTGAACTGTGCTGGATTTTGTGCAATGCCCACGCGAAGCGCCCCGGCCACGGAGGAGTGGCTGGGTGCTCGACGGTGAGCAGGCTGACTGGCTTGACGGGGTTGATGGTGCAAGCGATATGCCACGGGCCCCGTGCTGACGACCTGCAGCGGGTTCGGTTCGCGGCGGCCCGGATCGCGAACGGCGTGGATAAAGAAGGAAGTTGACGTCATTTGCCGTGAACTCGCTTGCTTCGATCGCGGACGCTGAAACGTCCGGTAAGCGAACTCTGAACGGCGGCCTTTGAATCCGAAACGACGAACGCCTCGAAGCAGCAACGTATTGCGAAGAAATATCCGGATGCTCAATTAGTGGACAGAAGAGTCGTCCTTCTTGGCTAGCAGATGGGCGCGGTGGCTAGAAATTAGCCACGCCGCTCGGCGCGGGGGCCTCCCCGGAGGGTGCGGAATCGCCTGATAGCGGGAGTTGTTAGCGGCGGCTTGAAGCGGATTTGCGGCCTTTCCGCCAGCCGTCAAACCTCGTCCGAGGCGGCGGTCTTGGCGAGCTTGCCGTCGCGAATTTCGCTCAGCATGTCGGCGTTCTTGATGACGAGGTTGGAGCCATGCGCGGCGAGGATGCCAAGCTCGGTGAACCGCTTGAGGCTGATGGTGACGGACTGGCGCGTCACACCCGTCATATGCGCAAGGTCGGCGTGGGTGAATGACGCAGCGATCAACACCCCATCGCGCTCTTCCACGCCGTAAAGATTCATCAGATGCAGCAGCAGTTGCGCCAGCCGTTCAGTCGGCGAGCGGGTGCCGAGCATCTGGGCCAGCGCGGAATAGCATTGGCCCTTGAAGGAGAGGCCCTCGATGATTCCGATGGCGAGCGCCGGAATCGTCATCACCATCCGCCGCAAAACATCGCCCGGCAAATGCAGCACCGTGCTGTTGACGGCGGCAACCCCCGACCAGATGTGCAGACCCTGCTTGAAGACTTCCGGGCCGCCGACGAAATTGCCAGAGTGCCAGTAGGCCAGCGTGATCTCGCGGCCCGAGGGCGCGGTATAGAACACCTTGATGCGCCCGCTCTCGATCAGGAAGATGCCGTCTTGCGGACTGCCCTGACTGAAGAGTTGCGCGCCGCGATAGAGCACCCGGCGCTTTCCGGAGCCCAGCACGTGCGCGATTTCAGTTTCCGTCAGTCCGCTGAACAAATACGGCGGCCCGTTGCGCTGCGTTCCGCCATCGGTCATCAGCAGCGCGCCGAACTGCGCAGGCGCGCCGGTCTTGCCCGGAGCCTGCGCCGGTTGCGGTGGATGATGCTTGCCGACCATGGATCCGTTCGAAGCCAAACCTAAATCCTAACCTGCGTCGATACAGATGGAGAGCATCAGGCCCGGCTGCCAGATCCCCAGCCGGCAGCGGCCTGCGATGCCGCAAGCATTGCAATTGGCGCGCCAAGTGCCATGTTCATTGTCCGTCGAAGGAACTTCCGTGTCCATATCTCGGGCTGTTGCACTTCGCCACTATCTGCGTTTCCATAAATTCATCGCGTGCTGCGACAAACTGGCCAATCAGGGCCTATTTGGTTAATATCAACCAGGCCTCCTCCCTGCTTCCAAACGAGTCCTCCCGTGAGCAAGCCTTCGAAATCGACCGCGAAAAACAGCGGTAACATCTATATCGGCATCGGCGGCTGGACCTTCGAGCCGTGGCGCGGCGTGTTTTATCCCGAAAAGCTCGCGCAGGCGAAAGAGCTGTCCTACGCCGCCTCGAAACTGACCTCGATCGAGATCAACGGCACCTATTACGGCTCGCAGAAGCCGGAGAGTTTTCGCAAATGGGCACGCGAGGTGCCCGACGGGTTCGTGTTCTCGTTGAAGGGACCGCGCTTCGCTACCAACCGTCGTGTGCTGGCGGAAGCCGGCGATTCCGTAAAACGATTCTACGATTCCGGCGTGGCAGAACTCGGCGACCGACTTGGTCCGGTGCTCTGGCAGTTCGCGCCGACCAAAAAATTCGACGAGGCCGATTTCGGCAAGTTTCTCGAGTTGTTGCCGCGCAAACTCGAAGGGCGCGCGCTACGGCACGTGGTCGAGGTGCGGCATGACAGTTTCCGCGTGCCTGACTTCATCGCATTGCTGCGCAAGTTCGAGATACCCGTCGTGTTCGCCGAGCACGGCAAATATCCGGCGATCGCCGACGTAGTCGGTGATTTTGTCTATGCGCGGCTGCAGAAGGGCAATGACGAGTTGAAGACCTGCTATCCGCCGAAGCAGCTCGACGCCTGGGCCAAGCGCTTTCAGGCCTGGGCCGATGGCGGCGAGCCCGACGATCTGCCGCGTGTCGACAAGGCCACGCCCGCGAAGGCGCCGCGCGACGTGTTCGCTTACGTCATCCACGAGGGCAAGGTGCGCGCACCGGCCGGCGCGATGGAATTGATCGAGCGTGTGAAGTAGCCATAGCGTTTTCGAGCGAAGTGGGAACCGGTTCGCGTAAAGAAAACGCGTCAAACAAGAGTCTTCAGTCCAGCTTGATGCCGGCCTCGCGGATCAGTTTGGTCCAGCTCTCGTATTCAGAGGCGACGAAGGCGTCGAGCTTGTCGTCCGGCAGATCCCACACCTCCCCGCCGCTCTTCTCAAAACGCTCCTTCAGTTCGGGCAGCGAGGCGCGGATATCGCGGCGCAGTCTTGCGATGACGTCCGGCGGGGTTTTTGCAAGCGCGAATATTCCGAGCCAGGAATCGACATCGAGGCCGGATACACCGGCTTCCGACATTGTCGGGACGTCGGGCGCCAGCGCGCTGCGTTTCGACGACAGCACCGCAATGCCCCTCGCCTGTCCGGACTGCACGTAAGGCAGGCCCGCGGCGATCGAATCGAAAAACAGGTCGATGCGGCCGGCGAGCAGATCGGTGAAGGCCGGCGGCGATCCCTTGTAGGGTATCTCCTGAAATTTTACGCCGGCCGCCTTCATGAAGGCAGCGGCCACCAGATGCTGGCCGGTGCCGACGCCGGCGGTCGCGACCGAAATCGAGCCCGGGTTGGCCTTGGCGGCGGCGACAATGTCCGCAAGCCCGCCATGCGGCAGATCCTTGCGGCCGACCATCACGTAACCGAACTTGTAGATCAGCGCGACCGGCACGAAATCCTTGCGCGGATCGTAGCCGAGCTTCGAATACAGCGCCGAATTGAACGCCATGTTGGAGAGCCCGCCGACCACCAGCGTGTAGCCATCCGGCTCGCTCTGGCTTGCCGCCTGCGTACCGACCACGGTGCCGGCGCCCGGCTTGTTCTCGACGACGAAGCCCTGCCCCATCCGCTTCGACAGCGCATCTGCAAGCTGCCGCCCGACCAGATCGTAACTACCGCCGGGCCCGATCGGGACGATGATTTTCACCGGACGGTCGGGATAGCCGGCCTGTGCGTGCGCCGCCGCGACGCCCAGCACGAGGAATGCGACCATCCATGTCAGCGAGCGACAAATTCGGTTCATCGTGTTCCCCCGGAACGAACGGCCATCATCTGGCTCTTTCCGCAACTATGGGACACCCCGCCCCCGACGGCAACGCGGATGTGGCAATCCGTCGACCATTACCGTAGCCTTGCGCCAGCGACATAATGTCTGGATCGATATGGCACGCAGGGCAAAGCGCCTCTTCACCATCGGTTATGAGCAGACGCCGCCGAAGGCGGTGCTCGACGAATTGGAAGCGGCCGGCGTCAAGCTGCTCGTGGACGTGCGCGCGGTGGCGTCGTCGCGGCGGCCGGGGTTCTCCAAGAATCAGCTCGCAGCCGGCCTCGACGAACGCGGTATTTCCTATCTGCACCTCAAGGGCCTCGGAACGCCAAAGAGCGGTCGCGAGGCGGCGCGCAGCGGCAAGTTCAGTCTGCTGCACAAGATCTATTCGGCGCATCTGAAGACGGCGCAGGCCAAGGAGCAGCTCGACGAGCTGTCGGCGCTGGTGAACAAGTCCGGTCCGGTGTGCATTCTCTGTTATGAGCGCGACCACACCCATTGCCACCGGCAATGGATCGCGGAGCTCATCGAAGAGCGCGACGGCGTGAAGGTGGAGAATCTGGTCGCGCCGCAGGTGTAGAGCCGTAGCCCGGATGGAGCGCAGCGCAATCCGGGAACGGTACCGCAGGCGGATCGAGCTGCCCCGGATTACGCTGCGCTCCATCCGGGCTACGAATCGACTACCCCTTCCCATCAAGCCGGAACGTTCCCTCCATGATCTGCACGCAACTGCCGCCGACATGGATCGAAGCGACCGCGCCATTCTGCTTGCGAACGCGCGTCAGCAAGAGGCTCGGCCGGCCCATGTCGACGCCCTGCCCGATCTTCAATCTCAGTTCGCCGTCCTTGATGTCGTCGAGATCGGCCAGCAGCGCCGCGCAGGCCGCCGTCGCGCTTCCGGTCGCAGGATCTTCGGACAGTCCGCTGGCGCCGGGATGGAACATCCGCGCCTGCAGCTCGCACGGCCTTTCGCTTGCCGGCACATCGCGCGTGTAGAAGTAGACGGCGTCGCTGCCGTCGCACGGGAAGGTTTTTGCGAACGCCGCGGCATCCGGCCTGGCCCGCCGCAGCGCCTCGCGGGAGGCGACCTCGACGGCCAGAAACGACAGCCCGACCGAGATGATCTGTGGCGGATGCCGATCGGTCTTGACGTCGCCAGCCGACAGCGAGAGGCAGGCCGCCGCCTGTTCGACATCGAGATGCGACATCCGCTTCAGCGGCTGCGGTGCGGTGAATTCGGTGCTGACCACCCTGCCCTGCTCGGTCACGATCTCGACCGGCACGAGGCCTGCTCCCTCCTCGAACAGCAGCCGCGCCGGCGGCTTCGCCGCCAGCGTCGCCAGCACGAACGCTGTGCCGACATTTGGGTGGCCCGCAAACGGCAGCTCCCGGTTCACCGTGAAGATACGCACCTGCGCATCGTTCGCGCTGTCGGCCGGCGGCAGCACGAAGGTCGTCTCCGAATAATTGAACTCGGTAGCGATCGCCTGCATCTGTTCGGTCGACATCCCGCCGGCGTCGAGCACGACGGCAAGTGGGTTGCCGCCGAAGGCGCGGTCGGTAAAAACATCCACAGTGATATAACGCCGCTGCATTTCGTTTACTCCGTTATCCCAACCGCCATACGGCCATCGGCCGCTCGTAGCCCCTGACGTCGACCTCGCCGAGCGAGACGGCATCGCCGCACGCTTCGCCGAGCGCGTCGCGAACCGCTTCCGAGATCAGGAATTGCGAATTGAAGTCCTTGTTGAGCGCCTCGAGCCGCGAGGCGAAGTTCACGGTGTCGCCGATCACGGTGTATTCCTTGCGCCGTGGCGAGCCGATACTGCCCGCGACCACTTCGCCGATGTGAATGCCGATGCCGATGCGCAGCGGCCAGCTCGTCGCCTCATTGACCCGCGCATTGGCGTCCAGCATTTCGCGCGCCGCGGCGACCGCCCGGTGCGCCGGGTCTGGCGCTTCCAGCGGCGCGCCGAACAAGGCCAGGAATCCATCGCCCAGAAACTTGTTCACGATGCCGCCATGACGATCGAGAATATCGACCAGGATTGCAAAGGCGCCATCGAGCCGGTCCACGACTTCCTGCGGCGAGCGCGTCCGCGCGCCGGCCGTGAAGCTGCGGAAATCAACGAACATGACGGCGACGCGGCGGATGTCGCTGTCGGTTTTCGTGCCCTCGGCCATCAGCCGCTCGACCACCTGCGGCGAGACGTGCTGGCCGAACAGGTTAGTGATGCGGTCGCGCGCGGTCGCCGCCTTGATGCTGGCTTCGAACTGCCGCCGCAACTGCATTCCGACCGCGCCCGCGAGCATGCCGCAGATCAGAATAATGAGGCTGCGCGCGGCGTGATAATAGAGGGGTTCGGCCTGGGCGCCGACAGCCGGATGATAGAACATCGCCATGCAAAACAGCTGAACGGCGGCGACTGCGCCGGTGAAGGTGGAGAGCCAGAAATCCAGCCGCAGCGTGGAGAGGATGATGAAGATGAAATAGGTCATCGGCCCGACGAAACCGAGCGCGGCCACCGACCCCATGCTGTTGATGTGCAGCGCCAGCGCGATCGTCGGCATCGAGGTCTCGATCAGCGCGCCGATATAGCGCCGGACCACCGGCAGGTCGCGGCCCTGCCGCATGTGGCGGGTGATCTGGCTATGCACCCACAATTCGAACAGGATGAACGGCACGATGATCGAATAGAGGTATTCCGGCTTCAGATTGCCGTGCCAGACGCGACTCACCGCCTCGGAAGCGAAGAAGTAGACGGTGCAGAGGATGACGCCGAGAAGCACCGTGGTTGCGATCAGCGCCTTGATCCGCAACAGCTCGGTCGTCATCACTTCCTGCATCAGCGCGCGCTGGAAGTCAGCCGATACTCCCGTGTCTTGGTCTTTTTTCCTCTTGTCCCAGAACCTAGCCATCGAAGCCCCTTGTCATTCCGGGGCACGCGTCAGCGTGAACCCGGAATCTCGAGATTCCGGGTTCGGCGCTTCGCGCCGCCCCGGAATGACTGCAAAATATATAGCCTCAATCGAGTGTGCGACGGAAGCGTGTCACGGCGATCGTCATCGCCACCAGCATCAGTGCAATGAGTGCAATCGTATCGTATTGCAGGTTGGAGGGCGCCGCGCCCTTCAGCATGATGGCGCGGACGATGCGGATGTAATGGGTCAGCGGCAGCCCTTCACCGAGATACTGCGCCCAGACCGGCATGCCCGCGAACGGAAACATGAATCCGGACAATAGAATGCTGGGCAGAAAGAACATCATCGACATCTGCATCGCCTGCAACTGGTTCTGCACGATGGTGGAGAAGGTGTAGCCGATCGACAGATTGGTGGTGATGAACAGCGTCGTCAGAACAGCCAGCAGCGTCACGCTGCCGAGGATCGGCACCCCGAACAACAAAACCCCGATGCTGACGATCAGCGTGGCCTGGATGAAGCCGACGATCACATAGGGAATGATCTTGCCGAACATCACCTCCACCGGCCTGATCGGCATTGACAGCAGGCTCTCCATGGTGCCGCGTTCGATTTCGCGCGTCACCGACAGCGCGGTGAAGATAAGCATGGTCATGGTCAGGATGGTGCCGACGAGGCCCGGCACGATATTGAGGCGCGATTCCGCGGCGGGGTTGTAGCGGGCATGCGCCCTGATCTCGAACGGCATCGCGGGCGGATCGCCGATATGGAGGTCGTGCGCGAGCGCGGTCTGCACGAGCACGCCGAGCGATCCGAGCGCCGTGCCTGACGCGACCGGATCGGTCGCGTCAGCCGCAACCAGCAGCGCGGGCTTGTCGCCGCGCCGCACCGCACGCTCGAAGCCGCGCGGAATCTCCACGCCGAACAGTACCTTGCCGGACTGCAGCAAATCGTCGAATTCGTCGACGCTGTGCACTTCGCGGGTGAAGCGGAAGTAGCTGGTATTCTCCATCGCCTTCAGCACCGAGCGCGCCAGATCGCTGTCCTCCTGGATCAACACCGCCGTCGGCAGATGGCGCGGCGTGGTGTTGATGGCGTAACCGAACAGCAGCAACTGCATCACCGGGATCATCACGATCATCGCGAACGAGACGCGGTCGCGGCGGAGCTGGATGAATTCCTTGACCAGCATGGCATAGCTGCGGCGCCGGAAGCCGAAGGCCGGCTCCGGGATGTCGCGATTCTGATTGGTTATCTCGGTTGCACTCATTGGAAATTGTCCTTTGAGCGGGTCATGAGATCGATGAACACGTCTTCCAGCGACGGCTCGCTGTCCTGCCAGTGCCGCCCGCTTGTGTTGCGATAGGGAGCGATTGTCGCCTCCAGCGCGGCTTTGTCGCGTCCGGAGACATGCAGGCTGGTACCGAACGGCGCCACCATGTCGATGCCGGGCTTGCCGGCGAGCTCGGCCGCGAGGCCGTTGAGATCGTCGCCCGAGACCGTCCAGGTCGACAACGCCGATTTCGCGATCACCTCATCCACCGTGCCGTGCGCCAGCAGGTGGCCGTAAGCGATATAGGCGATCTCGTGACAGCGCTCGGCCTCGTCCATGTAATGGGTGGAGACCAGCACGGTCAGCCCTTCGGCAGCGAGCGCGTGGATCTCATTCCAGAAATCGCGCCGCGCCTTGGGATCGACGCCGGCGGTCGGCTCGTCCAGCAGCAGCAATTGCGGATTGGGCAGCGTGCAGGCGCCGAGCGCCAGCCGCTGCTTCCAGCCGCCCGAAAGCTCGCCGGCAAGCTGCTCCTCGCGGCCATTCAGGCCGATGCGCTGGATCATGTCGCGCGCAGCACCCCGCGCGTCACGCAGGCCGTAGAGCCTCGCGACGAATTCAAGGTTCTCGCGCACCGAGAGATCCTGATACAAGCTGAAGCGCTGCGTCATGTAGCCGACCTGGCGCTTGATCTTGTCGGCGTCGCGGCGGATGTCGTAGCCGAGGCAGGTGCCCTCGCCGGCATCCGGCGTCAGCAGTCCGCATAGCATGCGGATGGTCGTGGTCTTGCCGGAACCGTTGGGCCCAAGGAAGCCGTAGATCGAGCCGCGCTTCACCTGCATCGAAAGGTCATGCACGACCTCGCGGCCGCCGAACGATTTCGACAGGCCCTCGACGTTGATGGCGATGTCGGAGCCTGATGCGGGAACAGAACTCATCGCTTGTCCGCCATCGGCGTTCGAGGGTTGAGAAACACGCTGATCGGCTGGCCGACGCGCAGGACATCGGGCCGGCTCGGCCGCGCCTGGATCAGGTAGACCAGCTTGTTGCGCTCATCGAGGCTGTAGATCACCGGCGGGGTATATTCCGCCGTGGTCGCGATGAAATAGATTTTTGCGGTGAGATCGGCCGCGCAATTGTCGCAGGTCACCCTCACCTCGTCACCGATCGAGAGTTTTGGCAATTCCGTTTCCGGCACGAAGAAACGCAGCTTCATGTTGCCGGGCGGCATGATCGACAGCACCGGCCGCTGCGCCGGCACCATTTCGCCTTCGCGGAAATAGATCTGCTGGATGGTGCCGCCGACCGGCGCAAAGCCGCGCCGCCGCGCCAACCGGGTCTCGGAAGTGTTGACGCGCGCTTCCGCAACACGCAACGCCGAGGTCGCCGAATCGAGGTTGGCCTGCGTACCGGAGCCGGTCTTGCTCAGCGACGATGCGCGGTCAAAGGTCTGCTGCGCGTTGGCGAGCGTCGCCTTGTTCTGATTGAGGTCGGCCTGCTGCAAATCGTCGTCGACGAAATAGAGGAGATCGCCGGGTTTGACCTCGTCTCCCTCGCGCACATTGAGTTTTGTGACACGGCCGGTTTCATCCGGACTGACGAAGATCATGTCGGCCTCAACCCAGCCCTGAAAACCCGGGTCCCTGCGTTCGTTGCAGCCGGTGAGCACGGCGGCGAGCGCCAGCGCGGCCAGAATTGTCGTCATTCGCGACGAGGTCATGTCGTCCTCCGTTCGCCAAAAATCAGATCGAGATGCACCCGAAACATTTCGATCGCATCCAGTGGCGCGTGTTTGCTGAAAAGGCTCTGCCAGATCACGGCGATCATCGCGGGCGCGATCAGGATCTGCGGAAACTGCGCGAGGTCCTTGTGCTGGATCTCACCACGGGCGATGCCCAGCGAGATTGCAGCCCGCATCCCGGCAAGACCCTTTGAGACCACCTCGCGGTAGTAGAAGTCGGCAATTTCGGGAAAACGCGGTCCCTCGGCGACGATCAGGCGCACGATGTCGCCCCGCCGCGTCGTCGTCACCTCTTGAATAAAAGTGCGGGCAAAGCCCTCGATCATGTCGCGAACCGACGCGCCGACAGGTGGCGGGCCCGCGCCAAGCTGGTTCACCAACGGCACGATGGCGGTTCGTATCAGGTCCTCGAACAGCGCTTCCTTGTCCTTGAAGTGCAGATAGATCGTGCCCTTGGCGACGCCGGCGCGCTTGGCGACATCATCGAGCCGCGTCGCGGCAAACCCGCGGGCAATGAACTCATCCATCGCCGCCTCGATGATCGCCTCGCGCCGCTCGGCCGCGCGTTCGGCGCGGTTGGAGGCAGGCTTGAGCGGCGCCGGAGCGGCCGGTGCCGTCTCCCCGGCCCGGCGATTGGCGGGTTTCGAGGCGGATTTCCGGGTATTTTTGGTGGTTTCGTTTGCCATATTCGAATTATGACTGACTAGTCAGTCATTGTCAATTTGTATCCCAAAACGCCTTTTCACGTGGGCGTGACTGGCATCTGCGAAATTCGATCGCCGCCCTCTGGGGGATTTTGTGCCGCCCGAACGGCACGCGATATCCCACACATGCGGGGTATCCAGTGCGCTGCGGCCTATCCGCGTCATTGCGAGCGGAGAGAAGCAATCCATTCCTCCACTTGCGGAGACGTGGATTGCTTCGTCGCTTCGCTCCTCGCAATGACGGGTGGATATGACTTCGCATTCTCGCGACACACTGCGCCCGAGGTTTGCATGAACTTGTCCCCTCCTTCGAAATCGGAGGGAGCAGGGAATGCCGGGTGCTTGCTGCACCCGCGGTCTCGTGTGCAATGTTGGTGAGAGATGCGCACACGAGCATACAGGTACAGCCGAGGCACGCCGGCATTCCCTGCGCAATGGGTTGACGGCTTATGCCGCGCTCTCCCTGGAGACGAATTCCTCTTGCCTCCATCGCCGGCGAATTGACGGTTCATCGAAAACCCGGTTGGGTTTGCGCAAACCTCCGCCGACTTCACACCAGCAACGGGTGTCGGGACCACACGGTTTTGCCGTACGCATCGAGCGCCGTCATCCTGCGCACCGTTTGCCGCTCATGAGGTTCAACTCACCCTGCGGCATCTTGTGCGCCGACGCCCTCGCGTCCACCGCATCCCGCCTCGCGTTCGTGACGACCGCGATACGCCCCTCTTGTCGAGGCGGGACAGCGCGGAAAAAACACTGATTTGGGGATGAAAGTGAAGAAGTATATTTTTGCAGGGATAACTGGACGACCCAAATCAGATTGAATCTGTTCAGCAAATTAGTCGGCCGTGAAGAATCCTGGATTTTCAGGCTGGATTGACCCGGGGAAGGTGGCGATGATTTGCCACAACAAGAGCCTGAGCCAGCAGATCAGGCGGCGGAAGTTATAGCCGACGGCGGCGAGGACGGCGTTGATGGCGTCGCCTTCACGATGCCAGAGGTAGTTGCGGCCCATGCGGTGCTCGGATTTGAGGTGGCCGATGACCGGCTCGACGGCGGAACGCCGTCGCAGCTGGCGCTTGATCTGTGGCGTCACCCGCCGCTTCTGTCCTGAGATGAACACCCTGAACTTGTAATCGGGCGGAGCGTTGTGGCCGCGATAGCCCTTGTCGAGGAGCGCGCGCTCGATGGTGTTGCCGATCAGCGCCTCCATCTCGGGGATGACGGTTGCAAGTGTGTGGCCGTCATAGGGGTTGCCGGGCAGCGCCTTCACATGGCTCACGAACTGCCCGCCCTTGGCGTGCGCCAGCGTAGTGGCGACCGAGACCTTGACGCCGAACTCGTAAGGCCGGTGCGCCTTGCCCTTGCCGATGCATTCCACCTCCGGCGCGTGCAGCGAGTAGAGCTTCGGGCCACGCTGGCGCTGCTTCTGCTCGAGCACTTGTCGCGCCCGCGCCAGCATGCGCTCCAACACGACCCCCCCGAGCAAGTCGGCGTTGCCGCCGAGTTTGCGGCCTATGTCGCGGATGATGCGGCCGAGATAGATTTTGAGCTTCTTCAAGGCTCTGTTGGCGCGCTTGAACTGCTTGGCGTGGGCATAACGCTGGTGCTTGATCAGCGCGAACTTGCCCACCCTGGCATAGGACTGGCGCAGCTTGACACCATATCGCTTCGCCAGCCGGACCAGGATCTCGCGGGCGCGGTTCAGCAGCCTGGCATCGGTCGGGAACATCACGTTCTTGGGCTGCACCGTCGTATCAATGATGACCCGATTAAGATCGGCCGGTTTGATCGCCTCGGTCTTGCTGGCCACCGCAAGGCTCTCCTGCAGCAAGGCCTGCAACTTCTCCTCGCCCATCCGCTGTCGCCAGCGCGTCAGCGAAGAGCGATCGAACACCAACCGGTGCTGGAAGAACTCCTCGCCGCAGAAGAACTGGTAATAGGGGTTCTCCACCCAGCGCTCGCACAACACCTCATCAGAGAGGTCGTAGGTGTGCTTGAGGATCGCGAGTCCCGCCATCAGGCGGGTCGGTAATGGCGGCCGGCCCGGCTTGTCCTCATAGACCGCCCCGAACCGCTGCTCCAGGAACGACCAGTCGATCGTCTGTGCCAGCTTCACCAGCGGGTGGCCCATGTCGATGATCGCGTCCAGCCGCGAGCGCAGAAGATCGGCTTGTCCCGTCTCTCGTCGTTCCCTTGGTCGCATCGCTCCCTCCGATGCGATGACGGAATCACGGCTCGCGATTCGACGGAATCCTCAAAAATGAAATTGCAAGCTTTTGGGCAGTCAAAGCCCCAAAGCTTGCAATCTCAAAGCCAATCTCGCCCGGAAAATCGATTCTTGATCAACCGCTTGGATGGTTCTTCACGGACGACAAATTAGATTTCGCGCGCACCGCTTCTCCGCCACAGTCCGACATCGTCGCCGCAATCCGTAACCTCTGACCGGACATAACCTGGGCGTGCAAAATCGACACAAATGATACTGATAGGACCTTACGATCCTCAGCCCCGTGCATCTACCTGTGTCGTGTCTGCAAAGCGTCATCGTGCGTTAACGATGCGCGCAAGGCTCTTCTTAAGGGGAAGCTCGGATAATGGTTTCGACCATTGCCGCAAGAGTTCTCCATGAAGCGCACACGCCCCTCTGTCATAACCGCACTCTTTTGGGCTTACTGGGATTTGTGCCACGTGCTGCCAAAGGCCTGGCGCCCGGCCCTGTTCGCCTTTCTGGTGCTGGCGTTTGGGAGCTTGGCGGCGGCGGTTGGGCCGCTGCTGCTGACGTATGATCCGCTGGGACAAGCGGTCATGCGGCTGACGATCCTGGTTGGAATTTGTTTCCTGCTGACGCCGTTTTTCCTGACGATCCACCGGTTTCTGCTCCTTGGCGAGGACGCAACACGATACGATCTCAAACCGTCCAGCCCGCGCTTTCAGCTGTTCTTCGGCTGGCTCGCCGTGATTGTTGTTCTGATGAGTTTTCCATCGACTCTGGGCGCTCTCGCGGCGGCCAAGGCTCCCCTCAATTTCTTCAGTGGACCTTCCCCCGATCTTGATTTCGCGATCCTCGCAGCTGCGCGCATTGTTGTGTTCATCATCGTCCTGCGCCTGTTCGTGCTTTTTCCGGCAGTGGCGGTCGATGCACCGGGGGTCGGCTGGCAAAACGCGTTCAGCGATACGGGCAATCACCTCTGGTTTGCCCTTGCGGTAACGATCCTGCCGTTCATTCCAGTCGGATTGCTCGGCGTCGCGGTCGCCCCCCTGTTCCGGTTCTCGCCAGGGAGCCTGACCGGCCTGGTCGCAAGCCTGGTGTGGCTCGGCGCAGCGCTGCTTATTGCATCGACACTCGCGGCCGTGATCGCATCGCGTCTCTACCAGGTCGTAGGCGATCGGCTGAACACGCCCTTGCGCTAAGGGGGACTACGCGACGCGCATGATGTCCCGGTCCTGACGCCTCGTTGCGCCCCTGACTTCCGGGCTCGAGCTAGCCGGAAGTAGGCTGGCCAATGTTCACGTCCTTGTTACATTTGCGGGCCGCGCGCCGATCATTCCTTGATTGCAGCGGCTGATGGCACGTGACAACGGAGGATGCGGATGGGCAGGTTCTCTCGGCAGTTTTCTTGGCGCTGGTGGTCACGGGGCAAGAACAAATCCTCCGATGATGTGGAGCTTTCCGCCGAACGACTTGAAGGCGGGGATCGGCGTCAACTGCTGCAGGCGCTCTCCGCCATGGTCGGCGGAGGCGCCCTCGCCGCAATGCCACAACCGGCTGGCGCAAAAGATTCGAGCGAGCTGCCCCCGCCCAAGCGGGCACTGACCGGCCGCGATGAAGCCGGCAAGTCGGTGTTCAAGTCCTTTGACGTCACGTCCAAGGTGGCAGAGATCGATTCCAATCCGGGACTGACTTTCTACGAGCTCTACATGACCGAGGGCGTGCCAGGGCTCACCGGCCTGGAGCCGGACCCGATGCTCAAGGGAACGAAGGACTTTCCCGGCCCGGGCGGCACGCTGTTTCGCCTGATCTCGTATCCGCCCAAGCGCCCCGAAGGCTACAAGCCGCCGCCGGGCGTCACCTTCGAGAGCGCGCTGAAGGAACTGTCGGACAAGGTCCCCGGCATGGGCGACCATTTCGACCGCAGCGCGCCGGGCATGCACACCACGAACACCATCGATTACGGGGTCGTGGTTCGCGGCGAGATGACGCTGGAATTGGACGACGGAAAGATGGTCCATTTGCGCCAGGGCGATTGCATCGTGCAGAACGGCACGCGGCATCGCTGGCGCAACCCATTGCCGGAGCCCTGTCTGATGGCCTTCGTCTCGGTTGGCGGCAAGCGCGGCTGATCCGACCAAAGCCCAATGGTGCAAATACAATCCGCGGTATTATCATAAGCTGCCGCCGCAAGGCCCTCGCCCGATCGGGAAAAAAGAAGGGGTGATCGCATGACGCCAGACGGAATAGCCTTAGCCGCCATTGTCATCCTGCTTTTTCCGATGGGTTATTTTCTTCTGGCCGCGCCCGCCTTTCTGCTGGTGAAGCTCGACATCCCACAAGTCACTCAGCTGTTGCGCGGCATGTTCAGTGTGCATTTTCTGATGACGAGCATTGCCGGTGTGATCGGACGGTGGTCTTCGCCGTGACGGGCCGACCGGTTTTCGCCATTGGCATCGCCTTGATCACGGCTTTCGCGATCTGGGAGCGCAACTGGTTTCTACGCCAGTGGGATGACCAGCTCAGCGCCAGGGATGCCGGCGACGCCGAGGCGGTGCGCCGGCTACGCCGGCTGCATTGGGGCGGCATGCTGTTCAATGCGGTCCAGCTTGCCGCGATCGTTGGCAGCATTCCTTACGTCGCAGCCACTCAGGCTTGATCAGGTTTGCTATTGGAAGTGAAGCAGACGTTGCAATTGCCGAGATTGATATCCACTCGTGACTTAAAACGGACATAGGCCGACCGAAATCCCGTAGTTCGGCAGCCCCCTGCTGCTCATTCCCGTTTCATATTGGCCGCCAAAACCACCCTGCTCCATTTCTTGACCTCGTCCGAGATCAATTTGGCGAAGTCGGCGGGCGAACCGCCAAGAGCCGTGCCGCCCAGATCGGCAAGCCGCGCTTGGAGTTTCGGATCGGCGATGCTGACGTTGACTTCCTTGTTCAGTTTTTCGATGACTTCTTCTGGAGTGCGCCTTGGACCGCCAATGCCGAACCATGCGCTTGCCTCGTAACCGGGCAAGATTTCGTGCAGCGCCGGAACGTCGGGCAATATTGCCGAACGCGTCACCGTCGTTACCGCCAGAGCACGGAAATTGCCGGCCCTGACATATTCGATCGATGAGAGTAGCGGGCCAAAATAGACCTGCGCTTCGCCGGTAAGAAGGGCAGGAAACACCTGCGCGCCCCGATAAGGTACGTGAAAGAGATCGACGCCGGCCATTGTTTTGAACATTTCGCCAGCCACGTGGGGTGTAGATCCGATCCCGGCTGACGCCATATTGACCTTGCCGGGATTGGCCTTCGCGTAGGCGATGAACTCCGCGACTGTCTTGGCTGGAACCGATGGGTGGACCTCCATGACCAAGGGCACACGAACGATACCTGCGATCGGCGCGATATCACGGATGAAGTCGAAGTTGAGCTTGAGCAGGGCCGCATTGATCGCATGTGGGGTGGTAACCAGCAGCAGCGTGTAGCCGTCCGGGGCTGCCCGTACGACTGCTTCAGTCGCGATGCTGCCGGTAGCACCACTGCGATTCTCGATGACAAATGACTGTCCAAGTCGCTCCGACAGCGATTGACCGATCAATCGCGCGACGATGTCGGGTGCACCGCCGGGACCAAAGCCCTCAAGCAGGTGCACCTGTCGCGTCGGGTAGCTCTGCGCGCTGGCGAACCGGGATAATGCCGGAAGCGTGGCAGCGGCAGCTGCCAGATGCAGGAATTGGCGGCGCGGAACTTTCATTGCGGCCTCCCAAACTGCTGGCATGCGGAGTCCCTGCGGAGCCGCACGGGAGGCCGCACACGCAGACGTCAGTTTAATTTCGATGCACGCCTGCCGACGGCATGAACGCTGCGGCTAAGATAAAAGGGACTTCGGCACGTCCCGCTCGGCAGCTCATAGTCAGGCTACATCAGTTGCACGACCGGCGGAAGGATGAATTGAGAGCCATGCCAAGATCGGGCTTGAAGCCTGCCGGCATTGCGGGGGCGTCGTCTGGATTGCGGCTTTCGCGGTCTGGGCACGCGGGTGGTTTCTGCAGCAGTGGGATGCCCAGCTCAGCGCCAGGGATCCCGGCGACGCCGCGGCGGTGCGCCGGCCGCGGCGGCTGCATTGGGGCGGCATGTTGTGCAACGCGATCCTGCTTTTCGCTATCGTCGCCAGCATTCCTTATGTCAGCGCCACGGCGGCGTAATCAGCTGGTTGGCCGCATGAGCGGAGCGATATCCGGGGTTTAGACCCGGATGTCGCTTTCGCTCATCCGGGCTACGTTCTCTTCCTACCCGACTCTCCCGGTCCTTGCGCCCTCACCCCTTGCGCATTTTGCTGAGCAGGTAGTTGTCGTAATAGTTTTCCGCGATCTGCGTGTAGAACAGCACTTCCTTCATGTACGCGTCGTGGCTCTCCTTGGTCTTCTTGAACAGCGGGCTCTTCTCGGCGATCTCGTTCAGATGGTCTTGCGTGGCTTTGTAGCAGGCCTCCATGACCGGCTGCGGGAACGCGCGCAACTCGGCGCCACCGGCGACAAGCCGCTTCAGGGCGGCAGGATTGACGCTGTCATATTTTTCAATCATCCACGCGCCGGCGGCCGCACCGGCCTGGTTCAGGACGGCCTGATATTGCCTTGGAAGCGCATTCCACTTCTCTTCGTTGACGATCATGTGCAGCATGGCGCCGCCTTCCCACCAGCCGGGGAAATAGTAGTACTTCGCCACCTTGTAGAAGCCGAGCTTCTCATCGTCATAGGGCCCGACGAACTCCGCGGCGTCGATCGATCCCTTCTCGAGTGCTGAATAGACTTCGCCGCCCGCGATCTGCTGCGGCACGATGCCGAGTTTTGCCAGCACATGGCCGCCCATGCCGGCGATGCGGAATTTGAGGCCCTGGAGATCATCGACCGTCTTGATCTCCTTGCGAAACCAGCCGCCCATCTGCGTGCCGGAATTGCCGCACAGGATCGCATGCGTCTTGAAAGGTTTCAGCGCCTCGTTGCAGAGCTCGGCGCCGCCGCCGAACGACCACCAGGAATGCTGATGGCGATGGTTCATGCCGAACGGCGCGCCGGTGGCATAGGCCAGCGCCGGCTCCTTGCCGATGTAGAAATAGAGCGGCGTCTGCGCCATCTCGACGGTCGCCGAGCTGACGGCGTCAAGCGCCTGCAGGCCGGGCACGATCTCGCCTGCCGCAAAAGTCTGGATCTGAAACTTGTTGTCGGTGGCATCAGCCACGTATTTCGCAAAGGTCTGCGCCGTGCCGAAAATGGTATCGAGCGATTTTGGAAAGCTCGAGGTCAGGCGCCACTTGATCTCGGGCGCACCTTGCGCAATCGCAGGCGCCGCAATCAGTGTCGTCGCGCCGGCCACGGCGCCGCCTTTGAGGAACGTACGGCGTTTCATGATGTGCTCACTCCCTTAAGTCCAGGAGCCTTCCGGGACCATTCGGCCCTCAACATAACGAACTTCAGGGCATGCGTGGAAGCGCGAAACTGACTAATTTGGTGCGGTGTCACCTCGCACCACAACCATTGCGCACCGCCCTGATGGACATTGCCTCAGGCACGCGCCTCTCAGACGGATCCTGCCGCCCGCCCCCGCCAATCATTACCGGCCGTCGGAACCCGGATGAGAGCATGGCGTTGGCTCACGTCGGATCAAGATTCCGCCGTGGGGAAATAGACCTGATTGCCCCACGCCCATTACAACGGAGGTTCGCCGTGCCAGATCCCGCCGAAATGAAGGACCACGTTTACAAGATCCTCGAACTCGTCGGCTCTTCCGAGAAAAGCATCGAGGATGCCGTTCAGAACGCGATCACCCGCGCATCAAAGACCGTTCGCGGCATGAAATGGTTCGAAGTGGTGCAAACGCGCGGCCACATCGAGGATGGATCCGTTCGCCATTATCAGGTCGCTTTGCGGGTTGGATTTACCCTGGAGGGGTAATTCCTGACGAGGCAGCAGGACGAGCAGAGTGCGTCAAGATAACGACGCATCTGCCGTGCACGGACTCGGGTGCCCGCCGATCGAATGGATGTGGGCTATTGCGCGGTCAGCGACGTATCGGGGCTCGCCGCGCTAGCGCGCTCTCTCAACGCTTCGAACTCGCCGGGGTGATAGGTCGCCCCGTCGGGCGTTACGATCTCGACGTTCCAGCAGCCGTCCGATATCAGTTCTGTGGCTTTCTTCAACGCGGCTGGAACCGACGCCCGGTTAAGGGTCACGTTTCCCGCCGTATCCTGCGCAGTAATCAAAAACCTCATCTGACCGCCTCCCGGCGCGAGCCACCGGCCATTCTGGCTTGGCGAGCGGCTGCGTCAAGGGCGGAGGCAGAACTGCCACTGCCGCATCGTTTGTGATGTTGGGCGTCAACGTTATCCAAGCACCGCCACCTTCTCTGGCGCGCAGCTTCTTTCATATCCAGGCACTTCGCTTCGCAAACGGGTTCTCCCAGCCTCCCCGGCCCGCCGGCGCGCGCGGCGGATAGGCTGCCTCGCGACTTCCACCCTCGGATACTGGGTACGCTGGCACGCTCTGGTTTACCCTTCCAATCAGGATTAGAGTGCAGGTCCAGTAGAGAAGGAGCAGCAACTTCCCCTGGCCGGCTCATTTTTCTCACCGGCATCGGCCGGCAAGGCGGCGGTTTTGATTCCCACGTTCGCGGCGAATTGTGCGTGAACGACTAACGAAGCGGATCGCGAAACGCTGCTGCAATCAAGCGCAACTTGGGTTTCTCGAAGAGGAGGAGCTTCCATGGGACTTCGTGCAAATTTGTTTCTTGCGGGCGCACTTGCCGTCACGGCCGTCCTGGTTGCCGCGACGCCTATCGCGGCGGCCGAACCGGCCGGCCAGATCACGATCCTCTACGACGCTTTCGGCACTGACGCGGCGATGAAAAAGGATTGGGGCTTCTCGGCGCTCGTGGAAATCTCCGGCAAGCGGATCCTGTTCGACACCGGCAACGACCCGGATATTTTCGCAGCCAACGTCAAGGCGAAGAACATCGACCTCACCAGCATCGACTTCGTGGTGCTGTCACATCGCCACTCCGATCACATGGCTGGCCTGAACCATGTTCTGAGCGTGAATCCGACGGTGAAGATCTACGCACCCAAGGAAGGATTCGGCGTTTTCGGCGCGTCGCTGCCGTCGAGCTTCTACCGAAAGGACGAATCCTTGCCGCCCGGGATGCGCTACTACGGCGGCAAGCCGCCGGAAGTCATGAAGTTCGGCAGCGCCTGGCAGCGAGCCAACATCGAGCTTGTCGACAAGACAACGGAAATCGCCCCGGGCATTACGCTGCTCGCGCTTGTGTCTGATGCTCCAGGCACGCGGGAGCTCAAGGAGTTGTCGCTGGCTGTCAACACCGCAGACGGCGTCGTGCTCGTGGTCGGCTGCTCGCACCCCGGGATCGAAAAGATCGTCGAGGCGGCGACAGCCATCAATCCCAAAATTCGTTTGATCGCCGGCGGCTTCCACCTCGTCGTCGCACCGGACGAGGCCATTGCCAGGACCGTGGCAACGCTCAAGGACACGTTCAAGGTGGAGAGCATCGCGCCGGGTCATTGCACCGGCGAGCCGACCTTCGCAGCATTGAAGCAGGCTTACGGTGATCGCTACCTCTATGCGGGAGTTGGCACCTCGCTGCCGCTGGGACCAGGCATGGGCTCTGTTGGGCGACGTGGCGAGGGACCGGCAATCCAGCAGGATGATCTGGCCACCTACCGGAAACTCGCCCACCGCGAAGATCCGTTCGGCATTCTAAAGGCACGGAATTTGCGATCAGGGCTTTCGCGCCTGTAAAGGCGTTAACGGTATGAGGACCTCGCTCTGAGTTTGCCGGCCTGCTGTTAGCTGTGAAACTTCAGCCCGTCGACGATCTTGTCGATCACCTTGCGCTCGGCGCGCATCGCGAGGCCGACGAGCTTGAGCTCGGCGCGGATCACGGCCTTGACCACCTCACGGTTGGCGGCGTCATGCGTGGTCTTGAACATGTCCTCGGTATAGACGGCGGGCGTGACGTCTCTCGCCAGCGCCCGCTCCAGCGCGCGGGAAAGTGCGGCCCGGTCGGCGCCGTAGATCAGGATCGGCTGGCCGATCAGCGACAGATATTTGGTGCCTGACGCGTCGCCATAGGGCTCGCCGATACATTCGGGAAAGGCGGCGGCAATGCCGCCGGCGAGAAAGGAAGCGACGTTGAGTTTCTGCCACGCTTCAAGGTCGGTCCGGATGCTGACCGCGATCTTGGTGTCGAATTGCATGATTGATTTGCGCCGATGACGGGAATGGAACGGTTCGCGCCAAGCGTAGCGTCAATATTTCCAAAGCGGAAGTCCACCTCGAGTGAGGCAGCTCACCCCTTGGCGTCGCAGGCCCAGGCGCGGATGACGCATTCCTTGCCGCCGAATTCGTAGCACTTCTTGGTCGCGGCGTTGAGCGAGCTCGAAATTCTGGGCTTTACGGCATAGCCATGAGGACCGCAGGGATTGGTCATGTCGACGGCCAACGCCGCGCAGGCGCGCTTCATGGTGAGTGCGGTGCAGTTGCCCTTGCACTGCTTCAACGCCGCGGCGCGCGCTGCGGCTTCGGCAGGATAGTCAAAGGCCTGGCCGTAGGCGCCACACTTGCCGACGGCAAACGCGCCCGCCGCCCATGCCTTGGTGATGAAACCCGAGACGCCTAGTATCAGCGTCAGCGCAATCACAAACAACGCGCGGCGTTGCGCCGCAACGGTCGAAACAATCAAAATCCCCTCCCCCGAGGTAGCGAGCAGAATCTAGCCTACGGGGAGTTTCAACTTGGTGAACGGAAGCTTTTGTAGGGTGGGCAAAGCGCAGCGTGCCCACCACCGGGGTACCGCCGTTGATGGTGGGCACGCTTCGCTTTGCCCACCTTACAAATCTACCCCCGCCTTGCCGCTTCCAGCCTGCGGCATGTAGCGGTCCGTCGCGCCCGAGCCTAGAATGCCGCCGATGCTGACGTTGCGGCCATACATGTCGACTGATTTTGACGCTCTCTACGCGATTTCGCTCGCGACAGCGGATGCGGGCGCCGATGCTTCACGCCTCTATCATGACAAGCACCTCGTCGGCGCTATCTACTCCGCACCGTATGCGACGCTCGATCCCGATCTCGTGGTGATGGCTGCCGATGAAGAAGGCGTCGGCGGCTTCGTCCTGGGCGCCGTCGATACCGTGTCCTGGGAAGAGCGCCTGGAACGAAGCTGGTGGCCGCAACTACGCTGGCGGTATCCCGCGCCCGACCCGGAAGCACGCGGCAGTTGGACCCCCGATCAACGACGAATATCCATGATTCACAATCCTGAACGCGCACCCCTACAGGTCGCGCGGGAATTCCCGGCGCACCTTCACTTGAACCTCCTGCCACGGCTCCAGGGGCGTGGCGTTGGGACGCGGCTCTTTCACGCGTGGCTGCGACTGGCAAATGCGCGTGGCGCGTCGGCAATCCACGCACGCATCAATCGGGCAAACGCTCAGGCGATGGCGTTCTGGAGCAAGATGGGGTTTCGGCCGATCATGCCGCCGGAGCTGTCAGAGGGACGGACGGTGTGGATGGGCCGAAGCTAAAGGTCACCTTCCTCTAGCCTTGCCTTGCAGCTTCAAGCGCCTGCGGCGTGTCGATATCGAGGAATGCGCTCTGGCCATCGACCGGGACTTCGGCGACCGCTTCGGCGTGCTTGGCGATCAGATGGCGGGCGCCGATATCGCCGTCGAGCGTCATCAATTCCTTGAAGAAGCGGCGTGACCACAGAACGGGATTGCCGCGGCGGCCGTCGCTGACGGGCACGGCGATCAGATGGCCGCGGTCCGGCGCAAAAGTCTCGATCAACTGGTCGATCAGTTTGGCAGAGATCAGCGGCATGTCGCCGAGGCAGACGATGGCGCCATCGGCATTGTCGGGCACCGCCGCGATGCCAGCCTTGACGGAGGACGCCAGCCCACCGGCGAAATCCGGGTTGCGGGCGAATTTTACGTTGAGGCCCGCCAGCGCCTGCTCGACGAGATCGGCCTGATGGCCAGTGACGACGATCACCTCGGTCGCTTTCGACGCCAGCGCCTGTTCGGCGGCGATCCGCACCAGCTTCTTGCCGTCAATTTCGGCGAGCAGCTTGTTGGGGCCGCCCATCCGCGTCGAGCGCCCGGCGGCCAGCACGATGGCCGTGACGTTTCGATTGGCTTCGATGTCGGCCACGGTGCGGGGCTGGGGCCGGGTGACGATTTCCATCAAGAGGCCGCCGACGCCCATGCCGGTGAGTTCGGCGCGCGTGACCTTCAGCCCGGCGAGAAGGCGCATCAGCACCCAGTCAAAACCATTCTCCACCGGCGAGCGCGCGCAGCCGGGCGCGCCCAAGACCGGTACGCCGCCGGCGCTGCCGATCAGCAGCAGATTGCCGGGATCGACCGGCATGCCGAAATGCTCGATTCGGCCGCCGATCTCCGTGATCGCGGCCGGGATCACGTCGCGGCGGTCGGCGATCGCGGATGCGCCGAACACGATCACGAGTTCGGCGCCGAGGCCGAGCAATTCCTTGACCGACGCGGCGAGATCAGCCTCGTCATGCGGCACGCGGCGTTCGGCAATGATGCTGGCACCGGCCGGCGCCAGCCGTTCCGCGGTCACCCGCAGGGTCTTGTCGATCACCTTTGGTGAAAGCCCGGGCAATAGCGTCGAGACCACACCGACCTTCTTGATCACATAAGGCGCAATGCGCAGCGTGTCCTTGCCCGCGACATCAACGGCCGCATCACGCAGCCTGGCTTCGACACCGAACGGAATGAGTTTCACGGTCGCGATCATCTCGCCTTCGACCACCGGCTTGAACGCCGAGAGCGTCGCGAAAGTGATGGCTTCATCGACACCGTTGATGCGGTCGACCGCCGCGCGATCGACCACCAGCACGCCGGCTTTCGCAGCGAACAGGTTGGAGCGGCCGGTAAACGCGCGCTCGACATTGACGCCCTCGCCGGCGACCGCCTGCGCGATGCTGGCGGCGGCTTCGTCTTCGGAGACGTCGCCCTTCTCCAGCCGCACCACGACGATTTCTTTCACACCCGCCTTTTTGAGCGCCTCAACTTCGGCCGGGCCGACCGTGGTGCCCTTCTTGAGCACCAGCGCCCCCTGCCGCAGCGTGTGGACGGTGACGCCGCCAATCGCGTCGGCCGGACTGGCGGGACCGAACTTCATGCCGCCTGTACCTTCGCGGTTTCTTTCGGCAACCGCAGCTCGGCAGTAATCTCGGCCATGATCGAGACCGCGATCTCCGATGGCGACACCGCGCCGATGGAAAGCCCGATCGGCGCATGAATGCGCGCGATGTCGGCATCATCAGCGCCCTGCGCCTTCAGCCGCTCGGCGCGCTTGGCGTGGGTTTTTCGCGAGCCGAGCGCGCCGATATAGAAACAGTCGCGTTCGAAGGCGTGCAGCAGCGCTGGATCGTCGATCTTGGGATCATGGGTCACCGCGACGAACGCGGTGTAGTGGTCGATATTGAGTGGCGGCAGCGCCACATCGGGCCATTCGGCGATCAGCGGCACGTCGGGAAAGCGCTCGGGGCTCGCAAAGGCGGTGCGCGGATCGACCACCGTCACGTCATAGTCGAGCGAGCGCGCCAGCGGCGCCAGGGCCTGGCTGATATGGACCGCGCCGACGATGACGAGCCGTGCGGTCGGCGCGTAGACATTGAGGAACAGCTTTTTGCCGCCGCTCTCGACCATGCCGCTCTTGCCCATGCGGAGCTGCCTGGAAAGTTCAGCGCTCAATGGATCGGTAGCGATATCCTTCGCCTTCACCAGCCGCTGCTCGCCATTGGCGGTATCGGTGATCACGATGACCGGGCGGCGCGCGGCGCGCTCGACGTTGACCTGCGTCAGGGTTTCGAGCTTCACGATTGGCCTACCTTTTCGACGAAGACGCGGATGGTGCCGCCGCAGGACAGGCCGACGTTCCAGGCGGTCTCGTCGGCGACGCCGAATTCGAGCATTTTTGGCTTGCCGCTGGCGATCACGTCCAGCGCCTCGGTGACGACGGCGCCCTCGACGCAGCCGCCGGAGACGGAGCCCAGGAACGTACCGTCATCGTTGATGACGAGGCTGGAGCCGGCCGGCCGCGGGGCCGAGCCCCAGGTCTCGACCACGGTCGCCAGCGCCACGCCGTGGCCGGCCTTCTGCCAGTTCTCTGCGGCCTGCAGAATGTCTTCGTCGCGGTTGAGCATGGGAGAACCTCCTTCAGGCTGCCGATCGGATCAGGCTGCGATGGTGCGGCGGGGGCGGTGCCGAAAGCGCCGCGATCAGCCCTTCCATCGAGGTCAAGTTATGCACCGGGCGGAATTCGTCAACGTGCGGCAGCATCATTTTGATGCCCTGCGCCTTGGCCTCGAAGGCGCTGTAGCGCAACAGCGGATTGAGCCAGATCAGGCGGCGGCAAGACCTATGCAGCCGGTCCATCTCGAACGCCAGCCTGGCGTCGGCCTCGCGCTCCAGCCCGTCGGAGATCAAAAGCACGATGGCGCCCTGGCCCAGCACCCGGCGGCCCCATAATTTGTTGAAAGAGTGCAGCGAGGTCGCGATCCTGGTGCCGCCGGCCCAGTCCTCCACCGAGGACGAACAGCTCGCCAGCGCCTCGTCGGGGTCGCGCGCCCGCAGCGCCCGCGTGACGTTGGTGAGCCGCGTGCCGAACAGGAACACGGACACGCGCTTGCGGGCGTCGGTGATGGCATGGAGGAAATGCAGGAACAGGCGGGTATATTCGCTCATCGACCCCGAGATATCCAGGAGCGCCACGATCGGCGCCGGTTTTTCGATCCGGCCGAGCTTTCGGATGTCGATGATCTCGCCGCCGGTGCGCAGACTGCTGCGCAAGGTGCGGCGCATGTCGAGCCGCAGGCCTTTTGCGTCGGGCTGGTAGCGGCGGGTGCGCAGTTCGGCCTGCGGCAGCTTCATGTTGGCGATCGCTCGCGTAACCTCGGCGATCTCGGCCGCGCTCATCTGCGCAAAATCCTTCTTTTGAAGGATCTCCTTGTCGGACACCGACAGCCGCAGTTCCTGCTCCTGAACCTGCGGTGCCTCGTCGCGCGCCGAGGGCTGCGCTAAGGCCTCCTGCACGCGACGCGAGGCCGGCGGCGGCTTCTTCTTGGCGTGATCCGGCAGCGGCACCGAATCCAGCATGTGTTTCCAGTCTTCGGCGGCGCGGAAGAACAGGTCGAAGGCCTGCGCAAAGATCAGCATATGCTCGTGGCGCTTGACGAAGATCGCTTCCAGCGTGGCGTAGACATCGGCGCGATTGCCGATCTCGATCGCCTGCAGCGCGTTGAGTGCGTCGATCACCGCGCCGGGGCCAACGGGAATCCCGGCGGCGCGCAGTGCACGTGCAAAGCCGACGACATTGTCGGCCATGTGGCCGGTCGGCGGATTGAGATGATCGATGGTGGTCATGTTTCCACTCGCGTCATTCCGGGGCGCGCAGAGCGCGAACCCGGAATCTCGAGATTCCGGGTTCGACGCTGACGCGTCGCCCCGGAATGACGAACCCTACAACGACGCGCGGCTTAATTGTCGCTCGTCGCTTCCTTCAAAACCTTCTGCAGCGTGTCGCCCTGCATGCGCGCGATGTCGTCCTGGTATTTCAACAGCGCGCCCAGTGTATCGCCCACCATTTGCGGCGTCAGCGAGCGGGCGTCGAGTTCGGTCAGCGCGGTGGCCCAGTCGATGGTCTCGGCGACGCCCGGCGACTTGTAGAAATCCTGGTCGCGCAGCGCCTGCACGAAGCGGACGACCTGCTGCGACAGTTTTGCGGAAATGCCCGGTACGCGCGACTTGACGATTGCAAGCTCACGCTCGGCTTCGGGATAATCGACCCAGTGATAGAGGCAGCGGCGCTTCAGCGCGTCGTGGATCTCGCGGGTGCGGTTCGAGGTGATGATGACGATCGGCGGCTGCGGCGCCTTGATGGTGCCGAACTCGGGGATCGTGACCTGGAAGTCTGAGAGGATTTCCAGAAGATATGCCTCGAACGCCTCGTCGGCGCGGTCGAGTTCGTCGATCAAGAGCACCGGCGCGCCGGCGACGTCAGGCTCCAGCGCCTGCAGCAGCGGGCGCTTGATCAGGAAGCGCTCGGCGAAAATATCTGACGATAATTGCTCGCGGTCGGTATCGCCGGCGGCTTCCGCCAAGCGTATCGCAATCATCTGCGCGGCGCTGCTCCACTCATAGACGGCAGAGGCGACGTCCAATCCCTCGTAGCATTGCAGGCGGATCAGCTTGCGCCCGAGCGCCGCCGACAGCACTTTTGCGATTTCGGTCTTGCCGACGCCAGCTTCGCCTTCGAGAAACAGCGGCCGGCCCATGCGCAGCGACAGATAGGCCACCGTCGCCAGCGACCGCTCGGCCAGATAGCCGCGCGAGGTCAACAACTCGAGCATGCCATCGACGGATTTGGGCAGCGCCGATGCAGTCATGGGAAAGCCAATCTTGATACGCCTGGATCCTTTTCGGTTCTGATTGAACCAGAACCGGGCTCCAGATTCTTTTTTTGACGCGTTTTCTTCACGCGAACCGGTATCCACTTCGCTTGAAAACGCTCCAAGGCCGGCAAACTTACTTCGCCGTCGCGGCTTCGACGGCGCGGCGCGTCAGCACGCCGATCAGATGCGCGCGATATTCGGCGCTGCCGTGCAGATCGCTGTTCAGCCCGTCGGCGGACACCGAGATGCCGTCGAGCACCTTGTGCGAAAAACGCTTCTTCAGCGCCTCTTCGAAGGCGGTGGCGCGGAACACGCCGTCCGAGCCGGCGCCGGTGACGGCGATGCGGACGTCCGATGGACGCTTGGCGGCGAACACGCCAACCAGCGCGTAGCGCGAAGCCTGGTTGCGGAACTTGATGTAGGCCGCCTTCTTCGGCAGCGGGAACATCACCTTGGTGATGATCTCATCGCTTTCGAGCGCGGTCGTGAACAGGCCCTGGAAAAACTCTTCCGCCTTGAGGCGGCGCTTGTTGGTGACGATGGTGGCGCCGAGCGCAAGCACGGCGGCGGGATAATCCGCGGTCGGATCGTTGTTGGCGAGCGAGCCGCCGATGGTGCCCTTGTGGCGCACCGCGGGATCGCCGATTCCGCCGGCGAGTTCGGCGAGCGCCGGAATGGCTTCGCCGACGATGGCGGATGTCGCGACGTCGGCATGCCTGGCGGTCGCGCCGATCACCAGCGAACGGCCCTTCATCTCGATGGCATCGAGCCCCTCGATATGGGAAAGGTCGACCAGATGCGGCGGGCTGGCAAGGCGCTGCTTCATGACCGGCACCAGCGTGTGGCCGCCGGCGATCACCTTGGCGTCTTCGTTCTTCACCAGCAGATTGGCGGCCTGCCGCACAGTCGCCGGACGATGATATTTGAATTCGTACATTGAGAACTTCCTGATCGCGGACGCGATGAAATCAATTAAGCGAGATCGGACTTGCCCATCGCCTTGGCGCCCGCGGCGATCGAGGCAACGATGTTCTGATAGCCGGTGCAGCGGCACAGATTGCCTTCAAGCTCTTCGCGAATGACGTGGTCGGAGAGGTCATGGCCCTTGCGATGGACCAGATCGACCGCGGTCATGATCATGCCGGGGGTGCAGAAGCCGCACTGCAGGCCGTGATGTTCCCGGAAGGCTTCCTGCATCGGATGCAGCGGCGCGCCGTCGGCGGCCAGGCCCTCGATGGTCTTGACCTCATGGCCGTCGGCCATGACCGCGAGCGTGGTGCAGGACTTCACCGCCTTGCCGTCGAGATGCACGACGCAGGCGCCGCATTGCGAGGTATCGCAGCCGACATGGGTGCCCGTCAGCCGCAGATTTTCCCGCAGAAACTGGACCAGGAGGGTACGGGGGTCGATATTGGCGTTTACGGGGTTACCGTTCACGATCAGGGAAATCTTGGCCATCAGCACTCTCTTGGCTGCACCGCCGCATATCGGCCGCGCAGGCGTTTAAAGTCATTCCAAAGCCTATAATATGGGCCATCCCGGTAATGAGCAACCTCAGGAGCCCCTCGCCTGGGGCATGGCCTGAGTGACTTGACGGCCTGTTCGACCGGGATGGGCCCGCGCAGAATCAGCCTTGAGTCACCCTTGCACGGCCTTGGCGAAATTGGCGAAGAACTCGTCGGCCAGTTTCTTGGCCGCGCCGTTGATCAGGCGCTGGCCGAGCTGGGCGAGCTTGCCGCCGATCTGCGCCTCGACATTATAGCTCAGCAGGGTACCGCCATCCTTTTCGGCGAGCGCCACGGTGGCGCCACCCTTGGCAAAGCCGGCGACGCCGCCCTCGCCTTCGCCCGAGATCTTGTAGCCATTGGGTGGATCGAGATCGCTCAAATTGACCTTGCCCTTGAAGCGGGCGGAGACCGGCCCGACCTTCATTTTGGCGGTGGCGCGGAAGCCATTGTCCTCGGTCTTTTCCAGTTCCTCGCAGCCGGGGATACAGGCCTTCAGCACTTCCGGATCGTTCAGCTTGGCCCACACCGCCTCGCGCGACGCCGCAAGCTGGACTTCGCCGTTCATTGTCATGGCCATGGGGGTGCCTCCTCGATCGCTTCAACCTGATATCCCCCAAGTAAAGCACGCCCGGGGCAAAAGGAAGGGCGATCAGCGATGCCTATTCGCAAGTGCAACAACAGCGATCCGACAAGGGCATTGGCATTGACAGGCCGGGATGGTTAGGTCGCGCGCAGATGAGCACCTCACTCTCCCCATTGCTTGCCCCGATGCTGTCGAGCGCCGCGATGCGCGCGATCTGCGACGACGCTGCGGCCTTGCAAAACATGCTGGATTTCGAGGCGGCGCTGGCGCGCGCCGAAGCCGCGCTGGGGGTCATTCCGGCAAGCGCTGCGGGACCGATCACGAATGCGTGCAGGGCCGAATCATTCGACCTCGCCGCGCTGGCTGAGGCCGCGACCAGGTCCGGCAACCTCGCCATCCCGCTGGTCAAGGCGCTGACGTCCAATGTCGCCAAGGCGGATGCCGAGGCGGCGCGCTATGTCCATTGGGGCGCGACCAGCCAGGACGTGATCGATAGCGGCGCCATGCTCGGGCTGCGCGCCGGCATCGATGCGCTGCTTGGCGATATTAATCGCGCCATTGCCGGCTTTGCCGGACTGGCGCGTCAACACCGCAATACCCCTGTCGTCGCCCGCACCTGGCTGCAGCATGCGCTGCCGATGCCGTTCGGACTGAAGCTCGCCGAATATGCCGCGGCGCTGCACCGCTCAAAACTGCGGCTGCAGCGCCTGCGCAGCGAGACGCTGGCGCTGCAATTCGGCGGCGCGGCCGGCACGCTCGCGGCGCTGGGCGACAACGGACTAAAGGTCGCGGAAGGACTGGCGGCGGAGCTCAAGCTGCCGCTGCCCGACGCGCCCTGGCACACCCACCGCGACCGCTTCGCGGAAGCCGCCTCGGTGCTTGCGATCGTTGCCGGCACCTGCGGCAAGATCGCGCGCGATGTTTCGCTGATGATGCAGACCGATGTCGGCGAAGCGTTCGAGCCCTCCGGCGAAGGCCGCGGCGGCTCCTCCACCATGCCGCACAAGCGCAATCCCGTCGCGGCGGCCAGTGCGCTGGCGGCAGCCACCATGGCCCCCAATCTTGCGGCGACGATCCTTGCCGCGCAAGTGCAGGATCACGAGCGCAGCGCCGGCCCCTGGCACGCGGAATGGCCGACGCTACCGACGCTACTACTCGTCACTTCGGGCGGGCTGGCGGCGATCGTCGATATCGCCGAGGGGCTGGAGATCGATGCGGCGCGCATGCGCAGCAATCTCGATGCGACGCATGGGCTGATCATGGCGGAAGCCGTCACCTTTGCGCTCGCCGATAAGATCGGCAAGAGCGACGCGCATCATCTGATCGAGGCGGCGAGCAAGAAGGCGGTCAAGGACAAGAAGCATCTGCGCGACGTCCTGACGGCGGATGCCAAGATCACCGCGCAGCTCGGCGCCGACAATATTGCAAAACTTTTCGAGCCGATGGCCTATCAGGGCGCTTCGCAAGCTCTGATAGACCGCCTGCTCGCTTCGCTGGACGACAAGTAAGAGACCGGAGAATTCAAGATGCCGATGATCGACGCCGACGGGTGCCTGCTCAACGTATCCGTCGAGGGCCGCGACGGCGGACCGACGCTGATGCTGTCGAATTCGCTGGGCGCGACCATGCAGATGTGGGAGCCGCAGATGAAGGCGCTGACGCAGGTATTCCGCGTCATCCGCTACGACCGGCGCGGCCATGGCAAATCGAGCGTGCCGCCCGGGCCGTATTCACTGGAGCGTTTCGGCCGCGACGTGCTGGCGATCCTCGACGACCTCAACATCGCCAAAGCCCATTGGTGCGGGCTGTCGATGGGCGGCATGGTCGGGCAATGGCTGGGCGCCAACGCGCCTGACAGGTTCGGCAAGATCGTGCTGGCCAACACCACCTGCCACTACCCGGACCCGACGCGCTGGAACGACCGCATCAAGGCGGTGAAGCAAGGCGGCATCGCAGCCGTCGCCGACGCCGTGATGGCGGGCTGGCTGACGGCGGATTTTCGCGAGCGCGAGCCGCAGATCGCGGCCAACATGAAGGCGATGATGCTGACCACGCCGGTCGAGGGCTACATCGCCTGCTGCGAGGCGCTGTCGACGCTCGACCAGCGCGAACTGCTGCCCAGGATCAAGAGCCCGACGCTGGTGATCGCGGGCCGCCACGACATGTCGACGACGGTCGCGGACGCCGAATTCATGCGCAGCCGGATTCCCGGCGCCAGCATGACCATTCTCGATGCGGCGCATATTTCCAACGTCGAGCAATCGCACGCGTTCACCGACGCGCTGGTGGGCTTTTTGACGCAACGCTAGACAATCGTCGTCATTCCGGGGCGCCTCGAAGAGGCGAACTATGATGTGCTATTGCACATCTGAGAATCTCGAGATTCCGGGTTCGATGCTTCGCATCGCCCCGGAATGACGACTCTGGAGGTACCAATGGACGACAACCAACGCCGCGACGACGGCATGGCGCAACGCCGAAAAGTGCTCGGCAATGAATGGGTCGACAAGTCGATCAAGAACCGCAACGCCTTCAGCACCGATTTCCAGGACCTGATCACCCGCTATGCCTGGGGCGATATCTGGACCCGGCCGCATTTCGACCATCGCACCCGCCGCGTGCTGGTGATCGGCACCATGGTGGCGCTGGGACAGTGGGATGAATTCCGCCTGCATGTCCGCGCAGCACTGGCCGAAGGCGGCTTCACGCCCGACGACATCAAGGAAATCCTGCTGCAGCAGGCGATCTATTGCGGCGTGCCAGCGGCCAACCATGCGGTGAAGGAAGCGAACGCGATCATCGCCGAACTGGGTTTGCTGAAGACTTAGCCGGGCGGGCGCCGGCCGTTCTGGCCTGCGATGTGACGAGTGATCTGACGCGATCGGCATCCGCACTGGTCGCCGGATTGTAGACGATCATGTTGAGGTCGGGCCGGCCATCGACGGCAAACGCAGAATATTCGAACGCGATCGGACCCAGGATCGGATGCCGGAGGCGCTTGACCCCCTCGCCGTGCACGTGAACATTGTTCTCACGCCATAGCGCTTCGAATTCGGGGCTGAGCCTGCAAAGCTCGTCCACGAGTTGGCCGACTTCGGAAACGGCGCCGGCGCGTGCCGCATCCGCCCTGAACGCGCCGACCACGAAGCGTGCCACGCTCTCCCAATCATGCTGTGCAGCCCGGACGCGAGGGTCGCAGAAGATGAGACGAAGGATGTTGCGCTGGCCCGGAGGCAGCGCGCCGTAGTCAGTCAGCACGACGGCGGCCGCGCGATTCCATGCGACGACCTCCCACGTGGCGGTCTTGACCAAAGCAGGACTGACCTCAAGCGTATCGAGCAGGCGCTGCAAACGGGGCGTTACCCCCTCGACGATCCTGTAGCGAACCTCCGGTGGACGCCCAAGCCCGAGCAGGAAAAGATGTTCGCGCTCGCTGTCGGTCAGCATCAGCCCAACGGCGATCCGGTTCAAAACGTCCGGCGAGGGAGCCCCACCCCGGCCCTGCTCCAGCCATGTGTACCAGGTCGGGCTGATGTTGGAGCGCTGGGCGACTTCCTCCCGCGCGCAGCCCCGGCGTCCGCCTGCGCCCGACCGGGAAACCGAAGGCGGCCGGATCAAGCCGGCTGCGGCGATCCCTCAAGTAGGCTCCCAGCGGATTCTCGGTGCCGGAAGACATGCTGATCCTGTTAGCCATTATACCATGATAAAGTCACTACTTTAATGGAATAAAAGCTACGCGATATTGGGTCTCCGAACAACAACAGCTGAGACTCTTTCATGCGCGTATTCATCACCGGCGCGACCGGCTTCGTCGGCTCCGCCATCGTCCGCGAACTGATCGCTTCGGGGCATGAGGTACTGGGTCTCGCCCGCTCGGATCGCGGCGCAGAGACGTTGGCGGCGATCGGCGCCAAAATCCATCGCGGTTCGCTCGAAGACCTTGAAAGCCTGCGCGAAGGCGCACGTAAGGCAGACGCTGTCATCCACACAGCCTTCAACCATGACTTCTCCAGGTTCGCGGAGAATTGCGCGGACGACCGGCGTGCGATCGAGGTGATCGGCGCGGTCCTGGAGGGGTCCGAGCGTCCCATGCTGGTGACCTCGGGGCTTGCGTTGATTGCACCGGGCCGCATCGCGACCGAGGAGGACAACGCTTCCCCCGATTTCCCGCGCGCTTCCGAGACGGCGGCCGCTGCCGTCGCGGCACGCGGCGTGCGCGCGTCGGCGGTGCGTCTTGCGCCGTCGACCCATGGTGCCGGCGATCATGGTTTCGTCCCGCATCTGATCAAGCTGGCGCGCGAGAAGGGTGTCGCGGCCTATATCGGCGATGGACAGAACCGCTGGCCCGGCGTGCACCGGCGCGATGCCGCCCGCCTCTACCGGCTTGCGCTCGAACAGGGCGTCGAGCGCGGCCCCTATCACGCAGTCGACGATGAGGGCGTCCCGTTCAAGGCGATCGCCGAGGTGATCGGCCGCAGGCTCGGCGTGCCGGTCGTCTCCAAGACTTCCGAAGAGGCGGCCGCGCATTTCGGCTGGTTCGCCGGGTTCGCGGGCATGGACATCCCGAGTTCGAGCGCGCGGACGAGGTCGGTGCTGGGATGGAAGCCGGAGCAGCCGGGGCTCCTCGCCGATCTCGATCAACCCCACTATTTCGCCTGAGCACGCCCAAAGCACGCCCAAGTGTCTTGAGCGCCGAACCGCGAGCGTGTATCGGCGCGAGCAAAGTGCCGGCTCAGCAGCATTGCTGGGCCGTGCCGTTGAAGTCCTGCCCAGGTGATATCTTTGAACTCCCAACCCCCGACGAATCCCGTGGCTGCATCCGGCTCGTTTGCAGCCATGAAGTCATCGCCCTATCGCGCCCAGTTCGCGGCCTATGTGCTGGCCATGATGGCCGACAATATCGAGCATGTGATCAGCTATTGGGTGGTGTTCCAGAAATTCCATTCACCCGCGCTGGCCGGCTTCGCGGTGCTGTCGCACTGGCTTCCGTTCCTACTGTTTTCGGTTGCCGTCGGCGGACTGGCCGACCGGTTCGATCCGCGTCGCATCATCCAGTGCGGGATGCTGCTCTTCATCGTGGCGTCAGCCGGATGGGGAATCTTCTTCATCACCGACACGCTTCAGATGTGGCACGCGATGCTGCTGCTCGTCATCCATGGCTGCGCCGGCGTGCTGTGGCAAACACCGAACCAGTTGCTGCTCTACGACATCGTGGGCCCGGCCAATCTGCCGAGCGCGGTGCGGCTGAACGCGACGGCGCGCTATCTCGGCATCCTGGTCGGTCCGGCCGTGGGCGGCGTCATCATGCTGACGCTCGGCCCATCCCACGGCATCATTTTCAACACGCTGTTCTATCTGCCGATGCTGCTCTGGCTGTTCTGGGCGCCCACGAAGGCCAAGGACGCGGCTCCCCGGCGCATCCCGGTCCGCGGCCTTGCCGACATCGTGCAGACCATCCGCGACATCGGCACGCAGCGGGTGCTGACCTCGATGACGCTGCTTGCCGGGCTGACCTCCTTCATGATCGGCAACGCCTACCACGCCCAGATGCCGGGTTTTGCCGGCGATCTCGGGCACGGCGATCCCGGCGTGTCCTACAGCGTGCTGCTGGCCGCTGACGCCGCCGGCGCGCTGCTTGCGGGCATCGCCTTGGAAGCGTGGGGACGGCTCAAGCCCAATCCCCGGACGGCCGTCGTGCTCGCCATTCTATGGAGCCTGTCCCTGCTCGCGTTTGCTTCCGTCGGGATTTACACGCTGGCGATCGCGCTGCTGTTTGCCGCGGGCTTCTTCGAGCTGTCGTTCAACACGATGGCGCAGGCCCTGGTCCAGATAAATGCCCCCACCGAGATCCGCGGCCGCGTCGTCGGCCTGTTCAACATGGCAGGCCTTGGCATGCGGGCCTTCAGCGGCATCACGGTGGGCCTCGCCGGTGCCGCGATCGGCATCCACTGGTCGCTCGGCGTGTCGGCCGGCGTGCTGTTGGCGTTTCTGTTCGTCCTGTATCGCCGCGTTGCAAGGAGCGGCTCGTCGCCGAGCTAGCACCTTGCTGGCGGGCAAGCTCCCTGATCCAGTCGGCGTCGTAGCCGCGATCTGCGAGCAGCATCGTTTGGGGAAGCAAGGCACTGAGGAGAACGGAACAAAGTCGATTCTGCCCCCTCGCGAGCGACCCATGGCTTGGTGATAGTTGTTGGCCACGCATGCCCGTGCTGGTCCACGGCGATACCATCAAGCTGCGATAGCTCGCCGCAAAGCCGCAAATGCTCTGAATTTACTTCCGCTTTCGGCGGCAGAGCGGACATGGCCGGACTTGCTGCTGGGTCGCCCCTGTAGCGAATGACCAACTGAGACATGGGCCGCACTCGCACCTGAAGACAAAGCTGACCCGCGGGTTGATGAGATGTATCTCAGCGGCGAGCGCCAGCGCCCAGTCCGATCCAGAAGCCGTTTCGCTGCGATTAGATCGGCGGTGTCGAAACCGTCCGTAAAGCGATCGTAAATCAGCCGGAGGCAGGCGACGGCATCGGCGGATCGACCCTGATCACGCAGCAGGCAGGCGAGACTCGTCGCAGCGCGCAACTCCCAAGACAAAATTTAACCGACGGAGCGCACGTAAACTGCTATCTTCGTCGGAACAATGACACGGTTCACGACCCACTTTGGATTCCAATCGACGGCGGCTGAAGTCATCGCCGGCGTCGACCTGACCGGGCGAAAAGCAATCGTCACTGGCGGCGCGGCGGGTGTCGGTGCTGAGACCGTGCGTGCCTTGGCCAGCGCAGGAGCCGCCGTGACGATGGCCGTGCGGCGCGTGGATGTCGCCGAACCGGTCGCGGCCGAGCTACGCCGGTCGGCGGGCAACCAGGCCATCGACGTCAAGGCCCTTGATCTGTCGGATCTCAGGTCCGTCAAGGCTTTCACCGATGCCTGGGAGGGCCCACTCGACATCCTGGTCAACAACGCCGGCATCATGGCCGTGCCGGAGCTCGAAAAGACGCCGCAGGGCTTCGAACTTCAGTTCGGCACCAACTTCCTCGGACACTTCGCGCTCACCATCGGTTTGCACACGGCCCTTGCTGCAGCTAACGGCGCTCGAGTCGTATCGGTGAGCTCCACCGGCCATCTGTTCTCGCCGGTGATTTTCGATGATCTGAATTTCGACTTCGTTCCGTACACGCCAATTGGTGCCTACGGCCAGAAGACTGCCGACGCGCTCTTGGCCGTCGGAATCACGCAGCGTTGGGCAGATGACGGCATTCGTTCCAATACGCTCCACCCGGGAGCAATTGCGACGGGGCTGCAGAAGTATACGGGTGGCCTCAAGACGCCTCCCGATCGGCGTAAGACAGCGGAGCAACGTGCCTCGACGTCGGTGTTGCTGGCAGCATCGCCTTTTCTTGAAGGCATCAGCGGTCTCTATTTCGAGGACTGCAACGAGGCGCAGCAGGTCACAAAACGGCCCAGCGACTTCACGGGTGGGTATGCTGGATATGCACTCGATCTGGAGAACGCCGAACGGCTTTGGAATTTATCCATGAAGCTGATTTCGTAGAAATTGGTACCCGGGTGGCCTCGCGACCAGCCAGCGTGCGAATCGCGGATAAACGTCACAAGGCATTTCGAGTGCAAGCCCTGTAAGCCTGGCAGGGCCTATCTCGGCTTATGGCCCATGGGCGACCTTGCGATCGCCGTCAATGTTCGCTTGGCAGCCAATAGCTGCCCTGCCCGCGCGGTCGTCTTTTGAACCGGGTCCTGTTCTATTGCTACGTCTAACGCCGCTCCGGGTGGCCCTCACAAACTGAGCGGCAAGGCCGTTGTCCGCTTCGTTTCCTCGAGAACAACACTTGATTGCGTTTCGCCGATACCTTCGATGGTCACGAGGCGGTCGCGAATGAAGCTCCTGAAGGCTTCGACGTCAGCGACACGAACTTGAACAAGATAGTCGTAATTGCCGGCCAACAAGTAGCAGCCAACGACCTGCGGCAATTTTCGGATCGCCTGTTCGAACGCCTCGAACGTCTTTGCGGACTGCGTGTTCAACCGAACGTTCACGAACACGGTGAGGCCCGACGCCCAAGCGCTCGGGGTTGAGGAGGGTGACGTAGCGGTCGATCAGGCCATCGTCTTCCATGCGCTTGACCCGGCGCGCGCACGGGGTTGCGGATAATCCCACACGTTCGGCAAGCTCCTGCATGGTAATCCGGGCGTTCTCCTGCAGGGCACTCAGGATCTTTCTATCGAACTCATCAAGCTGAACCATAGATCACCATATAATCGAGCTTCTATAGTGATAATCACCAAGATTGGCCGCCACAACCTATAAAACCGCTCAGAATCACTCAGGACGCAGGAGTATTACACTTCCATCGGCCTTTGATGGCCATGTGAGGTGACACATGAACGCTTTCGAAAAGATTGAGTGGCTTTCCAGAGACGCGATGCCAGCGCAGCAGCCGATGAACGGCGCAGAAAGCCTGGTGCAGACCCTCGTCAACAACGGCGTGAACGTCTGCTTCGCGAACCCGGGCACGTCGGAGATGCATTTCGTCAGCGCGCTTGACCGGGTGCCGGGCATTCGTCCGATCCTCGGCTTGTTCGAGGGGGTGGTTACGGGCGCTGCCGACGGATACGCCCGCATGGCTGGGAAACCAGCGGCGACCCTTCTGCACCTAGGCCCTGGTCTCGGCAATGGCCTCGCCAACCTCCACAACGCCCGAAAGGCCGCCACGCCTGTCGTGAACATTATTGGGAATCACGCGACGGTCCACCAGCGGTTCGATGCACCGCTGACCTCCGATGTCGAAGCGTTTGCGCGGACCGTTTCGCACTGGGTCCATGCTTCGAGGAACGCACGTGATGTCGCCGCGGACGCAGCGCGGGCCATTCAGGCAGCGCGCTCGGCGCCGGGCCAGATTGCAAGTCTGATCTTGCCCGCTGATACCGCCTGGAATGTTGCCGAACGTCCCTACCCGGCACTCCCAGTGAACGGGCCGGCGCCGGTCAGCCATGACGCGATCCTGCAGTCGGCCGCCGCGCTGCGCCGAGGAAACGTCGCCTTCCTGCTTCGAGGCGAAGCTTTGCGCGGCCGAGGGTTGCAGGCGGCCGGACGTGTCGCCGCCGCGACGGGTGCGCGGCTTGTCTGCGATACGTTTGCACCGCGGATCGAACGCGGCGCCGGCCGCGTGACCGTCGAGCGGTTGCCGTACCGACCAACTCCGGCCATTGAATTCCTCACAGGGATCGAGACGCTGATCCTGGTGGGCACTCAGGCGCCCGTGGCTTTCTTCGCCTATCCCGGACTTCCGAGCGAATTGACGCCGCAGGGCTGCATCCCGCTTGTGCTGGCTCAACCGCACGAGGACGGGCCTGCCGCACTCGAAGAACTCGCAGAGTTTATCGGCGCGAAGGCTCTTTCGGTTGTCGCACCTTATCGGATCCCTGATGCGCCGGAGGGTGACAACGCACTGACCAACGAAGCGATCATGCGCATCGTCGGAAGGTTCATGCCGGATCACGCGATCATCAGTGACGAGAGCCTGACCGCTGGCTTTCCACATTACGGGCTTCTCGACACCGCAGCCCCCTGCGACTACCTGCAAGTAGCTGGCGATTCGATCGGGGACGGCATCCCCGTCGCCACCGGCGCCGCCATTGCCTGTCCCGACCGAAAGGTCATCTCGCTGCAGGGGGATGGCAGCGCCATGTACACGTTGCAGGCGCTGTGGACCCAAGCGCGAGAGGGGCTCGATGTCACGACCGTGATCTACGCGAACCGCGCCTATGCCGTGCTCCACGAGGAACTGGAGAAGGTGGGAGCGGATGAGGGTGCCAAGGCATTCTCGATGCTCGATCTGCACAATCCATCCCTAGACTGGGTTCATCTTGCCCGAGGCATGGGGGTGGAGGCGGTCCAAGTCAACACCTGCCAACGCTTCAGCACTGCTTTCAAGTCGGCGATGAAACGGAAGGGACCTTTCCTTATCGAAGCAACTAACACCTAAGCCTCTGCAAGCGTCCGCGATGGGCGTTCACAAAAACACGAGGCATGACGGAAATGGCCGCAATCATTTGGTTGGTTGCGTGGCTCTACGAGCTGTTCATTTGTTCACTGCACACGCAGGAACGAAAAGACGCAACGGTTCCGTCAGCCGGATGTCGCCCTTTGGCCCCCATAGCGTCGTTTCGCTGCTATGCGGAATTTGGTCCGCTATCGGACCCGTTGCAGAAGTGGGTACGCGGGGAGCGCTACCCCAGTAACATGAACGTTATCAACATTTCCGCTAAAAGGTCGGAACTCGATCTGGGACGGTGACGTAGGCACGCGTGCAACATTTGATGTTCTTTGCACAACGGAGAAAGCCCATGAAACATGCACGAAAGACTGCCCTTGCAGCTTCTGCCTTTACGTGTGCGGCGTTGTTGTCCTTCGGTTGGTCTGAGCAAGGCGGCATCTCGCTGTCGATCGAGAGCGCCCAGGCGCGGGTGGGGCGCCCGCTGACGCCCGTGAGCGCTGCCGGTGTTGCGCGCCGGCACAACCGGCGGGCTGTTTACGGCGCCGGTGTAGTCGGCGCAGGCGCCGCAGCGGTCGGCACGGCTGCCGCGATCGGCACGGCTGGCGCGGTCGCGGCCACCTCACCTAACTGGGGATGGGGAGGCAACCCCTACCAAACAGGCACAGGTTACTACGCAGGTGGTCCTTACTACGGTGGGAATGTTCGGGGCGCCAGCGCGGCCTACTACGGCGGCGGTCCGTCCGCGGCGTGGGGCGGTGTGAGTAGCAGCGACCGCGCCCAGTATATCAAAAATCTTCACGACTCAGGGTATAACCCCAAGGACAACTTCAACGCGAATGGGACCGTCAAGACGCAATAGCGTCAGGTCTCGTTGTTCAATTAGTAGCACCCCTCACTACGCAGTGAGGGCCTACTACGCGGGCGGCCCTGGTACGGCTACAGCGGGTGGGATGACTGCCGGGCGCGCAACGCCATCTGGGTGCAAGCCCGGTACCATGACCAGGCTTGACGACGGACAGATGTACGCCGGCAAGTGAGCATACGCTCCGAGGCGGCTCCAGAGCCGCCTCGGAGCGCCTCGTTATTGGTCTATAGCGTCG
Source organism: Bradyrhizobium sp. AZCC 2262 (assembly GCF_036924535.1). Classification (NCBI taxonomy): domain Bacteria; kingdom Pseudomonadati; phylum Pseudomonadota; class Alphaproteobacteria; order Hyphomicrobiales; family Nitrobacteraceae; genus Bradyrhizobium; species Bradyrhizobium sp. AZCC 2262. Next base: position 1,334,450 of record NZ_JAZHRT010000001.1, on the reverse strand, counting down.
TTTCGCTGCATGCGGAATTTGGTCCGCCATCGGGGCATAGCGGACTTAGCAAGCCGTCCGCCCGGCAGATTTATGGGTTCAAGGCCTGGCTTTGCTGAAGGGATAGCCCGGCGGACACAGCGCCGGCCTGCGGCTGCGCGGGCCGCTCGATCAGCCGATGACGGTGCCGAGCATCATCAGGAGCTCGGACGCATGCAGCCGAAGCGCGGCCGTCTCGCCGGCCTGCGAGGCCATCAGCACGCCGGCAAAACTCATCACGCTGCCGATCAAAAGCGCCATGCCGAGCGCTCCCTCGCAGCCGCCGGCCTTGCTGATCGACGCGCGGGTGATGAAAACCAGAAACACCGCAAGGAACGCCACCACGGTCACGCGGCCGAGCGCCAACAGCCATGCGACCCGAGTGGTGGCGATCCCGGAAAGCTGCAAAGAAAAGCCCCGCCTTTCGGCGGGGCCTTCTTTTATTCACTCACCAGTCCGGCTAGCGGTCCCGATCGGGCATCTGCTGCCCCTGACGGTTGGGATTCGGCTTCTCACGGCCCGGATCCTGCTGCTGCTGACCCGGCTTCTGGCCGCCACCCTGCTGCTGCTGGCCGGGTTTCTGACCCGGGTTCTGGTTCTGCTGGCCCGGGTTGTTCTGATTGGTCATTGGGGGATCTCCGTTGCTTGACCATAGTCGGAGTAAACGGAGAGGCATGGACATTCGTTGCAAGGGAACGCCGGTTCCGCCGCGATCATTGCGCGGCAAAGGCGTGGCAGGACTGTGAAGCGGGAACCCGTGCTGCAAAAACTAGCTCTGTACAAGCCAATTAAGCCGCAGCCGGCGCTGTTGCCGCCCCCGGTTCCCACTGTTAGAAACCGACACGACGCGTCGCATCGGGCTGCCGGAGCTCTCGCCGCGTCGATGGCTCTCTATAGCGTTTTCGAGCGAAGTGGGTACCGGTTCGCGTGAAGAAAACGCGTCAAAACTAAAACCAGAGCCTGTTCGGTTCAAAACCCAACAGGCTCCAACGGCAGCGCATGGATTATTTCGCCCAGCAACTGATCAACGGCCTCGTGCTCGGCTCGATCTACGGCCTGATCGCCATCGGATACACCATGGTCTACGGCATCGTCGGCATGATCAATTTCGCCCATGGCGATATTTTCATGATCGGCGGCTTCATTGCCTTGATCACCTTCCTGATCCTGGTCTCGTTTGGCCTGACCGCCATCCCCCTGATCCTGCTGATCGTGCTTTTGGTATCGATGGCGATCACGGCGCTCTATGGCTGGACGGTGGAGCGCATCGCCTACCGGCCGCTGCGGCACTCGTTCCGCCTGGCGCCGATGCTTTCGGCGATCGGTATGTCATTCGTGCTGACCAATTTTTCGCAGGTAGCCCAGGGCGCGCGCGTAAAACCGGTGCCGCCGATCATCACCGGTGGCCATACCCTGCATGAGGGCGCCGGCGGCTTCGTGGTGCAGCTTTCCAATATCCAGATCATCGTCGTCATCACGACCATTGTGCTGCTCGCGCTGTTCACCTGGCTGGTATCGAGCACGCGGTTGGGGCGTGACATGCGCGCCTGCGAGCAGGACCAGACCATGGCCTCGCTGCTCGGCGTTGACGTCGACCGCACCATCTCGATGACCTTCGTGATCGGGGCTGCGCTTGCTGCCGTCGCCGGCATGATGTACCTGCTCTATTACGGCCTCGTCGATTTCTTCATGGGTTTTGTCGCCGGCATCAAGGCGTTCACCGCGGCCGTGCTGGGCGGCATCGGCTCGCTGCCCGGCGCGATGCTGGGCGGGCTTCTGATCGGCCTGATCGAGACGCTTTGGTCGGCCTATTTTTCGGTCGAGTACAAGGACGTCGCCGCGTTTTCGATCCTGATCGTGGTCCTGATCTTTCTTCCGACCGGCCTGCTCGGCCGGCCCGAAGTCGAAAAAGTCTGACGGGCCACCGCGTGAGCCCACCCCCCGCCGCCCACACCTCGCGCGCACCTGGCGCCGCCTTCATCCTCAAGAAAGCGCTGATCAGCGCGCTGGTCGCGCTGGTGCTGTTCTCGCTGATGATCGGCGTGCGCACAGAAGCGGGATCAGACGGACAACTGACCTACTGGACACGCTTCGGCGACCTCGCCGCCATGGTCGCCGCCGTGTTCGGCGGCAGCATCGTCATCGAGTTGCTGCGGCAATGGTGGGGACCGGTCGACACCGTCAGGGTGGTCCCGGCCCCGGTGAAATCAGCGCTTTCGCTCGCCCGACGCATGGTCGCGCCGGTGCTGCTGGTGTTCACGTTCCTGGTGCCGGTCCTGTTCTACGACGAGCGCTACATTCTCGACCTCGGCATCCTCGTGCTCACTTACGTGATGCTCGGATGGGGGCTGAACGTGGTGGTCGGCCTCGCCGGCCTGCTCGACCTCGGCTATGTCGCGTTCTACGCCGTCGGCGCCTATTCCTACGCGCTGCTGGCGACCAATTTCGGATTGTCGTTCTGGGTCTGCCTGCCGCTCGCCGGCATTCTGGCCGCGTTCTGGGGCGTGCTGCTCGGCTTTCCGGTGCTGCGGCTGCGCGGCGACTATCTCGCCATCGTCACGCTGGCCTTCGGCGAGATCATCCGCCTCGTCATCATCAACTGGCAGAGCCTGACCGGCGGGCCGAACGGCGTCACCGGCATTCCCCGCCCCACCCTGTTCGGCATCCCGCTCACGCCCGGCGACGACGGGCTTGCGGCCATGCTCGGCATCGAATTCTCGCCGACGCATCGCATCGTGTTTCTGTTCTATTTGATCCTGGCGTTGGCGCTGCTCACCAATTGGGTCACGATCCGGCTGCGGCGGCTGCCGATCGGCCGCGCCTGGGAAGCGTTGCGCGAGGACGAGGTCGCCTGCCGTGCGCTCGGCATCAACACCACCACGACCAAGCTGACGGCGTTTGCGACCGGCGCGATGTTCGGCGGTTTTGCCGGCGCGTTCTTCGCGACGCGACAAGGGTTCATCAGCCCGGAATCCTTCACCTTCCATGAATCGGCGCTGGTGCTGGCGATCGTGGTGCTGGGCGGCATGGGCTCGCAACTCGGCGTCGCGCTCGCCGCACTGGCCATGATCGGCGGCTTCGAGCTGTTCCGCGGCCTCGAGCAGTACCGCATGCTGGTGTTCGGCATGGCGATGGTGCTGTTGATGATCTGGCGGCCGCGCGGCCTGATCGGCCATCGCGCGCCGACCGTGTTCCTCGAGCGCCAGCAGGCGATCTCATCCGACCTCGTCAAGGAGGGTCACGGATGAGCGGCGATCAGATCCTCACTGTCGATCGCCTGTCGATGCGCTTCGGCGGCATCGTCGCCGTCAACGAACTCTCCTTCAATGCCGAGCGGCGCAAGATCACCGCGCTGATCGGGCCGAACGGCGCCGGCAAGACCACGGTCTTCAACTGCATCACCGGCTTCTACAAGCCGTCGTCAGGCGCGATGCGGCTCACGCACGAGGACGGCCACGCCATTCAGCTCGAACGGCTGAACGATTTCCGGATTTCAAAGCTGGCCAAGGTCGCGCGCACCTTCCAGAACATCCGGCTGTTTCCCGGCATGACGGCGCTGGAAAACCTGATGGTGGCGCAGCACAACGCGCTGATGCGCGCCTCCGGGCTGACATTTCTCGGGCTGATCGGCGCGCCGTCATGGCGCAGCGCCGAACAGGCCGCGATCGATCTGGCGCGGACCTGGCTCGACCGCATCGGGTTGTTGGACCGCGCCGACGATGCCGCCGGCAATTTGCCCTATGGCGACCAGCGGCGTCTCGAAATCGCGCGCGCGATGTGCACCCAGCCCGCGCTGCTCTGCCTCGACGAGCCGGCGGCCGGCCTCAACGCGCGGGAAAGCGCGGCTTTAAGCGAACTGCTGCTCTCGATCCGCGGCGATCAGGGCACCTCGATCCTGCTGATCGAGCACGACATGACCGTGGTGATGGAAATCTCCGACCACGTCGTCGTGATGGACCATGGCGTCAAGATCGCCGAAGGCACGCCGCAACAGATCCGCGACGACCCCAAGGTGATCGCTGCCTATCTCGGCACCGACGAGGAAGAAGCCATCGCCGTGATGGAGAGCGGCACGTGAGCGCCGCATCGAAGACACCCCTGCTCGCGATCCGCTCGCTGCGAGCGGCCTACGGCAAGATCGAGGCGCTGAAGGGCGTCGATCTCGACATCAACGCCGGCGAGATTGTCGCTCTGATCGGCGCCAACGGCGCCGGCAAGTCGACCCTGATGATGACGATCTTCGGCCGGCCCCGCGCCCGCTCCGGTCGCATCGAATTCGACGGCCAGGACATTACGGGCGTGCCGACGCATGAGATTGCGCGGCTGCGCATCGCCCAATCGCCCGAGGGCCGCCGCATCTTTCCACGCATGAGCGTGGCGGAAAACCTGCAGATGGGCGCCGACGCGACCGATTGCAGCGAGGCCGACCGGGCGAGCGGCCTGGAACGCGTCTTCGCGCTGTTCCCGCGGCTCAAGGAACGCATGACCCAGCGCGGCGGCACACTGTCCGGCGGCGAGCAGCAGATGCTGGCGATCGGCCGCGCGCTGATGAGCCGCCCGCGCCTGCTGATGCTGGATGAGCCGTCACTAGGGCTCGCCCCCCTGATCGCACGACAGATTTTTGACGCCATCCGGACCCTGAACCGGCAGGACGGCCTGACCGTTCTGATCGTCGAACAGAACGCCAACCACGCGCTGAAACTGGCGCATCGCGGCTATGTCATGGTCAACGGCCTGATCACCCTGTCCGGAACCGGCAGCGAACTGCTGCAACGCCCGGAAATCCGCGCCGCCTACCTGGAAGGTGGCCGGCGGGAGCAGTAGCGCTGCTGCCACCCTGGCGCGCGCTGCGGCAAGATGCTGCGAACGGGCCGTGGATTTGCCCGAAAATTGCCGATGACTTCGTCGTAAAATCAGCCGACAATGGGCATGATTTTCGTACCCGGCCTGCCGGGTGCTTCCCGAAATCGACTGACCTGCGAGGATACCTCATGAAATCTCTGAAACTCATCGGCCTGGCTTTGGGCGCATCGTTGGCGCTGTCGACAACGGCGCTGGCGCAGGACATTTCCATCGCAGTGGCGGGCCCGATGACGGGCGGCGAATCCGCATTCGGCCGGCAGATGAAGAACGGCGCCGAACAGGCGGTGGCCGACATCAACGCCGCCGGCGGCGTGCTCGGCAAGAAGCTCGCGCTGCAGGTCGGCGACGATGCCTGCGATCCCAAGCAGGCGCGCTCGGTGGCGGAAAAGTTCGCCAGCGCGAAGATCCCGTTCGTGGCCGGTCACTTCTGCTCCTCGTCGTCGATCCCGGCGTCGGAAGCTTACGCCGACGGCAACGTGCTGCAGATTACGCCGGCCTCGACCAACCCCCTGTTCACCGAGCGCAAGCTGTGGAACGTGGCGCGCGTCTGCGGCCGCGACGACCAGCAGGGCCTGGTTGCCGCCGACTACATCGTCAAGAACTACAAGGGCAAGAACGTCGCCATCCTCAACGACAAGTCCACCTACGGCAAAGGCCTCGCCGACGAAACCAAGAAGGCGCTCAACAAGGCCGGCGTCACCGAGAAGATGAACGAGTCCTACAACAAGGGCGACAAGGATTTTAACGCGATCGTGTCGCGCCTGAAGCGCGACAATATCGATCTGGTCTTTGTCGGCGGCTACCATCAGGAAGCCGGCCTGATCCTGCGCCAGATGCGCGATCAGGGCCTCAAGACGGTGTTGATGGCGGGTGACGCCATGAACGACAAGGAGTTCGCCTCCATCACCGGTCCGGCCGCCGAAGGCACGCTGTTCACCTTCGGTCCCGACCCGCGCAACAAGGCGACGGCGAAAGCGATCGTCGAGAAGTTCAAGGCCAAGAACATCGATCCCGAAGGCTACACCCTCTATACCTATGCTGCGATGCAGGTCTGGACGCAGGCGGTGGCGAAGGCGAAGACCACCGATCCGAAGAAGGTCATGGAGACCATCAAGGCCGGCGAATGGGACACCGTGCTCGGCAAGCTTTCCTTCGACGCCAAGGGCGACATCAAGGTCATCGACTATGTGGTCTACAAGTGGGACGCCAAGGGCAACTACGCCGAGATCAATCCGAAGGGGTCCTGATCCCTTCATCGAAAGGGGTCGCCGCTTCATCGATCCAATGTCAAACGCCCCGGCTTGCCGGGGCGTTTTATTTCGGGTTCCAGATAATTTTTGGGCCGTTGGAACCATTGGGTTCCCTCCGAATTAAACAATTGGGCTGAGTTCCATGTCATTGATTTCTCGACCTTAACCGTTGTTCCAACTTGATCTGCCGGTGGGGCAGCGGTTCTATTTGTGAAATCGCATCTCAGCCACGAGATTCGAGCGAACTGGCCGAGGAAACACCATGAGTGATCTTTCCCCTGGAGCATCACCCTCGGCTCGCCGGGTCGCCAAACCCCAACCAGCCACCAACGGCACGTCCGATCCGATGCAGGATCTGCTGCATGCCTTGCAGGCGATGCGCGCGGGTGATTTCTCGGTCCGGATGACCGGCGACCACATCGGCATCGAGGGCAAGATCGCCGACACTTTTAACGAAATTGTCGCCGCCAACCAGCGAATGGCGCAGCAACTGGAGCATGTCGGCCAGGTCGTCGGCCGCGAAGGCAAGACCCGGCAGCGCGTCAAGTTCGACCTGTCGAGCGGCTCGTGGGCGGACATGGAGGGATCGGTCAACACGCTGATCGACGACCTGCTATGGCCGACCCGCGAAGTCACGCGCGCGGTCGCCGCCGTTGCCCAAGGCAATCTGCTGCAGACCGTGCAGCTCGATGTCGACGGCCGCCCCCTGGGCGGCGAATTTTTACAGTCGGCCAACATCGTCAACACGATGATCAAGCAGCTTTCCGTGTTCACCTCGGAAGTGACGCGCGTGGCGCGCGAGGTCGGCACCGAGGGCAAGCTCGGCGGCCAGGCCCAGGTGCCGGAAGTGACCGGCGTCTGGAAGGACCTCACCGAGAGCGTCAACTCGATGGCCAACAACCTGACCGGCCAGGTCCGCAACATCGCCGAGGTCACCATCGCGGTGGCCAATGGCGACTTGTCGAAGAAGATCACGGTGGACGTCCGCGGCGAGATCCTGCAGCTCAAGGAAGCCATCAACACGATGGTGGATCAGCTTCGATCGTTTGCCTCCGAAGTGACCCGCGTGGCGCGCGAGGTCGGCACCGACGGCAAGCTCGGCGGCCAGGCCATCGTCCCCGGCGTCGCCGGCACCTGGAAGGATCTGACCGACTCCGTCAACGCGATGTGCGGCAACCTCACCGCGCAGGTTCGCAACATCGCCAACGTCACCACGGCGGTCGCCCGCGGCGACCTCTCGCGCAAGATCACGGTCGACGTCCGCGGCGAAATCCTGGAGCTGAAGGACACCATCAACACGATGGTCGACCAGCTCAACTCGTTCGCCTCGGAAGTGACCCGTGTCGCCCGCGAAGTCGGCACCGAAGGCAAGCTCGGCGGTCAGGCCCAGGTCCCCGGCGTCGCCGGCACCTGGAAAGACCTCACCGACAACGTCAACTTCATGGCCTCCAACCTGACGGCGCAGGTCCGCAACATCGCCGACGTCGCGACCGCAATCGCGGGCGGCGACCTCTCCAAGAAGATCACCGTGAACGTGTCGGGCGAAATCCTGCAGTTGAAGGAAACGCTCAACACGATGGTCGACCAGCTCAACGCCTTCGCGGGTGAAGTCACCCGCGTGGCGCGCGAAGTCGGCACCGAGGGACGGCTCGGCGGTCAGGCCAACGTGCTCGGCGTCGCCGGCACCTGGAAGGATCTCACCGAGAGCGTCAATTCGATGGCGAGCAATTTGACGGCGCAGGTCCGCAACATCGCCGAGGTGACGACCGCGGTCGCCAATGGCGACCTGTCGAAAAAGATCACGGTGGACGTGCGCGGCGAAATTCTCGAGCTGAAGGACACCATCAACACGATGGTGGACCAGCTCAACGCCTTCGCCGGCGAAGTGACGCGCGTGGCGCGCGAAGTCGGCACCGAAGGCAAGCTCGGCGGCCAGGCCAACGTGCGCGGCGTCGCCGGCACCTGGAAGGACCTCACCGACAACGTCAATTCGATGGCCGGCAACCTCACCGCTCAGGTCCGCAACATCGCCGAAGTCGCGACCGCCGTGGCCAAGGGCGACCTGTCGAAGAAGATCACGGTGAACGTGTCAGGCGAAATCCTTCAGTTGAAGGAAACGCTCAACACGATGGTCGACCAGCTCAACGCCTTTGCATCGGAAGTGACGCGCGTGGCGCGCGAGGTCGGCACCGACGGCAAGCTCGGCGGCCAGGCCCAGGTGACCGGCGTCGCCGGCACCTGGAAGGATCTGACCGACAGCGTCAACTCGATGGCCGGCAATCTGACCGCGCAGGTCCGCAACATCGCCGAGGTCGCGACCGCGATCGCCGGCGGCGACCTGTCACGCAAGATCACGGTCGACGTGCGCGGCGAGATCCTGCAGCTCAAGGAAACGCTGAACACGATGGTCGACCAGCTCAACCGCTTCGCCGGCGAAGTGACCCGCGTGGCGCGCGAGGTCGGCACCGAAGGGCGATTGGGTGGGCAGGCCAACGTGCCCGGCGTCGCCGGCACCTGGAAGGACCTCACCGACAACGTCAACTCGATGGCTGGTAATCTGACCGGCCAGGTCCGTAACATCGCCGAGGTGACCACGGCGGTGGCGAAGGGCGACCTGTCTAAGAAGATCACCGTCGACGTCAAGGGTGAGATTCTCGAGCTGAAGAACACCGTCAACACGATGGTGGACCAGCTCAACGCCTTCGCCTCCGAGGTCACCCGCGTGGCGCGCGAGGTCGGCACCGAAGGCAAGCTCGGCGGCCAGGCCCAGGTGCCTGAAGTGGCCGGCACCTGGAAGGATCTCACCGACAACGTCAACTTCATGGCCTCGAACCTGACCGCGCAGGTCCGCAACATCGCCGAAGTCGCGACCGCGATTGCCGGCGGCGACCTGTCGAAGAAGATCACGGTCGACGTCCGCGGCGAGATCCTGCTGCTGAAGGACACCCTCAATACGATGGTCGAGCAGCTTCGCTCGTTTGCCGCCGAAGTGACGCGCGTGGCGCGCGAGGTCGGCACCGAGGGTCGATTGGGCGGCCAGGCCGTGGTGCCCGGCGTCGGCGGCACGTGGAAGGATCTGACCGACAACGTCAACCTGCTCGCGGCCAACCTCACCACGCAGGTCCGCAACATCGCCGAAGTCACCACCGCTGTGGCGCGCGGCGACCTGTCGCGCAAGATCACGGTCGACGTGAAGGGCGAAATCCTCGAACTGAAGAACACCATCAACACGATGGTCGACCAGCTCAACGCCTTTGCCGGCGAAGTGACGCGCGTGGCGCGCGAAGTCGGCACCGAGGGCAAGCTCGGCGGCCAGGCGCAGGTCCCGGGCGTCGCCGGCACCTGGAAGGACCTCACCGACACCGTCAACTTCATGGCCGCCAACCTGACCGAACAGGTGCGCGGCATTGTGAAAGTGGTGACCGCGGTCGCCGACGGCGATTTGAAACAGAACCTGACGGTGAAATCGAAGGGCGAAGTCGCAGCCCTTGCCGACACCATCAACAACATGACCGAGACGCTCGCGACCTTTGCCGACCAGGTGACCAGCGTGGCGCGCGAAGTCGGCGTCGAGGGACGGCTCGGCGGCCAGGCCAACGTGCCGGGCGCTGCCGGCACCTGGAAAGACCTCACCGGCAACGTCAACCTGCTCGCCGCCAACCTGACCTCGCAGGTGCGCGCCATCGCCGAGGTCGCGACCGCCGTGACCAAGGGCGACCTCACCCGCTCGATCCAGGTCGACGCCCGCGGCGAGGTGGCCGAACTCAAGGACAACATCAACACGATGATCGGCAACCTTCGTCTGACGACGCAGGTCAACACCGAGCAGGACTGGCTGAAGACCAACCTCGCCAGGTTCACCAATATGCTGCAGGGCCAGCGCGACCTCACCACGGTCGGCCGGCTGCTGCTGACCGAACTGGCGCCGCTGGTCAACGCGCATGTCGGCGTGATCTACCAGACCGAGGGCGCCGAGAATCCGCAATTGCGTCTGCTCTCCGCCTATGCCGGAGACAGCGCCAACCCGCACCCGCATGCCGTTCAATTCGGCGAGGGCCTGATCGGGCAATGCGCCATGGACAAGCGTCCGCGCCTGGTGTCGGACATCCCCGGCGATGCCGTTCCGATCAATTCGGCGCTGCTGCGGGTCATTCCGAAAAATCTCGTCGTGCTCCCGGTTCTGTTCGAGAACCAGGTCAAGGCGGTGATCGAGCTGTCTTCGATCTCTTCGTTCACGACCTCGCAAATGACCTTCCTCGAACAGCTCACGGACAGCATCGGCATCGTGCTCAACTCCATCGAGGCAACGATGCAGACCGAGGGCCTGCTGAAGCAGTCCCAGCAGCTCGCCGGCGAATTGCAGACGCAGCAAAAGGAACTGCAGCAGACCAACGACCAGCTCGAACAGAAGGCCCAGCAGCTTGCCGAGCGCAACGTCGAGGTGGAAAGAAAGAACCAGGAAATCGAGCAGGCCCGCCGCGCGCTCGAAGAAAAGGCGACCGAGCTTTCGCTGACGTCGAAGTACAAGTCCGAATTCCTCGCCAACATGTCGCATGAGCTGCGCACGCCGCTCAACAGCATCCTGATCCTCGGCCAGCAGCTCACCGAAAATCCGGACGGCAATCTGTCGGCAAAACAGGTCGAATTCGCCCGCACCATCCACGGCGCCGGCACCGACCTGCTCAACCTGATCAGCGACATTCTCGACCTGTCGAAGATCGAGTCCGGCACGGTGACCGTCGATGCCGAGGAGATCCTGACATCGAGCCTCCTGGAGACCGTCGGGCGGCCGTTCAGGCACGAGGCCGATAATCGCCATCTCTCGTTCAGCATCAGTGTCGACGAGAACCTCGCCCGCAGCATGGTGACCGACTCCAAGCGCCTGCAGCAGGTTCTGAAGAACCTGCTCTCGAACGCATTCAAGTTCACCGCGGAGGGCGGCGTGAAGCTGAACGTGGCGGCCGCGGTCGGCGGCTGGAGCGCCGAGCATCCGATCCTCGATCAAGCGCCCGCCGTCGTCGCCTTCGAGGTGACCGATACCGGCATCGGCATTCCGGCGGAGAAACAGAAACTGATCTTCGAGGCGTTCCAGCAGGCGGACGCCGGCACCAGCCGCAAATACGGCGGCACCGGCCTCGGCCTCGCCATCAGCCGCGAACTCGCGGGCCTGCTGGGCGGCGAAATTCACCTGCGCAGCGCGCCCGGCAAGGGCTCTACCTTCGTGCTTTATCTGCCGCTGAAATATTCCGGTCCGACCGTTGCGCCACGGATCCCTGCCTCGTCGCCATTCGCGTCGACGCCGGCGCTGCAGGTCGCAGCGACGCAGGAGCGGGTCATCGAGCAGTTGCCGGACGACCGCCTCAACCTCGAGCCGGGAGACACCATCCTGCTGATCGTCGAGGACGATCCGCACTATGCGCGGGTGCTGATCGATCTGGCGCACGACAAGGGTTTCAAGGTGCTGGTCGCCAGCCGAGGCGCCGAGGCGCTCGAACTCGCCAAGCAGTTCCAGCCATCAGCGGTTTCGCTCGACGTGTTCCTGCCGGACATGCTGGGCTGGACCGTGCTGAGCCAGCTCAAGCACAATCCGCTGACGCGGCACATTCCGGTGCAGATCATCACGCTCGACGAAGACCGTCAGCATGCGCTTGCGCGCGGCGCGTTCTCCTTCGTCAACAAGCCGACGACGACCGAGGGCGTCAGCGCGGCGCTGTCGCAGATCAAGGAATACGCAAAACCTCGCCGCAAGCGCCTTCTGATCGTGGAAGACGACGCCGCCGAACAGATGAGCATCACCGAATTGCTCGGTCACGACGACATCGAGATCCTCACCGCCGACACCGGCGCCGGTGCGCTGTCGACAATGCGGAACCAGCCGTGCGACTGCGTCGTGCTGGATCTGCGGCTGCCGGATATGAGCGGATTCGAGGTGCTTGACCGGCTCCGCAAGGACGAAACGCTGTCGAACGTGCCCGTCGTGGTGTTCACGGGCCGGGAACTTTCCGCCGAAGAAGATGCGGAACTTCACACCATGGCGCGAAGCATCGTGGTGAAAGGCGTCGAGTCGCCGGAACGCCTGCTCGACGAAACGTCGCTGTTTTTGCACCGTATGATCACGGAATTGCCCGCCGAGAAGCAGAGAATGCTCGAAAAGCTCAATAGCTCCGATGAGGATCTCGTTGGCAAAACCGCACTTCTGGTGGACGATGACGCCCGGAACATCTTTGCGCTGTCGAGCGTATTAGAACGGCGCGGAATGAAGGTGCTGACCGCGACGACCGGCAATGAAGCCGTTACGCTGGTCGAGTCCAATCCGAATATCGCAATCGTGCTGATGGATATCATGATGCCGCAGATGGACGGATATCAGACCATCGGCGTTATCAGGCAAAACCCGTCCTTTGGACGCCTTCCGATCATTGCGCTGACCGCCAAGGCGATGAAGGGTGACCGCGAGAAATGTCTCGAAGCCGGCGCTTCGGACTATCTCGCCAAACCCGTCAATACCGAGCAGTTGCTGCTCGCCATCCGAATGTGGCTACACCGCTGATCGGCGTAAGCAGATGATGGACCAAGATAAGGTAAACATTCTTCTGGTGGACGATCAGCCGGCAAAGCTGCTCGCCTATGAAGTCATCCTGAAGGAACTTGGCGAGAACCTGGTCAAGGCTTCGTCCGGGCGCGAAGCGCTCGAGTTCCTGCTGAAGAACGACGTCGCCGTCATCCTGGTCGACGTCTGCATGCCGGAACTGGACGGGTTCGAGCTGGCCGCGATGATCCGCGAACATCCCCGCTTCCAGAAGACGGCGATGATATTCATCTCCGCCATACAGGTCAGCGACATCGACCGGCTGCGCGGCTATGAGATGGGTGCGGTCGACTATGTTCCGGTGCCCGTCGTGCCGGAGGTGCTGCGCGCCAAGATCAAGGTGTTTGCGGAACTCTATCGCAAGACGCGCCAGCTCGAACGCCTCAACGTCGAGCTCGAAGATCGCGTTCGCGCCCGCACCGCCGAACTGGAGGAATCACACACCAGGCTGCTGGAAAGCGAACAGCGCCGCAGCCTCGCGATCGCCGCCGGCAAGATGGGCTCCTGGGACTGGGACTGGGTCAACGGCGACTGGATGTGGGACGAAGGCCAGTATCAGATCCTCGGCATCGATCCCGGCAAGTTCGAACTGACTCCGGCCAATATCCAGGCGCTGTTTCATCCCGACGATGTTCAGATGTTGCATGAGGCGTGGGCCGGCTTCGCCAGGGGTGCGAAATCATACGAAGCGGAATTCCGCATCAGGCGACCGGACGGCGAAGTGCGCTGGTGCGCAGGCACGGCGGCGGCGAGCACCGACAAGGGCGGCCGCGTCATCCGCGTCAGCGGCGTCACCGTCGATATCACCGAGCGCAAGCAGGCCGAGGAGCGGCAGAACCTCCTGGCGCGGGAGGTCGACCACCGCGCCAAGAACGCGCTGGCGCTGGCGCAATCCATCGTCCGGCTGACGCGCGGCGAGAACGTGAAGACCTACATCCGTTCGGTCGAAGGACGGATCAACGCACTTGCGCGGGTGCACACCGTGCTTTCGCTGTCGAACTGGCAGGGCGCCGAAATAAGAAAGCTGATCGACGAGGAGCTGGCGCCCTATTCCACCGGCGAGCAGATCGACTTGTCCGGTCCGGAGGTCCAGCTCGAGCCGGCGACGGCTCAGACCGTCGCGCTGGCGCTGCACGAACTCGTCACCAATTCGGCGAAGTACGGCGCCCTGTCGACGCTGTCGGGCCGGCTGTCGGTGGGCTGGGAAGACCAGGCAGGCCTTCTCAAGATCATATGGGTGGAGACCGGCGGGCCGCGGGTCGAGAAGCCGGTGTCGCGGGGGTTCGGAACGCGCAGCGTAATCGCCAGCATCGAGTCGCAACTCGGTGGCCAGGCCGAATTCGACTGGCGCCCGGAGGGCCTCGTTTGCTGCCTGTCAGTCCCCCTGCCGCACCGGCAGTTTGCCGCCGGTCCGGTTTCGCTGCTCGAGGCTGCCGCCGACGGCAATGGCTTGCGACGCGCCGAGCGGTAAGCCAGCGCTTGAAGGACGAGCTATCGCGCCGCCGCTGCGACGGCATCGGCCGATTGTCGGTGCGATCCCTGTGCCGCTTCGATCGCACGCATCAAATCCGGCGGACGAAACGGCTTCTGCAGACAGACGACGTCGGAGAGCTCAGGCGTTTCGGGCAGAAAGTCCATTGCGGTCATGCCTGAGATCGCAACGACGGGCAGGCCCGGTACGCGGGCGCGCAGCGCTGCAATCAGGTCGGAGCCGTTGGTGCCCTGCAGAAAGATATCGACGATCGCAAGATCGAAGCTTGCTTGCTCGAACACCTTCAATGCGGACGCGGCGCTGTCTGCTTCGACGATTTCGAAATGATGGATGCGCAGCACGATGGAAATCATCGTACGGACGTTGGCCTGATCGTCAACAAGAAGCACGCGGGGCATCGAAGCCTCCCGGATCGGTCGTCCAGCAGCCTACGATGAAAATTCGCGGGTTCGAGCGGTTCCATCAGCTTTTATTCAGCTGGTCGGTAAAGAGGCGGTTACCCGCGTATCGAGTTCCCCTCCAGGCATCGTCAGCTAATTTGTAACCTTGAGTTGATTCCCGCCGAGGCGACACTGGCGTAGCCTTGGTTGCAGCGATTCCAGTGGCGTCAATCCCGGTGGCGTCCGACTTTCGGCTGGATGTCCAGCCGCGCCGAATGCATTACTTTCGAGCGCTTCAGGCTTGGGGCTATTGCCAATTTGAAGCTATTGCCATGGCGCGTTCGTTGCCAATTTGCCGGAGACGACCATGGGTGACGAGCGCAACATCTTTCTTTCCACCATGCCGGCGACCCGCGGCGATCGCATTTCCGCGCTCGCCGTGGTCGGCGTTTCGGCGGTGCTGTTCGCTTGCGCCGTGCCGTTTGCCGGCGTGCCGCTTGCCCCGGTCCCGGCCTTCGTTGCGAGCTATCAATCCGCCCTGGCGATCAACGACCTGATCACCGCCGTCCTGTTGTTTTCGCAATTCGCGATTTTCCGCTCGCGGGCGCTTTTGCTGCTCGCCAGCGGATATTTGTTCACGGCCATGGCGGCCATCGTCCACGCCCTCACCTTTCCCGGCCTGTTCGCGCCCGGCGGGCTGTTCGGCGCGGGAACGCAGACCACCGTCTGGCTCTACATGGTCTGGCATGGCGGATTTCCGCTACTGGTACTCGGCTATGCGCTGCTGAAAGCAAGCGATAACGATCGGAAGATCGGGGGCTCGACCGGCTCGGCAGTCATTGCCAGCGTCGTTGCGGTCAGTGTCGCGATGGCTGCGTTCACCTGGCTCGTCACCGCCCAGCACGACCGGCTGCCGATCCTTCTGAGCGACGGTCATTACACGCCCATCATGCTGGGCGTGGTCTCGACCGTATGGTGCCTCAGCCTGGCTGCATTGGCGGTGCTGTGGCTTCGCAGGCCGCACTTCGTCCTCGACGTCTGGCTGATGGTCGTGATGAGCGCATGGTTGTTCGACATCGCCCTGTCGGCGATCCTGAACGTCGCGCGCTTCGACGTCGGCTTCTATCTCGGCCGCATCTATGGCCTTTGTGCCGCGAGCTTCGTGCTCGCCATCCTGCTCGTCGACAATGTCGGTCTGCAGGCCAAGCTGGCCCGCCTGCTCAGATCGGTGCGCCTGCAAGCCGCCTCGGAAAGAGACCTTCGCACCGAACGCGAGAGCCTTTTCAGCGCGGTCGTGGAATCGTCCAACGACGCCATCATCACCAAACTGCTGGACGGCACCATTACCGGCTGGAACGGAGCCGCCGAACGCCTGTTCGGCTTCACGGCGGCGGAGGCGATCGGCAAGAACATCAACATCATCGTCCCGCCCGACCGGCGCGACGAGATACGCAATATCGTCGAACGGATCAGCCGGGACGAACCGATTGAACTTTACGAGACGTCACGCTTGCGCAAGGATGGCAGCGCCGTCGACGTTTCGCTGAGCATCTCCCCGATCCGCCTCGCCTCCGGCAAGATCGTCGGCATCTCCAAAGCCGCGCGCGACGTCACCGAAAGCAAGCGGACGCAGCATGCGCTCAGCCAGGAAATCGAGGAACGGCGGCGCATATTCGATACCTCGAACGACCTCATCCTGGTGACCGACACCGCGGGGAATTTCATCCAGGTGAGCCCGAGCGTCACCGCGATCCTCGGCTATCAGCCCTCCGACATGATCGGGCATAGCGCGGTGGAATTCATCCATCCCGAAGATCTCGAACACACCCGCAGGGAGATGCGGGCGGCGCGACGGGGACAAAGCAAGCGCAATTTCGAGACGCGCTATGTCAACAAGGAGGGCAAGGCGGTCGCGCTGAACTGGACCGGGACGTGGTCGGAGCCGGTGCACCGTCACTTCTTCATCGGCCGGGACCTGACCGAAAAGCAGGCTGCCGAAGCCCAGTTGCGCCATGCGCAGAAGATGGATGCGGTCGGCCAGCTCACGGGCGGCGTCGCGCACGACTTCAACAACATCCTGACCGTGATCACCGGCACGATCGGCATCCTGGAAGAAGCGGTCGCCGATCAGCCGCAGCTCGCCGCCGTCGCCAAGCTGATCGACGAAGCCGCCGAGCGCGGGGCCAACCTGACCAAGCATCTCCTCGCCTTTGCCCGCAAGCAGCCGCTGCAGCCCGTTGAACTCGACGTCAATGCGCTGGCGCTGGAGGCGGCGAAGCTGCTGCACCCCACGCTTGGCGAACACATCGAAATCACGCCGCTATTGGCCGAAGATGCATGGACCGCGCTGGCCGATCCGAACCTGCTGATGACGGCCGTCCTCAATCTGGCAATCAATGCGCGCGATGCCATGCCCAATGGCGGCAAGCTCGCGCTCGAGACCAGCAACATCTTTCTCGACGAAAACTACGCGGGCATGCACAGCGAGGTCGCGCCCGGCAATTACGTGATGATCGCGGTCAGCGACACCGGCACCGGAATCTCGCCCGCGCTGCTCGAGCGGGTGTTCGAACCCTTTTTCACCACCAAGGAGGTCGGCAGGGGCACCGGCCTTGGCCTCAGCATGGTGTTCGGCTTCGTCAAGCAGTCGGGCGGTCATATCAAGATCTACAGCGAGGAAGGCCACGGCACCTCCGTCAAGATCTACCTGCCGCGGGCCACGGGACTGCAGCAGACGCCAGCGGAAGCAAAGGTCTCGGCCAACATCGAGGGCGGCAACGAAATGGTCCTCGTCGTCGAGGACGATATGCTGGTGCGGCGTTACGTGATGACCCAGATCCAGAGCCTGGGCTACTCCACGCTGGAGGCGGCTAATGCTTCCGACGCCTTGCGCTTCATCGACGAGGTCCCCGGCATCGACCTGCTTTTCACCGACGTGATCATGCCCGGCATCATGAACGGCCGCCAGCTCGTCGACGAAGCCCTGAAACGGCGGCCGGGCCTCAAAACCCTGTTCACATCAGGCTATACCGAGAACGCCATCGTCCATCATGGCCGGCTGGATTCCGGCGTGCTGCTGCTGGCAAAGCCCTATCGCAAATCCGAGCTCGCCAGGATGATCCGGCTGGCGCTTGCCAGTTGATGCATCCTCCGCGGCTGATATACCGGTGAGCACGGCCCGGCCAGTCGCGGCCCAAACGGATCGGCGCTTTGCGAAATCTCCTCACCGACATATCCGGCGTCAGCGTCGGCCACGCTCACGATGCAGCCTTGGCCTCCGGCGTCACGGCAATCCTTTTCGATCCCCCCGCGGTCGCGTCGATCGACGTGCGCGGCGGTGGTCCAGGCACGCGCGAGGATGCGCTGCTCAAGCCCGAAAGCACCGTCGAGGCGATCGACGGCATCGCGCTTTCCGGCGGCTCGGCGTTTGGACTGGATGCCGCCGGCGGCGTACAGGCCTGCCTTGCCGAACAGGGCCGCGGTTTGAGAATCCGTGAGGCGATTATTCCGATCGTTCCGGGCGCGATCTGCTTCGATTTGCTCAACGGCGGCAACAAGGCATGGGGACGCTTCCCGCCCTATCGCGATCTCGGCTACGCCGCAGCGTGTGCGGCGAGCGGCGATTTCGCACTCGGCAGCGTCGGCGCCGGCCTCGGCGCGACGACGGCCAATTTCAAGGGCGGGCTCGGTTCTGCGTCCGCGCAGACCGAAGGCGGCGCCACGGTCGGGGCGCTCGCCGTCGTCAACGCCGTCGGCAGCGTGACTGTCGGCGACGGGCCATGGTTCTGGGCGGCGCCGTTCGAAACAGCCAACGAATTTGGCGGGCGCGGACTGCCGCCTGCGTTCACGCCTGACATGCTGAGCGCACGCCTCAAGGGCGGCCCGGCTGCGGCCTTTTCGGAGAACACCACGCTGGTGGTCGTGGTCACGGACGCCGTGCTGACAAAAGCGCAGGCCAAGCGGCTGGCGATGATCGCGCAGACCGGCATGGCGCGCGCCATTTATCCCGTCCATGCACCGACGGATGGCGACGTGGTGTTTGCCGCCGCGACCGGCAAGAAGCCGGTCGATCCGCGGTCCGGTCTCACCGAACTCGGCATGGTCGCCGCCAACACGGTCGCGCGTGCGATCGCGCGCGGCGTCCATGATGCGACCGCGCTGCCCTTTCTGGGCGCGCTACCGGCGTGGGGCGATCGCTTCGGTTAGAGCATGGTCCGGAAAAGTGGGTACCGGTTTTCCGAAGAGACCATGCTCAAGGCCAAGAACTACCGCGTTCCGAAGGGATCTCGCCGGGTCTCGTGTTCAGACGCTCACCGAGAGCGATGAAGTGGCGGCCGATGAAATCTGCTGGGCCTGCCGCTGGATCATCTGCTCGATGAAATTGTAGGACGATGTTGCGGCGCTGGACGAGCTGCCGCTCGCGGCCGACGTCATCGTTACCTTCGATCCGTCCGCGTAGGTCAGCGACGTCGTCACAGAACCGTCGCTGTTGGTGACGGATGTGGTGGAAGCACCCTGCAGGGCCTGTGCGAATGGGTCGGAATTCGATCCATCGTCGCCGGAACTGCTCTCGGCACGCTGAGCATGGTGATGTTTGCCACCCTTCAGTGCCGACGCCAGTTCCTTGAGGTTGACCGAGCCGTCGCCGTCCTTGTCGAGCTTGCCGAACACGCTGTCGGCCTGCGCCAGGTTGGTGCCGCCGGCGCCGAGCGCCTCTTCGAATTCCGACTTGCTGATCTTGCCGTCGCCGTCGCCATCGATCTGCCCGAACAGATCCTTCAGCGCGGCGGAGCGGCTCTTGGATGCCGTGGTCGCCGACCCCGTCGACGACTGGCTTTGTGCGTCGAGCAGCGCGCTCATGGTTTCCGGCGAAATCTGCGAACCGCCGGTACCGCCGGAGCCAGTTCCCGAGCCGATCGAAGCCGAACCGTTCGAGAATGGCAGGTCGAACGTGCCTGCAGAGTTCTGGCTGACGCCAGTGGTTTGCGCAGACGATTTCGACGATGTCAGCGCCTTGAGGGCATCGATCGCCGATGACGCGGCGCCCAGAGCAAAGAACATGGCGGAACTCCAAAAGGCCGCACCGATGGCGGCCGACAGCTAGTTCGTGTGCCTGTTTCTCAGCAAGCGCCGTGCCATGCAGAAAAACCCAATAAAATCGGGCTTTCCGGCATCCGGCTCCGTCCGGCAAACCCGGCAATAGCTGCCCGCTCCGGCAGATTTTTCCGCCCACAGGAGACGTCCGCGGTCGCATTGCCCCCGGCGCTGTCGCATGTTACGCGGGGCCGTTCCGCCCTTCGAAGAGATTTGGGAAACGCACATGTCTCAACAATTTGCGTCGCGTCCCCTGGTCATCGCGCCGTCGATCCTGGCGGCGGATTTCGCCAAACTGGGCGACGAAGTCCGCAGCGTCGACGCGGCAGGCGCCGACTGGATCCATCTCGACGTGATGGACGGACATTTCGTGCCCAACATTTCCTACGGCCCCGACGTCATCAAGGCGATGCGCCCGCACACCAAGAAGATCTTCGACGCGCATCTGATGATCTCGCCCTGCGACCCTTATCTGGAGGCGTTTGCAAAAGCCGGCTGCGACCACATCACCGTCCATGCCGAGGCAGGGCCGCATCTGCATCGCTCGCTGCAGGCGATCCGCGCACTCGGCAAGAAGGCCGGCGTCTCGCTCAACCCGGGCACACCGGCGAGCGCAATCGAATACGTCATCGACCTGATCGATCTGGTGCTGGTCATGTCGGTCAATCCCGGCTTCGGCGGCCAGGCGTTCATCAAGTCGGCGCTCGGCAAGGTCAGCGACATCAGGGCGATGACCGCGGGACGCCCGATCGACATCGAGGTCGATGGCGGCGTGGCCCCTGAGGTCGCCGGCCAATTGGCCGCCGCCGGCGCGAATGCGCTGGTAGCGGGCTCCGCGGTCTTCAAGGGCGGCACGTTGGAGGCCTACAAGGCCAACATTTCCGCGATCCGTCACGCGGCGGCGCTGGCGCGCGGCGAAGCGATCTGACGCAGATTACCCCTCCCGCGCGCCGCAGCGAGCGGGTAGCAAGGCCACACCAAGCGTGCCGCGAGCCGTGGAACCCGAAAGCTTCACGCTCCGGCCACAAAACGTCACGCATCTCGCCATAAAGGCAGATCAGCATTCTGCTTTCCACGGATGGGACGGAAATATGATCAAGGCCTACAGCGTCGCCGCATTGCTCCTGGTACTCGTGCCCTCCTCCGCGCTCGCGCAGCGCGCAGGCGACACTGCACTTGGCGCCTTGGCCGGTGCCGTCGTGTTGGGCCCGGTCGGGGCCGTCGCCGGCGCGTTCGTCGGCTATACGGCCGGGCCTTCGATATCGCGCTCGTGGGGACTGGAAGGCCGGTCGTCGCGGCACCGGAGACAGGTTTCGAGGGACAGCGTGCGCGGCGCCCGGGCGGAAGCCGTCGGCGCTACACCCAATTCCGCCAGTCAGGCCGAGCGGAGCGGCCGCGCCACCAGCTATCCTGTGCCAAACCCGCCGCGTTCAGCCAGCAAGCTGCCGCCCGTCCAGACCCTCGACTAAAGCGCAGGCGCTTGCCTCAATCTGCCCAGGCCGTGAATCCATAAATCTGCCGGGCGGACGACTTGCTTGAGTCCGCTACGCACCAATAGCGACCAAAATCTGCACCGCAGCTAAATGACGCGATGGGCCAAGAAGAGACGTCTCACCTAATCCGCTTGCTGGGCGGCAAGACTGATTTCGACAGTGTCGGGCTAGCTTGCTAATTCGCGGCTTTGTTGCTTGCCTGGCTGATCGACAGAACGTAAGCGGTGGCCTCCCAAATCTGCTTGTCGCTCAGTACCCCGCGCCATTCCGGCATGCGGATGCCGTTCCGCTCGCGTCCGTCCGCGATGGATGTGAACACGCCCTTGGCGTCGAGCGTGCGCTGCGCGAGATTGACGCCACCCCTGCCATCCTCCCCATGGCAATGCGCGCACTGCTTTTCCAGATATAACTCGTGACCGGTAGTAATCACTTTCGGATCCTTGAGATCAGGAATCTCTTCGGCGTGCAGCTTGGCAAGGACCAAACCACTGACAAGAACCACGCCCGCCCAAACAACGAGAAACCGCATCGCTCACTCCCAATTGGCGGGGCGGCAGTTTCTCGGCCGCCCCGCGGCAACTACTTCGAAATCTTAAAGGCGATCAGCATTGAAGCCGCCGGCACGTTTTCAAGCTGTGGGAAGAGAGCCGGCAACAGGAGGGCTGCATAGGAACCCCATCCGCTTGGCACCAGGATGTACTGCTCCCCGTCAACCGCATACGTGACGATGCCGCCACGCATTCCGGAGCCAGTGTTGAAGCTCCACAGAACCTTCCCGGTCTCGGCGTCAAAGGCCTGAAGCTTACCCATGGGATCGCCGTTGAACACCAGACCGCCGGCGGTGGTGAGCACGCAGGAAAATCCCGGCACATCCATCGCATAGCTCCATTTCTGTTTGCCTGTGAAGGGATCATTAGCACTGAGCTGACCGGGCTTGCGGCCATCGGGCGCCATAACCATCCGGCCGAAATCGTTCGAACCAGTATTACCGGTGCCGTACTCCTTGGGGTCCACCTTCTGCGCGACCGGTTTCAGATAGCTGCAGAAATCGAGCACGTTGTTGTACCAGAGGCCGGTCTTCGGATTGTAGGCACCCGAATTCCAGCTTCGTGCGCCGAAAGTGGAGGGGCAGATCAGCGTCTCCTTGTTCATCGTGAGTTCGACACGGCCGATCAACTCGCCGGTCTTCGGATCGATGTTTTTCACGAAGTTCTTGAGGTCGCTAATCGGCCAGATGTTATCGATGTTTCCGTTATTCTTATCGAGCACGAAAACATAGCCACTCTTGTTCATGTGGACGATCAGATCCTTGCCGTCCTTCGTGAATTGCAGAACCTCATATGGCGAATCGAAATCCCAGACATCGTGCGGGATTTCCTGCCGATGCCATTTCAACTTTCCGGTCTTTGCCTCCAACGCGACGACCGAGTCAGTGTAAAGATTGTCACCTTTGCGATCAGAAGCGTCAAAATCCTTGCCCGGATTGCCGGTGCCGTAGAAGACGGTATCGGTCTTCGCGTCATAGTTGCCGGGCATCCACGCGCCGCCACCGCCATGCTTGCCGCTTTCACCCGGCCAGCTCTTCGGGTCTTCTTTGATGGTGTTGAATTCCCAAGCCTTATTTCCGGTGGCCGCTTCAACGCCATAGATCTTGCCCTGCGTCGCCAGTTCACCGGCAGTGGAACCGAAGGTTAAAATGTCGCCGGCGACGACAGGCGGCGAAGTGAAGTTGCAGCCGTGGCAGTTGGCGAAGTCAGTCAGTTGCACCTGCCACTTTTCCTTGCCAGTCTTTTGGTCCAGAGCGATGCCGCGCCCGTCCACGGTGCCAATGAAGACCATGCCATGGCCGACCGCGACGCCGCGGCTATAGGGTGCGAACAACACCTTCTTTGTCAGTGGATCGAGCCTTGGCTCATAGACCCAAATCTGCTGCCCTGTCTTTCCGTCCAGCGCCGCTACCCGATTTCCCGAGGTGATCGAATAGATAACGCCATCAATCACTATGGGCGTCTGTTGAATCCCCATGGTGATACTGCCGCCATGGGCGATCCACGCGACCGACAGCTTGCTCACGTTGTCCTTGTTGATTTGGTCGAGCGGGCTGTACCGCCACGCGTTGGCAGTGCGATTATATTGGGGCCAATTATTTGGATCTTCCGCGCCTGGATCCGCCGCGAACACAACGGTTGCCGTAGTCAGAAAACAAGCCAGTCCTAGGCTGTTCGCCAATGATGCTTTCATCGTTTCCTCCTCCATCTGTGACGACTTTCGTGCTCACGCCGTCTGGCATGAGTAAACGTCGTGCCATCACTGAAGTGCACTGATCATACGCGGATTAAGGGCAGCTTTTCGACGATCAGTTGAAGAGTGATGCGGTGTTGGGACAGTGTAGCTGTCGGATCACATCACTTGCGCCGGCTTAAGTTTGAGCTTGAATTCCATCAAGCTCGGCTCAATCCGCTGTTGGCTGCGTGCTGATGACTCCGCGCCCTAGCTGCCTTCCCGCAGCAGCACAGTCGCCGATCGCGGCGGCCGCACCACGGTCACGCTGCAGGCGGCCTCGGCGGCCACCTTGCCCGCAACACTGCCGAGCAGCGTGCGCAGCATCGAATTCTGCCGCGCGCCGATCACGATGTGATCGACATGATTGACCCTGGTGAATTCCAGGATCGCGGCGGCGGGATCGACCGCCTCCAGCACATGCACCGTGAGCCGGCTTTCGTCGAGCTCCAGCGGCTGCGCCCAGTGCCGCAGCGCGACCATGCGGTCGATATGCTTGTTGTGGCCCTGCTCGTCGAGCGTCCGGTCGATGGTGATGCGCCCGAGTCTCAGCACGTTCAGGCAGGCGAGCCGCGCCGACGGCAATGTCTGGAGGAGCTGTGCGGCGGTCCGGCGCAGGCATTCGTTGAGCGCTCCCGACCCCTCCTCGGTATCGATCGCAAACGACCACGATCGGTCCCGAAGCCAGTTGAGCCGCGACATCGGATTTCGGCTGCGGCTGCGTCAGGCCGCGATTGAAGCGGCGGCGCCACACCGTGCTGAGCGGATCGCGCTTGAGCCGTTCTGAGCGCGCCGTCAGCTTGACCTGTTCGGGATGCGCCAGTTCGAACGCCAGTTGGGAAGCCGTCGGATGACGCCACACCGGCTCGATCTCAAGACAGCGCAGCACGATTTCCTGCAGCCATGGCGGATAATCTGCCCTGAGCCTGCGTGGCGGATAGGGATCGCGCCAAAGCCGCCGGCGCATGCCGCGCAGCGTCTCGCTCTCGCCGAACGGCCGCTCGCCGGTGGTGAAGAAATACAGCAGCACGCCCAGCGAAAACAGATCGCTGCGCGGATCGTCGCGGACGCCGAGCAGGCGCTCCGGCGCCATATAGGGCGCGGTGCCGTAAGGCAGACGGAATTCTTCCTGCAGCAGGTCCGGCAACTGGTTGTGATGCGACAGGCCGAAATCGATCAGCAGCATTCGCCTGATGGCCGGAACATGATGCTGCTCGGCTTGATGTCGTGATGAATGACGTTCTGCCGGTGCAGGTCGGCCAGCGCGGTGGCGATCTGTCCGCCGATCACCCTCGCCTCTTCGTAAGGAATCAGCAATTGGTCGATCCGGCTGTACAGCGTCTTGCCGGGGATGCGCTCCATGACGACGTAGGGCTGCCGGTCGAAATCGCCGGTGCCGAAACAGCCCGGCACGTGCGGTCCGGCCAGCCGTGGCACGATCATCTGCTCCATCTCGAAACTGACGATGGCCGCCGGATCCTCGCCCTCGGCAACCCGCGGCACCTTCATCAGCAGCGGCACATTGATGCCGGGATGGGTCACCGTCCACAGCGTCGCCATGCCGCCCTGGTGGACGCGCTCCCCGATGGTGAAGCCGTCCAGTTCCGCGCCGGACTCGATTAAAGGCTTCGCCATTCCCTCATTTCCCCACGAGCAGGCGATCGGCCAGCCAGTGCGGCAGGCCGTTGGCGCGGATTCGCTCCGCCGCCGCCTCGACATCGTAAGGCACGCGGCAATAGGTGATCTCGCGCGAGGTGGTATCGAGAATCGCAAACGCCGCCGCCGGGTCGCCGTCCCGCGGCTGCCCGACCGAGCCGAGCACGGCGAGCCAGCGCCGGCCGCCGAGCAATTGCACCGGCACACCGGATGTCGGGATGAAGCTCGTCATCTTCGCCGCCGGTGACATCGAATAAAGCGCCGGCCGGTGAATATGGCCGCAGAAGGTGACATGAGCATCGGTCGCCGCAATGCTGCGCGCGGCATCCGACGTGTCGCGCACATAGTACCATCGCGCCGGATGCGATGCTTCCGAATGCACGTAGAGGCGGTCGTCCTCCTGTCGCGTCAGCGGCAACTCGGCGAGAAAACGACGCTGCGGGGCGCTGAGCCTGCCGCGCGTCCATTCGATCGCCGCCTGCGCCGCGGCGTTCATGCTCTCGGACGGGCTGCTGATGGCATGATCGTGATTGCCGATGACCGCGATGGCGCCGTCCTCGACCAGGCCCATCACCGTATCGACCGCCCATTCCGGATCGGCGCCGTAGCCCACGACATCGCCGAGGCAAACGATCCGCTCCGCGCCGCGGGCGCGCGCGAACTCGAGGCACGCGCTGAACGCCTGCCGGTTGGCATGGATGTCCGCAAAGACGGCAAGCCGCACGTTTTCCCTCCGCATCCATCATCGCGCCCGTGCTAGCGCGTGCCTTGATGGATATCAAATAACAGGCCGCCTGCGGCGTGCAATCAGGCCGGCTGCGCCTGCAGGCCGTCAGGCGATCAGGTCTGGCGGGCGGGCGATAATCCGATTCGAGCGCCCCGCAGTCCTGACCTAATTGCCCTACCTTCGCGTACCTGGGTTGCCGTAACGGTCACTGTGCGGGCACGAGCGCCGGGGCGCCCTTGTCCTTGATCAAGAGCACCAGGAATTTCGCCGACTGGGTGCCGCTTGCGTTCCGGTCGACGACATGAACATCGTCAGGGCCTTCATAGAAGGACTGTCCCGGTGTCAGTGTCACCTGTTGTCCGCCCTTCAGCTGCATCACGACCGAGCCCTCCAGCACGTAAACAAACGCATGTGCATTGTGTCGGTGGATAGCGCTCGACCCGCCAGGCGCATGCTCGACGGTGATCATCAGAGCTTCCCTGCCGGGATTCTCCGGAAGATCCTTGGACATGAGTGACGTGACCTTGGGCTCCTGAGCCTCCGCCGTGCCGGTCATGAGGCATAGAAGAACCACCGCGACGAGTTTGATCGTCATAGTCGCCTCTTTCGTTCGTTGAACGGAAGCCGCTCGGCGTACTTCCGATGCGGGATCAGGCTGCTGCCTGTGAGCGGCGGAGCCATTCGTCGAGACCGATGCGGCCGAGGCGCGCCTCGCCCAACGGCACGAGCGAGTGTTCGACAACCCGGCCGCCCCAGTATCGGGCCTCGGGATCGCTCACGACCTCGCGCGGGTCGCCGACCGCCTTCAGATAACGGGCGACGATTTCGTTGAACGGCGCGCGTTCCGGGCCGGCAATCTCAACGATGCCATTGTGCGGCGGCGCGAGCGCCACATCGGCAACGCTGGCAGCAACGTCGTCCGAAGCGATGGGCTGGAACAGAACGGGCGGGAGCCTGACCAGGTTTCCATCCGCACTTGAATCGGCGATGCCGCCGAGGAATTCCAGGAACTGGGTCGAGCGGACGATGGTGTATGGGATGCCGGAGGTCTCGATCAGTTTCTCCTGGGCGACCTTGCCGCGGAAATAGCCATTGTCTGTCCGGTCGGTTGCGACGATTGACAGTGCGACATGGTGCCGGACGTTCGCTGCGGCCTCGGCCGCGAGAAGATTACGGCCAGAGGTCTCGAAGAATTCCAGCACCGCCTTGTCTTCAAATGAGGGTGAATTGGCCAGGTCGATCACGACCTGCGCGCCGGCCAGGGCGTCTTTGAGCCCCTCGCCGGTGATGGTGTTGACGCCGGTGTTGGGCGAGGCGGCGAGGACCTCGTGGCCGCCCTGGCGCAGAATGGCGACGGTCTTCGAGCCGATCAGGCCGGTGCCGCCGATCACGACGATCTTCATGTTGATCCTCCGTTGTCGTTAGACGCGCTTGGCTTCCGGGTTGCTTGTGGCGATCGTCATAAGCGCACCGGTCCACCGCTGTTTCGATCGCTGCAGTGCCGGGTGAGAAGCGTGATGAAACTCGCCCCTTCGCCTCAACAATACCATACGGCGCGGCTTTGTCGGAGTCCGTCGATTGGTCAGCAAGTCTGATCGATTTGTAAGCGGCGGGATGACTCATTTCCGATTTGGGTCAAAATGCGAAGAACTCACATGCGGTGAACTGTAGATGGGGGTGAACGATGTGTCGCTTTCTGCCAGTGCCCTTGGCGAGGCCAGTTCGGGGCTCGCCAAGGTCGCTGCCGAGTTCGCCGACGAGTTGGGCGGCGCGCCCACGCTGGCGGAGTTCCTGGACATCATCGGCTCGGCGCTCCCGACTAACAGCGCAGCCACGGACGGTACCTTCAGCGAGCCATTGCGGTTAAAGGTCGTCCTCACAGGAAACAAGCCGTACCGAAGCGATGCGGCGTCCCGCGTCCCTGACCTGGACGACCATCTCTTCGAGGACGCGCGGGACCATCACCGTGTGCTGGTCGAGCGAATGCGCGCCGCCAGCGGCGCTCCAGTAACCCCGCAGCAGTTCGCGTCCGCTATCCTGCAGATGCTGCAGAGCGGCCGGATCGTCCTGGCGGACGTCAAGTCCGAAGACATCCGCAAGCTCACCGCCGACGTGCCCAAGAAGCGGATCGCCAGGCCCAAACCAGGAGATGTGCTGGCTATCCCGGCCGGGGACGGCGGCTGTCATATGGCGGTCGTGGTGGTCCTGAACCGCTTCGGCACCGCTCTCGGCCTGTTCCACGGCACCTCCGCCCGGGGGCGGCTGAACGCCGACCTGCGCCGAGCGCCCCGGAAGCGTCCGGTCTATACCGACAACGGCCGGGTCCTGGACGGGACCTGGAAGATCGTGGACCATGACGACAGCCTGCTCGCGCTGTTCCCCTCAGATCCGCCCATCTATCACAGGCCTAACGCGTGGCCGGGCATTGTCGACACGGGCGAGTTCGGCGCCGCGGAGACGGCCGACGGCACGCTGCGACTGATCGAGCCAGGCGAAGCGCGCGAGGTCGGCCTTCTGGACGGCACCTATCGGCATCCGGTCCATCATGCGGCGTGGCTACAGAAGCTGTTGGACGACGAGGTCGATCGTTCTTAGCCTGCAGTCTTGTCCGATCTTTCTCTGGTTTTCGGGATGGAGCCTCGGGCCCGGCGTTGAAACAGGGGCCGGACCCTTTCGCGACGTCTCCCAGAGTTAAAGGTCCGGAATGGGCGACCCCGACAGGTTAGCGACACGACAAGCCTGCCTCTATTTCGGTCCAGAAGCCGCAATGCGCCGGCGAGTTTGCATGCGCACCGTGGTGTGTCGCGTGGAGCAGCAGCACAATCGTGATTGCCACCAATGCAACAGAAGCGACAAAGATACGTAGCATTGTATGCGTAATTCCCGATAAGAGGTTTCGCTAAAAACGAGGAAGCCCCCGGAGAGATCATCCTCGAGGGCTTCCCGGGTCGTCGAGATTGGGTACATCCGCCAATCCAACGATACCTGTCTCTCGCAATCTCGCCACCTGATCGTGTGCAGTATGTGGCCGCGGTGCGTCGCCAGCGTGATCTTATTCAGCCGGAAAGCTGCGGGCAGCTGTGAGATTGTTCTTCGGGCGGTTACGGAGAAGGGTCGCGCAAATGCGATTACAAAAGGATCGTCACCGCTTGCACGGCGCTTCCAGCCCCCTGAGCAGCAGCGCCAGCAGCGCGTCGATCCGCGCCGGGGCGCCCGGCTCGTTCCATTCTTCCGCATGCGCGGGATGATGGAAGCGGCTGGTGGCGTCGAAAATGGCGCGGGCCGAAACCTTGACGTCGGCGACCTCGAACGCGCCCTGCTTCACGCCGTCGGACAGAATCTGGGCGATCTGATCGACCAAACAATCCTTGTGGCAATTCACGGCCTTGCAGGCCTCGCGGGCCAGCGTCAGGTAGGTCGCAAACATCTCGGGATCGTCGCCGAGCCGCTTGTGCTTGATCGAAAACATGGTGCGCAGCCACTTCTCCAACCGCGCCGGCGCCGGGCCGGAAGCTTCCGCGATCTTCAAGAGGGGCGCGCTGAGACGGTCGAGCCAACGCTTGGCCACCGCCTCGCGCAGCGAGGCCTTGCTGGGGAAATGGCGATAGACGCTGCCGTGGCTGACATCGAGCGCACGCGCAACGTCCACTACGGTTGCCTTGGCCAGCCCGTAGCGGCGCAGTACATCCTCGGTAACCTCCAGAATCCGTTCGGGGGTCAGAACCACGGCTTCGTTCATGCGCGCACCTGCGAAACGATGGGACTGATGGTCATCTTACCCCCTTGGTAATCCCCTTGGGGGATTAATGTTTCGTCGCCGGTTCCAGCCGCTCGGCCTGGGCGGCCAGATGACGGGCAACGCTCTGGTTGAGCCAGCGCTGGATTTGGGCGGTTAGATGAATGAGATGGGTCGTCATAGCGTAGTCCTTTGCAAGTACCCGGGCTCAAAACGCTCAAGCCGGGTGACACCCAATACTGGCGTCGGCAATGGATATAGCACATCTCGCTGACAGATTTCAATATCTGTTAGTCAATAATCCGTGAGAATGTCGCTTTTCTTGGGGCTCATTCCGGCTGCACCATGGCCGGGCACCGCGCCCCTCGCCGAGCCCGGCTGGTTCACCGTAAGGCGGATCTGCCCCCAAATTCCGGCCTATTGGACGTCTTTGGGCGGCATCCGCGGTGGAAGGAGCGGCGTAAACGACACTTCGTCGCCAGCGCGCGGGGCCGCCATCAATCCCCCGCCCGTCGAGGGATCGCCCCCCGACGTCTCCATGATGGCGTTCGGTGTGATGTACTCGCGGACGGCCTCGATCAGGCCGCCTTCACCGGTGCCGAAGTCGGCGGCGCGGCCGCCCTGGGGGCGCCCGGCGGCAATTTCGCCCATGGCCTTGTCGGTCTTTTCAGCAAGCGAGTCCCGGCAGGAAGCCGGACAGCATCTCTGATCGGGTCGGTGACGACTTAAGATGGCGCGCCTATGCAGTCTTCCGCCGCAATTGACTCACGCTCAGCCACACCGTCGAAACCAGGAAGTAGAAGGCGCCTACTGCGGCATAGCCGGCCACGTTGGTGATGGATGGCGGCATCGGCATCCGCGCCTGCACGATGAAAAACGTGCCTGCCAGCGCGGATTGCCCTCCGCTCAGGATCATCGCCCACTGCGCACCATAGCTCTTCCAACGGCGGACTGCGCTGCCGAGTTGAAGCAGGCCAGACAGGATCGCCCATACGCCGAACACCCCGAGCACCCAATTCATGCTCATCTCCAGCGCGAGAACCACCGCGAACGTTGTCACCACACTCACCACGACGTTGATAGTCTGCGTGCGATTCTGTCCCAATCCTCCGCTGCGCGATGCGTCGACAAAATTGGCGAGGGCATCCCATGCAGGATAAGCCACGAGTAAAACCGCCGCGATCACCCAGGAATGCTGTCCCACCGTAAAGGCGGCCGCCACCCAGACAGCCGAGAAGGCTGTCCGAGCGAAGTAATAAAGCTTGAGCCATTGCTCCTGGCTGGCACGAGAAAGATCGCCACTGTGAACCGTCATTGGATCGTCCTTTCGACTAGTAGGTAGACGCCCTCGACGAACGTCGCAGAGCAATCATGGCTATGGTTATTTGAGATCTAGGACCGTATCGGGAGAGAAGCGCGCGGAGCGAATCGCTCCAGGAGCGGGCCTGTCACGACCCCGAATATCTTCGGATCGCCATAGGCCCGCGCCGAAAGCATCGCGCCGTGAACCGTCGCCATGAACGCTTCAGCCTCGGCACGAGGGGTACTCATCAGTTGAAGTTGGCCGTGCCGCGCGCCGCGCTCCAGCACGGATGTCAGCCACGCTGACAGGGAGCGGAAATGCGCCCGGACCTCCAGGCCAACTTCCTCGGGCAGGACGGGGAGTTGGCTTGCCAACAGCGCGCAGACACAAAACGGAGCGCTGGCGTCCGCGATGCAGGCTTCCCAATACGCAGCGTAGAACCGAAGCTGTTCGAGCGGATCAGATACCTGAAGTTCGAGATTCGCTATCCCCGCTTCAGCTTCTTCCCGATATCGCGCAACCAGCGTTCGGACCAGATCGACCTTGCTTGGGAAATGGTGATGGATGCTCGCCTTACGAATGCCGACCACATCAGCGATGTCGGCATAACTGAAACCGTTGTAGCCGCCAGCGACGATCAGAGAACGCGCACAAGCCAAAATGTCGTCAGAGGTGGGAGATAAGTTACTCATGCCTTTACCTACCTTCTAGTAGGATGTCCGTCAAGCCCCCTGCAATGCGCCGGTCCGCTCGCCGAACCCGGCAGGCTCGCGGCGGCGGACTGCTCCCAAATTGGGGCCTATTGTACGATATCCTTGGGCGGCATTCGCGGCGGCAGCAGCGGCGTAAACGACACCTCGTCGCCGGGACGCGGTGCCGCCATCACGCCCCCGCCCGTCGAGGGATCGCCGCCCGATGTCTCCATGATGGTGTTCGGCGTGATGTACTCCCGGACGGCCTCCATCAGGCCACCTTCGCCGCTGCCGAGGTCGGCGGCGCGGCCGCCCTGAGGGCGTCCGGCTGCGATTTCGCCCATCGCCTTGTCGGCCTTTTCGGCGAGCGCGTCCCGGTAAGGAAGCCGGTACGCCCTGGGCACGCCGCTTGGCCGATTGCCCTCGTCGAGGGTCTCGACCCACAGATAGATCGAGCCGGGATCGCCCTCCAGTGAATGCGGCTCGACGATCCTGGCCTGCAGCAATTTGAATGCGACAGGGAGCCTGTCGACGGTGGCCCAACCCAATAATCCACGCACGGCGACAAAGCTCGCAATGTAGAACGCGCTGGTCACGACCACGGCGATCGCCTTGGCCGACCAGTGCAGGCGCGCATAGACCAGGATAATCAGTAACAGCGCGCCGATCAGCGCATAGCTGAGAGCGAGCGTGAGGACGACCGATTGAAGGCTACTCACGGCGCGGCATCCTGACGCCGGTTTTCGGATCCAGATCCGCGCCGTTCCCCCACGCGTTGCGGAACGTCTCCATCAGCGACTTCTGCCGTTCCTGCACGTCGATCACCTTGCCCGCAGCGTCGAGCCAGAAGCGCACCGCCGTCCTTTCATGGCCTGTGTGATCGAGCGTCAGCTTGTTGTCGTAGATAACCTGCGCGGCCGGATTGAGCTTCTGCACCTTGACGCTGACCTGAACCGGCTGCCCGGTGGTGGCCTGAAAGTGCGAGACGTTGACGGTGTATTCGCCGGGGACGATGCCCCGCACCGTGACGATTTCCTCGCGGATCGGCGACAGGATCTTCTTGCCGTTGACGACGATGAAATCGTTGGCGCCGCCGCGGTCGTCGCGATCGAGGGTGAGGAAACCGGCTTCGCGATGGCGGTACCAGGCGATGTTGCCGGCGGGGTCCTGCACGAACAGATCGAAATCATCAGGATGATTGTCCGGCCAGTCCATCGTGATGAGGAATTCGGCCTTGGAATCGATCTTGCCGTCCTTCGCGTCCGGCGAGACCGCGAGCAGCGCCAGGAAGAACAGGAAGGCGATCACTTGCAGCGCCTTGAACAGCATCACGCCAAGCGGGTCGAACGCCTCCTCGCGCGGATAGAGGCCGAAGTCATCCATCATGGTGGCGTTCCAGAACCGCTTTCCAATACCGGGGTGACGTGGGTCTCGGTCAGCATGACGGCATCGGAAAACACCCGCTGGGTCGCGGCATCGAGCATGTAATATTGAATGCGGACGAGGATGGAGCCGATCAGGCCCGCCAGCGTCGTGTACATGGCCACCGCCATGCCGTCGCTCATCAGGCCCATCGATGTTTTCATGGCGGCCTTGTCGGCCGCATCGAGGGTTGCGATCGGCGCCAGCATGATGATGAAGCCGACGATCGTGCCGAGCAGCCCGAGTTTCATCAGCGTGTCAGAAACGAATGCGCCAAACCCGTTGGAACCGCGCAGCCGGTCGGCCAGCGTCCGCAACAACAGCGTCTGGTCGATCCGACCGGTGGCTTGCGCCTTCGCCTTCGTCACCAGGCTGCGGATGTGATCGGTGACCAGCCCGCCCGGCAGGCCGCGCGCATCGGCGTCGAGCGCCTTTGCGCCATTCGGAGCCGACAGCACGGCGCGACAGCCTCTTGCGACCTCGCCTTCCCGCGCAATCGCACGCGTCCGCCAGAAGCAGTGGCCGCAGGTGATGAGGTAGAGAACGGCGATCAGGCTCGAAATATAGGTGCGGTCGGAGGCGACCATGAGATGGATCAGCCCGTACCGCCACAGCAGGAAGACGGCAAAGATCGACAGCCCGGTAAAGATCATCCAGAGCAACAGGACGCCTCGTTCCGGAGTGGCCGTGCCGGGTAATACGGTCTCGGCACCAATGGCGCTCATGCTGCGTTAGCTCCCTTAAGCTGCTGGTCCGAAGCCTGCCCGCTAAAAGGCCCCTCGCCTTCGTTAGATCAGAGGCCGCGGGCGTGGTCCAAAGACATATGCCCGCGGGGCGTTGGGAAAATTTCCCAATCTGCGCATCGTCCCCGGCTTGCAATTGGAACGAAATAGCGGTGCTGTTAGCGTCCTCGACAAGCCGTGGAGTGATCGCATGCGCCTCGTGCTTCAACTCGTCGCCCGCCTGCTCGTCGTCGTCGCCTTGTGTCTGGGCGCGGCGACCATCTGGGCAACCATCGACGCCTATCGCAGCGTCGATCGAGCCACAGCCGCATCGGCAGAACGTGTCTCCCAGGCGCTGGAAGCGCTCTACTGGCGCGAGCTGCTGTTGCGCAGCAGCAGAACGCGCGAACACCTCATGCCGGTGTCCGATTGGCGCACCATCGAGACGATGAAGCTCATTTCGCCGGGAATTTGCGTCCGGTTCGAGCCGGTGGGCGCGTTCGAGAAGCCGCTCTGCGGCCAGAGCGAAGGGATCGGCAAGTCGCCGCCGGTCTGGTTCGCCGCGGCCGTGCAGACCTTGTTTGGCGCCCACGCGGCGGTGGCCCGGTCGATCAGCACGCGTAACGTCACCGCAGGTACCGTCTCGGCCAGCGCCGATCCGGACGCCGCGATATCGCTGGCCTGGCAGCACATCGCAGATAACATCCATGTCGCGCTGCTGATGGCGCTCGCCATCGCCTTCTTCGCATCGCTTGCGATCGCGCATACGCTGGCGCCGGCGCAGCAGATCGTCGCCGCACTGCAACGCATGGCGCACGGACAATACCGGACATCGCTGCCGCGTTTCCGGTCGATGGAACTTGCCATGATCGGGCAAGCCGTCGGCGATCTCGGAGAGCGCCTCGCGCAGGCCACGGAAGAACGCGCCGTCCTGACCCGGCGTCTGCTTGAAATCCGCAACGATGAGCGGCGTGCGCTCGCCCGCGAATTGCACGATGAGTTCGGACAGAACCTTTCCGCCATTCTCGCCTTCGCCAGCATGATCGAAGCGACCTGCGGGCGGGAACAGGCCAAGACCGATGTCGGGGGCGATGTCGCGCAGGATGCACGGATGATCTCGCAAGCGACCCACCGCATCATGGCCTGTCTGCGGGGTACCCTGAACCGCTTGCGCCACCCGCCGGCCGAGGAACTCGGGCTGGAAGCCTGCCTCGTCAGCCTGGTCGACAGCTGGCGATCCCAGAATGCGGCGCAGCCGATGATCCAGCTCGATATGCAGGGCGACTTCGCCGATGTGCGCGGCACCGTTGCTGCGACAGCGTACCGCGTCGCCCAGGAATGCCTGACCAACTCGTTGCGCCACAGCGCCGCGCGCGAGATCGTGCTGCGGATCGAGCGGCGGACCGGGACGGAAAATGCGCTGCTGATCCGCGTCGAGGACGACGGCGGCGGGGATGCGGCCAAGGTGGAACAGTCCGCCGGCTTCGGCCTGACCGGGATCCGTGAGAGAGTAGCCGCGCTCGGCGGCTCGCTTTCCATCGCGCGCGCGAGGCGTGGCGTTAGCGTGGCCGCCACGATTCCGCTCGCCGCGTGACGCTGACGCAAACCGGCATCCCTCCGGATCAAGTCGGGGGGCATACTTCGCTCGAAAACGCCATGGTGCCCGGATGACAGCTTCCCAGACCAAGGGCATTTCGATCCTGCTGGTCGACGACCATCCCGTGGTCCGGCAGGGTTATCGGCGCGTACTGGAGCACCAAAGCGACTTCCGCGTGGTCGCCGAGGCCGACAATGCCGTCAACGCATACCGCGCGTTCAAGACGCATACCCCCGACATCGTGGTCATGGACATATCGATGCCCGGAGCCAGCGGCCTCGAAGCTATCAGGAACATCCGGATGAGGCACTCCGGCTCGCGCATTCTGGTCTTCAGCATGCACAGCGAGGCCGCGCTGGTGAAGGCCGCTTTCACCGCCGGGGCGAGCGGCTATGTCACCAAGAGCAGCGAACCGGCCGCGCTGATCAAGGCGATCCGTGCCGTGGCGCGCGGCGAACACGCGATGAGCGACGACATCGCGCACGTTCTGGCGATGGAAAGCCTGTCCCCGTCGGGATCGGTGCTCGACCAGTTGGGGGAAAGGGAGATCGAGATCCTCAGGCAATTGGCTGCCGGCGCGACCGCCGAGCAGATCGCCTCCAACCTCAATCTGAGCATCAAGACCGTGCAGAACTATCACTATCTGATCAAGACCAAGACCGGCATGCGAACGGACGCACAGCTGGTCCGCCTGGCCGTCGAGTGCGGGCTGGCCAGCCTTTAGCGGCGGCCCAAGCGATTTTGGTCCGGCAAGGGCCCCTGGTTTTCTCCCTCTCGCGGCCCCTGTACGGGTGGCCTCGCCCGGCAAGATTTGCTAAAGCGCGGCGTAAAAAACAATTCGCCCGGAGTCGTCGATGATCCCCCGCTACACCCGCCCGGAAATGGCCTCCATCTGGGAGCCGCAGACCCGCTTCAAGATCTGGTTCGAGATCGAGGCGCATGCGGCGGACGCGCAGGCGGAGCTCGGCGTCATCCCCAAGGAAGCCGCCAAGACGGTCTGGGCCAAGGCGCGCAACGTCACCTTCGACGTCGCACGGATCGACGAGATCGAGCGCGAGACCAAGCACGACGTCATCGCCTTCACGACCCATCTCGCCGAAATCGTCGGCCCCGAGGCGCGCTTCGTCCATCAGGGCATGACCTCCTCCGACGTGCTCGACACCTGCTTCAACGTCCAGCTCACCCGCGCCGCCGATCTTTTGGTCGCCGACATCGACAAGGTGCTATCAGCGCTGAAGAAGCGCGCCTTCGAATATAAGATGACGCCGACCATCGGCCGCTCCCACGGCATCCACGCCGAACCCGTGACGTTCGGGCTGAAACTCGCTTACGCCTATGCCGAATTTTCCCGCGCCCGCGAGCGCCTGGTCGCCGCCCGCAAGGAGGTCGCGACCTGCGCCATCTCGGGCGCCGTCGGCACCTTTGCGCAGATCGATCCGCGCGTCGAAGAGCATGTCGCCAAGGCGATGGGGCTTGTGCCCGAGCCGATCTCGACCCAGGTGATCCCGCGCGACCGCCATGCGATGTATTTTGCAACGCTTGGCGTGATCGCCTCCTCGGTCGAGCGGCTGTCGATCGAAATCCGCCATCTGCAGCGCACCGAGGTGCTGGAAGCCGAAGAGTTCTTCTCCGAGGGCCAGAAAGGCTCGTCGGCGATGCCGCACAAGCGCAACCCGGTACTGTCGGAAAATCTCACTGGCCTGTCGCGCATGGTGCGCGCCTATGCAATGCCGGCGATGGAAAACGTAGCGCTCTGGCACGAGCGCGACATCTCGCACTCCTCGGCCGAACGCATGATCGGGCCCGACGCCACCGTAACGCTCGACTTCGCGCTGATGCGCCTGGCCGGCCTGATCGAGAAGCTTTTGGTATATCCCGCCAACATGCAGAAAAACCTCGACCGTCTCGGCGGTCTGGTGCATTCGCAACGGATTCTGATGGCGCTGACCCAAAAGGGCGCCAGCCGCGAGGACGCTTACAAATACGTCCAGCGCAACGCCATGCCGGTCTGGCGCGGCGAAGGCGATTTTCAGACGCTGCTCAAGAAAGACCCCGATGTGAAGAAGCTTTTGAGCGATGCCGAGATCGAGAAGCAGTTCGACCTCGGCTATCACTTCAAGCACGTCGACACGATCTTCCAAGCGCGTGTTCGGCGAGAGCTGATTATTCCGCCGGCGCTGATCTGACAGTATTCGTCGGCCCCCCGTAAAGCCGCATCAGCACGAAGGTCACGGCCAGGATCGCCAGATAGACCGCGAGTTGCATCGCGGTCGGCTGGTCGGTGTAGCCGATCAGGGTGTGCAGCGCCTTGCCGAGAAGGCTGGAATCCGAGAGCAGCCAGCTCGAGTCCCAGACGACGTTGTCCATGGCGGTCAGCCAATTCGCCTTTTCGAGGAATGCGGCGGCTTGTGCAGCCATGCCGGCAGCAAGCAACGCGATCAACGCGGTCGTGGTCGCAAACAGCTTCCGGGTGGGAATACTGACAAGGCCAAGATAGGTCAGCATGCAAACGGCGGCACCAAGCAACAGG
Organism: Bradyrhizobium sp. AZCC 2262; assembly: GCF_036924535.1. Taxonomy (NCBI): domain Bacteria; kingdom Pseudomonadati; phylum Pseudomonadota; class Alphaproteobacteria; order Hyphomicrobiales; family Nitrobacteraceae; genus Bradyrhizobium; species Bradyrhizobium sp. AZCC 2262. The sequence goes on along the minus strand of NZ_JAZHRT010000001.1, from coordinate 1,296,606 downwards.
CCCAGGAAACCGCCGAGCGCCACGCCCCCGCCCGAATCGCCGCCGGCGAGCACACCGTAGAGGAACAGCACGACCTCGCTGCCCTCGCGTAGCACGGCGACGCCGACCACCACCGCCAATGCGAACAGCGATTTCGACCCCTCGACCACCGCCTGCCCGGCCGCGCGCAATTCGCCGGCGAGCTCGCTACCATGGCGCGCCATCCAGACATTGTGCCAGGTCAGCATGACCACGGCGACGATCAGGATAAAGGCGTTGAAGAGCTCCTGCCCCATCCCGGCAAACAGGTTCGACAACGCGCCGGCAAAGACTGCGACCACGCAGGCGCCCAGCACGCCCGCAAGGACACCGCCGGCGATCCACTGGTTGCGGCGCGGCACCGTGCGCGTGACCGCAAGCACGATGCCGACGATCAGGCCGGCCTCGAAGACTTCACGGAATACGATGATCAGTGCTGCGATCACGGGGTCTTCTTACTTTACGACGAGCGCGCCGCGGGCGACCTTCTCGTTATATTCGTCGAAGAACTCGTAGCGGCCCGGCTTCTGGGCGCGGACATTGATGGTGGCGTCGCTGGAGCCGGCGACCACTTTCTCGACCTTCAGGGTCTTGCTCTCGAATTCCATGGCCTTGCCATCGAGGTTCTTCAGCTTGATCACGATCGGCGTGTTGGCGGGCGCGCTGATTTCGGCCGGGTCGAATTTCTTGTCCTTGTAGCTGAGCTGAATCTCGGTCGCGCTCTGCGCGCTGGCGGCGCCCGTGACGGCAATCGAAACAAGCGCAACGGCGGCGAACATGGAGAGCTTCGGGAGCGTACGCGAGAAAGACATTTGGCTTTTCCAATCTGGCTGAAATTGTCCGCCGCTGGCATACGCTGCCCGAAGCCCTGCCGTGAAGAGGCAAAACGCCGTTTCGAATTGGAGACGTTCTAAACGGTGCAACCGATTGGCCGGACTTCCGTATCGGATTTCGGCTGCCCTGCCCGCAGGTGTCCTGGGTGGCACCCTGGGTGGTCGCTTGCATCGCTGCCCCAGCAGTTTTCCGGCCTTGCCAAGCCGATTTGAATCGTTCCAAATTTGTCACAACCGCCGTCGACAACCTCCGAGAACCCGCCGGCAACCCTTAAAGCAACCCAACGGTAACCGCAGATCGGCTAAGGTCGCAGCGTGTCAGCACCGCCCACCATCCTCGTCTTCGATTCCGGCCTTGGCGGCCTCACGGTCCTGCGCGAGATCGTCCGCGCCCGGCCCGACGCGCACTACGTCTATGTCGCGGACGACGCGTTCTTTCCCTACGGCCACCACAGCGAGGAAGAGATCATCGCCCGCGTGGTGCCGCTGGTCGGCGAGTTGATCGCCCGCCACGCCCCCGCAATGGTGGTGATTGCCTGCAACACCGCTTCCACGCTTGTGATGTCGCATCTGCGCAGCGCCTATAGCGTGCCGTTCGTCGGCACCGTGCCTGCGATCAAGCCGGCCTGCGCCAGTTCGAAGACCAAGCGCGTGTCGGTGCTCGGCACCAAGGGCACCGTGAAGCGCGAATACACCAGGCGCCTGATCGATGATTTCGCGCAAGGCTGCGACGTGACGCTGGTGGGATCGGCGGAACTCGCCTCGCTCGCCGAATCCGCCCTCAGCGGCAACGACGTGCGCGACGAGGATATCGCAGCCGAGCTTGCCCCCTGCTTTGTCGGAAATGGCGAGGATCGCACCGACACCGTCGTGCTGGCCTGCACCCATTATCCGCTGCTGCTCGACCGCCTGACAAGGCTTGCGCCATGGCCGGTCGACTGGATCGATCCGGCACCCGCCATCGCGCGGCGCGTGTCTGACCTGCTCGGGTCTCCGGGCCGGGAAAGCTATCAGGCCGGGGCCGAGATGATATTCACCTCCCAGCGGCCGCACACGCTGAGCCGGGCGGTGATGCCGTTTTTCGGCGGGCGTGTCCCGGCGTAAGGTCGCCTGCCGTGGTCGGCATAAAGCCGACCCGGCATTGCAAAGCTTTCTACCGCTCGGCGTTGACGAGTTGATAAGCGCCGCGCTCGAACGCGTCGTAGACGGCCAGCGCCTTGGCGTCCGCGAATGGCAAATACTGCATCATGATCACGCCGGCGATGCCGCGCGCCGGATCGATCCAGAAGAACGTGTTGTTGATGCCGCCCCAGCTCAGGCTGCCGGGCGAACGCTTGCCTTGCACCTGATCGGCCGTGATGAGAAAGCCGAGCCCCCATTTGTCACGTCCGTCCGCGATAAACGTGAAGTCGGCGCTCCGCGGCAGCGCGCTCTTGAGGGCGGGGACCGAGACCGCGCCGATGTGGTTCTGGCCCATCAGCGCTACCGTCTCGGCCCTGAGCACACGCACCCCGTCAAGCTGGCCGCCGTTGAGCAGCATGCGCACGAAGCGCCCGTAATCGTCAGCGGTCGAGGCAAGGCCGCCGCCGCCGATCGGCGCCGCGATGGTCAGGCCGAGCTGCGGCTTTTGCAGTTCTATGGCGCCGTCCATGCGCTCGCCAGCGCGCTGCTGTTGGGCGACGAGGCGCGGTCCCTTGGCCTCCGGCACATTGTAGGACGTGTCGTCCATCTTGAGCGGGGCAAAGATATGCTGGCGGAAATATTCCTCGAGCTTCTGGCCGGACACCACCTCGACCAGCTTGCCGACGACATCGGTAGAGGTGCTGTAGTGCCAGCGCTCGCCCGGATCGAACAGCAGCGGTCCGCCGAACGGATATGTTTCGCCGGCGCGCGGCTTGAGATCGCGCCAGATCTCGCTGGTGAACGGATAGGCCAATCCGGACGTGTGCGTCAGGAAGTGCTTGACGGTTGGCGGTCGCGATGCCGGGCGAACCTGGTAGGCGCCGGTCGCCTTGTCGAAGGATTCAATGACTTTCAGTCCCACGAGCTCCGGCAGGTATTTTTCGGCCGGGTCGTCGAGACCGAGGCGGCCCTGCTCGATCAATTGCATCAACGCCACCGACGTGATCGCCTTGGTCATCGAGGCGATACGAAACAGCGCGTCAGGCGTCAGCGGGCGTCCGGTCGAGACATCGGCGACGCCGAATGCGCTCCGATAGAGCACCTTGTCGCGATCGGTGATCAGCGCGACCACGCCCGGTACGTCCTTGCGCTCGACCGCGCCGCGCAGGCTGGTGTCGATGGCTGCACTACCTGCTGAATTTTGTGCGCTCGCGGTGTCGGCCAGCGCAGCAATCATAATGCTCATGGTAAAGACAATTCCGGCAGCCTTTCGACTCTTGGAAGCCTCCCTGTTGCGCATAGCCCAGGTGTCGCCCGCGCTGCTCTCCCGAGGCTGATTTTTTCTTTCGATGACAGCGAAGGGCATGGCGCCGCTCCGGCCTGTCACGCCGTGACGTTAGCATTTGCCATTCGATGTGTCTCGAATTCTCTCGATCACGAGTTGCGCGCGCGATCGCAGCGGCGAACGCAAATCTGCTGATGTCCGCTGGCGATTCGTGGGCACAAGCCCATCGCCGGATTTGTGGTGACGCGCTAGCCCAGTTGCTGGCCTGCCATCCGTCCGATTTCCGCAAAGACGGATTCGATTTGCTGAGCGGTGGGCGAGCCGCCCTGCGTGTAGACGCAAACCAGTACCGGCCCGCCCGCGGTTGGCCAGGCGATCGCGATGTCGCCGGAGGCGTCCTTGCCGTTGTTGCCGGTCTTGTCGCCGATCTTCCATTCCTTGGGCAGGCCGCCGCGCAGGCGGTTATTCCCGGTCTTGCAGCCCACAAGCCACTCCGTGAGATATTGACGCGAGTTGGTCGACAGCACCTCGCCCAGCACGAACCGACGTAGATTTCCCGCCATCGCGGCGGGCGTGGTGGTGTCGTGGGGATCGCCGGGCGGCGAGCGATTAAGCTCAGGCTCGTTGTGGTCAAGCCGCGAGACCGTATCGCCCGTGGAGCGCCAGAACGCGGTCAGCGCGGCCGGGCCGCCGGACCGCGCCAGCAGCAGATTGGCGCAGGTATTGTCGCTGAGTTCGACGATGGCCTTGCACATATCCGAGACCGACATGGCGCCTGCGGCAAGGTTCTGTTTGGCGACCGGCGCATAGTCGAGAAGATCCTGCGCGCCATAGGTGACCATGTCCTCAAGACGATCCTCGCCACGGTCGACCCGCGCCAGCACGAAGGCGGCGAGCGAGGCCTTGAACGTGCTGCACATGACGAAGCGTTCCTCGGCGCGCCAGGCGATCTTCGTGCCGCTTGCGAGATTTTCCGCGTAAAGGCCGATCCGTCCACCGGTTTCGCGCTCATACGCCGCCAGCACCGGCGGCCCCTCCTCCGCGAACGCCGGCGAGAGCACAAGGCTGGATGCCGCGGCCAGGAATGTACGTCGATCGATCATCATGAAAGCATCCTTCGCACTGAACTCGTGGCGCTCTGAACTCTTGGCGTTGCGTTGCTTGCCGCTTGCGCCGGAATCATGGCGAGCCAAGTGCGAAGCGTTAAAAACCAGGTGAGATGCGTTAAAAACAATGTGCCTCGATAGGCCGCGGATTTATCCATATGATACTGGTCACCCATTTTTGAATCGGCCGTTTGATTAGGGAGTTTCCGCCTTGACCTCCGCAAAGCCTGCGCCGCTCAACCGCCTGCGCCAGCTCTGGCGGGAGGGACGCCCGACCTTCGGCGCAATCGCGACCATCCCCTCGATCCAGACCGTGCAGATCATGGCGCGTTCGGGGATCGACTGGATCATCGTCGATCTCGAACATGGACCGATCGACCTCGGCTCGGCGCACGCGATGATCACGGCCACCGCTGGCACGCCCTGCGTGCCGATGGTGCGGATTGCCGCCAACGAACCGTGGCTTGCGAAAGCGCCGATGGACCTCGGCGCGCTCGGCATCAATTTTCCAATGATCTGCAGCCGCGAAGACGCCGAGAAGGCCGTGCGCAGCGTACGCTACCCGCCAAAGGGCGACCGGCTATGGGGCCCGTTCCACGCGCCGTTCCGCTGGGGCGTATCGATGGCAGACTACATGGCGACCGCCGACGACGACATGATCTGCATGATCACCATCGAGCATGTCGAGGCGGTCGAGCGCATCGACGAGATCATGGCAACGCCCGGCATCGACCTCGCGGTGATCGGCCCGGGCGATCTCGCCACATCGATCAACAAGCGCGGCCTGCCCGATGATCCGGAAGTCGTGGCGCTGATGAAGCGCGCAGAAGAAGGGATCCTCAAGAGCGGCGTGCCGATCGGCGGCGTCGCCCGCACGGCCGAACAGGCCAACCAGATGATCGCGCGCGGCTATGTCGCGCTGGCGCTCGGCTTCGATTGGTCGCTGTTCCAGCGCGGCATCGCCGCGAGCCTTGACGGGATCAAGCGATAGGTAAAGAGACGGCGCGGAAGCTTCCAGCGCCGTGCAAGCGCTGCTAGACTTCCCAACAGGGAGAAAACACATGATCAAAAAGCTTCTGCTCGGACTGGCCGTCGTGGCTGTCGCCGGTGCCAGTGTCGCCATCGCGCAGCAAACCGGCATCAAGCGCACGCCGCTGCAAAAGCTCGATTTCCCGGCCGGCTACAACACCATCACCGCGATTGCGGAAGTTCCCGCCGGCGGGGCCGCGGGCCGCCATACCCATCCGGGCGCCGAAACCGGCTACGTGCTCGAGGGTGAGCTTGAACTTTTGATCGACGGCAAGCCGCCGATGAAAATCAAGGCAGGCGAATCCTACCAAATCCCCGAAGGCGCAGTTCACGATGCAAAAGCCGGCGACAAGCCCTTCAAAGTGCTCGGGGTTTACGTCGTAAAGGCCGGTGAGCCGCTGGCCAAGCCGGCGCCGTAAGACGATCTCGCTGGCGTCAAATTGCCGGGTTCGTGCTAGATGAGACACTGACGGGCTGGTCACGCCGGCCCGGCCGGCTTTCCAGTTTGCCTGTTGTTAGGAACTTGAGCGGAGCGATGCGCGGAACGGTTCGAAAAATCACACTACCGCGCCGCCTGGTCGCCGACCTCATGCATGCGTCGACGCGCATACCCTTTGTCTCGCTCACACGCCCCCTCAATCTCCGCGGCCTCTCGGAGGCCCGCGCGCAGGCCGCCCAGCGGCCTGGCTGGGCCGCGATCTTCGTCAAGGCATTCGCGCTGGTGGCGAAGGAAGAGCCGGTGCTGCGCACCCTCTACGTCAAATGGCCGATGCCTGCGTTTTACGAGCTGCCGCGCAGCGTCGCGATGGTGGCAATCGCCCGGATCGAGGACGGCCAGGATTGCGTGCTGCCGCAAAAGGTCACCGCGCCCGATGAAATGCCGCTGGCCGAGGTCGATGCCCTGATCCGGCACGCCAAGGAGGCGCCAATCAACGAGGTGCCGGCGTTCCGCAAGATCCTGCGAACCACCCGGCTGCCCTTGCCGCTGCGCCGCCTGTTCTGGGCGATCGGGCTGAATTTCGGCCGCCAGCGGGCGAATTATTTCGGCAGTTTTGGCGTGACCTCTGTGGCCGCCTATGGCGCCGGCCAGCTCCACGCCATCAGCCCCGGGCCCTTTGTCCTGAGCTATGGGGTGGAAAAGCCCGACCAGACCATCGACGTCGTGCTGCGCTGGGATCACCGCGTTACCGACGCCGCCCCGATGGCCAAGGCCCTGAATCGGCTGGAACAGGTGCTGAACGGTGAAATTGCCGCCGAATTGCGCTCCAATCGGCAGCAAAGCGAGCCCAAACCGGTCCGGGCGGTCGCGACCTGACCGGGCCGATCTAGCCCGGGAAAACGGGTCGTGTCTCAGCTGGAATTTCTTGAATACGGCAGGGGCTCGCATGAGCCAAACGAACAACTCCAGGCGCCGCCGGTAAACTTATTGAAGATCACACGCCAGATTGACCGTTTCTGGCTGCGGTATAGATGCCGCCGGTTAGAAACCCAGCGAACAAAATTGCCGCAGCAAGAATGAACAATCTATCTATCGCCCCCTCCCTTGCGAAGCCTACCGCTAAGCAGAGGTCCTAAGGGCGAAAAGCGCCCCGGCAACGCTATCATGATCGCCAAGATCGCCCGCCGGCGAGATTGAGGATACCACCGAGGACGGAAAGAACGCCGCCGCTGGGGGGCGCATGGGCGGCAAGGCGCGCGCGGCCGGGATGACGGCTAAGAAGGCGGTCGGAGATCGCCAAAAAGGCCGCGAAATCCCGTTGGGGAAAGTAGAAGGCGCTTGACCATGTTAATTTTCTCTGCCACAAATGAGGTCGAGAAAATTAACATGAGGCTGGAACATGGCTGCCGACCGGATCGTCGCTCAGGATTATGAGATTGCTTCTCGCTTGGATCAGCTTGGCCTGTCCGCTGGCGAGTTGATCAGCGTCGTTCATCAGGCAGTCGCAGCCAAGGCCAACTTCGTTCTGAACCAACCGCTCAATGCCGCCGGCCAGCTTTCATACATCTATGGAACCGGCGCACTGCGCGACATTCTCAGGGCTAAAGGTTGGCTCATCGACCGCACGGGCAACATCGAGGCGACCTTTGATCCCAAGACCGGCATCAAGATCGTATTCCAGAATGCCGACAGCGCCTGCGACGACAGCCGCGATCCCAAGGCGATTTCGGACAAGGGCCCGGCAGCGTCTAAGGCCGTGGACCTCGGTCAGCGCAACCTGTTTGCCGAATACGAGGCAGAGGATCAGGCCAAACACAAAAAGGAAAATGCCGCCCTCTGGTACTTTTTTGTCTACATCAATGGCGATGATGTCCGCGCTGAATTGTCGTTCCCGAAGCACATAGAGGACGGCCAGTTTAAGGGCTTCAACGAGCGCATCTACATCGTCAAACCCGGTGAATGGGCCATGATGCCCAAGGTTGATGACAACGAGCCGCCCGCGCAGGACTTTGAGATCAACATTACGCGCAAAAGCTAAGACTCATGTTTAATCCGCAGAGATTGAGCCTCGCCCGAAAAAGGCGGCGGCTCACCAGCAAAGGATTCGCTGAACTGATCGGCATGTCTCCGGTCACGGTCACGCGCCTAGAGAAGGCGAACAACGAACCTGAGCCTGAAACCGTCGATCTGATCGCCAAAGCTCTCGGATTTCCGCGCGAGTTCTTCTTTGGCGACGATATCGACGATCTGGCAAAGGACGCTGCTAGTTTCCGCAGCCTGACGTCTATGACCGCGCGCGAACGCGATGCTGCGCTAGCGTCTGGTTCTCTGGCATATTTGCTTTCGGACTATGTAGCGGCAAAGTTCAATTTGCCGGAGCCGAAGCTAATCGACCTCTCGCATGAGCGTGATCCAGCAGCGGCAGCAATGACGGTCCGTCAAGCGTGGGCACTGGGTGAGCAGCCCATAAGCAACATGATCAAGCTGCTAGAATCTAAGGGCGTCCGGGTGTTCTCTTTAGCTGAGAACACAAAGAGCGTGGATGCGTTTTCTTGCTGGCGGAATGACATTCCATACGTGTTCTTGAATACGTTCAAGTCTGCCGAGCGGAGCAGGCTGGACGCGTCCCATGAGTTAGCCCACTTAATTTTGCACAAGCACGGCGGACCGCAGCAAGGGCGCGATGCCGAGATGGAAGCCAACAGTTTTGCCTCATCGTTCTTGATGCCAAAGGCCGACGTAAGGTCTCGGCTTCCATTTGTATCAAGGTTGGATGATGTTAGTTGTCGCGAAGAAACGATGGGGCGTGTCAACCGGTGCGCTTGCTTACCGTTTGCATAAACTCGGCATATTGAGCGACTGGCAGTACCGGACATTCTGCATACAGATCAATCAACGGGGTTACCGGACCGAGGAGCCTAATGGGCTGCCGCGCGAAGAGTCGGTCATTTGGAAAAAGGTATTCACCGAGCTTTGGTCCGACCGTATCTCAAAGGGTCAAGTCGCCGACGCCCTGCATCTTCCAGCAGACGAACTAGAGAACCTAGTTTTCGGGCTAACTGGTGCGATAACGCCGCCTGTGAGGGCGAAAGGACCGCCTAACCTCAAAGCGGTGTAATGAGCTTTTCTACAACTTCTGCCGCATCCGTAAGACGCTAAAGGTATCGCCTGCCATGTGTTCAGCCCGGGGAGATAGCTTACATGGCGGCCGGTGTGACGGACACTCTTTGGAATATGGAAAAGATTGTTGAGTTGATCGACGCGCGGGATGAACGCAAGGCAGAGCGGAGCTAAGTAGTCGGCCGTGAAGAATCCTGGATTTTCAGGCTGGATTGACCCGGGGAAGGTGGCGATGATTTGCCACAACAAGAGCCTGAGCCAGCAGATCAGGCGGCGGAAGTTATAGCCGACGGCGGCGAGGACGGCGTTGATGGCGTCGCCTTCACGATGCCAGAGGTAGTTGCGGCCCATGCGGTGCTCGGATTTGAGGTGGCCGATGACCGGCTCGACGGCGGAACGCCGTCGCAGCTGGCGCTTGATCTGTGGCGTCACCCGCCGCTTCTGTCCTGAGATGAACACCCTGAACTTGTAATCGGGCGGAGCGTTGTGGCCGCGATAGCCCTTGTCGAGGAGCGCGCGCTCGATGGTGTTGCCGATCAGCGCCTCCATCTCGGGGATGACGGTTGCAAGTGTGTGGCCGTCATAGGGGTTGCCGGGCAGCGCCTTCACATGGCTCACGAACTGCCCGCCCTTGGCGTGCGCCAGCGTAGTGGCGACCGAGACCTTGACGCCGAACTCGTAAGGCCGGTGCGCCTTGCCCTTGCCGATGCATTCCACCTCCGGCGCGTGCAGCGAGTAGAGCTTCGGGCCACGCTGGCGCTGCTTCTGCTCGAGCACTTGTCGCGCCCGCGCCAGCATGCGCTCCAACACGACCCCCCCGAGCAAGTCGGCGTTGCCGCCGAGTTTGCGGCCTATGTCGCGGATGATGCGGCCGAGATAGATTTTGAGCTTCTTCAAGGCTCTGTTGGCGCGCTTGAACTGCTTGGCGTGGGCATAACGCTGGTGCTTGATCAGCGCGAACTTGCCCACCCTGGCATAGGACTGGCGCAGCTTGACACCATATCGCTTCGCCAGCCGGACCAGGATCTCGCGGGCGCGGTTCAGCAGCCTGGCATCGGTCGGGAACATCACGTTCTTGGGCTGCACCGTCGTATCAATGATGACCCGATTAAGATCGGCCGGTTTGATCGCCTCGGTCTTGCTGGCCACCGCAAGGCTCTCCTGCAGCAAGGCCTGCAACTTCTCCTCGCCCATCCGCTGTCGCCAGCGCGTCAGCGAAGAGCGATCGAACACCAACCGGTGCTGGAAGAACTCCTCGCCGCAGAAGAACTGGTAATAGGGGTTCTCCACCCAGCGCTCGCACAACACCTCATCAGAGAGGTCGTAGGTGTGCTTGAGGATCGCGAGTCCCGCCATCAGGCGGGTCGGCAATGGCGGCCGGCCCGGCTTGTCCTCATAGACCGCCCCGAACCGCTGCTCCAGGAACGACCAGTCGATCGTCTGTGCCAGCTTCACCAGCGGGTGGCCCATGTCGATGATCGCGTCCAGCCGCGAGCGCAGAAGATCGGCTTGTCCCGTCTCTCGTCGTTCCCTTGGTCGCATCGCTCCCTCCGATGCGATGACGGAATCACGGCTCGCGATTCGACGGAATCCTCAAAAATGAAATTGCAAGCTTTTGGGCAGTCAAAGCCCCAAAGCTTGCAATCTCAAAGCCAATCTCGCCCGGAAAATCGATTCTTGATCAACCGCTTGGATGGTTCTTCACGGACGACTAAGTAGCTGTTTGCCCGAGAAACTGACCCTTGTATGAGCGATCTGGCATGCCGAGCGTTTGTTCAAAGACGATCTGACAGATGCGCATTCCCTTGCGCAAACAAATTGGCAGCGGACCGTGATTGATCATTTCAAGCTGGATAGGTGCCTTAAAGCCTGTGTGGATGATCGGCGCTGTTACGTGGATACCAAGCCCCACGCGAGCCAAAGAACTCTTGCCTTCCACCCTCGCCGCCAGTCTGCAGTGATCTTTCAGATCAATCGTTTCTAGCGTCCAACCGAGTACGAGAACGCCGGGAATGAGATCATATCCATTTTTGTCATCGATATTCGCAACGTCGGTCAGTTGGTTGATTAAATTGATGGCGTTGAAGCCCGGTTGAGACGGGTCGATCGCGCTCTTGAGTCCGGTAGGTTGCGATTTGTAGACTCGCAGAACCGGACTCAAGGTGAGGTCAACCGTGGTGGACGAATATGCTTCGAGTGAGGGTCTCGGAAGAATATCGAATAGGTTAGCCTCTAAAGAATTTCGAATTTCCCGATCTGTTAAAATCAAGCCATGGCTCGTTTTCTTTCCTCTTCGCTCTTAAGTTCCTCTCCTGGAACCCAAATGCGCCACGATCCGTTCATCGTCTCGCGAGGAAGTTCGATAAGAAACAAATTGCCGTTAGTCGCGACGGGCCAACCAACGTTTACGGTGCCATCCTCAAAGATAATGGAAGGATCTAAGACCAGTGAAATCGGGCCATCTTTTCCCTTAACGGAAACCACGATTTCGCTCGGATGAAGACCTTCGCCGATTTTTTCAACTTTGAGGCGCATCATGGAGTATCTCCCGTTCTTTTTCATTAATGCAAGTGCGAATCGTGGGTTAACGATTGTCCGCTAAATCCGACGAGCACAGGTTAACAACCTAGCGTGAAATAAGAACAAAGTAAGAACATTGTGGGGATAAAGTTAATTTTTCTGGGAGAGTGAATCCGCAAAGACACTCAAGGCGTAGCGGGTCTCTCAGCGCGTCCGTTCATATAGATGAACAAGACGTCTTGTTCATCTTCCTTAAGAGCAACCCCCTAAGCATAAAAGTTCAGTTTTCAAACTGAGACACTACCGAAAAGCGGCCGTTTTCGTTGACAGAACGGCACTTTCTCCTTAAGAACCCGCTTGCTCGCGGGCCGCTTTCGGCCCGCGTTGCGTTTCGCGACCCGTGGTCTTCCCCGAGCTTTCGAGGCGGACCTGTCGGCCCCGGCAATGCCGGTGCACAGGAGGGCGCGTTTCCTCAAAACTCAAACTCTATGCAGAGGACGCGATGACAAAGCGCAGTGAGGCGAAATACAAGATCGATCGCCGTATGGGCCAGAATATCTGGGGCCGCCCCAAGAGCCCCGTGAACCGCCGTGAGTATGGCCCCGGCCAGCACGGCCAGCGCCGCAAGGGCAAGCTGTCCGACTTCGGCGTGCAGCTCCGCGCCAAGCAGAAGCTGAAGGGCTATTACGCCAACATTTCCGAACGTCAGTTCCACGGCATCTATGTCGAGGCTGGCCGGATGAAGGGCGACACCGGTGAAAACCTGATCGGCCTGCTGGAGCGCCGTCTCGACACGGTTGTCTATCGCGCCAAGTTCGTGGCGACGATGTTCGCCGCCCGCCAGTTCATCAACCACGGCCACATCAAGGTGAACGGCCGCCGCGTCAACATTTCGAGCTACAAGCTCAAGCCCGGCGACCTCGTCGAGATCAAGGAATCGTCCAAGCAGCTCACTCCCGTTCTGGAAGCAAGCCAGCTCGGCGAGCGCGACGTGCCCGACTTCATCGAAGCCGATCACGGCAAGATGACCGCGAAGTTCACCCGCATCCCCGCGCTGTCGGACGTGCCGTTCGCGGTGCAGATGGAGCCGCATCTGATCGTCGAATTCTATTCGCGCTGATCGGATTTCAGTTCCGAGATATCAAAGGCCCCGGTTTTGCCGGGGCCTTTTTGTTTGACTCAACCAACTGTATCCTATAAGATACAGCATGTTCGAGGTGCTGACGACCGATGAGTTCGACCGATGGCTTTCGGATCTCGCAGATGAAAGAGCCAGAACCAAGATCGCTTCACGCGTAGCGCGGCTACGCTTTGGCAATGCCGGCGATGCCAAACCCGTCGGCGAAGGCGTAAGCGAAATGCGCGTCCATCACGGTCCGGGCTACCGCGTTTATTACAAGCAAACGAACAAGACGATCATCGTCATGCTGTGCGGTGGAGACAAGTCGACTCAAGAGAAAGACGTCAGGCGAGCGAAGAAAATGGCTGCTGAATTGTGAAAGGGAATGAGATGATTAAAACCTCAAAATTCGATGCCGCAAATTATCTCAAGAGCCCACAGGCGATGGCCGACTACCTTTCGGAAGCACTGGCGACCGACGATGCCGAGTTCATCTGCGATGCGCTTGATACGATCGCGCGCGCCAAAGGCATGACCCAGGTCGCAAAGGAGACGGGTCTTTCTCGAGAAAGTCTCTACAAATCGTTGAGCGGCACGACAAAGCCCGAATTCGATACAATCAGAAAAGTAATCAGCTCTTTCGGACTTAAGCTCGTTGCAGAACCCATCGACAAGACCGAGGCGGCTTGATCGCGCTCGGAAACGTCCACGCGCTAGCTGGTAGCCATTGCCTTCTTCGCCGCCTGGGCGAGAAAGCCGGAGCGTGTGAACCCTTCCCGCTCGGCGTAACGATCGATTTGATCAAGCACGTCGGCCGGCATCGTCACGTTGATCCGGACGCTCTTCACTTCCGCGGCAGGTGCCGCGATGAGGACGGCGACGCCGTCCTTGTTTTGCGCATCCTTCATGATCTCTTCGAGAGAGCTTGGTTCTGGCGCGGCTTCACCATCGGCTGCCAAACCTTCAAGATGCAGCGCGAGAGCCTCTGCGCCCATGTCGCGGGCTTCATCGAGAGTCTTGCCGGCGCTGATCACGCCGGGAAGGTCCGGAAACGATACGCCGTAGTCGCTGCCGGACTCTTTATGGATCAAGGCGATGTACTGTCGCATTTTCTACTCATCCTCTGCTGCTGGCAGGGCGGGCCGCTGGCCCCATTTCCTGTTCGTCTACTTAAGCTTCAGACCGGCTTGCTTTTCGATGCTTCTGAACGTTCCGGTCGGGATATCTCTTCGCGGGTGAGGCACCGTTACCCTCCCCGGCTTGGTCGGATGCTTGAACTGGACATGACTTCCTTTTTGGGCGACCTGGACCCAGCCGTCGGCCTTCAACGCGGAGACTATGTCCTTGGAATTCATGAGTATTTATACACACGTCGATACGTGATTTCAAGTGTATAAATACACACTTGAGGCCCACCCTTGACGCGACAGGTCGGACGCGTGCTTTTGCCCGGCCATAACAAAAACGAGCGAGAAAGAACTCCCCCATGCACTACACCCCTGCCCCGCGCGATCCCAAGGCCGATCCCATCCGCATCAACCTGCTGTCGGACACGCAGACGCGGCCGACGCCGGCGATGCGCGAGGCGATGGCGCGCGCCGAGGTTGGCGACGAACAGATCGGCGACGACCCGACGGTGAATCTGTTGTGTGAGCGCGTGGCTGACCTGCTCGGCAAGGAAGCGGCCGTGTTCATGCCCTCGGGCACCATGTGCAACGTCGCGGCGACGCTGGCCCATTGCCGGCCGGGCGATGAAATTCTGGCCCATGTCAGCGCGCACATCATCGCCCGTGAAGGCGGCGCGCATGCCGCGCTCGGCGGATTCCAGATCACGCCGCTGCCGGGCGACGACGGGCAATTCGCGCCCGAAACATTCCGTGCCGCGTTGCACCCGCGCTCACGCTACCAGCCGCCGCAGACCGTCGTCAGCGTCGAGCAGACCGCCAATATCGGTGGCGGCACGATCTGGAAGAAAGCGGCGCTGGATGAAGTGGTAGCCATCGCCAAGGCGAACGGGCTCATCACCCATATGGACGGCGCGCGGCTGCTGAACGCCTGCGTCGCCACGGGGATATCGGCGAAGAACATGGCCGCGGGCTGGGATTCAGCCTGGATCGATTTCTCAAAAGGCCTCGGCGCGCCGATCGGCGGTGTGATTGCGGGTTCGCGCGCCTTCATCGACGACGTCTGGCGCTGGAAGCAGCGCCTCGGCGGGTCGATGCGGCAGGCCGGTATTTGCGCCGCGGCCTGCGTCTACGCGCTCGACCATCACGTCGACGGCCTCGCCGACGATCACGCCAATGCGCGGGCGCTGGCGCGGGGACTGTCGCAAATCAATGGCATCGAGGTGCAGCAGCCCGAGACCAATCTGGTGTTCTTCAAGCCTGACGGCGCCGGCGTCGCCGGCACCAAAATGGTCGAGGCCTTGCGCAAGCGCGGCGTCCTGCTCGCGATGATGGACGGCCGCATTCGCGCCTGCACGCATCTCGACGTCAGCGCTGCGATGATCGAGGAGACGGTCGGCATCGTGCGCGAGATCGTACGCGGGGCGTGAGCTATCAGGCGAGCTGATCCGAGCTCAGGCAATGGCAGCAGTGCGCGCCCGCCACAGCGCACTGCCGAGCAGCAAATAGATCGCGCCGGTCCACATCGCCTGCCAGTTCTCGAACCCTTCGTTGAAGACGACATAGACCGCCGCCATGGCGAACAGCCCGGCGAACACGCCTTCCGAGAGCGGCCGCTCGCCGGATTTCGAACCGTTGGAGAATGCCAGTGTCCAGAACGGCACCACGGCCATGGTCAGGGCGGCGAACGGGAAATCGCGCCAGCGCGCGTCGAATATCAGGCTGAGCGCGGTTTGCACGGCAACGACCGTCGTCACGATCAGCGTGATGCCCAGCATGTTGGCCATGAAGAATGGGGTCAGGCCCTTGGGCGGCCCCAGCACTTCGAGAAACGACGGAAGCCCGCGCCCCGACATCAGGGCATAGGTGGACAATAGCGGTGCGGCGATGGCCGCGGCCAGCAGCAAGCCCTGAACCAGCCAACCGCCGACCCCATAGCTTTCGTGGAGCATCTTGTCGGCGCTCACGCCCAGCAGGATTCCGCTCACGGTCGCGGACACGGCGACCGCGATCCACGATGCCAATGGCGGCGACGACGGCCGGCGCTTCAGCGTGACCAAGGCTACGGCGAAGATGCCGATGCTGAGCAACATCCCGCATGCCATCTGCAGCTTCCAGAACGGATAGTTGCTGATGGCCACCCCGGCTGGATATTTCAGCTTGCGTTCGATCCCGTCGAAGAGCCCCCAATAGCCGCCCACCGTTCCTTCCCAGCGGCGCTTCCACGGCTCGTCATAGGCCTCGAAAAAATTGACGCGAAAATGGTCCTGTCGCGCCCGCTCGAGAATCTGGGAAATGAAACGCGCCTGATTGACGCGGGAAGCCAGCGCGCCGTCGCGCATCCGCCCATGGCTCGGCCAGCCGGTCTCGCCGATCAGGATCTCCTTGCCGGGAAAGGCTGCCACCACCTGCTTGCGGATGCCGTCCACATGGGCGGCCGCATCTTCGGCGCGCGGCGGAACGTCCTCCCAATAGGGCAGGAAATGGGCGGTGACGAAATCGACATCCTCGCCCACTTCGCGGTAGCGCAGCCAGAATTCCCAGACATCGGCGTAGGTCACCGGCACGTCCACCCGCGGCTTGACCGAGCGGATGGTGTCCCGAAGATCGCCGACGGTCATATCGCCGCGCAGCAGCACTTCGCTGCCGACGATAATCGCAGACACCACGCCGGGATGATCCTTCACCAGCGAGACCGCGTGGTTGATCAGGAGCGCGTTCTTCGAACGATCGCGTCCGATCCAGACGCCGAGCAGCACCTTCAATCCGACCCTGGACGCGAGCTCGGGCACCTTGTCGAGCCCGTTGTCGATGGAATAGGTGCGGACGCATTTGGAGACCTTGGCAAGTTCGCCCAAATCCTGCGCGATCTGTTCCGGACTGACGATCAGCGTCGGATCATGGGGCGTCTGATCGCCCCTGAACGGCGCATAGGAGACGCACTCCAGCTTCGCGGCGTCATCGATCGGCGCGCGCGTCAGCGCCACCGGCGTGGCGAGCCACCACCACACCGCGGCAACGATGCCCAGCGATATCAAGAAAAGCGCCAGCGGCGTGCGAAAGCCGATCGTCCTGCTCCCCAAATCGATGAATATATTCGCCTATTTAGCGGTGCGCGACAGCCCTGTCGACCCACCGACCGACGTGGCCACGCGCGCAATTGCACCGGGACACCGAAGCGGCGATATTAGGCCTGCTGCAAACACGAAGCATCAAGCGTGAGCCTTGTTTTGCTCAAGATTGATTGATCCCGGCACGGCGAGTGAAACGATGCCATTCAAGAGATTTTCCCGGCGGCAATTTGGCAGAATTGCGGGCTGGTCGGCGCTTGGCATGTCGATGCTGCCGGCCGGGTCCGGACGGGCCCAATCGGACGCGGACAGCGGAGCACGAAATCGAACAACCTCTTCCAGCTTTCCGAACGGTTTTCTGTGGGGCACGGCGACCTCGGCCTATCAGATCGAGGGAGCCGTGAACGAAGACGGCCGCGGCCCATCGATCTGGGACCGTTTTTCTCACACGCCCGGGACCATCTCCGACAACAGCAACGGCGACACCGCGACCGACCACTATCGCCTCCACAAGGAAGACATCCAGCTAATGAAGGCGCTGGGTACAAAGGCCTATCGATTCTCGATCGCATGGCCTCGCGTCTTCCCGGAAGGGGCCGGCCCGCCAAATCCAAAGGGCCTCGATTTCTACAATCGCCTTGTCGACGAGTTGTTGGCGAACGGCATCCAGCCGTTCGCGACGCTTTATCATTGGGACCTGCCGCAAGCGCTGCAGGATCGCTTCGGCGGCTGGACCTCGCGCGATACGTCAAAGGCGTTTGCGGATTACGCGGCTTATGTCACGGGGCGCCTGAGCGACCGCGTGAAGCACTTCTTCACCATCAACGAATGCTCCAGGCTCGTCCATCTCGGCCACGAGTTTGGCGCTGATGCGCCGGGGCTCAAACTATCCCCATCTGATGTGAAGCAGGTCCGGCACAATGTCGCGCTGGCGCACGGTCTCGCGGTTCAGGCGATCCGGGCCAATGGACAGGCCGGAATCAGGGTCGGCCCGGCGGAGAATGCCGTGAGCTGCATCCCGGCCATCGAAACGCCCGCCAACATCCGGGCAGCCGAGATGGCGACGCGCGAGCTCAATGCCGGCTATCTGACCGTAATGCTCGAGGGAAAATACACCGATGCATATCTCGCGCAGACCGGCAAAGAGGGTCCGAAATACACCGCCGAAGACCTGCGCATCATCTCCTCCCCGATCGATTTTGTCGGGCTGAATGTCTACATGCCTGATCATTACGTCGTTGCCGCCGACAACGAACGCGGCTTCACCCTGGCGCCATTTCCCAAATCATTCCCGCACATGAAAGCGACCTGGCTCAGGCCCGGCCCCGAGACAATGTACTGGGTGCCGCGCCACGTTGCAAAACTGTGGAACGTGAAGTCGATCTACATCACCGAGAACGGAACGTCGGGGAGCGACCAGCCGGCCGCGGACGGCACCATCTACGACGTCGATCGCATCATGTACTTGCGCAACTATCTGACGCAGTTGCAGCGCGCGACATCAGAGGGCGTGCCCGTGCACGGATATTTCCTGTGGAGCCTGATGGACAATTTCGAATGGTCGGATGGATATGCGGAGCGCTTCGGCCTCTACCACGTCGACTTCGAAAGCCAGCGTCGGACGCCGAAGCTCAGCGCCGCCTTCTATCGCGAGACGATCGCGCGCAACGCCGTGGCGTAGTGGCGATGGTCAATCCCTTGTGCGCAGGCCCTTGCCGAGCGCCTCAAACATCATCGTCTTCAGCGTCAGTTGGATCCGCCCGCCCTGCGTCGGGGCCTGCACCATGAAGACAACGAGCAGGTCGTCCTGGGGATCGACAAAATAGAAACTGCCGCCCGCCCCGTCCCAGCGGTATTCGCCGAGCGGCCATGTCGTACCCGGCGGCGGCGAGGTGCGCACGGCAAAGCCAAGGCCAAAGCCGCTGCTCGGGCCCGGGAAATAAAAGGGATCGTGGATGATCCCGGTTTCCGGCCCGATCTGATCCGACGTCATCAGTGCGACCGTCTCGGGCTTGAGGTACCGCTTGCCGTCCAGTTCGCCGCCGTTCAGCAGCATTTGCAGGAAGCGGGCGTAGTCCTCGGCCGTCGAGACCAGACCCGCGCCGCCGGATTCCCAGCGCCGCGGCAATGCCGGATCCCTGATTCCGGCCACCCGAAAACGATCGACGGGATAGGCTTGGGCGATCCGCGCCCACTTCGATTCATCTGGGACATAGTATGCAGTCTCGGACATGCCGAGCGGATCGAACAGTCTCTGCTTCTCGAACTGATAGAGCGTCTGCCCCGACGCCACTTCGACGACACGGCCGAGCACATCAGTCGAATGGCTGTAGTTCCAGCGCACTGCCGGCTGATCGGCGAGCGGCAACGACGCGATCCGGTCGGCAAATTCGGCGTTGTCGAAATCGCCAGCGTACAGTTTGGGATCGGCATAGAGTCTCTGCACCACGGTTTCGCCGAAGAAGCCGTAAGTGATGCCCGACGTGTGCCGCAGCAGATCCCTGATCGTGATCGGACGCTTCAGCGGCTCGAGCTTGAGCGGATATTTTCCGGCTTCATCGGAAAGATCGACGCCGACTTTTGCATCCGCAAAGGAGTGGATGTATTTCGACACGGGATCATCGAGGGCCAGCTTGCCGTCGTCGACCAGCATCATCGCCGCGACCGAGGTCACAGCTTTCGACATTGAATAGATCTGGAAAATGGTATCCGGCGTCATCGGCGCACCGGTCCCCGGGTCCCGCACGCCGAAACATTCGAGATCAACCAGCCTGCCGTGCTGCTGGATCAGCATGACTGCGCCGGGAATCTTGCCGGCTGTGACCTCGCTGCGAACATAGTCGCCGAACCGGTCAAGGGCCGCGCGCGAGAAAGTCGGCGCGTCCGGCGCTTTCAGCCCAGCTCGTACGTCGTGCAGCCATCCCCCGGCCAGGAAAATGGCCAGCGCCACTACAACAAGATAGCGCCCTGCGGCGCCGTTAGTTCTCCAATGCTTCATAGACCATCTGCTTCAGCGTCCGCTGGATGCGCTGGCGTTCCGTCGGCGTCTGCTCCAGCACCACGAAGAACAAATCCTGCTTGCGGTCGATCACCATGTAGCAGCCGGCGGCGCCGTCCCATTTCAGTTCGCCGAGCGATCCCGGCGGCGGCGGCTTGGCGTTACCAGGATCGGTGCGCACGGCGAGCCCAAGCCCCATGCCAAAACCGTCACCGGGAAAATAGTAATGATCCCGCGCGACGCCAGAGTCCTTGCCGGCATGGTCCGATGCCATCAGTTCGAACGTCTTCGGACTGAGATAGGTCTTGCCCTCGAGCGTACCGCCATTGGCCAGCATCTGCGCAAATTTAGAAAAATCCGACATGGTCGAGACCATGCCGCCGCTGGCAGATTCCCATTTCTGGCGAACCTCGGTCCTGTACAGGCGGCCGACCCGGAAATCACTGTCGTTCGGCACCGGCTGGGCCAGCCGCTGCAGCCGCTCCGGTTCGGTGACGAAGAAGTTGGTGTCCGTCATGCCCATGGGATCGAGCAGCTTTTCTTTTTCGATCTCGAGCAGTGATTTTCCGGACACGATCTCCATGATCCGCGCCAGGATGTCGGTGGAATGGCCGTATTGCCAGAGCGCGCCCGGCTGGTTGTGCAGCGGCAGCTTGGCGATGCGCTCGGCGAATTCGGCAAGGTCGAATTCGCCCGCGTAGAGGTTGGCCTCCTTGTAGGCCTTGCGCACCAGACTGTCGCCGTAGAATCCGTAGGTGATGCCGGAGGTATGACGCATCAGGTCGAGAATGGTAATGGGCCGGGTCAGCGGCACCAGTTCGAGCGTCTTGGTGCCGTCCTCGGCCTTTTTCTCCTCACCGACCTTCATGTTTGCGAAGGAGGGAATGTACTTCGAGACGGGATCGTCGAGCTTGATCTTGCCGTCCTGGATCAACTGCATCGCCACGACGGAGGTGATCGCCTTGGTCAGCGAGGACAGGCGGAAGATGGTCTTGTCCGTGATCGGAGTCTTCGACACCACGTCCTGCACGCCGAAGGTCTCGTGATAGACCGGCTTGCCGTGCTGCTGGATCAGGACGTCCGCACCGGCGATCTTCCCGGTCGACACCTCGTTCTGGAAGAACTCGGTGATCTTCGCAAGCTTGTCCTTGTTGAAATGCGCGCCGGCGGGAATATCGAACGTGCCTTCGGCGCGGGCGGACGACAGCGTGGCAAGCATCAGCGCGCCGAAGCCCAGCGCACGCAAACATGTTGATGAACTCATGGAACCCCTCCCCGAACTCGCGGGGGAGTGTAGCGGCCGCCCGTCAGTCGGCACAAGGGCTGCCAAAGGTATCCAATGCAGCCTGATGCAATTGCGCGCTGGCGTCGGAGAAGCAGCAGAAGATCACCTGCGCCAGTGTGGGCGCAGCCGGCAGCGTATCGACGACGGTCTGGAGCGCGATGCCGGCCGCGCGTTCGGCGGGGAAGCGATAGATGCCCGTTGAAATCGCCGGAAAGGCCACTGTAGCAAGCCCGTGCTTCTGGCACAGCTCCATTGAGCGGCGGTAGCAAGAGGAAAGCAGATCGTCCTCGCCCAGCGTGCCGCCATTCCACACCGGCCCAACCGTGTGGATCACGTGCTTGGCCTTGAGCCGATAGCCCTTGGTGATCTTGGCGTGACCGGTCTCGCAGCCGTGGAGCATCCGGCACTCGGCCACGAGTTCAGGCCCCGCAGCACGATGGATCGCACCATCGACGCCGCCACCGCCGAGCAGCGACGAATTCGCCGCGTTGACGATGGCATCAACGCCCAGCGTGGTGATGTCGGCAACAATGACTTCCAGCCGCGCCTGGCCGATCTGGCGCGCAAGCCCGCTCAGGCCGAGGCCGCCGCGCTGGCGGTGACGCCCTTGTCGGCGAACAGCTGCTGCAATTCACCGGCCTGGAACATCTCGCGGATGATGTCGCAGCCGCCGACGAACTCGCCCTTGACGTAGAGCTGCGGGATGGTCGGCCAGTTCGAATATTCCTTGATGCCGTTACGAAGCTCGGCGGATTCCAGGACGTTCAGGCCCTTGTAGCCGACGCCGACGTGATCGAGGATCTGGACCACCTGCCCGGAGAAACCGCACTGCGGAAATTGCGGCGTGCCCTTCATGAACAGCACGACGTCGTTCGACTTCACTTCATTGTCGATGAATTGCTCAATGCTCATCTTTGCTTCCTTTTGGGGCACCGCCCCCTGCAGCTCGCCTGGTCCATGTAATCAGGTATTGGCCATATATGTAGCCCAAACCGTTGTGCATCCAAAGTAAAATGGCGAAGAGCTGGCATGCGCGGGCCCAGTTGGGGCCCCCGGACGGCCACCGCCCATAGTCTGACGGTATCAATATCATGACGGGGGAAGGCTTTTATCCCGCAGGGGAACCCCTATCTAGGACGGACTGTCCGCAAGGAACCAGTTTACCAGAGTAACGTTCTCTCCCTTGACCGGAGATACCAGTGACGAAATCAGTAGCCGCCGCCGAGTTCGCGACACCAGCCCCGTCACTTTTCTCCGATTCCGGCACCCTCGCCCAGAATTTGGTGGAAGCCTATCTGGCGGTCCGCGGCGAAACCGAGCGCCGGGCCGCTCCCCTGAGCCCCGAGGACCAGCTGATCCAGTCGATGCCGGACGCCAGCCCGGCCAAATGGCACCGCGCCCATACCACCTGGTTCTTCGAGCAATTCCTGCTCGGCGAGCACTGCGAAGGTTACCAGCCCTTCCATCCTGATTACGCGTTTCTATTCAATTCCTACTATGTCAGCGCGGGTCCCCGGCACGCCCGCCACCAGCGCGGCCATCTGACCCGCCCGAGCGCCGACGAGGTCACCGCCTATCGCCGGCATGTCGATGCTGCCGTGGTCAGGTTCTTCCAGACTGCCGGCGAGGAGCGTCTCGCCAAGCTCGCGCCCCTGGTCGAGGTCGGCCTCAACCACGAGCAGCAGCATCAGGAATTGATGCTGACCGACATCCTGCACGCCTTTGCCCAGAACCCGATCCCGCCGGCCTATGATCCGTCCTGGCGCTTCCTGGCGTCGCAGCATTCGGCTGAGGAATGGGTCACCCTCAACGAGGGCATCCACACCGTCGGACACAGCGACGACAGCTTCCATTTCGACAATGAAAAGCCCGCGCATCGCGCCCTTGTCGGCCCGGTCAGGCTCGCCCGCAACCTCGTCACCAATGCCGAATGGCTGGCCTTCATGAAGGACGGCGGCTACGGCACGGCCACGCTCTGGCTGATGGACGGTTTTGCCGCCGCCACCAACGAGGGCTGGCAGGCACCCGGTCACTGGCGCCAGGTCGACGGCGAATGGCGGATCATGACGCTCGGCGGCCTGCAGCCGATCGACCCGTCAGCCCCGGTCAGCCATGTCAGCTATTACGAGGCGGACGCGTTCGCGCGCTGGGCCGGCCGCCATCTGCCGACCGAGATGGAGTGGGAGGTCGCCGCCCGGGCCGGCCAGCTCAACGACGCCTTCGGCATCGTCTGGCAGTGGACCCGCAGCTCCTACTCTCCCTACCCCGGCTACCGCGCCATCGAGGGTGCGCTGGGCGAATATAACGGCAAGTTCATGGTCAACCAGCTGGTGCTGCGCGGCTCCTCGCTTGCAACCCCGGCCGGCCACAGCCGTATCACCTACCGCAACTTCTTCTATCCCTTCCACCGTTGGCAATTCACGGGGTTACGCCTCGCCGACTACGCCTGACGCTAATCAATAATCATCGCGCGCCGGTAAGCGCGTTCGGGAGAGTATCATGAATGTGCATGCCGCCGCTTTGGCTGAAGCGTACCAGTTCGATGAGCAGACCTCCGCCTTTGCCGGCGACGTGATCGGCGACCTCTCGCAATTCCCGAAGCGCCTGTCGCCGAAATATTTCTACGACGCCGCAGGCTCCGAACTGTTCGAGCAGATCACGATTCTGCCGGAATATTATCCGACCCGCACCGAGCTCGGCATTCTGCGCAGCCGCGGCGACGAGATCGCGGCCCTTATTCCCAAGGGCGCCGCGCTGGTGGAATTCGGCGCTGGCGCCACCACCAAGGTCCGCCTGCTGCTGGAGCGCTGCGATTTCGGCGCCTATGTCCCGGTCGACATTTCCGGCGATTTCCTGAGCGCGCAGGCGAGCGCCTTGCGCAAGGATTTTCCCGAGCTTGGGGTTTATCCGGTTGCCGCCGATTTCACCGCGCCGTTTGCCCTGCCAGCCGAGATCGAAGGGATGCCCAAGGTCGGCTTCTTTCCGGGATCGACGCTCGGCAATTTCGAACCGCACGAAGCGCGGGCCTTCCTGCGCAGTGCGCGCGACATTCTCGGCGAAGGCGCGCAGATGCTCATCGGCGTCGACCTCGAAAAGAACGAGCGGATGCTTTACGACGCCTATAACGATGCCGCCGGCGTCACCGCGCGGTTCAATCTCAACGTTCTGGTTCGCATCAACCGCGAGCTCGGCGGCAATTTCGACGTTTCCGCCTTCATGCATCGCTCGATATATAACCGCGAGCGCCATCGCATCGAGATGCACCTGATCGCCAAGAAGGCGCAGACCGTGCGCATCCTCGGGCGCAATTTTTCATTCCGCCCGGGTGAGAGCATCCACACCGAGTCGAGCTACAAATACAGCCTCGACCGCTTCACCGCACTGGCGCGGGACTCCGGCTGGTCGGTCCGGGAATCCTGGACCGACCACGACGGGATGTTTTCCGTTCACGCGCTGGTGGCGTCAGACTGAGGAATGGGCGCGAGCCTTGCAGCTCACGTCTTTGAGGTTCACGTCTTGCAGACCGATCTTCGGCGGTCCGGTCGCAGCCGGCGTGCTGGAGTGATCCTGGGCGCTATGGATATCCAATCATCGGACAATCGGTCTGCACCCAGCAACCACGCGTGAATGATCCGCCACTTGTCCTGTCCGCGAGACTGGAAATCCAACAGCGGCGATCCGCTGTCCTGCAGTTCGTGGAAGAACTTCAACGAGTCTTTTCCGGTCGGCCCGTCCTGCTCGATCGCCTGCGTCAAGATCCAGCGGTCCCACTCCTGAATGATGCGTACTCTTGCTTCACTTTGTTTCATCGGCGCGTATTCCCAGCCACGGCATTCCGTGGATTCCCAGTGATCGCGCTGGTCTAGGTCTGATGGAAAGGTGCTACGCCGCCGCGCGTCCCCGCACCTTTGCCGCGCTCACTATAGACAAACTTCTTAACAAATCTTCATCTTTATCGAGCCGCCCGCAAATGGCTACATCAGCGCTTTCGTTTGCCCTTCGAACCGTCCCAATTTTGACGCGGACTCAGCCGAATTTCCTTGGCAGGCTCGGCTGGGGGTGAGTTCGTGCCAGGGGATCTCAATCATGGGCAACGCGTATCCAGCATCCGGCAATCGGAAGCCATATTTCAGCTCGTCGTCCGCTCGCGAGGACTCGGCCTGGGATCAAGAGGCGGACACCGAGCGGGAGTCCCTCATCGAGGAGAACGCCAGACTGCGGGCGCTCGTTGTGCAATTGTCAACTCTCGTTCTTCGAAACGTCGTCGATCAGCACAGCAGCTCTCCGATGCAGCCGCTGAGGCGGTCGCTGCCCGACCAGTAGTATTATTCTGCCGAATTGGATCGCAGCGAGATCGACTCCCACACCGCGACCGCGATCATGATCGCGGTGGTCAGGATCGACAGCATCAGCGGCGAAAGATCGCTGGCGAACCAGGCGAGCACGCCGAGCGCGATAATACCGGCCCCGTGCGAGAGCTGAAGGAAACCGCGAAAGCTGTGCTTGAAAAGGATGGTCCCGAACAGAAACAGCAAGGGACCGCCGATCGCGCTTATCACCGTCTTGAGATCGGAATGCCCGCTCGGGTGCTTTAGCACGAGTTCATCGGCCACCGCCGCGACGATGATGCCGGCCACGATCGGCATGTGCAGATAGGTATAGGCGAGCCGCGCCAGCCTTCCCGGCTCGCTCGATCTTGAGATCTGCTCGGAGCCGGCTTCGGCGCCCTTGTGGAAGTAGATCCACCACATCGCGAGGCAGCCGCCGAAGGCCGACACGAACGCCAGGACGTTTTCGGTCGTCCACGTCAGCTCGGCAAAGGTCGCGCCGGTGACGACGATGGATTCGCCGAGCGCGATGATGATGAAGCCGGCGCAGCGCTCGGCCATGTGGCCGCCTTCGACGACCCAATCGGCAACGGCGGACGCGCCATATCGAGGAATCCAGAACCGCACCGCCGGCGAAATATATTCGATCACGAGCGCGATTGCCCAAAGCACCAGCCGCGACGGGCCTTCCGCCATCCCGCCGGCGATCCAGAAAATCGCCGACACCGACAGCCAGGCGGTGATGCGGATCGCATTCATGCGCGCCAGCGACTGGGACGGTAGCGTCGATAGCCACAGGAATACGGTCTTGCCGACCTGCATCGCGGCATAGGCCGCCGCAAACCACAATCCGCGCCCGTCAAACGCCGCCGGGATCGATGTCGACAGCACCAGCCCGCCAAGCGTCAGCGCAAACAGCAGCAGCCGGACCGGGGTCTTTTCGGGATTGAGCCAATTGGTGATCCAGGAAGTGTAGACCCACACCCACCAGACCGCGAGGAACAGCAGCGTGACCTGCAAAGCGCCAAGCGGCGTAAAGTGCGCCAGCAGCGTGTGCGAGATCTGCGTGACCGCAAAGACGAAGACGAGGTCGAAGAACAGCTCGGCATACGTGACGCGGCTGTGCTGGTGCGGCACGATCGGGCGAAACAGCGCGCCGCGTGCATTGTCAGTCATCGATGCGCCCCCGCCGCCAGCCGCCGAGGCGGGCTAGGCGTCCGGCACCCCGGTCTGCAGCGCCAGCGCATGCAGCAAGCCGCCCATCTGCCCCTTGAGCGACTGGTAGACGATCTGGTGCTGCTGCACGCGCGACTTGCCGCGGAAGGATTCCGAGATCACGGTCGCGGCGTAGTGGTCGCCGTCGCCTGCGAGATCGCGGATCGTCACCTCGGCATCGGGGATAGCTGCCTTGATCATCGATTCGATATCGTGGGCGTCCATCGGCATCCAGCATGTCTCCGTCAGGTGTTTCGAATCACGGCCGGCTCGCGCGACCGTGAGCGCCGAACCTAGCGCGTGCGCTCTTCTAGGTCACGCCTGATGGCACTATATTCCGGGTCCGATCGTTTGACACTGTGAGATGCGGTCGCGCCTGATCACGTCAGGCTGACCGAAAAAGAGGCTCAAAATCATGAAATTGCCCGGTCCCGACCATCCGATCACGATTACGGCAAACCCCAAGCGCGTCCGCGTCTCCGCGGACGGCGTGGTCATCGCCGACACCACCCACGCACTGACCCTGAAGGAAGCCAGCTATCCGGCGGTGCAATATGTGCCGCGCGAGGATGCCAATATGGCGCTCCTGGCCCGCACCGAGCGGACCACGCACTGCCCCTACAAGGGGGATGCGAACTATTTCTCCATCAATGCCAACGGCAAAAGCATCGAAAATTCGATCTGGACCTATGAGACGCCCTTCCCGGCCATGGCCGAGATATCAGGCCATCTGGCGTTCTATCCGGACAAGGTGACGATCGAGGAAGTGGCGTAGTCCATCGACCCTGTCATGGCCGGGCAGAAGCGCATCTTCGTGCTTTTGCCCGGGCATAACGAAGAACAAGATTCTACACCCTGAATATCGTGAGCCCGAGGATCAGGAGCACCAGGAAGATCACGACGAAGACATAGAACAGAAAGCGGGCGACGTCGGCCGAAGCCGCCGAAATACCGGTGAAGCCGAGAATGCCGGCGACAATCGACACCAGAAAGAAGATCAGCGCCCATTTTAGAATTGTCATTGCTTGCTCCGCGACCTCCGGGCCACGCCAATGGCGACCGATTAATTCAAATTCACCGGACCTAACGGCGGGTCGTGCTGCCGGTTCCGAAGCAGTCACGTTGCGGAAGAGCGATTAGCCGGCGCCCAATTGGGCCTTGCTGAATCAAGTTCCCGGCTGCAACATTCGGCACAAACAGCCTGGCCGGGAGCCGCGCATGACATCGATTTCCGCCGTTGGGCCTGCCGACGTGGGCGCCGTACCCAAAGCCAAATCGCGAAACCTTTCGCTTGATCGGGCCCGCACCTTCCTGACGCTGGTGGTGCTGCTGCATCATGCCGTCATCCCCTATACCTATTTCGGTCACACCGATCCGAAGTACTTCTTCGGCTTCGACATGATCGTGCTCGCCACCGACAGTTTCTTCATGGCGATGTTCTTCTTCCTGTCGGGGCTGTTCGCCTGGTCCGGTATCGCCCGGAAGGGAGCGATGAACTATCTGGCGGACCGCCTGCTCCGGCTTGGCCTGCCGTTCGTGATCTGCGCGTTCACGGTCATTCCGCTCGCCTATTACGCGATCTCGATGCGGCACCATCCCGAAATCGGCTTTTCGGAATACTGGTGGAATATGGTCACGAAGGGCCCGTGGCCGAGCGGGCCGCTCTGGTTCCTTTGGGTCCTGCTCGCCTTCGACGTGGTTGCTTGCATCCTGCATCGGCTGTCGCCCAACCTGCTCGATCCGATCAATCGCCTTTCGCTGCACGGCCGCCGCCGGCCCGCGGTGTTCTTCGCGGTCATGCTGGCCGTCACCGCAGCGTTCTATGTTCCCGGGCTGATGATTTATGGACCAAGCAGCTGGTTCGAGTTCGGGCCGTTCTCGGTCCAGCACGGACGCGTGATGCTCTATGCGAGCTACTTCTTTTTCGGGGCCGGCATCGGTGTCGCGAATATGGATCGCGGACTGCTCGCGGCAGACGGCCGGATGGCGAAGGTCAGCTGGGACTGGATGGTCCTGGCGATCGTTCCGTATTGCCTCTTGTGGGTGCTGATCACCATCAAACGCGAAATACTGGGCAACCCGTCGCCGTTGCCGAACTGGTATGAGGGGCTCTACGCCGTCTGCTTCACCGTCTTCAGCGTGGCCATCATGTTTCTGATCCTGGCCTTTTTCCAGAGGTTCAGGCAATCAGGCACAGCCAAGCTGCTCGACCCGATGCAGAGCGATGCCTACGGCATGTTCCTGGTGCACTACCCGATCGCATTGTGGCTGCAATACTGGCTGTTCGACTACGACCTGCCGGCGATCGTCAAGGTCGTGATCGGGTTCGTTCTGACCGTTGCGGGGAGCTGGGCGCTGACACGGGCATTGCGGCAGATTCCAGGTGCGACGAAGGTGCTGTGAAAATCCGTAGCCCGGGTGGAGCGCAGCGCAACCCGGGAGTCACGGACATACCGCCCCCGGATTTCGCTTCGCTCCATCCGGGCTACAAGAGCCTACCCCGCCTTGCCGCTCATATAGGCCGGCAGCCAGCGCTCGAACGCTGTCTTGAGCGCGTTCACCGACACCGCCGTTTCACCCGCGACCGCAATCGCATCACCGCCCGTCGTGCCGATCCGCGCACAGGGCACGCCCGCGCCTTTCATCTTGGCCAACACCAGGCCAGCATCCGCCGCAGGCACCGTTACGATGTAACGCGCCTGATCCTCGCCGAACCAGTAGGCGTGCGGCACGATCGAGGCCGGCGCCGCCAATAGCTGCGCGCCGATGCCGCTCGCGATCGCCATCTCGGCGAGCGCGATCAGCAGGCCGCCGTCGGAGATGTCGTGCACGGCGGTGGCGGTGCCGGCGTGGATCATGCCGCGCACCACGTCGCCATTGCGCTTTTCGGCCGCGAGATCGACCGGCGGCGGCGCGCCCTCTTCGCGGCCGCAGATATCGCGCAGGTAGACGGATTGCCCGAGCCAGCCTTGCGTGTCGCCGATCAAGAGGATCGCTTCGCCCGCCGCCTTGAACGCCAGCGTCGCCGACTTGGTGAAATCGTCGAGCAGGCCGACGCCGCCGATCGAGGGCGTCGGCAAAATGCCGCGGCCGTTGGTTTCGTTGTAGAGCGAGACGTTGCCCGACACGACCGGGAAGTCGAGCGTGCGGCAAGCCTCCGAAATGCCCTTCAGGCAGCCGACGAACTGGCCCATGATTTCGGGCCGTTCCGGATTGCCGAAATTCAGATTGTCGGTGATCGCGAGCGGACGGCCGCCGACTGCCGTGATGTTACGCCAGGCTTCGGCGACGGCCTGCTTGCCGCCTTCGAACGGATCCGCCTCGCAATAACGCGGCGTCACGTCGACGGTGAGCGCGAGCCCCTTCGGCCCATCCTGCACGCGGACAACAGCGGCATCGCCGCCGGGACGCTGCACGGTATTGCCGAGAATGACGTGGTCGTACTGCTCCCACACCCAGCGCTTCGAGCACAGCTCGGGCGTTGCGATCAGCTTTTCCAGCGCCGCGGAAACGCCGAGCGGCGGATTTACCTCGCGCGCCTGCACCACCGGCAACGCGGCGGACGGCACATGCGGGCGGTCATAGAGCGGTGCCTCATCGCCCAATTCCTTGATCGGCAGATCGGCCATGACGTCGCCGCCATGCTTGACCACGAAGCGCTTGCTTGGCGTGGTGTAGCCGACGACGGCGAAATCCAGCCCCCACTTTTTGAAGATCGCCTCGGCCTCTTGCTCCTTTTCAGGCTTGAGCACCATCAGCATGCGCTCCTGGCTTTCCGAGAGCATCATCTCATAGGCGCTCATGCCGGTTTCGCGCGTCGGCACCGCATCGAGATTGAGATCGACGCCGAGATCGCCCTTGGCGCCCATCTCGACCGCCGAGCACGTCAGGCCCGCCGCGCCCATGTCCTGGATCGCGATGACGCAATCGGCTTCCATGATTTCAAGGCAGGCTTCCAGCAGGAGCTTTTCCGCAAAGGGATCGCCGACCTGCACCGTCGGCCGTTTCTCGGCGGAATCGTCGTCGAACTCGGCCGACGCCATCGAGGCGCCGTGAATGCCGTCACGCCCGGTCTTGGAGCCCAAATAGACGATCGGCATGTTCACGCCGGAGGCCGCCGCATAGAAAATCTTGTCGGTGTCGGCGAGGCCTACCGCCATCGCGTTGACCAGGATATTGCCGTCATAGCGGGTGTGGAAACGCACCTGCCCGCCAACCGTCGGCACGCCGAACGAATTGCCGTAACCGCCGACGCCGGCGACCACGCCCGAAACCAGATGCCGCGTCTTGGGGTGCTCCGGCGCGCCAAAGGAGAGCGCATTGAGGCAGGCGATCGGCCGCGCGCCCATGGTGAACACGTCGCGCAGAATGCCGCCGACGCCGGTGGTCGCGCCCTGATAGGGCTCGATATAGCTCGGGTGGTTGTGGCTCTCCATCTTGAACACGACGGCCTGGCCGTCGCCGATGTCGATGACGCCGGCGTTCTCGCCAGGGCCCTGGATCACCCATGGCGCCTTGGTCGGCAGGCCCCGCAGATGAATACGCGAGGACTTGTACGAGCAGTGCTCGTTCCACATCGCCGAGAAGATCCCCAGTTCAGTGAAACTCGGCACCCGCCCGATCAGCTTGAGGATGCGCTCATACTCGTCCGGCTTCAGGCCATGGCTGGCGACGAGTTCGGGGGTGATCTGGGGCTCGTTCATGGGTGCCTTAATAGGAAGATCGAGGGGGTGCGAAAAGGCCTTTTATGGCGCATTTCAGCCCTGTCCAGAGCTTTACGAAGGGGGGCTTGCGGGATCGGCGTTTGCACATCCTTCCCGGATCGGATTTAAGGTCGGAAACATTCAATTGAAGGGCCATTTTTAGTGAACGAACTCCCCAAAAATGCATTTCACCAGCGCCCCGACCTCCACGCTGAAACCGAGGGCGAATTCAAGGGCTGGCGGACCTGGACCCGCGACAATTTTGAGACCCATAACGGCCCGTTCTGGCACCGGATGAACGAAAACGGCCGCGTGCAATGCGCGTTCCGGGTCGAGAAGAAGCACCTCAACGGCCAGCGCAACGTCCATGGCGGCTGCTTCATGTCCTTCGCCGACTATTGCCTGTTTGCGATCGCCTCTTCCGTGCTGGAGGGCCCCGGCGTCACCGTTTCGTTCGCCTGCGAGTTTCTCGACGCCGCGCGCGAGGGCGAGCTGATCGAATGCGAGGGTGAAATCACCCGCGCCGGCGGGTCGCTGATCTTCCTGCGCGGCGTGCTGAAATCCGGCGAACGGTCGCTGTTTACCTTCTCAGGCACCATCAAGCGGGTGAAATGGAAGAAGCCGACTGGCACAGGCGCCGTTGCCACCTGACACGCCACAGATCAGTCGCGGCTGGCGCGACTATGCATTGCTGCTCGCGCTGGCGTGCTGCTGGAGTTCGACCTATCCGCTGACCAAGATCGGCCTCGGCTCGTTTCCGCCGATCACCTTCATCTCGGCGCGCTCGCTGATCGCCGCGGGCTTTCTGCTGGTGGTCTTGCGTTTCCGCGGGATCGCGATGCCGACGGACTTCAAAGCCTGGAAGCTGTTCGCCCAGCAGCAGATCATCAATGCGACGTTTCCATTCCTGCTGATCACCTGGGCGCAGCAATACGTGCCGGCGGCAAATACGGTGGTGCTGGCCTCGACGACGCCGATCTTTGCGTTTCTCATCACCTGGGGCATTACGCGGCATGAGCCGGCCACGCTGCTCAAGCTTGCCGGCGCCATTCTGGGGCTTGTCGGAACGGCCGTGATCATCGGCCTCGACGCGCTCGCGACCCTCGATGCCAATATCCTTGCCGAGATCGTCATCCTGATCGCGACTATCTCGTTTGCCTGCGCCACGATCTTCGGCTTGCGGCTGACCGACTACGACCCGATGGTAGTGGCGGCAGGCTCGCTGCTGTTCGGCGGGCTGATATTATTGCCGGCATCGCTGATCGTCGATCATCCCTGGACCTTGCGGCCAACCACCGAAGCGCTGGTCGCCACCGTCGCGATGGGAATCTTCTCGAGCGCGTTCGGGCTGATGCTGTTCTACATGTGTCTGACACGGCTCGGCACGCTGACCACCAACGCGCAAGGCTATCTGCGCATCCCGATCGGCGTTGGCCTGTCGGTTTTGCTGCTCGGCGAAACCGTGCCTGCAAACCTGACGCTTGGCCTGATTTTGGTCATGGCAGGTGTCGCCGCCATGACAATCCCGAAAGACGCCTATCGGCGGTGGAACTATCGGCGTCGCGGCGGCTGAGCCCACGCGCCTAGAGCGGATGGCATCAGATCGGGTCGAAGTGCCCGCGCAGTCAACCGTCATCCTGAGGTGCGAGCGCAGCGAGCCTCGAAGGATGGGCCACGGGCCGTACTCATCCTTCGAGACGCCGCTAACGCGGCTCCTCAGGATGACGGCTGATTCCGCCAAAGCCATCACGCGCCTATTGCATGCTCACCAGCGTCAGATCGACGAACCACGACTGCGGCGAAACAAAACCCTTGACCTTCGGGCTCATCGCGCGGGGATTGAGATCGTGGACGATGTAGAGCCACGGGGGATTGTCGACGAGCCGCTCATGCGCCTTGCGATAGGCGGTCGAGATCGCCGTCGAATCGGTCGATTCCGAGATCGTCTTCAGCGCGTCTTCGAATTCGTCGTCCTTCCACTGCTCGAAATTGAAGCCGTTCGGCGAGAAATTGGCCGCCAGAAAGTAGCGCGCCATGACGCCGGCGTCCGACGACGGCGAGCTGATATTGAGCACCATGGCGCCGCGCAGATTCGGGCTGTCAGGCGTGGCGCGCGCCGCCGTCAGCAGCACCTGCCATTCAATCACGTCGAATTCCACGTTGACGCCGCAGGCCTCTTTCAGATTCTGCTGCAAGAACTCATTCATCGGCAACGGCAGCATCTGCCCCGAGCCGGAATTCGAGATCAGCGCCTTGAACGAGAGCGGCTTCGCCGGCGTGTAGCCTGCTGCCGCGAGCAGCGCCTTGCCCTTGGCGGGCTCGAACTTGTAGCGATTGACCGGCGCGCCGAAATCGGGATCGCTGGCCTTGAGCCAGCCGACCGACGGCTCCGCGGTGCCGTTGAGCAGCGCGACCAGCCCTTCCCGGTCGATGCAATAGTTCAGCGCCTGACGAACTCTGACATCCTTGAACGGGCTGTCGGCGGCGCCGATGTTGTAGAACCACGGCCAGACATGCGGATAGGAGCCGGTAGTGATGGTGAAGCCGGCGGATTTCAGGGAAGCGATGCCGTCGGGCGGCGGCACCTCGATCCAGTCGACCTGGCCGGAGCGCAACGCGGCCAATCGCGAATTCGCCTCAGGGATCGGCATCAGCACGACATTGTCGACTTTCGCTTTTCTGCTGGCGTCCCAATATTTGTCCCAGCGAGCAAGATCGGCTTCCTGCCGCGGCACCACTTTGGTGATCCGGAACGGCCCGGTGCCAGCCGCCGGCAAGGTTGCGACCTTTGCCCACTCCTTTCCCGCCTTCTCGAACGATGCCGGCGAGGTGAACAGGAGATAGACCGCCATGTAGGGAAAATAGGAGGCGGGCTTCGTGGTGGTGATGGCGACGGTAGCGTCGTCGATCTTTCTGTAGCTGCCCATCACGGGAACGCGCGCCCGCGATATCGCCGAACTCGGCGGCTCAAATTGCGGGCTCTCGCTGTTGAAATAACGGTCAAGATTCCAGATCACGGCGTCGGCATTGAAATCGGTGCCGTCGTGGAATTTGACGCCCTGGCGCAGATGGAAAATCCAGGTCTTGTTGTCACTGGGGTCCTGCTCCCATTTCTCCGCGAGCCCGGGACGCAAGGTCGCCAGCCGGTCTGTGCTGGTCAGGTCCCACAGCACCAACCCTTCGAAGATCGGATAGCCGAGGAAGCGCATCCCCTCGAAACCGTTGTTGGGCAGCCCGGTCGCAGTGGGAATATCGGACGCCGTCATCGCGATGCGCAGCGTGGTTTCAGCCGTCGCCGAATGGGACGACAGCAGGGCGGTCAACAGCGCAACCGTGCAGCAAGCCTTGCGAATGGGCATGATCGATCTCCGTCCGACGATCGGAAAATCCGCGTTTGGGATCAGGAGAGACGAGCAAGTTTCAGGCCAGCCACTTTCCGCAAGTGAACAAAGATTGCGCAGTTCAACAGAGATGTCTTTGGCCGTTACGGTTCAGGTCGACAACTGCTTTTCAGCGATCGAAAGCCATTCGGCCTGCGCCTCGCGCAGATATCTGGGCGCGCGTCGCATCTGAAGCAGCAATTCGTTGAACACCACCCTCGCCTCGGCGGTGCGGCCCACCAATTTCAGCAGCATGCCGTATCGAACCCGGGCTTCCGCGCCGGGAAAATAGGCGGCGAGCGCATGGTATTCGTCGAGTGCCTCGTCGGTGCGGCCGACCTCGGCCAATGAGCGGGCATAGAGCAGATGCCCTTCGGCAGATTCAAAATCCGGCCAGCGCTCCTTCAGATCATCCAGCGTCGCGAGCGCATCCGCCGGGCGATTGAGACCGAACTGAGCCTGCGCCTTGCCCAGCGCGTAGGCCGGCTCATCCCCCATCGGCAGTTTGAGGACGTGATTGTAGTGGCGCTCGGCTTCGTCGAACCGCCCGACCTTCAGACATTCGGTCGCAAGTGCCTGGCGGTTGGCGATGGTATCGCTGCCGGCGAGCCGGTCGGACAGCTCACGGTAGGCCTTTTTCGGATCGAGCTTGCCGGCGATGCGCTTGCGTGCCTGTTGGGCGCCGGGGCTTCCAAACCACTCCGGCACCAGCTCGACGACGATGTAGGCGAGCGCGCCGACCAGCGGGATCATCAGGATGATGAACGCCCAGGGCTGCAGGCGTCCGGTCCTCGATGCGTGATAGATCAGCGTGATATCGAGCAGCAAAATGACGAGAGCAACAGGCATGGCGCATTCCAGGCAAACGGGGTCGGACGGTCGTTAGTGGCCTTGATAGCGCGGCAAGTTCAATTGGACAATCTTCAGTTGTGATGGGGCGTGAAATATCGACTGGCGGCGCCTTTCTTTCCAGAGCATCGCTGCGATTCCAGATTTGCGGCCCGGCGGAAACCTCCGGGAACAGCAACGAACTGTGATCGGCCAGCGGGAACGCAACGCTAGCGGACCTCGTTGGCGGTTACGCGGCAAGAAAAAGGAGCAATCATGAAACTCGCAACATTGGGATTGGCGACAGCGCTTGTCTTCACGGGCACTTATGCGCTTGCGCAATCCAGCAGCGGCTCGGCAAGCGGAAGTTCGGCCACGGGTGGCGCAGCGACGAGCGGTCCGACGACGGGATCTTCCACTGGCGGAACGACATCAGGTAATGCGACGGGCGGCGCCGCTGGCACCGGCATGACCAACAATGCTGGCAGTGCCGCGGCGGGACAGAACAGCGGACTGAACCCGTCGGGGAACACTCTCATCAACCCGTCGCCCAGCGGCTCGACCATTGCGCCGGCAGGCCCCGGCTCGACACCTGGCAGGTAATAGCTGGCAGATAATAACTGGCAGGTAATAAAAAGCCCCGCTTGACGGGGCTTTTTCATTGCATGACCGCGGGTGCTACTTCTTCTCTTCCAGCAGCTTTTTGTATTTCGCGACGTCGCGCGTCACCAACTGTCCAAGCACTTCGGGCGCGAGCTCGTTGGCGTCGGGCGCGACGGTGGAGAGATCGTGAAAGCGCTTCTTTACCGCCTCGCTTTCGACGGCCGTCCTGGCCGCAGCATTCAGTTTCGCGATGATCGCAGGCGGCGTGCCCTTCGGCGCAAACAGGCCGTTCCAGCCCTGCGCCTCGAAATCGGGAAGGCCGGCTTCCGACGACATCGGCAGATCGGGCAAGGTCGAAAGCCGCACCGTCGAGCCGACGACGAGACCCCTTACCAGCTTGTCGTCGATCGCCTGCGACACCGAGGCGGCCGAGTCGCAGACGCCGTCGATCTGGCCGCCGATCGCGTCCGTCAGCGCCGGCGCCGCGCCGCGATAACCGACCAGCGTGACCTCAACGCCGGCCGCGTTTTCAAAGCTCTTGCAGATCAGGAAATTCGACGAGCCGATGCCGGCATGGCCGAGATTGACCTTGCCGGGATTCTTCTTCGCATAGGCGATGAATTCCTGCAGGTTCTTCGCCGGAAAATCCTTGCGCAGCGCCACGATGCCGAACGTCTTCGCGACGACCGCGATCGGCACAAAGGATTCCGGCGTGAACGGCAGCTTTGGATAGATCGTATAGGCCGCGGCGCTGGTGCCCGCGTTGCCGATGGCGATGGTATAGCCGTCGGCTTCCGCGCGCGCCGCGCGTGTCAGCGCGGTCGAACCGCCGGCGCCGGCGACATTCTCGATCACGATCGGCTGCCCGAGCGACTTGGCCATCTCCTCGGCGACCACGCGCGCGATCACGTCGGACGTGCCGCCGGCCGCGAACGGCACGATCATGCTGATGGGACGCTTGGGATAGTCCTGCGCGTGGGCGGCAGCGGCGAGCGACAAGACCGCCGCGGCAACGGCCGAGCGCATCATCAGGCGCATCATGACGGATTTCACGCGGCTTTTTCCAGATGTGCGGCGAGGCCCGCGAACAGGCCGCGGCCGTCGGTGCAGCCCATGATGTCTTCGACGTGGTTTTCCGGATGCGGCATCATGCCGAGCACATTGCCGCGCTCGTTGACGATGCCGGCGATCGACTGCGCGGCGCCGTTGATGTTGGACGCCTCGTCGACAATGCCCTCAGCCGAGCAGTAGCGGTAGAGCACGCGCCCCTCGCCTTCCAGCCGCTTCACCGTCTCTTCATCGGCCTCGTAATTGCCCTCGCCATGGGCGACCGGCACGCGAATGACCTGGCCGGCATTGTAGCCGCGCGTGAACGGCGTATCCGAACGCTCGACCCGCAGATGGACATCCCTGCAAATGAACTTCAGCCGCGCATTGCGCATCAGCACGCCGGGCAGCAGGCCGGCTTCACAGAGGATCTGAAAGCCGTTGCAGACGCCGAGCACGAGGCCGCCATCGGCCGCGAACTTGCGCACCGCGTCCATCACGGGGGCGCGGGCGGCAATGGCGCCGCAGCGCAGATAGTCGCCATAGGAAAACCCGCCGGGCACAACGACCAGATCGGTCCCCTTTGGCAGCGCGGTGTCGGCATGCCAGACCATTGCCGCCTCCTGGCCGGAGACGAGTTTGAGCGCACGCGCCATATCGCGCTCGCGGTTGATTCCGGGAAAGACGAGAACGGCTGATTTCATGGAAGGCGCGCCTAGAGCAGTTCGACCCGATAGTTTTCGATCACCGTATTCGCCAGCAGCTTGTCGGCGGCATCCTTCAACGCCGCTTCGGCCTTGGCCTTGTCGGCGCCCGACAGTTCGATGTCGAACACCTTGCCCTGGCGGACGCTGGCGACGCCATCGACGCCGAGCGATTTCAGCGCGCCTTCGATGGCCTTGCCCTGCGGATCGAGAATCCCCGACTTCAACGTAACGGTAACGCGTGCCTTCATTTTAACCTCGTCATTCCGGACGAACCGCGCAGCGGGTCGATCCGGAATCTCGCGCGAACAATCTCTGGATTCCACAATGCGCAATTGCGCATTGGGGTTCGCGGTCTGCGCCCGCGCCCCGGAATGACGTGCTAGCTCTTCACCAGCACCGGACCGGTACCAGCCGGACGCTCGTTTTCCATCAGGATGCCCAGACGCTTTGCTACTTCGGTGTAGGCCTCGAGCAAGCCACCGAGATCCCGACGGAAACGGTCCTTGTCGAGCTTCTCGTTCGACTTGATATCCCACAGCCGGCATGAGTCGGGCGAGATCTCGTCGGCGACGATGATCCGCATCATCTCGTTCTCGAACAGCCGGCCGCATTCCATCTTGAAATCGACCAGACGGATGCCGATGCCCAGGAACAGCCCGGTGAGGAAGTCGTTGACGCGGATGGCGAGCGCCATGATGTCGTCGATTTCCTGCGGCGTGGCCCAGCCGAACGCAGTGATATGCTCTTCCGACACCATGGGGTCGTTGAGCTGGTCGTTCTTGTAATAGAACTCGATGATCGAGCGCGGCAGTTGCGTGCCCTCCTCGATGCCGAGACGCTGCGACAGCGAGCCGGCGGCGACGTTCCGCACCACCACCTCCAGCGGCACGATCTCGACCTCCCGAATCAACTGCTCGCGCATGTTGAGGCGGCGGATGAAATGGGTCGGCACCCCGATGTCGTTGAGGTGCTGAAACAGGTACTCCGAAATCCGGTTGTTGAGGACGCCCTTGCCCTCGATCACCTGGTGTTTCTTGGCATTGAACGCGGTCGCATCATCCTTGAAGTGCTGGATCAGGGTTCCCGGCTCCGGGCCTTCATACAGGACCTTGGCCTTGCCTTCATAAATACGGCGTCGACGGCTCATTGGGATGTACCGTGTTTTGTTGAAATCCATGAAATTGGTGTGCTCCGGATGACAAGGGTTTGCGACCACGACGGAGCTGCCGTGAAGGCCAGGTCCTGAACAGAGCGACCGGAAACAGAACAAGAACCTCGCCTGACGGCAACCTATCCGATTGCCCCATCCAGCACAATCGACCCAGCCCAATTGGGGCCAATTTATCCCGGTTGCCTGCGGCCTAACGGCTCGTTGTTTTACCGATTCGCCCCCTCTATCTAGGTAGGCGATTGGGCCGCGACAACGCCGGCCCCGCTTACCTTTTGCCGGGATTGGAACCGAAGAAATGACCACTTTCGACAAGCGCGAGGAAGGTTTTGAGAAGAAATTCGCCCTTGATGAGGACCTGAAATTCAAGGCCGTGGCGCGCCGTAACAAGCTGCTCGGGCAGTTGATCGCGGAAAAGCTCGGCAAGTCGGGCGATGAGGCCGCCGCCTATGCCAAGGAGGTGGTCGCGGCCGTGTTTGAGGGCGACGGCGACGTGCTTCGCAAGGTGCTAGGCGATGTCAAAGCCAAGGGTGTTGACATGACCGAGGAGCAACTTCGCGCCAGGATGGACGAACTAATGGCGCAGGCTGTCGCCCAGGTGAAGGCGGGGGCATAAGGAGCGAATAGGGAAAACTCCATTCGCTACTCGCCATTCGCCATTCGCCCCTTTGAATATTCCTTCCGAACGATCTCCATCAATCGCCGCGCCGCCGCGCTCAAAAATCCGCCGCGGCGCGTTACCGTCACCACATCGTGGCTCGCCTTGAGATCGCGGACGTCGATGGTCGAAATCGTGCCGTAGCGCAATTCCTCCGCGGCATTGCTCTCCGACAGCAGTGCGATGCCGAGGCCGGCTTCGACCAGCCGCTTTTGCGCGGTCAGGCTGTCGACCGGCGTCCAATCGATTTCACCGAGGCCATGGGTCTGAAACAGCGCAAAAACATGTGACGCCGTGATCTCGCGCCGTCCCGGCACCACGGGAAAGGCAATCCAGCGCTCGCCGCTGAGATCGGCGAGTTTTGTCAGACGGCGGCCGGCGCGCGGATGGTCGCCCCCGCATACCACCTGCAGCCGTTCGGCAAACAGCAATTCGCAATCGAGATCACGCGAGCGGTCGCGGTCATAGCGCAGGCCGATGGTTGCCTCGCCGCGCCGGATCAGATCGCTGACCTCCGCGCTGGTCGCGGTGCGCAGGCTCAATTCGACCTCGGGATGTTCGGCCGCGAAGCGTTTCAAGATCGCCGACAGCCGCCCGCCGGCCAGCGTGCCGACCACCGCGAGCGCAATCGGCCCAAAATTCGGCCGCGCCAGCGCGCGAACCGCATTCTCCGCATCCTGGGCGGCGGCGACCGCGCGCTCGGCATAAGGCACCATCACCCGCCCCGCATCGCTCAGCATCGTGCGGCCCGCGATCCGCTCGAACAGCGGCACGCCGAGTTCCTGTTCCAGCAACGCAATGCGCCGCGAAATCGCCGGCTGCGAGCGGTGCAGCACCTTCGCCGCGCTCGAAATGCCGCCGCGGCGGTGAACGGTCAGGAACGTGAGAAGCGCATCGCTGTCCATGTTTGATCCATGCAAAAAGCTGATGATGCATAGAGAAATAACAAATTTGGCTGATGGGAGATAGCCCGCTAGTTTCAACCCGTCATCCTGAGGCGCGAGCGAAGCGAGCCTCGAAGGATGAGCGGCCCCGGACCGGGCCGTCGTCCTTCGAGACGCCGCTACGCGGCTCCTCAGGATGACGGGTCGAAAGACGTCGCAGTGAACAACCGTAGGCATCTCAAGCAGGAGTTACCGATGCGAACCCAGATGGAAAAAGCCGAAGCGTTCCGTGCGCTGCATGCGCGGCCCGGCGCCTTCATCATTCCCAATCCCTGGGACGCGGGCACGGCAAAACTGCTTGCCGCGATGGGGTTCGAGGCGCTCGCGACCACGAGCCTCGGCCTTGCCAATACGCTCGGCAGCGCCACCGTCAGCCTCGATGCCATCATCGCGAACTGCCGGATGATAGCGGATGCCACCGACCTCCCCGTCAACGCCGATCTGGAGAATTGCGGCGCGGATGATCCGAAGACCGCGGCGAAAGCGATCGCGCGTGCGGCCGAAGCAGGCTGCGTCGGCGGCTCGATCGAGGATTCGACCGGCAATCCGCAAAAGCCGATCTACGATTTCCAGCTCGCGGTAGAGCGCGTGCAGGCAGCCGTCGAGGCAGCGCGCGCGCTGCCCTTCCCGTTCACGCTGACGGCGCGCGCCGAAAATTTCCTGCACGGCCGCAAGGATCTCGACGACACCATCAAGCGGCTGCAGGCGTTCGAGGCGGTTGGCGCGGACGTATTGTATTCGCCCGGCGTGCACGACATCGACACCATCCGCACCGAGGTGTCATCAGTCGGCAAGCCATTCAACCTGGTGATGGGCTTTGCCGACCCGACGCTGACCGTCGATCAGCTCTCAGCCGCAGGCGTCAAGCGTATCAGCGTCGGCGGCGCGATGGAGCGTTATGCGCTGGCGGCGTTCCTAAAGAGCGCCCGTGAGATGAAAGATCACGGCGCATTCACCTTTGTGCGCGAGATGGCGCCGATCAAGGAGGTCAGAGCAGCGTTCGGGTAGCGGGCCTCACCACCGTCATTCCGGGGCGTGCGAAGCACGAACCCGGAATCTCGAGATTCCGGGTTCGCTTCGCGCCC
This sequence comes from Bradyrhizobium sp. AZCC 2262, assembly GCF_036924535.1. NCBI lineage: Bacteria > Pseudomonadati > Pseudomonadota > Alphaproteobacteria > Hyphomicrobiales > Nitrobacteraceae > Bradyrhizobium > Bradyrhizobium sp. AZCC 2262. Next base: position 1,254,870 of record NZ_JAZHRT010000001.1, on the reverse strand, counting down.
CGGAATGACGGAGGATCAAATCACCCCTCCTTGAACCCATACTCCGGCACGTTCCCACTCGCGCCATAATATTTGTACGGCAGGAATTTTCCGGACATCGTGATCTTGACCCGGTCGCCCTTCGGATTGGCGACGCGATCGATCGCCATGTCGAAGTCGATCGCCGACATGATGCCGTCGCCGAATTCTTCCTCGATCAGCGCCTTCCACGCCGGACCGTTCACCATCACCATTTCGTAGAAGCGATAGATGAGCGGATCGGTCGGCGGCATCGGGGTTCCGGTGCCGCGCATCGGCACCTCGTTGAGCATCGCAGTTTCCGATTTCGACAGCCCGAACAGTTCGCCGGCATTGGCGGCCTGCGGCTTTGTCAATTTCATCTGGCCGAGAATAGCGCCTGTTATCAGCACCTCCGAATAGCCGCCGATCTTTTCGCAGATGTGTTTCCAGCTCCAGCCCTTCTCGCGCTTGATGTCGAGCAGCTTTTCGGTGAGGTCTTCGCGTTTCATATGACTCTCCTTCTAACCGTCATGCCCGGCCTTGTGTCGGGCATCCACGTCTTTGCTGGTCTGTTTAGGAAGACGTGGATGGCCGGGACAAGCCCGGCCATGACGCCTGTTCTGAATCGACAGCCCCCGAAGCAATTACCAATTCCGGCTTCCCGATCCGCACCGTCGGCACGTTGCGCGGATCGTGGTCGGTCACATCAGATGCAAATGTCTTGCTGCGGCTGACCAGGAAATCGACGATGTGGTTGCGCAGCGCATAATAGAGCGGATGGCGGTGCAGATCGATGCGGCCGCGGTCCTTCGGCAGCGGATTTTCCACGATCTCGGCCAGCACGGCGCCCGGGCCGTTGGTCATCAGGAAAATCTTGTCGGCGAGATAGATCGCTTCATCGACGTCATGGGTGATCATGAAGGCGGTCTGTCCGGTCTCCAGGCAGATGCGGCGAACCTCGTCCTGCAGCGTGCCGCGGGTCAGCGCGTCGAGCGCCGAGAACGGCTCGTCCATCAGCATGATCTTTGGCGTGATCGACAGCGCACGCGCAATGCCGACGCGCTGCTTCATGCCGCCGGACAGTTCCGACGGCCGCTTGTGCTCGGAGCCGGTCAACCCGACCAGGTCGATGAAGGTCTGCGCATGCGCCTTCACCTTGGCGCGGTCCCAGTTGCGCCATTTCGAGGTCACGGCATAGGCGACGTTGCCGAGCACGGTGCGCCACGGCAGCAGCGCGTGGCTCTGGAAGATCACGGCGCGGTCGAGGCTGGTGCCTTCAATGGCCTGCCCGTCGACGATGACGGCACCCTCGCTCGGCTCGTCGAGGCCGGCCAGGATGTTCAGCACCGTCGTCTTGCCGCAACCGGAATGGCCGATCACGCAGCCGAATTCGCCCCGCCCCATCGACAGCCAGAGATCTTCGAAAACCGCGGTCTGGCCGCCATCCGCACCGGGATAACGCCGCGCGATGCCCTCGATGGAAATGAATTTGTCGGTCATGGCGCTATTCCGGGAACGTGACCATGCGCGTGAAGCGCGCAAGAATCTGGTCGAGCAGCATGCCGACGATGCCGATCAACAGAATGGCGATGATGACGTTGGTGATCGAAAGGTTGTTCCACTCGTTCCAGACGAAGTAGCCGATGCCGGTGCCGCCGACCAGCATCTCGGCCGCGACGATCACCAGCCAGGCGATGCCGATCGATATCCGCATGCCCGTGAGAATCGTCGGTGCCGCCGCCGGCAGGATCACGGTGAAGGCGCGCCTGATGGTGCCGACCTCCAGTGTCCGCGCGACGTTGATCCATTCCTTGCGCACGGCAGCGACCCCAAACGCCGTGTTCAGCAGCATCGGCCATACCGAGCAGATGAAAATGACAAAAATCGCCGAGATGCTCGAATCCTTGATGGTGTAGAGCGCGAGCGGCATCCAGGCCAGCGGCGAGATCGGCTTAAGGATTTGGATGAACGGGTCGATCGCCCTGCTGATCAGCGGCGACATGCCGATCAGGAAGCCGAGCGGGATCGCGACGATGACCGCGAGCAGATAGCCGAGGCCGACGCGGCCGATCGAATAGCCGAGCTGGATGCCGAGACCCTTGTCGTTCGGCCCCTTGTCGTAGAACGGCTGCTTGAGGTGTTCCCACAATTTCGCGCCGACATCGAGCGGGCCCGGCATCGCCGACTTGCCTTGCGTCGCCGTCAGCCCCATCAGCTTGGCGTATTCCGGCGACATGTGCGTGGTCGCAGCGGTCGAGCGCGTGGCGAGATGCCAGATGCCGAGAAAGGCCGCGAATAACGCGATCGAGACGACGGCTGCGCGGAAGCGAAGGGAGAAGGTCATCGCCGACAATCTCTCAGCACGTCGTCCCCGCGAACGCGGGAACCCATACGCCGTGCCGTCCGTTTGTGGCACGATGTCAAAGACCTTCTTTCGCCACTGCCGCCGCGGTGTATGGGTCCCTGCGTTCGCAGGGACGACGGCGGAGAATGGCGTTGCACTGTACCCCTCACGACGCCTTCCTGATCTTGAAGCTGGCGAGATAGTCGTCCGGCTTTTCCGGATCGAACGTCTTGCCCATCACGGAGAAGGATTTGTACGACGTCGCCGGCGGCGTCAGCCCCATCTCGGCCATCACCTTCTTGGTGTCGGTCGCGAGATAGACCTGCTCGGCCACCGCCTTGTAGTCGACATCGCCCTTGATCTGGCCCCAGCGCTTCATCTGGGTCAGCATCCACACCGCAAAGGACTGCCAGGGGAACGGATCGAAGTCGACGCGCCTGGCGTCCGTCTTCACGCCGCCCAGGCCGTCCGCATAGGTGCCGGTCAGCACCTGCTCCAGCACGGTGACGGGCGCGTTGATGTAGTTGGCCGGCGCGATTGCCTCCGCAATCTGCTTGCGGTTTTCGGCTTTCGACGCGTACGCCGTGGCGTCCACGATCGCCCGCGTCAGCGCAGCAAAGCTGTTCGGCGAGCTGGTGATGAATTCGCGGCTGGCGGCAAAGCTGCAGCAGGGATGGCCGTCCCAGATTTCCTTGGACAGGATGTGCATGAAGCCGACGCCGTCATAGATCGCGCGCTGGCAGATGTTGTCGGGCGCGAGAAAGCCGTCGATGTTGTCGGCGCGGAGGTTCGCGACCATTTCCGGCGGCGGCACCGAGCGGAGCTGCACGTCGGTATCGGGATCGAGGCCGTGCTCGGCGAGGTAATAGCGCAGCAGATAATTGTGCATCGAATAGTCGAACGGAATGGCGAACTTCATGCCCTTCCAGTCCTTAGGGTCGCGCTTGTCCTTGTGCTTCATGGCGAGCGTGATGCCCTGCCCGTTGATGTTCTCGATCGCCGGCACCGTGAACGGTATCGCATTGGCGCCCAATCCCAGCGAGATCGCGATCGGCATCGGCGCCAGCATGTGGGCGGCGTCGTATTCCTTGTTGATGGTCTTGTCGCGGATGACAGCCCAGCCGGCGGTCTTCACCACTTCGACGTTGAGGCCGTGCTTGGAATAAAAGCCGAGCGGCGCGGCCATGATGATCGGGGTCGCGCAGGTGATCGGAATGAAGCCGACCTTGAGGTCCTTCTTCTCGGGCGCGCCGCCTTGCGCGAACAATTCGGTCGCGGTCTGAAGCGGAAAGAATTGCGAGATCGCGGCCAGCGCGGTCGAAGCGCCGACCGATTTCAGGAAGGCGCGCCGCGCGGCATCCCTGGGGAACATCGCCCGCATCACGGCGGAGGCGACGACGCCCTCGTAGCGCTTGTCTTCGGTAGGCTGAGGCTCGCAGCGCAGCGCCAGCGCGGCATGTTCGTGTTCGGCTTCGCTGACATGCTGGCCGCAGCTGCAGCCACCCGCACGAAGGCGGCGGTCGGGATCGAATGGGTTGTCGAAGGTAGACATGAGACCTCCTGCACGTGCATTGCCCCCTAATTAAGCAAGGCACATGCCAGCCTTGTTCTTCAGCAATTGCGCTGATGTCGCAGGGTTTTGCGCTCCTATTGGCGATTACGAGAATTCGTGATAAACGAAAATTCGTAGCGCGATTACGAAATATCGGAGTTTTGGTGTGATGGATCTTGCTCTCGGCTCTGCGGCTGGATCACACGAGATCGATCTCCATGCCGCCGCGTTCGAGTTCGCGGTCGAGCCGACATTGCTGCTCGACCCCCATGCCGACGTGATCCTCGACGCCAATCCCGCCGCCTGCACCCTGCTCGGCTACGACCGCGCGCTGCTGCGGCAGACCAAGGTCAGCACCCTGCACGCTGGCCAGTTCCCCGCGCTGATCGTGTTCACGCAGGCCGTGCTCGACAAGGGTGCGTTCTGGACCAATGCGCTGACGCCGCGTCACGCCACGGGACAAACGCTCAGGCTCGAATATGCCGGCTCGCGTGTGCCGGGTGACGGCCGCGCGCTGGTGCTGCTCGCCATGAGCGACCTCGATGCGCGCCGCCGCCGCTATGTCGATGCGGCGGCCGAGGACCACATGCGTGGCGGGATCGCGACCTGGCAGCGGGTCGAGCGGGTGTTCCAGGACATCGAGCGCGAAAACCAGTTGATCCTGCGCGCCGCCGGCGAAGGCATTTACGGCGTCAACGCCGAGGGCAAGACCACCTTCGTCAATCCCGCCGCCGAGCGCATGCTGGGCTGGGCGGCGGAAGAACTGGTCGGCAAGGAAATCCACCCGATCGTGCATCACACCCATCATGACGGGCGCCACTACCCCGATCATGATTGCCCGATCTATGCGGCGTTTCGCGACGGCGCCGTGCATCAGGTCGACGGCGAGGTGTTCTGGCGCAAGGACGGCACGCCGGTCTGGGTCGAATACACCTCGACGCCGATCCGCGACCGCGGCGTCGTCGTTGGCGCGGTCATCGTGTTCCGCGACGTCAGCCAGCGCCGCGAGGCCGACGAAAAACTGCATGCGGCACTCGCCGAGGTCGATCGCCTGCGCGAACGGCTGGAGCTGGAAAACGCCTATTTGCAGGAAGAAATTCGGATCGAGACCAATCCGCGCGGCATCATCGGCCAGAGCGAGGCGATTCAGACGACGTTGCGGCAGGTCAAGCTGGTGGCCCCGACATCCGCAGCCGTCATGATCACCGGCGAATCCGGCACCGGCAAGGAACTGATCGCGCGCGCCATCCATGAGGCGAGCAGCCGCCGCGACCGGCCGCTGATCCGCGTCAATTGCGCGGCGATCCCGCGCGAACTCTTTGAAAGCGAATTCTTCGGCCATATCAGAGGCGCCTTCACCGGCGCGATGCGCGACCGCATCGGGCGGTTCGAACTCGCCGATGGCGGCACACTGTTTCTCGACGAGGTCGGCGAAATCCCGCTGGAGCTGCAGGGCAAGCTGCTGCGCGTGCTGCAGGAGGGCAATTTCGAACGCGTGGGTGAAGAGCGCACCCGCGCGGTCGACGTCCGCCTGATCGCCGCCACCAACCGCGATCTGAAGCAGGAAGTGCAGCGCGGCCGGTTTCGCGAGGACCTCTATTTCCGGCTCAACGTGTTTCCGGTGGAGTCGGTGCCGCTACGCGAGCGGCGCGAGGACATTCCGCTGCTGGCGCAGCATTTTTTGACCCGCGAAAGCAAGGCGCTGAAATCCGAGCTGCGGTTGTCGGAAGGCGATGCGCGAAAACTTTCGCGCTACGACTGGCCGGGCAATGTCCGCGAACTGCAAAACGTCATCGAGCGCGCGGCGATCCTCGCGCAGAACGGGCGCTTACGCATCGACCTGCCGGATTCATCCGGCGCTCAGCCCGCCCCCGGCTCGTCGCGCGTGACAGCCGATGCCCGCCCGGCTGTTTTGACCGCGTCCGAAATGCGCGCCCACGAGCGCGCCAACATTCTCGCCGCGCTTGCGGCCTGTTCCGGCAAGGTATTCGGACCTGGCGGTGCTGCGGAAATGCTGGATATCAAGCCGACCACACTCGCATCACGCATCAAGGCGCTGGGCATTTCCAATGCCCGTGGCTTGGCTGGCCAATTCGGACTTCAACTCCTGCCGAGATAGGCGACGGCTTCGATCTCCACCAGCACTTCCGGCTTCGCAAGAGACCGCACTTCTACAAGCGTGGAGGCAGGAAAGTCGCCGGTGAAGAACTCGCGGCGCGCTCGCCAGACCTCGGTGTTTTTCTTGATGTCGACTACGTAGATCGTCATCTTTACCAGGTTATCCATTGTTCCGCCGGCCGCCTTGATGATCCGATCAATGCGCGAAAATATTTGCTTTGTCTGTTCGTACTCATCTTTGCCGACCATCCCTGTGCCGCCTTCAAATGGACGTGCTACCTGGCCCGAGATGAACAGCATGTCGCCTGCGCGTATGGCGTTTGACCACAGATCGGGGCCGGCCTCGGCTACATCGGGGACGGACACCTTTGTCCTGGGCATGGCATTCTCCCTATGGGATGCGCTTCGCCATTGGTTTATCACAGATGTCGGCAAGGCCGTCGCGCCGTCTTTTTGGCGCTAAGCTGGGCTCTGTCGAAACCGTCTCGCAAGGGCTGATGAAGCCATCGAATAGACGTCGACTACCGCCGTTGACCCAAAGGCGACATGCATCAATGTTGGCTTGATCATCGCCGTCCGAGAGTAAAGCGGACCTGACTTGACTACGAGTGCATGCCCTAGTAGCGGCGACCGCCGACGGAGAAGGACGAAGCGCCGGGCAGCGAATTGATCTCGCTATCGATCCGCCCCGTCTGCTGGACGACTCCGACCCCGAGCGACAGGCTAAGATTGGACGTCGGTTGGAATTCGACGCCGGCATACGCGCTGGAAACAGGCAGCGTGCCGGATTTGGAGTCGAACGGCGCGAATGCGTTGCTGCCGATGCTGGTATTGTATTTCAGCGTGTCGAAACCGGCAAAGAACGTGACGGGCGGCCCGCCGCCATTCTTAAGGCTGTAGCCGAACTGCACGCCTTCGCTATAGACCGAGCCGAAACCGCCGAAGGCGCTCTGGCTGAGGCCGCTGAAGCCCATGGTGTTGCGCTGGCTGCCGACAAAAAATCCGTTCGAGAAATTGTAGCGCGCGTAGGCGGAGCCAGTTCCGACGTCGCGGAAATCGAAGCTCGGAAAGTTGCCGTAGCCGTTCGCGCCCTCGCCCGCAGCGCCGCTGAAACCCATCGGCCAGCCCGGAATCCAGTAATTTACCGGCGAGGTCTGGGCATGGACGACGGGCGCGCCCAGACACAGCATCGCCACGATCCATGCGAGACCTGATTTGCTTGAGAACTTAGACATTCGAGCCACCACCAAGTGCACTCAAATTATACCCTTCCGATCCCGGGAACGCCAGAGCGACGCTATTGGCGGTTGCACCAGTTCGCGCAGCGGCATCCTGGGTCCGAACGGCTCACTCGCTCGTCGGCAGCCCTTGTCGCAGGTCCAGACCTGCAGCATAGAATGATGGGGCGGCAATCATCACAACATTCAAACTCGCGACTTAAAGGCAACTCGCATGGCTAAGAAATACACGGCTCAATGTGCTTGTGGTGAAGTTCGAGTTCGACACCGACCCGGACTTCATCGCCAACTGCCATTGCCTGGACTGCAAGCGGGCGTCGGGCGGCGAGATGGCCACGTTCTTCGGCGTGCCGCAGGACGATTTCAACGTGGTCAGCGGCAAACCGAAAGCGCATCATTATGTCGCCGAGTCCGGCAAGGGACTGGACCGCAACTTTTGCCCTGATTGCGGCTCTCGATTGTTCACCACCAATCTGGATAGTTTCCCGGGCCTCGTCTTCGTCATGCTTGGCAGCCTGGACCGGCCTGAATTGATTGCGCCAAAGCTCGAAATGTTCACCAAGCGCCGCCTGAACTGGTGCAAACCGCTCGACCTGCCGCAATTCGACAGCATGCCTGGTTGAATCGCGAACGCCAGCAGTCGGCAAATGAGGTTGCAGTCCGATCCGGCTGGATCAGACTGCAACGGTTCTACTGTGTCAGAGCTGCCTAATCCTCATCCTGAGGAGACCGCGGAGGGGTCGTCTCGAAGGATGTAGGCCACAGGCGGGCCTCATGGTTCGAGACGCGCTTCGCGCTCCTCACCATGAGGAACTCCTGCTCGTTACGCCGCCTTGGTGGTGAGCTTGGTCTCCGTCGGCAGCCCCTCCTCAATCGGCAGCGACGGATCGCGCGACCATTCGTTCCAGGAACCGAAATACATCCGCACATCCCTCACGCCGGCGTTCTTCAGCGCCAGGAACGTGTTCGAGGCGCGCGCCCCCTTGAAGCAATAGAGATAGACCGGCGTACTCTCTGTGATGCCGACGGTGGCGCATTCCGCCAAAATTTCGTTTTTCGACTTGAAGCGCGGCCCCTCGGCCGTGGGCTTCATCATGCGGTACCATTCCAGCCAGACGGCGCCGGGGATGCGTCCCTTGCGCGGGCAGAAGTCTTTGCCATACGGAGACGAGCTTTCGCCGATCCACTCGTCGATGTCGCGGACGTCGAGCAGCGCGATGCCGGGCTTGCCGACGGCGGCGAGCATGGTCTTGGCATCGATCAGGATGTCGCCCGCCTCCGATACGATCGAGAACGACGCTTTCACCGGCGACGGAACGTCCGTGGTTACCGGCAGGCCGGCGGCTGCCCAGGCATCGTAGCCGCCATGCAGCACCTTGACCTTGGGATAGCCGAGCATGGTCAGGAGATAATAGCCGCGGCAGGACTGGCCGAAGCCGGAATTCATCGACTGTTCGTAGATGACCGCGGTCTCTTTCCCCGAAAGCCCGGCGGCGCCGAACGCATCGGCGAATTTCGTCTTCAGCTCCTGCATGCCCTCCGGCGTCGAGGTCGCCAGGTACGTGAAGATTTCATGGACATTGACGGCATCAGGGAGATGCCCCGCGCCGTAGGCTTCGGGATTGCGGGTGTCGATGATGACACACGGCTCTTTCTTGAGGAATTCCGCGAGTTCGCCGGCAGTAATCAGAACGTCCGTCATGGCAGGCCTCTCCTGTTTTATGGTTGCTGGTTGGGTCGGTCGGAAATCCCTTTAGTGCTCGTCGCCGGCCAGCATCTTGCGAAGCTGCTTGGTGGCGGGGGTGACGATGGCGACGAAATAGGCTTCGCGAAGCCGGCGCTGGGCGCGATGGCTCTTGAGGTAACCGCGCGCGCCGCAGTGGAGCATCGCTGCATGCGCGGCTGCGACGCTGGCGTCGCCGAGCCGCAGGCGAAGTGCTACGACGCGTCGCCAATAGCTGTCGTCGGAATTATAGGGATCACGCGCCAGCGCCATCGTCTCCTTCTCGAACTCGGCATGGAGTTCGCGAAACTGCAGCGGTTGCTGCGGCAGATAGCGGTTGACGTGGCCGAGCGGCGGCCCGACCTCATCCATGATGCCGATGCAGTCCTTGATCAGGCCGAGCCCCATGCCGGCCTGCAACAGGATGAATCCGGCGCGGATTTTCTTCACGAACTGTCCGGCTTGTTCGGCCAGGATCAATTCATCCGGCACAAACACGTCGCGGAACTGCACGCCATAGGTGCCGGTGCCGTCCATCGCAAGGAACGGCTTGCACGGCTGCAGCGTGATCGCGGGATTGGCGCAATCGGCAAGGAACATGACGATGTCCGGCCCGCTTTTTGCGGTGCCGCCCGGCCCGCCCTTTGCGGTGCCGTCCGGCCCGCCCTTTGCGGCGCCACCGTCCTCGTCCTCGCGCTCGAAGATGGTGCCGAAATAGTGGTTGGGCCCGAGATTGGAGACCCAAGGCAGCGCCCCCTTGACGATATAGCCGCCCTCAACCCTGCGACCCTTCAGTTTTAGCCTCTCAATGCCGAAGAAGCTCTTCATCGGATTGGAAAGGCCGGTACCACCGAGCACCCGTCCACTCGAAAAGCTGTCACCGAAGCGGCTTGCAAGCTTCAGGTTGGTCGAATTCGCGGCGTACCAGACCAGCGTATTCTGGCACCAGGCCATGAAAGCCGTGGCGCCGCAGAACTCCCCGATCACAGCCATCGACTGGATGGCGCAGCGCAGATCCGCAGGTCCCTCCTGCGGGACATGACTGCTCCACGCACCGACCTTGCCGAGATTACGCAGCAACTCACCCGGATAGACCGAGCCTGCATCGATTGCACCTGCAAGCGGTGCAAGCTCCTGACGCGCGATCCTCGCAACTTCGTCAGCAATCGTCGGTGCGGGCCGATCTGCAGCTTCGACCCGAGATAAAGCTAGTGAACCCATGATCGTCTCCCGCACCCCTGTTGCACGCGTCGCGTTCCGTCAGATGCTGACTTCGAGATTGACGGGGCGGGTAAACGTGTTGGCGACCGGCGACCATTGCTTGACGTGGGCGACCAGCGCATCGATCTCGCTCCTCGGAATGCCCTCGCATTCCATGTCGACCTTGACGCGCACATCGGTGAAGCCGACCGGCTTCTCGCTGACGTCACCGGTGCCCCACACCGCGGTGATGTTGAGGTCGCCCTCGAGCTCGAGTTCGAGCTTGTTGACGATCCAGCCGCGGTGAACGGCGTTGGCGTGCAGGCCGACCGCCAGGCACGAGCCGAGCGCGGCGAGCGAAGCTTCCGACGGATTGGGCGCGGTGTCGTCGCCGAGCAGGCCCGGCGGTTCGTCGACGATATAGGGCGCGAGGTTGCGGATGTAGTTGGCGTGGCGGAACTTGCCCTCCGCCACCGTCTTGCACTTCAAGGTCTTGATGACCTTCGGATTGGCCTTGCCGTTGGCGATGAGCTGTTCCAGCCCACCTTTGTCGATTGGCGCCAGGCAGCCTGTGAGCACCGTTTTTTGAGCGACCGCGGTCATCTTTTCTCTCCCTAGGGTAGGATACCGAACGTTCTGTTTCCTGCATGAAGCGTGCCAGACCTGGCCAAAACCAAAAGGCGAAGCGCTCTCGCCGCTTAGCGGGTGCTGCCCGGAAATTGATCAGCGCCGCGCTGCACAGGCGCGAAGCAATTGCCGCGTGCGTGCGATTATTTTCAGCGCAAAGATGCGACTTGATGATTGCGCGGCGCTCCGATTAACTGGCGCACATGGGCAAATCGATTTCCAGGAGAAAGGCTGTCGCGGCACGCGCCGCAGGCGATGAGGAATCCGCGCGCGGGCGCCTGCTCAGCGCGGCGACGCATCTGTTCTGCAAGAACGGCATCAACGCCACCGGGATCGACGCCATCATCGACGAGGCCGGCACCGCCAAGACCACGCTCTATAAACTGTTCGGATCGAAGACCAACCTCGTCAACGCCGTACTGGAGAGCGAAGGCAAGGCATGGCGCGAATGGTTCATCGGCGCGATGGAGGATGGCGGCGGCGACGCGCAGGCGAAATTGACACGGATCTTTCCGGCGCTGAAGCGCTGGTTCGCCGAGGAGCGCTTCTACGGCTGCCCCTTCATCAATGCGGTCGCCGAACACGACAAGGACGCCAAGCAGTTCCGCAACATCGCACTGCGCCACAAGAAGGTGGTGCTGGCGCATATCGAAAAGCTCGCCGCTGAAATGGGCGCGGCCGAACCGCAAATGCTCGCCCATCAACTTGCACTGCTGATCGACGGCGCCATCGTCGCCGCCATGGTCTCGCGCGATCCGGGGGTGGCGGACACTGCAGGCCTTGCCGCAGGCAATCTGTTCGGGCCTTCGAAGGTGAAGAAGCCGAAGCGCAGTCCTGCAGAGCTTGTCGCCGTCTAGGCCGCGACGGCCAGGCCGTGCGCGAGGATGATCCCGCCGGCCACGATCAGGCCCGCGCCGACGGCGCTGCTGAGCCATAGACTGCGCGCGACCATCCTCTCCAACCCGACATAGATCGCAACCGCTGCGACCCAGGCGAGATTCATGACGCCGACGACGAACAGCAGCGCCATCAGGAACCAGCAACAGCCGACGCAATAGCTGCCGTGGCGAAAGCCCATCCGCAGAGCGCCGATGGCATCCGGTTGCCAGTGTCGGCTCAGGAAGAACACCGGGCTCTGGCAGTAGCGCAGACAGGCGCGCTTGATCGGGGTGAGTTGGTAGAGCCCGGCGGCAAGCAGGATGATGCCGGCGAGCAAATTGCTGGTGCTCGCCATCATGCCGGACAGCAACCCGGCCTGATCAAGTCCCCACTGCACCGAGACAGCGACGAGACTAAAGCCTGCCCATATCACGAGATAGCCGGCGAGAAACAGCCAGCTTGAGATGACGGGACTGTCCGCGGTCGCCTGCTTGCGCTTGATGGCGGCGAACAGCAGGACCATGGGGGCTGCGCTGGGCGCCATCATCGCGACCATCATCACCCACCACATCGCGAACATGAGCAATGCCTGGGCCGGCGTCCACGGCTCAGGGTCCATCGGCATGTCGGCCATGCTCATGTCGATACCGGCGCCCGCAAACAGATAGCCCCAGGAGAACGCAACCACTGTGGCTATTCCGATTGCCACGATCAGGCGATCGTGCCGCAAGGTCTGTTCGAGCGCCGAGGTCGCCATCGTAAACCCACCCGCTACTGGGCGCGTTGAGATTAGGCCGCAGCGCTAGGCCGCAACGCCCTCGGGCGTCTGGACGACATTGGCGAGCGAACTATGCGTGCCCTTGGTTTCGAATTTTATGGCGCCGGTCGAGCGGATGTTGGACGAGGCAACCTCGGCCGCCCTGTGCTCGAAGCCCTCGGGCATCACGACCTGGATGCGGTGAGGTTCGCCCGTCACCGGATTCTTGATCGGCTCGACCTCGGTCTCCAGCACGCCCTTGGCCACCATACGCGCAACGCGCCCGTTCTTGTCGAATTCGAACTCGATCGGCACGAACAACGGATCATGCATTTTCGTCACGATCAGGCTGAGGATCTGGAATAGCGTGCCTTCGGCGGAGTTCTTGCCCGACATGATGTTGAACAGCGCTTCGCGCTGCTCGGCCGTGGCGCGCTCGTCGATGATCGGCTGCAGCTGGCCATTGCCCTCATGCAGTGCCCCGGGGAAATGGACGGTAGCCGCGAAGACGAGCCCATCGAGTTTGGTCTTCTCGAAATGTCCCTTGGTAATCCGCATGCCGACCGCGCCCTTGCAATAGCCTTGGGTCGGCAGGGCATTGAAATCGCACGGACAGCCAAACGCGCAGTTGCAGTTCTTGATCCATTCGCCTTCGAGACGCCAGTCGGATGTAGCCATCGCACACCTCCCGTTCGCGTATTCGATTGGACTGCAGGGTAAGCTTATCCCCTTTGTGCTCGCGGGGACAGCGCCGGCCTGCCCGACAGGCCGCCTAGCTGCGCGCGAGCAGCTTCGCCTCGAGCCGCCCAAGTTCCGTCGCCAGATCGCGCTCGACATCGCCGACGCGCATCTCGATGACGCGGTAGTCGCGCGCTTCCAGCCAGGTCTTGCGGCCATCGCGGTCGGCGACGATCGCCTCCGACTCGTTGGCGTTGACCAGCTCGATCGCCAGCCGATGGACGAAGGAGACGAAATCCGGGATGTGACGCCCCACCGGCGTCTGGCGCTTGAATTGCCCGGCGAAGCGGCGGTCGCGGGTCAGCGCCTGCCACAGGATCCGTTCGGCATCGGTCGGATTTCGTCGCAGAAGCCGCGCGAGCCCGCGAACGGTCGAGCTGTCGCCGGGCACCGCCGGCCCCTGCCCGTGCTCGGCCAGCAGCGCGCGGAGCCTTGTGGCCTGTTCGCCGTCGAGCACTCCGCCCTTGGCTGGCCCCTTGCGGCCTTCCGCGATCGCCATCACCACGCCGTGCAGGGTGTGCATGTCCTGCTTGGTCGGATCCATCCGGGTGAAGATGTTGCGCAGGTTGACCAGCATGGTCTCGCGCTTCTCGCGCGGGCGCAGGAATTCGACCTTGTCGAGTTCCCGCACCAGATTGTCGAAGAACGCCTGCATCTGGTGCTGCGAGGCCGGCTCGGAACGCTCGGGCATCGCGAACGGGAGGTCACCGCCGGTCGACAGCTTGAACCATTCGTAGCCGATCAGCAGTACTGCCTGCGCCAGGTTCAGCGAAGCAAAGCCCGGGTTGACCGGGAAGGTGATGATCCGGTTGGCGAGCGCGACCTCCTCGTTCTGAAGGCCGTAGCGCTCGCGGCCAAACAGGATACCGGCCCCGCCACCTCCGCCGACATGGGCCACGATCTCGGCCGCCGCTTCCACCGGGGCGACCACCGGCTTGGCCTGGTCATGGGCACGGGCGGTGGTGGCGAACAGCAAGGTCAGGTCGGCGACCGCCTGCTCGACCGTGTCGAACAACTGGGCCTGTTCCAGAATCTGGTCGGCGCCGGCCGCCGCCCGCTGTGCGGCGATGTTCGGCCAGCCGTCGCGCGGATTGACGATTCTTAGACGGGACAACGCAAAATTGCCCATCGCCCGCGCGGCCATGCCGATATTCTCGCCGAGCTGCGGCTCGACGAGGATCACAACGGGTCCGGCTAAGTCCCAACCAGACTTGGTTTTATCGGTGCCCGAACCGGACATTCGCAAGTTCACTTTCTGCTTCAACTTCTGGAGCTGATTCGACCTCTGAAGATTTGAATCGGCGTGCGAAGCGCGCGGACGATTCAAGATCGCAAGCATCGCCCATTTCGGATGGCGGGTGGAATTCGCAAGCCTGCTGTGCGGCTTAGTATCCTCTCCGAACGCTCGGTCAAAGCCTCAAAGAAGCTTGATCCCGCCCGCCGCTTGCGCGCGTTAGACTTTCGGATAGGCTAACAATCACAAACAAAGCGAAGCTGCAAACCAGCCCGAAAGCCGGTTCAACGGCGAGGGAATCAAAGGGGAGGCGTCCATGCGCGGCAGGTGGTCGTTGGCGATACTGGGCGTGGTCCTGATCTTGGCGGGCGGCCTGCTCGCCCATTTCACCCAGACCGCAGGCGGCATCCGCATCCAGGACGTCCGCTTCCAGGGTGCCAAGGGCAACACGATGAGCGGGCTGCTCTACATCCCGCCGAACGCCACGCCGCAGATTCCCGCCCCCGGCATCCTCGCCGTCCACGGCTACATCAATTCGCGCGAGACCCAGGACGGCTTTGCCATCGAGTTCGGCCGCCGCGGCTATGTGGTCCTCGCCCTCGACCAGACCGGCCACGGCTATAGCGACCCGCCCGCCTTCGCCAACGGCTTCGGCGGCCCCGATGGGCTGGCCTATCTGCGCAGCCTCGAATTCGTCGATAAGACCAATATCGGCCTCGAAGGCCACTCGATGGGCGGCTGGACCGTGCTGGCCGCGGCCACCGCTGCGCCCAACGACTACAAATCGATGGTGCTGGAGGGCTCCTCGACCGGCAAGCCGTTTGCCGCCGAGGGCACGACCAGTTGGCCGCGCAACGTAGCGCTGGTGTTCGCCCAATATGAGGAATTCTCGACCCTGATGTGGGGCGTCGACCTCGCCCGCGACGTCACCCAGAGCCCGAAACTGTGGGCCCTATTCGGCACGCAAGGGCCGGTCGAGCCGGGCAAGGTCTATGGCGACATCGCGCAGGGAACGGCGCGGGTGCTCTACACCCCCGCCATCACCCATCCGGCCGAACACATTTCGCATGAGGCCATCGGCTACAGCCTCGACTGGTTCGCAAAAACCCTGCAGGGCGGCACGCCCCGCCCGGTTGATGACCAGATCTGGTTTCGCAAGGAGATCGGCACGCTGATCGCGCTGCTCGGCTTTGTGGCGCTCTTGATCGGCGCCTTCGACGCGCTGCTGGAGGCGCCGATGTATTCCCGCCTGCGGCTGCCTGAGATTGCCGACGGCACCATGCCGGAGCACACCGCCGCGAGCGGCCGCCGCTGGACCACCGCCTTCATCCTGTCGGCCTTCATCCCGGCGCTGACCTATTATCCGGCGTTTGCGCTGGGCGGCACGTTCGTAAAGCCCTCCGCCTTCCTGCCGCAGGGCATTACCAACCAGATCCTGGTCTGGGCCGTCATCAACGGCCTGATCACGCTGGCCCTGATGCGGTTTGCACCCAAGCGCGCCAGCCGGTCCGGCATCGTCGCCCCATCGGTCGTGATCGCGATCGCGTCCGTCGCGATCGGCTATGCGGCGCTGTGGCTTGCCGATCTCGCCTTCAAGATCGACTTCAGGTTCTGGATCGTCGCGCTCAAATTGATGAGCGCGAAGCAGTTTTTGATCTTCCTGATCTATCTCGTGCCGTTCACGGCTTTTTTCGTGATTGCGCTGCATGTCCTGCACCGCAATTTCTCGACCATGGCCGCGCCCCGCGGGGCGCTCTATCTGACCAATGTCCTCGCACTGACGCTGGGCTTCATCGTGCTGGTGGGCGGGCAATACGCCATCCTCTGGCTCGGCGGAAAGCTGTTCAACCCGCTGCCCGACCCCGGTTTCGTGCCGCTGTCCACCATCGTCGCCATCCAGTTCGTGCCGCTCCTGGCGATCTGCGCCGTGATCGCGACCTTCACCTGGCGAAGGACCGGCTCCAGCCTGCCCGGCGCCCTGATCTGCGGCCTGTTCGTCACCTGGTACGTGGTGGCGGGGACGGCGACCCAGGCGGCGTTCTGACCTTAAGGCGTTCTTACCTAAAAGATGGGCTGAAACTGCATAACGGCTTGGCTTCCGCCAGCCGGTCTGCAGTGCTATAGGCCGCGTATAATCACTCCACGCCGCCCAAACGCGCGGTTTTCCGAGAAAAGGCCCCCTCCATCATGGCAAAAATCAAGGTGACCAACCCCGTCGTCGAACTCGATGGCGACGAGATGACCCGGATCATCTGGCAGTACATCAAGGACAAGCTGATCACCCCGTTCCTGGATGTCGAGCTTTTGTATTTTGACCTCGGAATGGAGTACCGCGACCAGACCAACGACCAGGTCACGGTCGACGCCGCCAACGCCATCAAGAAGGTCGGTGTCGGCGTCAAATGCGCCACCATCACCCCCGATGAAGCCCGGGTGAAGGAATTCGGCCTGAAGGAAATGTGGAAGTCGCCGAACGGCACCATCCGCAACATCCTCGGCGGCGTGATCTTCCGCGAGCCGATCATCTGCAAGAACGTGCCGCGCCTCGTCCCCGGCTGGACCAAGCCGATCATCATCGGCCGTCACGCCTATGGCGACCAGTACCGCGCCACCGACTTCAAGTTCCCCGGCGCAGGCACCCTGTCGATGAAGTTCGTCGGCGCAGACGGCACCGTGATCGAGAGGGAAGTGTTCAAGTCCCCCGATGCCGGCGTCGCAATGGGAATGTACAATCTCGACGATTCCATCATCGACTTCGCCCGCGCCTCGCTGAACTACGGCCTGCTGCGCGGCTATCCGGTCTACCTCTCGACCAAGAACACGATTCTGAAAGTCTATGACGGCCGCTTCAAGGACATCTTCCAGGACATCTACGACCGCGAGTTCAAGAAGGAATTCGAGGCCAAGCGGCTGACCTACGAACATCGTTTGATCGACGACATGGTCGCCTCCGCGCTGAAATGGTCCGGCGGCTACGTCTGGGCCTGCAAGAACTACGACGGTGACGTGCAGTCGGATACGGTCGCTCAGGGCTACGGCTCGCTCGGCCTGATGACCTCGGTGCTGCTGACGCCCGACGGCAAGACGGTGGAAGCCGAAGCCGCCCACGGCACGGTGACCCGCCACTACCGCGAGCACCAGAAGGGCAAGGAGACCTCGACCAATTCGATCGCGTCGATCTTCGCCTGGACCCGTGGCCTCGCGCACCGCGCCAAGCTCGACAACAACCCGCAGCTCGCAAAGTTCGCCGAGACGCTGGAAAAGGTCTGCGTCGCGACCGTCGAGGAAGGCTACATGACCAAGGACCTCGCGCTCCTGGTCGGCGCCGACCAGCGCTGGCTGTCCACGACCGGCTTCCTCGACAAGGTCTCGGACAACCTCGCCAAGGCGATGGCGGCTTAAAGCCGACTTTCGCGAAGACCTACCCTCGTCATTGCGAGCCAACGGGTCGGCGCGAAGCGCCGCCCGATGACAGGCTCCGCGAAGCAATCCATAGACCCCCGAGTCGATGGATTGCGTCGTCGCTTTGCTGCTCGTGACGACGACAATAACAACAACGGAGCTATACCGTGTCGTTCCCCAAGAACGCCGTACTCACTGCCATCTTTCTCATCGGGTCGCTCGTCAACGCGACCGCCCAGACAGCAATTCCCGAGGCTATCGCAGCTCCGGGTGAAACCGCTGTTCTCACGCTGCATGCCGAAGGCGCGCAGGTCTACGAATGCAAGACCGGCGCCGACGGCACGCTCGCCTGGGCGTTTCGCGAACCGATCGCGACGCTTTTGTCGGACGGCAAGACGGTCGGCCGGCATTATGCCGGACCGAACTGGGAGTACAGCGACGGCAGCGCAGTGGTCGGCCAGGTCGTCGGCACCGCCCCAGGCGCGGTCGCGATGGATATTCCCTGGCTGAAGCTCGCAGTGGCTTCCCGGCGCGGCAGCGGTGTTCTCGGTCCGGTGACGACAGTGCAACGGATCAACACGGTCGGTGGAAAGCTCAATGGCGCCTGCTACAAGGCAGGCACCTATGAAAGCGTCCCCTACTCGGCGGATTACGTGTTCCTGCGCAAGGGCTGATACGACGCTGCCATCCGTAGGTTTCGGAGAACCTCGTCAAGGCGACGGCATAATTGGCTGGTAATGGTGTTGGTCTCTCGGGGCCAACACCATGGATTTTATGATGCCGATTGTCCGGAATGCCGCGCTCGCTCTGCTCTTGTCATCGGCGTCAGTTTTGAGCGTCTCCGCACAGACACCGCTTCCCGACGCCATCGCGGCGCCCGGCGAGACGATCGTGCTCACACTCCACGCCGAGGGCGCGCAGGTCTACGAATGCAAGGCTGCCAGCGACGGCAAACTGGCCTGGGCATTCCGCGAGCCGATCGCGACCTTGCTGCTCGATGGCAAGACCGTCGGCCGGCACTATGCGGGGCCGAACTGGGAACACATCGACTCCAGCGCCGTCGTCGGCAAGGCCGTCGGCAACGCACCTGGCGCCACAGCGAACGATATCCCCTGGCTGAAGCTTATGGTAACGTCGGGGCGCGGCACCGGCATCCTCTCCGGCGTCACCACAGTGCAGCGGATCAACACGGCGGGTGGCAAACTCGAGGGCGACTGCGACAAGGCGGGCACCTGGCGCAACGCGCCCTACTCCGCGGACTACGTGTTCCTGCGCAAGGGCTGAACGGCGAGCTCCGTAACTTCACCTCAGCGAAGGGAGACCATCGCAGTCCCGCCGATGCCAAGCGCACGGGCGGCCCCCGTGGATAGGTCGATGCACCGCCCCTTCACGAACGGACCACGATCATTTATCCGAACGGTGACGCTTCGCCCGGTCGAATGCGAAGTGACTGTGACCTGAGAGCCGAATGGTCTGGCGCGATGCGCCGCGGTCATCGCGTTTGGATTCATCCGCTCGCCCGATGCGGTTCGGCCTCCGCCATAGCCATAGTGAGAAGCAACACAGGTTTCGGCGAATGCCTGTGCAGACAGGCAGGTGAGCGCCAAGGCGGCGCATATCGGGCGGATCATCGTTTCCCTCTGGGCATCGAGGCTCAACTGCCAACTTGTCCCGCGCCTCCAGGTTCCCGCAAAAGAGTCAGAAATGACGAAAGCGGCACTGCCCAGATGAGACGCCCGGACAATCGGCGTCCCTACCGCTTGGCCCCAAGATACGTCGTCCATACGGCACTGGCTAACGTCTGGGATGCTTTCCGGGCGCATGCCTTTTCGACTTCCGCCACGATCGACGACATACTGGTCTTCGGCTGTGTTTGGTCGCTCGCTGCGGCAACGTAATTGAGTCCTGTCCAGAAACCGTGAATCCAGACCGTGCCCTCCAGTCGGTGCTCTTCCGTGGACCGCCAGTGAGCGCAACTCATGCTCCCTATTCCGATCATTTCGACTGAAACCTTGGCGTCCTGCGCTGAGGCCAGGCAGACCGAAGCGCCAAAGGCGATCGACGCAAATAGAGATCGCTTCATCATCCACAAGGTCATGCTGTCACCTCTCGCCTGAACGCCAAAAGTCGGCTGTCGTGTAAGTCCAGCGATCGGGTCGTCTACGGGGATGCCGCTACCAAATGATGCCCGCAAGGTCCGCGGCGCCATCGAGCGTTCGATCAACGTGGATTCCCTACAGGAGCACCACGAATTAGGCTGCAGCGTGACGAATGAATGTGGCGTCAGCCATTGCAATCGCGGCAACAGCGCCGGCGATCGCGAAGTCTGTGAGCCACGCGCCGGCCTGTCTACGACGTCGATCCGCTCGCCCAAGCTGTACGTTGACGGCACGACGTGGAGTTTCGGGAAGGCGCGCGCGAGGTAGCGCTGCTTACGTGCGGCAACCTGCCTTGGGAATAGCGAAGGCCTTTCGCAGCTGCGAGCGCGCCGCCGTCAGGCCGTCTGCTCAGGAACGATCAACAGTCTGGGAGGTTATGGTGCATATGCCAGGTTTTCCTGGCACCTCCGTGTGTGAATGGACCGGCGCTTTAGCGCCGGGGGGCTCCCCTGCGTTGCGTTTAGTGAGGGAAGCATGAGCGCCATGGAGCGGACGACACATTGCCCGTCGCAGGGTTCGAATGCCCTGGTGTTCGACGAACCGCGAGGGGATTCGCAGCCCGCATCCTACACGTCCGGGCCGTCAACGGATGATCCCATTCCATTGTTTCTGTCCGGTCTCCAGAGAGAGCCTGCCCCGCAGGAATTTGCGCCTTTTGTGGCAAGCCAACGGACAAGCATCCTGACGCGGGTGGTGGCTGGTGGACTGGCGGTTTTGGCGTTCGTGATCCTGGCCGCGGTAATTAATTCCGATGTCACGCGCGCCCTTGTCTTCAACTCCGATGTCACGCGCTATCTTATCGACAAAGCAAGAGCACCCACGGGCGGCGCGTCCAGGGATCAATCAGCGGATCAATCAGCGACGCAGGGCGCCTCGAACCAGCCCGCTGTGCGCCAAGTACTGCTGGAAGATCCCGCTCGCGTATCAGACCCAGTCCCGCAGGGTCAGGTCGCGGCCGCACGTGCAGGGAATGAAGCCGCCGCGCCGTCGAAAACGCTCGATGCCGAAACATTGGCAGCCCTGATGACACGCGCCAAGAGCATGCTGACGCGCGGCGACATCGCCGCGGCGCGATTGCTGCTTGAACGTGCCGCCAATGCACAGGACGCAACTGCGGCTTTCCTGCTGGCACAGACCTATGATCCGGCTGTGCTCGGCGTGCGCGATACGCGAAGCATCACACCCGACCCCGTGATGGCGCGCGAATGGTACCGCAAGGCCGCCAGCTTTGGCTCGGCCGCCGCGCAACAGCGTCTCACTCAATTTCAGAACTAGTCTCTACTACACATTTGGAGGATACCGTGCCTCAGTACCTTAGAATGTTTGCCGCGATGGTCATGATAGCTTCCGGCGTTGCGGCCCATGCTGAACCGATCGACTATAACCCCGCCAAAGTCAGCGACAGCCTGAAGGCGATCTTCAAATTCGGCTCGGTCTCGACCAAGAAGGCGCTGAACGCCAATACGGTCACGCTGCTTACCGGTACGATCGGCGGCACCTATGTGCAGTTCGGTGCCGACCTCGCTTCCGTGCTCGACGACGACGGTAACCTGCGCGTCCTGCCGATCATCGGTCGAGGTTCGGTGCAGAGCGTCGCCGACATTCTTTTCCTGAAGGGCGTCGATCTCGGCATCGTGCGCGCCGACACGCTCGACTACCTCGAGAAGAAGGGCTTCGCCAACGGCATCAAGAAGCAGTTCACCTATGTGACCAAGCTCTACCATGAGGAGATGCAGGTCATTGCACCAAAGACCATCAAGAGTCTGAACGATCTCGAAGGCAAGACGGTGAGCGTCGACCTGCCCAATGGCGGCACGTTTGTGACGGCACTGACAGTTTTCGAGCGGCTCGGGATCAAGGCGAACTTCGTCTATATCGAGCAGCGGATCGCAATGGAAAAATTGAAGAAGGGCGAGCTCGACGCCGTCATCGTGGTTGGCGGTAAGCCGTATGTGTCTGTCACGACCTTCAACAATGACGGACGCTTTCATCTCGCTGCGGTGGACTATTCCAAGGCCCTGCAGAGCGATTATCTGCCGGCGACGCTGACGTCAAAGGACTATCCGAGCCTGATTCCCGACGGGGAGACGGTGGATACAATCGCAGTGCCGTCGGTGCTTGCAGCGTACAATTGGGCACCCGACACTGAACGCAGTCGCAAGCTTGCTCTGTTTGTTGATGCCTTCTTCACGAAATTCGCCACTTTGCAGAACCCGCCCTTTCATCCCAAGTGGAAGGAGGTTTCCCTGGCGGCACCACTTGCCGGCTGGGATCGCCTGCCGCTCGCGCAGCAATGGCTCGACAAACACGGCGTCGAACCGGTAAAGCGACGCTTTGAGGCATTCCTGCAAGAGAACCCAGCCGCTGCCAACATTCAGTCAGAGGCCGACAAGGAAGCACTATTCCAGCAATTTCACGCTTGGGAGGCGGCAAGGAACGCACGGGCACAGGCTGGCCCGCAGGAAGGCGCCAAGAAGGTTCGAGACCGCGACCAAGCCTCAGCAACGCAAGCTGCCCCTCGCCGCCACTCGCCCCGCCGATCGCAGCCTGCAAGGCGGACAATTGGTACCTTGGCCGAGCGAGGCGAGGTGACAGAATGCGAGCGCCATGGCTACCGCGGCGACCCGGACGCCTGCCACCGAGCAAGCGAGGAAGGTTGGGGGAATTGGTTCTCCGGCCCTACTCCGCCTCCCGGCGCCACTCAAGGCATCTCAACTACCGATCGTCCGTCCAGCGGCTTCTCTGGGAGACAGCCTGACTTCAGATAACGGAAGCGCGCCGACGCCCTGGCTGGTCTGCGCCTAAGCGCCAGCCATCGCCTGTTCGATCGCCGAGAGCGCCGCGCTGGCGTTGGCACCGTCGGGTCCGCCGGCTTGGGCCATGTCGGGCCGGCCGCCGCCGCCCTTGCCGCCGAGCGCTTCCGAGCCCTTGCGCACCAGTTCGACCGCGTTGAAGCGCGCCGTGAGATCGGCGGTGACGCCGACGACGATGCCGGCCTTGCCATCTTCGGTGACGCCGACGATCGCGACCACGCCGGAGCCGATCTGCTTCTTGCCGTCGTCGACCAGGCTCTTGAGGTCCTTGGTCTCGACACCCTCGACCGCACGGGCCAGCAGCTTGACGCCGCCGGCCTCACGCACACCGCCGGCTGCCGCCCCGCCATTGGTCGCGCCGCCGCCCATCGCGAGCTTCTTGCGCGCATCCGACAGATCGCGCTCGAGCTTCTTGCGTTCTTCCATCAAGGCCGCGATGCGTGCCGGCATGTCGTCGACCGTCGTGCGAAGCTCGGATGCCGCGGTCTTCGCGATCGCCATCGTGTCATTGGCGTGCTTGCGCGCATGACGCCCGGTCAGCGCCTCGATGCGCCGCACGCCGGAGGCGACAGCGCTTTCGCCCGTCACGGTAATCAGCCCGATATCGCCGGTGCGGCGCACATGGGTGCCGCCGCACAGTTCGACCGACCAGCCGAGCGCGTTCTGCCCATGCGCGCGGTCCTGCTTGCCCATCGAGACCACGCGGACCTCGTCGCCGTATTTTTCGCCGAACAGCGCACGCGCGCCGGCTTCGCGGGCGTCGTCGACCGCCATCAGCCGCGTCGTCACCTCGTCGTTTTCGAGCACGACCTCGTTGGCGATGTCCTCCACACGAGCCAGTTCTTCCGCCGTGATCGGCTTCGGGTGCACGAAGTCGAAGCGCAGGCGATCCGGCGCCACCAGCGAGCCGCGCTGGGCGATGTGGTCGCCGAGCACCTGCCGCAGCGCCTCATGCAACAAATGCGTCGCCGAGTGATGGGCGCGGATAGATGAACGCCTGCTGTGATCGACTTCGAGCTGCAACGGAGTGCCGATCTTCAGCGTGCCCTGCTCCACCGTGCCGATGTGCACGAAGAGATCGCCGGCCTTCTTCTGCGTGTCCGTGACGCGGAACTTGACGCCCTCGCCGGTCAAGAGGCCGGTATCGCCGACCTGACCGCCGGACTCCGCATAGAACGGCGTCTGGTTCAGCACGATAGAGCCACTCTCGCCCGTCCTCAGGCTGTCGGCTTCCTTGCCGTCCCTGACCAGCGCGGTCACCACGCCTTCGGCGCTCTCGGTGTCATAGCCGAGGAATTCGGTGGCGCCGAGTTTTTCACGCAGCGGGAACCAGATGTTCTCGGTGGCGGCATCGCCGCTTCCCGACCATGACGCGCGCGCCTTGGCTTTCTGCTTTTCCATCGCATCGGTAAACGACGCCTGATCGACGCTGATGCCGCGCGACTTCAGCGCGTCCTGCGTGAGGTCGAGCGGGAAGCCGTAAGTGTCGTACAGCGTGAACGCGGTGTCGCCGTCGAACATGTCGCCTTTCTTCAGGCCAACGCTTTTTTCGTCGAGGATGGCAAGGCCGCGCGACAGCGTTTTGCGGAAGCGGGTTTCTTCCAGCCGCAGCGTTTCCTCGATCAGCTTTTCGGCGCGCATCAAGTCCGGATAGGCCTGGCCCATCTCGCGCACCAGTGCCCAGACCAGACGATGCATCAGCGGCTCGCTGGCGCCGAGCAATTGCGCGTGACGCATCGCGCGGCGCATGATCCGGCGCAGCACATAGCCACGGCCTTCGTTCGACGGCAGCACGCCGTCGGCGACGAGGAAGGCCGAGGAACGCAAATGGTCCGCGATGACGCGGAACGATGCCACGGTCTGCTCCTGCGGTCCGTGTCCGAGCGCGGAAGCGGTAGCGTCGATCAGGTTACGGAAAAGATCGGTTTCGAATACGCTCTCGACGCCCTGCAGGATGCAGGCCATGCGCTCCAGCCCCAGGCCGGTGTCGATCGAGGGGCGCGGCAGCGGCTGGCGCTGCTCCTTCGTCACCTGCTCGAACTGCATGAAGACGAGGTTCCAGAATTCGAGGAAGCGATCACCGTCCTCTTCCGGGCTGCCCGGAGGCCCACCCCAGATGTGCTCGCCGCGGTCGATGAAGATCTCCGAGCACGGGCCGCAGGGGCCTGTGTCCCCCATCGCCCAGAAATTGTCCGAGGTCGCGATGCGGATGATGCGGTCGTCCGAAAAGCCGGCGATCTTCTTCCAGTGGCCGGCCGCCTCATCGTCGTCGTGGTAGACGGTGACGAGCAGCTTGTCCTTCTTGAGCCCGAACTCCTTTGTGATCAGCTTCCAGGCAAGCTCGATCGCACGCTCCTTGAAGTAGTCGCCGAAGGAGAAATTGCCGAGCATCTCGAAGAAGGTGAGATGGCGCGCGGTGTAGCCGACATTGTCGAGGTCGTTATGCTTGCCGCCGGCGCGCACGCATTTCTGCGAGGTGGTGGCGCGCTGGTAGGGCCGCTTCTCGATGCCGGTGAAGACGTTCTTGAACTGCACCATGCCGGCGTTGGTGAACATCAGGGTCGGGTCGTTGCGCGGCACGAGCGGCGACGACGGCACGATCTCGTGGCCGTTCTCCGCAAAGAAATCCAAGAATTTCGACCTGATCTCGTTGACGCCGCTCATGTTCATCCAATCGGAAATGGGGCCGGGTCAGGCGGCAACCAGCCTTCAACCTTCCGGCGCAACGCTTTTAGACAAGGCGGCCTGCGGTGTCCAGAAACTGTGCAGGCGGATCATAGGCTTGCCGCAGCACACAAGATGGGCGCGCACATCCCGTTGATAATGCTGCGGCTGCGTTGACAGGCTTGGCAGGCCTGTGTTTCCCTCTTATCTGTAAGACGTCACGTCGGGAGAGATCGGCTTAAGCGCCGGCGCCGAAGGAGCAACCGCCCCGGAAACTCTCAGGCAAACGGACCGCGTGACGAAATAGCATCTGGAAAGAGACGCCGGGCCGCTTTGGCCCAGGGCGTCCGCCGACGGGATAATACTCTCAGGCACAGCGACAGATGGGGCTTTCTTTGGGTTTTTCGGGGGTGGTCCCCGGAACCCATGAGGGCCTGACGGATGCTGGCACGCGACGAATCTCCCTTAAAACGCACCCCGTTGCACGCGCTCCATGTGGCGCGCGGCGGCAAGATGGTTCCCTTCGCGGGCTACGAGATGCCGGTGCAATACCCGGCGGGCGTCCTCAAGGAGCATCTGCATACGCGCGCGAGCGCCGGGCTGTTCGACGTCTCGCATATGGGCCAGTTCGCGCTGCGTCCCAGATCAGGCCGGGTCGAGGATGCGGCGCTGGCGCTGGAGCGGTTGGTGCCGCAGGACATCGTGGCGGTTGCGCCGGGGCGGCAGCGCTACGCGCAGTTCACCAATAATGACGGCGGCCTCCTCGACGACCTGATGGTGGCGAATTTCGGCGACCATTTGTTTCTGGTCGTCAACGCCGCCTGCAAGGCCGAGGACGAGGCGCATCTGCGGGCGCATCTCGCTGATACCTGCATCATCGATTCGCTGGCTGATCGCGGCCTGATCGCACTGCAGGGGCCGAAAGCGGAATCGGTGCTGGCGAAACTTTGTGCAGACGCCTCAGCAATGCGCTTCATGGATACCGGGCCGCGCAAGGTCGCCGGCTTCGACTGCTTCGTCTCGCGCTCCGGCTATACCGGCGAGGACGGCTTTGAGATTTCGGTTCCGGCCGCTCAGGCCGAGACGCTGGTCGCGGCTCTGCTGGATAATCCCGACGTGCTGCCGATTGGTCTCGGCGCGCGCGACAGCCTGCGGCTGGAGGCCGGGCTCTGCCTCTATGGCCATGACATCGATACCACGACGACGCCGGTCGAGGGCGCGCTGGAATGGTCGGTGCAGAAGAGCCGCCGCACTGGCGGCGCGCGGGCGGGTGGATTCCCCGGTGCTGAAAAAATCCTCTCGCAATTCGAAAAAGGCGCGTCGCGCCGCCGCGTCGGGTTGAGGCCGGAAGGCCGCGCGCCGGTGCGCGAAGGCGCGCCGCTGTTTTCGGATGCGGCCTCAAGCGAGCCGATCGGCAAGGTCACCTCGGGTGGATTCGGCCCAAGCCTCAACGCACCGGTCGCGATGGGCTATCTGCCGACATCGCTGTCCACCAACGGCGCGCAGGTTTTTGCGGAAGTGCGCGGCCAGCGCCTGCCGCTGCAGGTCGCTTCCATGCCCTTCGTTCCCAATACCTATAAACGCTAGATCACCAGAGGACGTTTCATGACGACGTTGTTCACATCAGACCACGAATGGCTCCGCATCGAGGGCGACGTCGCCACCATCGGGGTCACCGACTACGCACAGTCGCAACTCGGCGACGTCGTGTTCGTCGAACTGCCAAAAGTCGGCCGCGCGCTGAAGAAGGCCGAAGCCGCCGCCGTGGTCGAATCGGTGAAGGCCGCCTCCGACGTCTACGCGCCGATCTCGGGCGAGGTGCTCGAAGTCAACGAGGCGCTCGCCGCCGAACCCGCGCTGGTGAATTCCGACGCCGACGGCAAGGCCTGGTTCTTCAAGCTCAGAATCGCGGACAAGAGCGAACTCGGCGGCCTGATGGATGAGGCCGCGTACAAGGCACATACGGCTTAAGGAATGAAGCATTTTGCAACCCCACACTCACTGTCATCGTCCGCGAAGGCGGACGATCCAGTACGCCGCGGCTTCTCGATTCAATCGCTGACGTCACGGCGTACTGGATGCCCCGCCTTCGCGGGGCATGACGAGGAGTGCCGGGCATGACGACGAAATAACGAGGAAAGACCCATGAACGCGCCGCTCAAAACCACCACCGAAGCCGCCACCGATTTCGTGCGCCGGCATATCGGCCCCTCGCCCCGCGACATCAGCGCGATGCTGAACAGCGTCGGCGCAAAAAGCCTCGGCGAGCTGATGAGCCAGACGCTGCCGTCCTCGATCCGGCAGAAGGCGCCGCTCGATCTCGGGCGTGCGTTGAGCGAAACCGAGACGCTGGCGCATATGCGCGAGCTCGCCGCGCAGAACGAAGTGTTCACCTCGCTGATTGGCCAGGGCTATTCCGGCACCATCCTGCCCGCGGTGATCCAGCGCAACCTTCTGGAGAACCCGGCCTGGTACACGGCCTATACGCCGTATCAGCCCGAAATCAGCCAGGGCCGGCTGGAGGCGCTGTTCAATTTCCAGACCATGATCTGCGACCTCACCGGGCTCGACGTCGCCAACGCCTCTCTGCTCGATGAAGCAACCGCCGCGGCCGAGGCGATGGCGCTGGCCGAGCGCGCCGCGCAGGCGAAATCAAAATCGTTCTTCGTCGACGCGGAAGTGCATCCGCAGACGCTCGCGGTGCTGCGCACCCGCGCGGAGCCGCTGGGCTGGAATTTGATCGTCGGCGATCCCCTCACCGATCTCGAGCACGCGGAAATTTTTGGCGGCTTGCTGCAATATCCGGGAACATCGGGCGCGGTGCGCGACCTCAGGCCGGCGATATCGGCGCTGCACGCCAAGGGGGCGCTGGCCGTCATCGCCGCCGACCTGCTGGCGCTGACGCTGATCGCCTCGCCCGGCGAACTCGGCGCTGATATCGCCATCGGTTCGGCGCAGCGTTTTGGCGTGCCGATGGGCTATGGCGGACCGCACGCGGCCTACATGTCGGTGCGTGACGCGCTAAAGCGCTCGCTGCCCGGCCGCATCGTCGGCCTGTCGGTGGATTCGAGGGGACAGCCGGCCTATCGGCTGGCGCTGCAGACCCGCGAGCAGCATATCCGCCGCGAAAAGGCCACTTCCAACATCTGCACCGCACAGGTGCTGCTGGCGGTGATCGCGTCGATGTATGCGGTCTATCACGGCCCCGAAGGGCTGACGCATATCGCGTGCACCGTGCATCGCCGCGCCGCGGTGTTGGCGGCGGGCTTGCGCAAGCTTGGCTTTGCATTGAAGAGCGAGACGTTCTTCGACACCGTAACGGTGGATGTGGGCGCCAGACAGGGCGAGATCGTCGTCCGGGCGCATGCTGAAGCAATCAATCTGCGCATCGGTGAAGGCCGGCTGGGCATCGCGCTGGACGAGACCACGACACAAGCGACCGTCGAAGCGGTGTGGCGCGCGTTCGGCGGCAAACTGTCCTATGCCGCTATCGAGGTCAGCGCGCGCGAGACGCTGCCGGCGGAACTGAAGCGCGACAGCGCCTTCCTCACCCATCCGGTCTTCCACGCGCACCGCTCCGAGACCGAACTGCTGCGCTACATGCGCAAGCTCAGCGATCGCGACCTCGCGCTCGACCGCGCGATGATCCCGCTCGGCTCCTGCACCATGAAGCTGAACGCGACCACGGAGATGATTCCATTGACGTGGCCTGAGTTCGGCAGTCTGCATCCGTTCGCGCCATCCGAGCAGGCCAAGGGCTATCATGTGTTGTTCAGACGGCTTGAGAAAGCGCTGTGCGACATAACAGGCTATGATGCGATCTCGCTGCAGCCGAATTCCGGCGCACAGGGCGAATATGCAGGATTGCTCGCGATCCGCGCCTATCATGCGGCCCGCGGCGAGCCGCACCGCAAGGTGTGCCTGATCCCCTCCTCCGCGCATGGCACCAATCCGGCCTCCGCCAGCATGGTCGGCATGGAGGTGGTGGTGACCGCCTGTGACATCAGAGGCGACGTCGACGTCGACGATCTCCGCGCCAAGGCGGAGAAGCATTCCAAAAACCTCGCCGCCGTGATGATCACCTATCCCTCGACGCATGGCGTGTTCGAGGAGCACATCCGCGACATCTGCGACATCGTTCACAGCCATGGCGGACAGGTCTATCTCGACGGCGCCAACATGAACGCGCAGGTTGGTCTGTCGCGGCCCGGCGATTACGGCGCCGACGTCTCCCACCTCAATCTGCACAAGACCTTCTGCATCCCGCATGGCGGCGGCGGCCCGGGCATGGGGCCGATCGGCGTAAGAGCGCATCTTGCGCCCTATCTCCCCGGACATCCCGCAACCGACGGCGCGGCGCCGGCTTCCGTCGGACCGGTGTCGGCGGCGCCGTTCGGCTCGGCGTCGATCCTGACCATCTCCTACATCTACATCCTGATGATGTCGGGCGAAGGCCTGACGCGCGCCACCGAGATAGCGATCCTCAACGCCAATTACATCGCAAGCCGGCTCGATCCGCATTTCCCTGTACTCTACAAAAACGCAAAAGGCCGCGTCGCGCATGAGTGCATCATCGATCCCCGTCCTTTGAAGGCGACCAGCGGCGTCACCGTCGACGACATCGCAAAACGGCTGATCGACTACGGCTTCCACGCGCCGACCATGAGCTTTCCGGTGCCGGGCACGCTGATGATCGAGCCGACCGAATCGGAATCCAAGACGGAGCTGGATCGCTTCTGTGATGCCATGATCGCGATCCGCAACGAGATCGCCGAGATCGAAAAGGGCCGCTGGAAGGTCGAGGCCTCGCCGCTGCGCCACGCCCCGCACACCGTGCACGACATCGCCGACGATGCGTGGAGCCGCGCCTATAGCCGCGCCGAGGGCTGCTTCCCCGACGGCGTCTCGCGGACCGATAAATATTGGAGCCCGGTCGGGCGCGTCGACAATGTCTATGGCGACCGCAACCTGGTGTGCTCGTGCCCGCCGGTGGCGGACTACGCGCAGGCCGCGGAGTGACGGCCGAAAGGCCGTCGTTCCGGGGCGCGCCTTAGCGCGAACCCGGAATCTCGAGATTCCGGGTTCGCATCTTCGATGCGCCCCGGAATGACAGCGTAAATTTGCGGCGGGCAAAAACAAAACGGGCGCTGAAGACGTCGGCAACTCAACGTCTACAACACCCGTCCGTCACGTTTCAGGCCTTAACCCCTGAAGCGTTTCTGAAGCTTATTCGTCGCCCGCCGGCTCCTCGCCGTCGGCGTCGCGCTCGGCGGGGCCGGCGAGGATCTGTTCGGCGATCAGGCCGGAGTTCTGGCGGATCGCCGTCTCGATCTTGGCGACCATGTCCGGATTGGCCTTGAGGAAGGCTTTTGAGTTCTCGCGGCCCTGGCCCAGCCGCTGGCTGTCATAGGAGAACCAGGCGCCGGACTTTTCGACGATGCCGGCCTTGACGCCGAGGTCGAGGATTTCACCCATCTTGGAAACGCCCTCGCCATACATGATGTCGAACTCGACCTGCTTGAAGGGCGGCGCCAGCTTGTTCTTCACCACCTTGACGCGGGTGGTGTTGCCGACGACTTCGTCGCGCTCCTTGATCGCGCCGATGCGGCGGATGTCGAGGCGGACGGAGGCGTAAAATTTCAGCGCGTTGCCGCCGGTGGTGGTTTCCGGCGAGCCGTACATCACCCCGATCTTCATGCGGATCTGGTTGATGAAGATCACCATGGTGTTGGACTTGTTGATCGAGGCGGTGAGCTTGCGCAGCGCCTGGCTCATCAGCCGCGCCTGCAGGCCGGGCAGCGCATCGCCCATCTCGCCCTCGAGTTCGGCCTTCGGCACCAGCGCTGCAACGGAGTCGACCACCAGCACGTCGACCGCGCCCGAACGCACCAGCGTGTCGCAGATTTCCAGCGCCTGCTCGCCGGTGTCGGGCTGCGAGATCAGGAGCTCGTCGATGTTGACGCCGAGCTTGCGCGCATAGACCGGATCGAGCGCGTGTTCGGCATCGATGAAGGCGCAGATGCCGCCCTTCTTCTGCCCTTCCGCCACCGTGTGCAGCGCCAGCGTGGTCTTGCCCGACGATTCCGGCCCGTAGATTTCGACCACACGTCCCCTCGGCAGGCCGCCGACGCCCAGCGCGATATCGAGTCCGAGCGAGCCCGAGGAAATGGTCTCGATATCCATCGAGCGGTCGTTCTTGCCCAGCTTCATCACCGACCCCTTGCCGAACTGGCGCTCGATCTGGGAGAGCGCGGCGGACAGGGCCTTGGTCTTATCCATGGAGGATCCTTCGACGATACGCAGGGCAGTGGCGGACATAGTACGTGCTCCTTATGGCGGGGATTCGCGAGCGGGACAAACGGGCGGTGGCAGGTTTTGGATTCGATGGCCTATGGCAATCTTGTACCATGTTTGTTCTATGTTCGCAATATGTTCTTTTTGAATTGGGGAATACTGGCCTGATTTAACCTGTGGTGTCCTAAGTTAATTTGGGGAGTGTCCTAGTTAGGCCGCGTTCCCGGAATGTTTCCTTAGCGTCTAAGCACGAAAAAAGTAGAGCCGCTGGCTAGGCCGACCCCCGTTACAAATTTAGCAAAACGCGTGCTTTGACCGAATTGCCGGGCCGTGCAGTCGAAAAGCGAGCACGTCGTACTCGAAATGAAGATTCTGCGATACCGAGGTTCGCCCGGCAGATCGCCACAGAGCCTGATACGGCCCAGGCGTATCAAGGAACTAATTGCCGACATGGAACGGCAGCTCCGAGAGATCGACGAATAAGGCCGCCTCAGTCGCCGTCATAAATCCGTAATTTTACGGCATCGAACCTTTCGCCGATTCCAACAGTTGGATATCGTGTAAGGGCACCGGGCAATCGTAGGGCTGCGTGATGACGGGACACACTCAATTGGCAATCACACCACGCGACCGCTTTCTACAGGCGGCCGAAAAGGAACTCATCGCTTTCGAGCATCGCGAACGGGAATTTCTAAAAAGGGATCGCGAGGAGCGGGCTGCAAAATTGCAGATTCCCCTCGATAAGTTCGCCGCTCCTAATTAGCCAAACGGCCGCCTCCGTTGGCGGCCTCTTTCAAATTCCCCTTCCGCTATCGGTCCGATGCCCGACCTTCAGCGCCTGGCGCGAAACATGACCAACGCCCAATCTCAGCGCTCGCCTTAAGTTCACTTTTGTACGGTTCCCCCGGAACGGAATCCGCTGCGGTGCGTAATTGCATCGGGAGCGATGGAGCGTAACGGGTAGTAACGGGGAACCAGATTGTGCCGGGTAAAAAATATCTGACGGAACAAGCGGCAACCTTTTTGAAGTTTGCAATGGCCACCACGGATCCGGATGTCGCCGCGGGATTTCTCGACAAGGCCGCCGACCTTTCGGCCAGGAGTGAAGAGGCGCCGGACGCCAGCCCCCGGCCGCCTGATGTAGAGCAGCCGGAAAGCTAGCTCTCGCGATGAGGCCGCCGAACCGGCGGCCTCAACGTTTTTTATCGGTCGATCAGCAAAACAAGCCGCGGGCGACGTCGCTTACAATTTTAGGCGTGCTTGCAGTTTCATCTGAACCGACCGTCAAGACGCGCACGCTATGTCTTGCGGCATGCACATACAGAATGCCATGACCCACGAACCCGCCCTGCCGATGCATGGCGCCCGTCTCCTCGCGTGGCTGTTGAGCCTCAGCCGGGCTCCGGAGCCCTCGCGGGTGCCGCAACCGGTCCGGCCGGATGCGCCATCGAGACCCCATATGCCGCCAAGGCAGCCTTATCCAACGCGCCAGGAATAGGCGCCGGCCCCGCGCAGCCAAACGACCCCGCCGCATGGGGCTATGCAGCGAGGTCGCCGACGGCGGGGAAAATCTGGAGGACCACCCCGCCCTCCCGAGCAGATACGTCTGCCGCAAGGCCCCGTTTCAGCATGCAAAATGCGCAAATTCGTCTCGGGGCATTGAACCTTTCTCATACCGTCCAGACAAAATCTTGCCTGGGACATTGCATCACTCGGGGATTAGGCCTGCGCCGCCAAGCGACCATACTCCGCTTGCGCGGCGCAGCGCTTTTCAGCCGGGGCAAAGCGGGGCCGGCGGGGGAATTCAAACGCGCGTGCGGGGTTTGGAACGCCTATACAGCGCGGATAAGCGCGCGCGCCAACTGACGTCCTGATTGAGGTCCGTGCGGGTTATTCCCGGCCCTTTCCGCGCCTTCGCAGGCGTCCAGCCGGCGCCCGATCAAGTCTCATATGGTTGCATTTCCTAGTTGCACTTGTTGCTACCCGCAATTTCAAGCATTAAGTCTGGATTTCAGAGCAGTTGGGGCCTCGGCGGGATTTTTTGTATGATCTACAAGGGTGTTGAATTCACCTTGACGGCAGTCGCTCCGGGCATTTGGAAATGGCAATTCCGCATCGGCGACAAGGTCATCACGGGCAAGACCGAAGCCAGGCTCAATCTGCTTGCGATCCGGCGGGTCCAGCTTCGGATCGATCGGGAGCTGAAAAAGGCTGAACGGGAATAACCCGCTTCGCTGCGAAGCTCCGGCCAACCCCCATCGGAACAATCTCCAACGATTACAAAACCTTGCGACTTTATAATGCGACGCTTTATATGCTTGGCAACGGGCATGGGCCCGTAAAAACCCGGAGTTGATCTTTCCACGCGCCAGGAATCCACTCCGCCGATACTTTAGGCATTCGCAGGGTCAACGGCGGCCCATTTTATCTCTGGTCCATTGCCATGCCGGTCTTCTTCTTCAGCGTTCGACATGGCGAGGATGCATGCGTCAACAATGATGGCGCGGAGTTTGCCGATCATAACGCCGCCTGGAAGGAAATGACCGGCGTTTGCGGGGACATGATCGCGGACATTTCCCGGGGACTCTCCGAAAACGCCAAGTGGCAGATCGAATTGCTGGATGAAGCCAGGAAACCGGTATTCCGGATTCGCCTGGTTGCGGAGACGCTGCAGGACCCCGATCAGGAAGCGCGCTAATTCAGGCGTCCGCCTTTTTGGAAGCGGTACCCGTTTAACCGACCGGAGCAGCGCCCTTTCGCAGCTCCCGGGCGGAGATGAATCGGACGCCGACCATCTCGCCCCTGCGCCAGATCAACGAGCATACCCGGCGCACCTCGCCGCCCGCCGTGAGGGAAAGGCCGAACATCTTGGGAACAGCGAGGTCGCCCACATCCAGGCAGGCGCCGTTCTCGGAAATGTCGAGGATGTAGCACTGGATCCATGGCGCATCCGGCGCTGGAATCAGGAATCCCGGCTTGCGCAAGTCGACCCGGACGAACTTGCGGGCACCAAGGTCTTTGCGGTTTCTCGCCATGATTTCTCCCTGCGCGGGAAATCCTAAGGCGGAATACCTGAATACCGGGTTATCGGAATTCGGCAAAAATCAAACAGTTGATGAATTCGTGGGAGCCCCGCAGCGCTTTCAAGCGAACTGGGTACCGGTTCGCGTCAAGAAAACGCGTCAAACAAGAATCCAGCATCGGTCCTGATTCAGGACCGATGCTGGTCTAGTCCGCACTGGCAAGCCGGCGCATCGTGAATTCGATGTCGCCATCCGGCAGTTCACGCCAGCTCTCGACCGAGCTCATATAGGCCGCCTTGGGATAGCGGTTGAGAAAGTCGCGCGCCCTCGCCCTGGCCTCGTCGCGCGGCAGCGTAAAAGTCTCGCGCAGATAGCCGTCGCCCGGCTTGCGCCGGCCGGCCATCCGGCTCGCGAGATCGCGCGGACGAAAGACCATGTCGTAACTCCAGACACAGGACGACAGGTCGAATATAGGCGTGGCGGCGAACGAATCCCACTCGCCGCTTTGGCGAGAAGCTACTGGCTGTTGCTGCCGGTCTTGCTCTTCTTGGCAGGCGCCGCTGCGGCTTTGGGCGCATCGGTGCTGCGCACGGTGCCCCAGGGGTCGGAAGAGGCCTTGGCGTCGGGAATCTTCCTCAAGGAATCCTTATAGGCTTTGTCCTTGATCGCATCCTGCTCCTTCTCCTCCGGCGTTTTGGACTGGAACTCCGGCATCAGGTTGATATTGGGGGTCTGCGCGTAGGCCGGCGCCGTCAACAACACCACCACCGCGGCCGCGCTCAGCATTCTCATGACGCTCTCCTTATGCGACGCTGACTCTGCGTTTCCGGGAAGGATACCACCGGCTCAAGCGTCTCGCCAAGCAGGACGGCCCCAGCCTTTGGTTCGACGCGGCAAGGCGGCTGAACTGGCAGGCTTTCATGCCGTATTTGTGGCCCGCCGCCAGTGTTCCCTTCGCCGCAAGGGTCACTACAATACGGCCTGCAACAAATGTCAGGCGAGGAAACGGGCGTTCATGCAGCAACAGCCACAAGCGACGGAATTCGGCATCTCGGAAGCCAGGCGGGTGCTCGGCGAGGTCTTTGCGCCCTGGGTGATGGATCTCAATCTCTCGATCGAGCGCTTTGACTTTGCGCCATCCGGAGAAGCCGCCGACTGGCAGCCGGGCGCGATCCTGCGGCTGCCGTTCTCGGAGCGGCTGTGCCGCAATGGCGGCACCGTCTCGGGCCAGGCGCTGATGGCCTTCGCCGATACTTCGATGGTGATCGCCAACCTCGCCGCCAACCGCGGCTATCGTCCGATGACGACGGTCGACCAGACCACGCATTTCATGCGCGCGGTCGCAGGCTCCGACGTGCTGGCCGATGCGCGCGTGGTCCGCCTCGGCCGCACCATGAGTTTTGGCCGCGTCACGCTACTGTCCGCCACCGACAACAAGCCGGTGGCGATGGTCTCGAGCGCGTTCGCGATGCTTTAGGGAATCGCAGGGTGGGCAAAGGCAGGTCGTATCGGGAGAGTTCAGGTGAAAAGGATTTTGATGTCGACCTTGGCAGCATTCGGAGCGCTGAATATGCCGCATCGTTTACGTTCACTTTCGTTGCCGTTCCTTCTGGTGGCGGCTGGATGGGCACCATCGGCATACGCGCAAGGGGCGGTGAGCGCACCGGGTAATGGCGGCGCGGCTGGGCCGGGGCCGGTGTTCTCGGACAGCGGCCCCGATGCGGCCGCCTACGGCGCCGCGGCGGGCTATCCGGTCGGCACACGGGCGACCGCCAGCCAGCTTGAAAACCTTGTCGGGACCTACAGCCATTTCGGCGAAATGTTTCCATCACGCCTGGTACGACGCGCGACAATACCCTGGCAGTTCAAACGGGCCCCGGAGCCATCGATCACCTACAGTTTCGGACCGGAACGGCTCTCGATCGCCGACTATCTCAAACGCAACCCGGTGACGGGGCTCTTGATCGCCAAGGACGACACCATCCTCTACGAGCACTATCAATACGCGCGCAACGACCGCGACCGTTTTCTCTCGCAGTCCATGGCCAAGACGATCACGGCGATGCTGATCGGCATCGCCGTCTCCGAAGGCAAGATCAAGTCGATCGACGACACCGCCTCGACCTATGTTCCCGGCCTCGCTGAGACGGAGTATGGAAAGACGTCTATCCGGGACCTCCTGCACATGGCGTCCGGCGTAGCGTTCTCGGAAGTTTACGATGGGCACGACGATGTGGCGCAGCTCGCGCGCGGCCTGTTCGGTGAGTCCGGAAAGGATCCTGCGGCCAGCGTCGCACAGTTCAATACGCGCGCCGCTCCGCCGGGAACCAAATGGCACTACGCCAGCGTCGAGACCGAGATTCTCGGTCTGGTGTTGCGGTCCGTCACCGGTGTGCCCGTTGCCGACTATCTCCACGACAGGATCTGGGACGCCATCGGCGCCGAAGCCGACGCGTCATGGGCCGTCGATGGCACCGGGCAAGAGATTACCTTCTGCTGCTTCAACGCGACCTTGCGCGACTACGCGCGCCTGGGCCGGCTGCTTGCGCATGACGGCGCGTGGGAAGGACGCCAATTGATTCCGCGGCAGTGGCTGCTGGATGCCACGACGGTGAAGCCGACCGATGGCTATCTCGCTCCGGGAACAGCCACTCCATATTTCGGCTACGGCTATCAAGTGTGGCTCCTCCCCGGCGAGCAGCGGAGATTTCTTCTGATGGGCATCCGCGGCCAGATGATCCTGATCGATCCGGCCTCGAAGCTCGTGATGGTGCACACCGCCGTTCGCCAGAAGCCGTTTGAACCGGGCTCTGCCAAAGAGCCGCTTACGCTCTGGTTCGCAGTGCTCGAACAGCTTGGAAAATGACGATCAGATCCGCTCGCAGGGTAGGCAAAGGCGGGTCTATCGCGCCGTGCCTACCATCTATCACCGAACGCGCTTCCTAGCGTGGGCACGCTTCCGCCTTCGCTCGTTGAGCTACGGCGGACAAGTCGCGTTGCCCACGCTACGAACCTTCCAACAGCCCGCCCCCGTAGTTCTCTGGTCTTGCCGGAACAAGATTCTTCTGGCGTCTTGGCGTTGAAATCTGTCGGGAGCGAAACATGCTCAAAACTGTTCTGGTGATGGCGACCATCACCATCATCGCCTGCGCCGCGGTGATCGCAATGCACGAACTCCTCACCCGTGCGCGCCACCCGCAGGCCGGTCCCCCGCCGCGACGCCGCGCGTTTTAACAAACGAGCGGCCGTAGCGGCGGCCGTTGCCATCAATCGATCGCACAAGAGAACCAGGGCGTGGACTTATTAGTTAGCGCGCAGCCAGCCAAAGCCGGATGGATGCAAGCTGGGCGAAGGCAAGGTAGTTCGCTGCAAGCTTGTCGTAGCGTGTCGCGACCCGGAGTTTGAATCACGGGCGTCCGGCGAAACGCAACGTTCCTAGCTCGGCCCCGGTTCGGCGCTTACGGGCAGAAGCGGACATCACCCTGCCGAAAACCCCCGCCAAATCAGTCGAAAATGACCCACAAGAGACATGCAGCAAACCGCTCTTTCGATCACCTCGTCGGCGTGGGCAACCGCGTTGCTCACTCCGGCAGTCCGGCTTTTCGGAGGCCATCGTCGAAATTCCTCCTGAAGGTTAAAAGACGCGCAAGAGCAAGCGGATTGTACGATGGCAACTGTTTTCCCGACTGTCGAGCATGCCATTGTGACAGGGTCCGGATAGGGGCATTGTCGTTCGCCAAATAGCGCTGCATGGCTGCGCGCGCCTCGTCCTCTTTGCCCGCCAGGGCGAGCAGAGCAGACCGCACAAATCCCATGAGCAGAATATCTGGAGCAGGAGCTTCAGCCCGCTCAATCCATACAAGCGCCTGCTCATAGTCCTGCAGCATGCCGAAGGCGAACGCTTTGGAAAAATAAAATATTGGCCCTGCGCGCAAGGGGACGTGTGGACTGAGCCGCATCGCCTTGTCGGCATAGGCGATGGCCTGTTCCGGCTCACCGACAAAATTGTAGGCAAGAGGCAATCCAGGCAGAATGGTGCTTGGAGCTAAAATCAGGGCGCGTTCATAAGAATCGATTGCGTCCCGATAGCGCCCCGCTACCACTAGAGCATCGCCTTTGGCCGTGTGAGCCGGAGAGTAGTCCGGATCGATCTTTATGGCTAGGGAGGCAAGTTCGTCCGCGCGGCGAAGATCAGCTTTCGCATCAAGACTCGCAAAAAAGCCAACGCGGTTGGAGAATTTTAATGATAGGTGGGCCAGCGCGCGAACATTTTCAGGGTCGATTTCCAACGCTTGCTCGCATAGGCGGAAGGCGGAATCGCGTTCCGACACCCACGGCGCTTGCATGAGCGCCGCGGAGCAGCGCCAAGCAAGGTCATCCGCAGTGGGATTGCCAGCGCGAAGTTGCGCCCGGCGGGCTCTTTCTTCGGTTAGTATGAGACCGACCGACAACGCGATGCGGTGAACAATGGCATCTTGCATCTGTAAGAGGTCGGAGCGGTTCTCGTCAAACCGGTCAGCCCAGAGATGTGCATCGCTCTCGGTATCGATGAGCTGAGCATTCACACGCAGCCGGTCGCCACTCGGCTGTACGCCGCCTTCTAGCACATAGCGCACACCGAGCTCCTTGCCGATCTGCCGAACGTTGATTGGCTTGCCCTTGTAAGTGAAAGCCGTTGATCGGGAGATGACAAAACTGTTCCGAAAACGCGAGAACCCGGTGGTCAATTCGTCGCTGATGACGTCTGCCAGATAATCCTGGCTCGCGTCGCCGGATAGGTTGGCAAAGGGCAACACGACAATGGAGAAGCGCTCAGAGCGTTTTGCTAGCTGGTCCGGCAGCTGTGAAACGACGGGCGCGCGGCCGAGGTGGAAGTACAATACTGCGCCGCCAGCGGCGGCGATCAGCACGACTGCGGCTCCGATCGCAGTGATGCGCGTGCTCCACCCGGCGCGACGCACAGCCGACGCCGCATTGTGCGACCGCCAGATTGGCTTGGCGGGTCCCGCATGATCAAGAGCGACTTGGAAGACCCGCACTGGCCTTGCGATGTTCTTGAGTTGCCGTTCGCCTACATCCTCGAAGGTGACATCGAACTTGCCCCGAACCTGGCGGTGCGCGTCATCGGAGATGCAAATGCCACCGGGCTTCGCCAATCCCTCCAGACGCGCTGCCACATTCACGCCGTCGCCGAAAATGTCACCTCGATCGATGATGATGTCGCCGACATTGATGCCCATGCGGAACTCGATCCGCTTCTCATCCGGCACCTCGGTATTGCGCTCGGACATCCCGCGCTGAATATCAAGAGCGCAGCGCACTGCGTCCACTACGCTGCTAAACTCAGCCAACATTCCGTCTCCGGTGTTCTTGACGACCCGGCCACGGTGTTCGGCAACCTTGGGATCGACAAGAGCGCGCAGATGGGCCTGAAGCCGGACGTGCGTGCCCTCTTCGTCCACACCGGTCAGCCGGCTGTAGCCAGCCACATCGGCTGCCAGTATGGCAGCAAGCCGGCGTTCGATGCGGTCCTGCCCCGACGTAGCCATGGCGCTGAACTCCAGCCTCCTTATACACCTAATTGCGGGCCCGTGGATGGACCTGCCGGTAGGTCGCCCGGTGAGCCAGTACTGCCAAACGTCTGATCGCGGAAATGTCCGGTCAGGTCCTTCGCGACATATTGCGCCGCCGCGCCACCTCAGTCGCTAACGGGGCAAAGCGGACATGGCTTATCGTCGCGTCACGCCGACGGATTTATGGGTGCAAGACCTGGTTACGCGTCGTCGAAAAAGGCTATCGCTGTTTCGGATCACCAGGTGGATCATCGCCCCGATCTTTCCGGCTGACGTGTTGAGCACGCGCTTTGGCCGCTGGCTGTTCCTGTCCCCTCTCGTCCCGAACGATGCCCTGCTGCGCTGAGCTTCGGTCCTCAGGCTTCGGCATGCCCGCCTGGCCGCCATGCTTGCCGCCCATGTCCTGCCGGCCTTCCAAATCGTTTTCTCTTGCCATTTGAGAACTCCGGTTGGCCGCAGATCTTGGAGCTGGTGATCGTTCGGCAATGTGCAGGGATCGCCGCTGGTCGTTCGACTGCGTTACAGCGTGTCAGGGGTTCGCGTCGGCGAACCTTTGTCCTCGTTGCGCAGCTCTTGTTCAGCCAAGTGCCAAAACTCGGCTTCTCGATCTTCGGGCCGACCCGCTTGCTCCCAAAGCCGATACGCTCGCGCGTCGATTTCCTGTTTGCTGGGTTCAGCCATTACGTTTTCTCCGGAGTTGGAGCACGGCCCGACCTTTCAGTCGTGGTGGGGCTTATTGGCGGGACCGTACTGGACCAGCTTGGAAACTGGCCTTTCGGATTCAAGTCCGCATGAAGCCACTGGTTCCTCGCCGAGACTGCCCACAAGACAAAGGCCAGGCGGGCGTTACACCGCATGGCCTCTGCCGGGACTGTCCCGCTCCTCGCGAAGATTCCGTCGCCGGTAACATAACCGCGAACCGGCAGAAACGTTCCGGCCGGTGCGGGAGCCCCTCTACCCAATTCTCATTTGCGCCGCCGGTGTCCGGTCAACCTCGGAAGCAACGTGGGTTATGATCTCGCGCAACCATACCAGTGCGGGATCCATGTGAAACGATGCCGGCCATTGAAGGGCTTCGCGAAATGCCGGGATGCGGACCGGCGCCCGTAGCAGCTTCAGCGGAAAGTTTCTTGCAAAGATCGCAGCGAGGCGATGGTGCATCGTTGCGATGCGGTCCGTACCGATTACCATGGCCGCCATCGCGGTAAAGTTCGGGGCAATGACCTCGATCCGGCGTTTATAACCCAACTGGACGAGCGCTCGTTCATCAAACGATACCCCGCGAATGGGTCCGAGCTGAGCTGTGATATGCCCGAGCTGAAGATAGCGGCTGAGCGAGATTGAGCGTCCGATCTGGCGACTTCCGGTCCAGGCCACGCAGCAGAACTCGTCCGCAAACAGATGCTGGCTGGGATGGCCATCAATGAGGCTGGTATCCGGGATCACGACCAAATCGACCTCGCCTCGCTGAAGCTGTTCGTCGACCCGATCACTGAAAGGAAGAATTTCAAGGCAGACACGCGGTGCAGCTCGATAGACGCGCTTCATCACCGCATGCATCAATACGATGCTCGCATAATCGGAAACGACCAGCCGAAAACGCCGCTCCGAGCTCGCCGGGTCAAATTTCGGAGGGGAAATCAAATTCGCCCGGATACGCAGCAGGATGTCTCGCGTCGGCTTCTCCAGCGATTGCGCCAATGGCGTCGGCACCAGCTTTCGCTGTGAAATCGTGAAAATCTCGTCGTTGAAATACTGACGCAATCTTCCAACGGCGGCGCTCATCGCCGGCTGGCTGAGATGAAGGCGTCGACTGGCCGCCATGACACTGCGTTCTTCAAGGATCGCGTCGAGCGCGATCAGGAGATTGAGGTCCAGGCCTTCGAAACGCATGGGATGACATCCATACTGTAAATATCACGGATCAATATAATCTATTTTTCAAATTTCGAAACGTCATCGAGAATGGGCCGCACGAGAAGCCGCATCAAGAAACGGTCGTGCCCAGGGGGAGGAAGCATCTTGATCAAGCCGTGGATTTTTGAATTCATGCAGGCCCCGACCCCGAACGAGGGGGAGGCCCTGCGCGGCGCCATAACCGCCGCTTTCAACGGATGTTACGCATTTTGGCTCGAAGCCGAACGGCTGGGGTTCGAAGGAATATTCTTCAGCGAACATCACTTCAGTCACTCATTGAGCCCCTCCCCCAATCTCCTGATCGCAGCTATCTCTCGACACACCACCCGGCTACGCCTAGGGACGATGGGAAACGTCGTGCCGCTCTATGAGCCGTGGCGCATCATCGAGGAGCTGACGATGCTCGACCACCTGACCAATGGACGCCTTGAGATCGGCTTTGCGGCCGGCGTGCCCCAGGAACTGCAGCGGATAGGCCTTGGAATGGAGGAGGCCCGCGAGCGGTTCAATGAGGCTTTGGAGATACTCGATGCTGCCCTGGTAAACCCCGTCGTCAGCCACAGCGGAAAGTATTGGAAATTCGAAAATCTCAGCCTGATGCCGGGTGTCTTTCTGCAGCCCTCCCCGCCGAAATGGACAACTGTCGTCAGCACGGGATCCGCGCAAAAGTCGGCTCAAAGGCGGTCCAAGATCTGCACCGGCTTCGAATCCGTCTCCCGCATATCGGAAATCTTCGACGTGTATCGGGGTGAGTGCGACCGGCTCGGACTGCCGGCGGGTCCCGATCAGCTCGCCATCCGGCGCAACATCTCCATTT
This sequence comes from Bradyrhizobium sp. AZCC 2262, assembly GCF_036924535.1. NCBI lineage: Bacteria > Pseudomonadati > Pseudomonadota > Alphaproteobacteria > Hyphomicrobiales > Nitrobacteraceae > Bradyrhizobium > Bradyrhizobium sp. AZCC 2262. The sequence continues at coordinate 1,211,798 of NZ_JAZHRT010000001.1, read as the reverse complement.
CACGTGATGCGGCTCAGGCGCGGGAAGAAGCCGGGGTCGCGAAGGCGGCGACCTTGAAAGTCATAGCTGGCGATCCGCGCGCCATCGACCGCGCATCCTCGTTGCTCGATGCGCCGAGGACGGGTGCCGGATTTTCAGTGCATGACGACGACTATATCGCGGGCACGCCGGTGCAAGTCACCGAGCAGGTGATCAATCAATGCCGCAAATGCGGCGCAGGCCATTTTCTTGCGATGCTGGGAAGGAGCATGTCGCCGCGCCGCCGCGAATCGCTCGCTCTCTTTGGCGAGGAAGTCATTCCGCAAATGCGACGCGCGCAGATCAGTCGATGAGCCCGGCCGTATCAGGCGGTCATCTATCGGCTGAGACAATCCAGGGAGAAAGACATGAGGGCCATTGTGATTGCGCTCGCTTTCGCTGCGGGCATGATATCTACATCGCTGGCGCAGACTTGGCCCACTCATCCCATCCGCCTCGTCGTCAACTTTCCGCCGGGAGGGGCCGCCGATCTGCTGGCGCGCCTGATAGGTCAGTCCCTCGGTGAAACCTTGGGTCAACCGGTCGTGATCGAGAACAAGGGCGGTGCAAACGGAAATCTCGGCGGCGAGGCCGTGGCCCGGTCCGCCCCGGATGGTTACAGCTTGCTGATGTCGTCAGGCTCGATGGTAGCGATCAATCCGCATCTGTATGCCAGCATGCCGTTCGACCCGGCAAAAGACCTCATTCCCGTCGCTTCCGTCGCGCGCGTCCCGTTTTATCTCGTCGTTCGGGCAGAAAATCCGGTGCAGGATTTCAAGGCGTTTATCGCCGACCTCAGGGCCAACCCGGGAAAGCGCAATTTCGGATCGCCCGGAATCGGCAGTTCACCGCATCTTGCGGCAGAGTTGCTCAAGAAGATGACCGGCACGGATGCTGTGCATGTGCCCTATCGTGGCGCAGCACCAGCGCTCAACGACCTGCTGGCAGGGCAACTCGACTTCCTGTTCGACCCCGGCATCGCCATCGAGCATGTCAAAGCCGGCAAGCTGCGGGCCATTGCGATCGGCAGTGCGCAGCGCTCGCCTCAACTTCCCGACGTGCCGACGCTCGCGGAGCTCGGTCTTGCCGGTTTTGATGCGGACGCCATTTTTGGTGTCTACGCGCCTGCCGGCACCCCACGCGACATTGTTGCGCGCTTGAATACGGAGATCAATCGGGCGCTCGCGACTGTTGCGTTGAAAGAACGCATCATGGTCGTCGGCAATATCCCTGCGGCAATGTCCCCCGATGAATTCGGAGAAAGAGCCCGCGAGGATTCCAAACGGTTCGGCGCAATCATCCGGGAGCGGGGAATCACGGCTGGTAATAACTAGGGTACGTATTCATAAATCTTCGGCGATGTCCGCTTCGCTCCGATACCGAGTTCCGCTTTCGTGCGCACAAGGGACTCAAGCGGGTTGCACGCTTTTGCCACAAGCCGCCGCCCCCACTCGCATTTTGCGCGACCCGTTGGCTCGCAATGATCGTCGGCAAATCAATTCGGATTTTCCGAAATCGTGTCAAGCCCAGGAATCAAAAATATTCCGCTTTCGTTCTCACCCAAATCAGTCCCATAACTCCGCCCGTCTCACCCGAAGGAGGGGCGCTCGCGAACGTCACGAACGCGCGGTGGGATGCGATGGACGCGAATGGCGCGATAGACGTACGCGCCGGAAGCGTACGGCGAAGTCGTGTGGTTCGGGCGCCGCGGTGCTGGCGTTAAGCTTGCGATAAGAAGCGCGGGCGACGGAGGCAAAAGAGCCGTTCTCCGGGAAGAGCACGAAGTAAGCCGTAAAGCCATTGCGCAGGGAAGGCCGGAATGCTCCCGCTGCCCTGTATGCTCGTGTGCACTTTTGTTTGCGCAAATAGCACGCGAGACCGCGGGTGCAGCAAGCACCCGGTCTTCCCTGCGCCCTCTGACTTTCGGGAGGGCCAACGAAAGATGCAAACCTCGGGCGATCAGCGCCGCGAGATCGCGGATGTGTATTCGGTTTTGAGAATTGAATCCAAAAACTCTTCCGTCGTCCCTGCGAACGCAGGGACCCATAGCCATCGGCCGAAATTGTTTTGGTATGGTCGCAGTTATCTTGTCTTTTCCAGCAATAATTGCCGCGGAGTATGGGTCCCTGCGTTCGCAGGGACGACGATGGAATGGTTGTTGCGGGAACCTACGCCCCCACCCTGCTCCGCCGCCAGCGCCAGACCAACAGCGCCATCAGCAGCACCGTGAACCCAGCCGCGATCGCACCGCTCATGAATCGCCCGCCGGGCCGGTCGATGGTGCGCGACCACAGCGAGGGCGCCTCGCCCGGCCGCGCCAGGCGGAACGCCACCACGCTGTCGCCGATGGTCGTGCCCACCTCCGAATGACCGCCGGCGCCGATCGCGACATATTGCTCGCCCTTCCACAGATAGGTCATGGGATTGGCGACGCCCGGCACCGGCAGCCGGCCCTGCCACAGCTCCTGCCCCGATCGCGCGTCGAAGGCGCGCAGATAAGCATCCGTCGCGCCGGTGAAGGCGAGACCGCCGGCGGTGATCGCGACGCCATTGACGAGCGGCGTTCCCCAATGAAAGGCGATGCCGAGCGGCGCGCGGTCTTCCGTAGTGCCCACGCGCGAGCGCCAGAGAATCTTGCCGGCCTTCAGATCGACCGCGACCATCTCGCCCCAGGGCGGGGTGTTGCACAACAGGCCCAGAGGCGATATCGCGACCGCGCGCGTCATCGCAAACGGCGCGCCCTGCTGCCGTCCGAAATCGTGTCCGGGCGGCGGTTTGAACCCATCGGCCACGGCGGCGCGCGGAAGCAGCTTGATGATGTGAATCGCCCGCGAGGTGTTGGCATAGAGGATCTGGTTGACGGGATCGAAGGCGGCGCCGCCCCAGTTCACGCCGCCGCCGGTCATCGGAAACACCACGGTGCCTTGCGTCGATGGCGGCGTGTAGAGGCCCTCGTTGCGCGCCGCCGCGACCTGCGCGCGGCAGGCACCGCGCTCCCAGAACGGGATCAGGCCGAACACATCGTCGGCCGAAATCTGCTGCTGCAGCAGCGGCGGCACGTGGGTCGGAAACGGCTGCGTCGGCGAGAGCTGCTCGCCTTCGGCGCCGCCTTGCGGCACGGCCCGTTCCTCCACCGGCCATACCGGCTTGCCGGTATCGCGGTCGAGCACGAACACAAATCCCTGCTTGGTCGGCTGGATCACGACATCGCGCGGGCCTTCCCCGGTATCGATGCGCGCCAATGTCGGCTGCGCCGGTAAATCGTAATCCCAGACATCGTGATGCACGGTCTGATACGACCAGACCCGCTCGCCGGTCTCGGCACGCAGCGCCACGACCGAATTGGCGTAGTCGTTGTTGCCGGGCCGCTTGCCGCCCCAGAAGTCCGGGCTCGGCGAGGACGTCGGCAAAAACACCAGGCCGCGCCCCTCGTCCACCGACATCGGCGCCCAGACATTGGCATGGCCGGCCTCGACGCCGCTATGCACCAGCGGATCGAAACTCCAGCGCGAACGCCCGGTTCGCACATCGAAGGCGCGCACCGCGCCGGACGGCGCATCGACGCGGCGGTTGTCCGCGATCGCAGAACCGACGACGAGGGTGTCGCGGGCAATGACCGGGGCCGACGTGATCTGGAATTCGCCTGGCCATTCCAGCGGCATCCCGGTCTCGATCCTGATCTGGCCATTGGTGCCAAAATCGGCGCAGGGAATGCCGGACCTCGCGTCGAGCGCGATCACCCGCGCGTCGTTGGTGCCCATGAAGATTCGCGCGCGGCAGCCGGCGGTCCCGGCGGCCTTTTCGTCGACCCAATAGGCCACGCCGCGGCAATTGTAGCGGTTGGCCGGGCGCTGGCTGGTCGAGATCTTCGGATCGTACCGCCATTTCTGCGCGCCGCTGCCGGGATCGAGCGCAATGACTTCGTTGAACGGCGAGCAGAAGATCAGGCTGTCTTCGACCAGCAGTGGCGTCGCCTGAAACTTGGTCCGCTTCATCACCTCGGGCGCGCGGCGATCGAGATCGCCGGTGCGAAACTCCCAGGCGCGGACGAGATTGCCGACATTCTCGGGGGTGATCTGGTTGAGCCGCGAAAACCGCGATCCGCCGCGATCGCCGCCCCAATGCTCCCAGGCGGAAGCCGGAAACGCGATGCCGGCGCAGAAGATGGCAACGATGAAAGTGAACAGACGAACCGGATTTCGCATCCTGCCCCCGCAAGCGCAACACAACGCTTGCGGGATCGATTACCCTATTGCCACGTCAGTATCTACCCCGGCCAACATAGTTGCCGCCACGGCCGCCGCCAAATCCGCCGAGACCGATGCCGATGCCGATGCTGACCGGCGGCGGCGGTGGCTCGTACACATCGCGCGGGGGCACCCGTCGGACGACGACAACATCGTCATCCGGATCGGGCCGGCGCGGCCGCTTGCGATCGACCCGCTTCTTCGGCGGATCCGGCTCGACACGCCGGACCGGGGCATTGACCTTAAGTGGCTGCGGCTGCTGTTGCGGCGGCTGCACGTTGCAGGGACAGGTCGGCCCGGCCAGCGCAACGTTTTGCGGCAGGGCGGCGTTGGCGGCGGCGACGGCGGGCGTGAACTCGGGACGGTTGCGCAGCCGCAGTTCAAGCTTGCGCGCGGTCGCGGAAAGATCGCTATCCGGGAATTTCTCCAGGAACGAGCGATATCCGGACGCGGTATTGATCAGCACGGCGTCGTTCCACGCCACCATGCGCCGGTGCCGAACCAGCCAGTCGCGCGCCAGCCGCCCGAGCGCCGTCTGCGGGAAGAGGCCGGCAAAGGCCTCATACGCCTCGTCGGTGCCGTCGGCCACGATCAGCTCATTCGCCGCCTCGACCGGCTTGCCCTTGAGATCGCGGGTCCACTCGGCGACCGACTTCTTCGGAGTCGCCGCAGGCTTCGATCCTGCGACCGACGTGCCGGAAAAGCGGAAATCCTCGGTCAGCGAGGAGCTGTCCCACGGGGTCTGCCGCCCGTCGGTGACCTTGTTCACCGCAAGCCGCACCCGCTTGAAGGTCTCCTCGATCGGAATGTTCTGCTCCTTGCCGGCCGCCAGCAGTGCGTTGGTATACGGGCTGTTGGAGCCGGAGCCGTCTTCCGCGACCGCGCCCGGCGACGTCGAGAACGACAGGAAGGTGCCGGGAGCGCCGACCTTGGCATCGACGATGGCAAGCCCGCTGCCGGCGGTCTTGAGTTCCGGAAACGGATTGTTGCGGCAGGCATCGAGCATCAGGATCCGCATCTTGCTTGGCACCGACGTCAGCGTGTTCAGGATGTCGTTGAGGCGCACCGCCTGGATCGGAATGTCGGCTTCGCGCTTCGGATCGATGTCGATCGGAACCAGAAAATTCTCGCCGTCGATCTGCAGCCCATGACCGGCGTAAAACACCAGGGCAACGGTGTCGGCGCCCTTGGCCGCAACCTTGCCCGCGAAGTCGCTGACCGCCTCCCGCATCTGGCCTTGCGAAAGATCGGCCGCGGTCGAGACCTCGAAGCCGGAATCGGTCAGCAATTGCGTGACCGCTCTGGCGTCATTGGCCGGATTGGGCAGCGCCGGCACCGAGCGATACGCAGATTGGCCGATCACCAGCGCGAGGCGGTTTTCGGCGGATGCCGAATGCGCTCCCAGAAGAACCGCAGCGGGAATCATCAATGTGAAAAGTGTGTGACGGAACATGATGCGACCTCCGGGCAATGCAGGCTACGGATTGGTCACAGCCCGAAGCCAAAGGGTTCAAGCCGGCGGCGCCACGAGAGGCGTGACAAAGGCCCGATTCAACGGCGATCTTGTCGCAGACCCAAGCTCTGCGACGTGATGCAAATCACAGTATCGGGATTGCTATCTGGGCCTAATACTCTGTCCGGAGTGGCGTCTCCGGGTTAAAACAACCTCCGATGCGGCGGATCGTGATTCACATAGCGCTGATGGCGGGCGCGGCGCTGATGCTTGCGGGTTGCGGCTTTGGCGACGTCCGCTCGCCACTGCCCGAGTTCATGCGCGCCAAGGTGCCGGAGCCGCCCCCGCTCGAGCCGGCACCCGACGTCAAGCGCATGCTGAAAGAGAAACTGGACTCGGTGTTCACGGCGGCTTCGCAACCGACCAATGTCCGCGTTTCCGTTCCGCACCCAAACCTGCGCGGTCCGGGCTGGAGCGCATGCGTCAAGGCCGAAGTGGTTTCGGTGACCGGAAAACCGCTGGGCACGCAGACCTATCGTGTCGAGATTTCCGGCGGCGTGATCGCCGATCGCCAAAAGGTCGAAGCCGAGGACACCTGCAATGCCGAGAGCTACGAGCCGGTCTAGCGGCTACAGGCAGCGCGTCGTCGCCCGCATTGGACAAAGCTTCAGCGCGCTCGTCAGCGAGAACAGCACCCGCGCGCCGCGGGTGGGATTATCTGGCGCGCGATAGGTGAGCGGCGCGGCGGCGCCGATGTCGGCCTGCAGGCCGTCGGCGAGGAAGAAGCGAACGCCGCCGCCGGCCGAGGTCAGCGAAAGGCCGTCGCTCAGGCGGTAGCCGTCATTCCAGGCCACCCCGCTGTCGACGAATCCGTAGATCTGGTAGCCACTTAGATATCGAAGATTCGTCTTCTGGTCGAAGCGCAGCTCCACCGTGCCCGCCAGACCATTATCGCCGCTGATCTCGGCGCTGCCATAGCCGCGGCCGAACGCGATGCCGCCGAGATAGAATTGCTGCGAGATGAAGAGCGGCCCGGACGCCGTCTGGCCGGCCGCGGCCAGCTTGAGCGACCATGCATCCGTCAGCGTCTGGTAACGCGTGAACCAGAAATTCAGCGCGGAGAATTTGCCGGACGCGCCGTCGCGCGACAGATAGTCGTCGTCGCGGTGCGAAGCGCCGAGAATGTCGAGGCCCTGGCGATAATTCACCGTCAGATAATTGGTGCCGCCGAAACCGTCCTGCAGCCGGTAATCCGACGTCAGGCTCGCGGTGCGGATATGGTCGGCGTAGATCGGGCCGAACACATCGTTTTCGGTGGCATTGGTGAAGCCGGCCGCCGCGGTCAGCGCCAGGCTCGATTTTTGCGATTGCAGCGGCACGACGCTGCCGCGAATTTCGAACGACTCGGTCTTGATGTTGTCGCTGTAGAGATGGCGGTAGTCGCCGGGCCAGACCTCGCTGTAGTAGCCCGACGCGCCGATACGGGCGCCGTCGGTGCCGACAGGCACGTCGTAGGACAGGCGGCCGAACGCGAGTTGGCGCGGATCACCGGGCGTGGTCGACAGGTTCAACACCAGGGAATCGCCGGGCGCGAGATAGGAGTTGAACGCCGCCGTCCCGTAGCTTTGCCACGGTCCGACCGACGACGATCCCAGATTGTCGACGCCGAACGACGTGAAAACGTGCCAGGTTTTCAGCGACACGATCAGGCGAAAATCGCCGCTCGCAGTGCCGATCTCCTCGAGCGCGGTGTCCTCGATCTGTACGCCGGGCCGTCCGTTGATCAGCAGCAACTGCCGTTCGAGCGTCGCAAGCCGCGAGGGCTGTTCGGCCAAGACGGCATCGAGCATCGGCCGGACGCCGAATTGTTCGGCGCCCTCTCCCTTCAGCGCGAGCTCCGTGATGCTGCCTTCGATGACTTGAATATGAAGCCGGCCGCGCTGGATGTCCTGTGGCGGAACGATCGCCCGGCTGAGGTGGAAGCCGGCGGCGCGATAGACGTCACTGACCGCAGCAGCGATCGCCGCAAGATCGGCCTGCGATACCTTTTTCCCGACATAGGGTTGATACGCCGTAACCAGCCGCTCCTGCGGTATCGCGACGGCACCGGTGATGGAGACATGCCGCAGCACGAACAGCGGCTTTGAATCCCCCTGCTCTTTGGGACGCGCGAATTGCGGCATCGGCAACTGCGGCCGCGCGGTTGGCCCCTGAGGCGATTGCTGGTCTTCGAAACGTTTTTCGGTTTGCCGCGGATCATAACCGGGCTGGTTCGCCTGCTGAGCCTGCGCCGGAAAACAGGCGATGATGATCCACAGGCCGAGGCCAACCATCGGGAAGCGGTGCCAGACTACAGATGCAGAAACGCGTTCCAGTAGATATACGGATGCACGCCGCCAATCGCTGGTGGGACCCCTAGCCATATGATTTTTAATAGAATTTTATGGTCAATGAATGGTTAACGCAGTTACCGCAGAAGACCGTTCCTGCCCTCACTCAATCTTGAAACATTTCCGGTAAGCCTCGGGACAAAGCGGCAATCGGAAAGAGTTTTCATGCGTGCAATCCCTCACGTCTCAAGAGCACTCGCGACCGTGTTCATGCTGGCGACGGCTTCCGTCGCTTTCGCCGCTGATGGCGGCGACTGGACGGTCAGCAAGTCCTCGGGCGAGGTATGGCTCACCGGCAGCGGCGTGCAGCAGGCATCGTTGAAGCAGGAAGACGCGTTGAAGCCGGGCGATACGGTCCGCACCGGCCGCACCGGACGTGTCCTCTTGAAGCGCGGCGACGAAACGATCCTGATTTCACCGAATTCCGTGGTCGGCGTCCCCGCCCAGAAAAAGGAAGGACTGTCGACGACGATCATGCAGCAGGCCGGCTCGATCCTGCTCGACGTTGAAAAGCGCAACGTCAAGCATTTCGAGGTCGAGACTCCCTACCTCGCGGCCGTGGTGAAGGGCACGCAATTCCGCGTCACCGTCAACGCGGGGAAGACCACCGTCGATGTGGTCCGCGGTCAGGTTGAAGTCGCAGATTTCAAGTCGGGCCAGATCGCTCAGGTGATGGCGGGCCAACACGCGACGGCGTTCGCGAACGGCAAGGCGGGTCTCTCGCTGGGCGGCTCCGGCGTCCTCGCCCCGATCGAGCAAGGCAGGCCGCGCGCGCCGTCGGTCGAGCGCGTTCCGGTGCCGCGCGGAGGCTTTACGGCGATCCGCCACGCCACGAATGGACTGGGTGTCCAGCAGCTGCGGCATGCCAGCGTGCAGCCCGCAAAGCATGGCGTCACCCGCATCTCGTCATCGATCGGTGAAGTCCACTTGAATGTCCACCGCGTCACGCACGGGCTCGCCCGGGACAAGTCGGCGGTGCACGGGGCTGCGCGGAATGCAGCCAACAAGGACACGATCTGGACCTCATCCGATTCCAACTCGGTCATGGCGAATAACAGCCAGAGCAACAACGGTAGCAACGTTGCTGGCAGCGGCGCCGGCGCGGCAGCAGGCAGCGCGGCGGCATCCGGCGTGAGCGGCACGGTCGCTGCCGTCAGCGGCTCAGGTGGCGGCGGGAACGGCAATGGCAACAATGGTAACCATTACGGCGACGGAAATGGAAACGGCAATGGCGCTAACGGCAACGGGAACGCCTACGGCAACAGCAAGAAATAGCCGCAGCCAATCAGACAGGATTGTCAGCTGGCGAACCTGACGACGACCAAATTCGAACCACCAGAATGGTGATAACGTGAAACGATATCGGCCGCATATTTTCGTGATGATTGCCCTCGCAATCGTCCTGGCGGGCGGCTGGCACAATTCGCTTCGCCATGCGTTGGCCGACCTGCGGTTCGCCTGGCAGTCGCGACAGGTCTCTGGCGATATTGTGGTGATTGCGATCGACGCCTCGTCGATCGACAGGATCGGCGTCTGGCCGTGGCCGCGCCTGCTCCACGCCGAGTTGATCCGGCAGCTTCAGAAGGCGGACGTCCAGGACATCGCGCTCGATGTCGATTTCTCCACGCCCTCCGACGCGTCTTCGGACCGGAACTTTGCAGAAGCGCTCGAGGGCGCCGGCGGGTCGGTCGTGCTGCCTTCCTTCCAGCAGCCGCGCACCGACAGAACGACGCTTCACGTCAATCGCCCGTTGCAGCAATTCGCCGAACATTCCTGGCCGGCGCTCGTCAATGTCGAGGTCGGATCCGACGGCCTTGTCCGCCGTTATCCGTTCGGTGAGAAGCTGGATGGCAAATTCGTACCCGCGATGGCTGCCGTCCTCGCCGGCCAATACGACGAAAAGCGCGCACCCTTTCTGATCGACTTCAGCATCCGAACGGCGGGAATCCCCAAAGTCTCCTTTGCCGACGTGCTGCGCGGCGACCCGGCGACGCTGCAAAAGCTGCAGGGCAAGAAGGTGGTCATCGGCGGCACGGCGCTCGAGCTCGGTGACCGCTTCAGCGTCCCGAACGGCGTCATCGTGTCCGGCCCCGTGCTGCAGACATTGGCCGCGGAATCGCTGCTGCAGAACCGCGCGCTGCAATGGACCTCGCCCGTCGTCACGCTGACCGGCCTCGCCTTGCTCGCCTTGCTCATGCTGTTCTCATGGCGCCGCCTTTCCGCCGGCAAGCGAGTGGCGCTACTCGCTGCAACGGCTTTAGCCCTCGAGGCCAGTGCATTCGCCCTGCAGGCCGCGTTCCCGCTCATTCCCGACACCTCGCTGGTCCAGATCGCCATCATCGTCTACATCGCGGCCATCGCGCTCGACGAAATCGACATCAAGGATCTGCTCGGCAGGGTCGCCGAGAGCCGCTTTCAACGGGTGGCGATGTCGCTCGGCGACGGCCTGATCTGCACCGATTCCAATTACCTGATCACGGTCTGGAATCCCGGCGCGACGGCGATCTTCGGCTACCAGCCCGAGGAGATGATCGGCCGGCCGTTTGAATGGATTTGCGCCCGCGATCCCGATACGCCAGCTTTTTCCGTCAAGGATGCCGCAGAGCTCGCTGCCGGCACGGTGATCGAGTTCGACGCACGCCGCAGCGATGGCGAGGTGTTTCCAGTCGAGGCCAGCTTCTCAGGCTGGCAGGGTACTGACGGATTTCAGTTCGGCGCGATCCTTCGCGACATCTCGGTGCGCAAGCGCGAAGCCGAGAGAATTCGATACCTGGCTGAACACGACACGCTGACCGGCCTCATCAACCGCAACACCCTTCATGCCAAACTTGAAGCAAAGATTGCCAGAGCCGGGCCTGACGGCCGCAAGGTAGCGCTGCTGGTCATCGGGATCGACGGCTTCCAGCAGATTAACGACATGCTCGGCCATGCGATCGGCGATCTCGTGCTTCGCGCCATTTCAGAGCGGCTGACGGCGGCGATGCCTGCGGCCGGCCTGATCGCGCGCCTGAGCGGAGACGAATTCGCCATCGCGGTTCCGACGAACGCTATCGGCCAGGACGTCAGCCGCTTTGCCGAGCAGATCGGTGCAGGCTTCGACGAGCCGCTGCTCGCCGGCACGCGTCACCTCCGCGTCAGGGTCAGCATCGGCGCCGCCGTCTTCCCGTCCGACGGGCGAACGGCGGCTGAACTCCTGAGCAACTCACATCTGGCGCTGAGCCGCGCCAAGGCGACCAGCCGCGGCGGTCACGTGCTGTTCGAGGACTCGATCCGCCGCGAACTGGAAACTCGCCTGACGCTGGAAGCCGAGCTGGTGCTGGCCGCAGAGCGCAATGAATTCGAACTGTTCTACCAGCCGCAAATTCATCTGGCCGACGGCAGCCTGATCGGCGCCGAGGCCCTGATCCGCTGGCGTCATCCCGAGCGGGGCCTGGTTTCGCCGGGAGAATTCATGCCTGTTGTCAACACCTCACCGATTTCCGAACGGATAGCGGAGTGGGTTCTCGAAACCGCCTGCGCCAAGGCAGCCGCCTGGGAGCGCGCAGGACAAAAGCTCCGGATCGGCGTCAACCTTTCGCCCTCCCAGTTGCAGTCGGGTGACCTCGCAAGCTCGGTCGCGCAGGCGCTTGCCCGCACCGGTTTGAGTCCAACCAGCCTCGAGCTCGAAGTCACTGAAGACATCCTGCTGCACGACGAGCAGAGCGCGCTGAACACGTTCCTGAAAATTCAGGCGCTTGGCGTTCGCCTCGTGTTCGACGATTTCGGCACCGGCTTTGCGAGCCTCACCTATCTGAAGAAATTCCCCCTCGACGGACTGAAGATCGACCGCTCCTTCGTGTTTGGATTGCTGGCCAATCCCGACGACGCGGCGATCGTCAGCTCGACTATCGGGCTCTCCAAGCAACTGGGCCTGTCCGTCATCGCCGAAGGCATTGAGGACCGAGCCACGGCCGATTTCCTGGTCAAGATGGGCTGCGGAGAAGGACAGGGCTATTTCTTTGGACGGCCGATGCCGGCAAGCGAGTTCGAGGCCAAATTCCTCAACTCCCCCGCGACCGCCGAGGTCGCGTAAGAGCTGGAGCGGCCTGAAAGGCTGAACGATCCGTTAACGCGACCGCTCAAATCCGAGCTTCGCGACAACGCTATTTTCTACCTCTTTCCATTACCGTCGCCCCGTGAACGCGATGGCCAGGCGGCCCCTCATGGTGCCGTCAGCCACATAAATCGCGAACGGGGATACGGGGAAGTGGCTGACATTGCCGACACATCGACAGCTCGTCGTGCATCGAACAAGGACGCGAACGCACACGCGCCACGCTCCGGCGGAGCGTTGACGCCGCTCGCCGGCATTTCTGTAAGCCAATGGCGCGCGCTCTCGACGCGCACCGCCGAGCCGAACGGCTATTATTTGCCCGAATGGGAATTGGCGGTGAACGCTTCGGCGCCGGGCCGCCTCGATGCCGCCGCGCTCGGCGCGTGGCGTGATGCATCCACCCTGATCGGCCTGATGCCCGTGATCTCGATGTGGCGCGCCTACAAGATCCCGCTGCCCGCTTTGGTCAGCGCCGATCCCTATGGCACGCTTTGCACGCCGATGCTCGATCGCGACATGGCAGAAGATGCCGTTAGCAATATTATGGAGCAGGCCCGCCGGGCCGGCGCGCACGCACTGATCTTCCGCGCCACCTCGCTTGATGGCGCGGCCATGAAGGCCTTTGCCGACGTGCTTGGCCGCGACGGCATCGCGCCGCTGGTGCTGCAATCGCATGTCCGCGCCTGCCTCGACGCGACGTGCGACGCCGACGAAATGCTTCGCGATGCCCTGGGCGCGAAGAAGCTGAAGGAACTGCGACGTCAGCGCAATCGCCTCGCCGAGCACGGAGCCGTCAATTTTGACGTGGCGCACACGCCCGCCGACGTCGCTGCCGCGATTGAAACATTCCTGATGCTGGAAGCCAGCGGCTGGAAGGGGCAGCGCGGCACCGCGCTCAGCCAGGATGATGGCGATGCCGCCTTTGTCCGGCGCGCCACGTCAGCGCTGGCCGAGACCGGCCAGTGCGAGATCGTGACCCTGCGGGCCGGCGAAACGCCGGTGGCGGCCGCCATCGTGCTGCGCCATCAGGACCGCGCCTTCTACTTCAAGCTCGGCGTCGACGAGCGCTTTGCAAAATTTTCACCGGGCGTGCAGCTGACGCTGGAATTGACGCGCTATCTCTGCGCGGATCCGGCCATTCGCCTGGTCGATTCCACCGCCGCCCCCGACCATCCCATGATCAACCCGATCTGGCGCGGACGCCTTGCGATCGGCGACGTCTTGATCCCCCTGCGACGCCGCGATCCGGTCGTGTCGCTGATCCGCGCCGCGCTCGGCTTGCGTGGCAGGATCCGCGAGCCGGCACGCCGTATCGTTCGTTTCCTCCGAGCCCGGCAGGAAAAATCCTGAATGAATACGCTCGCCGCCGTCGCGCCCGTGATTACGGCCGATCATCACGCGCTTCGTCGCGATTTTCCGTTCAAGCCGTTCGCGATCCGTCACAAGCTCGCCGGTCACCCGCTGCTGACGCTGCCGCGTATCGCGCAATTGGCCTCTGAATTGCCGCGCGACCTGATCGAATACAATTCCGGCAAGGTCGCAATCAGCCAGGATCCGGACGCCATTCCCTCCATCGACCTCGACGCGACCGAAGTGGTGAAGAGCATCGAAACCGCCGGCGCCTGGATGGTGCTCAAGCGCGTGGAGAATTCGCCTGAGTATCGTCGGCTGCTGGAGGACACCCTGCTGTCGGTGGCCCGCGCCCGCGGTTTCAGCAGCCTGCTCGATGCCGGCTTCGAGCAGGTCGAGGGTTTTCTGTTCGTGTCCTCGCCGAACTCGACCACGCCGTTCCATCTCGACAGCGAGGACAATTTCTTCGTTCACATCCACGGCGAAAAATTCTTCACGATCTTCGACAATACCGACCACACGATTGTCAGTGATGACGAGATCGAGCGCTCGATGACCAAGCATCGCAACCTGAAATATGACGAGAGCTTTGCGCCGCGGGCTACGGAATTCCATCTGTTCGCGGGCGACGGCTGCTATGTGCCGTATCAATGGCCGCACTGGGTGCGCACCGCAGGGTCGTTCTCGATCTCGATGGCGATCACCTGGAAGACGCGCGAAGTGCGGCGGCTTAACGATCTGCACTTCTTCAATTCGATGCTGCGCGGCATCGGCCTGCCGCAGCAGCCGCCGGGCAACCGGCCGGCGCTCGATGCGCTGAAACTCGCGTTCTATCGCACGGTAACGACGGCACTCAAGCCGCTGCGCGCCTCGATGGCGATGCGCCGCTTGCTGCGGCGGATCGCGCTCGGCAAGCGGGCGAATTATTATTTGAAGGGCGTGTAGTAGCAGTCGTAGCCCGGGTGAAGCGGAGCGCAACCCGGGGACCGGTGCAGCTGGATGCGATAACCCGGATTGCGCTACGCTCCATCCGGGCTACGTCAGTACCTCACTGCAGCGGCGAATGCGGTGCCGGCAGCATGATGGTCGAGTGCATCTCCTCGAGAAATCCAGGGCCCTTGCCGAGGAATTCCTGCCAGGCCGGATCCTTCATCGCGTTGCCGCGGGCTTCGGCGCGGGCGTTCAGGCTGGGATAGGCCCAGATGTGGCAGGCCTCGTTCGGCTGCCCTGCTTCGGTCGTCCACAGGCCTACGATCTTTGAATATTTCTCACGCTCCGGCAGCACCGCGGTGAACGCATCGATCCACTGCTTCAGGCCACCGGCAGGCTTGCCCCGATAGTTGCGGAGTTCGTAGACATTGCCCGTCGACGCCGGCGCAACCGGCGGCCTCACCGCGTTCATCAGGCGGACGTCCTGACGCACCAGCAGGGGCCGGATCAACGGCACATACTCGCCGGTCCAGCGCGGGTTCTTAGCAAGTTCGGCCCGCATCCGCGCGCGCTCCTCGAAATCCTTGTAGCTCCACATATGCAGGACCTGATTGAGCGGCCCGATCTCGGTCGACCAATAACCTTCGAGTTTGCCGTAATCGTCCTTGCGGATATCGCGCGACACCGTGCTCGCGGCCTTGATCATGTCGCCGAGCGTGCCCGGCTTTACGGTGTAGGTTCGCAGTTCGTAGATCATGATGCCTCCCCTAGGTTTTTGTTGTTGATTCTGTAGGGGCAACACACGTCAAACGCTACTGCGCTTGCAGAAGGAGGCCCCTCACCCGATACGCCGCTGCTACTCCGCCGCCTGCGCGTTGATTTCGCCGGACACCTGACGGATCGCACGGGCGAGCTGGTCGGCGGGCTGGGCGCCGGAGACCGCGTATTTCTGTGCGAACACAAAGGTCGGCACACCGGAGATACCCTTGTCGGAAGCTTCCTGCGCCTGGCTGGAGATCAGCGCGACATCCTGGTCGGTGGCAAGGCGCTTGCGGACGTCGTCGGCATCGAGGCCGACATCGGCGGCCGCCTGTACCAGCACGTTGACATCCGTCAGGTCACCGCCGTCGCGAAAATACAATTCCATCAGGCGCTGCTTCATCTCGGCTGATTTGCCCTGCGCATCCGCCCAGTGGATCAGGCGATGGCAATCGATGGTGTTCGGCTGACGTTTCACGAGCTCGGGCCGATAGGTCAGGCCCTCCTCGCCCGCCGCCGCCACCACGCGGCCGGCGATGCCCTTGTAGGCTTCGACCGAGCCGAATTTGGCGGTGAGATATTCGTCGCGGCTGATGCCCTCGCGCGGCACCCAGGAATTGAGGAAGAACGGCCGCCAGCGCACTTCGACGGGAACATCAGGCACCAGCGCCAGGGCATTCTCGATCCGGCGTTTTCCGATATAGCACCACGGGCAGACCACGTCGGAGACGATGTCGATCTTCAGGGGTTTTTGGGTGCTCATCGGGGTCTCCTCGCAGAATGGTGCCCGGAAGGTAATCCGATCGGACCGGGAGACAAGGGCAATAGCCGCATGTCTCGTATCACTTCACCTCCGCGGTTATTGTGGCGGGCGGGCGGCCGGCGTTTCTAGAACGCCACGTATCGATTTGAACCGTCGAGCCCTGCAATGACCGCCATTTTCAGGCTGGAAGGCCCCCCCGTTTCGCGCTACCGAGCACGCGGGCGGCCCCTGGTCGCCGGAGATGCTGCAGGGCAGCGCGACCACCGCGCTGATGACGCGCGAGCTTTTGCCGAGGTGCTGCAGGCGATGACCTTCGAGCGGCGCGCTGCGCAGGTTCAGGCGTCATGAGCCTGCGAACCCGCAAATAAGAAGCCATCGACGGAGGTCCGCCTCGGTGCGCATTCCGGAATCACGTCGGCCTCGCTACCGGGCAGGTTTTGGTAAACCGCCTCCGAACACCTGACTACCGCCGGCCCGCGCGCGGCGTATGTCCGCGGTCGCGGGGGCTCGTTGGCGGTTCCAGAATTAACCCGCACCGCGGACGTAAAGCTTAACTAACAAGCTTACCAAGGAGATCCTGTTGCTCGATTCCCCAGAGCAACTAACCGTTTTGGCTGCATTCTAAAAGTTTTTGGAGCATTGCCATGGCGCAGTCGCAGTCAACAAAACCGCCGATTTTTGATGTGATCGATATCGAGCGCGAGATCGAGGAAGAATTTCGAAAACTGCCCTCGACTCGCGAATCCCAGCCGGCCGATTTCGCGCCGCCTTCCGTAAGTGCGCCGGAGTTGTCGATGCCCGACTATGTCGAGCATCGCGCCGGAGCCACGGAGATCGGCAAGCTTTCGGCGGAAGCGGTTGTCCGCGAATATGAAGCGGCGGCGAAAGACATCGAGGACCTGGGCGTTGAACTGGTCGGGCACGTCAAACAATGTGAGGCCATGAGCCGCGATGCGCTCAACGTGATCGAGGAGCTGAAGGAAACCGCAGCGCGATACCGCGAGGAGGCCAAGCGCGTCTTCCTTCATATTGAGAACTGCTCGTTGGTGACCGCACAGGTACGCAGAACCTGCGCCGAAATGAAGGAAAAGATCGCAGTTTCGGCCAGGATTGAAACCAAAGCCAAAGAGAAGTGAACGCGCGCCTATCCGGGCACGGTCCGGTTGGCGGGTAACCTCGGAAGCGCCCTTTGTCCGGGTACCGCGCGCGCCAGTTTTGCAAGTAATGCTTCCGATCCTTCGTCGGCTGGCACGAACATTTCCACGCGCAATTCCTGCAGCGTGACGCCTTGCGGTGTGCCGAGCGATGGCGAAAATCCATCAATACCGGTTATGACGCTGATGGGCTTCGCTGCGCTCTACCCATACTGCGCATCAGGTGAGACTAGCCGCGATCTGCCGCATCCGCTCGGCGGTCAGATCGTCGGCGGGGAAGAAGGTTTCCAGCGCCAGCTCCTGCAGCGTGATGTCGACTGGTGTGCCGAACACCATAGTGGTGGAGATGAAGCTCAGCACCTCGCCGCCCGCGCTCCGCAGCTTGAAGGGGATCGCGACATTGTCGGCCGAGACCGGGCCCGAACGCGCCGGCATCCTGTAGGCTTTCAATTCCTGGTACAGCTTCAGCAGTTCGGGATCGGCCGTCGCCTCGCATTGCCGGTGCAATCGCTCCAAAAGATGCGCGCTCCATTCGGCGAGATTGACCGTACGCGGCGCTAGGCCCTCGGGATGAAAGGCCAGCCGCAGGATGTTGAAGGGCTGCCCGAGCAGCCGCGCCGGGACGCCTTCGAGCAGCGGCGCCACCATGCGGTTGGCTGTCACCAGATTCCAGTGCCGGTCATAGGCCAGCGCCGGATTCGGTTCGTGGGCTTTCAAGACAAGGTCGATCGCCTGCCGCGCCGATTTGAGCGCGGGATCGTCGAGCGAGCGCTGCGGAAAGGCCGGCGCAAACCCCGCCGCGACCAGGAGCACGTTGCGTTCACGCAAGGGAACCTCCAATCGCTCGGCGAGCTTCAGCACCATTTCGCGCGACGGCGCGGCGCGGCCGGTTTCGACGAAACTGAGGTGACGCGCCGAGATTTCTGCATCCCCGGCCAGATCGAGCTGGCTTAAGTGACGTCGCTGGCGCCATTCGCGCAGGTGATCGCCGATATGGACGGGCTGGGTTCGTTCGGCTCGCGCCGTGGCAGCGTGTGCGTTCATGGTGGAAAACCTATCATGCGAATTTCACCCATTCCATTACGTCCGAGGTAATCGAAACAGATCACGGGCTGGATCATCTTAGGCGGCACAGGAGATGACCCATGCTGATGCTTTCCCTCTTCCGCCTCGTCACCGCCGTGATCCCCTGGGTGGTCAATCTGGCCACCTGGTTGCTGGCGCGTTCGCTGAACATGCCGCAACCTTTGGTGCGCGACACCGGCGTCTTCGTGTTCGTGCAGGTGCAGACGATCGAAAACAGGGTCGGCAAGGCGCTCTGCCCGATGCGGCTGATGCGTCAGCTCCGGTCGCTACTGCAGCGCTGATCCCTTCCCCGCCCAAAGTCCCCCAAGCAAAGGAGAACTGCCATGATCCATCCGTCCACGTTCCTGAGCCGCGCCCTGCTCGCCGACGCCATCTTCAGCGGCGTATCAGCCGTCGGGCTTGCGCTCGGCGCCGGCATGCTGGCCCCCTTCCTCAACCTGCCGGAAGCGTTGCTGCGGGAGACCGGGCTATTCCTGATCGCCTATACCGCGCTGGTCGGCTGGCTCGCTTCACGGTCATCGGTGCCGAAGGCGCTGGTGCTGCTTGTCATCGTAGGCAACGCGGCCTGGACGCTCGGCAGCTTCGCGCTGCTGTTCTCGGGCGCAGTTTCGCCGAACCTGCTCGGGCAACTCGTTACCGTCGCACAGGCGATCGCCACCGGCGTATTTGCCGAGCTGCAATATGTCGGGCTGCGCAGGAGCGACGGCGTGGTGACGGCCTGAGCTTGCCGATCCTCGCCTTTCCGCCGCCGCGAAGCCTAACTTTGCGGCGGCCGACGCGCGATCATTTCATCCCTTTGGCGTAAAGAAATCGAGCATCGCCTGCGGGGCATTGGCTTCAAACGCGAGTTCGAGACCGGCTGCGGATTCCGCAGCCGCCTCCCGCGCCCGCGGGAACATCGTGGCTTCGTAGGCGGCAAAAGCGCGTTCGATGTCGTTGGGATGCGCGATGATGGCCCTGGCGAGGTCCGCCCCGTCGATCATGGCCAGATTTGCCCCTTCTCCGGCGAAGGGCGACATCAGGTGAGCGGCATCCCCGAGCAGCGTCACACCTGATGTACGCGGCCAGCTATGCCCTTCCGGCAACATCCAGATTGATCGCGGCACCAAGTCACCATCGCTGTTGGCCAGCACCTCGTGAAAATCAGCGTGCCAGCCGTGAAAATGCTGGTGCAACAGGTCGCGGGAAATTGGCTGCCTCGACCAATCGGCCGGAACCTTGAGCGCGGCATAGACGCACAATTCGTTGTTGGGCTCGCGATGCCCGAAGATGCCTCGTTCGTCCGAGAGCGCGAACATCAATCCCTTGCCAACGAGGGCGGCCGCTGTCAGGTGCTTCCGGTCGGCGTCCAGATAACGCAGTTCGACGAAGCTGATGCCGGAATAGAACGGGCTCGCTTCCGATACCAGCGGGCGGACCCTCGACCACGCCCCGTCAGCGCCGATCAGGATTTCCGTCGTCGCGACGCGGCCATCAGCGAACGATAATTTGAACCCGCTTGCCTCCCTGCTGATTCCGGTCACCTGCGCATTCCAGCGAACAAGGTCCGGACGCAGAGAAGAAAGAAGCAGATTGCGCAACGCGCCGCGGTCGATTTCCGGTCGCAACCCATCGCCGTCATGCGTCATTCGCACGGCGCCGGTCTTGTCAAGAATGCGCATGGCATCGCCATGTTCCAAGGTGAGCTTGCCAAAAGCCTCAAGCAGACCGGCGGCCTGCAGCGCCGCCTGTCCGGTCTCCTGATGAATATCGAGCATGCCGCCCTGTGGTCGGGAAGCGGCCGAGATATCCGCGTCATAGACGACTGCCGTGATCCCGTTCCTATGCAGCACGTTCGCCAGCGTGAGGCCGCCCAATCCGGCGCCCACAATCGTGATCATGGTTGTTGCTTTCGTGTTGGAAGAGCCAATCGTTTGGCGCCGCAACTGACGTTGGCCCCACGATCTCTCTTTGAGCGAGCCTATCCTTCAGGGTTCAATCGGGCTATATATAGGAGCCTATCGATTTTGTATAGGACCCTATGCAAGAGAATATGATGCGAAAATGGGCGCAACACGAACGGCCGGGATATCTCATCAACAGAGCGGCGCGACTGATGCTCCGGCTCGCGGACATCAAATTCCGGCCGCTAGGGCTCGGCGTCGCCAGCTTCCCCGTTCTCAGCATGTTGAGGACGGGACAAAAGCTTGCCCAGAAGGAGCTGGCGCTGTGCGCCCGGATCGAGCAGCCGAGCATGGCTCAATTGCTGTCGCGACTTGAGCGTGACGGCATGATCAAGCGCAGTCCCGATCCCGCTGACGGTCGCAGCAGCCTGATCTCAATCACCCGCAAAGCGCTGGGAATACTTCCGGAAGTCGATGCGGCCGTTGATGCCGGCAATGAAATGGCGCTTGCAGGCATGAGCGACGACGAGGTCAAGACGCTGATCGATTTGCTTCAGCGCTTGATTGGCAATCTGGAGCGGACCGCGCAGCACGAACAAGTGGCGATCGATCGCGCCGAGGAGCCATAGAACGCGCGCATCCTTAGCTCAACAGCACGGCGGCGATCATCCCGGCAAAAGTCAGCACCAACCCAATGACGAGCATCGGCACCAGGCTGCTGCCGGCGTAAGGATCGGCCTGCTCCTTGCTGGTCGCGACATGCGCACGATTAGCCATCACACTGCTCCTGCCTGATTGCGCCGAAATCTTTGCCCGTTGCCGAGCATGACGCCCTGCCCGCCTGCGATGCCGAGTTCGAGGCTCGCCGCGATCCGCCGCGCCCGTTCCACGAAATGCGCTTCCGCCTCGGGCGGACAGATCTCGCGGGCAGTCGTCTCGAACAGCTCGAGCCAGCGGTCGAAATGATCGGCGTCGACCGGCAGCGGCAGATGCTTGGCCATCGGCGTGCCGTGGTAGCGGCTCGTCATCAAAGCGACCGATGACCAGAACGCGCACATCTGCGCCAGATGCGGCTCCCAATCCTTGATCCTGACATCGAAGATCGGCCCCAGCACCGCATCGGCGCGGACCTTGGCGTAGAAGCCGTGCACCAGACGCTCGATCATCGGCCCGTCAATGCCCGTCCGTTCCATGATCCCGGCCGTGATCCGCTCACGCCGCTCCGGCCCTGTCACGATCGCTTCCATCTCGCCGCTCCTAAATAGGTATTTCAAATACCTATTTATCCGGCTATAGTCGATTTGCAAGCAGAACTTTTCGAGGATCTCCCATGCGCCTGACGTCATTCACGGATTTTGCCTTGCGCGCGCTGATGCGGTTGGCGGGCGAACCGGGCCGGTCGTTCGCCACCAACGAGATCGCGGCCGAGTTCGGCATTTCCCGCAACCATCTGGCCAAGGTGGTGCGCGACCTCGCGGATAGCGGTTTCATCTCGACCCAGCGCGGCGTCGGCGGCGGCTTCACGCTGGCCCGCCCCGCCCAGTCGATCACCATCGGCGAAGTGGTGCGCGCCCTGGAAGGGCCGCCGCTGGTCGAATGTTTTCGCGAGGATGGCGGCAATTGCGTGCTGAAGCCGCGCTGCCGGTTGAAAGCAAAACTCGCTGCCGCCCGCGAAGCCTTCATGCGCGAGCTCGACGCCACGACGCTGGCGGAGTGCGCCTATCCCGCGCCGGCCATGCGGAGCCCGGCGCACGCATGACCGCCGCAACGAAGACTCAGGTGCAACTCATGAAACCGATCGAGTTCGAAGATGGCACTGTGCAGATCGACGCCTCCATCGTCGCGGAAGGTCTCGGCCTGGCGCCGTCTTTGCTGCAGGAAGAGATGCGCGCGGGCAGGATCACGAGCCTTGCCGAGCGTGGGGTCGATGCCGACTCCGGCCGGCACCGCCTCACCTTCTTCTCCGAACACCGGCGGTTTCGCGTCGTGGTCGATGAAACAGGCGCGATCATTCAACGCTCGGCGGTCGACTTCGGCGATTCGTTGCTGCCGAAATCGGTGCACAAGACCGGCGGATGAGACTTCAGATGGCGGTGGGCTGAGCCTCAAAGGCGATAGCAGCGGGCTGAGCCTCAAGGACCGAAGCAGGCGCGGAAGCCGGCTGCTTGCTGCCGACGGATTTCTTGCCGGCAACCCTGACGCGGCTGTTGCCGTTCAGACGTTTGCCGTTGAGCGACCTGCCGTTGAGCGACTTGCCATTGAGCGAATGGCCCTTCAGCTTGAGCGTCACCTTCGCCTTCCGCTCAGCCTTTTCCTTCAGCTTCGCTTTAGCCTTCTCCTTGGCCTTGGCCAGCTTTTCCGCCTTCTTCAGCGCTTTCCGCTCGGCCTTCGCCTTCAGCCGGGCCTTCTCCGCCCGCGCCTCGGCGCGCTGTTTCTTGCGCTTCTTTTCGCAGGCCGCGCATTTGCAGCCGATCGGCTTCAGATAGGCTTTGAAATAATCGGTGCCGTAATCGTAATTGATCTCCTCGCCCGGCTCGATGCTCTTGATGGCGCGGATGAACACCTTGCGCTTGCGTGGGCGAACGTCGGATTCCGCGTTGGGCTTGCAGGCGTGGTTGATGTAACGGGCGATGTTCTTGCGCACCGAGCCGTCGATGGTCCAACGGTCGTTCAGCTCGAACAGGTATTTGTTCTCGATCGCGTCGTCTTTTTTCTTCTTCGAATCCAGCAGCGGCCCAAAATAGCGGATGATTTTGGTGCCCTTCTTGATCGGTTTGGTGGCGAAAAGGCCAAGTCCGGTAGGGGAGCGGCCGACGCGATAAGGCTTATTCGAAGGTATGGAGGGCATGACGACTGATTGACTGCACGCTCGGGACGACGGAATTGCGAGCCGCTCTTCTAGAACGATTCCGCGGCAATGTCAGGTGTTTCGCACCTTTGCCATGAACCTTCCCCAGATTGCGCACGTCTGATCCTGGAGGTTCCATGCGAGAAGTGCAGATGAAACGTGTTTCCCATCGGCAAGCCATCGTGCCGGCCGCCACGGCACTATTCGCGGCTGCATTTGGCCTGATTTCACCGGCCAGCGCCCAAACATTCAGCAGCAGCTACACATCATCAGAGGCGAAGGACTGCCGCACCATCGGCAAGCCCGGGGACAACGGCAGCACGACCCAGGTGTGCCCCGGCAAATCGGGGCTGGTGGTGGTGATCAGCGAGGACGATCTGCGCCAAACCGTCTCGGTCGGACCCGACCGCATAGCCGCCAGCAAGGAGCCGGCCGCGGAGGCCTGGTTTGCCCCCTTCAATTCCACCGCTCCCACCGTCGAATGGCGGGCGGTGGATGGCAAGCCGTTCGCGATCATTCAGCGCTGGCTGATCGCCGACAACAACGACCCGGACAAGGCGGGAAGCCCGACCTCAAAACCGATGCTAGCCGTGACGCGGCTGCCGCCGGGGCCGGTCTGCCATGTCGCCTATATCGACGGCCAGGCCAAACGCAATGCCAACGAGCTCGCGCGCCAGGCGGCGGACGAATTTGCCCGTGATTTCAAGTGCGGGAAGGACGAAGTGAAGGTGATCGGTGAAAAGGGCTCCGCCGTCAGCCTTGCAAAGCGCTAATGCAGCCCGCGGCCGGCGTGTTTTCGCCGTAATAACGTCAAAGCTACAGCCTTCAGTGCCTGATATTCTCACGTCACGGGTTTTAACGTCGGCCACACCGGAGCAACGATGCTAACGAGATTCATGGTTCTGCTGGTTGCCGGCGCCGCCCTCTCCGGCTGCTGCGCGTCCGGCACCGGCTGCGCCACCTCGACGACCCCGGGCGCGCCGATCGCCTGGGACGGGTTGGGCGATGCGCCGACGGCAAACGACGAACCGGGCCAGGAAAAACGGCCGCAAAAGCGAAAGACAGCCCGCAATCGCGAGATCATTCTCGGCCCGCTGAATGGCGCCCCGCCCAGGGAAGCCTCAGCCGGGTCAGACGTCAAAGCGCGCTACGACGAGTGGACGCGGCAGCCCAACGAAGACGCCGAGGCCGACGCCAGGCTCGCGCGACAAACCAAGATTTGCAGGGGTTGCTGAGCGGCACACCATCGGCATCGTCGCCGCGCAGGTCCATCCCGACGCCGACGAACATGCCCGTAAAACCACGGACGAATTCGCGCGTGATTCCACCGCGTTTCCCAACTTCTGGGTGCTTGAGGCTGTGCTGCGCGTGGAATAGGCTTTCCTATTGGAAATGGAGAAGTGTTAGTCCGGTATTACTTCAGAAAATAGTACCATCAGAGTAGGCGTTTTTATGCGCCAAACGATCGAGAGCGCACCCAAGGGCCAAGAGGCCATCATCCTTGAGGATGATGTGTGTGGGATTTTTGATGTCGCGCACTGGTCGCCTGAGGCGGGCGAATGGATCAGTGAAAACGGCGAGCCAAGCAAGATCACGCCGACGCATTGGCAGCCGCTGCCGCACGATCGATATCTTCAACCATCGCACCCCTCCTCTCACGCCGGCCGTGCGCGTCGACGATTTGCAGCTTTCTCCATCACCGCAGCGTTCATTGCGGCGGCGCTGACCGGCCTGTATTTCCGCGCCGAGGTCGCCACCTGGGTGGCGGGAAACGCCGGTCAGCAGGATATCGTCGGCGCGATCGGCGGGCAGACCGTTGAGCAAGCGACCCGGTTGGCGGGTCCGGAGCCGCGGAAGACCGACCTATTTGGGCAACAACAGCAGACCAAAGCCGATCACGGAGCGCAGAAAACTCCGCAGCTCAAGCAGGCGGTGAAGGCGGCCGCGCCGGAGGCGGGACAATTTTTGGAGAAGGAGCCGCGTCCAGAAATTCTGGCGAATGAAGCTGCCGAGGCTCGCAACGCGATCGACGGATCCAATCTGCAACTGCGGACGCCTTCCGCTGTGAAGTCCGCACAATCGCTCGAACACGAGCGCGAAAAAACAACGGGTCTCGCACTGGAGGCCACCGCCGCACGACAGGAACAGCCGGCAAGCACCGAGCAACAACGCCAGGCGCTTCAAGAGGAACGCGCTCGCGGAGCCGCGCTGGCGAACGAGCTGGCGGCGACGCGCCGCGAAATCGAGGCCAACGCGGCGATGCTGACCAAGGCGCGCGATGATGCGGCGCAGTTCAGGCAGACTGCGGAAAGGATGGCGGCGGAACAGCAGAAAGAGCACGACAGTGCCGAGGCTCTGTCGCGCGAACTCGCGATGGCGCGCCGCGAAATCGAGACCAACGCGGCGCAGCTGACCACGGCGCGCGATGATGCGGCGCAGTTCAAGCAGACTGCGGAAAGGACGACGGCGGAGCTGCAGCAAGAGCGCGACTGGGCCAAGGTACTGTCGCGCGCACACGCGATGGCGCGCCGCGAAATCGAGGCCAACGCAGCGCAGTTGACCACGGCGCGCGACGATGCGGCGAAGTTCAAGCAGACTGCGGAAAGGACGACGACGGAACAGCAGAAAGAGCACGACAGTGCCGAGGCTCTGTCGCGCGAACTCGCGATGGCGCGCCGCGAAATCGAGGCCAACGCAGCGCAGCTGATCAAGGCGCGCGATGATGCGGCGCAGTTCAAGCAGACTGCGGAACGAACCGCGGCCGAACAGCAGAAAGAGCGCGAAAGCGCCGAGGCGCTGTCGCGCGAACTCGCGATCGCTCGCCGCGAAATCCAGGCGAACGCAGCGCAGCTGACCAAGGCGCGCGATGATGCGGCGAAGTTCAAGCAGACTGCGGAACAGATGACGGCAGAGCTGCAGCACGAGCGCGACAGGACCAAGACAATATCGCGCGGACCGACAATGAAGCAGCGCGCGATCGATGCGCGCGCTGCGCCTGGGCCGATTGCAAACAGCTCAATCGCCCAGGCGACGCTCGCTGCCGAGACAACCGCTTCAGTACAGGCAGTGTCCTCAGACGCGCAACGTAATCCGGAAGCGGCCAGGTTGATGGCGCGCGCCAGCACGCTGCTTGCGCAGGGCAATGTCGGTGCGGCACGGATCGTACTCGAACGCGCTGCTGAGACGGGCAGCGCACAGGCGAGCTTCATGCTCGCGGAGACGTATGATCCGGTCATTCTGTCCGTATGGGGGACATACGGAACGCGCGGCGAAGTGACGAAAGCGCGCGAACTCTATGCCAAGGCTCATGCCGGCGGAATTCAGGAGGCCAAGAATCGATTCGACGCGCTGTCTCGGTGAGATGATTTACATCTTCATCGGGCAGCTGGGGTATGGCAGTTGAAAGCCGAGTTTGACGCAAGAGGAGTTTGTAGATGAGTACTTTTTTTAGATCACACTTATTGCTCGTGCTCAGCATTTTGGCGCCAGTCATGCTGGCACCTCAGCTTGCCGATGGCGACGCACAGGCACAGAGCGCCCGCCCGCTGCGAAGTGGCTCACCGTACGAGACACAAAAAGAGCGGATGAATGCCTGGACGGTCGGCATCGCCGGCGGCCTGTTGGAGGGCGCCCCCATCCGTCTTGCTACCGAAATCGCCCGCGTCGTCGACGACGGGCCGAACATGCTTGTGCTGCCAATCGTGACCCGAGGGGCCACGGAAAATATGAATGCGCTGCTCTATCTGCGTGGCGTCGACATGGCGATCATCAATTCCGACGCGCTCGAAGAGTACAAAGTTCAGGCGCCTGAGCTTCAGCACCGGATCGTCTACCTTCTCAACCTCTTCCCGTCGGAACTTCATATCTTCGTTCGGCCGGAGATTGCCAGCCTGCAGGATCTCGCCGGCAAGAAAGTGAATTTCAACACCCTGGGCACGGCCGCCGCCTATTCGGGACCGCTGATCTTCAGCCGCCTCGGCATCAACGTCGAAAAGACCTTCATTCCGCATCAGGTCGCGCTGGAGCAGATGCGCAAGGGTGAAATGGCCGCCGTCGTTTTCATCACCTCGAAGCCGGTTGACGCTTTTCTGCGTGGGCGCTGGGAGCCCGGCTTCAAGTTCCTTCCGGTCGCTTACGAGAGCAAGTTCGAGGATTACTATCTTCCCGCAGTGCTGGAGCCGACCGAATATCCCAATCTGATCAAGCAGGGCGAACGCGTGTCGACGATCGCGGTGCCGACCGTTCTGGTCGCCTTCAATTGGCCGGCGCAGTCGAATCGCTATCAGCGCGTCGCGCGCTTTGTCGATTACCTCTTTTCCCGGATCGACAGGCTGCAGGCGCCTGGCTTCGACCCGAAATGGAAATCGATCAACCTTGCTGCGACGGTCCCCGGATTAGCCCGCTCCTCATCGGCGCAGGCATGGCTGGATCGTCAGGCGCGTGGAAAGCAGGCATCGCAATGAGGACCGCTGCGATCCCCCTGTTTGTCGCCTTCGAGCTGGCGAGTGGAATTGCTCTCGCACAAGGCACGAGCGATCCATTGGCGCAACTTCGCGACTGTTCCCTGATGGAGCGCGCAGAGCGGCTGAAATGCCTGGACCGGCTGTCGCGCAGCATAGGACCCCCGGCGCAGCCGGCGCATCCCGCGCAGCCGGCGCGCCCGGCGCCGGCGGTCGGCAACTGGACTATTAGCGAGACGACATCGCCTGTGGACTATATGCCGCTCGTCGTG
The DNA here is from genome assembly GCF_036924535.1 of Bradyrhizobium sp. AZCC 2262. Lineage (NCBI taxonomy): Bacteria > Pseudomonadati > Pseudomonadota > Alphaproteobacteria > Hyphomicrobiales > Nitrobacteraceae > Bradyrhizobium > Bradyrhizobium sp. AZCC 2262. The sequence goes on along the minus strand of NZ_JAZHRT010000001.1, from coordinate 1,184,092 downwards.
GCCGTCACACCGTCTCGTGGCGGCACGGAAGGCTCCGCGATGCAGCTCTCCATTTACTGTCGCAATGGCCGCACTGAACTTGTGGTCGCCGGACCGGCCATCTCTGGCCGCGGCGGAGATTACACCATGTTCTATCGCGTCAATGGCGATCAGCCGGTGCAAGCTGCGGCAGGCGCGCCATCGTTTGGAACCGGCGTCGCATTCAAGGGCGATGTCGTGCGCTTGTTGCAGTCGCTCCCCGAGGAGGGCGAGGTCACCGTTCGCCTTTCTCCCCGAACGGGTGTCGCCCGCGAGGGGAATTTTTCGATCGGCGGATTGAAGATGGTGCGAGAAAAGCTGGCTGCGGCATGCAGATGGCCGCAAGCCATTGCCGCGCCACGCAACTAAGGGGCAACGAACAGGGAACCGTTCAAGGGAGATGCGTGATGATCAAATTTGAAAATGCTGTCAGAGCGGCGATGGGAGTCGTAATGGTGCTCATCCTCGCGCCGTCATCGGCGGCGGAGCCGGCGAAGAAACCAACAAGGCCGCAGATCGTCGCGGCGCGATCAACGGCGGCGCCGACGACGAAGCAAGCGACAGCGCAGAAGCAGGCCGTTGCTGACAAGAAGTTGCACAACCTTGTCCTGCAGGTAAACACCAACGAACCAGCGATGATGAATCTCGCACTCAACAATGCGACGAACGTCGCGCAATACTACAAGGGCCTCGGCGAGAAGGTGTCGATCGAGGTCGTCACTTTCGGCCCTGGCTTGCACATGCTGCGTGACGACACCTCGCCGGTGAAGGCGCGGATCGAGGTGCTCGCGTTGAGCACGCCGGAAATCTCCTTCAAAGCCTGCGGCAATACCCAGGAAAACATGCGCAAGGCGGAGGGCAAGGACATTCCAATCATTCCGCAGGCGCAAATCGTGCAGTCCGGCGTTGTGCGCGTGATGGAATTGCAGGAGAAGGGCTGGTCGTATGTAAAGCCCTGACGCACGGTCGCAAGCGGACCATTGTGGGCCGGCGCCGCGCCATCGTTTGCAAGCGCCACTGCTGCGGGCCCTGGCATTTCGGCGCAATGTAGCGCGAGAACTGCGCGCCCTGCCCGCTTGCTAACCCAAGCTCCGGCAGGGAGTATCAAGCCCCCGGCGGCCGGGCGACGGTCGAGAGCAGCATCGCATGTAGCAGTTGATCGACGCCGGTGCCTTCCGGCAGCCGGTGCAGGATGTCCTTCAGCCGCCCGTCGAGCAGCAGCGAGGCGAAGCCGTGCACCAGCGACCACGCGCGCGCGATCGCCGCGGCCTGGTCGAGCGAGATTGCCTCCAGCGCCTCGCCAGCGAGTCTTTCGTTGCGGCCGGCACCGACCGCACTCGCCAGGCCCTCGAAGGAGGCGGTCGCCGCCTCGTGCAGCGATGGCCGCGTCATGTCGATCCGTTCGTTGCGGAACATCAGACTGAACATGCCGGGACTCGCCTGGGCGTAGGCGACATAGGCCTTCGCGTTGGCCATCCCCTTCATCAGCGGATGGGTTTCACTATTGCGAGCTGCAATCATGGCCTCGTTGAAGCGGCGGAAGCCGATGGCCGCGAGCTCGCTGAGCAACCCGGTGAGATCGCCGAAATGATGGGTCGGCGCGGCATGCGACACGCCGGCCTCGCGCGCCACGGCCCGCAAGGTCAGGCCCGGCAACCCGTCGCGTTCCAGCACCCGCTCGGCGGCGGCGAGCAAGGCGTCGTGCAGATCGCCGTGATGATAAGGCGTCTCGCCGGCTGCCCGGCGACGCTGACTGGCTGCCCTTTCCGCCACGGGTTTTGCCGGCCTGCGCCGCGCAGTGGGACGGATCGTTCTGGTTTCTCGAGATGTTCTTGCCATACGACTCCTTATAGCCGCAATTTTTACACTGTAAAGATTTTGCTTGACGGCGGGCCGCAACATCCTTACTGATATCTTTACGATGTAAAGATTTAACCGGAGGGAACGTAAGATGCTCGACCAGGTGAAGACCGAGGCAGCGCGGACCAATCTGGCGCCGATCCCGATGGAATGCGACGCGCCGCATCTCAAGGTGACCGGCGAATTGCCGCGCGAACTCAACGGCACGCTCTACCGCAACGGCCCCAACCCGCAATTCGACGCGCCTGGCGCCCACTGGTTCGTCGGCGACGGCATGCTGCACGCCTTCCATCTGGAGAACGGCCGCGCCAGCTACCGCAACCGCTGGGTCCGGACCCCGAAATGGCTGGCCGAGCACGACGCCGGCCGCGCCCTGTTCGGCGGCTTCGGCCGCAAGCTGCCGGGGGCGCCGGCCGGAATCACCGACGATGGCGGCGTCGCCAATACCAACATCATCTTCCACGGCGGCAAGCTGCTGGCGCTGGAGGAAGGCCATCTGCCGACCGAGATCGAGCCCGGCACACTCAATCGCCTCGGCTATTGCGACTACAAGGGCGCCATCAAGGGCCCCTTCACCGCGCATCCCAAGATCGACCCCGTGACCGGCGAGATGGTGTTCTTCGGCTACAACGCCGCGGGCCCGCTTACCCCCGCCCTCTCCTTCGGATCGGTCAACGCCGCGGGCGTGGTGACGCGGTTCGATCGCTTCGACGCGCCCTATGCCAGCATGGTGCACGACTTCATCGTCACCGAAAATCATATGCTGTTTCCGATCCTGCCCATCACCGGCAGCATGGAACGCGCGATGCGCGGCAAGCCGCCTTACGCCTGGGAGCCGGAGAAAGGCGCGTATGTCGGCATTATGAAGCGCAACGGCACGCCTGCGGATCTGGTCTGGTTCCGCGCCGAGAACTGCTACGTCTTCCACGTCATGAACGCGTGGGAGGAAGGCAACCGCATCATCGCCGACGTGATGCAGTTCGAGGAGGCGCCGCTGTTTCCCCATCCCGACGGCTCGAAGACCGATCCGGAGAAATCCCGCGCGCGGTACTGTCGCTGGACCTTCGACCTCGCAGGCAATACCGACCGCTTCACGCAAACCTATCTCGACGATCTCACCGGCGAATTCCCGCGCATCGACGACCGCCGCGCGGGACAGACGAACAGCCATGGCTGGTACGCCTGCGCCAATCCCGATCTGCCGATGTTCGGCGCGCTCTCCGGCATCGTGCATGTCGACGGCAAGGGCAAGCGGCTCGGGCATTATCTGCTGCCCGCCGGCGACACGATTTCCGAGCCGGTGTTCGTCGAACGCGGCGCTGACGCCGCCGAAGGCGACGGCTGGCTGCTATCGGCGGTCTGGCGCGCGCGGGAGAATCGCAGCGATCTCGCGGTGTTCAACGCGCAGGATGTCGAGTCGGGGCCCGTCGCGCTGGTGCATCTCGGCCATCGCGTGCCCGACGGCTTTCACGGCAATTGGGTCGGCGCGGCGTAAGCGTAGCCTTTGTCGCCGTCATTCTACGATGTGCAATTGCACACCGTAGGCTTCGCGCAGCGATGAACCCGGAATCCCTCTCCATCATGGATTCCGGGATCGATGCCACCCATCGCCCGGAATGACAGCATCAATAGACAGCCCGCGAGGAGACGCACATGCACCTGCCCTCGATCACCGCGACCTATCTCGCCGTTCTCGCCCTGCTCTACACCGTGCTCGCCGTTCAAGTCGGCCGGCTGCGCCAGCGCGACCGGGCCACCTTCGGTGACAATGGAAGCCTGCAACTGCGCAGCGCGATCCGCGCGCATGCCAACTTCATCGAATATGTCCCAATCATCACGCTGATGGTGGCGATGCTGGAAATGTCCGGCCTGGCCGCGACATGGGTCCATCTGTTGATGGGCGCGCTGCTGCTTTCCCGGCTTCTGCACCCGCTCGGCATGTACGCGGCGCCCAACACGCTGCAATTCCGCATCGGCCGGGTCGGCGGCATCACGATCACGTTCATCTTACTGATCGCCTCCGCCCTGATGATCCTGTCGCGGTCTACCGGGATGACGGGTTAATTGCCAGGCGAGCAAAACGAGAAATTCAAACCCGACCAGGGCAGTGACGACCAGCAGGCCCGAAAAAGCCGCGTCGGCGCTTCTCTCACGCAGGACATATCCGAGCGTTAGAAGAGGCCCGCTCCATATGATGCTTCCGATCAGCGTTGCCCCCGCGAAGTTCAAGATCGCCAGATTGAGCACGCCGGCCGGAATGGAGAGATAGACCCGCACCGCCGGAATGGTCTGTCCCACAACGGTGACCCAGAAGTGATTGCGCCTGTAAGAACCTGCCATCCGATGATACAGGGCGGGCTTCAGGAATATGAACCGCCCGAACCGTTCAATCAGCGCTTCGATTCGCTTCGCCCCCAGGGCAAGGCCGAGCCCGTACCACGCAAGTGCGCCGATCGTTGAACCGGTCGCAGTTGCCGCAACGGTGACGACCAGTTCGCTCTCGCCTGACGCGGCCATCATGCCGAGCACCACAAACACGACGTAGGACGGCACCACTGGAAAGAATTTTCGGCCAGCGCGACAGCGGCAATTCCGATCGGCCCGGATTCGGCGAGCACGGTGACGAAGTCGGGTATGTCCATGCTAGACGGCATCGGGTTCGACCTGATCCGCGAGCCTGGCGGGCTTGATGCGCGTAATGCGGTAGACCGACGCGGGTGGGATGTTCAGCAGCACGCGGCCCATGCAATTCGCCTTCAGTCCGAGTTCATCGAGTTGCGCCTTCGAAACCGGGCACTGCATTCCATAGGTGAACTGATAGAACGAGCCACCGTTGCGCAGCTTGCTGAAGGCGGCGGTGAGAATTGCGGCGACTTTCTTTGGCGCAAAATTGAGCAGCGGCAGCCCGCTGACCACGGCACCCAACGGATGCTCGAACAGATCGTGGGAAGCCATCCAGGCTGCATCCATCCAGAGCACGCGCGCCCTGGGAAATCGCGCCTGCAGCAGCCGCATGAAATCCGAGCCATATTCGATCAGCGTGAGGTCGCTCTCGCGCACACCACGCTCCAGCATCGCTTCGGTAAAGACGCCGGTACCGGGGCCCAATTCGAGCACCGGGCCGGAGGCGGCGGTGATCTCACTGGTAATCAGACTTGCAAGGTTCGCGCCCGATGGCGCGATGGCGCCAACCGCGCGAGGGCTGGATGCGAGCGCGCGAAAGAACAACAAGAGATTTTGTGCTGTCATGAAAGTAAGTCACCCATTCCATCAAGCCGCACCACCCGTTGATGTCGGCGTTGACGCGATATGACGGGTGGATGTTGCGCGAACATTGCGCGCCGTCGAAGCCGCAGAAGAAAATGAGCGCGGCAGCGATAAATGCAGGGCGCGATTCTACGGCGTGCCGTGCGCCGGCTTGAACGTCATCCTGACGCATGTGCCGCCGGTGGGTCCTTCCGATATCGCGACCGTTCCATCATGCCGCCGAACTATCTCCTGGACGAGATGGAGACCCAATCCTGCGCCGCGGCCGTGGCCTTGCGACCGATAGAACGGTTCAAATACGCGCTCACGATCGCAAGCCTGGATGCCGGGACCGTCGTCGGTCACCGATATCGTGGCGGGCGGCTCCACCCGCACCACGATGCCCCCTTTGCGACCGCCATGCTGGATCGCATTCTGAATCAAATTGGTCAGCGCCCGCTCCAGGGCTCCCTGATCGCCTCGCACCGCGATGTGCCCTGCAGCGCTGTCGAAAGATATTTCGTAACCGGCGGCGATCGCCAGCGGAGCAAGTTCGGCGGTCATTTTCTGGCTGATGGCGACGATATCGACGGAAGAAAACCAGTCGGCCTGCTGGTTGACGCGCTGCAGGTCCAGAAGCTGATCGGCCAGCGTCGACAAACGCGCAACGTCCTCAAGCACGCGCCGCGCGTCAGGGCCGAGGGACAACGATTCCAGTCGCGTTTGAAGAATCGCGATCGGCGTGCGGAGCTCGTGCGCCGCATCGACAAGAAACCGCTGGTGTCGCTCGTAGCCCTCATCAAGGCGGCGTAGCGCATCATTAACCGCCGTTACCAGCGGAACGATTTCGGAAGGCACGTCTTGCAGCGGCAGCCGCGCGCCACGTCCGTCGATATCGATTTTCCCGGCGTGCGCAGCAGCGCGATCAAGGCCGGCAAGGGTTCGGCGAACCACCATGGGCGTTGCGACAAGCGTTGCCAGCGTCATCAGCGCAATGATGGGCAGGACGAGACCCAGGAACAGCGTCAGAGCCGCATGGCCGATCCGTTGCCAGGACACTGCTCCGCCCTGACCCGTCAAAATCTGGATGTTGCCGGCAGGCGTGTCGATCCACTTCATGCGCGCCGTGGGGCGCATCCCGTCAAGGATGTTCCAGCCGAGCCGCGCCTGGCCGATGCCATCGAGCGCATCGCCTATGCTCGCATATTCCAGCGGCACCCTGCCTTGTGAAACCGAATGTCCTTCGCGGTCCCTGATCAGAAACCAGAAATTGGGAGCCTGCGCCCTCCGCTTCGCAAGCGTGGGCGTGTTGCGCACCGCGATGTCTCCGTTGCTCTCGCGGACAACTGCGTCACGCAGTGCATCGATCGTGTCGTCTTCGGACTCCAGTGAAACCAGATGACCGGCGCCCCAAAGCGCCGCGATGACAAGCAGTACCAGGAGTGCCAGCATCGCCGCCTGCAAGCCGACCAGCCGGCACATCAGCCGCCAACGCAGGGAATGCGGTTGAGCTGTTGTCATGTCGAACGCTTCAACAGATAGCCGACGCCGCGAATGCCGTGGATTTCAACTTCCGCTTCGGCCTCGGACAATTTCCGGCGCAGCCGCGAAACATGGGTGTCCAGTGCGTTCGACTGGATCTCGTCGTCGAAGCTGTAGACCGCCTCCTCCAGCGACGCGCGCGCGACCGTGCGCCCCATCCGGCGCAGCAGGGCTTCCAGCACCAGAAGTTCGCGGCGCGGCAGATCGAGCGGCTGGCCGGCGACGCTGGCTTCGCGGTTGCCGAGGTCGAACGACAGCCGGCCAAGCCGCATGGTTTCCGGCGGCACGTCCGCCGGCCGGCGCAACACCGCACGCAGCCGCGCCAGCAACTCTTCGACGGCAAACGGCTTGCCGAGATAATCGTCCGCGCCGGTGTCCAGCCCCGTAATGCGATCGGCCAGTTCGCCCCGTGCCGTGAGCACGATGACGGGAACGCCTGCTCCCTTGGCCCGCAGCTTGGGAATGAGCGTGAGCCCATCACCATCAGGCAATTGGCGATCGAGCAGGATCGCGCCATAGTCATTGACGAAAACGGCTTCCTCGGCATCCGCCAGCGTCGAGATATGGTCAACGACCATATCGTAGCTTTTCAGAGCGACGATGAGCGCCGCAGCCATCTCCGGCTCGTCCTCCACCAGCAGCACGCGCAATATGCCAACCTCGACGTTACGTCACTCGGGCGCACCCTATTGTTGGAACATTGCGGCAAGGTTGCGGGGCATAGCTTGAGCGGTACGAATTCGCGGCACCCCGGGAGTCCATCTCAGCCGGACCTAAATAGCTGAAATCAATGCTAAATAATCGTCATTCGGACTATTTTGACACTGTAAAGATTTTGCTTGACGACTCCGGCCCCTGCCTTTAAGGTATCTTTACGGTGTAAAGATTAGCGCGAGAGGCCGCCATGACAATCTTCCTGATCCTCGCCCCGTTCGGCGCCTTCGCGCTGCTGATGCTGGTGACCTCGGCCCAAATCAGCCTGTTCGCATCGGCTGCGATCTGTCTCGCCGTCATCGGCATTGACGTTTATCGCAGCCGTTCGATCAAGGTGCTTGGCGCAGGCTGCGTCGTCCTGTTCGCCGGGCTCGGCGCCTATGTCACGCTGGTCGATCCCAACCTGAGCCATTCGGCCGTCAAGCTGACGATCGATGTCGGCGTGCTCGCGATCTCGCTGGTCTCGCTGATCATCGGCAAGCCGTTCATCCTGCAGTATGCGCTCGAGGAGGTCGATGCCGAGACGGCAAAGCTGCCCGGCTTCAAGAAGGCGGTCTATCTCATCGCCTGGGCCTGGAATGCCGCCTTCGTCCTGATGATCATCGGCAACGTGCTGACGATCTATGTGCCGGGCCTGCCGCTCTGGTCTAGCCTTGTGATCGCCTTCGCCGCCCGCAACAGCGCCGCCTTCTTCACGACATGGTATCCACAATACCGCAAGGCGAAGTATGGTGCGCCGCCGGCGAACGCCCTGCCCGGCACCAACTGAAATTATCTTTCGACCGCAACACCCTCCAGCAGAGAGCATCACGATGAAGGACGTATTCGCCAGACTGGGCGCCGATTTTTTCTCCACCATCCTGTTCATCGCGATCTATCTCGCGACTGACAACGTGTTGCTGGCGACGGGCGTGGCGATCGCCGGCGCCATCGCCCAGGTGATCTACTCGCGCGTCAAGGGCAAGGAGCTCGGCTACATGACCTGGGCGAGCCTCGCGCTCGTCATCGTGCTCGGCAGCGCGACGCTGTTGACCCACGACCCGCGCTTCGTGCTGGCGAAGCCCGCGATCGGACATTTCGCGATCGGCGTCATCATGCTCAAGCGCGGCTGGATGCTGCGCTATATGCCGCCGATCGTGTCGCAGACCATTCCCGAATACGTCACCTTGGCGGGCTATGCTTGGGCCGCACTGTGTTTCGCGCTCGCCGCCGGCACCATCGGTGTCGCCATGACCGGCGACATGAAGCTGTGGACGTTCTACGTGACCGTCGTACTGGTCGGCGCCAAGATTGCCGCCTTCGCAATTCAATACATCGCGTTTCGTGTTCTGGTCGGCAGCCGGATCCGCGCGGCCGCCCAGCGCGCCTGAACAAATACGCGTCAAAAGGACGCTTGAGACGGTTGGGCTTGTATGGCGAGATAGGCTATACCGCCGATCGAGTTTAGCGGATCTCGCAAGCCATTCCGGTTTGCCGGGGAAATGTCGGGGAGACAAAAATGGCCGTGGACGGAAACTGGAACCTCACCATGAGCACGCCGATGGGCGAGCGTAAGGCTACGCTGACCCTGTTGGCCTCCGGCGGTTCGCTGACGGGCACGCAGGGCGCCGATGGCAATTCCACCGAAATCTTCGACGGCGCCATCAGCGGCGACGCGGTCAACTGGAAGGTATCGATCACCAACCCGATGCCGTTGACCCTCGAGTTCATCGGCAAGGTTTCCGGTGACAGCATAAGCGGCGAGATGGGCATCGGCCCGATGGGCAGCTTCCCGTTCACCGGGACGCGGGCCTGACCGCAATGGCGAGGAGGCCGCAACGCCTCCTCGTTCTTTCATCCATGCGCAAGGTGGATGTCGGCAGAGCGCCTGCCATTATCGCCTACAACCATATCTGCATCGCCAGGCCGTAAGCATCGCGCGGCGGCGTCCCTTCAGGAACAGAGCCGACGGCGTCGCGGGCGGCGATCGCCACGGCGCAGGCGTCAAGCACGTCGTCAGATTTGGCTCCGGTACCGATGCGTTCGTGGGTCAGCCACCTGCCGATGTGCCTGATGCCTTCCCGTCTGAGGAGCTTGCGACGAAGGTCGATTCCAGCCTCTGACTTCTTCGAAGGCAGCGGCCTGCCTGCGTTCAAGCGCAGGAAAACCAGCTCGGGATGCGCCTCCCGGATGTCGCGCGAGCAACTGGCGCGGACGAACGTATCCACCTCGATGATCTTCGGCCCGAGATGCCAGAGCTGGCGCGACACCCGCTTCTGACCACGGCGCAACGCATCCCGATTGGCGGCGTCGGGGTCGGAGAATTCCGTCCACAGCCAGCGCCGCGCGCCGGTGAACACACGTGACGAGTGTGGCCGTAACCTCTCGCGGGCGAGCAGATCGCAGGCTCGCTCGCCGTCATCGGTCATGCCGATGGGAATGTCGATCGCAACGCGATCGAAGAGCGTGGACAGTGCGGCGGCAATGTCGCGGCAGAACCTGATCTCGTGACGGTCGCCGTCAAGACATACGGCGACCCAGCCCTTGCTGAACCCGTCGAGGCCGAGCGCCCTCACCCCAGATTCAATTCCTTGAAGAAGTCGTTGCCCTTGTCGTCGATGATGATGAAGGCCGGGAAGTCCACCACCTCGATACGCCAGATCGCTTCCATGCCGAGTTCGGGATATTCCACCACCTCGACCTTCTTGATGCAGTGCTCGGCGAGGTTTGCCGCCGCACCGCCGATCGAGCCGAGATAGAAGCCGCCGTGCTTCTTGCAGGCCTCGCGCACCGCAACCGCGCGGTTGCCCTTGGCCACCATCACCATCGATCCGCCCGCCGCCTGGAACTGGTCGACGAAGGAATCCATTCGCCCCGCGGTGGTCGGACCGAACGCGCCGGAGGCGTAGCCGTCGGGCGTCTTGGCGGGACCGGCGTAATATACCGGATGGTTCTTGAAGTAATCCGGCAGCGGCTCGCCCTTCTCCAGCCGCTCGCGCAATTTGGCGTGGGCGGAGTCGCGCGCCACGATCATCGTGCCGGTCATCGAGACCCGCGTCTTGATCGGATATTGCGACAGCGTCGCCAGAATCTCCTTCATCGGCTGGTTGAGGTTGATCTTGACGACCTCACCGCCGAGCGACTGTTCGACCGCCGGCAGATACTGCGCCGGATTGTGCTCGAGCTCCTCGAGATAGACGCCGTCTTTTGTAATTTTGCCGAGCACCTGCCGGTCCGCGGAGCATGACACCCCGAGCCCGATCGGCAGTGATGCGCCGTGCCGCGGCATCCGGATCACGCGCACGTCGTGGCAGAAGTATTTTCCACCGAACTGCGCGCCGACGCCGAGCGACTGCGTCATCTTCAAAATTTCCTGCTCCATCTCCAGGTCGCGGAACGCATTACCATCCGCCGAGCCTTGGGTCGGCAGCGCATCGAGATAGCGCGCCGACGCAAGTTTTACGGTCTTCATGCAAAGTTCGGCCGAGGTGCCGCCGATCACGATGGCGAGGTGATAAGGTGGGCACGCCGCGGTGCCGAGCGTGAGCACCTTCTCCTTCAAAAACGCCAGCAGGCGATCCTTGGTCAGAACGGACGGCGTTGCCTGGAACAGAAAGCTCTTGTTGGCGGAACCGCCGCCCTTGGCCATGAACATGAATTTGTAGGCGTCATCACCTTCGGCGTAGATCTCGCACTGCGCCGGCATGTTGTTGGCGGTGTTTTTCTCTTCATACATCGTCAAGGGAGCGACCTGCGAATAGCGCAGGTTACGGCGCAAGTATGCGTCGCGCGCGCCTTCCGAGAGCGCGGCCTCGTCGTCGCCGTCGGTGATAACGTTGCAGCCCTTCTTGCCCATGATGATCGCGGTGCCGGTGTCCTGGCACATCGGCAGCACGCCGCCGGCGGCGATGTTGGCGTTCTTCAGGAAGTCGAAGGCGACGAACTTGTCGTTGTCGCTGGCTTCCTTGTCCTCCAGGATCGAGCGGAGCTGCTTCAGGTGCCCGGGCCGCAGGTAGTGATTGATGTCACCGAAGGCCGCCTCCGACAGCGCCCGCAACGCCTCGCGCGACACGACAAGCATGTCCTTGCCCAAAACCTTCTCGACCCGAACGCCCTCGGCCGTGATCTTCTTGTAGGGCGTGGTGTCCGCACCGAGCGGAAACAGCGGCGTATGCTTGTACGGCGGAACGGGCTTCTGGTCGGGAAAGGCGGTCGGGGCGTTCATGTCGATATCTCGGGTTGGAGCCGGCGGCGGCCAAAACGGCACCGAGGCGATAGACCCGTTCTAAGCATTTTTCGACCAAAAGGAAGGTTTTGCTTGACCGAACGAAGGGGCCGGAACAGGCGGTAACCGTAGCAGTACGGGCCGTTGAACCGTTCCGGCCCCCTTTCAGACAAAACGGGAAATTTCAGATATTCCGCCAACCGATTGCGATCAGAAATGACCTCCGCCACAACGTTGAATAATGATGCGCCGGTCCGCGCTCCGCGCCTGCTCGGCCTTTATCTGCTTCTGATCATCATTGCCGCTATCGAATCTTTCGACGGGCTGTCGAACGCGTCGATATTGTTCGGCGACATGTCGCAAATTCCGGGCCCCCGCGTCGGCGGCGCGATCATCAAGGCCTATATTGCAAGTCACCCGGTGCTGGCGCTGGCGGCGCTGGGGTTCGCAACCATCGGCAGGCTGCGTTACGCGATCATCGCGCTCGCCGCGCGTAATCAGCGGCTGGGACTTGCCGCCATGCTGGTTAGCATTCCCACGCTGTACAGCGTGGCCGCAGTGATCGCCTTCGGGATCGGCATCTTCCTCTATGGGTTCTGACAATCATCAAGATCAAGTTGACTTCTGCACGCGGCCCTTGCAGGAAATCCGCGCGCGGGGTTCAATGGCGCAAAGGGGCATTCACAATGGCTTTGGGACCACAATTTCGCCGACCGACCTTGCTCGCCGCCGCGCTGGCGCTGGTCGCCGTGATCGGCGCGTCGCCGGCGCGGGCCGACCGCTGCGACGATATCGCCAAGGAATTGAAGAACCAGATCGATGGCCTCAAGGTCAGCATCAACACCGGCAACATGATCTATCTGACGCATCCGGCAGCAAAGGAGTTGTCGCTCGGGTGCCGCGGCCGCAACTATTCCATCGAGCTCTACGCCAAGGGCGAGCGCAAGCCCAAGCCGGAATTCCTCGCTCTGGTCGGCTCCATGGCGGCGATCGTTTTCACGGTGACAAAGGACGACACGACGACCGGCTCCACGCGCTGCCTCAAGCGGTTAGGCATTTTGCGTGGTGACAAGATCGTCATGCGCTATCGGCGCCTCAACATGGAGTGCGCGCGCACCAAGACCGAGGCTTCGATCGCGATGACCCGCGGCAAGGACGAGTAGGTGCTATGGCGTTTTCGAGCGAAGCGGACGCCGGTTCGCGTCAAGAAAACGCGTCAAAACAAGAATCCAGAGCTCCCGATCCGTCGCATTCTAACAATTCCGCGAGCCGTCCGTTCACCATTGGACGGAATTGACGGCGGCGGCGCGGGATTGCCGCGCGGAATTCACCAATCGTTCGTTTCAACCCGGCCAGTGTCCGAGGCACCCAAAAAGGATGCTTCCGAATGAATGTCTCTTCTGCCCCCGCAACGGTGGTCGTCAAACCGCCTGAAGCCCCGGTGTTCAAGGCTCCCGACAAGACCCCCGACATCCAGAACGGTGCGGCCGCCGACGGCACCCGCACGCCACAACCGACGCTGGTCGCTCCCCTGCCGCCGGGTCAGGGAACGCGGATCGACCAGCTGGCGTAGCGGTTGGCGTCCCGGCCGGACGAAACCAACGCCGCAAGATTGCCGAAAAACCGCGCGATAATATCGCCACGGGGGAATGGAACCGGTGGCATGATCGCAAAATTGCTGCTGCAAAATACCATCTTCGTCGTCGCGCTCGGCGCCTTGTTGTTCGCATCCGCAGGTACGCTGGACTGGCCGGCGGCGTGGGTGTTCCTGGTCGTCAGCGCGACCCTCGGCCCCGCCTGCGGATTGTGGCTCGCGAAGACCGATCCCGCCCTGCTCGCCGAGCGCATGCGGCCGACCTTTCAGGCCGACCAGCCTGCGGCCGACAAGAAGTTCATGCTGACCTTCGTTGTCGTCATGCTGCTCTGGCTCATCGCCATCGGCCTGGACCGCCGCGCGCATGCTTCCCACATTCCGCTCGTGCTGCAGGCGCTCGGGCTTGCGATGTATCTGCTCTCGACCGCCTTCATCATGTGGGTGTTTCGCGAAAATTCCTTTGCAGCGCCGGTCGTGAAGGTGCAGGCCGCGCGTCATCATCGCGTCATCTCGAGCGGGCCCTACGCCTTCGTCCGACATCCCATGTACAGCGGCATCATGCTGTTCTTTTTCGGAGTGCCGCTGCTGCTGGGATCATGGTGGGGCGTGGCGATCGCGCCGGTGTTCGCCGCTCTGTTCGCCATTCGCGCCCGCATCGAGGAGCGCGCGCTGGTCGAGGGACTGCCTGATTATGCTGACTACGCCGAGCGGGTGCGCTATCGTCTGGTGCCCGGAGTTTGGTGAAACATAGCGATGGCGGACAAGAATGCCCGATAGCAAGACTTACACCGGCGGCTGCCATTGCGGCCAGGTGCGCTTCGAATGCACCAGCGACCTTTCAATGGTCACCGCCTGCAACTGCTCGATCTGCACCAAGAAGGGGCTGCATTTCACTTTCCTCGACCCGAAGAGCTTTCAGCTCCGCGCCGGGGACGAGAATTTAAAGGAATATCTCTTCAACAAGCATGCGATCCATCACCAGCTCTGCGTCGATTGCGGCGTCGACGTCTTCGCGCGCGGCAAGAAGCCCGACGGCAGCGACGTGGTGGCGCTGAATGTGAGCTGCATCGACGGCATCGAACTGTCAAAGCTGAAGATGACCCCGGTAGATGGCCGGAACATGTAGGCACACACCGGCCGTCATAATCGGGCATGATGCGGATAGAACGCGGCTCGCACCTCAAGCATCCAGCGCCTTGTACCGCCGGAAGATCCCTTCCTCGTTGAACGCAATCCTTCGGTCGCTCGCCAGATAGGCCTTGATGTTCGGCCGCGCCGCCACGCGGTCGTGCAGACCGACGAGCCCGGGGATATCCCCTTCGAACGCCTTCATGCGGTTCGGAAACGCATAGCGCAGGCCTTCCACGATCTGGAACAGCGAGAGGTCGACGTAGGTCAGGCGGCGGCCGGTAACGTAAGCCCCGCCATTGGCCGCCAGCAGGTCCTCGAAATAGCCGAGATATTTCGGCAGGCGTTCCTTCCAGAACTCATCGCTGCGTTTCTTCGCTGGCGCCTTCTGATCCTCATAGTACAGCGAGGGCCCGAGCGGGTGATGGGTGTCGTGAACTTCCAGCACCAGATCGGTGATGGTGAGCTGCAACTGGTGCACCCAGAGTCTGCCGGCTTCCGCCTTCGGCGCCAGCCCATGGCGCGATCCCAGATAAAGCAGGATGTTGGCGGTCTGCCCGATCACGAGCTTGCCGGCTTTCAGGAACGGCGGCGCGAACGGCGGCGTTCCTTTCCCCGCTTCCATCATGCGCGTCATTGCCGACATGCCGTTGCCGCGGCGCGCCACGTCGACATAGCCGGCGCCGGCCTCCTCCAGAGCAAGGCGGACATATTCGCCGCGACCTTGAATCATTGGCCAATAATAGAGCTCGTAACGCATCGATGGCACCTCCGTTGCCGGTTTGACCGACATAACAAATCATCCCGCGGTTCGTTCGTCACGCCAAACGCGGCATCCCACGCGACCGCTGCAGCGTGAACGCGGTGCGCAGATCTCCATAAGGTGCCGAATCTGTCCGAATGCGAACAGTCGTGGTACGTTGCCTCCTGTTTGAAGCGTCGATTTTCTCAACACGACAGGAGAACAGGGATGGCGGACAACAAGAAGAAGCGCGGCGGAGCGGATCGCGGGCTGATCGCGTTGAGCGAGCCTTACGAGGTCGCCTATTGGTCGAAGAAGTTCAAGGTCACGCCCGCGAAACTGAAAGCCGCCGTCGGCAAGGCAGGACGCTCCGCAAAGAACGTCGAGGCTTACTTCAAGCTACAGAAGCACAAGGCCGCCGACAGGGCACGGATCGCGATGAGCCAGCCCTATGAGGTCAGCTACTGGTCGAAGAAGTTCAAGGTCACGCCGGCCCGGCTGAAGTCGGCGGTAGCCGCCGTGGGCCATTCGTCGAAGAAGGTCGGCGAATATCTCACTGGCAAGAAGGCGGCCAAGAAAGCGAAAAAGACCGTCAAGAAGGCCACGAAAAAGAAACGCGCCAAGAAAAAGGCCGCCTAGACGGCGGCCCCATTGCGAGACTTGAATTCGTAGCCCGGGTGGAGCGAAGCGCAACCCCGGATTCTTCCGCGCGGCCCGGATTGCGCGGAGCCTGTCATCGGGCGCGCATTCGCGCGACCCGTTGGCTCCTCCGGGCTACGGCGTCATATCTACGCCACTCAATTCGCCGCGAAGCAATACAACAGTCCGTCGCCGCCGGTGCTCTTCAGGTCGGCCTGCGAGCAGCCGCCGTCCGGGCCGCGCGAGGGGTGCGAGGAGTTCCAGGATTTCGACGCATCGTCGTCGCGCAAGCCGATGCGATCGGAATGTCCGACCATTGCCGCGCCTTGCGTCGAACTCGTCCAGTTCTTGCAGGTGCGATCCTCGCCGGCCGCAAACGCTGAGCCGTCGGGCTGCGATCCCGTCAGCACGTCGTGACGGTTGGGCGTATCGCCGCGGCCATTGATGACCTCGCCTTTCTCGCTGAGCGCGGTCTGCTTGGTAAGGCCGTTGGCGCCGTGCAAATCGGCGACGTCCTTGGCGACCACTGCGCCCTTGGCATTCTTCCACGGGCCCTTGCCGATGCGATCGCGCGCATTGACGGCAGGCTGACCGTCGGCAGCTTGCGTCGACAGGTACGCGCGCCAGGTCTTGCCGCCGGCTCCGGCCGCCAGCGCCAATGTCTGGCAATGATTGTCGGCACCGGCGAGCCCGCCGAGATTGCCGCCATTGCCGATGCCGTTGCTGGTCAGGAAGAAACTGGTATCGGCGGATTGCGCCTGTGCGGGCGCGCTGGCGAGAGCCGATATGGCCGCAACGGCAACGCATGCCGGCAAAATGATTCGAGCAAGGCTGTTCATCGAAGTCCTCCCTGTTGTTTTTTATGGATCGTTTGTCATCAACCCACCGTGGCAGGCATTATTCCCGTGCAGGATGAAGAACATCGCGCCGCATTCGGAACAAACGGATCATGCCGAAGACAAACAACACGACAAAGAAAAAGGCGCCGCGGAACGAACCGCAGCGCCTTGATCGTCACGTTGTGGCGATCAGCTGGTCTGCTGGATCGCCGAGAGTTCCCAATCGGCGCCGCGCCGGCGGGCGAAGGTCCACACTTCAGTGGCTTCGATCGGCGTTTCGCTGCCCGAGACCAGACGGCCGGTGGTGCGCTCCAGGGTCTTGTCGACCAGCGAGAACCGCATCGCCACGCTGGCGAAATCGGTTTCGCCTTCCCGCCAGGCTTCGGCGAGGTCGCCCTGCAGCAGCTTGACGTCTGTCACCTTGTTGACGTCGTTGTTGGCCTTGTTCGCCTCGAGATCCTTGGAGAAATAGGACACCATCTCGGGGGTCGCCAGCGTATGCAGTTTGGCGATGTCCTCGTTCGACCACGCGGCCTGAATCTCGCCGAGCAGGCGTTCGAACGCTTCATAGTCGGCCGGCTGGATTTCCAGCGCCGGCTGGTTCGATCCCAGACCAAAGCCACTCAGGCCGGAGCGGAAGCTGGGCTGGGCGCCGGGGCCTTCTGCAGGCGCGCCGGCATAGGCGGAGGCCGGCGTGTGGCGGCGCTGCCACCACGACATCGCCAGCCGCACCACGATAACGATCAGAGCGACCTGCAGCAGCAGGCCGATGATCGAGGACAGGCCGCCGAGGCCGGAGAACAAGCCGCCGCCGAACAGCATGCCGAGCAGGCCGGCGCCGAGGAAGCCCGCGGCGAGACCGCCGAGCATGCCCATGCCGGGCCGGTTGAAGAAGCCGCCCTTGTTCGCCGCACCGGCAGCTGCCGGTGCGCCCATTCCGGGGTTGCCCGGCTGGGTGAAGGTACGGTTCATGGGCTGGGCCGTGCCCGGCGCGGTGGTGGTGCTGGGGGGCGCCGAAAAGGTTCGCGATCCCCGCGAACCGGAACTGCCGCCACCGCCGACGCGGGCGTCAGCCGCCGAGACCGCGACCGCCAGCGGGAGCGCTACGGACAGAACAATTGCCAGTGCCCGAACAATTCCACGCGTGCCTTGCGAGAAATTCATGTGTTTTTCCTCAGTCCCCAGGATGGGGAAGCGCCCCTAAGATGGGCACAGATGCCTAAAAGTGAAGCCAATATCGGGAACCGCGGCTGCGGCCCTCAGTCGCGGGGATGTGACGATATGGCAGGGGGTTAGCAGCAATTACGAGGTGTGGCGAGCGCCCTTACTCGCCGCCCCGGCAGAACATCTGCCGTTCCACAAGGCGCGAGCGCGACGAGGTTCCGGGACGAGGTTTTCATGTCGGCCCTGCCCGGCCCAAGCTCACGATGCCGTCATGGTCTCCTTCACCTTCTCGACCAGCGCGGAAAGCGCGAACGGCTTCGGCAGGAAGGCGAATTGTTCGTTTTCCGGCAGGCTCTTGTCGAAGGCTTCTTCGGCATAACCTGAGACGAAGATGATCTTGAGATTCGGATTGCGCTTGCGCATTTCGCGCAACAGCGTCGGGCCGTCCATTTCCGGCATCACGACGTCGGAGACGACAAGATCGACCGCGCCGTCCTTTTCGTCGAGCGCCTCCATCGCCTCGATGCCATTGGAGGCCTCGATCACGCTGTAGCCGCGCGAACGAAGGCCGCGCGCATTCAGGGAGCGCAGGCCGTCCTCGTCTTCCACCAGGAGGATGGTGCCCTGCCCGGTCAGGTCGGGCCGCGGCTTCGACGGCTCGGCTGCCCCTTCCCTGGCCGCACCATTGGTGGCCTGCGCCTCCGGCTGCGCTTCCAGTTCGGGCCGGTGACGCGGCAGGAAGATGCGGAACGTGGTGCCCTCGCCGGGCGTGGAGTCGACGTAGACGAAGCCGCCGGTTTGCTTGACGATGCCATAGACCGTGGAGAGACCAAGCCCGGTGCCCTTGCCGACCTCCTTGGTCGAGAAGAACGGCTCGAAGATCTTGTCGACGATGTCGGCCGGGATGCCGGTGCCGGTATCGGAAATGTCGATCCGCACGTAATCGGCGGCCGGCATGCCCTTGTGCGAAAGCTGCGCGGCTTCATCCACCGTTACATTGCCGGTCCTCACCGTCAGCTTGCCGCCATCGGGCATCGCGTCGCGCGCGTTGACCGCGAGATTGACGACCACCTGTTCGAACTGCGAGACGTCGACCTTGACCGGCCAGAGGTCGCGGCCATGCACGAGGTCGAGCTTGACCTTCTCCCCGATCAGGCGCCGCAGCAGCATGGTGAGGTCGGACAGCGCATCCCCGAGGTCGAGCACCTGCGGCCGCAGCGTCTGGCGGCGCGAGAACGCAAGCAGTTGCCGCACCAGCGTCGCGGCGCGGGTGGCGTTCTGCTTGATCTGCATGATGTCCTGGAACGACGGATCGGTCGGCTTGTGCGCGTTCAGCAGGAAGTCGTTGGCCATCATGATGGCTGAGAGCACGTTGTTGAAGTCGTGCGCGATGCCGCCGGCCAGCTGGCCGACCATGTCCATCTTCTGCGACTGGTTGATCTGGTTTTCCAGCGTGCGCCGCTCGGTGGTCTCCAGGAGATAGACGATGGCGGCTTCGGTGTCGCGCTCGTCCTCCTCGACCGCGGTGACGAAGAACTGCCCCCAGCGCTCCTTGGCGCCGTCGAGCATGGCCTCGACCGGCGCGATGTCGCCCTGCCCTTCCGCCGCCTGGTTGATCGCCGCGATCAGAAGGCTGCGATCGCGTGCGTTGACGGTGCGGAAGATCGACTTGTTGGCCGCGCCATCCGGGCTGAGGCTCTGCGCCAGCTTGGCGAAGCGGGCGTTGGCGCGGACGACGGCGCCGCCGCGGTCCACCGTCGCAATCGCCATCGGCGTATGGTCGAAGAACCGCATGAAGCGGACTTCGGCGGCGCGTTCGGGGTCGGAATGCTCGTCGCGCGTGCGGCTGATCACGAGCGTGCGCGACGAACCCGGCGCGCCATCGGCGCCGAAGGCGAGCTTGTGATAGAGCCGCACCGGCATGGTCCTGCCGCCGCGCATGCGCAGGTCGATGTCGAACACTTCGGTCTTGACCTCGCCGGGCACCGCCACGATCGAGGTCAATAGCGCGGCGCCGTCGCCGGAGACGACATCGGTGAGCTTCAGCCCGCCCGAACCGATCTCGGCGAGATCGTAATCGAGCCAGTTCGCCAGCGTGGCGTTGACATAGATGACGTCGCCGGCCGGACTGACCGAGAAAAAGCCGCACGGCGCGTGGTCGAGATATTCGATCGCGTGCTGCAGCTCCCGGAACACATCTTCCTGGCGCTCGCGATCCCGCGTGATGTCGGCGATCGACCACACGGCGTATTTTGCTTCGCGCTTGCCCTGGCCGAGCGGACGAACCCGCATCCGCAGCCAGCGCCCCTGTGCACCGTCAGAGCCGGCGATGCGGACCTCCTCCTGCTGCCGCTTGCTTTCGCGGGCGGCCTTGAGCAGGCGGAACACGGCCTCGGAGACGTCCCGGGTTACCGATGAAGACGCGTTCGATGGGGCGCACGTCCTGCGGGCTCGCGGCGCCCGTCAGAACCAGATAGGCCGCGTTCGAATAGACGACATGGCCCTTCGGGTCGGTCACGGCCAAACCGTCATGGGCGTGATCGGCGATGCGGCCCATCACGGGGTCGTCGGCGGCACGGTCGGTGAAGCGGATAATACCGGCGGCGAAGGCGAACAGATTGAACAGGCCAACCATGGCAAGCAGCGCCAGCACGCCGAGGATATAGGGCTGGGCCTGGGCGCGACCGATCGTCATCAGCACCACCGCCACCGCCACGATGCCGGCAGCGACCAGCAGCACCAGCACGATGCTGCCGCCCCGCCGCGCCGGCTCATTGGCCGCAAAGGGCTCGGTCGGCGGATGGCTGTCAGTTTCGACGGTCATATGAAGCGGCGTTGCCTATCGGCGAGGAGCTCACGCGCCGTTCGAAATCGGCCGGCCGCAGGTAACCCTACGTTCGGCTGGCGCACCCCTCCTGAGTGCCTGAATCGGCCCCGCGAGCGCAAGCCCATCAGGCAGCTATTTGACAGATTGAAGGCATTTCAAGGCGTTTTCCAGCGGTTCCTCTCACATTCTCCGGGCGGCAAGCCCCCTCTTCAGACCCATGACGTAGCCGATGATCTCGGCGACCGCCTGATAGTGCTCGACCGGAATCTCCTCGTCGATATCGACGGTGGCATAAAGCGCGCGCGCCAGCGGCACGTTCTCCACGATCGGAATGTCGTGCTTCCTGGCTATTTCCCTGATCTTCAAGGCAATGTTGTCGGCGCCCTTGGCGACGCAGACCGGCGCCGACATGCCGCGATCGTAGGACAGCGCCACCGAATAGTGGGTCGGGTTGGTGATGATCACGCTGGCCTTGGGCACGGCGGCCATCATGCGCTTCTTCATGCGCTGCTGGCGCAACTGCCGGATCTTGCCCTTGATGTGGGGGTCGCCTTCGGACTGCTTGAACTCGTCCTTGATCTCCTGCAGCGACATCCTTTGCCGCTGGTACCATTGCCGGTACTGGAAGAAGTAATCGGCGATCGCGACCGCGGCCAGCATCGCCACTACCGCGCCCATCAATTGCAGCGTCAGGCTGATGGTGACGCCGAGGATCGCCGAAGGATCGAACATCAGGAACGATTCCAGGCGATGGCGCTCGGGCCACAGCACCGCCATCATGACAGCGCCGAGCGCGATCAGCTTGAACAGGCCCTTGGCGAAATTCGCCACCGCCTGCTTGCCGAAGATGCGCTTCAGTCCGGCGCCGGGCGATACCTTGCTGAATTTCGGCTTCAGCGATTCCGAAGACCATACCAGGCGGTGCTGGATCATGTTGCCGGCGATCGCGGCGAGCGCCAGCATCAACAGCGGCACGCCGATGGCGCCGAGCACAGCATAGCTCAGCGTGTTGCCGAGCGCGAGCAGCGCTGTGCCGTCGGTACGAAGCTGGCCCGCATTGGCGATCAGGGCGCGCATCGGCGTCAGGATGCCGCTGCCGACCGATCCCGAAAAGGTCGATAATATCAGCGTGCCGCCCGCGATGATGAACCAGGTATTGACCTCCTGGCTCTTGGCGACGTCCCCTCTTTCAAGCGCCTCGTCGAGACGTTTTTGCGTAGGGTCTTCTGTTTTGTCGTCGGTATCGTCGGCCATCGCGGCGTCCTAGCACCTTGTTTGAACATGATCTCCGCGCAAACGCGTTCCGCGTTTGTCGCGAAGAAAAACCGGCACCCGCTTTTCCCTCGGGACAAACGCGGAGCGTTTGCCCGGAGATCACGCTCTATTTCAGCGGCGTCAGCTCGTGCATCACGCCGATGAAGTAGTTGAGATAGGTCGCCATCATTCCGGTGAGGACGAAGGCGAAGATCAGGAAGCCAATCATGATCGACAGCGGCACGCCGACGAAATAAACCTGCATCGCCGGCATCAGCCGCGCCAGCACGCCAAGGCCGATATTGAAAACGAGGCCGAACACCAGAAACGGCGCCGAAAGCTGCATGCCGATCTTGAAGGCCGCGGCAAACGCCCGCGTCGCCAGCGCCGCAACGTCGCCGCTCGGCAGCGACTCGCCCGGCGAGAAAATCCGGTAGCTCTCGTTCAGCGCCGCGATGACGAGGTAATGGCTGTCGGTGGCGAACAGCAGCGTCACGCCCAGGACGGTGAGGAAGTTGCCGATCAGCAGACCCTGTTGCCCCTGGGTCGGGTCGACGGCGGTGACGAAGCCGAGGCCGAGCTGCTGGGCGATCACCGAACCCGCGACCGCCAGCGCCGACAGCGTGACGCGCGCGGTCGCGCCGAGCACGATGCCGATGACGATCTCGTGCACCATCAATACGCCGAGCGCGGCCATCGAGGTCAGGTCGACGTGATAGGCGGCGCGGTGCAGCGGCAGGATGATCAGCGTCAGCAGGAGCGCGATCGCAAGCTTGACGCGCACCGGGATGTTGCTCTCGCCGAATCCCGGCAACAGCATCACCATGGCGCCCACGCGGGCAAACACCAGCATGAAGGTGGCGGCAAGGGCCGGCAGCAGCGATATGTCGACGCGCATTCATTCACAATGCATCAACCGCCTATGATTCGCGACGATATCCGCATCATGTGACTGTGCAGCGAATCCGCCATGAACGGCAAGGCGAGCAATAGCGTGACGAAGATCGCGAGAATCTTCGGCACGAAGATCAGCGTCTGTTCCTGGATCTGGGTCAGCGCCTGGAACAGCGAGACCACGACGCCGACCACGAGCCCAATCACCATCAGGGGTGACGACACCACCACGATGGTCCAGATCGCATCGCGCGCCACGTCGAGGGTTTCAGCACCGGTCATTTCAAGTCTCTCAGTTTCAATTGTTCATTCAGTCCGCGAATGGCGAGTGGCGAATAGCGAATGGGGCTAGGAAATGCGGTCGCGCCTTCCCTACTCGCCATTCCCTATTCGCCATTCGCCTCCTCAGATCGGCATCTTCATGATATCTTCATAGGACTGGATCACCCGGTCGCGCACCGACACCAGCGTCGAGACCGCGACGTCGGTCTCCGCGACCGCCGTCACCACGTCCATGACGTTGGCCTTGCCTGAAGTCATCGCCATGGTCTGGGCATCGGATTTCTTGCCGGCATCCAGCACACTTCCCACGGCGTCCTTGAGCAGCGCGCTGAAGGATGGGCCGCCGGCGGCGGCTTGGCCGCCCTTTTCGGCGCCGCCGGATTCCATGATGCGCGAAAGCGCGGCGTAGGCATTTGCTGCAACGGTCGGTGAAGCCATTTTCTACGGTTCCTGTTCAGGCCTTGAGGATGTCGAGCGTGCGTTGGATCATGCGGCGCGTGGCGCTGATGATGTTGAGGTTGGCTTCATAGGACCGCTGTGCCTCGCGCATGTCGGTCATTTCGACCAGCGGATTGACGTTCGGATATTTGACGTTGCCGGCCGCGTCCGCCGCCGGATTGCTCGGCTCATGCTTGACGCGAAACTCCGACTGGTCGGTCCTGACCTTGCCGAGCGTCACCACCCTTGCGTCCAGCGTGCGGTCGAGCGCCGACGAAAATGTCGGCACCTTGCGGCGATAGGGATTGCCGGCGGCGGTCGGCGCAGTGGAATCCGCATTCGCGATGTTTTCCGAGATCACCCGCATCCGCCCCGCCTGCGCGCGCAAGCCAGAGGTCGCGATGCTCATCGAGCGGGCGAAATCGCTTCCATCATCTGCCATGATCCGGTTCTCCTAATCGCGGCGCGTCAGCGTTTTCCGATGGCGGTTTTGAGCAGCCCGAGGCTGCGGGTGTAGAGCGAAGTGGCGGCCGCATAGTCCATCTGGTTGGCCGAGACCTTCAGCATCTGGTCTTCTAGATTGACCGAATTGCCGGCAGGCTTGGTCAGGAAGCGGTTCTTGCCGCCATCGTCCCTGAAATTCTGCCCGCCGCCGGAGACGCTGATATGGGTGGCGCTGGTGCGCATCATGCCGAGCGAGCCCATCGCGCCGCCGAGGTTCGCGCCTTTGCTATCGAACTTCGGCTCGACCAGATCGCTCGGCCTGAAATTCGGGGTGTTGGCGTTGGACACGTTTTCGGCGAGCACGCGCTGGCGTTCCTGATGCCACTGCATCTTGGTGCGCAGCGCCGACAGGATCGGAAGGTCGTTGATGGCCATCGAGCCGTTCCCCGTTAACCTCTGGCAGACGCCGCGAGGTAGGCAGAATTTGCCCGGTGTATGGTTAACGGCCGGTTAAAATTGCGTTCGAGCACCGCCGACATCGGCCAAATGCCGCCGACAACGACAAAACGAGCGCATTTTCGCCACGAAAACTGCGTTAACCAGCAGCCGCCAATGCGGCTTGGGGCGCTCAGAAGTCGTTTTGGCTCAAGCGATTCTTGGTCTATTAATTAACCGGACGGCGGCGTTCGCCGTGGGGAATTAAGGATTAAGGCTGATCTCGGGCGCGATTCGCCGTCTCGCCGATCGCTTCGGGGCATGGTCAGGATGGCCGGAATTGTGTTCCCGGGGAACATGCTCGGACAGCCAGACCTAAGACCGCACTCGTCGAAGCCAGCAATCCAAGAGAACGGCCCGTGGCCGGGGACTAAAGCATGCAGACACTGACATTCCTCTTCGCATTCATCGCCGTTCTGGCGCTGATCGGCGTGGCCGCATGGCTGGTTCGTCGTTTCGCCAATAACCGCCTCGGCGCCAACACGCAGCGCGGGCGGATGCCGCGACTCGCCGTGATCGACGCCGCCGCCGTGGACGGCCGCCGGCGCCTGGTGCTGGTACGGCGCGACAATGTCGAGCATCTCCTGATGATCGGCGGCCCGAGCGACATCGTGGTGGAACCCAATATCGTGCGCGCGATGCCCAACCGCGATCAGATGGCGCCACGCCCGGCCGTCGGCGAGCAGCCGCCGCGCATCGCGCCGCTGCCTGATGCCGCCTGGAACGAAGAGGTGGCAAGAGCCGATTCGCGATCGACCGACGATCATGTCGAACCGCAAATGCCGGAGCCGCCGCCGCGCCCCGCACCACGACCCTCCTTTGCCGACGAACTCCGCCGCCCCGCGCCGCCACCGATGCCGGAACGCCGCAGCGATCCATTGACGGGCTTTGCGCCGGAATCGATCAGCGGTCGCCCCGAACCTGCCCCGCCGCGTCTCGGCCGCAACGAGCCACTGATGCCACGGCCGCAGCGCGACTTGCCCAAGGCACCGCCAATCCGCGAGGCACCGCCCGTCCGAGAGGCACCGCCAGTACGTGAGGCGTCGTCAGGCCGCGAGGCACCGCCAATCCGTGAGGCGCTGTCTGCCCGTGACACTCCGCCGGTTCGAGAGACGCCCGCCCGGGCGCCTGAACGCGCGGCGGCGGCGCCGCCACCTCCTCCGCCTCCTCCAGCCCCTGCGCCACCGAGTGCCGACCAGAATCTCGCCGAGATGGCGCAGCGGCTGGAAGCCGCCCTGCGCCGGCCGGCCGAACCGGTGGCGCCGCCGGTTGCACCGGAAACGCCGCCCGCCCGGACCGCCCGCAGCGAGCCTCCCGTTCCCGCACCCGCTCCACAGAAGAGCGGCTTCGAAAATCTCGAAGACGAGATGGCGTCCTTGCTGGGCCGTCCGAAGAACCCTTCGTGAGGCCGGCGACTTCTCCGCGTAGAGTTTTATTTTTCTTAATCCTGACCGCCGCCGGATCGCTCGCCGATCCGGCGCTGGCGCAGGACATCAGCATCAATCTCGGCCAGGGCGGTGGCGGGGTCACCGAGCGCGCGATCCAGTTGATCGCGCTGTTGACGGTGCTGTCGATCGCGCCATCGATCCTGATCATGATGACGTCGTTCACGCGGATCGTCGTCGTGCTGTCGCTGCTGCGCACCGCCTTGGGCACCGCGACCGCCCCACCCAACTCGGTGATCATTGCGCTCGCGATGTTCCTGACCGCGTTCGTGATGGGCCCCGTCCTGCAGAAGTCCTATGACGACGGCATCAAGCCCCTGGTCGCCAACCAGATCGGGGTCGAGGAAGCGCTGCAAAAGGCCTCGGTGCCGCTGCGCGGCTTCATGCAGAAGAACGTTCGCGACAAGGATCTGAAGCTGTTCGTCGATCTCTCCGGCGAGGCGCCGCCGGCGACGCCGGAGGACCTGTCGCTGCGGATCCTGGTCCCTGCCTTCATGATCTCCGAACTGAAACGTGCCTTCGAGATTGGCTTCCTGCTATTCCTCCCCTTCCTGATCATCGATCTCGTCGTCGCATCGGTCCTGATGTCGATGGGTATGATGATGCTGCCACCGGTCGTGGTGTCGCTGCCGTTCAAGTTGATCTTTTTCGTGCTGGTCGACGGCTGGTCGCTGGTGGCGGGGAGCCTGGTGCAGAGCTACGGCGGCAGCTAGCGGCCAGTTCGCGTGGGCTCCAGGCCAAATAGGTCAGTATTAGTTACGTATTTGCAGCGGAGTTTCCGAGCGAATTTAAGGTCAGATTAGTTCCTTCCGTGCACAAATGGGTGCCAGGGAACCGAATTTTCGTAGCAAACGCATCACCAGGTCAAACGATGGTAGGCCAGTCTATCGGCGATATGGACGCCGAGTACGCCACGACGATTGCCGACCGGGCTATGCGGTTGATGGCGCAGCAGTCGGTTCCTCCCACCCCAACCAATTTTGCGGTCTGGTTCGAGTATTCCCTCGGCAATTCGCTGGCGCTGCGAAAGACGATCGACATCCTGATCGCCGGCAAGCGCAAATTCGACCCGGCGATCAATCACGAGCTCTACATTACCTATGTGACGCCACACTCCGGCGTCGATCCGCTCAGCGACCTTCCCGATCAATTGAGCGGCCTGATCGCCACCGCCCAGCAGTTCCTGAATACCGCCGTCACCGACCATCAAACCCACATCAAGGCACTCGGCGAAGTGTCGTCCGAGGCCGCTGGAACCAGCGATCCCAGGACGATCATTTCGAAACTGGTTGATGAATTGTCAAAGGCGACGTCGCGAGCCGCAACGCTGGAGGCCAATTTCGCGGCCACCTCGGAGGAACTGGACAGCATCCGCGACTCGCTGAAGGCGGCCGAGCAGCGCTCCAATACCGATGCCCTGACCGGGCTCGCCAACCGCCACTCGATGGATGAATTCCTCCGCCTCGCCCAGATCGCCGCGATGGAAAAGGACGAGGCGCTCAGTGTCTTCCTGATCGACATCGATCATTTCAAGAAATTCAACGACGATTACGGCCATCAGGTCGGCGATCAGGTGCTTCGACTGGTGGCCAAGGTCCTGCAGGAAGGTGTTCGCGAAGTCGATCTCGCAGCCCGCTACGGCGGCGAGGAATTGATCGCGGTGCTTCCGGGCGCCGATCTCGAGGCGTGTACGTCGGTCGCCGAGCGCATTCGCCGCCGCATTGCCGAAGCCAAGCTGACCCGCCGCGCAACCGGCAAGGAAATCGGCAGCATCACGGTGTCGATCGGGGTGGCGCAATTCCGCCTCGCCGAATCCGCGGACGCCATGATCGAGCGCTGCGACCGCGGGCTCTATCAAGCCAAGCGGCTCGGCCGTAACCGCACCGTGACGGAAACCGAACTCGAGCCCGAAGCCAGCGTGGCCTAGCGGGATCGTCCCAACCTCAATACGCCCATTGAATCCGGTCCGATTCACCTCCAGACCTGCCCTGTTTGGTAAAGAAGAAATTACCGCCCCCCACTTCGGCGCGGAACTATTGCCGCAATCCCGGCTTATCGCAGACGCCCTACAGCCGGGAGTATTCCATGAAAATCGCAGGGATGATTATGGCCGCCACCGCGGCCCTCAGCATCGCCGCTACATCGGCGCTTGCTCAGCAAACGCGAACCGGAATGGTGACCAGAATAGATCGGATCAGCGGCACCATCTCGATCAAGGATATGCCTGATGGCACAACCGGTGCGAACGACGGCGCCGCAACCGAGGAATTCAAGGTCCAGGACGGCGCGCGGCTGAACGCCCTGCACGCGGGCGACAGGGTGAGCTTTGCCGTGAGCGACGCAGCAGGGACCAAGACCATCACGAAGATCGACAGGGCGGACGCGGTCACGAAGATCGACAAGAAGTGAGATATTGCCGAAGCGACATCCATCTCGTGATGTGCCGCTTCGCCAAGAGAGTAGCAGGGCCCGGAGTGCCCTGAGCAAGATGTCGTTTCTTCAAAACGCCATCTTGCTTCGGGAGTCCGGGCCTCGCAACCTGAACCGGCCTTTCCAGATAGAGCCGCTCGGTACGGACTGCACTGTGAGGTAATCCCGCCGACTTGCCTTGATCTGCAGCAAGTCTCATTCCCGGAAAAATCCGGCGCCGGTTTCCTTTGGACTAGCGCGGCGGCGCCCGTTCGAGCGAAGCGCGAAGTTCGGCGACCGTCTCGTCGCAATATTCGTTCAACTTCTGGAATCGTTGCTGCAGCGCCCGAAGTGTCCGGGCGCGTTTCGCCGGCCCTTCCCGGTCAATGTTGAACCTGTTGGCGGGCGATGGACGGGACACCGCGGCCTCCACGAGGGCCAGCGCTGCTTGCAGTGATGTGTCGTAACCGTTGCTGGAAGACATTTTGCACGCCTCACAGAGGTTGAATCCAGCCGATTCGATCCGGTGGAATTTTTCGTGTGGTAGCGCGCTGGGCTTCCGACCTTGCACCGTGCAGTGTGTTGTTTGGATGCCCGGCCGGGGTCGATTTGGTGGCAAAAGATGGACGCTGGCCGCGAATACGCCGGCTTCCTCGTAGTCTTACGGACCTCCATTTCCACGATTAAGATGCAATCTACGGCCAATCTAGGCCGTGCTTTCCTTTGTTGTTTAGTGATTGTTCGATATGTCCGTACCGCATTCAGAGATCTGTCTGCCGCCGCGCTGCGAGAGTTGCGGCGTGGGCACGGTCAGGATCGGAAAGCTGCCCCGGATCGGATTGCGCCCACTCGTCTACGTCTACAAGTGCGACGCCTGCAACCGGATCACGTCGGTCGAGCCGGAGCGGCAGGAAGAAGCGGCCCGTCGCCGCCCAGTGTCGGCGCGCCGGCCGCGGCGCTAGCCGAGATGGATCGCATTTAAAATCGCGATTCCCCGACCCCGGGCCGGGTTTCCTCCCGGCGATGCCGCATGTAAAGCTTCGGCCGAACTTCTCATCAAGAAGAGGCTGGGGCATGTCCGAGGACTTCATTGGCGAACTGCGCAACGCGCTCGATAACGGCGTGGTGCTGTCAGGCGGCGACATCGACGCGCGCTATCATCACGATCTCGCCGGCAATCCGGCGCCGAGACCGCGCGCGGTCGTCCGCCCGAGAACGACGGCGGATGTCTCCGCGTTGCTGCGGCTCTGTCACCGCGAAGGGGTTCCCGTTACGACACAGGGCGGCATGACCGGGCTGGTGCGCGCCGCGTTGCCGAATGCCAACGAAATCGTGCTGTCGATGGAGCGCATGAACAGCGTCGAAGAGGTCGATGCTTCCGCCGGCGTCGCCATCGCGCAGGCCGGCACGCCGCTGCAAAAGCTGCAGGAGCGGGTCGAGCGGGACGGACTGATGTTTCCGCTCGACCTCGGCTCGCGCGGCAGCTGCACCATCGGCGGCAACATTTCAACCAATGCCGGCGGCAACCGCGTCATCCGTTACGGCATGACGCGTGACCTGATCCTCGGCCTCGAAGTCGTCACGGCCGACGGCACCGTGCTCAAGGGCCTGCGCAAATACATCAAGAACAATACCGGCATCGACCTGAAGCAGTTGTTCATTGGCAGCGAAGGCATCCTCGGCGTGGTGACGCGTGCCGCGCTGCGCGTCTTTCCCGCACCGGCCGAGCGGCAGGTGGCGCTGTGCGCCCTGCCCTCGTTCGGGCAGGTGACGGCATTCCTGCGGATGGCGCGGCAATGTCTCGGCGGCGAGTTGACCGCCTTCGAGGCGATGTGGAATGCCTACTACCGCCTCACCGTCGAACGCATCAAGGGCGTGGCCGGGCCGCTGCCGACCCACCATCCGTTCTATGTCCTGCTGGAAGCCTCCGGCAGCGATCCCGAGCGTATCCATGCCGACATCGAGAAACTGCTCGAGACGGCGATGGACGACAATCTGATCCTCGACGCCACGCTCTCGACCTCGAATGCATCCGCCGCCGCGATCTGGCGCATCCGCGATTCCAGCGTCGAGCTGGGCCGCAGCTTTCCCTACGCCGCGCGGATGGGCTTCGATGTCAGTCTCGCCATCGACCGGATGGAGGAATATGCGGATACGCTCGATGCACGCGTCAAGGCGATCGATCCGCAAGCCTTCACCATCGTGATGGGACACGTCGGCGACGGCAATTTGCATCCCAGCGTCCATCACGAACATACGCCCGAGAAGCACGATGAATTCGAAAAGCTGGTCTACGACCTCACCGGCGAGTTCGGTGGCTCGATCTCGGCCGAACACGGCATCGGCATCCTGAAGCGGCCCTATCTGAAAATGAGCCGGACCGAGGAGGAAATCGAAACGATGCGCACGCTCAAGCGCGCGCTCGACCCGAAGAACATTCTGAACCCCGGGCGAATTTTTACGTTGTGACGAGGTTTTGGGCGGTCACGCCAAACCGGAAGCGCGGCAACTGCCCCTCACCCCTTGAAATCATACTGCTTGCAGAGGTGGTCGCCGATCTGGACCAGCATGGCGACGCATTCGGGATAACCCGGTTTGGCGATCGTGGCCTCGTCGGCCTTGGCGCGAAATTCCCAGCTATCGCCGTCAGGGATCACCGAGATCGTGATGCCGTCGGGACAATCGACGTGGACTTTCAACTCGGCTCGCGCCATCGCAATGAGTTCGGCTTCGGTTTTGGCGGGCTTGCTCATCGTGACGGCGTCCTCCGGCAGGTTTGTTACCTGCAGGTTGCCGCTTTGACGCGCATCTGTCGAGGGGTGACGGACCGACGCGCCATCTCGTCGCGCTCGACGGCCGGCCCGCCATCAGGATTGCGGGCGCCGTCGGGGCGACCGCAGCGCGGTACGTTATTGCGCCGCGCTTGCCGGCCTCGTTTCGGCGATGACCCGCAGCGAAGCGGTTTTTTCCGTGTCCAGCTCCGAGCCGGTCGCGATCGGGTCGGCCGGAGACGACGGTAACTTCGGAATGTGCTTGGTGAATATCCTGATGACCCGGCCTTTGATCACAGGCACCCTGTCGAACATATCGGATGCGATGCCTTCGACGGCATCCCGCAACGCCAAAAATTGCGCCTGCCTGGCGATGCTTTCCGTACCCTTCACGCCTCCAAGTTCGTCCAATGCGGCGTCGCTGATCTGGCACTCGACCGTATCGGCGGCGTTCAGCATGGTGAACCTGAACGCCAGGCGTTCATTGTCGTGCCCAATAATTCGGTCCCGGGTCAGCGGCATCGGACGGCCAGTTTTGGACGGTTAGCTAGGGACGATTGCGGAGAGCGCCAAGGCGACGCCGACGTCTTGCCTAATTCGTCAACTGGTCAAAAATTGGCCGAACCTGCGGCCAAATCCGCTACTTCCCCGGCTTCCTCAACTCGATCCGCCTGATGCCTGAAATCGCGGGCAAGGCGCCGGTATGGACCGGCTCGGCCCCGGACGTTTCCGGCGATAGCGGCGCGCGGGCGGTGGCATCCGGGAAGCGGATCTTCATTTCGCGGATGAAGCCGTCGAGCGTGTCGACACTGGCGGCCATCTTGGCGATCAGGGCGAACTCGGCGCTGTTGGAGGCGGCCGGCTTGCTCGCCGTATCGAAAGCAGACCGGTCGGCCTCACCGTTCATCAGGGGCGCGTATTTTTCGCGGAAACGGGCCAGGCCGATCGCGTCGCCTGCCAGCGCATAGCCGACCACGGCCCGGATCACGTCGCTCTTCTCGGCGGCGTCCAGCGGCTTGAAATCCCGCCAGCGGTCGCCGCAATACAGTTCGATCTGTTCGGAAGCCTCCCGCCACTGCCGCGACGCCCAATAGATGTCGGAGCGCAGCCGGATCGCTTCGCGGCCGGTGATGTTGGAGATGATGTCGAGCGCGAGATCATGGCGACCGATGTCGCTCTGGGCCCGTGACTCGAGGAGCAGCCGCTGCTGCCGCAGTTCGCCGGAGAGATCGGAGATCCGGGTCAGGCGCAGTGCCGCAATCGCCCGGTCCGGCTTGCGGTTCGTCAGGTAGACCATGGCAAGGCGCGCCGCCACCTGCGCGCGCGCGGCTCCCTCAAGCCGCTTGTCGACCTGATACTGCAGCAGTTCGGCGGCCTGGTCGAGCAGATCGACCGTCGCAAGCCGGTCGGCGAGGCGGCGGATCATTTCGTCGCCGCGCCGGCCGATCGGCGTCAATTCGCGAAACTCATAGAACATCGCGAGCGCGTCGACCGGCTTCATGTCGTCGCCCTTCGAGCCGAGATAGATATCCGCGAACAATGCGGACGCCGCATCCTGGCCCTGCCGCGACAGTTCGGAATTGGGCTGCAGCCTCGTCGCGGTCTTGGCGGCGGCGAGCGAGTCGGCATAGCGGCCGCTTTCGGCGTAGATCTGGGCCATCTTGTTCAACGCCTTCAACTCGACCGCGTCGCCGCGCCAGATGACCGACAACGTCTCCAGCTCGCGCAGCAACTCGGCCTGGCCAAGTTCGCCGCGCCTGTGCCGCAGCAGGGCCTCCAGCAGCCTCGCCTCCGCCGACGCCTCCCGGTCGGGGGACTGCGCCGCGTACCTGTAGGCGTCGAGCGCGTCCTTGTCGTGCCCCAGCGCCTCGGCGAGCCGCCCGCGCAGCACCGCGATCTCGGGCTTCGCCTCGGTGGGAATACCGATCACCTCGAGTTCGCTGCGCCGCCGCGACGCCCCGGCATAGTCCTTCACCTCAAGCGAGGCCCGCATCGCATCCGTGGTGACGATACGCTGCAGTTCCAGCGGCAGCGCCGCGATCGAGAATTCGGCGTTCTTGAACTTTTCGCGCGCGTCCGCCCATTTTTCCTGACGGGCGAACGCAAACCCTTTCCACAACTGGGAATCGTAACCGTTGCCGATCGCAGGACTTGCGAGATCCTTCAGCGCCCGTTCGGGATGGCCGATCAGGATGCTGGCGACCGCACGCACCATCAGCACGGCGGCATCCTCGTTCCCCTGATTGGTGTCGGAGATGATGAGGTTGGTCACCCCCCTCGCTTCCTGATACATCCCGCGCGACATGTAGAAATTGGCAAGCTCGAGGCGGGCTTGCGCCTTTTGCTCAGGTCCCGCGGCGCCCGCGGCCTTGCTCAACGCATCCAGCCTGGGAAGAAATTTCTCGTCTCGGTTCTTGCGCCATTCGTTGGCGTCGAACAGCGGCCTCACCGCCGCGGTGGCACGTTCGGCCGCGACGTCGGCGGACGACAGCGTCAATCCGCCGGGCCGTCCAAGCATCACCTTGTCGCCGCCGACCTCGGCGTTGATGTCGTCGGAGTTCGGACGCACGACCACGCCATGCACGGATTCCAGCAGTGATAGTTCGACGAAGTCCTGCCGCTTGATGAGGCCGCGGGTCGGCGGTGGCGCAGTGACGACGAGCAGCGTATCGCCGGCGTCGGGATCGACCAGCCGGTGCATCGCACCAGCATTGGCCAGCGGCACGGTAACATTGGCGAGCGCGGGATCGGTGATGTTCCGCAGCACCATCAGCGGCAGCGGTGTCGTCTGGCCGCGGTCGGCGAAGGTCAGCGTCCACTCGGCGCCGTTGGCGCGGCCTTCGCTTTCGAGTGAAGGAATCTGCGGCCGGTTAAGGCGGATGCGGATGGCCTGGCCCTTTTCGAGCGGCAGCCGGCTGACATCGCCGATGACGGCACCGCCTTTGGCGCGGATCGGTTCGATATCGATCGGTTTGGCATGGTCGAACACCAGCCACACCGTATCGGCACGGCGGAACAGCGCAGCCGGGGTCGGCGCGGCAAAGGAAAACGTCACGCGCAGGCCGTCGCTGTCACGCTTTGCCTCGACGGTGACGGCCTTGTCCCTGGCGCCGCTTTCCGGCGGCGGACTGGATGCCGCCGGTGCGGCCTGCTTCGGCGGCTCCGCAGGCGGTGGAGCCTGCTTGGGCGCCACGGCCTTCGGCGCTTCCGCGGCGGCGGCCTGGACCTGTTCGGCGGGCTGCGCCACCTTCGCGGCTTCCGCCGGCGGCGATGTTGTTTCCGGTGCGGCTGCCATCTTCTCGGTCGCGGAAGGCACGTTGTCCTTGGCCGGCGTCACTTTTTCGACGGCAGGCGTTGCAGCCTCGGCCACGGCCGGCGCTTCGGTCGCCTGGGCGGGCTTGATCTCGATCCTGGCCTGCTCGGCAATCGTCTCCGAAGTAGCAGGCGGAATCTCCGCCGGCTGTTGCAGCGGCGGCGATTCCTTCAGGGCCTTGTCGCGCGAAATCCGCAAGGCAGGGCCAGGTTTGGCCGGTACGTCCGGCTTGACCTCGGCTTGCGGCACGGCCAACGCAGGCTTTTCCGCCTGCTGGAAGGCGACATCGATCACATAATTCTTTTCCTCGCGGAAGGAATGCACGTCGACCTCGCCGATCAGCACGATGTCGACTGCGGAAGAGTCGACGTCGGCCCGCTGGTTGATCGAGGCGATGTTCGGCGGCGCCGCCACCTTCGCATCCGCCAGGTCGAAATTGAGCACGCTGTTGAACTGCAGCGTCAGCTTCTGATCGTTCAGCACCGACGACACGTTGACGCCGTCGGGCATCTCGAACACGAAGCGGACGAAGGTTGGCTGCACCGAGGCGCGGACCCGCACCGGCGGCTTCTTCTTCGCGGCGTTGACCGCCATCTGCGCGCGCAGCGCGCGTTCGGCGGCCCGCGCCCGTCCCGCCAGTTCGCGAATGACTTCGGCAGGAAGCGAGGGCGGCGGGCCGGTCCAGCTATCGGGCAGGAAATCGACGAAGATCCGCTCCCCCGCCGTCATGGTGTTGACGGTGGCCCGCCGTGACAGCGACAGCCGGATCGCCGTGCCGTCGGGATCGCGCCGCGCCGAGCCGACGTAATCGGGAACGGCATCCGACAATTTGTCGACGGCAATATCCACCGGGCGCTTGAAGTGGATGATGATGATCGAACCCGCGGTCGAAACGTCGGATTCGACGTCCTCCGCCAGCTTCAGCACCAGTCGGGCGAAGCCGCCGCCGGACGTGAACGTCGCCTCACCCCGGACCGGGTCGTCGGCCCGGCAGGCTGGTGAAAACGTCAGGCTGGCGAATAGCAGAGCAAGAGCAAGCGGTTGGTGCCAATCGTGAAGGCAACGCCTCACCGCCCGCGCCAATGCGCGGCCCGGCGACCCAGTTCCAGCGGCAGCCCTTCGCCCCATCCAGAAGATCTCGTGCCTCAATGAATTCAGCGGGCGAAGCGCTCTCGCCTGCACGTTGAATCTTGGATTGGCCGGCTTAAGGCTTTGTTAACGTCAACTTATTGATTTCGTTGAAGGGGCGATCCTGACGACCGGCTGCGTCGTAATCGGGCTCTTTTCGCGACGGGTCCGGCACGCCGGAAGGCCCCCGGACTGCGGCTATTGCCACCGCGCCGACGCGCGCATTGATCTACATCATAATCTCACGAGCGGATGGAACCAACATCAGCCATCCCGTCTTAGGGAAACAATGGACCCGGGATGCAGGGCCGGTAGTCAATCAACCAACGCGCCCGGGTCGCCAAACCTGCCTCAGGCAGCCAATCGGAGTGCGTGAAATGGCAACCCAGATCGTGATGGATCGTACTGGCGACACCCGGCATACATTCGACATCCAGGATCGCGCGGAGGTCGAAAAGGCCGAGCGGCGTTTCAGGGATTTGACCGGCGCAGGCTTTACGGCGGCCGTTCGATCGGGGCCCGGCGAGCAACGGGTTATCCGCTCGTTCGATCCGACCGCGGAGGAAACACTGTTTTATCCGCGTCTTGTTGGTGGCTGACGGCGGTGACCCAGCAGATCGTCCTTGCGATATGCTCGTTCGCCCTGGCCTTGCTTGGCACGCTGCTGCTTTCGGCGCTTTCACTGGTCGTGGCGCGATCTGGTTCCTGCAGCAGATCGTTCCGCTTCGAAACTGAGGCACGGGCGCTGACCCTGTTGAAGGGTTGGCTCTCGCCGAAGCAGCGTGCCTGCTACGAGCGATTCCGGTATTTCGACGTCACCGGCAGCGATACCGGGACGCGCTATCGGATCCATCATGGCACGCAGACCAACATCGAGGAACTCAGCAGCACGGGCCACCATGTCTGCAAATGGTGCTTCGTTCCGGATGGCGACCTCGTCGCGGGCGATGTCATGCTGGCGCAGAAGATCGCCCTTGAAACCAACGAGCGCGGGGCGCTCAGCGTAGCGCATCGCTCGTTTGTTTCGAATGGGCCACGGAGATTCTGAGCAGGTCTGACCGCTGGTGCCTGGCGCCCTTTTGCCCGGCTGCCCGCGTTAGTTGGGCCGTTGCTGCAGGATCTTGCCTTCGATTTTCGGCAGCTCGGCCGTGGACGTGGATTTATCGGTGCCGGCGCGGCGGGCCAGTTCGACCGTCAGCCGCTCGGCCGCTTCTGGCTGCATCAATCCTAGAATGTCCGACATCTTGCGCGGCGCGATCTGCGATGCGATGTCGTAGAGCACGGACATTTCCAGCCGGTCGAACACCTTGGCGGCGTCCTTTGGCTTCATGCCCTCATACATCGTGATGATGCCCTTGAAGCGGGCGGCGTCCTGCTCCGCCTTTTGGCCCGTCGCGGTCGATATCTTTGCTTCGGTGGCCTTCATTTCCTCGACGCGGCCCTCGATGCGCTTCTCGGCGGATTTCAAAAGGCTTTCGCGAATTTCGATTTCACGCGCCCGCTGCTCCAGTTCCTGGCGCCGCGCCTGCAGCCGCTCCAGGATGGCGCGCTCCGACGGCGACACCGATTGCGGGTTCTGGTCGGGAAACACCACGACGCCATCGGGCTTCGGTGCCTCGGTCGCGGGAGCGGCCGGCTTCGGCGCCTCTTCCTTCTTGACCGAACCGGTGATGTCGGCGGTATCGGCCTTGGCGCCGTTCGGATAACCCAGATTATCCTGCGCCCATGAACGCTTGGCCGGCTGGCTGACCTGATAGTCGAACACATATCCGCCGTCGATCACGAGACCCGCGATCTTCAGCACGGCAAGGCCGAAGATCGCGACCAGCACGACCGGAATGACGCGGATGTCGCGAAAGGGCTTCATGCGGCGAGGCCACTGGCCCTTCTGCGTTCGGAGAATGCTTCAGCCGCCGCGGCAACCGCCCTGGCGGTAGAGACCTTGGGTGCCGCCGGTGCTGCGGGTTCGGCCTCCTGCGAGGGCCGTGCCGCGATCGCGATCTTGGACAGCCGGCGAATGATGCCGTCGCCTTCGGCGAGCATGTTCTTCAAATTCCCCGCCATCTGCGTCGCCGCCGTAAGCTGGCTGCCGAGATTTTCGTTGACATCCCGCACGGTGTGCTTGAGGCCGCCGATCGCCCGCTCGGCAATTTCGGTCGCGGTGATCAATTCGGCGATCGTGGCCTTCAGCGAATGCTCGTCCGCCTTGAGCCGCTTCAGCCGCTTGTTGAGCAGCATGCAGTAGCCGATCGTGAGCATCAGCAGCACCGCCACCAGACTCTCGATCACAATGCCAAGGGAATGACTCATTGTGCCTCCATCAACTTGGTTTGTTCGTCGGCCTTCTCGAACATCGCGAAGGTGGTATTGGGTTTACGCAACTGCTTGGTGACGCGAATGGCGACGCGGTCGCCGACCCGGCCCATGCGCCCTTCGGTCAAAAGAACGTTGCCGCAGCGGACCTGCACCAGCGCTTCGGGGCGCATCTCCAGCGGCAGGGTGTCGCCGACCTTCAGCTTCATCAGCTGCTTCAGCGGAATGTCGGCTTCATACAGCACGGCATCGACCGATATCTCGGCCTGCGCCACTTCGGTCGCGAAATGGCCTTCCCAGATCGGATCACGGCCGAACTTTTCGCCCATGAACATCTGAAGCAGAACCGGGCGGATCGGCTCGATGGTCGCATAAGGCAGCAGCAATTCGACATTGCCGCCGCGGTCTTCCATGTCGATGCGCAGCCGCACCAGGATCGCGGCGTTGGCGGGCCGACTGATCGCGGCGAAGCGCGGATTGGTTTCCAGCCGGTCGATCGAGAACGTCACCGGCGACAGCGGCCGGAACGCCTGCTCGGCATCGGCCAGCACCACCTCGACCAGCCGCTTGACCAGGTTGGTTTCGATCGTGGTGTAGGGCCGGCCCTCGATGCGCAGCGAGGTCTGGCCGCGCCGGCCGCCGAGCAGCACGTCGATGATCGAATAGATCAGGCTGGAATCGACCGTCGCAAGGCCGAAATTTTCCCACTCCTCGGCCTTGAAGACGCTGAGCACGGCCGGCAAGGGAATTGAATTCATGTAGTCGCCGAAGCGGACCGAGGTGATACGGTCCAGCGAGACTTCGACGTTGTCCGAGGTGAAGTTGCGCAGGCTCGTCGTCATCAGCCGTACCAGGCGGTCGAACACGATTTCGAGCATCGGCAGACGCTCGTAGGACACCATCGCGGAATCGATGATGGCGCGAATGCCGGAATGGTCGTCGAGATTGACGTCACCGACGGTGAAACCGAGCAGGTTGTCGATTTCTTCCTGCGACAGAACCCGTTCGCCGGAATTCTTGTTGCCGAACTCGCGGCCGCCATCCTCGACCATCGCCGCCCATTGCAGCGCCATGCTCTCGGAGAGTTCATTGGCGGCGGCTTCTTCCGCGGCCGCCGATGGATCTTCGGAGTCCAGGGAGGCTTCCCATTGCGCGGCAATGGCGTCCTGGTCCATCTGGTCTTGGTTGCCGGCCATGATGCTAGATCCGTCCCATCACTGCACGACGATTTCCTTGAACAACACGGCGCTCACCTGCTGCGGCGCCACCGCGTTGTTGACCCGCTTGGTCAGTTCTTCCTTGAGGCGAAACAGCCCGGCCGAACCGTTGATGTCGGAGGGGCGCAGTTCGCGCAGATAGGTCTGGAACAGGTCGGTGACGCGCGGCAGGTTCGGCTTGATCGCCTCGACCTGCTTGTCGTCCTTGATCTCGAGCACGACCTTGACGCGGAGATATTGCACCCGCTCGCCGGGAGCCCCGACCAGGTTGACCATCATATCGGGCACTTCGACAAAGGACGGCGGCTTTGGCGGCGGCGCTTCGGCGTGCTTCTCCTCGCCATGGCCGCGCATCAGGAAGAACCCGCCGGCGCCGGCGCCGAGAATTGCGATGAACCCGACGGCCGCAATGATCAGCTTGAGCTTGCTCTTTTTGGACGACGCGGCTTCTGCGCCGTCTGCGCCTTCCGCCTGCTCGTTGTCAGCCATTGCCCCGCCCGCTTCGATTTCCGAAAACGAACGCGGTTGCCACCAGCCTGGGTAACGAAGCCCCCACAACGCGAAACAAAAGCCGCCAGCGCACACGCGCTCTCTATAGCTGCAACGCTAGGGTAGTAATGGTTAACGGAACCTTTCCCATTCGCACCCAAGTAGGAAAAATCTGCCGGGCAAACATGGTCAACAAGACCTTTCTGCCGCCCGCCTCGCATCCTGAAAAACGCCTAACCCCTTACAAACCCGGTATTTCCCGACTTGGCACGGCTTTCGCTGAGTAACTGGCGTGACCTGCCGGCTTGGGAGAGCCCAAAGGTTTACGACGGATCCGGACCACGGGCTTGGGAGAGCCCGCCTCGGATCGATCAAGGGGAGAACCACCGATGGAGAATATGCTTCTCGTCGGACTTTCGCGGCAGATGACGCTGGAACGGCAGATGGATGTCGTCGCCAACAACGTCGCCAATATCAACACGACCGGCTTCAAGGCCGACCGGTCGCTGTTCGAGGAATATCTGCGCTCGCCGGCGCACGAAGACAATTTCGCGCGTGCGGACCGTCGCGTCT
Source organism: Bradyrhizobium sp. AZCC 2262 (assembly GCF_036924535.1). Taxonomy (NCBI): domain Bacteria; kingdom Pseudomonadati; phylum Pseudomonadota; class Alphaproteobacteria; order Hyphomicrobiales; family Nitrobacteraceae; genus Bradyrhizobium; species Bradyrhizobium sp. AZCC 2262. The sequence continues at coordinate 1,144,110 of NZ_JAZHRT010000001.1, read as the reverse complement.
CCTTCGTGCAGGACCGCGCCACCTTTCACGATTTCGCAGCCGGCCCCTCCGAGCAGACCAAGAACCCGCTCGACGTCGCGATCGACGGCGGCGCCTTCCTGGCGGTGCAGACGGCAGCCGGCGAGCGCTACACCCGCGACGGCGGCCTGCAGATCAACAACCAGGGCCAGCTCGTGACCGCGAGCGGCGATCCGGTGCTGGGCAACTCCGGCCCGATCGTGTTCCAGCCGACCGACAAGGCGATCAGCATCGCAGCCGACGGCAATATCACGGTCCTCGAGGGCACCGGCCGCACCGACTCGGTCCGTGGCAAGCTGCGGCTGGTCTCGTTTGCCGATGCGCAGAAGCTCGTCAAGGAAGGCAGCAACCTCTACTCCGCGGGCCAGGGCGTCGCCGCCCAACCCGACACCACCTCGCGCGTCCGCCAGGGCTTCATCGAGAAGTCGAACGTCAATTCCGTCCACGAAATGAGCCGCATGATCGAGATCACGCGCACCTACACGCAGATCTCGGCGATGCTGCAGCAGCAGCACGATCTGCACCGAACCGCAGTCGATAAACTCGCCGACGTTCCGGCATAACCGTAAGGCATTGATCGATGCGCGCCCTTTACACAGCAGCGACCGGCATGGCGGCACAGGAACTCAACGTTCAGGTGATCTCCAACAACATCGCCAACATGCGCACCACCGGCTACAAGAAGCAGCGGGCGGCGTTTCAGGATTTGATCTACGACCACGTGCGCCGTGTCGGCGCGCAGGCTTCCGACCAGGGCACCATCCTGCCCGTCGGTGTCGATGTCGGCGGCGGCGTCAAGACTGTCGGCACCCCGCGCCTGATGAGTCAGGGCACGCTGTCGCCGACCGGCAACGACCTCGACGTCGCGGTCCGCGGCGAAGGCTTCTTCAAGATCCAGGTGCCCGACGGCACCTATGCCTATACCCGCGACGGCTCGTTCATGATGGACGCGCAGGGCCGCGTCGTCACCGCACAGGGCAACCCGGTGCAGCCGACGATCACGATCCCGCAAAACTCCTCGCAGATCACCATCAATGCGCAGGGCCAGCTGACGGTGATGCTGCCGGGCTCGACCACGCCGACCCTGGTCGGCCAGATCGGCCTGACGCGCTTCATCAACAAGGCCGGCCTCAACCCGATCGGCGACAATCTGTTCACGGACACCCCGGCCTCCGGCACGCCGCAGGACGGCATCGCCAACACCGACGGCTTTGGCGACATGCAGCAGAGCAATCTCGAACAGGCCAACGTCGAGGTGGTGACCGAAATCTCCGACCTGATCGCCGCCCAGCGCGCCTATGAGATGAACGCCAAGGTCGTCAGCGCGGCCGACCAGATGCTGCAATCCACCTCCAACATGTTCCGCTAAGGACTGGTCATGATCGCCCGCACCCTCCTCCTGGCCACAGCCCTGATTACCGCATCGAGCGCGGCCGCGGTCGCGCAGACCCGGGAAACCTTCGCGAACCGCAACGCGATCGCCGCGCCCGTGCTGCGCGCCAACGTGCAGGTGTCCGGCGATCTGGTGCGGATCGGCGACGTCATCGACAATGCCGGCAGCGCCGGGCAGATCGCGATCTACCGCGCGCCGGATTTGGGCACCACCGGCTCGCTGCCGGTCGCGCAGGTGCTCAACACCCTTCGCGCCCATCAAGTGATCGGCGTCGACACCCGCGACCTGAAGGAAATTTCGGTGACGCGCCTGGCTCGCACGCTCGAGGGCAAGGATATCGAGTTGCAGGTCGCCCGCGCGCTGGAGCGCCGCAACGGTCTCGGCGACGCCGCCAATCTGTCGCTGACCTTCGACCGCGACCCCGGCGACGTCAGGCTGGACGCCGGCTTCGCCGGCGCCATGCAGGCCGCCATCGTGCGCTACGACAACCGCAACGGCCGTTTCGACGTCACCTTTGAAATCGGCAGCGATAGCGGCGCTGCCGCGGCCAAGCTGCGTTTCACCGGCACGGCGATCGAGACCGTCGAAGCCGCGGTGCTGGCCCGCAATATCGAGCGCAATGAGGTCTTGAAATCATCCGACGTCGTGGTGGAGCGCCGCCCGAAGGCGGAAACCGGCACCGACGCCGCCGCGCGCGACCGCGCGGTGGGCATGCAGGCTCGCCGCCAGCTCCGCGCCGGCCAGGCGATCCGCACCGCCGATCTCGCCAAGCCCGACCTGGTGCAGCGCGATCAGAACGTCACGTTGATCTACGAGGCGCCCGGAATCTACCTCACCATGCGCGGCAAGGCGCTGGAAAACGGCACCGAAGGCGACGTCGTCAACGTCATGAACCTGCAGTCGAAGCGTACACTGTCCGGCACCGTGACAGGCCGCGGCCAGGTTTCGATCACGCCGGTGCCGCCTCGTCCGCCTCAGACCAGCGATGCCACCTCCTCGCCCGGCGCAACACAACCCGCGCCCGTCGCGGTCGCTACCGTCAGTTCGTCAGTCGCTCCAAAAGCCGAGTAATGTAAATGTCAGTTATCCGTCTCAACCGCATCATTCTCACCGGTGCCCTGCTGTCGCTGGCCGCCGTCGCGAGCGGTTGTTCCTCGATCGACCGTCTGTCCCAGATCGGCGAAAAGCCGAAGCTGACGGAGATCGAAAACCCGACCACGCAGCCCGGCTACAAGCCGGTGCAGATGCCGATGCCGAAGCCGGAACAGGCGTCCTATAATGCGAACTCGCTGTGGCGGAACGGTTCTCGCGCATTCTTCAAGGATCAGCGCGCCGCCCGTATCGGCGACCTGCTGACGGTGACCGTCAACATCACTGACAAGGCCAACATCGCCAACGAGACCCAGCGCAGCCGCACCAACAAGGAAGATTCCGGCATTACCGATTTCATCGGATCCAAGACGATCACGCAGGCAAACAAGATCCTGCCCGGCCGCATCCTGACCGCGGACTCCACCGCCTCGAGCGACGGCAAGGGTTCGGTCACCCGCCAGGAAGCGCTGCAGACCAATGTCGCCGCCGTGGTCACGCAAGTCTTGCCGAACGGCAATCTCGTGGTCGAAGGCAAGCAGGAGATCCGCGTCAACTTCGAAATTCGCGAACTGATCGTCGCCGGCATCGTCCGCCCCGAAGACATCCAGAGCGACAACACCATCGATTCCTCCAAGATCGCGCAGGCCCGCATCGCCTATGGCGGCCGCGGCCAGATCACCGACGTGCAGCAACCCCGTTACGGCCAACAGGTGATGGACGTGCTGCTGCCGTTCTGAGTTTCATTCGAGCTCCCACATCTCGTTGCGAACCTAGGCGCGACGGAGATGTTCTACGCGGCCCTCGTCAGCTCCCCTGGCGAGGGCCGTGGTCGTTTCTCGATCACGCATCAGGTCCGGCGACTTCTGGCCATCAAGGCGAAAACCACGGCTAGCGCCGACGTTGCCATGTCGGAAGCAGTCATCGCTTTTGAACGAAAAATGGCGAAACCGAATAAATGCTACGCGCACCGCGCGATTTTAGTGCGAACGATGGCGCAGGCGGCTCTTGTCGATGAGCAAGGCATTGGCGTTGAAATAACGGTTGGGTTCGCAATGAGCCGTCCGTCCTGAAGCGGTCGCCTGGCACTGCGCGTAGCTTGAGAAGCTGCACTCGCCGGCCCCGCCGGGGAAATCATCACCTTGGATGCAGTATGGATAGTTCTGCGCTCCCGCCGGGGTCAAGCCGGTTGCAAAAATGGCTGCGGACGTCACGAGAGCAAGAAATACGGTACGCATTTTTCTCTCCTGCGGTTTCAAGTCCCCGCGCATGTGCTAGGTCCGATTGCAGCCCCGTAGCATGAAGTACTTCACATCGCCCCGCTCACTGTTAGGTGACCGGTTGCGTGAGTGCCGAAAACAGGCGGGATGCTTTCCCAACTCCTCGCCCACGATCCCGCCCTTCGCTGTGACCGGCGGACAGCGCTCGGTACAAAACGTAACTCAGGAACTTCGCCACGCACGCATCACGCTGCGTCAATGCGCAACGTCTGCTTTCGGAACGCTTTCGTGTGCCCTTCGTTTTTCCTTCATCTCGCATCTGGAGGAGAACCCATGGCATTGGAAGCAAACGAAACCGGCAACCTGATCGGCAGCGACAAGGTTGAGGGAACTGCGGTCTATGGCGCCGATCAAAACAAGATCGGCTCGATCGAGCGCGTCATGATCGACAAGAAGAGCGGCAAGGTGTCTTACGCCGTGCTCTCTTTCGGCGGCTTTCTCGGCATCGGCGACGACCATTATCCGCTGCCCTGGCAATCGCTGAAATACGATACCTCCCTCGGGGGCTACGTCACCGGCGTGACGGAAGCACAGCTCAAGGGCGCACCGCATTACCGCAACGACAACACCTGGAACTGGAGCGACCCGACCAGGACCCGCGCCGTCAACGACTATTACGGCGTCGCGATCTGATCGCGATCACACCTCGACTTCCGAAGGGGCCCGCCTCGATGGCAGGCCCCTTGCGGACGCAGGTGCGTTCGCGCGTCAGCACAGAACTATTCCTGCTGCTTTGCGTTGGGGATCTAAAGAGGCAGAGCAATGGGAAAATTCTTCTTGATCATTATCGCCATAAGCGTCGCCGTTTTGCTGGCGACGAGCGCGTATGTCATCAGCCTGTGACGGTGATGCGATTGCCAACAGCCCGACTAAAAGGCGCCGGCTGCGAGGGACGCGGCGATAGTTGCCGCTGCGAAGAACCGAAACGGCGCTTTCGCGTTTTAAAAAGACAGGCTCCAGCGCCTCTCGGGGGCGAAAGATTGCGCCGAAGCCTGCCAAGGTTACCGTATGTCTAGCGACACAATTGCATAATTTTCCCGATCGAGAATCGTTCCTTCGGACGTCACTTCTTCGTCGTCCCGCCTGGAGAAGTCGCATCGCCCTTCTTCATGCTGCGATCGTCGCGAACGATGCGGTGGGCTCCGGTGTGCAAGTTTGTCGCAGGATGGCGCGCAAACGAACGTCGCTTATAATCGCCTACGCCAGGACTTCGGTCGCCAGGACTTCGGTCGCCAGGACTTCGGCTGGCAGCGCGTGCCCACCCGATACGATTGGTTAACGAGGCTGCGACGGCGAGATAAGGGGGCTCTGGTATCCGTTATTAGCGCCACGGAGGCGAACCGTCTTCGCGCCCGGCCAAGCTTTCAATTAACCACCAGCTCTCCGGCGTGTATCTGCCACAAACACACACGCGAGTGTAGGTGCACGGCGACCTGGCATTCCCCGGGCCCTCTTTCCTTTTTGATGGAACTGGTTAGCATGACCGTGGGTGGAGCGAGCGCGGCGACACGAACGGACGGCCCCGTTGTCGTTCGTCCGCGCGGGCAGGCGATCGAGTATTCCAGAGACAGCAGTGATGGACACGACAGGTCGCGGCGTACTGGATACCCCGCAGGTGCGGGGTATGACGATCTCCTATGCGGCGATGCTTCTCTTCCTCGCGATCCTCATCCCGGCCTCGCCTGTGTTCGCCGAGCCGTGCAGCAGGCCGGCAGCACGCTCCAAGATTGTCGAGACGCTCCCGCTCGCTTCGGAGCAGCGGCCGCTCAATATCACGTTCCGCACCCACGCCGACGGCGTGAAACTGTCGGTTGGCCTCAAGTCGAAATATCCCGACGATATGACCATCATTCTGCAGCATGACTTCGAGCAGCTGAACATCAGGGACGACCGCTTCGAGGTCTTGCTGCGGCTGATGGGGGCTCGGGAACGCCTCTCGGTGCCCTTCACTGCGATCAAGGCATTTTGGGATAAATCCGAGCTGAAGTGCTCCGACGGCTGATGCGTCAGTGCGGCGTCGCGCGCCTGATCAGGGCGCAGAGCCCCGTCATGCGCGCGATCGGATGTTCGACGAATAGTCGGCAGGAAGCCAGCGCGCCCTTCAGCGTATCGGGTGGCGTGGCAGGTTTCAGTTGCGATGCGAGAACCGCACCATGGGCATACCCAAGCGCACGAGTCGAAAGCGTCAGCGAATTCAGCCGCCCTTCCCGCTGCAGCGGCGCCAGCATGGTACGCACCAGCGCCAGGTATGCCGGCCAGTAAGCCAGATGCCGGTACATGCTCGCGATCAGTTGCGGCTCGGTGTCTTCGCCGAAGGAATTCAAATCACCGACCAACGCCGCCACTTCGGGATCGAGCGCATCCATCGGCGGCAATTCCGGGATTTTGACGCCGGACGGTTTTGGCGCGGTATCGGCAGGCTTCACGGCATCGACCGGGCGCGGCTCGTAATGCACCAGCAGCGCCGAGAGCACGACGAGTGCCAGCGCGTTGGTATATTGATAGCTGTCGAGCACGTCACGAATGAGCGCGCGTTCGGTCTCGTCCACCCCGGCGGCAAGCAAGCTGTCGATGGAGAAGCCGGGCCAGTCCGGCAGCGCGATCGTTTGCCTGACGGCTTCGGCATGCAATGGGGCGTCGCCGAGATAGAGCGGACGGACGGTGGACCAGGTCCATTCCAGCGCACCCGGCATGGTCGCGAGGTTGCGCCAGATCAGGTTGACCACGCTGGTGCCGAGAACTTTTCGAATGTCGGCATAGATGTTGGCGATTTCACCTCTGGCTTCGGCTTCGAGAACCGACGGAACGCTCTCCTGCCCCTGCATGTACTCATCCCGAAATCAAACGGTGCCCGTAGCCCGGATGAGCGAAGCGATATCCGGGAACAAACACCATACCGCCCGGATGTCGCTTCGCTCATCCGGGCTATGAAGTTTACAGAAACTTCGCTTCCACGGTACCCAACCCGTCCAGCTCCATCTTCACGCTGTCGCCGGCATCGAGCCACACGGTTTTCACGAGACTGCCTGTGAGCACGATCTGCCCGGCATGCAGCCCCTTGCCCTCGTCGGCGAGATGGTTGGCGAGCCAGGCCAGCGCGTTGTGGGGATGGCCGAGCACGTCGGCGCCGGTGCCCTTGCCGGCCTCCTTGCCGTTGACGATAGCGCGGCCCTTGACCGTGAGCAGGTCCGGCGCTTTGGTGCGCGTCACCGCCTTGCCGAGCACGCAGCCGGCGGCGAAGAAATCATCGGCAACCAGCGTCGGCGCGCCCATCGTCTCCCATTTGACGTAACGGTCGTCGACGATCTCGATCGCGGGGTGATAGGCCTCGATCGCTTCCATCATCCACTCCGCGGTGAAAGGTCCTTCGCCGGGCGACAGATTGCGTGCGAGTCGCACCGCGATCTCGCATTCGACCCCGACACGGACATAGTCGCCGTGGCGCAGCTTGGCACCGCTATCGTGAACGCCCTTGGCGAACACGCCGCCGGCGCAGGGATGGGGGATGTCGAGATATTCCTGCATCACCGCGCTGGTGCAGCCGATCTTGTAACCGACCAGAGCGCCCGTCTGTGGCAGCAGCAGGTCATGGACCGCGCGTTGAATGCGATAGCCTTCCGCCTCATCGCCAGGCATGAGCTCAGGAGCAAGCGAGGCCAGCGGCGCGCGACTGCGGCGCGCGGTGGCGATGATTTGTGCGGCCGCGAGAATGTTGTCCATCAGCGGCGGCTTTCTTGTTGCAAGGCGGAGCGCTGACCGCACACGGCGGTCAGTCGCCCGTCGATGCCCTACTCATCCCGGTAAACCTTCTCGCGCTTCTCGTGGCGTTCCTGCGCTTCCACCGACAACGTCGCGATCGGACGGGCTTCCAGCCGCTTCAGCGAAATCGGTTCGCCGGTCTCCTCGCAATAGCCGTAAGTGTTGTCCTCGATGCGTTGCAGCGCTGCGTCGATCTTGGAGATCAATTTGCGCTGGCGGTCGCGGGCGCGCAGTTCGATGGCGCGATCGGTTTCGGAAGAGGCGCGATCAGCCAGATCGGGATGATTGACGTTCTCTTCCTGGAGAGTCTGCAGGGTGATCTTTGATTCCCTCAGGATCTCGTCCTTCCACGCCAGCAGCTTGGCGCGAAAATAATCGCGCTGGCGGTCGTTCATGAAAGGCTCTTTTTCGGAGGGTCGATAATTCTTCAACTTTTCCAAGGCCAGCCCATCTTCACGTGCAAGGCGGGGCGGAAAATTGTCCGTCCGCGCGGGCCTTATATAGCGGCGGGTTGTGACAGACAATATAGGTGATCCCCTTGGGGGTACCTCCCCCAAGGCCTTGCACAGGCAAAGTTATCGGGACCGTCGGCCCTTTAGTAGCCGACTGTGAAGCGCTGGCGGATATGGGCCGGGCGTTCGATCTCGTCGGCGAGTGCAACTGCGAAGTCCTCGAAGGAAATCGAGCTTTTGCCGTCGGCAGCGGTCAAAAGCTGGTCGGTCCCGAGGCGGAACTTGCCGGTCCGCTCGCCGGCGGTGAACAGGGCCGAGGGCGACAGAAAGGTCCAGTTCAGCTCTTTTTCGGCCCTAAGCAGGTCCAGGAACGCCGCCCCTTTCTCGGCTTCGGCCTTGTATGCCACGGGAAAGCCGGGGGTCGTGACCAGCCGGACACCGGGGACCACTTCGAGGCTGCCGGCGCCGCCGACGACGAGGTAACGGGTGACCTTCGAATCCCTGGCGGCCCCGATCAGCTTCAGCGGATCGCTGGCGAGAAAGTGGACCGAACTGACCGCCGCATCATGGCCGGTCAGCAGCCGGGCAAGTCCGGTCTGGTCCATGACGTCGCCCTGGATCGGCGTGACGTTGACCTGGGCGGCAATCTTTTCGGGATGGCGGGCGATCGCGGTGACGGCGTGGCCGCGGCGGGCGAGTTCAGCGGTGATGCGCGAACCGGCATTGCCGGACGCGCCGATGACGGCGATTTTCATGAAAGTCTCCCTTGCGATACGCGAATGCGGTATCCGATGGTGACTAGATAGCGAAAGGGATGTAAGTGTGAAGAGAGCACTTTTGGGTCACCTGATTACGCAGGAGTAACCGCCGTGAAAGCCGCCAATTCGAAGATCCCGAACGCCTATTCGGCCGATTGCCCGACGCGCCAGATTCTCGATCGCGTCGGCGACAAATGGGCGGTCTTAATCCTGCTTCTCGTGCGCGACGAGCCGATGCGTTTCAATGCGTTACGGCGGACGATTGAAGGCATCTCGCAGAAGATGCTCAGCCAGGTTCTCAAGTCGCTTGAACGCGACGGACTGATCCGGCGCCGCGCGATCGCGACCGTGCCGGTCACGGTGGAGTATTCGATCACGCCGCTCGGCGCGACCCTCGCCGACGCCGTCGATCCGTTGCGCGACTGGGCGGAAAAGAACCTGAAGGAGGTGTTGAACGCGCAGCGCCGCTACGACGCGGCGCGCAAGGATATCGCGGCGTGAGACATCCACCGCCGTCATGCTCCGCTTCAAGCGGCACATGAAGTGCGCCGCCCGGGCAACGACATGCAGAATCTAGAACTGCCCGGCCTTTGCGAGCTCCACCTCAACCCGCAACTCGATCTCGGACAATACCGCGTCGAGGCCTGGATCGCCGGAGGAGGATTTCAGGTTGGCCGCGGCATCGCGCAGCCGGTTCACGGTGGAAGCATCGAGATTGCCGGAGAGCAGCCCGAGCTTGAGTTCGTCGAGCACGTCAAGCGCGCCCCTGCCCCGCGCCACCGAACGCTTGCGGCGCTCGGTCGGATCCTCGACGCCCTGCAGCGCGAGCAGCGCATCGATGTTGCCGGCGGCCTTGGGTGCTGCGGCCGAGCGAAGCTCTTCGGGCGCGGCCGTCGTCTCCGGCAGCGAGAAGCCGGTCGAACTGGTTCGCCGCGTCTGACTCGTGGGCGATCCAAGCGTGGTGCCGTTCGGTCCGTAGATGCGCATCGTGGTGATCTCGCCGTGAGAGTCGGGAGACCTTCGCCTTGTTATGGTTAATGATGCGTAAATAGCCCGGCAAAATCTGCCGACGTGCGGCAGTTTCGCCCATCGTGGTGAAGCCGCAGCAAGATCATGCCTCCGGAGAACATTCAGCACTATCAAAGTATTGGCCGAGAAACGCGACATGGCATGACCCTCGCATAGTTAATGCCGGATCGCCGTCATGGGAGTGGCGCAAGCGGTCCGGTGGAAGACCTCGAGGGGAGCACAGGATGCCCGGCATCCGTTCGGCAAGACTGATTTGGGTGACCTGCGCCGCGCTGCTGGCGCTGGCGTTATCGCCCTTGCCCGCGGGTGCGACATCGCGGATCAAGGACCTCGCCAACATCGAAGGCGTGCGGCAGAACCAGTTGATCGGCTACGGCCTCGTGGTCGGCCTCAACGGCACCGGCGACACGCTGAACAACATCCCCTTCACCAAGCAATCGCTGCAGGCGATGCTCGAGCGCATGGGCGTCAACATCCGCGGCGCCACCATCCGCACCGGCAACGTCGCCGCCGTCATGGTCACCGGCAACCTGCCGGCGTTCGGCACCCAGGGCACGCGGATGGACGTCACGGTGTCCGCGCTCGGCGACGCCAAGAACCTGCAGGGCGGCACCCTGCTCGTCACCCCCCTGCTCGGCGCCGACGGCAACGTCTATGCGGTCGCCCAGGGCTCGCTGGCGATCTCCGGCTTCCAGGCCGAAGGCGAAGCCGCCAAGATCACCCGCGGCGTGCCGACGGTGGGCCGCATCGCCAACGGCGCCATCATAGAGCGCGAGATCGAATTCGCGCTCAATCGCCTGCCCAATGTCCGGCTGGCGCTGCGCAACGCCGATTTCACCACGGCCAAGCGCATCGCGGCGGCCGTCAACGATTTCCTCGGCGTCAAGACCGCCGAGCCGATCGATCCCTCCACCGTGCAGCTGGCGATCCCCGCCGAATTCAAGGGCAACGTCGTCGCCTTCCTGACCGAGATCGAGCAATTGCAGGTCGAGCCGGATCTCGCCGCAAAGATCGTCATCGACGAACGCTCCGGCATCATCGTGATGGGCCGCGACGTCCGTGTCGCCACCGTGGCAGTAGCGCAAGGCAATCTCACCGTCACGATTTCCGAGAGCCCGCAAGTCAGCCAGCCCAATCCGCTGTCGCGCGGCCGCACCGTGGTGACGCCGCGCACGGGCGTCAGCGTCAGCGAAGACGGCAAGAAATTCGCGGTCGTGAAGGACGGCGTCTCGCTGCAGCAGCTCGTCGACGGCCTCAACGGGCTCGGCATCGGTCCGCGCGACCTGATCGGCATCCTGCAGGCGATCAAGGCCGCCGGCGCGATCCAGGCCGACATCGAGGTGATGTGATGATCGGGATCGACAAGGCCTCGCTGATCAACGGCCGCAAGGATCCGCTGCTCGCCGAAGCACTGACCAAGGTTTCGCCCGAGGCGCAGAAAAAGACGCGCGCCAAGGCGCAGGAATTCGAGGCGATGTTCCTCAACTCGATGTTTTCGCAGATGACCACCGGCGTCAAAGGCGAAGGGCCGTTCGGCGACACGACCGGCACTGGCGTCTGGCGCTCGATGCTGACGGATGAATATTCGAAATCCTTTGCCAAGTCCGGCGGCATCGGCATTTCCAACGACGTCTTCCGCACCTTGATCCTGCAACAAGCCAACCGTGCCGGCTGATCAAAAGGGAATCCAACATGAATCAGCGTCTTCAAGCCAAGCCCGCGCCGGCCCCGGCAAAAGCGATTTCCACGCCGGTCGAGGCGCGCCAGCTCACCGAAGAGCTGATGGAAGTGATGAACGGGCTGCTCGGCATCATCGAGCGCGAAACCGAACTGGTTCGCGCCGGCAATGTGCGCGAGGCGATGCAGCTGGAACGGCAGAAAAGCGAGTTGTCGGGCCGCTACATGGTCGCAGTCGAAAGCCTGAAGAACGCGCAAAAATATCTCAATCAGGTCTCGCCGGAATTGCTGACCACGCTGCGGCGCCATCACGACACCTTCCGTGCCATGCTGCAGATCAATCTCACGGTCCTTGCAACCGCGCACGCGGTGTCCGAAGGCATCGTGCGCGGCGTCAACACCGAGATCCAGCGTCGCAATATTCCGAACACCTACACCGCCGCCGGCCAGCGCGCCGTCCCCGGCCCGCGGCACATCAAGCCGCTCTCGGTCAGTCGCTCGCTGTGATCATTCCGGCGCTTGTAAAAAATAAGAGCAATTTTAATTAAAAACTTGCGCGGATTTGAGCGTGAAATTCAGGGCATTCTCTAACATTGTATTGAGGGGTGTTGGGGCATAGTTGCGATTCGAGAGGGGTTGGGATTTGACTCGAAGCAAGCCAGGAGGCTGCCGTGAGTACAGATTTCAGCATCAGACCGGTGGGGGCACCGGTTGCTACGCCGATTGTGCAGCACGTGAGCGAAGCGGCGCACAAGGCGGTGGCGACAGAACTGCCGGCGCCGCAAAGCGTCACGGCGGCAGATGTGAGCGCACGCGCGCGCGCGGAGTCCGATGCGGTCAATGTTTCCAGATCGCGTCAGGTGGTTTTCGATCGCGCAGCCGCCTCGATCGTCTACCAGGTCGTCGATGTCAGGACCAGCGCGGTGGTGCAGCAGTTCCCCGATGAAGCTGTGCTGCGCCGTCGCGCCTATTTCCATACCCTCGACCTGGCCAAGGGCGCCCCTTTGCGTGCCCTTGCCACCGACCGCAAGGCTTGACGCGCGAACCGTCAGGGCTTGCCTGACAGGCCCGCCGCGAGGTTGCAATTGATGTCGATCAGCGAATTCAGTTTCGCCGGATCCGGATTCAATTGCATCTCGACCGTTTGCTTCATCACGAACACGCCGAGATTGGCGATGTTCTGACGAATTTCCAGCGGTTGCGGGTTGTCGTTGGCCTCGACCGCGCTCATGAAGATCGACCACAGCCGGCGATTGAAGAGCAGCGCGCTGTGCATGTTCTTATCGGGACCAGCCCAGTTGGCCTGGACATCCAGAAGCTGTCTCGCAGCCTTCAGCAGCGCCTGCGCCTCGATTTCACGGGGGGATGCCGTCGTATGTGACGTACGCGAGTAGGCCTGGGCTGCATTAGACATTCACGACCTCAATGGGAGCGGTTCGCAGGACCGCGGGGGGACTTCAAAACTGCCCAACTTTCATACAGTTGGCGCCTTTAAATATGGTTAGCAACGGTTACCAAATGTGACGTAATCCAGGCAGTCACGCGACCGCGCCGATCGTCGATGAGTTGCATCGTTGATGATCGTGACGTCGATCGCGCCGGTGCAAAGTTCACAACAATCAGACCCGATCGACCGGCGCCGAGTTCAGGGCCGACTGTCCGGTGGCGGCATTGGTGACCACGGTCTTGATCGTACCGTGGCCCTCCTTCGACAGCAGGAATTTAGAGTCGCCGAACTTGAAGGCGTTGTCCTTGATCAGGATATCCTGGTATTTGATCGGACCGTTGCCGCTCTGATATCGCACCTTGCCGCGAAATCCCTGCACGTTGGACACCGAGAAGGAAAACTTCTCGCCCGTCGAATAGGTCCCCTTCCAGGTCCCTTCCCACTGCGTGGCATCGACCGGGACATAGGTCGTATGGGACGGAATCGCCGCGGGCTTGGACGTGTAGCCTGCCGCGAGAACGCTGAAGATGTCACCCATAGCTCAACCCTCCTGCTTGATGCCCGCTGCTATTCAGGCGCGGCCGCTGAGGCCGGCCGCGAGATTGCGGTTGATCTCGATCAGCGGCTTGATGTGCTCGACCTGCGGGCTGATCTGCAGCGCCATGGTCTGGCTCAGAACGAAGATGCCGATGTTGGCGATGTTCTGTCGCACCTGCAGCGGTTGCTGGTTTTCGTCGCGCAAGACGTCGCCGAGAAAGATGGACCACAGCTTGCGGTTGAACATCAGCGCTTCGGAGATCTGCTCGCTCGTCGCGTTTTCATTGCCGACGATAGCCTGCAACTTGTTCGCCGCCTTCAGCAGGGCCTGGGCTTCGATATCACGGGGAGAGGAGGTAGTGGTCGCAACACGCGCGTAAGCCTTGGCAGCAGCACTAGACATTCGTCACCTCAGCAACTCCTCTTCCATTCTGACAAGCTTGCGGATTTCCTTTAACGAAGTGTAGAGTTGGCCGCTTAAAATTAGCTTACTTGCGGCCTCGATCTGCGGCCTGAAGCTCGGCACCGCCTCCAGCAAATCCTTGACGAAGCCCATATAAAGCTCCTGGTACTTCGGGATGTCCTTCTCCAGGTACATCTGCTGCACGCAGAGATAGAGCCGCTTCACCGGGGTATTGGCTGTCTCCGCCGTCAGGATGTCCTTCTCGCGCAGGATCGGCGCTTCGCCATCGATCAAAAAGTGGGCTCGCGTCTCCGAATTGGTGATGACGCTTTCACCGATGATGATCCGCTCGAACGGCTTCAATTCAACCTTCAGCGCCATCGCCTAACCCCTTGCAAACCGCCGCGTCGCGGCGCGCGTGTGCGGAAACAATTCCACGAATCACCATGAACAATACCCGAACATTCCAATGCAAAACTGCATCAAAAAAAAGGCTTTTGCTTCATCAACGGAGCGGGTTTGGGGCGTCGTCCGTCGGCTCCATCGCGGCTTCAAGGAATAGCGGCGGGGCCCTGCCCCGCCGTTTTGATGGCTCGAAACGTTGCTCCGGCTTACTGCAGAAGCTTGAGCACGCTCTGCTGCGACTGGTTGGCGAGCGCGAGCGCGGAGACCGCGATCGACTGGCGGGTCGACAACGCCTGGCTGTTGGCCGCCTCCTCGTTGGAGTCGGCCAGGGTCAGGTTGGCCGATCCGGTCTGCAGCACGTTGATGATGTTCTTCGCGAAATCCTGACGGATCTGCACGATCGAGAGGTTGGCGCCGAACGCCGAGGCCTGCGAGCGCAGCGTGCTGCTGGCGTTGTTGAGCGCGTTCAGCACCTTGCCGGTCAGCACGTTGTCGATGAAATCGGTGCCAGGGGCGAGCGGTGCGAGGCCGAGGCCATTCGGGTCGAAGCTGACGCCCGCAATCGTCAGCGTCGACTTGCCGGTTTCGTTGAAGATCAGCTTCAGCGAGTTGCCGTCCAAAAGGTTGATGCCGTTGAACGATGCATCCTGCGCTGTGGTCTTGATCTGCTCGATGACCTGGTTGTACTGGCTGACTAGCGTGGCGCGCGCGGTTTGCGACACCGCATCGGGAACCGTTGCAACGACTGTGCCGCCGGCGCCGCCACCGAGCGCATTGGCGCTGATGTTGATTGCATCCAGCGCGGTAGGCGCAGCAGCGGCCGTCGTGCCGGTGATCGTCTGGGCTGCACCGTCGTTGGTCGATGTGAAGGTCAGCTCGTCCGTGTTGGTGATCGAAGCCGACAAGTTGACGCCCGCTACTGCCAGCGCCGTGTTGAGCTGGTCGAGCGTCTTGACGGTCGCCGTCTTGCTCGTGGAGTTGAAGGGCGAGGCAGCCGTGCCGATCGTGATTGTCACAGCGGTGCCCGCCGAATTGGTGAACGTGAAAACACCACCGTTGAGCTTGCTGGTCGTGAGGTCGGCGGCAGTCGCCGGACCTGCGGGGGGGACCCCGGTGCCCGTACCGGTGAATGCAATGCTGGACTTGGTGCTGTAGCCCGTCGGCTGCTGCAGCGCCTGGTTGGCGATCGACTTGGCGGTATCGACCAGCTTCTGCAGCGAGGTGATGCCGGTGTTGGCGGCCTGCAGCACCTGTACGCCGTTGCCGATGCTGTCGAGCAGATTGCTGATGTCACCGGCGCGGGCATCGAGGCCGGCCGCGGTGAAGTAATTGGTCGGGTTGTCGAGCGCGCTGTTGACCTTCTTTCCGGTGGCGAGGCGGGTCTGCGTCTTCGAGAGCAGGTCGGCGGTGCCCTGCAGCGAGAGCAGGTTCTGGCGGACTGCCGCCGTCAGGACGATATCGGACATATTCAACGCCTTCCTCAAGTGTGCGTCGCCGGCACCTTCTCCCGCGCCGGCGGCCTACATGACCTCACCCGAGTACGTTATGAACAAAAGCTTTTAAAATGTGGTTAACGGTACCTTATGAGGCATGGTTAATAACCGGTTCCCCTGCTCACGACCCTTTAAGGCGCTGTTTTCGAACGACATGATCCTCCCGTTCCAGACACAAAAAAACGGCGGGGCCGAAGCCCCGCCGCCGTGATGGATCGAGTAGTTCGCCGAAATCAGCGCAGGAGCTGCAGAACGCTCTGGTTCGACTGGTTGGCGAGCGCGAGCGCGGAGACCGCGATCGACTGGCGGGTCGACAGCGCCTGGCTGTTGGCCGCTTCCTCGTTGGAATCGGCCAGGGTCAGGTTGGACGACCCGGTCTGCAGCACGTTGATCAGGTTCTTCGAGAAGTCCTGACGGATCTGCACGATCGAGAGGTTGGCACCGAAGGCCGAAGCCTGCGAGCGCAGCGTGGTGCTGGCGGTGTTGAGCGCCGTCAGAACCGAGTTGGTCGCGGAGTTATCGATGAAGTCGGTGCCGTTGACGAGCGACTTCAGGCCAAGACCGTTCGGATCGAAGGTCACGCCCGTGATCGTCGAGGTCGACTTGCCGGTTTCGTTGAACACCAGCTTCAGCGTGTCGCCGTTGAGCAGGTTGACGCCGTTGAAGGACGCGTCCTGCGCAGTGGTGGTGATCTGCTGGATGATCTGGTTGTACTGGGCAACGAGACTGGAACGGGCCGTCTGCGACACCGTGTCCGCAACAGCGGCGACAACGGTTCCGCCAGCGCCACCACCAGCCGCGTTCGCGGAGATGTTGATGGTGTTGGCAGCAACACCGGTCGCAGCTGCCGTCGTGCCGGTGATGATCTGGCTCGCGCCGTCATTCGTCGACGTGAAGGTCAGCTTATCCGTGCCGGAAATCGAGGCCGTCAGATTGACGCCAGCCGCCGACAAGGCCTGGTTGAGGTCGTCCAGCGACTTAACCGTCGCCGTCTTGGCGGTGGCATTGTAGGCGACAGCCGTCGCACCGACCGTGATCGTGGCGGCGGTACCAGCCGAGTTCGTGAAGGTGAACACGCTACCGGTGAGAGCGCCCTGGTTCAGGTTCGAAGCACTTGCCGTGGTTGTTTGGCCGGTCGCAGCGCCGGTGAACTCCAAGCTGGCCTTCGTGCTGTAGCCCGAGGACTGCTGCAGAGCCTGGTTGGCGATCGACTTCGCGGTATCGACCAGCTTTGACAGCGAGGTGATGCCGGTGTTGGCGGCCTGCAGCACCTGCACGCCGTTGCCAATGCTATCGAGCAGGTTGCCGATGTCGCTGGCGCGGGCGTCGAGGCCGGAGGCGGTGAAGAAGTTGGTCGGATTGTCGAGCGCGCTGTTGACCTTCTTGCCGGTGGCGAGGCGGGTCTGCGTGGTCGAGAGCAGGTTCGCGGTGTCCTGCAGCGAGAGCAGGTTCTGGCGAACCGAAGACGAGAGCGTGATGTTGGAGAGAGACATGAACAAAACCTTTCTGGTGTTACGCAACAGCCCGGCCTTCTTGGCCGAACCCGGGGGCACCCTGAAAGCAAATGATCAATGGGAAATGAAATCGGCCTGAGAGATCCGCCGATACCAGGCGGGTTCTGAAGTCATGCGGAATAAAGAGTGAAAATGATGGGTAAATGATAGGTAGAAGTCGAAGCGATCGGGCGGCAAGGCCATCCGGGGACGCCCAGGTTTCAGGCCATTACAGAGCGATTGGTCGCCCCGCCCCAGCGTCAGTTCCGGACCACGGACAATCGGCATAGGGGGCGACCTTTCGGGTCGCTCCCCCGCCACACCACCCGGCATGCGGGTCCGCACCGGGCGGTTCAAGAAATTGAGGTCATGAGAGAGGAGGCAGTCCGCTCTCGCCAGACCTTCGGCGTTTGCGCCAGCGGAAAGTATGCCTTCCAACCCAGAACATTCGGCCGCAGATGACCCACCACATCAAAAAAACGGCGGGGCCGAAGCCCCGCCGCCGTGATGGATCGAGTAGTTCGCCGAAATCAGCGCAGGAGCTGCAGAACGCTCTGGTTCGACTGGTTGGCGAGCGCGAGCGCGGAGACCGCGATCGACTGGCGGGTCGACAGCGCCTGGCTGTTGGCCGCTTCCTCGTTGGAATCGGCCAGGGTCAGGTTGGACGACCCGGTCTGCAGCACGTTGATCAGGTTCTTCGAGAAGTCCTGACGGATCTGCACGATCGAGAGGTTGGCACCGAAGGCCGAAGCCTGCGAGCGCAGCGTGGTGCTGGCGGTGTTGAGCGCCGTCAGAACCGAGTTGGTCGCGGAGTTATCGATGAAGTCGGTGCCGTTGACGAGCGACTTCAGGCCAAGACCGTTCGGATCGAAGGTCACGCCCGTGATCGTCGAGGTCGACTTGCCGGTTTCGTTGAACACCAGCTTCAGCGTGTCGCCGTTGAGCAGGTTGACGCCGTTGAAGGACGCGTCCTGCGCAGTGGTGGTGATCTGCTGGATGATCTGGTTGTACTGGGCAACGAGACTGGAACGGGCCGTCTGCGACACCGAGTCCGCAATTGCGGCGACAACGGTTCCGCCAGCGCCACCACCAGCCGCGTTCGCGGAGATGTTGATGGTGTTGGCAGCAACACCGGTCGCGGCTGCCGTCGTGCCGGTGATGATCTGGCTCGCGCCGTCGTTCGTCGACGTGAAGGTCAGCTTATCCGTGCCGGAAATCGAGGCCGTCAGATTGACGCCAGCCAGCGACAAGGCCTGGTTGAGGTCGTCCAGCGACTTAACCGTCGCCGTCTTGGCGGTGGCATTGTAGGCGACAGCCGTCGCACCGACCGTGATCGTGGCGGCGGTACCAGCCGAGTTCGTGAAGGTGAACACGCTACCGGTGAGAGCGCCCTGGTTCAGGTTCGTAGCACTTGCCGTGGTTGTAAAGCCGGTCGCAGCGCCGGTGAACTCCAAGCTGGCCTTCGTGCTGTAGCCCGAGGGCTGCTGCAGCGCCTGGTTGGCGATCGACTTCGCGGTATCGACCAGCTTTGACAGCGAGGTGATGCCGGTGTTGGCGGCCTGCAGCACCTGCACGCCGTTGCCGATGCTATCGAGCAGGTTGCCGATGTCGCTGGCGCGGGCGTCGAGGCCGGAGGCGGTGAAGAAGTTGGTGGGGTTGTCGAGCGCGCTGTTGACCTTCTTGCCGGTGGCGAGGCGGGTCTGCGTGGTCGAGAGCAGGCTCGCGGTGTCCTGCAGCGAGAGCAGGTTCTGGCGAACCGAAGACGAGAGCGTGATGTTGGAGAGAGACATGAACACAACCTTTCTGGTGTAACGCAACAGCCCGGCCTTCTTGGCCGAACCCGGTCAGCCTTCTTGGCCGAACCCGGGGAGACCCTGAAACCAAATGGTCAACGAAAACTAAATTGGACCGGCAGATGCGGTGCTACCGCGCCGGTTTCAAAATCATGGTTAAAAAAGGGTGAAGGGGATCGGAGAGCTCGACGCGGCCGGGTGGTCACCGGCGGTCGGGCGGTCACCGGCGGTCAGGTGTCACCAGGCGTAAACAGCGCGCGGACCAGCTTCCGAGGTCCTGCTCGCTCGCACATCATTGAAGGTCGGAAAAAGCGCCGCGCGTCTTCAGAGCGGTCGCAAGGCCCGCGGGCATGATCATGCCTGGAGCCAACAGGCTCCGAGCGACGGCGGCGGGCGGGCCGGTGCGAAGCTCAGCTCGTCAATGCCGGCTCGTCGGGCGATGCAGATGCCGCGAGAGGGGTTTCGGCCATCTCCGGCGCGGGCCGCCACTCGCCGATCCGATTCTGCAGCTCGGTCCGAATGCGATCGATCACGGGTGCGTAGTCGCGCGTTTCGGTCTGCCGGAACAGACGCGCGGTCGGATACCAGGGGCTGTCGTCGCGATCGAGCAGCCAGCGGTAGTCGGGCGTGAACGGCAGCATGATCCACACCGGGCAGCCGAGCGCCCCCACGAGGTGGGCAACGCTGGTGTCCACCGTGATCACGAGATCGAGGCAGGAGATCAAAGCGGCCGTCGCGACGAAATCCGTGAGGTGTTCGCTGACGTCGAGGATTTCGGCGCGTTCGCGAAGGAAGACCATGTCCTGGTCGCGCGGATCCTTCTGCAGGCTGACGAAGGTGGCGTCGAGATCCAGAATCGGTGACAGCGCCTGTAGCGCTATCGACCGGTTGTGATCGTTCTTGTGAACCCGGTTGCCGGACCATACGAGGCCGACGCGGAAGCGATCGTGCGGTCCTAGCCGGCTTTGCCATTCCTCACGGCTCGCCTGCGGAACAGCAGGCAGATACGCCACCGGCGCCGGAATCGTCTCCAGCCGCGTGCGGAACGCCAGCGGCAGGCTGGACAACGGGCAATGGACATCGAACGCCGGCATCATGGGGAAACCCCGCGGCACGCCGTGCGTCACCCCGGACATCCCCAGCATCAGGGAATGGATCGCACCCGGGACCTCGAGAATGACCCGCGCGCCGAGCGCAGCCACCATCGGCACATAGCGGGCGAAATGGATCACATCGCCCAATCCCTCGTCCGCATGCAGCAGGATGGTCTTGCCTGCGATGGACTCTTGCCCCAGCCAAAGCGGCTGGGTGAAGTTGCGCTCGATCAGGCCGACATTGGCCTTCCAACGCGCTTCGCGGCCGGCCCAGCCGGTTTCGAAATCGCCGGTCAGCAACTTGTGCATGGCAAAGTTCCAGCGCGTCGACGGATTATCCGGATCGATGGCCAGCGCTTTCGCGTAGAGCACAAAGGCTTCATCGAACCGATGCTGTTCGACCAGCGCGAGCGCCTTGTTGGTCAATGTCGTCGGCTGCTTCGGATTCAGCTTGAGCGAGCGATCGAAGCACGCGTGCGCCTCGTCGAAGCGAAAGAATCTCAGATGGACGACGCCCAGATTGCAGTGGGTTTCAGCGTGGCGCGGATCGAGCTGCAGCGCCCGGTTGTAATCGGCCAGCGCTTCCTCGAACCGCAACGTCTGCTCGAAGCAAATGCCGCGCACCTGAAAGACCCCTACGCGCCCCGGCTCGATCTCGTCGGACTGATTGAACAAGGCCAGCGCTTCGTCATAGCGTTTCAGATTGAACAGCAGTTGCGCGCAGGTGCTCGCAGCTTCCAGATGGCGCGGATTGAACTTCAAGGCATGCTGAAAACTCAGCACGGCCTCGTCGCGACGCTCCAGCTTGATGAGCACGTTGCCCATGCTCTTCCACAGCTCGGCGTCCTCGGGCTCGAACATCACGCCGCGATCATAAGCCTTCAGGGCCTCGTCCAGCCGCCCTGCCTGTTGCAATGCATTGCCGAGACTCATGAGATATTCGGGTTTCGGGACCTGCCGCAGGGCACCGGCGATCCACTCGACGGCGTGATCGTATTGCTGCTTGTGAAAGGCGACGATGCCCATCAGATGCAGCGCATCGGCATAGTCCGGCTGCTGCGTCAGGGCTTGCCGGGAACAGCCTTCGGCTTCGGCGACCTGCCCCGCTTGCAGAAGTTTGAAACCGAGTTCACAGAGCGCAGCCGGCGTGGTCGCGTGCGGGCCGGGCACGATCTTCGCGGATTTAGCGGCAGTCCGGCGTTGGTGACGGTTCATCAGCCCCCCAGTTCAGAATGACCCCAGCGCCGAATCGTTAGATGATTCCGCGGCAACCGGGAAGGAATACAAAGTCTCAAGCCCCAAGTCCGGCGATGACGGAGGCCAGTGATGGCCGACCCGTTACAGGTATTTCAGCAGCGAGGTTTGATACAGCATCGCCGTCGTCTGGTACGATGCATTGAGGCTGTTCTGCACGGCGAGGAGTTTCGCCGTGACCTCCGCGTCGGTGACGCCTTCGATCGATTGCAGCATGGTCTCCGCGGTGTTCTTGGTCTGGGTCTGCCGATCGGCTGCCGACTGCATCGCGATCTGCGCGCCGGCGAAATCCGCCGTCATGTCCTGCACGGTCTGCTGGCCGCTCTGCGGCAGAAGTTTTGTCGCCACCCGCTGGTAGAGCGCGCCGATCTGGGCGCTGGCGTTCGGGTCGCCGCTCGTGGTGGTCATGGCGGCCATGGCCGCGATGGTCTGCAATTGCGCCGTCAGCGCCGGCTCGTTGGCGCGGGCGCCGTATTGCACGGTGATGCCGTCGTCGACGCGTGCCACCGCAGTGCCGCGCGCGGGATCGGTGCCGGTTTCGCCATTGTACCAGGAGAGCGTATTCGCAGCCGTGCCGGGCACCTGCGCCGTCGCGGTGGCGAACGGCGGACCGCTGACGCGCGGCACCGGGCTGCCGCTGAAGAATTCGCTGGACGCCTTCAGCGCGGACGCCGCGACCAGCGCGCCGTTGGCGAGGCCGCTGACCGCGGTGGTCAATGCGGCGTTGATGTTGGCGGCGGTCGCGGTCGAGTTGGCGCCGATCAGGAACTGGCCGGCCTGCGGCGGCGTCGTGGTGGTCGCGGTCAACTGCACGTTTTCGCTGGTGCCGTCCGGTAGATTGAACGCCAGCGTGATGCTGTCGCCGGTGTTCAGGTTGGTCGCGCCGAGATCGAACGACCCGGTGGCCGGCGAGCCGGTCGGCCCAGAGGTCGTGACGCTTGCGGCCGACGAGGTGATCGAGGCGAGCTTCAGGCCGAACGGACCGGTGTCCTCGGTCAATGAAATCGACGTCGGCGTCGGCGTCGCCTGTGTCAGCCGGCCGGTGCCGGAGCCGACATCGGCCTGCTTGCGTTCCGCGATCAGCTGCTTCAGGCCCGCCTGCGCGCCGACGCCGTTGAGAATGTCGTCGGTCGCCGCCGTCGCCGCCGTGTCGGTGGCGCGTCCGGAAAACAGATAGCGGTCGCCCGACTGGCTGTTCAGCAGGCTCAGCATCTCGTCGAGCGAACTGCGCGCCGTGCCCTGGGCAATGGTCTGGCCGTTGCTGGTGATCTGGGTCGAGGACGTCACCGCCGCGCCCTGCACCGTGGTTCCGATCGCGACAATCCGCGTCAGTGCCGCGTTGGCGACGTTGATGCGCGTGGTGACATTGGTCTGCGTGTCCGCGAACGCGTCGATGCTGCTGATCTGCGCACGCAGCGCGACGGCAAAGCCGCGATTGGTGCCCATGCCGGCATAGGTGTTCGATTTCTTGCCGGTGGCAAGCTGGGTCTGCAGACTGTCGAACTGGCTTTGCAGATCCAGGATCCGCGATGCCAGAATCGATGTCTTGATGCCTACGCCGCTAACCGTCATGATGACCTACTCCAAAACCGTCGCGCCAAACCGATAACGTTAGACCTGCATCAACGTGTCGAACATCTGCTTGACGGTCGACATCACCCGCGCGTTCGCCGCATATGCATTCTGCAGCGACAGCAAATGCGCCATCTCTTCGTCGATATTGACGCCGGACTGGCTGTTGAACTTCTGCTGCAGCGTACTCAGCACCACATCCTGACCGTCGGCGATCTGTTTGGCGCTGTCCGCCGCCTGGCCCTGGGCGCTGGCGACCTGCTGCGAAAAATTCAACAGCGTCGCCTGGAACGGTAACGTCGAGGTACCGAAGCCGGTCGAAGGTGAATACAGCGACTTGCCGGCGGTGAGCTGCTGGTACAGGAAATCCGGTCGCAGGGTGTCGCCGGACGGCGTCGTCGCGTTGTACTGCACCAGCTTGGCCGGATCACCGACGAGCTGGCTGTTCACCCGGATGCGCGCCGCGAGCCCCACCGACTGCTGGCCCGCCGCGGTGATCGCGCCGGTGTAAAGGGCGTTGCCGTCGGTAAACAACGGCACCTCGCCGCTGCCGCCCTGCAGCGAGGATGTAGTCGACGTCACCGAGGCGGCGTTCACGGTCGCGGTCCCGACGCCGTCGTCGAGCACCCGCAGCGTCGAGCCGGTGTTGGAGAATTGCAGGCCGGCCGAACCGAGCGCCGCATTGAGCTGGCTCGTCACCGAAGCCATGCCGCCGGAGAAATTGATACCGATCACCTGATCGTTGGGATCGGTGGTGGCGTTGTTGGACAAGGGCAACACCGACGGATCGTCGACCCGCACCAACGACAGTTGATGCTGGACGTTGCCGACATCCGTATAGGTGAGATGGATTACATTGCCGTTCTGCAGGCCGGACAGATCGAGATCGAAGCCGTTCGACGCCCCCGAGCTCACCGCAGTTCCCGCCGTGGTCTTGTCGGACAGCAGGCTCGACATGTTGGCGGCAAACTGATCAAGCTGGGTTTGCGCCTGCACCAGCGTTTTGTCGCGCAGCTCGAGATAGCCGGCGATGGTGCCGGAGCGGATCGAATTGGTTTGAATCAGGTTGAGCGAACCGCCGTTCGGGAAATGGACCGCGAGGGTACCGAGCGTGCTTTTGGTCGGATCGGCGTCCCACTGGGTGTTCGGTGTCACCGTGCCTTGCGGATTGAACGACAGCGTCGAGGCCTCGGCACCGACCAGCTGCACGCCCGAATTGGTGAAGACCTGGATTTGATTGTTGCCGCTGTCGATGACGCGAATGTCCATCAGTTGCGACAACTGATCGACATACTGGTCGCGCTGGTCCTTCAGGGCCGCGGCCGCAGCATCGCTGGTGTTGCCGCTCTGAAGCTGGGTGTTGAGATTGACGATCTGCTGCATCGCCGTATTGGCGGTGTTGACCGCCGAATTGAGCCCGGCTTCCGCCTGGCTGCGCAGCGACTGGATGCCGCCCGACATGCTGTTGAGCTGCTGCGTCAGCGACTGCGCGGCATTGAGCACGCCGATCCGTGCCGACTGGCTGTCCGAGCTGGTCGACAGCCCCTGCACCGCGGTGACCAGATTGTTGAACGCGGTTTCCAGCGTTCCGGTGCCGCCGGGGGTGCCGTAGATCGACTGCAGGCTGCTCAGGATCGAGGAGCGCAGGTCGGCGTACGACGCACCGGACTGCTCGGTGCGGATCTGCTGCTGCAGATACAGGTCGAGTTCGCGATTGACACCGGTGACGCTGACGCCGGCGCCGATCGAACCGGAGGACGTCTGGATCTGGTTGACGGTCTTGCGAATGTAGCCCGGCGTGTCGGAATTGGCGACGTTCGACGACGTCAGCGACAGCCCAAGCTGGTTGGCGCGCAATCCCGACATGGCAATTGAGAGGGCTTGACTGAGACTCATGACAAACTGCTCGTTTCAATTCCCTGTCGGATCAGAGCGTCCATGTGCGTGACCTATCGCAGCACGTTCAGCAGATCCTGAACCATCGAGTTGGATGTGGTGATCACCTTCGTGTTGGCCGAATAGGCCTGCTGGGTGACAATCAGCTTGGTGAACTCGTCGGCGATGTCGGTGTTGGAGTTTTCCAGCGACGAGCCGACGATCGTGCCGCCGCTGCCGAACAGCGCCTGGCCGGACTGGTCCGTCGCCTCGAACGCGCCGCCGTCGATGCGTTTGAGGAAGTTGGTGCCGTTGAAGGTTGCGACCGAAATCTGCGCAAGGTCGATGTTGCGACCGTTGGAATAGTTGCCGACCACCCGGCCGTTCTGGCCGATCGACACGGTCTGCAGCGAACCGGCCGGAAAGCCGTCCTGCTGGATCTGGTTGACCTTCACGTTGCCGTTGGCATCGGCGAACTGGGTGATGCCGCCGGCGCCGAAGTTGAGCGAGATATTGCCGAGCGGCACGCCGCCAATGGTCGGCGCCGTCAGGGTGATGCCCGCGATCGCCGGCGTCATCTGGCCGTTCGGCGAGAAGGTGAAGTCGGTATTGACGTTCTGCCAGGCGACGCTGGTACCGGTGGCGCTGGAGTCGACCTGGTAGAACAGGTTCCAGGTATCGGTGTGGCTGGTGCCGAGCGACGAACTGTCGACCTTGGCCCAGCGCAGTTGCAGGCTGACCGGCGAGCCGGAGATGTCGTAGGCCGTCACCGCTCCGCCGCTGACGGATTCGTTGATGAAGGCCTGCAGATCGCTGCCAACCACCCTGCCGGTGCCGGCAGTGCCGCCGCCGGTTCGCGACACGTTCACGGGCGCGCTCAGGCCGAGGGCCCCCAATGCCGAGGTGGCGTTGGTCGTGGTGATCTGCAGGTCAGCCGTGACACCGGTATGCAGGGTGATGGCACCGCTGGAGTTGATCGTGGACGGCGTTGGCGGCGTCGTCGATGACGCACCGGTGATGCCGTCGATGGTCGAGAGCAGGTTGCCGACGGTGGCTGTCGCGAGATCGAGATAAAGATTCGGCGGCGCGCCTGCGCTGCCGCCGGCAGCCGAGTCGTAGAACTGGATGGTTGTTGTGTTCACGGTAATGGTATTGCCGGCGGCGAAGTTCGTGGTGAGCGAATTCGTATTGGTGCCTCCGGCCAACAGGGTTGATGTCGAGATGGGAGTCGGCGTCGTCAGCTTGTTGTTCCTGGCGGCGCCCGCGATCGTGGCGTCGGCAAAAGGCGTTGCAGGCGTGCCGAGCGAGCGCGGATTGCCGGACGCGAAATCCGCCGGCTGCAGCAGTTCCGACCCCGGGATCGAATTGTCGTGCTTGGTGGTCAGCGGATAGCTCGCCAGGTTGGCGCGATAGCTCACTACCGATGTCGGCACCGCCGGCAGGAAGTCGTTGGCGAATTTCAGCACCTGCGGCACGCTGCCGGTCATGTTGCCGGTCGCCGGATCGATCGGCACACCTTCGACATAATAGCCCGCGCCGTTGACCAGGTAGCCGTTCTTGTCGAGCGCAAAGTCGCCGCGGCGGGTGTAATTGTCGACGCCCGAAAACACCGGCTGGTTGTCGCTGAAGCTGCCGGGCTTCTGCACCACGAAGAAGCCGTTGCCGTTGATCGCCATGTAGGTGGAGACCGACGCGGTCTGCACGTCGCCCTGCACCGTGTTGGTTTCGCGCGATGCGGTGGTGACGCTGCCGGCGAGCTGATTGTTGACGCCGGTGTCCGGGATCAGATCGAGGAAGCTGGTGTCGATCCGCTTGAAGGCGGTGGTCTGCGAGTTGGCGATGTTGCCGGAGATGTTCTCCAGCGCATAGGACTGCGCGCGCAGGCCCGCGACGGAGGTCGTAAGAGCGCCGAAGATACCCATGACATTTTCTCCAAATTCGATCCGGGCGGCTCGCCGGTCTCAGGAAACCCAGGCCGCGTCGGGAGAAGATGTCGCAAGCGTCGTGCCAAACTATAAAATCACAACAAATCAATGGCTTAAATAAAAAGCCCCGGTCGGGGGACCGGGGCACATTTGCCGGGCGGGGCAACAATTGCCGGGCGTAAACCGTCAGGACGCCGACGGACCGGCCGGGTGAAACACCAGCCCAAACCCGTCGATGCAATAGCGCAAACCGGTCGGTTTCGGCCCGTCGTCGAAGACATGACCCATATGTCCACCGCAGCGGCGGCAGTGGACTTCCGTGCGCGTCATCCCGAACGTCGTGTCCTTGGTTTCGCCAATGGCATTGTCGAGCGGCTTCCAGAAGCTCGGCCAGCCGGTGCCGCTCTCATATTTGGTGTCCGAGGAGAACAGCGGCAGGTCGCAACCGGCGCAGGCGAAGATGCCCTTGCGTTTTTCCTTCAGGAGCGGGCTCGAACCCGGCCGCTCGGTGCCGTGGTTGCGCAGGATTTCATACTGCTGCGACGTGAGCTGCGCGCGCCATTCGGCGTCGGTCTTTTCCACCTCGAATTTCTCGGCGGCTTGCGCCGGCGTGGTGCGCAGCCAGCGGAAAGCGGCGAGGCCAAACAGGCCGGCCAGGGATGTGAGCAGGATACGGCGTTCGATCATGGAAATCTCCGTGCGAGGCGGGCGTAACGGTTCGCCATCAGGTACGGCCCACGGGCGCCGACGTTACACGGAACCGTCCCGGATTTTCTCACTTTCCTGCGAGGGAGCGGCTGATATCCCGCCGTCCTGCGCCGCTACCGGCCGCGGAGGCTGTGGACGCACCGGGCCTGGCCCAACCGGCGGACGGCGCGGCGGCCTGGTTCCGGCCTGCCGGTTGGCCTCCGCCAGGCGTGCCTCGCGCACGCGTTCCCGGGCGCGGGCGCCTTCGCGGTAACGGGCCAGCGCGCCCGCCGCAGCGGAATGGCCTCGCCCCCACAGGCCGATCAGATGGCCGGCGACGCGGCCGGTGGCACCGCCGGCCCAGACCAGCTCAAACGGCGAGAACAGTTTCCAGCGTTCCTCGCCCCACAGGATGCTGCGCGCGATGACCTGCCCGGCCATTGCCGAAGTGTTCAGTCCATGGCGGCCGAAGCCGCTGGCGACCCACAGCCCTTTGCGCAGCTGGCCGATCTGCGGCATGCCGTGCACGGTCACCCCGACCGCGCCGCCGAACACGTCTGAAATCGCGACCTTGCCGAGCTGGGGAAAGATGGTGGCAATGCGGCGCTGAATGACAGGTCCAAAGCGGCGTGGCCGCGCGTCCCAGGTGGTTTCCGGGCTGGCCCACATCAGCCGGTCGCCGTCGACGATCCGAAAATGATCGATGCCGTCACTGTCGGCCACCGACCCCTTGAAGGCGATCAGTTCGCCCAGCCGCTCGCCGAGCGGCTCGGTTACCGCGGCATAGCGCCAGACCGGCAACAGCGTCTCCGACAGCCGCCGCAACGGCGCACCGAGATGAACGTTGCCGGCCAGCACGATATGCGATGCACGCAGCCGCGCCGACGGCGTCACGATGCGTTTGCGAATCCCGGACGAATCGATACTGACGACCGGCGTGTCCTCGAAGATGCGGGCGCCCGCCCGCCTCGCCTGTGCAGCAAGACAGTGGATGTATTTGCGGCCGTCGATCTGGAATGCGCGCGGATAATAGACGCCGTGGAAATAGCGTGCAGTCCCGAGCTCACTGCGAACGCGATCGACCTGCCATCCCTCGACCTCGGTCTCGAAATCCTCGCTCAGCGTCTGCAGCCGGCTGATCAGCGTTTCGCCGGCGTCAACGGTGGAGACCTCCAGCGCGCCCTCGGTCAGTGCAATTCCCGGCATTGCCTCTTCGGTGGCGGCGGCGCGAACGTAATCGGCGCCCTCCTTCGACATCGCCCACAGCTCGCGCGCGTCATCCAGGCCGACGCGCTCGATCAGGTCCCCGATCGGAAGGCTGTAGCCCGGCATGACCGTGCCGAGCTGATGGCCGGAGGCGTTCCAGCCGACATGCCGGCCTTCGAGCACGGCCACGCTGGCGCCGAGGCGCGCGGCCTCCAGCGCCACGGTAAGGCCGGCAAGGCCGGCTCCCACCACGCAAATGTCAACATCCAGGTCGAATGACAGACGCGAGCGAAAAGGCGCGTCGTCGTCGGGGCCGTTGGTCGCACTTGTGAAAGTCTCGGGCATGGCGTTTCTTACGGACCGCTGCAGCGCTTGTCACCTTGTCCCGGACATGAGCTTGTAGATTAGTCGAGACTAAGACCGAATCGAGATCGCGCCCATGCGCCGTTTGATGCTGCTGCGTCACGCCAAAACCGAACACCACGCGCCTTCGGGCCATGACCAGGACCGCCGTCTCGACGAGCGCGGCCGGCTGGATGCCGCCGCCATTGGAACCTGGATCGGCCGGCATCCGCCCCTCCCCGACGCGATTCTGGTTTCGACCGCGGTGCGGACACGCCAGACCTGGGAGATCGCGCGCGATGCAATGAAGGATGTCGTACGGGAACAGCTTCCGCAGCCACAGGTCGAACTGCTCGACGAACTCTACGGCGCCGAGCCGACGCAGCTCCTGCGCATCATCCGCATGGCCGAGGCCACCGATCCCGCGCGCTTGATGCTGATCGGCCACAATCCCGGCATGCAAGAGCTGGCGCTGATGCTCGCCGGCAGCGGCGACGCGGCGGCGAAGAAATCACTTGAGGACAATTTGCCGACCGCCGGCCTTGCCATCCTGGATTTTGCGATCGACGACTGGAACGAAGTGGCGTTTCGCCGCGGCAAACTCGCCCGCTTCACCAGCCCGAAATTGCTGAAGCAGGCGCTGGACGATTGAGGCAGGCGGACATCCCTTCCCCGCCATGCTAAGCTCCTCACGACGCGATTTTCGAGCGAATTAAGAACAAGTTCGCGTAAAAGAAAATGCGTCGCAACAAAAGGCTGGAGCCCGGTCCTGAAAATCAGGAGCAAACGGGTTCGCCTCAGGAGGCGCAGATGTTCAAGTCGATTCTCGTGCCGATCGACCTCGCAGATACCGATCTGGCCAAGCCCGCAATCGCAACGGCTGCTACACTGTCGCAGACCTGGAACGGCTCGGTGCGCCTGCTCAACGTAATGCCGATGACGCCGGTGATGCTGGCGGAATATGTGCCGGCCGATTTCGACGCCCAGCAGCGCGCCACCTCGGAAGAAGCGCTCACCATCGTGGCGACGGAATCCGGCATCGAGGCATCGCGCATCTCTACCGCAGTGCGGCAGGGTGGCATCTATCACGAGATCCTCGAAGAGGCGGCGGCGATCAAGGCCGACCTGATCGTAATGACCTCGCACCGGCCGGCGATGCGGACCTATTTCCTCGGCTCCAACGCCGGTCATGTCGTGCGCTATGCCAAGTGCTCGGTGCTGGTGGTGCGGCACTGAGACGTAACGGCGCCGCTGGGCCGCGGCGCCGGACACCTCACATGATGCGCCCGAAGTCCGGATC
Organism: Bradyrhizobium sp. AZCC 2262; assembly: GCF_036924535.1. NCBI lineage: Bacteria > Pseudomonadati > Pseudomonadota > Alphaproteobacteria > Hyphomicrobiales > Nitrobacteraceae > Bradyrhizobium > Bradyrhizobium sp. AZCC 2262. The sequence goes on along the minus strand of NZ_JAZHRT010000001.1, from coordinate 1,113,829 downwards.
GACGCCGCCGCGCACCGCCGATTCAATCCGGCTGCGTTCGATGCCAATGTCGCGGAGCGCACGATCGTCCAGTTCGCTCAGCGTCTGGATGGCATGGCGGCGCGCGAAATAAGTGACGATGCCGTTTACCCAGCTTCCGAGCAGGCGGAAAAATCCGCTCACCGAGCTCCGGGGCGCAGGTTGGCCTGCCGTCGAGTAGATCGTGGTCATCGCACTTCTCCTTGCTTTCACGCGGCAAGCCGCTGCCGCCGGAGCAAACGCTTGCGAGAGCGCCTGCACCTAATGGACCGATTGTTTTGCACCCCTCTCAGTGCAATCTTGGACTTGATGGTTCCAAAATGATCCGATACATTACTCGGTGCAAGGAAAACATTGCTCTCGGTGCAATTATGTCAAAATTCGAGTACCTGAAGCTTGCCGATACCGTCGCCGCCGAGATCGCCAATGGCGCGCTCAAGCCCGGCGACCGCCTGCCGCCGCAGCGCAGCTTCGCCTATGAACGGAAGATCGCGGTCTCCACCGCGAGCCGCGTCTACACCGAACTGTTGCGCCGCGGCCTCGTGGTCGGCGAAGTCGGGCGTGGTACGTTCGTTTCGGGCGAGACGCGCCGCGGTATCGCCATGCCGGCCGAGCCGCGCGGTGCGCGGATCGATCTGGAAGTGAACTATCCGATCCTGCCGACGCAATCGGCGATGATCGCAAGAAGTCTTGCGGGGCTGGAGCGCCCCGAAGTGCTCGATCTCGCGCTGCGCCACTCGACCACGGCGGGCACGCAGGCGGCGCGGACCATTTCCGCCGAGTTTCTTGCCCGTGAGGACTGGTCCCCCGCCCCCGACCAACTGGTCTTCACCGCGAACGGCAGGCAATGCATCGCGGCGGCGCTAGCGGCGATGGTGCCGAGCGGCGGCCGCTGCGGCGTCGAAGCGCTGACCTATCCCTTCATCAAGGACATCGCCGCGAGGCTAGGCGTCACGCTGGTGCCGCTCGCGATGGACGAGAACGGCGTTCGCCCGGACGCGGTGGCCAAGGCGCACCGCGAAGCGAATTTGTCCGCCCTGTACGTGCAGCCGACGATTCAAAATCCGCTCGGCATGACTATGCCGCCGGCGCGCCGGGCCGATTTGCTGCGCGTGGTCGAGAAGCTCGGCCTCACCGTCATCGAGGACACGGTCTATGGCTTTCTCGACGAAGAAACGCCGATGGCCGCGCTCGCGCCGGATAGCTGCATCACGCTCGACAGCCTGTCGAAGAAGGTGGCGCCCGGCCTTGCGCTCGGCTTCATCGTTTCGCCGCCGCGACTGCGCGAGCGCATCATGGCCGCGGTGCGATCGGGCGGCTGGACGGCTTCCGGATTTGCCTTTGCCGCCGGACAGCGGCTGATGGCGGACGGCACGGTCGCCGAGCTGTCACGGCTGAAACGGATCGACGCGGCACGGCGCCAGCAGATGGCGGCCAGATACCTCGCCGGCTTCGAAGTCCAGGCGAACGTCAAATCCTACCATCTCTGGCTGACATTGCCCCAGCATTGGCGCTCGCAGACATTCGTCGCGGCCGCGGCCCGGCGCGACATCGCGCTGACCCCTTCGACCACCTTCGCCGTTACTCCGGGGCACGCTCCCAACGCCGTCCGCCTGGCGCTCGGCGCCCCCAGCACCGAACAGCTCGATCTGGCGCTGCGCACGCTCTCGGGAATGCTGACGGCAAAAGAAGACGTCGATACGACTGAATAGAGCTACCGATCGCGCGCTTCGCACGCCGGCCACTCCGCTATAAAGCCCTTTGCCTTATACGGCTCGATCTTGTCCCATTCATTGAGCATGCGGCGCGAGAATTCGGCGTCGGTGTGCCAAAGCGCCCGCGGCGTCTTGAACGTGTCGATCGTGACCAGCATTTTCTCCACCTCCGGCCAATGCCGGTGCAGCGTCATCGGATAGCGGCGCGCGGTCCAGGTATTGCCGAGACAGATCACGCTGCGGATGTTGGCGAGACCGAGCGCTTTCTCGATGATCGGCAGCGAGAAGGTCACGTTCTCGCCGGTGTTCATCGCGCGATCCTCTCTCAGGATGATGTCGGCAGGAACACCGCGTGAGGTCATTGCCTTGGCAATGATCTCGCATTCCGACCGATCGGATCCCGGCGTCACGCCGCCGCTCACGATCGCCCAGCGAAAAAACCCTTCGCGCCACAGCCGGCAGGCTTCATCGACGCGCTCGCCGAAATCCACGCGCGTGCCGAACACGAACAGCAGGTCGGCCGGCCGTAGCGGCGTCTCGATCAGATGCTGTGCATTGATCGCGGCAATCTCGGCTTCCGTCGGCGATCGCGCAGTTGGGATTGTCACGGCAACTCGTCTGTCATCAGGAATGCCGCACACAGTGCCGCGCCCTGCGGCGCTTCGCGAAATCACGTTTCGTGTCGCTTGATTGCGAAGCCTGTTACGGCAGCAAAGTCTCGGGCAGCGCATCGAACGAATATCTGCGCGGCCGGTTGCGCTTGATGAAGCCGCCGATGGTCCAGGCAAACCAGATCGCGATGCCGACCAGAAACAACGCGCCGGTGAATTCGAAAGTCGCAAGCGCCCGGACGAGAAGCCCGACCATGGCGATCGCCAGCAACGCCAGCATCGCAACCGCGATGGCATAGGTCACCGTCCCAATGCCGCCGATCAGGGAAGCCTTGCTGTCCGCCTCCCGCATCCTTCGATGCAGTTCGGTGATGAAAGCACGGTAATCCTGGTCCTGCGGCGTCATCAACGTGATGGTCTGCCAGGTCGTCGAAAGGATGGCGATCCGTCCGCCGCCGGCCCGTTCGATATCGGCGCGAAATCGGCGGGGGTTGCATCGACATCGGCCGGTACGACAGGCGGATCGACGCGATATCCGCATAGGGCCACACGCCGGACCGGCGGCCGATCTGCCACACCAGTCCGGAATCCGTCAGTTCGAATTGATACGCCGACGAAACCAGTGACGCCTTGTAGGCGTAGCTGACCGTGCGCGCGCCCTCGCCTTCCGCGGCCTGGTTCGGTAGTGATGTCGGCAATCCAAAATATCCGTGTCGTTTGAAAACCGCCTGCTTGCGCGGTGCGCCAGCTTTACCTTACAAGCGGGCCATGGCCGAGACGACTTTTTTTCCGCGCCGCCTGATCCTGGCCGGCGCGATAGTTTCCGGAGTGCTGCTGGCGCTGGCCGTGCACATGCTGGGCGCGCGCTACGGGCTTGATCTCGGCGGCCTGTGGCGAACAGATACAAGCGACTTCATGCCCGCGGGCGCGGCGATCGCCTGGTGGCTGATCGCGACCGTCGGCTTTTCCGGCGGCTATTTTACCGCCAACCTGATGCACAGCGCGGCCTCGGGCCAGATTCCGCTGCGGATGCGCCAGTTCCTGATCGCCGTCGGCGTGCTGATCCTCGCCGGCGCCGGACAGGCCGCCTCCGCGCCGAGCCCTGTCCCGACCATATCAGGTGTGCTGGCCGGCCTTGCGGCCTTGTGCCTCGGCGCAGCAATGGCGTTTTGCGGCGCGCATTTCGCGCTACGCAAGGCCTGAGCGAATAGTGTCTTCGAGCGAAAGCCTGCCCCTAGGCGGTCAGGCGCTGCCGCGGTTGCGTCAGCATGTTCTCGACCTCGGCGGCGGGACGCGGGCGGCTGAACAGATAGCCTTGCGCCTGCGTGCAACCCTCCTGGCGCAACAGATCGAATTGCGCATCGGTCTCGACACCTTCAGCCGTGGTGACGATGCCGAGGCTCTTGCCGAGGCCGGTCACCGCCCGGACGATCGCCATCGAATCATCGCGCGTCGCCAGTTCGCTCACGAACGAACGGTCGATCTTGATCTTGTCGAACGGGAAACTGCGCAGGTAGCTCAGCGACGAATATCCCGTTCCGAAGTCGTCGAGCGAGATCCTGACGCCAAAGCCGCGAAGCTCGTGCAGAACCGCCAGCGTCGCCTCGCTGTTCTGCAGCAGCACCGATTCCGTTATCTCCAGTTCGAGCCGATGCGCCGGAAGGCCGGAGGCCTTCAATGCATCCTTCACCGACGATACCAGGTTGAGATTCTTGAACTGCACCGGCGAGAGATTGACGGCGACGCCGACGTCCTGCGACCATTGGGCCGCGTCCATACAGGCCTGGCGCAACACCCAGTCGCCGATCGGCACGATCAGGCCGGTTTCTTCCGCCAGCGGAATGAAGTTGACCGGTGAGATCATGCCGCGCAGTGAGTGGTTCCAGCGCGCGAGCGCCTCGAAAGCAACAACGACGTCCTTGGCGACGTCGCGGATCGGCTGGTAATAGACTTCGAACTCTCCACGGTGCAGCGCGGCGCGCAAGTCGAGTTCCAGTAGCCGCCGGGCCTGCGCGCGCGCGTCCATTCCGGTCTCGAAGAAGCGGTAGGTGCCGCGGCCGTCCTCCTTGGCGCGGTAGAGCGCAAGATCAGCCTTCTTCAGCAGCTCATCGGGGTTCTTGCCGTCCTCGGGCGCCAGCGAAATGCCGATACTGACCCCGATGACGAGCTGGTGACCGGCGATCTCGTAGGGCGCTGAAACCTTCTCGACCACATGGCTGGCGAGCATGGCGACGGCGGACGGCTCGCAATCGCTGCAGAACTGCACGATCGCGAATTCGTCGCCGCCGAGCCGCGCCACCGTGTCGTGCTCCGTCACGCATTCGCCGAGACGACGAGCGACCTCCTTCAGCAGCGCGTCGCCGACCGGATGACCAAGTGAATCGTTGATGTCCTTGAAGTGATCGAGATCGAGACACAGCACCGCAAGCTGATCGCTGCGCCTGACGAGCCGCAAGGCCTTTTCGAGTTGTTCGCGGAACAGCGTCCGGTTCGGCAGATTGGTCAGCGCGTCATGGCGCGCCATGTGCGAGATCTGTTCCTGGGCCGCCTGCCATTCGGTGATGTCCTCGAAGGTGGCGACCCATCCGCCGCCCTTCATGGGCTGATCGACCACGCGGAGCGAACGTCCGTTGCGACCCATCGTCTTGGTCACGGTCTTGCCGGCTCTCGCGTCCGCTACCACCGCCGCGAAGAACTCGTCGGGATCGCCGTCCCACTCGCCGACCCCTTTCACTTCGCGCAGAACGTCGATCAGCAGACGGCCCTGAAGCGGCATGCCGGTCCGGTCCATGAGCTCGACATAGCGCTGGTTGAACAGGAGGATGCGGCCGTCCGCATCGAACATACAAAGTCCCTGCGACATGTTTGTGATGGCTGAATCGAGCAGGATCTTTTGTTCATGGAGTTCGCCCTTTGCGGCGCGATCGAACATGGCCGCCAGCAGCGATATGCCGAGAATGGCAAAGGCCCCAATCGAGGTCAGAAACGAAAGCGCCGTCGGAGAAACCGTTAACGCATCGGAGCCGAGCGTCGGATCGGGAACCAGCGTAACGGCGCCCATGGCCGTGAAATGATGTGAAACGATTGCGACTGTCAGCAGGCCGGCGGCGGTCAGGGTATGAACAGTATCGTCGCGACGCACGGCGACGAGCATTGCAGTTGCCGCGAATACGCTTCCGAAAACGATCGAGGCCAAAACGGTACCGGGAGCCCACACAATGTAGGCGGGAAGCTCGAGTGCAGCCATGCCGGTATAGTGCATCGCCGCGACACCGGCGCCGATGATCGCACCGCCGATCGCAACGACCGACGGACGCGCACTGGACAGTGCAACGCAGAGGCCGATGGCGACAATGCACACCGCGAAGAGCAGCGACAAAAGCGTGACGGGTATGCTGTATCCGGCGCCGGCACCGGGATCGTAAGCCAGCATCGCGACGAAATGGGTAGCCCAGATTCCGCAGCCGCCGACAGCCGCGTCGAGGCAGATCCAGATCGCGCGCGTTCGGCCATGCGAGGCCCTGGCACGATGAAACAGGCTGATGGCGACCGCGCTGGCGAACGTGCAAATGGAGCCTGCCAGCAAAACCAGGCGCCAGTCATGCTCGGTGACGAGGCAATTCAGGACTTGGTACATTACAGACCCCTCAGTGGGCCTATAATTGCGGGTTCATTGGTATATTTTGGGGTAACCACCGCAGTTCAGTTGCGCGGATGGTGAACAAAATGCTTCTGGAGGCGCTGGCGAGGACAGTCTTGTTGCGCGCTATCCGGAAATGCCGGGAACCAGTTCGCCGCCGGTCTCGACCTTAAGCGAGGAGCCGGCAAAATCGCTTCCGATCGGCTGGTAGCGGCCGCCGAGATGCTTGGCGAGGAACGCCTCGGCCACCCCGAAGAAGGCGAGCCGGTTCTCCGGCCGCACGAAACCATGTCCCTCGTCGGGAAACGTGATGTAGGTGACGGGTACGCCGCGTTGCTTGAGCGCGGCCACCATCTGCTCGGATTCCGCGGCCACCACCCTGACGTCCCGCATCCCTTGTGCGATCAGAATGGGCTTGGTCGCACGATCGAGATGGTTGATCGGCGAGCGCTCGGCAAGAAAGGCGCGACCGGCCTCGGTGGCGGGATCGCCGAGGCGGTTTTTCCAGACGCTGAACCACGGCCCCCAATAGGGCGGAATGGTCGCCATGAAAGTGATGAGATTGGAAATTCCAAAGAGATCGACGATGCAGGCGAACACCTCGGGCGTCTTGGTCGCCGCCATCAAGGCGGAATAGCCGCCATAGCTGCCGCCGAAGAAGCCGACCCGTTTAGGATCGGCGATGCCCTGCGCCACCGCCCAGTCGACCGCGTCGATCAGGTCGTCATGCATCCGCCCGCCCCATTCACGGTCGGCGGCCTTGACGAACGCCTTGCCGAAGCCGGTCGAGCCCCGGTAGTTGACGCTCAGCACCGCATAGCCGCGGTTGGCGAGCCATTGGTGGGTCGAATTGAAACCCCAGACGTCGCGCCAATAGGGACCACCGTGGATCAGCAGCACCAGCGGCATCCGGCCGCCGCCCACTTCCGTCGCGGGCAATGTCAAATAGCCGTTGAGGCGCAAGCCGTCGCGGGACGGAATGATCACCGGCTGCATCTTTCGCAGCGGTACGTCGGCCAGCGCCTTGCGCTGGACCAGCAGCTTGCTCACCTCGCGGCTTTCGCGGTCGAGCAGCGCGAATTCGCCGCTCTCGCTGTCGCGCTCGAAGAACACGCTTGCCTTCCGCCGGTCGGCGCTGTCGCTGAGAAAGTAGACGTCGCCAGGTCCGTGCCGGGCGAGATCCGCGATGTCCTGCTTGGCGCCGGGGTCGATGGCATACCAGCGGGAGCGGTCGCGGTTCGCCCGGGCGGCGACAGGACGGCGCTGCTCGTCGAGCGTGACCTCGACGATATCGGCTTCGTCATCGGCGGCGAGCAATCTTGTCTCGCGCGTCGTCATGTCCATGGAAAACAGCGCGGCCTTGTCGCGTTCGCGCGAGTCGATAAAGTAGAGCGTGTTGCCATCGGCACCCATGTCAATGAGCCTGAAGGCATCGATATCGCCGATCGGCACCTGAATGAACGGCGTCCATGTACCATCCGCCTTGCGCTCGAAAACCTCCGTGGTGCCGTCGGCCGCGAGGCGCGTCGCCAGCCGCAGCTGAAAGTCGCTATCCGTGAACAGGTCGGCATATTCGGTGTTCACGAACTTCAGTTCGCTGGCGCCGGTCAGGATGTTGATCCGGAACAGATCGAAGCGGCTCTTGTCGCGCGCATTGTGCCGGAACAGCATCTCTTCCGGAAATTTGCGATCGACTTCCTGAAGGGACGACTTTACGCCTTGCTCCGGCGTCAGCGGAACGATCGCGCCGCTCGTGATATCGACGCAGGCGGCACGCCAGTTCTCGTCGCCGTCACGTTCCCTGAAGAACACCAGATGATGGCTGGTGTAGGCCCAACGGTAGTAGCCTCCGATGTTGCGGTCGGTGACGTGGGTAACGGCCCGCGCCGCAGCCGGATCGTTCAGCGGCGCCACCCACAGATTGTTCACGCCGTTGAGCGGCGCGATGTAGGCGACGTTCTGCCCGTCAGGGCTCACCCGCACATTGGCGCAATCGGGATTGTCGAAAAAGACCCGGCGCGCGACCACCGCAGCCGGCTCTGCGCGCGCCTGCAGCACAAGCCCCGCCATCGGCAGCGCGGTGCCGAGCATGGCCGCATGACGCAGGAAATCGCGGCGATCGATCGGCGCGGTGGGCATTGCGGAGCCTCCCCCTGACGGCAACGCGACGTTGCTGTTCTGTAAGGTTAAACGGCGCGGAACATTTGCACAAATTACAACCGGTTCATGATTCTTCGTGACCCGCCATGTCGATAGGCGACCCCCACCAGATCGCTGCGGCGGCTGCGAGCAGCACGCCCGCCGAAATGATCAGCGATGCATGCAGCCCTGTCATGAAAGCACCGGACTGGCCGACCAGCGAACCGAACAAGGCGACGCCCAGCACGCTGCCGGTTTGCCGGGTCGCATTGAGCACGCCGGCGGCGATGCCCGAACGCGATTTCTCCACGCTGCCGAGCAGCGTCGATGTCAATGGCGGCACCAGCAACCCAAGACCCGTGCTCATCGCAATCAGCTGCAGGCAGATCGCCCAGTAGCTCGTATCGGCCGCGATACCGAGCATCGCGAGGCATCCGGCCGCGGAGAGCGCCGCACCGGCAGCGATGGTGGCGCGCGCGCCGATATATTCGGTCACGCGGGGCGCGACCAGATTCACGGGCAACACCGCGCCCATCATCGGCACGAAAGCGAGCCCGGTTTCGAATGCCGACAATCCATTGATCTGCTGGAAATAGAGGCTGAGCACGAAGATCAAGCCGTAGATCGCGACATTGACGAGCAGGCCGATCAGCGACGTCAGTGCGAACATCCGGTTCTGAAACAGCCGCAGCGGCAGCATGGGTTGCGGCGCACGCGCTTCGCGCCAGACGAACAGCACCGCAAAGATCGCAGACGCCGCAAAGCCCGCGATGACGAACGGACTGCTCCATCCGAGCGAGCCACCTTCGATAATGGCGCCGGCGAGAAAACCGAGCGCCGCGACCGCGGCAACCTGACCCGGCAAGTCGATCCCGCGCTGCGCAGATCGCGTCGTCTCGCCGGCAAAACGCCACGCCAGCCACAGCCCCGCAAGGCCGATCGGCAGATTGACCAGGAAGATCGAGCGCCAGCCGACCAGCGTAATCAGGCCGCCGCCCACAAAGGGACCAGCCGTCAGCGCAAGGCTCGCGCCGGCGGCCCAGATACCGACCGCGCGTCCGCGCGCTTTTTCGTCAGGATAGGCGTGACTGAGCAGCGCCAGCGAGTTCGGCACCAGAATGGCGGCCGCCAGGCCCTGGACACAGCGCGCGGAAATCAGGGTCGCTGCATTGGGCGCCAGCGCGCAGGCAACGGAGGCCGCCGTAAAGAGAGGGCAAAGCCCGCGATGAATATCCGCTTGGAACCGATCCGATCGCCCAGCGCGCCCGCCGTCAGGATGAAGGCCGCAAAAGCGATGGTGTAGGCGCTCACCACCCATTGCAACTCGGCGACGCCGCCGCCAAGCGAGATTCCGATGGCATTGACCGCGGTGTTGACGATGGTGACGTCGAGCTGAACCACGCCATAACCGAGACTCATCGCCGCGAGCGTCAGCGACGTTGCCAATCTTGACGGCGCCGGTCCGGCTTTCGAAACCGGCTTGAATTCGAGAGAAGCGCTTCGCATGGATCACCTCAATTTGGGGATCCAACGCCATTCCATGAGGTCCGTTTCAATAGAACATTTCGGCAAAGATCGAAGTATGGATGTATCCGGCGGTTGCCTTACGACAAAAAGCCGCGCGAGGTGCCCCCCGCGCGGCTTTTTGCCTCATTCAACGGAACAGATCAGCCTGCGGCCCGCAGGTTGACCTTGCCTTCCGCCAGCGAGGTCAGCTTTTGGTCAGTGGTCTTTTCCTCGTCGAGCGTCTTCTGCAGAATGCTGGCGCAGTCGTTGCGTCCAAGCTGCCGCGCCCACGCGATCAGGCTGCCGTAGCGGGTGATCTCATAGTGCTCGGCGGCCTGCGCGGCGTTGATCAGCGCGGCGTCCAGCACGGCCTTGTCGGCGATCTCGCCTGCGACGTCGTCCGCTTCCTCGATGATGCCGTCGATCGCCGGGCAATCGACCGCCTTCACCTCGGCGCCCTGCATGCGGAATACCTCTTCGAGGCGCTGCACATGCGTCCTGGTTTGATCGAGATGGCTCAAAAAGCCCTGTTTAAGCTGCTTGTCGGTGGCTTTTTCCGCCATCTTCGGCAGGGCCTTCACGAGTTGTTTCTCGGCGTAATAGATGTCCTGCAATTGATGTATGAACAGGTCGTTCATCGTCTTGATGTCTTTGCTGAAGAGTCCCATTGCCGTCGTCCTTTGTTTGGGGAACATGCAGGCACAGGCCTTTTTCCGGCCGGATGCGTGCGCTTCATGTTCGATGCTGATGGGAGCTAACCAGCACGCGAAAAGGATGTTCCTAAGGGCCTCGAAAACGCCGTGATGGAAGGACGGAGCGGCAAAATGAGCCCGCGGAACGGACCTCGTTGCGACTCAAAATCGTTAATACGGCGACATATGTAGGGCGTATGACAGGGACGGCGGACGAAGCCAAAAGGCATGTTTGTCAAGGGCTGCACAACGGCCCGGTTTTGGCTTATGGATTTCGCGCACGGTGCCTCTGACCGTCGACTGTCACCTGTCGTGACAGGTCCCATTTTTACGTGTTGCCCCCCGCCGGGAGGATGAATGCATCGGCTGCTGACCGCGCTCGGGCGTGGCTTCAAGAAGAAGATCGGCTGGAAACGGCTAGGAATCGCTGCGAGTCTTCTCATCATCGGTCTTGCGATCACCCATCTGGTTCACACCCTCAAGGGGGTCGACACCGGGGTCATCCTGACTGCGCTCGCCGACATCGCCCCGCACCGCATTGCGCTGGCCGCGCTGTGCGTGGTGGGCGCGTTTTGCACGCTGACCTTCTATGATTTCTTTGCCTTGCGGACCATTGGCAAGACGCACGTGCCCTATCGCATCGCCGCGATGTCGAGCTTCACCAGCTACACTATCGGGCACAATATCGGCGCCACCGTCTTCACCGGCGGCGCGATCCGGTTCCGGATCTATTCCGACTACGGCCTGACCGCGATCGATGTCGCAAAAATCTGCTTCCTCTCGGGCCTCACCTTCTGGCTCGGTAATCTGTTCGTGCTCGGCTGCGGCATGGCCTGGCATCCCGAGGCGGCATCGGCGATGGACCTGCTGCCGCCGGCGATGAACCGGCTGATCGCGATCGGCTGCCTTGCCGGCATCGTCGCCTATTTCCTTTGGTTGCTGATGGGCGAAGGCCGCCGCGAACTCGGGCAGAACGGCTGGAAGGTCGTGTTGCCGTCCGCCCGGCTGACGCTGCTGCAGGTCCTGATCGGCGTCGTCGATCTCGGCTTCTGCGCGCTGGCAATGTATCTGTTGATGCCGACCGACCCGCATATCGACTTCGTTTCGCTGGCGGTGGTGTTCATCCTGGCAACGCTGCTCGGTTTTGCCAGTCATGCCCCCGGCAGCATCGGCGTGTTCGACGCTGCGATGCTGGTGGCGCTGCCGCAGTTCAGCAAGGAACAGCTGCTGGCGACGCTGGTGGTGTTCCGGATCCTGTACTTCCTGATCCCCTTCGGCATCTCGATCTGGATCATGGGGACGCGCGAACTCTGGCTTAGTGTGCTGCAACCCTGGCTTGAGCGGCGCCGGCCCGGGGAAGCCTGCACGGCCAGGGCCCGGGTGCGGCAACCGATGAAGCGCCGGCAATCCCAAGGCCGGTAACGGCGTCGTTATCTGCGCCGTCCGGTCTTTTGACGCAGAGCTGCCTCATTCTCTTATTTCTGCCTTACCGCTAACGTCAAACGACGCCATGGCTGCAATCCTCCTACGTTCAATACTGTCGGTCGCGCTGGTTGCCGGCGCGCTGGCCGGCATATCCACGTCCACTGCACAAGCCCAGACCGCCGGCGGCTATGGGCCGCTGCAGATTTCCTGGGAGGTGCGCAACCGCTTCCGCCTGTTCCGCGAGGAACGGGATTTCCTGCTGCACGCCGAAAGCAGCCGCGGCCGAAGCGTGCTGGCCTCGGAGCAGGTGCTGGCAGTCCAGAGCGACGGCCGCGGCTGGGCGCGCAACACGGTGAACCGGCTCTGTATCGATCTCGCCGGCCACGTCAACGAGCCCTGCACGCGCGACAACGTCAAGGAAAGCTATCTCACCCCGATCGATCATCCGGTCGTGATCCGCCTGACCGGCCCGGTACCGGTCGGCGCCACCTGCGCCTGGACGGTCGACGATGGCGACGGCCCGCAAACCTCCAACTTCGACTGCGCCGAACCGGTCAATCTCCGGGTCCGCTACGGCCGCACCACGGGGGTGACCGCCGACGTGTCCAGTTCGGAGGGCAGTCAGCGCGTGTTCACCGAGATCGCAGTGCGCGACATCTTGATCGCCGGCCTCGGCGACAGCGTCGCTTCCGGCGAGGGAAATCCGGACCGGCCGGTTGCGCTGGCCGATGAAGGCTTTTGCTTCCGCTCCTATCTCGGAACGGCCGCCGCGCAATATTACCGTCCGAGCCGCGCCGGCTACAAAGGCGGACGCGCCTGCGAGGCGCCGGACTTGCTGACGGTCTGGCAGCGGCAGAGCGCGCTCTGGTTCAATCCTGCCTGCCACCGTTCGCTCTACAGCTATCAGACCCGGACCGCACTGGCGCTCGCGGTGCGATATCCGCACATCGCGGTGACCTATCTGCCGCTGGCCTGCACCGGCGCCACCATTGCCGACGGGCTGTTCGGCTCGCAGCGCGCCCGCGACTGCCTGCCGTCGAAATCGGGCGGTGCGTGCCAGGGCACCGTCAACGGGCAACTGTCCGAACTGCGCGACGCCATCAGCGCCGCGAAACGCCGGCAACCGGATCGCAAGCTCGACCTGGTGCTGCTGTCGATCGGCGCCAACGACATCTATTTTTCCGGCCTCGTCGCCGACGTGATCGTGGACACGGCGACCGAACGCGCGCTGTTTCGGCGCAGCGGCGTGATGGCCTCGGTGGACGACGCACGCAGCGCGATGACGCGGGACCTGCCGCAGGGCTTTGCCAAGCTGCGCGAGGCGCTGAAGCCGCTTGTCGGCGACCTGTCGCGGGTGGTCTATACCTCCTACGCCAATCCGACGCTGGCGAATGGCGGCGCGCCCTGCCCCGGCGGACGCGCCGGCTTCGACATTCATCCCTCCTTCAATGCGCAGCCGCAGCGGCTGGCCGCCGTGTCGAACTTCGTCGAAAGCGAATTCCTGCCGCAGTTGAGAGGACTGGCGCTCTGCGAGGGCGGCATCCTGTGCCGCAATCCGCGCACCGACCGCATGACCTTCGTCGATGGCCATCAGACCAGCTTTGCCAGCCACGGTTTCTGCGCGCGCGCCGAAAGCGATCCCGAATTCGACCGGCAGTGCTTCTCGGCGACCGGCAACAGCTTCGATCCCGATATCGTCACCGCCGCCAACCAGCCGATGCTGTGCGGCCGCAGCGCCGGCGAGTACCGCGCTTACCTGCCCCGCGCGCGCTGGATCCGCGATGCCAATGACAGCTACTTCGCGGCGATGACCTACCCGCAAGGGCTGCCGACATCGCAGCAGCCGGCCGACATCCATGACGCGACCTGGGGCGTGTTGTCGGCGGTCTATGGCGGTGCCGTGCATCCGAGCGCCGAAGGCCACGCCGCGATGGCGGATGCCGCTGTGCCGGCCGCCGCCGCAGTCCTGCAGCTAGATGCGGGCGTACCTGACGTCAGCTCGCAGCCGATGGCGCCGATCCCGGTTGCGCCGGACGTACCGCGACCGCCGGGCAGAACCGGATTGAACTAGCGCAGCATCAGGCTGGCACGTGACGGCGGGGCATCTCGTGCCCCGAACGCAATCGGCATGAGTGCCGCGAGCCCGAGGCCCATCCTACTTTGCATGGGGTTGTTTTCGATATTTTGTGTTTGGACCGCGCTAACGCGCGGGCGCAGGAACGGGTGCAGGCGCAGCGGCCTTCTTCGGCGCCGCCGGGGCCTTTGCCGGACCGACCGGCAGCTTCATCGCCGCCGCCTGCGCCGGAAGATATTTTATAATGATGGGCGGATCGACCTGGGCCAGCGCCGTATCCGGCAGGCGGGTCCAGACCTCATCCTTGCCCAGCAACGAGATGCCGAGATAACCGCGCATCGTCAACGTCTGCCCATCGGGACTGAGCGTCATCTTGGCCTTGTAGATCTTGCCGTCGCGCGGATCGAGCACGTTGCCGTTCTCGTATTTCAATCCGTCGCGCTTCATGTCCCGGATGAAGGACATCCCGAGCCAGGGCGCGTCCTTTCGATCGTCGGCGCATTTCGAGCAGACCGGATTGGGCGGATCGTCGGCATCGAGAAACAACTTGGCGAACACGCCTTCGAAGACGCCGTTGTGATCGACCACCAGGAACCATCCGACCGGCTTGCCCTTCTCGACCTTCTCCCACAGCCCGGCAGCAGAAAACTCCGCCGGCTGCGCGGCGAGTTCACCGGCGAATGCGAGCCCGATCACGATCGGAAGTATCAGTTGAAGTCCGGCCAGCTTGCGCATCGTCATCACCTGATCAATCCCTTAAATCAATGGGCGCAGACTAAGGCCATTTCGCGGATGGTTCCAGTGACGATCGTGCACGCGCTCCGGCAAAGCTTTCGCGAACCCAACTGTCATATTTTGGGATTCAATTGACCCCGAGCTTCTTCTGCAGGCTCGACGACGAGGTGGTGTACTGGAACACCAGCCGCTTGTCCGGATAGACGTAGCGGTGCGCCTTCTGCGCCATCAGCGCGCCTTCATGGAATCCGGACAGGATCAACTTGAGCTTGCCGGGATAGGTGTTGATGTCGCCGATCGCGAAGATGCCGGGAACATTGGTCTCGAACGCGGCGGTCTCGACCGGCACGAGATTGTTCTCGAGCGCGACGCCCCAGTTCGCCACCGGGCCGAGCTTCATGGTCAGCCCGAAGAACGGCAGCATCGTATCGCAGTCGATCTTCGAGATCGCGTTGTCGTTGCCTTTCATCACGGCCCCGGAAAGCTTGCCGCTCTCGCCTTCCAGCGAGGTAACCTGACCGATCTTCAGATCCATTTTTCCGCCAGCCACCAGCGCGCGCATCTGCTCGACGCTGTGAGGCGCGGCGCGGAAATCGTCGCGCCGGTGCAGAAGCGTCACGCGCCTGGCGATCGGATGCAGATTGAGCGTCCAGTCGAGCGCGGAATCGCCACCGCCGACGATCAGGATGGTCTTGTCGCGGAACTGCTCCATCTTGCGTACGGCGTAGTGTACCGAGGTGCCTTCGTAGGCCTCGATGCCCGGCACCGGCGGACGCTTCGGCTGGAACGAACCGCCGCCCGCCGAAATCACCACCACCTTGCACTCGAACACCTGGCCGGCATCGGTCGTGACGCGAAAGGCGGGATCGCCGATCTTCTCGATCGTCTCCACCATCTCGTTGAGATGGAAGGTCGGATGAAACGGCTTGATCTGTTCGAGCAGCGCCTCCGTCAGGCCCTGGCCGGTGACGAAGGGAATGCCGGGAATGTCGTAGATCGGTTTTTCCGGGTAGAGCTCGGCGCACTGGCCGCCGATCTTGTCGAGGATGTCGACCAGATGCACCTTCATGTCCAACAGGCCCAGTTCGAAGACGGCAAACAGGCCGCACGGACCCGCGCCAATAATCAACACATCGGTTTTGATCGCTTCGCTCATGTCAGCTTCTTTTCGGTTGAACCTGGCGGGAAGGCCGCATCTGTCTAGCCAACCCAAGGCTAACAGGAAAGCCATAATATGGTGTTCGGGACGACGGCAACCCCTTGCCGTCATTCGACAAGTGGGCTGTAAGGGAACGAGATTTTCGGAGATGGCCCCGTGAACGCCCCCTTGCGTCCCGACGCGACCCCGCGCCTGGAGGATTTTCCCTATCGCTTGTCGGACAATGTCAGATTTGCCGACCTCGATCCCAACCAGCACGTCAACAACGCTGTTTACGCCACCTATTTCGAGACCGGCCGCGTCACGCTGATGAAGGACCGCAGCTACGGGCTGATGCCGGACGGCGTCACCTGGATCATGGTCCGGCTCGATATGCATTTCCGCGCTGAATTGCGCTGGCCCGGTACGATCGAAATGGGACTTGGCGTCGTCAAGTTCGGCCGGACTTCCGTCACCTTCGATCAGGTGGTGTTCTGCGAAGGCATATGCGTGGCTTCAGCGCAATCGGTATCGGTGCTGCTCGACGAAGCGACGCGCAAGCCGACGCCGTTGACGCCGGACATCCTGGCGAATTTTCAGCGCTGGATTCGCCGCGGAGCAAAACCGGCATGACACGCGCGGCGATGTTGTTGCGGCCGTCGGGTACGCGCCGCTACCCTCTCGCACACCACGCGAAGGGGCGGCGCGTGAACCATCTCGCCGATAATGCCAACGCCGGACCGCGCTGAATGTTTTCCGAACCTCAGGCCTGCCGTTCCGGCGTCGACACCACGAGGCCGTCGAGGTCGTCGCTCACCTTGATCTGGCACGACAGGCGCGAGTTCGGCCGCACGTCGAAACCGAAATCCAGCATGTCTTCTTCCATCGGGGTCGGAGCGCCGACCTTCTCGCGCCAGGCTTCGTCGACATAGACGTGGCAGGTCGCACACGCGCAGGCGCCGCCGCATTCGGCTTCGATGCCAGGAACGGCGTTGCGGATCGCGGCTTCCATCACGGTCGCGCCGTTCTCGACTTCAATGGTTCGTTTTTCGCCGGTATGGTCGACAAAGTGGATTTTGGCCATGATCGCTCGTGCTGCCGGAATATGTAAGGTCCCGCAGTCCTATAACGGGTCGATCCGCACAGCGCCAGCGGTCGGGACGAAAACCTGAGGCCGCAATTTAACGGCATTTCGGCCGATACGGACCCGCTTTCCGCTCAGGAACGGCGCAGAATCGCCTCGATCGCCGCCCGCGCCTCTGCGACCGCCTCGCCGAGCTCGGCGAGTGCTGCGGACGTATCGAAACCTCTGGCGATGGCCACCTCCAGCCGGGCGGCGGCGTCAGCGACCGCAAAAGCGCCGATCGCGCGGGCCGAGCCCTTGAGCGTGTGCGCCAGCGCGCTGGCATCCGCAGGTATGGCGGCGAGCATGTGCATGTGCCTTGCCGATTGGGCCAGGAACATCGTCAACACCTCCTGCTCGATGTCGGCATCGCCGAGCGTCATGCGTTGGAGGTGCTCGAAATCGACCGGCCCGTCGCCGGGAGCCAGCGGTGGCGATGGCATCCATTCTATCCGTTCGAGGTGAAGCGGCATGGCCCAGGTCCGGATCGCCCCAACACAGTGATTCTACGGAAGGGCATTTTCCGCCAGCCAACCACGGCAACAGTTAACGGAACGTTCTCAGAATTAGCCGTAGTTTTGCCTGATTTTAGCCGGCAATCGGCCTGGATTTGCGATTCGCTTCCAGAAATCTGTGTATCTCTAATAACTTATGGAACAAGGCTGTTAACGATGATTAAGAATGTCTTAATCGCGGCCATTTCATTCGTATCGGTCAACCAATAGGATGTTCGCGGATGTGTGCGGGACAAGCGGCCGGCGGCTACGCTTGCGTCCGCGGGGGTTATGAATCCAGCTTCGAGCTTGCGGGTTTTTGCGAGAACGGCTGGGTGCGTACAAAGTTAAGAGGGCTCGGCTGACATGGCGAACAATCCGAAGAAGGTCAAGGATCCGACTGAAGTCGCGCTCTCCGCCATTCAGGAAGCGCTCAACATCAGCGATACGCGCGTCGACACCAGCCGAAATTCGCTCGGCAACGAACTGGCCCCTCCGACCGGTCCGTCGGTCCCGCCGCCCTATTCCGATATGTCTTTTGACAAGCGCGGAAGCGCCGAGGAGCCGCGCAGCCCCCGTCGCGCCGCCAACGACGATCGCGAAACCATCGGACAGATTCTGCAGGCGATCCAGAAGGGCAGTCCTGCCCGCAGCGTCTACACGCTTGCCACCATCTTCGGCGGCGTCTGGGTCGTCGGCTGCGTGCTTCTGACCATCAGCTTCCTGCCCGCGCTGCAGGCGGCGATCGGACAGAGCGGCGGCGTGCTGGTGCTCGCCGGCCTTGCCGCGTTGTTCTTCGCGCCGGTGCTGTTGTTCTATTTCCTTGCCAGTCTCGCCTGGCGCGGCCAGGAAATGCGGATGATCGCGCAGTCGATGGCGCAGGTCGCGATCCGCTTCTCCGAGCCCGAGGGCGCCGCCGCCGATTCGATGGTGACCGTAGGGCAAGCTATTCGCCGCGAAGTCGCTGCGATGGGCGACGGCGTCGAGCGCGCGATCGCGCGCGCCGGCGAACTGGAAACGCTCGTCGCCAATGAAGTCGCAGCCCTCGAGCGCGCCTATTCCGATAACGAGGTGCGGATTCGCGCCCTGCTGCAGGACATCGCCCATCAGCGCGACAATCTGGTCGGCCAGGCCGAGCAGGTTCGCAGCGCCATTTCCGGCGTCCAGATCGATCTGCGCCACGACATCGCGCTGATTTCGGACGCGATCGCCTCGCGCGTCGACGAGGTCGCGAAAAGCATCACCGGCGCGCTGGAGGAGCGCGGCCAGCACATCACGGGCGCGCTCAGCCACGCCGGAGACAACATGATCCTCGCGCTCGGCGAGCGCGGCGGCGACCTGCTCGACCGTCTGGAAGAAGCCAGCGCCGAGACCACCCGCGCCGTGCTCGACGCCTCCGAGCGGCTCACCACCAGCCTCAACTTCAAGACCGGCAACGTCCACGACGAGTTCGTCGATCTCGCCGATCGCGTCCACGAGATGCTGAACGAACGCATCGACCGCATCACCGGCGAATTCGAGCAGCGCTCCTCGACCATAGTCGACGGCATCTCCGACCGCACCGAGCAGGTCCACGACTCCCTGAAGAATTCCTCGGACTCGCTCTTGCTCGAGCTCGAACTGCGTTCGGGCGATCTCGTCAGCAAGATCGACGACGCCGGCAACCGCCTCGCAAGCCGCATCCTCACCTCCGGCGACAAGGCCAGCGAAGCACTGGACGTGACCGTGAACTCGATGGTCGCCAAGGTGATCAGCCAGACCGAAAACGCACACGACAGCCTCGCGTTGCAGATGAACGCCTACGACGAACTGGTGAAGAACCAGGGCTCGGAGCTTGCGGAAAGGTTCGCCCGCGACAGCGGCACGCTCGGCGCGCTGATCACGCGCCATATCTCCGAGTTCGATCGCACCGTCAAAACCTTCGGCGGCGAGATCGTCGAGCGCATGGGCGCGCGCACCCAGGAGATGAGCGACAGCCTGAAGAATTACGTCGACACGTTCGACACCCGCATGGTCTCGAACAGCGGCGAGATCACCGCTTCGCTCGATCAGCGCCTGCTGCAGTTCGAAACCACGCTCGGCACCCGCGTCAGCCACCTCGACACTTCGCTCGACAGCAAGATCAGGTCGTTCGACGAGACCATCGACAGCCGGCTGAAATCGCTGGAATCGAGCTTCGACACCCGCGCCAGATCCGTCACCGAAACCATCGATGGCCGCCTCGGCACGCTGGCGACCTCATTGACCGACGGCGCGGCGCAGGCGATCCAGTCGATCGACCAGCGGCTCACCCTCCTCACCTCCTCGCTGACCGACGGCACCGCGCAGGCGATTGCGGCGGTCGACCATCGTATTGCCAACGTCACCGAAACCATCAACGGCCGCAGCGCCCATCTGACCGACACCATCCAGGCGCGCTTCCAGGAAATCCATCAGGGCATCGAAAGCCGCATCGGCGACATCGCCAGCGGCGTCGAGACCCGGGTCGGCGCCATCGCCGGCGATATCGACACCCGCGTGGCGCAATTCGAGGATCTGCTCGGCTCGCGCATCGAGGCGGTGGCCGGGCGGATCGAAAGCAGCGGCCGCCAGGCCAGCGAAGACCTGATGTCGCGCGCCGAAATGCTGTCGTCCGGCATCAAGTCGCATGTCGAGGACGCCGAGCGTTCGCTGACCAATCTCGTCGTCAACACCGCAGAGACCATCCAGACCGGCGCGCGCACCGCGCAGCAGGCGCTGCTGACGGCTTCCTCCGATGTCGGCGCCCAACTCAAACTGACTTCGGCCGAGGTCGAGGCCGCCCTCACCGCCGTCGGCACCGGCGCGGCCGCTTCGATCCTCACCAGCGCCCAGGATGCCCAGACCACGCTGGTGTCGGCCTCCTCCGAGGCAGCCCAGCAGATCAAATCTCTCGCCGCCGACGTCGAGCGCACCCTCTCGGCCGCCGGCGACGCCACGGCCGCGTCGGTTCTGTCAGGCGCGCGCGAGGCGCAGAGCACGCTGGTGACCGCATCCGCGGACGCGGCAAACCACGTCAAGTCGCTTGCCGCCGATGTCGAGCGAGCGCTGTCGGTCGCAGGAACTGCAACCGCCGACGCCGTCACCGCCGGCGCCCGCGAAGCACAGAGCACGCTGGTCGCCGCCTCTACCGAGGCCGCCACTCAGGTCAAGTCGCTCGCCGCCGACGTTCAGCGCTCGCTCTCGATCGCCGGAACGGCGACCGCCGAGGCGATCACGGCAGGCGCCCGCGAGGCCCAGAGCACCCTCATGAACACGTCCGCCGACGCATCGAGCCAGGTCAAGTCGCTCGCCGCCGACGTGCAACGTTCGCTCTCGATGGCCGGCAATGCCACCGCCGAGTCGATCACGACGGGCGCGCGCGAAGCGCAGAACACGCTGATCACGGCGTCGACCGAGGCCGCCAACCACGTCAAGTCGCTGGCGATCGATGTCGAGCGCACGCTGACCGCGGTCGGCGCCGATACCGCCGGCTCCATTCTCGGCACCGCGCGCGAAGCCCTGGGCTCGCTTTCCGCGACCTCCGCCGACGCCGCGAACCAGATCAAGGCGATCGCCGCCGACATGGAGCGTTCGCTCGGCGTCGTCACCGCCAGCACGACCGACACCATCCAGACCACCGCGCAGAACGCGCAGAGCGCCCTGATTGCCGCAACGAATGAGGTCAGCACCAAGTTCAAATCGACCTCGACCGATATCGAGCGTTCGGTGCTCGCCGCCAGCAGCAATTTCGGCTCGACGATGACCGGCAAGACCGACGAAATCGTCACCTACGTTCAGCAGCAGACCGACCGTCTGGCGCAGATCGTCGACAGCCGCCGCGGTTCGCTGGTCGAGGCGCTCAGCACCAGGACCACGCAGCTCACGACCGATATCGACCGCGTCACCGCCGACGCCCTGAAATCGATCGAGACCCGCGGCCAGGTCTTCTCGCAATCGATGTCGACCCACGGCTCGGAAGTCGCGCGCACGATCACGACCGCGGGCGACCTCGCCACCGGCGCGGTGGCCAAGTCGCTGAAGGACCTCGAACAGGCGTCGCGTTCGGCCATCGACCAGTCGCGTCAGGTCTCGATCGCCGCCGTCACCGAAATGCAGGAGACCAGCAAGATCCTGCGCACCGACACGGTGGCGCTGTTCGAACGGCTGCGTGAAGGCAACATCCTGCTGCAGGAAGTGCTGACCGGCGCCCACGACAATCTCAACTCGCTGGAGCGCGCGCTGGTGACCCGCGTGGCCGACTTCGTGTCCGCCATGAACGACGTCACCGCCCGCAACGGGATCGCCACGCAGACCCTGGAAGACCAGCTCACCGTCTTCAACAGCAAGACCACGAAGGCGCTGGAAGATCTCGGCTCGCTGTCGAGCGAGTTCGAGAAGCACGGCAAGGAACTGGTCGAGGCAGCCGGCGTGGTCGAACAGGCCAACCGCACCACCACGACCTCGGTCGCCGACCGCAAGTCGCAGCTTGAATCGCTGGTGACCACCATCGACCTGCGTACCACCGACCTCGACCAGCGGCTGTCGCGCTTCACCGGCCTGCTCGACGAATCGCTTGCCGCAGCCGAAGAGCGCGCCCGCGATATCGCGCGCGTGGTCGCGGAAACCGCGGGTGCAGGCTCTGCCGCGATCAGCCGGCAGTTCGATGCGGTACGGGCCGCCGCCGAAAACGAGCGGCAGCAGACCCTCGATGCGATGAACGACATGTACCAGCAGAGCACCGTCGAGACGGATGCGATGTTCAAGCAGTCGACCGAGAAGTTCGCTGCGATGGTGCAGGCCATGAAGCAGATGGCCACCGAAATGCATAACGAGCTCGAGGCGACCCGCAGCGAGCTGCGCCGCGGCGTACTCGAGATGCCGCAGGAGGCCGCCGACAACACCGCGCAGATGCGCAAGGTGATCGTCGACCAGATCGAGGCGCTCGCCGAGCTCAACCGGATCGTCGCCCATCATGGCCGCGGCCTCGATGTCGTGACCCCCGGTCGCGCCAGCGTGCAACGCCAGGAAGAGCCCGTGATGGCAGCCGCCGCCAACGGCCGCAACGAGGTGCGCATGCGCGACGCCGGCGTCGGCAGCGCATCGACGCTGCCGCCGCCGGACCTCGGCGTGCCGGCGCCGCGGCGCGCCGAAGCCCCGCCCGTCTCGCCGGCAGGCGGAGGCGGTCAGGACGGATGGCTGTCCGACCTGCTCCACCGCACCGACGCCGGTGCGGGACAGGCTCCCCGTGGCCGTGCGCCGCAGACCCCCGCCAATCCGCTGGAGTCGCTGTCGCTCGACATCGGCCGGCTGATGGATCGCAACCTCGCCGCCGAAATGTGGGACCGCTATCAGCGCGGCGAGAGCAAGGCGTTCAGCAAGCGGCTCTACACACCGGCCGGCCAGAAGGCGTTCGACGAAGTCACCCGCAAATACCGCGCCGACCGCGCCTTCAAGCAGACGGTCGACCGCTATATCGCCGAGTTCGAACGGCTGCTCGACGAAGTGGCGCGCGAGGATCGCGGACCGCAGGCGCTGCGCGGCCACCTCACCTCGGAGACCGGGCTGGTCTACACCCTGCTCGCGCACGCGGCGGGACGGCTGGGGTAAACGGCCAACAGCGAATAGCGAATAGAAACGGAGGCCTCGCGGCCTCCGTTTTACTTTGAAATTGCCACGAAGACAGCCTGGTATCTGGAGAGATGCCGCTGGCGCACGCGAAAAACAGTCCTTATCTGTTGAAGCGCAAGCGCGCTCGTCGGAGCGCATCGCGCGGGGCGAGGCCGGCCATGCCGAACGAAAGTGAGACAATTCCAAGCCGACGCGATCTTCTGTCGCTTGTTGGTTCGGTCGCCGGCAGCGCCGCGATGTACCACGCCATGACCAGCCTGGGCTTCGCGTCCGAGTCCAATTACAAGGGCCCGATCAAGCTGAGCGGCGATCCAAAAGGCGCATCCGTACTGGTGCTCGGCGCCGGCCTCGCAGGCATGACGGCCGCGCTCGAGTTGCGCGCGGCGGGCTACAAGGTCCAGGTGCTGGAGTTCAATAGCCGGCCGGGAGGGCGCAACTGGACGATCCGCGGTGGCGACCGTTTTACCGAACTCGGTGGCGCGACGCAGACCTGCGGCTTCGAGGAAGGCCTTTATCTCAATCCGGGACCGTGGCGAATTCCGTATCATCACCGCGCCCTGCTCGATTATTGCAAGCGCCTCGGCGTCGCCCTCGAACCCTTCATCCAACTCAATCATAACGCCCTGCTCCACGCTTCAAATGCGTTCGCCGGCAAGCCGCAGCGCATTCGTGACATCAAGGCGGATTTTCAGGGCCATGTTTCGGAACTGCTCGCCAAGGTGACGCAGCAGAGCAAGCTCGACGAAGCGGTGTCGGTGGAAGACAGAGAGATTCTGCTGCAGGCGCTGCGCTCCTGGGGCGCGCTCGACAAAAACTATGCCTACAAGGCCAACCTTATCTCGGCGGACTATCGCGGCTACGCCAAGGACCCCGGCGGCGGCCTGGGTGCCGCGCCCGTCGCCGGCGAGCCCATCAACCTTTCGGACATCCTGAAATCGCGGCTTTGGCGTTATTTGCAGAATTTCGCCCTGCATCAATTCCAGACCACCATGTTTCAGCCTGTCGGCGGCATGGACATGATCGGGAAGGCTTTTGCAAAGCAGATCGGCGATCTCATTCTGTACGACGCCAGGGTGATCCGCATTCAACAGAATGATGGCGGCGTCACGGTCAGCTACGTGAACTCCAAAACGCCATCCACGCCTCAAATTGCAACGGCTGATTGGTGCGTATGCACGATCCCGCTTTCTATCTTAAGTCAAATCCAGATCGACGTCGGCCCGCGCATGAAGGCGGCCATCGACGCCGTGCCCTATTCGTCCTCGATCAAGGTCGGCCTGCAATTCAAACGCAGGTTCTGGGAGGAGGACGAAGCGATCTACGGCGGCATCAGCTACACCGACCTGCCCATCCGGCAGATCTCCTATCCGAGCGGCGGCTTCAATCGAAATGGCCGCGGGGTGCTGCTGGGCGCCTATGTTTTTGAGGGAGCGAACGCCTACGAATTCACCTCGATGGCGCCGGCGGACCGGGTCGCGCGTGCGGTTGAATTTGGCGCCAGGATTCATCCACAATACAGCGCCGAGTTCGAAAACGGCATCGCCGTCGCCTGGCATCGTGTCCCCTTCACTTTGGGATGCGCGGGAGCCTGGAGCGAGAAGGCCCGGGAGGAGCATTACGACAATCTGTGCCAGATCGACGGCAGGATCGTGCTGGCCGGCGAACACGCCTCCTACCTTCCGGCCTGGCAGGAAGGCGCGATACTTTCCTCACTCGATGCCATCAAGCGGTTGCATGACCGCGTCGTCAGGATTTGATGCGATGCCGATGAGCCGAATTGAACCAGCGAAATTCAGTTCGGCGTTGTCGATCGGCGTCCTGGCCGCAGCGTTGATTGGATGGGCACTGCCCGCAGCACATGCGGACGAGGAACGCCGTTCGCAGGGCTCGCTGAGCACGGGATTCAAATTCACGGAATCGACCGGAGAGCAGTTGTTCGCGAACGTCTGTCAGGGATGCCACATGCCTGACGGCGGCGGCGCGACTGGTGCGGGCAATTATCCCTCACTTGCCAAAGACGCAAATCTCGAGGCCGGCGGCTATCCGGTTTATGTCATCGTCAGGGGACAACGGGCGATGCCACCGGTCGGTGCGATGATGAGCGACGATCAGGTCGCCGCCGTCGTCAATTATGTGCGGACGCACTTCGGAAACCAGTACCAGGACACTGTGACGGCTGAAGACGTCAAGCGCGTTCGGCCCTAGATTTGATCATCCTCATGCGGAGACAAACATGAAATACGGACTGTTGGCATCGGCTGCCCTGTTGCTTGGCTCAAGCGTCGCTCAAGCCGACATCGTTCGATATCCCATTCCCAACTCGACGTTTCCGATCGCCCAGGCCGTGCGAGTCCCGGGCGACGCAGTCACCTATTATGTGAGCGGCCAGGTACCGCCGGTGACTAACAAGGATGCCGACCCGTCCAGTCCGCAGGCCTATGGCGACACCAAGACCCAGACCGTCGGGGTGCTCAACAAGATCAAGCAGATTCTCGAAGGACAGGGCCTAGGCATGGCCGATGTCGTCAAGATGCAGGTGTTTCTGGTGCACGACGCCCGCGCGCCGATGGACTTCAAGGCCTTCATGGAAGGCTACACCCAATTCTTCGGCGGCACGCAGCCAAATCTTCCGGCCCGCTCTGTCATCGGCATTGCGGCGCTCGCAAATCCAGGCTTCCTGGTTGAAATCGAAGTCGTCGCCGCCAAGGACTCGAAGTAACGTCAGATCGATTTTGAAGGATGGGTCAAATGGGTCGAATTTCCGGTTCAGGTTTCAAGGGATGGCTTCGTCCTGCTTCGCTTTGCACGGCAATACTGATGTCGGCGGCCACGCCGCTCGCGGCTGAAGGCCTGAACGCGAACCAGCAGCGCGCCTTCGACATCTACAAGGAACTCATCGAGATCAACACGGTGACGGCAACGGGCGACACCGCCAAGGCGGCCGAAGCCATGGCGGCGCGGCTGCGTGCTGGCGGCTTCCCCGACACCGACGTTCACGCCTTCTCGCCGGCGCCGCGCAAGGGCAATCTCGTCGCGCGCCTCAGGGGCACCGGCGCGCGCAAGCCGATCCTGCTGGTCGCTCATATCGACGTGGTTCCTGCCAGCCGCGAGGACTGGTCGACCGATCCGTTCAAGCTGATCGAGCAGGACGGCTATTTTTATGCCCGTGGCAGCGGCGATGACAAATACATGGCGGCGGCCTTCATCGCCAATCTCATCCGCTACCGACAGGAGGGCTACAAGCCCGACCGCGACATCATCGTGGCGCTGGAGACCGATGAAGAAATTCTCGACAAGGATGCATTGGGAATCCAGTGGTTGTTGAAAAATCACCGCGACCTGGTCGATGCCGAATTCGCCCTGAATGAGGGCGGCGGTGTCGGGCTGAGGGGCGGCAAACCAATCCGCAACTCTGTCCAGACCAGCGAAAAAGTCTCGGTGAGCTACGAGTTGACCGTCAAAAACAAGGGCGGCCACAGTTCGCTTCCGGTCAAGGACAACGCGATCTATCGCCTGGCCGCGGGATTGACCCGTCTTTCAACCTTCAGCTTTCCGGTGAACCTGAACGAGACCACCCGCGCCTTTTTTGAACGCACCGCGCAGATGGAAGGCGGTCAGGTTGCCGAGGATTTGCGGGCCGTGTTATCGGGCGAATCCGATTCTGCTGCAGCGGCGGCTGCCCGCCTGAGCGCCAACGCGTTCTATAACGCACAATTGCGTACGACCTGCGTCGCGACCATGCTCGACGGCGGCAATGCGATCAACGCGTTGCCGCAGCTTGCCAGCGCCAAGGTCAATTGCCGGATCATGCCCGGCGAACCCGTCGATGGCGTGAAAGCAGCACTTGAGCGCGTGCTTGCCGACGATCAGATTGCGGTCAAGCAGATCGACCAGGCGACGCTCAGTGCGCCTTCGGCGCTGAGCGAGGGGATCATCGGACCGATCACGCAATTGTCGGCCGAATTCTTTCCCGGCGCAGTGGTGCTGCCGACCATGAGCACCGGCGCGACCGACGGCAGCTACCTTCGCAACGCCGGCATCCCGACCTACGGACATTCAGGGCTGGCAAACGACATCGGTGAATCGCGCGCCCATGGCCGCGACGAGCGGGTTCTCGTCGAGTCGTTCTTCACAGGCAACGAGTACCTGTACCGGCTCGTAAAACTGCTCGCCGGCGGACAATGATGGCTTGAATGAATGCTGTCGGCGAAACGAAACGGAGCCGATAATCGCTATTGCCGCTTCTGCCCGCTCGGCGCCCTCGGAGCTGCCGCGGCCGGCGCCGGCCTCGGCGGGGCTGCCGCGGTTGTCGCAGGCTCCGCCGGCGCGGCGTTGTTGCTTCCGCCGAAGATCACCCGGCTCGGGTTGCGGTCGAAATTGTTCACGGCGCGGCTGATGTCGGAGAGGGTGCGGCGGCCATCGGCTATCAGCGCGCCGGATCGCTTGTCGAAATCGTCGGCGAGTTCGCGGATCGACTTCACCATGAGATTCAGTTCGCCGCCGGCAGCGCCGCCCGCGATCGTGTTCAGCCCGAGCATGAGGCTGTCGGCCTTGCCCATCACGCCATCGACCCTGATCATGACGTTGTCGATCTTCTCGGAATTGCGCGCCAGCGCGGCCGTGAAGGTTTCGAGATTCCTCAGCGAGTTCTTCACGGATTCCTGGTTGTCGGCGACGATCCGGTTGACGTTCTGCAGCGTGGCACGAATGGACTCGGTCACATCCTGCAGCGCGCTCGGATCGGCAGTCAGCATCGGCACGCCATCCTCGTCGAGCGGCACGGCAGCGGCATTTTCCTCGCCGCCTTTCAGCGAGATCGCCGCGACGCCGGTCAGCCCCTGGAATTCGAGGCCGACCAGCGTGTCCTTGCGGATCGGGGCGTTGTTCTCGACCATCGCCAGTGCGACCACGCGCCGCGGGTTGTCGAGTTTAACCGAGACAACCTCCCCTATCCGGATACCGTTAAAGTTGACGCTGCCGCCATTGCGCAGGCCGGACGCAGGACCTTCGAACACGATGCGGATCGGGCTGCGCGCCTTGGTGGTGTGCAGGCTCTGAAACCACAGCACAAAGCCGAACGCGGCGGCGATCACTGCCAGCGTGAAGGCCCCGATCAGGACGTAGTTCGCCCGCGTTTCCATAATTCAAGGTACTCCGGAACCTGGTCTGTTCAGCTTCGCCGATCAGACCTGTCGTTTATCGCTTGTTTGAGCATGATCTCATCAAAAACAGGTGCCCGCTTCGTGATCGTGCTCTAACCCATGACCGCGCGGGCGCGCTTGCCATGAAAATATTGCCTCAGCCAGGGATGCTGCGAAGCCTGCATGTCGGCGATCGACCCTGCGGCAATGATCTTACCGTTCCCTAAAACCGCAATGCGGTCGCAGGCCGTGTAAAGGCTGTCGAGATCGTGGGTTACCATGAAAACCGTCAGGCCCAAAGTACGCTGCAGGGTGCGCACCAGCTCGTCGAAGTCCCCGGCGCCGATCGGATCGAGCCCCGAGGTCGGCTCGTCCAGGAACACCAGTTCCGGATCGAGCGCGAGCGCGCGCGCCAGCGCCACGCGCTTGACCATGCCGCCGGAGAGCTCTGACGGATAGCGGTCGGCGACCTCGGGCCGCAGGCCCACCATGCCGAGCTTGGCGACCATGATCTCGTCGAGCAGCCGCTGCGAGACCTTGAGATATTCGCGCACCGGAAACTGGATGTTCTGGCGCACCGTGAGCGAGGAGAACAGCGCGCCCTGCTGGAACAGGATCCCCCAGCGGCGCTCGACGCCGCGGCGCTCCGCGGCACTTGCCGCATCGAGATCAACGCCGAACACTTCGATGCGGCCGGCAATCTTCGGCACGAGGCCGATGATGGTCCGCGTCAGCACCGATTTTCCGGCGCCGGAGGGACCGACAAATCCCAAAATCTCGCCGCGCCTGACGTCGAGGTTGAGCCCGTCGAGCACGCGTGTCTTGCCGAACTGCACGGTGATGTCGCGAACCCGGATGATGGCGTCGGAAATCTCGTCCGCCATGGTCACATTCCGATCGATGCGAAGAAGATGGCGAACACGCCGTCCATCACGATCACGAAGAAGATTCCCTTCACCACCGAGGATGTCGTGTGCTGGCCGAGCGACTCGGCGCTGCCCTGCACGGCCAACCCCTCGACGCAGGCGACGATGCCGATCACCGCGGCCATGACCGGCGCCTTGATGATGCCGACGATGAAATGGTCGATCGATATGGCGTCGCGCAGCCGCAGCAGGAAGGCTTCGGGATCGACGCCGCCATAGAGCCACGCCACCAGCCCGCCGCCGTAAAGCGCGGCCATCGCCCCCAGAAACGCCAGGATCGGCAGCGCCAGCACCAGCGCGAGCATCCGCGGCAGGATCAGAACCTCGATCGGGTCAAAACCCATGGTGCGCAGCGCGTCGATCTCCTCGCGCATCTTCATCGAACCGAGTTCGGCGGTGTAGGCCGAGCCTGAGCGGCCCGCCACCATGATCGCCACCAGCAGCACGCCGATCTCGCGCAGCACCAGCACGCCCAGCATGTCGACCACAAAAATATCGGCGCCGAATTTCCGGAAATGGAAGATGCCCTGCTGCGAGATGATGCAGCCGATCAGGAACGTGATCAGCACCACGATCGGCACCG
Source organism: Bradyrhizobium sp. AZCC 2262 (assembly GCF_036924535.1). Classification (NCBI taxonomy): domain Bacteria; kingdom Pseudomonadati; phylum Pseudomonadota; class Alphaproteobacteria; order Hyphomicrobiales; family Nitrobacteraceae; genus Bradyrhizobium; species Bradyrhizobium sp. AZCC 2262. Next base: position 1,084,241 of record NZ_JAZHRT010000001.1, on the reverse strand, counting down.
CGCGCCAGCACACCTGCTCCAGATGATGGATGGTCGAGGTCAGGCGGAAGCCACGGGGACGAATGAGGACATGGGCGGCCGCGGCAAGCACCGCGCCCAGCATGTGGATCAGGCCGATCAAGGTGCCGCCGATACCGGCCACGCTGCGGCCGATCTGTTCCAGCATGCCCGTGATCGTCACGGGGTTGCTTTCGACGATCGGCTCGGCCTTCACGCGGCGCACCTCATCGACCAGGCTCGAATAATCGGCCGAGAGCCCGGCGATCTGGCCCTCGACGCCGCCCCGCGTCAGGCTTCGCCGCAGCCGCTCGATCAGCCAGGCGCCGAACGTGTCGAGCTTCGCCACCTGGGAGGCATCGATGAAGATATTGGGTCGGGTGCCGCCGAGCTTCTCGGCATCGGCGACCATTCGTTCCAGCACCGGCGCAAAGCGAGCCGTCCACGAGCCGGTCGCGCACAGCGCCAGCGCGTTGCCCCTGGCTATCCGCTCCAATGTCGGGTTGCCGCTCACGATGCCCATCCCTTGGCCGATATGCCCCCCTGAAAAACGTCAGGTTCCACACGCCGCCTGCCTTGTAGAATCCGTCCCTAACCAGCCATAGTTGGTTGCGGCGAGCAAGCTTGCGGTTCAGAAAATTGCCAAATTTTAAAATGACTTCCAGCCTTTCCCGAAAGCTTGCCGCCAGCATCGAACGCTGGCCGATCGCAGGCGCCTTCACCATCAGCCGAGGCGCCAAGACCGAGGCCGTCACGGTCGTCGCGACCGTCAGCCACGATGGCGAGAGCGGCCGCGGCGAATGCGTACCCTACCCCCGTTACGGCGAGACGCCGGATGCAACACTTGAAGCGCTTAACGCGATGCAGGAACCGCTTGCGAGGGGACTGGACCGAACGGCCCTGCAGACGGCGATGCCCGCAGGCGCGGCTCGCAACGCGCTGGATTGCGCGCTACTGGATCTCGAGGCCAAACGCGCTGGTCAACGGGTCTGGACCCTGCTCGGCCGGCCAGCGCCGCGCCCTTGCACCACCGCCTTCACGATCTCGCTCGGCACACCGGAAGCCATGGCGGCGGCAACCGCGAAGGCCGCGCACCGGCCGCTGCTCAAGATCAAGCTCGGCGGTGACGGTGATGACAAGCGGATATCCGCGGTACGCAAGGCGGCCCCTGAATCCGAACTCATCGTGGATGCCAATGAAGCCTGGACGCCGGACAATCTCGAATACAATTTGGCGGCCTGCGCCAACGCCGGCGTAACGCTGATCGAGCAGCCGCTGCCGGCCGGGCGCGACGAGGCGCTGGCCCGTATCAAGCGCCCGATCGCGGTCTGCGCCGACGAAAGCGTGCATGAGCGCACCTCGCTCGAAGCCCTTCGCGCGCGCTACGACGCCGTCAATATCAAGCTCGACAAGACCGGCGGGCTAACGGAGGCGCTCGCAATGGCCGATGCCGCGCAGGCGCTCGGCTTTGAAATCATGATCGGCTGCATGGTCGCCACCTCGCTGGCGATGGCGCCGGCCATGCTGCTGGCGCAACAGGCCAGATTCGTCGATCTCGACGGTCCCCTGCTGCTGGCGCGCGACCGCGATGGCGGGCTGCGCTACGACGGCAGCCTGGTCTATCCGCCGGAAGCCGCCTTGTGGGGCTGATGCAAGAGCCGCTCCCGCGCCAGCCAGACCACCAGCCCGCCCAGGGCAGCCATGACAGCCATCACGTAATAGATGCCCTGTCCCCAGGTCTCATAGATCGTGCCTGATGCGACCGAGGCTAGACCTGCCACGATGCCGCCGCAGGCAGTCATATAGCCCTGCCCCCTTGCCATCATATGGCCGGGCACGTGATGCAGCATCAATCCCATGACGCCGACCTGCGTCAGTCCAAAACTCAGCGCATGGGCGAGCTGGACGATCGCGAGAACCGCCAGTGGCGGATCCTGCGCCGTTATCACCCAGCGCGCGGCCGCGCTCAGCGCCGCAATCAGCACCAGCATCGACGGCTGCAGGGTGAACCGCGGCGACAGCGCGAACAGCACGATCTCGGCAATCACGCCCAGAACCCACAGGGTTGCAATCGTCAGTCCGTCGTACCCCGCCTGCTGCCAGGCGATCGACGCGAAAATGTAATAGGCGGCATGGCTGCCCTGGATCAGCGCCGACGCCACGATGATTGCGATAAAGCCGCCGTCGCGCAGCAACGCGCTCGCACCACCGGTGCCCGGGCGGACTGTCCGGGTGTCGTCCAGCGGACGCAGCGCGAGGCTCGCCAGCGCCCCGAGCGCAGCGGAACCTGCGATGATCCAGATCAGATGATGGGCGGCGATGCGGTCGAGCAGCACCCCGCAGACCAGCGCACCGAGAACGAAGGCGGCCGAACCCCATAGCCGTAGCGGTCCGTAATTGAGCCCATAACGCTTCACGCCCCGCAACGCATAGGCATCCGTCAGTGGCACCATGGGCGTCCACAGGCAGCAGGTCAGGGCGTAGATCAGGAACACCAGCACCGGCAGATGCTGGGTGCCCAGGATGAAAAAGCCCAAAGCGGTGGCAAAGGCGGTCACGATGATGCCGCCGCGCAGGGCCTGGCGCCGTTCCGCAAGGCCCGTCACCAGCGGCAGCGCCGTAAACCGGGTCACGGGGGGAACGGCCGTGATCAACCCTATCCAAAACGAATCAATTCCGACCGCCTTCAACCAGACCGTGAAAAACGGCAGGTGGGTGCCGGTCATGCCGAACAGCGTGGCGTAAAATAACGCCACCCGCGTCGCGAATTGCTTCGACGCGGCTTGAGAAGCTGTGGGGATTTGTGATTCGTTCTGCATCAATTCAATTGCGATTCGGGCAATATCGTGTTGTTTCGTTATCGCAATGCGCGCTGATTTGCGCGAAGAGTTTGACATGGCCGACGAAGCATTCGCCCTTTCGCCGATCTCAGCACGCGCCACGCTGCCGGGCGAGGAGGACTATGCCGCGATCGCCGAAGCCTTCATGGAGACTTCGCGGGGCCGCTGGTTCCTGACCGAATACGCCAAGCGCAACCGCAATGCCGACACCCGCATGGTGCTGGACGCGGTGGCGCGGATCGAGCAAAGCCTCACCGCCCAGCGGGAAGAAACCCTTGAGCGGGAGGCAACCCTCCAGCGGGAGGAAGGCCTTTCGGCGCAGCAGGCCGCGGAGGCCGTCGCGGCGGCGGCGGCGGCGCAGGAACGCCTGACCGAGGCGCTCGCCGCCATCCGCGGCTCGGTCGAGGCTGCCGAGGAATCAGCGGTGGAAGCGCTCGACAGCCTCGCGCTGGAGCAGCGACTGGCGCCGGTCCGCAAGGGCGCACGGGTGCTGCGGGAAATCGCCTGGCGGTTGCGGGAAATCGGCAATGACGGGCGGATCTGCGACCTGATCGATTCGCAGGTCACCGTCATCGAAAAGGGCACCGACCAGTTCTCCTCCGAAGAGGCGCGAGTGGCCCTGCGTGCGGCCTTTGCCGCCCTCCAGGGCCGGCTTGTGGAATTCGGCGACGACGAGCGCTCTCAGGCGACGGCTGCCGAGAACGAAGCGGCGGCGCAGATGCCCGAAACAATTTTGACGGAAGAAGTTGCCGAGGCACCGTCCGCTTCGCCGGCCACGACCGCCGAGACCGCGCGTGCGGCGGCGGAACCTGTGTTGACGGAGACGAGAACGCCGCCTGCCGCCGAGGTCGCCGCTGCCCAGCAAGCCGCTGTCCGGGAAATCGCCGTCCACGAAGTCGCTGTCCAGAACGCCGCTGTCCAGAACGCCGCCCCCCAAGATGCCGACCCTCAAGACGCCGACGCCCAGGACGAAGCGGTACTCGACATGATCGCGATGGAGATGGGCGCGCTGGATGATCCGATCAGCGACGACGAGATCGCCGAAGCGATGGCCGAGCAAGCCCGTGCAGCGGAGCCTGCGGCGGTCGTCTCCGTGAGCGTCGCAAGAGCGCCCGAACCGGTCGCCGCGCCGGCGCCGCCGCCGGTTCAACAGGTGATTCAACCGCCCCCGCCGCCTGTCGCCGCGCCTGTGCCACCGGCGCCTGTACCGGCGGTGGAAGTGTCGCTCGGTTCGACCCTGATCGCGAGCGGCATGCTGCGAAAGCCGGTCACGGCGGCCAATGACCCGCTGGCGCCGATCCGGCGCATGAGCCAGGTCGAGAAGATCGCGTTCTTTTCGTAAGAGGCATCTGCGTCGCCGCGCGAAACTCTCCCGGCTTCCATAACGCGCCCGCAGCATTTTGTTGCATCTGCGAATGGTTCGCTTTCCGGTTGCTTCACGCCTCCGCCGACGTCAAGCTGATGCGATTGTCTTCTGGCGGAGATGACCGTGAAAACCAGGATCATCGTCAACCCGATGGCGAACAAGGGCGGCTGCGGCAAGCGCTGGCCGCAGATTCGCGCCGAACTCGAAAAGCATCTCGGCCCGATCGATGACCATCACATTGCGATGACGCGCGAGCGGAATCACGCGATGGCATTGGCTCAGGAAGCGGTCGTCGCCGGCTATCGCCGCCTGGTGTCCGTCGGCGGCGACGGCACCTTCAGTGAGGTACTGAACGGCGTGATCTCGGACGATCGGCCGATCGCGCCCGACCTCGTGCTGGCGCAACTGCCGGGCGGCACGTCGAACGAACTCTCCCGCTCCTTCGGCCAGCTCTCGCTCGGCGAGGCCAGCAAGGCCATCGCCATGGGCCACACCCGCGACATCGACATATTCCGTGCCGACGCCAGGGGCTATGCGGGCGGCCAGGTGACGCGCTACGGGTTCGTGCTCGCGATCGTCGGCGCCGCCGCCACGATTTCCTGGCGCGCGCAGCGCGTGCCGCTGCTGAAGCGGCTCGGCCCGATCAGCTACGTCCTGATGACGGCGTTCACGTCGCTGACCTACAACCCACGCAACTACCGCATCAGGATCGACGATGAAGCCGAGCAGAGCCTGCCGATGTGGTCGCTGATGCTGTGCAGCTTCGACGGCGCAGGCGAAGGCCTGATGCTCGCGCCCGGCGCCGACCCCGGCGACCGTAAGCTCGACCTGATCATGGTTGGCGACATCGGACATTGGGAGACCCTGACCAGGATCGTCCCCAACCTCGGCGACGGCAGCTATCTGGCGCACCCAAAAGTCTCGCGGCGCCACGCGACGCGGGTCACCATCGACAGCGATCGCATGGTCCGGGCCGACGTGGACGGCGAAAGCATCGGACAATTGCCGATGTCGGTGACGATGCTGCCGTTCCGCCTCAAGGTGGCGGTCAATCGGGTATAGCCCGAAGTCGCCCGCTCCGGCGTTGCAGTCATGCCGTCCAAACAGCAAATGCCAGGATTTTGACGTCTTGGGGCCAGGACATGGAAAACCTCGACTGAATAACGCAGGGTTCAACAAGAACCAGAAATATCGCCACCCGCGACGAAGCGATGTTGGGACGATTGCCCGAAGATCATGCTCAAACAGAAAAAAGGAGCGAGATGACGATTCGACGAAAAGCCATCTCGCTCGAGTGGGCAGGGAGGAACTATGCGCTGCGGGTGGTCGGCAGCCACGCATAAGACAGCCAGCCGATCCCATGAGATATCAGGTCGACACCGAGGAGGAATCCAAGGACCCACAATCCCGTCATTGGAAATCCCGTCAGGATCACGACGCCGGCCAATACGCCGAATACGCCGGACAGCAGCATGATCCAGCCCGCCTCTCGCCAATGGCTGATACCAAGCAGGATGCGGATGAACCCGGAAATCAGCAGCATCAAGCCAAGGACGTAGGTGAGGATCAGCGCACTGGCGACCGGCTGGCTCACCAGCACGGCGCCAAAAGCGACGTACAGGATGCCGAGCAGCACCTGCCAGACAAACCCGCCCCATCCCTTGGTCCAGAATGCGTGGACGATCTCGAAAGCGCCAGTGAAGATGGACACCCAGCCGATGAACATGGTGCTGATCACGGTGACGAGCATGACATCCCCGAGCACAAAGAATCCCGCCACGATCATGACGAGCCCGAGCAGAACGCAAACCCAGAAGGGTGGCGCAGGCAGGTTGGTGACGCCCATCGGCGAACTATTGTCAATTGTGGCCATGGAATTCCTCCTGGATTTCGGATCGCCCCTGCCTCATCGCACACAAATGCTCACCGCCAGCGGCATACGCGGCGGCCACGGTGCCACGAGCAAACCCGGCGTGGACGACGGCGGCCCCAATGATGATGGTGACCCGGTTGGCGAATGGGCCGCGGCGGCGGTCGCGTAGCCACGGCTTGCGCTTCGTGCCTGAAATCGTCGGCCTTGTTTCCGAGATTTTTTTCCATGGCGAGCGGCATCGCTTCGGCCGAGCCCGGTAGCAAGCCGACACCCAATCCTGCTGCGACGATGCCGTCAAGAAAGCCCCGCAGCACACTGCGACGATCGATTGCATCCATTGTTTTTCTCCTTGCCGGGATGTCCCTCGCCATTTCGTATTCGCTCAGCTCGATCTCACCCGGCTGCCCGTCGGCGCATCGCTCGGTATTTCGCCCGGCAGGTAATTCGGAAGCCGGCCCGCCGGGAAGATCGCCAGCAGTGCCAGACCGGCCATGATCAGGAGCCCGATCTTCAGGGCGCGCAGCCGCGCCTCGGTGTTCACGCGCACCGCCTCCTCAACCTGTTGCGGGCTCGCGGTGGTGCCTTCCATCACGCTGCGCAGCCGGTCGTTGCTGACGAAAGTGATGTTGTCGAGATCGACCTGACTCTGGATTTCCTTCGGCAGCACCGGGTTCGCCGCGATGCTGCTCAGCGCAATCGTGCTCAACAGGCCGACGAGAAGCGCACCCGCCAGCGCCGTGCCGACCGCCGCGGCAAGATTTTGTGTCGTGCCGCGCAGCGAGCCGACGTCGCCTGCCAGTTCCTTGGGCGAGGCCGTGACCAGCACGTTGAACAGCAGCGTCACCAGCGATCCCTGGCCGATGCCGAACAGGATCAGGCCCAACAGCACGGGAACCTCGCTCCAGTCGTTGCGTACGACGAAGGCGAGCCACACGAGGCCTATGGTGCAGAGAATGAAGCCGTAGCGACCGATCTGCCGCGGCGTCAGCTTGTCGTAGAGGTTGACGATCAGCATTGCCGTGAAGAAGACCGTCAGGTTGAACGGCATCATCGCAATGGCGGTCGCGAGCGGCGAGCGACCCTGGACGATCTGGATATACAGCGGCACCGAGAAATTCAGCGCCGCCTCCAGCGCGACCACGGCAAACAACGCGTAGACCGCGCTGCGCTCTTCCGGCGAGTCGATCACCGCGAGCGCCAGCAGCGGCGTCTTCCCCTCCGCCTGCCGCCGGTGCGTCCACATCAAAAACGCCTGCCCGAGCACGACGCCGAGAACGATCATGACCGGCGCCGGCGAAAGGCCGAGCAGATCGAACGGTGCATTGGCGGTCGCCAGCGCCAGTCCCCAGCCGTTCAGATTGTTGAAGCCGAAGCTGATGAGGATGATCGCCGACGCCGCCAGAACGACGCCAAAGATGTCGATATGAACATCCGGGCGGCCGTAGTCGCGCTTGAGACGGAAGCTCAGCAGGAAGACAATGGCCGAGACCGCGATCAAAATTCCGAACGCCGGGCGCCAGCCGGTATAGGTGCCGAGCACGCCGCCGATGATGAACGCCAACACTCCCGCCGCCGCCCGCGCCGAGCCGAGCGCGCCCACGGCCGTCGCCTGCTGCCGCCCCGTGTAGTTCTCGGCGATCAGCGCCACCAGCGACGGCACGATGACCGCGCCCGCCGCGCCGCACAGCGCCTGCGCCGTGATCATCAACGTCGCCGTGGGGCTGAAGGTCATCAATATCTGCGATGCGCAGAACAGGACGACGGCGAAGCGGAACACCTGCAGCGCGCCGAACCGTTGCGCGAGCTTGGCGCCGAGCATGACGAAGCCGGCCACCAGCATCGAATAGGCCACGATACCGGTGGCGACCGTCGTCGGCGGCACCGAAAAACTCTTGACCATCCCGCCGAGCGCGACCGGCAGCGAGGCGACGTTGAAGGACATGATCATCTGACCGAGCGCGATCGCAATCATCGGCACCCATGACTCCCGCGCTCCTTCCCGGATTGCTCCGATCGATATCGAGTGCGTCGCCATGGCGTCCTCCCGAGTTGCCCGGTTTTCGGATCGACCGAGCCATCGGCCCGATCAAGCCGCTCCGTCAGTTTTCCGGTTGCGATACGAACAGATCCATTCCCAGCCGCTGCGACAGGAATTTCGCCGCGAGCTGCCCCTTCACGCTGTTGCCGGCCGCATCGAGCGGCGGCGCAAAGGTGCCGAAACCGCCTTTGCCCGGAGAAACCGCAACGATGCCGCCGCCGATCCCGCTCTTGCCCGGCAGGCCGATGTCGTAGAGCCAGTCGCCCGAGGTCTCGTACAAGCCTGCGGTAATCATCACGGTGAGCGCGTAGTGGCAGACCGCGGCGTCGACCACGCGCTGCCGGGTAACGGGGTTGACGCCGCCGTCCGCCAGCGTCGCCCCCATCACCGCCAGATCCCGCGCGCTCACATTCAGCGAGCACTGCCGGGTGTAGAGATCGGTCGCCTGCTTCGGGTCACAATAGATGCGGTCGTAGCTCTGCAGCAGCCGGGCGATACTGCGGTTGCGATAATTCGTCTGCGACGCCGAGGCGTAAACCTCTTCATTGAGCGCGAGCTTGCGCCCCGCAAAACGCGACAGGCCGTCGTGAATGAACTGCCATTGACCTTCCGCTGTAAGCCCCGGCACGAGGCTCGTGGTCGCGATCGCACCCGCATTGACCATCGGATTGGTGCGGCCAGCGCCCTGCTCGACGGCGGCGAGCGAGTTGAACGGCAATCCTGTGGCGTTCGCCCCAAGTCTTGCGCGCGCCTCCTCGGGGCCGAGCGTCTCGCACACCAGCGCGAACACGAACGGCTTCGACACGCTCATGATCGAGAATTTGAACTCGGTGTCTCCGGCCTCATAGACGCGCCCGCTGGTGCCTGCCACACAGATCCCGAACAGTTCTCGTGGAACGCGCGCGAGCGCCGGATAGACTTGCGAATTGTGCCCATCACCGTTCGACTTGAAACGCTGGTGCGCATCGGACACCAGCTTCTGCACCATCTCAGGTTCAGGCAGATGCCCCGTCGAAATGTAGGGCCGGTCGGTTTGTTCCGAGATCGAAGGCAAGTCCATTGGACTCCTCCACCCGGCTCGAACGATCCTGCTCGCGGATTGTCGAGCCGTTCGGCAACACAAATTGCGCGCTGAAAAACGATCACTCGACCGCTTCAGCTTTCTTGCTGATTGCACGGACCGTACCGCTGTAGTGTATATCGAGTCAACGACACAACCTGAAAGAAGGTTGGCGAGGTGTTGCGCCTCGCTACAACATTTTGTGACAAATCGCGTAATGCTGACTATGCATCGACAGTGCGTACAGCAACCATCCAGCGAATTAAGCGCGAATTTGACTACAGAGGTCACCTCCAGGAATGCGATCAGCGAACCGTGATGCGCTCGCTCGCGAGTTATGATACGGTCAAGGGTCTCGCTGCGCGGCCGCTGATCTCTTGAGCGACAAGACTCTTGGACGACAACGCTCTTGGACGACAACGCCCTTGGGCGTGTTGAAAGCGCTGTGCGGTCCGCATCAGGTCCATCATCGAGCCGGAGGATACGGAGATGTCAGATCTAGTCGCAATCATCTATCCATCCGAAGCAAAAGCCGAAGAGGTGCGGCAGCGCCTGTTCAAGCTGCAGAAGGAATATCTGATCACGATCAGCGATGCCGTGATTGCCGTGAAGACGGAAGCCGGCCCCGTCAAGCTGAACCAGCTCGTCAATACGACGGCAGTGGGCGCCGTATCAGGCAGCTTCTGGGGACTCCTGATCGGTGTGATCTTCCTCAATCCCATCCTCGGTGTCGCGCTCGGCGCGGCGTCGGGCGCGCTCGGCGGCGCCCTGTCCGACTACGGCATCGATGACGCCTTCATGAAGGAACTCTCCGCAAGCATGCAGCCCGGCAATGCCGCGCTGTTCGTGCTCATCAAGAACATGACCCCCGACAAGGTACTGCGGGAGATTCAAGACGCGGGAGGCACCGTGCTCAAGACATCTCTGGACGACACCAAGGAACAGCAGCTTCGCGACGCACTCGCGAAGGCCAGCACCACTCAAGCGGCGCCCAAGACGAACGCCGCCTGAGCGGAGCAACCGAAGTCCGCCCGCACCCGGGACAGCATGCTGATCGATCCGCGCCACGGCGATATCGAGGACGATGCCGCCAGTCCCGGGCAGCGGTCGCTGCTTGCCATCGCCGGCAGCCTTCTGGTCGAAATCAGTTTGCCCAAACTGCTGTTTGCCTGGACGGTATTGCTGTTGTTGCCGGCGGTGCTTCTGGGTCTGGCGCCGTTGCTGGTTTCCGCCTGGTTTTCAACCCTGTCGCAAAAGCTTGCCACACTGACCGGGATCGGCACGGCCCTCGCCCTGCTCGCGATTGTCGCGGTGGGATGGATCGGATGGCGACCGCTGTTCCGGATCGCCGAGAATAATTTCTGGTCGCTCAACGCGCTCGCCGTGCAGCCCGGCTACGCGTTCGCCCGCGAAGCGTTGCGCCACCTGACGGAACGGATATGGGGCAGGAAGCTGACCGTCGCCGGCCGGGCGAAGTTGCGCAGCGCCAATTCGGTTGCGGCCGGCATCATGCTGTCCGCATGCGCCGTGCTGATTGCGATGCTGGCCTGGCCCGCCTCGCGTTGGACGGGCGGCTGGAACGACCTCGCCTTGCTGCATCGCCTCGCCATGCCGGCGCTGGCAAACGCCATTCTGCTGGTGTCGGCATATCTGGCGGCCGCATCGCTGGTTTGGGGATTTGCGGATGCCAGCATGCCGCAACCCGTCGATCTCGCCGCCTTCGATGCCGTCTCGTCCGGAGGACCGAGCTGGCGCGTGGCGCATCTATCGGACCTGCATGTGATCGGCGACCAATACGGCTTCCGCATCGAAAGCGGACGTGCCGGCCCGCGCGGCAATAGCCGGCTCGATCGGGTCCTGGCGCGTCTCGCCGCCATTCATGCGATCGATCCACTGGACCACATCCTCATCACCGGCGACATGACCGACGCCGGCCGCGCCGGCGAATGGGCGGCATTCCTCGACGCAATAGCGCATCATCCGGAACTTGCCGCGCGCACGCTCATGTTGCCGGGCAATCACGACGTCAACATCGTCGACCGCGCCAATCCGGCCCGGCTCGACCTGCCGTTCAGCCCCGGCAAGCGGCTACGGCAAATCCGCACCCTGTCGGCGATGGCGGCCGTGCAAGGCGATCGCGTGCGCGTGGTCGATGTCTTGGGAAAGCCGGCCGTAACGCTGAACGAGGCGCTGGCGCCGCACCGCGATGCGATCGTGACGCTTGCGGAGCAAGGCGGCCTGCGCCGTGCAGCGGCGCTGCGCGGTCTCTTCGACGACCAGTTTCCGATGATCCTGCCGCCGGAAGCGGAAGACGGCCTCGGAATAGCCATCCTGAACTCCAATGCAGAGACTCATTTTTCCTTCACCAACGCACTCGGGCTGGTATCCGTCGAACAGACACATCGCCTCGAGTCGGCGATCCGCCATTATCCGGCAGCACGCTGGATCGTCGCATTGCACCACCATGTGGTGGAGTATCCCATGCCGGTAAAGGCGTTCTCGGAACGCATCGGCACGGCGCTGATCAACGGCAGCTGGTTCGTGCGCGGACTGGAAGCGTTGGCCGGTCGCGCCGTGGTGATGCACGGCCACCGCCATATCGACTGGATCGGCGCGTGCGGTTCGCTAAAGATCATCTCCGCGCCCTCGCCGGTGATGAATGCGACCGATGATATGGCCACGCATTTCTATATTCACACGCTGACGGCTGGCGCAGACGGACGGCTTGGCCTGCTGCCGCCGGAGCGCGTGGAGATTGCCGGCGAGAAGGAATCCTAAGACTTGCCGGGCTTCGCCGGATCCGGTCCGCCGAGCAGGTCGGCGATCCAGCGGCTTGACGGGTGCGCGGCGCAGAAGGTCAGAATAGCGAGTCCGATCGGCACGCCGATGAAGGTCCCGAACAGGCCCCACAGGAACGTCCAGAAGAAGATCGAGAACAGCACGATGACGGGCGAGATCGACAGCATGGTACCGGCCACCCGCGGCTCGATGTAGCTGCCGACCACGAACTGAATGATGTTCAGGCAAACGAAGACGCCCAGGACCGCAGGCCAGCTCTCGAACTGCGTCATCGCCAGCAAGGTGGGAAACAGCGTGGCGACGAAGGGACCGATGAACGGGATATAGTTGAGCACGAAGGCGATCACGCCCCACTCGAATGCGAATGGCAGTCCGGTAATCGCAGCGAAGATGCCGACCAGCAGACCGGTCACCGCGCTCATCTTCGTCCGCACCAGCAGGTATCTTCGAAATTTCGCCGCGGTCGCCGCGCTGCCGTCGAGCAGCAGGCGTGCCGCGGTACGGTTATCCAGCCGCTCGATCTTCTGCCTGACGTTCTCGACTTCGAGCAGTCCGAGCATGACGTAAATCAGCGCAATCACCCAGAAGCTGAGCGTGGTATTGACGCGCCCGGTGACATACTGCGTCGCGCGCAGCAGCCAGCCTACGTTGAAATGTTCGGCCCAAAGCCCTGCGACCGAGACGCCGTGGCCGTCCAGCCAGATCACCATCGCCGCATAAAGGGCCTGGTAGCGCGGCAACTCCGCGACCAGCGATCGTCCAACGCGGCCAAATCCCCAGGCTGCGAGGGAGGCAAAGCCGAGACAGATCGTCACCGTGACGACGATGGTGATCGCGAGCGCGACAAGCTTCGGCATCCACGATTGCAACTGCTTCTGGATCGGCCACACGATGGCGATGATGAATATGGCCGCTGCAAGCGGCGCGAATACCCTGCTCGCCTGCGCCAGCGCCGCGATGATCAGCACCGCCGCGATGATTCCTGTCGTGACCTTGAGCCCGAACCCCATGTTGGGTTCCTTCGATCTTCCAGCAACCCGAGATTGTCAGTTGCGACGAACGGCGGCAAGGGCGATGGCGCCTCCAGCAACAACGTGATCGGAGTCACGTACAATGACGTCCGCCTCAACATAGCGTGCCTCCTAATCTCCGAGGAGAGAAGGAGCACCGCCATGTCCCGTTTCAAGTCACTGCTGCTATCTGCCAGCCTGCTGGCAGGCCTGTTGGGCTTCGCCGGCGCTGCTTTCGCCGAGGCCCCCAATGCCGACATCCGCAACGGCATGCAAACGCCGCCGCCGACCGACCAGCGCATCGCGCTGGTGATCGGCAATTCGAATTACCAGACCGCGCCAAAGCTCGCCAATCCCGGCAACGACGCGCAATCGATGTCGCAACTTTTGAACTCGGCGGGCTTCGAGGTCACCCAGGCGACCGACCTGACGCGCAACGACATGGTCAGGGTCGTGCAGGACTTTACCGCCAAGGTCGCCGAGCGCGGCCCCGGCACCGTCGCCATGATCTACTATGCCGGTCACGGCGTGCAGGTCGAGGGCGAGAACTATTTGCTTCCGGTCGATGCGAAAATCTCATCGGTATCCGATCTCGACGGCAATTCGCTGCGACTGGTCGACCTGATGGGCACGTTGGAATCCATTACAAGCCGGATGCGCATCGTCGTGCTCGACGCCTGCCGCAACAATCCGTTCCCGGAGGTCAACGACGCCGGGCGGGGCCTGGCCATCGTCGATGCGCCGAACGGCTCGATCGTCGGCTACTCGACCGCACCGGGCATGGAGGCGGCGGACGGCGACGGCAACCACAGCCCGTATACGTCCGCGTTCCTCAATATTGCGCGCGAGCCGAACTTGCCGATCGAGCAATTGTTCAAGCGCGTCCGGCTCGAAGTGAACAACGCGACCAGGGGCCGTCAGACGCCGTGGGAAAGTTCGTCGCTGACCTCCGATTTCTATTTCTTCGGGGATACGGCAGTTGCCGCGGGACGCGCGCCGGATCGCCGCCCGATCCTGCAGATGGCGGCGAACCTGCCGTCGCGTTCGGTGCGGCAGGCCTACGACTATGTGGTGTCCGAAGGCTCTCCTGAATATTATGAAGAGTTCATCCGGCTCTATCCGCACGACCCGCTGTGCGACGACATACGCGTGCTGTACTACAATTTGAAGGTCGCAAAGGCGTGGCACAAAGCGGTGCTCGCGAACTCGCCGTTCGCCTACAAGACGTTCCACGAAAATTATTCCAACAGCCTCTACGCCCCGGCAGCGCTGAAGCTCTACGATGCGCCGAAGGCCGTGCCGGTGATGCAGTTCACGCATCTGGCAAAACAGTCGCCGTCGTACAAGCAGGGCAACTTTGGATCCTCGTTCGCCCACAACAAGAGCGGAGGCGCAAGCGGCCTGATCCAGCACATGCCCGCCCACGCCGGATCGAAGCCGTTCGGCAACGGCAACATGGGCAAAATCGGCGGGCTGCCCGGCAGGAACAAGCAAGGTGCCTTCAACGGCAGCAACAACGGCAAGTTCTCGAGAATGCCGGGTCGGTTCAACAACAATCCCGTGCGGACCGGCAACAAGCAGATGTTCAACAGTGGGCCGCGTCACTTCGGCGGCGGGATGGGCGGCGGACGATTCAGCCAGCGCTTCTCTTCCGGCCCATCACGGATGTCGTTCGCCCGCAGTTCGTTCGGTGGCGGCCGCTCATTCGGCGGTGGCCGTTCGTTCGGCGGCGGTTTCGGGCGGCGCTGACGAAAGAGCTTAAATCATGCAAAACCGGGCAGAGCATGCGCTCTGCCCGGTTTCGTTTGAGACGGGATGATCAGGCGACCAGCTTCGCGAACAGGTCCGCGTCGACATTGCCGCCGGAGAGCACGATGACGACGTTCTTGCCCCTGGCGTCGATGCGGCCGGCCAGCAATGCAGCGAGACCGACCGCGCCGCCCGGCTCGACCACCAATTTCAATTCCCGATAGGCATAGGCAACCGCCGCGCCGACTTCCTCGTCGGATGCGGTCACGCCATTGGCCAGCAGCTTGCTGTTGATCGAGAAGGTGAGCTCGCCCGGCATCGCCGCCATCAGCGCATCACAGATGGTGCGGCCGGCGGCGTGATGGGCCTCGCGATGGCCGGCGCGCAGCGACAGGCCGTGATCGTCATAATCCTTGGGCTCGGCGACGATTATTTGTGCTTGCGGAAATTTTGCCTTCACAGCCGTCGCAACACCGGCAATCAGCCCGCCGCCCGATGCCGGCGCCACCACGATATCGGGGACGAGCCCGAGCGCCGCCATGTCCTCGGCGATCTCGCGGCCCGCAGTGCCTTGTCCGGCGATCACAAAGGGATCGTCATAGGGGCGCACCAGCGTCGCGCCACGCTTTTGGGCAATGCCGTTGGCGATCGCTTCGCGGTCTTCCTTGTCGCGGTCGTAGAGCACCACCTCGGCGCCGTAGCCCTTGGTGCGCTCGCGCTTGGTGACGGGAGAGTCCGAGGGCATCACGATGGTGGCCTGCATGCTGAGGATCCGCGCCGCCGCCGCCACGCCCTGGGCATGGTTACCGGAGGAGAACGCGACCACGCCGCCGCTGCGCTTGTCCTGCGGGATCGAGGCCAGCTTGTTGAAGGCGCCGCGGAACTTGAACGATCCGGTCCGCTGCAGCATTTCGGGCTTCAGGAAGACCTTGGTCCCGACCCGTTCGTTGAGAACGGGAAACGACAACAGCGGCGTCCGCACCGCGAAGGGCGCGACCACCTTGGCGGCGGCCTCGATATCGGCGGCGCCAATGGGTGGATTTTGGATGGGTTCTGGCATCCGCAATTTGTATCGCGGTCGCCGACGGGCGGGCAAGACGATTTACCGTGAATTCGGGCGTTACCGTGAGCTCAGGCGGCGAAATGCGGGTCTTTCGCGCCAAATTCGGCCACCTCGCCTTCCGGCGGCTCGGAGCGAACATTCAGGGCATGTTCGACAAAGACCCGCGCGGAGGCCTGCCAGGTATGCGCGGTGGCAAATTCGACGCAATCCTGCCGAGAAACCTGCAGCGCCTCCAGGCACGCCTTGTGCAAATCTTCGTCCAGGACGCCGACCGGCGCCGCGCCGATCACATCGCGGGGACCGGTGACCGGAAAGGCGGCAACCGGCAGGCCACTGGCCAGCGCCTCCAGCAGCACCAGGCCAAACGTGTCGGTCTTGCTGGGAAATACGAAAATATCGGATGCCGCGTAGATTTCGGCCAGTTCCTCGCCGTGCCTTGCGCCCAGGAACACGGCGTCCGGATATTTCCGCTCCAGCGCCGCGCGGGCCGGCCCGTCGCCGACGATGAGCTTGGTGCCGGGCAGATCGAGATCGAGGAAGGCCTCGAGATTCTTTTCGACCGCGACGCGCCCGACGCAGAGGAACACCGGCATCGGCAAGCAGAGGTCAGCGCTGCGCGGATGAAACAGCGAGGTATCGACGCCACGCGACCACAGCACCACGTTGCGAAAGCCGCGCGTGCGCAATTCGGCCGCCAGCGCCGGCGTTGCCGCCATTACAGCCTGGCTCGGCCGATGGAAGGCGCGCAGCGCCCGCCATACCCAGGATTCCGGGATCGGCGAACGCGCGGAAACATATTCGGGGAAACGGGTGTGAAAGCTCGTGGTGAACGGCAGGCCGTGCTTGCGGCAGTAGCGCCGCACCAATAGCCCGATCGGGCCCTCGGTCGCGATATGAATGCTGTC
This sequence comes from Bradyrhizobium sp. AZCC 2262, assembly GCF_036924535.1. Lineage (NCBI taxonomy): Bacteria > Pseudomonadati > Pseudomonadota > Alphaproteobacteria > Hyphomicrobiales > Nitrobacteraceae > Bradyrhizobium > Bradyrhizobium sp. AZCC 2262. The sequence continues at coordinate 1,067,541 of NZ_JAZHRT010000001.1, read as the reverse complement.
GGGTTTTGCCGCCTCGATCAGTTTTGCGATTCTTGCCGGGTACGGCAGCGCCAGGCGCAAATCGGGATAGCTCGGCATCGCGAAGGTGCGAAACGATTGCGGCGTCAGGAAACTCACCTCGACGCCAAATCCCTTCGCCGCCTCTGCCATCATGGTCAGCGTCCGAACCACCCCGTTGACCTGGGGATGCCACGCATCGGTCGCGACCAGGATATGCGTCATGCGGCGCGCGCCGCGACGCGGGGAACCGGCGCCGCCCTGCGCAGCGGATCGGTCCAGGTGATGATCTCGAATCTTCCGTCCTCATGCTCGGCGAGCGCGGTGCAGCTCTCCACCCAGTCACCGCAATTCATGTAGCGGATGCCGTGCTCGTCGCGGATGGTGGCGTAATGGATGTGGCCGCAGATCACGCCGTCGGCGCCGTGACGCCGCGCTTCGCCGGCCAGGGTCTTTTCGAACGCGCCGATATAGTTCACGGCGTTCTTGACCTTCAGCTTCGCCCACTGCGACAGCGACCAATAGGGTACGCCGAACATGCGCCGGAAGAAGTTGACCAGCCGATTCATCTGGATGGCGAAGTCATAGGCCTTGTCGCCGAGATGGGCGAGCCAGCGCGCGTTCTGCACGACGAGATCGAAGATGTCGCCGTGGATGACGAGATAGCGCTTGCCGTCGACGCCCTCGTGAATGGTGTTTTCCACCACGTCGATGCCGCCGAAATGCGTGCCGTAATAGTTGCGCAGGAACTCGTCGTGATTGCCGGGCACGTAGATGACCTTGGCGCCCTTGCGCGCCTTGCGCAGCATCTTCTGCACGAAGTCGTTGTGCGATTGCGGCCAGTGCCAGCTCGACTTCAGCGCCCAGCCGTCGACGATATCGCCGACCAGATAGATGGTGTCGGCGTCGTGCGTTCTGAGGAAGTCCAGCAATCGGTCGGCTTGCGAGCCGCGAGCTCCAAGATGGACATCGGATATGAACAAGGTACGAAAGCGCCGTTCCGGGCTTTCTTCACTCGAGGAGTCACTACCCATGCCTGTCCCCTGACAGATTTTTGTGACAGGGCGATGACTGTTCACACGACCGATAGCGCCACGAGAATCAGTGCCGCGCCCCTAGCCTCGCGGATAGCAGCGCGATACGACAGAGAAGCGACATACGGTATTGGAGCCACATGATCGGACGGGGGAGGACGCCAAACCGGGATGACTTCAATCCCCCGTGCAAGCCGGAACCGGATTCCACGTCCCGCCACGGCTCACGCACACCGGACGGCGATCACCCGCGGCGCCGAGCGCGAGAGGCGCCGTCACCGATGGCGCGCGCTGGACAGCCACGGGCCTTTCGGCACAGCGCCGGGGTGTTCACACCCTATGACTTTCGTTTCTTGCGTGCCTTGGTTGCGCGGGTCTTGGTTGCGCGAGGCTTACGGCTGCCAGGTCGAGCCGCCTTCTTCTTCCCGACTGCTCGTCGCGCAGCGCGCGGAGTTGCCGTCCGGCGGCTCATCTCCAGCAACGTTTCTTTTTCTGCGACAAGTTGTACGTCGTCAGTTGCCGGCACTCCCATCACATAGGCCACTTCATCAGCGGTATAGGCGGGATCCCAATGGGTATTTACGGGAACATGACAATGCCCGTAGTGACCGCCCTTGGTCTTCCAGTTCTGTTCATTCCGGTTGTGATGTCCGGGATCGCGACCGTTGACGGGCGGATTGGGATAGCCGTTCGGCCACTCCGGAGGCACGCCGTGCGTGCTCTCGATCCAGCGGCACAATCGGCCAACGTTTGTCAGACTAGCCTTCTTTTTGGGCCTTCCTGCAAAGCCGACCAGTTCGAACTGGATCGCTGAATGTCTGTTGGTCTCAACTGTTCCAGCCGGGTGTGCCAGTGCCCTCGCAGCAACATCAGTGTCAAGGTGCTGATAGATGAATTGCTCGTCCACCGTAAAATGCGGGATGTCGTGGCTTTGCTGGTAGGTCGCGAAGGCGCCGGCCGCCGTCGATCCCTCGGTAGTGTGATGGACAATCTTGAACGGGCCAGCGACGTAGTGGCCCGCGCTCCAGGGTAGTGGCATCCATTGCGCAAACGGACACTTGGCCATTCGTTTTCCCTTCGTTCTGTGGGTCAAGAGACGAGCACTAGGCGAGAACGCGTGCATGCACGATGATGTCGTCGAGCCTATTGATATCGTTTTCGGTAAGGCGTTGCAGAAATGCCGTCGCCGCCACGGTGAGCGCCGCAACGGCAGTGCGCCCCGGCCCCCCGGCTGCCGCGCCCGATATCGACGAGCGGCAATCTCACCAAACGACCGGTATCGGGGAAAAACACTTCGACGATCGCACGCAGCCCCTTGTCAGTCGGATGCAGAATCCCTCTTGCTTCGGCAACAAGGCCGAACTCCAGCAGGCGTGCCTTTTTCAAGGATATTCCGAAGACACTGCTGTCAGTTTGCACCGTGCCAAAGACTGGCTCGCCGATTCCTTCATCTTCCGTATCACCCTTCCCGAAGAAGGTCGCCTTGCCCTTGAAGACACCACGACTGCTGTCAAGGCCTTGGCTGACTTCGACAAGCTCCGCGTTGGGCAGGGAGCGCCTGCCCCAGCAATAGTCGGGCTGTTCAACAATCGTCATTTCAGAGCTCGTCGTTCGGGTCTGGCGTACCATGCGCGCGGGACCAAGCGATCTAGCCTCTCGAAACGCCGTCAGCGTCTCAACCGCGTCGATCACAACGATTCCAGGAGCGGGCTCACGGGTCTGGCCCTGGAGGCCGCTTGTCGTCGATCCTCCTCTCCGGTCACTAGTAATGGAACTGGCGGCAGGCGTATTGAAACTGACCGGCGCTGCCGTGACCGCTGTGGTGAAACTCGGTGTCGCGTTTCTTTCGGCACGCACCGCAGCAAGCACGTCATCCAGTGCGGCACCCCAGGCCGCAAGATCGAAACGCTGCGGATCGTCATGCGTGCCGACGCCCAGATCCAACACACAGTGAAACGTCGGAACCATCCAATTGCCGCGCCGGACACTCGCGATCACATATTGAAGAGCCAGCCGCACATACTGCTCGGGCGTAAAGCCAGGATCAGGAGAATCTGGATCGGTATTGCCCGGACCCTTGCGGGGCTGCACCAACTCGTGATGCAGGAACAATCCCCTGAAGCGCGTGTGGTTCGGCTTCAGCTCGAATTGGGTGGCACGCCAAGGGGTCAGATAGCTCTTATCGGTTAGCGTCTGCCCAAGGCGCGTGATGAAAATATGAGTCTTGCCGCGGGGAAGGGTTGCGAGCCGGTTGCCGGACCAGTTGGTGGTATTGATGAAGGCCGGATCGAACGTCTCGCTGGCCTTCAGCTTGAAGCTTGTGTCGTGAATGACGAAATACCGCGCCGGAGGTGCAGACGGGTTATCCGTATCGGCATGACACAGTCGGTCGGTTATCGAACCGCCCACCGTACTCTCCGGAATGCCTTGCTTCTGCAGGTAGGACCTGAGTTGGGACTTGGTGATGCCGAGGTTGAGGAGCTGTGACAGCAGAGTTGTAAGAACCTGGGGAAGGACGGCCGGCGTGTTATCAACCTCGCCGACGCGTTTGACGAAGCGAAGAAGACATCGCGCCTGTTCGACGGGTGATCCCGCGAACGTCATCTGTCCTGCATCGAAGCTGCATGGCGTGCCCATGAAATACTCCGGCAATATGCAAAGCTGAAATCGGACTGCGCAACAAATTTTCCGGACTATTCCGGTCGCCAACAATGGGTCTCAGGATATTGCAGCTTTGGGACGCTAGCAAGACTTCGTGCAATCTCCGGGACGACGGCACGCGAGAGAGGCACACGTAGAGGCGCGAGGTCTGCAAGGTTATGATGTCGACCTCGGCCAAGAGGCCGATGAGGCCGTCGCGGCCTAGTAGAATCCATGAAAATGATGGATCGGCCCGTGACCGCGGCCAACGCTGAAGCGGTCTGCAGCTGCAATCGCCGCGCTGACCCAGGCCTTGGCGTTGCGCACGGCGGTTTCCATGCCCTCGCCCTTCGCCAATCCAGCGGCAATCGCCGAGGAGAGCGAGCAGCCGGTGCCGTGGGTATTTTTTGTGGCGATGCGCGGCGCGGCGAGTGCGGTGACACCGGAGGAATCAACGAGGTAGTCGATGCTCTCGGCGCCCTCCCCGTGGCCGCCCTTGATCAGCACCGCCTTGCACCCCAGGGCCAGCAATCGCCTGCCTTGCTTCTCGACGGTGGCTTCGTCCGCCGCCACGGCCTCGTCGAGCAGCGCTGCCGCTTCCGGCAAATTGGGCGTGATCACGGACGCCAGCGGAATGAGTTTTGTCCGCAGCGCGTCGACGGCCTCAGCCGCGAGCAGTCGATCGCCCGAGGTTGCGACCATCACGGGATCGAGCACGACGTGCTTCGGCGACCAGTGCGCCAACCCGGCGACGATGGCATCGATGACCGGCGGATGCGCTACCATACCGATCTTGACCGCGCCGATGTCGAGGTCGGCAAACACCGCGTCGATCTGCGCGGCGACGAATTCCGCCGGCACCTGGTGGATGCCGCTGACACCTGTGGTGTTTTGCGCGGTCAGCGCGGTGATCACGGAAGCGCCGTAGACGCCGAGCGCGGCGAACGTCTTGAGGTCGGCCTGGATGCCGGCCCCTCCAGAGGAATCGGAGCCCGCGATCGTCAGCGCGATCGGTGTCGTCATCGCAAGCCTCGCGCAAATCGTGTGTTGAGGGCCATGAATTGTCCTACCGCGGCATGGCACAGGCGGCAAGCTGGCTTGCCATAGGGCGTGGTTTTTGGCCTATTGGGGCCAACATTTTCGGAGACGACAGCGATGGTTCCCTTCTTCGTCCAGTTCAAATGCAAGCTCGGCCAGTCCTATGCCGTCGCCAATGCGCTCGCGGAGGCCGAGATCGCCTCGGAGATCTATTCCACCGCCGGCGATTACGATCTGCTGGTCAAATTCTACGTCGACAACGACACCGACATCGGCCATTTCGTCAACGAGAAGGTGCAGGTGATTCCGGGCATCCAGGACACCCACACCATCATCACCTTCAAGGCGTTCGGCACGGGCTAGCAATGGCAGGCCCCGCCTGCCCGCCTTCGACTTCGCCCCGCGCGCGGCCATGCCCGCGGGGCCTCAGGGAGTGCCCGTCCTGTCCGAGACATCAGTCACTTTTGGCCGGCTGAAGGCCTTCATTCAGCAAGCGCTCGCCGCGGTCGGCTTGCCGGAGACCGATGCTGCAACGGTCGCGGACCTGATGGCGGCGGCCGACCTGCAGGGCTCGGACGGGCACGGCGTCAGCCGGTTGCCGCAATATGTCAGGCGGATCAAGGCCGGCGGCTTCAATGTCCGCCCGAACATCCATGTCGTGCACGAGCACGCCGGCACGGCCGTCCTCAACGGCGACAACGGCATGGGCCACCTCGTGATGAAACGCGCGGCCGGGATGGCGATCGAAAAGGCGCGCAGCACCGGAATAGGCTGGGTCAACTCGCAGTTCTCAAACCATGCCGGCCCCGCCTCGCTCTACGCCACGATGCCGCTCGCCCATGACATGATCGGGCTCTACTTTGCGGTCGGCAACGCCAACCACCTTCCGCCCTGGGGCGGCCTCGACATGCTGCTGTCGACCAACCCGATCGCGGCGGCCATTCCGGCCGGCGACGAAAATCCGATCGTGCTCGACATGGCGACGACGGTCGCCGCCTACGGCAAGGTGAAGACCAAGGCGTTGCGCGGCGAGACCATGCCGGAGGGCTGGATGATCGACCGCGAAGGCAAGCCGTTGACCGATCCGAAACGCGCCGACGAAGGCATGCTGCTGCCGCTCGGCGGCATGGAGGCCGGATACAAGGGCTACGGCCTGGCGATGATCATCGGCCTGCTCGCAGGCACGCTCGGCGGCGCCGCGATGGGCCACGACGTGATCGACTTCAATCACGACGACCACAGCGTCACCAACACCGGACAGGCGATCGCCGCGATCAACATCGCCGCGTTCGGCGACGTCGCCACCTTCAAGCGAAGCGTCGATGGGCTGGTGCGTGATTTCCGCAACAGCCGGCGCATGCCGGGCGTGGACCGCATCTGGGTGCCCGGCGAACGCAGTCATGAAACGCGGGTCAGGCGGACGAGCCTTGGCATTCCCATTGCACCGGCGTTGATGCGCGGGCTGAACGGAGTTGCCGAAGACCTTGGAATTGCACGGCTCTAGGCCGGTGTCCTGGGTGAACAAAGATCTCGGGATGACGTTCAAGGTCGGGCATTACTCCATAGCCCCCGGCCAAGCGTGCTCGCGGCAGACGTCCGTTAATGCCCGTTAACCATACCGTCCGAATTGCATGCTTTTGCCATAAGAGCATCATTCTACCGCCTTGATATTTTTGATTACCTAGGGCGTCGTCAATCGGAGGGCTCCGCGGCGGGGGTGTTCCGAGGGGGAAACAGTCGCGAGTACCACCATGGGGACGCTATACGATTTGCTCGGAGCGCTTCCGAGCGATGACGCCGAGGGGCTGCGGACCGCATTCCGCAAGGCCGCCAAGTCCACGCATCCGGATATCAACCCCGACAATCCCGATGCTGCCCTGAGGTTCAGGGAGCTGGTGCGCGCCTACGACATCCTGACCGATACCGAGCAGCGCGCGACCTATGATCAACTGCTCGCCATCGCGCTCCAGCCGCCGGCGGCCGCGACGGCTGTGCGTACCTATGAGGTTATCGGCAAGGTCGCTTCCAACACGATGGCGGCAACGGTCATTTCGGCGGTGCTGGTCGGAGGCTACGTCCTGTTCGGAATGTTTTCAAAACCACCTGGCGCAGCGGAAATCGCGCCGGATGGGATCGTCGGCGAAGCGCAAGTCGTCGCAGCGCTGCATCCTGACATCACCGCTTCGGATGAACCGCGCGTCCAGCGCGAAGCGGACGCATCGACCACCGGCGCCGCCGTGACATCGGCGGCTGCGCCCGCAGCGAAAGAGGCAAACGCCGCTTCTATCGGCCGTTTCGAACCGGTGCCAGGATTCGTCTCATACAATCTGGCGATTCAATATTATCCGCGCTTCGCAACCGCCAGTTTCGATCGCGGCATCGTTCTGTATCGCGTCGGCGATTTCGACCCGTTCGCCGCTCTCGCGCCACCCAAGCCGGCCACGGAATCGCGGCGGGCCAAGATCGCCACGCCCGCACCGCGCAAGCCACCGCTGGCGATCCTGCCTCCTGCGCCTGCTGCGCCCCTTGGGCCGCCAGAGAGGCGAATGCCGATCACCGCAGCCTTGACGCCTTGATCGCGGGCGGCAACGTGCCGGTCATGACTTCTCGGCCTCCTTCGCCTTCTTGGGCCGTGGCGGTCCCTCGACCGGCGGCAGCGACTTCACATATTCCGCGATGGCGGCGCGATCCTCCGGCGGCAATTGCGACGTGTTCCTGATCACCCGCACCATCGCTCCGCCGGCACTGTCACCGTCAGGCGTTTGCCCGGTTTCCAGGAAGTAGGCGATGTCCTTCGCGCTCCACTCGGCCAATCCCTTCTGGGTGATGTTGGGAACCCAGCCCTCGCCCTCCGGATTGGGCCCGCCTGCGAAGCGTTGCGCCTCGACGATGCCGCCGAGGAAGTTGCGCGGGCTGTGGCACTCGGCGCAATGGCCCAGACCGTTGACGAGATAGGCGCCGCGATTCCATGACGCCGAATGCGAGGCGTCCGCTGTGTAAGGCTTGCCGTCCATGAACAGCCATTTCCAGATACCGACATTGCGGTGGATATTGAATGGAAACGGCACCTCGTGGTCGCGCGGCTTGCCGGCCACCGGCGCAAGCGTCTTCAGGTAGACAAAAAGATCGCGGACGTCCTCGACCGTCGCATGCTGGTAGGACGCATATGGAAAGGCCGGGAAATAATGCTGGCCGCCCGGCGAAGTCCCCTTGAGCACCGCGGTGACGAAATCCGCCTCGCTCCACCGGCCAATCCCGTAAGTGGGATCCGGCGAGATATTGGGAACATAAAACGTTCCGAACGGCGACGGCATTGCAAGCCCGCCGCCGAGCTTCAGCCGATCGGGCTGGTTGGGAACGGCGTGGCAGGAGGAACAGCCGCCGGCATTGAACGTTGTGACGCCGTTGGCGAGGTTCGGCGTGCGGGGAGCAAGCGAAGCCGGAGCAACGACCGCCGGGACCGTCAGCCACCAGAAGATGCCGGCACCGGCAGCGCCGGCCAGGATCAAGACAAGGAAAATTCGTCGCAGCATTCAACGGTCCGTTATCAGGGAGCCTCCACCCGACGTCCAGTATGGCCGCACCTTGCGCCAAAGGCTTCCACGAAATTTCAGGCGCTTGAATTGATTTCGGGAATAAATCCGGCAAGTCGTTGTTTTGAGGCTGACATCGCCGTCTGACGTCAACAGGGAGAAACACCATGAACAAGACCATGCTTGTCACGCTCACGCTCGGAGCAGCGATGGCTGTTGCCGGTCCCGCCTTCGCCGGCAAGATGAAAGCGACGCTCAACGGCAAGGCCGAGGTGCCGCCGAACACCAGCGCTGCCACCGGCACCGCCGATATCGACTACGATCCCGCCAGCAAGAAGCTGAGCTGGAAGGTCACCTATTCCGGCCTGTCCGGTCCGGCCACCGCCGCGCATTTCCACGGTCCCGCCGAAGCCGGCAAGAACGCCGGCGTAGCGGTTGCGATCCCCAATGCGACGTCTAGCCCGGTCGAAGGCAGCGCAACGCTGACCGATGCGCAAGCCGCCGACCTCGCCTCGGGCAAGTACTATGTCAACATTCACACCGCAGCCAATCCGGGCGGCGAAATCCGCGGCCAGGTAACCAAATAAATCAAGTCACCAAGTAAATTGGTGACGAAGTAGGTAAGTTCGAGCGCGATTGAACAAAAAAGAGCGGACGCTTCGCGGCGTCCGCCCTTTTTTGGGGCCAGAGCATGATCCGGAAAAATGTGTATCGGTTTTCCGAGAAGATCGTGCTCAAAGTTAGAATGCGATCAGCCCTTCTTGATCCGGTATGTCTCGTGGCAGCCACCGCACTGCTTGCCGATGACAGGCAGTTCCGCCTTTAGCGTGTCGAGATTCTTGATCTTGCCTTTGGCATCAGCGACGACCCTGGCGAAGTTCTGAATTTGGGACTCGAAGCCAGCCTTGTCTTCCCAGATCTTCGGCGAGGGATCGTAATCACCCTCCAGCTTAAGACCTTTCATGCTCGCGGGGAACAGCGTCGGAAGGTTCTTGGCGGTGTCTTCGAACTGGGCCAGCGCGGCATTGACAGTCGACTGGTCGTAGGGCTTTTCGCCCTTGACCATCGCCGACAACGCGCCAGCGTTCTTGCCATTGTCCTTCATCATGCCCTGGGTCCGCTTGACCTGATCCTGCTGTGCAACGACCGCACCGGCACTGAATGCAAGCACCGCTGCGACGACGACGATCCGCTTCATTGGCTAAATTCCCTTCAATTCGGGTTTGTACCGGCCCCAAGATGGTGCGGACCAGCTTTTTGCAAACACCGCAGTCGGAGCTTCATTCCGCCTGCGACAAAATATCAGAGATTATGCCGTTTCTGCGCCTCGCGGATCGCGATCCAGACCCGTTCGGCCGTAGCCGGCATATCAATGTGGTCGATCTTGTACTCGCGGTACAACCCCTCGATGATTGCATTGACCACGGCGGGACAGGAGCCGATCGCGCCCGCCTCGCCCGCGCCCTTGACGCCGAGCGGATTGGTCGTGCACGGCACGTTGTGCGTTTCGAAATGGAATGACGGGCCGTCGGCCGCACGCGGCAACGCATAGTCCATGAACGTACCGGTGACGAGCTGGCCGTCGGTTGTGCTGTAGACCGCCTGCTCCATCAAGGCCTGGCCGATCCCCTGCATCGCCCCGCCATGCACCTGGCCGGCGAGCAGCAGCGGATTGAGCGTCACGCCGAAATCATCGACGATGACATAGTTGACGATCTTGATGATGCCGGTGGCGGGATCGATCTCGACTTCGGCGAGATGCGTGCCGTTCGGATAGGTGCCGTCGGCCTGCGCGAAGGTCGCACTCGCATTCAATTTCGAGGGATCGACGCCGGGCCGTTTCGCAAGGTCGGCGAAGCTGATCGAGCGGTCGGTGCCGGCGATGCGCACGAGGCCATTGCTGATCTCGAGGTCGCCCGCGCTGGTCTCCAGCGCTTCGGCGGCGATCTCCTTCAGCTTGCCGCCGAGGTCGCGCGTCGCACGCTCCACGCTGACGCCGCCGGTCGGGATCGAAGCCGAGCCGCCGGTGCCGAGACCGGTGGCGATCTTGTCGGTGTCGCCCTGCAGGACGTGGACGCGCTCCGGCGGCACACCGAACTGCTCGGCGACGAGTTGCGCATAAGCCGTCTGGTGGCCCTGCCCGCTCGACTGGGTGCCGATCAGGATGGAGATGTCGCCATTGGGATCGAGCGCGACATTGGCGGTCTCCTCGCCCATCGTGCCGCAAACCTCGACATAGCTCGCAAGGCCGATGCCGCGCACCAGGCCGGCCTTCTTCGCCGCCTTGACGCGCTTGGGGAATTCCTTCCAGTTGGCGACTTCCATCGCGCGCTTCATATGCGCGGTGAAGTCACCGGAATCGTAGACCTTTCCGGTCGCGGTCTTGTAGGGCATCGCCTTTGGCGGAATGAAATTCTTGCGCCGGATCGCGTCCGGCGTCATGCCGAGCTTGCGTGCTGCGGCATCGACCAACCGCTCGATCACATAGGCAGCTTCCGGGCGCCCGGCGCCGCGATAGGCGTCGACCGGCACGGTGTTGGTGAACACGGTGCGGACGCGGCAGTGGAAGGCCTGGATGTCGTAGAGCCCGGGCAGCATGCCGGCGCCGCCATGCGGGATATAGGGCCCGAAGGTCGAGAGATAGGCGCCCATGTCGCCCATCAGGTCGACATCCATCCCTAAGAATTTGCCGTCCTCGGCCAGCGCCATCTTCGCGGTCGTGACATTGTCGCGGCCCTGCGCGTCGCCCATGAAGTGATCGGAGCGGTCGGCGGTCCATTTGATGGTCTTGCGCAGCTTTTTCGCGGCAACTGAAATCAGCGCGTATTCGCGATAGGGAAACAGTTTTGTGCCGAAGCCGCCGCCGACGTCGGGGCAGATCACCCGCATCTTCTCCATCGGCATCTTCAGCACCATGCCGCACAGGATTTCGCGCAGGCGATGGCTGCCCTGGCTGCCGATGGTCAGCGTCAGGTGATCGCGCTTGGCGTCGTATTCGGCGACGGCCGCGCGCGTTTCCATGAAGTTGGTGATGACGCGCGGGTTGACGATCGAAACTTCGGCGACCGCATGCGCCTTGGCAAAGGCGCCTTCAACCGCCTTCTTGTCGCCGACCGGCACGTCGAACAGCAGGTTGCCGGGCTTGTCGGGCCAGACCTGCGGCGCGCCCGGCTTGACGGCGTTGACGACGCCGGCCACGGCGGGCAGCGGCGTCCATTTGACGTCGATCGCCTCGATCGCGTCGCGGGCCTGGTCGATGGTATCGGCGACCACGAAGGCCACGGCGTCGCCGACATGGCGCACCTCGTCCTTGGCGAGGATCGGATATGGCGGCCCGGTGAAAGGATCGGTTTCCAGGTTGAACAGGCACGGCAGATCGCCGAGATCGCCGACCTCGGCCGCGGTCAGAATCAACGACACGCCCGGCATCCCGCGGGCCTTGGTGACGTTGATGGTGAATTTCGCATGCGCATGCGGCGAGCGCAGCATCAGCGCGTGCATCGCAGGCTGCGGCGAATGGTCGTCGGTGTAGCGGCCCTTGCCGCGAATCAGCGCGTCATCTTCCTTGCGGAGCACGCTTTGACCGACGCCGAATTTGATGGGAGCTGCCATCGTATCTCCAATTCCATTAGCGCGTGACGAGTTTTCCTGGAAACGTCACCGCACCCACTTTTGTCTTTGAGCATGATCCTTTCGGAGAACCCGGTGCCCGCGTTTCCGGATCACGCAGCTGGAAGCGTTCTATATTGCAGCGGTTCGCGAGCCAGCGCAAATCCGCTTTCGGCGGCGACCACTATTCCAGCGGCCGGATTTTCCGCACCTGCACAAAAGAAAACTTGATGATGCCCGGCCCACAATGCCGGCGTTTTTCCGTCAGCAGACGCCAAATGCGTCAACGCGGCCAACGCGCGACTTCCAGAAATTCCCTTTATTCACAGAAGTTTAGCCCCGGGATTGGCGGTCGCGGACCAGCACAAACAGCCATCCCCTGCCGAACAGCAGCAGGATGATAACCCCATAAACGAACGCGCCGGCGACAATCAGCAGCAACAATGCAGTCTCATCGCGGAAAGTATGCATTGATGCGAAATAGAAGGCCGCGAATCGCGCGGTGGCCCAAAGTGCGGCGGCGAGCAGGACACCGGCCGCCGCGAACTTGGCGAGCGACGTCATCCAGGCGCGATCGAGTTCGAGGTAACCTGCCCGCACCGCGAAGAACAGCACCAGCAGCAGATTGACCCAGGCTCCGATGGCGGTGGCAAGCGCCAGGCCGATTTGCGCCAGCGTGCCCATCAACGCGACCTTCAGCGCCACGTTGACGGCAACGCCGGTCAGCGCCGCCTTGACCGGCGTCGCGGTGTCGTGGCGGGCGTAGAAGGTCGCGACCGCGCTGCGGATAGTCACGAATGGAACGAGGCCGATCGCGTAAGCGGCCAGCGTGGCGCCAGCGGCTGCGGCATCCGCCTTCGAGAACGCGCCGCGCGCAAACATCGCGCGCATGATGACGTCAGGCACGGTCAGGAAGGCGGCGACGAACGGCACCGAAAACAACAGCGAGAATTCGAACGCGCGCCGCTGCGCGGCTGATGCACCAGTGACATCGTTCGCAGTGAGGCGCCGCGACATTTCCGGCAACAGCACGGTACCGATCGCGATCCCGATCACGCCGATCGGCAACTGGTTGAGACGGTCGGCATAATACAGCGCCGAAAGCGCGCCTGCCGGCAGAAAGGTCGCGATGATGGTGTCGGCGAACAACGCGATCTGGGTTCCCATCGAACCGATGGTCGCAGGGCCCAACGCCCGAAAGAACGCGCGCACGTCTTCATCGAACTTGATGGAAGCGAATTTCGGCAGGATGCCGGTCCTGGCCGCATCGCCAGCCAGCAGCAGGAATTCAAGGACGCCGGCGAGCAGGACGCCCCATGCGGCGGCGTAACCCGCGCCTGGAAAGAACGCGGCCAGCGCCAGCGTCGCCATCATCGACAAATTGAGAAAGATCGGCGCGGCGGCGGCGCTGGCAAAGCGATGCATCACGTTGAGCATGCCGCCATACAGCGTCACCAGCGTGATCAGCAGCAAATACGGAAACGTGATCCGCGTCAGCGAAATCGCGAGTTCGCCGCGCGCCGGATCGTCCTTGAACCCCGGCGCGAGGATGGCGATCACCTCGGGCATGAACCACCAGGCCACGACGAGCAGGATCACCTGGGCGGCAAACAGCAGCGTGAAGATGCGGTCGGCGAACAGTTTTGCCGACGCTTCGCTCTTGCCGTGCAGATGCGCATAGGCCGGCACGAAGGCGGCGTTGAAGGCGCCCTCGGCGAAGATCGCGCGAAAATGATTGGGCAGCCGCAGCGCCACGAAAAACGCGTCCGCGACGGGACCGGCACCGAGAATCGCGGCGAGCATGATGTCGCGCGCGAATCCGGTCAGCCGCGAGAGCAGCGTGTAACCGCCGACGGTGAAGATACGTCCGAGCATGCGCCGCTTCTAGCGCATATTCGCGAGACGGGGAAATCAGGGAGTTATCTGTTTAGGCATGATCCGGTCTGAAAACCGGAAGACCACTTTGCGCTAACGCGGCCCTTCGGGTCGGGATCATGCCTGAAGCGCGCCGCGCACCGCCTCGATGACGCGATCCTGCGCCGGCTCGTCGAGATAGGCGTGAATCGGCAGGCTGATGACATCGTCCGAGAGCTTTTCGCTCACCGGCAGCCCGCCATCCGCTACCGGGAAGCCCTTGTACGCGGTCTGCTGATGCATCGATTTCGTATAATAGACCATCGTCGGAATGCCCTGCGCCTTCAGCGCCGCCGCAAAGCCGTCGCGGTCGGTCCCCTCAGGCAGGCGGATGGTGTACTGCGCCCAGATCGAGGTGCATCCGGGAGCCAGCCGCGGCACCGTCACGAGGTTGCCGAGGCCGCGCGCATAGCGCTCCGCAACGCGATTGCGGGCCGCGATCTCGTCCCCGAAAATCTTCAGTTTCTCGATCAGGACCGCCGCCTGCATTGTATCGAGGCGCCCGGTCAAGCCTAGGCGCATATTGTCGTATTTGTCGGAGCCCTGGCCGTGAACGCGGATGCTGCGCAGCGTCTCGGCAAGTTTGTCGTCATCGGTAAAGATGGCGCCGCCATCGCCGAAGCAGCCGAGCGGCTTGGTGGGGAAGAAGCTGGTCGCGGTCGCAAGTCCCAAAGAGCCGATCCGGCGGCCCTTGTAGCTCGCGCCAAAACCTTGCGCGGCGTCATCGAGCACGAACAGGCCTTCGGCCTGCGCGACCTCGGCGATCGCATCGTGGTCGGCGCTTTGGCCGAACAGGTCGACGGGGATCACGGCCCGCGGCTTCAGGCCGCGCTGCTTCGCCGTCGCGATGCCGCGCCGGAGCGAGGTGGCGTCCATGTTATAGGTTGCTGCATCGACATCGACGAAAACCGGCGTCGCGCCGGTCAGCGCCACGGCTTCGCCGGTCGCGCAGAACGTGAACGACGGACACAGGACGGCGTCCCCGGGGCCGACGTCCTTGGCCATCAACACCATCAAAAGCGCGTCGGTGCCGCTCGCGCAGCTCACGACATGCTTGGCGCCACAGAAATCCGCCAAGGCCTTCTCCAGCACGGCAACTTCCGGACCATTGATGAAGAGGCAATGGCTCGTCACGCGCGAGATCGCCTCATCGATCGAGGTGCCGAGCCGCCGGCGCTGCGAGCCGAGGTCATAGAAGGGAACGGGTTCTGGACGCATGTGCTGGTTCATGGAGCCTTGCTTGGATCGGAATTAAGGTTCAGCCGACGATGCGGCGCGGTCCCTTGCGCGCGGCGGAGGCCGCGGGCTTGGCGGGCTGTTCGAGGCAGCGGATCGCGATTTCGAGGCTGGCGACGCCCTCGTCGCCGGAAACCGCCGGCACATTGCCGGTGCGGACGGCATCGAGGAATGCGATCAGCTCGGCGCGCAGCGGTTCGTCATGGCCGACCGGCAGATGCCGCATCGAATAGCTGCCGTCGGGCTTGAAGCCGAAGCATTCGGTCACCTGGCGCGTCAGGAGATCGCCCATCACATATTTGCCGCGGGTCGCAACGGTGACGCTGCGCGCCTTGAACGGCGTCAGCCAGTTGGTGTTGATGTGGGCGAGCACGCCCGAGGCGGTGCGGAACTGCAGCAGCGCGATATCCTCGCGCTCGGCGACCGCGCTGGAAAGCTGCGGCTGCACCTCGACGATATCGGATTCGGTGAACCAGCGGATCAGGTCGATATCGTGCACGGCGAGATCGATCACGACGCCGACATTGGACATCCGCGGCGGAAACGGCCCGACCCGGGTGATGCCGATCGAAAGAATATCCTCGCCCGAGATCGCCTGCTTGATCGCGGCGACCGCCGGATTGAAGCGCTCGACATGGCCGACCATCAGCGTCACGCCGGCGCTGCGCGCCGCGTTGACGATGTCCTGGCCCTCCTCCACCGTCGAGGCGACCGGCTTCTCAACCAGGATGTGGATGTTGCGCGTGATGCAGGCGAGCGCAATCTCGTGATGGAGATGGGTTGGTGCTGCGATCGTGATGGCGTCGACGCCCTCGTCAAACAGTTCGTCGAGTTCGGCGAACGCGCGGCAGCCGACGAGCGCGACGGCCCGCGCGCGGTGTTCCGGCAACGGATCGACGATGCCGACCAGCGTCACCCCGGACAGACCGGCCAGCACGCGGGCATGGTTGCTGCCCATCACGCCCGCGCCGACTACGCCGACGCGCAAGCCGCGCGTCGCGTCGGTCTTCGCATCAGATGCGAATCCTTTGATACTCATGATTTGTCGACCCCAAGCAGATTGCGCCAGCCACGCCCCCGCCGGTTCTCTAGCACGCCGTCACAAATGTGGCGAATGCCATCGACCGTTTCTGGACACGTTTTGATTCAAACAATTACATTGTTCTGGCGAGACTTAGGCACTGCGCCCGGTAGAACTACCGGGTCGCTCAACTGCGCTGGTAGTCGTCCTCGATGCGAATGATGTCGTCCTCGCCGAAATAGCTGCCGGTCTGGACTTCGATCAATTCTAACTGGATCTTGCCGGGATTCTCCAGCCGGTGCACCGCGCCGATCGGGATGTAGATCGATTCGTTCTCGTGCACGATCTTGACCAGTTCATTGACGGTGACCTGCGCCGTTCCGCGCACCACGATCCAGTGCTCGGCACGGTGGTGGTGCTTCTGCAGCGAGAGCCGCCCGCCCGGCTTGACGATGATGCGCTTGACCTGATGACGGTCGCCATTGTCGACCGACTGATAGGATCCCCAGGGCCGATGCACCCGGATGTGGTCCTCGGTGACCTGCGGCGCCACCGTCTTCAGCCTCGCGACGAGCCGCTTCAGCCCGTTGGCGTCCTGCTGCCTGCTGACCAGCACGGCGTCCTGGGTCGCGACCACCACGAGGTCGTCGACACCTTCCAGCGCGACCAGCGCGCGGTCGGTCGATACGTTGCAATTGCGGGAATCCTCGAACACCGCAGCGCCCCGCGCCGCGTTGCCGTCGCCATCCTTGCCGGACAATTCCCACACCGCATGCCAGGAGCCGACGTCGGACCAGCCGCACGCGACCGGCACAACCGCGGCGCGCGCGGTCTTTTCCATTACTGCGTAATCGATCGATATCGACTTCGCCGATCCGAATGCGGCCTCGTCGAGCTTGACGAATCCGAGATCGGTGCCTGCCTTGGTCACCGCATCCGTCACGGCCTGGACGCTTTCCGCATCGACCTTGCGATATTCATCCGTCAGCACGGCGGCGCGGAACATGAAGTTGCCGCTGTTCCAGAGATAGCCGGCCTCGACATAGTCAGCAGCCGTTGCTGGGTCCGGCTTCTCAACGAACTTCGCGACCGCGCGGACCTTTCCGGAAATAGCCTCGCCCGGATTGATGTAGCCATATTCGGTGGCGGCGCGCTCGGGCTGCACGCCGAACGTCACGATGTGGCCGGCTTCCGCGGCAGCCAGTCCCTCGCGGCAAGCGGCGAGGAAAGCGGGCGGGTCGCTCACGACGTGGTCGGCGGCGAGCGCCAGCACGATCGCATCCTTGTCGCGCGTCTCTGCAAAGGCGGCGCCGGCCGCGATCGCAGGCCCGGAATCGCGCCGCATCGGTTCGAGCAGCACGTCGGCCTCCAGCCCGATCTCCGCCAGTTGCTCGAGCACCATGAAGCGATAGGCGTTGTTGGTGATGATGACGGGCCGTTCAAACAGATCAGCATCGGAAACCCGCAACAGCGTGTCCTGGAACGTCGAGCGCGCCCCGAACAAGGACAGGAACTGCTTGGGGTGAACCTCGCGCGAGGCCGGCCACAGCCGCGTTCCCGCGCCGCCGCACATGATCAGGGGGATAATTCGTCGGTTCATCGGCGTCTCAGATCCTGTAGTAGTCACGATACCAGGCGACAAAATCGGCAAGCCCGTCCTCGATCGAGGTCTGCGGCCTGAAGCCGGTGTCGCGCATCAATTCTGCGACATCGGCGAAGGTTTCGGTCACGTCTCCGGGCTGCATCGGCAGCATCTCCCTGATCGCCGCGCGGCCCAATTCCCGCTCCAGAACTGCTACCACATGGGTCAGTTCCTCCGGATGATTATTGCCGACATTGTAAA
The DNA here is from genome assembly GCF_036924535.1 of Bradyrhizobium sp. AZCC 2262. NCBI lineage: Bacteria > Pseudomonadati > Pseudomonadota > Alphaproteobacteria > Hyphomicrobiales > Nitrobacteraceae > Bradyrhizobium > Bradyrhizobium sp. AZCC 2262. The sequence goes on along the minus strand of NZ_JAZHRT010000001.1, from coordinate 1,049,676 downwards.
CTCTTGCCGGCGCCGCGTCGCCCTCGTGCGGGGGCTGGTCGACCAGTTGCAATACGACACGCGCCGCATCGTCGATATGGGTAAAGTCTCGCCGCATCCTGCCATGGTTAAAGAGCCGGATCGAAGTCCCTTCCGCGATCGCCTTGGTAAACAGGAAAACCGCCATATCGGGCCGTCCCCACGGCCCGTAGATGGTAAAGAACCGCAAGCCCGTTACCGGAAGCCGGTAGAGATGGCTATAGGAATGTGCAATCAGCTCATTGGCCTTCTTTGTGGCGGCGTAGAGGCTGACCGGATGATCGGTTTTGTCGTCTACCGAAAACGGTAGTTTCGTATTGGCGCCGTAGACCGACGACGAAGATGCATAGACCAGATGGCCGCATCCGTGATGCCGGCACCCCTCCAGCACATTGACGAAGCCTTCGAGATTGGCGCCGACATAGGCATGCGGATGGTCGATCGAATAACGCACGCCGGCCTGCGCCGCGAAATGCACCACCCTGGCAAAGCGATGTTCGGCGAACAGGCGTTCCATTGAGGCGCGATCGGCGAGATCGATCTGCTCGAACGCGAAGCCCTGCTCCCCGCGCAGGATGTCCAGCCTGGCCCGCTTCAGCGCCGGATCGTAATAATCGTTGAGATTGTCGAGGCCGACCACGGCGCGGCCTTCGGCGAGCAGCCGGCGAGCGACGTGGAAGCCGATGAAACCCGCAGCTCCAGTGACCAATATGGGTTGATCCGGCATCGTATCCTTGGAAGGCAGCGCTCAAGGCTGAAATCTCTGTCCGGGCCTCTTTACCTGCGTTGGCGAGGCCGCCGCAACACCTAGCAGCCCCGCTATTGCCAGATCGGCCTGAAAACCATACCAAGGCGCCGAATTGCATCGCTTTTTGCACCCCTTCTCAAACCCCGCACGGGCGAGATGCGCCGTATCCTGCTTTCGACGTTGAAGATTGTGGTCTCGGCGGCGCTCCTGTATTTCTCGCTGCGCAAGGTCGACCTCGCCGAGCTCGTCGCCCGCATCGACGTTTCCAGCCTGAGCTGGCTCGGCGTGGCGATCGCCGTGACGTTCCTGCAGATATTCATCGGCGTGCTGCGATGGCGCGAGATCAGCGCGGAGTGCGGCGCACCGCTGCCGACGCGGCAGGCGATGCGCTTCAACGTGATCGGAACCTTCTTCAACCAGACGCTGCCCTCCTCGATTGGCGGCGACGCGGTGCGGCTGTGGCTGGTCGCGCGCAGCGGCCACGGCTGGCGGGCTGCGACCTATTCGATCTTTGTCGACCGCGCCATCGGCCTGATCGCGCTCGCGGTGGTGATCGTCGCAAGCCTGCCCTGGAGCTACCGCCTGATCACCGATCCGCACGGCAGGTCGGCCTTGCTTTTCGTGGATTTCGCAGCCCTTGCCGGCGGCCTCGGATTTCTCGTGCTCGGCCGGCTGCCATGGCCGTGGCTGAAGCACTGGTGGGGCACCCACCACATCCACGCCTGTTCGGTGATCGCCAATCGCGTGCTGTTCGGCCGCGTTCACGGCCCGAAAGTCGCCGTGTTGTCGCTGCTGGTGCACGTGCTCGCCGTCGTCATCGCCTGGTGCGTGGTGCAATCGATCGAAGCCCCCGTGCTGTTCGGCCAGATCTTCCAGCTCGTTCCGCCGGTCATGCTGATCACCATGGTGCCGATCTCGATTGCCGGCTGGGGCGTCCGCGAAGCCAGCATGGGGCTCGCGTTCGGCTATGCCGGGCTGATGGCCAACGAGGGCGTCAACATCTCCCTGCTCTTTGGCGCGGTATACTTCATCGTCGGCGCGGTCGGCGGGCTGGTCTGGATACTGAGCGCCGAGAAGGCCGCGCAGGGCACGGTGCCGATAGAAGTTCCCAAATAATTGCCGAGCAACTTTCCACGCGGATAGAATGGCCAGTTCGCAACTACTGCTGTCGTTGGCCGCCGCAGTGCCGGCGGCGCTGTTGTCGGGCGTCCTGACATGGGCGATCCGGCCGATGCTGATTCGGATAGCGCTGGCAAAGCCAAATGCGCGCTCGTCCCATCGGGTTCCGACGCCGCAAGGCGGGGGCATCGCGGTGGTCGCGGCCACGCTGATCGCGGCCGTTGCGGTCATCGCCTTTGCCGGCGCGGCGGAGATAAAAATTCCCGTCGCGGTATTCGTGGCGACGCTGTTCATCGCGACCGTAGGTTTTGCCGATGACGTCAATTCCATCCCCGTAGTGCCGCGGCTGCTGCTGCAGGGGCTCGCCGTCGCCGCGGTGATCTTTGCCACGCCGGAAAACTTGCGGATCGTTCCCGCCTGCCCGCTATGGCTCGAGCGCGGCTTGCTGTTGCTCGCAGGCCTGTGGTTCGTGAACCTCGTCAACTTCATGGACGGGCTGGACCTGATGACGGTTGCCGAGATCGTGCCCGTCACCGGCGCGCTCGTTCTGCTCGGCTGGCTCGCCGAACTTCCGGCGCCTGTGACGATCATCGCCGCGGCGCTGTTCGGGGCGATGCTCGGCTTCGCGCCGTTCAACCGGCCGGTGGCGAAGATCTTTCTCGGCGACGTCGGCAGCCTGCCGATCGGCCTGCTGGCCGGCTGGTGTCTGCTGCAACTCGCCTGGCATCAGCAGGTTGCGGCCGCCCTTTTGTTGCCGCTCTATTATCTCGCCGACGCGACTGTCACGCTGTTTCGGCGGATGGCACGGCGCGAGCCGTTCTGGGCAGCTCACCGCACCCATTTCTACCAGCGCGCCACCGACAACGGATTTTCCGTATCAGGTGTGGTGCGCGAAGTATTTGCACTCAATGTCCTGCTGGCGACGCTGGCGATCGGCGCGGCCATGACCTCGTCGACCGCTATCGCCGTCCTGCTCTTCGTCATCGGCGGCCTCGCCACGGCGCTCCTGATGCGCCGTTTTTCCCGCCGGCAGCGATAGTCAATCAGCCGGGGTGAAGCGGAGCGTGCCTGCTCGACGCGTTGGCCTGCCGGTGTCGTTCGTGTGATTGACGCCATCCGTGACAGGCACCTCAGGGAAATCGAAAGGGCTCACGCCGTCCAGGCAAGCCACGTTTACAGCATATGAATTCTGGTTAGATCGTCGTTGATGATGTGTGTATATTCCGCAGCGAGAACAGAAGAAGTGCTGCGCTGATCCGGTATGGAAGCGGTAGCTTGTCAACGCATCGTCGCCCTGCAGGACCTTGATCCCACCCATTTCCGCCATGACAACGACGGCGCCTCGCATTCGGCAGTAAGAGCAGGTGCAGCGGCGGATCGAATCGAAGCCGTCGCTGAGCGTCACCTCGAAACGCACCGCACCGCAATGGCACTGGCCAGCCCGAACGTTCGTGTCGTCCACCATATTGTCTGTGTCCCCTGTTCAGATCAGTTCTTTCGCCCGGTCTTGGTGGGCGTACGAGACCGTCTTGGCGACGTCAACGCGTCGTTCGGCTGCGGCTGCGTGCTTGTGATTCCACGGCCTAATTCCGTTTCTGCTGCAAAAGCTCGCGGATCAGGCTGCAATACTCGGTCATCGCGATCTCAAAATCGAAACGTCGGGAAATTTCCGCGGCGCGCTCGGCCCGCCGCGGATCTTCGGCGCCGGCGGCGCGGCTAACCGTGTTCGCGAGCTCATCGGCACTGCCGGGTTGGACGACCCAGCCGACATCGTGTTCGGTCACCGTCAACGCCGCCTCGGCATCCGCTTCGGAAACCAGGATCACCGGGCGGCCGATCGCCAGCAGATTGTAGAACCGGCTGGGTACCGATACGCCCGCGGCGTTCCGGCGGTAGGGAATGATCCAGACGTCCGCCGCAGAAAGAAACGTCTCGAGTTGGTCGTCCTCGACGCGATCGACCAGCGTGACGTTCGGAAGCTTTGCCTCGGCCTGCATCGCGCGCAATTGATCGAATCCGATCCCCCAGCCCGACAGCAGGAAATGAATGTCCCTGCTCTCGCGCAGCAATCGCGCGGCCTCGAACACGATGACGGGATCGTGGGTAAAGCCGAGATTGCCGGAAAGCCCGACGACGAAGCGGGCGGAAAGCGGCCGGCGATAAGGATTATCTGGATCGACCGCGCGAACGCCGCGCTCGAGCGTCGCCCAGTTCGGTATGAAGCGAATCTTGTCGCTTGTCATTCCGCCATAGCGCAGCAGCAGCTTTTCGGTATCGCGGCCGATGATGACGACGGCGTCGAGCGCGCGAAACATCGGCGCGTTCAAGGCGCGCATCGCTTTCGCCACGATCGACTGCGGCTTCAGCAGGCCCGCCATGATGAGAACGTCGGGATAGAGATCGTGCATGATCAGCACCGACCTCGCGCCCTTCAATTTCGCGGCGGCGGCGAATGCATAGGGCAGCATGAAGGGTGCGGGCACGGTGAGCGCGACGTCGCCGCGGCGCAGCTTCAGCAATAGCGTAGCGAACATCCGGATCGTGAACAGCAGTTCGGCCAAAGCGCGCTTGAGCAACGCAGCCTTGCCGGGCATCCAATTCTTCACTTCGACGACCGCAGGCTTGCCGGCAGCCGCTTTGGCGGCGGAGCCTGCCGTCCCCGACAGCACCAGGACTTCGGCTTTCCGCGCCACGCGTTCCCCGATCGCCGCCATGATCGCGGCCGTCGTGCTCGGATCCGGCGGATAATGCTGGCTGACGACGACGACTTTTCGGGACTTCTGCATCATGGCTTTCGAAACGGCCCGCACGGCCGGCGGGCACCGAAAAAGTTCAGGCGGCGTTCGAGCCGAATTCGGGCACGGCATCCTTGAGCACCGCGCGGATGGTGGAACGGTCGTCCCGCGCAATCGCATCCTCCAGCGCCGCGAGCCATTTGCTCAAGGTCTGCATCGGTGGCTCGTTCGGCTTGGCCGCCATGATGCCGGCGACCCCGATCTCCACCGGCGGCTCCTCGCTGGCGAACAGGATCTCGTTCAGCCGTTCGCCCGGCCGCATGCCGCTGAACACCACCTCGATATCGATGCCGGGTTCGAGGCCGGACAGGCGGATCATCCGCTCGGCAAGCTCCACGATCTTGACCGGCTGCCCCATGTTGAGGACGTAGACGGAGACATCGGGCCGCGCCGGCGTCAGCGCATGGGTGGCCGCGGTCAGCACAAGATCGCAGGCTTCGCGGATGGTCATGAAGTAGCGGACCATGTCCGGATGCGTCACCGTGACCGGGCCGCCGGCCTCGATCTGTGCCTTGAATTTCGGCACCACCGATCCGTTGGAGGCCAGCACGTTGCCGAACCGCACCGAAATCAGCCGCATGTGCGGCTTGCCGTCCGATTGCGTCATCAGGTCATGGTCGAGCGCCTGGCAATACATTTCGGCAAAGCGCTTGGTCAGGCCCAGCATCGAGACTGGCTCGATCGCCTTGTCGGTCGAGATCATCACCATTGCGGTTGCACCCGCCGCCCGCGCGGCGTCGGCGACGTTGACCGACCCGAAGATGTTGGTCTTGACGCCCTCGCTCCAGTCGCGCTCGAGGATCGGCACGTGCTTCAGGGCGGCGGCATGGAAAACGATATCGGGCTTGAATTCCCGCATCAGGTTCATGATCCGGTCACGATCGCGGATATCGGCGATACGGCCCTCGATCACGGCATTGGCCGCGCGCGCCGCCAGCGCCTCCGTCACCGCATAAAGCGCCGGTTCGGAATGCTCGATCACCAGCAGCCGCGCGGCGCCGAAGGTCGCGACGCGGTCGCAGATCTCCGAACCGATCGAGCCGCCGCCGCCGGTGACGATCACCGCCTTGCCTTTCACCAGCGTTTCGAGCCTCGCGTAGTCGATCTTCTCGCTCGGCCGCAGCAGCAGGTCTTCGACGGCGACATTGGTCAGCCTCGGCACATCGCCGCTTTCGAGCGATGGCAGGCGGCTGACGAACAGGCCGAGCCGCTTGGCGCGCATCAGGACCGCCTCGGGATGCGCCTCGGGTTCGAACGCCGACGGGGTCATCACGATTCGCGAGATCGGTTTTCCTCGTCCGGCATAATCGCGCACCACATCCTCGACATCGTCGAGGCCGCCGAGCACCGGCACGTTGCGGATCGACTGGCCGCGGTCCGCGGCCGACGGCGACAGCACGCCGACCGGCCAAAGGTGCTTGACCGCGCCGCTCTCGATTGCGCGCAACAGCACCTCGGCGTCGGCGGCGCGGCCGATCAGCAGCGTCGACGACGCCCCTTCGGTCTGGGCATGGCGACGAACGCGCGAGTAACGGAAATAGCGATAGCCGAAACGGAGCGCGCTCAGCGCGAACACCTGGAGGAACCAGTAGAGCACGATGGTGATGCGGCCGAACAGCACCGGCGCCTTGCCGCTCGATGCCCCGAAAATGAAGGCATAGTCCAGCACGATGAGCGCCACCGTCAGAACGCTGGCCACACGCATGATGTTCAGCGCATCGGGGAGCGAAATGAAACGCCATTTCGTCGTCGTCAGGTTAAAGACGTAGCAGATCACGACGCTGAAAACGATGAAGAGGGGCAGAATACGCAGCAACAGCGGCAGGCGGGCATAGAAGGCCTCGCCTCCCTCGAAGCGCAGATAGAAGCTTGCGAGCAGCGCAAACGCTGTCGCCAGCGCATCATGCGCTGCGATCAGGTAATTGCGACGGGTCAGTTGCGAAAGAGGCGTCATTCCAATGGCCGGCTGCGGAAACGATCGGGATTTGCAAGGCGTCCCTGGCCCGCTGATATCTTATCTGCGGCGCGCATGCCAGCGATCATGGCCGGACTGTTCCGGAAGATTCCGCGGCCTCCGATCTGGCGCGTAGCACCATGCCACCGGCTATGCCGACGCCCAGCACATACATCCAGCCTTCATGAAAATCGAATAGATGCGAGTTGAACAGCGAACTGAACACGTTCTGCAGCACCACCATCAGCCCGATCCAGGCCGCCAGCCCCTCGCCGCGAAACAGCGCGAAATGCGAAAGCCACATCGCATACAGGATCACGACCCCGACCGTGCCCCACTGGACCGCGACGTTAAGGGTCTGGTTGTGCGGGTTCCCGATCACCTGCCCCTGCGCCAGCACGGCAGGGCCGGTCGCCGCCGCCTCGAACAGCCGGCGCGTCGATCCCGTGCCGTGGCCGATGACCGGCGCCTCGGCAAAGAACCGCAACGACTTCTCCCAGAATTCGAGCCGCAGCCCGATCGATGTCGGCTGGTTGAATTCCTTGTAGATCTGGTAGTCCCGCGTGAACTTGTCGGTCGTCGCCTGCAGATGAGGCGATAGCGTCCAGGCCAGCGCGCCGAGCATGGCGGCGGCGACGAACAGCATGATGTTGGTACGCCATTTCAGGTGCGCCATTGCGAACACAGCGAGCATCACCGGCAGCGTCACCAGTGCCGTGCGCGACACGACGACGAACACCATGTTGACGACAAAGTTCGCCGCGACCAAGGTCAGCAACAGCGCTTGCCGGATTTTCCCTTCTCGCAGCAGCGTGATGATGGGGAAAGCAAGCACGACCGTGCACAACACGAATTCCTGGCTCTGGTCGATGTAGTTCTTGACGAAGATGCCGTGCCCTGTCGCCTCGCCGGGAGCCTTCAGCGAAAGGCTGGGATCAATCGCAACCATCCAGGACGCGGCCGTCAGCAGCGTGCAGGACACCAGGAACGCGATGAATACCCACATGCCGCGCGTCGAGCGCTCGAAATGATAGAACAGGAACGGCAGAAAGAGCAGCTTCGTCGCCGGGCTCAGCGCATAGAGGCGCGCGCCCCAGAGTGCGTCCGACCACAGGGTTCCCAGCGCCGCAAGCGCAACGAGCGCGATCGGCAGCGCGCAGATTGGACGCTGCAACGATCGCAGGAACGGGCGCAGTTCGAGGGTCGCGGCCAGAGCGGCAAGCCAGAGCAGCATGCCGATGCCCACGCCGCTGGTCGACCACGGCAATAACACCGCTACCAGCACCGCGATAAGATCGACGTTGAAAATCCGTACCGCCGGATCGCGCGCGGATGAAAGCAGTCGAGAGACCATCGAGCCGATGAAATTCATCTCAATACGCCCGCTATCCGCCGTCATCGCCGTTCGGCCAGTTGATTGCGTTGCTTGGCCGCGAGCGTCATACCGCCCGCAACCCCGACTCCCAGCACATACATCCATCCCTCATGAAAATCGAAGAGGTGCGAATTGAACAGCGAGGTGAAGATATTCTGCACCACGACAAGCAATCCGATCCAGGCGACGAGCCCCTCGCCACGAAACAGCAGAAGATGCACCAGCCACATCGCGTATAACAGGATGACCCCAACCATACCCCACTGCACCGCAATGTTCAACGTCTGGTTGTGCGGATTGGCAATAACCTGATCCTTCGGCTCGTGGTTGGTCGCGGCCCGCTCGAACAGCCCGCGCATCGAACCTGTTCCGTGGCCGATGACCGGCGCCTCCGAAATGAACCGCAGCGATTTTTGCCAGAACTCCAGCCGGAGCCCGATCGACGTCACATGCTCGTCCGTCTTGTAGTACCGATAGTCCCTGAGCAGGCTTTGCGGTCCCCACCGCACGTCAGGCGTGGCAAACCAGAGCAGGCCAGCCAGCACGAGCATGACGCCAATGAGGATCAGGCTCGTTCGCCGCTTCAGGTGAAGCAGCGCAAATACGCCTGCCATGATCGGCATCGTAACGATGGCCGTCCGCGAGACGGTCACAAACACCATGTTGACGAGAAATCCGAGCGAGATCGCGCCCAGCACCAGCGCCTGCCAGATCCGGTTGGTGCGCAGCAGGCGGATGATCGGATAGGCCAGCGCTACCACGCACAGCGCAAACTCCTGGCTCTGGTCGATATAGTTCTTGACGAAGATGCCGCGCGCCCCCGGCTCATTCGGGGTCTTCAGCGTGAAGCTGGGATCAATCGTAACCAGCCACGATACGGCCATCAGCAGCACGCAGGACACCAGGAAGGCGACAAAGACCCACATCCCGCGCGACGACCGCTCGAAATGATAGAACAGTCCGGGCAACACCAGCAGCTTGAGGGTGGGAGCGACGGCGTAAAGCCGCGCACTCCATGTCGCGTCCGACCAGAGCGTGCCGATGAGAGCCAGACCGACCAGCGCAAACGGCAAATAGCAGATCGGCTGTTTCAGCAGGCGGCCGTAGTCCCGCCAGTCCATCACCCATGCCACGGCGCCGAGCCAGCAGGGCACGAAGATCGCCACCAGCGTCGTCGACCAGGGCAAGGCGAGCGCGGCCAGAATTGCAAAGACGTCCGCAATCGTCGTCCACAGCGCCCGGTCACGCCAGTACCGCCGCACCAGCAACATCGGTGGAGCCGCAGCGCTCAGGCTCACGCCTTGCCTCCCCGCGCGCGGTCGACCAGCGACGTCGTGCTGTGGCCCGGCATAATGTCGACGAGCACGACCTCGCCGCCGGCAGCCTCGACGATCTCATGGCCGACGACCTGCTCGCGGGTATAGTCTCCGCCCTTGACCAGCACGCTCGGCCTCACTTTCGTGATCAGTTCGATCGGCGTGTCGTCCTCGAAGATCGCGACGAGATCGACCGCTTCGAGCGCGGCCAGCACCTCGGCGCGTGCGCCCTCGTCCTGAACCGGACGTCCCTCGCCCTTCAACCGCCTCACCGAGGCGTCGCTGTTGAGGCCGACGATCAGCCGGTCGCAGGCGCCGCGCGAGGCCGTCAGCACCTTGACATGGCCGGGATGCAAGATGTCGAAACAGCCATTGGTGAAGCCGATGCGCAGCCCCTGCCGGCGCCACTCCGCCAGATGTGCATCGAGATCGCCGCCAACAGGCACGATCTTCTCTTCGGCCGCCAGCGACGCATGGGGGAGGATTTTCCGCCGCAACTCCGCCGGCGTCACGGTCGCAGTGCCCTTCTTGCCGACCGCAACCGCCGCCGCCGCATTCGCCATCCGCAGCGCGGTCTCCCAGTCGGCCCCGGCCGCAAGCGCCAGCGCCAGCGCGGCGGCGACCGTGTCGCCCGCCCCCGAAACGTCGCGCACCTTGACCGGCAACGCCGGCACATGGATCGCCTCGCCGCCGCGAGCCACCAGCGTCATGCCGTGTTCGCTTTGCGTCACCAGCATCGCCTCGCAATCGGCCAGAACCATCGCGTCCTGCGCCGCGCCGGCAATGCTCTGGTCGGTCTCGGCGCGGCTGCGGGTGGCTTCGGCAAATTCCTTGCGATTCGGCGTCAGCAACGTGGCGCCGCGATAGATCGCGAAATTGGCGCTCTTGGGATCGACGATCACGCGCTTGCCGAGCTTCTTCGCGGCGTCGATGATGTTGCGGATGACGCGCGCCGTCAGCACGCCCTTGGCGTAGTCGGACAGCAGCACGATATCGGCGCGTGCGACCTGCGGCAGGATCGCGTCGATCAGCTTTTGCTCGATCTCGGCCGAGGCAGCAACGGCCTGCTCCCAATCCGCGCGCAGCATGTGGGTGGAAAAATGCTCGGAGACGAAGCGCACCTTGCGCGTCGTCGGGCGGGAGGAATCGGTGACCAGCACGGCCTCGATCAGCTTCTCCCGCGCCAGATCGGCCTTCAGTTTCGCGCCCGCCTCGTCCTCGCCGACCAGACCTGCAAAGATGCAGCGCGCGCCGAGAGCGGCGATGTTGCGGGCGACATTGCCGGCGCCGCCGATATTGGTCTCGCTGCGCTGGACCGCGATGACCGGCGCCGGCGCTTCCGGCGAAATGCGCGACACCTCGCCATAGACGAATTCGTCGAGCATGAGGTCGCCGACGCAGAGCACGGTCTGACGCGGGATCGCCTGGCTCAGGGCTTCAAAATCAAACATCTGTCCACCTGGTGCCTATCAGCGAAAGCGATCGTCGCGATCGAGAAAACCCTTCACGTAACGCTCGACCGCGTCTTCCAGCGCGGTGAAGCCGCCGTTGTATCCGGCGCGCAGCAGCCGATCGACTTCGCTCTGGGTGAAGTATTGATAGCTGCCGCGGATCGCTACGGGCATATCGATATACTCAATGTTCGGCTGGGCGCCGAGTGCCGCATAAGCCGACAGCATCAGGTCGCGAAAGCTGCGCGCGGTGCCGGTGCCGACGTTGAAGATGCCGCTGACGCCGGGCGCAGCCAGCAGCCACATCGTCACGCGCACGACATCGTCGACATAGATGAAGTCGCGGCGCTGGTCGCCGTCGGCGATGCCTTCGCGGTGCGACTTGAACAATTGCACGGGGCGCCCGGCCTTGACGTCGTCGAAGCGCCGCGCCAGCACGCTCATCATCGTGCCCTTGTGATATTCGTTGGGGCCAAACACGTTGAAGAACTTCAATCCGGCCCATTGCGGCGGCAGCCGTTCGCCGCGCGCGGCGCGTTCGGCCACCGCCATGTCGAACAGATGCTTGCTCCAGCCGTAGAGGTTCATCGGCCGCAGCTTCTTCAGCGCGTCCATGGACTGGTCATCGCCAAAGCCGTCGCCGCCGTCGCCATAGGTCGCCGCCGAGGACGCGTAGATCAGCGGCGTGGCGTTCGCCGTGCACCAGTCCAAAAGCCGCATCGACAGCCGGAAATTGGTCTCGATCACCAGATCGCCGTCGGTCGCCGTGGTCTCGGAGATGGCGCCGAGGTGAATGACGGCCTCCAGCCGGCGGCCCTTCAGCCAGTCCATCAGTTCCGAGGGCGGCACGATATCGGCGAGCCGGCGCTTGGCCAGATTGCGCCATTTGCCGTCATGGCCGAGCACGTCGCACACGACCACGTCCCGGCCGGCGTCATTTAACGCGGCCACGACGTTCGATCCGATAAAACCGGCGCCCCCGGTCACCAGCAACATGCCATCCCCTGCCATGATTGTCCGGCAAAGCTTTGCCCCACTCCCGCGCGGCAGGCAACTTTGTATCTTGGGCAAGTGAAGGCCAATCGACAGCTTTACCTGTCGATGCGGAGCGGTTACCGACGGGGCCGCAACTGGTTAGTGGCGATATAATCAAAGTATGAATACAAATTCACCAGATAGGATCGAAATGGAGGATGCCGCCGACACCAGGCCGATCCTCATCGTCCCCTATATGTGGATTGGCGATTTCGTCCGCGGCCATACCGTCGTGCGGGTATTGAAGCAGCGCTGGCCGAACCGCCCGGTCGACCTGTTGGTGACCCCCCTTTGCGCCCCGCTGGTCGACTACATGCCGGGCGTCCGGGCGGGCATCGTCTGGGATCTGCCCCGCAGCCGGCTTGCGCTGGCGAAGCAGTGGGGTCTCGCATCGGAACTGCGCGCCCGGGGTTATGGAACCGCCCTCGTCCTGCCCCGCACCTGGAAGGCCGCGATTGCCCCCATGCTGGCCGGTATCCCCGAGCGGGTGGGGTTTTTCGGCGAGGCTCGATTCGGGTTGATCAACCGGATGCGCTGGGGCGAGAAGGCCCTGCTCCGCTTTATCGACAAGAATGCCGCATTGGCACTGCCGGCAGGCGTGCCGCTGCCGGGCGAATGGCCGGTGCCGCAACTCGTGGTGCCGCGTGAGGACATCGCGCGCTGGCGGCAGGCCAATGAATTGGGCTCAGGCCCGGCGGTGGCGCTGGCCCCCGGGTCCGTCGGCGCCTCCAAACGCTGGACCTATTACCCCGGCGCCGCACGGCTCCTGGTCGAGCGCGGGCTCGACGTCTGGGTGGTCGGCGGCCCCGGCGAGAAGGCGCTGGCGCAGGAGATCGTTGCCGCCGGCCGCGGCAAGGTCCGCGACCTCACCGGCACTGACCTGCGCAACGGCATCCTGGCGATGGCGGCGGCCGGCGTCGCCATCTCGAACGATTCCGGCCTCATGCATATCGCGGCGGCGGTCGGCACGCCGACCATCGGCATTTTCGGCCCCACCAGTCCTTATCTGTGGGCACCGCTGAACGGCCTCGCGGCCACGGTTCTTCAGACCAAGGCAGTGCTGCCCTGCCAGCCCTGCCAGCGCACGGTCTGCACCATGAACGACCACCGCTGCATGCGCGACATCGATCCCGCCTACGTGGCCGACGTGGCGCATCGGCTGCTGGTCACTCAGCCCAGAGCCTGATCGGTTCTGATTACATCAGAACCGGGCTCTGTTCCTTGTTTTGACGCGTTTTCCTTGCGCGAACCGGCATCCACTTCGCTCGAAAACGCTATAGCTTACGATAGACCGCGGCGATCGCATTCGCTTCCGCATCGAGGCTGAACTTTTGCAGCACGCGCGCACGCGCGCGCTCGCCCATCGCGATGGCCGATGCCGGATCGCACATCAGCGGCTCCAATGCGGCGGCCAGCGCATCGGCATCACCCGGCGGCGTCAGCACGCCGGTCACGCCGTCCTCGACCACGAATTCGGCTGCGCCCGCGCGCGCCGCCACCAGCGCCGCACCTGACGACATCGCCTCGATCAGCGTCAGGCCAAAACCTTCATTGCGCGAGGTGAAGGCATAGATCGTCAGCCGCCGATACCAGCGCTGCACCTCCTCGATTGCGAGCTCGCCCGTGATGACGATGCGCGACTGCAGTCCGGCGGCCTCGATCTGTTGTTTCAAGCCGTTGGCAAATCCCTGCTGCTCCGGCACGACAGCGCCGACGATGATGGCGGTGAAATCGGGATAGCGCGGCAACAGCCGGCACATCGCCTCGACAAAGACGTCGGTGCCCTTTTGCGCGCGCACCCGGCCGAAGCAGCCGATTGCGTAACGCCCCGGCAGTTTGGCTTCCGCAAGCGCCGCCGCGCGGTCAGCCGGCGGCGCATACGCATCAGTATCGACGCCATGCATCACCACCGTTGCCTGGCGCTTGAGAAACGACGCCGAAAGCTCGGACGTGGCGATCACCGCATCCATCTGCCGGATCAGCCAGCGCGTCAGCCGCTTGTGATGCCGCTGTGCGGCCGAAGTGAAGACGAGCTTCAGCGGCCAGCCGAGCGCGCGCAGCAATAACCCTGCGATCATCTCGTCATTGCGGCGCGCGTGCCAGATCAGCGGCGTGCCGTGACGCCGGAGTTTCAAAAGCTCCGCAAATCCCATCCGCGCGATGCCGTCGGGCGCGTGTGGCCCGAGCCATGCCGCCCGGTACATCCGGGCGAGCTTCGGCGCCACCATCCGGTTGGTCGCCGTGACGCCCGAATAGCGCCTGTGCAGATTCGGCACGATCAGTTGCAGGTTACTGGCCAAATTGTTCTCGATCGGCACGTCCGGCTCCGTTTCGGCCAGGTTCTATACGCAACATTAAGCATAGTGGCCAGTTCGCCCGTGCCGAAACCCACTCTTCACCGCAGCCCAGCTAGCATCGCCTCCAGTAGAGCGCGACCAGCATAATGTGGAAACCGGTTTTGCATCCGGGCGCGCTTCCCAAATTCAAGAGCGAGAGGTGGCCCATGACCGTGCTCGTCACCGGTGGCGCCGGCTACATTGGAAGTCATATGGTGCATGCGCTGGCGGATGCCGGCGAAAGCGTCGTCGTGATCGACAACCTGTCCACCGGATTCTCCACCTTCCTGCCGGAAGGCGTGCCGCTGTTCATCGGCGATGCCGGCGATGAAAATCTCGTCGCAGGCGTGATCGCCCAGCACGGCATCGAGAGCATCATCCATTTCGCCGGCTCCATCGTGGTGCCGGATTCCGTGCGCGATCCGCTCGGCTATTATCGCAACAACACCATGACGACGCGCAGCCTCTTGAATGCCGCGGTGAAGGGCGGCGTCAACCGCTTCATCTTCTCGTCGACGGCTGCCGTCTACGGCGATCCGGACCAGGTGCCGGTGCCCGAACATGCGCCGACACGGCCGGCGTCGCCATACGGCTCTTCCAAGCTGATGACGGAAATCATGCTGCACGATGTCGCCACCGCGCATGGCATGAACTATGTCGTGCTGCGCTACTTCAACGTCGCCGGCGCCGATCCGCATGGCCGCTGCGGCCTCGCCACCGTCGGCGCCACGCATCTGCTCAAGATCGCGGTCGAAGCCGCGACCGGCCAGCGCGCCAAGATCGACGTGTACGGAACAGATTACCCGACGCCGGACGGCAGCTGCATCCGCGACTTCATCCATGTCAGCGATCTCGCGCAGGCCCATCGCGCCGCGCTGGCCTATTTGCGCGGGGCGAGAGGCTCGATCACGCTGAACTGCGGCTACGGCCGCGGCTATTCGGTGCTCGAGACCATCGAGGCCGTCCGCCGCGTCTCGATGCGCAATTTCGCGGTTTCCTATGCGCCGCGCCGCCCCGGCGACATCATGACCATGGTCGCCGACACGCGCCGGATCCATGCGACGCTGGACTGGACGCCGCAATTCGACAATCTGGAGACCATCGCCGCCCACGCGCTGGCCTGGGAACAGAAGCTGTTCCGCGACCGCGGCGGCCTTCCGCGGCATGCGGAATCGGCCTGAAATCAATCGCTTATTTGGCTTGAAAAAGCCCCGCCAAGCAGGCAAGGACTAACCCGCAAAAGCCCTGACGCGCCGGTCTACCGGCCCCGTCAATGGAACGCGGATGACCGAACTTCCAAGCAAGCCGACCCGAAAAATTACCGACGATCCCTATGGCGCGGCGATCCTGATTCGCCGCCTCGTCATGGAACAGGGTTTTGTCTATTGGCGGCGCTATGTGACCGCATTCGCGCTGATGGGCGTGTCCGCCGGCGCCACCGCCGGCTCCGCCTATATCCTGGGCCAGGTGATCAACCAGGCCTATATCGACAAGAACGTCACCGGCATCGCCATTCTCTCCGGCGTCACCGTGGTGCTGCTGTTCATCAAGGGTCTGGCGACCTACGGCCACACCGTGATCCTGTCCAAGATCAGCAACGCCATTCTCGCCAACAACCAGCGGCGGCTGTTTGCCAAGCTGATGAGCGAAAGCATCGGATTCTATTCCGAGCGGCATTCCTCCGAATTTTTGGCGCGGCTGACATCGGGCGCAAAATCCATTACCGACGTCCTGACGCTGCTCATCAACGCCGTCGGACGCGACGTGCTGCTGCTGGTCAGCCTGATATTCGTGATGGTGACGCAGGATCCGGTGCTGTCGTTTATCGGCCTCGTCGTGGTGCCGCCGGCGATGCTGATCCTGCGCAAGTTGATAAAGCGCATCAAGGGCCTCGCTCACAACCAGTTCACCGGCAGCGCCGACATCATGGAGACCATGCAGGAATCGCTGCAGGGCATCCGCACGGTGAAGGCATTTACGCTGGAAGCGACCATGCAGCGGCGGATCGACGAGAACATCGCGGTCGTCGAGCGCAACGCCAACAAGATGGCGCGGGTCTCAAATCGTTCCAACCCGCTGATGGAAATGCTCGGCGGCTTTGCGGTCGCCGGCTGCCTGCTTTATGGCGGTTACAGCGTGGTCGCGCTCGGCGCTACCCCCGGACAGTTTTTTTCCTTCATGACTGCGTTCCTGCTGGCGACCGAGCCTGCCAAGCGGCTGGCACGGCTCAACATCGACCTCAACAGCCAGTTGGTCGGTGCGCGCATGCTGCTCGAAATCGTCGACAGCCCGGCGAGCGAGCCCGCCGACAACGACAAGCCGGCGCTAAAGCTCTCGAACGCGCGGGTCGAGTTCCGCGACGTCAATTTCGCCTACCGGCCGGACGAACCGGTGCTGAAGAACATGAGCTTCATCGCTGAACCCGGCAAGACCACCGCTTTGGTCGGCCCCTCCGGCGGCGGCAAATCCACCGTGCTGGCGCTGTTGCTGCGGCTCTATGAGGTGAAGCAGGGCGAAATCCTGATCGACGGCCAGGACATCTCGGGCGTATCGCGGCATTCGCTGCGCGCCCAGACCGGCTATGTCGGACAGGACGTCTATCTGTTCCGCGACACGATCGGCGCCAACATCGCCTTCGGCAAGGCAGATGCCACCAGGGACGAGATCGTGGCGGCGGCGAAAGCGGCTTGCGCGCACGATTTCATCATGGGCTTTCCGCTCGGCTACGCCACGCCCGTCGGCGAGCACGGCACGCAGCTATCCGGCGGCCAGCGCCAGCGCATCGCGGTGGCGCGGGCGCTGATCAAGAACGCGCCGGTCATCCTGCTCGATGAAGCGACCGCGGCGCTGGATTCGGAATCCGAAAAAGCCGTGCAGGAAGCGATCGACCATCTCTGCCAGAACCGCACCACCATCGTGATCGCCCACCGCCTGCACACCATCATGCACGCCGACGCCATTCTGGTGGTCGAAGGCGGCGAGATCGTCGAGCGTGGCCTGCATGACGATTTGCTGCGGCGCGGCGGCCGCTATGCTTCGTTCTTCCGCCTGCAGCAGCGCGATGCCGGCCACCCCAGTCTGGCGCCGGTCAGCGCAACCGCGTAAAGGCTATTCCCGAATTTCCAACCGTAACCCGTTGAGATCCTTTTCATGAGCGCAGCCTCCTACGTCATATCAGCAGCCCCGCAGCCCACGCTTCCCGTCGTCGGCGAGGCAGGCACCTATCCGGTCCGCCGCATCTGGTGCGTCGGGCGCAACTATCTCGAGCACATCCGCGAGATGGGCAATGACGAGCGCGCGCCGCCGTTCTTCTTTGCCAAGCATGCCGACATGCTGGTGCCCGATGGGGCCACGGTCCCCTACCCGCCGCTGACCAAGGATCTGCATCACGAGGTCGAGCTGATCGTCGCGATGAAGAGCGGCGGCCTCAACATTCCAGCCGACAAGGCGCTCGACCATGTCTACGGCTATGCGGTCGGCATCGACCTCACCCGCCGCGACCTGCAGATCGCCTCGCGAAAGAAGGAGCGGCCGTGGGAAGTCGGAAAGTCCTTCGACTATTCCGCGCCCTGCTCCGCGATCCAGCCCGCTTCCAAGATCGGCCATCCCGCCAAAGGCAAGATCTGGCTGACGGTCAACGGCAAGGAAACCCAGAAGGGCGACCTCACCGAACTGATCTGGAGCGTGCCCGAAATCATCTGGCAGCTCTCGCAGCAGGTAAAACTCGCCGCCGGCGACATCATCATGACGGGCACACCCGCCGGCGTCTCCCAGCTGCAGCCGGGCGACAAGATCGAGTGTGGTGTCGACGGCGTCGGCACGCTGAAGGTGAACATCGGCAAGCCGGAATAACGACCGGCAACACCTGTATCAGACAGAAGGCCCCGGAGATGATCCGGGGCTTTTTCATGGGCAGCAGGATGGGTAGAGCGAAGCGAAACCCATCATCTCACCGCCCGCTCCGGAATCGATGGGTATCGCTTCGCTCCATCCATCCTGGGCCGCTGCGTGCGTCCCGTCACAGTGATACCCCGAACACCGCCTGCCGGTTGCAAGATCCGCAAAACTGACACAGATTTCAACTATTGCCGGACAACAACGGCGAACGTCAGAGTGGAGGACACGTCCATGATCAAGGTAAGCGTAATGTATCCCAATACGCCCGGCGGGCGCTTCGATCACGATTACTACCGCGACAAGCATATGCCGCTCGTGAAGGCACGCATGGGCGATGCCTGCAAGTCCTACACGGTCGACAAGGGTATGGCCGGCGGCGTCCCCGGCGCTCCAGCGACCTATGTCGGGATGTGTCACATCTTCTGCGACTCGGTCGAGGCCTTCCAGTCCGGCTTCGGGCCTCATGCCAAGGAGATCATGGCCGACATCGCGAACTATACCGACCAGTCTCCAGTCATCCAGATCAGTGAAGTCGTCGTAGGCTGACAACCCGGCAGCCGCAGCCCGGATGAGCCATCGGACGCGCAATCGTGCGCCCCGATGGCTGATGCGGGTTACTTGCTGCGCGATTACCGCAACGCAGATAAGACAATCAACCCAACAATCCCGATCATCAGGCTGTACTTCAGCGCGTAGTAAACCTTGCGGTTCCACTCCTTGACCTTGCGGCTGGCGAGGTGAACCTCATAAAGCCTGCCGAACACCTTGTTGAGCGCGCCGACATGCTCGCCTTCCATGTTCTGGGTCGCGGACGCCTTGACGATGTGATGGCTGACCCAGCGGTTGATCGCGGTCATGAAGCCGAACTTCATGGGGCGCTCAACGTCGCAGAACAGGATGATGCGGTTGACGTCGGTGGCATTCTCCGCGCTGTGAATAAAAGTCTCGTCGAACATGAAGGCCTCGCCGTCGCGCCAGACGCATTCGACGCCGTCGACCAGGATGCGGCATTTGTCCGAATTGGGCGTGACGAGCCCGAGGTGATAGCGCAGCGAGCCGGCAAAGGGATCGCGATGCGCGCCGAGCTTGCCGCCAGGCGGCAGCATGGCGAACATCGCGCCGTGCACCGTCGGGATCGAATTCAGGAGCTCGACCGTCTTCGGGCACAGCGTGCGCGCGGACGGAAGAAAGTCGTCATACCATTTCAGGTAAAACCGCTTCCAGCCGCTCTTGAAGAACGAATAAAAACCCCAGTCGTTGTTCTTGGCGGCGGCGCGGATAAAGCCCTCGTCGAACAGCCGCACCGCCTCCTCGCGAATCGTCTCCCAGTTCTCGCTGAGCTTTGTCAGTTCCGGAAAGCGCGCGACCGGGATCACCGGCTGGTTCGGAACCGCCGAGCCCGCATACATCAGCACGTTGTAAGGCGCGAGATAGGTCGAGTGATCGCCGAGTTGGCGCGCGATCCGAAGCCGCTCGCGGCCGCGGAAGTGAACGTAGAGCGTCGATGCGACGAGAATGTAGAGAACGACGAGTTGTGGCGCGAAAAGCTGCTGTAGCATTTTCCGGTTCCTGTACCCGTGATGCGCGGATTTGATCCGCGGCCAGGAAATTCGGGGTTGGTGTTGGTTCCGCTTGGTTACATTTCGGCCTTATTTACCAATGCTCCCGCCCCGTCATCAAGGCTCCGGAAACGAGTTCAAGAAAACGTCAACGCGGCGGCTACACCGGGAAACGGCAAGCGCAGCCCGGATGAGCGAGCGTCCGCCGCAGCTCGAAGCGCGTCGGCGGAAGCGTAACCCACCGTTCGTTGCGCCAAGGCGGCGAATGACGCCTGCGCTCATCCGCGCTACGGACTGATTTGCTTCGCGCACAAGGGCAACTTCATGCGGCGGCATGCGACACAATGGCACGACGGGCAAATCACCGAAAACCTGTCCAGCCCTTCGCGCAAAAATATTCTGCTTTCGTTCTCACCCAAATCAGCCGCATAACTCCGCCCGTCTCACGGCGGATGAGGGGCGTTGGCCATCGTCACGAACGCGCAGTGAGATGCGATGGACGCGAGAGCCAAGACTGACGTGTGTGGCTCAAGCGTACGGCGAAGTCGTATGGTTCGGGCGCCGCGGTGCTGGCGTTAAGTTGGCGGGATCTGTCTCGCTGGCGACGGAGGCAAAAGAGCCGTTCTCCGGGAAGAGCACGAAGTAAGTCGTAAAGCCATTGCGCAGGGAAGGCCGGAATGCTCCCGCTGCCCTGTATGCTCGTGTGCACTTTTGTTTGCGCAAATCGCACGCGAGACCGCGGGTGCAGCAAGCACCCGGTCTTCCCTGCGCCCTCTGAACAAGAGGGCGGGAAGTTCACAAGCAAACCTCGGACGCAATGCGCCGCGAGGTCGCGAAACTATGTCCCCCGTCATTGCGCCCGCAATTGAACAGGCACGACAATTGAATCCGAAAATCGAAGAGGCGAGCTCCTCAGCCCCGCAGCGCCTGCAGGCCCTTGAAGGTCAGGCGCTTCGGGTCGCGGACGCCGGCCAGATAGAATTTGCGGATGAAGGCGGCGGCCGCCTCGCGGTCGCAATCGGTCAGCGCCACGATGGCATCGACGGCAATTCGCTGGGCGTCCATGGGCTTCCTCGTGCTGTCAGGGGCCACAAGCCACGCAGCGTAAGGGTGCGCCGGTTAATTCGGCGTTAACCGTGAGGACACCTTGAACGATTCGCGCTCGCATACGTATACGCGAAACGACGCATGGGGCGTCCGGACGCACCTCGCGCGGCGGAACCGCTCACGAATACTGCATTACCCCGTCGTCGACCTTGCCGTAGCGCAGGGTGACGATGTCGAGCGCGTAATTCTGGTACAGCCGCCACGGCCGCTTCGAGCCCTGCTTGGGCAGCTTGGCGATCGAGCGCTGCACATAGCCCGACGAGAAATCCAGCGACGGCAGTTCGGTGACGTCAGGATCGACATTATGCGGCATGCACTGCTTGTAGCCGTTGCGGTCCATGTAGTTGATCAGCCGGCAGACATATTCGCAGGTGAGATCGCATTTCAGCGTCCACGACGCGTTGGTGTAGCCGAACGCCGAGGCCATGTTCGGGATATCCGAATACATCATGCCCTTGTAGTTCAGCGTTCGCGCGAAATCGACCGTGCGGCCGTCGACGCTGACCTCGAGGCCGCCGAGCACCTGCAGGTTCAACCCCGTGGCGGTGACGATGATGTCGGCCTCGATCTCACTGCCGTCCTTCAGCTTGATACCACCCTTGGTGAAGGTGTCGATCTCATGGGTGACGACGGAGGCGCGCTTGTCGCGGATCGACTTGAACAGGTCGCCATCGGGCACCAGGCAGAGCCGCTGCTCCCACGGATTGTAGCGCGGCGTGAAGTGCTTGGCCACGTCGTATTCCGGCCCCAGCGCCATCTTGACGCCGCCGAGGATCAGTTCCTTGGCGCGATCCGGCTTGCGGCGGCAGAGCTGGAAGAAATACATGCCGAACAGCACGTTGCGCCAACGGATCATGTGATAGGCGAGTTTTGCCGAGAGATTCCTGCGGAGCTTGTTGGCGAGCGCATCTTCCGCCGGCCGCGCCACCACGTAAGTCGGCGAGCGCTGCAGCATGGTGACGTGCGAGGCGGTCTTCGCCATCTCCGGCACCAGCGTCACCGCCGTGGCGCCCGAGCCGATCACGACGACGCGCTTGCCGGCATAGTCGAGATCCCCAGGCCAATTCTGCGGATGCACGATCTGGCCGGCGAAGTCAGCCGTGCCGGAAAATTCCGGCGTGTAGCCTTCCTCGTATTTGTAATAGCCCGAGCACATGAACAGGAAATTGCAGGTGAAGCTGACGATTTCGGTCGCGCCCTCGCCCACCGTGCGTTCGGCTTCCACGGTCCAGCGCGAATCCGGCGACGACCACGACGCGCGCTTGACGCGATGGTGGAAGCGGATCTTGCTGTCGATGCCGTTGTCGACAGCGGTCTCGCAGACGTAGTTCAGAATCCGCGGCCCGTCGGCGATCGCCTTCGGCTCGGTCCACGGTTTGAACGAATAGCCGAGCGTATACATGTCCGAGTCGGAGCGGATGCCGGGATAGCGAAACAGATCCCAGGTGCCGCCGATGCAGTCGCGTCCCTCCAGGATCACGTAACTCTTGCCGGGACATTTCTCCTGCAGGTGATAGCCCGCGCCGATGCCGGACAAACCTGCGCCGACGATGAGGACGTCGAAATGTTCTGCCGTATCGGTCATGACGATCTCCCTGCTGCCCGATCTAATGGGCAGAGGAGAGAAATTGCAACTCGCATTGTCAGGTTGCCGCGACGATACAGGCTGTATCGAAATTCATTGCTGAAGCTCAACTATCGCAGGCTGTGCGACCGACCAGCAAAAAGCCCCGGATCGCTCCGGGGCTTGTTGAGGCTCTGCTGTTTGCTTCAGGGCGGCGTCCGCAGCGCGGACTGCCTGAAATCAATACCGGTAATGATCCGACTTGAACGGGCCTTCCTGCTTGACGCCGATATAGTCGGCCTGGTCCTTGCGCAGTTCGGTCAGCTTGACGCCGATCTTGGCGAGATGGAGCCGGGCTACCTTTTCGTCGAGCGACTTCGGCAGCACGTAGACTTCCTTCTTGTACTTGCCGTCCTTGTTGTTGGCCCAGAGTTCGATCTGCGCCAGCGTCTGGTTGGTGAACGACGCCGACATCACGAAGGACGGATGGCCCATGGCGTTGCCGAGGTTCACCAGGCGGCCTTCCGACAGCAGGATGATGCGGTGCTTGTCGGGGAATTCGATCTCGTCGACCTGCGGCTTGATGTTGGTCCACTTCAGGTTACGAAGGCCTGCGATCTGGATCTCGTTGTCGAAGTGGCCGATGTTGCAGACAATGGCGCGATCCTTCATCGCGCGCATGTGCTCGATGGTAATGATGTCCTTGTTGCCGGTCGCGGTGACGAAGATGTCGGCGCGCGGCGCGGCATCTTCCATGGTCACGACCTCATAGCCCTCCATCGCCGCCTGCAACGCGCAGATCGGATCGACTTCGGAGACCATGACGCGGCAGCCGGCCTGGCGCAGCGAGGCGGCCGACCCCTTGCCGACGTCGCCGAAGCCCGCGACCATCGCGGTCTTGCCGGACATCATGACGTCGGTGCCGCGACGGATGCCGTCGACCAGCGATTCACGGCAGCCATAGAGGTTGTCGAACTTCGACTTGGTGACGCTGTCGTTGACGTTGATCGCCGGCCACAGCAGCGTGCCCGCCTTCTGCATGTCATAGAGACGATGCACGCCCGTGGTCGTTTCTTCGGAAACGCCCTTGATGCTCTTGGCGATCTCGGCGAAGTAGCCCTTGGGCTTTTCCTTGAGCTGCTTCTTGAGCAGGGCGAAGAAGACTTCCTCTTCTTCCGAACCCGGCTTGTCCAGGAACTTGGTGTCGCCGTTCTCGGCGCGCAAACCGAGATGGACATACATCGTGGCGTCGCCGCCGTCGTCGAGGATCATGTTGGGGTGACCGCCGCCGTGCCAGTCGAACAGCTTTGCGGTGTAGTCCCAGTATTCGGCCAGTGTTTCGCCCTTGACGGCAAACACCGGAATGCCGGCAGCGGCAATCGCCGCCGCCGCATGGTCCTGTGTCGAATAAATGTTGCAGGACACCCAGCGGATGTCGGCACCGAGCGCGGCCAGCGTTTCGATCAGCACGCCGGTCTGGATCGTCATGTGAAGCGAGCCCGCGATACGCGCGCCCTTCAAAGGTTGTTTGGGGCCGTATTCCTCGCGTGTTGCCATCAGACCCGGCATCTCGGTTTCCGCCAGCGAGAGTTCCTTGCGGCCGAAATCGGCGAGCGAGATGTCCTTGACGATGTAGTCGGTGAAGGCGGGCTTCTTGGCGGCGGCTGTCATGCGAGGTTCCTGTTTTCTAGCTCGTCATTCCGGGTCGCCCAAAAGAGCCGAACCCGGAATCTCGAAATGATGGATAGGGATTCCGGGTTCGCTCGCTGTCGCGAGCGCCCCGGAATGACGCAGGGATTAGATCGCGCTCTTGAGCGCGTCGACCAGATCGGTTTTTTCCCAGGAGAACCCGCCGTCCTTGTCCGGCGTGCGGCCAAAATGACCGTAGGACGCGGTCCGCGCGTAGATCGGCTTGTTGAGATCGAGATGCTTGCGGATGCCGCGCGGCGTCAGATCCATCGCCTCGCGCACGGCCTCCTCCAGCTTGTCCTCCGGCACCTTTCCGGTGCCGTGGGTGTCGATATAGATCGACAGCGGCCGCGCCACGCCGATCGCATAAGCAAGCTGCAGCGTGCAGCGGTCGGCGAAGCCGGCAGCAACGATGTTCTTGGCGACATAGCGCGCGGCATACGCCGCCGAACGGTCCACCTTGGTCGGGTCCTTGCCGGAGAACGCGCCGCCGCCATGCGGGGCCGCGCCGCCATAGGTGTCGACGATGATCTTGCGGCCGGTCAGGCCGGCGTCGCCATCGGGACCGCCAATATAGAACTTGCCGGTCGGGTTGATGTGCCAGACGGTCTTGCCGTTGATCCAGCCTTCCGGCAGCGCCTGGCGCACATAAGGCTCGACGCGCTCGCGAACCTGGTTCGAGGTCATGTCCTCGACGAGGTGCTGATGCGAGACCACGATCTCGCGCACGCCGACCGGTTTGCCGTTCTCATATTGCACGGTGACCTGGCTCTTGGAGTCCGGACCCAGCACCTTCTCCTTGCCGGAGTGGCGTGCTTCCGAGATCAGCCGCAGGATCTTGTGGGCGTAGAAGATCGGCGCCGGCATCAGGTCCGGCGTTTCATTGGTGGCGTAGCCGAACATGATGCCCTGGTCGCCCGCGCCCTCTTCCTTGTTGGTGCCGGGCTGCAGCGCATCGACGCCCTGCGCGATGTCGGCGGATTGCGGATGCAGCAGGATTTCGATGTCGGCCTTCTCCCAGTGGAAGCCGTCCTGCTCGTAACCAATGTCCTTGATCGCAGCGCGAATGACGCTTTCGATCTGGTCGTTGGTGACGGATGCGGGTCCGCGGGTTTCACCGGCAACCACGACCTTGTTGGTGGTGGCAAGCGTTTCGCAGGCTGCGCGAATCGCCCAGGGGTCGATGCCGGCCTTGGGGCCTTCACGGAAAAACAAATCGACGATCTCGTCGGAAATCCGGTCGCAAACCTTGTCCGGGTGACCCTCGGAAACCGACTCGCTGGTGAACAGATAGGACGCGCGCATCAACCAACCCCTTGTTCCCGCCGGATCCCGGCGGCTGTCTGTGTTGTCTATCCCGGAATGTCAGTCGCGACGGCGCGAAATGACGTAGGATTCGTCGTAAAACCAAAGCCCATTGTGCTTGCGCAGAACCTCTCTGGTGGCATCGAGGGTTCGGCTGTTTTCAGTCATTTCCGTCAACCGGTCGTCTTCGATCTGGGCGACATACACCGCCGCATTCCACGCTGCAAAGGCCGTCGAGGTTCCGATCGAGCCGGTGACCTCGTTGGGCAGCGCTTCCATATCATAACGGAAGATCGAACGGTTATCGGCGTAGACATTAAAGTTGAGGTCGCGCCCGGCCGACCCCAGCTCGTATTTCACCGCGCGCAATAGCTCATGACGGCTCACCGCGAAAGGATTTTCTCCGGGCCAGACCGACTGGATGATTTCCAGGCCGGGATCCTGCCCGTGAGAGTGAATTCCAATCAAGCGGCCCCCTGCCCGCAAAGACCTAGCCAGCGGCGCAATGATCCGCTTGGCGCGGAAATTCACAGAGGATTTTGCCCGATAGGGCTGGGAAGCGATCACAAGGTCAAAATTGGCCTCGGTCCGGCCCGCCCGCGGGATGATCGAATCAAGCAGGAACCGGTGATCCTCCCGGTACACGACCAGCGCCACCGGGCGTTCATAGGTCGGCATGCCCGATTTGGGGCTGATATTGGCCCGCCAGTTTTGTTCCAGAAATGGCCCAAGTTCTGCGATCTGGGCCTCGAATTCGCCCGAAGAGGCCCCGCGCAGGGCGACCTCATGCCAGATCATGCCCGCCGCCGCGGCCGGCGAGGCCGGCGTCAGCCAGGGCGCCTCGGCGTAATACATGTTGGTGAGGACAAAGACGGTCGCCGGGTGCTCGAACAGCCGGTCCGGCACCTTGTCGAGCGTCAGCCGGACGTCCTCCAGGCTCAACTCCTTGCCAGCGATATAGAACGGCATGTGGGGAAAGCGGCCGTGCATCGAGCGCATCACCCGCGCCAGCACCGTGCCGTCGCCGACGCCGGCGTCGAACACCCGCAGCGCCGGCGGGCGGGGATGAAGGCTCGCGAGCTCCAGCCCCACTCGCTCCGCAATCACCCGCTTTTCGCTGCAGGTATGGACGAACAGCAGGTATTTCTGACGGTTCTCGAAAAACCTGAAATTGCCCCGCGGATCGCGCTTTTCTGGCGGCACTTCGAGGCCCCGTGGCGGCGGCAGCGCGCCGGTGGACGCCGCGATATAGGCCTGGATGCGGTCCAGCGTGTCGATCGTGATGCGCTTGCCCTCGCGCAACCGATGCACCAGCTTGCCGTCGTTGACCACCCGGCGGCCAAACGTCGTCTCCGCCATGTCGGACTGGCGGCAGAAGTCGGTGATCTGGCTGAGGATCTGGTCGTTCTTCATCGGGCAAGGGTTTTGGGAAACGTCGGTGGGCAGCTTCAGGCGACGGCCCCGTCCTACCACGATCTGCCCACCAAAGGAAAGCCCGCCGCTAGCAGTCAGCAGGCACTAGCGCCCGGCCTTGAACCCCCGCTCCGCGAGGGGCAACAAAGCGGTATCCGCCACTCGCGACCGCCATTCACGGGGACCTGATGCGCCGCGCAATCCTGATGCTTAGCCTGCTCGCCGCCGCGCTGTGGTCGGCGCCTTCCCTCGCCCAATCGCGCGCGCAACTCGGACCGCTCTGCACCACCGACACCACGCCGGCGGATCAGCAGATCGACGCCTGCAACAAGATCATCGCGCTGAAAGTGTTTGCCGGCGAGAAGCTCGCGACCATCTATTTCTGGCGCGCGGTCGGCTGGAACAAGAAGGGCAACTACAACCAGGTGATCGCGGACGCCTCCGAAGCGATCCGCCTGCATCCCAGCGTTGCCCTCTACAATTTGCGCGGCTCGGCCTATTACGACAAGGGCGAGGACGACATCGCCATCGCGGATTTCAACGACGCGCTGCGGATCGGGCCGCCGAGCGGCATCATCTTTCACAACCGCGGCAACGCCTGGCGCTCCAAGGGCGAATACGCCAAGGCGATCGCCGACTACGATCAATCGATCAAGCTCGGTCCGCCGTCAGCGTTCTCCTGGCAGAACCGCGGCATTTCGAAACGCGCACTCGGCGATCTCGATGGCGCGCTGGCCGACATCAACGAAGCGATCCGGCTTGATCCGACATTGCCGCAGCCGTTGACCAGCCGCGCGGTGATCTGGCGCGCCAAGGGCGATCTCGATCGCGCCATCGCCGACACGACCGAGGCGATCCGGCTCGCGAAAGCAAAAGCGCCGGCCAACATCATGACGCCGCCCGGCAGCGTGCTGATCTCGGCCTATAGCCATCGCGCGCTCGCCTATGAGGCCAAAGGCGATTTCGACCGCGCCAGGCAGGATTATGCCGCGGCACTCGAAGGCAAGGCCTCCGACGCCGGCAGCAAGGCCAACCAGGCAACCGCGAAGGTTCGACTGTCGCTATTGTCAGAGACGCCACCACCCGCGCCGCGAACGGCAACCGCAGCGCCAGTGCCGTCAGTCAGCAAAGCCGCGCCGGCTTCACCGGTGGGAGCGGCGAGCCGGTCGCCGCCTGCCGCGGCAGAGCAGCGCAAACGCGCAGATACCGGCAGAGAGACCGTCAGGCGCGTCGCGCTGGTGATCGGCAACAACGCCTATGCGCATGTCAGGCCGCTGCCCAATCCGGCCAATGATGCGCGCGCGATGGCAAAAAGCCTGCGCGACATCGGATTCGTGGTGACGGAAGGCACCGACCTCGACCGCACGGCGATGCAGGCGACGATCCGCGACTTTCTGCGCGATGCCGCGCGGTCGCAGGTGGCGGTGGTCTACTACGCCGGTCACGGCGTGCAGATCGACGGCCGCAACTACCTGGTGCCAATCGACATCGAGTTTCGCGCCGGCAGCGGCATGACGGAATCGATGATGGACATGGATACGATCATGGCCGGCCTCGACGATCAGGTCCGCACCAACATCCTGATCCTCGATGCCTGCCGCAACAACCCGATGGCGCCGAAGCTTGCTTCCGCAGGTCCAGCCCGTGACATCGAAGCCGGCTCGGGGCTCGCCGCGCCTGCTACGCTCGGGGCCGGCTCGACCTTGGGTGCGGGCACGCTGATCGCATTCGCAACAGCGCCCGGACAGGTCGCGCTCGACGGCGAAGGCCCCAACAGTCCGTTCTCGGCCGCGCTGACCCGCCATATCGGCACGCCCGGGCTGGAGGTGCAGCAGATGCTGACGCGGGTACGGGCCGAGGTGGTCGCGGCCACCAAGGGCAAGCAGGTGCCGTGGTCGAACTCGTCGCTGCTGGGCGAGGTTTATCTTGCGGAGAAGTGAGGGTGCGCTCGCGTATCGTCATTCCGGGATGGTGCGCAGCACCAGACCCGGAATCTCGAGATTCCGGGTTCGATGCTTTGCATCGCCCCGGAATGACGTGCCTTCAGTTGCTCTACTCCTCCACACGCTGCGCAACGAAGGTGCCGTTCGGCTGATGGAAGATCACCTCATCGATCGTGATCCCCTCGCCGCGAAATTCGACGACGAAGCCCTCCAGCTCGACGATGCGGAACCTTCTTCCCTGCTCGGGCGCGAGGCGATAGGCCGGCTGGTAGTCGGGCTTCAGCACAAGGCGGTTTTCGCTGTCCAGCGTGACACGATGCGTTATCGCGCCGCTCTTGAAGTGGCCGACGCATCGTGCGCGGAACGCGGGGTCGGTGCAGTCGCCAGCCGCAAGGCGTGCAAAAACGATGTCCTTTACCATCGGCTCCAGCGGCGTCGACAGGCTGACAATGTTGCCATCGCGATCGGTCAGGAAGGTGATGGCGAGCCGGTCCGGCAGCAGGCGGTCCGGCACCTCGGGCAGTTCGAACGTCTCGTAGTGGCGGTGCATCAAGGGCGCGAACATGCCGCGCCACGTCCAGCGCAGTGCGCCGTCCTGTTCCCTGACCGACATCACGCCGTAGGCAGGATGCTCGTAATCGCCGGCATAGGCCGCGAGTTCGTGCGCCGGCTGCGTGTTCTTGTGACGCGCCTTCTCCCGCGCGTCCTTGTCGGCCTGCATATGGGCGATGAATTCGTCGCGCTGCTTGCGAGAGCGTGCGCGCCACTCGACCGGCTCGCGGCCGCGCAGCCGGTCGATGATGTACCAGGTCAGCGTCGACGGCACTTCGCTTGGACTGCGATTGGTGAAGACGGCAATTCCGATGCCGAAGTCCGGCACCAGCGTCATCAGCGTCCCCCAGCCGGGCCAGCCGCCGCCGTGAAACACCAGCCGGTCACCGCGATAGCTGTTCAACTGGAAACCAAGGCCATAATGCGCATCGCCGAATTCAGCGTGGCCCGGCGCGGTGTTGTAGACTCGCGGCGCATGCAATTCGCCGATCAGCGCTGCCGGCAGCAGACGCTCGCCGTCGAACTCGCCTTTACCCAGATGCAGCCGCATCCAGTTCGCGAGGCCGGTGACCGAGGTGTTGATCGCGCCTGCCGCCGTGGTGCGGATCGGCAGACGCATGGCCGGCAGCCTCGTATCCTCGTGCATCATATACGGCCGCGCCGCTTCATCCGAGGCCTCAAGATCGTCCAGACCGAAGCCGACGGTCATGCCGAGCCGATCTGTCAGCCGTGTGCGGATGAACGCCTCAAAACTTCGTCCGCTGAGGCGTTCGATGAGCAGACCCGCGACGTTGTAGCAGAGGTTGTTGTATTGCCAGGCTGTGCGGATATCGCGGCTCAATTCAAGATGCCGCATGACACCGAGCATTTCGGACGGTGCCCGATCGCCTGCAAAATGCACCCAGTCATGGCGCGGCAACCCCGACTGATGGCAGAGCAGGTCGCGCACCGTGACCCGCTCGGTCGCGACCGTGTCGCTCAGGCGAAACTCGGGCATGTAGTCGCGCACCGGCCTGGTCCAGTCGAGCCGCCCCTCATGGTGCAGCAGCGCGATGGCGCTCGCGGTGAAAGATTTGGTGATCGAGCAGATCACGAACTGCGTCGCCGGCGTAACCGGCAGGCCCGCCTCGACATCGCGTTGACCATAGGCCCGCGTCAGCGCCACCTTGCCATCCTGCACCACGGCGAGCGCTACGCCCGGTACCTTCCAGTCGGCCATGACTTCGGCGGCGAGATGATCGAGATCGGAGACAATCGCGGAAATCGGCGTGGTGGGTGCCTCGGCAGATGAATGAGACATTGAAGCTTCTCGGCCTGAACAGCAGATGGCGCCTGTCCGGGATGAGGCGCGGCGACAGCATGGTGTTTGTCCAACCGGGTTGCTAGCGCGGAAGCTCGTTGAGGCAGGTCAGCATGTCGCTCATCCCATATGCTACAAATCGTAGTGCTACAAATTATAGCAGAAAACCAAGTTGCCGTCCAGATTGCAGATGGAGGAGCCCTTGATGAACCTGTCTATCCGGCGGAGAAATAATCAGGCCGCGCGCGCCACATAGGCCGTCGCGGCCTTCGCGATCCGCTGCGCCTCGATGCCGATTTCGCGCAATTGCCCGGTCGGCACCGTGATCTGGCCGCAGAAGTAAAGCCCCGGCACGTTGGTCGCCGATCCCGTGACCAGCGGCATGCCATGGCTATCGAACACGCCCTCGACACCAGGCACCAGCCGGCGCAGATCGGGACGGAATCCGGTTGCGAGGATGACGGCGTCGAATTTTTCGGTGCTTGCATCGCTGAATACGACACCCTCGGCCGTGAAGCGATCGACACCGCCGCGCACCTTGATCGAGCCGTCCCTGATTTTGGCGAGCGTGCCGATATCGATCAGCGGCACGCGCCCGTCCTCTTCAATCATCTGGCGCGGTCCCTTCGCGGCACGCCTGAGGCCGAGCTTCTCGAAATCGCCCACGGCCAGCCGCAGCACCGGCGCGTTGATGAAATCGACGAGACGCGCGGGCAACCGCCGGTACAGGATCGCCCACGACAGAATCGGAAAGCCGAGCAGATCGCGCGGGATGATCTGGACCGGACTGCGAACGGCCAAGGCGACATCGACGCCGCCATTAGCAAGATCGAGCGCGATCTCGCCGCCGGAATTGCCGAAACCGATGACGAGCACGCGCTGGCCGGAAAACGCCTCGGGATTTCGATAGTTGCTGCTGTGAACGACCGCGCCCGAATAGATATCCATTCCCGGCCAGGACGGACGGTAGGGCGCGCCCGCTATGCCGGTCGCCACCACCACGACCGGCGCCGAGATCGCATCAAGTGACGTATCGACAAGCCAGCGCACGCCATCGCGCCGGAGGCGCGAGACCTTGGT
The DNA here is from genome assembly GCF_036924535.1 of Bradyrhizobium sp. AZCC 2262. Classification (NCBI taxonomy): domain Bacteria; kingdom Pseudomonadati; phylum Pseudomonadota; class Alphaproteobacteria; order Hyphomicrobiales; family Nitrobacteraceae; genus Bradyrhizobium; species Bradyrhizobium sp. AZCC 2262. Next base: position 1,018,120 of record NZ_JAZHRT010000001.1, on the reverse strand, counting down.
GCCGAAGACCGGCTTGATCTGAAACCGGGCCGCGTAGTTTTCGAGGTAGGAGACCATCTGCGCCCGCGACGGATAGGCCGGATAGTCCGGCGGCATCGGCATCCCCGGCAGGCCGGAATGGTTGCGGTCGGTGTGGAGATGAAGCCGGTCGTAATGCCGCCGCCACACCGCGCCGACCTGGCCGGCTTTCTCCAGCACCATCACGTCAAGCCCCGCCGCGCGCATCGTCACGGCGCAAGCGAGCCCCGCGGGGCCCGCACCGATAATGATGGCGTCACGGGTTGGCGTTATGAAATCCCTCCCGCCGTCGCGCAACGATGGAGAAGCGCTTACTTCCCCCACACCTCGTTCGCGACTTCGACCGCGAGGCTCAGCTTGGCCCATTGCTCTTCCTCGGACAGGATGTTGCCTTCCTCAGTCGATGCGAAGCCGCATTGCGGCGACACCGCGAGCTGGTCGAGCGGCGCGAATTTGGCGGCCTCTTCGAGGCGGCGCTTGATGTCGTCCTTCTTCTCCAACTCGCCGAACTTCGAGGTGATGACGCCGACCACGACGACCTTGTTGCCCTTCGGCAAATAGCGCAGCGGCTCGAAGCCGCCGGCACGGTCGGAATCATATTCGAGGAAATAGCCGTCGTAATTGGTGCCGACCAGCATGGTCTCGGCCACCGGCTCGTAGCCGCCGGACGAGATCCAGGTCGAGCGGAAATTGCCGCGGCAGACATGCGTGGTGACCACCATGTCGGCCGGCCGCTCGGCCAGCGCATAGTTGATGACGCGCGCGTAGATTTCCTGCAGGCCATCGGGGTTGTCGCCGCGCTCGCGCGCCTTCTGCAACTCGTCCTGCGAACAGAGATAGGCCCACACGGTATCGTCGAACTGCAGGTAGCGGCAGCCGGCGTCGTAGAACGCCTTTACCGCCTTGCGATAGGTCTTGCCGAGGTCGAGGTAGAACTCCTCGAGGTCGGGATAGACCTCCTTCGAGATCGCCTTGCGACCGCCGCGGAAATGCAGCACGGCGGGCGACGGGATCGTCATCTTCGCCGTGACGTGGGCCGTGTCGGTATGCTTCTTCAGGAAGCGGAAATGATCCAGCATCGGATGGTTGTCGGGGAAGTCGAGCTTGCCGATCACGCGGACGGCGTCGTGCCTCGTCTCCACGCCAGCGAACTGGATGCCCGTGTCGGGATGGAACAATTCGCAGCCGGTGAGCTTGGCCAGAAAATCGAAATGCCACCAGGAGCGGCGGAATTCGCCGTCGGTCGCGAGCTTCAGGCCGATGGAAGCCTGCTTGTGTACGACCTTTTCGATCTCGAGGTCCTCGGCCTTGCGCAGGTCCTCCGCGGTGATCTCGCCCTTCTCCAGTCTGGCGCGCGCTTCCTTGATGCGCGGTGGCCGCAACAGGCTGCCGACCTCGTCGGCGCGGAACGGGGCTTTGGTTCTCTGCATGGTCTCAACTCCCATCAAATCTAGTGCGCGGCGGCGCCGGCAACGCCGAGATAGCGTTCGAGCACCGCGGGATCGGCCTTCAACGCGTCGCTTGGCGCATCATGCACGATCGCGCCGCGTTCCAATATCACAACCCGATCGGCCAGCCCCAGAATCTTTCGCGCATTCTGCTCGACGATGATCGAACAGATGCCCCCCGAGCGGGTGATGGTGCCGAGCGCCCGGAGCAATTCCTCGACGATGATGGGCGCCAGCCCCTCGGTCGGCTCGTCGAGCAGCAAAACCCTGGGATTGAGGGTCAGCGCGCGGCCGATCGCCAGCATCTGCTGCTCGCCGCCGGAGAGCTGGTTGCCGAAATTGCTGCGGCGTTCCTTCAGCCGCGGAAACATTTCGTAAACCTTGTCCACGGTCCAGAGGCCCGGCTGGGCCACGGCGGTCATGTTTTCCTCGACTGTCAGCGAGCGAAAAATGTTGCGTTCCTGCGGCACCCAGCCGATCCCTGCCCGCGCCCGCTGGTCCGGGCGCATCGTGGTGATGTCCAGCCCGTCAAGCGCAAGGCTGCCGCCGAAGCGGCGGGTAATGCCGACGATCGAATTGATCAGCGTGGTCTTGCCGGTGCCGTTGCGGCCCAACAGTGCCAGCACCTGGCCTTCGCCGAGCGATAGCGACATCGAGGGCAGGACGACGGCCTCGCCGTAGCCGGCGCGCAGGGCATCGATGGCGAGAAGCTCAGACATCGGCAGCCTCACCGAGATAGACCGCCTTGACCTGCGGATCCCTGGCCACCTCGTCGGGCGGTCCCTCCACCAGCATGGCGCCGTTGACGAGGACGGAAATACGGTCGGCGAATGAGAACACCAGATCCATGTCGTGCTCGATCAGCAGCACGGTGACGTCGCGCGGCAGGGCGGCAACCGCGGCCAGAATATCGTGGCGCTCGCTCTCGGGCACGCCGGCGGCGGGCTCGTCGAGCAGTAGGACCCGCGGCCGGGTCGCAATCGCGACCGCGATCTCGAGCAGCCGCTGCTTGCCGTAAGGCAGCGTCGCGGTCAGTTCGTTCATCACGTCTAGCAGGTGAAAGCGCGCCAGCGTCTCCGCTATCTCCTCGTTGACATCGTCGCGCGTGCCCATCCGCCGCCACCAGTCGCCGCCGCGGCCGAGCCGTTCGGAAACCGCGAGCCCTACGGTTTCGAGCGGGGTCAGGTCGGCATAGAGCTGGTTGATCTGGAAAGTGCGCGAGAGCCCGCGCAGCACTCGCGTATGAACCGGCAGATCGGTGATGTCATTGCCCTCGAGCAGGATCCGTCCTCCATTCGGCTTGAGCACGCCGGTCAGGAGGTTGATGACGGTGGTCTTGCCGGCGCCGTTCGGCCCGATCAAGGCGTGGCGGGCGCCCTGCTTGACCTGCAGCGACAGCTCGCGCGTGACCCTCAAGCCGCCGAAGGATTTCTCCAGCCCCTTGGTTTCCAGCGCGATCGTCATGGCGCATCGCTTTCGGGAACGGCGACGCCGGCCTTGCGTCCGAAGACCTGACGGATCACGAGGTTCGGCCCCCAAAGCACCCAGCGATGGATGCGTTCGCGGCCGACCAGCACGATCACGACCAGGACGAGCCCGATCCAGAACAGCCAGTATTGCGGCGTAATGGTCTGAAACAGTTCCTGCAGCATCTTGAAGACAACCGCGCCGATCAGCCCACCGTAGAGATAGCCGGTGCCGCCGATCACGAGCACCAGCATCAGATCGGCCGAGCGCTCGAACGAGAACACGTCCAGCGATGCCAGCGCCGTGGTCTGGGTGAACAGCGCCCCGGCGATGCCGGCATAGAACGCTGCCACCGTATAGATCGCGATCAGGCGGCGGTTGACCGGAACGCCGATGGCTGATGCCCGCAAGGGATTGTTCTTGATCGCGCGCAATGACAGGCCGAACGGCGAATTCACGATCCGCCGCGCCAACAAGAACAGCAGGAACAGCACGATCAGCGAATAGAAGAAGCCGGTCTTGCCGAACATGTCGAACGCAAACAGGCCGAGGATCGGCTGCATCTCGATGCCCTGCAGCCCGTCGGTCCCGCCGGTGACGTTGGAGAAGCGCTCCGCCAGCGCTTCGAGTAACAATGCGATGCCGAGCGTCACCATCAGCCGGGTCAGGTCGACGCCGCGGATAACGAGGAAGCTGGTCAGAAAGCCGAGCGCCATCGCGATGAGGCCGGCGACGACCAGCGCGATCACCGGCTCATTGATGATGCCATGCAGGGCCAGTAGCCCCGCCAAATAGGCGCCGACGCCGAAGAAAGCGGCGTGCCCCAGCGAGACGATGCCGGCATAACCCAGGATCAGATCGAGCGACAGCGCGAACAATGCCAGCCGAATGATGTCGGTCATGATCAGGTAGCGGGACGGAAACAGGAACGCGCAGGAGGCCGCCAGAATCCAGAACGCGATCTCGCCCGGGCGCCAGCGGGCGCGGGCGATGGCATAAGATGAGACGTCGGTTGCTGCGGTCATCGCGGGCTCATCGCGCGGCGGCGCGGCCGAACAGGCCGTTCGGACGCCAGATCAGGATCGCGATCATGATGGTGTAGATGACGAACGGGCCCATCTTCGGCACGTAATACTTTCCGGCAACGTCGCCGATGCCGAGCAGAAGCGAAGCGAGGAACGGCCCAGTGATGCTGGAGGAGCCGCCGACGGTGACCACGATCAGGAAGTAGATCATGAATTTCAGCGGAAAATACGGATCGAGCCCGAGGATTTCGGCGCTGAGCGCCCCGCCCAGCCCCGCAAGGCCGCACCCGAAGGCGAAGGTGAACGCGAATACCTGCGGCACGTTGATGCCGAGGCCGCTTGCCGCGCGAGGATCATCGACGGCCGCGCGCAGCCGGCTGCCAAACCGGGTCTTCGCCAGGATCAATTGCAGCGCCACCGTGAGCAGGCCGCAGATCACGATGATCATCAGCCGGTAGCGGCCGATGCCGACGCCGAAGAAATCGAACTGGCCTTCGAGCGCCGCCGGCAGCTTGATGAAGATCCGCGACGATCCCATGATATAGTCCACCGCCGCCACCGACATGAAGGTCAGGCCGATGGTGAACAGCACCTGGTCGAGATGGCTGCGGGTGTAGAGATGACGGTACAGCGTGCGCTCCAGCACCACGCCGATCGCCGCGGCCGAGACAAAGGCGAGCGGAAGTGCTGCGAAGAACGGCCAGCCGGAATTGTTCACCAGCACCGCGCAGATATAGCCACCGGTCATGGCGAAGGCGCCATGGGCGAGGTTGACGAAATTCATCAGCCCGAGCGTCACCGCCAGCCCGCAGGCCAGCACGAACAGCAGCATGCCGTAGGCGACACCGTCGAACAGGATGGTGAAGAGCGTGGTCATGGGATGGGACGGACCTCTAATAGAAACTCGTCATTCCGGGATGGTCCAAAGGACCAGACCCGGAATCTCGAGATCCCGGGTTCGCGCTGACGCGCGCCCCGGGATGACGGCTTCGCCGTCACTTCTTGGTCTTGCCGGAATCCTTCACCGCCTCGAAGGTCGCGAATTCGACGTTGTAGAGTTCGCCGTCGACCTTCTCGACCTTGCGGATGTAGATGTTCTGCACGATGTCGCGGGTTTCCGGATCGATCGAGATCGGGCCGCGCGGGCTTTCCCACTTCATGCCCTTCATTGCCTCGATCAGCGCATCGCCGTCGGTCTTGCCGCCGGTCTTCTTCAGCGCCTCGTAGATCAGGCGGATGCCGTCATAGCCGCCGACCGCCATGAAGCCCGGGCGCGAGCCGAAAGCCTTCTTGTAGGCGGTGACGAAATCCTTATTGGCAGCCGAGGGATGCGCCGCGGAGTAAAGATGCGCTGTCACCGTGCCGAGCGCCGCATCACCCATCTGGTTGAGCAGGTCGTCGTCCATCACGTCGCCGGGGCCGATCACCTTGATGCCCGCCTTGTCGAGCCCGCGCTCGGCATATTGCTTCATGAAGTTACCGCCCTGTCCTGCCGGCACGAACACGAACACGGCGTCCGGCTTGGAGTCCTTCATGCGCTGCAGGAACGGAGCAAAATCAGGGTTTTGCAGCGGCACCTTCACCTCTTCCACGATCTCACCGCCGCCGGCGGTGAAGTTCTGCTTGAAGAAGTTCAAGGCGTCGTTGCCGGGCGCATAGTCGGAGGTCAGCGTCGCCACCTTCTTGATGCCGTTCTTGGCGGCCCAGTCCCCGATGATGGTCGACGACTGCGCCAGCGTGAAGGAAGTGCGCACGATATAGGGCGAACGCTCTGTGATGATCGAGGTGCCCGCCGCCATCACGATTTCCGGAACCTTGGCCTGCGTCGCCAAGGGTGCTGCGGCAAGGGCTGCCGGGGTCACGCCGAAACCCGCGATGAAATTGACCTTGTCGTTGACGATCAGTTCCTGCGCCATGCGCTTGGTATTGTCGGGAACCGCCGCGTCATCCTTCAGGATGACTTCGATCTTCCTGCCGGCGACGGTATCGCCGTTCTGCTGCATGTAGAGCTTGACCGCATTGTCGATCTGCTTGCCGGTCGACGCCTGGCCGCCGGTCATCGGCAGGATCAGGCCGATCTTGACGGTCTCCTGGGCGTGAGCCGGTGCGAACGCCAGCATCCCGGCGACGGCGCCTGCGGCCAGCAATATGTGACTGCGAATAGACATTAGCATTCCTCCCCCTGATCGGCCTTGTGTCCTCGAACCGAGTCCCCGGCCCTTGATCTCACCATAACCCAGATTTTTCGGCCGGGTAGCGCGGCAACATGGCGTACCTGGCCGCCCTTTTGTCAATCGGACCATTGGCGCGGCGAAGAGGCCAGGCCAGCCGGACTGTCGTGAAATACGCGACGGTACTATAATATGATCCAATCTCGCCGCCCGTCGCCCTCCCGTGCGAGGCCGCCTATTTGTACGATTGTACAAATGAAATGTCCCTGTCAACAAAGAAGCGCCCTCGCCGGTTCCTGGAGGCCGCGCCCTAAATCCATCATCCTTAAAGGGTCAGGTCGTAAGCTACTGCCGATGCCAACCTGCGCGCGCCATATTGTCACGATCGTCACCGTCGCCCTCGCGGGCTGCGGCCTGGGCAGTTGCGGCACGATCAACGAGAAACTCGCGGCCGGTGTCAGCGACGCCATTCCGGCTGCGATCGGAGGCATGCCCGCGGACGCGCCACCGCGCCCCGGCACTGCAAAGTACGATGAGTACATGCGGGAGCGCGAGCGGAAGCGCCTGCTGCCGGCATCCGAACGGGGCGAGGAAACCAAGCCCGCGCCCGCGTCGAAGGGCCCGGCTCGCTAGAGCCTGATCAATGATCAGGCTCTAGATCTTTTTTTGACGCGTTTTCTTCACGCGAACCGGTACCCGCCCCCGGATCAAGTCCGAGGGCATGCTTCGCTCGAAAACGCTATGTCAGTCCATGAACACGACAGTCTTGCGGCCATTGAGGATCACGCGGTCCTCGAGATGATGGCGCATGGCGCGCGCCAGCACGCGGCGCTCGATGTCGCGGCCCTTGCGCGAGAGGTCTTCCGGGGTGTCGCGGTGGCTGATGCGCTCGACGTCCTGGTCGATGATCGGGCCTTCGTCGAGGTCGCGCGTGACGTAATGCGCGGTGGCGCCGATCAGCTTGACGCCGCGCTCATGGGCCTGGTGATAGGGCCGCGCGCCCTTGAAGCCCGGCAGGAACGAGTGGTGGATGTTGATGCAGCGCCCCGACAGTCTTGCCGACATCTCATCCGACAGGATCTGCATGTAACGCGCCAGCACCACGAGATCGGTCCTGGTGTCCTGAGCCAGTTTCCAGACCGCCTCTTCCTGCTCGCGCTTGGTTTCCTTCGTCACCGGCATGTAGTGGAACGGGATCTCGCCAAAATCGAGATTGCCATAGGTCTCGCGCGGATGGTTGGAGACAACAGCGGTCGGGATCATCTCGAGTTCGCCGGTACGCCAGCGATAGAGGATATCGACCAGGCAATGATCCGATTTGGAGACCAGCAGCATCACCCGGCGGCGATTGGCGCGGTCGCGCATCTGCCATTCCATGCCGAAGCGGTCGGCGATCGCGGTGAAGCCGGTCTGCAGGGCCTGCAATTCGACCGCGAGATCGGCAGCGGTGAACACCACCCGCATGAAGAATTTTCCGGTTTCGATGTCGTCGAACTGCTGGGCGTCCAGGATGTTCTGCCCGTTATGGGCGAGAAAGGTCGACACCGCGGAAACGATGCCGGGACGATCCGGGCAGGACAGGGTCAGGACAAACTGGTGATCGGGCATGGCGAAGCTGACTACAATTCGGGCAAAAGGGTGAAGCGGCGATTTGCGGCCCTGCTCTATCACCGCGCATGCGCTTGCGCCAATCCCGAAACCGGAGTCAGGATGAACAAAGCGCGAAGCAGAAGCGTTGGAGCGATCTCATGGCTGACAGATTGAACGGTTACCGCATCCTGATCCTGGAAACGCGCGAGGAAGCGCAGTTTTCCCGCCTGCTCACCGAGCAGGGCGCCGACGTGCTGCAATGTCCGATGTTCACTATCCACGACGCGCCGGACCCGGCGCCGGTCGAAGCCTGGATCGGACGGTGCATTGAAAAGCCCTTCGACGATCTGGTGCTGATGACCGGCGAAGGCCTGCGCCGGCTGATGAAGGTCGTCCGGCGCATCGGCGTCGAACCGGAATTCATTGCCTCCCTCGGCAAGCCGCGCAAATTCGCGCGCGGCCCCAAGCCCGGCAAAGCGCTGCGCGAAATCGGTCTGGAACCGCAGATGACGACGGAGAAGCCGACCTCCGAAGGCGTCGCCGAGATGCTGTCGCGCCTCGATCTGCGCGGCCACCGCCTCGGACTGCAGCTTTATCCGGACAAGGATCACAGCGTCCTGATCGGCGCGATCAAGGCGCAAGGCGCCGAGGTCGATACCGTGCTGCCCTATGCCTATGACGCGCAGGCCGCCGACGCCAATATCATCACCGCGATCGACGAGATGGCGGCGGGCCGCATCGACGCGATCGCGCTGACCAATCTCGGCCAGATCCGCCGCCTGATCGAGGTCGCGCGCGCGCGAGGCTGCGAGGACCGACTACGTGAGGGGTTGGAGCATACGCCAATCGCTTCCGTCGGACCGGCCGTGTCGGACGAACTCAAGTCGCACGGGCTGCGCACCGATATCTATCCGGCGGAGGACGCTTTTTTCATGAGGCCGCTGATCTCGGCGATGGCGGCGGCGCTTGGCAAGAACCCGCCGCGTGCGGCCAGTTGATCTAAGCCGCCCAATGGCGAAGACGTCACGCCGCTAACCAAAGAACGGGAACGGAAGACACGATAATTCCGACGTGGAGATCGGCACGCGCGACACGCCATAACGCAAGCAGACAGCCGGCTTGTTATTTCTCCTTAGGCCTACAAAAGGTATAGGCAGAATAGGGAGGCATTATTTTCGCGGGAGCCGATGCCAAACGCTCTTGCGACAGGCCGAGCCCGTCCCCGGACAGGCCCTCACGGACACGAGATGTTGCGTTCGGGTCATCGCTCCCCGCACCATTAATACCCGAACTGACGCCAACGATCTCCCCGGCATGTCGATAGACCTGATGCCGATGAGCGGGCAAATTTTCTGGCTTTAGAGTGACGGTTTCCAATCCCCCAGTCTGGCCATACGGCCTGTCTTCCAGATCGGTTCCCTTGCCAGCACCAATAACGAACCTGCCTCGCAGCTCAGTTACTTCGCGCCAGTCGTCCGGACATTTCTCGGGTCCCAATGAAAAGCTACTATTGCGTTTGGCGGAAATTTCGAGGCCTCTTTTGCTATACGAACAACGCGCTCCTCAAGGAGTGTATAGAGATGCCACATCCCAATTGCGCCGAGCAAAACCAAGCCAAGCGCCAGCCAGATTTGGTTGTCCGCCAATACTTGCTTTAGGCTAGGTTTCGCTGGCTGTTCCTTATCTTTCGGGGCAGCGTTCTCGTGTTGCGCCATGATCCCTCCCCAAGTGATCACTCGGGACGACTATGCTGTCGCAGTTTTTTTCTGCACGTGGTACGTCTTGCATCAGACTTTATTGACAGAGCCTACATCAAACCCAAATAGCGGCCGATGCTCGTCCCGAATTTTACTTTTCCGTCTCAGTGGAAATCAGCCAAGAACGCTTTCGATAAGATATTGCGTTGAACAGCAATTAACTCGTGTCATTATGCATCGACACATCTAAAAATAGCAAGGCTCGGATCGAGATCAATGGCGGCGGCGCTCGGCAAGATGCCGCCGCGCGCGGCGGCGAGAAGCTAGTCCACCTTGGCGCCGGCGAACTTGACCACCTTGCCCCATTTCTCGGTTTCATCGGCCACCAGCTTGCCGAAGTCGGCGGGTGAGCCCGGCAACATCATTGCGCCGATCTCGGTAAAGCGCGCCTTTGCCTTCGGATCAGCCAGGATTTCATTGACCGCCTTGTTGAGCCTGTCGACGATTTCCGCCGGCGTGCCCTTTGGCGCGGCGAGGCCATACCAGGCGCTTGCCTCGTAGCCCGGCAGAAAATCGGCGACCAGCGGCAAATCCGGCAGCACTTCCGATCGTGTCGTGCTGGTGACTGCAAGGCCGCGCAGCTTGCCGGACTTGACGTGCTCGGCGCAGGTCGGGATGTTGTCGAACATCACATGCATCTGGCCGGACAGCATGTCGGTGAGCGCCGGCGCGCCGCCGCGGTACGGCACATGCTGCATGTTGATCCCAGTCAGCATCTTGAACAATTCGCCCGACATGTGGATCGTCGACCCATTGCCTGAAGACGCCATGTTGAGCTTGCCGGGATTGGCCTTGGCATAGGCGATCAATTCGGGAATCGATTTGATCGGCAGTGACGGGTGCACCACCACGACGTTGGGAAAGCGAATGATGCCGGCGATCGGCTCCATCTCCTTCATGAAATCGAACGGCAGCTTGTCGTAAAGCGTGGCGTTGATGGCGTTGGCCGGCGCGACCAGCAGCAGCGTGTAGCCATCCGGCGTGGCGCGCAGCGCCTGCTCGGTCGCTATGTTGGTGCCGCCGCCCGGCCGGTTCTCGATGATGAAGGACTGCCCGAGCTTTTCCGAGAGCCACTGTCCCATCAGGCGCGCCGTGAGGTCCGCCGAGCCGCCCGGGGTATAGCCGATGACGAGGCGAACCGGCCGCGCGGGATAGGCCTGCGCGCTCGCGCCTCCGGATGTGAGGGGAAGCGCAGCCGCACCGGCTGCGAGTTGCAAAAATTGACGACGCTGAAATTTCTTCATGTTTCCTCCAACGCACTGGCGGCTCTTGTGGCCACCTGGGCACGTGCATCCTAGAGCCTTTTCGGTTCTGATTGAATCAGAACCGAGCTCTAGATTCTTGTTTTGACGCGTTTTCTTGACGCGAACCGGTATCCACTTCGCTCAAAAACGCTATGACCGCGCAGCGTCGTGAAGCCGACAGATATTCTCAGTCCGGAGGCGGAGGGTTTACCGCGTCACTTCGTCTCGCCGAGGAACGCCTGATAGGCGAGCCCGATGCCCTTTTCCAGCGGCGTGCTGGCGCGCCAGCCGAGTTTCGCCAGCCGGCTGACATCGAGCAGCTTGCGCGGCGTGCCGTCCGGCCGCGAAGTGTCAAAGCTGATCTGGCCGGTATAGCCGACCGTCGCCGCGACCACGCGGGCGAATTCGGCGATCGTGATGTCCTCGCCGGTGCCGATATTGACCAGTTCGTCAGCGGAATAGGTCCTCATCAAATGGATGCAGGCATCCGCGAGATCATCGACATAGAGGAATTCGCGCCGTGGCGTGCCGGTGCCCCAGACCACGACCTCCTTGGCGCCAGACAGCTTCGCCTCGTGGAAACGGCGGATCAGCGCGGCCACGACATGGCTGTATTCGGGATGATAATTGTCGCCGCTGCCATACAGATTGGTCGGCATCACGTTGATGAAGTCGGCGCCGTACTGGCGGCGATAGGCCTCCACCATCTTGATCCCGGCGATCTTGGCAATCGCGTAGGGCTCGTTGGTCGGTTCCAGCGCCCCCGTCAGCATGGCATCCTCGCGCAACGGCTGCGGCGCCAGCTTGGGATAGATGCAGGACGAGCCCAGGAACATCAGCTTCTCGGCGCCGCTGGCATGCGCCGCGTGAATCACGTTCGTCGCAATCGCCAGATTGTCATAGAGGAATTCGGCGCGCAGCGTGTTGTTGGCGGCGATGCCGCCGACCTTGGCCGCGGCCAGAAACACCACCTGCGGGCGTTTGGCGGCGAACCATGCGTTGACTGCGGTTTGATCGCGCAGATCGACTTCGCTGCGGGTCGCGGTCAGCAACTCGATATTTTCGGCAGCCAGCCTGCGCACCAGCGCGGAGCCTACCATGCCGCGGTGACCGGCGACGTAGACGGTCTTGCCTTTCAGCTCAAACGGAAGGCTTGCCATTGGCGGCCTCCCGCCGGGCTTCTTCGAGATCGCTCGCGACCATCTCCTTGACCATCTGGGTGAAGGACGTTTTGGGCTTCCAGCCCAGCTTCTCCCGCGCCTTGCTGGCGTCACCGACCAGAAGATCGACTTCGGTCGGCCGGAAATAGATGGGATCGATCCTGACCAGGGTCTTGCCGGACTTCACATCGATAGCGGTCTCGTCGACCCCCTTGCCGCGCCATTCGATGCGGCGGCCGACTTCGGCAAATGCCAGCTCGACGAACTCGCGGACCGAACGGGTCTCGCCGGTCGCCAGCACGAAATCATCGGGGGCGTCCGCCTGCAGGATCTTGTGCATGCCCTCGACATAGTCCCGCGCGTGGCCCCAGTCGCGCTTGGCCTCCAGGTTGCCGAGATAGAGGGTGTCTTCCAGGCCGGTTTCGATGCGGGCGACGCTGCGCGTGATCTTGCGCGTGACGAAGGTCTCGCCGCGGATCGGGCTCTCATGATTGAACAGGATGCCGTTCGAGGCATACATGCCATAGGCCTCGCGGTAATTGACCGTGATCCAGTAGCCATACAGCTTGGCGACGCCGTAAGGAGAACGCGGGTAGAACGGCGTGGATTCCTTCTGCGGCACCTCCTGGGCGAGACCGTAGAGTTCGGAGGTCGAGGCCTGATAGAACCGCGTCTCCTTCTCCATGCCGAGAATGCGGATCGCTTCCAGGAGCCGCAACACGCCGATGGCGTCGGCGTTGGCGGTGTATTCCGGACTTTCGAAACTGACGCCGACATGGCTCTGGGCGGCGAGGTTGTAGATCTCGGTCGGCCTGATCTGCTGCATCAGCCGGATCAGATTGGTCGAATCGGTCATGTCGCCGTAATGCAGCAGGAACGGCATCTTGCGGGAATGCGGGTCCTGGTAGAGGTGATCGATGCGCGCGGTGTTGAACGAGGACGACCGTCGCTTGATGCCGTGGACTTCATAGCCGAGGCCGAGCAGATATTCGGCAAGATAGGCGCCGTCCTGGCCGGTGACGCCTGTGATCAGCGCCACGCGCTTTGGATTTTGAGCCGTCATAGTCTCTCCAAGAGCCTGCCAGGCCCGGGGGATAATAAACCCCCAGGCCTCAGGGCCCCCGCGTCTCGGCTACGCCGGAAGCGCCCTGCGCGGCGCAGGCCATAGCATCCGCGAGAGGCATAGTCTAATCCAAAAGCCGCTCAATTTCAGACCCTTAGGCCGAGCGCCGTCCGCATCGACTGATGGTAGTGGATCATGGCCGGCTCGTTGCGACCGTAGACGGTGTGCGTCTGCGCGCCCGAGGTCAGGCCGATCTGAATGCTGCGCCCGGTTGGGAAATCCTCGCCCGTAACAACATCGAGGACGAGCTGCATGTTCTTGTCCCAATGGATGCGCTCTTCCTCGGTGCTCGGCGCCTTCGGCACGTAAAGCCCAAGGTCCATGACAGAGAGATCCGCGCGCCCCTCGCGGGGAAACACCCGCGCGAGTTCGACATGGTCACCCTGCACGAGGACAACGGTATTGGGAAACAGCGAATAGACCAGCGTCGTATTCCACATCAAATCCCATTTGTCCTCGGGCTCGGCCTTGAGCCGCTCGAGCTTCCTGCGCGGAAACGTGAGGCGGTGGTTGAGACCGAACGCCTCGAAATCAGTCACGTTGCCATGCAGGATGTCGCGCAGGGAATCGCGGTGCAGGAAGCCGACGTGGTAGCCCTCGTTGAACGTATCGACGACAATCTTCCAGTTCATGGTCTCCGGGATCAGACGCCGGTCGTAGAACGACCAGGACGCAAATCCAAACGAAGCGAGCTCCTCGGCGAGACCCCCAAGCCAGGGATCGATGTCGAAATTCGTCGAACCGTCCGCGGTCGGGATCACCCACACCAGACCGTACTTTTCACACAGCGGCAGTTCGACAAGAGAAGCGCGTTCGCTGCGCACGTCAGGAAAGCAGCGCTCGTCGGGAATGCCCATCAGTTGGCCTGCGAGGTCGTAGGTCCAGGCATGATAGGGGCATGAGAACAGCCGCGCCTTGCCGCAGCCCTGGGCTACCTTGGCGCCGCGATGGCGACACACGTTCAGGAATGCGCGCAATTTGCCGTCGCGTCCCCGCACGATCAGAACGGGCAAGCCGGCATGGTCGTCGGTGCTGAAGCTGCCCGGCGCGGGCCAGTCCGAAGCAAAACCCATGACCAGCGGATGCCTGCGAAACAGAACCCGCTGTTCCTCGGCGAGGCGCTCGGCGTCCGTGTAGGCCGACACCTCGTTGCGCCAGGGGCTATCCGCCATCGCCGTGGTCCGGGTCTCCACGTAATGCAACAGCCGCTTCAAAAGGTTGATCTGATCCTGCCTGCTCATCGGACATCTCCGGCTGGCCGTGGTCTCAAAACCGATCATTAGTGATACGGTGCCGTATCAATATCACTTGCCGTTCCGACTTTCAATACGGTACCGTATCGCTCGCGAACACAACAACGAGAGCGACCGGCAACATGGCGCCCTCGCTCAATTTTGCGGGACGTCGAGGCTGGTCTTACTCGCCATGATGGCGCAAGCGTTCGAGCTCGATGATGGTGACGCCGCCATATTCGAGCCGCAGCAAGCCTTCCTTCTCCAGCCGCTTCAGGCACTGGTTGGCGTTTTGCCGCGAAATACCGGATAGCGCTCCGATTTCTTCCTGCGTGATCTCGAGATGGCGCGTCATGTCCGGATAGAGAATCGGGTTGAACAGCGAGGCGATCGAGCGCGCGACGCGGCTGGTGGCATCGAGCGTGCGGCCATGTTCCAGCGCCCCGATGAACTGGCCGACCCGCTCGTTGAGCTGCCGGACGAGAAAGCGGTTGAACGCGACGCTGTTCTCGAACAACCAGAAGAAGGTGCTACGATCCATCAGCGCCAGCCTTGTATCGCGCAACGCCACCACATCGTAACGGCGCAACTCGCTCTTGAGCATAGAGCCCTCCCCGAACCAGGCCCCCGCGGTCATGCCGGCCAAAGTCACAGCCTTGCCGCTGCTCGACACGGTACCCATTCGGGCAAGACCCGTGACAATGCCGGTCCAGTAGTCGAAGGGATCTCCCCGCATGAAAACATATTCGTTGGCGCGAAAGGATTTCTCCACGATGCCGGCGCGGGCGATCTCGATTTCCCGTTCGCTCAGTTCGCGCGACCAGGCCGCGATGCGCTTGAGGTAATCCGCAGCAATCATGATCGCATCGACCGTCGCGTCCTCAACATGTTGCACCGCAGCAGAAGTGCTGTCTTGCAAAATTTCCCGACGAATTGTCAGGCAAAAGACATTTCAAACTATCGCATTGCCCTAAGGAGGGCCACCTCGTCACGCGCCGCCTATGGCGCGCTGGCGGGGTGCGACACTACCACGCGTGAGGCGGGGCATCGGCCGGCACCCATAGTCGGATGGCCTGCCCGTCACTGCCGATGTAGGATCGCGCATGCGATTGCAAACGATAGATATTGCAAAACGATAGATAAAGAGCGCAACCCAAGCGCCATATCCGGAGGGAATGAGTGGCTTACACGTTGGAAGTGCGCGGGGTTTCGCTGCGCTTCGGTGGCGTTCGTGCGCTGACCGAGGTCTCATTCGGCGTGAACGAGGGCGAATTGTTCTCGATCATCGGCCCGAACGGCGCCGGCAAAACCTCAATCGTCAATTGCATTTCCGGACGTTACAAGCCGACCGAAGGCCAGCTGTTCTACCGCGGCAAGGACATCACCGGCCTCAATCCGAATGCACGGCCCCGGCTAGGCATCGGCCGGACCTTCCAGAACCTGGCGCTGTTCCACCATATGAGCGTGCTCGACAACATCATGGTCGGGCGGCACCACCTGTTGAAGAACAATTTCATCACGGGATCGCTGTACTGGCTGACGGGGGCGCGGCGCGAGGAACTCGAACACCGCCGCAAGGTGGAGGAGATCATCGACTTCCTCGACCTGCAGTCGGTGCGCAAGGCCACCGCCGGCACCCTGCCCTACGGCCTGCGCAAGCGCGTCGAGCTCGCCCGCGCGATGGCGCTGGAGCCGCAACTGATCCTGCTCGACGAGCCGATGGCCGGCATGAACTTCGAGGAAAAGGAGGACATGGCCCGCTACATCGTCGATCTCAACGAAGAGTTCGGCATGACCGTGATGATGATCGAGCATGACATGGGCGTGGTGATGGATATCTCTCACCGTGTCATGGTGCTGGATTTCGGCCGCAAGATCGCCGAGGGCGATCCGACGTCCGTGCTCGCCGATCCCCATGTGAAGCGCGCCTATCTCGGTGAAGAGGACGAGGCTCTCGTCGACCCCGACGACAAGCCCGCCACTCCGGAGTGCGCGGCATGATGGATTACGCCGGACGCGTCGCCCAGGCAGATACTTTTCCAAAACTGTTGCGCCTCAATGCCAGGGAGCACGGCGGCGAGATTGCGTTGCGCGAAAAGGATCTCGGGCTGTGGCGCGTCTTCACCTGGAACGACTACCAGACGCGCGTGCACGATTTCGCGCTCGGCCTGCTCGAACTGGGTCTTAAGCGCGGCGACGTCATCGGCATCATCGGCGACAACCGGCCGGACTGGGTGGCGGCGGAAATCGCAACGCACGCCATCGGCGCCATGAGCCTCGGCCTCTATCGCGACGTGCTGGACGAGGAAGCGGCCTACCTTCTCAGCTATGGCGACGCCAAACTGGTGTTCGCCGAAGACGAGGAGCAGGTCGACAAGCTGCTGGCGCTGGCCGACCGCGCGCCCAACCTCAAGCATATCGTCTATTCCGATCCGCGCGGCATGCGGAAATATGACGATCCGCGGCTGATGGAAGCCGAGAAGCTCGCCACGATGGGGCGCGACCGCGCCGCGCGCGAGGCCGGCCTTTACGACCGGCTGGTCGACGCGACAAGCAGCGAGGATGTCGCGATCCTCTGCACCACCTCTGGGACCACGGCCAACCCCAAGCTCGCGATGCTGGCGGCCGGGCGCGTGCTGAAACATTGCGCGACCTATCTGGCCTTTGACCCGAAGGGGCCGGACGATGAATACGTTTCGGTGCTGCCGCTGCCCTGGATCATGGAACAGATCTACGCGCTCGGCAAAGGGCTGCTGTGCCGGATGAAGGTCAACTTCGTCGAAGAGCCCGAGACCATGATGCACGATTTCCGCGAGATCGCGCCGACTTTCGTGCTGTTCGCGCCGCGGCTTTGGGAATCGATCGCCGCCGATGTGCGCGCCGGCGTGATGGATTCTTCGCCGCTGAAACAAAGGCTCTTCGACATCGGCATGAAGGCGGGACTTTCGGCGCTCGCCCAGGACAAGCGTTCGATGTTCGCCGACCAGTTGCTGTTCCGCGCGCTGCGCGACCGCCTGGGCTTCACGCGGCTGCGCTCGGCTGCGACCGGTGGCGCCGCGCTCGGACCGGATACCTTCAAGTTCTTCCAGGCCATGGGCGTGCCGCTCCGTACGCTTTACGGCCAAACCGAGATGCTGGGGGCGTACACGCTGCATCCATCCGGCAAGGTCGATCCGGATACGACCGGCGTGCCGATGGCCGACGACATCGAGCTCCGCGTCGACAATCCGGACGTCAACGGCGTCGGCGAAATCGTGGTGCGTCATCCCAACATGTTCCTGGGCTATTTCAAGAATCCGGAAGCATCAGTCGCCGACATCAAGGACGGCTGGATGCACTCCGGCGACGCCGGCTATTTCAACCGCGACAAACAGCTCGTGGTCATCGACCGCATCAAGGATCTCGCCGAGACCTCGCGCGGCGAGCGCTTCTCGCCGCAATATCTGGAAAACAAGCTGAAGTTCTCGCCCTATGTCGCCGAGGCCGTGGTGCTCGGCGCCGGCCGCGATGCGCTGGCCGCGATGATCTGCATTCGCTACTCGATCATCTCGAAATGGGCGGAGAAGAACCGCATCTCGTTCACCACCTACACCGACCTCTCCTCGCGCCCCGAGGTCTATGCGCTGCTGCGCAAGGAAGTCGAAGCCGTCAACGCCACGCTGCCACCGGCGCAACGCATCTCGCGCTTCCTCCTGCTCTACAAGGAACTCGATGCCGACGACGGTGAACTGACGCGCACCCGAAAGGTCCGACGCAGCGTCATCAACGAAAAATACGCGGATATTATCGACGCGATCTATGGCGGCAAGCGCGACATTCCCGTCGACACCATGATCCGCTTCCAGGACGGCACCACCCAGCGCATCCGCACCACGCTTCGGGTAGTCGATCTCGGCGGGCACGCGCTGATGGCGGAGGCCGCGGAATGAACACCCAGCTCCTGATCCAGCTCCTAGTCAACGGCCTCGTGGTCGGCACGCTCTATGGCGTGGTCGCGATGTCGTTCGTGCTGATCTACAAGGCGACGCAGGTCGTGAACTTCGCGCAGGGCGAACTGCTGCTGGTCGGCGCCTGGGTATGCTGGTGGCTGCTCACCAAATATCAGGTCCCGTTCTATCTGGGCATGCCGATCACGCTGGTCTTCATGTTCCTGTTCGGCATCGCGATCCAGATCTTCATCCTGCGCCCCATGATCGGCGAGCCGATCATTTCCGTGATCATGGTGACGATCGCGCTGTCGATGGTATTCGCCGCGCTGATGAAGTGGATATTCGGCGTCAACCTGCAGCCGTTCCCGCGGATCTTCCAGACCCAGAACATCAATATCCTCGGATTGCAGGTGCAGACGGTCTATCTGATGAGCCTCGCGGTTTCGGTGGCGATGATGGTGGGAATGGCGTGGTTCTTCCGCTTCTCCAAATATGGTCTGGCGATGCGCGCCACCGCGTTCAACCAGCAGGTAGCGCAGTCGCTCGGCATCTCCGTGAAAAGCGTATTCGCGATGGCCTGGGCGATTTCGGCCACCGTCTCCGCCGTCGCGGGCGTGGTGGTCGCCGTCGTCAACGGCGTCTCGGCCGGGCTGTCCGCCTATGGCGTCAAGGTGTTTCCGGCGGCGATCCTAGGCGGTCTCGACAGCGTCGGCGGCGCGGTGCTGGGCGGCATTATCATCGGCCTTCTGGAGAATTTCGCACATTTTCTCGACAGCGAATATCTGCACTGGGGCAATCTCTACGAGATCGCGCCGTTCTATGCGCTGATCATCATTTTGATGATCAAGCCGTATGGCCTGTTCGGCACCAAAGACATCGAGCGGGTGTAAGCAAATCATGGCAGGCCAGACTTTCATTCCCGCCGGCGATTTCCGCACCAGCTACGCGGCGGATACCACCGTGTTTCCGACCACGACCAGCCGCAACGCCATGATCGTGGGCATCGTCCTGATCTGCTTTGCACCTCACATCCTGAACGAATACAGCCTCAGCCTCCTGATCCAGATCGGCATCTTCGGCATCGCAGCGCTTGGGCTGAACATCGTCGTCGGCTTCACCGGCCAGATCTCGATCGGCCACGCCGCTTTCTTCGGCTTCGGCGCCTTCACGTCAGCCTATCTCTCGAACCGGTTCGGCATTCCCGTGTTCTTCTGCATTCCGCTCGCGGGCGTCGTGACGGCGGCGGTCGGCCTGATCTTCGGCCTGCCCGCCGCGCGGCTGAAAGGGCTCTATCTCGCGATCGCGACGCTGGCGGCGCAGTACATCCTGCTCGACTTCTTCGCGCGCGCCGAATGGTTCACCGGCGGCAGTGTTCCCGCCAGCGCCGAACCGTTCTCGCTCTTCGGCTATTCGCTGCGCGGCGACAAGAAATACTTCTACGTCGTGCTCGCCTATGTCGTCGTCTGCTATCTCCTCGTGACGAATCTGATCCGTACCCGCGACGGGCGCGCATTGGTCGCCGTGCGCGACCATTATCTGTCTGCCGAGATCATGGGCATCAACCTGACAAAATACCGGACGCTGTCGTTCGGCCTCGCCGCCTTCTTTGCCGGCGTCGGCGGCGCGCTCTATGCGCATTACAATCAGGTCGTCTCCAACGAAGGTTTCGGCATCGATCGCTCGATCATCTTCCTTGCGATGATCATCATCGGCGGGCTCGGCTCGATCATGGGCACGCTGATGGGCACGGCCTTCATGGTGCTGCTGCCGGAATCGATGGAATGGCTCAGCGTCGCGCTGCGCGGCAGTCCGATCGATCAATTTCTCGGACTAAAGAACAACATCGCTTTCTTGCGCGAGATGGCCATTGGCGTGATCATCATCGTCTTTCTGGTGTTCGAGCCGGATGGACTCGCGCATCGATGGCGTCAGATCAAGGCATACTGGAAACTCTACCCGTTCTCACATTGAGGTCGGAACGGGACGGACAACAAGAAGACCTCGAGAAATAACCGGAGGATTAGTCTATGACGATGAAGACTCTACTGAGCACCGCCTCGCTGGCTTTGCTGTTGGGTAGCACCGCGGCATCAGCCCAGGCGCCGATCTCGCTGGGGCATCTCGCCGACTATTCGGGCGCCACCTCTGACGTCGGAACGCCGTTCGGACAGGGTGTCGCGGACACCTATGCATGGATCAACAAGAATGGCGGCATCAGCGGCGCCAAGGTCAATGTCGACACCGTCGATTACGGCTATCAGGTGCCGCGCGCCATCGCCCAGTACAAGAAATGGTCGGGCTCCGACAAGGTCGCCGCCATTCTCGGCTGGGGCACCGCCGACACCGAGGCACTGACGGGATTCCTGGCCCAGGACAAGATCCCCGATATTTCGGCATCCTATGCCGCCGCACTCTCCGACCCGACGGGTGCCGGCGGCAAGGCCAAGCCCGCACCCTATAATTTTTTCTACGGCCCGAGCTATTCGGACGCGGTTCGCGGCATGCTGACCTGGGCAGCCGAGGACTGGAAAGCGAAGGGCAAGCCGGGCAAGCCGAAGTTCGTCCATATGGGTGCCAACCACCCCTACCCGAACGCACCCAAGGCGGCGGGTGAAGCAATGGCCGCCGAACTCGGCTTCGACCTGCTGCCGCCGATCGTGTTCGCCCTGACGCCTGGCGACTACAGCGCGCAGTGCCTGACCCTGAAGAGCTCGGGCGCCAACTACGCTTATCTGGGCAACACCGCCGGCTCGAACATCTCCGTGCTCAACGCATGCAAGGCCGCGGGCGTCGACGTGCAGTTCCTCGGCAACGTCTGGGGCATGGACGAGAACGCCGCCAAGGCCGCCGGCGCTGCCGCCGATGGCGTGGTGTTCCCGCTGCGCACCGCGGTGGCATGGGGCGGCAACGCGCCCGGCATGAAGACCTTCATGGAAATCTCCAAGATGTCGGATGCGGCCGGCACCGCCTACCGTCCCGTGCACTACCTCGCCGGCGTCTGCACCGCGCTCTACATGAAGGAAGCCGTCGAATGGGCTGCCAAGAACGGCGGCGCCACCGGCGAGAACGTCAAGAAGGGTTTTTATCAGAAGAAGGATTGGGTGCCCGCCGGCGGCGAAGGCATCTGCAATCCCTCGACCTTCACCGAGACGGATCACCGCGGCACGCTCAAGGTTGATCTCTATCGCATGAAGGTCGCCGGCGCGACCGATGCTCCGCTCAACGATCTAGTCAAGAACGGCGGCATCAAGATGGAGAAGGTGAAGACGATCGACCTGCCGCGCAAGCCCGAGTGGCTCGGCTGGTAATGTCAGGCGCGCCTGCAGGCGCCTCAACACTCAACTGTCATCCCCCACGAAGGCGGGGATGCAGTACGCCGCGGCGTCTCGGTCGATCGCAGTCGCCTCTGGAATACTGGATCACCCGCATGCGCGGGTGATGACGGCGGTGGGTGGAGCGGGACGACCCGCTCCACTAACAACGCCAGGATCGGAAACATGACTGAAGCAACCGTAATCAATCGTCCCGCGACGGCGGCGGCACAGGCCGCCCCGTTGCTCAGCGTCCGCAACATCGAGGTGGTCTACGACAAGGTCATCCTGGTGCTGCGCGGCCTCAGCCTCGACGTGCAAAAGGGCGCGATCGTAGCCCTGCTCGGGGCCAATGGCGCCGGCAAGTCGACGACGCTGAAGGCGATCTCGGGCCTTCTCAAGACCGAAGACGGCGAAGTCATCCGCGGCGAGATCCTTTTCGACGGCGCGCGCATCGACGGCATCGATCCCGACAAGATCGTCCGCCGCGGCATCTTCCAGGTGATGGAAGGCCGCCGCATCATCTCCGACATGACCTCGATCGAGAATCTGAAGCTCGGCGCCTTCACCCGCACCGACAACGAGGTCGGCGACGACATCGACATGGTCTTCAGATATTTCCCTCGCCTGAAAGAGCGCACCGGGCTGGCCGGCTATCTCTCCGGAGGCGAGCAGCAGATGCTGGCGATCGGTCGCGCGCTGATGGCGCGGCCCAAGATGATCCTGATGGACGAGCCGTCGATGGGCCTGTCCCCGCTCCTGGTCAAGGAGGTGTTTGCCATCATCAAGGAGATCAACCGCGACCTCGGCGTCACCATCTTGCTGGTGGAGCAGAACGCGCGCGCGGCGCTGTCGGTCGCAAGCCACGGCTACATCATGGAACAGGGCAAGGTGGTGCTCGACGGCACCGCCGACGAATTGCGCGACAACGAGGACGTCAAGGAATTCTACCTCGGCGGCGCCGGCGACCAGCGCAAGAGCTTCAAAAACCTGAAAAGCTTCAAGCGGCGAAAGCGGTGGCTGTGACCGCCACCTATCATCTAGCCGATAACCTGCTCCGCTTCCGTCACCGCGCAAAGCACATGGTAGAACGAAGACGCAGGAATGGTCGCGACCAGCGAGTTGCCGTCGCGATCGAACTGGTCGTACCAGCCGCCCGCCACGGGATGGCTGAGATAATGCCGTTCGAGCCGCGCCAACGCCGCGCGCGCTTCATCTGCGGCTCCCGCCTCGCCCGCTTCAGCCTGCGCGATCCACGCCTTTGCGATTTCGGTCTGCGGCCACAGCCGGCGCGTATGCCGCCTGATGTTGCCGCCGGCGTCGCCTTCGTCGATCAGGCAGCCGGTCGCCGCGTCACGATAGCGCAGCGCCGACGCCAGCAATTCGCCGCGGTAGCGGCCGGTCGGGCAGCCGGTGATGCGTTCAAAGCCCTTCAACAGCCAGGCCCACTCCGCCTGATGCCCCGGCTCGACGCTGATGGGCTCGATCTTCGACCAGTCCTCTTCGAAATACTCGCCAAGCACCTGCCGTTGCTTGTCGTAGAGATTGGCCAGAAACAGGCTGAAGAAATTCCCGGCCCTGTTCTGGAATACCATGTCGTGCGTGGCGTCGAACGCCGCGATCATCGCTTCGAACAGATGCATCTGCGGGTTCTGCCGCCGCGGCAGCGAGACCGGCAATCCTTCGTGCACCCCGCCATGCGGCGAGCGCAGCTCCGTATCGACGAAATGGCACAGCGCATCGATCTCGGCGCGGATTTGCGCGTCACGATCGAGCGCGTGGACGGTTGCCAACGCCAACAGCACGAAGGCGTGGTCGTAGGAATCGCGCAACGGATCCAGCACGGCGCCATCCGGCGTCAAGGTGTGGACAAAGCCCGGCCTGCCGTCAGGGGCTTTCGCTTTCGCCAAGAGATGATCCAAGCCCTTCAGCGCGATCGCGCGGCCGTCGGGATACCAGCCCATTTGCGCCGCCTTGGCGTAGCAATAGATCTGGCGCGCCTGCACAAAGACCCGGCGCGGCGCCAGGCGGTCCGCGCGGCCGTCCGGATCGAGCCGATCGATAAAACCGCCCGCTACGTCGTCCCAGCCTTCGGTCGACCACAGCGGCAGGCAATGGTCGATCATGCGAAGCTTCAGCCTCGCGACGATATCGGCCGAATCCAGCGTATCTGCCGCCGCAGCGGTATCTCTTTCAGCCATTGCGTTCCCTGGAACATCAACACCGGTAGAAGCCGTCTGATAGCACGTCAGAGGCGGCGCGCAATCGGCCCTCACCTGAGGCATCAGCCATGACTGACCACTATGACGCCCTTGAAACGCGCGATCCGGGCCTACGCGAAACGGAGCTGTTTTCCCGCCTCCCTGACGTCCTGCGCAAGGCGCTCGCCGCGCCGGCCTATGCCGAGCGCCTGAGGGGCATCGATCCGGCCGCCGTGACAGGCCGGGCCGCGCTTGCCGACTTGCCAGTGCTGCGCAAGTCGGAACTCCCTGCCCTCCACAAGGCCGCGCCACCCTTCGGCGGCTTTGTTGCCGGACCCTTGGGTTCGTTCGGGCGGCTGTTTACCTCACCGGGCCCGATCTTCGAACCGGAGCCCGTTCACGCCGACCCCTGGCGCGGCGCGCGGGCGTTGTTCGCGGCCGGCTTCCGGCCCGGCGACGTCGTGCTCAACACCTTCAGCTATCATCTGACGCCCGGTGGCTTCATTTTCGACGCCTCGGCGCGGGCGCTGGGCTGTGCGGTGATTCCGGCCGGCCCCGGCAATACCGAACAGCAGTTCGAGCTGATCGAGGCCTATCGGCCGGTCGGCTATAGCGGGACGCCTGATTTCCTCAAGATCCTGCTCGATGCTGCCGCCAGCGCCGGGCGCGACGTCTCCTCGATCAAGCGCGCGCTGGTTTCCGGCGCGGCGTTTCCGAAATCGTTGCAGGACGAAGTCAAGTCGCGCGGCGTCGATGCCTATCAGGCGTTCGGCACCGCCGACCTCGGCATGGTCGCGTTCGAGACGCCGGCGCGCGAGGGCATGGTCGTCAACGAGGACCTGATCATGGAAATCGTGCGTCCCGGCACCGGTGATCCCGTAGCTATCGGCGACGTCGGCGAGATCGTCGTCACCTCGCTCGACCCGCAGCATCCCTGGATCCGGCTCGCGCTCGGGGACCTCACCGCGGCGATGCCGGGCGCAAGCCCGTGCGGACGCACCAACATGCGCATCAAGGGCTGGATGGGCCGCGCCGACCAGACCACCAAGGTCAAGGGCATGTTCGTGCGCCCCGAACAGGTCGCCGAGATCGGCAAGCGCCATCCCGAACTCGGAAGGCTGCGCCTCGTCGTCACGCGATCCGGCGAGAGTGATCTGATGACGCTGAAGGCGGAGACGGCAGCGCCGGCCGAGACGCTGCAGAGCGAGCTCGCTGCAACACTGCGCGCGGTGACCAAGCTCGGCGGCAATGTGGAACTGGTCGGAGCCGGCGCGCTGCCGAACGACGGCAAGGTGATATCAGACGAACGATAAGTGCACCCGCCCCGCTTCAGAACTTGCGAACGAGATCAATCACTTCGTCCTGCTGCTCGCGGGTGATCTCCGCGAACATTGGCAGCGACAGGATTTTCCCCTGATCGCTGGATGCATTGGGAAATTGCTCGGGACGATGGCCGAACCGCTGATACGCGGCCAGGAACGGCAGTGCGGTCGGATAGTTAATCGCGGTCTGCACGCCATTGGCGTTCAGATGTGCGGCCAGCGCATCGCGGCGCGGATGCCTGATCGTGTAGAGATGATAGACATGGCTGCGGTCCGGCGCGACCTCCGGCACCAAGACGTCCTCGATCTGGTTGAGGCCGGCGTCATAAACCTTGGCCGCGCTCTGCCGCGCTTCCGTCCACTGGGCCAAGTGCGGCAGTTTCGCCGATAGGATCGCTGCCTGCATGCCGTCGAGCCGGCTATTGATGCCTTCGATGTGATGCTGATGCTTCACCACACCGCCGTGACGCGCCAGCATGGTCATGTGTTCGGCCAGCCGATCGTCATTGGACATGACCGCGCCGGCATCGCCCATCGCGCCGAGATTCTTGCCCGGATAGAAAGAATAGGTCGCGGCCGTGCCGAACGTCCCGACCTGCTTGCCTTTATAGCGGGCCAGGTGCGCCTGCGCGCAATCCTCGATCACCCAGAGCCCGTGCTTGTTGGCGATCGCCATGATCGCGTCCATGTCCGCCGGCTGTCCGTACAGATGCACCGGAATGATTCCGACGGTGCGTGGTGTGATCGCGGCCTCGATCGCCGCCGGATCGATCGTGAACGTCGCGCCATCGGTATCGCAGAACACCACGGTGGCGCCGGCGTGCGTAATCATCGCCGACGTGCTGATCCAGGAATGCGCCGTTGTGATCACCTCGTCACCCGGCTTGACCTTCAGCGCAGCCATCGCGAGATACAGCGCATCGGTGCCGTTGGCGCAGGAGACGCAATGCCTGACGTCGACGGCCGCGGCGAACTCCCGTTCGAAGGCATCGACGTAGGACCCGCGAATGAAGGCGTTGTCGCGGATGACGGAGGCAATCGCGCCGTCGATCTCGCTTTTGATGGTCTGATACTGCAGTTGCAGATCCGCGAAAGGCACCGGCATCGGTCGTCTTCCCTACTTGTCCGCCAGCAGCCGGCGCGCCGGATTGCCCACATATGTCCCCGACGCCGTGATGTCCTTGGTTACCACCGCGCCCGCACCGATGACAACGTCATCGGCGATCCTGACCGGCATGATCGTGGCGTTGGAGCCGATCGAGACGCGGTTGCCGATCACGGTCTCGCGCCACAAGTCCCTGTTGCCGCGGGCCGGGCCGCCGGTCGAGAACGTATCGTTCACGAACATCACGCCATGGCCGACAAAGCAGTCTTCGCCGATAGTGACGAGTTCGCAGATGAAGGCATGAGACTGCACCCGCGTGCGGGCGCCAACCACGACGCCTTTCTGGATTTCGGTGAACGGCCCGACAAAGCAGTCGTCGCCGATTCTGCAGCCGTAGAGATTGCACGGCTCGACGATTCTGACGCCTGTGCCGAAATCAACGTCGCGCACGCCCGCCTGATGTATCTCTGGCCGGTTCACGAGGCGACACCAAGCCGGCCCAGCCGCGGCGCGAAGCGAAGCGGCACCTCGGCGCCGGTCTCGATCGATTCGTAGAGCGCGGAAATCAATTCCAGGCTCTTGCGCCCTTCGAGGCCGTCGACGAGCGCCGAACGCTGGTTCACCAGGCAGTCGATCACGTGCTGGTAGTAGGCCTGATGGCCGAAGCCGTAGACATTCGGCGGATTGACGGAAAATTTCTCGATCACGTCCCTATCGGACGGAAGCTCTTCGACAAAGCGCCAGTGCCGGATCTGGTTGACGGCGAAGCCCGCAATTTCGACCGTCCCCTTCTCGCCGAGAATCGAAAGCGAGCCTTCGAGGTCGGTCGGCCGGATAGCCGTCGTCGCCTCGATGATCCCGAGTGCGCCGTTGCGGAATTTCAGCGTTGCGACCGCCGTGTCTTCGGCTTCGATCTTTGCCAGCGCCGTGACGGCACGGGCATGAACGCTGACGACGTCGCCGAAGAACCATTCCAGCATGTCGACGTGGTGACTGGCCTGGTTGGAGAGCACGCCGCCGTCATAGGCCCAGGTGCCGCGCCAGGCATCCTGATCGTAATAGGCCTGGTCGCGGCACCAGCGGACGCGGACCGTGCCGAGAATCAATCGGCCGAAGCGGCCGGCCTCCAGCGCCTCGCGCGCCTTCACGACAGGAACGTTGAAGCGATTCTGCTTGACGACGAACAGCTTGACCCCGGCTTCGTCGCAGGCGCGGATCATGTCGTCGGCATCCTGCAGCCGCAGCGCCATCGGCTTCTCGACGACGACGTGCTTTCCGGCCTTCGCGCAGGCGATGACATGGTCGGGATGCATCCCGCTCGGCGTCAGCACCGTCACCGCGTCGATGTCCTTCCGGGCGAGGAAGTCATCCATACCATAAATCGCAGGAATGCCGAACTTCGACGCAATCGCGTCGGCGCGGTTACGAACGGCGTCACAAACGGCAACGAGCCCGGCTCCGTCGATATGATTACCGCCCAAAAGTTCCGAATGGCGCTTTGCGATACGCCCGCATCCGAGCAGGCCGAATCTGATCATGGGAAGCCTTGTTCCATTAGCCGTCAGAATCGACGTTAGCCGCCTGATTGACCGCAGCCAACCCTTCAGGGCAGTGTAAGCCCACGACTCTCGCCGGCGCCGGCGGATTTTCATCCGTCCGAAGGTGTTGACAATGATCCTGGAAGACTGCACCACGCGGTGTGCCCCGCCAACGGCGGGATTAAACCTCATCGGATGGGGTTAAATGGCTCGACGGGATCCCAGCTCCCAAACGCTGCCTGGTGGCACCGTATCCCCCTTCTTATGCGGGAGAGAAGGATCCCGCCAACCTTTGGTTGCGTCCATACGATTCGCTGGCCTATATTAAGAAGATTGGCAGCGGGCCTATTCCAAACGCAAAGCTGGTTTTTCAGATTAGATGCAACAGGAAACTCAGCGGCGAAAAAGCGTTCCCGGGCTGATGAACTCACGTCCCATACCTGCTTGCGACGGAGCCGGTCCCCGGTCGAGCGCCGTGTCGGACTCGCAGGATAGCCGCGACAGCAAGAAAACCAGGGTGCTCGTCACCGGCGCC
The DNA here is from genome assembly GCF_036924535.1 of Bradyrhizobium sp. AZCC 2262. Taxonomy (NCBI): domain Bacteria; kingdom Pseudomonadati; phylum Pseudomonadota; class Alphaproteobacteria; order Hyphomicrobiales; family Nitrobacteraceae; genus Bradyrhizobium; species Bradyrhizobium sp. AZCC 2262. The sequence continues at coordinate 989,944 of NZ_JAZHRT010000001.1, read as the reverse complement.
GACGGGTTTGTCGGACGTCATCTGGTTCCGTATCTTGTTGCGCAGGGCTATAGCGTGATCGCTGCATCGAGAGTGGTGACCTCCTTCGACAATCCGGACGTGACCGCCGTTCCGCTTTCGGATCTCTCGCGGTTGTTCGACTGGCAACCCCTGCTGGACCAATGCGACGCCGTCGTTCATCTTGCCGGCATTGCTCACAAATACGCCGGCGACGATTTTTATGATCGCGTCAATCATCGCGCGACGTCGGCGCTGGCACGAGCGATATCGCGCGGCCCGACAAAGCATCTGGTGTTCATTTCCTCGATCGCCGCCCAGTCCGGCTCTTATGCGGATCACGACCTCACCGAGGATGATTTTCCGACGCCGAACAACGCGTATGGACGATCCAAATTTGCCGCCGAACAGGCGATACGCGCGGCCGGAATTTCGTTTACAATCCTGCGTCCCGTCGTGATCTATGGCGAAGGCGAGAAGGGAAACTTCGCGACCGTCCACCGGCTTTCGCGCCTGCCGATTCCGCTTCCCTTCGGGGCGCTATGTGCGCAGCGATCCGTGCTGTCGATCCAGAATTTCAACTCGGCCGTTACGACCGCGCTGAGCAATCCCCGCGCGCAGGGCGAGACCTTCATCGTATCCAACCCGGCACCGGTGACGGTCGCACATCTCATCGCGCGTCACCGTGCGAGCTACGGCAGACCACCCTGGCTGCTGCCGGTACCTCAAAGCTGGGTCAAGCTGACACTCCAGGCCACCGGCCAGGGTGCGATTTGGGAGCGGATCGGCCAACCCCTGGTCGCTCCACCAGCCAAGCTCATATCGATCGGCTGGGAGCCGTCCTGAACGGTCTTCGCTTCACCACAAGCACCTTTGGAGAATGCAGGTACCGCGTTCAGGCTGAACGATAAATGCCAAACACCACCGGATCGGTGCGCGCGTGCTGCCCTCAATTGCCTCAGGATGTGGCGATGGGTCGCTGCTTTTGCAGTTGAGACAAGTCTTTGATCAAGAGATCAAAGAAACGGGATTGCCGGATAGTTAACATCATCGCGGGTGACGCCTCGGACCGGCGCGAAGCTACTACGCATGAACTTTCCTCACTGACGGCTTTGTGAACCGCCTCAATGATCCGGCCTATCGTTTCTTGGTCCGCGCTATCAATACGCGTCCCCTGAGTGTCCAACAGCGGAGCGATATTATCGATAATCCACGCTGAAACGTCGGGCTCATGCATTGAACCGCCGTTTATTAGACGCAACGCTACGGCCTGCGCCTCTCTTTCTATGAGCAACTCACGAACGGTCTCTGTCAACGTAACAGACCCAAGACAGTGTGCAGCCAGCTGTGTAGACAAAGCCATATTTTCCGGTCGATCGATAGCGTCCAGAAAGTCTCTTATCTCTGTAGCGAGTGGCCTGATGCGGGTGCGAGCTTCCAAGTTTGGCTGGTCCGCGCCATCAATCGCGATCCGGCCGGGCTCCGTTGTAAAGTCGATTTCTGCAGTCCCGCCGTCCTGAAACGCCAGTCTGAGGGCGCGCTTTCGTGCCGTTGCTCTTCTTGCAAACACAATGGTTGCTCGCGAAGAGCCCACATCTATTTCCAGTTCCACGGCGCCGAGGGGTCGAGGTTTCGCAGCACGAAGCTGCGGTTCATATTCATTTTGAATCACCCTCAGTATTGACCAAAGATGAGGTATGGCTTCATCCGCCTTGTTTGCAGTCAAGTTCAGAAACTTTGCTTCCCCGTGTCGCATCTCAAAATCGGGATCAATCCATTCCAGTTCAATCCTGTCGATCTGGCGGCCAATCCACAACTGTCGGAAATAGTGTAAAAAATCCGCCTTGAGCAAATGTAGCGCCACGCAAAGCGCAATGTTGCGCTGCTCAGCAAGTTCAATCAGGTGCTTTGCACTTTGACCGCTCAGCGCTAGCGGTTTTTCGACAAGCGTAGGCACCCCGTTTCGTAGTAAAATTTCCGCGGTTGATGCGTGGTTGGAGTCGGCCGTGACTACGATAGCCGCGTCGGGCTTTTCTGCGAGCGCCGCATTCAGGCTGGAGAACAATTCGAACGTCGGGGCTGCGCCGGGATTCTGTGCAATGAAGGTATCGACGGCCGCGCTGTTGTGGCGGGTGACCCAGAGAACTCGCTCGATCCGCCCCGAAAACTGTGCCAACACTCCGGCGTGGGTGCGCGCCCATCTCCCGCCACCAATCAGAGCCAGACAGATTCCAGGCATTGTGCATTCCATCCCGCCATGGCGCGAATTTATCCTGTGTGCGCCGCTAGGCTCCGGCGTAGTCGCGAATTTGACCGAGTGTAAAGTCCTGCATCGACGAAGCCTGATGCCGCAAGTCTGCCTGGTACCACGCAGCCGTGAGCTTCAAAGCATCTTCAAAGTTCAGCCGTGGCCGCCAGCCCAACTTGAAATGTGCTTTCGACGAATCGAGTTTCAGGAAGGTCGCCTCATGCGGGTTGTCGCCGCCCGCATCCTTCCATTGCGCTTCATTCCCCCAGACGGCTACCAGCTTCTCGACCAGACTTGCCACGTTCTGCTCGCTATCGGTGCCCGGTCCGAAATTCCAGCCGCCCGCAACGGCCGCGGCTTTGTCGAAGAGTTGTTCCGCCAGAAGCAGATATCCTGCAAGCGGCTCCAGAACGTGCTGCCATGGACGAATGGCATGCGGATTGCGGATTTCGAGAACCTGGCCCGCAGCAAATGCCCGGACCGCATCGGGAATGAGCCGATCCTTCGCCCAGTCTCCTCCGCCGATGACGTTGCCGGCTCGAGCCGACGCCGCGGGCGGCTCACCAAAGCTTTGGTTATAGGACGACATCAGGAGTTCGGCGCAGCCCTTGCTGGTGCTGTAGGGGTCGTGGCCTCCCATCGGCTCGTTCTCACGATATCCCCATACCCACTCACGGTTTTCGTAGCACTTGTCGCTTGTCACAATGACAAGCGACCGAACCATGTTCGCACCGGCAGCCTTTGACTTGATATTATGCTGTCTGACGGCCTCCAGCACGTTGAGCGTGCCCATCACGTTGGTTGAGACCGTGCCGATCGGATCTACATAGGATTCTCGCAGGACAGATTGCGCTGCCAGATGCAAGACGACTTCCGGTTTGGTCCTTTGCAACACACCCAAAACGGCTTCGAAATTCCGGATATCGCCGCGCGTATCATCCAGAATGCCCGCTACGTCGCCTCGCTCAAAAAGAGAAGGACTGGTGGGAGGCGCGAGGGCGAAGCCGAACACGCGCGCCTGCATGACCGACAACCACAGGCTCAGCCACGAACCCTTGAAGCCAGTGTGGCCGGTTACGAGGACGCGCCTGCCGCGCCAGAAGTCCGGGTTTGTTCCCACGTGCGCCACGGCGGCTTGCCCTCTTTCCAAAGATTTTCGAGCAGATTTCGCTCTCGCAAAGTGTCCATTGACTGCCAGAAACCCTCATGGCGAAAGACCCGCAGTTCATCGCGCTTCGCCAGTTGTTCCAGCGGTTCGCGTTCCCAGATGGTGAAGTCGCCGGAAATCAAATCGACAGCCCGGGGACTGACGACAAAAAAGCCGCCGTTGATCCAGCCGCCATCTCCCAGCGGTTTCTCGGTGAACCCCGTCACGGTGGAATCCTGCAACTGGAGACTACCGAAGCGTCCGGGCGGACGGACTCCGGTCACCGTCGCAAGCTTGCCATGCGAATGATGAAAATCGATGAGCTTCCGGATGTCGATATCAGCAACGCCATCGCCATAGGTAAGACAAAACGCGTCGTCATCTCGTATGTAAGGCAGCGCCCGCTTGATGCGACCGCCCGTTTCGGTCTCGGCGCCGGTATCGACCAGCGTCACCCGCCAAGGCTCCGATCTCTTGGCATGAAAATCGATGTGGTTGTTCTTGAGATCGATCGTGACGTCGGAGGTGTGCAGGAGATATTGCGAGAAATACTCCTTGATCAAATACCCTTTGTATCCAAGGCAAATCACGAACTCATTGATGCCGTACGAAGAGTAGATCTTCATGATGTGCCAGAGCATGGGATGCCCGCCGATTTCCACCATCGGCTTTGGCCGCACGATTGTCTCTTCGCTCAGACGGCTACCGAGGCCACCGGCGAGGATCATCACTTTCATGACACCAACTGCTTCATGCTCAGGACCCGCGCTGTCGCCGGTGCACCTTCGTCTCGCCCCCTGTGCGAGACGCTCAAATCGAAAGTATGCGAAGCTCAGGCATAGGCATCACCAGCTTGGACTTCAGACCCCTCGCCCGAAGTTGCGCCGCGATGGGCTCGCCATAATGCCAAGCGAGCAACACCACGTAATCCGGCTGCTCGCGAATGAGGCGCTCGTTGTCGACCACTGGAATATGCTTGCCCGGCAGATACAAACCAAGCTTGAGTGACGTCGGCTGCTCACAAATATAGGGCATCAGCATGCGGTCGATACCGACGTAGTTCAGCAGCGTACTGCAGCGGCCGGGGCATGAGTTGCCGACGAAGCTCAGGCCCTTCTCCTTGCAATCGAGCGCCAGGTTCAGAAGGTCAAGTTTGACTTTCTCTGCCAGCGCACGAAAACCTGCATAGCATTCGGGGCGTGAAAGTCCGAAGTCGTCTTCCGCCTTCAGCAGCTTTGCAATCGACGGCTTTACCGGTCTTCCCTTCCCTTTCGCCACGTAAACGCGAATGTTGCCACCGTAGCGGCTTACCCTGCGCGCATCGACGCACGTAAAGTCGAAAAACTCGAACAGCTTGACGATCGATTTTAGAGAATAAGTTCGCAGATGCTCATGATAGATCGTGTCAAACTGACCGCCCTCGATCACGTCGAGCAAGTAGTGGTTCTCGAGGATAAACACGCCATCGTCGGCGAGCAATCGCTCCAGGCCGCGAATGAAGCTACCGAGCTTCGCCACATGCGCGAATACGTTGGTGGCAGTCGCCACCTTCGCGTGCCCGTGCGTCTCCACGATCTTCTGCGCGGTATCTTCATCGAAAAACGCTTGCAGCGTGTCGATGCCCTGCTCCTGGGCAATGCGCGCGATGTTGGTGGGTTCGACGCCGAGCACGCGCATACCGCGCTGTTTGAAACCGGAGAGCAGCGTGCCATCGTTCGATCCGATATCGACGACCAACTGACCGGATTCGAGCGCGAGATCGGACACCGCGTCTTGAACGAACGCATCCTGATAGATTGCCAGTTCTTTGGTGATGCCGGATCGATACGGATACTCAGGATGAAAAACCACCTCGCCGGGGATCACGTAATCAATCTGCGAAAGCGTGCAGTCCCGGCACCACACCTGGCGGAGCGGATAGCTCGTCTCGGGAGCGTCGAGTTGTGTCTCGGAAGGAAGCGAGTCGCACAAAGGCTGATGGCCGAGGTCAATGACGAGCTCCAGGCGCTTGGACCCGCAGACTTGACAGCACTTTAGCTTTCCGGATGGGATGTCATGGTTTGGAGTATCGAGCATTTAAACCCTTAACCGCCGTGGATTGTAGTACATAAGCATGCGATCTCCCCAGAAGCCGACCTCGCCAGCGGGGGTGGTCGGCGCAGCGGATAGGCACCCGACCAATTACTGGAAACACAACACCTAATCAAGCTTATGCGGTTGGGGTAGACTAGCCCATTCGGCGGCTGGAGACCCGCTGCAGCCGACGACCCAAGCTTTGCCCTTCCGCCACCATCTGGTAATGAAACGCGGATTGTCGAACGGACGCAGGTGGCGTAGGAACCTGTAGAATGACCCCTAAAATGCGTATTGAAGGCCAGCAAAAACTTATCTCGGTTCTGATCCCCGTATACAACGAGGAAGGGAACATCAAGAGGGCCTACGAAGCGGTTCGCGATACGTTCGACCTGCTGAAAGATCGCTACACCTTCGAAATCATCTTTACCGACAATCACAGCACCGACGGTTCGATTGCGATCATATCGGAGTTGGCGAAGAGCGATACGCGAGTCCGGGCAGTCCGGTTCGCAAGAAATTTTGGATTTCAGAGGTCCGTCCTCACCGGTTATCGGCTCGCGTCCGGCGATGCCGCGATTCAACTGGATTGCGACCTGCAGGATCCGCCCAGCCTGTTTCCGAAATTTCTGGACCTTTGGGAACAGGGGCACGACGTCGTCGTCGGCATCAGGCATTTCCGGCAGGAGAGCCAGCTCTTGCAGTGGGCCCGCCGATCTTACTACCGCCTGCTCAAGAGCGTTTCCGATGACAACCTGATGCTTGATAGCGGAGACTTTCGCCTGATCGATCGTTCGCTGCTGGATCAACTGCATCTGATCGACGATGCTGCCCCCTATACCCGCGGCCTCACCTCAATGCTCGCCACCAGGCAGATCGGCGTGCCCTACGACCGGCAGGTTCGGCAATCCGGCGAAAGCAAATTTCCAGTTGGAAAGCTGATGGCTTTGGCGATCGATGGATTGATCACCCATTCGATTTTCCCACTGCGCCTGGCCGCCTATATCGGGATCGGAACCTCAGTGCTCACTTGCCTGGCGAGCTTCGTTTATATCTTCTCGCGCCTCTTTTTTGGATTTAACTGGCCGGCGGGCTTTGCGACGACTACTGTCCTGTTGCTTTTCGGCATCAGCCTGAACGGAATCTTCCTCGGTATTATCGGCGAGTATGTCGGACGTATCTACAATCAGGTGCGATCGCGTCCCACGACGGTTGTCGAATACAGCGTAAATCTGTCCAAAAAACCGCTCGACGTTTTCGGCACCGATACCCAACAATCCGTTGACACCTTACGGTCGCTGACGGAAGTCGTAAGTCATCGTACCGGGACGGGCCAGATGCCATGAAGGAATTCGATCACTACCGCGATGGCTACAGCCAGCAGATCAACCAGGCGATCGCCTTCAGCGGTCAGACGCAGGATTTCTACACTGCGGTAAAGGCGCGCTGCCTGCTTGATATCTTTTCCAGACTTCGGCCGTCGAAGTCTGTCTCGGAAGCGGCCTCGGGCGATGCCGGGCCGGCCCTCGAAGTGCTCGACGTCGGCTGCGGTCAGGGGCTGATCCACCCTTACCTCCATCCGTCCAAGAGTAATCTGAAGCTGACGGGAATTGACGTTGCAGGCACCGTCATCGACGAGGCCAAGGCAGCCAATCCGCATGTTCACTACGACGTCTATGACGGCGAACGGCTCCCTTACGGCGGTGATACTTTTGACGCCGCCTTCGCGATCGCCGTGATGCATCACGTGCCGCCGGCCAACTGGGCGTCCTTCCTTGCGGAAATGAGCCGTGTGGTACGCCCCGGCGGCCTGGTTGCAATCGTCGAACACAATCCGATCAATCCACTTACACAGTGGATCGTAAGAAGCTGCCCGTTCGACGAGAACGCGGTATTGCTGCGCTCCGGCCGACTGGCGAGGCTGTTTCGGGCGACCGGGCTGGTTGAGCTGGAGCGAAGGTTCATCATCTTCACGCCGTTCGATAGCGCGTTTTTCCGCCAGCTTGACGCTGGCCTGAGTTGGCTACCCCTCGGCGCGCAATATTGCATGGCCGCGCGTGTTCCGACCTGAACGCCATAGACCTGGAGTAACGGGCCTGGCTGGCGGGACAGATAGTGACCGGCGCGCGCAGGTGCTTAAACTGGTGCGCTTCGGCGCCGTAGGACTGTCCTCGTCGCTGCTTTATGGATTGCTCGTGAGCGCCTTGCTTCGCTTGCACGACGGATTGATAGCAGTTCATTGCGTCGCCTATGCGCTGGCCATCCCGTACAGTTACTTCGCGCAGCGCGGATTTACCTTTCGCAGCAGCCGCTCGCACAAGGTGTCGTTCCCGAGATTTCTTCTGACGAACATTTTCAGCTTCCTGCTCAGTACGGGCATCGTTGCGATGGCGGCCGCCTTGCAGCTTCCGGCCGCGATTGCGGTCGCTGCGGTAATCATCATTGTCCCTCTGATTAATTACCTATGCTTGAACGCATGGGTTTTTCCCGACCGCACTTCCGCCCTGTCCTGAACTATCCTTGAGAAAACGCGCATGACCGACGGAGCACAGCCCATTCCGCTCGACGCAAAGGGATCGTCAGGTTCGCCAGCCTGGTTAACCGACATCGCTCCAATCGTGTCGAACGCAGCGCTCGCGGTGCTCGGATTTCTCTGGCTGGTGGTGCTAGCGAAAGCCTGCGGCTTCCAGCCTCGGCTCCGCAATTTTGTTGTTTTCGCCGCCAGCATTTCGTTGCTGCCAGTGGCTTCCGCCGCAATCGCATACTGGGGTGGTCCGGACGACCGTAAGCCGGCAAATCGCGTTTTCGAAAGCATCAATATCTGGTGCGCCGTACTGGTTCTGTCGGCGCTCGCCATTACCGGCATCGCCACTTGGAAAAGTGGAACGCTTGGGTTTTGGAGGGGAAATGCCTTACCTGTTGCGCAAGTTGTATTGGCGCTGCATCTTGCACTTCTCGCCGCGGTCGCTTGGCTAAGACGAGCAAAACCGGCGCTTTCGAAATGCACAGAGGCAGTGGTCCTGCGTTGCAGTCCGCGGTCGGTGCAAACGGTGGCTTTCGCCTATGCCTTCGCTATAGCTACCGTTTCTCTCTTCCGTGTCGAGCCTGAGAACAGGCATTTCAACGGACTGTTCAGTGCATTCTTCCCCTCAATAGCTGGCGGCTTCCCCGATTGGTCACAGGTTGGCGTCGCCGCGCTACTCGCCAGCTTCTCGATGGCAGTTGGACTATGTCTTCTGATCATCGAGCAGCGGCTCGAACGAAAGAATCCGACAGCGCTTCTGCGGATTCAAAAGTTGGCATTGCCGCTGGCTGCTGGCGCTGCCGTTGTACTGTGCTTCGATTTTTCGCTTCCGACCGACGTCCTCCACTACATGACGAACATCGGCCCCGCCCGACATTTGATGGGCGGCGGAACGTTGATGGTAGACACCTTTTCGCAGTATGGGCCGGGTCCTGTGCTCCTGACTTATCTGGCGTTTCAGCTTGGCCAGCCGTCGTTTGCGGTCGCCAACATCGCGGTCCAGTTTTGTAATATTCTATTCTATGTCCTGTTCCTCGTCATGCTGTGGCAGCCCACGCGGTACAGGCTTGCAGCGCTGTGGCTGGGGCTGATTGTTCTGTTGTCCTGGCTGTCGGGATGGGCCTACGGCGAGGGCAACGTCAATACCGCCCCCTCGGTGCTGGGGGTGCGGTATTTACCGGTGATGCTCATGGCCGTCGCGCTGGCCTCCGGAGCGGAAGGAAGCCGCCGCTCTCTTCTGATATTTCTCGCGTCGTTTCTCGCTGCTTTATGGAGCGCGGAAGCAATCGCGGGAACACTGGCCCTGCACTGCGGGTTTCTCACATTGATCAATTTGCGCGACCGAAGCTACGGTAGGCTCGTAGCCGATCTCGCGTCGGCTTGCCTGCCGGTCATCTGTGGTCTGGTGGCGATGTCGCTAAGCATCTTTGTGGTATCGGGAAAGCTGCCGGCATTCACAATCTATCTGGGTTACTTCGCCAGCTACAATCCGGTTGCTGCTTTCTGGTCTGTGCCTTTCGACGGGACGTTCTGGAGTTGGACCCCATTTCTGCTGACAATCGTCGTGGTTATGGGAATTTGTTGGCTCACGGTTTTCAACGGGCAACAGAATGGGCTGCCGTATCGCAGCAATTATTGGCTGCGGCGTGCCTTGCCCGCAGCGCTATTGACCGCGATCACTTCCGCATATTTTGCCGGTCGCGCGGTGGACTTTGTGATCCTCATCGCGTTGTTGCCTCTCTCTCTCCTGCTCATTCCAGGTATCCTTTGGCTCGCCAACGTGGCCGCTGGGCGCGACCGCGTTGCAATTAGCCTATCGGCAATTCCGTTGCTCGCATTGCTCTGGATGTCGAGCTTCTCGTCGCTTTACCTGTTTCGCGTTGGGTCTCCTTATTCGCTTGTCGTACAGCAATGCCGCGATCATGGCCGCTGCACGCCTGCCGCTCTTGGCCGGGGCATTTCCGAGACGTTGCGCAGCCAGCTCACCTTGGAGCCGCGCGCAGATATCTGGGCAATGACTCCATATGACCGGCAGGTCCTGGGCGATGCGAAACGTCTCATTGACCGTTTTGCCGCCGCAGATGCGGAAGTTACGGTACTCCTGGGCGAAAACGGAGCCGGCGTCCAGACGCTTAGCGATACCGCGCTACTGTTCGCGAGCAAATGGCATACCTGGCCGCGATCCTTTACCTTCACCGACGAATTGGTTCAAGAGCTCGTTGCACGCATTCTAGCGGCGCCAGTGGCGCTTCAGACCGGAAGCGTGATCATCTTGCGACAGGATGAAACAAATCTGGGACTTCTGGAAAGCAGCCTGTTGAAATTGATTCGATCAACCGGATCCCTTTGTGTGCTTGAGGGAAGCACGCCGGAGGTCGCCGCCTATCGCTTCTGGAAGAATGGCACTCCGCAGCCGACCGGCGGCTGCATGGAACGGCCTGTCAATACACCCACGAAAATTTCGGACGCGGAGAACGAGGCACTTCAGGCGCTACCCGGGTTCATCGGCAATATTCAAAGCTCGGGTGATGCCTTGCCCGCTGGCCTCATCGACCTCGCCACCCTCAGACGTGCAGGCGTCAACGTTCCTTCACCATTTGTACGCGGAGGACGGCTGGTGTCTTTTTGGGGGGAGGCAACCCTCTCCAAAGCCGGAAAGCGTCTGACGCTGGATTTATTCGGACCTCGTCGCTCGGTGTGTCGCAACCTGTTGGCCGGCTTTAGCCGAATTTCAGGAGTCGCGCGTGTAGCAACCACTGCGACGCTGGCGGACGAGCAGATCGCGCCGGTGACAGACGAACAAGCCGCAAAAGCCTGCGCGCCACTCACCGGATTTGTCCGACTGGTCCTAGATTTAGATCCCTGATGAGCAACGACTGTGATCGCGATTCCTGAGGTCTCTTTACTAACAACGAAACGCCGGTTAGGCGAAACAGCTGACTGGCATAGCAGGGTTCGCCTTGCTGATTATCGCGAGCGATCTAATGGATACAGCGGGATTAAACCACATACCAAGTCAAACTATGCTATCTGAGCTTGCTTGCTCGCGATCACAATCTTGAAAGGCATCTACCTCGTGATTCGGACCGCTCCGGCCAGATGGGTTCATCGGCAGTCCACTCCGACGGATATCGCAGAGATTTCTCTGCTCTCGACGCCGCCGAAAGACTTCCACGTAAAATACTGGGCGCTGCTGGTGTTCGCAGTCCTGGCTGCGTATGGGCCGCTAACACTCATCAACCAGGCGTTTTGGGACGATTGGGTTCTTCTCGCCCACTCCGATGCGGGCACCTTGTGGGAGCTTTTCAAGCAGGTGGGGCGCCGCGAACAGTTCGTGTTGATGGCGCCCTTTGCCGTTATTGGCGAGCCACGCGCCATCATCATAGCGGTGCTGCTGCTGTCTTGCGTGTTGGCGCCGCTGACTTACACCATTATCCGGCGGACCACGCAGTGGCCTGCCGTTGACGCATTCTGGGCAGCGCTGCTCACGGCGCTCGTGCCGCTCAATCAGGCACGGTTTATCCTGTCGACCGTGCCTTACGCATTCTCCTGCGTCTTCTTCGCGCTGTCGATCGTCGTTTTGCTGCGCGATCTAGACGCCTCTTCAGTCGGACGGCGGGTACTGATCGTACTTCTTCTTGTGATGGCCTTCTCGACGAATTCGTTTCTGGTACTTTCGTGGATCGCCCCCGCGATCGTCGCGATCGATGCGTGGCGAAAGGCTGGACACTCGCCTTCCTTCAAGCAGCGCGCGGGCGCAACCATCCGCGGTGTAGTAAGCAGGAGCGAACTCATCTTGCTACCGTTGGTGTATTGGCCGGCAAAGAAAATTCTTGAGCCAACTTATGGCCTCTATGCCGACTACAACAAGTTTCGCATGGGCGTGCCGGCCGCGCTGAAGCAAACTATCATCACGTTTATCGACCAATTCCGTGAGAGCGTCCGCGTTCTCACTCCCGCATGGGCGGATCTCGCCGAACTAATCATCGCGGCCGCTGTGGCTATCGCGTTGTTCGCTGCCGTGGCGCGGATCTGGCGTCTGCCGCTCAGCACGGCAAACGAGCCTCCAGATAACTCGCGCCGGATCGTCAGCGGTCTGACATTGGCTATCGCGCTGGCGCTCATAGTGTCCGCGCTGTTCCCCTACGTGATCGTCGGTCAACCTCCTCGCTTCAGCGGGCTGTGGGAAACGCGCCACCAAACGACGCTCATGATGGTGAGCGGATTTGCATTATTTGCGTTTCTGCGGCTGATCGTGCCGCGGCCGTTTTTATGGAAGGCAGCCGCCACCATTGCCGCGGTTTTTTTGGTGGCCGACATCTCGGTCACGCAGAAGCTTGTTGCCGATGCGCTGGAGACGCGCGCGGTCATCAAGCTGTTCAAGCAGAATCCATCGCCACCGGGGACGATGATGCTGGTTCTGGAAAATGACCGCGACTATCGCGCGCTCGGCCGCTTCTTCCCGTTCTATGAACTTTCCTATCTGGTCAATGCCGACGGGACGAGCAATCCGAGGTTAGCCATCTCAAACCAGGAGGTAATCGACCCGTCGACAGGCAATTACGCCAAAGCGCCCGTTCCGGCGGTGATCACGGCCTTGGTCGGAATTTGCGAGAAGTTACGATCACACCCGGCATACGGCCTCGGCGGCTTTGTTTCAAACGGCCAGATCGAGACGGTCAAACTTATTGCGAATCGAAGACCGCCCGGACTTTTTCAGACGATCAGCGAAGCCATTCGAGCGACTAGAGCAGAGCCGCCCCAGGACTTGACAGCAATGGTCAGAAAAGAAAGTGATACCGCATCCATCGGAGGCGCCTGTGTCTCGCCTTGCTGTAGTAACCAGTGAAGCCGGCCTTTTCCGGCAATGGCTGGGACACGTTGGTCCGGCATCCCTATCGGACCGTGCGCTCCGTACTTCGTTCGATGCGATGGCGCATCCCTCCTGGTTTCTCGGTGTGGGTTGGAACCCGCATGAGCTGTCTTCGGGCTAAGGAAAGCGCTGGGCTGATATTCCGGCCGGGTTGAGCAGGGACCATCCGGTCCAGAATGCCCGGCGTGAGCAACTTGCGCGACCCTCACAGCTGCCGTATTTAACCGGAGCAGACCCGCCGAGCTTCCGAGCGCGGCTACCTACCCCCCAACCGAGGCCGGATTGGCCGCCTTTTGGACCCGAAAAAATTGCTGGATCGGACAGTCGTCACCATCGCCGAAAGCGACACGATCGAGCAGGCATTCCAGCGGCTCAACGCCAATATGCTTGGAATTCTGTTTGCGCGTGACGCTCAGGGCCGCGTGATCGGTGCCGTCACGGACGGCGACATCCGCCGTCGGCTGCTGACGGGCATATCGATCCAGGACGAGGTGGCGAGCTGCATCAACCGCAACTTCGTATGGGCGCGCGCCGGTGCGCCCCGCGAACAGATTCTCAAGCTGCTGGACCAGCGGGTCCATGTCGTTCCGATCCTCGACGCCGACCGCCGTCTGGTGGACGTGTTCAGCCGCGATCTCTTCAATCTCGGCGAAGAGAGCGAAGTATTTGCGCGGGCGCGCTCGCCGGTTCGAATCAGTTTCTCCGGCGGCGGCACCGACCTCACGCATTATTTCGTCGACAATGACGGCGGCGCCGTTATCAACGCGACCATTGCGATGTACGCGCATGCGACGTTGCGGCGGCGAAACGACAAGCGAATCCGGCTCTACTCGCATGATTTTCGCTGCACGGTCGAAGCCGAAAATCTCGCCAGCCTCGGCAACGAAGGCGAACTGGCATTGATCAAGTCCGTAGTGCGCCTGATACAGCCGGCCTACGGCTTCGATCTCGACATTTCGGCCGATTTTCCGGTCGGCTCCGGCCTCGGCGGTTCGGCGGTGGTTTCGTCCGCCATCATCGGCTGCTTCAACGAATTCCGCTCCGACCGGTGGGACCGCCACGAGATCGCGGAAATGGCCTTCCAGGCCGAGCGCTTGATGCTGAACATTCCCGGCGGCTGGCAGGACCAGTACGCCACCGTGTTCGGCGGTTTCAATCACATGGAGTTTTCGTCGGAGCAGAACACCATCGTTCCGCTTCGCCTCGAGCCCAATATCATAGCCGAGCTCGAGGAAAGCCTGGTGCTTTGCTACACCGGCTCCAACCATGACTCAGGCTCGATCCACCGCGACCAGAAGCAGCAGCACGAGACGAGCGACGCCGTCGCGGCCGCGGCCAAGCAAAAGGAAGTGACGCGCGAGATCCGGCATCATCTGCTGCGCGGCCAGCTTCTGGAATGCGGCCGCCTGATCGACGAGGCATGGCACGCCAAGCGCCGCCTCAGCCCGCTGATCAGTTCCGTCCAGCTCGACGCGATCTATGATCTCGCAAAAGCCAACGGGGCGGTCGGCGGCAAGCTGCTGGGCGCCGGCGGCGGCGGCTACTTCATTTTCTTCGTCCGCCCGTTTCGGCGCTATCCGCTGATTGCGGCGCTGGAGCAGAAAGGCCTGTCCTGCTCCCGCATCGCCTTCGAGGAACATGGGCTGCGGACCTGGAAATCGCGCATTCCCGGAGCACCGGCCAAGGGCGGCGGCGCATAAGACTGGACACCGAGAAGGTTCATGAACTCAACCAACCAGGCGGCTAGGATCCGGATCGGCAATCGTTCGATCGGCGCTGGCCAGCCGTGCTATGTCATTGCGGAAGTCGGCAACAACCATAACGGCGATTTCGATCGCGCCATCGCACTGGTCGACGCCGCAGTCGCAGCCGGCGCGGATTGTGCAAAATTCCAGATGCGCAAGCTGGACGAGGTCTACCGCGCCTCGAGCCTTTCCGGCAAAGACGACGACCTCGCCGTAGAATACACCCTCGACCTCTTGCGCCGCTTCGAACTGACCACCGAGCAGCAGCGCCGCGTGGCGGCCTATTGCGCCTCAAAGAACATCCAATACCTCTGCACGCCCTGGGATGCATCGAGCGTCGCGACGCTGGAGACGTTCGGCGTTCAGGCCTACAAGGTCGCCTCCGCGGACCTGACCAACCTGCCCTTGCTGGCGAAACTGGCGGCGACCGGCAAGACGCTGATCGTCTCGACCGGCATGAGCACGACGGATGAAATTCGGGCCGCGGCGAAATTCCTCGACGACCGCTCGGCGCCTTACGTGCTGCTGCATTGCCAGAGCACCTACCCCGCCGCGCTTCACAATATTCACCTGCGCTTCATGGAGACGCTGCGGGAGATCCATCCCTTCGTCGGCTATTCCGGTCACGAGCGCGGGATCGCGGTTTCGATCGGCGCGGTCGCGATGGGCGCGGCCGTGATCGAACGCCACATCACGCTCGATCGCGGAATGGAAGGCCCGGACCACGCGGCCAGCCTCGAGCCGGAGGAGTTCAAGGCGCTGGTGTCGGGCATTCGCGAGGTGGAAGCAGCCCGTGGCGAAAAGCTTGCGGAACGTGCACTGAGCCAGGGCGAACTGATCAACCGCGAGAATCTCGCCAAGAGCCTGGTGGCGGCCCGCGACATTGCGGCCGGCACTGTCGTCACCGAGAGCGATGTCGCCGTCAAAAGCCCGGGCCAGGGCCTTTCGCCGCTGAAAATGCCGGCCCTGATCGGCCGGCGTCTCAACCGCGCAATGGCAAGAGACGACTACTTCTTTCAGAGCGACCTCGCCAACGGACCCACAACCGCGCGTCGCTATCGTTTCGACCGGCCGTGGGGCGTGCCGGTCCGCTATCACGACGCGCAGCGGTTTCTGGAAATCTGCCAGCCCGACATCATCGAATTCCATCTCAGCTACAGCGACATGGAGCGCGATCCGGCCGCCTACCTGTCCGGCACCTACGAGCTCGGATTCGTCGTGCACGCGCCCGAACTGTTTGCGGGCAGCAAGCTGATGGATCTGGCGACATCAGATGAAGGGCTGCGCCGCTATTCGCTGGAGCAGACCCAGGCCGTCATCGACATCACGCGCGGATTGAAGAAATTCTTTCCCAAGACCAGGCGTCCGCCGATCGTCGCCAATATCGGCGGCTTCACCATGGACGAGCCGCTGTCGCCGGAACGGAAGGCGGAGTGCTATCGCATCTTCGCCGCCAGTCTCGCGGAACTCGATCTCGACGGCGTCGAACTGATCCCGCAGACCATGGCGCCGTTCCCATGGCATTTCGGCGGGCAGCGCCACCAGAACATCTTCATTTTCCCTGACGAGTCGGCCGCGTTCTGCGCGGAGCATGATCTGCGGATGTGCGTCGACATCTCCCACACCAAGCTCGCCGCCAATCATTTCGGCTTCGATTTCGGTGAAGGCCTCGCCCAGCTCGGTCCACATACCGCCCATCTCCACTTCGGCGATGCCAAGGGTCTCGACGGCGAAGGCCTGCAGATCGGCGAAGGCGAGATCGACTTCGACCAGATCGGCGCCGTCCTGCGCAAGCACGCTCCCGACGCCTCGTTCATCCCCGAAATATGGCAGGGCCACAAGAATATGGGCGAAGGATTCTGGACGGCGCTCGAGCGCCTCGAGGGCCGCATATGACGAGGGTGACGCCCGGGCGGACGCTGGCCGTGATCGCGGCGCGCGGCGGCTCCAAGGGAATTCCGCACAAGAACCTGATCGATCTGTGCGGCAAGCCGCTGATCGCCTGGACCGTCATGCAGGCCGCAGCCGCACGCGGTGTCGACGTCGTCGCGGTTTCTTCCGACAGCGACGAAATCCTTGCCGCCGCAGAGACCGCCGGGGCGGTCGGCGTCCGACGCCCGGAAGACATCTCCGGCGATCTGGCGTCATCGGAGTCGGCATGGCTCCACGCACTGGAGCAGCTCGATGGAAAGCTTGGTCCATTCGGACGGGTCGTCGCGCTGCAGGCGACGTCGCCGATCCGGGAATCCAGCGACATCGAACAGGCGTTCGCGACGTTCGAGCGGGAAGAACTCGACAGCCTGCTGTCGGTCTGCGAGGTCGAGGACTACTTCAACTGGCGCATCGGCGCCGACGGGCCGGAGCCGATCAACTACGATTTCCGCAATCGGCGGATGCGGCAGCAGATCGAAAAGCGGTATTTGGAGAACGGCTCGTTCTACGTTCTAATTCCCTCGCTGCTGCGCGAGCAAAGTAACCGGCTCGGCGGCAAAATCGGAATGCATCTGATGGAGCGCCACAAAATGTTCCAGATCGATCGCCCGGAAGACGTCAAGCTTTGTGCGGCCATCATGCGCAGCTACGGCTATGCATAACCCCGCAGCCTTTTCGCTGGCAGGCAAGACCGCCGTCGTTACCGGTTCGTCGCGCGGCATTGGGGCTGCTATCGCGAGCGGCCTGCAGGCGAGCGGCGCAAAAGTATTCGGCCTCAGCCGGAGCGGCACGGCGCCCTCGCATGTCACGGCGGTCAAATGCGATCTGGCCGATGATGCCGCGATCCGGTCCGTTTTCGATGATCTCGCCAAAACCGGAGAACGACTCGACGTGCTGGTCAATGCGGCGGGCATCAGCCTTCCCGCCTCCGCGACGATCAGCGAACTCCAGAGATTCCGCGACACGCTGGCGGTCGACCTGAGCGGCGTCTATGCGACGATCCTTGCCGCCTATCCGCTCCTGAAGAACGCGGGCAGCGGCTCGATCATCAACGTCACCAGCATCAATTCGGTGCGCGGCTTTCCAGGAAATCCCGGCTATGTGGCGGCCAAGGCCGGTCTTGCCGGCCTCACCCGCGCGCTTGCCACGGACTATGCGCGCGATGGTATTCGCGTCAACGCGCTCGCGCCCGGCTATGTCGCGACCGAGATGACCGCCACAAGTTTCGCCGACCCTGTCATGCATAACGATCGCCGCCGCCACACCATGCTCGGCCGCTGGGGCAACCCGGACGATCTGGCGGGCGCCGCCGTCTTTCTGGCGTCATCCGCCTCGGCCTATGTGACCGGCCAGGAATTATTCGTCGATGGTGGCTGGACCACGAAGGGCCTCGCAATCAGCGAGGGTGACAAGCCGTGACGACACCCGAGCGCATCGGCTTCATGCAGGGACGGCTGTCGGCGATGGTCGACGGCAAGATCCAGGCGTTCCCGTGGAACGAATGGCGCGAGGAATTTCCCCGCGCCAGCGCGCTCGGCCTGACCCGGATCGAATGGACGATCGACCAGGACCGGCTGCGCGAAAACCCGCTCAACACCGCAGCCGGACAGAAGGAAATCCTCGACCTCTCGCGCCGCAACGTCCTCAAGACGGCGAGCCTGACCGGCGACTGCTTCATGCAGGCGCCGTTCTGGAAAACGGACGGCGAGACACAAAAATCGCTGGTGGCCGATCTCGATCTGGTGCTCGCCTCCTGCAGCACCCTCGGCATCGAATTCGTCGTCATTCCGCTGGTCGACAACGGCAGGATCGAGAGCGCCGCGCAGACCGAGACCTTGCTGCGCGTTCTGCTCGATCGCACCGCCTCATTGGCGAAGCAGGGCGTCAAGATCGTTTTCGAATCCGATCTGCCACCCGCCCCGCTGGCGCAGTTCATCGACAAATTCCCGCGCGAGGTGTTCGGGATCAATTACGACAGCGGCAACAGCGCCGCCCTCGGCTATGATTCCGCGGAGGAGATTTCGGCCTATGCGCCGCGCATCCTCAATGTGCATGTGAAGGACCGGCTGCTTGGCGGCACCACCGTGCCGCTCGGGACGGGCGCGGCGAATCTCGCCAAAACCATCCGGCTGATCGAGCAGTCCGGCTATCGCGGACAATATATTCTGCAAACGGCGCGCGCCACCGATCGCGACCACGCCCGCGCGCTGGCACGATATCGCGACATGACCGTACGCTGGATCGAGGACGCAAGGCGATGAAACTCGAAATCGAGGACCGGGTCGCATTGGTGGTCGGCGCCAGCCGCGGCATCGGTTTTGCGATTGCCGAAACGCTTGCCACCGAAGGCGCCAAAGTGGCCATGGCGGCCCGCGGCCTCGACGGGATCAAAGCGGCTGCGGACAAGATCGGCCGCGGCGCCTCATGCCATGGCGCCGACGTCACCAATCCCGCCGCCGCGCTTTCGCTGGTGGACGAGGTCGAAAAGCGGTGGGGCACAGTCGACATTCTCGTCTGTAACGTCGGCAGCGGCGCTTCCGTGCCGCCCGGCAAGGAAACTGCGGCCGAGTGGTCGCGGGTGATGGACATCAACCTGTTCGCCACCACCAATACGATCGAAGCCGCGCGGCCGCTGATGAGCCGCGGCACTGGCGACCGTGCGATCGTGTGCGTGTCGTCGATCTGTGGGCTCGCAGCGCTCGGCGCACCGGTGACCTATTCGGCGGCGAAGGCGGCCTTGAACGCAACCGTGCGCGGCCTTGCCCGCCCGCTGGCGCTCGAAGGCATCCGCATCAACGCCGTTGCGCCCGGCAATATTCTCAGCGCCGACGGCACCTGGGCGCGCAGGATCGCCGAAAACAAACCCGCCGTGGACGAGATGCTCGTTCGCGAGGTGCCGCTGCGCCGGCTCGGCAAGCCCGAAGAGGTCGCAGATATCGTCGCCTTTCTCGCCTCCCCCCGCGCGGCATTCATCACGGGCACCGTGATCGTGGCCGACGGCGGACAATTGCGTGCTTGAACAGGAGCACATCATGACCGCCCCCTCCGCTCGATACGACCTCACGGGACGCACCGCGCTTGTCACCGGCGCCGGAGGCTTGCTGGGACGGCAGCATGTCGCCGCCCTGGTCGACGCCGGCGCGCGCGTGGTGGTCAGCGACATCGGACTGGCGCAGGCTGATGCGACCATCGCTGCGGTAAAGGAAATCGCACCCAAAGCCGATCTTGTCTCCGCTATCATCGACGTCACGTCACAGGCATCGGTTGGCGCTGCCGGCGAGGATCTCGCAGGCCGCAGCATCGCCGTCGACATCCTCGTCAACAACGCCGCGATCGATCCCAAGGTCACCTCTATTCCCGGTGTCATGCATTCGTCGCGCTTCGAAGCCTTTCCGGTTCCGCAGTGGCAGACCGAAATCGCGGTGGGATTGACCGGCGCGATGCTGTGCTCGCAGGTTTTTGGCGGCGCGATGGCCAGGCGCGGCCGCGGCGTCATCCTCAACATCGCATCCGATCTCGGCGTGATCGCGCCGGATCAGCGGCTCTACCGGCAACCCAACATCGTCAGCGATGAAGAGCAGCCGGTGAAACCCGTGACCTACTCCGTCATCAAGCACGGACTGATCGGTTTGACGAAATACCTCGCGACCTACTGGGCGGACCGGGGCGTTCGCGTCAACGCGATTTCGCCGGGCGGCGTTTTCAACAACCAGGATCCCGCGTTCGTCGAACGATTGACGCGGCTGATCCCGATGGGACGGATGGCCCGGGTCGACGAATATTGCGCGGCCGTTCAGTTCCTCTGCTCGGACGCATCGAGTTACATGACCGGCCAGAACATGGTCATGGACGGCGGCAGGAGCGTATGGTGATGTGGGTCGGCACACACCGTTGGACTGCATAACGTTTCCTTATTCGTGTTCCGCTTGCATTCGAGAATAGGAGGAAATAAGGGTTTTTGATCCTTCCAGCCTCGCGAGGATTCGTGGAACATCAGCTTCCCAGCACGGCGCCGGATGCGGGTAGGGTCTTGAAGTTCATTGCATCGGTGATCTGGAAGTCGAAGTGGCTGATCGCGGCAGCAACTGCTCTTGCCGCCGCCATGGCCTTCGCGCTGATCACGCCCGGCAAGGTCGAGATTTGGAGCGGCCGCGCCATCCTGACGACCGGATCGGCTGCTGCCAGCGAATTTCTTCTTGCCCAGCAAAGCGGACCTGCAGTCTCGCCAATCGAAACGCCGCGTCGAACAATCGTGCGGCTCTCCAATCCAACCTTTAGAGATCAAATTATAAAGCAAGCGGCGTTCGAGCCCGCGACGGCGTCCATTTCACGCTCAATGGTTGCGTCGAGCCTGCGCGGAATCGCGCTGGACGAGCGCCGCGTCGCAATCGAGCTGTCCGCCGGTTCGACCGCCGATGTTCAGTCGGCGTTTCGTGCGATCGCAGCGGAAATTGGCGTGGCGCACGGTGCGATTCTCGATCGGCAGATCCAGATACTGCAGAACAGAATCGAGGCGGACAAGAGGAGAATCGCTTTCATTGAGAAAAGAATCGACGAGCTGAACGATCGCGTTTCAAAAACAATGCCGCCGCCCCAAGAGAACGAGCACCGAAGCTCGTCCGTCCCCCCAATGCTCACCATATGGAATGAACTGCAGGCGTTATTGCGCGATGATATGATGGTGAAGCAGCTAAGCGAACCAAGCGTCCTGCATATCGAAACGGACAAGCTTGTCATGACGCATCGTTCGATTGAACGGCTGCGCGCCTCGCTGCTGGCCGGAGCGGGCATGCTGGTCGCGATGATCGTTCTGACCATATTCGTCAATCCGCCGAAGCGGGCCAACGGCGGGTTGGGCAGGATCGATTTGGCCGAACGCTGACAGCGGCAGAAAGCTCAGGCGATGGCCACGCTTCCAGAACAAATCGCCGTTGCGGCTTCCGGCGCCGCGTTCCTTCTGTGCATCCTGTATATCGCCGCCTGTCGACCCGTCATTCTCATCGCTTTCTTCTTTATCCTGTTTACGCTGGTCTGGCGGACCGCTGCGACCATGTTCATCGACCTCGCGGGACCGGTCTTGTCCTCGCAGACCGATCGCTTCGTTGGACCGGGGCTGGCAACGCTGCCGCACGTGCTGGCCTATTTCGTGACGCTGGCTCCGTTCTTCTTCCTGCTGAGACCGGCGGCCGTGCAGCACTGGCTGAGCGGCGCCGACCGGGAGCGCGCCGCGCCCGGAATGATAACGCTTTCCGGCATTACCGTTTTCGTCTCGCTGCTCTTCCTCGGTTATCTGTACTTCGATCTCATACGCATTGGATCAATTCCGCTGTTCGCCCGCCTCGAACGGTTTGTCTACACCGCGCAATACGCCGGCGCCGCGCACCGATGGCTGATCCTGTACGGAAATTTCGTGACGTTCTGGTGGGGCGTCATGTTCGCCGCCGAACGCCTGCGCAATCGCCGGATCGACGTTCGCTATCTGGGAATGCTCGGCATCCTGATGGCTTACATGTTCCTCACCGGAAATCGCTTCTCGGCATTCTACAGCTTCGGCAGCTTCTTCGTGATTCCGCTCGCGGCGGCCGTCGCGGCGGATATCGGTGACGATCGATCCGAGGTTCCATTCTCCTGGATTGAAAAAACATTCAAACGCAGAGACCTGATTGCATTGAGCGCGGTCCTCGCCCTCGCGGCAACCGTTTCGGCCGTGGGCATCTACAACAATCTCGTCAACGTCCGGCAGTTCCAGGAAGACGAAATCCTCTCGCAGTTCTGGGAACGTCTTCTGGTACAGCCGAGCGAGCTTGGCTGGATCTCCTACGAGCGGGTCTTCAATTTCGGCCAGTGGCAACCGGACCGTGTTTACGATTTCCTGTTTCAGGCACCGCTGGATGCCAGCAGGAACACGACCCCGCAATTTCTGATGCTCGAGACCATCGGCGAGCCGCGAACATACGAGCACATCTCGGGCGGCTTTCAGTTTGCCGGCGGATTTCCTGAAATCTTCTTCGAACTGTTCGGCCCCCTCTATGCATGGCCTTTCATTTTCGGGGCTGGCTACATCGCAGCCGGTTTGAGCGCGTTGGTCGTCAAGGGCGTCATCCAGGGCCGCTACGCGTCCGCGTTTCTGTCGCTGTATGTCCTGTTCGGATTTTATGTGATGTATATCGGCGGAATGCTCAACTTCATCATGACTCCGGTCTACTGGATCAAGATCGCGGCCCTCGCCATGGCGTTGCTCATGGAGGCAAGCCTCGCAAGGGCGGGCCTGCCGCTGGTTCCGTGGGCTCTGTTTCGATTTCCGGCCTTCGGCAAGGTGCGAGCGGCCTAGACGAGGCTCGGTAGAAGCGTCAGTAATAACCGGCGAATTTCATCGGGGGAGCGACGCGGACCGGCGGCGCGAACCGGGCCTCTATTGTTGCGGTTCGTCCGAAATGCCGTTAAGAGACCAGCCGGATGCAGATCAGTATCAGGCACCGGTGCGAGCCGCTCCCCGCATCAGGGAACCACCGGATGACGGCGCCAGCTGGAGCTACCTCACTTCCCGCGCGTATCCGTGCCGAGATCGACGAGATCGCCGCCGGTTTCGCCAGGCTCTCTGCCCATTCCGCAGCCATCGAGCAGGCCGCCGGCGCGATGATCGCCTCGCTGGCCGCGGGCAACAAAATCCTGTTCTGTGGCAACGGCGGTTCAGCCGCTGACAGCCAACACCTCGCCGCCGAACTGATGGGGCGATACCTCAGGGACCGCGCGCCGCTGGCCGCGCTGGCGCTGACGGTCGACACCTCCGCGCTGACCGCCATCGGCAACGACTATGGATATGACGAAGTGTTCGCCCGGCAATTGCGCGGCGTCGGACGGCGCGGCGACGTGCTGGTGGGCCTTTCGACCAGCGGCAACAGCGCCAATGTCATCGTCGCCATCGAGGCTGCACGCGCGATGGGCATCGTCACCATCGGAATGACCGGCACCAATGGCGGGCGCATGGACGATCTGTGCGATATCCTGATCAAGGTGCCGGCAACGCGTACCAACCGCATTCAGGAAATGCATATCGCCGTCGGCCACATGCTGTGCGGCTTCGTCGAGGATGCGCTGTGCTGAGGCAGGCTGTCATTCTGGTCGGCGGCCTCGGCACCCGGCTTGGCGAGCAGACGAAGACGACACCGAAACCGATGCTGCCGGTCGGCGGCCGGCCGTTCCTCGACACGCTGATCGATGAAATCGCACGCTACGATGCGTTCGATGAAATCCTGCTGCTGGCGGGCCACAAGGCGGAAAGCATTTTAGCGCGCTACGACGGCACGGTGTGGGGACGCGCCCGCCTCGCCGTATCGCTGGAGCAGGCGCCGCTCGGAACGGCCGGCGCGCTGGTTCACGCCGCCGGACGGCTGCAGGAGCGCTTTCTGCTACTCAACGGCGACTCGTTCTTCGACTTCAACATCCTCGATCTGGCCACGCGCGCCAAATCGAGCCTCGTTCACATGGCCCTGCGCGCCGATGTCGTGGGTGACCGGTTTGGCCGGGTCGTGCTCGACGGCGATCGGGTTCGTTCGTTCATTGCGCCGGGTCAGGGGGCGACCGGTCCGGTCAACGCCGGCGTCTACGTCGTCGATCGCGGTATCCTTGCCCGCGTCGGCGGCCTTCCCGCCTCCCTCGAGCAGGATGTATTTCCCGCGCTGGCCGCCAATGGCGCCATGACCGGAACATCCTATCGCGGCTACTTCATCGACATCGGCATACCCGAGGATTTCGCGCGCGCCGACGTCGAACTGATCGAGCAACTGCGGCGTCCGGCGGTCTTCTTCGATCGCGACGGCGTCCTCAATCATGATTCGGGCTACACCTTCGAGGCCGGCAAGCTGCAATGGATCGAAGGCGCCCAGGAAGCCGTGAAGGCGGTCAACGATGCCGGCTATTTCGCCTTCGTCGTCACCAATCAGTCCGGCGTCGCGAGGGGTTTCTACGAGGAAAGCCATGTGCATGCGCTGCACCGCTGGATGGCGGACGAAATGGCCGCCATAGGCGCCCATATCGATGCCTTCGAATATTGCCCCGATCACCCCGACGGAACCGTCGAGCGCTATCGCCGCGTGAACGACCGGCGCAAGCCGGGAGCTGGAATGATCACGGATCTGCTCGCCCGCTTTCCCGTCAACGCGGACAAGAGCCTCCTGGTCGGCGACAAACCGAGCGACCTTGAAGCGGCCCGTGCGGCCGGCCTGCAGGGGCACCTGTTTTCGGGCGGCAACCTCGAGGCCTTCGTAAGAATGCATCTGCCGCACCGGCCCGCTTCCGCGCCATAGCCAGCCGCCGGAGCCTCCCCAAAACGCCAATCCGATTGCTCCGAATGCCCCGTTTTCCAGTGTTAATTGTAGCGTTCGTTTGCGGTGAGCGGCTATTGTGCTATAGCGCCATCGTATTGCGAAGACTGGAATAATCGCCTTTCTTGGGGTCCGGCATGGAAGATCTGAAGGACGCCCGCGTACTCGTCACGGGTAGCGATGGATTCATCGGCTCGCACGTCGTCGAGGAACTGGTTCGCGCGGGCGCGAACGTCAAGGCGGTTGTCCTCTACAATTCCTTCAACTCCTGGGGCTGGCTCGATACCGTTTCCGCCGACGTCATGAAATCGGTGGAAGTGATCGCCGGCGACGTCAGGGATCCGCACTTCATGATCTCCGCCGCCGCGGGATGCACCGACGTCATGCACCTGGCGGCGCTGATCGCGATTCCGTTTTCCTATCTCGCGCCCGACTCCTATGTCGAAACCAATGTCCGCGGCACGGTGAACGTGCTGCAGGCCGCCCGTCATGCCGGCGTGCGCCGCTTCGTCCAGACGTCGACCAGCGAAGTCTATGGCAGCGCGCAATTCGTGCCGATCAAGGAAAGCCATCCGCTGGTCGGACAATCCCCCTACTCGGCATCGAAGATCGCATCCGACCAGATGGCGTTGTCGTTTCATGCCTCGTTCGAGATGCCGGTGGTCGTCGTCAGGCCGTTCAACACCTATGGACCGCGACAATCGGCGCGCGCGGTGATCCCGACCATCATCAGCCAGATCGCTTCGGGCAAGCGCAAGATCCGCCTCGGCGCGGTCAGCCCAACGCGCGACTTTTCGTTCGTGACGGATACTGCGCGTGGTCTCATTGCGGGCCTGACGGCACCGGCGGAACAGACCGTCGGGCAGACGATCAATCTGGGCAGCGGCTTCGAGATATCCGTCGGCGCGACCGCAACCATGATCGCGGAAGTGATGCAGGCCGACCTCGAAATCGAAACCGACGAGGCGCGGTTTCGACCCGCCCACAGCGAGGTGGAGCGGCTTTGGGCCGACAACTCCAAGGCCCGCCAGCAACTCGGATGGTCACCTGAATTCGGCGGACTCGACGGCATGCGCCGCGGGCTTGAAAAGACGGCGCAATGGTTCATGGACCCGGCCAACCTCGCGCGCTACAAGGCTGATGTCTACAATGTATGAGGCGGATGTGGGCATTGCGGTAACGAAATCCGATCGCTTCGATGTGCAGAGGATCGTTGCTGCCGTTCAGCGCGCCGTGGGAACACCCAATGGCACGCTGGCGCTGCACGAGCCGGTCTTCGCCGGCAACGAAATCGCCTATCTTGAGGAATGCATCAAGAGCACCTTCGTGTCCTCGGTCGGCAAGTTCGTCGACCGCTTCGAGAACATGCTGGAAGAAGTCACCGGTGCCCGGCGCGCCGTCGCCGTCGTCAACGGCACCGCGGCCCTGCATACCTGCTTCACGCTGGCCGGCGTCGAAGCCGGCGACGAGGTGATGTCACCGGCACTGACGTTCATCGCCACCACGAATGCGATCGCCTATTGCGGGGCGAGCCCGCATTTCATCGACTCTTCGTTCCGGACGCTCGGGATGGATGCCCAGGCGCTTGGCGTCCGCCTCGGCGCGATCGCACAACGCGGCGCAGGCGGAACGGTCAACCGCGAGACCGGCCGCAAAATCGCGGCGATCGCGCCGATGCACACCTTCGGTCATCCCGTTGACATGGATGAGATCGTCGCCATCGCGCGTCATTGGGACATTCCCGTGGTCGAGGACGCCGCTGAATCGCTCGGCTCCACCTACAAGGGTCACGCGGTCGGCTCGCAAGCCCGTCTCGCGGCGCTGAGCTTCAACGGCAACAAGATCGTGACCACGGGGGGCGGCGGCGCGATCCTCACCAATGACGAGGAACTCGGCCGCCGCGCCAAGCACATCACGACCACCGCCAAGCTGCCGCACAAATGGGCCTTCGTGCACGACGAAGTCGGCTTCAACTACCGTCTGCCCAACCTCAATGCGGCCTTGGGATGCGCCCAGCTCGAACAGCTCGACGGCTTCCTCGCCAGCAAGCGCCGGCTGGCCGCGGCCTATCAGCGCGCTTTCGCAGGCGTTCCCGGCGTCCAGTTCTCGCGCGAGCCGGAGGGCACGACCAGCAACTACTGGCTCAATGCCGTCCTGCTGGACGAAGCTCATGCAGACCTGCGTGACGAGGTACTGACCGCACTCAACGCTTCCGGTTTCGGCGCCCGTCCGACCTGGACGCTGATGCACCGGCTTCCCATGTTCGCCGCTTGCCCGCGTGGCGATCTCCGCGTCGCCGAATCGATCGAGCGGCGGCTGATCAATCTTCCTAGCAGCGCCAGCATTCAGGCCCGCAATGACTGACGCGCCCCGCAAAATCTGCTTCGTCACCGGCAGCCGCGCCGATTTCGGCCTGCTGATCTGGCCGATGCGCGCGATACAACAAACCGCCGGGCTGAAGCTGCAGCTCGTCGCCACCGGCATGCATCTCTCACCCGAGTTCGGCTACACCATCGACAATATCCGGGCTGAAGGTTTTGCCGTCGACGACACCGTCGAGACGTTGCTCAGCAGCGACTCCGGCGCCGGTGTCGCCAAATCCGTCGGGCTCGGCGTCATCGGGTTCGCCGATGCGTTCGCCCGGCTGGCGCCCGACCTCGTCGTGGTGCTTGGCGACCGCTACGAGACCTTCGCGGCGGCGCAGGCCGCGATGTACATGCGGTTGCCGATGGCGCATCTGTTCGGCGGCGACGTCACCGAGGGCGCGATCGACGAATCGATGCGGCATGCCATCAGCAAGATGTCGCATCTGCATTTCACGAGCAATGCCGGTTCGACGCGGCGGCTCACCCAGCTCGGGGAGGACCCCTCGCGCATCTTCACGGTCGGATCGCCCGGCATCGATTCGATTCTGCGCCTGAAGCTGATGGATCGCGAGACCATCGGGCGCGAAGTCGGAATGCCGCTCGGCGAACGCAATGTTCTCGTCACCTTCCATCCGGTCACGGTGGAAGCGGACCGTTCCGTTGGCTCGCTCGATGAGTTGTTCGCAGCGCTTTCCGCGCTCGATCCCGCATTCCGCCTGTTCTTTACGCTGGGCAATGCCGACGCCGAAGGCCGCGCCCTGAACGAGCGGATCAAGGCGTTCGTCACGGGCCGGCTGAACGCCATCGCGGCCGCCTCGCTCGGGCAGCTCCGCTACATCAGCCTGATGAACCAGGTCGACGTCGTCGTCGGCAATTCCTCGAGCGGAATCTACGAGGCGCCGTCGCTCAACGCCCCCAGCGTCGACATTGGAGACCGGCAGAAAGGCCGCGAGCGCGCCGCTTCGGTGTTCCATGCGGCTGCGGAACGTCACGCGATCACGGCCGCGATTTCGGCGGCGGTCGGCCGCGGCCGGCAACTGACGGTCAGCCCGTATGGCGATGGCGAGGCCAGCCGGCGTATTGCCGACACCATTGCCAGCGTCCCGGATTTTCATACGCTGCTGCAAAAGCGCTTCCACGACGTCCACAATGCCGGAGCTGCCGGATGACGCGGCCACGCACGCTCATCATCGCTGAAGCCGGCGTCAACCATTCCGGCAGTCTCGATACGGCGCTGGCCCTGGTCGATGCCGCCGCGGATGCCGGCGCCGACATCGTGAAATTCCAGACCTTCAACGCCAAATCGACGGCCGGGCGCGCAGCTCGAAAGGCTGATTATCAGCACCGCACCACGGACGCAGCGGAAAGCCAGCTTGCCATGCTGCAGCGCCTGGAGTTGCCGCAATCGGCGCATCATCCGCTGATCGCGCGCGCGAAGCTGCGCGGAATAGAATTCCTGTCGACGCCGTTCGATCCACTGTCGCTGGCGTTCCTGTTGTCGCTCGACCTGCCGCGCATCAAGATCGGCTCCGGCGACCTGACCAACGCACCGTTGCTGCATACGCTCGCCAAAGCCGGCGCGACGCTGATCCTGTCGACCGGCATGGCAACGCTCGGCGAGGTCGAGGAAGCGCTGGGCGTGCTGGCGCATGGCTATGGCGGCAGCAAAGATGCGCCCGGAATTGCCGCGTTTCGCGCGGCATGGCGCGATCCGGCGGCCCGGCGGCATCTCGCAGAGAAGGTCAGCCTGCTTCACTGCACCACTGACTATCCCTGCCCGCCCGAGGACGTAAACCTCGCGGCCATGCAGGCGATGCGCACCGCGTTCGCCCTGCCCGTCGGCTACTCCGACCACACCGACGGTTTTGAAATATCGCTGGCCGCGGTCGCGCTCGGCGCCACCATCATCGAGAAACATCTCACGCTCGATCGCAACGCCGAGGGACCCGACCATGCGGCATCGATCGAGCCCGATGATTTCGCCCGCATGGTGTCGGCCATCCGCAACATCGAAGCCGCGATCGGCGACGGCATCAAGACACCGAAGAATTCGGAGATCAGGAACATGCCGATCGCGCGCAAGAGCCTGGTGGCGGCGCGGCCGCTTCAGGCCGGCGATGTGCTGGGACCGGACGACATCGCGAGCAAGCGTCCCGGCTCCGGCCGCCCGCCGATCGAATACTGGTCCCTGATCGGAACAACGGTGACGCGGCCCTACGATCCGGAAGATCAGATTTAGGGTTGAGTGACAATTTGCAATTTGGCCATCCGCACCGCCAAAACCGGTATTAACAGCGTTAGCCGGCCACCGCTCCCATTGGGGATTGACGCCGCCAATAACAGCCGCGATATACCGGAATTGACCATCGAGCGCCCTAATGACCGGCGAGTGCGAGGTGACATGAAATCCTGGCGCAAAGCTATCGTCACAACGCAGGCAAGCGTGGGCGAGGCCATTGCTGCGATCGAGAGCGGCGGCATTCAGGTCGCGCTGGTGTTGGATGAAGCAAACCGCCTGGTCGGTATCGTCACGGACGGCGATATAAGGCGAGGACTGCTGCGCGGCATTCAGCTCTCGAGCCTGGCCACCGAAGTCGTGAACCGCTCCGCGGTGTCGGTGCCGGCGACGCTGTCACGCGAGGAGCGGCTGCACCTGATGCGGCAGAAATCCATCAAGCAGCTTCCGCTGCTCGATGGCAACGGCCAGTTGATCGGCGTCGAGACGTTCGACGAGTTGATCGAGGCGCCGCATTATCCGAATCCCGTTCTCATCATGGCAGGCGGACTTGGCGAACGGCTCGGTGCGCTGACGCGCGAGCGCCCCAAGCCGATGCTCAATGTCGGCGGCCGGCCGCTGCTGGAGACCATCATCCGCAACGTCGTGCAGCAGGGCTTTCGCAACATCTTCATCTCGGTGAACTACATGGCCGAAATGATCGTAGAGCATTTCGGCGACGGTTCTGCGCTTGGTGCCGCGATCCAGTATGTCCATGAAACCGAACGGCTGGGCACTGCCGGCGCGCTGGGTTTGTTGCCACGGCCCTCCGAGCTGCCCATGGTCGTCACCAACGGCGATATCCTGACCACCATCAATTACGGCGCCCTGCTCGACTTCCACAACGGCACCGCGGCGGAAGCCACGATGGCCGTCCGCGAGCACAAGGTGCACGTGCCCTACGGTGTCGTCACCGCCAACGACGGCTACCTCGAGACCATCCGGGAAAAGCCGACCGAATCCTGGTATGTCAGCGCCGGCATCTATGTCGTCGGCCCCGCCGTATTCAATCACGTCGAGCGCGGCGTGCACATCGACATGCCGACGGTGCTTGAGCGCGTCGTCGGCAACAAGGGTCGCGTGGCAGTCTTTCCGATCCGGGAGTATTGGCTCGATATCGGCCGGATGGAGGATTTTGAGCAGGCGCACGCTGAATTCAAAGAGGTCTTCCCGTGAGCTCAACCAATGCCGTTGTCATCGGTCTCGGTTCGATCGGGCAACGGCATGCACGCGTGCTGAGCGAACTCGGTTGCAGCGTAACGACGGTCAGCCGCCGGGGCGACGGCGACTACACGTCCGTCGCCGACGCGATTGCGGCTGTCCGTCCGGGATATGTCGTCGTCGCCACCGAAACGTCGCAGCACGCCGAATCCCTTCGGCAACTCGCAGAGGCTGATTTTCGCGGATCGGTTCTGGTGGAGAAGCCGCTCTTCGCACATGCCGCGCCTGCCCCGGATTATCCCTTTGCCAGCCTCGTGGTCGGCTACAATCTGCGCTTCCACCCGGTCATGACCGCCTTCGCCGAGCGGCTCGGCGGCAGAGAGGCAATCACCGTCTCGGCCTATGTCGGGCAGGATCTCCGCGACTGGCGACCGGGCCGTGACCACCGCGAGACCGCGTCGGCGACGCGGCAAGCGGGAGGCGGTGTATTGCGGGATCTCAGCCACGAACTCGATTATCTGCTATGGCTGTTCGGTCCGTGGCAGCGCGTCGCGGCGCTGGGCGGCTCATCCGGTGCGCGCGAGGTCGATGTGGACGACCACCTCAACCTCCTGCTCGAAATGAAGCGGTCGCAGACGGTTCAGGTGCACATGGACTATCTGGATCAGCCCGGCATCCGGAAGATCCGGGTAAATCTGGCAGCGGAAACCATCGAGGCCGACGTGCTCCGCGGACGTCTCACGGTCAACGGCAAGGCCCATGAATACCCGAGCGAGCGGGACCAGAGCTACAAGAACATGCACCTTGCCGCAATCGACGGCCGCGGCCCGATCTGCACGTTCGCCGAAGGGCTTGCCGTCATGGATCTGATCGACGCCAGCGAACGCGCCTTGCAGTCGCGCATGTGGGTATCGGCATGAAATCGATCTGCACGATATGCGCGCGCGGCGGCTCTAAGGGTGTCGTCGGCAAGAATGCCCGCGAACTCCTGGGAAAGCCCCTGCTCGCCTGGACCATCGAGCAGGCGAAGCAGACCGGGTTGTTCGAGGTGATCGCCTTCAGCAGCGACTCCGATTCGCTGCTGCAAGCCGCCTTGAAGGCGGGTGCGGATATCGCCGTCAAGCGTCCGGATGTGATGGCAACAGATACCGCCCCCAAACTTCCCGCGATACGCCATTGCCTCGAACAGGTGATCGTTCACACCGGAAGAACCCCCGAAATCCTGGTCGATCTCGACGTCACTTCACCGCTGCGGTTGCCATCCGACATTACAGGCGCCGTCGAACTTCTGCAGAAATCCGGCGCGCGCAATGTCATTACGGGAGCGCCTGCGCGCAGATCGCCCTATTTCAATCTGGTCGAGGCTCGCTCGGACGGCACTGTTGGCCTGTCCAAAGTGGCGGAGCCGCCGATCGTGCGCCGGCAGGACGCCCCGCGCTGTTTCGACATGAACGCCTCGATCTATGCATGGCGCGTCGCCGCGTTTCTCGAAAATCCGTCAGTGTTTTACCAGGACACGCAGCTGTTCGAGATGCCGGAAGAACGATCCGTCGACATCGATTCCGATCTCGATTTCACGCTGGTGGAACTGCTGCTCCGCAAACGGCTGGCGTTCACGGAGACCACATCATGACCGCGTTCAAGGATCTGTTCGACCTCAAGGGACGCACCGCCGTCGTGACCGGCGGCTGCGGAATCCTCGGACGCCGTTTCGCAGAAGGCCTGGCTGAATTCGGCGCCAAGGTCGCCATCATCGATCTGGACACGCAAGCGGTCCAGATCGCTGCGTCCGAGCTGTCTGCGCGCTACGCCGCCGACGCAAAAGGCTATGCCTGCGACATCACGCAACCCGACGCTATCCGCCGTGCGGCCAACGCTATCGAGGCCGATCTCGGCGCGGTTTCGATCCTGCTCAACAATGCCGCCAGCAAGACCAGCGACGTCGATGCGTTCTTCGCGCCCGTCGCGACGTTTGCGCAGGAAACCTGGCGGGAAATCATGTCCGTCAATCTCGACGGCATGTTCAACGTGGCCCAGGTTTTTGGAACCCGGATGGCCGAGCGCGGCTACGGCAGTATCGTTCAAACGGCGTCGATCTATGGCTTGATGGCGCCGGACCAGCGCATCTACGAAGGTTCCGAATATCTCGGACGCGGCATCAATACGCCAGCGGTCTATACCGCTTCCAAAGCCGGCGTTATCGGGCTGACAAAGCACCTTGCCACCTATTGGGGTGCGCAGGGCGTGCGCGTCAACACGCTCACCCCGGGCGGCGTCGAGAGCGGGCAGAACGATACGTTCAAGCAGCGCTATGGCGCACGCGTTCCGCTCGGGCGGATGGCGCGTGCCGACGAGATGGTCGGCGCCATGCTGTTCCTGGTGTCCGATGCGGCATCCTATGTCACGGGTCAGAATATCGCGGTGGACGGCGGGTTGAGCGCATGGTGACGCGATTTCGATGATCAAGCGACTGATCCAGAACACCATCATCTCGACCGTCGCGTTTGGCGCCGCCGCAATCCTTGGTCTGATCGTTATCCCGGTGATCATCCGCACCTGGGGCGTGACCGAATTCGGCCTGATCGTCATCACGCGGCTGCTATTGCCGACCGGGATGATGGCGGTTCTCGACCTTGGGCTGTCCGAGGTTGCCACCCAGGTCGTGGCCCGCGCCAGGGAACACCGTGACTGGGACCTGGTCGGCCGCCAGCTCTCGTTTCTGACCGCTCTCTCGATCCCGCTGGCGCTGACCCTGTGCGCGGCGATCTGGCTGGGCGCCCCCCATCTCATGGTCCTGATGAAGGTCGATTCCGCTTATGCCGGGCGATTCATCGAGATTTTGCACTATACGGCACTGGCAAATCTCGTGCTGGTGCCGGCGCTGGTATGGGAAGGTATCGTCAAGGGATTCGAGCGCTACAATGTCCTGCGAATTTCAGAGTTCGCATCGACGTTGGCCTACGTTGCCATCACGGTCTGGGCGTCCGCGGCTTCGGCTTCTTTCGAAATTGTCGCCTACATTTATCTTGCCACCCTCATTGCGCGGGCGCTCGCGGTGCTGGTGGCGACCATCTTCGCGCTGGCAAAGAAAAACGCGAGATTTGCGCTCTGGACTTCTCGGGAATATCGCGAGTTGCTGCACCGATGCCTGCTGTTCCTCCAGGGCAAGCTGATCGGCGGCATCAGCGGGCCGATTCAGCCATTCGTTGCCGGGCTACTGTTCGGACCGACGGCCGTCGGCACCTATGATGCACTGGTCCGGCTCGCGCGCGTATCCAAGATCCTGGTTGGTCTTCTCACCTCGGCCCTGCTGCCGGTCGCGAGCCGCCTCGATGAACGCGGCAGTTCGACGACGTTCCAGCGCCTCGGCGAACTCGGCCTCATCATGCTGCCGATGTTCACGCTGCCGCCGCTGGCGGCGGCCGCTGTTCTGTCGTCCGAGATCCTGCAGATGTGGATCGGCCCTCTGCTCGCACCCTACGCGCTCTGGATGGGCCTGAGTTTCGTGATTCCCATCTGCGCGCAATATCTCGCAATCGGCAGTGTCATTTTCCTGACCCGCCCGGGAGTCCAGGCCCGGCTGAACTGGCTGATGGGCCTGCAATTGCTGATCTGGGCCGGGGTCGCCGCCGCGACGCTCGGATTCTTTGCCGAGCGGTCACTGATTCTCGGCCAGGCCGTGGGAAGCCTCGCGGTGC
Source organism: Bradyrhizobium sp. AZCC 2262 (assembly GCF_036924535.1). Lineage (NCBI taxonomy): Bacteria > Pseudomonadati > Pseudomonadota > Alphaproteobacteria > Hyphomicrobiales > Nitrobacteraceae > Bradyrhizobium > Bradyrhizobium sp. AZCC 2262. The sequence goes on along the minus strand of NZ_JAZHRT010000001.1, from coordinate 955,581 downwards.
TGCCCTGGCAAATCACCACGCTGCGCCGGGCACTGAATCTCAAGCTCCGAAGCTTCCTCAGAGCGCTCGGAACCCAGGCCATCATCCTGATAATTGGAAGCATTCTGTTGTGGTTTCTTGCCGGTTACATTCGGGTTGACAGCCCGATAAAATTGGCTTTGGTAGCGGGAACGTTCTGCCTTGCCAGTTGGGTTGCACAGTATTTTCTCGTCCTGGATGCAAGGCACCGCGCCGTTTTTCCAGCAATCGGCCACCTGATGGGCCTGGCGCCAAAAAGCAACTGACCGAACATTGACTGGACCTGCAGGAATGAAGACGACTGGCGCGAACGACATCGTGGGATCGCTGTCTCCGGCGTCACTGCCGGACCGGGCGATCACCTATGCCGTCGATCTCGCACGCAGCGTCTCGCGCCTGATCCTGCGGCGCATCGAGCGCACCCGAGACAAGGTGAACTCCGAATATAATCTCCTGCACTGGCAAAATGTCCTCTCCTCGAAGGCGTGGATCAAGGCCGCAGACCTCGGCGCCTTTCTGGCTCCGCCGAACTCGAACGAAAGCCTGAGAAAAGTCGACAACCAGATCCTGCGCATCAGCGGCGGGAAGTACTATCGATACCGCATCGGCGCACTCGGCGAACTGATCGCGCGCCATTGCGGCGACACCAGGCGGATCGTGGAACTCGGAACCGGCTACGGCTATAATCTGTTTGCGCTTCACCTGACCCACCCGGACTGGACCTTCAAGGGTTTCGACATCTCGCCGAACGGCATCGCGGCCGGACGCGAGATCGCCGATCATTTCGCCTTGTCCGACAAGATCTCGTTCGGCCGTATCGATTTGACCGACGCGGCCGATCCCAGTCTTGCCGAGATCGAGGGCGAGACCGCCTTCACCTATTTCTGTATCGAGCAGATTCCGTACGACGTGCGGAAGGTGGTCGAAAACATCATCGCCGCCAAACCAAAGCGCGTCATCAACATCGAGCCGACGACTGAACTGCTCGACCTCACTCGTCCCCGCGACCTGGTCAGCCTGGTCTATATCCGTTCGGTCGACTACCAGACGCAACTCTTTACGACACTCGACGAACTGGAACGTCAGGGTCGAATTCGCATCATCGCGCGCGAGCGGATGCCCTTTGCTCCGAATATCAACAATGACGGGTTTCTGTATTGCTGGGAGCCGATATGACAATGAGCAATGCCGCCTCCACCGCGCCGGTTGCCAAGAAACAGAAGATCAACCAGTTCCGCCGCCTGCTCTGGCACATCAACCGGACCGATCTGGGTTGGGTAACGAAAACCGCCCTTACCGGTCTTCAACTGGGCGCGCGCGCCAAGCGGATCGAGCTGCTCAATACGCTTCCCGTCAGGCCGGAATGGAGCGAGGCCAGCCGCCAGCTCAGCGAACAAGGCCATGTCGACGTAACGTCGATCGTCGAACGCAGCCTCGCGGAGGCCGTCGCAGCCGTCGCGCAAAGCAAGGTCGACCGGCTGGACGAACTCGCCGGAAAGCAGATGCTCGGCCACAAATCGTTCTGGGTGAGCCTGCTCGACGAGGACCTGGTCGACGGCGCCTTCGCCACCGATCATCCGTTCGTGCGCTACGCGCTGCAGCCGGCGGCGCTTCGTATCATCGGCGATTTCATGCACGAGCTGCCGCAATTGTCTGATGTCCTGCTGACGCTGTCGCGGCCGACGGAGAACAAGCCGTTGAGCTATTCCCAGCTCTGGCATCTCGACCATGACGACAAGCGGGTCTGCAAGCTGTTCATCTATCTCACCGACGTTCGCGACACCGCCGACGGACCGCTGACCTTCATTCCGGCGCCGGCCTCGAAGCCGTTCCGCAACACGCTCAAAAGCCACCAGAGCGACGACACGGTCTTCTCCAGGGTGGATCGGTCCGCGGTCAAGGAAATGGTCGCGCCGCGCCTGTCCTCGTTTATCGTCAACACCGCGCGGTGCCTGCACATGGGCAGTCGCATCCTCTCCGATCGGACTCGCCTGCTTTACACGGCCACCTACATTCAGCCTCCGCGGATCTTTCCGGAACCGCCCGCCCGTTTCCGCGCAGTCTGTCCCTTGAACGAAATCGAGCGCACGGCAATGCGCCTCTGATCCGGATTCGCTGGGGGAGCTGAAGATTGTGCGTATCGGATGGGTGGTCGATCACCCCAAGCGTGACTTGGCGGGAAGCGTCCTGGCTGCGTATCAGCTCGCCTCGCGCGGGGCATCCGTTGCCCTCATACCGATGTACGAGCAGGGCGTCGACGTGCCGCGCCTCGGACTGAATGCGCTGGTCGCCAATTATGCCCGCGCCGCCAATCTCGATCTGATGCGCGCCTTCGCCAAGGCTGGCCTCGCCCTGTACGTTCTCGATACCGAAGGCGGTGTGCTCGCCGACAAAGGCGGTAACTCTCCCCCGGCATTGGCCGCGCATATCCGCGATATGGGGTATAGCAACATCCTGTCGGGTTACTTCTTGTGGGGCAGCCGGCTGCACGAAGCGTTCAAAGCTGGCGGCACACTGAAGCCAGAGCAGCTTCACCTCACTGGATGCCCCCGTTTCGATTTCGCGGCGCCGCGCTGGCGCTCGCTACTCGACGGCGAACGGCACGGCTACCTGCTCGTCAATGCCAACTTTCCGCTGGTCAATTCCCGCTTCACGAGCAGGCCTGATGACGAGCGTGAGGCCATGATCCGCTTCGGATTTACAGCGGCCTATATCGACTGCCTGCTGGCTGACTTGAAGCAGGTCTTCGCGAACTACCTCGTCGAGATCGGCCGCCTGGCCGCGGCCAGGCCGGATCGGCAAATCCTGGTCCGCCCGCATCCCTTCGAGCGCGAGGAGGTCTATCGGGCGGCATTGGGCCAGCATGCCAACGTCGTCGTCGACGGCGCCGGCAGCGTCCTCGACATGATTCAAAACGCGGCGGCCGTCATCCATCTCAACTGCGGCACGGCGATTGAGGCGGTGCTGCTCGGAAAGTTGCCGATCCAGCTCGAATATCTCAATACGCCGGCCACGGCCGGACATGCCTTGCTGCCGGCGCGGGCCAGCCGGCGCACCATGTCGTTTGAGGAATTGCTGGCCGTGGTCGACGACATCGACGCGGAAACGCGCAAGTTCGATTTTGCCGGCGTTCACGCCGCCGAGATCCACCCCTTCTTCCATCACAATGACGGACGGGCCGCCGAACGCGTGGCCGATGCCCTGGTCGGCGTCAACGACCGCCGCGCGCCGTTCGTCTCGCTGTCGAGCGTGCTCCGGGGCACGCGGCCGAATCCGAGCCTCGGGCAGATCGCCAAGGGCGCCGCCAGCCTGCTGTTTGGGTCGGCGGTGACGGAACGGTTGCGCACCCGGTTCAATCCGGCCCGGCGCGAAAAGCGAATCGAGCCTTCCGACGTCAGGCGCCTGCTTGAGCGGGTCGCCGCCCACGACAAAAGCGACCCGTCGCTCTTTAACGTGGAGCGCGCGCGATGCGCGAAGACCGGCTTGCCGCTTGCCAGTGTCACAATCCAGAAACGCTCCCACCGCGCATGACCGCTTCGTCCGAAACAATCCTGATCACGACGCTGGCCGAATATCAGACCCGGTTCTGGATTCCCGTGTCGCAGCGATTGCGCGGCGCAGGGCGAGAGATGCAACTGCTGGCGTTCGACGATCGCAGCGCAGAAATGGCGGAGGCGCAAGGTATTCCCGTCGTCAACATGTACCGGACCGGCCTTCAGGGCGGCGCGCCGGTCGATGACCCCCAGGCGCTCGCCGCGCGGGTCGCCGATTACGGCCTGGATGGAACGAACTTCCTGTTCAGCCACGAACGCGTCACGTTTGGCATTCGCGATACCGCCGCGCTGCGCCGGCGGTTCATGATCTACAGCAACGCGATGGAGGTCGTGCTCGATCGGCTGGCCGCCGCGGGGCGGCAGGCGGTTGCGGTTCAGGAGCTCGGCGGATTCCTCTCGGTCATCGCCTGCTTCTACGCCGCGAAGAAGCGCGGTGTCCGGAACTGGTTCATCGAACCGTCGTTCTTTCGCGGCAGGCTTTACTATACGCCGGACAGTCTGGCTGCCCCCGATACGATGCGGACGCCGGCGGACGCGGTCTCCACCGACGTGCGTTCTTATCTCGACGAAACCTTGCGGCAGCAATCCATTGTGATTCCGCAAAAGGACCGCCACCAATATTCGGCGGCGTTCAACAAGATCGCCAACGCGCGAAACGCGCGCCGCCTGGTCGAGAAGCTCTGGGACCAGTTCGCACTCGGCAAGCATCAGGAGTTTGGACATAACCTCCGCCATGCCCGTGCGCATGCCGCCATGGCCGTCGGCGCGACGCGGCTGCGGAAACTCTATCGTCCGATGCCGGACGGACCGTTCATCTATTATCCCCTGCACGTGCCAGCCGATATGGCGCTGACGCTTCGCTCGCCGGAATATCTCGATCAGGTCGCGACCATCGATTTCCTGCTGCGTACCATTCCCGATACGCACGTTCTCGTGGTGAAGGAGCATCCGGCCCAGATCGGCGCGATTCCGGCCGGCCGCCTGTTCGAACTCGCGCGCCGCTTCGACAATTTCATCCTGCTGCCGCCGCAGACCAACAATTACACCGTGCTTGGCCGCGCCGATGCGATTGTCTCGGTCAACAGCAAGTCAGGCGCCGAAGCGGTGCTGCTCGGCAAGCCCGTCGTGGTGATGGGCGATGCGTTCTATCGCTCCTGTCCGCTGGTGTTCGCCGTCGATCGCCTCGCGGACGTTCCGCAGCGGCTTCGCGACGCGCTGGCCGCGCCGCCCTTTGATCCTGCCGACACCGCGCCCTATTTCGAAACCGCCTGGCGGCAGTCGTTTCCCGGCGAACTCTATATCAGCGATTCCAAGCAGCTCGACACATTTGCGGCTTCGTTGCTGTCCGCAATCGCCGAACCGCGCCACGCGGATTGAAAGGCTTCTCCATGGCGCTCGTTTCGATCATCACCCCATCGTGGAACGTGGCGACGCTGATCGGTGAGACCATTGCCTCCGTTCAGGCCCAGACGATGACGGACTGGGAGCTATTGATCGCCGATGACTGCTCGACGGACCAGACAGCCGCGATCGTGGAAAGCCACGCAGCGCAGGATCCACGGGTCAAGCTGATCCGCCAGCCTCGCAACGGAGGCCCGGCGCTTGCCCGCCAGGCCGCGATCGATCAAGCGCAGGGCCGCTTCATCGCGTTTCTCGACAGCGACGATTTGTGGCTGCCCACCAAGCTCGAGCGGCAGATCGCCTTCGCGCAGGCGAGGCGTGCGGCGCTGAGCTGTACCGCGTTTCGCCGCATCAATGAGACGGGATCGGTCACCGGCCGCCTGATCGAGGTGCCGGCCTCGCTGAACTATGCGCAGTTGCTCAAGAACACCTCGATCGCCACCCTGACCGCGCTCGTCGACCGCGATGTCGCGGGCAACATCGCCATGAAGAACGAACCGTATGACGATTTCTGTCTCTGGCTGAGCATCCTCAAGCCGGGACACGTCGCCCACGGGCTCAACGAGGACCTCGCTCGCTACCGGGTGCGGGGCTCATCGGTCTCCAGCCGCCCGCTGCGGTCCGCCGGGTGGGTCTGGCACATCTACCGCAACGTGGAACAGCTTTCGCCGATCAAATCCGCCTGGTGCTTCGCGCATTGGAGCGCCCGCGCCTGGCTGAAGCGACGGGAATTCTGACAAACGGTCCCACGGCTTCGAATTCGAGGCTCTTCAGGGACTTACCCGGGGAGTACGGTATTATAACACCGCATCGCCAGACAATGCTATTGGCGAACTTTGCCGTTGCCGATACCACTCCGGCTGCCCGTCACAGCACGTGAAGCAAGCCGGCCGCTCGAAGCGGCAACCCGGGAACCATGATGTCGTTTGACCGAAATTACAAAGACAGCCGCATCCTCGTCACCGGCGGCGCAGGCTTCATCGGATCCCATCTCAGCGAACGGCTGCTCGCCGCGGGCGCGGAAGTGGTGTGCGCGGACAACTACTTCACCGGCAGCCGCAAGAACATTGCCCACCTGCTGACAAACCCGATGTTCGAGGCGATCCGGCACGACGTGACGTTCCCGCTCTACATCGAGGTCGACGCGATCTTCAACCTGGCCTGCCCGGCCTCCCCGATCCACTACCAGCGCGATCCGGTGCAGACCACCAAGACCAGCGTGCACGGCGCGATCAACATGCTCGGCCTCGCCAAGCGTCTGCGGGCGCCGATCTTTCAGGCCTCGACCAGCGAGGTCTATGGTGACCCCCTGATCCATCCGCAGACCGAGGATTACTGGGGCAACGTCAATCCGATCGGGATTCGCTCGTGTTACGACGAGGGCAAGCGCTGCGCTGAAACCCTGTTTTTCGATTATTGGCGGCAACATGCCCTGCCGATCAAGGTTGCGCGCATCTTCAATACCTATGGTCCGCGGATGCAGCCCAACGACGGCCGGGTTGTTTCATCCTTCATCGTCCAGGCGCTCAACGGCGACCCGATCACCGTATTCGGCGACGGCGGCCAAAGCCGGTCTTTCTGCTATGTCGACGACCTCGTCGAGGCCATTACCCGGCTGATGCTGACCGGCGAAGACTGTACCGGACCGATCAATCTCGGCAACAATTCGGAATTCACCATTCTGGAACTGGCCGAGAAAGTGATCAGCTATACCAATTCACGCTCGAAGCTCATTTTCAAACCGCTGCCGCAGGATGATCCACGGCAGCGCCAGCCCGATCTTTCCAAGGCTAAGGCGCTGCTGAATTGGGAGCCAAAGGTCGCGCTTGCCGATGGTCTAAAGGAGACCATCGCCTATTTCAGGCGCTCGCTCGAACTGTCGTAGGTCGGACAGAGCCAGTTTCGTTTTAGTCACCTCGCACGGCGGCGCGATGTCCATGATGCATACGTTAGAAAGCAAGCGCGCTCCAAGCATCATGGAACGCGTTCGATTGGCGCCCGGCTCGCGCTTTGGCCTGTACGTGCTGGTGTGTCTTCATATCGTCATTTGCTGTATCTCGTTGGCCCAGATTGCGCATTGGCAATCGTACATGCTGTACGACGCCGCCCGGCTCCACTACGCGATCATCGCGGTCCTGGCGTTTTCGACCGTCTCGCTGCTCTTCATGTTCACCCGCTTCAGCTTTGGTTACCTCATCGGCTTCAGCCTGTTCACGATGATCCTCGGCTTCATCTGGCTGAATAACTTCTCCAAGTTCAATTACGATCACCGGCTGGCGGGCCTTTCGGCCGCTGCGTCGGCGCTGCTGTTTCTGCTGCCCGCCCTGCTCATCAACACACCTCTCAAACAGCGATACGCACTGTCGCCTGCCGCGCTCGAACACCTGCTGAAATTCATTCTGGTGCTGGCGCTCGGCACGATCGTCGTGGCGTCATTCTACAATTTCAGACTGGTGTCGATCAGACAGATTTACGATTTTCGCAACGAACTCTATTTTCCGGCGCCGATACGTTACCTGACCGGAATTATATTAACCGTGCTGCTGCCGTTCGCCTGCGCCTGTTATCTGGCGCTCAATCGCCGCTGGTGGGCTGCCGTACCGCTTCTTCTGATGTTGCTCTTCTATCCGATCACGCTCAGCAAATTTGCGCTTTTTTCGACGGTGTGGGTCATTGTTGTGCTGCTGCTGTCGAGGATTTTCGAGCCCCGGATTGCAACCGTCTTGTCGATCCTCCTGCCGATGCTTCTCGGCGTGATCCTGGTGTCAGCGTACCTCAACGACTATACGCAGTATTATTTCGGCGTGGTGAACATCCGAATGATGGCGACTCCATCCAGCGCCATGGACATCTACAACGACTTCTTCTCAGGCCACCCGCGCACCTGGTTCTGCCAGATATCGTTCCTGAAACCATTGATGAGCTGTCCCTATCAGGAGCAGCTGTCGGTGGTGATGGAAGAGTTCTATCAACTCGGCAAGTTCAACGCATCCCTATTTGCGACAGAGGGCATCGCCTCCGTCGGTCTGTATTTCGCGCCACTGACGGCATTGGTGTGCGGGCTTGTCATAGCGATCGGCAATCGGGTATCGGCGGAACTTCCGCCGCGCTTCGTCCTGATGTCAGGCGTGCTGCTTCCCCCGGCCTTTCTCAATGTCCCCTTCACGACGGCGCTTCTAACACATGGCGCCGGGATTCTGTTCCTGCTGTGGTACATCATGCCACGCACGATGTTCCAGCCAAGTCGAACCGGCGGCTTCCCTGATCAAGCGCAAGCGGAGCACGCCGTCGAAACGCTGCATCCAACTCCGCAAGGCGATCACCAGACATGACTTTGCCGGAGAACTTCAATGCAACGCGTTCTGATCACGGGCGGCGCCGGATGATCGGGCAGAACAGATGCACCATGGCGCGCGCCAGTTGACCGACTGCCGTTCCTGCTATCGCGGAAAGACCCGAATTGCATGCCGGATTGTATTTGCAAAGTCCGTAGCAAAGGCGGCCACGCGGTCATCATGGTCGGGAACAAGACTTCGGACCAATGGGGCGACTGACTCCTGTGCCACCCGCACAAGGTGATCCGCCAGGGTTGCGGGGTCATCCGTTCCGAAATATCTCGCCGTGCCAGTGGTCTGTTCGCGATGGACGTCGAGGTCAGATAATATCATCGGCACCCCAAACGATTTGGCCTCTTCAACGGTTGTGCTCCATCCCTCGGACCGGGACGGATTTATCAGGGCGGTGCATGCCCGCAGCAACGCGTACACGTGCGATAGCGGAATCATTCCCAGATGAAGGAAACGCTTTTCGAGGCCAAGACTTCGCACGCGCCCCATGACCTCATCGAAATGGCCTCGCTCGCGCCGATCTTCGGTGCTGCCCGACGCGCACACGACGGCATCGAACCCGCGCTGCGCCAGAATGGCCAGTGCATCCACCACCACCTGATGGTTCTTGTGCGTGTAAAATTGATTTGGCAGATAGAAGTATCTTTCGGGCAATTGGTATTGCGCCACTACCTCGACCGGATTTGTGGTCAGGAACGTCGGCGATGGCTGGGTTGCGAAACGAACTATGCAGGCCTCGTCCTTCGCGCCGGGATAGAATGTCCTGAAGTCGCGATGCGAGCTTTCGCTGCTCAGCATGATGGTCCGCCCGGATGCGATCTGCATTCGGAAACCGGCTTCGCGACGCCACCGCGCCCCCGCGGGAAAAAGCTGAGGCAACCGTCGATGCTGAAAATCGGGAAACCACGCAATTGCAGGATAAGGCAGACGCCAGCCAAAGAAGCGGGCGGATTCGAAGACGGCATCGATGCGCTGCGTCCGGAATTCCGCCGCTGCCGCGCGGTCAAGCCCCAGCGCTATCGCCGCAGCCAAACCCGTACGGCCTTCGAACGCCGCCGATCGCACCACCTCCACGGCCGGGATCGCGGCGAGCGGCGCAAGATCGGCATCATCGTCACCGGTTCCGGCAAACAGCACGGGAGCCAACTCGCCCGGGCGGAACTTGCTCAGCGCCGCAAACAGATTGCTTTGATAGTTGTAGCCCCCGGTCCAGAGCCGGCGGGGGATATGCGTAAACGCAAGGCGCAGCGGCACACCCGGGTTCACCGGACCTGATCCTTGAACCACGAAACATAGTCCGCAAGGCCTTGTTCAACCGGGATCTTCCAGCCAAAGGGCAGCGTGTGCAGCATCGAGTCGTCCGACAGTAGACTTGACGGGTCGCCGGCGCGAACGATGCCTGAATATTGCATCGAAATGCTTCCGCCCCAGCATTCCGCAATTATTGCAGCAACCCGCGCCACCGTCGTGCCATGTCCGGATCCGGCGTTGATCACCTGAAAGGTCTCCATTTGCGGCCTTTCGTCGATTTCGGCGAGCAGCCGGGCGACGTCACGGACATCGGTCCAGTCCCGCACCTCCGCGCCTGTGCCTCCCAATACCAGCTTCCGCTCGCCAGCTTGCAGGCGGGAGCAGATGTCCCACGGCAATTGCTTGCGCAAATTCGGCCCGTAGACCGAGAACAGCCGCGCCACCGTGCTGCGCAAGCCAAAGGTGACGGCGTAGCTCCGGCAAAGTTGCTCCATCATCAGCTTGTGCTGCCCGTAGGGTGACATCGGAAGCGTTTCAGCATTCACCGCAATCGCCCCTTCGTGACCCGCACCATAGACCGCGGCGCTCGACGCGGCGATCAAGCGGCAATCCCTGGCCGAACCGCGAAGCCACTCCAGCAATCTGGCCGTGCTTGCGACAGTGCGCGAAAAGTCATCAAACGGCTGCACGATCGACAGCCCAACTGACGAGCCGCCGGCCAGATGGAAGATCGTCGACGGCAATCCGGAGTGCTCCGCCAGCACATTGAGATTGGCCGCATCGATCTCGCCGTTCAACCAATGCTCAAGGCCGATGCGACGCCTTTCCGCCTCGCCGATCGCGCCATGGCCGATGCCGTGAACGCGATTACCCCGATCAGCCAGCCCACGAACGAGATGCCGAGCGATAAAGCCATTGGCGCCGGTAACCCATACGTTCATGCCGGGGCCTTGCGACAGACGAATGAGTAGAGCCGGCCGGGCCGATCGTCAAAGGGCCCCGCCACCGAAAGGAGCGACGTGAAAACGCTTCTGGAAGCAAGTGCGGCGCGCCAGATGGGTCTAACCGGAATCTTGTCCGTCAGTCTCTCCACGATGGCCGCTCGCAACGTCTCGATTGTATAGGGAAACAGATTGATCGGACTCCTCAGCGGCGCAAGCACCTCGATCGCGGCAAAGCCCGCAGTCTTTAGCGCGCCGACATATCGATCGAGAAGATACGCATGCTCGCCGCCATAAAGGTGATGCAGGGGATGCTGTTCGAGAAACGCGCCGAGGTCGGATTCCTTTGAGATCACATGCTCGCGCGCGGCGATCAGCATTCCGCCAGGACGAAGCACGCGGAACATTTCCCGGCAGGCGCCGTCGAGATCGCGCATATGGTGCAGCACGGCCCGCGCGAACACCACATCGAATGTGCCGTCAGTGAACGGAAGGCGCTCGGAGAATTCTTCGACCACCTCGATCGGCAGGCGGGCCTCGGCCGCGAGACGGCGGATCGCTGCGGTCCCGACCACGGCACTGGGATCAGGCTCGAGCGCGGTGACCACAAATCCGCTCCGCGCCAGCGCATAGCTCGCAATTCCGCGCCCGGCGCCGACGTCAAGCGCCTTGCCGGTCCGGTGCTCCAGAAACCCGGAAACTGCCTGCCATTCGGCGCTGGCAAAATAGCGCTCGGCCGCACCGATCAGAGGGTCATCATAGAACGCGTCGAGCACGAGCTGGCGCTGGTCCGGCTGGTTGCGCAGCCAGACCACGGCATCTTCCCACGTCGTGAGAGGCTTTTCGTCCAACATGCAAACCCGCACTTGCTGGCCCGGCACGCCGGTCAGATCAGATCCTGAAATTTCGTCCATTGCAGTTGTTTGCTATAGCGCTCTCTCACCATGGCGCAACCCGCCTGAGCGATGGATCTGGCCAAAGTTTCATCCCTCATCAGCCTGTTGATCAACTCGGGTATGTGCTCGGGCGAGGAATATTCCAGCATAGTTTCGCCATCAACGAAACCCTCCGGATAGCGCCCTGCGTCCGTCAAAAGGACTGCTCCGCCTCCCGTCGCCTCAAAGCATCTCATATTGCCGCGATCCTCTCCCGCCATGTCCACCGCACCGTTGAATACGATGCGGCTTTTGGCGATCGCGGCATACGCATCCAGGCCATACAACGGATAAGCGCGAATCTCACGAATTTCGTCCGGATGACGGTATGAGTGAAGCCCCGGCACAGGAGGAAGAAAATTTGCCAATCGGGTAAGGCGTGAGTCTTCGAGGTGAAAGCGCGCCCGGACACCAGGCGTCGAAGCCGCAGCCCGGAGTGCCTGGCTGCGCTTGACGTGGTGGCGCGAGAATCCTCCGATGAAGATGAGGTCAAGTTCATCGCTTCGGGCTGCGGCATAGGCGTCCATCACAGGGTCATGCGCCGGAAAAAAATACGCCACCCGACAGCCCTTCTGTCGCCAGCTATCGAGGATCGAGGGAAAGTTGCATACGATCAGGTCGTACTTCGTCAGGTCTGCACTTCCAGAGGGTGCGGCTCGCCAGCCAATCGACTTCTTCACGCAACCCGGCAATTTCGCAACAAACTCGCTGCCGTAACGGATCGGGTCAAGATTATAGAATACTTCAGTGCGATGCTGCTCTATCTGCGCAAGCAGAATTTGCTCCAGGTTCTTTGTCCGCAGACCATTCTCTTTCGCCCACAGCATCTGCAGGCGTTCATCGTCTCCATTGGTGTAGAACGCGTCCGGGCTGTTGGTGAGCACGGGCAGAAGGATATGGGACGCAGTGAATCTCGTCTCCAGAAATTGCGCTCGTCCGGCTGCAAAGCTTTGATAGGGCGTGTGGCGACGATGGACACGGAATCCACGCGACAGGCCGTTGTTCTGTAAAACGCGCATGGCAGTCACACCGCCGGACGCGCATCTGGCGGGGAGCCCAATGCGCGGATTACTCTGGCGGGATTCCCGACCGCCAAGGTGTATGGCGGAATATCGCGGGTGACAACCGAACATGCCCCGATTACAGCCCCCTCTCCGATGGTGACTCCTTTCAGGATGCTCACGTTGAATCCGATCCAGGCCTTATCGCTCACCACGACCGGCGCATGCGCGATCCGCTCCCAATTTTTCCGCCCGGCACCCCATTCGCGAACATCGTTCCGGCGATCCATCCAATCGATACTGTGGGAGTCGTGGTCCACAATCGTAACTCCCCATGACATGATAACGTCGTCGCCGATGACGAGGCTTCGATAACAGATCAGATGGCTTCGTCCGATAAATGTGCGGTCGCCGATCTGAATTTTTCCTCCAGCTTCCTCGAAGCTGATATCGGCATGAACGATCGAATCTTCGCCTACCGACAAGGTATTGCCGGCTACCCGGCCGATGCGGCGCCATGCGATCGTCGATCCACGTCCGATGCTCACCGCCCCGGAAAGCCGGCTTTTCCAACCAAGGATGGCATCGACGCCTGTGAGAATGAGTCTTCGCATGTCAGTATCTTGCCAGCATCCATTTCATATTCAGATACGGCCAAATCCGGCCGACCGATTCCCAGTCCCATGTCTTCGACGAAATTAGGCGGCCGACCGTCCTGCGCAGGCCTGCTTCGTTCACCAGTTCGGCGAACGCCGGCACCTTCTGATCGAGCAGACTGGCAGTCCAGCCGGCGAGAGGCCCGTTCAACCATTCCGGCATCGGCGAATTGAATCCGACCTTCCGGCGTCCCATGCGAATGGATTCCGGCATCAGGTTGGCCATCGCCTGCCGCGCAACGGCCTTGGTATAGCCATTCGATGACTTGCTGGTCGCCGGCAACGCCATTGTATAAGTCACCAGACGCCAGTCCATGAACGGCATACGAACCTCAATGCCGTGGGCCATCGACAGTCGGTCGAAGTTTCGCAGGATCGTCGGCAGCACGGTGCTGTGGAACATGCGATAGAGGCGCTTGTTCAATACGCCCCATTCGCTTGGCAAGATGTCGTCATCGCCGACCAGCGGAAACTGGGCCGGGATATCGAGAAGACCACCGCGCAGGAAATAGTGCCCCTGGCGCCTGATCATCAACGCTCGAAGCAGGTCGACGCCTCGCCTCGTTAGCGCCGAATTCGAGCCAAGCGCGGCAGCCGCGTTCCGAAGCCAGAACGCCCCCGATTGTCCTTCCTGGAAATAGGCCCCCATCAGCTCGTCCGCGCCATGGCCATCCAGCGACACCGTCACGTTATGCTGCCTGAGTTCTCGATAGATCAACCAGGCAGCGCTTGGAAGTCCGATATAGACGTCATCGTTGTCGTCGAGAATCCGATCGAGATCGTTCAGCGCGTCGGCGCGACCGACCTCGATGAATGTCGGCGCGACATCCGCCCAGGCCGCGGCCTCCTCCGCCATCGGCCGCTCGTCATTGGAGGCGCCGGGGAACGTCGCGACGAAAGCGTGGCGCCACGAGGTGCTGTCCCGCGGGCCCATGCCGGCCTTTTCGTGCGCAGCCATGGTGCAGATCACGGCCGACGAATCGAACCCTCCCGACAGACAGGTCCCGATCGGGACGTCGCTGCGCATTCGCAGCGCAACCGCATCCTGGAAAATCTCGCGAAAGCGTTCCACCCGTTCGGCTTCGTTGGCCGGGATCGCGGGCAGATGATCTACCGTCCGCCACCAGCGTCGGATCTCCAATTTTCCCCGGCGCAGCCACATGCAATGTCCGCCCTGCAGGCGGCGCACCTCCCTGCAAAGGGTCCGCTCGCTGCCCTCGACCCCGAAGGCATCGACCATGAGCCGCCGCGCTACGTCGATATCCAGCGACACATCGATCAGGCCGCTTCGCACCAATGCGCGCTGCTCCGATGCAAAGACAAAGCGCTCCGATGTCAACGCATACAACAGCGGCTTGATGCCGAAACGGTCGCGCGCCAGAAACAGTTCTTCGGTTTTGGTATCGAAGATCGCCAGCGCCCACATTCCATTGAAGCGCGTCAGCATGCCTTCCCGCCACGCTTGCCATGCGGCCAGAATGACTTCGGTATCTGACTGGCTGCGAAAACTGGTCCCCTGTGCCTCGAGTTCGCGCCGCAGTTCCAGGAAATTGTAGATCTCGCCATTGAACACGATCACATGACGACCATCACTGGAAATCATCGGCTGATACCCCCCGTCGCCGGGGTCGATGATTGCCAGCCGACGATGGCCGAATGCCAGATCGCTATTCGCGCTGAACCAATAGCCCTCGCCAAACGGACCGCGATGCGCGACCAGGTTCGTCAGTCGCGAGATCTCCGCTGGTTCGACCGCGTTGCCGCGGAGGTTCATGATGCCCGCAATTCCGCACATTCGTTAGATCGCCTTGAGGGGCAGGAAGCGACCGGCGATGACACGGAGATCCCGCCAGCAAGCCGCGCCGTATGGACCGGCCAACGAAGCCGCGACCGCAACCGCAAAGATGACGCCGGCCGCCAGCACAAAGAGGCCCCCCACGTACCACCAGCCGAGCGCCTGGTCGAGTTGCGCGCTGCGGAAGCCATATCGTAACGCCAGCGCGGTTGCGATGCTGACGCCAATTGGCATCAGCACAAAGTGGATCAGGCGCGACCACATGCCCGCGAGGTTGAAATGCCGGCGTAGCAGGATCACGACGGTGACCATTTGAGCGATCATGCCGATGCAGGCGCTCCATCCCGCCGCCTGCCATCCGAGATAGGGCAAGGCGATCACGCTGGTCGCCAGTGTGAACGCGCCAGTGAGCAGCGTGATCAAGGCGTTCGAACTCGATCGCCCTTGGGCCAGAAGATAGAAAGCAAACACGTTTGAGCTCGAGCCAAGTATTCCAGCGATCGACAATACAACCAACACGCGCTGGGCTTCGGCAGCCACTTCGGCGCCGGTCCACAGATGAAGCAACGGGCCCGCGACGGGTATCAGGCCGCCAAGCGCACTCGCGGCGAGCACGTTGAGGATCCAGGAAGAGCGGAACAACAGATCGGCCTTGCGATCGTCAGTCTCTTTTTGCAGCGCGCTGAAGAACGGGAAGAGGATTTCGCCGACCTTCAGGACGCCGATATACACGGCTTCTTCCAGCCGCTGCGCAATCGTGTAAAAGCCGACGAACTGCGGCTGCAGCAAAGCTCCGAGCAAATAGCGATCTGCCTGTGCCGCAATGAGCGCACCGCCCTGGGCGGCCAGTTGCCAGCCACCCAGCTTGACCAGATGACCAAGCGCGCCGCGATCGATCGCCGGGGGCGCCATCCAATCGCCTACGACGCGCCGGGACCATCCGAAGGCCAGAAGCAGGCTCGTCGCAAAGCCCAGCGCCTGACAGCCGAGAAACGTCGAGGCCTGTGGCCAGCGCGGAATGAGCAGCAGCATCGAGCCTGTTGCAACCACGGTACTGATGATGCTGATCGAAGCAACTCTTCGATAGTCCTGGCGCGCCGTGAACAAGGCCAGGAAAACCGCGGACAAGCACTGGCACAGCCATCCGGCCCCGGCCAGCGCAAATGCAAGCCCGAGATCCTCCGCGGACCGTCCACTCAGGTGAAATCCGAGGCGCGCAAGTGGTGCCCCGGTCAAAGCGAAGAGGATCATGATCGAGCCGCCCGCCGCCAATGCCAACATCGCTGCGGTGGCGAACAGGCGTCGCGCATCGTCGCGCTCGGACGGCTCCAGTCGCACCGCGAGCTCCCGCGTCATCGATAATGCCAGCGTGTTGCTGAATGCCAGTGCGGGCGCGACGCAAGCGCTAACGAGGCCTGCAACGCCGAACGCGGCAACGCCGAGACGAAAGACCACGAACGGCAAGACAACGAGATTGAGCGCCACGGCGACGCCAAAGGCGACCGCGTTCCAGGCAGAATTACCCAGCAGATCGGTGGAGCTTTTTTTCAGTGCCATATCAGCTTCAGGCCACCACACATTGCTTGACTTGCTCGTCTGATCGACCAACGGAATGTCCCGGCGCGACATAGATCAAGGAAAAGCGCACCTGCTGGCCTCGTCGAAAAGCCGACCGAGGCGACGACTGAGTGCGTGATTTGCCCACCGTTGCCTGTCTACAGGAGCCTCTGAGGGGCTGCAATGCATCGCCCCTAAACTATTGAAATATCGCGATTTAATAAGGAGGCCGGCGCGTACCGCTGTGGATCCACATTATAGTTGTGGCCGATTGTTCAACTTTTTGGCGGCATTCCAATTTCACAGGGCTCAAGGTCATCAAGCACGTTGTGCACGTTTCCGACTGTCACGGCGGCACTTGGTCAAGCGAACTTCTTGCACGTCAAGGAATGGTACGCACAGTACGGGATCTCGAACTCACCGCGGGCGGGACGTGGCATTTGAATTCGAGAATGCCTGCGCCGGGAATCTGCAGGCCCTAAGCGGCATCTTCGATTGCCGTAGCGGCTACACGAGGTGAAAATCTATCAAATGAGACTGATGGATGTAGGGTTCGATGTCGCCTGCATGCGAGCTAGTCGCGAGCGTGGCAATTACGCGACCCGCTTCCGGGACTGAGCCATTCAAAGCGAGCTCATGACCATCGACGGCGGCTGTTGGACGTCCCGCGTCGTTGGCAAAAGCAAAAGATTTGTTGCTGCTACTTTCGAATAGAGCTTGCCCAACCGGCGGCGCCGTCACCGTAACCTGGACGACGTTATAGGTATTGTTGCCCTCGTTGCTCTCGCCGATCTGGTTGCCGTAGTCGGCGATACCACCAATGTAATAGGTGCCGGCCGCGAGATTGCCGGGAAGCGTGACCGAGACCGTCTGATGGTCGTAGTAACCGGGTTGGCTGACCGTCGCCAGCGTGCCCGACGTCGTCAAAGTCGCAAGCACCGTATCGGACGTGGTGATGGTAGCATCGGAAGAGATGTAGATCCTGTCGGTCGACAGACCGGACACGCCGTTGCCGAGGTTCATGTCGTAGGCGTCGATCGTGACATTGCCGCCAGCCGCCATGGTCGTGGCGCTCACCGCAACGTATTCGGACAGATCGGGTCGTTGCGGTGCCGTCACCGTAACCTGGACGACGTTATAGGTATTGTTGCCCTCGTTGCTCTCGCCGATCTGGTTGCCGTAGTCGGCGATCCCGCCAATGTAATAGGTGCCGGCCGCGAGATTGCCGGGAAGCGTGACCGAGACCGTCTGATGGTCGTAGTAACCGGGTTGGCTGACCGTCGCCAGCGTGCCCGACGTCGTCAAAGTCGCAAGCACCGTATCGGACGTGGTGATGGCAGCGTCGGAAGAAATGTAGACCCTGTCGGTCGACAGACCGGACACGCCGTTGCCGAGGTTCATGTCGTAGGCGTCGATCGTGACATTGCCGCCAGCCGCGATGGTCGTGGCGCTCACCGCAACGTATTCGGACAGATCGGGTTGTTGCGGCGCCGTCACCGTAACCTGGACGACGTTATAGGTATTGTTGCCTTCGTTGCTCTCGCTGATCTGGTTGCCGTAGTCGGCGATCCCGCCGATATAATAGGTGCCGGGCGCGAGATTGCCGGGAAGCGTGACCGAGACCGTCTGATGGTCGTAGTAGCCGTTCTGGCTGACCGTCGCCAGCGTGCCCGAGATCGTCAAAGTCGCAAGCACCGTGTCGGACGTGGTGATGGTAGCATCGGAAGAGATGTAGATCCTGTCAGTCGACAGACCGGACACGCCGTTGCCGAGATTCATGTTGTAGGTGTCGATCGTGACACGGCCGCCAGCCGCGATGGTCGTGGCGCTCACCGCAACGTATTCGGACAGATCGGGTTGTGGCGGCGGCACGAAAATATTAACCAAATCGCCCGCGACCAGCGTGATGTTGCCAACAAGATCAATGATGAAATCGGCGGTCCGGTCGCCATTGGTGTCGCCCGCGAGCATGGTGACCCCGAGAGAACTATTGAATACCGCGCTCAACTCACCAGCGACGCCACTGAAAGCCGCCGTACCGATGAAATGGAAAGTTTCTTGGGCGGCGGACGAATCAATCGCGTCGATCCCGCTGAGGTCGATGTGGTCCAGGCCGGAAGTGAAATCTGTAATCCGGTCGTGCTGACCGCTGGCGGCCGAACTCTCACCCAAGGCGAACACGAACGTGTCGCCGCTGCCGCCGCCGGTCAGACTGTCAATGCCGAAGCCGCCGATCAACGTGTCGTTTCCGGCGCCGCCGATCAGCGTGTCGTTGCCGCCCCCACCCGACAGCGTACAGCCCGTGTCACTTGCGATCAGCGTATCGTTGCCGCTGCCGCCAATGGCTTTCTCGATGGTCGCGTTGAGTGCGATTCCGATGTTGTTGGTAAGGCCCCCTACCGAGGAAAAGGCGCCCGGGTGCAGGTCGATGGTCTGCGCCGCAGAATAGCCGGAGCAATCGAGCGTGTCGGTGCCGCTGCTGTCGTAGATGGTCAGCGCCGGAGCCGAGGTATAATTGCCGAAACTGAAGACCGCACCGGCATTGCTGTTGAAGCCATAGACGGTGTCGCCGGTTCGCGTCGAGGTCGCCGCTCCGTAGATCGAGTCGACGGCGTAGATGTCCGCCATCTGCGGCGTAACCACGTAGCGGTACGAACTCCCGGAATAATTGGGTTCCGAGAAATACGACATGATGGAATATTGCCAGGTGTCGTTGGCGTAGATCGCGTTGGTCGAATACGACGCGCTGCCATTGTACGGCCCCTGATGGCCGAGGCCGAGCGCATGTCCGATTTCGTGGATGTAGGTCTGGTAGCCGTAACTATCGATACCGGTCTTGCCGTCGTTCGCGCCGCCGTCGGTGGTGATCCAGTTGGAGCTGATGGTGATTGTCGCCCAAGCAATTGCGCCCGAGCCGGACCAGGCGGCATTGGTGACCGCCTGCATGTTGCCGGAGTTGCTGAACGTGATGTTGGCGGAGCCCGAGGTCTGCACGAAATTGATGTTGGCGACATCGTGCCAGGCCTGCATCGCCGACAGCGCCAGAAATTGCTCTGCTGAGTTCAGCGCGCTGATATTGTAGGTGACGGTGTTGGACGCCCAGTGATGGGCGATGGCGCTGCTGTCTTGCCAGAAACCGTTGACGAGATAATCGGCAAGCGTTGCGATCGAGGCGACCGGCTTCCCGGCACTAACGCTGATCGACCCCACGACGCCTTCGGCGAGCGGGTACCGGTCGGGGTCGTCGTCGACGAAGAGCACATCCGTCGCCCCTCCATGCGCAGGCACGCCCGGCTCCCCGGCATCGAGCGACGGTAAGGCCCAGATCTGATCGGAACGCAGGTCATTCTTCTTCATCAATCAACTCGCCAGCACGTCGTTTCGGTTGCGGAGAATCGCTGAGCACCCGGAAGGCTAGAATCGCCCCATTAACGCTCGTTTACCAGCCGGGCTTGTTACTTGCTTTACGGCATTACGACGAAAAGCGGAATCCGAGAGTACCAGTCCGTAGATTTTCGGGGCCGGATTTCGGCCGTTCCGCGCAGCCAGGCTTCCGATCCAACAATGACGCCTCGCCCTGCCCCATGACCGCCCCTCGCCGGGCCCCGAACAAGGAGTTGGAATTCGGCGCCAGATTTGTTTAAGTCAGATCGGGCTGCCCCCTCCCACCGCGAAAATCCAAAAAAAGAAGGTTTCTCAATGCCTTTCCCCCGCGCCTCGCAGGCCCTTTCCCGCTTCACCGTGCTCGATCTCACCCGCGTTCGCTCCGGGCCCACCTGTGTGCGGCAATTGGCGGATTGGGGCGCCAACGTCATCAAGATCGACGCGCTGCTGGAAGACAGCGGCGGCGAGCAGCCGGGCGGCCCGCGCCAGGGCTCGGATTTCCAGAATTTGCACCGCAACAAGCGGGCCATGACGCTGAACCTGAAGGACCCCAAGGGCCTGGAAGTGTTCCAGCGACTCGCCGAGCGGGCCGACGTCGTGGTCGAGAATTTTCGCCCCGACGTGAAAGCAAAACTCGGCATCGACTATGCGAGCCTGCGCCAGATCAACCAGCGCATCGTCTATGGCAGCATCTCCGGCTTCGGCCAGGACGGCCCCTACCACAAGCGGCCGGGCTTCGATCAGATCGCGCAGGGCATGGGCGGGCTGATGTCGATCACCGGTGCGCCCGGCGAGGGCCCGATGCGGGTCGGCATCCCCGTCGCCGACCTCACCGCCGGGCTGTTCTGTGCCATGGGTATCCTCACCGCGCTGCTGGAGCGGGACGTTTCCGGCGAGGGCCAGTGGGTGCAGACCTCGCTGCTGCAGGCGCAGATCTTCATGCTGGATTTCCAGGCCTCGCGCTGGCTGATGGAAAAGGACGTGGCCAAGCAGGCCGGCAACAACCATCCGACCTCGATTCCGACCGGCGTCTTCAAGACCTCCGACGGCTACATCAATATCGCCACCACGGGCGGCAGGATTTGGGAACGCTGCGCGCAGGCGATCGGCGCACCTGAACTCGTCACCAACCCCGATTACGCCACCGCGCCGGCGCGCTCGAAGAACCGCGACGCGCTGAACGAAACGATCGGCAGGCTCACCGAGAAGAAATCGACGGAGACCTGGGTCAGGGAATTGAACGAGGCCGGCGTGCCCTGCGGCCCGATCTATTCGATCGACCAGATGTTCGACGACGCCCAGGTCAAGCACCTCGGCATCGCGCAACACGTGCCGAACGACGAGAACCGCCACATCCAGCTCGTCGGCCAGCCGGTAACGCTGTCGCGCACGCCAAGCAGCATGGCCGCGCGCCCGCCGGAGTTCGGCGAGCAGACCGAAGAGGTGCTGGCAGAATTCGGCTTCGGCAAGGACGAGATCGCGGAGCTGCGGCAGCGCAAGGTGGTGTGAGCAGACCCTCTTTTCTCCGCGCCTGCGGGGGTTGCGCCGTTTACTGCGCTTGCAGTTTGCGCAAGCCGTCAAAGCGTGTGTCGACGTAGCGCCCGGCTCCGTCGACGACGCGACAAAGATCCGTCCCGTCATAATAGAGCAGCACGACCTTGGCACCCGCGTCGAACTGCCCTGCGGGTGGCCCGCTGGGAGTGCCACGCGAGGCATAGAATGGCTGCGATCGCGTGACCTCGTGCGTGAACTGATTGGGCGCGGGAGATATCTGACAGTTCGACGGAATCAACGCCGAGTCCGGAAGCACAGTCGCCTCGGGTCGCTTCATCCCTTCCATTGCCGGCCACTCCCGCGCGCGGGCATCTAGTGTGCGAGGCTTTCCTCGGGCAACGTCATCGGAATCCGTGGGAGTACGATGCCCTTCTCCATAGCGGCGTGTTCGGCAAGTACGCCTGCTTCGGCCATGAGCAGATGATCGGGCAAGTGGTACGGCTGCGCGGCCGCCATGTTCACTTGATACCCCAGATCCTGCAAACTGGCGATCGTTACCCGGCTCATGGGATTGCCTCCGACGTTGACGAAGCCGGTCATCAATTCGGCCTTGAAAACCGCGTCGCGCCAATGCGAGTTCCTCGTGCCCGACCCGCCCGTGTTTTCCACAGGTACAGGCAACGGGGTCGCCGAGCTGCGGAGAGCGCCGTATTCGCGCATGGCATTGGTACCCTGGAACGTCGGATTGCTCGTGGTGGCGCCCTTCAACAAATGCTTTTTGGTCCAGACCGTTCCAATGCCGATCACATGCCCCATCTCATGGGTGATGACATCGTTCAGGGTGCCATCGGCTTCCATGTTGGCG
Organism: Bradyrhizobium sp. AZCC 2262; assembly: GCF_036924535.1. Taxonomy (NCBI): domain Bacteria; kingdom Pseudomonadati; phylum Pseudomonadota; class Alphaproteobacteria; order Hyphomicrobiales; family Nitrobacteraceae; genus Bradyrhizobium; species Bradyrhizobium sp. AZCC 2262. The sequence continues at coordinate 933,382 of NZ_JAZHRT010000001.1, read as the reverse complement.
AGGTCGGCACTGTCGAATTGCATTTCGCCCGTGGCCGGCAGAAACGCGGCGGCCCCGGCATTACCCGGACGCAGGAAGACCGGCCCCGCCTGACCGAGAATTTGTCCCGGCCCGTCTATCTCGCTTCCCTGCGCGGTAATGCGGAGGTTGTTGATCGTTTGACCGTCGATGGTGACATCGGGCAAATCGCCGACGATCGCCGTGGTCCACCGCTTTGCCGCGAGCTTGAAAGCCGCCATCTGATTGTTCGTCAATCCACCCATGAAAACCACATCGATCGTGTATCCGGGGGCGGCTGCGACTGCGTGGGAAATCTCAGCGCCCTTCTGGGCACGATATCGTTGCATGGCCATGACTATTCTCCAATTTCAAAATGAATTTTTCAAAGTGCGCTCAATCTACGCTTGCATGGTGACGCCAAGTCATTCGGCTTGCAAGCGAGACACAGCGTCAGCAAAGCTTACGCGTTCGTGCCGTGCGACGGCGTCCCGAGACCGGAGACCTCAGGTCCCGCAAGGTGTTGCAGATCTTTTCTTGAAACGACGTGCAAGGCGCATTGCCGAAATTGTGATCCGCCATTCGCGTCACAGGTGTCGGCAGATTACGCGGGAGCTTGCCATCGATCCCGCGCTTCGGACCCGTCGGGATGATGCGCCGGTTACTACTTCAGCGCCTTGGTTGCGAGCGCGTGTCCCACGCAATTGTTCAAATGCGCGCGCAGCGTTTCGGTCGCGGTCGCGGCGTCGCGCTTCAGCGCAGCCTCGAGCAACGCCTTGTGCTGGGCGGCGGGCTCGCTGCCTCGGTAGCTGAAGGCGACCATCTGGTAGCGGAAATATTTGTCGAACACCAAGGCATGCATCTCCATCAGCGTTCGTGAGCCGCAATTGGAAATCAGCGCCTGATGGAACTCGCCGTCATAGCGCTTCCACTGTTCGAGCTCGCCGAGGCCGTTCTCCATCAGCCGGTCGGTTGAGGCGAGCTTGTGGTGCGCGGAAACCACGCGCCCTTCCCACTCGACATCGGCATGGGCAAACGACACGCCCATTGCATGGGTCTCCAAAACCAGGCGAAGCTCCGCAAGCTCCTTCAGGTTCTCCACCGAGACCGGCGTGACCTCGAAGCCGCGGCGGCCTTCCGCCAGCACAAAACCTTCCGCGGCGAGGCGATTGAGGATTTCGCGCAAGGTGGAGACGCTGACGCCATAGTCTTCCTTGAGGCCGTCGAGCCTGAGCTTCTGCCCCGGGCGCAGCCGGCCGAACACGATATCGGTCCGGATGCGGCGATAGCCGTCATCGCCGACTGCTTCCTGCTCTTCAATCCGCTCGACCAGTGTCATTGCCAAATCCGTGCGCGTGGCCGCCCTCGCGGCCTTGCCATGCCGGCCGATTCCTCACAAGCCTCATATCATACTATATTAGACATTTCATATGATGAAATACATTTTATATTTTTACATCTATTCCACCATATGAATATCTTTGCCCGCCGCGACGCCAAATGATCGCGAACCAGGGAGAAACCGCCATGCGGATCGGATTGCTGTGCGTTGCCGTCAGCCTTTGCGCGCTTGTGGGAACACCTTCTGCCGCCGAGGTGCAGGAACGCACATCCGCTGGGGCCACCTCAACAACACCGACCATCCCGTCAGCTTCGGCGTGCAGAAATTCGCCGAGGTGCTGGCGGCCAAGAGCGGCGGCAAGCTGAAGATCCGCGAGTTTCCGGCTTCGCAGCTCGGCAACGAGATGCAGCAGCAGTCGGCGGTACGCGGCGGCACCCAGGAAATCCTCTCGGCATCGACGACTTCGCTCGCCGGCGTCGTCAAGGACCTCGGCCTGTTCGACTTCCCCTTCACCGTCGGCACGTTCGAGCAAGCCGAGGCGCTGGCCCAGGGCGCGTTCGGAAAGGCCATGCTCGATTTGCTGCCCGAGAAGGAACTGATCGGTCTGGGCTATTGGGGGCTCGGCTTCCGCAACGCCACCAACAGCAGCCGCCCGATCGCGAAGGTCGAGGACTTCGCCGGCCTCAAGCTGCGCGTGATCCCGAACCCGGTCTATCTCGAAACCTTCAAGGCCTTGAAGGCGAACCCGGTGCCTATGGCGTTCGGCGAATTGTACACCGCGCTGGAAAACAAGACCGTCGACGGCCAGGAGAATCCCTACAGCGTCATCCTGTCGAACAAGTTCTACGAGGTGCAGAAATACGTCTCGGCGACCAACCACACCTTCACCCAGAACATCATCATCGTCAGCAAGAAGTTCTGGGACGGCCTGTCTCCGGAAGAACAGAGGATGCTGCGCGACAGTTTTGCCGAGACGCGTGAGTACCAGCGCGACCAGACCAAGCTCGCGGCGGACAAGGCGCTGAGCGAACTGAAGGCAAAAGGCATGCAGTTCAACGAGATCGCGCCGGCCGAATACGCCCGCATGCAGGACGCCACCAAACCCGTCGTCGACAAGTTCTCCGCCGAATATGACCCGGCCCGCGTAAAACTCTTCACCAGCGAACTCGCGCGCATCCGTGGCGCCAGGTAAGCCGCCGGGAAAACTTCCATGGGCGCCATCGAGCGGCTGATCGACCTCTACTGCCGGCTGTTGAAGGTAGCGATCGCGGCGTGCCTCGCCGCGATGGTGGTGCTGGTCTTCACCAATGTCGTGATGCGCTATCTCTTCAACTCGGGGATTCCGACCTCGGAAGAGCTGTCGCGCTGGCTTTTGGTCTGGCTGACGTTCCTCGGCGCTATCGTCGCGCTACGCCAGCACGCCCATCTCGGCGTCGACACGCTGGTCCGCGCCCTCCCTCCCCTCGGCAAGAAGATCTGCTTCATCGCAAGCTACGTCCTGATGCTCTACGTGAACGGCCTCCTGACGCTCGGAAGCTGGAAACAGGCGGTATTGACCTTTGGCGACAGCGCGCCCGCGTCAAACATTTCGGTGGGACTGTTCTTCTATTCGTCCGGGCTCGTGTTCGGCGTCTCGGCGGCCGTGATCCTGCTCGTCGATCTCGTGCGGGTGTTGAGCGGGTCGGCGTCCGAGGAGGACCTGATCTCGGTGAAGGAAAGCGATGACCACACCTGATCGTCCTCCAACGGCGGGAGCCAAGCGTGACGCTCGCGGTCTTCACCCTCTCCCTGCTCGGCGCGATGGCGCTGGGGATGCCAATTGCGTTCGCGCTGATCGTCTGCGGCGTCGCGCTGATGCATTCGCTGGACATTTTCGACTCCCAGATCGTCGCCCAGAACATCATCAACGGCGCCGACAGTTTTCCCCTGATGGCCGTCCCGTTCTTCATGCTGGCCGGCGAGGTCATGAACCGCGGCGGACTGGCCAAGCGGATCGTCGACGTCGCGCTGGCGCTGGTCGGCCATATCCGGGGCGGCCTCGGCTACGTCACCATCCTCGCCTCCTGCGTGCTGGCTTCGTTGTCGGGTTCGGCGGCGGCGGACGCGGCGGCGCTGGCGGCGCTGCTCGTTCCCATGATGGTCGCGGCCGGCCACCGGAAGATGTATGCGGCGGGCCTCGTCGCCGCCGGCGGCATCATCGCGCCCGTCATCCCGCCCAGCATCGGCTTCGTGCTGTTCGGCGTGGCCGGCGGCGTCTCGATCTCGAAACTGTTCCTCGCCGGAATCTTCCCTGGCCTCATGCTCGGCGTCGGACTGTGTTTTTCCTGGTGGTGGGTCGCGCGCCGGGAGAACGTCGAAAGCCCGCCGCGCAAATCGCTCCGCGAAATCGTCTGGACCTTTATCGACGGATTCTGGGCCTTGATGCTGCCCGCGATCATCATCGTTGGCCTGCGTTTCGGCGTGTTCACGCCGACCGAGGCCGCCGTCGTCGTCGCCGTCTACGCGCTGTTCGTGGCGACCTGCATCTACCGCGAGCTCAAGATCGGCGACCTCTATGAAGTCTTCGTCTCGGCCGCGCTCAGCACCAGCATCGTCATGTTCCTGGTCGCGGCGGCGCTGGTGTCGTCCTGGCTGATCACGGTGTCGGAAATCGCCACGCAAGTGGTCGATCTCGTCCGTCCCTTCATGGGCAACCAGACCCTGCTGATGCTGGCGATCATGGTGCTGGTCGTCATCGTCGGCACCGCGCTCGACATGGCGCCGACCATCCTGATCCTCACCCCGATCCTGATGCCGATCGTCAAGCAGGCCGGCATCGACCCGGTCTATTTCGGCGTGCTCTTCATCATCAACAACGCGATCGGTCTCATCACCCCACCCGTCGGCGTCGTCCTCAACGTCGTCTGCGGCGTGTCGCGCATCAGCATGGAAGACATCATCAAGGGCGTCTGGCCTTTCATGATCGCCCAACTGATCGTGCTGCTCCTGATGATCCTGTTTCCGGCAATCGTCACCGTGCCGGCGAAATGGTTCAGCGGCTGACATGTTGCCGCAATCGGCTACACTGCACCGGCATCACCCCGTGAAAGGCATTTTATGCGCATCATGATCCTCAATGGCCCGAACCTGAACATGCTCGGCATCCGCGAGCCGCACATCTACGGCTCGACCACGCTCGACGCCATCAAGGCCTCCTGCGAGGAGTTTGCTGCCTTCACCGGCACGCAACTGGCGTTTCACCAGTCCAACCACGAGGGCGAGCTGGTCGACCTGATCCAGTCCGCGCGCACGTCGGCGGACGCCCTCATCATCAATCCCGCCGCCTACTCCTTCACCTCGATTGCGATCTACGACGCCATGAAGATTTTTGATGGCCCGATCTACGAGGTGCACATCTCCAACATCCACGCCCGCGACGAGCTGCACCGGCACTCGAAGCTTTCGGCCGCGGTGAAGGGCGTGATCGCGGGCCTCGGCCCCTACGGCTACATCGTTGCCATGCAGGCCGCGCTGCAGGGCGCCGGCCAGTTGCCGGCATCGCTGCCGCCGGCTGTCCGCGTCGGCCCGAAATGACGGATGGAGCCTGACATGCAGGGAGCCGGTTATCTCGCCATCTGGAGCGATCTCGCGCCGCAGGACGAAACCGACTGGGCGCACTGGATCACGCGCGAACATGCCGCCGAACGGGTCGGCGTCAACGGCTTCCTGGCATGCCGCATCTTTCGTGCGCTCGGCGCGTCGGTGAACCGCTACTTCATCCTCTACGAACTCGAGGATGAACGCGTCGTCGGCGGTGCGGACTATCTGGCGCGGCTTAACACGCCGACGCCATGGTCGCAGCGCATCATGCCCCGGCTCGGCAATTTCGCGCGCGGCGGCGGCCGCATCGCAGCTTCAGCCGGCACCGGCCAGGGCGGCATCGTCGCTCCCCTTCGCCTCGACGCCGCGCCGTCCTGGGACGCCGCCGCGCTTGTCGCAGAGCTGGCCCGCCTCGACCGCATCATCGCCGCACGGGTCCTGCTCACCGACATCACGCAGACCTCGATCAAGACCCGCGAGAAAGGCATGCGAGCCAACGACGGCTCCTTCGCCGCTCTGCTGCTGATCGAGGGCATCGACGAGACCGCGGTCCGCGACGCCATCCATCATCTGCGCAAGACACTTCCCGCCGAGGATCACGGCGCGATCGACAACCTGCCGCTCTACCGGCTCGCCTTCAGCCTGCCGAAGCGACTCCGGCCGGGCTGAAAGCGCAGACGGTGAAGGCAGCTTGCGTTGCGCCAGAAGCGGAGGCATACTGCCTCCTCTGCTCAACCGGTTGAACACCGGCCTTTCGTTCGATCCCTCGGCTGCGTCGCGAAAAGAGGAGCATGATCATGGCGATAACGACGCTCAAGGTTTTGGCGAGCCTCCTGCAACTGCACGGGCCAGGCGCGACCATACAGAGCGATCATCAAGGCATCGACGCGTTGCTGAGTGACCTGCGCGGCCAAGGTGCCGACCCAGTGGCAACCGAGGTTGCCTTCAGACGAGGAGCATTTGCCAAAGGGGCGGGTGCCGGCGCCTTTCGCAGGGCCGGGTATGCTCCGCGCGCAGGCGCGTTCCGCAGAGGGGGATTTATTCGAGGATACTAGTCGAAGGCTGGTAGTAGTTTCATCAAGTCCATCCCGGTGCCGGCATGTCGGCTGACGATTCAAATTCCGCCACCTTTCAAGATCAGCCGATCACGCAGCTACTGGTCAAAGTGGCAACGAGATGCAACATTGATTGCTCCTATTGCTATTGGTTCCGCGACGCGTCCGTCTACGATAAGCCGAAGCTGATGAGCGCCGAGGTGCTGCATCAACTGCTGCAGCGCATCGAGCAACATGTCGCCAGATACTCCCTCGTCGATTTTCCCATCATTCTGCACGGCGGCGAGCCCTTGCTGTGGGGCGTTGAGAATTTCCACCGTTTTGCCGAGGCCTGTGAGGACATTTCGTCACGAACAGGCTGCGAAATACCCATCGCGGTCACAACCAACGGCGTGCTGATCGATGGTGAATGGCTGGACTGCTTCGAGACGCGCAACATCGCGGTTGCAATCAGCCTCGATGGACCGGCGCATATTCACGACATTCACCGCCGCACGTTTCAGGGCACGGGTACCCACGCCGCGGTGGAACGCGCCGCCCGCATGCTGGTATCACGCGATATTGGCGTAAGCGCCTTGGCCGTCTGCAATCCCGCCTACCCGCCGGCGCAGTACGTCGAGTTTTTCGCTGCGTGCGGGGTTTCAAACTATGACATCATGATCCCCGATGCGACGGTGGATGAGAAGCCGCCATCCATTGCCTCGTTTTACAACGGTCTGTTCGACTTGTGGCTGGCCGCCAATCGCAGTGCACCGACAGCCAATATCCGGATCATTTCCGACATGATCACTGCCCTGCTTGGCAACAATTCGCCCACCGAGGGCGTAGGCCACAAGGCCATCGAACTTTGCACCATCATGACCGATGGTACCGTCGAGGCTCACGATGTGTTGCGGATCGCAGGCGACGGCTTCACACAGACCAAATTCAACATCTTCGATCATGCCATCGACGAAGTCAGGAACGAGCATCGCTGGAAAGCCGCACGCGATGCTTCAATCCATCTTTGCGAGAAGTGCCGACAGTGCAAATTCATGAACGCCTGCGGCGGAGGCTATCTTCCCCATCGTTTTTCCAGGAAAAACGGTTACGACAATCCATCGGTCTATTGCGACGATCTCTATTCGATGTTTGAGAACATGCAATCCGTGCTGGAGAGCCATCTTTACGTCAGCAAGCCAGGTGGGGAACGCATCAACGTGCGAGACACGTTGCCGAGCACCCAGTTGGAGCGTGAGCTCATGCCGTCGACCCCAGCTCACGGTTCATAGCCCATCGCCCTGGTTTGACGGCTCTACCTATCCTGCATTTCTGACTGAGGTCGCACTCGGCTCCAGGACACCAGCCCCACTGCGCCAGAAATCGAATTACGACCACGCGCAGCGAGATGCCGGCGGCATGGCCGCGCAGCGCCAGGCGCTCTTCCATGGTCAAGAGGATCTCGCTGATGCCGAACAGGCCGATCACGGCGACCAGGAAGTTGATGCCGCGCAGCAGTTCCGCCGAGCCGAAGGTCATGCGCAGCTGGCCGGACACGGTGTCCATGCCGATGCCCGCGAGAAGGAGGCCGAGCGACATCGAAATGACCGTCTTGTGCTTGGCCTCGCGGCCGAGCCCGACGAACGAGCAGAAGGTCAGGAGATACACCGCGAAGAATTCGGGCGGCCCGAATTTCAGCGCGAACGACGAGATCATCGGCGCCAGAAAGGTGATCAGCATCACCGCGACCAGCGAGCCGATGAACGACGAGGTAAACGCCGCGGTCAGCGCTTCCGCCGCCCTGCCCTGCTGCGCCATCGGATAGCCGTCGAAGGTGGTCGCGACCGACCAGGCTTCGCCGGGGATGTTGAACAGGATCGAGGTGATGGCGCCACCGAACAGCGCGCCCCAGTAGATGCACGACAGCATCACGATCGCCGAGGTCGGGTCCATCGTGAACGTCAGCGGCAGCAGGATCGCCACGCCGTTGGGTCCGCCGAGGCCCGGCAGCACGCCGACGAAGATGCCGAGCACAAGCCCGAGGATCATCAAGAACAGCGTCTTCCACGTCAGCAACACGGCGAAGCCGTGCATCAAGAGGCCCAAAGCTTCCATTTACGGGGCTTCCATCAGTTAATCCCAAGCAGTTCGTCATTGCGAGCGAAGCGAAGCAATCCATGGTGCAGCAAAGCAAGAATGGATTGCTTCGTCGCGGAGTTTATCATCGGGCCGGCCGAAGGCCGGACCCGTTGGCTCCTCGCAATGACGGAACGAGTCATACCAGGTCCGCTAGCGGCCGAGGGCCGCTTCGAGCGGACCCTTTGGCATGATGACGTCGAAGGCGATGTCGAAGGTCACGAACATCACGGCGGTGAACACGAAGGCGGTGAGCAACGACTTCCACCACGCGATCTTGCCGACCACTCGCATGAAACCCGCAATCAGCACGAAGCTTGCGACATAGAGCCCGAGGAACTGCATGGCGAGGCAGAACAGCAGCGTCGGCACGAATACCGCCATCACGCGGCGAAGCTGCGCCCGCGTCACGAAGACCTCGGTAGCCTTCTTGCGCGACAGGAACGCCGCGACGAGGCCATAAAGGCTGGCGCCGGCGAGGATGACCGAGAGATAGAACGGAAAATAGCCGGCCTGCGGGCCGGTCGATTCCCAGCCCGCGCCGGTACGCCAGTTGTCGTATCCGAGCGTCACCGCGAGCGCGAGCAACAGCAGGGAGACTATCACGTCGACCGCGCGAACGCTGGTTACTGCAGGCGAATCGGCCTCGGGCGCAGTCGGATCTTCAACGACGATTTCGATGTCGGTATTGGACATGGAGACGGTGAACCCCGATACGACAGACCTGAACGGGGATACGTGCCGACGTCGCCGGCGTCAATGTCCCGCGCTGCGCTCCGGGAATGCGCTCGCAAGTGCAGCACGCTCGGGACGAAGCAGGCCGCGTTCGGTGATCAATCCCGTCACCAGCCGTGCCGGCGTGACGTCGAAGGCGTAGTTGGCCACTGGCGAGCCGTCGGGGACCACGCGCACGGTCTCGACGCGCCCATCGGTGGTGCGGCCGGTCATGGTCGCCACTTCGTCGGCGCTGCGCTGCTCGATCGGAATCTGCCTGATGCCGTCATCGATACTAAAGTCGATGGTCGGCGACGGGAGTGCAACATAGAACGGCACGCCATTATCGTGTGCGGCGAGCGCCTTCAGGTAGGTGCCGATCTTGTTGCAGACGTCGCCATTGGCGGCCACCCGGTCGGTGCCGACGATCGCGAGATCGACCATGCGGTGCTGCATCAGATGGCCGCCGGTGTTGTCAGGGATCACCGTGTGCGGCACGCCGTGGTGGCCGAGTTCCCACGCCGTGAGCGAAGCGCCCTGATTGCGCGGCCGGGTCTCGTCGACCCAGACATGAACCTTCAGGCCGCGATCATGCGCGAGGTAGATCGGCGCCGTCGCGGTGCCCCAGTCTACCGTGGCAAGCCAGCCGGCGTTGCAATGGGTCAGGACGTTGACCGGCTCGCCGGGCCGCTTCCTCGCTGCGATCTGCTCGATCAGCGCCAGGCCATGCCGGCCGATCCCCTGGTTGATCGCGACGTCCTCCTCGGCGATTTCGCCCGCGCGCCGGTAAGCTGCCGCGACCCGATCCGATGCCGACAACGGCCGGAGGATGCGCGCCATCTCGTCGAGCGCCCATTTCAGGTTGATCGCCGTCGGCCGCGCCGCCAGCAGCATGGCATAGGCGCGATCGAGCGCCGCATCGGAAGCATCGGCACGCATGGCAAGCGCCACACCAAAAGCCGCGGTCGCGCCGATCAGCGGCGCGCCGCGCACCAGCATGGAGCGGATCGCTTCGGTCGCATCAGCAGCGCTTGCGATACGCGCCACCACGAATTCATGCGGCAACCGCCGCTGATCGATCGCGCCGACCGTCCGGCCGTCCTCCTCGAGCCAGATGCTGCGAAAATGCCGGCCGTCGACCTTCATGTTCTACGCCCTTCGCGTCGCGCGCCCGCTGGAAGACATCCTCACGACCGAAGTACCCTCCCCGCCACCGCATCGAGCTTGGCGAGCAACTTGAGATCGCGCGCTTCCGGCGCCGTGATCAAGGCGGTGTCGAGCGCCTTGTCCGATCCAACGGGACAAGGCTCATGCTCGCGCGGAAAATCCCTGGCGAGGCGTGCGACGAGCGCCTTGGCCTTGCCGGCATTCGAGTTCAGCACGCGAATGATGTCCTGCACGGTGACCGCGTCGTGATCGGGATGCCAGCAATCGAAATCGGTGACCATGGCCACGCTGGCGTAACAGATCTCGGCCTCGCGGGCGAGTTTGGCCTCGGGCATATTGGTCATGCCGATCACCGAATAACCCTGCGCCTTGTAGGTCAGGCTCTCGGCGAGGCTGGAGAACTGCGGACCTTCCATGCACACATAAGTGCCGCCCTGCACCGCCGCGATGCCCTCGGCCTTGGCGGCCGCCGCCAGATGCACGTGCAGGCGCGGCGATACCGGATGCGCCATCGAGACGTGGGCGACGCAGCCCTTGCCAAAGAACGAGCTTTCGCGCCGATAGGTGCGGTCGACGAACTGATCGACCAGCACGAAGGTTCCAGGCGGCAGTTCCTCCCGGAACGAACCGCAGGCCGACAGCGAAACCAGGTCGGTGACTCCGGCCCGCTTCAGCACGTCGATATTGGCGCGGTAGTTGATGTCGGAAGGCGAGAGTACATGGCCCTTGCCGTGGCGCGGCAGGAACACGATCGGCAAGCCTCCGATGACGCCGCGCGACAGGGCTGCGGACGGCTCGCCCCAAGGGCTCTCGATGGTCTCCTCGCGGACGTCCTCCAGCCCCGGCAGGTCGTAGATGCCGGATCCGCCGATGATGCCAAGCACGGCACGCGTCATGACTTCTCCCAGTCAGGATTTCACGCAAGATGTTCGACTATACTGCGGCGCAATAATCAAGCATTGTCGCGCGGTTGCAAGGGGTCTCCAAATGCGGAACACGAAGGACCGGGAAAAGCGCCAATCGATCATCGATGCCTGCCGCAGCATGAATGCGCTCGGCATCAACCAGGGGACATCTGGAAATATCAGCCTGCGCCATGGCGAGGGACTGCTGATCACGCCGACCAGCACGCCTTACGAAGCGATGCAGCCCGAGCAGATCGTGTTCATGCGCATGGACGGCTCGCACAATGCCGCCCAGCAACCGTCGAGCGAGTGGCGGTTTCACCTCGACATCCTCAAGGCCCGGCCCGAAATCAATGCGGTGGTTCATGCCCACCCGCCCTATTCGACGATCCTCGCCATCATGGGCCTCGAAATTCCGCCGATCCATTACATGATCGCGTGTGCCGGCGGCGACACCATCCGTGTCGCGCCGTACGCGACCTTCGGCACGCAGGAGCTTTCGGAGCACGCCGTGCGCGCGCTCGAAGGCCGGCTGGCGTGCCTGCTGGAACACCATGGCATGATTGCGGTCGGCGCATCGCTTTCGAAAGCGATGTGGCTTGCCGTCGAAGTCGAAACGCTGGCCCGGCAATATCACGGCTGCCTGCAGATTGGGACGCCGCGACTGCTGCCGAAGGCGGAGATCGAAAACGTTCTCGGCAGGATCGCAGGATACGGTCCTGCCGACAAATAACGTTCGGCCTATTTCGCGACGAAGCCCGCTTCGATCATCAGCGAGGCGTTGAGCTTGTCGTCCTCTTCGAGGAATTTCAGCATGTCCTTGCCGGTAAGGAAGATCGGCTTGAGCGCCTGCTTCTCCATATAGTCCTTGTACTCCGCCGTCTGCGTCACTTTCTGGAACAGGTCGACGTAGAACGCCTGTTGTTCCGGCGTCACCTTGCCGGGCAGGAACATCGCGCGCAGCATCAGATACTGCACGTCGAGACCTTCTTCCTTGCAGGTCGGGATGTCGTTCCAGGACTGCGTTTCCGTCACCTTGGTGGTGTAGGAAATTCTCTCCTTGTCGAACACGCAGAGCGCGCGCACCTGGCCGGCGCGCCAGACCTCGAGATTTTCGGATGGATTGTTGACGTTGGCCTCGGTGTGCTTGCCGACGAGCTGCGTCGCGGCCTCGCCGCCCGACTTGTACGGCAGATAGGAGAATTTCGCGCCGGTCTTCTGCTCCATGAACACGGTCAGCACGTGATCCTCACGCTTGGAGCCGGTGCCGCCCATCTTGAACGGCGAACTCGCGGCCTTGGCGGCGGCGATGAAGTCCTTCACCGTCTTGGGGCCCTCGGCGTTATCCCACAACACGAACTGGTCCATCGCGACGACAGACACCGGCGTCAGGTCACGCCAGTTGAAGGGGATCTTGGCCGACAGCGGCAGCATGTAAATCAGCGAATAGGCGATCAGGACCTTGTTGGGATCTCCGTCGCTGGACTTCATGTACATCAGCGCCTCGGCGCCCGATGCCCCGCCCTTGAGCGATACAACCATCGGCTGCTTCATCAGATTGTTCTTCTGAATGGCCGCCTGCATCATCCGCGCCATCTGGTCGGACGCACCGCCCGCGCCGGCTGCGACCACGATTTCGACCGGCTTGGTCGGCTCCCAGGCGGCAAGCGCCGGGGTGCTTGCGATCATGGCCGTCAAGGCGGCCGCGGCTTTCAGCATCTGTCCCACGAGGTTTCTTCCCTATGTATTTGCAAGGCTTTGTAAAAATCAGATTGGCTTGGTGCTGCATTTTGCGAGCGAACCGACGAGAGTTCAAGCTGCAGGGGCAATTTGCCGCCTATGACTTTCGCATGAGGCACAAATCTTTCCAGCAAGGCCCGTGGTTATGTACAGCCGGTTCAATCTCGCCGCTTTTCCGTTGCATGGCTGTGAGTGGGCTCATTTAATGAACGCTACAAGGAAAATCAGGAGGAGAAACTGAATGAGAAGGATTTTAGTGGCGGTCCTCATGGGCGCGGCGCTGATCGTCGCGGGTTGTGGACGGGATCCGGGACCGAAAGGGGAAACCGGCCCACAGGGACCAGCCGGGCCGCAAGGTGCGCAGGGCGTGCAAGGCGTGCCGGGCGCTCAAGGCCAACAGGGTCCCCAAGGGCCACAGGGACCGCAGGGTGCGCCCGGCGCGAAAGGCGATCCGGGACCTGCTGGCGTTTCCATCAGGTCGGTTCAGGCCAACGGCGAGGTCAGCTGCGATGCAAATGAAAACCTGGTGTCGGTGTTCTGTCCGTCCGGCGGTGCACCCGATGGCGCCAAGTGCGGCACCGGTCCGGCCATCGGTCTTTGTCTCAAAAAGTAGCCGTCCTATTGCACTAGCTGCGCTGCGATCCGACGAATGACGGCTGGCGAAAAAACATGAAAGCGTTCGCGATTGGTTTGCTTCTGGCTTGTCTTGCCACCGCCGCGGACGCTGGTTCCTCAATCATCGGCGCAGGCTCTCAAACCTGCACGGCGTGGACCAACCGCAAAAAGAATGCGGTCGTCAAAGGAAGCTTTGAATCCTGGCTGGTGGGATTTATCAGCGGACTGAACATCAGCGGTGAACGCGACATGGTTGGCGGCGGTGACTTCGACGCGATCATCGCGTGGATGGATCACCGCTGCCTCACGAGCCCGTCAGACAGAATAGGTATCGCGGCGCTCGATCTGGGTATGGAATTGGCAAGAAAGGCTGCCAGGCCATAGTGAGAAGCAAGACCCGATCTGACCGCTTGTGTTGCCCCGCTCGACTACTTGCCCTTCCAGTTCGGCGTGCGCTTGTTGAGGAACGCGTCCATTCCCTCGCGGAAATCCTCGCTCATATAGGCGCGCAGTATCAGGTCCCGGCCCTCCTCGCGCGACAGGGTACGACGGAGGCGGAGCACTGCTTCCTTGGCGGTTTCCATCGTGATCGGCGCATGGCCGGCAACAAGCTTGGCGGTTTCGTCGGCTCGGCGTTGCAGCGTCGGAACGTCGGGCACCACCTCGTTGAGCAGACCGAGCGACAGCGCCTCGGGCGCCTCGATCAGCCGCGCCGTAAAGATCAGATCCTTGGTCCGTGCCGGTCCGACCAGCGCAACAACCCGGCTGATATTTGACATCGACAGGCAATTGCCGAGCGTGCGCGCGATCGGAAAGCCCATCCGCGTCGCCGCCGTACCGATCCTGATATCGCAGCAGGCGGCAATTCCCGCGCCGCCGCCGGTGCAGGCACCGGCGATCGCCGCAATCGTCGGCACCCTGACCTTCTCCAAGGTCCCCAATACGCGATCGATCCGCTCTTCATATTCGAGCGCGTCTTCCGCGGTCTTGAAAGCCCGGAACTGCGAGATATCGGTGCCCGATGCGAACGCCTTGTCACCGGTGCCGGTCAGGATCATCACCTTGATCGAGCGGTCCTTGTTGACGTCCTCGCAGATCGCCGCCATCCGCTCGTACATCGCAAAAGTCAGCGCGTTGCGCGCCTGCGGCCGGTTGAACGTCAGCCGGGCTATGCCGTCCTCGACGGAATAGAGCAAGTCTTCGCTGGCAGCTACCGGTGCGTTCATCACAGTTCTTTCTGTTCTTTTCGTTGCTGGGTCGAGACCAATTCAGGCGACGGCGGCCTTTGGCATCGCGACGACGTCGCGTCCCTTGAGCACTTCCATCGCCGCCAGCACGCCGCCGCCGCGATGCGGCACCTTGGCGAGATCGAGGCCCATCTCGACGCCCGACAGCGTGCCCATCAGCATCAGGTCGTTGAAGTGCCCGATGTGACCGATCCGGAACACCTTGCCCTTGATCTTGTTCAGGCCGGTGCCGAGCGACATATCGAAGTTTTCCAGCACGACCTTGCGGAAATTATCGGCGTCATGGCCTTCCGGCATGACGACGCCGGTCAGCGCGGGCGAATGCGCGCCCTGCTCCTGGCACTGCGTTTCGAGGCCCCACACCTTGGCGGCCGCGCGCGTCGCGGCGCTGTGGCGCTTGTGACGGGCGAAGACGTTCTCCAGCCCTTCCTCCTCGAGCATCTTGACCGCTTCGCGTAAGCCGAACAGCAGGTTGGTCGCGGGCGTGTAGGGCCAGGTGCCCGCCTTGTTGATCGCGATGACTTCCTCCCAGTCCCAATAGGAACGCATGGCAGGGTTCGTTTTCGCAACCGCCAGCGCCTTTTCCGAGATGGCGTTGAAGCCGAGACCCGGCGGCAACATCAGGCCCTTCTGGGAACCTGCGACCGACACGTCGATGCCCCAGGCATCATGCTCATATTCCAGCGATCCGAGACCGGAGATGGTGTCGACCATCAGCAGCGCGGGATGGTTGACGCGGTCGAGAATTTTACGGACGTCCTGCGGATGGGTGACGCAGCCGGTCGAGGTCTCGTTGTGAACCACGCAAACGGCCTTGATCTTGTGCGCCTTGTCGGCCGATAGCCGCGCCTCGATCTGCTCGAGGTCGGCGCCATGGCGCCAGTCGCCGGGCAGGAAATCCACGTCGAGCTTGAACTTCTCGGCGATACCGCGCCACAGCACAGCAAACTGACCGGTCTCCGCCATCAGAACCTTGTCACCCGGTTGCAGCGTGTTGACGAGCGCAGCCTCCCAGGCACCGGTGCCGGACGACGGGTAGATGATCACCGGCTGCCTGGTGCGAAACACCCGCTGCATGGCGGCCAGCACGGCGTGACCGATCTCGGCGAATTCCGGACCCCGGTGGTCCATGGTCGGCATGTCCATGGCGCGCAGAACCCGGTCCGGCACGTTGGTCGGTCCCGGAATCTGCAGAAAATGCCTGCCAGTATGCACGGTCATAGGCGTCCTTCCCGGTCTTGTCTTGGCTTCGCGAGCCGCTCGAATACCACTATTCGACGGGCTTGTCCCCCTCCGGGCGGGGGCTGTCAATGCATCAGAAGCAGAGCTTCACCATGGGAAGCGCCGCTGACACGAAAGTTGGCCATGACCAGGTATCGCCGACGAAAGCCCTTCTACTCGACCGCCTTGAGTGTGGCTTGCGAACTAGGCCTGCGCCGGCCGCATGAGCTTTCCGGCGCCGCTGATCACCTTGTCAATGACCGGCCAGAACAGCAGCACGATCGCCAGCGTCGTGATCGAGCCGACCAGGCCGTTGGACCAGAACACTTTCAGGTCGCCGCCGGAGCCGATCATCGACAGGCGGAACGCGTCCTCGGCGCGGTTGCCGAGCACCAGCGCCAGCGTGAATGGCGCGAGCGGAATGCCGATCTTCTTGAAGACGTAGCCGACCACGCCAAACCCCAGCATCAGCCAGATGTCGAACATCGCGTTCTGGATCGCGTAGGCGCCGATCGCGCAGGACACGACGATCATCGGGGCGACCGCCGCGAACGGCACCCGCAGGATCGAGGCAAAGATCGGCACCGTCGTCAGCACCAGCACGAGACCGACAACATTGCCGAGATACATCGAGGCGATCAGGCCCCAGACGAAATCCTTGTGCTCGACGAACAGCAACGGCCCGGGGTTGAGACCCCACACCATCAATCCGCCGAGCAGGATTGCCGCAGTACCGGAGCCGGGGATGCCGAGCGCGAGCATCGGCAGCAGCGCCGCGGTGCCGGAAGCGTGCGCCGCGGTTTCCGGCGCGAACACGCCCTCGATGCGGCCCTTGCCAAAACTGTCCTGGTCCTTGGAGAAGCGCTTGGCGAGGTTATAGCCCATGAACGACGCGGCGATTGCCCCGCCCGGGGTAATGCCGAGCCAGCAACCGATGAAGGAGGAGCGCAGCAGCGTCACCCAATATTTCGGCAGGTCCTTCCAGACCGACAGCACCACGCGCAGCGAGATGCCGGCGGCATGGCCGCGCAGCGCCAGGCGCTCCTCCATGGTCAAGAGGATCTCGCTGATGCCGAACAGGCCGATAACGGCGACGAGGAAGTTGACGCCGCGCAGCAGTTCCGCCGAGCCGAAGGTCATGCGCAACTGGCCGGACACGGTGTCCATGCCGATGCCGGCAAGCAGCAGGCCGAGCGACATCGAAATGACCGTCTTGTGCTTGGCCTCGCGGCCGAGCCCGACGAACGAGCAGAAGGTCAGGAGATACACCGCGAAGAATTCGGGCGGCCCGAATTTCAGCGCGAACGACGAGATCATCGGCGCCAGGAAGGTGATCAGCATCACCGCGACCAGCGAGCCGATGAACGACGAGGTAAACGCCGCGGTCAGTGCTTCCGCCGCCCTGCCCTGCTGCGCCATCGGATAACCATCGAAGGTGGTCGCGACCGACCAGGCCTCACCGGGGATGTTGAACAGGATCGAGGTGATGGCGCCGCCGAACAGCGCGCCCCAGTAGATGCACGACAGCATCACGATCGCCGAGGTCGGGTCCATCGTGAACGTCAGCGGCAGCAGGATCGCCACGCCGTTGGGTCCGCCGAGGCCCGGCAGCACGCCGACGAAGATGCCGAGCACCAGACCGAGGATCATCAAGGTGATGATCTTCCAGGTCATGAGGACGGCGAAGCCGTGCAGCAGCAATCCAAATGCTTCCATGACAGGCTTCCTAGCGGCCGAGCGCCGCTTCGAGCGGACCCTTCGGCATGATGACGTCAAAGGCGATGTCGAAGGTCACGAACATCACGGCGGTGAACACCAAGGCGGTGAGCAGCGATTTCCACCACGCGATCTTGCCGACCACTCGCATGAAACCCGCAATCAGCAGGAAGCTTGCGACATAGAGCCCGAGGAACTGCATGGCGAGGCAGAACAGCAGCGTCGGCACGAATACCGCCATCACGCGGCGCAGCTGGGCCTGCGTGACAAACGTCTCTCGGGCTTCCTTGCGCGACAGGAATGCGGCGATCAGGCCGTAGAGACTCGCGCCTGCAAGGATGACGGAGAGATAGAACGGGAAATAGCCGGCCTGCGGGCCGGTCGACTCCCATCCTGCGCCGGTGCGCCAGTTATCGTATCCGAGCGTCACTGCGAGCCCGAGCAGCAGGAGGGAGACGACCACGTCGACCGCGCGAGTGCTGGTGACCACTGGCGAATCCGCCTCGGGCGCGGTCGGATCATCGACGACAATTTCAATATCAGTGTTGGACATGGTCTCTCACGGCTGATTTCGTGGTCTTTCTTCGACAGCAGAGCGGGAGCGCGAAGGCTTACGGCGCTGCAAACCCTGCTTCCGTCATCAGCGACTTGTTCAACGCGTCATCCTCTTCGAGGAATTTGAGCATCTCCTGCCCCTTGAGGAAGACCGGCTTCAGCGCCTGCTTCTCCATGTAGTTCCGGTACTCGGGCGTCTGGGAAATCTTTTGAAGCAGGTCGACGTAGAATGCCTGTTGCTCCTGGCTGACTTTTCCGGGCAGGAACATCGCGCGCAGCATCAGATACTGCACATCGAGACCTTCTTCTTTGCAGGTCGGAATATCGTTCCACGACTGCGTTTCGGTCACCTTGGTGGTGTAGGAAATTCTCTCCTTGTCGAACACGCAGAGCGCGCGCACCTGGCCGGCGCGCCAGACTTCCAGATTTTCGGAAGGATTATTGACGTTGGATTCGGTGTGGTTGCCGACCAGCTGCGTTGCGGCTTCGCCGCCGGATTTGTACGGCAGGTAGGAAAATTTGGCGCCGGTCTTCTTTTCCATGAATATCGTGAGCACATGATCCTCAGGTTTGGAACCCGTGCCGCCCATCTTGAACGGAGGCGCGGCGGCCTTCGCGGCAGCGATGAAGTCCTTGACCGACTTTGGACCTGCCGCATTGTCCCACAGGACGAACTGATCCATCGCCACGACAGCCACGGGTGTGAGGTCGCGCCAATTGAAGGGAATTTTCGCTGACAGCGGCAGCATGTAAATCAGGGAATAGGCGATCAGCACCTTGTTGGCGTCGCCATCGCTGGATTTCATGTACATGAGCGCTTCGGCGCCGGATGCCCCACCCTTCAGGGACACCACGATCGGAGCCTTCATCAAGCCATTCTTCTGGATCGCCGCCTGCATCATGCGGGCCATCTGATCCGAGGCGCCGCCGGCACCCGCCGCAACCACGATCTCGACCGGCTTCGTCGGCTCCCATGCCAGTGCCGGCATTGCGCCTGCAGCCAGTAGCAGTCCAACGGCGACGCCTGTTACCTTGCGCATATCTTCCCCATTAGCTGTCGGCGCTTGCGCCTGATGTTCTTTGGATCGCTTCGACGGATTCGCTGACAAACAGAGCGGCCAATGGAATTCGCGAAACGATAGAGGCCTCAACGGACCGACGAAGTTCGGTCTGCCGATTGCGTTACACGCCCACCACTTTGAGAGGCGTGGGATTGTTGGTTTCCGTTCGGCCTTCGAGGTAGCTCATCGCAGCCGCCACGCCGCCTGCCCGATGCGGTACGCCGGCGACCGACAACCCCATCTCGACGCCGGTCAACGCCCCGAGCAGCGTGAGCTCGTTGCATTCGCCGAGATGGCCGATGCGGAACACCTTGCCCGCGACTTTCGACAGGCCTGCGCCGAGCGACATGTTATAGTTGTCGAGCACGACCTGACGGAATTGATCGGCGTCGTGCCCCGGCGGCATCAGGACGGCGGTTAGCACGGGCGAATGCTCCTGAGGTTCCTGGCACAGCACCTCCAGCCCCCAGTGATGGACCGCCGCTCGCGTCGCTGCGGCAAGCCGCTGGTGACGCGCGAACACATTGTCGAGCCCCTCTTCCAGCAGCATCGCGATCGCCTCACGCAGCCCGTAGAGCAGGTTTGTCGCCGGCGTATACGGGAAGAAGCCCTTCGCGTTCGGCTTCAGCATCTCCTCCCAGTCGAAATAGGAGCGCGGCATCCGGTTGGTTCTGGCGGCGGCGCGGGCCTTCTCCGAGATCGCGTTGAAGCCGAGGCCGGGCGGCAGCATGAAACCCTTTTGTGAGCAACTGACGCTGACGTCGACCTTCCATTCGTCATGCCGGTAGTCGACCGACCCGAGCGAAGAGATGGTGTCGACCATCAACAATGCGGGATGTCCGGCCCGATCAATCGCGGCGCGGATGTCGGCGATACGGCTAGTGGCGCCGGTCGACGTCTCGTTATGGACCACCATCACCGCTTTGATCGCGTGTGCGGCATCCTCCGCGAGCCTGGCCTCGATCTCGGCGGGGTCGGCCCCGCGACGCCAATCCCCGGCAATGAAATCGACCTCGATCCCGAAACGGCCCGCCATCTGGCGCCACAGGGTCGCAAAGTGGCCGGTCTCCACCATCAGGACCTTGTCGCCGGGCGAAAGCGTATTGACGATTGCGGCCTCCCAGGCGCCTGTCCCTGACGACGGGAAGATCACCACCGGTCCAGCGGTCTGGAAAATCCTCTGGCTACCCTCCAGCACCGCCCGGCCGAGCTCGGCGAACTGGGCACTGCGGTGATCGATCACGGGCATGTCCATGGCGCGGAGAACGCGGTCTGGAACCGGGCTCGGGCCCGGAATCTGCAGAAAATGCCGTCCTTGTCGCATGACAACCTCCAAAAACGCGCCTTGAGGGTCATTTTGCATTCATTTTTTGTCTTTTCAACTTATTTTTGGTATTCGATTTAGATCGTCGACGCCGCAGATTCCGCAAATTACTGTTATGCAAATGAAATCCACGATTCCCGAAACCGGAGTGCCGATCGCCCAGCCGGACCGCCAGGAGGCCTCGCTGCATGGCGAAATCCTGCTGCGGCTTCGCGACTACGTCGTCGAAGGCAACATTCCAGAGGGTGCACGCGTTCCCGAACGGCAACTCTGCGAGATGCTTGGAATCTCCAGGACGCCACTGCGCGAGGCGCTCAAGGTCCTGGCTGCGGAGGGCTTCATCGAGCTCCTGCCCAACCGCGGCGCACGCGTGCGCCAGCTTAGCGAGCGGGATCTGGAGGAGCTTTTCGACGTGATGGCCGGCCTGGAAAGCCTCGCCGGACGCCTTGCCTGCGAGGCCATCACGGACGAGGAAATCGCAGCGATCGAGCTGCTGCACTATGAGATGTACGGCCATTACCTCAATAGCGACATGCACGGCTATTTTCAGGTCAACCAGCGCATCCACGAGAGCATCGTGGCTGCCGCACGCAACGAGACCCTGCGCGCGGCCTACGCCAGTTTTGCCGGCCGGATCCGCCGCGTCCGCTATTCCGCCAATTTCGCGCGCCAGCGGCAGCGCTGGGGCGAGGCCATGCGCGAGCACGAAGCGATCCTAGATGCGCTGCGCCGCCGCGCCGGAAGCGAACTGAGCGATATCCTGTTCCAGCACTTGCGCAATAAACGAACCGCCGCCATCGAACATCTGGCCGTGGCACGAGACGCCACGGAGGCCACGGCGGCGGGCAGATAGCTTGCCGATTATGAATTCATAATGTAGTTCGTCCTATAAAAAGTGCAAAATCCCGTTGAGGGGTTACAACAGCCCTCTTGGATCGCTTTGGATTTGGGATGAAAAACGCCTCGACACTCCAGCGACGCCTGCGGTCAAATCTGACCGGCGATGTGTTCTTCGATGCCTTCAACCGCGGTCGCTATGCCACCGATGCCTCGTTCTACCAGATCATGCCGGCCGGCGTGGTGGTGCCCCGCAGCATCGACGAGGCCCTCAACGCGCTCGCCATTTGCCGCGACGAGGGCCTGATCGTCACCCCGCGTGGCGGCGGGACATCGCAATGCGGCCAGACCGTCAACGAGGGAATCGTCGTCGACTTTTCCAAGCATCTGAACCGCATCCTCTCGCTCGATGTCGAAAACCGCACTTGCGCGGTCGAGCCCGGCATCGTGCTCGACGATCTCAACCGCCAGCTCAAAAAGCACGGGCTCTGGTTTCCGGTCGACGTCTCCACCGCTTCGCGCGCGACCATCGGCGGCATGGCCGGCAACAATTCCTGCGGCGGCCGTTCGCTGCGCTACGGCACCATGCGCGACAACACACTGTCGATGGATGCGGCGCTGGCCGATGGCACGCTTCTGCATTTCGGCGAGGTGCCGCGGGATCTGGCGCAGGTGAATTCGCCCCAGAGCGGGCTTGCGCTATTCCGTGACATGCTCGATCTCGGCGAGCGCGAGGCTGCCGAGATATCGGAGCGGTTTCCAAAGGTGCAGCGCCGCGTCGGCGGCTACAATCTCGATGCGCTGGTGCCGCGCAATGCGCCGAACAACATGGCGCATCTCCTGGTCGGCTCCGAAGGCACGCTGGCCTTCACCACGCAGGTCGAACTCAAACTGTGGCCAGTGATCCGCAACAAGGTGCTCGGCGTCTGCCACTTCGGCAGCTTCTATGAGGCGATGGACGCGGCCCAGCATCTGGTCAAGTTGCGGCCGATCGCGGTGGAGTTGGTCGACCGCACGATGATTGCGCTAGGGCGCGACATTGCCATGTTCAGGCCCGTGATCGAGGCGACCGTGCGGGGCGATCCCGACGCGCTGCTGATCGTCGAGTTCGCCGAAGAGGATCAGCCCGACAATCTGCAAAAGCTGAAACAGCTTTCGGAGTTGATGTCGGATCTTGGCTTCGGCTGGAACCATCCGCAGCGTAAATGGGGCGGCGTGGTTGATGTCGTCGAGCCCGCGACGCAGACGGCGATCGCGGATTTCCGCACCTCCGGCCTCAACGTCATGATGTCGATGAAGCAGGAAGGCAAGCCGGTCTCCTTTGTCGAGGATTGTGCCGTGCCGCTGCCGCACCTCGCCGATTATACCGAACGGCTCAACACCATCTTCGCCAAACACGGCACGCGCGGCACCATGTATGCGCATGCCTCCGAAGGCTGCCTGCATGTGCGCCCTGTCCTCAATTTGAAGCTCGAAAAGGACGTGAAAGCGATGCGCGCCATCGCCGAGGAAACCTTCGAGATGGTCCGCGAGTACAAGGGCTCGCACTCCGGCGAGCATGGCGACGGGCTGGTTCGTTCCGAGTTTCACGAAACGATGTTCGGCTCCCGCATCGTTGCCGATTTCCGGGAGGTCAAGGCGCGCTTCGATCCGGACAATCTGCTCAATCCCGGCAAGATCGTCGATCCGCCCAAAATGGACGATCGTTCGCTGTTTCGTTATCGGCCGGACTATCGCATAGGCGAACTGAAGACCGTGCTCGACTGGTCAGCCTATCCCGGCGCCGGCGGTGGCTTTCAGGGCGCGGTCGAGATGTGCAACAACAACGGCGCCTGCCGGAAACTCGAAGGCGGCGTGATGTGCCCGTCCTATCGCGCGACCCGCAACGAGAAGGACGTCACGCGCGGCCGTGCCAACACGCTGCGGCTCGCGATCTCTGGCCAGCTCGGGCCGGATGCTCTCGCCTCCGACGATATGATGGACACGCTCAAACTCTGCGTATCCTGCAAGGCCTGCCGCCATGAATGCCCGACCGGCGTCGACATGGCGAAGATGAAGATCGAGGTACTGGCCGCCCGCGCCGAAAAACACGGCCTATCGCTGCGCGACCGGCTGGTCGGCTATCTGCCGCGCTATGCGGACCTCGCCTCCCGCTTCGCCCCACTTGCCAATTTGCGCAACAACAGTTCGTTGCTGCGTGCGCTATTCGAGAAGTTTGCGGGCGTCAGTGCGAAGCGAGCTCTACCCGCATTCCGCCGCGACGTGTTCAAGGCCGACTCCCAGGTCTTCGGCCCCGCCGACGGCCACGAGGTCGTGCTGTTCGCCGATACGTTCAACCGCGCCTATGAGCGCGAGAATCTCGACGCCGCCTTGCGTGTTTTGGTCGAAGGCGGATATCGCGTGCATCTTCCGCGCCCCGCCGACCGCGCCCGTCCGCTGTGTTGCGGACGGACATTCCTCTCGGCAGGTCTGGTCGAACAGGCGCGCAGCGAACTGGACCGTCTGGTCACGACTTACACCCCATTCGCCGCGCGCGGCGTGCCGATCGTCGGACTGGAGCCGAGTTGCCTGCTGACGCTTCGCGACGAACTGCTCTCGCTGCGCTCGGACAATGACGCCAAGAGCGTCAGCGCGCATGCATTGTTGTTCGAGGAGTTTCTGGTTCGCGAGGCGGAAGCCGGCCGCCTCAACTTGCCGCTCGGCGCGATGCCGGGCAAAGCGCTGGTTCACGGCCACTGCCATCAAAAATCATTCGGCGCGTTCAAGCCGGTCGAAAAAATACTTCGCCTCATTCCTGACCTCAAAGTCGAAACCGTCGAGTCCAGTTGCTGCGGCATGGCCGGCGCGTTCGGCTACGGCGCCGACACCTATGAGGCCTCGATGGAAATGGCCGAGCTGTCGCTGCTGCCGGCGGTACGCCGCGCCGATACCGCCACGCTGATCGTCGCCGACGGCACTTCGTGCCGGCACCAGATCAAGGATGGCACGAACCGTGCAGCACTGCACGTCGCCCGGGTGCTCGCGATGAGCCTCGACAGCGCGCGGCCCAACCATTAATCCCGCTCAATCGCAAAGGAACTTATTATGGCTGAACTCACCCTCGACGTCGCCCGCAAGATTCTCGATGCCGCCCTTGCCAAGGGCGTTGAGAAGAAACTGAAGCCGCTGGTCATCACCATTCTGGATGCCCGCGGCTGCGTGAAGGTCACGGCGGCGCAGGATGGCACCAGCCTGATGCGGGCCGAAATCGCGCACGGCAAGGCCTATGGCGCGCTTGCGATGGGCATGGGATCGCGGGCGCTGTTCCAGCGTGCCCAAGAGCAGGCCTATTTCGTCGGTGCGGTGAATGCACTGGCGCAGGGACGTTTGGTGCCGGTGCCCGGCGGCGTGCTGGTCCAGGGCGACGGCGGCCTGCTCGGCGCCGTCGGCGTCAGCGGCGACACGTCTGACAATGATGAGATCTGCGCCGTCGCGGGGATCGAAGCCGCTGGACTGAAGGCAAACGCCGGATAATCACTTTCCCGTCCACGACGGCTTGCGTTTCTCGCCGAAGGCCTTGAGGCCTTCCTTGGCGTCCTCCGTCATCGCCAGCAACGCGATCTGGCTTTCGGTATAGGCGATGCTCTCGTCGAACGACATCGAAGCGATCGCCCGCATCGCGTATTTGCCGCGCCGGATCGCGGTCGGCGACTTGTCGACGATGCGGCTGATCAGCCAGTCGACCCTGGCGTCGAGCTCCGCCGCCGGCACCACGTAGTTCAGGAGTCCGGCCGCCTGCGCCGTGTGTGCATCGAACGGCTCGCCGGTCAGCGACCATTCGCTGACCAGCCGCTTGGGCGCGATCGACTGCAGCAGGCTCAGCACCTGCATCGGGAACACGCCGACCTTCACCTCGGGCAAACCGAAAATCACATGATCGGCGGCGACGGCCATGTCGGTCATGCACAGCAAGCCCATGCCACCGGCCATGCAGACGCCTCCCACCCGTGCGATCGCAGGCTTGGTGGCGTTTTGCGACAGCCGCAGCAGGTCGGCGTAGTCGACATTCGGCCTGGAAAAATCCATCGCGAAGGCAGCGCCGCTGTTCTGCAGGTCAGCGCCGGCGCAAAACGCCTTCTCGCCCGCCCCTGTCAGCACGATGACGCGGACATCCTTATCGTCATGCGCTTCGCGATAGCCGCGGACGATGCCGGCGACCACGTCGGCATTGATGGCGTTGCGCTTGTCCGGCCGGTTGATGGTAATCCAGAACGCCTGTCCGCGCTTTTCGCGTATCACGCTATTGGTATCAGTCATTGTCCCACTCATCCCGTTGCCAAATGCTGGCCAGCATTTGCGGCAGGATCACCGTGGACTGCAAGTGCGGTCTAGCTCTTGCGCGCAGTAGCTGACGCCATTTTTTTGATCCAGACCTTGTTGTCATGGAACGCCGCGCCGCCGACCGGCGCGACCGTTTCGGCACCGGTCAGCATGTTGATGCCGTGGCCGCCGATATGGGCCTTGTTCGGATGAATGGACTCGGCGATCAGCACACCGCGGCGTAGGCCGTCAAACAGTTTCACGGTCAGCGTGGTTTCGCCTCGCATGTTGCCGAGCGTCACGGCCTCGCCATCGGCGATCGAAAGGGCCGCGGCGTCCTCCGGGTGCATCATCAGCGTCGGCGCGCCTTCGCGAGCCTGCGATCCCGGCGTCTCATTGAAGCTGGTATTGAGATAGCTGCGCGACGGCGAGGTGGCGAGACGGAACGGATGTTTCTCATCCGCCTCCTCGATGATCGTCCAGTGATCGGGCAGCGAGGGCATCTGCGCCCACGGACCAAGGCCCGGATTGCCCCACGGAGGATTCGCCCAGTCGGCCTTGAAGTGGAATTTCTTGTCGGCATGCGCGAAGCCGTCGAGATAGTGCGAAGTGCGAAAATCCGGCTGGATGTCGCGCCATAAATCCGCTTCGAGGGTTTCAATATCGCCGTGGCCGCTCTTCTTCAACGTCGCATCGATCAGCTCGCGCGGCGTCATCTCAAACCCGGGATGCACGGCATTGAGGCGGCCGCCGAGGCCTTGCAGCACCTCATGATTGGAACGGCACTCACCGGGCGGATCGATCAGCTTTGCACCGACCGAAATATGCTGGTGACCGCCGCCGTAATAGAGGTCGTCGTGTTCCATGAACATCGTTGCCGGAAGCACAATGTCGGCCATGGCGGCCGTTTCGGTCATGAACTGCTCGTGCACCGCGACGAAGAGGTCCTCGCGGGCAAAGCCCCGGCGCACCAGCGCCTGTTCCGGCGCGACCGTCACGGGATTGGTGTTCTGGATCAGCATCGCCTTGACGGGGCCGCCACCCTTCAGCGCCTCCGCATCCCCGGTCAGGATGCGGCCGATCTTGGACTGATCGAGCCAGCGCGTCGTGCGGTCGATCGCGTCGTGGCCCTCGATGATGGATTCGTTGAACTTCCAGATCCCGGCATTGTTGAAGAAAGCGCCGCCGCCTTCATACTGCCAGGCGCCCGTCACCGCGGGAATGCACAGCGCCGCATGCATCTGCGCCGCGCCGTTGCGGCTGCGGGTAAAGCCATAGCCGAGGCGGAAAAAGGAACGTTTGGTCTGGCCGACGAGGCGAGCAAATGCCTCGATCTCCTCGACCGGCACACCCGAGATCCCCGAGGCCCATTCCGGCGTACGCGTTGCCAGATGCTTTTCCAATTTATCGGGACAATCGGTGTAGCGATCCATATAGGCACGGTCCGCGTAACCCTCGCGGAACAGCACGTGCATGACGCCACAGGCGAAGGCGCCATCGGTGCCCGGCCGCAAAATGATCTTGATATCGGCCTGCTTCATGGTGTCGTTGTTGTAGATGTCGATCGCCGCGATTTTCGCGCCGCGCTCCTTGCGGGCGCGCGAGGCATGCGTCATCACGTTGACCTGGGTGTTCACCGGATTGGTGCCCCAGATCACGACGAGATCAGAGACCCCCATCTCGCGCGGATCGACGCCCGCGATCTTGCCGGTGCCGATGGAAAAGCCGACGCGTGCAATGTTGGCGCAGATGGTCGAATAGAAGCGCGAATATTTCTTCACGTGCGACAGGCGATTGATGCCATCGCGCATCACGAGTCCCATCGTGCCGGCATAGTAATAGGGCCAGACGGATTCAGCGCCGAATTCACGCTCGGCCTGATCGAAGCGCGCGGCGATTTCGTCGAGCGCCTCATCCCAGGAAATCTGCGCGAACTGGCCCGAACCCTTTGGTCCGGTACGGCGCATCGGGTGGAGCAGCCGGTCAGGGTGATGAATGCGCTCGGCGTAGCGTGCGACCTTCGCGCACACCACGCCCGCCGTGTAGGTCTGAACCTTGGAGCCGCGGACCCGGCCGATCGAGCGACCGTCGATTACCTCGATGTCGAGCGCGCAGGCCGACGGGCAATCGTGCGGACAGGTGGAATGGCGGATATCGACCTTGGCATGCTGGTTCATGCGCTTCTAGGTAACATCAAATGCCGCCGTCGCCGAGAGGGTTTGTCCGGCCGTGCACCTGCAAAAACGGCCTTTTGCCATGCGTCAGGCGCCCAAATAGGCGCCGCCATTGGTGTGGATGGCCTGTCCATTTATGTAGCGCGCACCGGGCCCACACAGAAAACGCACGGTTGCGGCGACGTCTTCCGGCAGCCCGCGATTGCCGGTGATGGTCTGATGGGTCAAATGATGCGCCGGCTCCGGTTTGTCCTTGGACCGCGGCGTGCCGATCAGCCCGGGAACCACGCAGTTCACGGTAATGCCGTCATCGGCAAGATCGTGGGCCAGCGCCCGCGTCAGGCCGATGATGCCCGCCTTCGCGGTCACGACATGCGCGCGATTCTTCGCACCCGTATGCGCGCTGAGGCCGCCGATATTGACGATCGTTCCCGCACCTGACTTGCGCAACCCCGGCAGGCAGGCCTTCACGCAGAGGAACGCGCCGTCGAGCGTAACGTCAAGGATTTCGCGCCACGCCGCATAGCTCATCTCGGCGAACGGTTTCTCGCGCCGCAACGCCGCGTTGTTGACGAGGATATCGATACCGCCAAGTTGCTTGACGGCCACATCCGCCATGGCCTGCACCGCCACGGCGTCGGCGACGTCGCCGATATGAACCAGCGCTTTGCCGCCTGCAGCCTCGATCTCCCGTGCGACGGCCTCGGCCTCGGCACGGTTGCTGCGCGCATTGACCACGATGGACGCCCCGCCCTCCGCCAGGGTCAGCGCGATCGCACGGCCGATATTGCGGCCCGCCCCGGTGACGACAGCGACTTTGCTGGCGAGTTCTTCGGTCATGAGTCGCTACCCGCGCAATGAGGAAAGATCGATGCGGCCATTATACAGCCCCGTCATCAGTTTCATCGCCGTATCGCTTTGCACAGCGCTCCAGCCGCCGTGGTCAGCGTTGAGCAGAAACTTGTCGGTCACATCCTGCCGCGTCAGCGGCTCCCGCGCACCGCCGCGCAAGTATGGCTGCCGCTCTTCAACCACGCTACCGTCCCGGAGCGTAGCGCGGATGTGGCCGGTATAGTTGTTCGGATAGGGATTGTCCGGGTCGATCACGAATTTCACTTTGGCAGCAAGCGCAAGCACTTGCCCATCACGGATCGCGTTGTCTGTGAACGCGCCAAGCCCGACGCCACCATGCACGAAGCCTGAGGCCAACAGGTATGGTGTTGCGAACTTGGCAGCATAGCCGTTGCGCGGACGTTGCTTGTCGGCGAGCGGCTCCCACAGCCGGTGCACCGTCCCCTCCGCCACCTCGCAGGCGATCTCCGCGACGTCCTCCGGTTGGATGCCGCGCGCGGCCAGCCGGCGTGCGCAATCGATATAGGGCTGCGCCATGGTCCCGCATGGATAAGGCTTGAACGCCAGCGTGTCCGTCACCCAGCGCGTACCGAAATCGCCGGTCAGCGCGGCGTAATCACCCTCCGTGGTGTGCGCGAAGCCGTGGAACAGCCCGTGCACGCCCTCGAACACGGTGCGCGGGCCAACGAACCCTCCCCGCGCCAGGAGCGCGGCGCGGATACCCGATTGCGCCGCCCATCCGGCATGCAGCCGTTTGGTCCAGGCGCCCTCTGCGAGATATTCGATGATGCCGCCGGCCATGCTGCCGGCGACGCCGAGCGCATCGACGATCTGCCTGGCGGTGAGGCCAAGCGCGGCACCGACGCCGGCGGCCGCGCCCATCGCGCCGAAGATCGCGGTCGGATGGAAGCCGGCCTTGTGAACGGCCTTCGGCACCACGAGACTCAAGCGACAGAGCACTTCGGTGCCGACCGCGATCCCGATCAGCGCCATGCGGCCATCCGGATTATGCCGCTCGCAGGCGGCGAGCACCGCCGGCACGATCACGGCGCCTGCATGCACCGGGCCGCCCTCAAAAGTGTCGTCGAAATCCTCGCCATGCGCGGCCGTTCCGTTGACGAAGGCGGCGCCCGCAGCATTCAGTGTGCGCCGATGCCCGATCGCCGTGCATGGGCCGTCATCGTCGCAGCCCGCCAGCGCGCTTCTGATGTAGTCCTCGTTACGCGCGGTGACGCATAGCCCGACCACATCGATCAGCAGGTCCTCGCATTTGCGCGCGGTTGCAGCCGGCAAGGCGCCGGCTTGCAGTGCGACGATCTTTTCGGCCAGCGTTTCCGCAACCGAGGTCTCAGGCAGTCCGGCGGTCATATCGGTCAAACGCGAAAGATTTTTGTGTAGCGCGCCTTGATGGCCTCGCCTTCCTTCTCTACCGCCGCGGCGTCATCCTTCATGGTCTTGATGTCCTTGAGCGGCTTGCGCCCTGCCTTCTCGACTGTCTGGGAATGCACCGAGCGGAGGCCGCCGAGATCGATGATGAGCTGCTGGGCCTCCCGGCTGAGACTGAACGACTGGAACAGCCTTGCCGCGTTCGGATTTGGCGCGTCCTTGAAGACGCCGTTCGGTCCGATGATCAGCGGCGACCCTTCCGTGGCGTAAATCGGCTCGACCGGACGGCCCGCCTCCTTCATCTGGAAGATGTTGTATTCGTTGCCGTCGGCCATCACCGCGCGCTCGCCGAGATCGAGCTTCTTCGGTGGATCGGCCGATGACTGCACCTGCATGATGTTCTGCTTGGCGAGCTGTTCGAAGAAGCTCCAGCCGAGATCGCGCTGCATCTGGTAGGTCGCCGTCATGATGGTGCCGCTGTAGCCCGGATGCGCCTTGACGATCTTGCCCTTCCATTTCGGATCGAGCAAATCCGCAAAACTCTTCGGCGCGTCCTCTGCTTTCACCAGATTGGTGTTGTAGGCGATGATGCTGAGCCAGACGCGAAAACTCGCAAACTGGCCGTCCGTATCCCTGTGCTCGGCCGGATAGAATTTTGCGACCTCCTCCGGCACGTAAGGCGCCAGAATGCCGTCGCGCTTCCAGACGATGAAATGCGCGGCATCGGACGAATTCACCACGTCGACGGCATGGATGTTGCTTGAATATTCCTGCCCGATTCGCTGGAACACGCGCTCGGCACCGGTGCGTTCGACCCGCACGGCGATGCCCGGATATTTCGCCTCGAACGCCTTGGCCAGCTTCTCCGCGACCGGCAAATCGGTCGAGGTGTAATAGATGACCTTGCCTTCCTTCTTCGCCGCCTCGATCAACGCCGGCGTTACCGCTTCGGGCGGCGGCGCTGCAGCCATCACGCGCGTGGAAAATGCTGCGCCTGCGAAAGCGGCGCCGGCGCCCTTGAGGAGGTTGCGTCGCGAAAGCGAATTTCTCATGAGCGTGTCCATCGATCTGTTCTCGGATCTTGTTTGTTCTTGGATTTGGGCTTGTTCTTGCTGGGTCCGGTACCCCGCAAGCTATCTTTTATTCCTACGACGCGCTGCCAGTCTTTCGTCGACAGCTCATTCGCATTGCAGCTAAGCTTGCCGTAAGGAACAAAACAAGAGTGTGGGGGGGTGAAATGACGGGCCCAAGGATTGCGCTGGCGTTTGCCATAACGCTGCTTGCAATACCCCTCGATTCGCCCGCGCAGGCGCAGGACTATCCGTCACGCCCCGTGAAGGTGATTGTTCCCTTTGGCGCCGGCGGACCTGCCGACGTTACCGCCCGCCAGATCGGCAACATCCTGCAGGAGAGTTTTGGCCAACCCTTCGTGATCGAAAACCGTACCGGGGCCGGCGGCGTGATCGGCACGCAGGAGGCCGCCAAGTCGCCGCCCGACGGCTATACGGTGCTGATGATGTCGAACACCCAGACTGCGAATGAATCGCTGGTTCCGCAGCGCAAATACGAGCTGATGCGCGATCTCGCGCCGATCGCGCCGATCAACTATTCCGACCTCGTCATCGTGGTTCATCCCTCCGTGCAGGCGAAGACGCTGCAGGAATTCATCGCGCTTGCCAAATCGCAACCCGGGAAATTGAACTATGCGTCGTCTGGCCAGGGCACGCCGTACCACATGGCGGGCGAGCTGTTCAAAGCCATGGCCGGCATCGACGTCCTGCACGTGCCCTACCGCAACAGCGGCGAGGCGCGCAGCGGCGTGATCGGCGGCCAGGTGCAGATGATGATCGACGCGGTCCCGGCGATGGCCCCCAATGTCGCCGAAAATCAGGTGCGCGCGCTGGCGACGACCGGCAAGACGCGCTCAACGGTGCTGCCCAATGCGCCAACCGTGATCGAGGCTGGCGTTCCCGGCTATGAGGCCACCATCTGGCTCGGCCTGATGGCACCTGCGGGCACGCCAAAGCCGATCATCGACAAGCTCAATGCGGCGGTGAACGCGGTGGTGAAACGGCCCGATATCGTCAAGCTATGGACCCAGCAGGGCGCGGTTCCGATGTCGATGACCCCTGAGGAATTCGACAAATTCCTGCGCGGCGATATTGTGAAGTGGGCGGAAGTGGTCAAGAAATTCGACAAGCCGCCGCAATAAGAAGCCTGCGAGAAGGTTCGCCCTCGATGCCGAGCGTTCGATTTCGCCTTAACGGCGCCGAGACGGAAATAGACGCCGATCCCGACCGGTCATTGCTGGATATTCTGCGCGGGCAGCTGGGCATGACCGGACCGCATTTCGGCTGCGGCGCCGGCGAGTGTGGCGCCTGCAACGTGATCGTCGGCGACCGCGCGGTATCCGCCTGCGATACGCCGCTGTGGTCGGTGGCGGACAAGGATGTCACGACGGTCGAAGGGCTGGGAACGGGCGAGCGCCCGCATCCGCTGCAGCGCGCCTTCATCGCCGAGCAGGCGCTGCAATGCGGCTATTGCGTCTCCGGCATCCTGATGAGCGCGGCCGCGTTGTTGAAGCGAAATCCGTCGCCGACAAGCCGGGAGGTGAAGGAAGCGCTCGACCGCAACCTGTGCCGCTGCGGTTCGCATAATCGAATGGTGCGCGCGGTGCTGCGCGCGGCGGAAGAAATGGCGGCAGGATGAACCAGCCGGCCCCCGCTCCCTCCCCGCCCGCACTGCCGGTAAGCCTAGCGGCGAACCCGCAACTGTCGTCTTGGCTGAAATTCTCCAGCACCGGACAGGTAGCGATCTCGCCCGGCAAGGTGGAGATCGGGCAAGGCATCGTGACGGCGCTGGCGCAGATCGCCGCGGACGAGCTCGATGTCGATCTGTCTCGCGTGCAGATGATCCGCGCGTCGACGGCCGCCAGCCCCAATGAGGGCGTTACGTCGGGCAGCCTCTCCATCCAGCAGTCGGGCCGCGCGCTGCGTCATGCCTGCGCGGAAGTTCGCCGGATCTTTCTTCAGCAGGCCGCGGAACGGCTGGGGGTCGATATCGATGCGCTCGACATCGAGGATGGCACCATTTCAGGACCGGGCAATGTCAGAACCAGCTATTGGGAACTTGCCGAAGAAGTGTCGCTCGATCGTGACGCTACGCCGGGCGTAACGCCAAAGATCGCATCGCGGCGGGCGCTGGCCGGGAATTCAATTCAGCGGATCGACATTCCGGACAAGGTTTTGGGCCGGCCGCGATTCATCCACGATCAGGCGTTGGCGGGAATGCTGCATGGCCGCGTGCTGCGGCCGGACAACGCGCGCGCGAAGCTTGTGGAATTGAAGGAGGATTGCGCCCGCGCAGTGCCTGGTCTCGTCGCGATCGCAAGCAACGGCAGTTTTGCCGGTGTCGTCAGCGAGACCGAGCATGGCGCGGAGCTGGCCATTCAAGCCTTGCGCAAAGGCGCGTCCTGGTCAGAGGGCGAGCTGCTGCCCGACGAAAACGATCTGGCTTCATTCCTGAAAGCACAGCCGACGGAATCGACGGTCATCGACAAGAAAACGGCCGCGTCGCCAGGCGAAACGGCGCGGACCATCCGGCGGCAATATACCCGCCCCTACATTGCGCACGCGTCGATCGCTCCATCCTGCGCCATGGCGCAGTGGGACGGCGACCGCGTCCATGTCTGGACCCACAGCCAGGGCGTCTATCTTCTGCGCACCGATCTGGCGCTGGTTCTCAAACTGCCGGCCGAGAACATCACAGTTGAGCATATGGAAGGCGCCGGCTGCTACGGACATAACGCTGCCGACGACGTTGCGCTCGATGCCGTGCTGCTCGCCAAGGAAGCCGGCGGACGGCCGGTACGGGTGCAGTGGTCGCGACAAGGCGAGATGTCGGATGCGCCGTTTGGAGCGGCGATGGCGATCGAGATTGAAGTGGATCTCGATACGCAAGGTGAAATCATCGATTGGCGGCACTCGATCTGGAGCAACGGCCATGCGGCGCGGCCGGGACGCGCGGCACAGCCCGCATTGCTGGCGGGGTTCGAACTGGCGAATCCGTTCCCGCGCATGATCTCGACCAATCCGCCGCAAGCCAATGGCGGCGGTGGCGATCGCAACTCGATCCCACTTTATGATTTTCCATCCTGGCGTATCGAGAGCCATCGCCTGACCACCATGCCGATCCGCACTTCGGCGCTGCGGACGCTTGGTGGCCAGGGCAATGTGTTTGCGATTGAATCCATCCTCGATGAAATCGCTGCCGAGCGCGGCGAGGATCCGGTCGCGTTCCGGCTGCGCCACTTGCGGGATGAGCGGGCAAAAGACGTCATCCGCGCCGTTGCCGCTCGCGCCAGGTGGAAGCCCGGGAAGCAGCCAGGCATCGGTTATGGCGTGGGCTTTGGCCGCTACAAAAACACCGGGGCCTATTGCGCTGTTATCGCCGAGATCGAGGGCGCCGAGGAGATCAGTGTCAGGAAATTGACGCTGGCGGTCGATGTCGGCGAAGCGATCAATCCCGACGGCGTCATCAACCAGATCGAGGGCGGCGCCATTCAAGCCACGAGCTGGGTGCTGAAGGAACGCGTCCGCTTCGATCGGCAACGCATCACCAGTACGAGCTGGACGGAATATCCGATCCTGCGCTTCAGTGAGGTTCCGGAGGTCGAGGTTGAGGTGATCCAGCGACCTGAAATCGACCCGGTCGGCGCCGGCGAGGCTGCCCATGGTCCGGTTACATCAGCCATCGCCAACGCCGTGTTCGACGCGCTTGGCGTGCGGGTGCGCGATCTGCCGATCACGCGCGCCAGGATCATTGCCGCAATGGAATTGACCTCATGAGCAGCGTGAACATCCTGAGCGGCGGTGCGGCGCATGGCCTGGTCGGAAGCCTTGCAGCAGCCTTCAAGGCCCAAACCGGCTTCGAGATTGCAGGCGAGTTTGGTGCGGTCGGTGTCATGGCTGACAAATTGCGCAAGGGTACGCCGGCAGACATCATCGTCTTGACCGCGACGCTTGTCGCCAAACTGGCGGAGGAGAAGCTGGTGGTCGCCACGTCGATCGCCGATGTCGGCCTGGTCGAGACCGCCCTCGCCGTTCGCACCGGCGATCCCCAAGCCGTCGTCAGGGATGCCGCTGATTTGCGCGAGGCCTTGCTGGCGTCGGACGCGATCTTCGTACCGGACACCAAAGCGTCGACCGCCGGAATTCACGTTGCAAATGTCCTTGATCGGCTCGGTATCGCCGACGAGATTGCCAGCCGGCTCAGGATCTTCCCGAATGGCGCTACGGCGATGCGCGAACTGGCGGCGTCCGAGGCGCGGCGCCCGATCGGGTGCACGCAATCGACCGAGATCATCAGCACCAAAGGCGTGATCTTGTCCGGATCACTGCCGCCGGGCTGCGAACTTGCAACGATGTACACGGCGGGCATCACGAGCGCCGCCGCCCACTCGCGACAAGCGCAGGAACTGATCAACCTGTTGATCGGTGCCGAACAACATCAACAGCGAAAGCGCGCCGGCTTCGTCAGCGGCCAGGACCAGGCTCCAACGTAGAGCTTCAATTATTCGACGAGCCGTCCGGGCACACAGCCAAAACCACCGCGCGGCTCGATTTTCGGTTGTCAAAACCAATTCATATACTAATATATCAATTGAGAAAACAGCCATGCCCGCTCGTGCATCGAAAAAGACAGATCCTTCGGTTCGCCGAATGGCCGCCGGCACCCGCCGCAGCGGCAGACCGCGCGCGGCAACCGCAGCGTCCAGGATCTAT
Source organism: Bradyrhizobium sp. AZCC 2262 (assembly GCF_036924535.1). Taxonomy (NCBI): domain Bacteria; kingdom Pseudomonadati; phylum Pseudomonadota; class Alphaproteobacteria; order Hyphomicrobiales; family Nitrobacteraceae; genus Bradyrhizobium; species Bradyrhizobium sp. AZCC 2262. Next base: position 897,698 of record NZ_JAZHRT010000001.1, on the reverse strand, counting down.
TCCGATCTTCGGGTCGAACTGGTGTCGCTGCAGCGCCGGCCCGGCGAAGCCATCTCGGAGACGCAGATCGCGCTCTCCTACGGGGTAAGCCGCACCCCCGTGCGCGAGGCCATCCTCAAATTATCGGATGAAGGCCTGCTCGAAATCTATCCCCAGTCCGGCATCTTCGTCTCGCGCATTCCGGTCGCAGCGCTGCCGGAGGCCATCATCATCCGCAAGGCGCTGGAGGAAACCACCGCGCGGCTCGCCGCGGAACGCGCGACGTCGAGCCAGATACTGGCGCTGCAGTCGATCCTGGAACGCCAGCGCGAGGCCAGCGCCGCCGGAGACAGCGACACGTTCCATCAGGCCGACGAAATGTTTCATGCTACAGTCGCCGATGTCGCAGGCTATCCCGGAATCTGGAAATATATCCAGCAGGTGAAGGTCCACGTCGATCGCTACCGCCGGCTGACCCTGCCCCAGCGCGGCCGGATCGCAAAGGTGATCGTCGAACACGAGGCGGTGCTGACAGCGATCGAGGCGCATGACGCAGAGGGCGCAAGGCGGGCGATGGAAATCCACCTCGAAAGCCTGCTCGAGAACATCTCGGTCACTCAACATATCAATCCGGAGTACTTCGACGAGCGACCCTAGAGTTCGAAAAGTCCATAAAACGATAAACAACATCAGGAGGAACACCATGAAACGCCGCGACTTCATCAAGTTGAGCGCAGGGCTCGGGGCCACGATGGCGGCCACGACGCCGCTTTCATCCGCATTTGCTCAAACGAAAATGGTGCTGAAGGCATCGGACGTTCATCCGCTCGGCTATCCGACGGTCGAAGCCGTCGTCCGGATGGGCAAGAAACTGGAAGCGGCGACCAATGGCCGGCTGACGATCCAGATGTTCCCGTCGATGCAGCTCGGCGGCGAAAAGGAAATGATCGAGCAGGCCCAGCTCGGCGCGCTGCAAATCGCCCGTATTTCGGTCGGCGCCGTCGGCCCCGTCGTGGACGACGTTAACGTCTTCAACATGCCGTTTGTCTTCCGTAACTCCAAGCATATGGAGAAGGTGATCGACGGCGAGATCGGCGACGAATTGCTGGCGAAGATTTCCGCGAACGAAAAGACCGGCCTGATCGCGCTGTGCTGGATGAATGCCGGCTCGCGCAACGTCTACAACAACAAGCGGCCGGTCCGGACCATTGCCGACCTCAAGGGCCTCAAGGTCCGCATGATGGGCAATCCGCTCTTCGTCGACACCATGAACGCGCTGGGTGGCAACGGCGTCGCGTTGGGCTTTGATCAGGTCTTCAGCTCGATGCAAACAGGCGTGGTCGACGGCGCGGAGAACAATCCGCCATCGTTCATGGCGCAGAACCATTATCAGGTAGCCAAGTATTTCACGATGACCGAGCACCTGATCATTCCGGAGCTTTTGGTGTTCTCGCGCATCTCCTGGCAAAAGCTGTCGCCGGAAGATCAGGCGCTGATCAAGAAACTTTCAAAGGAGACGCAAGCCGAGCAGCGCGTGCTCTGGTATGAAGCGGAGAATGCTGCCATCGAGAAAATGAAGGCCGCCGGCACCGAGATCATCACCGACATCGACAAGAAGCCGTTCCAGGATGCGGTCAAGCCGGTCTGGGACAAGTACGGCGCCAAGTATGCCGCCATGGTCAAGCGCATCGAGGCGGTCAACTAGGCTGGGCTTGCGGTCTTTGAGTGGCCGGATGTGCGTTCCGGCTGCTCTCTGCCCGCAGGATCGATTCGAAGCGCCGTTACTTTCCGAGGTCAAAATGTCCGATTCTGGAGCCGGCGTTTTCCGGCGTGTGGTCGATGTGGTCTATTGGACGGGCGCCATTGTCGCGTGCGTGGCGCTCGTCCTGGTTTCCGCGGTCATTCCGTGGGCAGTTTATACCCGGTATATCCTGAACAGCGCTTCGTCATGGCCGGAACCGATGGCAGTGTTGCTGACCGTCGGCATCACCTTCATCGGCTCAGCCAACTGTTACCGACAGCGCATTCATATGAATATGACCGTTGGTACCGATTTGCTGCCACCGCTGTTGCGCCGCGCCTCGCTGTTCCTGAGCGAAATATTGATGGGTGTGATTGCGATCTTCATGGTGGTGTGGGGGCTGCGGCTCGTTCACACCACCTGGGGCAATTCGGTGGATGAATTCCCATGGCTGTCGGTCGGCATCACATATCTACCGATCGTGGTCAGCGGCGCCATGATGCTCCTTTTCGTCGTCGAACGCCTTACCATCGGGCCACCGCCGCGTGACGGTGCTGACGCCCACGTACCGGTCGAGTAATTCCCATGGATATCGCCGTTCTCCTCCTCAGCATGTGTTTCTTCTTCGCGATCGGCATGCCGATAGCCTACGCGCTGGCGTTGTCGTCGCTCGTGGGCGCGCTCTGGATCGACCTGCCGGTCGGCGCGGTCATGCAGCAATTCGCCAGCGGCGTGGGCAAGGTCTCGATGCTGACCATCCCGTTCTTCGTGCTGGCGGGCGCCATCATGGCCGAGGGCGGCATGGCCAAGCGGCTGGTCGACTTTGCGGCCGTCGTCGTCGGATTCACGCGGATGCGGGGCGGCCTCTCGCAGGTCAACATTCTCGCGACCACGATCATGAGCGGCATCTCGGGATCGTCGGTCGCCGATACTTCCGCGATCGGCTCGGTGATGATCCCCCAGATGGCGGCGAAGGGCGTATCCACGGGTATTCGCGACCAACGTAACCATCAGCGCCTCGCTGCAGGCCATCATCATTCCGCCGAGCCACAATTCAGTGATCTATTCGCTGGCCACCGGCGGCGTGGTTTCGATCACCAGCCTTTTCCTGGCCGGCGTGATTCCAGGATTGCTGCTGGGCTTCTCGCTGATGCTGCTCTGCCTGTTCTACGCCTATCGCGACAAGCATCCCAAGGGCGAGCCCGTGCCGATCCGACAGGCTATCAGGATGCTTGGTGACGCCGTATGGGGGATCGTGACGCTGGTGATCGTACTGGGCGGCATCCTCACTGGCGTCTTCACGCCGATCGAGGCCGGTGCGGTCGCCTGTGTCTGGGCGTTCTTCGTCACGATGTTCATCTATCGCGACTACAAATGGTCCGAACTGCCGCTACTGGTCTACAAGACGCTGCAGACTGTGGCGATGGTGCTGACGCTGGTGGCCACCGCGTCATGCTTCGGTTATGTCGCCGCCCTGATGCAGATGCCGGCGAAGATGACCGAGTTCTTCGTCGCTATATCGAGCAATAAATATGTGCTGCTGATGTGGTTGAACATCATGCTGCTGGTGCTGGGAACGGCGCTCGACCTCGCGCCCTTGTTGCTGATCTGCACGCCAATCCTGCTGCCCGTCGTGAAGAGTTTTGGCATCGACCCCGTGCATTTCGGCATCGTCATGCTGCTCAATCTCGGCATCGGCCTGCTGACGCCGCCGGTGGGGACGACGCTATTCGTCGGCTGCGCCATCGGCAAGGTTTCGGTCGATGAAGTGATGCGCGGCATCTGGCCATTCTATTATGTGATGTTTACGGTGCTGATGATCGTGACCTACGTGCCTTGGCTGTCGCTGGCGCTGCCGAGGGCGTTCGGGTTCTAGAACAGGCGCCGCAGTTCGCGGGCAGAGGAGATTTTTCCGTGAAGATCGTCGACCTCAGCCGCGAGCTCTATCACCGCACGCCGAGCTATCCCGGCCACCCGCCCGTCATGCACGGCGTCTGGAAGACCCACGAAGAATCCTTTGCTGAGTCCGGGAATGTGCACGGGCTGGCGTCGATGTTCATCTCCATGGTGGACCACGCCGGCACCCACATCGACGCGCCCAGGCATTTCGGCAAGAGCGGCATATCCATCGATGAGTATCCGCTGGAAAAGTGCATCGTGCCGGGCATCTGCATTGATCTCCGCCACATTGCGCCGCGCGCCGAGATTACGCCTGCCGATCTCGAGGTGGCGGTGACGAAGGCCGGCGCGCCGGTGCCGAGAGGCGGCACCGTGCTGCTCTGCACCGGTCACCACGAGCGAACATTCCCCCGCAAGGAATATTCGAGCGACAATTCCGGCGTGAACGTCGCCGCCACCGAATGGCTGGCGCAGCAGGGCATCGTGCATTTCGGCATCGATTCGATGCGGCCGGGACCCGAGGGCAAGGTGAATGCCCTCGTCCACAAGGCCTGTCTCGACCTCGACATCACCCATATCGAGAGCCTGTGCAATCTCGAAACCCTGCTTGGTCGCGGCCAGTTCACCTTCATCGGCCTGCCGATGAAGTGGCGCGGCGGGACGGCGTCGCCGATCCGCGCGGTTGCAGTGTTCGATATGTGAGCATCGTCAAAGAACGGTAACAGGCCGTCCGCCCCCACTCCCTTCTTGGCGCGTATAGACGCGCCGTCAAAGCTTGCCTAAACTCCCGTCAATGAGGGCCGACGCTGGCTAAACGGCGCGGATAATCGGGCGGGAACAACCGCCGACACCAGGGAGGAGATCATGGACCGTTCTCGGCGGATCAATTGCGCTGTCATACTCGCATCCGTCGCCGCGGCGTCGTTGACGCTGGCGGCCCCGGCATCTGCACAGGAAACTTTCAAACTCGGCATCGTGACGTTCCTCTCCGGGCCGGCGGCGGATAGTTTTGGTGTTCCCGCCCGTAACGGCGCGCAGTTCGTCATCGATCAGTTGAACAAGGGGGCGGCCCCCTCGCCTTACGAGAAGGTCGGCTTCGGCGGTATGAAGATCGAGCCTGTCATCATCGACGAAAACGGCGGCGCCACCAAGCAGGTGCAGGAGCTGCGTAACCTCTACCAGCGCGACAATGTCGACGTCGTGCTCGGCTATATCGGCTCTGGCGACTGCCTTGCCGTCGCGCCGATCGCCGAAGAGCTGAAGAAGATGCTGGTGCTGATGGATTGCGGAACGCCGCGCATTTTCGAAGACAGCAAATACAACTACGTGTTCCGCACTGCCGCCCATGCCACGATGGATAATGTCGGCCTCATCAGGTACATGAAGGCCAAGAACATCAAGATGACGACGCTTTCGGCAATCAACCAGGATTACGCCTGGGGCCAGGACAGCCGGGCCGACTTCGTCGCTGCAGCCGAACAGCTCTATCCCGGCGTCAAGGTTCAGACGGATCTGCTGCCCAAGTTCGGCGCTGGGCAATACGGCACCGAAATTTCTGCGCTGGTGGGGGCCGGCTCCGACGTGGTCTATTCCAGCCTATGGGGCGGCGATTTGCAGGCTTTCGTCCTGCAGTCGGCCCCCCGCGGGCTGCCGAAGCGTAGCCAGCTCGTGTTCAGCGCCGCCGACCATGTGCTGCCGCCGCTCGGCGACAAGATGCCCGACGGCACCATTATCGGCGCGCGCGGCGCCTACGGCCTGATGTCGCAGAAATCGCCGCTGAACGATTGGCTGTTCAAGGGATACGAGGCCGCCAACGGCGTCTATCCGGTCCAGGCCTCCTATCGCATGACGCAGGCGATTCTTGGATTGAAAGCCGCGGTCGAAAAAGCCATGAGCAAGAACGGCGGAAAGAAGCCTTCGACCGATGAAATGGTCGCGGCAATGACCGGTCTCGAGTGGCCGTCGCCCGGCGGACTCATTCAGATGAAGCTCGCCGACGGCCATCAAGCGATCCAGCCGATCGCCTTCAGCCGCACCAAATACAATCCGGATCTCAAGCGGGTCGATCTGGTCGATATCCAGTACTTCGCCGCCGAATGCGTCAACCCGCCCCCGGGCGTAAAGGCGATCGACTGGATCAAGGGCGGCATGCAGGGCGCCAAGTGCAATTAGGCCGCATTGGCATCCAATGAGTACACGAGGCGGCGCGTGATTAAGCTCCGCGCCGCCTTTTTCTGCCCACCGACAACCCGCGTGACGCCACCGCCATGAATTTCTTTCTGACGATCATTCTCGATGGCCTGATTCAGGCCTCGTGGCTGTTCATCGTCGCCCTTGGGCTAACGCTGGTATTCGGCGTATTGAAGATCCTCAACATCGCCCATGGCAGCTTCTACGCCCTCGGCGCCTATATCGCGGCAACCGCGGTGACCATGGTCGCCGCGCGCGGCCTCCCCCCAAGTGTTGGTTTCGTCGCCATGCTGCTCTCGGTGGCGCTGATCGCCTCCGCCGTCGGACTTGTGCTGGAACGCGGCCTCCTGAAAATGTTTTACGGCCGCGACGAAGTGGTACTGCTGCTGGTGACCTATGCCGTGTTTCTGATCCTTGAAGACGTCACCAAGCTGATCTGGGGCGTCAATCCGATCTATGCGACGCAGCCATATGAGCTGTTCGGCAATGTCGAATTCGCCGGGCTCTATTACGTCGGCTACGATCTGGTGCTGATCCCGATTTCGGCCGCGATCGGCTTTGCGATCTGGTTCGGCCTCAACCGCACCGTGATCGGAAAGATCGTGCTCGCCGTGATACACAATGAGGAAATGAGCGTCAGCATGGGCGTGCGGGTCAACCGCGTCTATGCGATCGCTTTCGCGTTCGGCGTCCTGCTCGCAGCCCTCGCCGGTGCCCTGACCGCGCCGAAAATATCGATGCAGCCGGGCCTCAGCTCGGACGTCATCATCCTGAGCTTCGCCATCGTCGTGATCGGAGGGCTGGGCAGCGTCGAGGGCGCGGCCGTCGGCGCGATTCTGGTTGGGCTGGCGCGCGCGGCTTCGGTGCATCTCATGCCGCAAGCCGAACTGTTCGTGATCTATTTGATCATGGCGGCAGTGCTGATGTTTCGCCCCGAGGGTCTGTTCAAGCGCGAGACGGCAAGGCGGATCTGATGAGGAAGGACCTGCATCCCCTGGTCATGATCGCCCTTGTCGCCGGCGTGACGCTGTTCGGCCGCGTGCTGCCGACCTGGACCTTGTCGCTGGCGACGATTGCCGCCTCCAACGCGCTGATCGCCCTTGGCATCGTCGTGCTGGCGCGCACCGGCAACGTCTCGTTCGGCCAAGGCCTGTTCTTTGCCGCCGGCGGTTATGGCGTGGCGCTGATCGCCAACGCCTGGGGCCTCACCGACGCGGTAGCGCAGGTGATCGTCGGCGCGGCTTGCGGCGGCCTGCTCGGCCTGGTCATCGGGCCGTTGATCGCGCGCTACAGCGGGATTTTCTTTGGCATGCTGACCTTGGCGCTATCGATGGTGTTTTACGGCGCGCTGGTGAAATCGACCGCGCTTGGCGGCTCCGACGGCTTCAATGTCGGGCGGCCGAGCCTGTTTGGCATGAGCTTCACCGATCCGCGCGAAGCCGACTTCATGCTGTATGCCGTCTCGGTCATCGTGACCGGATTTGCCGGCATCGCCACGACCATCCTGTTCCGGTCCGAATTTGGCCTTGCCAGCCTGGCGGTGCGCGAAAACAATCTGCGAGTGGAGTATCTCGGCCTCTCGGCCAACCGGATCATATCGATCAACTTCCTGATCGCCGCGATCTTCGCCGGCGCCAGCGGCGCCTTTGCCCTGATGGCGCAGCGGCATATCGATCCGCAATTCGCATACTGGACCACGTCGGGCGAATTCGTCTTCGTGGCGGTGCTTGCCGGTAACCAGAGCGTGGCCGCCGTCTTCGTCGCCTCGATGGCGCTGGAGCTGGTCCGTTCGTTTTCGAATCTCTATTTGCCCAACACCTGGCAGCTCGTGCTCGGCGTCTTCCTCCTGGGCGTCATTCTGTTTCTGCCGCGTGGCATCGGTTCGCTCTGGATCAGGGACCGGCATAAGCAGCACATCCCGGCGACGGCCCCCCTCACCGCCGAACGGGGAGCCGCACCGTGAACCCGGCTCTTTCGGTGCGCCAGCTCGAGAAGCGCTTTGGCGCGGTGGTTGCGGCCGATGCGCTTACCCTCGATATTCCGGCCGGTCAGAAGATCAGCCTGATCGGCGCCAACGGCGCAGGCAAAACCACCTTCGTCAATATGGTCACCGGCTATCTGAAACCCGACAACGGGACGATCCTGCTCGACGGAATTGACATCGGCAGATGTTCGCCACGAAGCGTCGCCCGGCTTGGCATCTCCCGCTCCTTTCAGATTCCGCAACTGTTTGTCGAGCTCACCGCCGCCGAAAATCTCACTGTGGCGATTTCCGGCATCGGCACACGAATGTCACTCCGGGCGCCTGCGGAGGCCCAAGGCCGCCGCGACAACGCGGTCGAGTTGCTGGAACGCTTTGGCCTTGCCGATCTGGCCGATCGCCCGATCTCGGAGCTTGCGGGTGGCGTGCGCAAATTGATCGACATCGCCATGGCACTGGTGCGTCGTCCGAAACTACTGCTGCTGGATGAGCCAACCTCCGGCGTATCGGCGGAAGAAAAATTCACGACCATGGACCGCGTGATCCACGCCGTCGCGCCCGACGCAGCAACCGTCGTATTCGTCGAGCACGACATGGAAATCGTCAGCCGCTATGCCGATCGCGTGGTCGCGTTCTATCAGGGTCGGATTCTGGCCGACGGGGTGCCCGCCGAGGTCCTGAATAATCAGGAAGTGCGCCGCTACGTCACCGGGGGCGCGCGATGAGCGACGTGGCGCCCTTGCTCGCAATCGACAATCTCGTCGTCGAGATCCAGTCGATGCCGGCATTGCGCGGCTTTACCATGCACGTCGCGAAAGGCGCCATGGTCAGTCTGGTGGGCCGCAACGGCGCGGGCAAGACGACGCTGATGCGTTCGATCATGGGGCACCTCACGCCGGCCAGGGGCATGGTGCGGTTCGAAGGCAAAGACCTGTCGTCCCGTCCCCGCCATGCGCGCGCGGCACTCGGAATCGGCTATATGCCGGAAGACCGCTGCCTGGTGCCTCAGTTGACGGTCGAGGAAAACATCATGTTGCCGTTGTGGGTAGCAGAACATCTCGACCGCAAGGCCCGGCTCGAATTCGTCTATGAGGTGATCGGCGAACTCACCGAGATGCGCCAGCGCAAGGCGCTATTGCTGAGCGGCGGGCAGCAAAAGCTGGTCGCGCTCGGCCGGGCGCTTGCCATTGGCACCAAATGCCTGCTGCTCGACGAGCCGTTCGAAGGCATCGCGCCAGCGCTGTCGGAACGGCTGTCGGAGGTGCTTGCATCCCTCAAGGGCAAGGACCTGACCTTGCTGATGTCGCAATCGGACCTCAATCACTCGCGTGGGCTGATTGACGTGGAATTCACAATCGAGCGTGGCGCCAATCCCGCGGGTCAATGAACCTTGGCAGTCCGGACATCACCGGCGGGCTTGGCCGGAGCGAGGTACGGCCCGACAAATTCGGCCTCAACGGCATCCGATATCCATCTGGATATCTGGGGGTGGGTGACCGCAAATCCAATCAGCGCGACCAAGACGAGGATCGGCATCGCAAATAGCTTGATGGTCCAATTCCGATAGACGCCGTGGCTGTCTCGGGGCTGCTTGTCTAACGGACCCTGCACGGACGCCTTCAGTTACGGATGTCCCATCCGGGGAATTGCTTAGTGCCATACAGATAGGGCTTGTGTGAATTGCTTCACACGCTCGCGTCATTCACCGGTTTGTGTGAACGCCGCCAGTCCGGCCCGCGGTCGCGGCAGTGAGATACTTATTCGCCGTCGTGCCCGGACCCTGCTTCTGCAGTCTCACGAAGCATCTCGGCATTCAGCACAACAATGGCACCGTGCTCGAGACGCACCCAATCGCGGCCTGCCCAGGCACGCAACTGCTTGTTGATGCTCTCCCGGGTCATGCCGACCATCTCGCTGATCTCCTGCTGCGTGATCGCGATGGTCCGGCCCTGCGCGGCAGAGTTGTGCTTTTCGGACAGGCGAAGCAGCGCACTGGCCAGCCGTCCTGGCAGATTCTGCAGGATAATCTGCTCGACCTGATCGCTGGTCGATCGCAACCGATCGCAGAGCAATTCGATGAATTTCATTGCCAATGCTGGTTGAGCCTTCACAAAGGGGATGAATTCGCGCCGGTCGATGACGAAGAGTTCGCAATTGCTGTTTGCGATGGCGTCGGTCGAGCGGTCTTGTCCGTCGAGCAGCGCGATCTCGCCAAAAATTTCCCCAGGCCCAACGATGTTCAGGATCGCGTTGCGGCCATCCGGCGAGGAAATGCTCATCTTTACCGTACCCGAAATGACCGCGTACAGGCTGTGGCCGGGGTCGCCTTTGGAAAACAGCGTGGTCCCCCGCTTCAGCGTGGAGTGTTTGGCGTAACGGCAGAGCTGCTCGAACGCCTCCGGCTCGAGGTCGGCAAAAATCGGGTGCTTGCGCAAGACCGACAGTTTGCTGCTCGAGAACCCGTGAGCTTCACCCGTCCTTTGTTGAGGCACGTTAGTCAAACTCCAGAGAAAGCTGCGGGGGATGCAGCCCTTCCGTAATCAACGCCGGTGAACTTTTCAACCGGAAAGCATCAAAACGCGTCGATTTGGCGGCCGGAAGGCGAAAACAATGCTCAGCGTTAACGCTCCAATAACCGTGGAACCTGCGACAAATAGTACACCCAATCCAGCCGAGGCGCTTGCCGCTACAGCATGCATCCGCCGGCCAATACGGTAGCAACCCTCAACAGGTTGACGGAGCCGTGGCCCGTCCCGATTCCTGATAGCCGGAAACAGTATCACAAACGGGGGCCATAAAGCCGTAAACCAAGTCCGTCACGTGGAAATATCCGGATGCCGCAAGAACAACTCCTTCGGCGTGGGTAAGAGACCTGCGATCGATCTTCCCGAAAACGTCACTCCGAGTCCGATTGCCGCAAAAATAGCCGCCGCCAGCCGTGAACGCCGATGGAGACGCCAACGCCTGACAGGCTCGAGGGCGCTAACATCGTCACGCAACCGTCGGCGGTGGCAATGCCGTCCGATCGGCGGAAATCATCTCCACAAGACTCCGACGAACGGACGTTATATCGCGCTCACAGCCTGTCCCGGTTTGCAAGAATTATCCGTCTGTCGGGATGCGTTGGATTTCGGGCTGGGAAGATTGGACGTCATTCGGTCTTTACGTCGCGGTCGCAACGCCGGCCTCCGCGCAGGAGGTTGTCTACAATCCGGGCTACTGTGCGCAGTTCTATCCGAACGCGAACTGCCAGAACAAAGCAGCTAACAGTCCCATATACCGGCGACTACCAGCAGCGTAACCAGATTCGCGGAGCTTACGCGTGGGGCGCCGGTCCCTGTGCGATGGGCGCCGAGTACTACGTTGGCCGCGGCGGCCCCCATTACGCCTGCTACTGACTGGAGACAGGCCGCAGGCGTCTGTGGCGCCATCCGGCGGTTATTCCTTGGCGATTCCGGTTTCCCTGATCACGCGCTCATACTTGGCGAGCTGATCGCGCGTCATGGTGCGCAACTCCTCCGCCGAACTGCCGCGCACCGCGAAGCCCAGCTCTTCAAGTTTGCGGCGCACTTCGGGATCGCCGACTGCCCTCAGCGCCTCGGCATTCAAACGCGCAATGATGTCCTTCGGGGTGCCGGCAGGGGCTAGAATTGCAAACCATGAGTTGAAGAAGAAGCCAGGCAGGCCGGATTCCGAGACGGTCGGCACGTCAGGAAATTGCGGCAATCTCTTCTCGGTGGTCACCCCGATCAGCTTGAGTTGGCCGCCGCGCACCAGCGCTGCAACAGTGCCCAGACCCTGGAAGCCGACGGGAATCTGGCCGGCGGCGACGTCGGTTGCGGCTTGAGTGGCTCCCTTGTAGGGCACATGCGTCAGCGATATGCCGGCCGCCGACGCGAACATCGCCATCGCCAGATGCTGCGGGCTTCCCGGCCCGCCTGAGCCATAGTCGATCTTGCCGGGCGCTGCCTTCGCGGCTGCGATCAGGTCGGCCGCGCTCTTGAAGCTGGCCTGATTGTTGGCAATCAGCCCCCATTCCACCGTCGCAACCAGCGACACCGGCTCGAAGTCCTTCAGGATGTCCCAGCGCATCTTGGACTGCAGGTTCGGCACCATGGTCATGATGCTGTCGTTGAAGCCACCAATCGTGTAGCCGTCCGGCTCGGCGCGGGCGACGGCCTCGGCCCCGATCAGCCCCGACGCGCCCGGCTGGTTCAGGATCACGAATTGCTGACCCATGTTGTCGGCCATCTTCTGGGTGACGATCCGCGCGGCGACATCGACCGCACTTGCCGCAGCCAGGGGCACGATCATCTTGATGGGCCGATCCGGATAGCTCCCCTGCGCGATCGCAGGGTGGCTTGAGAACAGCGCGAGCGCCGGGATCAGCGAATAAAGCAGGCGCATTTGAAGTTTCTCCCTGTAGGTCGCAATCTTTCCGAGAATGATTGCCCTTCCGCGTCCAACTTGGCAATGTGGTCGCCGGTAAAACGAATGAGCCGGCACGTCAATCGACCGGCCTGAGGAAGCGCGATTCGAACTATAAAGGGAGGCGACCAATGACCACCCGACGGAACTTCTTGAGAGGCGCGGCCGCGAGCGGAATAGCCTTTTGCAGTTGTGGTCTGCTGGATGCGGCCCACGCCCAACCGAAGGCCCCTCGCCTGCCGGTCAAAGTCAACGGCAAGCGCGTCGCGACGGTGGATGTTCACGCACATTGCTATTTCCGTGAAGCCATTAACCTGATGGGGGACGGGGCCGACAAGGTTCTGCCACCAGTCAAGGGCGTGCCCGAGCATTTCATTGCCATCGAACAGCGCCTGAAGGAAATGGATGCGATGGCAATCGATATGGAGGTGCTGTCGATCAATCCGTTCTGGTACGGCAAGGATCGAGACACCGCGGCTCAGATCGTCAAAGTTCAGAACGAGAAACTGGCAGAGCTTTGCGCGGCGCGGCCCGAGCGGTTTGCCGCCTTCGCTTCCCTGACACTGCAGTATCCCGATCTCGCGGCGCAGCAACTCGAAACGGCGGTCAAGAAACAGGGCCTTCGCGGGGCCGCGATCGGCGGCAGCGTGCTGGGTGAGGATTTTTCCGATCCGAAATTCCATCCCGTCTGGGCCAAGGCGGAAGAACTCGGCGCGGTGTTGTTCATCCATCCGCAGAGCACGCCGGAACTCGCCAAGCGTTTCAAGGGCAATGGCTGGCTGTCGAACACCATCGGCAATCCGCTCGACACCACGATCGCCCTGCATCACCTGATCTTCGAGGGAACGCTCGATCGCTTCCCCGGGCTCAAGATCATTGCCGCGCATGGCGGCGGCTATCTCGGCTCCTACGCCGCGCGCGGCGACCATGCATGCTTCGTGTCACCGCAAAACTGCAATCCGAACATCACGCTGAAGAAAAAGCCGTCCGAATATCTCAACCAGCTCTATTTCGACGCCATGGTGTTCACGCCGGAAGGCCTGCGCCATCTGGTGGCGCAGGTCGGCGCCAGCCAGGTGTTGCTGGGCACCGACCACCCGATCCCCTGGGAGCAGCACCCAGTCGACCATGTCTTCGCGACCACGACGCTTTCGGACAAACAGAAGATCGCGATCCTAGGCGGGAATGCGGCGAGGTTGTTCGGGATGAAGGAGGCTTAACGAGCCCTATAGCAGCTTTCCATCCGCTCCGAAGAATGGATGTGGCCCATCGAACTCGCCTATCGGCACCTGATGGGTCACGACAGTGCCGAGCCCCTCGCCTGGAAACCAGCTATGGAGGTGAAAGGCGGGCGGCTCGACCTTGAAGGAAGGTTCGCGCAGTTCGGCCAGATCGAGATCGACGGCATGATTCGGGGCCGGGCAGATCGTGGTCGGCACGCCCGCAAACATGGTCAATGCCGCGCGATGGACATGCCCCGTTGCGATCAGCTGCACGCGGGGATGACGGCGCACGATGGGCGCGAGATCGCCCGCGTTGAGGAGATTTTGGCGGTCCATGTGCCAAATGCCTGCCTTGAACGGCGGATGATGCAGAAACAAGAGCGCCGGCCTGTCGGACGACGAAGCCAGCATCCCGTCGAGCCACTGCAGTGTGGACCCGTCGAGTTCGCCATGCGGCTTTCGATGCACGCTTGAATCCAGCAACAGCAGATCGAGCCCGGCGACTTCGATCTTCTGATTGAGCGGCCCCGACACGAAGGCATAGGAAGCGGAAGGAAACGCGGCACGCATCAGCTCGCGCGAATCGTGATTGCCGGGAATACCGGCAAACCGAGGTTTGAGTGGCGCCAGCAGCCGCTTGAGATATTGATACTCCTCAGCTGTCGGCGTGTCCGCGAGATCGCCGGAGATCACCACAAAATCGGGTGCAGGATCGAATTCATTCAGTGTGGCGATACAACGCTCGAGCGCCTTGGCGGTATCGACCCTGCCATAGGCAAGCGATCCCGGCGGCTTGATATGCAGGTCGGAAACCTGGGCAATATGAACCGGCTTTGACGACATCGTCCCTCTCAGCTCTCGGGCGGCAGCAGGCGGACAGCGTCCGGCGAAATCGACAATCCGATCCGTTCGCCTGGCCTGGCTCGAAGCGTATTCGGCGCGTCGACCGTGAGCAACCTGTCGGACGCGCTACTGACGACCAGCCGTTGCCTGTCACCGATGAAGCTGACGCTGTCGACGGTGCCCGACAGCGGCGCACTTCCAGTTGACGTCACGCGGATGGTTTCGGGGCGGATCATCGCGACCGCCGCCGGCATGTCCACATCGCATTGAATCGGCTGCCGTCCACCCGGTAACACGAGATGACCGTCCTCGACCGCCGCTTCGACAATATTCGCGGCGCCAATGAATTCGGCGACAAACCGACTTTTCGGCGTGAAGTAGATCTCGCGCGGCGTGCCGATCTGTGCAATCGCTCCCTTCTGCATGACGACGACGCGATCGCCGAGCTCCATGGCCTCTGACTGATCGTGGGTCACATAAATCGTGGTGATACCCAGCGCACGCAGCAGGCGGTTCAGTTCGCCGCGCAGCCGGTCGCGCAACGCGGCGTCGAGCGCCGTCAACGGCTCGTCGAGCAACAGGATGCCCGGCCGGATCGCTACCGCGCGCGCCAGCGCGACGCGCTGGCGCTGCCCGCCGGAAAGCTGGTCGATGCGGCGGTTCTCAAGCCCGGAGATATTGGTCAGCGCCACCAGTTCCGCCACGCGTGCCGCCCGCTCCTTCGCTGGTATCCCGCGGATTTTCAGACCATAACCGATATTGTCCGATACGGTCATGTTGGGGAAAAGAGCGTAGGATTGAAACACCATGCCGACGTTGCGCCGCTCGATCGGCACCGCCGTCATGTCCTTGCCGTCGAATAGCACCTTGCCGCCAGCATCGGCCACTTCCAGCCCCGCGATGATGCGCAGCATGGTGGTTTTGCCGCAGCCGGAGGGGCCGAGCAGCACCAGCGTTTCACCACGGGCGATGTCAAGTGTTGCAGGTTCGAGCGCGCGTGTTCCGTCGGTAAACGTCTTGCCGCAGGCCTCGATATGCACTGAAGCGCCGTGTCCGGCCTGCGCACTCATCTCTTCTGTTCCTTCTCGGCAAACAATTGCATAACAACCAGCAGCGGAATGATCATCACGAAGAAGATCAGCGTATAGGCCGAGGCCACTTCCAGCCGCATCGAGGCGTAGCTATCAGCGAGCCCGATCGGCAGCGTCTTGGTCAACGGCGTGTGAAGCATCCAGGTCAGGTTGAATTCACCGAGCGACAACGTCACCACCATCAGGCTGCCCGCCAATATCCCCGGTGCAGCGTTGGGCACGATCACGTCGCGGAAGCGCCGCCACGGCGATGCACCGAGCGACGCCGCGCCCTCGTCCAACGTCCTGATGTCGACTGTCGCGAACACGGCCATAACCGATCGCACCATAAAGGGCATCGTGAAGATGACATGGCCCGTGAGAATGAATAGCCAGGAGCGGCGAAAGTCGCCGAAACCTCCGTAGGTCAAGAGCAGCGCCAGCGCGATGGCCAGGCCGGGGATCGCCAACGGCAGGGTGATGATCTCCTCGACGATCCGCGACAGCCGCCCTCCCCGCACATGCAAGGCATAGGCGGCTGGAACGCCCACGGCGAGCGTTACTGCAAGCGTCGCAAATGCAACCACGAATGACAGCAGGATGGTGCCGGCATAGAGCTCCCATACCTGCACGACCCATTGCAGGGTCACGCCCGATTGGATGCCACGGAAATAATTCACGGTCACGCCGGCAGAAATCGACAGGATCGCCGGGACGACCAGGAATGCGGCAACGAGCAGTGTGAAGATGAATTGGCCGGTGAAGATCAGCCGATCGCGCATGGTCTTATCCAGCCGCCGCAACGGCGCTTCCGCTGAAGGAGCGAGCAAGCGCAAGAATAAACCAGGTGATGATGCCAAGCCCGACCGACAGCGCGGCCGAGATCGAGAAGTTCGCGGCTAGCGTGAATTCGGTATAAATCAGCATCGGCAATACATCGATGTTCGTCGCCAGCGTAAACGCCGTGCCGAACGCACCCATCGCGGTCGCAAACGCAATGGCGCCGGAGGCAACGAAGGCCGGCGCCAGCGCCGGCAGCACGACATCGCGCTGCACCGCCCACGGGCTCGCGCCGAGCGAACGCGCGGCTTCTTCCAGGCCGATATCGAGTTTCTGCACCGCGGCCATGATGGTGAGAATGACGCGCGGGATGGAGAAATACAGATATCCAAGAAACAGGCCGTAGATCGAATAGGCGAAGACCAGCTTCTCGCCAAACAGCCGGTTGGAGAAATCGCCGATCAAGCCCTGTCGCCCGGCGAGGAGAATGATCAGGAAGCCGACCACCACACCGGGAAACGCCAGCGGAAAGGTCAGCATCGCGATCAGAACGGCACGACCCGGGAAACGATGCCGTTGCAGGAACATTCCGGCGATTGTCGCCACGATCAGGGTCACAATGGTGGTCGCGGTGGCAAGTAGCACGGTGTTGATTAGCGTCGCACGGTAACGTGGCTCGGTCAGGATCGCGAGATATCCCGCGAGTCCCTGCGGGCCTTCCGCGCCGGTCACGACAAGCCGTGCCATCGGCAGCAGAAAGAACGCCACCGTCGCCACCGCAAGCGGCAGCAGGCATAACCAGACAAAAGATCTATGTGACATCAGAAGATAGCGCCCCGGCCAGAGGCGCCATATTGCCTCAGCGGACCTCGGCGAGATAGCGGTCGACAAAGCCTTTTTGCACGTTTTCCATCTGGCCCCAGTCGACATTCTTCGCGCGCGCATAGTCGCTGTCAGGCAGGAATTTCTTCTTCACCGCCTCCGGCAGGTCGATCGGCCGCGCCGGACGGAGATAGGCGTTGGTCCAGATCGCCTGTCCCTTGTCGGACAAAAGATAATCCAGCACCTTCTTGGCCTTGTCCTTGTCAGGCGCGTTCTTGACGAGGCCGACGACGTAGGGAAACACTACCGATCCTTCGCAGGGGATCACGAATTCAAAATTGCCCTTTTCCGAATATTTCGCGCGATAGGCGTTGAAATCATAGTCGAACAGAATCGGCATCTCGCCGGAGACAACTCGGGCGTAGGAAGTCTGCTTGGGAACGATCGGATCGTTCTTCCGCAGGTCCTTGAAGAAATTGATCGCGGGATCGAAGTTTGCTTCGGAGCCGCCGAGCGCCAGATTGATCGCGACCGCACCGACATACCCAACCGCGGCCGAGGACGGATCGAGATAACCGACCATACCCTTATAGTCGGGCTTCAGCAGATCCTCCCAGCAGGCCGGCACCGGCTTGCCGCCGAGCGCGTCCTTGTTGACGAACAGGCCAAGCGTGCCGGAATGAATCGTCGTCCAGTAGCCGTCGGCATCCTTCAGGCCGGCGGGGACCTGGTCCCATTTCGCCGGCTTATAAGGCTCGAGCGCATCCTGCGCTTTGGCCTTCATGCCGAAGGTAACGCCGAAATAGCCGATATCGCCGACCGGGTTGCTCTTCTCGGCGAGTATCTGAGCCAGCGCCTGACCGGAATTCTTGTTGTCGTGCGGAATATCATAGTTGAGATCGGCCTTGATCGCCTTAAGCATCGAAGCCCAGTCCGCCCATTCCGGCGGGCAATTGTAGCAGATGACGTCGGCCGCTTTGGCGGACTGCCAGGGCGCGATCAGCGACAGCGCCAGCAAGGCAAGAACAAAACGGACGGTCTTCATGGAGCACTCCGGTTTAGGCGGCAATTGACGATCTCATCACCGACCGGTGTGCAAGTATAGGCCGCGTATGAAGGTTTTGCGACAAGGCGTTTTTTGCTATGCAGCAAACCTACACGACGCTAGCGGCCTCCCGCAATTTCGCTGGCCAGCGATTTCCGGTAGCATCCGGCGCTAGAGGAGAGACTCATGTACCAACCTCCAGGCGTGAAGACATCGCCCGCACTTCCCATTCCCGACCGGATGAAGGCCTGGGTGCTGGGCGACCCGGACCAGCTCTTGCTGCTTGAAAAACCTGTGCCCGTTCCTTCACGCGCCGAAGTTCTGATCCGGATCGATGCCGTCGCGATCTGCGCCACTGATCTCGAAATCATTCATTCGGGATCGCCGGCCAGCATTGAAGGTGGCTTGCCCTTCAACAAGAATTTCACGCCGGGCCACGAGTATATGGGCACGGTCGCCGCGCTCGGGCCCGACGTCGACGAATTCGAGATCGGTGAGCGGATCAGCGTGGAAATCCACGCCGGCTGCGGCCAGTGCAAGCGCTGCCGCCAGGGCATGTATACGTCATGTCTGAATTACGGGAAGCCGGAGAAGGGCCATCGCGCAAACGGCTTCACGACAGACGGCGGCTTTGCCGAATACGCCGTCAATCACATCAACACGCTGGCGCGGGTGCCCGACACCATGAGCGACGCCGAGGCGACGCTGGTCGTCACCGCGGGTACCTCGATGTATGGGCTGACGGAGTTGGGAGGGTTGGTGGCCGGCGAGAGCGTCGTGGTGATCGGTCCGGGGCCGATCGGACTACTCGCGGTGGCCGTGGCCAAGGCGCTCGGCGCCAGCCCGGTCATCCTGACAGGGACGCGCAACAGAAGGCTGGCGATCGGCCGGGAACTTGGCGCCGACCGTGTCATCAATGTCAACGACGAGGACGCAGTTGAGGTGGTCAGGCAACTCACCGGCGGCATCGGCGCAGACTACGTGGTCGAATGCGCCGGCACCGAAGCAACGATCGATCAGGCCATTCACATGACCAATCGCGGCGGGAAAATCTGCCTCGCCGCGTTTCCGCACGATCCAGTCACGATGGATCTCGCGCATCTCGTGAAGAACAATATCTATGCCTACGGAATTCGTGGCGAAGGCCGCAGCGCCACCCGCCGCGCCATGGCGCTGATGGCGGAAAAGCGCTTCGACGCTACGAAAATCCATACTCACACGTTTCCGCTGGCCGATTTGCCGACCGCGCTGCGATATGCCCGCGAGCGCGTCGAAGATGCGATCAAGGTGGTTGTGACCAACCGGCAGGCGGGCGCGATCGCGAGTGCAGCGGCCGAATAGCGCGAACGGCAATTAACGCCCTTCGAACTTCGGTTCTCGCTTCTCCATGAATGCTTTGACGCCTTCCTGCATGTCCCGCGTCTTGAACAGCGGCAGGAGTTGCAGATAGACGTGATGCACATGATCGGGAAACGTTTCGTTGAGCCCCATCCGCATCATGCGCTTGGCGGCCTGGACCGCCAGCGGCGCGTTGGCCGCGATCTCGCGTGCCACCTCGCGCGCCCGTCCCATCAGGGCTGCATCCGGCACGACCTCGTTGGCAAGCCCCCAGTCGAGGGCTTCCCGCGCCGAGAGCGTGCGGCCGGTGAAGATCAGCTCGGATGCCTTGGCCCAGCCGATCATGCGCGGCAGAAACCACGTACCGCCTGATTCCGGCACCACGCCGCGCTTGGCGAAGGCGGCCGCCAGCTTTGACGATTCCGCCATGATGCGAATATCGCAGCCGAGCGCCGTATCCATGCCGTATCCCGCGGCTCCGCCATTCACGGCGCAAATCGTCGGCTTGTCCATGGCCTGCAAAACGGTCGGCGGCGTGTTGCGCAGGTCCAGCGAAGTCGCTGACGAAGCCGAACTGAGGCCATCCCCGCTGCGCTCCTTACGCAAATCCAGACCGGCACAAAATGCACGCCCATTGCCGGTAAGGATGACGCAGCGAACGTCGCGATCCTCGTTTGCCTTGATGAGTAGCCGCGTCAGATTATTCAACATGGGACCTGAAATCGTATTCATGCGCTCGGGTGCGTTGAGCGTGATGATGGCGATATGATCGGCCACGTCGTAGAGGACCTCGTTGGACTCGGTCTGCACGGCGCGTTGGGCTTGGTCCATATGTCTTCTCGCTCTGTTTGATCGATCCTGTCACCGTCGTATTATATTCGACCCAAGGCAGTCAGGATAACCTGAGGCGTCAGCGGAATTTCCGTGATGATTGTCCCAAACGGCCGCAGCGCGTCGTTGACCGCATTGGTTACGGCCGCCGCGGCACCCGCCGTGCCAGCCTCGCCTGCCCCTTTCGCACCCAGTTCCGATTCCAAGGTCGGCGAAACCACATGCCCGACATCGATGTCAGGCATTTCACCGGACATCGGAACCAGATAATCGGCCATGTTGGCGTTGGTGAGCTGGCCACGTTCGTCATACACGCATTTCTCGAACAGCGCCGCGCCAAGGCCCTGTACCACGCCACCCCTGATCTGCTCGTCGACCAGTTGCGGATTAATGATGGTGCCGCAATCCTCGACCACCCAGTGCTTGAGGAGCTTCACGAAGCCGGTATCGACATCGACTTCCAGCCACGACGCCTGAACGCCGTTGGTGAAGGCGAATGGGTATTCGCGCGGGACAAAGTGCCTGGTAGCCATAAACTCGGGCTGAATGCCCGGCGGCAGCGTATCGGGACGAAAATAGACAATGCGCGCGAGCTCGCTCAAATCGATCCGCGGCGTACCATCGACGGCATTCACAACGCCATTGTTGACAATGTCGAGTTCCCCTGACGTTGATTGCAGGACGGCGGCCGCCACGTCGAGGATGTTTTTGCGCAGTACCTTGGCAGCTTGAAGCGCGGCTTCCCCACCGATACCAGCGCCGCGCGAGGCCCAGGTGCCTCCGCCATACGGCGTATTGTCAGTATCGCCGAGGATCACGCGGACGCGATCCATCGAGACGCCGAGTACGCTTCCAACGATCTGCGCGGTGAGCGATTCCGATCCTTGCCCCTGTTCGGTGATACTCGTTTGGCAGATCACTGACCCCTGCGCGTCCAGCCGCACCGCAACGCCATCCTGCGAGGATATCTTCGCACCACCGACGCCATAGAACGCCGCACTGGGATTGGTGACCTCTATAAAACTGGCGATGCCGATGCCACGATGGATGTTCTTCGCTCGCAGGTCGGTCTGCTCGGCGCGCAACGCGTCGTAGTCCATCATCTTGACGAGCTTGGCGAGCGCTGCATGGTGCGACAGTTGTTCGAAGCGCAAGCCTGACGGCGAAGCGCAGGGGTAAGCGTCATCGGCAATCAGATTGCGGCGGCGGATCTCGATCGGGTCCATGCCGATCTTCATGGCCGCCAGATCGACCAGGCCTTCCGTCACCGAGCAGGCGATCGGATGGCCAACAGCGCGGTACTGGCACATCACGTTCTTGTTCTGGAACACGACGCGGGCCCGGGCACGATAATTTCTGGTCAGGTAGGGACCACCGACGAGATTGACGACCTGATTGGCTTCGATCGCGCTGGTGCGCGGGTACATCGAATAGGGCCCGATTCCCGTGAGATCGTCGATCTCGAATGCCGTGATAGTGCCGTCGCGCTTGACGCCGATCTTTCCCTTGCAACGATGGTCGCGGGCATGAATATCGGTATTGAAGCTCTCGACCCGGTCGGCGACGAATTTGACCGGACGCCGCAGCAGCTTGGACAGCGCATAAGTCGCCATCTCGTCGGCATAAATGTGAACCTTGATACCGAAGGAGCCGCCGACGTCCTTGCAGACCACGCGAACCTGCGATTCCTTCACACCGAGATGAAGCGCCGCAATATTTTGCACCATATGCGGCGCTTGCGTCCCTTGATAGATGATCAGTCTCGCTTCCGCGGCGTTCCAGTCGGCTACCACCGCGCGCGGTTCGAGTGTCACTCCGGTGTGCCGCCCGAAAACAAACTCTGCTTCCACCACCTCGTCGGATTCGGCAAAGGCCTGATCGACGGCGCCGGAATCGTGATTGCGCTCAAAGGCCAGGTTGTCGCCGAGCGAGGCGTGGATCACCGCTGTAGCTGGATCAAGTGCGGTGCGCATGTCCGTTACAGCGTCGAGTTCCTCATAATCTACCGAGACAAGCTCCGCGGCGTCCTCCGCCTGGGCGCGACTGCTAGCCACCACGGCCGTGACCGCTTCGCCCTGCCAGCACACGCGGTCAACCGCGATGGCGCTTTGCGGGGCGGATTTGAGGCCCTTCAAATGCGACAGTACGCCGACCCACGGCGTGATGACGGTCGAGAGTTCCTTGCCTGAAACGACGGCGATCACTCCCGGCATCCGGTTGGCCACTGAGGCGTCGATGCCCTTGATCTTCGCGTGCGCGTGCGGCGAGCGCAGAAACACGACATGTGCCATGCGCGGCAGCTGGATGTCGCTGACATAGAGCCCCCGCCCCTGCATCAGCCGGTCAAGGTTCGGCCGTGGCACCGTCTTGCCGATATAGGAATTCGGACGGTCCAGAGCAGAAAGCGTTTCAGATTTTTCCTGTTCTGATGTCATGGCAAGCGTTCGGCGCGGGCCCGCGCTGTGGTCTCGATGGCGTCGACGATGGCCTGGTAGCCTGTACACCGGCAATAATTGCCGGAGAGATGTTCGCGGATCTGTTCTCGATCCGGACACGACGATTGCTTCAAAAGATCCTGCGCTGCCATCAGCATTCCGGGCGTACAGAAGCCGCATTGCAGTGCGTTGCGTTCCCTGAATGCAGACTGCAAATCGGCAATCTCACCGCTGTCGGAGATCCCCTCGATCGTCTCAACCGTCGCATTGTGCGTCTGTACTGCAAGCAACAAGCAGGAACGGACGATATCGCCATTAACACGAACGGTGCATGCGCCGCACACCCCGTGTTCGCAACCGACATGTGTGCCGGTCAGCTTGAGATGCTCGCGAAGGAAATCCGCCAAATTCAGGCGCGGCAGTACATTCGCTTCAACACGCTCACCATTGACACTCAACGAAATCGCAACCGCAGTCGTCACGCCGATGCTTCCGCATGGAGATCGGGGCGATCAAGCAGCAAGGATACGCAACGCGCCAGCAGAACCTTCGCCAGATGCCGGCGCATGGCGGGTGTCGCCTGTTGATCCTCCAGCGGGTCGAGCTCTTCATCCAATGCGGAAAACGCCTCCGACAATACTGCAGACGTAATGGTGACATTGACCAGTTTGCCGGCCGATCCGGCTAGCAACGGGCGATCGCCGACGGCAAAGAAACCAAGGCGAAGATCGGCAAACCGCCCGTCGTTGACGACGGCCTGCGCTGCGAGGCCGACGATTGCGTAGTCGCCATGTCGGCGGGCGAACTCATGAAAGAAATACGTCGAATTTTCTGGACGCACCGGCAACTCAACGGCGACCAGCAACTCCTGTGGCTTAAGCGCAGTTTCGTAGATCCCGGCGGAGAACTCGCTTGCCGCAATCCGCCGCTCCCCGTCTGGCCCGCGAACGATGATGGTAGCGCCGAGCGTGAGCATGCAGGCCGGCAGTTCGGAAGCTGGATCTGCATGCGCAAGGCTTCCTCCGATGGTGCCGCGGTTGCGGATTGCAGGATGGGCGACATGGGCGACCGCATCCGTCAGCAGGGAAGCATGGGCTGCTATTTCCGGGGATTTCAAGAGATCGACGTGACGTGTCAGCGCACCAATGGTGAGGACGCCCCCCTTCACCACAACGCCACGCAACTCGGCTAGGTCGCCGATATCGATGATGAGTTCGGGCGCGATCAGACGCAGATTCATTGCCGGCAGCAGGCTCTGGCCGCCCGACAACACCTTGGCCCTTTCGCCATGCGCAGTCAGCAATTCCAGCGCATTTGCGACGCTGGTTGCGCGGGCGTAAGCAAAAGCCGAGGCTTTCATTTTTGGCGTGACCTCCCCCGCCGACTATCAGCATTTTTGCGGAATTAGAGGGCTGGGACCAACAAAGGTCAAGTTTGTTATCGGGTAATTATTTCGACTTTGAGCTTGTTTTCGAACGACGAACGACGCACGTTCTTCCAAACAAAAAGCCTGCCTTGGGGAAGAGCAGACCATGAAGCTTGGGTTCTTCACGATGCCGATCCATCCTGTCGACAAGGATTGGCGGCTTTCGCTCAAGGAGGACCGCGAGGCTTTCCTGCTGGCCGATGAACTCGGCTTCACCGAAGCCTATGTCGGCGAGCACGTCACCGACAAGGCCGAAAACATCACTTCCTGCATAGCCTTCATCGCGTGGCTCGCGGCGGCGACCAAGCAGATCAAGCTTGGCACGGGCACCGTCAACATGCCGAACGCACATCCGGCAGCGATTGCAGCCTCGATCGCGATGCTCGATCACATGCTCGACGGACGCCTCATCTTCGGCATCAGCCCCGGCGGCCTGTTGTCGGACGCGGAAGTGTTCGGCAATCTCGAGGCGGACAGGAATGCCATGTTCCTGGAGGCGATCAATCAGGTGCTTCAGATTTGGGCCAGCGACCCGCCCTATAATTTGCAGGGCCAATTCTGGAACATATCGGTTCAGAAGGCCCTGATCGAGGACATCGGCCAGGGCTTCATCCCGCGCCCACTGCAGCGGCCGCACCCGCCGATCGTGGTCACTGCGGTGGCGCCCTTTTCCAAGGGGGTGACGGAAGCGGCCGCACGCGGCTGGGAACCAATCTCGGCAAACTTCCTGATGCCGGCCTGGGTGAAAAGCCACTGGCCGAAATACGTAGAGGGATGCGAACGGGCCGGCCGACGTGCGGATACGGCAAATTGGCGCGTTGCCAAGAGCGTGTTCGTTGCCAGGGACGCGGCAACGGCGAAGGCCTACGCCATGGATCCGAACGGACCCTATGTTTATTACTATCGCTCGCTGTTCACCAAGCTGAAGCGCGGTGGCCGTATCGAATTGTTCAAAACGCGCCGCGATCAGCCCGACGATGAGGTGACGCTGGAGTCGATCTGCGACAAGCTGATCATTCATGGCACGCCGGAAAGCGTCGCCGATCAACTGCTGGCTTTTCAGGAGGAGACCGGGCCTTTCGGCACACTGCTCTATGCGGGCAAGGATTGGAAGGATCGCGAACTCGGACGCCGGTCCATGATTCTGATGGCCGAAAAGGTCATGCCGCGCGTTAATGCCGGCGCATCCAGCGGTTCCAAGGCCGCCGAATAGTCCATCTACACCAGGAAAGCTCGCCGTGGCACTGAGCGATCGCATCCCCTACCAGGCACAAGTCGACCGACCGAAACTGACGCTTCCCGCCGGCAAGAAGCTGGCGGTATGGGTTATCCTGAATGTTGAGGAATGGCGGATTGAGAACGCCATGCCGCGCACGGTGCTGAGCCCGCCGATGGGTCAGCCGCTGTTGCCCGACGTGCCGAACTGGTCATGGCATGAATACGGGATGCGCGCCGGCTTCTGGCGACAGTTCAAGGCGCTGACCGATCGCAAAATGCCGGTGACATTGGCGCTTAATGCCAATGTCTGCACTGCCTACCCGCGCGTCGCGTCCGCCGCTCTCGACGCCGGGTTCGAATTCATGGGTCATGGTTTCGTGCAGGGGCCGATGCACAAGGTCGAGAACCAGGCGGATGCGATCAAGCGCTCGGTCGAGACAATTTCGAAATTCTCAGGGAAGCCGCCACGGTCATGGGAAAGCCCCGGCCTCACGGAAACTGAGGAGACACTCGATCTGCTTCGCCTCAATGGTATCGAGTACGTCGCTGACTGGGTGATCGACGATCTGCCACAGGACATCGCTACCCCTCACGGTATCATCACCACGATCCCTTATTCGGTCGAAACCAACGATATCGTCATCCATGCGCTGCAGTATCTGCCTTCCGAGCAATTCCTGAAGCGCTGCACCGATCAGTTCGACCGGCTGTATCTGGAAGGCGCATCGAACGCGCGGATCATGGCCATCTCGATTCACCCCTACATCACGGGCGTACCACATCGCATCAAGTATCTGGAGGCGCTGCTCGACTACGTCCTCGGTCACGACGGCGTTGCACTGATGACAGCCAGCGAAATCGGCGACTGGTATCGCGCTGAGATGGCAAAGAACTAGAATTGCGCCCTACCGCAGGACCGCCAGCGAACTCCGGCGGTCCGCTCACGAGGAAGCGTTGCCGTCTCCAGCAATGAACCGGCCGAAGCCGCCGCGCGCAAACAGCAGAGGCTCCTGCCGATTATAGGCGTAGGCCTCGACAGCGCCCAGGAAGATGATGTGGTCGCCGCCGTAATACCGATTGGCCGCGCGGCATTGGAAATTGGCGACGCTGTCGGTCAGCACCGGCGCGCTGCCAAGCCCGGGCGTCCAGCTCACGCCGGCGAACTTGTCGTCGGACGATTTTGCAAACTTCGACGCCAGTGCTTGCTGGGAAGCTCCGAGAACATTGATCGTGAAATGGCTGGCGTTCTGGAAGATCGTGAGTCCTTGAGAGAACATCCCGAGACTCCACAATACCAGCGGCGGATTGAGCGACACCGAGGCAAACGAGTTGCAGGTCACGCCATACGGCCTTCCTTCTGCGGACATCGCCGTGACGATGGTGACGCCTGTGGCAAACGTACCAAGCGCATTGCGGAAGTCCCGTGGATCGATCGCCGAGTTGTCGCTCGCAAATTCATTGGCCGGATCGGCCGGATGTTTGGGTGCGTCAGACATCCGCCAGGCCTCAGAGCGTCAGATTTTCGGACGGCAGGCCAAGCGCCACGCGTCCATAGTTGGTTCCAGCCGCATCGAAATTGAATGCGAGGTGCGAATTCACAGCATGGGCGTCGCGGAATTGCCGCTGCAGCGCGCCTGACGTGAACAGGCTGCGCGCACCGCTTGCCGCGAACAACAGCGAGACCGCGTCGGTGCAGAGCTTCACCGAGAAAGCGCCATCCCGCCGGAGCCGCGTCTTGGCCGCAAGGTCCGGAACGTGGCCACGCCTTGCATCATCCATCGCATCGATGCAGTTCGTGCGCATGACGAGGCGAGCGGCGTCGATCTTGGCGGATGCCTCTGCGATCTTGATTTGGGTCGTCTGCAGGTCGCTGAGTTTGGCACGATTGTAGGTCGAGGCCCGATGCCGCGCGAATTCGACGTAGTCATTCAGACAGGCTTGCGCATTGCCCAAGCCGACCCCCGATAACACGTAAGGAAAAAGAGAGAATACCGGCAGCGCATACAGCGCGTTTGGATTGACCATGCTTCCCGGCGTCGGTCCACCGGTCAGTTCGCTGACCGCGACGGTCATCTTCTCCGCAACAAAGGTATCCTCGACCCACACGTCGTTCGAACCGGTACCGCACAGTCCCGTCGCATTCCAGGTGTCGTTGATCCTGTACTCGCTCCTGTTAAGCAGGAATATCCGATATTCGATGCCATCAGCCTCATCGTCTGATGACACCACACCGGCAAGCATGTTCCAGTCGCAGGACTCGACGCCCGAAGAGAACGGCCAGTGACCACGGAGGACATATCCCCCATTCGCCTTTCTCGCGCGACCGGCTGGAAAGATGAAGGACGATGCGATCAACGCATCGGCATTCCTGCTCCAGACGGCGTCCTGCGCCTGCCGGTCAAACATGCCCAGCATCCAGTGATGGCTGGCAAGATTGGCGAAATTCCACGCCACGGAAGCGTCGGCCTGCCCCAGCGTGTCGGCGCAATCGACCAGAGCGACATAGTCAAGCTCGGCACCTCCAACGCGTTTGGGTTGCACGATCCGGAACAAGCCGGCGTCGTGCAAATCGCGCTCCGTCTCCGGCGGCAGGCGCCGAAGCTCTTCCGTCTTTGAAGCACGGTCGCGCAACTCCGGAATCAGGGCCTTGGCACGCGCGACCATGGCAACATAGCTGTCCGCTCCCGGCCCCGCGGACAAACCGGCATCCGCCTTTCCGCCGTCTCCAGCCATATGTTTCCTCGCCTGCTCCGTTGCTTTGCGCCGCCCGAGCTTTGCCAGTCTACTGGCTGACCGCCAATGATCAAGGGTGCACGGGAAGCATGGCTACTCTGCCGCAAGACGCTGGTCCCAAAAAAGCAAAAAGGCCCGGTGGCCACCAGGCCACCGGGCGAATAGAGCAATTTGAGGTAGGCAATAGACGAGCCGTTATTTTACGTCCTTCCGCCAATAAAGCGTATTCGGCCAGGCCCAGGGATGCTTGGGGCTGAACAGACGATAGCCCGCGCGAATGAAGTTGTTGGCTGAGTGCATGTTATCCGTAGTGTCGGAGATGATCGAACACCACCCATTCAGCCGCGCTCGCGCCTCCATGGCCCGCATCAGGCGCAACTGAAGCCGGCGTCCGCAATGCTTCCCCAGCACTCCGACGCGGCAAAAATAGCCCGCATTGAAAACATGAGTGGACGGAATGATCCCGGCGAAGGCGACTGGCTCGGTTCCGCGAAAGGCAAGCCACCAGTGCCCTTGATCAAATTTGGGAACGGGGGCGGCGTCAAGGAATGTCAAGTGATGAAGCTCCGCGAGCGTGTCCGCGACATCATCGTCACTCGCATCAACCTCACGAATTCGATACATCGGTCGCACCTGAATTCGCGCTCATCGTTAGTATCTCGGCACGTCCGAAGAGATCATTTTCCGAGTGTTGCCTTGATGCCGAGCCAGACGGCCCCAACGAAGCCGGTCACAATCACCGTGATGACTGCCTTGAAGGTGTAGCTCTGTGCCTGCTCGACGCTTCTACGCCAGCGTCGAAGGTGCTCAAAATCCGCGCGCAACTCCTTGCGATCTTCTTCGTCGATTCCGAATGACGTCAGCGTCGTCGCGACCGCTTTGAGAACCACTGCATCGATATCGTCATGACGAATCCTCTGTTGTTCGGCCAGGATCTCGACGACGATGGCCCTGACATCCGCAGCCTGCTCTCCGGTCATCGTTTGATGATCCGCGCCACGTTCTCGAAACCCCGCTTGGCAAAATAGACAATAACCCGCTCGATGCGGTGAATGAATTGGAGCGCACCGTCGCCGCTGTTCTCCAGCGGTTGCGTGGCCCTGCCCCAGCCGCGATCGAGAATGGCGTTTGCGGCTGACACGCGGGCGGCGGGCGTTGCGTCCTTGCATCGCATGATGCCGACGAGAACGCGGATTGCGGTCCGGGTGTGGCTGCGTGCGAGAGAGCGAATTTCTACAAGAGGCTTGGCCACGCTAGGTTTCCCGCCTCTCCGGTTCAGCAGGCTGACCTGCGGCAGCATCGGCGTGAGCGACGGCGG
This sequence comes from Bradyrhizobium sp. AZCC 2262, assembly GCF_036924535.1. NCBI lineage: Bacteria > Pseudomonadati > Pseudomonadota > Alphaproteobacteria > Hyphomicrobiales > Nitrobacteraceae > Bradyrhizobium > Bradyrhizobium sp. AZCC 2262. The sequence goes on along the minus strand of NZ_JAZHRT010000001.1, from coordinate 868,398 downwards.
GATCCCGCACCGCAGAGCGGAAAGCGATTGTCGGGAAATCCGTTGCCGCGTCGTCGCGTCCGGGCCGCGGGATGAATTGAATGATTTCGGCACTCACGAGAATTCCTCCGATACTGCGATGACGACGAGGCCGACGAGCGCGAGCGATATCAGGTAGGCGGTCATCGGCATCTCTCCGGAAAAAAGAAACGTGCGGCATGATCGCGGTGCAGGCGCAGATCATTTGGGGCGCGAACCTTATCCCGTCAGGGGCCGCGTGCGGCGGTGACGAACCGCGCCGCAAGCCGACATGTTCGCGCATGCCGGCCAATTGTATGTGTGATGGTGAAGGCTCGGACGACGGCACGCTCGCGACGCCCGGCGGGGGCGTTGGGAGTTGCGGCGTCGATGTGCGGCCGCCGTCCGATTGGGAGATTTCAAGCAAAAAGCCCGCGACGGATTGCTCCGTGCGGGCTTTACAACTTTCGCGATGTTGGCGTTATGCCGGTGATTTGCCCGACATGTCAAACCGTTTTCGAGCGGTCAACAAATTGCGGAAAATTCGACGAAACGATTTTGACAAATTGAAACCGCTTTGGCCGATTGTTTTGTGAACGAAAAAGCCCGCCGCCGTTTTCCGGCGCGGGCTGCGATATCTGCGACGGTGTCAATATGCACCTGATTTGCCCGACGCGTCAAGTAGCCGGAGCAAACAGATCCAGATCGAGCGTAGCGACATCGAAACGAAATCGTTGGGCCGTGGATGGCGCAACCCATGATCCAACAGAGCGCAAGGAGAACGTCAATGTACTTTGTTGCTGCCGTGCTCGCTGTTCTGTCGGGCTTGTTCTATGCGGCGAGCCATCACGAGATCGGCTCGCTGGGTGTAACGATGTGCCAATATGGCAGCCCGTTTTGCGACAATCCGCTGCTCGTACTTGTAGCTGCGGGATTGGCTGCGTGCTGGGGCGCATTCGTCAGCGTGCGCTGACGCACTCGTTCGGAAGCCAATGGACTTCGGTGATGCTGCCACTATGCCGGTGATTTGCCCGACGTGTCAAACGTCGCGTTCTACGGAGGCGGATTAACCGGGTGAACAGGTTTCGGTACGGGTGGCTCAGGCTCCACCTGCAGCTTCGGTTCGGTCGGCATGACCTTTGCTCCGGCTGCCCGGGCGGACTCGCCGGTGGAGCTGTAACTCGCCATAAAGGCCGGCCGTACCTTCGGCTTGTTCCATGGCCCATGGTCGACGATCAGCAGGCCGAGCACGCCGAGAACAGCTACCGCAATCGCAACCTTTAGCGGCGCGCCACCACGTCGGCTCAAGTGATCTTCCGCCAAATTCTTCGGCATCCGAACATCCGTGTGCATTTCCTCTGACGAGATCAAATCCCAGCGACGATGAAGGTTCCTCCATCGATCAAGCAAGGCGATAACTTAAGGGGAACAAATGTCGTGGGGCGCGCATTGTCAGGACGTCAGCCGTCACCCGGCAAGCGATCGAGTGAGTTGCAGAACGTGAAAATCGAAACCCCAGAGCCCTCGCAGCCCGGCATGGCGGAACGTGCCATCGATACGGCGACCGATGTATCGCGCACGCTCACGGAAGTGTCCGACGCGCTGCAGGCTGCGGCCAACCGCCTCAGCGACGCGATCGCAGCCGCACAGCGACCGGGAATGCCGCTCGCGACCATCAGCACGATTACCCGTGAAGCGCCGCTGGCGAGCTTGTTCGTCGCCTTTCTGTGCGGTGTTGCGATCGCGCGCCGCCGCTAGCGACCTGTTCAGAACTTGCCTTTCGCCGAATCTTTTGCGGCCGACATGACCCCGCCGGTGATCTGTCGCATATGCTCGCCGGCGTTGGTAAACTGGCTGCGCAGGAATTCGGACTGGATCCGCATCGCTTCCTGAAGATCGGTCGCATGGACCAGCTTGCGGGCATGCTCGAACGCAGCCTTCATATTCTGCTCGGTGAACGACAGCGCCTGCCTGGAAATTTCCGTCCCCGCGCCGGGCATCGACGTCATCGACTTGCCGGCGGCATCGAAGAACATGCCGAACGCCTTTTCCGCCTGGTCGATGGTTTTCTCGGCCAGATCACGCAGCTCGGCCGGGACTTCGAGTTTCGGTTCAGTCATGGTCGCTTCTCCAATGTCGACCTTGGCAGGTTAGCACAATTCCCGGCGGCGTCTGCGCCGTATTGGACCCAGCTCCGCCAAGGCACAGACCCAGGACGTCGGCATCCGGCCGACCCGATCCCAACGAATGGTCTAGGGAATGATTTCCCTTTCTCGCGGACCGTAGCCGTACGGGGGTCGACGCCCGATTCCAAAGGTGGCAACAGTGTGGCATAGTGATTCGGGGTTAGGGCCCGGCTGTAGGTGGCGTTGCGTCTCTGGATTTAAGTCTCATGGGGATACGATGCTGCAAACATTTCGGCCGACACCAACCTGCACGCGGTTTCAAACCAGCATAGAAATGCCTTGCATGAAATGCGGCGCACAGATGCGGCTGGCGACGATAGAGCCGCGCGACCAGAATTACGACGTGCTGACCTACTGCTGCACGCCTTGCGACTCCGGCGAGAGCTTCCTGAAGGCGCGCTGACTACGGCCCGTTCAGCACGGCGATTCCAGCTTGCGTCAGCACGAGCCCTTCGTCGCGCGCTTCGACCAGGCCGAGGCCTGTCAATGTCGTCAGATCCTCGTCGCTCACCGGCGACATTTTCAGCCGGCGAGCCTGAATATCCCGCAACGTCCAGCGAAGACCGATGGCCTTCTCGAGGCTGAATTGGGCGAAAGGATTTTCTGCCATTCGCTTGCGACTACTTGACCATGGGAGATCAGACTCGTGTTTGGCGGCACCGCCCGCGGCGCAGCTAATAATGCGAAGATGCCCGCCAGGTTCCCTGACGGGCCATTAACTCGGGAAATGACGGAGTGTCTTCAGGCGAAAAGCCCCGGCGCGGCCGCCGTTCTCAATAGCGATAGGGTTCGATATCCAGCAGTGGAAAGGCGCTGAACACGCTCGGCGGGTTCGTCGCGGTCGCCGCGTGCAGATAAGACTTGTCGAGTTCGGCAAAGCTGGTGACGCCGAGCAGCCCGAGACAGCGGATAACCTCGTCTTCCAGCAGCTCCAGCATCCGCACGATGCCGGCTTCGCCTGCGGCTGCGAGTGCCCAGCATTGCAGGCGACCGATACCGACCAGATCGGCCCCGGAGGCGATCGCCTTCACGATGTCGGTGCCACGGCAGAATGAACCATCGACCATGATCTTGGCACGGCCGGCAACGGCTGTGACGATTTCCGGCAAGACGTGCATCGCACCGCGTCCATGGTCGAGCTGGCGGCCGCCATGATTCGACACATAGATCCAATCCACGCCATGGTCGAGCGCGATGGCTGCGTCTTCCGCAGTCGCAATCCCCTTGATCACCAGCGGAATTTTATACTTGTCCTTGATCAGCTTTACCGTGCGCCAATCCAGCCCCTTCTGGAAGTCGCCGCCGGTGGCCCGGATGCGGCTTTCCCTGACATACCGCTTGGCGATATCACGCTCGCGCCGGCTGTAATGCGCGGTATCGACGGTCAGGCAGAAGGCGGCATAGCCATTGTCGATGGTTCGGCTGACGGCGTCTTCGACAAAGGCGTCATCGCCTCGGACATAGAGCTGGTAAATGCGCAGGGCATCGGGCGCCGCCTTGGCGGTGGCCTCAAGTCCTGGTTCTGACACCGAACTCAACACGTGAGCGGCGCCGAACTGTCCCGCGCCGCGCGCGACCGCGGCTCCTGAATTGGGATCGAAAATCTCGAGTGCACCGACCGGCGCAATCATGACCGGCAGGCGCAAGCGGCGGCCGAATATTTCGGTCGACCCGTCGACCTGGGCGACGTTCCGCAGCACCCGTGGCCGGAATGCAATCTCGTCGAGCGCCATCCGGTTGCGGCGCATGGTGGTCTCCGTCTCCGCGGCGCCGACGATATAGTCCCATGCATTCTGGTTGAGCCGGGCGCGGGCTTTGCGGACGAATTCGTGGAGATTCTGGAATTCTTCGCCGCTGGCGCCGAGTTCGACGTTCCTCGACGGCCGTATGGGGGTCCCGTCGTTCATGGTGCTTCTCTCCCGTTTTGCAGGAACATTACCCGCAGACAAACGGGAAAAGCTACCGCTTTGAACGAGTTAGGCGTCATGCAAACGCAGGGATGTTATTCGTTTGCGAGATGCATCAAACCTGATCGCGCCGCTCAGGCCGTATTGCCCGGCTTCCCGAAAGCCCCCGCCTCGGCCAGCGCCGCGATACGTCGCTCATCATAGCCGAGGGTCTTTTGGAGCACTTCCCTGGTATGCTCGCCGAGCAGCGGCGCCGCCACGGGATCGACGGTCGGCGTCAAGCTCATCTGCAGCGGCGTTTCAATATTGGGGACGGCGCCTGCCGTCGGATGCGGAATCCGGCTGAGACGATGGCGGTCGCGCACCTCCGGTGCGTTGAAGCCTTCTTCTACCGTGCGCAGATAGCCGACCGGTATGTTGGCCTTCTTCATCTTTGCCATCCAGTGCTCAAGGCTGTCGCTGGCAAAGATGCCGGCGATGATGGCGCGTAACTTTTCCTTGTTGGCGGTTCGGTTTTTCCTGTGGGCGAACGCGGGATCGGTGACGAGGTCCGGCCGGCCGAGCACGTCCACCACGAGCCGACGGTACAGGCGGTCGTTGGCGCAGGCCATGTAAAGCGGCCCATCGGATGCCTGATAGAGGCCTACGGTGGGCGAACCGTTCGGCGAATTTCCGAAGCGGCCAGGATTCGCGCCGCTGACCAGATAGGCCATGCCGTAGAAACCGGTCATCGCCACGGCGGTGTCGATCAGCGCGACCTCGACCTGCTGGCCGCGGCCGAGCCGGTCGCGGGCGATCAACGCCAGCAGGATCGCGTTGCATGCCGACATGCCCGTCGCCATATCGACGATCGGCGGACCGGTCCGCACCGGCTCCCCATCCGGAAATCCGTTCAGCGACATGAAGCCGCTTTCGGCCTGCGTGATCGGATCGAAACCTGGACGTAAGGCAAACTCGCCCTTGCGGCCATAGGCCGAGATCGAGCAATAGATCAGCTTCGGATTGGTCGCCGCGACGGAGGCATAGTCGAGGCCGAACTTCTTCATTATGCCGCCGGAGAAATTCTCCACCACGACGTCCGCTTTCGCGATCAGTTCGCGCGCAACTTCGAGCGCCGCAGGATTGTTGAAATCGAGCGCAATGCCGCGCTTGTTGCGATTGAGGCTGAGGTAGGCCGCGCTCTCGCCACCGATTTCCGCATGTTCATAATGGCGGGTATCGTCACCCCCATCAGGGTTTTCGATCTTGATCACTTCGGCGCCGAAATCGGCCAGCGTTTGCGTGCAGGCCGGGCCCGCAACGACACGGGTGAAGTCGACGACCAGCAGACCGTCCAGCGCGGTCGGTTCGCCCTTTACGCGGGGCATTCGCTCCGGCAATTGCGGCTTGGCGGTCATCTCCGGCATTTCCTCTTGTTTATTTTGCCTGGCGAAATGAAGGTTTTCGCCGCGACTTCAAGGCCTTCTTACCGGAACCGGAAGGGTAACGCCAAACCCCGATTTTGCAGGGCCGGACCTGCCGCTGACATAGCTCTTGAGCCGGGACGCGGGGCCGGGCATTGGCCTCGTCTCCAAGCTGCAGGCTGGACTGGACCGCCACGGTTACCAAAAAAGAAGCCGCCCGCCCCCGGTCTGGTCGGGGAGTCGAGCGGCGTCTATCGATCAGCAAGCGCCGCGAACAACGTTCGCCGCGCCGCAGGCTCCCGTCTTTTCCTATTCGGCGATCATTTCACCCGAACCGCCAAGCTCGGCAGGAAAATCCTTCAATTTGGGAAGCCCATCCCGCATCGGTAGCACCGTCTCGGCGTAATTGACGTGCACGCCGGGCGCGAAGGGAAGTGTCGGGAGAGTTGCGGCGAAAACATCGACCAGCCCGAGCGTCGGATGATTGGTCATCAGGTGACCGCCGCACTTCGCACAGTACTTGCGCTGGCTCATCGGCGTCTTCTCGAACGTTGCGACATGTTGCGTCCCGGCCGTGATCCGTACCGCTTCCGGCTTCCACAGGGTGAACGCGTTTACCGGCCCCCCGGACCACGAACGGCACGAACGGCAATGGCAATAACCCATTCCTTCCGGCGCGCCGGTGACCTGCACTTCGACCGCACCGCAAAAACAGCTTCCGGTATGTTTCATCATTCCTCCGTCTCCTTACAGACAATTGAGAAGTGGTCAGTTCAGCTTGCGCCAAGGGAACAGCATCGAAACGTGCTCCCGATAACGGCGATACTCGTCACCGAACATACCGACGAGATCACGCTCTTCGAGCATTATGCCGACGAAGATGTAAGCCGTCGTCACCGCCGCAAACAGCAGATGCCCCGCGCTCATCGTCGGGGCCGCCCAGAAGGCGATGATGAAGCCGAGATAGATCGGATGCCGGACAAAACGATAGAAGAACGGCGTCCGGAAGACGGGCGCCGGCATCTCGCGGCCTACGAGATTGTTGGCGACCTGATGCAATCCGAACAGCTCGAAATGATTGATCAGGAAGGTGCTCGTGAACACGATCACCCAACCGATGAACGACAGTGTGGCAATCACCATGGCCATTTCGGGCTCCTGGACATTCCAGATCACGGCCGGCATTGGACGCCATTGCCAGAAGAGTAGCAGAAGCGTGAGGCTTGCGCACAGCACATAGGTGCTGCGCTCGACAGACTTCGGAATAAACTGCGTCCACCAGTGTTTGAACGATTTACGCGCCATGACGCTATGTTGGATAGCAAATAACGACATCAGGGCAAGATTGACGATAATTGCCTCGAATATCCCCGATTTCGCACCGGTATCGATCGTCTTCGGCACGATGAGCCCCGATACGAAGCCGATGGCGTACAGAATCGTGAACAGAAATGTGAGATAGGCCACACCGCCGAACAGAAATGCAGTGAATCTTAGCATCCGATTGCCCGGTATCGCCGGGCGGATGACTTGGGTTTCCGTCATGAAATTGACTCCGCTACCGGCAATGGATTGCAACTCCCGATTTTGACAGCATGCACGGCCACCGGCGACATGACTTTGCCTGACGCTTGATCTCTTCATGAGACTGACTTGATTGTTTCTTGAGAAATAATGCGATGGGGCAAGTGAAATTCAACTTCGATAACCACATCCTGGACACCGATCGTCGTGAGCTGCGCCGTGGCGGCGAACTGGTGGCGATGCAACCGCAAGTATTCGACCTGCTGATTCACCTGTTGAAACACCGCGACCGCGTCGTCAGCCGGGACGATCTCATTGCGCTGGTGTGGGGAGGACGGATCGTCTCGGACTCGACGCTGGACAGCCGGATCAACGCCGCTCGAAGCGCGATCGGCGACAACGGCAAGGAACAGCGGCTCATTCGCACTATTCCGCGCAAGGGGATTCGCTTCGTCGGCGCCGTGAATGGGCCATGCGATGCACAGGCCGCTTCGCCGGTAGAAGCAGAACAACCGCGTCCGGCGCTATCGCTGCCTGACCGGCCGGCAATAGCCGTACTGCCGTTCGACAATATGAGCGGTGATCGCGAGCAGGACTATTTCTCCGACGGAATCAGCGAAGACATCATCACCGCGCTGTCGAAATTGCGTTGGTTCTTCGTGATCGCGCGCAACTCGTCGTTCACCTACAAGGGCAAGCCGGTGCACATGAGGCAGGTCGCCGCCGAGCTCGGGGTGCGCTACGTGGTCGAAGGCAGCGTGAGAAGGAGCGGCGATCGCGTCCGCATCACTGCGCAGCTCAATGATACCGCGACCGGCAGCCATATCTGGGCGGAGCATTACGATCGTGAGCTGACCGACGTATTCGCCGTGCAGGACGAGATCACCGACGCCATCGTCACAGCGATCGAGCCGCAGATTTACGCGGCGGAGAACTTTCGCAGCCGGCGCAAGCCACCCAACAGCGTGGACGCGTGGGACCTGGTGATGCGGGCGCTGTCGCATCACTGGCGGGTGACACGGCCCGACAGCCTAGCCGCGCAGGCGCTGCTGGAACGCGCGATTGCGATCGATCCGCACTACGGCCAGGCGTTGGCCCTGTTCGCGACCAACCATATGTTCGGCGTGCATCTGGGCTGGAGGGATCTTGCAACCGCAGCACCTGTCGCTGAGCAAGCGGCATTGGCGGCGATTGCCGCCGACAGCGAGGATGCCTGGGCGCATACGGCGCTCGGCAGCGTGTATTTCTCCACCCGCCGGCTCGACCATTCGCTGGCCGAGTTCGAACTGGCGCTCCAGCTCAACCCGAACTTCTCCCTGGCGCAGGGGTACTACGCCCTGGCGCTGTGCTATGCCGGGCGGTGGATGGATGCCTATGCGGCGACGCAACGCGCCATCCGCCAGAGCCCGCGCGATCCTTCTTCGGCGATCTATTACGGCGTTGCGGCCTACGCCCAGTTCGTCGGAAGGAATTATCAGGAAGCGATTGCACTGGCGCGCGAGGCAACCCGTCAGCGCGGCGACCTCACCGGCGCCTATCGAGTGCTGACGGTCGCAGCCGGCATGACCGGCCAGATCGAACTTGCCCGGAGCGCGCTTGCGGAGTTGCGCCGAACCCAGCCCAATATTTCGCTCGCCTGGATCGCGACGCAGTTACCCTGGAAGCACGAAGCCGATCGCGAACATTATCTCGAAGGCTTTCGCCGCGCCGGGCTGGAATGAGCTTCGGCGGCCATAGCGTTTTCGAGCGAAGTGGATCCCGGTTCGCGTGAAGAGAACGCGTCAACTACAGCCCAGATTCAATCAGTACCGGGCTCTGGTCCTGGATTACTGCTGCTTTTCCCAGAATGACAGGAACCCTTGCGAGGCCGAGCCGCCGATCACACAGGGAATGCCGACCGCGACCTGCCCTAACGCAGCCGCAGAGACGCAACCGAGCGCGACCGCGCCGACACCGACCTGCCCCCAGAAGCTGAGGTCGCGGCGGCTATCGGAGCCCTTGATCTTGAGTTCATCCACGGCGGCGAGCGCATCCTTGCGCAGGGCTGCGATCTGCACCGTATCCGCCGCCTCGACCACTTCGGCGAGCGGCGCCTTGACCGCCGCCGGCTGTCTGGCAAGTTCGCTGCGGAGATACTCGCGCAAACTGGCATCGCGTATCGCGTAGCTCGCGAGCGTATAGCGCGCCATGCTTCCGACCGTCAGCTTGTCGACCGTGTCGCGGCTCTTGCTCCACGGCAGCATCTGGATGATGCGCTGGATAGGTGCATGCGAGCCGGTCGCAAAATAGTAGCCCCACAGCGTATCCAGCAAATCCTGGTTGCTCGCAAACGTGAGCGTCGTGTTCAGCTTCCGCTCGTCCTTGGCGAAGGGATTCTTGGTGAATGCCCCGCGCAGCTTGTCCATCACGCCGGGCTTCATTTCCTCCAGCGGGATGTCGGTCAAGGTCGGCAGCTTGCCGGCGAGGTAGCTGTCGATCATGACCTGCCGGCTCGGCATTCGTGGTGCGACCCGGCGCAGAACATTTCTCCAGTCGGGCAGCCCCGAATAGGCGATGGCGCGAACGATCACCCATTCGTCTTCCGGTCGGATGGGAAAGAAACCGGCAATGAGCTGCTCGGCCTTGGCAGGATTTGAGCCGATCGCACCGGCGATGAAGCCGAGATAGATTCCGGCATTCTCCGGTTCCTTGAACGTCTGCGAATGAAACAGCACGCGCACGGCCGCCGGGACGTGGGCATAGTCCGGCTTGGCCCTGTAATTATAGATCCATTGCTGGACTACGCCGAGCGAAGCGCGCGGATCGACCTCTGGCGTCTTCTCTGCATAGGCGGGCTGAACCAGCATGAGCGCGGCGGCAACGAAAGCTGCATAACGCATGTGATGCTCCTGCGAGCGTTGACGCGTGCGCGGTTCCGTGCGCGAGCGTCTTGAGCTCTCTCGATGGCGAAGCATGAAGCGTGCATTGCGACAATTCTGAGAAAGTGCAGGTTAAGAGAAGGCGTTCAAATTGTGGCGTATCGCCCGCAACTCACCTTATCCCAGACATTTTTTTGCCTCGCGCGGGCAATTCGATCTCAGCCGATCAATAGGAGGCCCGCGGAACGCGGGGATCAGAGAGATTAGACGCATCACGCAACGCAACCGAACCGCTCTTCGGCTTGCCGGCGCCCTCGGATTGATTTTCGCGACACCCGTCGCCGCAGAAATCGCTTCGCCGTCGCAAGCATCGGTCATCGTCGAAGGCAATCGCCGCGTCGACGCCGAGACCGTGCGTTCCTACTTTCATACAGGCCCCGACGGACATTTCGACGAAGCCGCGCGTGACGCGGCGTTGAAAGCGCTGATTGCAACGGGCCTGTTCGACAAGGTTGCCATCGAGCGCTCCGGCGAGCGGCTTGTGGTGCATGTGTCCGAAGCGCCTGTGCTCGACCGCGTCGCATTCGAAGGCAACAAAAAGGTCAAGGACGCCGACCTCGCCGCTGCCGTCGAAGCAAAGCCGCGCGGCTCGCTGCAACGCGCCACCGTGCAGGCCGACGTCGGCCGCATCATCGAGGCATACCGGCGTGCCGGCCGCGCCGAGGTCCGCGTCGATCCGCAGATCATCGACCGCGGCAATGGCCGGGTCGACCTTGTCTACACCATAACGGAGGGAGCAAAAACACCGGTGCGGCAGATCGACTTCACCGGCAACAAGGCCTTCGGCAAACGGCAGCTCAGCGCCGTGATCAAGACCTCCGCCACCCATATGCTGAGTTTTCTGACCGGCGGCGACGTCTACGATCCCGACCGCATCGCGCAAGACCGGGAACAGCTACGGCTTTACTACCGCAGCAAGGGTTATGCCGATATCAACGTCTCATCGGCAAAGGCCGAGTATGATCCGGCGGTGAAGGGATTTACCCTGAGCTTCGCAATTGACGAAGGCCCGCTCTATCACTTCCGGGAAGTCAGCGTCGCCTGCAACGTTCCGGGCATGGATTGCGACAAGCTTCGTGCGCTCCCCACTGCGCACCCGGGCGCGGTGTTCGACGGCAACGCCCTCGACAAGACCACCGAACTGCTGGCGATCGAAATGGCAAAGCTTGGCTATCCCTTTGCTCAGGCGACCCCTCAGCTCACTCGCGATGCCGCCGCGCAACGTATCGACGTCGCCTTCGTGATCGAACAGGGTCCTCGCACCTATATCGAGCGGATTGAGATTCATGGCAACACGCGCACCCGCGAATACGTGATCCGGCGCGAATTCGACATCGCTGAAGGCGACGCTTACAACAAGACACTGATAGACCGGGCCGAACGACGCCTGAAGAATCTGAACTACTTCAAAACGGTGAAGATATCGAACAGGCCGGGCTCGGCGCCAGACCATGTCATCCTCGATGTCGAGACGGTCGACCAGGCGACTGGCGATTTCAACGTCGCCGGCGGTTACTCGACCACCGACGGCGCGCTCGTCGAGGTCAAAGTCGGCGACCGCAATTTCTATGGTACGGGCAGGAGCGTCCAGGCCGCCTTCACCTACGGCCAATATGCGCGCGGGATCGACCTGGCTGCATCCGAACCCTATTTTCTTGGCACCAAGGTCGCGGCGGGAATCGAACTGTTCGGCCGCCAAAGCGACGCCAACAGCTACCAATCCTACGGCACCACCACCTACGGCGCGAGACTGCAGCTGGGTACGCCAATCAACGAAGAACTCGGCGTGCAGTGGCGCTACTCGATCTACAATCAGAACATCACGCTTTCGCCGAACGCTTCGGGCCTGACGCCTTCGCTGGCTGTCCGGCAGGCGGCTGCCGCCGGTCCAACCTGGGTCTCCGCGCCCGGCAGTACGACCACCTACAGCACGCTGGACAACGCAAAGAGCCCGACCAGTGGAATCAAGTCGCAGCTTAGCCAGGATCTGGCGGGGCTTGGCGGCGACGTAAAATTTCTGAAGACGACCGAAGACGTACGCTACTACAAATCGCTCAGTAGTGATCTCGTTGGCATGGTGCGAGCCCAGGGCGGATACGTGACCGGTTGGGGCGGCCAGCAGGTGCCGCTGATGAACAATTTCTTTGGCGGCCCGACCATGGTGCGTGGATTTGCCCCTAACGGATTCGGCCCACGTGACCTGACGCCCGGCACCACGATGGATAATGTCGGTGGCAGCGCGTATTGGGCAACGACCGCCGAGCTGCAGAGCGCGATCCCCGGCGTACCCAACGAATACGGTCTCAGAGCCACGGCCTTCGTCGATGCCGGCAGCGTATTTCGCTACAGCGGATCGACGGCAGGGCTTCAGGTCGCCAACAAGAATGTCGTGCGCTCGTCGATCGGTGCAGGCCTGACCTGGGCCTCGCCGTTCGGCGCATTGACCGTCGACTACGCCGTACCGCTGAGCAAGGCTGCCTACGACGTCGTGCAGCCTCTGCGCTTCAGCGCGGGAGGGTTTTGACGGGAGCCGGGTGCTCCGTCGCAAACCCATACAACAGCGCCAGCCGGTCGAGGCACTCGCGGAACCGCCTTGAAAAATAGTCGCTCCAACGCTTGGTACACAGGCCCCGCCGCTGGCCGATCTGCTCCATGGTCAGGCCCTGGACCAGCACGTCATGCACCAGCGCTGAACCGTCCGCGCCAAGTTCGCGTTCAGCCCGATTCAACCGCAGCACGGCCTTGCGCTGGCCCTCGGTGATCGGTTCGCGGCTCTGCCCCCCATCGACATATTCCCGGGTCGGATCGACCGCGCGCGGACCGCGTTCCGCCTTCTCCCAGTCGCCCTGGAACGCACGCCCGGCCTGGTACTGCGCCTCGTCGATCTGGCGGTGGGAATTCAGGCGCGCGAGCGGATCGTTGCGAATCGAGCGCAGGGCAACGATCTTCTCGCCCGGCTCCAAGGCCAGGGGATTATCGACCTCGATGGTTGCAACTTCGGCGTTGCGTAGCAGATCACGGGACCTTCGGTCATGCGCTTTGGCGGGATTGTGCGGCTTTCGGCGTTTGGCTCTCGGCATCTGGCGGGCTCCTTGAAGACAGTAGAATTCAGTTTCGATTGGAAGATCTATTCGCTTGATGCGTCCGATATCTCGGCGCGCAGCAATTCGGACAATTCGTCCCGGCGGCCGTATCCCTCCGGCTGAAGTCCGATCAGCGCACGCAGATGAGCGATCCGATGTCGGCGCGGCAGCGGCTTCAGCCTGTCGGCCATGCATGTGACAGTCGCGTTCTTCATGCCGCCTCCACCACCCGCAGCGAAACGGCGCTTACCGCGCGTTCGGGCGGCTCGATCGGATTGCGGCTCAAATGAAAATGCGGCGCGCAATAACTCGAGCCCGGGCGGCGCGGATTACCGCAGAAGGTGATGGCCTCGCCCTCCTCATCGCCACCGTAGGGGTAGCGGCAGTCGCCGCGCTCCAGTTCGATCAGCGAGAGATGCCGCGGTTCGATCGCCACGCAGCGCAGCTTGACCGGCTTCGCCTCCTTGAACACCGGCACCGGCCAGGGCAGCGCAAACGTCCTGAAACCGCTGGCACGCGGCTCCCCGGTATCGTGCGGCTCCGCAGGTTCGGTGGGCATCGAGGGTTTCTGCCGATCGTCCCCCGTGAGTCCCAGGCGCCGGGCGCGCCCGAGCGCAGCATTGCGAGAGTAGGACGTGTTGAATCGCGAATTGATAGCTCGCGCGGCCTCCGAAAAGCTCATGCCTTTGGTAATAAATTCCCGCAGCGCGTCCGAGTGCTCGGGCGCCCAGTTCGACGGTTCCATTTGTTGTCCTTGCTCTTGTCAACGCCGCCCGACGCCGGCAATCAATTTCTGATATTCCGAAATGAAAGTCAAGCTTGATTTCGGATAATCGGAACTGCTATCATTTCTGAGATTCGGAAAGGTTTGACCTATGCTGGATATCAGATTGATCGAACGGGGCCTGGAAAAGCCGGGCAAGACCAAGGGCGGGCTGGCGACGGCGATGGGCGTTCGTCCCGGCGCGGTTTCCGAAATCCTGTCGGGGATACGCCTGATCAAGGCATCTGAAATCGCGCCGATCATCGAATATCTCGAATTGAACTCGGTGCCGATCATGGGCCGCGTCGGCGCCGGCGCCTCGATCGAGCCAGAGCATGAGCAGGTGCCACCGGAAGGCCTCGGCGAGGTCGAGTTGCCCTTCCCCATCGCCGAAGAGACCATCGCCTTCGAGGTAGCCGGCGATTCCATGCTGCCGAAATACGAGAATGGCGATATTATCGTGGTCTATCGCGAACAGCGCCATCCGCTGTCGAGCTTCTACGGCGAGGAAGCCGCCGTACGCCTGAAGACCGGCGAGCGTTATCTGAAAACGATCGAGCGCGGAAAATCTCCGACCTCGGTCAACCTCACGAGCTTCAATGCCAAGCCGATCACCGGCGTAAAGCTGGAATGGATCGGGGAGATCTGCGTCACCCTGCCCCGAGGCCAGATCGAGCGGTTGCGCAACAAGGCGACGGCCCGGGCACGCAAGGCGACAAGGTCAGCAGGCAGCCGCACGCCGGACAAATAGCCATCGAGGTTGCGATTTCCGAATCGGCTGATTCTATCGATGCTCGCGAGTGCTTCCGCTTGCAATTTCTGTTTTTCAGAATTTTTACTTGACTTATTTCCGTTTTTCGGAAATACTGCCATCGTCGTTTCCGGTGCGCGGGATGAGGTCAGATCGCCAGCATGCAGTATTTCGTCGTGATGATCGACTACGGCCGCCGCGGTCGCGAGGCCATTGTCGATCCGGAAATCACAAGGCGCGAGGTCATCTCCCGGGTCGCGTCGGGTGAATACAGCAATATCAGCTTCATCCATGAAATCGCGGGTTGCTCCGTCGAGGACATCACCGCTGACATCCTCAGCGAGGCGGCCCTGCCCGACCTCGGCGCAGCGGGCGCCGATTTGCAAGCCAGCCAGTTCGATCACATCCGCGATTTGCGCAAACACGAGCGGGCGTGAGCTTGCCTTTTCCCTCAAAAAATTGTGATCCATGACCGGCTTTAATCGCCGAGAGCTTGCTTAATTATTCTTCACGCAAAGTCTATTCCGACGGTGCGGACAATCGCGGTAGATTCCCGATTCGATTCCTCCGACCTGCAAAGTTCTTAACCCTAATGTATCCGTCAATGAAGGCTGAGCTCGCTTCGCGCGACGGCGATCTCCGGCTCTGCCTGCTGCTTGGTATCGCGGCCTGGTTCCTCTTTCTGGATCACATCCCGCACAATGCGGTCGGCCTGCTGACCATGCGCAATTTCGGGTTCAGCGGCGCCGCCGACCTGTTCGTATTCGTCGGCGGTTATACCGCCGCAATTCTCTATGGAAGGATGATGCTGGAGCGCGGGTTCGTCGTGACGGCAACCCGTATCTTCAAGCGGCTGTGGCAGCTATACGCCGCCTATATCGTCCTATTCGTGATCTATATCGACCTGATCGGATATGTCGCGCGCAAGTCCCGTGCGCCCGAACTCATTGGTGAGTTCAATGTTGCGGGGATCGTTGACCATACGATCCGGACACTGATTCACGGCCTGCTGCTTCAGGCCAAGCCGCTGAACCTCGATGTGCTGCAACTCTTCATCGTATTGATGGCGGCCTTCCCGTTTGTTCTGTTCGGCATGGTCCGCCGGCCGAATGTCACCATAGTGGGGTCGCTTGGTCTCTACCTCGCAGCCCGTCACTTCGACTGGAACTTATCTTCGTTTCCGGATGGAAAGTGGTCCCTCAACCCGTTCTGCTGGCAACTCCTGTTTGCGCTCGGCGCCTGGCTTGCATTGAGCGGCGCCAATCAAATCCGCGCGATACATAAGCTTCAGGAACTCGTGGTTCTCCGCGCCGCGGCGGGGCTGTACCTGCTCTTCGCGCTGGCGGTGACGGTGGCAGGAAAATTTCCCCAAGCCGGCATCGTCCCGGATCTCCTGCGCGATGCCTTGCTTCCCGACAGGGAAAACCTCGCCCCTCACAGGGTGCTTCACTTTCTCGCGCTGGCCTTTCTGTTTACCTACATGGTGCCGCGAGACTGGTCAGGCTTCCGATCGCAGACGTTGCAGCCGGTCATCAAATGCGGCCAGGAGTGGCTGGCGGTTTTTTGCGCCGGGGTGTTTCTTTCATTTGCCGGACACCTTGTCCTGATCACGGGCCCGGATTCGCTCGCCATGCACGTCCTGGTCAGCTTTGCCGGGATTTTGATCATGACGGGTGTGGCCTACTACGTGTCGTGGTCCAAACGGCAGGATCACAAGCCCGCATTCCGGCCCCAGCCAATCACGGGGCTACCGGAGGAAGGTCGGCTAGCCAAATAATTCGCGCCGCCGCTTTGTCCAGTGGAAGTTGGTCAATCCCGCGGTATCGACTCGTTTTGCCCGCCGATCACCGACATTGAGGTCATCGCCTCGCCGATTGAGGTGATCGACGTCCGCACCGGCGGCAGACTGTCCGCCCTCGGTGAGCCGAAACCCAGGCACCACCCCCGACTAGTAGTCCCCCCAAGACGCCTGAGACGAAACAAGGTCTAGGGCGGCGCAAGCCAAGGATGCGTCGCATCGGTGTCCCTTCCGGAAAAGTACAGGTTGCTGCAAACTGCATGGGTAGCCTGCGATTCGTAGATGTCTTGAGGGCCCATGAACGAGACTTTGATATCCGCCTGTACGATGTTTCTCGTTCCAGCAACGCTCTTGTTTGGCGCTTTAGGTGTCGCGAATTCGTCCTTTCTCAAGATGCTGGTCTGCTTGCTTGGCGTGGCCACGACGGGAATATGGCTTTACCGGATATGGTGGTGGACAAGCCTGTCCTTGATTGATCGCAGAACGGCGCTTGGTCTCGCGGGCATGTTTGCGTGCGCATGGCTGGTGACATTCCTGGTGCAGTTGAAAAACGTGTTCTCGCTGCGCTGACCAACTCCGTTTTTTTGATTTGCTTATGGCGCGAAATGCTGAGCGGCCTGCGCGATCAGTCGGTCATCGAGCGGGATAACGCTCCCGGAGCGGCAGTGTGCGATGTGGTAGAATATTGCGGATTTTGGCGCTCCCCAGGGACTGCCCTCTTCAGCCGCATTTCACTGTCGCCCAACATGGCGGCGTCGAGCCTTCCCTCGACCGACGCCGCCGTGGCGCAGCTAAAGATGCGGTAAAACTGCGCCCCGTCGAAGGCGACCAGCAGCAGATCGACACCGGCATTGAGCGCCTCGATCACCGCCGTACAGACATTGCGTTGATAGATCGCGCCCATCACGAGGTCGTCGGTCATGACGACGCCTTGATAATTCCATTTCTTGCGAACGATGCCGTCGACGACCTGTTTGGAATGCGACGCCGGGCGGTCCGGATCAACCGAGGTCAGCGTCACATGCCCGATCATCAGTTGCGCTTTTGAACCAGCCAGCACCTTCCTGAATGGAATCCAGTCCGACGCTTCAAGTTCGTCCAGGGGCGTATCCAGATCGGCGCTGAAATGATGGGTATCGCTTCGTACGCGTCCGAGCCCGGGAAAATGCTTGACCGTCGCGCCGACGCCCGACGCCTCCAGCCCGCTTACGTAAGCCCGCGCAATATCGGCGACGATAGCCGGATCATCAGAAATCGCGCGCTGGCCGATCAGCGTGTTGAAATCGAATCGATTGCGCTTCAGTTCGGGTCGCAAATCCAGCACCGGCGCAAGGTTCAGGTTGACACCGAGCGCCGCCAACTCCTGCCCATGCGTACGCCCGAACGCCTCCGCCTTCTCCGCGCGAACATCCGGCGCCAGGCTCGCAAGCGTCGATAGCGCCGGCAACTTGGTCAAGGGCGGCGCCAGATGCGATACGATGCCGCCTTCCTGGTCGGCCGCGACGATCAGGGGCGGCAGGCCGGCTGCACGCCGTTTTTCCTGCAGCGCCGAGAGCTCCTCTTTCAGACGAGCCGCCGAAGATCCCACGATATTGTGCCTTGTGACGTAGACGCCGGAGATCAGGCCCTTCTCGGCGAGAGCCGCCACCTCGGCGAACGACGAATATCCCACGATGAAGTGTCGCCCGAGGCTTCGCGCCTGCGCAGCATCGGTCTGCAAGACGTACCGCTTGCGCCATTCAAACGAAGCATGCGCGCCGAGTATCGACAGCGACGGCAGGCACCACAGCAGAATGAGCGCCTTTCCCGCAATACCTCTTCTCCAATAGCCGCGACGGATGAGGACCACGACGGCGATAATGCTCGCCGCCGCCAGAACAATGTTTCCCGGCCCTCGCAACGAAATCAGATAAGGGTCGTTCTTGTTGGCTGCTGCGAAAATGGCGACTGGTCCGGCGAGCCAGACGAGGATGATGCCAATACGTTTGAGAATTTGCATGAAAATGGATGGCGGCTTGCGCGAGGGGATCGAACGAGGCAATTGCCCGTATCAAACTTGTCCCGCCGACGCGAGCGCATAACCGCGCTTGCACGGAAACTGCATAAAAATCCTGAACTCTTGCAGACGGCGCTCCAGGCAAATGCACACCAGCATCAGATAGTTCGTTGTGCAAACCGGGGCGATCATCGAATGCCTATTCCTACCAGACTGGCTAACGACGGGTGGTGGCTGTGCGAGCGCCCCGCAACAGCGCAGGTTTGCAATTTTCCCCTCCGGACACGTAGCGCAATAATGGCCGATTTCACCGCGCCGGCATCCAATGCCGGCTCCGTTCAGGATGGTACCTTTCCCGTCAAAACAGCGATTGCTCTCGCGCTGGCTGCGTTGGCCGACTGGCTGTTCTACGGGCACGGCATTGGAATATCGGCCACCATCTTTGCGGTCGCCGTGGCCTGCGGCTCGCTGCTCGCCAACCTCGCAACTTTGAAACGAAAGCAGGTGCTGCTGGCAGGCGCTCTCCTGCTGCTCGGCCTTGTCCCCGCCGCCGAGGAATTCAACGCCGCATCTCTGACCTTCATCGTGCTGGCTCTCAGCGTAGGCCTGCTGCTGACGACCAATCGCGATCGACATCGTCTCGGCGAGCGAGCCGCGGCGTTATGCGATCTCTATCTGGTCGGCCCGTTCAGATTTTTCCGCGACGCCATCGGTGTGTTCAATCTGCCTGCACTGAAGACCGGGTTTGCGGTGTGGTTCATTCCGATAGTTCTCGGCGGCATCTTCGTGTTTCTGCTGGTATCGGCCAATCCATTGATCGAGAAGTGGATCAGCCTGCTGAACCCGGGCAACACGGCTTCTTACGTCAGTCTCGGACGCGTACTGTTTTGGGCGGTGGCGCTGTCGGTCATATGGCCATTCATCCACGTCCGGTGGAGCGGCAAGCGGCAGATGCCGGCAGCTTTAACCGAAGCGGCGGCATTGGCGCAGGGAATGCCATCGGGCCGAAACGACTTCTTCGGCGTTGCAACCATCCTGCGTTCGCTGATCCTGTTCAATTTGCTGTTCGCCGTTCAAACCGTTCTTGACGTGGCCTATCTCTGGGGCAACGCGACCTTGCCCGCCGATATCAGCTACGCTTCATATGCGCACCGGGGCGCCTATCCCCTCATTGTCACGGCGCTATTGGCGGCGGGCTTCGTTTTGGCCGCCATGAGGCCCGGTGGGCCGGCCGAGCGATCAAGGGTGATCCGGCCGCTGGTCTATTTGTGGGTGGCGCAGAATGTCCTGCTGGTGATGTCATCGATCCTGCGCCTTGATCTCTATGTTCAAATCTATCTGCTCACCTGGTGGCGCGTCGCGGCTTTCATCTGGATGGTACTGGTCGCGCTGGGGCTCGTGCTCATCGTCGCCCGCATCGTTCTGAACCGCTCGAATGACTGGCTGATCCGAGCCAACCTCATCACCCTGACGGCAACGCTCTACGTCTGCTCGCTGGTCAATTTCGCCGCCGTTATCGCCGACTACAACGTCAGCCATAGTCGCGAAGCCGCCGGCAAGGGCGTGTGGATCGACATGAACTATCTGTTTTCCCTCGGTCCGCAGGCATTGCCGGCCATCAACCGCGCCATTGCCCTTCGCGGGTTCGATCACACCCTTGTTTCCCGCCGTGGTTGCCTTGTAGAACAGCAGATGAAAGCAACGGCTTCCTGGCGCTCCTGGGGTTTTCGGAACTGGCGTCTCCAGCGCGCCCTGGACGTCCAACCAAAGAGTTCGACCATAGGCTGGTTCGATATGCCGATCTGCGCCGGGAGAGACGTTTGACGCACCGCATTCTCATCGTTGACGACGATCTGCACATCCGCGAGGTCATCCGTGTTGCACTGAAGAAGGCCGGGATGACTGTCTTCGAGGCGCGCGACGGCAAGGAAGCGTTGACCCGCTTTGCCGCCGACAGGCCGGATCTGATCATTCTGGATATCGGCATGCCGGAATTCGACGGCCTGGACGTCTGCCGCGAAATCCGGAAGTCCTCGGACGTTCCGATCCTTTTTCTCTCCGCCCGCGACGACGAGATCGATCGTGTATTGGGTCTGGAGATCGGCGGTGACGACTATGTCACCAAGCCCTTTAGCCCGCGCGAACTAGTCGCAAGGGTGAATGTCATCCTGCGTCGCATCGTCTCGCGCGGACAGGATGCAAAGCGATCTATCGCCGCACTGTCGCAAGGCAGGCTGTCCGTCGACCCCGAACAGCATCACGCCGAGTTTGCGGGCACCCCGCTTCGGCTCACGGCTATCGAGTTCGGAATCCTCAGGGCATTCCTGACACGGCCGACGCTTGTCTTCAGCCGCGAGCAGATCATGAGCGCCGCCTATCAGCTCAACATCCAGGTGTCGGACCGCACCATCGACAGCCACATTCGCAATATCCGCGCCAAACTGTCTGCCGTGAACTGCGATAATGTCATCGAAACCATTCACGGCGTCGGCTTCAAGCTCGGCCGATGCGAGCCGCTGGCATGATACGACGCCCGGGCGAAAAATGGCGGCCATCCGTGGGGCTGGTCATTTTCACTGCGCTTGCTGCTGCAGCGACACTGCCACTGGTGGGACTGTTCTTCTTTCGACTCTATGACAACCAGCTCATTCGCCAGACTCAGGCTGAGCTGATCGCACAAAGCCGGGTGCTGACCGCGGTTTATGCGCGGGAGGTGGAAGCCCGCCTCAGCAGCGGAATTGCCCTCGGCGCCGAAATTCCACCCGAGACGCGCCCCGATCGCGAAGACCAGTTGACGCCGATCCGACCCGCGCTCGATCTTGCCGCCGGCGGCGACCTGCTCCGGCGGCGGCCGAACGCCCTTCCCGCGAATACGCCCGCGTCCCCTGCCTATGTCGAGATCGGCACAAGGCTGATGCCGATCATTCTGGAAACACAGAAGGTCACGCTCGCCGGATTCCGCATCCTCGATCCCCGCGGCGTCGTGATCGCCGGACGCGACGAGATCGGCCAATCGCTCGCCCATATCGAGGAAGTGGTCGCAGCGCTGCAGGGGCAGTATCGGGCGGTCTTGCGAATTCGAAAGCCCGACAAGCCCCCGCCGCCGATTTATTCGATCAGCCGCGGCGTTGGCGTCCACGTATTCTCGGCGATGCCGGTGATCGTCAACAACCGCGTAGCTGGCGTGATCTACACTTCGAGAACGCCGAGCAACATCTTCGACCATCTCTATCAGGAACGCCGCAAGTTCATCCTGGCAGCACTAGCCGTCGTCTTCGCGACCATCATCATCGGCCTGGTGTTCTACCGAACCATTACCCGCCCGATGCGCGAGCTGGTCGATCGCGCCGCGCGCATCAGCCGTGGCGACCGTGACGCGTTTCAGCCGCTCGCCCATTATGGCACCCGCGAGTTCGCCCAATTGTCGCACAGCTTCCTCGATATGGCCGAGCAACTGGCGCGGCGGTCGGACTACATCGCGACCTTCTCGGCGCACCTTACCCACGAATTGAAGTCACCATTGACGTCGATCAAGGGCGCCGCCGAGTTGCTGCTGGATTCGCTACAGAGCAAGTCGGATACGCTTACCCGGATGGAGCAGAAGAATTTCATATCGAACATTCTGGGCGACACCGGGCGCCTGGAAGCCATGACCCAGCGGCTGCGCGAACTGGCCCGCGCCGAAACCACACCGCAAAACGAACGAACCGAATTGTCACAGGTGATCGGCGGATTGAAGAGCCGGTTTCCGACACGCGCGATCGAGGCAACCGGATGCCTGGAACGCTCGATTGGCATGTCCAGCTAAAAAGCATTGATCGTGTTGTCGCATTTGACCGACAACGCCATCCGCCACAACGCAAAAAGCGTGCGGCTCGAAGCCATCGCGGAAGAGGCTTCCGTCAAGATGACCGTCAGCAATGACGGCGACCCGATATCCGAACCGAACCGGGAAAAGATCTTCGATGCCTTCTTCACCACCCGCCGCGATACCGGCGGCACGGGAATGGGCCTCTCGATTGTCCAGGCTGTGATGACCAGCCACGGCGGATCGATCCGGCTATTGCCGTCGAACGAAGGCGTCACGTTCGAGTTGCAGTTTCCGGCTGCCTGAAGCCGTCAAACGCGCTCGATCACAATGGCCGGCGCCATGCCGCCGGCCGCACACATCGTCACCAGCCCACGCTTGAGATTGCGCCGCTCCAGCTCGTCAAGCACGGTGCCGATCAGGATCGAGCCGGTTGCACCGATGGGATGGCCGAGCGCGATCGAGCCGCCATTGACGTTGACCTTGTCGCGGTCGAGCTTGAGGTCGCGGATGAACTTTTCGGCGACGACCGCAAATGCCTCATTAATCTCGAGCAGATCGATGTCGTCGAGCGTGAGGCCTGCCTTGGCCAACACCTTGCGGGCGGCCGGCACCGGCGCGTTCAGCATGAGGGTTGGTGAGTCCCCCATATTCGCCATCGCGACGACGCGGGCACGCGGCTTCAGGCCATGGGCTTTTGCGTAACTCGGCGACGCCAGCAGGATCGCCGCCGATCCGTCCACAACGCCGGAGGAATTGCCGGCGTGATGCACGAAGTTGATGTCGAGGTCGGGATATTTGTCGAGGATGAGCTTGCGATAGGTCGTTCCCCTGTCGTCGAGCGCATAATCGGCAATCGCAGGAAACGCCGCCTTCAAGCCAGCCAACCCTTCGAGCGTGGTCTGCGGCCGCGGGTATTCCTCGCGGTCGAGCGCGAGGCTGCCATCCTCGCGAAAAACCGGCACGAGGCTCTTGTCGAAATGTCCACCCTTGATGGCAGCCGCCGCCCGCTTCTGGCTTTCGAGGCCGAGCTCATCGACGTCTTGCCGCGTGATGCCTTCAAGCGTCGCGACCGCGTCGGCGCAGACGCCTTGGTGTGATTGCGGATGCCGGGCGCGCAGGCGAAGATTGCCGTTGTCCATCATGAACGGCCCCTCGCCGCGACGGCCTTCCATCGACATCATCTCGGTGCCGCCGGCAATCACGAGATCCTCCGAGCCCGACATGATCGAGCTGGCCGCCATGTTGACGCTGGTAATGCCGGATCCGCAAAATCGATCCAGTGTCACCGCGCTGGCGCGAACGTCATAGCCGGCGTCAAGCGCCGACATCCGCCCGAGGTCGCCGCTCTGCTGGCCGCGTTGCGAGCTGGTACCCCAGATGATGTCGTCGACATCAGCGGTATTGATGCCGGTGCGATCGGCCAGCGCACGCAATACCGTTGCGCCGAGATGCTGCGGATGGATGCCCGACAGAGCGCCTTTGCCAGCCTTGCCGATGCCCCGCGGCGTCCTGCATGCGTCGATGATCAGCGCGTCAACCATGGTGTGTTCCCTGGATCTGTTGATTGGCTGCATTTGCTTCCGATCACGCGCCAAAGTCAATTCGGCTGGCCCATGCCTGCGCCCGGCAAGCAGCCTCGCGCTTCCCGGTTGTGGCCACGACAATCCGCAGCCGGGGCGCCATCCTTGACGATCAATTTCGTTTATGCGCAGCTACTCAAAACAACAACGTCCTCCAGGGAGGAGAAATGGTCGCGGTTCTGCGGGCGCTTGCCGGTTCCGGCTTTTTGATTGCATCGACAGTTCTGGCTCAGGCCGCCGAGCCCATTCATTTGAGAGTCGCAGACTCCTTTCCGAAGGGTCACTACCTCGTCAAGCTGGTCCTCGAGCCGTGGATGGAAGAGGTCAAGAAGCGGACCAACAACGCCGTCGCGTTCGATCATTATCCGGCGCAGCAGCTCGGCAAGGCGACCGACATGCTGAAGCTGACGCAGACCGGCGTCGCCGACATCGGCTACGTCGCACCAGGATACACCTCGGACAAGATGCCGGTCTCCGAGGTGGCGATGCTGCCGGAGGCTTTCGAACATTCCTGCCAGGGTACCCTCGCCTACTGGAAGTTGGCGCGGAACGGTGTGATCGCGCAGCAGGATTATACCGCCAACAATATCCGCCTGCTGCTTGCGGTAAGCCTGCCGCAATATCGCATTTTCACCGTCAAAGCGCCGGTGAAGGATGTCAGCGATGTCACCGGGCTGAAATTGCGCTCCACCGGCGGCGCACAGGACCTCACCCTTCGCGCGATCGGCGCGGTGCCAGTACGCATGGCCGCCCCGGACGCCTATGAATCACTATCGCGCGGCACCATGGATGGGCTGCTGTTCCCGCTCGAGAGCGTGGTTGCTTATGGTGCCGACAAGCTCGTCAAATATTCCACCGACGGGCTCGGCTTCGGCAGCTTTATCGTGTCGTATTCGATCAGCGACAACGTATGGAAAAAGCTCTCGCCGGAGATCCAGAAGGCGATGGTCGACGTCGCCGAAGAGATGATCCCCACCGTGTGCCAGCAGGTGCAGAAGGCGGACAACGAGACCAAGAAATCGCTGGAAGCCGCCGGCATTCGTTTCGAAACCCTGCAACCCGAGGTCAACGCGAAATTCAAGGATTTGATGAAGGGCGTCGCCAAGACGTGGTCGGAGGGGCTGGACGGTCGCGGCAAGCGGGGCAGCGATGCGCTGAAGGAGTTCGACGCGGCGGTGGCGGCCATCCCCGCCAAGTAAACGCAAGATGCGGAACGACCGCAGCCTGCAAGATCGACACCCTGGGGAGGTGAATTTTGCTTGACGGAATATTACGGGCGGTTGGCAGGATCGAAAAAATCGCCTCGACCATCGCCGCCGTGTTCATGTTCGCCATCATGATGATCGTGTTCAGCGACGTCATCATGCGTTACGCCTTCAACCGGCCGTTCTCCTGGGCGTATGACCTGATTTCGATGTACCTGATGGCGGGCGTATTCTTCCTGGTGCTTTCAGAAGCCTATACCAGCCGTGCCCATGTCAGCGTCGACATCCTGCAGCAGAAATTTCCACCGGCGATGATCCGCCTGTCGGAAATAGTCACCTGCCTCGTCGGCATCGTGGTGTTCTCCCTGATCGCCTATCTCGGTTTCCTCCGCGCCGTCGACAGCTTCCAATCGGCTGACGTGATGGCGGGCGCAATACCCTGGCCGATGTGGCCTTCGATCGGCCTCGTGCCATGGGGGGCCGGATTGATCACGATACGCCTTGCGCTGCATTTGATTGGTCATGTCCTTTCACTCATCACCGGGCAGGCCGTGATCGCCCTGCCGGCATCGCACGGCGCCGGAGAAACCTTCGAATGATTCTCACGCTGGCGATGATCGTGCTGTTCGTGCTGCTCGCGATCGGCACCCCGGTGGGCTTTGCGATGGCAGGCTCGGGCGTGCTCGGGCTTTATCTGGTCGGCGGCATGCCGATGCTGAGCGGCATCCTGCAAACCGCGCCGCTGTCGGCGGTAACGTCCTACGAACTGATCACCATCCCGATGTTCCTGCTGATGGCCGAGTTCGTTTTGGTCAGCGGCATTGCCGATGATTTGTTCAAGGCTACCGCCGCCTGGGTGGGTCGGATTCCCGGCGGGTTGGGAATGGCGACCGCGCTTGCCGGCGCTGGTTTCGGCGCGATCTGCGGCACCAGCACGGCCTCGGCCGCAACACTGTCGGCCACCAGCCTGCCCGCGATGTTGAAGCAGGGCTATGAGCCGAAAATGGCGGCCGGCGTGGTTGCGATCTCCGGAACGCTGGCGATGCTGATCCCGCCATCAGTCGCGCTCGTCATCTACGGCCTGCTGGCGGAGGTGAATATCGGCGCGCTGTTGATCGGCGGCGTCATCCCCGGCATCCTCGTGACCATCACCATCATGGCGACCGTCTGGTTCCTTGCCTGGCAGGACCCGTCGCGCGCGCCATCGGCGCCGGCGGTTTCGTTGATCGAAAAATTCCGGATGCTTCGGGTGGTTGGGCCCATGCTGCTGCTGTTCGGCATGGTGACCGGCGTGATCTATACCGGCGTCGCCACGCCGACCGAAGCAT
Organism: Bradyrhizobium sp. AZCC 2262; assembly: GCF_036924535.1. Classification (NCBI taxonomy): domain Bacteria; kingdom Pseudomonadati; phylum Pseudomonadota; class Alphaproteobacteria; order Hyphomicrobiales; family Nitrobacteraceae; genus Bradyrhizobium; species Bradyrhizobium sp. AZCC 2262. The sequence goes on along the minus strand of NZ_JAZHRT010000001.1, from coordinate 842,148 downwards.
CCGCACTGGGCGCATTCGGCGCCTTTGCTCTGGCGGGCTGGAAAGGCAAGATCAACTGGCAGTCACTGCGCAGTGCGCTTCTGCGCTCGGCCCACGGCACCTGCATGATCGCGATGATCTTGTTCGGCGCCTCGATCTTCGGCTACTTCTTCACGCTGACTCAGGTAACGCAAAACCTGGTGGCCTGGGTAGGAAGCCTGCCTGTGCCACCCTGGGTGATCCTGACGATCATCCTGTTCGGCTACATCGTGCTCGGCTCGTTCATGGACCAGATCGCCATCCTGGTACTCACGGTTCCGATCGTGCTGCCGTTGATCAAATCTCTCGGCTACGATCCGCTGTGGTTCGGTGTCATCAAGATCGTTACCGCTGAAGTCGGCATGATCACGCCGCCGGTCGGACTGAATTGTTTCGTGGTCGCACGCTATTCAGGGCGCCCGGTGGCTGAAGTGTTCCACGGCGTCTTTCCGCATTTCGTGGCGCACCTGATCGCGATTGCAATCCTGGTGGTCTGGCCGCAGATCATCCTGTGGCTGCCGATCAAGATGGGTTACTGAGACAACAACAATAACGGGAGAGAAACTCATGATCTCTGGTCTCAATGGACGAGCCGCCCTTGCAGCATCGCTCCTTGCCGCCGCAACTGGCCCCGCCGTGGCGCAGGAAAAGATCACGCTGCGTCTCGCCGAAAGCCTTCCCGCCGGTCACGTCATCCACGAACTGGTGGCGAAGCCGTTCATGGAATTGGTCACGAAGGGTACCAATGGACAGGTGACGTTCCAGCACTACCCCGCCGAGCAGCTCGGCAAGGCCAAGGACATGGCGCAACTCACCGTCGCCGGCGTCGCCGATGTCTCCTACATCGTGCCGTCCTATTCATCGGAAAAATATTCGCTGACGGCGGTTGCCGAGCTGCCGGGCATTTTCGATACCGAATGTCAGGGGTCGCTCGCCTTCTACAAGATCTCGCACAATGGCGGGATTCTGGAGACCAAGGAGTTCGGACCCAACCAGTTGCGGCCGCTCGTCACTATCGCGCTGCCCGCCTATCAAATCCAGCTTGCCACTAGCCGCGAAGTCAAGACCGCAAAGGATCTGGAAGGCCTGAAGATCCGCACTACCGGCGGCGCCATGGACCTGATGATGCGCTCGATCGGCGGCGTTCCCGTTCGCATGGCCGCGCCTGAAATTTATGAATCGCTGACCCGCGGTACGCTCGACGGCGTGATCTTCTCGTATCAGAGTTCAGTGTCCTACGATTTCGGAAAGATCCTGAAATCGGGCACTGAAGGGTTGAACTTCGGAACCGCCATTTTCACCTATTCGATCGGCGAAGCGAAATTCAAGTCGCTGCCGGAAAACGTGCGCAAGGTGCTGGTCGAGGCCGGCGAACAAACCACGCGCGAAGGCTGCAAGCGCTTCGAGGATGGCGAGAAGGGCGCGACCGAGAAGATCAAATCGCAGGGCATGAAGGTGATCAACTTCAGCGCCGACGACAGGAAGGTCTTCGACACCGCATTCAAGTCGGTGTCGGAGGACTGGATCAAGGACATCAACAAGCGCGGCAAACCCGGCACCGAGGTGTTCAAGGCCTTCACCGAAGCTTTGGCGGCAAGCCATTGACCGGGCATTCCCAGAAAGAGGCCAACGCTGCCGCGCCGGCGGGACCGCTCGCCGGCGTCAAGATCATCGACCTGACCAGTGTGATGATGGGTCCCTACGCGACCATGATCCTCGGCGACTATGGCGCCGACGTCATCAAGGTCGAAAGCCCCGATGGCGACGTGATGCGCTACGCCGCACCGATGCGGCATCCCAAAATGGGCGCCATGTACCTGCAGGGCAATCGCAACAAGCGCTCGATTGCACTCGACCTCAAAAAAGCCGGCGGCCGGGCGGCACTGCTCCGGCTGGCGAAGACGGCCGATGTCTTCGTTCACAATGTCCGGCCAGCGGCGATGGCTCGGCTCAATCTCGGCGCGGACGATCTGCTCACTATCAACCCGCGGCTGGTCTATGCCAGCCTGCATGGTTTTGGCGAGCAAGGCCCGTATGCCGGACGGCCGGCGTATGACGATCTGATCCAGGGTTTGACGGCACTGCCCGCGCTGACCGGCAAGATTACCGGCGAGCCCCGCTACTCGCCGGCCACGATGGCCGACCGGATCGTCGGACTGAACGCCACCCACGCCATCCTGGCGGCGCTTTTTCATCGCGAACGTACCGGCGAAGGACAGGCCATCGAAATCCCGATGTTTGAAACGATGGCGCAATTCGTGCTCGGTGATCACATGGCGGGCCGCAGCTTCGTGCCGCCGATCGGACCACCCGGTTATTCGCGACTGCTATCGCCCGACCGCCGCCCCTACCAGACCAGCGACGGCTATGTCTGCGCGCTGGTTTATTCAGACAAGCAGTGGAACGCGTTCTTTCGTCTGATCGGCCTCGAAAACGAAGCCGATCGCGACCCGCGCCTGAACAGCATCGGTGCCCGCACCAGGAACTACGACTTCGTCTACGAATGGTTTTCGGAGGTCATGAAAACCCGCTCCACGGCCGAGTGGCTGCAGTTCTTCAACGAGGCCGACATTCCCCATGCGCCGCTGCATGATCTGGATAGCTTGATCGACGATCCGCATCTCACAGCCGTCGGATTGCTCCAATCCGTCGAGCATCCGTCCGAAGGCACGCTACGCGTCGCTGGTCCCGCCGCGACCTGGAGCAAGACGCCTCCCTCGATCCGAAAGTATCCGCCGCGTCTTGGCGAGCATGGCGAGGAGATCTTGCGCGAGGCCGGCTTCAGGGACGATGAAATTGCGGCACTTGAGGTCGAAGGCGCGCTGATCGAGCCTGACGGTACCGATCTCAATCCGTCCGCCTGAGTTCGTAGATTCCATGGGGCGGTGAGCGTGCCCTTTCCGGTAGGTTTGGGTTTCCACACTCGAACCATCGGAGAGCCAGATGCAAGCATCGACCGTAGACACGCCCACCGCCGGGCATTGTGGCACGATTTTCGTTGCGATTGAACTGAGCCAGAAGAGCTGGCTGGTAACGCTGCACAGTCCGGACAAAGGCAAGATGTCGCGTCACAAGCTGGAGGGCGGCGATCATGCTGCGCTGCTGGCGCTGATCGGTCAGGTTCGGGAGCGGGCGGCCCGGGCGCTGGGAGCCGTTCCGGCGGTGGTGAGCTGCTACGAAGCGGGCTACGACGGGTTCTGGCTGCATCGGCTTCTGCTGGCTGCCGGGATCACGAACTACGTGTTTGACCCTGCGAGCATAGCGGTGGATCAGCGGGCACGGCGGGTGAAGACCGACCGGATCGATGGCGAGAAGATGCTACGGACGCTGATGGCGTATCTGCGCGGTGAGCCGCAGGTGGTGCGGATCGTGCGGGCACCTGCGCCGGAGCAAGAGGACGCCCGCCGCACCAGCCGTGAACGCGGCCGGCTGATCAAGGAGCAAACCGCGCACACCACCCGGATCAAGGCGCTGCTGCGATTGTTGGGCATGGCGGTGGGGAACCCGCGCCGGCGTGACTGGCTGAGCTGGCTTTCGGCGCAGCGGGATTGGCAGGGCCAGGCGGTGCCGCCACGGATGCTGGCGGAGATCAGGCACGAGCACGCACGGCTGATGCTGGTGCGCGAACGGCTCGAGGAACTCGCACAGGCGTCGGCTCAAGCGGATCCGGCACCTGCGGCGGCGCAGATGACCGAGCGCAGCGAACTGTTGCTCCGGCTCAAATGCCTCGGTCCGGCGTTCGCGACGACGCTGACCAGCGAGGTGTTCTACAAGGACTTTCGTAATCGGCGTGAGGTCGCGAGCTATTTCGGGCTGACGCCCAGTCCATGGCAGAGCGGCGGGACCGACCGCGACCAGGGCATCAGCAAGGCGGGCAATCCACGCGCCCGCTGCGCCGCGATCGAACTGGCCTGGCTGTGGCTGCGGCATCAGCCGGAGAGTGCGCTCACCCGATGGTTCCGCAGCCGCACCCACAACAATGCCAGCAAGCGCAACAAGCGCATCGCCATCGTGGCCTTGGCGCGCAAGCTGATGGTGGCGCTCTGGCGCTACCTCACAACCGGCATGGTTCCCGAAGGAGCCGTGCTCAAGGCCGCGAAGGCGTAAACGTTTCAAGCAACGCGTCAGCGTCGCGGCGTCGGCCGCGGTCAGCGCGGAATGGATGATGACCGTGCCACCCTTGGGCCAAATCAACAGGCCGCTTCGTAGATGGGTCTCATCCTCATGGCTTCCTCGCCGCATGCATGCGGAATGTGGGTACCGGGCTGCAAAACGCCCGACCGGATATGAGGTGATGCAGTGAGATGCTGCATAAATCGCCGGAAGCCAGTTCCTGAGCGCACCGACCGCGGCGGCACGCTGCGCTACGCATGGCTCCGCGCGCCGCCGCTCCACCGAATGCAAAAAATCACATCCAAGCCCCGGTCGGGATGCTTGACTCAAAAGCCCTCATATGAGGGTGGGCAAAGGCGCCCTTCGCGCCGTGCCCACCATTCAGGCCGCTATCTTGAAAGGTGGGCACGCTTCGCTTTGCCCACCCTACGAACTACCGCCCCCGCAGCGCCAAAATCTTCTCCGCAGCGCGCAGATGCGGCTTGTCGATCATCTTGCCGTCGATCTTCACCACGCCTGAAGTCGGATTATCGTTGAAGGCCTTGACCACCTTCTCCGACCAGGCGATTTCCTCATCTGTCGGCATGAAGGCTGCATTGACCACGTCCACATGCTTGGGATGGATGACAGCCTTGGCAAGGAAGCCATCCTGTCGCGCGGCAATGGACTCTTCCCGCAGCGCGTCGAGGTCGTTGATGTCGGTGGCGATGGTATCGATGGCGACTACGCCTGCCGCAGCCGCACTGATCAGGCAGAGATCGCGCGCCAGCGGGAATGGCCCGTGGAAGCGGTTCCCCGTCCGGTTCCGCGACGCACCGAGCGAGGCCGCGAGATCCTCCGCGCCCCACATCATGCCCCATAGCCGCGGGCTCATGTTCTCGAAATCGAGTAGCTTGAGAACCGCCCTCGCCGTTTCCGTCGCCACGGTGACGATGCGCGTCGCGCCGTTGTCGATGTCAGCGGCTGCCTCGAAAGCATCGAGATACAGCGAGAGACGATTGACGTCGGCGGCGCCGGCGCATTTCGGCAGCACGATTCCGTCGGGTCGGCCCGGCATGACGGCCGCGAGGTCGCCAAGCGTCATGTTGGTATCGAGCGCATTGACGCGGACATATGTCTTCTGGTTCGGATTCCGGGCGCCGAGCATCTCACGCACCGTACGCCGCGCGCCGACCTTTTCGTCGGGCGCAATGGAATCCTCTAGATCGAGGATCAGCGCATCGGCCGCCGTCTTCTTGGCGTTTTCAAACTTGCGCTGGCTATCGCCGGGAACGAACAGGAACGATCGCATCGGCTTACACCTTCGGTTTGCAATGCATCAGGCCGGTCCGGCGGCAGCTTGCCACCACCTCGCCGCGCTGATTGGTCATGGTGTGCTCGAACTCGACGATGCCCTGGTTCGGCCGTGACTTGCTCTCGCGCTTGGAGATGATCTTGGTGTGCGCCTTGAGCGTATCGCCGTGAAATACCGGTTTTGGAAACTTGACGTCAGTCATCCCGAGGTTGCCGATCGTGGTGCCGAGCGTCGTATCATAGACGCTCATGCCGACCATGATGCCGAGCGTATAGAGGCTGTTGAACAGCCGCTGGCCGAATTCGGTATTTTCGGAGAAATGCGCATCGATATGCAGCGGCTGCGGGTTCATGGTCAACAGGCTGAACATCGTGTTGTCCATCTCGGTCACGGTCCTGGAGAACTCATGGTGAAATTCCCGGCCGACCTCGAACTCCTCGAAATACAATCCCGCCATCAGCGTCCCCTGTAGTTTGGCGTCCGTTTTTCAACGAACGCATTCAAGCCTTCCTGACAATCTTCCGTCGTTGCGACAAGCGCAAAACTCTCGGCCGCGTTTTCGACCGAGCGGCGGAAATCGGCGTCGACCGCCCGCATGAAGGCATCGCGCCCGATCTTCATGACGATTGGAGATTTGGCGGCGAGCTTGCCCGCGATCTCACGCGCGCGGTCCAACGCAGTGCCCTTCGGCACCACCTCGCTCAGCAATCCCATGCGAAAGGCTGTCGCGGCGTCGAAGGGTTCGCCGAGGAACAGCGGACCAAACGCCCGATGCTTGCCGACCAATCGCGGCAGTTGCACGAAGTGAATGGCCGGTATCAGGCCTACATCGATCTCGGGATAGCCGAAGGTACAGGCGTCGCCCGCGATGATCATGTCGCAGGAGATCGCGATCGTCATGCCACCGGCCCGCACCGCGCCGTCGACGGCCGCGATGGTCGGCTTGCCCATGCGATACTGGGTATCGTTGAGCGCAAAATAAAGCCGTTCAAGGAATTTCTTGGTCTCGATCCCGGGCTTGCCTCGGACGATATCGAGATCGAGCCCGGCGCAGAACACCTTGTGTGCGCTGCCGATGATGACGGCGCGCACCGCTTCGTCGTCCCTCGCCTTCGCCAGCGCCGCCAGCAGCGCATCGATCAAGTCCATGCTGAGCGCATTGACCGGCGGACGGTCCAGCATGATCTCGGCAATATTGCCTGAGACGGAATAACGAACGAGATCGGTACTCATGCCATGCCTCCCTTGGCCTGACGCACCGCGCCGGCCTTGATCAGATCGTCGATGGCGCCACGCTCGAAACCCGCCTCCTGCAGCACCTCGTAACTGTCCTGGCCTATATCAGGCGCGGGGCGCAAGTCATCCTCCGAAAAGCTCGCAATGCCTGGCGTCCGCGGCGAGTATATCGGCCCCACGCCCGGCGTCTGCTGGCAGACCGCGGCCCGTGTTGCCTCGACATGGACGTTGCGCAGCCATTCGCCGGGATTGAGGATCCGCTCCGCAATGAGATCGGCGGCATGCAGGCGGGTAAGCCAGGCATCCGTCGGCTGCGTCAAAAATACCTCGCGCAATTGCGGGATCAGCGCATCGACGGAATCCGCGCGCAGCGCAAAGTCGGCAAAGCGCGGATCGCTGGCGAGATCGTCGCGGCCGATCGCCGCGCACAGCCGCTTGTATTGCGGCTCGTTCACCAGCGTAACCATCATCCAGCCGTCGGCGGTCTGGTATGAACCCGCGGGAACGTTGAGCGCGCGCGGCGCCCCGCCCTCCAGAATATGTTCGGCGACCTTGTGACCAAGCAAGGCAGACGTCGATTGGCAAAGATTGACGTCGATCCAGCGCCCGTTTCCGACGGTCGCACGCGCGAACAGCGTCGTCGCGATGGCCTGAAAGGCATAGACGCCGGTCACGACGTCGGAGATCGTGGTGCCGACCCGGTGCGGGGTCCCGTCGTTGCCGACATTGATCGACACCAGGCCGGAAAACGCCTGCGCGACGGAGTCTGAGCCCGGCCGCTTCGAATATGGACCGCTCTGCCCGAAGGCGCTGACCGAAAGATAGATCAGTCCTGGATTGTCGCGCGATAATTCTTCGTAGCCGATCCCCAACCGCGCAGCGACGCCCGGCCTAAAACCCTCGATCAGGACGTCGCAATCCCTGGCGAGCCGCCGCGCGATTGCGATCCCGTCCTTGTGCTTCATGTCGAGGCAGAGGCTGCGCTTGCCGCGGTTATAAACCGCCGACAGCGTGGTGTGACTTCCATAGGTCGTGCCGAGAAAACGGGACCAATCCCCCTCCGGCGGCTCGACCTTGATGACATCGGCGCCATAGACGCCCAGCAGCATTGCGCAATAGGGCGAGGCAATGCCCTGCCCGAAGTCCAGCACACGCAGGTCGCGATACGGCGCCTCATGCGTCGGCGATAGCTTGCGTTCGATGGTCATTTCGTCCCCCGGTCGGGCCGAAAGCTACAGCGCGAGGTAGCGCTGACGAATGTTATCGTTGGCTTTCAGCTCTTCGATCCCGGATGTGTAGACGATCTGGCCCTTGTCGATAACCGTCGCGTGGCTCGCAAGGCCAAGGCAAAAATGCATGTTCTGCTCGGCGATCAGCACCGTGGCGCCGGTGCCGCGGAGCTGCCGCAGCAATTCGCCGATCCGTTGCACGATGATCGGCGCCAGCCCCTCGCTCGGCTCGTCCAGCAGTAGCAGCGCGGGATTACCCATCAGCGTCCGCGCAATCGCCAGCATCTGCTGTTCGCCGCCCGACAGCTTTCCTGCAATCCGGTTCCTCAGCGGCTCCAGTAACGGAAACACGTCGTAAATGCGCCGGATCGACCAATCGTCCTCGCCATTGGGTCCCTTCTTGGCGCCGATGACCAGATTGTCCTCAACCGTGTGCTCCGGAAATATCTGGCGATCCTCCGGCACGAAGCCGAGACCGGCGCGCGCGATGTGATGCGGTTTCAGGCCGGACACCACGCGGCCTTTCAGGGTGACCCTGCCGCGGCGCGCAGGCGCCAGCCCCATGATCGCTTTCATGGTCGTGGATTTGCCGGCGCCGTTGCGGCCGAGCAGCGCCATGGTTTCGCCCTGCCGGACTGCGAGGGCGACGCCGAACAGGATCTGGCTGGTGCCATAGTAGACGTCGAGGTCTTCGACCTGAACGATCGGCTGCGCGTTCATATCGCAGCTCCGGCGTGATGTTCGGTGCCGAGATAGGCCTCGATCACGGCCTCGTTCCGGCGGATCGCATCCGGCGTGCCGGTTGCGAGAATGCGGCCGTAGCACAGCACGACAATCTCCGGCGCGATCTTGAACACGATGTCCATGTCGTGTTCGATGAACACCACCGTGATCTTCTGCTTCTCCCAGAGCTCCCTCACCTTGTCGATCATCCGCCAGCGCTCCTCGGTGCCCATGCCGGCGGTGGGCTCATCGAGCAGCAGCACCTTGGGATCGAGCACCAGTGCGAGTGCAATATCGAGCAGCTTCTGATCGCCATGCGACAGCGTCGCCGCGATGCGATTGCGCTTGCCGGCCAGGCCCAGCAGCTCCATCGTATGCTCGGCGCGGGCGCGGGTTTCGGCCAACGGGAAACGGCGATGAATGACGCTGGCGCGGCGCTGATCAGCACAGACAGCGGCGAGCATGGTGTCCTGCACCGTGAGTGAAGGGAAGATACTCGCCACCTGGAACGCCCGCCCGATGCCATGGCGCACGATTTCGGGCGGTGAACGTCCAGCCATGTCGACGCCATTGAGCAGGATCTGGCCGGAGTCCGGCTTCAGTGCACCAGTGATCAGGTTGAAGAACGTGCTTTTTCCCGCACCGTTCGGACCGATCACGGCGGTCAGCGAACCGTCGGCAAAGTCGAGCGTGACATTGTCGGTCGCCTTGACGCCGCCGAACGCTTTGGAAAGGGAACGTATCTCCAGCATGGCTAGCTGCGCTCCCCGGAACCGGCGCGGCGCCGTGCGTACCATTCAACGACGAAATCCATCAGGCCCTTCCGCAGGCCGATGGCGAAGAACAGGATCACGATCCCGAGCACGATGCCGTGATATTCGGTCAAACGGGTAACGGTATCGTTGAGGATCAGGAGCAGTACGGTGCCGACCATTGGTCCCAGGAATGTAGTCACGCCGCCGAGCATGTTGATGAAGATGCCCTCGCCCGAAATGGTCCAATAGGCGAATTCCGGATAGGCTCCGGAGACGAACAGCGCCATGATGACCCCGCCGGTCGAGGCGAACAGCGCCGCGAGCACAAAGATCGTCAACTTGGCGCGCCAGACGTCGATGCCGATGAAGCTCGCGCGTGTCGCGTTGTCACGGATCATGCGCAGCGTGTAGCCGAACGGCGACTGTGCGATCTGATGCATCAGGAACAGTCCGATCACAAGCAGCGCGCAGCTCATGACGTAGAGATGCAAATGGTTCGATAGATCAATGCCCCAAAATGGCGGCCGCGGAATGCCACCGCGCAATCCCTGATCGCCACCGGTCAGCGATACCCAGGACAGGATGGTCGAGTGAATCAGCATCTGGAACGCCAGCGTCACGAAGGCGAAGTAGATTTCCTTCAGTCGCACGCAGATGGCGCCAATGACGAGAGCGACGACAAACGTGATCGCCAACGTTGCGACGAAAGCCACGGGGATGGGAACGCCGGTCTTCTGCATCATCAACCCGAAGCCGTAGGCGCCAAGGCCAAAGAACATGCCATGGCCGAACGAAGTCAGGCCGGTGTAACCGACCAGAAGGTTGAGCGACGTCGCGAACAGTCCATAGGCCGCGCAGCGGATCACGAAGTCGAGCAGCAATTTACTGCTGAAGACCATCGGCAACAGAGCCAGCACGACAAAGACCGCAAGTGCAATCAGGGCATCCCGATTACGACGCGGCTTTGCCTCTGTGCGGGGGACATCGAGCGCCGGCGCGCCCTGCTCGGCCTGCAGCTCGGTCATGCGACCTCCTTGCCAAACAGACCCGTCGGTCGCGACACCAGCACGATCACCATGAACAGATACATCAAGCCTTCCGTGAACAAGGGAAAGCCGAGCGATCCGAACGAGCGGATCATGCCGATCAGAAGCGCGCCGATCAGCGCTCCCAGGATCGAGCCCATGCCGCCGATCACGGTGACGATGAAGGATTCGATCAGGACCGAAAATCCCATGCCCGGCGTCAGCGAGCGCACGGGTGCTGCGAGCGCGCCGGCAAGCCCCGCCAGCATGCCACCCAATGCAAATACGCCGCCATAGATCAGGCCGGTATTGATGCCGAGCGCGGATACCATGCCCGGATTATGCGCGGCGGCCCGGATCACCTTGCCGAGCCTGGTGCGGGCAAGGCCGAGCCCGAGGATCACGGCTGCCGCCAGCGCGACGCCGATCAGGAGCAAATAATACGGCGGCACCACGCCGCCGGCGATGAACAGCGGCGCCACCTGAAACGCCGCCGGCATGCCCATCGATTTGAATTCCGGCCCCCAGATCATCCGCACGACGTCATCGAAGATCAGCACGAAGGCGTAGCAGACGAGCAACTGCATCAGCACGTCGGAGCCATAGACCCGGCTCATGAACACGCGCTCGAAGATCAGGCCAAGCAAGGCCGTGCCGGCCGCCCCGCACAGCATCGCCAACGCAAAGCTGCCCGTGAGCTGATAGGCCGTCATCGCAAAATAGGCGCCGAACATATAGAAGGCGCCGTGACTGAAATTGACGACCTTGAGCACGCCAAAAATCAGCGTCAGTCCGACAGCGACCAGAAACAGCAACATGCCGATGATGAAGCCGCTGGTGGTTTGCGTCACCAGGCAGGCGGAACTGGCGAGACAGCCGGTAAGCGCGTCGAGATCCAAGGGAAACATCCATTGCAGCGTGCCGGAACGGGCGGCCCGCGAGAAACATTCCGCAACGAAACGGAGGCAGCTTACGCCACCTCCGTTATCGCCGATCGATCAGGTATAACCCTTGCTCTTCTTCCACTCGGCTTCGAGCTCAAAGATCGTCTTCCAGTCGCCGGCCTGAACTTGCGGCACATAAGGTTCCTGCGGGATCGTCGTGCCCCAGCCGATCGCATAACCCACAAGCGTCTGGTCGTCGGCGCGCATGGTAACGGTGCCGTCGGCGCCGAACGGCGACTTGATCTTCAGGCCGCGCATCGCTTCCGCAATCTTCTTGCCGTCGGCGGAATTCGCCTTCTTCGACGCTTCGGCCAACAGCATGATCGCGGTGGCATTCTCCCACGACCAGTTGGTGGGATACTCGTTGTATTTGGCCTTGTAGGCATCGCCCCACACGGCGTTTTCCGGTGTTGCCGGATAGGTCTTGATGTAGCGGTTGCCGGAGTGAATGCCCTTCGGCAGGTTCTTCACCACCGTCAGGGCCGTGTAGTCGGCCATGTTGACTGCGAACACCTCCATCTGGCTGAACAGCGCGTAGATGTTAGCCTGATCGATATAGGACGTGAGGTCGCCGCCCCAGAGGCAGGAATACAGCGCCTGCGGCTTGGCCTGCAGGATTTTCGTCACCACCTCGGTGTAGTCAGGCTGGAACAGTTTGGGCCAGGACTCGCTTATGATTTCGACGTCGGGTGCGAAGCGCTTCAGGTAAAGCGTGAACTCTCCGGTGGTGTCGCGGCCATAGGCATAGTCGGGCGCACAGGTCGCCCATTTCTTCAGGCCCTTAGCCTTGGAAATCGCCGCCGCGTAGCTGCCGCCGACGATCGAATCATGCACGCCCTGTCGCGCGGTGCGGAACGCGTTGGGAATATGCTGCTTGGGATCAGCCGTTAGCGCCGAGGTTTCCGAGTTGGTATGAATGCAAAGCACGCCGAGATCGCGCGCCACTTCATGCACCGCGAACGCGCCCGATGACGCTTCCGCGTCGATCAGCAATTCGCATCCATCGGTATTGACGAGTTCGCGGGCGATGCGGGCGGCTTCCTGCGGCTGTCCCTTGGAATCGCGGATCACCATTTCGATCTGTCGTCCGGCCAGCCCGCCGGCGGCGTTGACCTTTTCGACTTCCAGCACGACGGCGTTGCGCGACGACGTTCCGAGCTGCGCCACGCGTCCGGAGAGAATGGTCGGCATGCCGACCTTGATGGTCTTGGCTTGCGCGCGCGCCACCCAGGGCGTCGCAAATGTTACGGCACCGGCACCCATCATCGCCAACGTCGCACGTCGGCTTACGCCCGGTTTGCGGGTTCTCGTCATTGCTTCCTCCCTCTGGGGTTTGCGTTCCCAAATCCCTGCCGGAGGTCGTGTCGCCTCCGTACTCACAAGGATTTCAGAGCAAGGGGGGTGACGTCAAGCCAAAGATGAATTACGAGTCATAATTCATCCAGGGAGAGACGGACCCGGAAACCGGGCTTTTGGGCGGATAATGATCAAACTATCCAGCTTCATCGCATTTCACGCCCGGCGGACGCCGGCTCGCTGTGCGCTGAAATACCGCGGCGAGGATGTCTCTTATGCCGACTTCGACGCCCGTATCCGCCGGGTCGGCGGATGGCTCGCCGGGCGCGGAATAGGCCCAGACGACGTCGTCGCGGTCCTGATGAAGAACAGCACCTCCTTTCTCGAACTGGTATTTGCGACCAGCCACATCGGCGCGGTGTTTCTGCCGATCAATTATCGGCTCTCCGCCGATGAAGTCGGCTACATCGTCGGCAATTCCGGCGCGCGCATCCTGATTGCAGATGAAGAGCTCGCAAGCATCGCGACCGGCGGTGCGCCGGTGGTGCTGCTCGACGAAGCCGCACAATCCAACGCGACCCGCCTTGCGCCTGATATCACGCCCGCCCCGATGCACGTCCGCCAACCGCGCGACCTGATGCGGCTGATGTACACGTCGGGCACGACGGACCGCCCCAAGGGCGTGATGCTGACTTACGAGAACCTGTACTGGAAGTCGGCCGACCAGACGCTGGTGCTCGGATTGAACGCCGACACGCGATTGCTGGTGGTCGGCCCGCTCTATCATGTCGGCGCGCTCGATTTGCCGGGGATCGCGGTGCTCTGGCACGGCGGCATGCTTTCCATCCACCGCAACTTCGAGCCTGAGCAGGCGCTCGCCGCCATCGAGATGGAAAAACTCAACGCTGCATGGTTCGCACCCGTGATGACGACCGCGATCCTGACCTGCCCGACCCGCGACCGCTACGATGTGTCGAGCCTGCGGTGGACCATCGGTGGCGGCGAGAAGACTCCGGAGGTGCGCATCCGCGCCTTCTCCGACTATTTCAGGAACGCCCGCTACATCGACGCCTATGGCCTGACCGAAACCTGCGGCGGCGATACCTTCATGGAAGCCGGCCGCGAGATCGAGAAGATCGGCTCGACCGGCCGCGCCATCGCCCATGTCGAAATCGAAATCCGCGACGATGCCGGCAATCGCGTCCCCTCCGCCGTCAACGGCGAAATCTGCCTGCGCGGGCCAAAGGTCACGCAAGGCTACTGGAGGGATCCCGAGAAAACCGCGGCGGCGTTCTTCGGCGACTGGTTTCGTACCGGCGACGTCGGCTATCTCGATGAGGACGGCTTTCTCTACCTGACCGACCGCAAGAAGGACATGATCATTTCCGGCGGCGAGAACATCGCATCCTCCGAGGTGGAGCGTGTCATCTACGAACTGCCGCAGGTGCGCGAAGTCGCCGTTGTCGGCATGCCCGACGCACGTTGGGGCGAAAAGCCCGTCGCGGTCGTGGTGCTAGGGGATGGCGCCACGCTGGATTTACCTGATCTCGCCGATCACTGCCGCACGCGCCTGGCCGGCTTCAAGGTGCCGAAGCAACTGATCATCCGCGACAGCCTGCCGCGCAATCCCTCCGGAAAGGTCCTCAAGCGCGTGCTGCGCGCCGAACTGGAAGCTCACGCATGACGCAATCATCGCAAGCCGCATCCGGCAAAGTGACAAAACTCAACCGGGTCGAGCGCAACGCCTGGACCAAGCGCAAGATATTCGACGCCGCCGCCAAGATGGTCGGCAAGTACGGCTACGCAGACGCTTCGGTCGCCCGCATCACCGAGGAGGCCGGCGTCGCACAGGGGACGTTCTACAATCATTTCGAGAACCGGCAGGAACTGCTCGATCAGTTGCTGCCGAAGATCGGTATCGACATGGTTCTTTTCATCCGAGAGCGCACCGGAAGTGCGCAGGCGGCCAGACAGGAAATCGAACGCTTCAGCGCTTTCTTCGATTTCATCCGCGAGGTGCCGGAGTTCCTCCGCATCCTCAACGAGGCCGAATACTTCGCGCCGATCGGCTACCAGAAGCATCTCGACAATATCGCAACCGCCTATGTCCGTATCCTCCGACGCGCGCGTCAGGCCGACGCGATCGTCGATTATAGCGACGAGGAGTTCGAAGCCATCGTTCACATGCTGATGGGCGCGCGTGGATACTTGAGCCGCCGCTACTCCTACGTTGGCGGCAACGTCACGGCGGCGCCCGAGCACGTCATCTCCGCCTACCGAAAGCTGGTTACGCGCGGCCTGTTCACACCGGAAAAAGGCAACAACCATGACCGCTGAGGGTATCGTCCTCGTCACCGGCGGCAGCCGCGGCATCGGCGCCGCGACAGCAACACTTCTGGCCGGACAAGGCCAAAAGGTCGTTATTGTCTATATCGCGCCGGAGCCGCTGGCGGGAACGCAAACGATCCTATGGCCCGCACCATTCGACGTGGCCAGCGAAAGCGCCGTCGTCAGCGGCATCGCCGACATCGAGGGCGCGCACGGGCCGATCACGGGCCTCGTCAACGCCGCTGGCGTCTTCGGCAAGATGCACCCAATCGAGCGCGTGCGGATGGATCAATGGGACCGCGAGGTCAATATCGATCTGCGCGGCACGTTTCTGGTCGCCCGCAGCGTCGGCGTGAAGATGGCGGAGCGGCGGCATGGCGCAATCGTCAATGTCGCCTCCGTTGCCGGCATGACGTCAGGTCCGATCCATGCCTATACCGCCGCGAAAGCCGGCGTCATTCAGATCACGCAGACGCTGGCCGCCGAATGGGGCCGCAGCGGCGTGCGCGTCAATGCGGTCTCGCCGGGCTTTACGCGCACCGCCATGCTGGAAGCCGGTATCGCCTCCGGCGCGCTGAACAGGAAATGGCTGGAAGGTCCGACCGCGATGAACCGGCTGGTCGAGCCGATCGAGGTCGCACACGCCATCGCGTGGCTGCTTTCGCCCATGAGCAGCGGCGTCACCGGAATCAATCTACCCGTAGACGCCGGATATATCGCAGGCACCACCTGGGCCGCCTATGGCGGCCTTCGCGAAGCGCCGAGCGCGTAGTCAAGGACATGATCATGAACATCGAAGTATCGAGCAGGAAGCTCGATTTGTCGTCGGCCATCGCGGAGGGCGATATCCGCGTGTTGCTGATGGTGCTGGTGCACATGACCGGCGATGAGCGCTGGTTGGAGCCGCCCTACACGCCGAAGCGCGACGTACGGCTGATTCCGGATCCGCAAGCCGGCGTGCCGCCGGAAATCCAGGCCGAAATCCGCGCTGCCGTGCTGAAGTTGTTCGAAAACGGCGAGCCGAATCCTGTCATCACTGACCCAGGTGACGAATTGATGCTGAAGATGATGCGCGCGACGCTTGGCGAGAATGTCGCGCCGGAATATGCGCCATTGATGCGCGAGGAAATGGGTTTCATTCCCCGGGAAGCCCGCTGGACCAAGCCTCCATCCGGCGAGAAGCTGGTGCTGCAGCACGTGCTGATCGTCGGCGCCGGCGTCTGCGCCATCGCGCTGGGCGTTGCGCTCGGCCGGCTCGGCATCCCCTACACCATCGTCGAGAAAAACGACGAACTTGGCGGCACCTGGTATGTCAACCGTTATCCCGGTTGCGGCGTCGATACACCCAACCATTCGTACTCGTTCTCATTCGGAAAGCGTAATCCGTGGACGCGCTATTTCGCGCAGCGCCAGGAATTGCTCGATTACCTCAAGAAGGTCGCGCTCGAACACGACATTCGAAAGCATCTCCGCCTCAACACGGAACTGACATCCTCGCGCTGGGACGAGAACAAGCGACGCTGGATCTCCATACTGAAGACCCCCAATGGCGAGGAGACATTCGAATCGACCACGCTGGTCAGCGCAATCGGCCAGCTCAACGACCCCTCACCCGCGCACTTCCGAGGCGAGGCGGATTTCAAGGGTGAGATGCTGCACTCAGCCTTGTGGACCGATGACATCAAGCTCGACGGCAAACACGTCGCCGTCATCGGCACCGGCGCAACCGCGATGCAGCTGGTGCCCTCGATCGCCGACCGCGTCGCGTCGGTCACCGTCTACCAACGCACCGCGCAATGGGCGCGCCCCGTGGCAGGCTATTCCGATCCCATCACCGAAGGCGCGCGGTGGCTTCTCGCGCATTTGCCGTTTTACGTGCATTGGTATCGCTTCAACATGTTCTGGCGCTACGGCGACGGTCTGCTGCCGTTCCTGCGCAAGGACCCGGAATGGCCGCACCCCGAGCGCGCCGTGAACAAGGGCAATGACCGGCATCGCGAGGAACTGACGGATTTCATCCTGTCCGAATTGAAGGACCGCCCCGACCTGATCGAGAAATGCGTGCCCACCTATCCGCCCTACGGCAAGCGCATCCTGCTCGACAACAATTGGTTCAAGACGCTGACGAAGCCGAATGTCGAACTGGTCACCGACAGGATCGATCATTTCGCAAAGGACGGCATCGTTGCTTCCGACGGCAAATTGCGGCCTGCCGATGTCATCGTGATTTCGACAGGATTCAAGGTCACGGAGATGGCGGCACGTCTTAACATCAGCGGGCGCGACGGCAAGAATCTCAGAACGGCGTGGGCCAACGACAACCCGACCGCCTATCTCGGCCTTACCGTGCCGGACTTTCCGAACTTCTTCGTGATGCTCGGTCCCAATTCAGGCCCTGCGCATGGCGGCAGCGTGATCTTCCAGTCGGAATGCCAGAGCCGCTACATCTCGACTTGCCTCGTCGAAATGATGGAGCGTGATATCGCGGCGATCGATGTTCGCGCCGAAGCGCACGATCAGTACATTCGCAAAGTGGATGCCGAGCACGAGCAACTGATCTGGACTCATCCGGGCATGACAACATACTACCGCAACGGCCAGGGCCGGGTCTTCTCGGCGATGCCATGGCGATTTGTGGATTATTGGGCCATGACCCACGATCCCGATTTACGCGATTACCGACAGACCAGTGTTTGACACTTTGTTCCCGGGAACCGGTGAATGAATGCGTTTTAGATAGCTTGACACCCGGCCATATCTGCCGCAGCATTTCGAGACTGCACCTGATGAAGTCACGGAGCATTCGGCTCCTCGCTTCGCAGGCATTGGCGCCCCGGTTACATGATCGAGACGACACGCAGCGGGTGCGGACGAAAGTCCGTCGGCCAACTCTTGAGGAGGAGCATGACGCCACCGGATCAGACTGGTGACCTTGCTCATCGCAAGGTCCAGGTGCGGTCGAGGTCATAAGCAGCTGCCAGCCTCATTGCACCTTTCGACAATTCGAACATATCAGCTGGACTGGAGCGCAAAGGCCACGCGCTGCCGGATCCTGTGACCAAACTGGTGTCTACCAGAAATCCTTCGTCTATAACGAAGATGTCGGGCCCCGCGATGCTTTCATGCACCGGGGCCCATTCGTTTTTGGAATATCAGAACCGCTTTGGAATATCAGAACCGCGCTGCATGGTTCCATGCTCTGTTCGGATCGGGGATACTGATCCGAACGAACAGGGACACGCCATGGATAGAGCACGCGTACGAATCTACACCGATTACAAGAGCCCCTATGCGTTCGTCGCCAACAAGCGGCTGTTCGAACTTGAGGACGCGCACGGCGTCGCACTCGAATGGCTGCCGTATACGCTGCGCATTCCCGAATTCATGGGCACGGTAGAGGAGCGTACGCCGCATTTCTGGCGCAAGGTGCGCTACTCCTACATGGATGCGCGCCGCCATGCCAACGCGCAAGGCCTCACGATGAAGGGGCCGCGGCGCATCTATGACGCCTTCTACTCCAGCGCCGGCATGCTTTTCGCGCAGCGCCATGGCCTGTTCCGGCCCTATCACGACACGGTATTCCGCCGCTTCTGGAGTCATGATCTCGAAATCGACGAGCTGTCGGATATTTCGGGCGTGGTCGCGTCGATCGGCGGCTCGGCCGATACGTTCGAGGCCTACGTCCACGGCCCGGCGCGGGCCGAGCACGACCGCATCATTGACGAAGCGGAAGCGCTCGGTGTGTTCGGCGTTCCGACCATGGTCTTCAACGGCGAATTGTTCTGGGGCGGCGATCGCATCGACATGCTGATCGAGCGCATCAGGAATCCGGAATCGATCGCGACGGCGCTGGGCAGCCATTACCGCGCGTGAGGATTTTCCAAAGGACCGAGCGCCTAGACGGCAGTCAAATGCTGCCAGCACCCGGTGCGCTCGAGCACCGGCCGCAACGCTACCCTGCTCTCCGCGTCGAGTGCTGAAAGCTTGTCGCGAAGCTGCTGCAGGCACTTCACCTGATATTTGAATGGCGCAAGCGCATAAGGCAGGCCCCAAACACTCATCTCCAGCCGCTCAAGGCCTTTAGCGAAGGCTTCGGCGTTGGCGACCAGGAACGGCAGATAGAGTTCGCCGGCAATTCTCAATAGCGCCTCGACCATACCGCCAAGCGCCCGTTCGCGCGGATACCACTCCCCTTCCACTCCCGACGCATCATCCAGCCGCCGCACCCAGTGATCCGTGAACGGCGCCTTCACACGCATGATTCGCATCGGCGTCGGGTCGGTCGCCATCTCGCTGAGCTGGCCGAACCAGGCGAAATCGGCGAGCGACGGCCGGCTGCCGAACAGATAGTTGGTCATGCCGACATGCGGCTCGTACGCCGCAAGCATCCGCAAGTAGCTCTCTTCCAGCAGCGGCTTGTTCTCCGCCGCCGCGCCGAGAATGACCATGCGCGAAATCTGCCGCTGCCGGAACTGCTCGATTTCCTCCCCGCTGCCGGTTTCGGCCTCCGAGACCGACCACTCCTCGCCGGCCCAGCGCGAGACATAGGCCTGGTCTTCCGGATCCCACCAGCGATAGAGAAACAGTGGCTTCACGGCCCATTCGTCGGCGAGGTCTTCCAGGAGATCGCAGATGAACGCGACCGACTTGTCGTCGGGAATCACGGAGCGTTCCTTGTGGCGGCTCTCCAGATCGTAAGCCAGCATCGTGGTCTCGCCGCGGTAGGCCCCGTCGGGATACTGCAGCACTGGAATCAGGTTGGGCCGCAAATGTTCAGTCGCCTTGCGCAGCGCCTTGGTCATGATGACCCAATCGAAGGGAATCCTCCGGTAGCGCAACAGCGCGCGCAGCTTGATGGCGTAAGGCGACGCGGTCGAGCCGATCAGTCGGTAGCGTTCCTCGGTCATGGCACTCACCTCGCCTGCTGCCATAGCGCATTCGAATTTCAGCCGCCAGATCTGCAATATCGCCTGCAGTCCTCGCCTTGCGGCGCAGCGAAATTTGCAGCTATTCTGATCGCCAACGATCCGGCCCCCGCCCGGCCCAATAATTCAACTGTGGAGAAACGCCATGAACCCTCCCGTCAGCTCGCCCGCCGTCAAGGTCGTAAAATCGGTTCGCGAACGGGTGAGCGCGGAGGAATGGCAGGCGCGGGTCGACCTCGCCGCCTGCTACCGGCTCACCGCGATGTACGGAATGACCGAGATGGTGGCCAACCACATCTCCTGCCGCGTGCCGGGGACAACCGACCAGTTCCTGATCAACCCTTACGGGATGCTCTACGAGGAGATCGACGCTTCCAGCCTGATCAAGATCGATGTCGATGGCAACACGCTGTTCAATGCGTCGGAATATGACGTCAACGTCGCCGGCTTCGTGATTCACAGCGCCATCCACATGGCCAAGCACGACATGGATTGTGTGGCGCATACGCACACGCCGGCCGGCATGGCCGTCTCGGCCATGGAATGCGGCTTGCTGCCGCTGGCGCAGACCTCGATGCGGTTTCTCCACATCGCTTATCACGATTTCGAAGGCATTGCCGATAATGTCGACGAGCGCGAGCGGCTGGTGAGAGACCTCGGCGACCATGAAGCCATGATCCTGCGCAACCACGGCCTGCTCGTCGTCGGCCGGACCGTGCCGGCAGCCTTCAATGTGCTGTTCCGTCTCGAACGTGCCTGCCAGGTCCAGATCATGGCGCTGTCCTGCAACACCAAGCTGATCTATCCGCCGCAGAACATCCTCGAAGACACCTATGAGCGGATGCAGCCGAAACCCGGCCGCAGCACCCGTAACGGCAACCTTGCCTGGCCGGCCCTGCTCCGCAAGCTCGACCGCACCGACCCGTCTTATCGAAATTGAGCCGCTGCAGAGGACGCTGGAGCTCCGCACGATCTTTGGGCGGAGCCTGCCTGTAATTTGTTCGCACATCCCGTCGCTAAATCGCCGATGCTGATATCGGCGTAGCGACAGGTGCGTCCCGATGAAGACATTCATACGCGTGGTTGAATTATGGGTGCCCGACCGCACCCGCACCCGCCTGGAGTTCGGCGGCTGTCTTTGCAGCGACGAGTATTCGGAGTTCAAGGCCGTCAGCGAAAACGTGCTGTTCGCCTATGATGAAGGCCTGCCCGGCAAGGCCTGGGCCGCGGGGCATCCCGTTATTCTCACCGAATTCGCAAACTCCTACTTCAAGCGCACGGACGAGGCGATCGAAGCAGGATTGACCTGCGGCGTCGCGCTGCCGGTTTTTGCCGGCGAGTTCCTGATGGCTGTGATGGTGCTGTTCTGCGGCGACGACGAAAAGCACGTCGGCGCCATCGAGCTCTGGCACAACGATCCCGAGAAGTCTCACGAGATGGGCCTGGTCGATGGCTATTACGGCACCGCCGACATGTTCGAATTCAATTCGCGGCACACCAAATTCCCGCGCGGCTTTGGCCTTCCCGGCCGCGCTTGGAAAGCCGGTATGCCGCTCATCATCAAGGATTTGCACAACGCCAGGAGTTTTCTGCGCTGGGAGGAAGCGAGCGAAATCGGGATCAATTGCGGCGTCGGTATTCCCTACACCACGCCGCCGGATCAAACCTGGGTCATGACGTTCCTGTCCGCGCAGGCAACGCCGATCGCGAGACGCTTTGAGATCTGGGTGCCGAACCCGGCGCGAGCGGAACTGGTGTTTCAGGCCGGCGATTGCAGCAAGAATGCCGACCTGGCCTCGCTTTATGCGTCAAAGACGATCCGCAAGGGCGAAGGCAGTATCGGCGGCGCCTGGGCGACGGGCATGCCGGCCATCAACGAACATCTGAAGGTCGATGAATCGATCGCGGCGCAGCTCGCCCGCGCGGCCGGCATGAACCAGATCGTCGTTCTTCCGGTGATCGAAAACGCCCTGCTCAAGGCCGTGCTCGCCTGGTATCTCTGAACGGCGGCGCAATCGATCAGGAAACGGACGGCTTCCGCAGCGTCCTGAAATAGTTCCGCACCTCCCGCGCGAACAAGTCCGGCTGTTCGAATGCCGCGAAGTGACCGCCCTTCGGCATTTCACTCCAGTGCTGGATATTCGTATAGTTCGCTTCCATCCACTTTCGCACCGGCGAGACAATCTCCTTGGGGAAAACGGCAACACCGGTCGGCACCGCAACCTTGTGAGGCGTGCGGCGCTTGGGCCCAAAGCTTTCCCAGTACAAGCGCGCCGATGAAGCGGCGGTGGCGGTCACCCAATAGAGCATGACATTGTCGAGCAACTCGTCGCGGCCGAGGATGTTCTCGGGGTGTCCATCGCAGTCAGTCCAGGCCCAGAACTTTTCCAGGATCCACGCCGCCTGCCCGCTCGGCGAATCCGTCAAGGCGTAACCAAGCGTCTGCGGCCGGGTCGATTGCTGCTTGGAATAACCGGAATCCCACTCGGCGTAATATTCAATTCCCTTCAGCGCCTGTGCTTCCTCCGGCGTCGGCTGTCCCTGGACATTAGGCCGCGCCGACATCGCGAGCGTGATGTGAATGCCGGCACAATGCGCCAAATCCTGTGCCCCAATCGCGGTGGTGATCGCCGATCCCCAATCGCCGCCTTGCGCGCCGTATCGCCCATATCCAAGCCGATCCATCAGTACCGCCCAGCCCGATGCAATACGATCGACGCCCCAGCCGGTTGTCTTCGGCTTCGCAGAGAAGCCAAAGCCCGGCAGCGACGGACAAACGACGTGAAACGCGTCGGCGGCATTGCCGCCGTGCGCGGTCGGATCGGTCAAAGGCTCGATCACCTTGTGAAACTCGACCACCGACCCCGGCCAGCCATGCGTGATGACCAGCGGCATCGCGTCTGCGTGCGGCGAACGGACGTGCAGGAAATGAATGTCGAGCCCGTCGATTTCGGTGGTGAACTGCGCAAAGCGATTGAGCCGCGCCTCGCGCCCGCGCCAATCATATTCTTCCGCCCAATAGCGACAGATGTCCTTGATCCATTTCAGTGGCGCGCCCTGGCTCCAGTCCTCGACCAGCTCGGCTTCCGGCCAGCGCGTGTTGCGCAGCCGTGATTTGAGATCGTGGAGCACGTCGTCGCCGACCGAAATGCGATAGGGTGTGATTTCGGCACTCATGAAGGACCCCTTTCAAAGCCCAGCCAGAGCTGCCGGGACGGATTTTCACAGGCGGAAATCATCGTCGCACGCGGGGCCGATATCAAGGGAGGTGCAGGAGGTGCTGACTTCCACCAATTTCACACGGATGCCGGCACCGCAGGTGCCGGCTGGGAGCCCCCTCCGTCGGGCGGTAAGGTTAAGGATACTATCGCCTCGGAGAAGTTTTGGGCCGGTGTAAAACAACAAGATGAACAGGCATATTTCCCAGCTTGCCAGGGCTGCGGCATGGCTAGCGGTCATCACGATCGCCTATGCCACGCTGACGCATGTCGACTTCGTCTATGGCATCTATTTCAAGCTCTCGCCGTTCTTGATGCGCCCGGCGATGCGAACCTATGCTCATTTTGAGCACGTCATCGCGTTTGCTTTGCTCGGTGCCCTCTTCAGCTTCGCCTATCCACGACGCCCGATCCTTGTTTTCGGCATCGTGTTCGGCGCCGCGGTGTTTCTGGAGATTTTGCAGACCATGACGCCGGACCGCCACGGCACGTTGGTCGATGCGCTGGAGAAAATGGCAGGCGGCGCAGTCGGCATCATGATCATGCGGACTGCTCAGCGATTATGGTCGGCCAAGCATCGCCCCTCCTGAGATAACCGGCCTTCCTGGATCTAAACCCAGAACTCAAGATTCATTACTTTGTTGCCAATTTGACTTTAACGTGGAAGAGCACCTGCACTCTCAGCCGTGCAACAAATGAGCGGACATCCTTGATCGATTGGGTTGAAGTGCTCGAAGGACCGCCTTCCTAGTCCCGGTTCGACAACAATGGAATGTCTGAATTCTCGTCCAGACGCGCCACAGCCTCTTCCGAGAACTCAAAACCGGCCGGACCAAGATCAGCACAATTTTGGGAATTCTTTGAGGGCAACTGGTGAAACTCGCCAGCGCAGGCACCGAGGTCCCATTTCCTGACCTGCTCCCGCAGTAGGTCCAATTCGCGCAACTCCGCGAGGAGCTTGGCCCTTGATTTGGTCAACACTGCAATTCGTTGCTGAACTTGATACATTTGGAACTCCAACAAGTAGTGGACGTCGCAAACGATCCGCCGATCAACATATGTCGCTTAACAGGCATAAAGGTTCAGATTCGTTCCGAAGGGAAAGTCTCCGGTTTGGCGGGCTTTTCTTTGCCACGTTATCTCAAAAAATCTGCCGTTTTCACGCCACACTTGCACGGTTCGTTGTTCGAAGGCTGGAGAAATTGTTCCCTTGGCCCCGGTGATGCGCATGCTTCGTTCGCTAAACTCATCGAAATTGCGGGAGCGCGCGCAAGCCGCTGCCAAGCACGTGCGAGGCCTTTCGCCGACGATAGAGGAAATTGTCTCTCTTCATGCCAGGACCCGCGTCCTTGGCTGGCTGAATTCACCGAAGCTCCAGGAGCGCGCCGAAGCGGCCGCAAAGCAAATGCGGTATTTTCGGCTGTTCAGCCAAAGAGGATCATTTGACGAATTAGGTGCATCGGCGCGACGAGCCGGCTTTAAAATTACGCACGAAGACGCCTTTGAAGCTCATTTCCAGTGGGCCGCCAGCGATCCTGATTTCACGTTTCGCATTTCTTACGAAGCTCTGGAGGCGGTGTCGGTAACGGCCGAATCGTGTCAACGCGATATCCTTGGCCTTGTCATGACCAGCGTCGCAACCGAACCCGCCATCGTCGTCGAAATGAAACAGTCGCTGGAAGAATTCAGGATCGGTCGAAACGCGGATCAGCTACGGCGGATGCTGCTTACGTTCCCCGATTTCGATGACGGAATGGAGCAGTTTCTTCGTCGGGTTGGTCTTGATCAGCCCTTCAAGCCTGCGGGGTTTCCTTAGGGCTTCCGGATGGAGCACAACCGGTGTGCAGTCCCGCGAGCTCGCTGCTACTCGAAGGGATCTTGATCGAAAGACGAGCCGGTAGAGATCGCTTATAATTTGACTTGGGCGACAAACTGAACGAAGGTATCTGGGGGAAGAACGGGGCTTGTCTGCTCGGAGAGTGTGATGAGCGAGGGTATGGTTGACCAATCAAAAGATGCCCTGCAAACGGCGGATGCGTGCCTGCCTGAAGCTGACTTTTTAGCACACTTGCCATTGAGTCCTTATCCCTTGGAAGCTGCCAACGACAACCATCGCTCGAGGCCGTACATTCCATTTTCTCCAGGCTGGTACGTCATGTGCTTGGGTGATCACGACCTCGGTTAAATTTCGGCCCAGTTCCTACGCCCGCGTGGCCGGCATCGAATCATTCCGGAACCCTCTGCCAATTCGCCGATGTGCATCATCGATTGAGCGCCCGGCCATCTTGCCAATCCGTTAGCATTGTGAATCGCGAGCTGACGTTCACACGTCTTATGCAGCAGCGGCTTCTGCTTCTCTTGGCCGCCGCCAAGAAAGTTGGATTATTGTTGGCGCCTTATCTGCCTGATTTAAGACCGGCGCGCCAATTCGATAGCGCCTAGTCCAGCGACCGTCAGCTGAGGCAAGCCGTTCTTCATTTCGACGAGATCAAACTCGATCAGAATTTTCAGGTCTTCTTCGCGCGGCGGCCACCAATTCAAACGATTGCCGTTAATATCCCGCAGGACCCAACGGAGTGCTATGGCACGTTCGCGGTCAGCCCTGCTTGTATGGATGTCAGGCTCAACGATGGCTTTTTGCAGCGGCGATCTTAGCTCTTGCAGCGGCGATCTTAGCTCCACTTTGCGTGCTTCAGCGAAAACCGATGGTGCGATCCTCGGCGGAGGCACTTCAGCAGCTTCTTGTACGTCGGATTTGAGAGGCGCTGCCGAAGCGGTCCCTTTGTCCTCGGTTCCAGGAACTGGCGTGGCGGTCTTGACTTCGGACGTAGCTGCGTTCTTCGCATTCGATGCCCGATCCAACATATTGGATAGCTGGGCAACTTCAGGATTGAGGATATCAAGTGCAATGTCGCGGACGCGATCAGCTTCTGGTGATGCTATCGGCTTGTCGCTGCCTGCTACTTGGGAAGCCGTCAATGCCATCACGTCGGCCACCGTCAAATCGACCGATCTGTCCTTTTTCTGTGTGAAGACCTGACTTGGGCCCAATCTTTCGCTCACGGCCTCGGCTTCACGCGAACTTGCATTTTCGATGGGTGGCGCCCGATCGATGGTTTCGGAGGTTGAGGCGAGTCCACTGTTCAGAACATCGACTGTCTTCTCGATAGAAGATCCGGCCTCGCTGGATTTCGGTTGCTCGGAAATCAAGCGTCGAAACTCCTCAATGCTCCAGTCGATCGAAACTAAGTTGGCCATATTCTTTTCCAAACTTGTGCTTTTTGTCCTTGGCCACGACATCGATCGCAAGGCCGGACGAAATACCCCCATCAAAGCGTGCTCTGAGGCCTGCGGCAATCGCCCGCGATGGGCTTATCCTCATTCAGGCCGCCGCCGATTACCCGGCGAGTCCTGTCGGCCAATGTCCGGAGCATTCGCGGGGCCGCCAAGCCTTAGAGAACCGCTGGTGAGGATCGGCCGTTTTGGCTGGAGGAAGACCCGAAGCCAGCAAACGACCGCCGCCGGAAACGCTGTTGCAGGTCACCCCATACCCGGCAAATATGCTCGTTCAGCTTTCAGGCGTAATGACCCTATAAACGTTGCGTCCAGACCAGCAATCGAGCGATGCGGATGACAGGAATCCTAAATCGCTTCCCGGTCCGACAACCTCACGATCACCTGCAACCGTTCCAGGCCTTCAAGTTCGATTTTGACCGAGCCCTAATTTTGCAAGACCGTTCTCACAGCAATTATAGCGGCCAAAATCATCGGGAAGGCGACAAATGAAATTACGATCCAAAACGTAAAGGGGTCTTGGTGCCGGTCAAACCAAAACTCGCCGATGCCCCGAATGCCGATCATAATTTGGCCCGCCACAATGCCACGCCAGGCGTACCAACCGATCGCGATCGCGATCGCAGCAAAAAATAGGGCTTGCAACACGGTGATCATCAAATATCTCCAGAGCGGGGTACCGTCCGCATTAATTCAACTGCCCTAGCAGTCCTAAAAAATATCGGCAGCATATATTGAGCTTTGTGCCCGCGCTGCAGGTTAATTATGGAGCCAAAAACAAAAAGCCGCTCCGGCTTTTCCGAGCCGGCCGGTTCACGTCGGCGGCCTTTTGTTTTTAGACGCAAAGCTTGTCCGTTCGCTCGGCCGGTCCGCAGACAAGCTCTTTCGCTCTATCTTACGGCGTCCGTGATTCGCTGGTTCGATCTCAGCGATGGGGACGGACTGACCTCGCGGCTCGCCAATTCACACCCCCTACAAATGACCATAAGTTTGGAAATCCGTGCGTCATCTTCGGCCTCGATCGCCTGGAGCAGGGTTACCCACTCCCGCGAAAATTGGCGAAGCTTGGCTAACTCGGCATCCCTGTTTTGGCTTGCCGGTTTTGCTTCGTCGATTTTTGTGCGTGTTCGCTTCGTCGCCGGCAGGTTGGGATCACGGCCAAGACCATCCCAGGCGAAACGATGAGGTTGCGAGAACTGGACTTGTTGGCTTGAGCTGCATCCGCACAGGGCCAGCACGACCGATAGCACCAACCATTTCGTGATCATGGGTTCGGACTTTGCGAGCGGTGATCAGCTACAAGGATCCGCGGGATTAAGCTGCCTCGATATGGTTAATAATCGGTAAAACAATCACGCTGGCGAGAGGCCGTCATTCGTTCTCCCGAATGCCGACCAAGTGCATTCCAGCCACTCTCATTGCCCGGCTTTTCGCCGTTCCTGAGTCGTGCCATCTGCGCGTTCTGCCCTCCCGTGCCGGACGGGATACATCGAATGCCGCCACGAGCCGCGGCATGTGTGTTGGCCGCGAGGGCAGCCGCAGCGTTGTCGGCAGCGAGAGGCGTGATCCTATCGCGGCGATCCGCGCCCATTTTGTGTTCTGACGTGCCGAGTGCTGCTCTCAGATTCAGACCGTCGTCATTGGTCCCGCATCAGCTTCCGCTGGCCCCCTACGGGTTTCCTGTCGATCGGGATTGAAGACCGCTTCACCAGCCTGGTACAAATCGCCTTCATCACCCCGATCTGAGCAAGCGTTGGATCGCCGATTGACGCGCCTTGGGTGGGATGGGCTAAATGGCAGGGTCAACTTTCTTGGACGTCACGGTTGAAATTCCGAGGCCCGACGAATTCTGGCCCACCTTTGACCTCTATTTTGTACCAATCGGCGAACAGATATAATTTCTTTTAATCAGAGCATGGCCCGCTATGTTCGAGTCTGCCCGCCAAGATGATCTTCCCAAGATTCTCGCCCGATCCTTTATTCGGGCCTGGGAACGTTACTACCTGTCCGCTCAGAGTGAAAAAATTTCTGAAGAGATCGCGCGGCCCTCTCTCGCGAAGCATTTGGTCGCAATGGCGAACGAGGGAGTAAAGGAGGAGGATGCTTTAGCGGCAGGCGGTCTTCTGCATCTGATTTCGATTACTCCCGACAAGCCGCTATGGGAAGAGTTCCGGATCGAAGTCGTGCCCGCAAGATTTCTCCACCAATGGAACGTCCGCGTGCCGCCGTCGGTTCGCGTTCGGACAAGCTCCAAACACACAAGCGCCAAGCGCAACCGAAGTGGCGCAGGTAGATTGAAAGCATGACTTGCCAGCGCTGGCACGAGTCAGCCTCGGCCGCATGTTCGCCCAGCCCACCGTCAATGATGCCGGCATTACTTGTTCTGGTGCCACCAGCGATCAGAATGGAAACGTTGGCTGCGGCACAATACCGACACCGGCAAGACCATCACGGTTCGGTCTAGCGCGTCAGTTACGAGAATAGCCATCGGCGTTATTTGCAAACCGGCACGGTTGAATTCCCTACGCCTCGGTCGCGTTCCCTATGCTCGCTTCGCCCTCTACATCCGCGACGAATTTCTTGTACGACCACCGCCTGCCATCCCAACGCCTCCACACCTGTCCCCAAACCAGCTTGCCCGAAATCGACCGCCTCGGGATGATGACGCGCCAAAGGTGCCAGACTTCTGCCCACGCGGGTTTCGAACTCAGCCTCACATCGTTACTCTGTACGCTCGTTTCCGCGCCCGTCTTCCATGGCTGCGAACGCCTGCTGATCGTCCCTCGCAGCCAGTTGCTCGAGATCATGCACCTGTTTGCGCAGTCGCTGCACCTGAAAGAATCGCTCGGCAAGATCGCCCGGCGCGACAGGCCGTTTCGGCGTAGAAGACTTTGAAGTAGGTCGTCGACGTACAGAAATCATTTGAAAAACCGTTGTGTTGCCTCTGGTCGAACAGAGCCGTCGGCGGGGTATGATTTCCTTACGGCTCTGCTACGAGGGGCCCGAAACGGGGACATTGTCCGGTGCAAAATCAATAACCAGGCCGCATGGCATTGCAATGAAACTCGCCCGTTAAGCTTGATGCTGAGGGTGGAGGTTAATTCCGGAACCGATTAATCAACGGGCTGCGAATGGCAAGCTCATGTTCTCTTGCTCGCGGGTTTCCAGCGCGTGAATCATTTTGGATTGAATGATCGGGATTCCCATCGGGCGAATTCCAATTCACGATGCTGGCTGGACGTACGTCAGCAGCTATGGCTCGAGCATATTCACTAATCTTCGTGAAGGGGTGGTCGCCGCTTTGCAGCGAGCGAACGGTGCCGGAAGGTCGCATCCGTCCTTCAAGCGATCATTTCGAGCCTCATGAATTCGCAATTGCCACGCGGCTACCGGAAGCGATCGCGGCCCGTCGATGGGAGACGAAAACCGGCGTTATTCGCGGGCGAACGAGCGGGCTTGGCTAGCAGTGCGCTGTTCCGCCAAATGGGACGTCCAGTGATGAGGCAAATGTGCTGAGCGCAGAACTACTCACTCTGCGCGGGCGGCTTGAAATCAGGAAACCGGCTCAACGTGGCCGTTTTCAAAAACTTGAAATGCGGGATCGCCGTGGCCAGTTCCTTGAGGCGACGTTGACCGTTTGAAATCTCGGCCGAAAACAAGTCCTGATGGTGACTGTCGCGCGCATCGCGTTCCAGATATTCGTCGGTGCCATTTCCAAGCGTCACCGCGGCGCGCGCCAGGACGTCCTCAACCCGCTCGTTGAGGCCTGACTGCTCCTGCTCGGCCGCATGGAGTGCATTTTCGATTGCCGCAAGGATGCTGCCCACGCGCGACCGGTCGGTTTCAGCGTCGCGATCGGCTGAACGCGCCTTAAATTCTCGGTCCGCCTGGCGACGCTTAAAAAAGTCGGGCGCGCTGGCCCGCATGAAACGCTGAAACATCGTGTCAGTCCGATTCGAAGCCACGGTTATCCGACGCAATTATCCAAATCACCCTACCTTGGTTAACAAGCCCTGAACGGATGCGACAATTCTGCCTGTGCCCGGCGCCATTACTGGCCTTCGACTTCCAGCCAGCGCTTCTCCCGCGTGGGGTAAGGGCAAATGCGTGCGCCGCTGACCAGTTAGCGCAAACGGCTCCAATTTAAGTTCCTGCAATTTTAAGTTTCTGTAATTTAAGTTCCTGTGCAAGAGATTAACGTTGCGTTGCAAGTTTCTTAAGTTTACATTAGGACTAATTAAATCTAAGCTAATTTAATTAATCGGCCCCTGAAAATTAAATACTGAAACAAATTGGCGGGTTTTGTTATGTCGGTGGGCTCTGATATTCGCGATAAATTGGTTCAGCTTGAGGATTTCTCAATCGAGCCGCGAGCGGGATTCTCCAGCGACGCGATTCCTTATTTTCTACCGATCGCTGATGCACTCGTCATTGTGTTGTCGTGCATCGCGGGCGGGATTGCCTACCAGTTGTCGGTTGGCAATCCGATGCCCGATATCCTGCCGCATTGCGCTATCGGCTTGCTCGCAAGCATTATTTACATCTTGCGAATGAGCGGAAACAGCTACTACGACTTTCCAGATAGTGCCAAGCCGCGGGTCGAGATACGCGAAATTCTGGTCTGCTGGTTCACGACAGGATTGATGCTGGCATTCGTCGCGTTCCTTCTCAAGGTTAGCGTCGACTATTCCCGCGGTGCCTTCGTGGTCTTTTATTTCCTCGCCGCCGCGGGCCTGCTCGGCGTGCGCAAGCTCACCAAGATTGCGCTGGCTGCGGCGATATCAAAAGGAGCGATCGGACGTCGTGACGTTGTCATGGTCGGCGATTTCAATGAAATTGCGGCCTTGGAGTCCCGAGATCTGCTGGCCTTTTTTGGCGCAGGTGAGATCAACCGCTTTACATTGAGCCAGGAAGATGACGATCCGTCAGGGCGCTTGTCGTCAGACACTCGGATTATCAATTCCGTCGCTAATTTTGTGCGGCGCCACAATTGCCGAGAGATCCTGCTCGCGTTGCCTTGGGGTGATACCAGCCGCATCGAGTTCGTCCGCGATCAAATCAAGGTCCTACCCGTCGCTGTGCGGTTGTTGCCGGATACGCAAGTTCGTTCGTTGACGAATTTCAGGTCGTCGGCGCGTCAGCGTGTCCTGGCCATCGAAATTCAGCGAGCGCCCCTCAGTGCGGCCCAGCGTTTCGTAAAGCGCATCATGGACGTCTTCGTAGGTGCTCTGGCCCTAGCATTTTTCTTACCTCTCATGGTTCTTACCGCCATCGCAATCAAACTCGATGGTCCGGGACCGGTAATTTTTCGGCAGAGCCGAAAGGGATTCAACGGCAAGGAATTTGTCATATTCAAATTCCGAACTATGACGGTCCAGGAGAATGGACCAGCCGTTGTACAGGCGACCCGTGATGATGCGCGAGTGACACCCATTGGACGGTTGCTGCGATCGGCAAGTATCGACGAGCTGCCCCAGATCGTGAATGTTTTGAGGGGTGAAATGTCGCTGATTGGACCGCGCCCACATGCGCTGGCACACGACAACTATTTCGAAAGTATTCTGGGCGATTACGCCTTTCGCCATCACGTCAAGCCGGGCATCACCGGTTGGGCACAATGCAACGGAGCAAGAGGCGAGACGCCGTCGATCGAACATATCGCGGAGCGTGTAAAGCTTGATCTGTGGTACATCAATAACTGGAGTTTTTGGCTCGACATCCAGATATTGATCAAGACGTTTTTTGAGATCTTGCGGAAGCGGAATGCCTACTGAGCAAGCTGGCCTTTGCCGTGTTGCGATACCGAACTTTCTCCGCCGCCGTTTGAACATTCAGGTTGCTGGAGATTCAACCGCTGGTTTCGAACTTTATATGTTGTCCATAATATACAATCATAGGTATTAAGGTATATCACTGGCCCTGAAATCGCTCTGCATCGATATTTGCACTGGAAAGGCTCTGCATAACGTCTATATGATCAACCGCCGAATCGAGTACTCTTGAAGGCCGCCGGATGAGCAAGAAATTCAACCTTGATGCCATGTCCATTGACGAAATGTGGCAGTTGCACGAGGAAATTAGCGCGGTTCTTTCCATCAGGTTGACGTCGGAGAAACGTGAGCTCGAAAAGAGATTGGCGCAGCTTCGTCGCGAGAAAGAAATGCGTCAATCGGAGTCGGCGGACAGTCAGCCGAGAGATGCGCCTCGGGAGCGACGGAAATATCCGAGGGTATTTCCAAAATACAGAAATCCGAACGAGCCTACCGAGACCTGGTCAGGGCGTGGCAAACAGCCGCGGTGGCTGACTGCCGCTCTCAAGACAGGTCACACCATCGACGAATTCGTGATTGGAACTGTAGAATCGAAGAAGAACAGTTCTAGCCGGCGGCAAAGGGCGTAGCGACCTTAAAACAGGTTTTGCTAGCAACTTGTGGCAGCGGGCGTCCACCAAGGTCCATATCGCGATCGCATGATAGCCTGCTAGCTTCTTCAACCAAGCATGCTCGACCCGAGAGCTGGTGTTTGTTTCAACTCAAGCGGTCCCACGCGCGCGCTGCGGCCTGGTTCAACCCAAAGTAGCCTAACCTTGAAAGCGGTGCGGTCCTGGCCCACGGGCTAAGGACGGATTTCCGACGGCCTGACCCGCACGAAGGCGACTTTCCTTGCCTTCGATTTTATCGGTCTTGGTCATTAATTTGAAATGATGCGGCGAAAAGCCATCGGCCAGGTAGCGAATTGCCAACAATGCTCGGCTAACTCCTGCTTCTAATATGTGAGAGGCTGCCTGGCGTCGCATTGGAAGGGCATCGGGCACTGGATGCTGGATTGCGGCAGTCCGGCCTTAACGAATGGACCGTCAGATGGAAAACCGACGATTAAAGCGCACCAGGACGTACCACCCCGCCAAGGTCTTGGTTCAAGATGAGGCCGTGCACCATTGCACTGTTCACAATCTTACAGGTTTCGGCCTTTGTATTGAGCTTACCTTCGAAGCTGACGAATTGCCGGACACGTTCGATTTTAGTTTCGACAATTTCAGAACTGTTCACGTCTGTAAAACGATCTGGCGCGAGGACAATGTTGCGGGAGTCACCTTCGAGAGGCCCCCGCAAGGTTCCCCTGCAAGCCGGCGGGCAAAGCTCAGAGTTGTAAAATAGCCGCTCATTTCTTTGGTAAGATCCCTCCCCGGCGCTGGCTCAGGTAACCCCTGGTGCATGTTTTTGCCGCGGTCACCCTCAAATCTCGCCGGGGCGGAAATAGCTTCACAAGGTCGCAGCTAGACACAATTCCGTGATTGGGGCTTCTGGTTTGAACCTTAACGATCGGCCGCCAGTCCCATGGCTGGGCCGAACGCCGTTAAGTGGCATGGCGGTTGCTTCACTTTGTTCAGTCAGTCAGTAGAGGTTTAAAATGAGCCAGCAAATCGATACTGCCTTTCAAAAAGCGAAACATAAGAGAGAGACAAAATCGGCACCATCCTTCGGAACACTCGCCAGGCAATACTTCGATCTTCAACGCCTTCGGCAAGAGGTGAGAATAGCTGAATGCGGAAAAACCGCCGGCCAGGAATGGTTGCTGGATAACCACGGAGCGGCGGCCGATTGGCCGACGCCGAGCGCGCGCCCCCGCGCATATCCTCTGGTGCAGCACTGACCACGAAATCGGCACCACCGAAACCGAAACACCGCCATTCCCGACGCTGTTGGCCGTTCTGATCGCGATCCCCGCCATCGCCTGGCGGCATGGCGGGTCGACTTTTGAGCGCGTCATGGCCAGTGGTCGCGATTTAATCCAATCCTGATTTCGACCGGGAGCGAGGTATCTACCGCGGCGACGCACTCGCTCGTGCAGACACCCGCAGCGCCCAAGTATGCGGCGGCGGCCGCCCATCGATCGGTTGTCCGATACGAAGTCAAGCCACTGGCTCTTTGGGTGGCAAACCGCCGAATCGGCCGTCGACCAGAGAAATGTGCCCGCAAGAGAGCCGCCCGAGATCCGGATACCGATCGGCGCCTGAATTCCGCCGGAATGCGGCCGCCAAGGTCATTTGCCGGGATGAGAGCCGGTATTTTGATACCGAATCCAGTAGTATATCGGCTACCCCCTTCACGAAGAATCAACGTATTCGGGAGCAACCTACCCGCAGCGAAGCCGTTGAAGTAAGGGAGGCCAAACGTGCTTGTACTTTCAACGGTCAGTTTTTTGGTCGGGGCGGCGCTCGCGCAGCGCTTCAAAATCATGGTCTTGATACCTGCGGTCGCAACTGTGCTGACGGTTGCTGTGGGAATCGGCGCCACGAACGCGTACACTGTCTGGTCAATCGTTGTGACGGCTGTCATAGCCGCTACGAGCATGCAGATCGGCTACCTGATTGGGATGAGCATTCACGGTTTGCTGGCGGCTGCATCATCTAGGTCAGCGCCCTCAACGTCGGCTCGGCACCCCGCGCGCTAACGGCTCGCGCGTGATGCGGCTAGTCCAAGGATTCAAGGAATTTTGGGGGCGGCCCCAGCGTATTCTGGTCGGACTCACATCGCCAGACCGCAATCGCCGTCGCGGGCTTCTAGCCAGGGCCGGACGATTGTCATCGCAGACGAGCTGGCCTTCCCGCTTCAGCTCAGCTCTGCAGTCCTGCACGAACTTTCCGGACCGACTCTAACGCACTTCATGGATATCGGCCTGCACCCGGTGAAGTGTGGCATAGCGGCCGCCCTTCTTGATGAGCTCGTCGTGTGTTCCATCCTCGACCAATCGGCCCCGATCAATGGTTATGATTCTATTGCTTCGGCGTACGGTCGAGAGGCGGTGGGCGATAATGAACACGGTGCGACCTTGGGCGATGCGTTGCATATTCTCCTGAATTATTCGCTCGCTCTCGTAGTCCAGCGCGCTGGTGGCTTCGTCGAAAATCAAAATGCGAGGATTAGTCACCAGCGCCCGGGCGATGGCGATGCGTTGGCGCTGTCCGCCTGAAAGGCTTGCACCACGCTCGCCCACGACCGTGTCATACCCCTCCGGCAGTTCCAATATGAAATCATGGGCGCCGGCGAGCTTCGCAGCTTCGACGACTTGCTCGATCGGCATAGATGGATCCGGTAAGGCGATATTGTCCCGGATCGACTGATTGAAGAGTACGTTCTCCTGCAGCACCGAGCCGACCTGGCGGCGCAGCCATGACGTATCCACCATAGCCAAGTCGACCCCATCGACCAGCACGCGGCCCCGCTCGGGAATGTAGAGGCGTTGCACGAGCTTTGCCACGGTGCTCTTGCCAGAGCCCGAGGGTCCGACGATGCCAATGACTTGTCCGGCGGACACGCTGAAACTGACGTCGTGCAGCACCTCCGGGCCGTCTATGCGGTAACGAAACACAACATGGTCGAACGTGACGTCGCCGCGTATCGCGGGCAGTGCGGCGCGCGCCGGATTGAACTTTGGTTCCGGCGGCGTATTGAGGATGTCGCCGAGCCGCTCCACCGAGAGCTTTGCCTGGTGAAACTCCTGCCAGATCTGGGCCAACCGCAGCACCGGCTGGCTTACCCGGCCGGCCAGCATGTTGAATGCGACCAGCTCGCCTACACTCATGTCGCCGGAGATGACAAGCCGAGCTCCGAAATACAGGATGCCGGCCATAACGACCTTGTTGACAAATTGCACGCTATTGCTGGCGGTGTTGCCGAGCCGTAAGACCCGGAAGCTCGCCGCTATATAGCCAGCGAGTTGCTCTTCCCAGCGCCGCTGCATCTGCGGCTCGACCGCCATCGCCTTAAGGGTTTCTACCCCAGTGACGCTTTCCACGAGAAAGGCCTGGTTCTCCGCGCCGCGCTTGAACTTCTCGTCCAGCAGCCGGCGAAACTGCGGCGTGACCCCGACCGAAATACCCACATAAAAAGGAAACCCGGCGAGGACGATGCCAGTTAGCAGCGGCGAGTAAAGAAACATGACCCCTAGAAAGACAACGGTGAAGAACAGATCAATCACTAGGGTCAGCGCCGAACTGGTCAAGAAAGTCCGGATGCTTTCCAGCTCACGCACGCGTGCGACGGAATCGCCGACGCGGCGGGCCTGAAAATAGGCTGTGGGCAATGCCAGTAAATGCTGAAATAACCGCGCGCCGAGTTCTACGTCGATCCGATTGGTGGCGTGCGAAAAAAGATAAGTCCGCAGGATCCCGAGAATGGTTTCGAACAAGGCTATCCCAAGTAGCCCGATCACCATCACATCCAGCGTGCCCATACTGCGATGGACCAGAACCTTGTCGATCACCACCTGAAAGAACAGCGGCGAGGCGAGCGCAAACAGCTGAAGAAAAAAGGATCCAAGGAGCACCTCAGCCAATTGCTGACGATACTTGTGAATCGCGCCCACGAACCATGTGATATCGAAGCGACGTGACAATTCCGTCAGGCTCGCGCGCCGGGTCATCAGAACGATACGTCCGTCCCAAATCGCCTCCAGGTCAGCTCTGCTCATCAATTCCGGGCGCGGCGTTTTCGTGGATTGTACGACGACCTTGTCGTCTCCCACTTTGCCGAGCAGGAGAAAGCCGCCATCCTTGAGCGCCGCAATGGCAGGCAAAGGGGTAGTCGCCAGGCGCGGCCAGCTTGTCTTCATTTCGCGCGCCTTGAGGCCGAATTCCTTGGCGCATCGAATCATGTCGGCAATGCCGATAGCCGCAGTTCCGCACTGATGACGAATTTGGGCGGGATCTGCCCCGGCGCCGTGAAAACGCAGCAGCATGACCAGCGCGGTAAGGCCTGGGTCATTCCGGCCGGGCACTTCCGAATGTGTCGTCATATCAGCTCTCACATCCTGTCGTTTTGCTGCTAACCACGCCAATGGGCAGCATTCTATTCTACAGTTCTAAACTTATTGGACTGAATTAAGGGAGACTCCGCCGCGCCCACAATATTCAAGATTTAATCGCAATTAGGACAGAAAATTCACTCGACAGCTGCTATAATTGGCCATCTGGACAGCATTGGGGCGCTATGATTGCCCGATTTATCGAGCTTGCTTACAAAGGGGCTAATTGCTTGTATTTTAGGCGAAATCCATGAAATCGGAAGCGAAAGTTGTTCCCTTTCCGGCAGCAGCTCCCAAGCCGCGCGAGCGGGAAGAGCTGGCGTTCCTGCCGGCCGCGCTGGAAATCGTCGAAACCCCGCCCTCCCCGATCGGCAGGGCAATCGGCGCGACCATTATCGCGTTGTTTGTGCTGGCTTTGGCTTGGGCGACCCTCGGCCACGTGGACATCGTGGCCACCGCAACCGGGAAAATCATTCCGACTGGCCGCAGCAAGGTGATTCAACCCTTCGAGACCGGTGTCGTGCGCGCCATACGGGTTGCGAACGGCCAAATTGTCAATGCGGGCGATACGCTGATTGAACTCGATCCCACCATCAACGAAGGCGAGATCAATCATATCCGGAGCGACTTGCAGTCGGCTCAACTCGATGTCGCTCGCCTAAATGCGGCGCTTACCGATACTGACGATCCGCTCGCGGCATTCCGTCCCCCGGAGGGAGCAGACCGGGCGCTGGTCGCCATGCAGCGCCAGTTTCTGTTAGCGCAAATCTCTGAGCACAAATCAAAAATCGCCGCTCTGGACGGGCAAAAGGCCCAAAAGGAAGCTGAGCTGGCTACCATCTCGGCCACGGTCAATAAGCTTGAAACGGTCATTCCGACCATTGAGGAGCGCGTCAATATCCGCAAGAGCCTCGATCAATACGGCTCCAGGTTGCAATACTACGAGGTGCTGCAGCAATTGACCGAGAGCCAGCAGGAACGGTTGGTCCAGAAAAGCCATTTGAAAGTAGCGCAGGCAGCGGTTGCCGCGATCACCGAAACGCGTGCCCAGACCAGGGCCGAGTATCGCCGAACTCTGTTCAGCGAATTGACCGAGGCAAAGCGGAAAGCCGCCGGCTTGGCGGCCGATCTGTCGAAGGCCGAACAGCGCACCAAGCTGCAGCAGCTGACCGCGCCGGTATCAGGCATGGTTCAGCAGCTGGCCGTATATACGGTCGGCGGTGTTGTGACGCCGGCGCAGGCCCTGATGGTAATCGTGCCGAGCGACAGTCAACTGGAGATCGAAGCCATGGTGAGCAACCGTGACATCGGTTTCGTGCATGCCGGCGATGAAGTGCAAATCAAGGTCGATACGTTTGATTTCACCAGATACGGGCTGCTGCACGGGAAGG
Organism: Bradyrhizobium sp. AZCC 2262; assembly: GCF_036924535.1. Taxonomy (NCBI): domain Bacteria; kingdom Pseudomonadati; phylum Pseudomonadota; class Alphaproteobacteria; order Hyphomicrobiales; family Nitrobacteraceae; genus Bradyrhizobium; species Bradyrhizobium sp. AZCC 2262. The sequence goes on along the minus strand of NZ_JAZHRT010000001.1, from coordinate 803,553 downwards.
TGCTGAGCATCTCATCGGACTCGATCGTGCGTGATGCTTCGAGCGACAAAGCGAACGACAAGCCGGCCGGTGCCACAAGCGAGCCCAAGGGCCAGGAATTGACGTATGCGGCGCGGATCTCCGTGGACCGCTCGAAGATGCAAGTCGAGGACAAGACGGTCAACCTTTCACCCGGCATGGCAGTCACCGCCGAGATCAAGACCGGATCTCGACGGATCATCGGCTACCTAATGTCACCGCTGGTGAAATATAAGCAGGAGAGCCTGCGGGAAAGGTAAGTAGGGAAAGTTTGGAAGAGGAGCCCACCGCTGCTGGTGCTTCCGCTGTCAAGACAGCCTATTTCCCTCAGCCGCAGATTTGTATCCCGTTCACGCGGGACATGGTTTTCTCTAAGGCTTCGGCGGCGATACTCCGAGCTCGACGTTGGGACGACGCACCACACGATTCGACGGTGCCACCCGGTTGGGCAGAGCCGCGGGCTGCTGCGCATGACCAACTTCTATCGGCGATGAAGCCGCGCGTGCAATCGGTGTTTGTGGCTTGCGGGTTGGGCGCGGCGCAGACGTTGTCGGTCGGGAAAGCGGCAGCGGAATGCTGCCAGTCGCCGACAGCGTTGCGGCGCGCTGCGACGGCGCGAGTGTTGTGGTCACGGGGACCGGCACCTCATCGTCTGTGGTAAGCGCAGACGACGCGATGGGCGTATTTGCCAGTGTCCTGTTGTCGATCGGCCAAGGCTTCCTCAGGCTCGGAGGCGCTTTGATCGCTTCCCATGCCATCGGATAGTAGGTCGCCCAGAGATCTGTCGGAGCCCCTATCGTGCTTATCTCTTTTCGGGCGGGCGGCTTGTAGATCGCCCAGAGCGGCGTTGAAGCGAGCTCAGCCACCGCGGGTTTTGTGAGCACTTTGATCGCTTCCCGCGCCGGCGGCTTCGAGGCGGTTAGCTGTGGCCGCCAGCGGCCGCTGACCGAGGCGGCCTTTGTCGCCACCGAGGATGGAAGGCGCGGGCTGTCCATAAGGTTGCCCGCGCTGGACGGCAGAATCGCCGAGGCCTTGGCCTGGCCGTTCGCCCCGGTGGGAAGGTCAATCGCGTTGCGGAGCGGTGCTTTTTCGACGCTGTTGAAAACAGGTGAATTGGGCGGCGCCACCACGTAAGCCGGTACATCGACATAGGACGGTAACGACACGAATCTTGGGGCCGGAAGGACGTATGCTTCCGAAGGAGCATCTGGCGGCGCCAAGGCGAGCAATTCAGGCGGCGGCGGCTCCAGAAAATAGGCGGGCGAAGGTGGTGGCGACTCGAACGCGAATGCCGGATCGTTGAAGAGCAGCACGGTCCGCTCGACAAACTCCAGTTCGTCCGGCAATGGCGGGGGAACGTCGTAATCTATCATTGCGAATTTGGAGGGCGGCGCGATCGTGGCACCAAGGTGCACGAGACGGCGGCGCGCGTCGTCAACATGGGCCCCCGCTGGATAGCGCGACAAATAAGACCAGTAGGCGTCAGGTACATTGGCTTGGCCGGTCCGTCGCCAAGTAATGGCCTCGCGCCGCGCCGCCAGGAGCGCGCGGATGCGCTTCGTCATGGGGTCACGCCAATAGTCTGCAAGGAAATCTGCATAGCCGTCGAAAGTGTCGCGCATCAAGGCCGCCATGTAGGCGTCTTGGGCACCGAGGCTCCCCATTGGCTGGGAGCGCATCCGAGCGGTCCGCTCGGGCGAATCCGCCCGCGATGGCGCGTCAGGACCGCGTTCAAAGAACATGAATTGCGCTTCGATGTCCGAGGTATCCCAGGGTACCTGTGCCCCCTTCGTCAATTCGTTGACACGCAAACGCACACGATCAAATAGATCGGCTGGCGTCCGGCCGCCCTCGCGGATCATCTCGGAAAGCGCCTTGGCATAGGGGCCGTAGCCATTCCCGCTATCCGGCGAGACTGTGCCGGGGGCGGCATTGAATGCGATCAGCATGTTGGTTTCGGGCTCGACCCAGGCGAGGCCACTAGCCGGCGGTTGACCTGACAAGACAAACGGATTTGCGCGGGCCATGTCCAGGATCATGAAGCTTGCCTTCAGATCAAGCGCCGCGAGCGCGAGCGATTGTTCCGACAGCCGTACCGCCCTGAGGGACACGTCCGAAGCATCGGTAATATCCGCGTCGATCGGAAGCAGATAGTTCTCGCCTTCGAGCTGCAGCCCGTAACCAGCGAAATACACGGCAGCTACCGCGCCCGGTCCCGCGCTCCTGACAGCGTCGACAAAATCGCGGAAAGTCTGCCGTAGCAGGTCTTCATCGAGGTCTCGGGCGCCCATGACATCAAAGCCCGCGGCCCGCAGGGTTTGGGCGATCAGAGCGGCATCATTGACCGCGGTCGCGAGCGGCTTGGCCTTGTAGGATGCATTCCCGATCACGAGCGCCAGACGCTTTTCCGAGGGCGCAGCGCCTGCTGTAGCGGCGGACACGTTGGCGAAAATCGCCAGAACGGCGAGCAATGTCTTCAAAAGTCCGTGCATGCTATGCTGCAACTTCAGGCGCTCATGGCGAAGATAACCAGCATCGCTCCAAATGCCGGTGACCACAAGGATATCCGCAGCGCTCGCCCGGCGACAAGCGCCGAGCCCGGTTACGTGGCTTCGATGGCAGCGAGGGGCTAGGGCCGCAATTCACGGCCGGCCTAGGCGAATACCATTCTGCTCTGCGAGGGAACTAACCTGTCATATCGGAATGCTGCCGCTGAGTAACGGACTGAGCCAACTGTGGCAACAAGCCCCCTCCTCCCAGTTCACTGCGGCTGACCATCGAAGTGCCAGCACTATCCCAGCCCGAAGAAGCAAATGCCGAAGCCATATGTTGCGACCATAGCGCCAATCTCTGGTCCAGGGCTGCAAGCGAGGGGGCCGGGTCGCTCCCTGAATTTTCCGACATCAAACTCTCTTGCTGGCCGGGCAACGGCGGATCAACGACCGTCGTTCCACCATGGCCGTCGCTGGCCACGGTGAAGTTCGCCAACGAATAATTGCCGAGGAGAGCAATGCTGGCCGTCTTCGTTCCGTCGCTCACGGTCAGCGTACCCGGCGAGTTGTTGCCCGTATAGCCGATCGTGGCATTTGCCCCAGCCGTAATGTCGGCGAGGTCGATGACGTCTGTGGTCGTAAGCTGTCCGCCGATCGTCCCGTGGAAGTTTGCAGAGTTGTCAATGACGAGGGTGCCCGTTGCGCCTGCAAAACTGACCGACCCGGAATAGGCCCCCGTGAGCTCCGCGCTTGCGCCGCTGCCGATCACAAGGCTGTTCGCACCGATAATGCTTCCGCTTCCGGAGAGCAGGATTACTCCATCGCCATTCAGATCCTGGTGGAAACTCGCCTCAATCCCTTGCAGCGCCGCACTGGAGCCCGAGACGGCGCCTCCGACCGCGTTGGAGATCACGTTGCCGTTGTTGTCGGTGTTCCAGACCGTGTACTGATTCCCGCTCGCAGCCTTCAGCGCAACCTCGTAGCCGCTGGCGGTCTTTTCCGCGCCGATAAGGGTCCAACCGCCGAGCTGATCCACCGTGATGACCGAACCACCAGACTTCAGCTGAGGGCCAGTCCCGCCGCCAACAGGATTCAACAGGTAATAGTTGGCAACCTGATCCAGCGCGGTTGCGCCCAATGACTCGACTCTTGTCGTGACAGAGCCGATCGTGCCATCGCCATTCAGATCCTGGTGGAAACTCGCCTCAATCCCTTGCAGCGCCGCACTGGAGCCCGAGACGGCGCCTCCGACCGCATTGGAGATCACCTTGCCGTTGTTGTCGGTGTTCCAGACCGTGTACTGATTCCCGCTCTTCAACGCGACCTCGTAGCCGCTGGCGGTCTTTTCCGCGCCGATAAGGGTCCAGCCGCCGAGCTGATCTGCCGTAATGACCGAACCACCAGACTTCAGCTGAGGGCCAGTCCCGCCGCCAACAGGATTCAGAAGATAATAGTTGGCAACCTGATCCAGCGCGGTTGCGCCTAATGCTTCGACTCTTGTCGTGACAAGGCCGATCGTGCCATCGCCATTCAGATCCTGGTGGAAACTCGCCTCAATCCCTTGCAGCGCCGCACTGGAGCCCGACACGGCGCCTCCGACCGCGTTGGAGATCACGTTGCCGTTGTTGTCGGTGTTCCAGACCGTGTACTGATCCGCCCCCTTAGCCTTCAGCGCAACCTCGTAGCCGCTGGCGGTCTTTTCCGCGCCGATAAAGGTCCAACCGCCGAGCTGATCCACCGTGATGACCGAACCACCAGACTTCAGTTGAGGGCCAGTCCCGCCGCCAACAGGATTCAGAAGATAATAGTTGGCAACCTGCTCCAGCGAGGTTACGCCGGATAAATCCACGCTTGTCGTAACAAGGCCGATCGTGCCATCGCCATTCAGATCCTGGTGGAAAGTCGCCTCAATCCCTTGCAGCGCCGAACTGGAGCCTGAGACGGCGCCTCCGACCGCGTTGGAGATCACGTTGCCGTTGTTGTCGGTGTTCCAGATCGTGTACTGATCCGCACCCGTAGCCTTCAGCGCTACCTGGTACCCACTGCCAACCTGCACCGCTGCGATGAAAGTCCAGCCAACCATTTGGCTATCGGTTACCGCCACGCCGCCACTCGAGATTGCCGGTCCCACCCCTGCACTGTTCGCCAACAAGTACTTGTTCCCGACATGGGTCAGGTGGGCGCTGGTGTCGACCTGAAGCGTGCCGGAAGGATTGGTGACCACTGCGCCCAGGTTGGCGGCATTGCCGGCGCCGTCCTTGACCGTGGCTCCGTTGAGGCTGACCCCGGTCACCGTGAGGTCGGAGGTGTTCTGGCCGGCCGCCACCGTGTAGCTGAAGGTCAGCTTGCTCGTGCCCGAGCCGCCGGTATAGGTCGCCGTGCCGCCGTCGTTCAGCGTCAGCGTCGGCTTACCGCCGGCAACCGTCACCGCTCCGTCGAGGTTCACCGTCAGCGTCACCACGCTCCCGGTCCCGACGGTGCCACCACCCGCCGTGATCCCGGTGCCTGAGGCCACCACAGAGGCCGCAGCCGGCGCCGTGGTGCTGATCTGCAGCGTGCCGGACGGGTTGGTCACCGCGCCGGTGAGATTGGCGACATTGCCGGCGCCATCCTTGATGGTCGCCGAGCCCTGGTTGATCGCGGTCACCGCGAGGTCGGCGGTGTTCTGGCCGGCCGCCACCGTGTAGCTGAAGGTCAGCGCATTGCTGCCGGAGCCGCCGGTATAGGTCGCGGTGCCGCCGTTGTTGAGCGTCAGTGTCGGGGTGCCGCCCGCAACCGTCACCGCCTCGCTCAGATTGAGCGTCAGCGTTACAACCTTGCCAACTCCGAGGTCGCCCGCACCGGCCGTGATACCGGTGCCAGAGGCCACCAGAGAGGCGACAGTCGGCGCCGTGGTGTCGATCTGCAGCGTGCCGGACGGATTGGTCACCGCGCCGGTGAGATTGGCGGCCTTGCCGGAGCTGTCCTTGATAGTTGCAGTGCCCAGGTTGACCGCCGTCACTGTAAGGTCGGCGGTGTTCTGGCCCGCCCCGACCGTATAGCTGAAGGTCAGCGCACTGCTGCCCGAGCCGCCGGTATAGGTCGCGATGCCGCCGTCGTTGAGGGTCAGCGTGGGGATACCGCCCGCAACCGTCACCGCCTCGCTCAGATTGAGCGTCAGGGTTACCACCTTGCCAACCCCAAGATCGCCCGCGCCGGCCGTGATCCCGGTACCGGAGGCCACCAGAGAAGCAACGGTGGGGGTTGTGGTGTCAATCTGCAGCGTGCCAGCCGGGTTGGCCACCGCGCCGGCGAGATTGGCGGCGTTGCCGGAGCTATCCTTGATGGTCGCCGTACCCAGGTTGATCGCCGTCGCCGCGAGGTCGGCGGTGTTCTGGCCCGCCCCGACCGTGTAGCTGAAGGTCAGCGCATTGCTGCCCGAGCCGCCGGTATAGGTCGCGGTGCCGCCGTTGTTGAGAGTCAGCGTCGGGGTACCACCCGCAACCGTCACCGCCTCGCTCAGATTGAGCGTCAGCGTCACCACGTTGCCGGTCGAGAGGGTGCCCGTGCCGGCCGTGATGCCGGTACCGGAGGCCACCAGCGAGGCAACCGTCGGCGCCGTGGTATCTCCGGTCTGCCCCGTTGAGCCGCCGTAAGTAGAAGGAGTCGGAAACGACGCGTTATTGTAGGAGAGTACGATGTTGCTGTAGTCGACAGCTATCGGCGACGTCACCCCTTCGGGATATCCTTCGTAAACCCCCAGCTTCAAATACTGGCCACCGGTCTCGGTCCCCAGTTGGCCGTGATAATCTACGATTTGGACGCCATCAGACCAAATCTTTAGGAAACCGGTTGAATCGGTGGAGAAATTGGCCTGAATTTGGATGTCGTAAGCATGACCGCGTACAATGGATTTCGGATCTACATAAACGGTCTGCTCAAAGGACTCATTGATATTCACAATCACCTGCAGCTTGTCGCCCTTGATCGAGATCGAGAACGGGATGCCGGATTCCTCGTGCATCTGCGCGACCGATAGCCAATCGACGGGATTCACCGCCCCCGGCTCCACAGTCATCGTGTAAGCCGCGTTGAAGACCTGGTGGTCGAGCGCCTCGTCGACCGTCAGGATTTCGGATCGAGCCGTTTCATCATCGGCCCACAGGTCTCCGGGCCGCACTTCCATGCGAACGGTGTGCGCATCCGGATTGGTAAGGCTCCAAGGTTTATTGCCGGATTCGACGAACCAACCCTGGCCGTCGATGATAATCGGGTTCTGCCAATTGTTGCTGGCCGGCCTGAAGTCCGTAACGCTCGGAATTACGGTGACCGACAAGGCGCTTGACGGCGCACTGGTGGCGCCCGACGTATCAGTCGCTGTGGCAGTCAAGCTGTGGGTGCTGTCGGAGAGCTTTGGTGTCTCAAACGCCCATGCACCGGAGCTGTTCGACGTGGCCGTGCCTAAGAGGGTCGATCCGTCATAAATCGACACTGTCGTATTTGGGTCCGCAGTCCCCCAAACCGTAACCACGTTCGCGTCGGTGATTCCGTCACCCCGGGTACCACTATCTGCAAAGAAATTGCTAATCGTAGGCTTTTGAACGGCCATCTAAGGCTCCCCAAATTTCGCCGCCGCTTGTCCAAATGCGGGCCGATCTCACGCGCATGACAGGGGGTCGGTTAACTATAAATTCGACCCCTACACTCCAGCTAGCTTTGACCAAAGCAAGGCGGCACTAAGGAGAGTACAGGCCAAAATGTGGCGATTGCCTCTGGGCAATTTGGCTTGGGCAAGCACCCACGGTCCGACGGCGACCGATTCATATTCATAACGAGCGATGCAAGTTGCCCGCCCGATCTCGCTCCGTCAAGACCGTCACGGCCCCGCCCGAAGCAGATGTCGGCCGTGGCTGGAGTGTTGGTGCTCTCATGGTCGGACGCGGTTGTAGCGCGTTCGACAAACCCGTGAATCTATCCGTGCGTAGGATCGTGAATAATCCCATTTTCCTCTCAAGTGCCTCGTAGCCGTAAATCCTAGGTCAGTTTGTCTCAGTGCCATCGCCCTGTTGAATCTGTATACTTTGGTCAAGAACGGCTCATACCAAAGGGCGGATCGTGCGATGTCTTTGACTTGGAGCTGGTGGCTCTTTTTCGGCGCTCTTATTCCTGGATTTATTCTCGTTGCACTTGCCCGCGGCAATGGTAACGCGTCGAACGCCGCAAGCGATGGCCCGCGTTACCAAAATGCTTACCAGACCGAACGCGGGGCTTCCACGATGGGAACGTTATTCGCGGGTGCGGCAGTTGCAGCCCTCGCAACTGCAATTGCGGGTTTCATATTCGAAGCTTCAAACTGACATAGGCCCCAAAATTCTCAACGGCTGCGCCGCCCCGATCACCAGCAAGGCTGGCAAACAATATCAGCGCCCGATTTCACAGCGACCTGAAGATCATTTCTTCTTCAGCCCCTAACTCAGTAGGCCAAACGGAATTACCGGCGCGGCACTTCCCGGCGACCGCTGCAAAGTATGCTACCGGATATCATTACCTTTTGCCAACTGCTTTGGCCCGGGTTGTCCATTTGCATAGGCCGACCCGATCGCGACCCTTATGCGGCTTTCTCGGTTGCTGGCTCGGAAAAGCTGGCTCGCGCCTGATCTCCCGGTTGCTCCTACGTGATGTGAATATCTAACCTGTGATTCCGGCATGCTGCTGAGTAACGGGTTGGGCCAATTGCGGGAGCGAAATCCCTCCGAATTCACCGGCGCCAAATGTCGAGGTGCGAGCGCTATCCCAGCCCGAAGAAGCAAATGCCGAAGCCATATGTTGCGACCATAGCGCCAATCTCTGGTCCAGGGCTGCAAGCGAGGGGGCCGGGTCGCTCCCTGAATTTTCCGACATCAAACTCTCTTGCTGGCCGGGCAACGGCGGATCAACGACCGTCGTTCCACCATGGCCGTCGCTGGCCACGGTGAAGTTCGCCAACGAATAATTGCCGAGGAGAGCAATGCTGGCCGTCTTCGTTCCGTCGCTCACGGTCAGCGTACCCGGCGAGTTGTTGCCCGTATAGCCGATCGTGGCATTTGCCCCAGCCGTAATGTCGGCGAGGTCGATGACGTCTGTGGTCGTAAGCTGTCCGCCGATCGTCCCGTGGAAGTTTGCAGAGTTGTCAATGACGAGGGTGCCCGTTGCGCCTGCAAAACTGACCGACCCGGAATAGGCCCCCGTGAGCTCCGCGCTTGCGCCGCTGCCGATCACAAGGCTGTTCGCACCGATGATGCTTCCGCTTCCGGAGAGCAGGATTACTCCATCGCCATTCAGATCCTGGTGGAAACTCGCCTCAATCCCTTGCAGCGCCGCACTGGAGCCCGAGACGGCGCCTCCGACCGCGTTGGAGATCACGTTGCCGTTGTTGTCGGTGTTCCAGACCGTGTACTGATTCCCGCTCGCAGCCTTCAGCGCAACCTCGTAGCCGCTGGCGGTCTTTTCCGCGCCGATAAGGGTCCAACCGCCGAGCTGATCCACCGTGATGACCGAACCACCAGACTTCAGCTGAGGGCCAGTCCCGCCGCCAACAGGATTCAACAGGTAATAGTTGGCAACCTGATCCAGCGCGGTTGCGCCCAATGACTCGACTCTTGTCGTGACAAAGCCGATCGTGCCATCGCCATTCAGATCCTGCTGGAAACTCGCCTCGATCCCCTGCAGCGCCGAACTGGAGCCCGAGACGACGCCTCCGACCGCGTTGGAGATCACGTTGCCGTTGTTGTCGGTGTTCCAGACTATGTACTGATTCCCGCTCGTAGCCTTCAGCGCAACCTCGTAGCCGCTGGCGGTCTTTTCCGCGCCGATAACGGTCCAGCCGCCGAGCTGATCCACCGTGATGACCGAACCACCAGACTTCAGCTGAGGGCCAGTCCCGCCGCCAACAGGATTCAGCAGATAATAGTTGGCAACCTGATCCAGCGCGGTTGCGCCCAATGACTCGACTCTTGTCGTGACAAAGCCGATCGTGCCATCGCCATTCAGATCCTGCTGGAAACTCGCCTCAATCCCTTGCAGCGCCGAACTGGAGCCCGACACGACGCCTCCGAGCGCACTGGAGATCACGTTGCCGTTGTTGTCGGTGTTCCAGACTATGTACTGATTCCCGCTCGTAGCCTTCAGCGCAACCTCGTAGCCGCTGGCGGTCTTTTCCGCGCCGATAACGGTCCAGCCGCCGAGCTGATCCACCGTGATGACCGAACCACCAGACTTCAGCTGAGGGCCAGTCCCGCCACCAACAGGATTCAGAAGAAAATAGTTGGCAACCTGATCCAGCGCGGTTGCGCCGGATGATTCGACTCTTGTCGTGACAAAGCCGATCGTGCCATCGCCATTCAGATCCTGATTAAACGTCGTCTCGATCGATTCCAGCGCGTAGCTTGAGCCCGAGACGGCGCCTCCGAGCGCACTGGAGATCACGTTGCCGTTGTTGTCGGTGTTCCAGACTATGTACTGATTCCCGCTCGTAGCCTTCAGCGCAACCTCGTAGCCGCTGGCGGTCTTTTCCGCGCCGATAACGGTCCAACCGCCGAGCTGATCCGCCGTGATGACCGAACCACCAGACTTCAGCTGAGGGCCAGTCCCGCCGCCAACAGGATTCAGCAGGTAATAGTTGGCAACCTGATCCAGCGCGGTTGCGCCGGATGATTCGACTCTTGTCGTGACAAGGCCGATCGTGCCATCGCCATTCAGATCCTGATTAAACGTCGTCTCGATCGATTCCAGCGCGTAGCTTGAGCCCGAGACGACGCCTCCGAGCGCACTGGAGATCACGTTGCCGTTGCTGTCGGTGTTCCAGACCGTGTACTGATCCGCCCCCGGCAAATTCAGCGCCACCTGGTACCCACCGCCAACCTGCACCGCTGCGATGAAAGTCCAGCCACCCATTTGGCTATCGGTTACCGCCACGCCGCCACTCGAGATTGCCGGCCCCACCCCCGCACTGTTGGCCAAGAAGTGTTTGTTCCCGACATGGGTCAGGTGGGCGCTGGTGTCGACCTGAAGCGTGCCGGCCGGGTTGGTCACCGCGCCGGTCAGATTGGCGGCGTTGCCGGCGCCGTCCGTGACGGTCGCCGTGCCCTGGTTGATCGCCGTCACCGCGAGGTCGGCGGTGTTCTGGCCTGCCCCCACCTTGTAGCTGAAGGTCAGCGCACTGCTGCCCGAGCCGCCGGTATAGGTCGCGATGCCGCCGTCGTTGAGCGTCAGCGTGGGCGTGCCGCCCGCAACCGTCACCGCCTCGCTCAGGCTCACCGTCAGCGTCACCACGCTCCCGGTCCCAACGTTGCCACCACCTGCCGTGATTCCCTGGCCTGAGGCCACCACGGAGGCCACAGTCGGCACGGTGGTATCGATCTGCAGCGTGCCGGACGGATTGGTCACCGCGCCGGTGAGATTGGCGGCGTTGCCGGCGCCATCCTGTATGGTCGCCGTGCCCTGGTTGATCGCCGCCACCGCGAGGTCGGCGGTGTTCTGGCCCGCGCCGACCGTATAGCTGAAGGTCAGCGCATTGCTGCCGGAGCCGCCAGTATAGGTCGCGGTGCCGCCGTTGTTGAGGGTCAGCGTAGGTGTGCCGCCCACAACCGTCACTGCCTCGCTCAGATTGAGCGTCAGCGTTACAACCTTGCCAACCCCGAGGTCTCCCGCGCCGGCTGTGATGCCGGTACCAGAGGCGACCAGAGAGGCAACAGTCGGCGCCGTGGTATCGATCTGCAGCGTGCCGGACGGATTGGTCACCGCGCCGGTGAGGCTCGCGGCGTTGCCGGCGCCATCCTTGATGGTCGCCGCGCCAAGGTTGATTGCGGTCACTGTGAGGTCGGCGGTGTTCTGGCCCGCCCCGACCGTGTAGCTGAAGGTCAGCGCATTGCTGCCGGAGCCGCCGGTATAGGTCGCGGTGCCGCCGTTGTTGAGGGTCAGCGTAGGCGTGCCGCCCGCAACTGTCACCGCCTCGCTCAGATTGAGCGTCAGCGTCACCACGCTGCCGGTCGAGAGATTGCCTGCGCCAGCGGTGATGCCGGTGCCGGACGCCACCAGCGACGATACCGTGGGGGTCGTGGTATCGATCTGCAACGTGCCGGACGGGTTGGTCACCGCGCCGGTGAGATTGGCGACATTGCCGGCGCCGTCCTTGACGGTGGCCGTGCCCAGGTTGATTGCCGTCACCGCGAGGTCGGCGGTGTTCTGGCCGGCCCCGACCGTGTAGCTGAAGGTCAGCGCATTGCTGCCGGAGCCGCCGGTATAGGTCGCGGTGCCGCCGTTGTTGAGGGTCAGCGTAGGCGTGCCGCCCGCAACCGTCACCGCCTCGCTCAGATTGAGTGTCAGCGTTACAACCTTGCCAACCCCGAGGCTGCCCGCACCGGCCGTGATCCCGGTGCCGGAGGCCACCAGAGAAGCAACGGTGGGGATTGCAGTGTCAATTTGTAGCGTGCCGGCCGGGTTGGTCACCGCGCCAGAAAGGTCGGCAGCATTGCCAGCGCCGTCCTTGACGGTCGCCGTGCCCAGGTTGATCGCCGTCGCCGCGAGGTCGGCGGTGTTCTGGCCCGCGCCGACTGTATAGCTGAAGGTCAGTGCATTGCTGCCGGAGCCGCCGGTATAGGTCGCGGTGCCGCCGTTGTTGAGGGTCAGCGTAGGCGTGCCGCCCGCAACCGTCACCGCCTCGCTCAGGTTGAGCGTCAGCGTTACAACCTTGCCAACCCCGAGGTCGCCGGCGCCGGCCGTGATACCGGTACCGGAGGCGACCAGAGAGGCAACGGTCGGGGTTGTGGTGTCGATCTGCGGCCCGGTCTGCGCAAGGCCAGATAGCGAAACGCTGGCGGCATTCCCGACGGCGTCCTGCACCGTTGCGCCATTGAGGTTGACCGCGGTCGCGGCCAGTGAGGCCGTGTTCTGGCCGGCCCCGACCGTGTAGCTGAAGGTCAGCGCATTGGTGCCGGAGCCACCGGTATAGGTCGCGATGCCGCCGTCGTTCAGCGTCAGCGTCGGAGTGCCTCCCGCAACCGTCACCGCATTGCTAAAGGTAAGCGTTAGCGTGACAGTGTTCCCGGCATTCAGATCCCCGGTCGCGGGTGACTCCGTGATGGAATTCACAACCGTCGGCGGATCAATCGCCAGGTTGGGGAAGGTGGTCAAAGCACCGGACAAGTTAGCTGCGTTGCCCGCGCCATCCTTTATCGTTGCGCCGTTCGGCAAGTTCGCTTGTGTAATCGAAAGCGCAGGAACCGTGGTGTCATTCGACCCAACCGTGTAGCTAAAGGTCAGCGCATTGGTGCCGGAGCCGCCGGTGTAGGTCGCGGTGCCGCCCGTGTTAAGCGCGAGCGTCGGCGTGCCGGTGACGGTCACCGCTTCGCCGAAAGTCAGGGTCAACGTAACCGTGTCACCGGGCAACTCGAGGCCGCTTCCCGGCGATGCAACAGCTTGCGTCACGCTTGGCGCCGTGGTGTCGATCTGCAACGCGCCGGACGGGTTGGTCACCGCGCCGGTGAGATTGGCGACATTGCCGGCGCCGTCCTTGACGGTGGCCGTGCCCAGGTTGATTGCCGTCACCGCGAGGTCGGCGGTGTTCTGGCCGGCCCCGACCGTGTAGCTGAAGGTCAGCGCATTGCTGCCGGAGCCGCCGGTATAGGTCGCGGTGCCGCCGTTGTTGAGCGTCAGTGTCGGGGTGCCGCCGGCTACCGTCACCGCCTCGCTCAGATTGAGCGTCAGCGTTACAACCTTGCCAACCCCGAGGTCGCCGGATCCAGCGGTGATCCCAGTACCAGAGGCAACCAGAGAGGCAACAGTCGGCGCCGTGGTGTCGATTTGCAGCGTGCCGGACGGGTTGGTCACCGCGCCGGTGAGGTTGGCGGCGTTGCCGGAGCTGTCCTTGACGGTAGCGGTGCCCAGATTGACGGCCGTCACCGCGAGGTCGGCGCTGTCCTGGCCTGCCCCGACCGCATAGCTGAAGGTCAGCGCACTGCTGCCCGAGCCTCCGGTATAGGTTGCAGTACCGCCGTTGTTGAGCGTCAGTGTGGGGGTACCGCCCGCAACCGTCACCGCCTCGTTGAAATTGACGGTCAGCGTCACCACGCTGCCGGTCCCAAGATCGCCCGCGCCGGCCGTGATCCCGGTGCCGGACGCCACCAGAGAGGCCACAGTCGGCACGGTGGTGTCAATCTGCAGCGTGCCAGCCGGGTTGGCCACCGCGCCGGCGAGATTGGCCGCATTGCCCGCGCCGTCCTTGACGGTCGCCGTGCCCAGGTTGATTGCGGTCACCGCGAGGTCGGCGGTGTTCTGGCCCGCCCCGACCGTGTAGCTGAAGGTCAGCGCATTGCTGCCCGAGCCGCCGCTATAGCTCGCAGTGCCGCCGTTGTTGAGAGTCAGTGTCGGGGTACCACCCGCAACCGTCACCGCCTCGCTCAGATTGAGCGTCAGCGTCACCACGTTGCCGGTCGAGAGGGTGCCCGTGCCGGCCGTGATGCCGGTACCGGAGGCAACCAGAGAAGCAACGGTGGGGGCCGTGGTGTCGATCTGCAACGTGCCGGACGGGTTGGTCACCGCGCCAGAAAGGTCGGCAGCATTGCCGGCGCCGTCCTTGACGGTCGCCGTGCCCAGGTTGATCGCCGTCGCCGCGAGGTCGGCTGTGTTCTGGCCTGCCCCGACCGTGTAGCTGAAGGTCAGTGCATTGCTGCCCGAGCCGCCGGTATAGGTCGCGGTGCCGCCGTTGTTGAGGGTCAGCGTAGGCGTACCGCCCGCAACCGTCACCGCCTCGCTCAGGTTGAGCGTCAGCGTTACAACCTTGCCGGCATTGAGGTTGCCCGTGCCAGCCGTGATCCCGGTACCAGAGGCGACCAGAGAGGCAACAGTCGGCGCCGTGGTATCGATCTGCAGCGTGCCGGCCGGGTTGGTCACCGCGCCGGCGAGATAGGCGGCATTGCCGGCGCCGTCCTTGACGGTAGCGGTGCCCAGATTGACGGCCGTCACCGCGAGGTCGGCGGTGTCCTGGGCTGCCCCGACCGTATAGCTGAAGGTCAGCGCATTGCTGCCCGAGCCGCCGGTATAGGTCGCGGTACCGCCGTTGTTGAGAGTGAGCGTAGGTGTGCCGCCCGCAACCGTCACCGCCTCGCTGAGATTGAGCGTCAGCGTCACAACCTTGCCAACCCCGAGATCGCCCGCGCCGGCCGTGATCCCGGTGCCGGACGCCACCAGCGATGCAACGGTGGGGGTCGTGGTGTCGGCGAGAGATGAACTTACATTTATCGGGTCCGGTACAGAAGCCCCGCTGGTACCCCTTGCGTTCGTGGCCGTCGCCGTAAAAACATGGACGCCATTTGTCAGCGCGCTTGTCGTAAACGTCCAACTATTGTCGCTGTTGATTGTGGCCGTGCCGAGTTGTGTTGAGCCGTCAAATACGGTGACCTTCGAGATCGAAAGACCGGATGCCACCATGCCATAGAGCGTGACGGTATTCCCGACGAGAGCATTACCCGTAATTGTTGGAGAGTTAGGCAGGTTCACACTAGCGCTAAAGCCGCCCCCGCTCTCGGTGCCAATGGCGCTGACATCTCCCAGCGAGTTGACGTTGTAAGCCTGAAGCGTATTCCAGGAGTTATAGCTTAGTGTCGGAGTCGTAAACGTCCACTGGCCAGCGCTGTTTACGACGGCGCTGCCAAGACCTCCCTCGTATGAAGTCGAAAAGTAGACGGTTGTATTTGCCCCGGCCGTACCGGTGAACGTAAAGGTGCCGTCGCTGTTGGCAACCGGGCTTCCGAAGACAGGAGTTTTGACAGCTTGTGTATCAATGATGACGCTGGGAAATTGCACGGCTGCGCCAGTGAGTATAGCGGCATTGCCGCTGCCGTCCTGGATCGTCGCGCCACCCGGCAGCCCGGCGCCGGTGATAGCAAGTCCTCTGACGGTAAGGTCGCTCGCCCCAACCGTGTAGGTGAAAGTCAGCGCATTGGTCCCAGACCCACTCTTGTAGGTCGCCGTGCCGCCGTCGTTCAGCGTCAACGTTGGCGTCCCGGTCACATTTACCGCTGAGCTCATCGTCAGCGTAAACGTTATAGTGTTGCCTACGACACTTTCTCCAGCTGCCGCTGAAGTAGCGACAGCCGTGATAGTGGGACCGGTAAATGCGGCAATGCTGGCATTAGCAGCCGATGACGCTGCACTGACCTTGCCCGCGCCGTCGGTTGCCGTTGCCGTCAGGGTGTGATTACCAAGCGACAATGCGCCGGTTTCGTAAAACCACGACCCATTGGATGCGACGGTGACGGTACCAAGTTTGGTAGAACCGTCATACACGGCAACTTTGCTGTTGGCCTGAGCGGTGCCGTTCAGCATCACCTGGTTGCCGTTCACGACGTTGCCCAGGATCAACGGCGCGCCGGGAGCAGCACTGACGACGGTGTTGGCGTAATCTACAGTGATTGTTTGATTGCTGGACCATCCCTCATAGATACCTTCCTTCCAGTAATTTCCGCCGCCATAACCAAGAGGGCCGTGATAATCAACAACCTGACTGCCGTTGATCCAGACCTCTAAAAATCCGTTCGCGTTGTTCTGAAAGCTTGCTTCGACATGCACGTCGTAAAACTGGCCGCGAAGTATCGGCGTTGGCGAAACATAGAGATAACTATTGTATGGATCGCCAGTCGGCGTAACCGGTGTCCACGTCTTCTGTCCGGTAAGTGCATACAAGGCCTGAATGGACAGATAGTCGCCCTGCCCGATACCGTTCGGCCCGGTCAGGTGGAATGCGAACGGCGGACTCCCCTCTGACATTGCGTTGTAAATTGGATCGTTGTCGTCTGCATGAAATTGTCCAAGGATTTGCCACGCAATATCGTTGCTCGTATCGTTAAGACCGGGTTGAACGGCAAATTGGTAGGACACATTGACGGTTGCAGTTGCCGCGAACACGGTGGCGCCGCTGATTTCGCTGCGGTGGCTGTCATTGTCCGGCCAGACGTCGGCGGGTCGCACCTGGAAACGCAATGTGTGGCTATCGAGTTGGGTGATCGCCCAAGGCGCATTGCCGTTGATATTGGCGTTCTCAACATAGTAGGACATGCCGCCAACAGAGATGGGGGCAGACCATTGATCGGTCAGTGGCGAGAAATTGCCAATGCCTGCTACAACTGTTTCCACGAAAGCGGCGGACGCAGCACTGGTCGATCCGGAGACCGTCGCTGTCGCAGTAAAGCTGTGGGCACCATTTGCCAGCTCTGACGCGATATACGTCCAGACGCCGCTGCTGTTCGTTGTTACTGTCCCCAACTGGGTCGCGCCGTCAAAGACAGTAATTGTGCTGTTGGGGATCGCGGTGCCGACCAACGCAAGCGTATCGGAATAGCTTGTCGAGCTATCACGATCGAGCGGGATTACTTCCGGTGAGGCCGTCAAAATGACGGGCGGGGTCGGCGCAACCATCAAAAAATTCCTTCATGGACCGTAAAAGTACGGATACTGGAGATATCCGAGCCCAGGCTGGTTCCCAGGGTAACGGCACACGCATGAAGAATTTGTCGTTCAAGAGAATATAGTTTTAGCGGATTAGCCGATCGACCGGAGCGTTTCGCCCGAGCGGCGCACGGACCGAACTGGCGCGCAGCGGTTCTCACTCTGCGCCTTGATTTGTCTAAGTGTTTCCCCAAGTGCGACCCGTCGGTCCCGTAGCGCACTTTCGGCCCCCGCGCCCGGGCGCTGCCAAGTGCCGGTACCAGAACGCCACCGAATGCAAATATGGTTAACGCAAGGAATCGCTGTATTGAGTTGGATTGTTGAAAATGTGGCGCTGATTTTTGCCGACGTAGTGACCAAGTGTCGATCGTCCGGCTCCGAGTACCTTCGATTGGCCTCTCGGTCGCAGTCGCATAGCGCGGGTACAATCATCGTAATCTACGGGTTAAAGTCGAAGACAAAGCTCGATGAAAGCGCCGATGGGCAGCCGCGCCCCATTCCTGCTGCAATACCCTCTACACCAAGGTCTGCGCGCGAGACGGTGAACAACAAGCGTCCTCACGCAACTGCGGCCCCGCGGATTGAAGGGACGCGACAAGCCCCCGATTTATCCGAGCGCGATACTGCGCCGCATGAAAGTGGCGTTGCTTGCTTCGCGCCGCGCCAGTTGCGGCGCCGACGTTTCGTGACGATTCGATGAGGTGGAGTGAGGTTCGAGGCGGCGCCCTCGACGATACTCTTGTATCAGAACAATAAGATCTGTCGCTGTCCGCCAGAGCGACTTGAATCGTGCGTGCGCCTTACTGAATGACCGGACGGCCTATTGGTGCGGCCTAACGGATCGGCGAGGGTGTGAGGCCGGTCGATCGTTCGAACCCGAGATCCGGAGCATGGGACTTCTCGGTAAGTAGTGACTGATCAATGCGTTTAAGATGTTGATCGAAGAACGCAAGCGCGTATCGACTGATACTTCGCGCAGCGTTGGCCGGAACGATCGGCCCTGAAAGATTGAAGATCCGTAGCGGAGACGAAAATGCATAGTCCGAAAAGTTAAAATGCTTTGCCGTAGGGATCGTCAGCCAATAGCCGCCATATGTGGTGAACAATTTTCTCATTTGGACGAACTGCTCCCAATCCAGCACCAATTCCCGGCGTGTTGAGGGGTTGGCATCCGGAATACTGCTCGGCGAAGGGGGAGCTGCCTCGCTCATGAAGAACAGCGGCGCGATCGTGCCCCGCTCCAGAGATTCACCAGCCATCAATCCATCCATGTTGACGCAGGCTTTCAACCGTCGATCGAGCCAGGACGCTTGCGCGGCGACACCGCCGCCGAGCGAGAAACCGAAAATTCCGGTGTGATCGAGATCAAGGTGGTGTGTAAGAAGACCTTCGGGATCTGCCCTTTCGAAGTCCTCAAACGTATCCAGCACCAATCTCACATCATCGGTCCTGATTCTTATTTGCATCTCAGCGGTCTTCAGAAATCCGCTGAATGTAGTCTCAGATGAATAGAAATCCTCGTCCAGAAGTTTCGTTCTGACGACGCGGCCATCGGGGAATGCAGTTGCGAGCGAACTGTAGGGATGGTCAATCGCAGCCACGATGTAACCATGGCTCGCGAATTCTTCTGCCAGCAATGTGTTTTCAGTCCGCATGCCGTTCCAGGAAGGCGCGTACAGCAGAAGAGGATACCGCGTCTGGAAACCTGCGAGTGGCGCGTCAATAATCGAATGTGTTTTCACCAATGAGAAGCGCGCATCCTGAAGAGTCGTGGTTACGCTCTCGCGATAGGGAGCCACTCTGCCGCGCGCCGACGCTGCCGCGGGATACCAGATCTGAACCATCAGTTCTCGCGGGCTGTTCGGATCGGCCGAATACCGTCTCTTGTCGTCTACGAGGTGACGAATCTGAGTTCCTACCGCGTGCGGTCCGGTTGGCGGAGGCAATTGGAAAACCGGGAAGGCGGTGCTCAGAACGATCCCGGCGCCAAGGCAACACAGCGCGACGAGCCCGGCAAAGTATTGAGCCTGAACGTCCGTTATCAAGCTCGGCACTGTTTCGTACAACAAGCAGGCGCAGAGTACCGAATATATCGGCAGCATCTGCCAGCGATAACCCTCCACTACCAGATGAAGCGCAACCGCCAGCAAACAAAGCAAAGGAACGAAGCCGAACCAGAGGTATTCACCGCGATACGGAGAAAGAAGATTGACAATGTAGCCGAGCAGCGCGGCGACGATTGAAAGCTCCAAAATACGCATACGCCCACCCCGGGTCGTCACCAAGTACCTTACGGCTACCTATCATTCCGAGCCCTTGTGCCTGCTTCGCGCACGAACCAGACGCAAAACGGCGATCGTCACACCAGATATTCCTTCAGCTGTTCCGCCACCTCGCGCACATGAGGTTGACGCATGAAAGACAGGTGGTCGCCGGGGACATAGTGTACTGTGACGCCCTTCGAGGCGATCAACTCCCACCCCAGCGACTTGTTGTAGCTGTACTCCGGGTCGCGTCCTTCAACTCTAAAGAGAATAATCTGTGCCTGAACGGGCCTTGGATTGTACGATTGTGCCAATGCTCTAAACATCGTCAAGTTATCGCGCATTTGCCTGGGCATTGGACGATTTGCGATTCGAAATATTCGCTGAACGATTGTCCACAGCTTCAAATGCACATTCTTCCGGACGAAAAAGAACGCGCTGGAAATTGCAACATCGACCCTGCGGTCTGCCAGGCGGCGATAATATCGTTGGGTGCGGTCAACGACTCGCGTAGCCCAGAACCGAACCCAATCCGCGGTCGGAAGATCTCGATAATATCCGGAGTTTGCTGTATCGAGCAGGACAAGAATAGGGACTTCTTCCCCCTCACTCACGAGTTGCGCCGCCATTTCGAGTGCCACATACCCACCGAATGAATACCCGCAGAGTCGATATGGTCCTTGCGCCTGGACGCGGCGTATCTCGCTGTTGTAGTGGCTGGCAAGTTCCGCCACCGTCATTGATCTTTGAGCGCCGTCGAGTTCGGGCGCGGACAATCCGTATACCGGTTGGTCATCCGGCAATGCCCGGGCCAAATCCTGATATCCCAGCACGTGGCCACCGCCACCATGGACGCAAAATAACGGCGCCTTCGAGCCCGAAACCCGAAGGGGAATGAGTGAGGAACGAAGGTCCTCGTTAGAACCGACAACCATTCGGCCAATCTGTTCGATAGTACGAGACACCAACAGATTTGAAAGATCCAGCTTAACTCCAAACTCCTTTTCGATCATGGAAATCAGCCTCGCGGCCAACAGCGAATGTCCTCCAAGATCGAAAAAATCGTCATGGATGCTGACGCGAGGTAACTCGAACAAACTTTCCCAAATTGAGGCCAATCTAGTCTCTGTCGGGTTTCGCGGAGCGACGAACTCCCTCGATACCTCGACTTCCCGCACGGCTGACCGGTGACGTCCCGCAGCACCTGGTGGTTTGAGATCGCCAATGCGAAGGTCGGGGTTGGCTACAATCTCTTCCAGCAGAGAGCGATAATAAGCCAGAATATCCCGGACCGACGTGGGTTCGAACAAACCCCGATCATACTCAATATTTGCCCGGACTCCGTCATTGCGTTCAATAATTGCCAGCTGAATCTCAAAAGGATTTCCTACACTGATCGCCGGCATCGGCGCGATCACGAGGCCAGTTGTCTCACGGGATTGCAGGAACGCTGTTTGATACAAAAAGTAAAATTGGAAGAGGGGATTTCTGCCGTTGACGGCGCGCATTTTGAGTTGCGCCATGAGCTTCTCGAACGGGAAGCTCGCGTGATCAAGAGCGTCCATTGTCACCTGGCTGACGTGCTTGAGAACGTCCCGGAAGGTCGGCTCTCCAGCCAAGCTTAAGCGAAGCGCAATCGGTCCAGAGAAGGGGCCAATCAGCGGCTCGGTCTGCGAATTTCGATTGGCCGTTGGTGACCCAATCGTCAGATCGTGCTGAGCCGTATATCGCTCCAGCAATACGGCAAAGGTCGCCAGCGTCAGCATGTACATTGTGACATGCTCAGATTGACTCAACTTCTTGAGTCGCCCGATCAAATCTTCCGGAAGCTGCATCGTCTCAACAGTGCCACGAACGCTTGGCCGCTGGCCGGGTACGTGATCGGTCGGGAAATCGAGAACCGGCAGCGGGCCTGCGAGCGACTTCATCCAGTAACCGAGTTGCCGAGATGCTTCATCGGTAGTCAGCCATTCATTTTGCCAGACGGCAAAATCGGGATACTGGATAGGCAATGGCAAAAGGTCGGGCTGCTTCCCTTTCGAAAGCGACTCATAAGCTGTCCACAGTTCGCGCTGCAGAATGTTCTGTGACCAACCATCAGAGATAATGTGATGCAATGTGACGATCAGAACGTGATCGTCCGGCCCGAGGTGGAACAAATGAGCTCTCAGAAGGGGACCAAGTTCAAGATTGAATAATTCATGCGCCTCATCGCGAAGCGCCCTGCTGAGATCACCGTTCGTCCCAGCCGGCGCGCCGCTCTCAAGGTCAGAAACTTGCAACGCAAACTTGGCCCGACTGGAAACTACCTGGTTCAACTCCCCATCGAATTCCTTGAAGGTCGTTCGGAGAATTTCATGACGGTCGACGACTGTCTGCATGCTCCGTTCGAGGAGATCGACCGCCAATGGTCCCGATATGCGAACCGTCGCCGGCATGTTGAAGGCGGGGCTGTCCGGCCTTATCTTCGTGAGATCCCAAAATCGCGACTGACCGACGCTCGCCGGCAATTGAAATACTTCAATTGCATCTGGATCGCGCTTCGGGTCCACGACCTCATCTACAAGAGTAATCGGCGTGGAAGTTATCGAAGGGTCGCTTTGAGGCCCACCGGATGTCGCAGACGGCAAGAAAAACTCCGAAAGTTTCCGGTTGGGGTTTGATGCAATTTCCTCCAAAAGCCGACAGAAATTGTCCAGAAGCTGATCGCCCGTCGCGGAACTATACATCTCGGTCTTGTATTCAAGCGACACTCTCCAACCAGTGTCGCGTTCTACCAGAAAGAAATTCAGATCATAGAGAGCGCCTGGCGACGTCGATGGAATCGGCGAGACCTGAATTCCCGAAAAGTCGAATTCGGAACTTACCGCTCCGCCAAAAGCCCGCTGACAAACAAAATTGACTGAACAAAGCGGTTCATCTCCGGCCGTTTCGCCGAGCGAAAGCGCCTCCATGACATTCTCGAACGGCGTCTCTTGATTGGCCAAAACCTCCCAGGTCGCATCTCGAACATTACCCGCCAGGTCTGCGAAAGCCGGGTCACCCGAGGCGTCAATCCGGAACAGGACATGGTTCACAAACAGTCCGATTAAATTCTCGATCTCGGAACGATCTCGGTTGGCGAGCGGCGAACCGACCGCGATGTCAGTTCTGCCGGTATAGCGATGAAGCATCGCAACGCAGGCGGCCAACGTCGTACTGAACATCGAGCCGGATTGCTGGTTGCTGAAGGTCTTTAAGGCGTCGGTGATATTTCGCGGCAACAGCCTGGAAATAATCAGGCTATTCACGGCGCGGTCATGACCATTTGGAAGATCCGGCGCAACCCTGAATCCTCGATATCCTCGAAGCCTATTCCTCCAATAGGCAACCGCCTCGTCAAATTTCTGCTCGGACTGATTAGTTTTCCAAATCACGTAGTCAGGGAACTGAATCGCAAGCGAAGGCAGCTGTGCCCTCTCCCCCTGATCAATGGCAGCATACAGTTGCTGAAGCTCACGCATGATCACGCCGATGGACCACCCATCGCAGATGATATGGTGGAGAGTAAGCAGCAGGATGTAGCGATCATCCTCGACGCGGAGCAATCCTACTCGGATCAAGGGCCCTTTTTCCAGACTGAAGGCGCGCGTTGCTTCGGCCGCACAAAGTCGCTCGACTTCGACGTCCCGATCTGGCGCGGGCAAAGTGCGCAGATCCGTAACCGGGATTAGCAACTTCAGCGACGGAACGATCAGCTGAGATACAACGCCGTCCAAACGTCCAAAGGTGGTCCGGAGGATTTCGTGGCGCGCCACAATTTCATTGAACGATTGTTGCACGATTGACGGATTAAGGGCGCCCTGGAGGCTCCAGCGGAACGAGGCATTGTAGGCAGGATTTCCCGGCCAATCCTGGTTGGCCAGCCACATCCGATGCTGTGCTGGAGACAGCGGAAATGCAAGAAGCTCCTGCTCCGGCGGCGTCGGTGCGCCGGGAACATCTGCCCCCCCTCTAATCGGATTCAACATGACCATTCTAGCAACCAGCTTAGTCTTATGTTTTTGTTCCTCGGGAAGCTTCACGTGTCACGCGATAGGCTTGTCGTTGGACTGGGATGATGACCTGTGCATTCGCGGGAGCCTGGGTCACCGCCATCTCGCTCATTATTCCAGCGATCGTACGCTGCTGTAGAATCAACTTTGGCGTAACCTGCAGTCCTGCTTTTGCTGCGCGCGAAGTAATCTGAAAAACATGAAGTGAATCGGCGCCGAGTTCAAAAAGATTGTCGGTCATACCCACGCGTTCGACCCGCAACACTTCCGAAACGATTTGCGAAAGAGTCTGCTCTTGCGATGTTTTCGGTTCAACATATTCGCGCGTTTGTGCGGCCGAAGCTGTGTCCGGCGCGGGCAAACTTTTCTGATCCACCTTTCCGTTGACGGTCAGCGGTATGGCGTCGATGGAGACACAGGCATGGGGGATCATGTGGGCGGGGAGCTTCGTTTGAAGGTACTCCCGGATTTCAGCGGAGGTAGCGGCACGGCCGGGTTTAACGACGATATAGGCAACGAGCCGAGGATCCCCTCCGCCATCTTTGCGCACCGTCGCCGCCGCATGCTGCACCGCAGGGTGATCAACCAATGCCGCCTCGATCTCGCCAAGTTCGATCCGGAAGCCGCGGATCTTAACTTGTGTGTCGGCGCGCCCGAAATACTCGATGTCGCCCGTCCGAAGCACGCGCCCGAGGTCACCCGATTTGTACATTCGGGCACCGGGAGCACTCGAAAACGGATCGTTGACGAAGCGTTCAGCAGTCAATTCCGGTCGGTTCAGATAACCCTTCGCGACGCCCGCGCCGCCAACATAGATTTCCCCGACCACCCCTGGTGGTACGAGCCGTTGCTTGGCATCGAGCACATAGACTTTCAGGTCCGGAATCGGAACACCTATCAAACTGCGCGTTTCATTCTGCACATCCGCGATAGTCAACGGCCGATATGTCACGTGTACTGTGGTTTCGGTGATGCCATACATGTTCACTAGTTGCGGCGCGCGGTCGCCATGGCGCTTCAACCAGGGTCGCAATTTCGCAAAGTTCAACGCCTCACCTCCAAAGATCACATATCGCAGCTGCAAAGGCCGCGCGATGCCATCCTCTTCGACATGAATCAGCTGATAAAAAGCTGCCGGCGTCTGATTTAGAACTGTAACCCGCTCGTGCGCCAAAAGATCGTAAAAATCCTGCGGCGAGCGCGTCACTAAATACGGCACGACGACCAGCCGTCCGCCCGTGAGCAGACACCCCCAGATCTCCCACACCGAAAAATCGAATGAGGAGGAGTGAAATAAGGTCCACACATCGGACTCGCCAAAGCTGAACCACGGATCGGTAGAACTGAGCAATCTCACCACATTGCGGTGGGTTACAAGCACGCCCTTCGGCTTGCCCGTGGAGCCCGATGTGTAGATCACGTAAGCAAGGCTGTCGGGTTGTGCCAAGGCGGGCAGATTGCCCCGCTCCTCGCGGTCGATCGCGGACCGCTCCATATCGACGCAAATCGTGGGGGCTGCGCAATCAGGCAAGCCGCCGGCCAGCTTTTCCTGCGTAAGAATGACGCTGGGTTTGGCGTCCTCAATCAGCATCGTCAACCGTTCTAACGGATAGGACGAGTCGAGCGGCACGTAGGCAGCACCAGCCTTCAACACCGCCAGCATGGCTACGACCATCTCAAGTGATCGTTCAAAGCTCGTCGCCACCAGCGACGCGGGCTTCACACCCCGTCGTCCCAACATCCGCGCCAACTGATTCGCGCGTTCGTTCAGCTCCCGATAAGTCAGTCGGTCTCCACCCATCTGGACCGCAATCCCGTCCGGTGTTCGGGCCGCCTGGTCCTCAAACACATCAACGATCGAACGCAGCGCGACACGCTCCGTCGCGACAGGGCCCAAATCGGAAATCAGGGAAGAGATTTCCTCAGGCGTCATCAGCGCCAGTTCGTCGATTGATTTTTCCTGGTTCAACGCAGCGTCAAGCAACAAGGTTTCGTACCGTCGAAGCCAGAGCGAGATAGTCTCTCCATCAAACAAATCGCTATTGTAATCACAATCGATTGCCAGTCCCTGGTCAGACTCCATCACATTGAAGAAAAGATCCAGAATGACCGCGGCCTTCGGATTCGGATCGACGTCCGACTTCAGCCCGCCAAAATCCACATCCGCAGCTAAGCGCTCAAGATTGAACTGAACCTCCAGGAGCGGCATCCGGGCAGGATCGCGGGCGACGCCAAGTTTTCGCACCAAAGTTCCATAAGTGTATGATTGGTGGTCGTACGCATCGAGCAATGTACCCTTGACCTGTTTCAGTAACGCAGCGAAGGAGGCGTCTTCATCAACACTTGCTCGCAGCGGGAGAAAATTTACGCAGTGTCCAACGAGATCGCTTTCCTTCAGAAAGCTCTGGCCTGCAACTGGAACACCAACGACGATGTCGTTCTGATGGCTCAGGCGGCGAAGCAGCGTGTAATACCCGGCGAGCAGCGTGGCAAACAGCGTACAGCCGCTCTTTGCGCCGAGCTGCTTTATCTTTCGATAGGCTTCTGCATCGATATGATATCGAAGCGTTGCGCCGGCATGAGTCTTCACCGAAGCCCGCGGCCGGTCTGTCGGGAGTTCAAGTGGAATGGGCAGATTCTTGAATCGATCAAGCCAATACGCTTCAACTTCGGCGTTCTCTCCGGATTCGCGGACCACGGATTGCGCGCGCGCATACTCGCTGAAACGAACTGCGGGAGACAATCGCGGAGAAACGCCTCCGACCTTTGCCGAGTAGAGCTTGGCCAGCTCGTCAACGATAATGTTGATCGACCAGCCATCACAAACGAGATGATGCGATGTGACCATCAATACATGGTATTCATCATCAAGCCACACCAGCTCTGCGCGAATAAGCGGCCCCTTCGTCAGATCAAATGCCGTTCGCGCATCCGCAGCGAGGATGCGACTGAATTCCAGATCGCGCGCGTCAGGCTCAAGTTTCGTTAGATCGCGAAGCGGGATTTCCAAATGTATCGTGGGCTTGAAATGCATCATGCCACCATCGGCATCGATGCTCGCCCGGAGAGCCTCATGGCGCGCCACAAGCTCGTTCACGGCCTCTCGCAATAACCCTGTTTGCAGGTTCCCGCGCAGACGAATGCTGCAGGACTCGTTGTACGCGCTAGAAGCCTCTTCACTCAACATGGCAGCCAGAAATATCTCGCGCTGCGATTCGGTGAGCTCGATTTTTTCGACCGCTTTCGCTGACGGTCCGTCCACCGCTCTACCGGCTGCAATGGCTTGCTGGACGGTGGCCTGCTCGAAGAAGCCGCCCTGCCGCATCTCGATCGCGCTTTCCTCGAACGCCCGAATGATGGCCTCGATGTCGGCATCGCTGTGCGACGTTGTCAGGAAGCACGGAAAGCCTTCGCGAATGTGGATGCCCTTATCGCGCAAATAAAAATACAACAGGCTGGCATATCGCTCCTCGGCAGGGAAGCTGAAATAGAAGAAGCTTCCAAAGCCTTCGATACGGGTTGGAATGGAATGCTGCTCGACTATTTCGCTGAGTGATCGGACCAGCTTGGCGGTCCGCTCGTTCAGGCGCTCCTGCAACGCAGGGCCCTGCTGCTTGAAATGCTCCAACACGGCTTTCATCGCCGCCACCGCGAGCGGATGGCGGACGAACGTGCCGGCGAAGAAGGTCACGCCAACTTCAGGATAGGAGTCATCCCCGAACTGCCACATTCCGCCGTCGAGTGCATCCATGAAGCGGGCCTTGCCGGCAAGGACGCCGATCGGCAGCCCGCCGGCGACGACCTTTCCGTAGGTGGCAAGA
This sequence comes from Bradyrhizobium sp. AZCC 2262, assembly GCF_036924535.1. Lineage (NCBI taxonomy): Bacteria > Pseudomonadati > Pseudomonadota > Alphaproteobacteria > Hyphomicrobiales > Nitrobacteraceae > Bradyrhizobium > Bradyrhizobium sp. AZCC 2262. The sequence continues at coordinate 776,464 of NZ_JAZHRT010000001.1, read as the reverse complement.
TCGGCGCGAATTCCAAACAACGCCTGGCACCCGCCCGGGTGTACGCGCAAACCGGTGACGACTTCGTCGAAGATAAGCACCGTTCCAGCTTGCTCGGTGATCGTGCGAATCTCCTTCAGGAATTCGACCGGGCGCAGGCCGGGATGGCGACTTTGCACCGGCTCGACCAGGACCGCGGCCAGATCGCCCGCGTTCTTCCTTATCCATTCGAGAGATTCTTCCGTGCCGTAGTCGAGCACGATCATGTTGGAGACGTTCTGCCGCGGAATGCCCGGTGCGATCGGGGCGGACTGAAGCTCGCCGGCCTTGTTCTTGAAGCCCTTGACCAGAACTTCGTCGAACATTCCGTGATAGTCGCCGGTGAACGTGACGACCTTGTTTCGGCCGGTAACGGTTCGCGACACGCGCATTGCCGCAAGCACGGCTTCCGAGCCCGTATTGCAGAACGCCATGCGTTCGTTGCCGGTCATTTCGCAGAACGTTTTTGCAACTTCACCGGCAAGTGGCGTCTGCGGGCCGGTCTCAAATCCCTGGTGAAGTTGAGTCTCGATCGCTTTCTCGACAAAGTCCGGCCGATGACCCAGCATGATCGGTCCGAAACCATTGACGAGATCAATGTACTCGTTGCCGTCGACATCCCAAATGCGCGACCCCTTCGAACGGTCCGTGACGATCGAGTAGACCATCTCCTTCCACTGCGGCCGAAAACCCGATACGACGCGTGGGTCGGCCAATACCTTGCGGTACTCTTGGGTCATGCTCTTCGACTTGGCCGTGCGCCGTGACACGCGATCAATCAAGACGTTGAGGTGTTTCTCCTGCTGTGCCGTCAACTCCTTTGCGACGGCTGTTTGCGGCGGCTTGTAAGGCCCGAACGGCTTGGCCTCGTCGCCGACCGGCATGAGCCCGGCGGCGGGTAATCCGGCCCCCGCCTCGACAGATGCCTGCCTGGTAGACACAAGCGGGGCCGGCGCAGCAACGACGGCACCCGATGGAGCGGACGCAGCAGGTCTGGACGCTGCGGCGCCGTGGATCGTCTCGAGTTGTTTGGCGAAAAGCTGATTCATCGCCTGAAGTTGCTCGCGCATCAGCCTTTCAATCGAGGATTCAGGTCCTGCCCCTCCTGTCTCGGCAGCGACATATGTTGGAGTCACGGCTGTTGGAGCCACGGCCAAGGCAGCGGGCCGCGCCGGCGCGGGATCCACCTCGGCCGCAGCAGGTTCGGCAAACGCGTCAGGAGGAAGGCTCTTCTCGACAAATTCGGTCAGTGCATCGAGGCTCGCAACGTCATTGAGGAGTTGTCTGAAGGTGATCTTGACCCGGAATTTTTCCTGCAAGGCCTGGGTCGCCTGCGTCAGGAACAAGGAATCGAAACCCAATTCCAAGAACGTCGTTGCGCTGTCCATCGTGGAGAGATCGATGCCGGACAGCTCTCCGAACATTTCGACCAGTGCTGCCTGGATTTTCGTTGTGCGGCTCGCAGCCGAAGTCCTCGGCCCCGGAGTAGACTGAATATTCGACACGATATTCACTGTTTCTGTTCCCTGATTAATTTGGGGCACGGTTTCGACGACCTTCGGAATCGCCGCGCCCGAGGGCGGGATTGCGACGGACGCCTCCAACGAGTCGACAATACTTTCCAACCAATGGCGCTTGCGTTCGAACGGGTAGGTCGGCAGAGAGACGCGCTGGCGGGCCTCGCCTTGCTGGAGCGCGGACCAATCGGGCTCTTCGCCGGCTAGCCACAGCGCTCCCAGAGCGGCCAAAAGCGCCTTGAGATCGCCCTCACCGCTAAATCCATCGGATAGCGAAGATACGATGACCTGGTTGGCTGGAAAACCAGTATGCTGGCGCGCAAGCGTCGCCAGCACATTGCCTGGGCCGACCTCGAGCAAGACGGCTTCCGGGCTCTTTCGCAATTCCTTGATCGCCGCAGAGAATTGAACCGCTTCGCGGGCGTGCCGTGCCCAGTACCTCGGGTCGGTAGCCTCATCCGCGGTCACCCAGGTACCGGTGACGCCGGACACGTAGGGAATCTGCGGCGGACCAAGGTGGACCTTTGAGAAGGCATCGGCTAGGGGATCGATCAGCGGATCCATCATGGCGGAATGGAAGGCGTGCGAGGTCACCAAGCGACGGCAGACGACGCCGGCGTCGCTCAGTTCCCGCTCGAATTGTGCAAGCGGCTCGAGCGACCCAGCAACCACGCACAATGACGGCGAGTTGACGGCCGCCAACGACAGCGGTTCGCGCAGCCGTTTGCGGACCTCAGCCTCCGAGAGGCGCACCGAGAGCATCCCGCCCGCCGGAAGCCCCTGCATCATCCGGCCGCGCAGAGCAACCAGCGTAAGGGCATCTTCGAGCGAGATTACGCCCGCCAGGCAAGCCGCTACGAATTCTCCAATGCTGTGACCGGCCATGGCCTTGGGCCGGATACCCCAACTCATCCAAAGCTGCGCCAAGGCATATTCAATCGTGAAGATCGCCGGCTGCGCGATAACTGTTTCCGTAACGCTTCGTTTCACCTCGTCGCTAATACCGGCCGGCGGGTAGAGCAGCGTGCGGAGATCCGTATCGAGATGGGGACGCAGGATTTCTGCGCAGCGGTCGACTGCTTTGCGAAATACCGGCTCTGCGTCATAAATCTCGCGCGCCATGTTCGGATGCTGCGAGCCCTGCCCGGGAAACAGAAAATAGACCTCGGGGGCGTCGTTCGGCTTCAGCCGCGTCTGCACGTGCGCGCGGTCGCGCTTCGAAAGCAAACCGACAGCTTCCGTCGCATTGGCGGCCACGACTGCACGGCGACAACCGAACGGCCGCCGCCCGACTTGCAGAGTCCAGGCGACGTCCGCCAGATCCAAATCCGGGTGGGATTTCAGATGTTCGGCCAGATTGTCCGTTGCCTGATCGAGCGCCGCCGGCGAACGGGCAGACAGAACGAGAAGATGCTCGGACCGACTCGACGGCAACGTCCGCCGCTCGGGAGCCTGCTCGAGCACGACGTGCGCGTTGGTTCCACCGACGCCGAAAGCGCTGACGCCGGCGCGACGCGGCCCGTCTGACCTCCATTCAGTCCGCTTGCCCTCGACCAGGAACGGGCTGTTCTTTAAATCGAAATTTGGATTCGGCTGATTGAAGTGAAGCGTAGGCGGGAACACGCCATGCCGCACAATGTGGGTGGCATTGATCAAACCGGTCACGCCGGCGGCGATGTCCAGATGTCCGACGTTGGTTTTAGCCGTACCGATCCTGCAAAATTGCTTTCGGTTTGTGCGCGCCCGAAAAGCTTGGGTCGCGCCTGCGAGTTCGATTGGATCTCCCAGCGGCGTCCCGGTGCCATGCGCCTCGATGTAGCCGATGGATTCGGGCTCGATACCCGCGGCCTCGTGAGCCATCGCAATGACGCTGGCCTGCCCTTCCACGCTCGGTGCGGTGTAGCCGACCTTCGCGGCACCATCATTATTGACGGCAAACCCACGAATGACTGCATAGATCTGATCGCCGTCACGAACCGCTTCGTCCAGGCGCTTCAGCAGCACCACGCCGAGTCCGCCGCCGAAAACGGTGCCTTGGGCGTCGGTATCGAACGCCCGCACGTGGCCATCCGGCGACACCATGCCGCCATCCTGGTAATAAGACCCGCGCTTTTGCGGAAACGTAATCGAAACACCACCAGCCAGAGCCATGTCGCTCTGGTAGGTCAACAGCGATTGACACGCCTGGGTGACAGCGAGCAGCGAAGTCGAGCAAGCCGACAGCATGGTGAAACTGGGCCCGCGCAAATTCAGCTTGTAGGAGACGCGCGTCGACAGGAAATCGAGGCTGTTTCCCATCATCTCGAAGTAGTTCGCTACCTGGTAGCCCGATGTGAACTTTTCGATGAAGCCGGGTGCGGCGCAGAGACGGGTCAGAAAATACGACGACAGACTGGAACCCGCGTAGATGCCGATCTGCCCGGGATAGGTATCCGGAACGTAGCCGGCGTCTTCGATTGCCTGCCAGCAGCACTCGAGAAACAGCCGCTGCTGCGGGTCCATCAATTCGGCTTCGCGAGGATAGATGCCGAAAAACTCGGCATCGAAGAGGTCGACATCGTCGAGGACTGATCGCGCCTTGACATAACGAGGGTCGCCGGCGACGCGCGCCCGGTTCAAGACCTCCAGATCCTCGACGCGAAAATGAGAAATCGATTCGATGCCTTCGAGCTGATTGCGCCAGAATTCGGCAACGCTCCGCGCACCCGGAAAACGTCCGGCCATACCGATGATGGCGACACCTTCAACGGCCGCAGCGGGATGCTCCTGATCGCTCATGACCCACCGTCCAGTCTGCGCTCACGCTGGCGCGCAAAGGCCGCACGTTGCCTCTGTGCGCGCTGTTGCGAATCGGAAATGAATGGCTTGGGCGATATCTGACCATCAAGATAATGAACCAGTGATCGCACGGTGGTGAACTCGAACAATGCCGTAATCGGGAGTTTGATCTGCAACTCCTTTTGCAGGCTCATCTGGACTCGGCCAAGCAAGAGCGAGTCCCCGCCGAGATCAAAAAAATTGTCGGCAAGCCCAATCCGATCAGTGCCGAGGAACCTGCGCCAGACAGCTATGACGACCTGTTCCAATTGGGCCGTCGTTGTTCCCACCGTCCGATCGTTTCGCGCAGCGATGCTCGGCGCGGGCAATGCCGTCCGGTCGATTTGTCCGTCAAGCGTCAGTGGAAACGAATTAGCTCGAATGAACAGCTCGGGGATCGAGTGTTGAGGCAACCGTTCCGCTAAAAACTTTTGCAGCTCCACTGCCGTTGGCCCAGAATCGCAAGAAACGTAGTATGCGACCAAACGCGTCGACCCATCTTCAGTGGTCTCCAACACCACGCAGGTCTGCTGAATGCTTTCATGTACGCGCAACGCAGATTCAACTTCCCCAGCTTCTATGCGGTGCCCCAGGATTTTCATTTTAATCGGTCTCCTTGTGGGCGACGTCGTCCGCTTGAGGGCTGTACAGGATCCAGCTTCAATAACGTGAACTCGTTGAAATGACTCGATCTCACGTCGCGCCGTTCAAAATTGCAATCGACTCTTTCTCAATGGGTTAATTCTTATTCGGCGCAGACCTGCCATTAAGTTTAGATCAAAGAATTGTTCATTGTCAGCTTCTAAAGATGGCGCTCATCCGAAGGACGAATGGTTAATTCAAAGCACTCCCCAGCGGGTCCAATTTAATCCTTAACCGGGCACCGGATCGCTTGCAGCACCGAACTGGCGCTTGCAAATTAAATAATATAAAGTTTTATATACCAGGGTACCAATATGGCAAGATGCCATTTGCGTTGAACGATCGGCTTTGAGGCAGGCGCCCCCGTTACCCGGGCGCCCTGTTCATCACATCGGGAAGTACGTCCGATCGCAGGAGTCTAGCCGGGTTCCCGGCCACGATACAGCGGGCCGGGACATCTTTGGTGACGACGCTCCCTGCCCCGATGATGGCTCCGTCGCCGACCCTGACGCCGCCGATTACAATTGCGTGGGGCCCTATCCAGACATCATTGCCTATGACGGGGTATTCCGTTTTCCGACCGCTCGACGAAATCGTGTCTTTGCGGCCTAGCACTGCCCCATTGAACAATGTGACGTTCGAGCCGATCTGCGCATCCTTGTTCACCACGATTCCCCATCCATGGACGAGAATTAGCCCGGGACCCGCACGAACGCCTGAGGGCATGTCGATCCCAACCTTGCCCTGCGCAAGCCGGTGCAACAGTCTCGCCAGCAACCGCAAAAACTTGCCACTGCTCCATTGGCAAAGTCTGAGCGTAAGGACCGGTCGAAATGTACGGTTGACTGCAGCGAGCGCAACGATCGAGCCCACCGACATTGTTTTGCCGGTGACTCGAAAGGCATCCGCTCTGATGTCACTCGAAAACGATGCCATGGTTACTGGACCAATTCTCGCTCAAGCCGAGGATTTCACAACTTGCGAATCCTCCTGAAACAGCGTGGCGTAGGCCTCGAGCAATTTCGGCGCTTCATGTGGCCAGGCAAGGTGCTCAAGTACACGCTTCCGTCCAAATTCTCCAAGTCGCTTTCGCCTCTCTTCGTCAGCCAGCAGTTCCAGTATCTTGTCGGCAAAATCGATCGGATCGTTCAAGCGGGCGTAGAGAGACGCCTCTTGAGCAGTAAATCGACCTTCGGTTAGATCGAATTGCACAATCGGCTTGGCGAGCGTCATATACTCCATGATTTTGTTCATGGTCGATTTATCGTTCATATCGTTGCATTCATCGGGATTAACGCAAACGTCGGCGGTATTCAGAATTTTGAGCAGTTGCTCATCTGAAATTCGGCCCGTGAAAGTTACGTAGTCCGCAACATCAAGCGCGACTGCAAGCGCTTTAAGCCTCTCCAGCTCCGGTCCACCGCCGGCGATGCAAAATTCTACATCGCTGCGTTTCAGATCATGGATGATATACCTCGCCGCCTCCAACAAATAGCGCAGCCCCTCCTGGCCGCCCAGAACTCCGACATAACCGACGTAGTAGGCACGCCCCTTCTTGAGCGAAGGATCCGGAGGAACAATCCTCAAACGTTCAAGATTGGGGCCCGAGCGGACAACAAAAACACGGTCCGGCTTCATTCGACCGCGTCCCGTCGCAATGGAGCGATACGAATTGTTCGTCGCTATCGAAATGTCCGCAATGGCAAAGGTCCAGCGTTCAAGTGCAACGATAATTCGATATAGAAAATTGGTTTTGCCGAACTTCGCCTCGAACAACTCGGGATTGATGTCGTGATGATCGAAGACAAATTTCTTTCCGAAAAACAGCTTGAAGAACCCTCCGACCAGAAAAATTAGATCCGGTGGATTGCATGCGTGAATAACGTCAAAACCACGTTCAAAATAAACCCGGAACGCAAGAAGAAACTCCCAAAACAGCGAGACACTGTATTCCACAAAATAGAAATACATTGTCCGTGCTTCGAAGAGCGGATGTCGGTAGATGTGGATGCCGTCGATAATCTCATGACGAGCGAGGGCGCCTGAACCCACCGGGCAAATCACTGAAACTTCATATCCCGCCTGCACCAGCGTCGTAGCCTCGTTCCAAACGCGACGATCGAATGGAACCGGCAGGTTTTCGACGATGATTAGAATCCGCCTCGCGCGCGACGAAGCACCGGTTAATGCGATCTCACCAGCTAATGCCATCGTACTGTCCATCGAGGGTGCCACGGTCTTGGATGCGGACCAGATCAACAACAAACTGGTCCTGTCGTATGCGCGGAGCGATGCTGCGAAATTCCGGATCGCCGTTTCCGATCACGACGACCTCGCCGTGCAAAAGCGCTGCATCAAGGGAATCGACCAGCAAGGACGAGACGTGAGGAATCATCCGCAACAAATACTCCCTGTTCGCACCGACAAGTTTTGACAAATTCACGTTGCGGTCGAAAATACGGATGTCATACCCCTTGCCAAGGAGGCGCTCGATTACTTCCAATATCGGGCTCTCGCGGAGGTCATCTGTCCCGGCTTTAAAGCTCATACCCAGGATGCTCACGGGCCGCTTTCCGAGCTGCAAGATCATATCGAGGCCGCGAGTCGTTTGCTTTTCATTGGAAGGAAGGATGGACCCAATGAGCGGCAGATCCAGGTCGAGCGAACGAGCCTTGTGAACCAGGGCGCGAACATCCTTCGGCAGGCAAGACCCTCCGAACGAAAATCCCGGCTTAAGATAGTAACCTGACAGATTTAATTTTGAGTCCTTGCAAAAGATGTCCATAACCTCGTGACTGTCAACGTCAAGGCTCTTGCAAATGATTCCGATCTCATTGGCGAATGCCACCTTTAGGGCGTGCCAAACATTGTCGGAGTATTTAATCATTTCGGCGACCTCTATCGAGGTGCGGACCAAGGGCGCCTTAATCCCGCTATACAAGGACTCGATCTCGCTCCCGGTCCTTTCATCCTCCGCACCTATCACCGTCTTCGGCGGGGCGTGAAAATCACTGAGGGCCGTTCCCTCACGCAAAAACTCCGGATTGCTACCGACGCCGAAGTCAACGCCGGCCTTTTTCCCGCTTGTCGCTTCGAGTTCAGGAATGACGACGTTACGGATTGTTCCGGGGAGAACGGTGGACCGGATTACTACGGAATGCCACGACGACTTCTGTCGAAGCGCGGCTCCGATTTCAGCGCATACGGACTTCACTGCACTGGTGTCGAGATCGCCATTCCTCCTGCTCGGAGTTCCGACGCAAATGAGAGACAAATCGGTCGCGAGGATAGCTTCGTTTGCGTCGTGAGTTGCGCTCAACTGCCCGCTGCCGACGGCCTCGCCGATCGTTTTGTCCAGATCCAGTTCGATTACCGGCGCCTTACCTTGATTTATAAGCGCAACCTTGGCCTCCGAATAATCGACGCCAACAACCGAATGACCAAGCGTGCTGAGACAGCCCGATGTTACAGCCCCGACATATCCAAGGCCAAAGACGCTAATTTTCATGTTTCAAATCATCACAATGTGGGTGCCAGATCATCGACTAAGCGTCGAGAGCCGCCGCTTCAACTCTCCTGCGAAGTGACCGCGCAAATGAATTCCTAGCGAATTCAACCATGATAATCCATCCTATTAATAGAAAATACTTAATTTGAAAAGGAACCCCTGAAACTCGAATGACAAATGTGTTACAAACCGGTTTGTAGTTTAGCTGCTTTCGGTATCTCTCCCGAAGCCCAAACTTCACAATCGGAGTCGGTTCGTTTATCGGAATACGCGCGTCAACCGCTGCAAACAAATCCGCATCGCGATCACAAACTCACGCACATTTCCTGCGATTCACGCTGTCCGCCGCATTGAACCAGATCGTGGTCAGCCGCGATATGTATGCTCCAATTTCGTAGTGTCTGGCATGGTCGCGTTGGGCAGCCGCACCTAGCGCCTCGCGGAGTGTCCCATCCTCGATTAATCGACGAATAGCGCTTGCAAGCGCATCAACGTCCCCCACCGGTACAAGAAGTCCATTGGATTCGTGGGTGATGACATCTTCCACAGCTCCCACCGGGGTTGCGATGACGGCGATACCGCACGCAAATGCTTCAAGAATTGACATCGGCAGGTTCTCGGCGAATGAGGGTAGGACAAATATGTCGGTTTGGCCCAGCACCTCATTGATTGCCGCGGAATCGAGCCAGCCTGGCACTTTGACCCGATCGTCGATCCCGAGTTGTTGTGTGCGCGCGATCGTCTCTTGCACTTTGCCATTTCCCGCGATCGTAGCCGTCCAGTCCTGACGACTGACCAGGCGCCCAAGCGCCTCAACCAGCTGAGGGGTACCCTTCCGCTGGCCCAACTCGCCGAGAAAGGAGATCCGGACACGCCCGTCAGCCGCGGGCTCGCGCGCGAGTCGGATTGGAGCTGTCGCGTTCGGGAGGACAGTGATTTTTTTCTCAACTTGCGGCACGTGGGTCGTAACCAATTGGGACCAATATTTCCCAAGCACGATTATAGCCGCGCTTTCCGCGAACATCCGGTCAACTAGATTGCGGACATATGGTCCCGCCGACGGCCAGAATTGATGAAACCTGGAACCATGGAGGTGCAATACATAGGGCACGCCTAGACGTCGGGCGAAGCGGGCCAGAAATGCTTTCCGAATGGCACTTCCCCCTGCTGCCAGATTGATGTGCAGCAGATCCACTTCGCCGCGTCGTTTTAATTTCCAGAACCGAACGAGTGCCCGGCCGAACACGAACGGCGCCCAGACCAGCGAGCCAGTTCCCCTGGTCACCAATCGGTCCACACGAACTCGACCATCCGCGCTATTTTCGACTGTATCTACGATAAGGTCCGTCAGGCGGTCGATTCCGCCTCTCTGTCGTGCACCAAAGGGCGTCGCAATCAAAACGCGGAGCAGAGGTGCCTGCAACATCAGAAAAAGCTCCCATCAGAAAACAGAGGTTACGTTCCGAAACCTATAAAGCACACGCGGCTGCTGTCAGCCTGCTACATCGAACAGTATTAACGCCTGCGGCGTATCCAGGGAAAAAAGGCATTACAAATCGCCGCGCACACCGTTTCGGAGACGATTTATGCGGCTCGGGGATATTTGACCATATTAATTATATTTTCCCGGCATCTTAAATCCGTACAAATCCGTGCTTGGCTTTGAAAACTCGGAGCTGTTATAAGTCCTGAATTCTGCAAAAATTGCGGAGCGGAACATGTTTGCCGAACCCCTTATTGAATTGGACTGGTCGAATTTCAAGCCTTGGGCGGTCGCTCCAGTCAGCCACAAAGTATCGGAGCATCCCCTACTCCAGATTGGTCAGTTGATCGAACTGGCCAAACGCCTCGAGACCAAGGGTGGCATTCGCGCGCACACGAGCGACGCCGGGGCAGGTACCGCATTCGGCGACGCACCCGATTTGCATCCAGTTGCGGGCCCGCTGATCCAAACAATGGAGCATATTGAGGCAACGAAAGCATGGATGTCTCTGCTCAATGTTCAAACGGATCCTGTCTATCGTCAACTTGTCGACGATGTCCTGAGCAGCGTTCGCCCACAGGTCGAGGCCAAAGACCCGGGGATGTCGTATTTTGGCGGATGGATATTCGTCAGTTCACCGCGGACGGTCACTCCGTTTCATATCGACAAGGAACATAATTTCATCCTGCAGATTAGCGGCCAGAAGACCGTTTATGTGTGGGAGCCCGACGATCTGCGAGTGGTCAGCGAGCGAGCGCGTGATCGCTTCCATTCTCGCCATCGGCGAGATTTGATCGTCTGGCGAGAGGAGTTCCGTGAATTGGCGCACTGCTTCAAGCTTGGCCCCGGCCAGGGAGCGTACATGCCATCTACCAGCCCGCACCTTGTCGAAGTTGGCGAAGGGCCCTCCATTACAATGAGCTTCACCTACTATACTGACAGTACCCGCCGCGATAACTTGGTCCACAAGGTCCGCGGTCGCATGGCCGAGTTCGGTGTCAACATTCCAGCGTCCTGGCACAGTGGCCGGTTCGATCAGACCTTGTACTGGGGCGCGAAGGCTGCGCGGGCTGCTGCACGCATTGGCTACCAGGCAACCGGTCGGAAAGTTGGTCAGGAGCATGCAAGGTATGCCCGGGCGGAGAGCTAGCAACTGAGCCGGCCGCAGGCGGTAGCAGTCGCGTCTGGAAAAGCGTTGTCGCTTAGAGCATAAAAATGCAACAGCATTTGTGGCAAACGCCCAAACTGGACACTCCAACAGGTATGGAGCTTCAAGAGACCGATATGTGGGACAAGGCGCGCCGCGAGCTCGACTGCTGGGCTGAGGCTGGTCTGACGGCAAGGTTCTGGGTGCGCGATGACGACGCCTGCCAAGCCTCGGAAAATTTGGAACGGCTGCGTGATCTTGCCGCCAGGCACGATATCAGAATTGGGCTTGCCGTGATCCCGGGAAAGATCGCTCCCGATCTTTGTGAATACCTCGGCAGAAGCGTGCTGCAATTTTATCCCATGTGCCACGGGTGGAAGCACATCAACTATAACCGGCGTAACAAGCCAGCTGAATTTGGTCCGGATCGACCTATTTCAAGCATGATCGTGGATGCAAAATCAGCACTGGACCTGTTTAAGGAACATTTCGGTACATCAAAGGCAATATTTGTCCCGCCCTTTAACGCCATCACACCTGGTTTGGTCAGGGCTCTTCCGAATATCGGTTTTTTCGGCATCTCATTAGTGCCACCCTTCCTCGAGAACAAAATGCTGCAATTGGTTTCTCGACTTAATCGGAAGGCGGTAGTCAAGCTTCCCGCCTCCTCGCGCGGTCCTCGTATCGACGTTCACCTGGATGTAATAAACTGGAAAACGCGGACAGCACAGGACACGAAGACAATTGCCAATCAGCTCTTGCAGCAGTTACGCGGCAGGCGATTAGGACTTCTAGCTGCCGATACACCGATTGGCTTATTGACGCATCATTTGGCGCACGATGAGCCGATTTGGCGCACCTGCGACGAAGTATTAAGGGTTCTCCAGTCACACAAGGCGGTGGAGTTCATTGACGTTGGCAGATGGGCCGACGAGTATCCCCAGATGTACGCCACGCCCGTCACCACGCAGGCTGGTCTAAGGGTCTCGTAGTTCAGGTTCTGGTTGTTCGCTGAACGATAGCAGGCTGCATATACAGGGATTGCACGCTCAATAGTCACTCTTGACCATACGAGAAAATGACCTCGATACGGACTTTGAACCAATGGCGCCGCGGACTAAAGGTTCGCCCCGAGTATGGCGAGGTCCACGTGTGGCGAATGCAATTCTCATCCACAAACCATTCGAAACAGGCATGGCCGCTGATGAGCGACCAGGAGCGCGCACGTGCGTCTGCTTTTCGTTTCGAGCCCGATCGCGAGCGATTCTGCAAAAGCAGGCTTCTGGTTAGGTGCGTACTCGGCCGTTATCTCGATCTGGATCCCGCAGAGGTCGATATCAAGCCAGGCCCAAACGGAAAGCCCTTTATCGATAATGCCAGCGGTAACCACGGCATCGAGTTCAATCTGGCGCATTGTCGATCTGAGGCCCTGCTCGCCGTAACATCCGGCCAATCGGTCGGCATTGACGTGGAAGATGGCGGGAGCATACACAAAGCGGATGTTGACGCACTTGCTCAGGAGTGCTTGACCGACCGCGAAGCTCAAATCCTTCAGTCGCTCGCCGGCCCGGACCGTGTTCGAGCGTTTCTTCTGTGCTGGACCCGAAAGGAAGCTTTGCTCAAGGCGGTCGGACAAGGGCTCTTGGCCAAACTCAACGATTTCGAAGTACCACTCGATTGCGCAAGTTGGCGCGTGAGCTGGACGCCGGAGAGTTCCACCAAAGCTTCGATATTCGAAATGGCTGATTTGAGTGAAGGCAACGTACTTGCTGCGGTTGCAGCAACGAGGATCGTTGGACCTGTCACCGTATCGAATTTCCATGATCTACACGATGGCATGCCCACTTACTTGCAGGTCGATGGAGATTAGCCAGGTGGGCGTTGCTTGATTTACTCGCGGCCAGATGGTGGGCAAACGGCCGCCGTTCGGGGCCAAATAATTGACGGGATGGTGCCTCGTGGTTTTGGTAGCGTCGACGACCGTCGAAGTGTGGCCGAGCGAGTAGTCGTACCTGTGCGCAATTTACCCAATCCCACGACAAAGAAACTTCCCGCAAAGATTGCAGACGGTATACGGGTCTATGCGATCGGGGACATTCATGGTCGCAGCGATCTTCTTCAGCCACTGTTGGCTCAGGTTGAGACAGACATCTCCGCGCACTTCATACCTCATCCCATCCTCGTCTTTCTTGGCGACTATTTGGATCGTGGGCCGTCATCTCGCCAGGTGATTGAGCAACTTGCTCTTCAGAGCGAACGCAGTGAGGTCGTTTTTTTGAAAGGAAACCACGAACATTATCTGTTCGAATTCTTGAAAAACCCTGCTTTTCTGAAAGCGTGGCTTCGGTTCGGGGGACTTGATACATTGCGCTCGTATGGAATTGTCACGAGCAATTATTCCGACGCTCGGGAGCAAGAGCTTTTGGCTATGTCATTTCGTCTCGCCCTGCACGAGAACGGTCATTACAATTTTCTAAGCAGCTTGAGGCCTTCGTTTACGTGCGGGGATTTTTTCTTTGTTCATGCAGGAGTGCGCCCTGGCGTTCCACTTGATCAGCAGAGCGAGAAAGACCTTCTTACGATCCGCAATGAATTTCTTCTATCTAAGTCGGACTTTGGAAAGATAGTGGTTCATGGTCATACGCCGGTGCCGCGGCCAGAAATTCACTCAAACCGCATAAATATCGATACTGGCGCCTATGCGACGGGACAGTTGAGTTGTCTTGTCCTCGAACAGGATGAAATACGGTTTATTTGATCACAACTGATTTTCTTAATGCATGGCGGTCAGTCACGACTGACAGAAGGACGCTCCGACTCCTGCCGGCCATTCTTCGATCCCCCGGCCTGTACTTTGTCGGAACAACTGCGGCCAACCGTTTGGGTTGGCCATGGGGTTTGCCTTCGGCGCTCGCATCGCGCCGCGCGCCTTGCGCGCGAGTTCACGAGAGATATGCAGTTAAACAGCCTTGGGAGTTACTCATGCCAAATTTCATCGGATCAATCACCGCGCGGATTGGCGCGCTGAGCGGTATGACAGCGAAGATATCTTTCGTCGCTTTGGTTCTGTTCCCGGCCTCTACCTTGACGGCCCAAGAGGCGGCAAATTTTCGTTGGGCACCTCTGCTCGACCCTAAAGCCAGTATCACGATCCGGGGGATCCAATATGCGCCGGAGTTTGCCGCGCATGATTGGAGCATTCGTCGAGCTACGGACGCTGCCACTGATCTAACGCGTTTTGAGGTTCGCCCTGGCGATCAGTGGAGTGAAGATCGCGACTCGGGCGAGAACAAGGAGCGATCAGAGTTCGATGGCTACAAGCAGAAGTTCGCGCATGGCGCGGATGTCTGGGGCGCGTACTCATTTCTTGTCGAGCCAGGCGCGGAATATCGATCCGATTGGACCGCCATCAGCCAGATGCATGGGACCAAGGTGCGGGCGTTCCATGTCCATTTCAAAGCAGGGAATCTGATCATCTATAGCGAGCATTCCAAGCCCGGCGGTACAGGCGGAGTTTCTGCCATTCGCTACAACAGCCGCCTGTCGCGGAACGTCTGGCACAACATCGTCTTCCATTTGAAAGAGAGCACGTCCGATGACGGTCGACTGGAGTTCTGGTGCGACGGAAAAAAAATTGTCGACTTCACCGGCGCAATTGGTGCGGCTGGCAATCAGGCGTACTGGAAATTCGGAGTGTACCGAGGCTATGGGCCAATCGCGACTCCGTTGGCAATTCAGTTTGCCAACATGGAGATCGGTACGTTGGACCTAACGGCAAGGATAACCAGTCCGCTGGCGATCAAATAGGCCCGGAACATTGAGCATCAAGGCCCAACAGGCCCCGCTATCGGCACGGGGGTGGTAACGATTGCCGTATTCGACGCGGTTCCATTGATGGCCGCCTTAAGTGCATAGCCACTGATCCCGAGATTGACCGGATCTTGCACGGTTGCGACGATCGTGCGGATGTAATTCAAGAATTTGCTGGCTTCGACGGAAACAGCGTTGGAAACGTATAGAACGTCCTTGTTCCGCATTTGGAACTTGGAAGTGAGGAAGTATCCGCCCGGGTCTCGCAGGTTAACCTGGTAGATGATCGGTATCACCGGCCCGGTGAAATTTGCAACGTCGATCCCGAGTCGCTGCGCGACCTCACGGCTCTCACCGCGATAGATAAATACCGATTCCGGGCTAGCGTTGACATCGTTCAAACCTGTAGCCTTGGCGATGGCCTCGGAGAGCGAAACGCGCCACGCTTCAAACGGAAACTGCCCTTGCCTACCCGACGCACCGAAGGCAAGAAAAGTCTGTGGCTCACGAAATACGTAAATTGTGTCCTGAGGCCGCACATAAATATTGTTTTCCGCTTCGTCGACAAGCGCTCCGAACGGTGCAACCGCCCGCTTCCCGTTGCGATCGAGGACGACCCAGGATTCGTTACCGCTACCCAACAATCCGCCCGCCCGCCCGATTGCGTCCAGCAGACGCTCTCCGCCAGTGCTTACCGGGAATCGACCAGAACCGCGAACGTCGCCCAGCAGAGTATAATTCGACCAACGTTGGTCCAATACGGTGACAACGACGTTTGGCTCCAGTGCGCGATTTTTCAAGGCCGCAAGGATGTCGCGCTGCAGGCCCGCCACCGTGCTTCCCTTTGCACGAATCACGCCCGCCGACGGAATTGTTATGGTGCCTTCGACGGAGACTGCCTGGGGCGGAACGGTGATGAAATTGCCGGGGCGGACGTACCCCGTGTCATTCGGCACAAACAGGCCAGGACCGGTTTCGAAGATCGTTACTCCCACCGTGTCCCCAACACCGAGAACGACGGTTTGCGGACCCCGCCGGTCGCCAAATACACCTGCGATCCTTGGGGCATTCGACGCTAAAATATTGATGTTGGTGGAATTCAGGTGGACGAGGGCGTAGGGAATTTCGGTTTGACCCGATGCGATGTCCCAACTTTGTGGGCCCGAAACCGGCATGACCGAGCAGGCACTCAGAAGTGCACCTGCTAACGCACCTAAACAGCTAAGTCGGAATCCCATTCCTTCCCCCTCTTAGCCTCCGTCTATCATGTTGTTTTAAGCGGGGAGAGGCTTCTGGGACGAGGCGCCGCATTTTCGCCGAAAGTGTTCCCCAAAGAACACAGTTCGACCACAGAAACCTTAAGTTTCCCAAAACGTTGGATTAAAGCCCGAGTGCTTCCGACGATCCCTTCCGCGGGGGATGACGGACAGAGATGCCCACGCCACGCCGCGGCGGCGTCTATTTTCGGCAAATACAGGTTCAGGGCTCCAAACCGAGCTGTGCCCTTGCAGGTCCAATAGAGGGCCGCGACGGATAAACTAGCTCTTAGTTATAATTTAATTTCTTTGAATTTTCTTTGGCCACAACACCCGAGTCTTGCAGCACCTTGCTCCCGACGTGAGCCGAAGGCGACGTACGCCTCCTGAATAACCCGACCAGAAATCCGGCCGCTGCAATATGCCAGTTAAGCACGCTGAATACTCCAAGTCCCAGTGATCGAGTTCGCAACACCATTACGATAATCGGCACTCCCAAACCGATTAAAAACAGCGCGGCGCCAGATACCCATTGAGAGGCCAGAACAGAGGCCAGAATAATGGCACCCCAATAGAACCAGACGCCGATCGCGAGCGGTAGAGTGCGCACTTCTCGGATTGCATGCCTCACATAGTGACCATCTATTGCCGCACGCAGCAGCTCACCGGAGCTGAGGAACCGACCGGTTCGAACCCGGTGCCACAGCAGTTGCCACGTCCCGACATCATAGCTGTAGTGATCGACTGCCTTGTCTTCCAGAAGTATGAGTCGCCACCCCTTGGCGCGGAGGCGCGCGCCAAGGTCGTATTCTTCAAACGCACGTAGATTCCTGTCAGAAAGATATCCGATATCCACAATGGCTGAACGTCGATAGAGGCCGCCGCCATTCAGACAATGAATATCGAGCGGCCCTTTTGGCCGCATTCGATTGATGCGCTTGACGCGTCCCTGAACTTCAAGATTGTCAGCCCGCATTTCGTGAATATACCCGCCAACTCCGGCGACGGCTGGCTCACGGTCGAGAATGCCGATGGCCCGCTGAAGGAATGGCGCCTGTAATTCCATGTCGCCATCAAGGATGTAAACATATTCTCCGCTGCAATGCTGAAACCCGAGTTGCGGGCCTATGCCGCAGGATCGCTCGGCAGCGTTTTCCAGCTGCACAATCGATATGGGAAACTGCTTCGCAATTTCGATCGTTTGATCCGTCGAAACACTATCCGCAATGATCACCTCGCCGTCGCAATCTGCGATGGCGGCAAGCGAACTCTCGATCGCTCTGCGGATGTTGGATTCTTCATTCAGGGCTTTGATAACGATGCTCACTTTAGCCACCGTTAAATTCTCCCCGCCGCAATTAATAGGATGCCCAGTTTCAATTGGATTGGCGAAGCACTTGCTGCCGAAAATAACGTTACGCGAGCTTTGCCTGCTGAGCAAGGACGCTATTGACGCCTTGGGATGGAGCCCGATAACGGCAGCAAGGAGCGAATTTACCTGAAGCGCGCATGTCGGAATTATCTCACCGGCGGATAGATGAAACGTTATTACTTCTGCCGGCGTCAGTCCCAAACGCTTGTCGCTCCACGGCAGAAAAGCTTGAACCTCGAGCCGTGGGTCCGATCCAAAGAACATCGGTCCGATCACCGACATTTCCCCCGCGATAGAGACCTTGCTTAACGTAGATATTTCGGTCCGGAACTGGCATCGTGCCGCTGAGCGCCTGTGTAAACGTCGTCTGGCCCTCGTCGCGTCGCCAGATGGCGTAGGCGCCGGTGCCCCACTCCACCACGAATACAAAGTCAGTCCATTTATCCAGTTGTATAAGTCCGCCATCTGCAAGCTGGGTGTTGTTAAACGAATAATGTTGCGGACCGTTCACAGTACTTTTTGCAGCGCTGAGCGCCCCCCAGCCGTAAAACTGCCAGACAAAACTCCAGCTGTTGCACATATTCCGATCGGCGGAGCAGTCGGTTGGAGCGAAGGCAGACCATGGCAGCTGCTGTCCCTGCCAAGTTGCAGGAAAATAATAGCTGGTGGCATAGTACTGCGTGCCGCTATGGATGTTTTCCCGGATCTCCTTTCCGATATCATCCTGCATGATCAGCATCTCTGCTCGTTCACTATTTGAATTCAAAGTCAGAGGGTCATCTTTCGGCTGAACTTCAACGCGGACGGCTGTTTTTCCATGCCACGTCAAAAAACCATCGGGCTGAATACGGCAGCTATCCATGGCCTGTTGCGCGTACCATCCACCCGTCGGAGCCTTATTCCAATCGGTGGCGAATGATATGCCTTCGGGCAGGCTTCCGCCCGAAGGCAGACGATAAGTCTCATGCCGGCTGGGCCGAACCGGCGGGCACTTCTTAAACGCATTGGGCGCCGGAGACACGGACGCCGTGTCGCTGGATTGAGCGTGCGTCTCATTTGGCCAAACGAAAGTGCTTACAGCAAGGAGCGCGACGAACAGCAAATGCGGGTTCTTCATCAATCCTCCCTTTTCACGTTGCGCGTCACGTTGATCCTGTCTGACATGGCGCTAAAACCTTCGGCGGCAATCAAAGTCTCCTAAGCTCAGGTCGCGCGCATCAAGCGTGATCGGCGAACGCGTCCGGGTTACCCAATCGACCTTATCATCAGCAGCAGTAGGCCCGCGGCATCGAGAACAGACCAAGCCGCATCGAACAAATGGCGATGAGGCTCGATGAAGATGGTGGGTGGATAGTCATCTCCGATCTCACACTGCGGCAAATGGACGCAAAACGACGCTTCGTGCCTTGCGCCGCGATAGCGAGTGTGGCCAAAAATGGCGCTGAGCGCGGTTTTTCAATTCCGGAACGTCATTCGCTTTTTAGATTTGATTGATCCTTCAATACACCCAGATTTAGGTCCAGCCAAAGTGGCTTCCCGCGATCTCTCACACAGAAGCATCATGCCCCACCCCTTGGCGAAAGGCTCCAGGGAGGGGTTCAGCCACGTCCGCCCGCACAAGCGGCAGTATCGGCCGCTACACCGCTTCACGGCGGCTGCGCCGTTTCTCGAAGCGGAGGTTATCACGGGGCTGCCGCCCGGGTTAACCACACGCCGTTTCGTCAGCGTGTGCTCCTCACGGCAGCACGACGACTGTCGCCTGACTCCAGTCTCGACAGTCAAAACACTTTTTGTCGATCCGTGGTCATGAGCACCATGATCTCACCAGCTCTGGAGGCAAGTCGTCCCGAGCGCGATGCGCGGCTCGGCCCGGTGCGGGTGCTTCACTACATGGGCACAAATTTCGGCATGACCGGGGTCGAGACTTTCATACTTCAGCTTTGCGCAGCACAGAAGCGGGCCGGTCTCGTTCCGTCGATCGTTATGGATCTGACCAACCGCCGGGACGTGCAAGTCATTGCCGCCGACCACGGTATCGCCGTTCACGATCTGCCGACCCGTAACGCTCACGATGACAGGCTGCCGCGGAAGTTAGGAACCGCGTTGCTGCGGGCACGAAGAATCCGCGCCCTGCACCAGCTGCTTAAGGGCTCCGATGTGCTGCACGTTCAGGCGGTCGGGATTTCCTGTCTCGACGGCTTTGTGGCAGCGGCGATGTCCCGCGCGCGGCCGGTGATCGTCACGCATCACGGAACCCTAAGCTGGTTCGCGCCGCAGCGCGACCTTCTCGCCGACGTTACATTCTGGATTGAGAAGCGTCTCGCTTCCCAAATAGTAGTGCCGTACGCCGCTGCTGCCGCCGAGATGGCGGCCGAGGGTATCGCGGAACATCAGACCAGAATCATCCCATTCTGCGTCGATGAACAACTGTTCTCGGGGCTAGCATCGACGCCGGCTCCAGGTGAACTGACGCTGGTCACTGTCGCCCGCATGGTCGACGGCAAAGGCCACATTGAACTGCTGGCCGCTCTGGCGAAGCTTTCGCCGCGCTACCCGAAGATCCGCGCTGTGTTCATCGGCGATGGCCCGATACGCAGGAAAATTGAGGCCGAAATAGAGCGCCTCGGCCTCCGCAGCGTCGTGGATTGCAAGGGAAAAATCGACCACCGCGACGTTCCGGCACTAATGTTAGGTGCCCACGTGGTGGTCCTGCCGAGCTACGAGACCGGTGAGATGTTCCCGCTCTGCCTGCTAGAGGGAATGGCGCTCGGGCTTCCTGCGATCGGCACGCACTGGTCGGGCATCCCCGATATCATCGAGGACGGCAAGACCGGTATCCTCATTGCGCCGCGGGACGAGAATGGTCTGGCGGATGCAATCGAGCGCTTTCTCGCCGAGCCCGGATTTTACGCCCTCGCCCGCGCCAATGCCATGGCTCGGGTTCAATCGCGCTTCACCGCCACCCTGGTGGCGAAAACTTACTCTGAATCCTATCTTGCCGCGCTCAAGCGTTAGGTGCGCTCCGGATTGCCTTACGGCGGCGTCGGACTAGAGTCTCGCCTCCCCGTCTCCGGCTTCAGTCTCCCGAAAACTGGCGATGTTCGCGACAGGAGCCGGAGACTATCGGCAACTCGACCTCAAATCTTGTGGGTCTGGAAGTCTGGCGACAAATCGGTCCATTTGCGGGTTCTCGACCTGTGCTGATGGTACCGATTTTATTGGCAACTTTAACTGCGAACCGTGAACTCAACGGGCAAAGCAGTTTTCGGGCCCCCATAACGGAAGTCTGGGCAGGGATCTGCTGATCGGCTTCCTTGCGCCGCATGGGGTCATAGTGGGTTCCCTGGTGATAATCTCTAAGCGAGCCGGCCAGGCAACCGGCACCGAGCCTGTAGGCATAGGCGCAAACGATCACGCAGGATTTGCGCCGAGCGCGAACTCCTTGACGTCCTGACCGGGTTCGGCGTCGCAGTCATGCATCTTCGAGCGGACTGTTGGCGACGATATCGATAAATTAAATCAAGGTTAATGCGTAAATAGGACGAGGAACATTGACAGCCCCGCAGGATACGGTTTCTATTTAGTTAAAATTAGTATTCGAGCGGTGTTTAGTGAGTAGAGTGAGGCGTGATGATGAGCGAACCTGTCGTCGCTTTTGATTTGCTCCTCTGGCGAGCAGGATTCAGCTCATTTCTCGGCGATGGATCAATTCCAGCCCACGGATGGGGACCTCGGTGGTTTCCATTGCCGCCGGCTCCGATCGATTCTGACGCAGCCGACAATCGCGTTGCAGAAGGTGCGGCCGTCAATACGCCTGTGGGCATTACAGCCTCCTCAACCGGTCCCGCGGGGCGGAACGTTACATACTCCCTGACGGCTGACTCCTCCGGCGGCGGCTTTACAATCGATCCCGCAACCGGCGTCGTTACTGTCTTCGACCCGAGCAAGCTCGACTTCGAGACCGCGGCAGGACATACCTACTCCGTCACCGTGCAGGCCAGCAACGGTGCGTTCACGAATTCGCAAGCCTTCGCCATTGCCGTCACTGACGTTGCGCCGTCGACGCCGGTCGACAGCGATGTGTCCGACAACACAATTGTCGAAGGCGCCAGCAATGGCTCAACCGTCGGCATCACCGCGTCTTCCGCCGACATCAATGGCCCGTCCGTCACCTACAGCCTGACCAGCGACACCTCTGGCGGCGGCTTTACCATCAATTCCACGACCGGCATCATCACCGTCGCTGATGCGACGAAAATCGATTTCGAGAGTTCCGGACCCAACTATAGCTATGTCGTCACGGCGCAGGCCAGTGACGGTATACTGACCAGTTCGCAAACCTTCACCATTGCCGTCACCAACGCGCGGCCGTCAAATCCGATAGACAGTGACCCGGCTGCCAATACTGTCGCCGAAGGCGCTGCGGCAGGGACCCCGGTTGGGATCACCGTATCCTCACAAGATATCAATGGTCCGCCGCTTACTTACGTACTTATCGGCGACACCTCCCACGGCGGCTTCGCCGTCAATTATACAACCGGCGTGGTCACCGTCGCCGATCCCACCAAGCTGGACTTCGAAAGCTCAGGCCCCAGTCACAGCTATTACGTCACCGCGCAGGTCAGCGATGGCGCGTCGATCAGCCGCGAGAGCTTCACCATCGACGTCACCAATGCGCGTCCGTCAAATCCGATAGACAGTGACCCGGCTGCCAATATTGTCGCCGAAGGTGCCGCGGCAGGCACCCCGGTTGGGGTCACCGTATCCTCACATGATATCAATGGTCCGCCCCTCACTTACGTACTTATCGGCGACACCTCCCACGGCGGCTTCGCCCTCAATTATACAACCGGCGTGGTCACCGTCGCCGATCCCACCAAGCTGGACTACGAAAGCTCAGGCCCCAGTCACAGCTATTACATCACCGCGCAGGTCAGCGATGGCGCGTCGATCAGCCGCGAGAGCTTTACCATTGACGTCGCCAACGCGCCGCCGTCAATGCCGATAGATAGCGACCTGGCTGCCAATACTGTCGCCGAAGGCGCTGCGGCAGGGACCCCCGTTGGGGTCACCATATCCTCACATGATATCAATGGTCCGGCGCTCACTTACGTACTTGTCGGCGACACCTCCCATGGCGGCTTCGACGTCGATTTTGCAACCGGCGTGGTCACCGTCGCCGATCCCACCAAGCTGAACTTCGAAAGCTCAGGCCCCAGTCACAGCTATTCCATCACCGCGCAGGTCAGCGATGGCGCGTGGATCAGCCGCGAGAGCTTCGCCATTGCCGTTACCGGACCGGCTTCGGTAGCGCCGGTCAATGATGGCGGTGTCATCGCCGGCACCCCGGTCAACGACACTATCAACAGCGATCATGGCGGCCGCATCCTGATTTGGGACGCCGGAGCCGACAATTTCGCGTTTGGGCAGCACATCGATAGTCCGGCGTCAGCGCCGCCGTTCACTCATATTACCGAGCTTGTCGCGGCCTATAATGAAAGCTTCCACTTCTCCGCCCTGACCTCTTCAATTCATCACTCGAGCATGGCCGACGCGTCGCCAGTGCAAGCGATTGATGCCAGTTGGTTCGTGGCACCACCGGTTAAAACGGATCCGGGTGTAGACGTGTTTGGCCTGGCGCCAGATACTGGCGCGAACCGGATGAATATTGCTGGTGATACCGCGAACGTTTTCGCCGACAGCCACATGGCTGCGCACCTACCGTCGATTCATGCCGACTGGCTGGTCTGATAATATCCGAATTTAGCGCTTGAAGGATGCGTGCGCGGCTACGCTTGCGCCGAGAATACCGTACTCATTGATTCAATGCCTTTAGCCTGTCTTTCGCCTCCTGAATGCCTCCATCCCTGGCTCGCGTGTAAAGGTCGCGAGCTTTCGCCGCGTCGCCGCGCCCCCCCCACCGGGAAAGCACATGAGGATCATAGGTCTCCGCGAGCGCGAAGCTTGCGCTAGGGCTGCCCTTCTCAACAGCGCGCTCGAGTACGATCCGCGCGGCACTGACATTTCCCTGGGCGAGCAGTGTGCTTGCGCGCGCCATCAGCCTGACGACCGTTTGCGAACTGCCATCTGTCCCGACGGCAGCCGGCTTCGCCGGGGCCGGCACCGCAGCCTGGTTGGTCTGATCGATCTGGTTGTTCGTGGTGCGATCGGACGGCGTTCGCGCGTCAACCTCCTGGAGTGCGGATATAAGATCACGCGTCAGCGTGAGGGCATTGTCTCGCTCTCGTTGCAGAGATTGTTTTAGTTCTGCCGCCTTGGCTTCGGCCACTTCTCGGAGTTGGGTCGCCTCTTCACTCGCCTTGCTTGCCAACGCCATCTTCGTCTCGAATTCCCGTCGCGCTGTCGTCAGTTCGCTAGTTAACGCGGCGCCGCGATCGCGCTCCTTCTGAAGAGACCGCTCGAGCTCAGCTATCGCTGCATTCGCCTCCTGATTACGCTGCGCCAGCTGGGATATCTTGGCTTCATTCCCCTCTCGCAGTTGCGTCGCGGCGTCGCTTGCCGACGCCATCTTCGTCTCGAAGTCCTGCCGCGCCGTTGTCAATTGGCCAGATAGCGCGGCGCTGTGGTCGCGCTCCTGCTGAAGAGACTGCTCCAGCCTGACAGTCGCATCCTTTGTCGTCTGCCTGAGCTGCGCTAGATCGTCGCCGGCCTTACTGGCGAGTGTCACTGCCGCATCGAACTCGCGGCGGACTTTCACAAGCTCCTTGGCCAATGCATCACTGCGGGCGTGTTCTACTTCGAGCGCCTGATGGTCTCGAGCGGTGTTCGAACCAATCGGCCCCGGCATTTCCGAGGACTGCCTGACCAGATCCCCGCCCTGATCGGCTTGCGCCCAGTCCCGTAGCGCGAGTGAGGATCGCCTGAACCAATCGGTCACTGGCTCTACTACACGTTCACCGATCGTACGCCCATACACGTCGTGCAAATTGGCATATTGCGTCACCCGCGCGACATCTTCGAAACGGAAATACACGAAGACAAGCGCTGCCGCGACGAGCGCCACGGCTATGGAGAAAGTCCTAACTCTTCGCCGTGTACCGCCCGCCTGATTGTGCGCGATTTCACACGCGTCCACGGACTTGCCGAGCAGGAGATCATCCAGAGTTGCGCGGTCTTGATCGATCGGATCAGGCTGTCCGTCGTGCAGAAGGGGCTTTTCAATGATATTTAAGCCGGTCTCTATCGCCTGGCCCATCAAATAACTCCGTCTTCTGAAGTATTATCGAGGCATTGCTTCTGCTCCGCTTTACCGATCAAGAAGTCTATCCGAACTGGGCCAGAGTTCAACCAATGCATTGCTTAAGCTGCAGAAATGCGATTTTGGAGCCGCCAGAGTTCCATTCTGATCCGGAATGTCGGGACGCGGTGCCGCGCACCCTGGCCGGCGGACTTGTCGGTTAATTGCCTCTGCTGCTATAAATAGGATTAAATCCTTCAGATATCGTTACTACTTTCGATTTCACGGTTAGCCCGCTCGATGCCTTGGAGGTATTTCCGTGAAAACCAGGATGAAGATTTTTGTCTTGCTCGCGGCACAGCTGCTTGCTCCTTCATCGACAAACCCGGCGGCAACACAGACACCCTCCGGGTCGGTCGTTTGGAAATCGATCGCCCACAACGACTGGACATCAGCAACGCAGATCTCGTTGAACGGCAGGAGCTATAACCCGGAGAGCGCCGAAAAATCTTATTCGGCTCAGCTTTCGACCAACACCACGTCCCCGATCTTTCGCGGCGAGGTCCGCAACAACGAACTTTGGACCGACGCGATGGGCGGCAACGATACGGAGCGCGCTGAACTGGATGGCGCTCCGACATTATACCCGAAGGGAACCGAATTCTGGTTCGCCTACCAGTTCCTGATCGAGCCGGGGGCGCCGCAAATTGCGACTTCTGGAGGATATCCGGGCGGCCCGTTGGCATGGGGTGTTGTCGGGCAGATCCACGGAAATGGATCACAAGCGGCTGTTCCGTGGGCTCTCAGTATCGTTGGTGAAGTACTGTCTATTCACACGCAGCAAGGAGCCCAAGTAGACAAGACGCACTGGAGGTCCGAGAACAAGATCGTTCGAGGTCGGGTCTATGACGTAGTAGTCAAGATCAAGATCACCGGCGACATCAAAAGCACGATGAGCTGCTGGGTAGACGGGGTCGAGGTCGCCAGCAGCGTTGGCCTTACCATCGGCGGCCCAGATGCAGCCAATTATGTAAAGGCTGGAATTTACCGCGGCTGGCAGTCTGAGGGTTATCCACCTCTGGCAGTTCAGATCGCCAATATCGAGCACGGGACTGCAAGCCTGATGAGCCGGGTAACCACGCGGGCTGCCTGGCCATCGGCAAAATAACCTCCAACATCGCGCAAGGTCCGCGCCAGGGAAGCGGAAGCTCAATCAACGCCCCACCCCTTGTACGTTCGCAATGCTTTGTCGGTGCGGCCCTCCCCACTGATCGCTGCGGCTCCCCACGAGACACCGATCGGGGGCGTGAGCAACGTACGGCTTCAGCTTTGTTCAGAGACACGCGCTAGCGGTGTCACGCGCGCTCAGGCCAAGATCGCCGCGCCGCCGCGCAAAGGAGACAAGGCTTGCCGGATCGTCGTTGATCTCATGAAACAGACTCCACAACGATAGACAGACGTGCCTAGAATAGCCTCCAGCCGAAGGTGGGGACCGGCTGAATGCGGGGACAAATATGGGCGGGATCATCCAAACAATCGCGATTTTCATAATGGGCGTGGCAGCAGGCTACACATGGCGTGACCGCATTTCACAGGCCCGTCGGGCAAGGGAGCGTGAGCGAAGAGAGCGACGGAGGCGGCAGGCTGAAGCAATCTCACTGATCGACCGTGTCCGCTCAGCTGAACCCACGTCGTCCCGGTCTCATTAGATTTTTTACGAAAAGCCGGAACGGGGATTAAGGCGCCGACGGTATTTCTGCCGCAGTAACATCTTAGAGAGGCGCGAGTTGGAGAGGCGCTAAGATGTACCTTGCCCCGAATAACACCGGCTTTCCGGTGTTCTTTAGCGATTGGACCGCGTCAATATAACGATTCCACCAAAGGGCGGGCCGTGCTTAGAATACCCTTGGGGCGAGAGCTGGAGTGTGGCGTTGATCGGCATCGTCGAATTGGTCGTCATTTTCTTGCTTGGCGTTGTCGCAGGCTACGCTTGGCGTGATCGTATATCGCGAACTCGCCGCGCAAAGTATCAAGAGCGACGGCAGGCTCTGAAACGCGCCGTGCACTATGGTGCCGATGACAGCCTGGCCGGCTGTGACAAATGGGAAGAAAGCCCGCCGGTAACCACGTCAGCGGGCCCGGTTGCTCTATCAGGTGAAAGCAGCACACAGTCTGACACTAACGACTCGCCGCGCGGGCTGGAGCCCAAGAACTAGGTCGTAGTCGCCCCATTCCAGTGGAATGCGCGGGACACCAAAAAGCCGTCGCCAGGGTCAGCCAGCGACGTTTCTGCAGTCCCCGCGGATTCGGGGCAACCGCCGCCACCAATCGGCCTGACGTTACCCCGATAACCGCTTGAAGCGCTGGCGCAAATTCGCGGCGTTGGATCAACTTCGCGCGGACCGCAGTGAGTCGCGCTCTGGCCCAGATTTCTGCCAGCGCCAAATAGTCTTCCGCCTCCTTCAAAACCGGAGGTCAAACGCCCCACGCTAGGCCCACTTCAACCTGGCGGCACAATTCCGCCGGCGTCGCTTCCTTGTTGTATCCGTACTGCAACACTCGCCTGCTTTTACTCACACGAAAGCCACTTTTGACTCCCCTCCGCCCGGAACTCGGTTCACTGTAAAAGTTAACAAGGGCCCGCAATTTAACGGGGTCCCGGTCGGCAGCAGGACGCAGTTCTGCGGCCATTTTTATTTGTTGTAACGCCTCGTAGAGTGGGCGATTCAAATGGATGAAGTTGCTCTCGGATTCTCTCTCATTGGTGGGGGCCTGTCTGTTCTGGTGCCCGCGCTTCTGATTCTGATGGTGACCAAGATTGGCGCAATGCGCGACGGGTCACTCCGGCGCCGATAGACGGCGCTTGCCTCTCTCATTCCCTGCGGCAACTGATGACATCGACGCGCACCACGGCGATCTGTGCATTGCACAGCAAGAATGTCCGCAGCGCGAGGCGAATATCCTCACAGGCAACAGGCGAAGGCCATCATTCCTTACAGTCGCGCCCGAGCATCAACCTTAACAAGCGACGACTATGGCAGTCGATTGCTCGCTGTGCGATACTCTCTGCATTGCCGGTTTAGCTCAGGGGTAGAGCGTCGGTTTTGTTTACCGAAGGTCGGGAGTTCAAGTCTCTTCAACCGGCACCAAAATTACCTGCACTCGCCCGCTTGCTCACGCCTTCGGCCGCCGCCATTTGGATGCGGAAATGGCCGAGGGACTTAAAGTATACCGATTGCTGGACCCAACAGTAAGGAACGGGACGCCAAGAGATACTGGCACGGCCCTGACCGAATAGCTAAGCTGCTCAATGACGTCTTCGCCACGCGAAATACTGAGGAGCGAGGCACTCAGACGGAATTTGCAGCGCTAGTAGGGAGCCAGTGGACGTATTGCATCGGTCCTTGGCTGCCCGTCCGTCATTTTCGGCTCGTATCAACACGCGAGATGCGCTGGCCTTAAGAAAGGAAGCCAATCTATCGGCTTCTTTGCTCCCGATGGACAAATCGGATTGATTGCTTCTGCTGAAAAATAAGGCCTACCGCCATCGAAGTAAGCACGGTGCTGAGGCATTTCGTCATGAAATTACTTTCGCTGATATTGACGATAAGTATGACTGACCAAATGGCGAACGGAAAGATATTTGCCCGCGCAAGTTCGGTAGGTGTATTAAGGACCAATCGGATGCTGCCCCAAAGAATCGCAGCATAAGCGACAAATACGATCGGCGAAGACAGGTAGCCGAATTCAAGAAATTTATCGAGGTAGCCGTTATCCACGCTCCACTCAGACATATCTGCCGCAATATTTGCGCCGAAGCCGCCGCCGAGGAAGCTCGATCCGGAACTATGGAAATTCTGCAAAATGATCGGCCAGAAGTCTGCGCGCCCCGTAAGATCCGTTGATTTTCCCAGGATCTGGACGATCACATAATCAAGAATTCCTGACCTGAAGCCAAGACCAACTGCAACGACGGCTATCGCAAACTTGATAAACATAGGCTTGCGTAACGGAACCCGAAGTCGGGCTATGAAATAGGCGGCATACAGGAAGGTCGGCGTGATCACCGAGGTGACTATTCCAGTGGCGGACTGCGTGCCTACCAAACACGTAACGCTACAAGCCAGGAAAAAAAACCAGATCGGCGCCGGAGCGATCGATGTTCGATAGAACAGCAAGAGACCGGTTGTAAGCCCGGCAAAATAGCCAAGCCCCTGCTTGTGACTAAATATTCCCCGCCACAAGCCCGCATGCACGGTCTGATATGGGTCCGAAAGTTGGTGAACAGCCACCTCGGGAAACAACAAAACCCACAGAGCGCTCAGCAGGCACCCTAGCGCCATTACCCTAATGATGAATTTTACGGATTGAAAACCCGGAAATGCGCCCACGATGGTCAAACCCAGCAAGGCTGCTGTCATGTGGGTGTTGCTCGCTTGGATGGTCGCGGAGGCGTGGCGAGACCACGCGGCCGAGATAAACGCAACGGCGACCAGAGCCAAGACGGGCCAGCATTGCAGAACAAGGCTCCTGATGTTGCGGGACAATAGAATGAAGGCAAAAACAAATAGCTCGGTACTGATGGTTATCATTTGCAGGACCGGCGAACCCACCCACCTTCCCGTGCTGTCCATGGCAAGCTGAATCGTGAATGCCGGAAAGCAAAAAATTATGAAAAACGCAAACAGCAGGCGCACCGGAAAAGCCGGCGACGACGAAACCCCGGCGACGCCAGGCAGCCTGGCGGTGACAATTCTCGACGCCGCTTGCGATGGAGGTGCGATGCTCATTCAACAGCCCTGAATACGTAGGTGACAGGAGGTCCTCGGCCGCGATGCCCTCCGGTTTTCTTGGCCGGACGGCACAATTCACAAAATCATGTCAAAACCTTTTATCTTCCAAACGCTACTAAATTGCGTCGACTGCGCCGGAGATTCAACGGCGGAACTTACAACAGGATCGTGCGATTCTGTTGATCGGGAACCGATGGAACCAGTTTAGCGTGCCGTTAACTTGTCGCATTGCTATTTTGGCATTCGTCCGCCATTTATTGGGCGCTGCCAATTATTTAATTAATGCACCCGTTGAATTCTGAAAGCTTATCAAATGTTTAGGTTAATACCGCTTATCCGCAAAACCACGGTGATCGCACGGTTCCTGTTTGGAAGAAATAAACAGGCGTGGTAGTTTATAAAAAGCGGGCGTTTCATTGAACAGGGCCGAGTTTGATGCTTCACGTAAACCAGAATCATAAGCTTGCGTCGATTGAACGGGAGTTCAGCGGCCCGCCCGCCATCTCGCCGGCGCAATATCTCGACATCGCCCTCGGATTTCTTCGTCGCCAATTTTGGGTGCTCGTAATCGCCCTCGTGGTCACGATTAGCACTGCAGCTACGTATTTCCTGGTTGCCGCGCCGATGTACAAAGCCACGGCATCGGTGAGTATCGACACCGCTAAATTTCAGCTTTTCCAGCCCGCTGGCGAGCTGTCGATCGAGTCATCCGCCGCTGTGGAAAGTCAGCTTGAGATCCTGCGATCGGAGAAGATCGCTCTGGACGTCATCAAGAGGCTCAACCTCGTCGATCAACCTCCGGCACAAAGCGGCGGTCTATTTGGATCATCCACGCCACCAAGCACGTTCGAATACACGCGGCAAATGGTCGCTGTCCTTCAGAAGCATCTCACAATCAAACGCCTCGGCGCCGCATGGATCATTGAAATCAGCTACGAGGCCTCAGATGGAGAACGCGCGGCCCAATTCGCCAATGCTTTTGCCGATGCCTACATTGCCGATCAATTGGACGCAAAATACCAGACCACCCGACAAGCCAGCGGCTGGCTGGAAGGCCGTGTGAAGGAAATCCGCGAGCAGACACTGGCCGCGCAACGCGCAGTGGTCGAATTCAAGGCGAAGAACAATATCGTCGATACTGGCGGGCGGCTCATGAGCGATCAGCAGCTCAGCGAGATCAATAGCCAGTTGGGGACGGCGCGTGGGCAGACCTCCGAAGCGAAGGCCCGGCTCGATCGCGTAAGCGCTATCGTCCAATCCGCTACAGCTTCCGGAAACGCCAACGTGATGGTTACCGACGTCCTGATCAACGAAACGATTGGAAAGCAGCGGTCACAACTGCTGGAGCTCCTCAGCAGAGAGAGCGACTGGTCTGCGAAGTTCGGCCAGAACAATCAAGCCGTGGTCAACTTGCGCAACCAGATCGCGCAGGTTCGCTCGGCCATGCTCGACGAACTTCGCCGGCTCGGAGAATCCTCCAAGAGCGACTACGAGCTCGCGCTGCGGAAGGAAAAAAATCTTGAAACCCAGGTGGCTCAATCCATCTCGCAGTCAGAGACGTCGAATCGCGCGCAGGTAACGTTGCGCGAGCTTGAGGGCTCGGCGGCGGCCCTGAAGGATCTGTATGACAACCTGAACAAGCGGTACATGGAGTCGGTCGAGCAAAAGTCCTTTCCCGTGACGGAAGCGAGAGTCATTTCACGGGCTAGTCGACCCCTGGATAAGGAATACAAGTCGAAGCTCAAAGTTCTGGCTGCGATATTTGGCGGCGGAATATCGCTGGGATTTGGATTTTCGGTGCTGCGTGAGCTTACCGACCGCGTATTTCGTACCGTCGGACAAGTCGAAAAGCGTCTGCAGATGAATTGCATCACAGTCGTCCCCCTCTGGAAAGGCGACGAGGTGGTGAATTCCGATACGAGTCGTTCTCCGGATGGCACAAGACAGATAGTACGGACCGAAGGTCCGGCCTGGGCTGGTACCGATTCACCTCTCTCGAGCCATGCCGAAGCGATGCGGTCGGTAAAGCTTGCAATCGATCTCAATAGCAACGTCAAAGGCGCTCAGGTAATCGGATTGACGTCTTCGCTTCCCAAAGAAGGAAAATCCACAATCGCGGCGTCGCTTGCGCTGACCATGGCGCGGGCCGGTGCCAAAGTCATGCTGCTCGATTTTGATCTACGCAATCCTACGATCACCCGAATGCTCGCGCCGAATGCGGGCGACGGTTTCCTTGATGTCATTTCAGGAAAAATGCGACTTGCGGACGCGGTCTGGACCGACGAAACGAAAAACCTGACATTCCTGCCGACGGTCATTAAAACCATGTTTGTTCAGAGCAATGAGATCATGGCTTCGCAGGTGACAAGAGTATTTCTGGAAAAATTGCGCAGTGAGTATAACTACGTCGTAGTGGACTTGCCTCCCCTTGCACCTGTTGTAGATACGCGGGCCACAACGCACCTGATCGATTCATATTTATTTGTCGTCGAATGGGGCAACACGAAAATTGACGTCGTCGAACACGCGCTCAGCAGAGCGCCGGGGGTTTCCGAAAACGTGCTGGGCGTGATACTCAACAAGGTCGATATGAATCAGATCGACAAATACGATATTGAGAATCGCGGTTATTATAACAATGAGCACTATGCCCAGTACGGCTATACGCAGGCGTGATGGCGCGTGCCTCAACTGAGCGATCGATACATACGATAAGAATCAGCCGGCGATGCAACGCACCTCGCCGGCCAAAAAATCATCCATCAAGAAGCTGATTTGACCGCCGCCTGGGCGTATGGCTTGGAGCCACGCTGCGGCTGCGAGAACCCTCTGAACAGCGCTTATACTCCGACCTTGCTCGCCGGCGAAGAGTTCTCTGTTTGCATAGTGGTGCTTGGAAATAGCGGACGATAATCAGCCTAAGCTTCGGTTCCCTGAGCCGTCTCGCCGTGTTGCCGGCGGGCCAGCCAATGCAGGGCGAACCAAAGTGCTCCGCCGCGGGTGATATCGGATAAATACAAGGCGACGAATATGCCGAAAGTGCCATAAACACTACCGAAGACAACAACCATGGCTGCCCCGGCGGCATTTGCAATACTACCTACGATGGTCGATACCTTATGATGTTCTGACGCATTGAGCGCGTCGAAGGCAAGAAACTGGATAGCGGTCGTTATTACCGTCCAGGCAAGAATCCTGATGACATCGCTGGCTGCGCCGAAGGCGCCGCCGAAGATCAGCGGCGCAAACGGGGCCACCAGAAAGAGAGCTACGCTTGTTGCTCCACTGATCGCAACTGAGTAGATGAGGTACCTTCTGGCCAGCTTCAGACTGGCTGCGGCACCATCTTTCCCGGCAACTGCAAGATTGCCGTATATCACGCGATCAAAAGACCCTGGTACCACCAGCGCCGCGCCTATCACGCGCCGACCGGCCCCATATATGCCAACAAATTCGGGCGACGTCACCGCACTTAGCACCAAGACGTCCACATTATGACGAAGCCCGATGAAAAAGCTCGACAGAGCAAGATTCCCGCCCAGCCAAATTTCATTTTGAAGGATGCGCCAGCGGGGCCTGCCGAAACGCCAAATTGCGGCGACACACAATAAACACATGACAACGTGGACCGCTGCCCAAACCAACGCCCAGCTGAGTAACGAGCTTAACCCGAAAAAGCCACACGCCACGACCGCGGCCAGCGCACGCACCAAGCCAGAACCACCATTGACAATGTTGGCTCGCTTGAAATCTCCACGCGCCAAAAAAACGTTCTCGACCATGTTGATATAGGAGGGAAAAATCACGTTGGTCGGCACAAGAAGCGACAAGATCAGGAGATATTCGAGAGGATCGCTCCCGTCCGGCACAAACAGCATCATGCCTGCCACTACCAGTACCGACAGCACAATACCGGTTATGAGAATCATCAGAACGGTGTGGCCGATCGCTTGCGGGTACATTGATCGATCGCGGCTGACGACTCGCCGCAGCAGCTCGCCGGGACCAAATCCGCACCACGAGTTGGCAAGCGCTGTCACCGCCGTGACGGTCACCAGATGACCGAATTGCACGGTCCCAAGATAGCGGGCAAGCAGGATAAAGGCTATCGCCTGGGCTACGATTCCAATCGCCAAGCTACCGGCCGACCCAGCGAATCGCCGCAACATAGGCAACTTCGACCGCAGGAAATTTATAACATTTAGCATTTTCGATCACTTCCCAGCGCGCTGATCTCACTACTTATCCGCGCTCCTGCGCGCAGCGGACCAACCTCTGCTACGTGCGCAGCTTTGCGTAGTATCCGCGGCTGGTTGATGATCCCAAATACAGGTCGGTCCGAATGACCTGAGAGAGCGAAGGGATCGTCCATTGGTCCACGATGTCGTAGCCCAGTGCATCCAGCATGGCGAGGAACTCAGCTCGATTACGCATTTGATAGGGCACCTCAGCGTAAGTGAAATTCTCCAACGTTACCACCGAAGGCCCCTCTCGCGTCTGGACCTTGTTCAGCAACAAGTGTCGCGGCAAGGCCGGAAGCCGCCGCAGCAAATCGTCAAACGGAATGTCGAGGTATTGCAGCAATCCGGAAGCGAGCAAGACGTCCGCGTCAGGCGCTTCCGAGAGGTCGTCGACAAAGCGGAGCCTGCTCAGGCCTTCGTCTTCCGCCATCTTGCGCCCGGCTCGAACCATGCTGGGAAGGTCATAAACCACCCATTCGATCCCGCTGTCCAAGTCCAAATAATTGCCGAATGCGCGATATTTTGTTCCCATATGGCCGCCCGCGTCCAAAAGGACCTGCGTCTGTGGCGCCAAACGTCTCAACCAGTATAAAATCGCGTAGTCCTCAGGCTTAACCTGACACATGAGATCGAAATCGCGGAGGAGAATAGCGTCGTTGTCGTAACCGACCGCAACGCCCCGGCGAACGGCGGCAGCAGCTTCTTCATAGGTAGCGAATGCACCGCGGAATCGCAGATGGCGCAAATTGAAGAACAGGCGTAGCCGCCACAAAGTTGTCCGTGTCAGCAAGATCAGTCGGCCAAAAAGACCGGGCCGCCATTCGTCGCGAGGATTCGTGTTCACAATCGATTTTCAACCGTTGAAATTGCGCGCTCCACATTGGCGGAGGGTCGCGCATAGCCACCTTCGATTTGTTGGCTGATTTGGATGCCCGCACCGTTACAGGAATGGTAACGTTTGCAATCTGCCGGGGATTGCGCAGGCGGGCTCGGACAGAACGACGTTAGCTGATCAAGCTGCATAATCACTCAGGGATCGCATCGCGGCGGCGCCGACGTATCCAAAGATCGGCGCGGAGGGCAAGCCTTCCTCGGATCGAAGGCGACGACTGCACAATGTCCTGAAAAGAGATCTCAGTCGGCTTCCACCGCAATTTCGAAAGATCCTTTCCGGTCGATAGATTTATGAAAGCAAATCCATGTTCGATTGCCCATTTAATCGTTTCGACCATAAGCGTGGTCATTACACCATACTTCCGCCATTTGGGATCATAACCCGAGAAATAAAGGTATAACTCTCCGCCCAGCGCGAACGCAATGCGGGTCGCGGCTATTTCGCCGTCAATCTCCAGTTGAAAGACGCGGAGCACGCCCCGCGCTGCCAAGCTGCGGGCTACTTCGCGGAGGAAATCGCGATGTTTTTCTTCCGTAAAGTTGTCACGGTGCGACGTCATCTCGGAAGCCCGCGATCGCGCGGCATGAAGTATAAAAAACCGTTCGATCGCATCGCCCAGCTCGGTATCGCGGTCCGTCACCCGAAGCGAAATCTTATGCCCATCCCGATCGATGAATTCGTAACCCTTCCGCAGGCTTTTCCTTGTGTTGTTGGAAAGCTTCGCGTGGAGTTCCTCCCAACTGCCCGGAAGCGACTTAACGTAGTCGGGCAATATGCGTTCTGTTCTGGTATAACCCAGGCTCGCAAGTTTCTTATGCCCTCCTCCATCGAGACGAATCCCGCTCCATTTGAATAGCTCCCAATCACCGTTGCTGGCCGCGAAATAGTCGATCAGAGCAGCGACCACCTCGCCTTGGCGCTCAACCTCGCAAATCACGCCACGAATCTCGGTAAGACTGGGATCGGTCCCAAAGAACTGCAGCTTGCACAACCGCAGTGGACCGAACGCAGGTTGATGCGTCCTCATTAATGGCGCGACAGCAACGAGCCGGCCGCTATCGCGCACCGCATGAACGAAAAATTCGTCGTTCCGCAGGCCCTCCCGGCGAGCCAAATATTTCCACCAAATCTGATTCCAGGTTGGCGAGGTGAAGGGCGTACGCGGGGTAAGCCGGGCGTCGAGCGCTTCCCATTCGGGCACCAACTTTTCGAACGCGTCGGCGTGCGACAATCTTTCAACGATCAATGTCATACGATTTTCAGGAGGGTTCGAGCAAATAATTTGAGGGCATAAAATTCAAAAGCACCCCACTCTCG
The DNA here is from genome assembly GCF_036924535.1 of Bradyrhizobium sp. AZCC 2262. NCBI lineage: Bacteria > Pseudomonadati > Pseudomonadota > Alphaproteobacteria > Hyphomicrobiales > Nitrobacteraceae > Bradyrhizobium > Bradyrhizobium sp. AZCC 2262. The sequence goes on along the minus strand of NZ_JAZHRT010000001.1, from coordinate 740,450 downwards.
CTTATATCTTGCGTTGGTGCGAGATTGCGCTTCCTGGAGTTGCCGAAGGTCCAGTTCAGTAAGAACAGGCGCGTGCATAAGAGAGGGACTACCAATGCGATATTGTAGTCCGACTTGATCGAGAAAATAAACGCCAAAGCGACGCATCGCGCGCGAATAAAAATCGACATCCTCCCGGAGACGAAGTTCCGGATCGAAGCCTCCGAGGTGCACCAAGCAGTCACGGCGAAGCATTCCTGCGCCGCAGACCATGATAGCCCACCGAAACATCAGACACGCCACAAACGCCTTTCTTGAGCCAAGCCGCTGGCAAAAGGAGGCAAGCCGAGCGGCCTTGGCAAAGTATTCGGTTTCGTGCTGCAACTGCTCCTTTGAGCAATTGCCGAATGGCGCGATACGGCAGAACACCACCCCAATATCCGGCTGTTTGATAAACACCGCCTTGACGGCCGCATAGTGGCCCTGTGGTACGATGTCGTCGTCGTCTAGAAAGTGGACGAAATTGCCCCTTGCATGGGGCCAGGCAAGGTTACGAACCTTGCTCGGAAAGCCTCCGGAGGGCTGACCTGCCATATACGTAACGCGCGGGTCTTGAAAACTGCTGACGACCGCTTCAGCCGAGCGTTCGGGACTGTCGTCTGCCACGATGACTTCGACCTCCACCCCGGCCTGGGCAAGCACGCTCGAAATCGCGATGCGCAGTTCCGCTGGCCGGCGGAAGGTAGGCATCACGACCGAGAAGTCGACGGGAGTTTGCATTTAAATCCCCAAACCAGACTTAGCTTTTCGCACTGCGAGGCCCCTCCACTGGATTAAACTTCCTTAACCTACCCTACCTGGATACCTTATCGCGGAATCGAAGCCTGACGCGCGATGATGGAAAATCGGCTCTGAAATTCCATTCTCTGCGTGGCGGTTCTGGCGAATCCGCCGCCTCTCCGAACCAACTGTTCTAACGTGACCGGTCGTTCTCAAGACCAAATTAGAAACGAAGCAAAATTTTTCGCCATGCCTAACGCCCGGCTATCCGGCGTAATCGGGACATATCCCACTCCAAAACAATGATAGAAATTTAACAAGCTAACGCGGCCAAGATGACCAGTTACGATAGACATCGCTAGAAGCGCAAGACCTCCCCAGTCAGACGGTCCTCGAACCCGTGACGTAAGCCAGGTGATCGTCTTGCTGCATTCCCGAACATCGGTGGGCCTACCATGCCTTCTGCCCGAGTTGCCCTCGATCCTCCATTCCTCGATGCCGCGCCTCATGTCGTGCCACCTGATCTGCCGCTCCTTCCGGGCAAACCTGGCAGCAGAATTGAGCCATCTCGCCGACCCGTCATGATCGGATGCTACCATTGGTTGGCTTCAGGGGACGTGGCGGGGTGCGGCTCAGGCAATCCAGGCGTTAATGGTATCGCTGACCGTGGGATTGGGCGATGAACTCGCCGAGGTGGCACGATTGAACTTCGTGGCATGGCCCCATCCCACGACGAGATCATTCAGCTCATCTCTGCATCTTGCGGAACTGAACGTGTGATCGGCATCTTCGAAAAATTCAAGCCGTAAGGTGTCATCGAAAGAAACCGCGTCGAACGCATTGATGAATTGTTCGCGGTAGGTTTGTCGAGGCGCATGATGCAGGCCAGTGCAAATCACCAGAAGCTGCACCCGCGCCTGCGCAGTGGCGTGATAGACCTGCTCGAGAGATGCTCGTGCATCGAGCCCTTGAAAAGTCAGGTGCTGCGGTCCGGTTTCTCTGTAGAGACCGCGCGACAAGCGCTCCAACAAAAGCCGCATGAGTTTGCTCTTGCGGAAATTGAACTGTCTCCAGCTCTTGAGGTCCATGCGCCGAGAGATGTAATCGATGAAGTAGCGGGCGGTCGTCGGAATGTACGGATCGATCAAAACAAGACCGGCTACGCGTGGATCCGAATGTCCGTACAGAATGGCATGATCTGCGCCGGAGCATAGACCGATCAAAATGACCCTCGAAACCTTCAGCGTCGTCTCCAGCCAGTCCAGCGCCGAACGAATGTCTGAAAGGTTGGATCGGAGCAACGGCTGTCCCGATGAATGGGGGGCGCTGTCTCCAAGGCCGGAGAAATCAAAGCGCAGGACGGTGTGGCCGGCTCGTGCCAGTTTCCGCGACATTGACACATACATGCGGTGATGGCCGACACGGTGAATCGTCCCGGTATTCAGGATGACGACCGCCGGTTTATCCCCGTCCGACGTTTCGGCGGGCTGAGCCGTGATTCCGACCAGGCACTTGCCTGGACCGAACTGGACTACGCGCTCCGTGAAATCATCTTTTATCGCAGCCACTCGACAATCCGTTCGTACACCTCGATGGGAAGGGTTTCGGTCCGTTCAGTAGCATCTTTCCATGGCGACGCCGTTTTCAAGACCAGGACTTCGCTGGTGCGCCCTTCGGAGTTCAGAAGTTGGCAATCTGAAGGGGGCTTACAGGTGAAAATGGTCAGTCGGCGCGCTTGCAGCCCCAACTTCTCGGAGCAGAGGTCAATAGCTTTCAATCCGGAGACGAAAGCCGGTGAAACAGAAAGTCCTTCCAGTTCCATATCGTCTGCCATGTCGGATTTGAACTCGGACAGTCTGGCCTTTTGCCCGCCTTGTTCTGCCAGTTCTTCCACGTAGTCCAAGCCACGTACAATCGGATCCCAAAGAATAACTCCGTCAATATCCTCGTGCAGACGAGGTGCCGTCTCCGCTACCAGCGTGGCGCCCAGGCGCAGACCGACAAGAACTACGCGCGGCGCAGCGCTCATGTGCTTGAGTTCACGCGCTGCTGACACGATGTCGTGTCTCCAGCCATCGAGATCGGCCTCGCTCGCTTCACCTCCGGAGTCGCCTGCGCCGAAATAATCAAACCTCAATGTATCGAATCCGGTTGCGCATAGCCGTTTGGCGAGCAGGCGCATCGCCCTATGCCCGTTGAAATACTCCTTCCCCCAGGAATTGCAGAGCAAAGCCGCACGCGCCCCCCCACCGCGCCCGGCCGCAGGCTCGTAGATGCCGAAAAGACGTCGCTGTCTTGATCCGAAAAAAAAAGGCACCATCGTGTCAGTTTCTTATACCCGTTCTTGGATCACGACTTCCGCAATCTGTCGAAGATTTTGAAAATATAGCGTTCTCGGATCCAGGCGCCGTCCTGTCCGCTTCCTGACCATCGCCGCCACTTTCACCGCCAGCAGGGAATGACCGCCCAATTCGAAAAAATTATCATCTGCGCTGACGTTTCTCACCTTAAGCAGATCTCGCCAGATATCCGCGATCAGTTCCTCTATGCCGGGGGCAGGCGCAACATATTCTCCGGTCAGTTGGGTTCGATTTGCGAAAGGATCCGGCAGCGCCTTTGCGTTGATCTTTCCGTTCGGCGTCAAGGGGACTTCGTCGATGGCAACGATGAGGGCAGGAACCATGTAATCGGGAAGGTAAAGCCGAAGATGATTTCGGAGTTCACTGACAGTTGCCTCCTCGCCCGTATACACGACGTAGGCGACCAGGCGACTATCCTCCGGACTTAACTCGCGCGCCACAACGACAGCCTGGGCCACAGAGGGGTGTTGTCGCAGGATCGCCTCGATCTCTCCGACTTCGATACGAAAGCCGCGAACCTTCACTTGGCTGTCAATCCGGCCAAGATGATAAAGTAGACCGTTGGCGCCCCATTTCCCGAGGTCGCCAGTCCTATAAAGGCGCCCGCCCCCGTTTGGCGCAAAGCGGTCGCGTAAGAACCGATCCGCCGTCGCCTCTGGCCGGCCGTGATAGCCGCTCGCTACGCCATCGCCTGCAATCACGATTTCGCCGGGAATCCCGATCGGCGACAACTCGCCTTCATGATCGGTAACGTAGATACGCGTATTTTCAATTGGCCGCCCGATCGAGATTGGGGCCTTGCCCGGCTCAATTCGCGCGGCAGCCGACCAGATCGTGGTCTCCGTCGGCCCATACAAGTTCCAGAGTTCAGCAACGCGGGCGAGCACTGCATCGGAGAGGTCGCGAGAAAGCGCTTCACCACCGCACAAGGCGCGGAGATTGGTGTTCCCCTTCCAGCCGCCCTCTATAAGCATCCGCCAGGTCGCCGGAGTCGCCTGAAGGACTGTCGCTCCACTTCCGTCGAGCAGACGCGAGAGCGCAGCCGCGTTAGAGGCTGTTTCCTTGGACACCAGCTCGATGCGCGCACCGACGCTTAACGGCAAATAGAGCTCCAGGCCCGCAATATCGAACGAGATGGTCGTCACCGCGGCCAGCACGTCCTGGCTACTCAGCCCGGGACTTCGCGACATCGACAGCAGGAAATTCGAAAGCGAGCGATGCTGGACCGCGACCCCCTTCGGCTGACCGGTCGATCCCGATGTGTAGATGATGTACGCAATGTCCGACGGAGAGGCTCCTCCATCGATATTGCCCTGGCTCGACGCGTTTGAGGCCGCCACCAGAGCCGCGGAATCGAATACATGAAGACCGGTCGGCGGCGTCAACAGGTCCTTGGAATCCGCATCGGTCACCAGCGCGCAGACGCTGCTGTCTTCCAGCATATACGAAAGCCGCTTGGCCGGAAAAGACGGGTCAAGGGGGACGTAGTAGGCGCCGGCCTTCTGGATCCCGAGCAGCATCGCGACGAGATCAATCGATCGCTTCACGCAAATCGCAACGCCGGTGTTGGGTCGTACGCCCATTTCACGAAGATTTCGCGCAACTGTGTTGGCAGAAGCATTGAGGGCGGCATAGCTGATCGTCTGATCCTCAAACGATATGGCTGGCGCTTCCGGATGCCGAGCCGCCTGTTGTTCGAACATGCTTACGAACAACGGCCGGTCGATGTCGTCCGTCCGGGTAGCATTCCAGTCGTTCAATAGCAATCGACGCTCGTCTAGCGGTAACATCGGCACCGCTGCGATAGTGAGCGTTGGATCGTCGGCTATGCTTTCCAGGATTTGAAGGTATTGAGCCGCAAAGCGCTCAATGGTTGCTCGCTCGAACAGGTCCGTATTGTACTCGAAGGTTACCGTATTGGACAGCTGAGCGTCCACCGACACACTCAATTCGAACTGCGCGCCGCCCCTGTCAATAACCACCGGCTCCCATTTCAGATCATCGAACGAGACGCCATAAAATGGCGCGTTCAACATGTTGAACATGACCTGTGCAAGCGGCGCTCGGCTGTTGTCGCGCGCCTGCTTGATATCCTGAACCAGCTTGTCGAATGGAACATCCTGGTTCGCGTACGCGTCCAGGGCAGTGGCACGGACGCGCTTCAGAAAATCGAGAAAGCCGGGTTTTCCCGACAAATCGATTCGCAGTGCCAGCGTGTTCACAAAGGTGCCGACCATGTTCTCGACATCGCTCTGGGTACGATTTGCGATCGGCGCGCCGATCGCAAAGTCATCCTGTCCCGTCAAACGATACAGTTGCAGAGCGAAAGCCGCCAGCATCGTCATGAAAAGGGTGCATCCCTCGCGGCGGCTCAATTGGTCGAGCCTGGACAGCAGGGACGGCGTGATCGATGTCAGGTGGCTGGCGCCATTCAATCCCCGCACCCGTGGCCGGGGAAAATCCGTTGGAAACTCCAGCGATGGCAATTCCCTGAGCTTCTCGGTCCAGTACGACAGCTGGTTCTCTGTCCGGCTGTCATTGAGATATCGGCGCTGCCATAACGCATAGTCCCGGTAGTGGATCCTGATTGGTTCCAGGCTGACGGGTTGTCCGGCACGCAGCGCATTGTAGGCAGCAGCCAACTCGCGGCCGAAGATTCCTACCGACCATTGATCGCCTGAAATGTGATGCAGGGTTATCTGGAGAAGATGCTCCTCGGCCGCGATTCGGAGAAGCGATACACGCAGAACCGGCCCGCGTCCCAGGTCAATCGGCGTCCGCGCATCGGCTTTGGCTCTCTGCTGCGCCTCCTTCGATGCGCCGTCACCAAATGATCGCAGATCGGTAACGACCAGTTCCTGAGATCGCCAAGCATTAACCTGCTGCTTCACCTCGCCATCCACTTCGGAGAACGTGCTGCGCAGGTTTTCATGTCGTCGACGCAACTCGTTGAGGGCTTCGGAGAATGCGCGTACATCGAGCGGGCCAAGGAGACGTATCGCGCCGCTCAGGTTGTAGGCAGTGTTGTTCGGATCGAGCGACTGGATAAGCCACATTCGCTGTTGCGAGTAGGAAAGTGCCGGTTCACGTTCATCGGGAACAGGCTCGGTCAGCGGCGCAATCGCGGTTCGTTTATTCCCGCCAGGAGCACTGTCGGCGCGCCGGCGCGGATTCTGCAAGATTCGGTCTTCAATGAGCGGGGCAATGGCGATTGGCGGATTCTTGCTGAGAGCGTCGTCCACCCGCCGGCCCAGGCTCTCCAGAGTTCGCGCGTCGAAGATCACATGCAACGGAAGCTCGAGGCCAAAAGTACGGGATATCCGTGAGGCGACCTGCGTCGCAAGCAGCGAATGCCCGCCAAGATCAAAGAAGTCATCAAATCTGCCGAAATGATCCGCTCTCAAGACTTCGCGCCATATCGCGTGCAAGGCCTGTTCGGTGGCGCCTTGCGGCGATGTATCGACCCCAGCGGCACCCGCGCCTCCGGGCCGACCCATGGCGACCAGAGCCCGTCGATCTGGTTTCCCGTCCGCCGTGAGCGGCATGGCAGCGATGGGCACGAACACCGCCGGGACCATCTGATCGAACAGGGTGAGCGACAATTCCCGTCGAATGACCTCGATATCTGCCGGGGCCTGGTTGCCGGATGGAGCAAGCTTTGGGGCGTCTTCAGTAAAGTAGGCTACCAGTTGCGGCCGGGACTCAGGATCCTCGCATACAACTACTGCCGCTTCTCGTATCCCCGGAATGCGAGTTAGCTTCAGCTCGATCTCATTCAATTCAATGCAAGCGCCCCGGATCTTGACCTGAAGGTCATTGCGACCGAGATATTCTACTGCGCCGTCAGAGCGCCATCGGCCGAGATCCCCGGTCTTGTGGAGTTTCGCGTCCGGATCATCCTGGTTGAACGGCGAGGGAATGAACCTTTGCGCGGTGAGTTCCGGTTGCCGCAGGTACCCACGCGCGAGGCCGACACCCCCGATATGGATTTCGCCAACGGCGCCGACGGGCACCGGCTGCATGAGTGGATCGAGGATATAGATTTGGGTGTTGGCGACTGGTCGTCCGATCGGCGCCCGCCCGGCCGAATCGTCGGGAAGGCAGGTCCAGTGGGTGACGTCGATCGCCACTTCCGTCGGTCCACATAGATTGTAGAGCCGCGTCCCTGGCAGTCGCGCAAGGCATCGACTCGCCAGCGCGGGCGACAGCTCTTCGCCGCTACAGAAAATTCGACGCAAGGATTTGCATTCCTCGATACCCTCGAAATCGAGGAATGCCGGAAGCATGGATGGAAAAAAGTGGATCGTGGTGACGCCGATTTCGAGAATTAGCCGCTTTAGGTAGGCTGGGTCGAGTTGCTCCCGCGGTCGAGCAACGGCCAATCTCGCGCCTGCCATCAAGGGCCAAAGGACCTCCCGCACGGACCCATCAAATCCCAAGGGAGTTTTTTGCAGGACGCAGTCGTCACTCGTTAAGCGGTATTCATCCTGCATCCATTGCAGTCGACTCACAATGCCGCGGTGCTCATGCATCGCGCCTTTTGGGACGCCCGTGAAACTCGACGTATAATCGACATAGGCCAGGCAACGAGGTGTTAGCCCTGGCGCTTCGGCGTCGAGATTCGTCCCGGCAAAACGCGCAATAGCGTCTTCCTCGAGATCGAGCACGATAAGCTTGCTCTGCGTGTCGGGAAGCCGCGCTCGCACCCGATCCTCGGTCAGTATGACCAAGGGGTCAACGTCGCCCAGTATCGACGCAACCCGACCTTTCGGAAGCGCCAGATCGATTGGAACGCAGGCTCCTCCCGCCTTCATGATGCCGAGCAGGGCCACAACCATATTGACCGATATCTCAAGACAAACAGCAACCAGCGTCTCGGGCCCCACGCCGTTGGCCCTCAGGCAACGAGCCAGCTTGTTGGCACGGACGTTCAAATCTGCATATGTCAGCGTCGCCTTGTCGAAATGGACGGCAATCGCTTCCGGATTCGCTTTGACCTGTTCCTCGAACAGTTGATGAATTAATTTGTCCGTCGGATAGTCTTTTCCGACGGCATTGAACTCCACCAATATTTTCGTTCGCTCTGCCGTGGATATAATATCGGCACGGCTGCAAATCGTATCCGGTCTTGCGACGCATTGGCTCAGCAGGGCGGAAAACCGCTGTTGATGCTCCTCCAGTTCATTCGGGGTGTATTTGGCGGCATTTGCGACAATGTCGATGCGATGGCCGCAAGACGCGCTACCCCCATAGTAAACAAATTGAATGTCCTCTACGCGCCAGTTGCCCAAGGGCGAGCGTCGAATAGCAAATTCGGAGAACCTGATGCCCTCGTCCAGCGGTATGTAGTTTGCGAATGCACAGTAGATATCGGGATCATTTGGAGCCAACCCGAAATCGCGCCGCAGGTCTTCCGTCCGATAAAGTTGATGACGGAAAGCGTCGCGCAACTTGCGCGCTGTCCGGCGCAACAGACTATCGAAGCTTTCGTTCGGATCGATCGACAATCGTAGCGGAACAATATTGGCTGCCAATCCGGCTGCGCGCCGTGGACGATCTCCAATTCTGGCGGCGACTTGCATCCCCAACACGAGATCCCGGGCTCCCGTCATCCGGCATAGGTACAGCGCTGCTCCCGCTATTATTACGGCAGCGCCGCTTGAGCCGTAGGTACGCCCGAATGACTCCAAATCGATCGCGCGGGGAATCCAGCCCGAAATTTGAACAACACTCGGACTCGGAGCGACGGCCCGCGTTGATAGCGTTACGGCTTCCGGACGGTCCTTGAGAATGTTCGACCAGTAGTCTCGGTCCCGAAAAAAATGTTCGGATTGACGATAGTTTCGTTCCGCCTCGAGAAGATATTCGTGCGAGGGGACACTTTCAGAATCTGCCAGACGACCGCCTGCCAGGTCACTGTAGAGCTCGGCGACCCGACGAAGCACTATCAGCCACCCAAAACCGTCGTTCACGATGTGATGGTTGACAGCATACCAGAAGTAGCAATCGGCGCTGACCCGAAGAAGCGCGAAACGAAACAGAGGTCCTTCAGCCAGATTAAATGCGCGGGTCATATCCACGCGCATCCACGCCGCGGCCGCTGCGCGAGGATCGGCATCCGCACTCAGATCAAGGAACGGCATGACCCAGTCGTCGTCATCGCCGTAATACTGTCGAGGTCCGTCGTCGGTTTCGAGCACGCGGAGATGCAGGGCGTCCGCTTCCTTCACTGCTCGTCGCAAAGCCTGCTCAAAAAACTTTTCGTCAATCGGCCCGCAAATTTCAATGCATTCGCCGATATTAAACGCCGGGTCATGCGGATCAAGCATCTGAGCGAGCCAAATGCTGATTTGGCCCTGGCTCAAAAGCCGAAGCTCGGAATTGTAATGCAAGATCGACTTCCTGCCCGTTCCGTTGCTATTTCTAGCCGCTAAAGCTTGCAGTTGCGGCCTGATTCCGCGATACCATAATCTTCAAATCAATAAAACGCATTAATGCGCCTATTAATAGATTCGAGCACTCTGGCACGGAACCGGGCGCTCGCCAGTGCAGAGAACACCTTGTGTATATAGCCTTTCGAGAGCTCCCAGATGTGTCGATTTGCCGCCACCGCAAGAGCGATTCTGTTAACCATCGGTAGGTCGCGGACAACAGGGGGACAAGCGTTAACTTTCCCTCAACGCTAGTTGTTCCCGTCCGGACGCACTTGCTATTCGGGAGCTTTAAATGGTCGGCGTGAGGAGGGCCTTCGTATGGGCCACGGCCGGACGCTACGTGGTGATGGTAATCAATCTCTTCGTGACTATCGCGATCGCGCGGCTGATTGCGCCGGCCGCTTTTGGCGTCGCGGTTCTGGGCAGTTCGGTCTACGCGATTGCAGAAGCCTTACGTGAGCTTGGCGGGGGCGCCTATCTTATTCAGCAAAACGAACTGAGCCTTGAAAAAATACGGACAAGCATCACAACCAGCCTGCTTGTCTCGATCATAATCGCGCTTCTACTCTACCTCGGCGCGGGTACCCTCGCACGTTTTTACGGCCTCCCGGAAGTAGAGCATTATATACAGGTCGTCGCCCTCGGATATGTCCTGGGGCCGTTCATTTTCCCGATCTTCGCATTGATGAGTCGTGAGATGGCCTTTGGCTCTCACGCACTGGTAACCGTATCGATGTCGTTTGCTGGCGCACTGACAAGCATTGGGCTCGCGGCACTGGATTTCGGCTACATGTCACTTGCATGGGCAAGCGTGGCATCTGCCATTGTAGGAAGCTGCCTCTGCTTTGCCTTTCGCTCGGACCATTCAATCTATCGCTTGTCGTTGAGCGAATGGCGCGGCGTAATCGGCTTCGGCACTTTCGACAGCGCGACGGCGTTGATCGCCGCTTTAGGTGAGTACGCGCCTTATCTGGTTCTCGGAAAAGTGTTGGATCCTGCCAGTGTCGGGATCGCGCAGCGTGCCGTTCTGCTATCTCTTTTTCCTGAACGCGTAATACTCGCTGGCATAGGCGCGGTTGCTCTGCCCGCATTTGCCCGGAGCGTGCGTGAAAACTCGGACACAAAACGCGTTTATCTGATCGCTATAGAATTCATCACTGCCGTGCAGTGGCCGTGCCTAATCCTGTTGGGCGCGCTCGCTACTCCTCTGGTCAGCGGATTACTTGGACGACAATGGCTTGATGTGGCGCCGCTCGTACGGATCTTGTGCCTTGCCGCGGCTTTCTCATTTCCCTGGGCCCTGCAGTACCCTGTTCTCGTGGCAGTCGGCGCGGTCAAGTTCCTGCCTCGCCTGGTTGCGTCGCAGGCCCTACTGAACACTTTGGCAGTCGGCTTTGCGGCGCAATACGGACTGGTCGCCGTCGCATCGAGCCTGGTTGTAACCGTGCCGCTAAACGCATTTGCGGCCGTTCTACTGGTTCGCCGACACCTTGGGTTCCGCTGGTTCGAATTCATCAAGGCGCTCCGCAAGAGTGCTGGCCTCTCATTCCTGAGTGGCCTCGGCCCAATCGCCGTGATTTTGGTTGCGGGCGGGCCGGGCAATTTGTCGATTAAAGGCGCGTTGATCGCTCTGTTTCTTTCGGCAGTCGGGTGGGGCTGCGGCCTATGGCTCATCCGTCATCCGCTTCGTCATGAGCTGGTTCGCGCGGTCAAGGTGTTGCGGAGGACGCTTGGTGTGGCATGACCTGCTCCTCGACCCTCATTCGGCTGCGATTAAACTCGCGGACAATGTTATGCCGGGCGCAGGGTGAATCACGTTCGATCGGCAAAGCCGTTAGGGTTACGCGGCCAGTTCGGCCCATGGTTCGTGGGACGAGATAGTCCATCGCCTCGGCCGGCGCCGAACTGGATAATGGCTCGCCGGGACTGCACGGGCCTGGTCTGGACCTCGAAAGCAAAAACCAATGCCACGCTATTGCTTTCGTTCTCCCTGCGGCATGATACGATAGCCTTTCCTTTCCCGCTGCCCAGGAAGGGTTTTGATGTTTGCTAGATAATTTTTTGATGCCGCTGGATAATTTTCGAGGCGCCGATGTTCGAATTTCTGCAAAGTGCAACCCTTTCTTTCATTCCAAAGAAGGTCGTATTGGTCAGTCTGATCCTGTTTGGGTTCCGACTGGTCTTGCTGACAGCGCTGGAGAAACGGGACCCGGCGCACTTTGTGCCGTACCGGAAGGTTCTGCCAAAAGACATCCTCGCCATGCTAGTTTTCGCTTTTGGCGTGGTGCCGACCGCAGAATTCATTGACCGTTGGATTATGCATCCGCCAACGCTGCCGCACTGGGTGCTGGAGTGGCCGCTGACGATCCGTATCGCGCTCTATCTCGTGTTGGCTGATCTAGGCCATTATTGGGTGCATAGGCTGCTGCACACACGCCATTTGTGGCGGGCGCACAAGTGGCATCACTCTCCAACTTACATGTACTGGCTGGCCGGCGTGCGCGGTTCCGTCGTCCAAATGACGTTGGCCAACTTGCCCTATATCGCAGCCGGAGCGCTTCTCGAATTTTCTCCGTGGTGGATTTTCTGGGCCATCTTACTGAAAAATACCTTCGAAAATGACTTCATGCATCTCAACACCTGGTGGGGCAATCGATGGCTGGAGTGGATAATCGTAACTCCACGGTATCACCATATTCATCACAGCGATAATCCAGAGCACTACAACAATAATCTCGCTGTACTTTTCCCCATCTGGGACCACCTATTCGGCACCTACATTGACCCCGAGAAGGTCGGCAGGAATCTGGTTTTTGGTATTGGCGAATCTGTTCCTGCGGTCCGTCTTGTCATCGGCCTGTGAAGACAAAACGCGGCGAAGATGCCATCGGAAAACCGCTGGAAATTGCGATGCAGAGAAGCATCTGAAGCCGCTATGACGGGCTGGCGAGATCAGGCTGGCTCGATCAGGCCCCGTGCGGGTGCGGTTGAGTATTCAGCGGTGCTGCAATCCTGGCAGCCAAGTTCTCGATCGCCAGCTGCTCTTCCGAAAGCCGCTTTTCGATGAACCGGCGCTCAAAATCCGCAAGACTGGTTTCCAGCAGCCCGCGGTAGCGTTGAACGTTATTGCGATGGGTTCGTAACCGAACCAAATGTTCCCGAATGATCATTTTATACCTAAAATAATATAACGTTGAGGAAGTCTAAAAACGTAGCGTGTCGCCCCTGTGACCGGCTGTCAATGCCGACGGCAAATTCCTCATTTCGCCTCTGGCGCGGCTACATGCGATGACCAAATTCGATTGGCTGAACCGACCGCCGCCGGAGCGCGTCGATAGTTTCCAGCAGATTGTCCCGACGTGCTCTCAGTTCTCTGGCAAGGGCGGGGTATCCCGGGCGGGCAGGATCGCTGACTCCGGCTTCCTGTTCTCTGGCGGCAATATCTGCGTTAAGGAGATCAACGATCCGGGAGAGATCGGCAATCAAGATGGTTACTTGGGTTGCCTCCCGCACGGCGTTGACACTCCCAAGATGGCGCTGGTGTTTCATATTGTGACGTCCAAATGGTCGAGTTTGGCACACCTTGAAAACTTGGCGGCCTATAGACGGTGCATAGCAATACCCACGCCAAGATCCCGAACCGGAGAAACCAACACCGGACTTTCTCCGGCGTGAGCCGGCGGGCTGTCTCGCTCGTGCCGCACTTCAAGGCCGCCCCCACGCCGTTTGCTTCATGGCTTCGGTGCTTCCAACCCGTGGCTCGTAGTCACCGCCGTCTTCTGCCGGGTCGCCCAGCCATCCAACCCCCTCCCCCTGGTCAATCATGGAATCGAGCCAGCCGATAAGGCGTTCTATTTCGCCCCTGGCGGCCTTGCGGGCCCGTCCCAGCGCTTGAAAGAACTCCTCGGGGAAATCAATCCGAGGGTAGATTGGCTAATCCTGGGGCTCCGCACCGCGCGGGAACATAGGGTGTGTCGATTGTCATGACTGCACCGCAAGGTTTCGGGGCCATGCATAGCGGTCGCAATCGGTCGAGCAAGGCGTCCAGTGTGCCGCTAGCTCTCGAAAGCCAAGCCGAGGAAATCGCCTTCACGCCAAATCAGGCGGCATTTTCGGACGGCGCGAAAATTATCGAAGGTCAGGTCGAAGCTGGTCGGCAGCACGGACAAATCGTGCGTTCGAATTCCTGCGCCACGATTCGTCACATCGGTGACATCGCAGGCGCGGACCCCGAGTTGGCCCTTGAAGAAAAGCAGAGCGCCTTTCTCGATGCGCGTCCGGCCAACTAATCGCCGATCGTTATTAGGACCCGGTGCCATCCCGACCCTGCTGGTTGTCTACAAACTCTTTATACCGCCAGCGACGCCCGTCATGTCGGCGCCACACGCGCCCGCGCACCAGGCGGCCGGCAATTGATCGCCTCGGAATGATCACGGTCCAGAGGTGCCAAAATTCCGCCCCTGCAGGCTTTGAGCTCCACGTCTCCGGGTGATTGTTCACGGTCGTCATGCGATGCCAGTCCTGAAAGAGCACGTTTCGCTGTTCGCCTGATCGGACATCAATGCAGGTATTGAAGTCGCCGAGCATGGAGCGGTGGGATATGCCCCGCGTCCGGCGACTGCAGGTTATTGGCTCAGAGGTCCAGAGCAACGAAATTCGCCCGTTAGTATTGATGCCGCGGCTGGAGGTTAAAGCTGGAACCGCTGGTGGCGGCCACCGCGGGATGACGCGGCACCGGTACATGGGATGTCCGCCCCAGCCTATCCCCCCGCCGGCTGGCGCCGTTGTTTGAGAACGATCCCGAAGGCGTCGCCTTCGAGCAGCCGGTCCGTGGGACGAAACCGTTTTCCGGAGCCGACGAAACCACCCTGAAACAAAGGGCTGGGTATCCTCATCTCCAACAAGCAGGGGATGGCCAAAATGCAGTTTTTCTTCGAATTGATTTGGAACCAGTCACGTAGCAGTTACCTCGCCGCAATGGGTCAGCGGGAGGTCGAGCAATGATGGAGGCAACAGCAGGTATTCTCACGCTCATTAGCGTTGTGATCTTCGCCGCTCACGCGCTGGACGCGTATCGCACCCATTAGTCGCAGGCTAGAGATGGCCCGACGCATCAAGGGAGTAGCATCATGCACAGCCGCCCCGAAATCAGGTCCATTAAAGCAGCAGCCGTGAGCAGAGGCACATGGAAACAGCGCGTTTTGGTAGCCTGCTATCTGACCGCAGCCGCCGTCGCGATGCTCGGCTGGCTCTCCGCGTTCAGCTGGGCCGCAGCTGAGGTTGCGAAACTGGTACTTGCTTGATCAGTTCAGATATTGGACGAACTGCACAGACTTGAATGCTGCGCAGCCAATCATCCCCCAGAGAGCAAAGTTTATTTGTAGTGCGTTCGCCATCGCGTCTGTCCTCTTTTGATTTCTGAGACTCAGGAACGCTGCCCACCAGTCAACGATTGGCGAAGAAGATTGGGGCCGATTTAAGGTTGTGCACTGCATCATCACAGTTATCGAAAAACCCGCCAGCGTCAGAAACGCGCTGCACTCTCGAACTGTTGCCGTGACAGCCCAAAGCAACCGCTCACATGAGCGAGTGATAGCCACCGACATATGATAAGGTCGCCTTAGTGGCGACCCCGGCTATCGCGAACTTCGTAACGCTGGGCTGAAAGCAAGGAAATGCCTCGTTTGCGCCCAAAATGTGCCGCACGGCGAGTCTGCACTTTGCAGGCCTTTTGCGGAGCCGTTGAATGCGTATGAAGTTGAATGCGTATGAAGCAGCCAAGAAACCAGCGTAGCCTCCCGCGGGACCAGCTCTTCCAAAAAATGTCGGAAGTGATTTCTCTGCGAGAGAAGGTAGCGCAAGCCGAACTCGTGGCACGCGTCCTTAGCCCGCCTGTCGTCGAGCGCGAGAAAATGGTAGAGCCGCCGCAAAAGGCGATGCGGCGATAAACAAATCGGCTGCAGAGAGGCCGCCTGATGGCGGTCACAGACGATTGACAAAAATCCTCGCCGTTGGCGGGGACTTTTGATTCAGTGGTGCATGCTTCGCATACCCTCGACGTAACAACCGCTCGATAAACGCCAACCTTGATCGGCGGTGTGAACCGCCGCAAGAGCTTACTTCGCCGCGAGGGACGGAGCCTGAACCGCTTCCAAATATCCGTTGCGGGTCTGCGGGATTTTTGTGTCGAGAATCCTGGATGCCACCAGCGTCCTCAGCACCTGTGCCGTGCCGCCGGCAATTGTGAACATGCGGGCATCCCGAACCATCCGTTCGAGCGGATAGTCCCGCGAGTAGCCCCTGGCGCCGAACAGTTGGAGCGCCTGGTTCGTGACCGTATTGGCCGTCTCGGAAGCGATGATCTTCGCCTGCGCCGCGAGAAGAGGATCCGGAAAAGGATCCGCGCTAAGCGCTGCCTGATGAAGCGACAGCCTCGCCGCATTGAGCGCGACCGCCATGTCGGCCAGCATCCACTGCAGGCCCTGGAATTCGGCGATAGGGCGACCGAACTGCTTGCGTTCTTTCACGAAGGCCATGGCCTTCTCAAACGCACCCTGCGCGAGCCCGAGCGCGACTGTACCGGCCCCGACCCGCTGGCTGTTGTATGCGTCGATAAGGTCCGCAAAGCCGCGCCGAAGCCCGCGCGGCGGCAGCACCAGCATATCGTCCTGAACTTCCAGGTTTTCGAAGATGATCTCTGTTTCAGGGATGCCGCGGAGCCCCATTGCGGGTTCGCGTTTGCCGACGGTCAGGCCGGGCGTCCCCTTGAGTGCGAGGAATCCGCCGATCCCCTGCTCCTCACCTCGCTCATCGAATACCCGGGCGAAGATCAGGTGGAGTTTGGAAACCCCGCCGCCCGTGATCCAGTGCTTCTTGCCTCGGATGACATACGTGTTGCCGTGCTTGTCCGCACGCGTCGTCATCTCGGTCGCGGCCGATCCGGCTTCCGGCTCGGTGATGCAGATCGCCGGCTTGTCGCCCGAAAGAACGAGATCAGCTCCCATCCGCTTCTGCTTCTCGGTGCCATACTGCATGACCGCGGAGATGGCGCCCATGTTGGCTTCAACCGTAATGCGTCCCGTCGCCCCGCATACCCGCGCCATTTCCTCGATGATCAGGGCGGCCTCGAAATAACTTCCTCCCCGACCGCCGTAGGATGTCGGAATTGTATAGCCCATGAAGCCCGCGGCCTTCAGAGCAGCCACGTTGTCGAAAGGGTAGGCTTCGGTTCGATCGATCTCCGCCGCCTTCGGCGCGAATTCGGTTTCGGCCAATTCACGCGCAGCGCTGCGGAGCTTGGTTTGCTCGGGCGTTAGTTTCATATCCATTGCAATCATCCTCCGCCGAAAACGGCGCGATCTTTTCGATCATTCGGCTCCGAAGTGCTCCAAAACGCAACCAAATAATTTATGATCCCGACGTTCAAGTCTGGAGACCTTCGAGATGTCCAATTCGAAAACCCCGCTTGTCGATCGCTTCGGTCCCGACGCTGCGGATGTGGAATTCGGCGGCGACGCCCCACCCCTTCTCCGTCAGTTGGCGGCTCGCGGCTCGGTACGAAAATTCCGGTCCGATATCATTCCGGATCGGACCTTGCGGCGGCTATGTGCGCTGGCGCTATGCGCTCCGACCAAAAGCGATCTCCAGCAGCGCGACATCATCATCATCGACTCGCCGTCCCTGAAATCCCAGATCGGAGCGCTCCTCGCCGACGGCCCGTTAGGCCAGAAATGGCTTGCAGGCGTTCCGAACCTTCTCATCTTCTGCGGCAACAATCGACGACAGCGCCGAATCCACGCATTGCGCGACAGGCATTTCGCCAACGATCACCTCGATGCCTTCTTCAACGCCGCGGTCGATGCGGCGATTGCCTTGTCCGCGTTCGTGATCGCGGCCGAAGCCGAAGGCCTTGGCGTCTGTCCGGTTAGCGCGGTCCGCAATCACTCCGACGCGCTGTCACGGCTCCTGAAACTTCCCGACCATGTTTTCCCGGTAGCCGGCCTCGCCGTGGGATATCCTGCAGAGGCGCCGAAACTCAGCATGCGGCTTCCGCTGTCCGTGACCGTGCATCACAACGCATTTCTCGAAGACGGCCTCGATGATGCCATCGAGGCCTATGATCGGCGCCGCGAGGCGGCCCAGCCTTACGCGGCTCAGCGCTATGTCAGGGAGTTCGGATTGGCCGATACCTATGGCTGGTCGGAAGATAAGGCACGGCAATATGCCCGCCCCGAGCGCGCGGATTTTGGCGCCTATGCGAGGCGCATCGGCTTCAGGCTGGACTGATCGGTTCGAACGATCCCGCGCTGCCAACCGGGCGGACCGTCAGTTGAACAGATGAATCAGCCCGATGCTGATCGCGAGCAGGAGCATCAGCGACAGCGTCACGGCCGCCGTCACTTTGCCGCCGACGGTGGCGAGAACGCGCACGTCGACGCCGAGGCCGAGCGCCGCCATCGACACGACCGTGAGGAAGCCGGTGACCGCAGTCAGCGGGCCGGCCACCGTTGCGGGCACGATATCGAGCGAGCGCAGAACGGAAAGCGCGAGAAAGCCGAGGATGAACCAGGGCACGAGCCGGAAGAAGCCGACCGTTGTCTTGCCGCGCACGCCGCCAGGCAGACGCGGGGCGAGCAACGAAAGCCCCACCACGATCGGTCCCAGCATCAATACGCGCATCAATTTCACCAGCGTGCCGATCTGCGTGCTCACGAGCCCCGCCGGCACCGTTGCGGCAAGCACTTGCGGGACGGCGTAGACCGTGAGGCCGGCAAGAATTCCGTATTGCGTCGCGGATAATTGCAATAGCGGAATCAGCAGCGGCAGCCCCAACACCATCATCACGCCGAGTATCGCGGTAAAGGAGATCGAGGACGCGATGTCGTCGCTATCGGCGCCGATGACCGGCGCGACCGCTGCAATCGCCGAATTGCCGCAGATGGAATTGCCGCAGGCGATCAGGATCGCGAGCCGCGTCGACAGGCCGAGCATGCGGCTGATACCGAAGCTCAGAGCCAAAGTCACGACCACAGTCGCGGCAATCGCGCCGAGCAAGGCAGCGCCGGACGCTGCGATCGCGGCAAAGCTGATGGACGCGCCGAGCAGCATCACGGCCACCTCGAGCAGCTGCTTGGCGCTGAAGGCGATGCCGGCCTGCCAGCGCTCGGGCGGATTCCAGAAGCTGCGCACGGCCATGCCGAGCAGGATCGCCAGTACCAGCGCCTCCACATAGGGATGCGCGAACAGGTGCCGTTCCGCGGCTTCGAGCGCTGCCGAGACGCCGGCGACGACGATGCAAAGCAGCACGCCAGGAATGAGCGCTGCAAGACGGGTCATGCTGGTAGCCGGCCCATTTCCTGGGGCGGAAAATTCCTCGTCCTGCGGCACTAATTTCTCCCGGGGAGAAAAATCTATGCGTCAGATGGCGATAGTTAGGTAATATCTTTTCGATCTGGCTCGATAAAGGGAAGCTATGTCCTTGAACCTGCACTTGCTGCGCCTGTTCACGACGGTGGTGAGAACCGGGAGCTTCTCGCGCGCAGCCGACGCCCTTCATATCAGCCAGCCGGCGATCTCGAAGGGGGTGCGGGATTTCGAGCTTCAGGTCGGCTGCCGCCTGCTCGACCGGACGCCGAAGGGCGTGCGGCCGACACGGGAGGGAAAGGCGCTGGTGCGGCACGCGGAAACGCTGTTTGCGGCCGAGCGCGCGGCGGAGGACGAGTTATTGTCGCTGCGCAATCTCGACAGCGGATCGCTGCGCATCGGCGCATCCACCACGATCGCGACCTACATGATATCGGACTATCTCGGGACGTTTCACCGAAACTATCCCGGGATCGATCTGCATCTCGTGATCGCCAATACCAGGGACATCGCCGACCTCATGCTGGCGCATGACATCGAGATCGCACTGGTCGAAGGTCCGGTCGAAGATGATGAGCTCGAGAGCCATGCCTGGCGCACCGACGTGATGAGCCTGATCGTCGATGCGCGGCACCGCTTCGCGGCGACCGAGCGTGGGATCGACGGCGCGGCGCTTTGCGATGAAGTCCTGATTGTGCGCGAGCCCGGTTCCGGATCCCGCGAGGTGGTGGCGCAGGCGCTGGCCGCCAAGGGCATCGAACCCAGGCGCACACTGGAGATCGGCAGCACCGAGGCAATCAAGCAGGCGGTCGCCGCCGGCCTCGGCGTCGCCATCGTCTCCAGCGCCACGATTTCCGATCAGGTCACGCTTGGCCGGCTGAAGGTCGTGCCAATGCGCGACCTGCAGATCGAGCGCACGCTGTGGCAATTGAAGGTACCCGGGCGAATAGAAATCCCTGCAGCGACCGCGTTCGAGCGGATGATCTGGCAGGACAAGCGCGTTGCGGAAGTGGCCTAGAAGATCGCGGCCTTGACGAGCGCCGCAACGCGGCTGAATTCGTCAAAGACGCCCGGATCGAAGAAGACAGCGCGGGCAATCACGATGGCACCAACCAGCGACCAGAACAGGGCTGTGCCCGTCCACAACAGATATTTGGACGCGCGCGAACGCTGCCCTGCTTCCCCTTCGGGCGCCAGGCGCTCGCCAAACGGCTCGTATCTCAAGCGTTCCATTGCGCGGCCAGTTCCTTGATTTGCAAGGCAAATGTCGTCGTTTCCGACCGACGGGGCAATGGAAGCGATTTGCTTTTTCAAACCATGGAATGGAAGCGTATTTCCGTAGAGAGCGATTACGGAACGGCTTTCTTCTTCAGGCCCGCGAAAGCAGGAGCGGCGTGAAATCGCCGATCACTTGCCCCTTGGGAGCGGCTCTTCACCTGTCGACGGATCGGCATTCAGCCGTGATACGCAAACAACTCGATTGGGTCGTTGAAGCCGCGCACCGGATATTCCCCGACGCGTTCGAGATCGAAATCGCTTTCGACGCACTCGGCGAACGCGCGGGAGAGCAGCACCGTTCTCCCCAATTGTTTGGTGAGGGTTTCGAGACGGGAAGCCATGTTGACCGCAGGACCGATGACGGTGAAGTCGAGCCGGGTGCGCGACCCGATATTGCCGTACATGACGTCTCCGACATGGACGCCGATGCCGTAATTCAGCGGCGCACGTCCGGTTTCACCGTTCTTTTCGTTCAGGGTAGCCACGGCCTGACGGGCTTCGGCCACGGCATGCAGCAGATTTGCGCAGGCCGATGGCTGGCTGAGCGGAAAAATGGCGAGCAGACCGTCGCCGATGAATTTCAGTATTTCCCCGCCATGCCGCGCAATCGGCTCCGACATCGCGTCGAAATAGCCGTTCAGAAGATCGATGACGTCATCGCGCGGCCAGTTGTCGGAGATCCGGGTGAAATCACGCAGATCGCAGATCATGATGGCGGCGCGTACCGTCGTCCCGCTTCCGCGCCTGGTGGCGCCGGCCAGAATGAGCTCGCTGGCGTGCGACCCGACATAGGTTTCGAGCAGCGTTCGCGCCAGCCGGTTCTTCATGCGGATTTCGCTGACCAGTGCGAGAGTCGGCAACAGTTTCAACAGGCCTGCGATATGCGCGTCGTCGAAACCTCCCGGCTGGTCGGTTGCAAAGGTCACGATGTGCCGCTTGCCTAGCGTATGGTACACTGGCCACGCCACATAGTCGGTCAGGCCTTTCGCCCGCATCTCGTCATAGACGGCGTGCTTGCGGCCCAGCGAGGGATCGCGTTCGAGATTCTCGCGCACCTCGGTTGCCCCGTCATGGATTTCATTGGCGGGACTATCGATGTATTCGGATCGCTCCCTGACATCGTAGTCTACCCTCGCAAGCTCGGCCTCGCGCATCCCGTCGGACCACATGATCCGGGCGCCAAGCCATTGCGGATGGTAGATCAGAAGATGAAGCGTCGCCCGCTTGACGGGAATGCCCGCGCGCTGAAGCCGGACGCACAGCTCGGCGAAAATATTGTCAATGAAGCGCTCATCGCGCGTCTCGTTTGTCAGCCAGTGCACGACGTCACTGTCAGAATGCGCGGTGACCGGATCGATTTTTGGCGGCGCGTTCATATCTTGCTCCTGGGCAGTGACCTGGACGGTACAGGATATGTCGTGTCCCCGCTCGACGGCGTCAACCTTCGGACGCCTCTGCACCTCTTTTTGGCCGGCACCACTGCCGCCTGAGCGTCCACAGTGAGGGCTTTGATATCGCTGGATTTCCGCGCCAGCAGGAACCACCTCGAATATTACAAGCTTGCGGAGATTGGTCTTTCCAGGATCATCCGGCAAGAAGACGCGACAATGCCTGGCTGACATCAGGTAGGCGTGGTGGATCGGCCCCAGCGCGCCCGCATGTGACGGCCGCGCAAGTCGCCGCAAACGACAACGCCCGGCCAAGCTCCTCGGAATTCAAATGCGCCAGCGTTCCGCGCCTGATCCGTCCGATCGCTCGCAAAGCGAACAACAGGGCGGCCTGAAAGCTGTCGCCTGCCCCGATCGAATCCACCACGTCGACGACGGGCGCCTCGACCTCGACCAGACCCGCCTCCCGGTGCCACGCCCGAGCTCCCTTGATCCCGCGCGTGACGACGACAAGACTCGTTCCAGCCGCAATGAGCGACCTCGCCCTTTCGCCGTGGTCGCTCCGGCCATAGAGAAATTCAAAATCGACATCCGACATCCGCACGATGTCGGCGGCGGCGGCAAATGCATTCATCTGATCGACGTAGCGCGCCTTGTGGCTGACCAGGTTGGGCCGGCAATTCGGATCGAAGGAGATGGTGGTCGAACCGCCCGCGTCTTCGATCATCGCCAGCGCCTGGGTTGCGCCCGTGTCGTTGGCAAGCGTGGTCGAGCCGACATGGATTGCTTCAATCTGATCGAAGGGGATGGAGCCGCGCTGGTAGCTCCAGTTTCGGGACGCCGTTGCCTCGTCATAGAACGCATAGTGCGGCTCACCGCCGACGTGGCGGACAAACGCGAGAGTCGTCTGATGCGCACTGCGCGTCGCATAGCGAAGGTCGACCTGGGAGGCCGACGCGTGGTCGGCAATCATGCGGCCAAAGAGATCGGTCGAGATACCGCCCACAAACCCCGCCGGCGCACCCAGGCGCGCCATGCCGACAGCGATGTTGAGACAGGAACCCCCGACAACCGGCACCGCCGCGTCACGTCCATCCGCGGACTTGACCGGCAGGAAATCGACCAGGGCATCTCCACAACTCAGCAGCATGGCTCTAGTTCTTCGTATCAAGTCCGGCGATCGATGCGATCTCCTGCATCGCATTGCGGCTGTCTCGTTCGAGCTTTCGCATCATTCCGTGAACTCGCCGCTTTGTCCGATGGAAATCGGTCAATCCCGGTGGCGTCAGTTCGCTCAGCCGGCCAATCGCCGACATTGAAGCCATTGCTTCGCCGATTGATCCGCAAGACTTCGCCGCGACCGCGCCCAGCATGGCAGCCCCGAGCAGCACGGGCTCCTGCGTTTCGGGGACCGCAACGGTCAGGCCGGTCGTATCCGCCATGATCTGGCGAACCAGCGGACTTCGTCCCGCGCCACCGCTGATCACCATCATGTCGCTGTCCACGCCGTGCGATCGAAAAGCCTCGACGACGTCGGCAAGACCGTAGGCAAGCCCGCACAGCCCGGCCACGAACAGCCGCTCCATCGAGCCGATATCGACGTCGAGATCCATGCCTGCAACCACCGCGCGGGAATAGGGATCGGCGAAGGGCGACCGGTTGCCGAGAAACTCCGGCAGAACGTGGATATCGCGGGCCAGCAACGCCGCCTCACCCAGGCTCGGCGCGCATGAGACGATGCGCCGTTCGAGAAATTCAAGAACTTCCATGCCGGCCGAATGCGCGGTCGCGACGGCCTCGTTATAGGCGGGATGGGACCTGATGAGGTGATCGATGGCCGCACCGGCGGCGGACTGTCCGCCCTCGTTGAGCCAGAACCCGGGCACCATGCCCGAATAGTAAGGACCCCAGACGCCCGGGACGAAGCAAGCCTTTGGCGTTGTCGCCATGATGCAGGCCGAGGTTCCCATGATGTAGGCAAGACGACGGCACACATCGACTGACTCATCCGACTTCGCGCGCCCGCCGATCGTGCCTACACCGCCGGCGTGCGCGTCAATCAACGACGCGGCAACCGGCGTGCCTTCGAGGAGGCCGAAATCGTGTGCCGCTGATTTCGTCAGGCCGGCACCCAGCGGCGTGCCGGACGCGACGATCTCCGTTCCGATTTTCGCGTATTGGTCGGAGACCAGGTCGCCAAGACCAACGCGCTCGAAATAACCGCGGCTCCAGCGCCGATCGTGGGCGAGATAATTCCATTTGCAGACGACGGTGCATATCGATCGCGTCGTCGATCCGGTGGCGCGAAACGAGAGATAGTCGGCAAGGTCGAAGAAATGACCCGCCGACCGATAGGTCGACGGCAGGTGCCGCTTCAGCCAAAGCAGTTTTGGAACTTCCATTTCCGGCGAGATCGAGCCGCCGACATAGCGGAGCACCTCGTCCTGCGTCTCGTTCACCTCGCGCGCTTCGACCATCGCGCGATGATCCATCCAGACGATGACGTTCCTTCGCCCGTCGCCGGAGCTGCTTACCGTCAGCGGATGGCCACCAGTGTCGAGCACCACGAGCGAGCAAGTCGCGTCAAAACCCAGGCCCTTGACCGCGGAAGGCGGAATGGATGCCTCCCCCATCGCGGCGCGAACCGAAGCGGCGCATGCTGACCAGATCTCGGACGACGACTGTTCGACGACGCCGCCCGCTTCGTGCCATAGCGTGATCGGATGCCGGGCGGTCGCCAGCAAGGTTCCGTTCTCGTCAAATATTCCGGCGCGAGCGCTCGACGTCCCGACGTCGATGCCGATGAAGGCCTGCTGCATTGCAACCCCACTGCAGATCAGCGCCAGTTCACCAGCACGTATAACCTCCGTCAACAAGAACAACGCTCCCGGTCATCAGGCTGGCGGCGTCGGACGCCAGAAACAGGACGACGGACGCGATTTCGTCGACCTCTCCCATCCGGGCCATCGGCGTACCGCCGATCCAGGCATCGTACATCCGCGGGTTGCTTTTGACGAACGCGTTGAGGGGGGTGGTGATATAAGTCGGCGCCACGGCGTTGACGCGGACGCCGCGCGCCCCCCACTCGGCCGCCAGCGATTTGGTCAGATGGTGCACCGCGGCCTTGGAGGCGTTGTAGTAGCACTGCTCCTGCGGTTTGTTGACGATGAAGCCGGACATCGACCCGATGTTCACGATGGAACCGGACTTCGCGTCCAGCATATGCTTGCCGAAGGCGCGGCAGCACCAGAACGTGCCGTTGAGATTGACGTCGATGACGTTGAGCCAATGTTCGTCGGCTACCTTCTCGGCCGGTGTCTCGCTCCGCGCAATGCCGGCATTGTTGACCAGGATATCGACCCGGCCGAAGCGAGATGTCAGCTGATCGGCGACCTCGGAAACGCGCGTTGGGTCCGTCACATCCATGATCGCGATCTCGGCATCCAGGCCCTTCGCTTTCAGGCTCGCGCATCCGGCAGCGGCAAGCTGGGAATCGCGATCCGCGATGACGACCTTCGCTCCCGCCTCCGCTAGGGCTTCCGCGCAGGCCAGTCCGATTCCCTGACCGCCCCCGGTTACCACGGCTGTCTTCTGGTCCAGTTTGAATTTTTCCAGATACATCTTCTTGTTGGTCCTGTTTTCCTATCGCGGCGCAGCGCGCCGTCCGCTCATGTCCTGATCACCGCGCCGTCCTTGTCGAAACGGTGCAGCCGGGTTGGATCGGGCGAAAGCCATACGCGGTCGCCGGCCTTGAGATTGAATTCTCCGATGCAGCGCGCCGTCAGCAGACCAAGCTTGCCGGCGTCGACATAGAGGAAGGTGTCGCTGCCGAGATGCTCGGCGACCGACACGGTACCGGGCCAGCCCTCTCCCTCCTTGCCGATCTTCAGATGCTCGGGCCTGATGCCGAGGGTAGCGACGCCGGCCTCGCCGGCCGCCTCGCCGGACACAAAATTCATCTTCGGCGAGCCGATGAAACCGGCGACGAAAAGATTCGCCGGCCGCTCGTAGAGCTCCAGCGGCGAGCCGTATTGTTCGATATGGCCGGCGTTCAGCACGACGATCTTGTCGGCCATCGTCATGGCCTCGACCTGGTCATGGGTGACATAGATGGCGGTGGTCGCAAGCTGCTTCTGCAATTTGGTGACTTCCAGCCGCATCTGGACGCGGAGCGCCGCGTCGAGATTCGACAAGGGCTCGTCGAACAGAAACGCCTTCGGCTCGCGCACGATCGCGCGCCCGATCGCGACGCGCTGGCGCTGTCCGCCGGAGAGCTCGCGCGGCTTGCGATCGAGATAGGGAGTAAGATTCAGCGTGGCGGCGGCCGCCTCCACCTTGCGGTCGATATCCGGGCGCGGCAGGCCGGCCATCTTCAGGCCGAACGCGATGTTGCCGCGGACGCTCATATGCGGATAGAGCGCATAGGATTGGAACACCATCGACAGGCCCCGCTTGGCCGGCGGCACATCCACCACGTTCTTGCCATCGATCAGGATTTGCCCGCCGGTGACATCCTCCAGTCCGGCGATCAGGCGCAAGAGCGTCGTCTTCCCGCAGCCGGACGGCCCGACGAACACCACGAAGGAGCCGTCCTCGATATCCAGATTGGCATCCTTGATGATGTTGACCGGCCCGAACGACTTCCGGACTCCCTGCAGCGTGATCTGGCCCATGATCTCTGTTCCCTTGCTATTTGACCGCGCCGAAGGTCAGTCCGCGGACAAGCTGACGCTGCGTGAACCATCCGAGGATGATGATCGGCGCAATGGCGAGCGTCGAGGCGGCCGACAGCTTTGCCCAGAACAGGCCCTCGGGACTCGAATAGGATGCGATGAACGTTGTGAGCGGTGCTGCCTCCAGCGTCGAAAGATTCAGCGTCCAGAACGCCTCGTTCCACGCCAGGATGAAATTAAGCAGCAGCGTCGAGGCGAGGCCTGGGACAGCCATCGGCGTCAGAACATAGACGAGTTCGCGCCCGATGGTCGCCCCATCCATCCGCGCCGCTTCGAGAATGTCTTTCGGGATTTCCTTGAAGTAAGTGAAGAGCATCCAGATCACGATCGGCAGATTGCCGAGACAAAGAATCATCACCAGACCGGCGCGAGTATCGAGCAGCCCAAAATCGCGGAAGATCAGATAGATCGGAACCAGCACACCGACCGACGGCATCATCTTGGTCGAGAGCATCCAGAGCAGGACGTCCTTGGTGCGCTTGGTCGGCGCGAACGCCATCGACCACGCCGCGGGTATTGCGATGATCATCGCAATCAACGTCGAGCCACCGGCAATGATGATCGAATTGAGCGCATGATGCACGTAGTCACTGCGCTCCTGCACCGTGGTGTAGTTCTCGGTGGTCCAGTGAAACAGCAGGAATTTTGGCGGCATCGAGAACGCCTCGAGCTCGGTCTTGAAGCTCGTCAACACCATCCACAGGATCGGCAGGAAAATCAGAAACCCGAACAACCACGCCGCCGCCGTGGACACCCATACGCGTCTCGCCGTCACCTTGCGTGCCATCGCTTACGCCTCCAGATTCCGCCCGACGATCCGCACCAGGAAGAAGGCCACGATATTGGCGATCACGACCGCGACCAGTCCACCAGCCGAGGCGTTGCCGACGTCGTACTGGACCAGCGCCTGTTGGTAGATCAGGAATGCGATATTGGTGGTCGCCAGGCCGGGGCCGCCGCCGGTCGTGACAAATATCTCGGCGAACACGGTCAGCAGGAAGATCGTTTCGATCAGGATGACCACGGTGATCGGCCGCGCGAGATGCGGCAAGGTGAGATAGATGAAGGTCGAAACCGCGCTCGCGCCGTCCATCTCGGCGGCTTCCTTCTGCTCTTCGTCCTGCGACTGCAGCGCCGTCAGCAAGATGAGGGTCGCAAACGGCAGCCATTGCCAGGCCACGATCAGGATCACCGCCAACAAAGGCACATCGTTGAACCAGTCGATCGGCGTTGCGCCCACGAGCGTCGCGATCCAGGCGAACAGTCCGGAGACCGGATGCATCAAGAGGTTCTTCCAGACCAGCGCGCTCACGGTCGGCATCACGAAGAACGGCGCGATCACCATCAAGCGGACGACGCTGCGCCCGACCACCTGCTGATCGAGCAGCAGCGCCAGCGGCGTGCCAAGCAGGATGGTGATGGCGAGCACTGATCCGACCAGCACCAGCGTGTTCCGCAGTGCGGTCAGAAAAGCGGGGTCGGTGAGAAAATATCGAAAGTTCTCCAGCCCCACAAAACTCCAGGTTTCCGCGTCGAGCAGGCTGTAGTGCAGCGTCGAAAAATAGATCGTCATTGCCAGCGGGACGATCATCCAGATGAACAGCAATGCGACGGCCGGCGTCAGCAGAGCCCTACCGAGGACCTGGGTTTGCTCCGTCGCCATCGCCGCCTCCTGCTATCTCTTGAAGGGAGATGTGGCTGCCGTCCGTGCTTCGGCCGGTCGGCAGCCAAGATTGGCGCAGTGCGCTATTTGATATAGCCGGCGCGCTTCATTTCGCGTTCGGTGGCGCTTTGCGCGGCCGCGAGTGCTGCGTCCACCGTCGATGAACCAGCCAACGCTGCCGAGAACTGCTGACCGACGCTGGTGCCGATGCCCTGGAACTCCGGAATCGCCGCGTACTGCACGCCGACATACGGCACCGGCTGCACGGTCGGCTTGTTCGGATCGGCGGCGTCGATCGACGCAAGCGTCAGCTTGGCAAACGGCGCAACCTTCAGATATTCCGGATTCTGGTAGAGCGAGGTTCGGGTGCCGGGTGGCACGTTAGCCCATCCCTCCTTCGAGGCGACGAGCTTGGTGTAGTCCTTGCTCGTGGCCCAGGCGATGAATTTTTCGGCGGCGGCGGTCTTCTTCGAGCCGGCAGGGATGGCGAGATTCCACGCCCACAGCCAGTTGGCGTTCTTGCCAAGCCCCGCATTCGGCGCCAGCGCGAAGCCGACCTTGTCGGCCACCCTGGAATCCTTGGGATTGGTGACCATGGAGGCGGCCACCGTGGCATCGATCCACATTGCGCACTTGCCGGAGTTGAACAGCGCGAGGTTTTCATTGAATCCGTTCGAGCTGGCACCCGGAGGACCTGCGGCCTTCATCAGGTCGACATAGGTCGACAGTGTCTTCTTCCATTCCGGCTTGTCGAATTGCGGCTGCCACTTCTCATCGAACCAGCGCGCACCGAACGAGTTTGACATCGCGGTCAGGAACGCCATGTTTTCGCCCCAGCCCGCCTTGCCCCTCAGGCAGATGCCGTAGACGCCGTCAGATTTGTCGGTGAGCTTCTTGGCCGCTTCGATCACGAAATCCCAGGTCGGTTTTTCCGGCATCGTCAAGCCGGCCTTCTGGAACAGGTCGGTGCGGTACATGACCATCGAACTCTCACCGTAGAACGGCGCGGCGTACAGCTTGCCCGATGCCGAGACGGCGTCACGGATCTTGGGCAGCAGGTCCGCGGTGTCGTAGTCGGGTCCGAGATTGTCGAGCGGAATGAGCCAGTTTTTCTTGGCCCATATCGGCACCTCGTAGGTGCCGATGGTGAGCACGTCGAACTGCCCACCCTTGGTCGCGATGTCGGTTGTAACGCGCTGGCGCAGGACGTTCTCTTCGAGAGTCACCCATTTCACGGTGATGTCGGGATTCTTGGCGGTGAACTCGTTGGTCAGCGCCTGCATCCGGATCATGTCGCTGTTATTCACGGTGGCGATGGTCAGGGTCGTCTGTGCGATGGAAGGGGCTGAGCCCAACAGGGTAGCCGCGCCCAGCAGGGCGCTGAGGACGTGCTTCACGGTAACCTCCCTTATTGACGTTGAGCATATGCCCACGTCTTGCAATTATGTTCACACCGACTCCAGAGGTTGTCAAGGATTGGAATTGCGCTTGTGCACCGATGCGCAGACGGGAGGGCACGGTTCGATGGCCCGCATGCCTGGATTGGCTGGCGGGAACCCCGCGCGTGACGAGGCAGCGAGCCTGGTCAATTAGCTACGACTTGAGGATGGCGCCCGCGGTCGCCTCGTCGGTGATCAGCCCGTTCAGCAGCCGCCCCTTGAGCGCCGCCCTGATGGCCGAAACCTTGGCACGACCGACCGCCGCTCCGATGGTCAGGGCCTCGGCAGGTACCTGCGGTGGAATGCTGGTGAGGCGAAGGTTTGTTCCGCCTTTGATGAGGTGCCCCTCCTCGTCAAATGCCCAGCCGATCAGTTCGCCAACGGCGCCCAACCGCATCATCTCGAGCAGCTCTTCGCGCGAGACGAAACCGTCAATGTGGACTTGCGCCTGCCGGTCCATCTGCCCGACCCCGACAAGCCGCAGGTCGGCCTTGGCGGCGACCGCTCTCACCCTGGCGATCGGATCTATCTTGAGCATCTGGTCGCGCTCGCGCTCGGACGACATCAGAAACGGCAGCGGCATCGGATAGTGGCGCGCCCTGGTCCGGTCGGCGAGACGACCGACGGTGTCGAAGAAGCTGGCAGAGCCGTCGGCCGAAATGTTTCCGACCAGCGACACGATCTGGTGGTTCGGACAGTCGATCGGAGACACGCGCTCGACGGCAGCCCGCACCGCTCTCCCGGTGCCCAGCGCCACGATCGTCGGCTTCTCGGTACGCAACGTCGTTTCGAGGATGTTCGCAGCCCGCTCGGCAATCCCGGCGGCCGAGAGCGGCGCGGCGGGGTCGGTTGGCACCACTTCGCAGTAGACGAGGTGAAACAAGTCCTTCAGCCGCGCCGCCAGCTCCATACAGGCCGTTATCGGGTGCTCCAGCCGGAAGGTAATCAGGCGCTCGGCGAGACAGAGTGAAACCAGGCGCTGGGCCGATGCACGCGATACCTTCAGCATCCTGGCGATTTCGTCCTGGGTGTGACCGGCAATGAAATAAAGCCAGCCTGCCCGCGCGGCTTCGTCGAGACGCGACTTCTCGTTGTCGGATGCCGCCATCAGTCTCCTTGCCGGTCCGTTCGCCAGAAATCCGCCATTCGTCCGAACACCCGATCAGCCCCCGCCTCGCGCAGAATGGCCTTGCCATCACGCGATTGATAGTGGCTGCCTCCGACAAATCCCCAAACCATCATGCCGGCCGCCTTGCCCGCCTTGACGCCGCTAACGCTGTCCTCGATCACGAGGGTGCGACGTGGATCCACCTGCATCCTTTCGGCTGCGTAGAGAAAGAGGTCGGGTGCCGGCTTGCCGCGTTCCACCATTTGCGAGGTATAGAGACGCGCGTCGAAATGCGGCGCGAGGCCGGTCAAGGAGAGCGAGTAGGACACCCGGTCGATATCACTGGACGAGGCGACGCAATGCGGGATCTGCATGTCTTGCAGTACCGCGTTCACCCCTTCGATTGGGCGAAGCGACGAGAGAAACGCAGCTCGAACCCCTGCTCTCAGCTCGGCCGCAAATTGCTCAGGGATCGAGCGTCCCAACGCCTCGTAATGCTGGAAGACCGCTGTCACGCTTCGTCCAAGGAACAGGTCAAGCGCCTGATCGATGTCGAGCTTGATGCCGTATCCCGCAAGCGCATGCGAGAGGCAGCGGCAACTCAGCACCTCACTATCGACCAACACGCCGTCGCAATCGAAAATGATGAGATCGGGCACTATCATCGGAGATTTTTCCGATCCGATAAGAGCATATACCCAGATAGTGGGCAATAACCCGAATTTTCGGCCTAAATGGAGCCTCTCGCGCCGAAGCATGCAGGTGCCATGCTCCTTCGGCGACAATGACCCTGCCGGCGAGCTGCGAATAGCCGACGTCGCGATCAACCTGCTGGTCGAGTTCGTGAACCGGGAGCGCATCGGGCGATCAGCCCGATGAACGACGCGATGTCGCACGCCGTGCGACAAAGCCCCGTGTCGCACGTCCACAGGTCGGTTTCGCCAAGTTTCTTGAAAGGCTTGGTGGGCGCACCAGGGCTCGAACCTGGGACCCGCTGATTAAGAGTCAGCTGCTCTACCAACTGAGCTATGCGCCCGGATGCTTAAGGTCCGGAAAAGCCTTCGCGAGAGGGCGTCGTTTAGCAAAGCGACCTTCGGATGTCCAGCAAGCCGGGACGACTTTTCCCGGGGCTTTGGCAGATCGCCGGAACGGCAAAAAGCCGCTGGATTTCAGCGGCTTCTGCCGATGTTCGGATCAGGCCCCTGGCAGGGGCGCGTCAGAGCCGTTCGGGGCCGCTCCGGTCCGGGCCGCCATCCCGGTCATAGCGGTCGCGGTCGTAGCCGCGCTCGCGGCCGTAGTCGCGATCCATGTCCGTTTCGCGCTCGAACCGGTGATGGCGCCAGCCCTCCCTGCCCCCGAACCGGTCCATGCGGGTCAGAACGGCGAGCCGACGCTTCTGGCCGTCATCGAGTGTCTTGTAGAGCGGATCGGCGGCATCCGCGATCTTCTTCATGGACCCGGCCGTCGCCGCCATATTCTCGGCCCGGTCGCGCAGCCGCGCCACCGGATCGTCCGGCTTCTGCTGGCTGGAATCGTCCTTCGGCGGGTTCATCCGCGCGTTGGCGCGATCGATTCTGAGCTTGGCGAACTCCTTGATCGCGGCCTCGACCGGCGGCCACAGCTTTTCCTGGTCCGCCGTCAATTTGAGGCCGGCATGCACGGCCGCGATCCGGGCGTCGGCATAGGCCGCCCTGTCCTCCGGGTTCATCCGCGAAAAGCCGGGCCCCCCCCAATGGCGGTGCTGGGCGTAGACGGCGGTCGAACCGGCGATGGCAAGAACCGCAACCGCTGCGATAGCGAAATTCCTCATGCGAACCTCCTGTGCAAGGTTGGCTGAAGATGGGCTCGCCTCAGCCGGCCTTCAACTTAAAGGTTGGCAAGGGAGGCCTCCCTTACCAAGATGTAATGTGCCGCCGTTTGATCCCCCGTAAATGCGAACGGCTACAGCATGCCGAGCGCGCGCGGCAGCCACAGCGAGATTTCCGGCACATAGGTGACGACACCGAGGAAGATCAGCATGGTCAAAAGCCACGGCCACACCGCGATCGTCAGCTCCGTGATGCCCATCTTGGCGATGCCGGACGCCACGTAGAGGTTCAGCCCGACCGGCGGATGGCACATGCCGACTTCCATGTTGACGACCATCAGGATGCCGAGATGCACCGGATGGATGCCGAGCTTGACCGCCACCGGAAACAGGATCGGCGCCATGATCAGCACGATCGAGGACGCCTCCATCACGTTGCCCGCGATCAGCAGCAGCACATTGACGATCAGGAGGAAGATGATCCAGTCGACGCCGACCGAGGTGATCCACGCCGCGATCTGCTGGGGAATGTTTTCATTCGCCATCAGGAACGAGAACAGCACCGCGTTGGTGATGATGTAGAGGATCATCGCGCTCATATTGGCCGAGCCGAGCAGCACCCGCGGCACATCCCTTAGCGACATGTCGCGATAGACGAATACGGCGATGACGAAGGCATAGACCGCGCTGATGGCGGCGGCTTCCGTCGGCGTGAACAGGCCGGCATAGATGCCGCCCAGCACGATCAGGATCAGCAGCAATCCCCACACGCATTTGCGGAACGCGGTGAAGCGTTCGGACCAGCTCGCCTTCGGCAGCCGCGGATAATCAAACTTGTATGCGCGATAGAAGGTCGTCAGGCCCAACAGCGTCGCCAGCATCAGGCCCGGGATGACGCCCGCCATGAACATCTGGCCGACGGACGCCGACGACACCCGATGCCCGGCCGGATCGAGCGCGATGCTGCCGCCGGTCGCCACGCAGTAGATCACCATCACGATCGAAGGCGGGATCAGGATACCGAGCGCGCCCGAGGTGGTGATAACGCCGGCGCCGAAGCGTTTTGGAAAACCCTGCTTGACCATGGCGGGCATCATGATCGAGCCGATCGCGATCACGGTCGCCGGCGACGAACCCGACACCGCGGCGAACAGCGCGCAGGCCATCACGCCCGCGAGCCCCAGCCCGCCATACCAATGGCCCACCATAGAAGTCGCGAAATTGATCATGCGGCGCGCGACGCCGCCATGGGTCAGAAAATTTCCGGCGAGAATGAAGAACGGGATCGCCATGATCTCGAAATTGTCGATGCCGGTGAAAAGCTTCAGCGCCACCGACTCGGTCGGCACGTTGGTCATGGTGAAGATGAAGGTCAAAACCGTCATGCCGAGCGCGATCGAGATCGGCATGCCGGTCAGCATCAACGCGATCAGCAGCGAGAAGATGATCAGGCTGCTCATCGGGTGACCTCCGCAGCGCCGACACCGGGCTCCTCGACCTCGACGCCCTCGACATGGGCGTGGTCGTGGTGCGGCAGTTCGCCGGTGCGCCAATAATGATAGGCGACCTGCAGGAAGCGGAAGCACATCAAATACGAACCGAGGGGAATGCAGAGATAGACGAACCAGCTCGGGATCTCGAGATCGGGCGAAACCTGGTCGGTATACATCAGCCCGATCACGAATTTCGCGCCCATGGTGCCGATCACGGCGGTGAAGAAGGCGCCGCAGAACAGCCCGAACAGCACGACCGCATTCCGCCACGGCGATTTGAGCTGGTTGACCACCACGTCGACGCCGACATGGATGCCGGTGCGCACGCCGTAGGCGGCGCCGAACTTGGCCACCCACACGAACATGTAGATGCACAGTTCCTGCGCCCAGGACAGGTTGATCGGAAACAGGATCGGATACAGGAAGGGAATGCCGACGAGATAACGGTGCATGACCGCCAGAAAGATGATCGTCGTCGCCAACGCCATCAGCGTCGCGATCAGTATCTCCTCAAGTCGATCGAGGATGCGTAGAAACATCAATTTCCCCCTGAAAGGCCGGCGCTGTTGTTGCAGCCTGACCTCGAGCCATTCCCGCCGCGTCCATTGCGGACGCTGCTCCCCGGTACAGATAGTATAGTCCAGACAGTAAAGGGCTTCCGTGCCGAAACACGGAAGCCCTTCAACGCTATTCTAGTTGGTCGCGCCCCTCGTCTCCTTGAGGAATTCGTCGATCAGGGGCTGACCGACGCGCTTGGCGACATCCTGGTAAACGGGTTCGAGCGCCTTGCGCATCGCCGCGTCCTGCTGCGGCGTCAGCGACACGATCTCGCTCTTGCCGGTCTTCTTGATCTCGGCCAGCGCGTCCTCGTTTTCCTTCGCCGACTGGCCGTTGCCATACTCGGTCGCTTCCTTCATGGCTTTTTCGCATTGGGCGCGGACATCCGCCGGCAGGCCATCCCAGAACTTCTTGTTGGTGACAACGACGTAACCGATGTAACCGTGGTTGGTTTCGGTGATGTACTTCTGCACCTCATGCATTTTCTGGGTGTAGATGTTGGACCAGGTGTTTTCCTGGCCGTCGACCACGCCGGTCTGCAGCGCCTGATAGACTTCGGAGAACGCCATCACCTGCGGAATCGCGCCGAGCGAACGGAACTGGGCTTCCAGCACCTTGGAGGACTGGATGCGGAACTTGAGGCCCTTGTAGTCCGCCGGTGCGACGAGCTTCTTGTTGGCGCTCATCTGCTTGAAGCCGTTGTCCCAATAGGCGAGGCCGGTCATGCCCTTGGAGTCCAGAAGCTTGAGCAGCTTCGCGCCGAGGGGACCGTCGGTGACTTTGCGCAGCGTCTTCAGGTCGGGGAGGATGTAAGGCAGATCGAACACCTCAAATTCCTTGACCCCGATCGGGCCGAATTTCGAGTTCGACGGCGCCAGCATCTGCACCGCACCGAGCTGCAAAGCTTCCAGCTCCTCCTTGTCCTTGTAGAGCTGCGAGTTCGGATAGACTTCGACCTTGACCTTGCCGGCGGTGTATTTCTCGGCGAGTTCCTTGAACTTCTCGGCCGCCAGCCCCTTTGGCGTATTGGTCGCCACCACGTGGCTGAACTTGATCACAATCGGCGATTGGGCCGCGGCCGGACCGACCAGAGTCACGGCCGCGATCGATGCCGCCGCCAGTATCAATTTACGCATGTTTCCTCCCGCGTATTTTTTTTCGAAGCGCCCGCTCCGAAGCTTGTATGCCAGTCGCACCAATACAGAGAAGCGGTTCGAATTGCCATTGCCCGTTAGCAGGGGCCACGTTGATGGTTTTGCTGCATTGCAAAAATGCGACATTCTGTCCGCTCGGGTTTCCAAGCCTGTTTCGTGGGCAATCCTGGTCGCCTCGCTGGTGACCTCGTCCCTTCGCGGCTTCCTCAGGGTGCGGGCAAGGAGCGACGCCGGCTCTCCTCGTCATTGCTAGCGCAGCGAAGCAGTCCAGCTTGTTGCTCGTAGCCCGGATGAGCGAAGCGATATCCGGGGCGGTGTTAGAGTGGTCCCCGGATGTCGCTGCGCTCATCCGGGCTACGGCTCCTGCGCACGCAATGACGGCTGAACGAGCTTTCGCATTCTCGCGGCGCAGATCGCCCGAGGTTTGCATCTTCGTTTGGCCCTCTTAGAAATAGAGGGCGCAGGGAAGACCGGGTGCTTGCTGCACCCGCGGTCTCGCGTGCGATTTGCGCAAACAAAAGTGCACACGAGCATACAGGGCAGCGGGAGCATTCCGGCCTTCCCTGCGCAATGGCTTTACGGCTTACTTCGCGCTCTCCCCGGTGAACGGCTTTCTTGCCACCGTCGCCACGGGATAAACTTTCGCTTTTCCCGGACTTAGCGCCAGCACCGCGGCGCCCGAACCACACGACTTCGCCGTACGCATCCGGCGCGTACGTCTATCGCGCCATTTGCGTCCATCGCATCTCACCGCACGTTCGTGACGATCGCGAGCGTCCCTCATCTGCCGTGAGACGGGCGGAGTTATGGGACTGATTTGGGTGAGAACGAAAGCGGAATATTTTTGATTCCTGGACTTGACACGATTTCGGAAAATCAGAATTGATTTGCCCGTCGGGTTGTTTTGTCGCAGTTGCTCGCCGAGATAGCGCTTGTGTGCGCAGCAAATCAGTTCGCGGGCTGTCAAGCGAGCATCAACTCATGAAGTCACCGTGCGGCTTGCCGCGCTTTACCATCTCGCGGCAGTACGCATAGAGCGCGTCATACACAATCCACTCCGCCGCGTTTTGTTCGTGGTCGTCCTTGAAGCCGAGATGCCGAAACCCTTCTGCGACAGCTTCGAGGCCAGGACCCTCCGGTTGATTGTACAGCGTGTTGTCGGTGTCGGCGCCGTTGACGATCCGCCCAAGCAACACCAGCGCGGGATCGCCGGTCAGCTTGTACTTTTTCAGGATAGCCTCGAACGAGCATTCCTTGCCGTGATGGCCTAGCTCAACGTCTTTGACGTCGTAAGGAATGGCGTCGAGCCGCTTCGCCTCTGCCATCACCTTCTCGCCCGGCACAAACACGAACTCGGCGTCGTTATCGACGAACTTCTTGATGAGCCAAGGACATGCGACGCGATCGACCTTAACTTTTTCGCGGGTGATCCATTTCATCTTGATTCTCCTTGAGGTGCCTGTGTTGGCGAACATCAGGTGTCCGAGAGGACAAGCACTCCGCCATGTGCTGCTGAAATGACGTAAAGCTGGTCCGGCGCCACCAGCGCCGTGGTATGCGCGCCCGCGCCTGTCACGGTTCGCGTGCTATTTCCGTTGCGCGGATCAATGGAATCGACAAGTCCGGGCTCCCCGATGGCGACATGAACCAGACCGGTTGCCGGATTGAAAAACGTGACATCGGGCGGGCCTCCGATTGGCCAGACGTTGGTGATTTCGCCCGAGGTGCTACTCATCTCGACCAGGGTCGAATCATCGCAGGCGACATAAAGACGTTCTCTGGAATGATCGATGTCGAGACCATGAGCGCCCGATGACGGGACTTTCCATTGCGTAACCGCGCCAAGGTCGGGCAGTCGTGCCACCAGCACCATGGAAGGATCGCGGATACAGAGGAACACCCGTTCGGCGGCTGCATCGGTAACGCACCAGCGTGGCCGTCCCGGCAGATCGATCGACACATGCTTGGGACCGTTCAGTTCGAAGAGCTGAAGCGTCGGAGTTTCCCCATCGCCGCCGATGCATGCTGCAATCCCGAGGCCAGATTGCGCGACGATCACAGCACCATTCGGTCGGCCGCCGGTCCTGTACGTGGCGCGCGTTTCCAAGGTGTTGGCATCAAGCAAGGCAACGCTGGCGCTGCCGCGGTTGGTGACCAGAATCTGCCCATTGTCAGCGACGGCGCCTGCCACGCCCGGAAACCCTGGCAGGGTCGCAAGGTGCGTGCCGGCATCGTGGTCGATCACCTCGACACGATCGCGGGCGGTGTGGGCAATGAACACGCGCCGGCTTCTTGCATCGAAGGCGGCGTGGTCGAACTCGCTACCCACGGCGTCTGGTATGGCGATGGTTCCGATTGTTTTCAGGGGCATGACGACCTCACGAACCACGAACGAACACAGCAGGCACAATCAGCGACAGGCCCGCAAACAGAAGAAGCACCAGCACCGCTTTGCGGAATGTCTCGTCATCAATGGTTCCGTAGAGCTTGAACCCGCTCCACAAGCCGGCGAGCATTAATGGAAAGCCCAGCGCATACAGTTTGAAGGTTTCCGGCGTGATGGCGCCGGTAATGCCCATTGAAATGGAGATAACCACAAAGGCGGCGAACAACACCGGTTGGAACACGGCTCGTTGCAAATCCTTCGTCCAACCGCGCCATTGGCAGGAGATCGTCGACACGACCCCGCCAAGTCCGGTCAGTCCGCCAACGAGCCCGTTGACGATGCCAATGCCGATGTCGGCGCCGACTCCAATTTTCATCGGCTTGATCGCTGGCCGCGCCAAGCCATAAACCGTATAGAGCACGAGCAACACGCCCACGCCGAACCGCAGATAGACCGGATTGAGACGGCTCAGCAGGATCACTCCGATCGGGATGCCGATCGTCGTGCCCAGCGAGAGCGGCCAGATCTTTTGCCAGTCCAGCGCCTGACGCAGTTTCAGGATGCCGTAACCCTGCGTGAGCAGACCGTAGCCGGCGATCAGTGCCGCGGTTTGTATCGGCGTGATGATGTGCAGCCACACGCCCGATACGACGAGGCCCATTGCGAACCCGGAAAAGCCGCTGACGAAACCGCCGGTAAAGGCCGCGATAAGAAAAAGAGTGAGAATCCATTCATCCATAGGTTCGCTCCCCCAAAGCGAGGTAGCGAGCACTTGGATGGACATCCATCTGATGGGGAGGCCGCGGTCCCCAATTGGCAGCTTGATCGAGTTCCTCTCGTCCTAGCTTTTTGTGCTCGCAGTTTTGTCGAGCGCAGCGCGAAGTCCTCGGGCAAGTTTCAGCGCGTCGTCATTAGCCCAGAAGTGAAGGAAGAACAGCCGCGGTTGTTCGTCCAGCATGTGGCTGTGGACGGCGGTTACGTCGATGCCGTTCGCTCGCAATGCTCGGATCACCGGATTCACCTCGTCGCCGGAGAGAACGAAATCCCCGGTGATGGCAGCCTTGCCGCCACCAGTGGGCTGAAAACCGATCGCTATCGCCACGCCCATCGGCCCAACCGGGCTGATCTGCATGCCATCTTCCGTGACCGGATCGCGGCGCGGCACGGCGAATTGGTAGACGCCGCCGTTGGCTTGCCCTTTTACGCCTATGATCTGATCAAGCTGTGCGGTATCGAGCTCGACGGCTGGCGGAGGCGCCGCGGCCGGTGTCGCGGGCGGGGTCTTGCTCGCCGCCAGGGCATCCCGAATAACGGTAGCCATCTTTGCGGGATCACCATGGCCTCCGACATGCATGTAGAACGTGGCGGGACTGGCGCGCAGCAGGTGATTGTGGACGGCCGTGATCTCAAGCCCGCC
The DNA here is from genome assembly GCF_036924535.1 of Bradyrhizobium sp. AZCC 2262. Lineage (NCBI taxonomy): Bacteria > Pseudomonadati > Pseudomonadota > Alphaproteobacteria > Hyphomicrobiales > Nitrobacteraceae > Bradyrhizobium > Bradyrhizobium sp. AZCC 2262. Next base: position 701,110 of record NZ_JAZHRT010000001.1, on the reverse strand, counting down.
TTCGATCATCTTGAGCATGACCGGATTGATTTCGGTCTCGAGTAGCACGAGGTCGCCCATGATCATGGCCTCGCCGTGCATCGGCTTGAACGCCACCCATCCGCCGAGCGCCAGAGCCGGCTTGATGGTGACGCCGTCAAGAGTCACGGTCAGATCGGTCCGGGGGAAACCGTAGCGATGCACATCGCCCGTAACCGCAGGCTTTCTTCCAAACGTGTCATCGACCTTCTTCCAGTCGATTTCCTGCGCGGTCGCGGTCGTCGTGAACGAGGCCGCAAGGATCGAAGCCACAAGCCAAAGTTTGATACCCATTTAGCTATCCTCCGGGTTTGAGGTGGTGGGAGACTGCGCAACAAGATCTGGGAGCAGAATTTCGTCGAAGCCCATCGCCCGTAACGCAATGGCGAAGCCTTCGCTGACTTCCCCCGCACTGCAGAAATAAACGACTGACGAGCCTTGAACGACTGAAGAGCCTTGGCTGACAGAATCGATCAGCGCCGCGTCAGCGTCGGTTTTTCCACAAGGAGCACTTTGCGAAATTGGAGGTTTTCGATCGTCCATGCGCAATCTCCTCGACACGTCGAGTGTTGCGCAGAGCTTGGACGGAACCCGTCTAATGGGGAGTCTGCATTTCCCCGCAAAGGCAAACTAGTTCGAAAGGGCCGGGCTTGCAAGGTGTTTGCGAGGCCGGCCGTCCATCGGAACCGCGGCTCAACTATCTTGGAACGCCGGAGCCTGCACGAGGTTAGATAGTTTGCGCAGCATCGCGGCTGCGCTGACGGGGCGTTGCATTGGAGGCGGCGCATGAAGGTTATTGTCGACGAAGCCGGCGAAATCATCGCCAAAGCAACGGATGACCATACCCTACTCGGCGGCCACCATCGCCTCTCGCTGGCGGCCAGCCTCGGTAAGAGATTTTTTTGGCGAGATACCGGCGAACCCGTGAAGCTTGATCTCTTCTTCAAGCATCATGGAAGTCCGCATCATGGAAGTTCTCTTCGGCATACAGCCTGAGCCGCTCGCCGAGCGTATCGTTGTTTCGGGTACATCGCGCCGGTCGCCATCGCGGTCGCGCTGCTGGCGTGATCGTTGACCGGAAGCGACGCGAGAGCGGACCAAATGTGCTCAAAGCGAGTTCTTCGGATTTTGAACCCACTAGCGGACGTTCGGTCTCATGGCTTGGCGCCAGGCAGACCTTCGAGGCCCGTTACAGAAGGGTGGGCAAAGCGCAGGCGTGCCCACCATCAAGACGCGTGATCTAAAGTATCGGTACAGCGTGGACCGTTACATCCACATGCAGTCCGGTCGGATCATCCGCATTGCCGACGAAGCCGCCTGATATCGGGATCGCCTGTTCCGCCTCCCTGGTCACACCCACGCGGATCAGGTTGGCGCCGGCAATCAAACCATTGGTCGGATCGTATTCGACCCAGCCCGCACCGGGCAGATAGACGCTGCACCAGGCGTGGGTGCTGCCGCCGCCCACGGTCGTGCCCGAGGAATCGTCGTACAAATAGCCGGTGACAAAACGCGTGGCGAGGCCGAAGCTGCGCAGCGCTTCCATCATAAGCACCGCAAAGTCGCGGCAGGTGCCGGAGCCCAACGCCAGTGTCCGGGCGGCCGTCTGCGTGCCCTCCTCGTAGCGGGCGCGATAATCGAACTCCTGCTTGATGGCGTGTGTCATCGCTTCCAGTACCCCTAGCGTCTGCTTGCCTTCCACTTCCGACACGACACGGCGGGCCCAGACGTCGACCTTTCGCTCGGGGTCCGGCATCTGGCGTTCGGCGAGGCGCGCCAGGTCGGGAATCTCATGAGCTGCGTAGGAACACGGAAACTGCTCGGCAGTTGCGTCGAGGCTGTAGACCGGCAGCGGCTGACCCTCGGGGTGATGTGTCATATCAAGCGTCGATACGATGCTGAGCCGTTCGGTCCTGAGCGCTTCCGGCCATTCGAGGTAGCAGATGGAATTGTTGAAGACGTCATGCTTCCAGTAGATCGCATTCGGCTCCGGTTCGACCTTCAGCATCGCGCTGTGCAGGCGAAGGTCGTGGCTCTCGTCCGGCCGCACCATCAGCTTATGGCGCAGCAGGCCTACCGGGTTGCGGTAGGTGTATTCGGTGGTGTGCACGATACCGATCTTCGCCATACGAGCCTCCTCCGATTGGATTGACTCCACGAGACCGAGCGGGCTCGATTTACCGGGCGCCGCACACCCGCTACGGTGGACGACGGTAGCCATCTTACAGATCAGTGGCCAGGTGTCGCCACCGATGGAAAGAGGTCTTGATGACCCTCGATCTCGCCCTCATCCTGCTGATGCTCGCGGCCGCAATCGTGATGTTCGTCATCAACCGGCCCCGCATGGACGCAGTCGCGCTCCTCGTGATGGTTTCGATGCCCTTCACCGGCATCATCACCATGAACGAAGCGCTGGCGGGGTTTGCCGATCCATCGATCATACTGATCGCCGCGCTGTTCGTCATCGGCGAAGGCCTGGTGAGGACCGGCGTCGCACGACGGCTCGGCGATTGGCTCGACGCCAAGGCCGGCACCAGCGAGGGCCGTTTGCTCGTTCTGCTGATGGCGGCCGTAGGCGGCCTGGGCTCCTTGATGAGCTCAACGGCCGTTGTCGCCATTTTCATCCCGGTGGTGCTGCGCATCTCGCAAAATCGCGGCATGGCGCCAAGCCGGCTCATGATGCCCCTGAGTTTTGCCGCGCTGATCAGCGGGATGCTGACACTGGTGGCAACGGCACCCAATCTGGTCGTAAACGCCGAACTGATCCGGCAGGGTGCGCAGGGATTCAATTTTTTCAGCTTTACCCCTTTCGGGCTGCCGCTGCTCGCACTCGGCATCGTTTATATGCTTTTCGCGCGCGGCCTGCTCTCCAGCAAGAAGCCGCCCGCCGTGGCGGACCGCCGCCCCAGGCTTGCGCGGTGGATCGAGCAATACGGCCTCGCTGATCGCGAAAAGCGCGGCCGCATAAACGCCGGCTCGTCGCTCGTCGGAAAGCGCCTCGACGAACTGTCGTTCCGCGCCGCGGGCGTAAACCTTCTCGCCATCGAACGTGGGACGGGATTTGCGGCCAAGGCGCTCCGTCCAGCCGCACAGACCGAGCTGCGGGCCGGCGATGTATTGCTCGCCGATGTCGACATCTCGAACGACGGCGCCAGCAAGCTGTGGCAGTCGCTCAATCTCGAGCCGCGGCCGCTCAGCGAGATCGGAAATTACTTTACCGACGTCTCTCAGGAGATCGGCGCTGCGGAGGTCATCCTGCCGGCTGAATCCACCCTGATCGGCCAGACCGTGCTCGAAGCCCGGATTCGCTCCGAATACGGCCTCACCGTCATCGGGTTGCGGCACGGCAACAAAGTAGTGATGCCCAACCTGCTGGAGGAAAGGCTGAAGATCGGAGATACCCTCCTGCTGGTCGGCTTCTGGTCCGACATTCGGGATCTTCAGTCCCACACTGAGGACGTGGTCGTCCTGAACATGCCGGTCGAACTGGAGGAAGTTCTTCCCGCGGCACCGCGGGCGCCGCACGCACTGGCCGTGCTCGGGCTGGTGGTCGTGCTGATGGTCAGCGGGTTGATACCGAACGTCCAGGCCGCGTTGATCGGCTGCCTGCTGATGGGGCTTCTGGGCTGCGTCGATTTCAACAGCGCCTATCGCTCCATCAACTGGAAGACCCTCGTCCTGATCGTTGGCATGCTGCCGTTCTCGCTGGCCCTGCAGCGGACGGGAGGCGTCGACCTCGCTGCCGACGCGGTCGTCGGCCTGGTTGGAACCGCCGCACCGCGGTTCGTATTGGCGACCTTGTTCGTCATCACCGCGACGCTGGGCTTGTTCATCTCCAATACGGCCACGGCCGTACTGATGGCGCCCGTGGCACTGGCCATCGCCAAGGACCTCGGCGCCTCGCCCTATCCGTTCGCAATGATCGTAGCCCTGGCCGCATCCGCGGCTTTCATGACGCCGATCTCCTCGCCGGTAAACACGCTGGTCGTGGGACCCGGACAGTATAGTTTCGGCGATTTCGTGAAGGTGGGTGTGCCGTTCACCGTTATTGCTGCAATCGTGTGCGTGCTGCTCGTTCCGATTGCTCTTCCGTTTTGAGCTGGCAGCAGGTCCACATTTGCTTTTGGCGCGGATCAAGCAATGTCTCACGCGGAGAGGATCGACAAGATCGATCGCAAGCCGATCGCGACCGTGGAGGCGACGCTGTCGGCAACCGCAGAGACCCTCTCGAGGCGCATGGGGGGCGGCGCGCCGCGCCGCAGCAATTAACGATTCGGTAATCTCGGTTTCGTGCAGGGGCCGCGACGAAATATTTCACCCGACGGATGAAGCCATTTTTGGGTTTCCTCGAAAACGTCCTGAAATCGACATCCGGCAACCTGACAGGCTCGTGATTTCCCTGCGTCTCGCCAGACCAGCGGCGGGACCATCGCAGAACTGGAGATGCCATGCTTGCCGAAAAGTACATGCTGCTTTTGGAAACGATCCGGAGCCTGACCGAGCGCGGCCCGGCCTACGCCGATGGCAGCCCGAGGGTCATCAGCACCTCGCCGCACGTTCCCGTCCAATTGCCCGGCGCGAGCCGGAAGTAGAGGCGGAGTAGCTTCAACCTACGCCGTCATTCCGGGGCGATGCGAAGCATCGAACCCGGAATCTGGAGATTCCGGGTTCGCTTCGCGCCCCGGAATGACGGCAAGCCTCAGCTCGCCGCCTGTGCCGGCATATCGCGCTGGTGCTTCATGACGATCTTGTTGAGCGCGCCGAGATAGGCTTTGGCGGATGCCACCAGCGTATCCGGATCGGCCCCCTTCGCCGTCATCGAGCGGCCTTCATGGGCGAGCCGCACCGACACTTCGGCTTGCGCGTCGGTACCCTCGGTCACGGCGTGGACCTGATACAGCTCCAGCTTGGCCTCGTGCGGCACCAGCGCCTTGATGCAGTTGAAGACCGCATCGACCGGACCGTTGCCTTCGGCTTCCTCGATTCTGGTCTGGCCTTCGACGTCGAGCTTCATGGTGGCGCGCTGCGGCCCATGGGTGCCGGCGATGACCGTCAGCGAAACCAGCTTGATTCGGTCATGCGAAGCCGCGATCTCCTGATCGACCAGCGCCTCGATGTCCTCGTCATAGATATCCTTCTTGCGATCGGCCAGCGCCTTCATGCGCACGAAGGCGTCTTCCAGCTGGTTGGCGCCGAGCTTGTAGCCCATCTCCTCCAGCTTGTGCACGAAGGCGTGGCGGCCGGAATGCTTGCCGAGCACCAGCGATGACTTCTTCAGGCCGATCATCTCGGGGCGCATGATCTCGTAGGTCGAAGCGTCCTTCAGCACGCCGTCCTGATGGATGCCGCTTTCATGCGCGAACGCGTTGCGGCCGACGATCGCCTTGTTGTACTGCACCGGGAACGAGGTCGCCGCCGATACCAGCTTTGAGGCCCGCGTCAGCATGGTGGTGTCGATCTTGTTCCACCACGGAAACACGTCGTTCCTCACATTGATCGCCATCACGACTTCTTCCAGCGCGGCATTGCCTGCCCGCTCGCCGATGCCGTTGACGGTGCATTCGATCTGCCGCGCGCCGCCGGCGATGCCGGCCAGCGAATTCGCCACCGCCATGCCGAGGTCGTTATGGCAGTGCACGGAGAACACTGCCTTGTCGGAATTCGGCACCCGCTCGATCAGGGTGCGCATGAACTTGGTGTATTCCTCCGGCACGGTGTAGCCGACGGTATCAGGGATGTTGACCGTGGTGGCGCCCGCCTTGATGACGGCCTCGACGATACGGCAGAGGAAATCCATCTCGCTGCGGGTGCCGTCCTCGGCCGACCATTCGACGTCGTCGACCTGGTTGCGCGCGCGGGTGACGTTGGCGATCGAGAGCTCCACCACCTGCTCCGGCGTCATGTTCAGCTTGACGCGCATGTGCAGCGGCGAGGTCGCGATCACGGTGTGGACGCGGCCGCGCTTTGCGAACTTCACCGCTTCGGCGCAGCGGTCGATGTCCTTCGGATGCGCGCGCGACAGGCCGGCGATGACGGCGTTCTTGGAGCGGCGGGCGATCTCGCTGACCGCCTGGAAGTCGCCTTCCGAGGTGATCGGAAAACCGGCCTCGATGACGTCGACGCCCATGTCGTCGAGCATTTCGGCGATCTCGAGCTTTTCCTCGAACGTCATGGTCGCGCCCGGGCACTGCTCGCCGTCACGCAGGGTGGTGTCGAATACGATGACGCGGTCCTTCTCGGACTTGTTGGCGGTGGTCATTTCTGAAGTTCCTTTTGGGTCGTGCGCCGGTTCAATGGGCGCTGAAGGGTCTGGTGATCTCGTGCGAACCCCTGAGTGCCCAGGCGCAAACGCCCAGACGGCCCTCAGGGGCCGATAAGAAGCAGAAGCCCGCCAAGAAGGAGGGTGGGCGCGGTCGCAGCCGGAATCGCGGGGGCAGTCATGGAGGCAGCCTTGGCCGCTCCACCCCGAACTCCGTACTTTTCGCTGCGAATCAGCATTGCCAGACCCTTTGGACGGCCAAATCCTCAGCCAAAACCATTGACGGTTCGTTGCCGGGACGGCGTTCCGGGCCTGTTCTAGACGAGAAATATGGCCGGCCGCAATGCCAAAAGATGGTCAGGAGAGATGACCTAATTGGACTGCCCCGGATGGCCTCCCTCACCTCCTCCGCCCGCGCGACGTCGCACGCAGGCTCGATGGTGAGCGGCCGTAGAGATCGGAGAACGCCGCGTTGAAGCGGCGGACGCTGCCGAAGCCCGCGCGGAAGGCGATCTCGGTCATCGTGTCGTCGGTAGTGTCGAGCAGCCGCTTGGCGCGCTGGACGCGGCGGGTGGTTGCGACCTGTTGCGGGCTTGCGCCGACATGGCGCTCGAACAGACGGGCGAGATGGCGCGAGGTGATCCCGAGTTTCTCCGCCAATGCGGCGACCGATCCGCGCTCCAGCACGCCGCCGTCGATCAGTTTCAGCGCGCGCGCAACCGTCGAGCGCGTGCCGTTCCAGGCCGGGCAGAACGGAGCGGTCTCCGGGCGGCAGCGCAGGCACGGCCGATATCCCGCAGCCTCGGCGGCGGCTGCCGTCGGGTAATAGGTGACGTTACGCGTCAACGGGTGCTTCACCGGGCAGACCGGGCGGCAATAGATCCGCGTGGTTCGAACCGCCGTGAAGAAGCGACCGTCGTACCGGGCGTCACGCCGCAGCCGTGCGGAGTTGCAAACGTCAAAGCTCAGCATGGTCGGATTCTAGCGCATCGTGTGGTCGAGGAAAGTGGCCGCTGGTGATGAGGTCCGATTCCGACCAGCGCGAACGGCGCAGCTGGCCTAGATGAGGAACGATTGATTTCACTCCTCACCGAAGGCCAAACCATGGATCATCCGACAGCCAAGGACGTCGTCCTCAACGCCTGGAAGACATTTTCGACACGCGACGCCGGCCAGATCGCATCCCTCTTCACGCCGGACGCCGAGTGGATCGCGCCGGCCCGCAACGCCACGGCGGTCGCGCTTGCGCATACCGATCACATGATCGGCCCCGACCAGATCGCGCGCTTCATCGCCACCGAGATGCACCGCCTGTTCTCCGCGATCGACATCTCGTTCCGCGCCGTCCATGCCGACGGCGACACCGTGATCATCGAGGAGCGGATGCGGGCGACACTTCCGGAAGGCCGGCCGTATGACAACGACTATTGTTTCGTCTTTGTCGTCGCAGGCGGCCGCGTCAAGCAGGTTCGCGAGTACATGGACACGCGAAAAGGCTGGCAGATGGTTTTCGGGGAAGCCGCAGAGTGAGCGGCGTGAGCGCGGACATAAAGAACCGAAGGCAAATCATGGCCACCAAGATCTACGGGACGGGACGACGTGCCTCATCTTCCCGAGCTGACGCTGTCACGCCCGTTTCAATTGTGTAGGGTTGCAAAGCGCAGCGTGCCCAGCATTTCGCCCGGGTATCCGGCATGGTGGTCGTTCGTGAGTCATGGTGAAGCATGGCGGGCAAAAATGCCGCAGTGACGGCCAATAATTATTTCTCGGGCCGAAAAGCCGGATTTGGTTGACCACTGTGGCCGGCCGACTCGCTATGATTCGCGTGTCGCGGGGATCGGGGAACGTGATCCCTAGGACAGCTTTTATTTCTCGCGGTCGCAGCAGGGGCGACGATCGTGAAAGCCGATGAGGGGGCCAGGATGTCCGCTGCGGGCCGTGCCTGCAGCGGCAGCTTGGGCCAAGGGGGGCATCATGCCATCGATCAGTTTCACAGCCATCGACATCCGGAAGCTTGCATTGAACCGGCGCACGGCCAGGCCAACCACCTGGCATCTGCGGCGGGTCATCATGCCGAGACGCAGCATTACCGGCCGGCTGGTGCGCGGACAGGTCTGGCGGCGCCACGACGGCCGTCGCTGGTTGTACAAAAAATTCGTCGCATAGCGGGCGCAGTCGGCGGTGACGACCTCGCCGGGACGAATGGTCGAGCAAGTAGCGGGCCTTGTAGCCCGGATGAGCGAAGCGACATCCGGGGCCGGTGCCAGATGGACGTGACGCTCCCGCATGTCGCTCCGCTCATGCGGGCTACGCACCGGGTCACTTCGCCTTGCCGCCCTTCCCCTCCGCCAGCAATGCCTCGCGGACCTGCTTGAACTCGCTGCGGTCGGCCTTTTCGACATCGGGGAAATGCAGGTCGAGTCTGTCCAGCGCGCTGACGATGGCCGAGCCGATCACCACGCGGGCGAACCATTTGTGGTCGGCCGGCACGATGTGCCATGGCGCATGCTTCGTCGAGGTGTGGCGGATCAGATCCTGGTAGGCGGCCTGATATTTGTCCCACAGCCTGCGCTCGCCGATATCGGCCATTGAGAATTTCCAGTTCTTGGCGGGCTCTTCCAGCCGCTCAAGGAAGCGTTCGCGCTGCTCTTCCTTCGAGACGTTGAGAAAGAATTTCAGGATCACGGTGCCGTTGCGCGCGAGGTAGCGCTCCATGGCGGAGATGTCCTCGAAGCGATCCTTCCAGATGTCCTTGGTGACCAACTGCTGCGGGATCTTCTGTTTGGCGAGGATTTCCGGGTGCACCCGCACTACCAGGCATTCCTCGTAATAGGACCGGTTGAAGATACCGATCCGGCCGCGCTCCGGCAGCGCGATCATGCTGCGCCAGAGGAAATCGTGGTCGAGCTCTTTCGTCGACGGCTGCTTGAACGAGGTGACCTCGCAGCCCTGCGGGTTGACGCCCTCGAACACGCTCTTGATCGCGGAATCCTTGCCGGCGGCATCCATGCCCTGAAAAATCAGCAGCAGCGACCAGCGGTCCTGCGCGTAGAGTTTTTCCTGGAAATCGTTCAGCCGCTCGCGGTTGGCCTCGATGATTTTGGTCGCACCCTCCTTGTCGAGGCCGCCCTTCTCATTGGTCTTGTGCGACTTCAGGTGAAACTCGCCCGACCCGTCGTAACGGAACGGGGCGACATAGGGTTTCAGCTCGTTCGCCAGCGGTTGCGAGGATTTCTTGCTCATCTATCTCCTCCTCGTCATGCCCGGGCTTGACCCGGGCATCCACGTACTTGACCCATATCCGCAAGAAGAACGTGGATGGTCGGGACAAGCCCGGCCATGACGGAGAGAGTGTGCATCTGGGTTCCTTCACGCCTTCTTCGGTTGCGTCTTCAATCTGTCGAGGACGCTACCAAGAATGCCCTTGGGAAGGAATATGATGAAGACGACCAGCAGCACGCCGTAAACGAGATTGTCCCAGCCCACCGCCTTGGTGCCGAAGCCGATGCGCAGCACTTCCGCGAGCATGATGGTGATGATGGCGCCGACGGTGGGGCCGAGCGAGACGTAGAGGCCGCCGACGATGACGGCAAACACCATCTGCAGCGACACTGCGATGCCGCTCACCGTGTCGGGCGAGATGAACATCTGGTACTGGCAGTACAGCGCGCCGGCGAGCGCGGTCATCAGCGCCGAGATCAGCGTGATCTTGAGCTTTTCGGCTGTCACGTTGACGCCGGCAGCGGCGGCGGCGTCCTCGTCCTCCGAGATCGCCTCCATGGCGTAGCGGCTCATGCTGCGGTCGACCCAGCGCCAGACCAGGAGGCCGAGCACCCAGACGCCGAGCGCGATCAGGTACCAGGTCGTCTTGTCGTCGAACTGCAGCGCCATCAGGCCAGAGCCGCTGCGGGCGCGGTTCGGCGTGTAGCCGAGCGAGCCGCCGGTGTAGTCGCGCGTCGCGGTGATGACCTGAAGCACGATGCCCGACAGCGCCAGCGTCACCAGCACAAAATAATGCCCGGTGATGCGGAAGCGAAAACAGGGATAGGCGACGATAAGCGCCAGTACGCCTGCCGCCACCATGCTGATGGGAATGCCGATCCACGGCGACACGTCGAGATGGTTCCACAACAGCGCGGTGACATAGGCGCCGACGCCCATGAAGCCGCCATGGCCGAGCGAGACCAGCCCGAAGCGGCCCATGATCGACCACGCGGTGTAGGCGAACGACCAGATCAGGATCAGCACCAGGATGTGCAGGTGATAGGGCTCGCGATAGACGAAGGGCAGCGCGATCAGCGCGGCGAGGCCAACGCCCCAGGCGGCATGACGGGGATTCACGAGCGCCTCGCAAAAAGGCCCGCGGGCCGGATGAACATCATGACGATGAAGAAGGCGAACGCCAGCACGTAACCCCATTCAAGATCGGAAAACAGGCCGCCCAGCGAAATGATCTGGGCGAACACGAATGCCGCGATGAAGCCGCCAACGAAATTGCCCAAGCCCCCGAGCACGCAGATCAGAAAGGTGATCGGCCCGAAAGACAGCCCGACGAAGGGATGCACGTCATATTGCAGCACCAGGAGACAGGCGGCGAGGCCGGCGAGCGCGCCGCCGAGCGCCGAGGTGATGAGATAGATGCGCTTGGTATCGACCCCCATCAGCGACATGATCTGGCGGTCCTGCGCGACGGCGCGGATCGCCGTGCCGGTATAGGTGCGCTTCATGAAGAAGTAGATAGCCAGCATGCCGACCAAAGCCGCGACGAAGGCGAGCAGCCGCGCATAGCTGAAATGCATCTCGCCGATCGCCAGCACTGGCAGGCGGATGCCGAGATTGCGGAAATCGATACCGAAGGCGACGGTGGCAAAACTCTGCAGGATGAACAGCACGCCGCCGGTGGCGAGCAACTGGTTGATCGGCGGCGCGGTGAGCAGCGGCGCGATGACGATGTAATGCAGCGCCGCTCCAAGAGCCGCGACCAGCAGGATCGCAAACGGCGCCGCGACCCAGTACGGCAGGCCGAACACCTGGACCATGTAATACATGCCGTACATGCCGATCATGACCAGTTCGGCGTAGCAGATCCAGGTGACGTCGATGACGCCGAAGATCAGATTGAGCCCGAGCGCCAGCAGCGCCAGCACGCCGCCGAGCAGGATGCCGTTGACCACGGCTTCCAGCAGATAGATGTCGAAGATGTCGAGGAATGCCTGCATCGCCTACCCCAATCCGTGATGACTTTTGGCTAAGTCAGCCGTCATCCTGAGGTGCGCGCTCTTGCGCGCCTCGAAGGATGAGCACGGCCCGTGGCCCATCCTTCGAGGCTCGCTGCGCTCGCTCCTCAGGATGACGGTTGGCTCCGCGGATACGCGATCTGGTCTCATCATGCCCTACACGCCCAAATAAGCCTGCTTGATCGTATCGGTCTTCATCATCTCTTCCGACGTGCCGGAGGCGCGGATGGTGCCGGCTTCGAGCAGATAGGCGCGATCGACCACCTTCAGCACCTGCTGCACATTCTGTTCGACGATCAGAACCGTCAGCCCGCTGGCGCGGATACGCTTCACCAGTTCGAACACCTGCTGCACCACGACCGGGGCGAGACCCGCCGACGGTTCGTCGAGCAGGAGCAATTTCGGGTCCGACATCAGCGCGCGGCCGATCGCACACATCTGCTGCTCGCCGCCCGACATGGTGCCGGCCATCTGGCTGCGCCGTTCCTTCATGCGCGGAAAAAGATCGAACACGACTTCGAGCCGCTCGGCATATTTGGGGCGCGCGCCGGGCATATAGGCGCCCATCTTCAGATTGTCGTCGACGGTGAGGCGCGGAAACAGCCGGCGGTTCTCCGGCACATGGGCGATGCCGAGATCGACGATGCGATGCGCCGGCGTCGCCAGCACGTCGTGGCCTTCCATCGAGATCGCGCCCCTGGTGGGACGGATCAGGCCGGAGATTACGCGCATCAGCGTGGTCTTGCCGGCGCCGTTGGGACCGATCACGCCGACCGCCTCGCCCGCCCTGACGTCAAGGTTGATGCCGAACAATGCCTGGAAGGTGCCGTAACCCGCGTCGACCGACTTCAATTCGAGCATGCGTCAGACCCCCGCCTTGCGGCGCGCTTCCGCCGCCGCGACCTGGCTCGAATCCGCATCCGTGCCGAGATAGACCTCGATCACCCTGGGATCGCCGGCCACCGCGCTCGGCAAGCCCTCCGAAATCTTCTCGCCGTGATCGAGCACCATCACGCGGTCGACCACCCGCATCAACACGCCCATGATGTGCTCGACCCAGATGATGGTGATGCCGAGTTCGTCGCGGATCTTGCGAAGCATGTCGGCGGCCTGGTCCATCTCGTGCTCGTCGAGCCCGCCGAGGCTTTCATCGGCGAGCAGGAGTTTGGGCCCCGTGGCGAGCGCCTTGGCGAGTTCGAGCTTCTTCAACCCGGCGGCGCCGAGGCCATCGACGCTGGCGTGCCGATCCGTGGGCAAGCCGACCATACGAAGCGCGCGCTCGGCCGCCTCATCCGCCTTGGCGCGGCTGTGGCGGCCCTGGCCGTAATAGCCGGCCAGCGCCACGTTCTCGAAAATGCTGAGCCGGTGAAACGGCCGCGGGATCTGGAAGGTGCGGCCGATGCCGCTGTTGATGATGCGGTGCGGAGCCACGCCCGCGATCTCCGCGCCGTCGAACAGGATCGATCCCGCCGTCGGCACCAGCGTGCCCGACAGCATGTTGAAGATCGTGCTCTTGCCGGAGCCGTTCGGGCCGATCAGGCCGAGAATCTCGCCCTGCTCGACCCGGAACGACACGTTGTTGACAGCGGTGAAGCCGCCAAAACGCTTCACCAACCCTTCTACCGTCAGCACGCCAGAACCTCCGCTTACTCGTTTGCTGGCTTTACTGGTTGCTGAACGTGGTTCCCTTCGGCAGCGGCAGCACGGCCTCGCGCTGCGCCTGGCTCTTCGGCCACACCACATACGACTTGTCGTCGACATACTGGATGACCACCGGGAACGAGCGCTCATTCTGGCCGGCCATCTGCGTGCCCTCGCCGTGGAACTTGACGCCGAAGCCCAGCATGGTGCCGCCTTCGGGAATGTCGACTTCGAGCGCCGCCCTGCGCAGCGCATCGGGATCGACGCCTCCGTATTTCTTGATGGCGCGCGGCAATACTTCCGTCAGGAAGACGTAGGTGTTCGACGCCGCCATGCCGACATGCGCTGAACGGATCGCAACGCCAGGCTTGGCCTTGTCGAACTCCTCGCCGACCATCTTGATCACGGGCGGCAGCTTCGGATCCATGCTCTTTTGGTTCGCGAGCCAGATCGAAATCGGATCGGTGTTGAAGACGTAATTGACGTCGGCGCCGAGACCTTCCTTCAGCTTCTCGTACACCCCATAGCCCGCGCCGTGGCCGACGAGTGCCGCGAACTTCAGGCCCTGCTCACGCGCCTGACGTCCGAACAGGGTGATGTCGGGGTTATAGCCGGTGTGGAAGATAACGTCGGGCCGCGCGCGCTTCAGTTTTGTCACCAGCGCGGAGAGATCGGGCGCGGTGGCTGAATAGCCTTCCTTCATCACGACGTTGAAGCCGGCCTTCTTGGCGCCGGCCTCGTTGCCCTTGGAGACGTCGACGCCATAGGCGCCGTCCTCGTGGATGATGGCGACGCGCAGGTCCTTCGGCTCCTTGCCGAACTTTTCCTTGGAGTTCTGTGCGATGAAATCCATCGTCATCAGGCCGAACTGATCGCCTGAAGCCTGCGGGCGGAACACGTATTTGAAGTTCTTGTCGGCAAGCACGGCGGAAGAAATGCAGGTGGTAATCCACATGAAGTTCTTGAGCTGCTCGACGCGCGCGGCCACCGGCACGCATTGCGCCGACGAGAAGAAGCCGAGCAGCATGTTGACCTTTTCCTGCTCGATCAGCCGGACGGCCTCGTTGATCGCGACGTCAGGCTTGCTCTGGGCGTCGGCGTAGACAGCTTCGACCTTGTAACCCTCGACGCCGGTTTTGGCGTACTGGTCGAGCATGATCTTGGCGCCGATATATTGCAGTTCCGAACCACCGCCCGCGAGCGGGCCGGTGAGGTCGTAGATCACGCCGATCTTGATTTTCTTTTCCTGAGCCTCGGCGGCAACCGCCATCCCCAGTACCGCCATGGCGGCAGACAGCCCAATGAGCAGGCGTGCAGCTTTTCGCCCCGGCATGGAATCCTCCCTTGGATATTTTTTGTGCACTGCGTCTTTTATTATTTGTTGGCGCCTATCACATTGGTAGCGCGACCAGATGTCAAGCGCATTGCTTGGTCAGGGCTGGGAAGCGAGCTGTGCCTCGATGAATGCCGTGACAAAACGCGGCATTGCCGCATTGAGATCGCGCGCGTCGCGCACGAGGTGGATGGCGGACAATTCCGGCTGACGCTGCGCGGCGAGATTGCGCTCGATCCGGTCGCGCACGACGTCGCCCGGCAGATCGACCCGCAGCATGCGGATCATCGCAACCGCATGTTCGGTGCAGACGCAGTGCCAATGCGGCTCGCTCTCGTATTCGCCGGGCGTCAGCCCGGTCTCTTCCTCGAGTTCGCGCGTGACGCTGCCGGATATGTCGACCGTGCCGTCCCTGATGTCGTCGAGGTCGGGGGTGCCGGACGGAAAATAGATGCGTCCGGCGGTCGACGTGTGCTGGCCCATCTCGCCAAGCACGAAAGCGCCGTCGGCGCAGCGGAGCGCGCCCATGCCGAAACCGTTGAACACGCTTGGATCAGGAAAACCCCAGTCGCGCCAGGCCAGAAAACTTGCGAAATCGGTTTCGAAATAGCTGGCGCTGAAGCGGTCTCCGGCAAACACCGGGTTGCGCCCGAGCAGGACCCGGCCGTTCCACAGCGCGGGCTTTTCGCGCTGCTTGTCGGCGAAATGCGCATCGATCTCCGCGCGGCGCGCCTCGGCAAATGGCCACGCCCACGCTTCGACAACGAAGTCGAGCGCGCTGACGCGATAAATGACCGGCGGTTTCGTGTCACTCATCGGCTGACTTCGCTTGCTTTCACGCCGATCCCGCCCAGACCTTACTTCGTGCTCGCGCCGGTCGTCTTCTTGACCTGCTCGACATATTTGTTGGTCCAGGTCTTGGTCACGTCGATATTGGCTTTCGCGACCTCCGGCGAACCCTCGCTGAACACGGCGAGCACCGCGTCGGCGCCCTTGGGGTCCATCATGCCGGTCAGCGAATACATCGGGATCGTGTTCTTCAGCGCGGCGAGATAAAGCTCCTTGTTCTTGCCGACGATTTCGTCGGGCATCTTCGCCATGATCTCTTCTGGCGAATGCGAATGAATCCAGGTGAGCGTGTTGACGATCGCATTAGTCAGCGCCTGCACTTCCTTGTCATGCGACTTGATCCACGCCGTGGTGGTGTAGAGCGCGCCGCCCGGATACTCGCCGCCGAACAGCGCGAGCGTGTCCTTCTGCGTGCGGGTGTCGGCCAGGATCTTCAAATCCGGGTAGCTGCCCTGCAGGACGGTGACGGAGGGATCGAGCATCACGGCTGCGTCGATCTGCCCCTGCTGCATCGCCGCCACAGCAGTCGCCCCCAGACCGACGCCGATCACCGCGGCGCTGGTCGGATCGAGGCCGTTCTTCTTCAACAGATATTTCAGGAAGAAATCGGTCGAGGAGCCCGGCGCGCTGACGCCGACCTTCTTGCCGGCCAGATCCTTGATCGACTTGATCTCATTGGTGTGCGCGGGCGACACCACCAGCACCAGGCCGGGATAGCGGTCATAGACCACGAAAGACTGCAGCTCCTGCTTCTTGGCGGCCAGATTGACGCAATGATCGAAATAACCCGAGACCACGTCGGCGCTGCCGCCGAGCACGGCTTTGAGCGCGTCCGAACCGCCCTTGAGATCGACCAGTTCGACTGATAGCCCCGCCTTTTCGTATTCACCGAGTTGCTTGGCCAGCACGGTGGGCAGATAGCACAGGCAGGAGCCACCGCCGACGGCTATGGTGACCTTGCTTTGCGCTGCGGCAAAACCCGTCGACAGCGCCAGCGCCAGCAGTGCTCCAGCCAGCCGGGCAAACAGATTTCTCATGATTTTCCTCCAGGAATTTGGCCGGCACGATAGTGCAGCGCGGCGCGCTTGAGAAGGCGACTTTGGTGCCAAAGCGCGGCTTGCAACGCTGGCGTTCCGACCATGCAGGCCGCAGTTTATTCCGCGATGGACACCCGATCTTTTCGCGAGTTGCGCGGCATCGCGCGCTGGTCAGGCGGATTTCCGCGGCATAGCATCCCCGCCACAAGAAACGCTTTAGGGAGGATTTTCCATGAATCGCCTAGTTGCCGCGCTGTCGTTGACTGCCGCCTTTGCCGCCGGTTGCGGCGTCACGCATTTCCTGCGTCCTGCGTTGGCTGCAGAAAACATCACCGCGCAGATCATCCACACCGGAGAGCTGGAAGGCGACACGCTCTCGCCGGCCAACGCCGGCGGCATGCGCAACAAGACGTTCGTCTCGGTGGATGGCGCCACCATCTCGATCCAGGACGGCAGCCCACCAAAGCATCTGCACGCCAACGCGAACGAGATTCAGTACATCCTCGAAGGCACGGGAACGATCTGGCTCGGCGATAAGGAAGTGACGGTAAAGCCCGGCGATCTCGTCGTGATCCCCAAGGGCACCCCGCATGGTGGCACCAAGCCCGTCGGCCGGACCATCAAGGCGATCGCGATCAAGACGCCGCCGCAGGCGCCGGATGATACGAAGCTGCTGAATTGACGGTTGGCCGTTTCCACCGTCATTGCGAGCCAACGGGTCGGGCGAATGCCCGCCCGACGACGGGCCCCGCGAAGCAATCCATGTCGCCACGCGCGGATACATGGATTGCTTCGTCGCTACGCTCTCTTGCGCAAACGCTTCGCGTTTGTCGCAGGCAATGACGGGAGAGCTCCAACGAGGTCATCCTGGAGGATCACGTGGAAACAAGGAAAACATACAAGACCTTTCAGTACAGAAACAACCTGGTCTGGGACACCGCTCGCCGCGGCCGATCTTCCGCACCCGGCAAGCCCAACATCGAGATCGGCAGTCCTCCCGAATTCAAGGGAGAGGCGGGCGTCTGGGCGCCCGAAGAAATGCTGGTCGCCGCGCTGAATGCCTGCATGATGCTGACGTTTGTATCGTTCGCCCAAAGCAAGCGGCTGGCGTTTGTGGCCTATGAAAGCACCGCAGAAGGCTTGCTGGAAAATGTCGACGGCAAATACCGGATTGTTGAAGTCAGTGTTCGGCCGACGCTGGTCTTGAGAACGGACGCCGACATCGCGACTGCCCGAACGATCATGGCCGAGGTGAAGGAAAACTGCTTCATCTCCAACTCGATCACCGCGGACGTGAAATTGGCTCCGCAATTTCGAATGGCGTCCGATGTCGTCAGTTAGTGTGGCCTTCGGCAGCCGGCCGCCAATCGTTCTCCGCCGTCATTGCGAGCGAAGCGAAGCAATCCGTTCTTTCTTTCCGCAGAGAAATGGATTGCTTCGTCGCTGCGCTCCCTTGCGCAAACGCTTTGCGTTTGTCGCAGGCAATGACGGCGGGGCTTACCCGCTGCCCTCCGGCGTCGCCTGCCAGATCAGAAATCCCGGGCGGGCCACGATCGCCGCGGCGACAAGCTCCAGCACGATGCAAACCAGCAGGGCGGCGTCATAGTCGCTGCTCCACCCCCTGATGATGCCGATCAATCCGGGACCCAGCGCGCCGACGGTGCCACTGATCGCAGTCGACAGGCCCATGACGACGACAAAGCTGGCGGCGCTGAATTCGCGATGAATGATCAGCGGCGGCAGGGTAATGAGATTGCCGACCGAAAAACCGAAGACGGCGCAAGCGGCCAGGATGATCGGCACGGTATCGGTCTGGCGGATGACCAGGAGCGCCGCCGCCTGGCTGACGATCGAGACGGCGGCGACGAGCCGCGGATCGAACCGATCGACGACCATGCCGAGACCGAAGCGTCCCGCGATCGACATGAAGGTCATGATGGAAACCGCGAGCCCCGCGCTGCTGCGGCCGACCTTCGGTTCAAGCAGCGCGATCTGGTGCACGATGAAGCTGATCTGGGCGACCAAAGCGAGCGCAAAGGGAAGCGAGATTGTCCAGAACGCCAGGCTGCGTATCAGTTTTGCGCGCGATATGTCGGCCGTTGCGAGCGGCGGTTGAGATTGCGATGGATCGCCAGTCTCCCCGGCCCCGGCCGGCGATCGCGGGCCGATCCAGGCGAGCGCGACGGGCACGAGAACGACAACCGTGACCGCTGCCGCAGTCAGCATCGCGGCTGCAAAGCCTGTTCGCTCGACGAGAAGCACGAGCAAGGGCGTGGCGACGACCCCGCCGAAACTCGCACCGGTGTAGGCCAGACTGATGGCGAGCCCGCGACGGCGCACGAACCACAGACTTACGACGGTCGCGATCACGACGGTGCCCATACCGATCCACCCCAACGACATCAGGATGAAGGCGGCATAGAGCTGCCAAACCGTGGTCGCCGACGCGAGCATCGCCATGGACGCAGCAAGCGCTGCAATTCCGAGCAGGACGAGCCGCTTCGCGCCCAAACGGTCCACGAACTCGCTGGTGAAGGTCGCAAGGATGTTGCTGAGCAGGAAAGAAAGCGTGCTGGCCCCCGAGATCAGCGCGGGCGGCCAGCCATTCAGGCGCTGCAGTTCGACCAGGTAGATACCCTGGCCGTAAAGAGCAAAGCCGAACAGAAACAGCGCCATGAGGAAACAGGCAAGCACGGCGCGCCAGCCTGCATAGCGCAGCCGCGTCTCATCAGGGGAGCTTGTGTCCTGCGCGGGGATCATCTGCCTTCGGGCTGTTGCACGGCGCGAAGCCGCTTCCGGCACGGCCCGGCTTCACCATGCGCGTTCAGATCGCCGAAGGCGAATAACAATTAAGCCGGCGGCTGTAACAAAGACAGCCAGCCTGATGCGCCGATCAATCCCGCCCGGCGGCCACCGGCCGCCATACCAAGAGCCTGCGCTCGACCACCGTCACGCCCATGTCGATCAGGATGACGAAGGCGGACAGCACGAACATGCCGGCGAACACGGCGGCGACGTCGAACACGCCCTCGGCCTGCTGGATCAGATAGCCGAGGCCCGCCGCCGATCCCAGATATTCGCCGACAACCGCGCCGACCACGGCAAAGCCGACCGCCGTGTGCAGCGAAGAAAACATCCACGACAGCGCCGACGGCCAGTAGACGTGGCGCGTCAACTGCCGCTCGTTCATGCCGAGCATGCGGCCGTTATCGAGTACCGTGGTCGAGACTTCCTTGACGCCCTGATAGACGTTGAAGAACACGATGAAGAACACCAGCGTGACGCCGAGCGCGACCTTGGACCAGATGCCGAGCCCCAGCCACAGCGCGAAGATCGGCGCCAGCACCACGCGCGGCAGCGCGTTGATCATCTTGACGTAGGGGTCGAACACCGCGGCAACGAGGGGCTTGCGCGCAAACCAGAACCCGACCAGGACGCCGCCGACCGAGCCGATCACGAAAGCAAGGATCGATTCCCACAGCGTGATGAAAAGGTGCTTCCAGATCACGCCTGTCGTGAACCACTTCACAACCTGGCTGCCGACATCGATCGGGTTGGCGAAGAAGAACGGCGGCAACAATATCCGGCCGAACAACGGGACAGTGGTAAGGACGTGCCACATCGCCAGCGCAACGACGGCGACCAACAATTGCAGTGAGAGGAGCCCGATCCTAGACACGTTCACGCTCCTCTCATTTCTGCGCCGTCACTGCTTGGAGAAGATGCCGACCAGGCTGGTCGCACCCTTGGCGTGGCCGTCCAGCGCCTTGATGAGTTCGTCGCGCGTCATACCCTCTTTCAAGGCGGTCGGCTCGAGATCGGTCGCCATCAGGGTGAAAAGATAGTGATGCGGCGGACCGGGGGGCGTACAGGGCCCGAAATAGTTCGCCAGCTTCATCAGGCTCTGGCCGCCGACATATTTGTCGCTCGGCTTGGAAACTTCGCCCTCGGCGAAACCGGTGACGGAGGCCGGAATGCCATAGGCTACCCAATGCGAGACCCCGCCGGGCGGCCGGCCATCGATATCGAACATCAGGATGGCATAGCTCTTGGTGCCTTCCGGCGGGTTAGCCCAGGAGAGCGCCGGGGAAATGTTCTCGCCCACGCAATTCGGATTGGATTTGTTGTTGCCGGCGAATTTCGTCGCCAGCCGTTCGCCGTCCTTGAAGCCGGTCGAGGACAGCGTAAACACCCCTTGCGCATGGGCGGCCTGGACGCCCCCGAAGGCGAACAGCGCAAGCGCGCCCGCGAGAATTGAAGTCCTTATCATGACGTCTCCCCTATGATCTTGTTGCGTGACCATTCTAACCGCGACAGCGCCGCAAGCTACCCTGCGGCCGATAGCGCGTAGCCCTTCAACACCTCGTCCTTCAAAACACTCCATATCTCACGATGAAGTGAGTGGAAATCCTTCTCCATGCGGACCTCCGAAATGTCGCGCGGGCGTGGCAGCTTCACCCGCCAGTCGCCGATGATGCGCGCCGAGGGACCTGCCGACATGATGACGACGCGGTCGGCGAGCGCGATCGCCTCTTCAAGATCGTGGGTGACGAACAGCACCGCCTTGCGGTCGGCAGTCCATAGTTCCAGCAGCAGGTTGCCCATGATCTGCCGGGTCTGCGCATCGAGCGGGCCGAACGGCTCGTCCATCAAAAGGATTTTTGGATCGCGGATCAGCACTTGCGCCAACCCCACCCGTTTGCGCTGTCCGCCGGACAGCATGTGCGGGTAACGGTTGGCGAAGGCGCCGAGCCCCACGGAAGTGAGCCAGCCCTGCGCCCGCTGCAGCGCCTGCTCGCGCGGCGCGCCCTTGATGTCGAGGCCGATGGCGACGTTATCGATCGCGGTCTTCCAGGGAAACAGCGCGTCGGCCTGAAACAGATAGCCGGCATCCCGGTTCAGGCCGGTCAGCGGCTGGCCGAAAATCCTCACAGAACCAGCTGCGGGCTTCAGGAGCCCGGCGGCGACATTGAGCAGCGTCGATTTTCCGCATCCGGTGGGGCCGACGATGGCGACGAACTCGCCGTCGGCGACGGACAGGCTGGCCTGTTCCACCGCCGTATAGACGCGATCCCCGGCCACGCGAAAGGCCACCGTCGCGTCGTCGAGTACGACCGCGGCCGGCTGTGCGGTATCCGCCATGTTTCTCCCCAAAAGTTTGGAGTGATGCCTTAGCGGTTACCAAGGATAAGTTCAACGCGGCATCCCGACGTGGTAGTTGATCTTTTACCTTCCCCTCCAGGGGCGGGTAAGATTTGAGATCGCATGGCCGCTCCCCTGATCGCCTATACCAATGTCGGCAAGACCTTTGACGCCGGCCGCGTGGTGGCCGTCGACGACGTCTCGCTTGACGTCGCCGAGGGGGAGTTTTTGGCCATCGTCGGCGGCTCCGGCTCGGGCAAGACCACGCTGCTGCGGCTTGCCAACCGGCTGATCGAAGCGGACTCCGGCTCGATCACGGTCGAAGGCGAGGAGGTGCGCAACGTCGATCCGATCCTGCTGCGGCGGCGGATCGGCTATGTGTTCCAGAGCGGCGGGCTGTTTCCGCATCTGACCGTCGCCGACAATATCGGCATCACGCCGAAGCTATTGGGCACAGCGCCCGCCGAGATTTCCGCGCGAGTGGACGAACTGCTCGACCTGGTGCGGCTCGACCGCGCGCAATACCGCGACCGCCTGCCGCACGAACTTTCGGGCGGCCAGCGCCAGCGCGTCGGTGTGGCGCGCGCGCTTGCCGCACGGCCGCGCATCGTGCTGATGGACGAGCCGTTCGGCGCGCTCGATCCTTTCACCCGCGACGCGCTCGGCGACGATTTTCGCGAGCTGCATCGCACGCTCGGCCTGACCACGGTCATGATCACCCATGACATGACGGAGGCGATCCTGCTCGCCGACCGGATCGCGGTGATGGGGGGCGGTCGGCTGCTGGCGCAGGGCACGCCATCAAAACTTTCCGAAAGCGGCGACGCTTATGTCGGCGAACTGCTGCGCACGCCGCGGCGGCAGGCCGAACGGCTCGGCGCCCTGCTGCCGCGGGACGGCGCCGCATGAGCCTCTTCACCGATCCGCGCTGGGCGGAAGCGCTGAGCCACCTGCCCGACTATCTCGGCAATCATGTCCGCGTCAGCGTCACCGCGCTGGCGCTGGGACTTCTGGTCAGCCTGCCCCTCGCGATTGCGGTACGCAATCGTCGAGTAGCGCGTGGCGCGCTGCTCGGGCTTGCCAGCATCGTGCAGACCGTGCCGGGACTGGCGCTGCTGGCGCTGTTCTATCCGCTGCTGCTGGCGCTCGCGGCGCTGTCGCTGTCGTGGTTCGGCTTTGGCTTCTCCGCGTTCGGATTTTTGCCCGCGGTGCTGGCGCTCGCGCTCTATTCGATGCTGCCGGTGCTGCGCAATACCATCACCGGCCTGCAGGGCGTGGAGCCTGCGATCCTCGAAGCGGCGCAGGGCGTCGGCATGACGCCGCGGCAATCGCTGTTCACAGTGGAATTGCCGCTCGCGCTGCCTGTCATGATGGCGGGCATCCGCACCGCCGCAGTCTGGGTGATCGGCACCGCGACGCTGTCGACGCCGATCGGCCAGACCAGTCTCGGCAATTACATTTTTGCAGGACTGCAGACCCAGAACTGGGTGTTCGTGCTGTTCGGCTGCCTTGCCGCAGCGGTGCTGGCGCTGCTGGTCGATCAGCTGCTGGCGCTGATCGAAAGCGGCCTGCGCAACCGCAGCCGCCTGCGCGCAACGCTTGGCGGCGTCGGCATCGCGGCGCTGGTCGCGGCCACGCTGGTGCCGACCATGATGCGCGCGCAGACGAGTTACATCGTCGGCGCCAAGACCTTCACCGAACAATATGTGTTGTCGGCATTGATCGCACAGCGGCTGAAAGCCGCCGGCCTCTCCGCCTCTTCGCGCGAAGGCCTCGGCTCCAACGTGATCTTCGAGGCGCTGGCGAGCAACGATATCGACGTCTATGTCGACTATTCCGGCACGCTGTGGCTGAATCAGTTCCACCGCAACGACATCAGGCCGCGACAGGAGTTGCTGGCCGAGCTGAAGACAATGCTGGCGAAGCAGAACATCACGCTGTTGGGCGAACTCGGCTTCGAGAACGCCTATGCGCTGGTGATGCCGCGCAAACGCGCCGAGCAGCTCGGCATCCGCACCATCGCCGACCTCGCCTCGCGCGCGGCGAGCATGTCGATTGCCGGCGACTACGAATTCTTCTCGCGGCCCGAATGGACCGCGCTGCGCAAGACCTACGGCCTGTCGTTCCGCGCGCAGCGGCAGATGCAGCCGGACTTCATGTATGCCGCCGTCGCCTCCGGCGAAGTCGACGTCATTGCGGGCTACACCAGCGACGGGCTGATCGCAAAATACGACCTGGTGACGCTGGGTGACGTCAGGCGTGCGATCCCGCCTTACGACGCGATGGTGCTGCTGGCGCCGAAGCGCGCCAATGATGAGGCGCTGCGCAAGACGCTTGCCCCGCTGCTCGGCAAGATCGACATCGCCACGATGCGCGAAGCCAATCTCCGCGCCGCCGGCAACGACGCCACAAGCTCGCCAGATGCGGTGGCGCAGTGGCTGTGGGAGAAAATGGGGAAGAAGTAGGAGGCTGTCGTTTGTCGCGGCCCTATCCCCGTCATTGCGAGCGCAGCGAAGCAATCCATCTCACGGCGAGCGGAGACATGGATTGCTTCGTCGCTTCGCTCCCTTGCGCAAACGCTTCGCGTTTGTCGCAGGCAATGACGTGGATAGGCCGCGGCAGTCCGGCTACACCTGAGAAATAGTCAAAGCCCCTTGATCATCCCGGCGTCGATCAGCAGGCGATTGAACCTTCGCGCTTCCGCGCCTTTCCTGCAGGCGTAGAATGTGCCCTTGCAGCGGAGCATGATGCTCTTCTGTTCTGCAAACGACGTATCCAGCGGAATACCGGCGGCTTCCTGGAGCACGATCGGGATATACGCAGCATCGAGAGTTTCAAGCGCCGATGACAGGTCGGGCCGGTAATTGATGGCGTCAACCGCATAGTAGGTGGAGAAGTACCGCGGATCTGATGTCATCAACCGCTTCCCCAGCGACGCCTGATCGATCCCGGGCTCGAGCAGCTTTTGCGAGATGGCCGGCTGATGATCACCGAAACGCAGCACCAGAAACGACTGATCCGGATAGTCGCGCTTCAGCCGCTCGGTAAACTCGCGATAGTCAATTGCCGTCATGGTCTGACGGCGAATGTATTCGTCGGTCTCCGCTGTATTTCCCAGTGGGGTCCAGTTCGGCGTCAGTTCGGGCCGGTAGACGTTCCACCAGGGAAAATGATTGGCCGTGAGGTAGACGAGCATGAAAACCGGCGACTGCTGCGGCAGTTTGCGCTCAAACACCTTCAATGCCTGGTCGAAATAGAACTTGTCCGGCTGCATGTCCTCATGCACGCCCATCTCGGCCATGTCGATGAACTGGTCAACGCCGGTGCCCTTCTGGAAGGCGCGCGCGCTGAGGAAGTCGCCATAGGTCGGATAGAGCGAGACGGTCTTGTAGCCGCAGCGCTGCAGGGCTCGCGGCAGTCCGCGCGTCACGCGGCCGGCGGCGATCCGCGTGACGTAGAATTTCAGATCGCCGAACGAGCGGGCCGACAGGCCGGTCAGCACGTTGAACTCGGTGTACCAGGTCGGGCCGCCGGTCGACTCCGCGATCATGGTCCGCTGCTTGCCGTCGCTCGACTTGAAATAATCGGTGTAGCCGGCCGGCACCTTGATGCCGGGTGCCGAGGTAATGTCGAAGCTCGACTCATCGAGCAGCATGATGATGTGCGGCCGCTTGGCCGTGGCGTCGCAGGTCTCGCCTGACGGCAGCGCGGGCAGACCGGCAGCGCGGGCATCCCGCGCGAGGCTGAGCGGGCCGTTCGCCGGCGGATCGGCCTCGATCCATCCCGTCGAAGCCAGCCGCGACACCGCCACCACACCCGAGCGGGCCAGATTGGAGATATGATTGACGCCCTGGAACGGCTCCCATGCCAGCTCGGGCGATGCGACCGACATCACCGCGATCAGCGCGGCGCTCGCCGCCACGCCCGTCAGTGCAATGCGGCGGCGCACGCGGAACGGATCGAAACGCCAGACCAACCACAACAGCGGAACCGCAACCAGCCCCGCCACCATCAACTGCATCTGCAATCGCGGAAACACCGAGAGCAGAAACGAAAACGTATCGCGGTCGATGATCAGGAAGTCGAGGAACGTCAGCGTCAGCTGCAGAATCCCGAACTTGAAGTGCGACAGCGCGATCAGGATCACGGTGACGGCCAGCGACAGCGCTGCGCAGACGGCGGGCCGCTGCAGCGCGACCAGCAGGAAACAGTTCACGAAGACCCACGCCAGCACGGACAGCGTGATCGCAAACGGCCCGTATTCGGTGGTCAGGAGAACCACGAGCCCCGCCAGATGCACGGCAACGATCAGGCCGGCCAGCGCAAAGAACCGGACGCCGCGCGATTCCGCGCGGATGCTTTCGCTTACTCCGGATTCTGCAACCGCAGACATGTCGGCGTCCTCTCGATCATGATGCGATCATAAGGATCGCATCATGATCTCAACTCTTTGTTTTGGGCATGATCTCTTCGGAAAACCGGTTTCCACTTTTCCGGATCATGCCCTAAAGCCCCTTGATGAAACCTGCCTCGATCAATAACCGGTTGAACCTGCGCGCCTCGGCGCCGTCCTTGCAAGCGTAGAATACCCCCTTGCAACGGAGCATGATGTTCTTCTGTTCCTCGAAAGATGGGTCGAGCGGAATGCCGGCGGCTTCCTGGATCACCAGCGGCAGATAGGGCGCGTCGATCCTGTCCATGACGGCGGGGCTCTTCACCGGCTCGAAATTGATGGCGTCGATCGCGTAATAGGTAGTGAAGTAGCGCGGGTCGTAGGTGTCGAACTTGCGCACGACCTTGGCTTCGTCCAGGCCAGGATCGAGCAGGTTCGAGGAGAACTCCGGCTGATGGTCGCCGTAGCGAACGATCAGGAACGGCTGCGCCGGGAACTTCTTCTTCAGGCTGGCGATGAAGCCCGCATAGTCGCCGGCGCTCATGGTCTGGCGGCGCAGATATTCGTCGACCACCGGCGCATTGCCGGGCTTGCGCCAGGACGGCAGCAGGTCGGGGCGGAATTTGGTTTCCCAGGGGAAATGGTTGGCCGCGAGATAGACGAAGGTGAACAGCGGCGTATTGGCCGGCTGTTCGGCGATCAGATTGACGGCCTTGTCGTAGAAGAAGCTGTCCGGCTCGATGCCCTTGGCGCCGAGCGCGCGTGCGTCGTAGAAGTGCTGGATACCCGTGGAGGTCTGGAAGCCGCGCGCGCCCATGAAGGCGCCATAGGCCGGATAGAGCGAGAGGGTGTTGTAACCGCAGCGGCGCAGCGCCAGCGGCAATCCGCGCTCGACCCGCCCCGACGCGATGCGGGTGACGAAATAGGAGAAGCGGCCGAACGAGCGCGACGACAGGCCGGCCAGCACGTTGTACTCGGCCATCCAGCTGGCGCCGCCGCTGCTTTCGGCCATGAACTTGCGCTCGCGGCCGTCAAAGGACTTGAAGTGGCTGCCATAGCCCGGCGGCACCTTGACGCCGTCGGCCTGACGGATGTCGAAGCTCGACTCGTCATGGATCATGATGATGTGCGGGCGGCGGCCAGCGACATGGCAGGAATCCTCCAGCGGCATCTTCAGCCGCTCGGCGGTCACCGCTTCCGATTCCATGAAGCCGTAATTGGCGAAGTCGGCAACCGCCGTCACGCCCGAACGGGCGAATTTGGAGAGGTAGCCGTCGTCGTAATAGCCGCGCCAGGCTTCGTCCGGCCAGGCGATGGCCTGCCCGGTCAGCGCGGCAAGACATGCCAGGAGGCCGGCGGCCGCCGGCAGGCGGCGGATGCGGAACGGATCGAGCCACCACAGCGCGTACATCAGCGGGAGGATGACCAGCGCTGCGCCGACCACGTTCCAGCGCAAGTTCGGAAAGATCGTGAACAGGTAGGCCGCGGTGTCGCGATCGATCACCATCAGGTCGACGAAGTTCGCGGTCATCTGGACGACGTCGTGCTTGAGCCGCGACAGCAGCACCAACAGCACGACCAGCGTCAGCGACAGCGCGCCCGACAGCGCCGGGCGCCGCAGCAGCGCGATAAAGGAGAAGTTCAGGATGCCCCACGCCAGCGCAAAACCCATGCGGCCGCCGAAATCGGCTTCGGTCTCCAGCATGATCGCCAGCGCGGCCATGTGCGGTGCAGCAACGGCCGAAAGCCGCCAGAAGCCGATGGCGGCAAGGCCGGCGACAAGGGTGGTGGCGGAGGGCCCTGGATTTGGCGCGGGCGCCATGGGAGGCAACGCAACATGACCCGGCGCAATACAAAGCCTTGGCTGGCGACGGACCAGGAGACGCGCGACCAGCCGGAACCTGTGTCGCGTCATAAAAACGTAGTGTAATCGTCATGAACGCGCAATGAATTTGCCGCTGCGCGACGCGGCTTGGTAAATTTCACGCAGTCATTCCGGGGCGTGCGAAGCACGAACTACGGTGCGCGATTGCGCACCGGAGAATCTCGAGATTCCGGGTTCGCTTCGCGCCCCGGAATGACGGCATGAGTTAGGGCCGCTTGGCGATTCCCTCGATGAAGAGGTCGAGGATCGCCTCGGCGGTCTGCTCCGCCTCGGGGCCTGCGACGCCCCAGCGCGGAAAATGGCCGTCGATATTCATCCGGGCAAAGCCATAGACCAGCGCCCGGCCGGCGATCTGGACCCGCTTGAGATCCGCCGATCGGAGCTGGCCTGCCGCAAAGGCTTCCGCAAGTGTCCGCTCGGTCAGCTCGATCAGTTCGGCATTGTCGCTGCTAATGGCGACCGCCCGGCCGTGATCGAAGAACCGGCGGCTGGAAATGATCTCGAAATGGGTCGGGTTGCGCATCGCCCAGCGCAGGTAGGCGAGCCCGAGGCAGCGAAAGCGGCCGAGCGGATCGCCGGCCGGCGCCTCGGCCAGCGCCGCCTCGATCGCGGCCCGGAAGCGCCGCTGCGCCTCCCCGGCCACCGCCTGCATCAGGGCGTCGCGGCTCGGAAAATGCCGGAACGGCGCCCCCGGCGACACGCCGGCGCGGCGGGCGGCCTCCCGGACGCTGACCGCCTCCGCCCCGCCCTCGCCGACCAATTGCAGCGCGGCGTCGATCAGGACGCGCCGGAGATCGCCATGGTGATACGGCTTTGGCGCGGGCGCGCGGGAGACACGCCGACGCGGTTTGGCGGCGGGGGTTTTGGCAGCGGTTGATTTGGCCGAGGGGCGCATGCCCTCTCCTACCATCACCGCCTTGTGAATGTAAGCACCGATTACACGGATTGACCTGATTCGCAGCGCATATGTAACTGGCGATTACATTATGCATCCGCGTCATTGCGAGCGAAGCGAAGCAATCCAGCTTTCTTGGCGCGGCGATATGGATTGCTTCGCTTCGCTCGCAATGACGGCACAAGCGATAGGGAGCGAAACATGCTGACGCGTCAAAACTGGTTCGATGGCTGGCGGCTGTTCACCCTGCTCGCGCTGACCCTGCTTTCGCTCAGCATCTGGATCGCCGGCATGCGGGGTTTTGAGGTCGACGGCGCGCGGATGGTGATCCGCTTCACCGCGCGGACCTCGCTGGTGCTGTTCTGCCTCGCCTTCTCGGCCACAGCATTGGCGCTGATGTGGCCGAACACGTGGAGCCGATGGCTGCGCCGCAACCGCCGCTATCTCGGCGTCAGCTTCGCGGCCTCGCACGCCATCCACGCGGTTGCGATTGCCTGCTTCGCTGTGATGGATCCGGCGGGCTATGCCGCGGCGACCTCGATCGCGTCCTACATCTTCGGCGGCATCGGTTACGCCTTCATCATCGCGATGACCGCCACCTCGTTCGACCGCACCGCGGCCGCGATCGGCGCACGCGCCTGGCGCCGGCTACATCTGGCCGGCGGCTATTACCTGCTGTTCCAGTTCATGGTGTCGTTCGGCAAGCGGATTCCCGACATGCCGCTCTACGCGCTGTTCCTGATCCCGCTATTGACCGTATTCGCGCTGCGGATGATCGCGATGGCGCCGCGGGCACAAAGGACCGTGCGGACGGGGTGAGCTAGTGAGAGCCTCGATACCGACGTGCCTGCGATTAGTTCAGAAACTGGACTACCTTGCTGACCCTCGTGATGCTAAAATTCTCGCATGAAAGGCTATGGATCATTTTGCCCCGTAGCCAAGGCTGCGGAAATTCTCACGGAGCGGTGGACTCCGCTCGTGCTCCGCGAGCTGTTGCTAGGTTCCTACCACTTCAACCAGCTTCGCCGCGGCATCCCACAGATGTCCCCGACCCTCCTCTCCAAGCGCCTGCAAACGCTAGAAGAAGCAGGGCTAATCTCACGCCAATCAGGCGATAATGGGCATTGGGAGTACCATCCAACCCAGGCGGCCAGGGAAGCCTGGCCAGTTATCGATGCAATGGGCTATTGGGGCCACAAATGGGCGCGCAGCCAGCTCACACCCAACGAACTCCACGCAGGCCGGCTCATGTGGAATATGCGCCGTTCGTTCGATCTGAAGCACATTCCATGCGACTTTGTGCTGTACATCGAGATTGCGGACGCCCGGCAAAGGCGCTGGTGGCTTGTTGTGAAGAAGGAGGAAGCCGATCTCTGCTGGAATGATCCCGGCTTCGAGGTCGATATCAGCCTCTATGCGAGCCTGCTGACGCTTGTGCAGATTTTCATAGGCGACCAGCCGCTGCTACGGGCGTGTGAGCTCGGCAAGATCGAGATCGACGGTCCTAACCATCTTGTGAAGAGCATGCCGGCTTGGTTCCCACGCAGCAAATATGCCATGAGGCGCCTGAGGGCCGCAGATCAAAGCCTTAGCCAGCTGAGAACACTCTCGTCAGTCCACTTTTTGGACTACCGCTTCCCCCAGTAGTAGCTGCGAATGTGCTCACGCGCAAAGCATCTCAGCTAAAGGAGGCAAAGATGACTCGCATTTCACTCGTTTCATTCGCCCTTATTCTGATCGTCAGCCATGCCAGTCAAGCATCGGCGGATCCGCTCGCAGATAAGGTGACGTCGATGAACGCCCAATGGGATGCCGCCATTAACAACGCAGAATTCGATGCCCTATTACCATTGTATACCGCTGACGGCAGATTGATGCCGCCTGGCGCGCAGCCCGTCACTGGCCCTTTGGCAATCCGCGATTTCTTTGCTGGGCGGGGAAGAAGCGTCAGAAATCACAAGGTTGAGCTGGTGGATGTGCTACCCATCGGAAACTACGCCTATACTACGTCCCATTTCACGGCCACGTTAATGGTGAATGAGAAGGCGGCGCCAATTTCCGGCAGCACTGTGAGACTCCTTGAACGCCAACCCGACGGACAGTGGAAGATAAAGTCTCATATCTTTGTTAGAGAATAAATTCGCGGCTGCCACAGCCATCCAGTCAGACACCCACAAACCTGACACGGGTCGCAGGTGATAGATGGTCATGCGCCTATTGGCCCAAAGCGCCATTTCGCTGCCGCGCAACAACCACGCCGCTCTAGGAGCAAAGCGGACCTGACCTAAATTTATGAGTACGCGCTCTAGTCATCCCCGAGCAGATGGTATTTCCGGCCAAGCCGGCGGTGCACCGAAATGACGGCCCGGTCGACATCGCTGATCAGGCTGTCGCCGAGGATGACGTTGGGGATTTCCCAGTTCCGCCCTTCGACGATGTTGGGAAGCCCGCGCACGGCGGGTACCGACGCCGTTTCGCATCCCGGCTGGCTACGAAGCGCCTCGTTGGCGATCACAGTCAATTCCGCACTCGTCTTGCCGGTCGTCGCTGTCACTGGTGGCCGACGCCTTCGAGTTCTTTGGTGGCGCGCGCTTCCGTCATGCTGCGCATGCATTCGCCGGCGTCGAGCCGCGCGATGGTGCCCTCGCCCAGGCCGTAATAGAGGCAATTGGCGTCACGGTACTGGACCCACAGCCGCTGCGTCGCGCGCAACTGATCGCGCTGAGCGGGCACTGCATCCTGCAGCGCCTTCTGATAGGCGACATTCAGCCGCTTGTCCCATTGCGCGGTCTTTTCCTTCAGGCATTCGACCATCTGGTATGTGCTGCCATCGCAGGATTGTTCGGGATCGCCCTGGTCGCCGGCATGGGCGATTGAGACCAGCGCGAGCATCGCAATGGCACCAGGCATCATTCGTACCATCATGTTCATCCCTGCGGCATCAGCCCGAGGCGCTTGGCGATGATCCTGTCGAGGGTGCGCTTGGGCAACACCGCCGCCATGAACTGCCGCATCGGATCCGGCGCGATCACGTAGCGCACCTTGGGGTTCGGCAGCGTCAGTGCCCCGAACACCTTCTCGGCAATTGTCTCGGCCGGCAATCCGGTCGCGCCAAGGCTCAGCATGAAGGCGCGGACCTTTTCCAGCGCCGGGAAATACGGCGAGTTCTTGTAGACGGAGATATCGACCTCCTCGGCCTTGCTCCAGATCGGGGTCTTCACCGCCCCCGGCGCCACCACGATGACGTCGATCCCGAACAGCATCAGTTCGCGGCGCAAACTCTCCGACAATCCCTCGATCGCGTGTTTCGACGCAGCATAGGCTGAGGTGAGCGGGTTGCCGTTCTTGCCGGCGACCGAGGAGATCATCACGATCCGCCCCTTCGGTCCATTCAGGGTCGGATCGGATCCGAGCAGCGGCCCGAAAGCCTGGGTCGCGATAACAGGGCCGATGAAGTTGACGTCCATCTGGCGGCGGAATTCGTCGGCGGCGAGTTCGAGCACGGGGCCCGCGACCGCGATGCCGGCATTGTTGACGAGGCCGGCAAGCGTTTCGCCATTGAGGGCATTACGCACCTCGCGCGCGGCGGCCAGCACCGCCGCCTCATCGGTGACGTCAAAGATCAGCGGCGTGAAGTTCGCGCCGAACTCATCCTTGAGGCGGTCGGCGTCGGCCTGCTTGCGCACGCTGCCGAACACGCGGAAACCGCGGTCGAGCAGCAGCTTCGAACTGGCCCAGCCGATGCCGGTCGACGCGCCGGTGATGACGACAGATCTCATGTTGGGTACCGCCCCTTTTGGTGATGCGGGGTTGATGTAATGCAGATGGCGAGAAGCGCAATACGGCAGCCCGCTCACCCTCTCCCTCACGAGAGAGGGTGATTACCCTACTCGGCGTGGCCGTCGATGATCGGACCGAACAATTCCCATTTCTCACCGGTGAATTTCATCATCTGGACCTGCTCGATCGGATAGAAATCCGTCGGCGAGGTTTTGATGCGGATTCCCGGGATATAGGTGTTGATCTCGAAATCCATGTTCGCGACCACCTTCATGACATTCGCGCGCGTGAGATTGTCACCGCAACGCTTGAGCACCTCGACCAGCGCGGTCGAGGTGTTGTAGGCCGTGAGCGGCCCGCTCTCGGAGCGGTCGGCTTCCGGATAATACTTCGTCATGAAGGCGCGGTATTTCTGCATCCCCGGATGGGAATCCCACTGCGGATCGGTGACGTCCATCTGGTAGCCGGCGCTGAGGATGCCCTTTGAATTGTCGAGACCGGCGGGACGCAAAACCGCACCGACGGAAGCCGACACATTGGTCATGATGTGGATTGGATGCCAGCCGAGTTCGGCGAGTTTCTTGATCGCCTGCGCCGCGAATTTCGGCGTGCCGATATTGACGAAGATTTCGGGATTGGCAGTCTTGATCGCCACCACCTGCGAATCCACCGTCGGCATACTGATCTCGTAGGGAACGCTGGCGACCACCATGCTGTCGTATTTGTCGCGCAGCACGTCCTTCAAGCCCAGCACGTAATCCTTGCCGAAATCGTCATTCTGGTAGAGCACGCCGATCCTGGCGTTGGGATGATGCTGCAGGATATAGGTCGCATAGATGCGCGCTTCGGCCCGGTAATTCGGCTGCCAGCCGATGGTCCAGGGGAAATGTTCGGGATCGCCCCAGCGCGAGGCTCCGGTAGCGACGAAGAGTTGCGGCACCTTCATCGTGTTCATGTATTTCTGGATCGCCGCGTTCGACGCGGTGCCGAGCGGCGCGAAGATCAGAAACACCTCATCGCTCTCGACCAACCTGCGCGCCTGCTCCACCGTCTTCGGCGGGCTGTAGGCGTCGTCATAGCTGATGAAATTGATCTTGCGACCGTTAACGCCGCCATTGTCGTTGATCATCCGCATATAGGCGCTCATCGTCTTGCCGATGATGCCATAAGCCGACGCCGGCCCCGAATACGGCATGATGTTGCCGATCTTGATCTCGGTGTCGGTGACGCCCTTGTCGTATTTCTTCTGCGCGACCGCGGACACGGTGGCCGCCGCAATGATCAGGCCGGAAAGTCCAACAGCCTTGAGGACAGTTTTAATGAAGTTCGTCGTGAAAAAATCCTTAAGCAATCGCTTCATGGGTTTCCTCCTCGGTGCGGGCCAGGCTTGACGGCTTCTTGTTGGACAGTTTCCTCTTCGAGATTTTTCTGAAACGGTTTGGATACGATAGCAGCCGGACGGAAACACCGAAAGCGGCGGCCAGTTCATGAACTGCAGCAGATAAAGGCTATTTCGTGCAGGGAACCGCCACGTACAGCGCAGCACGCTTGGTAAAGCAATTCGAAAAGCCAACCGCGCAATGCGAGACGAGCTCCCCGCCGGCACGTCGCACGATGATCACTGCTGATGATTGCCTGTTCCAAGTGCAGCCAATCTGTATTTCTACCCGATCCGGTCTTTAACGCAGGTGTAAGGCTCGGCCCGCCATTGTCGGCGCGAACCCATTCAACATCCAACAAAAAGACTGCCCACCATGGTGCAACAGCCGGCTCACTCGATCATCGCCGAACTCGAAGACGCCGTCAGAGGTGGTTCATCCGCCAAGCGGGTGGAAACCCTGCGGCAGGTCACCGATCTCTTCCTCCATGACGGAGAACGCCTGAACGACGACCAGGTCAAGGTCTTCGACGACGTGCTCTGCCTCCTGATCGCGCGCGTCGAGACGCGGGCGAAGGCCGAACTTTCCAAGCGGCTGGCGCCGCTCGACTACGCCCCGTTCGAGGTCATCCAGCATCTCGCCTGGGACGACGAGATCGATGTCGCCGGCGGCGTGCTGGCCAATTCCAGCCGGCTCGGGACCGAGGTGCTGGTCGAGATCGCCAGCAAAAAGGGACAGGATCACCTGCTCGCCATTTCCGGCCGGCCCAACCTGCCCGCCGCAGTGACCGACGTCATCGTCGATCGCGGCGGGGACAAGGTGATCCGAAAGCTCGCCAACAACGCTGGCGCCAAGTTTTCCGACCAGGGCTTTTCCACTATCGTTGCCCGCGCCGGCGCGGACGACGAACTGGTCGAAATCCTCGGCCTTCGCGCCGATTTCCCGGCAAAGTTCATGGCCGACCTGTTGCGCCGCGCCAAGGAAGCGGTTCGCGCCCGGCTTTTGGCCATCGCGCCGCCGGCGGTCCAGGAAGAGATCAAACGGGTCTTGAACGAGATCACCCGCGAAACATCGCCCCCGGGGCGGAGCTTCGGCGTCGCCGAGGAGTTCGTGAAGCTGATGAAAGGGTTGAACGAGCTGGATGATGCAGCCGTTTATAATTTCGCCGAATCGAAAAAGTTCGACGAGGTCACGGTTGCAGTCGCGGTTCTCAATGAGATGCCAATCGAAATGGTGGCCCGGCTGATGGAAGGCCCCCGCGCCGACCTCCTCCTCATTCCCTGCCGGTCGGCCCGCCTGAACTGGCCGACAGTCGAGTCGATCCTGCGCAACCGGCCGGTAATGCCTTCGGTCAACCAGCAGACGCTGGAGATCGCGGAGCGCGATTACCGGAAACTGTCGATGGAGACAGCCCAGCGTACCGTGCGCTTCTGGCAGTTGCACAACAGGATCGAGAAGTAACCGATCACCCGGACGAATTGAGTCTTGCATGCGCCGTGATCGCGGCGCGCGCAAGGTCCGGACCGCTCACAGCCCATCCAGCGCGCGATCCAGCCAACCATCACCGCCGCCCTTGACCCATTCAAAACCGAGCCGCCGGGGCAGCTCGACTCCCTCAGGGCGAAGCATTCGCACCTCGGGGTGTTCGAAGCTGTCCGGCATCAGGCAGAACCCGAGGCCTGCCGCCACCATCGCCAGCGCACGCGCATCGCTGTCGGTCTGTGCGACGACCCTGGGCCGTACCTTCCAGGCATCGAGAATCCGCGATGCCGACTGCAATTGCTCGCAGTGCACGCGCACGATCAGGGGCTGGCCCGCCAGGATCTCCGGGGAGACCGGCCCGCGGGGAAACGCGCGGGCGGAAACGGCCAGCGCCTGCCGGTCTGCCGCCAGCTCCGATTGCCGATGGCCGCGTGCCGCCGATCCCAACGCCGTCAACACGACATCGTAGCGGCCGTTGGCAAGCCGCTGCTGGAGCTTGGCAAAAGGTGCATCCTCGCTCCGCCAAAACCGCCCCGGCTCGATCGCCCGCAACCGATCAATGCATTGCGCCACGAAGGGCGGCGGAATCGTCGGCAGAATTCCAAGCCGCAGCGGCCTGCCCGGCGGCTTGCCGCCGGACGTCGCCTTGAGCTGTTCGGCTTGGCGCAGGATCGACCGCGAGGTCTCCAGCACCTCTTCGCCCCTCGGCGTGAGCCGCACGCCGCGCGCATGACGCTCCAGCAATGCGAACCCCAGCTCGGCTTCGAAGGCGGCTATCGCAGCCGACAGCGTCGGCTGCGTGACGAACGCCCGGCGCGCGCCGGCACTGAAGCCGCCCGCTTCGGCGACGGCCACGAAATACCTGATCTGCTTGAAGTCCATCCATAGAAGATATCTATGGCTTGATATCGGAGCAATTGCGATTGCCTAAGCCTCTTTGCGGTCCGAGCATGACGCCGGTCAAACAGCCGGGAGGGAGCCATGGCGCACGACGCGATCCGCGAACTGGTCGAACGGGTCACCTATGCCCCCGGCTATACCAAAGCCGTCGGCACCAGGGTCGAGAGCGCGGAACCCGGCTATATCGTGATGTCGCTCGCCAAAACCGACGATCTCTTGCAGGTGAACGGCTTCTTTCATGGCGGCGTCATCGCCGGGCTGGCGGACCATGCCGCCGGCGGGGCGGTCACCACCGCCATGCCGCCCGGCCGGTTCGCGGTGACCGCCAACCTGCAGGTCAGCTTCCTCGCCCCGGCGAAAGGCACCTTGCTGATCGCGCGCGCCCGCGCGCTTCAGGTTGGAGGCACGATCGGTGTGGCACGTGTTGACGTGGTGTCGATAGCCGACGGGGCGGAGACCGCGTGCGCGTTGGCGATCGTGACGCTTCGCGGCGTCGACTTCCCGGCCAAATAAAAGCCGCGCAACAACTGCCGAGCTCGTTTTGCGGACGAGAATGCAGATTAAGCAACCGAGCTTTGACTCGGTAAACGCTGACTTTTCCGTCGCTAATGTATTGTTGAATTTGCTTCGCACCGAGCACGTGCATGAAGCGTCAGTTCTTCGTTTCGGCTCGGGCTGCGCACTCGGCGCGGCGCGTTGAAAGAATATGGATGAGCCAATAATTCTTCGAAGAAACGGCGAGACCGCGTTCGCGATCTCGCCGGATAATGTCGACCAACGTTTAAGATTTGGTGTGCGGTTACCGCTGACTTCGTAGGGTGGTCACGCTGCGCTTTGACCACCCTACGAAGATCGAGCCAGCCTCAGTTCTTGGTCTTGTCGACCAGCGCACCCTTCTTGATCCACGGCATCATGTCGCGCAGCTTGGCGCCGACTTCTTCGATCGGGTGCTCGGCGAGCTTGGCGCGGGTCGCCTTGAACGAGGTCTGGTTGACCTTGTTCTCCAGCATCCAGTCGCGGGCGAACTTGCCGCCCTGGATGTCGGCGAGGACGCGCTTCATCTCGGCCTTGGTCTCAGCGGTCACGATGCGCGGGCCGGTGACATATTCGCCATATTCGGCGGTGTTGGAGATCGAGTAGTTCATGTTGGCGATGCCGCCTTCATAGATCAGGTCGACGATCAGCTTCACCTCGTGCAGGCACTCGAAATAGGCCATCTCGGGGGCGTAGCCGGCTTCGACCAGCGTCTCGTAGCCACCCTTGATCAGTTCGACCAGGCCGCCGCACAGCACGACCTGCTCGCCGAACAGGTCGGTCTCGCACTCTTCCTTGAAGGTGGTCTCGATGATGCCGGCGCGGCCGCCGCCGATCGCCGAGGCGTAGCTGAGGCCGAGGTCATGGGCATTGCCCGAAATGTCCTTGGCGATCGCGATCAGGCAAGGCACGCCGCCGCCGCGCTGGTATTCGGAGCGCACGGTGTGGCCGGGGCCCTTCGGCGCGATCATCAGCACGTCGAGGTCGGCGCGCGGGTCGAGCAGGTTGAAATGCACGTTGAGGCCGTGGGCGAAGACCAGCGCCGCGCCCTTCTTCATGTTGTCGTGCAGGTGCTCACGATAGATGTCGCCCTGCAGTTCGTCCGGGGTCAGCATCATGACGAGGTCGGCCCATTTGGCGGCTTCGGCGACTTCCATCACCTTGAAGCCGGCGGCTTCCGCCTTCTTGGCCGAGGCCGAGCCCTTGCGGAGCGCAATGGCGACTTCCTTGACGCCGGAGTCCTTCAGGTTCAGCGCATGGGCGTGGCCTTGGCTGCCATAGCCGACGATGACGACCTTCTTGCCCTTGATCAGGTTCAGGTCGGCGTCGCGATCGTAATAAACACGCATGGGTCGTTTCCTTAATCGATGGCCAAATCGGCCGGTTAATCAGGCATTTGGGTGGATGGGAGCGCCGGTCGCCCGCGAATTTCCGGCGTTGTCTAGAGCATTTTCCGCGTCAAAGGAAACCCGTTTATGCATGGCGCGGTGCGGCATCATGCGTCCATGAAGACCGGGTAGAGCGAGGCCAGCAGCAGCACCGCCATGACGATGTTGAAGGCCCGCACCGCCCGCCGGGAGGTCAGGACCGGCCGCAGCGCAGTGCCGAACAGGGCCCAGGCCGTGCAGGACAGGATCCCCAAAAGCAGGCTCAAGCCGACCTGAATCGCGATGTTCCAGGGATAGGCGGCAATCGCCGCATAGGCGGTGATGGTGCCGATCACCATGACCCAGCCCTTGGCGTTGACCCATTGGAACATGGCCGCGCCCCAGAACGTCATCGGCCTGCGGCTGTTGTCCTGCTCCGCCGAGGGCGGCTCGGACATCGCGATATGCGCGGCCAGATAGACCAGGTAGGCCACGCCGGCATATTTCAGGATGGTCTGCAAAATCGGATAGGCGATGAAGATGGTCCCAAGCCCCAGCCCGACGGCGCCGACCATGAAGGCGAAGCCAACCGTGATGCCCATGATGTGCGGGATGGTCAGGCGGAAGCCGTAGGTCAGCCCCGACGACAGCAGCATGATGTTGTTCGGCCCCGGCGTGAAGAACATCACGGTGGCGAACATGACGAAGGCGATCAAAAGCGATTGCGACATGGGGCCTCACGCGATCTTTGGCAGAACTTGTTTTTCTGAAGCCTGGGTACGTTTCGACAGCAGCATGACGGCGATACCGCCGACCACCGTGATCATGCCAGCGAGCCGAAGCGGTCCAAAGGCTTCGCCGAACACCACGCTCGAGGCAGCGGAACCGACGAACGGCACCAGCAGCGCGAACGGCACCACCTGCGCCGCCGGGTAATCCCGCAGCAGCCTCCCCCACAGCCAGTAGGCGATGCTGGTGGAGACGCAGCCGAGACCGATCATGCAAAGCAGGCCGGTCAGCGACATATGGGTCAGCGCATGCCAGGTCGGCTGCGGACCGTTGCTGACCAGCGTCAGCGCCAGCAACGGCACCGCAGCGACCAGGCACAGCCACGCGAACAAGTCGAACATCGGCACATCCGGCGCGCGCCGGAGCAGAAGATTGCCGGCCGCGAAGCTGAGCGGAGAAATCATCAGGATGGCGAAGGCGCCGACGCTGAAATCATAACCGACGGTGCCGCAGATCATCAGCAGGCCAACCGTGGCGACGCCGATGCCGACGGTCTGCCACGCACCCGGCCGTTCGTGGAACAGCAGCGCGGCGAAGCCGATGGTGAACAGCGCCTGGCTCTGCACGATCACACTGGAGAGGCCGACGGGAACGCCATGCGCAATGGCAAAGGCCTGGGCGAGAAACTGCCCGAGGAACAGCGTGAAGCTGATCGAGGCCAGCACTGTCCATGAAACCTTCGGCCGCGCCACGAACAGGCACGGCAAGGCGGCGATCGAAAAGCGCAGCGTCGTCATCAGTTCCGGCGAAAATTCGTTCAGCGCAATGCGGCTCGCCACGAAGGCAAGGCCCCAGATCACCGCTACCAGCACGGCGATGCAGACATCGGCCGGTTTCATTTTTTTCTAGCTCTGTTGGTCCGGCTTTGGTTTGCGCAGGAGGTAGGTGCCGTGGAGAGGGGCGTGATAGTCGACCGATTGCAGCGTGAAGCCGACATCGGTCAGCATGCGCTCGATCACCCAGCCGAAGGTCGAGTACTCGTCGCGCATATGGGTGACCACGCCTTCGCGCTGGAAATCGTGGTTCTTGATGGTGAAATCAGCCCATTGCTCGACATCGCGCTCCGTGCCGTCGGGCATGCTGACGAACACGATGTCGCGCAGGTAGAAATTGGCGCCGGGCTTCAGCGCCGCGTAGATTCTTGCGAGCGCCACAGCTTTCCAGAAATCCGGCAGATGATGCAGCGTGAATTCGCTGACGATCAGGTCATAGGAATCCGGCTGGTAGGCGAAGCTCAGCATGCCAGCCGGCTGGGTGCGGATCGCCACCTTGCGGTCGCGGGCCTGGATATTGGCGAGCGCCAGCATCGCCGGCGAGATATCGATCGCGTCGACTTCGGCGCCCATCAGCGCCGCCTCGCAGGCCAGTACGCCGTTGCCACAGCCGATATCGGCCAGCCGCCAGCCCTTCTGCACGCCAAGCATGGTCAGCGCCGCGCGGGCGCGAAGGTCGCTGTCGTCATGCCGGTCGTAGATCGAGGCGACCGCGGAATCGAGGCCGAGCTGCCGCCTTTGATTATAATACCAGTCCCGCGCCAGCATGTTTCACATCCCCTCAGGCCCACGCCCGATCGCGGCAACGCCGGTGCGCGACACTTCGACAAGGCCGAGCGGGCGCATCAGATCGATGAATTGACTGATTTTGGAAGAATTGCCTGTGATCTCGAACACAAAACTCTCTGTCGTGGCGTCGATCACGCGGGCGCGGAACGCATCCGCCAGCCGCAGCGCCTCGACCCGGCTGTCACCGCGGCCACACACCTTCACCATGGCGAGTTCCCGCTCGATCGAGCGGCCGGTGATCGTCATGTCGACGACGCGGTACACCGGAACCATGCGGTCGAGCTGATGCTTGATCTGCTCGATCACCATCGGCGTGCCCGTGGTAACGATGGTGATGCGCGAGAGATGTTTCTGGCTCTCGGTTTCCGACACTGTGAGACTCTCGATGTTGTAGCCGCGGCCGGAGAACAGGCCGATCACGCGCGCGAGCACGCCCGGCTCGTTCTGCACCAGCACCGAGAGCGTGTGCGTCTCATTGGGATCGTGGCGCTCTTCCAGGAAGTAGGCGGATGCGGGCTGGTTCATTGTCGTCCCCTCAAATGTCCTCTCGTCACGCCATCGCCCGTTGGGCGGTAGCAGTGATGTCCGTCCCGATCCATTTTCGGAACAGATCGAAATCGATATTGCCGCCGCTCAGGATCAGGCCGACGCGCTTGCCGGTGAGTTTTGCCTTCTCCTGTAGCGCGGCGGCGAGCGCAGCCGCGCCGGCGCCTTCGGCGAGATTGTGCGTGTCGGTCCAGTAGGCGCACACCGCCGCGGCGACTTCGTCGTCCGTGACCTGCACGATGCGCGAGGCGCCGTTGCGAATGATCGCGAGCGCCTCGGGAACGGGAACGCGGGTGGCCATGCCGTCGGCCAGCGTGTTGCTGGTCTCTGTCGTCACGACCGTGCCCGCCGCAAACGAAAGTGCGTAGGATGGCGCTTCGGTCGACTGCACGCCGACGATTTCGGTTCTGCGCCCAAGCAGATCGCGCGCCATGATGCAGCCGCAGATGCCGGAGCCCTGCCCGATCGGCACATAGAGCACGTCGAGATCAGGTGCGGCGCGCAGCAATTCGAGCGCATAGGTCGCAACGCCAAGCACGAGATCGGGATGGAACGACGGCACCATATGAAGGCCGGCAAACTGGGCGTGGCGCTGGGCTTCTTCGGCTGCCGCCTGAAAGTCCTCGCCATGCTCGACCAGTTCAGCGCCGAACGCGCGCATGGCGCGGTTCTTCTCCACCGAATTGCCCTGCGGCACATAAATCACGGCCGGAACGCCGTGGCGGCCGGCCGCGAAGGCGAGGCTCTGCCCGTGATTGCCGCGCGTGGCGGAAATGATCCCGGGCGTGTTCGGCCGCTCCCGCTTCAGCCGGTCGAGATAGACCAGCCCGCCGCGCACCTTGAAGGCGCCGATCGGCGTGTGGTTCTCATGCTTGACCACAACGCTCGCCCCGAGCCGCTCGCTTAGCAGCGGCCAGGCATGCGCCGGCGTCGGCGGCACTGCCTGTCCCACGATCTGATGCGCGCGTTCGAGCTCCCTGAGGTCAAACATTTTGACTTCTCGATCCTCTCACATGCTCGTCATCCCCGCGAAGGCGGGGATCCAGTATTCCAGAGACGTCCGAGCACGACCGAGGCGCCGCGGCGTACTGGATCGCCCGGTCAAGCCGGGCGATGACAGCGGAATATGTGGCTGGCGTCCTCACACCAGCGCCTTGCCGCCGGCAAACGCCGCGGCGGTGGCTTCGTCGGTGGCCTCCACCGGCAGCAGCATTTCGTTGTGCGCCTTGCCGGACGGAATCATCGGGAAGCAATTTTCCAGCGCGGCGACGCGGCAATCGAACAGCACCGGGCGCTTGACCTTGATCATCTCCTTGAGCGCGCCGTCGAGATCACCGGGCTTGATCGCCTGCAGGCCGACGCAGCCGAAGGCGTCCGCCAGCTTGACGAAATCCGGCAGCGCTTCGGAATAGGAATGCGACAGCCGGTTGCCATGCAGGAGCTGCTGCCACTGCCGCACCATGCCCATGTACTGGTTGTTCAGGATGAAGATCTTGATCGGCAGCTCATACTGAACCGCAGTCGACATCTCCTGCATTGTCATCTGCACCGAGGCATCGCCCGCGATATCGATCACGAGGCTGTCGGGATGCGCGACCTGCACGCCGAGCGCGGCCGGCAGGCCGTAGCCCATGGTGCCGAGACCGCCCGACGTCATCCAGCGGTGCGGCTCCTCGAACCCGAAGAACTGCGCCGCCCACATCTGGTGCTGACCGACTTCGGTCGTGATGTAGGTGTCATGGCCGCGCGTCACCTCGAACAGCTTCTGGATGGCATGCTGCGGCAGGATGACGTCGTTGCTCTTCTTGTAGGCGAGCGAATTGCGCGCGCGCCAGGTGGCAATCTCCTGCCACCAAGCCTTGATGTCGGGCTTCTTCGCCTCCGCCTTGAACACCTGCAGCAGGTCGCCCAGCACATTGCCGGCGTCGCCGATGATCGGCACATCGACATGAATGTTCTTGTTGATCGAGGACGGATCGATGTCGATGTGGATCTTCTTCGAGCCCGGCGAGAACGCATCGACGCGCCCGGTGATGCGGTCGTCGAAGCGCGCACCGACACACAACATGACGTCGCAACCATGCATCGTCATGTTGGCCTCGTAGGTGCCGTGCATGCCGAGCATGCCGAGCCAGTTCTTGCCCGTCGCCGGATAGGCCCCGAGGCCCATCAGGGTCGAGGTGATCGGGAATCCCGTGACCTCGACCAGCTCGCGCAACAGCTTTGACGCCTCCGGCCCGGCATTGATGACGCCGCCGCCGGAATAGATCACCGGCCGCTTCGCGGAAGCCAACAGCGCCACGGCTTTTCGGATCTGCGCGGCATCGCCCTTCACCCGCGGCGTGTAGGAAACGTGCACGTCGTCCTTGCGCGGCGGATGATAGGTGCCGACCGCGAACTGCACGTCTTTGGGCACGTCGACCAGCACGGGTCCGGGACGGCCCGTGGTCGCGACATAGAACGCCTCGTGCAGCACTTTTGCGAGATCATTGACGTCGCGCACCAGCCAGTTGTGCTTGGTGCAGGGACGGGTGATGCCGACCGTGTCGCATTCCTGGAACGCATCATTGCCGATCAAGTGCGTCGGCACCTGCCCGGTGATGCAGACTAGCGGAATCGAATCCATCAGCGCGTCCGTCAGCGGCGTCACCATGTTGGTGGCGCCGGGACCCGACGTCACCAGCACCACGCCCGGCTTGCCGGTCGAGCGCGCATAGCCTTCGGCGGCATGGCCGGCGCCCTGCTCGTGGCGCACCAGGATGTGCTCGACCTCGCTCTGCTGGAAAATTTCGTCATAGATCGGAAGCACCGCGCCGCCGGGATAGCCGAACAGGTGCTCGACGCCATGATCGATGAGCGCACGCACGATCATCGCGGCGCCGGTCATCTGGTTCGGATCGTGGCTGTTGTCGGTCATGGTCTGCTCCGGATGCGCTGTTTGGCGCGACTTTCTTCGGTTTCGAGTTTCAGAGCGAGATGACGTTTCTTCGAAGCGTCATCTCGCTCTATCTTCTTGTTTGAGCATGATCTTTTCGGAAAACCGGTTCCCACTTTTCCGGATCATGCTCTGGGAATAAAAAAAGGGCCCGAGAGGCCCCATGCACACCGCCTGAATTTGGGATGGCCTCAGCCACCCCCGGCGGTGCGCCTGGGTACGACTACGATAAGGAGTTTGGTAATAATATTACGCATTTTGCGGCTCTGACTTCCCAAAGGTTGCGCGGTTATACCGCCCGGCCCCCGGAAGTCAAGGGAAGGACGCCGTTCGCGCGATTTTGGCAGTGTAACGGTGTTCCGGCGGTTCGGCGAGGGGGAATTTGATACGTGCAGCCATGCGGGGGAGGCTGCGTGCCGTCCCTGAGAGCGAACCACTGGCGCACCCGAAACTAAGCGTAGGTCGGGGCCAAATCATACCGAGCTGCCAAGGCCTCGATTGGAAGATTCCATTCCTGGCTAATGGCGCGGATCATATCCAGTGTTAAGGGGCGGACGCGATTCAATATTTCGGATGCGCGATTTCGGCCAATCAAGCCCGCCAATTCCGCTTGCGACCTGCCCATGGATTCGATCGCAAAATGCAGAACGTCGACGGGATCGCCATGCTTCGTTGCGAAGTGCTTGTCTTCGTACGCCTTGATGAGGGTAGATAGAACCTCGAAACGATCGCCATCGGCAGTGCCGGGCTCGGGTTCGGATTCGAAATAACGGGATACTTCGCTGATCGCCCAGTCGTAATCCCGTTCATTGTGGAGAGGCTTTACATCCATCATCACACCGCCGCATCTATGCCGTCATACTCTTCATGCGTACCGACAAACTTGATGAGGGCGGTTTTGAACTTGTAGGAAAAATGGACGACAAGGCGATACTTGTTCCCGCCGATATCGAAGATGGCCCTGTTGTCTCCGACAAAGTCCACATTATTTCCGAACGCTCTCTTCAGGTCTGCCGGCCCACTCCACTCGCCTT
This sequence comes from Bradyrhizobium sp. AZCC 2262, assembly GCF_036924535.1. NCBI lineage: Bacteria > Pseudomonadati > Pseudomonadota > Alphaproteobacteria > Hyphomicrobiales > Nitrobacteraceae > Bradyrhizobium > Bradyrhizobium sp. AZCC 2262. Next base: position 656,113 of record NZ_JAZHRT010000001.1, on the reverse strand, counting down.
TGGAAACGATTTGATACCAGGTGCCGAGCGGTATCTCGGCCTGAGGGTATCGCTTCCAAAAGACCTGAAGTGCCTTGTTCATAGCCATAGCATGTTCCCGCCATGGGATCAATCAAGATTCCCGCCATGGGAACAGATTAGAACAATTCGCGCCTTTAGCCTCATGGAACGCTACCCTCCACCCACCCCCTCGTCGCTTGCGGCTTCACCCACTCGAACTCGGGCAGTTGGTGCCGGAACCAGGTGAATTGCCGCTTGGCGTAATGGCGGGTATCGGCGCGGCCGATTTCGGCGGCCTCTTCACGCGTGATCTCGCCGCGGAGGTAGCGGATCAAGGCGGGCACGCCATGGGCCTTCATCGCCGGCAGCAGGGAATCGAGTTTTCGCGCGGCCAGCGCCGCGACCTCCTCCAGCGCACCTGAATCCAGCATCGCGTCGAACCGCGCATCGATCCGCGCGTAAAGCTGGTCGCGTTCAGGCGCGAGAAACAACGCGGTGAATTCGCTCCGAGGCAGCAGCGGCGGCAGGCCTTCGCGATGCCAGTCCGGCAACGCGCGGCCGGTGGCCTTCACGACCTCCAGCGCACGGGCGATGCGCGTGCGGTCGCGCGGCTTCAGGCGTTCGGCTGACACGGGATCGCACCGCATCAATTCGGCATGCAAGGCTTCGACACCGTCGCTTTCCAGCCGCGCGCGAACGGCATCGCGCACCTCGGCCGGGATCGGCGGCACCGCAGAAAGGCCGCGCGTCAATGCCTTGAAGTACAGGCCGGACCCGCCGATGAAGATCGGCAGACGCTTTTCCGCGCGCGCCTCCGCCAGCACGCTGGCAGCGTCCGACACCCAGGCGCCGGCCGAGAAATTGACCGATGCATCCACATGCCCATAGAGCCGGTGCGGAACCAACGCCTCCTCCGCCACCGTCGGCCGCGCCGTGATGATGCGGAGATCGCGATAGACCTGCATGGAATCGGTATTGATGACGACCCCGCCGGTCTTTTGCGCCAACTCGAGCGCCAGGGCCGACTTGCCGCTGGCGGTCGGCCCTGCGATAAGCACGGTCTTGCTCAAATCTAGCTGATACGCCTGCATGTCCCTCGTCGCCACCTTGATCTGCAACCCGGCCAATCCCGCGCTCGACACCACCATCGTCGACGGTGCGCTGGCCGTTCTCCCCTCGCCCGGATCAGCGCAATGGCTGTTCGACGAGGTCGCAGTCGACATTCCCTTCGACTATCAGGTCAAGAGCCCGGATGACATCAAGGCGATCGAAACCCGCCTGCAAGCGGCGCGCGGCGATTTCCCGATCGACATTGTCGTGCAGCCTGTCGCTTTCAGGCGCAAGAAGCTTTTTCTGGCCGACATGGACTCCACCATGATCGGCCAGGAGTGCATCGACGAGCTGGCCGATTTTGCCGGGCTGAAGGCGCATGTTGCTGGAATCACCGAACGGGCCATGCGCGGCGAAATCGAATTCGAGCCGGCGCTGCGCGAGCGCGTCGCGCTCTTGAAGGATCTGCCGGTCAGCGTGGTCGACGAGGTGCTGGCCAAACGCATCACGCCGACGCCGGGAGGCCGCGAGCTGGTCATGACCATGCGCGCCAACGGTGCTTACACCTGCCTTATCTCGGGCGGCTTCACGCTGTTCACCAATGCGGTCGCCGCGATGATCGGCTTCCAGGAGAACCGCGCCAACCAGCTCAGGGTCGAGAACGGCAAGCTGACCGGCGAAGTCGTCGAGCCGATCGTCGGCCGCGCCGCCAAGCTTTCCACCCTGATCGAGCTCACGGAAAGTTTCGACCTCGACGACATCGATACGCTGGTGACCGGTGACGGCGCCAACGACCTCGGCATGATCCAGGCTGCGGGGCTCGGCGTCGCCTATCACGCCAAGCCGGCGGTCGCGGCGGCTGCCGCGGCGCGGATCGACCATGGCGACCTCACCGCGCTGCTGTACGCGCAGGGGTATCGGCGCGAGGAGTTTGTGGGAGGATAGCGGCGGCGCGAGCCCGCATTTTTGTCATCCCCCGGCGGTTCACCCAGCTTAAGCTGGGGTAAAATGGCAGCTCGGGAGATGAACAATGAAGCTTTCGCGATTGATGGTCGTCCTCACCGCCGTCAATCTGGCGATCCTGCTGTTTGCAGCGGTGCGTGCTGCCGAAGATCGATGAGACAGCGCCGGTGTTGCGGGGACGCGCGCTGCAGATCGTCGACGAACAGGGATACGTGCGCGCCTCCATCAGCGTGCTGCCGGCGCAGACCCAGCCGAACGGCGAGACATATCCCGAAACGGTGCTGTTGCGGTTGATCACCGAACGCGGGCGCCCGTCGGTCAAGATCAGTGCGTCCGAAGAGACCGCGGGCGCGACCTTCGCCGGCCCTTCGGACACGACGAGCACCTACACGATCTTGCAGGCGAAGCGGACCGCGAGTTCGCTGAAGCTGAGGGACGAAGACGGCGGCGAGACGCTCATCAGGCCGGCCAGGTGATGGCCGGCGGCCGCTGCCATCGCACGGATCGATGACGCGAACGTACCGCATTGCCGTACGTGCGGGGCTATCGGCGCGAGGAATTCGCGGGCTAATTGAAACGGGTTCGTTGCTCACGCCAGCAACGTGACCCTATTGCGACGATGAGCAACCTTAAGTAGCTTGCGCGAATGAGCATCTCAAGAGGTCGCAATGAGCCAACCTAAGACGGTTGATCGTGGCGTTTCATTTATCAAATTCGTACTCGGACTTCTAAGGGCTCACCCCGACGGCATGCGCCCACGCGACATCTACGCAGAGATCGAATCAAAGCAGCCCCTGGATGATTTCGACAAGGAGACGATGAAGGGCTCTGGGCTGCCCCGGTGGCGAGCCACCCTGCATTTCCATTCTGTTGCGGCGACGAAGGCTGGATTGCTGGTCAAGTCGGACGGACGATGGCGGGTGACCGACGAAGGCCAGAGGTTCGTGACCCTGACGGATTACGAACTCAAGCGGCTGATGCGGTCCCGCTACCGCGAATGGCGTTGGAGCCACCAGAAGGGCAAGCCGGACGCCGGAATTGCAAACGCCGTCGACGAAACGGCGCCACTCGACACTTCGGTTTTGTTCGAGGATGCCAAGGAGAAGGCTCGCGAAGAAATCGACACCTATCTCGACACCCTCTCGGGCTACGAATTTCAGAACCTGGTGGCGGCGCTGCTTGAAGGGATGGGATACGCCACAAGCACCGTTTCAAAACCGGGCTCGGATGGCGGGACGGATATCCTTGCCTATACCGATCCGCTGGGCGCGCAGACGCCGCATATCCGGGTTCAGGTGAAGCATCGGGACCAGACCGCTTCGCGTGAAGACGTCGCGGCACTTCGCGGCATCATCCGCGGCGACCGGGAAATCGGACTGTTTGTTTCTTCCGGCGGCTTCGTCGGCCGTGAAGAATCCTGGATTTTCAGGCTGGATTGACCCGGGGAAGGTGGCGATGATTTGCCACAACAAGAGCCTGAGCCAGCAGATCAGGCGGCGGAAGTTATAGCCGACGGCGGCGAGGACGGCGTTGATGGCGTCGCCTTCACGATGCCAGAGGTAGTTGCGGCCCATGCGGTGCTCGGATTTGAGGTGGCCGATGACCGGCTCGACGGCGGAACGCCGTCGCAGCTGGCGCTTGATCTGTGGCGTCACCCGCCGCTTCTGTCCTGAGATGAACACCCTGAACTTGTAATCGGGCGGAGCGTTGTGGCCGCGATAGCCCTTGTCGAGGAGCGCGCGCTCGATGGTGTTGCCGATCAGCGCCTCCATCTCGGGGATGACGGTTGCAAGTGTGTGGCCGTCATAGGGGTTGCCGGGCAGCGCCTTCACATGGCTCACGAACTGCCCGCCCTTGGCGTGCGCCAGCGTAGTGGCGACCGAGACCTTGACGCCGAACTCGTAAGGCCGGTGCGCCTTGCCCTTGCCGATGCATTCCACCTCCGGCGCGTGCAGCGAGTAGAGCTTCGGGCCACGCTGGCGCTGCTTCTGCTCGAGCACTTGTCGCGCCCGCGCCAGCATGCGCTCCAACACGACCCCCCCGAGCAAGTCGGCGTTGCCGCCGAGTTTGCGGCCTATGTCGCGGATGATGCGGCCGAGATAGATTTTGAGCTTCTTCAAGGCTCTGTTGGCGCGCTTGAACTGCTTGGCGTGGGCATAACGCTGGTGCTTGATCAGCGCGAACTTGCCCACCCTGGCATAGGACTGGCGCAGCTTGACACCATATCGCTTCGCCAGCCGGACCAGGATCTCGCGGGCGCGGTTCAGCAGCCTGGCATCGGTCGGGAACATCACGTTCTTGGGCTGCACCGTCGTATCAATGATGACCCGATTAAGATCGGCCGGTTTGATCGCCTCGGTCTTGCTGGCCACCGCAAGGCTCTCCTGCAGCAAGGCCTGCAACTTCTCCTCGCCCATCCGCTGTCGCCAGCGCGTCAGCGAAGAGCGATCGAACACCAACCGGTGCTGGAAGAACTCCTCGCCGCAGAAGAACTGGTAATAGGGGTTCTCCACCCAGCGCTCGCACAACACCTCATCAGAGAGGTCGTAGGTGTGCTTGAGGATCGCGAGTCCCGCCATCAGGCGGGTCGGCAATGGCGGCCGGCCCGGCTTGTCCTCATAGACCGCCCCGAACCGCTGCTCCAGGAACGACCAGTCGATCGTCTGTGCCAGCTTCACCAGCGGGTGGCCCATGTCGATGATCGCGTCCAGCCGCGAGCGCAGAAGATCGGCTTGTCCCGTCTCTCGTCGTTCCCTTGGTCGCATCGCTCCCTCCGATGCGATGACGGAATCACGGCTCGCGATTCGACGGAATCCTCAAAAATGAAATTGCAAGCTTTTGGGCAGTCAAAGCCCCAAAGCTTGCAATCTCAAAGCCAATCTCGCCCGGAAAATCGATTCTTGATCAACCGCTTGGATGGTTCTTCACGGACGACGGCTTCTCAAGGGAGGCGCGTCGCGAAGCCGGCCATGGCGCCGTTCACATCGAGCTGGTCGACCTCGACCGTTTTCTCGAACTCTGGCTGCAGCACTACAGCAAGATACCTGAAGTCAAACGATCCAAGCTTCGCCTTGAACCCATCCACTTTCTGGCGGTGGTCTCGCTCACGTGAGGCATTCGACTCTACGTCGTCCCTGCGAACGCAGGGACCCATACGCCGCGGCGGATGTTGTCTTGGAAGCTCGACGGCTTTCTCTCAACAACGTAGATTTGTGGTTATGGGTCCCTGCGTTCGCAGGGACGACAGCATCATTCGGAGCAGCTAGCAAAGTCACGTCGACGTTAGCGCCCTACTGCACGCTCAGCGCCACGAACCGCAACTCGCCCTCGCCGTTCGAGACCAGCAGCAGCACCGACTTCTTGCCGTCCTTCTTGAGCTGATCGACGCGCTTCTTGATGTCGGCCGCGTTGGCGACGGCTTCCTGCGCCACCTCGACGATGACGTCGCCGGCGGAGAGCCGCTTTTCGGCGGCGTCGGAGTTGCCATCGACACCGGTGACGATCACGCCCTTGACGCTGTCCTTGATCTTGTACTTGGTGCGCAGGTCCTTGCTCAGCGCGGCAAGATCGAGGCCAAGCGCCTTTTGCGTCACCGGCTTCTCGGCAGGATCTTCCTTGGTCTTGGCGGCGGCCTGCTGCACCTTTTCGGTATCCTCGAGGCGGCCGAGCGTGACCTTGCGGTTTTCCTCCTTGCCCTTGCGGATGACTACCACGTCGACTTCCTTGCCGACCGCGGTGTCGGCGACGACGCGGGAGAGATCCTTCGGGTCCTTGACGTCCTTGCCGTCGAACTTGACGACGACGTCGCCGGGCTCGATGCCGGCGGGCTTGGCCGGGCCCTTGTCGTCGACGCCGGCGACCAGTGCGCCGCGCGCCGGCTTGATGTTGAGGCTTTCAGCGATCTCGTCGGTGACCTGCTGAATGCGGACGCCGAGCCAGCCGCGGCGCAGTTCGCCGAACTGCCGGAGCTGATCGACCACGCCCGCCACCGTCTTCGAGGGCACCGCGAAGCCGAGGCCGATCGAACCGCCGGTCGGCGAAATGATCAGCGTGTTGACGCCGACAACCTCGCCTTCGAGGTTGAACAGCGGTCCGCCGGAATTGCCGCGGTTGATGGAGGCGTCGGTCTGGATGTAGTTGTCGTACGGTCCCTGGCTGATGTCGCGGTTGCGCGCCGAGACGATGCCGGCCGTGACCGAGCCGCCGAGGCTGAACGGGTTGCCGATCGCGATCACCCATTCGCCGAGCCGCAGCTTGTCGGAATCACCGAACTTCACCGCGACCAGCGGCTTCACCGGCTTGAACTTCAACACCGCGATGTCGGTCTTCTTGTCGACGCCGACCAGTTCGGCCTTGATCTTGGTGCCGTCGTTCATGATCACGTTGATCTCGTCGGCATCGGCGACGACGTGATTGTTGGTGACGACGACGCCCTCGGCATCGATGATGAAGCCGGAGCCGAGCGAATTGGTTTTGCGCGGCGGCTGCATCTCGCTCCGCTCGCCGCCCTTAGGGCTTCCGCCGCGGCGGTTCTTGAAGAAGTCGTCGAAGAACTCCTCGAACGGCGAGCCCGGCGGCAATTGCGGCATCGCTTCCTTGCCGCCGCCCTTGGCCTCCACGCTCTGCGAGGTCGAGATATTGACGACGGAATCGATCACCTTCTCGGCGATGTCGGCGATGCCGTCCGGCCCGCGCGCGCTGGCCGGCACCGTGGCCAGCAAGCTGGCGGCACTGAGCGAGATCGCAATCCCCATCAGGCGCAGGCGGCGGCTCAAGGCGGGTTTAGCACCGGTCATGTCGGCTTGTCTCCAAATGGTCGAATTCGCCTCCACAGTGCGCCCGAACGGGTCCGAGGCGCAAGCATCCGCGCCGGATATTCCGGCGAAAAACCGGCCCCCGGCGGCTCACGATTGCGTTGACGCCACAGCTAGTTGCGGCCGTTTATTGCCGTAATTCCGGCGCGCGAAGCGAACTACCGTGTGCACTTGCCCACGGGAGAATCTTTGGATTCCCCAGTCTACACGTGCACACCTGAGGTCCGGTCCTTCGGACCATCGCGGAAATGACGGTGAATACCTACCGCCGCACGAACCAGATCAGGACCAGACCTACGACCGCCGAAACGATGCCGACGATCCGCAGGACATTGTCGGGTGTTGCCAGCGCGCTCTTCATCGCCCGGCGCATCCAGGCCGGGCTGGCGGCGAACATCAGGCCTTCGAGCACAAAGAGGATGCCCACACCGATGAGGAAGTCGGTGAACGCTATGGACCTCATCGGATAACACCCCCCCGCTATCAATCGCTTTTTGCTTTTATGCCGGCGAAGCGGGTCCCAATGTGCAATTGCACATTGTGCTTCGCCGTAACGCGTGTATCCGGCCGGAGTTTACGGCTTCGGCGCTGCGGCCGCCGGCGCATGGCCGGACGGATTGGCGAAGAAGCGGAAGAACTCGGAGTCCGGCCGCAGCAGGAAGCGGGTGTCGCTGGAACGAAGCCCGGTCTCGTAGGCCGACATCGAACGGTAGAAGGCGAAGAACTCCGGATCCCTGCCATAGGCCTCGGCGAACAGCCGGTTGCGTTCGGCGTCGCCGACGCCGCGGGTCTGCTCGGCGGTCGAATTGGCATCGGCGATGATGACGGTCGCTTCGCGATCGGCCTTGGAGCGGATCTCCTGTGCCTTCTGGCCGCCCTGGGCGCGGAACTCCTGAGCCTCGCGCTCACGTTCGGTCTGCATGCGCTTGTAGACCGCCAGGCTGTTCTGCTCCGGCAGGTCGGCGCGGCGGATACGCACGTCGACCACCTGAATGCCGTACTGATCGGCCTCCCGGTCGAGCTGCTCGCGGATGCGCGTCATCAGGTTCTCGCGTTCGTCGCGCACCACATTGATGAAGGTGACCTCGCCCAGCACGCGGCGCAGCGACGCGTTCAATAGCGTGGTGAGCTGGATGTTGGCGGCCTGGATCGAGCCGATGCTCTGATAGAAGCGCAGCGGGTTCTTGATCCGGTAGCGGGCGAAGGCGTCGACGACGAGCCGCTTCTGGTCGGAAGCGATGACTTCCTGCGACGGATTTTCCAGATCGAGGATCCGCTTGTCGATGCTGATGACGGTGTCGATGAACGGCGCCTTGAAGTTCAGGCCCGGTTCCGACACGACGTCAACCGGCCGGCCGAGCCGGACCACGAGCGCCTGTTCGGTCTGCGACACCGTGAAGATCGAACTGTAGAACACGATCGCCACGACAAACAGCGCGACCAGGGTGACAATACCTGCAACCGGAGACCTCATCGGGTGCCTCCCTGCTGCTGACCAGTCGTCGGCGGCGGCCGGCGCGGCGTCAATTCGCTGAGCGGCAGATACGGCACGATGCTCTGTGCGGAGTTGCCGCCGTCATAGACCAGTTTCTCGGACCCGCCGAGAATCTTTTCCATCGTCTCGAGATAAATTCGCTGCCGCGTCACGTCGGGCGCCTTCTTGTATTCGTCGTAAACCTTCTGGAAGCGCGCGCTCTGGCCCTTGGCCTCGGCGACCGCCTGTTCCTTGTAGCCTTCGGCCACCTGCAGGATCTGCGCGGCGCGCCCGCGTGCGTCGGGAACGACGCGGTTGGCATAGGTCTGCGCCTCGTTCTGCAGCCGCTCGAAATCGGCGCGCGCGGCCTGCACGTCGCGGAACGCGTCGATGACCTGCGTGGGCGGGTCGACCTTCTGCATCTGCACCTGCGTGATCTGAACGCCGGAGCCGTAATTATCCAGCGTCTTCTGCATCAACTCCTGGACGGCCTGCTCGGTCGTATTGCGGGCGCCGGTGAGGATCGGCTGGATCATGGAACGCCCGATCACCTCGCGCATCGCGCTTTCGGCCACCGCCTTCACGGTGCCTTCGGGATTCTGGATGTTGAACAGGAAATTGCCGACGCCGTTCGGCTTGATCCGCCACAGCACGGTGAAGTCGACGTCGACGATGTTTTCGTCGCCGGTCAGCATCAGGCTTTCTTCCGGCACGTCCCGCATGGTGCGGCCGCGCCGCGCCGGATCGTCGATCAGCGTCATGCCAATCGAGATGGTGGAAACGCGCAGCGCCTTCGGCAGCAGCACGCTTTCGATCGGATAGGGCAGATGATAGTTCAGGCCGGGGTCAACGGTGCGCACGTGCTTGCCGAAGCGCAGCACGACGCCGAGTTCTTCCGACTGCACGCGGAAGAATCCGGACAATCCCCAGATCGCCAGCGCGCCCACCAGCACCAGCGCGATGCCCATGCCGCTGAAATGGCCGCCCGGCAGAAGCTGCTGCAGCTTGTCCTGGCCGCGCCGCAGAAGGTCCTCCAGATCGGGGGGCCTTGGCCCGACCGATTGCGGACCGCCGCCCCATGGTCCCTTGGGACCCTGGCCCCATGGGCCTCCGCCTTGATTCTTCCACGGCATATAAACTCTCCTCTGCGGGGGGCCCGGGTCCGCCTGTGGGGCAGGATGCCTTAAGCCTCGCATATCCGCCCGGCTTTATAGGGGACCGCTAGGCCCCTTACAACGCAAGCTTACCGCTCGAAGCAGCTATGCCTGACGCCATAATTGTCAATGCAAACATTGGTTAGCGAGGTTAATGCTGCTTACGCCGGCGAAATGTCACATAGGAGAAATCGGCGCTGTCGTCGGGGCCAGCCGGATTCCGCACCCGCGCCACCTCCTCCCAAGCCATCACATCGATTGCGGCGAAATGCGTATCGCCCTCGGGCCGGGCATGTACTTCCGTGATTTCCAGGCGGTCGGCCACGGCCATCCACTGTGCATAGACCTTCGCGCCGCCAAGCACGGCAATCTCAGTGGCGAAACGCCGCAGTGCGTCACCATGCGCGATCGCACGGGCATCTTCGAACGACGTCGTGACGACGGCGCCGTTGGCTCGGTAGCTCGGATCACGCGTGACGACGATGTTGGTCCGGCCCGGAAGCGGCCGGCGCAGCGATTCGAAGGTCTTGCGTCCCATCACCACGGGCTTGTTCAAGGTAATCGCCTTCAAGCGCTGCTGATCGGATTTCAGGCGCCAGGGAATTGTATTGTCGTGCCCGATGACGCCATTCTCGGCGACCGCCACGATGAGAACGATTTCCATTACCGCCCTCCTTTCGCGAGTGCCGTCAGCGCCGGACCGCCGACACGGCAAACCGTCCACTCGTCCATCAGTTCGGCGCCGAGCGATTTATAGAACTCGATCGACGGCGTGTTCCAGTCGAGCACCGACCATTGCAAGCGCGACCAGCCGTTCGTCACGCATTCTTTTGCAAGATGCACCAGGAGCGCCTTGCCGATGCCCTTGCCGCGCAACGCGGGACGGACAAACAGATCTTCCAGATAGATCCCGGAGCGGCCGCTGAAGGTCGAGAAATTGAGAAACCAGACCGCGAAGCCGACCGGCTCGCCGTCCCACTCGGCGATCTCGCAGAACAATCGCGGATTGGCGCCGAACAGCGCCGCACCGATGTCGATCTCCGTCACCTCCATTTCGTGCAACAGCTTTTCGTATTCGGCGAGTTCGCGAACAAAGGACAGGACAAGTCCTGCTTCGCCGGACCGCGCACGGCGGATCAGAAGGGACATCAGATGCTCACACCGCTACTCATACAGCAACTGCGGCCTTGATGTGCGGGTGCGGATCGTAGCCTTCGAGCGCAAAATCCTCGTAACGGAACGCGAAGATATCCTTCACATCAGGATTGATCTTCATGACTGGCAACGGTCGCGTCGGCCGCGTCAGTTGCAGCCGCGCCTGTTCGAGATGGTTGGAGTACAGATGTGCGTCGCCGAGCGAGTGCACGAAATCGCCGGGCTTCAATCCGGTCACCTGCGCGACCATCATGGTCAGCAACGCATAGGACGCGATGTTGAAGGGCACGCCGAGGAACACATCGGCGGAACGCTGATAGAGCTGGCAAGAGAGCTTGCCGTTGGCGACGTAGAACTGAAACAGGCAGTGACAGGGCGGCAGCGCCATCTTGTCGACGTCGGCCGGATTCCACGCGCTCACGATCAGCCGCCGCGAATCCGGGTTGCGCTTGATCATGTCGACGACGTTGGAGATCTGATCAATGCTGCGCCCGTCCGGCGCCGGCCACGAGCGCCACTGCGATCCGTAGACCGGGCCCAGATCGCCGTTGGCGTCGGCCCATTCATCCCAGATCGAAACGCCGTTATCCTTGAGATATTTGATGTTGGTGTCGCCGGCGAGAAACCACAGCAATTCGTGCACGATCGCCTTCAGCGGCAACCGCTTGGTGGTCAGCATCGGAAACCCGGCCGACAGGTTGAACCGCATCTGGTGACCGAAGATCGACAGCGTGCCGGTGCCGGTACGGTCGTGCTTTTCCGCGCCGTCGGAGAGGATACGTTCGAGCAGGTCGTGATACTGGTTCATCGCTGGTGCTTCAGGCCTTTTATCAGAACGGCGAATTTAGCGGCCGGGACATCCGATCGACACGCCGATTCGGCTTCACACACCGATTATACCCGGAAAAATGATGATTCCGGCCGCAAACGACAAGGAGCGGAACCTGCGTCCCACCCCTCGTCCATCGCCTTGATTATGTGGGTTAATTCACCGGCTTGAGCACCGGCGTCCACTTCGCGATTTCGTTCTTCACCAGGGTTCCCAATGCGGCCGGCGTACGATCGGCCGGAGCCGGGATGACGCTGCCGAGATCGAGCAGGCGCTTGCGCACGCCCTCGTCATCGAGCGCCTTGACGACCGCGGCGTTCAATTTGGCGACGACATCCGCAGGCGTTCCCTTCGGCGCGAAGATCGCGTTCCACGCCTGGGCCTGGAAGGCCGGCAGGCCGGCCTCGGCGGTGGTGGGAACATTTGGCAAAGACGGGTTGCGCTCGGGCGTCGCCACGGCATAGGCCTTGATGGTGCCGCCGTTGATCTGCGGCACGGCGTTGACGATCTGGTCGCACATGTAGTCGACCTGCCCGGCCACCAGCGCGTTCATCGCAGGTCCCGTGCCGTTGAAGGGGACGCCGATCGGCTTGACGCCGAGGACCGAGTTCAGCAGCTCGCATGATACGTTCGAGACCGAGCCGACGCCGGCATGCGCCGCGTTGACCTTGGTCTCGTTCGCTTTGACGTAGGCGATGAATTCCCTGAGGTCCTTTGGCGGCAGGTCCTTGCGCGCCAGGATCAGGATCGGCGTGCCGGCGAGCAGCCCGACCGGCTCGAAATCCTTCTCCGGGTGATAGGCGAGCTTGGGATAAAGCGGCACCGAGGCCGCATGCGTGCCCATATGCCCGGTGATCAGCGTATAGCCGTCATTGGCGGCGCGCGCCGCGCGCGCAGTGGCGGTGGTGCCGCCGGCGCCGACCACGTTCTCGATGATGATGGTTTGACCGAGCGTCTGCGCCATGTGGCCGGTGACGATGCGAGCGATGACATCGGTCGGACCGCCTGCCGCGAACGGCACGATCATGGTGATGCTGCGCGTCGGATAGGTCTGAGCCTGCGCCGGCGCAGATAGCAATGCCAGCCCGGCAAGCGCAGCCAGACAACCGCCCGCAAGCGAGCGTCCATGCCAGTTCATGTTGAAAATCCTTGAGCCCGTAAACAAATGCCGGCTCTCCCAAGCCGGCATTTGCTCTTTAGCATTTCGCCCGGGGCCGAACAGACCCCGGCCTGCGGCCCACCGCCGCAGGCTAGTTCTCGGACTCGACGAAAACCTCGTCGCGCTTCTTGCGCAGCGTTGGCAGGACGGCCAGCACGAGCAGGGTAGCGGCGGTTGCCATCAGCACCGCCGACAACGGCCGGGTCAGGAACACTGACCAGTCACCGCGTGAGATCAGAAGTGCCCGCCGCAGGTTCTCTTCCATCAACGGCCCGAGCACCATGCCGAGCAGCAGCGGCGCCGGCTCGAAATCGTGCTTGACCAGCCAGTAGCCGACCAGCCCGAACGCACCGGCGAGGACGACATCGACCGGGGCGTTGTTCACCGAGTAGATGCCGATGGAACAGAAGATCACGATGGCCGGGAACATCAGGCGATACGGCACCCGCAAGAGCCGCACCCAGATGCCGACCAGCGGCAGGTTGATGACGAGCAGCATCAAATTGCCGACCCACATCGAGGCGATCATGCCCCAGACGAGCTCCGGCTGCTTCTGCATCACCTGAGGACCGGGCACGATGCCGTGAATGGTCATCGCGCCGACCATCAGCGCCATCACCGCGTTCGGCGGAATGCCGAGCGTCAGCAGCGGGATGAACGAGGTCTGCGCCGCGGCATTGTTGGCGCTTTCAGGCGCCGCAACGCCCTGGATCGCGCCGCGGCCGAACTTCTGCGGTGTTTTCGAAACCTTCTTTTCGAGCGTGTAGGCCGCGAACGATGCGATCACGGCGCCGCCGCCCGGCAGAATGCCGAGGATCGATCCAAGCACGGTGCCGCGCAGGATCGCCGGCGTGGAATCGATCATGTCCTTCTTGGTCGGCATCAGGCCCGTGACCTTTTGCTGAACCAGTTCGCGATCGCTTTCGCCGCCGACATCGAGATTGCGGATGATCTCCGCAAAACCGAACAGCCCCATCGCCACCGTGGCGAAGCCGAGACCGTCGGCCAGTTCGGGAATGTTGAAGGCCATGCGCGACGCGCCGGTTTCGATGTCGGATCCCACCATCGAAAGCAGCAAACCCAGTACGATCATCGCGATTGCCTTCAGCACCGAACCCTTCGCAAGCACGACCGCGAAGATCAGGCCGAGCACCATCAGCGAGAAATATTCGGCAGGTCCAAAGGCCAGCGCGAGCTTGGTGAGCGGCGCGCCCAGCACGGCGATCAGAACGGTCGAGACGCAGCCGGCGAAGAACGAGCCGATCGCAGCGATCGCCAGCGCCGGACCGGCGCGGCCCTGTTTGGCCATCTGGAAGCCGTCAAGCGCGGTGACCACAGACCCGGCCTCACCGGGAATGTTGACCAGGATCGACGTGGTGGAGCCGCCATACTGCGCACCATAATAGATGCCGGCCAGCATGATCAGCGCCCCCACCGGCGGCAGACCAAAGGTGATCGGAAGCAGCATGGCCACGGTGGCGATGGTGCCGATGCCCGGCAGCACGCCGACCAGCGTGCCGACCAGCGCGCCGATCAGGCACAGCAGAATGTTGACGGGGATCGGAATCGAAGCCCCGCCAAGAAAGGCAGGCGTCCACTGTACGAGCTGGAAAACGACGCCGAAGCCGAGCCCAAGATTTGAAAAGAGATCTCCCATCGGGCCCTCAACGGATCATGAAAGTCGGCAGGAGCTGCAAAGGCAGACCGAGCGCGTAAGGAAACAAAAGAGCGCAAAACGCCGTCAGGCAGGCCCCGACGATCAGCGTTTCTATCCACCGCGTCTCCGCCGTTCCGCAAGCCGAGACTAGAAAGCTTGTCATGGCCGCGAAGATCATTCCCATCGGCCGGATCGTGATGGCAAACGACAGAATCGCCAGCGACACGAACAGCGGACCTCGCCAGTGGTATTTTGCAAGATGCGCGCCTTCGCTCAGAACGCCGACGAGGGTGACGGCGGCGCCGAGGCCCAGCAGCAGAAATCCGAACATCCGCGGCGCGGTGCCGGCGCCGAACGAGAATCCGCGCATGCCCTGCAGGTCGCTCGACGCCCAAAGGGCGAACAAGGCGATAGCCATCAGGGCTATTCCCCCGATGAAGTCCTGCGGGCCGCGAACCCACTTTGGCATGACAGATTTTACCGGCGCTTGGCCCGGCGTAGCGTCCATGGATACTCCTCCCCCAAAGCGGGCTTCGCCCGTTGATTGGATAACAGGTATGCTTGTCCCGGAAACTGCGTAGCGAGTTTCCTCAGACAACGCCAGCAAAACCCAAAACGCCTCCGAGCCGAATGGCAAATGAAATCGTAAAATTCAATCAGGCCTATCAAGAGGGCTGCAGATCGCAACCTTTGCGATTGCGTACCGCAGCACCCCGGAGCGCTTGGCGACCAGCAGCGCGATCCGCGCGGCCGACTGCCGAAAATTCGTGCGGCGCCGGGACGTAGCCCGCGCCCGTCGCATTTCGGGAATGCTCGAATCCGTGGCGAAACCGCAACTGAGCGACACCAAACCGAAAGTCCGGCGGACCGCGTTCCCTTCCTGTTCAGTGCGTTCGGCCCTATTTTTCTCCAAACTTGCACCTTATATTGGGGGTGCCGGTTCGCCGGCTATGGAAATAAATGACCGTCGCAATAAACCATTCGGACCCGGGGGCAGTACCCGGCGCCTCCACCCAAGCCCACCCCTTCCCGGGGATGGGTTTCGGCGGGGGCGAACCAGGATCGACGAGGGCGTAAAGGGCGAGTTTTTTCTCGGTATGGTTCCGCCGTTATCGGGCTATGCAATAGTTGCAAACGACAACTATGCTCCGGTTGCTCAGGCTGCGTAACGCAGTTTGAAAGACCAAGTCTAAAGTCCTAGTGGGTTAAGCTCCGCTAGGCGGGGTTCGGAGGCACCTGGCAACAGAAGCCTCCACTTTATTCTTTCCATTTCCGCCCGATGACGCCGTTCTGCCGCAAATTCGCTCCGTCACGCCTGCTGACCTGCGGCTCCCGCCGGAGTAGCATGGGGCAAAGGGGCGAGTCGGGGGACCGGCAGCCATTCAACGTAACAGGACGACCATGGCGACCGATCACATCCGTTATGACGTGCTGGCGCGCGACGCGTTGCGCGGGGTGCTGCGCCGCGTGCTGACCGACGCCGCCGAACACGGCCTTCCGGGCGAGCACCATTTCTTCATCACCTTCCTGTCCACCGCCGACGGCGTGAAGCTGTCGCCGCGGCTCTTGGCGCAATATCCGGAAGAGATGACGATCATCCTGCAGCATCAGTTCTGGGACCTGGTGGTGACAGAGGATCGTTTCGAGGTCGGCCTGTCGTTCGGCGGCATCCCCGAGCGACTGGTGGTGCCGTTCGCGGCGATCAAGAGCTTCCTCGATCCTTCGGTGCAGTTCGGACTGCAATTCGAGCCGTCAGAGGCGACGGCCGAGGCACCAGCAGCGAAGCTGCCGACAGTTCCGGCGCCGTCCGCCGCCCTGCCCGTTGCCGCGCCGGAGCCCGCCGCGGAAAGCAAGGACGAGCCGGCGAAGGGTGGCGAAGGCGCGGAAGTGGTTCGGCTGGATCGTTTCCGCAAGAAATAATCTGCGCGCGAGAAAATTCGCTAAGCTGTAGTGTGCACGTTACGCCATTTTCACGGCGCAACGGACATTACGCATGGCTCGATCAGAAACATCCGGAAACAAATCCACCCGCAGCGAGACCGACAGCTTCGGTCCGATCGACGTTCCCGCCGATCGCTATTGGGGCGCGCAAACCGAACGCTCGCGACAGAATTTCAAAATCGGCCAGGATCGCATGCCGATGGCGATCGTCCATGCCCTCGGTATCGTCAAGCTCGCCTCTGCTCAAACCAATCGTGAGCTCGGATTGCTCGATGCGCGGCGCGCCGGCGCCATCACCCGCGCCGCACGCGAGGTAATCGAAGGCAAGCTCGACGACCACTTTCCTCTCGTCGTCTGGCAGACCGGCTCCGGCACCCAGAGCAACATGAACCTCAACGAGGTGATCGCCAACCGGGCCAACGAGTTGCTAGGCGGCAAACTCGGCGCCAAGGAGCCGGTTCACCCCAACGACCACGTCAATATGAGCCAGTCGTCGAACGATTCATTTCCGACCGCGATGCATATCGCCGCGGCAGATCGCATCATCGCCGACCTGATTCCGGCGCTCACTGAGCTGCATCGCGAATTGCGCAGGAAGGAAAAGGCCTTCGCAAAAATCGTCAAGATCGGACGAACCCACACCCAGGATGCGACGCCGCTAACGCTCGGACAGGAATTCTCCGGTTATGCCGCCCAGGTCGAAAGCGGCATCGCGCGGCTGCGCGTCGCGGTGAAAGATCTGTTCCCGCTGGCGCAGGGCGGAACTGCTGTCGGCACCGGCCTCAACTCGAAACCGGGATTTGCAAAGCTGTTTGCCAGCCACGTCGCGAAAATCACAAAGCTGCCCTTCACCAGCGCGCCGAACAAATTCGAGGCGCTGGCTTCCAACGACGCCTATGTCATGGTGCATGGCGCGATCAATTCGGTGGCGACCGGCCTGTTCAAGATCGCCAACGACATTCGCCTGTTGGGCTCGGGCCCGCGTTCCGGTCTCGGCGAATTGATCCTGCCGGAAAACGAACCGGGCTCATCGATCATGCCCGGCAAGGTCAATCCGACCCAGTGCGAAGCGATGACCATGGTCTGCTGTCAGGTGTTCGGCAACCAGACAACTGTCACCGTCGCCGGGAGTCAGGGACATTTCGAATTGAATGTTTACAAGCCCGTACTGGCATATTGTATGATACATTCCATTCAACTGCTGTCGGACGCGGCGCGTTCGTTCACCGAACATTGCGTGGTGGGCATACGCGCCGACGAAAAGCGAATCCGCGATTTGATGGAGCGCTCGCTGATGCTGGTCACCGCGCTGGCACCGAAGATCGGATACGACAACGCGGCGAAGGTCGCCAAATCGGCGCACGCGCGCGGAACAACATTGAAGGAAGAGGCTGTACGCCTCGGATTTGTCGACGCCGCCGAATTCGAACGCCTGGTGCAGCCGGACAAAATGACACACCCGGGCTGATCGCCGCCGCGACGCCCCCGGGAAACTACGGGAGAGAGATATAAATTATGGATCATTGCTGAAGAATGAGGTTGATCATCTATCGCGGTTACGTCGACGCATGGTAGGAGCAAAGCATTATTCGGTTTTCGCAGAGCGAAATATATTTTTTGGTGCTATCAGTAAGCGCTACACGGGGATTCTGAATGACGATCCAATTTGCTTGCGCACGATGTGAAGACGTTTTTCCAGCCAATGAATTATCATGCCTTCGAGTCGCCGGATAATGGAGGCGAACATGGCTGACGTGATCAACCTGAAGCGATTTAAGAAGCGTAGCGAGAAGGAACAATCGGCAAGGCAGGCCGACGCCAACCGTGCACGGTTTGGCCGGACCAAAGCCGAACGTACTCTCGATGAACGTCGCAAGGATCGCGCCGGCGATCTTTTGGACCAGCACAAGCTCGATGACGGAGACGCGTCATGAAGTCACCAGTCGTCAAGCGCTCGATCGTGGTCGCCGGCCACAAGACCAGCGTCAGCCTCGAAGAGGCTTTCTGGAACGGCATGAAGGAAATCTCGGGGCTGCGGAACATGACCTTGTCCGAGCTGGTCGGCGAGATCGACAGCAACCGCCAGCAGGGCAATCTGTCCTCAGCGATCCGTCTTTTCGTGCTCGATTATTTCCGCACCCGCGCCATACCGGCTGCCGCGGCGGACGCGCCGCGGCCGCAGGCTTAGGCTTCGGTCAGGGCGAGCGCGCCGCAAGCGCGCCCGCTTTGCTCCATCGCAACGCTCAATAAACGAGTCCGGTGCCCGGCGGCTTTTCGAGCGCCGCAGCCAACGACCGATATTCGTCGCAGCCCGTGCCGCAAATCGCTGCGATCCGGCTCAGATGATACGATGCCTGGTCGCGATTGCCCTGCTCGATCTGCCACAGCCCGTAATACTGCCACGTCAACACATGGTTCGGGTCCGCCTTCAATGCGCGCTCGTACCAGATCTGCGACAGCTTGTAGTCGCCGAGCTTGCGATAGGAATAGCCGATCAGGTTGGCGACGCCGGCGTTGTCGTCGTGGCCGAGCGCCTTGAGCTGCTCGATGGCGGCAGCATAATCGTTGCGCTCATAGATCGTCGCGTGCGCGGCGCGATATCCCTGCCGGAAGACGGCATCGTCGGCGCTCGACTGTTTGGTGGGCTTCTTCTTGGATTTGGCGCTCGACCTCGGAGCGGATCTGTTGCCCGGCGGCGGTGGCGATGGCGGGTTGGCCGAAGGTGGATCGCCGCCGCCTCCCGCGGCAAAAGCGGGAACGGACGGCGGCGAAGCGATCAGCGCCACCGAGAACATTGCCAGCGTTGCGAGCTTGATTGCCGATTTTAACATGCGAACCTCCGGTTTTCCTGCGTGAGTGAATCCACGGTCCAGCCGCAGGTACAGACCCCGCCGGGCGTCAAGTATTCCCGCCAGAGCACGCCGAAGTGTTGCGCGTTGCGGCAGGCTGGACGAATGACGGGCAAATGCGTATCTAATTGATGGTCGTTGCAGTTCCCCGCAGAATGCGGCGGGCGGAACCCGACGAAGACCGGCGAAAGAGACCGGCTGAAGACGAAGACTGACGGAAAAGACCCGTCACAGAGAAAGCCTGGAGAGAAAAATGGACATCGCAAAGCTGACCGCGCCTCGCGACATCAGTCCATTTTCGGAAGCCCCTCCATGCCTGCCTTTCTCGTTCTGGATTCCATCTCCCTCGCCACGCCTGACGGACGCCCGCTTTTCGATCGATTGACGCTCGCGATCGGGCGCGAGCGCACCGGCCTTGTCGGCCGCAACGGCTGCGGCAAATCCACATTGCTTCGCCTGATCGCAGGCGAGATCGAAGCAGCAGGCGGATCGCTGCAACGCATCGGCTCGATCGGCATGCTCGCGCAACTGAGCGATGAACGGCTGATGGTCGACGAGGCGCTCGGCGTCGCCGGCGATCTTGCCCGGCTGCGCCGGCTCGAACGCGGCGAAGGATCGCTTGAAGACGCCGCGGACGCGGATTGGACGCTGGAAGCGCGGATCGAGGCGGCGCTGGCCGAAGCCGGACTGCCGTCGCTATCGCTGCATCGCCCGATCATCTCCCTGAGCGGTGGCGAGCGAACGCGCCTCGCGCTGGCGCGTCTCCTGATCGAGGCGCCCGATGTGCTGCTGCTCGACGAGCCCACCAACAATCTCGACGCCGAGGGCCGGCAGGCCGTGGCGCAGTTGCTCGAACGCTGGCAGGGCGGCGTCCTCGTCGCCAGCCACGACCGCGCGCTGCTGGAACGCGTCGACCGCATCGTCGAGCTGACGCCGATCGGCATCAGCATATTCGGCGGCGCGTGGTCGGCCTTTGCCGAAGCGCGCGAGGCCGCCCGCGCCCGCGCCGCTGATGACCTCGACCGCGCCTCGGATGCCTTACGCAACACCGAGCGCGCTCTGCAGAAGGCGCGGGAAAAGAAGGCGCGCCGCGACAAGGCCGGCCGGGCTTGGCGCGCCAAGGGCATCGAGGACAAGATGTTCATGGACCGCGAGAAGGAGCGCGCCGAGAACAGCGCCGCGCGCGAAAGCCAGCTCGCCGGCCGCCTGCTCGGGGAGCGCACCGAGGCGCTGGAAATGGCCAGGGCGCAAGTCGAGATCCTGACGCCGCTTTCGATCGACCTGCCGCGCACTCATCTGCCCGGCGGGCGAGAACTTATCGCGTTGAAGGACGTGGTGATGGCCTTCGGAGAACGCCATCTGCTCGGACCACTGTCATTCGAGGTTCGCGGACCCGAGCGGATCGCCATCCGCGGCGCCAACGGTAGTGGCAAGACCACCCTGTTCCGCCTGCTCACCGGCGAGCTGAAACCTGCGGGCGGCGAGGTCGGCCGCCGCACCGACCGCATTGCCGTACTCGATCAGCACATCGGCCTGCTCGATCCCGGGCTGAGCATTCTCGACAATCTGCGCCGCCTCAATCCGGAGCTCTCGGCCAACGAAGCGCACGCTGCGCTCGCGCGGTTTGCGTTCCGTAACCGGGCCGCGCTGCAGATGGCGGCCACGCTCTCAGGCGGCGAACGGCTGCGCGCGGGCCTCGCCTGCGTCTTCGCACGCCCGCAGCCGCCGTTCCTCCTGCTGCTGGACGAGCCGACCAACCATCTCGATCTCGCCTCGATCGAGGAACTGGAAAATGCGCTGAAGGGATTCGACGGCGCGCTGATCGCGGTCAGCCACGACGAGGCATTTTTGCGGACGATCGGGATCGAAAGGGAGATCGTGCTTTAGGCCAGCGCGGGTGCACATACGACGCAGAAATAGTGCATTCACGCGGCAGGCGAACTCGCCACCTCCTGTTTGACGCACGCGCAGCAATCAGACGGGGGGCTTGGAGTGCGTCCCGCCTGTCACCGGCTCAGCCATGCGCAGGAATTCGTCGAACGCGACGGCGCCTTCCGCGACAGCGTAACAAGCTCGACTGTCGATGAAGAGTTGCGCGTCATGGTCAAAGATATCCACGATGAAAAGCGGCTGCTTCACGGCGCCGGTCGGCGGAGCAGCGTGCATACGAATTTCATAGTCCCCGATCCACGCCAGAGAAATCGCTGCCGCGTCGCCTTCAGGGCGGGACAGCAGGCTGACATAAGCCCGGGAAACTCTCAGCGTTGTCAGGTTGTATTCCAACGCACGGCCCACGGAAAACCTCGCGCTTTGATTGGTCGGCCGCATGATTGACAACTCCGCCATTACGAGACGCTGGCGGGGAAATTAATGTTTCGAAAGACGGGGCCGGGTTTCGAGCGCACCAGGCACTGGCTTTGGACCCCAGAACACAAAATATCGAAAACAACCCCATGCAAAGTAGAATTGGCCGCGGCTCGCAGCGCCCTGCCGCACGCTCGCATGGAACGGCGATCGGAACGCTTCACCATGTGACCAACGGAGAGCGATGCAGCCATGCGTCGGTGTGCAATTGGTCCAGAACAAACCTCCCAACGTTTTCTCGCGATATGGTTCCACCATGGAAGCCGGACATATCCGTGAGCGCCCGGATCGAATCGCGGCCAGGCTTGTCGTTCAACATGGACGGGCGAACGAGAACCCAGTCGAGGCCGCTTTCTCTGACGATCGCTTCCTGCCGGTTCTTGTCGGCGTACACGTTGCGCAGGAGGAGCGGGAAAATCAGGTTGTCGAACAGGAAGCCGCCATGCCCGGCACTGTCGCCGGCGCCAATCCCGGTGATGCAAATCAAGCGGGAGACTTGCTCTGCCTTCATCGCGCTCACGAGTGCGCGCGTTGCGGCCGACAGAAATGTCACCTCGCGGAGCGGGCTGGCCGGTGTGCCGAGCGCACTGATGACGGCGTCCCGGCCTTCGAGCGCTTGACGCAAGACGATCTCGTCGCGCGCGTCTCCGACGATGAGTTTCGCTCCCTCAAGACCGCTCGCTTTTTCGACGGACCGCGTCAGCACGGTGACGTCGTACTTTCGCGCTATCGCCTGGCTGACGATCAGCCGGCCGGTGCCGCCGGTCGCCCCAAGAACCAATATCTTCGGTTGAGCCGTCCGGAAGGTATCGGTTACGGAATTATGCATGATAGTTGCCTCGGAAAGCGGGACGCCCCGAGAGACAGTCCCGTCGGTTGTGTTTCGATGATGATTGGAGCCTGCCATCGCGGCTGTGCGTGGCCTGTGTCGTCAGGTCGAGGCGACGATCTCGGAAGCAAAGTCGCGATAGGAGCGCAGAGGACGGCCCAGAAGCGCTGTCAGGCGCGCAGCGTCGCCGGGCTCGGAGATCATTCCCTCCGTGATGAAACGCTCGCTCATCAGCCGCATGTCGAACGCCATCCAGTTCGGCATGAACTGCCGCAGGTTCTTCTCGAAGCCGGCGGTGTCGTCGCCGGGATAAGCGATCGGGCGGCCGAGCACCTCCGACCAGATGCCGGCGACATCCGCGCCGGTCAGCAGATCTGGACCCACAAGATTGATCCGGTCGAGCGGCAGCGGCGTGGCGGACTGCTCGCGGCGGATGAGCTCGATGGCTGCGATCTCGCCAATGTCGCGCGCGTCGATCATGGCGAGCCCTTTGCTGCCGATCGGCATCGGGTACGCGCCATATCCGATCACCACGTCCTTGATCGTGAGATCGTTGTTCATGAAGTAGGCCGGGCGCAAGATGGTGGCGTTAAAACCCATCTTCTCGATCATCCGTTCGACAGCGAACTTGCCGGCGAAGTGCGGCACGTTCACGTAGAGATCGCTGTGGATCACCGACAAATAGACGATGCGCTCGACGCCGGCCTGCCGGGCGAGGTTGAGTGCTATCAGCGCCTGCGTGAATTCATCCGGTGCGACGGCGTTGAGCAGGAACAGGGTGGAGACACCTGAGAACGCACTGCGCAGCGCGTCGACGTCGAGCAGGTCGCCCTGCGCGACCGCGACGCCGGCCGGGAAGCTGGCCTTGGCAGGATCGCGGACGAGAGCGCGCACATCGGCGCCGCGCTTGACGAGCTGTTCGATCACTTGGCGGCCGACTGTGCCGGTTGCGCCCGTAACGAGGATGGTCATGGGGGTCACTCCGGGTTTGAGACAACCCCGAAGTTAACGATCCACATTTGGACCGATAGACGCTATATTTGAACAGATCGTCTCACTGGTGGAACATATGGATTTGATCGCCCTCGCTGACTTCAACCTGGTTGCCCGGCACGGAGGTTTCGGACGGGCCGCGCGCGCCGCTGGACGCCCGAAGGCGACCCTGTCCCGCCGGGTTGCGGAACTGGAGAGCAGCCTCGACCTGCGCTTGTTCGAGCGTGGCGCGCGCGCGTTGAAGCTCACACAGGAAGGGCGGGCACTCTACGAGAGAACCGGGGCATTGCTGACCGAGCTCGACGAAGCCGCGGCGGCAATCGCTTCGGGTGGGGACAAGCCGCGGGGTAGATTGAGAATTAGCGCGCCTTTGCTCTTCTCGCAGACCGCGATGGGAAATCTCGCCGCCAAATTCGCATTGAAATATCCGGAGGTCAGGCTTGAGATCACGACCGAGGACCGAGCCGTCGATATGATCGAGGAAGGTTACGACGTGGTGATCCGGGTCAATCCGGATCCGGACGAAAGCCTGGTCGGACGAATCTTCCTGCGCGACCGGCTCGTCGTCGTGGCGAGCCCGGACCTGAAGCGACCGACGGTTGGTTCGCGTATTCCCGCTGTCGTGCGCGGGACGGCCGACCAGGCTGTCGTTTGGGAGGTAACCTCGCCAACCGGAAGATCGCGCATCGCGATCGATCCGGTCCTTCGCCTGTCTTCGCTCATCATGGTGCGCGATGCGGTGCGAGCAGGGGTCGGCGCCGGACGTCTCCCGGTGTCGCTGGTGAGTCACGACCTGGCCGCCGGCACGCTGGTGCATTGGGGTGACGTAGACGGACCAGACATCAACCTATGGACGCTCTACCCGTCGCGGCGGCTGTTGAGCGCCCGCGTATCCGCGTTCCTCGACTATCTAAAGGAAGCTTTTCCGAAGGGTACGCCTGACGAGTTGGCGTCCTACATCGGGGGATGACAATCCTAATTCGAGCGCGGCGGCGGATTGGCGACCTGCGGCGTCAGCGCCAGCGGCGGACGCGGTTTCGGCTTGGCGGCGGAGCCCGGCGCGGGCCGCACGTCGATCGGCGGCGGCAGCGGCGCAACCTGCGGCGCGCCAGCAACGGGTGCGGGCGGCGCATTGACGACGGGTGGACGCGGCGCCGTCGCCTTCTTCGCCGGAGGTCGCCGGTCGCGGCCGCCCTTTGGGGCCACTGGCGCGCTCGGCACCGCCTCCTGGATCGGCGCTTGTCCATCCGCGGGCAGCACGATCGGCGGCGGCGCCGGCGGCGGCGGCTCGCCACGCTCGATGGCATCGAGCCTTCGGGTTTCGTGATCGATCGCGCGCACCGCCAGCCACGAAGACAATGGGGCGACGTCGACGCTGCGGCTGAGCGCGTCGGGCGTGCCCACGGCAAGCAGTTGAATTTCCGGACGCCCGGTCGTCATCGTGAGGGAAAGCGCGGCGCGGATATCGGCCTGATCGGCGGCGATATCGTATCCGCCGGAGACGGTGGCCCGCACGCCGTTGCCGTCCAGCGTCGTGGCCCCCACGCGAAGCCGGCCGTCCCTGATGGTAAACGGGATCTGCGCGGAAGGCACCGCAAGCGCGCCGGCCGGCAACGCAGATTCGACGATCTGCTTCAGTCGGACATCGTCCTTGGCCTGCCCGCTGTCATTGGCGCGGACCGCCACTTCGAAAGCGCGCGGATCGAGGCCCGAAATCCTCGCTGCCTCCAGAGTCAATGTGCCGCTGCCGGACAGCGCGCCCGCCAGCGCCGAGGCGCTGCGGCCCTGACTCGTCAGCGTCATCTGCATCGACGCACGGCCTGCGGGCATCGCGAGATTGCGATAGCGCAACGCCGTGCCGTCGACGCCGGAGAACTGGACACTTGCGTTCAAGGCAATGCCGTTCGCGCCTTGTTTGGCATCCATACTGGCGGTGACTTCGCCGCCGCCGATCTTGCCTTTGATGGAGTCGAAGCTCAGCGACTGGCCATCGCTCTTGATTACGCCGCTCACCGGCTGCAATTCGCTTCCACCCGGCAGCAGCCCGCGCAGTGCCTGAAACGCGATTCTGCCGCGCCAGCCCTTTGCGAGCCCCGTGCCGAGCGGCTCGGCGGCATCGTGTCCGGCGGCGCCGAGCGCGAGCGCAAAGGCCGGCGCCAGCGCAATCTGCTCAGCGCCGATTTCGCCCTCGATCTCCTTCTCCTCGCCGAGCGTCACCGCCAGGCTGCCGCGCAGGCGCGAGCCGCCGACGCTGCTGTCAAGGTCGTCGAAGGTCAGCTTGCTGCCGGTGAGCTGCACGCGCGAAGACAGGCCGATGTTCTGCGCCAGCGTATCCGCCGGCTTGAGATCGAGCAGCGGCCCGAAATCGGCGCGGCTGACTTTCAGAGAGAGATCGGCCTTGGCCTCCTGGGCCCATGGTTCGGCGGAGCCTTCCGCTTCGGCCGCGAGCCCCGTCCCCGAGATCTTTGCCTTGAGCCGCAACGGCCCGCCCCACGCGCCTGTCGCGCTGCCTTCGAATTGCGCCGGGCCGTCGCCCGCCGCAACGACCCGATCGAGGCCGAGCAAGACAAGCAGAGCGCGGCCCTGCTCGGACGACAATTTCGACTCGATCCCGACCTCGCTGCTCCGGAGCGCGGCGAGATCGATGCCCTGGATGGCCGCGACGGTCGGCCTCGCGGTGATCGTGGTGACGCCCTTGAGCAGCAGCGAGTCGAGGTCGGCCGTGGCGCGCGCGTGGACGCGATCGGACTGTCCGGCACTCCTGGTGAGGTCGAGCGCCAGCTTCAGCCGCGCTGCGCCCGGGCTGGTCCCCATCGCATTGAGCCGCGCGGCCAGCGCCGGTGAAAAGGGAACGATCAGGTTGGTCAACTGGCCGAGCGAGGCGGCGCTCGAATTGAGCGCGAACCATCCGGTCGCGTTGACGCGGTCGAAATTGCCCGCGCCGTCCAGCGTCACGCTTTCAAGCTGGCCGATCTTCAACTGCTCGATCGATATTTTTGTTGGCGAATAGGCCAGTCTGGCGAGCAGCGGACTGAGCTCCTGCCCGGCGGAGATAGCGCGGCCGACGTCGAGCGAAAGCTTTCCCTCCTCCGGCCACTCGCCTTGCGGTCCCGCCAGCGACCGCGCGACGGCCGTGGCGGCATCGAGATCGAGACGCTCCGCCTTCAGTTCCGCCTCGACCCGAGAGCTGTGAATCGCCTGCCGGTGCGACACCAGCACCCGCCCCTCCAACGTGCCGCCTTCGATGTCGGCCCTCATGGCGTCGATGGCAAAGCCCTCGGGCGCGACGGTCACATCGCCGCGCAGCCGAAGCGGCTTCTGGCTGCGATAGGCGGTGTCGCCGCGGCCCTGCAGCCAGGTCAACAATGCCTCGGGATCGGACGATTCGACGCTGAGCGCGACCTTGAAACGGTCCGGCGGAACGTTCTTCGCGCCGGCCTCGCTGAGAGAAACCCTGGTTGCGCCGGGCGCGCGAAACTCCAGTCGCCGCAGGCTCCAGGATTTGTCGTCGCCACGCACCTCGGCAGAAATATCCTGCAACGGGCGTCCGCCCAGCATGACCTGCTCGGATGTCAGCTCGATCTGCGCCGGAATCGGTAGATGCGGAACGAGCGTGGCGAGCGCCTGCAACGCCGGCAGCGCGCGAACCGGCTCAGCGGCATTGTCCTTGGTGAAGAACCTGTCGGCATCGAGCTGGCGCGCCGACAGCGCCGCGCGCAACAGCGGCGCCGCACCAAAACGGATGTCGCCGCTGCCTGAAAGTTTCAGCGCGCGCTCCTCGGGGCCAAAGCTCGCCTCGATTTGTTCGAGCCGCGCCGCCACGTAATCGGTTTTGACCTTCGCCGCAATTCGCCACGGTGGATCATTGCCCTTACCCTTCTGGCCGGGAGGCGCGACGAGCGTCATCGCGCCTTCGAAGCGCGGCGCGCGGGCATCGAAATTCAAGACGCCGTCGAGATCGATCGCGAGCGCGCGCTGGCCCGGGTCGATATTGAGATGCACGCGGGTGCCGTTGCCGTCGGGGCCCTGCCCCGACGAGACGCGAAACGGATAGCGTATGCCCGACAGCATGAAATTGCCGTCACCGCGGATCGAGCCCGCCAGCGAACGCACGTCGCCGCTGAAGGCGATGTCGTTCAGTTCGAGCGTAGAGCGGCTGGCCGCGTCATGCAGGGCGATGCGGCCGGTGAGATTGAGCCGGTCGATCGCCAGCGAGCCCAGATTGACCATCCCGGTCGATGCCGGCCAATCGATACGCCCCTTGGCGTCGAGCCCGAGGTCGAGCGACAGGCCGTTGATCGTCAATTGGGTGGCGCGCACCTCGCCGCGCATCAGCGAGCCCAGGCTGAATTCCACGTCGAGCTTGTCGGCGCGAACCTTGCCGAGATCGTTGGCGCCGCCGACCACGACCGAGTGCAGCTGCAGCGACGGCGCCGGCAACAGCCGCGCGTCGAGCTTGCCGCCGACGCGGACCGGTGTGCCGATGATTCGCGTCGCCTCGGCCTCGAATTGCGGCCGGAACTGGTTCCAGTCGATGAAATACGGCCCGACAAGCGCGGCAATCAACGCAATGATGAAGGCAATTGCCAAGCCGAGCAGCGTCGTCTGCACGGTGTCTCCCCTTGAACCGCCCCGGCGTGCAGGCCGCGCTACGCCGAACCCGGCCCCGGAGCAAGCCCGGAATATAGAGAGAAGTGTGGCGGAGTCACAGCGGCATACTGACAGGCACCAACCGGCTCCGGCTGGAGCCCTTATAACCGGAGCCAGGGACTCAAAACCACCGCCAGGGCGTTACCAGCTCGCCGGCAGGCGCTTCAGACCACGCAAGACGAAGGTCGGCCGCCATTCCGGATTGACAGCGTCATCCAGCCGCAGGTCCGGGATCCGCCGAAGCAGGGTCGAAATCGCGACTTCGGCCTCGATCCGCGCCAACTGGGCGCCGAGGCAGAAATGGATGCCGCCGCCAAAGGACAGCGGCCTGACATTGGGCCTGGCGATATCGAGGCGTTCCGGGTGGTCGGGATAGACCGCGGGGTCGTGATTGGCCGAGCCGAGCAGGCACAGCACGCTCTCGCCCTTCGGGATGCGTTTTCCGCCGAGATCGTCGATGTCTTCCAGCGCCACCCGGCCGGTCAGCTGCACCGATGAATCGTAGCGCAGGAATTCCTCGATGGCGTTGGTGATGAGCTCGGGCCTGGCCTTGAGCAGCGCCAGCTGGTCGGGATTGCGATACAGCGCCAGCAGGCCGTTGCCGATCAGGTTGACGGTAGTCTCGTGGCCCGCGCCGAACAACAGAATGATATTGGCGGTCAGCTCCTCATTGGTGAGCTTGCTGCCGTCTTCCTCAGCATGCACCAATTGCGTCGTCAGGTCATCGCCCGGGTTCTTGCGCCGCAGCTCGAACAACTGCTGGAAATACATCGCCGCCATCGCATTGCCGGCGTTGCCCTGCTTGATCTCTTCCGGCGACAGCGGCACCGGATCGAGTATCCGGCCGCCGTCGCGCGAACCGGCGTAAAACGCCTCGCGATGCTCCTCAGGGATTCCGAGCATGTCGCAGATGATGGTGACCGGCAGGCGGAACGCGAAATCCTCGATCAGGTCCATCTTGCCCTGCGGGATGATGCGGTCGAGCGTCTCGTCGACGATCTGCTGGATGCGCGGACGCATGTCCTCGACCCGGCGCGCGGTGAAGGCCTTCACCACCAGCCCGCGCAGGCGGGTGTGGTCCGGCGGATCCTGCTGCAGCATCCAGTGGCTCATGCTGCGGAACACCGGCTCGTCCATGATCTTCGGGCCGTAGCGGCGGATCGTTCGCTCGACATAGTCCTTGCCGAACCGCTTGTCGCGCACCACGAGGCTGACCTCGGCGTGGCGGCTGGCGACATATACGCCGAGCGGCGTCAGGTGCACCGGATCGGTGCTGCGCATCCGCTCGTAATGGGGATAGGGGTTGCGGATGAATTCCGGGTCCAGCGGGTTGAACAGCGGCGCGCTGCTGGCAGTCTGAACATGCTCGTTCATGGTGACCTCAACTGGTTGCGGGCTGTGGACAGTACAGCGGGTTTCCCCGGGCCGATCGATCGAAACTCGATACATTATTGTATTGAGTTGCATTCTCGCCTAAACTGGCCGGATGTCAAGAGTGCGAACGAGACCCACAAGGGACGATACCCGCGACAAGCTGTTCGAGGCGGCGGCGCGCGTGTTCGAGGAACAGGGTATAGGCGGCGCCAGCATCGAGGCGATCGCGGCGGCGGCCGGCTTTACGCGCGGGGCGTTCTATTCGAATTTCAAGAGCAAGGACGAGCTGATCATCGCCATGCTCGAGGATCACGTCGAGCAATCCATCGGGCGCATCCGCGATCTGCTCGAGCGGCACAAGAACCTTGCGGATTTCATCGATGCGCTGAAGACCATGAGCCGCAGCCAGCAGGATCCGCTCGGCCGCTCTCCCCTGCTGCATATGGAAATGATCTTGTTCGTGGCGCGCGCCGAAAAGCGCCGGCCCGAGCTCGCCAAGCGGCTGCGCGCCCGGCGAAAACTGGTTACCGACATCATCGAGACCACGGCCAGGAACAGCGGCAGGACGACCATTCTCAATCCGGTATGGGCCGGCGCGCTGG
The DNA here is from genome assembly GCF_036924535.1 of Bradyrhizobium sp. AZCC 2262. NCBI lineage: Bacteria > Pseudomonadati > Pseudomonadota > Alphaproteobacteria > Hyphomicrobiales > Nitrobacteraceae > Bradyrhizobium > Bradyrhizobium sp. AZCC 2262. The sequence continues at coordinate 626,256 of NZ_JAZHRT010000001.1, read as the reverse complement.
TGCTGGCGCTGGAGGACGGTTTTCGTCTGCACCGCCTGATCGATCCCGAGACCACGTCACCCGACAGCTTTTTTCGCGCCATCGGCGACCTGCAGAGGACGATGGGGATTTCATCGGCCTGAGCCGAAAATATCCGCCTCACGCAGGTCATTATAAATCGCCAGCATGAGCAAATGCCTGCGAATGCCGACACCGGAAATTCGACCTATTCCGCGCCCCGACGCCTGCGTCGTTTCAATGCACTCGGCAGTGCGCGCCTGAAATGCCTGGCCTTGATTTTGCTGTGCCTTGGCGCCCCGATCGACGCCAAGGCCGAGGAAGTCATTTCGCTCGCGCTGCCGATCAAGTGCCGACCCAGCCTGACCTGCTTCTTTCAGAACTATGTCGATCACGACGCCTCGGACAAGGTCCGCGACTATCGCTGCGGCGCGCGCAGCTATAACGGTCACGACGGCACCGATATCAGGATTCGCAATCAGGAAATCCAGAGACAGGGCGTGGAGGTTCTCGCCGCGGCGCCGGGACGCGTGATCGGCGGGCGAAACGACATGGAAGACGTTTCGATCAGGACCGCGGGAAAAGCCGCGATCGCCGGCAAGGAATGCGGCAACGGCGTGCTCATCGAACACGAGGGCGGCTGGCGCACCCAATATTGCCACATGGCCAAGGGCAGCGTCCGGGTCAAGCCTGGCGATCAACTGACGACGGGGCAGCCGATCGGAGTGGTCGGCTTGTCCGGCGATACCGAATTCTTTCATCTACACTTCACGGTGCGGCGCGGCGGAAAGATCGTAGACCCCTTTGCCTATGGTGCACCTGAGAATTCCTGCGGCGGCGGCCGCTCGCTCTGGGCCGCTTCCCTTGGCGAACAGATGCAATACCGTCCCCGGAAAATCATCGATTACGGCTTTGCCGGTATCGCGCCGACCATGGAGCTGATCGAGTCCGGGGAAATCGGCAAGCATCCCGTCACGCCGGGCTCGGATGCCCTCGTCGCCTATGTCCGGGCCATCGGCCTGCAGGCCGGCGATCAGCAATTCCTCACCGTGCAGAGCCCGGGCGGCGCTTCGCTCTCCGCCGCCAACCTTCCCGCGCTCGACCGCGACAAGGCGCAGTTCCTCGTCATCGCCGGGAAAAAGCGCACCGAGGCCGCGTGGCCTGCCGGCCGCTACACCGCGACCTACCGTGTAATCAGAGACGGGGCGGAAGTGGTGCGAAAGAGGTTCGACATTGAAGCGCGTTCCCGGTGAGCCGTGGTTGAGAGCGCTACGAGATTGGGCGTGTACTCATAAATCCGGAATGCCCATAGACTTGTCCCTATTGCCCTTGGAAGAGGACATCCGAGCGGGCCTTCAGTATGTCTGCTTTGTGCCAAAACCGGAAGTCCGGCCGCACCATTCGAACACCTCGTCGGCGCGCAGCAAGAGCGATGACGGCACCAGCAGGCCGAGCTTCTTCGTGGTGGCGAGATTGAGGACGGTCTGGAAGGGCGTGGCCTGCTCGACCGGTAGATCGGCAGGTTTGCGCCGAACAAGATAAGAACGCGCTGTACAGCAGCAGGACAACAGTCTACCGTCAACAAGAAGGTGGCAGTTGCTCACCTTGGAGCTGTCCATGAAGCGGCGACGTCCGAAGTCGCTGCTTGTCGTCGTAGCGGCAGCTGGAGCGCCATCGGAAGGCGCAATCTCACAGGCAGGATACTTCACAAGGCGCGGATGCGAGCGGCATCTGCGGCTGCGAACGCACTTCTGCGCGCAACAAAGGAGACCCTCATGAGAATACCCGCCATTTTGCAAGGTGAGTCGCGGACCCGCTTCCTCCAAGGTATCGCTTTCGGCGCTGTTGCGGCGATGACGATCGGATTTATCTGGGGCGGCTGGGTCACCGGCGGCACTGCACGAACCATGAGCGTAGTGGCAGAGAACAGCGGCCGGATGTCTGTCCTGGTCCCGATGTGCGTCGCGCAGTTCACTGCGGCTGACGGCGCCGTCGCCAAGTTCAAGGCGGCGGGCTCATATTCAAGGGACAACGTCATCGGCGAATTCGTGAAGACAGTTGCCGCCACGAGTATGGACTATTCATTTGCCAGGGCGTGCGCAGCCGGCGTAGAAGCCGAGCTCTCAAAGACGGCCAGCAAGAGCTGAGCGGTCGGTTCGCCGAGATAGGGATCCAGCGAAATGAGTGAATACAAGTTCGGACGGCCTTCCTATCTTGTCCTTTGCTTGTTGGCAGTCGTCCTGTTCGGCTCCTATGTGCTGCTAACTGGCTTTCAGGAGGACAACTCCGCAACCATGGCCCCGTATCTGACACTCGGTCGCTGACGTCTCGCGCGCTTTTTCTTGCGAACCACACCGGCCCGCCCGCGCGCCGGCAAGTAGATCCGCTGCCTCTTTTGTCAATTTTCCTTGGGCGGCCTGAAAGGATCAACATGACGACGAAGATCAAAGAGCATACGTGTGAAGCCTGCATGGGAACGGGCTACCCTGTGGTGCTGCAGCCGGTACAGCCGGGCCGCAAAATCTATCCCGTCAAATGCAATGCCTGCGAAGGCAAGGGAAAGATTGTGGACGCTTCCGCACCTCTGGGAGATTTCGAATGAAGAATGATCCATACCCGCTCCATATTACTTCGGCTTTGGTTTCTCTCTCGATCGTGCTGGTGGTTTGGATGCTCCTCGGCAATGGGTAGAAGCGTCTCGATGTAGGACCGCGCCCTCTCGCTAATTCGCGGGCTGGTCCGGACGTCACTTCAGGTCCGCTTCGGGTCAAAAGGAGAAATACCGGGATGACCAGCGCATGTCTGCTTTAGCCTCAAAAGCGGCCATCTCTCGCTTTATGAGTAAACACCCTAACCCGCGCTGCTGCTTCCTTGCGCCTTGTGCATCTGTCCCGCGACCGCCCTCACCTTGCGCGGCGACGCCCGCCAGATCGCAACCGCCGACAGGATGCTGATGGCGATGCCGATCGCAAAGGCCAGCGTGTAGCTGCCTGAAAGATCGTACAGCAGCCCGGTTGCCCACGGCCCCGCGGCGCCGCCGGCCAATGCGGCCAGCATGATGGTGCCGAAGATGCTGCCGTATTGCTTGCCCTGGAAAATTTCCAGCACCACCGCGCCCATGATCGAGGTCAGGCCATAGCCGAGCGCGCCTTGCGTGAAGATCATGAGATAGACCAGCGGCAACACCGGCGCGAATTTCAAGGCGATCAGCGCCGCGAAGCAGATCGCAAAGCCGGCGCAACTGATGGCCCAGATCCATTCACGCCCGATCCGGTCGGAGAGATGCCCGAGCCAGATCTGGCCGGGAATGCCGAGCAGGCTGACGACGCCGAGCGCCCACACCGCGACATTGGCGGAAAAGCCGACGTCGAGCAGGAATTTGGTCTGGTGCACCTGCACCGCGTACCAGATGTAGAGGCCGCAGAAATAGCCGAGCGAGATCCACCAGAATCGCGCGGTGCGCAGCGCGCGGCGCAGCGTCCAGTCGGTATTGGTCCACACGGGATCGACGACGTTCGAGACCGGTGCTGCCGATGTCGCCGACAGCGCGGCATCGCCATCCGGCCGCAGCCCGATATCCTCGGGGCGCTTGCGCAGCAAGAAATTGATCGGCGCGAGCACGGCGAGCACCAGAATGCCCATCGCGGTGCAGGCGGTGCGCCAGCCGGTCTGCTCGATCATGTGCTGCACCCACGGCAGCAACGTCACCGAACCGATGCCGACGCCGGCAAAGGCGAGCCCCATGGCCAGCCCGCGGCGGCGGATGAACCAGTTCGGCAGGAACAGCGATTGGCCGGAATAGCCGAGGCACACGCTCCCCGCGCCGACCATCACGCCGATGGTGAGATAGAGATGCCAGGGCTGCGTCGTCAGCGGCGCCAGCAACAGCCCGCCGCCCATCAGCGCGACGCCGAGCTCCATCACCCCACGCGGCCCGAAGCGATCCATCATGCGCCCGATCAGCGGACTGACGGCGCCCGAAACCACGAAGCCGAAGGAGAAGGCGCCGGCGGTGACGCCGCGCTCCCATCCGAACTCGGAAATGATCGGCGGAAAGAACAGCGAGAACGCCGTCCGCGCATTGACACCGATGGCCATGGTGACGAACGTCACCACGACGATCAGCCAGCCGTAGAAGAAGGGAAGACGCATCAGGTTTTTCTAGTTGGGAGACTGCGTTCGGAGTTCGTACGAGTTCGGAATGGCGGGCGCATCGAAGCGCGCTTCTATTTTCATTCTTCCGACCACCAGTAGACAACGCGGTCAAGCTTTTTGTCTAGCCGATCCAATTGAAGCAAAACCTTGTGGCGGTAACTCTCTCCAGGATCTTGCGGGAGACCTCGAGCCGATACCGAGCACTGCTCAGCCGGAAGGGCTGCCAGAAGCTGCTAAAATCCGGTGTCGCCGACCACCGACATATGGAGTAGACTGTCGGCTTGTCGCGACCAAGTAGAGCGCTGTCGCGCCACGCCAAGCACGGCCATGGAGGCTAAGCAAATGGCTATCGCAGACGAACCTGCAGGCAGGCATGTTGCCTGGAATCCAGCTCGGCATGGCGCTTGGAGTTCGCGACAAGCGACTGATGGCGGACCGACGGCGATCTCGTTGCGACACCCGATGTCGCCGTTCGTTAGGCCGGTGGACAGCGGATTGCGCTTCGAAAGCTCGCTGCAAAATCTGGCGCACGAATATCTCACCATGCTCAGGGATGTTGGCGAGGTGGATGACCTGCCACAACAATGGCTGGAGGCACTGAGTCCGGGAAAGAACGATCCGACCTTCGCGTGGATGCCCATCGGTTGGCCCCCCGAGAACGAGGCGGATGGCGATGCTGGGAATCCGTTTGTATCATTCCAGCTTAAGCGAAAGACGTCGGAAGGGACGGAGTTCGACCGAACCGTTGTTCTCCTGGCCTCCGAGCGGCTGAACGGCAGCTTCATCGGCTCGGGATTTGGGCTTAGCCTGGTGGTGAATTTGCGCCCGAGTGATGGAGGGCTCAATGCACAGTTCGTCGGAATATCCGCCTCGTTATATAGCCCCGGCACAAGGGGTCTCGGGAGCGTAGACTGGGACGAAGTCAGGACGAAACCGGCGGAACTACTGGCGCTGTTGCACTCCGAGGAGATCAAGCGCGACATTGCTTCGATGCTGGGCCTCGACTCAATATCTGTTCGAGGCGCCCGTCTGTTTTGGATTGACGGAGAGGACGAATGGCAGGTTGAACGCCGTGGTACTGGCCGCGGCTTCTCGTCTTCGGGCGAAGCAATCAATTACTTCTTCGTTGTTGTTGGAACGCCTGGAAAAGCTGGGAAGGTCCTTGACAGGGTGATGCTGCAGGCACATGCCGTGGGCTACGCGCGGCTGTTTCCAATCGATCCAGCCTCGCAAGACGTGAACGAGGACTATGACGGTCGCCGCCCTTCGCGCTCCGATGATGAGCTGGACGATTATCGTATCAAGGTTTCGGGACTACCCAATTATCCCACACCTCTCGTACTTTATAGCGGAGTCCGCGAGTGGGTGCGGGTCATCCAGTGTCCAAGGTTCGTCCTGGCAGACCACGGGGCTGGCACGAATAGTCCCAAATCTGTCAATCTTCCTGGCGGCAATGAGCCGCCCGTTCATTCCGACGACTTCGCCGCGCTGAGCGCGTTCTATAACGTGAGCCAGATTTTCAACCGCCTTGCCGCATATGGCATTGATCCTTTCGATTATTTCCGATTCGCCAGCCTACCCCTCAGGCTTTGCTATCGCTCGGGCATGCAAGCAGACCTGGGCAAGAACGGTCATACCGTCAATGCGTGCGTACAGGTTGATGGTTGGCCGGTCGATTTCACGGGGCCAACGGCGCCCGGGGATCGTCCGGGCATGGAAATGCATCTCGCGTCGGCGGACTTGCGTCGCCGCGGGCGCAAACCGTGGGACGGTACCGCTCCTTCGCCGGCTCAGCCAATCGGAATAGCCGCCGACGATCGCTGGATATGGCACGAGATCGGTCACGTTTTGCTGGTTGCTGCCGTGGGCGAACTGGAGCTTCGTTTCGCGCATAGCCCTGGCGACGCGCTTGCCGCGATTGCACTGGATCCGGTGTCCCAACTGTCGAAGAAGGGACCTTACTGGCGAGGGATGACCTTCCCGTGGGTATTCGTCCCGCGCCGGCATGATCGTTCCGTGACGGACGGCTGGAGCTGGGGCGGCACGATGCACAGCGCGCTTGCTCGCGTGCCCGACTCAACCGCGCCAAGGCGCAAGGCGTATTTGAGCGAACAGATCTTGTCGTCTTCGCTGTTCCGGCTCTACCGTGTTTTGGGCGGGGACACGATGGAGGAAACGCCGGAAGACGTTAATGCGCGTCACACTGCCTCGCACTACTGCGTGTTCCTCATCATGAAAGCACTTCAGTTGCTGGGTACGTCACCGGCAGTTATTCTGAAGAATGACCCCGATCAATTAGTATCTGGGTTGATCCTGGCTGACGTCGTCACCAGTCTTTTCAAAGTGCCCGCGGCCGATGGCACCACGTTCTACCAAAGGATCGGTGGCTGCGCCCAAAAGGTCATTCGCTGGGCTTTCGAAGCACAGGGGCTTTATGCGCCCGCCGGCACGATCACCAATGCGCTCGGCCTGCCGCCTCCCATCGACGTCTATATAGCAAACGGTCGACGGTCGGAATCGACAGAGAACGGCACCATAGAGTATGGCCCCGGAAGCTATGCCCCGGTCTCACTGCACTGGAATCCCAATCAGGCAGGAGGAGAAGATCCGCTTCCCCCTTGGCAAGCAGATCGCAACGCAATCACGGTCGAAGCGAGCAGCATTTCCGTCGTCGTCGGCAATCGCGGCTCCCAGAAGGCTACCGGCGTCACGGTCGCCGTATGGTGGCACGAATGGCCAATTAATTCCGCTCCACCTGCATGGAATGAAGCCGGCTGGAATCAATGTGATCCGCCGACAAGCGCAGCCTATGACATCGAGCCATACACGGACGCGGAGTTTGGCCCTTTCCAGTTCGCGCCCGCGTCGGGCCAACGATTCATTGTCCTGGCGAAGTCATCCTGCCTTGCCGATAAGGCCTACATCGACGAACCCACCCTCGCCTGCTCCTATATGAGTACGCGGCTGGTCGATCTCGTCTCAGGCGACAACAATCTCGGTTTGCGCGTCGTCACCCTTCCCTAAACCGGTTGCGGGCGTATCAGGGCCAATCCGTCGGCCACTCGGCCTTCGCGTATCCGATAACTCGTTCCAGAGCTGGACACACGATGCGCCGTGCCGGCGCCTCTTTCCGAAGTGCATACCAGATGTGGAAAGCAAGATGTCGGCTTGCAAATGAATCGGACGGGTAGTGAACGCCCAGTCGTTCGCGATTTTTCGCCAGACGTTGCGCGAGCCAGAACATCGGCGATGGAATTGGATCGCGTCCATCGAGTGTGTGCTCACCCACAGCTTGTCCCATATCTCCTACATTTCCGCCGTAAATACCGAAACGCTGATAAATCCCTGGGATTTCCAGCAGCAGCAGCGCAATGAAGTGGCCCAAGAACGAATGCCCGCTGGGGAAGGCCGGATGTGCAGGGGGACCGAATGCCGGGATAAGGCCAGGGCACAGAAACGAAGGACGGACGCGCCTGAATTTCTCTTTGTAGGACATGTAGGCGATGTTGCCGATCGCGAGCCCACAATTGACAAGTTCTATCGTCCAGGGGCGGCGGCCTTCGCTTGCCCCGATAAAATCAAAGAAGTAGTCAGCCAGTCCATCGGCTTGTACGTCGATTTCTGAGAGGTAGCATTCGCGGTCGTCCAGCATGAGTTGCTGAAGCTCTCGGATTTCACTGAGAACAATGTTCCATGCGCGAAGCTTTTCAGCTCCCCAACCTGGGTCGTTGCTGAGGTTGGGGTCGGGCTGCCAGGCAAGATCGCGGGCATCAAGCCAATTCCTGTTGATCAGCTCAGCGCGATCGTACAGCCAGAGATCTTTTTGTCCGCCGAACTCGCAAGCCGCAATGACCGACGGCTTGGTGGGGTCAACGGCCTTGAGCCATTGATTGAGCTGCAGATCGAAAGGCAGCGTCCAGAAGCGCAATGCCGGGTCCCAATCGTCGGCAGTCCACTCCAAGAACGGATCAGCTTGATAGGGGTTGATGATCTGATCATGAGGGAACGCGGGCGTTCCAGAGTCGTCAGGCGTAAAGTCCAAAGTCCAAGCCCGATACCGCAGCTCCCATGGTGTCGCATAATAGCTGCGCCCGGAGCCCGGATACACTCCAGCTCCTGCACCTGCTCCCGCGCCTGCACCCGCGCCCGCACCAGCGCCTGCGCCTGCGCCTGCGCCTGCGCCTGCTCCCGCACCCGCACCCGCGCCTGCTCCCGCACCTGCGCCCGCTCCTGCTCCTGCTCCCGCTCCTGCTCCCGCTCCTGCTCCCGCACCTGCGCCCGCTCCAAAGCCCATCTCTCGCTCCTCTCTAAAATCATTTCTCCTGCAATGCGCTTATTCCGGCACGCCAGCGGCGAGTAATCCGTTGGCGAGACGAGACAAGTCGTCTGGTCGACGTAGCGGATACCAAGAAACAAATGTCGACACTCGAAACGAAGGCTCGATTGCGAGCAACTCCTGGACGATCGTCCGAGCTCCTGCCTCATCGCCCGAAATCGCCAGTGAGGCCGCTAACATCCGCAGACAAGCGATGAATCGTGGATTGGCTCGCCTGCTCTTGCGAAGCCATCCGATGGCCTCGTCGTATCGTCCGGCCACGAACTCAGCGATGCCAGCCACAATCCAGAAATAGAAATTCAGCGGATCAAACGGGTTCAGTCGCCAGACATTTTGTAACCGCTCCAGTGCTTCGTCGGGCCGACCGAGATATGCTAGCGTGAGAGCGCTCAGCCCCCAAGCGAACGCGGAGTTCTGATTGCGCGCCAGCGCCTCTTCAAAAAGATCAAGTGCGTCCTCCGGGTTGCTCCCGAAGAAGGACAGAATATGCCCGGCTACGGCAAGCGCAAATGGATCCTCGCGGTCGAGTTCGATCGCTCGTCGCGAAATCAGGAGCGCCCGCGCCTTGTCGGCGTCTGGATCTTTCGACCAACCTTCACCGGTCCAGAAATTCAGCCACCATCCAAGATAAGCGTAGGCCCGAGCATAGGACGGATCGAGCGCGATTGCACGTTCAAGTAATCCGCCCGCCTCTCGGTAATTTTCCAACGTAAAGGTATAAAGCAAGGACATCGCACGCAGCACGCAGTGATAGGCGTCCAGGCTCTCGGTTGGCCGGTCACCGAGTCGCGCTGTCTCAACTGCGTGCACGCGTGGTTCGATCGAAGACAAGATGCTACCGGCTATGCGGTCCTGAAATTCGAACAGATCATCGATCGAGCCCTCATATCTCTGGGCCCAGATCGGAATGTTGCCAACGATATCGATCAATTCGGCATTGATGCGCAAACGCCTGCCTTGCCTTTGAACACTACCATCGAGCACGTAACGCACGTCGAGTTCACCGGCAATTTGACGCAGATCCTTGTCGCGGTCGCGATAGCGCCACGTAGAATTTCGCGCTATCACGTAGAGCGACTTGTTTCGCGATAGTCCCGTAATGATCTCGTCGGTGATCCCCTCGCCGTAGTAAGTCTCGTCATCAGTCCCGCTAATGGTCCGGAATGGTAATACGGCTATGGTTGGCCGCGCCGCCCAATGCAGGTAAGGCTGCGCGACCGGGTCTCCTCTGGCGCCTTCAGACCATTTGACCGTATAAACACGAACCATCCGATTGATGTTTTTCAGCGGAGGCGTGCCAAGATCATGAAATGTTAGCGGCAGGCGATTCATGACGTAGTCTCGGACCGCCGCCGTCACGACTATCTGGCCGGGCTCCGCAGCCTGATGGATGCGAGACGCGATGTTGACGCCGTCCCCCTGCAAGATGCCGTCTTCATCGATCACATCATCTACGTTCACGGCGATGCGCAGATGGAGCGGGGGCGAACCATCCGTCGTTCTCTGCGTCTGCGCCTGCGCTTGCTGTACGTCGGCTGCCCACCGGACAGCGTTCACCACACTGGGAAATTCCACCAGAACGGCATCGCCAGCGATCTCAGCGATTCGTCCGCCGTGCCGCACCATGTGCGGCTCAATAATCTCGGTCCGAAGCGTCCGCCAACGGAGCACCGTCTCGACATCTTTGAGAGCCATCAGACGAGAAAAGCCAGCAACATCCGCAAAAGCGACGGCAGCAAGTCGCCTCGTGATGATAGACGGCGCGATGGATGGCGCCTCTAACGCTTGCTCAACTTGGCTCATGCGGACATCGTCTTTTCAGAACTGAAATACCCAGCCGCCTTCCGTAGAGTGACGTGCCGGCCATTAAAACTCCAACAATTTTTTCCTGCAATGCCGTACAGTAACTGAGTATCTCGGATAGCTCGCTTTCCCGGCGCAGCCACCCCTGCAACTTGCCTTCGACCTCTATCGGTCCGGGCTCGTCGCTAACTGCAATTGCGCGAGCCGGAAAGCGCTCATCGGTCCGCAAATCACGGGACCTTGGTGGCGCTAGAATCGTGTGCTGCCGTCGGCTCGCGGCTGCTCGAGTTGGTTACCGGTGCAAGGCTTCGGGCACAGCCCCCGGGGTACTGCCAACTTAGGCCGTGGGCCGCATCAGCAATTCCTATCCCTGCACGTAGCAATCTTTATGTGAGTAAACTGACAATTGTGTCGTTTTTTATCAAACACGCATATGTGTCTATTTCGAGCACTAGAGCCTGCGATGTAACGCCGTAGCATCATCCAGCACCGTTTCCCTCACCGGGGTAGACGCGGTCGGCAGCCGCCAGCACCATTTCCCATAATTGTTCGACGAGCAACACCTGGGTGCGCGCAACTCCCCGTACGCTTAGGCTCATGGCCGAGGCTAACTCCCCAGTCAAATTTGATCCTGATGCGGCAGTCTTGTCCATCGCTTGTGAGGACATGGCGCTATGCGGCGCAGCCAGTGCTCAGGGACGCCACGTCCAGCGCTCCGCGTTGACGGCACCAACCGGTATCCTGCCAGCGATGCTCTGCCCGACCTGCCGCACCGTCTCCAGCGACTGTCGCTCGATGGCCGGCGGGTGTCAAACCGCCGATGTGCAGGGTCGCGATGACGTTCGGCAGTTTCGCTAGCTCAGGCGTTGGCATATGGATCGCTTTGCCACAGCCCGAGGAGCCGTTTTGGCTCATCGGCTCCGGTCGCAGATGGAAGGACGGCCCTCGCCGGCTCCGTCACCACGAATAGCGGGCGACGCCCTTGCCGGCATAACTGCGCGTGACGTCGGAGAATTCGCCCTCGAACGTCGCGGCGAGCGAGAAGCCGTTGCGCCATTTCACTTCGGCAGACCCGGTGACGAGCGCCGAGTTCGGCGCCTGCGCTGCGCCATTGACGACAAACGAAGCGCCCGGCAGGGCTTGGAAGGTCGCGGTGACCGCGCGGTTGTCGTTGTAGTCGTGCGCCCAGGCGGCGCGACCACGCAGCGTCAGGATCGAATCCTGCAACGCGAACGACTTGTCGCTGCGAAGCCCGAGTTCGGTTCGCGTCGCCGTCACGCTCTTTGCGGCGTAGGCCTGCGCGAACGCATTGGAGCCCGACACCACCTGCTCGGCATAGGCAGGCAGATCGAATGTCGTGAACTGTCCGGCCGCATAGGGAGTGAGGCCCATCCACGGGGTCACGAAACGATACCCACCTTCGACGCGTCCGGACCAGGCGTTCGCGTTGAACTCGGCGCGTAGCTGATCGATGCCGGCAATGGTGACCGTCCGGTTGGTGGTGACGTCCTGCCAGCCATAGGCCAGCGCCGCGGTGATGTAGGCGGGGCCCTGGGTGTGCCGCACGAATGCGCCGGCCTGGAACAGGTCGGAACGGCCGCTGCCGAGCGCGTTGGCGATGGAGAAGTTGGTGCCGCCGCCGGCAAGCGCAAAACCCGCGATCGTGTTCGGCGAAAACCTGTAGTCAGCGCCGACCGCCGTGCCAAAGACGCGGCTGGTCGTGGCGTTGGTTCCAGCTGTCGCGTCGCCGTCGGTGGATTGTGAGCCGCCGAAGCCTGCCACCCACACGCTCCAGCGTGGATCGTACACCTCGCGCGGCGGCGCCTTGCGATAGATCGAGGCATAGGCGTCACGCTCGTTCTTCGACCGCGGCTTGCCGTTGGCGGCATAGGCCAGCGCGTCTTCCTCGGCAAATTGCGACGCGCCACCCGGCGCCGGCTCGCCGCGGCCGTCGACCATCGGATCGGTCATGACGCCCATGAACTGCGTCATCGCGCTGAAAGTCGCTTGCTGCGAGCCCGTCGCGGTCTCACCGGAGGCCTGCGTCAGGTTCTGGGCGACGTTGCCGGCGAAGATGGCGCCGAGCGCCCCGGTGGTGGCGCCCGGAGTATTGAATGCGCTGTCGAGTGCGCCGGCGACGGCCTTCTGGTTGGCGTTCAGCCCCGATATCCGCCCGAGGCTCGAGCTCATGTTGAGCGTGACCGCGTTGCTGGAATAATTCAGCGATCCGGTGATGCCGGTCGGCGTCGTCAACGAACTGAATGTCGTGCCGCCCAGCCCGGCCGAAGTCAGGATCGTCACCGGCTGGTTGAACTTGAAGGTGCTGTTCGGCGAAGCGACCTGCACGCTTGCGCCCGTCAGCGTGGCGATCCCGGTTACATTGGCGGAAGCCGACGTCGAAGAAGTGACCTGGACCAGGTAGAGCGCGCCGGACTGGAATGCGAGGCTGCCATTGATCAGCAACGCCCCCTGCCCGCCGGCGCCCGGCTGCAAGATACCGCCGCTGGCGACGGTCGTCGCGGCCACCGTGCCGGTGCCCGCCAGCGTACCGCCATTGGCGACCGTGACATTGGTGGTCACGACGTCGCTCGACGCCAGTGTGATGGTGCCGATGATGCCCTGAAAGTAGGTCTCCGCGGAGAACAGATCGAGACGCGACCAGTAGCTGAGCGGCGTGCCGTAGAAAGCCGCAATCGCATTGGTCTCGGTATTCACCAGGATCTGGTTGATGGTGCTGGTCTTGAGGCTGCCGAACATGCCGCCGCCCGGCGCAATATTCTTCGCCGCCGTCGAGTCGCCGCCATACACGGTCGCTAGCAGGATGGATGCGTCGGGTCCGCCGGCGGGCGCGGCTTCGCGCGGCGCCTGGGCGAACGACAGGGTTGGCAAACCGTAGGTCAGCCGCGCGGTGTAATCGGCCCGGTCCTGCGCGAGATTGCTGAAGCGGTCCGGTGCCCCGCTTGCCGCGCAGGCTGCGATGGTGGTTCCGCAGGCGGTTTGCAGCAGGTTGCGCACGTCGGCCTGTGCCGCGGTGAATACCGTCTGGAAATTGCTGGTCGTGGTAACGTCGCCGATTCCGAACACGCCGTTCACGGTGGCGTTGGTGTATTGCGGATTGTTGTTGAGCATCTGCACCACATCGTACATGCCGATAACACGGCCTCCGATGAGGTCGAGCGGATAATGCGCACCGAGAACGATGCGGCTGTTGCCATATTCCGACGCGCGCGTCAGCATTTCGCCGTAACGTTCGGGTACCAGCATCCCGAGCAGAATTGATGTCGTGTAGCCGAATGTGGTGTGGCCGCTCGGGAACGATGCGTTTGCAAACAGGCCGGAACCGGAATTGCCGGTGACGCCGCCGATGATGGCGGTATTCGACGTCGCCGCGCCGAAGTAGTTCACGCCGCTGAACGCTGCAATACTGGACGGGCTCACCTGAACGGGCCGCGAGTTGCCGGTCAAATTCGGATTGGTGACCGGTGCATAGGCCTTGTCATAGACGTTGAACACGCCACCGGGAGGCAATGGAATGCCGACAATGGGCGTGTTGGACGTTGCCGTTTTTCCCAGCGCCAGGTTGGCGTTGCTCACGAACACCGAGCCGTTTGCCGATCCATCGGCGAAATAATTCTTCGCCTTGCCGGAGTCGTCCTGGGAGATCGCGTTGATCTGCCTGAACAGGGTCAGCAGATTGGGCGAAAACGTCGTCGTGGTGCCGTTCGCGGCCTGACTGTTGTTGGCCTTCCAGATCGCATTCAAATTGGTGCCGAGGCCGTCTGACAGCACGACGCCGTTGTCGGTGGTGATCGTATTGTCGATCAGGGCCTGTGCGCGCTGGGCGGCCGTCGAACTGTTGTTGATCGAAACCGCGTTCGAGAAATTCTGCGTGATGGCAGTTGTGCCGAGCAGCGTGCTGAACGGACTGAGCACGTTGATCACGTTGGCATTAAGCGGCGTCGCGATCGTCTGGGTTTGCGCGTGGGCCGACTGTGCGGACAGCGCTGCCGCGACGACGGCGAACATCGATGAAGTTTTCGTGACACGCATACCAACCCCCACGCACGCTACCAGCGACGAATTGCCGCTCTCGGAAATATGCGGAAACAATCATCTGGGGATGACAACGCAGTGACGATGATTCGCTTCGTCGCGGGTCGTGATTTTTCGGCAACAACAGCCGCGCGCGTTGGCGGACGCTGGCAGGCGCGGGTTCACAGCGTCGATGGAGGTCGCCGCGTCCAGCTGATGGTGTTGACGACGCCGACAGGAATTTCGCCGGCGATGACCTTCTCGACCTGCCGAACGGTTTCCAGCGACTGGCTCTCGTCAGTATTTTTCGTTGACGTCTTCAACCTGTGACCGACACATGGCTCTCGTGCCCGAAATAGGCGCGCTCGAGCCGCTGCGGCAAATTGTTCTCGCTGGTCGGCGCTTCCAGCACGATATTGCCCTGCACCAGCGCATAGACGCGATCAGCGGCGGCAAGCGCCTTCTCTAACAACTGTTCGACCAGTAGCACTGCGGTGCCTTGCTTGCGCAACTGAGCGATCACGTTGAGCACGCGATCGACCAGAACCGGCGACAGGCCGGCCGAGGGTTCGTCCAGCATCAACAGCCGAGGGCGCCGTACCAGGCCCTGCGCGACCGTGAGCATCTGCTGTTGCCCGCCGCTGAGCGCACCGCCGCGCTCGTGACGCTTCTCCGCGATCTCCGGGAAAAACGACAAGGCTTCCTCGGCCCTCCCGGCGCGTTCGCTGCGTGGCAGATCGTAACCGGCGATCAGCAGATTGTCGGTGACCGAAATCTGCGTGAACACGCGATGGCCCTCGATCACATGCACCAGGCCGGCGCGCCCCGCTTCGCGCGGCGTCGCGTTGGTCATGTCGCGGCCGTCAAAGCACACATGCCCGGAATTGACCGGCAGCAATCCCGACAGCGCACGCAGCAGGGTCGTCTTGCCCGCGCCGTTGGGGCCGAGCAAGGCAACCACTTCGCCGGCTGCGACCTCGATCCCGATGCCATGCAGCACGCGGATCTTGCCGTAGCCCGATTCCAGCCCTTTCACCGAGAGCAGGGGTTCAGCCGCCGAGGTAAGCACTGACCACCTCCTTGTGAACGCGAATCTCGGCAGGGGTTCCGGCGGCAAGCGTACGCCCGAGATTGAGCACGGTGACCTGATGGCAAATGTCGAAGATCAGGTCGGCATGGTGCTCGACCAGCAGCACGCCGGTGCCGCGGGCGCTGATCGCCTTGATCAGCCCGGCCAGTCGTTCGATCTCGTCGTTGGAAAGGCCGGCGGCGGGTTCGTCGAGCAGCAGGAAATCCGGATCGAGCATCAGCGCGCGGGCGATCTCGATGAAGCGTAGTTCGCTGTGCTGCAGGCGGTCGGCGCGCACCTCCGCCAGCGGTTCCAGCCCAACGACGCCGAGCAAGGCGCGCGCCTTGGCCGCAAGCATCCGCTCATCCTGCGCGTTCCGCGGCAACGCCAGCATCGACTCGACAAAACTCGCCCTGCCCTCGATTGAGCCGCCGATCATGACATTCTGCAGCACCGACGCCTCGCCGATCACGCGCGGGGTCTGAAACGTGCGCGCGATGCCGCGATAGGCGCGCAAGGTCGGCTCACCCGGCGGCAGCGCATCATCGCCGAGGGTCATGATTCCGGTCTGGGCGGCGTAGTAACCCGAGATCACATTGAGCGTCGTGGTCTTGCCGCTGCCGTTGGGGCCGATCAGGCCGTGGATCTGGCCCGGTGCGACGTCGAGGTCGAGACCATCGATCGCCCGCACATTGCCAAAACTCAAGGCGATGCCGCGCAGCGTCAGCATGCTGCCGCCCATGCGCTTGCGCACGATATCGGCCAGTGCCGCCGGTCGCGGCACGATGGCGCGGTTGCTGGCCAGCGGACGGCGGTTGCGAAAATCCAGCAGCGCGGCGATGCCGCCGGGCATGACAAGCACGATCACCAGCAGCAACACCGCATAGAGAAACGTCGACCACGCCGCCAACGGCGCTGCGATCTCCGGCAGGATCGTCAGGATGATGGTGCCGAGCATCGGCCCCAGGATCGAGCCGCGGCCGCCGATCAGGATCGCGATGAAGAACAGCACGGACAGGTCGAAGGTGAAGGCATCCGGCGTGATGTAGGTCTGCAGGGTCGCGAACAATCCGCCGGCGATGGCCGCAAGCGCGCCGGCAAACAGGAAGATGGCGATCAGCATTTTCGGCTTGGAGATGCCGGTGGCCTCGGCCGCCACTTCGGCGTCGCGCACTGCAATCAGCGCGCGACCGAACCGGCTGCGCGCGATATTCGCGCTCATCCAGGTGGTGATGGCTGCAAAGCCTATGCAAAGAAAGTAAAAGCCCCAGGCGGTATTGAAAGGCGCCGGAAACTCCGGTCCTGATATGCCGATGCCGCCGCCGGTGACACTCTGCCATGCCAGCGCGATCTGCGTGACGATGGTGGCGAAGCCCAGCGTCGACATCGCGAAATAGAAGGTACGCAACCGCAAGGCCGGCAGGCCGACGATCACGCCGAACACCGCGCCAACGCAGCCGGCAATCGGCAGTGCAGCAAACACCGGCACCGGCGGCATGACATTGCCCGCGACCAGCACGCTCGTGGTGTAGGCGCCGAGCGTCAGCAGCGCGACATAGCCGATCGCAAGATGCCCGGCGAAACCGACCACCAGGTTGAGACCGGAAACCAGCACCCAATAGATCGCCGCCCGCGTGCCGATCAGTGCCCAGTAATCGTTGCTGACGAAGGGCAGGATCATCGCCAGCGCAAGGATGCCGAGGAACGGCGCGACATGAGGCAACGCCGCGCGAATGGTGCCGGAGTCGTTGTGCGCCGGAACTGCGGTGACTGACGTCATCACACTCTCCGCGCCGTGGAAGCGCCGAACAGACCCTGGGGCGCCGCCAGCAGGACCACGATGAACAGCGTGAAGACGGCGACCGACGAGAAGATGCCGCCGACCAGGAAGTTCGCCGCCTGCTGGAACAGGCCAAGCGCCAATCCGCCGACGATCGCGCCTCTGTTATTGCCGAGCCCGCCGAGCGCCACCGGGACAAAGCCGTAGAAGTTCAGCAGCGCGCCATTGGCGAAGAACGCCAGCAGCAACTCGCCGCCGGAAAATCCGGCGACACCGCCGATCACGCCGGCCAGCGCATAGCTGGCGACGCGCAGATTGCGTTCGGGCAGGCCGAGCGCGCGCGCCGCGAAATTATCTTCCGCGATCGCGACGAAGGCGCGTCCAACCAAAGTGCGGCGATAAAGATATTCGAGGGCGACAATTGTAATCGCGCAGGCTGCGACCGGCAGCCAGAATTTTTCGTCCCAGATACCGCTGCCGATGCCGAATACGCGCGGGAACGGCTGCGGCTCGGTGCCCCATTTGATCGCCGCGACCTGCTGGATCATCAGCGCCACCGCGAGCGTCGAAAGCACGTAGAGGTGCTGGTCGAGGCTTTTCAGCACCGGCCGCACCGCGACGAATTCGGTGATGATCCCGATGATGGCGCAGCAGAGCAGCGTCAGCAGGAAGCCGGCGAGGATCGGCATGCCCATTTTCAGCGTGAACATCGAACCGAACACGCCGCCCAGCATCGCCAACTGACCGGCGGTGAAGCTCATCACCCGGGAGGTCGAGAACATGGTGTTATAGGTGACGCCGACGAGCGCGTAGATCGCGCCCGCCGCCAGTCCGGATGCGAGGATCGAGGCGAGCATATGCTACCGCCCTCTTCCGTCGGTCACGTATATCCCGGCGCCAACGCAAACGTGCCGTTCTTGGCGGTGGAGGCTTCCGACATCACGATCTCTTCGGTCAGGTAGCCATTATGCTGTGTCGGCGAGAAGCTGTAATTGCCGAAGTAGCCGGGGTATTTCGATAGCGTGTTCCAGTAGGCGATGATCCCGGCGCTGTCAGTCGATCCGCTTTCCGCGACGGCCTTTGCGATCAGCTCGATCGCATCGATGCCGCCGGCGATCCACCACAGCAGCGTATCGTTCATCACGACGTTGGCCTTGGCCAGACGCGCGACCAGGTCCTCGCTCTTCGGCGGCAATTTTCCGGCCGCGTCGTAGCTGCAGCTCTTGTAACCGATGGCGTAGACTTTCTTCCAGTTGGCGGGTTTTTCGACGAGGCCGGCGATCTCGCCCGAAGACATCGAGGGGTGGCCGACGAACGGGACATCCCAATTCATCACCGCGCGGACGTTGAACATGCGCGCTTCCATACCGGTGGAGACACTCCAGACCACGATCACTTCGGCGCCGGCGTTTTTGGCGCGCAGCATGTCCGGCGTCATGTCGGGCTGGGTCGCGTCGACGTTGGCCTGATAGACCACCTCGGCACCATCCTTCTTGAATGCCGTGACCGAAGCACCGACAGCGGTCACGCCATAGCCGGTGGTATCGCCGATCACGGCGACCTTTTTTGCCTTGAGGATATTGAGGCAGTAATTGCGGACCGCGTCATCCCATTGGCTGTTCGACGGCGCCATCCGGAAGGCGTTTGGAAACTTGGTGGTGTCGATCAGAGTCTCGACGACACAGGGGTGAATATCCGGGATCTTGGCACGCGCCATGATCGGCGTGGTCGCCAGCGCCTCGCCGGAATTGAGCGGGCCCCAGATGGCATGGACCTTGGCTTGACTGATCAGTTCCTGCGTGGCGTTCACCGCCTTGGTCGGATCGCCCTGGGTATCGCGCATGAAGAGTTCGATCTTGCGGCCCTTGACGCCGCCGCCGGCGTTGATCGCATCCACCGCAAAATTGACTCCGCGGTTGAAGCCGATGGTCGGCGCCGAACTCGGACCGGTCATCGCAGCGAGGCAGCCGACCTTGATCGGTTCCGACTGGGCAATGGCGGGGACTGGAAACGAAAATGCTGCGGCGCCCGCGGCGCCGGCGCCGCCCAACAATACGTCACGACGTGAAATGGCCATGTGATGCGCTTCCTGTTCCTCTGCGGCGCCCGTCATTGGCTGACGGCGTCGGTGTCATTCTCCCCGGCTCATGGGCGGGGTTTAATGATCAAATTTGAGCCTGACGCGGCAAACTTGTCCAGCGGTCATAAAAACATGGCAGGTCATTGTTCATGGCCGGCGCGTCCAACGGTCGGCATTGACGGCGCCAACCGGCGCCTCGCCCGCGATGATCTTCTCGACCTGCCGCACCGTTTCCAGCGATTGGCTCTCGATCGCCGGCGGCGTCAGCCCGCCGATATGCGGCGTGGCGATGACGTTCGGCAGTTTTGCCAGTTCCGGCGACGGCATCTGGTCCAGCGCGCGGCCGACATCCATCGCGGCGCCGGCGATGCGGTTCTCGCGCAACGTCGCCGACAACGCCGCCTCGTCGACGAGGTTGCCGCGCGACAGGTTGATGAAGAAGGCGTGTGGCTGCATGCGCGCCAGCGCCGCCGGCCCGATCAGATTTTCGGTTTGCTCGTTGGCAACCGCGAGACAGACGACGTAGTCGGAGCGCGCAAGCAAATCGTCGAGCGGCACGTGCTGGATGGCGGCATCGCTGACGGTCGCAAAGGGATCGGCAATCAGAATTTCCATGCCCAACACCTTGGCGATATCAGCCAGATAGCGGCCGATGCTGCCATAGCCGATGATGCCGAGGCGGCCGCCGGCCAGTTGCCGGCCCATGATGATCTCGGGCTTCCGTCCCGAATGATAGTCGGCCGTCGCACGTGGCACGCCGCGCGACAGATCGACCATGAAGCCGAGCGCGAGTTCGGCGACCGATTGAACGAAGCCCGGCCCTGCCCGCGTCACCAGGATGCCGGCCGCAGACGCAGCATCGACATCGATGTTACGGATATCGACCGCACAGCGAACGAAGGCGCGCAGTTTTGGCAACGCCGGAAATATCTCGCCCGGACCGGCGGTGAGGCGATCGGCGACGATGATGTCGACATCATCAGCGGCCTCGATCAGGCCGGCGGCGTCGAGCGCATCATTCGATTCATGCAGCTTGACCTGCGCGACGGCTTGCAACCCGCTCAGGCTGCGCTCGCCATAATATTGCACGCGGGACTGCGGCGTATGGGTCAACAGGACTTTCACGTCAGTAGCCGAAGGCGCGCGGCAATGCCGTGCTAAGCGAGGGTACGAACGCAATGACCAGCAGGCAAAGCAGCAGCAAACCGAGATATCCCATGATCGGCTTGATGGTCTGCTCGATCGGCACGTTGCCAATCAGGCAGGCGCCATAGAGGCCGAGCCCCAGCGGCGGCGCAAACAGGCCAATCCCCATCGCCACGACCAGCACGACGCCGAAATGCAGGGGATCGATGCCGAGCTTGACCGCCACCGGCATCAATAGCGGCCCGAAGATGATGAGCGCCGCCGCGCCTTCCAGCACCGAGCCCATCACGATCAGCACCGCGATCGACAACAGCATGAACAGCCAGACGCCCTGCGACCCCGACAACGACAGCATGATGTCACCGACGGCATGCGGCACCTGCTGCAGCGTGAGGACGAACGCCAGCGATTGCGCGGCGGCGACGATGAACAGCACCAGCCCCGAACGCGTCGCCGATTGCACAAAACTGTGCGCTGCCGTCTTGAAGGTGAGTTCGCGGAACACGATGCTGCCGACAATGATGGCGTAGACCACGGC
Organism: Bradyrhizobium sp. AZCC 2262; assembly: GCF_036924535.1. Taxonomy (NCBI): domain Bacteria; kingdom Pseudomonadati; phylum Pseudomonadota; class Alphaproteobacteria; order Hyphomicrobiales; family Nitrobacteraceae; genus Bradyrhizobium; species Bradyrhizobium sp. AZCC 2262. Next base: position 605,320 of record NZ_JAZHRT010000001.1, on the reverse strand, counting down.
GAAGGCCGAGATTTCGGTGGCGGTCGCAAAGCCGGTCTTGAATCCGAAGAAGATCATGAAGATCAGCCCGAACGAGGCGATGGCGCCGCTCCACAGGCCGGAGACCGCCGCCCGCGGCTCGGCTTCCGCGGCAGGCTCAGGCCGTTTTCCAAGAATGATCGACAGCACGATCAGCGCCAGCGCCATCAGCCCCGCGGGCAAGATACCCGCGACGAACAATCCGCCGATCGACAGATTGGCGACGAAGCCCAGGATGATGAGATTGATGCAAGGCGGAATGGCTTCCGCCATGACCGCGGAAGCCGCCAGCAACGCCACCGCGCCGCCGGGGTTTTGGCGCGACCGGCGCGCCGCCGGGATCAGCACCGAGCCTACCGCCGCGACGTCGGCCATCTTGGAGCCGGAGATACCCGAGAACAGCACCATCGACATCACCATGACCACGTTGAGGCCGCCACGCATCCGCCCGACCGCCCGCTGCAACAGCTCGATCAGGCGGACCGACATGCCGTTGGCCTCCATCAAATAGCCGACGAGGATAAAGAACGGGATCGCCAGCAGCACGAAATTATCGATGCCGCGCGCCATCTGCTGCGCGAAGATGACGCCGGGCAGCGTGCCCTCCACCCAGATGAAGATCAGCGCCGCCAACGCCAGCGCAAATCCGATCGGCAGTCCACCGAACAGCGTGATGAAGAAGCCGATCAGCATCAGCGTTCCCGACGACGGCACGGAGTCCGGCGCCAGAAAATCCCACGCCAGATAGAACGCTACGATCAGGCCGGTTGCGAGAATTCCGGCCACGATGTCACGAAGCGAGCGCGTGCAAAAAATCTCCAGCGCGAACACCGTCATGAACAACGCGCCCGCGCCCATCGGATAGAACGTCCATTCGAGCGGAAGCCCGGAACCGGAGGTTTGTCCCGTGGTCAGCCAGCCCATCTTCATCGCGTTGAAGGCAACATAGAAGGCGATGACCGTCACGAGCAGCGCGCCCATGGAACCAACGACGCGGCGGGCATCGCGCGGCAGCATGTCGATGAAGAAGGCGACGCCCAGATTCTCGGCGCGGGCCAGCGCGCTGGCGGCGCCGAAGAAGCTCGATCCCACCATCAGGCCGCGCGCCACGTCGTCGGCCCATTCGACCGGCGCATTGAACAGGAAGCGCAGCAACACCGAAACACAGACGACCAGGAGATCGGCGGCGAGCAGGATCGCCGCAACCACGTCGCTCACGGCAAGCAGCGAGGCCGTGATCCGGTGACCGCCGCTTTCAAGCGAGGGCGCGGCGACTGACATAACGTGTTACCTCAGGTCTGCGTCGCGCGGATCATGTCGACCACCGGCTTCGCCTCGGGGCGGGCTTTTATGAAATTGTCGGTCTGCGGAAGCACGCGCTTGCGGAACGCATCCTTGTCGCATTCGACGATGGTGACGCCCTTGTCCGCCAGATTCTTGAGCGCCTCTTTCTCCATCTCGAGGCCGTGCATGCGGGTGTCAGCGGCCGCCTTCCCCGCCGCGTCGAGGAATCCCTCGCGCAGCTTGGGGTCCATCCGCTTGTACGTCGCATCGCTGAAATAGGTCGCGAGCGGCGAGAAATTGTGCTGGGTCAGCGCATAGTGCTTCGACGTCTCATAGAACTTGCTGGCAAGGATGGTCGGCGGGTCGTGCTCAAGCCCATCAAGCACGCCGGCCTGCAGTGCCGTGTAGATTTCGCCGAACGCCAGCGGCGTCGCGGCGGCGCCCATCAGGCGCAGACATTCGGTAATGACGGGGTTCGGCAGCGTCCTGATCTTGAGCCCGGCCAGATCTTCGGGGCCTTTCACCGGCTTCTTTGCCAGCACGCTGCGCGAGCCGAAATTATACGCCCACGAGATGATGCGGATGTTCGCGCCCTTCAGCAGCGCCTCCTCGATCGGTTTTGCCGCGCCGGCCTCGAACGCCTTGGTCTGTTGCGGGAAGCTGGAGAAGAGGTAGCCAAGGTCGAAGGTTCCGACCAGAGGCACGAGATTGGCCGAGATCGACGAGCCCGACAGCATCAGGTCGATCACGCCGAGCTTGACCGAATTGATGACGTCGATTTCCTGGCCGAGCTGGTTGTCGGGAAAGAACGTGACCTCGATCTGCTCGCCGAGGCCGTTGCCCTTCAGGTGCTTCACCAGATTGTCATAATAGACGCGGCCGTTGGCATATTTGGGATCGTTGGGAAGCGACGAGGAGCACTTCATTTTCATCGTCGCGGCTTGCGCCCGCCCGATGATCGCCGGTGACAGCACCAGCCCCGCGGCGACCGCCGTGGACGATTTCAACAGCACGCGCCGGCTGACGGGCCCAGTCTTCATGGCGCTTTCTCCCCTTAGTTTGTTTTTCAAGGCTTGTTGCTCAAGCCTCGTTTCGGCGTGTCGTTGCACCGCGTCGGCGCGGATGCACAATTTAACCTTCTGGGTAAATTCTATGACCAAACGGAAGCGGCGCGCAAGGGTGCGTGTAAGGAGGCCGCCTACTTTTGCGGTGACATCAGCATCAAGCCCTCGTCTAGAGAATTTATACGGAGCGTTTGGCCCTGCTCGCGAACCGCCAAGCATAGCCTCCGGCGAAGGCCGTTTTGTGCTAACCCAACAATGACAACCGATGACACTGAACCATCGGCCTTCGTATGACAGAAGTAGCTTTGCCACTGTTCGAGCGGCGCTACCGGACAACATTATTCCTATCCGACTTCCGACAGGAAAAGACATCGTCGGCCAGCAGCTCTCCCGCATCGTTAAGAATGGTTGGTACGTCCATGTCACTCCTCACAAATTTTGAGGGGGCCAAGAGAGGCCGTACCAATTAGCGATAATTACCCTGTTGCTAGGTTGGCAAAGGATAGTTTGAGAACGGTCGCTCTCGGGCAGCTATTTCAAGTATGAGGATACAAACTTATTCACGCTCGCCTCCGACTCGTCGATCCACTCATTCATTTTCAGTGCAAATTGTTCTGGGTCAGCCATGAACGAATGAAGGGATTTGAAGCAGATAACTGCCGACCAGTCTCCAAGATCGACGTACGTCCACGGCTTTTCCGGAACATCTTTAGCAGCTCTCAATGACTGCATGCTCCTCTTGTTGTCCGCCCCCACGCATAGAAACACGGCATCGGGCGCTTGAATTGATGCGCTTCCAAAGGTCACCGCGGGCGCCAGCGCAATACCGTATCCAAAAAAAAGATCCGAGAATGTTTGGTGGGAGAGAAAATTCCACCCCCAAATTAAGCTGCGCTTGGTATCAAAATACAAGCTCGATTCATGAATTGATCTGCCGGTCGCAAAGCAGCCCTTCAAAGATTTTACATGATTGTAGATCGTTTCGAATGTGTGGTCCATCCGACTACCAGCTCGGAGATAGACGAACGCTGACGCAAATTCGTCACGCCCAGCAAACTCATGGCTCATGTTCATCTCCTCCAAAAACAGCACAAGTTCACATATCAACGTTGCAACATCGGCTTGCAGCGTTCCGATATTCTCATTGATATTGATGAGAGCCGCGGCAAGGGAGCCCCAGGTGACAACATGAGGTTTAGCGCCGCAGCTTCTTCTCGCCTCATCTAGAAAGCCTTCATTAGGCTGAGTGAGGTGAGTTAGCAGACAGATAACGCCCGGAAATGCATCTGGCTTGGACGCAGTTATCCATCTTCCATAAATTTCAAGTTGGTCGTTGCCGTCACTGTCCTCGCTTATAGGAGCACCGATCTTATGCTCGACTGCAACGATCGGATCGCTTCCCGCAAATACAACTAAGTCAATTCGCCCTTTCAAAATGACATGCTGCGTTTCCATTCGAATGACGTCGATGGCTGAGCTGAATTCGTCCCACTGCTGCTGCACCCCGGTCGGCATGAAAACGCGACGAACAAAATGCTTCTGCGTTTCTCCATCGAGACGATTGAACAGGTCAGTAAGGCATTCGGTCAGGTAGTCCTCAAGCGGAGATCGAGCGGCCCTTGACCGATATTTGAAAAGCTTGCCATAGAGGGATGTCATATGTGCAAAGCTCCAGGTCAATAGCCCTCCGATCTTACACATCTTTCTTACTTAGAACAGGGTCAACGACCGCTAAGCGCTCGCCGATCACCGTTTCTCTTAGCCATTCTCGCCAACCGCAAACATGTCCCGTCGCGCACCGCGACCGCAGAACGCCGCTCATGTGAAGGGGACGGTTGATCGCCCTTGGCGGCCATTCAGGAGCCCGCTGATGCGCTCTCCTTAAGGAGCCCGCGCAGCGGGCGTCTCGAATGATGTGAGGCCACAGACGGACCTCATGGTTCAAGACGCGCTACGCGCTCCTCACCATGAGGGGGCCCGTGACGCAGTGCATCTACTTCGTCCGCGCGACCGTCGTGCCATCCCAATCTTCGCCGACGGGATTTTCGAGCTGCTGCCGGCAGCGCTCGATCATCGCCGATGACGCCGCGTCGTTACGGATTTCAAGCACCTTCTCGAACGCAGCGATCGCGGCCTCGAAGTCACGCGCGCGCCATGCAGCCAAGCCGGCCTCATAGGAAGCCACCCAGTCGAGCGCCCCGCCGAACTCGCCGGCCATATCAAGCAATTCATAGATCTGCAGTCCGCCCGCGCGGCCATAGACCGCCAGCCGGTCGAGTTCGCGAACCACGATGCTGTTCCCCGCCAGCCGGCGGGTCTCGGGGCCGATGATGATCGTGGAGCCGTACGCCTTGTTGGTGCTCTCCAGCCGGCTTGCGATATTCACGGCGTCGCCGATCACCGTGTAGTTCAGCCGCACTTCCGATCCGATATTGCCGACCAGCATGTCGCCGGAATTGATGCCGATGCGAATCTTGACGCTCTCGCCGTGGTCGTCGACGAGGCCGGCCTCTTCCACCGCGCGCCGACATGCCAGCGCCGCGCGGCAGCAATCAACGGCATGATCGGGGTTGGGCGACGGCGCGCCCCAGAACGCCATCACGGCATCGCCGATGAATTTGTCGATGGTGCCGTTCTGGCCCTGGATCTGCACCGAGACGCTGTCGAAATAGCGCGACAGCAGCGGAATGATGCGGTCGCCGAGCCGCTCCGACATACCGGTAAAGCCGGCGAGGTCGATGAACATCACGCTCATCGGCCGCACCGTACCGCCGAGGCGCGCCCCGTTGCCGTCGCTGATCAGCCGCTTCACCAGGTCGGCCGGAATGTATTTCCGGAACGCGGCAAGTCCCTGCGCCATGTCGCCGATCGCGCCGGAAAGATTCCCGATCTCGGTCAGCCGCGACGGATGCCGCTGCACCTTGTCGAGGTCAAAACGCTCGACATGCCTGATCTCGTTGACCACCTTGATCAGCGGCGCGGCGATCAGGCGCTGGGCCAGCCATGCCGACAAAAGCCCGGCAAAGACGATCAACACTGCAAGGCCGATCACCAGATTCCGGATCGTCATCTGGACGGGTCCGAGAAACTCCGATTCCGGCACCACCGTTACCAGCGACCAACCGGGAAACGAAATCGGCGTGATGACGGCCTGATAGGCCTTGCCGTCCCGAGTTACTGTCGTATTGAACGGCTGCCCCTCGCCGGGTTCGTAGGCGCTGCCGGCATTGCGGATCGCGTCGACCGCGACCGGCAACAGCGGATGATCGGTCTTCAGCGCCACCAACTCGCTGGCATCGGGATCGGGTGAGGCCACCACCTTGCCGTCCCGCTCGAGAATAAAGGCGCCTGCGGATTTGCCGACCGTGAGCTGCGACAGGAAATTCGAGACACGGGTCAGTTCGATGATGATGGCAATGACGCCTGCCGATTTCCCATCGATGTCGACCGGGGCCGAAAAGGCCGCCGCCAGCGCTTCGCCGCGCGGATGCCTCGTCAGCGTCGACCAGTATTCGTCGTTGGTCTCTTTGGTGACTCGAAACCATTCCTGCTCCGTCACGGAATAATCGGTTTCTTCGAACCAGCTCGCCTTGAGCCGAAGATCGTTGCCGACGAACTCGTAGCGATTGATGCGCATGTTGCGGTCGGGCGTGATCTCGAGCATTTCGATGATGTTGTTGCCAAGCTTGTGTCCGGCAAAGAACGATCCATCCGGCCATCCGAACGCCACCCAGGAGATGGTCGGCTGCGACAGCAATTGCGACCGGAAAACAACTTCGCGTTTCCTGGCATCGCGCGGCTCGAACACTTTTTCGGCCAGCAGCGTTCGTACCGCCATCATTGACGAGCGCGCCTCCGTCGTGACCGATTGCAGTTCGTCGCCCACGGCCGAAACGATCTGGTCGTTGATGGTGTTGGCAAGCGTCTGGCTGACCTGCTGAGCAGTGCGCCACCACAACAGATGCACGCCGACGGCGCTGACGACGATGGACGTCAGTACGAGGGCCGAAATGGCGGTGCGGATGCCGAGGCGCATGCAAAGGTCCCGTTGCGCGGTCTGATCACCGCATTACGGGACCATACTAGCGTCTGTTTCAGCCGCGAGGCCATTTCGGCGCCCCGGACACGGCTCTGTGACCGAAGTTGGGACAGAACGCCACGAAACTTATCGTTTGCCTGTTCCGTACAAGCCAGTACGGCGCTATGCCTTGTGGCAATTCTCGAAGGTCATGCAATGCACGATGTTTCCATCCCGGCGGCCCTGATTGCCGGTCTCGTCAGCTTCCTCTCCCCCTGCGTGCTGCCGCTGGTGCCGCCCTATCTGATCTATCTTACCGGCGCGACCATCGAGCACGTCGCCAATGGCGAGGCGGGCCAAACCTCCAGGCGCGCGGTGATGACTTCGGCGCTGATGTTCGTGCTCGGCTTTTCCACCGTCTTCGTGGCGCTCGGCGCCAGCGCTTCCCTGATCGGCGGCCTGATCCGCGCCTGGTCGGCAGAGCTCTCGATCGTGGCCGGCATCGTGATCATCATCATGGGCCTGCATTTCCTTGGCCTGACCCGGATCGGGCTCTTGATGCGCGAGGGCCGGATGACGATGCCAAAACCGGTCGGGCTGTGGGGCGCCTATGCCATGGGGCTTGCTTTTGCGTTTGGCTGGACCCCATGCATCGGGCCGATTCTGGCGGCGATCCTGTCGATCGCGGCCGCCGAGGCCACCGTCACCAAGGGCGCCGGCTTGCTGGCGGTCTATTCCGCCGGGCTTGGAATCCCGTTCCTGCTGGCGGCGTTCATGGTCGAACAATTCTCCTCCTTGTTTGCGCGGATGAAGCGGCATCTCGGCAAGGTCGAGCATGCCATGGGCATCCTGATGGTGATCACCGGCATCGGCTTCTTGACCGGCTCCGTGACCAGCATCAGCATCTGGCTGCTGGAGACTTTCCCCGCACTGCAAAATTTCGGTTAGGCCCCGTAACAAGCGGGCCGGCCATTGCGAAATTGCTGTCGGAGCCGGATTGCCGCCATCGCAGCCGCGGCACTTTTCGAGCGCGCCGGGTCTAGGGGGACCGCAGATCGCGGCCTCGCATTACACCAAATACTTAGAGGGGGGTTCGCATGCATTTCATCATCAATCTTCTCATCCTGTTGCCAGCGCAGATCGCATCGCATTTTTCCTGGGCTGGCCCCCTGATCATGCGGCTCATCGTCGGTTACACCTTCATGCTGACCGGCTGGGGCAAGCTCAATAATCTGGCGCAGGTGACCGAGAACTTTATCGGTTGGGGCATTCCGTTTCCCAAGATACTGACCCCCTTTGTGTCGGGCGTCGAATTTTTCGGTGGCGCGATGCTGATCCTCGGCCTGTTCACGCGAATCCCGGCCGCGATGCTGGCAGTCGTCATGGTCGTCGCCATCCGGTCGGCGAAATGGGGCGACGTCGATTCACTGGAGACGCTGCTCGGCTTCGAGGAGGCGACCTATTTTGCTGCCTTCATGTGGCTGGCGATCTGCGGTCCCGGCGCGGCGTCACTGGACCGGCTGCTGGTGAACGCGACCGGCCTCAGCGAGAAATCGACCTGATCTCACAATCCTGTGACAGCGCCGAAAAGCTGAGCCCGGATTTCGCCCGCCGCGTAGCTGGCGAAACGCCACCGCTTCCGGGAGCCGCCATGAAACTCGTCCGCCTTGCCGCCTTCGCCCTCGCCGCGCTTGCAGCGTCCCCCACGTTTGCGTCGGACGGGCCCAAATGGAGTGAATGGAGCGAGGATCTGTTCACCCGCGCGCAGGCCGAACAGCGCTTCGTCATTCTCGATCTCGAGGCGGTGTGGTGCCACTGGTGCCACGTCATGGAGAAGACGACCTACGCCAATCCCGAGGTCAGGGAATTGCTGGCCGCGAAATATCTGCCGGTGCGGGTCGATCAGGATGCCAATCCCGATCTGTCGAGCCGCTATGGGGACTGGGGCTGGCCGGCGACCATCGTGTTCGGTCCCGACGGCACCGAGATCGCCAAGATCCGGGGATATATCGAGCCCGAACGGATGCAGGCGCTGCTGAAAGCCATCATCGATGATCCGTCGCCGGGACCGTCGGTCGGCGAAGCCTTTGAGGTGAAGCCCTCGACATCCGCCTTCCTAGACAAGGAACGGCGCGCGGCACTGACCAGGAATGTCGACGAATCCTACGAGGAAAAACTCGGCGGCTGGGGCGAGAACCAGAAATACATCGACGCCGACAGCATGGATCTTGCGATCACCCGCGCCGAGGCCGGCGACGCCATGGCGACCAGGCGCGCCCGGCAGACGCTCGATGCCGCCGTTGCGCTGATCGATCCGGTCTGGGGCGGCGTGTACCAGTATTCCGAAGCGGGCTCCTGGACCCATGCGCATTTCGAAAAGATCATGTCGTTCCAGGCGCAATATCTCCGGCAATACAGCCAGGCCTATGCGCTGTGGAAGGATCCGAAATATCTTGCCGCCGCGCGCAACATCGAACGCTATCTCGCGGAATTTCTGACGAGCCCTGACGGCGCGTTCTATGTCAGCCAGGATGCCGATCTCAACCACGACATCGACGGACACAAATATTACGCGCTGACGGACGGCGAGCGCCGCAAGCTGGGCATGCCACGCATCGACAAGAATTTATACGCGCGCGAAAATGGCTGGGCCATTTCAGGGCTTGCCGCGTACTACAACGTCACCAACGATCCGAAGGCGCTGGTGATCGCAGAACGTGCGGCGAAATGGGTGATCGACAATCGCGCGCTGCCGGATGGCGGTTTCCATCATGGCGAGAAGGATCGCGGCGGACCATTTCTGGGCGATACACTCGCGATGGGCCAGGCCTTCCTCGATCTATATGCCGCGACGGGAAATCGCGACTGGCTCAGTTCGGCTGCCAAGGCCGGCGATTTCGTCGCGACCTTCCGCGATAACGCTGGCGGCTTCGTGACCTCGAAGACCGCAGAAGGCAAGACCGGCGTGCTCGCAAGACCCGCCAAGCTGATCGACGACCAGGTGCAGGTGGCAAGGTTCATGAACCTGCTCAACCGTTACTTCGGCAACGAGGGCTATCGCGAGCAGGCCGCTCATGCGATGCGTTATCTCGCCAGTGCCTCGGCTGGGATGATGCGTCCCCTGCCCGGCGTGTTGCTCGCCGACGAAGAACTCGCAATCGAGCCGACCCATATGACGATCGTCGGACACAAGGACGACGTCCGCGCGAAAAACTTGCACGCGCTGGCCCGCGCGCTGCCGGCCCGCTACAAGCGCCTGGAGTGGCTGGATCTGCGCGAGGACAAGCTGCCTAACCCCGACGTTGAATATCCCGACCTCGGCGAACCCGCGGCGTTCGCCTGCAGCAACCGCATCTGTTCGTTTCCGTCCTTCAATGCCGAGGAGCTTCGAGCCACGGTCACGCAGATGGCGAAGCTGAAACCGGTGCGGGGCTAGCGCAATTCCATTGTGCAGCGCAAACAAAAGCGCGTCGGCATCCCGTCTAATCGGTTGAGGCCGCACATTTTCTTAGCCGCCGCGGGTGTCATGGCCGTTGCGCGCGCGCAACGAAATACTCCCACGCCGCCGGGGTTAGACATCGACGGGATGTCCAACCGCAAAAAAAGAAAATTTTCTTTTGAAACTCTGTAACCAAATCGCCTGATGCCCCGTAGCTGGTTTCGGATGCGCAATCAAATCACGGAGACCTGACGTTCTCCGGCAAGCCACCGCGATCGGGTTGCCATCCGCCCTTCCCCTGCGTCGGCGGGATCTGTGATCGAACGATCAACAGATCTCACGGCGTCACGTTTTGTCTTCAAACAATCATCGAGGAGATCGTCATGAAGTTGAATTCCAAGTCCGGTGCGACGCTCGCCGCCGCCGCCGCCACCCTGTTCCTCGCCAGTTCGGTGGTGTCGACGGTGTCAACGCCGGCGAACGCCGCCACAGGCAAGTGCATGGCCGGCAACGCCTGCAAGGGCCAGAGCGCCTGCAAGGGTGCGGGCAATGCCTGCAAGGGCCAGAACGCCTGCAAAGGCCAGGGTTTCTCGGCGACCTCTGAAAAGCAGTGCGCCGCCATGGGCGCCAAGTTCGTCAAGGGCTGATCGATCGGCGGGTGCAGTGAGGGCCCGGCGCTGCCGGGCCCTCATTGTTTCGAGCCGGTGGCCGAAATAAAGTTGGCCCGCCGTGTAACTAAATCCGGACCCGCCGCGTAGCTATCGCTGGGTGCAGTTTGTCGGCCGGAACTGTCGCGGCCCGCGGGCGATGCACCCCTACACTTCCCTGGAGGATACCCATGAAAATGACTTCGAAGTCCGGCACCGCCATTGCTGCCGCCGCAGCCACCCTGTTCCTGGCCGGCGCCACCATGTCGACCGTGACCTATGCCGCCGGCGAAGGTAAGTGCGTCGGCGCCAATGCCTGCAAGGGCCAGAGCGCCTGCAAGGGCGGGGCAAATTCCTGCAAGGGCCAGAACGCCTGCAAGGGCCAGGGCTTCTCGGCCATGACCAAGGAAAAGTGCGACGCCGCCAAGGGCAAGTATATGCCGTCCTAATGACGGTCCGATCGGGGCCCGGTGTAGGCCGGGCCTCGTATCCATGCTAGGTTGACGGCCCAGTCCGGGACACGCCTCGTTTGGCTGACCCGTTCGAGCGGAGACGAGATGAACGTCGCGAGCAGATTGCCAGACACTTCGGCGGCCGCGCTTGCAGACCGTCCGGCGACATCGGCCAAGCCGCCTTTCCTCGGCTTCGGTCTCGGCCTGCGCCACCAGCATTACGACGAAATCCTGAGCGGCAATCCGCCGATCGACTGGTTCGAGGTCATCAGCGAAAACTACATGCTGCCCGGTGGCCAGCCGCTGCGCACGCTCGATCGCATTTGCGAACGCTATCCCGTGGTGATGCACGGCGTGTCGATGTCGATCGCCTCCACAGCCCCGCCGAATTTCGAATATCTGCAGGCCTTGAAGGATCTCGCTGGGCGCGTCGAGCCGAAATGGGTGTCGGACCATCTGTGCTGGACCGGCGTCCATGGCAAGAACCTGCACGATCTCCTGCCGATTCCCTACACCAGGGAAGCGCTCGACCACGTCGTCAGCCGCGTGCAACTGGTGCAGGACTTCCTCGGCCGCGCGATCGTGCTGGAGAATGTCTCGACCTACGTCCAGTTCAACAATTCCGAAATGACGGAATGGGAATTCCTGTCCGAGTTGTCGCGACGTGCCGGATGCTGGCTCCTGTTCGACGTCAACAACGTCTATGTCAGCGCCTTCAACCACGGCTACGATCCCTTGACCTTCCTGAACGGAATTCCGGCGGATCGCGTGGTGCAGTTTCACATGGCCGGCCACAGCCACATGGGCACCCATATCATCGACACCCACGACCATCCCGTATGCGAGGATGTCTGGGATCTCTATGCCGCGGCGTTGAAGCGGTTCGGCCGGGTCTCGACCATGATCGAGCGCGACGACAACATCCCGCCGCTCGACGAACTGCTGCTCGAGGTTGCCAGGACCCGCGAGATGGCCGAGAAAATCCTGCCGGCGGGCAAGCAGGCCGGATGAGCGACTTCGCGCGACAGCAGGCCGAGTTTCAGCGCGGCATCCTCGATGGCGACGAAACGGTGCTGGCTGAAATCCTCGACAGCCCGCGCGAGAAGCGCGAGGTTCTGTTCGGGGTCTATCGCTATGCGTATGGGTCGCGGCTGGTCGAGGCCATGCGCAACGACCATGAGCTGCTGCATCTTTATCTCGGTGACGAGATGTTCGACGAGATGGGCCACGCTTACGTCAAGGCGTGCCCGTCCGGGAATCCGAACCTGCGCTGGTTCTCGCAAGGTCTGCCGGAATTCCTGAAATCGACCACACCCTACGCCGAGCATCCGGAGCTGTCCGATCTCGCGGCACTCGAAAAGGCGCTCAACGACGCCTTCGACGCCGCGGAAGGCAAGGTCGTCGAGCTGACCGACATGGCGGGCTTCGCGCCCGAAGCATGGTCGGGCCTCAGGCTCCGGCCGCATCCCAGTGCATCCAGGCTTGAGCTGGCGACCAATGCGGCTGCGATCTGGCTCGCGCTCAAGAACGACGAAGTGCCGCCGGACGCGACCGGACTGGAGCAGCCCGCGCATCTCCTGATCTGGCGCCAGGATGTCACGCCGATGTTCCGCGAACTTTCGGCGGAGGAAGCGATGATGTGGGACGAGGCCGCGAACGGCGTCCCGTTCGGCGTGCTCTGCGAAATGCTCGCCACCTATGACGATCCCGACAGCGCGGCAGGCCGCGGCGCGGGCTATCTGCATGGTTGGATCACGGCAGGACTCTTGACGGATGTTTCCGTCGGCTCATAATCATAAAGAGGGTCGCCCGCCGAATGAAAATAGACACCGATCGCCATTTCATCGAGCGCATGCACTGGGACGAAGTCGCGCGACGCATCGGTGATGGCGCGGTGGCAATATTGCCGATCGGCGCCGCGGCCAAGCAGCACGGCTTCCACCTCCCCCTCAACACCGACCGCATTCAGGCCGAATGGCTCGCAGGCCAGATGGCGGAAAAAATCGACGCGCTGGTCTGGCCGACGCTGACCTACGGCCATTACCCCGCCTTCGTCGAATATGCTGGCAGCAGCAGCCTGTCGATTTCGACCTTCGAGGCGCTGGTGCGCGAGGTGGCGGGGCAGATTCTCGGCAGCGGATGCCCAAAGCTGCTCGTGCTCAATACCGGGATCAGCACGCTGGCGCCGGTCGATCGCGCGCTGGCGCGGCTCGCGAGCGAGCGGGTCAAGCATTTGTGGATCCACGGAGGGCCGCGCTATCCGCGCGTGGCCAGGCAATTGGCCGAGCAGGGCCATGGCAGCCATGCCGACGAACTGGAAACGTCGCTGATGCTGGCGCTGGCGCCGCATCTGGTCGACATGACGCGCGCTGAAGCCAGCCCCACCCTGAAACAGGATACGCCGGGCGCATTGACGCCATCGGACCCGAATTCGCCGAACTACAGCCGCTCCGGCAGCTTTGGCGATCCGACCCGCGCGACATCGGCCAAGGGCGAAGCCCTGCTCGCCGCCATGCTTGATGATCTCCACGAACAGGCCGCCACGTTCATCGCACACGGGCCCGGCGAACACCGATCGGCCCCGGTCCAAAGCGTATTGCGATGAAAGCCGCCGGCGCCTTTCGCTGGACCGTTGCCGCCGCCGTCCTCGCCGCGATGCTGGCAAGCGCCCTATCGTTCCGCGCCGACGCGCAATCGGAATATATGCGCGGCGACCGCATGCCCTACGATGCATTCGACCGTCTGCCTAGGACCGATCTCGAAGTGCCCGGCGGCACCATCCATGTCGCGTTCGCGCCGGGTGACATCACGCTGCCAAAAGAACAACTGCTCGACTGGATCAGGATGTCGGCCCGGGCCGTCACGACCTATTACGGGCGGTTTCCGGTCGCCTCGCTGCGGCTGCTATTGGTGCCCGTCGACGGCGGGCGCATCCGCGGCGGCACGACGTGGGGCTATCGCGGCGCCGCCATTCGCATTCCGCTCGGCCGCGATTCCACCGAGGATGTCTTGCGGCGCGACTGGGTGATGGTGCACGAGATGGTGCATACCGCCCTGCCCGATATGCCCGATCGCTACGCCTGGCTGTCGGAGGGGCTGGCCGTCTATGTCGAGCCGATCGCGCGGGTACAGGCCGGAGACCTTAACGCGCGGGAAATCTGGCGGGCGATGATGCGCGACATGCCGAAAGGCTTGCCGCAGGCCGGCGACCAGGGTCTCGACAACACCGGCACCTGGGGCCGCAAATATTGGGGCGGCGCGATGTTCTGCCTGCTGGCCGATATCGAAATTCGAAAACGAACCAATAATCGCCTCGGCCTGCAGGACGCGATGCGCGGCGTGCTCGCCGCCGGCGGCAATCATGAGCAGGACTGGTCGATCGAGCGCATTTTCGCAACCGCCGACAAGGCCGTCGGCGTCGACGTGCTGACCCGGCTCCACAACGAAATGGGGCCGAAGCCGATGACCCCCGATCTCGCTGCGCTATGGCGCGACCTCGGATTGAAGCGGATTGGCGAGGACATCGAGTTCGACGACACCGCGCCGCTCGCGGCGATCCGCAAGGCGATTACCGCACCGCACGTGCAACAACGCGACTGAAGCAACCGACGACCCGGCAGCAATCGCTGCCGGATCGTTCCAGCGCAAAATATCAGAACCGATAGCTGGCGCCGACGCGCACGAGATGCATCTCGTTGCGGAATTCAGCCCGTGTGCGGTCCTTGCTGGTCAGCGTGACGCTGCCGTAGTCGGCGTAGAGATATTCGCCACGCCCGACCAAATGCCTGGTGAAAGCATACTCGAAGCCGCCGCCCACGATCAGTCCAGCCTTGACCTGTTCGTCCCAGATCGCCTGCTGCAGGGTGTCGCACCCCTTCTGGATCGTATAGCGGTAGCCATTGCTGATGCTGGCGAAGCCGACGCCGACGGCGCCATACGCCAGCAGGCGGTCAAACGCGTAGCCGGCGCGCAACCGAGCGGAGCCGAATGCGCCGAAGCTCGACAGTAGCGCGCCGTCGCCAAAGATGAGTTCGTCCTGTGACGACGAGGATTTGCCCCAATCGAGTTCACCGCCGATCACAAAGCGGTTGGCGAACTGAAAATTGTAGCCGCCATAGACGCCGACGGCGAAGCCGCTCGCCTGCCCCTTTGCATGACGGCAAGCACCATTTCGGCAGTAGTCAGAGGCCCACGCCGCATACGCGCCGCCGCCGTAAACGCCCGCATAGAATCCGGTCCAGTCGTACTGAGGCGGAGGCAGGTCCGGAATACGGATTTCGGCAGCCTTCGCCACCGGACCTGCCAGTAAAAAGCCGCAAGCGGCAACAAACCCCCAGGAAGCAAAACGCATCAACGCACCTCTTCACGCACGCAAACGCAACACATGTTGCGGGAGCAAGCAGAAGAGCGCAGTTCGGGCGCGACTATGTTTAAGTCTGGCGGCGCAGTGGTGAAACGAGGCTATGTTTGGAGCGAAACTGCGATGGTCGCCACAATGTACAACCTGTGAGCGAACAACGCCATCGCAAGACTTCGCCTGCCACCAGCGGTTTCAGCGCGAGCGCTGCTACTTTTTTGACGCAGCCGCTGGTGCGGGCAGCAAGACGAGCGCCGCGACCAGTCCCGCCGCTGATGCCATTGCCGCTGCCGAGAACAACCAGATGTAGCTGATCGCCGATCCCTGGGTATGAAGCAGCGCGCCGAGAGCCGCGATGCCGACCGCAAAGCCGGCTTGGCGCATGACGACTGTCACGGCAGATGCCAGGCCGGCAAGATCCGGCGGCACAAGCGACACGGCCGCGCCGGACAGTTGCGGGTGCGCCAAAGCGACGCCGACCCCAATAGCGGCGATCCCGCAGAAGGTCGGAATTAGCGCCGGCGCTGAACCATCCGAGATCAGCGCGATCACAATGGTGGCATTGCCGGCAGCCAAAATCGCGAGCGCCAAGGCGAAGTGAAGCCGCCATCCCAGACGATCGACAAGCCGGCCGCCCAATGGCGGCAGGAACAGCATCGGCAGCGTGGCCGTCAGCAGCGCAATACCGGCCACTTCCGAGGACCAGTCGAAAGCAGCAGCAAAGAAGAGGGGCAAGTAGACGAGGATCGCCCAGTAGCCGATCGACACGGCGCACAGGAGGATCGCAATTCCGATCATGGCCCGCTGAACGAATATGCCGGGATCGAGGATCGGGTTGTCGCGACTTCGCTGCTGTATGCCGAATACCGTTAGAAACACCGCACTCAGCGCGAGACCCGCCACCATATGCGACGTCGATGTGCGGACATGCAACAGTGCCTCGACAAGCGCGGTAAGCGCTGATGTGAACAATACGACGCCCAAAATGTCGAGCGGCCGGGGCACCGCCTCGCGCGCTTCCGCGACCAGCCGCGGTACGCCCCACGCGACCAAAGCGCAGGCTGGCAAGTTGACGAGGAAAATCCAGCGCCAGCCGATCCACGATGAGACAAGTCCGCCCATTGTCGGACCAAATGCCATGGCGACGCCAGACAAGACACCAACCAAGGCAAACGCGTTTGTACGCGCCCTTGCCTGCGCGTAGACACTAGCGATCAGCGCGAAACCGCCAGTCAGGATGAACGCGGCCCCGATCCCCTGCAGTACGCGAGCGATCAGGAGCGCCGGTCCGTCCCATGCCATCCCGCACGCCAAGGACGCGAGCGCAAAGATGCCGTTGCCAACGAGCATCGCCCGCCGCCGCCCATAGCGATCCGCCAACGCCCCCGCAAACAACAGGCAGGCCGTGAAGGCCAAACTGTAGGCATCCATCACCCAGGCATATCCGGCAATGCCGAAGCCGAGTTCACGCGCGACCGTCGGCAATGCAATGACCACTGCTGTCACGTCGAAGTTGGTGAGGAAAGCCGCCATGCCCAACAGCAGGGCCGGCATCACGGATGGTGCAGCCCGACCGGCGTCGCTGTCTGCGATATTTGGGGGCTTCTTCATCGTGCGGCTACTCGTGCCTTTGATTGCCGCTTTTTGCCAACGCCAATTGTTCACATCGCCATGAATATCCTTCATAGTGCTGGCATGCGTGCTCTTCCCCCTTTTGATGGCCTGATTGCGTTCGACGCGGCGCTGCGCCATCGCAGCATGACGCGCGCGGCCGGCGAGCTGGGGCTCACGCAGAGCGCGATCAGCCATCGGCTGAAGAAACTCGAGGGCTTTGTGGGCGTGCGGTTGCTTGATCGTACGGGAGGCGGTCTGTTGCCGACCGCAGCTGGCGTTACCTTGGCCGAGGGACTGGGGCGGATGCTTGACGAGATGGCAGAGCTACGCGCCCGCTCGCGTGCGTCGGTGCGGCCGGTGACACTCAAGATCGGACTCGGCTCCGCCCTTGCGAACTACTGGCTGGTACGGCGTCTGACGGCGTTTGCGTCAGCATATCCCGATATTGCGATCGAACTCTGCATCATCGAAAGCGATGTTCAAGCGCGCGCCCTCGATCTCGACGTGCAGATCCGATGGCTTCCCAAGGTTGGCGCGCGGGCCACGTCGACCCAACGCTTGCTGTTCGACGAGATGGTTTTCCCGGTTGCGATCCCGTCTCTGCTGCCGCGTGGACGGCCATTGCGCGAGCCGCATGTGCTCGGCACTTTACCAATACTGCACAAGGGCCTCGTTGGCCGGAACGACGGCGCGGAATGGTCGTGGCCGGTGTGGTTCGAGCGGCTGGGCGTCACGGCTCCCATTCAGGGCGGGCTTCGCTTCGATAATCTCGGTACGGCAATCGCTGCCGCCTTGCAGGGTAGCGGCGTCGTTCTAGCCCGGTCTTTGCTTGTTCATGATGCACTCGCGGAAAAGCGGCTTTGCCGCGTCGTGTCGCCAAACTGGGATATGACGTCCAGCAAGGCGCACGTCATCCGCTGGCCTGCCGCGCTGGCGAATGACAAGCGTGTCGCACTGTTTGTTGACTGGGTTGTCAAGGAAGCGGCAAGAACATCCCTTCAATGAAGGCGCGTCGCCGCCGACGTCCGCTCCGCGTTAGCGAGTCCATCCCCTACCCCACCGGCACGATCTTGCCGGGATTAAAAATGTTCTGCGGATCGAGCGCCTGCTTCAGCGCGCGCATGGCGTCGATCGCCTCGGGGCCGAGTTCGGCCTTGAGGTATTTCTGCTTGCCCTGCCCGATGCCGTGCTCGCCGGTGCAGGTGCCGCCCATCGACTGCGCCCGCTCGACCAGGCGATGCATGAAGTCCTCGCCGCGGGCCATTTCTTCGGCGTTGTCGACGTCGCAGACCAGCGAGCAGTGGAAATTGCCGTCGCCGACATGGCCGACGATCGGCGACAGCAGGCCGAGCCGTTTCAGGTCGTCCTCGGTCTCGGTAACGCAATCGGCCAGCCGCGAGATCGGCACACAGACGTCGGTCGCCACCACGCCCGCACCGGGGCGTAGCGCCTTGACCGACCAATAGGCGTCGTGCCGCGCCTGCCACAGCTTGGTGCGGTCCTCGGGCTTGGTGGTCCAGGTGAAATCGCCACCGCCGCATTCCTTGGCGATTTCGCTGAAATTCCTCGACTGCTCGGCCACCTCGACCTCGCTGCCATGAAATTCCAAGAGCAGCAGCGGCGTCTCCGGCAAGGTCAGCTTCGAATAGGCATTGCAGGCGCGGACCTGCTCGGCGTTGAGCAGTTCGATCCGCGCGAGCGGAATGCCGGTCTGGATCGCCAGGATCGTGGCCTGACAGGCGCCGCGCACCGTCTCGAACGAACAGGCGGCGGCGGCGATCGTCTCGGGAATTCCGCGCAGCTTGATGGTGAGTTCGGAGATGATGCCGAGCGTGCCTTCGGCGCCGACGAACAGATGCGTCAGGTCGTAGCCGGCCGATGATTTTTTCGCCCGCGTGCCGGTCGTGATGATCTCGCCGTCGCCGCGCACCACTTTGAGCGCCAGCACATTGTCGCGCATGGTGCCGTAGCGCACCGCGTTGGTCCCGGACGCCCGCGTCGAGGTCATGCCGCCGAGCGAAGCGTCGGCGCCGGGATCGATCGGGAAGAACAATCCCTGGTCGCGCAGATGCTCGTTCAGAGCCTTGCGGGTGACGCCGGGCTGGATCACGCAATCCAGATCCTCAGCATGAACTTCAAGAATCCGGTTCATGTCGCGCAAATCGATGCAGACGCCGCCGGCCGGCGCGTTGACCTGGCCCTCCAGCGAGGTGCCGGTGCCGAAGGCAATCACGGGAACAGAGTGTTTGGCGCAGATCCGGACCACGTCCTGGATATCGGAAGTTTCCTGCGCCATCACCACCGCGTCCGGCGGCTGCGTCGGCAGCCAGGTGGTGGTATGGGCGTGCTGCTCACGCACGGCTAAAGAGGTAATCAGCCGGTTGCCGAATCGCGCCGCCAACGCCTCGATCCCGCTTGCCAGCGCCTGCGGCTCCGGCCGCTTCACACTACCTGATATCGTCGTCGCCACGGCAAATTCCTCCCGGATTTGAGCGGACCGTGGCAAAGGATATAAGGGGGGTCAAGAGACCCGCAAAAACAAAGGGATGGACGATGACGAGCGATGCCGCCGCGGAGGACCGTTTGAAGGATATGCCGTTACCTCCGGCCCCGTTCCTGTCCTCGGTGATGCAGATCGAACCGCAATGGATCGACTATAACGGCCATCTCAACATGGCCTATTACAACGTCATGATGGACCGCGCGATCGACGAAATGTGGCTGCAGCTCGGGATCGGGCCGGCCTACATGAAGGAACGCCACTGCTCGACCTTCACTGCCGAATGCCATGTGCAGTACGTGCGCGAGATTCACCTCGGCGACCCCGTTCAGATTTCGGTTTATCTGTTGGATACCGATGAGAAGCGGCTGCATACGTTCGAACAACTGCGCCACGCCACCGAAGGCTGGCTCTCCGCCACCTCTGAAAACATGACGCTCCACGTGAACATGAACGAGCGGAAAGTTGCCCCCTTCCCGCCGGACATTCACGCCCGCATTCGAGCGGCCGTGAGCGCGCATGCAGCCATTCCGAGGCCCGAGGGCATCGGCCGCAAGGTCACGATGCCCCGGAAAATAGCGATGCGTTCGGGCGGTGACGCTCCGTAGCGGGCCGTCGCCGCCAGTTCTTGCGCGTCAGCCGCGCCGGCTAGACGTTGCTGCGTCCACGCACCAGTCCGACCACGGCCGAGATCAGAAACAGGATCACGGCGATAAAGAAAATCGCCTTGGCGATTTCGACGGACGCGCCAGCGATACCGCCGAAGCCCAGAACACCCGCAATCAACGCGACGACCAGAAACGTAAGGACCCAGCTCAGCATGACACGACCTCAATTGGCTGTTGCTCTCGCGATGCCGGCGACTGCAGCGTCGCGCACCGACTGACAGGACAATCCGGCCCGGAAACGAAGGTTCCTGGCGACGAAACCGCGAAATTTGACGATTCCAGCGGAACAAAATCGCCGCAAAGCTGAGAAATCAAGCCGGCAAACGGGTCGGGATAAACCTGTCAAAACGGGCGGACAGGCCCTATATGGCCTTCAATCCCTGCTATGAAGGCTCCCCTTTACCGCCTCACGGTGCCATCGTGGGGCCAACACGATTCGAGCATGACCGAGCCGAGCAAACTGCCCCATCACGGCGTCCCCGAGCACCAGCCAGCGGCTGGCGGCATCGCCGCGCGTGCGCGGGCCGCAGCCGGCCCGCAATATCTCAACGGCCTCAATCCCGAACAGCGCGACGCGGTCGTGACGCTGGACGGCCCGGTCCTGGTGCTCGCCGGCGCCGGCACCGGCAAGACGCGCGTGCTGACCACGCGGATCGCCCACATCCTGAGCCAGGGCCGGGCGCGGCCGCATGAAATCCTGTCGGTGACCTTCACCAACAAGGCGGCGCGAGAGATGAAGCTGCGCCTCGGCCAGATGCTCGGCCAGGCCGTGGAGGGCATGCCGTGGCTCGGCACCTTCCACTCGATCGGCGGACGCATCCTGCGCTTCCATGCGGAGCTGGTGCAGCTCAAATCCAATTTCACCGTGCTCGATGTCGACGATCAGGTGCGACTGCTCAAGCAGCTCCTGCAGGCCGAGAGCATCGACGACAAGCGCTGGCCCGCACGCATGCTGGCCGGGCTGATCGACGGCTGGAAGAATCGCGGGCTGACGCCTTCGCAGGTGCCGGCAGGCGAGGCCGCGATGTTTGGCAATGGCAAGGGCGGAAAACTCTACGCCAGCTACCAGGAGCGGCTGAAGATTCTCAACGCCGCCGATTTCGGTGACCTGCTGCTGGAGAACATCCGGCTGTTCCGCGAGCATCCCGACGTGCTGCGGCAGTACCAGAACCGGTTCAAGTTCATTCTGGTCGACGAATATCAGGATACCAACGTCGCGCAATATCTCTGGCTGCGGCTGTTGTCGCAGGCGCCGTCGCGGCCGGGCGCGCCGCTCTCGGCCATCATTCCGGGAGCTCCCGTCATTCCGGGGCACGCCGAAGGCGTGAACCCGGAATCTCGAGATGAAGAGGACTCAGCTCGAGATTCCGGGTCTGCGCTTTCAGCGCATCCCGGAATGACTGAGACTGCGGCCCCGCCGCCCTCCTCCCCCTCCAAAAACATCTGCTGCGTCGGCGACGACGACCAGTCGATCTATGGCTGGCGCGGCGCGGAGGTCGACAACATCCTGCGCTTCGAGCACGATTTTCCCGGCGCCAAGGTCATTCGCCTCGAACGCAATTACCGTTCGACCGGTCACATCCTCGCCGCCGCCTCGCATCTGATCGCGCACAATGAAGGCCGGCTCGGCAAGACGCTGCGCACCGAGGATGTCGACGGCGAGAAGGTCACCGTCACCGGCTCCTGGGATTCTGAAGAGGAAGCCCGCGCCATCGGCGAGGAGATCGAGGAGCTGCAGCGCGCTCGTGAAAACCTCAATGAGGTTGCGATCCTGGTGCGGGCCTCGTTCCAGATGCGCGAGTTCGAAGATCGTTTTGTGACACTCGGCCTGCCCTATCGCGTGATCGGCGGTCCGAGGTTTTATGAGCGCGCCGAAATCCGTGACGCGCTGGCCTATTTGCGCACGATCAATTCGCCCGCCGACGACCTTGCCTTCGAGCGCATCATCAATGTCCCGAAGCGCGGGCTTGGCGACGCCACCGTGCAGATGCTGCACGACCACGCCCGCAAGCGCCGCATTCCCTTGTTCGAGGCGGCGCGCGCCGTGGTCGAGACCGACGAACTGAAGCCGAAGGCGCGCGGGAGCCTGCGCGACCTCGTCGCGCATTTCGACCGCTGGCGCGCCCAGCGCGAGGTCACCGCGCATACGGATCTGGCCGAAATCGTGCTCGACGAGAGCGGCTACACCGAGATGTGGCAGAAGGACCGCTCCGCCGACGCCGCGGGCCGGCTGGATAACTTGAAGGAACTGGTGCGCTCGATGGAGGAGTTCGAGAATCTGCAGGGGTTTCTCGAACACATCTCGCTGGTGATGGATCGCGACGGCGGCGCCGAGGAAGAAGCCGTGTCGCTGATGACGCTGCATTCGGCCAAGGGACTCGAATTCGACAACGTGTTCCTGCCCGGCTGGGAAGAAGGCCTGTTCCCGAGTCAGCGCACGCTGGACGAACAGGGCCGCGCCGGCCTCGAAGAAGAGCGGCGCCTCGCTCATGTCGGCCTGACCCGCGCGCGCCGCCGCGCCAAGCTCTATTTCGCCACCAACCGCCGCATCCATGGCACGTGGTCGACCACGATCCCGTCGCGCTTCCTCGATGAACTGCCGTCAGCCAATGTCGAGATCACGGAATCGAAAGGCGGCGGCGGCTGGGGCGGCAGCGGCGGCTACGGCCCGTCGCGCTTCGACAATGTCGAATCCTTCGGCTCCAGCTACACCACGCCGGGCTGGCAGCGCGCGCAGGCCAACCGCAACCGCGGCCAGGGCGGTCGCGGACAGGCCCGCGGCGGTTTCGAAGAAAGCCAGTCGTCATTTTCAGGCTCGCGCGGCGATACCTTCTCGGGCGGCGGCTTCTCGCGCAACAAGCGCGGCCCGATGGTGATCGAAGGCGAACTGGTCGCGAAATCCACCGGCACGGTTTCCGAGTTCTCGCTCGACGACCGCGTGTTTCACCAGAAATTCGGCTACGGCAACGTGGTGAAGATCGACGGCAACAAGCTGACGATTGCGTTCGAAAAGGCCGGTGAGAAGAAGGTGGTCGATAGTTTTGTGGAGCGGGTGTAACGGCCGGGCGCAGGACCCTTGCGATCTAAGCCCCATTGGGGTATCATCGCAGGATGGCTAAGCGCCCCGTTTCGGTGATCGAATTTGCAGGATATCGCCGGCGCGCTAGCGAGCTGTTGACGGCCGGACAGCGCGACGCCGTCATTGACCTGGTTGCTTACGAGCCGACATGCGGCGACATTATTCCGGGTTCTGGCGGATTAAGAAAAGTCCGTATTGGACGTGACGGCATCGGCAAGCGAGGCGGCACACGAGTCGTCTACTATTTCTACAACGAGGATTTTCCAATTCTGCTGCTGGCACTTTATGCGAAAAATGAAAAGAGCGATCTGACGATTGCTGAAAAGCGAGAATTTGCGGCCTCTATGAGGGAGATCGTGAGGCAATGGAAAGAAAAATGACGCGCAAGAGCAGCCGGCTTGCCGACGACATTCGCGCGAGTCTACGCGAGGCGCACAATCATGCTTCGGGAAAGACGACAAAGGCAATTGTGCATCGTGTCACTCCAAAGGAAACCGAAGCCCGCGAAGCACGGCTAATGCTCGGTCTGTCACAGGACGAGTTCGCCGCCCTGATCGGAACGGGAGTCGGAACTGTACGGAAGTGGGAGCTTGGTACGCGCCGCCCTTCCGGCGCAGCCCGCACGCTTATTAGCGTCATCAAGAATGAGCCCAAAGCTGTTCGTCGCGCCCTCGCGAAGGCAAACGAGGTGGCGTAAACAACGTTAATGATTTGACCATTGCCTAGCGTTGCGCAGGTCCGATCGGCTTACCCGCGCGCGCTCACGCCGCGGAGTAGGCGCTTTTCTCGATCCTACGCATTGCGGAAGGCCTTCCGCGTTCCTATCTCCCGGTTCCCACCCTCTCCCGCGCCGATCCGGCTGAAAGCGCCGCTGTGTCGTTCGCCCCATTTCCATTTCAGACTGCCATGCTTGCGATGCCACCCATCATATCCGTCTCAAATCTCTCAAAAACCTACGGCTCCGGCTTCAAGGCGCTGAACAGCATCAATCTGGACATCAGGCCCGGCGAGATCTTCGCGCTGCTGGGCCCGAACGGCGCCGGCAAGACCACGCTGATCAGCATCATCTGCGGCATCGCCAATCTGAGCGAGGGCCGCGTCACTGTCGGTGGACACGACATCAACCGGGATTATCGCGCCGCGCGGTCGCTGATCGGGCTGGTGCCGCAGGAACTGCACACCGACGCCTTTGAAACCGTTTGGGCGACCGTCAGCTTCAGCCGCGGCCTGTTCGGCAAGCCGAAGAATTCGGCCCATATCGAAAAAGTGCTGAAAGACCTGTCGCTGTGGGACAAGAAGGATTCCAAGATCATCACGCTGTCCGGCGGCATGAAGCGCCGCGTGATGATTGCCAAGGCACTGTCGCACGAGCCGAAGATCCTGTTCCTCGACGAGCCGACCGCGGGCGTCGACGTCGAATTGCGCAAGGGCATGTGGGATGTGGTGCGCGCACTGCAGGCCTCCGGCGTCACCATCATCCTGACTACGCATTACATCCAGGAAGCCGAGGAGATGGCCGACCGCATCGGCGTCATCAACAAAGGTGAGATCATCCTGGTCGAGGACAAAGCCGGGTTGATGCAGAAGCTCGGCAAGAAGGAATTGAAGGTGCATCTGCAAGGCAGGATCGATGCGGTCCCCGCCTCGCTCGCGGCCTACAATCTCGAACTGTGCGACGACGGACACGCAGTTATCTACGACTACGACACCAAGGGCGATCGTACCGGCATCACCAGCCTGCTCGGCGACCTCCGCAATGCCGGCATCTACATCTCGGACCTCGACACGACTCAATCCTCCCTCGAAGACATCTTCGTCAGCCTGGTGAGGGCGCCATGAATTACCGTGCGATCCGCGCCATCTACCTGTTCGAAATGGCCCGCACCTGGCGCACGCTGCTGCAGAGCATCGTCTCGCCGGTGGTCTCCACCTCGCTCTATTTCGTAGTGTTCGGCGCCGCGATCGGCTCGCGCATCACCGAGGTCGAGGGCGTCAGCTACGGCACCTTCATCGTGCCGGGGCTGGTGATGCTGTCCGTCCTGACGCAGAGCATCGCCAATGCCTCGTTCGGCATCTATTTTCCGAAATTCGTCGGCACCATTTATGAAATATTGTCGGCGCCGATTTCCTATCTCGAAATCGTGATCGGTTATGTCGGGGCGGCGGCGACCAAATCCATCATCCTCGGCCTGATCATTCTCGCTACCGCCGCGCTGTTCGTGCCGCTGCACATCCTTCACCCCTGGTGGATGCTGACCTTCCTGGTGCTGACGGCCGTGACCTTCAGCCTGTTCGGCTTCATCATCGGCATCTGGGCCGACGGTTTCGAAAAGCTGCAGATGATCCCGATGCTCATCGTGACGCCGCTGACCTTCCTCGGCGGCAGCTTCTACTCGGTGAACATGCTGCCCTCGGGCTGGCGCACCATCACGATGCTCAATCCGGTGGTCTATCTGATCTCCGGCTTCCGCTGGAGTTTTTACGAGATCGCCGACGTCAGCGTGGCTCTGAGCCTCGGCATGACGCTCGGCTTCCTCGCCATCTGCATGACCCTGGTGTGGTGGATTTTCCGCACCGGTTACCGGCTGAAGAACTAACGCGAAGCGTCATTCCGGGGCGGCTCGCAGAGCCGAACCCGGAATCTCGAGATTCCGGGTTCGTGCTTTGCACGCCCCGGAATGACGACCTAAAGCCAGGCCCCGCCGCTCGCGAAAAAGTCAGCGCCACAGCCCGCCCGCGCCGTCCTACCGCCTTGTTTGCGCCGCCGGGGGCGTTAACGATTGCGGCGCAGGCCACTGGAACCAGTACCAGTTTCCGGGCATAGTAGATGCCGAGGGACGAAGAGCCGGCAACTTTAGTACAGGGGCTTGGAGGCCAAAGGTAAATGCGTTCCTTCCTCATTGCCGTCACCGCCCTGGCGCTGTTTGCCTCGGGTGCAGCCCAAGCCAAGGTCGCCATCACCGTCGACAAGGATAACCAGCGGATGACCGTCGCCGTCGACGGCGTCGAGCGTTACCGCTGGCCGGTGTCGTCAGGCATCCCCTCCTATGAGACGCCGAACGGCAGCTTCCGCGCCTTCCGGATGGAAGAGGACCACTATTCCAAGGAATTCGACGACGCGCCGATGCCCCACTCGATCTTTTTCACGAAGATCGGCCACGCCATTCATGGCACCGATTCCGTCAACCGTCTCGGCAGCCCGGCCTCGCATGGCTGCGTGCGTCTGTCGCGCGAGAATGCCTCCAGGCTCTACGCGCTGGTGCAGGAGCAAGGCGTGCTCAACACCACGGTGACGCTGACCGGCTCCTCCCAGGTGGCGCTGGCGCGCAATCCGCGGCGCGCCAATACGGCCGTGGCACGCCGCGCCCCGCAACCGCAATATGAGCAGCAATATGATTCCGCGGCCGGCGATCCCATCGTGATCACGCCGCAACAGCAGCGCGTGGCGCCGCAGGCGCGGGCCGACGATGGCTACATCTATCCGGCCGATGGTTCTTCGAACGAGGCGCGCTATCCGGCGCCGGGCCGCCGCGTCTACGACACCCAGGCCTATCAGCAGCAGCAGCCGCAGCAGCAATATTACGACGACCGCGGCTCCGCGCCGGCGCCGCAGGGCTACTATTATCAGCCGCGGCAGTCTTATCAGCCGCGCGGGCTGTTCACCAATCAGAATTAGCCGGATGAGTTTGCGGTCGCGGATTGATCTGCGGCCGCCATCTCAGCCATCCGTCGCGCTCGCAAGCTGCCGGTCGCGTTGCGCCGTCAGCCGCGGCTGTTGCCACGCGTCGTGCGCTACCATACCGGCGGCCATCGCGACGACAAAGACGATCACACCGGGCGACAGCGTCGCCAGGCTCTCCAAAGCCGGTCCCGGGCACAATCCAACCAGCCCCCAACCGATTCCGAATAGCGCTGCGCCCGTGACCAGCGGCAGATCGATCCCCGATTTCCCCGGCCGAAAATATTGCCCGGCAAACCACGGCTGCGCACCGCGATCAGCCAGCCTGAAGCCGGGCACCGACACTGCGAGCGCCGCGGCCATCACCGCGGCGAGGCTCGGGTCCCACACGCCGAAGATGTCCAGAAAGCCCAAAACCTTGGTCGGCTGCACCATGCCTGAAATCAGCAGGCCCGCACCGAAGATCAGGCCACATAACAAGGGGGCGATGATCCACATGGCTCAACCTCCCAACACATGGTGGGTGACCGCGACCGTAATGACCGCCGTCACCATGAAGACGATGGTGGCGGCGATGGATCGCGGGGACAGCCGCGCTATTCCGCAGATACCGTGACCGGAGGTGCAGCCGCCGCCAAGCCGTGTACCGAAGCCGACCAGCAGTCCCGCTGCGATAATGACGGCCCAGTTCGCCGACAGCCTGGGCTGCGCCATGCCGTACCCGACAAGGCCTGCGATGACAGGCGCGAGAATGAGCCCGGCGACGAAAGCAATACGCCAGCCCTTGTCCTCGCCCCGCAAATTCAACAGGCCGCTGAAGATGCCGCTGATGCCTGCAATCCGGCCGGTCGACAGCATCAGCAGCACCGCGGAAAGCCCGATCAGCGCGCCGCCGATCGCGGCCGATACCGGAGTGAAATTGGCCATGACGGATTTCCATTCAATTAGGGCGTTTTCGAGCGAAGTGGACACCGGTTCGCGTAAAGAAAACGCGTCAAAACAAAAAATCTAACGCGCCCGATCATAGGCGCGCCTTGCTCGATCGCAACTCGTCTATTCCTCGCCGTTCCTGAGCCGCCGCCACACCGCGCCCAGCACGTTGGAATAATCGTCGGTCCAGACCCGCTGGTGGTCCTCGGCTTCAGTCAGCGCCCATTGATCCGACGACGCCAGCTTGCCGACGTCGGCCTCTTCGCGCGCCGAGACCACGACCGAGGTGGAGAAGATGTATTCATTGTCGCGGCCGGAATCCTCGCTGTAGACCCAGCTCTTCATGTCGTTGGCGTCGGCGATGCCGACCACCACGCTCGACAGTTCCAGATGCCGGTTGGAGACGTGCATCACGACAGCGCCTTGCGGCGCCAGCTTGGCCTTGTAGATTTCCATCGCCTCTTCGGTCGCCAGATGAATCGGGATCGCGTCCGAGGAATAGGCGTCGACGATGATCAGATCGTAGACGCCGTCGGGCTCGCGCGCGAAAGTCAGCCGCGCGTCGCCGATCACGGGATTTATGTTCGGTTCGCAAACCTGGATGTAGGTGAAATGTTTCGGGTCGCGCGCGGTATCGACCATCGTCTGGTCGATCTCGAAGAACTTCCAGTCTTCGCCAGGCTCCGAGGCGCAGGCCAGCGTGCCGGAGCCGAGCCCGATCACAGCCACCCGCAGCGGCGCGCCCTTGCGCTCGCGGATCGCCGTGATCGCCTGACCGATGCCGCCGTCCTTGTGGTAATAGGTGATCGGCTCCGGTTGGCCGGTGACGGGCGTGCCGTCGTCGTTCTTGAATTTCTCGGCGCCGTGGATCGTGGTTCCGTGCATCAGCACGTGATACTGGCCGTTCGGTGTCACCACGATCTTGTGGACGCCGAAGAAGCTGCGCACGGTTTCCACCCGCCCCTCGTCCGCCGGATAAGCACGCAGCAGCACCAGCGCCACCGCGACGGTCGCAAATATCTTCCAGCGGTTGGCGTTGAGGCCGAGCGCCAGCAGCGCCGAGAGCACACCGACCGCGCCGATTACCCAGACCCTGTTGGTGTCGAGCCAGTTGAACATTTTTCCCGTCGACCAGGCCGGTGCGATCAGCGCCACCGCCAGCACGGCAAGGAACGGCCAGTACCACGCGCTCCAGCGCGGCAGGCGTTCGCCGCCGGGCGGCCGGCATAGCGCCGCCAGCGCCAGCAGGATCGGGTATTCCGCAACCCAGGAGAACGTGAACGGCGCGATCAGGCCGGCGAACAAGCCGCCGACCATGCCGCCGAACGACAGCGCGACATAGAAACCGGTGAGATATCTCGCCGCCGGCCTGGTGCGCGCCAGTTCGCCGTGACAGGCCATCGCGATGACGAAGAAGCAGAGCTGATGCCCGCCGAGCGTCAGCAGCAAATTCTGCTCGCCGCCGACCGCCAGCAGCACCACGACGCCTGCAATTGCCAGCGGCTGCGCCAGCAGCATCCATTTGTGCGGCAGCAGCGGGCGCGACTGGAACACCAGCACCCAGGTCAGGAGATAGAGCGACAGCGGCAGCACCCACAGCAGGGGCGCGGCGGCGACGTCGGTGGAAATATGCGCGGTCACCGCGATCAGCAGCCCCGACGGCACCGCAGCCAGAAAGATCCAGCGTGCACGCAAAATCCATGGCGGAGCCGGCGCGCCGCGATCGTCGGCCGGCATGTTCAGCTCCGCTGCCTTCGCCGGCGAGCGCAGCAGCAACACGCCGCAGCTTGCGATCAGCACAATTAGCAGGCCATAGCCGCCGGTCCAGATCAGGTTCTGCGTGCGCAGCGTGAACATCGGCTCCAGCAGCACCGGATAGGACAGCAGCGCCAGAAAACTGCCGATATTCGAGGACGCGTAGAGGAAATACGGGTCGGGGCCGTCGGGGTGGCCGGTACGAACGAACCAGGCCTGCAGCAGCGGATTGTTGGCCGCGAGCGCGAAGAACGGCAGCCCGATCGACACCGCAAACAGGCCAAGCAGCCAGAGTGCATAGCCTGACGTCGGTGGATCGCCCCACCCGCTCGAAATCGACAGCGGCAGCGTCAGCATCGCACAAGCGAGCAGCACCAGATGGATCGCTACGGGGAGCATGCGATTGCGGAGCTGCATCAGAAAATGCGCATAGGCGTAGCCGCCGAGCAGCAGCGACTGGAAGAACACCATCGCCACCGACCACACCGCCGGCGAGCCGCCGAGCCGCGGCAGCACCATCTTGGTGAACAGGGGCTGCACCGAAAACAGCAGCAGCGCACTGACGAAGATCGCGGCGGTGTAGACGACCAGGACCAGCCGGTTCCGATTTTCGGAAGGCAGGTCCGCTGAAACGGACGGATCGGGAGAAGTCATCAAAACTCCGGCTGGAATCCGGCGGGCGCCGGTGGCGGGATGCCCGGCAGGGCCGCCGGAGCGGCGCAATGGAGCATAGGGCGACACGGCGAGCAATGCGGGATAAGAAGTGTCGTTCCGGGGCGATGCGCAGCATCGAACCCGGAAGTTCGAGATTCCGGGTCTGGTCCTTCGGACCATCCCGGAATGACGAATCCACGCTCATCAAACCTTCTTGAAGCTGAAGCTGGCATGAACGAGACGGACGTTGTCATCATTGGGGCGGGCCATAACGGCCTCACCTGCGCCGCCTATCTCGCGATGGCCGGGCTGCACGTAAAAGTGGTCGAGCGCCGCAAGGTGGTCGGCGGCGCCGCCGTGACCGAGGAATTCCATCCCGGCTTCCGCAACTCGGTAGCCGCCTATACCGTCAGCCTGCTCAATCCGCAGATCATTGCCGACCTGAAGCTCGCCGAACACGGCCTGCGCATCGTCGAGCGCCGCGCGCAGAATTTTCTGCCCGCGCCCGACGGCAGCTATCTCCTGACCGGCGAGGGCCGCACGCAGGCCTCGGTGGAAAAACTCAGCCGGCACGATGCCGGCGCCATCGACGCCTTCTCGCGCGAGCTGGAGGCCATCGCCGACGTGCTGCGGCAGTTCGTGCTGCGCGCGCCGCCGAACATCGTCCAGGGTTTTGGGGTCGGCGCGATTCGCGAGGCTTTCAATGCGGTCGGCACGGCCGGCATCCTGCGCAAGCTTTCACTGGAGCAGCAGCGCAACCTGCTCGACCTGTTCACGCGCTCCGCCGGCGAGATGCTGGACGAGCGTTTTGAAAACGACCTGGTGAAAGCGCTGTTCGGCTTCGACGCCATCGTCGGCAATTACGCCAGCCCCTACGCCGCCGGCTCGGCCTACGTCATGCTGCACCACGCGTTCGGCGAGGTGAACGGCAAGAAGGGCGTATGGGGCCATGCGATCGGCGGCATGGGCGCAATCACGCTAGCAATGGCGCACGCGGCGCGCGCCCATGGCGCCGAGATCGAAACGGAAGCCGGCGTGCGCGAAGTGATCGTCGAGGGCGGGCGCGCTGCGGGCGTCATCCTCGACAACGGCAAAACCATCCGCGCGAAATACATCGTCTCCGGCGTCAATCCGAAATTGCTGTATACGCGGCTCGTGCCGTCGGGCGCGCTGGCGCCGGAATTCCTCGAACGCATCTCGCGCTGGCGCAACGGCTCCGGCACTTTTCGCATGAACGTCGCGCTGAACGCCCTGCCCTCTTTCACCGCACTACCCGGCGCCGGCGACCATCTCACCGCCGGCATCATTCTGGCGCCGAGTCTCGGCTACATGGATCGCGCCTGGCAGGACGCACGAAGCCATGGCTGGAGCCGCGAGCCGGTGGTGGAGGTGCTGATCCCCTCGACGCTCGACTCCTCGCTGGCGCCGGAGGGCCAACATGTCGCGAGCCTGTTCTGCCAGCATGTCGCGCCGGAATTGCCGGATGGAAAATCATGGGACGATCATCGTGAGGAGGTCGCCGACCTCATGATCGCGACGGTAGATAAATTCGCACCGGGCTTTGCGGGAAGCGTGATCGGCCGCCAGATGCTGTCGCCGCTAGACCTCGAGCGGCAGTTCGGCCTGCTCGGCGGCGACATTTTTCATGGCGCCTTGACGCTCAACCAGTTGTTCTCGGCGCGGCCGATGCTGGGCCATGCGGATTATCGCGGGCCGCTGAAAGGGCTCTACCATTGCGGCTCAGGGGCCCATCCCGGCGGCGGCGTCACCGGCGCCCCCGGTCACAACGCCGCGCGGACCATCCTGGGCGATCACCGCGCGCTGTTCGGATAAGCTAATGAAACGCACAAGGCGGCGACACCGGGACCGGCGTCGCGCCTTGCGAAACGATTAAATTATCAAATCAAACGGCGTCGTAGGATTCGATCGGAAGCGAACGGGATTCCTGCATCGACAGCGCCAGCGAAGGCGTCGCGTTGCCGGACACGGTGGCCGACGGATAGCTTACATACGCGCTCAGGGCGCACATCAAGGCACAAACTGCGGTAATCTTCTTCATGAATTCCCCCTGTGTTTTCGTTTTCGCTGCTTTCAGCGTGCCCCGTTCTTAGGCTTGGCAACTTAATGTGCGGTTCCATTAAGCCGGCGTGGGGAGCCAACTGGGGGCGCGGTGAATCGGAGGTGTACGAGGGCCGTGAACTGGATTTTAACCAGGTCCCGCGATTTGCCTTCGGCTTACAAGGCGGACCGTGCCGCAGACAGATGTGCAGAGCCGGTGGATAATGACGGGAAAAGCCTGTGGATTGATTGTCGAAAACTCGCCGCAGCGACTGTGGAAAGAGCCGGTATCCACCGCGCATAACGGGGTCGCCAATGCCGCTGCGGGCTGTGGATGGAAAGTGGATACTTCACCGCAGCAACCCTGACCCAAAACGAAAGGGACCGGGCGCTTGGCGCGCCCGGTCCCGAAATGCCCCCGAAATGGGCTGTTACTTCAGCGAGTTGCTGATGGTATCGAAGTTCGTGCTGAGCTTGGTGCCGAGACCGTTCACGGCGGTAATGATCGCGATCGCGATGCCTGCTGCGATCAGGCCATACTCAATGGCCGTGGCTCCTGACTCGTCCTTAAGAAATGAAGTAATGAGCGATTTCATGGCTGTTTCGACCTGGGTTATGTGTTCACGGAACCCGGGGCGCCCCCTGCAGTTCCTGTCCGGAAACCTACGGGGATTCATCTAAGGTTGTTCTAACGACGGGAACCCAACTTTTCGGGATATTGCGACATGAAATTTGTTCAAATTTGAACGAAATACCGCCTCCCACCCACCCTCCCGCTTTTCTCCAGGTTCTTCCATGACTTCCATTGCCTCTACGTATCGTGTCAGCTTTGCCATCGGTGGCGAGCATGCAGCCAAAGGCGTCGTCGATGCGCTGACCGAATTTTTTTTTGAGGGCCAGGCCGCGATCGCCGCGTTCGAACGGCCGGATGGCCGATGGGACGTCACGGTGCATTTTGCCGAGCCGCCGGATCAGCGGCTGGTTCGCGAACTCGTGGCCAATGCCGCAGGTCGGGACATCGCCGAGGGCATCGTCTTCGACACGGTCGAGGCCAAGGATTGGGTCAAGGCCAGTCTCGAAGACCTCGTCCCCGTGCCGGCCGGACGCTTCATCGTCCACGGCCAGCATGACCGCGACAGGATCTCGCCCAACAAGATCGGCATCGAAATCGAGGCGGCGCTGGCGTTCGGCACCGGCCACCACGGCACGACGCGCGGCTGCCTGCTGCTGCTCGATCATGTTCTGAAAGCCTGGCGCCCGCGCCGCGTGCTCGATCTCGGCACCGGCACCGGCGTGCTGGCAATCGCCGCTGCCAGGGCGCTGCATGAAAAAGTGCTGGCGAGCGATATCGATCCGCCCTCGGTGCAGGTCGCCCGCGAAAACGCGCGACTGAACGTAGCGGGGCATCTGGTGCAGGCGATCCGCGCCACCGGTTTTTCCGCGCCGCAATTCGTGGCTGCTGCGCCGTTCGATCTGGTGCTGGCGAATATTCTCGCCAATCCGTTGCGGCAACTGGCAGCGCCGATGGCGCGGCATCTGGCGCCATCGGCGCTGGTCATTCTGTCGGGCCTGCTGACGCCTCAGGCGCCCGGCGTCATCGCCGCCTATCGCGCCCGTGGGCTGGTGCCGTTGCGGCACCTGCGTATCGAAGGCTGGAGCAGCCTGTTGCTGCGCAAGGTAAGCTGAAACTCTAGTCGGCCGGTCTTCGGCCGTTGCGGGCGATCACGCCGTTTTCTTTCTTCAACGACCGTTTGACGCGTGCTTCCGCAAATCGGTCCAGGATCTGAACGATGACACCACGTTGCTTCTTGTTGACGACGGGGGGAACAGGGCCACGAGCCGTCGGCGGCGAAATCTTCTCAAACGTGAAAACAGGCATGGTGCATCCCCTCTTCGTTGAGTTGAAACACTCCTGGAGCCTCCCAGTATTTTCAGCCGAACGGCCTGCACGCAAAACCGTTCCATCCGACTAACGCGGACGGCTACATTGAAGCACGGATTATGCCAAATTGTGGCCGATGCCGCTGCATTGCGCACCGCTCCGCCCAACTCTAGAGTGACAAGGCGATGTTCGAAGCCCATTTCCAGACATTCGAAGAACCCGAAGGCGGCGTGGCGCTGTCCGCACGGCTGGCCCGCTTCCGCGAGGAGCTGGCACGCCGGAAGCTCACCGGATTCGTGATTCCGCGCGCAGATCAGCAGCAAAACGAGTATGTCCCGCCCTCCGAAGAGCGGCTGGCCTGGCTCACCGGCTTCACCGGTTCGGCCGGCATGGCGATCGTCCTGACGCGCGAGGCCGCCGTTTTCGTCGATGGCCGCTATACGCTGCAGGCCGCCAAGCAGGTCGACCGCAAGGCCTGGCATATCGAGCCGCTGGCCGATCCGCCGCCGGAACACTGGCTGGGCAAGCACCTTGCGGCCGGCGACCGCCTCGGTTTTGACCCGTGGCTGCACACTTCCGCGGCAGCCGAGCGTCTCGCGGCCGCCTGCGCCAAGGCGGGTGCGGAGCTGATCGCGGTCGACAGCAACCCGCTGGACCAGGTGTGGACCGAGCGCCCGGCCCCGCCGCTCGGCCCCGTTTCCGTTCATGGCGTACAGTTTTCCGGCGAGATCGAGGGCGAAAAGCTCAAGCGGATCCGACTCGAGATCAACAAGCTCGGGGTCGAGGCGCTGGTGCTATCGGACAGCCATGCGGTGGCCTGGACCTTCAACGTGCGCGGCGCTGACGTCTCGCATACGCCGCTGCCTTTGTCCTACGCGCTGGTGCCAAAGGACGGCCGCCCCACGATCTTCATCGACCACCGCAAGCTTTCCAACCTGACGCGCGACCATCTCGAACAATCAGCCGATGTCCGGGATCCCGACGCGCTGGTCCCTGATCTGACCGAGCTCGCGCGCAGCGGCGCCGCGATCGCCCTCGACAACGCCACCGCCGCGGACGCGCTCAGCCGCCTGATCGCAGGCGCCGGCGGCAAACCGGTGCGCGGCAGCGATCCGGTGAGCTTGTTGAAGGCGGTGAAGAACATCACCGAGATCGAGGGCACGCGGACCGCGCACCGGCGCGACGCGGTGGCGCTGACGCGCTTCCTCGCCTGGATCGACCGCGAGGCGCCCTCCGGCGCGTTGACGGAAATCGATACCGTCGAGGCGCTGGAAACCTTTCGGCGCCAGACCTGCGCGCTGAAGGATGTTTCGTTTCCGACCATCGCCGGCACCGGACCGAACGGCGCGATCGTGCATTACCGCGTCACCCGCAAGAGCAACCGGCGGATTTCGCCCGGCGATCTCCTGCTGATCGATTCCGGCGCGCAATATGAAGACGGCACCACCGACGTCACCCGCACGATTGCGATCGGCACGCCATCAGACGAAATGCGCGATCGCTTCACGCGCGTGCTGCGCGGACACATCGCGATCGCGCGCGCGATCTTTCCCGACGGCACCACCGGCGCGCAGCTCGATTCCTTTGCGCGGCAATTTTTGTGGCAGGCAGGCCTCGATTTCGAGCACGGCACCGGCCACGGCGTCGGCAGCTATCTGTCGGTGCACGAAGGCCCGGCGCGGATTTCCAAGCTCGGGACCACGCCGCTGAAGCGCGGCATGATCCTTTCCAACGAGCCCGGCTATTACAAGACCGACGCCTACGGCATCCGGATCGAGAACCTCGAACTCGTCATCGGCACCGATGTCGCGGGTGCCGACAAGCCGGTGAATGCCTTCGAGACGCTGACGCTGGCGCCGATCGATCGCCGCCTGATCGACGTGAATATGCTGAGCGCCACCGAACTGAAGTGGCTGAATGATTACCACGAGCGCGTCAACCGCGCGGTGCGCCCGCATCTCGATGACAACGCCACGAAACTATGGCTGGATGAGGCGACCGCGGCGCTGCTGCCGCTTTAATCGTTGCTGCCTGATACATGATCGTCGTTCCCCGCGAAAGCGGGGGACCCAGTACGCCGGGCTCTCTCGGCTCACTCGCTGACTGCTCTGGAATACTGGATCACCCGCTTTCTGCGCGGGTGATGACAGCGGAGTTTGTTGCGCGAGACGAAGCATCACGTCCCGCCTCCCGAATTCGGCATGGCTGCATGCCGAAACGTCCGTATTCCCGCTGAGCTATTCGGTTAAAAGTCCGATTCAACCAAAACAGGATCGGACTGAATGCACGGCGTCGTGGGCAAGCCGCCCGGCGCGGCGGCGGATGCCGTCGCGACCTCGAAAATCATGCTGCTGATGCTGGTCGCGATGACCGGCGTCGCGCCGATCTCGCTATATATGCTGGTGCCGGCGCTGCCCGTGCTGGCGACGACGTTCCATGGCGACATTTCGATCGCGCAGATGACGGTGTCGCTCTATATGGTCGGCATCGCCTGCTCGCAGCTCATCATGGGGCCGCTGTCGGACAGGTTCGGCCGCCGTCCGGTACTGCTCGCGGGCCTTGCCCTGATGGTGGCGGCCAGCATCGGCTGCTCGCTGGCGCAGACGCTGCCGCAACTGATCGCCGCGCGCTTCCTGCAGGCGCTCGGCGGCGCCACCGGCATGGTGGTGAGCCGCGCCATCATCCGCGACCTCTACAGCCGCGATCGCATCAGCTCCATGATCAGCCTCGTCATCGGGGTGATGATGGTGGCGCAGATGCTCAGCGCGCTCGCCGGCGGCCTGCTGGAGACCGCGTTCGGCTGGCGCGCGATCTTCTATTCCATCACCGCGGCGTCGCTCGGTGTCGCCGTGCTGATAACAGTTGCGCTGCCCGAGACGCGGCGCGACCGCGGCGAGAGCAGCAGCTTCCGTGGCGATGTCGGCAAGCTGATCCGCGACCGCGCCTTTATCGGCTATGTGCTGTGCCAGGTGCTGGCTTCCCAGATCATCTTCACCTTTGCCGGCGGCGGGCCTTACATCGTGGTGACGCAGATGGGCCGCACCACCGCCGAGTACGGCGCCTGGTTTGCGACCACCGGATTTGCGTATCTGGTCGGCAACCTGTTCTGCGTCCGCTTCGCGCCGCGACATTCGCTGGAGAAGCTGATCTGGTTCGGGCTGGCGCTGCAGTTCGGCGGCGCGCTGCTGAACCTGACCTTCAGCATCGTCGGGACCAACCAGGCGCCGCTCTGGCTGTTCGGCACCCAGATGATCGTCATGGTCGCCAACGCCTTCGTGATGAACAATGCCGCAGCTGGCGCCATCAGCGTCCGTCCCGAGGCCGCCGGCACCGCAGCAGGTGCCATGGGCTTCCTGCAGCAGGGCATCGGCGCGCTGGTCTCGCAATTCGGCGCCTATCTTGGCGGCCACTCCACCACCACGCTGCCCTTGACGGCCGCGATCTTCGCGCTGTCGATCGCCTGTGCGTCGGCGATGTTCTTCCTCGTGCCGCGGCCAACGGTCGTGGTCAGCGAGGAATTGATCAAGAAGGCGGAGGAGGAAGAGAGCGGGATGTTGTGAGGGTTGTGGGCAACGTCAGCGCCTCACGCTCAACTGTCGTCGCCCGCGAAAGCGGGCGATCCAGTACGCCGCGGCTTCTCGGGTAGAAAACAAATGCCTCTGGAGTACTGGGTCGCCCGCCTTCGCGGGTGACGACAACGGAGTGCGTGATGCGCCGCTCACTCCCCGATCAGTTTCAGCCATTCGTCTTCCGTCAGCACGGCTACGCCAAGCTCGCGCGCCTTGGTGAGCTTGGAGCCCGCATCCTCACCCGCCACGACATAGTCCGTCTTCTTCGATACCGAGCCTGCAACCTTGGCGCCGAGCCGCTCCGCCATCGCCTTGGCTTCGTCGCGGGTGAACTTGGTCAGCGAGCCCGTGAACACCACGGTCTTGTCCGAAACCGGCGAGCTCTTGCGCGGCTGTTCGGCGGGCTTCACCTCGATCTCGCGCAGCAGTTCGCCGAGCGCCTTCACGTTGCGCGGCTCGGCGAAGAACTCCACCACCGCGTCGGCGACGATCTCGCCGATGCCGCCGATATTGTTGAGGTCCTGATTGGCCTCGGTCGTATTCTCTTCGTCCTTTGTCCCCTTGGCCGCGGCCAGCATCGCCTCGCGAAAGTTCTCGATCGTGCCGTAATGCCGCGCCAGCAGCTTTGCGTTGCCCTCGCCGACATGGCGGATGCCGAGCGCGAAGATCAGCCGGTGCAGTTCGATCGAGCGGCGGGCGTCGATCGCATTGAACAGATTGCGCACCGAGGTCTCGCCATAGCCCTCGCGTTCCATCAGCTTGCTGGTCGATCGCGCATCGCGCTTCTGCAGCGTGAAGATGTCAACCGGCGACATCACGAGACCGTCTTCGTAAAATTCCTGGATCTGCTTGTCGCCGAGGCCGTCGATATCGAACGCCAGCCGCGAGACGAAATGCTTCAGCCGCTCCATCGCCTGCGCCGGGCAGATCAGCGCGCCGGTGCAGCGGCGCACCGCCTCGTCTTCCTCGCGCACCGCATGGCTGCCGCATACCGGACATGTCTCCGGAAACTTGTAAGGCTTCGCGGTCTTCGGCCGCTTGTCCATGACGACGCTGACGACCTGCGGAATCACGTCGCCGGCGCGCTGGACCACAACCGTGTCGCCGACGCGAAGATCGACGCCGTCGCGAATCGGATCGCCGTCGTTGCCGATGCCCTTGATGTAATCCTCATTATGCAGCGTCGCATTCGACACGACGACGCCGCCGACGGTAACCGGCTCGAGCCGCGCCACCGGCGTCAGCGCACCGGTGCGGCCAACCTGGATATCGATGCCATTGAGGATCGTCGTCGCCTGCTCAGCCGCGAATTTGTGCGCAATCGCCCAGCGCGGGCTGCGCGAAACAAAGCCGAGGCGGTCTTGCCAGTCGAGCCGGTCGACTTTGTAGACCACGCCGTCGATATCGTAGCCGAGCGAGGCGCGCTCCTCGCCGATCTTGCTGTAGAATTTCAGGACGGCGTCAACATCCTTGCAAAGCTTCGTCCGTGGATTGACGACAAAGCCGGCCTTGTCCATCCACTCCAGCATGCCGTGCTGGGTATCGGCCGGACGTTCGCTCATCTCGCCCCAGGTATAGGCGAAAAACTTCAGCGGCCGCGACGCCGTGATCGAAACGTCCTTCTGGCGCAGCGAGCCCGCCGCCGAATTGCGCGGATTGGCGAACACCGTGTCGTCGGCTTCCGCCTGCTTCTTGTTGAGCTCGAGAAAGTCCTTCTTGAGCATGTAGACTTCGCCGCGCATTTCGCAGGCCGCCGGAATATGGCGGCCCTTCAGCGTGTGCGGAATATCCTTGATGGTGCGAACGTTGGCGGTGACATCCTCGCCGGTAAAACCGTCGCCACGGGTTGCCGCGCGGACCAGCTCGCCGCTTTCGTAGCGCAACGACAGCGACAGGCCGTCGATCTTCGGTTCGGCGACGAGCGCCGGAATATGGTCGGCATCGAGCTTGAGAAACCGCCGGATACGATCAACGAACTCCGTGACGTCCTCATCGCTGAAGGCGTTGCCGAGCGACAGCATGGGAACGGCATGCTGCACTTTCGCGAAGCCGCGCGCGGGCGCGGCGCCAACCTTTTGCGTCGGCGAATCCGTCGTGACGAGATCGGGAAACCTTGTCTCAATGGCCTCCAGCCGCTGGCGCAGCGCGTCATAGGCGGCGTCCGACACGGTCGGCGCGTCCTTCTGGTAATAGCGCTCGTTGTGGGCCTCAAGCTCCAGCGAAAGCCGCTTGTGCTCGACCTTGGCCTGGGCCTTGGTGAGCTTCTCGACGTCGGTGGGTGTTTTTGTTTTGGATTTTGCTATCATGCTGAAAGCTAAGTCCCCGTCATTCCGGGGCGCGCGAAGCGCGAACCCGGAATCTCGAGATTCCGGGTTCGATGCTGCGCATCGCCCCGGAATGACTGGTTGTTAACAGGCAATTTGCAACAATCATGAGCTACTACGTTTATATCATCGCGAGTAGACGGGACGGTGCAATCTATATCGGCGTGGCCAACGATCTCGTGCGCCGGGTTTACGAGCACCGAATAAAGGCGGTGCCCGGCCTCACTTCCAAATACAATATTACACAGCTTGTTTGGTTCGAAGTCTACGACGATCCTGTTTCTGCGATTACGCGCGAGAAAGAACTCAAAAAGTGGAAAAGGAGCTGGAAGGTACAGTTGATCGAAGCGGAGAATCCCGAATGGAAGGATTTATACGAGTCGATATGTATCTGACTTTGTCATTCCGGGATGGTCCGAAGGACCAGACCCGGAATCTCGAGATTCCGGGTTCGATGCTTCGCATCGCCCCGGAATGACGATTGAGACCTAAGCCGTCGCCGCGCGCAACAGCCGTTCCGCCGCCGCGCGCGCTTCCGCGGTGATCTCCGCACCCGCCAGCATGCGGGCGATTTCCTCGCGGCGGTGGTCGGCGGCGAGCGCGTTGACGCGGGTAGCCACGCGCTTGCCCTTGTCGAGCGCGTCCTTGGAAATGAGCAAATGCTGGTTCGCCCTTGCCGCGACCTGCGGCGCATGCGTCACCGCCATGACCTGGACCTGGCCGGCCAGCCGCGAAAGCCGCGCGCCGATCGCGTCCGCCACCGCACCGCCGACGCCGGTATCGATTTCGTCGAACACCAGCGTAGGCGCTGAACCGCGGTCGGACAGCACCACCTTGAGCGCCAGCAGGAAGCGCGACAGCTCGCCGCCGGAAGCAACCTTCATCAGCGGGCCTGCCTTGGTGCCCGGATTGGTCTGCACCCAGAACTCGACGCGGTCGATGCCCTGCGGCCCCGGCGAGTTCGCGTCGGTTTCGACCTGCGTCATGAATTTTGCGCGCTCGAGTTTCAGCGGCGCAAGTTCAGCGTTCACCGCCTTGTTGAGCTTCTCGGCGGACTTGTTGCGGGCCTCAGACAGCTTCGTCGCCGCCGCGCCGTAGCGCTGGTCGGCCTCGTTGGCGGCCGCTTCCAGCTTCTTCAACTGATCGGCGCCGGCATCGATCAGCGCGACGTCGGAGACGAATTTGGCCGCGAGCGCCGCCAGCCCGTCGACCGGCGTCGAATATTTGCGCGAGGCGGCGCGCAGCGCAAACAGCCGCTCCTCGATGCGCTCCAGCTCGGCCGGGTCGAAATCGGCCGCGACCAGGGCTGCACTCAGATGCTGGTCGGCCTCTTCCAGCGCGTTGATCGCGATATCGATCGCCTTCACCGCCGGCTCAACCAGCGCAGGCGAATTGGCGGCGCGGCGTTCGAGGCGGCGTACCGCGGCAGCCAGCGCCGGCACCGGCGAATGCGGACCGCCGACGGCCTCCTGCGCTTCGCGGAGGTCGCTGGCGATCTTCTCGCCCTGCATCATGGTGGTGCGGCGTCCGGCGAGGGCCGTCTCCTCGCCGTCCTTCGGCTTCAGGGCTTTGAGTTCGTCGGCGGCGTGGCGCAGATAGTCCGCCTCGCGCGCGGCGCGTTCCATGCTGGCGCGGTGCGCGTCGAGCGCTTGATTGGCGGTGCGCCGCGCCTCCCAGAGCGTTTCCACTGCCGCGACCTCTTTCTCCAGCCCGGCAAAGGCGTCGAGCAACTGGCGGTGCGTCGAGGCGTCGACCAGCGCGCGCTCGTCGTGCTGGCCGTGAATCTCGACCAGCGCCGCGCCCACGGCTTTCAGGGTCTGCACGCTGATTGACTGGTCGTTGACGAAGGCGCGGGTGCGGCCGTCGGCGAGTTGGACGCGGCGCAGAATCATTTCCCCGGTATCGTCGAGGCCGTTCTCGGACAGGATCCTCGCGGCCGGATGGCCCTTGGGGACATCGAAGGTGGCCGTCACCTGGCCCTGCTCCGCGCCATGGCGAACCAGGCCCGAATCGCCGCGGCCGCCGAGCGCCAGCGCGAAGGCATCGAGCAGGATGGATTTGCCCGCGCCGGTCTCGCCGGTCAGCACCGCCAGCCCACGGGAGAATTCGATATCGAGCCGTTCGATCAGGACGATGTCACGGATCGACAGACGCGCCAGCATGCGAAGATTATTCCTAACCGCGATCCGTATTCATCAAGGAACCGAGACCCATCTTCTTGAAGGCCCTGGAAATATAGGAACCCTTGTTCTCGTTCGGCTCGAGACCACCCGACTTTACAAGATTATAGGCGTCCTTGTACCAGCGGCTGTCAGGAAAATTGTGCCCAAGCACGGCCGCCGCCGTCTGCGCCTCGCCGACGATGCCGATCGCCATATAGGCCTCGGTAAGACGGAACAGCGCTTCCTCGACATGGCGCGTGGTCTGATAGCGGGTGACCACGGTCTTGAAGCGATTGATGGCCGGGGTGAAGTCGCGCTTATCCAAATAATAGCGGCCGACATCCAATTCCTTGCCGGCGAGTTGGTCGCGGGCGCCTTCGAGCTTGGCCTTGGCGGAGGTCGCATATTCGGAAGTCGGGTACTTGCGAATCACCTCTTCCAGCGCCGCGATCGCCTTTTCGGTGCGGCCCTGGTCGCGGGAGATGTCCGGGATCTGGTCGTAATGCGAGGCCGCGATCAGATATTGCGCGTAAGCCGCGTCAGCGCTGCCGGGATGCAGGGTGACGTAACGGGTCGCAGCGCCGATGCAGCTGTCATAGTCGCCTTGGTTGTAGAAGGAATAGGCCGACATCAGCAGCGATTTGCGCGCCCAGTCCGAATAGGGATGCTGGCGATCGACTTCCTCGAATTTCTTCGACGCCGCCTTGTTATCCTTGCGCTGATTCATCAGATACAAGCCCTCATTGTAGAGCTTGTCCGCCGGTTCCTCGTTGAAGGTATCGTCCTTGGCGGTGAACTTGTCCCAGAGTGCGCCGGTGCCGCATCCGCTCAAGGGAATGGCGAGCGTAATCAGGCCCGCCGCCAGCCGCAGCGACCGTCCGGCGCCGGCGAGTCCGGAAAGCCCGGATAATTTGCGTGGTTCAAGCGTCATACGCTGTGCCGACATTGAATCTGTGACCTGACGCCTTTGATGCGGTGGATGACTGAGCCCGCCCGTCCATGAACCGCGGTCATGGATGCCATATTCCCCGTGCCCAATACGTTTGGTACCCAATTCTTCAAGGACTCATGGCGCTTGTCGTGTGACCGCGAGCCTCTGTAGCCGAAAAATGGCCCTCAACCAACCGAATACGCAGCCAATTCGCCCGGATTAAGGCGGCTGGATGGCAGCGTTACCAATTGTGGATACTACGGAAAGTGTTCCTGTACGGCACAAGAAGCCCCGGCCTTTCACAGCCAAAGTCAGGACAATTCACCAGCGAAAGTCAGGAAACGTCCGGACCATAGGCGGGGGCGATCAAGCCGCCCACCATGCCCGCGCCGGCCTCGACATAGCCGCGGGGACGGCGTGCCGGTTCGGCCTCGACCACCCGCCACGCGCTGCGATCGGCCAGCAGGGCCGTCAGCACGGCGTGGTTCAGCTTGTGGCCGCCACGCACCGAGCGGTAGGCGCCGAGCAGCGGCAAACCAGCCAGGGTAAGGTCACCAACCGCGTCCAGCGCCTTGTGGCGGGCGCATTCATCACTGAAGCGCAGCCCTTCGGTGTTGAGCAGCCGGGCGTCGTCAAGCACCACCGTATTCTCAAACGAGGCGCCGCGCGCAAAACCAGCGCTCCAGAGCCGCGCCACGTCATTCATGA
The DNA here is from genome assembly GCF_036924535.1 of Bradyrhizobium sp. AZCC 2262. Classification (NCBI taxonomy): domain Bacteria; kingdom Pseudomonadati; phylum Pseudomonadota; class Alphaproteobacteria; order Hyphomicrobiales; family Nitrobacteraceae; genus Bradyrhizobium; species Bradyrhizobium sp. AZCC 2262. The sequence goes on along the minus strand of NZ_JAZHRT010000001.1, from coordinate 561,528 downwards.
AGCCAAACGTCCGGGCGCGGGAAACCTCGCGGCGGAAGCTTTCGGGGTTAAGATCGAGCGAGAAATTCTGGCGGCCGATCACCGGATTGGCGAAGTCAATCTCGACCTCGACACGGAACCCGCCTGCATGCGGGCGCAGCTCGCCGAAGCTATCGCCGATCGCGACCTGCACCGGCTTCAAGATCTGAATGAACCGGCGGGAGGCCGACTGGGAGACAATGCCGGCCTGATCGATGGCGGCAACGAAGGCTGCCGCGCTGCCGTCCATGATCGGAACTTCGGGACCGTCGACTTCGATGATGGCGTTATCGACGCCCATGCCGCGCAGGGCAGCGAGCACATGCTCGGCCGTGGAAACCAGCGGGCCTTCGCGGTCGCCGAGAACGGTAGCAAGATCGGTGGCGGTGACGGATTCAGCGAGGGCGGGAACTTCGCGGTCGGCCTCATCAAGACCGGTGCGGACAAAAATAAAACCCGCATCTACAGGAGCAGGTCCAAGCGTCAGGCTGACAGGTAAACCGGAATGAACGCCAACGCCCGTTACGGTGGCTTGCGACCGAAGCGTGGTTTGGCGGCTGAATTTCATCGATAACTGCCCACTACCCTGACTTAACCTAAAGACAGGAACCGCGCGGAAGTAGCGATTCGCGTTCTAGGCATCCCCAAGTCACGGCAGACCATAGTCATTTCCCAAAGCTCGCCAACTCACGCTTCTTTACGGATTGTTACCCTATCTCTGCCGCAATCGCGCCAAGGGTTAACCCAATTCCGGCATGGCGGGAGGCCATTTCAGCTGTGATATCCGACCACGGAATGAATAATTAATCATTTAAAATCAGTTGGTTGACCAACCCGCTGAAGCCCGGCACCGAGCATAAGCAAAGGGCCCCGGCTGGAACAGCCGGGGCCCTTTGGATCACCTGGATTGTAACAAAAGCTCAGTTGGCCTGGCGTCGGAGGAAGGCCGGGATATCAAGATGGTCGTCGCCCTGTGGCGCCGGGGCAACAGGTGCCGGCCGGCCATGGACGTCCAAACCTTGCGGGGCCGGGCGTTTTGCGTACTCTGATACCGGATCCTGATTCGCGGTACGCTGCGGCTTGCGATCGGGCACCGGCGGCAGCGGCGCCATCGCAGGCCCGGAGGCGCGGGCCGCGATCGGCGGCTCGGACTCTTCGTCGCGGCGGCCGAGGCCGACATTGGCGAGCCGCTGCAACAGTGAGAGCTTGGACTTCTGCGGGTGCTCTTCCTCAGGCTCCCCGCGGGCCTGCCGAATTTCGGCCTGAGCCGGCATCGGGAGATCCTCGAACTTCGGCATCCGCGGCGAGCGGGCCGGCGCCCGTTCGGCCGCCTGCGGGATGAAGGTTTCGGGTGTCGCAGGCTCGGGCTCGACGCGGGCGGCCCCGTTATGGTCCGGGAACAGGGTCGGCTTCTGCGCGATCGGGCGGACCGTGACGTCACCATAGGAGGCCGGCTGGATCGGAGCCTGTTGCGGCGTCTCAACGGCCGCTGCGATCGCAGCGAGCGCTGCACGCTCGACATTGCTGGACGAACGTTGCGCCGGGGGGTGCGCGGGGGCCGGAGCAACGGCCTGCGCCGCGGCCGCCGGCTCGAGCTTCTGGGCGCGTTCGGCCAGGCGCGCATTGTCGGCGCGAAGACGGGCGGTCAGTTCGGCCAGACGGTTGTCGGGCGAAGACGTGCCGGTGGCGGTGGCAGTGGTCGTGACCGCCGGGGCGGTGGCGGCATTGCGCGCGATCTGCGCCTGCTCGATGCCCGTGGCGACGACGGAAACGCGGATGATGCCGTCGAGCGTTTCGTCGAAGGTGGCGCCGACGATGATGTTGGCGTCCTGGTCCACTTCCTCGCGAATCCGGGTGGCGGCCTCGTCGACTTCGAACAGGGTGAGGTCCTTGCCGCCGGTGATCGAGATCAACAGGCCGCGGGCGCCCTTCATCGAAGAGTCGTCGATCAGCGGATTGGCGATCGCAGCTTCGGCGGCGGTCAGCGCCCGCTTGTCGCCGGTCGCCTCGCCGGTGCCCATCATCGCCTTGCCCATCTCCCTCATCACCGCCCTCACGTCGGCGAAGTCGAGGTTGATCAGGCCTTCCTTGACCATCAGGTCGGTGATGCATGCGACGCCCGAATAGAGCACCTGGTCGGCCATCGCGAAGGCGTCGGCGAAGGTGGTCTTTTCGTTGGCGACCCGGAACAGGTTCTGGTTCGGGATGATCAAGAGCGTATCGACCACCTTGTGCAGTTCGGCGATGCCGGACTCGGCGGTGCGCATGCGGCGCATGCCCTCGAAGTGGAACGGCTTGGTCACGACGCCGACGGTGAGGATGCCCATTTCGCGCGCGGTCTTGGCGATGACGGGCGCTGCGCCAGTGCCGGTGCCACCGCCCATGCCGGCGGTGACGAACACCATGTTGGCGCCAGTCAGATGGTCGCGAAGCTCGTCGATGACTTCCTGCGCCGCCGCCGCGCCGACATCAGGCTGGGACCCCGCGCCGAGGCCCTGCGTCACCTGCGTGCCCATCTGCACGATGCGCTGCGCCTTCGACATGGTCAGCGCCTGCGCATCGGTGTTGGCGACGACGAAATCGACGCCCTGCAGCCCGGCAGTGATCATGTTGTTGACGGCATTGCCGCCTGCTCCACCGACGCCGAAGACGGTAATCCGCGGTTTCAGCTCGCTGATGTCAGGGGGGGTCAGATTGAGTGCCATGGTTGCCTCTCGATTACGACGCGCGCGTTGGTTCGCCCCGGCCGGCGGCCGCGGGATTTGGTGAAAATCGTTTGGTTACTGGATCGGTCATCAGAAGCCCTCGCGAAGCCATCGTCCGACCTTTCCGAAATAGCCGTCAGTCCCTGTCCTGAGCTGCCGCGTATGCCGCGGTTCGACGTGTTCCAGATGAGCGTATTGCGGATAGACCAGGAGGCCGGTCGGCACCGCGAACGAGGCGCTCTTGGCCTCGCTTGGCAGCCGGCCGAAGCCGAGCGGACGGCCGATCCTGACCGGCCGGTTAAGAATCCGGGTGGCGAGTTCGACCGTCCCGGTCAACTGGGAGGCACCGCCGCTCAAGACAACCCGCGCCCGCGGCTCTGCCGCAAAGGGGGAATCCGCGAGCCGGTCCCGGACCATTTCAAAAATCTCCTCGGCGCGATGCCGGACGATGTTCGCGATCGTGGCGCGCGAGACGATCTGCGGCGCGTCGTGTTCCTCCCCTGCGGTCGGAACAGACATCAACTCGCGCGCGTCGGACCCGCCGGTCAGCACGGTCCCATATAAAGTCTTGATTCGCTCGGCATCCGCAATGCATGCGCCGACGCCGCGTGCAAGATCCATGGTCACGTGCTGCCCGCCGAGCGCAAATCCGCTGGAATGAACGAAGCGGCCGGCGGAATAGGTCGCAATCGTGGTCGATCCGGCGCCCATTTCGACCACGGCGGCGCCGAGATCGGCCTCGTCGTCGGTCAGCACGGACAGGCCCGCGACATAAGGACTCGCCGCCATGGCCTCGACATTGAGATGGCAGCGCTCGACCACCAGCATCAGGTTGCGGGCCACCGTCGCATCCGCCGTCACCACGTTCATGTCGACGCCGAACTGCCGGGCCACCATGCCGCGGGGGTCGCGGATGCCCTTGACGCCATCCAGCGCGTAGCCGACCGGCAGCGCATGCAGCACCGTACGGCCCTCGCCGGTGGCGTGGCGCATGCCGGTGGAGGTCACCCGGGTAACATCATCGGCGGTAACCGCGCCGCCCCTGATATCTGCGGCAGCCTCGACCAGGGCGCCTTGCAGCCGGCCGCCGGAAACCGACAGCAATACTGACTCAACGCGGACCCTGGCCATGCGCTCAGCCAGCGCCACGGCCTGGCGCACCGCCTGCTCGCATTCGGCGAGATCGACCACCCCGCCGGCCTTGACGCCGCGCGACTGGATCTGGCTGTAGCCGATCAATTCCACCGCATGGGTGCGGCCGCGCAGCGCGTCGCTCGCCGGCGACGGCTTCAGCCGCGCGATCATGCATGCGATCTTGCTGGTGCCGACATCGAGCGACGCCACCAGGGCCGTGCGCTTGTGGTCGACAGGACGCGTCTTCGGGGTCTGGTTGCCATTGAGGCCGGTCATGCGTCACCGGCCTTTTTCTTGGGTTTCTTGTCCTTGAACAGTTCTTCGCGGGCCTTGGCCGCGTCCTCCGACAATTGCACCGTGAACCGGTCCGGCAGGCGCATGTCGATGGCGACGATGTCGCGCGAGAACAGCCGGTCCTCCTTGTCGAGCTTGCTCAACATGGCAAGCGCATTGCCGACGTCGTTTTCCGGCAGGCGGATGTCAAGGCCGTCCTTCAGCCGCAAATTCCAGCGCCGTTCGCCGACGAAGATCGCAGCCTTGGTCGCTGAGCGAACCTGCGGATAGCGGTCCAGAAGGGCAAGGAAGTCGCGGGCCTTGACGTCGGCGCCCTTGCCCACCACCAGCGGCAACGCCGTGAAACGGCGCGACACATAGGGCTCCAGCACCACACCGTCATCCGATATCACGGACAGCCGGCCGTCCTGCTGCCACAGCGCGAACGCCGTACGCTCGACAATGTCGATCTGCAGTTGACCGGGATAAAGTTTCAGGATGGTCGCATCTGCGATCCACGGATTGGCCTTCAGCCTGTCGCGCACGGTGGCGGCGTCGAGAAACAACAGCGAGGAGCGGCCATTGACGCCGCCGACCGCGAGCACCTCGTCCTGGCTCAAATGCTTGCGGCCGTTGATGGCGACGGTGGTGATGCGGAAGCCGGCCGAATTGGCCAGCGCGTTGCGGGTATCGCTGACCGCGGCCATAAATGCGTCGAAGTGACCGCCCTTGACGATGCCAAAGCCGGCACTGCCGAGCAGCATCAGCACGGTCAAGGCGACGCCTGCGCGGTTCGGAAGGTAACGTTCGACCAGCAGGACCAGGCGATTCGTCGGCTCGCGATCGATCACGGGTCTGGCCGGCACGCGGGCGCGACGGCCCAGCCGCTCGCGCAGCAGCACGACCGCTCCAATAGCGGCCGCCTTCAGGTCAGCTTGGGGCCCCAGCGATCTCACCGACCGAGCGAGGCGTCCTGCACCATCCATTGCACGAGCCTGTCCAAGTGTTGTTCCCGCAAGCTTTTTTGCGAGTCCTGGCTCAGATGACGTCTCGGCCGTGCCGGAAGTGCTGATCTGAAGTCGGAACAGCGCACGCCCCGGCAGCCAAGCGCCACATGCGCCGCCAGCGTTAACCTTCGTTCTTCCTGGTAAACAAAGTGTAAATTCGGGGGGCTGCGGACGCGCTTTGGTGCGTCTTTTGAGTGGTTTGCCGGACAATTCTTAGGATTTTAGCAATAATTCTCGTGGCGAGGTTAGTTCCGGGTTAACGGCCTGTTAACGGCCCGACCGGCCGGTCAAACCCGTTCCCGGCTGCGCCGTTCGGCGAGCGCGATCTGGTCGCGCAGAAAATCCGGGAATTCGATCCCCTGCGCCTTGAGCGCCTTCGGGTAGAGCGATGCCGCGGTCAGGCCCGGCAGCGTGTTGGTTTCCAGATAAACCAGCCCCTTCGCCGAGACGATGAAGTCGGTCCGGGAATAGCCGCTGCAGGACAACGCTTTGTGCGCCCGCAGCGCCTGATCCTTCAGTTGCGCAGCAATTTCCGGAGAAAAGCGCCCCGGGCAGATTTCCTGAGTCGATTTGAGCAGATATTTGGCCGCGTAGTCGAAGGCGCCCTCGCCCGGGACAATCTCGATCGGCGGAAGCGACATCAACGCGCCATCCGATTGCTCCAGCACGCCGCAGGTTGCTTCCACGCCCGCGACGAACGGCTCGATCAGATATTCTTCGGTCCTGGCGGCGTTGCGGACCGCGACGAGGTCCTGCTTCGCATTGACAAAGATCAGGCCATAGCTCGATCCGTCTCGCGCCGGCTTTGCGATCAGCCTGCCGTATTCGGCAAACGCCGCATCAAGGTTCTCCAGAGCTACGTCGGCTGGGGCCGCGACACCTGCAATCGCCGCAAACCGTTTCGCCGCGGCCTTGTCGAAGGCGAGGTTCGACGACGCCGAGCCGGAGCCGGTGAAGGGAATGCCGCGCAGTTCGCACATCGCCTGCAGTTCGCCGTTCTCGGCCCGGCCGCCGTGCAGGCCGAGCACCAGCACGCGGTCCTCGGACTTCGCCTTGTCGAGCGCGGCTTCGAACGGCAGGCCGCGGTTGCCGGGTTTGAATTCATCCTCGAAGGGACGCGAATGCCCGAGCAGTTTCTGCGACGCGACCTCATGCACGGTATCGGCAACGTCCCAGAACCAGAGGTCGGCGTCGGGCAAGGCGCGATGCAGCGCCTGCGCGCTCGCGACCGAGACCAGCCGCTCCTTGTTGGTGCCGCCGAAGAGAATGGTCGTCCGCATCAGCCTTGCTGCCTCGCAATTTTGTCATTCCGGGGCGATGCGAAGCATCGAACCCGGAATCTCGAGATTCCCCGATGCGCAATTGCGCATCTGAGGTCTGCTCCTACGGAGCATCCCGGAATGACGATTAGACCGGAATCCCGATCCGCTTGATTTCCCAGTGTAGCTCGATTCCAGAATTCGCTTTAACCCGCTCCCGCACGGTTTCACCCAGCGTTTCAATATCATGGCCGGTAGCGTTACCGGTGTTGATGAGGAAATTGCAGTGCATTTCCGAGACCTGCGCGCCACCGACACGCAAGCCGCGGCAGCCGGCGGCGTCGATCAGTTTCCAGGCGCTGTTGCCGGGCGGATTCTTGAAGGTCGATCCTCCGGTCTTTTCGCGAATCGGCTGAGCGGTTTCGCGGTGGGTCTGCACCTCATTCATCCGCGCGCGAATGGTTTCAGGATCCGCGATCGCGCCGCGAAAGCGCGCCGAGGTGAAAATGACCGAAGCGTCGACGCCGCTGTTGCGATAGACGAACTTCATGTCGGCATTGCCAAAGACATGTTTGGTGCCGTCGCGGCCGATGCCGGTTGCTTCGACCAGCACGTCCTTGGTCTCGCTGCCATTGGCGCCGGCATTCATCCGCAGCGCGCCGCCGATGGTGCCGGGGATGCCGAAGAAGAATTCCATGCCGCCGATATTGGCGGCTGACGCGGTCTCCGCCACGCGCTTGTCGAGCGCGGCCGTGCCCGCGCTGACGATATCGCCGGAAGCCAAGGTCTCACCAAACGCCCGCGGCGACAGGCGGATCACCACGCCTTCCATGCCGCCGTCGCGCACGATCAGGTTGGAGCCGACACCAACGACATAGACCGGTAGTTCCTTCGGAAGCAACTTTAAGAAGTACGCAAGATCGTCCTCATCCGCCGGCGTGAACAGCACCTGCGCCGGCCCGCCGACGCGAAACCACGTCAACTCCGCCAGCGACTGATTCGCCAGCAGCCGCCCGCGCAACTGCGGCATGGCGGCTTTGAGGTCGGGCGTGATGTCGGGGAAGGTCACGGCTAACCCAACGCCTTCAGTTCGCCGGGCAAGGCGTAGGCCCATTGCGTGATATTGCCGGCCCCCAGGCAGACGACGAGATCGCCGGGACCGGCGAGGCCGTGAACCACCTTGGCGAGTTCGCCCGCGTTCGGTAGTGGGATCACCTCGCGATGGCCGTGGGCGCGCAGGCCCGTGACAAAATGATCGCGGTCGATGCCTTCGATCGGCGCCTCGCCGGCCGGATAGACCTCGGCGACCACGACCGCATCGGCATCATTGAAGCAGGTGCAGAATTCCTCGAACAGCGATTGCAGGCGGGTGAAGCGGTGCGGCTGCACCACGGCAACGACCTTGCCGTTGGTGGATTCACGCGCCGCTTTAAGGACGGCGGCTATCTCGACCGGGTGATGGCCGTAATCGTCGATCACGGTAACGCCGTTCCACTCGCCGGTCCGGGTGAAGCGCCGCTTGACGCCACCAAAACCTGCGATCGCCTTTCGGATCGCCTCGTCGGACATGCCGAGCTCATGCGCCACCGCGATCGCCGCCGTCGCATTCGACGCGTTATGCCGGCCCGGCATCGGCAGCATGATGTCTGATATCTCGTGCGTGGCGTCGGTCTTGCGGTTGCGGAACACGACCTTGAATGTCGAGCCACCGCCGGTCGGCGTCAGGTCGACCAGACGTACGTCGGCCTGCGGGTTCTCGCCATAGGTGATGATGCGGCGGTCCTCGATCTTGCCGACGAGGGTCTGCACCACGGGATGATCGGTGCACATCACGGCAAAGCCGTAGAACGGCACGTTCTCGACGAAATTGCGGAATGCTTCCTGGATCGCCTCGAACGTCTTGAAGTGATCGAGATGTTCGGGATCGATGTTGGTGACGATCACGACATCGGACGGCAGCTTCAGGAACGTGCCGTCGCTCTCGTCCGCCTCGACCACCATCCAGTCGCCCGCGCCCAGCCGCGCGTTGGAACCATAGGCATTGATGATACCGCCATTGATCACGGTCGGATCGAGACCGCCGGCATCGAGCAGCGTCGCCACCATCGTCGTCGTGGTGGTCTTGCCATGGGTGCCGGCAATCGCGACGCAGCTTTTCAGCCGCATCAGTTCGGCCAGCATTTCGGCCCGGCGCACCACCGGAATACGCTGCGCGCGCGCCGCCACCAATTCGGGATTGTCGCGCTTGATCGCGGTCGAGACCACGACCACGTCGGCGCCGTCGACATTCTCGGCCTTGTGGCCGACCGAGACCTTGACGCCCTTGTCGCGCAGCCGCGCGACATTGCCGCTCTCGGAGGCGTCAGAGCCCTGCACGGTGTAACCGAGATTGACCAGCACCTCGGCGATGCCGCTCATGCCGATACCACCGATCCCGACGAAGTGAATGGGTCCAATCTCGCGCGGCAGTCTCATGAAGCATCCTTAAATCGTCATCATCCGCGAAAAGCGGATGATCCAGTACTCCGCGAAGCCGAGGCACAAATCAGGCGCCGCAGCGTACTGGATGCCCCGCTTTCGCGTGGCATGACAAGGGGCTTTTTCGTCATTCCGGGGCGATGCGCCAGCATCGAACCCGGAATCTCGAGATTCCGGATCAGTCCGCTTCGCGTCCTGTCCGGAATGACGCAGGCGTCAGATTCCGGCGGTTTTCATCACCAGATCGGCCAGCCGTTCGGCGGCGTCGAGCCGGCCCACCCTGCGGGCGGCTGATGCCATCGCGGTCAGCCGCGTGGGTTCGGCGGCAAGAGCGGAGATTTCCGCTGCCAGCCGGTCGGACGTGAATTCGGCCTGCGGAATTCGTAAAGCCCCGTCCACTTGGGCCAGCACGCCGGCATTGGCGAACTGGTCCTGGTCGATCGCGCCGGGCAACGGCACCAGGATCGAGGGTCGGCCGATCGCGGCGAGTTCCGCCACCGTGCCGGCGCCGGAGCGCGAGATCACGAGATGGCTGGATGCCAGCCGCGCCGGCAGGTCGCTGAAGAACGGCGCAAGTTCGGCATTGATCCTGCGCCGCTCATAGATCGAGCGCACCCGCCCCATGTCTTCCTTGCGCACCTGCTGAGTCAGAATCAGGCGACTCCACAGCATCGGCTCCAGCTTTTCGATTGCGCCCGGCACGATATCGCTCATGACCCGCGCGCCCTGGCTGCCGCCGACCACCAGCAGGCGCAGCGGCCCGTTCGGCTCGGGAGATGCGAACGGCACGGCGGCGGCAGTGAGGATCGCGGGCCGCATCGGCGTGCCGACGGTCACCGTCTTGCCCGCGAGATCGGGATCGCGATCGAGCACGCCCGGCAGCGAGGTGGCAATTGCGTTGACGCGGCGAGAGAGAAAGCGGTTGGCGCGACCGAGCACGGCATTGGCGTCGTGAATGATGCCGGGCACGCCGAGCAGCCTTGCCGCCATCAGCGGCGGCAGCGTCGGATAGCCGCCAAAGCCGACCACGGCAGCAGGTTTTAGCCGCCGCACCAGCCTGGCGGCAACCAGCGTGCCGTAACCGAGCATGTAAGCGGTGCGCAAAAGCGACATCAGCGAACGGCCGCGCACGGTCTCGCTCGGCACCACGTCGATATTGTCCCTGGTGAACAGACCACTGTAGCGCAGTGCGCGGGCGTCGGTGGCGAGACGCACACGCAGGCCGCGTTTGATGAGCTCGACGCCGAGTGCTTCGGCGGGAAACAGATGACCGCCGGTGCCGCCCGCGGCGAGTAGAATGAGAGGCGCGTTGTCCATGATTTCAAATAGCCGACGCGGCGGCGCTAGTCACGCCCCATGGCGTTTCGAGCGAAGCGGATACCGGTTCGCGTCAAGAAACGCGTCAAAAAAGCGACAGAGCCTGGTTCTGATTCCGTCAGAATCGATGTCTACGCATACCCGCGCGACACGCCGGCCGCGTTCATCGATTCCACTTCGGTACGGGGACGCTGCCGCGTCAGCGCCAGCATCATGCCGACGCCATAGGCCAGCGAGATGATCGACGAGCCGCCATAGGAGATGAAGGGCAGCGTCATGCCCTTGGCGGGAATCAGTTGCAGATTGACCGCCATGTTGATCGCGGCCTGTACGCCGAACAGGATCGCAAGCCCCGACGCCGCAAAGCGCGCGAACATATCCTCGTTCGAATAGGCGCGCGTCAGCGTCCGGATCACGACGAAGGCGAACAGCGAAAGCAGCGCCAGGCACAGGATGATGCCGAACTCTTCGGCCGCCACCGCGAACACGAAGTCGGTATGGCTGTCCGGCAGGCTGCGTTTTGCAATCCCCTCGCCGGGTCCGAGGCCAAACCAGCCGCCGTTCCAGAATGCCTCCATCGCCATGTCGACCTGAAAGGTGTCGCCGGAGGCCGGGTTCATGAAGCGCTTGATACGGCCCGCGACGTGCGGGACCAGAAGATACGCGCCGAACAAACCGAGGCCCGCGACGCCAGCAAGGCCGGCCACCCAGACCATCCGCATGCCTGCGATGAAGAACAGCGCGCCCCACACCATCAGGATCAGCATGGTCTGGCCGAAATCCGGCTCCATCACCAGGAGCGCCACCAGCGTCAGCAGCAGCACGATCGCCATCGACGTCGCCGGCATTTCCGGCCGCTTGGTTGATTCCGCAAACAGCCACGCCGCCATCACGACAAAGGCGGGCTTTGCGGATTCGGAGGCCTGGATGTTGACGCCAAGCAACGTGATCCAGCGCCGCGAGCCCTTCACTTCGGCGCCGAAGACAAGCGTCGCCACGATCAAAAGAATGCTCACCACGAAGACCAGCAGCGCGAGGCGGCGGATCTGCTTCGGCGACAGGAACGATACCGCGATCAGCACCATGAAGGACGGCAGCAGGAACAGCACGTGCCGGCCGAAGAAATGGAAGGGATCGAGCCCGATCCGCGTCGCTACCGGCGGGCTCGCCGCCAGCGACAGGATCACGCCGCCCAGCATCAGCGCCATGATCGCGCCGAGCAGCAGCTTATCCACGGTCCACCACCAGTCCGAAAACGGCGTGCGTTGGTCACGGTGGAGCATGGGCGTCCCCAAAATGGCAGAGGTAGCGCCCATTGGTGGCGCAGGATGGTTTATGGGGGGTTAATGAGAAGGTAACAAATTAGATTGGGACGTCATCCCGCCGGAGACGAAGGGACATTCACAGGCCCGCCCCGCGCGATCAGCCTGGGATACATCTCAACGCCGCTGGGCATCTTGCTGATCACCTCGCCGCCGTTCTGCTGTGTCAGGGTGAAGATCGCATAGGCGAAGATATGTACCCGCACATCGAGATTGGCGATGGAGACAATCACGTGATCCGGCTTCGGGCGATAACGATGGAATAGGACCCCTACTCGGAACGGATTCTGCCAGTTCGTCACGGGGCCTGAAAGCTGTAGGTCAACACTGAGCGCTCGGCTAAGCATTCTGGCACAACGCACTGCCGACCAGGGCACCGAAAGGCCGGAGCGATGGTCGCGCAAGCCTTCGGCGGTGATCTCAAGGACGGGACCGTTACGTATCGCATCCCACCAGCAGGTAAGCGCCGCCCCCGTAAAGCTTACACCCGTGAACAGCGAAAGGGGCAGGACCACGAGGAAGATAACGCCATCCAACAGGGAGAGGCTTACGCCCGATGTACCAAGCAAGATCGCCACAGACAAAATGCCAGACAACGCGCCGATCAGAAAGCTAAGCAGGCCGAGCCAGAAATTCTTGGGCCCGTGCGGCCAAGCGACGATCGGCAAAGGCACCGTGATGGGCGGAGGGACCGGGTTGCTCAACTTGAGTTCACCGGGAATCACGACCGTCTCGGTTGTGGTCGCACTCTCGCTCAAGGACGTCATCGTCTTCAGCACCTTTCCTGATCGAAGGTGGTCCGGCCGAAAATCAACCGTACCGAACTACATCTTAAGGTTTTATGATATCTGTCACGACGATTGCCTACATCGGCGCGCGAGGCGCGCGCAGGAAAATGCCGCTGGTGATCCTGCCGATCCCGGCCATTGGCCCAAAAGCAAAAGCGGAAACCCCGCCAAATCCGAAAGACGCCCCCAATCCGACGATCGCGTGCCCATCGACAACGAGCGCAAGATAGCCGCAGCCGCTTTGGGGCGCCGGGGAATCAGAAACGGCAATCTATTTTATCTTTGTCTCGGCCGCGATCAGCTCTTTACCTTCCGCGGTCGTGATCGTCAGCCGCACCTGATCATCATTGCCGCCGGCAGGAGCCCCTACGGAAATGCGATTTCCGTTTTTCGGGTCGGCTGTCACGGCGTCGTTGAACAATATCGCGTCGCCGCGTGTCAACGTGACGCGCAACGGCGTGGCCGGTTCGACACTGAAGAACTGAAGGTTCACGCCCGATGCCGCGGCTGAAAAATTGATCAGGATATTCTCGTTCGCATCCGTTACGTTGCTCATGCCGACGGTCGGGCTGTAGGTCTCCGGAATAGACACGTCACCCCGCGCGGGAAGTTTTGCGCGGTGGAAAAACTGATCCGACACGCCGGCCCACAATTCGACGTAAGGCCGCGCTTCGTTCGGGTCCTTGCGTGCGTCGGTTTCGTTCGTGAACGACGGATATCCCCACGTCCACATCTTCAAACCCCGCGTGACTGTATTGTCGGCGATGCGGATGATCCCCTCTTCGTTATCGTGGTTGATCACACCCCAGAAGTTTCCGCCCTGCATATCGGGCGCCGCGTACGCGATGCCCATCGTCGCCCAGTTCCTGAAGTGGCGCAGTTTTTCGAAACGGCTCTTGCCCGGGCTTAAGCTCTCATCGCCGCCGGACAGACTCGCCGACCAGGCGGGCGTGCTGTAGGCCTGGATCGGCGCGATGATTTCGGCGCCGCCGGTCGTCTTGGGATTGTTCGGGTCCGATCCCGGCGCCAGCGTCGTGCACGTCCAGTACTCGTAATCGATCGTCTGGGCTTGCGGATTTTTCAGCACCACGCGCGCATCGAGCGCGGCGCGATCGGCTTTCAGCGTGACATGGTAAGTCGCTTCGATGCCCGTCGAACCCTTGAGGAACTGCTTTGGCGCGGCGGAATACGCGAAATCGTCCTTGAGCGACATCGACACCGTCACCTCGTCGGCACTCTGCTTCACGACCTTGAAATCCCACGGCTTCAGCCACGTCCTGCCATGCTCGGGATCCGGGAAGGTGGGGAAGATGCCGCCATACACCATCAGCCAGTCGTAATAAAAATTACCGGCCGTCATCCCGTAAGGCACGCCTACTTCGGTGCGGTAAAGTTGTTCGTGGCCGGTCGGTTTGTAAATGATGGAAAGAATGCGCCCGCCGAATTCGGGCACGAGCGTTACCTTCAGATAACGATTCTCGAGCACGTGGGTCTTGAACGTGCGATCGACGATGGTCTTCTTGTCGAGCGACCCGCTGACGAATCCGTTCTCCGCAGAGGTCGCGTACTTGACGGTGCTCCACGAAATCGTCGACTCGCTGAGAGACACCCTGTCGGGCACCGGCGACGCCGCATCTGCGACGGCATCAAGCGCAAAGGTCGCCGAAAGGACTGCAACCGCGAAACAGACACGGACGCGTGAGGGAGCATGAACTGTCATTTACGACACCCTCGAATGAGCCGTATGCAGGATGGGTAGAGCCCATCCTAGCCGATCCGCATCTTCACACCACCGGCTTCACACCCGGCAGCGCCGTCACCAGATCGCGGAACTTGGCGCCGCGGATTTCGAAATTGCGGTACTGGTCGAACGAGGCGCAGGCGGGCGACAGCAGCACGACCGGATCGGCGATCCCCGAGGCTTCCGCGTCGCGCGCGGCGTTGGCGACGGCGACATCGATCGTTTCGGAAATCTCGTGCGGCACGCGCTCACCCAGCGTGCCTGCAAACTCCTGCGCCGCTTCGCCGATCAAATAGGCTTTTCGGATGCGCGGAAAGTATTCGGCGAGGCCGGCAATGCCGCCCTGCTTCGGCTTGCCGCCGGCGATCCAGAAGATATCGGCGAACGACGACAGCGCGTGCGCGGCGGCGTCGGCGTTGGTGCCCTTGGAGTCGTTGACGAACAGCACGTTGCCGCGGCGGCCGACCTGCTCCATGCGATGCGCGAGGCCCGGGAAGCTGCGCAGGCCGTTTTGCAACGTATCGATCGAGATGCCCATCGCCAGCGCGCAGGCCGACGCGCAGGCCGCGTTCTGTGCATTGTGCAGCCCGCGCAGCGAACCGATACCGCCCAATCTCGCAATCTCGCGGCGCGCGCCGCCGGAGGCCTGCACGATGGTCTCGCGCTCGACATAGATCCCGTCTGGCAGCGGGTTCTTCACGGAGATCCGCACCACGCGCCTGCCGGCCTGGTCGAGCCGGTCGGCGATGCTGCGGCACCAGCCGTCATCGACGCCGACAATGGACGTGCCCTGCGGCTGCACGCCGGCGACCAGCCGCGCCTTGACGGCGGCGTAATGCTCCAGCGTGCCGTGGCGGTCGATATGGTCTTCGCTGACATTCAGGAGAATTCCCACCGACGGGTCGAGCGAGGGCGCCAGATCGATCTGGTAGGACGACATCTCGATCACATGCACCCGCCCCATCCGTGGCGGCTCCAGCGAGAGGATCGCGGTGCCGATATTGCCGCCCATCTGGGTGTCGTAGCCTGCCACCTTCATCAGATGCGCGATCAGCGCGGTCGTGGTCGACTTGCCGTTGGTGCCGGTGATGGCGACGAACGGCGCGTCGGGCGCATGACGGCGGCGCTCGCGGCAGAACAGCTCGATGTCGCCGATCACCTCACAGCCGGCCTGCCGCGCCATCAGCACCGACCAATGCGGCGCCGGATGCGTCAGCGGCGCGCCGGGCGTCAAAATCAGCGCCGAAAAATTCGACCACGACACCGTGCGCAGATCGGCGGTGGTGAAACCGGCCTGCGCTGCCTTGGCGACATTGTCGGCACTGTCGTCACCGGCGATCACTTCCGCGCCGCCGGCCTTCAGCGCGTGGCAGCTCGCAAGACCCGAGCCGCCGAGGCCGAACACGGCGACCGTCTTGCCCGCAAAGGAAGTGACGGGGATCATGATGCCTCCACGGTCATTCCGGGGCGATGCGCCAGCATCGAACCCGGAATCTCGAGGTTCCGGATTGCCGCTTTGCGGCCTCCGGAACGACAGTGGCGGGGTCGCACGATCGTCACCGCAGTTTCAGCGTGGAGAGGCCGGCGAGCGCCAGCATCACCGAGATGATCCAGAACCGGATCACGATCTGCGGTTCGGTCCAGCCCTTTTGCTCGAAATGATGATGCAGCGGCGCCATCCGGAACACGCGTTTGCCCGTCATCTTGAACGAGGCGACCTGCACGATCACGGAGACGGCTTCCAGCACGAACAATCCGCCGATCACGGCCAGCACGATCTCGTGCTTCACGGCCACCGCGGTCGCGCCGAGCATGCCGCCGAGCGCGAGCGAGCCGGTGTCGCCCATGAAGATCGATGCCGGCGGTGCGTTGAACCAGAGGAACCCGAGTCCGGCGCCGAGCACCGCGCCGCACAGCACCGCGAGTTCGCCAGTGCCGGCCACATATCTGATCTGCAGGTAGTCCGAGAAGACCGCGTTACCCGTCAAATACGAGATCATGCCGAAGCTGGCGGCGGCGATCATGACCGGCACGATCGCAAGCCCGTCGAGGCCGTCGGTCAGGTTCACCGCGTTGCCGGCGCCGACGATGACGAACGCGCCGAAGATCACGAAGAACCAGCCGAAATTGATCACCACGTCTTTCAGGAAGGGTATCGCAAGCGACGTCGATGTCGCATCGCGGCCGAGCCGCACCAGCGCGTAGCAGGCCACGAGCGCAATCACCGCTTCGATCAACAGCCGCAGCTTGCCGGCGAACCCGCTGTGGCTCTGCTTGGTCACCTTCAGATAGTCGTCGTAAAATCCGACGAAGCCGAAGCCGAGCGTCACCGCAAGCACGATCCAGACGTAGGGGTTGAGTGGATTGGCCCACAGCAGCGTCGACACCACGAGGCCTGACAGGATCATCAGCCCGCCCATCGTCGGCGTGCCCTTCTTGGAGATCAGATGCGATTGCGGGCCGTCGGTGCGGATCGGCTGGCCCTTGCCTTGCCGCAGCCGCAGATGATCGATGATCCAGGGCCCGAACAGGAATACGAAAAGCGCGCCGGTCACCATCGCCCCGCCGGTGCGGAAGGTGATGTAGCGAAACACGTTGAACAAGCCACGGAAGATGCCAAAACCGGGAACGGTGTTGGAAAGCTCGATCAGCCAGTAAAACATTCAAAAGGCCCTATCACGCGGCTTGGTTGCGCCGTCTTTGGCGGGAAGCGCTCTCCGGGAACGCGTTCGTTCCGGCCAACGCCTTGATAATCGTTTTCATCCTCAAACCAAGCAAATCTTGGTCACGCATGGGGTATTGACGAATCGTCTCTCGCGGACGCAACGGGCCGTCAGGTGCGGCCAGTTTACGCCTTTGCCTGCAGGGCGGCCAGCAGCCTCGGCACAAACTTGTTCACCCAGAACATCTTTTTGCTGCCCTTGACGACCACCACATCCCCGTCCCGCAGCAATGCGGCGATTTCCTGGGGATCGAGCGTGGCCGGGTCTGCATGCCAGCCAAGCGCCCGCTCCGCCGGGACGAGATCGTATAAGTGCCGCATCAGCGGGCCGACGCAGTAAATGCCGTCGATTCCGGCCAAGTCCTTCGCGAGCTTCGTGTGATAGGCGGGCGCATCAGCGCCCAGTTCCAGCATGTCGCCGAGAATGGCGATGCGCCGGCCGGCCTTCACCGGCCGCGCCTTCAGGCTGCCGAGCGCGGCCACCATGCTGGCCGGATTGCCGTTGAAACTGTCGTCGATCAGGGTGACGCCATGGGCCGCCTGCTCG
This sequence comes from Bradyrhizobium sp. AZCC 2262, assembly GCF_036924535.1. Lineage (NCBI taxonomy): Bacteria > Pseudomonadati > Pseudomonadota > Alphaproteobacteria > Hyphomicrobiales > Nitrobacteraceae > Bradyrhizobium > Bradyrhizobium sp. AZCC 2262. Next base: position 544,217 of record NZ_JAZHRT010000001.1, on the reverse strand, counting down.
ACACCGCGGCCGGTCATGATGCCGACATGGTCGAGTTCTTTCGCCAGCGCCGCGGGTTCGAGCCCGGCGGCTTGGATGGACGCCAGCGCGGCAAGCCCGTTCTGCAGGCGATGCGGTGCACCGGGTGTCAGGCTGAATTCGATCGGCTTGCCGTTCACCTGCACGGCGACATCCCAACTCTCACCCCGAGCAGTGTGTTTCAACGCCCGCACCTCTGATTCCTCGCCGAAGCGCACCACCTTGCCGTTCCATTCCGGCGCATCGACATCGTGAGGCAACACCAGCACGCCGTCCTTTGGCAGCCCTTGCGCGATGCTCACCTTCTCGCGCCGGATCGCTTCCAGGCTGCCGAGCTTTTCCAGATGCACCGGCTGCACGTTTACGACAAGCGCGACCGTAGGCCTCGTCAATTCGCTGAGCCGCGCGATTTCGCCTGATTGGTTCATGCCCATTTCGACGACCCACACGCTCGCCTTGGGGCTGGCGTTGCACAGCGTCAGCGGCACGCCCCAGAAATTATTGAAACTGCTCGGGCTGGCATAGGCGGCAGGGTACGCAGCGAGGAATTCCTTGGTGCTGGTCTTGCCGGCGCTGCCGGTCAAGCCGATCACGGGGCCCTTGAACCGTGCCCGCGCCGCACGCGCAAGCCGCCACAGGCCATCGATCAGCGTGTCCTTGACGACCAGTTGCGGAACGCCGATGCCGGCGATCCGATGCGGGAACGATCATCGCGACCGCACCGGCGGCTTGCGCCTTGTCGGCGAATTCCCAGCCGTCGCGCGCGCTGGCGAAGCTGGAGATGAAGCCGCCGCTCGGCGTGCCGCTCAACGCCACGAACAGGCATCCCGGTTTTACAAGGCGGCTGTCCTGCGTGACGAAATCGATCGGCGTGCCGGCAAATTCCCCCGATAGCCCGAGCGCCTGCGCGACTTCGGCAATGGTCCACAATGGCGTCGTGCTCATGCCACCCTCGCTGCGAGCGCGGCGGCCACCGCCTCATGATCGCTGAACGATAAAACCTTGTCGCCGACGATCTGGCCGGTCTCGTGCCCCTTGCCGGCAATCAAGAGCGCATCGCCGGGCTGCAGCGCCTCGATGCCGGCCCTGATCGCTTCAGCGCGATCGCCGATGTCGCGGGCGCCCTTCGCTGCCGCCAGAATGGCGGCGCGGATTGTTTCCGGATTCTCGCTGCGCGGATTGTCGTCGGTGACGATGACATCATCGGCATTCTCGGCCGCGATCGCACCCATGATCGGGCGCTTGCCGGCATCGCGATCACCGCCGGCGCCGAAGATCACAACCAGCTTGCGCTTGGCGTAGGGCCGCAGCGCCTGCAGCGCCTTCGCCAGCGCATCCGGCTTGTGCGCGTAATCGACGAAGATCGGCGCGCCATTGTGTTCGCCGACCCGCTCCAGCCGCCCTTTGGCGCCTTCGAGGTGTTCGAGCACAGCAAGCACGGCGGCCGGCTCGCTGCCGGTGCCGATCGCAAGCCCCGCGGCGACAAGTGCGTTCTCGATCTGAAATTCACCGACCAGCGGCAGCTTGATCGTTTGCTTGCGTCCGCGATGTTCGAGCGTGAGCTTTTGCGCAAAACCTTCGATCTCAGCTTCGACAAGACGAATGCCCTCGCCTGCTCCGTCACCGTTGCGGCCGACGGCAATGATCCGCAGGGATCGTGACCGTGCCGCGTCGATCACTTCCTGCGAGCACTCATGATCGGCCGAGATCACTGCCGCGCCGCCCGGCGCGACGAGATCGCGGAACAGCCGCAGCTTGGCGGCGAGGTAGTGCGCGACGTCAGGGTGATAGTCCATGTGATCGCGCGTGAGGTTGGTGAAGCCGCCGGCGGCGATGCGCACGCCATCGAGGCGGAACTGGTCGAGCCCGTGCGAGGACGCCTCGAAGGCGAGATGCGTCACGCCCTCGCCCGCGATTTCGTCGAGCTGCCGGTGCAGCGCGATCGGGTCCGGCGTCGTCAGCGAGCCGTACACCGTGCGCTTCGGCGAAACGAGACCGATGGTGCCGATGCTGGCCGCGGCATGGCCGAGCCGTTCCCAGATCTGGCGCGTAAATGCGCCGACCGACGTCTTGCCGCTGGTCCCGGTCACCGCCGCTGTTGTCGCGGGTTGCCGCGGGTAGAATCTCGCCGCCGCCAGCGCCAGCGCGCGGCGCGGATTTGGCGTGACGACAAAGGGCACACGGCCCTCGACCTGCGGCGCGTGGTCTCCGGCTATCGCAACGGCCCCTGACGCAATCGCGGAATCGATGAAGCGCGAACCGTCGGTCTTGCTGCCTGCCAGCGCGAAGAACAGGTCGCCCGGCGTGACGGCGCGGCTGTCGACCGCAAGGCCTTTCACATCAACAGCTTCCGCTTGCGGTCCGATCGCAGCGTCATTGCTGAAGAGGTCGCGTAGTTTCATCTTCTTCCAGTCCGGCCGGGGCAGTGAGGGCGCGTGATATTACGCCTTACTGGGTTGTCCTCGATGCCGCAAGAATAAGGCGGTCGGACGGCGGCAGATCGAAGCGCGGCTCGACGCCCAGAAGCGGCCCGATGCGGGCAATCACCTTGCCGCCGGTCGGCACCGCGTTCCAGCCCGAGGTGATGAAGCCATGGGTTTCCGGCAGCGCCTTCGGCTCGTCCAGCATGACCAGAAGCTGATACTGCGGATTGTCGGCCGGGATGATGGCGGTGAACGAGTTGAGCACCTGCTTCTTGGAATAGCGGCCGTTGACGACCTTTTCCGAGGTGCCGGTCTTGCCGCCGATATAATAGCCCTTCACGTCGGCCTGCTTGGCGGTTCCAATCTCGGCGTTCAACCGCATCAGATAGCGCATCTTCTCGGAAGTTTCCGTCTTGACCACTCTCTTGGCGATCGCCCTGGCTTCCTCTTCCGATCGCTTGAGGAAGGTCGGGGGAATCAGCAGGCCGCCATTGACGACCGCGTTGATGCCCATCACCGCCTGCAACGGCGCCACCGCGATGCCGTGACCGAAGGAGATCGTGATGGTGTTGAGTTCGCTCCAGCGCTTCGGCACGATCGGCGACGCGCTCTCGGGCAGTTCGGTGCGCAGCCGGTCCATCTGGCCGAGCTTCTTCAGGAATGCCTTGTGCGCCTCGACGCCCTGCGCAAGCGCAATCCTGGCCGCGCCGACATTCGAGGAGAAGGTGAACACTTCCGACAACGTGATCGAGCGGCCGAGCGGATGAGTATCGTGAATGGCGAACTTGCCGAAATGCAGCGCGCCACGCGCGTCATACAGCGTGTTGAGGTTGGCCTTGCCGGAATCCAGCGCCATCGCCAGCGTCAGCGCCTTGAAGGTCGAGCCCATTTCGAACACGCCCGTGGTCAGGCGGTTGATGCGCTCGGGGTCGTGCGCTTCTTTCGGATTGTTGGGATCGAAATCCGGCAGCGACACCAGGGCCACGATCTCGCCGGTCCGGACGTTGGAGACGAGGCCGGAAGCCGCCTTGGCCTTGTATTTTTCCTTCGCCTTCAACAATTCGTCGCGCAGCGCATGTTCGACGCGCAGGTCGATCGACAGTTCCACCGGCTTCTGCAGGCGATCGGTGGCAAAGCCGGCGCGGTGCAGATCGGCCAGACCGTTATTGTCCAGCCACTTCTCCATCCCGGCGATGCCCTGGTTGTCGATATTGACGAGCCCGATCAGATGCGCGACCGCGGCGCCGGTCGGATAGACGCGCTTGTTCTCGCGCAGGAAGCCGATGCCGGGAACGCCGAGCTTGTGGATGTCCTGCTGCTGCTTTGGCGTGATCTCGCGCTTCAGCCAGACAAAGCCCTTGCGCGACGACAGGCGCGTGCGCGCCTCCGCCGTATCGAGGTCCGGCAGCGCCGCGGTCAGGAGTTCGATCGCCTCGTCCTTGTCGATGATGCGCCTCGGCTCACCGAACAGGCTCGGCGCCTTGACGTCGGTGGCGAGCACCTCGCCATTGCGGTCGACGATGTCGGGCCGCGCGGTCGCAATCGCGTCCTGCGAGCCGGCGCGGCGCGCGCCGTGACTGTCGGCGCCGACCGCGAACATCACCAGACGTCCGGCCAGCACCGCATAGATCGCCGCGAATAGCAGGATGGCCAATCCTACCCTGGCCCGGGCTTTTGCGGCGCGATCGACGTTGCGCCCGTAGAGCAGGCTGCGGATCAGCCGCTGCCGCCACGGCTCCGCGGGCCGCTTGATTTTGGTGAGCGCGCGGCCGGTCATTGCCGATCTCCGGTCGCTGGCACCGACCCGGTTGTGGGCGGCGCATCGGCGGCAGCCTCGATGGTGTTGATCATCGCGCCGATCGGATCGGGTGCACCGGGCCTTGCAAAGGCCGGCGGCCGTTCCGGCAGGTTCTTCAACTGATCGTATTGCGTGGCGTTGAGCGGCTTCAGGCCGAGATGGCGTTCGGCGAGCCCTTGCAGCCGCAGCGGCGCATCGAGCTTGGCCCATTCCGCGCGCAGCGCCGCAATGGCGTCGCGCTGCTCGCGGATCTCGGCGTTGAGGCGCAGCACGCGTTCGACGCGCGAGGTCGATTCCATCTTGATCCGGTACACGTAGGCCGCCGCGAATATCAACATGCCGATGACGAGGAAGTGGACGATCCGCACGGTCAGCCTCCCCTCATCACATCTGCAAGGACGGGCCAGGCCGGCAGGCGGTCTGCCGCATGCGCGGGCGCTGTGGTGCGCTCGGCAGCGCGCAGCTTTGCGGAACGCGCGCGCGGATTGGCGGCGACTTCGGCTTCGCCGGGGATAACGGGACGCTTGGTCAAAATCTGAAAACTCGGCGCGGCCTGCGCCACTTCGGGCAAGTGCCGCGATCCGCCGCCGGTCTTGCCGCGCGCGTTGAAGAAATCCTTGACGATGCGGTCTTCCAGCGAATGAAACGACACCACCACCAGCCGCCCGCCGGGCTTCAGCACGCGCTCGGCGGCCACAAGCGCCAGATGCAGTTCGTCGAGTTCCGCGTTGACGAAGATTCTCAAGCCCTGGAACGTGCGCGTCGCCGGATGAATCTCGTTCGGTTTGCTTCGCACCACCTTGCCGACGATATCGGCCAGCGCTTGCGTCGTCGTGATCGGCGCTTCTTTCCGCGCCGCCACGATGGCGCGCGCCACGGCGCGGGAATGGCGCTCTTCGCCGAAAATATAGATGATGTTGGCGAGATCGGCCTCGGAAGCCTTCGCAACCACATCCGCCGCCGTCGGCCCGTCATGGCCCATCCGCATGTCGAGCGGGCCGCCGAGCCGGAACGAGAAGCCGCGCTCGGCCTGGTCGAGCTGCATCGAGGAAACGCCGACGTCCATCACGACGCCGTCCACCGCGGGCGCACCTTGCCCCGCGCAGATGTCCGCAAGGTTGGAGAATCGGTCCTCGACCAGGGTCAGCCGACCATCGGACTGATCGACCAGATCGAAACCGCCGGTAACCGCCGACCGGTCGCGGTCGATGCCGATAACCTGGGTTCCCGCGACGGCGAGGATCGCGCGGCTGTAGCCGCCGGCACCGAAGGTCGCGTCGATATAAATGCCGCCATCGCGGGGGGCGAGCATTTCGACCGCCTCGCGGCCGAGAACGGAGATATGGCGTGGCGCAGCCGGGCTCATGCGCCGTCCCCCGGCGTATCCCAGCCTGCAAAATGGAAGATGGACGCGAACAGGCCCATTGCGCCTCAAATCTCTGCGCTTCGCCGGGCTTTTCTGGCCAAAAAACCGCAAACAGGCACGATTGCCGCCTCTGGTCCGGCCTCGCGCCCCCTCATTTCCGGACGGAATTTGCTGGGTTGCCATGGCATTTCGAGCGCGAAAGAGGGTCTCGGCCGTCCCCAACCCGGTTCGGCTCTTCACCACTTAGTAACGGCACTTAGCGTTAAGAAAGCGTTGATGAACGATTACGGGTTTTGCGCGCTTTCCAGAGCGTTTTCCAGCGAGGCGAGGACCGGTTCGCGTCAAGAAAACGCGTCAGAACAAAAAATCCAGACACTGAAAATGGTGATGCGCGCCGCACACACTCAGGTCGAAATGCAAGCTGGAACCTGACCGCCGCATTGCGCGGCCGCGGGGTAAATGAGTAGTAAACGGTATTATCGCCTGAACACGATATTGTCGTTCTCTCGCCCGCTTTGGGTCTAAAATGACTTCTGGTTCGTTCGCATCTGCTGGTATTGATTCGAAGCGTCAACGCGCCCTTCCCGTGCCCAGGGCCAACGCCGACATGAAGACCTTTACCCCAGATTCCTCGATCGCATCCGACGTCATTCCGTCCCCGAACCATGGCGACCGCAACAACGGCCGCCTCGCCGACATGATCGTGCTGCACTACACCGGCATGCCGGATGTGGAGGGCGCGATCGCCCAGCTCTGCACGCCCGGCACCGACGTATCGGCGCATTACATCGTGCTGGAAGACGGCCGCATCGTGCAATCCGTGCCGGAAGCCAAGCGCGCCTGGCACGCCGGGGTATCCTTTTGGGCCGGCGAGGAAGACATCAATTCCTGCTCGATCGGGATCGAGATCATCAATCGCGGTCACGACTGGGGCTATCCGGATTTCCCGCTGCGTCAGATCGCCGCCGTGATCGCGCTGTGCCGCGGCATCATGCTCCGCCGCAAGATACCTTCGCATCGGGTGCTCGCGCATTCCGACGTCGCGCCGGCGCGCAAAAGGGATCCCGGCGAAAAGTTTCCGTGGCATTCGCTGGCCAATTCCGGCGTCGGCCATTGGGTGCAGCCGGCGCCGATCGTGCGCGGCGAAACGCTCAAGCTCGGCAGCATCGGCGACGCCGTTGCCGGGCTACAGGCGGCGCTTGCCAAATACGGCTACAACGTACCGACCCACGGCAAATTCGACGGCCCGACCATGGAAGTGGTCACCGCGTTTCAGCGCCACTTCCGTCCCGCGCGCGTCGACGGCATCGCCGATCACTCGACCTTGAGCACGCTGCACGCGCTGCTGGCGAGCCTGCCGCCGGAAGCGATGACGACGGTGGTTGCGGCGAAGTAGCCCTGTCGCGGTGTGACAGCGCCTCAATCAAGCATTGTCACCAGTGCGACGACCTCACAATCGCCCCAAGGCTGCTGCGCTGCTGCCTCCCTTCGGTCAATCCCGGATGGACTCATCCGTCAATGACTACGAAGAATCGACGGTAGAGGTACGAATGCTTTACTCACAAAGCCCACCGCTCGCAGAGCAGGAGTGGCGGACAGCTGACGAAACTTCGTCGGGCAGGCCTTTGCGCGATCGGGACGCCCGTTCCGAACCGCGCTTTGGCAGGCGGCCCGTAAACGCGTCGATTCAGTCTCGTCCAGCGAGCGGCCGGCCGACGATTGGCGGGCGAATATTCCGCACCCTGACCCGGTTCTCAATTGCGGTTCTCATCGGTGTCGGCGCCACGCTTGGCTGGCAGTTCTATGGTGATGCGGCAAGGGAGGTGCTCGTGGCGCGGGCGCCAACGCTGGCCTGGCTGTTATCCGTTTCCACGACGAAGCCGCCGGTCGCCGCAGCTTCCCCTAACCTGGCGCCACTGCTTGAGCCCTTGGCGTCCAATCTCGATGCCGTGCGGCGCAGCGTCGAACAACTCACCGCCAAGCAAGAACAGATGGCCCAGAATATTGCGACACTGCAGGCTGGTCAGGAGGACATCAGACAGAAGATGTCGTTCACGTCTCCGTCCCCCGCCGCGGCCGAGCCTGCGGCTGCCGTCGCGCAGCATAAACCCCCGCAAGCAAGGGCACAGTCACCGGCTGTGCAGTCATCGTCGGCGCCTCGTCCGTCGCCTGCTATTGGACCAGTCCCGCTCTCGCGCTGATTGTCCAGATGGCCGGGACAAGCCCGGCGATGACGCCTAGAAATCCAACTCCGCGATCCTTCGCGCATAGAGCCGCCGCAACGGCTCCAGTTGCGTCGCCGCCGTCGCGGCCTGATAGGCCTCACGCGCCGCATCGCGCCGGCCGAGACGCCGCAACAGGTCCGCGCGCACCGCCGGCAGCAGCTCATAACCCTTCAGCCGGGCCTCCAGCGCATCGATCAGGTCGAGCGCCCGCGCCGGCCCATCGACCATCGACACCGCAGCGGCGTGGTTGAGTTCGATCACCGGCGACGGGCTGATCCGCAGCAGCACTTCATAGAGGCCGGCGATCTGCCGCCAATCGGTATCCTTGTAGCTGGACGCCCGCGCATGCAGCGCGGCGATGGCCGCCTGCACCGCATAGGATTGCGGCCGGCCCGGCATCCGCAGCGCCTCTTCCACGAGAAGCAGGCCCTCCGATATCTGCCCGCGATCCCACAGCGTCCGGTCCTGCTCTTCCAGGAGCACGATATCGCCGCCCGCGGTCTCGCGGCCGGCGCGGCGTGAATCGTGCAGCAGCATCAGGGCCAGCAACCCCTTGATCTCGCCGCGTCCCGGCATCAGCGCATCGAGCAGCCGCCCCAGCCGGATGGCTTCCCGCGCCAGATCAGGCCGCATCAGATCTTCGCCTGATGTCGCCGCATAGCCTTCGGTGAACACGAGATAGATCACCGCGAGCACGCCGCGCAGCCGCGGCTCCAGCGCGTCGCGCTCCGGCACCTCATAGGGAATGCCGGCGAGACGGATTTTCTGCTTGGCGCGCAACAGGCGTTGCGCCATCGCGTCCTCGCTTGCGAGGAACGCGCGCGCGACCTGCGCCGTCGTCAGCCCGCATACCGTGCGCAGCGTGAGCGCGACCTGCACCTCGGCGGCAAAGGACGGATGGCAGCAGGTGAAGATCAGCCGCAGCATGTCGTCGTCGAGCGCGTTGTCAGCGTCCTCGCCTGGCGCGGACGCGTTGAGCAGGATCTCGCGCGTCAATTCCTGCTGCTTGCCGCGAAACGTGACGTTGCGTCTGACGCGATCGATCGCCTTGTTGCGCCCGACATTGACCAGCCATGCCCGCGGATTGGACGGCAGGCCAGCATTGGACCAGCGCTCCAGCGCCACCGCGAATGCGTCCTGCAGTGCATCCTCGGCGAGATCAAAATCGCCGACGAGGCGGATCAGCGTGGCCAACGCCCTGCCCGCCTCGTCGCGAAATATTTTTTCGACCTCAACCGGGGTCATGCGGGCACGTTGCCGTCAATCATAAATCATGACCGGCCGCACCTCGATCGAACCGGTCCTGGCGCCGGGAATGCGCGCGGCGATGCCGAGGGCGGTGTCGAGATCCTTGGCCTCGACCAGATAATAGCCGCCGAGCTGCTCTCGCGTCTCCGCGAACGGACCGTCGGTCGTCAGGATCTTGCCGTCGCGGACGCGCACGGTGGTCGCCGTCGTCGTCGGCTGCAAGCCGTCGCCGGCTTTGAAATGGCCGCTCTGGATGATGGACTGGGTGAACACGCCGTATTCCGCCGACATTTCCTTGCGCGCCGCCGCGTCCATTTTGCCAAGCTCGGCCTCGCTCCGATAGATCATCAAAAGATACTGCATTTCGAAAACTCCTTCTGATCGGCTGGATCGCCGACACCCAGTCGAACGGGAACCCCGCGAGACGACATCGTCGGAGAAATTATTTTCCGACGGAGCGGCAATCATGAAGCCAGCTATCAGGACTGCCGGCCGGCACCGGCCAGCCGCCGCTTCAATTCCCTCACCTCTTCGAAGCGCTTGGTCACGTCGCGCATGACGGCCACGGTGCCCGTGGTCTCCTGCGCTCCATTTCGCAGCAGCACGATGGTGAACTCAACCGATATCCGCGCGCCCTCCTTGGTCAGGCCGGGTACCGACAGCAGGTCGCCGTGGCCGTAGCGGCTCGTTCCCGTCGCCATGGTATGGCGAAATCCTTCCCAGTGCCGGGCGCGCAGGTTTTCGGGAATGATCAGGTCGAGCGACTGGCCGACAACCTGCCCGGCCGTGAAGCCGAATATCCGCTCCGCGCCGGGATTCCAGAATGTGATGCGTCCGTCGCGATCAGTCGCGATGATCGCGTCGGAGGCGCTGTGCAGCAGGGCTTCAGCAAGACCGGCGGGAATGTTCATCGTGCGCATCTGCTCGTTGTCCTCAGTCATCGGCATCAAATGCCCGTGTTCCGCAGATGTCAAAATAAGTCGGACGGAACCCGATTAACCATCGCGATCCCTTGACGCGGCGCGCGTGAGCCCTCATGCGTATGGCGTCAGTCGGCCGGACGGCCGCTCCCGCTATGGTCGAAAGGCTGCGGGGGAGGAAAGTCCGGGCTCCATCGACATACGGTGCCGGATAACGTCCGGCGGGGGCAACCCCAGGGAAAGTGCCACAGAGAACGAACCGCTCCGTCTGCGGACGGAGTAAGGGTGAAAAGGTGCGGTAAGAGCGCACCGCGTATCCGGCAACGGAAACGGCATGGCAAACCACACCGGGAGCAAAACCGAATAGGGACGGCGACGCGGTACGTTCGCGAAAGCGATAACACCGCAGGGCGATGTCAGGCTCGCTGTCCGGGTAGGTTGCTCGAGGCCATGTGCAAACATGGTCCCAGAGGAATGGCCGTCACGTACCATTCGAAAGAATGGTGCCCTACAGAACCCGGCTTACAGGCTGGCTGATGTTCTAAAAATGAGGGGTTCGGCGTAACGCGCCGGACCCCTCGCCATTTGTGGACAGCGCTGGTGCGCGCATCGACCTCAGTCGCGCGCCGCCTCTCCGATCGCCTGCGCCAGCCGTGCCGGATTGCTGAAGAACATCTCGTGGCTGCCGTCGCATTCGACCAGCCGGAAAAGCCCCAGCCGTTCCGACAACCGCGGATGCCATGGCATGCTGTGCGGCAGGGCGATGTCCTGCCGGCAATTGACGTAGGATTTGCCGACCGGCAGTTCCGCCAACGCATGCTTCAGCGTGATCCTGTCGGTGAATGTCTTGTACGGATGCAGGTTGAGTTTGGCGTAAGCGGACTTCGCCAGTTCGAGGTCGGCGTCGTTGATGAAGGCATCGCGCCAGATTTCGAACGGCAGCATCACGGCGCCCTTGTTGGCGGCGGCCACCGCGTCGAACAGGCCGACATAGTGCGGCGGCACCATGTCGTTGAGGCACTGCCCGTCCAGCGGAACGAAGGCATTGACATAGACGAGCCGCTTGATCCGGTCGGTCAGGCGGTCGGCGACGCCGGAAATCACCATGCCGCCATAGGAGTGGCCGACCAGCCTAATGTCGCGCAGATTGTTCGCTTCAATGTAACTGACGACAGACGAAATCGCCTGCTCGAGTCCGAACGTCTCGCGATCGTCATCCCTGTTGTTGCCGGCCACCGTCGGGCAATGCACGACATGGCCGCTCTTTCGCAGATGTCCGGCCACCGCTTCCATTTCGGCGCCGGTGTGCCACGCGCCGTGAACCAGTACGTAAGTGTCCGCCATTCCCGTCTCCCCTCGATTTTGGAAATCGAGCCTTGATAGGGACGGCGTTTCGCTTCCGATGGCCGGATTCGGTCACCGTCGTCGCCTGATTGCGCCAAGGGACGCTACAATAACGCCTTTAGCGCTGCCGCCGGAACGCGCCCGGCGTCATGCCGAGAAACTTGCGGCATTGACGGATGAAGTGGGAGGGATCGGACAGGCCGACCCGCAGTCCGATGCCGCCGACGCTGATGCGATCGAACCGCGGCTCGCGCAGCATCCGCTGCGCCGCCGCCATCCGGCAATCGTTGAGCAGCCCGCTGAACGTCACGCCCGCTTTGTTGAGGCAGCGGTGCAAGGTCCGCTCCGAGACGCGCAAATCCTCCGCGACCGCCACAGCTGTCAGCCCCGGCTCGGCGTAGCGCAGCCGGATCGCACGACCGATCTGGTCCAGAAGTCCTGCGGCATCGCGCTGCTCGGCGGGCGTCGCCGGAATCTCGCTGTCGAAGCCAAGCGCCAGCAGCGCGCCGAGCTGGTCGGTCAGCACCCGCGCCGGCAGCGGCCGGTCGGTGGCGAGCTGGGGAGTCAATTGGCAGGCAAATGCGCTGAGCGCCGCGCCCCAGCCAGCGCGCCCGTCGACGCGCTGTCCGATGCGCCGCTCGGGATCTGATATCCACGATTCGACCCAGTGGATCGGCAGCTCCAGCGACAGCGTGTCCGCGTTCACCGGAAAGTTGAATTCATAGCAGCGCCGGGAATCCAGCAGCACGAGATCCATCGGCCGCATCCGCGACGCGTGACCGTTCTGCATCACCGTCCAGTCGTTGTCGGTCTTGCACAGCAGGTAATAATAGTTGGCCGCGCTGCGCGCGACGCTGGCTTTGCGGCGGTAGACATGCTGCGCCGATCCCTGCACGCGGTTGATTCCGATCGTGTCGAGTTGCCCGCGCTGAACCGAGCAGTCGAAACCCGATCGAACCGGTGTCGTGATGTCCATTTCGAGAAAGCATTCGCAGACGGCGCCGATCCAATAATCCAGCCGCCGTTCCGGCTCGACCGAGCCAGTCGACCACGTCTCGATGCCTGTCGTCGTTCTGGCCGCCATGGCCCTGCCCTCCGCGATCGACCTCGATCACCGGTTCGCCAGCTTGTTGGGCTGACGGCGGAGAGTCAATCCGTATGCGGGGTTGGGTGCTGCCGGGTGGTAGCAACCTCAGGCAGCGATCTCTTGCAACAGCGCCATCAGCGCTTCCGGCGCGGTGACATTCGGCGAATGGCTGGCGTCGATCTCGTAGTAGCGCCAGGCGGAATCGCTCTTCGTCATTTTGGCGAACGGCCCAAACGTGTCAGCCGGCGTGATGCGCGTAGCGTAGATATAGCTGCGCGGCAGCGTCAGCGCGCCACCCTGCAGCTTGAACTTCGCCTCGAAACATTTGATCGGCATGTCCACGCGGCGCGTGCTGAGCCATTCGACGTCTGTCGGCGAGGTATCTGATGGCGTCGGATTCGGCGGCACCCGCCAGCCGCCAGCCTTTGCCAGTTCCTGCATCCGCAGCACAGCCGCCTGGTTCAGATCCAGCAACGACTGCCCGTCGCTAGGCACGAAGGCGTCGATATAAATCAACTGCCTGACCTTGTCGCGCGCTCGGTCGGCCACACCGGTGGCAACCATGCCGCCATAGCTGTGGCCGATCAGCACGATGTCGCGCAGGTCTTCATACTTGATGACGTTGAGCACATCCTCGATATGCGCGTCGAGATCGATTGCCGGGTGGGCCAGATGCGCGCGCTCGCCGAGGCCCGTATAGGTCGGCGTCACCAGACGGTGCCCGGCCGCCTGCATCAGCGGATGCATCTTCTTCCAGGCCCAGCCCGCGGACCACGCTCCGTGACAGACGAGGAAGGTTTTTGGAGAGGTTGCGGTCATCGGGCCGTTTCCATCAGGTTATTGTTGAAGGCGTCGATTGCGATAGTACCCGTCCGCCGCGTCGTGTAAACGTCGCCGCAAATTTCAGCATCGTCATTCCGGGGCGCGAAGCGAACCCGGAATGACGAGATTCCGGGTCTGGTCCTTCGGACCATCTACGATGCGCAATTGCGCATCGGAGAATGACGGGGGAAAAAGAGTGGACGTCGCTACCTACGCGATTTTGCTTGCCGGCGCGCTTGCCGGCGGTTTCGTGTCCGGCCTCGCTGGTTTCGGCACGGCGCTGATGGCGCTCGGGATCTGGCTTTATATCCTGCCGCCCGCAATTGCCGTGCCGCTGGTGCTGATCTGCTCGGTCAGCTCGCAGATCTCGACATTGCCGTCGATGTGGAAGCTGCTCGATTTCAAGCTGGCCTTGCCGTTCGTGGCCGGCGGAATCCTCGGCATGCCGATCGGGGCGCTGCTGGTCGCGCGCGCCGACCCGCAGACCTTCAAGCTCAGCGTCGGCGTGATGCTGCTGGTGTTTCCGACCGCGCTCTATTTCATCCGCAGGCCGATGGCCTTTCGGTTCGGCGGCCGCATCGCCGACGCCTGCGTCGGATTTGCCGGCGGCATCCTCGGCGGCCTCGCCGGACTGTCGGGCCCGCTTCCGACCCTGTGGGCCAGCATCCGCGGCTGGACCAAGGATCAGCGCCGCGGCGTTTTCCAGATCTTCAACGGCACCGTGCTCGGCGCCGCGCTCATCCTGCAGGCCGCCACCGGTTTCGTGAAGCTGAACGTCTTCCTGCTCGCGCTCTTGGCGATGCCCGGCACGCTGATCGGCGCCCGCCTCGGCATGCGCACCTACCACGCCCTGAACGACCGGAATTTCTACGACGTCGTGCTGGCGCTGTTGTTTCTGTCAGGCGCCGGATTGGTGTGGAGCAGCATTGCTCCGAGATAGCGGCGCATAGCCGCCATGTGCACCGAGTAGATTGCTGTACGCTGACCTGCAAAGCAGCTACCCAATCGCGTCATGTCCTCTCCTTCGTCGCGCGAACGTCTCGGTCTGCTGCCGGGTTTTGTCGGCATGGTGATCTTCGGCGGCACGCTGCCGGCGACGCGGATCGCGGTTGCGGAAATTGATCCGATTGCACTGACCTCGCTGCGCACTGCGATCGCCGGGCTCTGTTCTCTGGTGCTCCTCCTTATGTTGCGCCGCCCGCTGCCGCCCCGTGCGCTGTGGCCGCAACTCGTGATCGCCATGCTCTGCGTCGCCGTCCTGTTTCCGCTGTTGATGTCGCTCGGGATGCAGCGGGTCGACGCCTCGCATGGCGGCGTGGTGCTGGGCGTGCTGCCGATCGCCACCGCGCTCGTCGCGGTCGCCATCACCCATGAGCGGCCGAGGCCGCTGTTCTGGATCGCTTCCGTCGCCGGCGCCGCGCTGGTGATCGCGTTTTCGTTGCGGCAAGGCGGCGGCGCGTTCTCGACCGGGGATTTGCTGTTGTTCGCAGCGGTAGCCGTCTCCGCGATCGGCTACGCATTCTCCGGCCGGCTGACCTCGCAGATGCCGGGCTGGGAGGTGATAAGCTGGGTGCTGGTGATCGCACTGCCGCTATCGATCCCCGCGGCCGCGCTGACCATGCCTGCGGATATCGCCCACATCGCGCTGAAGCCGTGGCTCGGGCTGCTCTATGTCGCGCTGTTTTCGCAATGGATCGGCTTCTTCGCGTGGAACGCCGGCCTCGCAATGGGCGGCATCGCGCGGGTATCGCAGATACAATTGCTGCAGCCTTTCGTCACCTTCGCGCTGGCGGCGTTCTTCAACGACGAGACCATCACGCTGCAGATCCTGCTGTTCGCCGCCGCCGTCGTGGTGACGGTCGCGATCTCGGCACGCACGCGGTCCAAGGCCGCGCCTGCGCCGCCGCAACGCGATCGCGAGCCGCCTCAGTTGGCCGCATCCTGATCGATCAGGGCCGGACACGCCTCAATCAGTTCGGTCCTGGTCTTTTCCGAACGAAGTGCGCGAAGCAGCACCCTGGCCGTTTTCAGATGATCCACCTTCACACACAGCCTGATGATCTGGCTCACTGAAATGTCGCGCATCGAATCGTCGGAAATCTGCATCGCAATTTCGAGCGCGCGCTTGATGCCGGCCCGGTATCGCTCGGTATCGGCGGCTCGCTTCTGCTCGGCCTTGCGCCCGCCTGCCGCCGCCATTGCTTCGGCGATTGCCGCGGCGGAAGCGCAAATATCGCGGATCTTGTGGGCCGCGCCGATATCGCCCAACGGCTGATCATCGGCGACTTCCCAGACTTCCGGTTGCCGATCCTTGCGAAACCAGCTCATCGCGCAAGACCTCTCGATGCCGGAAACATATTCCGACACCGAGCAGGACTGCAAGAACGCACCTCACTCCGCCGCCGAGATGCGGCCGAACTCGGTCGCCTGCAGTTCGAACAGGCTGCGATAGACGCCACCCGGACGCGTCGTCAGCGCCGCGTGGGTGCCTTGCTCGACGATCTCGCCGCGGTCGAACACCAGAATGCGATCGAGGCTGCGCACCGTCGACAGCCGGTGCGCGATCACGATCGAGGTACGCCCTTTCATCAAGCGCTCCATCGCCTGCTGGATCAGGCCTTCCGATTCCGAATCGAGGCTCGAGGTCGCCTCGTCCAGGATCAGCACCGGCGCGTCCGCCAGGAACGCGCGCGCCAGCGCGACGCGCTGCCGCTCGCCGCCCGACAGCTTGACGCCGCGTTCGCCGACCAGCGTGCCATAGCCTTTCGGCAGCCGCAGGATGAAGTCGTGCGCGTTGGCGAGCCGCGCCGCCTGCTCGATCGCCGACATGCTGGCGCCCGGCCGCCCATAGGCGATGTTCTCGGCCAGCGTGCGGTGAAACAGGATCGGGTCCTGCTGCACGATCGCGATCTGGCTGCGCAGCGAATGCTGCGTCGCCTTCGCGATGTCCTGACCGTCGATCAGGATCTTGCCGCCGCTGACGTCGTACAGCCGCTGCACCAGCTTGACGAAGGTGGTCTTGCCGGAACCAGAACGGCCGACCAGGCCGACCCGCGCGCCGGCGCGGATCTCCACCGACAGGCCGTCATACAGCGGCGCACGATGGCCGCCATAATGGAACGTCACGTCGTCGAACACGATGCGGCCGCCCTGGATATCGATCGGCCCGGCATCGGGCGCGTCCGCAATGCCGATCGGCTCGGCATGGATCGCGACAAGCTCCTCCATGTCGTTGACCGAACGCTGCAGATTGTTGATGTGCATGCCGACGTCGCGCAGGTAAGCGTGGATGATGTAATAGCTGGTCAGCACATAGGTGACGTCGCCGGGCGTGGCGCGACCGGCGATCCACAGCAGGATCGCGCCGCCGATCACCGAGCCGCGGAAGCACAACAACACCGCGAGCTGTGCCGTCGAGGTGTAGTTGTAACGGTACCACGTCCGCCGCACGCGCGTGCGCCACCGGCCGATGACGCCGGCCAGCCGCGCGTCCTCGCGCGCTTCCGCGCCGAAGGATTTCACCACCGCGTTGCAGGTCAAGGCATCCGCCAGCGTGCCGCCGACCTTGGTGTCCCAGGCGTTGGAAACGCGTGCGGCCGGTGCGATGTAGTTCATCGAGAACGCCAGCGTCATCGAGACATAGATCACGGTGCCGACCGCGATCACCGCGCCCAGCACCGGCCAGTGCAGCCCGAGCAGGATCATCGAGCCCAGCAGCACCAGCAATGACGGCATCAGCGCCATCAGGATCGTGTCGTTGAGCAGGTCGAGCGCCCACATGCCGCGCGTGATCTTGCGCACGGTCGAACCGGCAAAGCTGTTGGCGTGCCAGTCCGTCGAGAAGCGCTGCACGCACGCGAAAGCATCGCGTGACACGTCGGACATCGTCTTCAGCGTGAACGGCACGATCGCCTGCAGGCCGGTCAGCCGCAGGACCATCGACATCAGGCCGAGCGCCACGATCCCGCCGAAGGCAACGAACGCGGCATGGCGCGCTGCCGCGTCCGCAGCGCCCAGGGTCAGCGCATCGACCAGGCGGCCGGAGAAGATCGGCATGAACAGGTCGGCCGCGGTGGCGCCGAGCAGGCCGCCGGCGACGATCGCGGCACGGGCAGGCTGTTGCAGCCAATGGCGGAACACGAACGGGATCACCACGCGTATCGCCGTGGGACGTTTATCTGTTTGAACGGTCATGGCGTCATCCGGCTGCGCTTAACGCACATGCCGGCTCCATCTGAATTGACGCGCGTGCAGCCTCGGGCCGAACGCAAGCGTCGTTGAAAGAAATCGAATAAGTCGTTGGGAAGCTTTGGAGATCGGGCGTCAGACCCGATCAGGGCCGGTGGAGATCGCGCTCAGTGACGCGACCGAAATACCAGCACGAGCATCGGACGCGAGGGTGCGATCTGCGAATACATCGAAATCATGCAAATCTCCCCGGTTCGAGCGACAATGCGCTGCTTATAAATGCATCGTAGATGATTTGCAACATGACAAGGGCGTGATGAGTGTTCAGCACTCCGACCCGTAGCCCCGATGAGCGAAGCGATATCCGGGACATCTCCATCCGCTCACTCGCGCTCTCCAAAACCTTTCCCACCCTCACTGGCGGCGTCCCCCGCCCAATCCTCAGGCAAAATCCCGTCCTTCACATAGCGATGAAACGACGAATGGGGCCAGTCGCGCACGCGCGACACAAGGGCATGCTTGACCGGATTAAAATGGATGTAATCAACATGCCGTGCGAAGTCTCCTTCGTCGCGGATGGTATGTTCCCAGAACCGCCTCTGCAAAGCGCCAAATTACCATTCGGCCTGCGCTTTAGCTGTGTTGGAGCGTCAATCAACGCGCTGCTGAAATGCCCTTTAATGCGCCGCCAGCGTCCGGAAAAATCCGAATCGCCAGATGGCAATGTAAAGATCGCGTGCAGATGGTCAGGGAGTATCACAACCGCGTCGATGACGAATGGACGTTCTTGACGAGCCACGCGTAGCGCGTTGCGCAAGAGACCGACGTGATCTACAAGGACTTTGGAGCTACGGTTTGCGAGGGTGACCGTGAAGAAGAACGTTCCACCAGGAACGAAGTTGCGTCGATAGTTGACCATTCGAGTTTCGCCGTATCTCTCCCATCGCCTCCCGCATATCGCTTCGCTCATGCGGGCTATGACAGCACCTCCGCCTCAGTGCGCGTCGCCGCCTGCCGCCGTCGCGGATGGCCTTTTCAGCGTCATGACCAGCAGGCTGAGGCCGAAATAGAACACGGTCAGCATGAAGAAGGCGTCGCCATAGCCCATCACCACGGCCTGGCGGTGCACGATCTGCGACAATTGCTTCATCGCCATCAGCGCGGCATCGCCCATGCCCTGCATTTTCTGGGTGAACATGTTGAGCGTCTCGACCGCGGTGGCGTTGCCCCAGTTGATGCGGTCGTGCAGGCGCGAGATGTGCAGGTCGGTGCGCTCGTTCAGCACCTGGTTGATGACGGCCAGCCCCACCGCGCCGCCGAGATTGCGCGTCAGGTTGAACAGGCCCGAGGCGTTCTTCACCCGCTCCGGCGCCAGCGTGCCGAGCGCGATGGTGTTGGTCGGCACCATCGCCAGCATCATGCCCATGCCGCGCAGGACCTGCGGCAGCAGCAATTCGTAGAAATCATATTCTTTCGTGATCCAGGTCATCTGATAGGAGCCGAGCGCGAACAGCACCAGACCGATCGCGATCAGGTAGCGCATGTCGTATTTCGCCATCAGCCGGCCCACGAGCGGCGCGGTGAAGAACATGGCGACGCCGGAGACAAACATGGTCTCGCCGATCATCAGCGGGCTGTAGCCGCGCACCTCGGCGAGGTAGCGCGGATACATGTAGGTGAGGCCGTAAAGGCCGATGCCGACACAGAATGAGATCAGGCAACCGACACCGAAATTGCGGTCGGTAAAGGTCCTGAGGTCGACGATCGGCTCCCGAGCGCTGAGCACGCGCCAGAAGAAAGCGATCGCCGAAACCACGCAGATCGCCGCGCAGACCGCGACCGAGGTGTCTTCCAGCCATTGCGACTGCGGGCCCTCTTCCAGCACATATTCGAGCGTGCCGAGAAAGCCGGCCATGAACAGCAGGCCCCACCAGTCGAAATGCTCGAGCAGCGCAAAGTTCGGCTTGTCGAAATCGCACAGCGCCCACACGCCGATGGTGATGCCGATGCCTGGAACGATATTGATGAAGAACAGCCAGTGCCACGACATCATGTCGGTAATGAAACCGCCGACTGTCGGCCCGATCGTCGGCGCCAGCGTCGCGACCAGGCCGATGATGGGACCGACGATATGGAATTTCGAACGGGGGAACACCGTATAGGCGGATGCGAACACGGTCGGGATCATGCCCGCGCCCAGAAACCCCTGGATCGCGCGCCACAGGATCATCTGCTCGATGGTCGAGGCGAAGCCGCAGAAGAAGCTCGCGACCGTGAAGCCGGAGGCGGAAATCGTAAACAGCAAACGCGTGCCGAACGCACGCGACAGGAATCCGGAAAGCGGGATCGCGATCACCTCGGCGATCAGGTAGGACGTCTGCACCCACGACACTTCGGTGGAGCTGGCGGAAAGCCCGGCCTGAATCTGCTGCAGCGACGCCGAGACGACCTGGATGTCCAGGATCGACATGAACATCCCGAATACCATGATGAGGAACGTGAACAGCCGGCGCGGCGGGATGTGGTCGGCCGCGGCGTTCATCATGGAAGGCGATGCGGCGGTGGCGTCGGCCATGATCAGCTCGGAACAGGCGCCGGGCTTTGGCCCGGGGCTTTAAGGAAAATCACTTCGGCTGAACCGTCCCGGGCGCATCGAGGTCGGCCTCGCTGTCGGCGTCGGCCGCGCCCTGACGGGTATCGACGGTCACATAGACCGACATGCCGGCGCGCAGCAGGTTCTGCTCGGCGACGTCCTTCGGCACGCGAATGCGAACCGGCAGCCGCTGCACGATCTTGGTGAAATTGCCGGTCGCGTTGTCCGGCGGCAGCAGCGTGAACACCGATCCCGCCGCCGGCGAAATGCTGTCGACGATTCCGGCGAACTTGCGATGGCCATAGGCATCGACCGAGATGTTCACGGGCTGGCCGGGACGGATCCGCTTGAGCTGGGTTTCCTTGTAGTTGGCGTCGATGAAGACGTCGTTGAGCGGCACCACATTGGCGAGCCGCTGCCCGGCCTGGATGAAGTCGCCGGTATTGACGAGGCGGTTGGAGAAGGTGCCGTCGACCGGCGCGCGCACCGAGGTGAAGGCGAGATCGCGCTCGGCCTTGGCAAGCTGGGTCTGCAATTCCGCAAGCTGCGCGCGGGCCTCGGCCTGCTGCGCCTTCGTCACCTCGACATTGTCGCGCGCGGCGTCGTAAGCAGCCTGCGCCGACTTCACGGCGGCAGCGCCCTGATCGCGTCCGGCTTCGGAACTTTCGAAGGTGGCGCGTGAGGCAAAGCCCTTGGTGCTCAGTGCCTGCTGGCGATCGTAATCGAGACCGGCGCGCTTGAGCGCCGCTTCCGAGGAGGCAAGTTGCGCCTTCGCCTGCTCGACCGCGCTTTCGAGCGCCGTGACCTGACGGCCGATGCGATCGATGGTGGCCTGCTGGGTCGCGATCTTGCTCCGCGCGGCATCCACTGCGATCCGATAGTCGCCGTCATCGATCCTGAAAATCACGTCGCCGGCGCGAACGATCGTATTGTCGCGAGGCAGGATTGCCGCGACATGGCCCGCAACGCGAGCGCCGAGCGTGGTGTTGTTGGCGCGAACGTAGGCATCGTCGGTCGAGACATAGAAGCGCCCGACCAAGACGAAGTAGACGCCGTAGCCGATCGCGGCCAGCGCGAGCAGTCCGAGCGCACCGATCATGATGAATTTGCGCTTGCCCGGCTTCGCCGCGGCTGCGTCGGCGGAAGTCGCGGGCGGCTCCACGGGGCGGCGCCTGGTTTCATCCGCGACGTGACGCAACTGATCCGCAAGCTGAGAACTGGCCTCGCGCGTGGCCTCATCCTCCGTCCCTTCGGGATCGGCACGAACGATTCGTGCGGCCTGGTCTCTCGTTGCGGCCATTACGGCCCTCCCATCCTAGATGTCGCGATGCAAGTGAGGCCGAAAACCGGCCGCATCGGCACCTCGGTTCAAAAGTATCTTGACCGAACGGTTCGGTCAAGATACATTCGTGCAATACGGACCATAACGCGAGAACGGCTTCCTGCTGGAATCCCCGGTTGAATTCTTGCGCGAGAAGATAAACCAATGGTTGCATCAACGCCAAGCGCGATTCATCTATTTGGCGACGAGGATAGTTCGAAGCGCCGCCAGATTCTGGACGGCGCGCGCAAGGTGTTCATGGATCTTGGCTTCGATGGAGCCAGCATGAACGAGATCGCGCGGTCGGCCGGCGTCTCCAAAGGCACGCTCTACGTCTATTTCGCCGACAAGAGCCGGCTGTTCGAAGCCATCGTCGAGGACGAAGCGCTCGAAAAGGGCAAGATCGCCTACAATCTAGACCCCAGGCGCGATGTCGAAACCACGCTGCGGGAGTTCGGCCGGACCTACATCGGAACGATGTGCCGGCCAGGCGGCGGATCGTCGATCCGCACGGTGATGGCGATCGCCGAACGGATGCCGGAGGTCGGACGCCGGTTCTACGAGAATGTGCTGGCGAAGACGATCAACCGTCTCGCCGATTATCTGCAGGCCCGTGTCGGGCCGGACGATCTTGCGATCGACGACTGCCAGCTCGCCGCAGCGCAGTTCATGCAGATGTGCCAGGCGACGCTGTTTCTGCCGTTCGTGTTTCAGGCAGAACCGGCGCCATCGGCGGAGCGCATCGCGCGTGTGGTCGACAGCGCGATGCGGTTGTTTCTGCAGACGTACCGGGCGAAGCCGAAGTGAGACCGGCCTCCCCTTTCAGCGTCACGCCCTAAAACCGGTAGGTTGCGCTCCCCAGCACGGTGCGGCCGATGCCGAAGAAGCAGTCGCCGCGCGCGAGGCACGTGGTGACGTGACGCTTGTCGGCAATGTTGCTGGCATTGACCTGAAACCGCCACGGCCCGGTCTCGTAGCGGATCATGGCGTCGAACAATGTGTAATCAGGCGTACGGATGGTGTCGGTGCCGTCCCAGGACTCGCCGATGTAGCG
Organism: Bradyrhizobium sp. AZCC 2262; assembly: GCF_036924535.1. Taxonomy (NCBI): domain Bacteria; kingdom Pseudomonadati; phylum Pseudomonadota; class Alphaproteobacteria; order Hyphomicrobiales; family Nitrobacteraceae; genus Bradyrhizobium; species Bradyrhizobium sp. AZCC 2262. The sequence continues at coordinate 521,810 of NZ_JAZHRT010000001.1, read as the reverse complement.
CACCCCGCTCCCGATCGTCACACCCGGCAGGCCGAGCGCGGTGAGACGGTACTTCGCCCATAGCGAGGCCTGATGTTCGGGAACGGTTTCGACGCGCTTGCCGGCATTATCGCCGCTTTCCACCATGGCGTTGACGTAGGCGTAGGCGCCGATCAGATCGAGGTCCGGCGTCACGCGGGTGATCACCTCGAGTTCGGCGCCGCGAATCCGCACCTTGCCGGTCTGGACGTAGAACTGGGAGCTGGCGGGATCGGTCGCGAGCCGGTTCTTCTCGGTGGTGTCGAAGATCGCGCCGTTGATCGCGGTGCCGGCAAACGGATTGTACTTGAAGCCCAGCTCCACCATTTCACCCTGCTGCGCCTTGCAGATGCCATCGAGGCAGACGCCGGAGCCGAACACCGGCGTGAATGACGTTGCGTAGGAGACGTAAGGCGTCAGGCCAAACGGTAGTTCATACATCAGGCCGGCGCGTCCGGTGGTCGCCTTGGTGTTTTCCACCGGCGATCCCACGACATCACTGGTGACGTAGTCCTGGCGGATGCCGAGGACCGCGAGCCACGGTCCGAGCCGCATCTGGTCCTGCGCATAAAGCCCGAGCTGGGTTTGGCGCAGATCCGGTTCGGGCGACAGCACCGGCGGGGTCACGCCGGTGTAAACCGGTGCGTAGAGATCGAATGGCGTGGGGTCGGTAGCGAAGCCGGATCGCGCGCGTTCCCGGAGCTCGCGGTAGTCGACGCCGAACAACAACTTGTGCGCCACCGGCCCGGTGAGCAATTTCAACTCGGCATTGCTGTCCGAGGTCAGGCTGTCCTTGACCGTCTCGCGACTCCATATGCTGCGCGCCACGGTGCGTCTGCCGGGATCGAGAAACGGAAAATTCGGATCGGCCGGATCGACAAAATGCAAATCCGGATACATCGACCGGTAGATGCCCTCGACATGGGTGTAACGCATGTTCTGGCGAACTTTCAGCGCATCGTTGAAGCTGTGCTCGAACAGGCTCGAGATCGCGCCGGTTTCGGTCTGGTATTTGTCGAAGCCCGGCTCGCCGGCGAAGCGCCGCACCGGAATCAGGCCGTTCGGGCCGGGATACAGCGTGCCCTCATGCGGCAGAAACGCGGTGGAGGAGCCGGTGTTGTCCTTCTGATAGGTGCCGAGCACGGTCCAGTTGGTGTTGTTGGTCGGCCGCCAGGTCAGCGACGGCGCCAGCACGATGCGGTCGTCCGGAACGTAATCGGTCTGCGTGCCGCTGTCGCGGAACACGCCGATGAAGCGATACAGCCACTCGCCGTCCTTGGTCAGCTTGCCGGTGCTGTCCATCTGCACCTGCTTGCGGTTGAAGCTGCCGAATTGCACGCCGATCTCGTTGAAGGCCTCCGCCTGCGGACGCTTCGAGACCAGATTCAGGAGACCTGCCGTCGATGTGTCGCCATACAGCACCGATGCAGGACCGCGCAGCACCTCGATGCGCTCCAGCGTGTAGGGCTCGGGCCGCCATTCGTTGAAGTTGAAGGTGTTCACCATGCGGGTGCCGTCGAGATAGATGTTCGGATCCTGGCCGCGGATGCGCGGATAGTCGCCGCGCGAATCAGGACCATAGGCGTCGGCGAACACGCCGGGCACGTAGCGCAGCGATTCCTGCACGGTAAGCGCGCCCTGATCGGTGACGCGGTCGGCGGTGACCACCGTGATCGATTGCGGGGTTTCGCGCAGCGGCGTGTCGGTCTTGGTGCCGGTCCCGCTCTGGTTGGCGAGATAGCCGCGCACCGGGCCAGTGGCGGTTTCAGCTCGTGCGCTTGTCGCGGCCGCGGCATCGGGCGTCGTCTGTGCCCGCTGGGCTGCGCGACGGCTTGCCGTCGACGCGGTTTGGCGCTTCGGTGCGAGGCGCGATCGCGCGGCCGGTGGCCGTGAGGGCTGGTCGACGACGACGGCCGGCAATTCCCGCGTGGAGGATTGCGCTTCCGCCGGCGTCACGTCGATCATCGCGGCTAACATCGGCAGCGCGGCGCCGAACCATCCCGCGGTCTTCAAGCATGCATTCATTTCCAGTCCTCATCGCTTCGCGCGGGACCAGTAACAAGTGCGACAACTGCGATGAAGTGCGTAAGGGATACAACGGCGCGCCAATCACGCGTTTAGAATTAGTATTGCTCCAGGCAGCTTGAGCAGCCGTCATCAAATCGGGATTTAGAATTAGTCTTGATCCAAGCGAACGTCGCGACAGTTGTGATGGTGCGCAACGCATGATCTCGCGCGAGTACGACAGATGCCGTTGTTGTCACCCGGCCACCCGATGAAGCTGCAACCGAACGACGCCCCTCGTGCCGCATGGCATCTGCGCCGCAAGGAAACGGGAGCGGCCGGAACACGCCACGCTGTCCGGGAACCAAACCTGCAATGGATGGTTGCTCTCCAACGAGAGGCCCGGATGAGATTTGTAAGAAGCACTCTACTCTGGCTAGTCGGCTTTCCACTGCCGATCATCCTTCTGATCGCGCTTTACCTGCATCCCGCTTGACCGCCTATTCGTCAGGCAAGCGTGGCGGCCGCGCGCTTGACGAAAGCGGCAGAGCTTTCGAACCGCCGACCTGCAATTCGTCAGGCCGCAGTTTCAACTGAAGTTAGACCGGACGTCGCCCGGCAGGGCGTGCAAGGTCGCCTGGAAAAAGGGTGACGTGATCGGGATCAGGTTCGTGTAATCTGTCGGGGCGCAGGCGCTTGTTTGCCTCCTCGCTGAAGGCGCAGCATCCCCGCGCCCTTGCCGGTGCAGGAACGCCATGACCCGTCTTGCCTTCATGCTCGCTTTGATCTTCACCGCACCCTGGCAAGAAGCCGAGGTCGTTGACGTGAAGGATCGGGGCGCGGTCGATCTCAAGCCGTTCAACTGTCAGGACATCACCCGGAGCAGCGTCATCAGCCGGGTCTGCTACGACAGCGAAAGCCGTCGCATGCTGGTCCAGCGCCACGCGGCCTACCAGCAATATTGCGATCTCCCAAAGGACACGCTCGATGCGTTTCTGAACGCGCCCTCGATGGGACAATATTTCAGGGCGAACATCGAAGGCGCCGACGGCAGCGGGCCTTACGCCTGCCGGACACATAAAGTGCCGTCCTATCAGTAGCATTGGACTTGCCGTAGTTGCACGGCGCGATTTTTCATTGCTTCTCGCGATTCCGTTATTTGACACTTCTTCGAATTTTGTCAAAATCGTCAAATGAACGCCCGTATCCGCATTCTCGACGCCGCGATGCTGGTGTTTCGCCGGCACGGCTTCCGGCGCTCCTCGATCGAGCAGGCGGCAGAGGCCGCGGGCCTGACGCGGCAGGCGCTCTACCATCATTTCGAGTCCAAGGAAGCGCTGTTCCGAGCCGTCATCGAACGGCTGCATGAGGAGGCCCTCGCCGCCGAGATTGCCGCGGCCTGCGCCGCCGAGAACGAAGGCGGCAGCCTCGCCGACATCCTGGTCGCTTCGGTCAGCGCCAAGCTCGGGCAACTGGCCGCCTCGCTCGATGGCTCGCCCCATGTCGAGGAACTGTTTTCCGAACATTTGCTGCAGGCCCGCGACCTCTACCAGAAATACACCACCGCCTATGCCCAGCAGCTCGCGGAAACGATCACGCGCGTCTGCCGCAAACAGGACCTCACGCTCAATGCCACGACGCCGCGCGATTTCGCGCGGCATATCGAGATGGCGATCAACGGCACCAAATCCGCTTATCCGGCGCTGCAGCCGGCCGGCGCTTTCCTGAGGGATCTGGAGATCATGCTGCGGACGCTGGTGGCTGGCGCGGTGAGCCCGGCGCCGCGGAAGCCTGCGGCGAAGCCGAAGCCGGCAAGGAAATCCATCCCTCGCAAACCTGGAGATCGCAGATGAGCACCATGACGATCAACGGCAAGCTCGCTCCCCTCCCCGACGATCCCGACGCACTGCTGGTCGACGTCGTGCGCGACGCGCTCGACCTCACCGGCACCAAGCTCGTCTGCGGGGCCGGCGTCTGCGGCGCCTGCACGGTGCTGGTCGATGGCGAGCCCGCCGTGAGCTGCCTGATGCCCGCTCGATCAGCCGCGAACACGAACGTGACGACGGTCGAGGGCATCGGCGCGACAAAACTGCACCCCGTGCAGAAGGCCTTCATGGCGCACGACGCCCTGCAATGCGGCTTCTGCACGCCGGGCTTCATTGTCGAGGCCGCGGCCTTTCACGATTCCTGGCGCGCGGCAAAGGGAACGGCGGTGCCGTCGCGCGAGGAAATCGGCGCCGCGCTGTCGGGACATCTCTGCCGCTGCGGCGCCTATGACGGCATCTTCCGCGCCGTGGCCGATGCCTGCGCCGGCCGCTTCGACGGCAGCGATATCCTGCCGCCGCGCATGGAAGCCCGCGACAAGGTGACGGGATCGGCGAAGTATACCGTCGACATCCATCATGACGGCCAGCTCGAAGGCGTGATCCTGCGCTCGCCGTTCGCGCATGCGCGCATCGGTGAACTCGATCTGGCGCCGGCGCGCGCGATGCCGGGCGTGAGTGCAGTGATCTCGCTGCTCGGCGAGGACCGCATCGTCCGCTTTGTCGGCCAACCCATCGCCGCGGTCGCGGCGAGGGATCGCAAGTCGGCGCTGGCCGCGATCGCCGCCATCAGGCTCGGCAGCGAGCGCCTGCCGTCGGCGATCGGGCTGGATGAAGCGCGCAGGGCCGATGCGCCCGTCGTGTTCGAAAAATCCGCGCGAAAAAAGGCCGGCAACGTCTCCGAGGGCGGCGGTTCGCCGGCGCCCTGGAAAGGCAATGTCCGCGGGCCGTCGGCGGCGTTCTCCAAGAAGCCGAAAAAAGTGCGGAGCTGGGTCGAGGGCGCGCGCGCGGCGAACAATCCGCTGCTGGTCGAGGGCACCTTCCGCACCGGCACGCAACAGCACGCCTGCCTCGAACCGCATGCCGCGGTGGCGCGTTTCGACGGCGACCGGCTGACCGTGCATGTTTCGACGCAGTCGGTGTTTCATGTGATGGAGCTGATCGCCAAGCGCTACAAGCTCGGCCACGACAAGGTGCGCGTGATTGCCGACCACGTCGGCGGCGGTTTTGGTTCGAAGGCAGCACTCGGCGTGGAGACGACCACCGCGATCGAACTGGCGCGCGAAGCCGGGGCGCCGGTCAGAGTTGCCTACGACCGGCACGAGGAGCTTTCGGTGACCGGCTATCGGCCGGCGACGGAAGTGAAAATTGCGCTGCTGCCATCCGAGCAAGGCGAACTGAAAGCCCTTTCGCTGACCGCCTATGCCGACACTGGAGCCGCGACCAATTCGACCATCGCCGCACTTGCCCGCCTGATCTATCCGGCGGAAGCAAAAGAGCTCGCCGATTTCGACGTCATCAGCAATTTGCCGGCCGGCGCTCCGTTCCGCGGACCCGGCGGGCCGCCGATGGCCTTTGCGCTGGAACAGGCGATCGACGAGGCGGCACTGCGCATGAATGTCGATCCGATTACGCTGCGCAAGCGCTGGGATCCCGATCCCAACCGGCAGCGGCTGTACGATTGGGCCCTGGGCCTGGAGGTGTGGCGCAACCGCAAACCGATCGCCGCGCAGAGCGGCCGTTATCGCCGCGGCGTCGGCGTCGCCACCGGCTACTGGCTTTATCTGTGGCAGCCCGGCTCGAAGGTCGAAGTGGCGGTCAAGGGCGGACGCCTGATCGCCAGCACCGCGACGCAGGATATCGGCACCGGCACCCGCACCGTGATCGCCAATACGGTCGCGCGCGAATTCGGGCTGGAGCCGCACGAGATCGAGGTCAGGATCGGCGATTCACAACTGCCGGAAGGACCGGGCTCGGGCGGCAGCCGCGTCACGGCTTCGGTAATCCCGCCGACGCTGCTGGCGATCGAGCAACTGAAAGCGTCGATCCAGCAAAACGCTAAACGGCAGCCGGTCCCCGGCTCCAACGCGCCATGGCGCGAAATGCTCGCGGCATCGCCCGACCTCAGCGTTTCCAGCGTGCGGCCGGAAGACAGCAAGCCGACATCGCCGGGCGTCCAGTCGCCGCTCAAGCAGGCCGGCTTCATGGGCATGATCTTCGGCTGGATGATGCGGCGCTTCTCCAACCTTGCGATCGGCGCCGGCGTGCCGAGTTCGGTGCAGGTGGTCGAGGTCGAAGTCGATACCTGGCTCGGCCATGTGCGCGTCGTCAACGTTCACACCGGCATTGCGATCGGCAAGGTGGCGGCGCCGGCGCTGGCGCGAAGCCAGGCGGCCGGCGCCGTCATCCAGGGCATCGGCTACGCGCTGTACGAAGCCCGCGAAGTCGATTCCCGCACCGGCGATGTGCTCAGCGGCGGCATGGAGGACTATCGCATTCCCGGCATCGCGGACACGCCTGTCATCGACGTGCATTTCGACCAGGGCGGCTTCGATCACGTGCTCGGCGGCAGCGTCGGCATTGGCGAGGTCGCAACCGTGCCGACTTCGCCGGCGGTCGCCAACGCCATCCACAATGCGACCGGCGTTCGGCTGACCGAACTGCCGATCCGTCCCGACCGTCTCGTCGCCGCGCTCAAAGGGAGGGCCGCCGCATGACACTATCAGCCATGACCGCCACGCAAGCAGGCGAATTCCGCGCCGCCGGCACCGACCTCTCCGAACGGCGGCGCAGCGGCATCTCGACGGGACCGTTGATCGATATATCAGCCGCGCCCGACATGATCGGGACGCATTGGAGCACTGAGGGGGCTCTGCGCATCGGCGCCTTCAGCACCATTGCCGCCATCGCTGCGGACGCGCGCATCGCCGCGGCGTATCCGGGCATTGCGGCGTCCGCGCAAGGCCTGGCGACGCCGCAGATCCGCCATCTCGCCACCCTCGGCGGCAATCTCGCGCAACGTTCGCGCTGCTGGTATTTTCGAAATCCGCATATCGCCTGCCTTAAGAAAGGCGGGTCCGACTGTCCGGCGCGATCGGGCAATCATCTCTATCACGCCGTCTTCGACCTCGGCCCCTGCGTGGCGCCGCATCCCTCGACGATGGCGGCGGCGCTGCTGGCCTATGAGGCGAAAGTAACGACCGACCGCAGGAGTTCGCTTGGCATCGGCGACCTCCTCGGCGACGGCTCCAACGGCAGCGCCGACAACGCGCTTCAGCCGGGCGAGATGATCAAGAGCATCGAGCTTCCCGTTCCGCTGCAAGGCGAGCGCGCGCTGTACAAGCGCGCGATCAGCCGCACCCATGCCGAATGGCCGCTGGTCGAGATCTGCGCCCGTGCCGTGATCAAGGACGGCACGTTCCAGTTCATCCGCCTCGCCGCCGGCGGCATTGCCCCGGTGCCGCTGCGGCTCGCGGCTGCGGAAGCGGCGTTGCAGGGAAAGGCGGCCAATATAGCAACGATTGCCGTTGCCGCAGAACGAGCGACATCAGGTGCAAAGCCGCTACCGATGACGGGATACAAACTCGATCTGCTGAAAGGCGTCGTGCAGGATGTGCTGGAGCGATTGACGGGGTAGGCTGTAGGATGGGTGGAGCGAAGCGATACCCATCATTTCACGAACGGGACGGGATTGATGGGTATCGCTTCGCTCCACCCATCCTACGAATGCGACGCAACTCTAATGATCCTCGAACTCGTCCTCCTCGTTGACCTTGCTGCTGCCCTTGAACCAGCGCGAGGTGGTCTTTCTGCCACCGAGCGATCCCGTCGAATATGGATCGCGTGACGCGTAGGGGTTACGCTGGCCGGCGCGCGCGGCGACCTGTTCGCCCGACACGGCGTCCGGCTGACAGATGGTGCGGCGGGAGGCGCGGCGCATCAGGTCGACGTGGATGTGATCCTCATGATGGGCGTTGGAGCCCGGCGCCAGCACGGTGTTGAACTGCTGGCAGGCGGTGGCCTGCACGTCGCGCAAAAAGCCCTGCTCTTCCGGCATGCCGCGCCAGCCGCCCTTGACCGTGATGCGGCGACCGTCGGCCAACGTAAAGGCCGCGATGTCGAGCGCGTTGCCGAAGGCATGCTCGGAAATATGGGCGTGCGGATTACCGTTCATGCCGCGGCACGAATAGGCCGAGATCTGCTTGATCTCGACGACGCGCGCGCCGAACCAGCGCATCGCTGCCGGCTGCACGGAATCGCTGAGCCAGCGGTCGAGCGCGGAAACGATCGGGCACGCCAGCGTCGCCGCGGGCTTCATCGAGACCTGCCCGAAGGCGCTGACGGAGTTTCCTTGCGCCGGCCCGAGCCGCGGCGCAGCGGGCGGCGCCGGCGGTGGCGAATAGGATGGCTGCGGATACGGCGCAGAAGAAGGCGCGGTGTAACGGTCGCGCGGCGGATAGGACGGTGCCGGCGCATAGCCGCCGTCGCGCGATGCCGGCGCGCCCTCGGGCGGCAGATCGACGTCATCCTCCTGCGGGCCGATGCCCGGCGCGGACAGCGAGATCGGGCCGTTCGACGGCGCGGCATAGTTCGGCTGCCGTGGCGCCGGATTCGGATAGCTTCCTTGATAGTTATATTGGGGCGGAGCCGCCGCCGGCGCGCGCGTGATCGGCCAGCGCGGCTGATTGCCGATATTTCCGGGCGGTCGCAAACTTTCGTCGGCAAAGCCGAAGCTGGTGATGTTGTCGCCGAGCGCCGCCACTTTCAGCGGATATTCCGCGCCGCACACGCCAGGCCCGGAGATCGGGTCGATCCGGACCAGTTCCGGGCTCTCCTTGACCGCGCCGGACTTCAGGCAAGCGACTTCGGCCTCGGCGCGCCACGGTTCGCGCTCGGCGGACTGAAAAAATCCGCGGCCACAACCCGCTAGCGAGACGAGGACGAGGGAGCCGACGAGATACAAACGAACTCCGTGCGTCATCGTCCGCACGTTCAACCAATTTATTTAAAGACTCTTCAACGCATTGATTTTACGAATTTTTTACCATGTTTCGGGGGCTGCCGCCTGTGGAGAGTTCCCTGGATGGACAGCAACGCTGACTTTTTGGGCCGGGAACGCTTTGCTAGCCTAAAGTGTTATGTGCGGGCACGACGTAACCCAGGGAGCTTTCCCCAATGGATTTCGCGAGTCCTCTCGTGAGCAGACTTTGCGTTGTCACCGCGTATCTTGCACTCGCCTTCGTCGGCGCCATTGTGCTTGGCGTGTTCTAGACTTTCCGTCCAGCGATGGACCTGAACGCCCGGTGGCCGTGTCACCGGGCGTTTTCGTGCGGCACATAGCGTTTTCGAAGCATGCCCTCGGACTTGATCCGTAGGTCGAGCCCGTTCTGATCAAATCAGAACCAACGAAGGCTCTACGAGCGCGACCCCGATAACGTCTGCCACGACGTTACCAGGCTGTCGGCGCGGCGCGTGATGCGGCTCCAATTGTTGCCGGAGCAATAGAAGCGGCCGAGTGCGCAGGCTTCGACGCGCAGCGTGTTGATCCCCTTCATCGACATCGTGCCGTAATACGTCTCGCCAGAGTCCTGGCTGTAGACGCCGCCGGTCCATTGCCGTTCCGTCTCCGGCTTCATGTTGATCAGGATCGCTTCGCCCTTCTCGTTCGATGAACCGAGCACGAAGCCGCACAGCGCATTGCCGCATTTGGCGATCCGCACCGTTCCCTTGCCTTCGGTCTGCCAATCGCCGATTGGAGAATCCGAGGGCTCTTCCTCGGCCTGATGCGTGACGCGCTCGACCTGCGGCGCAGGCTGCACGGTCTCGACTGGCTTCGCATCCGGCGGAGGCGGCGGCACGGGAATCGAAACCTGTTCAACCGGCGGCGGGGGCGGCGGAGGCGCAGCGACAATCTGGCTTCTCGATGCGGCCTGTGCGTAAACGGCCGGCGGCGGCGCGGCAACGATGGTCTTGGCCGGCGCCGTGGTCGCCGGTGGTGCGGGCGGCGAGATCGTCTGTGGCGCAGACGGCGCAGGCTTCACCGGCACGGCCACGTCGCGGTCGTCGTTATAGCGGTCACGCTTGCGGCACCAACCGAGTTTTCGGGAGATCGCCATCGAGGTGCACGAGACCGAACGGCAATGCCTGGAGGATTCGATATGCACCCGATGGCTGCCGACGCTGAATGAAATCGAACGACCGGCATGGGCCGCGGAAGTGAGCGCGATCAGCACGGCGAGAAAACAAAATCGTTTCATTGGAAGCCTCCCCGCTGGTGAGGCGGAAAACTAGTCGCAGCGAAGCCCGGCTGGATGTGATTTGAATCACCGAGCCGCCTGACTGCGTCGCTTTCGGGTCCGACGTTTCCGGGCACCTCGTGACGTACATCACAGAACGCCTCCTTCGCGCCGCGTAGGGTCCGCAGCAGATTCACCGCCACCGCTCACAAGCCGCTCAGGAGCCCGTCATGAAGAAGCTCTACATCCTCGCCGCATTGTTGATGGCCACCACCTCGGCGCATGCCGGCGGAATTACCTTTCAGATCAACGGCGAGCGCATTCGTGTTGAAGCGCCGCGCAACTGCAACGCCATTTCCTGCGTCAAGGTCACCGCGCCCGGCTATAACGGCACGCTCGGCAATGTCGATCTCAAGGGCATGGGCTCCAAGAGCAAGGGCGACGATGACGCCGTGACATCAGCGCCGCCGGCACCGCCTGCACCGGCTCCGGCCCAGGCCACCGCGCCGCAGCCCCCCGCTCCCGCTGCGACTGCGCCCGCGCCCGCTCAGACCGTTGCGGCCGTCACGCCGGCACGAACCGAAGCCGCACCGCCCGCTCCGCCTCCGCCCGCGCCGGTCGCCGCTGCGCCTGCGCCCGCGCCGCAACCGGCCCCGGTGGCCGCCGCCGCGTCCGATCCGAACTCGCCGATCGGCATCTGGTCGACGGAAGAGAACAAGGGCGACGTGCGCATCGAGGAATGCGGCGCCAATCTGTGCGGCTATTCCGTCAACACCGGTGCAAGGATCCTGATCAACATGAAGCCGCAGGGCAGCAAGTGGACCGGTCGCATTCATGATCCCGACAGCGGCCGCAATTACGACTCGACGATCGCGCTGAAGAGCACCAATACGCTCAAGGTCCAGGGCTGCGCCTTCGGCGGCATGTTCTGCGGCGGCCAGACCTGGAAGCGCGTGAGCTGATTTTTCTCCCGAGTTATTTCTATCCCGAGACCTGTTCTCCCCGAGATCTATTCTCCCCGAGACTTGGGCCCCGTGAAATTTCACGGGGCCTCTTTTCATGCGCGTCGTCAAATTGCGCCGAGCGGAGCCAGTCCCTCGATGCGACGCGCCGCATGCAGACCTCGTCCGATCATCCCCCGCCGTTCAGGACGCGCCGGTCGTCAACACGGCGAATGCCACGCGGCTTATTCGGCAGAAACGACCTGATGGCAGCCCATTCAAAGTCCGCCTTCAACCGGCAAAATAGGACAATCGGTATTTCCGAGATTACCTCGTAGCCGGACATATTCCGGACATGCCAAAATCGACGCGAGTGACCCAAAGCGACATCTGACGCCTTTAGAAAATCCACGCTTAGTCAACCGCGCAGACCACGCTCACGACCGATCTGGTTTAGGATTGCTGTAAGCTTCCGTTTGCGTCGCTTCATTGGATTTTACGCCCAGAGCCTCTTTGAGCTTCTCTAATTCCTTGTCGTTGTCGCACCTCTCAAATAGCTTCTCGAACTTATCCCGGGTTGCTTTGGAAAGCGCCCACCCGAGCGGCGGATTGATAGGCTTGCGCTTGTCATTAGTTGCAGCCTGGCACATGGCTAAATGAACGAACACGCGTTTCGTCGCTGCGGGAGCTGCTTTACCGCTCTCGATGCTAGCGGGGTGTGATGCCGCCGACGAATCTTCACAGCACAAATGGGCAAGGCTGGTGACGGCGGCGAAGCCGTGAGCTCCCCGCACCGACATGATCCCCTTCAGGGGAGCGCTCAGTTCGTTGACGAGCGACACGATTCTGCCTTCCTCGGGAGGCGCCGCGAGGAACTCGCCGTCTTCGCCGTTGCGCCTGCATCGCTGGCGGACCAGCGTGGACACTTCCATTGTTGGATCGCTGCTGATCTGCAGGATCACAGGTCTGATCTTGTCTTTGCCGATCGCCTCAATAGCCTTGCTGGCGAGCTCGAACGCCGTCTGCGCACCGTAGTTGTCGAAGTAACCGCCATCGATTACGAAACCGTGGGAGTTGCTGTTTGGCGTGAGCCAGTCATAAAGCTTGCGGGGGTAAGCGATTAGAGTGTCAACGAAAGACAGTTGCTTGCCGTCGGTAGGGTCTGGCTTGCCAGCGGGAGGGGTAGCAGGGATTAGATTGCCCGCGGGAGAAACGTAGGTAAAGCGAGCGCTGTTGTGGGCAGCCGTGCTGAGCCGCATGTCGGATCCGAGCAGGTTGAGAGCATCGTAGCTGTCGACAAAGGTGTCCCGATCAATCTTGAGATTGCTGGTAATGATGCGCCGCCCGGTCCCCTGATGGGTGGCATTGAACAGTACCGCTGGCCGCCATGTTACTTCTGCTTGCGGCGCCCCGAGTTTGGGGAAGAAGCTGAGAAAGGAACGAGACAACAGGCGGCCTGGATCATCCTTCCGAGTTCGCGCGCTTTCGAATCCGGTTTCGAGTGCATCACCGCGATCGATCTGTCCAAAGTCAGGCAGAAAGTTGGATGGAATGTCTATGAAGGCGAGGCTTGCGAGCCCTGGCGCCAGAAGATCAGCTTTGAGATATGAGGTCGGCTGGACCGGACGACTTTTATTCACAGCATGGTCGTCTACCTCTGCGATATACGCGGCCGATCCAACGCTACCACCGGAGACGCCGCTGATAGCGAACAAGAGATGCCGCATCAACCCATCGGCCGCAGCTTTGCCGGCATCGGGATACTGATGTTGGATGGCCTCAGGACCCAATTCTTTCTCAAGCGTCTCAAGAACGGTCGCCGTCCAATAGGCGGCCCGAATGCCGCCTCCCGCAGTCGCGATGATGAAAAGTGGAACGGGCTCTCCGGGTTTGATGGCATCGTAGACAGGTTTAGCCTGCCGGTACCACGCCAGAGCCGCCTCCGCTACCTTCGGCCGCTGATTGTGGTCAGTGGCGACGTTGCACTGCGGGACGCAGAGCCGAACACGATGATAGTTGCGAAACGACATCAATAGCCCGGGCAACACCAATAGCCCGAGGAAAGCACACCATACAGCCCGTCTGTGAACCGCCTTGAAGCCACGCCCCTTGCAATCCTGCGCCACGGCCTCTGCAATGAGATCCAACAGATTGGCCGCAACCAGGAATGAACCGAACGCGAAGAACGCAATGATCAGCGACCCAAAGAGTTGGCCAACTCCCACCGGCGTGAACCAGATAAAGACCGTGCCGGAGAACATGATTGCTGCGAGCGTCAAACCACATTTCCACGAGATCCTCGCTTCTGCCTGAGCATCAAGTCCGCGCGGCACCCTACGACGGAACCAGCTGATCAAAGTCAAAAAGACTATCGCTGAGATTGATATCGTCAATGTTCCGGGAAGGAGTCCCGTCGGAAGGGGTTCCGGCCACCATCGAAGGAAACTGAAGAACACAACTCCAAGGCCCACAACCACCCACATATTCCGACGGGCGCTCGCTCGCTGGGCGGCATGACTTCGGTTTCGGCGGGAAATCACCCCATGATCCAGGAACCATACAAACAGTATGGCGAGCAGAATGGCGCTTGGCGCAACCAATACAAGCAGAACATTCGGGACCGTATGGGTAAACTCACTATCTTTCAGCGCCGCGCAAGAGAGACTCCACGCAGCCAGAAAATGGGCAAGGACGCCGACAAGTCGGGGTCCCCAGAACAGGAGAACCTGATGCTTTTTGGGGTGCTCAAAAGTCCGACTGAGTCCAATCCTCGCTGACAACCATGCGCTCAGAGCCCAATAGAAAAGGACGAGACAGAGTGCACTGGTCCGGACCCGAGTGACCCAGGTGACTTCAGTGTCCATCAGACCGAGGCCAAGTTCCCGCCCCTGATCATTGACAAACAGAAGATAGGCCGCGAGAGCCATAACGGCGATTGGCAACCACATCGCAGCGACAGCCCGGCAAAAGTCTTTTAATTCTGCTGATTCTGCGATGCTGACAACGAACCTGAGGCCAAGAAGGGAAGCATAACCGGCGACCGCGAGAAGAGCGAGAGACTGAGCACAGCTCCAGTCGAGCCAGGTAAACTTAAACCAGACAAACAATGAGTCTAACCCGGCAAACAGCCCAAAAAAGGCGACTGCTATAAGCAACCGCGGCAGTAGCGCGCTATAATGCAAACCAAAGATGATCCAACCGTTCAGGCCTCCCTCCGACTTGCCACTCCAGCCGCCGATAAGAAGCCGCCAGATCTTCACCAACCGGTTCTGCGATGTGTTTTTGGGCCCCATCGCCGGGTCTTTGCTGCGCAACGTCAATGGAAAATCCTGTCTTCCACATGGATGCTCTCCGCTCTTGAGAGGGACCAGCTGTGTTTCACCACCAGGATATTTTGTTGTAAGAAACCCTTCCCCGACCTAGGCGGCCTTTGCTTACACTATCAATGGTTGCGTCCTGCCAATGTGAGCCAGCTCACAGCCCCGACGTCACTTCATGGCGATCGTTGGCTGGATCGAACGGCGGTCAGCCTCTTCAGCTTACGGTAGGACGGCTTCGCAGAGGTATAGAGCGGTGCAGACCATCGTTCGAACCAACGTTGCCAAGGAGGAAACTTGACGATCTGCCTTTGGACTACGCTCGCGAAGACAGCGGAGACTTGAGGTATTGATCTCCATGGCTCGCACCGCCTTCCGCTCAGCAAGCGACGCCGGACACGCAAGATGTGAATTTTTGCGCTCGCCACCTCGCCGAGGCTAGCTTGCCGCTCGAAACTGAACCTCACCGTTGTTCAGAAAACAGGTCTTGGTGAAAAGACTCAGATCCAGCGGATTGGGCAATCTGACATCTTCCAGATCGGGGCATGGTTTCTTCAGAGGATCGTACGAACGATCGATCTGGGAGATAAAGACGAAGATCAGCCCGCGATCGCGTGCGAACGACCGCAGCGTGCGAACCTGAACCATCAATTCCGGGTTCTCACGCTTCTGGTCGAGCAGTTGCAGATAGTCCACGACCACCAGGGTGCCGCGAGGCGCTGTGGCCAGCCGCTTGACGATGTAATCCGAACTTATTTCGTCGGAGCTGTCGAATTCAAACAGACCGGCAAAATCCTCCCGCTTCGCGCTGATGGCCTGGAAACGATCCCATGTCTTTTTCCGTATACTCCAGCGTGAAGAAAACGCCTCGACTGCCGGATTTCATGGCTTGCACGGCAAGTTCGAGACTCATCAGGGTTTTGCCCTGGCCCGGGCGCGCGCCCACCAGCACCAGGTCGCCGGGCGCCAGCCGCGCAAACAGTTTTTCAGCCGGCGCGGTGGCGGTCGCTTTGGCCGCGAGCAAACTCCAGGCGCCAAAACCCTCTTGCCTGGCAATGCGGTCGAGCGCCTCGTGCAGCGGGATATTTTCTGCACGGGATAGAAGTTTGGCCTTGCGCTTCAAGTGATAAAGGGGCGCAGACAGCTTCATCGAAGAACCTCCTATTGCGAGCAATGATCGCAACCCCTCCTTATGCTTGGTGCTCGAACAGTTGGTTCGATGATCGCAATGGCCCCGCATGAATGATGCTTTCCCGACGGAGGGGGGAGGCATGGGCCGCGCCAGAATCAGATTATAGCCGATCCCTGCTGAAGAGACATTGCCGACTTTGGGCGGCGACGTGGAAAAGCAGTGGAAACGGCCCGGTATCCGGCAGCCATGCGGGGGGACCGCGCTCCCGCGACGAAACAAATCTCCCTGCGACGAAACACCTTTGCGCTTGCGTGGCGCTTGCTCGTTTCGGCCTCCGGTGACAACGTGGTGTTCATCCCGCATTCAGGCTGACGGCGCTGAAATCAGGGCCCTGCCGTCTGCCCTCCCCGTGAACGGAAATCCCCGATGTCGCGCCAACTGTCCTTCGCGCTACTGCTGTTGGCCTGCAGCGCGACGATCGGCACGACGGAAGTTTTCGCAGGAGCCTCCGGGCTGACGCAACTGGCGCAGGCGCAGGCCGATCCCTCACAGCCCGCCGCACCGGCGGCGGCGCCCGATCCCGCCACGCCTGACGCGACCACCGCGGACGCGCCCGAGGAGCCGATCGGCAACGTCGCGACCGTGACCGGCAGCGCCAGCGTGATCCGAAACGACAAGACCACGCCGCTCAAGGTCAAGGACGACATCTATCTCAACGACGTGGTGCAGACGGCTGCGAATTCCACACTCGGCATCACGTTCATCGACGCCACCACGTTTAATCTCAAGGCGAGCACCAAGATCACCATCGACAATTACGTCTATGAGGACGGCGGCAAGAGCAACGCGGCGATCTTCGACGTCGCCAAGGGCACCGCCGCTTTCGTCGCCGCCGCGGTGGCCAAAACCGGCGACATGAAGATCACGACGCCGACGGCGACGCTCGGCATTCGCGGCACCACCGGCCTCGTCGAAGTGCCGGAGGGTGCCGCCGCCAACAATCCGAACAACGTCGCGGTCAAGCTCTATCCGGACGCGGACGGAAGG
Organism: Bradyrhizobium sp. AZCC 2262; assembly: GCF_036924535.1. NCBI lineage: Bacteria > Pseudomonadati > Pseudomonadota > Alphaproteobacteria > Hyphomicrobiales > Nitrobacteraceae > Bradyrhizobium > Bradyrhizobium sp. AZCC 2262. The sequence goes on along the minus strand of NZ_JAZHRT010000001.1, from coordinate 505,292 downwards.
GTCGGCCGGATCGAGGTCAACGACCGCGCCGGCGCGCGGCTCGGCTTTCTCACGCAAGGCGCGAGCGGCTTCACCATCCGGCCAGGCAGCGGCGGCGCGCGCTTCGCCGCGGTGCCGCTGGTGATCCCGCAAGCGGTGATGCTGCGCGATCAGGGCTTTGTGCGCCAGCTTCACTCGACGCAGAATGTCGGCCGGCAGGTCGTGTCCCAGCAGCGCGAATTCCGCCGCGCCAATCCCGGCTTCGTCAATCCGAACCGTCCGATCCGGCAATTGCAGCCCGGCCAGCAACGGCCAAACGGTCTGCCTGGCCAGCGGCGGCCAAATGGTCTGCCCGGACAACCCGGTCAGCCGCCGCTGCCGAGCGTGCCGAATCGTCCCGGACAGCAGCAGCCCGGTCAGCTCAATCGTCCTGGACAGCAACAGCCCGGTCAGTTGAACCGGCCCGGTCAACAGCAACAACCGGCTGCGCCGAACCGCCAGGGTCAGCAGCAGCCGGCTTCGCCATCACGACCAGGCACGCCGCGCGCGGGGCAACCGCCGCAGCCCGGCGCACCGCTGGCACGGCCGGGACTGCCGAACAGGTACGGCGTTCCCGGGCCGCAGCGCGTGCCCGGACTGCAGCGCGCGCCCGGCGTTCAGGGAGCGCCTGCCGCGCAGCGTCCGGGATTGCCCGCCGCGCCGAGGCGGCCTGTGCCCGTGCCGCAACGCGGCAAGCCGCCGAAGGAGCAGCGGTAGAGCGTTTTCGAGCGAAGTGGGTACCGGTTCGCATGAAGAAAACGCGTCAAAACAAGAATCTAGAGCTTCGGTTCTGATTCAATCAGAACCGATAATGCTCTAGCCGGAAGATGGAGTCAGGTATCGCGCCGCAGCCAGTTGCGCAGCTTCTCGATGAAGCTTCGCGGCTGCTGCCGCGTTCGATTCACCGCCGTATCGACGGCCACCGGCTCTATCTCCAGCGCAAATGACGGCGGGCCGGCCGGCTGCGCTTCATCAACGGCTTGATCAACGGATGGGACGGCAGTCGCATCGATCACGACAGTCACATCGTCGTGCTGCGCAATCTCCGGCGAGGGTTGATCAGGCAGGGACGGAGCAGGCGTGGGAGTGACCGCAGGCGGCGCTGTCACGTCCGGCCGCCGTGTCCAGCGCTTCTCCGGCGGCTGCTTGGCGCGCGCTCTCCGGGTGGTCGCGGCATGCGCGGCGGCGGAGAGCGCGATCGGGCCGACATTTTCGAGAAACGCGCGCTCATAATCGCGCGAGAGCCGGTCGACGGCGTCCGCAAGCGGCAGCCAGTCTACGGCCTTCACGTCACGCATCAGTTCATGAACCGCGCCACCGCGGGCTTCCATGCGCCAGTAGTGCACGACCTTGGAACCGCCGCGGGACTCATAGACCAGCGTGCCCAGAAATTCATGCACGGCAACATCATGGCCGGTTTCTTCCACCACCTCGCGTTCGGCGGCGGCGCGCGGCGTCTCGCCGTCGTCGAGCTTGCCCTTGGGCAAAACCCATTCGTTGCGCTTGCGCAGGCGCACGACCGCGACCAGCGGCGTTTGCCCCTGCCGCAATACAATGCCTCCCGCCGCCAGAACGGGCGATCGCGCCATCTCTCTCTTCCCGCGTTATCGCAACTCACGAATCCAGTGCGAGCGCGAGCATATAGAGGGATGGGCGCGGAGAATCGAGCCTAAAGCTGCGGTTTCCGCAACAACGGCTCGCCGGCGCGAATGCGTGCGCCGTCGGCGACACCGTCAGCGAATTCGAAACTCTCCGGCGCCAGCACGATGATGGTCGAGCCGTGCTCGAACCAGCCGAGTTCGTCGCCTTTCTTGACCCGCGCAAAGCAGGCGAAGTCCACCGGCCCCCTGCTCTGCGCGTTGAGTGTGACATCGAGGAAATGCAGGCGGATGCTGGCAACAAGAATGGCGGCGACCGGCACCAGCGTCAGCGCCTCGCCGGTCGAAAGCCGCGTGCGCAGCACCGCGCGCTCGTTCTTGCAGAACAAGCGCTCCACTCGCTTCAGCGCGATCGGATTGACGTTCCAGACATCGCCATGGATGAACGTCACCCTCTTGATCGTGGCGTCATAGGGCGCGTGGAAACGATGATACATGCTCGACGTCAGCCGCAGCGTGAGGAAGCGGCCGTTGCGGTGCTGCTCCACCAGCGCGGGATCTCCGAGCAAATCCAGCAGCGAATAAGGCGCGCCCTTGATCTGGAACAGCTCGGTATCCGCGATTCTGCCGAAGGCGCCGATGATGCCGTCGGAGGGACTGACCACGACGGCGGGATCGGGATCGGCGGGGCGCAGCCCCGGGCGGAGTTCGCGCGTAAAACAGTCGTGCAGGCTTTTGAATTCGGTCTTTTTGGCTTCCGACAGATCGAGATCGGAAAACAGCCGCCAGCAGGCGATCGAGGCATCGCGCACCAACGGGTTCTCGATCTTGCTGAACCAGCCCATGAAGCGGGTCAGCGCCGCCCGCGGGATGCGGTTGGTCAACAGGAAGTTGAGGTCTTCCTGCTGGGTAAAGCGGGCGATCAGGCCCCGGATTGTCATCAATCTGTCAGCAGGATTGGCTAGCGCTTCAGGCATGGATTCGTCCCTTCCGATTCTTTCCCTGTCCGCCGCTGCGGTCGCTAGCGCCGCGGCAGTGTTCCCCAAATTGCAGGCGCGGCTGGCGCTGTCGCGCGCCAAGCACCGCTCGCTGACCGGACATTCCAAAATGTCCAAAATGGTCGCGCGGCTGCTGCCGCATTACGAATTCGATATCGACGGCTTCTTCTGCTCCGACGGCGCGCCCGGCAACGTCGCCATGCAGCGCCAGGACGCCTTCTTCCGCCTCGCCTGCCTCTATGAGGAGCGCTACGCCAAGGGCCGGAAGATGACGGCCGAGGCGGCTGCGCACATCTCCGACCTGCAGTTCACCGAAAGCTACCGGGTGCCGTTCCAGTACAGCCGGCTGGTGCGGGAAAATCTGGGCACCGGCGCCTTCATGCAGTCCTCCGCCGGCGTCACCGTGACCGACGTCGACGGCAACGTGTTCTACGACCTGACCGGCTCCTACGGAGTCAACATCTTTGGCAACGACTTCTACAAGGAGTGCATCACGGAAGCCGAAAAGCGCGCCCACGCGCTCGGCCCCGTGCTCGGCCCCTATCATCCCGTCATCACCGAGAACGTGCAGCGGCTGTGCACGATTTCGGGGCTCGACGAAGTCTCGTTCCACATGTCCGGCACCGAAGCGGTCATGCAGGCGGTGCGGCTGGCGCGCTACCACACCAGGCGCACGCATCTGGTTCGTTTCGCCGGCGCCTATCACGGCTGGTGGGGCGACGTGCAGCCCGGCGTCGGCAATCCCGTGTCGCCGCACGAAACCTATACGCTGGCCGACATGTCGGAGCGGACGCTGCATGTGCTGCGCACGCGCAAGGACATCGCCTGCGTGCTGATCAATCCGCTGCAGGCGCTGCACCCGAACGCCAACGCACCCGGTGATTCCGCGCTGGTGGACAGCTCGCGAAAAGGTGCCTTCGATCGCGCGGCCTACACCGAATGGCTGAAGAAACTGCGCGAGGTCTGCACCGAACGCGGCATCGTGCTGATCTTCGACGAAATCTTCGTCGGCTTTCGGCTGGCCGCCGGCGGTGCGCAGGAATATTTCGGCGTCCACGCCGACATGGTGACCTACGGCAAGAGCCTTGCCGGCGGCCTCCCCGTCGGTGTGGTCTGCGGTCGCAAGGATCTGATGCGCCGCTTCCGCGACGATCGTCCTGCCGACGTCTGCTTCGCCCGCGGCACTTTCAATTCGCATCCCTACGTCATGACGGCGATGGATGAATTCCTGTCGCGGCTCGCTAGCCCGAACTTCAACGGCGTCTACCAGGGGCTTGACGAGACCTGGAACGGCCGCGCCGAGACGCTGAACGCGCGGCTGGCGGCAAAGGATTTGCCCGTCCGCGTCAGCAATCTCTCCTCGATCTGGATGGTGCAATATACCGAACCGTCCCGCTACAACTGGATGCTTCAATATTATCTCCGCGCCGAAGGGCTGGCGCTGAGCTGGGTCGGCACGGGCCGGCTGATCTTCAGCCTCAACTACACGGACGCGGACTTCACCGAAGTTGCCGACCGCTTTGTCGCAGCGGCCGAGAAGATGAAGCGCGACGGCTGGTGGTGGCACGATGCTTCGATGACCAACAAGAACATCAAGCGGCAGATCCTGAAAGAGATGCTTGCCAAGCGGCTTGGACGCTGACGGCGAGTTCGAACCTATCCCCGCCATCCCCGGGATGATACGCAATCGCGTTCACCCGAGGGAGCGCGAAGCGCGTCTCGAAGGGCGACGGCCACCGGTGGGGCCGTGCATCCTTCGAGGCTCGCTCCACTCGCACCTCAGGATGACGGTTCACCATAGTGTGACGATTCAATTCAAAGCCATCTTGCTGCCAAGATGTGAATGGCCGGGACAAGCCCGGCCATGACGCCTTCTCTTTCAACCGCAACACTTACGCGTGCTTGACGTGCTTCTCGAGACCCGGATCGATCAGCTCGCCCTTCATCAGATACAGCGGCGCCTTGTAGTACAGCTTGAGATCGCTGAAGGGGTCGGTGAGGATCTTGGTCATCCAGACCAGACCGGTCTCGACGTCGCGGATGAAGAACAGGTGGACGGTGCGGAACAACAACCCGCCGGCTCCGACCACGAGCCAGATCTTGGCCACCTGGCGCATGAAGTCCGCCGGCGACGTCCAGGGCGTAAACAGACCGAACAGGGTCGGGTCGAAATACAGCACCAGCGGCGACAGCGCCCAGATCGCCATCAGCACGACCTTGCGCTGCAGGTTGTAGCCGACCTTGATTTCTTCCTTGTGCTCATGGGTGGCGTGGTTGACGTGGTCATATCCCCTCGGCTCGAAGAAGAAGTGACCGGCCTGCCGCGAGGTCATGGAGACCAGCCAGCCGACGAGCGCCGATACCATCGGATCGATGAACAGCATCGCGTAAGCGAACAGGAAGCTCGCGGCGCTGACGAAGTGCAGCGACTGGTTGATGCGGCTGTGGTGATAATAGCGATGGTCGTCCCAGCGCTGGGTTCGCAGTTCCTGCAGGAAATTCTTGATCATTCTCTACCCCCAAATTCTTTCGGGTTAACGTTTACTGAGATTCGATGTCCGGCATGTGACATCATCATGTTGACATGTGACGGCTTGCAGCGGCGCGATGACGCGGGCGGCAACGCCTGCGCGTCAGGCCGCCGCGGCGACGTCGCTTTTACGAAAACGCACCAGGGAGAAGTGCCCGAGCGGCGGCACCAGGCGGCGCTCGGCCAGTTCCATGCCGCGTGCGCCGGCCAGCCATTGCGCATAGCGCGACCAGGCGAACTCGGCGGTGCGGAAGCCGAGCGGACGCACCACCGGTTGCAGGCGCTGTTCGATGAAGCGGCGCATGCCGGCATCGGCGCTGACGCGGGTCAGGATGATAAGCTCGCCGCCCGGCCGCAGCACGCGGGCGAATTCGTCGAGCGCCTTTTCAGGGTTAGGCACCGCGGTGACGACATACTGCGCCATCACGACGTCGAAGGAATCGTCGGGGAATTCGAGATTTTCGGCATCTATCACCGCAAGGCCCTCGACGTTCTTCAGGCCGAGTTCGTCGACGCGCTTCTTCGCCTTCTCCAGCATCAACTCCGAAATGTCGGTGCCGAAGATGCGCAGATGCGGCGCGTATAGCGGCAGCGAAATGCCGGTGCCGACGCCGACTTCGAGCACGCGGCCGCCGATCTTGTTGGTCGCCTGGATCGCCGCCTTGCGCCCCTTGCTGAACACGCCTCCGAACACGAGGTCGTAAACCGGCGCCCAGCGATCATAGGCCTGCTCGACCGTTTCGCGGTCAAAATCCAGAGTCCTCGTACCGTCAAGCTTGATGATGTCTGCCATGGTTGCTTCTGCCTTCTCGTCTTACGCGTATGACTGGCTTGATGCTGTTAACTCTGGACGGCGCTCGCGGCGGGCGCCCGGCGCACCGGCCGCAGCGCGCGGCTCGGCTGCAGCGCCGTCAGATTGCCGATGAACTGCCGCGCGCTGTTTTCCCAGGAGCGCGAAAGCGCAAAATTCCGGCAGGCTTCGCGCGACATCGTCAGCGCGCGCAAGGACGCGCTGCGCAGATCGGTGTCGATCGCGCCGATCGGATGATCGGCAATGACATCCTTCGGCCCGGTGACCGGAAACGCCGCGACCGGCGTACCGCAGGCCAATGCCTCGAGCTGCACGACGCCGAAGGTGTCGGTGAGGCTCGGAAACACGAAGACGTCGGCGGCGGCGAGATGCGCGGTCAGGTCCGCCCCCTTCTTCTCGCCGAGGAAGATCGCACCAGGAAATTGCTTTGCGAGTTGCGCCTTCTGCGGGCCGTCGCCGACGACCACTTTGGAGCCCGGCAGGTCGAGCGACAGAAACGCTTCAAGATTCTTTTCCACCGCGACGCGGCCCATCGTCATGAAGATCGGCCGCGGCAGGTCGAGCACGGCCGGCGCATGCGGGTTGAACAGTTCGGTGTCGACGCCGCGCGTCCAGAAACCAAGCTTGCGGAATCCCCGCGCGGAAAGTTCCTGTCGCAGCGAATCGGTCGCGACCATGGTCGTGGAGGACGCGGCATGAAAGTGCCGCATCACCGCATAGCCGACGCCGAGCGGGAGCCCGGTGCGGACGGCGACATATTCGGGAAAGCGTGTCGTATAGGACGTGGTAAACGCGAGCTTACGGCGGCGGCAATAGGCGCGCACGGCCCAGCCGATCGGCCCCTCGGTCGCGATATGGAGGGCATCGGGGGCGGCCTTTTCGATCCGCCGCGCGATCTCGCGCCGGTTCGGCAGCGCGATGCGCAAGCCAGGATAGGTCGGCAAGGGCATCGACGGAAACCCGTCCGGGGTGAGGAAGCTGATATCGGCGCCCAGCGTTGAGGCGCTGCGCGCCAGCGACGTCAGTGTGCGGACCACGCCGTTCACCTGCGGATGCCACGCGTCGGTCGCGATCAATATCTTCATGTCCCGGACCCGAGATTAATGATTCTCAAATCCGACGTTGGGACATGGATATTTCAAGCGTATGACGTCATCGTTCTGTAAGGTTGTTTTTTAAGCCCCTCTCCATGCATTTTCGTGTAACGTGACAGAACGATGTCAGACTCGAACGACAATAATGCGCGATCCCGACGGCGGCGACAGCGGAGGAGCTATGCGCTCCTGATCCTCGCCGCCGGCATGCTCGCATTCGGCGTCGCCGCCGGCACGCTGTATTACGCGCTGCGGCCGACCACGCTGCGGATCGCGGTCGGACCTGCCGGCAGCGAAGATCAGAAACTGATCCAGCTCATGGCCCAGACGTTTGCGCGCGAAAACAGCGCGGTGCGGCTGTCGCTGGTCACGACGGAAGGGGCGGCGGAAAGCATCGCGTTGTTCACCGCCGGCAAGGCCGACCTCGCCGTGGCGCGGGGCGATCTGAACCTGCCTGAAAACGCCGAGTCGGTTGCCATCCTGCGCAAGAATGTCGTCGTGCTGTGGGCGCCGTCCGGCCTTCCCGCCAAAGGCTCGAAGAAGCAGCCCAGCCCCAAGATCAAGAGTCTCGATGAACTCGCCGGCCACCGCGTCGGCGTGATCGGGCGGACGCAGGCCAATGTCACGCTGCTGCGCGTGATCCTCAAAGAGTCCGGCATCAATCCCGACAAGGTCACGATTACCCAGTTCGGCACCAACCAGCTCGGCGAGATGGCGCGCGATCCGTCGATCGACGCCTTCATGGCGGTCGGCCCGCTCAAGAGCAAGATCACCGTGGACGCGATCGCAGCGACGGCAACCGCCCGCGGCGAGCCGAAATTCCTGCCGGTCGACGTTGCGGACGCGATCGCGAAGAAGAACCCGATCTACGAATCCGAGGAAATTCCCGCCAGCATCTTCGGCTCCTCGCCGCAGCGGCCGGAGGACAAGATCGATACGGTTGCCATCAATCACCTGATCATCGCGCCGAAATCGTTGTCGGACACGGCGGTCGCCGCCCTCGCCCGCCAGCTTTTCACCAACCGCCAGCAGCTGGCGCGCGAATTGCCGACCGCCTCACAGATCGAAAAGCCTGACACCGACAAAGACGCCGCGCTGCCGGCGCATGCGGGCGCGGCCGCCTATATCGACGGCAACGAACGAACCTTCCTGGAAAAATACACCGACTTCATCTGGTTCGCGGTCCTGATCGTCTCGGGCCTGGGATCGGCCGGCGCCTGGCTGAAGCACTACTGGAACAAGGACGAGCGCGAGCAGTACATTGCCCATCGCGATCATTTGCTCGAGCTGATTGCGAGGGTGAGGAAGGCGGAAACGCCGGAAGAACTCGCGGAAATGCAGGGCGCCGCCGACGTCATGCTGCGCGAGGCACTCGACTGCTATGATGACGGCACCATCGAGGAAGGTGACCTCTCGGTGATCGGGCTCGCGCTCGAACAGTTCCATCACGCTGTCGCCGACCGCCGGGTGGTGCTCGCCGCGCCGGCAGGTGCAGCCGACGCGCCGCGGATACGCGTCGGTTAGGCCTGATTGGTCTGGCCGATTTTTTCCTTGTACGACGGATTGACGTTCCCTTCTCCCCTTGTGGGAGAAGGCACCATTTATGACGCAACTCAGGACGTTCTTTCGCAGCGGTATTTCAAATCGCAGCTTCATGCCGAGCTGTTGCGCTTTTGCCACCTCATTCCGCGCACGCTGTGCCTATAACGAACTTGGAGGTGATCGGCATGTTCGACGTATACGTTCGAGGAAAGAGCCAGCTTCTGGTGATCCGACGGGGAGTGCCACTGCCTGCGGGAATAGTAGGCGGTTGGCGAAAAAAGCGAGCGGCTCGCACTGTTAGTGACGAGATAAGCAGCGCGGTTATGCGGGAAGGCTTCTACACACGCTCACAGATGCCGCTGATCGATAGTCCCGCGGATGTGCTGGCAAGTTAGGAACGTCCCGTTCCGACCTAACATTTGTCAGTTCGGTCTGCCTGTTCTCCGTGCCACCGTCATGGAAAATTAAGACAGGCAGGGGACGATCAAGGATTATCAAGCCCATCTGGAGAAGCTGCGTAAAGACGCGGCCGAATGTGCGCTCGTCCGGGACTTGGCTACCGACAAAGCGAAGCGCGAAATGTTCGATCGGCTGGCACGGCATCTGGATCAACTAGCCGACGAGGTTGAGCGGGCCATGAATGTTCGAAAGACCGGCTAAAGGTAGCGGTGCGAGTACGCGGGCAAAAGCGCTACTCGTTCTGCTGGGTGTCACGGCGTTAGGCGCTTACTATGTGGGCCGCCAGAGCATCAGCAATGCGCCAGTCGCGGCGTTCGCGCAGCCGCAGCAACCCGTAGCCAAACCCGTGGCCTTCGCAGCCTCTGTATCACCTCCCATTGCAGCGGCCGCGACCTCAAGCGTTAATAACAATCCGGCCCCCACCATCAGGGCCCAACCCGCAACCGTCCACGCCCCGAAAAACCTGCGCCGTCAGAGGTTCCCGCTGGGGGAGAGGGGAAGTAAGCGCGCCAGCCTCTCCCCGGCAACGAAACCTTAACGAAACAATTCCCTAACGCGACGAAACCATTTTGGCGATTTCGTGCAAATGTCCTGAAACGGTTCACCTGTAGATCTTTCCCCAACGACGCGCCGAATAACGGCGCGACTGGGCGTAGAACAGGGGACGACCAATGTTTAATTCATTGAAACTGAACACCCGTATTGCTGCCACAGCTTTTGGTGCGCTGGCGATCGGCGCGACCGCATTTTCCGCACCCGCCGCCGCAGCCCCGCTGCCGCTGTTTCCGTTTTTCCTGCCGCAGATCGAAGCCGCCCCGCCGCCGGTGCAGGCTGTGCCCCAGGATGAAGAAGACCGTTCGGTCGAGTTGCCGGCGCGCCTGCGCCGCCAGGTCGTGAGCTACCCGACCCGCGAGGCGCCGGGCACGATCATCATCGATACCCCGAACACCTATCTCTATCTCGTGCTCGGCAACGGCCAGGCGATGCGCTACGGCATCGGCATCGGCCGCGACGGCTTCACCTGGTCCGGCACGCAGACCATCACCCGCAAGGCCGAATGGCCGGCCTGGACCCCGCCCCCGGAAATGATCGCCCGCCAGCCCTATCTGCCGCGCCACATGGCCGGCGGCCCCGGCAACCCGCTGGGCGCCCGCGCGATGTATCTCGGCGGCACCATCTATCGCATCCACGGCACCAACGCGCCGGAGACAATCGGCACCCGCGTTTCCTCCGGCTGCCTCCGCCTCACCAACGAGGACGTCAGCGATCTCTATTCGCGGGTCAGCGTCGGAACCAAGGTGATCGTGCGGCCAATGACGGATCGCCGCGCCGACCTCGGCCGGACCATCCGCTGAACCATTAGCGTTTCTTGATGCGAATAGCGGCCCCGGCCTTCGCCGGGGTCGTTTTGTATTGATCTAAAACGTGTACTCATAAATTGCGTTTGTTCGACAATCGCTGGCGGATGTCCGCTTTACCCCCGAAAGCGGCCAAATAGCAGACATCTCGATCTGTCCGCTTAGTGCCAGGACCGGAAGTCGTCGCAGCGAGGCGGCGCGTCGTGCTCATTCCGGCATTCCGGCGAGGCGATAGGCTTCCTGTAACTTCGCAAGGTCTTGATCCCTCCTGAACGGAGCCCCCTTTCGCATCTTGGACACGCGATCAGATGGAGAGAGCAGAGCAGTTTGCTCCCAGAGCCGTCGGGCAGCTTCTATGTTGCCCGACAGTGCATGACAGGCCATTGTTATGCGAAGAGCTATCACATAGTCGGGATGATGACGCAACGCATCGGCTGCGCACTTGAGCCCCTGCTCATAGTTCCCAAGAAAGAAGTTGGCGAAAGCAAGCCCGCCATGTGCAAAGAAAATGCTGGGAGCCAGCGGGCTTAGCCTCAATGCGCGTTGAAAGTAGTCAATCGCTGCTCGGTGGTCGCCCAGGTACAATTTCGCCGATCCACCCCCCACCCATCCGAGCACTCCGTTTGGATTAAGGCGAATTGCTTCCTCCAAAAGACTGTCGGCCAATTCGACTTCATAGCCGATAGCGGCCAGAACTATCGCAGATTGCGCCAATACCCACGGGTCTTGTCTCCCTAGGCGTAAAGCGCTTTTCGCGCAGGCTATTGCTCGAGATGCGTCCGCTGCTGGATCGGTGCTCCACCGCCAAATTGTGCGCTGTTGGAAAGTCGCCGCCAATCCTGCGTAAGCCGGTGCAAACTGCGGGTCCAGCGCGATAGCCTGCTCGAAGAGACCAATTGCCTGCTCCGTGGCGTCCCTTGTACGTTCCCAATGTGCCGCCAGCGCGCGCAGATGATAATCGTACGCATCGAGACTGCTGGTAGGTTTCCGCTTGGCACGTTCGATTTCGGCTTGGGTCACGCTGGGAGCGATTGCGCCAACCACGCTGGCAGCTACCCGATCCTGCAGCTCAAACACGTCCTCGAGTGCTCCGTCATATCGGTCTGCCCACAGATGAGCGCCGGAAGCTGCATCGATCAACTGGCCCGCGATCCGGATGCGATTGCCGGATTTCCGGACGCTCCCCTCGAGAACATACCGGACCCCCAAATCTTGAGCCACTTGCTTGATATCGACAGCTCTGCCCTTGAACGTGAAACTGGAGTTGAGAGCGATTACGAAAAGCTGTTTGTTTCGAGAAAGGGCGGTAGTGATTTCTTCGACCATTCCATCGGCGAAGTATTCCTGCTCAGGATCACCGCTCATGTTCTGGAATGGCAGCACCGCGATGGAAGGTTTGTCGGGGAGCGCGAGGGCAAGTTTTTCCGGTTCTGTCTCGGGGGCTTCGGAGCTTTTGCCTCCTTCTTCCCGCACTGGCCCTATGAAACGGAAACCCTTCCGCGGCAACGTCTTGATGAAGCGCTGCTCCTCGCCGGTATCGCCGATCACGTTCCGGGCGGCATTCAGGCGGGTCGTCAGCGCGGCATCGGATACGATACGTCCGTTCCAGATGGCGTTAATAAGGTCGTCTTTGCTAACGACGTGCTCCCTGTTGCGGATCAGGTATTCGAGAAGGTCGAACGCCTGTGGCGCGACGGAAACGACGTCCGCTCCGCGATACAACTCGCGCCGGTCAGTGTCGAATGCGTACTCCTCGAAGAGATAGCGCAAGCTGCCAATTCCTCAGGCGGCCTCCGATCATCGGGGCTCCAGCACCAGTTGCAACGCAAAGAATAAGCCGCCGGTGAGGAAAATGTAAGCCGCCTGTGAAGCCGGCACGCTGGTGCATTGGCACTCTCCTCGGACTGGAAACGAGGAGATACCGTCATGTACACGGCTCTTGGTGCAGCAGAACTGAAGCAGGCGACCAGATCGACGCAGCGCGTATCAAACTTTCTTGGGAGTTGCTGGGGGGCATTTCAGGAATGGCGCAAACGCGAGAGATTACGCGCCGAATTGTACGGCCTGAATAACAGGGAGCTGATGGATATCGGTATCACGCGCGGCGAGATCGAGTACTTCGCCTCGAACGGGGGTATCGACCCGCGGGGCATCCGAACCGCCGAATGATCGTTCGATATCTGCCAAGTAAGGATGGACGGCCGGAATTGGGGACATGACTAGGCGCATCATTGCCCAGAGGCCGACTTCCGTTGTGGGTCATTCGCGTCGGTTTGGCCGGACCACGGTGAGTCCCGGTTTACCCCGGTGAACGGACATTCTCAGGATAGGCGGGCATGTCTCAAAGGTGCCACAAGCAGACATCAGCTCGATTTTGACGGTGAGGACTCTAGGACGTTGTAAGCCAGACTGAGGCGGCTGTGCCGGACGCCATTTAGTTCGTGCGGTGCGGAGGCTTCTTCTTTCGATGCTGTGTCGGCTGCGTTGCCTTTGGAGGCTGCGGAGGTTGCGGCCAGTAGGCACAGCCGAAGCTACAGCCACAGCCGGCACCGCATCCGGCGGCCAGCCTTAGTTTTTGGAAGAGCGGTGGTGGTCCAGCATTTTCCTTGTCGAAGACATAGAACGTCGCCAAACTAACGTCGGAGATTTCCTCCTCACCAAGAAAGATTTCGTGCTTCTGCGAGGGCGGTGATGTATTCGCCGACGCTTCGCTAGTTGAGGCGCACGCACCGCTTGCCATCGAGAGAGACATGCCTGCAAACCCTAAGACGGGTAAGGCTTTGCTCCGACGCTTGCCTATGGAAGAGCGCTTCGGCATGGCACAATTCCCCCACGTGCTTGGGCATACTAAACTAAACTGGCGGATGAAATCCGACCGAGCTAGTTCCAGTAAAGACCAATGATGGCAGTGGAGGTTATGCCGACCCCGGCGGCGGTCAAGCCTTTGGCCAAGCGGGAAGCCGACCCAAGTCCGGTTTGCCTTTGGGGGCCGACATGGCGGCTGCAGGCCCGGATGTCGGCTCGGGCCAGAAGCGAAATCGACAGCGTCCATCAGAGACAACAACTCCTCTCGCATCCGCGGCGTGCTCCATGATCCCGCCAATTTGATCGGTCGTGAAGCCGCTACACCTTGGGATCGTAGCCGCTTGTATGCACATGAACGGGGCTCGTTCGATAGGATTGACGAGGATGCGTTCCGCTTTGGCCTTCGGCCTGTTGATCACCCTGTGTGCTTCTGCCAACGCCGAAACGGTTCATCACTTCCGCACGAGCCACCATGTCACCATTCAGCCCAGCCAAGGTATGTGCGTCCCTCCGAGCTGCTACAAGTTTCCAGGCTATCCGCCCTTACCTCCGGAGGCGATTAGAACTCATGACCCGTCCACCTTCGGAGGCGGTTGACCTGACTCACCCTCATCTGCCCATGGACCACTCCTAGTACCGGCGAAAAGCTGTCCCTCTAACCAGCAAAGGTAGTAGAGGTTGATCCATGTCAGACCTTGGACAAACTCGACGTTCCACGCTTCTCGACGCTGCCTGGCGGACAGCATACCGCGTCGGCTTCCCACTTGCCCGCATCTGGTGGCGACTGCGTCACCAAGAGCATGAAGGGGCACTTGTGGCTGTCTACGTCGGTCAGGCGCTGCTGCTGGTGCGCTCGTCGTATAGGATCGAGTGGAACTTCCCCGGCGGCACTGTCCGGCAGGATGAGACGCCTGAAGTAGCGGCTCGCCGCGAACTGGCAGAAGAGATCGGCCTCGCCGGAGTATTCCCGCTGGTTGCCGTGGGCGACGCCCAGGGCCTCTGGGAAGGGCGAAAAGATAAAGTGCATTTCTTTGAATTACGACTGGATCGGCTGCCCGAGTTGCAGCTCGACAACCGCGAGATCATCGGCGCACGGCTGATATCGCCGAGCGAGTTGCGCGGCATGGCGCTGACCGGGCCGGTCGCCGTCTATCTTGGCAGGACGATTGCGCCGGGCTGCCATTCAGAGTGACCGCGCAACGCTGCTGCAATGTTCACGATACTTGAAGGCTGAAAGCTTCCGACCGACGCGAGCGGATGGCGACCGATGGTGCGAATGTCAATGGCACGGCTTGGGAGCGACAACCATACCCTACCACATCATTTGCATGAGGGGCTGTGTTGTGCGTCACAGCAAAGATTGGCCGCCCATGTCTGAATCGGGTCATTCGCGTCGGTTTGACCGGATCACGGCGACTTCCGGTCTACCCCGGTGAACGGACATTCTCAGGATAGGCGGGCATGTCTCAAAGGTGCCAAACTCAGAACGAAAGGGTTGGGAGACGGGCGCGAATTTTGCGGTCTGCGGCTACTACTCGCACAGCCGCGACTGCGCCGTAGTGCTATTTTTCAGAACTGGCCCGGTTGAGCAGGTGGACTGGGCCAATCCGATCGCAGGTTGTTCGGGTTATTCCGATCGAATAAGTCCTGCCTAATAAGGCCGCTCGTGCGAGCATCAATTGAAGGTGGGGTTCTGCGAGGCTCATGGCTTGGTGCGACTACGACTCCGCGCCGTACGACGCAATTGACAGGATAGCCAGCGTATTGGCAGTAAACTACGGCACTCCCCGTTCCAGTGCTTCCAGCTAAGAAACCAATTATTAGCGACGCCCACAACGCGATTGATCGCTTCATTTTAGCCTCCCGGGGCAAACCACTCTCGTAGCCATTCCACGATACAGCATGATCGCAAAAGCAGTGTCGGGCTATGCAAAACAGTCAAGATCACTGCAGTTTTCTTCGGCTTTGCGCGTCGCGGTCCCCGTCATTTCGACGGCCTCCGCTCGACTGTCGAGGGTTGCTACGAACCGTTGCCGCAATCGCGGATCAGCCGCAGACTCGCACTCGGCGGACCCGCCAGCCATGGCCGTCCCAGAAACGCTGTGTCACCCATTCGCAACTGCCAAAATCGTCGTATGGCCCGCGACCTGCTCCGTAAGGGGCGGGCTCATAATAGCGGCCCGGAGCGGCGACGCCGCGCTGTGCGCTTGCGGGCGTCGCGGCGAGCGAACCGGCAATCGTTGCGACCGCGACAAAAGCAGCAAATGTCTTCTTCATTCCAGGCCCTCCTGTGCGTGCATGACGTGCGGCCACGCGGCCGCCGCACCATCAACGACGCCAAGAAAATTCCCGCCGTTGCATGTCCCCCCAGCGGCCATTGTATCAGGTCAACTGAACGCATTGATAGGGGCTGGCTTCGAGTTGCTTGCTGCAAAGTCCTGATGTCCGTTGTAGATCCAAAAGCGGAAATACTCACACTGAGCAGATGTTGTCGCTTTACCCTTAAAAGCTGACATCCGATCTGCGCATTTATGAGTACACGCCCTGATGCAGCCTTATTGCGCAGTGGCGTGGCCCTCGCCGCCGCTGTAGAACGTTGTGGGGCGATTCATTGGGATCCGGGGGGACGATGCGTCTGCCGATGCATCTGAAGACAGTTTCGATTGCACTCGCGGTCGTCATTGTCTCGTTTGTAGCCAGCCTGAAGGTCATGGACTTCGTCGCGCCGCGCGTCACGAACCGACCACCCGCGCTCGCCGAATTGCCGCCGCTGCCGCCGGCGCCACGCGCATCCACCGTGATGGCGCCGATTGCGGTGACGCTGTCGGCGATCCGCGACGCCGCCGATCGCGGCGCGCCGCGATCCTTCACGGGCAAGGCCGACAATCCGATCTCGCAGATCCTGCAGAACGCCGATATCGGCTGGACCGCTTCGCGTGGGCCGATCGTTGCTACCGGCGCGCAGGACATGCTGTCGTTGACGACACCGCTGACCGGCACATTGAACGTCACCGGCTCGCTGTCGGCAAAGGCGACGGGTGCGGTCGGCGAGGCCCTCGGCGGCCTGCTCGGCGGCAACGTCGCCAAGCAGATCGGCAGCGTGAACATCAAGAACCTCAACGCCAGCGCCGAGATCAAGGGCAACGTCATGATATCGGCGCGGCCGAGGATCGCGGAGAACTGGCGCATCGAGCCGAATTTGACCGCACAGGTCAATCTCGGCGACTCGAGCCTCAGCGTGGCCGGCGCGCGCGTCAGCGTACCCGCGCAGGTGAAGCCATTGATCGACAAGAACGTCGCCGAGCAGATCGCGCTGGTGCAGGCGCGCATGCGCAACGATCCGACCTTCGAACAGAACGCGCGGGTGCAGTGGGCCAAGGCCTGCCGCTCGATCCCGCTGCAGGGCACGACGGCCGGCTCGACGATGCCGACGCTGTGGCTGGAATTGCGGCCCATACGCGCAATTGCCGCGCAGCCGCGCATCGACGCTTCGAACCTTACGCTGACGCTCGGCATCGAGGCGGAGACCCGCATCACGCCGGCCGAGACCAAGCCCTCCTGCCCGTTCCCCGCCACGATCGACATCGTGCCGCCAACGCCGGGACGGGTCGCGATCGGCGTGCCCATCGACATGCCCTTCACCGAGATCAACAGAATCGTGGAAGCGCAGTTCGCCGGAAAGACTTTTCCGGAAGATGGCTCCGGCTCGGTCGACGTCACTGTCAAACGCGCCAGCGTCGCGGCGTCGGGCAACCGCCTCTTGATTTCGCTGCTGGTCAGCGCCAAGGAAAAAAAGAGTTTTCTCGGCCTCGGCGGCGAGGCCAATGTGCATATCTGGGGAAGGCCGGTGCTCGATCAGGCCGAGCAGACGCTGCGGCTGACCGATATCGAGCTCGCCGTCGAATCGGAGGCCGCCTTTGGACTGCTGGGCGCCGCGGCCCGCGCGGCCATCCCGCATTTGCAGAAGACGCTGGCGGAAAAGGCCACCGTTGACCTCAAGCCGTTCGCCGCCAACGCCCAGAAGAAGATTGCGGCCGTGATCGCCGATTTCCAGAAGAACGAGGAAGGCCTGCGGGTTTCGGCCGAGATCAGCAAGCTGCGGCTCGCCGGCATCGCCTTCGATTCCAAAACGCTACGCGTGATCGCGGAAGCCGAAGGCGCGATCAACGTCTATGTCAGCGCGCTGCCGGCGCTGTGACGCCGAGCAGCGCGCCAATCTCCCGCCATTGCGAGCGCAGCGGCGTAATCCGTAGGGTGGGTGGCCAAAGCGAAGCGTGCCCACCATTCGCGTTGCGATCCGTTGATGGAATGGTGGGCACGAGGAGCCTGTCATCGGGCGCGCATTCGCGCGACCCGTTGGCTTTGCCCACCCCACACATGCCTCGCTTACGATCCCTCGAACTTGAACGAGACGTTCACCTTGGCGCGGTAGGCTTCGACCTTGCCACTGGCGTCCAGTTGCAGATCCAGCTTCACGACCTCGGCGACGCGCAGATCGCGCAGCGAAGCTCCAGCGCGACTCACCGCCGCGGCAGCCGCTTTTTCCCAGGATTCTGTGCTGGTGCCGATCAGCTCGATGACCTTGTAGACGCTATCAGCCATGTCGTCCTCCCGTTGGTGCAAGGGTCTGCACAAGGCAGGACGCAGGTGCTCCTGCCGTCACACAGCCTAACATCGAGACATGCGACCCGATAGGATGCGCTGCACCATTGCAGCGAACGGGTGTTGCAAAAAGCAAATGGCCGGGCGGCATCATGCCGTCCGGCCATTTGGGGGAAGCTGGTTGTTGAGACCGCTGCCTTATTCAGTCGAATACTTGAACTCCGGCATCGCCTTCAACTGGTCCTTGGTCGCGCTGAACACGGCGTGATCCGGGTACCAGGGATTCTTCTTCACCGCGGCAGGCGCGGTCGTCGCAGCACCCGTCGTCGTGGTGTTCGTTGAAGGCCTTGCGCCACCGGTCGTGGGCGCGCTCGAGGCGCCGGTATAAGCAATCGGATCATCGACGAACTTCACCTTGTCGAGGGGCACCGCGACCAGATGCTCGCCGACGCCGAGGAAGCCGCCGACGCCGATCACGACGCCTTTGATGTCGCCGCTCTTGTCGGTCAGCAGATCGTTGATCGATCCAAGGCTCTCGTTGGAGTCGTTGTACACATTCAGGCCGACGAGCTTGGAAGCGCGCCAGTTGCCCTTGAACGACGTAGTGTCGGACGCCGTTGCGGGCGCGGCCTTGGTGGCGCTATCGGTGTTTGCACTGTTTGTGCTCGGACTTTGCGCGAACGCGACACTGGCCAGTAACGCGGAACCCGCGACGCCGGCGATGGCATATCTGGTTAACATATCGGTTCTCCCTCAGTTCAGAAATCGATGCTGGGAAAACCCGACACTCCAACAAGTGTTCCGCACATTTCGCACGGAACCGTGGAGAGGCGACACTTGAACGCAGGAACAATCTGCTGACATCACGCACGATCAGAAGCCGCCCCAGTACGGCGGCATGCCGTAATAGCGATGCAGCTCTGCTTCCTTGTCCCGATCGCCCCAGTCGAAATCCTTGTCGGCACGGAACGACGGCGCGCGCTTCAGCTCTTCATCGTCGATGTCGAGTTCGTAGGCTTCGAACCTGGTGTTGTAGCGAAGCCGTCCCCACGGCAACGGAATCAGGTTGGCGCCGATGCCCAGAAACCCGCCGAAACTCAGGATTGCATAGGATACTTTACCGGTGACCTTGTCGATCATCAGCCGCTCGATGTGGCCGATCATGTCTCCGTTCGGCCGGCGCACCGCGGTCCCCTCGACACGGTCGCTCGCGATCAACTGATGCGGCTTGGTCATGACGTCGCTTGCCATTGCACCCTCCACACGTGAATGGGAACCAACGTTGCACTGCGTGACAGGTTCCGTCTCCGGAAAACAAGACAACCATCCTTTCCTATCTGGAAAGGATGGTTGCAAGGCGCAGCTTTGGGGAAGCGGCCTCGGGAAAATGTCAGCTTTGGTAGTCGATCAACAGCGCCGAGAACGAGGCGCTGCTGCTGCTCGAAGTCGTGCCGGTCGCGCCGTAGGACGTCGACGACGAGGCCGACAGCGACTCCTGCAATGATTCCAGGAACTGCTTCAGGATGTCGTCGATCGATGTCGAGGACGAGGAAGACGAGGAGGTGTCGTCGCCGGAGGACGCATCGCCTGAAGGCGGCGGGCCTCCCGGAGGCGGGCCGCCGGCTCCACCAAGACCGCCCGGGCCACCCGGACCGCCAGCCCCGCCGGGTCCGTTGGCAAAGGCGGCCTTGAAGACGCCCTGCAGTTCGGTGGCCTGGTCGCTGGTCAGCTTGCCGCTGGAAACTTCGCCGGCGATCAGGTCGTCGATCTTCGATTTGAGCTGGTCGGGCGACGGCCGCGTTCCGGCGGCCTGGTTGCTGGCGCGGCTCGCCTGCATCGCGGAATCGATATCGGTCAAGGCCGACGACAATGCGTCCTTGTCCGATGAACTGATGGCGCCGGAATTGACTTCGGAGAGCAACTCGTCCTGCAACTTCTGCAGTGGCGATTGGTAGGTGTTGGTGGAGGCCGCCGAGATCGAGGTCATGATAGCTCCAAGGGGATGGTCAAGGGGTGGTCAGGTGATTCGTCGAGGTACCCGGTACTCGTGGACGCATCGACCGTAGGGCTGCGGGTCTTAACGAGGTCTTTTCGGCCGCCTCCGGGGCTGTTGCCCGGTGTTGCCCGGAGTCATCCAGAAACATCTGGAAACAAAAATCCTTCGCGCGTGCGCCCGAATCACCGACAAAAGGTCAGCATGGCCCAGGCAATACCCAACATCCTTGTCGTTGAGGACGACCGCGAGACGCGGTCGCTGATCGCAAAATACCTGCGCAACAACGCCTGCAACGTGGCGACCGCGGCCGACGGCCGCGAGATGGTCCGCGCCATGACCGACCGCCGCGTCGATCTCCTGATCCTCGACGTCATGCTGCCCGGCGAGGACGGCCTCACGCTGTGCCGCAAGGTGCGCGCGCAATCGCAGACCCCGATCATCATGCTGACCGCGCGCGGCGAGGACATCGATCGCATCCTCGGCCTGGAGATGGGCGCCGACGATTATCTCGCCAAGCCGTTCAACCCGCGCGAATTGCTGGCGCGGATCAACGCCGTGCTGCGCCGGCAGGCCGCCGCCTACACCGCCAGCGCCGTCGAAGGCGCAACCGTGCTGGCGTTTGCCGGCTGGCGGATCGATGTCCGGCTGCGCGAGTTGCGCAATCCCGAGGGCGCGCACGTGGCGATGACCAGCGCCGAGTTCGACCTGCTGCGAACCTTCTGCGAGCGGCCCGGCCGCGTGCTGTCGCGCGACAGCCTGCTCGACCTCACGCAAGGGCGCAACGCCGGCTCGTTCGAGCGCTCGATCGACGTGCTGGTCAGCCGCATCCGCCGCAAGATCGAACCCGATCCGCAAGCCGCCACCCTGATCAAGACGGTGCGCTCCGGCGGCTACATGTTCACCCCGCGAGTTGAACCAGTCAGCGTCGAGGCGGTGACCGCCGCCGGCCACTGATCATGAAGGGCCTCCTGAACCTGCGCGGCATCAGCGGCCAGATCGCAGCCCTCGTCGTCGTCTCGATCGCAGCGCTCCATCTGATCATCACCGCGAGTTTCCTGCTGCACCGGCCCGACCAGGCGGAGCCGTCGTCCGACCGCGGCCACGGCCAGCTTGCAGCAGTCGTGCAGTTGCTCGGCGCAGCGCCCGCCTCGGAACGGCCGCGGCTGAGCGCCGACATCGCGCGCGCCTTTCCGCAGCTCGGCATCGAAATCTTGCCGTCCGGGCAAATGCCTGCGGCTGATGATGCCGACAGGTTCAACCCGCACGGCCTGCAGCGGCGCCTCGGCCATGACTATCGCATCTTCCCGCTCGCGAGCGACGGCGGCACCCGCAAGGTCGGCATCGGCTTGCCTGATGGCATGATGATTTCGGCCAACGTCCTGCCGGACCGGCCGCGGCCGCCGTTTCTCGGCGGACCGTGGATGATGACGCTGCTGTTTGCCGTCATCAGCGTCACCTTGCTGGGCCTGTGGGCGGCCCGCGCGTTGACCGCGCCCTTGTCGTCCTTCGCCAAGGCCGCCGAGAGTTTCAGCCTGAACGGCGCCGCGGCGCCGCTGCCGGAACGCGGGCCGGCGGAAATCCGCTCGGTCGCGCGCGCGCTCAATCGGATGCGCGAGCGCATCACCGGCCTGATCGACGACCGCACCAAAATGCTCGCCGCGATCAGTCATGATCTGCGCACGCCGATTACAAGAATGCGTCTTCGCTCCGAATTCATCGAGGACGAAACCTATCGCAGCCGCATGCTCGACGATCTCGACCAGATGCGCGCGATGCTGGAATCGGTGCTGTCGTTCCTGCGCAACGGCCGCAGGCCCGAGGCCATGACGCTGGCCGACATCGCAAGCACCCTGCAGCTCATCACCGACCAGTTCGCCGACATGGGACACAAGGTCGCCTATGACGGCCCCGCGCATGCCATGGCCACGGTGCGGCCGGACGATCTGCATCGCGCCGTCACCAACCTGGTGGAGAATGCCGTGCGGTTCGGCGCCGAAGCGGTGATCCGCCTTCACGTCTCACCGGATCAGCTCACCATCGACGTCGAGGACGACGGCCCCGGCATTTCGGATGCGCTGAAGCAGAACATGCTGGAGCCGTTCGTGCGCGGCGACGAGGCCCGCAACATGGATGAAGCGGCGGGCTTCGGCCTTGGTCTTTCGATCACGAATGCGATCGTACTCGCGCACGGCGGCGCGCTGTCGCTGCACGACCGGCGGCCGCATGGACTCGTGGTTCGGATGCGATTGCCGGTTCGCCAGCAGAGCGAGCGCTCCGCGGCCTAGATGATGGCGTCAGGCAGCCAGTGCGTCAGGCAGCGAGTGCGTCCGGATCCGCCTCTTCATAGATCGCGATCGCTTCAAAGCGATAATCGCAGGCGCGGCAGAACCAGAGGAACGACGTGCGGCCTGGACTGCTCTCGACCCAATCCGGTCTCGCGATCGGCTTGCCGCACTGGGCACAGGGATTTCCGCGGGGCAAATAGCTGGAATCGGCTCGAGCCATGGCGCATCTCCCTCAACTTCGGACGTCATAATGACGCCTCGCTTTTTTAAAAATGTCGTTGAATGCGACAGGTTTGCTGTCGAAAAGAATGGGTTTTATCGCGCGTCTTCTTTACACCTTGACTGCGACTTTTGCACGACATTCTTGCGCGTCCGCATGACGCAGATTCGCGTCGACAGAAGCGATGCATCGCACACATAACGTTAGGATCGCGCTGGCTGCATATGTTGACACATGCATGAGCCGCAGACAACTCGCCGCGATCTCGTCCGTTTTTCGCCACATCTTGGCCCGCTGATGGAACTAACCGGAGGAACCATTCGTTCCTGCGTCCATCCGCCGAGATCGTTTTTATGAAAAGTTTTCCGAAATTCGTCTGGCTCGCCGCTACCGCCGCGCTATTCGTTTCATCAGGTGCAAGCGCGCAGAGTCGCGCGCAATATGAAAGCATGGTCGCAACCCACGCCGCCGCCAACAACGTGCCGGAAGCGCTGGTGCACCGCGTGATCGTGCGCGAGAGCAAATATCACGCAAACCTCGTCGGTCGCGGCGGCACCATCGGGCTGATGCAGATCAAGCTGCCGACCGCGCGCGGCCTCGGCTACACCGGCGACGCCGCGGGCCTGCGCGATCCCGATACCAATCTCGCCTGGGGCATCAAATATCTGGCGGGCGCCTACCGCGCCGCCAACGGCGATCACAACCGAGCCGTGCGTTATTATGCGGGCGGCTATTACCACGCTGCAAAGCGCCAGCGACCCATGCAGATCGCGCCCGTGCTCGCGAGTGGCGGGCCGCCGAAAATCATCGCCAGGCCGGTCGAAACAGCGAAAACGCCCTCCGAGGCGAACGCAATGCAGACCGCCAAATAGCCTGATCTCGTGCCCCGGGGCAGCGCGCTGCGCTGCGTCACGGCATCCCAGCGGTGCAGTTCCCGCAAAGTCGCGTTGACACGTCAGCCCAACTGCCTACATTAGCCCTGTTCCGAGGGGTGCTCCGATGAGGAGCTGAGATACCGCAAGCTTGGGCCGAAAGGCGCTGGACCGCGGTGACCCTTTGAACCTGATCCGGGTCATGCCGGCGAAGGGACAGGGATGTACCAGAAGTCAGATCCGCGGGGGGATTCCCCCGTTTCCATCATCGGCGCGGGCATTGCCGGCGCATGGCAGGCGCTGCTGTTCGCACAGGCCGGCCATGCCGTTACCCTGTATGAGCGCAGTGACGCCGATATGACGCTCTCCACCAGCCACTGGGCCGGCGGCATGCTGGCGCCCTGGTGCGAGGCCGAGACCTCCGAACCCCTGATCGGCCGGCTCGGCATCCGCTCGCTCGACCTGTGGCGCGCGCATTTTCCCAAAACCCCGTTCAACGGATCGCTGGTGGTGGCGCATGCGCGCGACCGCGCCGATTTCGAACGTTTTGCGAAACTGACCACCGGCCATACCAGGCTCGACGCGCGGGGATTGAGCGAGCTCGAACCATCGCTGGATGGCCGTTTCCGCGATGGCCTGTTCTATGCCAACGAGGGCCATGTCGAGCCGCGCCGCGTGCTCCCCGAACTGCATGCCCGCATCGAAGCCGCCGGCGGCACCATCAAGTTCGACTGCGATGCTGATGGCGAGGACCTCGACGGTATCGTGATCGACTGCCGTGGACTGTCCGCGCGCGACAAGCAGCCGGAGCTGCGTGGCGTCAAGGGCGAGATGATCATCGTCGAGACATCGGAGGTCGAGCTGTCGCGCCCGGTGCGGCTGATCCATCCGCGCTGGCCGCTCTACGTGATCCCGCGCGGCGACAACAAATTCATGCTGGGCGCGACCTCGATCGAGGCCGAGGACACCGGCGTCAGCGTGCGCTCGGCACTGGAGCTGCTCGGCGCCGCCTATGCCGTGCATCCGGCCTTTGCCGAAGCGCGCATCGTCGAGTTCGGCTCGGGCCTCCGTCCCGCCTACCCGGATAATCTGCCGCGCATCACGGTCGACAAGAAGATCGCGGTGAACGGCCTTTACCGCCACGGTTTTCTGCTGGCCCCCGCGCTGGCCGAGCTGACGCTTGGCTACGTGCAACGCGGCGCGATCGACAATGAGGTGATGCGATGCGTGTGACCGTCAACGGGGAGCAGCGGGAGATCACCTCTTCCCGCGTCGACGCGCTGCTCAGCGAGCTCGAATACGAAGGCACGCATTTCGCGATTGCGCTGAATTACGACGTGCTGCCGAAAAGCCGCTGGGCGGAGACCGCGCTGAAGAGCGGCGACGAGATCGAGATCATCACGCCACGGCAGGGAGGGTGATGTGATGAACACGCGCACTCTCCCCACGTCGTCCCTGCGAACGCAGGGACCCATAACCACCGGCGTCCGTGATGACGAAAGGTCTCTGCCACCGTGCCCACAACTGAGATCACGCGGTATGGGTCCCTGCGTTCGCAGGGACGACAAAGTTGGTTGCGAGCGCTCACAACAAACTCCGCTGTCATCGCCCGGCTTGACCGGGCGACCCAGTACGCCGCGGCTTTTCGGTTCGATCGCTGGCTTCCCGGCGTACTGGATCCCCGCCTTCGCGGGGATGACGAGCGGTAGATGCGAGAACGAGTTGCGGGACAGGACCCTGACACCATGCTGAACTTCTACGGCAAAACCTTCTCCTCCCGCCTCCTGATCGGCAGCGCGCTCTACCCCTCGCCGGCGATCATGCAGGACGCGATCCGCGCGTCGGGGGCCAACATCGTCACGGTGTCGCTGCGGCGCGAGGCCGCCGGCGGCAAGACGGGCGATGCGTTCTGGTCGCTGATCCGCGAGCTTGACGTGACGGTGCTGCCGAACACCGCCGGCTGCCGCAGCGTGCGCGAGGCGGTGACGACGGCAAAGCTGGCGCGTGAATTGTTCGGCACGCCCTGGATCAAGCTGGAGGTGATCGCCGACAACGACACGCTGCAGCCCGACGTGGTCGGCCTGGTCGAAGCCGCCGCCATCCTGATCAAGGACGGGTTTGAGGTGTTCCCCTATTGCACCGAAGACCTTTCGGTCGCGATGCGGCTGGTCGATACAGGGTGCAAGGTCGTGATGCCATGGGCCGCGCCGATCGGCAGCGCCAAGGGGATCACCAACCGTGACGCGCTGAAATTGATGCGCGAGCGCCTGCCCGATATCACGCTCGTGGTCGACGCCGGCTTAGGGGCGCCCTCGCATGCGGCGCACGCCCTCGAACTCGGCTACGACGCCGTGCTGCTCAACACGGCGATCGCAAAGGCCGCCGATCCTGTCGTGATGGCCAATGCGTTTCGATCAGGCGTCGAAGCCGGCCGCACCGCCTACGAGGCCGGGCTGATGGAAGCCCGCGACTTCGCCTCGCCTTCAACCCCTGTGATCGGGACACCGTTCTGGCATGCCGTATCCTGATAAATTCTATCCTGTCGTTCACAACGTCGCCTGGGTGACGCGGCTGGCGCTGCTCGGCGCCGGCACCATCCAGTTGCGCGCCAAGGACCTCAATGAATCAGAGGCGCTGCAGATCGTGACCGACGCGCTGGAGGCCATCAAGGGCACTGACGCAAAACTCGTGGTCAACGATTACTGGCGCGCCGCGATCGTCGCCGGCGCAAAACACCTGCATCTCGGCCAGGAAGACCTTGTCGACGCCGACCTCGGCGAAATCCGCAAAGCGGGATTGACGCTCGGTATCTCCACCCATGACGACGAGGAACTGGCGACCGCGCTGGCAGCGAAGCCGGACTATATCGCGCTCGGCCCGATCTTTCCGACCACGCTGAAATCCATGCGCTTCGCGCCGCAAGGCATTGCAAAGATCACCGAGTGGAAGAAGCGCGCAGGCCCCATCCCGCTGGTCGCGATCGGCGGCATCAAGTTCGAACAGTCGGCCGAGATTTTTGCAGCCGGTGCGGACTCCATCGCTGTCGTCAGCGACGTCACCCAGAACGCCGACCCGGATGCACGGGTGCGGCAATGGCTGGGCCAGAGCGCGGAGGCCGCGTGAGATGAGAACACCAGTTATCCGTCACCCCCGCGCAACGGCTTTGCCGTTGTCGCTGGAGGTGGCCGCTTCTTCAGCGGCCCTCGAAGGGCGACGGCCCAGCTCCATCCTTCGAGGCTCGCAAGCGCTCGCACCTCAGGATGACGAACAACACGCGATGACGCGATAACAAATTCAACGGAGGATAACCTAATGAACATCCGCTCCAATCCCGACACCACCCTTCCCGCCGTCACCACCGGCCCCCTTCCCTCGTCCCGCAAGATCTTCGCCACCCCCGAAGCCGCGCCCGACCTGCGCGTGCCCTTGCGCGAGATCATCCTCTCCGAAGGCGCCGGCGAGCCGAACCTTCCCGTTTACGACACCTCGGGCCCCTACACCGACCCGACCGTGACCATCGACGTCAACGCCGGCCTGTCGCGCAACCGTCTCGCCTGGGTCAAGGAACGCGGCGGCGTCGAGGAGTATCAGGGCCGCGAGATCAAGCCGGAGGACAACGGCAATGTCGGCGCCTCGCACGCCGCAAAGGCCTTCACCGCGCACCACAAGCCGTTGCGCGGCACAGGCGACCACAAGATCACGCAGCTCGAATTTGCCCGCGCCGGCATCATCACGAAAGAGATGATCTACGTCGCCGAACGCGAAAACCTCGGCCGCAAGCAGCAGCTCGAACGCGCAGAAGCAGCGCTGGCCGATGGCGAGAGCTTCGGCGCCGAGGTGCCCGCCTTCATCACGCCGGAATTCGTCCGCTCCGAGATCGCGCGTGGACGCGCCATCATCCCCTGCAACATCAACCATGCCGAACTCGAGCCGATGATCATCGGCCGCAATTTCCTGACCAAGATCAACGCCAATATCGGCAACTCCGCCGTGACGTCATCGGTGGAGGAAGAGGTCGACAAGATGGTGTGGGCGATCCGCTGGGGCGCCGACACCGTGATGGACCTCTCGACGGGCCGCAACATCCACACCACGCGCGAATGGATTCTTCGAAATGCGCCGATCCCGATCGGCACCGTTCCGATCTATCAGGCGCTGGAGAAGTGCGAAGGCGATCCGGTCAAACTGACCTGGGAGCTCTACAAGGACACGCTGATCGAGCAGTGCGAACAGGGCGTCGACTATTTTACGATCCACGCCGGCGTGCGCCTGCCCTACATCCACCTGACCGCCAACCGCGTCACCGGCATCGTGTCGCGCGGCGGCTCGATCATGGCGAAGTGGTGCCTGGCGCATCACAAGGAAAGCTTCCTCTATACGCATTTCGACGAGATCTGCGACCTCATGCGCAAGTACGACGTCTCGTTCTCGCTCGGCGACGGCCTGCGCCCCGGCTCGATTGCGGATGCCAACGACCGCGCGCAGTTCGCCGAACTGGAGACGCTTGGCGAGCTGACAAAGATCGCGTGGGAAAAGGGCTGCCAGGTGATGATCGAAGGCCCCGGCCACGTGCCGATGCACAAGATCAAGATCAACATGGACAAGCAGCTCAAGGAATGCGGCGAAGCCCCGTTCTACACGCTTGGGCCGCTGACGACGGACATCGCGCCGGGCTACGACCACATCACCTCAGGCATCGGCGCCGCCATGATCGGCTGGTTCGGCTGCGCCATGCTCTGCTACGTCACGCCGAAGGAGCATCTGGGTCTCCCCGACCGCAACGACGTCAAGGTCGGCGTCATCACCTACAAGATCGCCGCCCACGCCTCAGATCTCGCCAAGGGCCACCCCGCCGCGCAACTCCGCGACGACGCCCTCTCGCGTGCGAGGTTCGACTTCCGCTGGACCGACCAGTTCAACCTCGGCCTCGATCCGGACACCGCAAAGAGCTTCCACGACGAAACCCTGCCGAAGGAAGCCCACAAGGTCGCCCACTTCTGCTCGATGTGCGGCCCGAAATTCTGCTCGATGAAGATTACGCAGGATGTGCGGGACTACGCGGCGACGCTGAACGATCCGGCGAGTGTGGGGATGTCGGTGACCGGGACCATCGAGGATGGCATGGCGGCGATGAGCCAGAAGTTCAAGGAGATGGGAAGCAGCGTGTATCTCGATGCGGAGAAGGTGAAGGAGAGTAATCGGGTGTTGTGAGGAGACTACCCATCCTAGCGAGCTACAGGAGGATGACGGGGTCCACTAGCTTCAAAGCGGAATTCCGTCGTCCTCTGCCAAATTCGGCTCTTCCTCAGCAATCAGCTTGACCAGTTTAGAGGCGACACCAGCCTGTATCTTGTCGCCGTAGTTATCGAGGAGCGATTTGTAAAAATTTCGCAAGTCATCGTCGCCCACAATCCAACCGACCTGATGGTTGGATTGTGGGATTTCGGCTAACTGCTCGACCTGCGTCGGCGAGAACTCTGACTGCTTGGACAATCTCCCAATTAGAAGATGCGTATTTGCAAATGAACCGCTAACCGACAATTTCTGGATGAGCAGATCCCGTTCTAGTTCACTAGCTATCTTAATGTCGGGAAAATCGTCTTTGAAATAGTCTGAAATCTTCGAGTAAAAGAACAGCTCCGATTTTTTCTTTTCTGCCCATTCAGTATCAAGGTACTCGTTGGCCTCGTTGTGGGATATCCAGTCCGAAAACTACCGGTGCCCCCATCCACCACGTCCCATTGGCATCAAAGCCAGCCGCTCTCTTTCCCACCCGCGCCGGCGACTTCTCTTCGTCTCCGGCGTCCCAGCTTCGAAGCCAACGGCGCGCTCCCCGACGGCTTCGAGGTGCAGCAAGCGTGGTCCGGATCGCAGCGACATCCGGGGTTCAGGGCGTCGTGTATATCGCTACGCTCATGCGAACTACGAATGGCTGAGATGGTCACGAGCCAGTTGTCGGTAACCAGCACGTAGCGCGGATAGCGAAGCGTAATCCGCCATCTTCGCAACGAGAGCAAGCGGTTCTGGCACGAACAGCGATGGGTTTCGCTGCGCTCTACCCATCCTGCGCTGCTGACATGTCTATCTGCCTGCCGTTGAACATATACGCCAGGGTGTAGCAAAGCGACGTCAAAACCTCTCCGTGCTTCTTAACCTTTCATTAACCAAACGCGCCCACTCTCCCTCTACGGCTAGGGGGCCGTTGATTCCTGATGTTTCTGCTCCGCGTTTCGGAGCAAGCGTTGTTCGGGAGGTGTTGATGCCCCAGGAGTATCTTGGTGACGTGTACCTTGGCGCGGACTGTGTGCCCGTGCCCGAGATTCCGCTGTCGGATTCTCAGACCCTTTCACCCCATCAAATCGTGCCGATGCTGATCGGCTCCACAATCGAGGCGATCGAGCGTGAACTCGTGCTGCAGACGCTGGCGCGCTGCCACGGCAATCGCACCCACGCCGCCCGCGTGCTCGGCCTTTCGGTGCGCACGATGCGGAACAAGATCCGGCAGTATGCGACTGACGGCATCGACATTCCCGCGCACAGCTAGGTCGGGCAGGTTTCGCCGTCATTGCGGTGCGCGCTCGCGCGGGCCCCATCGGCTTTGCTTGCTCTGGCGAGGGCTCAACCAAGCCAGCTCACGCGCGAGGTTTTCGCGGCCTGCCGGTCGTATGGCACGGCAAAGCTGCCATCAGGAAAGATGACCGCCCGGGCGGCAAACTGGCTGCGCACCCTGGCACGATAGCAAGCGTAGCCCGGGTGAACGCTGCGACATCCGGGACTATATCGAGAAATCTCCTATAGCTATCCTGCAAATTCCAGCGCTTGAGCAAAGCGCGTTTCCGCGTCTATTCTCTCTGGCGTTGCTGCAGGCGCAAATGAGGTTCGAGATGGCGGACACCTTCATCTTTCGGGCGGCGCTCCAGGGCAGCGCGGCGGTCTATCGGGACATAGAGCTCGACCCTGCAAAGTCGTTGTACGTGCTGGCCGAAGCCGTTGTCTCCTCGTTCAATTTCGATTTCGATCACGCCTTCGGCTTCTATACCGGGCTCACTCCCGCCAAGATCTACAAGACATTCCCAAAATACGAGCTGTTCGCGGATATGGGCGATGCCGATCCACGGGTGCTCGGCGTCAAGAAGACCAGAATGTCGCAGGCTTTTCCCGAAGTTGGGCACACAATGCTATTTCTGTTCGACTATGGCGACGACTGGCTCTTCCGGATCACCCTGCGCGCAGAGGGAAAGAAGAGCGCCAAGACCCGGTATCCGCGCATCGTCGCAACGCGTGGCGAGGCTCCTGTGCAATACGCCGAGGATGATGAGGACGCTGACGACCGACCGGGCTTTGGAATCAATCCCCTCACCGGCGAAAAAATAGAGTTTGATAAATAGCAGAAATCGTAGAGTGAGTTATCGACCCGTCCACCGTGGCTCGAAGCGCGAAGGCGCAAACGTAACTTACCGCTTCGCGATCGGAAAGACGGTGGGTTTCGCTGCGCTCTACCATCCTACGCCGCGCTGCCCTACTCCTCGAACATCTCCTCAAACAGCTTCTTCGCCCGCTCCAGCCCCTCGTCGGTGAAAACCACCGACTTCACCTTGCCGACGGGATCGTCGATCATTCCCTTTTCGTGCAGGCGGCCGAGCACGCTCCAAGCAAAGCCTTTCCATGCCCTGTAATCGTCATGCAGGGTCAGATAGAGCAGCGCCAGCGCCGTATCGTCGATCTTGTCCTTGTTGATGGCCATTGCGGGGACTCCCATCACCCATGTTCGCGTTATCCTATTCCGGAATGCGCGAGGCGCAATGATGATGGCGCCCGTCATTGGCTCAAGCAGGCGTGAGCCGACGGTCGCGCGTGTAGGGTGGGCAAAACGAACTTGTCTCACTGTCGCTCGAAGAGCGAAGGCGGAAGCGTGCCCACCACCATGAGCGCGGCGTGAGCTGGTGGGTACGGCGCTTCCGCGCCTTTGCCCACCCTACGGCTGCGGGGTGATTTGCCTTATCGTGCAAGCAAAATCTGCTCGCGCGTGTGCGGCATTTCAACACGACGGGCAAATCACCCAAAACCTGTCCAGCCCTTCGGGCAAAAATATTCCGCTTTCGTTCTCACCCAAATCAACCGCATAACTCCGCCCGTCTCACCCGATGAGAGGGCGCTCGCGAACGTCACGAACGCGCGGTGGGATGCGGTGGACGCGAGAGCTGCGACTGACGTGTGTGGCTCGAGCGTACGGCGAAGTCGTGTGGTCCTGATGTCGCGGTGCTGGCATTAAGTCCGAGAGAAGCGAAGCTTCTCGGAGGCGACGGTGGCAAAAGAGCCGTTCGCCGGGGAGAGCACGAAGTAAGCCGTAAAGCCACTGCGCAGGGAAGGCCGGGATGCTCCGCCTGTACCTGTATGCTCGTGTGCGCATCTTCTGTGCGCAATTGCACACGAGACCGCGGGTGCAGCGTGCACCCGGTCTTCCCTGCGCCCTCATCTCTTCGAGGGCGGCAAGCGACGCAAAGCCCGGACGCCATCTGCGCCGCGGGAATGCGGGCGCGCATCCTCGCCGCTATCTGACACTTGAATCGGAAATCTACGACCCATGACCACGAAGGCCGATTGGGAGACGAAGCCGGGGCCGCTATCCCACCAGCAACTAAAAGTTGTGGATATGGGTTCCTGCTTTCGCAAGGACAATTTGGCAAGCACGCGTGGCCCGGCTGAGCGGAAACGATACCGGGATCGTCCCGGACGAACAGGCCATCCGAGGAGCGGATTGCCCGCCTGGCAACGCCAAAAGCGACGGCAACGGCGTGCTCAATCGGGCATCACAATGACTTTATTCAAAATGCAAATCGTCGGGCGAGGGCCGATTATTTTTTTGTTTACGCGCTGTGATTGAAAATGCGGATGACTTAATTTCGACGTATGAAAAGCCAAGAAAAAAGCAAAGCGAAGACCAGAGTGAAGAGCCGGCATCGCAGGGTCGCCAACCAGATAAAAAACATGGCAGGGGAAGGAAAAGCGTGGGTGAACTTCTGGGGTCGATAGCATTTTCCCTGATCGTCATCGCCGCGATCGCCAGCGCGTGGGCCTGGATTTCGACGCTGTTCAGGAAGGGCATCATGGCGCTGCTCGGCTTCGAGCGGGTCTGCGTGCAGCAGTTTGAAACCGTGCTGCTCTACCGGAACGGCCGTTTTGAAAGGGCGCTGCCCCCCGGCCGGCATCGGATCAGCGCCGGCAGCCGCCAACTGGCGCGGATCGACAGGCGCCCCGAGGTGTTTCGGTGCACACAAGGCGCCGTTTCCGCCGACCGCTTTGCAATCAACCTCGTCTATGTCGCACGGACTCAGATCGTCGATCCCAGGGCCTCCTTCGAAAGCACCCAGAACTACCGGGACGAGGTCTTCATCCGGCTGCAGTCGGTCGTGAAGGCGGTATGCAGCCGCAAGCCTCGCCTCGAAATTCAGATGGATCACCAGAACTTCAACAACAGCGTACACAAAGCCGCCAACCAGGTGCTGCGCGCCATCGGTTGCGAATGCCTGACCTTCGAACTGCTGCAGGTGGATTCCGCAGGGCCGATTGTGGAATTTGACCACAGGCGAATGGGATATGCGGCGGAATAGCTTGTGGCGCATCGACAGGCGCGGCGGTGAATAAAAAGGCATTCGCGGCAATGTGATCGCGTCGAGCCTGATCGGCAGCCCGATCGGCCGCAACGCCTGTCGGCGGCAACCCGATCGTTGCGCTGACGGTGCCGTTCGGCCGCCGGGGCGCCGGCCGGGAGACCGCTTTTGCCACGCGGCGCCTGATTTCGAATGAATCATCCTGCGTCCACACGCCTGCGCCATGGCTCGAACCCGCCCACACGGCCGGGATCCGGCGCAGCTACTCTGCGCAAGCCGAATGGCTCGGGGATTGCGCAATTGGCCCCAATGCCCAACTGTTCCCTATCATCATCCAGTGCGGACATCCCTGACATGAGCCAGACCAAACTATTCGAGCCCTTCAAGCTTGGCCCGATCACGCTTCCGAACCGCCTCGTGATGGCGCCGCTGACCCGCAACCGCGCGGTGCCGCCCGGCATGGTGCCGAGCCCGCTGGCGATCGACTATTATGGGCAGCGCGCCTCCGCAGGCCTCCTGATCACCGAGGCGAGCCAGGTCTCGCAGCAGGGCCAGGGCTATCAGGATACGCCCGGCATCTATTCGAAGGAGCAGGTCGAAGGCTGGCGCAAGGTCACCGACCGCGTGCACGAAAAAGGCGGGCGCATCTTCATCCAGATCTGGCATGTCGGCCGCGTCTCGCACGACTCACTGCAACCGGGCGGCGGCAAGCCGGTGGCGCCATCGGCGATCCGCGCCAAGGGCAAGACCTTTGTCAACGGCACCTTCACCGAGATCTCCGAGCCCCGCGCGCTGGAGCTCTCGGAGATTCCAGGGATCATCGAGGATTTCAAGCGCGGCACTGAAAACGCACTGGCCGCCGGTTTCGACGGCGTCGAGATCCACGGCGCCAACGGCTACCTGCTCGACCAGTTCGCCAGGGACGGCACCAACAAGCGCACCGATGCTTACGGTGGATCGATCGAGAACCGCGCCAGGCTGATGCTGGAAGTATCGAAGGCGGTGGCTGCGGTCGCCGGCGCCGAACGCACCGGGATCCGCATTTCACCGGTGACGCCGGCCAACGACGCATCCGACAGCAATCCGCAGCCGCTGTTCGATCACATCGTCGACGGGCTCAACGCGCTGAAGCTGACCTATATCCACGTCATCGAAGGCGCGACCGGCGGCCCGCGTGACATCGCGCCGTTCGATTATGCGTCCTTGCGCAAGCGCTTCAAGCAGGCTTATGTCGCCAACAACGGCTATGATTTCGACCTTGCGAACAAGGTGCTCGAAGCCAGCGCGGCCGATTTGATCGCATTCGGAAAACCCTTCATCTCGAACCCCGACCTGGTCGAACGCCTGAAGAAGGGCGCGCCGCTGAACGAGTGGGACAAGAATACGTTCTACGGCGGCGGCGCCAAGGGCTACACGGATTACCCGGCGCTCGGCGCGGCGCAGGCGGCGGAGTAAGGGCCCTCGCGTCATTTCCGGGAAGAAAAAAGGCCGGGATTGCTCTCGGCCTTTGGTTTTCTCCGCTCGTCACGCCCCGCGAAGAAGCGAGGCATCCGGTAACTGCGGCCGTCAGAAGCGAAAGACCGGACCGTCCGGATCAAGCCGGACGATGACGCCGGGGGATCACTTCGCCTCGGCGCGCTTGGGCGGGGTGGCCGGCCACGACTTCACCAAAGTGTCGTAGTCGACGGTTTCACCTTTCGGCTTTTCGTTCGCCAGCTTGCGCTGCGGAGCGATGTTGCCGTCCTTCGCCGACTTGGCGAACCAGAACTCGGCCGTCTCCTTCTTGTTCAGCTTCGGCCCGCAGGCGCCCTGCACGCCGGACTTCTCGAGGCGTTCGAGCACCGAGTCCTGGGCTGCTGCCAGCGAATCCATCGCCGCCTGCGGGGTCTTCGCACCGGACGACGCATCGCCGATGTTCTGCCACCACAATTGAGCAAGCTTCGGATAGTCAGGCACGTTGTTACCGGTCGGGGTCCACTGCACGCGTGCGGGCGAGCGGTAGAACTCGATCAGGCCGCCGAGTTTCGGCGCACGTTCAGTAAAGGACTTGTCCCAGATGTCGGATTCACGAATGAAGGTGAGACCGACATGGCTCTTCTTCAGGCTCACCGACTTGGAGACGATGAACTGCAGATAGAGCCAGGCCGCCTTGCGGCGATCCGGCGGAGTCGACTTCAGGAGCGTCGCGGAACCGGCGTCCTGGTAGCCGAGCTTCATGCCTTCCTTCCAGTACGAGCCGTGCGGCGACGGGGCCATGCGCCATTTCGGTGTGCCATCGGCATTCATCACCGGGATGCCCGGTTTCACCATGTCGGCGGTGAAGGCCGTGTACCAGAAGATCTGCTGCGCGATCGCACCTTGTGCCGGCACCGGCCCCGATTCGGAGAAGGTCATGCCCTGCGCCTGCGGCGGAGCATACTTCTTCATCCAGTCGAGGTATTTGACGATCGAATAGACCGCCGCCGGACCGTTGGTGTCGCCGCCGCGCTCGACGCTTGAGCCCACCGGACGGCAGCCTTCCATGCGGATGCCCCATTCGTCGACCGGCAGGCCGTTCGGGATGCCCTTGTCGCCGTTGCCGGCCATCGACAGCCAGGCGTCGGTGAACCGCCAGCCGAGCGAGGGATCCTTCTTGCCGTAGTCCATGTGGCCATAGACTCGGACGCCGTTGATCTCCTTGATGTCGTTGGTGAAGAACTCGGCGATGTCTTCATAGGCCGACCAGTTCACGGGAACGCCGAGATCGTAGCCGTACTTGGCCTTGAACTTGGCTTTGTACTCCGGATTGGAGAACCAGTCGTAGCGGAACCAATAGAGGTTCGCGAACTGCTGATCGGGAAGCTGATAAAGCTTCTTGTCCGGACCCGTGGTGAAGGACTTGCCGATGAAGTCGTTGACGTCGAGCTGCGGATTGGTGACGTCCTTGCCTTCGCCGGTCATGTAATCCGACAGGATCACGGTCTGATTGTAGCGGAAGTGCGTGCCGATCAGATCGCTATCGTTGATCCAGCCGTCATAGACGTTCTTGCCGGACTGCATCTGGGTCTGCAGCTTCTCAACCACGTCACCTTCCTGGATGATGTCGTGCTTGACCTTGATGCCAGTGATCTCGGTGAAGGCTTTCGCCAGCGTCCGCGATTCATACTCATGCGTCGGGATGGTTTCCGAGACGACGCTGATTTCCATGCCCTTGAACGGCTGGGCGGCCTTTTCGAACCACTGCAGCTCCTTCAACTGATCGGCCTTCGACAGCGTCGAGGGCTGGAATTCGCTGTCAATCCATCGTTGATTGACCGCGTCGTCCGCACGAGCGGGTGCGGCAATCGTAACGGAAGCTGCGATCAGCGCAGCCGCGCTGGTCATCGTCAGAAAGTTCTCCTTGGTCAAGGGACCGTTTCTTCCTCTCAAGCGTCGCATGTTGGATCCTCCGGTTGCAGCGACAAAATAAACTCAGGCCCGGGTTGATCCCGGATCTGCTCTTTTTCGCTTCCTAGACGGTGCGGAAAATCGCAACGGCCGATAGAAGCGAAATCACGGTTGCGAGCCACAGGCTCGAAATCTCAACGCCCTCCCCGATCGGCAGAGTGGCGATCGGATCGGTGCCGAAAAAGGCGATCCACAGCAGATGGATGACGGCGGCGAGCACCAGCGAAATGAACAGCCGGTCGCCGCGCGTGGTCGGAATGCGCAGCACGCCGACCCGCTCGGCTTCGGGATAAGCGACCGCAAGCCAGGTCATCGCCCCCAATGTCAGCGCCAGCATCACGAAGAAAATCGCGGTCGGGAGCGTCCAGGCCATCCATGCGATGTGTTCCATATGCGCCTCCTACACCCGACCGAGCGCGAAGCCGCGCGCGATGTAGTTGCGGACGAACCAGATCACTAAGGCACCGGGAATGATGGTGAGCACGCCGGCCGCAGCCAGCAGCCCCCAATCCATGCCGGAGGCGGACACCGTGCGGGTCATGATCGCCGAGATTGGCTTGGCGTTGACCGACGTCAGCGTGCGCGCCAGCAGCAACTCGACCCAGGAGAACATGAAGCAGAAGAACGCGGCGACGCCGATGCCGCTCGCGATCAGCGGCACCAGGATCTTGATGAAGAAGCGCGGGAACGAATAGCCGTCGAGGAACGCGGTCTCGTCGATCTCGCGCGGCACGCCGGAGACGAAACCTTCGAGAATCCAGACCGCCAGCGGCACATTGAAGATGCAATGCGCGAGCGCGACCGCCCATGGCGTATCGAACAGATTGATCGCCGAATAGAGATTGAAGAACGGCAGCGCATAGACCGCCGCCGGCGCCATCCGGTTCGACAGCAGCCAGAAGAACAAATGCTTGTCGCCGAGGAAGCGGTAGCGCGAGAAGCCGTAAGCCGCCGGCAGCGCCACCGCAATCGATATCACGGTATTGATCAGCACATAGGTCAGCGAGTTGATGTAGCCGGAATACCAGCTCTCGTCGGTGAAGATGCGCTTGTAGTTTTCCAGCGTGGGCTGGTGCGGCCACAGCGTCATGGTGGTGACGATCTCGGTATTGTTCTTGAAGCTCATGTTGACGAGCCAGTAGATCGGCAACAACAGGAAGATCAGGAACACCACCATGATGATGCGGCGGCCGGGAATCGTGTTCATCACGCGACTCCCTGCTTTTCGGGGCGCTCGGCCCCGGCGTTGGTCATCACGGTGTAGAAGATCCAGCACACGATCAGGATGATCAGATTATAGACCAGCGAAAGTGCCGCGGCCTTGCCGAGGTCGAACTGCCCGAGCGCGATCTTGACCAGTTCGATCGAAACGAAGGTGGTCGAGTTGCCCGGCCCGCCGCCGGTCACCACGAACGGCTCGGTGTAGATCATGAAACTGTCCATGAAGCGCAGCAGCACCGCGATCAGGAGCACGCGATTCATCTTCGGCAATTGGATCGCCTTGAACACCGCCCAGCGCGAGGCGCCGTCGATCTGCGCCGCCTGGTAATAGGCGTCGGGGATCGACTTCAGGCCGGCGTAGCACAACAGCGCGACGAGGCTGGTCCAGTGCCAGACGTCCATCACGATGACGGTGGCCCATGCATCGAACTCGTTGGAGACGTAATTGTAGTCGATGCCGAGGCTGTTGAGCGTATAGCCAAGCAGGCCGATGTCGGGTCGACCGAAAATCTGCCAGATCGTTCCGACCACGTTCCAAGGAATCAGCAGCGGCAGCGCCAGGATCACGAGGCATACGGCAACGGTCCAGCCCTCGCGCGGCATCGACAGCGCCACCACGATGCCGAGCGGCACCTCGATCGCAAGGATGATGGCGGAGAACAGCAGGTTGCGGCCGAGCGAGGCCAGGAAACGCCCGCCGAGATCGGTCGAGGGATCGAGCAGTTCCTTGAACCAGCCGACGCCGTTCCAGAAGAACTGGTTGTTGCCGAACGTGTCCTGCATCGAATAGTTCACGACCGTCATCAGCGGCAGCACCGCGGAGAACGCGACCACCAGGAATACCGGCAGCACCAGGAACCAGGCTTTCTGGTTGATGGTCTTGTCCATCAGGCAACCCCCTCGACCAGATGGCTATCGGCATAGACGTGAACATGGGCGGGATCGAACACGAGCCCGACCGAGTTGTCGGGCACGGAAAATCCCGGCGGTACGCGGGCGGCGAATTTTGCATCGCCGATGCGCACGCGGGCGAAGCGGACGCGGCCGAGATCGTCGATGCGCTCGACCGTGGCCGACAGCAGGCCGGACGCGGGAGCGGCGACGTTGACGAATTCCGGCCGTACGCCGATTTCGATTCTGGCGCCCGCCGGCAGCACGCCGTAATTGCGATGCAGGCCGATGACGTGACCGTCGATGCGCGCCTCGTGCCCGCTCACGTCAGCCGGGACGATGTTCATGCCGGGCGAGCCGATGAAGTAGCCGACAAAAGTGTGCTCGGGCTTGTCGAACAGCTCCGCCGGCGTACCGCTCTGCACCACGCGGCCGTCATGCATGACGACGACGGTGTCCGCGAAGGTCAGCGCCTCGGTCTGGTCATGGGTCACGTAGATCATCGTGAGGTCGAGCTCGCGATGCAGCGCCTTGAGTTTTGAGCGCAGCTGCCATTTCAGCTCGGGATCGATCACCGTAAGCGGCTCGTCGAACAGCACCGCGGCGACATCGGAACGGACGAGGCCGCGGCCGAGCGAGATCTTCTGCTTGGCGTCGGCAGTCAGGCGCGTTGCCTTACGATCGAGATAGAACGTGAGGTCGAGCAGGTCGGCGATCTGCCTCACCCGCGCCTCGACCTCGGCCTTCGGCACGCCGCGGTTCTGCAGCGGGAATGCGAGGTTCTGCCCAACCGTCATGGTGTCGTAGATCACCGGAAACTGGAACACCTGCGCGATGTTGCGCTTCTGGGTTGACAGCGGTGTGATGTCGGCGCCGTCGAACAGGATTTTTCCGCGCGACGGCGTGACGATGCCGGAGATCAGGTTGAGCAGCGTGGTCTTGCCGCAGCCGGACGGGCCGAGCAGCGCATAGGCGCCGCCCTGACGCCAGGTCATCGTCACCGGCTTCAGCGCAAACGATTCCACCGGCGCGTCATTGCCGCCGTAGGAATGCGCGAGATCGACGAGGTCAATGCGGGCCATGCTGCATCTTCCTCATGCTTTGCCCGGTGCCGCGACCAGGCGGTCGGCGCCGTCGAACACGAAGA
Organism: Bradyrhizobium sp. AZCC 2262; assembly: GCF_036924535.1. Lineage (NCBI taxonomy): Bacteria > Pseudomonadati > Pseudomonadota > Alphaproteobacteria > Hyphomicrobiales > Nitrobacteraceae > Bradyrhizobium > Bradyrhizobium sp. AZCC 2262. The sequence goes on along the minus strand of NZ_JAZHRT010000001.1, from coordinate 465,808 downwards.
CATTGTCGGGATCGAGCACGGCATCGAGCACATGGCCGGGCTCGTATTCATGTACGCCCGGCAGCACCGCAACCCAGTTGGACGCACCACGGTTGAGATGCACGAAACTTTCCGAACCGGTGATCTCGGTCACGGTGACGGTGGCGTGGAACGCGTGGCGGCCAGCGACGCCGTTCGCCACCTCGAGCTGATGGGCGCGGAAGCCGACGCGATAGGGTCCGTCGGAAAGCTGCGCATAGAGGCCGGAGGCCGGCGCCTGGATGCCACCGGCATATTGCACCGAACCGTTCTTCTTTTCGATACCGACGATGTTGAGCGGCGGATCGGAGAACACCTGCGCCACCCGCAGCGTATCGGGCTGGCGATAGACTTTTGAGGTGTCGCCGGCCTGCAGGACCTGGCCTTCCCACATGCAGACGGTGTTGCCGCCGAGCAGGAGCGCTTCCGAAGGCTCGGTCGTCGCATAGACGAAGATCGCGCCCGACGCTTCGAAAATGCGCGGCAGTTCGGTGCGCAACTCCTCACGCAGCTTGTAATCGAGGTTGGCGAGCGGTTCGTCCAGGAGCACGAGGTCGGCGCCCTTGACCAGCGCCCGCGCGATCGCGGTGCGCTGCTGCTGGCCGCCGGAAAGCTGCAGGGGGGTGCGCTTCAGATAGGGCTCGAGCCGCAGCAGCCTTGCGGCTTCCTGAACGCGCCGATCGATCTCCTCGCGCGGCCTGCCCTGCACCCGCAACGGCGAGGCAATGTTCTCATAGACCGTCAGCGAGGGATAATTGATGAATTGCTGATAGACCATCGCGACCGAGCGCTGCCGCACGTCGGCGCCGGTGACGTCCTTGCCGTCGACCAGCACGCGGCCGGTCGCAGGTTTGTCGAGACCGGCGAGGAGGCGCATGATCGAGGTCTTGCCGGACAGCGTCGGTCCAAGCAGCACGCTCAGCGTGCCGCGCTCAAGCGTCAGCGAGACATCGCGAATGGTCGGGATGCCGTCCACAGATCGCGTGACGTGTTCGAGCGTGACGCTCACGGTCGCCCTCCCGCTTCGCGCAAGGGACGTTCGCCGGGGGCGCGGTGGGCTTTGATCCACTCATCGAGCGCGGCAATTTCATCTGGCGACAGCCGCAAACCGAGCTTGGATCTTCGCCACACCACATCATCGGCGGTGCAGGCCCATTCGTTCGACATCAGGTACCTGACTTCGCTCTCCGTCAAGGTGGCGCCGAACGACTGGCCAAGATCGGCGAATGATTTGGCGTTGCCGAGCAATTTTGTCGCGCGCGTGCCATAGGCATGGGCGAGCCGGTTGGCATGCGCCGGGGTGAGGAACGGATATTTCCGCGTCAGTTCCGCCGTCAGCGCGGCGACCGCCGAAACATCCATGTCACCGCCGGGCAGCGGCGACTTGCCGGTCCAACCTTCCTTCGCTTTGGCGCTACGCAAGTATGGTTCGAGCCGTTCCAGCGCTTCTTCCGCCAGGCGCCGATAGGTCGTGATCTTGCCGCCATAGATCGACAGCAATGGCGCGCCACCGGGCGTATCGAGTTCGAACACGTAATCGCGGGTCGCGGCTTTTGCTTCGCTGGCGCCGTCGTCATAGAGCGGCCGCACGCCGGAATAGGTCCAGACGACATCCGCAGGCAGCACCGGCCTTTTCAGGTATTCGCTGGCGGAGGCGCAGAGATATTGAATTTCCTCAGGGCTGGCTTTCACCTTGGCCGGGTCGCCGTCGTAGTCGCGATCAGTGGTGCCGATCAGCGTAAAATCGTCCTGATAGGGAATGACGAAGATGATGCGGCCGTCGGCGTTCTGGAACATGTAGGCGCGATCGTGGTCATAGAGCTTGCGCACCACGATGTGCGAGCCCTGCACCAGCCGCACCTTTGCACGCGCGTTGACGCCTGAGCCCGACGAAAGCACTTGCTCGACCCACGGGCCGCCGGCATTGACCAGCGCGCGGGCCTGAACGGTGGTGCGCGTACCGGTGATCGTGTTTTCGACAGTGACGTGCCAGATGCCATCGACCTGACTGATCTCGACCGCGCGCGAGCGGGTATGAATTTCGGCGCCGCGATCGGCCGCGTCCCGCGCGGTCAGCACGACAAGGCGCGCGTCATCGACGAAGCAGTCGGAATATTCGAAACCGCGCTTGTAACGGTTGGCGATCAAGGGCTTGCCCACCTCGTCATGGACGAGATCGACCGAGCGCGTCGGCGGCAGCAGATGCCGGCCGCCGATATGGTCGTACAGGAACAATCCGAGCATGAGCAGCCAGGCCGGACGCAGTCCTGCGTGGTGCGGCAAAACGAAACGCAACGGCCGGATGATGTGGGGCGCGATCTGCCAAAGGATTTCGCGCTCGATCAGCGCTTCGCGGACCAGGCGGAACTCATAATATTCAAGATAACGCAGCCCGCCGTGCACCAATTTGGTCGACCAGGACGACGTCCCACTCGCCAAGTCATTCATTTCACACAGGAATACGGAATTACCCCGGCCCACCGCATCGCGCGCAATGCCGCAGCCGTTGATGCCGCCTCCGATGATGGCGAGATCGAATACCCTGTCCAACGAAACGCTTCCCCGGCGATCGCCTCTTCACTTCGGCGATTTTGCTTTCGGATGGGAGTTAATCACAAAGAAAAACGAAAGCAAGATGAAAGCGCGGAACTTGAGGGAGAAGTCTACAAATTGATCGGCGCGGTCAGCTTCGCCGTCTCGGCAGCGGACCTCCGCTCACGACGTAAACGCCGGCGGAAATGCTGGCGATCGCCATCCAGTCGATCGCCGCGGGCCACTCACCCAGAATCGGGATTGCCATGACGGCTGTCATCGCGGGCGACAGTGCGGCGAACGCGGCACCGCTCGAGGCGCCGAGGATGCTGACTGCGCGCCCGTAGAAGACGAGGGACGCAATCGCGGTCAGAAGCCCCTGCACGAACGCCTGAAGCGCCAGATCGCTCCATGGGGCTTTCGCGAAGCTCAGGCCTTCCACGAACAAATAGACGGGCATGTAAAGAAACAAGGCGCCGACGGCAGCAATACCCGCGGCATGTAACCCATCCAGCCTTGCGCGGCGCATCGCGATCGTGTAGCAGGCCCACGCCAGGGCGGAGCCCAGGAACAATGCGTGCCCGATGGTCTGTCCGAAACCGATCGCGCCGCCGGCACCCCAAACGACCCCCAGGACGCCGAGCAGGATCAGCACAAAGCCGATCTTTTTCGCATCGGTGAACGGTTGGTGCAGGATGACCGTTGCAAGCAGAGCGACCGCTAGCGGCATCACTCCGGGAAACAGCGCGCCCGCATGCGCTGCAGGCGCGAACAGCAGACCTGTATTCGCGAGCAGGACGGGAGCGCCGCCGCCGAGCACAATCGCTGCCAGCCCGAGCCAGCCGAGGCGTTCGAGAGCAAGGCCCTTACTCACGACGTACGGCAACAAGAGCAAACCGGCCACGCCGAAACGAAGCGCAGCGATGTCCCATGGCGTGAGGCTGGTCTTGAGGCCCAGGCGAGCTACCACGATCCATCCGGACCAGATGCTGACGGCGGCGAGGCCATAGAGTGCGCCGCGGATATATTCTGCAGTGGTACGTCCAGCGACGGCAAAATCCGTCATCATCGACTCCCGACAAAGAATGGACGGCTCATAACCCTTTTGATATATTTTACAGGTTATGATGGGAGCATGACGTGAGGCAAGCAGAACGCGCCAATCCGTTCGAATGGAGCGGCGGGCACCCGGCTCTGGACCTCGTGAACACGCTCGATGAGCGGCCCTCGCCCACGCCGATCGAGAACCTGGCAACGTATCAAGACCTGACACGCTTCGCGGCGCTGGCCGGACTGATCGATCGTCGAACCGCCGCACGTCTGCAACGGCCCGATAGCCGCTCCGGCTCGCATGTCGTGAAACGCGCGCGCAAGCTTCGCGAACACCTTCATGATGTGCTGGCTGCTGCAAATTCAGGGCGGCCCGCGCGGCAGCCCGATCTCGATGCGCTATCCGCCGCGATCCAGGCGGCACATGCGGCCCAGACCCTGGTCTCCTCGCCCTCGACCGGATTGGCCAATCGCCGCTGGTCTCCTGCGTTGACGCGCGAAATTCCCCTGCATGCCTGTTCGCTTGCTATCGAATGTCTGCTCGTGGACGAGGATCGCAAAAGAATTCGTAAATGCAGCGCCACAGACTGCGATGTCTATTACCTCGACACCAGCAAGGGCCGGCGCCGGCAATGGTGCAGCATGAAAGGCTGCGGAAATCGCGAAAAACAAAGGCGATGGCGTTCCGCGACGCGATAGGGCCGAAGCGCTACCGCAGTCGAACCGCGGCGGGAGGAGGAACCGGCTCGCCCGGCTCGTCGATATCAGCCGCCGGCTTGTCCATCGCCTCGACCACTTCGATGCCCCGATGGTGGCAGATGCTGGCGAGGCTCGCCGGCAGCGGCGCATCGGTCACAAATGTCTGGATCTGGCTGAGATGGGCGATGCGCACCGGCGCGCTGCGCCGGAGTTTTGTCGAATCCGCCACCAGCATGACGCTGCGCGCATTGGCGATGATCGCCTGCGCCGCCTGCACTTCGCGATAGTCGAAGTCGAGCAGCGCGCCCTCCTCGTCGATCGCGGACGCGCCGATGATGGCGTAATCGACCTTGAACTGGCCGATCAGGCTGATCGCGGTCGAGCCGATCACCGCGCCGTCGGCGCGACGCACCGCGCCACCGGCCACGATCACCTCGATGCGCGGATGACGATAGAGCAGCATCGCGACGTTGAGGTTGTTGGTGATGACGAGCAGGTCCTCATGCGAGGTCAGCGCGCTCGCGACCTCTTCCGTGGTGGTGCCGATGTTGATGAACAGCGAGCAGCCGTTCGGAATCCGCGACGCCGCCGCAATGCCGATCGCCCGCTTCTCCTCCGCCGCCACAAACCGCCGCGCCTCATAGGCGAGGTTTTCGACGCCGGAGGCGATGATGGCGCCGCCGTGGATGCGGGTCAGCGAGCGCTGGTCGCAGAGGTCGTTGAGGTCCTTGCGGATGGTCTGCGCCGAAACCTCGAAACGCTTGGCGAGGTCTTCCACCATCACCCGGCCAAAGGCGCGGGCGATATTGAGGATTTCAGTCTGACGATGGGACAGTCCGGCCATGGCGGCGCCCTTGAGATTTGGACTTGAGATATAGGCCTGGGGCACAAAGTTGCCGTTATGGTGCGGCTGATTTGGGCCGCGGTCAACGACGGAGAGCGGCCGCACAGGCATTTGGCCGGGCGAAACAACGAATCCTGGTTAAGGCGACCGCGCCGGTAGTCATGCGGGCCGCACCATCAGCGGCGCTCGACAAAGCAATTTGTGGCTGCAACACTGTGATCACAACCAGAAACGACTGGAGGAAACCATGAACATCGATCGTCGCCAGCTTGCCTTGCCCGTACTCGCACTTGGGCTCATGAGCGTCGTCCCCGCTTTTGCCGGCGCGGACGAAGATGCCGTCGCGAAGAACGTCGAAGCCTTCCGTGTGGCGCAGGCCGCTGGCAATGCCGAGGGGCTCGCCTCACTATGCGCGGAAGAGCTGAGCTACAGCCACTCGAACGCCAAGGTCGACACCAAGGCGTCGCTTCTCGACGGCACCGCCAAGGCCAACTACAAATGGACGTCGCTCGAATACAAGGATCCCACGGTCCGCGTCGTCGGCCCGACCGCCATCGTGCGCTTCACCTTCGTCGGCGAGCAGGAGTTCACCGACGGCAAGAAGACGCCGCAGAACCTGCACATCCTGATGAATTGGCAGAAACAGGGCAGCGACTGGAAGCTGCTGTCCCGGGCGGCCACCAAGCTCTGACCACCCGGGCGACCGGCGCTGGCGGGTTATGCCGCCAGCGTCATCCCGCTGGCGAGCTGCCGGGCGGCGCGCTCGGCCTCGCGTGCGTTGCGGAATATCTGCCCTTCCAGCCGGTTGAAGCGGTGCGAGGCGGCAAAGAAGCGATAGCCGCCGGGAGCGCGCACGATAATCCCTGCCGGCTGCGAGCCGACTTCAATGATATAGGTGTCCGACATGGGCCCAGCCTGTGATTTCTTCCGGGCTTACAACAAGTTGCAGGGCAAATTGTTCCTGCTTCCGCCGTTGCGCCGCAAGGCCGATTTGTGTCAAAGCTGGTCGCGGAATAGCTAGCGAATCGTTCAAATGGCCGGAGAACTGACATGATGCCGAAATTCGCGCTCTCGATGCTGGTTGCCCTTGCGGTTTGCGCGCCGCTCCAGGAGGCGGCGGCGCAGGAAAGCACGCTCGGCGGCGCCCTGTTCGGCGGTGCTGCAGGCGCCATTGTCGGCGGCGCACTTGGTGGCGGCCGCGGGGCCGCGATCGGCGCCATCGTCGGCGCAGGCACCGGTGCGGCCATCGGCGCCCAGGGCGAGCCGCGGCCGGGCGGCTACCGCTGGTATCAGGGCGGCTGCTACGTGGAGCAGCCCGGCGGCTGGCAGGAAGTTTCGCCGCGCTATTGCGGTGTCCAGGCGCAATACGCACCGCCGCCGCGGGTCTATGACGACACGCCGCGCTGCATGCGCTCGGCGAGCTATAATCCGCGCCGTGGCACGTTCATTGGCCGTGACGGCTACGAGCGTCCCTGCCCGTAAGGATCAGGTCGCGATCACGCCGTCCGGGCTAGAGTCCCGTTTCGATGAATCGAAACAGGACTCTAGATTCTCTATTTGACGCGTTTTCTTAACGCGAACCGGTTTCCACTTCGCTCGAAAACGCTTTAACCGGCTGTGGACGGCCGTTGTCGTCGATCGAAACGTAGGTGAAGTTGCCGTCGGTCACCAGGATCGACTGCAACTCCTTGCGTCGCACGACCCAGGCTTCGAGATGGACCGTGATCGACGTGCGTCCGACCCGCACCAGATTGGCGTAAACCGAAACGAGATCGCCGACATAGACGGCTTTGCGAAAGTTCATCGCCTCGATCGCGACGGTCACGGTGCGGGACTTCGCGATTTTGGAAGCGAACACCCCGCCGCCGATATCCATCTGGCTCAACAGCCAGCCGCCAAAGATATCGCCATTGGCGTTGGTGTCGGCCGGCATCGCCAGCGTGCGGATGCAGAGATCACCTTGCGGTTCGGTCTCGGTCGTGGGCGGCGCGTGCACATGCGTCTCCGTCACTTGAAATTCTCCCAGCCGGCATCGGGCGCAAACCTGCCGCCGAACTTGTCGGTCAGGGCATCCAGCGTCGAAACGACATTGTCCACACCACGGGTTCGCGCGTAGTTCAAGGGGCCGCCGCGGAACGGCGCGTAGCCGGTGCCGAAGATGACGGCGCCGTCGACGACATCTGCATTGTCGACGATGCCCTCGCGCAAACAGGCGACGCAGACATTCGACATCGGCAGGATCAGCCGGTCGATCATCTCCGCCGATGGTTCCGAGATCGCGGTCATGCCGCCGGTGTCGGCCTTGCCGTCCTTCCAGGTGTAAAAGCCCTTGCCGGTCTTGCGGCCAAGTTCGCCCTTGGCGACCTTTTCCCGCAGCCAGGCCGGCGTCGGCGGCAGCATGTCGCCGAACTTCGAGCGCAGCATGTCGCCGACATCGAGGCAGATATCGAGGCCGACCTGGTCGGCCAATTCAATGGGTCCCATTGGCATGCCGAACTTTTTCGCAGCGGCGTCGATGACTGATTTGTCGATCTTCTCGTCCAGCATCACCATCGCTTCCAGCATGTACGGCGTCAGCGCGCGGTTGACGAGGAAGCCGGGCGACGATTTTACGGGCAGCGGCAGGCGGTCGATGGCGCCGACGAACGCCAGCGCCTCCTTCAGGAGTTGTGCATCCGTGCCGTCATGGCTGACGACTTCGACGAGTTGCAGCCGCGACACCGGATTGAAGAAGTGCAGCCCCAATAGCCGCTCGGGCTGCTGCAGGGTAGTACGCAGATCCTGCAGCGGAATGCTCGACGTGTTGGTGGCAAGGATCGCGCCCGGCTTCATTTTCGGCTCGAGGCCGGCATAGACCTTCTGCTTCAGCTCCAGCTTTTCCGGCACCGCCTCGATGATGAGATCGGCGTTGCGGACGCCCTCGGCCTGCATGTCCGGCATCAGCCGGTCGAGCGCATCCCGCACGGCTGTGCGTTTGCGCAAAATCTTGCCGTAGAGATCGGCGGCCCGCTTGATTGCGCCTGCGATCGGCTCCGGCTTCATGTCGGCGAGCGTCACCCGAAAATCCTGGCCGGCGCACCAGGCAGCGATGTCGCCGCCCATCGCGCCCGCACCGATGACGTGAACGTGCTCGATCTTGTTGCCGCTGCCGGCGAGCTTCTTCATCTGCTCGCGCAGGAAGAAGACGCGGATCAGGTTCTGCGCGGTCGGCGTCACCATCAGCCTGGCAAAGGACGCCTTCTCCGCGCTCAGCATCGCTCGGCGGTCGCCGCCATGCTTTTCCCAGAGATCGATCAGCGCGTAGGGCGCGGGGTAATGCGCTTCCGGCGCGGCCTTGGCGGCCTCGCTGCGCATGCGCCCGGCGAGGAAGCCTCTCACCGGACCGAGGCTGAGAAAATTATGGAGCAGCCCGGGCCGCGCACGGTTGAGGCGGCCGGTCACGGCGTCCTTCACGGCATTGCGAACATGCCGCTCCTGCGTCACGGCGTCGACCAGCCCAAGCGATTTCGCCCTGCGTGCATCGATGGTCTTGCCGGTCAGCATCAACGGCATCGACTGCATCGGATTGACGAGTTGCGTGAACCGCACGGTGCCGCCGAGGCCGGGATGCAGGCCGAGCATCACCTCGGGGAAACCAAACCGCGCGTCCTCGATCGCAATCCGCATCTGGCAGGCCAGCGCCACTTCGAGACCGCCGCCGAGGCAGAAGCCGTGGATCACGGCCACGCTCGGAACCCGCAGGGCCTCGAGCCGGTCGATCACCGCATGCGCGCGGCCGATTTCGGTCTCGACGGCGCCGATATCGGTCGCGCCGCGAAACGCATTGACGTCGGCGCCCGCGATGAAGCCGGACTTCTTGGCGGAACGGATGACGAGGCCGGTGGGGCGCTGGCTTTCCAACTCCGCCAGCACCTTGTCGAGTTCCTCGATCAGATCCGCCGAGAGCGTATTGGCGCTGGTGCCTTCGCGGTCGAACAACAGCCAGGCGACGCCGTCGGCATCACGCGTCAGCTTGAAGTTCTGGTACGGTCCACTGGCGTCGGGCTTCGGCCCGAGTTCGAGCACGCGATCGCCGAGAACGTTCATGATCTGGCTATCCATGCTCACACCATCTCTATCAGCATCGCACCGCCCTGCCCGCCGCCGATACATTCGGTAGCGATGCCGCGCCTGGTACCCAACCGCTTCATGGTGTTGACGAGGTGCAGCACGATACGGTTGCCGCTGCAGCCCACCGGATGGCCGAGGCTGATCGCGCCGCCATCGACGTTCAATTTGGTCTGATCGAGCTCGCCGGCTGCGCCGTCGAGGCCGAGAATCTCCTTGCAGAATTTTTCGTCGTTCCAGGCGGCAAGGCAGCCCAGCACCTGCGTCGCAAACGCCTCGTTCAACTCCCAGGTCTCGATATCGGAAAGCGTCAGCTCGTTGCGCTTCAACAATTCCGTCGCTGACAGCACCGGGCCCAGGCCCATGATGCCGGGATCGAGCGCCGACCACTGACTGTCGAGAATGGCCGCCTTCGGCGTCAGCCCATGCTTCGCCACGGCCTCTTCCGAGGCGAGGATCACCCAGGACGCGCCGTCGGTGATCTGCGAGGAATTGCCGGCGGTAACCTTGCCCCAGGGACGTTCGAACACTGGCTTCAGTTTCGCCAGGCTCTCCGGCGTCGAGTCCGGCCGCACGCCGTCATCGTGATCGTAGAATTTTCCGTCGCGCGCAAACGCCGTCCCGACCTCGCCCTTGAGCCAGCCTTCCGATTGCGCTTTCGCCAGCCGCTTGTGGCTTTCGGCGGCATAGGCGTCCGACTGCGCGCGGGTGACGCCGAAGAGATGCCCGACCACTTCGGCAGTCTGGCCCATATTGAGTTCGGTGATGGGATCGGTGAGGCCGCGCTCGAGCCCGATGATCGGCTTGAGATAGCTCGGCTTCACCTTCAGCGCGGCCATGATTTTTGCGCCGATGCCCTTCGCACCGGCAAGACCCGCGAACCAGCGCACCCCCTGCTGCGGCCACACCAGCGGCGCGTGGCTCAGCGCTTCGGCGCCCCCGGCCAGGATCAGGTCGGAAACGCCTTCGCGGATGTAGCGGTAAGCCGTGTCGATCGACTGCATGCCGGAGCCGCAATTGATCTGCACCGTGAAGGCGACCATCTTCTCGCCCATGCCGAGCCGCAGCGCCGCGACGCGTGCCGGGTTCATCTCGTCGGCGATGACGTTGACGCAGCCGAGAATGACCTGGTCGAAAGCCGTGGGCGCAAAGGGCTGCCGCGCCAGGAGCGGCCGGCCGCACTGCACGGCGAGATCGACCGGGGTGAACGGGCCGGGACCGGAGCGCGCCTTCAGGAACGGCGTCCGGCTGCCGTCGACGATAAAGACCGGTCTTGCCATCAACTTGCCGCCCTCTGTTCACCCAGCTCCTGGAAGAACTGATGCACGTCGGCAGCCTTCCTGTAAATCGGCGACAACGCTTCGGATGCGAAATCGTCGACCTCGATCACCTTCGCAACGGCTTCATGCGCAGCGGCAAGTTTTTCGCCGTGGGCCTGCGTGATGATGCCCTTCTTCACCGCTTCCTTCCAGTCATGCAGGCGCGCGGCGCGCATGGTCTTCGAAATCTCCTCCGCCGCCGTCACCAGCAGGAAGGCCTTTTCGAGCCGGGCGACGCCGCCGTCGTCGTCAACATGCGACAGATCCGCCGTCAGGCGATCGCGTGCGGCCGAAGGCTCCAGCACAAGCTGTGCGCATTGATGCACAACGCTATCGGATGGACCAACCACCCTTGCGCCGAACGGCTGGATCAGGAATTTGAGGATCACCGCCACGAACCGGTTCGGCAGGTTGGCAAGGATTTCGGCAAAGCGATTCTCGATGGTGCGGAAGCCGCTGGCCATGCACCATTCGAGCGCAGCGAAATCGGCTTCCTGCCGTCCCTCATCCTGCCAGCGTTTCAGCGCCGCCGACAACAGATAGAGTTCGGAAAGAATGTCGCCGAACCGGGCCGAGAGCATTTCCTTGCGCTTGAGCGCGCCGCCCAGCGTCAACAGCGCCATGTCGGCGCATAGTGCAAACGCCGAAGAGTAACGCGACAGCTGGCGATAGAACTGTGTCGCCTCTCCCGCATCGGGCGCGGGTGCAAACAGCCCGCCGCTCCAGCTTCGGCCCCAGGCACGGAACATGGTCTTGAAACTGTGGCCGACATGTTTCCAGAGCGCCTTGTCGAAGGCGTCGAGGCCCCTGGCGCGGTCGGCTTCACCCAGTGCATTCATTTCCTCAAGCAGGAATGGATGCGCGCGGATAGCACCTTGGCCAAACACGATGAGATTTCGCGTGAGTATGTTGGCACCCTCGACGGTGATGCCGACCGGCACCGACCGGTAGAGATTTCCGAGATAGTTTTGCGGGCCGTCGATCACGGCCTTGCCGCCATGGATGTCCATGGCGTCATCAATCGCGATCCGCATCCGCTCGGTGGCGTGCAGCTTCATGATGCCGGAGATGACGGCGGGATGATGCCCCTGGTTGAGCGCGGCACAGGTCAGCCGCCGCGCGGCATCGAGCAGATAGGCGGTGCCGGCAATGCGAGCGAGCGGCTCCTCGATGCCTTCGAACTTGCCGATGGAAATGCCGAACTGTTCGCGAATGCGGGCATAAGCACCGGTGGTGCGCGCCGCATAGGCCGCGCCCGCAGCGGAAAGTGACGGCAGCGAGATACCGCGGCCGGCGGCGAGCGCCGTCATCAGCATCTTCCAGCCCTGCCCGAGCCGCTCTTGTCCGCCGATGATGTAGTCCATCGGGATAAAGACGTCGCGGCCCCAGTTCGGGCCGTTCTGGAACACCTGCATCGCCGGCAGATGGCGGCGGCCGATCTCGACGCCGGGCAGATGGGTCGGGATCAGGGCGACCGTAATGCCGAGATCTTCCTGCTGGCCAACGAGATGATCGGGATCATGGGCCTTGAAGGCGAGGCCGAGCAGCGTCGCCACGGGACCCAGCGTGATGTAACGCTTGTGCCAGTTCAACCTCAAGCCCAGCACCTCGCGGCCTTCGAAATTACCCTTGCAGATGATTCCGGTGTCGACCATCGAGGCCGCATCGGAGCCGGCTTCCGGGCTGGTCAGGCCGAAGCAGGGAATGTCGGTGCCTTCGGCGAGCCGCGGCAGCCACCGGTCCTGTTGCTCCTTTGTGCCGAAGCGCATCAGGAGTTCACCGGGCCCGAGCGAGTTCGGCACCATCACGGTGACGGCGGCCGTGAGCGAGCGCGAGGAAAGCTTTCGCACCACTTCGGAATGCGCATAGGGCGAGAAGCCGAGCCCGCCAAATTCCTTCGGAATGATCATGCCGAAGAATTTGTGCCGCTTGATGAAGGCCCACGCCTCGGGCGGCAGATCGCGCCATTCCCAATTGATCTTCCAGTCGTCGAGCATGGCGCAGAGCTCGTCGACGGGGCCATTGAGAAAGGCTTTTTCTTCTTCAGTCAGCACCGCAGGCGCAACAGCCAGCAACTTCGACCAGTCGGGATTGCCGGTGAAGAGGTCGGCATCCCACCAGACATCGCCCGCCTCAAGCGCCTCGCGTTCGGTATCGGACATCGCGGGCATGGCGCCACGCGCGAAAGAAAAGACCAGCTTGCTGATGAAATCGCGACGGAAGCTCATGGGGATCTCCTCATGATCGGGGCGCGACGTCACGCCTCACCTGTGCCAAACGTCGGTTCATCCTAGCTGAAAAACACAGGTTTCGGGGGCGGTTCGCATCGGGAATGAAGCGAAATTGATAAACCGGAAGATAACGGCGGAGGCCCGGACCCGTTCCAAAATACCTGCATTGTCCGACGTTTAGAGACCGGTGACGTTACCAACTGGTTGCCGTCCGGACTGCCCGCCGGTCTCAACCCGCGGGCACACCGGTGTTATGAATCGCGCTTGTTGCGCCGTCGCTCATTGGGGACAAACACGGCAAACACTTCCTTGACGCGAACAGCAGGCGTGACGTCGCGGGTAAAGCGAAGCTCCGCGGTCGTCTGGATTTCCTCCACGCGAGGCGCGTAAAGCGCGCTGGCGTATAGCGATCCGTCAAACCTCGAATTGCTCTCATCATCGGTGAGAAAAGCATTCAAAATGAACAGCAAAACGAACAGCGTTGATCCTACGACGGTAAAATATTTGAATACGGGCATTGGTACGCAAGCCTCTCCCTTTCTGGAAAAAGGAGGGTGCACCGCGCGCCATATCAGCGGGGTTTAGACGTGCCCAGCTTTTGCCCGAAGGGTTGGCTGCCAGTTGCCAATTTGTGACGAATTTTAATGAATCGCCTCCCGTCATTCCGGGCTCGCAAAGCGAGAGCCCCGATGCGCAATTGCGCATCGGGGAATGACGTGGCGAGGCAGAACGAGCTAGCCCGGTCCTGCGCCCTGCGTTGCGGTATACACGGCGTAGAGCGACTGGCTCGCGGCCATGAACAGGCGGTTGCGCTTGGGGCCGCCGAAGGTGACGTTGCCGCACACCTCTGGCACGCGGATGCGGCCGAGCAACTTGCCTTCCGGCGACCACACCGTCACGCCGCTGTAGCCGACCGCGCGGCCGGCATTGCTCGCGGCCCAGACATTGCCGTTGACATCGCAACGCATGCCATCCGGTCCGCATTTCACGCCGTCGACCATGAAATCGCTGAACCGCTTCTGATTGCTGAGCTTGTTGTCGGCGCCGACGTCGAACACGAACATGTCGCCCTTGCCGCCGGCACCGGTATCGCCCGGTCCCTTGCCGATAGAGGCGACGTACAGTTTCTTGTAGTCGGGCGAGAAGCAGAGGCCGTTGGGATCGGGCACCTGCTCTTCGGTCACCACGAGGTCGATGCGGCCGGACGGATCGATCCGATAGCAATTGGTCGGTAGTTCGCGCTTGCCCGGCACGAAGCCTGCCGGCTATCCGATCCGCGGATTGAGCTTGCCACCAGGATTGGTCGCGCCTCCCGCGACGTCGGGTTCGCCTTCATAGAGCTGACCGCCATAGGGCGGGTCGGTGAACCAGTAGCTGCCATCCGGATGGGCGACGACATCGTTAGGCGAGTTGAGCTTCTTGCCGCCGAAATTATCGGCCAGCACGGTTGCGGTGCCGTCGTGCTCATAGCGCACCACGCGGCGGGTGAGATGTTCGCAGGAAAGCTGGCGGCCCTGGAAATCGAACGAGTTGCCGTTACTGTTGTTGGACGGCGAGCGAAACACGCTGACGCGACCGTCGTCCTCCGACCATCGCATCTGCCTGTTATTGGGAATGTCGCTCCACACGAGATAGCGGCCCTGCGCGCTCCAGGCCGGGCCTTCGGCCCACAATACTCCGGTATAGAGGCGCGTAATCGCCGTGTTGGGTTGGGCGATGTCGTTGAACGACGGATCGACCGCGATAATGTCGGGGTCCCAGAAATAGGTGGTCGGGGCGCCGCGCGGACTGAAATCGCGCGGCGGATTGGTGATCGTGGACGGCGGCGCCGCCGGGCCAGCTTGGGAGCCGGCCTGGGGTCCGCCTTGGGCCAGCGCGGCGCTTGCCCCCGCCACGGTGGCGCCGGCGCATACCGCCAGACCGTGGACAAGCGTTCGTCGTGATATCGTGGTTTCTGGATCGCGCTGTTGTGGGTGTTGCATCGCATCCTCCCAATTTCTGTACCGGCCGTTGATCCGGCCTGGCAACTTGAGGTTAGTCCGGTCCGTGTCCGGTTGCGAGAGGTGGTTTCGATTCCGCTCGCAGCTCAAGCTTGCAATGCAAGATGTCATTGCCTTGTCGAATTCATCTCTATCGTTGGTTTGGGCAAGTGCCCAAGTAGATGCCGACTGGACGATATGGTAACTATCATCGGCCCGTCGAAGTCGCCGCCAAGTTTATCCGTCGACCGGACGACAAAATATCAATGGGGACGCATACTCATAAGACATTACGTTGCGTCGCCGCATCGCGCGCCGGACGAATTGCGATTGCAGCCTTCTCGGTCGCGATCTGGGCCAAGACGATCGAGGCCAGCCACGCGGCCGACACCCCTGCTCCTTCAGCCGCCAAGCTCGAGCGCATCACCGAATTTTTCGACAATGAAGTTGCGACGGGGAAGTTGCCGGGCGCGGTCGTGCTGATCCAGCAGCATGGCAAGCCGGTCTATCTGAAATGTTTCGGCGTCCAGGATGTCGCCACCAAAATTCCGATGACATCAGACACCATCTTTGCGCTTCATTCGATGACGAAGCCGATCACCAGCGTCGCAGCGATGATGCTGATCGACGCGGGCAAGCTCTCGCTCGCCGATCCCGCGTCCAAATTCATTCCGGGGTTTGCCGACGCGAAGGTAGGCGTCAGTTCTGACACTCCCGACGGCCAGCACGTTCTAAAGCTTGTCCCGGCGGATCGGCCGGTGACCATTATGGACCTGCTGCGCCATACGTCAGGTATCACGTACGATTATATCGGTGGCAAGCTGATCATGAAGGCCTATTCGGAATCGGGCCTTTTCGATGGGCATTACAACAACCAGGTGTTTGCCGATCGCATCGCCAGATTGCCTTTGGCGCGGCAACCCGGAACGCTTTGGCGTTACGGACATTCAACCGACGTCCTCGGGCGCATCATTGAGATCGTGTCCGGACAGACACTCTATCAATTTGAAAAGCAGCGCATCTTCGATCCGCTCGGCATGACCAGCACGAAATTCGTGCTGGAAAGTGCCGACGAACGCGCGCGGATGGCGGAGCCCCTGCCAGGCGATACCATCCTGAAACTCGCGGAGGCTGAACGTCGCGCCCATCCGGAATGGGAGTCGGGCGGCGGCGGATTGGTCTCGTCCCTGACCGGCTATGCCCGTTTTGCCCAGATGATCCTCCGCGGCGGGCAACTCGACGGCAAACGATACCTTAGCCCGGCCGCATTCAAGGCGATGACGTCAGACCATATCGGGCCTGGTTCCGGCGTTGCGCGGGATTATTACTACTTTCCCGGCGATGGCTTTGGCTACGGCTATGGCTTTGCGGTACGCACCGATCCGGGAAATGCCAGGCCGCCGCCGCCAGGTTCGATCGGCGAACTCAAATGGGACAGCGGCAGCGGCACCTATTTCGGTGTCGATCCAAAGCTGGACATGATCTACATCCTGCTCGTGCAGACCCAGAACGAACGTGGACGCATCACACCCGCGTTCAAGAAACTGGTTTACGACGCGTTTGCCACGACCGAATAATCTGACGGCATCGCGTCTGCGATCACTTCTGGTTCGCCGCCGCGCGCTCGATGAATGACACCTCCGTGCCCTTCTTCAGAAGCTTTGCCAATTTGTCGGCGTCCCAGTTGGTGAGGCGCACGCAGCCGTTCGACTCCGACTTGCTGACTTTCGACGGGTTGGGAGTGCCGTGAATGCCATAGCCTTCCGCTGAAAGTCCGATCCATTGGGAGCCTACGGGATTGTTGGGGCCGGGCTTGATCTTGAAGGCCCGTTTGGATTTGACTCCCTTGAACTTGTAATCCGGGTTGTAGCGATAATACGGATTTGCATCGATCGAGATCACCTTGAGGACCCCGGTGGGGCTCGGCTTCTCCTCGCTTCCCACGGTCGCGGGAAAGAACGCGATCAGTTCGGAATTCGCGAAGGCCTTGACGGTTTGGGACATCTTGTCGACTTCGACACGCGTCACGGCTGACTTGCTCTCCTTGATCGCGACGTTCATCACCGCGATCGTTTGACCGGCCTCGTCGAATTTCTTGCCGGGATTGAGAGCGGCGAGCAAAGCCTCGCTCATGTGAAACCTTTCGGCGATGGCCTCGCGCGGGCTGGTGTAGTCGAGCGAGTTCAGGCCCTTGAGGTCTTCCATCTTCGCAGGCAGCTTCTTCAGAAACGGCCCTTTGACGTCCTTCTCCGTGATCTTGTAGTCGACGACGATCGGATCCGATCCGGTGGCCAGCAAGGCGCCCCACACTTCGGACGTCAGCGGCTGCTTGCTCAGGGCCAAGCCTTTGGCTTCGGCAAATGCCTTCAGGGCTTTTTGGGCGTTCTCGCCCAGCTTGCCGTCGATCTCGCCGGGCGAGAAGCTGGCGCGGTCAAGCAACACCTGCGCCCTGACGATTGCCGGATTGATCTTGTCGTCGCCCGGCAGCTTGCCCTTGAATTCGGCGTTATTGATTGCCGCCGCATCGAGGCCCGCGAAGGCTGGAGCGGCGAGACAGACGAGCAGCATCAGCCCGGCAAACAAGCGGATCATCGGGAAATCTCCAAAATACTGTCTGATAAAGATTTGGACGGTGCGGAGTTCCGTGACGCCGTAGCCCGGATGGAGCGAAGCGCAATCCGGGGACAGCCCGTCCGCAGGAAGATCCCGGGTTTCGCTTCGCTTCACCCGGGCTACATGGACTCAATCCGGCCGGATCATTTCGAACATGTTCTCCGGCTTGATCTCAAAATAGTCGCCGCGGCGGCCGGCGCGGACGATCGGGTGGGCCAGTCCGGTCTGGTAGACGCCGTCCTTGATGAAGGCCCTGTCGATGTGCACGGCGACGACTTCGCCCAGTGTCAGCCAGGCCTGCGCCTTGTGGCCATCCTTGCCCTGCAACTGGATGATCTGCGTCAGCTTGCATTCGAAGGCAACCGGGCTTTCCGCCACGCGCGGCACGTTGACGAGTTTGCAGGGCGCCGCGGTAAGCCCCGCGATCTTGAACTCATCGACATCGCGGGCCACGTGGGCGGCCGTCGCGTTCATCTGCTTCGCCAGATCCATGGTGGCGAGATTCCAGACGAATTCGCCGGTGTCCTGGATATTGCCGGCGCTGTCCTTCCAGTTCGTCGAGGAAAAGCCGATGATCGGCGGCACGTAGCAGAAGGCGTTGAAGAAGCTGTAGGGCGCCAGATTGACGTTGCCCTTGCCATCGCGCGAGGAAATCCAGCCGATCGGGCGCGGCGCGACGATGGCATTGAACGGATCGTGCTTGAGGCCGTGGCCGTTTTTCGGCTCGTAGTAGTGCAGGTCTTTTTGGCTCTTGGCGTCCATTTCAGTCGGTCCTTATCGTCATTGCCTGCGACAAACGCGAAGCGTTTGCGCAAGGGAGCACTTGCGATGAAGCAATCCATACCACGTCATCGGCGCGATGGATTGCTTCGCTTCGCTCGCAATGACGGACAGGTTCGGCTTCTGCGTTAGCACCGTCCCGGAACGACGGTCAATTCGCCTTGCGCGGCTCAAGGGCCCTGAAAAGGAAATCGACCATCTGGTCGATCGTTGCGCTGGGCTTGTTGACGGCCTGCGCGATCATCTGCGGGTGGAAGAAGCGGATCATGCCGGTGCAGGTGCAGAGCGCCGCCAACGGCAGGTCGGGGGCCTCGAACTCGCCGGACGCCACGCCCTGCGCGATCACCTCGCCGATGATGCCGGTGCAGCACTCGATATGGGCGACGCAGACGTCCCAATCCTCCTCCATCGCGATCTCGACCATCTCGTGCAGCTTGGAATCGCCGACATACCGCTCCGTGTTCATCCGATTGATGGTCTTGAGCAACTCGCGCAGGCGAGGTTTCGCCGGACCGGGCTGGGCGGCGATCAGTCGCGCCTCGACTTCCACCTCACCCATCAGGGTTCGCGCCACGCCCTCGTGGATCGCCTTCTTCGAGTCGAAGAAGCGATAGACGTTGGCGGGGCTCATTTTGAGCTCCTTGGCGATGTCGGCGACCGTGGTCTTCTGGTAGCCGATCTGCCTGAACAGACGCTCCGCCACCACGAGAATCCTTTCCCGGGTGTCAGTCTCGATGTGTTCCGAAATCAGCGTCATGTCGGCTCTCAATGTTCAATTATTCTGCCGCGTCGGCAAGCGGAATTGCGTGCGGTCCCTTGATCTGATGTTGCGGCGCAAGATCAGGCTGCTCGGCCTCGCCGCTTTCTTCCAGGCTCTTCCTGAACCACAGGGCGTAAAGACCCGGCAGGTACAGCAAGGTCAGGAAGGTTGCAACAAACAAACCGCCCATGATGGTGATCGCCATCGGGCCCCAGAAGGCCGAGCGCGACAGCGGAATCATGGCCAGGATCGCCGCCAGCGCCGTCAGCACCACCGGGCGGGCACGCCGGACAGTGGCCTCGACGATGGCTTCCTTGCGCGTCAGGCCCTGGGAGACATCCGCCTCGATCTGATCGACCAGGATCACGGCGTTACGCATGATCATACCGGCGAGCGCGATCAGGCCGAGCAGCGCCACGAAGCCGAACGGCTGGTTGGCGACATTGAGGCCGAGCGAGGCGCCGACGATGCCGAGCGGCGCGGTCAGGAAGACCAGGAACAGCCGCGAGAAGCTGTGCAGCTGGATCATCAACAGCGTCAGCATCACCATGACCATCAGCGGAAACAGCACGAAGATCGAGGCATTGCCCTTGGCGGATTCCTCGAACGCGCCACCCGGCTCGATCCGGTAGGCCGGCTCGAGATGGTCGCGGATTTCCTGCAGCTTGGGCCAGATCTGGCTGGTGACATCGGGCGCCTGGACGCCGTCGACGACGTCGGTGCGCACCGTGATCGCCATGTCGCGGTTACGCCGCCACATGATCGGCTCCTCATGGGAATATTCGATCTTGGCGATCTGCTGCAGCGGCACGGCGACGCCGTTGCGTGACGTCACAGTGAGGTCACCGACGCTCTTGAGATCGAGCCGTTCAGACGGGACGGCGCGCGCGACCACGCCGACCTTCTCGATGCCGTCACGAATGGTGGTGACCTGCGCACCCGAGATCAGCATGGCGAGCGCCTGCGAGACGTCCTGCGGGGTCAGGCCGAGCGCGCGGGCGCGGTCCTGATCCACCACGAGCTTCAGGTAAGGCGACTGCTCGTTCCAGTCGAGCTGCGGCTCTACGACGTTGGGATTCTGCCTCATGACGTCGCGCACCTTGTAGGCGATGTCGCGCACGGTGTTGGCGTCCGGGCCGATCACGCGGAATTGCACCGGGAAGCCGACCGGCGGACCGAAATTGAAGCGGTCGATGCGCACGCGCGCTTCGGACAGGTCCCCCTCGGCAACCGCCTTCTCCAGCCGCGCCTTGATCCGCTCGCGGGCTTCGACGTCCTTTGAGACGATCACGATCTCGGCAAACGCCTCGTTCGGCAGTTGCGGGTTGAGGCCGAGCCAGAAGCGCGGCGAACCCTGACCGACATAAGAGGTATAGGTCGCGATGTCCTTGTCGTCCTTGAGCAGCGACTCGGCCTTCTTCACGGACTTTTCCGTGACGTTGAAGGCGGTGCCTTCCGGCAGACGCAGCTGCAGGAACAGTTCCGGCCGCTCCGACAGCGGGAAGAACTGCTGTTGCACGTGGCCAAAACCGACGATGGAGAGCGCGAACACGCCGACGGTTGCCAGCACCACCTTGACCCTGTGGTCGACGCACCACTGCACCACGGCGCGCAAGCCCCGATACATCCGGGTCTCATAGATCGCGTGCGGATCGTGGTTGTGATGAACGACAATGTTGGGCAGCAGCTTGACGCCGATATAGGGCGTGAAGATCACCGCCACGAACCAGGAAGCGACCAGCGCGATCGCCACGATCCAGAAGATGCCGCCGGCATATTCGCCGACCGCCGAATTGGCAAAGCCGATGGGGAGGAAGCCAGCGGCCGTGACCAGCGTCCCCGTGAGCATCGGAAACGCAGTTGATTCCCAGGCAAAGGACGCCGCGCGGACGCGGTCCCAGCCCTGTTCCATTTTCACCACCATCATTTCAACGGCGATGATGGCGTCGTCGACCAGAAGGCCGAGCGCGATGATCAGCGCGCCGAGCGTGATGCGGTGCAGGTCGATCGACATCGCGTTCATGACGATGAAGACGATGGCGAGCACCAGCGGCACCGACATCGCGACCACGATGCCCGTACGCCAGCCGAGCGCCATGAACGAGACGAACAGCACGATCGCGAGCGCTTCGATGAAGGAATGCACGAACTCGCCGACCGCACGCTCGACCACCTTCGGCTGGTCGGCGATCTGCTCGACCTCGATGCCCTGCGGCACGGCCTTCATGAAATCATTGGTCGCCTTCTCGACGTCCTTGCCGAGTTCGAGAATGTTGGCGCCCTTGGTGGTGACCACGCCGATGCCAATCGCCGGCTTGCCTTCCTGGCGGGCGACGAAGGTCGGGGGATCGACGAAACCATGCGTGACGGTCGCGATATCGCCAAGCCGGAACACGCGGCCGTTGCTCTCGACCGGCGTCTCCGCAACCGCCTTGGCGCCGTCGAGCGCGCCGGTGACGCGCAGCGGCACGCGCTGCGAGGAGGTTTCCACCGTGCCGGCGGGCGTGACGTTGTTCTGCTTGGCCAGCGAATCGAACAGCGCTTGCGGCGTGATGCCGAGCGTCGCCAGCTTGGCGTGCGAGAACTCGACGAAGATGCGCTCGTCCTGGCTGCCGTAAAGATTGACCTTGGTGACACCGGCAACCTTCAGCAGCCGCTGGCGCATGCCCTCGGCGGTCTTCTTCAGCTGCGCGTAGTCGGCGCCGTCGCCGGTCATCATGTACAGAATGGAATCGACGTCGGAGAATTCGTCGTTGACGGTCGGCCCGAGCAGGCCTGCGGGCAACTGGCCCTGCACGTCGGCGAGCTTCTTGCGCAGCAGATAAAACAGATAAGGCACGTCCTTTGGCGGGGTCGAATCCTTGAACGTGACCTGCATCGCCGTGAACGAGGGTTTTGAATAGGTCTGCACCTTCTCGAAGAACGGCAGTTCCTGCAGCTTCTTCTCGATGGGATCGGCGACCTGGGTCTGCATTTCCTGGGCGGTTGCACCCGGCCAGATCGCCGAGACGTTGACCACCTTCACCGTGAAGAACGGATCCTCGGCGCGGCCAAGCCGCTGGTAGGAGAAGAAGCCGGCAGCACCCAGCATGATCATCAGGAATAGGATCAGCGTCGGATGGCCCACCGCCCAGCCCGAGAGATTGAAGCGCTTCATGTCACTCTCCAACGATATCCGTTGTTATCGACCACGCATCAGAACGACAGCGCCGAGACCACCCGGACCTTCTGGGCCGGATCGATCTTCTGCACGCCGAGCGCGACCACCTTGGCGCCTTCATTGACGCCGCCCGCGATCACGACCGCATTGCTCTCGTAGGATTTCACGATCACCGGCTGCAGCTTCACCGCGCCGGCATCATCGACCGTGTAGAGCGACGGATTGCTGCCCTGGCTGAACAGCGCCGACAGCGGCAATTTTGCCACGCGCTCGGTGGCGGCATCGGCCAGCGTCAGCGTCGCGGTCATGCCGAGCGAGACCTTGTCGTCGGCTTCCGGCAGCGAGAATTTTGCAAGATAGGTCCGGGTCGCCGGATCGGCCGAGGGCGCGATCTCGCGCAGCTTCGCGGTATACTTCTTGTCGGCGTCCGACCACAGCGTCACGCTGGCTGTGCCTGATTTGGCGCGGCCGACCAGCGTCTCGGGGATCGCGACCACGGCTTCCTTCTCGGCAAAGCGCGCGACGCGGATCGCGGTCTGGCCGGAGGCCACGACCTGGCCGGGCTCGATCAGGGTCGCGGTGACGACGCCGCGGGTATCAGCCAGCAGCGTCGCATAAGAGAGGGAGTTCTTGGTGAGTTCGACCGAGCGCTCGGCGCGGTTGAGGCGCGCCCGCGCCTCGTCGGCGGCGGCGCGGCTCTGATCCATCTGTGCATCGGTGGTCCAGCCCTTGGCGCGCAGATCCTTGGCGCGCTGCTCGGACGCGCCCGCCTGCGCCAGCACGCCGGTGGCGGCGCTGAATTCGGCCTCCGCC
Source organism: Bradyrhizobium sp. AZCC 2262 (assembly GCF_036924535.1). Classification (NCBI taxonomy): domain Bacteria; kingdom Pseudomonadati; phylum Pseudomonadota; class Alphaproteobacteria; order Hyphomicrobiales; family Nitrobacteraceae; genus Bradyrhizobium; species Bradyrhizobium sp. AZCC 2262. The sequence goes on along the minus strand of NZ_JAZHRT010000001.1, from coordinate 442,903 downwards.
TGCTCGGCCTGCAGTTTCAGGTCGACCTCGTCGAGGGTGGCCAGCGGCTGGCCGACATCGACGGTCTGGCCAACCTCGACCAGGCGCTTTGCGACCTTGCCGGGAACCCGGAAGCCCATGTCGGTCTCGATCCGGGGCCGGATGGTGCCGACAAAGCTCCGCTCGGGTGTCTCGGCCGCGTATTTCACGGTGGCGACCAGAACCGGGCGGCCCGGGGCAGCCGTTTCGGCCGCCTTTTCGTTGCAGCCGGCCAGCGCAAATACCATGAACGCCAGCGATGCGCCGGTCAAGAGCTTGTAATAATTGGAAAAAATCGATCGAGCGAACATGGGACTCTCCATCGCAGGGTCGATGAAGAGTGTGTAATGTTCTCTGACGAATGTCAATAATCGTCACTAGACACCATTTCGTGAGGTTATGAACGCTTAACAGCGAACGAGTTCCACGAGGGTGTCGGGCGGTTTGGGGAGCCTCACTTCGTCGCAGCGCGCGAGGAGTCCGGCTGTGCGAAGACGTTTCGATGCCGCACGATACACCTCTGATCGCAACCATCGTTGCGGGCCTCGGGCTCGCGTTTGTTTTCGGCACCATCGCTCAACGCCTGAAGATACCTCCGCTGGTCGGCTATCTGCTCGCCGGCGTCGCCGTCGGTCCCTTTACGCCGGGTTACGTCGCCGACCAGGCGCTGGCGACGGAACTGGCTGAGCTCGGCATCATCCTTCTGATGTTCGGCGTAGGCCTGCACTTCTCGCTGAAAGACCTGCTTTCCGTCAAAGCAATCGCGATACCGGGCGCCATCGTCCAGATCGCGGTGGCAACGCTGATGGGTCTTGGCCTCGCCATGCTGATGAAATGGAAGGTCAGCGAAGGCCTCGTCTTCGGGTTGGCGCTATCGGTGGCGAGCACCGTCGTCTTGCTCCGCGCCCTGCAGGAGCGCCGCCTGATGGAGACAGGACGCGGCCGCATCGCTGTCGGCTGGCTGATCGTCGAAGACCTGGCCATGGTGCTCGCGCTCGTCCTCATTCCGACGTTTGCGAATCTGCAAACCGGGAACGTCACCACAGCGGCCTCCCTGCTCGGCGCCCATTTCGAACTCGGGCTCGGAGGCGTATTGCTGCTGACGGCTGTCAAGGTCGCACTGTTCATCGCGCTCATGCTGGTCGTGGGACGAAGGCTGATCCCGTGGATCCTTCATTATATCGCGCACACGGGATCGCGCGAACTGTTCCGGCTCGCCGTGCTGGCGATCGCGCTGGGCGTCGCGTTCGGATCGACCAAACTGTTCGACGTGTCGCTGGCGCTGGGCGCGTTTTTTGCCGGGATGATGCTGCGGGAATCGCCGCTCAGTGCGCGCGCCGCGCAGGAATCACTGCCGCTGCGCGATGCCTTTGCCGTGCTGTTCTTCGTGTCGGTCGGAATGCTGTTCGACCCGTTCAGCGTGGTCCGCGATCCGTGGCCGCTGATAGCGACCCTTCTTGTCATCATCATCGGAAAGTCGCTCGCCGCGTTCCTCATCGTGATTGCGTTCCGGCACCCGGTCGCAACCGCGCTGACGATTTCGGCGAGCCTGGCCCAGATCGGCGAGTTCTCCTTCATCCTGGCGGAACTCGGCTACGCCTCCAAACTGCTCTCCAAGCAAGCCCGCGACCTGATCCTCGCCGGCGCGATCCTTTCCATCATGCTCAACCCGTTGGTGTTCGCGGGCGTCGATTGGCTGATCGCACGGCTGGAGCGCCGCAATGCACCCTCCCCGAGCCGTGCCGCGGCCAAGGCGATCCCGGTCACGCACCTGACGGATCACACGATCCTGGTCGGTTACGGCAGGGTCGGAAATCTCATCGGAAACGACCTGAAGCAGAAGAAGCTGCCGTTCCTCGTGATCGAGGCTTCGGACGGCACCGTCAGCAAACTCAGGGAGAGCGGCATCGAAGCGCTGACGGGCAATGCCGCGCAGCCCGAAATTCTCAGGGCCGCAGCACTGCCCAAAAGCCGAAACGTCGTTGTTGCCATTCCGGAGGCCTTCGAGGCGGGACAAATCGTCCAGCAGGCCCGCGCCGCCAACGCCAGTATCCGGATCATTGCGCGCGCGCATTCGGACGCCGAGGTCGAACATTTGCAGGGGTTAGGGGCGGATACGGTCATCATGGGCGAGCGGGAAATCGCGCGCGGGATGATCGAAGAACTGGAGAGGAGGTTTCCAGATGCTGCCGACAAGGATTCCCCGCGCCTGGCCGAGGCCGGTTCGCGAGCTTGAAGTGATCACACCTGATGGCCGCGTGTTTAACTTTCCGCGGCCGTCTTTGCCAGGGCGCCTCTTCATGTTTTTCCGGCGGCACGCCGACACGGTCGCGATCTCCGCTGCGGTTCTCGTGCTGATCTATGCCGCGGGACTGGCGGCACAGGCGCTCGATGGGTCGGCTTTCGATGCCTGCGAGCTATCGCGGCCGGCCGGCTCCTCCTGAAGACCGGCCACGGCCGCCGCGAACAAGCCGGCGCGCCGGTGTCAGCTCTGCGCTGGCCCGGCTCCGGCAAACTCGGTCTTCGTCTCGTGCCCGCCGAGGAACGTCAAAAGCCCGGCGGCGAGCGGCAGCAGCGACAGCACCAGCAATCCCGTTGACGTGTTGCCGGTCGCTTCCTTTACCCAGCCGATCAGGTACGGCCCGCCGAAGCCCGCGAGGTTGCCGATCGAATTGATCAGCGCGATCCCGCCGGCCGCGGCCGTGCCGGACAGCCAAGCCGTCGGCAGCGTCCAGAACACCGCAAAGGTACAGAACACGCCGATGGCGGCGACCGTCAGCACGACCATGGTGATGGCGGGGTCGGTGATGTAGCTGGAGACGCCAAGCGCCAGCGCGGTGAGCAGCAGCGGTCCGCCGACATGGGCGACGCGCTCGCGCGTGGCATCGGAGTGCCGCGACCACAGGATCATGGCGATGGTGCCGAACAGATAGGGGATTGCCGTGACGAAACCGGTCTGGGCGTTGGTGAGGCCGAACGCCTTCACGATCTGCGGCAGCCAGAACTGCATGCCATAGAGCGCGCCGACGAAACCGAAATAGATCAGGCTCAGCGTGATCACTTTTGGCGACGACAGCGCCTCGCCGAGCGTCAGGTGTTTTGCCGCCTGCTTGGTTGCGATCTCCGCCTGCAGCCTGGCCGAGAGCCAGGCCTTCTGCTCCGCGGTAAACCAATCGGCCTTTTCGGGCCGGTCAGTCAGATAGAACCAGGTGACGATGCCAAGCAGCACCGAGGGGATGCCCTCGATGATGAACAGCCATTGCCATCCCCTCAGGCCCATCATGCCGTCGAGGCCGAGCAATAGCCCGGAGATCGGCGCACCGATCACGGTGGAAATAGGAACGGCAATGGCAAAAGCCGCGAGAAACCGCCCGCGATATTCGGCCGGGTACCAATAGGTGAGATAAAGGATAATGCCGGGGAAGAAGCCGGCTTCCGCGACACCAAGCAGGAAGCGCAGGACATAGAAGCTGAGTTCGCCGCTCACCATGGCCATCGCAGCCGAGATGATGCCCCACGTCACCATGATGCGGGCGATCCAGCGGCTGGCGCCGAATTTCTCCAGCGCGAGATTGCTCGGCACCTCGAAGATGAAATAGCCGATGAAGAAGATGCCGGCGCCCCAGGCGAAGATCAGCGGCGTGAACTTCAGATCCGCATTCATCTGCAGCGCGGCGAAGCCGAGATTGACGCGGTCGAGATAGGAAAAGAAATAGGCCAGCACCAGAAACGGAATCAGCCGCCACGAGATCGTACGGATGGTGGAAGTTTCGATGTCGCTTTTGGCTGGCGTGGCGGACTGGTTCATGGTTTCCCCCTTCAGGCTTCTTGTTGCCGACGACGATTAGCGGGGGTCGTCACCGCTTGCAATGCAGGATGCCCGCGCTGGAGCAGCATGGGCATTCCGCCGGCGAAGGGCTCGCGGTGGGGGCCGGCGGCAAGCGCCCTACTCCGCGAGCTGAAACCGCTCAAAGCGATCCAGCTCTTCCTCGATGCGGCGCTTGTAGTCCCTGCGCGCAGGCCGCGCAGCGCCCTTGCCGACCCAGCTCCATTTCTGCATCAGGAGTTTCTTGTTCTGGCGGTCGGTCTTCAGGTCGATGGCGGCAACGATGTCGCTGCCTGCCAGGACCGGCAGCGCGAAATAGCCGAACAGGCGCTTCTCCTTCGGCACATAGGCCTCGAAGCGGTGGCCGTAATCGAAGAACAATTCCGTGCGCTTGCGCTGGATGATCAGGGGATCGAACGGCGAGAGGATGTGCACGGGGCCGCCGCCCTCCTCGCCGGCTGGCAAGGATCCATTCGCCTCCAGCACTTCCGGCCGAGCCCAATGCTCCTGCTTGCCGGCGCCTTCGGGCGCAACCGGCAACAGTTCCTTGCGCCGCACCCGCGCCTCGATCAATCGCCGCACCGCCGCCTTGCTCGGCGCGTCGAGATGGCAGATGGAATCGAGGCTGACGACGCCTTGCGAGCGTAACGCGCGGTCGAGCAAATAGGCGGTGATTTCGGCCGACGTCGCCGGCTTCGGCGGCTTGTCCCAGCCGAAATGCCGCGTCATCAGCTCATAGGTCTTGAGCATGCCGGCGCGTTCGGAGATCGTCACCTCACCGGTATAGAACGCAAGCTGCAGCGCCCGCTTCGAGGGTTTGCGGCTTTGCCAGAGATGTTCCTTCTCGGTCAGAACGTCGTCCTCGATGTCGCGGATGGTCAGCGCGCCGTCGCGCCGCAACAACCGCATCACCTTGCGGGTGTCCTCGGGCTTGACGGAAGCAAACCACCGGTGCCCCTCGCGCCGGTGTTCCCGCATCGCCGGGACGAAGAAGCGAAAATCCTTCGCCGGCACATAGGACAGCGCGTGCGTCCAGTATTCGAACACGCTTTTGTCGGTGCTCTGGGCTTGGCGCAGGTCGCCGCGGGCATAGGCCGGGATGCGGCTATAGAGAATGTGATGGTGGCAGCGCTCGATGACGTGGATGGTGTCGATCTGCACATAGCCGAGATGATCCACCGCCGCCGCAACCGCCTGCGGTCCGGCGCCGAACGGCTCGTTTGTATCGAGCCGCTGGGCATGCAGCCAGATTCGCCGGGCCTCGGTCTTGGTCAGGGGTCGGGGTTCAGTCGCGCGGGGCATCGCGCGGCAATGTAGCGGGATTCGCGCGCGGGGGGAGTCCTCAGGTTCCGTGATCGCCGGCTCGCGGCGCGAACTCACCTCACCGCTTCGGCCGGTCCCCGACGCTGCCGGTGGCGATTTCGGCCTCGCAAGAGGCGCGGCCGGGTTGAGGGGCAGTGCATTTGTAGACGTTGCCGGTGAGACGATCGACCAGCCACGCGCTCTCCTCCGTCGGGCTTTCGAACCCGACATAGCGGCTGCCGAGCGCGTTGATCAGCGTCGACAGCAAAATTGCAGCGGCGATCAACGCCGCGCCGATCAGTGTTGGCATAGAATTTCCGGAACCGGCAGGCTCCGATGCGCTGGTACGATAACCCAGGTAGTCACGCTGACGTTTGACTGACTGTAACACCCGCCCGCCCGTTTGGTTGCCCGAACCAATTCTTCTTCAGATTTTTTGTGAGAGAATCCGCTAGGCTCGTATCTAGCCGATTTGTTGTCCACAGATCGGCGATGGCGCGACGATCCACCTTTTTTTCTTTTCTGAAGTCGACAGCGCGTGGCTCACCGACCAGATGACGCGCCGATCGCACCGTAAAATTACGTGCTGCATTGGGACTGCCATGCTTCGAGTAGCCGTCGAGCGCGCGCGGTCTCGACCGGCTTGCCTGAAACCTTGATGCCGGAGTCGGCGAAGGCGACGTTCCGCGTTGCGGCACCGGGCGGCGGCCGAGGTCGATACGTCCGCGGAGGTCACTTGAAAAGTTCGGCGGCCGTTCCGCGCGATCGAACTCGTGATTCAAATCACGCAAGCAAGGTCGGATGAATCAATCCACCGACGACACGATGACAAGCAAGCCGACCTTGCGCAGCCGTCAACACCTTGCAGCGCCTATTGAAAAGTCTGGACCCTACAGAAAGTCGGCGTTGACCAATGTGACTTGAGTCACATTTCTCGCTTTGAACCCGTCCTATGATCGCAGCATCCAAACGTCATGCACGCCAGCTTTTGCAGGGCGTTAACAGTGAGGATTAAGACAATGACCCGCTTTCTTTCCATCATGACTATCGGCGCCGCGCTGTCGATGACGGCGGGCCTCGCCGTCGCCGGCGACACCGTCTCGGCCGACACGATCCTGAACGCCCTGAAACCAAAGCCGGGCGTGTCCCGCGGCCTTTCGACCGGCCCGCAGCAGCCGGCGGATGTCGCCGTGCAGGCCAAGGAATCGACCTTCGTCAACACGCTGCGTAACCGCAAGACGCGGTCGCTGTCGCTCGGCGAGCGCCAGGAGATTGCGGAACTTGCCGCGACCAAGCCGAAGATCGATCTCGAAATCCAGTTCGACTACAACTCGGCCGACATCAGCAAGGGCTCGGTGACCGCCGTGCAGGAACTCGGCAAGGCGCTCTCCGATGCGAGCCTGAAGGGTTCGACCTTCGTGGTTGCCGGTCACACCGACGCGATCGGCGGCGAGGCGTATAACCAGGACCTTTCCGAGCGCCGTGCCGACACGATCAAGAAGTACCTGACCGAGAAGTACGGCATCGCCGGTTCCAATCTCGTGACCGTCGGTTACGGCAAGACCAAGCCGAAAGATGCGAATGCGCCGATGGACCCGGTCAACCGCCGCGTTCAGGTCGTCAACATGGATACCAAGACCGCGTCGAAGTAAGGTCTTGGGATCGGCCAGTCCGCCTGCCGCTTGCGGCAGGCGGATTTTCATTTGTAGCGGCCACGACGCGACATGACGGCTCGCCGATCCGTAGCAATCTACGACTTGTCGAGAATTTCCCTGATCTTCGCCGCCAGCAAAGCCTGGGTTACGGGCTTCTGCAGCAGTAACACGCCGGCATCCAGGCGGCCCTGATGCACGATCGCATCCCGCGAATACCCGGTCATGAACAGGACCCTCAGGCCGGATTGGCGATGATGCAGCTGATCAGCCAGCTCGCGGCCGTTCAGGCCGGGCATCACGATGTCGGTCAGCAGCAGATCGATCCGGAACGGATTTGCGTCGAACAGCGCCAGCGCGGCCGCCCCGTTCGCCGCCTCGCGAACCCGGTAGTTCAGATCCTTTAGCGTCTCGACCAGATACGACCTCACATCGCATTCGTCCTCGACCACCAGGACGGTCTCGCTCCCCGAACTGCCGACCAGGGGCGCCTCGCTCTGTCCAACGGTCTCGGGAGCGGCAGCGGCGCGCGGCAGGTAGATCCTGATTGTCGTTCCCTGCCCGACCTCGCTGTATATCTTGATCTCGCCGCCGGATTGCTTGACGAAGCCATAGACTTGGCTCAATCCGAGGCCGGTGCCCTGCCCCGGTTGCTTGGTCGTGAAAAACGGATCGAACGCTTTATCCTGGACTTCCCGCGGCATTCCGGAACCGGTATCGCTCACCGCGATCAACACATACTGCCCGGACGGCACGCCTGCGTTCCGCTGCCGATGGCCCTCGTCGACGGAAACGTTGCTGGTCTCGATCGTCAGCTTGCCGCTGTTGGCCATCGCGCCTGAGATTTTGGCGTTCATGGTGTTCATGGCGTCCTTGGCGTTCACGACAAGGTTGAGAATCGCCGCTTCCAACTGGCTGGGGTCGACCTCGATCTGCCACAGGCCGGCGCCCTCCACGACCTTGAGCTCGACGTTCTCGCCGAGCGTACGCCTGAAGAAATCCGACATGCCGGCGATCAACTGACCGACATTGGTCAGTTTGGGATCGAGCGGCTGCCGCCGTGCAAATGCCAGCAAGCGCTGCGTCAGCATCGCCGCGCGCTGCGCGCCGTTCGCGGCGTTGGCGATCACTCGCGTCAACCGCTCGCGCGCGGCCTCGCTCCACGTCTGCAGGCTGCGATCGGCGATCTCGAGATTGCCGCTGATGATCGTGAGCAGATTGTTGAAATCGTGCGCCACGCCGCCGGTCAACTGTCCGATCGCTTCCATCTTCTGCGACTGCCGAAGCATGTCTTCGGCCTCGCGCCGGTGCATGCCTTCCTGCGCTAGGGCCACTTCAGCCGCACGAAGCTGCGACGGCGAGGGCAGCGCCAGCACCTTCGGCAACAGCGGCCACAGCATCGCCGCCGTCACGATCGAGGCCGCGGCCGTCATCGCCTTGACGATGCCTTCGATGCCGTAGACCGGATACCAAAGCGTGACGATCGACATCACGTGGCCGACGCCGCACGCCATGATGAACAGCGCGAACGCCCAGAACACCCACCCGAAATCGACGTCCCGGCGCTTCGAGACGAAGATCGACAGCGCAACCGGAATCGAGAAATAGGCGGAGGCAATGACGACATCCGACGCGACGTGGAGCCAGATCAGTTCCGGTTCCCACAGCAGGCATATTCCGTGCGGTGCGAACATCGATGAATCGAGCAAACGTTCGAAGAAGGCCCACATGCCGTTCGTCCTTAAGACGCGGGATTCGAGCGACTCATACAGCGATGAATCTACGGCCAGCCCATAACCCGTACAAGTGGACCCGTTATTTGACTGCTCGTTGCGCGATCGGCGCACTGGCCGCTCAAATCCAGTTCTGGAAGATCATCAGGCGGCTGAACGTCGCCATCGAAGTACCTATGAACGCGGCCGATATCGGCAACATTGCGGCGAATCCGATAAAACCGACCGCAACATAGGCCCACAGCAACCAGCGGGGCATGCTGCCGCGTTTCAAGGCATAGACCAACGCAAAACTCGCCGTGGTCGCCGCCGGCAGGTAGTAGTAAATGAACCCGAGCGTTCGCGGCAGCAGCGCCCATGCGAGGTACGGGCCGAAATAGAACGCCAGCACCAGGAAAGCATCGACCCGCCGCGTCACGATCCAGTCGCGCAGGCAAATCGCGACCGCAATCAGCGCCGGCCACAGGATCAGCGGATTGCCGAGGAAGACCACGGCGGCGATGCGGTCGTCGCCGATCTTGTCGAAGAGATACCAGACCGGGCGCACCAGGAACGGCCAGGACGGCCATGAACTCATATAAGTGTGGCCGGCGATCGCGGACGTGGTGTTGTCGCTGAAGATCAGCCGTTGCGCTTCCAGGATATCTGGAACCGAAAATCCGTAGAGCGGAATGAAGGTCGCGAGATAGACCGCGGCGGGAACCAGTACGAAGCAGACCGCGAAATGCCAGGCCTTGAAGCCGGGCCAGAGATCGGGCCGGTACCAGTCATCGGGCCTCGCATCGGCGAATTGGGTGCGCCAGCCCTGCATCAGGCGGATGACGGCGACGATGACGATGCAAACCGCAAGCACGAACAGCCCGCTCCATTTGCAAGCAGTCGACAGGCCGAAGCCGATCCCGGCAAGCGCGAACCACACATGCGGTCGCTCTCTTCGAAAGCCGTGCATGAACGCCGCGATCGCGAACAGGCCAAAGGCGAGCGCGAAAATATCCAGCATCGCGATCCGCGATTGCACGAACAGCATCTGGTTGAAGAGGGCGAGCAGGCTCGCTGCAATCGCCGACCCCTGGGCCGCGAACAGCGCCAGGCCGCACAGATACACGGCCACGATCGCAAGCGATCCGAACAGTACGCCCGGATAGCGCCAACCCAGCGGCCCGTCGCCGAACGAATGGATCGACAGCCCGATGAATTGCTTGGCGAGCGGCGGATGCATCGGGTTGAGCATCGGCTGTGGCATCACCGGCTCGAGCATCTGCCGCGCCGCCGGCACGTAGTGCACCTCGTCGAAGTAGAATTTCTCCGGCGTGGTGACACCGATCAGCATCGCGAAATGCGCGAGAACAAACAGCGCTGCCGCGATGATGCCCGTGCGCATCGTCGAAGTGGGCAGAACTGAATGTGATGAGGTTGCTGGCTTCACGGACAATCTGACACGGAATCAGGGACTAAATGACATTGCGGCAAAATTGAGTGTGACGGCTCCAGATTTTTAAGTCCATCGCATTGAACGCATTTCGATTTCGCAATCACTAACCGACGGGCGAGTAAGTCGTGCGAGTGATAATTCTGTCACATCGCAAGCGCGCGCGATCCGGTACGATGTCGGGATAAATCGATCGTTTTGAAAATGAATTTCAGTAGTTGCTTTAGTTTGCTATCTGCAATTGGTCTGGTAACTGCGCTAATGGCTGCTCCCGCCCATGCGCAAACGCGCGTCGGCGAAGCGGCCGTCGTCAAGGATGAAGTGCTCCGCGTTGCCGGACCTTCGACCACCCAGATCAATGTCGGCGATGGACTGGTCCGTGACGAAACCGTGCGCACCGGGCTCGACAGCGCAGCGCGGCTGGTGATGGCCGACAGCACCAACCTCTCGCTTGGACCCAGCGCGACGCTCAAGCTCGACCGCACCGTTTTCGACGACGAGCATCACTATCGCGACGTCGCGGTGCGCATGACCTCGGGCGCGTTTCGTTTCGTCACCGGCCATTCGGACAAGGACGCCTACAAGATCACGACGCCGCTCGCGACCATCGGCGTCCGCGGCACCACGCTCGATATCCTGTCGCAGCGCGGCCAGACCATCGTCAATCTGCAGGACGGTGCCGCCTCGGTCTGCACGGTCACGTTTGAATGCATCCAGCTCACCCAGCCCGGCGATACCGCCATCATCACCTCGGGCGGCGGTGGCAGATCGACGATCAAGAAGACCAACAATCCACCCTGGACGTTCGCCGCAACCTGCGGCGCCGCGGCAGGGCTTTGCAACAAGACGCAATATGCGGATGCGACGCCTGTCATCGTCGATGACGGCAGCGATCCCACCGGGATGCTGTGCGGGCGCTGACCATGGCAAATTTCACCCGAAGTGCCCTGGTGCCGGCAGCGCTCCTTGTCGCGGTGCTCGCGATGCAATCGTCGCCTGCGCGAGCACAGTCGCCTTCGCCGACACCATTGGAAGAATGCGTCGAATGCTACTCGCCGACGCCCGACCCCGAGCCCATCCCCGACGCCCTCGGCTTCGCCGTCTCCGACGCCAAGCCAGACATCGACGCCGCGCGCCAGCACGGCACCCACCAACACGCCACCGGTGACCGCATCCGATTCGAGCGCCGGCTCGATTAACGACCTGGCCGGACAGCGCTTCAACCAGATGATCGCCAACCGCGTGCTCGGCAACGTGCTGCTGGGGGTCAACGAGCAGGTCAATTGCAACGATTGCATCAGCGCGTTCGGTTCGGCAGGTTCGTTTTCGGCCGGCATTCACGGCCGCAAGAACCTGACGCCTAATCTGTCGCTGCTCGCCGGCATCGCCTATGCCCAGTACAGCGAAGGCGGATACCACGTCACCAGTTCGCCGATCGGCGCGTTCGCGCTGCGCTACGATTTCGTCGACTGGGGATCGTCGCGGCCGTTCTTCGATATCGGCACCATCCTGTCGCCGTTCCAGAAGGTGCGCTACTCGCGCAGCTACACGACAAGCCTCGGCGCGGTATCGCTCGAAAGCTCGACCACAAGCGAGAACTACGCCGTCTATGGCCGCGCCGGCTGGATGAGCCGACTATCGCCGCGCGATGAGGTGGCGGCTTCCGTCGAGGTCTGGCAGCTTTGGCAGCGGGTGAAGGGCTATATGGACCCGACCGTCGCCTTCAATCCGTTCGATTCCTCGATCGCCGATGGTACCGACCGCACCAGCCTCGTCAAGGTCGGCGGACAGTGGACGCATCTGTTCGGCTCGAGCGTCGAAGCCAACATCAACGGCGGATGGGTGCAATCCTTCGGGACGCGCTCCAGCATCGTCGCCAGCGTGACCGGCGATGGCACGATCGTGCCCACGATCGGCAACCAGGGCTGGTTCGAATATGGCGGCCGGCTCGGCTTCCGCATCACCAAGGGCTGGGTCGCCGGCCTCTTCCTCAACGGCACCGCCGGCCCGCAGCCGGTCGGCAATACGCTTCACGGCGGCATGGGGTTGAGGATCAGCTACTAGATGGAGCGTAGGGTGGGCAGAGGCGCGCGAGCGCCGCGCCCACCATCTCTCGGCAGAGTGTCATCGTGAATGGTGGGCACGCTGTCGCTTTGCCCACCCCCCGAATTCCGCGCCTGCTCTACGCCGCGCTCTTGCCTTCATACGCGCGCCTCAAGTCTTCGATATCGAGCTTGACCATGCCAAGCAACGCCTGCATGGCCCGCTGCGCGCCGGCGGAATCGGAACCGCCGATATACGTCATCAACGCCGTTGGCACGATCTGCCAGAACACGCCGTAGCGATCCTTCAGCCAGCCGCATTGTTCGGCCTCGCCGCCATTAGCCAGCAGCGCATCCCAGAGCCGGTCGACTTCGGCCTGATCGGCGCAGTCGATCTTGAACGAAACCGCGTGCGTGTATTCCTTCTTCATTCCGCCGTTCAGCGCCATGAAACCCTGGCCGGCCAGCGTGAACTCGACCACCAGCACAGTGCCGACCTTGCCGCTGATACTGTCCGTGATGTTGCGCTGGACCCTCTCGATCCGGGAATCGGGCAGCAACGAAACATAGAATGCGGCGGCCTCCTCGGCGTCGCCGTTGAACCACAGGCAGGGAGAAATCTTGGACATCAGAGAACTCCGGTTGCTGATGGGTGCGAACTATCAGGCCGCGGCGGTGGAGGACTGTGCAGCAGTTGCTGCTGCGACATCCATCCACATCACTCCCCAAAGGTGACCGTCGGGATCTTCGAAGCTGCGGCCGTACATGAAGCCGTAATCATCGATTGGGCTCGGATCGGGGGCGCCGCCCGCGACCTGCGCCTTGCCGACGGTCTCGTCCACCGCGTCGCGGCTGTCGGCGGAAAGGGAAAGCAGGACCTGGCTGGTGTTTTTGGCGTCGGCGATCTTCTTCGAGGTGAACTGGCGATACTTGTCGTGCGTCATTAGCATGACGTGGATGGCGTCAGAAAATACCATGCAGGACGCCGTGTCGTCGGAGAATTGCGGGTTCTTTTCGCCGCCGACCGCCTGATAGAAGGCGGTCGAGCGGGCGAGATCGCTGACCGGCAGATTGACGAAGATCATTTTGGCCATAACGGGCTCCTTGCTCATGCGTTCGGATGGTCAGGCGGTGGCGGACTGTGCAGCGGTTGCGGCTGCGACATCCATCCACATCACTTCCCAGTGGTGACCATCGGGATCCTCGAAACTGCGGCCGTACATGAAGCCGTGATCCTGCTTCGGGCCTGGATCGGCGCCGCCGCCCGCGCCTTGCGCCTTGGCGACCATGTCGTCCACGGCGTCGCGGTTGTCGGCGGAAAGGCAGATCAGGACCTGGCTGGTGGCCTTGGCGTCGGCGATCTTCTTCGCGGTGAACTGCCGATATTTGTCGTGCGTCAGCAGCATGACGTAGATGGTCTCGGAAAACACCATGCAGGACGCCGTATCGTCGGAGAATTGCGGGTTCTTTTCGCCGCCGATCGCCTGATAGAAGGCGGTCGAACGGACGAGGTCGCTGACCGGCAGGTTGACGAAGATCATTTTGGCCATACTGGGCTCCTTTTCGTTGGCTTCGTCCCCAAGGACGGGCGGGCAAGCCACGATCCGACATGGGTTTGGAATTTTTTTATGTTCCAGGACGATTCAAGGCGCCCATCCCGGATGCAGTTGCACATCCGGGATCTGCAATTGCAGATCCGGGATCTGCAATTGCAGATCGGGAACCTCAGGATTTCCGGGGTCGCACCTTCGATGCGCCCCGGAACGACGCTGCGGTGTTACGTCGCAATCGGGGTCGGCATGGTCAGAAACGCCCGCGTCACATGCCAGAACAATTGCCGGTTGATCGCCAGCGCCACCGAATGGGCTGTGCCGGGCAGGATGATGAACTGGCGGTCGCCGTTCGGCAGCTTGTTATAGAATTCCTCGAGGTCGGCCACGGTCGCGATGCCGTCATACTCGCCGCGCACCAGCAGCACCGGCGCCAGCACCTTCTCCGGATGCACCACTGGCAGATTGGCGGTCATGTCGAGATAGGTGCCGGTCGGGATCTGGTCACCGAACTGCATCTCGACATCCGCCAGCACCTCGATCGCAGCGGGATCTGATGTACCCGGCTTGTCGCGGGTCGCGATCGAGCGGATCATGTCGCGGTCGCGCTTGCGCATGTTGTGGGTCCGGAAATAGTCGAGCTGCTCGGCCCGCTTGGTCAGGGTCGGTGATCCCTCGCCCTTGTAGGTGAAGGCGGCGAACACCAGGCGGTCGACGCGCTCGGGCGCCACCATGGCATAGGCGCCGGCACGCAACGCGCCCGAGGATTCGCCGACGAAGTGCAGTTTCTGTTGCCCGGTCTCGCGGGCAATCAGTTCGACCGCGACCTTCAGGTCCTCGACGCCGCTGGCGATATCGGCATTGCCCGAAGTGCGGCCGGACTTGCCGTAATTCTCATGGTCCATGGTCCAGCAGTCGAAGCCGTAGCGGGCGAACTCGTTCATCGCGGAATATTCGCCTTTGCCGGGCACGTTGAGATCGAATACCCGAGACGTCACCGAAGAGCCGTGGACAAAGAACACGACCGGCCGCGCCGGCTCGCCGGGCTTGGGCGCGCCGATCCGTTTGCGAAACATCCACAAGGGGATGTCGCGCTTTTTGGTCCAGTATTCGTTGCTCCAGATCTCGCCACCTTCGGAAGGAACGGCCGTCGCAGCCTGCGCCGGCATCGCGGCGGCGACGCCGAGACCGAGCCCTCCAACACCTAATCCCCTCAGAACTGTGCGTCGCGCCAGCGGATATCCGGAGTGCGTCATGCTTCATCCCCGCGTCATGTTTTTGCGTCGACGAAGTCTAGCAGCGGGTCCGCTGGTTTGAAAACAGGTGTGCGCTGCACCGCAAGAACACCATCGCGCGATCACGGCGAGTATCGGCTGACAGCCGGCGGTTGCAGGGTCTATCCTGCGCCGGAACCGTCCACAAAGGGGGGAGATCATGAGCAACCAACTGACGGAAACCGAACTTGCCGCATTGATGCCGTCCGAACTGTGCGCATACCAGACGCCGATCCCGACGCAGATCGTCTCGAGCGACGAATTTTACCCTGACCCGCAAAACGAACGGCAGCGCGAGGTCGAAGCGCGGCTGCTGGCGATGGCCGACGATCTCGGCGGCAAGCAGGGCCTCGACCGCCGCCGGTTTTTCCAGACTGCCGCCGGCATGGCCGCGTCGTTCGTGGCGATGAACGAAGTCTATGGGCCGCTGTTTGACGTGACGAAGGCGGAAGCCGCCACGCCTGCGATGGCGCAGGAGCGCGCCGACGCGCTGAAAGACCAGTTCATCATGGACATGCATACGCATTTCCTGCGCGACGACACCCGCATCATGGGTTTTGTCGAAATGCGCAAAGCGGTCGGCAAGGCCGGCTGGAACAAGCAACTCGGCGATCACGAACAGACCATCGAGGATTTGAAGTTCAACAACTACAAAAAAGAGATGTTCCTCGACTCCGACACCAAGATTTCGCTGATCTCCTCCGCGCCTTCCGACATCGAGCAGGACTGGTTCCTGACCAACGAGCAGATGGCCGACGCCCGAAGGAAGATCAACGACGAGGCAGGCTCGCGCCGGGTGTTCGCGCACATGATCTTCACGCCGGGACAGCCCGGCTGGCTCGACAAGCTCGATGCCGGCCTCGCGCTCAAGCCCGAGTCCTGCAAGGGCTACACCGTCGGCGACAATACCCACAAGGAAATCAGCCGTTATCCCTGGCGAATGGACGACGAGAAGGTCGCCTACAAGGGCTATGAGAAGATGGTGAAGGCCGGCATCAAGAATGTCTGCATTCACAAGGGGCTGTTCGCGCCGGGAATCGAAAAGCAGTTTCCCAATCTGCGCGGCTTTGCCGACGTCGCCGACGTCGGCCAGGCGGCGAAGGACTGGCCGCAGCTCAACTTCGTGATCTATCACTCCGCCTACCGCCATGTCGGCGGCGATCCCAAACAGGCGCTGGCTGAGTTCGAACGCACCGGGCGCATTTCCTGGACCAGCGACCTTGCCGATATCCCGGCGCAGTACGGCGTCAACAATGTCTATGGCGACGTCGGGCAATTGTTCGCGACAACGCTGGTGGCGGAACCTAATGTCTGCGCCGCGCTGATGGGCACGTTGATAACAGGGCTCGGCGTCGATCACGTCTGCTGGGGCACCGATGCGCTGTGGACCGGCGCACCGCAATGGCAGATCGAAGGTCTGCGACGCCTCGAAATCCCCGAAGCCATGCAGAAGAAATTCGGCTACGCGCCGTTAGGCGCAGCCGACGGGCCTGTAAAGTCGGCGATCTTCGGCGGCAACAATGCACGGCTTTACGACATCCAGCCCAAGCGCGCGATGCTCGACATCAGCGGCGACCGGTTTGCCATGATGAAGGCGGAATATGAGAAGGCGGGGTCGGAACCGTCCCACACGCGCTATGGCTACGTGGTGCCGAATGGGGCGGTGGATCACAGCCTGTTTGCTTAAGTCCTCTTCCGTCATTCCGGGGCGACGCGTAAGCGTCGAACTAAGATGTGCAATTGCACATCTGAGAATCTCGAGATTCCGGGTTCGTGCTTCGCACGCCCCGGAATGACAAGGAAATCGCCGCCCTACTTCCCCTTGAACTGAGGCGTGCGCTTTTCGGCGAACGCCTTGACGCCCTCCTTGAGGTCTTCACTGTCCCTGATGACATCAAGCAACCGGCGCACCTCGGCAACCCCTTCCAGTGGCCCCTTGGGCATGGCGTCGCGGGCCAGTTTCTTCAGCGCCCGAACCACCAGCGGCGCATTGGCGGCGATCTTGGCCGCCATCTCCTGGGCGAGCGCGACATGCTGTCCCTTCGGCGCGACCTTGTTTACAAAGGCGATCTGGTAGGCACGCTCCGCCGACATTTCCTCGCCAACCAGCAAAAATTCCATGGCGATCTTGTGCGGCATGCGCGCCATCACCGAGGAGATGCCGCCGGCCGTGGTGCCGATCTTGCCCTCGGGGTAGATGAAGCGCGTCGTTTCCGACGCCACGCACATGTCGGCCATCTGCACCAGCACGAAGGCGCCGCCGACGACCCATCCGGATGTCGCGGCTATGACCGGCTTGTCGAGTTCGACGCCCAATCCTGGCACCGCGTGCCACATGTTGACGGGGAGATCCCTGACGTCGGCGCCGACCGAAAAATACTTTTCTTCGGCGGAAGCAAGCACCGCAACGCGGTCGTCGCTTTCGTGAAAGCGGAGCCACGCTTCGCGCAGTTCGTCACACAATGCGTTATTGAGCGCGTTGTGTGCCGAGGCGCGATCCATCGTGATCGTGGCGACGTGGCCCGTGCTCTCGTAGCGAACAAGCTTCATGGGATTCTCCCCGCGACATCCGCACGACGGCGGCGTTTGTTGTTTTTACTTCTTCTCGGCGGGATCGCGGTGCACCGGATCGACCCATAGCACGGTCTCCGGCTTTTCCACCGGCTCTATATCGAGGTTGATGGCCACCGCCTCGCCGTCGCTGCGCACCAGCACGCATTCCAGCGCTTCGTCGCGGCTGGCATTGATCTCCTGATGCGGCACGTACGGCGGCACGAAGATGAAATCGCCGGGACCGGCTTCCGCAGTGAACTGCAAATGCTCGCCCCAGCGCATCCGCGCCTTGCCTTTCACGACATAGATGATGCTTTCGAGATGGCCGTGATGATGCGCGCCGGTCTTGGCGTCGGGCCGGATCGTCACCGTGCCCGCCCACAATTTCTGGGCGCCGACGCGAGCGAAATTGATGGCGGCCTTGCGGTCCATGCCCGCGGTCGACGGCACGTTGGGATCGAGCTGATTGCCGGGAATGACGCGGACGCCGTCATGCTTCCAGCGTTCGGCATCGCCGTGCGAATGATCGTGATCGTGGGAATGGCTGTGGTCGTGCGTCCCGGTCATTGTGCGCCTTCTCGAAATATCGTTGGCCCGAACGGTATCGAAAAGTAGGGCCGCAAACCAGAAGATTAAGGGAGCCTGCGGCGCATGGGCGCCCCGGTTTTAGTCATGGCCGGGCGCGTCTCTGCCATCCACGCTCGGCGGTTGCCGCGCATCAGCGCCGTCTGGACATCACATCCGGATTGACCACGTTCGTCGACGTGCCCGCCGCATAGGCCACGATCTGGTCGAATATATCCGTGAACTGGATTTCATATTCGTCGCGCGAGACGTAGCCGAGATGCGGCGTGCAGACCACATTATCCATGGTCAGCAGGGGATCGTTGACGTCGCGCAGCGGTTCCTTTTCATAGACATCGATCGCCGCCATGCCGGGCCTGCCGGCGCGCAACGCATTGACCAGCGCGTTGGGCTCGATCAGCGGCGCGCGGCTGGTATTGACCAGCAATGCCGTTGGTTTCATGCGCGCGAGGTCTTCCGCCTTGACGATGCCGCGCGTGGCATCGACGAGGCGCATATGCAGCGAAAGCACATCGCAGCGTTCGAAGAAATCAGCCTTGGAGCTTGCGGTCGCGTAGCCGTCGGCGCGCGCCTTCGCGAGCGCCGGCTCGCGCGCCCATACCAGCACGTTCATGCCGAACGCCTTGCCGTAGCCGGCAACGACGGCCCCGATCCGTCCGTAGCCATAGATGCCGAGCGTCTTGCCGCGCAGCGTATGGCCGACGCCGATCTGCCATTTGCCGGCCTTCAGCGCCGCCATCTGCTGCGGGATCGCGCGCATCGCCGCCAGGATCAGCCCCCAGGTGAATTCGGCGGTCGCGTAAGACGGTGTATCGGCGTGCTGGCCCGACGACACGACGATGCCGAGCCGGGTGCAGGTATCGATGTCGATATGCGGATAGACGCTGCGCTGGCTGATCAGCTTCAGCTTCGGCAACCTTTCCAACAGCGAAGCGCGAATCTGGGTCCGCTCACGGATCAGGACCAGCGCTTCGGTGTCGCGCAGGCGCTCTGCCAGCGCATCGACGTCCTGGACGTGATCGTTCCAGATCGTGACGTCGTGCTCGGCGAGCTTGCGGAAACAGTCCAAGGTACGCAGCGTGTCGAAATAATCGTCGAGGATCGAGACCTTCACGATGCGCCCCCCTGGCCGGACCTGTTCGGCGGTTACTTCACCGCCAGCAATTCGACGTCGAACATCAGCGTCGCATTCGGCGGAATAAGCCCGCCGGCGCCACGCGCGCCGTAACCGAGCGCGGGCGGAATGATCAGCGTGCGCTTGCCGCCGACCTTCATGGAGGCGACGCCCTCGTCCCAGCCGGCGATCACCTGGCGCTGGCCGATCTTGAATTCGAACGGCTCGTTGCGGTCGACCGAAGAGTCGAACTTCTTGCCCTTCTGGCCGTTCTCGTAGAGCCATCCCGTATAATGCATAACGCAGGTCTGCCCAGTCTTCGGCGTGGCGCCGATGCCTTCCTTGCTATCGATGATCTGCAAACCTGAAGCTGTGGTCATGGGTTTTTTTCCTGCGGTCTGGGCCGATGCCAGCTGGGTGACGATCGGCGTGGAAACCGCGGCCGCCATGGCGGCGAGAGCGGTCCGGATAATCGTGCGTCGGGAAGATCGCATCAGTGCACCTCGTTCGGGAGACCGACGTCTCTAGCCCAGAGCGGGCCATTTCCATAGCCATTTTTCGGCCGTCGGCCATGTTTTAGCCGGTGTTGCCGCCGTCACGATCGATCGCAAAATCTGCGAGCAGCGGCGACGTTTTGCCGGCGATCAGGTCGCCGATCAGGCGCGCGGCGAGAAAACTGAATGTGATGCCGTTGCCACCATAGCCGTAGGCCGCATAGATGCCCTTGGCGCCCGGGACCGGGCCGATCAGCGGCAATCCATCCTGCGTCGTATCGAACGTCCCCGACCAGCGGAATTCGACATCGGGTCTCGCAGCCGGCCAGAGTGCCGCGAGCCGCTGCACCAGCGCCCGCGATTTCTCGGGAATCAGACGGTCGCGCGCCTCCGGTTCGACAATCCCCGTACTGTCCTCGCCGCCGATGATGATGCGCCCCGCCCGCGTCGTTCGCGCATAGAGATAGTCCTCCGCATCCTCCCAGATCAGCGTGCCTTCGTTCCAGAGGTTCTGCGGTTGCGGGACGGTTGCAATCGCCCAGCTCGACGACACCGCGTGTACGGTGGAGCGAACGATGTCGGGCATCACATAACCTGTGGCGAGCACGACGGACCGCGCTTCGATCTCGCGATCGTTGGCGATGCGGACATTGACCGCGCGCCCGGCCGAATCGAACGCGACGGCGTCTGCCTCAAACAACCGCGCACCGCGCGCGAGCGCCGTCCTGAGCAACCCATGCGCCAGTTTCATGGGATCGGCATCGGCTGCGCCCGGCGAGACGATCGCACCGGCACGCGTGATGCCAAAGCGATCCAGCAGCACGGCATGGTCGATAAAATCGCCGGGCAAGCCCGCGCGTGCCCGCCAGCGATGCTCTTCGATCAGGTCTGCGCTGCCTTCGCCAGCCGCAAGATATAGCGAATTCTGGTCGCGCACGTCGCAGGCAATGCCGAGCCGCCAAATCAGCGATTTGAGGCCGACGACGGCATCGCGACTGGCGCGATAGGTTCGTGAGGCGCGCTCGAAACCGTGGAGCTCGCTCAGCTCGTGGAGGGGCCGGTCGATTTCCCATAACAACATGGATGTGGAAGCAGCGGTGCTGCCCCGCCCCGGCAACTCGCGATCGACGATAATGACGTCGAGGCCCTGGCGCGTCAGACGTTCGGCAACCAGCGATCCCGTAATGCCGGCGCCGATAATCAACGCATCGCATGTCAGGTTTTCGCTGAGGTCGCGGCGGGGCGGGTGTGACGATGTCGCAAACCACGGCGAACGGCCCCCGCGCAGGTCGGCCTGTTCGGTATCGTCTGAATCATGAATGCTGATGGCTGACCTCTGAGAACAAGCGACCGCCCGCGGCAAAGCGGACGGCCGGCCTGTCCCTCTAACGAAAGCGGCGGGCCGTTGTTCCAGAAGCAGAGAGAACCAGAGGGCTCAGTAACCCAGCGCGCAACCGTCCTTGCGGGGATCGGAGCCGCCGGTCAGCGTGCCCTTGTCCCAATCGATCCAGATCGCCTGGCCGCCGCCGAGCGGGCCAACCACGCTGCTGGTCTTGTGCCCGATCTTCTTCAGGCCCTCGACGATGGCGGCCGGGACGCTGTCCTCAAGCTGATAAAAGCCCTCGTAATGCAGGCCGCGCGGCATATCGATGGCTTCCTGCACGTCGCAGCCATAGTCGAGGATGTTGGTCAGCACGTGGCTCTGCCCAACCGGCTGATACTGACCTCCCATCACACCGAACGGCATCAATGCGCGACCGTTTTTGGTGACGAGTGAGGGAATAATGGTGTGCAGCGGCCGCTTGCCCGGCGCGATGCAGTTGGGATGGCCGGGCTGGATCCGGAAACCGCCGGCGCGGTTCTGCAGCAGGATACCGGTCTTGTTGGAGACGATCGCCGAGCCGAAGGAGTGCGCGATCGAGTTGATGAATGAGCAGACGTTGCGATCCTTGTCGACCACCGTGATGTAGACGGTGGATGGATTCATCGGCGGCGCCACGTTCGGCAAATCGAGCAGCCGGTCCATCCTGATATTCTTGATGTGCTCCTCGGCGAATTCCTTCGCAAGGATGCCGGCGACATCGACATGAACCTGCTGGGGGTCGCCGATGTATTGCTCGCGCATCATGTAGGCGATGCGCGCGGCTTCGGCTTCGAGGTGGAAACGCTCGACGCTGAGCGGCTTGAATTTGGTCAGGTCGAAGCGGGAGAGGATGTTCAGCATCACCAGCATAGTGATGCCAGGACCGTTCGGCGGGCACTGCCAGACGTCGTGCCCCTTGTACATGGTGCCGATCGGCGACGTCGTTTCGGTCGAGTGCGCCGCAAAATCTTCCAGCGTGTGCAGGCCGCCGATGCCGCGGAGCGTCTCCACCATGTCGGCCGCGATCTCGCCGGCATAGAACGCATCGCGGCCGTTCTTGGCGATCGCGCGCAGCGTCTTGCCCAATTCCGGCTGATGAATGACGTCGCCGGCCACCGCCGGCTTGCCGTGCGGCAACAGATAGCGCTCGGTGTTGGTGCCGTTCTTCAGCTTCTCGAACTGGTTCTTCCAGTCGAAGGCGATACGGGGGGCGACGATATAGCCTTCTTCGGCGGCCTTGATCGCGGGCTGCAGCAGGGTGTCGAGCCCCATCTTGCCGTGGTCGCGCAGGATCGTGTCCCACGCATCGATCGCGCCGGGAATGCTCACCGCATGGGCCGAAGTCAGCGGCACCGAGTGGATCTTGCGTTCGAGGTACCATTCGGCCGTTGCCGCCATCGGGGCGCGACCGGAGCCGTTATAGGCTGTTATCTTGCCCTCGCCCTTCGGCTGGATCAGCGCAAAGCAATCGCCGCCGATGCCGGTCGATTGCGGTTCGATCACCCCTAACAGCGCGCAGGCCGCCACCGCGGCGTCCGCAGCCGTGCCGCCCGCCCGCATCACGTCGATGGCGACAAGCGCGGCCTCCGGGTGCGACGTCGCCACCATCGCGTTCTGGGCATGGACCGTGGAGCGGCCGGCGAAATGGAAATTCCTCATCGCGAGTGCTTTCTTTTCAGCGTTTTTTGGGCATCCCGCGGCGAGCGTCGGGCGGGTTTCACAGACGGTTCTTTGACATATTCATCCCCGGCTGGGCAATGGCTGGCATGCCAGGGGAGCGTCAAAGGCAATGGGCGGAATATGCAGGGCTTTACGGGGTATCCCCTGCCCGGCCTGCCTGATAAACGGTCGCCATGCCGCTCAAAGTCGCCGCCTTCTATCAATTCGCCGCGCTGCCGGACTTCCGGGAGCTACGCGAGCCGCTGCGCGGGCTTGCCGCTGGCCTCGGGATCAAAGGCAGCGTCCTGCTGGCACATGAGGGCATCAACGGCACCGTTGCGGGCGGCGATGAGGCCATCGACGCGTTCGTCCGGGAGTTGCAGCTCGGCGCGCTCTTTGGCGGCCGGCTCGACAATCTCGAACTCAAGTTTTCAGCCGCTTCCGAGATGCCGTTTCAGCGGCTGAAGATCCGCTTGAAGAACGAAATCGTCACGCTTGGCGATACTGCCGTCGATCCAACGCGACAGGTCGGCACCTATGTCGAGCCGTCGGACTGGAACGAACTGATATCAGCGCCCGACACGCTTGTCATCGATACCCGCAACGCCTTCGAGGTGGCGATGGGCACGTTCGAAGGGGCGGTCGATCCCGGCATCAGAAGCTTTGGGCAGTTCAAGGAATTCGCCGCACAGAAACTGGACCCGACGAAGCACCGCAAGATCGCGATGTTCTGCACCGGCGGTATCCGGTGCGAGAAGGCCAGCGCCTATCTGCTGGCGCAGGGATTTGACGAGGTCTATCACCTCAAGGGCGGCATCCTGCGGTATCTCGAAGGCGTGCCGGAGCAAAAGAGCCGCTGGCGCGGCGAGTGTTTTGTATTCGACGAACGTGTGGCGCTGGGCCACGGGCTGCGGCAGCGACAACCGAACGATGGCTCCGATGAGTGATGTCGACGCACTGAGCGAGCGCATCGACGCGCTGGAAATGCGGCTGACCTATCAGGACGTAACCATCGAGACGCTGAACCAGACGATCACCGCGCAGTGGATTGAAATCGACAGGCTGACGCGCCAGGTCGCTGAACTGAAGGAGCGCCTTCAGGATGCCGAAAGCAACGCGCCGGGTCCTGCGAACGAGCCGCCGCCGCATTACTGATCAGCCGACAAGAAAACGGCCTCCCCGACGGAGGCCGTTTTCACGCGTTCGAACATCGGCTGACCGGCGCTTGCATCAGCCGTGCATCGTGAACCAGACCACCGCGGCCACCACCACGGCAACGATCACGGCCCAGACGACCGGCGAGACCTTCTTAGTGCTGCCGCTCCGCGGCGAGTTGTTTGCGGCGTGGTTGAATTCAGTCTTCATCGCCTGGCCCGTCGAGCGATGTCAGCGAAAGACGCCGCGAATCTTGTCCCACAACGATTCATTTTCGCGATTGCCATCCGCCTTCGACGGCGCCGGTTGCGCCGCGCTCACGGGATCGGAGGCCGGAAAGGTACCGACCAGACCCTTCTCAAGCTTCTCTTGAATTTCGCGGTCGGCCAGCAGCGCCTCGTGGGGATCGGCGGCATGCTTGTCATGCGGTGCAGGGTTGAATTTCTCAGCCATAGGGTACCTCCGTGGCTAAGATAACGCCGGGAATTTATGCGGGTTCCACTTCTTTCCTTGGCCAAGCCGAAGCCTCCGTGTATCAGGAGCGCGAAGATCGGCAGCCGTCCGCAGGAACTTTTCGATTGTCCCAGAAATCCGCCGTGAAACCTTTTATCGAAGTGCTGTCCGGCCGCAGGCAGAAGGTGCCGCCTGCGTGGATGATGCGCCAGGCCGGCCGCTATCTGCCTGAATATCGCGAACTGCGCGCCAAAGCCGGCGGCTTTCTCGACATGTGCTTCACGCCGGAATATGCCGCCGAGGTGACGCTGCAGCCGATCCGCCGTTTCAACTTCGACGCTGCGATCATCTTTTCCGACATTCTCGTCATCCCCTATGCGCTCGGCCGCTCGGTGCGCTTCGAGGCCGGCGAAGGCCCGCGGCTCGATCCGCTGGATACGCCGGAGCAAGTCGGGACGCTGGCGCGCCACGCCGATTTCGACAAGCTCGAACCAGTCTATGAAGCCCTGCGCCGCGTAAAGCGCGAACTCGCGCCCGAGACCGCGCTGATCGGCTTCTGCGGCGCGCCGTGGACGGTCGCGACCTACATGGTCGCCGGACAAGGCACGCCGGACCAGGCGCCGGCGCGGATGATGGCCTATCGCCATCCCGAGGCGTTCGCTGAAATCATCGACGTTCTGGTCGAGAACTCGATACAGTATCTGCTCGGCCAGCTGAAGGCCGGCGCGGACGCGTTGCAGATATTCGATACCTGGGCCGGCGTACTGCCGCCGCGGGAATTTCAACGCTGGTCGATTGAACCCGCGAAACGCATCGTCGCCGGTGTACGTGCAAAAGCGCCTGACGCGAAAATCATCGGCTTTCCCCGCGGCGCCGGCGCCATGCTGCCGGCCTATGTGGAAGCAACCGGCGTCAATGCCGTCAGCATCGACTGGGCGGCCGAGCCTTCCATGATCCGCGAGCGCGTACAAAGCCGCGTCGCGCTGCAGGGTAACCTCGATCCGCTGGCGCTGATCGCAGGTGGTGCTGCGCTGGATCGCGCCGTCGACGACGTGCTGGCGAGCTACGCGCAAGGGCGGCTGATCTTCAACCTCGGCCACGGCATCCAGCCGGAAACCCCGATCGCCCATGTCGAGCAAATGCTGAAGCGGGTGCGGGGGTATAAGGGGTAGCTTCGTAGCCCGGATGGAGCGCAGCGCAATCCGGGAACGGTCGTTCCGAGGGTGAGCGAGTCCCGGATTACGCTGCGCTCCATCCGGGCTACGGTCGGGTGGCTACCGCGCGTCCTCCAGAATCATGTCGGACGCCTTCTCCGCGATCATGATGGTCGGCGCGTTGGTATTGCCCGACATCAGATCCGGCATGATCGACGCATCGACCACGCGCAGGCCCTCGATGCCGCGCACGCGCAAGCGCTGGTCGACGACGGCGAGCGCATCGCTGCCCATGCGACAGGTCGAGGTCGGGTGATAGACCGTGCTGCCGGTGCGGCGGCAGAAGTCCAGCAACTCATCGTCGCTCTGCACTTTCGGACCGGGATCGACTTCCCCGACCGCATAAGCCTTCAGCGCCGGCGCAGCGAGGATGCGGCGCAGGATGCGGATGCCATCGATGAAAGCGCGGCGATCGGTTTCGGTCGCGAGGTAGTTGATGCGGATTTCAGGCGGCACGGAAGCATCGGCGCTTTTGATGCGCAGCGAGCCGCGGCTCTCGGGACGCAGCTGGCAGACCGACGCGGTAAATCCGGAAAGCGCGTGAAGCTTCTCACCCATCTTGTCCGTCGAAAACGGCAGGAAGTGAATCTGGATATCGGGCGACGCCAGTCGCGGGCTGGTCTTGAAGAACGCGCCCGAAGTGCCGGCCGCGATCGTCAGCGGTCCCTTGCGCAAGGCAGCGTACTGGATGCCCGCCATCACCCGGCGTACCGGATTGTTGACCACGTCATTGAGCGTGACCTTTTGCGCGCAACGCGTGATCAGGCGGACCTGTAGGTGGTCCTGCAGATCGTTGCCGACGCCGGGCGCGTCGAGCACGATCTCGATGCCGTGCTGCTTCAACAAGTCGGCCGGTCCCACGCCCGAAAGCTGCAGCAGTTGCGGCGAGTTATACGCGCCGCTGGAGACCAGGATTTCCTTGCGCGCCCGCGCCGTGCGCACGCGGCCTTCCTGCTTGTATTCGACCGCCTTGGCACGATGGCCTTCGAACAGAATGCGCTGCGCCAGTGCCGAGGTTTCGACGTGCAAATTACTGCGGCTCTTCGCCGGGCGCAGATAGGAGAACGCGGTACTGGCGCGCCGTCCGCGACTTGTCGTGGTCTGGAAGAACCCGGCACCTTCCTGCGTGGCGCCGTTGAAGTCCGGATTGGTCGGAATGCCGGTCTCGGCGGCCGCAACGACAAAGGCTTCCGACAAGGGATCGTGATGCCGCCAGTCCGACACCGGCAACGGCCCGCCCGTGCCGTGATACTTGTCGTCTCCGCGCTGCTGGTTCTCGGCCTTCTTGAAATAGGGCAGCACGTCGTCATAGCCCCAGCCGGCATTGCCGCGCTGGCGCCAGCGATCGTAATCCTCGTGCTGGCCACGCACATACAAGAGGCCGTTGATCGAGCTGGAACCGCCCAGCACTTTCCCGCGCGGCTGGAATACCTGACGACCGTTCAAGCCAGGCTCCGGCTCGGTCTGGTACATCCAGTTGACGGATTTTTCCTTGAACAGTTTTCCGTAGCCGAGCGGCACGTGGATCCAGAGATTGGTGTCCTTCGGCCCGGCCTCCAGCAGCAACACGGAATGTTTGCCGTCGGCGCTCAGGCGATTGGCGAGCACACACCCGGCCGAGCCAGCGCCGACGATCACGTAGTCGAATTCGGAAGCGTCATTGTTCTTGTTCATTTGTTTCCCCGCACGCAACCCGAAACAGGTAGCGGGGCCGTCACGGGCGGTCAATTGCCGCGGTCGCGGGCGGGAAGAGAAGGCGGTTACGCCGGCTGTCTTGCGAGTTTCAAGAAGTCCGGCGGCCGACGTTCGGCGAACGCGGCGAAGGCCTCGCGCGCCTCGGCGGTTTTCAGGCGTGCTGCGAACTGCTCGCTCTCCGCCTTGATCTGCGCCATGAGAAGCTCCGGATTGCGCATCAGCCGCTTCGTCGTGCTGACGGCACCCGTCGGCTGCTTGGCCAGCCGGGACGCGAGCGCTCTTGCTTCGGCGTCGAGTTTGTCCAGCGGAACGACCCGGTTGGCGAGCCCCCACGCAAATGCGGACTTGGCATCGACGGTTTCACCGAGCGCGAACATTTCGAAAGCGCGCGCGTAGCCGATACGGAGCGGCATCAACAGGCTGGAAGAGGCTTCCGGTACCAACGCCAGACTAACGAACGGCGTCGACAGCAGCGCATTCTCGGCCAGCACGACCAGATCGCAATGCAGCAGCATCGTGGTGCCGATGCCGACGGCGCGTCCCTGAACGGCTGCGACCAGCGGGCGGCTCGATTGTGCGAGTGCCTGCAGGAAACGGCCAACATGCCGCTCGCCCTGAACGGCGCCTGTTGCAATCGCAGCGAATTCACCGACGTCATTGCCGGCGGTGAACATGTCCCCCTCGCCACGGATCAAGAGGACGCGGACGGACGGATCAGTCTCCGCGCCCTGGATCGCATCCGCCAGCGCGCCGTACATCTCATTGGTCAACGCGTTCTTCTTGTCGGGACGCGCCATCGTCAGCGTCAGTATCCCGTCGTTCTTCTCGATCTTGATATGCTCGGTCATTCGTCTTCTCCTCTGGGAAATCTGGTTTGCATGGTTGTGAGCCAGCGCGCGACGACGTCGATCTCGGCTTCGGTAAATCCTTCCGTGAGGCGTGCGTTGACCTCGACGAGCCCCGCCTTCGACTGCGCCATCGCCGCGCGGCCGGCCGGCGTCAGCCAGAGCCGCCACGCCCGGCCATCATCCCGATCGGCGCGGCGCTCGATCAGGTTCGCCGCCGTCATCCGGTCAACGAGCCCACTGATACCTGGCGGACCGAGATCCAGCGCCGCCCCCGCCTCACCGATCAGCACGCCGTCCCGTTGGCCCAGAATGAACAGCAAGCCGGACTGCGCGGCGGTAACGCCGCTGGCTTGCGTCCGCGCCGCCATCCAGCGCTGCAGCCGGCGCTGCGCAACGTTGAGGAGGAACACGAACCGGTGCTCGCGACGCGGGGTCATTTCGACGAGGGCGATTTATTTCGCATGCGAACTATCTACGTCACTCCCGGCAGATTGTCACGGCGATTTTTTGTGGCATGCGCCGCCGATCATCCAAAGAACAGTCACCGCAATTGAGCTGATCCGTCCTAAATCGTAGCGAAGCCAGCGGGTTAGATAAAAAATCGATTTTCGATTGACGGCATCGCCGTCCCTCGCCAGTCTGCGGCGCCATGAGCAGTATCGGGTTGAGTTTTGGTGAGAGCCTGGCCAACGAGCGGCCGCGAAGCCTGACGTCCGCCGTTCAGGAACGGCTGCGCGCGGATATTCTCTCGACCCGGCTGCTGCCCGGGCAGAAGCTGCATATCGCCGGTCTCGCCAAGCAGTTTTCCGTCAGCCTCGCGGCGGTGCGCGAGGCGCTGTCGCGGCTGGTCGCCGACGGGCTGGTGCAGGCATCCGACCAGCGCGGCTTTCGCGTCAGCCCGGTATCATCAGCCGACCTCAGGGACGTGACGCAAACCCGCGTCGATATCGAAGGTCTGGCGCTGCAGCGCTCGATCGAGCGTGGCGACGCGGCATGGCTTGCCTCGGTGGAAAAATCGTTCACCGCGCTCTGCGCCGTTCCCCACACCTATCCCGACGATCCGACGCACCACTATGAAGAATGGGTGGTGCGGCACCGCGTCTTTCACCGCACGCTGGTGAATGCCTGCGGCTCGCAATGGCTGCTCGGCTTTCGCGACGTGCTGCATGAGCAGAGCGAACGGTATCGGCGGCTCGCGATCCGGCGCAACACCGAAAAATCCCGTGATGTGGAGGCCGAACACGCCGCCATCGTACGCGCCACGCTCACGCGCGACGCGGATGCCGCGGTCGCGGCGCTCTCGAAGCATTTCATGACGACCATGCATCTCGTCGAGCTCGCTACACCGAAAACGTTCGGGGGTGGCGACACCGCCTGACTGCTCGAAGACCAAACCAATCAAGAAAAATCAAAGGGAACGTCACAATGAACATTACGCGACGCCATGTATTGGCAACGATCACGGCAATGACCTTGCTTGGAGCATCAGCCACTGTGCAGGCAGCCGACACTGTCCGCATCGGCCTTCCCACCAAAACCTATTGGCCGACCACGATCGCAGAAACCGCCGTGCGCCAAAAGCTGTTCGAGAAGGAAGGCATCGCGGCGGAACTGACGATCTATCGCGGCGGCGCCGAGACGTTCGAGGCGATGGCGGCGGGTGCCGCCGACGTCATTCTCGACGCCACCTCGCTGGTGTCGGCCGGACGCAAGAAAGGCGTGAACTCCAAAGTGCTCGCCAGTGCCGCCACGGGCTATTACGGCTGGCAGTTGATGACGCTGTCGAAATCGACGCTCGGCGTCAACGATCTGAAGGGCAAGAAGGTCGCGATCACCTCCGCGGGCTCCGGCTCCGACCTGCTGGCGCTGTGGACCCAGCAGGACAAGAAGATCGAGTTCACCCGCGTGCCCGTCGGCGGCGGCGGACTGGTGCCGAACCTGCTCGCCGGCAATGTCGACGCGGCCGTAGTCTATTCGCCGCTGAGCTTCCAGATCTCCAAATCGGGCGAAGCACGCACCATCCTCGACTTCTCCAAGGAGGTGCCGCCGAACCTCGCGGCCGGCTGGATCGCGCTCGACAAATACGCGCAGGACAAGCCGCAGATGGTGCAGAAGACGCTGAACGCGCTCTACGGCGCGCTGATGTTCATGCGCGCCAACAAGGACGCCTCCGTCAAGCTGATCACCGAGCTCTATGAAATCCCCGCCGAGATCGCGGCGTTGGAATACGAGAACACGATCATGAAGCTGGAGACCGACGGCAGCATGGAGGGGGCGAAGATTCCGGAACAACTCCAGCTCGCGCTCGACATGGCCAAGGCCGGCGGCATGAAAGACCTTGGGCCGGCGGCAGAGATCATCTCGACACAGTTCAAACCGGTACCGACCAAATTCTGAGCTGAACGCGATGCGAAGCGGGCTAGGTGTAAAGGCGGCGCGGGTCGCCATCGTGGTGGCGCTGTTTGCGATATGGGAAATCCTGTCGCGCAGCGGCATCGTCAACCCGCGCCTGCTTCCCTCCGCGTCCGAGACACTGGCCACGCTCGGCGAGCTGCTGCAGCGGGCGAGCGTGCGCAAGGACCTCGCCGTCACCGCGACCGAGGTAGTGACCGCGTTTGCGCTCGCCGTCCCCGTCGGCGCGCTGATCGGCTTCCTGATCGCGGAGAACCGCTATTTTGCCGACGTGGCAAAGCCGCTGCTGTTCTTCGCCTTCAGCATCCCGAAATCGATCTTCCTGCCGATGTTCATCCTGGTGTTCGGGGTCGGCTTTGCGCAGAAGGTCGGCTTCGGATTCTTTTCGACGATCTTCATCGTGATCATGTCGACCACAACCGCGGTCGAGTCGGTCAAGGTCGAACATCTGACCGTCGCCCGCTCCTATGGCGCGACGCCGATGCAAACCGCGTTTCGCGTCTATTTGCCGAGCATGCTCCCTGTTCTGCTGGAAGCCCTGCGGATCTCGATGATCTTCAATCTCACCGGCGTCATCCTCGCCGAAATGTACGCCTCGCGCGACGGCATCGGCCATCAGATCGCGACCTGGGGCGAGAATTTTCAAATGAAGCAGTTGCTGGCCGGCGTAGTGATGATCGCGGTGATCGCGATTGCCTTCAATGAACTGGTCAGATGGGTGGAAACACAATGCAGCCATTGGCGAACATAACCCCGCTGAAGCCGGCCGGCGCGATCGAGGTCCGCAATGTCGGACAGGTCTTCAAGACCACGACGCAGGACGTCGTGGCGCTCGAGGACGTCTCGCTCGACGTCAAACCCGGCCGCTTCGTCGTGTTGGTCGGCCCGAGCGGTTGCGGCAAGTCCACGCTTCTGATGATGATGGCCGGCCTCCGTCAGCAGACCTCAGGCACCATCACCATCAGCGGCGCACCGATCCCTGAACCCGACCCGAACCGCGTCGGCGTCGTGTTTCAGGAAGCCAGCCTGTTTCCTTGGCTGACGGCGGAGGAGAACGTCGAGTTTCCGCTGGCGCTGCGCGGCGTCACCAAGAACGAACGCCGCGCCAAGGCGCAGGATGCGCTAAAACTGGTCGGCCTTGACGGCTTCGGCAAGCGCCATCCGCATGAATTGTCCGGCGGCATGAAGCAGCGCGTCTCGATCGCACGCGGGCTGGTGCAGGACCCGCCGGTGCTGCTGATGGACGAACCGTTTGCGGCGCTGGACGAACAGACCCGCATGACCATGGGCGACGAACTGCTGCGGATCTGGGCGGCGACCGGAAAGACCGTGGTGTTCGTCACCCACAGCCTGACGGAGGCCGTCTATCTCGCCGACGAAGTGATCGTGATGTCGCCGCGCCCCGGCCGCATCGTCGATCACCTGCAGGTCTCGCTACCCCGCCCGCGCACCTATGAGATGCTGAGCGGCGACGCATTCGGCAGCCTGCGTGACCGCATCTGGCGGCACATCCGCAAATCGGCATGAGGCAGCGATGACCGCGGGAACGCTTCGCAGATTGATCGTCATCGGCCTGATCGCGCTATGGGAAATCCTGCCGCGCACCGGGCTAATTCCCGAGCTGTTCCTGCCGTCACTGTCCTCGACGCTGGCAGCCGGATGGAACGAGGCCGGCGAATACGGCCATGCACTTGCGGTGACGCTCTACGAGGTTGCGATCTCGATGGCGTTCGCATGTGGCGGCGGCATCCTGCTCGGCGCCATCGTCGGCAGCCTGCCGCGGCCGCGCATCCTGATCATGCCGATGGTCTCGAGCCTCTATGCGGTGCCGCTGGTCATCCTCTATCCCGTCTTCACGGTCTGGCTCGGCATCGGCTCGGAATCCAAGATCGCCTTCGCCTCGATCTATGGCTTCCTGCCGACGATGCTGGCCACCGCCGCGGGGATCCAGACCATCGATCCGCAGCTGTTGCTCGCCGCGCGCAGCATGGGCGCGACGCTGAGCCAGCGGCTGGTTCGCGTGATCATCCCCGCGGCAATTCCGACCGTGCTGTCGGGGCTGCGCGTCGGCGGCGCGCTGGTGATTGTCGGCGTCGTGGTATCGGAGATGCTGATCTCGTCCGCCGGTATCGGCTATTTGATTTCCCGCTATCGCACCATTCTCGACAGCCCGCATGTATTCGCGGGCGTGTTGCTGGTGCTGGCGATGGCGATTGCCTTCAACGCCGCGATCAAATGGATCGAGCGCAAGGCCGCGATCTGGCAGACCGGCACGCGCGCCGGGCAAAATGCGGCGGAAGAAATCTCGCCCGTTACCCTGCAGCCTGCGACCTGACGGAGTGCGTGTGTTCGATCTGACGCTGACATTCGACAATGGTCCCGAGCCCGGCGTGACGCCGCGGGTGCTCGATACTTTACGCGAACGCGGCATCAAGACGACCTTCTTCGTGATCGGCGAAAAGCTCGGCGACCCCGAGCGCCGCCGACTGGCGGCGCGGGCCCATGACGAGGGCCACTGGATCGGCAATCACACTTTTACGCACTCGGTGCCACTCGGGCAGCAACGCGATCCCGATGCGGCACAGCATGAGATCGGCCGGACGCAGGCTGCGATCGGCGACCTCGCGCACCCACAGCGATGGTTTCGCCCGTTCGGTGGCGGCGGCAATCTCGACGAGCGCCTGCTAAAACCTTCCGTGGTCGATTACCTCACGCGCCACAAGCATAGCTGCGTGCTCTGGAACGCGATCCCGCGCGACTGGGACGATCCGGATGGTTGGGCCGACCGAGCCCTGGAGCAGTGCCGGTCGCAGCCGTGGAGCCTGATGGTCCTGCACGACCTGCCCAGCGGCGCGATGAACCATCTCGAACGCTTTATCGACCGCGCCGGGAAAGCAGGCGCGCGTTTCAATCAGGACTTTCCGCCCGATTGCGTCCCGATCCGCTCGGGCGAGATCGTACGATCCATCGAACCCTATGTTTCCTCCATCGAAGAAAGTGCCAAACAATGAAGATCGCGAGTTTCAAGGCAGGTCCGACGGCAACCTACGGCCTGGTGACAAACGCCGGCATCATCGACGCCGGCAAGCGGCTGAAGGCGCATCCGACGTTGAAGTCGCTGCTCGCAAAGGGATCGCTCGACGAACTGAAGGCACTGCAGGGCGAACGCGCCGACTATGCGTTCGCCGAAATCGAGCTGCTGCCGACCGTTCCCGATCCGGACAAGATCTTCTGCATCGGCGTCAACTACGCCACGCATCTTGCTGAAAGCGGCCATCCCACGCCGCCGCACCCGATGATCTTCACCCGCTTTGCCAACAGCCAGGTCGGCGGGGGCCAGCCGATGATCCGGCCGCTGGAGTCCGAGCGGTTCGATTACGAGGGCGAGATGGCCGTCATCATCGGCAAGGCCGGGCGACGGATTGCGCGCGAGACAGCGCTGGCGCATGTCGCGGGCTATGCCTGCTACAATGACGGCAGCATCCGCGACTGGCAGCGCCACACCTCGCAATTCGCACCCGGCAAGAATTTTGTGGGTACCGGCGCGTTCGGACCATGGATGGTGACGACGGACGAGATCCCCGACATCAGCAAACAGACCATCGCGACCCGGCTCAACGGCGTCGAGGTGCAGGCAGCACCGATCTCGGACCTCGTGTTCGACGTCCCTGCCCTGATCGCCTATTGCTCGACCTTCACCGAGTTGGTCCCCGGCGACGTCATCGTCACCGGCACCACCGGCGGCGTCGGCGCTTACCGTACACCGCCGCTCTGGATGAAGGATGGCGACGTCGTCGAGGTCGAGGTCTCCGGCATCGGCGTCCTGCGCAATCCGGTCAAGGATGAAGCCGCGGCGGCGGCGACGCGTGCGGCCTGAGAACTGAGAAAGCAATAACAAGAGCAAGGAGATACTCCATGAACCTGCCAAAGCACGTGCTACCGACCACCGTCGTCGGCAGCTACCCGCAGCCGGAATGGCTGGTCGATCGCGCGATGCTGTCGAAAGTGGTGCCGCGCACCCGCATGCATGCGATGTGGCGGCTGCCGGCCGAGCATCTGGAGGAGGCGCAGGACGACGCCACCATCGTCGCGATCAGGGACATGGAGCGTGCCGGGATCGACATCGTGACCGACGGCGAAATCCGCCGCGAGAGCTATTCGAACCGTTTTGCAACGGCGCTTGACGGCATCGACGACGAGAATCCGGCCATGATCACCTCGCGAAGCGGACACCAGACGCCGGTGCCGCGCGTCACAGGTCCGGTGAAGCGCCGCGGCCCGGTCGAGCTGCACGACATGAAATTCCTGCGCCAGAATACTGATCGCGCAGCAAAAATCACCCTGCCCGGCCCGTTCACGATGAGCCAGCAGGCGAGAGACGAATTCTATAAAGACGACGAGGAGCTGGCGATGGCGTTCGCCGCCGCGGTCAACGCCGAAGCGCTCGACCTGCAGAAGGCCGGCGCCGACGTGATCCAGCTCGACGAACCCTGGGTACGCAACAATCCGGATTTGGCCCGCCGCTACGCGGTGAAGGCGATCAACCGCGCGCTCGAGGGCGTCACCGTGCCGACCGTGGTGCATCTGTGCTTCGGCTATGCCGCCGTCGTGCCCGGCTCGACCAAGCCGGCCGGCTATTCCTTCCTCGCCGAACTCGCCGATACCAAGGCCGATCAGATCTCGATCGAGGCGGCGCAGCCGAAGCTTGATCTCGGCGTGCTCAAGGATCTGTCGTCGAAGAAGATCATGCTTGGCGTGCTTGACCTCGGTAATCCGGAGATCGAGACCGCCGATGTGGTGGCCGACCGGATCCGCAACGGGCTGAGGCACGTCGCCGCCCATCGCCTTGTCGTCGCCCCCGATTGCGGCATGAAATACATGCCGCGCCAAGTCGCGTTCGGAAAACTGAAGGCGATGTGCGATGCGGCGGCGACCGTCCGCAAGGAGCTTGGCTAGGATCGGGACCGCATCCGAGCCAGAAACTGTCCGAGCGGATCCTCGTCGCCGGTCCGTTCCAGATGGATCGGCTTATGGCAAAGACGCAACCATTTTTCAGCCTCGGCCAGCCAATAGACCTTGCTGCTCGGTTCGCGCTGCGCGAGCTGCCTGCAAAGTGCCGCCCGCAAGCTCAACTCAGTTTGGGTGATCATGCCATTCCCCTGCCTAGGGAGGACATTCATCCTGACACCCTGGCAGGCTGGATTCTTGATCCAAATCAATGGCGCAAGGTGATACCGCCGCGCGCAAAGATCTCCTAGATCGGCTTGCCCTGCAGCCACGCGGCGCCCCGCGCATACAAAGCCTCGACCTCCGGTCCCTTCAGACCGGGCATGTCGCGCTTCACCGTGTAGCCGATGCGGGTCTGCAAATACGCGAGGTGACGGTAGCCCGGTGGGAATTGCTCGAGGAGAGCTCTATCCAGCACGGGCGCTGCGCCTGGTGTGACCGGGTCCATGCGGTCCTTCTCATAGATCGGCTGGCGCAGCACGATGCCCCAGCGCTCTTCCCGCTTTTCGAGGAAATCGTAGAACCGCCCGGTGCAGAGCACGTCGCACAGTACGCCTTCGACCTCGGCGCGCTGCGAGATCGTCATCTTGGTCTGCGAGATCGCGCGGCTTCCGGCGAGGTCGACCGAGATGCCGCCGAGAAAATGCAGGATACTGATGCCCTTGGCCCAGGCTTGCTTGCTTATTTCGATGAACTCGTCGCCGGTGCCCTGCGTCCAGGTCGCCATCATGCGGCCGCCCGGATGCCAGACGGTGCGGAAACGCTCCCAGTCGCCGGCATCGCGCCAGATCGCCCAGTTCTGCAACAATTCCCTGATCAGGCGATCGTCTTCAATCTCGATGTCATTTCCAGGCATGCGGACGTTTCCCTTATCTCTCAAGTGCCTATAAGACATACCCGCACCGGGTTGTCCGCTGCCAAATCGGGCAACTGAGGAGTTGGTTGAATCGCCTTCACAACAGCTTGGCGCGGACGAACAGCGCACGCAACGCGTTGGTCGCCTGCACGGTCAGCATCGCGTTACCAGCAGCGTCCTGCAGCGCATACACGGCATCGGCGTGCAGCGCGCGGAATTCGATCCACTCGATCGAGCTGAGATTACTGATGAAGCGATAGGCCTGACCGACCGTGCCGATCGACACCGTCTTGCCGTTCAGGTTGATCTTGAAAACCGCACGCAGCGGCGTGTCGGAAGCGGCGGCGTCGCCTGCAACGGCGCTCATGACGGGGATGGTGAACGCCGCGATGCGGTAAGACCTTCACGCAGGCTCGGCACCACGACCAGCCGCTTCACGTCGCCGTTCGTGTACGCCGCCAGGAACCTGTCGTACTCCTTGATCGAGACGCAGCCGTTGGAATCGCCGTTTGGCCCAAGCATGTAGCTGTGCACGAGAAGTCCCGTGCGCCCATGCATTTCGTTTTCACCCACAGGAGTCATGCGCAGCGCCGCGACCCCATGAAACAGTTTTTCGCGCGGTTTCAAATCGTAGACGTTCGGCGGCGTCGCGCCGACCATGCGCTGGTTGATGTGCGCTGGATTGTCCATCAGGCTGCCCAGCCCCGAGTGGGCCTCGAGCTTGGTGCCGTTCGGCAGGTAAACGACCTGGGCCGAAATGTCGTAGACCGCCGTCTGACCGTCGTAGCCGAGCGCCGACAGATCCTTTCGCTCGCTGAACAGTCCATCCCCCGGGGTCAGCGACGCCAGCGTGAAGCGCATCGGCACCAGATCGGCGAGCTTCTCGAACATGGTGCGGTTATCCGATGAAACCGTCGCCGGGTCGCTCCCCGTTGGCTGAAGATTGGCCAGGACCGGCCGGGCGCGTGGCAGCGGGATTGCCGCCTCGACCGTCGGGGCGGGCTCCGCCGGCTGAGCATTCTGTTCCTCAGGCGATTGCCTCCCCAACATGCTTTCGATGTGCCCGAATTCCGTATCAAAATTCGAACGCTCCGAACGGGCGGCGGGACGCCATGGGTAGTTGATGGTCAGCGAACGGCGCACCGAGCCCGGGCCGAAGCGCTCGTCGAATGAGGTCGTGCTGCCGACATTGGCTGATGCGGGATTGATCCAGGCGGCCAGATCGAAATCGGTCACCCAAACGGCCAGCCCCAGTGCCCCGAAAAGCGCCGCCCCTCCGAAGGCCGCGTCGCGGAGCAATCGGATACCGCGGCTCGTAGCAAGCCCGGCTGCGCTGGTCGTCTTCCTACCCATCTATCCCCGGCTCGGCGCTTCGGAATCACGTCTGATTCCTAATGGATTCACCGAATAAGTCCCACCATAATGCAATCCAAAGTAAGGCATAATCGAGACAAGCGCTCGGCGCTATCATGACCGGCTGAATCCACGGATTCAAGCCACGTAATGGTAAACCGGGCCGGGATTCCCCCGGCAAGGCCGCCCTCAGGGCCGCAACACCGGATTGGTATTCGGTGCGGGCGCCCCTTCCATCTCGGCGTGCTCCGGCAGCTTGTCGGCGTGCACGGCGAGCGCCGGCCCGATCCAGATCGGGTCGGCCGCATGATCCCGGCGCGGATTGGTCGTATTCGGATGGACCAAAACGCTCAATTTGCCGTGGTTCAGCATCAGCCAGGGCACCAGTTCGGGGAATATCTCGCGGGCAAAGGCCACCTGATACATGGCCTGATCGTGCGGACCGACCTTGACGTCATGCCAGCGTCCGAGCGTGACCGAGAACCGCTCGCCGATCCAGGCGCGCAACTGCTCGGCCTCGGCCCGCGTCGTCGCCGGATCGTAATAGATATGGGCGTGGTAGCTCGCGATTTCGCCTAGTGGTCGCGGTCCGCCCGCCCCCGGCTCACCCGTCATTGCATGCTCCGCGCCATCGCTGCCCTCGAAGGCTCGATGATCGCTGCAACCGGCGGCGTGGTCAATGTGGCGCGGTCAGCCCGATCGCTTCCGGCTGCTCTCGAAGACGGTCATGCCGGCGGCGGGATCGAGGTCGACCTCGGTTGCCTCCGTCAGGCGCGCCATGGTCATGTAGAAGCCGATTGCCAGGATCGACTCGACGATCTCCTGTTCGCTGAAATGCGTGCGCATGGCGGCGAAGACCGGCTCGGCGACACGCACATTCTCGATGACTTCCCGGCCGAACGCCAGCAGCGCGTTTTCGGCGGCACTGAACGCGGCATCGACGTATTTGCCCTGCTCGATGCAGTCGATCTGCCGTTGCGTGACGCCGACGCCGAGCGCGATCGGAACATGCTGCCGCCACTCATAAACGCCGTGCTCCCACTGCGCGACCTGAAGAATCAGCAATTCGCGATTGACGTGGCTGAGTTTTTGGCGATGCAGGATCGAATTGGCGAACCGCATCGCCGGAATGAAATTGGCCTCGGCATGCGCCATCATCCGAAAAATGTTCAGGACGACCGGCATCCTGTCAAAGGACGTGCGCACGTCGCCGCTGGTTGCCGCCGGGTCGATCAGGGGAAGTCTTGCCATCCGCTTGTTCCTTTTTGTTTCTTTCTACCGCCGCGCGCTTTCGCGCCCTGGCCCGAACTTACTGCTGCTGCGCGATACGCGCATCGCTCAGCGTCCGCCGACTTCGCGGATCGGATCGGAGCCGTCCCAACCGGCGGCGACCTTGCGGATATGCTCGAAGAAACTCCCCTTGCTGCCGCTGATGTCGGAAATTTCGACAACGGTGCCGGGATGCGCTTGCGTATCGAAATAGGCGAAGCAGCCCTTTTCGCCGCCGATCTGGCCTTCGTGCCCGACCTTGTAACCAAGCGACAGCGCGCGGTCGTAGAGCGCCTGATAGTCGCGGGTCCAGTACGACATGTGCTGCAAGCCTTCGCGGCCGGAGTCGAGGAACTCCTTGTACATCGAGGGCGCGTCGTTGCGCTGCTGGATCAGCTCGATCTGGAGATCGCCGGAATTGGCGAGCGCCACGCTCATCTCCATGGCGGAGTCCTTGCCCCGGTGGCGGAAGTAATCGGTCTTGACCCGGTCGATATAGTACCGGGGCCCGACGCCCATCACATTGACCCAGTGATCCATGGCGGCGCGAATATCCCGCACGATATATCCGTTCTGGCAGACTGCACCAAAGATACGGCTCATGACGACCTCCCGTCTGCTTGCCGGCGGAACACCCGCCTCTCATTCTTCTTGATCCCCGGCGTTCAGCCGATCGACCTGCCGCCGTCGATGACGAGTTCGGTGCCGGTGACGTAGCGGCTCTCGTCGCTGGCGAGCCACAGGATGCCGTTCGCGATATCTTCAGGCGCAGCCTTGTAGCCGAGCGGGACGGCGCGTTCGGTGAGCTTGTCCAGCGTCGGTCCACGCTCCCGCCCGCCGTTCGAGCCGTCCTCGACGGTGCCGATCAGCGTGTCCCAGATGGCGGTTTCGGTGATGCCGGGGTGCAGCGAGTTGACGCGCACGCCATCCTTGGCGGCTGCGCATTCCAGCGCGACCGATTTCGTGAACAGCCGCACGCCGCCCTTGGTCGCGCAATAGCCCGAGACGTTCGGCGACGCCTTGATGCCTGCAATCGAGGAAACGTTGATGATGCTGCCGCCCCCGCCTGCCCGCATCAGCGGAAGCGAATGCTTCACGCCGAGGAAGACGCCATCGAGATTGACGGCGACCTGCCGCTTCCAGTCGGCGAACGCCATGTCGACCACGGGACCCGAGAGGCAGATCCCGGCATTGTTGACGAGAACGTCTAACCTGCCGAACCGCGCCCGGGCCTGGGCCACGATCGACTGCCAGTCCTCCTCGCGCGTCACGTCGTGGTGGTAGTACTCGGCCTCACACCCCATGGCACGCAGTTCGCGCAACAGGCCCTCGCCGTTCTCGTCCTGCAGATCGGTTGCGACGATCTTCGCGCCCTCGCGCGCCAGCAGCAGGGCGGCGCTTCGACCGATGCCGTTGGCGGCGCCGGTCACCAAAGCGACTTTTCCTTCGACACGCCGCGTCATGCCTCGGTCCCGTTTCCTGCCTGCGGCCATTCGGCCGTTTGTTATCGCGGGAACGAAGGCGTGCCTGCCTGCTCCCGGCATTTCTTGGAAACGTTTCCATACTTTGTCTCACACTATTTTTCAATATAGATATTTGCAGGCATTTATCTTGTATATCGTTTCCAGGATGCGTTAGGATTTCACCGACTTACGCCCGAGCGGCGATGCTCAAGGGAGCTTTGCAATGTCGTTGCGCCAGCCTGCACGCGCCACAATTCGCGACGTCGCGGCCCAGGCCGGCGTATCGGTCAGCAGTGTCAGCCGCGTCATGAACGGCGAGCCGCATATCAGCCCGGAATTGCACGCCCGCATCATGCGGGCGGTGAACCGCCTGCGGTTCG
This sequence comes from Bradyrhizobium sp. AZCC 2262, assembly GCF_036924535.1. Taxonomy (NCBI): domain Bacteria; kingdom Pseudomonadati; phylum Pseudomonadota; class Alphaproteobacteria; order Hyphomicrobiales; family Nitrobacteraceae; genus Bradyrhizobium; species Bradyrhizobium sp. AZCC 2262. The sequence continues at coordinate 402,204 of NZ_JAZHRT010000001.1, read as the reverse complement.
AGCCGCATTCGGCGGCGCAGGCCTTGCGTTCGCGCGAGAGCAAGACGATCGGCTGCATGGTCTCCGACCTCTCCAACCCGCTCTACAGCGAGATGATCAACGGCGCGGAGGAGGAATTCCAGCGCGCCGGCTACGTGCTGATGCTTGCGGCTACCCGGCACGAGCAAGACCGCGAAACGGCGTTCGTGTCCGCGGTGCGCCGGCGGCGGATGGACGGGTTGCTGCTGTTTGCCGGCGACAACGCCCATACCGACTTCACCGGCGCGCTCGCAAACCTGGACCTGCCCTGCGTGGCGATCGACCGCGAGGTACCGGGCGCGCCCTCGGTGCGCGCGGATCATCGCGGTGGCGGCCTCGAAATCACGCGCTATCTCATCGGGCTCGGCCATCGCCGCATCGCGCTTCTCACCGGGCGCGCTGCGTTGCTGCCGAGTTCGGAACGCCTTGCTGGCTATCGGCAGGCCCATACCGAGGCGAAGCTCGAGGTCGATCCCGACCTGATCCGGCCGCAGACGCAAGGCTCGAGCATTGCGTTCAGCGATGTCTGCCAATTGCTGCAAGGCCCCGACCGTCCGACCGCGATCATTACGTTGGGCACGCACATGCTGGCCGGCGTGATGGACGCGCTCGCCAGCAACGGCCTCCGTTATCCCGATGACATGTCGCTGGTGTGCATCGGCGACACCGATCTCGCCCGGCATGCAACACCGGGCGTCTCGGCGTTGACGTGGGATCTGGACCAGATGGGCCGGGTCGCCGCCAACATCCTGCTCGACCGGATTCGCGGCGGCGGCGAAGCCCGCAAGGTCCGGCCGGTCTACCTGCCGACACGTTTCATCCTTCGGCACTCCGGCGCCAAGCCTCGCGCACCCTGATCGCGCGACGGCGTCACCGATCTCCACGACCGGCGAAGAACGCCGGCGACGAAACGACCAAAACAAAAAAACAAACGGGAAACCCAGGGAGTGAGTAAATGAAGTTGGGTGCGACATTACTTTCGCTGCTGGCGCTCGCGTCGGTGGCATGCCCGGCCCGCGCCGAGGACGCGACCGACTACCCCACCAAGAAGATCAAGATGCTGCTGCCGTTCGGGGCCGGTGGCGGCGGCGACGTGCTCGGCCGGTTGCTTGCCGACCGGATGGGCAACCGCCTGGGGCAGACCATCTACGTCGAAAACCGCACCGGGGCCGCGGGCACCATCGGCGCGCAGCAGGCGGCGACCTCCCCGCCCGATGGCTACACCATCACGATCGGCGGCATGACCACCCATGTGCTGGCGCCGGCCGTCTATCCAAACCTGCCCTATGATCCGATTAAGGACTTTACCACCATCGGACGGATCGGAACGTCATCGATCCTGCTCATCGCAACGAAGGATTTTGCCGCCAACGATCTGCGCGGGCTGATCGAGCTGTCGAAGAAGGGCGAGCCGATCCAGTATGGAAGCTGGGGCGTCGGCTCGACCGGACATTTCTGCGGCGAAATCCTCTCGCAGAAGGCCGGCGTCCGCCTGCAGCATGTCCCGTTCAGCAGCGCGGCGAAACTCGCCAACGACCTGATGGGCGGGCACATCACGGTGGGGCTGGTCGACATGGCGACCGGGACGCCGCTGGTGAAGGATGGAAAGCTGAAGGCGCTTGCGGTCTGCGGCGGACGATCGCCGAGCCTGCCCGACGTGGCAAGCTACAAGGAGCAAGGTGTCGATTTCGAACGGAGCCTGTCCTGGGTGATGTATGCGCCCGCGGGCGTTCCCGCTTCCGTTATGCAAAAAATCTCCGACGCGTTGAAAGAGTCGCTGGCCGAGCCCGACATCGTCGAAAAGCTGCTGGCACTCGGCATCTCCGCGGATTTCATCGCCGGAGATCAGCAGCGCGACATCAACGCGCGCGACATCGAAGCCTGGAAGAAGGTCGCCAGCGACGCGAAAATCGAGGTCAAGTAGCGACCGAACGCAAGGAGGGCCGAGACGTCGGCCCTCCCCGCCACATCAGCGGAGCACTCAGCTCGCCTTGCCGAACAGCACGGGCAACTGGCGCGGGCCGCGCACGGTGCCTTCCGACCAGGTGACCTCGCCGGCCGGATCGAGCCTGAAATCCGGAATCCGCTTCAGCCACTCCTCGATCGCAACCGTCATTTCCATGCGCGCCAGGTTGGAGCCGACGCAGCGGTGAATGCCGAGGCCGAATGCGGCATGGCGATTCTCCTTGCGGTCTATCACCACCTTGTCGGCATCGGGGAACATGGCGGGATCGCGGTTGGCGGCCGGAAACGACAACAGCACCATGTTGCCGGGCTTGACCGGACAGCCGCTGATGGTCGTCTCCTTCATCACTTCGCGTGCCATCGTCACCGGCGAATAGGCGCGCAGCAATTCCTCGACTGCGAGCGGCATCAGTTCGGGCTCTTTGACGAGGCGCTCACGGTCCGCCGGAGTCTTCGCCAGATGCCACAGCGAGGAGCCGATCGCGCTCCAAGTGGTGTCGATGCCGGCGATCAAAAGCAGCCGCAGCGAACCCAGCACGTGCTCATCCGCCAGCGGGTTTCCGTCCTTGTCCCTCGCGTTCATCAGCGTCGAGATCAGGTCGTCGGTCGGATTGTTTTTGCGATGCTCGATATGGCCAGCGAAATAGCCGGTCATCTCCCTCACCGCCTCCATCAGCGCGTTGTCATCCTTGATGCCGAGTTCGAGGATGCCGTGAATCCACTTGATGAAGAGATCGCCGTCCTTCTCCGGAATCCCGAGCATATGGGCGATGGCGCGAACCGGAACATGCTTGGTGTAGCGCGCGGCGGCGTCGCATTTGCCGTCGGCAATGAACTCGTCGATCAGTTCATTGCAGATGGCGCGCACCCGCGGCTCCAGCTTCTTCATCGCGTCGGGCGTGAACGGCGGCAGCAGCAATTGCTTGGCAGGCTTGTGCTCGGGCGGATCGGAAGTGATCGGCGGCGCGCGCGCGGTGATTTCCGGGCGAACGTCGCGCACGATGACGCGCCGGGAAGAAAAGTGGTCGGTATCGTAGGAGATTTCCTTTACCGCCTGGTAAGTGGTCGGCATGTAGCAGCCGAGGAAGCGCTCGGTGTGAACGACGGCCGAGGCCGCGCGCAATTTTTCCCAGATCGGGAACGGGTTTTCCGTCCAGGTCGGATCGGTGTGGTCGAAATCGTTGATCCAGTCGGTGACCGGGGGATGTTCGGGCATGATGCTGGCGGAATCGGACATTGGAGCAATTCCTCTGCTTGGTTCGTTCAGATCCGGATGGATTAAATCGATCTCGCGAACGGCTATTCCTCGGTCACTTCGATCGCGATCTCGGGACAGTTGGTCTGGGCGAGCCAGGCCTTGTCTTCCAGGCCCGCGGGCACGGAACCGTCGCCGACTTCGTGCGCGTTGCCGAATTCGTCAAGGTCGAACAGTTCGGGCGCCAGTGATTTGCAGCGCGCGTGGCCCTGACATTTGTCCTGGTCGACGCGGATTTTCAGCTTTCCGGCCATCGCAGCGTTCCCCTTTGTGTGGCGCGCTTTGCCGCGCGGTGTTCTTCTGTCGGCATTCTTCGGCGCGACGGCGCAGACCCGCCGGCACACCGCGAAGTTATATCGTATTACATTCGCGACACCGTTGTGCTGTCAAGTCAAAAGTTATAGATCATGACACTGAATGTCGCCTCGACCTGCACGCAAAGCACAGAACGCCTACCACCATGGGGATCTCCGCGATGCCCTGGTTCAGGCTGCATTGCATGAAGTCGAACTGGGCGGTCCGGAAGCGATCAGCATCAGCGCGCTTGCCAAAAAGCTCGGCGTCTCGCAGCCGGCGCCCTACAAGCATTTTTCCGATCGTGAGACGCTGCTGACGGCCGTCACCGCCGAAGCGTTTCGCCAGTTCAGCGCCATGATGCGGGCGGCGATCGAAAAACCGTCGAAGCAATCGAAGCTGTCGCGCTTCGCACAGCTCACGCTGGATTTCGGCCTGCGCCGCAATGGCATCTATCGCCTCATGTTCGCATCGCGAACCATGGCATGTACGCCGAAAGGCAGCGAGCTGCACAGCGCAGCCATGGAGACCTTTGAACTCCTCATGGAGGCACTGGAGGCCCCCGCGGTGGGACTTCTGCGCGAGCGTAGCGCCCTGAAGATCTGGGCCTCGCTGCACGGCGTGGTGATGCTGGCCGAACAGGGACTGCTCACCGGCCAGGTCGCCCATGTCAGCCGGGAAGAACTGGTCGAGGACATCGTGCAGGAAACCAAGCTTGCGCTGTCACTCGCCATCGAAACGGCCGGCAAAGACGGCCGATGACGGCCGAGGTTCCGGCATCTGACTACCCCGACAACACAGGCCTCTATGGCGGCGTAGTTCTTGGCCTCTCCGCCATCGCGGCTCTCGTCGTCGCAAACTCGTCCTTCGGGCCGGCCTACGAGGCGCTGTTGCGGATGACGGGCGAGGTCCGGATCGGGACGATCGGACTGAGCAAGACCATCGATCACTGGATCAATGACGGCCTGATGGCGGTGTTCTTTCTGCTGGTCGGGCTCGAGATCAAGCGCGAGGCGATCGAGGGCGCGCTGGCGAGCCCAAAGAAAGCGGCATTGCCCGTGATCGCCGCGTTCGGCGGCTTTGTCACGCCGGCCGCGATCTTTGCCGCCGTGAACTGGGGCAATGCCGACGCGTTGCGCGGCTGGGCCATACCGGCCGCGACCGACATCGCCTTTGCACTCGGCGTTTGCGCCATGCTGGGACGCAAGGTGCCGGCTTCGCTGAAGACCTTTCTGTTGGCGCTCGCGATCATCGACGACCTGATGGCCATCATCGTGATCGCGATCTTCTATACCGCGGACCTTTCGGTCACGGCGCTGGCGCTCGGCGGGCTGGGCGTCGCGGCGCTCGTGGTTCTCAACCTGCTCGATGTGCGCAGACCATCGTTCTATCTGATCGCGGGATTGTTCACCTGGGTCTGCGTACTCAAATCCGGCGTACATGCGACGCTGGCCGGCGTCGCCGTCGGTCTCGCGATGCCGATGACCAGACATGACGGGCACAGCCTGCTGGAAGATACCGAACATGCGCTCAGGCCGTGGGTGATTTTCACCATCGTGCCGATTTTCGCCTTCGCGAATGCCGGCGTATCGCTTCACGGATTGACCTTGTCAAAACTGGCGGAGCCGATAACGCTTGGCATTATCGCTGGGCTTTTCGTCGGCAAGCAGATCGGGGTCTTTGTCGCTTCGATGCTTGCGATCAGGCTGGGCCTGGCTGCGATGCCGGAAGGAACGACCACGACAAAGCTCTACGCCATGGCCATCCTGACCGGCATCGGCTTCACCATGAGCCTCTTCATCGGCACGCTGGCCTTCGACGATGAGGTGGTGCTGAAACAGGTCCGGCTCGGCGTTCTCATGGCTTCGCTGCTGTCCGGCATCGTCGCCGCGCTAATGTTCTCGGCGATCGCGCGATCGGGTGGGACTTCACCTCCCCGATAAGGAGTCAGCCAGCGAAACGACGATGAAGCCGCGGCGGCGCAAACGCGCCACACCCGTCATGAGATCGAAGCCCGCGCGGTCGTGGCTTCTTGTATTCGCCGCGGCCAAATGGTCATCTCAGCCAATCAAGCGCGCCATCGATTGAGCACGAATCTGACCAGATCCACCGCACCGCGCGGTCTGCCGTTCGCCCCGGCGCGACCCGCCAGAGGCGTAGCGCTGGGCGTGCTGCTGTCGTTATGTCTTTCCGGCGCAGCCCTTGGAAAAGACGATGGCGACGATGAGGAGGACGCGGCCAAGGCAAAGCCGCCCCTGCCGAACTTCTACCTCGATATGAGAACCATCTATTCGACGGTGCCCGCTGGCTCGCTCTCGATCGGATTCAGCACGCCTCCATTGTTGTCCACACTGACGAACCTTTCCTCGCTCCGAACCCTCACCTCGCCGTCCAGCCAAAGCCTTTCGGTCGACCTGCCCTTGACCGTCGATGTCAACGATCGGCTCTCGGTCTATGGCGGCGTCAGCGGAGCCACGTCGCAGGCCGGTACCGATCCCTGGACGAATTTCTCGATCTACGCCTTCACGGTCGGATTCCAGGCCGACATCTATCAGCAGAACGGCGGAATGTTTCCGACCATCACGATTCAATCCAACGCGACGCGATCGACTTCGGACGCGCCGCTGGCCACGACGGCCTACAACACCATCCTCGAAGCCGATTACGCGTTGAATGCGGATGAAACGCGCGGGCTGCTCGCGGGGATGCAATACACCCGAGTCCTCGTCGATACCCCGTTTGCCCGCGTCAGCCCTGACGTCATGGGCTATGTCGGCGGCTATTATCAGTGGGACAACAACTGGAAACTCACCGCCCGCTTCGGCGTGCAATCCTTCGGCGGCGCGCAGCTGCTGAACCTGACGCCGTTTCCCGCCTTCACGCAGCCGATCGTGCGGTTAGACCTCGATCGCATGGACGACGACGACAATCGGCTGTTCGGCATCACCGCGCAGATCGCCTGGACGCCGAAGCCGTCCTACCAGCTAACGCTGCGAACGCCACTCTACGCGATCAAGAACTAGAACCGGCCGACCATCGGGCCGCTCATGCCGGCTGCGAATCCCGTACGGCCGTGCCGCGCAGCAGCTTGCCGATCTCCGGCTTGCACGCGCCGCAATTGGTACCGGCCTTCAGGCGTCGGCCGACATCGTCGACGCTGGCTGCCCCTTTTTTGATTTCAGCCGAGATCTGGTGCTGTCCGACGCCGAAGCACGAGCAGACGATCGGCCCAACGTCCTGGCCCGCATCGAGCGGTTGACCCGTCAGCAGTGACATCCGCGCATTCGGCGACAAGGCCTGCTCCGCGAAAAGCCCTGATAGCCACGACCGCGAGACCAGCTTGTGATCGGGGGCGATGAACACGCAACCTTCCAGCCGGCCGCCGCGAACGGCCGCGTAGCGGAAACGGCCGGCCTTCGGATCGCGATAGGCGATCCACTCGATGTCGTCATACCCGACGCGAAGCTGCGCCCGCGCCCAATCGCGCCAGCTCGTTGGTCGCTCGTCGCCGGCGAGCTCCATCCGCCAGCAGGTCCCTGAAAGGCCGCCGACCCAGTAACCCGTGGCGGGCCGCTCGATCTCCTGGCGGCTGAGGATGAAGGCATGCCATTTCGGCAAGTAGGCTGCCGCCTTGACCGGCGTGTGCTTGGACTCCGGCTGCCCGGAGATCGGATCGGTCGCCGGATTGACCAGCGCATTGACCCGGCCATCGCCGGCATACTCCCCGTTCCAGTGCATCGGCACGAACACGCAGCCGCGCCGCTGTTCGGCGGTAACGACAACGCGCGCCACCATCTCGCCCCACGGGCTGGTCAGTCGGACGAGGCCGCCATTCTCGACGCCAGCCATGCGCGCATCGTCGGGATGGAATTCGGCATAAGGCTCGAAAATGTGCGCCAGCAGCCGCGCTGATTTTCCCGTCCGCGTCATGGTGTGCCATTGGTCGCGGACCCGCCCGGTATTGAGCACCAGCGGATAATCGCGGCTGGTCGCGTTCACGGCGGCACGCGGCGTCACCGGCACGAAACGCGCTCTATGATCGGCCGTGAAGAATTTTCCGGTTTCGAACATCCGCGGCGTGCCGGTCGGATATTCGCGCGTGACCGGCCACTGGATCGGAGTAAGCGCATCGTAGGCGCGATCGTCGAGCGTATTCAGGGCGGACAGATCGAAATCGCGGGTCCCTTCATTCTCGAAACTGGAGAGTCTCGCGTGCTCGCGGAAGATCGCGGCAGCGTTCGGATAGTCGAACCCCGAAAAGCCCATGCGCTGCGCGACGTCGCAAACCGCCTGCCAGTCGGCCCTTGCAGTGCCGGGCGCCGGCAGGAACCGCCGCTGCCGGGAGATACGGCGTTCGGAGTTGGTGACGGTGCCGTCCTTTTCGCCCCAGGTCAGCGCCGGCAACAATATTTGGGCATGACGCGTGGTGTCGGTATGGCGCATGCAATCGGATACGACGACGAGCTCGCAGCCATCGAGCGCGCGGCGCGCACGATCGGCATCCGGCAAGCTGACCAGTGGATTGGTGGACATGATCCAGACCGCCTTGATGCGCCGGTCGGCGATCGCCTCGAACATGTCGACAGCCTTGAGGCCCTGCTTGTCCGCGATGACAGGCGACTGCCAGAAGCGCTGCACGATGTCGCGGTGTTTCGGATTTTCAATCTCCATGTGGGCGGCCAATTGATTGGCCAGCCCGCCGACTTCCCGGCCACCCATCGCGTTGGGTTGTCCGGTCAGCGAGAACGGCCCCATGCCGGGCCGCCCGATACGGCCGGTCAACAAATGACAGTTGATGATCGAATTGACCTTGTCAACGCCGCTGCTCGACTGGTTGACGCCCTGCGAATAGAGCGTGACGACCCGCTCGGTTTTGGCGAACCAGTCGAAGAACAACGCCACCGCGCCCTCAGTCAGGCCGCAGATGTCGGCCGTCTGCGCAACCGTCTGGCCGGCGACCTGTTGCAGCGCGGCTTCGGCGCCGGTGGTGGATCCATCCACGAATGCGCTGTCGATGGCGTCGCGCGATGCAAGATGCGCGAGCAACCCGTTGAACAGCACCGAATCGCTGCCCGAGCGAAGCGGCAGGTGGAGATCGGCGTCCTCGCAAGTCGCAGTCCGCCGCGGATCGATGACGACGATGCGGCACGCCGGGTTGTTGGCCTTGGCGGCCACCATGCGCTGGTAAAGGATCGGATGGCACCAGGCGGCATTGGAGCCGACGAGAACCAGAAGATCGGCGCTTTCGAGATCCTCATAGCAGCCCGGAACGGTGTCGCTGCCGAACGCGCGCTTGTGGCCCGCCACGCTCGACGCCATGCACAGCCGGGAATTGGTGTCGATGTTGGCGGTGCCGATGAAGCCCTTGGCGAGCTTGTTGATGACGTAATAGTCCTCGGTCAGAATCTGGCCGGAGACGTAGAAGGCCACCGAATCCGGCCCATGCTCGCGGACTATACTGCCAAAACCCTCCGCGACATGATCGAGCGCCGCATCCCAGCTTGTTTCCTGCCCGTTGACCACAGGAGCCAGCAGCCGCCCCTCGAGGCCGATGGTCTCGGCGAGCGCCGAGCCTTTCGCGCACAGCCGCCCGAAATTGGCGGGATGAAGCGGATCGCCGCGGACGGTAACGGCGCCCGAGGCATCCCTGTCAGCGAGGACGCCGCAGCCGACGCCGCAATACGGACAGCTTGTCTTCACTGGCACGGGCGATCACCCTCACTCGGCGGGCACAGCCGCCGCCGTCTGGATGCAAAGCCAGACGGTGTTGTTCTCCACCTTGGTCGGATGCGCGCGCGTACATCCCTCGTCGGGAGCGACCGCCGTACCGCTCCTGAGCTCAATGACGAAATTGTGCAGCGGACAGGTGACGCGCTTGTTGTGGACGATGCCTTGCGATAGCGGTCCGCCCTTGTGCGGACAGCGATCGTCGAGCGCGAATACCTCGTCATCGGCAGTCCGAAATACCGCAATATCTCCGGACGCCGTTCGCACGACGCGCGAGCCGAGAACGGGAATGTCGCTCAGCGCCCCGATTTCAATCCAGTTGGTCATGCGAGCTCCAGCTCCGCGAGCGGGGTGAATTCGTTGCGGTCGACGCCGCGTTTGGCACGCGCCGCCCACGGATCGCTCTGCGAGAATTGCTGCGAATAGGCAAAACGGCTGAACAGCGCTTTGCGGTTGGCGACATCGTCGACCACCTGCTTGCGGATGGCGTCGAGACCGACCCGATCGCACCACTTGTACATGCGCTCCAGATACCAGCCCTGCTCGCGATAGAGCTGCGTCAATGCGGCGATGACTTCGAGCGTCTCCTCCTCGGTCGCGACCTTGGTCAGGAACTCGGTTCCCTTGATGTGAAGACCGGCGGCGCCGGCGAAGTGGATCTCGAATCCGGAATCGACGCAGACGACGCCGACGTCCTTGCAGGTGGCTTCCGCGCAATTGCGCGGGCAACCGGACACCGCAAGCTTTACCTTGGCCGGCGTCCACGAGCCCCACATGAATTTTTCGATCTTGATGCCGAGGCCGGTCGAGTCCTGCGTACCGAAACGGCACCATTCCGAACCGACACAGGTCTTCACCGTGCGCAATCCCTTGGCATAGGCGTGGCCGGACACCATACCCGCATCATTGAGATCGGCCCAGACCGCAGGCAAATCCTCCTTCTTCACGCCGAGAAGATCGATGCGCTGTCCGCCGGTCACCTTGACGGTCGGAATCTTGAACTTGTCCGCGACGTCGGCGATGGCGCGCAGTTCGTCCGGCGTCGTGACGCCGCCCCACATCCGCGGCACGACCGAATAGGTTCCGTCCTTCTGGATATTGGCGTGAACGCGTTCGTTGATGTAGCGCGACTGCTGGTCGTCGCGATACTCGCCGGGCCAGGTCGCGAGCAGGTAATAGTTCAGGGCGGGCCGGCAGGAGTGGCAGCCGTTCGGCGTCTTCCAGTCCATGAACCGCATGACATCGGGGATGGTCTTCAATCCGTTCTCGATGATGACGCGGCGCGCATCGTCGTGGCTGTGATCGGTGCACGCGCACATCGGCTTGACCTTCGGCGCTACCGAATAGTCGCCGCCGAGCGTGAAAGCGAGCACCTGCTCGACCAGGCCGGTACATGAACCGCAGGACGAAGAGGCCTTGGTGTGGGCACGCACGTCGTCGATCGTGAACAGTTTCTTTTCGCTGATCGCCTTCACGATCGTACCCTTGCAGACGCCGTTGCATCCGCAGATTTCCGCGTCATCGCTCATGGCGGCGACCGAGTTCTTGCCGCTATGGCCGCCATCGCCGAGATTGGCGGCGCCGAACACCAGCCGCTCGCGCATTTGCGAAACGTCGGTGCCGTCGCGCAGATGCTGGAAGTACCAGGGGCCGTCGATGGTATCGCCATAGAGCACGGCGCCGATGATCTTCTTGTCGCGCAGGATGATCCGCTTGTAGACCCCGCGCGAAGCGTCCTGCATGACGATCTCTTCCTTGTCCGCGCCCGGCGCAAAATCGCCGGCGGAGAACAGGTCGATCCCGGTCACCTTCAGTTTGGTCGAAACGACCGAACCGTCATAGGTGGCAAACCCCTTCATGGCGAGGTGGTTGGCGCACACCTTGGCCTGGTCGAACAGCGGAGCGACGAGGCCGTAGGTCTGGCGACGGTGCTGTACGCATTCGCCGACGGCGTAGATTCGCCCGTCGTAGGTCTGCATGGTGTCGGAGACGACGATACCGCGCTCGCAATGGAGACCCGCTTTGCGCGCCAGCTCGAAATTCGGGCGGATGCCGACCGCCATGACGACCAGATCGGCGGGAAGTACCTCGCCGTCGGCGAAGCGCACACCGGTGACGCGATCCTCGCCGAGGATCGCCTGCGTCTGCGCGGGCATCTTGAACACCATGCCGCGTTCTTCCAGCGACTTGCGCAGCAATCCACCCGCAACCTGATCGAGCTGGCGCTCCATCAGCGTGTCGAGCAGATGCACGACGGTGACGTTCATGCCGCGCTTCATCAGGCCGTTGGCGGCTTCAAGGCCGAGCAGGCCGCCGCCGATCACGACCGCGTCCTTGTAGCTGGTCGAGGCCTGAACCATGCGCTCGACGTCCTGAATGTCGCGAAAGCCGATGACTCCCGGGAGGTCCTTGCCCGGAAGCGGCAACATGATCGGGTTCGAGCCGGTGGCGATCAGCAGGCGATCGTAAGGCACCCGCGCGCCTTCCGCGGTGACGACTTCGCAGGTGCGCCGATCGATCATCTCGATCATTTCACCCTTGCGCAGCGTGATCCCGTTATCCTCGTACCACTGCTCCGTGTTGAGCATGATGTCGTTGACGGTCTTCTCGCCGGCGAGCACGGGCGACAGCAGAATTCGATTGTAGTTGCCGTATGGCTCGGAGCCGAAGACGGTGATGTCGTAGAGATCTGGCGCACGGTCCAGCAGCACTTCGACCGTGCGGATGCCGGCCATGCCGTTGCCGATCACCACCAACTTTTGCTTGTTCACTTTGTCGAGCATGCTCTGCCTTCTAATCCAGGTTCCGATGGTCCGACGCGGCGACGCAGACCTGCATCGTCGGTTGGCAAGAAGTATTGAATGATTGGGGAGCGCCCATCGGCGGGCAGAGGATCATCGACTATGACGATCGAGGATTTCTCATATTCAAGACACGTGCCAACACCGGACCCGTATTTTTTCGGACGCGACGCTCGGCTTCAGCCGATGAATCGGTAATTGGCGACAGTTGTGCGCGCACGGATGCCCAAAAAATCACCCGTTTGGGCCATCCATTGTGCACAACACGAATGCTTAACCATCGCCCGGCGTCAATTTGCCCGCGGAGATGGCACTACGCGGATAAGCGGCCTTTCAGGCGCGCTTTACCGCTAATATTCGGCACCGCACAATAAAACACCACACTGCACGTTCGAGCGGCTGTTTTTGCCAACAAACGGAGCATCAGCCGCATTCGCGGCAGCTTGTTCGCGCGTTGCAAGGTACTGCAACTATTCGCAAAGTGACGCGCTGGGTTTTCTGGCACACGAATTGCTGACGTTTGTGACTGAGAGCGTATGTCTCAACGACGAGACGACCTCTCGCTTTCAAAAATTCAATCTCTTGTGCCGAGATCACCGCGCTTGCGCGGTGTCACGCGCCGATGTTCGAGGCTGCTCGATGAAGTTTGCTGAATTCAAGAAGGCTGGTCACTGGCCCACGCTGCTCGCGGCCTTCCTCTATTTCGACATAAGCTTCATGGCTTGGGTCGCGCTCGGTCCGTTGATCGTCTACATCGTGCGCGACATGAACCTTGCCGTCGACGAGAAGTTCACGCTTGTCGCCATCCCGGTTCTGGCCGGCGCGTTGCTGCGGGTGCCGATGGGCTTTCTCGCCGATCTGTTCGGCGCCAAACGAACCGGAATTATCGCACAACTCGTCGTCATCGCCGCGACGGCATGGGTTTGCTACTTCGGCCTCCCGACCAAGCTGTCGGTGGAGGTCTTTGGTCTCGCGCTCGGCATCGGCGGCGCCTCGTTCGCGGTTGCGCTGCCGCAGGCGAGCCGCTGGTATCCGCCGCAATATCAGGGCGTGGTGATGGGGATCGCCGGCGCCGGCAATATGGGTGTCGTGCTCGACACGATGTTCGCGCCGTCGATCGCCGAACATTGGGGCTGGCAAGCCGTGTTCGGCGTGCTGCTCGTTCCGATGCTGCTGATCCTCGCCTACTACGCCTATGCCGCCAAGGATGCGCCCGGAGAACGGAAACCGATTTCGCTAAAGGCTTATGGCACGTTGCTGCGCGATCCCGACAGCCGCTGGTTCATGTTCTTCTACTTCATCACCTTCGGTGGTTTCGTCGGACTGGCCAACGCGTTGCCGCTGTATTTCAGCGTGCAGTATCACGTATCAGGCGTTGCGGCCGGCCTGCTGGTTTCCCTGATCGTCGCCTTCGGTTCGGGTTTCCGCCCGGTCGGTGGCCTGCTCGCCGACCGCATCGGCGGCATCCGCTCGTTGTCGATGTTTTTTGGGGTCGTCGTGGGGGCCTATCTTGTCATCGCCTTCATGCCGGAGGGACCGGCTGCTCCGGCGCCTGCGGGTTGGGCGCTCACCGAGATGCCGCGGATCGCCTGGGTGTCAGTGTTGCTGTTCTCGATCGGAGTCCTCGCGCTCGGCATGGGTAACGGCGCCGTGTTTCAGCTCATCCCGCTGCGCTTCCGTCAGGAGATCGGCCTCATGACCGGCATGGTCGGCTGCGCCGGCGGCATCGGCGGCTTCTTCCTTGCCAAAGCGCTCGGCGTCGCCAAGGGAATGACGGGCGGTTTCGGCGCGGGCTTCCTGTTTTTCGGCCTGCTGGCGTTGCTTGGTTTCCTGGGACTTGCCATGGTCAAGGTGCGCTGGCGCACCACATGGGGCGCCGCATCGGGAGCGCGGGTCTGACGACGCGCGCTGCCATAGCGTTTTCGAGCGAAGTGGTTACCGGTTCGCGTGAAGAAAACGCGTCAATAGTAAAGCCTTGACAGGCCGCGCGGGTGACGATCGGTTCGCAACGAAATCTCGGGGTTCGCGTCGGCTTCGTCAGCGAGACCGGCAAGCGCTCGGCTAATGAGGATTACGTCGGGACCTGCCTCGGCCGGTCCGGTGTGACCAACCGCGACATTGTCGCCGCGGTCGCCGACGGCGTCGGTGGACACAAGGGCGGACGGGAAGCCGCCGAACTCGCGGTTCGATGCTTCATCGACGCCTATTATTCCCTCCCCGAAACGCTCGGCGTGCGCCGCCGCGCCTCGCGTTCGCTGGAAGCCGCCAATAGCTGGATCTACACGCAAGGCCGCACCGACCTGCAGCTCAGCGGCATGAGCTGCGCCTTTTCCTCGATCATCCTGTCGCAGCGGCAGTGCCACGTCATTCATATCGGCGACACCCGCGCCTATCGCCTGAGCGAGGGCCGCCTGGAGCGGCTGACCACGGACCACATCGCCGGCCGCGGCGATCTCGCCCATCTGCTCAACCGCGCCATCGGGTTCGAGGATTTTGCCCGCTTCGACTACGCGACCGTCGGGCTGCGCCAGCACGACAGGCTCCTGATCTGCAGCGACGGCGTTCATGGCGTGCTGGCCGATCACCGGCTCCAGGTGCTGTTGAGCGAGCGCACCTCCCCGGAAGAATCCGCGCGCGCCCTCGTCGACGCCGCACTGGATGCAGGCTCCAGCGACAACATGACTGCGCTGGTGCTGGACGTCGTCGACCTGCCGCCCGCCGACCGCGACGAACTCACCCACTCGATCGCGACGCTTCCGATTCTTGATTTGCCCGAAACCGACGCCGTCATCGACGATTTCACGCTCGGCGAAATATTGTCGGACGGTCGCTACAGCCGGCTGTTCAAGGCGATCGACAAGCGGCAGGGCCGCGAGCTCGTGCTGAAGTTTCCGCATCCGCGCGTGGCCAGCGAGGGCTCCTATCGCCTCGCCTTTGTCCGCGAGGCGTGGGTCGCGGCCCGCGTGCGAAGCCTGTGGATCGGAGAAATCATCGAACTGCCTGCCGAACGGCAGACCCGCCTCTATTCGGTGATGCCGCTTTACGAAGGCGAGACGCTGGAACAGCGGCTCAACCGTTCTCCGCAGCTTTCGCTGTCCGAAGGTATCGGGATTGCGACCAAGCTAGCGCGCGCCGTTGCGACCCTGCACCGCGCCGGCATCATCCACCGCGACATCAAGCCCGACAACGTGATCCTGCTGAAGGCCGGCGGATTGCGGCTGGTTGACCTCGGCGTTGCGCGCGTGCCGCTGCTCGAGGATTTTCCGGCCGAGGATATTCCGGGCACGGCGAGCTACATGGCGCCGGAGCTGTTCGGCGGGCGGCCCGGCGACGAGTTTTCCGATCTCTATGCGCTCGGCGTCACCGTGTACCGGACGTTCACCGCCGCCTACCCCTATGGCGAGATCGAGCCATTCTCGCGGCCCCGCTTCGGCAAGCCCGCTTCCCTCTCCCGCTATCGCCCCGACCTGCCGGCCTGGCTGGACGCGGTGGTCGGCAAGGCGCTCAACGTCGATCCGGCGCAACGCTACGGCGATGTCATCGAGTTCTCGCACGAGCTCGAGAACGGCGCGATGTGGGCGAAGCCGGCCATCGCGTCACGGCGCTCACTCTATGAGCGCGATCCGCTCGTTTTCTGGAAGAGCCTGTCCGCGGGCCTGATCGTGCTCGTCATCCTGCTTCTGGCATGGTTGGTACATCATTAGCCCGATGCTCGGTGGGAGCGTCGGGCCATGTCACGTCAGCGAAGCAAACTGTGTTGGCTTCGCGATCTGGCTCACACGCCGGTCTGGGTGATGAACTTGGTGTTGAAATACCCGTCCATCGCCTCGGTGCCGCCCTCCGAGCCATAGCCGGAATCCTTCACGCCACCGAACGGCACTTCCGGCAAGGCAAGACCAAAGCTGTTGATCGAGACCATGCCGGCTTCGATCGCGGCGCCGATCGCGGTCGCGGTCTTGGTCGAACTGGTGAAGGCGTAGGACGCCAGGCCGAACGGCAAGCGATTGGCTTCCTCGGCCACCTCGTCGAAGGTCGAGAAGCGCGAGATCAACGCCAGCGGGCCGAACGGCTCCTCGTTCATGGCGCGTGCATCCTTCGGCACGTCGCTGACTACCGTTGGCTCGTAGAAATAGCCCTTGTTGCCGACGCGGTGGCCGCCGGTCTCGAGTTTTGCTCCTCTGCCCACCGCATCCTGCACCATGCCTTCGATGGCGGTGACGCGGCGCGGATTGGCGAGCGAGCCCATCTTCGAATCCGGATCGAGGCCGCTGCCGACCTTCATCGACTTGGCTCCCTCGACGAACTTGTCGACGAACTCGCGGAACACGTCGTCCTGCACCAGCATGCGGGTCGGCGAGATGCAGACCTGGCCGGCATTGCGGTACTTCGCCGCCGCCAGAATCTTCGCCGCCGAGGATACGTCGGCGTCCTTGAACACGATGGCCGGCGCATGGCCGCCCAGCTCCATCGTGGCGCGCTTCATGTGCAGGCCCGCCAGTGCGGAGAGCTGTTTGCCCACAACCGTCGATCCGGTGAAGGAGATCTTCCGGATCACCGGATGCGGAATGAGATATTCCGAAATCTCCGATGGCACGCCATAGACCAGGTTGATGACGCCGTCGGGCACGCCCGCATCGACGAACGCCCTGATCAGTTGCGCAGGCGACGCCGGCGTTTCCTCAGGCGCCTTGACGATGATCGAGCAGCCCGCCGCGAGGCCCGCAGAGAGCTTGCGCACGACCTGGTTGATCGGGAAATTCCACGGCGTGAAGGCCGCAACCGGGCCGACCGGCTCCTTGACCGCGATCTGGTAGATGCCGGGGCCGCGCGCCGGGATGACCCGGCCATAGGCGCGCTTGGCTTCCTCGGCGAACCACTCGATGACGTCGGCGGCGGCCATGGCTTCCATCTTGGCCTCGGCCAGCGTCTTGCCCTGCTCCATCGTCAACAGCGGCGCGATCCCGTCATTGCGCTCGCGCATGATTTGGGCCGCCTTGCGCATGATCCTGCAGCGCTCGAACGGCGCCACTGCGCGCCAGACCTTGAAACCCTTGGCCGCCGCTTCCAGCGCCTCGTCGAGATCGGCGCGGTCCGCATGCGCGACGGTGCCGATGGTTTCCTCTGTCGCCGGATTGAGCACGGCGATCGTCCTGCCCGATTGGCTCGGCCGCCATTTGCCGTTGATGAACAATTGCGTATCGGAATATGCCACGAGACTTGCTCCCTCTTTTATTGTCGCCGGACGGCGAAATCGGCCGGCTGAAAGTCAGGCGCCTTTATGATCGAAGCCCGGCCAGATTGCAAAGCCGATTCAACCGGGTACGGCCCTGCGACCGGCGCAGAGCGCTTGCGATACGCCTCGACTCCGCCGCAGACTGACCTTTAACTTCAGGAGAAGACATCATGGCGACATACGACGCCGCCCGAAGCTTGCATGGCAGCAACTATCCAGACCTAACAATTGGCCCCACTTGGTAGCGTTCGTGGCTTGCTGAACGAGATCACCCTGATCGACAGTGACGTGCCTTCAGCAGGAACCTGCTCGCATCGGTAGCGCCTGCCGCCATCACCATGATGGCAGTCTCTGCAACTGCTGCTCAGACCGTCCTTCTGACGTAAGGTCGGGAGAGCTGACCGTCGGCAGAGCCAGACTACCCTGACTGCCATCATTCAAGGGAGACGGTTCGTGCTCCGTTCCGATAGTCGCTCGCGACCGGCGCACCGTGCTCTCAATCTCGCCTCGGGTAATCCCGAGGTCGCGAAGCATGTGATCGTTCATGCCGGCGAGTTCTTCGATGGCGTGACGAGCTGCCCATTCGGCTTCGATCGCCGTCTTCACTGTTTTGAGGATCGCGAGGAATCGATTGATGGCACGTCGTGCGATCCGGCCCGGTTGCGACCGGCGCCGCGCCGGAGCGCTGATGCCACGGGCCTCATGGAACGATCGTTGCGAATGCATTTCCATTGACTTTTCTCCCTGGTCCTTCGGTTCCGATACAGAACGCTGTTAGCGCGAGACCTGTCTCGTAAAGGCAGCCGGCAACGCCGCGTCGCCATCCCCGCGCCGCATGAGGGTCGGCCAGCCTTTCGGCTGCGGCGAGTGGATGGAATGCGCTGTCCCATGCAGAGGCGGCCCAACGAGCTTCGTGCCGTAGCGGGCCGCGATGGCCGTGATCTTGTCGACGTCGTCGACACCCGCCGCCGTTCTGAATAGTCCTTCGATCTGTCCTGGTGAAAAAATCACCAACATGCGGAGCGGCGTATCCGATGAATTGCACCAAGCATGCGGCACTCCCCTCCTGACAGTAACGCTTGTGCCGGCGGGTGCGTCCCATCTCCGGTCGCCGTTGGCGATGTCAAGCATGCCTTCGACCACGATGAAATGCTCCTCCTCCTTGCTGTGAATGTGCAACGGCACGCCGTTGCCGGGATCCGCAACGATCTCAAGCACCGAATAAGCCCCCATGGTCTGCGCGGAAGAGACGCGGATCTTGAACCGTTCGCCCGGCGTGACTTGCTGCCACTCACCACGGTCCTGATTGGGGGTGAGGCGAACTTCAGCGATTTTCGGTGTCGTCATTTGGAGTCTCTGTTCTGTTGGTGAAGCCAGTTGATGAGCGGCGACCGCTCGCTTGGCGGTTACTCTGCAGCCATCGCGCGTCGGCTGGTCGGAAGCGGGAAGGCCGAGAGTTGGCCGCGGAGCCCACGCAAGGTGTTTTCGATAGGAACGACGGAGCTTCCATGGCAGCAGGTACTGATTGAATCGGGTTCGGCCTGACTTCGTGCCGCCTCAACTCAAGCGAATGACGGCCATCCACGGTCGCAACAGTCATACGAGAGATGTGCGCGGCATCGAACGCCGCCGCCGAGCTCGTGCACGTCGCGGCGATTGCCAGTCTGGCGAGTAAATGAACAGCTGTCCGGCGCACGGTGATCCGAGACGAGGCCACCGAACGCCCGCGTATCGAGGCGAGGTCAAACAGGAGGCGTTGACGCGCCGATCGCGACGGCAGGCGTGATATCGGATATGCTGGCAATTTGAAATTCTCCGCGAGTTGATGCGGAGAATTTGCCGGCTATCCACTACAGCATTATCTCTGACACGAGAAATGGGATTACCGCTGTAGTCCCGACCGCCGCACTTTCGTCATCTTTGGACTGGCTGCGCCGAAGTTGCAAAGACGTATCCGCTCGCGCGCTCGGTTCGGATCACGTGCGGCGCACTCGGATCAATCAGGGCACCGAGAACCGATTTACGACAGCAGTCGCGGCCTTACCGGGCTGGTAAGGCAACGTGACAAGGCGCCGGCCAATTCTGCGGACGTCAACGGATGATGGACAACTTCCGAAACGCCGGAAGTTGCCAGCAATTGCGCGTCGAGATCCCGTGCCGAAGTCGTCGCCAGAACGATCGGCAGGTTGGGGACGAGCTCACGCAACGTGGTCGCAAAATCGAGCGCCAGGCTCGCGCCGGGTTGGTGGCACAGGAGCGCAGCGTCGAAGCGCGCGCGCACGGCACAGGCTTCCGCGGCTTCCTCCGCCCCCGTGAAACCGACCGGCTCATAACCAAGAGCGGCCAGAATTTCCTCATGCCGCAGCAGGCGTCCGCGGTCGGTTTCAAGCACCAGTACCGTTTCGCCAACGCCGCGACCGGACGTACCTGATGCATGTTGAACAAGGATCGGCTGATGCGACGAGACAGACGGAAGCCAGATGTCGAAACGCGTCCCTGCCCCGACGGTGCTGTTGACCTGCAAAGCGCCGCTATGTTCCCGTACGATCTCGCGCGCGGTCGCAAGCCCAAGACCGTTTCCGTGATAACGCGTCGTAAAGAACGGCTCGAAGATCCGCTCCAGCGTCCCTTCGTCCATCCCCCGCCCGGAATCGGATATTGAAACCACGACGAAGCGGCCGGGATTGATTTCGAACTGGGTAATCCTCCTGGCCTCCCTGATCTCGCATGTCTTGATCTCGATCTGGATGACACCTGGTTTGTCCATCGCCTGGGCTGCATTGTTGCAGATGTTCAGGATGACCTGATGCAGCTGCGCTGGCTCGGCTGAAACCACCGCTGCTTCCGCGGATTCGCTCACCTTGACTTCGACATGGGCCGGCAACGAAGGCGCGAGCAGCGATTTCGCTTCCGCGACCAGCGTCTTGATGCAGACGTGCTCCCGCCTTCCCTCGCGGCGGCGTCCGAATGTAAGGATTTGATCGACCAGATCCCGCGCCCGCTCCGCGCCGCGCCGGATCGCGGTCAGATTGTGCTGCGGCCGGGCTTCGGCGTCGAGATGCTCCTCCACCATCTCGGTATGGCCGAGGATGCCGGCCAGTATATTGTTGAAGTTGTGGGCAATACCGCTGCTGAAGGTGCCCACCGTTTCCATGCGGCGAGCCCGTTGCAGATGCATTTCCAGCCGTGCGCGTTCCTGTTCCATGGAGTCGCGCTCCAGCGCATAGACGATCGTATCGAGCGCCATTCGCAGCAGGCTGAGTTCGCCGGCGGCGGTCATACGACAGGGTCGACCGATCGCGTCGAACCCGAGGGCGACGGTGGTACCGTCCTTGTTGACATTCGTCGCGCATGCCCATCCACCCAGACCAAGGGCGACACAAATCTCCTTGCTCTCTCCAACCGGCAGGCGATCGACGCGCGGAACATGGATCGTTCCATCGACGCTGGGGTTGAACCGGGCCGCAAGCGCAGGCGCACGGTTCGGCCAGCCGGGCGAAAAGCGCGTGCCCGGTTTGCACCAGACGTGTTGCCGCGGCGCTGCGCCGGTCGATACAAAATAGGCGCGGTCACAGCCGATGCATTCAGCCATATCGGCGAGAGCCTGTGCGACCTCGTCGTCAATATTATGCGGCTGCGCGTTGATGAAGCGCATCGATATGCCCGCAATCACATGCTCGAACGCGGCACGCCGCTGCAGGGCGATCGCGCGTGCCCGCAATTGCAGCCCGAGAAATACCAGCGCACCGAGCAGCAGCAGTGACGTGGCGTAAAGCAGAACACGATAGTGCCGCGCCGACGCGCGCGCGGCGAGCTGACGCTTCATGATCAACGCGCGCACCGCATCCTGCTCACGCGTGGTCGCCGCGGCCATCAGCGCCTTTAGCGCGGCATCGGTTAGCGGCAACAGGTCATGCAGCAGCCCACCATGCGCGATCGCCGCCTGTATCGAGGCGGTATCGCCACCAGGGTCTGGCAAGGCCGCCAACTGCTCCAATCGATCCTTGACCTCGCGCGCGGCGGCCGGCGACGTATCGAGCGTGAGGTGCAGCATGGCGGCGGAGAGCGTGGTGGCGGCCGCAACCACCTGCGTGCGGTCCGAGGCGGCTAGACGCGCGCTGAATATGCCGAAATAGAGGAAGGAATTCCTTAGCAGCGCGTTCCTGCTCTTGAACTGTTCGACCAGAGTTTGCTGCCGATTCGCCCCTGCAGCGAGAATGTCGATTGCGGCGCTCTCCTCGACGTCCGAACCCGCGGCTCTGCGCAATCGATGGACGGACCCATCATACGCGTCGGTCAGGCGTGCCAGCGCATCGTAGTTTCGCGACAAGCCGGCGCGCGCCGTCAATACTTCACGATTCAAGGCACGCTCGAACCTGGAAAACTGATCGAGCGCCTCGATCTGCTCGTCGAAGCGTGTCGAATTCAGGTTCAAGCCGCTCAGCAGCAACCAGGTCAGCAGCAGGAGAAGAAACGACACCACAACGACGACAGGCGTCATCTTCATGGCGCACCTCCTACCGGAACGCCGCGGTATTTTCCGGTCAAGGTCCCGAGATAGGCAACGAGTGCACTTACCTGTCGGTCGGTCAGCGTAGAATTCAACTGCGCCACGCCCATCCTGCGAACGGCCTCGTCGAGGGTTGCGGCGCTGCCGTCATGAAAATAGGGCGGCGTGGTCGCAACGTTGCGCAGACTGGGCACGCGCAGAATTTCCGGCTTTGGCGACGCCAGCGGGTGGAATATTCCGTGCCGCTGAAAAAGATTGCCACCAATGTTCACGCCCTGGTGACAGGAGACGCAACCCAGGGATTTGAACAGGCGATATCCGTCCTGCTCTTCCGCAGACAGGGCGCCGGCGTCCCCTGCGAGCCAGCGGTCGAACCGGCTGCCTGGCGTAATCAAGGTTCGCTGGAAGGTTGCGAGGGCATCGACGACATTCTCGGCGTCGGGACGGCGGCCGTAGGCCGCCACGAATTCGCGGCGCAGCCCGGAATCGGCGTCGAGCTTTTCCACAATCTCGGCGAGATCGGCGCCCATGATCTGAGGATTTTGCAAGGAGGCTTTGGCATCCGACTCGATAGCGCGGATCTTTCCCTCCCAACCAAAGCGAAAGCTGAGTGCGGCGTTGAAGACGGTCAGCGTGTTGAGCGGAAGGCTTGAGCCATCGAGACCCTTGTCGTGGCTCTCTTTGCTTGCGCCATTCGTGTTGAGGTCGTGGCACGAGGCGCAACTGCGCAAATTGTTGCGAGACAGGCGATGATCTCCGAACAGCCGCTCGCCAAGCCTGACTTTCAAGGCGTTGATCGGTCGAGGCTCGGGAACGGGGGTGATGGGTTCGTCGGAGATGATGCTGTTCGCTTCCTGCGGCTGCACAAGCTGCTGCGGCATTGCCGAAGAGAGCAACAGGCCGCCCGGGATCAAGATGCAGATCATCAGGATCCGGCGCCAATGGTGGGCGGGCCCAGCCATACCGCCTCTTCCGCGTAGGGTCAGGTGAGACAAAGGATTTCCGCTCAACGTAATTGCACTCAGACTGGCCCCGCCGCCCCGCACCCTGAATATGGGGACTGCCTATTGATTGTGAAGTTCACGCGAAGGCGGCCCCCCGCGCCGCGAGGGACCGCCTTCGTGATCTTGCCGATGGCAAGATTAGCCATCCCGGCCATTTCTCACGATCTGCTCGATCTGCGAACGATGAGGAAATCCCATGTCCCGCAGCATCCGGTCGTCATAATCCGCCACCGCCGTGATAGTCTCATTGATCTCGCGCTCGCGACGCCACTTTGCCCACCGGCTTGCGATGGCGCGCCAGATCATGGATAGCCAGCCGGGATGGACAAACCGGTATCGGTCGGCCGCCCGCGCCGCAGCGTCCCTCGTGGATAGAATGCCCGATCCAAATGCTATTCGATCGACGGCGTCCTCGCTCTCCAGCACCGCCGTCTCCGCACGCGCAGCGGACGAAACGAGCGAAATGGATTTTCGTCGTTTGCGCCAGGAGCGCTCCGACGGCCGCAGAGCACCAACCTCGCTGGTGATCGCCGTGACCGCACTCGTCGCAAGCCCGTGCATCGAAGCTCCGTAGAGGGCAAATCCTTCGAGGAAAAGCCAATACACCGACAGTCCGATCGCGTCCGGCTGCGCCATCGCGGGCCACGTCTCCGGGTGTAAATTTGTTTCCGCTCTGGAAATCTCCGCGACCGGCGTCAATCGTTCGACGGGAATGTCACGTCTATCGCGTGGCGCAGCGCGCGAGACTTGTTCCTGGCTGCTCTGACGCCTGACGGCGGCGATCGCCGATTGAGAATTCAACATCGGATACTCCGACAGATTGCTGATGAAGGAAGGACATTGCTGCGGACCCGGCCCGCACGTCGAGTGCTGCCGCCGAGTTGGTGCAGGCTGCCGTGATCGCCAGTCTGGCAACCACATGAACGAGAAGACGCACCGTCAGCCTCGAGTCCCGGCCGAAGACGGCGCTCCGCGCGGACGTCCTGGAGACGATGGCGATCCGGAAAGACCGCGCAAAGCCGCCGAAGACGACAACCGGCAGGCGACCGCTGAAGACAATGGAAAGAATTTTCGTTTCGACATGAGATTCTCCGTGAACTGATACGGAGACTCTGATATCCGCCAGTTACGCGATCATCACCTGCGCGGACAATGTCGTTACAACCGTAACCTGGCGCCGCCACATTTTGATCAATGTTCAGAACGGTTCGACCGCGAGCGTGAAAATGTAGCCGACGCCGCGCTCGGTCTGGATCACCCGCGGCGCACTCGGATTGACCTCGAGCTTGCGCCGCAGCCGCAGCACTTGAACATCGATGCTTCGGTCAAAAATATCCTCGTGTATCCGCGTAGCCTGCAACAAATTCTCCCGCGACAGCGGCCGTTGCGGCGCTTCGAGAAAGGCCAGTAGCAACGCATACTCGCCTTTGCTCAGCGCTACCGGCGTCCCATTGGGGTCGAGCAGTCTGCGGTTGCGCCGCTCAAGCTGCCAGCCGTCGAATCTGTATCCACCTCGTTCCGGCTCGTGGGCGCGGGCGACCCGCCCCATCTCCTGCCGCCTCAAAACGGCACGGACCCGGGCGAGCAGTTCTCTGAGGCTGAACGGCTTGACGATATAGTCGTCCGCGCCGAGTTCGAGGCCGACGATGCGATCGATCTCGTCGGGGCGATGGCCGGTCGTAATGATGACAGGAACATCCGAATGAGAGCGAATTTCCCGCAACATATCCAGCCCATCCTCCTGGCCGAGCCGGAGATCCAGAATAATCAGGCTGGGAATGGCCCCGGTCAGATGGCGATTAAGTTCTGTCCGGTTGGAGGCCGGCTTGGTCGGTATATTGTGATCCTCCAGATATCTGATCACCATTTGCCGCAACGAGGGGTCATCATCAACGACAACGATATGGCCAACATCCGCGAGCATGAATTGATCTCTCAACTTTTCTTGTTACTAGTCGTGTTGCAATTCGCATTTCGATGGGCAAATGGTGCCCGAGGGGCCGGGGCCATGCTGATCTTGTCTAGGACGTCCGAAATTGGACGTCGCGTGCCAAGGGCGCACTGTTTCCTGCACCAGCGCGCACAGGACTGTCACCGTTGTCCTGTCCGGCATATGCACCCGGCGAATGGCCAAACCGCTTCTGGAATCTCCGCGCGAAATGCGCATAGTCGCGAAAGCCGCAGGCGTAGGCGATCTCGCTGAGAGGCTGGCCGGAGTCCGTGAATGTCCGCCGTTGGAGAAGATGTGCCGCATGGTCCAGGCGATGCGAATAGATGAATTCGTTGCATGTCGTGCCGCGCTCGGTGAAAAGCTTCTGGACATATCGCAGCGAAATCCCCGTTTCGCTGGCCACCTCGGCGGGCCCGAAATCCGGATCTGGAAGACCGTCCTTGACCACGCCGCAGATGCGCGCGAATAGCTTGTCCCCGGAGCGTGAGATGGGCCGCGGGTCAGTCGGAGCAAACAGCGCGCCGACGAGGTCATAGACGGCCAACTGCATGTAGAAACCGGCGGACGATGACGCGGCTTCCATATCGGCATTCCGAATGAGGTCGAAGAGCAGACGGCTGGCGCGCGTTCTTTGTCTGCCAACACCACCTTGCGGCTCGAACCCGAAGTGAGACCGCACCGATTTTCGCGGCAGCCGAAGCGTCAGCCAGTGTGGGCTACTATACCGGGAGAGATATGTCACCGGCCGCGCCGCATCGACGAGCGCAACGTCGCCTACAGCGAGTTGTGCCGCTTGATCGATCTGGGTCATTGCAGTCTGCCCAGCGACTTGGAAGATCAGGAGATAATGATCCGCGCCATCGCAGCGAACATCCCGGTAGCTCCGCTCTACCCGGTGATCAGAGCAACCGGGGGCCGTGGACTCCCAACTGATCTTTACCGAAGTTGCCTCAAGCCCGCATGCATTGAAGGGACGCATCCAACCGGCAAAGGCGTTGGGCGTCGTGACCTCGACGTCGCGCCCGCAATTCGATCGGAGTAAAGCTCTCCACGCCTCGAAGTCCAGGAGGGGTGTCGTGCCAACATCGTCGCTCTGAGGCATTATTATTGTCTCCGTTTTGGAGCACTTTTGTCCAGCGACGGTATCTATGGCTTCCGGTCAAAACTGTCTGTGACCTGAGAGGGTGAGGTCTCGGGGACGTGATGAATTGTGATCAGAATGCTTACGCCGAATCTGTAACGCTATATGCATCCTATGCAGCATAGCATATGCATGACACATCATATGCTGCTCTCACCGAGCAAAGGCTGTGTCGTGGAAGTGGGGCTGAAGGTCTACCGCAGTCCCATCGGTCAAAATTGCAAAAAATTGAAGCATATCGACCGAACGGTTTCTTTGCTGCCCGACAAACTCGCCCTGATGACGCGCGGCCGCCAATTCGTTCTCGCTCGGCTGCCGTGAACTGTCACCGCCTGTCAAATCCTCGGCGATGGCTTGCGCCATCGCTTCGATGTGGCCGCAAGTCGAGTGGTACTCCTATTCGGCGGCCAAGACGCGCTGACCGGCCGGCAGCGGAATGGCTGAGTTGAAAGTATTGTCCGGATCGTAGTGCTGCTTGGCCTTGATGAGCCGCTCGGCATTGCCACCGTAGCTCCTTGCTGCGCGCTCAACCTCGCCTTTGCCGAGCATATTCGGATATCCACCGGGAAGCGCGAGGCCATCAAAGGCCCGACGCGCGGCTTGCACCCACCGTCGATGCCAGTGCTCCTCACGCCGTTCTGACCGATCGGTGAAGGATGCGAGGATCTCGACCAGCACATGGTCGCGGCGAAGGCCGAAGGCGGTCGCCGCCATTGGCACGCGCGAGGCGGCGCCGCGAAACTCATGGGTGATGATGGCGCAGCCCGGTGAAGCCGCATTCGCCATCGCCCGAATGAAGGCGTCGATACCCTGGCGATCGAGCCTGGGAAGCCAGCACGTCTCCATCAATACGCGTTGTCCGGTCGCAAGAAATGGATCGAATATTGCGAGCGAAGTGCCATAGGTTGTCGCGGCCAACGTGCTGACGACGAGCGTTCCGAGGCCAAGGAACGGCGCCAGCCGCGCCTCCCCTTGCTCCGACAGTCCGCACCACGTCGGCACGACCATGACCAGCGGAACGCCATCAGGACCACCAACCAACCCGAATTGAACCGTCAGTTCTTCGGGCGCGGTCGCGATGATGTCGAGGCAACCTTCGAGAACGGCTCTGGCTTCGGCGAACGGGAACAGCAGCATGCCTGAGCGGACGCCGGGCAGATAGTGCGTGCGGTGCTGCATCGCGGTCACCACGCCAAAATTGCCACCACCGCCGCGCAACGCCCAGAACAATTCCTGTTCGTTGTCGGGGCTCGCGGTGACGATGCGCCCGTCCGCGAGCACGACCTCGGCGGCAAGCAGATTGTCGAGCGCAAGTCCGAAGCGGGCGATCAGCGATCCATAGCCGCCACCGAGCGTCAGCCCGGTCATGCCGACCGAGCTGCATGAGCCCGTCACCACCGCAAGCCCGCGCGGATCGGTCACTGCAAGAACGTCTGACGCGCGGGCGCCTCCAGATATCCGTGCGGCGCGATAGTCCGGGCTCAGCGTTACATCGTTCATCGCGGTCAGGTCGATCACGATGCCGTCGCACAACGCGCGACCGGCCCAGTCGTGACCGCCGCCACGCACTGAAAGCGAGAGATCGCTGTCGCGCGCAGCTCGGATCGCCGACTGCACGTCCTGCGCCGTGCGGCAGTGCGCGACGGCACGCGGCATCGGGCCGACCGGCTTCGCCCAGATCGCCGTCGCAGCGGCGTAGCTGTCATCGCCCGGCCTCGACAAGCGACCGGACAGCCGTTGGTCCAGCCAAAGAAACGTACCTTCGATCGGATCTGCCATCGCTCTGCTCCTCGTGATCAGGCATTGCAGTCAAATCGAGCCGGGTTACGACCGGATGGCATTCCTGATCCCGTTGGTTGCATCTGTAGTCGGTGTGAGCGCGCCAAACACCCGAGCCGTTTCGCGGTCAGGCATTGCGTCTTGTCTTCTGATGGAGCCAGGGACGTTTCAGGAATTCGGCAAATGCGTCAGGTACTGATAGACCGCGCTGAGCTCTTCATCGCTCATCCTTCCGATTGGTTGCCACGGCATTTCCTTGCCGAGTTCATGTCCGTCGGGATCAACGCCGGTGCGCATCGTGGCGATGAACTGCTCAAGCTTCCATCCCTTTACGAGATTGAGGTCGGGCCCGAGCGGCCCAAGCTGACCGGGCACGCCGCCGGTCAGCTTCGCGCCATGGCACGCGCGGCAATCCTGATACGACAGGATGTACTCGCCATACAGCAAAGTGGAGCCGGCAGACGGCGCCGTGATGGGACTGATCGATACCGGCTTTCCCGTCGGCAGCATGCCGGCGCCCAGCATCGCGATACCCAATAGATTGAGATGATCCGGCGGATTGTCGGTTGGCTTTCCGATTGCAGACAGGCTGCGGATATAGGCGATGACGGCGCGTATGTCTTCGTCGCTCAATTTTCCGGCATTGGTGTAGGACATGATGATCAGCCAGCGGCCGTTCGGATCGACGCTGTTGCGGATGGCCCGAAAGATGTCGCCATCAGACCAGTTGCTCACTTGCCCGACGGGTGTCAGGTTGGAGGACACGAACGAACCGATGGGCATGGGAAAGTGCTCGCCGATGTCGAGGCCTCCCGTGAGCGTGCCGGTCTTTGAGTGGCAAGCGCTGCAGAAACCGTCCGAGATCGCCTTTCCGCGCTGAATCTGCTCAGGCGTGCCTTCTACGTTTGTAACTGTCGCCGGGGCACTGCGGGCATGCAGCTTGAACAGCCCGTTCGCCGTGATCAGGCTTATCAAGGTGACGATGGCAGACAGTAGCGTCGCCAGGCCTGTACCGCCCCACTTTATGAAACCATTCTTCGTCCGCCAGACGCGAAGGCCCGACCAGGCGAGCAGTGCGGCGACCATCATCAATGTCGCCAAGGCGAACAATTCAAACATGGTACGTTCCTATGGGCGTCGAGCAGAATAAAATTGGAAAGCATCAGCCGCGGTCATCCGCAGGCGCGCAAATTGGCGACGCCCACGAAAGACCTAAAGCTGGAAAAAATGCGAAGCGGTTACGACGCCGGGCTTTTTGCGTTACAGCCGTAACGTAACCGCAGCAGCCATGCCGGAAGCCTAACGGCTGCCGACACGCCGACGGCGACTGATCACTGTCGTGGCGTCCTCCGCGACCGCTTCTTTCGACGCATGCGCGAGTTCGCCGATGATCCGAAGAATTTCCGCTCGGGTGTCGATCCCGCTGAATTCGTCAGCCATCGATGATGCCCGCATGCGATAGGCCGGACGATCGAGCACGGTGCGGACGGCTTCGCGCAGCGCCTGCGGCGTCGGCTCGTTGGTCGCGAGATCGATCCCGATGCCAGACCAGGCAACGCGTGCGTTCACGTCAGCCTTGTCCTCCGTCAGCCCTGCGGTGACGAGGGGAATGCCAAAGCTCATCGCCTGATTGACGCTGCCATAACCGCCGTTGGTGACGAACACGTCGACCTTGGGCAGCATCCATTCGAACGGCAGATACTGCGCGAGGCGCGCGTTGGCGGGGATTGGGCCAGGGATGGCCTCGACGGGACGGCCGCCTGCCGTGGCAACCACAAGCAAATCAGGCTCATTGGCGAGCGCCGCCAGCGTCGGTCCAACCAGCAGACCGAAATTGTGATTGGCCAATGTTCCCTGCGTCACCAGCACCACCTTGCGCGAGCCGTCGAGTTCGTGAGCCCAGGGCGGCAGCGGCGCCTGATCCGGAATGATCGGAGGCCGGCCGACGAAGCGCACCGAGGCTGGAAAGGCGCGTGGAAACTCGAAGCTCGGCACGGTCAGCTGCAGATAGGCATCGGCGAGTTCGACGACGGAATCGAACATGGGCATCGACAGCGGCCCGACACCCATGGTCTGCAACGACCTGTTGAGGCGATCGGCCACCGGCTGATAGAGCTGTTCGTCATGCTCACGATAGACCACCGCGTAGTCGTCACGCTGCGCCTGCGTGGTTGCAGGTGCCAGCCCGACAAAATGCGGCGCGCCATCGTCGCGGCGCCAGTGCAGGAACGATGTGCCGCAGAGCGCGATGGGCGGCCGTTTCGCCTGCGGGCCGAGCAACATCGGCAATACCCCGAACAGCATGTCGTCGCCGATAATGATGTCGGCCGGGAAATCTTTCAGCGCCTGCTGAATGCCCTTGTGCTGAGCTGGAATGGCATCGATGAACACCCGCTCCATGGCGACGCGGATCCATTCCAGCCCCGGAGGAATGGTTTTCAATTCGGGAGCCACCGTTGCGAAGTCACGCAGATCGAAGTCGGCACCGGCCGGAAGCGCGTAAAACGTTGCGCCGATGCGTTCGATGGGGTTGCGCAGCGCGCTGCCCGACAGGAAGGCGATCTCGTGACCTTCGTCGATCAGGAAGCGTGCAATCGCAAGCAGCGGATTGAGATGGCCGGTGGCCGGGGTCGAAGCGAGGAGAATTTTCATGTGACCTGTCACTCTCATTTGTGAAACCGTCGACCCGTCGGAGGCGTCCGAAAGGTTGGCTCAAGCAAAGAACAGGTTGCCGCTTCGCGGTTACGCTGCGACTTCGAAGACCACGCCAAATGGTTACGGCTGTAATGCACGACGTGGTCTTGCGCCGCCGTTCGTCACTCGCGCCGCCGTCAACTCAACAGCCGCGGCAGATGGTGAGTTTGCGATCGACTGCGGCGTCCTCCTCAGTGAGGTGCTCGAGATCGCTGGGGTTTTGTGACGGCACGTCGCGCACATGCGGTTGGCGGTGGCCGATCGGCGCCTCGCCCACCAATCGCACGCCCTGTTTCAATGAAGGAGGAGCCGTCGCAGTGGTGAGGGATCCGGCGGACGATCTCGCCGTTCCCACCGTCTGCGCCATGGCCCCGCGGCTGCCAAGCAAAGACAATACAGCGACGATCTTGATCACGTTTCGCATATCCATCTCCCGAAATCTGCGCGCGTCGCTGGATGCAACGCGACCGACGTGTGGTCCTCGGTGCTGACCTTGCGAAGGTGAGATTACGAGCTGATGTTGCGGGGACGCTGAAAGCATACAAACGTAACATAGGCTGACACGACCGAACCCTTCGCCGCGTTTGTGAACGGCTCGGCGGATCTCCGGCAGTTCTCCATGGTCAGGACGTACACTCTGATCGCAGGCATCCTCCTGAACGAGTTCTCGGATCTCAAGCGGTGGTCGGATCATCCAAAACGCCGGAGATCGGGCGTCGATCGCAATGCGATCACCTTCGCGTGCGAATTCGGAATCAAGACCGTAGGCCTTATGAGGCGCGAAGAGCCCGTAGCGGATTTGCAGGCGGCGGGTGGCGACGTAGTGCTGATCGATGCGCCGGCCAACGGAGCGGCATAGCGCTTTAGCAAGATGCTTTCAGCGGATGCTGTTTGCATGAGCCTGCCGCTTGAGGCGCTCTCCAAGCTTGCACGCCAAACTAGACTTACAAACTTCGAAAGAAAGACGAGGCCGCACGCGCCTTGACAGATGGTCGGCGATCTAGGATGTTATGTTATAACATTGCATGTGCCGTTCAGATGCCCAATCCCAAGCGTCACCCTACCCCCTTGAAAAGGCTCTTCGATCTCCATGCAAAAACTTCCCGTCACCGTCTTGTCCGGCTTCCTCGGGGCTGGAAAGACCACTTTGCTGAACCACGTCCTGAACAATCGGCACGGCCTGAAGGTGGCGGTGATCGTCAACGACATGAGCGAGGTGAACATCGATGCCGACCTGGTCCGCGATGGTGGTGCGAATCTCTCCCGGACTGATGAAAAACTCGTCGAGATGACGAACGGCTGCATCTGCTGCACGTTGCGCGACGATCTCTTGAAGGAGGTGCGCGCTCTCGCGGAGAGTGGTCGCTTCGATTATTTGCTGATTGAGTCGACCGGCATCGCCGAGCCGCTCCCGGTGGCAGCTACATTCGATTTTCGTTCCGAAGCCGGCGAAAGCCTCGCCGACGTGGCGCGTCTCGACACCATGGTGACCGTCGTCGATGCGGTGAATTTGCTCAAGTATTACTCGTCGACCGACTTTCCCGGGGAACATGGCGAGGCGCTCGATAATGACAAACGCACGCTGGTCGATCTGCTCGTCGAGCAGATCGAGTTCGCCGACGTGATCGTTCTCAACAAGGTCGACGATGCCTCGCTGGAGGAGTGCGACGCGGCGCGAAAAATCATCCGTTCGCTCAATCCGGAGGCGGAGCTCATTGAGGCCAACCACGGACGAGTTGCCTTCGATCGCGTTCTCGATACCGGCCGTTTCGACTTCGAAAAGGCTCAGCAGCATCCACTCTGGTACAAGGAGCTTTACGGCTTCGCCGATCATGTGCCGGAAACGGAAGAATACGGCGTGAAGAACTTCGTCTATCGCGCGCGCCGACCATTTGACCCAGGCAAGTTCGATAAGTTCATCAAGGCCCCTTGGCCCGGTGTCATTCGCGCCAAGGGGCACTTCTGGCTCGCGACCCGGCCGCAATGGCTCGGTGAAATCAGCCAGGCGGGTTCGCTCATTCGCACCCAGGCCCTTGGTTTCTGGTGGGCCAGCGTGCCGGCGGCACGATGGCCGGATGATCCTTTTTGGCGAAAGAAACTTCGCCAAAACTGGAACAGCATCTATGGCGATCGCCGCCAGGAAATCGTGTTCATCGGTACTGGCATGGACGAAGGCTCGATCCGCGCCCGCTTGGACGCGTGTCTCGTACCGGGAAAAGCTGCTATGGA
The DNA here is from genome assembly GCF_036924535.1 of Bradyrhizobium sp. AZCC 2262. Lineage (NCBI taxonomy): Bacteria > Pseudomonadati > Pseudomonadota > Alphaproteobacteria > Hyphomicrobiales > Nitrobacteraceae > Bradyrhizobium > Bradyrhizobium sp. AZCC 2262. The sequence continues at coordinate 369,603 of NZ_JAZHRT010000001.1, read as the reverse complement.
CGTCGCGGAATGGGCTAAGCTCGCAGACCCGTTTCCGATATGGCGGCGCGCGCAAGAAGCAGCCTAGCGGGAGCGCACATGGGCGACATCATTCGACTTGTCCCAAAATCTGAGCTTGAGCGGATTCGTTTAATTCAGGAAGCTCGCGCGATATACGACAGCATATTCCCGCCAACTGCTTTGGTCAGCAAGCAGCCATATGGTCGCCCCACACAGAGCACGCAACCGCGCGCATCAGATCCGATTCCCCTCAGGAAATTTGCGGTCGAAAGCGAATGATGAAATCCTTTGGGTTCTGAGAAGAAAGGTTTCTCAAAATGCGTTGCGATGGCGAATGGATGTGAGCGTAAAGGATCTATCGCCACCTTGCCAAAATTTGGGTTTCATAGGAATAGGCAAATGGGCCTTCGAAGCCTGGGCACAACTTGATTGCTAAGGCCGGCGCTGGATCAATAGGACAAGTAGATCGGTCCGCTCTCGGCGCTGTCCATGGCCGTAATCGGCAATACTTGCGGCGTACTCCATCGCGGGCAGTCGGGGGTTCAAGTCGGTGGAACGTCTCGAGCCCCCGACGCTGCGATTGTGATTTTCGTTTCGTAATGCTGCGCGGTCGTCTGACCTTCGTTCTCTCCCCGAATTGACGACGGCAACGACAAACGGATCGCCCTTAGTGTACCGACGAACTTTTTGGCTATGCCAATTGGATTCTTACTGCATTCCATAATCGCTCATTCCGCGAATTGCGCTTCCGGCAAACGGCCGCTTCGCGAAATTAGCGGCTTACCGCGAAGCCCAACGGTCAGTACGTCATCTCGCCGGAGATGGGACCGGCCTTCGTCGAGACGCTGCCGGTCGGGAAGTTTCACGGCATCGGGCCGACAACCGCTGCCAAATTCAACGCCTTGGAGATCTGGACAGGCCTCGACATCCGCCACTCCCTCGCCTTTCTTCAGGAAAACTTCGGCAAATCCGGTACCTACTCTGCGCGAAACGCATAAGGCGAGGCTCATGGCCGCTTCTGCGCGAAGCGGTGATCGCGGGCGTCTCTCGCGGCCGAGCCCCCGAAATAACCGGGCATGAAGAGCGTCAAGCCAGAACAGTGCTCAACAGCCTCATCGATGCTGGGTATCTGGTTTCAGAAACAACGCGAAGCAATGTAAGGCTCGGCCTCCCCATCAAGGCCGCGGATCGTTGGTTTCCACGCTTCTACGTCGTGGCCGCTTAAAAGTTGGTACACCCTAGGGGAAAAACTTGATTCGGCTTGGAGAAGCGCCCGCACCTTCACGACCACCAATCTGTCACCATGCATTAATGTCCGCTTTGCGCCCCAGAAGCGGCCCTCCCCGCGAGGTCGCGTTTTGACCCGGACCGGAAGTCGCGCTTGTGAAGGCGAAGATCGGTAAGCTCGAAATAAACAGTCTCTGAACTGCCCGTTCGGCCGACGTTCACATCAACCCGCTTAAGATCTCCACCTAGGAACTGAAGGTTAGTGAACCCATAGACGTGGTTCCCAGCGGGGGGCCCGACTCCACTCCGCCCAACAATCTACGCAGGGACACACTCACAACGGAGGAGACGTTATGAAGAAGTTTCTTATTCCGGCTGCAGCCGTAGCAATCATGACAGGCGCTGCCTACGCTCAGACGGAATTTTATGTCGTGCAAGACACCTCCACGAAGAAATGCACCATCGTGGACAAGAAGCCGACCACAACAACCACTGTCGTTGTTGGCGACGGCAAGGTGTTCAAGACGCGCACCGCAGCTGAAACCGGGATGAAGACCATCAAGGTCTGCGCGCACTAAGGGTGGCGACGGCGAGAAGCGATGACGCTCGCTCCGTCCGTTCCCATCGAAAAGTGAGAGGCCGCCGAAGCGGCCTCTATTCACCGGTACATAGCAACTGGAGGATTAGAAATGTTGAAAGCAATGCGCAACTATGCGTTCGGCGCCGCAGCGGCAACTGCTCTTTTTGTAATTCCGATCTCGGCCTTTTCCCAATCCATCGAGGTTGGACCGGGAGGCGTCCGAGTGTACGACGGTCGAGGGGGGCAATGCGAGCAATTGCGGCGTGCCTGCGAAAACAAGGACATGCTAGGGGAGCGGGGCGAAGGAAATTGCCGCAGATACCGTGAGACCTGCCAAAGACCAGTTCAGAGGGATGTGTGCGCCGAATTGAGACAAGCCTGCCTCTACAAGAACGAGTTGGGCGAACAAGGCGCAGGAAATTGCCGTAGGTATCGCGAGACTTGTAGAGGTCGCTTGTAAAGATCGTCTTGCAGGGTGGTCCGGCATTGCTCGGTACCGCCCCGCGCACCGGTCATCCCGAAGGCCGCCTCAGTTGGCGGCCTCGTTCATATCAGGCCAAGCCTGCGACGTCGCCTGTTGGCAGATTTTGTTGCAAAAGTCGGCTGTAACCGATGGACCGGTAGACCATTTCGCTGAGGACGAGCGGCTTTGATCCGCCGGCCCCGACGCTCTCTACGCAGCAAGGATAGGGAGATGCCATCAGGTCCGATCGAGGCCTCAGTCGCACGAAGGCGAGGATCCGAGTGCGGCCCGCACCGCTCTGGTACCATCGCTTACCGACACATGCCCAAACGCTGCGCGGGAGCCGGGCAGCAAGACAGCGGCAGGCTGCCAAGCGCACAGTGGTCGTTTACGGAGAAGCAAAACCGAAAATCGCGCGGGTAGAATATCCTCAAAGGGAACGATCGCGCGTACCCGCCCGGTACGATCCAATCGATAGGACCCGGTGAAGGTCAGAGGAGCAAGGTCCGACGCGGGCCGTCCCTCACCAGCCTTCCCCTTAACTTTTTGTTCTGGCGAACTTTTTGCTCTGGCGCTGCGCTGGTTCCGGGTGCACATTGTTCCCATCGCCGCACGGTATCGTGGCAGTTATCGGTGATGAGAACGCCGGTCGCACTCCCGCCAATCCTCAAGCGGATGGAGCAGCGTATGCCAGAGCGTCGCCGTTTTACACAGACGACTTCCGTTGAAGAACGTCTTGCTGAGGAAGCAAAGCGGCTGCGCAAGCAGGCTCAAGGCACCCCGCCGGGCATAGAGCGCGAGCGCCTTGTTCGCAGAGCCCGCCAAGCAGAGACAACTACTCGCATGACCGAGTGGCTGACCTCCCGCGGACTACAAGCACCAAAAGAAGTTTAATGGAAATGGCTATTTATCGACTATTACGAAACTCCACTATGGCGCCGGAAGAGATTAGCCGCATCACAGAGGCTTACGAGCAAAGGTTGCATACCCTCTGTGTCAGGGACCGCGACGACCCCCTGACGGAAATAATCGCGAAGACGATCATCAAGATCGCGCAATCCGGTGTTCATGACGCCGCGCAGATTTCGGCTCTGACGATCAAACAACTAGGCGTCCGATAAGGCCGCAGCCTCCTCGCGCCCCCGTTTTGGCAAAAGAAGCGGCCCCAGCGCAGGGGGCGAACTGGGGGCCGCCATTCCACCCGCCGGGTATCACGGCGTGAGCGTCCGGCGGACCGAAGCCAAGTTCCCCCACACCCGAGGAGCAACAACATGACCCCACACATCTCCGAGGAATTTTCCACCAGGTTGATCGAGAGGAGTCCCTTCGTGATCATGGGCAACACGATGCCGCCCCGAGATCCTAGTGAAGACGAAGAGGACGAGGAGGAGGAAGAGGACGAAGAGGACCGCGGCGACGAGCCGCCGGTCGTGCGCGAGCCGGACGAAGACTAGAGCATGATGCTTTTAGGATTGGGCATAGCGTGAGTTTCGGAAATAGTTGGCGCATTCGGTGGGCGTAAATGCTCGGAGGATTTCGCCGATTGTGACGCAGATGGTTTCGGCCGAACGCGCGGCGGCCTTGCGCAACAAGTGCTTGAACTTGGCGAAAACCTGTCGATCGGGTTCAGGTTCGGCGAGCGAACGGACGTCGTGGTCGCGACAGTCGATGTGCTTGTTGGCACCTTTGAGATATGCCACTGACTCAGAAATCGTCCGCTTATTGGGGGAAGATCGGAAGTGATCCGCGTGCAGTCAGACTGGTGCTTTTGGCCCGCTGGAGAACAGCCGACCTTGAGCGCGTAGGCCAAGCCGCTCCAATCATGACAACTGCATGACGCAGGAAATGCCAGAAACGTTGGCTGGTCCTCATATTCGACATAAGTAAAGGGCGGAATGCGTCTGTAGCTGGCGTATTTGAGCGCCACATTGGTGTTCTGCTCGGCGGGAAGAAACGAGACACCTCCTTTCTCGGCTTCAGTCCGGGGCAGAGAACGTCCGTGGCGCGACCCAACGGAACATTCTTCGGAAGCTGTGATTACGGGCCGGTCACCCTTAGATGGAGGGGCACGCGTCCCTTATCAGAGTCGATAATATAGAGCTGCAGCTTGGGCAAAATCTTCTCCATGGCTTCCAGATACAGTCGTGTCCTGGTGACGTCCGGTGCCTTTTCATACTCCTTCTGCAACGCCAAAAAACGGCTTGTCTCGCCGACGGCGTCGGCGACACGCTGTTGCTTGTAGGCCTCCGCCTCGCTCAACCGTGTGCGAGCCTCGCCCCGTGCCTTGGGAATAAGGTTGCTCGCGTAAGCGCGGGCTTCGTTGATCACTTTCTCGCGGTCGGCCATGGCGTTCGCAACGTCCTGGAACGCCTGGACAACCGATCTGTCGAGAGTCATTGTCATAATGCTCGCAGACACGATGCGAATGCCGCTGCGGCGACGGTCCAGGAGTTCCTGCGTCTCGGCTTTGACGCGTTCCTGCACGGCGACCCGCCCTCTGGTCAGTACCTCGTCGATGGGCATGCCAATGACCGTCTCGGTCAGCACCCCCTCGGCGACGGCCTCGACGTAGGCCGGTGCTTCCTCGATCTGAAAAAGGAATTCCGCCGGATCGCGGATGACGTATTGCAGAACAAGGGCAGCATTGACGATATTGGTGTCCCCGGTCAGCAACTCCATGCCGAAGGGCGCTGCCGATTCACCGCCGGGTATCGCAAATCCCACGCCGACTTTCTGCACGCTGGTCGTCTTGACGACGTCCAGGCGATCAACAGGCCAGGGGAAGCGGTAGTGCATGCCAGGGCCGACCTCGGCCTCGACGGCACCGAAACGGCGCACCACCGCGCGCTCGTCTGCTCCGACGATATAGATGCCCGAGGCCAGATGGGCTCCCAACAAAAGACCGAGGATGGCGAGGATCCAATAGCGATGGCGACGCCAAGCGAGGCGCGATAGTCCGGGATGCGACCGCGGTTCTATTCGGTGCGTCAGATCTTCTGCGGCATGATCTGCTTCTCGCCGCGTGTCGCCAAGGCGGGCCTGATCGGACGCGAGCGTCATCGGACCTCCTCCTCGCGTTTCTTGTTCTGCAGAAGACCGGCGCCGCTTGAAAATTCTCCAGGCGCCGGAGGGGACGGTCCGACCTGGCCCGGTTGCTTGTCGAAGTGCAGCATCCGCAGAGCGTCGGTGTCTGCGGGAAGGAAGATAGTCGTCTTGTCATCCAGCAACTTGTCGTAGGCCCGCAAGGTCCGGAGGAATTGGTAGAATCTCGGATCCTGCCCGAAGGCTGCAGCGAAGGTCCGCGAAGCCTCGGCATCGGCCTCGGCCTTGATGCGCTCGGCCTGTCCGGCAGCGTCGGAGTCGATGCGGCTCTTCTCGTGGTCGGCCTCCGCGATGATCCTCTTCGCCTCTACCTCACCCGCCGAGCGGTTTTCCTTGGCGATCTTGGCCCGCTCGGCCTTCATGCGTTCGAAGACGTGCTCCCGGTTCAGCTCCGGAGGGTAGAGGCGGCGGACATCGACGCTGACCACGTCGATGCCGTAAGCCGTTCGGGCGAAAGCGGCGGCGCGACGAAAGACTTCCGACGCCACGGCCTGGTAGTTGCGTTTTGCCGGGTCGGTGGAGATGAGGACGGATGCCGGATACCGGCCCATGACGGCGCCGATCTCCGCCAAGACGACATCGGAGAGACGCTGCTCGGCCGCAGCCGGGGTCGCGAGCGCGGCGAGAAAGCGTTCTGGGTCGACGATCCGCCATGTCACGAGGCTGTCGACGCCGAGGTTCTTCTTGTCAACCGTCAGAAATTCGGAAGGCGCCGGGCGAAAGAACAGGATGCGTTTGTCCAGCCGCACAACACGGTCAAATGGGGCAACGACGTGGAGGCCCGGCTCGGCAAGGACACGGACCACACGCCCAAAGCGGGTGACAAGTCCATATTCGGTGACGTCCAGGGCGAAGAACGAGGAAACAACAGCCCAGACCGTGAGCGCCGCCGTCAGTGCCGGCAGGGTACGCCGAAGCACGACGTTCGATCGTTTATTCGCCGTGGTGGATTGTTCCGCCATTCTCACCTGCCGACGCCTTCAGATCCTATCCGTTTGACCAATGGGCTTCGTCATCTCGCTCCCACCTGATCCGGCTGCTTCCTAAAGTCTCTTGATCCTCGCGAAGCCGGCCTCGCTACTTGCTTTGGCCCGAGCCGATGGGCTGCAGGAGCCAAATGTCGAAGTCTTTCACGTCGCCGGCACCGGGCCGCACAAACTTCCGCATACCCGGCAGAACGTCTTCGAGCGTTTCGAGCTGCAATCGGAATTTTGTAAGCGTAGGGGCGCGCTGGTAAGCTTCGAGCCGAAGCGCAAAGGCGTCCGCGCCGGCCTGCGCACCAGCGATCCGCTGCTCCTTGAAGGCCAGCGCGCCCTCAGTCATCGCCGCGGCCTCGCCCTTTGCCTGGTTAATCTTCTCCACTGCGAAGACGTTCGCCAGGTTGATCGTGCGCAGCTTGTCCTCCAGGGCGCTGGCGACGTCTCGGAAGGCGTTATGGACCTCGTCCGGCGGATGGTCATAGAGCAGGCTGACGGCAAGGACCTCGATTCCTGCCTGGTAGCGGTCCAGCATCGACTGGGCGGCCTCACGCGTCTCGCGTTCGATCTCCTCGCGCGCTGTGGTGTAGACCGCATCGATGGCGCGGGTCGCGACCGCACTCCGCAGCGCTGCCAGGATCGTGCTGCGCACGAGTGCCTTCGGTTCGGCGAGATGGTAGGCGAAGGCCAGCGCATCCTTGACCCGGTACTGGGCCGTGGACCTCAGGTCTATGAGGTTGCCGTCGCCGGTGAGCAGGAAGGAGTCGCCGGGCGTCGTCTCCTTCTGGAACCAGACCCCGCTCGCCGCCTGCTGCGGCAGGGGAATCGATCCGAAGGCCGGCCGGCTGCGAAGCTGCGCGCGCGTCGCCTCCTCCCGGGACAGCTCCGGTGGAAGTCCGAACTCGAGCCGCTGCGCCAGATTCTGCGCGATCAGACGGTGGTTCTCGAACGGCCAGGGCCATCTGAAGTGCAGCCCAGGCTCGAGATCCGACGCCAGGATCCGGCCGAACCGCAGTCTCATGCCGACCTCGCCGGGCCCAACTGTGAAGAGGCCGCTCCCGAGCCAGAGGACCGCCGCGCCGGCGGCGGCTGCGAACCCCAGACCGCGCGGGGTAACTGCGATTCCGGTCAGCTGCGCGGCTCGGTCGCGGAGCCAGACCCATTCGTTTGGAACGTGCGTCCGGCACATGCTGAGGATCAGCAGGCCGGTGAGCAGCACGGCGCCAGCTTCCTTGACGAGGTCCGGCACGAATCCGGCGGCCGTCCCGAATGTCGCGCGCGGATCAAGCCCCCAGGCGTGGTAAATCGCATTGAGGGCGAAACCCGCAGCGAGCGTCATGATGACGACCGCGACCAGATAGGCAGCCACTGCGTGGCGGCCCAGGACCTTCAGCAGCACGACGAGGCTGCCGATATTCGTGGCCGGTCCGGCGAGAAGGAAAACTAGAACGGCGCCTGGGCTCAAGCCTTTGAGAGCCAGCGCGGCCGCCATAGGCGTCGAGCAGGAAGCGCAAGTGTAAAGAGGGATGCTCAGGACAAGCATCAGCACCATCGAGGCGATTCCGCCGCCCCACATCCCGTCAAACAGCTGCGCCGGAATTGCGACGACCGCGACACCGGACAGAACGATACCCAGAACGAGCCACCAGCTCACGTCGTCGAGCAGCTCGACGAATCCGTAACGGATGATGCGCCTTGTCGTGTCAACTATGGTCCGGCTGGCGCCACGGTCCGGCAGCGAATTCGTCCCCTGGACATGGTCGTCGTGGTGATCGTGCCTATGCGCGTGATCATGTCCTCCGGGGGCGCCTGCGTGCTGGCATCGCTCGTCGCCTGCGGCCGGAGTCTTGGCGACCTCCTGCGGCGGCTCGGTCGCTTTGGAGCGCGGGGCGCCGAACAGATTCGTGGCGAGCCCGGCGGCAATCGCCGTTGCCACCCCGGCGATGGGGCGGAACACGGTCATGACCGGGTCGGTCAGCGCGTAGGTCAGGCTGATGCTGTCGACCCCGGTTTCCGGCGTCGCGACGAGGAACGCGACGGTGGCGCCCGGCGTCGCTCCCTGCTTGCGCAGCCCGAGCGCTGTTGGCAGGACGCCGCAAGAGCACAAGGGTATGGGCGCGCCGACGACCGATCCCCAGAGCACGGACTTGATCTTTCCAGTCCCGACCAGCCGGGTCAGCAGCCGGCCCGGCACGAGGATCCCGAGCATCCCGGCGAGCAGGAAGCCGAACAGGAGAAAGACCGAGGCCTCTTCCATGATTTCCCAGGTTTGCCGAAGGACGTCCAACAGAAAGCTGATCATCGTGATCCCCTTTTCGGGGCTGTGGAGTTCCTATACGTGCTTGCTGCACAACTGACAGGGACTGCAAAATCCGCCGCACTAGCGCCGCGGCGATGCCTTGCGCAGACACCGCCGGCGACGCGTGTGCGTTACCGCGGCAGATATTTCTTGTTCAATGCGCAGGCCACGGAGTACTGCGGGTCGACGACGTTCGCGATATAAAGATGAGCCGCCTGACCAAGCATTTGAACGGCATCGTACCGCTCAAAGCCGTAGTCGCTCGTAAGCCAGTCGACCATGTCGACGCAGGCGAGCCGAAGGGCGTCGATCAGAGGCCGCGTGCTGCCGATCGACATGATCTCATTGTCATTAATCAGGCGCGGCCAGTTGATTTTCTTGCCCTTGATCAGGTTGACCGTGAACCTGACGTTGAACGGCGTCTCGATCGCAGCACCGTGGATCTCCCCATCGCCCTGGGCGGAGTGCCCATCGCCCAGCATGAACAACGCGCCCGGTTCGAAAACCGGGAATTGCATGGTGACTCCTGCGACGACCTCGTTGAAGTCCATATTCGCGCCATGCGGCCCGGGAATCAGCGAGCTGATGCACTCCTTCCCTGCCGGAGCCGTGCCGATGGTGCCAAAGAACGGCCTGAGCGGTACCTCGGCTTTGCCGATCTTGCTGTTCGGCATGTCCAGAATGGCGACCTTGCGGTTCTTGTCGAGACGCCAGATGAACAGACGGTCGGGGGCAGCCGGCGTTACCATCGCAGTCTTGTATTCCGGCGCGAGCAGCCCGAAGTACGGAATTGAAGCACCCCATCCCCAATCGCGGTTGGGCTCGATGCTGTCGATATGGACCTCCAGCGTGTCACCGGGCTCGGCGCCTTCGACGTAAAACGGACCGGTCTGCGGATTGACCTTGGTGAGGTCCAACTTTGGCATCACCGTCTTGTCGGAGATGGAGAACGCATCGTTGGAAGCGTCACGCGTACTGGTGATAACCGAGTCCCCGGACCTGATGCGCATGGCCGGCGGATGGGAATGGCAGTAGGTGAAATAAACCTTGTCGCCCGGATCGTACCTCACTTCGGCCGCCACAGCCGGCCGGGCAAGCGAAAGCCCGGCAATCGACAGCAGCAGCGCGGCCGGCATGAATCGCAACGTCTTTGTCGGTGCTCGATAGTTCGCAGGCATGTTCATGACCTCCCTAGGATCATTTGGCTCATTTCATGTGCTCACTCGATCCTTTGTTTCCTCCTCTGGAACCCCATCTACTGCCTCGGCAAATCCCCGCGGATGCCATCGCTCCCCGGAGCACCGCCGTTGAAATAGTCGCTGTCCAGGAGCACGCCGAACAGTGGGGAATCCGCAGGCAGCACCATGGTCGTGCTTTTTCGCGCGAAGTTTCGCGACGCCTCCATGGCACGCAGGAACGCGTAGAATTCGGGCGCCCGGCTCAGCGCGTTCGCATAGATGCGCGCCGCCTCCCCGTCCCCCTCGCCGCGGCGCTGTTGCGAGAACTCGATCGCCCTCGCGAGTATCCGCGCCTTCTGCTCCTCCGCCGCGGCTCGCACCTTCAGCCCCGCCTCCTCGCCCTCCGAGCGATACAGCATGCTGATGCGGCCGCGTTCGGATTTCATTCTGGCGTAAAGGCGGGACCGGTTCTGCTTGGGAAAATCGAAGCCGCGCAGCTGGACATCGAGGACTCCGATGCCGTAGTCCCGCAGCGCCACGGCGTCACACCGACGAGCAATCTCGGCGACGATGGCATCCGCTCGGTAGGCTGCGGCATCCATCGAGACAAACGCGACCAAACGATTGTTCCCGATAGCGGCCCCCAACTCTGCGGATAGGATGTCGCCGAGTCTCGATTCGGCGGTCCTTCTGTCGACGACCGTTTCAAAATACCGCTTCGGATCGGCCACCCGCCACAAGATCGTGCCGGATGCTACGACTGGCGTTTTCTCAAGGGTCAGGAATTCGCTCGGCGGCGCAGCGTAGATGAACAGGCGATGGTCGAACGTCCGGACGCTCTGCAAGGGATGCTTGAACCCCAGCCCTGGCGCAGTGATCACCTGCGTCGGCTTGCCGAACTCCGTGACGATCGCGTAGTCCGCGCTGTCAACGGTGAAAAAGCAAAGGCTACCGACTGCAGCGACCAAGCCAAGCGCAGCGATCGCCGCCAGGGCGCGCCGATACGGCCACCTGTCGGATACCACTGCGTTATCACGAGATCGAACCATGGCCCGTCCGTCCCGCTGGTCTACTTCAGCGTTGGGCTGTTCGCCTCGGCGTGACGGCACCGCGGCGGGCGCCTCGACATGATCAGGATTTAGGAAGTTTGCACCAATGCCCCATCGAGGGCAAGAGACGGTGATCCGTGTTTTGCGCCCGTGGCGCTGGCGGGATATACCACGGCGGACACGCCCGACCCGCGTGTATGCTTACTGCGCGCCATGTCTCGCGAATCTACGCCTTTCTGTGGCCTGCACCCCGCGGTACGATGCTTACGCGACGAAGGTGATCGTACGCAGCGCCCGTGCAGGGCCGCAGATCCAGCGAGGTGTCCACACACCTCCGTCAGGCAGCTCGAGGCCGACATCCGTACCTTCATCGATCTGCACAACACAAACCCTAAGCCCTTCAAATGGACCAAGTCCGCAGGCCAGATTTTAGCTTCCATCAAACGCTTCTGCCATCCCAAGTCCACAGCGGGGATAGGGAAGAAGTGGAGAAAAGTTGACTGCCCTCCGCTACCCGCCGTTAGCGCCGCCGTCTCTCCGCCGGCGATAAACAGCCCCTCTCCGGCTTTGAGCATTTTGGCCGCGCCACCGAGCGAGACCTCGGTCGACCCTGACATCTGGTAGAGGATGTCGTTGGCCGCCGAGACGCCGCTCCACTCGTCCGGCTGAAGAGTGATACTCATCGCTTTGAAATGGAGCGGCACGTCTGTAACGGTCCGCAGTTTGGTTGCGGCGATCACCGTTCGTGTAGTTGCCGATGGAGCAGGAGTGTTTGTGCGGTCCCGGAGGCGGGAAGCGCCATCGCGCCGAGCAACAGTAGTCCGGTTGTCCTGAACTGCATGATTGCCTCACAGGTTCAGCGGATAATCGGAGCACCCTACGCTCTCCCAACGCCTCTTGGAATGACAGGCCGCTTCGAGCTGCTATTGGCCGGAAGCCGGGAGCAAAGGTCGAGCGAAACTGAGTTCGTGGCCATCGGGGTCAATTAGGTGGAAGAAGCGCTCACCCCATTCGGCATCGCGGGGCACGGTAGCTGGCTGGTATCCCGCTGCGAGTGCACGGTCGTAAAGTGCGTCAACATCGGTGACGTAGAAGATGACCCGACCCCACCAGGACCAGCGTCGTTCGGCTGGTTGGACGATGAGGTTGAGATAGCTTGTCCCTGCTCGAAAGCTGGTGAATGACGAATCTTCGCCGCCATGCAGGATCTCGAACCCCAGCGTGCGGTAGAATCGGACGGCTCGTGGCATTTCGTGGGTGCCGAGTGTGGCCGCGCTGATCCCCTCGATCATGGACAGAACTCTCCCGTTTCATTTCCCCGCGCCGTTGCCACAGGCCCCAGACTGGCAACTGGCGGCGGACGCCCACCGCATCGGGCGGAAGCTTCCGGTTTCGCAATTTCCGCGGGGCGCTCACCTTCCTTCCAAATATCTGCGAATTAACTCGCGTTTGCGATCCCTCAGGCGCATATTCAGACAATCACCGCTCCGCCTCCTAGGCACTACCGGTGACAGAGAGTGTTGCGCTCCCGCCTGTTCGAGGGAAGCATCATGCCCCAATCTCAACGCCTCTCGTCCGTCATTCCATTCGCTGCAATCGAGCGCCCCGCCTGTCCGAAGTGCAAGGCCCAGATGATGCTCGTCAGCATCGAGCCAGCACGCGCCCGGAGCGTCGACTTGCAAACGTTTGAATGCGCTGTCTGCAATCAGGTACTTACGACCTTTGTCGCGTATGAAGACCCCATGACGTCCAAGGGTCTTGGACGCTGGCTTCAAGGCGATTTGCACCCACCGAAGTAAGGCCGGCCGGCGTGAAACGGCGAGCTACTGTCCGGCGAGTTGGTCGGGCATCTAAACGGCGCGCACGGCACCGAGAAGCGGCTCGATCGATTGGCTGACAGATTGTTCCCCGGCAGAGGCAGATCTCGCCAAATCTGACTGCTGAAGGCGCAGGGAAAATGATCCCGATCAAATCGACCGGTCGAACGCTAACCGAGATGCAAGAACTGGAGGCGATGGCCGCGGAGTTGCTAAAGACTGCCCGCAAGCTCCCTCCGGGGCCGGTACGCCACGATCTCCTTAAGGAGATCAGGAAATTCCGTGCTCGGATCATCGCGCTGAAGGCGAAGGGGAAATGATCGGCCTTGTCCAGCGGGTCAAAAGTTCCCAAGGTCAATTAAACTAACCCGGCCTCGGTAACCGTGCCGCTTATCCGTGATCTTTCGAGCCTCAATGAGCGTTGCCGACAGCACGGCTATCCGCGCTGCCGACGTTGCTTCTGACGAACAAACGGCACCTACGCATCCTGCGACATGCGAAACATCATTGGCAGATTCCACTGAGGGCTGAAAAAAGCCCGCGACGCGACCGAACGGCAATGATCAGGGGTTTCTCGCGTCCTATTTTGAATTCGTAGACAGCAATTTCATAAACGAGCCGCGACCCAACGTAGCCAAGGGTCACGAACGCGTTTTCTTGCGAACCCTTTTGAGCAACTTCCCAACGATTTGCAACGGACAACGCATCGCCGATAGCATTGCCGGTTTCTTTGTCGATCGATACGTGGCGTTTAAAAGATGCACTCGGCGCGGGCCGAACAAGTCCCTCGTCATTTACCCGCACCCATTCCTTAATTTCACACGAATAGACCTCGGCCACGGCTCCGATCGGGCACATAGCAATGGCTGCCATAGCGGCTGCAAATGTGGTGTTGAGTTTCAATCAAATCACTTTCCGAACTGGCTTGTTATTCTCCCTTAGCGGCACCAGAATCCATTATCGCAAGCATTGCAGTGGCAAGGTTACCGTCGTGCGTACTCCCGTGCAATAATCAGCACTCGCGTTGGACACGCATTGAAAAAGTGTGCCACGTGACGACCACAAAAGTGCTAACCGGGGGTTGCGGTTTTTTCCTCGGATCAGCTATCGCTCAAGCGCCGTCAACAGCGACTAGGGGGCGAACATGTACGAAGTTCTGATATTGCTGGTTCTGGTAAATTTGGGCTTCACCAGCTACATCTGGAGAACGGTCAGGCGTGGCCCTAAGCGGAAATTTCTAGGTAAGCTGCTAAATGGCAAGCCCATCACGCCCAATCATACACCGTCTTCGTTACGAAACGGCATCGAGCAACGAATCACCGACGGGGATCGACGGTTCTTCTCCGATTTCGAGATGTTTGCCGACGCTCTAAACCACAGGTTCGAGCCAAACGAGCCGTGGCGGTTGCAAGAACGACCTAACGCTGAACTCACAGGCCGCGAGGAACCGGAGTACGGTCGTCGCTACGAGATTTTCTATAACGAATATAGCGTTGGAAATCTGCAGATTTTTGCGACCCATCACTACGGCCCCGCTGATCCACAGGTCGGAACCGAAATCGAGTTGCAGTACGCTCGATTGCTGCCGTTTGGCGAAATCAACAGGTTCATTTCTGCTATCGCTAACTTCACGGCATCAGGAAATGCAGAAGAAGCTCAGCGCGTAAAAAATACGATTCATGAAACGATGCTCGATGAGCTTTGGCAGCATGAGTTCGACCCCGACCTAGATAGCCGGAATAGCGGCGGATCAATCGAGCTTCGGTTTGATGGATCGGCGGCGGCTTTTTTGAGGACCTCAACAAACCGGAAAGCCCGCTCGATCTGACAGTACATCCGAGCCAACCGGCTTCAAAAACCGACATCGTCGCTTTCGGCCTTGGAATCTAAAAGCTCGGTGATCAGAAACAGGTCACGGAACGTCCGAACCTGGCGAGTACTCGAGTCCGGTTGTGGCACGTCTCGGACATGGCCCAATGTCCGACTCGAGTTCGCTTCCGGGGGAAGAGCGGAAGATGGATTTCGGGGCCGTCAGGTCCGTTGATGACCCAGAGCGACCAACTTGGGGATGCGGCCAAGCTTCCTTATGGCCACCCAACGGGAGATTTTGAGCTAGGCTAGGAGACACGGTTCCGACTGCCAAGTACTCACGCGAGGAGCGCAAGTGCATTCCCTATCCTTCAATGCGACACACAGCGGGAGGATTGGTGATGGAGCGCATAGCGATCGTGAGCATTCTAACCGCCCTGCTAGTCCCGTTTACGGCTGCAAGAGCGACTGAGGATGGCGACTATAAGAAGATTTGTCGCGTGAGCGACAATCTGGAAGTGCTCGCCGACAGCGACGATGCAAACTCATGCAGACAAATTTCAGTCGGCTCCCAGGCGCAAGAATATCAAATTGGACGCCGTGACAGTGACAACAACGGCACCATTATCGTTACCACACCCTTCGGCATAACCGACAAAGCAGCCAGGGTAACGACTTCAAAACTAGCAGCGAACACGCAAAACACGGCCACCCCGGAACAATTGCGAAATGCGCAAAGGCTTCGGGGAGTCGGTAGCTCCAGGAACATCTGAGCGCGGATCCCAGATGAAACCGCTCTCAAGCAGCGATCGGCGTGATGTCGCTTATTGGGCACTTAGCCGACGTTGGCAGGTGATCTAATGTCCGCTTGCGGCGCCATAACCGGTCGTTCGCATCGATCTGCGTCGCTGATTTCAGTTCGCACCAACGGCGGCTCTCGGCTACCCGAAATCCAGCACTTTTGGTGAGGCACGAAGCGCTCTGTTAGGAAGTAACCAGTGATGGGTAGGCTGCCGGCGTCATATCAACGAAGATGTGTTTCAGTCGTATCGCACGTGCTCGCTTCTGGGCGAGCGCTCCTTCGAGGATCGCGAGCGACAGTGCGTGCGCGGTGGTCGCGCACCGATCGCCAGACAAGCCCTTGTTTCCGGTCTTGCAAAAACGTTGAACAACTGTTATGTTTTGTTCAACAATGGAGGTTGCCATGGCTGTGCGGACCCGCACGTCGACAGAGACCGAGGAGCACATTGCGCTTAAGCGCAACCGGCTCGTGCTCGAGCAAGCGCGCGCCGTCGGGTTGCTCGGTGAGGCCAAGAACACGCGCTTGTCCGGCCGCGTACCGGCAGGCCTGATCGAAGCGGCAAAGAAGCGGGCTCACGTATCTTCCGATACCGAACTTCTAGAGCTCGCGTTGTCGCGTTTGGCGCTCGAAGACGATTTCGGCGCGCGTCTTGTTCGGCGCAAGGGAAGCGTCCCGGCAGATATCGATCTTGCCATTTGATCTCCAGGGAACGCGGCGGAGGCTGAAGCCGCACAAGCGTTTGGAGCGGTTGACGCGACGAGCAGATTCCGAGCTTGCCTGGGCATCCGACGAGCCGCTCATCGGCGGCGCGCTGATTCTCGATACCGGCGTTTATCTCGATGTCTTGCAGGCGCGCACGCCGGACGCCGTCGATGAATTGCTGACATATCGGGTCTGCTACCACTCGGCCGTCTGCCTTGCCGAACTAACGCATGTATTCGGGCGGCTCGATCCGGCTCACCACTCAACGAGTGGGGTTCTGCAATCGGTGCGGGATGTGATTGAAGACATTCCGCGGCATCGCTTGCAAGCTCCGGATTCGGCGACGTGGGGCGAAGCGGGGATGCTTGCGGGCGAGCTCTTTCGTCTCAGCGGCGCGCCGAAGGGTGCGGGTCGTGAGCGGAAATACCTCAACGATGCGCTCATCTATCTTCAGGCGCGGGGTATCGGTGCCAGCGTATTGACAGGGAATGTCGGCGACTTCGACTTCCTGAACCAACTTGTTCCGGGAGTTCCGATCATTCTGTATCGGCAGGCGTGAGCCAATGCCCGCAGCCGCTCAGAAAATTCCCGCCGTGCCGCAAGAACTCCGGGTAGCGAAGGATTACGCTAATTGGCACTTAGCCGACCTCCGCGTTTCGGCGAACGTCCGCTTCGCAGCCAGAAGCGGTCCATAACGGTCGCGATATTCGCAGCCTCCACCACCTCGATAAACGAGACAGAACGCCGCCTCGGAGGTAGCGCAACTGAGGCCTTGAAGGCTGCATTCAGTCGTACCCGTCCTCCTGGTGGCCGCGTTCCAGGATGACAGACGTGTGCCGACCAATGTGACAGGAGAAACGGTTATGACGGACGAAGTTTTGAACTCGGTTGGACGCCGCAGCCTCCTGGTGGGACTAGGCGTGGTGGCTGCTGGCGCTGTCACAGCAACGCCGGTCGGGCGAGGGGCACTTGCAGACGATCAGGGAAGCAAAATGAACGCTCCGGTGCCGTCGATCTGCGCTTTCGACGTCAACGAGACGTTGCTTGATATCGAATTCATGGCACCGCTGTTTCAACGACTATTTGGCGATCGGAAGGTCGTGCGCGAGTGGTTCGGACAGCTCATCCTCTATTCGAACGCCATAACCTTGTCTGGCCCTTACACGACGTTCTTCACCTTGGGACAAGGCATCTTGAAGATGCTGGGCTCGATTCACAACGTCTCGATTACCGAGGCAGACATTGAAGAACTGAGAACACGAATGCTCACAATGCCGGCGCATGCCGATGTGCCGGCAGGGCTGAAGCAGCTGAAGGACGCGGGGTTTCGTCTGGTGACCTGCACCAACTCGCCCCCCGATCCGCACAGTAGCCCGCTAAAGCACGCAGGCCTCGATGGTTGGTTTGAAGCGTCGTTCAGCATCGATCGCGTTCGTCGCTTCAAACCTGCCCCGCAGGTGTACCACATGGTCGCCGAAGAATTGAATGTACCGCCGTCCGCAATTTGTATGGTGGCAGCGCACGTGTGGGACACGATCGGCGCGCAAAGCGTTGGCTGCTCGGGAGCGCTCATTGCCAGACCCGGCAATGCTCCGCTGCCCGTGCATGGGCTGCCCCAGCCACAGGTTATCGCTCCGGATCTCCCGGGGATCGCTACCCAGATGATCAAGCTTTGGCGTTAATCGTCTTCTTACCAACTGTGGGGTGATGGTACGGCCATTGACGTAATTTAAGCTTTCGCTACGAATGGTCGGCCTTCCGGTCTAAGAGGTGACGGTTGGGACTTGAACGGCTGCGATTGGGCTCGCGTCCAACTTTTCCTTCCACGCCTTCCAGCGCCGCGTAGTTTTATCGGCCGTGTATGTACCGCTCTTCGATCGATCTCTCCCTCGATGCGAAACTCCAACTTATTCGTCGCGCTCGGCTGCTGCAGGTCTTGCTCGATTGGAATAGAGCCCCCTATGGGGTGACTTTGGAACGGAGAAAGATCACCTTTTCGACGTGATCCAACACGGGGCGTTTTTCCGGTTTTAGCTTTGACATTGTCCAAATAAGCCTGGAGCGACATGGCACACTCCTTTGCAAACTGTCAGTGATCAGTCTCGGCTCAGCGGGATGAGTGCACGAAGTCGCTCGTCCCGTAGATAGAGCCCGCCCCAGACGAGGATGCCGAAATAGACGCCGAACAGGACTGAGCTGATCAGCGGATCCTCTATTCGCACCTTGCTGGCGACAGCGCCGCCAAGATATGCCGTGAGCAAGATCGCACCCAAGATCGACGTTCGCGGAATCGCGTACAGCATCGTGCACGCGAGACAGATGATCCCAAGCGGGCGGATGACATCTAAGGGATATCCAATCTTAGTCGTTGCCTCGACGACATGCTGTTCCAGCACAAGCTTCGACACACTATCGAAGAGCAGAAACGCGATCATGAGTCCGGTCATGCCCCAACCGGTCCACTGCATCCATTTCGGGCGTCCAGAGACTTGAAATTGCAGCCCCATGAGGTTGGCTCCGGTGTGAGGTTGATGAACTGATTCAGCCATAGTCTTGAACTCCTTGGAGGGTCTCGAGGTGCGCCGCCATACGATCCGTCCCCATGCTGATCATTTGGCCGAATCCCATCTTGGCGGACAAATCGCGATCAGCGATGGAATCAAACAGCGTGACCAACTTCCACCGCGTTCGCTGTCCGCGAGCTTCTAGTGTAACGGTGTTGACCGAAGTCGGCGGAGGGGGATTACGATTGGGATCTTTGATCGTTCGCCACACCAGGCGTTCCGGATCGACGATCTCTTCGAAGACGCTGTCGATCGTGTAGCGCGTGCCGTTGGGCGCCTGCATGACGTGATGCCAAGCACCGCCCGGCCGCAGATCCATCTCGCAGACTGGATTGGTAAAGCCGGGCCCGCCGTACCACACCGCGACTTGCTTGGGGTCCGTGATGGCCTTCCACACCAGTTCGCGCGGCGCATCGAAGTCGCGCGTGATGACGATGACTGGCCTGTCAACGGCGCCGACGTCGATGATCGCTGTCATTCTTTGTTTCCTTCTTTCATCGTGGGTGCGCGTCGCGCTCGCTGCGAACGGTCTCGTTTCTTTCCGGTATTCTGCATTTGCAGCACGCGCAGATGCTCAGCGAGGCTGTCGAGGCTCCTGTCCCAGAAGCGCCGGTAGTCCTCGAGCCATTCGAAAACCTCCTGCAGCGGTCCTGCCTCGAGATGGCGGGGACGCCATTGCGATTGACGGCCCTGCGAGACCAGGCCGGCCGCTTCCAGCACCTTGAGATGCTTGGAAACCGCCGCAACGCTCATGTCATACGGCTCTGCGAGTTCCTTCACAGTCGCATCGCCTGTCGCTAAGCGCGCGAGGACGCCGCGGCGCGTAGGATCTGCAAGCGCGAAAAACACTGAGCTCAGACGATCTTGGACCATAATAAACCATATAGTTGTCAACCTATAGGTTATATACCTATCCCAATCCGGCCTTCCGCTCAAGCGCTTTTTTTTGCGGGCGGCGACGGCGCGCGCGTTCGTGGAAGGCTGCTTCGCCTCCTCGCAGGAATTGCAGGCAGTCGTTCGGATTGCGGTATCCTTGAGGCCGCCGGAGGCGTAGGTGATTGCGGGCATACCACCACCCGTATGTTGCATTGCGTGCGCGGATAGCTGGACTTCCCACCCATTCTCATTTCGCTGACCACATAACTCGGTCATGTCACTTCACGACTGCCTGGATCGCCAGAAATAGACTAATCGTAGACAGGGATGATCGCAGTGCATCTGGCTTATGCCGGACAATCGAAGTCTGTCTCGTGACCTACTCATAAGACATGCTGAGAGAGCGCCTCAATAGCACTGCATGATCATCCAGCATCGATCGAATCGACGGGCAATCAGATCTTGCTTGCGTGCGGACAGGTAAAGCCGCCCCAAGTCCCCCCACTCCATTCCCACTTCGATGTCGCTATCGATCTGCAAGATGAGCTGCCAGTCAGCTGCTATCGCAGGAGCATCTCCGGTAAGTCTCGCGCACTCCACTTCCACCGGCTTCTGGATCGAAAAGGCAGTGCCACCGACCTGGTGGATCATCTCACCCTGCTCGCCGAAAACGTCGGGATGTCGGGCATACAGGTCATCCCAGAATTGGTGATAGGCAGAGAATGCAGGCCCATTGGGGGACCACGCACCGGGCTCTTCAGCTCTTAGGCGACCTAACTCGCGGGATTGCAGCGGTGGAGGCAACAGCCAGGCGGTCGGCCGCAACATGCGCGGCTTGAAAACGTAGCCGCGCGGCATCACTTCCCTTGCCTCGGGCCGATCGAACTCCTCGGGAGAGCGTCTGCGTTGCAAGCGCTCGACCGGCTGCGCCGTGAAGACCGCGCGGGCCCGCGCCTGATCATCTTCCTTGCCCCACGGCCAATCGAAGGGATCGCAGAACAGCATTAGCCGCCCGGCAGACGGGAAGCCATCCAAGGCGTGCACGGCATGAAGCTCGGCAAAGTCGATCTGGGCAACGAAGCTCATTGGCCAAGCGCGGTTGCGGATGTCCCTTTCGGCTTGGCGCGAGCGTTTCCATCCCTCTGACGATCGTTTCCATCGCTGCGTCTGGAAGAGCCGGTGCAGCCAATGGCGGGGGCCAAGCAGAACACGGCCCGGCATCGGACCGGTCCAATCCGATTTCGATTCAAACACCGGCCGCCGCGGCCAATCAACATCCGATGGCATGTCAGGCAAACCGCCCAGGCGGCTTGTGCCCAACGGCGCGTTCGCCGCTTCTTCAACCGGTCCCGGAACCAGAATGATGCAGTGTCTCGCCAACTGGGCGAGCCGTGCGGCCCATTCATCCAACCCGGCCTCCCGAAGGGCGGCCTCCAGTTCTGATCTTGACCACATTGTTATTCCCCGTGGCACTGCACCGACCCGCTCCGCATCACTCATCTAAGACGGCGCCAGCGGCGCATTCTCGACTTGACGCTCGTCGAAAAAGGAACCGGGATCTCGATTGATATCCCGGCAAGTTTTGGGAGGAAACGCCCGAGGGCGTGCGCCGCCATTGCTCGCTACCATATTGAGGGAACGGGAATCGAATAGCTTCCGATGGTCCGCAACCCGATCGTAAGCATGAAAGCGTGACCGAGGACCGGCGGAGCAGTGCCCGCGGAGTACGAGAACGACGTCACATAGTTGGCTGCCAGCACGAAGCAGTCGTCAACATAGCCTGCGCCGATGTTGTACGAATTGATCTTGTTGGCTTCGAGATCCCAGCGCGCCGATCCCGACACGACCCAGTTCGCCGCCACCTTGACCGAGGCGCTGCCGAGCAGGCCTTCGCGCCGGGTCAAATATCCGAGTTCGGGCTGCGGGGCATAATTGCCGTACATCAGGCTCACCGACCAGCGGTCGAACGCGGCGCGTCCCTCGGCCTCGAAGCGGTTGACGTTGAGCGTTGCTTCATCGATGCGCGAGCGCACGCTGAACGTATAGGTTCGGTTCGGCGAATAATTGATGCGGGCGACGTAGTCGGAGCGGGCGTTCTGCAGGCCGGAATCGAGGCCGGTGTTAGTCGCGTCCTTCACCGCATACGAATTCAGGCCGAACAACTGGTAGGATTGTCCGAACAGCACGTTGACGCTGCCGCCGCGGTCGAACTGCGTGGTCGCCTGGACGCCGACATTGGCGCGGCCGCCGCCTTCGACGCGGTCGTAGCCCGAGAACTTGTCGACCGCGAACAGGTTGCTGGCGTCGAACACCATGCTCTGGGCGTCTTCGTTCGGCAGCTTGCCGGCGTAGATCTCGTTGGGACGAGCGATGATCTGCGCGATCGGCTCGATCGTGGTGGTGCCCCAGGGCTGAACGTTGATGAAGGGATAGCGATATTCGAGGCCGACCGCTGGCATCGCCCGCAGTGCCTGGGTGTCGCCGACAGGAAGGAAATTCGAAACACCCGGCTGGTTCGAAACCGAGGCATTGATGGCGTCGGCGCGCAGAATCGCAAACGGTGTCCAGATTTGACCGAACGGATCGGTGTACGACTTCCGCCATTGCGCCTCGGCCGTCAGGCGCGTGTAAGTGCCGGGGAAGCCGCGCAACAGGCATTGCGACGGCGTCCGCGCCAGTGGATCGGCGGACGTCGTTGTGCACAGGCTGGCGGTGTTGGCCAGTGTCGTGATCGGGTCGAAGGCCGCCGTGTCACGCGAAAGGTTGGTGAAGTTGGTCTTGTAGCTGAATTCGCCGCCAAAGATCGGGTGGTTGATCACGTTGTTGTAGTCGACCACCGGATAGATTATCGGAACCTGGTTCTGGTTGCCGGAGAAGCTCAGATAATAGATCGTGCGCGCGTCGAAGTAGCTGCGGCTGCCGACGCCGGTCAGATAAAGCTGCGAAATGGCTTCCGTCGGAAGGCTCAGGAACGAGCCCAGCGGGTCCTTGTACTGGGCCAGCCGGTAGTCCGAGAAGAAGTAGTAATCCGACAGCAGAACGCCGTCCCAGCCCCAAACCCATTTGTCGTTGAGCGCGAACTGGCCTTTGGTGTCGATGCCGCCGCGGAACTGGCGGTCGCCGGGCTGGCCGGCGTAGGCACCCGGATCGAGCTGATCGATGCCGTAGGCGCGAATCTGGTAGGCGCCATTCATCAGGCGCTGGCGGAATTCGCCCTGCAACAGCACGCCCTGCCGGGTGGTGAAGCGCGGACTGAAGGTCGCGTCATAGTCAGGCGCGATCGCCCAGTAGAACGGGGTTTCCACGCCGTAGCCGAAGGCTGTGTAGTTGCTGTAGCCGGGCATCAGGAAGCCGGTCTTGCGCTTGACCGTCGGATCGGGCGTCGAGAAATACGGCAGGTACGCCATCGGCACGCCGAAGAACTCGAGCTGGGCGTTCTCGAAATACAGCATCTTGTCGGTCTGGTCATGGATGATCCGTGCACCCTTGACCTGCCACAGCGGGGGCTTCTTCGGATCGTCCTTGCAGGGCGCGCAGGCGGTATAGACGCCGTTTTCGAACACGGTGTAATTGCCGCTTGAGCGGTCGGCGCGGGTCGCCGCCATCCGCGTCGCATCCTCGGTATCAACGCGCAGCGAATCGACGAAACCGTCACGGTAGTCGTCGCTCAGATCCATGACGTTGGCGTAGGTGACTTTGCCTTCGGCGTCGGTCAGGCGGATGTTGCCTTCCGCATGCAGCCGCTTGGTCTTCTGGTCATAGATGACCTTGTCGGCCTCGACGCTGGTGCCGTTGTAGAACATCTGCACGTTGCCGACCGCCGACACACGCTGGTTGTTGTAGTCGTAGTCGACCTCGACGGCCTGGACGACCATCTTGCCGTCATTGTTGGCGGGCCGCACCGGCGGCTTCGGCCGATGCGGATTGTATGTAAAGCCCTGCGCCGCGGCGGGGATCGAGATCACGATTTCGAAAATCGCGGCAACCACTAAGATTAGATGAGCCGTAACCAGCCAGGCCCTGATAGCGGGCGCCGGAGCGATCGGATGTCGTAAGGTCTGCTTCCCCGGTGGAAGGCGGCCTGCAATCCAGAACTTCAACGCCGACCTCTATCGTACCCACCAACCGCTCGACCGTTAGCGGTCGAGTCCGTAGATGCTCCAGGCATTAGTTTTGGCGTTCCCTCTTAACGCGGAAACTCCCGGCGTTGATGTCCCAGGAATCTCAAACATCCCGAAAATATTGCAGCTTGTTGCACCATGGGCCGTTGGTTACATAAGGTTACAAAATCGCTCGCCGGAAGCGCTCAACTCGCAGGCGACGCCCGTACAAATGGGCCATAAGTCCGGGTCCGAATGCGGGGTTTGTAAGGGGATTCCGACCTCATGAACGCTCAACCACATCTTCTTATTGTCGATGACGACAAGGAACTTTGCGCATTGCTGTCAAACTTTCTGGCCCGGCACGGCTATCGCGTTTCCATTGCCCATAATGGCCGCGAGATGGCGTCGATCCTGGAGGCGTCGCGCGTCAGCCTGGTGATCCTGGACCTGATGTTGCCCCGTGAGGACGGCTTGGCACTATGCCGCCAGTTGCGTGCAACCGGTACATTACCGATCATCATGTTGACGGCGATGGGTGATGAGGTGGATCGGATCATAGGCCTCGAAATGGGCGCGGATGACTATCTCGCAAAGGTGGCGAACCCGCGCGAATTGCTGGCCCGTGTCCGCGCAGTGCTTCGGCGTGCCGGCGCGCCCGAAGCTGGCGCTCCGGCAGATCAAAAACGCATTCTTGAATTTGCCGGGTGGCGCTTGGATGTGACCCACCGTCAACTTTATTCGGGGAAAGACGCCCTTGTACCGTTGCGGGCCGGTGAATTCGAATTGCTGCTTGCTTTCGTCGAACGGCCGCAGCGCGTGCTGTCGCGTGACCAACTGCTCGACCTTTCGCGGGGACGTTCCACCAACGTTTTTGACCGCAGCATCGATGTTCAGATCAGCCGGCTTCGCCGCAAGATCGAGCCTGACCCCAAGGAGCCGACGCTGATCAGGACAGTTCGCAACGGTGGCTATATCCTGGCTGCGAACGTCGTCCCGGTTCCTGCGTCATTATGATGATCCTGACGAAGCTGAATGGCATCGCAGCAAGGATCGCAATCGCGATCGTGCTTGCGATCATTCTTGGATTGGTGATGGCCTTCGGTCTTAGCATCGGCCTCAGCTCGTACGGTTTTCGGCAGGATCGCTCACCTTATGCCTCCGGTCGCTTCATAATGGTAGCCGTCATCACACACCGAAATCTGGCGATGCTTTCTGGAGAAATTGCCATGACCATTCGTGCCGTGGCGTCCGTCCCCCGGGCCGAAAGACAGAAGCTCATCGCAATCGCGGCGACTGCAGCTCCCGAGATGCCGATTGCCTTGGACGCGCCCGCGTCTTCGGGAGCTGGGGCCAAGGTCGATTATAACCTCGACCGGCTCCGCAAGCTCGTTCAAATACAGCTCGAGGAATTGTCCCCGCCGATAATGGTCAGCGCTCGTCGGCTGCCGGTCAAAACCGATCGATCTGGCGACCGCGATCAATCCGGGTCGGCCTCCGAAGAGGAAGCGGTGCTGGAAGCTGCATTGCTGGATGGTCAGCGGATCACCTTCACCATTCCTGGCTTGCCCTCGTTCGGCGGCGGATATGTATTGCCGATATTTCTTGCCTCGTTGGTCTCCGTTGCGCTCCTCATAGCGTTCTGGACCGCGCGCCGGCTTGCCCGTCCAATCCGGGAGTTTGCGGGTGCGGCGGAGCGGCTTGGCGTCGATTTGACGGCGCCGCCGCTCGCCGTACATGGACCGCAGGAATTGCGTACGACGATTGAGGTCTTCAATCGTATGCAGGATAGGCTTCGGCGTTTTCTGGAAGACCGGACCCAGATGCTGGCGGCCATCTCGCACGATCTGCGAGCGCCGCTGGCCCGCCTGCGTTTGCGCGCCGAGCTGGTCGCAGATGGTGAGCAACAGCGCAAGATGTTCGATGATCTGGAAGCCATGAATGCCATGATCGATTCCACGCTGGCTTTTGCCCGAGATGACGCTCGCCGGGAACCGCGAAGGCTCGTAGACCTTGGTGTCCTCGTTGGAGATGTCTGCGAAGACGTTGCGGATGCCGGCGATAAGGTCTCCTATTGCGCTCGGCGGGGCATCGACGTTCCCTGTCGACCGACCCTTGTTCGTCGAGCTGTCGCGAACCTCATCGATAATGCCGTCAAATATGGAGGGGCCGCGCGCGTGAAGATCATTCGCGATACCGATCGCGTCGTCATAGTGGTCGAGGACGATGGGCCGGGCATTCCGCCGGAGGAGCACGAGAAGGTTTTCGCACCGTTCTATCGACGGGAGCCTGCGCGCGATCCGGCCAAGGCAGGTGTCGGCCTTGGCTTAAGCATTGCCCGATCGGTCGCGCGCGAGCATGGCGGCGATGTCACGCTTAAGGACATTGATAGCGGTGGGCTGCGCGCTCTCATCGAGCTGCCGGCGTAGCATGCGGATCTTGGTATTCGTTTCCAGCGATCCAGCGATTGGGACCGGCCTTAGTGCGTGGATAGGAATTGGCCGGAAGCCGGTGAAGTGAGGACGAATCCTACCTCAAATGACCACTATCAAGGAATGCCGGTATTGGTGGTTGCGTTTCCCCGCAACCACCGATTCCCGAGATAGTAAATCGCAAGGCAACCGGGTCTCCGAAAGGAGGTCCGGCTTCTTTTGCCTGCAGCAAAGCTCAGCATCGCTAAAGGTGCGCCTCACTGTTTCCTTGTGATCGCAGCTGCAGCAGAATCTGGGTAATCTGCTCGCCATCCGCCATGGGCCGGCCAAGATGTTGAAGGCCTTGGCCGTGATCGGCACGCCGTTTCGGCGAGCTCCAGACATCACCTTGCTTCATCTGAGCATGCGTCCGGCCGGCCGCCGGCTGCAATGCAGGCACGATAGCGCCACGGCACCGCACAGCTTCCAGCCTACATGCCGCGCGCGTCGTATTCGGCTTCGCGCTGCGCTTCTGTGTAGCGGCCCTTTGAGTAGCGCGGCCACTCGAACGCCCAGCCGTTGCGCACCAACCCCAATAGCCAACGAGGGGTTGAGGCGAAATATTCGTGCCGGCTACCTAACCCAATCCTGTTCTTGGTATCATGGTATCGCCTCGCACCTCTCATTTGCACTCTCAGGGGCAGCCGGCTTGCGGCGATCTCTGTTGCGCAATCCCCTGTCACACGTCCCCCGCCTTAAAAAAAGTTCGAGCGGCCTGTCGGGGCGGCCCAACATCGTCCGTCCTAGGGGCGGACCTGAATAGGAGTTCCCAGATGTCCCAGACCATGGAAGCCAATACGTCGGCCGGCACGCCCGTGAAGGGTGGGCTCGTCGCCTATGTAAACGTCGACGGCGCCGCTAAGGCGGCGGAGTTCTACGGGAAGGCATTCGGCGCCACGATCGTCGCCCAGATGCCGCCCGATGACACCGGGCGAACCGCGCACATCCACCTCTACGTCAACGGCTCATCGTTGATGTTGAGCGACTACTACCCCGAGCACGGCCATAGGGTGGTCGCGCCGGTCGGTTTCAGCTTGCACCTGATGGTCAAGGACATTGAAGCGAACTTCAAGCGCGCCGTCGACGCCGGCTGCACGGCGGTTCAGGCACCGGAGAAGATGTTCTGGGGCGACACCTACGCGCAGCTGCGCGACCCGTTCGGGGTGGCGTGGGCGATGAACCAAAGCGCCACCTGACCACAGACACCCCTCAGAGCCCGCGGCCATCCTCCCACCCCAGCCGCGGGCCTCATTCTGGCGGGATGTCCTCCCAAATGTTCCGATGACCGGCACCTGACGACGCGCTTCTCGGGCGACCCCGTTCCGGGCAGGAGATCGGCAAAGCCTTGGCAGGACAGCGCTCGCTATTTTAGCTTTGACTATCGTTAGCGTATTCGCCACTCACCGGGATGATCGCGGTTGATGCCGGTGGCATGGTTGCCTCAAATTCGCGGCTGCTGGCGAACTCCTAAAATCCAAAGGGCGGTCTCCTTCCACGACATGAGCCTTGGTGCAGGGCCCTTTGCCAGCTCAGCGGGTATCTTTCGTCGGTCGAGCGGAAACCAGCGGATGACCGGGCGCGCCGGTCCGATCAGCGCTTCGCTCAAATGGAATCCCTGCCACCTTACGTTACCCGGACCATCCGCCGTGTCTCCATGTTTGATGATTGGCCCCTTGGTGACGATATAGGAAGACATGATGCGCAAGAACGCATCGACTTCGCCCGGTTCGTAGTCAGTTCAACTAGTTGTTCGGGGGTCATAATTTGCCGAAAATGGGATTTAGTTAGAGACGCGATTAGGTCTTTTGCCCTGTCCACTTCTTGATTCACACGTTACCGCTCCCGTGGGTTCCCGAACTAATTTGTACTGCTCTTCGAAGCTAGCGTCATTCATACTATTTTGGGTCAAAAGAGATCTGCGCCCGTCGCGATATCAAGACAACTATTCCGACGAGAGCGCATTTGAGTTTCCTAGTTCGTCATGATTTGACTGCGCAACTCCAACCGAGGACATATTTGGTCTTCTTATCCATGTTATCTTTTATAGCATACTCTATCTCTGCTGAGACGGTCTGGAAACAGCCTCGCCATCCCAAGTTACAACGTAAGCGCTTCACCGACACCCTTTGCCGAGCGGCTTGATTTTCTTCGGGCCGCGTGAACGTGGCGGAGCGATTCAGGCTGCACCGGGCTCGAACGGACCTGGTTCGAGGAAGCCCTCGATCGATTCGACCTTTGCGTAGTTCTCGGCGATGCTTTCGGGTGTCAGATGTGGATCGTAGAAGCCGGGTCCCATCACGATAGCGATCCGTTGGATTGCTCCGGCTTCCAGGTGGTAGATGCGGTTCGTCTGCGAACAACGATCGCTTGCCAGCCAGACGATCGCTGGCGCCACAGCCTCAACCGGCATGGTGGCTTCGCTCTGCTTCAGCCAAGCGGAATCGGCAACCGCGGCCGGGTGCATCCTCGTGTATCCGACTGGCGAAATGGTGTTCACCAGAATCCCATACTCGGCACCTTCAATTGCGAGAATGCGCATCAATCCGACTACGGCGCACTTGGCAGCCGCATAGGTGGCTTGGCCGCGCAATCCCAGGAGGCCGCTGACTGACGTCGTGAGGATGATCTTCCCGTAGCGCTGTGCGACCATATGCGGCCAGGCAGCCTTCACCGTGTTCACCGGCCCGCCGAGGTGCACGCGCCAATAGTGATCGAAATCTTCAAGGGTGGCGTCCTCGAACAGCTGGTTTCCGCAGATACCAGCGTTGTTCACGAGCAGGTCTATTCTGCCGAAATGTTTGATAGTCGTCGCGATCAGGTCCCTGGCACCTTCAGGGCTGGAAACATCCCTGTCGTTTGCGATTGCCTCGCCGCCACGTGACCGAATGAGGTCGGCCACCTGCTCCGCCAGCATGGAGTCCTTCCCGAACCCGGATACGTCGGTCCCCAGGTCGTTCACCACGACCCGAGCACCTCGTTCTGCGAGAAGTTCGACATATGCCCGCCTCAGCCCGCGGCCTGCCCCAGTCACGACCGCGACCTGCCCTTCCAACGAAATTCGTTCAGTCATCTCGCTATCCTCTTCCTGAGGCCGATATCTCATCCAGTCCTTCGCATGAGGCATTCATCGGGGCCGCAGTGACTGAGATCTTGTGCTGTTAAAGGAGGCCGTTGAAGGATCAAGAACAATGATATCGGCGAAATCCGTCGAGGTCCGTGCTGTACCGGCCCGGACGATGGTCGCATCCCGGAACATGAGCCAATAACCTCCAGCAGCGCTGGAGGTTTCCTTGGGAGCCGCCAAAGGCGGCTTTAAGGTAAGCGGTTACAACAGCATCACTCGGCGAAGGTCTGCTGCGAAACGGGAATTGTCTGCTTGAAATTCAGGTATCTGGTGAACGGTGTTACGGCACCGGATTCCTGCAAAATTGCTATAAAGCTTTGGTGCGCCTACTGATGCGAAGAAGCTGGTGAATGAAGTGTTCGCACGATGATGAGCACCAAGGCACCGAAACTCGCTATTCTCAGAGCCGAAATGATATAGAAATTTAGTGTATTCGCGGTATCAGAAAGAAGAAGTGCAGGGACGACAAAGTTATCCCAGAAGGCAAAGACGAGAAGCGCTGTACTCAAAAGGCTTATCCATAGCAACCGACTGTCACGATGTTTGAGCCATGAGCGATAACTGCCAATCGCGGACAGGACGTACACAATCATGGCAGCGAAATTCCAGAAGTTCATAACATTAGCTTACCTTGTATTTGCGATGTTGAGTAGTCCGCTCGAATTGCGCACATAGCTTACCCCATCTTGAACAACCGTTGATGGCAGTGAACTGTTGTGCTGCTGTGCATAATAAGACTGCGGGGCTTGCGACGACTGCAAATTTAGCGATCCCCAGTTCATCTTGCCCTGCGTATCAGTTGGGGCATTAGGAAGTTGTGCGTCTTTAGCCCCGTCTGAATAGGTTTGATATTTCCCATACTCGTCCGCTGCCAAACCGCCAATCGTGAGGCCGGCCCAAGTTATGATTTTCCACTTAGGTGTCTTGTCATCAAAATTAGGCGGTAAAGGATCGAATACAGGATTGGGCGCTGCTGGAAGGGAAGCTTGCTGGTCTCTATCGAGCCTCCCGTATTCCCTGCCTCCGCTCTGACGAAGCAGTGCTTGGGTGCCATAATAGGTCTCGACTGCGACAACGCTGATGATTGCTGCTGGAATTGCGATTGGTGCCAATCCTGGGGCCCCCAGTGCGGCCACGGCTACCGCCTGCCGACCGCTCGGGTCCTTAAGTGCCCCCGGGTTGTTCCTCGCGTAACTATACGAATTCAACTGCTGCGGATCGCGGAGGTATATCTGCTGGTCTTCTTGCGAAAGGGTCTTCACCTTGTCGCTGTCGCCGAGCGAAAGGTAGATCGGTTCCTCGCTCAGGAATTGGCCTCTGGTGCTGTTGTAATAACGGTCATGGTGGTAATTTAGATCGCTCCCTTGGTCGTATTCCTGCCCGATGTACTGGCGTTGTTCGCTCAGGTTGGCGCTCGTCTTCTTTATTCGTGCTTTGCCGTAAGCGTGATACGCGAATTGATTTTCCATCGTCGAACTTGCATTGGAGACGATGTCGGCCCCGCCCGCGTGATCGCCGTGAATGTTGTATGCCTTCGCGCTCGCGCCCGTGCCCTGGACATCTGCAATGCCTTCACCGTTGGCGAAGAGGTGTTTCGATATGATCTTCGCACTCGTACTGGAAGCGACGTTGTAGAGCATGAATGGGAAGGTGGTCGTACTTCCTCCTCCGGCCAGTTGGATGCGCTCGTTGTTGATATCGTACGCGTACGTCGTGGTCGCACCTGATCCCACGATCTTCGTTATCCGGTTCCTCCAGTCCCACGTTACTGTCGTCGTGCCATAGCTGGTCACGTTGCCGTTGTTGTCGTATGTGTATGCGGTGCTGCCAATCGTTGTCGGCGCGTGCGGGTTGGCATAGTTGCCCGCGTACGCATAGGCACCTGAATCGGTGCTCGAGGCGATGTTGCCGATGGCGTTGTATGTGTACGTCTTCAAGAAGTTGCCGGATACCGCGCCCGTCGACGATGCTGAGAGTAATCTGTTCAGATCATCGTATGCGTAGGTTGTTGTCGCTGCTTCATCTGTATTCGAGTTGTTGATCGTCTTCGTAATATTCCCCACCGCGTCATACGAGTACTGGATATCCTGAACGGTCGTCGGCGTCCCTGCCGCCTGCGATGACGTGCTGTATGTAATTACGAGCACCGGCCGATGTGATGCAGAGCCATTGGCAGACGTAAACGTGGCACTTGTCACAGCGGTGTTCGTGGCAGCGAGGTTATTCAGATCGTGCTGTTCGCGAATGGAGAATTTTGTCGATGTACCTATATTGATCGCTGCGATGCCGGTGCTATTGAGCGTCCATGTACTTGTCGCTGACGCAGCCGGAGCATGAACGACATCGCTCGAAGTCGCAGAGCCCACTCGCGGGAAATCAGCCGTGGCAAGCGTTGACGTGGCGGCTTGTGTACTCGTGGCGATTACAAGATTCAGTGCGGCCGTGTTGGAAACCGCTGATACCCATAAGCCAAGCGTTGCTGCGGAGATAACTGCCCCTGCGGGTATCGAGGAAGTATCGAAGGTGATGTAGCCACGATTAATATGGAACCTGGTACCGCTGTTGTCGGACTTATCCGCTTCTACAGCAAATGTAGTAGAAGTGCTATTGAGGCTCGTCCCTGTGCTCGCGTCATGCGCCAGAGCCCATGTGGTTTTCGCTGCCGCAATCACATGACCATCTCCGGTGCCCGCATATATCGAAACGGTTGTCGGCGTGCCGAGGACAGTAACGGTTGAAGTGGCGACTCCCGTCGTTAGTTTTCGAGTCAGACGGTAGAGATGACTTGGATCATATGTGTTTGACGTGATCGCGCCGTTGCCCGACGAGCGATAACTGACCTGTCCGAGCGGGGAATAATCAGTAAGGGAAATGATGCTGGTAAATCCGCTGTCCGTGCTTTCCTTTCGCTGCACCGCATTGAGCTGCCCTGCGCCGTTGTAGACATTTTGAACCTGGCTATTGTCGGGATACGTCGTCGTAGCGATATTGCCCAGACGGTCGTAGAGATAACTCAGAGTGAAGTCCGCGCCGCCGATCGTCTTGGTCTCCTGCCTCACGGCTCCGAACGGATTGTATTGCGTCGTCGACGAAGCGCCCGATGTAATCCAATTACACAGCCGACCTTTGCCACTCGGACAGTTATCGTATTTATAGGTGATTTCAGTTCCCGCTTGACCGGTGTAATCCTCCGTGAGAGGCCGATTTAGTGCATCGTATGTGTAATTGACCACCTGCCCCTTAGGATCAACCTTCTGCGTGAGGTTACCGGCATCGTCATACGCATACGTCGATGTGCCATAGGTGGTATCAGCTGATGCGTGCAAATCCTCTGCGGTTAATCTGCGACCAAGACCGTCGTACGTGAAATTGCGGACGTTACTGAGAGCGTCGGTAATATTCGTCAGGTCATTGAGCCCATCGTACGAGTACGTCGTCGTATATGTCGATGTGCTGTTGTGTTCCACGACTTGCACCAAATTACCACGGGCATCGTTCGTGGTATCCTTTGCTATTCCGTTTTCGTTGGTGATGGTGGAATCCCACGTCCCGTATGAATAACCTGTGGTGCCGACAGTTGTCTGCGCTGTGAGCGGTCTATCGACTGAATCATATGTGTACGTGGTAAAGAGCGAGCCGGTTGTCGTTGCCGGAGCTTTTGATGAGGCAGACGCAAAATACGGGAGCGATTCCTTGTAGGCGTGACCATGTGCGTCATACACAGTATCTTTTGCCACCCATTGCGTCCCTGTCGCCTGTGAGAAATTTTGGATCGAGCGCCCGAGTCCGTCTTTGTAGTCGTACGACGCAATACCCTGTGCGTCGGTAATCCATTTCGTGGAGAGTACGGAGACCGCACCAGATGTGTCCGTATAAGCCGTCGTCTCCATTTTGACGAGCGTGCCAGTGCTATCGGTGCCCTTCTTTTCCACTACACGACCGAGGCCGTCATATTTTATGGTTGAAGTCGCGCCGTTCACATCGACAATCTGCGTGGGCTTTCCAAATTTCAGATCGTAAGTCCTGACCTCAACATGACCGAGTGGATTTGTCGTTGTCGCCGGGTACAAATTACTGGAATCATACACAACGGTCGTGGTACTCCCGCGCGCATCAACAGAGGAGGTCACGAGCCCGTAGCCATTGAATACTTGCTTCGTGGTTGCGTACGCGCTGCCGCTCTTCCATTTTTGCGTCTGTGTTTCGTTGCCATTAGCGACCGAGCCGGACACTAAGCCGTCATACAGATGCTTTGTTTCTGCGATTTGTGCACCGGAATAATTTGTCTCTGTTTCGTGAGATACGAAATTTGTGGGAGCGCTCGGATTGGTCGAGGAGGCAGTAGTAGTCGCCCACTCGAAGTGAGTCGCTATGAGATCCGATCCTGTATCGCTGTAACTCGATGCAAGACCGTCAGCGAGTGTGACCTCGCCGTAGTCCGTTACGCTCGATGGGTGGCCGTATGGATCAGTATCTCGATGCTGGGCGCGGGTGCGGTAACTTCCGCCACTATTAAAAGATTGGTCAATACTGTCTGACGGGACTTCCAAATACCGATTGCCGTCCTGTGACTGGACGCCATATCGTGTCCACGTTCGTTTTAGAACCGTGCCTGCTGGCGTCGTGACATCCGTTCGGAACGGCTTTCCAATCAGGGCGAACTGATCGTTTTGTTCACCGAGCGATGAGTCGTTGCCATCGCCCTGAGAATAGTAACTGGTGGTTATTTTGTCGTCGCGTGTCTCCTCGACTGACTTGAAGCCCGCAAATTTTCTGTCCTCCGGTCCGTTAGTCCAAAAATATCCGCCCGCGTAATCATAGGAAAGCGTCTCAATGTTTCCATTGAGATCATTGACAGTAGTAGTACTGACCACATCAACGGGAGTACTCATCTTATTGACGCGATTGCCCGAACTATCAGTGATGGTGCCCGCAGCTTTGTAGGAGTACGAGATACTTCCGCCGTCAGGACTGGTTACGCTCGTGAGAAGATCCGCAGCGCCACCGTTCCTGATGTAGGTCGTATTCCAAAAATGTGTGCCGTCATCTCCATCACGCGACAGATCATCAAGACCGTCACCATTAATGTCCGTTATGCGTGTGCCTGCATCAAAATTGTCCCACGCAAACGGCTCCGGGAGAGTCGTTGCCGTATCATCGGTATTCCATGTGTCCCCGTAGCTCTTTGTGATGTGGGCGTGTTGAGTGCGAGCACCACCGGAGCTACCGGTATTCCAAGATTGAACAAAATCGGGAAGCTTGTCGGTATTAATATCCATAACTTGAAATCCGCGGGTATATCCACCTGACCCCGCCGACAATTGAAACGGGATGGAGTATGTATTGTCCTGAACCCATTCAAAATTAGCACCGCCCACGCCCGTATTTATGAACACTTGGGGTGTCTCGAATTCTGTCGCCTGTACGATATCCGCAAGACCGTCGCTATTTGCGTCGACAAGCCACACGCCCCGGGTGTTGCCGGAGCTTGCGAAGGAAGTTGGGATGGTTGGTGTACTTGTGGCGACCCAAGCTGACCCAGTATTCAGCCACACATTCTTGATCCCAGTTGGTAGCGACGACTGCACCACATCAGGAAGATTGTCTCCATTAACGTCCGCGAAGCGAATACCCCAATCGCTTCCGACATCAACGATAAATGGCATTGACCAATTTGTATCTTGATCCCATGCAGGATACGCAGTGGTCGTACTGGCCAGATAGACTTTTTGAGAGATAGGTACCCCAGGGTTTGATCCGTAAGACCTAATAACGTCAACTCGCCCATCGTTATTGACATCCATTAGATAGACACCCTTGGATTGCTGCACCTCTGTGATAAATTCGGGAAAAACAATTTCGGAATGTAATTGAAATTGTGACGTTGTTCCGGTGTTTATATACACAAGCTTGGTGTCGGAACTGAACGCATTTGAGTGCCACCTCACTACATCCGTCAGACCGTCGTTGTTAATGTCGACCGCACGAACTCCCAAATCACCGCCGACACCTGCCATCGAAAAATATTCTTCAGGATTTGTCCATTGAGATGTCACATTGGTCCATGTTTTAGTCGAAGTGGAGTAACTGAACGACGTGGGTGGCAAAGTGGTGATGTTGCCATCTGAATCCCATGCGGACTCAGTGGTACTTCCGAGTAAGGTGCGGCTTCCATTTTCGCCCATGACGTAGCTCAGGGCATATTTTCTGGAAGACGTTCCGTTGGCAAACGTATCAATCTCTTTGATACGATTGACCGTTTTTATGAGATAACCCGCTGCGTACGATGTTTGTACATCCGGTCTAGCTTCCGTCACGAAATCGATTTCGAGAGGTCCCGTCGTTGCTGTTCCTCCGTATAATATCTTGCTTGGATACAGTTCGCTGCTTGTGCTCGTGTATTGATAGTTGATGGTATTGCCGTTCAGATCGGCTGCCTGCTCAAGCATCCATTTGAATTTTTTAGTCGTATCTCCGGGATTTTCATAACGGGCGGCAGACGTAGTACCGTAGAAGTAGCTGTTTCCGTCTTTGTCGGTTACTAGCCAGGAAGTGTTGTTTATCAACTGATATGAACGATAGCTTCCATCATCGACCCGAGGTCTAAAAACATTTGAAGTACCCACCTGCATGAGCTCACCATCTATGGAACTCGCAAAGGTGCTTGTGGCATATAGCAGATCGATACCTGTCTTGTTCAAGCGCTGGATGGACGGGATTGAAATACTCCACCCCATTCCAAATTGACTTCGAATGTCAAAGTCATGGCTGTTGTACGTAAGCTGTATTGCAGGCTGGAATCCGTTTCGCCCAGGCGGGACGACAATCGTATACGGCACTGAAATCGACCCATCATTCGATTTAGGTACTAGCGAACGAAGGGACGGGAGTGGTTCAATTTGAGCACTGGATTTGTTGCCAGCGGTACTACCAAAATTTGAAGATTGTGCTGCCGCACTTGCTCCATCGTCAGGATTTTTCTCCAATGATTGCGAAGTATCTTCGGTAGTTGGAGCCGTCTGATCCTGTGTCGTTCGATCAGGAGGAGTTGCATCTTGAAGCGACTGATCTGTCGCAGGTGGCGGAGTCGTATCGTCTACAGGTGCTGGAATCTCAGCCAAACTCGGAAGGGCGTCGGATGATGATGTTGTTTCTTGAAGTGGCGGGGACTGCTGCTCTTCTTGCGCAAACGCCGGTTGGATCGGCGCGAGAATTGTCGATGCAAGAATAAAGAGCGAAATTGCTTTCGATTGGACTGACCCGAGATTCCAACGAGAATTTCTCACAAAGAAAATTACTTCACGGACACCTGCACAATAACATGCGCATTGACTGTGCAACCGTTCCTCACCGGGGATAGTTGCCTACTTACCCCGCCTAGGTGACGGGATTTCTCTGACTCACTTCAGCCCCAATCCCCTGAATCTATTTCTTATGAACCGCCGCGCCCTCTTACTCTCACCGCTCATTTTTCTCTGGCCGGAGCAGAAGGCCGAGACGTGGCTGATCGAGCACCGCCCCGGGCAGTACTGCAATCATTGTCGCGGACCATTTCTAAGAACCGGCAGCCTCGTCAGAGTGTGGAGACACCACGACAACTTCCTGTACTGCTGCGAAACGGAGGCTCGTTTAGGGCATGCTCGGCGCACCAAAACGCTTCAAGGTTGAGAGCCACGGTCTCCCTCCCTGGATTCATCACCGATGCCAATGCTGCGGGCGAAGGAACACAGCCGCAGACCAACTCATTGTGTGGACGCGAGATGGAGACCGGCGTTGGCGGTACTGCTCAGAGCTTTGCGCCAAGATTGGCAAAGCCGCAGCTTTCCAAAGGAGCTGCGGATACGTGGCTAGCCAATGACTAAGAACTTTTCGATATCAGCTAAGTGCTTGAAAATGTTGGTAGCGAGAGACCGCTACCGCTTTTCCCCACACGATGCGAATCTGCGATATTTCCTCCGATTATCCGCCTAAATGCCCAAATCGACTCGAATTATTGGTTCAAGTCGAGCGCAACGGCTGCTTTGCGCCAGAAGCGGCCCCTCACTTCCGAACAAAGCGCGGCGATCCGATTGATCAAGATACCTGAACCAGCGATTTCGCGACTTCGCGAGTGCAATTTATGAAGGACTGAACCGCAGGGCTGAGAATTCCGATAAATTCTCCACTCGCTATCAGCGACACCGTGAGCTGAATGGCGATGGTTTTGACCAGCGGCTTTGGTGGTAAAAACCATTGTTTCGAAATACCTGGCCAACGAGCGCGCCGGGCGCGCTGTCAGAAGGTGGCAAGACCCAATTGCCCTCGATGATGTCCGCGGGGCAATTCGACGCTGATCTCATGACGGGCCCAGAAGTGTGAAGCTCACGAGAGTTATTGACTTGCTGGCGGCGGAAGGAATCTCGGTGGAGAATTGCAACGTCGCCGCCCGCCAAGGCAAAAGCAAACATAGCCAAATCAATGCCTCAAAGTAACCCTTCTACCAAGAGGCCTTCACGAACGATCTCTCGGGCTACGAATTCGTCGCTACGGGAGGGCGACATCGCTCTATACCGGGGCTCTGGCAGCGGCTTGAAGCCGATCCTGCTTGTTGCCGCAGAAAAAACTTCACAAGGTTGCGTCGAGCGACTTGAGCATGAATATGCGCTCGAGTCCGAACTTGACGCTGCCTGGGCGGCGCGGGACGCAGAAAGTTCGTCGCGGTTGCGATAACCGAGAGATATGGCCGACAGGCCTGACCGGCACCGTTTTGGCGGGACGCCGGCCTATTGCCAGCCCAGCCTCGAACAGCACGTTCAGCCGGGGCTGCCCCTTGACGCTTCCGGGTAATTGCGTCCTAGTCGTTTCGTTGCGCGGTCCAATATCCCGAGCAGCGCCTACCTCCTGCGTGGCCGCTCCACGTCCCACGGCTGGCGACTCGCATCAGCCTTCCCGAACCTGATGCGTATTTCTCGTGAACCGTTATCGACGCGCGAACCGCGCCCGATCTTCCGACATACCTTGGCCTAACTGCGCAGCGACCGGAAAGCGGCGCGAACCTCCTCGGAGAAGGTTTGCGGCTGTTCCCACGCGGCGAAGTGACCGCCTTTGTCGGCTTTATGGAAGTAGATCAGCTTGTGATAGGCCTGCTCCGCCCAACTCCGTGGCGCCTGAAAACTTTCGCCGGGGAATGCGGTCACGGCTGTGGGAACCGAGACGTTGGCCGGGAGATAAAGGTTGACCTTGTTTTCCCAGTAGAGGCGCGCCGAAGAGATCGCCGTGTTCGTCACCCAATAGAGCGTGATGTTGTCGAGCACGTCGTCCCGCGTCAGGTCGCCGGCGGAGTGTCCATTGACTGCGTGCCCTTTCACGGCGGAGGTGATCGCAGCCGCCGGCTGGGCATAGCCGTCGCCGTGGTCGAGCAGCCAGGCCGCGAGGCCGGCAGGTGAATCCGCGAGACCAGACAGCGTTTGCGGGCGCGTCGCCATGATCTGCGCGTAGGCGCGTCGCTTGGCAAACTGAACCTTCAGGTGGTCGAAGGCGTTTTGTTCGTCGGCCGAAAGACCTGAAGGCGCCGGATTGCCGGACTGCAGCGCTATTATGATCTCGGGAGGAACCACACCGGGTAGGTTGACGTGGATACCGAGCAATTCCGGAGGTGCGAGTTTCGCCATCTCGTTCGTGATCGGCGAACCCCAATCGCCGCCCTGCGCCGCAAATTTCGTGTAGCCAAGCCGCTTCATCAGCACGATCCAGGCACGTGCGATACGGACCGGATCCCAGCCGGTGGCGGTCGGCTTGCCCGAAAGCCCGTATAGCCGGGGATCGACGGGATCACCAAATGGAATGCGTCCGCTGCGCTGCCGCCATTCGCCGTGGGATTGGTCAACGGATCGATGATCTTGAGCTGCTCGATGATTGAGCCCGGCCAGCCGTGGGTGACGATTAGGGGCAACGCATTGTCATGTTTCGATCGAACGTGAATGAAGTGAATGTCCAACCCGTCGATCTCGGTGATAAACTGTGGCAGCTCGTTGAGCCGCGCTTCCACCTTCCGCCAGTCGTATTCGGTCTGCCAATAGTGCACGAGCTCTTGCAGGGTCGCCAGCGGCACGCCCTGGGAGTCATCGTCGACGGTCTCCTTCTCGGGCCACCGCGTCGCGGCCAGGCGCCGGCGCAGGTCGATGAGATCTTCGTCGGACACGTTGATACGGAACGGGCGGATCGCATCATTGGTGGCGGCTGGCGCCGGACGCACGGGAAACAGACTGGCGGCAGCTGCTGCATCAATCCCATCCCGGCGCCGGCCAGGAGCTCGCGCCTGTCGTGGGTGATCGGGTCCGGGTCTGGTTTGACGGCGCCGAGCGCTCTGATGGGCGTGTTCATTGAAGTTTCTCCTTCGAAAAGGACGACCGCCACGCGGCCGATTGCATTGGCCTTGATGACGGGCCATGTTACTATGAAATTCATAGCGACAAGCCCGATGAAAAAAATGTGATGAGGAAAATGAAGGACAATACTTCTGACCAAACGCTCTGTCCGGTGGACCGCGCCGAAGCCGTGGTGGGCGACCGCTGGACGGTGCTAATCCTTCGCGAACTCTTCATGCGCTGTCATCGCTTCGATAAGATCCAGGCGCAGACGAGCGCGACACCGCAAATGATTGCGGCGCGCTTGAAGAAGCTCGAAGTGGACGGGCTGGTGAAGCGACGCGCCTACAACAAGCGTCCCCTGCGATACGAATATCACCTGACGAACAAGGGCGAGGCGTTCTTTCCCGTGCTGCTGGCGCTGCGCGCCTGGGGCGAGACCTGGAGCAAGTCGCCTAAGGAGGAGCGGGCTGTGAACTACACCCATGTCTCCTGCGGCAAACCGGCGGGGCTTGGTCCAGTCTGCCAATCCTGCGGCAAGCCGTTGCATCGCGAGGAACTGACTGCGGAGCAAACTCCCGAATATCAAAGCGAACGCGACGCGCGGTGGGAGGCGTTCAAAACAAGCCATGAGTGACGAGCAATGGCGGGGATGATGCGTCGTCCTGTTGGGAAGGCTGATGCGGTTATCGCCGATAGCTCTAATTTGAACATGGCAGTATCTTAATTTCATCATTCCGTAATTTTCCGGACCGAACCTTTCCCAGGTTCGGATACTTGGATAGAGTGGCGCGGGTAAATCGACGGGCAGCTTAAATGACGGGACACACTCAATAATACGGGACACACTCAATTGGCGATAACGCCACGCGACCGCTACCTTCAGGCGGCGCAAAGGGAAATGACTGAGTTCGAACGGCGCGAGCGCGAGTTTTTAAGGAAGGAACGGCAAGAGCGAGCTGCGGAGTTGCAGCTTCCCGTTCAGAAGATTGAATTGAAAGGTAGGCGGCGGAGCCTGTAGCAAGAAGGTCAAAGACCAGTGCAGCTGTACCGGGGCCGCCGCACGAGGTGGACGTTAAAGGTGACCTTTAAGTCGCCCCTTAGGGCGACTTTTTCTTTCCGAGCTGAAGGCAGATATTCGCAGTCCAGATTTACGCGAGATAGCCGGATACGCCGTCCCACAATAACTTCAACGCGGTCACGACCAGCAATCCGTAGCAGGCGCGATAAATCTGTTGCTGGTCCAGCTTTCCGTGAAGCCGCCAACCAAGCCATACCCCGGCGGGGATGGCGAGCACGCAGGCCGCCATCACGATCCAGACGTTGCCTGTGGGGTGGACCAACAGCAACCACGGTACCGCCTTGGTCGCGTTGCCGACCGTGAAGAACATGCTCGTCGTTCCCGCGTAGACTTCCTTGCTGAGGCCGAGCGGCAGCAGATACATCGCCAGCGGGGGCCCGCCGGAATGTGCGACCATGGTGGTAACGCCCGAGGCGAGACCGGCAGCGACCGCCTTTGGCGACGAACGCGGCTGAATCTTCACCTCCGAGCCAGCGAAAAGCCATAGGCCGACAAAGATCAGAGTGACCACCGCCATCACGATCGCGACGGCGCGATGGTCCATCACGCGGAACAACAGGTATCCGAGCCCGATGCCGATCACGAGCCCGGGCACCAACAACGTCAGGTCCGGCTTCGACCATGTCGAGGGCTTCCAGTAGCGAAGCGCAAACAGGTCCATCGCGATGAACAATGGTGCGAGAAGGCCGCCGGCCGTCACCGGATCCATCACGAACGACAACAGCGGAATGCCGACAATGGAGAACCCGCCGCCGAATGCGCCCTTCATGAAGCAGATCAGGAACACGCCGGCGAACGCGATTAAAACAGTGGTGGCTGTCAGTTCCATGGCTCCCTCCGTGATGGCCGCGGGTCCAGCGCGTCGGGAGGCTGGATCAATCGCGGTGCAATCGGTGCAATGTGATCGACCCCTCCATAATGATCCGATATATGTATCGGTACAATAAAAACATTGATCTCGGTGCAATAAATGCCATCGCTTGGCGTCAGGGTAGCGCCATCAAAGCGCTCGACTGCGGCGTCAGCTGCACGAGGGTGAGGTCCAAGGCGTGGGCAAGCCGCTGGGAGCGGCTTGGCCGGCTCTCGGAACCGATCTGGTTGCCGCGAATATCCGACTTCAGCACCTCAACGGTCGCGGTGGCTCCAGCCACGAGTTCGTTGCGTTCGTCGGCGCGATCGAGCGCGATCCGGACCGGGACCCGCTGCGCGAGCCGCACCCAGTTGAAGGTCGGATTGACGTTGGCAAGAAGCGTCGAGCCATTGCTGCGGTCGCGGTCTTCGATACCGGCCGCGATGCTTTCCACGCGGCCTCGCAACGCATGATCGCTTCCCATCAGCCGCACGTTGACGGGATCGCCGATGTGGATGCGCTGCAGTTTGGTTTCCTCGAAATAGCCCTGGACGTGCAGCGTGTCGGTGTCGAGCAGTGCCATCACTCCTTTTCCGGGCGCGAGGTACGTCCCCGGCCTCAGCTCCATGTTGGTGACGGTGCCGCCGACGGAAGCGTGCACCTCGCTGCGCTCGAGATTGAGCTGCGCAAGCGCACGGTCGGCGACGGCCTGATCGTAATTTGCCTTTCCCGTCGCCTGGGTGGCGACGACCTGTTCCAACCTTTGCCTGGAAACAACTTCGCCGGGCGTCAGCGCGCTGTAGCGCTTCAGATCTGCCTCAGCGTTGTCGAGCGCGGCGCGTCTTGCGGCCAGCACCGCGTCGGCCTGCTCCAGTGCGATCCCGTAGCGCGCTCGGTCGATCCGGAACAGCACATCACCGCGTTGCACCTGCTGGTTATCCCTGACCAATACCTCGCTCACGAAGCCGGAGACATCGGGAGCCACAGGCACCACGTCAGCCCGGACGTGACCGTCGCGGGTCCAGGGCGCGTCCATATAGTAGTCCCATAGTTTGTAGCCGGCCCAAAGCGCGGCCAGCACCATGAGACCGGTCAACGCGAAGCGGCGTAGCAAATTCTGAAAGGCTTTCATGACACCAACTCCTTGGAGACGTGGTTTGGCAGGGGCGCGACACGGGTTTCTCGATCCCGGCGGCGCTTGGCGGCTTCGAAGCCCTGCATGCCGGTCTGCCACTGCAGGCCAACAATTGTTCCCTTCACAGGCTGCAGTAAGAAGATTGCCGCAAGCCCGGTAACGGGTATCCAGATCAGCAATTGAAGCCAGACCGGAGGTGAATAGGCCATCTCGACGGCAAGAAGTGCCGGCACGACAAGGTGGCCAACGACGGCGATCACAAGATAGGCTGGAAGGTCGTCTGCGCGCTGCGGCGTGTAATCCTCGCCGCAAACTTCGCAGCTGTCGACCACCTTCAGAAAGCGGCCGAACAGATGGCCTTGACCGCAGTTCGGGCACTTCATCGTGAATCCGCGCCATGAG
This sequence comes from Bradyrhizobium sp. AZCC 2262, assembly GCF_036924535.1. NCBI lineage: Bacteria > Pseudomonadati > Pseudomonadota > Alphaproteobacteria > Hyphomicrobiales > Nitrobacteraceae > Bradyrhizobium > Bradyrhizobium sp. AZCC 2262. Next base: position 326,649 of record NZ_JAZHRT010000001.1, on the reverse strand, counting down.
GCCTTCGGAAACGAAACAGGGGCGTTCATGAGAAAAACTCCTTTGAAGTGAAGACCAGGCTGGCGACCAGGCAAACGAAAAGCGAGAAATCAAACAGTGCGGGATGCCAGATCCAGCGATACAGTCCGACGCGCGCGATCAGCTTGCTGATGATGCGCGCCAGCAGGTAGGCGATCACGCTCCAGAGCACGAGGCTCGGTACGAGCACGCCGAACAGGTCAATTTCGTATGTCATGCGGCCATCTCCCGTTGTCCTGACAGCAGCGGCTGATAGGTCGGTGCGTCCGGGAAGAGTCCTGTGCGGATGCCAGCGAGCCCGATCAGCGCCGCATCGCGGGGCTCGCCCGCCGGATCCCGCAGCGTGAACGCGATCGTGCTGTCGAGTTGTCCCATCAGGCAGTCCGGCAGCCGCCTGGCAGCATGGTTTCTGCAAGCAGAAGCGAGATGAGCGAGGAATGTATCGATCGCCATTGTTGTGCGCCGTGACAGGGCCAGGCTCGCCTGCCTGACGTCGTCGATGCTCAATGCCGTCCGGAGTTGGCGAAGATTGGCGGCGTCGCGCCTTGCCTCGGCAGGAACCACGGCGATCCGCGTGGCAAGCAAGGCGAGGCGATGCTGCATCAGGCTGGCGATCGCGACGCGATCCTGCCTCGATGTGCCTTCGGCGACGACAGCCAGCGTGCTCCAATTGCTTCGGATCAAGCGGCTTGCGACCCATTCGGCGCCGAGCAGGCGAACGATGCCGCAGAGGACGCCCGTAAGCGAGACGCCCACCATCAGCGCTATGCTGGAGTTGGCATAGGACGAGAAATCGGCCGAGTACGTCTCGGTCAGCGCCAATTGAACCGAGATGTAGACGGCAAGGATGAAACCGACGCGGGCGGTCTTCGGCCGCGCAGCCATCCAGCCGAACAACAGGAAAGCCGGCGCGAGTGCCGCAATCAGCATCTCAAGGGTCGTGATCCGTGGCAGCACCCCAAACAGGTAGATTCCATGGACGGCGATGACGACGAGGAATAGCCCGTAGAAGGTGCGAAATGTCGGAAGCGGATCGTCCGCGCCGGCGAGAATACTGCCGACGACGGCTGCGAACAGCGGAGCGACGATGCCATCGGGCCAACCGGTTGCGATCGCGAACCCGCAGCAGGCCAGGATAGCCAGTGCCACGGCCGCGGCTGACAGGAGCGAGGGCCCGTGATCCCGGTGCGAGACGGCGACCGTCAAGCTGTCGGGTGTGAAAGCGAGCCGAAGCTGTTCCGGATTGCGGCCGTCGGCGATTGCCTCGCGCAGCAGCTGGCAATCCTGCATGACATCGATGAGATTGCGCAAACGGACTGCGACACCGGCGATCGTGATGTCGGTCCAGTCGGCATCCGCGCCCAGTGCCGGCCGAATTTCATCGATCGCCGCACGCAGCGCATCGGCTTCCTGTCCATCGCGGCCGCCCGCTTTGAGCCATCGCGCTGTCCTGGCGCAGATTGTGGCAATGCGCGCCGGCGCCTGATCGTGTGAGTCGAGCGCGAGCTTCCGGTCCTCGATAGAGCCAAGCAGCGGAAGCAGTGACAGCGTATGCTGCCGGAGGTACAGGAGGCCTTGCGCGATAGTTGCGGTACTGGCGGCTTCAAAGCCGAGATGCCGAGCAAGCTGGTCGATTTCGGACGCCGCAGCGGCAAGACGTATGCGTTCCCTGTCACGCTCTTGTTCGCTGCCGCGGCGGGTGAGGACATCCGCGCCAAGCCGGCGCGCCCCGGCGAGCCAGGCATCCGCTTGTGCAGTGACTGCGGAAGCTACGCTCCGCGGCAGCACGAGCTTCGCAACCACGCTCGCACAAATGATTCCGAGCGTGATTTCCTGCACGCGGGCGACGACGATGTCGAAAGTCGCTTGTGGCGCCGATACGACTGGAAAGCCCAGCAGCGCCACGGTGTAGCCGGCCAGCATGAACACGTAGCTGCGCGGTGTTCCGTCGATCAGCGACAAGTACAGACAAATGCCGACCCAAAGCGCGATGCCAAGGCTGAGCAATTCCGGAGCATTGACGAGGTTCGGGAGCAGGACGATCGTCGCTGCCGCGCCGATCAGCGTTCCCAGAATACGATAGACGGCTTTCGAGGCGGTCGCCCCGGTGAACTGGTTGGAAGTGATGTAAACCGACGCCATTGCCCAATAGGGGCGCGGCATATCCAGCAGCAGCGCGATCGAGAACGCCAGCATTGCCGCCGCAAAGGTCCGCAGCGCAAAGACGAGGGCGGCGTGCCGATCAAGGAATGATGGAGGTTCGCTCATGGGCTCTTCGCGTCCCTGATTTAACGATTATGCGGCGATCCGATCGCGGTGATTCAATGCGCTGGTCCGTAACTCGATAGCCTTGACGGAATCTTCGAAGGCCTTTTCCAGGACACCTCTGCCGATGGTCCCGAGCACAAAGCCGAGGATCCAACCCCCAAGGTTCTTGCCGTCCCGCACGACGACCACGTCAATATCGGTCGTGCCATCAGGCCGACGCGTGAAGGTGTAAGTGTGGCCCGACGCGCCGCCCCACACATTTGAGTCCAACGTCGTCAGCACAACGCGGTTGTGGTCGGACCAGCTGTAGTGCAGGCGTTCCCAGATGCCTCCCGAGCCCTCAGTCACGTCGGCCTGAAAGTGCCCGAGAAGATGCACCTTGAGATAGTCATCGGCAGAATTGCCGAAGAGCTTGGAGCGACCAGGCCCGAAGTCGGTCAGGCCAGCTATGTACTGCTCGGGCGTCAAGGTGGTTGTCCGGTGAAGGTGGATCGTGGACATTTGCAGCTCCTGCATTGGTTTGATGCAATCGTCAGTGGATTGGTCCCGCAGCTTGATTCAAGAGGAACGCGTCAGCACCCTTCTGCGTGCAAAGGCGAAGATTTGCGCTGGAGTTCAGTCGGAGGGCACGTTTGCCTTACGCACCACCAGGCTGTCTCCGTTCCGGATGATTTCGAGCACACCTGCCTGCTGCGGCGTCGAGAGGACGACACGCTGGCCGGGCGCCAGCACCGAGACGAAGCGGATCGGCGTTCCTGCCTCACCCTGCGCAAGCGTCGTGACAACGCGGAATCCATCGGGTTGAACGGTGTAGTAGGCGACGCCAGACACGTCGCCGAGATTGACGCTCTGTCCCTCGATGGGCCGCAGGCCGTTGGCGTGAGCGAGCCCCAGTGAGCCCAGGGTAAAGGCGGTTGCGAGAAGCGTGCTACGGATCGACATAGGATCCTCCTCGGTTTGGGCGGTTTGGGCGGCGGGCCGGTCGCCGGCCTGATCCCTTGCCCTACGACATGGTCCGGCTATGATCATTGATCAAATAGATTGGATCGATAATGGGCATCGATACCGTCAATCTAGGTCGTATCGACTTGAATCTCCTCGTTCATCTCGATGCGCTGCTCACGGAGCGGAGCGTCACGCGTGCCGCGGCACGCGTCGGCATTGGTCAGTCCGCGATGAGCCACAATTTGGCGCGGTTGCGGGACTTGTTCGGTGACGAACTTCTTACGCGCGGCTCCGATGGCATGCGCCTCACCCCACGCGCGGTGACGCTATTCGAGCCGGTGCGGACCATGCTGGCGCAGGTCGAAGCGCTGGTGTCGTGCGACCAGGCCTTCGATCCGGCAACGGCGGTACGAACGTTCAGGTTCGGATTGCCGGACAGCATGGAAATCCTGATCATGCCTGCCGTGCTGGCGCGCATGCGTGAGGTCGCGCCGGGCATTCGCCTCCGGCTTTACAATTCCGATGCGTCACGGCTGTTCGAAGAACTCGACGCCGACGAAATGGACCTCGCCATCGGCTATGGCGCGTTGGAGCAGGGACAATTCCACCACAAGCGGCGCAAGCTGTTCACCGAGACCTGGCTGTGCATGTTCAATGCCGAGAAGACAGGCATCGTCCCCCCGATCTCGCTCGACGACTTTGTGCGGTTTCCCCATGTACTGACCAGCCTGAGGCCGGGGCGGAGCGTGCGTGGCATTGTGGACGAAGCGCTGGAGAAGCTCGGGTTGCGTCGCTCCGTCGCCCTCACCACGCCGCGCTTCCTCGCGGTCCCGTCTTTGGTGGCGCGTACACCCGTCATCGTCACCATGCAGGCGCGACTGGCTCGCCTGTTCGCCGCCGAACTCGGGCTCAGCCTTAGCCCGCCTCCGGTAGAATTGAGTGAGCTCACGATATCATTGCTGTGGCATGCGTCTTACGATCACGATCCGGCTCACACCTGGTTACGGGAGTTGGTGACCAAGGTGGCCGCCGAACTGTGAGCCGGCATGCGAACGGCGCGTACCGCCGTGTAAGTCCTTCCTCCCTGATCCCTGTGCGGACACAGGAATCCAATCGTACTCAGCTGTCCGCTTTGGCCCCTTGCTGACGTGGGTAGTTTGCGAATGACTTCTTCGCGCCAGAAGCAGTCTTCACATGCTGCAACAGAGTTGCAGTCGATGCAGTGGATACCCGCTCACTCGCCCTCGGCGAAGCCGGCCCGGACGACTTCCTCGCGTTTGCGCCGTAGATGGTTGCGCAGGATATGGGCAAGCCCGCCGGCATCGCGCCGCTGCAGCGCGTTCAGGATTCCTTCGTGCTCCTGGATGGCAAGCGCCCAATGTTGAGGCGTCATCGGTGTGATGAATCGTGCCCGCCGTATCCGCGCCGCGACCGACTCATAGAAACCGGCCAGCACGGCATTATCGGCCGCGCGAACGATAGCCTCGTGGATCAACCGGTTGCAGCGATAGTACGAGATCAGGTCCTGCGCGCGATAATGTTCGACCATGTTTGCCTGCAGGTCGGCGATCTCGCGCAGTTGCGCGTCGGAAATGCGCGGACACGCCAATTCGCCGGCCGCCGCCTCCAGCGCCTCACAGACTTCAAACAGTTCCTTGACGTCCTTCTGCGTGAGCTTCGCGGCGCGCGAGCCGCGATTGGGCAGCAACACGACAAGTCCTTCGGCTGCGAGCACCTTGAGCGCCTCGCGCAATGGGGTCCGCGATATCGCAAAGGACGCGCACAATTCGCGCTCGGGAATGCGCGCACCAGGCGGGATTTCGCCTTCTGTCAGGACGTGCCGGAGGCGGGACACCACCTCGTCATGCATCATTATCGAGGGCTCCTCGAGGTCTTAGTGGAATCATTTTGAATGCAAAAATGATCCAAATAAAGCCAATTCGATAAAATACTGTTGCACGGAGCCAATTTTGCATTCAAAAATGTCACCTACGGCCAAACCGGGGTTCATCCTGAGGGGATGTCAATAAAATGAATGAAAACGCCACCCCTGACACAGACCTGCTTTACGAGGTCCGCGACGGCATCGGCCGCATCATTTTCAACCGGCCGCAGGCGAGAAACTCGTTGACGTTCGGTATGTATGAGCGACTTGCGGCGATATGCGAAGCCGCCGCCGACGATCGCGGCCTCAAGGTGCTCATCCTCAGCGGCGCGGGCGACAAGGCCTTCGCGGCCGGCACCGACATCAACCAGTTTCGCGCCTTCAACACCCCGCAGGACGCCATCGGCTACGAGGTCAGGATCGATCGCGTGCTGACCACGCTCGAACAATGTAGGGTGCCGACCATTGCGGCGATCAACGGCGCTTGCACCGGCGGTGGCGCCGGCATCGCCGCGTGCTGCGACCTGCGCATCGGCACCAGGACCGCGAAGTTCGGGTTTCCGATCGCACGCACGCTGGGCAACTGCCTGTCGGCGGCCAATATCGGCCGGCTCTCGGCCCTGATCGGGGCAACGCGGCTCAAGGAGATCATCTTTACCGCGCGGCTGATCGAAGCCGAGGAAGCAGCCAACATCGCCTTGCTGCACGAAGTCGTGGAGGATCTCCCTGCCCTCGAACGACGGGCGGATGAACTGGCGCGGCTTATCGCGGGCCATGCACCCCTGACGCTGCGCGCCACCAAGCAGGCGCTGCTGCGCGCGCAGCCGAAGCCGGCCGAAGACGAGGACCTGATCCTGATGTGCTATCAAAGTCAGGATTTCCGCGAAGGCATGGACGCCTTCCTGAACAAGCGCCAGCCGCAATGGACCGGCGAATAAGCAACAAGAACAAGAAGATTGCGGGGAGAAACAATGGGTCCTCTGAGTGGATTGAAGGTTGTCGACCTGACGCACGTCATGGCAGGACCGACCTGCACGCTGATGCTCGCCGACATGGGCGCCGAGGTCATCAAGATCGAGAAAATTCCGGCCGGCGACGACACCCGCTACATGGTTCCTCCCAAAATCGGCGACGTGGCGGCCTCATTCCTGATGATGAACCGCAACAAGAAGGGCATCGCCCTGGACCTGAAGACGCCGGGCGGCGCGAAGGTGCTGCAGCGCCTGATCGAATCCGCGGACGTGCTGGTTGAAAACTTCGGCCCCGGCGTGATGGACCGGCTCGGTTTCGGCTACGCCGACATCCGCAAGAAGCACCCCGCTTTGATCTACTGCTCGCTGTCTGGCTTTGGCCGCACCGGCCCCTACAAGCATCGCCGCGGCTTCGATCTGGTGGCGCAGGCGATGAGCGGCATCATGAGTTTCACCGGAGAGCGGGCCGACGGGCCGCCGGTCAAATGCGGCGCGCCGCTGTCCGACATCACGGCCGGAATTATCGCGGCCATGGGCATTCTCGCCGCCTATGCCCACCGTCTCAAAACCGGCGAGGGTCAATGGGTCGAAACCTCCCTGTTCGAGGCCGCGCTGGTCCAGACCTACTGGCAGGCCGCGATCGCGATGGCCACCGGCGTCGCGCCAAAGGCGATGGGCTCGGCCCACCCGCTCAATGCGCCCTATCAGGCGTTCGAAACCGCCGACAAGTGGATCGTGGTCGGCGGCGCCAATCAAAAGCACTGGGGTCGCACGCTCGAAGTACTCGGCGCAACCGAACTGGCGCGCGATCCGCGGTTCGCGACCGGCGCCGACCGAATGGGACATTTGAAGGAGTTGGAAGCCCTGCTCACGACGCACTTCAAAACCAGGCCCGCCGAATACTGGCTGGCTGCGCTTGAAGAAGCCGGCGTGCCCTGCGGTCCCGTCAACGACATGCTGCAGGCCCTCGCCGACCCGCAAACCATCGCGCGCGAAATGGTGGTCGAGGTCGAGCATTCCACGCTCGGCAGCGTCAAGACGATTGGATTGCCGATCAAGTTCTCGCAGACGCCCGGCAAGGTGCGATCGGGCGCGCCGCTCTACGGCGAGCACACCAGTGCCATCCTGGGCGCCTACGGTTTTGACGCCGACGAAATTGCAGCGCTGCACAAGGAAGGCGCGATTGCCGCGGCCGAGTTTGAAGGATGAAGTCGGCTGACGCAAAAGCCTAAGAAACCGCCAAGACCAAGAAAACAAAATCAAAGACACACGGCAGGATAAACGGGAGGACTCGATGTCTCAGAAGCCGACATTCGCAGCGATCGCCTTCGGTCTCGCAATCGGGCTCACAGGAGCGGCAAGTGCCGCGTGGCAACCGGCCAAGCCGATCGAATTCATTGCAACGGCAGGCCCCGGCGGCGGCACCGATAATTTTGCCCGTGCTGTCCAGAACATCATCACCAAATACAAACTGGTCGAGCAGCCGATCGTCGTCGTCAACAAGGCCGGTGGCAGCGGCGCCGAAGGCTATACCTACGCCAAGGCCATGGCGGGCGATCCCTACAAGGTCGTGTTCGGCACCTCGAATGCCTGGAACCAGCCGATGGTTTCCAAGGTCGCCTATAACTACACCGACCTGACGCCGATTGCCGCGATGGTGCAGGACGAATTCCTGCTCTGGGTCAAGCAGGATGCGCCTTACCAGAACGTGCAGGATTTCGTGAAGGCCGTTGCCGCGAAGCCGGCGGGCGATTTCAAGATGGGGGGCGCACAGTCAAAGGACACCGATGAAACCCTGACCCGCATGATCGACAAGGCGGCGAAGGTGAAATTCGTCTACATTCCCTTCAAGAGCGGCGCCGAGGCCGCAGTGCAACTCGCCGGCGGCCATATCGACGCCCATGTCAACAATCCCAGCGAAAGCATCGGACAGTGGAAGGGCAGCACCCAGCGCCCGCTATGCGCGTTCAGCCCGCAGCGTCTGCCGGACGGACCCAAGGTCACGGCGACGCAGAACTGGCACGACGTCCCGACCTGCGTTGAATCCGGCCTTGCCATTCCGCAGTTCCAGCAGCCCCGGACCGTCTGGCTGCCGGGAAAGATCACCCCCGACCAGGCCGCCTTCTATGTCGACCTGATGAAGAAGGTGCAGGCCACGCCGGAATGGAAGGAATATATCGAGCGTACGTCGCAGACCGATACATTCCTGACTGGCGACCCCTTCAGCAAGTTCATCAAGGAAGACATCGAACGCACCCGCAAAGTTGCCGTCGATGAGGGCTGGCTGATCTCCAACTAGAGTTCGGACGATGGTCTCTGGACGCAGCCTGGAAGCGGCGACGGCGCTCATCACCGGGGCGTTCGGCGCGGCCGTCGTCATCTCCAGCCTCGACAACGGCATTGGCTGGTCCGCCGCCGGCGTCGAGTCCGGCACCTTTCCTTTCATTGTCGGCCTCGTCATCCTGGCCGGCAGCGTGTTCAATCTCGTTCAGGGATGGCTGCACGCCCGGGCCGTCGTGCTCGAGCCCAGCGAGCTCAAGCGGGTCGGAATGTTGTTCATCCCGGCCGCGGTCTTTGTCGGGGTAATTCCGCTGATCGGGATCTATCCGGCCTCCGCCTTCTACGTGTTCGGCGCGCTGGCCTGGCACAAGCGCGGGTCGCTGCTGCTTGCGGCCGTCGCCGCAATCGGCGCGGCGCTGGCGCTTTACTTGATATTCGAGCTGACGTTCCAGATCTCGCTGCCGCGCGGCGCGCTCGGCACCTTGTTTGGCTTCTAGGGGAGCGCTTCGTTGGAAAATCTCGAAGCTCTCATGCATGGCTTCGGCATCGCGCTGTCGGGCAATCATATTTTCCTGATGGTGATCGGCGTGCTGCTCGGCATTCTCGTTGGCGTGCTGCCCGGCCTGGGCGCGCCTAATGGCGTATCGCTGCTGCTGCCGCTCACCTTCGGAATGCAGCCGGTATCGGCGATCATCCTGCTGTCTTCGATGTATTGGGGCGCGTTGTTCGGCGGCTCGGTCACGTCCATCCTGTTCAATATTCCCGGCGAGCCTTCCTCGGTCGCGACCACGTTCGACGGCTATCCGATGGCGCGCGACGGCAGGCCGACCACGGCGCTGGCGACGGCTTTCGGCTCGGCCGCCTTCGGCGCGCTGGCCGGCGTCGTTCTCATTACGCTCTGCGCTTCATGGGTCGCGCAGGTGGCGCTGGCCTTTGGACCACCCGAATATTTCGCGGTCTATTTTCTGGCGTTTGCGAGCTTCGTGGGCATGGGCGGAACGCCGCCGATCAAGACGCTGGTGTCGCTGGCGATCGGCTTTGCGCTGGCGGCCATCGGGATCGACACGGTCTCCGGCAGCGTGCGGCTCACCATGGGCATCGACGAGATGGTGAAGGGCGTCAGCTTCGTGGTCGCCGTGATGGGCTTGTTCGGCATCGGCGAATTGCTGATCGCCGTGGAAGAGGAATTTCATGTCAGGGCGATCTCTTCCAGAGTGGAGTGGCGCGAAGTCTTCCGCACGCTTATGGGCCTTCCGCGATATGGCTGGGCGCTGTTGCGCAGCGCGGCGATCGGCTGCTGGATGGGCATTACCCCGGGAGGCCCGACCGCCGCATCGTTCATGAGCTACGGCATCGCCAAGCGTCTTTCGCCCCGGCACGCGAATTTCGGCAAGGGCGAGCCGGAGGGTATCATCGCTCCGGAAGCCGCCGATCATGCCGCCGGCACCAGCGCCCTGCTCCCCATGCTGTCGCTGGGCATCCCGGGATCGGCAACCGCCGCCGTGATGATGGGCGGCCTGATGATCTGGGGTCTCAATCCCGGACCGATGCTGTTCGTCGAGCAAAAGGATTTCGTCTGGGGATTGATCGCCTCGATGTATCTCGGCAACGTCGTCGCCGTGGTGCTGGTGCTGCTGACGGTGCCGATCTTCGCCGCGCTGATGCGCGTGCCGTTCTTCATCATTGCGCCCGTGATCGTCATCATTTGCACGGTCGGAGCCTACTCGGTTTCCAACTCCTATCTCGACGTCGTACTGATGATGGGATTTGGTGTCCTGGGATATCTGTTCAAGAAACTCCACTATCCCCTGGCGCCGCTGGTGCTCGCGATCGTGATCGGCGACAAGGCGGAAGATGCCTTTCGCCAGTCCATGCTGATGTCGCGGGGCTCGCTTGGAATATTCTTTGCCAAGCCATTGGTGACGACGCTGATCCTGCTTGGCGCGGCGCTGCTGCTGATGCCGGTGATCTGGCGCACGATCGGCCGGATGATGCCGCGGTCGCAGGTGAAGCCATAATGATCGCACCGAACGAATTGGCCGCAGAAGAGCGCGGGAGATATTAATGAGACCGGTTATAGCACTTGCGATGGGCGATCCTGCCGGCATCAGCCCGGAGTTGACGGCCAAACTCCTCGCTCTCGATGAGGTCGTTGACAAGGCCCGGATCGTCGTGATCGGCGACCGCCGCGTTCTTGACGACGGTGCGCGCATTGCCGCGGTGAAGCTCGATTTGGTGTCGGCATCACCCGACGCCGATCTTTCAAAGGATGAGCGGGCCCCGGTTTTCATCGATCTCGGTCATCTTGATCCGGCCTCGGTGACGCGAAGCGCCGCGACCGCCGAGGGCGGTCGGTTTGCGCTCGCCAATTACCGTCATGCGTTGACGATGGGACGCGACGGCCGGGCCGACGCGGTCTGCTTCACGCCATTCAACAAGAATGCCATGCGCCTTGCGCACCCGGTCTATGACGACGAGATCAGCTTTTCGGCCGACGTGGTCGGACTTGACGGCCCGGCGAGCGAATTCAACGTACTGGACGGGCTGTGGAACGCACGCGTCACGTCGCATATTTCGCTTGCCGAGGTCGCGTCGCAAATCACCAGGGACCGCGTCCTGCGCGCGCTGCGGCTCACGGATGCCTCGATGCGCACGGCCGGATTCGAGCGTCCGCGCATCGCGGTCGCCGGTCTCAACCCACACGCAGGCGACGGTGGAAATTTCGGGCGGGAAGAAATCGAGGCGATTGGACCCGCGGTGGAAGAAGCCATTTCCGACGGGATCGCAACCGAAGGTCCGTTTCCCGCAGATACCGTTTTTTTGCGTGCCAGGAGCGGCGCATTCGATGCCGTTCTCACGATGTATCACGACCAAGGCCAGATCGCCATGAAGCTGATGGGCTTCGATCGTGGCGTTACGCTGCTCGGTGGCTTTCCGTTTCCCATATGTACGCCGGCCCACGGCACGGCCTATGACATCGCCGGAAAGGGGGTCGCTGGGGTTGGGGCCGCGCGCGCGGCCATACTGCTTGCAGTAGAAATGGCGCAGAAGCAGAACTGACTTGAATTTGCTGCGCTACAAACGCGGATATTTCGCTTTTCAGTGTCTCGCACGTTGTCGGTTTTTAGGCAGCCAGCCCGCACCTCGCTGAGGCCGCTTTGCGCCAGAAACGGCCGGTCCCGCGTTCATAATCGCGCAGAAATGGTCGCTCGTCATAAAATGAACCGCTCACGAAAGAGCGACGCGGTGGGCGGGATGGCGGAGGATCCCCCATGCCCGTACGTCGCGTCAGCCCCAGTCGTCAACCTTGGAACAAAGGATTGCTCGTCGGCCAAAAGAAGCCTCTCGAACCGAAACACGTATGGTCGATTCGAGTTCGGTTAGAAATCGCAGAGTCAAAGCGCGATCTTGTAATCTTTAATCTAGCAATCGACAGCAAGCTGCGCGCTTGCGATCTGGTCAAGTTACGGCTGGACGACATTTGCTCTGGGTTAAGAGTGCGGCAACGAGCAACGATTGTGCAAAAGAAGACTGGTCGACCAGTCCAATTCGAGATCACGGAGCAGTCGAAGAATTCCGTCGAAGCTTGGCTACCATCGCTCCGGACCACCGGTTCTCGATACCTCTTCCCAAGTCGGCTTCACGCGAGCCCGCACATATCAATTAGGCAATATGCCCGGCTGGTGCACCGTTGGGTCGAAAGCATCGGCTTGGAGCGAGCTGTTTATGGCACGCATTCGATGAGGCGGACGAAGGCCGCCCAGATTTATCGCAAAACCGGAAAAACCTCCGCGCCGTGCAACTTCTCCTCGGCCATACAAAGCTGGAGAGCACCGTCCGATATCTCGGGATTGAGGTAGATGACGCTCTAAATATAGCCGAGCAGATCGAGCTCTAACAGCGACCGGTGGCTATCGACGAATTGTGGAGCACCATCGCTACCATCGCTGATGTCGCGTAGCCCGCGCGTCGGCGGGACGTCTGCGCTACTCATGATCGCAAGACTACAAGGCGCTCAAGGACGCGCGTTAATCTAGCGTGGTATAGTTTTTGCTAGTTTCGTGTTAGCTTGATGGCGCGCGCGCTGGTTCGCAGCGTCCGCACATTCGTCGAGCCAACCAACCCCACGAGGAAGACATGGCAAGGAAAGCGAAGAAAGCAAAGAAGACTGCCAAGGCGACCAAAAAAGTCGCCAAGAAGACCAAGAAGATGAAGAAGTAAGCGCGCGGTTTTCCGCAAGTCAAAGCCGCTGCGGTATCGCGACCACCATCGCTGGTGAGCTTGACGCATCGCAAGATGCTCTGGCCGAGAACGCGGCGACGATCAGACCGGCCCCATGTGCAGACGGCCCAAGAAGCCTACGACTGATGCACATGGGTCCGGTTTTTTGTGTCCGGTCGTTGGCCGGGTCGCCGTCGCACCCGTGTCAGTCGATTCCCCGGATTGCGACTTAGCGCCCTTAGCCCTTCCTTCGTTGAAAGGGGCGGCGGCGGGGCACCTCCAGCGCTCATGCAGAAGCGGTCATTCCCAGAAGGCCGCTTCGCGCCAGAAGCGGTCGCAGTGAGCACGATCGTGGGGAAAGCCCGAATGATCAGTCGGGACTAAAGTCATTCGCTCGCTATAGAGCGACGCGGAGGGCGGGGTTGGCGGAGGGTCTCGTATGCCCGCACGCCCCGTCGATCGATGCCAACGACCTTGGAACAAAGGATTGCTCGTCGGCCAGAAGAAACCTCTTGAGCCCAAGCACGTATGGTCTATTCGAGTCCGCCTAGAAATCGCGCTGTCAATGCGTGACCTTGCGATCTTTAACCTAGCAATCGACAGTAAGCTTCGCGCCTGTGACCTGGTAAAACTGCGACTGGACGACATTTGCTCGGGAACAAATGTGCGGCGTCGAGCGACTATTGTCCAAAAGAAGACAGGTCGACCAGTTCAGTTCGAGATCTCAGAGCAGTCGAGGAATTCAGTTGAAGCCTGGCTACCAACGCTGCGGGCCACTGGCTCCCGATATCTCTTCCCAACTCGAATTCATGCTAGTCCTCACATATCAACCCGCCAATATGCCCGGCTGGTGCAGAGCTGGGTTAAAAGCATCGGCTTAGAGTCAGGATCGTACGGCACGCACCCGTTGCGCCGCACGAAGGCTGCGCAGATTTATCGCAAGACCGGTAGCTTGCGTGCAGTCCAACTTCTCCTCGGCCATACCAAGTTGGAAAGCACTGTCCGATATCTCGGGATTGAGGTGGATGACGCCTTGAATATGGCTGAACAGATAGAGCTTTAATCGTCGACCACCGGCTTCGACGCCGGTGGTCCCTTTCGTGCCAATAGCCTGTTCGAGCCAGGTCAGCTCTAGTCCCAAAGCGGACTCCGCCGGGTCATGCTTTCGGGGCCGGGCCATGCCCCTTTAAATGCCTGTTGAAGCGAAGGTCCCTTAGTGCCCAGCCGCGAGGGTTGGCGTGCTCGTTAAAAAGGGCGGCAACGGCGAGAGTTCATTGCGGGGACGGCGGCCGCTGCAGTCCAGAGTTTTGGTTCCGTCGAGTGATGGACTCACAGACTCTTCAGAGCGCCGCCACGAGGGCCGCGCTTTCATCCAGCATGGGCAAAATCTCGTCTCGGGGCTTGGGCGGAAGCATCAGGACGACCCGATCAACGCCGGCGTCACGGTAGCGTTTCAGCACCTCCAGGTGTCGGGGCGCCCCGAAGACGTTGAAGGAGAGCGACGCGGGATCGCGGCCGGCGTCCTTTGCCATTTGTCGGAATTGCGGTAGCACCTCGAGCGGATCCAGCGCACGCCCGCCGATGGGAATCCAGCCGTCGCCATAGGCGATCGCCCGTTTTGCTGCGTGGGGAAATGCGCCCCCAACAACGATGGGCGGGTGAGGTTTTTGAACCGGTTTGGGCCACTGCATCATGGGTTCGAACTTGACCAATTCGCCGTCGAATGCCGCCGTAGACTGCGTCCAGATTTGCTTCATCGCCTGGATCCGCTCACCCATCAGCTTGAAGCGGGTTGCAAACGCAGTGCCGTGATTGGCCATCTCCTCCTCGTTCCAACCCCCGCCAACGCCAAAAATGAACCGGCCCGAGGAAAGCTGGTCGACGGTCGATACCTCCTTGGCGGTGTGGATTGGATCGCGCTCGACGACAAGACAGATCCCCGTCGCAAGCTTGATGGTTTTCGTCACCGCGGCGGCAGCGGCCAGCGAGAGGAACGGATCGTAGGTATCGTAATAATACTTCGGCAGCTCGGCGCCGCCAGGCCACGGCGATTTGCGACTGGTGGGAATGTGACTGTGCTCCGGCAACCACAATGAATCGTAACCTCGCGCCTCCGCCGCCACGGCAAGGTCGTGCGGTGGAATCGCGTAATCCGTCGGAAACATCGTAAGCCCGACATGCATGTCCCATACTCCCCGGTTGCGGCCAAGCTCCATCCTACGCGACCGCACGTGACGGTCGCAACAGCGTCTAGGCTTGACCATCATGGTCGGCCTCGTCGGCGCCCACGGACAGGTCGCCCCAGCTCGTCACCCGCTCCAGGCGGACCGCGATGACGGGCCGATCGGCGATCTGCATCGCCGCCAACTGGTGGTACCGGGAGCGTAGCAGCTCCTGCGCGTGATCGTGCTCGGTTCCGTTGCGCAGGATCTCGGCCCGTCCACGCAACATCACCCAGCCAAGCCGGGTCCAGTCTTCGTCGTACCGATCAACCACGATGGCGACCATCGGGTTGCGCTCGATGTTGCGGACGCGCTTGAGTGCTGCTCCAGTCACGCGCTTCGGCTTCTCGTCGATGCTGATGTAAAGGGTGTCTTGCGAAATCGTAAAACACACTGGCACGACGTGCGGAATGGCCCTGCTATCGGCCGTGGCAAGATGCCCGACCCGTTGCACCGACAGGAACTTGCGTTCGTGGTGTGACAGCATGTGACGGTCCGCCGCGCGATGACTGTCAATCGCGCCGATACTGCACGGCTTGGCTCGGCTTCGCCAGCCAGGAATCTGCGTTCGACCAAACGTCGGCAGGCCTGCCGGCGCGATTCGAAACCGCGGTCGCGATCAATCCGGTGATAGCGCATCCGATGCTCAGCCGCGGCAACGAGGTGCCGAATAGGATGAATTTTGTTGCGGTGCATGAGTCCGGAATTGCCGCTTAGCCGACATGGGCGCTCAGACCAATGTCCGCTGTGCGCCAGAAGCGTCATTCCGTCCATCTGCCCGTCGGAGACGCTGCCGGGTATCCGGTCTTCGCCGGCCAGCAATTCGACCGGCTGCTTGTCACCTCCGCCTAGGAAGGAATGGATGGAGCACCCAAGACGGCAGATCCGAGCCATGGCCGCACGTTCATTCTCAGCGGTACGATCGTCGTCCCGAGCCGCGGGCGTGGCTGTCTTGACGAGGGATATCCAGCCGTCTGGAATCAAATGAAAAATTGAGGCGGCGTCACGCGCTTCCCTCTCCCTCATGCGAACACGTGACCGTGCTCGATCCCTGCACGGGATTCGCGGCCATTTCTGAATGCAGGTTTCCGCGGTCTCCCTGGGCATTCGTCGAGGCCGGAAAGTAGCGAATCATCCACCTCCTTGCTCGTCTTGATCTGACAAAGCGCGGCGCGTGCACACATCACGCGAGTGCATCATCCGGTCGCAAGACGGCGTGAACAGCGTTTACCCTCTTTGAAGCGCGCGGTATCAATTTTAATATTGTGGTGTACTCTGAATGCATGCATGTCGATGGTCGGCCTGCATTGAGCCAACTTTTGGGATAGTGGAGGGCAACATGGCCAAGAAAGCGAAGAAGGCAAAGAAGACAGCCAAGAAGACGGCCAAAAAGAAAAAGAAGTAGTCGTTCGACGAGACCTGCGTCTGAGATCCGTTGCGCCCTTCGCAGCACGGATCGGCGGCAGCCTACGTCGCATAGTATCCGCGCAACGAGCAGTCTGACCGGACCATTATGCAGATGGCTGCTGCATAATGGTCCGGTTTTTCATAGTGACTACCGACCTAATCGAATGATGTTGCCTGCTGGTACTTGGCTGACACAGCTT
Organism: Bradyrhizobium sp. AZCC 2262; assembly: GCF_036924535.1. NCBI lineage: Bacteria > Pseudomonadati > Pseudomonadota > Alphaproteobacteria > Hyphomicrobiales > Nitrobacteraceae > Bradyrhizobium > Bradyrhizobium sp. AZCC 2262. The sequence continues at coordinate 310,232 of NZ_JAZHRT010000001.1, read as the reverse complement.
TTCAGCGACCGCGTGCTTTGCGCGCCAACACCGGACGTCCCCATAACGACGCGAATGACCTTGGGTGATCTACAGATCGCGGATTCCGCTTGCCTCCCTATCAAAGGTTTGTCTATTGGGCGGTGGTGAGCGCGTACACCGACATCTCGGTGCGTGCGTCCGCGATCAAGAACCAGCGGTGCTGCTCGGCGCGGAAGGCACGCCAGTTCTCGAGCACGCGCTTGAACTGCTCGCTTTTCGCGGCCTCCTCGTCGAGCACCTGCTCGAGCGCGGCGCGCAGCGCCTTCAGGATGTCCGGGCTGAGCAAGACCAGCTGAGCGCCGGCCGCAACGAGGCGATTGAGCGCCTTGGGGTTGCGCGCGTCATAACCCGCAAGCATTTCCATAAGCGCGTAGGCGCAGGCCACCCTCAGCATCGCCTGATAGGCCACCGGCAGTTCGGCCCACTTCGACTTGTTGATGTAGAGGCCGGTGTTGGCCTCCAGCTCGAGCACGCCCGGAAGGTGCATGTACTTCGCGACCTTGTGGAAGCCGAGTTTCTCGTCGTCATAAGGTCCGACCCACTCGGCGGCGTCGATCGTGCCTTTCTCAAGTGCCGGATAGATGTCACCGGCCGCGATCTGTTGCGGGATCACGCCGAGCTTCGACAGTACCTTCCCGCCGAAACCCGCAACGCGCATCTTGATGCCGTTGAAATCGGCTGCTGACTTCATCTCCTTCCGGAACCAGCCGAAGGTCTGCCCGCCGGTATTTCCGAACGGAATGCTGACCACGCCCATGCCATCATAGACCTCGTCCATCAGCTTCTTGCCGTCGCCGTAGAGGTACCAGGCATTCTGCTGACGCGGCGTCATCCCGAAAGGAAGCGACCCGTCGAATATCAGCGTGGGATTCTTGCCGATGTAGTACCCGCCGTAGGAATGGCCGCACTCGACCGTGCTGTTCGCAACTGCGTCCAGCACCTGCAGCCCGGGCACGATCTCTCCCGCCGCAAAGGGATCGATGGTGAACTTGCCGTCGCTCATCTCGTTCACGTATTTGGCGAGCGTTGGGCTCGCTCCCCACAGACCTTCGAGACTCTTCGGAAAGCTCGACGCGAGCCGCCACTTGATTGCACCTTGCGCAACCGCGGGCGAGGTAACGGCAGCAGCACCGGTCGTTACAGCGAGACGAGCGAAGTTCCGGCGTGAGATCGTCATGCGGTCCTCCCCGATCCTAAGGGCGGCTATGAGCCGGCGTTCTTGTCTTTGACTGATGCCGACAGCCTTTCCCGCAGACAGTATAACAAATATTGCGCGTTGGAGAAGCGGCGCCTGAAAAGCTGGCGGCGACAGCCATAGCTGTGAAGCACATAGCTGCGAGCGGGCCAACCGGTGGAAAGCCGCGACCGACAAGAAAGGGCCCATGAATTAGCTCACCGCTTCGTTGAATGTCCGCTTCGCGCCAGAAGCGGCCATTCGTTCGAGTTGCATTAGCGATCCGGCAGCCCACGCTCGGCTGCCGAAGCAGCACCGGGCACGCCTATTGCCCACGACCCTGCTGGCTTCGTCATGTCGGCGGCAGCGCAGATCCCAGAATTTGGCACTCAAGCTTCGCCGATCTCACGGCCCGAATCGATCCCTACTCCGTAGTAATCAGCACGGCCCGCCGATCTGAATTTCAGAGTAAGTTCGCCTGCCCGCTGGAAGGCCTTTGCCGTATCACTCGCCGTGAGCGCCACGGTAGTGGTTATGTCTGAAAGGCTTCCGCCCGCCGCGGCCGCAAGGACCGCTGAAATCATCGTGGGTTCATCCGGTGCTTCCGCTATGATTAGCCAATCGTAGGGTCCCAAAGTCAGATACCAACTGATCAGTCGAGCACCGGCGGCGGCGAACAACTCCGCGACCGCCTCGGAACGGTCCTCCGGCTTCGCAGTCATCCCCTTGATGGCCGCTGCGGTGTAACGACCTTGAGAAATGTAAATCGTCATGCTGGCCTCCTCTGCATTCGCTAGTGGTCCATTCTCCGAAGTAACGTCGTGTCGCGGTGATGTTCGCATTAACATTGCAATCGAATGTCCGAAATGGGGTCATTTGCCGACTTCGGCCATCGTCACCTCAAGGTCCGTCTTACCCCCGCAAGTCGACATCGTCAGCTTGACCACTCATGTCGGTTAAGCGCCAAGAGCGGTCCATCAAGAATGGTCATTTTATTGAGATCAGGAAGTATTCTATCGCTACCATATTGCGCTCGCCATAGAGCGACGCGGCGGGCGGGTTGGCGGAGGAACTGTCATGCCTACGCCGCCATCGGCGTCCTGGGAATGCCGCGGAAGTTCGGCGATCCCGACTTTGCAAGGGGAAGCGTTTCAATTCGGAGATAATTTCATCAATGATCGAATCACTGATTACGGCAGTTCGAGGCGGGCGACCCGCCTCGATCGTGTCAGTGACAGGCAGCATCTGCAGGGAGAACACGTATGACGAATTCCGAGGATAATCTGCCTCCCGCAGTCGGGGCCTATTGGATCAAAGAGGAAGATTATCCAGCGTTGCTGCAACTTTTCGACGATGGCGACAAGATGCCACCGAGCTGGAAAGAATGGCTGAAGATGGCCGAGGAAATGGAGCAGGGGCTGAAGGCCTATGGACACGTTGTGCTGCGTGTTTACATCGACCCCGCCACATTCCCAGACTGGTGCGCCGCCCATGGCACAAGCCCAGGCAGCGCCGGACGCAGAAAGTTCGTCGCGGCTGCGGTAACCGAGAGATATGACCGATAGGCCTGACCGGCACCGTCTTGGCGGGACGCCGGCCCATCGCCAGCCCAGCCTCGAACAGCACGTTCAGTAAGGCGTTCAGCTTGGCGTTGTGAGTATTCTCAGATTTTTATAGCTACTTCGAGATGTCGGATGGCATCGACTTCGTGCCGATTGCGATGGGCCTGTTCGGCATCGCCGAGATCATCTCCAACCTCGAGCAGCGCACGCATGCGCATGGCGTCACGCTGATTAGCTCGTTGTGGCCGTCGCGGGAAGCGCGATCAGGATCCAGCCGATGGCGTGAGGGACGAAGCCCAGTCCCATCCGGGCCGTCGTTCCAACACGTAAGTCACTCCCAAGGATGAGCGCCGCGGCGCCCATGCCCATGAACACCAGGCCCGACCAGAAATCCTTCGACATCAGAACCGCTCTGGGCATTGCCTGTCTTTCAATTCTGGCCGGCAACGTTCCAGCCGCGTGCGCCGTCGCCAGCGGCTTCCCAGCCGGTTTCAGTCACGATCAGCGTATCCTCGAGCTTGATGTAACCGCGGGTAGGATGCGGCAGCGCCGTCTCGATGGAGATCACCATTCCGGGCTGTAGCGGACGATCGGCATCGTAAGCTGCGTACGGCACCGGGCCGTGATCGGACAGGCGCGGCGCTTCATGACTGATCAGGCCTATGCCATGCGCGGTGAAATCCAGGATGTCGCGATGCGGAGAGGATTTCACCGCCGCTTCGCCGGCCGTGACGATTTCGCCACCCGCCGTACCCGGCCGGACGACCTTGCGCGCTATCTGCTGGATTTCCTCGACCTCCTGCAACAATTCCTTCAGCTGGGCGTCGGGTTGCCCGAGGATGCCCATGCGGCACAGGTCACCTATGTAGCCGTGAAAATTGCCACCGGAGTCGAGCGACATCACGTCGCGCCGCTCCAACCGCTGGTTCGACGGCGCGCGGTTGCGGCTGGTCCCCGCTGTTATCAGGCAGTATTCGAACGTCAGATCGCGCGCCTGCTCTTCCTTCCTCAGCCGGTCGACGACATCGTGCTTGCTCATTCCGGGTTCGCAAGCCTTGAACGTGGCCTGCATGGCGCTGACGACGCGCGCGGAAGCCTGACGGACAAGCTCGATCTCCGCTGCCGTCTTGATCGCGCGCAACCGTTCCAGCACGAACTGCCCATCGAGCAACTCCACATTGCCGAGTTGAGCACCGAGAAGTTGCCTGGCGTCAGCGGGCAGAAAACTTGGTTCAATACCCACCCTCCTCACGCCGTCGCCGAGCTGTTTGATATGCTGGACAGCAGTTTCGGTCGCGTCGAGCGTTCCCCAGCACGACGTCTTGACGATCGGCGCCGGAATGGTTCCCAGCTCGCGCTCGAAACCCTCCATGCGATTACCGACATAAAGCGTGTTTTCGGGCCGGCCCCTTTGATAAACGACGACAGGCAAATAGCGGCTGACGCCGATCGCATCCATCGCGTCGAAAAAGAAGAAGCGGTAGCCACCCAACAGGTACTGGACGTTATGCCGCGAGGTGGCGACGAGGACATCGAGGTCCGCCTCCCCCATCAGCCGGTCGAGCTTCGCCGTATCGAACGGTGGCTTCGCCGCGGCTTCGCTGTGCGTATGGTTCATGACATTCAATTCCTCTCGAGGGTTACGCCGCGGTTTTTGCCGTCACCGGCTTCGACGCTGCACTCCCGCTCCTTGTGCCGCCGAACAACGAGACCGGGCGCCCATGCGGCTCGACGCCAAGGAAGGTAAAGGCAAGTCCGACCAGAAGGCCTGCACCAGCCAGAAAGATGAACGCCGGCGTCACAGCAGATGCAGTCGCCTGCGGATGCACGAAATTATCGGCACCCGCGATCACGGCGAGACACAGCGGCCCCACGATCTTGCCGACGCCATTGGCGAATTGTGCCAATCCAACCGCGCGCCCGCTGAGCTGAACCGGGAAGATCTCCGCCGGATAGGGGGCGAGATTTGAGAACCCGCCGTCGAAGAACAACGCACCGACGATCAGGAAAACCAGGAACAGCGGCACCGAGCCGACGAAATCATTATAGAAGAATGCGGCCAATCCCAGTGAAATGGCGATGCCATATCCCATCAGCTGACCGCACGGCTTGCGGCCGACCCGATGGGCCAGAAAGGCAAACCCGGTCCGGCCGAGCACGCCGGCAAGACTGACATAGATGAACATCTTCGCTGCATCCTGGGGCGCAACCCCGAGCAACAGGGCGACGATCGTAGGTCCCCACAGGAAGACGCCATAATTGGCGGTGCTGGCGCCGAACCAGATCAGCACCGTCAGCCAGAAACGCCGTTGTTCGGCAAACAAATCGGCAAACCGAGCGCGGCTTGCGGCTGGTAGCGCCGGCAGGGCAAACGGTTGATCGCCGACCTGGTAGAGCTTGCGGATGCTGGTCTGCGCTTCCCGTACCCGGCCCTTGCTGATCAGCCAGCGCGGCGACTCCGGCATGACAAAAGCGGTCAGGATCGCGAGGATGATCGGCAGGAAGCCGACCGCGGCGAGCCCGCGCCAACCAACCAGCGGCAGCAGATAGCTCGCCGTGATCGATGCCGACAACACGCCAAAGGCGACGGGAACTACCACGAGGCTGGTAACCAGCGTCCTGTGGCGGGTCGGCGCGAATTCGACGATCGCCGGCACGGCTGCCGCCGCGCCCGCCGCAAGGCCAAAGCCGACGAAGAAGCGCAGTATCGCAAAGAAGATCCAGCCGTCCTCCGGTATCAGCGCAATCGCTCCGGAACTGAGGCCGCAGATCAGGACACCGGCGACGGCGAGCGGCTTGCGGCCAAAACGATCGGCGAGGAAGCCCGACGCCAGCGCGCCAAGCATGGCGCCGATGCCGGCGCTCATCAGCATGATCGAGGTCTGCCCGAAGGTCAGGTGCCATTTCGGCGCCAGCACCGACACCAGAAACCCGACCACGAAGAAATCGAAGAAGTCGACCACGCCGGTCACGGCGAAAAGGATGATCGATAGCCAATATCGCGTCGTTACCGGCGCTTCGTCGAATGGCACTACGCTCGTCTGGTCGGCCATTGGTCGTCTCCCCGTGTTGTCGACCCGCCTCTTACGAATTCAGAAATGCAATCACCGCCTCCGCCACGCGTTCAGGCGCCTGGATCGACGACACATGTCCGACCTGCTCGATCACGCGCGTCTTGGCGCGCTTGAGATCGCGCGCAATGGCAAATGTTTCCGCGTTCGGAATCAGGCGATCCTCGCTGCCGGCGAGCAGAAGCGTCGAGCGATCGAAGCCTGAAAGGTCGGCCGCGACCGGCTGCGCCAGGATGCCGCCACGCCGCGCCTTCTGGCCGTCGTCACGGCTGTTGCCGCGAAATATCTCGATCAGTTCGGGCCGGTCGCGCAGGCAATCCGGCGGAAAGAAGAACTCCGCAATCTTCGGCGCGTTGGCCGCGGTATCCGCGCGGTAGGACGCCAGCCTGCGGAAAACATCCGCATTCACCTCCAGCGGGCTCTTGTTGACTTTCCACGTGCTGCTGAGGATCAACCGGTCGATGCGATCCGGATGCCGCGCCGCCAGCACCTGCGCGATCAGGCCACCCAGCGAGGTCCCCATCACATGGGCGCGGTCATGGCCGAGGCCGCCGATCAGGGCGTCCGCATCGTCGGCGAGGTCAGCCAGCGAATAAGGCGCGGCGGGATTGCGCGTGGCACCGGAATCGCGCTGGTCGTAGGCGATGACGGTGGAATGGTCGTTCAGTGCGCGTGCCAGGCCGCCGAACATCGCATGATCGGCCTCGCCGCCGTGCAGCAGCACGAGCGGCGCTCCGCGGCCGGTTTTTTGATAGGCTGTCGTGACGCCACTGGCTTCGAACGATTGCATCGATGCCTCCGTTAATGCAGCAGCGTCGAGAGCGCGCCGGCGAGTTCCTTTGCCGGATCCGACGGCAGCCACGGCATCCGCCACGCCACGTGGCCGTCGGGACGCACCAGCACGGCGCCGCGCATGCCTAATTGATATCCGTCTGCCGGATCAGCCGCGGGCAATTGCTTGAGCTGCAGCGCCATGCCGGTCTTTTCGGAAACCTGGCGCCCCGCTTCGAGCCATTCGTTGCCGAGCGGTCCGGTGACGACGGAAAATTCCTTGTCGAACCAGTCCAGCGTCGAATGTTTTCGCGCGGAATCCAGCCACATGTGCGGAAAGCGCGCGCCGGGGCGATCGGATGGCGTGTAGTAGCGCGAGTTCAGTGCCTTCGCGACGGTGCCGTCGGGGATCACCGCGCCTTCCTCGTAATTGTGTCCGAGATTCTGGCCGATGCTGTGAAGGTGATTGTCCATATCGTTGATCCAGAAGCGGATCCGGTCTGGGTTCCGGGATCGCACCGCATCGTCGGTGAGGCCGAACCGCAGGCGATTGCCGAAGCTGAAATTGGCGTTGGACTGCGCGACGGGCCGGCGCTCGCTGGAATAACTGTCGAGCAGGCGGTCGTCCGCCCACCCCTTGAGCACGAACGCCAGCTTCCAGGCGAGGTTGTGCGCGTCCTGCACCCCGGAGTTCAAGCCGAAGCCGCCGGTCGGTGGAAAGCGATGGGCGCAGTCGCCGACCAGGAACACCCGGCCCTTCCGGAATGTCTCCGCGACCTGCATGCTGACGCGCCAGATCGAGCGGTTGAGCAACGTCACGTCAAGGTCGGGAATTCCGACATGGCCACGCGCGATTTCGATGAACTCCTGATCGGTCCAAGGCCGCTCGCGATCGTCCTTGGTGAGACCGATCTGCGTCACCGTCAGCCACCGATCACGGCCGTTGGTGTTGAGGATGCCCGCGCGCGGCAGGCCGGGCTTGTCCGGGATGACGATGAAGCCCGCCGCCTCGCGCGCAATCGGCAGGCTCGACAGATCGGCCCGCCAATACTCGTTCGACATCACCGCCAGCGTGGCCGGCCCGACCATCTCGATGCCGGCGTTGCGGCGGGTTCGGCTGCCGGCACCATCTGCGGCAATCAGGTAGGTCGCGCTCCATTCGGTGATTTCGCCGGTCGCCTCGGAGCGCGTCCTGACACGGACGCCGCTGTTGGTTTCCTCGAATGATTCACATTCGGTGCTGAACAGCACGGTGGCATGTTTCGACCGCTCGACGACGCGCAGGATTTCTTCCTCGACGGCATCCTGAGCGACCAGGCTCTTCCACGCCGGCGTATGCCCGACATTCGGTTCGGGCCGTGTGCGGCCGAACTCATGTCCCGCGATGCTGTCGAGGAACACGAACATGTCGGAGTTCTCTTGCAGGCCGCGGTCGCGGATCGCCGTTTCGATCCCCCACTGCCGGAAGATCTCCATGGTTCGGACCCAGCAGCCGCGCGACTTTGGATGATCCGTTGTCGTCGTACTCTTCTCGACCACGACGCAATCGATGCCGAACCTGTCGAGCAGCAGCGACATTGCGAGCCCGACCGGGCCACCGCCGGCGATGAATACGGTCGTCTGGCGTGCTTCGTCCGCGGCGATGCCCATGCCCGTTTTCTCCCTGTATTTATTTTGGGCAGAGACTGCCCTAATTCTGTTATCTCACAAGAATATGTTTGATATGGTTGCTATCTCAATTTGAGAAGGAGGCTGAAATTGGACCTGCGGCAGCTTCGTTATTTCGTCGCGGTCGCCGAACGCGGCGGATTCGCGGCTGCGGCCAGCACGCTCAATATCGCGCAGTCGGCACTCAGCCGGCACGTCAAGGAACTCGAGCGCGAGCTTGGCGGTGCGCTGCTCGAACGCGGCGCGCGCGGCGTAACCGTGACCGAGTCAGGCAAGGTGCTGTTGGCACGCGGCCGCTGGCTGTTCGGCACCATTGATGACATCAAGGCCGAAGTACGAACGGAAAACCGCGAGCCCAGCGGCACGGTGCGGTTGGGCGCGCCCTCCAGTCTCGCCGATATCTTCTATGCGCCACTCGCCCATCTAATCGTGAAGCGTTTCCCACGGGTGCGGCTCGAATTGAGCGAAGGCCTGACGGAGGGAATGTGCGACCGCCTGCTGCGTGGCGAACTCGATCTCGCCGTCGTCACCACGCCGCAGCCCAATGATCACCTCGATTACGAAACGCTGGTGGTCGAGCAGGTATTCCTGATTGGTCCGCCGCGTGATCCCCTGCTCAAACGCGGCAAGCTGACCCGCAAGGAATTCGAAGGCCTGCCGGCCGCCATCGTGCCGCTCAGCCGCAATCCGTTCCCACCAACGGTGCCGTTCTCGCTGCGGGTTGACAGCGCCGTGCCGATGAAGCGAATCGTGGCCTCCGGCCTCGGTTATGGCCTGCTGCCCTTCTCCGGCATTCACGAAGAGATCGAGGCAGGCAAATTGTCGGCCGCACTCTTGCCGTGGATGCGCGCCGATCGCGTATTGGCGCTGCCACGCGGTCGTCCGGTGAGCCGCGCCACGCGTGAAGTTTTCACGGGATTGATGCAGGTTTGCCAAGACCTAGTTGATGAAGGAAAAATTCTGGTTGCCAAGCCGCGCAAAACTTCCCGCTGATGAATTCAAGCCCTACGCATAAATTGGTGGCTTACTGAACATTTCCCATCCTCTCGCTCCAGACGCTCGTAAGGTCTTGATGGAAATTTTAGCCTCGTGCGTCGGCGAAATCCCGGTCAGCAGGTCAAGGACTGCTTTGCGCCAAAAGCAGACTCTCGTCCGCAGATGCCTGGACGATCAATGTGAGCATCTTCCTAGTGCGGCCTTGCTTCAGTGGCCTTTCCCGATCCGGCCGGTTCGGACTGTGGGTGGAGGCGAGCGGCGCTAAGACCTTCAAGAACAGTTGAAACGTTCCGCTGGAGGTGTATTTTTGGTATTGAACGACTTTGTCATCAAAAGCCACAGAGGCTCAAAGCTGAGGGTTTTGCAGACGCCATCGATCTCGATTGAAGAATGGCGCTCCAAGAGTTGCACTCCAAATCAGGCAGACAATAGCGTCTGCGGTTAGACGGCGCGGCAACAAACGGAGGACGTTATGGCGTGGCGTGACGACAAAGCTCGCGCGACCCTGATCCGTGAAGCGGCGGGAAGCATGCAGGCGGGCAAGACGCCCCAGGCGTTTGCGGAACTTCTGTTCGACCACATCAATATCGAGGACCTCGTCAACTACGATGCCACCTCGCTGGCCTTTCTGGCGGAACAGGCTTGGGAGCATGTGCAGCGACGCACGGCGGGCAGTGCCGATATCCGCGTCACCAATCCGATGATGCCGGACGGGCGCGAGATTTCCGTGCTCGAGGTTCTCAACGACAACATGCCCTTCCTGTTCGATTCCACCATGGCGGAGCTCGCCGAGCAAGGCATCGAAGTCACGCTGGTCACCCACCCGATCATCGCCGTGGAGCGCGATGAGCAAGGCAAGCTCCTGCGTTTCTATGGCGAAACGCCGACAGAGGGGGCAAAGGGCGAGCGCGAAAGCCTGATCCATTTCCACATCGCCAGGCTTGACGCCGATGCCGACCGCCAGAAGCTGGTCGACGGCCTTGCCAAGACGCTCAACGACGTGCGCGCCTGCGTCGCCGACTGGCAAGCCATGCGCGCCCGTGTTGAACAGGCGATCAAGACCTTCAACTCCAATCCGCCGCCACTGCCGATCGACGAGATCGCCGAAGCCAACCAGTTCCTGCAATGGCTATGCGCCGACAATTTCACCTTCCTGGGCCTGCGCGAATATCGCTTCTCTTCCGACACCGACGGGTCGGACGGAACCAGCGAGGGCGAGGGCCTCGGCATCCTGCGCAATCCCGATGTGAAGGTCCTGCGCCGCGGCACCGAAATGGTGGTGATGACGCCGGAAATCCGCTTATTCATGCGCGAGCCGACCGTCCTCATTGTCACCAAGGCCAATGTGAACAGCCGCGTTCACCGCCGCGTCCGCATGGATTATGTCGGCATCAAGCTCTATACGCCCGACGGCCGACTTGAGGGCGAATTGCGCCTCGTCGGCCTGTTCACCTCGGGCGCCTATACCCGTTCGGCGCGGCAGATCCCCTATGTCCGCCACAAGGTGGCGCAGGTGCTGGAGCGCGCCGGCTTCGACCCGGCCAGCCACTCGGGCAAGGCCGTCCAGCATATCCTCGAAGAGTATCCGCGCGACGAACTCTTCCAGGTCGATGCCGAGACTCTCTACAATTTCGTGATGGAGGTGCTGACGCTTTATGAGCGCCCCCGCGTGCGGGTGCTGGCGCGGGCCGACAAATTCGACCGCTTCGTCTCCATCCTTGTCTTCATTCCGCGCGAGAAATATGACACCGGCGTGCGTACGCGCGTCGGGACGTTCCTGGCGCAGGTCTATAAGGGTCGCCTGTCAGCCTCCTACGCCTCCTTCCCCGAAGGATCGCTTGCGCGCGTCCACTACATCATCGGGCGCTATGAAGGCGAAACGCCTGTCATCGCGCGCGGCAGACTGGAATCCGAGATCAGCGCCATCGCCGCGACCTGGGGCGACAACCTGAAAGCCGCACTCGCCACCTCCACCGACGGCATGCGAGCCCGCATGCTCGCTAACCGTTATGCGCTGGCCTTCGCCGGCGGCTATACAGAAGCCTTCGGCACCTCGCAGGCGATCGCCGATATCGCCACCATCGAAAAACTCACCGCAGCTCGTCCGGTGGCGATGTCGGTCTACCGCATCGACGGTGAGGACGATCCGACGCGGTTCGGCCTCAAGGTCTTCTCGCGTGGCGCGCCCCTGTCGCTGTCCTACCGGGTGCCGGTGATCGAAAATCATGGCTTGCGCGTCGTCAACGAACGCACCTATCAGATCATGCCCAGCGCGACGCCGGCACCCGCACCGGTGTGGCTGCACGATATGACAGTCGAGGCCAATGACGGCAAACCGATCGTAATTAGCACGGAATTCAACCATCGCCTGGAAGCCTCGATCATGGCGGTGGTGGGCGATCGCGCCGAATCCGACGGATACAACGCCCTCATTCTGCGGACAGCCCTGAGTTGGCGCGAAATCTCGGCCATCCGGGCCCTCTCCCGCTACCTGCGCCAGATCGGCGCGCCGTTTAGCCAGGGCTATATGTGGGAGACTTTGCGCAACAACACCGCCATTACCACCAGCATTGTCGCTCTATTCCTGGCTCGCTTCGACCCGCACCTCGTCGCCACCGATGCCGAGCGCTCGGCACGCGAGACAGCCCTTCTCGCCGAGATCGAGGAGCAGCTCAAATCCGTCGCCTCGCTCGACGAAGACCGCATCCTGCGCCTTTTCATCAATCTGGTGCAGGCCACCATCCGCACCAATCTGTGGCAAATCGGCCAGGACGGGCATCCGCGTCCAGTGATCTCCTTCAAATTCGAAGCGCGCAAGATCGAGGGTCTGCCGGCGCCGCGACCGCTTTACGAGATTTTCGTCTATTCGCCGCGTTTCGAAGGCATTCATCTGCGCTTCGGCAAGGTGGCGCGCGGCGGCCTGCGCTGGTCCGACCGGCCACAGGATTTCCGCACCGAGATCCTCGGCCTGGTCAAAGCACAGCAGGTCAAGAATGCCGTCATCGTGCCGGTCGGCGCCAAAGGCGGCTTTGTGCCCAAACGCCTGCCGCCGGCCTCCGATCGCGAAGCCTGGATGGCGGAAGGCACCGAAACCTATCGCATCTTCATTCGCTCGCTGCTCGAACTCACCGATAATCTTGATGGCGATACGATCGTGCCGCCCGGCGACACCCTGCGGCACGATGGGGATGACCCCTATCTTGTCGTCGCCGCCGACAAAGGCACCGCCACCTTTTCCGACACCGCCAACGCTATCTCGGCCGAGAAGGGCCATTGGCTTGGCGACGCTTTCGCCTCCGGCGGCAGCCAGGGCTATGACCACAAGAAGATGGGCATCACCGCGCGCGGAGCGTGGGAAGCCGTCAAACGCCATTTCCGCGAACTTGGCACCGATATCCAGACCGTGCCCTTCACCGCGGCCGGTGTGGGCGACATGTCCGGCGACGTTTTCGGCAATGGCATGCTGCTCTCGCCGGTGACCAGGCTGGTCGCGGCTTTCGATCACCGCGACATCTTCATCGATCCCTCGCCCGACCCGGCCATCAGCCATGCCGAGCGCCTGCGCATGTTCGACCTGCCCCGGTCGAGCTGGCAGGACTACGACAAGTCGCTGATCTCGCAGGGCGGCGGTGTGTTCTCGCGTTCGCTCAAGGCAATCCCGCTCGCACTGGAAGTGCGAGCGTTGCTCGATCTCGATAAGCCGCAAGCCACGCCCTTCGAGGTGATGAGGGCAATCCTCAAGGCACGCGTCGACCTGCTCTGGTTTGGCGGCATCGGCACCTATATCCGCGCTTCAGGGGAAAACGACGACCAGGTCGGCGATCGCACCAATGATCCGATCCGTGTCACGGGCTCGGATGTCCGCGCCCGGGTGACCGGCGAAGGCGCTAATCTCGGCGCGACCCAGCGCGGCCGCGTCGAAGCGGCACAGAAAGGCATCAAGCTCAACACTGACGCCATCGACAATTCGGCCGGGGTCAACACCTCCGACGTCGAGGTCAATCTCAAGATCGCGCTGGCGCGCTCCGAACGCGATGGTCGCCTCAGTCCGAGCGACCGCAATAGCCTGCTAGTGGCGATGACCAACGAGGTCGGCACGCTGGTACTGCGCAACAACTATCTGCAGACGCTGGCGCTTTCGCTGGCCGAACGCAGGGGCATGGCCGAGAACGGCTTCCTCGCCCGCCTGATGCAATCACTGGAGCAGCGCGGCCTGCTTGACCGCGCCGTAGAGTTCCTGCCGGACGATGTGGCGATCACCGAGCGCACCCGGCGCGGCCAGCCCTTTACGCGGCCGGAACTTGCCGTGCTGCTGGCTTACGCAAAGCTGACGCTCTACGACGATCTGCTCGCCAGCAGCGTGCCCGACGATCCCTATCTCGCCCGCGAATTGTCCCAATACTTCCCACGCGAGGCTCGGGACAAATTCCCCGATTCGGTGGAATTCCATCGCCTTCGGCGGGAGATCATCTCCACCAATCTCGCCAATGCCGTGATCAATCGCGGCGGTCCGCCTTGCGTGGTGCGCTTGATTGACGAGACCGATGCCGACGTACCCACCATCGCCATGGCCTTCGTAGCGGTGGGTGAATCCTACGGCCTCGATCGGCTAAACGACGCGATTGATGCGCTCGACAACAAGATCGACGGTCAATTGCAGCTCGGTCTCTATGCCGCAGTTCAGGATCTGCTGTACTCCCGCGTGGTCTGGTATGTGCGCAATGTCGATTTCAGCGTCGGTCTGGAAGCTGTGATCTCGCGCTTCAGCCCCTGCATCCGTGAGATCGCCGCAGGGCTCGACAATAACCTGCCGCAGGATATCCAGGCCGGGCGCAGCAAGCGCCGGCAAGACCTGACCGATGGCGGCGTCCCGGCGGAACTTGCTGGCGAACTCGCCGATCTCGACACCCTGGTCTCCGCACCCGATATCGTGACGGTCGCAGAGCGCACCAGCCGCGCCATCGGCGATACGGCCACGACCTTCTTCGCCGCCGAGGCCAATTTCGGTCTCGACCGCATCATCGCCGCCGCGCGCGGCGTGCCGGCGAGCGATGTCTTCGAACGTCTCGCCATCGACCGCGCCGTTGACCAGATCGCAGCCGCCGAAAGAAGACTGGTCGCCGATATGCTTGCAAACGGCCAGTCCGGCCAGCAGGCTGCCGAGAACTGGCTCGCGGCCCATCCCAAGGCTACGCGCATCCGCCGTTCGGTCGACGAGATCGCTACTGGCGGCCTGACGCTCGCCAAGCTGACGGTGGCTGCGAATTTGCTGGGGGATTTGGTGAAGGGCTGAGATGGCAACCCTTGTCGACGTCCTGCACCCCTCAGCGGGCCAGGAAGATAAACGCGACCACAAGGATCGCCAAAAACACAGTCTCGCTCACCATCAACAGAATGGGCTTTAATCCCACGGTGGCAAAGTCCTTTAGGTGCGCCTTCATTCCGATCGCCGACATGGAAACTACCAGCAACCAAGTGGAGAGTGTTTGGAGCGGGTGCTGAATACCGGCGGAGATCACGCCAGCGCTGTTGCTGGCGACGAGCAGCGCTAACGCTGCCACAAACCAGGGCACCAGGGGTGGCATCGACGCGCCGGATGGGCCGGCGACATGGTGTTTGCGGTACGACAAGGTGATGATGAGGATCACCGGCAGCAGCATCGCGACGCGCAACGGCCTCACGATCATCGCGACGTCGCCGGTCTTCTTCGACATGCTATAGCTCGCGCCGACCACCTGCGCCACGTCATGAATCGTGCCACCTGGGAAGATGCCTGCATGCTCGTGGCCGAGACCGGGCGCCGTCCATAATCCCCATCACCAGCGTTACCTTCAGCCAACCCATAAGTTTGCTGAAACACCGAACGTCCGCTTCGCGCCAGAAGCAGCCAGTCGTAGCCCGAAAAGTGCTTGAGCTGCGTACCCGCGGCCGGCGTAACGAAGGTCTAGCCGCTACTCTTGCCCAAGCGGGAGCCGCTGCCGCCGTCCCGTCGCCCCTCCGCCCCATAACTTCAGCCGACCTAGTCGATTCGCCGACGCTGGGTTTGACTAACCGAGCTGCTTACGAAGCGATCCTGCGCCGGTTTGGCCGTCAACTCGACCAGCGCGAGGTCGCCCGGCTGAGCAACCATGTCAGTGGTGACTAGATTGGTCAGTCGCAATTCTTCTCGAGACAGTTCATGCAGATCTTGCCACGGCGGCACGTTCAGCGACAGCGACAGCAGATCACCTGTGCCGCCCATGTCGAAGGTGTATTTGGCGAGACGCCCGATATCGCGTTCCACGATCATCAGATCATCTGCGCTGTAGGTCGCGGCCCTGGCGTCATTGGCGCGGTCACCCATCCAGATCTGATGCACCCGAACATGGGCAGTCTCTGGCACGTAACGTGTCGTGCCCGACAGGAGAAGGAACACGCACATCGATTCGCAATACGCCACCGGCGCCATGTCGGCAGGAGCCTCCTGCGCGGTATTGGTCTGCACGCCGGTGCCGACGGTGGTCAGCGCCCCGAGATTGCGCCAGCGGCGTCCAAGCGCGATCGCGTCGTTGACGGAACCGCCGCTGGAATCCAGCACGATGGTCGTGCCGCGGAGCTGTCGGCCGCGTGCGAATTCATCGAAATCTCCTGGAGTGTTGGTAGTTACGACGCCGACCGCGCTGACCCAGCCGCCGCAATTCGGCTGGCAAGAGACCCAGCTGAACTTCATCGGCAATTTGCGTGCTTCGAGAGCGACGCCGGCATGCGCCGAACCGGTCAGCACGGCCACCAATGCGATGCAAAGGGCGGCACCAACCAGCAGTATCCAACCCCGAATCTCTGCCCAAGGAGCGTGAGCAGAGATCAGAACGGAAGTGCGGGCGCGCTTTGAGGTTTCCGCCCTGGAGACTGTCGATCGAGACGGCAAGAGAGCAACGCCTTTTTACGAGGATGATTTCGTATTTTCGGTCCGCTTATCGGGTGGGCTCAGCCGCGTGGCGACAATGCTTGGCGCGCCATTTCGGGCCCGGGCCGCGCATATAGTGCAGACCCGGCCGGTAGCTGTCGCGCCGTCCATAATCAGGTTGGAGATGACCTCGGCGAAGTCGGAGGCTGCATCAGCCGTGTTGCGAGCAAAACCTGACAGTGCGGCTGCATCCACGATTCTCATCGCCTGAATCCGTCCTGTTAGCCCGCTCGACCATCGAGCCGAAACACGCCAAGCGTAACCAGGAGAAATGGATCGAACTATTGCACAGAGGTGGACCCACAACGTTCACTAGTTGAGCGGAGCAATACCTAGGTTTAGGATCTGCCTACCTGGTTGTTAGGACTGATGGGAACGTCTCACTTCGTTCAGCGAAGTCGGTCGATCAGCCGATCACCCTTTCAAGTGGGCTTGCTAGTTCGCAAAGAACCCTGCCCGGTCTTCTGAGTCGAAGACGTACGGCGTCTACCGGCCTAGAGCTCGGCAGATATGGGTTTTGACAATCATCATTTCACGACACCGAACAATTTGGTCGATATCAAAAATGTAGCGGACATCCGCCCGCCGAGCCATAAACTAAGGGATAGTCGACACCACCCTACTTCCTAGTGCGAGGCTACCTCAGTACAGCATGATTGTCCGCGCGTGGAATAGCTTCACCTGACGCTGGGCGCTACCAATCGGACTCGATTATAGGAAAATGGAATGCGACGGAACCGGACCCACGAGCCGGCAGTCGCAAGACAAGGTCGGCGGCGTAGCGCCCGCCGGCCTTTCTCTTGCTCAAGCGACCAGCTGAACGTCGATAACGTTCGATTTGTGAGGTCGACCGGCCCAGCTCGGCAGAATTTGGAGGTTGGAAACACCGAATAGAGTGCTTGCTGCGGCATAACAGGCAAGTCGGCAAATCGTGAGCCATAGGCCGGGCAGGCGCCACGGCAGCAATCGTCGATCGGCCCCCGACGGTCGCGCCCGTTATCGGACGCTCGGGCGGGTGTGCCTTGACCGCTTTATCGGCGCGGTTGCGCCGCCCCCAGTACATTTCCGCCGGCTCCGCCACCACCCGTTTTCAACGACGACCTACGGATTAGGAAACCGTCTCATGGGGAAACAATAGTTCACCGCGCTGGTGTCTCAGATATGTTGCTTATCGAGAGGATGAAACGTCATTTCCGCTGGGCGGTCCAGTAACCTGAGCAACGCGAGCCGCCCGAATAGCCGTTCCATGTCCCGCGACCGGAATTGCTTGAGAGTCGACCTGCGCCGGATGCATATTTGTCCGGCACCGTCACTGAGGCGCGGACAGCGCCCGAGCGCGCCACATGGCCCCTGAACCTCACGAGGTTGGGATGCGTGACGACGCCGTCAGTGATGTTGACGGAGAAATTATAGGTCGGATCGCACGCGCCTCTTTGCGTCACGAAGAGAAGGTCTCAGGGACCGTCGTACGCAGAGCGGGCTTGTGCGACCGATACGAAGGCGACCAGGCAACTTGCGGCTATCGGATATGTGAAAAGCTTTCTCATTGTGTGCTCCATGTTGCTTTGGTCATTTGCTTCGATGAAAATGTGCTCTCAATGCGGCTTGCCAACCTCAGTGCGGCGTATGCCGATGCGGCACGATCACTCTGCCGCGAGCGCGTGGTATCGAAGCGGCAATTCGATCCGGCCCCAAACATCGACTAATGCCTCAGCAAGCGCGTCAATTAGCTTGTCATCGTGATAAGGCGCCGGCGTGATGCGCAGCCGTTCCGTGCCGCGCGGGACGGTTGGATAGTTGATCGGCTGGACGTAGATGCCGTACTCGGCGAGCAGGAGATCGCTCGCTTTCTTGCACTTCTCCGGATCACCTACCATCACCGGTACAATGTGCGTCTCACTGGGCATCACCGGCAGCCCGGCTGCATTGAGTACGGACTTTACCCGCGCGGCGCGTTCCTGATGGCGGTCACGCTCCCATTGCGAAACCTTGAGGTGCCGGATCGCCGCGGTGGCCGCGGCACAGATCGCCGGCGGTAGTGCAGTGGTGAAAATGAACCCCGGCGCGTAGGAGCGCACCGCATCGATAACGTCGGCACTTCCCGCGATGTAGCCGCCCAGGCAGCCGAATGCCTTCGCCAGCGTGCCCTCGACTACGTCGATGCGATGCAAGGCCCCTTCCCGCGCGGCGATGCCGGCGCCGCCCCGGCCGTACATGCCCGCCGAATGAACCTCATCAATGTAGGTCATAGCGCCGTAGCGCTCCGCGAGGTCGCAGATGCGGTTCACCGGCGCAATGTCGCCGTCCATCGAGTAGAGAGCCTCGAATACGATCAGCTTCGGCCGACCCGGAGGCTCCGCCGCCAGCAGTTCTTCGAGATGACCGACGTCATTATGGCGCCAGATCTTCTTTTCCACGCCGGCACGCCGCACGCCCTCAATCATCGAATTATGGTTCCAGGCATCCGACAGGATCACACAGTTTGGAAGCAATTTTGCGATAGTCGCGATGCCGGTCTCATTGGACACATAGCCCGAGGTGAAGACCAGCGCCGCTTCCTTGCCGTGCAGGTCGGCGAGTTCGCGCTCCAACTCGACTAGCGGGTGGTTGGTGCCGGAAATGTTGCGGGTACCGCCCGCACCAGCACCCATACGCGTGGCGGTTTCGACCATGGCTCCGATCACTTTCGGATGCTGGCCCATGCCAAGGTAATCGTTCGAGCACCAGATCACGACCGGGCGCGGCCCATCCGGGGAATGCCATATTGCATGCGGGAAGCGCCCGGCAACGCGCTCTAGATCGGCGAACACGCGGTAGCGCCGTTCGTCGTGCAGGCGAGTAAGCGCCGCAGAAAAACAATGATCATAGGTCACGAGCAAAATCTCCGTCCGGTCTGTGCTCAACGATCGACCTTCCCCGACCCAAATCACCGCTCCCCGCTATTGCCTGTCGGGCCCTGAAGGAGGCGGCCGGTCCTTCGGGGAGAGGACCGGCCGCAGGGAGCCACGACGGAGGGAGGAGCGCCGGGGCCACGCGTTTGCGGAGCTGTCTGCCTCCGCAAGGCAATCGATATTCGACAAGAAATGTCAGTGCGAGTGAAGCAGTCCAAATCTCAGCAAATCGTGGCGAATGCTTACACAGTGCCTCGAACGCACTGATGTCGATCGACACAACCATCAATGCGGCTTGCCGAGAACGAAACTGAAGGGCACAACGAAGAGCTCATCGCCCTGATCGTCGCTGACATGCAGAACCCAATCCCGCCAATCCTCGGAGCTTCGCCCGTTGGTGAAGGATTGCACGACGCGGGTCGCATGATCGCGCGCCTCAGCGAGGTCGTCCACCACGGCGCCGCTGTGATCGAGGAAAACCTTCTTCGTGTTGGAGCAGTGGAAAAACACCTGGGTCATTCTCAACCTCCTTCAAATGGACGTGTAACCAACAGATCTCAGCGTAGCTGGCGTCGTCGTCGACGCGGTACGAAAGCCAGATTCGGTGATGCTTCGAGGATGCGAAACCACATCCAGAGGTTCATCAGCGGAAACAGGATCATTTGTGCACCTCGTGGATCCCATTCGCCTGGAGCACGTTCAACCGCCACACTTCGTCGCCAACAGGTCGTTGAAAGCGTTGATTTCGGAGTCAAGCACAGCCAGATTTCGCGCGTCGACGGCGCACCTCGCCGCGGCATCCCGAAGCGTCACCGACTCGTAGAATGAGGCGGCGTAGGCGCGGCAGGTGTCCTCCTTGACCGCTGCTTTGGCTGGTTGGCTGCGCACCATCTCCCAACGTGAGCGAGAGGCGTCGATGTCCTTGATCGACGTACATTCCGCCGCAACCGCAGGAATCGCGGACGCGTTGATCGCGGCAGAAGCGATGAGAACGGCGATTCTCCTCATGATCGAACTCCACAGAGCGAGTTGTTGTAAGGAGATTAAAGTTCTGCGGGTCCATGTTCTATTGCACGGGAGTCGTTCCGAGTACGGCTTGTGGTTGCGGCACATAAACCTTGGCTCAGGAAGGACGAACAACGATTCGGATGCGGTGGAGGGGCCACCGCCTCTCGGCGAGTCGCGGCACCAAACTCAGTCGACAGCGGACACGGTCGCCTGTACTTCCAGCTAATGACCGCGTTCTATCGCTATGGAGACGAAGGACTGGGAATGCAGCCCGGCCGCGCCTGAGCTCCGCCGATCAATCCGAAAAAGCTCGTCTCGAGTTCCGCGCGAGCTCTTTGCAAGAGCGTTTCGCTCGCACCGCCCTTGCCATTTCGGATCGTGACGGTTGCGGTCAAGCCCGACACCAGCGGCACGCCAGCCGGAACGTCGTCGATCGCAATCCGGACTGGCACCCGTTGCGCCAGCCGTACCCAGGTGTAGACCGGATCAACGTTGGGCAACCCTTGCGTGGAAGCCGCGGCGTTGGACACGCTAATGCCCCGCGTCACTGTTGCGATGTGGCCTATGATAGGCGCGGAATAGCCCATCAGTTTAGCCTCGGCACGGTCACCCACGCACAGCCGTGCCAGCTTCGTTTCCTCGAAATAGCCATCGACCCAATAGCTATCCGCGTCGATGATCGAGACATTGGTGGCACCTTGATGCGCGTAGTCTCCCTCTCGCAGCAAGAGATTTGTAACGATTCCATTCACCGGACTACGCACTTCAGTACGCTGCAGGTTGATCTCCGCCTGTGATACTTGCTCTTGAACCGCGTCTACGGCCGCTTTCGCCTGAAGCGCACTTCCCTCGTAAACTTGCTTCTGTTCAACGGAGGCAGATAGATCTGATAAGCGGTTCCGGCGCTCGGACTGCAATTGCTTCACGTTCAGATCGGCTATCTTTTGCTGCAATGTCGCTTTGTGCGCACGGAGTGCGGCCTCAAAATCGAATGGTTCGATCACATACAAAATGTCACCCTTGTGGACGAATTGGTTGTCCGCAATTCGCAATTCCCTGATTTGACCGGAAATCTGCGGCGCTACACTTGCAACATGAACTCGCACTCGCCCATTCCGCGTCCAGGGCCCGGCGTTATACTGGTCCCAGGTCACGAGAGCGACCGCCACCGCAACGACTGCGATCCCAGCTGTTGCTACCTTGCGCAGCACGAACCGCACGGTTCGCAGGGCGCCGCTTCGCCGCCGTGCCTTGTGCTTTCCCGAGGACGAGACGATCGGTCTGTCGCCTGGAGAACTTTCCGATGCTCTTCTCGCAACGTCGTCAACCTCTCCGGCTTGGCGAGCCGATGCGTCATCGACAGTTGGTGGCGAGCGGGTCACGATTGTCTGCATCTTGTCTTGTTGAACAGTCTCGTCGTGAACGGCCGTATCCATGGCACATCTCCTCTAGAACAACAGCATCAATAAGCCGAGAATAGTCACGCCGAGACTCAGCTCTGCAATCGAGGGGCGACTGAACACCTTCGCAAAGCCGACGACGAGCAGAAGCGGTCGGAGGACAATGATGATGACGAGAGTCACCAGCAAATAAGTTACAAACGGTGCCAACAGGACACCCCCGATGACCAGCTCTGGAAAGGTGTGTGCCATCAGGCTGCCTTCCCTGGGCAAGCGACGCCGCTGCCCCGCTCAAGGATGTTGCTGGCCAGGACAAGGCACGCAGCAACATCTGCCTCGGTCGAGTCTTTCTGCGGAGCCTGTTCGCGAAACTTGGGCGCAATGGCGCGCAAGGTGGCCGTATCTCGCGTGACGATTGCCGCGCGGGCTTCGTCTGCCAGCGATGCAAGTGGCCCAGCGGCAAACTGCATCAACTTCACATCGCAAAGCCGGAATGTCGCTGATTGGTCGAAGCAAGAGAGCATTTCCGCGAGGGCGCGATTGTCCTGCGCTCCTCCGGCAGCGATAAACTGTTCGATTCGCGAGGCGTCCCGCAACATTGCTTCCTCAGGAGCTTCTCCATTCGCATGGCCGTGTTTCAACAGCTCACTGCGAGCGTCTGCGAGCAGCCGCATCCTGCGCTTTTCATCGGAGACGGGCGGAATCAGCGTCTGTGCCGCAAGCAGGAGCATCGCGGCCACGACAACGAGTAGAGTGGTGACGAGAAAGCTCTGCGGATTGTAGGTCTGCGGATTGCTTGGCGCCAGCAAGACCATGGTGAAAGTGAGAATGAGGCGACCGAGCCCTGCCCAGATAAAATTCCTGAAGGTCAGGAGAAGTGCTGCGCCGATCGTAAAGGGAGCAAGACCGACGGCCAGCACAGGAAAGGCATCGGCGCCATTGAGGACGATGAACTCGAGTATACCGGCCAGCACAGCCGCAGCCGGTGTACCGGCAAGCGCGATAGCAGTAAAGCCGCGCGGATTCGGAGTTGTGGTGCCCAGTCCGGTAACCAGCGCCACGAAGGACAGCGAAAAGCTTGCTGCGGGCCATCCTGCCCAAACATAAAACGTCGATGCGATTGCAATCCATGCGGCGGCGCGAACACCACCTTCGGCTGCCGTCCGCCAGGATCTATGCAGGGGCGCCCGCCAGACCCGCAATGGCCATCTCGCGGACCTCAGGGCTGCCAGATCCTGGCGAACCTCGACATCCCGGCGCCGCAATTCCCTGGCTGCCCAGCCCGAAGCTTTGCTCTCGAGATCACCTTTAAGCCGCGTAGCCTGCAACTTGGCGACTAGCGCGACCGCCGCGCTGCGCGCAGCAGCGCTCCTGACGGAGCCGCCGCTCGATTCCAAAGCTACGCTCGCGATCGCTGGCCGGAGCGCCATGATTTCCCGCAGCAGCGTCAGGAATGCAGCCGAATTGGCTGGTTCACGGCCGAAGGCTGCACTTGCATATTCGCGAACGCGACGATGAATCGCCGTCAGCTGTGCGAGCATGCCCGGTTGACGGTCGGAGGCAAATATCAACGTATTTACCACTGCTATCGAGAGAATGCCGACCGTGATCGCGGCGCCACGCGCCATGCCGGACTCAAACACGTGCTGCGGGTGATCAATCTGCTGTACCGCAATAAGTCCCACCGTGTAGCCTGACAGCACCGCTGCATAGGCCCGATAGCCGTCCAAAAGCCTTGCTGCAAAGACACAAATGCCTAGCCACACCGCGAACGCCGCGAGGATCAGATCCCTCGACTGCGAGAACACACCGGTGATTGCGATTGATGCCGTCACGCCGATGACAGTGGCAAGCAGGCGAAAAGCTGCCTTGTCCAGCGCCTGACCGCGGGTTGGTTCGGCAAGAACTGCAACTGTAAGCGCTGACGTCGTCGGCGCTTCAAGCTGCAGCCAGAAACTTACGAACAGGGCCAAGATCGTCGCCAGCCAGACGCGAATGGCGAAGCCCCAGGAACTGACGGGAATCTTCGCTACAGTGAATGGCTGCTCTGCTGTTGTCGCGATCATGGCGATACCTCTGCGGATGCTTGGCCAATTGCGCTCAGTTCTCGTGTTCCGACACATCGATCGCGGCAACGAAACAGTAGCCACGTCCGGGGATGTTGACGATAAACCGATGCCCGTCCCGGCCGTCACGCAGCGCGCGACGCAGCGCAGACATATGGACCGTGAGGTTGGCAGGCTCGACGAAAATATTGGGCCAAACGCGAGCCATCAAATCCTGCTTGCTGACCAACTCACCGCGTCGTTCAAGCAAAGCGATCAGGATCTGCAGAGCCCGGCTTCCGAGAGCTACGGGCTTGTCGCCCTCCCGCAATAGAAACTGCGTCGGAAGCAGGCAGAATGGTCCGAACGAAACTCTGGCTGGAGCGGTGCCGGCCTGCTTCTCGATGAATGGCTTGTCCAAATCACGCGTTTGAAAGGTGCTTCTCGCATCAAATCCCGTTTCGG
Source organism: Bradyrhizobium sp. AZCC 2262 (assembly GCF_036924535.1). NCBI lineage: Bacteria > Pseudomonadati > Pseudomonadota > Alphaproteobacteria > Hyphomicrobiales > Nitrobacteraceae > Bradyrhizobium > Bradyrhizobium sp. AZCC 2262. Next base: position 286,214 of record NZ_JAZHRT010000001.1, on the reverse strand, counting down.
GATCAAATTGCGTCAAACGCTCAAAATCTGAAGTCGATCCTAGTGCTCGCATCATGACCTCGCGTGCTCTGGCAGGGCTATTCCCGGCAAATGCTCGTGAGGGCAATTTGATGGTTTGGAGTCCGGTGGGCTATTGTGCGAGGGTGGAGCGCAAGGACAAATTTGGCTGCGTTAGCTAAACCTAAATTTACAGATCGCGGCGCCTTGCAGGGATAGCCCAATGAGGAGCGTCCCTGCCCGTGGTCCGCCTGTTCACAATTGCGCGTCGCGCAAAGGTGTAGCTCAGGAGCGTTGCGGCGCGTCGAGCACCAGCTTCAGTTTGTCAGCCATCCGGCCGAGTTCTGGAAGCGAACCGGCCTGCATCTTCTGCATCGCCCTGCTACGATGCACCTTCACCGTGGCTTCGGCGATGCCGATCTCATGGGCAATCTGTTTGCTCAAACGGCCACGCGCGACCTGAATCACAATCTCGCGCTCCCTGGGGCTCAGCGAGGCAAAGCGCTCCCGCAGCCCTGCCAGGTCCCTGTCACTTTCCCGCCGTGCACGATCGCGAGACAGACCGAGCTGAATGGCGTCGAGGAGTTCCTGATCCCGGAACGGCTTGGTCAAGAACTCGATCGCGCCCCCTTTCATTGCCTGCACGGACATCGGTATGTCGCCGTGTCCGGTGACGAAGATGATCGGAATCTCCCTGTTCGCCGCAGCAAGCTCGCGCTGAAGATCGAGGCCGCTTTGGCCGGGCATTCTGATGTCGAGCACCAGGCAGGTGGGGCAATCCGGGAGATCGGACTTGAGAAATTCGGAAATGGACGCAAATAGCTGAAAATTGATGCCGAGCGATCGCAGCAGCCGTCCGACCGACGCGCGGAGGTCCGGATCGTCGTCGATGACCAACACGGTGGAGGTTGCGTCAGACATCGCTGCTGCTCGGAAGGGATCGCGAAAATCAGCCTGTGTCCTGGTATGCGGCCGATCGCCCATTTCTAGTCCCAATCCGGGAACCTGAACAGTCCCTTTTTTCCCAGAGCATGCGCGCGGGTAAACCAAAGTTTACGCGCTGGCACAGTCGCTTCCGCCCGATGCGCTGGTCGACTTTTCGAAGTTCGAATACGCTAGGCCCGATAGCTGTGGAGCGAGGCTGCCGATCAGCTCACGCAAGCCACTCGGGTTCAGCGCTTGTTGCCGATTGAGCCAATACCTTGGCTGCATCAACGAGCGAAGCCTTCTCAGCTCGGCGCTCGTAGTCGTCGGCAAGGGCCTTGAGCTGAGTCGCAACCACTCGGTCGGTCATGGTTTGGGCTGTGCGGAGCAAAGTCTCTGCCGTTCTCAGATATTGCTTGCCTCGCCGTGAGATTTCAAACGTCATGATGCCCTCGCGCGGTTTTCGGTCGACTGGTCGAAAGCGGCCTGGAGCCAGCCCATCCAATTGCGGTCACTTTGGCGCCGTGCTCTGAAGCGATCGACGCAGTTCCTGGAGCAAAGCCCAGTTCGCCACGAATAATGCCGCACGAGACCGAACTTGCCATCACAGATTGCGCATCGCGCGGTCCTGTCAGACCCGTGACTTTCCAATCGGTAAGCCATTGTCATCTCCTTTTGGCCTGTGCGCATTTCCAACACATGCAGACTAGGAGGATCGTCACCGACACCTCAATTGAGCGCAGGTCGACGGCGGGCATCCAAAGGCGCAAGACGACGATACGAAGGCTTATGACGCTCGGACGTGGAACTTAGGCCGCCGGGCGTACCGGCGCCCCGTTCGTTCAGCCAAAGTCCTGGTCAGAAGTCATGGCGGCTCAGTTCGCAATCGTCGTCAAGATAAGCCAAAATTTATGGGGCTCTGGCGCAGCACTGGTGGCATTCTCGCAGAGATAGAGAATTCCAGGCGGAGCGTCGGCATAGTTTGGCTGCCCGCACGGCGGTCCAGCGAATGGCCAAGGCGGCATGATGAAAAAGGTACTGGTTTCGGTCGTCGATGATGATCGGTTTTTTCGTGAGTCCATGTGCAGGCTGATGAGATCGCTGGGCTTTACTGCCGACATATTCGCGTCTGCAGCGGAATTTCTTGCGTCCCCTCGCCTTGCAGAAACAGCCTGCATGATCGCCGACATCCATATGCCCGAGATGACCGGGCTCGAACTCTATCGGCGCCTCATCGACACGGGCCACGCGGTTCCGACAATCTTCGTGACTGCGTTTCCCACTGATGTTGACCGGGCTCGCGCCCTGAACGATGGGGCTTTGTGCTACCTGCGCAAGCCGGTGGATGAGGAGCATCTCACACGATGCGTTCGCGAGGCTCTCAGCTCCGCTGGCTCGCCTGAGCAGGAGTCGTGAGCTCTCTTTCGGCATCGGGCAATTTGAACTTGAATGCAGCTCCGCGCGGATCATTCGCTTCCGCCCACAGCTTGCCGCCATGAGCGTCGATGATGGAACGGCAGATCGACAGCCCCATGCCGGTTCCACTGGATTTCGTGGTGTAAAAAGCGTCGAAGACCCGATCGAGGTGCGCCGGACCAATGCCCGGCCCGGAATCGCACACAGCCACCAGGGCACTCGCCAGATGATGCTCGGTGCTGATCACCAGCTCCCTTGCTCCCTCTTCAACCGAGCTCATTGCTTCAGCCGCATTCAGAATCAGATTCAGCAAGACCTGCTGCAGCTGAACGCGGTCCCCCAGAACCGAAAGCAACCCCTCCGCAAGCCGGGTCTGGACCGAAATGCCATCCCTGAGCGTCACGCTTTGCGCCAATGCGATCACTTCGTCGATTGCCGCGTTGAGATCAAAACACTCCTTTCGCGGCGGCGCCTTCTTGATTTGCTCCCGGATGCGATCGATGATTTCTCCAGCCCGATCTGCGTCGCCAACGACGCAAGAGAGTGCTTCCCTCACCTCGCCCATGTCTTGCGGCTGCCTCTCCAGAAAATTCTGGGCCGCCCGGGCGTTGTTGCGCGCGCTGGCGATCGGTTGCGCGATCTCATGAGAGAGCGAGGCTGCCAATTCTCCCATCATGCTCACGCGGTTCATGTGAGCAAAATCCGACTGCATCTGCTGCAACCGCGCCAACGCCTGTGTGCGATCTTCTGTGTCGGTCAGCAGGGAATACCAGCGAACAATACGGTCGGAGGAGGCCTCCCTGACCGGAATGCCACGGATCTCGAACCAGCGATATTGGCCGTCGAAGCGCCTGACGCGTGCCTCGGTCCTGTAGGGAATGCCGGCGGCGATCGATTTTGTGAAGATTTCAGCGAGCTGGGGATGGTCATCAGGATGAATCGTTCCGTTGGTGCCCCAGTTCCTCAGCTCTTCCAGTGACTGGCCGCAATACTCAAAGATTTGGCGATTTACCGCTTCGACGTCGCCGTTCGGAGCCAGGATCGCGACGAGACCCGGTATCCCGTCAATTGCCGAGCGCAAATTTCGCTCGCTTTCACGCAGTGCCTCCTGCGCGCGAATGATCACTGTCGCGTCCGTACCGGTGCCGCGATAGCCGAGGAATTTGCCGTCGACGTTAAACACCGGCTTACCACTGGCCCTCACATACATCGGGGAACCGTCGAAGCCAGCGGCGAGATAGACGAAGTCGCGGAACGGCTCATGCGAATCCATCGTGGCCTGGATCGCCCGCCACTTCTCCGGCTCGGCTTCAAGGTCGAGGGCACGCTCCCAGGCCGCGGTGCCAAGCCGAGCCGAAGGACTGGAGCCGAATGCATTCGGGGTCAGCATCGTCAATTTGTGGTCTGGCCCCATCTCCCAAAGCCAGTCGGACGCCGTCTCGGCGAAGTCGCGGAACCTTTCCTCGCTCTCGCGTAATGCGTTCTCAGCCCGCTTGCGCTCGGTCAAATCGAGTACGAACGCGATGCCTTTGTCTCTCTTTTCCTCGAAGGCCGTGTAGCCGATTAGCACGGGCACGCGGCTACCGTCTTTTCGAAAGTATTCCTTCTCGAAGGGTTGCGCCGTGCCGGTCGTCAACAATTCTTCCAGCGCGCGCGCAGTGCGGTCGCGCCATTCCGGCGGAGTCAGTTCATTCCAGCGCACGTTGCCCGAAGCAAAGTCGTTACGATCAAATCCCAGGATATGGAGAAACGCATCGTTGGCTTCGAAAATCCCACCTTCGGCATCGGCAACGATGATCCCAATGATATTGGCATCGACAAGACGCCGGATCTTGCCTTCGCGATCCGCAAGATCGCGATAAAGCTGCGTGTTCTCGAGCGAGATCGCCGCCTGCGACGCCAGCACCTTCAGCATGGTTACCCGGTCTGGAGTGAAAGCGTGCGGCGTCAGGTTGTTTTCAAGGTAGAGAATACCGATGAGCTTTCCCTGATTGATCAATGGCAGACAGAGAACAGAGTGGACGCGATACTTCACAATGTAAGGATCGGCGGAAAACGAACTCCTCGAAACGGCGTCACCCAGAACAACCGGCTCCCGCGTACGTATCGAGTAGAGAACGAGTGACTCAGGCAGCGCTGCTACATCGCTCGCAGGATGTTGCCGCACTTGCAGGGTGATCTCATTTCCGCGCACGACTGCCTCCGCGGAAGTTCGCAGCTCCTCATCCCGTACGGCAACCAGAACGGCGCGCTCGGCGCCGGCGTGCTCGATGGCCGCTCGCATGAACCTATCGATCAGCCTGTCCACGACTATCTCGCCAGAGAGGGCTTGCGAGACCTCGACGATCGTCGCGAGATCGAGATGGTCGACCGGCGCCTCGATTGTGCCCGTGAGACCCGGTGCGTGCTGGTCCTGCCTCAGCGACGGGTGCAGCTGGTCGAGCTGCCGGACCTTGCCGTCGGCGCCCCAACGCAGGTAGCAGGACCGGGCCTCCCGCAGATAGGCGTTTGCGATCGTCTCGACGTCGCGCGCGGCGTAGAAACGGGCGGCCAACTCGTTGGCGAGTCCTTCGATGTGCACGAAGCCATTCGTACGTGCCGAACGGATCGCCTTTTCGTAAAGGCGCTCTGCGTCGAGCTCCCGATTTTCGATTCGAGCCATCTCGGCGCCGACGATAGCGGTTCGGCTTTCAAAATTTTCCGAGCAGTTCTCCGCCCATTCCGCGAGCATCCTGTATTCCACGCTTACTGCCTGGACGCGCTGCCTGATGTCGTCGGGCGATGCGCGATCGCTGGACGCCGCCTGGCTTAGCGCGCCATAGAAGCGAGCTTCCGCTGCTTCGAAAAACGACGGCGATGCCCACAGCAACTCTTTCGCCTTCAGCCATGCATCAGCGGCCGCCGCATAGTCGCCGGCAAGTACGCGCGCCTGAAGCTTTCGTGCCCAATACCAACAAGCCGTGGTTGGTGGATGCGACCGGCCTTCGAATTCAAGTTCATTGAATTTCCCGTCGTCGAAGCAGCCGAAACTCGTCGTAAAGCCGCGAAGATTGCGGATGAACGCAAGTTGCGTCGCGATCACATCGACTATTGGAGTGACACCAGCTTTCTGCGTAAACTCCAAGCCTTTCTCGGCTTCGCGCTGCACGTCGGGGAGCGGATCGCCTATAGCCAGAAGCCTGTGGTTCAGGTTGAGGCACGCATATGTCGCATACATGATCTCGCCGACATCATTGGCGGCATCGAAAACTCGACGGAACAAATCTTGCCCGGTTCGCAGATGTTTGGTCCACGGGATGATGAGAACAACGAAATCCAGGTATGTCCGCACCTGGAATCTCTTCAGAGAGCGCCGCTCGACCAGGTCATACCCTAGCTGGCCGAAGCGAAAACCGGCCTTGTACTGACCAAAAACGCGTTCGGCGATTGCGCCCACGCAGACGTAAGCGACGCAGGAAGCTTCGTTATTGCCGTGTTCAAGGCTGAGATTGACCATTCGGCAAACAACAAGACCATATAAATTAACATCCGTATTCATCGCCGCAATCGTCACCTTGGTCAGGACCTCCATGGTGCCCAAAGCCTCAGGATCAGCCATGATGGGCAAGTCGACGAGGGCTTCTATCTCGCGCCCTTCGAGTAGCGACCAGATACGCTCGTATTCCTGTCGCGCCTCATCTGCCGTCGGATGGGCCGACCACTCGATGCCCAGATGACGGAGATAACCGAGACAGACTTCGACCGCCCGGCCAACGTCGTTCGCTGTCAAATATAGCTCGATGCGTAAGCCGGCGAGCGCCGCATGATCGACGATCGTGGCGGCGCGGGACGTCAACATCGTCAAGCGTTCCTCCGCCACCGTTAATGCGCCGGTCAGAAACTCGCATTCGGCTCGATGCAGCTCCAGCGCGAACATGAGGTCCGGCCGCCGCTCCCATGCGTCGTCTGGCATGACTGCCGCGCCCGCAATGAAATAGCGCAATGCCGAAACATAGGCCGTGGAGGCTTTGGCGCGCTTACCTGCCATCAGATTGAAATCCGCAAGCTGCTCCTTTTCGATTCGCTCCGCTATCAGCGTAGCACCGCGATTGAGTTGATTGACGATTTCGAAGATCGCCTCTTCCCGCTCCTCCGGAGCAGTATGAACGGCCAACAGCCTCCCAATTCGGAGATGTGCCTCGGCGCGCCTTGCCTCGGGAATCAGGGAATAGGCCGCTTCCTGAACACGATCGTGAAGGAAACGATAGCTGCTTCCCGAATGGAGCACGAGTTCGGATCGAAGCGCTTCCTGTAGATTGTGGCGCAACTCCTCGTCCGATTCCTCGCGGACCATTGCCAGCTGCGCGAACTCGGCGGTGCTGCCCAGACAGGCGAGCCGCTGCAGGATCTTTTGAGTGCTCGCAGGCAGACGGCTCAGCTTGCCGATCATGAGGTCGACGACATTGTCCGTGTAGCCCTTGCCGTGAATACCGGCCAGGTCCCAGGACCAGTTCGCCGAGCTGTGATCGAAAGTGAGCAAACCCTCTTCGACCAGTGCGGAAAGAAACTGGACGACGAAGAATGGATTACCGGCCGTTTTCGCATGCACCAGTGCCGCCAGCGGGGCCACGTCGTGGCGGTCACAACGGATCGAGTCCGCGATTAAATCGACGACATGTTTGTTGGCGAAGGGGGCGAGGACGATCTCCTGCACTTGCGCTCCAGCGCTTCGGATCCGATCCAACGTTCGCATGAGTGGATGGGCTGGGGTAACCTCGTTGTCTCGATATGCGCCGATCAGCAGCAAATGCCGTACACCCACTTCGGTCAGCAGATGTTCGAGCAGTTCGAGCGTGGCTGCGTCGAGCCATTGAAGGTCGTCGAGGAACAGAGCCAGGGGATGTTCGGAGCGAGCTAACACAGCCAGGAAACGCCTAAACACAAGGAAAAAACGTCGTTGCGCGTCCTGGGGTGGCAGCTCAGGGAGCGGCTCCTGTTCCCCGATGATAAGCTTCAAGTCCGGGACCAGGTCGACCATTAGTTGGCCATGTGGACCCATGGATTCACGGAAAGCATCACGCCAGTATCCGAGTTCGACGTCGCGCTTCGCCAAGAGCGGGCGGACAAGGCCCTGAAAAGCCTGCGCCAATGTGGAATAGGGAATATCGCGCTTGTACTGATCGAACTTACCTGTAGCAAACAGGCCGCGCTGCGGGACCAATACCTTGTGCAGTTCGTTTACAACGACGGACTTGCCAATCCCCGAATAGCCTGACACAAGCACCAGTTCCGGTGCGCCGCCCTGAACGACACGGTCGAACGCGGCCAGCAACGTCTCGATCTCGCTCGTCCGTCCATACAGCTTCTCCGGGATCAGCAGTCGGTCAGCTGCGTCCTGTTGGCCAAGTGGAAAGCAATCGACAAGACCCCGCGTTTCCCATTCGGTTAGGCAGTGTCGCAGATCATGGGCGATCCCCGTGGCAGTCTGGTAGCGATCTTCGGCTGATTTGGCGAGCAGCTTCATCACGATATCAGAGATGACCCTTGGCAAACTCGGGACGCTCTCGCAGGGTGGCACCGGCTGGCGCGCGATGTGGTAGTGAATCAATTCCATCGGGTCGGCAGCATTGAAGGGCAGTACACCGGTGAGCATTTGGTAGAATGTGACGCCAAGCGCGTAAAGGTCGCTGCGGGAATCGATGGACCGATTCATCCGTCCGGTCTGTTCGGGGGCCATGTAGGCCAGCGTGCCGGCGATCGTCTCGGGAGGGTGAGGCGACTGACGCTCGCGCGCGAAGCGCGAGGCGATGCCGAACCCGGTCAAGCGCACCTCGCCGGTTGCGTCGTTGCGCAGGATGTTGGCCGGCTTGATGTCTTTGTGGACGAGCCCACGCTGGTGAAGTCTGCCAAGAGCTGCCGCGACAGGAATGGCGAGGCGCAAGAAGCGTCCCACCTCCATCGGCGCACCGAGCAGCCGGTCGAACGGCTCACTTCCCTCATCTTCGAGCACCAGTATCGTGCGACCAGTGTCGCGTACGAGGTCCAGCGGGCGCACTGCCCACGCCCTATCGAGTTCGTCCTTTAGTTCGTATTCGTGGGTGAGCCGATCGAGGTTAGAGCGGGACGGGTAGTCGGCGGCAGGAACAACAAGCAGCACGGAGCGACGCTTGCCGTCGTCGCCCAGCCGCCAGCCGCGGCGAAACACGCGTTCGCCGTCCTCCCACAAGACCTGAGATTCGCCGTCCGAGTACGCAACGTTCAGCGAATGCGGCACCATTTGTGAGCCTCCGGCATTCGAACTCCAAATTGAGTTCGTCCAGCCAAGCTTCATGTGCGCCATGGGCGCGGCCCTATGCGGCCCGCAGAAATCGTACCCGATCGGCTGAGAAACGCCAGCCGTCCGCCCTCCCCTTAGCAGCAATTTGGCGCGATTTGCCGAGCTTCACTGGCGTCGGGAACGCATGCGGGCCAATTAGAGGCCCATCGCGGGTAAGAAATCCCACGATGGCAACTCAACCCGCAGCCGTGCGCCAATCAGCCGGTTAGGCCAACAGGATTTCTAGAACGCACGAGTCGAACAACATCGAAAGGACAATACAACCATGGCAACTCAAACACTGATAAAGTCGAAACAGAACCAGACCGTCGAAGACAAGATCCAGCAGCTGCGGCAGCTTTACGCCGACGCGCCGGAGTTTGCCAAAACGGCGCTGGAGAACACGCTCAAGGACCTGGCATCGACGGCGGCGCAGCCGCGATCACGGATGGAAAGCGCAGGCCGGACCGGCGTGCGTCAGGGCACGGTCTCGGAGTTGACCGTGATCGCCCCGTTCGCACCAGGTGGCGCCGCGCGACTGCGCGCCTTGCTACAGTTGCGGAACGGAAACTTCGACGATACGGACCGGGTTGGTACCGTCCACGACATGCGTTTCGTGTTTCTGGACAACGACACCAAGCTGCTCTTCGCCACGGCCTACGACGGCGACTGGGATATCTACATCGAAGACTTCGTGGCGAAGATTCCCAACGAAATGGACGTTCTCTTTTCGTGCTTTGAAGGCTGGCCGGGAATCCACAACGCGAAGGTGAAAGACTTTATCGCCAATCATCAGATCCCTGCCGAAGGCTGGTACGTCGCCCATCCGGATCTGACGGTACGGGACGTCCACCGCGTGAAGCGCGTTGGCAAGGCCGCTGAAGAATTCCTCGACAAGATTGGTTGAGCGAACCGCAACACCAAACCAAACACACGAGAAGGAGAACTGATATGGCAACGCAAACACTGAGCAGACCGCAACAGGACCAGACCATCGAGCAGAAGATTCAGCTGCTCCGGCAGCTTTACGCCGACTCGCCGGTGGGGAAAACCGCGCTGGAGAACTCGATCCCAGCGCTCAGGGAGCAGTTTGCCGGGGGACTGCGATATGAGAGCGCCGGCCGGGTCGGCCTTCGTCAGGGTAAGGTCTCGGAGCTCACCCTGATCTTTAAGTTCGTGCCAGGCGGAGCGAAGCGACTTCGCGGCCTGCTGCAGGCGCTGGAAGCCAACTTCAGCGCGGAGAAGGTACCCACCGTCCACGATATGCGTTTTGTGTTCCTGGACAATGACACGAAGCTGCTCTTCGCCACCGCCTACGATGGCGATTCGTGGGACAGCTATCTCGACGAGTTCGCAACGAAGATTCCCGACGAGCTGGATCTGCTGTTCTCCGAACTGGAGGAGTTTCCGGGGTTTCGCGACCCCTCCGTGAAAGACTGGATCGCCAAATACCAGATCGCGGCAGAAGGCTGGTACGTCGCCCATCCGGATCTGACGGTACGGGACGTCCACCGCGTGAAGCGCGTTGGTAAGGCCGCAGAAGAATTCCTCGACAAGATTGGATAGCCGACGCTCAGCGATTGCTCGGGGGCCGGTCCGGAATGGACCCGGCCCCCAGATAAGGATGCTCGTATGTTTTCCATCGAGAAACCCGTCGACGACACGGTTTCGACGCGCTCGCCGGCGCTCGAAACGAGCGACATACAGGCAACCGTCCTGCGCCCGCGCCCGACACCATACTGCGGAGAATACGTCATTCTCCGCATAGGCAGCGCGGAGCAGGGACGGGAGATGCTGCGTCGCATCCTTCCTCATGTCGCGCCGGCTGACGAATGGTGGGTGCCATCATTGCACGGCTGGTTGGGGATTGCTTTCACGTTCGAGGGGCTCAAGGCGTTGGGCGTGCCTCAGGACTCCCTGGACAGTTTTCCGACCGAATTTCGACAGGGCATGGCGGCGCGCGCCGAGACCCTGCATGATTTCGGCGCCAGTGCGCCAGCCAACTGGGAGTATCCGTTCGGCACACCGAACGCGCACGTCGCCCTGGCGATATACGCAAAAAGCAATCAGGACCTGGAGAAGGTCCTGGGCCTCGCGCGCAAGAGTCATGCCGACCTCCCGGAAATTTCGGTCGTGTACCGTTTGCGATTCGGCGAACTGCCGGATGGACGCAACCCGTTCGGCTTCAAGGATGGGCTGCACAATCCTCACGTCGAAGGAAGCGGTTCAGCAGGAGCAGGCACAGAAGCATCGATCAAGGCCGGCGAGTTCGTCATAGGCTATTCCGACGAGCGCGGGGAAACCGCCGATCTCCCGGTTCCCGTGGAGCTGCGTCGCAACGGCACCTTCGTCGCGATCCGCAAATTTCACATGGATGTTGCCGGGTTTCGCCGATACCTGCGCGCCCAGGCCTCGTCGCCCGAGGAAGAGGAGCTGATTGCCGCAAAAATGGTGGGCCGATGGCGCAGCGGCGCGCCCCTGGTGCTGGCGCCGGACCGCGACGATCCCGCGCTGGGCGCGGACGGCAATCGCAACAACGATTTCGGCTACGCGGACGACATGAAGGGATTGAAGTGCCCGTTCAGCGCGCACATTCGCCGTGTGAATCCGCGCGATGCCCTGAAAGACGACGTTGTCGCCGTCAATCTTCACCATTTCCTGCGCCGCGGCACCAACTACGGGCCACCGCTGCCGGAGGGCGTGCTCGAGGATGACGGCGCCGAGCGCGGTGGCGTCTTCCTGCTGATCGGCGCGCATCTGCATCGGCAGTTCGAATTCATTCAGTCGCAGTGGGTGACCGACGGCAACTTCATCAGCCACGGAATCGAGCAGGATCCGCTGATCGGCAACAACGAGGGCGACGGCGTCTTCACCATCCCACGAGTTCCGGTTCGACGGCGCCTGCACGGGTTGCCAAGCTTCGTTGCCGTCCGTGGTGGCGAATATGCCTTCATGCCGGGACTGCGCGCGCTGCGATGGATCTCAAACCTGGGCCGATGAAGGAGGCTGACGATGTCCGATCACGTTGACGGTCCACGGTCGATCGGCGACCCTGCGGCCGACATCACCGATCTCTTCGCGTTCACCAGTCCGGAAAACCCGGCGCGCACCGTCCTGGCCATGGATGTTTTTCCTTCAGCCGGCGAAGATGCGATTTTCTCGAATATCATCGATTACGCGATCGCCGTTCGCCATGTGACCGTTGCGGGCGTTGGCAACAACGCGAAGTTTCAGCCGGCAGACGACGAGATCCGCTTTAGCTTTCGCTTCGAGACCCTCAAGCGCGACGCTGCGGGGAAAGCGATCCAGCACGGCATTTGCAAACTGCCTGATGGTCGCGAGCTGTCGCTCACTGTGAACGAAGAGAACGGGACGTCGACGCCGGAGGGTGATGTTCGCGTGTTCGCAGGGCTGCGCTCCGACCCTTTCTACCTCGCCTGGGACATCGCCATACTCAAGAAGCTTCCAAATCTGCTGCAGCACACCAATGTGCTCTGCATTGTTGTCGAGTGCGATACGCGTCGCGTGCTTGATCCCGCAAAAGGCTCGTTGTTCGGCGCCATCGCCGAGACGGTTCCCCCGCAGAAGCGGGGCCTCCTCGGTCCCGCAATCTCCCGCATCGACTGGATCGGACGCCCCGAGCAAACAAACATGCGCCTCAACAATCCGGCGATGTCGGAGATCACCGATTTGCGCGACCTGTGGAATCAGCAGACGCCGTTCGCCATCTCGAAGGTGCTCCAGCCCCTGTTCCTGCAACGTCTGAAGGACAGCATCGCCACCTGGGACATGCTCGACGGCAAGGCCGATTGGACGCCGGAAGCGATTGCCGCCACCGCGAATGTCTTCCTCGACGATTTTCTGCTGTTCGATGTGGCCAAGCCGATCAATGACAAAAGCCACCTCGAGATAGAGAAGAGCACGCTTTCCGGCCACCCTTACCAGACGGGAGGAGGTCGTACGATCGACGCGAATTCGATCGACATCCTGCTTAGCTGGCTGGTCAACAACGATCGCGAGTTCCTTCTGGGCGGCGCGACCGGGGCGACGAAGCCTGGCATGAACGTTTTCCCGTACTTCGCGACGCCGAACACGAAACTGCAGATCGTCAGCGAATCCGTTGAGCTCGCGGCGACGCCCGACGACGTGTGGTCGCTGATCGGACAGTTCGGCGGCGCCTGGCATCCTCTGAACGCAAGAGTTAACTTGACCGGCGCAGGCATCGGTCAGCTCCGCTCCATCCTGACGCTCGACGGCCAGCAAATTGTCGAACGGCTCGAGGCAATCGACGATGCGAAGCGGTTCTTCAGCTACTCGAACATCGCGGGGATGGGCGTTTCCCAGTACACCGGCACACTCGAAGTGAAACCGAAGGGCAGCGGCTCCGTCGTCGATTGGCGCGCGCAATTCCTGGCAGCCAACGCGACCGACAGGGCCATGAAGGTCAAGGTGTCGACACTATTCAAGACCGGCCTCGAAAGTCTGAAGCAGCGCTTCGGAGTCACGAAATGACTGCATTCGTGGAACTTGACCATTCTCGTCCATCCGCGACCGACGGGGAGATCGCCGCGATCAACCTGGAGAGCGCGCGCCGTGGCGCATGGGCTCGTTTCGCGCAAGACCCGCGGCTGCCGGGCGTGGCGGAGGAGATTGTTGATAGCGAGCGTCTGGCATCGCAATTTCTGGGCGATCTGGACGTGCTCGACCGCCTGGATGTGCTCGCCTCGCAATTCGCGCGCGCGGACGACTCGTCTCGTGCGCCCCTTGTTCAAGCCGAGGTCGCTTCGGCAGCGCATCGCTTCGACGATGCGCGCGGCTACCTCGCTCGTGCCGCGCGGGCAGGCGCGCCCCGCGAGGCGATTGAGCGCCAGGCGTTGGCGATCGATCAGGCCTGTGGCGTGGGGCTCCAAGCAGTACTCGCGGCTCGCCGCGGGTTCGCCAAGGCGAGCGGCCGGCTCGAAGACCTCGTACCTCTCGGCGCCCTGCTTGCCGACCTCGAACGCTGCGCCGAGGCAGACACTATCTATCGGCAGGCATTCTTCTCGTACAGTGACGTTTCGCCGTTTCCGTTGGCGTGGGTCTGCTTTCAGCTCGGCATGCTGTGGGGAGAACTCGCAGCCGTGCCGGATCCGGCTCTTGCCGCGGTCTGGTATCGCCGCGCGATTGCTTACTTGCCGGGCTATGTGAAGGCGCGTGTGCACTTGGCTGAGATCTACGCGAGCCAAAGCCGCATGGGCGACGCGGAGGCGTTGCTCTTGCCGGCGCTTTCGAGCCGCGATCCAGAGGTCAATTGGCGCCTGGCCGATGTGCTGACTGCGCAAGGCAAGTTCGAAGAGGCCGAGAGACAGCTCGATGCCGCGCGGTCCGGCTTCGATCAGCTCCTGGGGAGACATCTGCTCGCTTTCGCGGACCACGCTGCGGAGTTCTACGCCGGCAGCGGCAATGATGGCCGGCGGGCGTTCGAGCTCGCGCGCACCAATGTCGCCAATCGCCCGACGCGCCGTGCGGTCAAGCAAGCGGATGCAATTGCGTTGATTGCCGATGCGGCTGGGCCAAGCGATCCGCATGAAGCCTGCGGCGCGGGAACGCCGGTGTGACGATCAATCGCAGAATCCCATCCAGTCCACTGGCGTAGTTGCCTCGGGTTCGCATCGACTTGCAGTTCTTTGGCAGTCTTCACTCGCGCGCACGGGGCTGCTTGGCGTAACCAATGGATGACGCAAGGCGCAGGCGAGTTGCGTGAGCCGCGCAACACGGAAGCTGCCGTATGACGATCTGCAGGAGGAACCATGATCAAGGTTAGCGTGATTTATCCCAACAAGGCGGGCACGCGGTTCGACCACCACTACTACCGCACGACGCACCTCCCCCTCATCAAAAGCAGGATGGGTGCAGCCTTGAAGTACTACGCCATCGACAGGGGGCTTGCGGATAAGGATGGCAAGCCTCTCGGCGCATATGTCGCCATGTGTCACCTGCTGTGCGACTCGGTCGATGCGTACCAGTCGTCGTTCGGACCGCATGCCCAAGACATCAGGGCAGACATAGCCAACTTCACTGACGTAGTGCCGATCCACCAGATCAGTGAGGTGGTGGTCGAGAACTCCGCCGTGGATGGGGCCGAGGCGCTGCATCGAATCCCGATTGATCGCAGCCCGTCGCCGCACATGTCCGATCCGGTGGCCCGATGAAAAAGCTCATCGCGCTTCTGTCCGCCTTCAGCATGCCCGCGCAGGCCCATGACTCACTCGCGCCGCATGCGCATCCGCACGGATTGAGCATGCTGGCGAGCAGCGACGCCGTCATATGCATGCTGTTCGCGCTTGTCGTTGGCCTGGTCGCCTACTGGCGATTCAGGCGCGCACCCTGAACGCAAGCAAGACTCTGGGAGTTCGCCGTGTTCAAGAAGCTGCTCATCGCGACCGTCGCACTCGGATGTCTCGGGCTTGCAGGCTTTGGCGCGTTGGCGTGGAAACCCGCCATCGCTCCGGTCGCGCGGCCTGCGGCGGGTAGCTTCGCGCCGGAGTTGGTCGCGAAAGGTGAAGCTCTTGCGGGTGGCGGCTATTGCGCGGCGTGTCACACCGCAAGGGGCGGCGAGAAATTCGCCGGCGGTTACGAGATGGCAACCCCGTTCGGCGCGATCTATTCGACCAACATCACGCCGGATCCGGAGACCGGAATCGGCACGTGGTCGGAGGCGGCCTTCAGGCGCGCCATGCATGAAGGTGTCTCACGCGACGGCTCGCATCTCCTTCCGGTGTTCTCCTTTGACCATTTCACCAAGCTTTCCAACGATGACGTGCGTGCTCTCTACGCCTACTTCATAACCAGAACGCCGGTTCATGCTGTCCGGCAACCGAACGGCATCCCGTTTCCGTTCAACATCCGTTACCTGCAGGCCGGATGGAAGCTGCTGTTTTTCCGGCCCGGTCGCTTCGAACCGGATGTCACCAGGAGTGCGGAGTGGAATCGTGGCGCTTATCTCGCGCAGGGCTTGAGCCACTGCGGCGCCTGCCATACGCCGCGCAACCTGCTGGGAGCGGAGAAGTCCGGCAACGCATACGGCGGTGCCGTGATCGACAACTGGGTCGCGCCACCACTGACAGCCGCAAATCCCGCGCCGGCACCCTGGACGCACGAAGAACTCTACGACTACCTGCGCACGGGCACCAGCAAGCTGCATGGAACCGCTGCGGGGCCGATGTCCCCCGTCGTGCAGGGGCTCGGTGCGCTGCCGGACTCTGACATCCGCGCGCTCGCGACCTATTTTGCCGATCTCGACACGGCGGCGGACCGGCTGCCATACGTCTCCGGCGCCGTGAGCCTTGCGATGTCCAGCGCATTGGCCAAGCAGGGCGCGCCGTTCGATCCCGACGCGCGGCTCTACACCGCGGCTTGCGCGTCCTGTCACTACAACGCAACCAACGCGCCGCTCGCTTCACGGCCCGACCTGGCGCTCAACAGCGCTGTGCACCTTTCCGATCCCAGCAACCTGATCCAGGTCATCCTGCGCGGCATTAGCGCCAAGGAAGGAATGCGTGATGTCGTCATGCCGGCCTTCGGTGGCGCACTCAGCGATGCCGACGTTGCCCGCATCGCCGCGTACCTGCGGCGGACACGCACGAGCCTTCCGCCCTGGCCGGATCTCGTCGCAAAGACCGCAGAGATTCGCCGAATGAACGGCGCAGCCAATTGACCCAGCGGAGAACGAACATGACCTCATTTGACATCAATGGCCGCGCGATGACGGTTGACGCCGAGGAGGATACGCCCCTGTTGTGGGTGATCCGCGACGTCATCGGTCTCACCGGCACGAAGTTCGGCTGCGGGATCGGGATGTGCGGCGCCTGCACGGTCCACGTCGGCGGCCGACCCACGCGCTCGTGCATCACGCCGCTTGCCAGCGTGGCCGGCGCCAAGGTTACCACCATCGAGGGCCTCGACCCTGAGAGCCAGCATCCAGTGCAAAAGGCGTGGGCCGACCTTCAGGTTCCCCAATGCGGTTACTGCCAGTCGGGCCAGATCATGCAGGCGGCGTCGCTCATCAACGACTTTCCTTCCCCGACCGATCAGGACATCGATGCCGTTATGGCTGGGAACCTGTGCCGCTGCATGACCTACGTCCGCATCCGCAACGCGGTCAAACAGGCCGCCGCTGCATCACGGAAGGTCGCCAGTGATGACTAAGCTCGGGAAACAGAGCTCGCTTTCGCGCCGCGCATTTCTAGTCGGCATGGCCGGCACAGCGGTCACGTTCGGTTTCGCGCCAGGGCGAGGCACCGCGAAGGACTCGGGGGCCAGCCCCTTCGAACCCACGATTTGGTACAGCCTTGACCGCGATGGCATCGTGACCGTGAACATCATCCGTGCGGAGATGGGTCAGCACATCGGCACTGCTATCGCCCGCGTCCTCGCCGATGAGCTCGAAGTCGACTGGACCAACGTGCGCATCCTTCTGGTCGATGCTGATCCGAAATGGGGTTACATGCAGACCGGCGGCAGCAAGTCGGTCCGGGTCGATTTCCCGATTTACAGCCGCGCCGGTGCTGCAGGCCGCATCGCCCTCATCGAGGCCGGCGCAAGGCTGCTTGGGGTGAGCCCAACGCAATGTGTCGCGCGCCGGGGCGCCGTGTCTGCCGAAGGTCGGTCCATCACCTATGGCGAAATCGTCCGGCGCGGCAGCCCGGCACGCGAATTTACGTCGGACCAACTCGCGAAGCTGCCGATCAAGCCGCCCTCAGAACGACGTCTTATCGGGCAAAAGATCGACGCTCTCGATGTCCCCGGGAAGATCAACGGTACGGCGCGTTACGGCATCGATGCCGTCGTTGAGGGTATGGTCTATGCCCGGCCGAAGATTCCTCCGACACGTTACGGCTCAGTGGTCCGCACCGTCGATGACTCCGCGGCGAAGCGGGTCAAGGGATATCTCACGAGCCTCGTATTGGAGGATCCCTCCGAGACGGTGCCCGGTTGGGTCGTCGTATGCGCGACATCTTATCCGGCAGCAATCCGCGCCGCTGACCTCGTCAAGGTCGATTGGGCCGCGGGTGATGCGTCGATGGTATCGGAGCAGGACATCCTCGATTACGGCGCTAGGCAGATCGCTGCACCGCGCGGGGGAGCCCTTGTGGTTGATGGCCCCGAAGTCGATTCCGCGTTTCGCGCAGCCGCCTCCACACTCGAGCGAACGTACACCACCAACAGCGTTCTCCATGCCCAGCTCGAGCCGGTGAACGCTCTCGCCTTCGAGAAGGACGGCCGCTTCGAGATCCATACCGGCAGTCAGGCGCAGAGCACGATTCTGCCCGTGCTTGCACGGGCGCTGGACCTGGCGCAGGATCGCATTGTCCTGCGCACCTATCTGCTCGGCGGGGCATTCGGGCGCAGGCTCAACACTGATTATGCCATCCCCGCCGCGCTGGCCGCCAAAGCTCTTGGCAAGCCGGTGAAGCTCGTACTGACGCGTCAGGATGACACGCGTTTCGACTCGTTTCGTTCGCCGTCGATCCAGAAATTACGCTTGGCATTCGATGTCCACGGCAAGGTCACGGCCATGGAACATCACGCGTCGGCCGGCTGGCCGACCTCAGTCTACGTGCCGCCAGCGGCCATGCCGAAGGCGCCTGACGGAAACCCATTTGATCCATTCGCCATCGATGGCGCGGACCACTGGTACAGCGTTGGGGCGCAACGCGTACGCGCGCTCGAGAACGACCTTGCAAATCGTGCGTTTCGCCCTGGCTATCTGCGAGCGGTGGCGCCCGGGTGGACCAACTGGGCGCTCGAGACCTTCATGGATGAGGCGGCGCGGATGGCTGGCGCAGACCCTGTCGCCTTCCGCTCCGGGCTGTTGGACGGCGCTGGCCGCAACGCCGGGTCGGCGCCCAACGCGGTGGGGGGCGCGAAGCGTCAGGCGGCAGTCCTCAAGCGAGCGGCAGAAAAGGCCGGATGGGGCGCTCGCATGCCGGCCGGCACCGGGCTCGGCGTCGCCACCACGTTCGGCCAGGCACGATCGATGCCCACATGGGTCGCTTGCGTCGCGCGCGTTCGCGTTGACCGCAGCAACGGCGGCGTTTCAGTCGAAAAGCTCACGATCGTCGTCGATGCGGGCACCCTCGTCCATCCAGACGGCGCGCTCGCGCAGGTTGAAGGCAGCGCTCTGTGGGGCCTCAGCATGGCGCTCTATGAGGGAACCGAGTTCCACAAAGGCCAGGTGAAGGACACGAATTTCGACAGCTACACGCCACTGCGCATCGGTGACGTGCCGGACCTCGACATCGAATTCATCGAGAGCACCGAGGCTCCGGTCGGTCTCGGCGAGCCCGGTACGACGGTCGTCGCGCCCGCCATCGGCAATGCGATTTTTGCCGCCACCGGGATTCGCTTGCACCATCTTCCCATTCGGCCAGCTGCCGTGCTCGCGGCACTCGCGTCGAAAAAATGAGTGCCGTTACCGACGTGCAAATTGAGAATATCGGCGCCAGGTGGACATGGATTGGAAGTGAGATGAAAGACGTCTTGAGCCTCGTTATGTTTGCCATCATAGCCCTGTGCTTTGCGGTGTTCGTAGCCACGGTAAGGCCGCTTAGCGCAGGGCCGGCGTTGGGCAACCCTGCGAATTGTATGATGGCGAGTTCCGGTGCGCCGGGATGCGGCTCCGAATGGCGATGGTGGCATTTCACAGGCTGGGGCAGTTCCCGATCGATATCCGAGCTTCCGAGCGTTGCTTCATCCGGCCCTACCATTTATCGGAAGCTCGCGACATGAGCACTGTCTACCTTCCCGCAATCGCGGCGTTGGCGGGCTCAGCGATTGGCGGCCTGACGTCGTTCGCGTCAGCATGGCTCACTCAGTACCGTCAGGATCGCGCCAATCGGCTGTCGGGGGAAAAGGCCAGGCGGCAAAAGTTGTACAAGCAATTCATCGATAAGGCATCGAAACTCTACGCCGACGCGCTGGTGCATGATCAAGCGGAAGTCTCCGCGCTGGTCAGCGTCTACGCTCTCATCAGCCGGATGCGTGTCATATCGAGCTCCCCCGTGATCGAGAAGGCCGAGATTGTCGTACAGTTGATCTTCGATACCTATTCCACACCCAACAAGACCTTTTCGGAATTACGCGATCTGATGAGCAGCCACGCCGTCAATCCGCTGCGGGCCTTCAGCGAGGAATGCCGGGCTGAATTGCGCGCGCTCAATTCTCGCTGAAGCCGCGCCACAGCACTCAGCGCCAGAACCGGCTCAGATTGATCGCGACGAGCACGGCGTGATGGCTGGCCGCCATCAGCGCGTTCGGCTTGGTGATCGCCAGACTCCCGCCCTTCTCCCAAATCGCGGCAGTTCCTGCAATCGTTAGGAACAATTTGCCGGGATTTGGCAGCCTTCACTCACGCTCTTGGAGCCCATCAGCTTAGTTAGCGGGAAAGCCGCGAGGCCCAACGAATGGGCGATAGTGGTTTCGCAAAACAACTTTCTGCATGAGGAGCCGATCATGAACAGCATCGCGATTTCGGTATCGCGCTTCCGGCTGGCTTCGCGGTCCGGCTGGGTGGAGCGACTACCCCATTTCATCAGCTTGGCCAAGCCGCGCGTCATGGCGCTCGCGCTGTTCGCCGCGTTCGTCGGATTGATGATCGCACCGGCACGTCCCGACCCGGTTTCCAGCTTCATTGCAATTCTTGCAATCGCAGCCGGCGCCGGAGCCGCCGGCGCACTGAACATGTGGTACGACGCCGATATCGACGCGGTCATGGCTCGCACCGCGATGCGGCCAATTCCCCGTGGCAAGGTTTCGAAGGTTGAGGCGCTAGTCTTTGGACTCGTCCTCGGCGTTATCGCAGTCACGTCTCTCGCTTCGGCGACTAACCTCGCGGCAGCCGCGCTGTTGGCCGGCACGATCCTCTTCTATGCTGTCGTGTACACTGTGTGGCTGAAACGGGCAACGCGTCACAACATCGTCATCGGCGGTGCTGCGGGGGCGCTACCGCCCATGATCGGATGGGCTGCGGCGACCGGACAAACCGGGCTCGAGCCACTTGCGCTCTTCCTCATTATCTTCCTTTGGACGCCGCCCCATTTCTGGGCTCTCGCGCTCAATCGCACCGATGATTATGCCCGTGCGGGCGTTCCCATGCTGCCGGTTGTTGCGGGACGAGCTGCAACAACGCGACAAATACTGATCTATAGCGGCCTCACCGCTCTTGCCTCGGAACTGCCTTGGGGGCTCGGGTTTGCAGGCGCGATCTATGGCGTGATCGCCAGCATCTGCGGCGCGGTTTTCTTCTTGCTCGCACTTCAGCTGAACAGGAGCGTTGGAGCCGATCGTCGCTCGGCTCACAGGCTGTTCGTCTTCTCCATCTCCCATCTGTTCCTGCTGTTTGCAACCCTTCTGGTCGATCACAACGGCGGTTCGTTCGCGCCGACGCGTTTGTCGCATGACGACCGGGCAAGCGTGTCCCCATCTGCCGCGCGGCAGTCGAGCGCCACGCGCAAATCATGCACCTTCAAGGTTCGGGAGGCCTAATATGCAATACCGTTCGCTTATCGTGGTCCTGCTGGTGGCCGCGACACTCGGTGGCTGCGATGGAGGCGTGCTCGATCCGAAGGGGCCCGTCGCCCTAGCCGAGCGACAAATTCTGTTCAACGCGACCGGCATCATGCTGGCGATCGTGATCCCGGTAGCCGCTGCGACGCTTGGCTTTGCTTTCTGGTTCCGTGCATCGAATGAGCGTGCGCGCTATCGGCCAGATTTCACATATTCAGGCCGCATCGAGATGCTCGTCTGGTCTATCCCGCTGATGACCGTGCTCCTTGTCGGTACCGTGGCCTGGATCGGTGCGTACGATCTTGATCCACCCAGGCCGATTGCCGCCTCCACCAAGCCTCTCAAGATACAGGTCGTCTCGCTCGACTGGAAATGGTTGTTCATCTATCCGGAGCAAGGTATCGCGAGCGTCAATCATCTGACGATCCCGGTCGGCACGCCGGTCAGCTTCGAACTGACTTCCTCGGGCGTCATGAACAGCTTCTTCGTGCCGCAACTCGCCGGCCAGATCTACACCATGGCCGGAATGGTTACGCGCCTGAATCTACAGGCCGACTATTCCGGCACATACCGCGGGATGTCGGCGAATTACAGCGGCGCGGGCTTCGCCGACATGTACTTCCATGTCGACGCAGTGGCGCCCGACGCCTTTGCGCAATGGGCGGCTTCAACGCGCACCGCCGGGCCCGTCCTCGACGCACCGGCTTACGCCGCTCTGGTCAAGCCGAGCAAGGCGGTCGCGCCCTTTACTTATCGCTCCATCGCCAACGGCCTGTTTGCCAACATTCTGAGTGCCGGAATTCAGCCGGCCGCAGGTCTCTGTGTCGCTTATCCCGCATCCAAGAGGGCAGAACGATGAACATATCGGGCAAACTCACCTGGGCCGCTATTCCTTTTCAAGAGCCTATCATCATGGGCACAGTGGCCAGCGCCGGTGCTGTCATCCTGGCGGTTCTGGCATGGGTCACCGTCAAGGGATATTGGCCGTATCTCTGGCGCGAATGGCTTACATCCGTCGATCATAAGCGCATCGGCGTCATGTATCTCGTCTTTGCGCTGATCATGCTTATACGCGGTTTCGCGGACGGAATCATGATGCGCACGCAGCAGGCGGTCGCAGCCGGCGGCGCGCAAGGATATCTGCCGCCCGAGCATTTCGATCAGATTTTCTCGGCGCACGGCACGATCATGATCTTCTTCGTCGCCATGCCGCTTGTGATCGGTCTGATGAACTTTGCGGTGCCGCTGCAACTCGGCGTCCGGGATGTGGCGTTCCCCACGATGAATTCTGTAAGCCTTTGGCTGACGGCCACAGGCATCTTGCTGATCAACGTCTCGCTTTTTGTCGGTGAGTTCGCAAAGACGGGCTGGGTCGCCTACCCTCCGCTCAGCGAACTGCAATTCTCGCCCGGCGTCGGCGTCGACTATTATCTTTGGTCACTGCAGATCTCGGGCATCGGAACCTTGTTGAGCGGCGTCAATTTCGTCACCACGATTCTAAAGATGAGGGCTCCCGGCATGAGTTACATGCGGATGCCGGTTTTCTGCTGGACTGCGCTCGCCTCGAATCTTCTGATCGTGGCTGCATTCCCGGTGCTCACCGCACTCTTTGCGATGTTGTTGCTCGACCGTTACCTCGGCTTCCACTTCTTTACGCTGGACGCCGGCGGCAACGCCATGATGTACGTGAACCTGTTCTGGGTCTGGGGTCACCCCGAAGTCTACATCCTGGTCCTGCCGGCATTCGGCATCTATTCGGAGGTGAGCGCGACATTTTCCGGCAAGCCGCTGTTCGGCTACCGGTCGATGGTCGGTGCGACCCTGGTGATCTGCGTGCTCTCCTATACCGTGTGGCTGCATCATTTCTTCACCATGGGTGCAAGTGCTGGCGTGAACGCGTTTTTCGGCATCACCAGCATGATCATCGGCGTGCCGACGGGCGTCAAAGTCTTCAATTGGCTGTTTACGATGTACGGCGGTCGTATCCGATTCACGGTGCCGGTGCTTTGGACAATCGGCTTCATGGTGGCTTTCGTCTTCGGCGGCCTGACCGGGGTTCTGCTGGCCTTGCCGGCTGTGGATTGGCAGGTGCACAACAGCGTCTTCCTGGTCGCTCATTTCCATCATGTCATCGTCCCGGGTGTTCTGTTCGGGGCCATCGCCGGCTACAATTACTGGTTTCCAAAGGCATTCGGCTTCAAGCTGGATGAGCGCTGGGGCGTCGCCTCTTTCTGGTGCTGGTTCATCGGCTTCCATCTCGCGTTCATGCCGCTCTACGTGACAGGGCTGATGGGCATGACCCGTCGCCTGCAGCACTACGATGTGCTCTCCTGGCAGCCCTGGCTATTGGTGGCTGAAGCGGGCGCAGTCATCATTCTGATCGGTATTATCTGTCAGATCATCCAGATCGTGGTGTCCATTCGTCACCGTGAGCAACTCCGCGACACGACCGGCGATCCGTGGAACGGCCGCACCCTGGAGTGGGCTACCGCATCGCCGCCGCCAGCTTGGAATTTCGCAGTGCTGCCTCGTGTCCATGAACTCGATGCCTTTTGGGCAAAGAAGCAACGCGTGCTCGCGAAGCAAGAACTGCCGGGGCAGCAGCATAAGTACGAACCAATCGAAGTGCCCAAGAACAGTCCGACCGGTTTCGTGACCGCCTTCTTCGCGGTGATCACCGGGTTCGCTTTGATCTGGCATATCTGGTGGATGGCAGGCGTTGGAATTCTCGGTCTGACCGTGACGCTGCTTGCCTTCATGTTCCGCGTGGAGGACGAGGTTGAGATCTCCGCAGAACAGGTCGGTCAATTCGATCGGACGCACGCAGTGGAGGTATCGCTATGAACGTCGCCGTTGAAATGGATGATGTCCGGCAGGGCAAATTGCTTGATATCAGTGAGGCGGGTCCGGCACCTAAGCGAATTATCGCTGGCTTTGGGTTCTGGATCTTCCTGCTGAGCGACATCGTGATGTTCTCGGCGTTGTTTGCGGCCTACGCCGTGCTCGCCAAAGCGACTGCAGGCGGTCCAACCGGTGCGCAGCTGTTCAATCTGCGGACCGCAGCGATGGAGACGGCTTTTCTCCTGCTCTCCAGCTACAGCTGCGGGCTGATGTCGCTCGCCATCAATTCGCGGCAACGCTTCGGGATTTTCTTCGGCGCCGTGGTGACGTTCCTGCTGGGCGCGGCATTTCTCAATCTCGAGCTTCGCGAGTTCCACGACTTGATCGCGGCGGGGGCGGCCCCGCAACGCAGCGCATTTCTTTCCGCCTTCTTCACGCTGGTCGGCTGTCACGGGCTGCATGTGGCGATCGGACTGGTCTGGCTGGTTCTCATGATGGTTCAGCTGTCAATCAGAGGATTCCAGGGGGTTGTAGTGCGCCGTTTGCACTGCTTCTCCCTGTTCTGGCATGCGCTCGACATCATCTGGGTCCTGATATTCACGATTGTTTACCTTATGGGAGTCCTTCCATGACCGACATGCGTTGGGATGTTGCACCCGGAGACAGGCCAGCGATTCCGGCCTCGGAGCAAAGCACGTCTTCTGGCTTGCTCGTGTACACGACCGGCTTGCTGCTGGCAGCGATCCTGACAGCCACATCCTTCTGGGTGGCAAATACCTCGGCGATCTGGGCTCCTGGTGTGCCGGCCGGACTCGCGGTCCTTGCCATCGCCCAGATGGGAGTGCACCTGGTGTTCTTCCTTCACATCACCACGGGACCCGACAGCACCCACAATGTCCTGGCGCTCGCGTTTGGCGTGCTCATCGTATTCCTGGTCCTCGCCGGGTCGCTCGTGATCATGGCCAACCTGAATGAGAACATGATGGCGCATGGTGAAATGATGACTCTGCAGACGCGGCGGTGACCAGCGGGGCATTGCGCTGCGATCGGTTCCAGCAGTCAAACAGGTACGCAGTGTCATTCACTGCCGACGTGGGGCATCCGTGGCGGTCTTCGAAAGTTGTCGAGCGGGGTCGACTGGCAGCACTCACGGAGCAGAAAATGCCTACCCGAGCTACGCCTTGCGCCGGTTACTGGGCCGCGCACTACGTCAACCGCAATGGAGATTGGAGCATCGCATGCGACGCTCTCGGCCGCATCATCCGGTGCGAGACCGAGAAACTAGCGCTCTCGGTCGCGCGCTATCGCCGTCGTCGCCTCCGCCAATTTTGCGAGTGACCGCTTTGCGCCAGAAGCGGTCCTATCACAACGCTCCATATCCGAATCCCTGCTTGAGCCGCGCGCGCTACCTAGGCGCCGCACGAGCCAAGCTTTAATCCCACCTTATGGGGGAATTAGACCGTTTGCGCTTGGGGGCGAGGCGCTACCATCAAGCGCACAGGATCGCAAAGGATCGAAGGACGTCGAGCAAAATCGTAGTAGGTTGGTAGCGAGAGACCGCTACCGCCTTTCCCCACACGACGTAAATCTGCGATATTTCCTCCGATCGTCCGCCTAAACTCGGAAACTTATCGAATGGTAGGTTCAAATCGGGGAGGCGCAACACCCGATCTCTGCGAAATAGTCGTCAAACGGAAAGGCGACCCTTCCGGGTCGCCTGCGCCGATATCGCAAGGATCGGTGGTTGCGGGGCTCGCAACACCCGATTCTCGCGATTAATTGAACAAGTCGTTCCTCGCTTAGCAGCATAGCGACCGCTGCCCTCCGAAGGCAAAGGTCACACGTTCGAATCATGCCGGGTGCGCCAGTTTTTCTTTATTTTACAGCGGTATGCGCGCGTGGACTTGAGCTCGGGGCGGCCTAATTCCAGCGAGGAAAATCGCCGCCGAGTGCAGAAAGCTTGGTGACTGACGATGTCGGTCGAAAGCTGCGAACTACCGCTTCTTTCTCTCCAGGGATGCGATCAACGAGTCCATCTGTGGGCGAGTCGTGGACGAGGTTTAAGCAATCATCAATCGACAGTAATGCCGGCGACGCTGCAGCGGCCTGATGGCAAATCACCTCCCGCACGGGTACACTCAATCCTCATCACCGAGTGCGAGAACGGCGAAGCTCGCAAGCCAATGCTCGCCCATGTAGTCGCCGGCAGTATGGGGAAGACCTACGCTCAGATGATTTTGAGCAGCTTCGAGGGCAAGGGTGCGCCGTCCGTCGTTCGCCGGCAAGGCATTGCCGAGCGAGCGCCAGCACCAGGCCCGGCTGAGATTGAGACCGTCGAGATGGGCGATCTTACCATCTGTGCGATCGGTGACGGTGGCGGGCCGGAACAGCGCTGCTGGCTTTCTTTCGATCAGCCGTGGCAGGAACCGATCGAACCATGGCAAGAACACCTCGGGCGGCAGCAAGCGTCGCATGCACTCGACTTCTATGAGCGCCGAGGACTGGAAATCGTCGCCGCTCGGTTCGCCCCAGGCCGGGCAGTCGCTATCCTCGCCATACCAGCGCAAGCCGGTCTCGCGCAGCAACTTGACGAGTGCTTCATCTTTTGTGACGTCGGCATAGTCCGCCGCCATCCGCAGGCCAAAGGCTGTGTTGAAATGCGTTCCCACACGTACTGGATAGGTCAATAGCGGCAGGAAGTCGCGAAAGCGCTGCGCGATGATTTCGGCCAGCGGCGCGAGATTGCACCCCCAACGATCGTCGGAGTGGAGTGCCAGTTCCGTCGCCAGCTTCATGAGCCACCCCCACCCATAGGGCCGCTTGAAGCCACGGGCAGTCGGACGGGTGAAATAGGCGCACTCGGCGGCGACCTTGTCGGGCACGAACTGGGTGTCGAACAGCGCGCTGATGTCGGCAGCCGGCGCAAAATCCGGAAATCGGCGCAGCAGTCGCGCCAGCATCCAGTGGCTATGGACACAGGAATGCCAGTCATAGCTGCCGTAGAAGATTGGATGCAGCTCGCTCGGCGTGCGGGCGTCCTCCGGTCCGGCAAGCGCGTGGTCCACATTGTTTGGATATTCACGCCTGACGTGGCCGAGCGCGATGCTGGCGAGGTGCGAAGCCAGTTCGAGGGTGAGACGGGTCGTGGTCATGGCTTCACCTTGTTTTTGTCACGGCCGATCAGCGTTTCGATCAGGCGCGGCAGGATGTAAATCGGCAACTGCGTCGCCGCGAAGTACAGGGCCATGCGTGGCGAGGCGGCAGCGCCGAGCGCCGACCAGACCAGGCCGACATTGCGATTGCCGAGGATGAGCCCGACGGTCAGCCGTTGGGCCAGATCCCCTTGCAGCAGCACGGCACCGGTGGCTTGAAGAGCGATATTGCAGGCGAAGGCGAGCACAAGACAGAGAGTGGCGGCCTGCATATCGGCCGCGATCTGGGCGCCGATACCCGCCATGGTTGCCACCGCGAAGACGAGAAGTGCCGCGACGATGATCCCGTCAACCATGCCGCCATGGGCCGCCAGCACTGGCGCCGCATGCCGGCGGAACAGGAAGGCGATGCCTTCGGCGCCGCCAATCAACAGCGCGAGCCGGAGTGCGAGTTCAAACGCACTGATTTCGAGCCCTCCGAACCAGCCTGCGAGAAGCGGCACCGTGACCGGGGCCAGCACCATGGACAACACCGTGACCACAAGCGGTACAGCGCCATCGAGCCCGAGCATTCGTGCCACCGCCGCCGTGCCGCTCGATGGCGGCGCCGAAACGGCGAGCACGACTGCAAGCGCGAGTTCGGGACTGAGGCTCAGGGCGTGACCGGCAATACCAATCACCAGCGGACAGGCAACCATAACGACGGCCGGCAGGAGCACGGAAAGCGATGGCTGTCGTAGTGCCCCAACGACAGCCTGGTTGTCTATCCGCAGGAGGGTCCCGAGCACGATCAGGAAGATCGTGGCCGGCATCAGGGGGCGGGCAAGATCCGCGAGAGCTGGAAAGGCCAACCCAAGAAGCACGCCGAGCACCAACAATGTCGGTCCGCGCGGGATGAGGCGCAGCAGTGAGGGTCGCATGCGCCCCGTCCAATTCGGTCTGTCACCGCCAATAGAACAGGCATCGAGACATTGTGGAAATCGATTATTGATATGTGTATTATTGTTCAAATGAATTTGGCTTCTGTCGATCTCAACCTTCTGGTGGCCTTCGAGGCGCTGATGGAGGAACGCAACGTGACCCGCGCCGGCGAACGCATTGGTCTGGCGCAACCTTCCATGAGCAGCACGTTGACGCGCCTGCGCGCGCTCTTGCCGATGATCTTTTCGTGCGCTCGGCCTCCGGCATGCAACCAACTGCCAAGGCGCTATCGCTCGCCCGGCCAAACAGCGACGCACTGGGACAGATCAGAGGTGTGCTCGCGCCTGGGTCGGATTTCGAGCCCGCAATGGCCCGTCGTCGCCTGTCTATCGCCGTGACCGACTATGGCGATCTCGTCGTGGTCCCCTCACTGGTCAAGGCGCTGCGGCGGGAGGCCCCGGGCATCGATCTGGTGGTGCGTCCCATTATCGACGCGGCAGAAGGCGTCGCCAGCCTCGAACGTGGCGAGGTCGACGCTCTGATTGGCGGCCATCTCCCCGGCTCCGCACGCGTCACGCGGCAGTTGCTGTTCGAGGAACGCTTTGTCTGCATTCGCGACGCCAAACGCGTCAAGCAAGACGTGTCACTCACCGGCGAGGACTACACGCGTCTTCCGCACGCCCTGTTCTCCTCCGCGGGCGGAGACGGACTTCCTGGCGCCATCGATACGATGCTGGCACGGCATGGACGCAAACGTCGGACCGCGGTCACGCTCGCCCACGTCGTCGCGGTGCCCTTTGCCGTCGCCGGCACCGACCTCGTGGCGACCATGGCCCAGCGCATCGCTCGTCGCTTCGCAGCAGCCGCGGGCGTGGCGGTCGTACCGCTTCCCTATGACGTGCCGGCTTTCACCATCGACCTTATGCACACGCGCCGCGTCATGGCCGATCCGGCACTGCGCTGGTTCATCGAAATGATCAGTCGTGTGTGCAAAGGGATCTGACGCCCCAGGGACGGTTGTAGTGACGCAACGATAGCCACGCAGAGTGAGCCGCCGTCGACGTCGTTCACCGATCAAGGTTTCACGAAGTCGGCTATCTCCCGCAGGGCTTCGGTTGCCTCGGGAAACAATCCCAAAAACGCATGCCAGACGTGAGGCAGCTCCGGCCAGATGCTCAAGTTCGTTCTTACGCCGGCATCCTCGAGACGTGCTGCAAATTTCCGGCTGTCATAAGCCAGGGTTTCGATCGAACTGGCCTGTAACAAGGTCGGCGGAAACTTCGCCAGGAGATGACGGGGCGCATTCACCGGCGAGACAAGATGATCGGACGGATTGCCGTTCGGAGCGAGATAGACAGCCGTGCCGGCATCCAGGGACTCCGCAGTCGCAATCTGATCGTCTATTCCGACGCGATCCGCCGGCGATTGATTGTCGAGCGTGCCTGCGATCAGCACGAGACGATCAGGAACCAGTTCGCCGCCTGCGATCAATTCCAGACAGGTCGCCGCCGCCAGGTTTCCGCCCGCGGAATCACCAACCAGGCTCAGATGGGTCGACGCATCGCCTGAGTGCACGCGACCGCCATCGGGTCCATGCAGCGCAGCCCAGCGAAATGCATTGACACAGTCTTCCAAGCCCGACGGAAAGCGATGTTCGGGCGCCAGACGATAGTCGACGACCAGAATCGCCGCGCGCGACAGACGGGCGAGCGTCCCGGTGATGGCCCGATAGCCATCGGGAGAGCCACCGACCCACCCGCCTCCATGCGTATAAACAATGCGACGCGCGGGATCGGGATCGGGCGGGATCACCCACTCTGCACCCACACCTCCGGCGTCGACCGGCGTAAAGGTCACGCCTTCGAAGCTCGGTATCGGACCGACATCGCCATAACGCGGCATCAAGGTTCGAATGATGGCGACGAATTGCTGCAGCGGGTCGGAAATCCCCGCCAGGTCCGCTGAGGCGGCCAGTCCAGCAAGGTGCGCAAAGGCACGATCGAGCTCCGGACGGCGCTCGCGCTTCGCTGCGGTCTCGTTCATCGCTCACTCCATATCCGCCAGGTCATGGCAAAGCGTAAATGGGAACACGGCTCGCCGCACTGACCGAAGGATGCAGATGAGGGAGACCCAATCGATCAGCCTGACGAAAAGGTCGGGCTTCGTATCCCTGAGTCGGGCTTCGTATCCCTGAATTGCGGACGATGGAGTTTGTCCCTAGGATCATCGCCGCGGCTCGGCCCGTTGCGAGGCTTCATGCGTCACGGCATGCCATTCGATTGGATCACCCGACAGGTCAGCGGCGTCCTTCGCCAAGGCCTGTCGTTTGAACAGGTCATGGCGGCATCCCTGATCGACTTGCGTCACGGCGACAATCGCGACCTTGTCGGTCCCGCTCAATATCTGCTGCTGTGCATGAATACGGCGCTTGGCATCGACGATGCGGCGCACGGCTTGGCGCGCTCGCGCATCGATCCAGCCTATACCGCGCTCGGCCTCCGGATAGCCCTTGGCTGCGCCACGCTGGAAGACGCGATCCTTTCGGTAGCGCGGCTATATCGAACCGCGTCCAGCGCCGTTCAGATCGAGCTGAAGACCGAGCACGATGTTGCGGTCCTCAACGTTCGCACAGACTCCGCGAGGGGCGCCGACGCGGTCCTGCTCGAGGATATCTACCTGAGCTGGATATTCATGCATTGCATGTACTTTCTCGGCGCCGCGATGCCAATCCTCGAGGTGACCACCCGCGATCCCCTGCACTACAATCTCGGCCGCCGGCATTTTGCGGTCGATGCTCCGGTGCGTCACGGTCCGGTCACGGGCATGCGATTCTCGCGTGCCCTGCTTGGTCGTCGAGGGTTCAGGCGTGCCGGCGCCAATCCACATTGGGAATGCTTTCGGCTCTGGCTTGATTTTATCGATGAGGGGGCTTGGCGAGATGATAGCGCAACACTAGCGGATGCCGGGCGGTTGCGCCTGAAGGACGTTGCGGAGCGTGCGGCCGTCAGCACATCCACGATGCGCCGCCGGCTGGCGACGACCGGTGGATTTCGTCATGTGCGCGAGCGCGCCCTGGTCACCGCCGCCGTCCGCAGGCTACGAACAACCAATGACAGCGTCGAAGCCATCGCCGCCGAGCTCGGCTATTCCGACGCAAGGAGCCTCCGCCGATTTCTGAAGGCGGCCACGGGGACCACCCCGCAGCAGATTCGTGCCGAGCGCATGCCTTCCGACCCCGACGATGGCGCTGTTCGCTCCCGATTGCAGGCGATCGGCGCCATGATGGGCGCCTAGCCGGACAAGCGAACCGGATCGAGCCCGCCGTTCAGCACGATACCGAGTTCAGCGGCCATAGTTCCCGTCGAGGCCACGCTGCGATTCAGCCTTCGCGCGATCTTTCTGACAGGCGTATTGTTCTTCGCCAGCCCTCGGAGCTTATGTTTCTCGGCGGCTGTCCACGCCCTGTCATCGGTCCGCAGCGATCGTGCACCGGTGGTCGCGTCGTCTCTCAGCGTCACATTCCGGCCCTTGCGTCTCGATCGGCGTCCACGGTCATGCGGCCGCGAACGCCGATGCAAACCTGATGCGCTAGTTGAACAGATCCGGCTCCGCCTCAGTGATCCAGTCCCACAATGGCTGGAAGCTGAAATAGCCGCCCTTGTGGGTCCCGACCTGGCTTGCGGTCAGTTTCGCTACCTCGTGCGGAATCGGATTCGGCGTTCCCGCCGCTTCGGCGAGGAGCTGCGTTCGCGCCGCATTGTCCATCGCTATGTACCACCAAGCGGTCGCTTCGATCGTCGGCCCAACCGTCAACAGGCCGTGGTTCTGCAGAATGACGGCCTTCTTCGATCCCAGCGCTTCGGCGATTTTTCTCCCCTCCTCCGCTTCCAGCACGACGCCGGAGAACGGGTCGAACAGCGCGTGGTCTTCATAGAAGGCGCAGGAGTCTTGGGTCAGCGGATCGAGCACACGGCCGAGCGCCGACCAGGCTTTGCCGTAGGTCGAGTGCGTATGGGCCGCGGCGATCACCTCGGGATGTGCGGCATGGATCGCCGAATGAATCACGAAGCCGGCCTGATTGATCGGCTTGTCACCGATCAGGATGTTGCCGGCATGATCGACCAGCTGAAGGTCCGAGACCTTGATCTGGCCGAAAAACTTCGACAGCGGGTTGATCCAGAAGCGATCCGGGAATTCCGGATCGCGCACGGTGACATGGCCGGCGAGGCCCTGATCGAAACCGTAGCGCGAGAACAGGCGGAAGGTTGCGGCAAGCCGCTGCTTGCGATGCAGCCTCTCCTCCTCAAACGAGGCGGCAGGCGCACGCTCGACCAGCGAATATTTCTTCGGCTTCTCGACGATCTGGTTCATTCTCGCAGCTCCTTGTTCAGTATTCCAAATTCTTGTCGAAGACGTCTGCCAGCGGTGCTCCGTGCGCATAGGCGTCGAGGTTGATGAGCACCTTGCCAGCCAGCCGCTTGACATCCTCTCCGCCTGTCCAAGAGACATGCGGCGTTAGCAGGACCTTGGGATGGCTGTAGATCGGGTCGCCGTCCGGGGGCGGTTCCGGATCGGTAACATCGAGGGTGGCCCCGGCGAGCTGGCCATCGTCTAGTGCCCTCAACAGAGCTTGTTGATCGATGATCCGGCCGCGCGCCACGTTGATGAGATGCAGCGACTTCTTCGCCCGCGCCAGCACGTCGGCGTTGATGAGATGCATCGTTCTTGACGTTGCCGGCAGCGCGACCACAAGATGATCGGAAAGGGCAAACAGCGTCTCGATATCATCGACCGGCAGGATGCCCGCCGGCGCATATTGCCAGGGTGTTCTCCGCAGCACCCCGATCTGGACCCCGAACGGCTTTACCCGCTCGGCGACGGCATGACCGATCGAGCCAAAGCCCGCGATCCCGATCGTCTTGCCGCCGAGCGAGCCCAGCGGAGTGATCTTCCAGTCGTCACGGCTGCGCGGCCGGATATCGTGCAGGCGCTTCGTAAAGCCGAGAATGGCCGCAAGGACATACTCCGCAATCGCGTCCGCCGAGATGCCGCGCCCGATCGTCACCACCGGACCATCAAGCAGCCACGCCGGAAAGAAATCAACTCCGGTCGATGCCGTCTGGATCCAGCGCAAGCCGTTGGGCCAGCCCGCCGGCCTGTCAGCCGGCGCCTTGTTCCAGCCTGCCAGCGGCCGCGTCAGCAGCACGTCAGCTTCCGGCGCGATCTCCCACGGCGGGCGATCGGCGGGATGGTCGATGACCAAAGGCCGGGACCAGTGATCGATCAGCGACGCGCGGATTTCCGCTCCGAGCTGATTGATGATGATCGGCGATCGCACGCTCACCGCTGCGCGTTTTTCGTCGATACGAGGAGTGTTCATTGCAAACGCCTTGCGACTTCAACGTCCCGACAGGCTAGGCGCTTACGACAAGATAGTCTTTTCAAAGATCACGAACGCTCTGCAATAAGAGGATGACGTGTCCGAGCGACGCAAATGAAATCATCTCTCGAGCCGCAACGCTGTTACCCAACCCACGCGAGCGGCGCAATCATGGTTTCTCATTGCGACGTGCCGCCGTTTCGCCGGCCCTCCGGAACACTGTCTCCATCAGCCATTGCTCGTTGGGGAAATGTTGCGCCCATTCATCCCAGCCGGAATGCTTCCGATATTGACCAAGGCGGCCCGAGGCGACGACCTCGTCAGCGGTTGCGTGGATGCGACGGTCGCAATCGGGTGCGACATAGATCGCGTCCGCACGGCAGTAGAGTTCGCACATGAAACAGGTCTGGCAATCGTCCACCCGTGCCGGAATCGGAGGACCAGCGTGCCCGGGATCGAACACGTTGGTCGGACAGACCGCGATGCACTCGCCACAATTGGTACAACGGTCCGAGACGATGAGTTCGATCATAACGCCGGCTCCAATTGATTTGATCGAGCGCTCGGGGATTCGCCGTCAGCACCGACCCAGACGCGATCCAATCCGCCGCTGAGGAACCGGATCGCGAGTTGGGCCTTGGGCTCCGTAAAATCCTCGCGACGGTGCATTCCCCTGCTCTCGCTGCGCCACTCAGCCGTTGCGACCGACCAGCGGGCCGCTGCCACCAAAGCCGCCGCTTCACGCCATGCGAGGGCGCCTGCGGGCGCGTGGTCGGCGAGTTCGGTCCAGAGGCTGTCGAGCACGTTCCGAGAAGCATTGAGCCCCGCGCGTGTGCGAAACAGATTCTTGTCGAACGGATGCATTTCGGCGCGGACACCTTTCCGGACCTCCGCCAGATCGAGCGCCTTCGGCTGCCGACGTTGCCGAAGGCCGACACGACCGAGCGGCGTAAGATGTGCCGAGCGGCCGCCCGCCTCGCGCGCAAGACGCGCGGCTGCTTGTCCAGCGAATACGCCCGATGACAGCGCCCAGGCCGAATTGACATTGCCACCACCGGAAATCGCGCCGGCGGCTTTCTCGCGGGACGCATTGTCGCCAGCCACGAACAGACCCGGCACCGATGTCGCGCAATCGGCATTGACCACGCGCACGCCGCCGAGACCGCGGATGGTGCCGTCATTGTGCAGCGTCACCTCGAAGCGGTCACGGTAAGGATCGATCGACCAGCGATCAAACACCAGCGGCACGTTCGGCGAGATTGTATGCAACCTCGCCTTTACATCGTCTGGAAGTCGATACAGCGAACAGTACACCGGCCCGCGCTGGAGCGCGCGGGCGAGACGCACGGTCTGGTCGGGCCCGAACGGCAGGTCCAGCTCGCGCCCGTCGGCGTCGTAGTAGGTCGCGAAGGAATAGGCCATGCTGCGCGTCATGGTCGAATGCGCCGGCGCGATGGTGTAGGCGGCGGTGAATTCCATACCGGACATTTCCACCCCCGCCTCCGCCGCCAGCAGGTAGCCATCGCCGGTGTTGGTTCGCGATCCCAGCAGGTGAGACAGAAAGCTCGTGCCACCGGCCGCCAGCACTACGGCTGCGGCGTTGATTTGATAAGGCCTGTTCCCGTCCTGTCGACGCAGGCCGCGTGCGCCGCCAATCGAGCCGTCATCGCGGGCCAACAACTCCAGTACGGGCGAATGATCGAGAACGGCGACACCGCGGTTCACCGCGAACTGACGAAGCGCCCGCATATATTCGGGTCCACGGACGGCGCGATAATTGACCCGTCCCTCGTCGTCGACGCCAAACGTGTAATGCGGCGCAAGCCTCGGCAACGTCCGCCAGGTCTGGTCGAGGATTCGATACATCCACTCGGCCTCGCCGAGCCCAAGTCCGGCTGCGATACGATTGCGGACGGCGCTCGCGCGCGCTTCGGGCGGATCCGGAGGCACCCACCAGTGTCCGGGCCCCGCAGCCGCCGTCACGCCGCTCGTGCCGCAATAGCCCTTGTCGGCCAGGATGACCTTCGCGCCCGCCTCCGCCGCGGCACTCGCCGCCCAAGCACCAGCCATTCCGCCACCGACAACAAGGACGTCTGTTGTGATCGACAGCGGCTCGCGCGATGAAACAGTCATGATCGTGCCCTTGGCAGACGCAGCGGACCGCAGCTCACCGCGCGACGCTCGTTACCGTATCGTTGGGTGGCTCTGCGTCAGCGTCAACGAAACGCAAAACTCTTTTCCGACGTAACGCGAACGAGTTCTCCCGCGAATGCCAACATCAGCGCCATGTCTGTTTCGAGGGAGAACAGTTTTCCTCTCTCTGAGCGCACGCAACACATTGCTTCTCCGCGCCACAACGCTCGACGTTACCTAAGCAATCGTGTGCGAGCTCCTGGATTCTCCGGCGTTCTTCCTGGATCCGCTTCGTTTTGCCTCAGGACTCAATGTTCGATGCTGCAAGAACGCTCTCCCGTGGCAGGGATTTCCATCAAACACCAACTCTTTGGAATCTCAAATTTCAAACGAAACGCTACGCTGCCAGCAACGAAGTATTGCCGCGAAGCTGGAACGGCATTCCGCTGCCTCCAGGGTCCTCTTCGATGATCCGCAGATGCAGGACCTAACTAGAACCGCCAGGAGCTATCCATGACCAAACGCTTTTCCTCGCGCTTCCTTTCCCGGCGCCGCCTGCTGATCACCACTTCCGCGGTGGCAGCCGCTGCTCTAGTGGTAATGGCGGGTCTTAATCCGGTTCAGAGTGCCGGCGTTCCGCAGAATGGCGGCAACATTACCTTCCTCATCGACTCGCTGGGCAGCACCTGGATCCCGAACAACAGCGCTATCTCTAGCTTTCAGGGCCACATATGGGGCCACGTGACCGACAAGCTCGTCTATGTCGACGCTGACGGCAAGGTCAGTCCGTGGATCGCCGAGAGCTGGGAGCAGAACGATAACGCCACCCAGTTCACTCTCCACCTCAAGAAGGGCGTGACCTTCTCCGACGGTACGCCGCTCGATGCGTCGGCCGTCGTTGCCAACCTCGACATCTGGTACGCCGGCCGCCGGAACGAGGGCATCAATCCGATCGGCCTCTTCCCGAAGACCTACGACCGCGCCGAGGCGGTTGACGCGACGACAGTGAAGGTCTTCTTCAAAGCGACGACGCTCGGCTTCATCCCGACTCTCGGATACCACGGCTCGATCCTCATCTCCCCGAAGACCATCGCGCAGCCTGCCAGCCAGCAGGCTGACTTGGCCAAGACATCTGGCAGCGGCCCATACGTGGTCGACTCCTGGAAAGAGGGCGACTTCGTGAAGCTGATCAGGCGCAAGGATTACAATTGGGGTCCCGCCGCAGTCGGCCATACCGGCCCGGCCCACCTCGATTCGATCACCTACAAGCTTGTATCCGAGCCATCGCTACGCGTCGCCGCCGTCCAGTCTGGCCAGGCCGATGTCGCCTACAACGCCTCGCCGCAGGAACTGAAATCCCTCAAGGAGGCGGGCTTCACCATCGCGACACCGCGCTATCTAGGTTTCGTGAACGGCTTGGCGATCAACACAAAGCTGGAGCCGTATAACGACGTGAAGGTGCGCCAGGCCTTCCAGTCCGGAATCAACCGGAAGGAGATCCTTGACACCGTATACACACCTGACTGGAAGCTCGCGACGTCTTTCATACAGAGCAACGTGCCCGGCGCGACTGACCATAGCGACCTGCTGGCCTACAATCCGGGCAGAGCCGAGAAGCTTCTCGACGAGGCGGGCTGGACCAAGGGCTCTAACGGCATCCGTTCCAAGGACGGCAAGCAGCTATCGCTGACGCTGTACTCCAACCCCTACCTCGCGACTTCGAAGTCGATCGACGAACTCATCGCCCAGCAACTCGGCAAGATCGGTTGGAAGGTCTACATCCGGGCCTACGACGTCGTAACGTTCGGCGAGAAGGTCAAGTTCGGCGGCCCGGCCGTGCCGGCCTACGAGGTGACGCGCAGCTTCATCGACGCCGGCACCGTGGCCAGCATCCTTACCGACGCCAACAACGGCGAGAATTGGTTCGCCCTCGGTGAAAGCGACAAGAAGCTCAACGAACTGCGCGACAAGATCGCCAGCGCTGCCTCGACCCAAATCCGTGACCCGCTCCTCGACGAGCTTCAGAAGTATGTCCTCGAGCAGGGCTACTTCATTCCGCGCACCCAGATCGTCCAGTGGATCTACGTGCAGTCTCCGAAGCTCAAGGGGGAGGTCTACAACGGCATCGCCTACGCCAGCTACTACACGGCCACGATCAGCGAGTAGCCCGCAGTGCAACCGAGCAGTGTGTCGAGGTGACCGGCATGAACAGTACCTACCTATCCTATGCCGCAAAGCGCCTCGTCCAGGCCGTCGTCGTCATCCTGCTGGCCTACGTCTTCACCTTCGTTGTCGTCAGCATCTTGCCGGGCGACCCCATCACCAACGTCCTGCGCGACCCACAGAACGGTTTCAGCGAGAAACAGATCCAGGAGATCATCGCCGCCCAAGGCCTGGACAGGCCGATTCTGGTCCAGCTCTGGACGGCCTTGTCCAACTTCGTGACTGGCGATCTGGGCCTGTCGATGCGGTCCAACCGGCCCGTGACAACCCTGATCGCCGAGGTGCTTCCCTCGACGCTGATCCTCGCATCCACCGGTCTCGGCGTCGCGCTGGCGCTGGCGGCGGCGATCGCCTACGGCACCCAGTTCGTTCCAAGACGGTTCGGCCAGGGCTTGCTTCGGGGCTTCCCGTCATTGTTCCTGTCGGTGCCCAACTTCGTGATCGGCCTGGTGCTGATCCACACCTTCGGCTTCCAGCTCGGCCTCTTCCGCGTGATCGAATCGAACAGCTTCCTGGCGACTCTCTTCGCGGCGATCGCGCTCGGCATCCCGGTATCCGCTCGGATCGCCGAGGTGCTGATCGCGAATCTCGATCACGAGGCGGAGCAGGAGTACGCCGCCGTCGCGCGCGGTCGCGGTCTCGGGCAGGTACGCCTCTTCGCCAAGCACCTGCTCAAGCCGTCTTCGCTCCCTGTCGTCACCGTGATCGCACTCGCCATCGGCGAACTGCTCGGCGGCTCGCTGATCACCGAGACCGTCTTCGGACGCACCGGTGTCGGCAGCCTGGTGCAGCGTTCGGTGAGCACGCAGGACCTACCCGTCCTGCAGGCGGTCGTCTCGCTGGCGGCGGTGGTCTTCGTGCTCGTCAACCTGATCGCCGACCTCGTCTACCCCCTGCTCGATCCACGCGTGAAGCTCATCGGCGGTCCCAAGTACCGTCCGACCACCGCTGACGAAAACTCCGCTGACACTTCGCGGGCGGTGACCACATGACCTTCGTCTCCTCAGCCTCGCGCGCCACGGCGACCAGCCGACTGACAGCCCTCTGGATACCGCCGACCGTCGCGCTCTCTTTCGCGGTCATCGCGCTCGTGATTGCCTGGTCGCTCGTACCGGGCCTGTTCACGAGTCACAACCCGGTCAACGGCATCCCCGCTGACAAGCTGCTCGGCCCCGGCGCCGAGCACTGGTTCGGCACCGACCATTTGGGTCGCGACCTCTACACCCGCGTCGTCTATGGCACGGCGTCCTCGGTGACGAGCGCACTCATCGCCGTCGTCATCGCCGCCGTCGCCGGCGGCCTCATAGGGCTTCTGGCAGGCTTCCTCGGCGGCTGGGTGGACATCGTGCTCGCTCGTCTGGTCGACGTCCTGCTGGCGATCCCCAACTTCTTGCTGGCCGTCATCGTTGTCACCGCAATCGGTTTCGACACTACGAACGCCGCCATCGCCACCGGCATCTCGGCGGTGGCCGTCTTCGCCCGGGTGATGCGCGCGGAGGTCATCAAGACGCGGCAGGCGACGTTCGTCGAGGCGTCATTCCTGCTGGGCGGCTGGCGCTGGCACATCCTGTTGCGGCACGTGCTGCCGAACGCGTCGCGCTCGGTGTTCCCGCTTGCGGCGCTGCAGTTCGGCCTGTCGATCCTGGTGATCGCCAGCCTTGCCTTCCTAGGATACGGCGACCCGCCGCCCGCCTCCGACTGGGGCCTGCTGATCTCCATCGGCAAGGACTACCTCAAATGGCCATGGCTGGTGTACGCGCCCGCCTTCGTCACGATCGCCACCGTCCTCTCTGTCAACAGGATCAGCCGATGGCTCCGCAAGACGGACTGACCACTCTCGCCCGCGCCGAGACCATTGCATCGACGTTGCAGCCGTCCGCATCTCTGCTCCGGGTCCACGGCCTGTCGGTGTCCTACGGGCCGCACGAGGTCGTTACCGACGTCGGGTTCGAATTGGGTCGCGGGCAGAGCCTCGCCCTCATTGGGGAGTCCGGCTCGGGCAAGTCGACGATCGCCCGCTCAGTACTGCGGCTACTTCCCAGCGGTGGGCACGCCACCGGCCGCATCGAGTACGACGGCCAGGAAATATTGGGGCTCTCCGAGCGTCGCTTCCGGCCGTTGCGAGGACGGGCCATCGGATTCGTCCCGCAGGACCCCGGCAATTCGCTCAACCCGGTGCGGACGATCGGCGCCCAGGCGAAGGAGGCGGCCGCGCTCCGCGACGAACCGGACAAGGCGAACCGCAAGCAGCTCATCCTGGAGACATTCGCCCAGGTCGGGCTAGACAACCCCCAGCGTGTCTACGACTCCTACCCACATCAGCTGTCCGGCGGCATGCTGCAACGTGTGCTGATCGGGTTGGCGATCCTCCCCCGGCCGGAGTTGCTGGTCGCGGACGAGCCAACCTCCGCGCTCGACGTCACGATCCAGAAACGGATTCTCGACCTGCTGTCGCGATTGCAGCACGAGCTGGATATCAGCCTGCTGCTTATCACCCACGATCTGGCGATCGCCACGGAGCGGGCGAACTCGCTCGTAGTGCTCAAGGACGGCGTCATCCAGGAGGCCGGCAGGACCGCTTCTGTCTTCTCCTCGCCGCGGTCGGCATACGCAAGGAAGTTGTACGCCGACGTCCCGGCCCTCAACCCCGACCGCTACGCTGCGCTGCGCGACCCCGGCTTCCGTCGCCTCAACACCGACGCCGGCGCAACACCGAAGATCGAGGTTCGCGCCGTCACGAAAACCTTCACCGTCGACGGCAAGGCGCTGACGGCTGTCGACGACGTGTCGTTCACCGTCCCGGGCGGCACCACGCACGCGCTGGTTGGCGAGTCGGGCTCGGGCAAGACGACGGCGATCCGGTTGCTGCTTGGGCTTGAGCAACCCGACACCGGAAATATCTCGATCGCCGGCGAGCAGCTCACCGGTCGCTCGCCCGAGTCGCTGCGCGCCGTGTGGCGCCACCTTCAGCTCATCTACCAGAACCCGTTTACTTCGCTCGACCCGACCTGGAAGGTCGAGCAGCTGGTGCGCGAGCCGCTCGACCGGTTCAAGATCGGAGCCCCCAAGGAGCGGGTCGAGCGGGTCCGCGAGGCGCTGGCCGACGTCGGGCTCGGCGAGCACCTGCTCTCCCGCAAGCCGGGAGCTCTGTCGGGTGGTCAGCGCCAGCGCGTGGCCATCGCCCGGTCGCTGGTCCTCAAGCCGGATGTGATTGTGCTCGACGAACCCACCTCCGCGCTCGACGTCACCGTCCAGGCAGACATCGTTGAGGTGCTGCTCTCGCTACAGGCCAATTTGGGCCTGACCTATGTGTTTGTCTCCCATGACCTGGCCCTGGTGCGCCAGCTCGCCCACACCGTCTCGGTAATGCATCGCGGGCGCATCGTCGAACATGGGACCGTCACCGATATCTTCGACAATCCTCGCCAGCCCTATACCCGGTCGTTGCTGGCGTCGATCCCGTCAGGTGCCGCCCAGGTGCCGCACCCGCGCAACAGGTCGGTCGTCACGGCATACTGAATCGGCATGCGGATCGAGCGCTAGGCCGACAAGGGAGATCCCGTCGTCGGCTTTCATTCCGCGGCTATCGAGAGGGGCACGCCGTTGACCCTTGTTTCCCCTCTCACGTTATCTACCGTGACATGCGTGTCATACCAGGTGAGTCGGGGGGCGTGTGCCGAAACGCTCCGTCAGTTCAGCGATCCGGGCTTCCGTAAACCAACCTTCGGCGGCTTCTCGGCTCTCCCACAAGTAAACACCGCCCGTGCCGGCCGCTCCGTTCAGGTAGTCCTTACGGATCAGACCTTTTTCGGCCAGCCCGCGATAGATGGGCGCCGAGCCGGTTCCACCCGCGATGGCCTGCTCTTGCGTCCGCTTCGGCAGATCAAACTGAACGATGACGATGCAATTTGCCATGCTACGTCCCTCCCCCTGAGATCGAATACAATGTTGCACGCAATAACCGCTCGGATTTTTACCATGTCTTGGTCGGCTGGCGAAGAAAAGTGCGCTGATACTGCTCCTTGTATCCTTCGCCGCAGGCAAGAGCGCAGATGCGCTGAAGTAAGCCATCTGAACAGAACGTATTTCTATAACGGAGGCCTTCTTCGAAAACCCGCTACCTTGTGCGGAATAGTTTTTCCTCTATCGTTGGTTGCTGCCAATCATTTGAAAGAAAGTTCTAAAATATGAGCGAAGTCAGCGTGTCCTTGCCGGGAACGCCCCGGCGCCTCGATGCGATCGACCGCAAGATACTTCGGGTACTTCAAGAAGATGCATCGCTGTCGGTGTCCGAGATCGGCGAACGCGTTGGGCTTTCCTCGACGCCTTGCTGGAAGCGAGTTCAACGTCTGGAGAACGACGGCATCATCACCGGCAAAGTCGTGCTGGTCGATCAGAACAAGATCGGTTTGGGTTTGTCGGTATTCGTGTCCGTGGAAAGCGACGATCATTCCGAGGCGTGGCTGAAGAAATTCGCGGCCACCGTCAGCGCCATGCCCGAGGTTCTCGAGTTTTACCGCATGGCCGGCGACGTCGACTACGTCTTGCGCGTGGTCGTCGCTGACATGCTTAGCTATGATCTCTTTTACAAGAAGTTGATCGGTGCGGTCGCCCTGAAGAATGTGACCTCGCGGTTTGCGATGGAGAAAATCAAGTCAGTGACGGCCTTGCCGGTTCCGTCGGTTGAGGCGGCGTAATCGCGGCCTCAAATCGCGCCAGGGTTATGCTGCGCGACTTCCAAGCCACACCGGTCGTGGCTTACCAGCTCGGCAAGACCGCGCCCTTGAACTTGGTCAGGACGAACTCCTTCACCTCGGGCGTGTGGTAACTCTCCACCAAAGCCTTGACCCACGGCTTGTCCTTGTCGGCCGCTCGGACCGCAATCAGATTGACATACGGCCCCTTCGGATCTTCGCGAAGGATGGGATCCTTGACGGGATCAAGTCCCGCCTGGGTCGCGTAATTGGTGTTGATCGCTGCGGCATCGACATCGTCGAGCGCACGCGGCGACTGCGCCGCATCGATTTCGATAAACTTGAGCTTCTTCGGATTTTCAGTGATATCAGAGATCTTCGGCTTGAAACCGACTCCATCCTTCAGCTTGATGACTTCCTTGTCGCGCAGCAGAAGCAGCACCCGTCCGCCATTCGTCGGATCGTTCGGTATCGAAACCGTGCCGCCGTTCGGAATGTCCGACCAGCCCTTATGCTTCTTCGAATAGACCCCGATGGGGAATTTGACCGTCAGGCCCACCGATTCGATCTTGTACCCGCGATCGGCTTTCTGGTTATCGAGATAGGGTTGGTTCTGAAACGAGTTGGCCTGTAGCTCGCCGGCATCGAGCGCGGCGTTCGGCACCACGTAATCGGAAAACTCGATCAACTGGATGTCCAACCCCTTCTTCGCGGCGATCGGCTTCACAGCTTCGAGGATCTGAGCATGCGGCCCCGGCGTGACGCCGATCTTGATGGCTTCGGCCGCGGAGCTCGCCGACCAAGCGGCGAGTACCGTCGATGCAATCAGAACAGAACGAAACAACATTTTGGTCTCCGTTAACTTTGTGAAGATTGGGATTGGTAATTAGAACGCCGATGCGAGCGATGGGCTTGTCAGCAAATGGCGCCGCTGCTGCAGCAACGTTCTGACGGCCCGCTCGGCGTCGCGCGCGGACCGGAATTCGCGACCTTCGAGGCCGTCG
Source organism: Bradyrhizobium sp. AZCC 2262 (assembly GCF_036924535.1). Taxonomy (NCBI): domain Bacteria; kingdom Pseudomonadati; phylum Pseudomonadota; class Alphaproteobacteria; order Hyphomicrobiales; family Nitrobacteraceae; genus Bradyrhizobium; species Bradyrhizobium sp. AZCC 2262. The sequence goes on along the minus strand of NZ_JAZHRT010000001.1, from coordinate 242,688 downwards.
AACGTACGATCTGAGGAAAAGAACCGGTATCCCCGCTCGTCCCTGGCGACAATGCCTGCGGTTCGGCTCTCGATTTCGATGATGTAGGCTTGGGTCATGTCTGCTCTTTCACCGGAGTGATCCGGTGTCCTGTCTGGTTAGTGATGACGATTTATCTTGAACAGGAAGATCAGCGACAGGCGCCGGTGGCCGCAGAGAAGCAGCGCAGCGTCACGCGCTGAGGCGCATTTCCGGACGCTGGTGTTCGATCAGATCGCATGCGGCAACTCTTGAGCGGGGCAATTCCCTACGCAGATAGTATTGACGGCGTCGATCACGTCAATGAAATGGCTATTCAATGTTGTCGTCGCGACGCGTCGGCGGTTCTATGCGTCCGACAGAAAAGGAAACGGAACGATCTTCGAGAGCTTAAGCCGCCCGTTCGAAACGAATCTGCGGTCGCGAATCCTGATCAAAGCGCCCCTTGCACAGATATTGCGCAGCTTCGACGAGGTTGGCCCCGCTGAAAATCTCTGCGCACGTCAGAGTTCCCAGAATCTCGATACTCTTGTGCCCTTCCCGCGCAGAACGATTTTCTTTTCAACTACTCGTACCTCCGCTGCTGGAATTCAGCCACGATCCGACGAGACAGTTTCGCGTTAGCTTATCACTTGGCTAAAACGGGGGGCGGTTGCATGAATGCTTTCGCAAGCCGACACGCGATCATCATAGGCGGCGGCGCCAGCGGCGTTCTCTTAGCCTATCAGTTGCTACAGCGTTCAACCCCTGACTTTCGCATCACGCTGATCGAGAAGCGTCCTGAAATCGGTCGTGGTCTGGCCTATCACACCGGCAATCCCGAACACGTGCTCAACGTGCGCGTCGCCAACATGAGCGCGCTGCCGGATGAGCCGGACCATTTCTGGCGCTGGCTGACCTCGCGTGAAGGCGTGCCACCGCCGTGTCCCGATCCCTTCTGTTTCGTGCCACGGCGCATCTATGGCGACTACATTGCCAGCCTGTTGATGACGTCCAAAGGACGCTCATCGCACCGGCTCTCTATCGTGCAGGGCACATGCGTCGACGTCAGCGAAGGGCCGGGCGAGGTCTCGGTCCGGTTGGACGACGGCAGATGCTATGTCGGCGATATCGCCATTCTTGCCACCGGTCACGATGTCCGATCCTGTTCGCCGGGTTACGCCGATCCCTGGGTGCTGCCCTCCTCGGCGGGTATCGATCCCGACGCAACTATACTCATCCTCGGCACCGGGCTGACGATGGTCGATTACGTTCAGTCGGTTGTCCAGGATGGACACCGCGGTCCGATCGTCGCGATGTCTCGGCGCGGTCTGCTGACGAAGCCCCATCGCCGCGTGGATCCAATTCGCATCGAGGAAACGGACGTTCCGTTCGGCGCCGGGATCAGTCACTTGTTGCGCTGGTTCCGCAGCCGGGTCGACGGCCACGTCGCCCAGGGTGGCGACTGGCGCAGCGTTATCGACGGCCTGCGGCCCTACACCCAACAGCTCTGGCGCGAGCTTCCGCCTGCTTCCAAACGCCGCTTCCTCGAACACGCGCGCGCCTGGTGGGACGTGCACCGCCATCGCATGGCGCCGGAAGTGGAAGCGCGCATCACGGATGCGCTGTGTGCCGGCCGTTTGACCGTTATGGCGGCGAAAGTGGCCGGCATCGAACCCAACGAAGCCGGCGCCCGGATCCGCTACCGCCGACGCGGTCAAAGCGAAATCCTCAGCATGCAGGTCGGCGCCATCGTCGATTGCACGGGGATCGTGAAAGACCCCCTCGCGTCGGCCAATCCGGCCGTGCGCAGCCTGTTCGACCGGGGCCTGGCACGGGTTGACCCGCTGCACATCGGTATCGAGACCAGCGCGGATGGCGCGATCGTCAACCACGACGGCGTTCCGTCGCGGCGATTGTTTGCCGTGGGTCCGCTCACCCGCGCCGCCTTCTGGGAGATCATAGCGATCCCCGATATCCGCAACCAATGCGCCGAGCTTGCTGCCAAACTCGCCCACGTCAACGAGGCGAGTTTGGCCGAGCTCATCGCCGCGCGATCCGCCTAGCTATTGAATCCGGCGGGAATGAACGCTGGAATCTTCTCTTCGATGAACTGCTTGACTTCCGGCGAGTTGAACACCTGGATGAACGCCTTCAGCCGCGGATCGTCCTTCTTGTCCTGCCGTGCAGCGAAGCGCAGCACGAGGCCGTCGTCGACGGTGCGATCGATGATCAGTGCCGATTTCGGATCGCCGCCCGCCGGGATCAGATAGGTGATGTTGACCAGTGCGAGCGTGACGTCATCGAGCGAACGATAAGTCTGCGCCGGATCGAGTTCGACGATCTTCAGGCTCTTGGGGTTTTCGATAATGTCGAATTTGCTGACCGAGAATCCCTTGCCCAGCGTGAGCTTGATCAAGCCGGCACGTTCGAGCAGGATCAGCCCGCGGGCGCCGTTCAGCGGCTCGTTCGGAATCGCAACGCTGTCACCGGACTTGATCTCTTCGAGGCTTTTGATCTTCTTTGAGAACAGTCCGACCGGCGCGATCACGCCGACCTTGTCGACCTGCACGAGATTGAATCCGCGCTGCTTGTTCTGAAGCGCCAGATAAGTCCCGTGCTGAAACAGATTGGCGTCGACATCGCCGCTGTTGACCACCTCGTTCAACGCGACCCAATCGGATAGCTCGACGATCTTGACGTCCTGCCCCTTCTCCTTGGCGAGCTTTGCGGCAAAGGAGGCCAACTGCCCGACCGGACCGGCGCTGGTTGCGATCTTCAGGGGTTCGTCAGCGATGGCGGTGGCGGTCAAGGCAAGCGACAGGCCGGCAGCCTGCGCGAGGCGCAAGAATATCTTCATCGTTTTTAGTCCGTTTCTTGTTTCTGGGCTTATTGATCAGGCTGCCTTGCGGGCACCATCGGCCTCCGCTTCGGCGAGTGCCTGGGTGAGATCGGCCAGGATGTCGTCAGGATGCTCGATCCCGACCGACAGCCGCACATAGCCGGGCGTCACGCCGGCGGCGAGTTGCTCCTCGGCGGTGAGCTGCTGATGCGTGGTCGAGGCGGGATGGATCGCCAGCGAGCGGGCATCGCCGATATTGGCGACGTGATAGAGGAGTTTCAGCGCATCGATGAACCGGCGGCCGGCCTCGATGCCACCCTTCAGCTCGAATCCAACCAGTGCGCCGTACCCGCCCTTCAGATACGCGTCCGCGCGACGCCGGTTCTCCCCGCTCTGAAGCCCAGGAAAGATCACCTGCGAAACCGCGGGATGCTTGGCCAGGAAGTTGGCGACCTTGATCGCGTTCTCATTGTGCTGGCGCAGCCGCAGCGGCAGGGTTTCCAGCCCCTGGATGAACTGGAACGCATTCTGCGGAGCGATCGCCGCCCCGAGATCGCGCAACAGTTTCACCCGGGCACGCAGGATATAGGCAATCGGTCCGAACGGCTTGGCCGCTTCAGTCCAGACCGCACCGTGATAGGCCGCGTCCGGCTGGGTCAGGAGCGGGAAACGTCCCGCATGCGCTTCCCAATCGAAATTGCCACCGTCGATGATGGCGCCGCCGATCGCGGTGCCATGGCCGCCGATATATTTTGTGGTCGAATAGACCACGACCGCCGCGCCGTGCTCGAACGGCCGGGCGATGATCGGAGCTGCGGTGTTGTCGAGGATCAGGGGAACGCCGAGCGAGCGGCCGATGTCGGCAACCTCCTTGATCGGGAACACGTGGAGCTTCGGATTGGGCAATGTCTCAGCAAAATATGCGCGGGTCTTCGCGTCGGTGGCACGACGACAATTCTCGGGATCCGCCGGATCGACGAACCGCACCTCGATGCCGAACTGCTTCAGCGTCTGTGACAGCAGCGTCCAGGTGCCGCCATAGAGATCGGTCGAAGAGACGATGTTGTCGCCGGCCTGTGCGATATTGAAGATCGAAAAGGCCGAGGCGGTCTGCCCCGAAGCGACGGCAAGCGCGGCAGCACCACCTTCAAGCGCCGCGAGTCGTTCCTCAAACGCATCCGTCGTCGGATTCTTGATCCTTGTGTAGATCTGCCCGAGCGCCTCCAGCGCAAACAACCGCGACGCATGATCCGTGTTCTCGAACTGGAAGGATGTCGTCTGGTAGATCGGAACGGCAACGGCGCCGGTCGCTGGATCAGAACGGTAGGAACCGCCGTGCAGGGCAAGTGTCTCGGCGTTCTTCGTTTCGACGGGCATATCCTGGTCTCCCTTCAATGCGCGAACCATGTGTCACCAACGCCAAAATGATGCGCAGCGAATTCAGCGCTGTCGAGACGTTGAAAAAAATAGCGATGAGCGTGCTGCAGCATCAGCGCATCGCGCCACTAATTTTTCAGCGCGCGCGACGAGCAGAGTTTATTGTTTCATCGCTACTGTTGCGAGTTTATCGCGTTCGTCGAGCAAGCCGAGCGAAGTCATTTGAACTTCCTTCAGCGCGATTTTCACGCGTTCACGGCGAGAAGCGAAACATTGCTACACCCAAATTTGTTTGCAGCACGATTTGCATTTCGATGGGCCTAATAGAAAATAACGTTATCCGGGCAAGATGCTAAACGGTCTGTCGAAGATCGCCGAGACTGTCTTGCCGGAGCAGGCCGATGGCCAAACCACGAGAACTGCGGTTCAACGCGTTCAACATGACCGCCCCGAGCCATAACTGGGCTGGACTGTGGTCGCACCCGCGCGACACATCGATCAACTACAATTCGCTCGATTACTGGGTCGACTACGCCAGGACCGCGGAGCGCGGACTGCTCGACGGCATCTTCCTGGCCGACGTATTCGGCGTCTATGACGTGTTCGGCGATAGTCCCGATACGGCCGTGCGCCATGCCGTGCAACTGCCGAACGCCGATCCGACGCTGCTGGTCTCCGCCATGGCGCTGGCTACAAAACATCTCGGCTTCGGCATTACATCGAACCTGACGTTCGAGCACCCCTATCAGTTGGCCCGCCGCTTCTCGACGCTCGATCATCTCACCAACGGGCGTATCGGCTGGAACATCGTCACCGGCTATCTCGACAGCGGCGCGCGCGGCATGGGCCTGCCCGCCTCGCGCGCCCATGACGAGCGCTATGATGCCGCTGAGGACTTTCTGGAAGCCACCTACAAATTGTGGGAAGGAAGCTGGGAGGATGATGCGGTCCGGCGCGATCGCGACGCGCGTGTCTTTACCGATCCGGCAAAGGTTCACACTGTCCGGCACGAAGGAAGCCATTATCGCGTCAACGGCATTCATCTTGCCGAACCGTCGCCGCAGCGGACACCACTGCTGTATCAGGCGGGAACTTCAAAACGCGGCCGCGCTTTCGCGGCCAGGCATGCGGAAGCGATCTTCGTTAACGGCCAGACGAAGCCGATCCTGGCACGCGCCACCCGCGAGATCAGGAACGCAGCAAAGGAGTTCGGCCGCGATCCCTACGACATCAGGCTGTTTGCCGGCGCGACCGTGATCGTCGCGCCGACCCGCGCGGAGGCCGAAGATATCCTCGAGGACTACGCCCGCCATGTCGATCAGGCAGGCCAACTCGCGTTGCTCTCCGGCTGGACCGGCATCGACTTCTCCACCTACCAGCCTGACCAGGCCGTGCAATATGTCGAGAGCAATGCGATCCAGTCGATGGTGGAGAATTTCACGCTTCGCAGCGATCGTCCGGTCAGGATCGGAGATCTCGCCACCCTCAGCCGCGTCGGCGCACGTTCCCCGTTTGTGGTCGGCTCGCCCCAAGACGTCGCCGACGAATTGATCGCCTGGGCCGAAGAGACCGATGTGGACGGCTTCAATCTGTTCCGCCTGGTCGTTCCCGAGACGCTGAACGCCTTCGTCGATCTGGTGGTGCCGGAATTGCAATCCCGCGGCGTCTACAAGACCGCCTATCGCGAGGGGACTCTGCGCGAAAAGCTGTTTCCGGGGCGCGGTGCCCGCCTGCCCGCGGTGCATCCGGCTGCGGGTTTTCGCCGCCAAGCGGCTTCGGCGAGCGACGTGCGATCGGACGCCGCCGAATAGCGCGCGCTCGCGGTATCTGGCGGCCGACCAGGCCCTTACCAGGTCGCGATGTACGTGCCCTTGAAGCGCTTATCGAGGAACGCTTTCACTTCCTCTGAACGATAGGCATCCGCCAATTGCTTGACCCAGGGCTTGTCCTTGTCCTCGTCGCGCACCGCGATGATGTTGACCCATGGGCCATCCGCCGCTTCGCGGGCGATTGCATCGACCGCCGGATTGAGGCCAGCCTGCACTGCATAATTGTTGTTGATCGAAACAACGTCGACATCCTGCAGCGAGCGCGGCAGCTGCGCCGCATCGAGCTCGACGAAACGCAGTTTCTTCGGATTGTCCGTGATGTCGGCAATCGTCGAGGTAACGTTGTTCGGATCCTTCAATTTGATGGCACCATGAAGGGCGAGAATCATCAACCCGCGCGCGCCGTTCGACGGGTCGTTGGCGATCGCAACCCGTGCACCCTCCGGCAGTTCCGACAACTTCTTGTATTTCAGCGAGTAGACGCCCTGCGGCGAAGCGATGGTGTTCGCGACCTTGACGATGTTCCAGCCGGTCTTCGATATCTGATTTTTCAGATAGGGTTCGTGCTGGAACGAATTGGCTTCGAGGTCCTTCAAGGCCAAGGCCTGGTTCGGAATGACGTAGTCGGTGAACTCGACAACCTTGATGTCAAGTCCGCGCTCGGCAGCCACTTTCTTCACGACGTCGGTGATCTCCGCGTGCGGACCGGCCGTGACACCCACCCGGATAGTCTCGGCGTGCGCGGCGCCAGCGAGCACGGTCGCGGCCGCGATGAGTAGAGGGAACATACGCATAAAGGTCTCCTGAAAACTGGATGATGTTGCCGATTGAGCTGCCGCCACCTCGCTCAGTCGCGAACGATCGCGCAGCTTTCGTCTTTGGCCCAATCGGCAAAGCTCAGGTAATAGGCGCGGACATCCCGATATCCCGCTCGAAGCGCTGCCGCCGCAGCCAACGCCGCCCGTCCGCCGCCATCGCAGTGGGTCACAATGTGGTCTCCCGACTGGAAGCCGGCGTCGGTCAGCAGTTGACGCAACTCATTGGGGGACCGGAGGCGACTGGCATCGAGGAGATTCGTATGCGGAAGCAGCCGCGCGCCCGGCAGATGACCGCCGCGCGAATTGCGCCGGAGATCCTCGCCAGCAAACTCACCGGCCGTCCGTGCATCGAATATCCGGACATCTGCGTCCAGTTCGGCCTTCAAGGTCCGCCGATCGACAAGCGCGGCCGATCCCGATCCGGGCCGCGCCTTGAAACTGGCTGTGCCGGAGTTCGGAATGACCCCGCGCACGTCCTCGCGGTCCTTGATCGCAGCCCATCCGCCATTGAGAATGAATGCCTGCGCTCCGAAATACTGCAGGATGAACCAGACCCGCGCTGCTTCGGTCAGGCGCCCATCGTCGAAAACGACGGCCGGCAGCGAGCCGTCTATCCCCAGAGCCGCAATCGCACGCTCCCAATAGCCAATGTTTTCGAAGGAGGTTTCGCCCGACTTCGCCGCAGCTTCCCAGACTTCAAGGGGGACACGGGCAATGTCGGCACGACCAACACCTTCGAGCGAGGCTGCTTCCAGAAGCCGAAACGGGCCGAGATCGCGCAACGCGTCGGGTTCTATGACGGGATCAATGGCCATGAGGTATCTCCGTGAGGACTTCAGCTTCAGCGATGCCGTAGCCGGCGGTTGACCCGCTTTGCCAGATAATCGCCGACGGTCTGCACCGTCTGCACCAGCGCGATCAGTACCACCACGACGGCCAGCATCATTTCCGGCATGAAGCGCTGGTAACCGTAGCGGATACCGAGGTCGCCAAGGCCTCCGCCGCCGACCGCGCCGACCATGGCGGAATAGCCGAGCAGGCTGACCACCGCGAGCGTCAGCGCCAGCAGCAACCCCGGCAGTGCCTCAGGGATGAGGACCTTGAGCACGATCTGCAGCGGGGTGGCGCCGAAGGAGGACGCGGTCTCGATCAGGCCGGCGTCCACCTCGCGGATCGCCGCCTCGACCAAGCGGGCGATGAAAGGCGTCGCAGCGATTGTCAGCGGCACGATCGCGGCTCCCGAGCCGATCGATGTCCCCGCAATCAGCCGCGTGAACGGAATGATGGCCACGACCAGGATGATGAACGGCGTCGATCGGGTGGCGTTGACGATGATGCCCAGCACCGCGTTGATTTTCGGCGCGGCGAACAGTTCGCCCTTCCCGCTGGTGGCCAGGAAGATTCCGATCGGCAGGCCGAACGAGGTTGCCACCAGGGCGGCGACGGCGACCATGAACAGGCTCTCGCCGGTCGCCTGGATAATCAGGTTGATGAGTTCAGGCGACATAGCCGAGACGCTCCGCTGAGAACTGATGTTGCGATAGATAAGCAAGAACCTGCGGCGCAGTGGCGTCGCCACCGGGAATGCCGATCGTCAGCGATCCGACACGCCGGCCGCCGATCTCATCGATACGCGCCGACAATAGCGCGACGTCAATGGAAAGCTCACGCGCCAGGCGGGCTACGACCGTATCGCCGGCGTCGCCGCGAACAAGAACGCGAAGGACGGCCTGCCCGCCAGGAACGGGCTTTTCCTGCAGGCGGCTCGCGAGCGAGACCGGCACCGAATCGCCGAGGACTTCGGCAAGGAACGACTGTGTGATCGCTTGTTTTGGATGGGTGAAGATATCGGCAACATGTCCCCGTTCGACAATGTCACCGGCGTCGATGACGACGACCTCGTTCGCGAGTTGCCTGACGACCGACATTTCGTGGGTGATCAGGATGATGGTCACGCCGAGTTCGCGGTTGATGTTGGCGAGCAGATCGAGGATCGCCCGGGTGGTCTGCGGATCGAGCGCGGAAGTCGCCTCATCCGACAGCAGCACGCTCGGCCGCGTCGCCAACGCGCGCGCAATGCCGATGCGCTGCTTCTGGCCGCCGGAAAGCTCCGGGGGGTAACGATCATGCTTGTCGGCGATATCGACGAGTTCGAGCAGTTCGGCAACGCGCACCGCGATGTCGGTCTTCGACCAGCTCGCGATTTCGAGCGGCAGGGCGATATTGGCCGCCGCCGTCCGCGAAGACAGCAGATTGAAGTGCTGGAAGATCATGCCGATGGAACGCTGCGCCAGCCGCAGTTCGCGACCGGACAGCGCCGAAATATCCCGCCCGTCGACCTCGACGCGACCGGTGGTCGGCTTCTCCAGGCCGTTGATGAGACGCACCAGGCTCGACTTGCCGGCACCCGAACGGCCGATGACGCCAGTGATCGAGCCGCGGGGAACCGCGAAATCGATGTTCTGCAGCGCCCGCACGCTGGGTTTGCCGCGATAGGCCGGATACGTCTTCTCAACGCCTTCGAACCGCACCATGGCGTCCGCCTTGGCAGGTACGCCGTCTGGAGGAGAGAACGACTGAAGCGGCCGGGAGGCCGCCAGGGATTGATGCACATTCATTGCAGAATTCCAGTTTCTTCGATGCGGCCGCCCGCGTTGCGGGCAGCCTGGCTATCAATGACCGAACAGCAGATAGCTGCGGTCGATGTCGCGATGGTGTTTTGTTTCCTCGGTCCAGCCGACGGCCCGGCGATAGCTGCCGAGCAGCGCATTTTGCCTCAGCGCCTCGAGATCGACACGCTGCGGGACTTCCGCGAACGGCGAGACGAACAGCGCATCCTCGGGACAATAGAGTTCGCAGAGGAAGCACGTCTGGCAGTCGCCTTGGCGCGCGATGACCGGAATTCCATCGGTCTTGTCGAACACGTTGGTCGGGCAGACATTCACGCAGATGTCGCATGACGTGCAGCGCTGTGCATCGATGACCTCGATCATTCCGCGGCCTCCGCATAGGCGGCTTCGGCATGTGGACGTAGCGCGGTCCATACCTCATCAAGCCCGCCGGAGGTTATGTAGTGACGCTGGCGGTCGTCCTGATCAGGGAAATCATCGCGGCGGTGCATGCCGCGGCTCTCCTTTCGTGCCAAGCCGCTGCGGTACATCCAGCGCGCCGTTGCCAGCATGGATGCGCTCTCGCGCGCACGGAATACGTCGTCAGCGGCAGCAGCATCCGCCTTTGAGACTTCGGCCCAGAGCGCGTCGAGCCGCTCCAGTGAGCCGCCCAGTCGATCCGCCGCGCGAAAATAGTTCAGCTCATAAGGAAAGACCTCGTTCTGAACCGCCCAGGCGAGCTCGGCCGGCTTGAACGGTCGCCCGGCGCGCTGGCGAAGCGCGACGGTTCCCGCGGATGACAGCCCGCGGCCGCGCGTGGGACCAGCATGGCGTGCATAATCGGCGGCCCCCTGCCCGGCAAACGTGCCGGAAGAGATTGCCCAGGCGGCATTGTGGCTGCCGCCGCCGGTAAAGCCGCCGCAGATCAGCTCGCGCGTCGCCGCGTCGCCCGCCGCATAGAGCCCCGGCACCGTGGTCGCGCAGCTATCGTCGACGATCCGAAGCCCGCCGGTGCCCCGCACCGTGCCTTCGAGCCGCAATGTGATGGAAAAGCGATCGGTAAAGGGATCGATACCAGTGCGATCGAACGGCAGGAAGAAGTTCGGCTGCGAGACGCGCATCTGCCGCTGCACATCGCCGTCGGCCTTGTCGAGCCGGGCGTAGACCTGGCCCTGTGTCAGCGCACGGGCGATCGCCGAGCGGCCGCCCTTCGAGGCCGCGCCGGGCACGACACTGCCGTCCTCGTAAGTGAATGTGGCCCAGCCATAGAACAGCGTCTTGGTCACCGAGCCAAACGCAGCCGAGATCGCATAAGGGTTGGAGAACTCCATGCTGCTGAATTCGGCGCCCGCCTCCGCCGCCATCAGGTAGCCGTCGCCTGTCAGCACGTTCGAACCCAGCGTCTTGCTCAGGAACGCGCAACCGCCGGTCGCGATCACGACCGCTCGGGCACGCACAGTCCAGCGATCATGTTTCTGCCGGCGCAGTCCGCTCGCGCCAGCAACGGAACCATCTTCGTCAACGAGCAATTCGAGCGCCGGGCTATGATCGAGAATGGTGACGCCAGCCTGCTTGGTGCGCTTGCGCATCAGCCGCATATATTCCGGGCCCTGCAGCGAGTTGCGCTGGGACTTGCCATTGTCGTCCACGGGATAGGGGTAACCCCAGTCCGCCAACCGATTGCTCTGCTCGTAGGTCCGATCGAGCACCCGCGCCATCCAGCGGCGATCCTGCAGATGACCACCGAGCTTCTCGCGGTTGGCCATCGCGGCTTCACGCAGCGCCGGATCCGGATCGACGTACCAGACGCCAGTGCCGGCCGCGGCAGTGGCGCCCGAGGTTCCGCAAAACCCCTTGTCCGCAAGAACGACACGCGCGCCGTGTTCTGCTGCGCTGATCGCCGCCCACGTGCCGGCAGGGCCCCCGCCAAGGACCAGGACATCGGCATCGAACTCGACGGAGCCTGTCGGCGCGGACACCCTTTGGGCGCGCGTGGATTGAACTGTCATCGGCCACTTCTCCGGGCAAAATCGATCGCGATCGGCATTGCGCCGCGCCAACATCGTTACGCGCGCGCGTGTCGCTGGCAATTTCAGATATTTACGGAGACTTGGACGAAGCTTTCCCTGTCGCGGCGGACAGAAGAAGATTCACGTGGCGGCGCATAGGACGTTTTGTTCCTGCCCATGATGCGACATGGGATTTGCACTTTGGACATAGCAACAGAGACAGATTTTTCTTTCTGCTCGCGTGCAGTTCCGCTTCGTTTCCTTCAGTGCCAACCCGCAGTATCTCGTGAGGCACCTTCCATCAGCGCGTGGCCGCCATGTCCTCCCGTCAGCTTCACCTCAACGTCAACCTCCTCCACTCCGGCGTCTACGCCTCGGCATGGCGGCTGCCCGAGAGCGACCCACGCGCCTGCTTCGATATCGGCCATTACGTGCGCGTCGCCAGGATCGCCGAGCGCGGCAGGCTGGACGCGATCTTTCTGGCGGACACGCCCGCGATTACGGACCGGATCGACTACCGTTCGTTCATGTCGCTGGAGCCGACCATCGTGCTGGCGACGGTTGCGGCCGCCACCAGCCACATCGGCCTGATCGCCACTGCGTCTACGACCTACAACGAGCCCTACAACATCGCCCGCCGCTTCGCGACGCTCGACCTCGCCAGCGGAGGCCGCGCCGGCTGGAACGCGGTCACCACGGCCGATGCCGCCGCGAGCCGCAATTTCGGTCTCCCCGGCGTACTGGAGCACAAGGCACGCTACGACCGCGCCAAGGAATTCGCCGAGGTGGTGCACGCGCTGTGGGATAGCTGGGAAGACGATGCCTTTATCGGCGACAAGGCCAGCGCACGGTTCGTCGATACGTCAAAAGTGCATCCGATCGCTCATCGCGGCGCGCATTACTCCGTGGCGGGCCCCCTGAATGTGCCTCGCTCGCCGCAAGGGCGTCCCGTCACCGTGCAGGCCGGTGGATCGAGCGACGGCCGCGATCTCGCGGCGGCGCAGGCCGAAGCAGTGTTCACGCTGGCGCAAACGATCGAAGAAGGCGTCGCCTATGCGCGAGATTTGCGGACCCGCGCCGTTGCATACGGCCGCGCCGGTGATTCGATCGTCATCCTGCCCGGGCTCGCTACCGTGATCGGGAGCACCGAAGCAGAAGCAAAGCGGCGGCAGGACGAACTCTGGGAACTGGTCCCGATCGAATATAGCCTCGCGCGCCTTGCGGGCACGCTGCAGATCGATCCCGCGCTGCTCGAACTCGACAAGCCCCTGCCCGACCCGTTGCCTCTCCCGCCCAACGCGAACCACACCATGTTCCAGGGAACCGTGAATATCGCCCGCCGCGGCAATCTGACCGTCCGCCAACTGCTGCGGGCGCTCGGCGGCGGCGTTGGTCACCGTATCATCGTGGGCACGCCGGAGCAGATCGCCGACGACATCGAAGCATGGTTCAAGGCAGGTGCCGCCGACGGATTCAACCTGATGCCGGACGTGCTGCCGTCCGGGCTCGAGGTCTTCGTCGACAACGTAGTGCCGATCCTGCAGAAGCGCGGGCTGTTCCGGCGCGACTATGCCGGGACGACGCTGCGCAACCATTTCGGTCTGCCGCATCCGCCAAGCCGCTTTGCCGGCCCGGCCCGCGCTGCTGCTTCCGCCTGAGCCGTCAACGCTTCGCTACCTGCGCCGCCGGCCTTTCAACGGGCTCGGTCGGCTGCAGGGCACGAACCCGAGGGATGACTTCCTTTGCGAAGCGCTCCATCTCCGCTTCGAACGGCTGAAACTGCAGCATGAACAGTTCGATTCCGGCCGAATGGAAGGCACTGATGCGCGCGGCGACCTCATCATAGCTGCCGACGAGACCCGCCGCTGTCCCGCCATTGCTGCCGACCCGCGCGCTCTTCTGCATGGTCTGCATCATGACGACTTTTGGATCGGTATTCGCCTTCTGGATCGCTTTGATCGGCGCATCCTTTGCCGACAATTCCAGTAATCGCGCGTAGGCACGCTGGGCCTCCTCATCCGTCTCGCGCGCGATCACGAATGCCGAGAGGCCGAAGCGCAACGGCGCAGATTGACGCGGCCGCGCCGCGACATCGGCAATCAGTCCGGCAACATCCTCCAAAGGCTGGCCGTTGATGAACCAGACATCGCCATGGTCCGCGACCAGCGCGCGAGCCGGCTCGGACTCACCGCCGACATAAATCAACGGCCGAGGACGATGGAGGCTCGAAGGCCGTAGAACATAGTCGCGAACATCAAAGTGTTCGCCCTTGTACGTGAGGCGCTCGCCCTGCATCAGGCGCGACACCACCGTGATCCATTCGCGGCCATAGGCGTAGCGCGCGTCGTGCTCGGGAAAGCCAATACCTGCCTTGTCGAGCTCCGGCCGGTTCCAGGCATTGACGAGGTTGATCGCGAACCGGCCGCGGCTGATGTTCTCGATGCCGAGCGCCAGCTTGGCCAGCACCACTGGATGATAGAGATACGGCTTGATCGCCGCGATGATCTCGATCCGGCTCGTCAATGCGGCGATGGCCGCCGCCGCACTCCATGCCTCCAGCTGGTCGAGATCCTCCTGATGGGGATTGATCGTATGCTGGGCAATCAATGTCGAGTCGTAGCCAAGCCGTTCCGCGGCCAGCACGAGATCGCGATTGCGCTCCCACGACGCGTCATAGGGTTCGTCAGGGTCCTGGTAAGCGGCGCGCGAGCCGTGAACCAGCGCCCAGATGCCGAAACGAAGTGGTCGTGTCGTCATTTGCGATCTCTTTTCTCTTGTTCGCATGATCCATCGCGCGAGAGCCGAGCCTGTTATTCGCCAAGGCGCGTCGATAGATCAAGCAACGCGACGCAAAAAGATAATCCTTGCCGTGCCGCACACGCGGAGCAATCAGAAAAACTACGGAACGAATGACAATTGAAAAACCACTCTATTTCTGTCGAACCGAAATCGTGGGACAGTTTCGGCGTGAGAAACGGATTTCATTCATGCGGCGAGATCCTCGTCGATTGAGTGCGCGTCGATATCTGCATCTGCGCTCCGCCGGCTGCGCGGCTCCACGCGATGAATGAGGATAGATCTATCTTGAGTAATATCGAACAGACCGCTTCACCGGCCGCATTTGATCAATCGCAGCGTGAAGACGATGTCACTCCGTCATCGCGAAGGGTACCATTCGAGTTCAGCCGGCGCGGCTTGCAGCTGCTTTCCTGGCTCGCGCCGGTCGTACTCCTTATCGTCTGGGAGGTGCTGGCGCAGGCCGGTTGGCTGACCCCGCACATCCTCCCTGCGCCTAGCAAGGTCATCAAGACTGCGTTCAAGCTTACGACGAACGGAGGTCTCTTGAACGATCTCGGCGTTAGCCTCGCGCGCGCGGCTACCGGCTTTGCGATCGGTGGCGCCGTCGGCTTCGTGCTCGGCACTTTGGTGGGCTTCTCGCGCGTCGCCGAAGCAGTGATCGACCGCAGCGTGCAGATGATCCGCGCGATCCCGTTCCTGGCCGCGCTGCCACTGGTGATCGTCTGGCTCGGCGTCGGAGAAGCTGAAAAGATATTTTTGGTCGCGCTCGGCGTCACCTTCCCGATCTACATCAACACCACGCTGGGCATCCGGCAGGTCGATCCAAAGCTGCTCGAACTCGGGCGTGTGCAGGGGCTTTCCACGCTCGAACTGATCCGGCGGATCATTCTACCGGGCGCCCTGCCCTCTATCCTCACCGGCGTCCGCTATTCGCTCGCCACCGCATGGCTCGCTCTGGTCGTCGCCGAAACCATCGGCGCACAATCCGGCATCGGATTCCTCGCCATGGACGCGCGGGAATTTCTCCGCACTGACGTGATCATGCTGACCATCGTGATCTACGCGCTGATCGGCGTAGCGGCTGATGGGATCGCTCGCTTTCTTGAGCGCCGCCTGCTCGCCTGGCACCCCAACTATCGAGCCGCACGATGACGGTCCACGTCGCCCCCGCTTCAACGGTCTCCTCGCCGGCCGTTGTGGTGACCAATCTGCGCCGCGCTTATGGCAGCCGGGTCGTCATCGAGAACCTCAATCTGCGCATCGAGCGCGGCGAGTTCGTCGTGCTGCTCGGCGAGAGCGGATGCGGCAAGACCACGCTGCTGCGGGCGCTGGCCGGGCTCGATCCGATCGACGGCGGACGCATCGTGGCGCCGCGCCGTCCCGCCGTCGTTTTCCAGGAACACCGCCTGCTGCCGTGGGACAGCCTTTGGCGCAACGTATCGCTGGGCCTTCAGGCGCCGGACGCGCGCCAACGTGCCGCAGCGGCGCTGTCCGAGGTGGGCCTCGCTGAACGTCTCGACGACTGGCCTCGCAACCTCTCGGGCGGACAAGCACAGCGCGTGGCGCTGGCGCGGGCGCTGGTTCAGGAGCCTGAGCTCCTTCTGCTCGACGAGCCATTTGCGGCGCTGGATGCGCTGACCCGCATCCGCATGCACGCGCTCGTCCGTGAACTGGTGGCAGCGCACCGGCCCGGGGTTCTGCTGGTAACGCATGACGTCGACGAGGCGATCACACTTGCCGACCGCATCCTGGTGATGCGCGAGGGCCGGATCGCCTTCGAACACCGCACCAAAGGCGACGGCACGACTCCAATCGTGCGCGCCGAGCTGCTCGCAGAGCTCGGCGTCGTCGCATCGCCTCCCATCACTGCTTGAGCTTTCTTGTAAGGACTGAGCCATGACTGAATTTTCGCAACCAAGCCGCCGCCGCTTCCTTGGCACCGCCACTGCCGGACTTGGCGCACTCGCAGGCATCGGTGTTTCCGGGAACGCCTTGTCGGCGACCGGCCGGACCACCGATAAGGTCCGCCTGACCTGGGGCCTTAGCGGCCTCAACCTGATCGCCAAAGAGCGCGGCGAATTCGAAAAGCTGCTGGCCAAGGACGGCATAAAGGTCGAATGGCTCGGTCCGTTCCCGAACCACGCCCCGACGCTGCAGGCGGTGACCGGCGGCAGCGCCGATTTCAGTTTTGGCGGCAGCACCACGCCGGCACTGGCCGCCATCATCGCGGGATCGCCGCTGGTGTTCACGCAATTCGTGGTCTACGAGCCGCGCACCACCGCGATCATCGCCAAGGATGATTCCGGCATCAACAAGGTCGAGGATCTCGTCGGCAAATCGGTTGCGGTGAACCGCTCCGGCCTAGGTGAGTTCCTGCTGGTGGCGGCGCTGGAGAAGCACAAGGTCGATCGTTCGCAGGTGAAATTCGTTTATCTCAACCCGCCGGATGCCGCGCCGGCACTGGCAGCTGGAAAAGTTGATGCCTGGGCGATGTGGAGCCCCGGCGTCGACATCGCCAAACTCGAATACAAGGCGCACGACATCTTTCTCGAGGGCCGCGATCTCGACTTCCAGATCGACTACACCTCTTACCTCACCACCCGCAAATTCGCGACCGATAATCCCGCGCTGGTCAGCGCCGTCAACGACGCCTTCCGCGCCGAAGGAAAGTGGATTTCCGAAAACAGCAAGGACGCCGAGTACATCGCGCAGAAGGCCGGCAAGTACAGCGACGAGGTACGCGACCAGTTCATCGCCCTGAAGCGTCAGTACCGATACTTCGCGGTGAATGACTGGCAGTTCGTCGCCAACTTGCAGAAAGCGACGGACTGGCTGGTCGCGCGCAAGGTTTTGCCGGAGCCGGTCAAGGTTACCGAGCATCTTGCGGCTCTTTGACAAAGGCAATTCCACCAACTCGATCCGGGTCAAACAAATGAACAAGCCGATATCTGCACACTCCCTGGACCTCTCGCATCCCCTCGACCTCCGCTCGCCGGATCTCGAGGCGCTTCTCAACCGTATCGCCGAAGGCGCCAGCGAACGCGAACGTGAGCGCACCCTTCCGTTCCCGGAGATCGATCTCATCCGCAAGGCCCGGCTGGGCGCATTCCGGCTGCCGAAGGAAGCTGGCGGCGCCGGCAGCTCGATCCGGAAACTGTTCGAGATCGTCATCCGCCTCGGCGAGGCCGACGCCAACGTTGCGCATATCCTGCGCAACCATTTCGGCGTGGTCGAGCGGCTGGTGCGGCAGCCCCAGACCGATCAGCATCGGGAATGGCAGAAGGCGGTCGCTGGCGGCGCCATCATCGGGTTGGCCGCTACCGAACTGGAAACGCCGAAGGTCGGCGACGTCCGGCCGAACACGACATTGACGCCGGATGGCGACGACTACCTGCTGAACGGCACAAAATACTACAGCACGGGCACGCTCTATTCGGACTATGTCCTCGTCCGCACCGCCGATTCTGCCGGCGTCAACGCGGCAGCCCTGATACCGGTCAATCGCGAAGGCATCGAACTGATCGACGACTGGGATGGCCTGGGACAACGGCTGACGGCGACCGGCACCACGCATTTCCGCAATGTCCGGGTCAAGCGGCAGGAAGTCGTATTTGACGCGCCCGACACCGGCTACGGCATTCCCTATTCCAACACCTTTGCGCAGCTCTTCCTGACCGCGATCAACGCCGGCATCGCCCGCGCCATTCTGCGCGATGCCACGGCGCTGGTCCAATCCCGCAAGCGGACGTTCTATTACGCACCGGGCGAGATCCCGACCGACGATCCGCTCCTGCAACAGACCGTCGGCCAGATCGCGAGCGGCGCCTTCGCCGCGGAGACCGTCGTGCTGGCGGCGGCCGAAGCGCTCGACGTTGCCACCGACGCATTCGATGCCGGCGAGGCAAATGCCGCCGAGGCAGCCCACCGGGCGGCCCTGCTCTCGGCCAAGGCCAAGATCGTCGCGGACGAATTCGCCATTCGTGGCGGCAGCCTGCTGTTCGACGTCGGGGGTGCCTCCGCCACCAAGAAGGTGACTAACTTCGATCGCCACTGGCGCAATGCACGGACCCTGTCGTCACACAACCCGACCACATACAAGGCGCGCTCGATCGGCCAGTACGAGATCAGCGGCACGCCGTTACCAGCCAAGGGCTTCTTCTAGCCAAAGCACAGCCGGCGAGGCGCCGGCGGAGGGTAAGACCAATGAGCAAGGCGGATATCCACCTCGTCGACGAGACCGACGAAATCGAACGCCAGTTCCGCTCGGTCATGCGACGTCTCGCCGGCGGGGTTGCCGTCATCACCGCCGGCCGCAGTGAGGATATTACGGGCATGACCGTTACCTCGCTGACGTCGCTGAGCGCGAACCCGCCGCGGCTGTTGGTCAGTATCAACCGTCAGGCCCTCGTCCTTCGCCCTGATCGAGCGATACCGGTCGTTCGGCGTCAACATCCTGGGTTCGGAACAACAGACGCTCGCCGACCGCTTCAGCAACGGCAAGCTAAAAGGAAGGCAGCGTTTCGACGGCACAGCCTGGTCAGCCGGTACATCCGGCGTACCGCTGCTTACCGACGCGCTTGCCACGGTCGAGTGCCAGACCGAGGAGATTATCGAGCGCCATTCGCACGCGATCATCGTCGGCCGCCTGCTTGGCATGGAGCTGTCGCATCGCCTGTCCGGCCTCGTTTACTGGAACGGCCAATATTTCGAGATCAACCACGACACCGACCTGGATCTGCTCGCCGAGGTGAGCATTCCCTTGGCGCATGTCCGCTGAGGTAACGCAGGAGGAAACGATGAAGCGCGAGGTGCCACCGCAATCCCAACACCTCTCGACCGCCGGCGCGAGTCCCTCGCCGGCCCGCTGGCATCTCGACCGGATCGTCGCCGAACTGCGCGTCTCGCGGGAAGAGACCCACAGTATCCGCCGCGATGGCGAGGCGCGACGTGCGCCGTCGCGGGATGCCCTTGAGACCATCCTCAACGGCCTGACGGAATCGCTGTTTCCCCGGCACTATGGCCAGTCCGAGCTCGATGGCGAGAATATCGACTACTTCGTCGGCAATACCCTGAGCATTGTGTTGGATTCGCTGTGCGACCAGATCCATCGCGGCGCGCAGTTCGTTGGCGACGATTTGCTGCCGGGATTCCGCCGCGAGGATGCGGTCGAGCTGACGCGCAGCTTTGCCTCGCAACTGCCCGCCGTGCGCGGACTTCTGATCAGCGACCTGCGGGCAGCCTTCGTCGGCGATCCGGCCGCACGTAATTTTCCGGAGATCCTGATCGGCTATCCCGGCATGACGGCGATCATCCATCACCGCCTCGCCCATATCCTGCATCGCCAGAACGCGCGGCTGGTGGCCCGGCTGATGGCCGAAATCGCGCATGCCCGAACCGGCATCGACATTCACCCCGGCGCCACCATCGGCTCCGGCTTCTTCATCGATCACGGCACCGGCGTCGTGATCGGCGAAACCGCCATCATCGGGGACAACGTCCGCATCTACCAAGCCGTCACGCTCGGCGCGCGGCATTTCCCGACTGACGAGGAGGGCAAAGTGATCAAGGGCGACGCCCGCCATCCGGTCGTCGAAGACGACGTCGTCATCTACGCCGGCGCCACTATCCTCGGCCGGATCACGATTGGTCGCGGCTCGACGATCGGCGGCAATGTCTGGCTCACAAAGGATGTGCCGCCGAACAGCATCGTGACCCAGGCGACGGCGCGGAATACTCCTGCCGCGCCGTGATCCGGCCCGCCTGCATTATGCCGTCGCCGGCGCCTTCCACCGCATGAAGCGCTGTTCCAATGCCTGAAGGATGGCGTTGAATGTCAGCCCGATCACGGTGATCCCCAGGATGCCGAAGTACATCTGCGGAATCAGGAAGCTGTATTGGCTGTTGATGATGAGATAGCCGAGACCTGCCTTGGCGCCGACCATTTCGGAAGCGACCAGCACCAGCATCGCCGAGGCGCTCGCCAGGCGGATACCGACAAAGATGGTCGGGAGCGCCGCAGGAAGGATCACCTTGCGGAACAGTTGCTGCGGGGTTGCACCCATGGTCCGCGCCGACTTGACCAGCAGCGGGTCGACCTGCTTGACTGCGGCGATGGTGTTGAGCAGGAGCGGCCAGGCGCAGCTATAGACCACCATCGAGATCTTTGACAGCTCGCCGATCCCGAGCAGCAGGATGAACACCGGCAGCAGCGCGAGCGGTGCCGTATTGCGGCAGATCTCGATGAACTGGTTCAGGAGATTGCCGAGCCGGGCATACCAGCCGATCGCGAGGCCAAGTGGAACGATCAGCACGACCGCTATCAGAAACCCGCTCAAGGCACGCAGCAGGCTGGCGGCGACGTCGTCGTAGAGCTGGCCGGCTTGCGCAAGCTGCCAGCCGGCGGCAATCACTTCCGAAAACGGCGGCAGGAATACGGCATCGATCAGGCCCAGCCTGGGAGCGGCCTCCCATAGTGATAATAGCGCCACCAGCAACAGCGATCGGTGCCCGAAGGCGGCCAACCAGCGGATCGCAGAGCGGACGAAACGTAGCACCGGCGACGGTTGCGCTTCCGCCCGGGCCAACGAGGCCGGCCGTCCCTGCGCAAGTTCAAGAAGCGTCAGCATCTCAAGGCTAGACATGGGCAACTTCCTCCAAAACGCGGCTGGCGCGGCCGGCGCCGCCAGCCAATTGCTGCGCTTTCAGCACTTCCTCTCGCAGCAAGGACCAGACCTCGTGTCGCACGGGGCCGAACTCGGGCAGCGATCGAACGTCCTCCTCCTCGCTGCGCAGCGCTTCGGGAACTTCGACGACATGCTTGATGCGGCCGGGACGCGACGTCATCACGGCGACCCGCTGGCCGAGCACGACCGCTTCGTCGATCCCGTGCGTGATGAAAAGGATCGTCTTGCCGGTCGTCCGCCAGATGCGCAGCAATTCGCCCTGCAGCGTCTCCCGGGTCTGCGCGTCGAGCGCCGCGAACGGCTCGTCCATCAGCAGCACTTCCGGATCGTAGGCCAGGCTGCGCGCGATCGCGACGCGCTGCTTCATGCCGCCGGAGAGTTCGTGCGGATACCGCCCGGCGAAAGCCGAAAGACCAACCAGTTCAAGATAGTGCAGCGCCCGTTCGCGCCGCTCCCTCGCTTTGAGGCCTGCGATGTCGAGCCCGAACTCGACGTTCTGCGCGGCGGTACGCCACGGAAACAGCGCGTACTGCTGAAACACGATACCGCGATCCCGCGCCGGCCCTTCGATCGGCCGGCCGTCGAGCAGGATGCGGCCGCTGGTCGGCGCCGTCAGGCCGCCAAGCAGATCCAGCAGCGTCGACTTTCCACAGCCGCTCGGGCCGACGAGAGCCAGGAACTCGCCGGGCCGCAAGTCGAGCGTGATATCCTCCAGCGCGGTGAAGCGGTGTGCCGGCCCGCCTCCCTCGCCGCGAACGACAAACTCCTTGCGGACCTGCTGGAAGCTGATCTTGACCGGGCTCATCGTGCTTCCGCCGTCTTGCCCGGACGATAAAAATTGAACTCGTTGGTGTAGACGTCGGAAGCCTTGATCTGGCCCGCCTTGAACAGGCCGTCCTTCTCCAGCCAGTCGATCCATACCTGGATCTCGGAGTCGGTAATAACGCCGCCCTTGGCCGCAACACCGGTGCTCTTCCAGTACTTGATCGATGAGCCATCCTCATTGCGTTTGCGCTCGGCGATGATCTTGTCGAACTTCGCCCGCACCTCTTCCGGCGGCGTCGTCTGCGCCCAGTGGATCGCACGGGAGATTGCTTCGGTCACTTTGCGGGCAGTGTTCGGATTCTCCTGAATGAACTTCTGCCGAAGCACGTAGGCGCCGCCTGTGAATTGCCCAAACAGGTCGGTGTCGTTGAACAGCGAGCGGATGCCGCCGCGTTCGAGTGCCTTGTCGCGCAGGACGCCGCTGAGCGCGCTCACCTCGACCTGGCCCTGGCGCAGCGCCTGCTCGCGCGAAACCGGCGGGATCGCCACAAGCGTTACCTGCTTTGCTTCGGCAGCACTAAGGCCGTTTCGCGCGAGGTATTCGCGCAACACGAACTCTAGATGCGCGCCCAGCGTATTGACCGCGACCTTCTTGCCGATCAGGTCGCGGGCGCTCTTGATAGGGCTGTCGTCCTTCACATAGTAGCCGTAATAGGTGTTGGCGTCGGATCCGTAATAGCCGACCACCGCCTTGATTGGCGCCTTGGCCGCGATCAGCTTGAGGATGGCGCCATAGAATGCGCCGCCGACATCGATATCGCCCGTGACCACGGTCTGGATGTCCTGCGGCCCGCTGGTCGTGTTCCCAACCCATTTGAGCTTGAGCGGCGCCAGATAGCCGAGGTCCTCGGCAAGCTCGGTGAATGTCACCTGCCCGGCCCAGCCTTGGTAGCGGATCTCGGTCTTTTCGAGTGGCTCGGCCATTACCTGACCGACCAAGCAGACCGCCACGACGAACGACCAAAACACGCGCCATGCCGTTCCGGTTGCTTCTCCTGTGAAAACCGCCGCTATCGGGCGCATCGATCGAAATAGATCTTTCATTTTGCTAGTTCCTGATGAGAGCGACGTTTTAAGCTGCCTTGGCTGCCGGTTGCTTGCTGGTCTTGATGCGCGTTACGCTATTGCGGCCGTCAACGCTGACCGGCACGTCGCCATCGATGGTGGCGCGGCGTACGACGCGATGCTGGTCGCCGTAATCGTTGACCGCGTAATGCTGCGTGGCACGGTTGTCCCAGATCGCAACATCGCCGGTCTGCCAGTTCCAGCGCACGGTATTTTCGGGCGAAGTGATATGCGACTGGAACAGGTCGAACAGTTTTTGGCCGTCATATTTCGGCAGACCGACGAAACGCTGCACGAAATTGCCGAGCACCAGCGTCCGCTCGCCGGTTTCGGGATGGACCCGGACGACCGGATGTTCGGTCTCGTAGACGGTTCCGGTGAAGACCTCGTCGAAGTGCTTGCGGTCGGCCTCGGTAGCGCGCGACTTGACCGCGTAGTCATAGGCATTGCTGTGGACCGCCCAAAGCTCGTCGGCGAGACGCTGCAAGGGCGGCGGCAGATTAAGATAGGCAGCGGCCGTATTCGACCAGACGGTGTCGCCACCAAATGGCGGGATCACGACGCCGCGCAGCACCGATATCTTCGGGTAGGCGTCAACAAAAGTGACGTCAGTGTGCCACTGATCGGCGCGTCCGCCACCCCGGCCGGAATCAAGCTCCAGGATCGACGACGTGCCCTTGATCGCACCGACGGTCGGATGCGGCACCAGCTTGCCGAGCCGGATCGCAAAACGTTCCTGCTCGGAGTCATCGAGGTGGTTCTGGTCGCGAAAGAAGATGACCTTGTGCTCAAGCAGCACCTTGTTGATGGCGCCGATCGTTTCATCGGACAGGTCGCCCGACAGCTTGATGTTCTTGATCTCCGCGCCGAGCCGTGCCGCCCGTTTGACGATATCCGCGCGGGGGATGACGTTATCGATGGTGGTTGCCTGGGTCATGATGCTTCTCCGCCGCGATGTCTGCTGTTGACTGCTCCGCCAGGCACCGGTCGCGGGGACGGGGGCGGAAATGAAATCATGGGTGAAACGTTGTCTATTCGGCCGCAACCGAGTGGGGCGATCGCCAGACAGCGGAAGCGTAGAGTTCAGCGGCGAAATCCTCGGCGATCGAACCATTGATGCGTTCCTCGTGCGAGGCGAGGTCAGCCAGGAACAGATCGCGGCTGATCCGCGCCACGACGGCGGGGATATCGCGCTTGAAGCTCGGAACATCCCCGATCGGCAGGCCAAAGCTGACAACGGCCGCCGGGTTGAAGACGTGGATGTTCTTTAGCTGCGGCGCCCGACCCGGCTCTTTTTCGAGATATTCATGCCCCGAGCCGAGATAAGGATATGCCGCCAGGCTCTCGTCCTGCTCATCATCGGGCGGTGTGAAGCGATCTCCCCAGCGCAGAATCTCGCCGGCGAAATCCCGCAATTCCGGTTGAGCAGCCAGATCAACAGTGTAGCCGGTGCCGGCAATCGCGAAGTAGAAGGCGACCTTGCCGTGCGGCGTAGTCGCGACGAACCGCCGTCCCAGAGCCTCTGCCGCTGTCCACGGCGACGCCAGATGCAGGTGAAAATTCGGAAACTGCACGGCCCGCGAAATAGCGTCGGGTGGCGGTGTCGAACCGGCGCGGCGAAATCGGATCGCCTGATGCCAGCGCGCAGCGTCCGGCAATGAACCGTAGTTGTCGTAGGCGCCGGGATAGCCGCGGATCCGGATCACCGGTAGCGAAGCGAGATTGTCACGACGGGCGAACAGGTGGACTTCGCGCGCTCCCGTCTCAAGTGCAACGGCAGCCGCATCAAAGGCCGACGCGGCGCTGCCGAGCACCACAACCGACTTGTCGCGCAATGCCTCGAAATCGATCCGCTCCGACGTGTGCGCATAGCCGGACCTCGGCACATTCTGCGTCAGCACCTCAGGCACATAGGCGCCGCCGCTACCCGCAAAGCCGCTCGCCAGGATGAGCTTCCTCGTTGTCTCGACCCGAGTCGCCCCGCCCTCCTCCAGATGCAGCCGCAGATAACCACCCGCGGGCTCGATGCGAACGAGCCTTGTCCCGTAGCGAACCGGCACACTGACCTGCTTGCGATACCAATCTAGATAGGCGGCCCAATCCAGCCGCGGAATACGATCGAGCGCGTCATAGGCGGCCGCGCCGTGGCGGGCCTCATACCAGACCTGAAAGCTCAAGCCAGGCAATCCCAGTTCAGGACCGGGCAGACTCTTCGGCGTCCGAAGTTTATGCATGCGCGCGCTGGTTCGCCATACGCCGGCCAGGGCGTTGTCCGGCGCCGCATCGATCACGGATACTTTTCCGATACCAGCCCGTCGCAGCGCGAAAGCAAATGCACTTCCGGATTGCCCTCCACCCACGACAAATACGTTGTGGTCGATGCCATCGCGATCCGGCACCCAGTTCTGCGGATCTGGTCCGATCAGGCGGAGCGTCTCTTGAGCAACATTATCGGGATCAATTTTCGGCATGACGATCGACCTCATGTGTGCTCGACAAATCGTAGAAGCGAACGACTTGCAGTCAATGAAATGAAATCAGCGTTGTTTGCCCGAATCGACAACGATCGCGTCGTCGTCCATGCAGGTGCTGAAATATTTGCGGTGATCATGACGCGTCGGTCACGACGACCGGCATCACGCGACGAATTTTGTTGCGTGAAAGCAGAATTGTTTCAGCTTTCAGATGCTGACACCCACAGCGGGATGCACACTCACTCCGTTTTCCGATCAACACATGGGTTTCATGCTGGGGTCCACCACAAGATTGCAAATTCATTTCATCGACAGCATCGCGAGCACAGACGTAGAGTCCGATGCACGCGGTGACACGCCGCTAACTGCAGCGGTGATGGATTTGCAATGCCACAGACTGCCGGAACGATCAGCCTTGAGCGGGATACTCCCGAAATGGCTCGAAACTACGAACGGGCCGGAATCGTCCAGTTTCACCACGGCAAGTTCCTGATCGGGCCGCTCGCGATCAAGACGGGCGAGCATATCCTGGACATTGGCGCCGGGACGGGTCGGCTTGCCGAATTCGTCGCCGGCCTGGTCGGCTCGCATGGCTCGGTCGTCGGCATCGACCCGTTGCAAAATCGTATCGACGTCGCACGGCAGCGGCAGTCGAGGATACTGACATTCGAGACCGGCCACGCGGAAGATTTGTCTCGTTTCGCCAATGGCCAGTTCGATGCGATCTACCTCAACAGCGTGTTCCACTGGATCGCGGAAAAGAATCGCGCCTTGCGCGAAATCCACCGCGTCCTCAGGCCTGGCGGCAGACTGGGACTGAACGTTCAAGATCCTTCCAGACCGCACGAGTCCCGGGTTTTGCTTCGCGAGGCGATCGTGCAGGCAGGTCTGGCGGACCGGCACCACGAATCCAACCCGGTCCTCGGCGCAACGGACGAGCAGTTGAAGGAGCTGTTCGCGGGCGCCGGCTTCATCGACTATCGCAGCGACCTGCGATCGCTGATCGACATCCACCCGGACGCAGATGCCTTGCTGAAATGGTCGGAAGCGAGCGCCTTCGGCAATTTTCTGGATGGATTCTCGAAATCCGAAAGCGATCGGGTGCGCGCAGCCTTCGCCCGTCTGGTCGAAGCCAAACGCCTCCCCGAAGGCCTCCGGCTGGAACGTTACCTACGCTTTGCGTTTGCCCGCAAAGTCCTCCCCGTTAACAACACGCACGGACTACGAACATGAGCGAACGACGGCAGCTTTCCCTCAACTTCTTCATCTATCCGGACGGTCATCACGAGGCTGCGTGGCGCCACAAGGCATCGGCATCCGACCGTGTCCTCGACATCACGTACTATCAGGAGCTAGCGCAGCGCGCCGAAGCGCACAAGTTCGATGCGGTCTTCTTCGCCGACGGTCCAGTGCTTGCCGACAACGTCCGCTACGCGGCGCGTTTCCGTCTCGAGCCGATCACCTTGCTCACGGCAATTGCATCTGCCACCACGCGGATCGGCCTGATCGCAACGGCTTCAACGACCTACACCGAGCCGTACAATCTGGCGCGCCTGTTCGCTTCGCTGGATCACATCAGCGGCGGCCGCGCCGGCTGGAACATCGTCACGACAAGCTCACCGCAGGCGGCACAGAACTTCGGCCTGCCGGAGCATCCTCCTCATCACGAGCGCTACGAGCGAGCACGGGAATATCTTGATGTCATCACGCGGCTTTGGGACAGTTGGGAAGACGACGCGCTCGTCAACGACCCAGCCTCCGGCGTTTTCGCCGACACCGGCAAGATCCACGCGTTAAATCACATCGGAAAGCATTTCCGCGTGCGTGGGCCGCTCAATATCTCAAGGACGCCGCAAGGACGGCCGGTCTACGTCCAGGCCGGCTCGTCCGAGGACGGCCGCGCCTTTGCCGCACGCTTCGCAGAGGCGATCTTCACCGCGCATCAGACGCTCGCGAGCGCCCAGGAGTTTTATGCCGACATCAAGCGGCAGGCCCGAGCCTTCGACCGGCACCCCGATCAGATCAAGATCCTGCCGGGCATCAGCCCGTTCATTGCCAGCACGCAGGTGGAAGCCGATCGCCTGCAGGACGAGTTCAACGAGTTGATCCAACCGGAATATTCGCTGACCCAGCTCCGGCAGATGATCGGGCTCGATCTCTCGGGCTTCGACCTCGACGGCCCCTTCCCGCGGCACCTGATCGATACCGAGGACGCGCGCGGTGTCGCCAGCCGCTTCAAGCTCGTCGTCGACATCGTCGATCGCGAGAAGCCGACCATCCGCCAACTGGTGCAACGCCTCGCCGGCGCCCGCGGTCATTGGGTGATCGCGGGGCCGCCGGAAAAGATCGCAGACAACATCCAGACCTGGTTCGAGAACGGCGCAGCCGATGGTTTTAATGTCATGCCGCCCTGGCTGCCCGGCGGGTTCGACGTATTCGCCGAGCAGGTGGTGCCGATCCTGCGCAAGCGCGGCCTGTTTCGCGAAGAGTATGCCGGGAAGACCTTGCGTGACCACTACGGCCTGACTCGGCCGGCCAGCGTGTTCTCCAATGCCATCCAGGCGATCGCGTGACCGGCTGACAAGGCGCTCTCTGGATTTCCCCTGCTGCTCACCCACAACTCCACGAGGCTTTCAAGAAAATGTTCAAGAAACTTCGCCGCTGCTTTCCTGCTCGTCGGCGCGCTTGCTGCGGGAACCGCGCAGGCCCAGGAGCCCGCCAAGCCCGAACTCAAGGTCGGGTTCGTGCCCGGTCCCTATATCGACGAGTTCAAGGCCGGCGTTGCACCCGAGCTGCAGAAAAAGGGATATCGCATCCGCTATGTCGAGTTCTCCACCGGCCTCGAAGCCAACAATGCCGTGTTCAAGAACGAGATCGACGCCAATGTCATGCAGCACACGATCTTCCTGAATTCCTACAACGAGCGCCAGCAGACCGATCTGGTGGGGATCGTCCATGTGCCGACCCCGCCCATGGGCCTCTATTCGAAGAAGCACCCGCCGGGCACGGCGATCAAACACGGATCGACCGTCGCGGTTCCCAACGACCCCGTCAACCTGCAGCGGTCATTGTGGATCCTGCGCGACCTCGGCCTGATCGAAATTCGCGACAGCAAGCCGATCGATGTCTCCGAGCTTGACGTGATCAAGAACCCCGGCAACATCAAGATCGTGCCGCTGGAAGCGGCGCAGGCGCCGCGCGCCCTCGACGATGTCGATTTCGCCGCGATCCCAGGGAAATTTTGCGATCTACAGCGGGTTGAAGCTCACCAACGCCTTTGCGCTGGAGAAGATGACGACGCCCTATATCAACGTGGTGGTCGTGAAACGCGGCAACGCGGAAGCCCCGTGGGCGCAGGATATTGGCGCGGGCTACAAGTCGCAGACTTTCAAGACGGCGATCCTGTCGGACCGCTTCTACGACGGCTTTGCGCTGCCGGACTATCTCAAATGACGCCAGTTCAGTCCGTCTCACACGGTCATTCCCGTTACACTTCGCCGGCCGCATCCCTGCGGGTGCGCTCCGGTGAAGCCGTTCCGCTACTCTTGCTCGCCGCCGCAGCTCTCATGACGGCGGGCACCCTCGTCACCACACTTCTGCAGGAGCAGCATGACCCCGCGCTTGTATTCGCAGCGTTCGGCGCAGGCGGCATGCCGATGATATCGCATTGGACGCCGACACGCTGTCATGCAGCTACGGTAAACAGCTCGGCCATGCGTCTCGATCACGCCGATCTGCTTGCGTTGCTCGAAAGAAAGTGATTGCTCTCCACAAGACGTAAGGCGCTTGCCGTTTCAGCCGGGAACGCCGAGCGGGCTTAGCCGCGCCAGCGGCAGAGCATCGTCGGGGCGCCGGAGCAAGTTAAGGATGTGGCGCTTCAGACGCACGAACTCGGTCTCGGTGACGAGTTCGCCATGACGGGGCCGCGCGAACGGCAGGCGGATGTCGTCGATCACCCGCCCCGGCCGCACGCTCATGACGATGATCCGGTCGGCAAGGAAGAGCGCCTCCTCGATATCGTGGGTCACGAACACGGTCGTGGTCGGAATTTTGGTCCAGATGTCCAGCAACACCTCCTGCATCAGGCTGCGCGTCTGTGCGTCCAGGGCGCCGAATGGCTCGTCCATCAGCAGCACCCGAGGCTGATTGATGAGAACGCGGGCGATTTCGACCCGCTGTTGCATGCCGCCGGACAATTGCGAGGGATAGAAGGTCTCGAAGCCATCAAGACCGACCAGCTTCAGGATTTCGTCCGCCGTACGGCGCCGCTCAGCCTTGCCGATGCCGCGCATCTTCGGTCCGAACGCAACATTGTCGCGGACCCGTTTCCAGGGAAACAGCGTGTGCTGCTGAAACACGATTCCCCGGTCGGGGCTTGGACCGAGGAGCGGCTGACCGTCCACGGTCAACTGCCCCTGCGTCGGCTGCAAATGCCCCGCCAGTGCGCCGAGCAAAGTCGATTTGCCACAGCCGGACGGGCCGAGAACGCATACGAGCTCGCCCGGCGCGACCGCGAAATTGAGACCGCGGACCGCCTCGAAAGCGTCGGCGCCCTCCCCGAGCGAAATCGAGACATTGGCGACGTCGATGCGTCCAACGGTCTTTGTGGCTATGTCGGTAACCCGGATATTCATCGCGCGACCGCCGGATGCCGCCACGGCATCAAATAATGACCGAGCGTCGTCAGCAGCCAGCTGCTGCCCATTCCGAGCAGGCCGATCACCAGCATGCCAACAATGATGTCGGCATAGTTCTGCAGCGTGTAGGCTTCCCATGTGTAGTAACCGATCCCGAACTGGCCGGAGATCATCTCCGCGGTGACGAGGCAGAACCAGGACGTGCCGATGCCGATAGCCAGTCCCGTAACGATGCTGGGTGCCGCACCCGGCAACACGATCTCACGCAGGATCGCGACAGGCGTGCCGCCGAGGCTGCGCGCGGACGCAACAAGCCTGCGGTCGATGTTGGCGACGCCGTGCACAGTGTTCAGGATGATCGGGAACAGCGCGCCGATGAAGGTGATATAGATCATCGACAGTTCGGACGACGGGAACATCAGGATCGACAGCGGTATCCACGCCACCGCGGGGATCGGCCGTAGCAGTTCAAGTGGCGGCAGCAACAGATCGCTGGCGGCGCGCGACCGGCCGATCGCGAATCCGAATGCTATGCCGATAACAACCGCAGCACCGTAGCCGGCAAACACCCGCCACAGGCTGCTGCTGATATGCGCGAAGAGTTTTGGTGACTTCAGTAGGACGATTGCGGACTGAACGACCTCGGTTGGGGGCGGTACATTGCGGAACGTCACGATACCAAGATGCACGTGCAATGACGAGGCCAGCTGCCAAAGCCCAATGCAAGCCAGAATTGACCCGGCACGAACGAGCCACCGCAACATCGGCAACCGGTCGATGGTGCGTCCAGATGCCATCCGCTACCGGCTCGCCACCGGGGATCCGCGCGCACCGGCGTAATCGATCACGTTACCGCCGTGCTCCTTCGACCATTTCTCGGCGCCGTCCTTGAGCAGGAACGCACTCAGTTCGCCCTTGCCCGAGCGGACGAACCACGCCTGGTTCGCAAACAGCTTGATGCCGCTATCGCGATCCTGCGCATAGACCACGCGGACCGCCTTGCCTTCCTTCTCCAGCGCAGCGAGCGCTTGCAACGCGTTCTCTGGCGAGCTGAAGTGACGGAGCTTGGGTTCGTCCTTGACCCAGATTTGCGCCACCCGGCTGAAATCCGTGATGTCGGCTCCAGTCGTCGCATCCTTGGCTTTCAGAGGAAGCTGGGCGTAATCCTTCAGCTCAGCGTCGTAATCGCGGCCGACCTGCGATAGCGCTGTGCGGATGAATTTGTCAGTGACGAATTGATTGATGTCGAGGTCGCTGTCGGCGCGCTTCAGATGCCTCAGCGTCTTGATCGATGTCGCTACCGCCTGACGGTATTCCGGCTTCCAGGTCACGCTGCGCGTCTGCAGGCCAAGCGGCCCGTGAAACAGATAAGCCACTTCCGCATCGATGCCTGTCACCTTGGTGATCAGCTCGCTGTATTTTTCGGGTTCTTCGGCGATCAGGCGGTCGGCCTCTAGTGCGGCGCGCAGATACGCAACGACGATCTCGGGATATTTGTCTGCATATTCGGCATCGACCAGGGATCCATGAAGGGTCGGCGCGTTGACTTGCGATCCGTCAAAGATCTTGCGCGCGAAACCCCGCCACGGGAACAGCTCGGCGAACGGCACGAAGTCGGCATGGGCTTCGATCTTGTTCGCTTGCAGCGCGGGTCCTGCGACTTCAGGAGCCTGCGTGATGATGTTGACGTCCGTCTCCGGGTTCCAGCCCTGGGCTTCGATCGCTCGGAGCAACATGCCGTGAGAAGTCGACGCAAAGGGAACGGAGATTGTCTTGCCCTTCAGATCGGCAATCGACTGCACCGGGGAATTCACCGGCACCACGATGCCGTTGCCGCTGCCCTTGGTGCTGCCAGAGAGAACGCTGATGAAGAGGCTGCGCCGGCTGGCTTTCTGGAACGCTACACCGTTCAGTGAGCCCGGGAAATCCGCCATGGCGCCGAGATCGAGCTTGCCGGCAACCATCTCGTTGGTGAGCGGCGCGCCGCTGGTGAAGTTCTTCCACTGGATATCGTAGGTGACGTCCTTGTATTTGCCATCGCGCGGCAGAAACTTCTCAAGGAGCTTGAGTTCGCGGATCAAAAGCCCGCCGGTTACGCAATTGATCGTCGTGTCCTGCGTCCCGACCGCAACACGAATGGTTTCGGCGCGCGACATGCCGGTCAGACCGATCATCGCAACCGCGACGGCAGCGGTTATTCTCACAATACCAGAAGAGATCATCGGCCTGTCCTCGACTATCGATGGCCGGCACATTGCCGCCAGCATGAACGATCGATCCGGACTATCGAGTCTGCGCGTCGCCGGCTGAAGCAATTACTTGCGTTCCACCCCTTGCCCGCGCCGCGTCGTGATTCCGTCGCAATGTGCCGTCGAATACCGTCAAATGATTTTCTCGTTGCGGCACGGTCGGCAGATAAATCATCTCGACAACAACGCGTTGGCGCATGACCTTTGCTAAGTGTATTTCGACTCGTTCAAAGAAGTGGACTTTGTCATTCCGTCCCATTTAGCTGTCGGCGACATCGCGAATGAAACGACGGCAATGACAACACTCAAAGAAGCGTCCGACCCCGAACCGTCGGCCCTGATGGCCCGGACCGGCGCTGTCGTACAGCTGGACTGGCCGGCCAAGGAACGGCTTGCGGTCGTATCCAGGCCACCCGCTCGCAAGGAATCCGCCCTGTTCATGAGCGAATCCATCGAGGGGCTGAATGTCGGCGCACATTTTCTCGATCGTCTGTCCGCCCAGCAGATCGCGCAGGTTCAGGGCGCGGGTCGCACCGTTCCCGTGCACCAGGGCGAGATGGTGTTCAATCAGGGTGAACATCATGACGGGATATTCGTCATCAAGCGCGGCCAGGTTCGGGTCTATTACACCGCCCCCTCTGGCCGCGAGATCACCCTTGCTTACTGGACGCCAGGCCATTTCATTGGCGGGCCGGATATATACGGCGGCGGCATACATATGTGGTCCGGCGTCGCGATCGAGGATTGCGAGATCACGGCATTGTCCGGCGCCACCCTGCAGAAGCTTCTGACGCAGATGCCGGCGTTTGCACTGGCACTGATCGACGGGCTGATCGCCAAGGGCAAGTGCTACTCCTCAATGGCGCAGATCCTGGGAACCCGATCAGTGATCGAGCGGCTGGCGCAATATCTATTGAACCTGTCCGAGCTCTACGGCGTTTCCGATGGCGATACGATCGTCATCAATCGCAAGGTAACCCACGACCAGATTGCGGCAATGGTCGGATCGACCCGCCAGTGGGTCACGATGATGCTCAAGCGCTTTCAAGCCAAGCGCATCATCGCCATCGAGGGCAGCGTCATCCGCATCAAGCGCATCGATCTGCTGGAGACGATCCTGTTCAAGGACTAGTTGCGCGCCTCGATTTTTCCGAGCGCCCAGATCACGGTCTTGCGTACATCCGGATCTTCGTCCTGAGCGCGCGCCGCAAGCGCGTCGCTAGCTTTCGGATCGGCAATTTCGCCGAGCGCCGCGGCGGCGTCCTTGCGCAGCGAGGGAAGCGGATCATCAAGGAATGGAATGATGGAGGCGACGGCAGCACGTGCGTGGAGCTGGCCAAGGCTCTGCAGCGCCTTCTGACGAACTTGCCAGTAGCCATCATCGAGTGACCGGATCAGCGCCGTCGCTACCGAAATCTGGCCGATCCGCCCTATTGTCTCGGCCGCCACCGCTCTCACCTGCCATTCGCCATCCGACAGCGCGTCCGCGGCCGCCTGTGCCGCCGCCTCATTGCGTGCAAAGGACAGCGCATTGATGGCTGCAAGCCTGACGTCGGCGTCCTCGTCCCTGGTCGCATGGATCAGTGAAGGCAACGTCTCGATCGTCTTCAGATAGCCGATCACGCCGACCGCCTGCACGCGCGCCGCGGCATCAGCGTCGCCGAGGGCGGCAATGGCCGGCCCGAGCGACGCGCTGACCTGCAGCGCCTTGAGCGCGCGAAAGATCGCAGCACGCACGAAGGCCGATGAATGCGTCACCAAGGGGAGCAATACGGTGCTGGCCGTCGAATCGCGAAGTTCCGCGAGACTGTCCGCGGCGGCCTGCGCGACAACCGTCGCGGGGTCGGTCAGAGCACCTGCCAGCGCTTTGGCCACATCTACGCCGTCGAACTCGCCCAACGCCCGGGCGGTCTGCAGCCTTACCTCGGCATCCGAATCGCCCGCTGCCCGTACCAGCAGCGGAATGGCCTCACCGCTCGACGTCTCCACGAGATCGATGACCGCAAGACGCCGCACCGATGGATCCGGGCTATCCAGCCGCTCGGAAATCTCCTCGAGGTCACCGAACGCCTCGAATGGTTCGAACGCGGTCATCTCAGCGCAACAGATAGGGAATGTTGACGGTCACGGCCCCGGTCGGGCAGTCGGTCTCGCACGGCATGCAATACCAGCACTCGTCATACTTCATGTACGCCTTGCCGGTGAGATCGC
This sequence comes from Bradyrhizobium sp. AZCC 2262, assembly GCF_036924535.1. NCBI lineage: Bacteria > Pseudomonadati > Pseudomonadota > Alphaproteobacteria > Hyphomicrobiales > Nitrobacteraceae > Bradyrhizobium > Bradyrhizobium sp. AZCC 2262. Next base: position 208,264 of record NZ_JAZHRT010000001.1, on the reverse strand, counting down.
TGATCCGGAGCACATCGAGGGGGCATACATCGACGCAGACGGTGCAGCCCTTGTCGGCGATGCATTTAGCCTCGTCGACAATGACAGGGACGGTTGTGGGGGTGTTGGCAATCGGCATGAGGTATCCGTATCTCAGGCGTGTTGGCGGATGCGCTGGCGGTCGTAAGCAGAACGCTCGGATTCCACTATCAGAACCACATAGGGTGCGACCGGCCGCTTTTCCGCGATCATCAGGCCGTCCTGCTTGCGCAGGATACTGTGGCAGAACCACTCGTCATCGTTCTTTTCCGGATATTCAACGCGGTGATGATAGAGGCCCCAGCGGCTCTCGGTGCGGAACAACGAGGCGAACGCCGCCATATCGGCACAATCCAGAATGGAGGCGACCTCCAGCGAGCGCATCAGTTCGTGCGCATCGCGTACCACCATGGCGTTTTCCATGTCCTCGCGAATCTCGGCAAAGCGCGCCTGGCCGATCTTCATCTTCGCCGTGACCTTCGGCGGCTGAAGGTAGTCGTTCACGAAGCGTCGGGCCTTGTATTCGAGCTGGTTCGGCGGAATCCCGTCCTCCCGCCTTGTCGGCGCCAGCACGCGCGCCTGCTCGCGGGCGACGTCAGCGGGGTCGTAGTCGGGAAGATCGATATTCGCGGCGAATTCCGCCGCGTGCTCCCCCGCCACCGCGCCATTGGTGAACGCGCCAAGCATGTAGTTATGCGGCACGCTGGCCATATCGCCCGCGGCATACAGGCCCGGCACTGTGGTACGCGCGAACTCGTCGACGAAAACGCCGGATGCGCTGTGGCCTGAGCAGAACCCGATCTCGGAAATATGCATCTCGATCATGCGCTCGCGGTAGTTGGTGCCACGATTTTCGTGGAACCGGCCGCGCGACGGACGTTCGACATTGTGCAGCACGGCCTCGATCTTGCTGACGGTGTCGCTGTGCAAATGGTTGAGCTTCAAGAACACCGGTCCCTTGCCGGATTGCAGTTCGTTGTAGAACTCTTGCATCATCTGGCCCGACCAATAGTCGCATTCGATGAAGCGATTACCCTCACTATTGGCGGTATAGGCGCCGAACGGACCGGCCACATAGGCGCAGGCGGGGCCGTTGTAATCCTTGATCAGAGGATTGATCTGATAGCACTCGAGATTCGCGAGCCCCGCTCCGGCATGATAGGCCATCGCATATCCGTCGCCGGAATTGGTGGCATTCTCATAGGTGCCCCAGAGATAGCCGGATTGCGGCAGGCCAAGACGACCCGCCGCGCCGGCGCAAAGGATCACGGTTTTGGCACGCAGCACCAGAAGCTCGGCGCTGCGCGTATTGACGGCGATTGCGCCCGCGATCTGCCCGTCCCGTCCATTCAACAGGCGCGTCGCCATATAGCGGTTGGAGATCAGTACCTTTTCGCGGCGAAGCTGGCGATACAACGCCTTCTTGACGGTATCGCCGTTCGGCATCGGCAGCACGTACGAGCCGAGGTGATGGACCTTCTTGACGTCGAAATCGCCGTTCTCGTTTTTCTGGAACTTGATCCCGAAACGGTCGAGTTCCTGGATGATATCAAAGCAGCGCGACGCGTATTTGTAGACCGGCGCCTGGTCGCAGATGCCATCATTGGCGATGGTGATTTCCTTGGTGTATTGCTCGGGCGTGGCATAACCGGGAACGACGGCGTTGTTGAGCCCGTCCATGCCCATCGCGATTGCGCCCGATCGCTTGACGTTGGCTTTTTCTAGCAGCACCACGCGCGCGGCGGGATTGCGGCGCTTGGCCTTGTACGCCGCCATCGGCCCGGCGGTCCCGCCACCGATCACGAGGACATCGCAGGTGACTTCTGTCACGCCGTCCTTGATCTCATCCATGTCGCGACCTCAATGCTGTCCGGCAAGTTCGCGCAAATAGGACCAGGGATAGATGCCGCGATCGTGCCCGTCCGAAAACGACAGGCGCAGGGCATAATTCCCGATCGGCTCGACCGCGGACACGTAAAGCCCTGACGGAATCACGAGTTCGACCCCGTCGACCTGCCGGCGAATCTCGCTGGCCGCACGACTTGCCCGGCGCAGCGTCTCCGCTTCGAGCAGCCGGGTTCCGCAATCCGGCCAGGTCAGTGCCAGCGCCGTCGATTCTTCGCGTAGTTCGACGTTAGTGGGTTGCACGTTCACCTCGCATTGTCGTCGTCCGGCCTTTTAGGCTGGTCCGGTCCATTGGGACCCGCAATAAATTGCTTTCGCGCTGCTTCCGTTCACGGCGACCGAGAACGCTCGATCTGCCCGCCCCGCTGCCCCGCCCCGCTCGGCACCGTACCAGGGTAGCAATCGGCGAACTGTGCGTTCGAACAGGAGATCGGCCGTAAATCCCATCGCACCGAGCACGATCAAGCCGACGAACATCTGATCGACGCGGAACACCTGCTGCGACATCTGAATGAGGTAACCGACCCCAAAGGCCGCACCGGCCAGTTCCGCCGCGACCAACACTACCAGCGCGACTGACAGGCTGACCCGAAGCCCGGCGATGATGAAGGGCAACGCACCGGGGATGACGACGTACGCGAAATTACGCCAACCGCGCGCGCCCAGACTGGCCGCCGCGCGCCCCAGCAGCGGGCTGGTGTCGCGTACTCCGACGTAGGTGTTGACCCAGACCGGAAAGAACACGCCCCAGGCGATCAGGAAGATCTTTGATGCCTCCCCGATGCCAAACCAGAAGATCGCAAGCGGCACGAATGCAAGCGACGGTACGGCCCGGAACATCTGTACCAGCGGATTGATGGTTCCGTGCAGTAGCGGCAGTTGCGCCATCGCGACCCCGACCAGCACGGCCAGCACCGATCCAGCGACAAACCCGACCGCCGCACGCAGCAGGCTGGCGCCGAGGTGACGGGGCAGTTCGCCATCGACGATCAGCGACCAGCCGGATTGAACGATTGTGCTGGGCGCCGGAAGCATCACGCTGTTGACGAGCCCGCTCCGGCTCAGGGCTTCCCAGGCACCAAAGAAAGCAAGCGTACCGATGATGCCGGCGACGGTATTGCGGCTGAAGCGAACGGCCATATCCCTATTCCGCCGTCTCGAGCCCAATGGCACGCTCGAGATGCTCGTACAGTTCATTGAAGCGTGGCGACGTTCGCCGCCGTGGCCGCGGCAAATCCACCTTTATGTCCTCGATGATTCGTCCCGGATTGGCCGACATCAGGATCAGGCGGCTTGCGAGAACCAAAGCTTCCGCAATGTTATGGGTCACGAACAGGATGGTCGGATGCTCCTGTTTGTGGATGTCGATCAGCCTGGCCTGCAACGAGCTTCGCGTCATGGCGTCCAGCGCGGCAAACGGCTCGTCCATCAGCAACAGCGAAGGACGGGTGGCCAGCGCCCGTGCAATTGCAACGCGCTGCTTCATGCCTCCCGACAGTTCGAACGGGTACTTCGCGCCCGCCTCGGGCAGGCCGACGAGCCGGAGCAGATCGCGCGCAATCTCGGCGCGTTCCCGCGCCGCCCGCCCAGCCATCCGCAATCCAAACTCCACATTGGCCTGCGCCGTCAGCCACGGAAACAGCGAGTAGTCCTGGAATACGACCCCTCGCTCCGCACTCGGACCATCGATCGCGCTGCCATTGACTTTGATATCGCCGTGCGACGGCGCGACGAAACCGGCAAGGATATTCAGAAGCGTGGTCTTGCCGCATCCGCTCGGGCCGAGCACGCAGACAAATTCGCCGCGGTCGATGGTGAGCGAGACGTTGCCGAGCGCGGTCGTCCGGCCGCGCCCTGTATCGTAGACATGGCCGAGATCAACGCAATTGATCAGCGGTCGATCAACAGCGGCGTGCGGCGAGATTTCCACCCTAGCGTTCATTCCCTGCGTGCCTTGTCGAGCACCGACGTCACCACCACCGTATTGAAGTCCGGGATCTTGGCGTCCGGCCGCACCAGCTTGTTGTCAACCGCCCACCTGGCCTGCTCTTCGAGCTGGGAAACCAGCGCCGGCTTGTCGAGATCGAACTTGAAATTCGCCCGCTTCCAGAACGCCTTTGCAATGGCGGGATCGAGCTTGATGCGCTCGGCCGTCAGCGTCGCGGCAGCATCGGGATCCCGCTTGATGTTGTCATCCGCCTCGATGAGCGCCTTCAGCGCCTTGACGAGCAGGTCCGGCTTGCTGTCGATGGTGGATTGCAGGGTGATGACCGTCGAATAGGTGTTGTAGAGACCTTCCGCGCGAATGATGTGGAACTTGTCCGGCGCCTGCCCGACCGCTTGCGACAGGTGCGGCTCGGTCCAGATGAAACCATCGATCGCTCCGCCGGCGAGACTGCTGACGAAATCGCCAGGGTTGAGGCTGACCGCGGTAATATCCGACCACGAAAGGCCTTCCTGCTTGAGCAATTTGGACAAGTAGAGATGCGCATTGGTACCCTGCGAATAGCCGATGCGCCGGCCCTTGATATCCTTGTTGGTCTTGATGTCCTTGATGGCGACGAGATCGAACGGCTCATGCCGGTTCATCGTGGCGATGATACGCACCGGCAGCCCGTTGAGTGTGGCGAACACCACTGGCGTCTCGGCCGCGGTGCCGATCACCACCCCGCCACCGACCAGTGCGTCCAGCACCAGCCGGCCGCTCGCGAATGTCGATACTTTGGGAATCAGCCCGTGCTTTTCCCAGGTCTTGTCGTGATCGGCGACGAAGAACTGTCCCCACCCGAGCGCGATGCCTTCGCCGATGGTGATATCCTGGGCGGGCGACGGCACGGCCCCCAACGCCATGACGGCCGCGAGCGCCACAGCCCCAGCCGCGCGCGCGAGCCCTCTTCGTCCGACAACAGCAGCAATGGATCTCACGTTAGATTCTCCTCGCGTTGGTTGACATGATTGGGACGGGCCGCCCGCAGATGGCGCGCGCCGAATGGCAGGCCGCTTGCACGGTGAAATCGATCGCCGATCGAGGCCGCATGACGATCGGCAAACGCCGGCGCGATCAATGTGATGCCCTGCGGCAGACCATTGGGCAGGAAGCCGCTGGGAACGGCGACCGCCGAAAGGTCGGCCAGGTTGACGAAGTTGGTGTAGGTCCCGATTCTGGCATTGAGAGTGATCGGATCGGCCTCGACCTCGTCGATGCGGTAGATCGTTCCGGTGGTGGGAACGGCGAGGATGTCGATCTCATTCCAGAGCTTCGCAACTTGCCGCTTCAGAATGTTCAGCCGCTGCTGCGCGGCGTAGACCTCGGCTCCGGAAATGCTCCTGCCGCCCACGAGAATGTCGCGGGTGATGGGAAATAGCGCGTCAGGCCGTTCGTCGACGAAGTGCTGCAAGGCGCCGTAGCGCTCCGCCAGCCAAGGGCCCTTGAACAGGAGATCGTTGATCTCCGTGAACGGCGTGTAGTCGACCTCAACCTTGCGCCCGCCGAAACTTTCCAGCCGCTCAACCGCGTTGGCGAACAGCGCCGCCGCGTCCGAATTGCCGAAGAAATCCAGCCATCGCGCGCCGGGAACACCGAAGTTGAACCTGGCCGGCAACGGGCGAACCGCCTCGAGCGCATCAGGCCGCGAAAATGGATCATCCTCGTCGTACGCCCGCGCCACCTCGAACGCCGCCTGCGCGTCCCCAACCGTGAGCGCGAAGATCGAGAGCGTCTCGATCGAGCGGCAGGCCGAAACCGTACCGATCCCGCTGATCAATCCGCGGGTCGGCTTCAGGCCCACCACGTTGTTGAAAGCCGCCGGTACCCGTCCCGACCCGCCGCAATCGGTGGCAAGCGCAAAGCTGACCAGTCCGGCCGCAACCGAAACGGCGGCGCCGGAGCTGGAGCCGCCGGGAATATAAGCCGCATCGAAGGGATTGCGCGCGACGCCATAGGGTGAGCGCACACCGACCAGCCCGGTCGCGAACTGATCCATATTCGTCTTACCGATCAGGATCGCGCCTGCCGCCAGGAGACGCTCGACCGCAAGATTGTTCTTGGCGGGCGTGTAGGAAAAGACCGGGCAGCCAGACGTCGTCGGCAACCCTATCGTATCGATGCAGTCTTTGACACTGAACGGAATTCCCCACAGCGAGAGCGCCTCACGTTCGCTCTTCGACAGCGCCTCGAGCTGCCTTGCACGCGAAAGCGCATCCTCACGCGAAACGACACTGATCCAGACGCCGTCCGCGCCGCGGCTCGCGATCTCCTGAAGGATATGCTCGACCACGGTCGACGGCGTGAGCGCGCCGCGTGCGTAGGCCGCCGTCAGTTGCGGCAGTTCGAAGTCAAGGCTCTCGATTTGTACAGTCATGACGGATCTTTCGGGCGCGCGAACGGACGGGCCTGTTCGAACGCCTTCGCAGCGCGCAGTACGCTGGTATCAGCGAATTTCGCGCCGATAATCTGCAAGCCGACGGGCAGGCCTCCGGCCGTCAGCCCTGCCGGCACGGAGGCTGCAGGCTGTTGCGTCATGTTGAACGGATAGGTGAAGGGCGAGCGGATCGGCCGCACCACGAGATCGGCACCCGATGCTTCGATCGCCGAGGCCGGATGGGCCGTCGTCGGCGTGAGCAGCAGGTCCCATTTCTGATGGAACTGGTTGAAATGCCGTCCCAACGCTTCGCGACGATCGACGGCCTGAAGATAGGTAATAACGTCAATCGACCGGCCTTTCTCCGCGACCTCCTGCAGCCCCTGCTCAATCAAAGCTCGGCGACCGGGATCGAACGAAGCCACCAGCTTGGTTGCGCCGGCAAACCAAAACGTCTGGAAGATATCGAAGGGATCCTCGATACCGGGATCGACGCGCTCCACGATCGCGCCAAGTTCCGCAAATGTATTGGCCGCATCGCTGACGATCCTCTCGAGCTCCGGATCGATTTGCGCATAACCGAGCGTCGGGCTGAACGCGATACGAAGTCCCTTGACGCCCTGATCGAGGTTCTCAAACCAGGAACCCTCCTGAGTTGGCAACGCATTCCAGTCGCGCAAATCGGAGCGCGCGATCGCATCGAGCAGCAGCACCGCGTCGTCCACCGAGCGCGTCATCGGCGTGACGTGGAAGAGAGTCCCGTTCTGTGACGGTGGATAGACGGGAACGCGGCCGAAGGTCGGCTTAAACCCGAAGACGCCGCTATGCGCCGCCGGAAGCCGGGTCGATCCGCCGCCATCGGTTGCGACATGAAGCGGTCCAAAGCCGAGCGCTGTGGCGGCTGCCGAGCCGCCGCTGCTGCCGCCCGGCGTGTGGGCGACGTTCCACGGATTTCGCGTAATCCCCGTCAACGGGCTGTCGCCAAGGCCCTTCCAGCCAAATTCGGACGTGGTCGTCTTTCCCAGCAGCACCGCACCTTGCTCCCGGAGGCGAGCGGTAGCAGGAGAGTCCTCATTCCAGTCCTGGACCGGATCGACGGCGCGGCTGCCTCGCAGCGTCGGCCAGCCCTTGGCCAGGATGAGATCCTTCAGCGCAACCGGCACGCCATCGACGGGGCCGAGCGGCTCGCCGCGCTGCCAACGCGCTTCGGACTCGCGCGCCGATGCCAGCGCGGATTCGGCATCCAGCAATGCGAAGGCATTGACACGCCGGTCGAGGCGCTCGACGCGGTCGAGCACGGCCTGTGTGGTCTCAACGGGCGAGAGAGACCTTGCTCGATATTGTTCGACCAGATCGACGGCCGAGAGATCGGCAAGGTCATCCGGCCTGCCTTGTTGGGACGCTGAATTGCGCAAGAGAGCATTTTGAGAAGACATGCCGAGCCACCTCATCGTAAGGGCAGATGATTTGCCGAACGTATGATGGCTAAGCGTTCGCACTTGCGTGCTGCAGCAATTAATTGCGGCGCGACTATCCCTGTATCAAAAACGCAAAATCCGGCACGTCGTTTGGCGCAACGTCGGAATGAAAATCTACAAAACAGAAATGCCGCAGCGAAGTCCTATCGCGGGAAACGCCGACTCCTTGCGACCTCAAGGTCGTGCAGGTCGGTCAGCAATCAACGCAGGTGTCGGGCAAGAAACGGGCCGATCGCGTCAAGTACGGCGTCCGGCTGCTCCTCGGCTTGCAGATGGCCGCCGGGAATGGCCCGTCCTTCGACTTGTGTTGCCCAGGCTTGCCAGATCGTAAGCGGCGTTTCCTTCCCCTCAAAACGCCCCTGCTCCCACAGCACCAATACCGGGCAATCGAGGACGCGCCCGGCGGCGCGGTCGGCAAGATCGTGCTCGTGGTCGACCGTCGCTCCGGCCCGGTAATCCTGCATCATCGCGTGTCGGACTTCGGGCCGCCGAAATGCCGCGCGATAGGCGGCCAGCGCCTCGTCCGACAAACAGCCGGGATCCTTCGCCATCTTCCGTAGTGTCCAATCCAGAAAGTAATCAGGATCGGCGCTCAACAGGCGTTCCGGCAGATCATAGGGTTGGGCAAACAGGAACCAATGATAGGCGCCGAGCCCGAACGCCTTGCCTGCCCTCGCCCACATCTCAGTCGTCGGAATGACCGTCAACGACACAAATGCCTGCACCGTACCGGGATGATCCAGAGCCAGCCGATATCCCACCCGCGCACCACGGTCGTGACCTATCAGGCCGAAACGGTGAAAACCAAAATGTTTCATCACGGCGAGCTGATCGCCGGCCATGGTCCGCTTGGAATAAGCCGCGGCATCAGCCTGCTGCGGACCCCGGCTATCCCCATAGCCCCGCAAATCCGTCGCCACCACCGTGTAATGTTGCGCCAGCACCGGCGCGAGGCGATGCCAGGCGACGTGAGTCTCCGGATAACCGTGCAGAAGCAGCAAAGGCGGCCCCTCTCCACCGATAAACGACACGATGCGTGCGTCTTCGGTATCGATTTCGTGCCGTTCAAACCCCTCAAACATGGACGCCCTTCCCCGATCAATTGCGTGGCGACTGCAATATACCTTGATCCAGTTCAGCGCAGTAGTTTTCCAGAGAGCGCTTCGAACTATCGCAATTTCGCGCACGATACGTTGCGATCCGGAAGTGAGATAGGATGCGTGAAATTTCCGCCTTTCATTTTCATTCTTCGTAGCAGCGTTGTATTCCACCCGGCTTGATAACGAATAGTGGTTCTATTGACTGTTACCAAGCTGACCTTAGCCTGATGAAACCTTGCAATGGCGTTGGGCGAAGACATCTCATGCGCATTCGTATCAAATCGATCGTCGGAATATTAGCGGCCGTCACGATTGCTTCGGTTACCCCAGCTGCCGCGCAAACGCCGTCCTCCGACACGGTTCGCATCGGCTATCAAAAGTCTTCAACTTTGACAGCCATCCTGAAGACCAATGGCGTGTTGGAGAAAGCGCTTGCGCCGCTCGGCGTCCGGGTCTCTTGGCATGAATTCACCAGCGGCCTGCCGCTCTTGGAGGCAATCAACGCCGACAACATCGACTTTGGCGCCGACGTCGCCGATACCGTGCCCCTGTTCGCGCAGGCGGCTGGAGCCAAGCTTGCTTACATCGCGGAAGAAGCCGCCTCCCCTTCGGCACAGGCCATCCTGGTCGGTGCGGAATCGCCGATCAAGACGCTGGCCGACCTGAAAGGCAAGAAGGTCGCCGTCACCAAGGGTGCCGGCAGTCATTTCCTGCTGCTGGCCGCGCTCGCCAAATCCGGTCTGAGCTTCAAGGATATCTCACCGGCCTACCTCACGCCGGCCGACGGCCGCGCCGCATTCATCGGCGGCAATGTCGATGCGTGGGTCGCCTGGGATCCATTCCTGACCAGCGCGCAACGCCAATCCAATGCACGGGTATTGTCCGACGGCAGTAACGGCCTTGCGAGCTGCAAGCGATACTATTTGTCATCGGCAGCCTTCGCGGATCGGCGCGGAGACGTCCTGAATATCATCTTCGGCAAGCTTGATGAAACCGGCAAATGGGTCAAGGCGCATCCCAAGGAAGCCGCGACATTGCTGGCCGGCCTCTGGGGAATCGATGCGGCAACGGTAGAACAGGCCAACAGCCATCGCTCTTATAAGGTCGGCGTCGTGACGGCGCCCGGCCTGTCCGAGCAGCAGCGCATCGCCGACGCATTTTTCGCGGAGAGATTACTTCCGGTGCAGGTCGATGCCGGCACCGCAAAGATCTGGACGCCGAAGCGAGATTGATTAGGGAATCGTTTGAACCGATGCTCGCCGGCCAAGACGCTGCAAAGCGTGCCGTGAATCGTCCCTCACTGAGCGAGGCTGAAAACTACGCCGCCTCGTAGGACGGTACGGGCAACGCGGTCACCGACTTGATTTTTTCCATGGCGAAGCGCGACGTCACATTCTTCACCAGCGCGACCGAGCCGATCAGCTTCCTGTAAAAGATATCATAGCTCCGCATGTCGGCGACGACGACGCGCAGCATGTAGTCGACGTCCCCAGCCATACGGTAGAACTCAATGACTTCAGGCATGGCACTGACGGCTTGCGCGAATTTCTTCAGCCACGCATCGGAGTGGTCGTTGCTCTCGACCGAGACGAACACCGACAATCCAAGGCCGATCTTGTTCTGGTCGACCAACGCGACCTTGCCGGTGATGATGCCTTCGTTCTCCATACGCTGGACGCGCTTCCAGCACGGCGTGGACGAAAGGCCAACCCGCTCGCCGATCTCGGCCACGGATAGCGATGCATCTTCCTGGAGCACCCTAAGGATCTTCCGGTCGATCGCGTCGATACGGCGCACGACTTCCGGAGCAATCTCGATGATGTCGGTCATATATAGAACTTTCTTCTAAGACATACCCAAATACGAAAGGTACTTAGAAAATAATTCCAATCAAGCCGCTCCCTATTTCGAAAAAAGTCCCTGCGAGAGAAAGTCTTGCTGCTCTGGCTTTCTTTTCCAGCCTTTTCCCACTTGGCCCACTGCTGGCGCTGGAAAGAACCGACCGTCGATATCGCCGTCGTCTAGGCACCCACCCTTTCAGTGCCGGCCGCGTCAGCGCTCCCGAACGAAGCGACAAGTGACAAGCGGGTGCGATCGAACGTTCACTTGCGCAACGGGCGACGAATGAAATCCGTGGCGCTATACTCATGCCGCCGAATTCTGGCAGGAGCGCCGTGCGGATGATGCGGTGATGGGAGGACGAGTTCGACCGGCTAAGGGAGCACGGTCGCGTCATCAAAATGAGTGCCTGACGAAAGCGAGTTCAAAGTGAGGTTGCTCCCTTAGGTCGCACGTCCATTAGTTCGACATGTTGGTGTCAAGAAGCGCCAGAAGTGAGCGCACCACGACTAATCGCCGACGTCCGATGGTTGTCGTGACGATACGCCCAGCTCCTATCAACTCGTAAAGCTTCGTGCGTCCCAAGCCAGTCACTCCGCATGCATCGTCAATCGTGCAGGTGAGCCGCTGGGCGAATGGCATTGTGCTCGGTTCTGCGGCTTTCGGAGCGGATAGACTGACTGATGACTGTTGTCCGCCAGTTTTCTCTCGTCGATTGTATCTCACGTAGGCCTCCTACTCGCACAAAGCTCGACGGGACAAGAGTTCATCGTGCGACAAGCAACGTCAATGCGAACATCCGAGGGCGCTAGCGCACGACAGCGCACGTCAGCGGCGGTTTGAATATTTCCGGACACCAAGGGCGACGAGGAAGTTTTTCGCGAATGCGCCAGCGACGGTGAGGCATCGCGCCGAGGCGGCAGTAGATTCCGCAAGTGCTCGCTGCTGTTCACCAGCGTCTTAATCAACCAACGCTGCTTGATTGCTACCTAAGTGCCTGAATTTGCTGGCGCTCCCTAGGGGAATCGAACCCTGTTTCAGCCTTGAGAGAGCCAAATAATGGGTCTGCCTCCGTCCGCCGATGTCCGCTGACGTCCAATTATTTCAATGGGTTGAATGTCCACAATCCGGTATTGTTCGCCGACGTACACCGTCATATATTCGACAGATATTCGACGTATAACAGTGCGGCAAACGATATGTCGAAGACACTCACCGAGGCTCAGGTCACGACGGCTAACGCGCGCTCCAGGCTCGAGCTCGGCGTGCATTGGCGTCGCCTCGATGCGGAAGCGCATCTGGGCTATCGCAAAGGAAAACAGGGCGGCGTTTGGTTTGTCCGCTGGCGTAATCACCACAAAGGCGGAAACTACAGGCAGGTGCCAGTCGGCGTCGCCAACGACATCAATGACAAGCCCGCCGCCGGGATTCTGACCTACGAACAGGCCGTGAGAACGGCACGGGAGGCGGTAGCTCGTGCCAGAACAGAAGCCGCGTCACAAGCGGCGGGCCCAGCTCCTACCGTGCGATCGGCCGTTGAATCCTACGTCAAGGAACGCGACGCTCGAGAAAGACGCCGAACAGGTCGCGACGTCCGATCCGACGCCGGTACCAAGCTGCGGCGATACGTTCTTGGTCAAGAAAAGCGCGGCAACCAGGAAGCTGCGGAACCAGCTCCTCTTGCATCGGTGCATCTGCATGTCTTGAAAGAAGGCGACTTGATAACGTGGCGTGAGGGTTTGCCGGAGGACTTAAAGGTCACGACCAAGCAGCGGTTCGTGAATGACCTCAAGGCCGCACTAAACGCCGCGTGGCCGCGGCTATCGGCAGATCGGAAGACACTAAACCCGGCGTTCCTCGCCATCGTGAAAGCCGGCTTCAAAGCCGAGCGGATCGATGATGATGATGTTGTGTCGGTTGCTCGGGATAACCAGATTCTCACGGATGAGAAGGTTGGCGCCATCCTTCAAGCTGCGTGTGAAGTCGATCAGAAGCAAGGATTTGATGGCGATCTATATCGGATCGCCGTATGTCTGGCCGCGACCGGCGCGCGGTATGCCCAGGTCAGGCGAATGCGCGTGGGCGACGTACAGGTTTCTGCACGGCGTCTGATGGTGCCGGGTTCCTACAAGGGGCGCGGCGGCAATAGCGGCTCAGACCCAGTTCCAGTGGGCGACGATGTGATTGAGGTGCTCATTCCCGCAACCGCCGGGCGGCCAAGCGATGCACCTCTTTTCGAGCGATGGATCCATGAACAGGAGCCGGGGGGTATCGCTTGGAAAAAGTCTGAACGCGGTCCGTGGAAAAGAGGCGAACTTGCACGTCCCTGGAAGGCCATTCGCGAGCGCGCCGGCATGCCGGTGATTCCCTATGCTTTGCGGCACTCGAGCATCGTGCGCGGTCTCCGAAAGGGTTTGCCCATTCAACAGGTCGCCAAACTGCACAACACCTCAGTCAAAATGATCGAGCGGCACTACGCGAAATACATTGCGACCGCCTTGGAAGACCTCGCAAGGGCGGCAGTCGTGTCCCTGGTGCGGCGGAGCGATGGAAACGTGGTGCCGATGGGAAAACGCGCGTAAGGGATCATCCTGCGTCAAATTACTCAGTCCCTTCCAAGGTCCAGCGCTTCGAGGAGTTCGCTTCCGTTTGCCCAGCGACTCACCTGTACGATTGACGAAGCATGCCAGGCGACCGGCTTGGAGCACCTTCTCACGACAACGGTTGGACGTTGACGGCTGGTACTAATCCGTTCGCTTCCGAGCAGACTTGCCGCCCGCATGTGTTCCAAAGACCGTTTCGTCAACCAGGCGCCAATACGCTTCCACGACCTTGGTGTCCTTGCCAGATAGTCCGCTCGTAACCTGCATTTCAGGCCCGAACCCGGAGAGCGTGGCGGTGAGGCTGACCATCATATAATGAAAAAGAATCGGATCGGCCGCGGCAAGCAGCCCCTGCTTCTGGGCTGCGACGATCTGCGGAATCAATCGTTCCAGAAGCGGCGCCACCACCGTTTCCGCAACCCACTTCAGCCGTGGATTGTTCAAAAGCGATTCCTGACGCATGAACCGGTGAAATTCGGGGAATGCGACCGTGTAGCGAAACAGCGTGGCGTATTCCTCTCGCAATCGGGCAAGCGGCGAAAGCTCGGAGTTTTCCGGCGCCGAACTATCCCAACCTGCCCTGATCTGTTCGAACGCATGCTCGGCCGCGGCCCGCCACAGAATATCCTTGCTGCGATAATGGTATGTGATCAGCGGATGTTGCAAGCCGAGGCGGTCGGCAATGGCGCGAATGCTGGCCCCTTCAAATCCGCGCTCGGCGAATTCAGCAATCGCAGCGTCCAGAATCGAGGCTCGCGTTTCGAGCGCGCGCTGTTGCTCGGCCCTCTTGCGCGGGCGCTCTCGCCGGACAGTTTTCTTCGCCATTTGGCCTTCGATTAACATGGTTCCCAACCGAACGCCAAGCTAAGTGTTGATTGGCCATTCCTGAGCGCATCGCAGGCCGCCGGTTGTCCGGTACATACCCCTCTCATGCATGTTCGGCGGCAGGAGCGTCCACAACTCGCCCGGCGCCTGCCGGAGCCTTTTCTTCAGCTGGATAACGATAGGGACCGAGAGAGAGTATCGCACCGCTTGCGAGAAGCATGAACGCGCAAAACGTCCAGAGGGCGGGTTCGTAGGAATGCAGCCGCTCGAAGGCCAGGCCCATCATGTAGGGTCCGACAGCCGAACCGACTACGAAGCTGGCGAACAGGTATCCGTACAACTGCCCGAAGCGTTTCATTCCGAAATATCGGGACGTCAGAAATCCAATCATGTCAATTTCGGTACCGGATGCCAGACCGAGACTGATGATGCCCACGACCGGTGAAATGGCACTGTCGAGCAAGTAGATCCCCAGGCACGGGAGCAGAAAAAAGAACGCCGCGACGAAAGGCGCGAAGATCCTGTCAACCAGATATCCGGATAGCAGGCGCCCGGCCATCGTGGAGAGGCCAACGGCAATCATCAGGGCGGCTGCCGCTTCGGGCGAATAGCCCTTGTCCGTCAAGAGCGGCACCGTGTGTACGACCAATCCTTGCGTCACGGTCGAAACCAGCAACAAGGCGCAAGCGATGAGCCAGAACCGGCGGCCGCCCAGCGCCTCCCGCACCTCGAGGTCGGGCGGCCGGTCTTCGGAAGCAGAAGATTGCGCGACCACGCTGTCGGCCGCAGTGTCTGCCTTGGTCGGCTCGCGAATGAACAGAAACACTGCCGGAAAGGCCACCATCAGCGTGAGCAGGCCGAGGCCAGCATAGGCTGCGCGCCAGCCGAGATTACCGATGAGAAACTGGGTGTACTGCGGAACCAGGGCCGCTCCCAGACCGATCCCGCTCATCGTTATTCCCAGCACCAGTCCTCGCCTGTCGTCAAACCAGGCAGAGACACATTTTGCATAACCGAGCGGCCCCTGGCCTGATCCCAAAACGCCGGTGATCGCAAACAACAACATGAATACGGCCATTGATTTCGGGGTCAGAGCAATGAGTGCGACGCTTGAAGCGCAAAGGACGGCGATCGGAAGCAGAACGGTGCGGACACCCCAGCGATCCATCATTGATCCCACGAAGGGAACGGTGATCGCGGAGAAGATTGCGGCAATGCCGCCGGCGGCAGAGATGCTGGCGCGATCCCAGCCGAATTCCTGATTCAGCGGTTTGATGAACAGGCCTAACGTGTACAGAATGACCGGTCCTTGAGCCACCACCATCGACAACGTCGCGCCGAACACGATCCACCATCTGCTTCCGAAAGCTATTCCTTGAGACATGTTTCCCCCTCTCCCGCTCTTTTCGATCGACTTTGCTCAGTGCCCTGACTTCGCGAGAGCATCTCGGGCGGCTTCTTCCGCATCGTGCTCGAAGACCCACTTTCCCTGCGCCATCCATTCGCGCAGGCGCTCGGCCTTTTCCGAAGGGTTGTCATGCTCGGAGCGATAGAGTTTGCCTGCGGCGCGCGCGAGCGCCTGGACGCGGCTGGTCCGCGCCAGCCTGAGCGCCTCATACAGCTTCAGGCGGCCTGCGACATCGACGGCAGTACATCCCTCCAGAACAACCGCAAGCGTAATTGCATCTTCGATTGACTGACCAGCGCCCTGACCCACGTGGGGGACCATGGGATGTGCCGCATCGCCCATCAGCGTGATGCGGCCCGTCGACCAGTACGGCAACGGGGCGCGATCGTAGATTCCCCAACGAAAGGTCTCGTCGAGCGAATGGATGGTGTCCCGGACGCGCTTGTCCCAACCGGCATATTCGGCGGCCAACGCCTTGAGGTCGCCTGGCGCAGACCAGGATTCCTCCGACTTGGTGTCAGTGGGAACGAAAGCCACCATGTTGATCAACCGCCCGCCGGCGACGGGATAAAGCAGGAAACTCCGGCCTGATCCAAGCCAAAGCGCGGGGTCTGTGAGATCGTGGGCCCAGGCGAGCCGCTCGGCGGGGATCAATCCGCGGTAGGCCATGATTCCTTCGCTTGTCGGGCGACTGTGCAGCCCGATTTCGCGCTGGACGACGGAACGAATTCCGTCAGCACCGATCAAGACGTCTGCGTCCGCAGCAACGCCGTTCGCGAACGAAAAGCGGACCCGATCGCCGTCTTCCCCAAGCTGGATGCACCGATGACCAAGATTGACCGTTCCTCTCGGTAGTGCGGCAAATAGCAGGTTCAGGAAGTCGGCACGATGAACGTTGTAGCCCTGACCACCATCCCGCGAAAACGCAGGCGTTGCCGGCCCCGCCGGAGTGGTGATCGCATCGCCTTGCGACGTGCTTAGTGTAATGTTGCTGATGGGTGAGCCGATCTTCCGCAGTTGATCATCGAGGCCGATGCGCTTCAGCAACCGGGCGGCATTTGGATGGAGCGAGACCCCGGCTCCGATCTCCCTGACAACTTCGGCCTGCTCGAACACGGTTACATGAAGACCCCGCGCCCGAAGTGCGAGCGCAGCAGTCAGACCGCCAATACCGCCGCCGATGATTGCAATGCGAAGCGAGCCAGGCATTTCCTTCAGACCTTTTCTGTGCGCCGCAACTGCGGACCGCGCGAGATTACCGATTGGCTGCGACTATCCGCGGGACATCTCGGCCGATACGCCACGCATGCGCTTTTCGCTATGCTCATGTGCCGGTTCTCGTTGCGCCGGCGAATTCCTCGATCATCGCCTCGCGCATCGCAAACTTCTGGACCTTGCCGGTCACCGTGGACGGGAAGCTCTCCACGAACCGGATGTGGCGGGGGATCTTGTAGTGCGAGATACGGTCCTGGCAAAACTTGCGGACGCCCTCCTCATCGAGGGTGACGCCGGCCTTTGCAACGATCCACGCGCAGAGTTCTTCACCGTATTTCGTGTCGGGAACGCCGAATACCTGGACGTCCTGGATATCCGGATGCTGATACAGATATTCTTCGACTTCACGCGGATAGATGTTCTCGCCACCGCGGATCACCATGTCCTTGATCCTGCCGACGATGCGGCAATAGCCATCATTGTCGATCGTCGCCAGGTCGCCGGTATGCATCCAGCCGGCCGTATCGATCGCGTCCCTGGTCCGCGCCTCATCGTCCCAGTAGCCAAGCATGACCGAGTAGCCTCTCGTGCAGAGCTCGCCGGCTTCGCCGCGCGGAACGACCCGGCCGTCTCGATCCACAATCTTGACCTCGAGATGCGGCTGGATCCTGCCGACCGTGGAGACACGCAGCTCGAGCGGATCCTCCCGGCTGCTCTGGAAGCTGACGGGACTGGTTTCGGTCATCCCATAGGCGATGGTTATTTCGCCCATATGCATGACTGAGGCGACTTCCTTCATGACCTCGATCGGGCATGGAGCTCCCGCCATGATGCCCCGCCGTAACGAACTCAAATCGAAGCGCGAGAATTCGGCGTGATTGAGTTGGGCGATGAACATCGTGGGTACCCCGTAGAGTACATCGCAGCGTTCGGCTTCAACGGTCTCCAGCGTCCGCAACGGATCGAAGGCCTCGGATGGATAGACCATTGTTGCGGCATGGGTCACGCAACCGAGGTTTCCCATCACCATGCCGAAACAATGATACAGCGGCACCGGAATGCAAACGCGGGAACCAGGCTCGATTCCGGTGGCTTCTCCGACAAAGAAGCCGTTGTTGATCAGATTGTGATGCGAGAGCGTGGCGCCTTTGGGCAATCCCGTGGTGCCGCTCGTAAACTGGATATTGACGGCATCGTCGATCTGGATCGTCCCCGAAATCGCGTCGAGCCGCTCGTTACCGACCTGCTTGCCGATCTCCAATATCCGCTCAAACGCGACGAGGCCGTCATGCTTTCCTTCGATTGAGATGACGTAGCGCAGCTCCGGCAGCCGTACACTCCTCAGTTCGCTGCTTCCGCTACGCAGCTCCGGAACCAGTTCGCGAATCATGGCGATATAGTCGCTGGTCTTGAAGCGAGTGGCTGATATCAGCGCGCGGCATCCCACGGTTCGGAGGGCGTGTTCCAGTTCGCTCAGGCGATGGGCAGGATTGACGTTGACCAGGATCAGGCCCGCTTTCGCCGTCGCAAACTGCGCGATGGTCCATTCAGCGCAGTTCGGGGCCCAGATGCCGACGCGATCGCCCGGCTCGAGGCCGAGCGCCAGCAGCCCCGATGCGAATGCGTCAGAGCGCGCCTTGAGTTCCGAATAGGTCCAGCGAATGTTCTGGTGCGTCACAACCAGCGCCTCGCGAGAGCCGTCGATCGCAGCCACTTCGTCCAGAAGCGCGCCGATCGTCTTCCCGATCAAGGGCGCGCCGCTATTGCCATGCACATAACTTTCGCGCTGCACGACCACCTCCAATGGCCTCTGTCCCTGATGCTCGACCGGCATGGGCTGCATGCCGCCGACGCCCTACTTCCCCTCGAACGCCATCGCCGGGGGTTCGATGTCCTTGTCGAAGGCCGCCGCCGCATTTGCGAATCCGCGCTGCGCATCGCCGCCGTCGTAGAGCTCCATGGCGACATCGAGCATCATGAGGTCGGCGGCAGCTACCCCTCCGCTCGACCACGCCTTGAGCAGCGTTCGTGTTGCAGCGTACGAGCGGGTTGGCCCGGTCGCGAGCTGCTGCGTCAGCGCGGCCGCGGTCGCTGCGAGTTCTTGTTCAGGCACTACGTGGGTCGCAATTCCGAGTGTCCCTGCTTCGCGGCCTGATATTGGTTCGCCCAGCATCGCAAATCGCGACGCGCGCGCCCGACCGGCGCGCTCCGCGATGCGCTGCAGGGCGCCGGCGATCGGAAGCATCGCCGTCGTGACTTCCACGCAACGGAAGATCGTGTTCTCGGCCGCGACGAGGAAATCACAGGCCAATGCAAGCTCGAAGCCGCCGCCGAAGGCGATACCCTGCACCACGGCAACTGTCGGGATCTTCAGCATTTCGATTGCGCGATACGACACGTTCACATCCGCCACGAACGTCCTGAACCAGTTGACGTCTTTTCCCGGCCATTCCCGCACTTCGCCGCCGAAGCTGAAATGCGGCCCCTCGGAACGGATCACGAGCACGCGGATGTCGCTCTGGCTGGCCTGGTGCACGGCGGTTCGCAAGGTTTCCGCGAAGCGCGAGTCGACCCGGTTGAAGGGAGGATCGCCCAGCACAAGATTTCCGATGGCACCGTCTCGTTCGAATCGGACTGTCGTCATGGTAATTCTTCCTCCTTGTGCCGGCGTCAGGCCGGACGTCGGCCAGCGGGTTCCGGGATGATCGGCAACAGCAGATGCGACGGCCGGTCCGCGTCGCGATAGATCCGGTGCGTGACGGTCTTGCTGCTGCAAACGTGGTACGGGATGTACTCGACATTGGTCATTGCGCCGGTGCCGGTCGGGACATCCATCGACGTGATGTCGAGACAGATCCGGTGCCCCGCCTTAAACTGGTTTGCGGTGGCGAGGATCTGGATCTGGTACTCGACCACTTCTCCCGGCGTCACCGGCGCGATCGCATCCTGGGTGAGCTTGTGGAACGGCTCCCAGGGCTTCGAACGTTTCTCGTCGAGCGCCCGATACGATGCCTTCAGCCAGCCGCGCGTCAGCTCGCGTTCGGGCAGCGTCGACGGAACGTCGCGCTCACCTTCGCGCGCGGTCCGAACCGAGACGTCCGGTCCGACGTCCTTGAGCACGATAATCCAGTTGGTATCTTCCTGATCGATCGCCGCGTGCAGCGTCAGCGTGATCGGGCCGGCGACGGTGACGTCGTGCGGCAGGGGATCGGTCATGTAGCGCAGCCGCTCGACCTTTGTCGTCCGCGTCACCGGCATCTGCGTGAAGACATCGGGCTCGCGGACCGCGGCGCCTGCCTCCGAGGCCGGACGCGGCGGTTCGGTCGACAGCGTCTCCCAATGGGAGAGATAGTATTTGGTCCACTGCGTCTCCGGCAGCGGCCAATCGGTTCCGGTCCGCCACTCGTTGGCGCCCATCAGCCAGTAGCGCACCGGCGGCTCGTCCATGATACCGGTGTTCTTCCCCTTCAGCCAATGGTCATACCAGCGGATGATCTCGTCGTGATGCTGATGGAACGGCCGCTCCAGGTGAGCCGGCCCGGTAAACAGCAGCTTCTTTGGCGCATCGACATTGCCGAAGTAGTGCTGCGCGCCCAGCCAATGGAGCTTGTACGTGTAGGCGTAGGCTCCCGAGCCGGTATAGAACGGTATCTTGATTTTCTTGAAGGTCTCTTCGGCGCGCTCGACGGTGCCGTCGAGTTCCCAGGGATGCGTCATCATCAGATACATGATGAACGTGCGCTGACCCTTTTGCGTGAGGATGTTGTAGAGGTTGATGTACTGCTTGTAGTCGGGATTGCGCATTGCCCGGCGCCAGAGCTCCTCCTCCGCGGCGGGAAGTTCACTGGGTCGATCCCGCGATTCGTGCACCGTGCTGAAGACGTCGAGCAGATAAGGGAAGGAATGCAGCACGCCGCCGGGATTGAAGTCGCGGAATCCGAACATGCCGCCATAGGCGCTGCAAGCGTCATAGGGAAAGATGGCTTTCAGCGCCGGGTGTCCCTGCGCCGCCGCGCGCCATTGCTCGCCGGCAAATCCGGAGATACCGACCATTCCGACCTTGCCATCCGACCACGGCTGCTGCGTGATCCAATCGATCAGATCGTAGTGGTCGGTGTCCTCGTGGCCGTAATGCCCTTCTGACTTGGCGGAGCCCCTGGGCTGCGCAATCACGTGAATGTAGCCGTTGGCGATGAAGCGCCGTGTGTCGCCCGCCTCGATCGGGCCGAACCAGAGCGGCGCATGCGCCGGCTGCGGCGGCAGGATGTCCGCGATGTCGGGACCCTGGATGTCCTTGTTGTGCAGCGCCGACGCGTACAGCACGGGATATTTGCCCGGCGCATCCGGGCGGTAGACGTCGACGGCCAGCCGCGTGCCGTCCCGCATGGCGACGTAAATGTCCCGTTCCTCGATCATCGCTCGTCTCCGCCCGGTTTTCGCGGCGCTGGCCGCCGACATTTTGCGATCGCGGCTTGCAACAGCGGCACCGCATAACCGGACTCATAGCATTTTACTTTACGATCGTAAAGTATAATATTGATCACGACCGCGTGCGGTCGTTCGGAATCGAATCTCACCCCTGCAAGGAGAGCTGAATATGGACGTCACGAGGTTTCTGCCGCTGCTTGGCCGCCTGCTTATCGGCCTGCCGTTTCTCATGAGCGGCGTTGGCAAGCTAACCACCTATGCGGCAACGACGGCCTATATCGGCAGTGTCGGCTTGCCGCTGGCCCCGCTTGGCTGGGCGATTGCCGTTGCCTTCGAGATCGGCGGCGGTCTGCTGCTGGTGCTTGGTTTTCGTGCGCGAACGGTTGCGCTCGGCGTGGCCGTGTTCACGTTGGCAACGGCGATCTTCTTTCACAGGAATTTCGCCGACCAGAATCAGATGATCCATTTTCTCAAGAACATCATGATCATCGGCGGGCTGTTGCAGATCGCGCATTTTGGCGCCGGGCGCTTCAGTCTGGACGCGCGCGATCTGAAAAATGTCAGGGCGTGACGACTGGAGGGACTGACTCCTGGCTGGCCGGCTAGGCTTTCGCAGACCGTCCAGCCTTCTTCCTGCCGACCGGCGGTTTCGGCACCTTGCCCGTATCCACCGGAAACTGCTTCAGGCGGTCGACGAACCATCGGCCGGCCGGTCCAGGCGGTGACTTGGTCTGCCACACTGCCGACATCGGCAGCATCAAACCATCCGGCGGCACGTCCTCGATCGGCAGCACGGCAAGGCGCCCCTCTGCCAGATCCTTGCGCACGGCATGTAATGGCATGCCGCCCCATCCAAGACCCTGGAGCAGGAAATGATGCTTGGCAAAGAGATCCGCAAGCCGCCAGGTCGCGGACGACATAACGCCGAATTCGCGCCCCGAAGATAGCTCCGACCTGTCGGTGAGAACGATCTGGGTATGTTTTCCAAGAACCGCCTTGGGAATTTTGCCGCGGTAGGCAGCCAGCGCATGGTCGCGGGCGGCAACCATCAGAAACGCGATGCCGGGCAACCGCTCATAACTCAGCGTATCCGGAATCACCGGCAGCGATCCGATCACGCCGATGCTGCAGCGGCCGTCGAGCACGGGCTGGATGGCGCCGCCGAGCGCCTCGACATAGATGCGGAGCGCCACGCCCGGATAGTTCTGCCGAAACTCCTTGGCCGCCTGGGTAATCGCGTCGATCGGATAGAAGACGTCGATCACGACAGACAATTCCGGCTCCAGGCCGGCTGACATGCCCTTGGCCCGGGCCTTCATCTGGTCGACGCCTGCGATGATGCTGCGCGCATCGCCCAGAACGGCCGATCCCGCCGCGGTGAGTTTGGGGTAGCGGCCGGCTCGGTCGAACAATTGCACGCCGATCTGCTCCTCGAGCTTGCTGATGCTCTCGCTCACGACCGACTGCGCGCGCAACAACTTGCGCGAGGCGGCAGAAAAACTTCCTTCATCGACCGCGGCGATGAAGGTGCGCAATTGATCGAGAGAGACGGCGTCGAGCATGGAACCTACCTATCGATCAAACCGATACTAAACGCTGGATGCTACTGCCCGATTGGCGGTCATATCAACCGGCGAGCTCGGACCGTGAGCCCTTTCCTGCGACCGTGGACACCGGTCAGAGCGCCCATTGATCTTCCTGATCGCTCCGGTCGCTGTTGTTCAGGCGCCGGACGATCTCCTCGCTCATCGCGGGATCGCTGGCGACCGCGATCGTGAGGCCTTGCGGTGTGACGATCTCGCGGCCTTTGGCCTCGACCGGGAAATGTTCCGATCGGAGCGGCAAGCGCTGATCGGAGCTCCACGGCCGGCCCCTGGCCATACGTTGCAAAAGCTGAACTCCATCTGATCCAAACATTGGCTTGCTCCATTCGTTTACGTCTTCAACCGCGCTAATCGCTTCAGCCTCTTGCGCCTGCCAGGACACCCTGGTTGTGCAACCGCCGGCCGATGTCGGCGATGTTGCTCTCGCCGATGCGCAACGCATCCGCGTTGGTGTGCACGGAGTAGTGACCGGTCACGAGGTCGTGGGGGTGCTTGACCGCGGAGCCGAGGATGAAGCCGGCATCGGACAGCGCTTCAAACTCGATCGCCTGATCGCCCGCCTCGAACACGACGAGTTCGCCCGCCGATACCTGCGCCGGCGTCGTCACGATGCCCTGATGCGACGCGATCCAGGCGACGTCGTGCCCCTTGGCCGGCTCGAAGATCCAGCGTTCGCCGGCCTTGAGGCGCACGTCGAGGTAGGTGATGCCTTTAGGCGAGGCGACGATGCTTTTCACACCTTCGTATTCGCCGGCGATAACCCTCGCCGGACCGGCAAAATGGAAGTCGGAAGCGCCGAGGTATTGGCTTTCGGGTTCGGCAAGTTCGAGCTCGGGCGGCATCGCGACCCAGAGCTGAAAGCCCTTGATCCGCTCGGCGCCGAACATTCCGCCGGTATGCCAGACGCCGCTGCTGGCGCGCATCCACTCGACACCGCCGGTCTCGATGACGCCTTCGCGACCGGTGGTCTCCTTGTAGAAGGCCTGCCCGGCCAAAATGACGGTCAACGTCGCAATACCCGAATGGGGATGAAAGCCGAATTTGGGTGCGGTCGCCGGATCGGCGTCGAAGTAGTCGAGAAACACGAACGGCTTGATCAGTTCCCCGACGTCACCCGGACTAACCAGCCGGGTGACGCGCCCATGCGAGTGTCCACGCGTGCGCAGAACAATCTGCCGGGAAATCTCTTCATCGCGGTTCGAACGCGTGAACACTGCATCGGTCTTCATTGTCGTTCTCCTGAGGTTTGACCATCTCTCGGTTTCGAAGCTCAGCCATTGACCCGGCGAAGCAAGGCAACGAGTTCATCGCGGCGCAGGTAGACAACCAGCGCGTTGAGGACGCCGAGCACGACCGCCGGGACCGGGCTGGTGTGCAGGAAGAACAGATGGGTTGCGACAGCGCCGATCATGGTGCCGCCGAGCCACAGCGCGCCGAGCGAAGCCAGACCGGGAACCAGCAGCGCGACGGCGCCGACCACTTCGACGACGCCGGTCACGATGCGAAACCCTTGGCCGAGTCCGACCTGCTCGAACAGGTCGACCATGAAGGGAACGCCGGCCAGTTTGGCGGCGCCGGCGGCAAGAAACGCCGCTGCGATGATACCCTGCAACGTCCAGGCGCCGATACGACGGGAAGGACGGACGGATGAGATAGAAGCTGCACTCATATTGGTCTCCATTGGGTGTGAGGTTGACAGTGAGGAGAAGCTAGGAGCCCGGCTGCCATAGTAACAGCCGATTTATTCAGATAATATCCATCGGATTATCCGATATATCGCTGATGCCCAAAACCCGGAGCGAGATGGATGTTTCCGGTGCGGCCGGGATGGGGATATCTCTCGGCGGCACGATCTCGCGAGGCGCCCGCGCCTGGTCGGACGTGATCGGCCCCCGAGTCTGGCTCAAAAAGCAGTATCGTAAAACCGGGCATCGCCAACTGGCTCGTCATGGCCGGGCTTGTCGCGGGCATCCACGACTTAGCCTTGTCGGCCCAAGAAAGACGTGGATGGCCGGGACAAGCCCGGCCATGACGGAAAATGACTCATTTTCAACACGTCGGGAAAAGCATGAAAATGCTGGTCGCTTTTCCGGTCAGGCTCTCTCCACGAGGGGACCGGCCGAGCCACTCGCCGAGGCGTCGTTTTAGGTCGGCGGATTTGTGTGTGCGCCTGCTGCTCTATGTGGGCGGCGAGTCGAGGTAGACATAAAGAGCCGCGATCTTGCCGTCCCGTACGATAATGAAATCTACACCGGTGTACTGGGGCGCTTCACCTTTCGGTCCCGAGCCCCACGCCAGCCGTCCCGAATTGTGCAGGACCTGGGGCGCGCCATGATGTTCATAAACATAGTGGGGATGCGTCGCTCGGAGATCGCCGGCGAACTTGTCCAGTGCGTCGTGACCGGCGAAAATACCGGGCGGCACGTACAGCACACAATCTTCGGTGTAGAGTTCGGCAATTGCCGCCCTTCGGCGCGCCGGGTCGCCTTCACCGAAAACTTCCGGAAGATTGCGGTTGAGCAACGTCTCGATTCCACTCGCGTCTGAGCCTACAGACGGCGGGGCGCTCTTTTCACTGGCATGCTGGTTCATCACAGGCCTCCTTGTTTGCGCGCCTTACGCGGCCGTGGCCGCCTCGAGCGCGGGATAATCGGTGTAGCCCTGTGCGGCGCCGCCAAAGAAGCTGGCGCGATCCGCTTCGTTGAGCGGCGCACCGGTCTTCACCCGTGTGACAAAATCCGGATTGGCGAGGATCAGCTGGCCGTAGGCTTCCAGGTCAGCCAATCCCGAAGCCACGTCGGCGCCGACCCGGTCGCGCGGACGGCCGGGCCGGTTCACGATCAGCGGTTGCTTCCACAGCGCGCGGATGTCGCCCACCAGTTTCTCGTCGCCGGCATGCAAGACGTGCAGATAGGCAAGACCGAGCTTGTCAAGTTCGGCGACCAGATAGCGGTAGAGCGCCGGGCCTTCCGCGCCCTCATCGATGCCCCCCGTGGGGGTGCCGGGCGACAGGCGGATGGCGGTCCTGTCCGCGCCGATTTCCGCGGCCACCGCGGTGGCGACCTCGATGGCGAAGCGGGCGCGGTTCGCGATCGAGCCGCCAAATTCATCGGTGCGCGTGTTGGCGTTCGGGGCGAAGAACTGCTGGACCAGATAGCCGTTGGCGCCGTGAATCTCGACGCCGTCGGCGCCGGCTTCAATGGCGCTGCGCGCCGCGTGGCGGAAGTCGCCGACGGTCCGGCGCACTTCCTCGGTCGTCAGCGCGCGCGGCGCGGGCATGTCTTGCATCCCCGTCGCGGTGAACATCTGCCCGCTCGGGGCAATCGCGGAGGGCGCCACGGCCTGGCGATGATGCGGCGTATTGTCGGGATGCGACATCCGCCCGGCGTGCATGAGCTGGATGAAGATACGGCCGCCCTTGTCGTGCACGGCGGCGGACACCTTGTTCCAACCTGCGACATGCGCCGGGCTGTAGATTCCTGGCGTCGCGAGGTAACCCTGGCCGTCATCGGAAGGTTGGGTGCCTTCGGTGACGATCAGGCCGACGCCGGCGCGTTGGGAATAATATTCGGCAGCCAGTTCTCCCGGCGTGCCATCTAACTTCGCGCGGCTGCGGGTCATCGGGGCCATGACCAGACGGTTTGGCAGCGTATAGCGTCCGACACGGACGGGCGTAAATGATTGCTTCATGGTTTTCCCTCGACAGCGCTTGATGACGCATGAGGAACAACTAGGGATCGCACCGCAATCCGATAACCCGGCTTATTCAGATGGGACCCATCGGCATGTCAGATACGACGTCGGCGGATTCACCCTGCCATCCCAGCCGTCAGACGAAGGCGCTCAGGCCCGTGATCGACTTGCCGACGATCAGCGTGTTCATCTCTCTTGTGCCCTCATAGGAGTAGATCGCTTCGGCATCGGCCACGAACCGTCCGATGTGGTTCTCGAGCAGGATGCCGTTGCCGCCGAGCAACTCGCGTGCATAGCCGACGGTCTCCCGGCACTTAACTGTGCAGAACGCCTTGGCGAGCGACGCATGCTCGTCCTTCATCACGCCTTCGTCTTGAAGTTGGGCGAGACGCAGCATCATTGCCTGAGTCGAGGTGACGTTGCCGAGCATGCGCACCAGCAGATCCTGCACGAGCTGGAATCCGCCGATCGGCCTGCCGAACTGCTTCCGCTCCGTCGCATAGCGCAGCGCATGCTCGTAGGCGCCCATCTGGCAGCCTACGGCGAACCACGCCACGCCGGTACGGGTCATTCTCAGCACCTTCGCGGTGTCCTTGAACGAGTTGGCGTTCTGCAAGCGGTCGGCCTCGGGAACGCGGCAGTCGCTCAGGGTGATCAATCCGTTCTGCACGACCCGCAATGCCATCTTGGTCTTGATCTTCTCGACCGAGAAACCGGGATTGTCCTTGCCCACCACAAAGCCCTTGACCTGGTTCGAGCCTTCCTCGCGTGCCCAGATCACGTTGATGTCGGCAAAGGTGGCATTGCCGATCCATTTCTTCTGGCCGTTGAGGATCCAGCTATCGCCCTCGCGACGACAGGTCGTCGTCATTCCACCCGATGTCGCCGACCCCACCAGCGGCTCGGTCAAACCGAACGAACCGATCTTGTCGAAACGCATCATCGACGGCAGCCAGCGCTGCTTCTGCTGCTCGTCGCCGCACAGATAGATCGATCCGGCTGAAAGGCCGGTGTGCACGCCCCAGAATGTTGCAACCGACGCATCGATGCGCGCCAGCTCCATCGAAACAAGACCGTTCATCAGCCAACTGCCGCCGGCGGCGCCGTATCCCTGGTAGCCTACCCCACCGATACCAACTTCGGCCATCTTCGGGACAATCTCGAAGGGAAATGCATCGCGGTTCCAATAATCCTCGATCACCGGCGCGACCACGCCTTCCGTGAACGCGCGAACACGTTTGAGCAGCGCCCGCTCGCTGTCGTTCATGACGGTGGCGATCCTGTAGAAGTCGCCATCGATTGGCGGTGGAGCGTAGTCGGTTTTCCCGATTGCCTGCTGGGTTACCATCGGTTCCTCGCTGCGCTGGGTGGTGCGGTCGTGTCCGTCATGATTTCCCTGTCGGATGCTGCGCCTGGGCATCGCGGCGTCCTCCGATTGCCGACATCAGACTTCCGACCCTGCCAGCCAATCGGGAAAGCGGAGATGGATCGATTTGCTTGCTCACGTCGGCCAGAAATGTCTCGATCAGAGCAGCGGTTTCGGCCGGCCGCGTCACGAAGAACAGGTGCCCGTCATCGATCATCCGAAGCTCGGCGTTCGGGATCAGGCCCGCCAGAATGTGGCCATTGACCGGAGGGACCAGCGGATCGTCGCGGCCCATCAGCACGAGCGTCGGCTGCGGCAGCGACCACAGCCACGGCAGGCTGGTCCAGCCGCTCATCGCGAGAAGCTGGTACAGGTAGCCCAGGCTGCGCGCACCACGCATCGCGGCTGCATGCCGGCCAATCAAGGATGGATCGTCGCGAAAGGCTCCCCCATAGATGTCCGCCGCAACCTTGTTCATGTAGAGCTTGTCGGTGTAGCGGCGCGGCGTCGCCATTTTCCACAATACCGAGGGGCTTGCCGGCACCATCGTGAAACCGGGCGCGGTCGCGGCAAGCACCAGCCGCCGGCACAGCTTTGGATATTGATGCGCGAACTGCTGCGCGATTCCACCGCCCCAAGACACGCCGGCGACGTCAATTTCTGTGTAGCCAAGCTCCGCAACGAGGCCGGCGGCAAGCCGAGCCAGTGTCGACGGGCGATACGGCAAGAACGGCCTGGGTGAACCGCCGACACCAGGCACGTCAAAGACGATTGCCGTCGTGCTCGTGAGTGCTTCAAGGAACGGCTTCGCTAGCTCCCAGTTGGCGCCGATGCCGTTGAACAGCAACAGCGGCGGCCCGCTGCCGCTGCTGTGCCTGATGGCGACCTGGAGCAACTGCCCGTCGACCGTGATTTGCCGCGCTTCGATCTCCGGCGCCGCGACTCCGTTTCTTCCGGCGGGATCGTTAGTCAAAGACGTAAGTCCCCGGAGCAGCAGCAAGGACGGGATGGCGGTCGCTTCCCAATGACGCAGCCACCGCAACCTCTTCGCCCGATCGTGCATGCAGCCAATCGCGCCAGTCGAGCCACCAGCTTCCCTTGCGCTTCTCGGCCGTGGTCACGAATGCGTCCGGGCCGGATGGATGGACCGTCCCGATCATGAAGGAGGCTTTCGGATTGGTCGGTGGGTTGATGAGGCTCTGGAGGTGGCCGCTGTTCGAAAGCACGAAGGTCGTCCCCTCACCCATGATCTGTGCGGTCTTGTGCACGCCCTTCCAAGGCGTGATGTGGTCGGTCATGCCGGCGACCACGTAACTGTCGACCGTGGTTTTGCTCATGTCGATCGGCTTACTGTTCAACGTGAGCTTTGTGGCGTTGACGAACGGGTTGGTGAAATAGAGATCGAGGTAATCGCCGTGCAGACCGGCTGGAAGCCGGGTCGTGTCGGCATTCCAGTACAGGATATCGAACGCCGGTGGCTGGTTGCCGAGCAGGTAGTTGTTGACCCAGTAATTCCAGATCAGGTCGTTCGGCCTCATCCACGCGAACATTCGCGCCAGTTCGTGGCCGTCGACCATGCCGCGCAGCCGCGAGGTTTCCTTGGCCGCGCGCATCGTCTCCGGCGTCATCAGGCAGCCGAACGCGCTCTCGTCGGCGGTGTTCGGATCGAGCAGGCAGACCGCGAGCACCATGTTTCTGATCTTCTGTTGCTCGGCACTTCCAAGTGTCGCGAAATAAGCCGTCGAAGTGATGCCCCCGGAACAGGATCCCATCATCGATATATCGTCGCTGCCGGTCACCTCCCGGGCGGCGTCGACAGCTTCATCAAGCGCTGCGACATAGGTATCGAGTCCCCATTCCCGATGCGCCGCTGTGGGATTGCGCCAGCTCACACAGAATACCTGAATGCCGCTGTCGAGCAGGAAGCGCACCATGCTCTTGTCGGGCGACAAATCCAACGCGTAATATTTGTTGATCTGCGGCGGGGTGATGACCAACGGCCGCTTTCGCACATTCGGTGTCGTCGGCGAATACTGTATCAACTCCAGCAATTCGTTGCGGAACACCACCGCGCCCGGCGTGGTCGCAAGATTCTCTCCGACCTTGAACGCGCTTTGATCGACCATCGACGGCATGCCGCCGTTCTTGGTGAGGTCATCGAAGTAGTTCTTCAATCCCAGCCAGACGCTGCGGCCGCCGCTATCCACGAATTTGCGCATCGCCGCCGGGTTGGTCAGCATCGCATTGGTCGGAGCCACGGCATCGATCAGGATTTCGGTGACCAGATGCGCCCGCGTCTTGTCGATGTCGCTCAGGCTGGTCTTGTCGACAAAGCCGCTGACTGCATCGCCCCAGGCAAGATAGGCCTTGAGCATCCCGCCGTGCAGCGCACTCTCCTTCCAGGTGGCATCGGAGAAGCGCCTGTCGCCTGACTCCGGCGCACGCTCGGACTTGCCGGCGACGATCGAGCCGAGTTCGCCCAGAAAGGAGAGCCATTGCTCGGCGGCGACCTTCGGCTCATTGACGATCGCCTTGAACAGGACGCCGGCGCTGTCGACGAGATCCTGTCCCCGAATGCCGACAAGTGGATTGAGCGCCAGCGTATTTCGGGATGCCTCTTCGGGGATCCCCTCCATTGGAGGCTCGCTATTATCCGTGCTCATTGCCGCGCTCCCGCCGCTGGAAGCAGAAGCGCCAGCGTCTCGGCCACCAAAGCCGGCTTCTCCGATCCTTCCACTTCCAGCGTGTTCTGGGTCCTCATGATCACCTGCCCGCCTTCTCTCGGCTCGAGCCCGGCGAGAACAACGCGCAGCCTGACGCGCGCTCCGGTCGGGACCGGAGCCAGAAAGCGAACCTTGTCGATTCCGTAATTCAGTCCGGCGGCGGCATCGGTCGGGATGACGCCGATCTGCATCGCCAGCGGCGCCACCATCGCCAGCGTCAGATAGCCATGCGCGATCGGACCGCGGAACGGACTTTCACGCTTCGACCTCTCGACGTCGACATGAATCCATTGGTGATCGCCGGTGCACGACGCAAACGTGTCAATGCGCGGCTGGTCGATCGTGACCCAATCGGACATGCCGAGCTCCTGTCCGACCCGTTCGTTCAATCCGGCAAGGGTGAGGTTGCCCATCTCTTCCTCCTTGATTTTCTCGCGGTCGCGTTCGAACGGCTACATGTCGCCGTATCGTTCGCGCAGCTCTTTCTTGTTGATCTTGCCGACGCTGGTCTTTGGGATGCTGTCGATGAACAGAATCTTCTGCGGAATGCCGTATTTCGAGATGATGCCCTGGTCGGCGAACACCTTGAGATGGTCCTTGATGGCGGCATCGCTGACGCTATTCATATCGGACGACCGCTTGACCACGAGCGCGCACGGCCGCTCACCCCATTTCTCGTCCTTGACGCCGATGACGGCCGCCTCTGCAACGCCGGCGCATTGCGTGATCAGGTCCTCGATCTGCAATGACGAGACCCATTCGCCGCCGGTCTTGATCACGTCCTTGATGCGATCGGTGATGTGCACCGAGCCGTTGGCGTCAACCACGGCGATATCGCTGGTGTGCAGGTAACCCCCGGCCCAGAGTTGCTCCGAGCCCTCGGGATTGTTGAAATAACCCTGGGTGAGCCAGGGCGCCCGCAGCACGATCTCGCCGGCGGACTTGCCGTCATGCGGCACGCTCTTCATGTCGGTATCCACAATGCGCAGATCCACCAACGGCCCGGCGATACCGGCCCTGGCGCGAAACTCGACCTCTCCGTCCGGATCACCGGTCAGGTCCTTTGATCGGACGTGGGACACCGCGGCAAGCGGACCGGTCTCCGACATCCCGTAGCCCGCGAAGATGTCGATGCCCGCAGCAAGCGCCCGCTTTGCCAGCGCCTTCGGCAGGGCCGAACCGCCAATCACCATCTTGAGACGCGTCAAATCGACATTTTCCGCAGCCGCCGCGTCGAGCAGCATCTGCAGGATCGTCGGTACGCCGTGGGTGAAGGTGACGCCCTCATTCTTGATCAGCTTGACCAGCATCGCCGGCTCGTAGCGCCCGGGATAGACCTGCTTGACCCCGGCGAGTGTCGCCGACCAGGGGAATCCCCAGGCATGGACGTGAAACATCGGCGTAATCGGCATGTAAACGTCGTCGCGGGAGAAGCGGCCCTGCGTGCCCGCCATACCGAACAGGGCCAAGCCGCAGATCGAGTGCAGCACGAGTTGCCGGTGGCTGTAATAGACCCCCTTCGGCAGTCCGGTCGTTCCGGTGGTGTAGAAGGTGGTCGCTTGGGTGTTCTCGTCGAAATCGGGAAAGTCGTAGTCAGGTGCAGCCGCAGCAAGCAGGCTTTCATATTCACCGATGAACGATAGACTGCCGGTCTGCGGCGCAGGTCGGTCCGACATCACGATCAGCCGCTTGACCTTCGGCAACTGGGCCTTCAGTCCCTCGAGCAATCCGACGAACTCATCATTGACGAGAAGCGTCGAGGCGCCCGCGTGGTCGATGGTGTAGGCGATCTGTTCGGGTGACAGACGGACATTCACTGTCTGTAACACCGCACCCATCATCGGGATCGCGAAAAATGCTTCGAGAAAGCGGTGACTGTCCCAGTCGAGGACACCTACGGTGTCACCCGGCACGACACCCGCTTTGCTCAGGGCTGAGGCGAGGCGACCAATCCGCTCCTTGATCTGGAGATAGGTGAAGCGTTTCAAATCGCGGTAGACGACCTCCTGATCCGGTGCCTGCACGCGCGGCGTGTGCCACAGCTGCTTGAAAATCAACGGATACTGATAAGCCGATTTGGTGGTCTGAATCAGCCTTCCCACCATGGCAGCCTCCCTTGTCTTCCTCCGACCGTTTCGGCGTCCGCCATTCTGAGCGAGCGGATCGTCTGGTCACCGGTCCAGCTTTCTGCCGAACGTACCTCACGGCACCAGCCCGCGCCTCGCGCGCAGCTTGGTGCTTGTGAAGGTCTGAAACGACGACAAGCGGATCCTAGCCGGACAGGTTGCCGGTCATCAGTTGCGAGGTCTTGGACAAAACTGCTGCATTTTTCCGCCAGAATGGCGAGGCGACAATGCAGTTGCCTAATCGACGCACGAATTCGATGGGGGTGTTGGCCCTTTGGTATAAGAACCACATAAAAAGGATTGGGGACGGTGGTGCCCGGTTCGCCTATCCATTTTACCCACCTTCATCCGCCGGACGCCTGCAGACCAGCCAATCGCTGGGCAGTCTCTGTCTCTCTTCTCACGCTAAAGAGACGGATCGGCTCCTTGCAACCGCGCAGAACGTGGAAACCTTCGTCGACAAAAGCTTTCACAAGTTCCAGACTACCCTCTGCTGACAGCGCCTCCACGAATTCACCGGTAACCAGCACCGAGGCATCGAGAGTTCGGCAATAAGCTTCAACGCGGCTGGCGATATTCACGGTGTCCCCGACCAAGGTGAGTTCGAGCCGTTTTTCGCCGCCGACATTTCCTTGCACGACCTCGCCATAATGAATGCCAACGGCGATGCGGACGACACTCTCGTTGCAACGGGTGCGCTGGTGGTTCCAGCATTCGATCGATTTCACGATTTCCAGGGCACACATAGCCGCGTTTGTGGCATCTCGCGGGCTCGTCAGGGGCGGGCCAAAAAATGCCATCAACCCGTCCCCCAGATATTTGTCGACCGATCCTTGATTGGAGAAAACCGCCTCGCTCAGGAAGTGAAGCAGATCGCGCAGCACGCTGATGACAACGCCTGGAGGCTGTCCCGACGAATACGCGGTAAAGCCTATCATGTCGGCAAACAAAACCGTGGCGGGTTGGCGGCGCGCGAAGGAAAATGGGGTATGAATGTCGACGAGTTGGTCGACAATTTTTGGCGAGAAGAAGCGAGCGAGGTTTGCTCGCTCCCGCTCAACTTCCTTGACGCGCTGGTTTGCCGAAACGTTCCGGAGCACCAGGATGGTGGCAATCAGAATCGAAATCAGGCTCACCGCAAACCGCAACGGGGCGGCTCCATCCACCACAACTCCGTGCATGATCACGTAGCTCATGACCGTAAGAAATGCGCAGGTGACGCCCGTGATCACTATGCCACGGCGATGAAGGTCGTGAGCGGCAATCAAGACAACGATCACGTAAAGGGATGCTACCGCAAAATGGAGAGACGTCAGCGTGTCGATGAGAAAAATGCCGGCTGCAATCGCGGCCGCCGCAGGAAGGGAACGGAGCTCGGCAAGATAACGCAGTATGGAGTCTGGTGTTATCCAATGCGGCCCAGGCACCTCTCAACCTGCCACTGCGACGATCGGCTTGATCTTCGTCGGTGCTTTGTCGGCATTCTTCGACCAAGACCGATAGTACGCCAGCGCGGTCATCATCAAGATACCGACGATGCTGACCACGATCTGCATCCAGACCGCGCCGGAAACCTCGACCAGCACGAAATGTGCGGCAAAGGACAGGAATATGCCGGCGCAAAACACCTCGAGCGACTGCTGGCCGCACTTGATGGCGGGACGAAAGATCCGCCACTCCAGCCCCGCCCAATCGCGTGGCAGCAGGCGAACGACAAAGAACGCGAATACGACAAAGTGCAGCAAGCGATAGGGCGCGAGGTTGGTTTTGTCGTTCAGATTGAAGGCGCCGTAGATCTCCGGCGGGATCAGTGACCGCAGTTCGTCAAACCGGGCCGCCATCGTCATTATCAGGGCGAACAGGAGATAGGCGATGCCGAGCACCAACGCGGTACGCGATCGAATGAATGGCATCGCCTGAGCCGATCCACCAAGGGCAAACCAGGCTCCGAACGTGAACAGAAATTGCCATGCGAACGGATTGAAATACCAGTCGCCGACCGGATAGGCCGGAAGGTTCCAGCCGAAGTGCCTGGCCATCACATAGAGCAGCGCCGAAGCCGCCAGGGTCATATTGGGTCGACGCAGCATCAGCCACAGGATCGGCGGGAAAACGCCCATCAGCACGATGTAAAGCGGCAGCACATCCATGTTCACCGGCTTGAAGCGAAGTATCAGCCCCTCAAACAGGAACTGCGCCGGATTGGCTAGGAAGCCCCGTATGTTGAATTCATCGGTGAAACCAGAATTGCCATACCTCTGCGCGAGATATCCGATTTCGGCGAGGTAGAGCACGAAGAGGAAGACGTGGGCGACGTAGATCTGCCAGACACGCTTCAGTAGCCTCGACGCGCCGATGATAAACCCGCGTTCAAGCATCATCCGCGCAAAGACAAAGGCGACGGTGTAGCCGGAAATGAAGATGAAGAGATCCGCCGCATCGCTGAAGCCGTAGTTCCGCGTTGTCACCCAGTTCACGACGTTATTGGGGATATGGTCCAGGAAGATTCCCCAATTTGCCACCCCGCGGAACAGGTCAAGCCGGAGATCTCGACCCTTCACCGGGAGCGTGGCGTGTATCTTCATCGTTGGTGCACCGATGTTGTACCATGCGGCATCTCTTCCGCCGACTGCCCGCCTGTGCAGCGCACCAGCCGCTTACGGCGTCTGGAGCCTGCCACTCGCACGTCAACGTGCTTGCTTTGAGCATGGCGGCCCGATAACGGCCCGTATTGTACAATTGTGCCCATTCCCGATCGGGCTTTCATTCAGCCCCCAGAAAATGCCAGTCTGTCTGTCCGTAAGTCACGGCGCGCGACGCACCTTCGCCGATCCGTTGGCTCGAACCAACAGCACGCCTCACCCAATCCCTGCAGCTCATTGGGACTACGGACTCTTGCCACGTGAAAGGATCGAACCGCCCTTACCTTCTTGCGCCTGGCGCGCACCGGCGGCGGATTTGCGACGGTCGGCCGAACATCAGGCTGTTGCCTGGCCATCGATTCGGCCAGGGACACAACACTGGTCTGACCGGTCATTTCATCAGGCAGATATCCGGCCGACTCCTGGGCCAGCGCCACCTCAATGGAGGATGACGAGAATGTCGGCTGGTTGGTATCCAGGACGACCTTTTCCGGCCACTTACGCTCGGATCTGATCCGGATAACCGCCCTTTCGATGATCTCCGGCCGATCAGAAAGGTTCGGCGGAGGCTCCGGCAAGGACCAGCCGGCTACCAGCAGAAGAACCATAAGCGCGCTTCCGACAACCACAAAATATCTGGCTATGGGCACAGCCGATAGCTCCCGCGAGTTGAGCAATCGCGGCCGCCCATGGCAGCGATGCTTGACCACACTCATGCTGCCCAGCAAATCGATAGGGGGTGCCACGCCGCCGCATCGCGCCTTCACTGGGGAAGACGACGCCTCGGCTAGAGAAAATTCTCCTTCACCATCTCCCAGACATCGCCTCCCCGGCCATGCAAAATGGCGCGAGTCGAATAGAGCGCCATTCCGATCGCCGGCTCTACCTGCGTGAACGGCGGCATGACGAGTTGCATCGGGTTGACGTGCACGTGCAGGAGCGCGGGCCCCGGTTGCGCCAGCCAATCCTTGACCGCGGTCTCCAGTTGGTTCGCATTTGAAACCGTCTGGCCCCAGAGACCCAGCGCTCGTGCCACCCCGGCAAAGTTCGGATTCTTCAACTTCGTGAAGGTATCGAGCATCCCCTCGGCCTTTTGCTCGATCTCCACAAAGCCGAGCTTGCCGTTGTCATAGACCGCAATCTTGATCGGCAGCTCCTGTGTGACGACGGTCATCAGGTCGCCGAGCAGCATCGAAATTCCGCCATCGCCTGCCATGCACACGACCTGGCGACCGGGTTCCGCCTTTTGCAGTCCGATGGACCCCGGCATGCCGTTGGCCATCGTGCCATGAAGCAGACTGGCGAAAATGCGGCGTTGACCGTTCGCGTCGATATGGCGATAGGCCCAGGCGGCCGGGGTGCCGTCGTCGGCCGTGAATAGCGCATCCTTTGCCGCGTGGCGGTTGATCACCTGTGTCAGATAGCTCCCGGGAATGCTGCCATCGTGGCCGGCAGCGATTTTGGCCAGTTGCGACTCCCGATACTTCGCGTAGCGCTGGACGTATGCCGTTCGGAACGAGGCGTCGGCACGCTCGACCAGCAGCGGCAGCAACGCCGCCATCGTCGCCTTCACATCGCCGACAACGCCCTTCGTGACCGGGTGGCGCCGCCCGAGATGGGTCGGGTCGATATCGACCTGCACGATCTTTGCCTTGTCGGGATAAAACTGCCGCCAGGCAAAGTCCGCACCAAGCATCAACAACGCATCGCAGTCGAGCAAGGCATGGTAGCCGGCCTCGTTGCCGAGCATCCCGGTCATTCCGATGTTGTAGGGATTGTCATGCTCTAGGAAATCCTTCGCCCGCGACGTATGCGCGATCGGCGCCTTCAGTTTGTCGGCAACCGCTAGAATCTCCTGATGTGCGCCCTGGCAGCCCGATCCGCCGTACAGCACGACATTTTCGCTTTTGTTGAGAATTTCCGCGATCTCGGCGAGATCGGCATCGTTCGGGCGCGTGACGGGCCTGGCGACATGGACCGTGTAAGGGATGCGGTCGTCCACGACGGAGGCGGAGACATCCGCCGGCACGATCAGAACGGCAACACCGCGTTTCGCCAGCGCCGTCTGGCAGGCGATCACGGTCTTGCGTCGCGCCTGCTCCGGCGTGTGGATCATGTCGCAGAAGACGCTGCAGTCCCGGTAGACCTGCTTGAAGTCGACCTCCTGGATGAAATCGAAGCCCAATTCATCGCGAATGATCTGGCTTGCAGTCAGAATGACGGGCGCCCGATTGCGATTGGCCTCATATAGCCCGTTGATGAAATGCAGGCTTCCGGGGCCGCAACTCCCGGCAACGGCCGTCAGGCGATCCGCAACCAGCGCCTCCGCCTGGGCGGCGAACGCGCCGGCTTCTTCGTGTCGCATCGACACCCACTCGATTTCGCTTTTTTCGAGTGAGCCGGCGATCCGATTGAGCGTATCGCCCACCACGCCGTAACAATGCTTGACGCCCGCATTTTGCAGGGTTTCGACAATGATATCCGCAACCAGCCTGCCCATTGCGCTAAATCCCTGCTGTGACCGCTTGACACAGCGTGCACCCGATCGCGCACCTGGGGCTTGTATCGGAATGCGAGGACTTGAACCCGCCTGCGCTGGCAGCGCGATGTCTGCTTCAGCCGGATTGGAGCTGGTTGAGCACCTGCAGGGCGCGCGCGTGATCGGGAGATAATATCCCGGCCGGCATTCGATCGACGGCCGCGCCGAGATGCTTGCAAGCTTCCGGCACGCGATCCTGTTTCAGCAACAGCTCCGCAAGGTCCGTCGCGGCTTTCAATTCAAACAGAGCGGCGGACTGCCGTTTCGCCCAGTCGATTGCCGACAGAAAGCTCGTTTCTGCTTCGGGATAGTCCTCGTGCGATCTGGATGCCAGGACGACGCCTTTCACTCTCATCAGAGCCGGCACGAACAGAAATTTTCCCCCACGTTTTTGCACGTCGAGGGCATTCGCCACCAGCGTCAAGGCCTCCTCGTGAAGGCCGGAAGCAGCAAGACCCGCACCGAGATCGCTGACAAAATCCATATTGAGCATTTCATGACGTTGAGCCTCGAGCTCTTCCGACGCCCTCTTCAGCAACGGAACGCCGTCGCGAACATTGTCTTGAAGCAGAAGCCACCGGCCTCGCAACCCGGTTGCGATGGCCTGGAGCGGCTTGAGGGCGTGAGCTGCGGAGAGATCGCTCAGTTGCGCGATGTATTGCTCTGCCCTCGGCCAATCCTCGAGCGCCAGATAGACAGGGAGAATCAGGATCAGGGCTCGGCACAATGTCGCCGGATAGCCGGATTTTTCCCCTTCCTCTATCGCGAGCCTCGCGTAGTGCAGCGATTGGTCGAGTACCCCCCGGTACAACAGCGAGCGCGCCATGCCGGCAAGCGAGAGGGTGGTGTGGTGAAACAGGTAGTGTCCGGCGCGCAGGCGCGCGCCCGGCGCCGAGTGGCGCAGGCACGCTTCGAAATGCCCCTGTGCTGCGAGATGATTTCCCGCCAGATGATTGGCGGCGCCCAACATCGTCTCGGCGAACGCCATGTCGTCGCGATCTCGTATTTTCAAGGCCACCCGTTGGCTTCGCGCGGCGATATCGAGCGCGCGGTGAATGTCGGTGGTCCAGCTCGAATACAGGAACAGTCCGCTCAGCAGCCTGAACTCCTGGGCAAGGTCCGAAGCGGAAGCCGCCATCTCGTGGCTGGAGTTCCTCTCGCGACCTTCCAGCCGGGCTATGGCCTGTTCGGCCCAGCCCTGCCATTCGGTCAGTAGCGACAGTTCCATAAAAGGCTGCGTTGAAGCGACCGCAAGTTTGGTCGCGATCTCGTCGTTGCCGTGCGATCCAAAGCTCCATTCCAGCGCCGACCTGATATTGCCGAGCTGCCGGGAATAGGCTGAAACCCTTTCAGCCCGTGGCAAGGCCGACAGCATTTCTTTTTGCGATTCGAGCTGTTGGGTGACGTATTCCACATGCCGCAGGAAGATCGAGTCGAACTCGCCATGCTCCTCCAGTTTTTCAAGCGCATAAGCCCGCGTCGTGTCCAGCAACCGATACTGCGCCTGCGTTTCGTCGATCCGGGTTGCAATCAACGACTTCTCGACCAGGCCGGCGATTGCGTCAAAAATTTCTCCGGCGCCCACGTCGAGTTCACCGGCGATGCATCTCGCGCCCTCGAGGGTGAATTGACCGACGAAAGGAGCAATGCGTCGAAGAACAATCCTCTCTGCGTTGGACAGCAGATCATAGCTCCAATCCAGTGTCGCCTTGAGCGTCCGGTGCCTGGGAACTGCCGTCCGGTGGCTTAGCTTCAGCAATTCCAGCCGGGACACCAGGCGGGCTACCGTGTTCTTGATGCCGAGTATGGCGACCTGGCCCGCCGCCAACTCGATCGCCAGCGGCATGCCGTCCAGCTTTCGGCACATTTCCGCGACGAACGGCGCTTCCTCGTCGGTGAGAACGACGCCTCCCGCCCTCGCCGCCACCCGCCGCACAAACAATTGCACGGCCGGATATCGAAGCACGGTATGTGCCGTCTGCGCAGACCCGTCCGGTGGAACATCGAGCGGGAGAACCCGGCAGCAATGCTCACCCTCGACTTTCAGCAATTCGCGACTCGTGGTCAGAAGATGGATCTGCTCGGCTTCCTGGTAAAGTTGTTCGGCCACCAGAGCGACCGCCTCGATCACGTGTTCACAACTGTCGAGAATGATCAGAAGCTTCTGCGAGCGAACGAGGTCGACCAGCTCCAGGCCGGGATCTTTCGATTTGAGCGCAAGTCCGAGAGATGTCGCGACGGCCCCCGCCACATGCCGCGGATCGGTAAGGCTCTCCAGGTCGACAAAATGCACCTTGCCGCCAAACTCTTCGGCAACGGCGCGGCCAACGGCCAGCGCAATGGTCGTCTTGCCAATGCCGCCGGGGCCGAGCAGCGTTACGAACCGCGCTTCTCGCAGCTTGTCGCTGACCTCGCTGACGGCCATTTCGCGCCCGATCATCGTGATCGGTCGCAGCGGAAGCCTACCGTGTTGCCGGAGCCTCGCGTTTCCGCTTTCCGTGCCGCCGGCGCCGGAGACGACGTTGCCGACGAACGAGTAGCCCCGCCCCTTGACGTTTGCGATGTAGCGGTTGCCAAATTGGCCGTCGCCAAGTGCCTTGCGGATCGCGGCGACGTGGACCCGGATGCTGCCGTCCTCGACCGTTACGTCCGGCCAGACGTGATCGATCAATTCCTGCTTTGCGATCACCTCACCCGGACGTCCGGCGAGGTAGATCAGAATGTCGAGGGCCCTGCTGCCAAGCGGCAACACCTCGCCCTCGCGCCGCAGCACCCTTTCCTTGCTCGAAAGCTCAAAGGGGCCAAATTGCAGATTTCCTTGAGGATCGTCGTCAACCATGACTCTTGGCCTGGACCTGGCTTGCTTGTCCGGGTGTTCAACTATCCGCGCAAAACCTAAGCGTGTGTTCCTGATAGACATGAGCTTGCTTCGGCTCTCCGGTCAGTTTTGCCCCCTGATGTCCGGCGCTTCCTTCTCGCTACCAGAGATCGTACACTTTCGTCACCCGGGGTACCCCCCGAATGGGGGACGAGCTCACGGCGATAAGGGGAGCCCTTGATCCAGCCGCGATCGAGCAATCTTGCTACCGGAACGGCCGCCTCGCCCGCCAGGGGACAGCTGCCATTCCTCGCGACCAAGATTTTGCCGGCGCGATTCGGCGGGCTGGTCGCACGTCCCCGACTCGCTGCGATCCTGTCCGAACTCCCGGCCAAACGGCTTGCCGTCATCAAGGCGCCGGCAGGCTTCGGCAAGACTTCGCTGGCGGCGGCTTGCGCCGAGAAGCTCGAGCAGGACGGCAACTGTGTTGGATGGCTGACCATCGATTCGGACGACGACGAAGCCACGCGGTTTCTGTGTTACGTATCCCAGGCCCTGCACCATGCCTGTCCGGACGTCGGCGCCGGCGCAATTGGGCTGATCCTGGAGAACAACCTGATCGACCCGACAGCGATCCTGTCGAGCCTGATCAACGATCTGGCCGAGATTGAGGATGATATTTATCTGTTTCTCGAAGACTATCACTGGCTCAGCGCGGCTCGCATCCATCAAACGGTCGCGTATTTTCTGAAGCACGCGCCGTCTCACTGTCATGTCGTGCTTACGACCCGTACCGAACCTCCCCTGCCGCTCGCGACCCTGCGAGCCCAGAATCAGCTAATCGAGATTGATTCCGCAAGCCTGCGATTCGACATGCAGGAGACGCAGACGTTTCTGGACCACGCCAAGCCTGGCGCTCTGGAGCTCCCCGACGTCCAACTCTTGCAACGCAAGACTGAAGGGTGGCCCGCCGCCCTGCGAATTGTTGCGTCGATGCCCTCACAGTTCGGACTGGCCTTCAAGGAGTACGTGCAAAGTCTCTCGGGTTCGCAGCGCCCGATCGCAGCCTATTTGTCGGAGATGCTGGATACGCTTCCCGTCGAAATGGTCGACTTCATGTTGCGAACGGCGATTCTTGATCGGCTCTCCGGTCCGCTATGCGAGGCCGTAACGGGTTCGAGTTCGAGCCGCACAATTTTGGCATCGCTCGCCGAGCGCCAGATGTTGCTCACCCCGCTCGACAATGACGGGGTATGGTTTCGCTATCACACCCTGCTCGCGGACTATCTGAAACGGAGGCTGGAGGCGGACCGCGGCATTGAGGTTCCGGAGCTGCACGGACGTGCCGCTGTTTGGTATGCCTCCCACGAATTATGGACCGAGGCGGTCCAGCACGCGATTGCGGCCGGCGCTTCCGACCGTGCGATCAGCTGGATCAACAATTGCGCGATGGCTCTGATAAAAAGAGGCGATCTCTTCACCTTGCTCGAATGGCAGCGCCAATTTCCCGACGAACTGATGCGGGGTCAGCCCGAGGTCAGGCTGGCGATCGCCTGGGGATTGGCGCTTGCGCTACGTTTTGACGAGGCCCTGCAGCTCGCAACTGAAATAGAGAACGATATCACGGCTACCCAGCTGCCGGAGAGCGACTTGCTGTGCGAATGCCAGGCGATCCGCTCCGTTGCCATCGCGCTGAAGGACGACAGCGAGCGGGCCTTGCCTCTGGCCCAGGATTGCGTGAATCGCTCGTCCGATCCCTGGACTGCGAATGTCGCCTCGAACGTCGTTCGCTTCGGCCACCTGCAGGCCGGTGACCTCAAGCAGTTCTACGCGACACCCTGGATGCCCTATTCACCGGAGGAAGACCGGAGAAACGTATTTGCATCGGTATATCGGCGCTGCCTTCAAGGGGTCGCAGAGCTCCGGCAGATGCGCCTCGCCGCGGCGGAGGGGCATTACCGCGAGGGGTTGCGCATTGCCGAGCAGTATGTCGGCCCGCACTCGGTGGCCGCGGCTTTGCCTACCAGCCTGCTTGCGCGGATCTTCTACGAGCAGGGCCAGCTCGACGAGGCGGAAGCGCTGGTGATCGATCGCGCGTCGCTGATCAATTCCGGGACGATGCTCGACTGCGTTCGCAGCGCCTATTTCGTGATGGCGAGAGCCGCGGCTGCCCGGATCAACCTCGAGCGTGCCCACACACTGCTGGAGCGGGCCGAAAACCATGGCATCTCGCGGGATTGGGGACGGCTGACGGCCGCGGCAACGGCAGAACGAGTACGGCTTTACCTCAACGAAGGCCGCGTCGATGAAGCCGCCGCATGCGTCGACCGGCTGGAGCGGCTGACGCAACAGTACCCTGCGCCCAGACTCTGTGCCTGGTCGGAAATTCAATGGGACCACAAACTGGCCCACGCTCATTTGTTGGGGCAACGGGAGCGGCCTGAAGAGGCGATGTCAATCCTGCGGGAGCTGCAGCGTGAAACCGAGGCCGCACATCATCGCTACTTCCTGATCCGGGTCGAGATGCGACTCTCTGCCCTTCAGCTCCGGCTCGGCAAGGCTACGGAGGCAACCAGTCGATTTCGCCGTGTTCTTGCTGCATGCGCCGACGGCGGTCTCTATCAGATCATTCTGGACGAGGCTCCGATCACTTCCGAACTCGTGCAGATGGTCCAGCAGAGCGGCAGTCTTGGCGCGCATTTAGCGTCTTATGTCGATCGGCTCGCGTCCGATTCGCAAAGAGCACGGCAGGATCGCCTGGCACCCACCGTCAGGGTCCAGGCGCTGCACGCATTGAGTCCCCGCGAGACCGACATCCTGACGCTGATCGCGGGAGGATTGTCCAACAAGGAAATCGCCCGCAGTCTTTATATCGGGCCTGAAACCGTGAAGTCGCACCTCAAGAGCGTTTTCACCAAGCTGGGTGTTGAGAAGCGCGCGCAAGCGGTATCACGCGCGCAGACCCTGGGCCTTGTCACGACGCAGTGAGGCGTCGCGCCGGAACGCTCGTCTGTTCGAGGATTTGCCTCGCCCAGACAAGATCGGGTGTCGTTAGGCCTTCAACAAATCGACCGTAAATGGGGCCAATGAGATCATGGGCCTTTCGGATTTGACCTCGGTCATTCCAGAGTCGCGCGAGTTCCAGCCCTGCCCGCAACTCGAACGAAAGCGCCGACTGCCGCCCCGCCAGCGCCACCGCCTCCTCGAAACACTCCTGAGCCGGGCCAATCTGCCGGGCTTCTCCGCGCACGAACGTCATGCCCTTTGCCAAGAAGAGGGCAGGAAGGTGAAGGGGTCTCTTCAAGCCGATCTGCGTTGCGATCGAACCGTCGATCAGGTCCAATGCTTCCGCGCGCCGGTTTTGCTTAGCCAGACTAACCGCCAGTTCGGCGACAAAGTCTGTTACTTGCATTTCGTACCGCAGAGTCCGCAGCTTCTCCAAACTATTCCGCAGATGACATATGCCATCCATTGTCTGACCGGCGCGCACCAAATACCGCCCCCTGAGTCCCATGGCGACCGCGCGAAATGGCTCCAGCGAATATTTCTCCGCGATGAGCTCGAGCTCGGCAAGGTCCCGCTCGACCCTACCCAGATGACCGATCCAGAAGTAGAGCGGCATCGTCTGAATAAAGGCCCGACACAGCGCGATCGGATGGTTCGATCGGCCGGCTTCCTCGATGGTTCTTTCAGCATAAACGCCGGCCCGGTCGAGATTGCCGGCAAACCAATGCGATCGGGTCAGGTTGAACAACGATGTGGAACGCAGATCGAACAGATACTGTGTTGCGTTGAACCGTCGGGACGGCGGCGCCCCGTGCAGGGCCCGCTCGAGGTGTTTTGGCGCGCGGACGTGGTCGGCGAGCATGTAATACGCGGCTCCCAGCATCGCGTCCGCAACCGCGGCATCTTCGGGATTTCCCGTCGTCTTCGCGACAGCCTCGGCGCGCAGCGCAACTTCGAGACTACCAGCCGCGTCCATCGTCCGGTGAAGGTACATCGACAGCCCGCTGAGGAGACATAATTGCTGATGGGTA
The DNA here is from genome assembly GCF_036924535.1 of Bradyrhizobium sp. AZCC 2262. Taxonomy (NCBI): domain Bacteria; kingdom Pseudomonadati; phylum Pseudomonadota; class Alphaproteobacteria; order Hyphomicrobiales; family Nitrobacteraceae; genus Bradyrhizobium; species Bradyrhizobium sp. AZCC 2262. Next base: position 163,536 of record NZ_JAZHRT010000001.1, on the reverse strand, counting down.
TCCTCAAGCCGCCCTGCGAGCGTCAACGCCGTATTGAAGGCCTCGCGAACCCTCTCGCTATTCCCTTCGGTGAACATCAGCGACAACGCGAGCGAAGCATGGATTTCCATCTGATCCCGCGGATCACAGTCCGCAGCCATCCGATCGATCGCCCGCTGCATCCAGCCCCGACACTCCACAAAAAGCGATTTGGCCAGAAACAACTGCGAGGCCGCCGCAGCCATTTTTATGGCCGCACTGTCGTTTCCAGAAGGACCAAAGCCCCATTCGAGTGCGGCACGGATATTTCCAAGATAGTCTCGCGCGGCATTGTCTGCGGCTTCCGTGGACTCCAGATCAAGGAGATTGACCGGCTTACCCGCCAGCATTCGAATCAAGAAACTCGCGTGCCGCCCGGCGATGGAATCCTGCTCGCCGCTGGCCTCCAACTTCTCCAACGCGTAAGCACGCGTCGTATCAAGCAACCGGTAGCACGGCCCTCGCGGGCCGGTCCAAACCCCGACCAGTGATTTATCGACCAGATTTTTTATCGCACCCGCGATCTCGGACTCGTCGATCCCGGCCTCCTCCGTCACGGCGAATGCCGCCTCAAGCGTAAATTGCCCGACGAAAATTGCGACACGTCGCAACAGGACCCGTTCGATCTCCGAAAGATAGTCGTGGCTCCAGTCCAGCGTTGCGATCAGCGTTTGGTGCCGTGGATTTGCGGTCCGCCGGCCGAACTTCAGGAGATCGAGGCGCGAACCCAGTCTTGCCACCGTATTCCCGACGCCGAAGATAGCGGCCCTTCCGGCGGCGAGTTCGATGGCGAGCGCAATGCCGTCGAGCTTGCGGCAGATCTCGGCAACCATGGCAGCTTCGTCGTCACGAAGCGAAAACTCGCCACGACGGGCGCTGACGCGCTCGGCGAACAACCGCACGGCCGGATAGGCAATCGCCTCCGACGCCGTCAGCCCCGGCCGATCCGGCGGACAATCCAGCGGACAAAGACGAAGTACGTGTTCGCCAGGGACGTGCAATGCCTCCCTGCTGGTCGCAAGTATGTAGACGTCGGGGGCATTTTGAAAAATAAAGCCGACGATCTCCGCGGTTTTCCCGATGAGATGCTCGCAACTATCGAGAATGACAAGCGCCTTGCGAGGGCGCAGAAAATTACGCAGCGCCTCTTTTGGATCAGCCAACTGCGGGCCGAGCCCGACTGCCGAAGCAATCGCCTCGCTGAGATGCTCCTGGTCGTTTACGGTTGAAAGATCGACAAAGAATGCCGCGCCGGAGAAGTCGGCCAACGCCCCGTGTCCGACGGACAGGGCAACCGTTGTCTTGCCGATGCCGCCAGCGCCCAGAATTGTAATCAGGCGCTGGCCCGTCTTCAGCAAACCCTGAATCTCATGGATAACATTGCCGCGACCGACCATGCGGCCCAGTGCAGGCGGCAGGCTGGACATTCCCGCAGATGCATTTGCCCTGTCGTGGCCCGTGGGAAGGCGGGCGATCGGCGCGATGAAACTGTAGCCCTGGCCCTGTATGCTCGCAATGTACTTGTTACCGAACTGACCGTCGCCCAATGCCTTGCGCAGCGCCGACAGATGGACGCGAAGACTGCCTTCCTCGACCGTTACGTCAGGCCATGCCCGAGCAATCAGCTCGGCCTTCCCGACAACCTCACCGGCGTTTTCGAGAAGCGCAATCAGGATGTCGTAAGCCCTGCCACCAAGTGGAACGACCTGGTTCGCTTTCCTGAGGGAACGCTCGGCGACATTGAGTTCGAACGGGCCAAAACCCAGCCGGATCGCGCCGGGTGAGCCAACTTGCTGAATCGAGCCCATTTGTTGAATCGACATGAGTTATTCCGCCAGGATCCTCGACTACTCGGTCGTTCGCCGTTCGTCGTCGGTCCTGTGCAAATATACTCCCAGCCAATCCAGTGTTAGCCGAAACCTCCCCCAGCAACAAGCGGCTCAGTGTAACGAGTTGATGATGCTGTCGGACCGGTATGAGCCGTTCAACACCTGCCTGGCCAACCGCAGATCGGAGGTCTCAAGGCCTTCCCAGAATTTCGCGTGCGTGGCTTGCAGGGTCCGCCACGCGGTCTCCTTTCGCCCGAGCGACGTCTCGGCAATGGCAAGGCTGGTCGCGGCCCTGAGCGCCCACGACAAGCTCCCTTGTCTGTCCGATAGTTCAAGCGCGCTGATAAAATATTGCCTGCCAGCCGCAAGTCCCTCGCCATTGCCAAGGGCCAGTTCGCCCCTGATCCGATGCAGCTCCGGAGCGTACCATTGGGTCTCGTCAAGGTTGATCTTCGCTCGCTCGAAAACGGCCAGTGCTTGCCGGTGGCGACCGGCGACGGCCATGCATCTTGCGAGCTCTGCCTGCAGGATCCAGTTGAAGACCCCATATCGCGCGGCTGACAACTTCTCCAAACCGCGATAGAGCGTCGCCGAAGCTGCATCGCTGCCGTCCCGCCTGACCCTGCAGAGCGCCTGCACGCTGAGGCCGACGCCCTGATAGCTTTCCACGGCGTATTTTGCGGCGTGGTCGACAAGCTCGTTGGCAAGCGCTTCAGTTTCGGAATCGTCTGGACTTGTCAGGTATGCGTTGAAGCTTGCCCAGGCGAGCGCCACGCAGAGCGGTACCGCGTGATCCAGTTGGCGCGCCTCGGCGATCGACGTCTGGTTAAAGCGCTTCGCCTGATCGGGAGAGCCCCGGAGCCAGGCCAGGTTGCCCAGTACAGCCAGGGCGTCGACCTTCCGATCGTAGCCGAACCGCTTGATGAGCGATTGCCGGGACGCTTCGTCATCGCGGTGCAGCGCCATTTCAAAATGAGCTTCGGCCTGCAATATTCGCCCGCTGTGATGGTATGTGACGCCGCGCATGTAATTGGCCATCGCAATCGCGCCGCGATTGCCGCTCTCGTCAGCGACATCGCCGCATCGATCAGCCAGCTCTGTCGCTTCGGCATAGCTTGGAATCCGTATCTGGTGAGCCCAGAGGACAAGCAGGGAATCGAGCTGGCATTCGGTGTCGTTGAGGCACTCGGCAAGGAAACGCGTTTTCGCCCAGCTTGCATACGATTCTTCGGTCATGCCATCCGTGAACATCATGCAGCTGGCGAGTGCGGACTGAATGATCATTTCCTGCCGTGAGCCGGCACTCGCCTCATCGATCCGGCCGATGGCTTTCGTCATCCACTCCCGGCATTCGGTAAGCAGGGCCATTGCCATCCAGATGCTTGCCGAAGCGGCGGCAAGTTCAACGCCAATTTTCGCCTCGCCTGCGGCCGAGAAAGCCCAGTTCAGGGCCGCTCTGAGATTGTCGACCTCGTCTCCAGACGCCTTGAGCCTTTCATGCTCATCCGTCGAAGCGACTTGCTTGAACAAGTCGCAGAAGTAAAGGGCGTGACGCCGGCGACAGTGGTTCTCTTCATCGCTGTTGGCAAGTCGTCGTGAAGCAAAGGCAAGGGTAGTGTCCAGCAGACGCAGCCTCCCCTCCTGCCCCCGAACGGCGATCATCGATTTCGAACGAAGCTCCCAGAGGCAATCCGAGACATTGGCTTCATCTATCGTCTCGTCGGCGGCAACCGCGACAGCCGCTTCGAACGTGAATCCGCCGGCAAAAACGCTGAGCCGGCCCAGCACGCGCTTCTCCGCCTCACCAAGCAGGTCATAGCTCCACTCGAGCGCCGCGTTCAGGGTTTGATGCCTCGGCAGGGCCGTTCTACGCCCCACCCATGACAGGTTCAGCCGGTCGTCGAGCAAGCTTGCGGTCTTGCTAAGGCCAAATATGTCGACCCGGCCGGCGGCGAGTTCGATGGCCAATGGAATTCCATCGAGCCGCCGACAGATTCCCGCGGCAATCGAGGCATCCATATCGGCCAGCTCGAAATCACCTCGCACCGCCCGCACGCGGTCGACCAGCAGTTGAACGGCGGGATATTGCAGGGCCTCCCGTGCCAACAGATTGTTGTCTTCGGGGGGGCATGCCAGCGCGCTGAGTTCATGGACATGTTCCCCCTCGACACGCATCGCCTCGCGGCTGGTCGCGAGCAAATGCAGCGTTGGAACACGGCGAATCAATTCCTCTGCGACCGCAGACGCGCCGTCGATGAGGTGTTCGCAGCAGTCGAAAATAATGAGCGTCGGCTTTTCCTGCAAACGATCGATCAAGGCCGGTACGACATTGCTTGTTTGGACCGATACACCGAGCGCTGTGGCCACCGCGGGCGCGACCAGTGAGGCGGCGCCGAGAGCACCCAGGTCGACGAAATGAATATGGCCGTCGAAACTGGCGCCCATCTCGTGGGCCACCGCCACCGCTACCGTGGTCTTGCCGATGCCGCCGGGCCCGACGATCGTCACAAACCTCTGCTCGGCGAGCTTCATCTGGATCGCGGCCTGGGCATCCCTTCGTCCGAGCATCCGCATCAAGCGCGCGGGCAGCCGGGACCTCGAGGGCGCCTTAAGATCCCCCGGCGCTGGCGCGGCAAGGGACGTTACCGGCACGACGAAGCTGTACCCGCGCCCGGGTACGTTCGCGATATACCGCCTGCCAGGGTCGCTCTGATCGAGCGCCTTCCGCAGCGCCGAGATGTGGACGCGCAGGCTGACCTGTTCGGCTCCCCTCGCCGGCCAGACGCGCTCAATCAGGGTCCGCCTGCCGACGACCTTGTTTGGCTGCTCCACCAGGACGATGAGGAGATCCATCGCGCGCGCGCCGAGCGGCACGACCTTGGCGCCGTTTGTCAGAAGCCTGCTTCCGGTCGACAGTTCGAAAGGGCCGAAACTCAGCACTTTGCCGCGCTGATCGCTCATGGGATATTCTCGTCCACGCCGGTTCTCGAGGCGTCAGGAGTTCCGCGCTCGCGCCGCCAGTTGGCCGGGCTCTGACCAAAGGCCTGTCTGAACAGCCTGCATAGATGTGCCTGATCCGAAAAGCCTACGCTCAAGGCGATTTCGCTCAGCGATGCCGCACCTGTTATCATCAGGTGGCAGGCTTTTTCCAGACGCCTTCTTACCACATAGGCATGCGGCGACTCGCCGACGGCCAGTTTGAATTTCCGGGAGAAGTGCGCCGGGCTTCGACGTGCGACCGCACTGAGATCCCGGATGTGAATGGTGCGGTGCAAGTTGCCGTCAATGTAAGCACGTACGCGAAGGATCTGCCAGGCCGCCAGACCGCCCCTTGTGAGGCCGGGAGCGCCCGAACAACGTTCGATCTCCGCTTGCAGGATGTGCGATGCCGTGGCCAGCGACACCTTGGCCGCCTCCTGATCATGCCCCAGCTCTCGCCTTGCCGTTTCAAGCAGCTTGGCCACGCTGTTCGCAACCAGGTGGAACTGCTGGTCCTCCGCAAATGAAGACTCTAGTGCGGTGGTTTGAAGTCCTTCCATGATCACTCCCTCGACGAGCTATCCGAGGCTTCGGATCGGCGGGAGAGTGCAGCAGCGGGCGCCTTTTGGCTCGTTAATCAGCGTTATGGAAGGTTAATGTTGACGCGCTGTGCTGAACGTTTTTCATATTATGTATCAATATGTTGCGCGTTTTTATGACGCGGCGTTGTAACAATTTCGAACACCTCGGCAGGCGCTCACATCGAAAATGCCATGAGCGCTGCGAGGTCCGCAACAACGTCCCCCGGCCGAGGGCCTCCGCGGGACGGGGGTGCCGCGAAGTCCCTCCGGCGAAGCAAGGGACTGTATGCTTCGCCGTTACGGTGAGAGTGCTTTCAGTTACTGCGAGCCGTGGTCGTCGAGGATCTTCAGATCGCTAACCGAATAGGAAAGCGAGTAGCGAAACCCGGACTCGATCCTTTTCGGTGCGAGCGCGTTGAGTTCTTCGCCATTCGCCTCCGGAAAGTTGAGTTCGCCTTTCCCGATCCATGCGCCGACAACTGTGAGATTGTCGGTGATCGACATCGCGAGTTCGTTGACCGCCGGCTTGTCCTGGTATCCGGCCGCCAACCTCGGAAAGTATCGCAGCAAGACCGTGGGTCGGCTGAGGAGAGACAGTCCGTTCTCGACCGGTCTTTGCAAGGTGACGCAGGCTTCCGCAAGACGTTGGCCATGCGCCGAAAGACTGGCGCCAAACCGGCTGCCCGACGCAACCGGCGCCGCGGCGGGACCTGAAGCCGCAAAGGAGCGCGTCTGAAAAATGCTTCCCATTTTCTTGGGAAATCCCTGCGTCCAGCCGCGGGCCAGCGCAGCGTCGTTGTCGACATAAATATACGGGCACCACATCACCGGCTCGTCGCGATACATGGCGTCGACCAGAATAAAAGCCTCGCGATATTGATAGCGAGCCGGCTCGAGATATTCGTCGTCCTGTGCCGTGAATTGCCAATCCAGGAACATCATGACGGCGTGACCGTTTGAGTTCGGATCCGGGGAAAGACCACTCGGCAATGTCGCCGCCGTCGCGTCGGGGTCCGTCCAGAACTCTATCCCGACGACGTCGCCGGCATAGTGCCAGGGTGGCGGCGGTGTTAGTGCGGCCTGACCGAATGGCGATTTCGGAACTGTAAAGCCCCTGAGCATTCCCGTTTCCCGATGCATCACTTCCGGCGAAGAAGCTACCGAAACCAGCCGCAATTGATTTGATTGAAGTGCGTTTTCTTGCAGATTCCTGCCGCAAACCGGAACGCGCCTTGTCGGGATCAGCCGTGATTGCTAGGCGGTCAGGTCTGCCAGGACCTCGATATCGGTGACGGAATAGGAAAACGAGAAGCGATATCCGCGCCCCACCTTCAACGGCCCCAGCACTTCCAGCTCCTCGCCATAGGCCTCCGGAAAATTGAGCTCGCCTGCGCCGCTCCAGATGTTCGTGATCAGGAGATGGTTCGAGACGCATCGAACCAGTTCATCGACGGCCGGTTTGTCGTGCATGCCGGCCGAGAGCCGCGGAAAATATCGACGCCCCACAATCCGGCGATCGAGCAGGCCAACAAGGCGCTCGGTCTTTTCATGCAAGGTAACGCGGGCTTGCACCAGCAAACGGCCATGAGCCGACATGCAGGCCGAGAACCTGCCGTCATGCACGAGTGGCGCCGAAGCTGCGCTCTCGGCGGCGAAAGAGCGGGTCTGGTGTACCGTCCCGAGCTTTCTCGGATAACCCTGAATCCAGCCTCTCATCAACGCAGCATCGTTGTCGACATAGCAATATGGACACCACGCTATTCGTGTCCCCTTCCATATCGCGTCGAGGAGGATGCTGAACCCGCGACATTGATACCTGGCAGGATCCAGATGCTCATCGTTCTGCGCCGTAAACTGATAGTCCGTGAAGAGCGCGACGGCGTGACCTGGACATTCCCTGTCAAGCTCGACACCCGCCGGAAGGATATGGACCGATACGTCGGGATCATTCCAGAATTCCACCGCAAGGACATCACCTGCGAAATGCCAGGGAGGCGACGGGACCAATGCAGCAGCGCTCAGAGGAGACCGAGGCGCCGTGAATCCTTTCAGCATTTCTCGCCCCCACCGCCAGTGGCGTATCAGCCGCGCACTGTTTCAACATGAAATGCTAGCGCTGGTATCGTTCCTGAAGCTTGGACAAACGCGTGACGGCTTGGCGGTTTGTGCGTCCCCGAGGTTGATACGAAAGCGATTGGACCGAGCAACTGCGACGCCCTTCAGCGCTGCATGTGCAAATTCATCAGCTCTGGCCCCGGCATCATGCCGTCGTTCAGGTCTGCCATGATCAGAAGTGATCCGACCACGACCAGCGCGACAATCAGCACACCAAACGCCAGTGCCATCACGTTGTTGGTGTTGTCCGGTCCCGTGGTGACATGCAGGAAGAACACCAGGTGGACCCCCATTTGCGCAATCGCAAGCACGGTCAGGCCGAGCGAGACACCGCCGGTCCAGAGCAGCGACGTGTTGGCGACCCAGAACGACAGGGCCGTGAGGCCCACCGCGAGCGCCAATCCGATCGTGTAGACGAGCACGCCGGACGATGCGCCCTGTTCGACGTCGGGAAGTGCTGAGGCGTCGCCGGGCGCGCGATCGTACTGCGTGTCGGTCATGAAAGGACTCCCATCAGATAGACCACCGTGAACAGCCACACCCAGACAATGTCGAGCGCATGCCAGAACAGTGAAAAGCAGAGCAGACGCCGCTCCACCTTCGCGCGAAAGCCTTTGACGACGACCTGGGCCATCATCACCACCAGCCAGACCAGGCCGGCGCCGACATGCAATCCGTGACAGCCGACCAGCATGAAGAAGGCCGAAAGGAAGGCGCTGCGTTGCGGACCGGCGCCGGCGGCAATCATGGCGGCGAACTCCCGCAGCTCCAGCGCGAGGAACGCCGCTCCCAGCGCGAAGGTGACGAGGGCCGCCAAATAGGTGGCGCTGTAACGCCGCGAGCCAATGGCCAGGGACATCAAGCCGCAGGTGTAGCTGGATGCGAGAAGGCAGCCGGTTTCGATCGCAACGCTGCGTTGGCTGAACAGCTGCACGGCGCCCGGGCCGCCGGCGGTCGCATGGTTGAGCACCGCGTAAGCGGCAAAGATTGCCGAAAACATCACGATGTCGCTCAACAGGAAGACCCAGAAGCCGTAGCCAACGACGACCCGCTTGGCAGCGGGACCGGCCTCACTTGCATTCGACCGCGCCTCGTAACGAACCCCATCATCAACTGCGACAGCGACGTTCATACTGCAATCTCCGCCTGGTTCGCCTGTTCGAAACGCGCAACCTGCTCGGCAGGAATTTCGATTTCCTCTTCGTCGCGAAACGCGAAGGCCAGCATGGTCAGAAAGATTCCAATCGCCCCCACACCCGCCATCCACCAGATGTGCCAGATCATGGCGAAGCCGGCGACGACTGCAAAAAAGGCGATGATGAAGCCGGTCGCGCTGTTCTTCGGCACCTCGATCGATTCGAATTTGCGTTCCGGTGCCGGCTGGGTCTGCGTGCGTTCGCGCTGCTTCCTGTTCCAGAGAGCGTCGAGGCCTCTGACCTGCGGAAGCACGGCGAAATTCCAGGCTGGCGGCGGCGAAGCGGTCGCCCATTCCAGCGTGCGGGCGTTCCACGGGTCAGCTGTCACCTTCAGTTGTTCGCGGTTGCGGATCGACACCACGAGCTGGATCACCTGGCTGACAATGCCAACGAGGATGACGACGGCGCCGAACGCCGCGACCACCAACCATGGTTGCCAGCTGGCAACATCGTAATGCTGCATGCGGCGGGTCATGCCCATCAGTCCCAGCGCGTAGAGCGGCATGAAAGCGATGTAGAAGCCGATCAGCCAGCACCAGAACGAAACCCGGCCCCAGCGTTCGTCGAGTTTGAAACCGAACGCCTTCGGGAACCAGTAATTGTATCCCGCCATCAAGCCGAACACCGTGCCGCCGATGATGACATTATGGAAATGCGCGATCAGGAACAGGCTGTTGTGGAGCTGGAAGTCGGCCGGAGGCACGGCCATCAACACGCCGGTCATGCCGCCGATCACGAACGTCACCATGAAGCCGATCGACCACAGGATCGGGACGGTGGACCGGATGCGGCCGCCATACATCGTAAACAACCAGTTGAAGACCTTCACCCCCGTCGGCACGGCGATGATCATCGTCATGACCCCGAAGAAGCCGTTGACGTTGGCGCTGGCGCCCATCGTGAAGAAGTGGTGCAGCCAGACCACGAATGACAGCACGCAAATCGCCATCGTCGCGGCAACCATGGAGCGATAGCCAAACAGCGGCTTGCCGGAGAAGGTCGAGACAACCTCGGAAAAGATGCCGAACGCCGGCAACACCAGGATGTAGACCTCGGGATGACCCCAAACCCAGAACAGGTTGACGTACATCATCGCGTTGCCCCCGGCATCGGTCGTGAAGAAATGAAAGCCGAGGTAGCGGTCGAGCAGCAGCATCGCCAAGGTCGCAGTCAGAACCGGGAAAGCCGCGACAATCAGCAGGTTCGCCGCGAGCGACGTCCAGCAGAACACCGGCATGCGCATATAACTCATCCCCGGCGCGCGCGTTTTCAGGATGGTCGCGACGAAGTTGATGCCCGTCATCAACGTGCCGACGCCGGAGATCTGCAGCGCCCAGAGATAATAGTCGACGCCGACGCCGGGCGAGTATTGAAGTTCGCTCAGCGGCGGATAAGCGACCCAACCGGCCTTCGAGAATTCGCCGACCGCGAGCGAGATGTTCGTCAGGAGGATGCCCGACGCGGTCAGCCCGAGGGCCACCGAGTTCAAGGTCGGAAATGCCATATCGCGGACGCCGAGCTGCAGCGGCACCACGAAATTCATCATTCCGATCACGAACGGCATCGCCATGAAGAAGATCATGATCGTGCCATGCGCCGAGAAGATCTGGTCGAAGTGCTCGGGCGGCAGGTATCCCTGCGCGCCGCCGGCGGCGAGCGCCTGCTGCGCCCGCATCATGATGGCGTCGGCAAAGCCGCGCAGCAGCATGATCAGCGCGAGGATGATGTACATGATGCCGATACGCTTGTGGTCGACGGAGGTGATCCACTCCCGCCAGAGATACGGCACATACCCCTTGAGCGTGACCCACGAAAGGATGGCGACGATGACCAGGACCATGCCCCCCGACGCGCCCATGATGATGGGCTGGTCGAGGGGAATCGCGCTCCAGTCGAGCTTGCCGAGTAGATTCATTTTTCTGCCCTCATTGACGCCGGACTTCCGTGGGACATCGCGCCGCCGGATTGCATGTCGGAGACCCGGATACTGTCGAACAGACCGGGCGTGACCGACCGATAGGTAAATGGCGTCACCGCAGCGCTCGGCTTGGCCAGCTGCGCATAGGTTGTGGCATTCAGTTCCATGCCGACGTTGCGTGTGGCGTCTACCCACTCTGCGAATTTCTCGGGCGCAACGGCTTCGACGTTGAAGTACATGTCTGCAAAACCCTCTCCGCTGTATTGCGCCGACATTCCGCGGAAGCTTCCCGGCTGGTCGGCCTGCAGGTGAAGGCGGGTTACCATTCCGGCCATGGTGTAGATCTGGCTGCCCAGCTGCGGCACGAAGAAGCTGTTCATCACGCCCGAGGACGTCAGCTCGAAGCTGACGGGCGTGCCTGCAGGGATCGCCAGGTAGTTGACGCTGGCAACGCCCTGATCGGGATAGATGAACAGCCATTTCCAGTCGAGCGAGGTGACCTGCACCCGCAGCGGCGTCACGTTGGATGCGATCGGCTTGCGCGGGCTCACCTCGTGGGAGCCGACCCACGCGACGCCGCCAACCAGAAACACGGTCATGGCCGGGATCGACCAGACGAGCAACTCGAGGCGGCCGGAATACACGAAATTGGGCCGGTACCGCGCGCGCTCATTCGATGCGCGAAACCAGAACGCAACGCCGAGCGTGGCAACGATCACCGGGATCACGATCGCCAGCATGATGCCCAGTGAGTTGAGCAGAATTTGCCGGTCGGCGGCGGCGATCGGCCCTTTCGGGTCGAGCACGCCTTCGGCGCAGCCGCCGAGCGTGGCGGCCCCGATCAGGACGGCAAGGAGACCGTATCGCATGTTAGACCTCGCTGAAGTTGGCGGTGCTGCACGCGCGGCGGTCCACGCCTGACAGCAGTTCGGCATGTACCGGGACGTCGCGGCCAGCATGCAACGATCGGGTAAGCGAGAATGAGCCATTTCCGTGGTCGATCAGGAGGGCCGCAAACAGCACAAACAAATAGACGATAGAGAACACGAACAACCTGTGAGCCGCGAGGCGGTCGGCCTCGATGCTTCCATTCAGCTGGCGTGCAAGCAGCAGGAAAAGCGCTCCGCAAATAGCGGCGATCGCGCCATAGACCGCGCCTGCAAACCCCAGTGCCCAGGGTAGCTCCGAGACCAGAACCAGCAGACCGCTATAGATCAGGATCTGGCGCGTTGTTGCAGCGCGTCCTGCGACAACCGGCAACATCGGCACGCCTGCACGCGCGTAGTCGTCGGTGCGATTGAGCGCCAACGCCCAGAAATGCGGCGGCGTCCAAAGGAAGATAATGAGGAACAGCGCAAGCGGTTCGAGCCCGACGCTTCCGGTTGCCGCGGCCCAGCCGATCACCGGCGGCAGCGCGCCAGCAGCGCCGCCGATGACGATGTTCTGTGGTGTAGCCCGCTTCAGCCACGTCGTGTAGACGACGACATAAAAGAGGATGGTGCCAGCCAACAATGCGGCCGCGGTGAGATTCGTCGCCAAGGCGAGGACCGCCACTGCGAATCCGCAGAGAACGAGACCAAAGACAAGCGCCTCGAACCGGGAGATTTTGCCGCTAGGAATTGGCCGCATCGCGGTGCGGCTCATGACCGCATCGATATCGGCGTCGTACCACATATTGAGCACGCCGGCGGCCGCCGCCCCGGCAGCAATGGCAAGAACCGCGGCAACGGTAGATAGCGGATCCAGTCGAACCGGCGCGCTGCTCAATCCGACCAGCGCGGTGAAGACGGCAAGCATCATCACGCGTGGTTTTGTGAGGGTGACGAAATCGGATGCACGCCGATTGCCAACAAGCGGCCCGGCGGAATGAGGCGATAAAGCGGTGCGAATTCGTCTTCCACCCGAGTTGGCTCGCAATGGATCTAACGTTCATCCCGCTGCTCCAGGTTCCTTCAAAAGGATAGCCGTCGTTTTCAGTTCGAATTGCGTACATTCAATATGCATCCCCACCCTCGCCCGCGATTGAACGTGGCTGCTCGATTGGGGCCAATCATGCTCTAAAGCCATCGGCTGACAAGTTCAGCTCCAACGGTACGCCTCGCGCTCGCACGATTTTGGAACGTTCGAGCACGTTTCAACAAGCACGCCGCGCCAGCTCCCCCTAAAGCAGATGCTTGTTCGAATATCCGCAACGCGCCGCTTCCCAACGCTGATCGACGAGACCTGTTGCGTTTGTCTGGAGGCGGCCACCTTGCCCAACGGAGAACTATCGATGAAGACACCTTCACTCTGGATAATGGCAGCCGCCTTCTTTATCGCGCCGGTATCTGTCGTACACGCGCGCTCCGCCTATGATGGCTCCTGGGATCTCAACTTCGTGACGCAGACGGGTACATGCGATCCCGCCTATAACTTCACTGTCAATATTTCCGACGGCGTTGTGACCCATCCCAATCTCGTAAAATTCAAAGGATATGTCGCCAAGTCCGGTTCCGTTCGCGCGTCCGTGACGGTTCACGACAAATTTGCATCCGGCACAGGCAGGCTTTCCGGAACGTCGGGTCGCGGAAGATGGAACGGTAGCGCGGCAGGCACGCGATGCTCCGGCTACTGGACCGCGCAACGCAATTGACCAACCGGGCCGGTGGTCCGGCCAGTTCTGCCGACAGGCATCGTCACGAACGAAGCCACGGCATTTCTCGTTCCTCCCGCGCATACTGTTCGAGCACATAATACCCCGCTTGATGAGGCATGATCGTTCAATGCGTCGCAGCGCGGTCCAAGAATAACCCGAAGCTTCGCTGTATCCGATGCTATCGGGCGGCTGGCCCCGGAAACCGTCGGTACATCAATGACTACAGTTCTGACCAAATCATTCTCCCCGGAAACGCCACCCGCAACAAAGGCAGTGCCGGGAAAAAAACGCGTCCTGATCGTCGGCGGTGGCTTTGCCGGTATTGCGGCAGCGCGGGCACTAAAACGAGCCGATGTCGAAATCACGCTGATCGACCGGCGTAATCACCATATCTTTCAGCCGCTGCTGTACCAGGTCGCCACCGCTGTTTTGTCACCCGCCGAGATAGCGGCGCCGATCCGTCAGCTCGAGGCGAAACAGAAGAACCTCAGCGTGTTGCTGGCGGAGGTCAGGGGCATCAATCTCGGAACTCGCACCGTCGAGGTTGCTTGCCCGGGGATTGGCAGTCGAAAAGTCGAGTACGACTTCCTGGTGATCGCCACGGGAATGCGCCCCAGCTATTTCGGTCATGACGAGTTCGCGCGCTTCGCGCCAGGACTCAAAAGCCTCAACGACGCTGAGACGATCCGCACGAGGATCCTGAGCGCGTTCGAACTGGCCGAATCCACCGATGACGAGAAAGAACGCGCCCGCCAAATGACCTTCGTACTGGTGGGCGGTGGCCCGACCGGCGTCGAACTCGCCGCCTCGATTGCGCAAATGGCCTCGGTGACCCTGCGCAACAATTTTCGCAGCATTGACCCCGCCAGGAGCCGAATCTTGTTACTGGATGGCGGCGCTCGCATTCTTCCGACCTTCGCGGAGCCGCTGTCCCGAAAGGCGGCAAAGCGACTGACGAAGCTCGGCGTTGAAGTTTCGACGAGCGTAAAGGTCGAGAAGGTTGACGAACAGGGCGTGATCGCTGCCGGCGTCCGGATTCCCAGCGCCACCGTGCTCTGGACAGCAGGCGTCAGCGCCTCGCCGGTCGTGAAAATGCTGGGGACGCAGACAGACCGCGCCGGGCGCGCGTTCGTCGGCGCCTTCATGGACATTCCCGAGGCGCCCAACGTATTCGTGGCCGGCGACGCAGCCACCATGACCCAGGATGGTCACCCCGTCCCCGGCGTGGCGCAGGCAGCCATTCAACAGGGGCGCTTCGTCGGCCATGTGATCGGCAACCGTGTCAGGGGACGCAAGGACGGTCGACCGTTTCGATACCGCAACAAGGGCAATATGGCGGTGGTCGGCAAGAATTTTGCAATCCTCGAGGCCGGTCATTTGCGAACCAGCGGTTTTATGACCTGGTTGGTGTGGGCCGCCCTGCACGTGCTCGCGCTGCCGCAGCTTCAGAACCGGTTCCGCGTTCAAACGCAATGGTTTTGGTCCTATCTGTCCGGACAACGGAGTTCACGGCTGATTTCCGAAGGGCCGCGATCGACCGCATCGTAGTAATCGTTAGGCTCGGTAATTGTCACTGCCGGACTCTGCAGTCCGGTTGGGGGTTGCACCCGTGGATGTCTCCATCATCTCTGCACTCGCCGCCCTCACCGGCGCAGCCGTCGGCGGCTTGACGAGCGGAATGGCAGCCTGGCTGAACCACCGGAGCCAGGTCCGCGTTGAGTGGGCTCTGCACGAGAAGAGCCGCCGGCAGACCCTTTACCGGGATTTCATTGAAGACGCCGCCAAATGCTACATCGATGCGCTCCAGCACGATAAAGCCGACATTCCCGGTCTGGTCAGCCTCTATGCGAAGCTGAGCGCGATGCGTGCGGTGTCTTCGAAGAAGGTGGTCCAGCGCGCCGACGATGTTGTCCGAAAAATTCTGGATGCCTATCTGGAGCCGGACAAGAGCTTCGTCGAACTGCGCGAAATGGCCATCGATGGCACGATCGATCTATTGCGAGGCTTCAGCGAGGTGTGCCGCGACGAATTCGAGCGAATGCGGCCAATACAATTTTGAGATTTTTCCCGCAACCTCGATCTGCGGCCGGTGCCGGCACTAGCGCTAAGAGCGATTCGTCTCAGCCCAATTTGCGAACGCCTGCATGAAATCCTGCAGGAATTTGCGGGTGCCGTCGTTGACGAGCTTGCCCTGTTCGTCGAACAGCTTGTCGGCATGTCCGAGATAAGCTTCGGGCTGCTGCATGGTCGGCACGTTCAGAAACACCAGTGACTGCCGCAGATGATGATTGGCTCCGAAGGCCCCGATCGCGCTGGGCGAGCAGCTTGCAATCGCAGCAGGCTTGCGGTCCCAGACGCTGCTTCCATACGGCCTGGAGCCGACATCCAGCGCGTTCTTGAGAGCTGGCGGCACCGAACGGTTATATTCGGGGGTAACGAACAGAACGGCATCGGCGGCCTTGATGCGCTGCCGGAACGCGGTCCATTGCGTCGGCGTGTCTGTGGTCTCGAGATCCTGATTGAAAAATGGCAATTGCCCGATCTCGACGGTTTCGAGCTTCATCGAGGACGGCGCCAGCGAGATCAGTGCATTCGCCAGCATCCCGTTAAGGGAAGCCTTCCGCAGGCTTCCAACCAGCACCCTCACATTCATCGCTCTATCCGTGGTCATGCAGTCGCTCGAGATTTGACGGTCTTCGTGAAATCAGGCTTGCGCTTTTCCAGGAACGCCGAGAGCGCCTCTTTGGCGTCGTCGGAGCGGACTTGCACGCTGAACTCTTCGTTCTCGGCCTTCATCGCCGCCTTGATCTGCTCGCGAAATGGCTGCTTCATGAGCCGCTTGCCAGCTTGCAGCGCGGCGGCCGGCTTGGCGGCCAGCTTCCGTGCCGTTTCAGTCGCCTTCACCAGGACGTCCTTGTCGGACACGACCTCGGTAACCATACCCAGTTCTGCGGCCCGCCTGGCATCAAACGGACCTCCCAACAAAATCAGCTCCGCGGCGCGGAGGTGACCGATCCGCGCCGGCACCGAGCAGCTCGATCCGAATTCCGGTACGACAGCAAGATTGATGAAGGGCATCTGGAATTTTGCGCTCTCGCCGGCGTAAATGAAGTCGCAGTGCGTCAGCATGGTGGTGCCACCGCCGATCGCCGCGCCCTGGACCGCTACGACGATCGGCTTGTCGAAGTTGACGAACGCGCCCATGAGGCCGGCTTGTGGCGATTCGCTTGGTCCCGGAGGATTCTTGAGAAAATCCTCGATATCGTTGCCCGCACAGAACGAATCTCCCGCACCATGCCAGAGCACGACACGCGTGTTCTCGTCCTTCGCCGCCTTGTCAAAGATGCCGGCGAGAGCCACGTACATGGCTGACGTCATCGCGTTTCGCTTGGTCGGGCGGTTGAACTGGATACGCAGGACGCTTCCCGCATGTTCGGTAACGATATCATCCATGGTCGAATTCCCGGTCGGTTTGATGAATTACGCGACAAGTCCAGGTTCAGGACGGCGCCCGCCACCCCGACAATGTCGTCACTTCCAGTTTGCGCATGATCTTTCGGAAACCCGCTACACACGGATCATGCGCTAGGCCGCATGTTCCTTTGGCTTTGGGATGGCACCGTTCGTACGCAAACCATCGATTTCGGCCGCGCTGAATCCGAGCTGCCGGAGCACCTCGTCGTTGTGTTCTCCAATCTTCGGGGCGCGCTTCGCCGGCACCTTGGCGACGCCATGCACCTGAAGCGGGCTGCTGATCGTGGACGTCAGCTTGCCGCCGGCACCATTGAGCGGAACGATGATGTCGTTGGCCTGGAGCTGGGGATCCTTGATCACTTCCTGCGGCCCACGCACGGCTCCGAACGTCACGTGGACGCCGTTGAAAACCTCGTACCAATGCGCCATCGGCTCGCCACAGAAGGTCTCGTCGAGGATCGCCGTGAGCGCCGGCATATTCGCCATCAGCTTTGCCGGATCGGAAAAGCGTGGATCGGTCAAAAGATCAGGACGACCGATGGCTTTTGCCACCGCTGCAACCTTGTCTGGAGTTATGATCAGGACGAACCAGGTATCATCCTTGGCGCGGTAGACGTTCATGGCCGCGTTGGCAGGGTGCATACGGTCGTGCAGCCCGAAGAACTTTGCATCGCAAAGCGCCGCCTGGATCGAGACGCTGGCGGACCACACGCCTTCGGCGAGAAGCGAGGTCGTGACATGCGCTCCTTCACCGGTGCGCTCGCGCCGATAGAGAGCGGTGACGATCGCCGAATAAAGCCCAACCGCCGTGGCGTTATCCCCGCTCCCGGCCACCGGCCAGGTTGGCGGTGCGCCGGCATCGCGCGTCAACGACAGCAGGCCGCTGCGCGCCCAATATGACGTGATATCGAAACCCGGCAGATCCGCATCGGGTCCCTTGTCGCCAAAGCCGGTGATATCGGCATAGATCAACCGCGGGTTCCACGGCAGCACATCCTCGTAAAGGAGCTTCAGCCGCGCACGCGCCGGATGCGGCGTATTGACGATGAGGACGTCGGCCCATTTGACCAGCTTTTCGAGAACCGCATGGGCACTTGGCGATTTCAGATCGAGCGCGATGCCCCGCTTGTTGCGATTGGCGAGGTGCCAGGGATAGGGATCCTCTGCGACCGGCTGCGGCGGCATGTTGTGCGCGTGCCGCCAAAGCTCGCCGCTCGGCGGCTCGACCTTGATGACGTCGGCCCCGAAATCCGACAGGATTACCGCGGCGCTGGGGCCGGCGATGAAGCTCGCCAGATCCACCACTTTCAGTCCGGAGAAAATATTGTCACTTGCCATGAGCTGTCCTTTCCAGATCGCCGTATCCGGGCTGTTTCACCGACCGCGGAACTTCGGTGCACGCTTCTCGAGAAAGGCAGAGGTGCCTTCCTTCTTGTCTTCCGTTGCCGCGCAGATCCCGAAATAGGACGCTTCGAGCGCAAACCCCTCGGCCTGGCTGGTGTCCATCCCCTTATTGGCCGCTTCCAGTGAGAACTTCACGGCGATCGGCGCATTGGCCATGATCTGCTTCAGGATCGCCTCGGCGCGATCGATCAAGCCTGCCGCAGCAACGACTTCGTTGACGAGGCCAATGCGATAGGCCTCCTGCGCGGAAATCGTTTCGCCGGTCAGGATCAGCTGCAACGCACGGCCCTTGCCCACCAGGCGCGGCAAACGCTGGGTTCCGCCACCGCCGGGCAGCAGGCCGAGCTTGACCTCGGGTTGCCCGAATTTAGCATGCTCAACCGCGATCCTGATCGTGCACGCCATTGCCGTCTCGCAGCCGCCGCCGAGCGCAAACCCATTGATAGCCGCGATCACCGGCTTGCCGAGATTCTCGATGAGGTCCAGCACCCCCTGCCCGAACCGGCTCGACTCCTCCGCGTCATAGGCGTCGACATTCGCAAGTTCAGAGATGTCGGCGCCGGCGATGAAGGCCTTGTCGCCCGCGCCGGTCAGGATCACACCGTGCACGGACGCATCGGCCCTTGCATCCTCGAATGCGGTCCGCAAATCGGTCCAGGTCGGCGTATTGAGCGCGTTGAGTACCTTGGGCCGGTTGACCGTCACATAGGCGATCGAACCGTTTTTCTCGTACAGGACATTCGCAAGCGCCAATGCCGCCCTGGGCAAGGAGCTCGGCACTGTTGCAGGCGAAGGGGTGAGCGGCGCGGCTTGCGAAACCATAATCATATCTCCTGGACTGAGAGGGCGGGCGGCGCCGGAGCACCGGCGCCGCTGGGATGTCAGATGAAGGCGCCGTGACCGGTGATGGCCTTGCCGACAATCAGATTCTGCATCTGATAGGTGCCTTCGTAGGAGTACAGCGCCTCGGCATCGGCGAAGAAGCGCGCGACGTTGTAGTCGGCGACGATGCCGTTGCCGCCCAGGACCTCGCGGCCCCATGAGACGGTCTCGCGCGACTTCGCCGTGCAGAACGCCTTCGCCAGCGCCGCATGATGGTCGCCGAGCTTGCCTTCGTCATCGAGCGTCGCCAGCCGGAGCATCAGGCACTGGCACGCAGTCAGATTGGCGAGCATCTTGGCGAGCAGATCCTGGATCATCTGGAACGAAGCGATCGGCTTGCCGAATTGCAGTCGCTCCTGGGCGTATTTGACGGTTGCTTCGAACGCGCCCATCTGGATGCCGGTCGAGGCCCAACCCACCATGTATCGCGTCATCCGCAGCACGCGCGCGGTATCGCGGAACGAGTTGCCGCCCTGCAGGCGATTTTCCTCCGGCACCCGTACATCCTTCAGCGTGATCTGGCCGTTCTGGACCACCTTGAGCGCAATCTTGTGCTCGATCTTCTCGACGCTGAAACCGGGTGTCGACTTGTTCTCGACAATAAATCCCTTCACCTGATTATCGCCGAGATCACGCGCCCAGATGATGGAGACGTCGCACCATGGCGCGTTACCGATCCACCGCTTCTGGCCATTGAGAATCCAGGTATCACCTTCGCGCTTGGCCGTCGTGGTCAGGCCGCCGCTGGTTCCCGAGCCGACCAGCGGCTCGGTGAGGCCGAAGCAGCCGATCTTTTCCATACGCGCCATCGCCGGCAGCCATTTCTGTTTCTGCTCCTCCGATCCATCGAGATAGATCGATCCCATGGCCAGACCGCTGTGGACGCCGAAGAACGTGCAGAACGATGCGTCGGTGCGCGCCAGCTCCATCGCGACGAAGCCGAACAGTTTTTGGCTGCCGCCCGCGCAGCCATAGCCCTCAAAGCCGAGCCCGCCGATGCCGAGCTCCTTGAACGATGGCAGCAAGTCGAACGGAAACGCATCGTCGGACCAGTACTTGTTGATGACCGGCTGGACCTTGGTCTCCATGTAGGTCCGCACCTTTTTTACGATCGCTTTCTCCTCGGGGGTGAGCAGGTCGACCAACTGATAGAAGTCGCCGTTGGGTGCGGGCGCCGGTTTCGGTGCGGCGCTCTTGCTGGCTGCGGTTGCGGTGGGCATGTGAAACTCCTTTGGCTGCGGCTTCAACGCCGGGAAAATTGCAGGACGTGTCGGATGTGTGATCGGTGGCGCCTGGCCTCAGGCGACCGACTTCGTCGATTTCGCCTGGCTCGACCTGGCAACCTTGTTGCGCAGCTCGATCAGGCCGAGCAGGACTTCGTCGCGCTCCGCCTCCAGTTCCGCGATGCTGCGCGATCCGGCCTCGGCATGGACGCTGTCGATGAGCTTCTTTTGCACTTCCGGCGTCAGCACCGGTGAGCCGAGGGTCTTCCACCAGGCCGTCATCGGGCCGGTGAACTGCTGGAAGAAGTGCTCGATGCCGCCCGGACCGCCGCCGAGGTGGTTAAGCATCAAGCCGCCCATCACGCCCCAGCGCAGGCCCGGCCCCCAGGAAAGGGCCGTATCGACATCGGCGGCGCTCACCACGCCCTCGGCGACAAGGTAATAAATTTCGCGACTGAGGGCCGCCTGTAGCCGGTTGGCGACATGCCCCGGCATTTCCTTGTTGACGCGCACCGTCCGTTGCCCGATCGAGGTGTAAAATTCGTCCGCGCGCTGGATTGTCGCTTCCGAGGTCTTGGCCCCACCGACAATCTCGACCAGCGGGATCAAGTGGGGCGGATTGAACGGATGACCAATGACGCAGCGCTCGGGATGGGACGCGGCGCCCTTCTGGATTTCGCTCATGGTGAGCCCCGACGAACTCGACGCGATGATCACGTCGGGCGGCAGCAGCTCGTCGAGTTGCCCATAGAGCTTCTGCTTGAAATCGATCCGCTCGGGCCCGTTCTCCTGGACGAGGTCGACGCCGGCGAGCGCCTTCGCGAGGTCGGGCGTGAACGACAGGTTCGAATGCGACGCCCCGGGCGAGAGGCCCAATCGCTTGAGCGCAGGCCAGGCCGTCTCGACGAACTTCCTCAGCGCGGCTTCGGCGTTCGGCGCGGGGTCCGTCGCGACCACCTGCAATCCCTTGGCGAGAAACAGCGAACTCCAGCTTGCGCCGATCACGCCGGTGCCGATGATGGCGATGCGGCGAATGGGCTTGGTATCGGTCATGTCATTTCTCCGATGCGATTGTCAGATTTCGGCGTAGGCGATGCCGGTGAGATTGCCCTGGGCGAAGAGGAAATTACGTTCCCCGGATCCATCGAGCCGCGCGAAATACACCGAGCCGGCGAAATCGGTCACGAACATGCGATCGTTTGGAACGTCGAGCGCGATGCCGATCCCCTCCATGAGATGGGTCACCACGATCTCCGGCTCGGCGGGCTTGTTGTCGATCGAGGCCCGGTTCACCGTGTTGCCGCGCGGCGGGTCGCCGCGGTCGGTCCAGTAGAGAATGCGATTCTTGAGGTCGAGCTCGAGATCGATCGGCTCCGGCAGGCCGTCGTAGAGGATCTCGATGTCGGACCTGGTCGCCGCGGTCTGGCCGGCGGGAATTTCGACATTGGCACGGAACAGGCGACCGAGCCCGGCATTGTCAGGGCCTTTTTGCGTCCAGTAGATATGTTCGAATTTCGGGTCGATCGTCAGCCCGACGCACCACCGCGTCTGATCCCGGCTATTGGCCTCGCCGCGGCCGGCTTCGATCAGCGTCTCCAGCTGCGAGCCGTCGAGATTGCAGCGCATGACGCGCATGCCCTCGCGGTCGCACCAATAGAGCTTGCCGGCCTTCTTATCGAGAATGATCTGCTTCGGGGTGTGGGTTTTTCCCTGTGGGACGATCATCTTGCGGTTCTTGCCGTCGATATCGGCGCGCTCGATGGTCCCGTCATCCAGACTTGGGATGCCCATGTTGGTCCAGTAGATATGACCCGCTTCTGCATCCACGACGATGCCGTCGGGCAAATGGCAACCCGACACGATGGTCTTGCGGTCGGAACCGTCGGTGTTCATGGAGTGAATGTGGCCGGCGTTCAGCTCAAGGACGAAGAGACGAGGAGCGACAGCGGTTCGACTGTTCTTCTTGACGGCTTCAGACATGTGACACCCGTACGGCGGTCTGACGCGAAATTGGTCAGCGCTTGACCGGGACAGTGCCGCGAATACTCGCCGCGATATTGAATGAGACGATCATAGCTGGAATGGTTGTGCTGCTTCTTTGCTGTCGCACTGCGCTGCTCGCCTCTGCTGCGCACTTGCGCATATCATGCGCGAAAGATATTTTGGCTGTGGACTAAGACTGAGCCGCACGAACATGCAAATCAGAGCGCGTCCGAACAAGCGACGAAATGCACGCGCTGGCTAAGTCGCGGCGCCGCCAGATCAGACACGGTGCATGGAAGTCCGGCGAGGCCTGACGACCAAGACGGTCATGAACCAAGTGGAGACAGGCATGGACACGTCGACCTCTGGCGAGGACGTTCAAATTACGCCCGACGCGCCGCATGACGGACAGGACAAAAGCACCCGCGCGGCGACGCGCGTCCCCTCCATTATCGTCGGTACCGTTGCAGCTGTTGTCGTGGCGTTATCCGTCTTCTACCTGTTGCGGCCGGTACCGCTGCTGGTACAGGGTGAGGCCGATGCAACGCGGCTCGACATAGCCGCGCGCGTCGACGGACGGGTCAAGGAAATCCCCGTCAACCGCGGCCAGAACGTTGCCGCGGGGGCGGTGCTCGTACGGATCGATAATCCCGAAACGCTGGCCAAATACGAGCAAGTGAAGGCGGCGATGGCTGTGGCCGAGGCCCAGCTCGCCAACGTGCTGGTCGGAACGCGGGCGGAAGTCCTCGCCGCGCGGAAGGCGGAGCTGGAGCGCGCACAGGCAGCGCTGATGCTGGCGCAGAAAACCTTTGATCGTACTCATACATTGACTGAGCAAGGCAACGCACCGCAAGCCCGTCTCGATCAAGTGACCGATGCGCTGCATGAAAGCGAACGCGCGGTCGACCAGGCAAAATCGGCCTACGACCAGGCCGTCAACGGCTACACAAAAGAAGAGCGGACGATTGCCAGGACCAACGTCGAAAAAGCCAATGCGGATATCCAGAGCGTTCAATCGATCATCGATCAACTCCAAGTCTATGCTCCCATAGCCTCACAGGTCTATCAGCGCAACGTCGAGCCGGGCGAATATGTATCGCCGGGCGTACCGCTCGTGACCTTGATCGATCTGGCCGACGTCTGGATTCATTTCGATCTTCGCGAGGATCTCGTCAAGGGATTGAAGGTCGGCGATCGATTCGACGTCCATATTCCGGCTCTCGCCGACCGCCGCGTCACGGTCGAGGTCAAGCTTGTTGCAACCAAGGGCGAATATGCGAGCTGGCGGGCTACGCGCGCCACCGGCGATTTCGATTTGCGGACGTTTTCGATCCGCGCCTACCCGGTCCAGCCGGTGCCGGAGCTGCGACCGGGAATGAGCGCGTACCTTGACTGGCGGTCTCGTCAATGAGGCCGGTGTCAAAACCCGGATTTTGGCGGGTCGCCCAACGCGAATGCCGATGGCTGTTTCATGACCGCGTGGCGCTGCTCTTGATCTTCGGCGTGCCGCTGTTTGCGTTCGTGGTTCTCACGACCGTCTTCAGCCATCCGGTCATACGGGGGCTCGGCGTGACGGTCGTCGACGAGGACAAGTCTGACGCTTCGCGTGCCCTGGTGGAGTACGTCGCCGCCTCACCGAGCCTGAAGATCGTCGACCGCTCCGGTACGCTGTCGACGGCCGTGCAGGACATACGGTCGGGCAAGGCGATCTCGGCAATCCATATCCCGCCGGATTTCGAGCGCGACTTGAAGGCCGAACGCCGCCCGCAGGTCGTCGGGTTCTATAATCAGCAATTCCTGACGGCGGCCGGCATTGCGTCCTCGGGCCTGAGCGATTCGCTTTCCGCTGCGGCGGCCGTGGCCGCACCCGCCACACGCGCCGCGCCTGCGCCGGCGTCCTTGGGAACGCTGAAGGCAGAGACCATCGCTCTCGTCAACCCGCAAAAGAACTATGCGCAGTTCCTGCTACGGGCACTGCTGCCGACGATCATCCATGTGGTGATCACCCTTGCCGCCGGTTATTCTGTCGGCTCCGAATTCCGCCGCCGCGATGCGCGGGCCTGGCTCGAAAGCGCCGGTGGCGATCCGATTGTCGCGTTGGCCGGCAAGCTCGCGCCGCTGTTCTGCATCTTCCTCCTGATCATGCTGGTGGAGCCGCTGTTCCTGGAGGGCGTGCTGCAAATCCCCTTTAGGGGAGACCTGCTGTTGATGATCGCCGCCGGATCGCTCCTGATCATTGCCTATTTGGCGGTGGGCGCCTTGCTGCAACTCCTGGCCGGCGATTTGGCGACGGGGCTCGGACTTGCGGGCCTATTTGCCTCTCCGGCATTCGGCTACGCCGGCGTCGGCTTTCCGACCATCGGCATGAACACCTTTGCGCAAGTCTGGAGCACGATCCTGCCGCTGCGCTGGTACATGTCCGTCTTGCTGGGACAAGCCGCGCGCGGATTGCCGGTCTCGGAATCCGCCGTTCCCTTCGCAGCGCTCGCCGGCCTGGCACTGCTCTTTGCCGGCCTTGCCTTGCTGCGCATGGCGAGCCTCCAGCGCAAGGGGTGGTTTGAGGCGGCGCGAACTGCGGAGCAACCCGAGATCAACCCCACATCGCGGGGCATCGGTGGCGCTTTCACGGCGGAGTGGCGACGCGTGCTCGGAACCCGGAGCGCCTTCAGCGTGCTGTTCCTGGCTCCCCTGGTTTACGGTATCTATTATCCGCAACCCTATCTCAACCAGATCCTGCGCAAGCTTCCTATCGCGGTTGTCGACAATGATCTCAGCGATCTCAGCCGCCGGATCGTCGAGACGCTGGATGCGAGTGGCGCATTGAGCGTTGCGGTTCGCGCCCGCACACTTGCCGAAGCGCACGCCGCCATCGATCGTGGCAAGGCTTTTGCCGCTGTCGAAATCCCGCCAGGCACCGAACGCGACGTGCTCAAGGGCGTCACCGCTCACATCCCCGTCTACGCGGATGCCACCTACCTTTTCATATTCAGGTCGAGCGCAAGCGGAGTCGCTACGGCGGTGGGAGCATTGACGTCCGAGCTCGTTTCGCGGGGCGCGCGCTCGGACGGCAGCCTCGTCAAGGCAAAATTGGCGAGCCAGAGCCCGGCCGACGTTCTGCTGCAACCGATCTTCAACCCGGTGGGCGGCTATGCGAGCTACGTCGTTCCGGCGGCATTTGTGCTGATCCTGCAGCAAACACTCCTGATCGGGGCGGCGATGCTGACCGGCGGCGCGCTGGCAGGCGCCGGCGGAGCGTTTGCCGGCGTGCTCGGCCGCGGCGTCGCCCATCTGACCATCTACCTTCCAGCACTCGCGCTTTATCTCATCGTGCTGCCCCGGATCTACGGCTTTTCGACGCTCGGGCAGCTTCCACAAATCTTCGCACTCGCGACCGTCTTCTTGCTGGCGACGAGTTTTATGGGACAAGCCATCGGGGCTTGGTTCACGCGGCCCGAAAACGCGACGCTGCTCCTGCTTGCCACCAGCCTGCCCCAGTTCTTTACCGCCGGCTTCGCATGGCCGCGCGAGGCGATCCCCGACGCGGCCCTTGCGTTGGGCCGGATGTTCCCCGCCGATTCCGCGATTGACGGCCTTGTGCGCGTCAACCAGCTCGGTGCCAGCCTCCTGGAGGTCGGGCATGACTGGCTCTGGCTGTGGTGTCTGGCGCTGGGCTATTTCGCGCTCGCAGTGATCTCTGCACTTGCTGTCAAGAGAGGAACGCAACATGCGCAAAGCTAGCCGCGCCGCCATCGTTGCGATCGCGCTCGTGCTCGTCGCGGGCGTTCTGATTTACCACGAGCGTCGTTCCGGATCGGCGGCCACCATCGTTGGCGTCGTGCGGGCGACCGAAGTCAGGGTGGAGCCGGAGGTGAACGGCCAACTCATGTCGATTGCCGTCGGAAAAGGCGCGCTCGTCCACGCGGGCGATATCCTGGCGCGGCTCTCCGCGATCGAGTTGACGGCACAGGCAGATCAGGCGCGCGCCGCCCTCGCCTCGGCAACCGCGAACCGCAACAACGTCTATGCCGGCGTCCGTCGCGAACAGGTCGATTCTCTGAAAGCTGCAATCGCCAAGGCGAGCGCCCGGCTTGACTACGTCCAGGCCCAGCTCACACGGACCAGCACACTGGCACGTCAGAGCTTCGAGTCCCAACAGTCGCTTGACCAGGCCGAGAACGACGCTGCCAGCGCACGTGCCGACGTCGCGGAGGCCCAGGCGAATTACGACGCGGCAGTGGCAGGCCCGACCCGGGAAGAGCGCGCGGTCGCCGACGCGCAGGTGCAGGCCTCGGCCGCCGCGGTCACTGTGCTCGAGCGCCGTCTTGACAAGATGGTCTTGCGGGCCCCGGCCGACGGTGTCGTCACCGTGATCGCCGCAGAGGTCGGCGAGAATGTTCGCGCCGGCCAACCGATCCTGATGGTCGAGGCGGCGGGCAGGCAATGGCTCTCGTTCAATGTGCGCGAAGATCATCTCAGCCGTCTCTCGCTGGGAGAGACGGCGAACGTGATGCGTCACGGTGCCGCCGGCGCGATCAAAGCCGCCATCACCGAACTGCGGCCGCTCGGAACGTTCGCCACCTGGCAAGCTGAGCGGGTAATTGGCGATCATGACCGCAACACGCTGCGCTTGCGCCTCGATCCGGAGGGAGAGCCGGGAAGCCTTGAGCCGGGCATGACTGTTTGGATCGAGAACTAGAGAGAACGCGAGCGCTGAAGAATCGCTTCGGCGGCAGCTCCCAATTATTCCAAATCAAACATTCCGAGAACTGAGCCCTCGCACGATCATGCGCGGAAGCCGCGCACCTTGCGCGGCTATGTCCGCACATCGGATGCAGCCTTTACGCCAGCCATTGAAAGGATAGGCAGGAGCGGCCGGCAGACATCATCGAGCAACGGCCTTCGATCTTCATGATCTATGCCAATGCAATCCTGTCCGCAGAGGCAGCGGTAAACTGCCGGAAAAAACCAAAAAGCCTGCGCGCTGGGAAGCCGCGGACAACCGCCACGGCGAACGCTATTCATAGCCGGAGCGGCTGATCAGAGGTGGCAATGCGAACAGGCCGAAGGCGATCATTCCCAACGCTACGGCGATGAAATTCCATGCGACGTCGGCCTTCAACCAGACCACCACCAGACCTCCGAGCACCGCGATCGCTGCCCTGAACAGAGCGGCGAAGACCGAGGCTTCCATTCGTCTGGTCGCCTGTCCGACGCAGTAAAGCGCATAGCCGATCCCGAAGAATCCAAAGAACGGTCCAACGCGGTGCAGATATTCGGCGCCGACTTGCAGCACGGACGGATCCTGGCTGAATATCCCGATCCATGCTTGCGGAAAGGCGGCAGCGGTCAGTCCGATCAATTCGGTCATAGCGCCGGCCATCAGCACACCGATCCAGGACGCTCTAACGGCGCGTTCTGTCTGACCGGCGCCGAGGTTCGCGCTTATCACGATTCCGACCGGACCGCCGATGCCGTAGGCCAGCGGCACGAGGAGAAACTCAAGCCGGGAGGCTGCACCATAGCCAGCCAAGGCTTCCACGCCGCCCAGCGCCACATAGGCCGTCACGATCGCGAGCGTCAGATTGGTGGTGGCCGAAACGACGGCCGACATTCCTCCGACACGGAGAACGGCGAGCGCCTGCACCAACGAAAGCCTTGGCAGACCAAATGACGGCTTGAGGACGCCAAACCGGCCCCACAGATAGGCTGCGTAGGCCAGCGTTCCCAACCCGTAATACACGAGCATCGCGACGGCGCCGCCCGAAGGGCCGAGACCTTCAAAGCCAAGGGCGCCAAAGATGAGTACCGGCGAAAGCGGGACCAGGATCAAGGCGCCGCCACAAACCACGATCACCGGAACCTGCAGATTGCCGGTGCCCCGAACCACCGCCATCAGCAGGTTGAACAACCAGATCAGCACAGCGCCCGCAAAAATCGTGAATGAGTAGGAAACGGCGATCTCCAGTGCATTTCCGGAGATGCCCATATGACTGTAAAGCGTGGGACCGAGCGCAGCCATGAGGGCTGTGGTCGCAAGACCTAGCGGAATGCCGAGCAACACAGCGTACCACGCGTATTCGCTTGCCTCGCCGGTCCGTCCGGTCCCAAGGGCGCGTGCGACGGTCGTGACGATGCCGCCGCCGAGCGCGCCCTGCGCGACGGCAACGACCAGCGAGACCAGCGGAAAGACCGGCGCGACGCCGGCCAGCGCATCGACGCCCGCGCGGGATACGAAATAGACCTCAAGCAATCCGATCAGGATCTGGACGATCATCACGGTGGCGTTGGGTATGGCAAGACGCAGGATGGTGGGCGCGATCGGCCTTGTCAGCAGCATGTGGGTGCGGGCGTCGACTTCTGTGGGGCGGGCGCGGGCTTTGCTGCATGCTTTAGGCAGCGAAGGCTTGCGCGCGTGAGGTGACAATACGCAGGAGGCTTGCATGATCGGTGCTCCATCTCGGAGCCTATTCACTTACTCCCGGCAACGCGGAGCATCGAACGATAAGATTTGACAGGGGTTGTTAGCGCTCCTTACAATCGAGCCATGGCACCCCTGCCCCCACTGGAGACCTTGCGGGTATTCGAGGTGGCCTGCCGCCACGGCAGCTACTCCGAGGCGGCGCGTGAATTGCACGTGACGCACAGCGCCGTCAGCCAGCGCATCAGGCAGCTGGAGGAACAGCTTGGCCTCACGCTGTTCGAGCGGCAGGGCAACCGGATGGTGCCGACTGCAAGCGGCGTCAGGCTGCAGGCAGGTGTCAAAAGCGCGTTTTCGGAAATGAATGCGGCACTATCAGGCATTCAGACGCGCCGGAAGAATGCCGAAATCACCGTCAGCCTGCTGCCGGTCATGGCGGCGCGCTGGCTGGTGCCGCGGCTGTCCCGATTCACGGCCCGATTTCCGCACATCAACCTGCACATCAAGACCGGACAGGCGCTGGCCAATTTCAAATCTGATGGCGTCGACATTGCGATACGGTTCGGGACGGGCGACTGGAAAGGGCTGCGGGCCATCAAGCTTCTCGATGAAGAGTTTTTTCCGGTATGCAGCCCCAGCCTCAACGGCGGCCGCCTGCCAAAGGATCCCGCCGCGATGCTGGCACAGCCGCTGCTGATCGACCGCAACCTGTCGTGGCACGCCTGGTTCAAGTCTGTCGGCGTCAAGCTCGATCGCGATATCGCAGGCACCTCTTTTACCGATACCAACGCGCTGATGGAGGCAGCCGTCATGGGACAGGGAATTGCGCTCGGGCGCCTGTCGGTCGCACAATCGGACATTCTGGCGGGAAAGCTGGTTCGCCTGTCCGAACACAGCTTGCGCGTCGCTTACTGCCACTATGCGGTTTACCCGATCGCTTCGGAGTCCAACCCGGCCCTGGTGGCTTTCCGGGACTGGCTGGTTGAGGAGGTCCGTCGTACCTAGGACGGCGTCCCAGCAAGTTGGCCTACTCTGGAAAGCAGCAACTTCAGGATCGGCGACTTGTTCGCCTTATGGTAGGCGAGCATCAGGTCGAGCGTGGGCACTTCTCCCTGCACCGGACGAGTAGTTATCGATTCCGGCAGATAACGCTTCGTGTAAGCCGGCAACATCATGACCGCGCGCGTCGATGTGATCATCGATATTGCATGAACGACATTGTGCACTTCGTGTTCCGGCTTGAGATCGATACCGGCCCGGTTGAAATACTCCAGAACGACACGGCGCACCGCCGGGGCGGACTTTGACGGAAGACAGAAGTTTTCGTTCGCGATCTCTTGCGGCGCGATGGCCGCTTGCGAAGCCAGCCGGTGGTCGCTCGGAAAAACAAAAACCAGCGGATCCGTGCGAACGCGCCTGTAGCTCAAATCTCCCATCTGCTCTTCCGGCCGGATGAAGGCCGCATCAAGCTTGCGCCTCATCAAGGCTTTGGCGAGCACCGGAGAATAGTCACTCGACAGGCGGATTTCGATGCCGGGAAACTCGTCGCGAAGGACGCGGTCTACCTCGGGCAACAAGCCGATTTCGGCGCCCGACATGAAGCCAAGCGCGAATGTCGGCCTCGCCGGCTGGGCTGCGCGCAGCGCTGCTTCCTTGGCGGCTTCTGCCTGAACCAGCGCCATTCGAGCATGGTCGAGAAAGGCCTTTCCGGCCGCCGTCAGCTCAACGCCGTGAGCGCTGCGGTGGATCAGCTGAACGCCGACCTCCTGTTCGAGATCCCGGATTTGCCGGCTGAGTGACGGCTGGGACGTGTGGAGCTTTTGCTCGGCGGCAACGGTCAGACTGCCGGCATCGGCGACAGCGATGAAGTAGCGGAGATGCCGGAGCTCCATTCCAATCTCCCATGTCTCGTAGGCATGGGGCCAGCTTACAAAGTCTTTTCCAGGCCTGCCAGCGGTGTTTAAAGCATTGCCAGCGGGCTCTGCCTGGCAGGCAGGACGCAATTTGCGGCTCGGTCCGCCCGGCTCGTTACCCGTTGACCCCTACTGGAGCGTGCGTATGCGTATAGGCACCAAAGCGTCTCTGTTGTTCCTCCTGGTGATGACCGGAATCGACGTGGCCGCGGCGCAGTCCCCCAGCAATCAACCGAAGGCAGGCGCCATGGAAACAGACGTCACGAAAATCAAGCAGGCGATGCTCGGCAACTGGGAGAGCATTGCCCCGGAGGTTCGGCCGAGCGCAGCCAAGAACGCGGACGGCTCGCTCAAGCCGTTCTACCTCAAGCGCACTTTCAAATACCTGCCGTCCGACCGGTTCGAGCTCGAGATCATCAACTCGGCCGATCCATATGGCGCCGTGCCACTCGCGCGCATCAAGATCGGCGGACACATGCTGTGGCAGGGCTCGCATCCGATCGCTCCCGGCGCCCAGAAAGTCGATTTCGTCGCCGATGAGAGCTACGAGGTCACTCCCCTCGCCCAAGGGTTTGCCGAGGTGCTCAACAAGGTTGCAACGACCGGGTACGCGCCATGGGCCGTCAACGCATCCCAGAGCATCTTCGGCAAGAGCTTCGTTCCCTTTGGTCTGAAGGAAGGGACGAACTTCATGGAATACGACCTGGTCTATCTCAGGGGGGATTTGCTGTTCTGGGGCGCTCGCAATATCGACGGCCGCGGCTTTGATACCGAACAGAACCGCCCCACCAACCTGCAGATCCCGCTGATCCGAAAGTAACCGTGGGCTTGCGATCCCTTGAGGGGTTCTCTCATGGCTGGTTCGACCCAGGTCCCTTCACAGCTCGGCAGAGCGGCCGTAGTCACGGGTGCCACGGGCGGTCTCGGCTACGAGGCAGCCTTGGCTCTGGCCAAAGCCGGTGCAGAAGTCATCCTCACCGGGCGCGATGACCAGAAGGGCCGATCGGCTGTCGAGAAGATCGGCCACGAGGTGACCAGGTCCAACGTAAGCTACGAGCAACTCGATCTGGCGAGCCTCGCATCGGTCGCCGACTTCGCGCAGCGGATGCATGCCCGGCAGTCGGTTGATCTGCTGATCAACAATGCGGGAGTGATGGCGCTGCCCCGCCGCCAAACCACGGCGGATGGCTTCGAGATGCAGTTTGGCACAAACTATCTCGGCCACTTCGCGCTGACGGCGCGGCTGTTGCCGCTGTTGCGCAGGGCCAGCGGGCCAAGGGTCGTCAGCGTCAGCAGCTTGGCGCACCGCACCGGATTCATCGATTTCAATGACCTTCAGGGCGCGAGGGTGTACTCGCCCTGGAAGGCATATGGGCAATCGAAGCTCGCGTGCTTGATGTTCGCGCTTGAACTGCAACGGCGGAGCGACGCGGCCGGCTGGAACCTGATCAGCAATGCGGCCCATCCAGGATTTGCCCGAACCAACCTGTTCACGAGCGGTCCGGGCGGTCTCCTTTCCATGGCGACCGATTTCGCGGCTCCCTTCTTCGGTCATTCGGCGGCCGATGGCGCCCGACCGATCCTGTTCGCGGCAACCAGCCCGGAGGCTAGGCCGGGCGGCTACTACGGACCCGGAGGCATTGCCGAGCTGCGAGGCGCACCGGCCCGCGCGCTGATCATGCCACAGGCGCGAGACGAGGCGGCGGCTGCCCGGCTTTGGAAGGTCTCCGAGCAACTGACGGGCACCTCGTTCGAATAGCGGCAAACCAATGCAACTGGCAAAGAACATCATCGACGTTGGACTTTCGACGAACAATCCTGTCTTGACCAACGCAGAGGGCAAATGAGCATGCACGAAACCGCCCCCTCCCAATTCGTCCAGGTAGGAGACGCAGAAGTCGCTTACCGCCGCTTTGGAAGGCGCGGCGCACCTCCGCTCCTCCTCCTCAATTACTTCGCTGCGAACATGGACGATTGGGACCCGAAGATCACCAATGGCTTCGCGGCGGTGCGCGACGTCATCATCCTTGACTATCCCGGTATCGGGCTCTCGAGCGGTACTACGCCCTCCACAGTCGCAGCGATGACGCGGGACTTTGCCTGCTTCTACCGCGCGCTTGACCTGACCGGCTTCGATATCATTGGATTTTCCCTCGGCGGCATGATCGCGCAGCAGCTTGCCTTTGAATTCCCGGACATGGTGCGGCGGATCATTCTGCTCGGCACGGGCCCGCGCGGCGGCGAAGGCATGACCTTCACCGAGCTCTCGGTCGACGAACTCGACGATCCCGAAAGTCTGGTGATGCTTGCGTTCTTCACCCCAAGCGAGGCCAGCAAGGCGGCGGGACGCGCCTATCTCGAGCGACTGAAGCTCCGCGCGGCCGATCGCGACGAGCGGGTGACGAGGCACGCGGCGATCGCCCAGCTGGAAGCCATCCGCGAGTGGGGCGCAATTCCTTCGGAGAACCGCTTTGCCGTGCTGGGCAACATTCGCCAGCCAACGCTGATCGTCCATGGCAACAAGGATGTCGTAGTGATGCCGATCAACGCCTTTCTGCTCGCCGAGCACCTGCCCAATGCTCAACTGATCATGTACCCGGACGCCAGTCACGGCGCGCAGTCGCAACACGCAGAGATCTTTCTCGAGCACGCGCGGCTTTTCCTGAGCAACTGAACCAACCGCTGCTGCCTAATGAGGAGAATTGCCATGACCGCCCCAACCAGATCGGGTAACGGAGACCACAACGTCCAGATCGTCCTCAACGCGTTCGATACGCTCTTCAACAAACGCGACTACGCTGCCGCCGAGCGCTACTGGTCGCCGCATTATATCCAGCACAGCGCGCACATTCCGCCCGGTCGTGAGGGGCTGTTCGGCATGATCAAGATCATGCCCGAGACGCTGCGCTACCAGAACCACCTTGCGGCAGCTACCGGCGACTTTGTCATTCTGCATGGCCGGTTCAGCGGTTTCGGTCCGGTGGCATGGGTCGTCGCCGACATCGTGCGCATGGATGACGGCGTGCTCGCCGAGCACTGGGACGTCATCCAGGACGAGGCCACGCGCGAGCAGTCGCGTAGCGGTCTACCGATGTTCGGCGACAAGTTCCCGGCGTGAGGACGCGAGTTCGATGCTTCCGGCACTCGCTTGTTGGCTTAACGAATTTTCGATATTGCCGTCGTGATGGCCGCAGCCAGTTCGCGCGGAGCCTCCAACGGGGACAAATGGCCCACTCCGGGAAGCACGACGAATTCTGTTCCGCTGATACGGCTGCCCAACTCTCGGCTGAGGAGTGGCTCGGTCTCGACCTTGTCGGCATCCCCGACGATGACGGTGGTAGGGACATTGATGTTCCCGACGATCTCGGTGATGTCCAGCGTCATGCCGGCTTCCGTCCATGCGACCTTGGCCGCTGGGGCCCCGCCCAGCGTATCGTCGATCACCTGCTGCCGGAGCGTTGGAGAAAGCTGCCTTGACGTCAGGATCGAGAGAGCGAACTCGACACCGGCGGGGGTCTGATAGCTTTCGAGTATGGCGTCGCGCTGCTCCTTCGGTGCGGCCATCGGCGTGGGAGGAGCAGGCGCAATCAGCACGAGCCCGTTCAGCCCCTGCGGTCTGCGGGCTCCCAATATCTGGGCGATCTTTCCACCCATCGACTGTCCAACCAAAATGTATTGCGACAGCCCCAGCGAGGCGATGATCGCGGCGACGTCATCGGCTTGGGTGTGCAGATCGTAGCCATCCGCCGTCTTGTCCGACCCGCCCCAGCCGCGGAAATCGGGCGCAATGCAACGGTGGTATCCCGCCAGTTCCCGGATGACGAGGTCCCACGTCCGTCCGGTGCCGCCCCAGTAGTGGAGAAAAACCAGCGCAGGCTGTTTGTCTCCGACATCGCGGACCTGGAAATTCAATCCCTGGACACGCACCATCTTTGTATTGTTTGGCATGACTGCTCTTGTTTTCGAGTTGAGCCTCGCCGACGCTGTATTGCTATCCAGCGGCGGAGTCGCCTAAACCGTCAGGACGAAGCCGGTCGAGCCATCCTGGCATTACCGAGCAGCACGGCTTCAAGGTCTTGCGCATCACCGCTGACATTGACCTGCTCGAAGTAATCGTACCAACCCGACGCGGCGACCTGCCGCTCAAATTCGCGCTGAAATTCGACGTTCGGCACACGATAGACGCAAAAGAAATCGTACGGCGCACGACGATCGGTCTCGGGAGAGTTCATGCCATAGGCAACGACGTCGACACCCGCGGATTTCAGACCTTTGACCGCTTCGACTATCTTCATCGCAAAATCGGTTCTCTCGCTTTCCGGGCATGTGGCCCAGGCGGGGCGGTAGTTATAGAGCTCGATAAAGATCTGTTGCATGATGCGACCTTGTTGGATGCTAAACGAGAAGATTCTTCGCTCCCGCGAACCGATGCTACTCCGATGGCAAGCGGAGCGTTCGCGTCAGGACTGGCGATGCATCACCCGCATCGTCAGCAAGAGCGGCGGGTCCTTACAGCTTTCCCATAGCTGCGCGGCGGGCGCTCACACCCTCCAGCTCCTGAACCGGCATTATCTGCTTCACTATTTCCGTCGTCTTGGCCAACGTTGCGGGGTCGGCCAGCTCAGGTCGACCGGTTCCGAAGGGAGGCTGTGGCGCGTACTCAAAGGCCAGCTCCGCCACGCGGCCGACGGGCTCTCCCGCGAGTTGGCCGACCATGGCAAGACCGAAATCGATTCCCGCGGTCATGCCTCCGCCAGTCGCGCGGTTCCGGTCGATCACGTACCTGGCGTCGGTCGGAATGGCGCCGAACAAACTGAGATGCTCCCGCGTGTACCAATAGGAGGCCGCCTTGTATCCCTTTAGCAGCCCCGCTGCGCCCAATAGCAGAGAACCGTTGCACACGCTGGTGATCCACTTGGCGCGGGTGCCGACATCGGCGATGAAGTCGATGGTCCGATCGTCCTGCAATTGCTTGAACAGATGGATGCTATTGCCAGGAACAAACAGGATGTCTGGATCCTTCCAACAACTTTGGAAATCTTCTGTCGCCTGAACGCTGACACCGGCGTCGGAATCAACGACTCCCCTGCTCTGCCACACAATCTGCGAGGAGAATCCTGGAAGCATCATGAACGCCTGCATCGGGCCGGCCAGGTCGATGAATGTGAAGCCAGGAAAAGCAAACGCCAGCACCTTCATAGCTACCTCGTTCGCCTGAATTTTGTGAATTCGCGTTGAAACTCGCCACAAATTATCCGAAAATGCCCATGGCAGAAATGACATATAAGCGGCGAAATCTGCCATTCGGTATGACACACGGGCTCTGACCTAATTTTCCGGTGCCAGCGAAAGGTAACGAAGTTCATGTCCTCGGATGTTCGCCGACGTGTTCGCATCGTGGTGTTCCCGGGCTTCGAATTGCTCGATCTGAGCGGCCCTCTATGCGCCTTCAATCTGGCGTCAGAGGCACATCAGGCTTCTTATCTGGTCGATGTGATCTCCGCTCATGGCGGCACAGTCGCGAGCGACTGGGGTGTGCCCATCCACACTTCCAGGGCTTCGCGGGGCAAGCCCGTTGATACCCTCTTGGTCGTGGGAGGGCCCCCCGACAGCACCGTCGACGGTGATGCCGACACCGTCGCTCTGATCAGGAAGTTGGCCCGGCGGGCAAGGCGCGTGGCGAGCGTGTGCACAGGAGCCTTCCTGCTGGCCACCGCCGGTCTGCTCGACGGGCGATCGGCGACGACCCATTGGAGATACGCTCCCTTGTTTCAACAGCGTTTTCCGCGAGTGCGCGTCGATGCAGACAAGATATTCGTGAGGGATGGCAACGTCTGGACATCGGCAGGGATCACGTCAGGCATCGATTTGACGCTCGCGTTGATCGAGGACGATTTCGGGATCGAAGTATCGAAGGCCGTCGCGAGGGACATGGTGGTCTACCATCGCCGGTCGGGCGGACAATCGCAGTTCTCGACCTTGCTGGAACTCGAGCCTTCGTCCGACCGTGTCAGGGATGCGTTGAACTTTGCGCGAGAGCACCTGCACGAACCGCTTCCCGTCGAGCGCATGGCCGCGGCCGCCCGGATCAGCGCACGGCAATTTGCCCGTCTTTTTCTGAAGGAGACCGGGGATACGCCAGCCCGCGTCGTCGAACGGCTGCGCACGGAGGCAGCGCTTCCGCGCATTCAGGAGGGAACGGAGCCGATCGACATCGTTGCCCGCAAGGTCGGCTTCGGGGACAAGGACCGCATGCGGCGCGCCTTTTTACGGATATATGGCCAACCGCCTCGCGCGCTAAGGCGAGCGACGGTCGCTTCGAAGTCGCAAGGCGGCGTCAGTCGTGCCAGAAAAAGCCCGCTGCCCGAAGGCAGCGGGTCATCCGGGCTTCTCAGCGCGAGACGTAGCCCGCCGCGAGTGGTTTGAAGCGGTAGATCAGATACGGCGTCTTGTTCTCGGCCTTGCCGCCATGGAACATAGCCGCTGCGGAGATTTGCGAGGCGGACACATACATATATCCGTCGGGAGAAGCCGTGATGCCATCAGGCCAAACCATCTCCGGATCGCTCAAGTAAGTGCGGTATTTGCGATCGGCGCCGACGACGCCAATGGATTTGGTCTCGACCGCGGTCAGATACAGGTTGCCGGCATAGTCGATCGAGAGTCCTCCATTGTTGGGCTTGTCCGAATATCGCTCAACCTTGGCGCTCAGTTCCGTCGGGGTGAGCTTCTCGTCATTCAGATCAGCAACGCGGACGCGATAGAGCGAACGGCCGCTAAGCGGTGCGAAGTAGACCCATTCGGATCTGACGTCCATGGTGATGCCGTCGCAGCCGACCTTGATGATCGTTGGCTTGCCATCCTTCCCGGAAACCGTGAGATCGTTGCCATCCACCGTGATCGGGACGTTTTCCGGAACGGTCGACTTATCTCCGTCAAGAACACGCCGGGTGCGTCCCGTATCCATGTCGATGATGATGATCGCGGCATGGGAGCCATCGCCACCCGGGCCGATGTCCTCGTCGGCGATATAGAACTTCCGGTTTTTCTGGTCGATGACGATATCCTGCGGCTGCGATCCACCTCGCGTGATCGGTTCGGGCATGTAGTAGATGCGCTCGAGCTTGTCGGTGTGCGTATTCCATCCGACCAGCTTGGGTGTGACCTTGGTGCGGAATCCCATGTCGATGATCCAGACGATGCCATTTTCGTCCGATCGAAGGCCGAGGACATTGTCGAGGTAGTGATCGGTCCCTTTCCGCGGCGTGTTCCAATCGGCATTCGGAAATGGCTGGAACGTCGTTGATGACGTGAGTTTTGCCACCCGGACGTCGGGATTGAAGAACGGGTGGTGGCTGAAGATGATCTGGTTGTCCGGCGTGATCGCAATGTTGCCGACCGACTGCGGCAAGCGGGCGACAATCTCGGCCCGGAGCGGCCCCTCCTGCGCAAACGCGACCGACACCAACATTCCCGCGGCCATTGCGGCAATTGGTAGAATTTTCCTTTTCACGTGGTCTCCTCCATGTGTTCTTGCATCCATCCTTCAAGTCGTCCCGATCTGCGTCGGCAGCGACCGAGGAATTTCCAGCCGGACCAGCTGTCACCGGGTGCAGCAACTTTTGCGAGGTTCGGCTTTGCAGGAGCAACGTTGCGCGCTAACTTCGGCGCTGACAATTACGCACAGAAATGTCCGGTAATATCAGGGAGTGAACCATGAAGAGGCTTGATACAAAGAGTTATGATTGCGCGGCTGGCTGTCCCGTCGAAGCGACGCTCGATTTGATCGACGGCAAGTGGAAAGCCGTGATCCTCTATCATCTCCTCGGAGATACCATCCGCTTCAATGAGCTCGGGCGACGGCTATCGCGGATTACGCAGCGCATGCTGACGCGTCAGCTTCGCGAGCTTGACTGCGGTCGCGATTGTGCTTCTGACGATGACTGGCGCACGGGCACAGGACATAAAGATCGGCTTTGTGACCACGTTTAGCGGTCCCCAGGCGGTTGTCGGCAACGACATGCGCGACGCCTTCGAACTCGCGCTCGACCACATGGGCCGCAAGATGGGTGGCAGGAACGTCCGCGTGATTTACGAAGACGATGCGCTAAAGGCCGACCAGGGAAAGCAGAAGACCGACAAGCTCGTTCAGTCTGACGGCGTCAACTTCCTGGCGGGCTATATGATGTCACACGTTTTGCTGGCATCGCTGAAGTCGGCCGTGGACTCGCAGACGATCCTTGTCAGCGCCAACGCCGGCCCTTCGCAGATCGCGGGCGAGCTCTGTTCCCCCTGGTTCTTCTCCACCTCCTGGCAGGGCGATCAAGTCCCGCAAGCAATCGGCGATTATATCAACCAAAGGAATGTGAAGTCGGTGTTCTTGATCGCGCCGAATTACGCCGCTGGCAAGGATGTGATCGCCGGATTGAAAGCGAACTACAAAGGCACAGTCGTCGGCGAAGAATATACCCGATGGCCGGACCAACTCGACTTCTCCGCCGAGCTGACCAAGGCTCGCGCTGCCAAGCCGGACGCGATCTTCGCCTTCTATCCTGGCGCCGCAGGGGTCCAGTTCATGACGCAATATTCGATGTCCGGGCTAAAGGGTCAAATTCCACTCTACACGGCCTTCATCGTGGATGCGCTGTCGCTGCCGTTGCTGAAAGACCTCGCGGTCGGCGTACCCGGTGCGCAGCACTGGGTCAGCGATCTGCCGAACGAGGCGAACAAGAAATTCGTCGAAGGCTTCAAGACCAGGTACGGCCGCCCCCCTCATTCTACGCGGCACAGGCCTATGACGCCGCCAACCTGATCGCGAGCGCGGTCGCCGCGGTCAACGGCGACGTAAGCAAGAAAGAGGAAATGCGCGCGGAGATGAAGCGGGCCAACTACGCTTCGGTCGGTGGGCCCTACAAATACGGCAACAACCATTTCCCAATCCAGAATTTCTATCTACAGGAAGCGGTCAAAACTGCCGATGGCAGTTACGCCCTCACGACCATCGCGACCGTGTTCAGAGAGCATCAGGACCGGTATCACGACCGCTGCCCGATGAAATGAATGAACCAAGAACCCACAGGGGTTAGAGGTCATCGAGGCTTGGCTTGTTGCCAGCTTATGCCCCCGGTTTCGCACCAGAAACCACTCGATCGAAACACGACGAACCGCGCTTGAAAGCAAACCAAGGCGGAGAAAAATCAACGAAGCCGATCGATGTTCCACCGCTCATAACGGTTTGGTTTTAGGTTCGAACTCTTCTCCGAACATGTTCGCTGCCTGGATCTTCGTGCTCTTTCGTCGGTACCGCCGACTTGGGTCTACGAAACCATCGAAAGGAGGCCAACCGATTAGCACGCCTCGGTTTCTGATTCTACGACAAGAAGGATTCTGAACTTTCGGCCGAATGCGCGCGGTTGCACGCTTCGCATATGACTGAAAATGAAATCAATATTGGTCGTGCCGTTTGCCATCAGTTCGCCCGCGAGTTTGATCGACCGATCAGGCTACGCCGCTTCTGCCAGCGAGGCGTTTGATCGTGCCTCGCGGAACACAAAAATTGCCCTTGCAGTCGATTCCGGATGAGGCGATTCTACGCTTGGCACGGGCATTGGCACGCCAAGCGGCAAGGGAAGACCATGAACGAGATCAGGCCAGCATCAGACCGTTCAATCAAGAAAGGAGTGATCTACGCTCGGTTCTCGACTGACCTGCAAAACGAGCGATCGATCGAGGACCAAATCACGCTCTGTCGGGGCTACGCCTCGCGCGAGGGCATAAACGTTATCGAAGTGTTTGAGGATAGAGCCCGTTCAGGCGGCTCCATCATGGGGCGAAGTGGCTTGCTTCGTCTATTGGATCAAGCCAGAGATCGGTCTTTCGATGTCGTGGTCGTCGAGGCACTCGATCGCCTCTCGCGCGACATGGAAGACCTCGCCGGTATCCATAAACGGCTTTCTTTCCTCGGTATTGAAATACGCGCTGTCCACGAAGGCGTCGTGAACACAGTTTTGGTTGGCCTTCGCGGACTGGTGGGTCAGCTATTTCGCGAGGACAATGCCCACAAGGTGCGCAGAGGTTTGGCCGGTCGCATCGGCCAAGGTCTCAATGCAGGAGGGAAGGCCTATGGCTATGCTCCTGCCGTCGGCGAAAAGGGCAAGCGGATCATTGTCGAAGCTGAAGCTAGAATCGTCCGGCGTATTTTCGAGGAATACGTTGCTGGAAGGACACCTCGTAAGATCGCATACGATCTAAACAATGAAAGGATATCACCGCCACGCGGGCGCTCATGGAACGCCTCCACAATTAATGGCAACATGCAGCGTGGCGCGGGCATAATCCAAAACGAACTCTACGCGGGCCGGCTTATCTGGAACAAAGTAAGGATGATCAAAGACCCTGACACGGGCAAGCGACTGTCGCGCCCGAACGCCAAGAACGAATGGCAGACCACAGACGTGCCAGATCTGCGCGTTGTTTCGCAAAAGCTATTTGACGCCGCGCAGAGTCGCAAACAAGAGCGCGGCAAAACCCATCCGAACCAACAGCGGCGGCCGCGCCACATGCTGTCGGGTCTCCTCCGCTGCGGAGCATGCGGTGCAGGGATGTCAACAAATGGCAAGGATAAGTCGGAGCGCATTCGCATCCGTTGTTCGGCTGCCACGGAGAGTGGCATGTGTCGCGATGCAAAGACATTCTATCTGACGACGGTAGAAAGTGCAGTTCTTGCCGGGCTAGAGGCTGAGATGCGGCATCCGAGGGTGATTGCTGAGTACGTGCGGACTTATCACGATGAGCGGAAGCGACTCTCAGCCAAGGCCAACGCTAGACGGACCCAGCTTGAATTGCGTCTCGGCGAACTCAATCGCGAGATTGACCGGCTCGTTGACGCCATAGCAAAAGGACACGGTGACCCCGCAGTGCTCGGTCCTCGCTCAAGCGTCTTGGACGAAGAGCGAAAGCAGGTAGCGAGGGAGTTGGACGGCGAACCTGCGGCCAGCGATGTTATCTCGCTCCACCCGGCGGTACTGGCACGCTATGAACAACAGCTCGTCCATTTGCAGGACGCTTTGTCGAAGGGCGTGAACGCTGGGGATTCTGAGGCAGCGGAAGCAATCAGAGATCTCGTCGAGACGGTAACGGTATTTCGGAACCCCTCCCATCCTGGCGGGGTCACGGTTGAGATTGTGGGACGCTTGAATGCACTGCTGGGGGAACAGGCCTATCCCCACAACGTTCGAGGAGTGTGGGGAAAGATGGTAGCGAGAGAGGGACTCGAACCCCCGACCCCAGGATTATGATTCCCGTGCTCTAACCAGCTGAGCTACCTCGCCACGATTCACCGTCACGGCACACGATGCCGCATTCGCGAACGCGCGGCATATAAGGAGTGGCTCGCCGACCTGTCAAGCAAAGCCGGCGGTCTGGCCAAGCATCTGCAAAATAGCGCTATTTCGGCCGGATTGTCGGGTCGCCGCCGGGGCTGCCGGGTGGCGGAATCACGGGCGTCTTGCCGGTGTCAGGCGCAGGCGCGTGCATTTCGGGATCGACGCCGGCGGGCGGGCATAGGACGCCGTCCGAACGGGCCAGCTTGTCGCCGAGCGGCTCGGCGCGCTGGCCGGTGGTCGTTCCCTCCGGAGCCGCCGTGCCGGAGTGCGGCGCGGGCTGCATCGGCGCGCAACTGGCGGCACGCGAAGGCGACGGCGGCGCGGTCTGGGCCGGGGGTGTGGTCGGACCAGGCGGTGCCTGTGCGCCCGCCACATCAGCGGCCACCATCATCACACAGGAGATCAGAAGGGCGCGTTTCATTGCCATGCAGGGCAACGGCCTGCGCCCGCGGAGGTTCCGCAATCAGATCGTCGCATTCTTGGTTTGACGCGTTTTTGAAGCAAAAACGCGATGCGCTTCACGATTTCCGAAACCGGATCAGCGAAAAATGCCCCATCGGTGGCATCGG
The DNA here is from genome assembly GCF_036924535.1 of Bradyrhizobium sp. AZCC 2262. Classification (NCBI taxonomy): domain Bacteria; kingdom Pseudomonadati; phylum Pseudomonadota; class Alphaproteobacteria; order Hyphomicrobiales; family Nitrobacteraceae; genus Bradyrhizobium; species Bradyrhizobium sp. AZCC 2262. The sequence goes on along the minus strand of NZ_JAZHRT010000001.1, from coordinate 121,015 downwards.
CCGACGCTCGGTCAGGGTGACGCCGCCATGTTTGGCGGCCCAGTTGGTCAGGCGTTCCCACGGGAATTCCGGCCGCCAGCCGAGCCGCCGCGCCAGTGGCGCGAACGCCAGCTCGAACATGCGGCGCGGGCCGCTTTCGGCGCCGATGTGATTGACCAGGATGAGTTCGCCGCCGGGTTTCAGCACGCGGATGAAATCATCCAGCGTGCGTTCCGGATCCGGCACCGCCGTGATGACATATTGCGCCACCACCGCATCGAAATATGAGTCCTTGAACGCCAGGTTCTTGGCGTCCATCACCGCCAGCGTTTCGACATTGGTCAGGCCGAGCGTGCGCACGCGCTTGAGCGCCCGCCGCAGCATCGGCTCGGAAATGTCGACGCCGCATAATTTAGTGTTGCGCGAATATTCCGACAGCGACAGCCCGGTGCCGACACCGACATCGAGAACGCGCCCGCCGATCTTGTCGGCTTCCGCAATGGTCGATTGGCGGCCGTGATCGAACACCTTGCCAAACACGAGATCGTAGACCGGCGCCCAGCGCCCATAAGCCTTTTCGACCCCCTCGCGGTCGATGTCCCCAGCCATTCCCTGTGCCCCGATTTTTTCTTAACTGCGCATCACCTCGGCGAGCGGCGCGGCCGTTTGCTGCGCCCCTGCCCTCGCCGCCGCATGGCGTGCGGTCGCGCTCTTGATGAATCCGCCGCCGAGCACGCGCGGCTGTCCCGCAGGCGCATCGTAGAACACGCAGGCCTGGCCAGGCGATACGCCCTCCTCGCCGGCAACGAGTTCGACCTCATAGGTACCATCGACCGAGCGCAACCAGGCCGGCTGCGGCGCGCGTGTCGAGCGCACGCGCACGAACATCTCGATGCCGTCGCCGATGACGCGATCCAGCAGCCCGTCGCCGATCCAGTTGACGTCACGCAACAGGATGCGATCCATCCGCAGCGCCTCGCGCGGCCCCACCACGACGCGGCGGCTGGCCGCATCGAGCTTGACGACATAGAGCGGCGCGCCGGCGGCGATGCCGAGGCCCTTGCGCTGGCCGACGGTGAAATGAACGATGCCCTGATGCCTGCCGATTGTATGGCCGTCGAGATCGACGATGTCGCCGGGCTCGATCGCGCCCGGCTTCAGGCGGCCGATGATGTCGGTGTAGCGCCCGGTCGGCACGAAACAGATGTCCTGGCTATCCTGCTTGTCGGCGACTTCGAGGCCGAAGCGCCGCGCCAGTTCGCGCGCCTGCGGCTTGGTCATGTCGCCGAGCGGAAAGCGCAGATAATCGAGCTGCTCGCGCGTGGTCGCGAACAAGAAATAGCTCTGGTCGCGATCGGCGTCCGCCGCGCACACCAGCGCGCGCGATCCGTCGGCGAGGCGGCGCGAGGCGACATAATGTCCGGTCGCGAGCGCCTGCGCGCCGAGCTCGCGCGCGGTCGCCAGCAGATCGCGAAACTTGATCGATCGGTTGCACTCGATGCAGGGCACCGGCGTTTCGCCGAGCGCGTAGCTGTCGGCAAAATTGTCGATCACGGATTCGCGGAAACGGCTTTCATAGTCGAGCACGTAATGCGGAATGCCGATCCGCTCGGCGACGTTGCGGGCGTCGTGGATGTCGCGGCCGGCGCAGCAGGCGCCCTTGCGATGGGTGGCCGCGCCATGGTCGTAAAGCTGCAGCGTGATCCCGACCACGTCGTAGCCCTCGGACTTCAGCAAGGCAGCCGTCACCGAGGAATCGACGCCGCCGGACATGGCGACAACGATCCGCGTATCCTGCGGACGACCTTCGAGATCCAGACTGTTTCTCATGCCAGGGGTCATCGACTTCAATTGCAAGCGCGCTACGCGGCTCGCGGCCAGGGTTAAAACGCCTTTTATTATAAGGCCTTATGGCACCATTCGGCCACACCGGGCCGGATCGGACGCCACACTTTAATATAGGCCGTATTCCCGGGAGGCAATCAGCCCGATCTTTCTTTTGGGTTCAGTCCAAGACGGCAAATCTTGCCGCCGGGCAGAAAAGGGGGCCGCGATCGTGCTCCCACGACTCACCTACCTTTGATTTAACATATTGAAATATAACGATAATTTTTTCGATCCTCGGATGGCCCGGTCCTTGCTCAATGGTAGCCAAGGTTTCAGCGCGAGGGTTGCCCGTGGTCAGTGTCCCGTCAGAAGTATTGGCAAACGCATCGTTTCAGGGCGCGCGGGCGAGGTCCGCACGGGCCGATTCCGATCAATCCGCCGGAAACGACAGTTTCGCAGCCCTGGTCGACAGCAATGCGGCCGCCAGCAACAACGACAATCGCGTCCAAGATCGCGTCCAGGACCGCACCCAGGACTCAGCGCTCGCCCCGCGCCGCTCCGATGATTCGCAAGCAGCTTCCGACAACCGTGCGCGCGACAACGCCGCCGCGTCGGACAAGGCCGCATCTGATAAGGCCGCGCGCAACGATTCCAACGACCGCGACGCCGCGGCCAAGGCACGCGACGACGGCAAAGCAGATGCAGACGCAGAGGCCGACACGGCCCGCGCGGCCAAATCGAAGGCCGATGCGTCGAAGTCCGGCAAATCCGATGAACCCAACCAGGTATCTTCCGGCGATGACGCTGCGGCAAAGGATCAGACCGAGGCGGCGCAGGATGGAACGGCCGTGGTAACGGCTGACGCCGTTGCCGTCGCCAATCCCGCAGCCGCAGCGCCGGCAGCGGCGGCCTCGACGACGCCCGCAGCCGACAAGGCGACGGCGCCGCTTGCGATCGCCTCCGCGGCCATCGCCGCGTCAGCTTCGCTGGCCGGCGAGACCGCTCCGGCTTCTCCCGCATCTGAAGGCGCCGGCACCGATACAACGCCGGCTGCAGCCGCGAACACCAAGACCGACGGCACCAAGGTCAATGCGCAAGGCGCCGTCGGCCAGGCCGTTAGCGCCGCAGTCACTTCTGCCAACACCACCGTCACCGCGGGTATTGCGAATGCCGCGTCCGCGATTGCGGCGACGCCGGCCGGATCGAAACCGACCGTTCAGCTCAAGAACCCGGTCGTCGCGAAGGAAGGCGCAACGACTGTAGGCGAGCAGGACGGCGCGACCGACACGACGGACGCGCCCACAACCGCAACACAGGTCGTAGACGCCAGCGCTCCCGCCGTGACGCCTCAGACGGGCGCCGCCGGCAAGCCGAAAATCGACAACGGCATGGTCGAGGCCGTGAAGGCCGACGCGCCCGGCAACTCCGTCACGCCCTCGGCCGTCCACGCCGGCGCGCATTCAGCCGCCGCCGATATCGGCCAAACGCTGGCCAATTCTTCCGGTAACGGACTGCAGGCCCCCAGCGCTATGCAGACGCAGCAAACGTCCGCCGCGCCAGCCACCGCCCAGCTCACTGCTACCGCAGCCACTGGCGCCGCGGTGCCACTGAGCGGACTCGCGATGGAAATCGCTGCTTCCGCCAACAGCGGCAAGACCCGCTTCGAAATCCGGCTCGATCCGGCAGAACTTGGCCGCATCGATGTCCGCATCGATATCGATCGCCACGGCCAGGTGACGTCGCATCTGACGGTCGAACGGCCGGAAACGCTGTCGATGCTGCGTCAGGACGCCAACCAGTTGCAGCGCGCGCTCGACAATGCCGGGCTCTCGACCGGCAATAGCGGATTGCAGTTCAGCCTGCGCGACCAATCCTCGCAGGGGCAGAACGACGGCAACCAGTCCAATCCCAACGCCCAACGCCTGGTGGTCAGCGAGGAGGACAGCGTTCCCGCGGTCGTCGCGGGCCGCAGCTATGGCCGCATGCTCGGTTCGAGCAGCGGCGTCGATATCAGGGTTTAACGGAGGTTACCATGGCAGTCGATGCAACCATGCCGACAACGATCACCTCTGCGCCCGGGACCGGCAGCAGCAGCTCCAGCAGCACCGCCTCTTCGACGGCGACGACCGGGATTGCGGACAATTTCCAGACCTTCCTGACGCTGCTGACCACGCAGCTCCAGAACCAGAATCCGCTCGATCCGCTCGACACCAACCAGTTCACCCAGCAGCTCGTGCAATTCGCCGGCGTCGAGCAGCAGCTCAAATCGAACGATCAGTTGAAGTCGCTGATCGATATCGAAAAGAGCGCGCAGTCGACCCAGGCGCTGGTCTATGTCGGTAACAACGTCGCCGTCGACGGCAGCACGGCGCAGTTCGACACATCGGCGACCTGGAATTTTCAGACCGAGAAAGACACCACCGCGACGATCACGATCACGAGTTCGACGGGCCAGACCGCCTTTTCCGGGACGTATCCGCTGAAGCAGGGCAATTCCAGTTTCGTCTGGGACGGCAAGGGTAATGACGGCGTCCAATGGCCGGCAGGCACCTACACCATGAGCGCCACCGGCAAGGACAGTTCGGGCAACAGCGTGGCAATTTCCACCGAGGTCCAGGGCATCGTGGATTCAGTCGATCTCACCGCCTCCCCGCCGCTGCTTTCCATCGGCGGGCAAAACTACACGACCGACAAGATCAAGCGGGTGGTACGTCAGACCGCCTCCTCCAGCTAGCCGTCCCGACCCACTCGGGTCGTTTGATCGGCCGCTTTTCGGCCCGGCAATCCCCGATTGAGCGCAAAAGCGTTCCCCGGGGGAACCGGGCCGACGCCATTTTTGTTCATTTTCAAGGAGATTCGTATTGAAGCCTTGGGCTTAGGCAAATTTTAAGCCGACGGGCGTACGTTGGTAAAGTGAGTTCAGTGGTTGAGAGTTTGTGAGTACGCCATGACAGAACCCCATCGCCCGAGGGTGAAATACGTCATCGGGCCTGACGGCAGTCCGTTAACGATTGCGGACCTGCCCGCGCCCGGAACCAAACGGTGGGTGATCCGCCGCAAGGCAGAGGTCGTTGCCGCGGTCCGCGGCGGCCTGCTCTCCCTTGAGGAGGCATGCAGCCGTTATACCCTGACGGTCGATGAATTCCTGTCCTGGCAGTTTTCCATCGATCAGCATGGCTTGGCCGGCTTGCGGACCACCCGTATCCAGCAATATCGCCAGTAAACTTCGGCGAACCAGCGGCATTTGATGAAAACCGGCTTCGTTCTGCGAAGCCGGTTTTTTTCATGCCGGAACTATTCGCGGCGGCTTTAACCGACGTTAACCATATGGAAACCATCCCCTAGGCAATAATTGCCCAGTCGGTCCCTGGGACCGAATCCCTGGGGGCGGTTGGTGCAAAGTCTCGTTGCTTTCCTGAGAGGCCTTGGCGCGTCGCGGCTGATGGCCATGGTCGCGGTGACGATCGCGCTGATCGGCTTCTTCGCCTTTGTCATCATGCGCGTTACGACGCCGCAGATGACCACCCTGTTCACCGACCTCTCCGCCGAAGACTCCTCCGGCATCATCAAGGATCTGGAACGCCAGGCGATTCCCTTCGAACTGCGCAACGAAGGCGCCGTGATCATGGTGCCGAAGGACAAGGTGACGCGGCTGCGGATGAAACTCGCCGAAAGCAACCTGCCCAAGGGCGGCGGCGTCGGCTACGAGATTTTCGACAAGTCCGACGCCCTGGGCACCACGAGCTTCGTCCAGAACATCAATCATTTGCGCGCGCTGGAGGGTGAACTCGCCCGCACCATCCGCGCCATCGACCGCATCCAGGCGGCTCGGGTGCATCTGGTGCTGCCGGAACGGCCGCTGTTTTCGCGCGAAGCGCCGGAACCGTCGGCCTCGATCGTGGTGCGGGTGCGCGGCAGCCTCGAACCCCAGCAAATCCGCGCCATCCGCCACGTCGTCGCCTCCGCGGTCAACGGGTTGAAGCCACAGCGGGTGTCGATCGTCGACGAGGCCGGCCGGTTGCTGGCCGACGGCGCCGGCAAGGACTCCGAGAACGCCGTCGGCGACGAGCGCCGCACCGCCTTCGAGAAGCGCATGCGCAATGAGGTCGAGGCGATCGTCTCCTCGGTGGTCGGCCAAGGCCGCGCCCGCGTCCAGCTCACCGCCGATTTCGACTACAACAAGATCACCCAGACCTCGGACAAGTTCGACCCCGAAGGCCGGGTGCTGCGCTCCAGCCAGACCCGCGAGGAATCCTCGCTGTCCGCCGAGAACAACGGCCAGGTCACGGTCAACAACGAGCTGCCCGGCAATCAGGCCAACAGCAGCGGGCCTGCGGCCCGCGACCAGAGCAAGAAAAGCGAAGAGACCAACAATTACGAAATCTCCCGGACTACCAAGACCGAGGTCACCGAGGTCGGACGGGTCAACCGGGTCTCGGTCGCGGTGCTGGTCGATGGCGCCTACACCAAGAACGAAAAAGGCGAGATGGTCTATCAGGACCGCAGCAAGGAGCAGCTCGAGAGCATCGCCACCCTGGTGCGCTCGGCGATCGGCTTCGACCAAAAACGCGGCGACCAGGTCGAGGTGGTCAACCTTCGCTTTGCCGAAGCGCCGGTGATCCCGCCGGTCGTGGAGCCGACCGGTCTGCTCGGCATGCTGCAGTTCACCAAGGATGACGTCATGTATGTCATCGAACTCGGCGTCATGATGCTGCTCGGCCTCGTGGTGCTGTTCATGGTGATCCGCCCGCTGGTCAAGCGCATCCTGGCTGCCGAAGTCGTTCCCGCGCAGGCTGAGCCTTCGCTCGCGTTGATCGAAGGCAACGGGCCAAACGGAGAACTCGGGCCCAATCAAGCCCTGATTGCCGGCACCAGCGGCACCGCCCAATTGATCGACGTCGCCCAGGTCCAGGGCCAGGTCCACGCGCAGGCCGTGCACCGGGTCGGCGAACTGGCCGAACGCAATCCGAATGAGACCGCTTCCATTGTTCGCCAATGGCTCAGCGAACCCGTCGAGTGACCTGACATGGCCGTACCGCAAACCACAAACGTCAACGACATCACCACCGTCATCTCGGCGCTGGCAAGCCGTCAGGCCAACCGACCCAAGGGCAAGGCGCTGAGCGGCCCGAAACGCGCCGCCATCCTGATGCTGGCGCTGGGCGAGCAATATGGCGGCAAGGTCTGGGGACTGCTCGATGACGACGAGGTCCGCGAACTATCGATCCATATGTCGACGCTTGGCACCATCGAGGCCGACATCGTGGAGGACCTGCTGCTCGAATTCGTGTCGCGGATGTCGGCATCCGGCGCGCTGATGGGAACCTTCGACGCCACCGAACGGCTGTTGCAGCAATACCTGCCGTCCGAGCGCGTCACCGGCATCATGGACGAAATTCGCGGCCCCGCCGGCCGCAACATGTGGGAGAAGCTCTCCAACGTGCAGGAAGAGGTGCTCGCCAACTACCTCAAGAACGAATACCCGCAGACCATCGCCGTGGTGCTGTCGAAGCTCAAGCCGGAGCACGCCGCGCGCGTGCTTGCGATCCTGCCCGAGGACCTCGCGCTCGACGTCGTTGGCCGCATGCTGAAGATGGAAGCGGTGCAGAAGGAAGTCATCGAGCGGGTCGAGCAGACGCTGCGCACCGAATTCATGTCCAACCTGTCGCAGACCCGCCGCCGTGACGCCCACGAGGTGATGGCCGAAATCTTCAACAATTTCGACCGCCAGACCGAGACCCGCTTCATCACCTCGCTGGAAGAAGAAGACCGCGAAGCCGCCGAGCGGATCAAGGCGCTGATGTTCACCTTCGACGACCTCATCAAGCTCGACTCCGCCTCGGCCCAGACGCTGATGCGCAACGTCGACAAGGACAAGCTCGGCATCGCGCTGAAGAGCGCCAATGAGGAGGTGCGCGCCTTCTTCCTCGGCAACATGTCGTCGCGCGCCGGCAAGATGCTGATGGACGACATGGCCGCGATGGGACCGGTGCGGCTGCGTGACGTCGACGAGGCGCAGGCGCTGCTCGTCAACCTCGCCAAGGACATGGCCGCCAAGGGGGAAATCACCCTGACCAAGAACCGTGCCGACGACGAGCTGGTGTACTGATGGCCGCACCCGCCAAATTCCTGTTCGACACGGACTTCGCAGCGCCCGACAGGACGCGCGAGCGTGCGGCAACCGCTGCCGAGATCGCGCAGAAGATCGCCGAGGCCGAGGCGCGCGCCTACCGCGCCGGCTACGAGGCGGCGCAGCACGAGGCCAGGGTAGAGAGCGACCGCCGCTCGGCGCTGGCGCTGGAAGAGATCGGCATCACCATTCGCGGCATCGCCACGCGTTTCTCCGGCATCGAGGCCAAGATGGAGACCGAGGCGGTCGATGTCGCGGTCGCGGTGGCGCGCAAGCTGTGCAACGAACTGGTCGCCCGCGAGCCGCTTGGCGAAATCACCGCCCTCGTCTGCGACTGCTTCTCGCATCTGGTCGCAACCCCGCATCTCGTGGTCCGCATCAACGACCAGCTCTACGAGGCCGCCCGCGAGAAGATCGAGCGGCAGGCCGCCCAAAGCGGCTTCGAGGGCCGGCTGGTGATCCTGGCCGAGCCCGGCATCGCCACCGGCGATTGCCGGATCGAATGGGCCGACGGCGGCGTGGTGCTGGAACGCACGGCCGTCGAAGCGAAGATCAGCGAACTCGTCGGGCGCTATCTGGCGTCCCGCAATCAGGCCGGAGCGTAAAGGCCATGAGGACTGAATCATGAGTGACACCGACGCACAGGTACCGCTACCCGATCTCAACGCCGCGGACGCCCCGCCGGTCGACGATCTCGCCTACAACGAGGACGAACAGGCCTCGCGCATCGCAGCCGACCTCGAGGCCGTGTTCGACGTGCCGGTGCAGGTCTCGGCCGTGCTCGGACGCTCCAAGATGGACGTCGGCGAGCTGTTGAAGCTCGGCCCCGGCACCGTGCTCGAACTGGACCGTCGCGTCGGCGAGGCCATCGACATCTACGTCAACAACCGCCTGGTGGCGCGTGGCGAAGTGGTGCTGGTGGAAGACAAGCTCGGCGTCACCATGACGGAAATCATCAAGGCGGAACGCAGCTAACAATTTTGGCGACACGCGCCCCGAACGGCGCGAACAGACGAACAGGAGATAAAAAATGCGGCTTCTCATCGTTGGCACCTTGAAGGGCCAGCTCACGACCGCCACCAAGATCGCGATGGAAAACGGGGCATCGGTCACCCACGCCGAGGCGATCGAGCAGGCGATGGCCGTGCTGCGCGGCGGCAAGGGCGCCGACCTGCTGCTGGTCGACGTCGCCCTCGACATCCGCGACCTGGTGATGCGGCTGGAAGCCGAGCACATCCACGTGCCGATCGTGGCCTGCGGCATCTCCAACGACGCCCGCGCCGCGGTGGCCGCGATCCACGCCGGCGCCAAGGAATACATCCCGCTGCCGCCCGATCCGGAACTGATCGCCGCGGTGCTCGCCGCCGTCGCCAATGACTCGCGCGACCTGATCTATCGCGACGAAGCGATGGGCAAGGTCGTCAAGCTGGCGCAGCAGATCGCGGGCTCGGACGCCTCCGTCATGATCACCGGCGAATCCGGCACCGGCAAGGAAGTGCTGGCGCGCTACGTCCACTCGCGCTCGAGCCGCGCCAAGCGGCCATTCATCTCGATCAATTGCGCGGCCATCCCCGAGCATCTGCTGGAGTCCGAATTGTTCGGCCACGAGAAGGGCGCCTTCACCGGCGCGGTCGCCCGCCGCATCGGCAAGTTCGAGGAAGCCACCGGCGGCACGCTGCTGCTCGACGAAATCTCGGAGATGGACGTCCGCCTGCAATCCAAACTGCTGCGCGCGATCCAGGAGCGCGTCATCGACCGTGTCGGCGGCACCAAGCCGGTGCCGGTCGATATCCGCATCATCGCCACCTCGAACCGCAACCTCTCCGAGGCCGTGCGCGAAGGCACCTTCCGCGAAGACCTGCTGTTTCGTCTTAACGTCGTCAACCTGAAGATCCCGCCGCTGCGCGATCGCCCGGCCGACATCCTCGAACTGGCGCAGCATTTTGCGAAGAAATATGCCGACGCCAACGGCGTGCCGCTGCGGCCGATCTCGGCCGACGCAAGGCGGGTGCTGACCTCCAACCGCTGGCAGGGCAACGTCCGCGAACTGGAAAACACCATCCATCGTTCGGTGCTGATGGCGCAGGGCGACGAGATTGGTCCCGAAGCGATCCTGACCCCCGACGGTGATCGCCTTGACCTCGCCAAGACCGCGCCCGCGGTGGCGCACGCGACCTTTGCCGCCGAGCAGGTCACCCGCGCTTTGGTCGGCCGCACGGTCGCCGACGTGGAGCGCGACCTGATCCTGGAGACGCTCAAGCACTGCCTCGGCAATCGCACCCACGCCGCCAACATCCTCGGCATCTCGATCCGCACGCTGCGCAACAAGCTGAACGAATATGCCGATGGCGGCATCCCGATCACCCCGGCCGGCGCAGGTGAGCATCAGCGTTTTGTCGCGGCAAGTTAAGCAAAGGCCCCTCGCCGTCATTGCGAGTCATCGGACGGCGCTTCACACCGACCCGTTGGTTCGCAAATAACGTTGAGAGACCGGAATAGCTCGGCGCATCCGGCTTCCGAAAAATGCGAATGGGATCACCGGGCTGCAGGTCGCGCCCGGTGAAAACAGCATAGGCGTACAGTGCGAGATAGGCGATCGCCATCGCACCCACGCCGTAAAACGCCCAAACCGCAATCCGCTTCATGGCGGGTTTCTAGAATGCCGCCCAACAAAAGGCCAGCCCATCGGCGCGGGCGAAAGCCGGAACCTCAATCCGTTTCCGTCACCTTTTTCGCGCAGCCCGCGGCGCGGGCACGCTGACTTCCGCAAGCCGGAGCGCGTCCTCATCGCGGTCGATGGCGACATACTGGCCCTGCCAATAGGCCAGCGCGGCTGTGCGCGGCGAGACCGTCACGTCCAGCACCGGGCCGATGATAATGGCATGGGAATGCCGCTCGACGATATCCTCGACCTCGCAATCGATCGCGGCCAGCGCGTCTGCCAGCAGTGGCACCCCTGACGCGCGCGTCATCCACCGGGCGCCGGCAAAGCGGTCGGCGCCCTTCAGCCCGCCCTTGCCGGCAAACCGCTCGGCAATATCGAGCTGGTCCGATGTCAGGATGTTGACGCCGAAAAAGCCGTAGCGCTTCACCAGCGGCCAGGAGGAAGATTCCCGGTTGATGCTGACGATCAAGGCGGGCGGGTCAACCGACAGCGAGGACACCGAGGTGACCGTCATGCCCGAAATATCCCTGCCCCTTCCTGCGGTGACGACGCTGACGCCACCCGTCAATTGGCGCATGGCATTGCGAAAATCGCTCGCGGTCACTTCGGTTTCGATCGACACGGAGCGGACAATGGAGTTCATGGGCACCTCACAGGTCGGAAGTATCTTCCGTGCCTTCCAGAAGATTTTTCAGGATCGCACCTTCCAGCGCCGCGAGCTCAACCGAACCGCGCTGGCGCGGACGGGGCACATCGACGCTGAAATCCTGGGCGATGCGGCCGTCCTCGATGACAAGCACGCGATCGGCCAGGGCCACGGCCTCGGCGACATCGTGCGTCACCAGGATCGCGGTAAAGCCCTGATCGTGCCAGACCCGTTCAAGCAGCCGCTGCATCGAAATGCGTGTCAAGGCGTCGAGCGCGCCGAGCGGCTCGTCGAAAGCCAGCACGCGCGGTTGGCTGACCAGCGCGCGCGCGAGCGCCACGCGCTGCTTCTGTCCGCCTGACAGGACCGCCGGCCACTGAGATCGCTTGTCGGCGAGGCCGACCTCGACCAGCGCGCTTTCGGCGCGGGCCTGCGCATCCGGTGAATTCCGCTCGCGTCCGAGACCGACTTCGACGTTCGACAGCACGCGCGCCCATGGCAGTAGCCGGGGCTCCTGGAACATGACCCGGACGTCTTCCGGTCGCGCGTCCTCGCCAAGGCTGATCGTGCCGGCCGTAGCTGTCTCCAGACCGGCGATCAACCGCAGCAGCGTGCTCTTGCCGCAGCCGCTGCGGCCGACGATCGCAACCGACTGGCCGGCGGGAATATGCAGGTCGATGCCGCGCAGCACCTCATTGTCACCGAAGGATTTTCGCAATCCCCGGATGGCCAGCGACAGCCCGCGCGAGGACGCTTCCGATCCTCGCCGAAGCAATCGCGCCTGTTCGACGAAGTCGGGGCGATCGACCGGCTCAGCACCGGGAGAAAGAAAACGAAGGGCTTCTTGCATTTCTTGTCCTCAATGTTTCTGGAAGGCCGGATGCCAGGACAGCGTCAGCCGCTCCAGCGTGCGCGAGGCGCTGTCGGCCAGCTTGCCGAGCAAGGCATAGATCAGGATCGACAGCACCACGACGTCGATCAGCATGAACTCGCGCGCCTGCATCGCCATGTAGCCAAGGCCCGATGACGCAGCGATCGTTTCGGCCACGATCAATGTCAGCCACATGATGCCGAGCGCAAAGCGTAATCCGACGAAGATCGACGGCAGCGCGCCCGGGAAGATCACCCGGCGGAACAATTCGCCGTCGGTCATGCCATAGATGCGTCCCATCTCGATCAATTGCGGATCGACGGTGCGAATGCCGTGCAGCGTGTTGAGATAGATCGGAAAGAACACGCCGAGCGCGACCAGGAACAGCTTTGCCGATTCATCGATCCCGAACCACAGGATGACCAGCGGGATCAGTGCCAAATGCGGAATGTTGCGCACCATTTGCAGCGTCGTATCCGTGAGCCTGCTGGAGAGCTGCGACAGGCCGTTGGCGAGGCCGAACGCGAAGCCGATGCTGCCTCCGATCAGGAAGCCGACGCTGGCGCGCCAAAAACTGACCCAGATGTTGCGGACGAGTTCACCAGATAGCAGGAGTTTCCATCCCGCCAGCGCGACGTCGCTCGGCGCCGGCAGCACGCGTGCGGACACGAAGCCGGTGACGCAGGCGGCCTGCCAGATCAGGATGATGGAAAACGGCACGATCCACGGGATCAGGCCGTCGATCCGCGGCAGTTTCGGTGCACTGACGCGCGAAAAACTGTCGATGAGACTCATGATTGCGATGCCTGCTTTTGCGGGCGGTATTCATTGCCGATGGTTTCGCCGAACGGCCCGGTATTGAGGCGGATCGGTGTGACGTTGCTAGCCTTGTCGAGAGACAGCAGCGGAAACACCAGCTCGGCGAAGCGATAGGCTTCCTCCAGATGCGGGTAGCCGGACATAATGAAGGTATCGACGCCAATATCCTGATATTCCCTGATCCGCGCTGCGACGGTTTCGGGGTCACCAACCAATGCGGTACCCGCACCGCCGCGTACCAGGCCGACGCCGGCCCAGAGATTGGGACTGATCTCGAGCTTGTCACGGCGGCCGCCATGCAACTGCGCCATGCGCTGCTGGCCGACCGAATCCATCCGGGAGAAGATTTTTTGCGCCGAAGCGACGGTTTCGTCGGTGACGTGCTGGATCAGTTCATCGGCGGCCTTCCACGCTTCCGCATTGGTCTCGCGTACGATCACGTGCAGGCGAATGCCAAACGACAGCTTTCGCCCGCGCGCGGCCGCAGCCGCCTTCACTCGGTTGACCTTTTCGGCGACCAGCGCCGGCGGCTCGCCCCACGTCAGGTACTTGTCGACGGCGTCGACGGCGACGTCGATGCCTGCATCCGACGATCCGCCGAAATAGAGCGGCGGCCGCGGCGACTGCACCGGCTGGAACAGCAACCTGCCGTCTTCGATGCGAATGTGCTTGCCCTCGACATTGACGGTCTTGCCCGCGAGCAGGTCGCTATAGACGTTGAGAAACTCGCGCGTCACCTCATAGCGCTCGTCATGCGACAGGAAGACGCCATCGCCCTTGTTCTCGATGGGATCGCCGCCGGTGACGACATTGATGAGCAGACGCCCGTTCGACACCCGGTCGAGCGTCGCGGTCATGCGCGCGGCAACGCTGGGCGACTGCAGCCCGGGCCGCACCGCCACCAGATAACGCAGCCGCTCGGTCCATGGCGCCACGGCCGAGGCAACCACCCAGGAATCCTCGCAGCTTCGCCCCGTTGGCAGCAGCACGCCGAAATAGCCGAGCTGATCGGCGGCCTGCGCGATCTGGCGCAGGTAATTGAAGTTCACCTCGCGCCCACCGGTCGTGGTGCCGAGATAACGGCCGTCGCCATGGGTTGGCAGGAACCAGAGAATATTGGCGTTGGGTTGCGTGCTCACGATCCGGACCTCCGGGCCACGTCAGAAATCTTGATTTGCTTCGGGATGAGCCCGAGCGCGAAGAACGTGTCCGCGACCTGTTGCTGGTCGGCGATGACGCTCTCCGTGATCGGCTTGATGCCGTAGGACTGTCGCTTGAGCGCGACTTCAACGACCGGGACGGAAAGTCCGATCGCAGGGGCAAGCTGCTCAGCGACGGCATGGATATCCACCTTGGCCCAGTCGTCGACCTCGCTGAGTTGAGCCAGCACCAGATCGACGATCTTCGGATCGCTCTCCACGAACTTCTTCGATGAGAAATAGAACTGGTAGTTGGCGACGATGCCGGTGCCGTCGGCGAGTGTGCGTCCGCCGGTGGCGGCTTCCGCGGCGGCCTGGAACGGATCCCAGATCACCCAGGCATCGACCGCACCGCGCTCGAACGCCGCGCGGGCGTCGGCCGGTGCCAGAAACACCGGCTCGATCTCGGAGTATTTGACGCCGGCCTTCTCCAGCGCCTTCACCAGGAGATAGTGAACGTTGGAGCCCTTGTTCAGCGCGACCTTCTTGCCTTTGAGGTCGGCGACCGAATTGAGCTTGCTGTCCTTCGGCACCAGGATAGCCTCACCCTTCGGGGCCGGCGGCTCATAGGCGACATACTGAATGGGCGCACCGGCCGCCTGCGCGAAGATCGGCGGGGCTTCCCCGGTGTTACCGAAATCGATGGCGCCGACATTGAGCGCTTCGAGCAGCGGCGGACCGGATGGAAACTCCGTCCACACCACCTTGTAGCCGGCGGTCTTCAGCTTCTCCTCCAGAGTGCCCTTGCTCTTGAGCAGCACCAGCTTGCCATATTTCTGGAAGCCGATGCGCACCACCTTTTCCTGCCCGTAGGAAGCACCGACGGTGGCGGCGACCATGCTGATCGACAGCACGGCGCTCGCGATCAAGCGTTGAATCAAACGCGTCATGAGTTACGTCCTCTCGTTCGGAATTCAGCTCTGGGTATGCCGCCAGACGATGTCGCGGACGGCGATCGGCTTCGGAATCAGGCCGAGCCTGTGGAAGCGATCGGCGACGGCCTGCTGCGTCGTGACAATCTCGTCGGTCACAGGACCGATCAGGAACGAGGCGCGGTTGGCCGCAACGGTCTGGACTTCAAGCGGCACGCCGGTGACCGCGGCAAGCGCGCTCGCGACTTCGGCGCGATTGATCTCTGCCCAGCGCGCGGCCTCCGCCAGCCCGTCGATCACCTCGCGGGTTTCCCGCACATGGGTGTTGGCGAAATCGCGGTTGGCCAAATAGAACGAATTGGTCTTGGCGACTTCATGGGCGTTGATCAGGATCCGACCGTTCTGGCGCTTCTCGCCGATCGCAAAATACGGATCCCAGATCGCCCACGCTTCGATGCTGCCATTGGCGAAGGCCGGCCCCGCATCGGGCGGCGTCAGATAAACCGGGGTAATGTCCTCATAAGTGAGCCCGGCCGTTTCCAGCGTGGCGATCACCACGTTGTGGGCGCTGGAGCCTTTTGTAAACCCGACGCGCTTGCCTTTCAGGTCGGCAATGCTGCGGATGCCGGAATTGGCGGGGACGAGAATGCCCTGCCCGTTGGTGATCCGCGATCCCGCGACATAGACGACATTGGCGTTCGCGGCCTGGGCGAAGATCGGCGGCGTATCGCCGACGGCACCCAGATCGACGCTGCCGATGCTCATGGCCTCCAGCAAGGGCGGCCCCGAGGTGAACTCGATCCATTTGATGCCGATCTGCTTGCCGGCAAACCGCTTCTCGAGCACGGCCTGCTGCCGCGCGATCACCAGTACGCCGGTCTTCTGGTAACCAATCCTTATTTCCTTGACGGTTGTCTGCGCCTCCGCGCGCGACGATAGCGCCGCTATTGCACCTCCAACCGACAATCCGAGAAACTCCCGACGCTTCATTCCAAATCTCCAGACGAGCATGCGCGCGGCGTTCCGCGATCATGCGATGTCAGGATGATGGGATCGTCGGCTCAGACTGTCGAGCGCCTGCAAAAAATAACGATGCGCGTTCTGCCATTCGACAACGCCACGACGCATTTATTGTTGAATGAACGATTGCGACGATATTTTTTCCCGCAGCACGCACGATCGGAACCGTGTCCACCGCTTCACGGCGCTGTGACTTTTTCTGCCGATCGCTTCGCGCGGCGAAACTTCGACGACATGATTAAAGGCGCTCGCCGTGAGCTACTTGCTGCACAGTATTTAAGCGCCAGCCACGCTGCATATGATTTCGTTTCACGACAATGAATTCGAACGAATGATTCATTGCGACCTCATAAGACAATTCAGTCAGCCATTTCATTGACTGCGTTTCGACCGCTCGTAGGCTTTGTGGATCGCTGATTGCGCCCACGCAATGCAGCGGGTGAAATGAGAAAGATCAAAAACATGAATGCAACCAAGCTCGAATCGCGCGCCCGCGCGCGTCTCTATCGCCTCGGCGCAACGTTGCTCAGCGCGGCGATGGGCGTGGCCATCGCCGCATCGGCGCTGGCCGCGGACACCGTGACGCTCCGCGTCGGCGACCAGAAGGGCGGCAACCGTTCCTTGCTCGAAATCTCAGGCTACGCGAAGGATTTGCCTTACAGGATCGAATGGTCGGAATTTCCTGCTGCCGCGCCGATCCTCGAAGCGCTGAACGCGGGTGCGCTGGATGTCGGCTATACCGGCGACCTCTCGTTCCTCACCGTGTATGCAGCCGGCGCCCCGATCAAGGCCATCGGCGGCACCCGCTCCGATGCCAGGACGGAAGCAATCCTCGTCCGCCGGGACTCGCCGATCAGGTCGGTCGTTGACCTCAAGGGCAAGCGCCTCGCGGGAACGCGCGGCGGCTGGGGCCAGTTCCTGATCGACGCGACGCTGGAGAAAGCCGGATACAAGATCGACGACGCGACCTTCGCACCGCTTGGGCCGGTGGACGCAAAGATCGCGCTGGTCGCCGGCTCGATCGATGCATGGGCGGCCTGGGAGCCTTACGTGTCCTATGCCACGCTCAAGGATAATGCGCGGGTGATCGCCGACGGTGAAGGCCTGACGCCGACCGTCACCTTCATCGTCGCATCCGATAGCGCTATCGCCACCAAACGCGCGGCCGTGCAGGATCTCGTGCAGCGGCTCAACAAGGCACGGCTATGGTCGCTGGATCATCTGCCTGAATACGCGAAGAATACCGCGGAACTCACCAAACTTCCCGAAGACGTGCTGCTGAGCGCCTACAAGGCGCAACGCACCAGTCCGATCGCGATCGACGAAAGCATCGTCAGGGAAATTCAGGAAGCATCCGACCGCGCCACCCGCTACGGCATCCTGTCGAAGACGCTCGACGTCAACAACGCCGTCGACCGCACCTTCACGGCGGCTGCGAACTTAAACTGACGCTCGCAGCACGAGCGTGGCACGACTTACCTCCATCGCGCCGCGCTCGGCGGGATATCCACGACAACTATTATCCCGCCGCCACCTTGGGCGCCGGTGAGACGCTCACCGCCAGCTTGCCGTAACGATCCTTAAAGGCCTCGGTGTCGATTTCCTCAAGCTGGATCGCACCGCTCATCACGCCTTTCTTCCAGGCATCATGCTCGGGGTCGTTCTGGAATTCCGGCATCACCTCTTTGCCGAACAGTTCGAGCGATTCGCAGATGTGCTCGTGGGTGTTCTTGCCGGCCTGGTTGAGTAGGATCACCTGGTCGATATGGGAGGAACGGAAACGCCGCAGCTTCTTGCGGATGGTTTCCGGCGATCCGATCAGGCCGCCGCGCAGCGCCGCCTCCTGCGCTTCCGGGTTCTCCCGCTTCCACTTGTTGTACTCGTCCCACATGTTGACGGTGCCGGGGTCCGGCCGCTGCCGGTTCTGCGAGGCGCCGTAGAAGCGCAGCGCGAACTGGAAGAAGGTGGCGCCGTCCGCACGGGCGCGGGCTTCCTCGTCGGTCTTGGCGCACATGAAGAACGAGACCAGCGCCATGTTCGGATTGATCTCGTAATCGGCGAGCTTCTTCAGTCGTTTTGTAATCGCGTTGTAATAGGCATGCACCCAGGCATGCGCCGCGTCCGCGCTGACGAACTGGAAGCCGAGGGCGCCAAAACCGTTCTCGCCGGCGCGCTCGATGGTCGGCAGCTGCGAGCAGGCCATCCACAGCGGCGGATGCGGCTTCTGGACAGGCTTGGGCACCACGTTGCGCAACGGGATGTCGAAATATTTGCCGTGATGCTCGGTGCCCACCTTCGTGAACATCGGAAAGATTGCCTGCACCGCTTCCTCGAACACCTCGCGCTTGGTTTCCATGTCGCGGCCGAACGGCGTCAGTTCGGTGATGGACGCGCTCTCGCCCATACCGAACTCGCAGCGGCCATTTGACAGGAGATCGAGCACCGCGACGCGTTCGGCGACCCGCGCCGGATGGTTGGTGGTGAGCTGAAAAATGCCGTGGCCGAGCCGGATATTTTTGGTGCGCTGGCTGGCGGCGGCGAGAAAGGATTCCGGCGCAGGCGAGTGCGAATATTCCTCGAGGAAATGATGCTCCACCACCCAGGCATGGTCATAGCCGAATCGGTCGGCGGTCTCGAGTTGGGTCAGCGCGTTCTGGTAGAGCCGGAGCTCGTCACCCTCTTCCCATGGGCGCGGCAGTTGGAGCTCGTAAAAGATGCCGAATTTCATGACGCCTCCCATGAACGCTTGTTGTTTTGCGGACAGTGTATTCGCCATCCATCCTAAGTCCAGCCTCGGCTGCGAAACAGCAATTCCGTGCCACGGAAGCAGCCTTGCATGGAACGCGCGAATGGTTAGCTTTACGGTCTATTGAGTCGCGGTCTCCGCGCTCCTTGCCTCCCATCTGGACCCCATGACTACGTTCACGCCGCATCAGGATTCCGCGCTGAAGGCCGTTGCCGACTGGCTGAAGGCCAAGCCCGGCCGGAACGGCACGCCGCCGGTGTTCCGGCTGTTCGGCTATGCCGGCACCGGCAAGACCACGCTGGCGCGTCACATCGCGGACGGTGTCGACGGCGAGGTGAAGTACGCGGCTTTCACCGGCAAGGCGGCGCTGGTGATGCGCAACAAGGGTTGCGACAACGCCTCCACCATTCACTCGCTGATCTATCGCGCCAAGGAATCCGGCGTCGAGCAGCCGAGTTTCGAGCTGTGGGACGACGCGCCCGCTTCCAAGGCCAAGCTCATCGTGATCGACGAGTGTTCGATGGTCGATGCCGAGCTCGGCCGCGACCTGATGTCGTTCGACTGTCCGCTGCTGGTGCTCGGCGACCCCGCACAATTGCCGCCGATCCAGGGCGGCGGCTTCTTCACGGACTGCGAGCCCGACGCGATGCTGACCGAGGTGCATCGCCAGGCGCAGGACGACCCGATCGTGCGGATGTCGATGGATATCCGCGAGGGCCGCGAACTCGAAATCGGCCGCCATGGCGAGAGCGAGGTGGTGGCGCGCAGCGAGCTCGACCCGGATCGCGTGATGAGCGCCGACCAGGTGCTGGTCGGCCGCAACAACACGCGCCGCGCCTACAACATGCGCGTTCGCCAGAAACAGAATATCGAGGACCTCTTTCCGGTGGCCGGCGACAAGCTGGTCTGCCTGCGCAACAACCGCAAGAAAGGCCTGTTCAACGGTGGGTTGTGGCGGGTGAAGTCGCGCACCCAGCCGCGGGCGAAATCAAAAATCCTGACCATGCGGCTCTCGCCCGACGAGGAGTTCGGCCACAAGGTGACAAAAGTCTCGGTGCGCCATGATTGCTTCGAGGGCGGCATCGAGGCGATCCCGTGGGAACAGCGCAAGCCGTATGACGAGTTCGACTATGGCTATGTGCTCACCGTGCACAAGTCACAGGGCTCGCAATGGGACGACGTGGTGCTGTTCGACGAAAGCTTTGCATTCCAGGACAGCCGGGCGAGATGGCTCTACACCGGCATCACGCGCGCGGCGAAACGGCTGAGCGTGGTGGTGTAAGGTTTTTCCGTCATTCCGGGATGGTGCGCAGCACCAGACCCGGAATCTCGAGATTCCGGGTTCGATGCTTCGCATCGCCCCGGAATGACGGCAGAGACTATTTCCCCGCCACGAAGTAAAAATCCTCGCGCCCCGGCAGCGAGCCGTAGGTGAACGGCTGTTGCGTGCGATTGGTCGCCTTCCAGACATCGTCACGGACGATGTCGAACAGCTTGCGCACCTCGATCTTCGGCTCCTTGATGACGCGCGCGAGCACCGTGGCGAACGGGCTGTTGACCGAATCGCCGTCGAGCGCGGTCTCGCCGTGCTTGGCGGCGTAGACCACCATGAAGCCGGCTTCCGGCTCGATGTTGGAAAAGCCGCGGTTGACCAGTTTTAGCGCAATCGTCCGCTGCATGGTCTTCTCGAACGGGTTGTCGCGGCAGGCGTCGAGCATCACCAGGCGCAGCTTTCGCGCGCCGGCCACGGCTGCGATGACCTGCTCCAGCGCAACCGCCTGCGTTTCCGCGTCGCTGTCGGCCTTCAGCCTGGCATCGACCGGAATCAGATAATTCACGCCGCCGATTTCCATGCCGTGACCGGCATAATAGACGACGGCCCAATCCGCCTTTTCGGCCTCCACGCCGAATTCGTGCAGGGTGGCGAAGAATTTATCCCGGGTGAGATCGGGCGCCAGCGTCACCGTGGCGAAGCCGAGCTCGCGAAACGTCGACGCGATCAGTTTGGCATCGCGCGGCGGATTATCCAGCGGGGCAACGTTCTGGTAGGCGCCATTGCCGACGATCAGCGCGACCTTGCGCGGCCCCGCCGGTTGCGGCGTCGACGGCAAAGCCTTGCCCGCCGGCGCGGCCGTGCCCAGCAACGCTTCCAGCCGCTCCTTGGCGACGGCGCGCGCCAGCGTGGTGTCGATGTCCTCGCGCCGCGCCGCCACGGCGTTGGCCGCCGAGCGATAGTCGGCACGTGCGGCGGCAAGGTTGCGGCGTTTCTCGAAAAGCTGGCCGCGGCCGACATAGGCGCGAACGTAGTTCGGATTGATCTTGAGCACCTGTTCATAATCGTTGAGGGCGGCGTCGAGATTGCCTTTGCCGAGATTGGCATTGCCGCGGCTGGTCAGCGCGTAAACATTGTTCGGCGACTTCGCCAACGCTGCATTGCAGTCAACGAGCGCGTCATCGAACCTGCCCATGCCGGTGTAGGTGATGCACCGGTAGGCCGGAACTTGCGGACCGTCGGGATTGACCTTTTGCGCCTCGTCGAAGTCGGCGAGCGAGGCATCATACCGCTTCATCAATCCTTGCAGGCGGCCCCGGTTGTAATGGTGCAGGTAGCGGCTCTGATCATTGAAGATATGCTTGACCGCCAGGTCGAACTCATCGAGGGCCCGCTGCAGCTCTCCCCTGCGCATGAAGATCAGGCCGCGGTTGTTGTAGGCACTGCCGTAAGTTGGACGCAACTGCAGGCACAGATCGTAATCGGCGAGCGCACGCTCGTCGTCGCCCTTGTAGCTGTAGGCAATGCCGCGCGCGTTGATGACGTTGATATTCTGGGGCGCGATCTCGTGGGAGGCGGTGAACGCCGCGATGGCGCCATCGTAGTCCCGCTTCTTCATCAGGCTGTCGCCACGAAACCAGAAGGCGGCTGCCCGGGAGGGGCCGGTGATCTTGTCGTCGGCGATCACGCTCTCGCAGGCGGCGAGGCGTGCGACGGGTTCCGCCGTGGAATTCCGGCAGGTGTCGACATCGCCGGCGGCCCGCGCAGGGCCGGCGGCGGCAAGCATGACGAGACCCAGCAACAAGGCCCGCAACATCGGCAAAACACTCCGGTGCATGGATTTTGGTCGCGGCGCGCGACCGGCGGTTCATTGTGGAAAGGCAGGCCCGCGCCGGTCAAGCGTAACCGCTCGCCCCGCCTTAAGGCCTTGCGCGGACGTAGCTTTATTCACGAACTCGTGTGGCGCGGGCCGTAACAATCGGCAGCCAGGGCCGTATCTAGGGCATCGGACCGCCCTGAGCCAATTGCGAAACGCCGATCCCGCTCTAGACTGCCCCCAACCATTGCCGAAAGAGGAAACCATGTCCCCTCGCCATCTCAGCCGCCTGTCGCTGTGCGCTGCCGCCATCGGCGCGCTGGCCATCGCCGCGTTCGCCATCAGCCCCTCGCGCGCCTCGGAGGAGGCTGTCATCATTCCGCCACCCGCCGTCGACGTACAGGCGGCCGACGGCATCCAGAGCGCCGTGATCGCCGGCGGCTGCTTCTGGGGCGTGCAGGGCGTGTACCAGCACACATCAGGCGTTCTCAACGCGGTGTCCGGCTATTCCGGCGGCAGCAAGATGACCGCGAACTACACCATGATCGGCACCGGCACGACGGGACACGCCGAGTCGGTCGAGATCAAGTACGATCCGAAGAAGATCAGCTACGGCAAGATCCTGCAGATCTTCTTTTCCGTCGTGCATGACCCGACGCAATTGAACCGCCAGGGCCCGGACACCGGCACGCAATATCGCTCGGCGATCTTCACCGCCAATGACGAGCAAAAGAAGGTGGCGGAGGCCTATATCGCCCAGCTCAACGCCGCCAAGGTCTACAAGAAGCCGATCGTGACCAAGGTCGGCCCGCTGCAGGCGTTCTACGCGGCGGAAGACTATCACCAGGACTACCTGACGCTGCACCCGAACCAGCCCTATATTGCCTTCAACGACATCCCGAAGGTCGAGAATTTGAAGAAGATCTTCACCGAGAACTACATCGACAAGCCGACGCTGGTGAGCAACGCCAAGGCTACCAACTAATGCGCTTGTCATTCCGGGATGGTCCGAAGGACCAGACCTCAGATGTGCAATTGCACATCGGGGAATCTCGAGATTCTCAGGGGCGCAAGAGCGCCCCATAATTCGCTTCGCGCCCCGGAATGACAACGAACCCGAGGAGATTGCATGTCCGACACCAAAACATCCAGCAAGGTCGTCAAGAGCGAGGCCGAGTGGCGCAAGGAGCTTTCACCGATGCAGTACGCGGTGCTGCGCGAGAAGGCGACCGAGCGGCCGTTCTCCGGCGAATATGAGCACGAGCACCGCAAGGGCACCTATACCTGCGCCGGCTGCGGCCAGACGCTGTTCGAATCGGATGCCAAGTTCGACTCCGGCTGCGGCTGGCCGAGCTTCACCGCGCCCGCCGTGGACGGCCATGTCGACGAGGAGCGCGATGTCAGCCACGGCATGGTCCGCACCGAAGTTTTGTGCTCGAAATGCAACGGCCATCTCGGCCACGTCTTCCCCGACGGCCCCGGCCCGACCGGCCTGCGCTACTGCATCAACTCGGCCGCCTTGAAGCTGCAGCCGAAATAAAGTTTCGGCAACGCTCGAACTTGTTCCAATCCCCGTGCGACCAAGAGCTGGTCGCGCGGGGTTTTTGTTGGGTGGGACGCTTTGCCCGGTTTGCCCGGCGCGCAAACTTCAAGGAAAATTTCGAAATGCACATTTCCAAACGCCTGCTGTGCGGTCTCGGGCTTGCCGCCCTCATCATGGAGAGCGTCGTGATCCAGCCTGCCTTTGCCGCCGACAAGGTCTCCCTGTTCAAGGTCATCACCGCCAGGGACGAGATCGTGATCGGGATCAGCGAGGGCGACCTTGCCCAGATGGAAGGCCAGAACGCCGGCGGCGTCGCCAAGATGCTGGTCGCCAAAGGCTCGATGAGCGCGTGGCAATACGCGGTGCGCAAATCCGCCGGCGGCGATCTCGAGCAGGCGCCGCTGCACAAGATCGGCCTGATCGCCACGGATAGCCTTCGCGTCGAGCCTTATGCGACGCCGTTGAAGGTGCTGCCGATCGACGAGACGAAGAAATAGTTTCTCCGTCATTGCCTGCAGTCGGCGCACCAAACTTCACCCCTCTCGTCGGATCGACCAAGGACTTGCGACCCGGAATATGCTTTGATCCGGACCGCGCGGGCGTCGTTTTGCTCATGCTCGCTGGCCTTCGGAGAGCGCGCCATGTCGCTTGGAACGATACTCATCATCATCTTGATTATTGTCCTGCTGGGCGGCTTTTCCGGCCGGTTCGGCCGTTACGGCCGCGGCAGGGGCCGTTCCGTGATGGGCCTCGGTGGCGTCATTTTAATCGTGCTTCTCATCCTGCTCCTGCTCGGCAAGCTGTGAGCCAAATAAACCATTGAAATAACTTGAATTAATTTGTGTTCCCGGTAGCTATGCGTGGATTCATTATCACCCCCGATCGATGGCTTCAGGGGTCGCATTTTTGTCAAAGAAGCTTATATTAGGGAGCGAAATGACGTGCACGGCGCGGCCCGCAACTGTGGCCCCACCGTCATCCAATCCCCATTGCTCACACGCAAGAGCCGAAAAAGATTGAGGTCACCGTCCATGCGTCCCTTCAGCTACAACACCGCCGCCGAACTGTTTCCCGCCGCGATCCGCAAGAAGAAGCGGGCTGGCTTTGCCTATCGGCGTTTTGGCACCGCGGCCGAAGCAGTTCGCTTCGCGATCGAGGAGCTGCCGGCGGACTCGCTGAATGGCGCCTACCTGCAGGTCGAGGAAGCCCGCTTCGACCAGAGCGGCATCCGCTCGCTCTATGAAAGCGAAGCCTTCCCGCTGCCGCGCCGTCCGCGCGCACCCGCCAGCGCCGAAGACAAGGCCGACGCGGCCTAAGCCTCTATATTGTCAAACAGCGCGCTCCCGGCGATCGTCGCCGGGGGCGTTTTCGTTGTAGCGTTTTCGAGCGAAGTGGGTACCGGTTCGCGTGAAGAAAACGGCGTCAAAACAAGAATCTAAAGCATTATCGGTTCTGATGTAATCAGAACCGATAATGCTTTAGCGCGGCTGCTTGTCGAGCCAGCGCTTGAGCATGCGCACGTTGCGGACGTTGGCGCGGAACATGACGTCGAAGGCGTCGCCCGCGACCGGCACCATGCCGACCACGCCGTCAACCGCGACGTTGGCAAGCATCCGCGCTGTGATGTGCCAGGGCGCCCCGAGCGCACGCGCCTCGCGCACCACCCACAGCGAAATCGCGGTCGTGATGATGTCGCCGACCACGGGGATCAGGCCGATCAGCCCGTCGATGCCGTAGCGGAACTTGGTGCCGGGTACGATGAAGGCGACATCCAGCAATTTGGCGATGGCATCGAGCCGCGCCAGCCGTTGCTCGCGCGTCAGATCGCCGAACGGATTGGCGGCGGAATGACCGAAATCGAACCGGAAACCTTCGAACTGCGTGTGCAGCGGGCCTTCGGGGATTTCGCGCCCCTCTTGGTCGATGACTGGGCCGCGCCCGACCGTGCGCGTCCGGGAAGACTGCCCGGAACGTGAACGCGGCGGCGTGAAAATATCGTCGTTTGTCATGGCCATCAGATGGTAACGCGAATGCGAGCTGCAAGTTGCGTCAAAATATCGCTTTCGCTTTCAAGGCCTTTGATTTTGGCGCGTTTTCTTCACGCGAACCGGTTTCCACTTCGCTTGAAAACGCTTTACCTCCCCCGCGCCGCCGTCGGCGTCAGGCCGAAGCGGCGGCGGAAGCAGCGGTTGAAATAAGACAGATCGTTGAAGCCGCAATCGAAGGCGATGTCGCTGATGCGCCGCTCGCCGGCATGCGCCAGCAGGTCCGCCGCCTTGCGCAGCCGCAATTCCAGCAGCCGCAGGGTGAAGCTGGCGCCGGCTTCATAGAGCAATTCGTTGACATAGCGCTCGGACAGACCTGCGGCGGCGGCAAGTTTCTGCGCGGAAAAATCCGGCTCCGCAAAACGCTTTTCCAAAATCATCAGCACGGCCTTCAGCCGCACCGCGCGCACGCCGCCGCGCCGGGCGGCCCCAGCGACATCGCTGCGCGCGCCGAGGCCGAGCGCCGCCAGATCCATCAGATGGCCTGCAATGGCAACGCCCGCCTCGTCGACGGCGCCCGGATGGCGCAGCAACAGATCGCTGTAATCCATCGCCAGCGACAGCGCCCCACCCGGCTCGAGCTCGCGGCCGACCAGATCGTCGACATCAGCCACCATCGCCTTCAGCGTCACCATCGGCAGGTGCACGTTGGTGAAGCGCTTTTCGTTCATGCCGTCGGCGGCGAAGAACGGCTCGTCGAGCTTGAGCAGCGCCATCGAGCCCGGCCGCATCACGAATTCGCGGCCGCGATGGGTGACGCGGGACTCATGGCTGCCGGTGTTGCGCGCCAGGCAGTAGCGGTCGTCATTGGTCGCCAGCACCTGGCGCCTCTCGCGCCGCACCGTGGTGAAGGTGCCGTCGCAGCGGCCGAGCATGGTGGTGCCGACATGGATCGAATTCATCTCGGCGCGAAACGGCACGTCCTCGGCCGGATCGAGTTCGCCGGTGTTGGAGAAATGCTCGAACAGCTCGGCGAAAAACATGAAGCGCTGCCGCTCGCTCAGGCCCTGAGGCAGCATGTCGGTCGACAGCATTTTCTTGAGGACGGGCATTGGCGGGGAGTTCTGATGGCAGGCAGTACAGTCTGGCCACGGCCGGATGAACACCGGCTGAAGGGCGTACCGAGCCTAGCAACACGCCGCCGTGAAGAAAACAGCGCCGGACAGTCCAATCCCCGATCTTCGAGCGCCCGCCAGTCCAAGACACCGCCTGCGACCGGCCTTATCCGTGCGGCGGCAGCGGCCGCCGGGAGTTGCCGCATTCCGCATCCGGAATGGCCCGTATTGGAAAACTTCAGAGGAGACCAGGAGATGACGACACCCTTCGCCCGCAAGGCGCTGCTCGGGACCGCGATCGCCGCCAGCATCGGCATCGGCTACGCCATCGGCGCGCAGCCGCACATGACCGCCAGCATCGGCCTGTTGCAATCGGCCCGCGCCGAACTCGCCGCCGCGACGCCGAACAAGGGCGGCCACCGCGAACGCGCGCTGCAGTTGATCGACCAGGCGATCGGCGAGGTCCGCAGCGGCATCGCGTTCGCCGGCGGCTGATGGCAATATCCCACTGAGCATATCGGGAGAGATTTTATGAACAGGCTGATCGCCACCGCTTTCGTTTTCGGCATGATGGTCACAGGCGCCAACGCGATGCCGCTGGCACCGCTCGCGCCCGCGACCGATAGGAACGTCATCGAGGTCGCCGGCGGATGCGGCCGTGGCTGGCACCGCGGCCCCTATGGCGGCTGCCGCCGCAACTACGTCAACCCGGCCGCGCACGCCTGCCCGCGCGGCTGGTACCCCGGCCCCTACGGCCGCTGCCGCGCCAACGGGACCTGACGCGCGATCGGCAAACCCGTCTCCGCCCCCGGGTTTTACCGGATAGATCGGCTGCGAAAACAATCTAGAATTCAAGCATAAACCGCGGCGGGCTCGGGGCTTTCAATCACGTAACGCGTATTGCAATCACATGCGCATGAGCGGCGGGCCGAAAGGTCCGCCGTTTTTGTTGCGTAGTCGGCTGGTCCCGGCGAGAAGGTTTTCGGATTCAATTTTCAAGCAGCCCGCAGGATGGGTCGACCGAAACGATACCCATCAATGCCGGTGCAAAAGGTGACGGGTTTCGCTTCGCTCTACCCATCCTACGCTCTATATCGCTCAAGTCGAATGCGCCGGCTGCGGCGTGTCGGCATATTTGTGGGTCAGCCAGGACGACAACATCGCGGGCACCAGGCCGACGATGCCGTAGAGCACAAACTGCATCACGCCGGTATCCGGCCCGCGGGAGCCATAGAGCAACGAGGCGGCGGCAAAGCCGATGGCGCCCAGGATCAGCGTCCGCGCCACGGGAGAAATCCGCTTGAAGTGAGAGAGAATATCGTCGATGGCGCCGACCATCAGCGCCGGCACGATGCCGAACAGATAGCTGTATTGCAGCGTCTTGAAGAACGCGCCGAGGAATTTTCCGATCTCCGACCAGCTGGTGTCGTTCCAGTAGCCCGAGGCCACCGTGGTCGCGAACAGCATCAAAAATCCGCCGACGAACGGGCCGATGGCTCCGAAGATCAGATAGCGTTTCATGGCGACCTCTGCGTTGAGCCTATGGATCGAGAAAAAAGACTCACCATCGGATCAACCGCGTGGTTCCGTGACCAGACAAGATCCGATCTCGACAGCGCTCTGGCCGTAAGCAATTTCAAATCCAGTCAGGGCGGAGTCAAGGGGCAGGCGGCCTTTGATGCTGAAGCCGACGTCAAGCAGGCTGGCTCATCTTCTTGCCCGCCGTCGGCGCCGCTGCCGGCTCGTTCTTCTTTGCCAGAATCCGATCCGACCCAAACCGGATGGTCCATTGCGCGACCGACAGCAGCAAGGACTCAAACACCGCCACGCATTGTTCGAGCTCGCGATCGGTGGATGGCGGGCAATTGGGCCGGTTGCGGACGATCATCGTCGTTGTCGACCAGGTCAGCCGGGCGGCCTTGCAGGCGACGATCAGTCCATACACCCGGTCGGGCTCGAGCAAGGGTTCGATCGCCTCGACCTTGACGTCGGCTTTCAAGGCAAGGGCTGCGACCACGAGGACGTATTCACCCCTCACCGCAAACCGGTTGACGAGTGAATCGTTCAGCTTGCCGGTGCGATTGAGCGCAACGACCTCGCTTTGCGCCTGGGTGTAGTCGATCGCCTTGCGGGCCGCGCCGCCCTGTGCGGCGGCGGCCGCGGCGGAATTTTGGGTTTTCTGGCGCGCGACAGGCCGCGGCGCTGTCAGGAACCGCGCGCGAACCACGTCGGCAACCTTGCCAATGAGCTCCCGCAGCAAGCTGCCGGGAATATCCACGCGAACGCCGAGCTTTTCCGCCAGCCCCTCATCACGCTCCGCCCGCCCCACCAGCGTCGCGTAACCGCATTCGGAGAAACGCGCCCCTGTGTTCCGGGCGAGCGCGTTGGAGACGTTGACGTCGCCAAATCTCATCAGCGCGTCGGTCAGCGCTTCGTTGAGCGCCTTTCGGTCGCAGATCGCCAGCATATGCTGCTGCCCGCGGCTTTTGACGATTTCAAGCAGGTCTGCATCCGACAGACAGCTGGACTGTCTCAGAATTGGCGCGGCCACCTGGGGCTGTTCGTGGAACGCAAGCTTGCGGATGGTCTGGCGCGGCGCCCGGTCGATGGTGGACAGGGCCTCGCTGAGCTGGGTCACGGTCGCTGCTTCCACCCGCTCGACCAGGTGGGCAAGCACGCCATCGACGGCTGCAATCTGCGAGTCACCGAGGCGACCAACATTGGACAGGAACAGGTCCGTCACCTCGCCGAAGATCCGGGCATCGTGCTCGGGTCCATCCTCTTCGGCGCCGTTCAATTCCTTGCGCAGATCCGGCGAAGCGGCAGGCATGGCTATCCCACCTCCGCACGGATCGTACCGGCCCGCCGCATGACCCCAGTTCCGCCAGCTCGCATCATGCCCTCACGCCCACGGTTTGGAACGCTTCCAGCAGCGGCCGCGCCATCGCAGGGATGGCCGGGGTCTTCGTGGATCCATAGGCAGCGAAATGAACAAGCATCTGAACGCCATTCGAAAGGCCGGTTTCGGCAGCCTTTTCACTCCAACGAAGCAATGAGCCGGGTGCGAGCAATAGCCACCGATCGTACTCAGTCTTCCCTAACGGGTGGTTGTTTCGAACCCGGGATTATCCGCATTTCTACCGAGTTTTGCGGCGCAGAAGGCGAGCCCGGCCCGCT
Organism: Bradyrhizobium sp. AZCC 2262; assembly: GCF_036924535.1. Classification (NCBI taxonomy): domain Bacteria; kingdom Pseudomonadati; phylum Pseudomonadota; class Alphaproteobacteria; order Hyphomicrobiales; family Nitrobacteraceae; genus Bradyrhizobium; species Bradyrhizobium sp. AZCC 2262. The sequence goes on along the minus strand of NZ_JAZHRT010000001.1, from coordinate 91,332 downwards.
GGGCGCAACCGGGCCGGGCAACGTCCGCTTCCGGAGGCCATCCAGGACCTGTCGCGGAGGCCGCCGTTCGATCGCGGTCGGAGGACGCAGACCCAGCGACCCGCATCCGTTCCTTCGAAACCCGCCAACCTTGCAAATGCGCAAGCGTCAAAACTTCGTTGTCGCGCATCTCTCGCTTCGCTCGAAGTGGCGTGCACGCAACAGTTTAGGAAAGTGTTGATGCAAGCCATTGCAGCTTCGCAGCATTGGCGCATAATTCGCAACGGGGCGGCGCAGCACTTTTGATTCGAACATCGGCGGAGATCGAGCAACCACACCGGGTGACTTCCCGGTGATGGATGACGCGTGCGGCAGCGCAAGCCGCGTGCAGCGCCCCCAGTGAATAGCGGCCAGCACCGCGCGCAACCTTGGGGAACGCATCGATGACTTTCCATCATACAAGCAGGATCGCACTTCTCTTCGCCATCGGCGTCGCGGCGACGGCGCTTTCCGCACGCCCAGATCCCGCCTTCTCGTCGGAGGCGCAGCAGATGTGCACCGGCGACGCTCTGCGGCTATGCGGCCATGAAGTCCCCAACGTCCAGAGAATCACCGCCTGCATGGTCAGGAACCGCGCGCAGGTCAGTCCGGGCTGCCGTGCCGTAATGGATCGCGACCACGCGGCACGGAGGCGAGCCGCCACCGCCGAGTGACTGGTCGCTTCGCTCGAAGACGACCGCGAACGGCCTCAGCCGGATGATGAGCAATGCCGAGGCTGTTTTCTGGCTGGGCTTTTTCGCTACGCCGCGCAGCGATCGATTTAGCGCGCGATCTCCTGGCTCAACGGAGATCGGCTCAGGCTTGAGAGCGCATCCGCGGCGCTCCGGCTACTCTCGCCCCAGGCCTATTCCCCCCACAACGCGAACGCATCGTTGAACGCGCGTTCGCCGGGGGAGCCCTTTTCGATCGCGATGATGGCGCGGCGCTGGTTGACGTAGACCAGCGGCACGTCGAACCAGGAGCGCTCCTTCAGGAGCTGCAGATTGCGGACGCGGTCGGAATCGACGTTGGAGAGGCCGACCAGGAAGAAGCCGTCGGTGACTTTCACGGCAAGGCCCGCCAGCGGCGTGCCGCGCGCCTGCTCGTTGGACTTCATCAAAATGCCCGGCACGTTGCCGACGCCACCGCCGGAGAAATCCTGCGGCAGGATGAAGGTCAGTTCCGCTGTGTGACTCGCCGGCAGCGACGAATCGGTGTTGCGGCGGAACGACATCGTCATCTTGAACTTGCGGTCGGGAATCTCGATGTCGGCGCGCACGGCGACATCCGGCTTCTGGTTGCCGCTCGCCTTGATCGGTTCGGTGCGCCAGATCACCGAGCCGACATATTGCTTGCCCTTGGGATCGGACGGGTCCTCGTCATACAGCACGACGCGCTGCGCCACCGGCGCGACGTTTTCGCTCGACGACGGCTGGCCGACGCGATCGGGGATCTTCGGGCGCGACTGCGGTGCGGCCGGATCCTTTGGCGCTTCCGCCACCTGCGAGGATTTGAACAGGCCGCCCACGGCCGTGATTGCCGACCGGCCCCACAGGATGCCGGCGCCCACCAGAATGAGCACGATGCCGACCGCAATCGCGCTCTTGAACGGAAACACTGTGCCGACACGGGCACGCTTCTTTGGCTCGCGGTCGTGATCCTGCGAGAGCCGCGGGCGCTCACGCGATGCCGGCTGCGACGGCTGCAGCGCGTAACGGTCGGCCTCCTCCAGCGATTCGTCATACGAGTAGGGCGCGTCGGGATCGGCGCCGCGGTTTTCCATGTTCGGCTCAAGCCGGTCGAATTCCGGCGAGGGCGACGGCACGTTGGCATAGGTTTTTCGCGCGGCGCGGTTGGCCTGGGCGGCAGCGCGGCCGAGATCGTCGGCGTCGGCGGCGATGTCGCGGAAGCCGCGCATGCCGGGCGGTGGCGGCGGCGGCAGGCCGTTTTCGGGGCCGCGGCGGGGGCCACCATTTCCGCGAGGGGGCGGCGGCGGCAGGACGGCATCCTGCATCGGAACCTGCGGCGGCTGCGGACGCGGCCCGCCGGGCGGCGGCGCATCGGGGCGCAGGTTGCGCGGCAGGCGTTGTTCGTCCTGGCCAAGCGGCGGACGGGCCTCGCGCGAGGGGGGTTGAGCCGGCGGACGCGGGCGCTGTGCGCCGGGCGGTCCGGGCGGTCCGGGCGGCCCGCCCGGAGGGGCTGCGGATTCCGGCGGCCGGGCATTGGCGCGACGGAAAGCGTCGCCGCCCCGTGGGGGACCACCGGCGCTGGCGGGCCGGCTCGCCTCGCGGGCGCGCTGGGCGGCTTCCGATTCGACCTTGCGTACGGCCTCTTCCAGCGACAGCCGCTCGCGGGTGATTTCGGATTCGGAAAGCGGCGGCTGAACACTGCGCAACTGCGCGATCAGCGCGGTGCGCGCCCGCTCATAGAGCGCACGGCGGCTCTCGCCTGGAGCATTCGGGTCCAGGCCGGCAATAGCGCGTGCGATCAGCGGGTAATAATCAGCCATTTCTCTTCAATACTGGTCCGAGCGGCAACATCTCGTTAAGCCTCGAACGGGTTCTGTACCAGAATAGTATCCTCGCGTTCGGGGCTGGTGGAAAGCAACGCAATCGGGCAACCCACCAGTTCCTCGACCCGGCGGACATATTTGATGGCCTGGGCTGGCAGATCCGCCCAGGAACGGGCGTTGGCCGTTGGCTCCTTCCAGCCTTCGATCGTCTCATAAATAGGCACCACCCGGGCCTGGGCACCCTCGCCCGCCGGCAGATGGTCGATTTCCTTGCCGTCCAGCATGTAGCCGGTGCAGACCTCGATGGTGTCGAAGCCGTCGAGAATGTCGAGTTTCGTCAATGCGAGCCCGGTGATGCCGCAGGTGCGGACGGTCTGGCGCACCAGTGCGGCATCGAACCAGCCGCAGCGGCGCTTGCGGCCGGTGTTGACGCCGAACTCCTTGCCGCGGCGGCCGATCTCCTCGCCGATCTCGTTGTTGAGTTCGGTCGGGAACGGACCCTGGCCGACGCGGGTCGTATAGGCCTTGCAGATGCCGAGCACATAGCCGACCGCGCCCGGGCCCATGCCGGTGCCGGTCGCCGCCTGCGCCGCCACCGTGTTGGACGACGTGACATAGGGATAGGTGCCGTGGTCGACGTCGAGCAGCGCGCCCTGTGCGCCCTCGAACAAAATGCGTTTGCCCTCGCGGCGCTTGAGGTCGAGCAGCCGCCACACCGTCTCGGCGTAGGGCAACAGTTTTGGCGCCAGCGCGGTGAGTTCTTTCAAAATGCCGCCGCCGTCGATCTCCTCCAGATTGAGCCCGCGGCGCAGCGCGTTGTGATGCGCCAGCAGACGGTCGATCTTGTGCGGCAGCGTGTCGAGGTCGGCCAAGTCCATCAGGCGGATGGCGCGGCGGCCGACCTTGTCTTCATAGGCCGGGCCGATGCCGCGGCGGGTGGTGCCGATTGCCGTTGCCGTGTTGGAGGATTCGCGCAACGCATCGAGCTCGCGGTGCAGCGGCAGAATCAGCGTGACGTTCTCGGCGATGCGCAGGTTTTCCGGGCTGATGGCGACGCCCTGGCCCTTCAGTTTTGCGACTTCGTCGAGGAAGGCCTGGGGATCGAAGACGACGCCGTTGCCGATCACGGCCAGCTTCGAAGGCCGCAGCACGCCGGAGGGCAGCAGCGCCAGCTTGTAGGTTTCGCCGTTGATGACAAGCGTATGGCCGGCATTGTGGCCGCCCTGGAAGCGCACGACGATATCGGCCTGCTCCGACAACCAGTCGACGATCTTGCCCTTCCCCTCGTCGCCCCATTGGGCGCCGACGACGACAACATTGGCCATTTCTAAAGCGTTCCCTGCAAATTTGATGGTCTCAGCATGACCTTTCCGGAAAACCGGTCTCCATATATCCGGATCACGCTCGGGCATGATGCGGTAGCCTGCCCAGCCAAAATCACGGCCGGGGCCGTTCGCATGCGAGCCAGCCCCACCGGATAAAGGAAGCGGCTGCTCTAGGCAAGCAAGAAGGCATCTTTAAGGGGGTCTTAGAAGGGCTCCAACCCATTGATATCCCCCGAAAATCTTGACCGCCCGGGCCAGGGGCGGATTAACATCCGGCAATGACGGAAAGGCTATGTCCAAAACCACCCGTGCAACGCAAGCGCTGGAAAGGCTTGGTGTGAAATTCACCCTGCATGCCTACGACTACGACCCGGATGCGGCGAGCATCGGGCTGCAGGCGGCGGAAGCGCTCGGCATCGCGCCAGCGCGCGTGCTCAAGACGCTGATGGCCGATGTCGACGGCAAGCCGGTCTGCGCCGTGGTGCCGTCGGACTGCGAAGTCAGCATGAAAAAACTCGCCAGCGCCTTCGCCGCCAAGGCGGCGAAGATGATGCGGCCGGCGGATGCCGAACGGCTGACCGGCTACCATGTCGGCGGCATCTCGCCGTTCGGGCAGAAGAAGCGCGTGCCGGTCGCGATCGAGGAGGCGGCGCTCGGCCATACCAGCGTGTTCCTCAATGGCGGCCAGCGCGGCTTGCAAGTCGAACTCGCTCCCCAGGATGCTGTGAAGGCTTTGGGCGCGATCGCGCACGCGCTCGTGGCGTGAGCGAGCTTGGCTTCGGCTTTGGCAGGCCGCCCTACCCGGTGAGTTTGGGCTGCGTCTGCGCCCATAGCATCGCCTCGATAATGGCCTTGCGCAGTTTCGGGCGCTGCTCGTCATCGCATTCGATGAACGCCAGTATCGAATTGGCGCGAACGGCAAATTGGTGACGTGTTTCGGCTTCGGCTTCTTCGGCCGACATCGGCTTGTTCAAAGGAATGACCCATCATCTCTAGAAATTCGCCTCACGGACAGACGAAGCTGCTGCACAGCCGCCGCCTGCAAAACCGTGGTCCCAGCGATCGAACGAACGTCCCGTACTGAAATTAACCCGGAATAACCCACCGCACGCGCCCGAAAAACAAACCAAGGTTGGGTCGCGTGAACCAATCGTCCTTTGATTGCATATTCGCCTGCCCGCTGGCAACCCCAAACAACATACAAGTAACAGAGAAGGCGGCTGCATGGTCGCGATGCGTCCTGCACCATTGATGAGCGCCGCAAATCCGTGTCTGTGGCAGGGGCCGGGCTACATTTCCGGCCCGGCGTCGATCGCCGGGCAGGGCACGGCGCCATGAACCGGGCCTTACCTTGAAATGACGGCGACCGAACAGACTTCATCCCCCCGATCCGGGAACTGGCTTGCCGACCAGCCTTATCTGCTGCTCAGCATCACCGCGCTGTGCTGGGCCGGCAACGCCATCGTGGGAAGGCTGGCCGCCGGCCATATCCCGCCGGTGACGCTTTCGTTCCTGCGCTGGGCGTTCGCGTTCCTGATCATCCTGCCATTTGCCTGGAAGCATCTGGTCCGCGACTGGGCCGCGATCCGCAGCCGCCTCGGCATCATGATCCTGCTCTCCATTACCGGCATCGGCGCGTTCAACACGCTGCAATACTGGGCGCTCGAGCACACCCAGGCGCTGAACACGCTGCTGTTGCAGTCGGCTGGCCCGCTGGTGGTCGCGGTGTGGTCGCTGGTATTGCTCGGGGTGCGCCTGACGCTGGCGCAGGCCGCGGGCGTTCTGCTATCACTCGCTGGCGTGCTGATCATCCTGATGCATGGCGATCTCACCAAGCTGTCCGGCATCGACTTCAACATCGGCGATCTGATCTTCATCGTGGCGCTGGCCATCTTCGGGCTCTATTCGGTGCTGTCGCTGAAACGCCCCGCCATCCACGGCCTTTCGTTTGTCGCCTTTACCTTCGGCGCCGGCGCGGCCTGCCTGATCCCGCTGTTCATCTGGGAACTGTTCGCGCGGCCACCGATGCAGATCGACACAGCGAACCTGCTGACGCTCGCCTACGTCGCGCTATTCCCCTCGACGATCGCCTATCTCTGCTTCAATCGCGGCGTGCAACTGATCGGCGCCAACCGCGCAGCCCCGTTCTTCCACGTCGTGCCGGTGTTCGGAACCGTGATGTCGATCGTCTTCCTCGGCGAGAATCCGCAGGCGTTCCACCTCATCGGCTTCGCGCTGGTGCTGACGGGGGTGTTCGTGGCATCACGGAAACAAACGAGCTAGCGACAGGACTATCATTCCCTCTCTTCGCGGGGAGAGGGTTGGGGTGAGGGGCTCTCTCCGCAGATCCGAATGCCTCGATACCGGTACCCCCTCACCCGGATCGCATCTGACGATGCGATCCGACCTCTCCCCGCAAACGGGGCGAGGTTTAAGCGGGCCGCGGTGACTTGGCCTGGCAAATCCGCTATCTGTTGGGCCTGCATCGCTTAGGGCAATCGATGAGAGCACGTGCCAGCAATCTGATGATCGGCACCCTGACCCTGGCCCTGATCGGCGGGTCGCTCGGGGCGTGGCTCGGCTATCAGAAGCTCGCCGGCGCCAAACAGAAGACGGCGTTCCGGGTGATCTTCGAAGGTTCGGCCTCGGGCCTGCGCAAGGGCGGCAGCGTGAATTTCGCCGGCATCCGGGTCGGCGAAGTGGTGTCGCTCAAGCTCGACCATCCGCGCCGCGTCGTGGCGCTGGCGATGATCGACGGCAACACGCCGGTGAAAAGCGACACGCAAGTCGGCCTCGAATTTCAGGGATTGACGGGCATCGCGGCGATCTCCTTCACCGGCGGATCGGACGAAGCGCCGCCGCCGCCAAAGGGCCCGGACGGCATTCCGGAGTTGACGGCCGACAAGGAAGGAACGCTCAACACCCAGGAAAAAATCCGCGTGGCGCTGCGCAACGTCGACCGGGTGATCGCCGACAATGAGGTGGCGATCAAGGATACGCTGCGGAATTTCGAAACGTTCACGGCTTCGCTGTCCGGGGACGGCGAGAAGATCACCAGCATCATCGCAACCGCCGAAAACGGCGTCAATTCGGTCGACGACGCGCTGACCAGGACCAAGGATTTTCTCGGCAGCCTCGCCAGCGACAAATATGGCGGCGAATTGCTGCCGACCGTGATCTCGATGCGCGAGCTGATCGAAAGTTTCGACAACAAATCCGGGCAGTTGATCGCCGAAACGCGAAAAATGCTCGGCGACGTCAGCGCGTCCGTCAACAAGGCCGGTCAGAAATTTGGCGGACCGCCACCCCGGCGCTAACCTCCTTCCCGCACAACAATAAAAATGGAACGCCCGACGTGCTCGACAAATCCGCTAACCTGACCGCGCCGCCCACCACCGTGACCCGCACCGAGAGCGCGGTACCGCGCGCTTTGCAAAAATATCTTTCGCTCGACGATTTCGAGCTGACGGCGCGGCGCAGGATTCCAAAATTCCTCTACGGCTACATCTCCGGCGGCGCCGAGACCGACGCCGCGCTGCGCGACAACCGCAAGGCCTTCGACGAATACGGTTTTGTGCCGCGCGTGCTCAATGACGTCTCCGGCCGCGACCAGACCACTGATCTGTTCGGCAAGACCTATGCCTCGCCCTTCGGCATTCCGCCGATGGGCTCTTCGGCGCTGTGCGCCTATCGCGGCGATATCGTGCTTACGCAGGCGGCCAAGTCTGAGAACGTGCCGATGATTCTCAGCGCGTCGTCGCTGATCACGCTGGAGGACGTGCGCGCCGCCAATCAGGCGGCGTGGTATCAGGCCTATCTCGCCGGCCTGCCGGAGCGGATCGAGCCGCTGGTCGATCGCGTGGCGGCGGCCGGCTATGACACCTTCGTCGTCACCGCCGACGTGCCAGTGCCGCCGAACCGCGAGAACAACATCCGCAACGGTTTTCGGGTGCCGCTCGCGATCACGCCGCGCGTCGCCTGGGATACGGTCACCCATCCGCACTGGCTGTTCGGCACCTGGGCGCGCACCGTGATGAATTTCGGCATGCCGCATTTCGAGAACATGGACGCCAAGCGCGGCCCGCCGGTGATGGCGAAGAACCTGATGCGCAATATCGGCGCCCGCGACCAGCTCGCCTGGAAGCATGTCGAACTGATCCGCAAGAAGTGGAAGGGCAAGCTCGTCGTCAAGGGACTGGTTTCGCCGGCGGATGCGCGCATCGCGCGCGAGAGCGGCGTCGACGGCGTGATGCTGTCCAACCATGGCGGCCGCCAGCTCGACTACACGATGTCGGGCCTGCGCACGCTGCCGGAGATCGCAGCGGAAGCCAAGGGCATGACAATCATGATCGACGGCGGCATCCGCCGCGGCACCGACGTGATCAAGGCGCTCGCGCTCGGCGCGCATTTCGTCTGGGTCGGCCGTCCCTTCCTCTATGCCGCGATCGCCGGCGGCGAAGCCGGCGTGCAGCGCGCGATCTCGCTTCTGAAAGCCGAGATCGATCGCGATCTTGCACTGCTGGGTATTCGCTCGATCAGCGAGATCACGCCGGATCTGGTGCGGAAGTTCTAGAGTCGAAAAGGGCGTTCACCTCTGAACCGGGTCATGGCACGCCATGCCCCGCGGATGGGAGCCAAGTCACGCTCACGCATAACGCGCCGCACCCATGCACACCGCCGTCACCGCCAGCAATAAGGCTGCGGCGCGCTGGGCGGCGGCGATGCGCGAGCGCGCATCCGCCTCATCGGCCTTGCCGTTGCGCAAGCTCCGGATCGCGCGGCCGCCTATCGCGCCCTGAACGGCAGCGGCAACCAGCGCGGCGAGTGCACCCACAGCCAGGATTTGCTCGGCCGTACCGAATATGCCGGCATGAACGGAGTGCCCGAGATAGGCGCCGGTCAGTATCGTGACGACAGCGGCGCCCATTTGCGGACCAAGCAACTGCTCGCCGCCGGCGCCACCGGTTCGCGCCAGCGTAAAGCTCGACCCTGCCCAGAACACCGATGACAACACGTGAAGGGACAGGGTTATGATGAGGGGAATCTGCATGGGGCTCGCTCCGGATCGGATGTTGAAATTAGATATACAATATGTATAATCAATTCGTCAAAAGGATGGCGAGTGAATGAAAAAACGCGCCTATGTGAGTTCCGTGCGGTCAGAAGCCGCGGCGGAGAAGCGCGATCGCGTCATCGAGGCCGCGGCAAATTTGCTGCGCGAGGATGCGAGCATCGCACGGTTTTCGCTGGACACCGTGGCGAAGGCGGCCGGCGTGACGCGGCTTACCGTCTACAATCAGTTCGGATCGCGGCGCGGCCTGCTCGAGGCGGTGTTCGACAACATCGCCCGCCAGGGCGGGCTTCATGAAATCGCCGACGCCATGGCGATGCCGGACCCGCTGCTGGCGCTGGATCGCGTGATCGAAATCTTCTGCGGCTTCTGGGCCAGGGACGCCGCCATTGGCCGCCTCCACGAAGCGATGGCGACCGATCCCGAATTTGCAGAGGCGCTGCTCGAACGCAACGAGCGGCGGCGCAAGCTGGCCAGGATGCTGGTCGGGCACCTCGCCGCGAAGACCGCATCGCGCCGCGCGCGCGAGGACGCCGTCGACATGATCTTTGCGCTGACGAGCTACCCGATGTTCGCGATGCTGAACCGGGGGCGGTCGACCGGCGAGGTCCGCCAGCTCGTGCAAACGGCCTGCCGCGCGGCGGTTGATCCGCTGTCGCGCTAGCCTGCCGCCGTAGCCCGGATGAAGCGTAGCGTAATCCGGGGACCGTCACAGATGGCCGGACTGTCCCGGATTACGCTGCGCCGGGCTACGGGACCTCGAACTTGCTGTAGGCTTCCTTGGTCGCGATGATGACGTGCTCGGCGCAGCCGTTAATGCGGTGCGGGTCGCAGCGATTTTCGTAATCCGCTGACGTCATCATGTCGATGAAGGCGGCGACGGTGGGGTAATACACCAGCGCCAGATAATCCCATTGATTGCCGTCGGGCTCGCCGAGCGCGACCGCCTTGGCGTCGCCGGTCCATAGCAACGTGCCGCCGCGCGCCTTGATCATCGGCACCGTGAGCGCGCTATAGCGCAGATAGGCGTCCCATCCCGATCCGTCGCCGTCGAGCGAACGCTCGCGAAGCCGGATCAGGTTCACCATCACCACCGGTCCGTCATGGTCCAATTCCTCAAGACCCCTGACATTCAACAAATCCACGCCCATCGATCGGCACCTCGCAGGTCAGGCAAAAGCGCAAAGACAATGCACAGGACATTGTAGCATTGCATGCGCAGGACTTGTCGTGTGGCGGAAAATCCGGCCTATCTCGACCAGCGACCATGACCCAGCCCGCACCAGCGCCGCCTGCCCTCGATCCGGTCCGGTGGCTGAACAACCAGCCTTATCTGTTGCTCAGCCTGACCTCGCTGTTCTGGGCCGGCAACATCGTGCTGGCGCGGCATGTCGCGGGCCATGTGCCGCCCTTGACGCTGTCCTGCGTCCGCTGGATCGGCACCTTTCTGATCCTGCTGCCGTTTGCCTGGCCGCATCTGAAGCAGGACTGGCCGGTGCTGCGGGCCCATCTGCCGATGATGCTGTTTCTTTCGTTCGTCGGGTTCGCCTACAACAATGCGATCTCCTACTGGGCCCTGCAATATACCGAGGCGCTGAACGCGCTGTTGATCCAGTCGGCGGGTCCGCTGTTTGTCGCACTGTGGTCGCTGGCGCTGTTCGGCATCCGCCTCACCGGCGCGCAGCTCGCCGGCATCACCATCTCGCTCGCGGGCGTCTTGACCATCATCCTGCGCGGCGATTTTGGCGCACTCGCCAGCATCAGCCTCAACCGGGGCGACCTGATGTTTGCCAGCTCGCTGGTGTCGTTCGCATTATATTCGGCGCTGATCCCGCGCCGCCCGGTGACGCACGCGCTGTCGCTAATTTCATTCACCACCTGCTGCGGCGCGCTGATGCTGGTGCCGTTCTCGATCTGGGAATATTCGACCGGCGTCACGCTGAAGCTCGACTTCATCTCGATGGCGACGCTGGGCTATGCCGTGATCTTTCCCTCGACGCTGGCCTATTTGTTCTTCAACCGCGGGCTGGCGCTGATCGGGCCGAACCGCGCCGCGCCGTTCTTTCATCTGGTGCCGGTGTTCGGCTCGGCGATGGCGATCCTGCTGCTCGGCGAGCAGCTGCGGTTATTCCATCTGGTGGGCTATGCGCTGGTGCTGGCCGGCGTGGTGATCGCCTCCAGGCGGGCCTCGGCAAAGAAGGCTTGAGCGGGCCTGCGGCGTGGCGTCGTACCGGCTTTCTCTTTCGATCCCGGCAGGCTAGCTTGCCGGCCAAGTTATAAAAACAACCGAGGAAACAACTACATGTTCGCGTTATGGAAACGGTACCGGCAGGCCGCCGCAGTGGCTCCCCTGATGCTGGCGACGATCGCCACGGCTTCCGCGCAGGCACCCTACCCGAACCGCAACATCACGCTGGTGCTGCCCTTCGCCGCCGGCAGCGGCACCGACACCACGACGCGCCTGATCGGGAAAGAACTCGGTGTCGCGCTCGGCGTCAGCATGGTGATCGACAACAAGGCGGGCGCCAATGGCTCGATCGCGGCGAGCTATGTCGCCCGCTCCGCGCCCGACGGCTACACGCTGTTCGTGACGACAAACACGACGCATTCGGCAAATCCATACCTGCTGAAGAACATGAGCTACGACCCGGTCAAGGATTTCACGCCGATCGCGCGAACCGGCGACCTGCCGTTCATGCTGGTGATTCACCCGGACATTCCGGCGAATTCGGTGGCCGAACTGATTGCCCTCGCCAAGAAGGAGCCGGGCAAATACTCCTACGCCAGCGGCAGTTCCTCGGCGATCGTGTCGGGCGCGACGTTTGCCCGCCTCGCCGGGATCGATCTGCTTCACGTCCCCTACAAGAGCTCGCCGCCGGCTTTGACCGACGTGATCGCCGGCCGCGTCTCCATGATGTTCATCGACGTCCCGACCGGCCTGCCGCATGTAAACGCAAAGGCGCTGAAAGCGCTTGCGGTCACGACAAAGAAGCCTTCGGCCTTGCTGCCGCATCTGCCCACCATGGACGCCACGGTGAAAGGTTTCGACATCACCTCGTGGCAGGGTTATCTCGGTCCGGCCAATATGCCCAAGGATATCGTCACCAGGCTAAACACGGAAATCCGCAAGATCATTGAGCGGCCAGACATCAAGAACCAGCTCGCCGAGCGCGGCATGGAGGCGTTCTCCGGCCCGCCGGAGGAATTCGACGCCTTCTTGAAGGAGCAGCTCGTGCTCTGGGAGAAGCTGATCGCGGATGCCGGGATCGAGAAGCAGTAAAAGAAAGCGAGCCCGACGCCGCCAACAAGGTCATCATCGTCCGCCTTGTGCGCAATTGCGCACTGGAGCGGACGATGAGATAAGCTGCACCTGTTCGGGTTGCGCACTAACGGCGTGCTAGCCGGAAGTTGTCTTCGTTGATCTCGTGAACCCGGAATTGGCGGCGTTCTTCTTCTGCGCTCTCCGCTTTTTGGTTGCGGTCTCGAGTGACCTCAGCGGCTGCAGATTCGTGTTGAGGGTGTTCTTCAGCAAACTCTGGAGACGGTCCTGATACTCGCGTTCACCAATACGATCTTTGTACTTCATCGTCTCATTCCACTTCGTTGCGCAACGCGCTTTGCTACAATCATCCGCGCCGAGCGAAAGACCGCACGGTCCCGTTGGGATTGGCGAAACGCGGAGCCGTGCGGGTCATTGCACTACACATTTGGGTTAGGGATCGGCGCGCCGGCAATCAGCCGGCGCTGCTTGTCAAAATTAGCGCCCGGTTCAAACCTGTACCGCAAGGTCAGATGCACGACTTGCGACAGCGTCACTGCCCGATCATCACGCCCACGCTGCCCTGCCGGAAGTTTGCCGATATTCGCGAATCTTCTTTGGCTGCATTGTCAACCGGAGTGCAAAATTCTCGCAGGAAGCAAAATCTCTCACGAGGTCAGTTTGTTGGATTGTGATTTGATGTGGAAGAGATTTGTGTTGCCTGATTACCCCTGTGAAAAGCCCTCGCAGGATGGGCAAAGCGAAGCGTGCCCACCATTTGCGTTCCGATCCGTGGATGGATGGTGGGCACGGCGCAAGAGCGCCTTTGCCACCCTACGGTCCGCCGCTTACGCCGCCCGCACTTTGACGAGAAACTCATCCACGGCACTGCGCAGCATGCCCGACTGGGTGTCGAGCTCACGGGCGTTCGACAGCACCTCGGACGCCGCCTTGCCGGTCGCCGCCGCCGCCGTGGTGACGCCGCCGATATGCGTGGAGATCTCGTTCGATCCGGCCGCCACCGACTGAATGTTGCGGGCGATCTCGCGCGTCGCGTCGCCCTGCTGCTCGATGGCCGTCGAAATCGAGACCGTGATCTCGCTCATCTGCGCGATGGTTTCGGTAATGCCGCCGATCGAGGCCACGGCCTCGCTGGTGGAGGCCTGCATGGCCGCGACCTGGGAGGAGATTTCCTCGGTCGCCTTCGCGGTCTGGTTGGCGAGCGCCTTCACTTCCGACGCCACGACCGCAAAGCCGCGGCCGGATTCGCCGGCGCGCGCCGCTTCGATGGTGGCGTTGAGCGCCAGCAAATTGGTTTGAGCTGCGATGCTGTGGATCAGCTTCACCACTTCGCCGATCTTCTCGGCGCCAGTCGAGAGCGCGCCGACGGTCGCATTGGTGCGCTCGGCATCACCGACCGCTTTGCTCGCGATCTCGCTGGAGCGCGCCACCTGACGCGAAATCTCCGTGACCGAACTGGAAAGCTCTTCCGCCGCGGCGGCAACGGTGCCGACATTGTTCGATGAACTCTCCGACGCCGCGCCGACCGTCGCCGCACGCGCGCTGGCGTCACTCGCGGTTGATGTCATGGACTGCGCAGTGGTCTGCATGCCCGCGGCTGCCGTCGACACCGAGCGGACGATACCGTTGACGCTGCGTTCGAAGTCGCTGGCGATATTCTCCATCGCTGTGCGGCGTTCGGCAGCGGCACGCGCCTGGGTCTGCGCCTCCGCCTGTTCAAGCCCGCGGATACGCACCGCATTGTCCTTGAAAATCTGAACGGTTGCGGCCATCGCGCCGATCTCGTCGCCGCGGCCGGTGCCGGGAATTTCGCCATCGAGCTTGCCGTCGGCCAGCGCCTGCATGCGGGCGCCGAGCTCGCCGAGCGGCTTGGAGATGCTGCGGCCGATCATCCAGGCGATGCCGCCCGAGATCACCGCGATGCCGAGAATCGCAAGGCCGAGCAACCACGCGATCGGCGCCAGCTTGGCGTCGAGATCGTCGAGATAGGCGCCGGTGCCGAGATACATATCAAAGCCGGGGACCGCGACGGCGTAGCCGAGCTTGCGGATCGGCTTTTCCTCGCCGGGCTTCATATATTCATAGTACAGCAGGATCGAGCCGTTGGCCTTCACGCCGTTCATCAATTCCTGAGACAGTTTTCTGCCATTGGTCACGACATCCATGCGGTTGGTGCCGACCTGCTTCGGATCGGGCGCCAGAATCGTGATGCCGTCGTACCCGGTGCCGAACAAATAGCCGGCGCCCTTGTCGTAGGTCATGGAATTGGCCCGGCGGCCAAATTCCTTCAGCGCGGCTTCCTTGGTCATTTCGCCGGCATCGACTTGTTTCTTCAACCCGGCGGCCAGATTGAGGCCCATTTCGACAATCGCCTTGGCCTGGTCGATGCGCGCGTTCACCATCTCGCGCTGCATCAGATGGCCCGCCAGCAAGCCGGCAGCGCAAAGACCCAGCAATGCAACACCCACCAGAATACCGAGCTTGGGGGTGATCTTCAGATTTGTCAGCTTCACGTGGCATCTCCGGAGGCATTGCCGCGCGGGGTTGCGCGATTGGCGGATTGATTCCCCGCACCGTATTGTGACACCCTTTACCGCTTGGTTACGAAGTTCCCCCGTAAGAACCCGGAAGCATTCGCTTCCGACCAACCGGGGATTGTGGAGCGGAATCCGCCGCTCGCGTAAACGAATACTAAGGCGAGCGGCGCAAGGCCGAGGCCCAAACAAAAACCGATCCAATCGGGGAGCAGGAAATGCCGAAATTCAGGGTGGTGACGCCGAAGGGCGCGAGCTTCACGGTCGCCGTCGGCGGCTACGACTATGAGAAGGAGGCGCTCGATCCGATCGGGGCCGAAATCATCGAGGCGCCGGCCAACGAGGCGGAGTTCATCGCCGCCGCCAAGACCGCGGACGCGATCTACGCCAAGGGCATGCCGATCACGAAAGCGGTCATCGACGCGCTGGAAAACTGCAAGGTGATCACGCTCGGCAGCGTCGGCGTCGACTCGGTCGACGTCAAGGCCGCCACCGCCCGCGGCATTCCCGTCACCAACATCCCCGACACCTTCATCGAGGAAGTCGCCGACCACGCCATGATGCTGCTGCTGGCGGGGTTTCGGCGGCTGGTCGAGCAGGACAAGATGGTGCGCACCGGCCGCTGGTCGGAGGGCCGTCCTGCGCTTCTAAAGATTCCGCGGCTGATGGGCCAGACGCTCGGCTTCATCTCCTTCGGCCGGGTGGCACGCGCGGTCGCCAAGCGCGCGGCGCCGTTCGGCTTGCGCATGATGGCCTACGACCCCTTCATCCAGGAAACGCTGATGTACGATCACGGCGTGATCCCGTCGACGCTGTCGGAAGTGCTGTCACAGTCGGATTTCGTCTCGATGCATGCACCGGCGCGGCCGGAGGTGCATCACATGCTCACTGAGAAGCATTTCCGCCAGATGAAAAAATCCGTCGTCTTCATCAATACCGGCCGCGGCGCCACCGTGGACGAGGAATCGCTGATCAAGGCGCTGCAGGAGGGCTGGATCGCGCATGCGGCGCTCGACGTGCTGGAAAAGGAGCCGGCGTCCCACAACAACCCGATACTTTCGATGGAAAACGTCACCCTGACCGCGCATGTCGCCTCGGCATCGGCACGTTTTGACGAGGCGCGCAAGCGCCGCGTAGGCTACGAATTGTCACTGGTCCTGCAGGGCATGTGGCCGGTAAGCTGCGTCAATCCGTCGGTGCTGCAGAACACCGCGCTCCGCCGCTGGCAGCCCGTCAGCATGGATCGCGGCCCGAATAGCTAGCGACGGCCAAGAAGCGTTTTCGAACGACAGGGTTCACCGGCGATTCAACGCCGGGAACCAGCACAGGGAGAGAAGCATGAACGACATTACCCGTCGCGATGCGTTGGCTTTGGGCGCATCCGCCGCGGCCCTGGCCGTGACCGGCGCTTCGGCGCAGACCACATCCGCCATCAAGGCGGCCGACGTTCCCGCCCCCAAGCTTGCAATCGAAAAAGGCGCGAGCCTGCGCATGCTGCGCCCGGTGCGCTTTGTGCAAGCCGACGAGGACGTGTTCCGCGCCAATGCCGCCAAATTCACCAAGGAGACCGGGGTCGAGGTCAAGGTCGATTTCGTCGGCTGGGAAGACATCAACCAGCAGACCGCGGTGACCTCGAATTCCGGCGCCGGCCCCGACATCATCATCGGCTTCTCCGATGCGCCGCACATCTACATCGACAAGCTGGTCGAACTGACCGACGTCGCCGACTATCTCGGCAAGCGCTATGGCGGCTGGCAGCCGCTGGCGCAGAAATACGGCAAGCGCAACAAGAGCGACGCTTGGATCGGATTGCCATTCGGCGCCACCGCCGGCCCCCTGATCTACCGCAAATCCGTTCTGCAATCGGTCGGCTTCGACAAGGTTCCGGAAGACCATGCCGGAATTCTGGACCTGTGCCGCAAGCTGCAGAAGGCCGGCAAGCCGGCCGGCTTCGCGCTGGGCAACGCCAGGGGCGACGGCAATGGTTTTGCCAATTGGGTGTTGTGGTCGCACAACGCCTCCCTGCTCGATGAGGAAGGCAACGTCGTCATCAACAGCAAGGAGACCGTCGCCGCGCTGAACTGGGTCAAGGAACTGTACCCGACCTTCATCGCCGGCACGCCGTCGTGGAACGATGTCAGCAACAACCGCGCCTACTCCTCGCAGGAAATCTCGCTGACCGCCAACGGCGTCTCGCTGTACTTCTCGCTGAAGAATGATCCGGCGACCAAGGCCATTGCCGACGACAGCGAGCATCAGCTGCTGCCAAAAGGCCTCGCCAAAATTTCGCCGATGGCGGGCCTGACGCTGAACGCGATGCTGTTCAAGCACAGCCCGTATCCCAACGCCGCAAAGGCATTCCTGCAATACATGCTTGAAAAGGATCAGTACGAGCCGTGGCTCAACGCCAACTCCGGCTATTGGTCCCAGCCGCTCGCGGCTTATGCCGAAGCCAAGGTCTGGTCCGAAGATCCCAAGGTCAAGATCTTCAAGGACACCATGAACAGCACCTATTACGACGGCTACCAGGGCCCGATCTCGACGGCGACCGGAGCGGTCAACGCCGATTACGTGCTGGTGCAGATGTGCGCCGCGGTTGCCACCGGCGCATCTACGCCGGAGGCCGCAGCCGCGGAAGCGGAGCAGCGCTGCAAGCGGTATTTCCGGCGGCAGGGCCGGTAGGAAGCATCATTGCGAGGAGCAAAGCGACGAAGCAATCCATTTTTTCTTTGGAGACATGGATTGCTTCGCTTCGCTCGCGATGACGGCCTCACGTAGCTCGCATCGGGATCATATTGATGTCTGTAACGACTCTACCAGCACACCGCGTGGCGCTCCGGCAACCGGGCTGGATCGCACGGCTGTTCGACTACAAGCCGTTCCTGATCGTGATGTGTCTCGCGCCCGCGATCGGACTGTTGGCGGTGTTTCTCACCTATCCGCTCGGGCTGGGCGTCTGGCTCGCCTTCACCGACACCACCATCGGCAAGCGCGGCATCTTCGTTGGCCTCGAGAATTTCCAGTATCTGTGGACCGATCCCCTGTGGTGGGGCGCGGTGTTCTACAGCGTGTTCTACACCGCGGTCGCGACCTTCGGAAAGTTCGCGCTCGGCTTCTGGCTGGCGTTGCTGCTCAACAACCACTTCCCGCTCAAGAGCCTGTTGCGCGCCATCGTGCTGCTGCCGTGGATCGTGCCGACGGTGCTTTCCGCGCTGGCGTTCTGGTGGATCTACGATCCGCAGTTCTCGATCATCTCCTACCTGCTGGTCGACGTGCTGCACATCCGCTCCACCAATATCGATTTCCTCGGCACGCCGTGGCCGGCGCGCTTCTCGCTGATCGCGGCCAATATCTGGCGCGGCATTCCCTTTGTGGCGATCTCGCTGCTGGCGGGGCTGCAGACCATTTCGCCCTCGCTCTACGAGGCGGCGATGCTGGACGGCGCCAGCGCCTGGCAGCGCTTCCGCTACATCACGTTCCCGATGATGATGCCAATTCTCGCCATCGTGATGACGTTCTCGATCATCTTCACCTTTACGGATTTCCAGCTCGTCTACGCCATCACGCGCGGCGGGCCGGTCAACTCCACGCACCTCCTGGCAACGCTCGCCTTCCAGCGCGGCATCGCCGGCGGCGAGCTCGGCGAGGGTGCGGCGATCGCGGTGTCGATGATCCCGTTCCTCGTGTTCGCGACATTGTTCAGCTACTTCGGCCTCGCGCGCCGCAAATGGCAGCAGGGAGAAGCCAATGACTGACGTCACCGCCTCACCCGGCAACAGCAATGTCGCCAGCGCCACGCCCGACACGATGGCGTGGGATTCCCGCGCGCGGCGGGTGATGATGATCTATCTGCCGCTGTCCTGCTTCGTGCTGATCCTGCTGTTCCCATTCTACTGGATGGCGATCACCTCGTTCAAACCGAACGCGGAGCTCTTGAACTACAAGGAGCATAACCCGTTCTGGATCACGTCGCCGACGATCGCGCACATCAAGCATTTGCTGTTCAACACGGCCTATCCGACCTGGCTGAAGACCACGATGTTCGTGGCCGTCGGCTCGACCACCCTGTCGCTGTTTGCCTCCACGCTTGCGGCCTATGCGATCGAGCGGCTGCGCTTCCGCGGCAGTCCCTATGTGGGCTTAGGCATCTACCTCGCCTATCTCGTCCCGCCCTCGATCCTGTTCATTCCGCTGGCCACCGTGATCGTGCAGTTCGGCCTGTTCGACTCACCGATGGCGCTGATCCTGGTGTATCCGACGTTTCTGGTGCCGTTCTGCACCTGGCTCCTGATCGGCTATTTCAAGTCGATCCCGTATGAGCTGGAGGAATGTGCGCTGGTGGACGGCGCCACACGGCTGCAGATCCTGCGGCGGATCACGCTGCCGCTCGCCGTGCCCGGCCTGATCTCGGCCGGCATCTTCTCCTTCACGCTGTCGTGGAACGAGTTCATCTACGCGCTTGCCTTCATCCAGAGCGGCGCCAACAAGACGGTGCCGGTCGCGATCCTGACCGAACTCGTCACCGGCGACGTCTACCAATGGGGCGCGCTGATGGCAGGCTCGCTGCTCGGCTCGCTGCCGGTCGCGCTGTTTTATTCGCTGTTCGTGGATTACTACGTGTCGTCGCTGACGGGCGCGGTGAAGGAGTAAGCTCCGCCCTAGCGGGGCTTGAACTCTACCGGCACATTGAAGGGCATCGTCGCGTAGATGACCTCGGGCGGAAATGCCGGGAACGGCGCTGCCTGGCGGAGCATCGCCATCGCCTGCGCATCGAACGCCGCAACGCCCGAGGAGCCGCCGAGGCGGCTCGACTGCACCTGACCGCTGCGGCCCAGCGTGAAGGTCAGCCTGGCGACGCCGCGCTGGCCATTGCCACCAGATGGATATTGGTGGAAGCGCATCAGATGCGCGCGGACGCGCTGACCGTAGGCCGCCATCGCCGACGCCGCGGCGCCCGCGCTCATCGCCGACGCGGCAGGCGCCTGACGTTCGGCACGCGGCGGCGCGCTGGTGCGCGGCGCCGGCGGTGCCTCCGACGGCTTCTTGGCGTCTGGCCGGACGATTTTCGGCTTCACCGGCACCGGCTTCTGCTCGGGGACGATCTTGGTCGGGTCGGGCTTTTCCGGCGTCGGCTGTTGCTTCTGCTCCGGCGGCGCAACGACTTCCGGCTTCTCCTGCGGCGGGGTCGGCGCGATCTGCTCCGGCACGGCCTCCGCGGCCGCGGGCTCGGGCGGCGACGCGTCCGCCTGCTGCATCTCAGGTCCCGGCGTCATGTCCATCGGCGCCGCCTCCGGCGACGACGTGATGGGCGCCAGATCGACCATGATGGCCGGCATCGCCACGCCAGGCTCGGGCCGCTGGGTGTACCAGTTCATGGCCAATGCGATCAGCGCGGCATGCGCGGCCACGATCGCCATCGCCGAAACGCTCCAGCGCCGGATGACGGCCTGATCGGAGACATCATGCAGGGCGAACGCGTTCATGACGGTCAACTGCGGCCGTCGAGGCCGACCAGCGCGATCTTGAGGTAACCGGCATTGCGCAACAGGTTCATCACCTCCATCAGGTCGCCATAGCTGACGACCTTGTCGGCGCGCACATAGATGCGTTCGTTCTTCTCTCCCTTGGTGGCGGCATCGAGGGCGCCGGTCAACGCGTCGCGCGCGATGACGTCCTCGCCGACCGCAACCGAAAGATCCGGCTTCACCGTGACGAACAACGGCTTGTCCGGGCGCGGCGACGGCTCGACGGTGCTGGCCGGGAGATTGACGCCGAGATCGACGGTGGCCAGCGGGGCAGCGACCATGAAGATGATCAAGAGCACCAGCATCACGTCGATGAACGGCGTGACGTTGATCTCGTGCGCCTCGACGAGATCGTCGCCGCCGCCACGCGCCCGTCCACCGACGGCGTTACCCAGTTTGACAGCCATCGCCGGCCCTCCCGTTGCTCACTCGGCGGCGCGGGCGATATGGAACGCGCCGCGGTCGCCCTCGCGGCTGATCAGGAGCAGCACCAGTGCCGAGGCATCGCCCAGCAGCGCCCGATGGGCCGTGATCGTGCGGGTGAGATGATTGTAGATCACGACCGCCGGGATCGCCGCCACGAGACCGAGCGCGGTCGCCAGCAACGCCTCCGCAATGCCGGGCGCGACGACGGCGAGATTGGTGGTGTGGGCTTCGGAGATGCCGATGAACGAATTCATGATGCCCCAGACCGTGCCGAACAGGCCAACGAACGGCGCCGTCGCTCCAATGGTGGCGAGCACGCCGGTGCCGCGCGCGATCTGCCGCGACATTTCGGCCTCGACCCGATCCAGCCGCAGCGCCACGCGTTCCTTGAGGCCGTCGTCGAAATGGCCGCCGGAGAGGCCGGCCTCGCGCGCGGCGGACTGGATGATCTGCGCCACGGCATCGCTGCCGCCGCGGCTTTCCTGTTCGGCTTTTGCCAGCACCGTATCGGTTTCCAGCATGCGCAGGCGCCGCCTGGCGATCGCCGTCTTGCGGCGGACTTCAATGGTCTTGGCAAGCCAGATCGTCCACGTGACCAGCGAGGCGAAGGCAAGCCCGACCATGACCGCCTGCACCACGACGTCCGCATTCACGAACATGTTCCAGGGCGACAGGTTGCGCGGCAGCAGCGCGACGTCGGTGGCGGCGAGCGCCGTACCCGGCAAGGCGGCGATGCCGGCCGCGCCACACCAACGGATCATAACGTCCAGCACTGTTCGCTGCATGGTCATCTCCCGGACTGACAATGCGGATCGGCTACGCCGCGCGGGCGGACGCGATCCTCTCGGCAAGCGCATGAAAGCGCTGCAACTGGTCGCCGCGCAACGCACGCTGTTCGTCGCGGCCGACGAACACCTTGAACATGATGCCGCCGTCGACATTGATGAAGGCGATGAAGGCCGAAGACTTGCCCATGAAGGGACGCTCGACAAAAGCGACAGCCGCGCAGCGCTCGTGCCGGAGATGGCCGTGAAGCCCCTTCGGCTGCATCAGGTTGAAATAGCCGCGGCCGACCTCGCCCGCCGGGATCGAGCCCGTGAACTCGAAGATCGCGTCGTCGGTGTGGACGATCAGCGTCACCTCGCCCCATTGCGCGACATCGTTCATGGCAGCGCCAAACTCGCCGCCGGCGCCGATGCGCACCATCGCTTCCGGCAGCGCCTCGAGTACGGCGCGCGGCGTGACCTTCCGCTGCCGCGCCACATCCTCGATCACCGCGCCCGGATTCTCGGCCATATACGCCTTGAGGTCGGCCAACTCCGTGCTCAACATCGCACCCTCCCCCTTCACGCGGCGGCGCTGGATTTGCGCTCGCTCAGGATCACGTCGAATCCTTCGAACTTGGGATGGCCGAGATAGAGGCTTTCGCCGGTCTTGTTGTCGGCGCGGGCATGGGCCCGACGGAACTCATCCGATTTGGTCCAGGCTTCGAACGCGGCCTTGTCGACCCAGACCGTATGCGACGAGTACAGCGTGTGATCCTCGGCGACGGGGCCCTTGAGCAGATGAAACTCGACGAAGCCGGCCATGCTGCTGAGATAGGACTCGCGCGTGCGCCAGACGGTCTCGAAGGCCGCTTCGGAGCCAATCTTCACCTGGAACCGGTTCATTGCGATAAACATTTGAAATCTCCTTGCTGGGTTGCTGGGGTGCGCCTGGCGTACCGTTTGAGTGATTGGAAACATGAACGCACCGCAGCCGCGCTGGAGCATCAGCGCGGCCCGGTGCAACTTTATTGGCTTGTCAGCTCGTCGAACTACGCTCCGCCAAAATGGATCTTCAAGCCGGCCTTGTAGACCCTGCCCGGTCCGGGGCTCGACCACAACACGTCGTTTTGCGTGGTGCCGTCGGTCGAACTGCCGGGGATGGCATAGGGCCGGTAGTACTGGTTCAACAGATTGTCGATCGACGCCGTGAACATGATGTCCTTTGTCGCATGCCAGGTCAGGTACAGATTGACCAGCTCATACCCGGTCGAGGGCAGATAACCGGCCGGAATGTCGTTGTTGGCGCCGAACGAAGACCACTGCGCCGCCAAGATCAGCCGGCGGTCGAGCAGCCGCACGCCGCCGGTCGTGGTGATCTTGCGCGGCGTGATGGTCGCCAACCCAATGTTGGTCGCGACGTTCTTGCCGCGGATCAGATGGCCGGCGACGCCGACATACCACAGGCCCGCATCATACATCGTCTCGGCCTCGAAGCCCTCGATCTGGGCCTGCGCGATGTTCTGGTACTGATAGTATTGCGGGAACGTACCGAACGGCGGCACCGCGACAAATCCGAACGGGACGAGGTCGATATAGTTGGTGATGTCGTTGCGGAACAGGTTGAACTTGCCACGGAAACTGTCGTTGGCAGCAAAGATGCCGTCATATTTCACGTTGAGGCCGAGTTCCTTGTTCTTGCCGACCTCCGGCCGCAGGCCCGGATTGGGCAGGAAGCAGAACAGGCCAACGGTGCCATCCGGGCAAGGGAAGAAAGCGGGTCCGCCGCCGGTGGCGTGTGCACCCGAGATCAGTGTCTCCGTGATCGATGGCGCACGATAACCTTCGGCATAGCTGACATAGGGCGTAAGGCCCGCCACCGGCGTCACGCCGATGGTGATCTTCGGCGAGAAACGATCGCCGCCGCCACCGGTCGCCACCGTCGGCGAATGCAGATCGTAGCGGTCGTAACGGATCGCACTGATGACCTCGAGCCAGGTCGAATAGTTCTGCTTCAACTGCGCAAAACCGCCGGAAATGGTCCGCAAGCCGCCGGGCGTGGTGATGTTCGAATTGCCGCGGCTGTCAAACGTGCTCACGTCATCCTGAAACGCATCGATCCCGAACGTCACCGCGTTGCGCCAGTCGCCGACATTGAACCTTGTCGTGTTGTAGACGTCGATGCCGAGGGTATTGAGCGAATAGCCGCGCTTGTCGCCGACACAGCCGGAGATGTTGTTGCCGGTGTCGCCGTTGCCGCAAAAGGCCGCACCGCTGGCGCTGTTGTGAAATGTCTTGGTCTGGTCGTTGTCGGTACGATTGCCGTACAGCGACATATTCCAATCCCAGAGATTGTCGTCCGGCCTGCTGTATTTCCAGGTCAGCGCACCCATGTAGTTCTTCGCGTCCGACGCGTAGACCGACGAACCCTGGAACAGCGCGCGTTGCGCCGCCGTCAGCACCGGTCCGCGATTGAACTGACCGATGTTGTATTGGTAATCCTGAAATACGCCGCCGAGCTTTATCTCGTGTCCTTCGGCGGGGCGTACGGTAACCTTCAACAATCCGGCAGCAAGCTCGTTGCCGGTATTGCCGGTCTCGGTGCCGTTGCCGTCCTTGTAATTGCCCGACGTGCGATAGACCGCACCGCCGAAGACGTCGACATTGGGATCGGCGCGAACGCCGCCGAAGATCGAGCCGAGGCCACGAGCACTATTGGTGCCGCCGGATCCGGTCATGTCGACGCCCCAGCGCTCGCCGGGACGCACGACGTCGTTGATATCCTTGGTGCGGAACGAGACCACGCCGCCGATCGCGCCGGAGCCGTAGATGTTCGCGGTCGGGCCGCGCACCACGTCCACGCCGCCGACCAGTTCGGGATCGAGGAAGAACGAGCCGTTGGCATTGTGGCCGGTGCGCTGGTAGTTCTGCCGCGCGCCGTCGACGACGACCGCGACGCGGCCAAAATCCTGCAGGCCGCGGATGTTGATGACGGTCGCGGGATCGTCGCCGCGCTCCTGGAATGACACGCCGGGCACGTTATAGAAGATGTCGGACAGCCGGTTCGGCTGCAGGCCCTGGATCTGCTCCATCGACACAGAACTGACCGGCGCCAGCGCGTCGATCGCACGCTCGTTGGTCTTGGTCGCGACTGCCGTAATCGTATCGAGCGATTGCACCGGCGCGGCTCCAATCTGCGCCCGCGCATTCATAACCGGCGCCGTGGCCTGTGCATCCTGCTGCGGCTTGGCTTGCTGGCGCTTGGCCTGCTTCTGTTTTTTCTGTTCGGCAGAGCGCGTGACGGCCTCCGCTTCGAGCGCCTGCGAGAACGCTGCGCTTGACGACATCAATGCGAACGAAAATGCCGACGCGCCTAAAACCAAGGCGCGCGAATGCCTGACCCCGAAAGCCATACTGCCCCGACCTGTAATTGGTGTCTTGGGTTTGGCTGGCGGGCGCCGCTGGTGATGAGCGGCTGCTTGCTGGCTAACAATTTTCTTTCGCGACCGGGCACCCCCGCTCGTATCGCGTTCATCTTGGTTACGCCGCGTTGCGGAACCGGTCAATAATGCCGGGGCGCACTTTATATCGATTGTAAAGTGCAGTGGTTGGATTGCGCGTCGATCAAATTATACAAACAGCTGGTCGGAAACGCAGGGACACAACAGCAATTATGGCGGCACCTTCAGAAGACAATGTCGGAGGCGCCGGAAAACAAGCCGAAAATCCGTCGTCCGCGAGGCGCCTTCTCACCATGAACGGCAGCCGAATCGACAGCCGCGAGCTGTTTGCGTCGGAGCGCGAAATCATTATTTCGCATGGCGAGGAAAACTATCGCCTGCGGCTGACGTCGCAGAACAAGCTGATTCTGACCAAGTGATCGACCAGGTGAACCGGCAATGACATTTTGTCGCACGCTCGCATTGTCGGCTGCCGCGGGCGCTTTCCTGCTCGGCGGCGCAGCGCTCGCCGCGGGCATCACGGTGCATGATGCCCGTAACCGCGACGTCACGATCGCAGACCCCGCGCGGATCGTCTCGATCGGCGGTGCGATCACGGAAATCCTCTACGCCCTTGGTTTCGAGGACCGCCTTGCCGGCGTCGACACCACCAGCCTCTATCCGCCCGCCGCGCTGCGCGACAAGCCGAATGTCGGCTACATGCGCCAGCTTTCGGCCGAAGGCGTGCTCGGGCTCAATCCCTCGCTGGTGCTGGCCGTCCAGGGGTCCGGGCCGAAGGAAACCATGGACGTGCTGGAAGCCGCCAAGGTGCCGCTGGTGCTGGTGCCCGAAACCTTTTCGGAAGCAGGGCTGATCGAGAAGATCAAGCTGGTCGGCCACGCCATGGGCGCGGACAAGCGCGCCGAATGCCTGACCACCGCAGTCTCCGGCGATCTGGCCCGGCTGCGCGAGCTGCGCGCCAAGGTGACAAAGCCCGTGCGCGTGATGTTCGTGATGTCGTTGTTGAACGGCCGCGCCATGGCGGCAGGTCAGAAGACCGCCGCGAATGAGATCATTGCGCTCGCCGGCGGCGTCAACGCGATCGACGGCTATGACGGCTACAAGATCATCAGCGACGAGGCGATTATCGCCGCGAAACCCGACGTCGTGCTCTCGATCGCGCGCAGCAAGGATTCGCTCGACGCGGAGGCGGTGTACCTTCATCCCGCCTTTGCGCTGACCCCGGTCGTGGCTAACAAGGCGTTCATTTCCATGGATGGCCTCTATCTGCTTGGCTTTGGGCCGCGCACGGCGGCCGCGGCGCGCGATCTCTCGATCAAGCTCTACCCGACGCTGGCGCCGCAGGCGGAAAAGTTTGCTCCGGCGGTGCTGACGGCCAATTGCCGGCTATGACCGCCCTGACCGGCTCAGGCACGACGCGCCGCAGCGGCTACGCGCTGCGTCCACCGGCCGCCCTCACCCTCGCCTGCCTGCTCATCGCGCTTGCCGGCGCGGCGGTGATCGCACTTACCGTTGGCGCGGCGGGAATTCCGCTGGGACGGCTGCCCGCGGCGCTTGGCCTGTGGCCGGACGCCTTGGCCGGCCCCAATCTCGCGCGCGACCAGCTCGTGCTGTGGTCGATCCGGATTCCGCGGATCGCCGTCGCCGCCATGGTGGGCGCGTTGCTCGCGGCGTCCGGCGCCATTATGCAGGGGCTGTTTCGAAACCCCCTCGCCGACCCTGCGCTGGTCGGCGTTTCCTCCGGCGGGGCGTTTGCAGCGGCGGCAGCGATCGTCTTCACCGACAGCCATATCGGTGAGAGCGTCCGCTTCATGCAGAATCAGTTGCTGCCGATCGCAGCCTTCGCAGGCTCGCTGGGGACGACGATCATTCTGTATTCGATCGCGAGCCGCTCGGGGCGGACGTCGATCGCGATCTTCCTGCTGGCCGGCATTGCGATTGCGGCCATCGCCAATGCCGGCGTCGGGCTTTTGGTGTTCATCGCCGACGATCGCCAGTTGCGCGACATCACGTTCTGGCTATTGGGCTCGCTGAGCGGCGCGACCTGGCCCAAGCTCGCCACGCTGGCGCCGGTGCTGGCGCTCGCTTTGATCGCCTGCGTCTCGATCGCGCGCGGGCTCGATGTGCTGGTATTGGGTGAGGCCGAGGCCTTTCACAGTGGCGTCGACGTCGAGCGGCTGAAGCGGATTTCGATCGTACTGGTGTCGGCGATGACAGGCGTTGCGGTTTCGGTCTGCGGCGTGGTCGGCTTTGTCGGCATCGTGGTGCCGCATCTGCTCCGGCTGGTGATCGGGCCGGCGCACCGGCTACTGCTGCCGGCCTCGATGCTGTTGGGTGCGGTGCTGATGGTGGGAGCCGACACGCTGGCCCGCACCATCGTGGCGCCCGCGGAAATGCCGATCGGCATCCTGACGGCGGCGATCGGCGCGCCGTTCTTCCTGGGGATGCTGTTGCGCCAGCGCGGGCTGGTTTCGCTATGACCGCAATTCTCGAAGCGCAGGCGGTCTCGATGGTGGTCGGCGGCGCCACGCTGGTCGACGGCATCGATCTGCGCATCGCGGCCGGCGAAATGGTCGCGATCGTCGGCCCCAACGGCGCCGGCAAATCGACGCTGCTGCGAATGCTGTCCGGCGATCTTCGTCCGACGCGCGGGCAGATCAAATTGAAGCAGCGCGACATCCATCTCTATGCGCCGCGCGCTCTCGCCCATCACCGCGCGATGCTGTCGCAGCATGTCAACGTCACCTTCCCGTTCACGGTCGAGGAAATCGTCCATATGGGCGCGGGCGACACCGGCCGCGCCGCCGCGCAAAGGCTGGTCGATGCGGCGCTGGACGAGGTCGGGCTCACGCCTTTCAGCCACCGGCAATTGCCGACGCTCTCCGGCGGCGAGCAGCAGCGCGCGCATTTTGCCCGCGTGCTGGTGCAGCTCGCCTGCGGCGAACAACTGCACGGCCCCGGCCTGCTGCTGCTGGACGAGCCGACCTCCAGCCTCGACATGCGCCACCAGATCGATCTGGTGGAGACGGCAAGAGGGCGCGCGCAGAATGGCACCGCCGTGATCGCCGTGCTGCACGACCTCAATCTGGCAATGCGCTTCGCCGACCGCATCGTGCTGCTGCACCGTGGCAAGCTCGCCGTCGACGGCGGCCGCACCGATGCGATCACGGCCGAGACCATCCGCCGGATTTTCGAGGTCGACGTCACGATCGACTACACCGAGGACGGCGTGCCGTTCCTGCTGCCGCAGACCATGCGGCCCACCGGCGCGCCAACGGCATAACGCCGCAGCTTTATCCCACGGCGTTACGTGGCTTTCACAAAACTGTCAGTCAACTGTAACAGCAGCTCCGCAAGACACAGCGCACCATCATTCACAGGAGATCCGCCATGCGCGTGTCATTGCTCTGCTCCGTCGCTTCAGTCTTTCTGGCCAGCGCTGCATTTGCGCAGGGCGAAGGCGAATTTCCCGCCACGCTGAAGGGCCACGCCGTTCTGCCGGCGCAGACCTTCATCGACGCCCCCACCGATGCGCCCGACGATCTCAAGACCGCGGGCAAATACACCACCGGCAAGCGCGTCGACGCGATCGGCAGCGTGATGGGCAAATCCTACGAGCGCCCCACCGGCGTATCGCTGCCATTCAAGGGCCAGCCACTGCAGGGCCATTCCGGCATCAAGGTGATGCCGGACGGTTCGTTCTGGGTGCTCACCGACAACGGCATGGGCTCGCGCTACAACTCGGCGGATTCGATGCTCTACCTCAACCGCCACAAGATTGACTGGGCGACCGGCAAGATCGACCGGCAGGAAACCATCTTCCTGCACGATCCCGACAAGAAGGTGCCGTTCCGCATCCTGCACGAGGACACGGCAAAACGTTATCTCACCGGCGCCGATTTCGACACCGAGGGTTTTCAGATCATCGGCGACACCTTCTGGATCGGCGACGAGTTCGGGCCCTATGTGCTGAAGGCCGACAGGATGGGCAAGATCCTGGCCGTGTTCGAAACCACCGCCGACGGCAAGCCGGTGCGCTCGCCCGACCATTGGTCGGTGCAGTCGCCGGCCGCACCCGGCGCGACCTACACCACGGTCAATCTGCGCCGCTCCAAGGGCTATGAAGGCTTTGCCGCGTCGAAGGACGGGAAATTCCTCTACGGCCTGCTCGAAGGTCCGTTGTGGGACGCCGAGAAGAAGGACTTTGAAAAGGTCGACGGCAAGGAAGCTTCGCGGATTCTCGAATTCGACGTCGCCGCGGAGAAGTTTACCGGCCGATACTGGCAATATGTATTCGAGCAGAACGGCAACGCCATCGGCGACTTCAACATGATCGACGCCACCAGCGGCCTGATCATCGAGCGCGACAATGGCGAGGGCACCGCGGACAAGGCCTGCCCGCAAGGCCAACGCGGCGAAAACTGCTTTTCGGATCTCGCCAAATTCAAGCGCGTCTACAAGGTCGAACTTTCCAACGCCAATGTCGGCAAGCCGGTGCGCAAGATCGCCTATATCGACCTGATGAAGATCAAGGACCCCGACAACAAGGCGCGCAAGCCGCTCAACGACGGCGTCCTGACCTTCCCGTTCTTCACCATCGAGAACGTCGACCGCGTCGACGAGACGCATATCATCGTCGGCAACGACAACAATTTGCCGTTCTCGTCGAGCCGCGATCCCAACAAGGCGGACGACAACGAGTTCGTGCTGCTGGAAGTCGGCGAGTTTCTGAAGGCGAAGTGACGTCGATTACCTCTCCCCGCCCTTCGCTCGACTCCCTCTCCCCGTAAGAACGGGGAGAGGGAGAAGCAGTCCGCGACTGGCCTTGCCGCACAAAAATTCGCTCGGAGTGCTAGCCCGCAGGCACCATCACGACGCCTTTGTCCTTGGGCCAGCGGACACGCCAGGCGAAGTTGATATCCCTCACCTCACCCGCTTTGGCCTCAAAAGCCCATTCCAGCACGCCACGCCTGTCACGCAGATTGGTCGCGGTCGGCGGGGTCGTAGACGGCAGCATTTCGACCTGGATGTCCTCGTTCTCGCTGACCGGCAACTGATCCTCGATCGCGATCCGGATCGGGAAATCGTGGCCGTTGCGGACCGTGGTCTTGAACGCGCGCTCGTCGGTCTTCGACGTCGTCACGATCAGGCCGGCCGATCCCTCGTTGCGTTTCACGACGGTGCGTTCGATCTTGATCTTGTCGTCGGCGCCGAATCCGAGTCGCACGGTTTCCTCCTTGCTGGCGGCGGCCATCTGGCCGCGGCCGACGAAGATGCCGTCGCGGTAGATCGCGACCCGTCCCGGCAGGAGCGGCGCGTCCTCGTTCTGCTTGAAGCTTGCTTCGAGGAACGCGGTCGGGTCCTTCACCGGCGCGGCGCGCACCGCGAGATCGGGGGCGATGGTCGCGGTGGAGACGCGCAGGCTCTTGGCGCCTTCGCTGGCACTGAGGCTGACGCGGCCCGGAATTTTGAACACCACCTGGAAGCCGCTGACATCGGCCGTGGCCTGCTGTTCGTCGGCGCGCTCGCGCACGTCAGCCACTCTGCCTGCCCCACCGCGCAGGAGCGGCTGGGCGACGCTTTCCATCGCCGCGCTCGCGGCCGGCGCCGGACGCGGCACTTGCGGATATTGCACGATCAGCGAACTGAGTTCGGGCGCGCTGCCGCCGCGCGCGGTGCGCACGGTGGAGACGCTGAGCGCGACGTTCGACCAGTCCTCGCCCGTGGCCTGGGTGATTTCAGCGCGGCGCACCAGTTCGAGCGCGGGCTTTCGGTCCTTCGCTCCGGTATCCAGACGGGCGTCATAGAGCGGCATCCAGCGCGCGTTGCGCACCGCATAGGTCACGCGCAGCGTCGCCTTGGTCGCAGCGGCCGCCGCGAGTTCGATCCGGACTTCCAGCTTGCTCGGCGGCTTCTGCGCCCGGTCTTGTTCCAGACGCGCGATTTCGCGGTCGAGTTCGCGCTGCTTGCGCTCGGCGTCGCGGATGGCAGCGTCAGCACTGGCGACTTCCTCGCCGACCGCGGCAAAGGCCGCGCGCCATTCGGCAATCGGCCGCGCCTCGCCTTTGTCGCCGATCCCGGCGGGAGAAGTATTCGCAAAACGCTCGGCGAATTTGCGCCGCGCCGTAGCGGCATCGATCGCGCCCTGCAGATTGACGCGCTCGTCCTTCAGCGCCTCGATGCGCTTGTCGAGTTCGGGCAGGTTGACCGGCGGCGCCGCGCGCGGCGGACGGGCGTCGATCGCGCCGATCGTGAGCTTTGTGTCCGCCTCGCCCTCGACCCGCAGCGATGACGGATCCAGCGTGAGCGGAAAATCCTTGAGAACGGCCGAATTCTCGCCCGCCGGCAGATCGAGCGAGATGATCCGCGTGACGCTGGCGCCGTCGGGATAGACGGTGACGGCATCAACCGCCGAACTGGCGGGGAGATCGGCCGCCCGCGCCCCACCCGCGGCGAGCGCCGTGAGCACGACAACACTCGTCGACAAAAACCTGTTCATAATCAATCGCATGGATACCCTCCTGAACCCTTCGCCGGATAGCGACGCCCACCACTCCCGGTGATGAGACGCGGCGAGGAAGGAACTGGTTCGATTGGGATTTCCATTTGACTTCGCCGCGGCGGGACCGCGGCGAAGGATAAGCAATCCCCTCTCTGAAGGGAAAAGAACGACGCGCGGTTAGAACACCAGCGCCTTGGCCTGCTTCACCTGAGGCAAGGCCTGCACCTTGACCAGCACGTCCGGCGGGACCGCCCCGTCGATCTCGACCAGCGCGATGGCGTCGCCGCCTTGCTTGGTGCGGCCGAGATGGAAGGTGGCGATGTTGATCTGGGCCGCGCCGAGCAGGCCGGCAAAGCTGCCGATGAAGCCGGGCTTGTCCTCGTTGGTGACATAGATCATCGACTTGCCGAATTCGGCGTCGACCCGGATGCCCTTGATGTCGACCAGCCGCGGCTTGCCGTCGTGATAGACGGTGCCGGACACCGAGCGTTCCTGCCGTTCCGTGGTGACGGTGACCGTGATCAGGCTTTCATAGTCGCTCTGCGCCGCGCGCACGATCTCATCGACCACCATGCCGCGCTCTTTCGCGACGACCGGCGCGGAAACCACATTGACGTCGCCCAGCATCGGCCGCAGCAGGCCCGACAGCACCGCCGAGGTGATCGCCTTGATCTTCATCTCGGCGACGTGGCCCTCATAGGTGATCTGAACCTTGAGAATTCCACTCTCGGTGAGCTGGCCCGCGAACGAGCCGAGCTTTTCCGCGAGTTCGATGAACGGCTTCAGTTTCGGCGCTTCCTCCGCCGTGATCGACGGAAAATTCACCGCGTTCGAGATCGCGCCGGTGAGCAGATAATCCGACATCTGCTCGGCGACCTGCAGCGCGACATTTTCCTGCGCTTCCGTGGTCGCGGCGCCGAGATGCGGCGTGCAGATCACGTTGGGATGGCCGAACAGCACGTTCTTGGTGGCGGGCTCCTCGACGAACACGTCGAAGGCGGCGCCCGCGACATGCTTGGAATTCAGCGCGTCGACCAGCGCCTGCTCGTCGACCAGGCCGCCGCGGGCACAGTTGATGATGCGGACGCCCTTCTTCATCTTGGCGATCGCCGCCGCGTCGATGATGTTCTTGGTCTTCTCGGTCAGCGGCGTGTGCAGCGTGATGAAATCGGCACGCTTCAGCAATTCGTCGAGCTCGACCTTTTCGACGCCAATATCCTTGGCGCGTTCCGGCGACAGGAACGGATCGAACGCAACCACCTTCATGCGCAGGCCGAGCGCGCGGTCGGCGGCGATCGAGCCGATGTTACCGCAGCCGACGACGCCGAGCGTCTTGCCGGTGATCTCGACGCCCATGAAGCGGTTCTTTTCCCACTTTCCGGCCTGAGTGGAGGCGTCGGCTTGCGGAATTTCGCGCGCCAGCGCCAGCATCAGCGTGATCGCATGCTCGGCGGTCGTGATCGAATTGCCGAACGGCGTGTTCATCACGATGATGCCCTTGGCGGTGGCCGCCGGTATCTCGACATTGTCGACGCCGATACCGGCGCGGCCGATCACTTTCAGCCTGGTGGCCTTGTCGATGATTTTTGCGGTGGCCTTGGTCGCGGAGCGGATCGCAAGCCCGTCGTAGTTGCCGATGATCTCGGCGAGCTTGTCCTTGTCCTTGCCGAGATTGGGCTGGAAGTCGACCTCGACGCCGCGATCTTTGAAGATCTGCACGGCGGCGGGAGAGAGCGCGTCGGAAATGAGAACTTTGGGTTTTGTCATTTGGGTGATCCTTTGGGAAATCGCTGTCGTCCTGGCCGAAGCGCCTCTTGGCGCGTAGAGCCGGGACCCATACTCCGTGCTGGTGGTTATGGGCTCGCGCTTCGCTTGGCCGCGACGACGGCTATAAGAGGACGAGCTAAGCCGCCTTCGGCAGCGCGGCCTTGGTCTCGGCGAACGCCCAGTCGATCCACTGCGTCAGCAGCGCGACGTCGGAGGCTTCCACGGTAGCGCCGCACCAGATCCGCAGGCCCGCCGGCGCATCGCGGTAATAGGCGAAATCGTAACCGGCGGCTTCCTTCTCTACCAGCGCGACCAGCTTCTTGGAAAACTCCGCCTGCGCGTCCGCGTTGAGCGAAGTGATCGCGGGATCTGTGAACTTCAGGCACACCGAGGTGTTGGAGCGGATCGCAGAATCCTTCGCCAGGAAATCGATCCACGGCGTCTTCGCCCTCCAGTCCGACAGCACCTTGGTGTTGGCGTCGGCGCGTGCGATCAGCGCCTTCAGGCCGCCGATCGATTTCGCCCAGTTCAGCGCATCGAGATAATCCTCGACGCACAGCATCGACGGCGTGTTGATCGTCTCGCCCTCGAAGATGCCCTGGTTGAGCTTGCCGCCCTTGGTCAGGCGGAAAATCTTCGGCAGCGGCCATGCCGGCTTGTAGGTCTCGAGCCGCTCCACCGCGCGCGGTGAGAGGATCAGCATGCCGTGCGCGGCCTCGCCGCCCAGCGCCTTCTGCCAGGAGAACGTCACCACATCGAGCTTTGCAAAGTCGAGCGGCTGCGCGAAAGCGGCCGACGTCGCGTCACAGATGGTGAGACCTTCGCGGGTCGCACTGATCCAGTCGGCATTGGGCACGCGCACGCCTGATGTCGTGCCGTTCCAGGTGAAGACGATGTCGGAGGCCGGATCAGCCTTGCTCAGGTCGGGGATCTCACCATAGCCGGCATGCAGCTTGGTGACGTCCTTCAGCTTCAATTCCTTGACGATATCGCTGACCCAGCCTTCGCCGAAGGATTCCCAGGCGATGGTAGTGACGGGCCGCGCGCCGAGCAGCGACCACAGCGCCATTTCGACCGCGCCGGTATCGGACGCCGGCACGATGCCGATCTTGTAATCGGCCGGCACTTCAAGCACCTCGCGCGTCAGTTCGATCGCGAGCTTGAGTTTTGCCTTTCCGACCTTCGCACGATGCGAGCGGCCGAGCGCTGCGTCCTTGAGATTTTGGGGGTTCCAGCCTGGGCGCTTGGCGCAGGGGCCGGAGGAAAAATGCGGCACGTTCGGCCGCGAAGCGGGCTTCGCCACGGTCATGATCTATCCTTCCAGATAGTAAGCCTCCCGTTGGGGGGAGGTGTCCCGCGGCGGTGATTAAGGGAATCGCGCCCGATCGTCAAGAAACTTCGGGTTCTTCACGCCTGATTGATGGCTGCTCGTCCGCGTCGAGCGCCGGCTCTTGCTGCAGGAGTTCGGCGGCATCGACCAGTTTGGTCGCCTCCCGCCGGCTCGAGACCTTCAGAATGCTGGTCTTTCCGGCCTGCACGACATATTCGCTTCCGATCCGGACAATCGAATATTTTTTCATCGGAAACCCCCAAGCTGCCCAAAGCCCCATGGGAGACGCTGACATAGCGGAGACGTTCCGCTCCGTAAAATCACGGACGCCCGCGTAGTTTATCGGTTGTTAACCGGATCGCACAGCGACGACTACCTCAGGCATTCGTCACAGATACGCTTCAACCGCAGGCGATCAAAACCGCACGGTCATGCCGACATGGCTGCGCGCAAAGCCCAGCCGCTCATAAAATCGCTGCGCATCGACGCGAGTGTGATGCGTCAGCAGTTCGACCACCTTGCATCCCTTGGCCCGCGCTTCGGCAACCGCCCACTGCACCAACTGCTCGCCGATGCCGCGGCTGCGGCAATGTTTGGCGACGCGGACATCTTCGA
This sequence comes from Bradyrhizobium sp. AZCC 2262, assembly GCF_036924535.1. Taxonomy (NCBI): domain Bacteria; kingdom Pseudomonadati; phylum Pseudomonadota; class Alphaproteobacteria; order Hyphomicrobiales; family Nitrobacteraceae; genus Bradyrhizobium; species Bradyrhizobium sp. AZCC 2262. The sequence continues at coordinate 56,202 of NZ_JAZHRT010000001.1, read as the reverse complement.
TCAGGCCGCGCGAGGCGCCTTGCGAACTCAGTCCCGGCAGAATGCAGAGCTGCAGGCAGCCGACCACGGCGCCCTCGCCGTCCTCGGCGACGACAAGCTGGATGCCAGGGTCGCGGTCGACCGTCTCGAACGCCGTGAAATAGCATTGCGGCAACGAATCCTCGATCCGCTCACGAGGCCCGCCGAGCGGATCGTCCGCCAGCATGGCGACGATCGGACCGACATCCTCGCGGCGGGCACGGCGGATGGAAACCTCTGAGATGGCAGACATGATAATTCCCGGTGTAGTCAGCGCGCCGGTGGCAGGCCGAGGAATTTTTCGGTCGCGCCGATCCAGCGGCGCACCGCGGCGTAGCCGTCGAGGTGAAAGCCGCCTTCATGTGCGAGGCGCGTATAGGCCAGCAGCGAGACGTCGGCGAGCGAGACGGCATCGCCAACCAAAAACGGCGTCAGCGCAAGCTGGTGCTCCATCCGCGCCAGCGCCGCATAGCCGCGCTTGACCTTGTCGGGGTCGAGATCGGAGGCCGGCTTCTTCAGATAGAACATCTGGAAGCGGCAGACGGCGATGTAGGGCTCATGGCTGTACTGTTCCCAGAACAGCCACTCGTCCATCTTCCCTTCCGCGAACGCATCCTGCGGAATGAGACGAGAACCGCGCGCGAGATAGCGGATGATGGCGTTGGATTGCGCCAGCGCGCGGCCATCGTCGAGTTCGATCGTCGGCACCTGGCCGGCGCCGTTGAGCTTGAGGAACTCCGTGGTTCGCGTCTCGCCCTTGAGCGTGTCGACCGCGATCCAGGTGTAGGGCAGCGCGAGATGGTCGCACACCCACTTCACCTTGAGGCAATTGCCGGAATTGGTATCGCCGTAGACCTTCATGTGCCGCCACCCTCGTTAGGGCGACACTGCAACAGGCGGCGGCAGATCTGTCAACGGCGCCGGATCGGCGCCGCGACGGGATCAGAACTTGTAGCCGAGGCCGGCGCGGACCGTGTTGATGTTGGTGTCAACCTGGGATGTGAAGCGGATATACTCCCACTCCGCACGCATGAAGAGACCGCCGACCAGATTGACGTCGACGCCAAGGCCCGCCGTGTAACCGTAGATCAGATGATTGTGCACGGCATCCGTGGCGCTCAATGTTGCCAGCGGCGTGAAAGCTCCATTTATCGTGGGGCTGACAGCATCATAGACGGTGACCGAACGTGTGATGTCGGCTTTGCCGAGCGCGAATCCGCCGAACATGTAGGGCAGAAAGCAGCCCCACGCGTAAGCGGCGCGCGCACGGAAGGTCGCCATGTCCGAAATCGAAATTGATGCCGATGAATCGACGGCAACATCGTGGAAGAAGCCGTCGGACAACGACGAGCCGCTGACCAGTTCCTTGGTCGCGCGAGACGCTCCCCCGAACTTGCCGTGCACGTAACTTACTTCGAGGCCGATGACGACGTCGTCCCATTGCGAGTTGTATCCGGCGAAGGCGCCGAAGGCCGACGAGCGCGCCGATTGCCCTCCGAGGCCGAGATTCCATTGCGAAACCTGCATCTGCTGGATGACGTTATGGTCCAGCAAGGTGGCAAGCATGGTCTCATTCGAGCCGGCGAACTTTGCGTCGGACGAACCATAACCGGCCTGACCGCCGACATAGAAGCCCTGCCAATTGACCCGCGAGGCGCTCAGCCCTTCGGTGAAGCTGCCTCGGAGAAACGGCAAGTCCGGCATGTCAGCCGCCTGGGCGACACTCGCCGCTCCGCACATCACAGCCACCAGCAACAATCGACGCATCGCAACGCTCCATCAGACGCTCTGAACTTGCGTTGATCATCGCCTGTTAACCTTAACCAATCGTTCCCGCGGCATCCATTTGGCGAGATCTTGTCGGAAAACCGGCGAACATTTTCGTACAGCCCTGCATCCGCAATCGGCATGCGCCAAAACAAAACGGCGCGGGAAACACCCGCGCCGTTCGGCAATCGTTAACGAATGGAAGTCGCGATTAACCTTTGCGGATCAGCGGCGACGGCGCGTAGACCTGCGGGCTGGTCAGGTCCCAGCGCACGCCGAGCTTCAGGTCATGCGAAGTGATGTGCTTGAAGGTCGTCGGGTTGTTGATGTTGTTGGTGCCGTCGAACGCGCGAAGGTCGCCCGTCAGGCCATCGCCCATATCGAGATAGCGATAGGCGAGTTCGACGGTGAAGCTCGGCGTGACCCTGTAGGCGAGACCGGCATGGGCCGCCCAGGCAAAATTCCACTTCGCGACGTTGTCGCCGAAGGCGAGGCCCGCCAGCGCGGGGCCGGGCGGCGTGGGATTGCTGACGATGCCCTGATCGGTAAAGCCGTTGATCGCCACCCGCGCGCCGCCGACGCCGGCGCCGATGAACGGGGTGATGCACCACCAGGTGCCGAGATCGACATAGGCGTTGGCCATGACGACCCACTCGCTCTTGGTCGCGTGATAGGTGTCGGTGCCGACGCCGCCCACAAACGTGTTGCGGTCGGTGCCAAAGAACTGCGAGTTGCCGCGGTATTCACCGGTGACATCAGCGCGGAACCAGTTGTTGACCCTGTAACCCACGCCGAGGCCGAAGATGCCAGCGCTGTTGAAGTTGTTGGTCTGCACCGACGAGGTGAGTGTGGAGTCGAGCCTGTTGTTCAGACGATCGACACGCTGGCTGCTGAAGCCGATGTCGCCACGCAGATACCAGCCGCCGAAATCCTCAACCACCGGCGGAGCATAAGGCGGCGGCGCAATCGCCATGTCGGCAGCAAACGCCGCCTGGGACAACAAAGTGGCCGCACCGGCGGCAATGAAAGACTTAACGCTACGCATCGGGCTTCGTCCTTTTGTCCGGTGAGGCAGACTGCGAAAAAAGCCCCACTCCAAAAACTCACGGGCGGACGATGCCATTAAATGCTTAAGCGGCGCTTAACCCTAATTATTAAGGTTGACAAACTCTAACTGATTTCTCTGCAGGTGTTTCGCGACGCGGGAGTTGATGCATTCGCGCGCACAGAGAACGGTAGAAAACCGCCACACACCCTAACGATGGATTTCGCGCGCTATAGCGGTGTTAAGATTTTGTTGACGCAGCACCCCTCGCCCGCGGCACGCGTCAGCGCACGTGCTCAGCGCACAACAGGTTGAGGCATCTTCGGCAGGAACACCGCGAGCAATCCCAGCGCGGGCAGGAACGCGCAGATATGATAGACGTAAGCGATCCCGGTGTGATCGGCGAGCTTGCCGAGTACGGCTGCGCCAAGCCCCCCGATGCCGAAGGCGACGCCGAAGAACACGCCCGAGATCATCCCGAAGCGGTGCGGCATCAATTCCTGTGCGAACACGATGATCGAGGACGTCGCGGAGGAGAGGATGAGGCCGATGAACACGGTCAGCACCGCGCTTCCGACAAGGCCGGCATAGGGCAGCGCCAGCGTAAACGGCAGCGCGCCGAGGATCGAGAACCAGAGGACGTATTTGCGGCCATAGCGGTCACCGAGCGGCCCGCCGAAGAACGCCCCCGCCGCGTTGGAGGCAAGGAAGATGAAGAGATAGAGCTGGGCTGCCTGCGTCGACACCTGAAACCTGTCGATCAGGTAGAAGATGTAATAGCTCGACAGGCTCGACACGTAGAGCTGCTTTGAGAACAGCAGCGCCACCAGCACCGCGAGCGCGATTTTGACCCGTCGTGAATCCGGATGGTCCGGATGGCGCTCGACCGCCACGGATTTCTTGGTCGTAATCTGCGGCTTGTACCAGACGCCGATCCGCCACAGGATCACGATCGCCAGAAACGCGATCGATGAAAACCAGGCAATGCTCGGCTGACCGAACGGCACTACGATCAGCGCCGCGAGCACCGGCCCCATCGACGTGCCAAAACTGCCGCCGAGCTGAAACACCGATTGCGCAAAGCCGTAACGCCCGCCCGAAGCCAGCCGCGCGATCCGCGCCGACTCCGGATGGAACACCGCCGAGCCAAGCCCGACCAGCGCCGCCGCGATCAGGATGATGGGATAGAGGTGCGCGACGCTCAGCAGCAGCAATCCGAAGAAGGTAAAACCCATGCCGATAGCGAGCGAGAACGGCTGCGCCTTCTTGTCGGTGAAATGCCCGACGACGGGTTGCAGCAGCGACGCGGTAAACTGGAACGCCAGCGTGATCATGCCGATCTGCCCGTAGTCCAGCGCGTAAGCATCCTTCAGGATCGGATAGACCGAGGCGATCAGCGACTGCATGGTGTCGTTGAGGAAATGCGAGAAGCTGATGCCCGTCAGCACGACATAGGCCGGCCCCGCGACAGCCGCCTTGGCGGCGAAGCCTGGCGTCGCATCCAGCACGACCACCGGCGCGGTCGCTGTTTCCTCTGAGACGATGACAGGCTTGTTCAAGGCGCATTCCCGAAAAGAATCGCGGACAGGCAATGTCCCGTGTTCTACGGCCGCACCATCGTCGCGACCAGCATCAATAGCTTATGGCTGCGATGCGTTGTCGCAGCAGCGATCAGCGACTCCGTACCGTCGGAATAAAGCTGGCTTATGCCGCCGCGGCGTGGCCGAGCGCGGTGACGATCTGATCGACGACGTCCTCAACCAGGATGCGGTCGTCGCCCTCGCCCATCACGCGGATCACAGGCTCGGTGCCGGACGAACGGACCAGCAGCCGGCCGTGGCCGTTGAGACGGTTCTCGCCGTCCATGATCGCCGATTTCACCTCGGCATGGTCGAGCGGCTTGCCGGATCGGTAGCGCACGTTCTTCAGGATCTGCGGCAGCGGATCGAAACGGTGGCAGACTTCCGACACCGGACGGCGAAGTTTTTGCACCACGGCCAGCACCTGCAGCGCGGCGACGAAGCCGTCGCCTGTGGTGGCGTAGTCCGAGAGAATGATATGGCCCGAGGGTTCGCCGCCGAGATTGTAGCCCTGCGTCAGCATCTGCTCGAGCACGTAGCGGTCGCCGACCGGCGTACGCACCATGCCGAGGCCCTGCCCTTCGAGAAAACGCTCGAGCCCGAGATTGGACATCACGGTGGCGACGATGCCGGGCTTGGCGAGACGTCCGTCTTCCTTCCAGCTTTGCGCGATCACCGCGAGCAACTGGTCGCCATCGACCACATGGCCGCGCTCGTCGACCAGGATGACGCGATCGGCGTCGCCATCGAGCGCGATGCCGATATCGGCGCGCATCTCGCGCACCTTCTTCGCCAGCGCTTCCGGCGAGGTCGAGCCGCATTCCTTGTTGATGTTGAAACCGTCCGGTTCGACGCCCATCGCGATGACGTCGGCGCCCAATTCCCACAGCGCTTCCGGCACCACCTTGTAGGCCGCGCCGTGCGCGCAATCGATCACGACGCGCAAACCGTCGAGCGAGAGCTCGCGCGGCAGCGTGCGCTTGGCGAATTCGATGTAGCGGTCATGCACGCCGTCGATGCGGCGGGCGCGCCCGAGGCTGGCGCTTTGCGCGAGACGGCGGTCGATCGGCTCGTCGAGCAACTGCTCGATCTGCTTTTCGACGTCGTCGGACAATTTGAATCCCTGCGGACCAAACAGCTTGATGCCGTTGTCCTCGAACAGATTGTGCGAAGCTGAAATCATCACGCCGAGATCGGCGCGCATCGACTTGGTGAGCATCGCGACCGCCGGCGTCGGCATCGGGCCGAGCAGCAGCACATCCATGCCGACCGAGGTAAAGCCGGCCACCATCGCGTATTCGATCATGTAGCCGGAGAGCCGGGTGTCCTTGCCGATGACGACGCGGTGGCGGTGGTCGCCACGCTGGAACACCAGGCCGGCCGCCTGCCCCACCTTGAGCGCTAGCTCCGGCGTGATCAGACCATTGGCACGGCCCCGAATTCCGTCGGTACCGAAATATTTGCGGCTCATGTGACCCCCAGCCATTCCAGGGCTTCTTCAGGCCATCACGGCCACGAATCCCCGAACGCCCACCATCGTAGCGTCCAGCGGTTATAATCCCTCGGCCGCTAAAATGGCTTCAAAAAATATGATGAATCATTACCGCCGGACGCGGCCGCAATCAACGCATAAGCATTTGTAATAAATGGATATTTTACGGAAACGGCCGCGCCCGCCCTGGCGTGCTAGTTCCCTCGCTTGACGTGGCGGTCCCCCTTCGAGGGCGCTGGCTGGGTGACATTGACCGGGTCGGACCCCGGAAAGGTCTCTTTCAGGCCCTCCTCCAGGGCGTCGTCGAGCCGGCGCTTTTCCTCGCGATCGGCCAAGCCGGCATCGACTGGGGCAACTACGCGCGGTCCGGTCATGGGAATGTCCTCCCGTCGGGAATGGCGCCCAGGCGACACGATAAGCGATGCGATTCGGCAGATGCGATTTGGCTGACCATCCAACCATGCTAGATGACAACGCAGCGAAGAAGTTCAAGAAGGGCCGGGACGTCCATGAAGCACATCACCTGCATTGAGGATCTGCGCCAGTTGCACAAGCGCCGGGTTCCCAAGGCGTTTTTCGACTACGCCGACCGCGGCTCCTACACCGAGGACACGCTGCGCGCCAATTCCGAGGATCTTGCGCAGATCAAGTTCCGCCAGCGCATCCTGGTCGATGTCTCCAAGCGCGATCTCTCCACCAATATCCTCGGCGAGCCGGCCGCGATGCCGTTGATCCTGGCGCCTGTCGGCCTGCTCGGCATGCAGCATGGCGACGGCGAGATTCATGCCTGCCGCGCCGCGCAGGCCGCCGGCATTCCCTTCACCCAGAGCACGATGTCGATCTGTTCGATCGAGGACATCGCAGCCGCCGTCGACAAGCCGTTCTGGTTCCAGCTCTACGTGATGAAGGACCGCGGCTTCATCAAGTCGCTGATCGAGCGCGCGATCGCGGCCAAATGCTCGGCGCTGGTGCTGACCGTCGACCTGCAGGTGATCGGGCAGCGCCACCAGGACATCAAGAACGGCATGACGGTGCCGCCGGAATGGTCGCTGTCGAAACTGCTCGACTTCGCCAGCAAGCCGTCATGGGTTGCCGGCGTGCTGCGCGGCAAGCGCCGCAGCTTCGGCAACATCGTCGGCCACGTCAAAGGCACCGAGGACCTTACCAAGCTGTCGGAATGGACCGCGTCGCAGTTCGACACTTCGCTGAACTGGAAGGACATCGACTGGATCCGCTCGATCTGGCCGGGCAAGCTGATCCTGAAAGGCATTTTGGACGTCGAGGACGCCGAACTCGCCGCGAAAACCGGCGCGCAGGCGCTGGTCGTTTCCAACCATGGCGGCCGCCAGCTCGACGGCGCGCCGTCATCGATCGAGGTGCTGCCCGAGATCGTCGACACCGTCGGCTCGCAGATGGAAATCATGTTCGACGGCGGCATCCGCTCCGGCCAGGACGTGGTGCGCGCGCTCGCGCTCGGCGCCAAATCCTGCATGATCGGCCGCGCCTATGCCTATGGCTTAGGGGCCGGCGGACAGGCCGGCGTCACCAAGGCGCTCGACATCATCGCCAAGGAAATGCTCACCACCATGGGATTGTGCGGCGTCAATACGATCGCCGAGATCGACGATAACGTGCTGGCGGTGTGAATACAAAGCGCAGTCATTCCGGGGCGATGCGAAGCATCGAACCCGGAATCTCGAGATTCCCAGATGCGCAATTGCGCATCATAGTTCGCGCTTCGCGCGCCCCGGAATGACCCTACGGGTCACATCGGCGGTGTGATGCCGTCCCGCCCGACATTGACGCGATTGGCTTCCAGCGTGCCGTCGTCCTTCTTCGCCGCGCCGAAGATGATGATCTTGGCGCCCGGCTTCAGTTCGGACTTGTCGCCGGCGACGAAGGTGACGATCGGCGTACCCGGCGGCACCACGACTTTCTTTTCGCCGTCCTTGTACTTGACCAAAATGTTCTGGCCGTCGGTGCCCTTCACCGTCTGGGCGACGGTGGCGTTGGTCATGGTCGAGTTCGGCCGCTGATCCCAGGGCCGAAAGCCTTCGGCCGCGCCGCGCTGGTTCTCCGGGAAAATATGCACCGCGACCGCCTTCTGGGTGCCGTCCGGCTCCGGCATCGCGGTGACGCCGATGTAGGAACCTTCCTTGATCTCCGAGAGTTCGGTCTTGGCGACGCCGAACACCGCGACATTATCGGTGACCCGCACCTTCATGTCGGTGCCCTCGCGCGACTTGATCGACAGCATGGGTCCGTCGACCGCCTCGATGGTGCCGCGAATCCGGACCGTCGGCGGCTGCTGCGCCCACGCCACCGATCCAAGCAGGGTGACAAAGGTCAGCGAGGCCGCGAGCATCCGCGGCCAAGAAGAAGATTTCAGCATGGTATTCCTCCGAGGTGTAATTGGCGCCCAACTCAACGCAAACACCGCACGGGAGGTGCTATTCCAGGCGGTGACTTCACATCGGCGGGGTCAGCCCGTCGCGGCCGACGCTGACGCGGTTGGTCTCGAACGAGCCGTCCGGCAGCTTCTTCATGAAAGCGATCACCTTGGCGCCGGGTTTGAGGTCGGACTTGTCGGCGGGGACATAGGTCACGACCGGCGTCTCCGGGGAGACCACGACTTTCTTCTCGCCGTCCTTGTATTTGACCATCAAGGTGTGACCGTCATTGCCGACCACGGACTCCGCCACCGTGGCGTTGGTCATGGTGGAGTTGGGCCGCAGGTCATAGGGCCGCGAGCCCTCGCCGGTGCCGCGCATCGCTTCCGGAAACACATGCACCTCCACCGCATTCTGGCTGCCATCCGGTCCCGGCACAGTAGTGGTGCCGATGAAGGAACCGACCTTGATATCCGACAGCGAGATCTTGGTGATCCCCACGATCCTGAGATCGCCGGTCATATGCAGCCTGACGTCCTCGCCGCCCCGCGACTTCACGGCAAGCACGTCGCCATCGACGGCTTCGATGGTACCGCGAACGCGCGTCGGCGTGGGCGGCTGCTGGGCAATGGCGTAGATCGTGGAGCCGGCGACCATCGCGACTGCGACAAGCGGGCGAACGAACTGAAAGCGACGGGCGGTCATGCTGAAGTCTCCGGTGGCAGTGACGTAACCATTTGACCCCGGCATTTCAAAAAAATTCCGGCTCAAGTCTCCGCGATCAGCCGATCATGTATTTGTGAGATCGGCCTCGACCAGCACGCGAAGTTCCGCCGTCACCTCTGGGCGCTGCCCGAACCACAATTCGAAGCCGCGCACCGCCTGGTGCAGCAGCATGCCGAGCCCGTCGGCCGTCTTCAGCCCGCGGGCGCGGGCGGCGGTGAGCAATGGCGTGTCGAGCGGCACGTACACGAGATCGGCGACGACGGCGTGTGACGGCAACCGCCCGACATCGAGTTCGAGCGCCGGCTGGCCCTTCATGCCGAGCGAGGTCGTATTCACCAGCAGCCCGGTGCGCGGCAGCAGATCGCCGAGCGCGTCCCATGCCACGGGGACAACGCTCGCGCCGAATTCATCCGCCAGCGCGCGGGCGCGCTCGATGGTGCGGTTGGCGAGATGCACGCGCTTGATGCCGCGGTCGAGCAAACCGAACACCACCGCGTGCGCCGCACCGCCGGCGCCGAGCACCAGCGCGTCCTCGCAACCGTCCCAGCCGGGCGCGCTGGCGTCGAGATTGTTGATGAACCCTTCGACGTCGGTATTGGTCGAGCAGAGCTCGCCATTCTCGAACCACAGCGTATTGGCCGCGCCGACCGCACGCGCCCGCTCATCCGGCTTCGACAGCGCAAGCGCGCGCTCCTTGTGCGGCATGGTGACGTTGGCGCCGACAAAGCCGCGCAGCGACAGGCGGAAGATGAAATCCTTGAACTCGTCGGGCGGCACCGCCTCGATGACATAGCCGCCCGCGATGCCGAGCGTCCGCAGCCAGTAATGATGGATCAGCGGCGAGCGCGAATGCGCGGCCGGCCATCCGATCAGGCAGGCGGCGGGGGGTTTTGTTCCACTGGTCATGCCTGTCACATCAGGCAAGCGGCGGGCGCTGTCAATGACCATGGTCCGGAGACCAGATCATCGACATCTCATAAGCCGTCTCTCACGCCGCGACGCGGTGCGCGGCGATGATCTGGTCGGCGGCGCGGCCGGTGACTTCGGCCATGCGGTCGAACGCCCTCGTGAACCCGCCGGCGCCGGCGGTGGCCGACCGTAACTCCACGATCAGGTCGCCGATCTCCGCCTCCGGCATGGTGGCGCGGACGCAATCCCATCCGGGCCAGCCTTCGCGGGTATCGAAGCCCAGGATCTGGCCGCGCCGCGCCGACAGGATGGCGTTGATCTTCGCCGTCGCCTCCGTCGGGCAGACGATCTCCACCATGTGGATCGGCTCCAGCAGCACCGGCTGGCACTGCGGCAGCGCCTCACCCATACCGATCCGCGCCGCCGTGCGGAAGGCGAGGTCGGAGGAATCGACGCTGTGATAGGAGCCATCCGTCAGGGTGACATGAAGATCGATCACTGGAAAACCGAGCGGCCCGCGCACGAGGCTGTCGACCACGCCCTCCTCGACCGCGCCGATATAGTTGCGCGGCACGGCGCCACCGACCACCTTCTCGTGGAACTCGAAGCCGCTTCCGCGCGGCATCGGCTTGATCTCCAGCACCACGTCGCCGAACTGGCCATGGCCGCCGGACTGCTTCTTGTGACGGCCGCGCTGGGTAGCCGATTTGCGGATGGTCTCCTGATAACCGATCGCCGGCGGCTGCGATTTGACGTTGACGCCAAAACGGTCCTTGAGCCGCTCGAGCGCGACGCGCAGATGCATCTCGCCCTGCCCCCACAGCACGATGTCGTGGGTCTGCTGGTTCTGGATCATCGTCAGCGACGGATCCTCCTCGTTCAGCCGCAGCAGCGCCTGGCCGAGCTTGACGTCGTCCTTGCGGTCGGTCGCCGCAAGCGACAGCGCCAGCACCGGCGGCGTCGGCTCGACATGGACCAGCGCCGGCGGCGCGGTCTTGCCGCTCGACAGCGAGTCGCCGGTCTTGATCGCGTCGAGCTTGCCGAGCGCGATCGTGTCGCCGGCCTCCGCCGCGGGCCGCTTGGTATCGTGCCCGCCGCTCACCGCGAGAATACCGGAAACCCGCCCGGCCTCACCGGAGGAAGATTGCAGCGTCGCGCCGTCATCGAGATGCCCGGCGAGCAGCCGCACCAGCGACAGCTTGCCGCCGTGCTGCAGATGCAGGGTCTTGAACACGTAGGCCAGCGCTTCCTTTTGCGCGGATACGCCGAGCCGTTTCGCCGTCTCGGCAACGCCGGGCGCTTCATGCCGCAGCGCCTTCATCAGCCGCAGCACGCCGTTTTCGCGCGCCGCAGCACCGAGCAGCACCGGGCAGATCAGGCCTTCGCGCAATTCGCGGGCGAGGTCGTCGAACACCGCGTCGCGCGGCGGCTGGATGTCTTCCAGCAACTGCTCCATCAGCGCGTCGTCGTGGTCGGCGAGCTTTTCAAGCATCGAGAACCGCGCTTCCTTCTCGCGGTCGAGATTGCCGCCTTCGAGTGCTACGACCTCGGACGGCTTGTGTTCCCGGTAAACGAAGGCGCGCTCCAGCGCGAGGTCGACAAAGCCCTCGATCAAGTCGCCGTTCCAGATCGGAATCTGCCGCAGCACCAGCGGCACGCGCGAGGCCGGCTGCAGCGTCGCCAGCGTCTCGCGGATACGCTTGTTGGCGCGGTCGATCTTGTTCAGAAACAGAAAACGGGGAATGCCGAGATCCTCGAGCTCACGCAGGATGATCTGCAGTTGCGGCAGCTTCTTCTCGTCCGCCTCGCAGACCACGACCGCGGCATCGACCGCAGGCAGCGCGGCGCGCATGTCATGCGCGAACTCGATCGAGCCGGGACAATCGATAAAGGTGTAACTGTCGCCCATGAAGGTGGTGGTGGCGGCGGAAAGGCCTACCCCCATCTTGTGATGGCGCGCCTCGGGGCTGGCATCGCCTACGGAAGTTCCGGCATCGACGCTGCCGGCATTTTTAATGGCGCCCGTTCGCGCCAGTATGGCCTCTAGAAGTGTGGTCTTACCGCTTTGGAAAGGGCCCACCAGCGCGATGCACCGTGGACCACGGGGACTTCTGACGTCTTGTCCCATTGCCGCCTCCTTACTTTTGGAGCTCGGCCCGTGATTGGGTCGGCGACCTCTGATGCTCCGCCTGTCCTGAGGTTTTGGCAAGCGGGAAAAATTCGCTGCAGTGCATACAGTCGTATATGTCGACGTCCACCTCGGCACGCCGGTATTAGGTATGCTTTTGGGTCCGCTCACCGCCTTCCCGGTCTGGAACTCAACTGGATCCCGCTCAGCCGGTCGCCGTACCCGATCCGTCCGAACGCGGATCGAGCATGGTTAGCAGCGCGACGGCGAAGCGCTCGATATCGACGCGCCCGTCCCAGGCAAGCTGCAGCGAAATGCCTTGCAGGACCGCGACCATGACGCGGGCGGCCGAAGGCGGATCGAGATGCGACGGCCAACGCCCCTGTCGTTGCGCCTCTGCGATCATCGGCGCCAACACGTCCACGGCCTGCGAAACCCCCGCAAGCGCTTCGCGCTTCAATCGCGGATTGGAAAGGCTCTCCGCCCAAAGCTGCACGGCCAGATGGCGCCATCGCCTTTCCTTAGGCGTGCGCAATTCGAGCACGAAGCCTTCGACGAGACGTCGCAGGCCGGTGTCGATGTCAGGCGCGGCCAGCGCGAATTCCATGCGCCGGCGTTCCATCGCGTGGCGTTCGGCAGCGATCGCCATCGCGATCTCGGTCTTGCCTTTGAAATAGCCGTAGATCGCGCCGGGACTAAGCCCTGACTCCTCGACGATGTCCTGCACGGTTGCCGCATGAAAGCCTTCGCGCGCAAAGCATGTCAGCGCGGCATCGAGGATGCGCCCGCGCTGCTCGTTGGCGCGCGCCGCCGATATCCTAGGCATCGCCGACTTCCGCAAGCACCGTGTGATAGAAGCTGTAGCCCTGCATGTTGCGGCCGGCTTGTCCCATCACCCGCTCCCGGTATTGATCGGCGCCGAGATCGCTCACCAGCCTCAGCCCGCGCTCGCGCAGGAAGTCCGGCAATTCGTTCGGCAGCAAGCCGAACCGCCAGGGTTCGCCCGAGCCGTCGACCTTGGCGATGACCTTGTCCGCGCCATCGAACGCGACGCTGCCGTCGATCGCGCCCTCATGAACATAGGTGAAGATGAACCGGCTGCGCGGCGCGAGCCGGCCCGCCCAGCGTATCACGCCGCACACCGCCTCGCCGGTCAGATACTGGCTGACGCCTTCCCACACGACGATCGTGCGCCGTGCCGGATCGAAGCCGGCATCGCGCAGACGCTGTTCGAAATCATCGATCTCGAAATCGACGGCGACAAAGCTCACCCGGTTCAGATCGGCTCCGGCAGCCTGCAGCCGCTCTTGTTTCACCTTTGCCGTTGCGGGGTGATCCACTTCAAAAACCCTGACGGCATCGAGCGCGGCAAGCCGCCAGGCCCGCGTATCAAAACCCGCACCGAGCAACACGACCTGCTCGGCCTGTCCGGTCGATTCCTCGATCCAGTCGTCGATCAGCCGCGTGCGGGCGATGCCGGAGGTGCGCGCGCCCGGCCATCGCCCGTCAATGTAGCGGTTGAGCATTTCGCCTACGGGACGGACCGCGAGCAGTTTGGCTGGCAGCCGCAAGCTTCCCGGCAACAGCGCGACGGCCAGCGGATCGGTAAACACGCGTCGTCCGGCACCCTTCGCATGCTCCGACGCCCGGAACATGGCCATGTATTCGGCGGTCCGGCTTGGCTGATGCTGCAGCATTTCGCGACCTCCTCAAAAAGAACGTTTATTCTTTTTAAGACCAAGCGCAGTCGCGGGTCAAGACGTCCCATGGCGAAAATGAAGTGCGGTTAACTAGCGCCCCGGCCGCAGTTCCAGACTTTCCAGTCCGGCAGCAACGCTGACCCCGACCTGCCCCTGCACGCTCAGCGGCTGCAACGCGATCGAATTCTCGGAGCCGCCGACCAGCACGTTGCCGCCGACACCGACGCCGAGCGTCGCGCTGCCCTGCGCGCCGACATAGTCGCCGGAAAGGCCGGCCGCCCCCAGCCGCGCCACGGGCGCGAACACGCCCCAGGCCAGCGCCGATTCCTGGGTGATGCCGAGATCGAGCCCGACTTTCCGGATGGTGGCGATGTAGCGGTCTTCCGGCATGCCCTCGGCGCGCAGCACGCAGCCGAGATTGGTGACGGAGCCGACGACGAAACCGACACTGGCGCCGCCGCGGCACTCCAGCACGCCCACCTGCACGCGCTGCACCTGCTGCGCATGGGCGCCGCTGATGGAGGTAGCCAGCACGAAGAGAGCGGCAAGGATGATGGAGCGACGCATGAAGTAATCTCCGGCTGAAAAAGTGATGCGAGCAGAGAATCAAGAATGGCGCCGTGCCCGCGGCGCTTTCCGTTCTATGCCACAACATCTGGGGCCGTGCCAGAATTTGCCGCCGGGGGTGCGCCGCGTCCTGAAACGAAAAAGGCCCGCTTGCGCGGGCCTTTTCCTTAACGTGTCATTCTCAGCTGCGGCGGTGATGCCCGCGATGGTGGTGCCGGCGCGGACCGTTGCCGTAGAACGGCTGCAGCTCGAGACCGGCGATACCGGCGGCGACATTCAGCCCGGTCTGGCCTTGCACGCTAAGCGGCTGCAGCGCGTAGGCGTTGGACGGACCGCCGACCAGGAAGTTGCCGCCGCCGCCGACGCCGATCGATGCATTGGCGCCGACGCCGCCATAGCTGCCGGCGAGTTCGCCGCGCCCGAGCCGGCTGTTCGGCGCATTCACGGCCCAGGAAAGCTGGGTCTGCGCGGTGACGCCGAGGTCAAGACCGATGCGCTGCACCTTGGCGATGTAGGGTTCGGGCCGGCGGCCTTCGCTCTGAAACACGCATTCGAGGCTGGTCACCGAACCGACCACGAAGCCGACATTCTGGCCGCCCTGGCATTGCAGGATGCCGGCGCGAACCGGCGGCGCCGCGCCGGCGGTCGCGATCGGCGCGAGCAGCGAAAGCGTGGCGAGTGTCAATGTCAGGAGTCGCATGTGTCCCAGTCTCCGCATCATGTTGATGAACAAATTTAGCGGAGCGGACAGGATGGAAACGCCGTGTCGAAAACATGGCGCTTCCGTAAAAAACATGGCGCTTCGATCAGAAGCGATCAAAACATCGTGCACGCGTGATGTGATTAGAAACGTCTTTTTTCTGACGCGTTTCTTGACGCGGGCCGAAACCCATCCCGCATCAACATGCGGGACAGGCTTGGGACTCGAAAATGCTTATCGCAAATTGCCGCAGAAGCGCTGGATGCGCTTGCAGGCGTCTTCGAGGTCGGAGGTTTTGGTCGCGTAGGAAATCCGGAATGCCGGGCCGAGACCGAACGCAGACCCCTGCACGACGGCGACGCCTTCGCTCTCCAGAAGCTCGGTGACGAAATCCTCGTCGTTGGCGATCACCTTGCCGGACGGCGAAGTCTTGCCGATGGTGCCGGCGCAGGACGGATAGACATAGAATGCGCCCTCGGGCCGCGGGCATTCGATGCCCTTGGCCTGATTCAGCATCGACACCACGAGGTCGCGCCGCTCCTTGAACACCTTGTTGTGCACGGGGATGAAGTCCTGCGGACCGTTCAGCGCTTCCACCGAAGCCCACTGCGCGATCGACGACGGGTTCGAGGTCGACTGCGACTGGATCGTCTGCATCGCCTTGATCAGGTCGGCGGGGCCGCCGGCATAGCCGATGCGCCAGCCGGTCATGCAATAGGCCTTCGACACGCCGTTCACCGTGAGCGTGCGTTCGTACAGTTTCGGTTCGACCTGCGCCGGCGTTGCGAACTGGAAGTCGTCATAGACCAGGTGCTCATACATGTCGTCCGTCATCACCCAGACATGCGGATGCTTCACCAGCACGTCGGTGATCGCCTTCAACTCGGCGCGGGTGTAGGCGGCGCCGGTCGGGTTCGACGGCGAGCACAGGATGATCCACTTGGTCTTCGGCGTGATCGCCTTTTCCAGATCGTCGGGGCGCAGCTTGAAGCCGCTCGACGCCGGGCACACCACGGCGACCGGCTCGCCGCCGGCCAGCGCCACCATCTCGGGATAGCTGACCCAGTACGGCGCCGGGATGATGACCTCATCGCCGGGGTTAAGCGTCGCCATCAGCGCATTGTAGAGCACCTGCTTGCCGCCGGTGCCGACGATGATCTGGTTCGGCTTGTAGGTGAGGCCGTTCTCGCGCTGGAATTTGGCAATGATGGCTTCCTTCAGCTCGGGAATGCCGCCGACATCGGTGTACTTGGTCTTGCCGGCCTCGATGGCACGGATTGCCGCCAGCTTGATGTTGGCGGGCGTGTCGAAATCCGGCTCGCCGGCGCCGAGGCCAATGACGTTGCGCCCCGCCGCTTTCAGCGCGCGCGCTTTATCCGTGACCGCGATCGTCGCGGACGGCTTCACACGGGCGAGCGAGGCGGACAGGAAGGGCATCATCATCTCCTGGCAAACGTCGTGACCTCTGGAATTCACGACTCTTTTTGATGGGAACGCCGCACCCTAAGGCGCTGCGCGCTGCATCGCAAGAAGCTTGGCCGGATACGGGTCAAACTTTAGGGAACGCCGCGCGAGCTCGGTACGGTCGGAGCAATATCGGCGCAATATTCGCAAAGTTCCGTGCCGGATTGACTCATATCTGACAAGGGATCGCCGAGGCTGAAGTTTTGACAGGGACCGCGATGGCGAGCGCGGCTGTTGGCCCCGGGGCCGCTGTCCTGCACGGCCGCCGCGGGAGGCCGCCAGGGCATCCGGTTCTCCACCACGCAAGTGGCGCATGGCACGGCGCTCGCCTCTTCGCGGCCAATGTGGATTCAACGCCAGGGTGTCTCGTCAGCGATTCGGATTCCCTTCCGCTCACGCCGGAAGCGGACGCAGGCAGCCTGGTCGCGAAGGCTTGCATCGGTTTGCGCCTTCGCTCTCGTTCACGTGATCGATACGCTGTGGCATGGCATGCTGCGCGCGTGCAGTGCAGTAGAGGTTTTCGACTTTTTCCATTCCGCGGGCCTTGCGACGCATTCGTATCGGCATCATTGTTTAGCCGCGTTGCGGCGCGAGAGCTTCGCGCAGTTCGCCGACGGCGTGCGCCCCTCGATCCCCGAGTGAACTTAAACGACGATGTACAAGCTCTATTCGATGCAGCGCTCCGGCAACAGCTACAAGGTCCGCCTTGCGCTGGCGCTGCTCAACGCGCCGTATCAGGCGATCGAAGTCGACATTCTCCGAGGCGAAAGCCGCACACCGGATTTCCTGGAAAAGAATCCGAGCGGACAGGTGCCGCTGCTGGAAGTCGCCGATGGACGCTACCTCGCCGAGTCCAACGCCATCCTCTGGTATGTCTGCGGCGGCACTTCGCTGGCGCCGGAGTCACGGATCGAGCGCGCCGAAGCGCTGCAATGGATGTTCTTCGAGCAGCACGCGCTCGAGCCCAATATCGGCGCCGCCTATTTCTGGCTGTCGCTGGTCAAGGGCGGCCGCGACTTGCAGACGCATGCGCTGGAGGATTGGATGGAGCGCGGCTATGCCGCGCTGCAGGTGATGGAAAACCATCTCAAGACCTGCAGCTATTTCGCCGCCGGGCAACTGACGGTCGCCGATATCGCGCTGTACGGTTACACCCACGTCGCCGACCGCTGCGATTATGATCTCGCGACCTTCCCCGCCATCCGCGCCTGGCTGCGGCGGGTCGAGCAGACCCCCGGCTTTGTCACCATGGACTGGCAGCCGGAGGTCGAGGTCGACGACCAGGCCGGCATCGCGGCCGGCGCATAACCGCGCCGCCCGCAGCCAGCCTCCTCACTTTCGCGCGAGCACGCCGCCAAAGGTTAACAATAGCGGGCACAACGTTAACCTTTGCCGCGATTTTGCCATTTTCAACGGCTGACCCGCCGCAATGTTGCCGGTGATCATTGCAAGATTTTCCTGACGTCGCGTGAGTCGCGGGTGATTCGTCCCGCGTTACAAGGATTTAGGCCAATGATGCGGTCATCCGGCGCGGTCGGCTTCGAGAGCAGCCGAGCGCCCGTCGCTTCTTCCCGATTGCTTGGTGCCATCGCCACATCGCTCGCGATCGGCACGCTATCGCTTTGCCTCGTGGTCACCCTGACGGTGCTGTCGATCAGGGCCACCGTTGCGATGCCCTTTCCGTGACAGCTTGCGGCTTTTTTTGTTTGCATCATTAGCGAACGCGCGATGATCGGCATCGCGATTGGACCCGCATGAAGACACCTGTCGGCCTTGTGACGGCCGCGCTGGCGCTAGCGATCCTGCTCGCGGTTTCGTTCCTGATCGCCACCAGCACCCGCGGCGAAGAACCGGCGTTCGGCTCGTCGGCGGGCGAACTCGAGGTTCGCACCATCGCAAGGGGCCTCGTCAATCCATGGGCGCTGGCGTTCCTGCCAGACGGAACGATGCTGGTGACCGAGCGTCCGGGCCGCATGCGCATCGTCACGGTGGAAGGACAGATCTCGCCGCCGCTCAAGGGCGTCCCGGAAGTGTGGGCATCGGGCCAGGGCGGCCTGCTCGACGTCGCCATCGACAAATCCTTTGCGCAGAACAAGACCATCTATTTCTGCTTTGCCGAGCGGACCGATGGCGGCGGACGCACCGCGGTCGCGCGCGCCAATCTCAACGACGGCAAGGACCGGCTCGACGAGGTCAAGATCATCTTCCGCCAGCAGGGGCCACTGTCGTCAGGCAATCATTACGGCTGCCGCATCGCGCAGGCCGACGACGGCAATCTGTTCGTCACGCTGGGCGAACACTTCACCTATCGCGATCAGGCGCAAAGCCTCGCCAATCATCTCGGCAAGGTGATCCGGATCGCGCCGGATGGTTCGGTGCCCGCAGACAACCCGTTCGCCGGCCGCGCCGACGCCAGGCCGGAGATCTGGAGCTACGGCCATCGCAATCCACAAGGCCTCGCGATCCATCCCACCTCCGGCGAGCTCTGGGAAATCGAGCACGGCCCGCGCGGCGGCGACGAGGTCAATTTGATCGGGAAAGGCAAGAACTACGGCTGGCCGGTGATCGGCTACGGCATCGATTACTCCGGCGCCAAGATCCACGACGCAACCGCCAAGGACGGCATGGAGCAGCCGCTCAAATACTGGGTGCCGTCGATCGCGCCGTCGGGCATGGCCTTCTACACCGGAAAGCTGTTTCCGAAATGGAACGGCAGCCTGTTCACCGGCGCGCTGCGCGGCGCGATGCTGGTGCGGCTGACGCTGAACGGCAACACAGTGACGTCGGAGGAACGCCTGCTGCAAAACCTGCATGAGCGTATCAGGGACGTCCGCCAGGGGCCGGACGGCGCGCTGTGGCTGCTGACGGATAGTTCGAACGGACGGGTGTTGCGGGTGGCGCCGGTTGCAAAGTGACGTCCGGGTCAGGTTCGCCGCCGCAACCAACTCACGTCCATTTGTGAAAAATCAGAAACGCGCCAACGGCAATGAAAAGAAAACCGAGTGCGTGATTCCAGCCCAGCGGCTCCTTCAGATAGAGCACCGAGAAGCCGGCGAACACCAGAAGCGTGATCACCTCCTGGATGGTCTTGAGCTGCGCCGCCGAATAGACCGCGCTGCCCCAGCGGTTGGCCGGCACCGCCAGCCAGTATTCGACAAAGGCGATGCCCCAGCTCACCAGCACGACCGTCGGCAGCGGGCTCTGCTTGAATTTCAGATGGCCGTACCAGGCAAAGGTCATGAAGACGTTGGAGGCAAACAGCATCAGGATCGGCAGCAGCGCCGGGGAAACAGTGGGCATCGATGTCCTCTTTGCAAAATGTCGTGCGGCTCAATGGTCGGGTGCGGTACCCCGTTCCCTGCCTCGATAGCATTTGATTTCAAAAATGCGAAAGCCCGCCGCATCCCCGCAACGCCCTCTTAAGACTGGCGGCGGAAAGGCGTGCACAATCGCAACAATCGGGCATGCTTGCGCCTTATTCCCGGCAAGTGGCGAGAACGGGCATGCAGGTGAACTGGCGCGCAATCTCTGGTCCGGCTCTTACGACAGCGACGGCGGTGCTCGCCTTCCTCGTCGACCGGCATGTCGTCTCCATCCCCAATCCCGCGCCGCTGTTCGTCTGCATCGTAGCGCTTGCCGCTTCCATCAGCGGCATCGTCTCCGGCATGGCCAGCGCCATCATTGCAGTTTCGTCTTCCGCGCTGCTCTTCCTCAACCACCGCGCCGCGCCCGGTTACGACATATCGGACCTGGCGCGCATGCTGCTGCTGGCGGCGACCGCCGGCGGCACCGCGCTGATCACCGGCCTGTTGCGGCAGAAATGGGTCGACGCATTCGCCTGGGAGAAGAAGCACCACGCCACCGCGGACCGGCTGTCGGCCGCGCTCGACCAGGTCGATATCGGCATCGTGCTGCTCGATTCCGATACCCGCGCCGAATTCATCAACCGCGCCTTCCGCGACTATTTCGCTTTGTCCGACGCGCAGGCCGACAGCAAGCCGCCCTTCATCGCGCTGATGTATCACGGCCGCGACACCGGCGCCTGGCAACTGCCCGAGGACGAGCTGAGCGCGTTCATCGCCAAGCGCACTGAAATGATCCGGGTCGGCGATTCCACGCCGATCAACATCAATCTCGCCGACGGACAGGTGCTGCGCTTCATTTGCACGGCGCTGCCCGATGGCGGACGCATGCTGAGCTATACGCCGGTCACCGATCTCGTTCGCCACAGCGACGATCCCGACAGCGGCGACTACTACCGCGCGCTGCGCGGCAGCCATCGCAGCCTCGCCCAGCACCTCGGCGCCGCGGAATAGCGGCGGCACGCTGGCGCCCTCGCGACGTTGATCCCCTCCCGCCCTTTCTGTAGTAATGAACGGACATCGCGCGTCCCGACGCGTCACCTCCGAGCAAAACGGAATCGCTCAATGTCCGGCGACCTCACCATCCGCTTCGTCACCCGTCAGGACTACGCGCAATGGCTTCCGCTGTGGGACGGCTACAACGGCTTCTACGGCCGCTCGGGCGCAACCGCGCTGGCGCCCGAGATCACGGCTATGACCTGGGCGCGCTTCTTCGACGCCTACGAGCCGGTGCATGCGCTGGTCGCCGAGAGCGGCGGCGAGCTGCTTGGGCTGACGCACTACCTGTTTCACCGCTCCACGACAATGATCGAGCCGAACTGCTATCTGCAGGATCTGTTCACGAGCGCCGCGGCGCGTAACAAGGGCGTCGGCCGCGCCTTGATCAACGGCGTGTACGAACAAGCGAAACTGGCCGGATCTTCCCGCGTCCGTTGGCAGACGCACGAGACCAACCACACCGCCATGCAGCTCTACGACAAGGTGGCGGAGCGTTCCGGCTTCGTCGTTTACCGCAGGCTGTTCTGACACGCTTTTGTGAAAACGGCCCCATCAGGCGGGCTGTGGATAAGTCCGGTTGTCACGGCGGCGTAACATAGCGCGGCTAGGTTGCACCCGCGTCTGATCAGGCCCCCCGTCTCAGATCACGCGCCCCAAGCGGCCCCCGTCAGTCGCCGCGTCTGACCGGGGCCGCATCTTTTTGTGCCGCATGGCTGCCAAGCATAAAGGCCGATAGCACCGCTGCTTGCGGGTCGTAGCCGCGCGGGCCACAATGATGGCCCCTCTCCCCGCGTGCTTCCCACAGGATCGATCCATGCAAATTCGCAACCTCGGCGGCTCCGGCCTGCGCGTTTCCGCCGTCGGCCTCGGCTGCAACAACTTTGGCCAGCGCACCGATCTCGAAACCTCGCGCAAGGTGATCCACAAGGCGATCGACCTCGGCATCACCCTGTTCGACACCGCCGACATCTATGCCGGCATGGGCGGCTCCGAGACCGTGCTGGGCACCGTGCTCGGCGACCGCCGCAAGGACATCGTGCTGGCGACGAAATATTCCAAACCGATGGCAACCGACGGCACCAAGCAGGGCGCCTCGCGCCGCTACATCATGTCCGCCGTCGAGGCCAGCCTGACGCGGCTGAAGACCGACTATATCGATCTCTACCAGCAGCATGATTACGATCCCCTGACGCCGATGGAAGAGACGCTGCGCGCGCTCGACGATCTCGTCCGCCAGGGCAAGGTCCGCTACATCGGCAATTCGAATTTTCCGGCCTGGCGCATCGCGGAAGCGGAAATGATGGCGCGGCAGATGAACGTCAGCCGCTTCGTTTCCTGCCAGGACGAATACAGCCTCGTGGTGCGCGGCATCGAAAAGGATCTGCTGCCGGCAGCAACGGAATACAAACTCGGTCTGCTGCCGTTCTTCCCGCTCGCGAGCGGGCTCCTCACCGGCAAATACAAGCGCGGCGCCGCCGTCCCCGACGACACCCGCTTTGCGAAAGCACCCGCGCTGAAGGACCGCTACGTCACGGCGCGCAACGAGGACATCGTCGAACAGCTGCAGGCATTCGCGCAAGCCCGCGGCCACACCATGCTCGAACTCGCCTTCTCCTGGCTCGCCTCCCGCCCGCAAGTCTCAAGCGTCATCGCCGGCGCCACCCGCGTCGAACAGGTCGAGCAGAACGTGAAAGCCATCGGCTGGACGCTGAGCGCGGAGGAACTGGCGGAGATCGACGGGATTACGAGATAGGTTGTCGTCCCTGCGAACGCAGGGACCCATACCGCGTGATCTATCGAGGGCGCGCGGTCGCTGACGCTCTGCGTTGCCCAACACCCGTTGTCGCTTGCGGAACCGAAGCCGTCTCCCACTGTGCCCTCACGCCGGCCGCGGCGTATGGGTCCCTGCGTTCGCAGGGACGACGGGAGAGAGAGTCGGCTTCCTTTAAACAATCAGATCGCTGAGATCGCGCCATTCCAGATTCTCGCGCTCGATTAGTTCGATCTTCCAGTCCCGCTTCCAGCGCTTGAGCTGTTTTTCACGGGCAATCGCTTCATCCGGCCGCTCGAACGCCTCGACATAAACCAGCCGATAAACGCCATAGGTTTTGACGAACGATGAGCCTTCGCCGTTGCGATGCTGCTCCATCCGTTTCGAAAGCGAATTGGTCACCCCGATATACAGGGTCCCATGCCGCCGGCTCGCGAGGATGTAAACGTAATACATGCGCAATCGCAATTGTTGTCGTCCCTGCGAACGCAGGGACCCATACCGCGTGATCCATCGATGTGCTGCGGTAGCCAACACTTTACCACGAAGGCCTGTGGTAATGGGTCCCTGCGCCCGTGCGCAATTGCGCACTAGGCAGGGACGACACTTTCATTGAAGCTGGCACCTACCCCACCAATCCCTGCATCGGCTTCAATGCAGCACTGTCGGGAAACACACTCTCCGTCAGCACCCGCTCCGCCAGCCCGAACTGATCCTTCAGCACGCCCTTCATCACCGCGCGCAGATCCGTGGTCGGCGCAAGATCGCGGCCCTGATAGAGATTGGCGGGCTTCAGCCCCGGCCAGTCCGCGATCACGCGCCCGCCTTTCACTGCGCCACCGGCGAGCAGTGCGATGGTGCCGGTGCCGTGGTCGGTGCCTTGCGTGCCGTTGACGCGTGCGGTGCGGCCGAATTCGGTGGCGACCACGATCACGGTGTCGCGCCAGCGTGGCCCCAGCCCGGTTTCGAATTCCGCCAATGCGCCGTCGAGGCCGCCGAGCAGTTGCGCCAGCCGCCCTACAGGTCCGCCCTCATTGGCATGGGTATCCCAGCCGTCGAAGGCAAGCGCGCCGATGCGGGGGCCGTCGTCGGCGGCCATCAGCTTTGCGGCGCCGCGTGCCACCAGCCGCATCGCGCCGACGCCATTGATGCCCGGCTTGGGCTTCATGTCGTCGCCTTGCGCGGCCTTGTCGAGTGCGAGGCCCTGCTTCAACGCGCTCGCCAGCGCGGGATCGCGGTGTTGGTAAAGCTCGACCAGCCGCATCGCGGTATCTTCCGCAGCCTGCGGCAGCGCGACCGGCGCCCAGCCGACGGTTTGCGCGGCTCCGCGCAGCACCAGCGGCGTGGTCGGGCCGACCGCGAGCGCGCTCGTCACCCGCTCACCTTTCGGCAGACCTTCCAGCGCGCGGTTGAGCCAGCCGGACTGCACCCGGCCCGGCCCCGTAAAGCCGCTTTCGAGCACGTCCTGCCCGTCGAAATGCGAACGGTCGCGGTACGACGTCGCCACCGCGTGAATTACCGCAGCCTTCTTCTCGCGATACATCCGCGCAAATTCCGGCATCGCCGGATGCAGCGCGAAAAACGAGTCCAGCGGCAACGCCGCGTTCGGGCCGCTCGACGACAACGCGATCGAACCATGCAGGCCGGCATAGTCAGGATCGCCAGTCGGCGCGACGGTGGCGAGTCCATCCAGCGCGCCGCGCAGGATCACGACCACCAGCCGTGGATCCCGGCCGTCGGCGGCGCGGGCGAATTTCGGCAAATAGGCCCATGCCGCAAAAGAGGCGCCGCCGAGCAACACCGCGCGCCGCGACGTCGCCGGCGATCGCATGTCTTCGCAGCAATCCATTGTCGTTTCCATGGACGTCATCTCCTCTGGAATTCCGGCGACATCAACAGCAGCGCCAGCGCCTGCTGCCGCGATTCCGCGCGCTCGATGGTTCGCCGCGTCTCCGATGACGCCGCGTCCGCCGCAATGAGTTCGAGCAGGTCGCGCGGATCGACGCCGTCGGCGAGCCGAGAGGCGATCTGCGCTGATATATCGAGCCGCAGTTTCATGCCTTCCGGCGCCGCCCAGGCCGCGTTGCTATCGGGAAAACCGTTCGGCCCGGCCGGCGACCATAATGGCTGGCCCAGCGTGTTGAGAGCGCCGAGATAACGGCCGGGATCGTTCGGAATTTGCGCGAGCAACCGGCCCGACGCCACCAGGAATTCGTAAGGCGAGCGCATCTTGGAAAGCGGCGCCTTCCAGGCGTCGTCGGAATCCGCCAGCGCCGTCGCCAGCGCCTTCAGATCGCCGTCGGTTTTTGTGAAGACGTCGGCGAGCCGCGCCACCAGGGCCGGTGGCGGATCGTCGGCCACGAAGTGACGCGCGAATTTTCCGGCGATGAATTTTGCGGTCGACGGATGGCGCGCGAGATCCACCAGCACCGCCTCGCCCTGCGTCACGTCAGGAGCGTCGTAGATTTTTCCCATCACCCGCTGCGCGCCCGGCTGATGCGCATTGGCGTTGAACACGAAGGTGCCGGGCGCCCCCAATTGCCCGAGCCTCCCCGCATAGGTCCAGCCCGTGATGACGTTCGCCAGCGACGTCACATCCGCCTGGGTATAGCCGCCGCCGACGCCGAGCGTATGCAATTCCATGATTTCGCGGGCGAGGTTTTCGTTCAGTCCGCGGTTGCGGTTTCTTCCGGCGCGCGAATCCGGGCCCAGCGATTGCTGATTGTCGAGAAAGAACAGCATCGCCGGGTGCTGCTCCACCGCCTTCAGCATGTCGGCGAAGCGCCCGAGCACGTGCGGGCGAATCGCCTCGCGCTCGAACGAGCCGGCCCACATCCGCGCCGGCCCGCCCTTGTTGGCGGAGATGCAGAAATGATTGGCCCAGAACACCACCAGCCGTTCGGTGAATCCGCAATCGGCGATCACCGCCCGCTGCAGCCGCGCCAGCGCCTCGGCGCGAAAGGTTTTCTGGATGATGTTGAGCGGCGCCGGCGGTGGCTTCGGCGCATTCGGCCGCATCGCTTCGGTGGGCGCCATGGCCGCATTGGGATTTTCCGGCGGCTTGGCCGGTTGTTCCTTTGACGGTTCTTTGGCTGCCAAGTCCTTGGGTGCCAACTCCATGGCGATGCTGTTGAGCGAAAGGTTTCGCCGCTGCGCCTTCGCATCCGGCGGCGACTGACCTTCGGTCGCGGGCGCCGCCGACTTCGCGGCGGCATCGCGCGCCTGCTGAATCTCAAACTGATAGTCGAACACGGCCTTGCCGAGCGCTGCCGTCGACTGCAATCCCGGCACTTCGAGCAGCACGCCATTGGGACGGGCGAGTTCGGCCTTGACGAAGCCGCGCGGATCGGAGGCCGCGTTGAGAAAATCGCCGGAGGCCCCGCCACGCGCGCCCAGTCCGAAGCGATGGAGCGCAACAAGGGCTACTTGCGAATCGCGGGCCATCGGATTTCCCTTGGAATTTTCACAGGCGTATAGTGGCTCACGGAGTATAACGCGCTTCGATGTGAACCCGGGATTAATTCCGCGTCAGGATGCGGCCTCATTGATGACAAATCGTTTGGAAAATGCACCCACGCACCGCCTCGCCTGCGCTGCTTGCGGCGCTGAATTCAATTGCAGCCTGTCGGGGCCGTGCTGGTGTTCCGAAGAAGCGTTCCGCCTGCCGATGCCCGCAGACGGCGGCGATTGTCTCTGCCCAAACTGCCTGCGCAAGCTGGGGGAACAGCGCGCGGGCGCAGGTGTAACGTGACCTACAGATGGAACGTCAGCGCCGTCCTGCTCGACATGGACGGCACGCTGCTCGACACCGAGAAAGTCTATTTCAACAGCCTCGTCGCCGCGCTCAATGCCAGCGGCTACACCGATGACGCCGTTGCGCTCGGCCACGCCATGGTCGGCCTTCCCGGGCCGGCCTGCGAGGCCATGCTGCTCGATCGCTATGGCGAGACCTTTCCGCTCGCCGAGATCAACCGCGCCTTCCTCGTTAATCGCGACAAATTCATGGAGGCCGGCCTGCCGCTCAAGCCCGGCACGCTGGAACTGCTCGACGGGCTCGCCGCCGCCGATTGCCCGATAGCGATCGTGACCTCGTCGACGCGCAGTTCCGCCGAACGCAATCTATCACTCGCCGGAATCCGCTCGCACTTCGACACCATCCTGACGCTCGACGACGTGACGCGCGGCAAGCCGAGCCCGGACCTCTATCTCCTCGCCGCGAGACGCCTTGGCTTCGCGCCGCAAGTCTGCATCGCGGTCGAAGATTCAAATCACGGCGTGGCCGCCTCCCACGCCGCCGGCGCGATCACCATCATGGTGCCGGACATGGCGCCGCCGACCGACGAGACACGCGCAAAATGTGCTGCCGTGCTGCCCGACCTGAATGCAGTCCTGGCGATGCTGCGGGAGCGTGGCGAATTTGGACGCCGCAGGCAGTAGCCGTCATTGCGAGCGAAGCGAAGCAATCCATCGCGCCACAAGCGGAGACATGGATTGCTTCGTCGCTTCGCTCCTCGCAATGACGGCAAAAATCTACTCCGCCGGCCCGGCAAATAGCAGCAGATTGCCGTCCGGATCCTTCACAATGAAATCCCTGGCGCCCCACGGCTCCCGTCTCAGGGTCTGGAAGAAGGTTACGCCCGCGGCCTGATATTCAAGGAAGAGCTGCTTGATCTCGTCGGCGGTATCGACCGTCAGCGAAGCGGCAAGTAACTCCTCGCGATCGCGCAGCGCGCCGTCGATTGGCGGCGCTTCGACGCAGCGCAGGTTGAGCCGGACGCCGTCGCGCATGACCTGCGCATAGAAGGGCGGCTCGCCGTAAGTGAATGCGACGGTGAAGCCGAGCTTGCCGGTGAAGAAATCACACGTTGCGGCGATGTTGGTGACGAAGAGTTCCGGCTCGACGGCGGTGATAACTACTCTGGTGGTCGAGGGCTTGTCTGCGTGATCAGGCATGGTGGACAATCCTGTCTTGAGCGCATGCCAGCTTTCAAAACCATGCTGCCGCGCGACCAGTTCCTGCGCATCGCACAGCTTGAAGCTGCACGACAGGATTTCAGGGTCGGTCATCCGGCTGAAGCGGGGCAGGCCCGACCTGATCTGGGCAGCGACCGGATAGTGCCGGTCACGATGCCAGCGCAGGATGAGCTTGGCCTGTTTGCGAAGGTTTTCGAGATTGGGCATGGGCGCAGCTACGGTTGACGTCGCGTAGGTGGGCATTGCCCCTTCGGCCACAGCCGATGCGCCCTACATGCAGCGGCATCAGGATGCCGAGCCGCCGCGCGGCTGTCAATCGATCCGTCGCGCGTTGACCGCGCTAACGCGGAGACCGGCTCGCGACAAGAAAACGCGTCAAATCAAAAAATCCAAAACCCCGTTTCGATTCCATCGGAACGGGGCTCTGCCGGACTAGGCGGCGTTCTTGGTCGCTATCACCGCCCGCATGTCGTCGGCCAGTTCGCGGTAACGCTGGCCGAGGCGCAAATATAGCTCGCGCTTCGTCCTGTCCGCCGCCAGACTGCTGATCACATCGCATTCGGCAGCGCGAGACTCAAACCGCTCCAGTTTGGCTTCAAAGTCGGTCATGACGCGCCTTCCCTAACGGCCACCAAGGGGAATAAGACTACGCCATCATTTTACGTCACGGCTAACATCGTTATCGGATAGAACTAATTTTCAGCCTCGGCGATAGGCCGCACAGTCGCGCAATCATTGCCTGTCAATTTACGCCGGCGAACGTCATCGTTGCTTTCGTAAGCCGACGCCGCCGCGCCGACGCTAGCCGTGATAGCTTGGCGACTTCCGCGCCAGCCCATCGAATGCGTCGAGCAGCCGCCCGCGCCAGGCATAGACCGGGTCGTCTTCCATCAGCAGCTTGAACGGGCTGACCACCCGCGCCCACTGGAATGCGCCGAACACGATATAGTCCGCATAGTTCGCAGCAGTGCCGCCGAGGAAGGGCTGCGTTCGCAATGTCAGCCGCAACGGGTCGAGCGATTTGCGGAAACCGTCGACGGCCTTGTCGCGGCTCGCCATGATTTCTTCCAGCGGCCTGCCGAAACGCGCCTCGCGGCTTTTGCGGAAATAGGCCGCGTCCTCCGGCTTCAGGTTGAGCGGGATGTCGGCGATGATGAGCGGAAACATACCGCCGATCACGCCGTCGCCCCACCAGTTCAGCATCCGCGCCATGGCGCGGCCGCCCTCGCCGCCGAACAGCGACGGCCGGTCCGGATAGGTGTCCTCGAGATAGTTGGCGATGGTCCAGGAATCGACGACCGCGCTGTCACCATCGAGCAGCACCGGCACTTTTTCCGATCCATGCGGCGCGATCGCCGTCTTCTCGGTGAAGCACCACGGGATGGTTTCCGCCGACAACCCCTTGTGCGCCAGCGCCATGCGCGTGCGCCAGCAGAACGGGCTGAACGGGCGGGATGTATCAGTGCCGACGAGTTCGTAGAGTTTGAGGGGCATGTGAGACCCATTCCGAAGACGATCGCCAGCCTAGCCGTCATTGCGAGGAGCGCAAGCGACGACTTGTCCGCCGTAGCTCGAAGAGTGAAGGCGGAAGCAATCCATCCATCCGTTAAGCCGCAATATGGATTGCTTCGCTGGCGCTCGCAATGACGGCGGAGAGACCGGCTCGCCTACCGCACCACCGCCGCGGTCTGGCCGAACAGGATCCTGCGTTCCTCCTCGGTGCGATTGACGGGCTGGCCGAAATTCGGATTGACCTCTTTGGCCTTGGCATAGGCGCGCTCGGTCGCCGGCCGGGCGCGGATGGTTTCCAGCCAGCGCTTCAGATGCGGAAAGTCGTCGATATTCTGCTCCTGGTTCTTGTAGGGCACGATCCAGGGATAGCTCGCCATGTCGGCGATCGAATAGTCGCCGGCGATGAATTCGCGATCGGCGAGGCGCTTGTTGAGCACGCCGTAGAGCCGGTTGGTCTCGTTCACGTAACGATCAATGGCGTATTTGATTTTTTCTACCGCATAGTTTCTGAAGTGATGGTTCTGCCCGGCCATCGGACCGAGCCCGCCCATCTGCCAGAACGTCCACTGGATCGCGTCATAGCGCCTGTAGAGATCCGCCGGCAGAAACTTTCCGGTCTTCTCGGCGAGATACAGCAGCATCGCACCCGACTCGAAGATCGAGATCGGCTTGCCCCCGCCTTTCGGCTCATGATCGACCATCGCGGGAATCCGGTTGTTGGGCGCAATCGCCAGAAACTCCGGCGTGAACTGTTCGCCCTTGCCGATGTTGACCGGGAATATCTTGTAGGGAAGCCCGGTCTCCTCGAGGAACATCGTGATCTTGTGGCCGTTCGGCGTGGTCCAGTAGTGAAGGTCGATCATGGGGCGATCCTGCTATGCACTAGATTGTTGTTTTCGCAAGAAAGATGCGGCTGCATGAATTTGAGCGGATCGCCGCCGCAAGTCAATCGGCGTCGGCCCCGCGCGCGCGAATGTGATGGGCGCTTCTCACGCGCTGCGGCCGTGCTCGCGCAGGAATTTGGCGCCGCTTTCGGTGATCGCCACGCGCGCGCCCTGCCCCGCCGCCGGCTGGCGCGCGACATAGCCGCGATCGACCGCGTCTTCCCAGATGGTCAGGCGCGGGCATGAGGTGCGCCACGTCTCGATCACGTCGGAATAAAGCCGCGGCTCGCGGCCGATCCATTCGACGAGGTCGAGCACCAGTGCGTCCGTTGTCTCGGTCATCAGCGCCTCCGCATCAGAAGCGGGTGAAACTCAAAACGCCATCGCGCTGGTGCGCGTGAACAGCAGCCAGCCGCCGTAGAGGATGTAGTAGCCCGCGACCGTCGTGATCAGCCGGTTCGCCCAGGTGCGAAACTGCGCATCGCTCATCGCTTCGAGAATGCGCCGCGCCAGCGTGGTGCCGAGCATCGAGGCGGCGATGGCGACCGCTGCCAGCGCCGGATCGAGCGTCGCCGCCTGGTCGACGATGCCGCCGAAATAGATCAGTTTTGTCAGATGGCTCGCGACCTGGCAGGTGGCCTTGGTCGCGACCACCTCGCGGCGGCCGAAATTGCCGCCGAGAAAGAACGTGTCCATCAGCGGGCCGGAGACGCCGGTCATCAGCATCAGGCCCATGCAGATGAAGCCGTAGAACGAGCCCTGCGCGATACTATCAGGGTTGGGCTTGAGGTTCTTCGGCATCAGCCGCGCCATGAACGGCGTCACGCCCAGCAGCAGCAGCGCGATCGGCTTGTCCGGCACGTAGCGGATGATCGACCAGGCGCCGAGCGCGAGCCCGCAGCCGATCAGATAGACGAACACCGGCCGCCAGCGGATATGCGCCCGCCACAAGAAGGCGCGCCAGCCATTGGAGGCCATCTGCGTGATCGCATGCAGCACCATCGCGGTCGGCAGCGGCATCAGCATCAACAGCACGCCGATCAGGATCATCCCGCCGGCCATGCCGAACAGGCCCGACAGAAAGGCTGTCGCGACCATCAACGCACCGAGGGCTGCAATCATCAACGGCGTCACCGGAAATCTCCTTCGTCAGCCAAGCTCGGGTTGATGCGCGCGGCTGCTGCTGCTTCTGCTCCCTCGCCCCGCTCTTCGCGGGGAGAGGGTCGGGGTGAGGGGCTCTCTTCGCAAACTCGCTCACAATCGGACTAGCGGAGAGAGCCCCTCACCCAGCGCTTCGCGCCGACCTCTAAGAGCGAGCTTCGCTCGTCTCGACCCCGCAAAGGGCGGGGCGAGGTTGAAAGAACCGCTCCTGATTCAACCTATCAACATGCCTGTTCTTGTGCCGCGCTTGTGGCGCCGGCGCAAACTGAGTTATCTTGCCCTGGCATCAGTTTTCCTGAGGGTTATGTGCGGCGACTGCTCTTTCTCAACGGTATCAAGGCGTTCGAGGCTGCGGCCAGGACCGGCAGCTTTGCCGCTGCCGGCGCCGAGCTCAACGTATCCGCCGCCGCGGTCAGCCGGATGGTGCATCTGCTGGAAGAGCGGCTCGGGGTGGCGCTGTTCGAGCGCAAGGCCAACCGCCTTGCCACCACGGCGGCGGGCCGCGCCTACCAGAGCGGGCTGACGCCGATCTTCGACGCACTGGCGAGCCTGACCGCGCAGGTCACCGTCCCCTCCAGCGTGCGCGTGCTGACCATCGGGGTCGGCCCCACCTTTGCGATGAAATGGCTGATCCCGCGACTGGCGGATTTCCGGAAATCAGAGCCCGATATCGACGTCCGCATCACCACCGGCGGCGTCGCGGTGCCGTTCGGCGAGGACTGGAGCTGCGGCATCAAGCTCGGCGATGGCGAATGGCCCGGCCTGATCGCCGAACCGCTATTCGCCGCCGACCTGCTGCCGGTGTGCGCGCCGCGCCTGGCGGGCGCACTCAAACGCCCCACCGACCTGAAGGGACCGACGCTGCTCCGCGTTGCGCATTCGCCCGACGATTGGCCGTCATGGCTCGAGGTGGCCGGCGTCCCCCGCATCACCGCGCGCGGGCCGGAGTTCGCCCAATACGGCCAGGCGCTGCAGGCCGCCGTCGACGGCCTCGGCATCGCCATGGGCATCCGCCCCTATATCGACGACGACCTCGCCGCCGGCCGGCTGGTCGCGCCGTTTGCGTTAAGCGTGCCGAAAGGCATGCGCTGGTATCTGGTGTATCGCGGCTTCAGCACCGCCCAGCGCGATTTCGCTGCGTTCCGGCGCTGGATTGTCCGCGCCGCGGCGGAGCCCGCCACACGCCGCAGGGGCCACAGACATGCCGGATGAAAAAATCGAGACGCTCGTGGTCGGCGGCGGCCAGGCGGGGCTCGTCATGAGCCACCGGCTGAAGCAGCGCGGGCTTTCGCACCTCGTGCTCGAGCGCCATCGGATCGCCGAGCGCTGGCGCAGCGAACGCTGGGACGGGCTGAAATTCCAGTTTCCCAACTGGTCGGTGCGCTTGCCGGACTTTCCGTTTCCGCACAGCGATCCGGATGGCTATGCAAACACCGACGACATCGTCAAATTCATCGACGACTATGCCGCCTTTGTCGCGCCACCGATCCGGTGCGGCGTCGCGGTAACGCGGCTGTCGCAGTGCGGCGGCGGCGGTTTCATCGCCGAGACCACCGATGGCACGATCGCAGCTGATAATGTCGTCGTCGCCACCGGTCCCTATCAGCGCAACCTCGTCCCGGATCTGCTGGGCGATCATCCCGTGTTTCAGGTCCATGCCGCTGACTACAAAAATCCCGGACAGCTTCCGCCGGGCGCGGTGCTGGTGGCCGGCGCCGGCGCGTCGGGCGCGCAGATCGCCGAGGAATTGCTGCAGGCCGGCCGCCGCGTCTATCTCTCGGTTGGACGGCACCGCCGCCTGCCCCGCCGCTACCGCGGCCGCGATTTGATCTGGTGGCTCGCCGAGATGCGCCTCGATCAGGTCACGCCGGAGGAGCGTGGACCCGCGCGGCTGGGCCCGGTCATTTCGGGCGCCTATGGTGGCCGCACCATCGATTTCCGCAGCTTCGCCGCCGACGGCATGATCCTGTTGGGGCGTATCGAGGCCGCGCATGACGGCGTGCTCGACATTGCGTCCGGCCTTGCTGAAAGCATGGCCGATGGCGATCTGGTCTACGCCACGTTTCTCGGCGCCGTGGACGAGTATGTGAGGCGGCGCAAGTTGGACCTCCCGGAAGATCCGGACGCCCGAACGACGCTTCCAAACCCGCCTTGCGTCACCGAGCCCCTGCGGCGTCTCGACCTCGCGGCGGAAGGCATCTCCGCGGTGATCTGGGCCACCGGCTACGGCGTCGATTTCGACTGGATCGACCTCCCGGTCACCGACGCCAAAGGTGAGGCCGTCCACCACAACGGCATATCCGCCGTGCCGGGCCTGTATTTCCTCGGCCTGCAATGGCTCTCGAAAATGAACTCCTCGTTCCTGTCAGGCGTCGGCGACGACGCCGAGGTGCTCGCCGATCATATTTTGGCGCGGCGCCTCTAACCTCGCCCCGCCTGCGGGGAGAGGGAGTGGAGAGAGCGCGGAACGCCATCGAAAAACTCTCCGACGTGTGAACCCGTTCACAAAGTCCCTGCCCCAGCCGTGCTTCTGTCGTGCCATGAGGCAACCCGGGGGACACGCCATGATCTATGGCGGCTTTGAAATTCAGTCGTTCGAAGCAGGGAGAGGGCTATGGCACGCCAGGATTCAACGGGCCGACCAGGAGCCGGTGGTAATCGATGGGATGGCGTTTCCGACGCTCGAAGTCGGTTTCGCGTGGTCGAATCCAGAAGCGGCGATTGCGGACGCGAAAGCCCATATCGACCGTTTCAAGCCGCGGTTTGCGAATCCGTAAGCGCTACCGGCGGGACTGCCGGCCGCCCGCTGGCCGGCCGAATCTCGCTAGCTTTGCCCGAACAGACCCTGCAGGCGACGCCGGTGCTCTCGTCCTGCCCGGATTGCAGCGCCTCGCTCGCAGTGCTGCGCATCATCCCCGGCCGCGCCGGCGCCGAGTACTGGACCATGCGATGCACCCGTTGCGGCGGGATCCATCTGGATATCGTCAACCCCCGACCGCCCCGCTGACGGCGTAAGGCAGGCCCGCCGCCATGACGGCGAGCGCATTCCATCCAGCCCATCGGCCTTTTACCGTTGCGCCGCGCTCGACACCCTGAAGGCATCGACCGGCGTCACCGGCTGCGTCGTGCCGGCTCCCGCGGCGGCGACCGCAGCACGCGTCTGCGCATCGGCGGACGTCGTCCCACGCGCCGTGTTGCGAATATTGGTCAGGCCGGTCACGGCGTTGTACCAGAACGGCGCGCCGAGCCCGACCAGCAAGCCGCCCAGGAAGAGGTAGAACCAGACGCCGGGCGAGGTCGGCACCTGACCCCATATCTCTCTTCGCCATTGGTTCTTGCCGCAGTCCTTCCAAATCGACGCGAAGCCTTCCCCCTCTTTCTTGTTCGGGTCTTTGCACGTCCAGACCAGCTCGTACATCTTCGCCCGCTCGATGCGTTCGTCGTTCCAGCCGATGGGCACGCCAAGATCGGCATATTGTTTGACCGTTAAGTTCGCCTTGGCGATCGCTTCCTTCCAGTCGCTCTTCAACCCCTCGATCTGCTTCTTGACTTCGTCCGAGGTCAATGTCGCGTCCGGATCTATCGCCTTCAGCACTTTCGCCGCTTCCGCGGCGGCCCTGTGCTGCGCCGTCACCGCCTCGGATTGCTCGATCACCTTGGCGCGTGCGTTCGGATCGCGCAGATAGGTTCGAAACAGATCGACCGCATCGACATGGGCGAGGAAAGCCAGCGCCATCGCCACGACAACGGAAAGCAACCGGGCCCGGCCCTCGAAATAGACGCTGGCTTCCTTGCCGAACGCCTCGAACTTTTGCGTGACATCCTTGAGCACGACATTAACCGCGTCCGCCGCCGTGGTGCCGGCCTGCTGGGCGGCATTGGTGGCCGCCCTATCCGCGTCGGCAATCGCCTGCCCGACATCGATGCTGCCGAGCCGCTCCATGAACTCGGCCGGCGTCATCGCGGCCAGATCGCGGCCGCTCCACAGGCCGAATACCCGCTTCGGATTGGCGGCGACCTGCGCGGCCGGATCGGTCGGCGTCGCCTTGGGCGTCACCCCCATCGGCGCGCGGTTGGCGCTCATGCGTTCGACGAACGCCGTGCGCGTGTCCGCCACCAGCTCCCTGATCCGATCGTTCCTGGCGGCGGCCGCGATCGTCGCATCCGCCTCCACGGCGCGCGTGATCGCCGGGATAACGTATTTCGCGAGCACCTGATCGAACATCTGCCTGAGTACGTGCTTCAGCCCTTCTTCGCGCATCGAGAAAATGCGGTGAATGATTTCGACGAATGACGAGACCACCAGCGACAGCGCGAGCATCGTGATCGCGAAGGCCAGCGCGGCTTCAATCAGCTGCATGACTTCCCCCGAAGCTTACGCCGCACCGATACAATCACGGGCTGTTTTTACCGACAAGACTCCGCGCGGCGATTCCAGACGTTTTGCCATCCCCCGGTCGGGTGACATGACGGCTGCGATTGTCAGTGGCTGGCAGCAGCGCGGAAGCCAGCGGATTTGCCGCGGGACTGCAAAACGAGTTGCCGATTTCGGCCTTTTCAGCGGCCTGCCGCAGTCCCATATTGCCGTCATGGCGAAGACTCCCGAAGTTCCCAAGAAATCGAAAACCCCGAAATCCAAAGCCCACCGGCCCGAAGTGCAACCGATCGGGCCGGCGCTCGCCGAACTGCTCAATCCCGCGATCAACCGCGGCGATGCCGGCATGGGTTCGGGCACCGGCCTGCAGCCGCCGCCGGACAATTCGTGGGACCGCCGCGCCGGCGGCGAGGCCGCGGCGCATCGCGCGCGCGCTTCGACCAAGGGAACCAGCGATGACGTCGCCAAACGCGATGCATCGAGCCAAGGCCTCGAAGAAGCTCCGCAAGCCAATTACGGCACCTCGGCCACCATCCCCACGCTCGACCCCGAACTCGCGCGGCAACTCGGGCTGCCGACGGCGGAGGACGACGACGAGGCGCTGGCCCGGCCGCCGCGCAACAAGATGGAGGCGCTCGGCGTCAAGGCCACCGCCGACGCGCTGGAGAATCTGATCCGCGACGGCCGCCCGGAATTCAAGGGCAACGATGGCCAGATAAAAGTCTGGACGCCGCACCGGCCGCCGCGCCCGGAGAAATCCGAAGGCGGCGTGCGCTTCGAGATCAAATCCGAATACGAGCCGAAGGGCGACCAGCCGACCGCGATCGCCGAACTGGTCGAAGGCATCAACCGCAATGACCGCACCCAGGTGCTGCTCGGCGTCACCGGCTCGGGCAAGACCTACACCATGGCCAAGGTGATCGAGGCGACGCAGCGCCCCGCCATCATCCTGGCGCCGAACAAGACGCTGGCCGCGCAGCTCTATGGCGAGTTCAAGAGCTTCTTCCCCGACAACGCGGTGGAATATTTCGTCTCGTACTACGATTACTATCAGCCCGAGGCCTACGTCCCGCGCACCGACACCTATATCGAGAAGGACTCTTCCATCAACGAGCAGATCGACCGCATGCGCCATTCGGCGACGCGCGCGCTGCTGGAACGCGACGACGTCATCATCGTGGCGTCCGTGTCGTGCATCTACGGTATCGGCTCGGTCGAGACCTACACTGCGATGACGTTTGCGCTGAAAAAGGGCGAGCGCATCGACCAGCGGCAGTTGATCGCCGACCTCGTGGCGCTGCAGTACAAGCGCACCCAGGCCGATTTCACCCGCGGCACGTTTCGCGTCCGCGGCGACGTCATCGACATCTTCCCGGCGCACTATGAAGACCGCGCCTGGCGGGTGAACCTGTTCGGCGACACCGTGGAGAATATCGAAGAATTCGATCCGCTCACCGGCCACAAGCAGGACGAGCTCGAGTTCATCAAGATCTACGCCAACTCGCACTATGTGACGCCGCGCCCGACGCTGGTGCAGGCGGTCAAGTCGATCAAGAGCGAATTGAAGCTGCGGCTCGACGAGCTCAACAACCAGGGCCGCCTTTTGGAAGCGCAGCGGCTGGAGCAGCGCACCACCTTCGATCTCGAAATGATGGAAGCGACGGGAAGTTGCGCCGGCATCGAAAACTATTCGCGCTATCTGACGGGACGCCGACCCGGCGAACCGCCGCCAACGTTGTTCGAATACGTGCCTGATAATGCGCTGGTCTTCGCCGACGAAAGCCACGTCACAGTACCGCAGATCGGCGGCATGTTCCGCGGCGACTTCCGCCGCAAGGCGACGCTCGCCGAATACGGCTTTCGTCTACCCTCCTGCATGGACAACCGTCCGCTGCGGTTCGAGGAATGGGACATGATGCGCCCGCAGAGTGTCGCGGTGTCGGCGACGCCGAGCGGCTGGGAGTTGAACGAGAGCGGCGGTGTGTTCGTCGAGCAGGTGATCCGCCCGACCGGACTGATCGATCCTCCCGTCAACATTCGCCCCGCGCGTACGCAGGTCGACGATCTCGTCGGCGAAGTCCGCGCCACCGCGCAGGCCGGCTACCGCTCATTGATCACGGTGCTGACAAAACGGATGGCGGAGGACCTCACCGAATACCTGCACGAGCAGGGCATTCGCGTGCGCTATATGCACTCTGATATCGACACGATTGAGCGCATCGAGATCATCAGGGATCTTCGATTGGGCGCGTTCGACGCACTGGTCGGCATCAACCTGCTGCGCGAGGGCCTCGACATTCCCGAATGCGCGCTGGTCGCGATCCTCGATGCCGACAAGGAAGGTTTTCTGCGCAGTGAAACGTCACTGATCCAGACCATCGGCCGCGCCGCGCGCAACGTCGACGGCAAGGTGATCCTCTACGCCGACCAGATGACCGGCTCGATGGAGCGCGCCATCGCCGAAACCGACCGCCGCCGCGAGAAACAGGTCGAATACAACACGGCGCACGGCATCACGCCGGAGAGCATCAAGAAGTCGATCGGCGACATCATGAACTCTGTCTACGAACGCGACCACGTGCTGGTCGAGATCGGCGACGGCGGCATGGCCGACGACGTCATCTCGATCGGGCACAATTTCGAAGCTGTCCTCTCCGACCTCGAAACCCGCATGCGCGAAGCCGCTGCCGATCTGAATTTTGAGGAAGCCGCAAGACTCCGCGACGAAGTCAAACGCCTGCGCGCGACCGAGATGGCGGTGGTCGACGATCCCACCGCGAAACAGCGTGCCGTGCAAGGCAAGGCCGGCGCTTATGCCGGGACGAAGAAGTACGGCGAGGCCGCGAACCTGCCGGTAAGCGCGATGAAGAAGAAGGGCGTGTCTTCCGCGGTCAAGGCGAGCGGCAGCGGCCCTTCAAAGGTCCACAAGCCGCATCTCGACGAAATGCACGGCCCGGAGTCCCTGCCCTTCCGCCCCAACCGCGCCGCACCTCGGAAACCCTCGCCCGACAGCGGCAGCAAAATCTTCCAGCCCACCGACTCCCGCCAATCCGGCCCCGAGTTCGGCCCTGCTCCAAGATCGAGCGGCGGTGCGCCGGGGCATCGGGGTGGGTGGAAGAAGAGGTAGGCCCTTTCTTTCAGTTGCCGCCCGCACTCCGCCAGGCCTGCTCAAGCGCCAGGGCAGCCAAGGTAAGGCCGTCGTCCAGTTGACGGTTTGCAATCCCGGCAGCGAGTTCTCGCGCCGTCAGAAATTCCAATCCGTCGATCGGCTCGTCGCTGGCGACGAGTTTCGCGTTGTCGATCTCAACGGCGTAGACCTGAAGGGGGATGTTCATCAGACCGGTGTCAGCATAGGTGACGCCGACAT
Organism: Bradyrhizobium sp. AZCC 2262; assembly: GCF_036924535.1. Lineage (NCBI taxonomy): Bacteria > Pseudomonadati > Pseudomonadota > Alphaproteobacteria > Hyphomicrobiales > Nitrobacteraceae > Bradyrhizobium > Bradyrhizobium sp. AZCC 2262. Next base: position 17,311 of record NZ_JAZHRT010000001.1, on the reverse strand, counting down.
TTGTCAGCGACAACGCACCCGCACCGATTTCCTCTTTCAGCTCCCGCCGGATCGCCTGCTCCGGCTGCTCGCCGCGATCGATGAAGCCGCGCGGAAATTCGAGATGCACTTTTCCCGTAGCGTATCGCCAGTGCCGGATCAGGACGTAGGTCTCCCCGAGCCTGGGCACAGCGATCACACCACCGCCGCTCGCGTGCCCTCGTTCGATCGTGATGTAGGTACCGAACGTTCCGGAGGGAAAGCGGACGGGATCGCGGACGATCCTGACGTATTGATCGGCGTAGACCTCACCGAGCGTCGCCCAGCTCTCGGGCAGACCAGCCGCACGCAGCCGCGACTTTTGCTGGTCGACCGCCCGTTCGATGTCTTCCGGCTCGACCAATTTGGTAATCATGGATTTCCGATGCTCCTCGCTATTCCGGAAGATTGATCGTGTTCTCCCGATCATCCTCGCGGGCCTTTGTTTCGCTCGTGTCCTTCACTGATACATTGCCTCTGGCCTTCTGATAGGCTGCTATCTTTTCTCTGGTTCGACGAAACATGTCGGCCGGATTTTCGACGCGCTTCTTCAAGAGCGGATATTTGCGAATGGCCCGTTTCCGTCCGCGCTTGTCAATCGTGTTGTAGGTCGCCTCGATCAGGATCGGCGAGGTTGCTTCCGCGAACATCGAAGGCAGCTCATGCGGTATTTCGATGCTGTGTCCGCCGACAAACTCCGAGAAGATCTTGACGCCCACATTTGCGAAGGATGCGCCGATCTCCCACCACCCGGATACCTCCTCCATCACTTCGCGCGTTGCAACGACCTGTGCTGCATTGGTGAGAAGGGCTGCATGAACCTGATTCAGCGCTTCCAGGTTCTTGGAATCGAATATGGCATGAGCGGCCAGCCGCCCGCTGTTGCGCGCAGGCAGGATTCGCTTCACCGTGTCCGCGTATTCGCTCCAGCTTGGATTGGCGCGCAGCTGGAGAACGTCGGCGAGGCTCAGCTTCTGCAGGAAGTCGAAGGAATTGAACGTGTTCAATTCGTCGAAAGCGCCGCGCGTCAGAAGGTCGATGAAGGCCGCCTCGTCCTCTGCGTCGAACAGCGAAAGCTGGACTTCGCTCTTTGGCGGCTCGTGCAGCACGGTCCGGTCGATGTCGCCGGCCGAGGTGACGGCGTAGCGTGACAGCGCGTCCGGCAGGTTGCAGTTGTATTTCAGGTCGACCAACGCCTTGATTTCCCGCGCAAACGGCTTGTTGGCATCGAGGAAGCCTCCGACCGTCTTGCCCTCGAGCGAGACGAATTGTTCGTACATTTGCTCGCGCGTGACATAGCTCGGTCCGCCCTCCTGACGCCACGCGCGTTTGCCAACCGCGAACTTGACGACTTCCGCGATCGTGTCCGCAAAATGCTCCCACTTCTGTTCGGGAATCTTCAGATCGGCCGCGAGCCTCTCGAAATGATCAACGGTGTTCAGGGTCTGGGCATAGTTGTGAAACGGCCGCGCCAGGTGATTGACCAGCATATCCCGGTTTCGCTCGTCATCGTTCCAGTCAAAGCGCAGGCAAGGGATATCCGAATTGGTGAACAGCGCCCGTAATGCCGCCAGCTGATGGCCCGTGAGGTGATGTTCATAGGTCTTGAAATTGAGCTTGTCTTCCAGCGATCGCTCGCCGGCGAAGAAGATGATCATCTGCTCCTTGTCGAACAGCTTGACCAACTCGTCTCTCTCGGTCTTGTGCGAGCATAGATCGCCGATCACGTCATTGCTGTAGAGGTAGGCGCGGTTGAGGATAAGCTGTTCCGACGTCAGCAGCGCTCCCATGAACTCGCGCCGGATGGCGTCCGTGCGGTGCTCCCCCAGGCTGTGGTAACCGCGCTCGCCGTCGAGCTTGCTGGCCAGCTCCGGCGGAAGCCATTGATTGTCGAGACATTGGGCCACGACGGCAAGATCGCGCACCTGATCTGAGGTCTTCTTGCGAATCGGCATGAGAAATCCCCTCGCAAATTGAAAATTGAAAATTACTTCATCAAGAACCTAGAGTTTAGCCATAAAAATGTGACAGCGGGTCTAAAAAATCCGACCATGGCGCAGCGAAATGGTGCGATGGGCCGCGCGGAGACCCCTATCGTTCGCTTGGCTGATGCAGCTATCGTCGACGGGGCTATAATAATAGCGGCCGTCGGGCCATTGTCGGAACATCACTTGCGAGTCAGACGGACAGAACGATGCAAACCGATCGCAGGCCATTGTCCGACCGGCTCGCCGCCTTTCCTCGCCTCGGCTTGGCCAGCCTGCCGACCCCGCTCGGACCGATGAAGCGGCTGACGGCGCATCTCGGCGGACCGCGGCTGTGGGTCAAGCGCGAGGATGCGACCGGGCTCGGCTTTGGCGGCAACAAGTTGCGCAAGCTCGACTACGTCCTGCAGGAGGCCGTTTCCAGCGGCGCCGATACGATCGTCTCGGGCGGTGTCGTGCAATCGAACAGCCAGCGGCAGGTTGCGGCGGCGGCGGCCAAGCTCGGCCTCGCCTGCCATCTTGCCGTCTACCACGGTCGGCTCGAACCGCCGACGCCGGAATACAAGACCTCCGGCAACGCGTTTCTCAATCGGCTGTTCGGCGCGCATCTCCATGATGTGCCATGGACCGGCGACCGCAATGCCGCCATTCGCGCGCTCGTCGACGATCTCCAGGCGAAGGGTCACAAGCCCTATTTTGTTCCTTACGGCGTCTCGAATGCGCTCGGCGCCGTCGCCTATGCCACGACGATCGCCGAGATCGAACCGCAGGCCGCGCAGTTGGGTTTTGCGCCAACCGCGATCGTCCACTGCACCGGCAGCGGCGGCACGCAGGCAGGCCTCGTCGTCGGTGCCGCCGTCGCCATGCCAGACACGCGGATCGTCGGGATCGATATCGACGCCGAGCCCGCGCGGGTGCGCGCCGACGTCGTGGCGTTTGCGCAAGAAGCGTCCAACCTGCTTGATATTCTCTTCGACGAAGCAAGCGTGGAAGTCGTCGCGGGCCATGCGGGCCTTGCCTACGGGGTTCCGCACGAAGCCACCATCGAAGCGATCCGCCTCGCCGGCCAGCTCGAGGCGCTTCCACTCGATCCCGTCTATTCGGGCAAGGGCCTCGCGGGCCTGATCGCCCTGATCCGCCAGGGGCGCTGGCGCAGCGACGAGGATGTCATCTTCCTGCACACCGGCGGCGCACCGGCGCTTTTCGCCTACCAGAGCGCGCTCGGGATTTGAGCTGGCGGGGCCGAAGTCACCACCAGGGGTGGGGAGGCTTCTGGTGCGCATTCTGCTAACGTGTACCGAACTCCGATCGAGCCTTTGCCGTCACCGTCTTAACGAATGCATGCTTCCCATTGCGAAATCCTTCGATGTCGTCCCCGAACGCGCGTGCGAGCGACTTCTTCAAGCTCCCATAGGCGCTCGCCGTCTCCGGGTGAGCGCGCAAATAGTCGCGAAACAACAGAAAGTCCTGCCAGCGCGGGTTGGACGGCTCCATGACATGGACGTGGTGGGTCCAGGGACCCGGTATCCCCTTGCGGAAGAACAGCTCGGCCGGCAACCATGTTTCGTACTCGGGTATATAAGTGTAGCGCAGTGCTCGAAGCGGCTCCACGCAAGTGGACTTCGCTAAAGCGAGGCTCTGCACGCCGACCAACAGATCGATAATCGGTTTAGCCGCCAATCCGGGCACTGACGTACTTCCGATATGTTCGATCGCGACCGCCGGACCAAACACACCCTGCAGGCGCTCGCATTCTTCATCGAACAAAGCAGGCCATCTCGGGTCGTAGTCACGAACCTCGATAGCGCCACCGCCATATCGTTCCATACCGACCTCCTGGATAGGTCAGATTTTGCAAAAGCGCTACTTGTGCAGGCAACTTGTCGTCCGGCGCAAAACTGCGGCCGCGCGAGTCATCGGCGCTCGACTTCATACGATCTAGTCCAGCAATCTGGCCCATTCATGAAAAGCTGGTTGCGTCCGGCAGAAAATAGTTGAACCCGTGCCGGCAGTTCGACGCGCCCGGGACAAACGAGGATGGCTCACCTCATACTCACTACCGCCACTGCCAGCAGCGCCAGCATCAGTTCGGTCGTCACCAATTGCACCGACGTCGTCGGCCGCTCGCGCCACTTCTCGATCTTCTCGGCGAACGACAGGCCAGCGTTGAAGAACAGGGGCTCGTATCCGTGCTTGAAGAATTTTGGAAATTTTGGCGCGAGCCAGGCCGTGAACACGCCGTGGAGCGTGCACGCCAGCATGTCCGCCCGCGCGCCGATGCGCCGTGACATGCGTCACGCGGCGGCCGTTCGCCCGGTGAACCTCTCTTCGCGGTCTCAATTCATCGCAAAGCGCGCTGCGCCAAAACGCCGATTTCATCAGGCCGATCAAGGCGATTTGGGTGGTCCAGTCCCGTCAGCGAAAATAAATCGCTTCGCCGTTACCCCAAATCACCCCTACAACTCCCGCCATCCCGCGCCCATGAGAGGGGCGTATCGCGATCGTCACGGACGTTGGGTGCGGGATGCGATGGACGCGGCAGCGTCGGGCGCGAACGGGATCGCAGGGCGGGCTTCGGCCTGTGAGCGAGCAGCCGGCGCGCAGACGAACGGCGCTTAAACGCCTTCGCCAGAATTTCGGTCGGCAGCACATGAGCCGGTCGAAGCGTTTTGGCGGAGGAAGCCGCGGACGGCAAAGGCGTGTGGTCCTGGCACCCGTGGCTGGTGTCAAGCTGATGGAGATTTGTCGAGCCCAACCGGGCTTCGGCCAGTCGCCAATCCATCAGCGACGGTGGCAAGAGGAATTCGTCGCCGGGGAGAGCGCGCTATAAGCCGTAAAACCATTGCGCAGGGAAGGCCGGGTATTCCGGCGCACCTTGCGGTCACCCGTGTGCATTTTGTGCGCACGATCGCGGGTGCTGAGGGCACCCGGCTTTCCCTGTGCCCTCTTCGTTTTCGAGGGCATCGCCGATCGCATCACTTCGGGCGCCTCGCGCCGCGGGAATGCGAAGGCGTGTCTTCTTGTAGGATGATGGCTGTTTGAAATTCGAAAACGAGCACGCGGCACACTCGCTGTCGTCCCTGCGAACGCAGGGACCCATACCGCGTGATCTATCGATAAGGCAGTGCGGCCGACGCCTTTCGCAAAACTTCCGGCGGTGGTTATGGGTCCCTGCGTTCGCAGGGACGACGTCGAGAGCGGAGAATCGCGCCCCCTCACCCCGACCGGCGGTTGCTCGTGTTCTGCGTCAGATTGCCGTGCGCGGCCTGTTCGCGGATGTTGTTCTTCTCGTCGTCGCGATGGCCCTTGGTGGTGTCGAGGGGAACGCTGGGCGCGCTGCCCGCGCCCTTGTGGCTCTGGTTACCTTCCGGGATCGGAGGTGCGGTTTTCGTCATCATGGTCTCCGTATCAACGGATGAGAAACAACGCCGGCCGTGGCGGGATCGTTCCCGGGGCACGTCGGCGTGCAACGGCGGCTGCGTCCGAATACCTTCAGAAACATACTTTCAGAGACTTTAAATCCTTTTGCTGATTGATACCTGTGCCGTTCCGTTCACAATGGGACCGGCCGCAATCGCGGGATCGAACACAAGGTGGGCGAATGACCGAGGGATCAAATCGTCAGCACGTGCTGGATTTCCTCAACGTCCTGTATTCCGGCGACGTCGAAGCCACGCTCGAGCGCTGCACCGACGACATCGAATTCCTCGCCAACGCCCCGATCGACATCCTGCCGCATATGGGCCACCGCCGCGGCAAGGCCGAAATGCGCGAGATGTGGAATGCGGTGCGGGCCCGCTATTCCGAGCTGCGCTGCGAGGTGCCGATGCTGGTCACCGAGGGCGACAAGGCGGCCGCGTTCATCCGCGTGTTCTTCCGCAAGAGCATCAATCAGCGCATGGTGCAGTTCGACGTCGCCGGCTTCTATACGCTGCGCGACGGCAAGATCAGCCAGATCAGGGAAGTCATCGACACCTTCGATCTGGTCCAGCAACTGCTCGAACGCGACGTCGCCGCGATCCTGACCGGCAGAAGGCCGGACCCGATCTAGCGTTTGTGGACTCTGTCATTCCGGGACACGCCGCGGCGTAGAGCTCGGATGTGTGACTGCACGTCGGATGTGCACGCCAAACGCGCCGCTCATTTTCCGCGCAGCATTGAACCTCGTCGCGCTTGCCGTGACACACCACAGGGCTGTTTCCGACACGAAGAACGTATGAAGATCGCCCTGCCGGCTTTGCCTGGCTTGGCGCAGGGGGCGCTGGTCGGCACGGCGCTGGGCATCGGGGCTGGACTCGCCTGGGTCGAAATCTTCAAAACCACGAGTTTTGAAGGCGATAGCGGGATACCGGTGTTCTTCACCTTCATGCCGCTGCAGGCTGTGATCAGCGGAATCGGCGGCGCCCTGCTGTTCGGCATCATCGCATTCGCGACGCCGGAATCGCCATCGAGCGCGAGCCGGTGCGCCGTCATGACTGATAAGTGACCGGAAAACGGGCGAAAACGCCGCATTTGTGCAATGCAGAAACAATGATTGTAATTTGGGCGAGCTGCTCTATTTGTAGCTCCAACAGTGAGTACAGCATTTCAGCCCGGCATCGATGACGATGCTCATTAGGGCGTGATTGCTGTTTGCAAATCCAGTTTTCAAGGACCAACTTAAAATGACAGAGCATAGTCTCTGGCGTTTTTCGCGTGCGTTTCATCGCGCGATCAATGAACGCCAGCCCGCCGATCTCGAAGCGCTGCTCGACGAGGATGTCGACTGGGCGATCTATGGACCGATCGACATGTATTCATTCTTCGGCTCGCGCCGTGGCAAGGCGGCCGTGATCGATGTGATCAGGCAGATCGCGGACAACTTCCGCGTCCACCGCTTCGACCGCGAATCGATCATGCTGGGGGTGGATTCGGCCTCCTCGATGATGCGCTATTCGCTGACCGCGCTGGATTCGAACAAGCCGATCTCCTTGCGGATCGCCCATTTCGCCCAGTTCAGGGCCGGTCGCCTGACCAACTTCCGTGTGCTGGTCGACACCTTCGATCTGGTCGAGCAGACCGTAGGCTATCCGATTCACCTGCCGCGGATGGCGATCTAGCTCACGTCAATCGATTCCAATCGTCATGCCCGGAAGCGCGAGCAGCATCTTCGCGCCTGGGCATCCACGTCTTCCTTCGCCAGCCCCAAGGGGGCGTGGATGGCCGGGTCTCTGGCGCGATGACGCGCTGTGCCCGGCCATGACGTTCACGTGAAGTGAGCAAAGATCGCGCACGCCATAATTTCGCAACAGAGCGAACGCATTCTGGGCGAGACTTGGAATGCGGGCGGGCAATGATTCCCAAAATGCGGTTTGGCTGGGCGCGGCTGCCAATGCTGGTGGCCGGCGTAAGTTTGGCTTCGATGGTGGCGGCAGCGGCGCAAACGCCGCCTTCCGACGACGATCCGGAAATGCCGGTGGCGGAAGAGACCGAGACGGCGCCCGACGTCAACGACGTCGACATCATGAAGGACATCGACGTCAGCAAGCTCGACTGGAGCCTGCTCAATGTCGATGCGTCGACCCTGACCGGTCCGGAGCCCAAGGGAGGCGGCGCGTCGAAAGCCGTCGCCAGCGCGGATGCCGCGTGGTCCGCCAATGAAAGGGCGAACGGCACCTCCGCGGTGTCGGTCAAGCAGTCCATCTCGCCGTTCTTGGATACGCGCGTCGGCGCCGACATGACGGTCGCACGGCAGGGCACGGCGACCACGTCGGAGTTGCTCTCGGAAAAACTCGCCAATGGCGGCAGCCTGCCGCAATCCTCCGGCACCGCCTGGGCGGCGATCACGGCCCCCGGCGTCGCCTCGATCTGGGACAAGACCTCGGTCGAGGCCCGCGTCGATCCCGGATCCGAGCAGAGCAGGCTCGGCACCTCCTTGAGCAAATCGCTGCCGCTCAGCGAGCAATATTCGGTGACCCTGAAGAACGACTACAATTTGATTCAGCAGGGCCTCGTGCCGGTGCCCGGCATCGTCAGCCATCCTGCGCGCAGCTACGAGACCGACCAGTCGGCAAAGCTCAGCATTGCCGACACCGGCACCAGCCTGATCGCCGGCCAGACCCTGTCGACGTCGGACGACAGATGGCTGCGCAAGGTCGGCGCCGAGCAGAAGCTGTTCGACGGCGTCACCATTTCCGGCTCGATCGGCGAAACGCCGTCCGGCGCCGCCAGCAAGAGCCTCAGCGCAGGCTTCAAACGCAGCTGGTAAGGGCCGGAAATGTCCCGATTTGACGCGTTTTCCGCCCCAAAACCCCCGCCCCCGAGAATGATCCACCATTGCCGCAGATTGGCCCAGATGCGGCCAAAATCGGCAGCGCAGATGGACCCCGCTCCACTTCGTCGTGCGGGGGACGTCCGCGCTCGCCTGAAAGCGAAACAGAGGAATTGCCGATGAACGCCACCATTCGTCCGGAACAGATTGATGAAACCCCGGAAGTCGACAACGATCTCGCCGCCGTATCCGAAGTCGAAGCCGGTATCCGCGAATTCGTTCGCAACGACATTGCCTATCTGCGCCGGCCCGCGGTCGCCGCGGAGACTGCGCCGCTCGACGCCAATGCGGAAGCCACCGTCAACAACGTCAATTCGCTGATCCAGCGCGTCGCCGGCACTTCGCTGGCGGAAATCGAGAAGCTGATTTCCGAACTCGAAAGCCTCCGCGACCTGCTTCATGCCGAAGGCCAGCGCGTCCAGCGCGAGATTTCCGGCTATGCCCAGCTCAGCCAGGCCGCGATGAAGTCGACGCGCATGATCGCCGACAACGTCACGCAGTGGAAGCGCGCCGCCGACGGTCTGCGCAACAGCTAAGCGCGATCGTTGCAAAAATCTGACACTCCGCCGTGTTCCGTAAGGGAGCGCGGCGGTTTTGTTTGGCTGTGTTCGATCTGAACTTTATAAACACGGTCGCGTCCAGGGACGGATGTCGTCACGTGGCGACAGGCACCTTTTGGGGACACACCGGCGATGCAAAACGTTCAGCCAGACAACGTTGATTCAATGCCGCTGCGGCAATCGTCGCATCGCGTGGGCACGATCGTGATCCGCTTCGTCGGACTGCTGACGTTTGCGGTCGTGGCGATGACGCTGATCTGGAGCCGCTGAACTTTCTTCAGCGCTCACGGCGATCCGATTCGCCGGCTACTGGCGGACGAACGCGGTGTCCTCGATCGTGTAGACACCGTCGGCGTAGGATTTCACCACCATCGTGGCGGTCAGCATCACCGCCATCGTGACGGTTGCGAAGATAAAGCCGACGAATTTCAGGCTGCCGCGATCTGCCATGGTCATCCCCTCGGTACTTCCCCTGAGACGCATATGGCAGGCAGAAAGTTCAAAATGCGTTAGCAAGAAATCCATTCCATGGAGTCATGGATTACGAGGAGCTAACGGCACGACTCGCTAACCATGTTGCGCCCGGACTGGGGGCACGTAGCCCGGATGGAGCGCAGCGAAATCCGGGAACACCATATCCGCCGCGGGCCTGCCCCGGATTTCGCTTCGCTCCATCCGGGCTACGGTTGATCTGCGGGTAGCTAACTCCGTCGCGGCACGAAGGCGGTCGCGAGGAACGAGTACACCTGCTCGCCGCGCTGGTTGGTGCCGGTATTGCGGGCCTGCACGATGCCCCATTCGGGACGCTTCTCCGAGGTCCGCTTGGTTTCAACCACGCTGGAAAAGTCGATGGTGTCGCCGGCCAGCACCGGCTTGATCCAGCGCAATTCACGAAAGCCGGGCGATGGCCCCCACACCGCGACCTGCTCGCCGCGTGCGACAGCCTCCGCCGTCAACCGCTTGCCGTCGGCGACCAGGAGCTTCATGCAGACCGCGGCGACGTGCCAGCCCGACGCAGCCAGTCCCCCGAACAGGGATTTGCGTCCTTCCTCCTCATCGAGATGAAAGCGCTGCGGATCGAACTGCGTGGCAAACTTCTTGATGTCGGCGGCGGTGAAGGTGAACGAGCCGAACTCGCGCTGCGCGCCGATCTCGATGTCCTCGAAGAAACGCATCGCTACTTCGCCCCCGATTCGGCGCGCCGGCGCACGATGATCGGCGACTCCATCTCGCACAGCACCACGCCGGCCGCGTTGCGGATGGTGCCCTTGAAGGTCACGATGCCGGTTTCAGGACGGCTCTTCGAAATCCGGGCCTCCGCGACGTCGACATCCAGCGTCAGGTCGTCGCCCGGCCGGAGCGGCGCCAGCCAGCGCATCTCGTTGACGCCGGGCGAGCCGAGCGAGGCGGTACGGCCGATAAAGCCGTCAAACAGCATCCGCATCATGATCGAGCCGAGGTGCCAGCCCGATCCGGACAGCCCCTTCAGCATCGACGCATTGGCGGCGGCCTCGTCCAGATGCATCGGCTGCGGGTCGAATTCGGCGGCAAAGGCCAAAATGTCCTCGCGCGTGACGTGGCGCGGTCCGAACCTGCCGAAATGGCCGGGCGTGAAGTCTTCGAAGGTCAGCGTTGTCATCGATTGAAAATTTGGACTGGGATTAACGGTGGAGAAGCCCGAATGTGGCCGTTATTTGCGGCAATCTCAACCCACCCACCCGCATGGCTTGTTCGCCACGGGCGAGTACCGCCAGCGGCGCTCGCCCGTGACTTGCCCGGAACAATTTTCGGGGCTAGCCCTGTGCGGTCTGGGACCAGGTTGTTTGATTCGCCGGAGAACCATCCATGTTGGATTTTCAGGATCTGTTTCAGTGGGACCGCTTCATCACGCCCACGATCATCAAGACCTTCTACTGGCTGGTCATCGGCTTGATCGTGCTGTTCGGCCTGTCCGGGATCTTTTCGGCGCTTGCCGCGATGGCGATCAGCCCGTTCGGCGGGTTCATCCTGTTGCTGTCCTCGATCGCCGGTATCGTGGTCGGCGTGGTGTTTTCGCGCATCGCCGCGGAATTCATCCTGATCGTCTTCCGCATCAACGAGCACCTCGGCGCGATCCGCGATCAGGGGCAGATGCGGTAGGCTTTCTCCGTCATCCTGAGGAGCGCGGAACGCGCGTCTCGAAGGATGATAGAGCCCGCGGCCCATCCTTCGAGACGCCGCGCAAAAGCGCGGCTCCTCAGGATGACGGCGGAGTTGGTGGCGAAGAATTCTAGGTATTAAACCTGAAATGCATCACGTCGCCGTCGGCGACGACATATTCCTTGCCTTCCAGCCTGAGCTTGCCGGCGTCGCGGGCGCCGGCTTCGCCGTTCAGCGCGACGTAATCGGCATAGGCGATGGTCTCGGCCCGGATGAAGCCTTTTTCGAAATCGGTATGGATCACGCCGGCCGACGCGGGCGCCTTGGTGCCGCGGTGGATGGTCCAGGCGCGGGCCTCCTTCGGGCCGACGGTAAAATAGGTGATGAGATCGAGCAGCTGGTAGCCGGCGCGGATCAGCCGGTCGAGGCCGGCCTCCTCAAGACCGAGCGTCTCCAAAAACTCGGTGCGCTCCTCGCGTGACAGGGTCGCGATCTCGGATTCGATCTTGGCCGAGATCACCACGGCGACCGCGCCTTCCTTCTTGGCGTGCTCGAACACCTGCTTTGAAAAGCTGTTGCCGTCCTTGGCCGAGCCTTCCTCGACGTTGCAGACGTAGAGCACCGGCTTCGACGTCAGCAGGCCCAGCATATTGAACGCGCGCTCTTCCTCGGGCTTGCGCTCGAGAAAGCGCGCCGGCTTGCCGTCGCGCAGCAGCGCCAGCGCTCGGTTGACGAGATCGAGCGCCTCCTTGGCGTCCTTGTCGTTGCCCTTGGCCTTTTTGGCGAGATTGTCGACGCGCTTTTCCAGGCTGTCGAGATCGGCAAGCATCAGTTCGGTTTCGATGGTCTCGATGTCGGCCAGCGGCGCAATCTTGCCTTCGACATGGGTGATGTCGGAATCCTCGAAACACCGCACCACATGCGCGACCGCGTCGACCTCGCGGATGGTGGCGAGGAACTGGTTGCCGAGGCCTTCGCCCTTCGAGGCGCCGCGGACGAGGCCCGCAATGTCGACAAAGGTCAGCCGGGTCGGGATGATCTGCGCGGAGCTTGCGATCGCCGACAGCTTGTCGAGCCTGGGATCAGGCACGGCGACCTCGCCGACATTCGGCTCGATGGTGCAGAACGGATAATTCGCCGCCTGCGCCGCCGCCGTCTCGGTCAGCGCGTTGAACAGCGTCGACTTGCCGACATTGGGCAGGCCAACGATACCGCATTTGAATCCCATAATACGTCCTGAAGTCCGTTCGCGATGTCAGCTGCCGCCCTTGGCGTCACCATCGCCCTTGTCTAAAATTCCCTTGGCCTGCAGAACCAGATGTACCTTGTTCTGGAAGGTCGAGTCCTTGCCGGTCGCCAGCAGCCCGGCATTGTCGGCAATCGCCTCGCACAGCGCTTCTACCCACGGCCGATCGCTCTTGGCAAAGTCGGACAGCACGTGGCTGTGCACCAGTTCCTTGACGCCGGGATGACCGATCCCGAGCCGCACCCGGCGGTAGTCGTTGCCGATATGCGAGGAGATCGAGCGCAGTCCGTTATGACCGGCGATGCCGCCGCCGATCTTGACGCGCACCTTCGCCGCCGGCAGTTCGAGTTCGTCCTGAAACACGGTAATGTCACCGGCGGACAGCTTGAAGAAGTTGGCGGCTTCCTGAACCGCGCGCCCGGACTCGTTCATGTAGGTGGTCGGCCGCAGCAGAACGACCTTTTCGCGATCGAGTGTGCCTTCGGAGGTCTCGCCCTGAAAACGGCGGCGCCACGGTGCGAAACCGTGACGCCGCGCAATTTCATTGACGGCCATGAAGCCGATATTGTGCCGGTTGTTCGCGTATTTCGAACCGGGGTTACCGAGACCGACAAACAGGCGCATGACGCGGCATCCCGCCGCTGCTTACTTCTTCTTGTCGCCGCCAGCCGGCGCCTTCGCGCCAGCTGCCGGAGCGGCAGCACCCGCCGCAGGGGCGGCAGCAGCCGCCGGCGCCGCCGCGGCACCCGCCGCCGGAGCAGCCGTGCCCGCAGCCGCAGCAGCCGCCGCAGCCTTCTGTTCTTCGGCGTAGCCGGACGGCGGCACGATGGTCACCAGCGTCGCGTCCTCACGCGACAGCGACTTCACGCCGGCCGGCAGCTTGATCTCGGAGAGATGCAGCGAGTGGCTGATTTCCAGCGCGCTGACATCGGCCTCGATGTACTGCGGAATATTGTCGACCGAGCATTCGAGATCGATGGTGTGGGTGACGATGTTGACGGTGCCGCCGCGCTTGACGCCGGGCGAGGTTTCGCCGTTCACGACGTGCAGGGGAACGCTGACGCGGATGGTCGCGCCTTCACCGAGCCGCATGAAATCGACGTGCAGCGGGAAGTCACGAACGGGATCGAGGTGGAAGTCGCGCGGAATCACGCGGTGCTTCTTGCCCTCGAGATCGATGTCGTAAATCGTGGTCAGGAAGCGGCCGGCGAGGATGCGCTGGCGCAGTTCCTTGTCGTCGACCGAAATGGTCACGGGGGGCTGGTTGTTGCCGTAGATCACTCCGGGCACTCTCCCGGCGCGACGCTCTGCCCGGGCGGCCCCCTTGCCGCTCTGCGGACGCGCGGTCGCCTTCAATTCCTTGACGGTCGCCATCGTGTTAAGTCCTTGTTTTCTAAAAAGTTAAAGGCCGCATCGCGGCCCGTTGGCGTCCCACAGCAAGCCTCCAGGGGTGCGGGGGCTGCGGACGTGGCGGGCTTTTAGCCCCAAAGGCGAGAAATGACAAGGAAATGAAGGGATTTTTCTGCGGTTTAGGGTCATTGAGGGCCCCAAAGCCGTCATGCCCGGTTTTGGGCCGGGCATCCACGTTCTTGCCGCCGCGACGAAGAGCCGTGGATGGCCGGGAATGTACCCGACCATGACGATTGGTGATGAAATCCCTACCCGTCCGTCTTCGTGCTGCCGGCGTCCGGCGCCGACGGCGAAATGCCGAGCTTGGCTTCGAGCGCCGCGATCCGGCCCTTCAGCGCCTCATTCTCCTCGCGCGCCAGGCGCGCCATGTCCTTGACCGCGTCGAACTCCTCGCGCTTGACGAGGTCGAGATCGCGCAGGATGCGCTCGGCCTGGTTGCGCACGACCGTATCGACCTCGCGCTTGACGCCCTGGGCCGCGCCGGCGGCGTCGTTCATCAAACGGCCGATCTCGTCGAAAAACCGATTGCTGGTCTGGGTCATCTGAAAACGCTCCGGTCGCTGCAAATTGATCGTCACAGACATGACAATGGCGATCCCAGGGACAAGGTTCAAGTGCGCCGTGCAAAACCAACCTGATGCCCTTCGCCTTGTCATGCCCCGGTTTCCTTGCAATCGTATCAAGCGCTTAACCAGAAACCAGAATCACAACACATGAAGAAACGCCCATGATCGACCAGCAGATCGATATTGCGACCAAGGACGGCAAGACCACGACCTTCATCACCCATCCCGAGCGCGGCGGGCCCTTTCCGGTCATCATCTTCTACATGGACGCGCCGGCGATCCGCGAGGAACTGCGCGACATGGCGCGGCGGCTCGGCACGTCGGGCTATTACGTGATGCTGCCCAACATGTATTACCGCTCAGGCGTCATGGAGATCGGGCCGATCAATCCGGATCCAAATTCGCCCGAACGCAAGAGGATGTTCGAACTGATGAACTCGATCAACATCCCCCTGGTGATGGAGGATACCAAGGCCTTGCTCGCCTTTGCCGAGACGCAAAGTGCAGCTAATACCAAGATCGTCGGCACCGTCGGCTACTGCATGAGCGGCCGCTACGCAGTCAACGCGGCGACGCATTTTCCGGATCGTGTGAAGGCGGCAGCTTCGATCTACGGCACGCACCTGGCGACCGATCAACCCGACAGCCCGCATCTTGCCGCAACAAAGACCAAGGCCGAATTGTATTTCGCCTGCGCCGAGACCGACGTCTATGCGCCGCAGGAGATTATCGACAAGGTCGCGGCCGGCATGAAGGGATCGAACAACGAGGTCGAGATCTATCCCGGCACCCATCACGGCTTCGCTTTCCCGAAACGCCCGGTCTATGACCGCGATGCCGCCGAGCGGCACTGGGAGCGGCTGCTGGCGCTCTATCACCGCAACCTGTCGACGTGATCGCAGGCTGGCGATGGCAGAAATCCGACTCAGAGATTACCAAAGTGCAGACGCGGAAAACCTGAACCGGATTGCAATCTCGGCGTTTGATGAGTTTCGAGACCACTATGATGACTGGCCGGCGATGCGTGCCGGCCTGTCGAAAACCTCGGCGCTTAGCGTGAGCGGAGAAGTCATCATTGCCGAACTCCAAATTGCCGAACTCCGAGACAAGTTCGCGGGCGCCGTCGCCTATTTCGGGCCCTACAGTCAAAAAGCCGCGTTCTTCGATCAACGCTGGCCCATCATTCGCATGCTGGTCGTCGACCCCGCGTTTCGCGGAAAAGGAATTGGGCGAGCCTTGAGCGATGCGTGTATTGCGAGAGCCAAGCGCGACGGATCGCCGATCATCGCGCTCCACACCAGTCCGATCATGTCAGTCGCCCTGCCGATGTATCTGAAGATGGGGTTCGTCAAAGCCTATGATGCCCCGCCGATCTTCGGCGTAGCCTACGCGGTCTACACCAAAACCCTGTGAGCCAGATGCCCTTTCTCGCCATCACCTTTCCGACAATTGATCCCGTCGCCATATCGATCGGACCACTCGCGATCCGATGGTATGCACTGGCCTATATCAGCGGCATCGTGATCGGATGGGTCTATGCGCGCGCGCTGATCAGAAGCGAGAAATTGTGGGGCGGTCCGGCACCGATCGCGCCGGTGCAACTCGACGACTTCATTCTCTGGGTGACCCTCGGCATCATCCTCGGCGGCCGCACCGGCTACGTGCTGTTCTACAATCTCCCCTTCTTCATCGAGCATCCGGCCGCCATTTTCAAATTGTGGGAGGGCGGCATGTCCTTTCACGGCGGCTTTCTCGGCTGCGTCGCCGCGGTGATGCTGTTTGCACTCAGGAACAATATCTCCATCCTGTCGCTTGGCGACATCACGACCGCGGTCGCTCCGATCGGAATATTCCTCGGGCGGCTCGCCAACTTCATCAAGGGCGAGTTGTGGGGCCGTGAGGCGGATGCCAGCGTGCCCTGGAGAATGATCTTTCCCGATGACACGCAACACCTTTTCCGCCATCCAAGCCAGCTCTACGAAGCTGCGCTCGAGGGTATCCTGCTGTTTGCCATCCTGGCTGTCATGATCCGGATGGGTGCGTTGAAACGGCCGGGCCTGATTCTCGGCAGCTTCATCACGATCTATGGCCTTGCACGTATTACGGGCGAGTTTTTCCGCGAACCCGATCCCCAGCTTGGATTTTTGTGGCGCGGGCTGACCATGGGTATGCTGTTGTCGGTGCCAATGATCATTGCTGGAGCCATCCTGATCATAATGGCATGGCGCCGCAAGACGCCGGAGCATATACAGAAGTCGATTTAAGGCAGGCCGTGACCGAATTTTCACCGCTGCAGGCGGAGATCCACAAGCTGATCAGATCGTCGGGACCGATGCCGGTCTGGCGATACATGAAGCTGTGCCTGATGCATCCCGAGCACGGCTATTACGTGTCGCGCGATCCGCTCGGCCGCGAGGGCGATTTCACCACCGCGCCCGAGGTCAGCCAGATGTTCGGCGAGCTGCTCGGTCTATGGACGGCCTCGGTGTGGAAGGCGATCGGCTCGCCGCCGACGCTGCGGCTGGTCGAACTCGGCCCCGGCCGCGGCACCATGATGGCGGACGCGCTCCGTGCGATCCGGGTGCTGCCACCGCTCTATCAATCGCTCCATATCGATCTCGTCGAGATCAACCCTGTACTGCGCGAAAAGCAGCGGACGACGTTGTCAGGCGCCCGCAACATCACCTGGCATGACAGCATCGACGACGTGCCGGAGGGCCCCGCGGTCATTCTCGCCAACGAATATTTCGACGTGCTGCCGATCCATCAGGTGGTCAAGCGCGAGACCGGCTGGCACGAGCGTGTCGTCAACCTCGACGACAATGGCAAGCTGGTATTTGGAGCCTCGGACGACCCGATGCCGCGCTTCGAGGTGTTGCTGCCGCCGCTGGTGCGCGCGGCCCCGGTCGGCGCCGTGTTCGAGTGGCGGCCGGACACCGAGATGATGAAGATCGCCGCGCGGGTGCGCGACCAGGACGGCGCGGCGCTGATCATCGATTACGGCCATCTGCGCAGCGACGCCGGCGATACCTTCCAGGCGATCGCGCGTCACAGCTTTGCCGATCCCCTGAAAAATC